>NZ_CM155278.1:3692500-5653869 GCF_056680355.1 Pseudomonas sp. ASL8 | reverse complement strand
AAAAAATTGATGTCGTCTATCATCGGATCAATGACGGCGACAAAATCACCCAGCGCATTCTCCAGCCCGACCCATGAAGCGGTGTCGACATCCACCTCCTTGGTCAGTGCATAGACCTGCAGATTGGCAAATCCATCTTCGCCCGTCAGGCGCTTCATGACGGAAATGCTGTCGTCGTTCGATGCATTGTCAACAATGATCAACTCATAATCACTGACGATGGAGGCAATCACCGAGGTTGCCTCAAACAGAATGCTTTCAATGCGCTCTGACTCGTTGCGGACAACGAAAACCACCGACAAAAAACAGGGGAAAAATGCCATTTTAAATTCCCTTTAAAAAGTCAATAACCCTTGAACGCTGCTTGGTACGCCATACGCAGCACCTAAGCGGGATCAAATCAATGTCGTTGGCCTGGGCACTCTCAATGCCGACGCATTGGCCAGTCTTGAAGGCTAGTGTTGCCGCAAGGGCTGACGGCAGACGAACGTCATGCCAGGTGTTCGGAATGAGCCGAAGCACAGCAGGAGGTTGTCGAGATGAAATGCTTGAGAGGAGGGGAGGGCGGAACGTCAAATTAGTCACAAGAAAGTACCCCTGACTGCTTGCTAGATGTTGTTCAATCCAGAAAACAAAAAGGTACCAACGCGTGAGCGCTGCACTTTTTCATGGCGTTATGCTACTGAGGCAGGCTAGACCAGAGGCCAGCACTTCGCTAGGCGAACGCTGAAAAAGACTTTAGACGAAAAGTTGAAGCTTGGCTTGCGCGTGGGAACTCGACGGTAGAAAAAACACCCTTCGTTGCGCAACTACCGGGCTTGGGTGTGCTTTGGGTTGCCCCGGTATTAGCGCTCCGGGAAGCCCCGCAATGACCACCGAGACCACCTATATATGTAAGATGCCAACAGTCCTCTAATTCATTTTTTGTTGCGGTGCTTGAAATTTTGAACGGGTGATGCGTATTTTGTACAGGTTGCCGTTGAACGGCTTGTACAAAAATAAAGGATTTAGAGTCATGACGATTAATGACCACAGCTCCCTTGCGGAGCGATTGGCGGGCATTGATGAGATTGAGTGCGTAACGCCGGACTTGAACGGTGTACCACGGGGCAAGGTCATGACCGCCGAGGGTTTCCTCGAAGGGCGGCGTTTGCAGCTTGCGCGTGGAGTGTTGTTGCAATGCATCATGGGCGGCTATTCACCGGCGCGATTCTACGGTAGCGATGACGGCATCTGGTGCGGATGCCAACCCTTATCTCGCCATCGCCGCGAGGCTTGCAGCCGGTCTTTATGGTGTTGAGCATGAGCTGGAGCCAACAGCGCCGATCCAGGGTGAGATTCAAGTGCCGGATGAATTGTCATTACCGTGTACCTTACATGCCGCTCTGGAGCGTCTGAAGCGTAGCCAATTGGCGAAAGAGCTGTTTGGTAAAGCGTTCATCGAAGGCTACATCGCTTCGATGAGCATGGAACTGCCCCGCTTTTTTGATGAAATTACTCCCTGGGAACGGCGCGTGCTGGCTGCTCAGGCTTAGAAACGTTGGTTTTGGAGTCGCCTATCTAGGTGGCTCCATTCTTTTGCTCTTCTTCTTTTATGTGGAAAGCCTGGAACGTCGATGCGTCAAATCTGGAAGTCCTTTCGAGCGCTTTATTTTGCCTCGCTGATGATGCTTATCGGCTCGGGTCTGTTAAGTACCTATCTTGCTTTGCGCCTGGCGGCCGACCAAGTCGATAGCCTGTGGGTTGGCGCGTTGATGGCGGCGAACTACTTCGGTCTGGTATTGGGCGGCAAGATCGGTCACCGATTGATTGGCAGGGTCGGGCACATTCGCGCCTATGCCACGTGCGCAGGTATTGTTGGCGCTGCGGTGTTGGGGCACGGACTGGTTGACTGGCTGCCGGCGTGGCTGTTCCTGCGGGTCATCGTGGGCCTGGGGATGATGTGCCAGTACATGGTGATCGAAAGCTGGCTGAACGAGCAGGCACATGCCAAACAACGCGGCATTGTGTTTAGCGGTTACATGATCGCGTCTTACCTTGGCCTGGTGCTGGGTCAGCTTATTCTGGTTATTCACCCGTCATTGGGCCCCGAACTGCTGATGCTGGTCGCGTTGTGTTTTGCCCTGTGTCTTGTGCCGGTGGCGATGACCCGCAGTATTCACCCGGCGCCCATGCACCCGGCACCGCTGGAACCCCGTTTTTTCCTCAAGCGGGTGCCGCAGTCGTTGAGCACCGTATTGGGTGCCGGGCTGATCATCGGCTCGTTCTATGGTCTGGCGCCGCTGTATGCCTCCCAGCAGGGTTTGTCTACCGAGGCGGTGGGTTTGTTCATGGGTAGCTGCATTCTTGCGGGGCTGTTAGTGCAATGGCCGCTCGGCGCCTTGTCGGATCGCTATGACCGTGCCTTGTTGATTCGGATTTTTGCCGGTGCGCTGGCCTTGTTGGCTTTTCCCTTGGCGGTCATGCCGCAGGTGCCTGTGGAAGTATTGTTCGGGGTCGGCTTCTTCGCCTCTTTGATGCAGTTCTGCCTTTATCCGTTGGCCGTGGCCTTTTCCAATGACCACGTCGAAGGCGAGCGCCGTGTGTCACTGACCGCCATGTTGCTGATGACCTACGGTATCGGTGCCAGTATTGGCCCGTTGGCCGCGGGCGTAATGATGAAGATGTTCGGCAGCAACATGCTCTACGCTTTCGTCTGTTTTGCTGCCGTGATTCTGGTCTGGCGCATCCGGCCCAAGGCGGTGACCAATCTGCACCAGGTCGAGGACGCACCATTGCAACACGTGGCGATGCCGGACAGCATGTCCAGCTCACCGTTGGTGGTCGCGTTGGACCCGCGTGTCGATGAACAGGTGGTTCAGGATCAGATGCAGACAGCCGTCGAACCGCAAGAGGGGGCCGAAGCCGAAGGCGAGCCGCAAACCGAATCGCAGGCGACGGCTTCTACAGAAGAGAGCGCTGACAAGCCTGTTTGATAGCGGAAAATTGCGCGATTGAGCGATTGAACTGCGGGGGAGAAGAAGCGGTACTCAGGGAGGAAAGGAGCATGCGATTGCGGCAGTCATTCGCCGCAATCGCTGTCACTGCACACGCAGATCAGAAGTCGTCGTCTTTATCGAATCGCCGCGCTTCGCGCTGCAGCTGATAAACGAATCGCTCAACCTGGCGCTGTACCAGACCGCTCATGTTGTGGAAGCGCACACCGGCGAACGTGATGTTGATTCTTTCTTCGAAATGCAGGTAACGCAACTCGACGGGTGCGCTCATGTTGCCAAAAGGCAGGCCTGCAACAAAGCGTTCGTACACCTGGCCCAGCTGAAGTTGCTCGGAAATATCACCTTCAAATCGCAATTTGCAGCCCGTAGCGGAAATATCCAGGAGCTTGCCGTTCAGTGCTGATTTAACTTTGTCGCCGTTAACTTCAACATTGACCAATTGAGCCAGTTTCAGTGCTGCGCGAAAGGCGTTACGGCGCTGGTGATAAACCACTTCCGTCGGCATGGCGCCACGGTAGCAACGATGACCGTCGTGGTCGTCAATGGTCAGCGTCTCTTCGCACTCCCACGCAATCCTAACGCCGTCATGAAAGCCTTCAACGCGAAACGGTTCGCCGCTGGTCAAGAAGCGCTCGCCGTCGCGAGGGATCATTTCGTCGAGTGCAATTCCATTGCCGTCGCGATTTACCTCGATCAGATAGCTTTGAAAGCGCTGGGTGCGCTCATGAAAGGTAATGATCAGAGGGTCATGGCTGTCTAGCAGTAACCGCAGATTTGCGGCAATTTCCAAAGGTGTGGTGAGTACCTTTGGTGGCTGCGGAGCATCTTCCGCGCTTAAGGCATTGAACACGGTTCATCCTTCTCCAGGCAAAATACGACAGCACATAATCGAGGGGCATTTTGCCAGCATGTTTGGTGCCTTGATACAGGAAATTTACGCCTGGCTCAGCGGACGCGGCTTATGGACGCTGGATGTCGACCCACGGCTGTCATATAACATTGGCGCTTCACCGCCGGTGATAATTCTCATCTGATGGGCCGTGGAGGCTTGCTGGAGCTTGATCGAGTGACCATTGAGCTCGTTGGTGGCCCGGCAGTCGCTCATCAGGGCGCTGAGTGCGTCACCTTGGCTGAGCAACTCTTCACCGATCGATGAATGACTCGCCAGTTCCTCAAGGCCTTGACGATCAGGCCTCAGATTCAGGCTGGCAAGAATCTGGCTGCGCTTGCGGCCATGCTGCTCAAGCATGATCACCAGCGATTGTTTCTGCGCAAGAATATCTTCGAGCAAGAACATATCCCGACCATGCAGCGCCAGGGATTCGGCTTGCAATAGTTCCAACAGCTGTTGGGCCGGTGCGATATCGTCGGTAATCAGTTGCAATAGAGTAGTGTCGTGCATTGCATGCTCTGGGTTTTAGGCGTCCAAAAGCCCTGGCGCAGGCCTTCGGCTAGCGCTGGGCTTCGAAATTAAGCAGCTTGCTGGCTACGCGACCGCTGTCGACCGTATAGCTGCCATCGGCAACGGCCTGTTTCAACTCGGCCACACGGGCGCTGTTGACAACCGGCTGATCGCGCAGCTTGTCGCTAATAGTCTGCAACTGTTGAGCCTCGTTACTAAGGTGCACGGCTTCCCCACTCGACGTGGTGACCGCTTCGGTGGTGGCTTTCGCGCTGGCGGAGGTCGCGGCATTGCCGGTCTCCTTGACATTGCTGGTGCGCGAACCCGTCGACACGGAGGAGGAGCTGTTTAAACGACTAAAGTCGATGACCATGGTTGAGAACCTCTAGGTGTTTGGACGCTTGCCATGTTTTCGGCCAAACACAAGAAAACTTTAGGTGCGTTATTGAAACCAATAGAAACGCTGCCTGACACAGGTTCTCAGTCTAGGAAACTCCGCGCCATCCCGCCAGCGATCACAAGGTCACTTCAACTTGCCCTGGTGCGGTTACACGCGCTTTGATCACCCGTTTCGAGTTCAGGTTCCGTACTCTGATCTGCTCACCCAGGCCGCCATCGGACAATGCCTCGCCAGGCATGCGGACCAGCAGTGTACCGCTCTTGGCAACAATCACCACTTGGTCGCCCTTGCGTATCAATTCTGCCTGTTCCATCTGCAGCGGAGTGATGATCTGCCCATTGACCATTTGTCGGGTCATCTTTTGCCCGATCGCCTCATCAAGCGACGTGATATAGCCCTGGGGCATCTGGCTGATATCGCGCTCGCTCAGGGATACGTCGTCTTCGCCGATGATGCCGCCACGCTTGAGCGGGCGTTTGACGATCACGACCTGACGAAATAAATGCACTTGGGCAGGCACGTATACCGTCCAGGGTAATGATCCTTCGCAACGAACCTTGACGGTCACGCGTCCCAGCGGCTGGGCGGGACTTTCGAGACTCGCAGTCAATTCCTTGTCGCACTGTGTCAGCGTCATGCGCGGATCGAGCTGGTTGACCTGAATGTGGTAGCGGCCTTCGGTTTGGGTCGTCGCCAGATAATCCTCTATGGAGAATTCAAGAAACCCTTGGGTCACGCCGATAAGCTGATCAGGAAGGCTTAAAGGCTCGCTCTGTGCGAATTGGCCGCCATTAAAAAGCCACAAAACAGCCGCCGTGCAGCGTAAGCTGCCGGAGCCAGATGTCATGCGTCGGAAAAATGTCGTTTTTGCATTCATAACAGTTAAAAAGCAAGCCCCGTGCCGCTTAGTCATTTAGGCAATTATGGGTTCGAAGCTTTGGTTCGGGAGTTAGGGCATGGCGGGTGTAATGGATTCGGTGAACCAGCGCACACAGCTGGTGGGGCAGAACCGTCTTGAGTTGTTGTTGTTCCGTCTCAACGGCCAGCAGCTCTACGGGATTAATGTGTTCAAGGTCAGAGAGGTGCTGCAATGCCCCAAGCTGACCGTGATGCCTAGGTCCAACCCAGTGGTGCGTGGCGTTGCAAATATTCGTGGGGCGACCATTCCGATCATCGATCTGGGGATGGCCACCGGCGCGAAAGCATTAGAGCGGGGTGTGAATGACACCTTCGTCATCATTACCGAGTACAACACCAAAATTCAGGGTTTTCTGGTGCATTCGGTAGAACGCATCGTCAATATGAACTGGGAGGAGATCCATCCGCCGCCCAAGGGAACCGGGCGCGATCATTATCTGACCGCGGTGACCCGAGTCGATAACCAGTTGGTCGAAATCATTGACGTGGAGAAAATCCTCGCGGAAGTGGCGCCGACTTCGGAAAGTATTTCGGTCGGTGTTGTCGATGAAGAGACACAGGCCAAAGCGTTGACCCTTCGAGTGCTGACCGTCGACGATTCGTCGGTTGCGCGTAAACAGGTGACGCGTTGTCTGCAGACAGTCGGGGTCGAGGTGGTAGCCTTGAACGACGGTCGTCAGGCGCTGGATTACTTGCAGCGAATGGTCGAAGAGGGCAAGAAGCCTGAAGAGGAGTTTCTGATGATGATTTCAGACATCGAAATGCCCGAGATGGATGGGTATACCTTGACCTCGGCAATTCGCAACGATCCGCGCATGCAAAAAATACACATCATCCTGCATACTTCCTTGTCGGGCGTATTCAACCAGGCGATGGTCAAGAAAGTCGGTGCAGATGATTTTCTTGCCAAGTTCCGGCCTGATGAGCTCGCCGCCCGGGTAGTTGATCGGATCAACGCAGTGAAATAATCGCCAAAGGGCGCCGCCCTTTGGCTGTACGCAAGATTGTAAGAGGCGGTTTCTTTGTCTACAGGTAATTTGGATTTCGAACAGTTCCGGGTCTTCCTGGAAAAAGCCTGTGGCATTTTGCTCGGTGAGAATAAGCAGTATCTGGTCTCAAGCCGTCTCAACAAACTCATGGACCAGCAAGGCATCAAGTCGCTGGGGGAGTTGATTCAGCGAATCCAGGCTCAGCCTCGCAGTGGTCTGCGCGAGCAGGTCGTGGACGCAATGACCACCAACGAGACGCTCTGGTTTCGCGACACCTATCCGTTCGAAGTCATGAAGAACAAAGTGCTTCCAGAAGCGATCAAGGCCAGCCCGAACCAGCGCCTGCGTATCTGGTCAGCGGCATGTTCTTCAGGTCAGGAACCGTACTCGCTATCGATGACTATCGACGAGTTCGAGCGTAGCAACCTCGGTCAGCTGAAGCAGGGCGTGCAGATCATCGCTACCGATCTTTCGGGGTTGATGTTGAACAACTGCAAGACGGGTGAATACGACAGTCTGGCGCTGGGTCGTGGGCTATCCCAAGAGCGTCTGCAACGCTTTTTCGATCCCAAGGAAGCGGGGCGTTGGGCAGTCAAGGCGCCCATCAAGAGCCGGGTCGAGTTTCGCTCTTTCAACCTGCTCGACAGCTATGCAAGCCTGGGAAAATTCGACATCGTTTTTTGCCGCAACGTGCTGATCTATTTCTCGGCAGAGGTGAAGAAGGACATTCTGTTGCGTATCCACAGTACGCTTAAGCCCGGTGGCTACCTGTTTCTCGGGGCATCGGAAGCACTCAATGGTTTACCTGACCATTATCAGATGGTCCAGTGCAGCCCTGGGATCATTTACCAGGCGAAGTGATCGCTGCGCTAACAAAAGAGACCTTCGGGTCTCTTTTTTTGCATCAAGTAAACCGTTACGGCCCTTCTGGGAGGAAACGGCAATGGCGAGAAAACGGCGCTGTGATTGCCGCTTTACCCCCGCATAGCGGAAATGCCTTGCCGCTTTTCTGTCGTTGCCGCCCCCCGATAGCCCGCAAGCCCTTGGTTTATGGCACTGGCGAAGCTGGCACGCGGATTGCTTTGTGACTGATACGAAATTCAGGTCAGCCGCTAAAGGTTTCCCGACATGAGCATCAGCTTCGATAAAGCGTTAGGCATCCATGAGCAAGCCCTTGGCTTTCGCGCTCAGCGTGCAGAAGTCCTGGCCAATAACATCGCCAACGCCGACACGCCGAACTATAAGGCGCGAGACCTTGAGTTCTCGGCCGTGCTCGCAGCGCAAAGCGATAAAACCAAAAATGGCGCGTTTGGTCTTAAAACGACCAACACTCGGCACATTGACGCCGAAGGTCTGAGCGGTGGTGACGGGGCGCTGCTGTATCGCACGCCTAGCCAGCCTTCGCTTGACCAGAACACCGTCGATACGCAGGTTGAACAGGCCAGCTACGCGCAGAACGCCGTAGGCTTCCAGGCCAGTTTCACCCTGCTCAACAGCAAATTCAAAGGGTTGGTATCAGCCCTTCGTGGAGAGTAATCCATGTCCCTTGCAAGTGTTTTCAACATTGCCGGCAGTGGCATGAGTGCTCAGACCACGCGCCTGAATACCGTGGCCAGTAACATTGCCAACGCCGAGACGGTCTCGTCGAGCATGGATCAGACCTACCGCACCCGTCACCCCGTGTTTGCGACCGTGCTCCAGGGGCAGGGCAGCGGCGACAGCGGTTCGCTGTTCGGCAGTCAGGACGAAGCGGGTCAGGGTGTTCAGGTCAGCGGGATCATCGAAGATCCGAGCAACCTCGAAGCACGTTATGAGCCCACGCATCCGGCGGCTGACAAGAACGGTTATGTCTACTACCCCAACGTCAATGTTGTTTCGGAGATGGCCGACATGATCTCGGCCAGCCGCTCGTTTCAGACCAACGCGGACATTATGAATACCGCCAAAACCATGATGCAGAAGGTCCTGACCCTCGGTCAGTGATAAGAGGCGCAGTCGATGACAACTACTAGTAGCGTCGGTCAGTCGGTTCTGGATCAGCTTCAGAAGACGGCAAGCTCGAGCAGCACCAGCACTAGCACCACCAGCACAACGGGGACTGCTTCGCTGGGCAAGGATTCGTTCCTGCAACTGCTGGTCACGCAGATGAAGAATCAAGACCCTCTCAGTCCGCAGGACAACACGCAGTTTGTGTCCCAACTGGCCCAGTTCAGCAGCCTTGAGAGCATGCAGAACCTGAGCAGTACGGTTGATACGATTGCCAGCACTTATCAGTCGTCCCAAGCCTTGCAGGCTTCTTCTCTGGTAGGACGTTCGGTGATCGTCAGCAGCGGTTCGGCAGTGGTCGATACCACAAAAGGTCTGACCGGTTCAGTGGTCATCCCGGCGTCGAACTCGTCGACCACGGTCAAAATCTCCGATGCGAGTGGGAACCTGGTCGACACCATCGATCTGGGCGCGCAGGCGGCTGGCACTACCAGCTTTACCTGGAACGGTCAGAACAGCGATGGCACGACGGCGGCGTCCGGTACTTACAGTGTCGTCGCCACCGGTACTGCCAATGGTACGGCTACTGCCTTGAGCACCTACCTGCCAGCCACCGTCAACAGTGTGACGATGGGGGTCAGCGGTGCGGAAATGACGCTCAACCTGGCAGGCGGCAGCAGTGTTGGCTTGTCCAAAGTGCAAACAATCGGAATATAGAGCCGACTAGACGGCAAAGGAGTTGAGCATGTCATTCAATATCGGCCTCAGTGGGCTCTATGCGGCAAACAAAAGTCTCGACGTTACCGGCAACAACATTGCCAACGTTGCGACCACAGGTTTCAAGTCGTCCCGTACCGAGTTCCAGGACCAGTACGCCGCTTCGATTCGCGGTACTTCCGGCGGTACCACTGCAGGTAGCGGCGTTACCACGGCCGCCGTGTCCCAGCAATTCACGCAGGGCACTTTGACCACCGGCACCGGCCGCAGCCTTGATTTGGCGATTAACGGCAACGGCTTCTTCATGGTCAGCAATAACGGCGAAAAGCTTTATACCCGTGCCGGTGCGTTCTACCCTGACAAGAATGGTAACGTCGTCGACGCCTCCGGCAACAAGCTGCAGGGCTACGGTGTTAATGCTGCTGGCAATGTCGTGAGCGGTGTATTGACCGACCTGAAAATCGACTCGTCGAATCTGGCACCTAGCCCGACAGGTACCGTCACCATTGCGTCCAACCTGAATTCTTCTTCGGCAGTTCCGACCGTTGCGACGTTCGACCCGAGTGACGTGAACAGCTACACCAGCACGTTCAGCACGCCGCTCTACGACAGTCAGGGCAACGAGCACTCCATGAGCCAGTATTTCGCCAAGACGGGCACTAACGCCTGGACGATGTACACGTTGGTTGATGGTCGCAATGCCGCTGACCCTACGAGTACGGTGGCGGACTCGATGAACCTGACCTTCAAATCGGACGGCTCGCTGGACACCAGTACGCTGGCCACGACGGGTAATCTGACTGTCAATACTGACGGAACCTTTACCCTCGACAACTGGATGCCAGCGGCACAAGTGGGTACTACCGGCGTCTGGGCGGGCAACGGTGCTGCGGCCAAAGTGGCCGGTGTCAAGCTGGACATGCTCGCTACCACCCAAACCAACTCGGTCTCGGGCGCGATCACCAAGACTCAGGATGGCTTCTCAACAGGCCAGTTATCGGCCATGTCGGTTGACCCAACCGGTAACCTGTTTGCCACCTATACCAATGGTCAGTCGAAGGTCATTGGGCAAGTGTCGTTGACCAACTTCGCGAACGTTCAAGGCTTGGCTCCAGCAGGCGGTACGAGCTGGCGT
Organism: Pseudomonas sp. ASL8; assembly: GCF_056680355.1. Lineage (NCBI taxonomy): Bacteria > Pseudomonadati > Pseudomonadota > Gammaproteobacteria > Pseudomonadales > Pseudomonadaceae > Pseudomonas > Pseudomonas sp. ASL8. The sequence goes on along the minus strand of NZ_CM155278.1, from coordinate 5,643,326 downwards.
GAAACCTACGCATCTGGGGTGCCGGTCACGGGAGCGCCGGAGTCGGGCACGCTTGGCAGTCTCACGGGTGAGGCGCTGGAGGACTCTAACGTCAATCTGACCAGTGAACTGGTCGACTTGATCAAGGCGCAAAGCAACTATCAGGCGAACGCGAAAACCATTTCGACTCAAAGCACTATCATGCAGACCATCATTCAGATGGCGTGATAAATATGCGTTGATACAGTGATGAATGAAGCCCCTTTTCGAAGGGGTTTTTTATTGGGTGCGATTTAGTACTTTTATCGTTGGTTGTCCAGTTACTATTGAGGCTTGTCGTCACGCCTTGAATGCGATCCAGGTAGGTAATTGCGCTCAAGTTAAGGTGTGGAAGTTATAGCTGATTCCTACTGTATATGTAGAAAATTCCTACTTTCGATAATGCGAGAATAAAAACTCAGAAAGAAACAGGCGGTACTTAAGCTTAAGTATTGCAAAGTTTTGCTGTGAAAAAATGCATTAACGAGAGCGTCGCTCAATACGGCACAGGAGTGTTTATGTCATTCAATGTTTCCCTGAGTGGGCTGCACGCTGCTCATAAAAGACTTGAGGTCGCCGGCAACAACATCGCTAACGTGGGGACTCATGGTTTCAAGTCGTCCCGTGCGGAATTTGCTGCGCTGTATTTAAGCGCGCAACTGGGCAGTGGACACAACGCTGTCGGTGATGGTGTTCGTCTGGCGAATGTCTCGCAAAATTTCAGCCAGGGTGGCGTTGATGCCAGTTCGGGTGGGGTTCTGGACATGCGTATACAGGGTAAAGGCTTTTTCGTGGTAAGCGACAATGGAGCGCTGAGCTATACCCGCGCCGGCGCGTTCAAAATGGACAAGAACGATTATATCGTTGATAACGAAGGCAACCGTTTGCAAGGCGATGGCGTAAACACCAAAGGTGATGTCGTCAATGGTGTACGCACTGACCTGAAGATCGATACCACTAACATGGTACCCAAGGCCACCGCCGAAGTGATCGAAACAATGAACCTTGATTCTTCTCAAGCCGCACTCTCGGCACTTCCAGTGTTTAATCCGGATGACCCGAGCACCTATTCGAAAGTGATAAATAGAACGGTTCAGGATAAAGGAATCGATGCGGTTGCGGAGGTCAGGGGCAAGGATGCGCAAGGGAATGAAATAGTGCTAATCCAGGCCCAGCCTGCCATTCCTCCTGCGGATCATGAGCTAAAACAGTATTTCGCTAAAACCGACGTCAACCAATGGGTTATGTACACCCTTGTTGATGGCCGTAATCCAGTGGATCACTCAGCGACCACGCCGCTGAAGGTAATGATTACGAAAAGCCCTGGCGGCAGCCTGTCATCGGCGGGCGAGGGTGAACATATCAAAAAAACAGGGGACACAGAGTTCACCCTGAACGGTTGGAAACCCGCCCAGCAGCTCAATGGTATTTGGGCTGCCAGTCCTGCGGCTAACAACGGATCGATTGTGCTTTCGTTGGACGATGGTGCAATCAACGGAGTTGACGAGGGTGACGTCGTGATGGGGCGTCGTGTTCCGATGTTCGACCCCAACGATGTCATGACGTTTAACAAGTCATTCGCGACCCCTGTCTACGACAGCTTGGGCAACCAACATGAGATGACTCAATACTTCGTCAAGGATGATACGAACAGTTGGAAAATGCATGTTCTCGTCAACGGTCGAAACCCGGCGGCCCCGGAGAAAACCGATCCGGCCTCGGCGCAGATAACATTCGATTCCTACGGGGCGGTGCAATCAATGACCGGCAGTCAAGGTCTTGCAGTGGCGAACCGGATATTGACCCTGGGGGGGTGGGTACCTGCCAAGGTGATTGACGGGGGTACCCATAACGAAAAGTGGGTATCCAACGGTGCCCGGAGCAGTTCGGGTGGTATTGCCATTGATTTGAACAAGCTCAGCCAACATAACGCGGAGACTGCGCGCGTTTCCGCTCAGCAAGACGGGCATGCGGCAGGCAATATCAACAACATCAGCATCGATATGAATGGCGTCCTGAGTGCTGGTTTCACGAATGGGCTGTATAAAAAAATCGGCCAGGTCACGCTCGCCAGCTTTGCCAATGAGCAAGGTTTACAGCCGGGAAGTCATACCCATTGGCGGGAAACAAATGCCTCAGGTATCGCCAATCTCGATGCGCCCAAGGTCGGTTCGTTGGGTGGTATTGTTTCGGGAGCGCTTGAGGGCTCCAACGTCGAATTGACCAACGAGCTTGTTGAACTGATCCAGGCGCAGGTCGCCTATCAGGCCAACTCTAAAGCCTTGTCTACAGAAGCGACGCTGATGCAGACACTGATTCAGGCGACGTGATTCCGGCCTTTGGCTGTGCTCCGTTCCGAGCGCTGGAGACGTAGCACAGCACACCTGAAGGAGTGGGTAGTACTTAAGCGAGTGAGGAAAGAGTAGAAGGTGCGAGAGAATGAAGGTTGCCCGCTAAGTCAATTGCGCCAGTATGGAGCAGGGCAGGTTGATGATGTCAATGTACCGGTCAGGTCCGAAAAGCCTTCAGTGAGGGACTTCTGTCGATGAATATTTCAAAAGACACTTCCTTAACATGACCCGATACGTTAGCTTTTGTGTGTGTGAGGTTGTAATGTGCTGGTCGGTAAGTAGAGGGGTGTGGTTTTTTGCGTAAGCGCCCAAAAAAACAGATAACTACTGGTTAAGTGTTGCGAGAAAATGAACTCTAAACTGAATATAGTGGATCTTGGTCGGGACGGCCTGCTCGATTATACGGTCCAGCAAATTTCCAATCTGATTCCCGATGGCAGGCATGCGCTGATCAGGCCAGTGCTGGACAGGTATTTTGATGAGGCGCTTGAGCGTGTAAGGCGCTGTGTTAATGCTGTGAAGACGTGGGAAGTAGATAGATTTTATTATTTGCACTCTACGCAATACTGTACGTATTTGTACTTTTTATCGAATACTATTTGGCGTGAGACGGGCAGCGCCGAAGTGCCAACAAAACTATTTCTTTTGAATAAAGCGCTTAATGGAATTGATCTGTTTTATGAAATAGATATGCCAGATATTTTTTTTATAGGGCATTCGACGGGTATCGTCTTGGCGAAGGCAGTGTACAGCGATTACTTTGTGATTTACCAGAATGCCACGGTGGGGAAAAACCATGGGGTTGCCCCGGTTATTGGGGAGGGGGTGATTATGTACCCTAATACTGCTGTTATCGGAAAAAGCGCCATTGGTAAAGGGGCGGTAATTTCTCAGGGCGTCAGTGTTATTAATGATGACGTTGCCAGTGGGTGCATGGTTTTTGCGTGTGCGGATGGACTTTTGTATAAACCCTGCAAGCGGAAAATCATTGAGGACTTTTTTCGTTTTTGATTTTCAAGCGATTTTAATCGAATGACCTCTGAATCGACGTTTTCAAGGTGGTCGTCGTTTCAGTCGCCATTTTATCCCGCCATTTACAGTGCCGACTTTCCCCCTTGCCGCAGCGACGTTTTCGGGTCGCGGTAGGAAGGGGCGCCATCTGCCATTCCTGCCGTGCCGCCCAAACAGTAATGCTGTTAACAGCGGCTGCTTACGTCAGCCTTTTTAGGGCTTTTTCCATTTATTACGCGGTAGGTGGATGATACACTTCTGCGTTTTCACGTAGGCCATAGCGGTCTAGGAATTATGTGTAAAGCACATGGAAACAGCTGGCAGGCTGCGTTAGAAACTTTATTGATGATCGAGGAATGACCGTGCGCCTGTTTCCATGTGTGATGTTGGGAGCGTTGGCACTGCAGATACATGCGGCCGAGCCGAAAACCGCTGAGCCCTCTACGCTAAGGCTGTCTACCTCAAGTGTCAGCGTGAAAGATTACTCTACTGACTTGATGCAACTTTATCGTGAGTCGCGTCTGGAGGACCCTCGTGTGCTGGCGGCCTATGCCCGTGCTGAGGCGGGCAAAGAGCATCAGCGTGAAGCGTTCGGCTCTTTGTTGCCACAAGTTACCGCGAACGCTGGCGCCAACCGTATCAAGCAGACGGATGCGCTCACGGACCAAATCTACAACAGCGAAAACTACAGCGTGGGTTTGAGCCAGGTTATCTATAACAAGGCCGTATGGGAAAACTTTCAGAGATACAAGAGCCTGGCGAAACAATCCGTCTCTGAATCTGAAGAAGCTCAGACTGAAGCCGCTGTCGATCTGGCGCAGCGCTATTTCACCTCCCTAGCAGCCGATGATGAGCTTGAATTGGTCCAGGCCGAGCGCCGTGCGACTCAGAAAAGCCTCGATCGGGTTAACGCCCTGTACCAGAAACAACTCGCCATGATCACCGACGTGCTCGACCTCAAGGCGCGTGTTGATTCCCTGGCAGCCCAGGAAGTGGGTGCCCGTAATCAGGTCAGTTTGAGCCGGGCTGCGCTGTCGGAAATTGTTGGTCGTCCGGTTACGGAAAAACTTAGCCGTATCCGAAGTGACGTGGAGTTGCAGGTTTCCACTGAGAGTCTTCAAAGCTGGGTCAATTTTGGCATGGCTGAAAACCCCACGCTCAAAGCCAACCAAAGCGCTGTCGAGGCTGCAGAGGCAGCCTTGCGCGGAGGTAAGGCCGGGCACTATCCAACCCTTGGTGTGAACCTGAGCGCGCAAAACACGACCGAAGGCTACAACAACACCCTGGCCCCGAAAACGGACAGTTATGTCGCCGGCCTGCAATTGTCCGTGCCCATTTACAGTGGAGGGTCAACGTCGGCGAGAGTGAGGGGGCTTTATCAGGATCACGTCTCTGCGGAGCAGCAACTGGAAGCAACACGTCGGCAGATTGTAAAAGAGATAACCAATGCGTATTTGACCGCTGATTCAAGCGTCGAAAAAATACGTGCCGACCGCAACGCCCTGGCGTCGGCCGAGCAATCGAGCATCGCCTCGCAAAAAGCATTTACCTATGGGGTGGTGAACGCCGTGGACGTCCTGACCAGCGTCCAGAATGAATTCAAGGCGCGTCGCGATTTGCTCAAAGCCCAGTATGACTTCATCACCAACCTGTTCATCCTCAACCGTTGGGCGGGCAAGGTGTCCAGCGAGAGCGTCGAAAGCGTCAATGTTTGGTTGAGTAATAGTAAGCCGGCCCCGGGTCCTCTTTAAAAAGAAAAACCCAAGGGGATCCCCTTGGGTTTTTCGTGCTGGCCCGGTCGAGGACTCCCCCTTCCAATCTATCTTTTCAGAACAATGCCCTGGCCTGTCGGCAGAGGAAATACGCGGTACCCTCTAGCGTCAAACCATTGATCTTCGATGATTTTTTGTTCGCGATAAACGCCGGCCCACTCGTAATCGTCCAAAATGATTACGCCGCCTGGAACCACTCGGTCAAACAGAGCATCCAGCACCGCTATCTCATATTCAGATGAATTCAGATCTATATGAAGATAAGCGATTTTCTCTGGGCTGTTGCCTTCAAGAGACTGTGGCAACAGGCCTTTAACAAGGTTGACCTGTTCGTAGCCATCAAAACGCTCCAGTACACGCTCGTACATGCCGAGCTTTTGCTCCTGGAACTGGTGCCCGGTAGGGTTGGTGTCAAACGTGTCGTAGCCCCAGAATGTTGTGGGGAAACTTTTTCCGCCAACATAATCCATCACCGTCTTGATGGCGGTGCCCATGTATACACCGCACTCGACAAAATCGCCGGGCAAATGCACACAGTGATAAGCCGCGCAGGCCAGGATATAACGACGCCAGGCAATGGCTTCGTCAGACGCATTTGTTTTGTTTTCTGTCCAGGACGTACGGAACGCCTCATCCTCAAAGGCTGAGTTATTTCGGGCCCAGGTAAAAAGATTGTCCCCAAGGTAGAACCCGGGTGCTACAAGCTTGACCACTTCGCCCATGAGTGCAGAGAATTTTTCCGGATCTGATATTCCCCAGCTGGTATCAACCTTAAAATTAAGAATGGCCTCTTTCGAGGCTACGCTTAGTTTTGGCAGCGGTAATTTTTTGCCTTTGGTAACGGTTGCTTTTGGCTTTGGCACATCATTCTCCATTTCAAACTCAGCAATCTGACTAAAGAGGTTATCAATTATGCGTACTTGATGATCCGTGCGAAACAGCGCGCTGTTATCGCGGCCAGTAACCAAGTGGGTTTTAATACGGTCCAGGCGAGCAGGCTGGGTCGCCAGCTCTACTGCCAAATGCTCGTAGTGCTCAAAATTGTTCACCACCAGTTCATTCAGCCCTAGATTGCTTAGCAAACTGCCTGCCATACGTGACGCGAACGCTCGACCCGAGCAAGTCAGAATGGGTAACCCCATCCACAACGCATCATTGGCGGTGGTGCCGCCGTTGAAGGGAAAGCAATCGAGAAACAGATCTGCCACACGGTAGCGAGCCAGGTAATCAGGCGGAAGCACCCGTGGTGCGAAGATCAATCGCTCGGTTGCAATGCCGCGATCTGCACAAAAGGCCAGTAGATTGGACTGGACCGATGCGTTGTCGGCCAGCAGCCACAGTACACTGTCGGGCACACGGAGCAGGATTTTAATCCAGACTTCGAACAGCTCCGGCGTGTATTTGTGATTGTTGTTGAAGGCGCAGAAGACGAAGGCATCTTCGGGTAGGCCACACTCGGCCCGGCTGGGCGTATTTCCAACCAGGCGATGGCGATCGCTCACCTGGAAAACTTCCGGCAGGTACAGTGGTTTTTCGGTGAAGTACGCCTGTTCCTGTTCGGGTAAAACATACTGGTCGCACAGTATGTAGTCGATAAACGGCATGCCACTGGTGCCCGGAAAACCGAGATAGGCTACCTGGACGGGGGCCGGTCGACGAGCCAGAATATTGATGCGTGCGCCGGCTGTCAGTCCCTGCAAGTCCACCAGGATATCGATTTCGGCTTCACGGATGCGTTGGGCAGCGGCCTCATCCGACAAATCACCTATAAGCACGTGGACATCCAGTGCCGAGATGACCCGTTGGCGCAAGGCCGAACCATCATTAGGGCTCCAGCAGAAACCGTAGACCTCGAAACGCTCACGGTCATGCAACTCCAGCATCTCGACGATCAGCATCGATACCGGGTGCAAGGTGAAGTCTGATGACAGGTAGCCTATCCGTAACTTTTTGTGACCATAGCCGGCCGGATTGGCCAAGGGTTCCAGACCCGGTGTGACTTTTTCCGCGATATAGCGTTGGGCCGCCTTCAATTGCAGTGCCGGATCGTCGGAGAGGTCAAGCATAGACAAGGCCGATGCTGCGTTCAGAATTGCTGCGGGTGTCAAACCTGGTAACTCAATCAGCACAGGCCAGCTACATTGTTTCTGGCGCAAATTCACCCAGTGATGGATGACATTGGGTTGATCCGGTTTGAGCAGCAGGCTGCGGGTAAGGGCCACCTCCGCATCGTTATAGCGCTTGCGCGTTTCCAGCAGCCGACCTCTGTTGTTAAGCGCCAGAATCAGCAGGTCGCGTTTGTCACCGCTCACTTCATTGGGTAAAGCCAGAAAGGCATCCCAGCTTTCCAGCGCCTCATCGAAACGTTGCTGTTTTTCCAGCGTCGTACCCAGGTTGAAAGCCGCTTGCAGAAAATCAGGTTGTTGCTTGAGAGCCTCGCGATAACTGTGCTCGGCAGCGATCAGTTCACCCGCCTCTACCTGCAAGACACCAAGATTGAAGAGCACGGCATGGGCCAGTGGCGATACGCCGTGACCGGTCAGCCACCGCTGGTATGCCTGTATGGCGCCAGCGTTATCACCCGCTGCGCTCAGGACAGAGGCTTCGTCAAACAAGGCGGCAACTGACGATTGAATCTGTTTCAGGGTTTTTTTCATCAAGCAATTCCACGTATCAACCCCGGATATCCGGGTAAAAAAACACCGAGCTTAAACTCGGTGTCGTGGAGAGTGAAGTGGTACCCGGCAGTCAGTCTGCCGGATACCGCAGTGTAGCGTCAGGCCGTGTATTCGCTGTTAACGGTATGAAGCCATGTGTGCAGCGCAGTGGTAACCCCTGTCAGAGAAATCATCGTCCCGGTTATCGAGCCGTCGCTTGTCACCTGAGCGGCAGTCAAGCTTTCTGCCTGAGTCTGGTCAAGCGCATTGAGTTGAGCCGATGTCATCGCATTCAACTGCGCAAAGGTGATCCCGTCCATCTGTCCTGTTGTCAGGCTGTGAATGGCGGCGGTTGACAAGGCTGCCACTGTGTTTGTCGTCAGCAGAGCGATCTGAGTAGAGGTCAGAGCAAGTGACTGAGTGTCGCTCAGAGCAACCTTAACTGCGCCAGCCTGAGTCGCGTCATTCAACAATGCACTTACATCCACGCCCAATGCGGCGATGTCGGAAGCCGTTAATGTTCCAACTTGACCTGTTGTCAACGCGTCGATCTGCGTTGTTGTCAGCGCACCCAGTTGAGCATCGGTCAGAGCGGTAATCTGGGTGGTGGTCAGCACTTCAATCTGGGCGGTGCCGAGCTTGGCCAGGTCGGCTGTTTCAATTGCACCCACCTGAGCCGTGGTCAAGGCACCTATCTGATCGGTGGTCAGGCCGGTGATGTTGGCAGTGGTCAGGCCAGCAATTTCGGTGAGGCTGAGCTTGACCAGATCGGCGGTCTCGATTGCACCCACCTGGGCCGAGGTCAAGGCACCCATCTGATCGGTGGTCAGGCCAGTGATATTGGCGGTGGTCAGGCCTGCAATCTGGTCGACGCTGAGTTTAACCAGATCGACCGTCTCGAAAGCACCCACCTGGGCCGAGGTCAAGGCACCCATCTGGTCTACGGTCAGGCCGGTGATGTTGGCGGTGGTCAGGCCAGCAATTTCGGTGAGGCTGAGCTTGACCAGATCGGCGGTCTCGATTGCACCCACCTGGGCTACGGTCAAGGCACCCATCTGATCGGTGGTCAGGCCGATAATGTTGGCGCCGGTCAGGCCGGCAATCTGGTCGACGCTGAGTTTAACCAGATCGACCGTCTCGAAAGCACCCACCTGGGCCGAGGTCAAGGCACCCATCTGGTCTACGGTCAGGCCGGTGATGTTGGCGGTGGTCAGCGCGGCAATCTGCGCGGTACTGAACTTGGCCAGATCGACTGTCTCGATCTCGCCCACTTGGGTCGAGGACAAGGCTGCGACTTGGCCGGCGGTCAGACCGGTGATGTTGGCGGTGGTCAGCGCAGCAATCTGGTCGGCGGTGAGCGCGGCCAGATCAGCAGTGATGATCGCACCCACCTGGGCCGAGCTGAGTTTGGCCACGTTCGCGGCTTCGATGGCACCTACCTGAGCTGAGCTCAAGGCGGCGATTTGCGTAATGGTCAGACCGATGATGTTGGCGGTGCTCAGCGCATCAATCTGGGCGGTGCTGAGCTTGGCCAGATCAGCTACCTCGATCGCGGCCACTTGGGCCGAAGTCAAGGCACCCATTTGATCGACGGTCAGACCGACGATGTTGGCAGTGCTCAGTGCGGCGATCTGGGCGGTGCTGAGTTTGATCAGATCAGCGTTCTCGATCGCGCCCACTTGGGCCACGGTCAAGGCAGCCATCTGGTCGGTGGTCAGGCCGAGGATGTTGGCGGTGCTCAGGCCGGCAATCTGGTCGACGCTGAGCTTGGCCAGGTCAGGGGTTTCGATCGCGGCCACCTGGGCCGAGGTCAAGGCACCCATTTGGTCTGCAGTCAGGCCGGTGATGTTGGCGGTGGTCAGAGCGGCAATCTGCGCGGTGCTGAGTTTGGCCAGATCGGCTGTCTCGATCTCGCCCACTTGGGTCGAGGACAAGGCTGCGACTTGGCCGGCGGTCAGACCGGTGATGTTGGCGGTGGTCAGCGCAGCAATCTGGTCGGCGGTGAGCGCGGCCAGATCAGCAGTGATGATTGCACCCACCTGGGCCGAGCTGAGTTTGGCCACGTTCGCGGCTTCGATGGCACCCACCTGAGCTGAGCTCAAGGCGGCGATTTGCGTGGTGGTCAGACCGGTGATGTTGGCGGTGCTCAGCGCATCAATCTGGGCGGTGCTGAGCTTGGCCAGATCAGCTACCTCGATCGCGGCCACTTGGGCCGAGGTCAAGGCACCCATTTGATCGACGGTCAGACCGACGATGTTGGCAGTGCTCAGTGCGGCGATCTGGGCGGTGCTGAGTTTGATCAGATCAGCGTTCTCGATCGCGCCCACTTGGGCCACGGTCAAGGCAGCCATCTGGTCGGTGGTCAGGCCGAGGATGTTAGCGGTGCTCAGGCCGGCAATCTGGTCGACGCTGAGTTTGACCAGATCGACCGTCTCGAAAGCACCCACCTGGGCCGAGGTCAAGGCACCCATTTGGTCTGCAGTCAGGCCGGTGATGTTGGCGGTGGTCAGCGCGGCAATCTGCGCGGTACTGAGTTTGGCCAGGTCGGCTGTCTCGATCTCGCCCACTTGGGTCGAGGACAAGGCTGCCACTTGGCCGGCGGTCAGACCGGTGATGTTGGCGGTGGTCAGCGCAGCAATCTGGTCGGCGGTGAGCGCGGCCAGATCAGCTGTGATGATTGCACCCACCTGGGCCGAGCTGAGTTTGGCCACGTTCGCGGCTTCGATGGCACCCACCTGAGCCGAGCTCAAGGCGGCGATTTGCGTGGTGGTCAGACCGATGATGTTGGCGGTGCTCAGCGCATCAATCTGGGCGGTGCTGAGCTTGGCCAGATCAGCTACCTCGATTGCACCCACCTGTGCCGAGGTCAAGGCACTCATTTGATCGACGGTCAGACCGACGATGTTGGCGGTGGTCAGTGCGGCGATCTGGGCGGTGCTGAGTTTGATCAGATCAGCGTTCTCGATCGCGCCCACTTGGGCCACGGTCAAGGCGGCTACTTGGCCGGCGGTCAGGCCAGCGATGTTAGCGGTGGTCAGGCCGGCAATTTGGTCGGTGCTGAGCTTGGCCAGGTCGGCGGTTTCGATCGCGGCCACCTGGGCCGAGGTCAGGACGCCCATCTGATCGGCGGTCAGGCCGGTGATGTTGGCGGTGGTCAGTGCGGCAATCTGGGCGGTGCTGAGCGCGGCCAGATCAGCATTCTCGATCGCGCCCACTTGGGTCGAGGTCAAGGCAGCCACTTGGCCGGCGGTCAGACCGGTGATGTTGGCGGTGGTCAGCGCAGCAACCTGATCGGCGGTGAGCGCGGCCAGATCAGCGGTGATGATGGCGCCCACCTGGGCCGAGCTGAGTTTGGCCACATTCGCGGTTTCGATGGCACCCACCTGAGCCGAGCTCAAGGCAGCGATTTGCGCGGTGGTCAGGCCAATGATGTTGGCGGTGGTCAGCGCGTCAATCTGAGCGGTACCGAGTTTGGCCAGGTCGGCAGTTTCAATTGCACCCACCTGGGCCGAGGTCAAGGCACCCATTTGGTCTGCAGTCAGGCCGACGATGTTGGCAGTGGTCAGTGCGGCAATCTGGGCGGTGCTGAGTTTACTCAGATCAGCGTTCTCGATCGCGCCCACTTGGGTCGAGGTCAAGGCAGCGACTTGCGCGGTGGTCAGGCCGAGGATGTTGGCGGCGCTCAGGCCGGCAATCTGGTCGATGCCGAGCTTGGCCAGGTCAGCGGTTTCGATCGCGGCCACCTGGGCCGAGGTCAAGGCACCCATTTGGTCTGCAGTCAGGCCGGTGATGTTGGCGGTGGTCAGCGCGGCAATCTGGGCGGTGCTGAGTTTGGCCAGATCGGCTGTCTCGATCTCGCCCACTTGGGTCGAGGTCAAGGCAGCCACTTGGCCGGCGGTCAGACCGGTGATGTTGGCGGTGGTCAGCGCAGCAATCTGGTCGGCGGTGAGCGCGGCCAGGTCAGCGGTGATGATGGCGCCCACTTGGGCCGAGCTGAGTTTGGCCACATTCGCGGCTTCGATGGCACCCACCTGAGCCGAGCTCAAGGCGGCGATTTGCGCGGTGGTCAGGCCAATGATGTTGGCGGTGGTCAGCGCGTCAATCTGAGCGGTGCCGAGTTTGGCCAGGTCGGCAGTTTCAATTGCACCCACCTGGGCCGAGGTCAAGGCACCCATTTGATCGGCGGTCAGGCCGACGATGTTGGCGGTGGTCAGCGCGGCAATCTGGGCGGTGCTGAGTTTGCTCAGATCAGCGTTCTCGATCGCGCCCACCTGGGCCGAGCTCAAGGCAGCGACTTGCGCGGTGGTCAGGCCAATGATGTTGGCGGTGTTCAGGCCGGCAATCTGGTCGATACCGAGCTTGGCCAGGTCAGCGGTTTCGATTGCGGCCACCTGGGCCGAGGTCAAGGCACCCATTTGATCGGCGGTCAGGCCGGTGATGTTGGCGGTGGTCAGCGCGGCAATCTGGGCGGTAGTCAAAGTAGCCAGATCGACTTTGGTGATCGAGCTCACTTGGGCCGAGGACAAGGCAGCCACTTGGCCGACGGTCAGGCCGGTGATGTTGGCAGTAGTCAGCGCGGCAATCTGGTCGGCGGTGAGCGCGGCCAGATCAGCGGTGATGATGGCGCCGATTTGGGCTGCGCTGAATTTGGCCAGATCGGCCACCTCGATAGCACCCACCTGAGTCGAGCTCAAGGCAGCGATTTGCGCGGTGGTCAGACCGATGATGTTGGCAGTGGTCAGCGCGGCAACCTGGGCAGTGCCGAGCTTGGCCAGATCGGCCGTCTCGATTGCACCCACCTGGGCCGAGGTCAAGGCACCCATTTGATCGGCGGTCAGGCCGACGATGTTGGCGGTGGTCAGTGCGGCAATCTGGGCGGTGCTGAGCTTGCTCAGGTCGGCTGTCTCGATCGCGCCCACCTGGGTCGAACTCAAGGCAGCGACTTGCGCGGTGGTCAGGCCGGTGATATTGGCGGTGCTCAGGCCGGCAATCTGGTCGACGCCGAGCTTGGCCAGGTCAGCGGTTTCGATCGCGGCCACCTGGGCCGAGGTCAAGGCACCTACTTGCGCGGCAGTCAGGCCGGTGATATTTGCGGTGGTCAGTGCGGCAATCTGCGCGGCGCTGAGCTTGCTCAGGTCGGCTGTCTCGATCGCGGCCACTTGGGTCGAGGTCAAGGTAGCCACTTGTGCGGTGGTCAGGCCGGTGATGTTGGTGGTGGTCAGCGCGGCAATTTGGTCGGCACTGAGCGCGGCCAGATCAGCGGTGATGATGGCGCCGACTTGGGCTGCGCTGAATTTGGCCAGATCGGCCACCTCGATAGCACCCACCTGAGTCGAGCTCAAGGCGGCGATTTGCGCGATGGTCAGACCGATGATGTTGGCAGTGGTCAGCGCGGCAACCTGGGCAGTGCCGAGCTTGGTCAGGTCAGCGGTGCCGATTGCACCCACCTGGGCCGAGGTCAAGGCACCCATTTGATCGACGGTCAGGCCCACGATGTTGGCAGTGGTCAGTGCGGCAATCTGGGCGGTGCTGAGCTTGCTCAGGTCAGCGGTCTCGATCGCGCCCACCTGGGCCGAGCTCAAGGCACCCACTTGCGCGGCAGTCAGGCCGGTGATGTTGGCGGTGCTCAGGCCGGCAATCTGGTCGACGCCGAGCTTGGCCAGGTCAGCGGTTTCGATCGCGGCCACCTGGGCCGAGGTCAAGGCACCCACTTGCGCGGCAGTCAGGCCGACGATGTTGGCGGTGGTCAGTGCGGCAATCTGGGCGGCGCTGAGCTTGCTCAGGTCGGCTGTCTCGATCGCGGCCACTTGGGTCGAGGTCAAGGTAGCCACTTGCGCGGTGGTCAGGCCGGTGATGTTGGCGGTGGTCAGCGCGGCAATCTGGTCGGCACTGAGTGCGGCCAGATCAGCCGTGATGATTGCGCCGACTTGGGCTGCGCTGAATTTGGCCAGATCGGCCACCTCGAGAGCACCTACCTGAGTCGAGCTCAAGGTGGCGATTTGCGCGGTGGTCAGACCGATGATGTTGGCAGTGGTCAGCGCGGCAATCTGGGCAGTGCCGAGCTTGGCCAGGTCAGCGGTGCCGATTGCACCCACTTGGGCCGAGGTCAAGGCACCGATTTGATCGGCGCTCAGGCCGACGATGTTGGCGGTGGTCAGTGCGGCAATCTGTGCGGCGCTGAGCTTGCTCAGGTCAGCGGTCTCGATCGCGCCCACCTGGGCCGAGCTCAAGGCACCCACTTGCGCGGCAGTCAGGCCGACGATGTTGGCGGTGGTCAGTGCGGCAATTTTATCGGTCGTCAGGGCAGCCAGATCGGCTGTCTCGATCGCGCCCACCTGAGCAGCGCTGAGTTTGGCCAGATCGGTCGCTTCAATCGCGCCCACTTGGGTCGAGGTCAAGGCTTTCATCTGCGCGGTGGTCAGACCGGCAATGTTGGCCGTGGTCAGCGCGATAATCTGGTTGGTCGTGAGCGTCGCCAGGTCGGCCGTGGTGATCGCGGCCACTTGGGCCGTACTCAAGGCCCCGATTTGATCGGCGGTCAGGCCCGCGATGTTGGCGGTGGTCAATGCAGCTATCTGGGCGATGCTGAGTTTGACCAGATCGGTCGTGGTGATCGCGGCCACTTGGGTCGAGGTCAAGGCACCTATTTGCGCGGCGGTCAGGCCAATGATGTTGGCGGTGGTCAGCGCGGCAATTTTATCGGTCGTCAGAGCAGCCAGGTCGGCTGTCTCGATCGCGCCCACCTGAGCAGCGCTGAGTTTGGCCAGGTCGGCCGTCTCGATTGCGCCGACTTGGGCCGAGGTCAAAGCTTTCATCTGCGCGGTGGTCAGGCCGGTGATGTTGGCGGTGGTCAGTGCGGCAATCTGATCGGTCGAGAGCGTCGCCAGATCAACCGTGGTGATTGCGGCCACTTGGGCCGAACTCAAAGCGGCCACTTGTGCCGTGGTCAGGCCGGCGATGTTGGCAGTGGTCAGGGCGGCAAGCTGTTCGGCGCTGAGCTTAGCCAGATCGGCCGTAGTGATCGCGCCCACCTGAGTCGAGGTCAAGGCTTTCATCTGTGCCGTGGTCAGGCCAGCGATGTTGGCGGTGGTCAGTGCAGCAATTTTATCGGTCGTCAGAGCAGCCAGGTCGGCTGTATCGATCGCCCCCACCTGAGCAGCGCTGAGCTTGGCCAGATCGGCCGTCTCGATTGCGCCCACTTGGGCCGAGGTCAGTGCCTTCATCTGCGCCGTGGTCAGGCCAGAGATGTTGGCGGTGGTCAGTGCGGCAATCTGATCGGTCGAGAGTGCCGCCAGATCGGCTGCGGTGATCGCGGCCAATTGGGCGGCAGTCAGAGCGCCTACTTGTGCGGTGGTGAGGCCAGCGATGCTGGCAGTGGTCAGCGCGGCAATCTGGACGACGCTGAGCTTGGCCAGGTCGGCAGTTTCAATCGCCGCCACTTGGGCGGAGGTCAATGCCTTCACCTGGTCGGTGGTCAGGCCGGTGATGTTAGCGGTGGTCAGCGCAGCAATCTGGTCGGTGGTGAGCGTTGCCAAGTCAGCCTTGGTGATCGCAGCCACTTGGGCGGCAGTCAGAGCGCTCACCTGGTCGGTAGTCAGGCCGGTGATGTTGGCGGTGGTCAGCGCGGCAATCTGGAGGACGCTGAGCTTGGCCAGATCGGCCGTCTCGATTGCGGCCACTTGGGTGGCGGTCAATGCCTTCACCTGCTCGGAGGTCAGGCCGGCGATGTTGGCGGTGGTCAATGCAGCAATTTTATCGGTCGTCAGAGCAGCCAGGTCGGCTGTCTCGATCGCACCCACCTGGGCAGCGCTGAGTTTGGCCAGGTCGGCCGTCTCGATTGCGCCCACTTGGGTCGAGGTCAAGGCTTTCATCTGCGCGGTGGTCAAACCGGCGATGTTGGCGGTGGTCAGCGCAGCAATCTGGTCGGTGGTGAAGGTCGCCAGATCTGCCAGGGTGATTGCGGCCACTTGGGTGGCAGTCAGCGTGGCGACTTGTGCAGTGGTCAGGCCGGCGATGTTGGCGGTGGTCAGCGCAGCAATCTGGACGGCGCTGAGCTTGGCCAGGTCGGCAGTTTCAATCGCCGCCACTTGGGCGGAGGTCAATGCCTTCACCTGGTCGGTGGTCAGGCCGGCGATGTTGGCGGTGGTCAGTGCAGCAATCTGGTCGGTGGTGAAAGTCGCCAGGTCAGCCTTGGTGATCGCGGCTACTTGGGCGGCACTCAGAGCACTCACCTGTGCAGTGGTCAGGCCAGCGATGTTGGTGGTGGTCAGCGCGGCAATCTGGAGGACGCTGAGCTTGGCCAGGTCGGCAGTTTCAATCGCCGCCACTTGGGTGGCGGTCAATGCCTTCACCTGGTCGATGGTCAGGCCAGCGATGTTGGCGGTGGTCAGTGCAGCAATTTTATCGGTCGTCAGAGCAGCCAGATCGGCTGTCTCGATCGCACCCACCTGGGCAGCGCTGAGTTTGGCCAGGTCGGCCGTCTCGATTGCGCCCACTTGGGTCGAGGTCAAAGCTTTCATCTGCGCGGTGGTCAAACCGGCGATGTTGGCGGTGGTCAGCGCAGCAATCTGGTCGGTGGTGAAGGTCGCCAGATCTGCCAGGGTGATTGCGGCCACTTGGGCGGCAGTCAGCGTGGCGACTTGTGCAGTGGTCAGGCCGGCGATGTTGGCGGTGGTCAGCGCAGCAATCTGGACGGCGCTGAGCTTGGCCAGGTCGGCAGTTTCAATCGCCGCCACTTGGGCGGAGGTCAATGCCTTCACCTGGTCGGTGGTCAGGCCGGCGATGTTGGCGGTGGTCAGTGCAGCAATCTGGTCGGTGGTGAAAGTCGCTAGGTCAGCCTTGGTGATCGCGGCTACTTGGGCGGCACTCAGAGCACTCACCTGTGCAGTGGTCAGGCCAGCGATGTTGGTGGTGGTCAGCGCGGCAATCTGGAGGACGCTGAGCTTGGCCAGGTCGGCGGTTTCAATCGCCGCCACTTGGGCGGAGGTCAATGCCTTCACTTGGTCGGCGGTCAGACCGGTGATGTTGGTGACGGTCAGTGCGGCAATTTTATCGGTCGTCAGAGCGGCCAGATCGGCTGTCTCGATCGCACCCACCTGGGCAGCGCTGAGTTTGGCCAGGTCGGCCGTCTCGATTGCGCCCACTTGGGCCGAGGTCAATGCTTTCACCTGCGCGGTGGTCAAACCGGCGATGTTGGCGGTGGTCAGCGCAGCAATCTGGTCGGTGGTGAAGGTCGCCAGATCTGCCAGGGTGATTGCGGCCACTTGGGTGGCAGTCAGCGTGGCGACTTGTGCAGTGGTCAGGCCGGCGATGTTGGCGGTGGTCAGCGCAGCAATCTGGACGGCGCTGAGCTTGGCCAGGTCGGCAGTTTCAATCGCCGCCACTTGGGCGGAGGTCAATGCCTTCACCTGGTCGGTGGTCAGACCGGTGATGTTGGCGGTGGTCAGCGCAGCAATCTGGTCGGTCGTCAGGGTTGCTAGGTCAGCCACTGTGATCGCGCCCACTTGGGCGGCACTCAGCGCGCCCACTTGGGCGCTGGTCAGGCCTGCGATATTGCCGGTAGTCAGCGAGGCAATCTGGACGGCGCTGAGCTTGGCCAGATCGGCAGTTTCGATCGCGGCCACCTGGGCCGAACTCAAGGCCTTTACTTGCGCGGTGGTCAGGCCGGTGATATTGGCGGTGGTCAGTGCGGCAACTTTATCGACAGTCAGGGCTGCCAGATCGGCTGTATCGATCGCACCCACCTGGGCAGCGCTGAGTTTGGCCAGGTCGGCCGTCTCGATTGCGCCCACTTGGGCCGAGGTCAAAGCTTTCATCTGCGCGGTGGTCAGGCCGGCAATGTTGCTGGTGGTCAGCGCAGCAATCTGATCGGTCGTCAGGGTCGCCAGATCTGTGGCAGTGATCGCGCCCACTTGAGCGGCGGTCAGAATGGCCACCTGCGCGGCGCTCAGGCCAGCGATGTTGGCGGTAGTCAGCGCAGCAATCTGGACGGCGCTGAGCTTGGCCAGGTCGGCAGTTTCAATCGCCGCCACTTGGGCGGAGGTCAATGCTTTCACCTGGTCGGTGGTCAGACCGGTGATGTTGGCGGTGGTCAGTGCGGCAACCTGGTCGGTGCCAAGCGCCGAAACCTGACTGGCCGTCAGTGAGGCGGTCTGGGCTTTGGACATCCAGCTAATTTGATCGGTCAAACCGGTAAAGTCGAGGTGGCTGATCTGAGCAGCAGTCAAGCCTGCAAACTGGGCCTGCGTCAGAGTAGCCAGTCCGTAAGTATTAATCTCGGTAATCGTGGCTGAGACGATCTGGGCGGCGGTTGTCGCTGTGGTAATTGCTGCCATTTTGCAACTCCTAGAAAAGCACGAAAATCAGGAATAAAGGGAAGGTAAAGAGTGGTTGCAGGCGCTGAGTGCGATACCTAGCCGTAATCGTCAGTGCCTGTCGCGAGGCTCTGGCGATCACGTTCTATAGCTAAGGGCAGCTGCATGAGATTACTCGCGAGTGAAGTGCAAACTCGCCTAAACATTTCGAGTAGAAGTGCTCGACTGAAGTCATGGAAGTAGGGAGGTTGAAGCCTGGTACTGCCTGCTTTAATCCAGTAACCGTATCGCATTCAGCTTCTTCAACCGCAGCGGTCTTGATGGCGTGCATGTTAGACATCCTTTGTTACGGTTGAAGATGGGCGTCAGTGGGTAACACTAAAAAGCACACTGGCAGCAATGGACGTACGTTCTCTGTTTATCTATCGGCCATCATTGTGCCTTCTTTAGGCCTTGGCGAAAAAATCTCGACGGATTTTGTATGGGCGTGTTCTGGGGTATGGGCCAGCGCTGCCGGGGCCCATTCGCCGGTCGATGGTTCGAATCTGGAGGGGGGCGCAGCACGTCCAGGCAGGGTTTTCGCGAGACTCGCAAGCAGCCTTCAGGCTCTTGTTATTGCTTCGGTTCTATCGTGCTATTCTCCCGCGCTTGCTTATCCAGACTGGCTGCCGAGTACGAGTAGTAGAAAATGACCTCCCCAAAGACAGATCTTCAGGCTGCCATTGCAGCCTGCAAAGGTAGCTTCATCTCGGTTGGCTTCTTCAGCCTGTTTGTTAATTTTCTGATGCTCGTTCCTTCCTTCTATATGCTTCAAGTCTACGATCGGGTGATGGGCGCGGGCAGCGAGTCGACGTTGTTAATGTTGACCTTGATCCTCATCTTGCTGCTGGCGACCATGGGCGCTCTGGAGTGGGTTCGCTCGCGGATCATGGTGCGTATCAGTACTCGCCTGGATAGTCTTCTTGGTGGGCGGCTGTACGATGCCAGCTTCAAACAGGCGCTGTATTCCGGGGGTATGAATGCTTCGGCGCAGCCGTTAAGTGACATGACCGGGTTGCGCCAGTTCCTCACAGGCAACGGGCTGTTTGCATTTTTTGACGCCCCTTGGCTGCCAATCTATCTAGCAGTGATGTTCATGTTTCATCCTTGGTTTGGCTGGTTTGCAGTCATTTGTGCCGGTCTGTTGATAGGTCTGGCCTACGTCAATGAACGGCTGACCAATAAGACCCTGGGGGATGCCAATAAGGAGAACCTCGCGGCCACCGCCTTCACTAACAAGAACTTGCGCAATGCTGAGGTGGTGGCGTCGATGGGCATGCTGCCGCAGTTGCGGCGCCGCTGGCAGGAAAAGAACAACAGGGTGCTGGAACTGCAAGGCCTGGCCAGTGACAGTGCTGGCACTATCACGGCTTTCTCCAAGACATTTCGCCTGCTTGTGCAGTCGCTGATTCTCGGCTTGGGCGCTTACCTGTCGCTAAAACAGGAAATCAGTGCAGGCATGATGACCGCCAGTTCTATTTTGCTCGGTCGTGCGCTGGGGCCAATCGATTTGATGATCGGTTCCTGGAAGGGTTTTATTTCGGCACGTTCGCAATATGGCCGACTTAACGAATTGCTGCTTAAGATCGACGCCGAGCCGGAGCGTATGCCGCTGCCGCCTCCGAAGGGTGATGTGAGTGTCGAATCACTGATCGTGACCCCGCCTGGCTCCCAGCAGGCGGTAATCCGTGGGGTGACTTTTCGTGTCGAACCTGGCGAGTCGGTGGGCATTATCGGCCCTAGTGGTGCTGGCAAGTCGACCTTGGCCCGTGCGCTGCTAGGCATCTGGCCGGCCTCTCATGGCAAGGTTCGCCTGGACGGCGCTGACGTGTCCAGCTGGAATCGCGACGAGCTCGGCCCTCACATCGGTTACCTGCCGCAAGATATTGAGCTGTTCGAGGGTACCATCAGCGAGAACATCGCTCGCTTCGGCGTGTTGGACCCGGCAGCGGTGGTTGAAGCTGCATGCATTGCCGGGGTGCATGAGCTGATCCTGCGCTTGCCGCAGGGTTACGACACGGTAATCGGCGTTAGTGGTGGTGCGCTCTCCGGTGGGCAGCGTCAGCGCGTTGGTCTGGCGCGAGCCGTCTATGGGAAACCAAAGCTGGTGGTGCTGGATGAGCCCAATTCCAACCTTGACGATCAGGGTGAGCAGGCACTGGCCGTGGCCTTGCAACAGCTTAAAGTGTCGGGCACGACATTGTTCGTGATCACTCACCGCCCGAGCATTTTGGCTGAAGTCGATAAACTGATGGTGCTGCGCGATGGCGCGTTGGTGATATTCGGGCCGAGGGTTCAGGTTCTGCTCGAGCTGCAGAAGGCTCAGCAGGCGGCCGCAGCATCGCAGCTTGCGGTCAGTCATGTGTAACGGGTGGGTGTGATGGGAGTAGACATGGACAAATCCGTACAGGCGGTCATGCCAAACGGGGTGCCGCAGCCGCAGATCAATGACGTACCTATTCGTCGCATTGGTTACCTGATCGTTTTCCTGACCTTTGGCCTGTTCGGTTCTTGGGCGGTTTTTGCCCAATTGGACAGTGCTGCATTGGCGCCGGGCGTAGTGACGGTGAAAACTCACCGCAAGACGGTGCAGCACCTTGAGGGCGGCATTATTAAAGCGTTGAATGTGCGTGATGGCGATGTCGTGCGGGCAGGAGATGTTCTGATCGAACTGGACGGCACCCAGACCCTGGCAGAGCTACAAGTGGTGCACAGCCAGCTGATTGCGGCTCGTGCCATGGGGGCGCGTCTGACCGCAGAGCGTGATGCTCTGGGAATGGTCACCTTTGCTCCGACGCCGGAGGGTAATGATCCGCGGGTTGTTGAGGCGCAGGAAAACGAACGGCACATCTTCATCGCGCGGCGTAACGCTCACTCGGGCGAGATCGACGTACTGAAAAAGCGCGTGATGCAGCTCAACCAGCAGATCCGTGGTTTTCAAGAGCTGATTGCCAGCAAGCAGCAGTTGGCTGACTCCTATAAGGAAGAGGTTGGCGATCTGAGTGCCCTGCTCAAGGAGGGCTTCGTCGACAAGCAGCGTCTGCGTGAAAAGGAGCGCAGCATGACCGGCCTGCATTCCGAGGTGGCGGATCTGAAGTCCTCCATTGCCCAAGCCAATCTGCACATCGGTGAAACCGAGCTACAAATCGCTCAGCAGCAGAAAAACTTCGTTTCTGAAGTGGTCAACCAGCTGGCTGAAGTGCAAACCCGGGTCTTCGACATGAGCGAACACTTGGCCACCTTGCAGGATCGTGCAAACCGCATCCAGATCCGTGCGCCTGAATCCGGCATGGTGCTAGGCATGAGGGTGCATACCTTGGGCGGCGTAATCGGACCTGGCACGCCACTGCTGGATATCGTTCCAGCCAGCGAGGGTATGATTGTAGAGGTGCAGATTTCGCCGATGGATATTGATCGTGTAGCGCTCGGCAAGTCGGCAAAAATTCGTTTCAGTGCCTTCAAGAAAGCCAGCACGCTTGTGATCATGGGGCAGTTGACGCGTGTTTCGGGAGATCGTCTGATCAACGAGCAGACGGGCGCTTCTTATTATCTGGGGCGTGTCGAGCTGACCGATAAGGGGCGAAAGGATCTTGGTGACTTGAAGCTGGTACCGGGGATGCCGGCAGAAGTCTTGATCAATACGGGCACGCACACCCTGCTGAGTTATTTGGTGCAGCCGGCGAGCAATGCTTTCGCCCGTTCGTTGCTCGAAGACTGAGCGCGTGAGTTGGGCCGCTCCTGCTAGATGGCGTGGGCGACGGACAGTCTTGGCGGGGGAGGCTGCTATTCAGGCCCAGTCCTGGGAGCTATTTAGCTCGGCCGCCCCCGATATCGGCAACTCGCGTCTCTGTAGGGGCCGTCAATCAGCTTGAATGCCGATTTTGGATTGACCCACTGCTTGCAGATAACCCGTGTCGCGCCTTGCCATTTGTACCAGGGCGCGGTGGCGGCTTGGGCCTGGATCGGGATGAAGGTCAGGCCGGCCACAAGTGAAAAAATCAAGCGGGTTTGAAGGGGCATATAAACCTCGTTGCAAGTCGATCGAATGTTATCGCGTCGGCCTCTTAGTATCCTGCTTTTGTTGCTGTCTCCCTCGGTGAGGGTTTTCTGACGGCAACATCCCCATCATTCGGCCAAATGCGGCAGTCCGCCGCCGCGTACGCCTGAACTGCGCTCTCTGTTCTGGCGTTTTCCCTCGTTAATGCTGGAAAATCAAGACGTTGTATGGTGAAAGATTAGTTGGTTCGAATATTGCTATAACGTTTTTAGAACAGCTACAGGCGGCAAACGTCTGTCAGGGGAGGAAAGACTGTGGACAAGTTGCTTTACGTGGCAATGAGCGGTGCGTCTGAGAACGCCATTGCACAGAAGGCTCATGCGAACAACCTGGCGAACGTCTCGACCAACGGTTTTCAGCGTGACCTTGAACAGGCGCGCTCGATCCCCGTGTTTGGTGAGGTCATGCCTTCGCGTGCCTATGCCATGAGTGAGCGTCCAGGGACTGATTTCTCAGGCGGCGCGATGATCGACACGGGGCGGGATCTGGATGTTGCCGTGAAAGGGGATGGCTGGATCGCGGTGCAGACCGCCGACGGCGGTGAGGCATACACGCGCTCCGCCAGTCTGAATGTCGATGCACTCGGTGTTTTGCGGGCTGGCAATGGTTTGCCGGTCATGGGCAATGGCGGGCCGATTGCCGTGCCGCCCGAGGAGCAAATCGAGATCGGTGCCGACGGTACTATCAGCGTTCGCTCGATGGGTGAAGGTCCAAAGGTGATGGCGCAGGTGGACCGGATCAAGCTGGTCAACCCTGACATGAAAAACATGGAGAAGGGTGCTGATGGCCTGATCCACACCAAGGACGGCAAGGCTGCGGGTGCCGACGGCACCGTTCAGGTCGAGTCGGGATTTCTGCAGGCGAGCAACGTCAATGCCGTCGAGGAAATGACATCGGTACTGACACTGTCCCGTCAATTTGAATTGCACATCAAGATGATGAAGACAGCTGAAACAAACGACGAGTCGATGGCTCGGGTCTTGCAGAACAGCTAAATATTGACAGCTTGCGCCGATAATCAGGCGCTTGAGGAGAGAAAGAATGCTTCCGGCACTTTATGTAAGCAAGACCGGTCTGGCCGCTCAGGACATCAACCTGACGACGATCTCCAACAACCTGGCGAACGTATCGACCACAGGTTTCAAACGTGATCGCGCCGAGTTTCAGGACTTGCTCTATCAGATCAAGCGTCAACCAGGCGCTCAGTCGACTCAGGACAGCGAGCTGCCATCCGGTCTGCAGCTGGGTACCGGTGTGCGCATTGTCGGAACGCAGAAAAACTTTTCGGCCGGCAGCCTGCAAACGACGGATCAGCCGCTCGATCTGGCAGTCAACGGACGTGGCTTTTTCCAGGTCATGCAGCCCGATGGCACCGTGGCCTACAGCCGCGACGGTACGTTCCACCTGGATAGCAACGGCCAGATCGTGACCGCCAATGGTTATGCCCTGGAGCCAGCGATTGTCGTCCCTGCCCAGGCACAGACGTTCACCGTAGGCCAGGACGGCACGGTGTCGGTGACCCTGGCAGGCGCCAACGCCACCTCTCAGGTGATCGGCAACCTGCAGACCGCCGACTTCGTCAACCCGTCCGGTCTGCAAGCGGTGGGCAGCAACCTGTTCCTGGAGACCGCTTCAAGCGGTGCTCCTCAAGTGGGTACACCGGGGCTGAACGGTTTTGGTACGACACAGCAGAACACCCTGGAAGCCTCCAACGTGAGCACCGTCGAGGAAATGGTCAACATGATCACCACTCAGCGCGCCTACGAGATGAACTCCAAAGTGATCTCCACCGCTGACCAGATGCTGCAATACGTGACGCAAAATCTGTAAGGCTCTGATGGGCCTGTTCGGCCTGTCGATACACCTGATCAATTGGATGGGGTGCCCGGTCGGCACCTGCTACACCGCGAGGTTTTAAGTGTCATGAAACGGCTTCTTGTTCTGCGGCTTTCCGTGCTGGTCGCTTCGCTCTGCGGAATCGCTCTCCTGGCGGGCTGCGTCGCGCCTGTGGCCAAGCCCAATGACCCTTATTACGCGCCGGTGTTGCCGCGCACGCCACTGGCCGCCGCCGCGAACAACGGTTCGATTTATCAGGCCGGTTTTGAGCAAAATCTCTACGACGACCGCAAGGCTTATCGGGTCGGCGACATTATTACCATCACGCTTTCCGAAAAAACCGCAGCGAGCAAGGCAGCCAGTTCCGGGCTGACCAAAAACAGCACTAACAGCATAGGTCTGACGTCGTTGTTCGGCGCTGGGGTGACCACCAATAACCCGGTGGGCAGTGGCGATCTGAGTCTGAACGCGGGCTATAACGGCGCGCGCACCAGCAAGGGTGATGGCAAGGCAGCCCAAAGCAACAGCCTGACGGGTTCGGTGACGGTCACGGTGGCTGACGTCCTGCCCAACGGTATCCTCGCGGTTCGCGGCGAGAAATGGTTGACCCTTAACACGGGGGATGAGCTGGTGCGTATCGCGGGCTTGATCCGTGCTGACGATATCGCCACGGATAACACGGTGTCCTCCACTCGAGTGGCCGATGCACGCATTACATATTCGGGTACCGGTTCGTTCGCCGATACCAGTCAACCGGGGTGGTTCGATCGGTTCTTCCTCAGCCCGTTGTTCCCTTTCTGATCGCGGGATAGACATGAATACGTTCAAGCAACTGATGGCTGCGGTACTGCTGTTATCCACAACATTCGGCGTTCATGCCGAGCGTTTGAAGGACATCGCCAGCATTTCCGGGGTTCGGACCAACCAATTGATCGGCTACGGCCTGGTGGTCGGTCTCAACGGTACCGGCGACCAGACCACGCAGACCCCGTTTACGCTGCAGACGTTTAACAACATGCTGGCCCAGTTCGGTATCAAGGTGCCGAGCGGCTCAGGCACCGTACAGCTGAAGAACGTCGCAGCGGTGGCGATATATGCTGATCTGCCGCCATTCGCCAAACCGGGTCAGATGGTCGACATCACCGTGTCGTCCATCGGTAACTCGAAAAGCTTGCGCGGCGGCAGCCTGTTGATGACCCCCATGAAAGGTATCGATGGCAACGTCTACGCCATCGCCCAAGGCAACCTGGTGGTGGGTGGTTTCGACGCCGAAGGCCGCGACGGTTCGAAGATTACGGTCAACGTTCCTTCGTCCGGCCGTATTCCGGGTGGCGCTTCGGTCGAGCGTTCGGTGCCAAGTGGATTCAATCAGGGCAATAGCCTGACCTTGAACCTCAACCGATCCGACTTCACCACCGCCAAGCGTGTCGTCGACAAAATCAACGACATGCTCGGTCCAGGCGTGGCTAAAGCGCTGGACGGTGGATCGGTGCGGGTGACTGCGCCACTGGACCCGAGTCAGCGGGTCGACTACTTGTCGATTCTCGAGAACCTGGAGATCGATCCGGGTCAGGCGGCGGCCAAGGTCATTATCAATTCGCGTACAGGCACGATCGTGATCGGCCAGAACGTCAAGGTTTCACCGGCAGCCGTGACTCACGGCAGCCTGACCGTGACCATCACCGAAGACCCGATTGTCAGCCAGCCGGGTGCGTTGTCCGGCGGTCAAACGGCTGTGGTGCCGCGTTCGCGGATCAACGCGGCGCAAGAGTTGCACCCGATGTTCAAGTTCGGCCCGGGTACCACGCTGGATGAGATCGTGCGAGCGGTCAATCAGGTCGGCGCAGCGCCAGGTGACTTGATGGCGATTCTCGAAGCCCTGAAGCAGGCCGGCGCGCTGCAAGCCGACCTGATCGTCATCTGAGGAGCTGAGTATGGACATGCCGAAAAGCGGAGTGTCGTCGGCTAGCGACTCAGGCGCTTATACCGACCTGAATCGTCTGAACGCCCTGAAAACGGGGGACAAGAACAGTGACGCTAACCTGAAGAAGGTGGCTCAGGAGTTCGAGTCGCTGTTCGTCAGTCAGATGCTCAAGTCCATGCGTTCTGCCAACGAGGTGATGGCCAAGGACAACCCGATGAATACGGCGGCGACTCGGCATTACCAGGACATGTACGACCAGCAGTTGTCGGTGAGCTTGTCCAAGCAGGGTCGTGGTATCGGCTTGCAGGATGTGTTGATGCGACAGCTGTCTAAAACCAAGGGTACTCATCCCTCTGAGTCTGCGGCTGGCAATCTGACAGCGACTACGTCGCTCAATAGGAGTCCGGCTTCGACGGTTTCGGATCAGAACAGTACAGCCCTGGCGACCAAAATCGCTCAGCGGCCGCTGTGGGCAACGCGTTCGGTTGCAGTGGACCATGCGCACGCTGCGACGACTGCCGCCGCTTCCGCCAGCGGCGCGGAGCGCAATGATGTGGCGATGCTCAACCAGCGCCGACTGTCGTTGCCAAGCAAGCTTGCTGACCGTTTGCTGGCGGGCATTGTCCCGGCCACAACAGTCGCAAGCGAAAGCAGTGTGAAAAATCGTATTGCGGCACCGGGTGCTGCTGGCGGCAGCGCCACATTCGCCGGCAACGGCGATTGGACTCAGGACCCGAACCTTTCCCTGTCGGCGCGTGCGCAGGGTCGCACAATAGCTCAGCCACCGCTGGCGCCGGGTGGTAAAGCGTTCCGTACTGCTGACGACTTTGTCGCGACCATGTTGCCGCTGGCCAAGGATGCTGCGGCGCGCATTGGCGTCGATCCGACCGTGTTGGTGGCACAGGCGGCCCTAGAAACCGGTTGGGGCAAATCGGTCATGCGTCAGCAGGATGGCAGCAGCAGCCATAACCTGTTTGGCATCAAAGCGCAGGGTAACTGGCAGGGCCCCGAAGCGCGGGCCATCACCAGTGAGTTTCGTGATGGGCAGATGGTCAAGGAGACGGCGGACTTCCGTTCTTACGACTCTTACTCCGACAGCTTCCATGACTTGGTCACCCTGTTGCAGAGCAACAATCGCTATCAAGGTGTGCTGAAGTCGGCCGATAACCCTGAACAGTTTGTGAAAGAGCTGCAGAAGGCCGGTTACGCCACGGACCCGGACTACGCCAGCAAGATTTCGCAAATTGCCAAGCAGATGAAGAGCTACCAAAACTACGCGGTAGTGAGCTCTTCCACGACTTTATAAGGCTTGAATCATGTCACTGATTTCAATTGGGCTCTCAGGGCTGACTGCTAGTAGTGCGGCGATCAACACGATCGGTAACAACACCGCCAACGTTGATACCGCAGGTTATTCTCGTCAGCAGACGATGACCGTTGCTTCGGCATCGCAGAGCATCGGCTCGGGCTTTATCGGCACCGGGACGACGCTGTCTGACGTACGTCGAATCTACAACAGTTACCTCGACAGCCAGTTGCAATCCAGTACTGCGCTCAACTCAGACGCTACGGCTTTCCAGGGGCAGGCCAGTGCGACTGATACGTTGCTGTCTGACAGCAGCACCAGTGTCTCGACCGTGCTGGCCACTTTTTTTACTCAGTTGCAGGGTGTCTCGACAACGGCAACCGATTCGAGTGCTCGAGCACAGTTTCTTACGACCGCCACAGCCCTCAGCGCCCGGTTCAATTCCACTTCGGCGCAATTGACCGCGCAGAACGCCTCGATCAATAGCCAACTAACCAGCCTGGCGGGGCAGGTCAATACGCTTTCGTCATCGATTGCGAGCTTGAACCAGCAGATCACTCAGGCCTCTGCCAGCGGCTCAACGCCCAATAGCCTGCTTGATGCGCGTAACGAGTCGGTACGGCAGCTCAATCAGCTGGTCGGCGCGAAAGTGGTGGATAACAACGGCAGTTACGATGTGTACATCGGTACTGGTCAGTCGCTGGTCAGTGGCACGACCGCTAATAGCTTGTCTGCGGTGCCAGGCACGAGCGATCCTTCGCAGTACAGTTTGAAGGTGAACTACTCACAGACCAGTTCTGACGTGACGTCGGTCGTGACCGGCGGCACCATCGGCGGTCTGTTGCGCTACCGCAGCGATGTATTGGCACCTGCCATCAATGAGTTGGGGCGTGTGGCGATGGTCGTTTCAGACCAGGTCAACAGTCAGCTGAACCAGGGCATCGACAGCAACGGCAACTTTGGTACCAATCTGTTCAACAGTATCAATGCTGCCGATCAGATCAATCAGCGCAGCCTTGCTTCGTCAGGCAATAGCGCTGGGTCGGGCAACCTTGACGTGACTATTGCGGACACTGGCAAACTGACTGCAAGCGACTATCAAGTCACCTTCACCAGCAGCACCGGTTACAACGTCAAGCGCCTGCCTGATGGTTCAAGTGTGGGGTCCTATGACCTCAGTACAACACCGCCTCCGGTGATCGACGGCTTTTCACTGTCGCTCAATGGCGGTGGTGCGAGCACGATGAACACGGGGGACAGTTTCAAAATCACCCCAACCCGTAATGCGGCGGCGGGTATTGCGACCGTGATGACAGACCCCAAGACCATCGCGGCGGCTGCGCCTCTGACCGCGACAGCAGGTGCGAGCAATCTGGGGACTGGCGTGATCACTCAGCCGACCCTGACCAGCAGTCTGGATATCTACAATTCGACCACCAGCGCAGACTTGCGCACTGCGTTGAAGGGTTCGACCCCGGTCAAGCTGGTCTTTGATGCAGCCAGCGGCGGAGCTCAAAGTTATCAGTTACTGGACGCCAAGGGGCAGCCGGTGCTCGACGGCTCAGGCACTGCCGTTACCGGCTCTATTGTGCCGGGGCAGAGTAATACGCTGAGTTTGTCAGTGGGATATACCGATGCCTCCGGCGCGGCACAGGCTTACAAATTCGAGATGACGGTGGCGGGTTCTCCGAGCCAGAACGACACCTATAGCATCAACCTGACCGGGGCGGGTTCTGCGGATAACCGCAACGCCCTGTCTGCATTGGATTTGCAGACCAGGCAGACGGTCGATGTCTCTTCGGCAAATAACGGAATGAGCCTGTCCGGTGCCTACGGCAAGCTGGTTGGAAACGTGGGTGCTCAAGCGAGTCAGGCCAAAAACGACAGCACCGCGACCACGGCAGTCCTGACTCAGGCCAAAGGCGCACGTGACGCGGTTTCTGGCGTATCGCTCGATGAAGAGGCTGCCAACCTGATCAAGTATCAGCAGTACTACACCGCTTCTTCGCAGATCATCAAGGCTGCGCAGAGCATTTTCAGCACGCTGATCAACAGTCTTTAAGGAGTCGTAAACCATGCGTATTTCAACTGCCCAGTTTTACGAAACCAGCGCCACAAACTACCAGCGCACGTATAACAATGTCATCACTACCGGTAACGAGGTCGCCAGTGAGGTCAAACTCAATACTGCGGGTGATGATCCAGTCGGCGCAGCGCGGGTTCTTCAGCTCTCGCAACAAAGCTCGATGCTGGACCAGTACAAGACCAACATCAGCACCGTCAACTCCAATATGACTCAGGCCGAAACTGCGCTGAGCAGCATCAATGATGCATTGCAGACGGCCAGAGAATTGGTGATCCGGGCCAGTAACGGCACGTTTACAGATGCCGATCGTAAAGCTAACGCGTCTGAACTCACCCAGCTCCAGGCCCAGATATTGGGCGTGATGAACAGCCAGGATGCTAATGGCCAGTATCTATTTTCCGGCGCTAAATCCACGACGGCGCCTTACGCGCTAAACAGCAACGGTAGCTACAGTTATCAGGGTGACCAGACCTCGATCAACCTGCCCATCGGCGACGGGCTCTCGGTGGCGGGCAATACCACGGGCTGGGATGCTTTCGAGCAGGCGATCAATACCACGCGCACATCGAGCACTCTGACGTCGCCAGCGGTGAATGACGGCAAAGTGAGTTTGTCGGGGGGGGTTGTCGTTTCCAGTTCAACCTACAATGACAAATTTGTTGCAGGTCAACCCTATTCAGTGGCGTTTCTCAGCAGTTCGCAGTTGAAGATCACCGATGCAGCAGGCAATGATGTAACTGCTGAAGCCAGTCAGGCAGGTGCTTTCAGTTCTGCAGATGCCTCGAATCAGCCCATCAGTTTTCGTGGCGTCAATTTGAACTTGAACATCAACCTGACGGACGCCGAGCGCACGACCACCGCCACCGCAGATACCGCCCTAGCAGGCCACAGCTTTCAATTGGCTGCCACGCCGAGCAGTATCAGTACGTCGCGTAGCCCGGGTAATCCTTCGGCCGCAACGATCACCGATGCATCTGTGGGCAGTACACCCGCGGACATGACTGCATACAACAACAGTTTCCCGGCGGGGGGGGCGATTCTCAAGTTCAGCAGCGCCACCGACTACGATCTCTATGCATCACCGTACACGTCAAGCAGCACACCGGTTTCCAGCGGCAGCTTGAGTGGTTCGACCGCTAACGCGTCTGGCGTCAATTTCACCGTCAGCGGCACGCCAGCGGCAGGCGATCAGTTTGTGGTCCAGACCAATACCCATCAGACTCAGAATATTCTAAATACGCTGACGTCCGTTATTACCGCGCTGAACACGCCTGCCGATGGCAATCCGGTTGCCATGCAGAAATTGAGCAGCTCGCTTGATTCAGCATTGGGTAACCTGACCAGTGGCACCGAGCAGATAAGTACTGCGATCAGCTCCGGAGGGGCACGTCAAAACGCGGCAACCAATCAAGGCGTCACCAATGACAGCCTGCAGGCATCCAACTCGACTAACCAGTCTGCGATTACTGCCTCCGACCCGGTAGACGCCATCGCTCGCCTGACGATGCAGAAGACCATGTTGCAGGCTATGCAATTGGTATTTACCCAGGTCTCCCAATTGAACCTGTTCAGCAAAATTTAAACGTCTGCCCGGAAGGTAGCGCGACCGTCGCTATCGCTACCGAGCGATAACCGTTCTTCAGCGGTTCAGGGGTTCACTCGACTGAGTGGGCGCCGACCGCTCGTGAGTCTGCGCCGTGAATCCAGTCCCCCTCGTCAGTATTGTCATCCCCGCTTTCAACCCGCGTTTCTTTAAAAAAGCATTGGGTGGCGCTTTAAAGCAAAGCTACGGCAACCTGGAAATCATCGTTTGCGACGACAGCCGCAGTGATGAGATCAAGGATATTGTCGAGTCATTTGCGGGATGTACTACGGTCTCCTTGCGCTACGTGCAAAACCCACAGCATTTGGGTTTTGCCGGTAACCTACAGGCTGGACTGAGGGAAGCGACAGGCGAGTTCATCAAGTTTCTGTGTGACGATGATCAGCTATTCCCTGCATGCATTGAGCGCCAGGCGCAAGTATTGGTCGAGCATGCGGATGTCAACTTGGTGTTTGCTCAACGGTTGTTCTGGGATGCTGATGATATTCAGCTGTCTGCCCGTCTGGAGAATACGCCGCTGGCGCCCACCAGTGGTTTGTTCAAGGGTGAGGATTTACTGGCGATTTTTGAGGCATTCCCCGTCAATTTCCTGGGCGGCCTCAGCAGTGCCCTGCTGCGCCGTCTGGATGTTCTGGAGTTTTTGCCGGCCTTGACCCAGCCCGGTCAGGGCTTTACGGCGCTGCTCGATTTTGCTCTGTACATTTGTCTGTTGCGACGCGGAAATATGGTTTCGTTGAACCTGATTCTAAGTGTCGAGCGTCTGTACCCGGAGCGCCTGAGTCGGCAGCAGCCAATGAGGGACGCGGCGACGACTGAAATGCAGTGGTTGGTACAAATGCTTAAAGCGCGTAGCGGTGAGTCGGCACCGGCTAGCGGTTGGGTTCGTTACGTGCCATTGAAGCGTGCTGGCGGGTTGTCGCGAGACTGGGAAGAGCTGCCTTTGAGCCGCATGCTCGGTACCAGGCAGTCCGCCCTGAAATGGCGTGTGGGCATCACCAGCGAGAGTTTTGCCGAGCTTTATGCGCAATGGCTGGTGTGCCGTACGCTTTCTGAACCTCAGCGCAAACTGTTGCCGGACATCCTTGCTGGTTGGCCGCAGCAGCCGAAAATTGTTCCGGTTATTATCGATGAACAGGCCAGCAGCGCCGGCCTTGAAACCACCCTCCAGAGCCTTGCCGGGCAGCTCTATCCTCCAGAGCTGGTGCTGGTGTTGTCCAGCGCCTGTGTTGAGGCCTCGCTCGATGGACGGGTTTTCAGCGTGCCACTGCAGGACAATTGGCAGCAGCAACTCAATGAACTCCTGCCACAACTCGAAGGCGCGCACTGGTTCTATTTACTGGGCGCCGGGGATCGTCTGGTGGAGTCTGCGTTGCTGGTGCTGGCCGAACGCATTGCCATGTCCCCGGGCGTCCTGTGCGTCTACAGCGACGAAGGCGCCCTGCGTGAGGGAGAGTCCCGCGAGCCGGTATTCAAGCCTGACTTCAACCTGGACATGCTGCGCAGCTATCCCTACGTGGGTCGGAATTTAGCCTTTCAGCGTCAGTGCGTCCTCGACTTGGGGGGCTTCAACCCGCTCTATGGCGCGCTTGCTGCCCAGGATTTACTCTGGCGCGTGGTCGAGAGTAAAGGCCCGCAGGCCATAGAGCATATTGCCGAGATTCTGCTGGAGTCGTCGTTTGCCCTTTCCCAGTGGCTGTCTTTGCCGGAAGTGGTCGAGCAAAATCCTCTGGTGTTGGCGGCGCATCTGCAGCGTATGGGTATTGCTCATGAAATTCGGTGCGGCAGCCTGCCGTTGCTCAATCGGATCGATTACCTTCACGCCACGCGGCCTCTGGTGTCGATCATCATCTCCAGCAGGGATCAGTTGGCGGTGCTGCAACGTTGTGTTGAAAGCCTGCTGGAAAAAACCGCCTATAACGAATACGAATTGTTGATCGTTGACAATGCCAGTGAAAGTGCCGACACCCGCGCCTGGCTGGCCAGTATGGCGCAGTTAGGCAGCGACAAATTACGTGTCCTGAACTATCTGCAGGAGCCCAATGTCGCGGCGATCCGCAATTTTGCAGCGCAGCAGGCACGTGGTGAGTACCTGCTGATGCTCAGCCCCTATGCGGTGATCACCAATGCTGACTGGCTGGATGCGTTGCTCAACCATGCGCAACGCCCAGAAGTCGGGGTGGTAGGCGCCAAGCTGTTCAATCCCGATGGCTGTGTGCTGCATGCCGGTTTGATTCTCGGTCTTCAAGGTCCGGTCGGTGTCCCGTTTTTCGGGGAGCCACTGTATGCCGCTGGCTACATGCAACGGTTGCAAGTGGCTCACGATTTGAGCGCCGTTGGTGACGCTTGCCTGATGGTGCGTAAACAGGTCTTCGACACTCTCGGCGGATTGGATAAGGTGAGCTTCGCGCAAACTTTCAGCGAGGTGGATCTGTGCTTGCGGGTGCGCGAAAAGGGTTATCTGGTGGTCTGGACACCCCATGCCCAACTGGCGTTGGGTGCCCAGCCTGTTGCGGTGCAGGATGACATTCTCGAAGAGCAACGGGGCGATGAGCAAAAAAAGTTCTACCAGCGCTGGCTACCGATTATTGCCAAGGATCCGGCTTATAACCCGAACCTGGCTCTCAATAATTCCAGTTTCAGCCTGGAGCCTGGGCTGAATACGGGGTGGAACCCATTCTCCAATCGCCAGTTACCGAATGTCCTTGCTTTGCCAATCAATGCCTCGGCGATTGGGCATTATCGCGTGACCCAACCACTTATCGAGTTGCAAGCGGCGGGCAGGGCAGTTGGGCGGATCAGCTATGACACACCCTCGATTGTAGAGGTTGAACGCCAGTCGCCTGACGTTATCATTTTGCAAGGGCGCTACAGCGAAGGGCCGATCAGTGAAATCATCAACCTTAAAACTTACTCCAACGCGCGGCGTATTTTCGAACTGGATGACTATGTCATCAGCCCTACGAAAAAAAATGCCCATATTCGTAATATGCCGGACAACATGGAGATGGAGCGTCTGGTTCGACGGGGTATCGGCTTGTGTGATCGAGTAGTGGTCTCGACTCAGCCACTGGCCGATGCTCTGTCGGACATGCACCACGACATTCGTGTTGTACCTAACATGTTGGCGCCAGAGTTGTGGGTCGGACTGTCCAGTGAGCGCCGCACGTCAAAAAAACCTCGGGTAGGCTGGGGGGGTGGCACCAGTCACTCGGGTGATCTGGAGATTATTGCCGAGGTCGTTCGCGAGTTGGCGAGTGAAGTGGATTGGGTGTTCTTTGGGATGTGCCCGGACGCGTTGCGGCCTTACCTGCACGAATTCCATGGGGTGATCGACCTTGCTGTTTATCCGGCGAAGCTGGCGAGCCTCAATCTGGATCTGGCGTTGGCGCCCCTGGAATTTCATATTTTCAATGACTGCAAAAGTAACCTGCGCTTGCTGGAGTATGGCGCTTGCGGATATCCGGTGGTGTGTACCGATACCGAGGCCTATCGAGGTTACCTGCCGTGCACCCGGGTAATCAGCAACAGTACCGAGGAATGGCTGCAGGCCATTCGCATGCACCTGGCTGACCCTGATGCCAGCTACCGCATGGGCGACGAGCTCCGTGAGACGGTGCTACGCGATTACATGCTGCGAGGAGATAACTTGCGGTATTGGGAGAATGGCTGGTTGGCGGATTAAGTTCTTCAGATTCCAAATGCAGCGGCACGTTAGCGAGCTGTCGGCTCGGACAGTACGAGCTGGCGCGTTTCCTGCACGTTTCCCCGTATATCGTCATAAAACATGCATTTCCGGCGTTGCCAGAAGAGCCATGAGCGGCGTTGAAGGTTTTATTCAGGTGGCCTGCAAAGCCCGTAAATGCTTGGCTGAGCCCTGTGGCGAACAAAAGGGGACAAGATGAAGGCAGTTATTCTGGCAGGGGGGCTGGGCACACGCATCAGCGAGGAGTCGCATCTCAAGCCCAAGCCGATGATCGAGATTGGCGGCAAGCCAATTCTCTGGCACATCATGAAGCAATATTCCGCCCATGGAATTCACGACTTCGTGATCTGCCTCGGCTACAAGGGTTACGCGATCAAGGACTTTTTCGCCAACTACTTCCTGCATACCTCCGACGTCACCTTCGACATGTGTAATAACCGCATGGACGTCCATCAGAATTACAGTGAGCCATGGCGCGTGACGCTGATCGACACCGGTGAGGACACCATGACCGGCGGCCGCTTACGTCGGGCCAGTCGTTACTTGGAAAACGAAGACGCGTTCTGTTTTACCTACGGCGACGGTGTTTCCGATCTGAATATCGGTGCGCTGGTGGACTTCCATTTTTCCCATGGGAAATTAGCCACCGTCACGGCAGTACAGCCGCCGGGTCGTTATGGCGCGCTGGAGCGCGACGGCAATCTGGTTCGTGGGTTCACCGAAAAGCCCCGTGGCGACGGTGGCTGGATCAATGGCGGCTTCTTTGTATTGTCGCCCAAGGTTCTGTCCCTGATTACCTGCGACGAGATGATCTGGGAGTCAGAGCCCTTGATGGGGCTGGCCGAGCAAGGGCAGTTGACGGCGTTTCAGCACGATGGTTTCTGGCACCCGATGGACACCCTGCGCGACAAGAATTACCTTGAAAACCTGTGGCAAAGCGGGGAGGCCCCGTGGAAGCAATGGGACTGAGCCCGGGGTTCTGGCACGGCAAGCGGGTTTTGCTGACCGGCCATACCGGTTTCAAGGGCAGCTGGTTGACCCTGTGGTTGAAAAACCTTGGTGCCGAGGTCAGCGGGTTTGCTCTGGATCCTTCGACTGAGCCGAGCCTGTTCGAGCTGGCTCGGGTCACTGAAGGCATCAACGATCAGCGCGGCGACTTGCGCGATCTCGGCGCTTTGCTTGAACTGATCGCAGAGGTCCAACCCGAGATTGTCCTGCATCTGGCGGCGCAACCGCTGGTACGTGAAGGCTACCGCGACCCGCTCGGCACCTATTCAAGCAACGTCATGGGCACGCTCAACCTGCTGGAGGCGATTCGCCAGATCGGTGGGGTACGTGCCTGTGTGCTGGTGACGACCGACAAGGTCTACGCCAACCAGGAATGGCTGTGGCCGTATCGTGAAAGTGAACCTCTTGGCGGACATGACCCCTACAGCAGCAGCAAGGCCTGCTGCGAGTTGCTCGCACAGTCGTATGCGGCCTCTTTCTTCCCGTCCGAGCGTTATGCCGAACACGGTTTGGCGTTGGCCACGGCGCGCGCCGGTAACGTACTCGGTGGTGGCGATTTCGCTCCCGAGCGTTTGATCCCTGATGTACTCAAGGCCTGGTCAGCTGGTGAGCCGGTGACCCTGCGCTATCCGAATGCTGTTCGCCCCTGGCAACATGCGCTGGAGCCATTGGCTGGCTACCTGCAATTGGCCGCAGGCCTATACGAACAAGGTCCGCAGTTCTCCGGTGCATGGAACTTCGGACCCGGCGAAAGTGATATGTGCAGTGTCGGCGAAGTGGTTGAGTTACTTGCCAGGCGTTGGCCGCAAGCACCGGGGTTGCGCATCGAGCCAAGCGATTTGCATGAAGCTGGCCTATTACGTCTGGACAGCAGTCGCGCCCGTCAGTTGTTGGCGTGGCAGCCGCGCTGGTCATTGCAACAATGCCTGGAGCAGACGCTGGATTGGCATTTGGCCTGGAAGAATGGCGAGGACATGCGTGAAGTAACACTTACTCAGCTGAATCTGTATCGGGGGCAATTATGAGTGAGTTTTTGTTGACCCCGCTACCGCTGGCCGGACTGTTCAACGTGCAGCACAAGCGCCATGAAGATCAGCGCGGGCACTTCGCCCGGCTGTTCTGTGAAGGCGGTTTGAGTGCCTTTGGCCAGCCGTTTCACATTCGCCAAATCAACCATTCCTGCACCCGCGAGCGGGGCAGTGTGCGCGGCCTGCATTATCAAAAAGCCGAACAACCGGAAGCCAAACTGATTACCTGCCTGCGTGGCGAAGTCTGGGATGTAGCAGTGGATCTGCGGCCGGACTCCGAGACGTTCCTGCACTGGCATGCCCAGCATTTATGCGCAGGGGATGGTCGCAGCCTGCTGATTCCGGCCGGCTTTGCTCACGGTTTTCAGACCTTGACCGATGATGCCGAGTTGCTCTATCTGCACAGTGCAGATTATGCCCCTGACCACGAGGGTGGTCTTTCTGTGCAAGACCCGCGGTTGGCGATAGCCTGGCCGTTGGCTGTCAAAAATCTGTCAGCACGGGATGCCTCGCATCCCGTGCTCGACCCTCAGTTCGTTGGAGTGCGTCTATGAACTGCCGAGGTTGCGGCACCCCATTGACCTTGTCGCTGATCGATCTCGGCACGTCGCCGCCTTCCAACGCCTACTTGCGTGCCGAACAGCTTGAACTGTCAGAGCAATGGGTGCCGTTGAAGGTGCAGGTGTGTCAGGAGTGCTGGCTGGTCCAGACCGAGGACTACACCAGCGCCGACAGCCTGTTCGACGCCGACTATGCCTATTTCAGTTCCTTTTCCAGCACATGGCTTGCGCATGCCGAGCGTTATGTCGCCGCAATGGTCGAGCGCTTTGGCCTGACGACGGACAGTCGGGTGGTGGAAGTCGCAGCCAACGACGGTTACCTGTTGCAATACGTGGCCAAGCGCGGCATCGCCTGCCTCGGCGTCGAGCCGACCCACAGCACGGCTAAAGCTGCGCGGGAAAAGGGGCTGGAGATTCGCGAACTGTTCTTCGGTCGAGAGACCGCTTTGCACTTGCTTGAAGAGGGTTGGTCGGCGGACCTGATGGCGGCCAACAATGTGCTGGCGCATGTCCCGGACATCAATGATTTCCTGAGCGGCTTTGCCACGTTGCTGAAGCCCACCGGTGTCGCAACCTTCGAGTTCCCGCACCTGCTGACGCTGATGGCGGGTGCTCAGTTCGATACCCTCTACCACGAGCATTATTCTTATCTGTCGCTGACGGCCGTGCAGCGTTTGTGCGAACGCAATGGCCTGGAAGTTTTCGATGTCAGCGAACTGCCAACCCATGGCGGCTCGCTGCGGGTCTTTGTCCAGCGCGCTGACGGCGTGCGTCGTACGCTGCAACCGGCGGTGCAGCATGTGCTGGGTGTCGAGCTGGCCGCCGGGGTGAAAACTCCCGGATTCTACGCAACGCTGGCCCCGGCCGCCGAACGCATCAAGCACGAACTGCTGCGTTTCCTGTTGCAGGCCAAAGCGGAAGGCAAACGCGTGGTCGGTTACGGCGCGGCCGCCAAAGGCAACACCTTGCTCAACTATGCCGGGGTCAAACCTGATTTGCTGGCCTGGGTCGCGGATGCCAACCCGCACAAGCAGGGCAAGTTCTTGCCGGGGAGTCGCATCCCTGTGGTTTCTCCCGAGCATATCGAAAAAGAAAAACCGGATTATGTATTGGTGTTGCCCTGGAATCTTCTGCACGAAGTCAGTGAGCAACAGGCGCTGGTTCGCGAGTGGGGTGGGCGCTTTGTCATCGCCGTGCCTGAGTTGATCATACTGTGAAGGGGTTGCATGTACTGGTCACCGGGGCGACGGGCTTTGTCGGTCGTCATCTGGTCAGCGCGTTGCTGGAGCGGGGCTGTTGTGTTCGCGCGGTTGCGCGTAATGCCGAGGTTGCGCAAAGCATGGCGTGGATCGATTCGGTCGAGTTTGTGGCCGCCGATATTCATGCGGCCGACCTGGATGTTGTCGCGCTGACCGAGGGCATTGATGTCCTGGCCCACCTGGCCTGGCCTGGCTTGCCGAACTATCAGGCGCTGTTCCATTTTGAGCACAACCTGTTTGCTGATTACGCGTTTATCAAACGGGTAATCGAGGCAGGGGTTTCTCAGGTGCTGGTCACGGGGACATGTTTCGAGTACGGAATGCAAAACGGTCCTCTCGATGAAGACGTCATACCGCAGCCGAGCAACCCCTATGGGTTGGCAAAAAATACGCTGCGCTTGTTCCTGGAAAGTTTTCAGCAAGAGCATCTGTTTACCCTGCAATGGGTGCGTTTGTTTTATTTACACGGCGCAGGGCAGAACCCCAACAGTTTGTTGGCCAGCCTGGACAGGGCCGTCGAGGCGGGTGATAAGTCTTTCAATATGTCCGCAGGCGAACAGCTGCGGGATTATCTGGCAATTGATACAACCGCCGGCTATCTCGCAGAGATACTGCTCCGGCGTGACTTTTCCGGCGTAATCAATTGTTGCAGTGGCCAGCCAATTTCGGTCAGAGCGCTGGTCGAGCAGCAACTGAGCGCACGGGGTGCTTCAATCGAATTGAATCTGGGCCATTACAGCTATTCGGCGCATGAGCCGATGGCATTTTGGGGCGTGACCGAGCGCCTGCAGCAAGTGCTTGCGCGGCCTTCATCCCTGCAAATGACTTGCTGTGCCGAGCGCGATAATTAAAAAATCACTGAATATGTTGGGCGATTCGTTGGTCGCGAGGAAGGTTATGCTAAATAATTATGCTGCTGAACAAGTATTACCACTGAGTGAGCGAATCACTATTGTGTTGATTACCCACAATAGGCCCGCTTTTCTACGGAGGGCGTTGCAGTTCTATCACGCCTATCCCTGCACGATTCTTGTTCTTGATTCGTCGCCTCAGGCCGCCGAAGGTATCTCTCAAGATTTTGCTTCGGTCAATTATCAGCACCTTCCGCAGTTTGCTTACTCGGGTCTTCAGGCCAAGATCACGTATGGCATGGGGCTGGTCACCACGCCATACATGGTTTTTGCTTCAGACGACGACTTCATGCTGCACAGCGCGCTGACGGAGTCGCTAGAGTTTCTCCAAAGCAATCCAGATTATGGTCTGTGTCATGGTTACTGCCTGATGTACCTGACTCTGGACAATAGGGTGAACTACTACCGACGCGACAAGAAAGTCTGTGAAGACTACGCGTCCGAACGTGGCCAGGACCGTGTGTTCGACTACTTGCATCAGTACATTCCACCTTTCTACGCCGTTCACCGCACTGCTCTATTGCGCGATTGGTATGCTGTTCTGCCAGAAGGCACCAGCTTTCAGTGGCAGGAAATCGGTCATGCGTTCTACATGCTGGCCCGTGCCAAAGCGCGGATCCTGCCGATTCCGTATGTGGTGCGTGAGATCAATTACGGTCAATCCGACCACAAGACCGAGGTGTATCACTCCCTGACATTTACTGATTCCACATCAGTAGCTGAACGCGAAGCTTTTGCCGAATTTCTGGCATCGCTGCCCACTGGCATCAAAGACCTCGACCATGAACAGGGCAAGCAGTTTGCGCTCGAGAGTTTTGCAGCGATGACCGACGCTCTACGGACGGGCAGATCATTGACGGCCGAGTTGATCTTCGATTCGACATGGACAGCCAATAGTGCGGAGCCGGTGCGACGTTTCGGGCCCAGGCAATATGTGGAAATGCCGTTCTACAACCAGGCGTTCTTTGATCAGTTGACTCACTTCGAGTTTCTGCTTCACGCGATGCCGGCTGGCCGCGTGCAGCTTCAGGGGCTGGAAGGTGTGTGGGCCCGGCAGGAGGACTTGCTGCGTGCGCGCAACAATGACACGGCCGAGAGCGTTGTCGACCGGTTGTGGCAGGCGCAGGACTGCAATATGTTCAACCGGCGCGTGGTCAAACGCTTGGCACAACAATTGGAGGATCTTGGTCAGCATGACGAAGCCAGCCTGATACTCGACTTGGGTCAGCGCCTGGACGCGGTGTTGCCTGCTGATTACCGCCAAACATTCGACAACATGCTCTCTGGTCGCTTGCTCAAGTGGCTGGACGCGCGAGGTCCGAATGCCGAAGAGTCGGAGTCGATCACCGAGTATCTGACGGCCCATGACGGAGGCCCTCAGTTCGGAATTTTGTTACTGGATCTGGATAATGACGTCGATAAACTGCAGGTCACTCTCGACAGTCTGGTAGAGGGAGGCTGCAAAAAATTCAAGATCGTGGTGTTCACCACCGGTGAACCACAGGCTGCGACCACCGCGCAAAACGTTCTGCATTTCGTCAAGGTTACTCAGGGCAACTACATTGACAAGTTGAATCAAGTGGCTGGCCAATCGTCCTGTGACTGGATGCTTTTGGTTGAGGCAGGAGACCAGTTTACCGCTGGCGGCTTGTTGCGAACCAGCCTGGAACTGCGGGCTGCCCCCGAGTGTCGTGCCGTGGCTGCGGATGAAATTCACCGTCAGCCCAACGGTGCGCTGGTCGATGTGTTCCGCCCAGGCTTCAACCTCGATTTGTTGCAAAGCCTGCCGACACTCATGGCGCGGCATTGGCTTATACGTCGTGATGTGCTGGTAGAGGCGGGTGGTTATTCGGCGAACTTCAGTAAGGCACTTGAATTCGATTTGCTGCTTCGGGTAATTGAACAGGGCGGTATGGCCGGACTGGCACATCTGGATGAACCATTGCTGATCTGCCAGGCCCCCGTTCTGGAAGACAATAACCATGAGCGCCTGGCGTTGATCCGGCACCTTGTGAACCGTGGCTATAAGGCGCAAATCAGTTCAGAGACGCCCGGAACCTGGCAGATTGATTATCGCCACACTGAACGTCCGCTGGTGTCGATCATTGTGCCGAGTAAGGACAATCTTCCGTTACTGGAACGCTGCCTGAACAGTGTCCTGCAAAGAACACGCTACCTGCGTTACGAAGTACTGATCGCCGACAACCACGGTCAATCCTCGGCGGTCTCGGCCTGGCTCGACGCCCAGCAGCAAAAAAATGGCAAGGTGCGGGTGCTCCGGTCCGAACAGAGTCTCAGTACGTCAGCGCTTTACAATCTGGCCTGCCAGCAGGCTCAGGGTGAATACCTGATCCTGCTGGCGGCGGAAAGTGAAGTGGTCAACCCGAACTGGATCGAGTCGTTGCTTAACCAGGCGCAGCGCCCTGAAGTGGGTGTTGTCGGTGCCAAGCTGGTCGATCGCGACGGCTGTGTGACTCAGGCCGGGCTTATTCTCGGCATGCATGGCGGGGTAGGTTCAGCCTTTGTCGGCGAACCGAAAGAGGCCAAGGGTTATTTGCATCGTCTGGTGGTTGAACAGAACTATTCGGCGGTCTCCGCTGCGTGCTTGATGGTCCGTAAAGAGCTGTATGAATCTGTTGGCGGTCTGGACGAAGCGCACTTCTCTGAGGCTTTCAGTGATGTCGACCTGTGCTTGAAAATCGGCCAGGCTGGCTACCTGACAGTCTGGACACCTCAGGTGCAGATCATTCATCCAGGCAACCTGCCTGAGTCGTCACAAGCCCTTGAGGCATTGCGCGAAAAATGGGCCGGACCGTTCCAGCATGATCAGGCCTATAACAAGAACCTGGCCCTGACCGGCAAGGGTTTTACCCTCGGCACCCCGGCCAGCGTCAACTGGACGCAATTGCTCGGTTAAGCCCGATACAGAAAAAGGACTCACGGCATGTTCAACGGCAAATCAATTTTTATCTCGGGTGGCACTGGCTCGTTCGGTCGCAACTTCATCCGCCGTTTGCTTGAGCAGTATCAGCCCAAGCGTGTCGTGGTGTTCTCTCGTGATGAGCTCAAACAGTACGAGATGCAGCAGACGTTCAACGCGCCGTGCATGCGTTATTTCCTGGGGGATGTGCGCGATGCCGAACGGCTGCGTCTGGCCATGCGCGGGATCGATTATGTGGTGCATGCGGCAGCTTTGAAGCAGGTGCCGGCTGCCGAGTACAACCCGACCGAATGCATCCGCACCAACGTCAACGGCGCGGAAAATATCATTGCTGCGGCCATCGACAACGGGGTGAAAAAGGTCATCGCCTTGTCAACCGACAAGGCTGCCAGCCCGATCAACTTGTATGGCGCAACCAAGCTGCTGTCGGACAAGTTGTTCGTTGCGGCGAATAACATTGCCGGTGACCAGCCAACGCGTTTCGCCGTCGTGCGGTATGGCAATGTGGCCGGTTCTCGCGGATCAGTCGTGCCGTTCTTTAGCAAGCTGATCAGCGACGGTGCGCGGGAGTTACCGATCACCGACGTGCGCATGACGCGTTTCTGGATCACTCTGGATCATGGTGTGCAGTTCGTGCTCGACAGCTTTGCGCGCATGCACGGCGGCGAGGTGTTTGTGCCGAAAATTCCGTCGATCCGGATTATCGATCTGGCTCTGGGCATGGCCGAGCATCTACCGCACAAAAATGTCGGGATTCGTCCCGGTGAAAAACTCCATGAGTTGATGGTGCCGCTCGACGATGCGCGAATGACCCTGGAGTTCTCCGATCACTACACCATCCAGCCGTCGATTCGTTTTACCAACGTCGACGTCGACTATGCCGTTAATGGCCTCGGTGAGTGTGGTGCCCAAGTCGACGAAACCTTTGAGTATCGTTCCGATACCAATCCAGAGTTTTTGAGCGTGGGGCAGATCGCGGATCTGCACGCTGAGCTGCACTCATGACTTCATACTCGATTCCCTATGGGCGACAGAGCATCGACCAGGCGGATATCGACGCGGTGGTGGAGGTTCTCAAGTCGCCGTGGCTGACTCAGGGCCCAACCATTGAGCGCTTTGAAGCGGCAATGGTTGAGCGTTGTCAGGCAGATTTTGCAGTTGCGGTGTGCAATGCCACGGCGGCACTGCATATCGCCTGTCTGGCGGCAGGCTTGGGCCCCGGTGATCGGCTATGGACCACGCCTAATACCTTCGTCGCCTCCGCCAACTGCGGGCGTTACTGCGGCGCCGATGTGGACTTCGTCGATATTGATCCACACACTTGGAACCTCGATGCCGGCTTGCTGGCGCAAAAACTCGAAGCCGCCGAGCGCGTCGGAAAACTGCCAAAGGTGGTGGTGGCGGTGGCATTCTCTGGTCAGAGCTGCGACATGCACGCCATTGCCGGGCTCGCCGAACGTTACGCATTCACCTTGATCGAAGACGCCGCGCACGCGGTCGGGGCGTCTTATGACGGACGCCCAGTGGGTTGTGGCGCGCATGCGACGATGACAGTCTTCAGCTTTCACCCGGTGAAGATTATTACCTCGGGTGAAGGCGGTATGGTCCTGACCAATCGGCCAGAGCTTGCCGAGCGTTTGCGTCGGCTGCGCAGTCATGGCATTACCAGCGATCCGTCGCAGATGTCGGTACCCAGCCAAGGGCTTTGGTACTACCAGCAACTGGAGTTGGGTTTCAATTATCGGATGACCGACCTGCACGCGGCATTGGGCCTTTCGCAGTTGGCCAGGCTCGACGGTTTTATCGCGAGACGGCGCCAATTGGCCGCGCGTTATGAGCGACTGTTGGCTGAACTTCCGTTGGTGTTACCCACTGCGCAGGCAGGCGCCGAATCTGCTTGGCATCTGTATGTGGTGCGTGTGCGGTTTGATCAAGTAAAACTTAGCCAGCGAGACCTTTTCGATGCGTTGAGAGCTGCCGGAATCGGTGTGAACCTGCACTATATTCCGGTGCATTTACAGCCTTACTACCGCGAGTCAGGATTCGCTGATGGCGATTATCCAGAGGCCGAGCGTTATTTCGGCGAGGCGGTCACTTTGCCGCTGTTCCCGGACCTGACTGACGAGCAACAAGACTATGTGATCGAGCAGTTGCATAGCCTGCTTGGCTAAGTGCTTTGCCCCGATCCGTTGATGAGAGC
This sequence comes from Pseudomonas sp. ASL8, assembly GCF_056680355.1. NCBI lineage: Bacteria > Pseudomonadati > Pseudomonadota > Gammaproteobacteria > Pseudomonadales > Pseudomonadaceae > Pseudomonas > Pseudomonas sp. ASL8. The sequence continues at coordinate 5,598,743 of NZ_CM155278.1, read as the reverse complement.
AGTGCATGCGTGAATTAAGTGAGCAAGAGCAGTTCTGGCGGGGTGAGTTTGGTGATCAATACGCGGGGCGCAATCAGGGGCAGCCGCTGATCGCTGCCAATCTGGCGTTGTTTACCAAAGCGCTGGCGCGAACCTCACGGCTAGAGAGTCTGTTGGAGTTGGGCACCAACACGGGCAATAACCTGCAAGCGTTGCATCAGCTATTGCCAACGTGCGTGTTACAGGGGGTCGAGATCAATGCTCAGGCTCAGGCCTGTGCGCAGGCACTGGGGATTGCGGATGTATGGCATGGCTCGTTGTTCGACTATCCACATGATCGGACTTTCCAATTGACCCTGAGCAAAGGCGTACTGATTCACCTGGCGCCTGAACTGCTGCCCGCGGCTTACGCTCAGCTGTACCAACTGAGTCAACGCTATATCCTGATTTGCGAGTATTACAACCCGGTGCCGGTAGAGGTGTCCTATCGCGGTAACAGCGGCAAGTTGTTCAAGCGTGATTTTGCCGGGGAGATGCTTGATCGCTACAGTGATCTGCACCTGCTCGACTATGGGTTCAGTTATCACCGCGATCCGCAGTTTCCGACCGATGACATCAACTGGTTTCTATTGGAAAAGCGTCCGTGACAGCTGTAGCGATCATCCCTGCGCGGGGCGGCAGCAAGCGGATCCCGCGCAAGAATCTCAAGCTGTTCAACGGCCAGCCGATGATTGTCTGGTCGATTCTGGCTGCGCTGCGGAGTGGCCTGTTCGATCAGGTTGTGGTCAGTACCGACGATGAAGAAATCGCTGCGATCGCCAGGACTCACGGTGCGTGGGTGCCCTTCATGCGCCCGGCACAATTGGCCGACGACTTCACCGGGACGGCGGCGGTGATCATGCATGGGCTGGCGACACTGCAGGAGCAGGGGCACTCCTTCGATTACGCCTGTTGTATCTATGCCACAGCGCCTTTGCTGCAAGGGCGCTATCTGCGTGAAGGCTTGACGACCCTCGAGCAGAATCCGGGAAAATCCTTTGCCTTTTCCGTGTGCGAATTTGGCTTTGCCGTGCAGCGCGCCCTGAGCCTGAATGAGCAGGGTGCCCTGGAGCCACTGTATCCGCAGTACCGGGAAACCCGATCCCAGGATCTGCCCGTGGCCTATCAGGACGCCGGACAGTTTTATTGGGGTCGTACCGAGGCGTGGTTGCGTGGCGATGTAGTGTTTTCTGAGCAGAGTTTGCCGGTGATCTTGCCCCGGCATCTGGTCCAGGACATCGACAGCGAAGAAGACTGGACCCGCGCCGAGTACCTTTATGCGGCGTTGCTGGCTGGCGGGGAGTTGGAGTCGTGAGAGTGCTGATCCGCGCGGATGCTTCACACGCCATCGGCAGCGGCCATATTGCGCGGTGCCTGACCTTGGCCAAGGTGTTGCGTGATGGCGGGCACGACGTGGCTTTTGCCTGTCGCTTATTGCCTGGGCATTTGCTCGATCATCTCGCGACTCAAGGGTGGCGCGCTTATGGGTTGCCTGCGACGTACGCTGAGCAAGCCAATGCCGGGCAAGACATCGAAGCTGCGTTGCCTTGGCAGGCGGACATTGCGGCACTGCAGCGGTTGCTGACGGTAGAGGAGGCGTTCGACTGGATCATCGTCGATCACTATGGCCTCGATCATCATTGGCAGACCGCCGCCCGACAATGGGCACCACGGATCGCCGCAATCGATGATCTGGCCAACCGCCGTCATGCCGTTGATCTGTTGCTCGACCAGAACTTCAGCGGTACGCCGAGCGCTTATGCATCGTGGGTGGGGTCCGAGTGCCGAACGTTATTCGGCCCACGCTTTGCCATGATTCGCGATGAGTTCAAGCGCGATCCCGTGCCGATTCAGGCCCGGGCGCGTCGGGTTTTGGTGAATTTCGGCGGCTTCGATGTCGCAGGGGAAACCTGGAAAGCGATGTTGGCGCTGAGTGAACTCGATGTGCTGGAAGTCGACTTTATTGCGGGCACCGGTAACCCCGAGTGGGCGCGGATGCAGGCACTGGCCTCAGGACGTCCCACTTGGCGATTGCAAACCCACACGGACCAGTTCGCTGAATTGATGGCGCACGCTGATCTGTTTGTCGGCGCGGGCGGCGGTACCAGTTGGGAGCGTGCAGCGTTGGGACTGCCAACGATCTGTATCGCGGTGGCGGCCAATCAACAGGCCAACGCTGAACGTTTGGCTGAGGTCGGCGCGCACCTGTACCTGGGGCCGCGTGACCAGGTTTCTGTTGAGTCATTGCGTCAATCGATCAGTGTGTTGTTGGCCAACCAGGGTTTGCGCCGGAGTTTTGCCGAGCGCTCTCGCCAGTTGGTCGATGGCCGTGGCGCACGTCGTGTGGCAGCGGCCTTGGCTGGAGAGGTTCTGCAATTGCGCCCGGCGACGATGGACGACGCACGTCTGCTGTTCGATGGGCGCAACGCTGAGGAGGTCCGGCGCTGGTCGGTGGAGTCGCACGCCATTGATTGGGCCAGTCATCTGATCTGGTTGGCTGCCACCCTCGTGAATGACCAACGCCTGCTGCTGGTTGCAGAAACGGTCGATGGGCCGGTGGGCGTGCTGCGCTATGACAGGGTGGATACAAGGGCCGAAGTATCGATCTACCTGTTCGAAGGGCGGTTCGGTCTAGGCTGGGGCAGGGCGCTACTGGCCGGAGGGGCGCGATTCATCAAGCGTCACTGGCCGCAACTACGAGTGATCGATGCGCAGGTGCTGCCGGCCAATCAGGCGTCGATCAACCTGTTTCGCGATGCGGGCTATCGGCAGAGTGCCTGCCGTTTCGAGTGCGTCTTAAAGGATCATGCCGATGACTAGTTTCAAGATAGGCTCGCGTTCGATTGGTGCCGATACCGCGCCTTTCATCATCGCCGAGATGAGTGGCAACCATAACCAGTCGCTTGAGTTCGCGCTACAGATTGTCGAGGCGGCGGCCAAGGCCGGTGCTCACGCCTTGAAACTGCAAACCTACACCGCCGACACAATGACCCTGGACCTTGATCACGGCGAGTTTTTTATCAAGGACCCCAATAGTCTGTGGGCGGGGTCGTCCCTCTACGCGTTGTACGAGAAAGCCCACACACCCTGGGAGTGGCACGCGCCGATTTTTGCCCGGGCCAAAGCGCTGGGGATGCTGGCATTTTCGACGCCATTCGATGACAGTTCGGTGGACTTTCTTGAAAGCCTGGATGTGCCAGCTTACAAAATCGCCAGTTTCGAAAATACCGATTTACCGTTGATTCGCCGGGTCGCGTCGACCGGCAAGCCGTTGATCATCTCGACTGGTATGGCGAGCATTGCCGAACTGGACGAGACGGTCCGTGCAGCCCGTGCTGCCGGTTGCAAGGACCTGGTCTTGCTCAAATGCACCAGTACTTATCCGGCCTCGCCAGAAAACAGTCACGTGCGCACTATCCCGCATCTGCGCGATTTGTTTGGTTGCGAAGTGGGGTTGTCCGATCACTCCATGGGCGTTGGCGTTTCCGTGGCAGCCGTGGCGCTCGGGGCGACGGTGATCGAAAAGCATTTCACTCTGGATCGAGCCGCCGGCGGGGTGGACGCCAGCTTCTCTCTTGAGCCAGCCGAAATGGCCAGTCTGGTCATTGAAACCGAACGTGCCTGGCAGGCCATGGGGCACGTGCATTATGGCGTTACCGAGGCCGAGCGCCCGTCACTGGCCTATCGCCGATCACTGTATGTGACTCGGGATATGGTCGCAGGTGAAGTCTTCAGTGCTGACAACCTGAGAGCCATCCGTCCGGGCTTTGGATTAGCCCCAAAACACCGCGATGCGCTCATCGGGCGATGCGCTGGACAAGCCTTGAAACGGGGTACACCTCTTGACTGGTCGTTGGTCGAATAACGGCTTCTGTGGCTGATTCGGCAAAATAGCGTGACCTGCGAGTCATAACGCGCATCTTCACTGTATTGTATTAATAGGGAATGATGGCGCTTGGCTCTTTGTTAGCCTGGCGATAGCCATTTATTCTCTTCACTGTCGGTCCTTGGGGACGACAGGAAATCTCTGTTGGCCAGCGCTCTCGATTGCAGAGAACGGTGATATTCAGCTGTTTATTATTGGGAAGCCATAATGATTGGCATAAAAAGCATAGCGAGTTACGTGCCCGTAGCCGGCGTCGATAACTACGCACAAGGTGCTAAGTTCGCCAAGGATGAAGAGTTCATTCTGGGCAAGATCGGTTCTGCTTTCCTGCCGCGTAAAGATGAAGGCCAGGAAACCTCCGATCTGTGCGTCGAGGCCGTCAACGCCTTGTTTGCAAAGAATCCTGACCTCAAGCGCGAATCCATCGACGTGCTGATCGTCGTTACCCAGAACGGCGACGAAGAGGCCTTGCCCCACACGTCTGCCATCGTTCAGGACAAGCTCGGCCTGTCGACCCATGTGGCCGCGTTCGATATCTCCCTCGGGTGTTCGGGCTACGTCTACGGTCTCTATGCGCTCAAAGGCTTCATGGATGCCGCAGGGCTGAAGAACGGTCTGTTGGTGACCTGCGACCCGTACTCGAAAATTGTCGACCCCGAAGATCGCAATACCACCATGCTGTTTGGCGATGCTGCGACGGCCACGTGGATGGGCGAGGGGGCTGACTGGCAGTTGGGCAAGGCCAAGTTCGGCACCGACGGTTCCGGCGCACCGCACCTGAAAGTCAGCAACGGCGTATTTTTCATGAATGGCCGTCAGGTCTTCAACTTCGCGTTGCTTAAAGTGCCCGCGCACCTGCACGAGTTGCTGGATGAGTCTGGCTTGCACTCGGACGACATCGACGCGTTCTGTATTCACCAGGGCAGTGCGGCGATTGTCGATGCTGTGGCCCGGCGTTTCGAAGGCGACCCAGAGAAGTTTCTCAAGGACATGCTCGAAACCGGTAATACCGTTTCTTCGAGCATTCCTTTGTTGCTGGAAAAACACGTGCTCGACAGCGAGTGGAATCGGGTTGCGTTGAGTGGCTTTGGTGTCGGCTTGTCCTGGGGCTCGGCGATCATTCATAGGTCTTGATCGCATAAGCTTCTAAAATGGCGCTTCAGGTGAGTTAACCTTGAGCGCTATTTTTTTGCGTACGTTTTGAGTGAGGCAGCATGAGCGAGAGCTTTCAGCAAAATGCCGAGGTGCTTCAGGCGCGCTGGCCGGAGGTGTTCTCCCGGTTGTTGGCTGAAGACCGCGAATCATTGCAGGCCGAACTGGTGGAAGGGTTGGGTTCAACCCTGAGGATTTCCGGTATTCAGCTGACCAGCCGCCATGACCGCACCGCCGAAGCCCGCCTGCAAGCGGCCAGTCTGCCACCTGAGAGTCCGATGCTGCATGTGTACGGCACGGGTCTGGGTGATCTGCAGCAGGTCTTGCTGGAAAATCCCGAGCTACTGCGGTTGCAGGTGCACATTCTTAACGGTGGGCTGTTCGCTTTGGTTCTTGGTCTACTTGACCAAACGCCCTGGCTCAGCGATCCGCGGGTCGAACTGAGCTATGCCGCCGATTACCGGGAAATCCAGTTGCCGTTCTTTGCGCTGCCATCCGAGTTGGAATTGGCGGATGAATTTAATGCCCGGATTCGTGATCGACTAATCAGCGAAGTGCACCTGAGCTTCAATAACCGCGAGTTCGATCCGCAATCGCCGCTTATTCTCCAGCGCTTGCAGGACAGCCTGGAGCTGTTGCGCAGTGATCGTGATATCGCTGAGCTGTTCGGCTCGCAGGTGGGCCAGGAAGTCTATGTGATCGGTACGGGGCCGAGCCTTGAACACCACTTCGAAAAGCTTCTGGCTATTCGTGCGCAGGCACAGCGGCCTCTTTTTGTTAGTGTCGATACGGCCTATCGGCCGTTAATTGAGCACGGCATCAAACCGGACCTGGTGGTGAGTATCGATAAGGGGATCACTGCTCGGCACTTGCCGCCGCCGGACTCCGATTCTATCCCCTTGGTGTATATGCCAATGAGTGATCCGCAGGTGCTCCAGGCCTGGAAGGGCCCGCGCTATGTCGGCTATTCCGCCAGTCCGATCTATGCCGCGCTGCGCCAGCAAATTGCCAAAGCGCAGTTGTACGTTGGCGGCAGTGTGCTTCACCCCGCAGTGGATCTGGCGGTGAAGATGGGTGCGGCGAAAATCACCTTGTTCGGAGCCGACTTTGCCTTCCCGATGAACAGAACTCACGCCGGTTGGAATGATGGCGAGCTAGGCCCAGGGGTTGATCTCGCCAAGCACTGGGTGCTCGACGGTCATGGGCAGCGCGTCAAGACGCAGCTCAATTTCCGTCGCTACCTGGGCGAGCTGGAACGTTACATTGCCGGGCATCCAGAGGTGCGCTTTTTTAACAGCAGCCGGGCAGGCGCGATGATCGCCGGTACGGCCTATGACCTGGAGTTCTGCCAATGAGCTCGCATGCGCAGTGTGTCCTCGACTGTCGGCAGTGTGCCGGGCTGTTTCGTCTTGGGCGTAATGTCGAGGCGGCATTGGCTATGGTCGACGTGTTCGACCACGCGCAGAGCCTGTTAAGTCGGGGCTCGCCAGCATTGCAACAACAATGGTTGCAGCTATTGCCGCCGATGCTGGCCTGCCAGGAAGGGCTGGACTGGTTGGGGTTGGCTGACTACCTAGAGTATGAGTTGGTGGCGTTACTCGAGAGTGAATCGTAGTTCGGGCGCGTTCAGGTTGCCCGGTCGACGCTTTTGCATAGATGTGTCCCTTGCTCGACTCCCCATCACGACCCCGTTCCGGATACGTCACGAATTTTTCTCTCGTCCCCGCTCGAAAAATGTGTGAGGGGAGGCTTTTTTCGATTTTTTTTCATCTTTTTTTGCAAAAAAATTCGTAAAAAATAAAACCTTTGAAAATCCACGCTTATAACCGAAACACCCTACAAATGTCGGGTATGTAATTGTTCTAATTCCCAAACAGTCTTAAAAAGCCTGTTAAAGCCGCTTGTAATTTTTCCGATAAACATTTTGTAGGTTTTCAGGGCGTGCCGGATGCAGCCTGTTTTTGGAAGCCCGCAATCTCTTTTTTGCGAGGAATTTCACAATGGCTTTAACCGTAAATACCAATGTCGCGTCGTTGTCTGTTCAGCGAAATCTGAACCGCTCTTCTGATGCCGTCAGTACATCGATGGCGCGTTTGTCTTCAGGCTTAAGGATTAACAGCGCCAAGGACGATGCCGCAGGCATGCAGATCGCGAGTCGCCTGACGACCCAGATTAAAGGGATGACGGTTGCGGCCAGAAATGCGGGCAATGCAATTTCCATTGCGCAAACGGCGGAGGGGGCGTTGCAGGAGTCGACCAACAACCTGCAGCGGATGCGTGAGCTGGCGATTCAATCGAAAAACGGCGACAACAGTCAGAAGGAGCGGGATGCACTCAATTCCGAGTTCAATCAGTCGGTTCAAGAGCTGACCCGTCTTTCGAAGAGCACCACGTTCGGTGGTGGTTTAAAGCTGCTGGATGGCAGTGCCGGGACGATGACGTTTCATGTGGGCGCCAACGTGGGGAGAACTGAGGAGATCAGCCTGTCGCTCTCGGACGACTTTTCTGCCGAATCGTTGTTTATAGCGGCTAAGAGTGCTGCTGCTGTGCTGGGCGATGATAAGACTACCGGCTCGGTAGAGGTTGTAAAGGGCGAGTACACGGCTCTTGCGATTGATGGGCGCGGAAGTCGAAATCTATTGCCGATCAATGTGACGGAAAAAATGACTGATGATGCTCAACAGAAAAATACAGCACTTGCTGCTGCTGAATCTGCGCTGGGTGCGATTGATGCGGTTGCTGATCCTGCTGCCTATACGGCTCAACAAGCCGCTGTGGCTACCGCAAAAACGGAAGCTGATGGTGCGACGACAATTTTAAAGGACGCAACCGAACTGGATAAAAAGAGCAAACCGCTCAACGATCAAGCCATGGCCGACAACATCGAGGCAACTATCATGTCCATCGACAAGGCCCTAGAAACCATTGATGCCGCTCGTTCCAATCTGGGTGCCAAGCAAAACCGCTTCGCCAGCACCATTTCCAACCTCAACAACATGGTAAAGAACACCACGGCTGCGCGCGGCCAAATCGAAGATGTCGACTTCGCCTCGGAAACAGCCGAACTGACCAAGCAGCAAACGCTGCAACAAGCTTCGACGGCCGTCTTGGCTCAAGCCAACCAGCTACCGGCCGCAGTTCTTAAATTGCTGCAATAAAGAGAACGCCTTCGGGCGCATGTTGAATCCTGGTATCCGGTCACGGATGCCAGACCTCAAAACGGTTGGAGATGTGGGGGTGGTGTGAGGTTGCAGGTCGTTGAAGAGAGTGGGGGAGATGCTCTGCAGCCCCCGACAACTGTAGGGATGTCAGAGTGGTGGCAATATTTTTTTAAAAACCCCTCAAGCTCCTTGCTATCTCGACGATAACTATTACGAAGGTTCTCTAGGCCACACCCGGCGGTTGCCAGGGCCGGAAGCCGCAGTACCCAACCATTGAGGAACTCATCATGTCTTTAAGCGTAAACACCAACGTTACATCCTTGGTTGTTCAGAGAAACTTGGGCAACGCAGCGAACGCCCTCTCTACCTCGATGACTCGCTTGTCTTCCGGCCTGAAAATCAACAGCGCTAAAGATGACACCGCCGGCCTGCAGATCGCTACTCGTATGAGCAGCCAGGTTCGTGGTCAGACCGTGGCAGTGAAAAACGCCAACGACGGTATTTCGATGGCTCAGACCGCTGAAGGCGCTCTGCAAGAGTCAACCAACATTCTGCAACGTATGCGTGAACTGGCTGTACAGGCACGTAACGGCACCAACGGCACTGCTGACCAGGCTGCAACCAACTCAGAATTCGCTCAGATGTCTGACGAACTGACCCGTATCTCTGCCAGCACTAACTTGAACGGCAAGAACTTGCTCGACGGTTCTGCCGGTACCATGACCCTGCAAGTGGGTTCCAACGTAGGTACGGCTAACCAGATCAACCTGGTCCTGAGCAGCAAGTTTGACGCTGCCAGCCTCTCCGTTGATAGCGGTACTCTCGTACTGACCGGTACCAGTGGCTCTGCTGGCACTGCTGGTGAAGCAGGCTTCAACATTGACAACGCGATCACTGCAATCGATGCGGCTATCACCTCAATCGGTATAACTCGCGCAAACTTGGGTGCTTCCCAAAACCGTCTGACCAGCACCATTGCCAACCTGCAGAACATCACGGAAAACGTGACCGCTGCACAAGGTCGCGTGCAAGATACCGACTTTGCTGCTGAAACTGCTCAGTTGACTAAAAGTCAAACCCTGCAGCAAGCGTCCACCGCTGTGTTGGCTCAAGCCAACCAGTTGCCTTCTTCTGTACTGAAGCTGCTTCAGTAATTTCAGAATGAGTTTGGCGGGAGGGTGCGCTTGTCGTGCTCTTTCGCTTTTTTACTTTAGGAGGTTATGGACATGGATATGAGTGTCAAGCTGAACGTGTCTTACCCCGCTGCGGCACCGCCGAGCAGTGCTGCTAATAAGCCTGCTGTGACGCCTAGGGCCGATAGTGTGGCGGCGGTGCCTGCGAGTAAGGACGTGGACTCGAGTAAGTTGAAAACAGCTGTTCAAGAGATTGAGAAATTCGTTCAGTCGGTCAAACGCAATCTGGAATTTTCGATTGACGAAACGTCCGGCAAAGTTGTGGTAAAAGTGATCGCCAGTGAAACGGGTGAGGTGGTCAGGCAAATTCCTTCGGAAGAAGTGCTGAAGTTGGCAGACAACTTGAGTAATGCAAGCAGCGTATTGTTCAACGCAAAAGCTTGAAGTTGGCATGAATAATGTCTGCATATTCTTTTGTTCGTTATAGTGGTCAAAAGACCGACGAAAAACTGAAAGGAGACGCACATGGCAAGTCCAATCGTTCCCAGTACAGGTCTTGGCTCGGGCCTTGATATTGGTTCTATTGTCACTGCATTGGTCAATGCCGACAAATCGGCCAAGCAGACGCAGATCAATACTCAGACGACCCTCACGACGTCGAAAATTTCCGGCGTGGGCTCGCTGCAAAGCGCGCTGACTGCCTATCAAACGGCGTTGACTAACCTTGGTAGTGCCACTAGCCCGGCCTTTTCTGGCTTTGCGGCGACCTCATCGACCCCTACAGCCCTGACGGCGACCTCGGACAACACCGCGGTTAATGGCAGTTACAACATTGTTGTTCAGAATTTGGCTACCAGCTCCAAAGTCGCTACGGCGTCTTTCTCTGGAGGTGCTACCAGTGCTATTCCGAGTGGTAACTTGACTATCACTCAAAATAGCACTGCTACCAGCTTCACTATTCCGGCGAACTCAACTCTGCAGTCGGTTCGTGACTTGGTCAATACCCAGACAGCCACCAGCGGCGTCAGTGCCAACATCGTGACGGACAGCACGGGTGCCTCGCGTCTGGTATTTGGCTCTACGACCACGGGTGCTGGCTCGGATATCACCACCACCAGTGATGTCGCAGGGCTGACTATTGTCGCTGATGCCAAGCTCGACTCAACAACCCCTGGCAGTGCTGGCTATATTGGCAGTCAGGCGGTTGATGCAAATCTCACTATTGATGGATTGGCGGTCAAGAGTTCGTCCAATACGGTGAGCAATGCAATCAGTGGCCTGAGCATGACACTGGTTTCGGCTAACAGTTCGACGGTGACGGTTGCGAGCAATACCGATGGCTTGAAAACCTCGCTGCAGTCCTTTGTCGATGCCTACAACACAGTGGTCAAAACCATTACCTCCTTGACTAAGGCCACTGCGGACAGCAATGGCAAGCTCACCGTTGCGGCGGCAATGACCGGTGATTCTCTGCCGCGGACATTGTTGGCTTCTTTGCGTGATGAATTGGTTACGCCTGGTCCGGGTAGTCAGTTGTCGGTACTTTCGCAGTTGGGTATCCAGACGGACCAGAAGGCCGGTACGCTGACCTTCGACAGCACCAAGTTCACGACGGCGATGACCAACAAGAGTCTGGGCGGTCAGGTTCAGCAGCTGTTCAGCGGTACCACCAGTACCAATGGCCTGCTTGCGCGTATGGGCGCGGTCCTTACGCCCTATACCCAGGCTGGCGGCATTCTCGCTACCCGTTCGAGCAGTTTAAATACGCAGAAGAATGCCCTCACCACCCAGCAGGCTGCGCTGGATCTGCGGGTGACCAATATGACTGCCGCGTTGACAGCTAAATACAACGCGATGGACTTGTTGGTGGGCCAGATGAAGGCGACTTCAACCAGTATCACTTCATTCTTCACTGCGTTGAGCGCATCGAAGACGGGCTGATCGCCGTCTCTACGCAAAAAGCCCGGCTGCGTAAATGCAGCTGGGCTTTTTGGCTTCTGGCCTAAAGTTTTGGGGCGTTGCGTCGATACCTTGGGTATATGAACTCTTGAGTTTTGATGAGGTAGAACATGAATCCGATGTTAGCTCTTCGGCAGTATCAGAAGATTGGCGCGCAAGCCCAGACTTCCGAAGCCAGTCCCCACCGTCTCGTGCAAATGCTGATGGAAGGCGGTCTGGATCGTATCGCTCAAGCCAAAGGTGCGATGGAGCGTAAGGACATTCCTGGCAAGGGTATGTTGATCAGTAAGGCCATCGGCATCGTGGGCGGTTTGCGCGAAGGTCTGGATCTGGAGAAGTCGGCTGACTCTCTGGGTAATCTGGACAACCTCTACGTCTATATGATGAAGCGCTTGGCTGAAGCCAATATTTACAGCGACCCGAAAGCCCTGGACGAAGTCAGTGACTTGCTGGGCACGGTCAAGGATGGCTGGGATGCCATCGCGACCCTATAGCCTGCTATGTCGAGGAGATCATCATGAGTGCTGTACTGCAGCGTATCGAAGAAACCCGTGAAGCGTTGGTCGGTGCATTGGCTGAACGCGACTGGGAGGCTATTGGGCAGCTGGATCTGGCTTGCCGCGCTTGTGTTGACGATGTGATCAGCGAGGTTCCGCTAAACGAAACCGAAGTGAGAGGCAATCTGGAGCGCTTGTTGGGGGTATATCGACAGCTGATTGAGGTTGCTACGGGTGAGCGTCAAGCAATCGTCGATGAGATGACGCAGATCCAGCAAGCGAAAACCGCAGCAAAGGTTTACCATCTGTTCGGTTGACGCTTGGTTGATCGAAAAAAATAAATTCGCCATAAATTTGACTGTGCGCGGATTTTTGACTTAACTAGTGCGGTTTACTATTTTCTGACGTCTAAATCGCCATATGGGTCGTAGACGCCAAGCTTGCCCCCATTTCATGGGCATTGAGTTTGACTAGGGAAGTTGCTATTGCATGTGGCGTGAAATCAAGATTCTGCTGATTGATGACGATAGCCTGCGCCGCCGCGATATGGCGGTCATTTTAAATTTTCTTGGCGAAGAAAATTTGTCCTGCTCAAGCCTTGATTGGCAGCAGGTCGTCGGTTCTCTGACCTCTACCCGAGAAGTGCTTTGCGTGCTGGTGGGCGAAGTGAGCGCTCCGGGTACTCTTCAAGGACTGCTTAAGACCATCGCTGCCTGGGATGAGTTCCTTCCTGTCATGTTAATGGGAGAGTTTTCTTCCTCCGACCTGCCAGATGACTTGCGCCGTCGTGTGTTGTCGTCTCTGGAAATGCCGCCCAGCTACAGCAAACTGCTCGATTCCCTGCACCGAGCCCAGGTTTATCGTGAAATGTACGATCATGCCCGTGAGCGTGGTCGTCATCGTGAACCGAACCTGTTTCGCAGCCTGGTGGGTACCAGTCGCGCGATTCAGCATGTTCGGCAAATGATGCAGCAGGTTGCCGACACTGATGCCAGCGTGCTGATCCTCGGCGAGTCCGGTACTGGCAAGGAAGTGGTCGCGCGCAATCTGCACTATCACTCCAAGCGTCGCGATGCGCCGTTCGTTCCCGTCAACTGCGGTGCAATACCCGCCGAGCTGCTGGAAAGCGAACTGTTCGGCCATGAGAAGGGTGCGTTTACCGGGGCGATCACCAGTCGTGCCGGGCGCTTTGAGCTGGCCAATGGCGGCACCTTGTTCCTCGACGAAATTGGCGACATGCCGCTGCCTATGCAGGTCAAGCTGTTGCGTGTGCTGCAAGAGCGCACCTTCGAGCGGGTCGGCAGCAACAAAACGCAGAGCGTCGATGTGCGAATCATTGCGGCGACACACAAGAATCTCGAGCACATGATCGAGATTGGTACGTTCCGTGAAGACCTCTATTACCGTTTGAATGTATTCCCGATCGAAATGGCCCCGTTGCGCGAGCGTGTCGAAGACATTCCGCTGCTGATGAACGAATTGATTTCGCGTATGGAGCACGAAAAGCGTGGCTCGATCCGTTTCAACTCGGCGGCCATCATGTCGCTTTGTCGTCACGCCTGGCCGGGCAATGTTCGCGAGCTGGCCAATCTGGTCGAGCGCATGGCGATCATGCATCCCTATGGGGTGATCGGCGTTGTCGAGTTGCCGAAAAAATTCCGTTATGTCGACGATGAAGACGAGCAGTTGGTTGATAGCTTTCGCACTGACCTGGAAGAGCGGGTCGCTATCAACGGTCACACGCCCAACTTTGCTTCCAGCGCCTTGTTGCCACCTGAAGGTCTTGATCTCAAGGACTATCTGGGTGGGTTGGAGCAGGGCCTGATTCAGCAGGCATTGGACGATGCTGGCGGCATTGTGGCGCGCGCTGCTGAGCGTTTGCGTATTCGCCGTACAACGCTGGTGGAAAAAATGCGCAAATACGGCATGAGCCGGCGTGATGGGGATGAACAGGCGGAGGATTGACGCTTCTATTCTTCTCGGATAATCAAACCCCTGATAAATCAGGGGTTTTTTTTAGGCACGGGTATTGCTATGTCTCTTGCTACATACCGTTTAATGACGGTTCGCCATGCGAGAGACCACTATGCCCCAGGCCGCCCAGATGTCTTCTGCCCTTTCTTCTTATGAAGCGCAGCCGTCCCTCGAGCCGGAAAACCGGACCGGGCTTGAGCAGGCGTTCTCGCGGTTCGATCAGATGTCGAGCCAGTTGAGTGACTCCTACAGCTTGCTTGAAGCACGGGTGACGGAGCTCAAGGGGGAACTGGCAGTCGTCAGCGCTCAGCGAATGCAGGAATTGGCGGAAAAAGAACGTCTGGCTAATCGCCTGCAAAACTTGCTCATGCTGTTGCCCGGTGGGGTCATTGTCATGGACGGTCAGGGCGTGGTGCGTGAGGCCAACCCTGCTGCGCGCGACCTGTTGGGTGAGCCACTGCTGGGCATGCTCTGGCGGCAGGTGATCAGCCGGTGTTTCGCGCCGCGCGAAGATGATGGTCACGAAGTGTCTCTCAAGGATGGGCGACGCCTGTCCATCGCGACGCGTTCACTGGATGCGGAACCGGGGCAGTTGGTGTTGCTCAATGACTTGACCGAAACCCGTCATCTGCAGGGCCAGCTTGCTCGCCACGAGCGCCTGTCTTCGCTGGGGCGGATGGTCACCTCGCTGGCTCATCAGATTCGTACGCCCCTGTCCGCAGCCTTGATCTATGCCAGCCATTTGGCCGAGCAGGAGTTGCCGGTGGCGACTCAGCAACGTTTTGCCGGACGCTTGAAAGAGCGTTTGCACGAGCTTGAGCATCAGGTGCGCGACATGTTGGTCTTCGCGCGTGGCGAGTTGCCGATGACCGATCGTCTTGCACCCGACCTATTGTTCCAGGCCTTGCAGGCGGCGGCGCAAACCCATGTGCAAGGTCTATCGGTACGTTGGCAGTGCGACAGCCGCGAAGGCGCGTTGTTGTGCAATCGCGACACGCTGGTGGGCGCGTTGCTGAATTTGATTGAGAACGCGGTGCAGGCCAGCGCAGGAAAAACGCGCTTGAAAATCCATCTCTACAGCCGCGATAACACGGTGCGTTTATGCATCAGTGACAACGGCAGCGGGATCGACGCCTCGGCACTGGCGCGCATCGGCGAGCCTTTCTTTACCACCAAGTCCACCGGCACCGGACTAGGGTTGGCGGTGGTCAATGCAGTCACCCGTGCACACCAGGGGCAACTGCAATTTCGCTCTCGTCCCGGTCGCGGCACGTGCGCGATTGTCACCTTGCCTTTGATTCCGGGTACCCGTGACGCGGGAGTGAACTGATGGCAATCAAGGTTTTGCTGGTCGAGGATGACCCTTCACTGCGTGAGGCGCTGGGTGAAACCTTGATGTTGGCCGGGCACGACTTCCGTGCCGTCGGTTCGGCTGAAGAGGCGCTTGAGGCCGTGGCTGAGGAGTCCTTCAGTCTGGTGGTAAGTGACGTCAACATGCCTGGCATGGATGGTCATCAATTGTTGAGCGTGTTGCGCAGCCGTCATGCGCAATTGCCCGTGCTGTTGATGACCGCGCACGGCGCGGTCGAGCGTGCGGTGGATGCGATGCGTCAGGGCGCCGCGGATTATCTGGTCAAGCCTTTCGAGCCCAAAGCACTGATGGAGCTGGTAGCACGGCACGCACTGGGTCGCCCCGGACCTGCTGACAGCGAGGGGCCGGTGGCTTTCGAGCCGGCCAGCGCGCAATTGCTGGATCTGGCTGCTCGAGTGGCCAGAAGCGATTCGACGGTGCTGATTTCCGGTGAGTCCGGTACGGGCAAGGAGGTGTTGGCGCGTTTTATTCACCAGCAGTCTACTCGGGCTAACAAACCGTTCATTGCGATCAATTGCGCCGCGATCCCGGACAACATGCTTGAAGCGACGTTGTTCGGTCATGAGAAAGGATCGTTCACCGGCGCCATCGCGGCGCAGGCTGGCAAGTTTGAACAGGCAGATGGCGGCACCATTCTGCTGGATGAGATTTCTGAAATGCCCCTCGGTCTGCAAGCCAAATTGCTGCGTGTGCTTCAGGAGCGGGAAGTGGAGCGGGTGGGTGGACGTAAGCCCATCGTCCTGGATATTCGTGTGCTGGCAACCACCAACCGCGATCTGGCCGCAGAAGTGGCGGCAGGGCGTTTTCGCGAAGATCTTTATTACCGGATTTCGGTGTTTCCGCTGGCTTGGCGACCACTGCGTGAGCGGACTGCCGATATTCTGCCGCTGGCCGAGCGGTTGCTGTCCAAGCACGTCAATAAAATGAAACATGCCGCCGTACGATTGTCGGCGGACGCGCAAGCCTGTCTGATCGGCTACCCGTGGCCAGGCAATGTCCGCGAGCTGGATAACGCGATTCAGCGGGCATTGATCCTGCAGCAAGGTGGAGTGATTCAGGCACAGGATTTCTGTCTGGCGGGCCCGGTAACGGCTTCGCCAGTGCCGGCGTTGGGCGTTCCGACGCAGCCGCGGATTGTCGCGCCGGCACCGATGCCTTCAGTGTCAGTGCCTCCCGTCGATGGTGTGGCGTCACACAACCAAGTCGGCGAATCTGCCGGGGCGTTGGGTGATGACTTGCGGCGTCGCGAGTTCCAGATAATCATCGACACCCTGCGCGCTGAGCACGGCCGCCGCAAAGAAGCTGCGGAACGCTTGGGTATCAGTCCTCGGACCTTGCGCTACAAACTGGCGCAAATGCGCGATGCAGGGATGGATGTTGAAGCGTCTCTATTCGCTACTTGATGCCGTGTGGTGTATAAGGCGCACCGCATCACGCTATTCGCAGGCTGGCGCGTGTTCCTACAGACTTCATACTATTGGATGTGCAGGTTGCGGCTAAAGGCCATCACTTGGCTGGCACTCTTGTTGCTTTGTCATATATAACCGCGTAATGAGTGTCAAAAATCTGCGGCCCCTAGTGAGAGAAACGTCATGAGCCAAGGTGTTGAATTTAATCGCTTGATGTTAGACATGCGCTCCATGCAAATGGACGCCATGGCTATGCCAAAAGCAATAAGCACCCCGGAAATCGGCGCCAGCAGCTTTGCCGATATGCTTGGCCAGGCCGTCAACAAGGTCAACGATACTCAGCAAGCCTCTAATCAATTGTCGAATGCGTTCGAAATCGGCAAAAGCGGCGTTGACCTCACTGACGTGATGATCTCTTCGCAGAAAGCGAGCGTCTCGTTCCAGGCGTTGACCCAGGTCCGCAATAAACTGGTTCAAGCGTATCAAGACATCATGCAGATGCCGGTTTAAGGACGTATTGAGTCATGGCTGAAGCAGTCACCGATAACGTGCCGGCCAAATCGGGTGCCCCTCAAGGTAAGCCGCCGTTGTTTGGTTTGTCCTTTCTGGAAAATCTCTCCGAGATGACCATGTTGCGTCAGGTTGGCCTTATGGTCGGTCTGGCAGCGAGCGTGGCGATTGGTTTTGCCGTGGTGCTCTGGTCCCAGCAGCCTGATTATCGGCCGCTGTACGGCAGTCTGGCCGGTATGGACGCCAAGCAGGTCATGGACACGCTGGCAGCCGCTGATATCCCTTACACCGTCGAGCCGAATTCTGGCGCCTTGCTGGTCAAGGCCGATGACTTGCAGCGTGCCCGGATCAAACTGGCTGGCGCGGGCGTAGCGCCAGGCGACGGCAACATCGGCTTCGAAATTCTCGACAAGGACCAGGGTCTGGGTACCAGCCAGTTCATGGAAGCCACGCGCTATCGTCGCGGGCTTGAAGGCGAGCTTGCCCGGACCATCTCCAGCCTCAATAACGTCAAGGGTGCACGCGTGCATCTGGCGATCCCGAAAAGCTCGGTGTTCGTGCGTGACGAGCGTAAGCCGAGCGCTTCGGTGCTGATCGAGTTGTACGCCGGTCGCTCATTGGAGCCGGGCCAGGTCATGGCGATTATCAACCTGGTGGCAACGGCGGTTCCCGAGCTGAGCAAGTCGCAGATTACCGTGGTCGACCAGAAGGGCACGTTGCTGTCCGACCAGACTGAAAACTCCGAATTGACCATGGCCGGCAAGCAATTTGATTACAGCCGCCGCATGGAAAACATGCTCACCCAACGTGTACAGAACATCCTCCAGCCGATTCTGGGTAATGATCGCTACAAGGCCGAAGTCTCGGCCGATGTGGATTTCAGTGCCGTTGAGTCGACAGCTGAAAGCTTCAACCCTGATCAACCTGCGTTGCGCAGCGAACAGTCGGTCGACGAACAGCGTTCGTCCGGTGGTGGCCCCCAGGGCGTTCCGGGCGCGCTGAGCAATCAGCCGCCTGGTCCGGCCAGCGCGCCTCAGCAGGCGGGTGCGGGTGCTGCGGCCGCAGGCTCCATACAGCCGGGGCAACCGCTGCTCGATGCAAATGGTCAGCAGATCATGGACCCGACGACCGGTCAGCCGATGTTGGCACCTTATCCAGCGGACAAGCGTAAGCAGTCGACCAAGAACTTTGAGCTGGACCGTTCCATCAGCCACACCAAGCAGCAGCAGGGTCGGGTGAACCGCTTGTCTGTGGCGGTGGTGGTGGATGATCGGGTCAAAGTCGATCCCAAGACAGGCGAGACAAGTCTCACGCCTTGGAATGCCGACGAATTGGCGCGTTTCACCCGGCTGGTGCAGGACGCAGTTGGGTTCAATGCCAGTCGCGGCGACAGCGTCAGCGTGGTCAACGTGCCATTCTCCACCGATCGTGGCGAAGTGATTCCTGATATTCCGTTCTATTCCCATCCGTGGTTCTGGGACATCGTCAAACAAGTGCTGGGTGTGTTGTTCATCCTGGTGCTGGTGTTCGGTGTTCTGCGGCCGGTGCTCAACAACATTACCAGTGGCAAGAACCGGCAACTGGTTGGCGCCGACGGTGATGCTGAACTCGGCGGCATGGGCGGTCTGGGCGGCGAACTGTCCAATGATCGCGTCAGCCTTGGCGGCCCGCAAAGTATTTTGTTGCCTAGCCCAAGCGAGGGTTATGACGCACAGTTGAACGCAATCAAGAGCCTGGTGGCTGAAGATCCAGGTCGTGTGGCTCAGGTCGTGAGAGAGTGGATTAACGCAGATGAGTGACAATCGAGCGCTTACCGCCAAGATGACCAAGGTCGACAAGGCTGCCATTCTCTTGCTCTCCCTCGGTGAAACCGATGCCGCTCAGGTGCTCCGGCACATGGGGCCTAAAGAGGTTCAGCGGGTCGGTGTCGCCATGGCGCAAATGCGCAATGTGCACCGCGAGGAAGTCGAGCAGGTGATGAGCGAGTTCGTCGAGATCGTCGGCGACCAGACCAGTCTCGGCGTCGGCTCCGATGGTTATATCCGCAAAATGCTGACCCAGGCCTTGGGCGAAGACAAAGCCAACGGCCTCATCGACCGGATCTTGCTGGGGGGTAATACCAGTGGTCTGGACAGCCTGAAATGGATGGAGCCTCGGGCGGTTGCGGATGTGATCCGCTATGAACACCCGCAAATTCAGGCCATCGTTGTGGCGTATCTCGACCCGGATCAGGCTGGTGAAGTGCTCGGTCATTTCGATCACAAGGTACGTCTGGATATCATTCTGCGTGTCTCCTCGCTCAACACCGTGCAGCCGGCGGCGTTGAAGGAGCTGAACCAGATTTTGGAAAAGCAGTTCTCCGGCAATTCCAACACAGCGCGCACCACCTTGGGCGGCATCAAGCGTGCGGCCGATATCATGAACTTCCTCGACAGCTCCATCGAAGGCCAGTTGATGGACTCGATCCGCGAAGTCGATGGGGACCTGTCCGGTCAGATCGAAGACCTCATGTTCGTGTTCAACAACCTTTCCGATGTCGACGACCGTGGTATCCAGGCGTTGCTGCGCGAAGTGTCTTCCGATGTGCTGGTGTTGGCGCTCAAGGGCTCCGACGAAGCGATCAAGGAAAAAATCTTCAAGAACATGTCCAAACGTGCTGCCGAATTGTTGCGCGACGACCTCGAGGCCAAAGGCCCGGTGCGCGTCAGCGATGTGGAAACCGCGCAGAAAGAAATCCTCACTATTGCTCGCCGTATGGCCGAAGCCGGAGAAATCGTTCTCGGTGGCAAGGGCGGCGAAGAGATGATCTGAGGATCACTACATGTTTAGCTCCAACAAAGAGCCGCCCAGTGATCTGATCCGTGCCAAGGATGTCGGCGGTTTTGATGTCTGGTCGTTGCCCAGTTTCGACCCTCACCGTGAAGCGCCGCCAGAGCCTGAACCGGTTGAGGCAGAGCCGGCGGAGATGGAAGAAGTGCCTCTGGACGAAGTCCAGCCGCTGACCCTTGAAGAGCTGGAAGGCATTCGTCAGGAAGCCTACAACGAAGGTTTTGCCACGGGTGAGAAAGAGGGTTTTCACAGCACCCAGCTCAAGGTCCGGCAAGAGGCCGACGTAGCCTTGAGCGCCAAGCTTGCGAGCCTTGAACAATTGATGGTCCACCTGTTCGAGCCTATCGCCGAGCAGGACACGCAGATTGAAAAGTCGCTGGTCGAACTGGTAGGGCACATTACCCGGCAAGTCATTCAGCGCGAGTTGACCACTGACTCCAGTCATATCGGTCAGGTATTGCGCGACGCCTTGAAGCTGTTGCCAATGGGCGCGCAGAACGTACGCATCTTCATCAATCCTCAGGATTTCGCCCAGGTCAAAGCCCTGCGTGAACGCCATGAAGAAACCTGGCGCATCGTCGAAGACGATACCCTTCAGGCAGGTGGTTGCCGGGTCGAAACCGAGCACAGCCGGATCGACGCGACCATCGAAACCCGTATCTCGCAAGCGTTGGCGAAAATGTTCGATCAGCTGCACGATCAGGCTTTGCACCCTGCGCCTGCTGACATGAGCCTCGATCTGGATGCAGTCGTCGACGCCCCCGTCATTGCAGATGACGCCTCTCCTGAAAAAGCAGGCCCAGATGCGCCTTGACCGAACCAGCTTCGGCAAGCGTCTGGGTTCCTACGTCGAAGCCATCGAACTGGCAGGTCAGCCGGTGGTGGAAGGTCGTTTGTTGCGCATGGTCGGTTTGACCCTGGAAGCCGAAGGCTTGCGGGCTGCGATGGGCAGTCGGTGCCTGGTGATCAACGATGACAGCTATCACCCGATGCAAGTCGAAGCCGAGGTGATGGGTTTTTCCGGGTCCAAAATATTTCTGATGCCGGTGGGCAGTGTTGCCGGCATCGCTCCGGGTGCGCGGGTTGTGCCGCTGGCCGATACCGGTCGTTTGCCGATGGGCATGGGGATGCTGGGTCGGGTCCTCGATGGCGCCGGACGTGCGCTCGATGGCAAAGGCGGAATGAAAGCCGAAGACTGGGTGCCTATGGATGGCCCCACCATTAACCCGCTCAAGCGCAACCCGATCAGCCAGCCCCTGGATGTGGGTATTCGCAGTATCAATGGACTATTGACCGTCGGCCGTGGTCAGCGTCTCGGTCTGTTCGCCGGTACCGGCGTGGGCAAGAGCGTGCTGCTCGGGATGATGACGCGCTTCACCGAAGCCGACATTATCGTGGTTGGCCTGATCGGCGAGCGGGGGCGTGAGGTCAAGGAGTTCATCGAGCATATCCTCGGCGAAGAGGGGCTCAAGCGCTCGGTCGTGGTCGCTTCACCCGCCGATGATGCGCCCTTGATGCGGATGCGGGCGGCCATGTATTGCACGCGCATTGCCGAATACTTTCGCGACAAGGGCAAAAATGTCCTGTTGCTCATGGATTCGTTGACTCGATTCGCTCAGGCTCAGCGGGAAATCGCTTTGGCCATTGGCGAGCCGCCCGCCACCAAAGGTTATCCACCGTCGGTTTTTGCCAAATTGCCCAAACTGGTGGAGCGCGCCGGCAATGCCGAGGCTGGGGGCGGCTCGATTACTGCGTTCTATACCGTGCTGTCTGAAGGTGACGATCAGCAGGATCCGATTGCCGATGCCGCACGGGGTGTGCTCGACGGGCACATCGTGTTGTCCCGTCGTCTGGCCGAAGAAGGGCATTACCCGGCGATCGACATCGAGGCGTCCATCAGTCGGGTCATGCCTTCGGTGGTCAGTCCTGAACACATGGGGCAGGCTCAGCATTTCAAACAATTGTGGTCGCGCTACCAGCAGAGTCGCGACTTGATCAGCGTCGGTGCCTACGTGGCCGGTGGTGATCGGGAAACCGACATGGCGATTGCCTTGCAGCCAACGTTGGTGCGCTACCTGCGCCAAGGGCTCAATGACAACGAGAGCCTGCAGGAGAGCAAGGCGCGTCTCGCCGCGGTGTTCAATCCCGCAGCGGGCGGCTGATAAGCCATGGCCTCAAGTCGAGCGGTACGCCTGGCGCCGGTGGTGGACATGGCTGAAAAGGCAGAGCGCGCAGCGGCTCAGCGCCTGGGGCACTTTCAGGGACAGGTCAGGCTGGCTGAGACCAAACTGGCCGAACTCGAACGTTTTCGTCATGAGTATCAGTTGCAGTGGATCGACAAAGGCGGCAGCGGGGTATCGGGGCAGTGGCTGATAAACTATCAAAGCTTTCTCAATCAGCTGGAAACCGCTGTGGCTCAGCAACAGAAGAGCCTTGCCTGGCATCAGGAAAACCTCGGCAAGGCTCGGGGCGCTTGGCAGCAGTGTTATGCGCGGGTCGAGGGGTTGCGCAAGCTGGTTCAGCGCTACATTGATGAAGCGCGGCAGCTTGAAGACAAGCGCGAACAAAAGCTTCTCGACGAACTTTCCCAGCGCTTGCCCCGCCACGATCAATTTTAGTGCAGGTAATTGAATTCATTAGGGTTGCTGCTAATGCAGCAGAATGCTAAACCTTTCTCACCGTGTCTGTGTTAACCCAAGGAAGCCTCCAATGTCCGTAAACTCCGAGCTCTCTCACGACGGGCAAGAACTGACCATCTTCATCGAGGGGCGCTTTGATTTCGCCGCACATCAAGATTTTCGCGATGCCTATGAGAGCGTTGCCGGGACTCCGCAGCGCATCGTTGTCGATCTAAAGGGCACGAGTTATCTGGACAGTTCCGCGCTGGGCATGCTGTTACTGCTGCGTGACCATGCAGGGGGTGAGCGTGCGAAGATCCGGCTGATCAACTGCAACGCCGACGTGAACACCATTCTGACCATCTCCAATTTCTCAAAACTGTTTCAGATCGGCTGACTTGTGCTAACCCTACCTGAAAGCCTGTGCGTGCTGATTGCTGACGACAACGCCAGTGATCGCCTGCTACTCACGACCATTGTCCGTCGCCAGGGCCATACAGTGCTCAGCGCCAGCAATGGCCTGGAAGCGTTGGCGTTGTTTGAAAAAGAGCGTCCGCAGTTGGTGCTGATGGATGCTTTGATGCCGGTGATGGACGGTTTTGAGGCCGCGCGCCGAATCAAACAGGTGGCAGGCGAAGCGCTGGTGCCCATCATTTTCCTCACCTCGATGAGCGAAAGCGAGGCGTTGGTTCGATGCCTTGACGCAGGGGGCGACGACTTTCTCGCCAAGCCCTACAGCGAGGCGATCCTCACCGCGAAGATCAATGCCATGGAGCGCTTGCGGCGATTGCAGGAAACGGTCCTGGAGCAACGTGACCAAATCGCCAGGCATCATGGCTATTTGCTTAATGAGCAGCGAGTAGCCAAAGCAGTCTTTGATCAGGTAGCGCACTCTGGCTGCCTGAGTGCGCCGAACATCCGCTACCTGCAATCGCCCTATGCCTTGTTCAATGGCGATCTGTTGTTGGCTGCATACACGCCTGCCGGCAACATGCACATTTTATTGGGCGACTTTACCGGCCATGGTTTGCCCGCGGCGGTAGGGGCGATGCCCTTGGCTGAAGTGTTTTACGGCATGACCGCCAAGGGGTACGGCCTGACCCAAACCTTGCGGGAAATGAACGCCAAGCTAAAACGCATTTTGCCCGTGGACATGTTTTGCTGCGCGACCCTGCTGTCCGTGAACTTCAATTTGCAGCAAGTGGAAGTGTGGAACGGTGGTCTGCCTGATGGCTATCTGCATCACGTTGCCAGCGGGGAGCGCACGCCGCTGGTGTCGCGGCATTTGCCATTGGGTGTGTTGGACCCGGCTCGCTTCGATTACAAGACCGAAGTGCACCCGTTGGCCTTGGGTGACCGGATTTTCCTGTTGTCCGACGGCGTACTCGACACCAGCGACAACGATGATCAGCTGTTTGGTGTCGAGCGATTGCAGGCGGTGTTCGCTGCCAATCGCCAGCCGGACGAGCTGATCAATGAAATCCAGCATGCCTTGGACGGCTTCCGTGGGCAGGCCCGGGATGATGTGAGCATGGTCGAAATCAGCCTGGTAGACCCGGCCCTGCTGGGGCCTCCGACGGTGACGTACTCGGACAGCGGTGAGTCCAGCCCACTGGACTGGTCGGCGAGCTTCGAGTATCGCGCCACGACGCTCAAACGTTTCAACCCTTTGCCTTACTTGTTGCAGTTGCTGTTGGAAGTCCATGGTCTGCGCAGTCAGAGCGGGCCGCTGTACAGCGTGCTTGCCGAGTTGTACACCAACGCGCTGGAGCATGGCGTGCTGGGTCTCGACTCGGAGCTAAAGCGCGATGCCTTGGGTTTTGCCCGGTACTACCGGGAGCGCAATGAGCGCCTGGCGAGTCTTGAAGACGGTTATGTGCGCCTGCACTTACAGATTGTGCCGCGCGGGCAGGGCGGTCATTTAACGATACGCGTTGAAGACAGCGGTGCTGGATTCGACGTCGATCGTGTTTTGGCGCTGTCGGCGCAGACGCATGAGTTATCAGGGCGAGGCCTCAACCTGGTACGCGAATTGAGTGAGCATTCCCACTGGTCGGAGGATGGACGCACAGCGTGCGTGGAATTTTCCTGGGGGGCTCTGGCATAATCAAATGATTCTTGATCAAGGAGCGAACAAGTGTCAGTGACTCATCTGGACTACCGTGTATTGGGCGGCTTGCAAGAAGTGATGGAGGCCGAATATCCCATCTTGCTCGATACGTTTCTTAAAGACTCCGAACAGCGTCTGGTGCAACTGCACCATGCACGTGCTGCGCAGGCGCCTGGTTTGCCAGCGCTGGGCATGGCTGCTCACAGCCTCAAGGGCAGCAGCGGCAACATGGGGGCGACACGGTTGGCTGAGCTGTGCCAGCAGCTCGAAGAGCGTGCTCAGTGCAATGAGCTGACCGGAGTCGATGAGCTGCTCAGGAAAATCGACGTTGAATTCATCACGGTCCGGCGTTTGTTCAACGTTGAGCGCCAGCGTTTCATCGGTCAGGGCTGAGGCTAGCTGAAGCTGGCCCGCCCCTTGCTTGGTGACTTGGTAATTGTGCCCGTACGGAGACTGACATGCCCCTTGCCACTCACCCGCTTCTTCAGGCTACTGCCGTAGCCAAATCCCAGTCGGCTGTCGCCAGCAGTGCGGCAAAACCTGCTGAGACCGGCAAGGAAGACACTTCCAGCTTTGCTCGAGTGTTTGCCAGGCATGCGCAGCCCAAGCCTGTGGAGAGCAATGACACCCGCACAAAAGCTGTCCACGACAAGCCCGATGCAGGTAACAGCAAGCAAGCGGTGAGCGATACATCTGCCGCTTCCACCTCGGCGGTTGCCGATAGCGGCAAATCTTTGCCTGCCGATAACGTCAGCGAAAAGGCGGATGATGCGGGTAAGGACGCGTCGGGCGACAAGGCGACCGACCCGGCGCTGAGCGATGTTGCGCCCGTTGATCCGACCCTTGATCCAGCTGCCTTGCAGGCGCTGGTCGTCCAGCCGGCTGCCGAGCCTGTTGTGCCGGTCGCTACCGCTGTTGAGCCTCCGGTCGAAGTGCCGGTAGCCGTGACTGCTGCGGTAGCCACGCTGCCGCCGGCTGTCCCCGTCCCCTTCCCGGTCGCGGACACGGGTTTCGACCCCGCGACTGATCCTCTGGCAGGGTTGCCTGCCGTGCAAATGGCCCTGGAGCAAAGTGCCAGAGCCTCAGGGTCGGCGCCCGTGCCTGCGACATCTACCTCCGCGCAGGCTGCCGCGAAAGCATCTCCCGCTCAAGCCGATGCGGATCCCTTCCAGGTCATCGCCAATAACCTGACAGTCCTCGCGGATCAGCCGTCCACTGATGGCGCAGGTACTGAGGGTGGCGATAAGGCCTTTAAAGGTCTTATTGAAGACGGTTTGAGCGACGTCAAAGCTTCGGCCAGTGACACTCGGATCGATGATTTTGCCAATCGCCTTGCCGCCCTGAGTCAGGCAGTTCAACCCAGGGCGGCGGCAGCTTCGCCTTTGCCGTTGGCCCAGCCATTGGCCATGCACCAGAGCGGTTGGAGTGAGGGGATCGTGGATCGGGTCATGTATCTGTCCAGCCAGAACCTGAAGTCAGCAGACATCCAGCTTGAGCCTGCCGAGCTGGGTCGCCTGAATATTCGCGTCAATATGGCGCCTGACCAGCAGACCCAAGTCACGTTCATGAGTGCCCATGTCGGTGTGCGTGAAGCGCTGGAAGCGCAGATGCCCAAGCTGCGTGATTCGTTTACTCAGCAGGGGTTGGGCCAGGTTGAGGTCAATGTGTCTGACCAGTCCCGTGGCTGGAATGGGCAAGGGCAGGACCAGCAGCAGGCTAGCCAGGGGCAGCGAAGTGGTGGCGTGAGGAATGGTGGTTCTGATCCAGTCAACGGCCTCGATGACGGATCCATTCATGATGTGGCGCATGCTGTCAGTCAGCCAATGCAAGTCATCGGCTCTAGCGAAGTGGATTATTACGCTTGATGCTGTAACGCGCTATGTGAAAGTGCGTTGTAGGCGCGTGCTTGTGGCTGCGCGCGCCGCGACGGCGGTGTGCCGGCACGCCGCATCAAGCCCTTTGTGGATGAGTTTGCGCCTACAGAATGAAACCCTCTGTCGATCCTGTCACGCATCTGGCATAACACTTGCTCTGCCTCTGTCACGCATTGGTGAACCCCCGAATAGTGACGGATTATTGGCATGGCGAAGACCGAAGCAGTGAAAGACCCCGCAGCGAAAGGCAAACTCAAGCTCATTATTATTATTGTTGTGGCATTGTTGCTTGCGATCGGCTTGTCGGTCGGCGCCACATGGTTCTTTTTGCACTCGTCCCAAAGTAAGCCCGAGCCAGCCGTAGCGGCCAGCAACGTCAAGGCGCCTGCGATTTTCGAGCCTATGACGCCAGCCTTTGTGGTCAATTTCAACCAGAACGGTCGTCAGCGTTATATGCAGGTCAGTATCACGCTGCTGGCACGTAACCAGGGTGACCTGGATGCGCTGAAAGTCCATATGCCGGTTATCCGCAACAACCTGGTCATGCTCTTCTCCGGGCAGACTTTCGACTCTTTGGCGACGCCAATCGGTCAGGAAATGCTCCGTCAGAAGGCCACCGCCAGCGTCCAGGAAGTGGCGCAGAAAGAGGTTGGCAAGGTGGTGGTTGAACAATTGCTTTTTACTAACTTCGTACTGCAGTAGGACCACGACATGGCCGTGCAAGACCTGCTGTCACAGGATGAGATCGATGCGCTGCTGCACGGTGTCGACGACGGTCTGGTCCAGACCGAAAGCGTCGCCGAACCCGGCAGCGTCAAAAGTTATGACCTGACCAGTCAGGATCGTATCGTCCGGGGGCGGATGCCGACCCTGGAGATGATCAACGAGCGTTTCGCCCGGTATACCCGTATCAGCATGTTCAACATGCTGCGCCGCTCCGCGGATGTGGCGGTGGGCGGTGTGCAGGTCATGAAATTTGGTGAGTACGTGCACTCGTTGTACGTACCGACCAGTCTCAATCTGGTCAAGATGAAGCCGTTGCGCGGCACTGCGTTGTTCATTCTGGACGCCAAGCTGGTGTTCAAGCTGGTGGACAACTTTTTTGGCGGTGACGGGCGGCATGCCAAGATCGAGGGTCGTGAGTTTACGCCGACCGAATTGCGCGTGGTGCGCATGGTGCTCGAGCAAGCATTCATCGATTTGAAAGAAGCCTGGCAGGCGATCATGGAGGTGAGCTTCGAGTACATCAACTCCGAAGTGAATCCGGCCATGGCCAACATCGTCGGCCCTAGCGAGGCGGTTGTAGTCTCGACGTTCCATATCGAACTCGATGGCGGTGGCGGCGACCTGCACGTGACCATGCCTTACTCGATGATTGAGCCTGTGCGCGAAATGCTCGATGCCGGTTTCCAGTCGGACCTGGATGATCAGGATGAACGCTGGAGCAAAGCCTTGCGTGAGGACCTGCTGGATGTTGCTGTGCCACTGAGTGCCGTCGTCGCCCGTCGCCAATTGCGCCTGCGCGACATTCTGCACATGCAGCCGGGTGACGTGATTCCCGTGGACTTGCCTGAAGAGCTGGTCATGCGTGCCAATGGCGTGCCGTCGTTCAAGGTCAAGCTGGGTTCGCACAAGGGGCATCTGGCGCTGCAAGTTATTGAACCAATTGAACGCCGCTGACCTTTACCGTCAGCGTGAATAATGTGATGTGTTAACGAATCAATGCCCGCCGAGGACAACTGATGGCTGATGAAAACGAAATAACGTCTGCTGAAGATCAGGCATTGGCCGATGAATGGGCAGCTGCGCTGGGTGAATCCGGCGATGCCAGCCAGGATGACATCGACGCGTTGCTTGCAGCCGATACTGGTCGTTCCTCTGCCAGTCGCTTGCAAATGGAAGAGTTTGGCAGCGTGCCAAAGAACAACGCGCCCGTAACGCTGGAGGGTCCAAACCTGGATGTGATTCTGGATATCCCGGTATCGATTTCCATGGAAGTGGGCAGTACCGACATCAATATTCGCAACCTGCTGCAGCTTAACCAGGGTTCGGTGATCGAACTCGACCGGTTGGCCGGTGAGCCGCTGGACGTGCTGGTCAACGGCACGCTGATTGCTCACGGTGAAGTGGTTGTGGTCAACGAAAAGTTCGGCATCCGCCTGACTGACGTGATCAGCCCAAGTGAACGCATCAAGAAGTTGCGTTGAATGAATAGGCTCCTCGGTGTGATGCTCGCCTTGCCGTTAAGCGCGATGGCTGCGGAGCCTGCAGTTCAGGCTGCTGCGCCGCAAGTCAGCAGTGCATTGGGCAGTGGGGTGGGCGGTCAATTGACGCAATTGGTATTGGGCCTGTTGCTGGTGATTGGCCTGATCTTCGGGTTGGCCTGGTTGCTGCGTCGCGCCCAGAGTGCCGGCCCGCGCAACGGTCAACTCATCGAGTTGCTGGGCTCGCGCGCACTGGGTCCGCGTGACCGGCTGGTGCTGGTGCAAGTGGGCAGCGAGCAGATTTTGCTCGGGATTACGCCCGGACGCATCACGCCCTTGCATGTGCTCAAAGAGCCGCTGCAAGTGCCCGATACCTCGCAGGCCACACCGGAGTTTGCCCAGCGTCTGATGGAGCTGCTGGGCAAGGATCATAAGGATAAGAAGTAATGGGCGCGTTGCGCATAGTCTTGACGTTGCTGCTGGTGCTGGCAGCGCCTTTGGTGTTCGCGGCTGATCCACTGTCGATACCTGCGATTACTTTGTCCAGCGGTGCCAACGGTCAGCAGGAATATTCGGTCAGCCTGCAGATCCTGTTGATCATGACGGCGCTGAGCTTCATTCCTGCATTCGTCATGCTGATGACCAGCTTTACCCGGATCATCATCGTTTTTTCGATTTTGCGTCAGGCCCTGGGTTTGCAGCAGACACCGTCGAACCAGATACTCACCGGCATGGCGCTGTTTCTGACCATGTTCATTATGGCGCCGGTGTTTGATCGGGTGAACCAGGATGCATTGCAGCCCTATCTGAGTGAAAAACTTACCGCGCAGGACGCGGTGCTCAAGGCTGAGGTGCCGATCAAGGACTTCATGCTGGCGCAGACTCGACAGAGCGATCTGGATTTGTTCATGCGACTTTCCAAACGCACCGATATTTCCAGTCCTGATCAGGCGCCGCTGACCATCCTGGTCCCGGCGTTCGTGACCTCGGAACTTAAAACCGCGTTCCAGATCGGGTTCATGATCTTCATCCCGTTCCTGATTATCGACCTGGTGGTTGCCAGCGTATTGATGGCGATGGGCATGATGATGCTGTCGCCGCTGATTATCTCTCTGCCCTTCAAGATCATGCTGTTTGTACTGGTGGACGGATGGGCCTTGATCATCGGCACGCTGGCGAGCAGCTTTGGCGGGATCTCGCCATGACTGACGGGGAGCGTGCGCAATGACGCCTGAAGTCGCTGTCGACCTGTTTCGTGAAGCGTTATGGTTGACCACGATGATGGTCGCCATACTGGTGGTGCCCAGTCTGATCGTGGGGTTGTTGGTCGCCATGTTTCAGGCCGCAACGCAGATTAACGAGCAGACGTTGAGCTTTCTGCCTCGTCTGTTGGTAATGCTGATTACCCTGATCGTCGTGGGACCTTGGCTGGTTCGGGTGTTCATGGAGTACATCCTGTCGCTGTACGGCAGTATTCCGCAGTTGATCGGTTAGCAACGTGCCCTCCGTGCTTGCCCTGACTGACGCGCAGATCGGGACGTGGGTAGCGAGTTTCATGCTGCCTTTGTTCCGGGTCGCGGCAGTACTGATGACGATGCCGATCTTTGGCACAACGCTGGTGCCAAAGCGTGTGCGTCTATATTTCTCGGTGGCGATTACCGTAGTGATTGCCCCCAGTCTGCCGCCGATTCCCGAAGTCCATGCGCTGGATCTGAGCGCGCTGCTGCTGATAGGTGAGCAGATCATCGTCGGTGCAATGCTCGGCTTGTCCCTGCAATTATTTTTTCAGGCGTTCGTGATTGCCGGACAGATTGTCGCGGTACAAATGGGCATGGGCTTCGCCTCGATGGTCGATCCTACCAACGGCGTGTCGGTGGCAGTGATCGGGCAGTTTTTTACCATGCTGGTGACCTTGCTGTTCCTGGCTATGAATGGCCATTTGGTGGTTTTTGAAGTGCTGGTGGAAAGCTTTACCACGCTGCCGGTCGGCAGTGGGCTGGATCTCACGCACATTTGGGAGCTGGTTGGTCGCTTAGGGTGGGTGTTGGGCGCCGGCTTGCTGCTGGTCTTGCCAGCCATTACGGCGTTGTTGGTGGTGAACGTTGCATTTGGGGTCATGACGCGTGCTGCGCCGCAGTTGAATATCTTCTCTATCGGCTTTCCGCTGACGCTGGTGCTGGGCATGGTGATCCTGTGGATTACCCTCGGCGACATTCTCAATCAGTATCAGCCGTTGGCGGTGGAAGCCTTGCAGTTGCTACGCAGTCTGGTTAAGGCCCGCTGACATGGCTGAGAACGAGAATGGCCAGGATAAAACAGAAGACCCCACGGCCAAGCGGGTCAAGGAGTCTCGCGACAAGGGTGAGACGACCCGCTCCAAAGAGCTCAACACCCTGGTCATCATGATGGCGGGGGCAGGCGGATTGCTGGCGTTTGGTGGTCAGCTGGCGGAAATGATGCTCGAGTTGATGCGGATCAACTTCACGCTTCCGCGTGAAGTGATCATGGATGACCATTACATGGGGCTGTATTTTCTCAACGCTGGCAAGGCGGCGCTGGTGGCGATCCAGCCGCTGATGCTGACCATGGTTCTGGCGGCGCTCATCGGCCCTATCGCGCTGGGAGGCTGGCTGTTTTCTACTGACACAATGGTGCCCAAGTTCAGTCGAATGAACCCGCTGTCCGGGATCAAGCGCATGTTTTCCGTTCAGGCATTGGTCGAGCTGATCAAGGCATTTGCCAAGTTCTTCATCATTCTGATCGTGGCGTTGGTGGTGCTGTCCAAGGACAGGGGTGATCTGGTCTCCATCGCCCATGAGCCATTGGAGTTGGCGATCATCCACAGCGTGCAGGTGGTAGGTTGGAGTGCGTTATGGATGGCGTGCGGGTTGATCATTATCGCGGCGGTGGATGTGCCATTCCAGCTATGGGAAAGCCATAAAAAGCTGTTGATGACCAAGCAGGAGGTGCGTGACGAGCACCGAGACAGTGATGGGCGGCCAGAGGTCAAACAGCGGATTCGTCAGCTGCAACGTGAGATGTCCCAGCGCCGGATGATGACGAAGATCCCTGATGCCGACGTGATTATCACCAACCCGACGCACTTTGCCGTGGCGCTGAAATATGACCCCGAGCAGGGCGGGGCGCCAATGTTGCTGGCCAAGGGCAGTGATTTTCTGGCGTTGAAAATTCGAGAAATCGGCGCCGAGCACAACATCCTCCTCCTTGAATCGCCCGCTTTGGCGCGTTCGATTTATTACTCCACCGAGCTGGATCAGGAAATTCCTGCTGGCCTGTATCTGGCGGTGGCGCAGGTGTTGGCGTACGTCTATCAAATCCGCCAGCATCGCGCAGGCAAGGGCAAGCGCCCGGACCCATTGGGCGATATGCCGATCCCGAGCGATCTGCGGCGTGATTCATAAGCGCGCACACAAGTTTGCGCAGCGAACCCATAGTTGGAAAGCTTCTTGCACTGACCTCGCTACGTCGCTTGATGGCGTCAAAAGTTTGATTTAGCAGGCAGGAAAAGAATTGGTGGATCGCTCTCAATTAATCAACGCTGCACGCAGCAACCTGCTAGGCCTGGGTCGTGGGCAGTTGGGTGTGCCGTTGCTGCTGTTGGTCATGTTGGCAATGATGATGTTGCCGATGCCTCCATTTCTGCTCGATGTGTTTTTCACGTTCAACATTGCGCTGTCGATCGTCGTCCTGCTGGTCTGCGTGTACGCCCTGCGACCACTGGACTTCTCTGTATTCCCCACCATTTTGCTGGTTGCCACGTTGTTGCGCCTGGCGCTGAACGTGGCGTCGACGCGGGTGGTCATGCTTCACGGTCAAGACGGTCACGCCGCTGCCGGTAAGGTGATTCAGGCCTTTGGTGAGGTGGTGATCGGTGGCAACTACGTCGTCGGTATCGTGGTTTTCGCGATTTTGATGATCATCAACTTCGTCGTTGTGACCAAAGGTGCCGGGCGGATTTCCGAAGTGAGTGCCCGCTTTACCCTCGATGCGATGCCCGGCAAACAGATGGCCATCGACGCAGACCTCAACGCAGGCTTGATCGATCAGCCAGAAGCCAAACGCCGCCGTCTGGAGGTCGCTCAAGAGGCTGAGTTCTATGGTTCGATGGACGGTGCCAGCAAATTCGTGCGCGGCGATGCGATTGCCGGTCTGTTGATTCTGTTCATCAACCTGATTGGTGGCGTGGCCGTCGGTATTTTCCAGCACAACATGTCCTTCGCCGATGCCGGCAAGGTTTACGCGCTGTTGACCATTGGTGACGGTTTGGTGGCGCAATTGCCATCATTGCTACTGTCCACCGCTGCGGCAATCATGGTGACCCGAGCTTCCGGTTCGGAAGAGATGGGCAAGCAGATCAATCGGCAGATGTTTGCGTCCCCCAAGGCGCTGGCCGTGGCCGCAGGCTTGATGATAGTCATGGGGCTGGTGCCGGGCATGCCCCACCTTTCCTTTATCAGTCTGGGGCTGGTGGCCGCTGGAGCTGCTTATCTGCTCTGGAAAAAGCAGAACATGGTCAAGGTCAATGCGTTGCAAGAGGTTCAGCGCCAGCAGGACCTCTTGCCTTCACCAACGCGAGCTCAGGACTCAAAAGAACTCGGTTGGGACGATGTCACGCCGATCGACATGATTGGCCTGGAAGTGGGCTACCGCTTGATTCCTCTGGTGGATCGCAATCAGGGCGGTCAGCTCCTGGCGCGAATCAAGGGCGTGCGTAAAAAGCTTTCCCAGGAGTTGGGCTTTTTGATGCCGACCGTGCATATCCGCGACAACCTTGATCTGGCGCCCAGCGCCTATCGTCTGACACTGATGGGTGTGACCCTGGCTGAAGCCGAGATTTACCCGGATCGCGAACTGGCGATCAATCCGGGGCAGGTCTTTGGCACGCTCAACGGGATTACCGCCAAGGACCCAGCGTTCGGTCTGGAGGCGGTGTGGATCGAAGTCAGCCTGCGCAGCCAGGCGCAATCGCTCGGTTACACCGTGGTGGATGCCAGCACGGTGGTGGCGACTCACCTCAATCAGATTCTGTACAAACATTCTCATGAGCTGATTGGCCATGAAGAAGTTCAGCAATTGATGCAGTTATTGGCCAAAAGCTCGCCCAAACTGGCCGAAGAACTGGTGCCAGGTGTCCTTTCGCTCTCGGCATTGCTCAAGGTGTTGCAGGCGCTGCTTTCCGAACACGTCCCTGTCAGGGATATCCGCAGCATCGCAGAAGCCATCGCGAACGCGGCACCTCGGAGTCAAGATACTGCCGCGCTGGTCGCTGCGGTGCGTGTCGGGCTGTGTCGCGCTATCGTCCAAAGCATTGTAGGGGCTGAGCCGGAGCTGCCTGTCATCACCCTTGAGCCAAGATTGGAACAAATATTGCTAAATAGTCTTCAGAAGGCTGGTCAGGGTCAGGAAGAGGGCGTTCTTCTCGAGCCAAGCATGGCTGAAAAGCTCCAGCGTTCGTTGATTGATGCTGCCCAGCGCCAGGAAATGCAGGGTCAGCCAGTGATTTTGTTAGTCGCAGGCCCGGTTCGCGCCATGCTGTCACGATTTGGACGGTTGGCTGTACCGAACATGCATGTTCTGGCGTATCAGGAAATTCCTGACAATAAGCAAGTCACCATCGTCGCGACTGTCGGGCCCAACGGCTGAGGTAGTGAGTCATGCAAGTTAAGCGTTTTTTCGCCGCCGACATGCGTCAAGCCATGAAACTGGTTCGTGATGAGTTGGGCGCTGACGCCGCTATCATTGGCAACCGGCGGATTGCCGGTGGTGTAGAGCTGACTGCTGCCCTGGATTACAAACTTTCCGCGCTGGCGCCGCGTGTGCCGAACATTGAACTCGAAGACGAGTTGCGCAAAACCCAATCGCGCATCGTCTCGGCTCAGGCTGAACTCGGCACCCGTGGCGACAGTGATTCATCGATCAATCGCCAGCTTTACTCCGGCCTGCCGTTGACCGCTGGAGACTCGCACATCGAGCCTACGTTCAGCGAGCCGCCACGTCCGGCCGCTCCGGCCCCATCCGCTGAGCCCGTCGCCGGGCATCATGCTTACGAGTCCATGCGGTTTGAATTGAACGGCCTGCGCGAACTGCTTGAAGTGCAGCTTGGCTCGCTGGCCTGGAATCAACTGCAGGGCAGCCGGCCGCAGCAAGCCAACCTGTGGCGCCGCCTGCAACGCATTGGCCTGTCGGGTCCGTTGTCGCGGGACCTGTTGGCAATGATTACTGATATTGAAGAACCCCGTCAGGCGTGGCGCATGTTACTGGCCCACCTGGCACGGATGATCGTGACGCCCGACGTCGAACCTCTGGAAGAGGGTGGGGTGATCGCCATGGTCGGTCCGGCCGGCATGGGCAAGACCACGACGCTGGCGAAACTGGCCGCGCGGTATGTCTTGAAATATGGTCCGCAAAATATTGCACTGGTGAGCATGGACAGCTATCGGATTGGTGCCCAGGAACAACTGAAAACCCTGGGACGTATTCTCAATGTGCCGGTCACTCATATCGATCCGGGCCAGTCGCTTGGCCAGGCGCTAGAGCCATTGGTACGCAAGCGCGTGGTCTTGATCGACACCGCCGGCCTGCAGGCCAGCGATCCAGCACTGCGTCTGCAGCTGGAAAGCCTCGCCGGGCGTGGTATCAAGGCGCGTAATTATCTGGTGCTGGCAACAACCAGCCAGAAACAGGTCCTTACTGCGGCATACCACAGCTACAAACGCTGCGGTCTGGCCGGCTGCATTCTCACCAAGCTGGATGAAACCGCCAGCTTGGGTGAGGTGTTAAGCCTGGCAATCAGTCATGAATTACCGGTGGCCTATCTGACGGATGGGCCACGGATACCGGATGATTTGCACTTGCCGCGCCGGCACCAATTGGTGAGTCGAGCGGTCAGTGTGCAAATGCAGGAAGAGCCGAGCGAGGAAGCTATGGCGGATATGTTCGCGGATCTTTATCACAGCCCGAACAAAAGGGTTGGGTAAAGCAAGACACTGGAATGTACCTACATCATGGTCTGCCTTGCTTTGTTCTCTCAACGAACTCGCAGTCAGTAATGTGGCCTCGGTCTAAGCAACACAAGGTAAAGAAATAACATGGGCAGCATGCATCCCGTACAGGTTATCGCGGTGACCGGTGGCAAAGGTGGCGTCGGCAAGACCAACGTGTCAGTGAATCTATCACTGGCTCTGGCTGAGCTCGGTCGGCGCGTCATGCTGCTGGATGCCGACCTGGGTCTGGCTAATGTCGATGTGTTACTCGGCTTGACCCCCAAACGTACCCTCGCCGACGTTATCGAAGGACGCTGCGAGCTTCGCGACGTGCTGCTTCAGGGCCCAGGCGGGATTCGTATCGTGCCGGCTGCGTCCGGCACCCAGAGCATGGTTCACCTGACGCCAGCACAGCATGCCGGGCTGATCCAGGCGTTCAGTGATATCGGCGATAACCTCGATGTGCTGGTGATTGACACAGCCGCGGGCATCGGTGAATCGGTCGTCAGCTTCGTGCGCGCTGCCCAGGAAGTATTGCTGGTGGTGTGTGATGAGCCGACCTCGATCACCGACGCTTACGCGCTGATCAAGCTGCTCAACCGCGATTACGGGATGAACCGCTTCCGGGTGCTTGCCAACATGGCACAAAGCCCTCAGGAAGGCCGCAATCTGTTCGCCAAGTTGACCAAGGTCACTGATCGCTTCCTGGATGTCGCCCTACAATACGTCGGCGCCGTGCCTTACGACGAATGCGTGCGCAAAGCCGTGCAGAAGCAGCGCGCTGTGTATGAAGCGTTCCCGCGCTCGAAGTGCTCCCTGGCATTCAAAGCCATCGCGCAGAAAGTCGACACGTGGCCGTTGCCGGCCAACCCGCGCGGGCATCTGGAATTTTTCGTTGAGCGGCTCGTACATCCAGCGAGTGCAGGACCGGTGCTATGACAGCCAGCGGCTATCGCATGTACAGCAAGGCGTCAAAAGACTCCCAGTACGAGCTGATCGAGCGTTATGCGCCGCTGGTCAAACGCATCGCTTATCACCTGCTGGCGCGTTTGCCAGCCAGTGTGCAGGTCGAGGACCTGATCCAGGCAGGCATGATTGGCCTGCTGGAAGTCTCGACCAAGTACGACGCCACCAAGGGTGCGAGTTTCGAGACCTATGCCGGGATTCGTATTCGTGGCGCCATGCTCGATGAAGTGCGCAAGGGCGATTGGGCCCCGCGTTCGGTGCATCGCAATACACGCATGGTCAGTGACGCAATTCGGGCAATTGAAGCTAAAACCGGTCGTGACGCTAAAGATCACGAAGTTGCGGCCGAACTCCAATTGAGTCTCGATGATTATTACGGGATTTTGAATGACACCTTGGGCAGCCGACTGTTCAGTTTCGACGATCTGTTGCAGGACGGCGAACATGAAGGGCTGCACGAGGACGGCGCAAGCGCTCACCTTGAGCCGTCGCGCGATCTGGAAGATGAACGCTTCCAGGCCGCGTTGGCAGATGCGATAGCCAATTTGCCGGAGCGTGAGCGACTGGTATTGGCGCTGTACTACGACGAGGAGCTGAACCTCAAGGAAATTGGTGAAGTGTTGGGGGTCAGCGAGTCGCGGGTCAGCCAGTTACACAGCCAGTGCGCAGCTCGTTTGCGAGGGCGTTTGGGGGAATGGCGAGCGCGTTGACAGACAGTGCGTGGCCCTTGGTGGTTTCGCGCTATCTGCAGGCCGGCTGTGCAAAGCGTTGCGTGCGAAGAAGATAAGACTAGGCAGGAGCCGGTCAGTCAGGGTCCTGTAAAGCCTGCTGTGCCAGCGTCCCGACCTGTTGATTTACCAAGCTCGTCGTCGTTTTCGTGCAGCCGTTGTGTGCTGCGCCGGTTTTTGATTGAACAGCGTATTCAGGTGCTGAATGCGTTAAAGACTGCTTGGAGGTCGAATTGAACAAGAACATGAAAATCCTCATCGTTGATGACTTCTCAACGATGCGGCGGATCATAAAAAACCTGTTGCGTGACCTGGGGTTTACCAATACGGCTGAAGCGGATGACGGGACTACCGCGTTGCCGATGCTGCAAAGCGGGAGCTTCGACTTTTTGGTGACTGACTGGAACATGCCTGGCATGTCCGGCATCGATCTGTTGCGTCATGTGCGTGCAGATGAACGCCTCAAGCATCTACCGGTGTTGATGGTAACGGCTGAAGCCAAGCGTGATCAGATCATCGAAGCCGCTCAGGCTGGTGTGAACGGTTATGTGGTCAAGCCTTTCACGGCTCAAGTGCTGAAAGAAAAGATCGAAAAGATCTTCGAGCGCGTCAATAGCTGATGTTTGCCGCGAGGGCTCTATGGAGCACACAGAATCGTCATCGGGCGACTTTGAGTCGACCCTGAAAAAACACGCACACGAGTTGGTCGATAGCCTTGAAAAGGGCCGGTTCGGCGATGCGGCGCAACTGATTAACGAGCTTAACAAGGCCCGCGACAGCGGCCTGTATCAAGAAGTCGGCAAACTTACCCGCGAACTGCACAGTGCGATCGTCAACTTTCAGATTGACCCGAACACGCCGCAAGCCGAAGAAGTCTCGCAGATCAATGATGCTACCGAGCGGCTGTCCTATGTGGTCAGGCTGACTGAGGCAGCGGCCAACCGCACCATGGATCTGGTGGAACTCAGTACACCGTTGGTGAACGGAGTTGGCGCCGAGGCTGCAGCCCTGAGTGCCGATTGGGGACGCTTCATGCGTCGCGAAGTCGGTGCTGAAGAATTTCGTGAACTGGCCCGACGTGTCGATGGTTTTTTGACGCGCAGCGAAAAGGAAACCCGGGAAGTGTCGGGCCACCTCAACGATATTTTGCTGGCTCAGGATTACCAGGACCTTACCGGTCAGGTGATCAAGCGCGTGACCCAGTTGGTTACGGAAGTTGAAAGCAACCTGCTCAAGCTGGTGCTGATGGCCAGTCAGGTCGATCGCTTTGCCGGGATCGAACATGACCATCAATCGATGCGCGCAGAAAAAGAACAAGAAAAACATCTGTCTCAGGGTGAAGGTCCGCAGATTCATGCCGATAAGCGTGATGACGTTGTGTCCGGACAGGATGATGTTGACGATCTGCTATCCAGCCTGGGCTTCTAGGTCGGTTGATGGTTAATTTTAGGGAGCACCCCAATGAGCTTCGGCGCCGATGAAGAAATCCTTCAGGATTTTCTGGTAGAGGCCGGCGAGATTCTCGAGCTATTGTCCGAGCAGCTGGTCGAGCTGGAAAGCCGACCAGATGATGCGGAATTGCTCAATGCAATTTTTCGCGGTTTTCACACTGTAAAAGGGGGCGCCGGCTTCCTCCAGCTCCATGAGCTGGTGGAGTGCTGCCACATCGCCGAGAACGTCTTCGACATCCTGCGCAAGGGTGAGCGGCGGGTCGACTCGGAATTGATGGACGTGGTCCTTGAAGCATTGGATGCGGTCAATGGCATGTTCACTGAAGTGCGTGAGCGCACTACGGTGACCCCGGCCACGCCCGAATTGCTGGCTGCATTAGCACGACTGGCAGCGCCAGCATCTGCCGATGAGATCGCTGCGGCAGCGCCCGTCAGCGTCGAAGAGCCACCTGCTGAGGCTGCAGGCGACATCACCGATAACGAATTCGAACAACTGCTCGATTCGCTCAACGCCGTCAAGGCGCAAGCGGCCGCGTCAGCCGCTGCGCCCGCGGCGGTTGCGATGCCTGCTATTGACCCCAATGCCAGCGACGAGATCAGTGATGCTGAATTCGAATCGCTGCTTGATCAGTTGCACGGGAAAGGCCAGTTCGCCGCCGATGCCGCGCCTGTTCAGGCTGCGCCTGTGGCAACCGCGGCAGCGAGCAATGAGATCACCGACGACGAATTCGAAGCACTCCTCGATCAGTTGCACGGAAAAGGTTCGTTCGTAGCCGATGCACTGGAGCCTGCGGTACTGGCTCCAGTGGCCGTCGCCAAGGCGCCTGCAAGTGCTCCGGGCGGCGATCAAATCTCCGATCACGAATTCGAAGCGTTGCTTGATGAGCTGCATGGCAAAGGCAAGTTTGAGCCTGATGCCGTTGTGGCAGCGGTTGCTCCAGCGCCAGTCGTGGCTAAAGCCGCCGTGGTTAAGGCGTCTGCGCCTGCGCCGGCCAAGGCTATTGCTGCAGCCCCAGCCCCGGCCAAAGCGCCGGTGCCGGTGCCGGAGAAGCACGCGGCGTCTGAAGCCGAAACCACGGTGCGGGTCGACACTGCACGCCTCGACGAAATCATGAACATGGTCGGCGAGTTGGTGTTGGTGCGTAACCGCCTGGTTCGTCTGGGCCTCAACAGTGGCGACGAAGCCATGTCCAAGGCGGTGTCGAACCTTGACGTGGTCACGGCTGATCTGCAGACCGCGGTGATGAAAACCCGCATGCAGCCGATCAAGAAGGTCTTCGGGCGCTTCCCGCGTCTGGTCCGCGACCTTGCACGTCAGTTGAAGAAAGAGATCAATCTGGAACTGGTCGGCGAAGAAACCGACCTGGATAAAAACCTGGTCGAGGCGCTGGCCGATCCGCTGGTCCACTTGGTACGCAACGCCGTCGACCACGGCATCGAAACCCCGGAAGAGCGTGACGCGGCGGGCAAGCCTCGGTGTGGTCGTGTGATTCTGGCGGCCGAACAGGAAGGCGACCACATCCTGCTGTCGATCTCCGATGACGGCAAGGGCATGGACGCCAACGTGTTACGTGCCATCGCCGTGAAGCGTGGGGTGATGGACAAGGACGCTGCGGATCGCTTGAGCGAAACCGATTGCTACAACCTGATCTTCGCGCCGGGCTTCTCGACCAAGACCGAGATTTCTGACGTGTCCGGACGCGGCGTGGGCATGGACGTGGTGAAAACCAAGATCGCCCAACTCAATGGCTCGATCAACATCTACTCGACCAAGGGCCAGGGGTCGAAGATCGTCATCAAGGTGCCGTTGACCCTGGCGATCATGCCGACCCTGATGGTGATGCTGGGCAATCAGGCTTTTGCCTTCCCGCTGGTCAACGTAAACGAGATTTTCCACCTCGACCTGTCGCGGACCAACGTCGTCGACGGCCAGGAAGTGGTCATCGTGCGCGACAAGGCTTTGCCACTGTTCTATCTCAAGCGTTGGCTGGTCGCCAAGGCCGCTCACGAAGAGCAGCGCGAAGGTCATGTTGTGATCCTGTCGGTCGGCACGCAGCGTATCGGTTTTGTCGTCGATCAGTTGGTGGGCCAGGAAGAAGTCGTCATCAAGCCGCTGGGCAAAATGCTTCAGGGAACACCGGGTATGTCGGGCGCCACCATTACCGGTGACGGTCGAATTGCCTTGATTCTCGATGTACCAAGCATGCTCAAGCGTTACGCTGCACGGCGTATTTGATTCTGGGGCTGCGGGCCGCTTTTGGTGCCCGCAGCACCTAATGGAGTGTTTATGGCAGTCAAGGTCCTGGTGGTGGATGATTCAGGTTTCTTCCGCCGCCGCGTCTCGGAAATTCTTTCTGCGGACCCGAATATCCAGATAGTCGGCACGGCGACTAACGGCAAAGAAGCCATCGAGCAAGCGCTGGCGCTGAAGCCCGATGTGATTACCATGGATTACGAGATGCCGATGATGGATGGCATCACGGCAGTGCGTCACATCATGCAGCGCATTCCGACACCGGTCTTGATGTTCTCCTCGCTGACCCATGAAGGTGCCCGGGTTACGCTGGATGCGCTGGATGCGGGTGCGGTCGATTTCCTGCCCAAAAACTTCGAAGACATCTCGCGCAACCCCGAAAAGGTCAAACAGCTGCTGTGCGAGAAAATCCACACTATTTCCCGCAGCAACCGTCGTTTCACGGGATACAGCACTCCGACGCCGCAGGCGGCTGCGCCATCGGGCGCCAGTTCCGCGCTGTCCACGGCCAGCAGCACCTTGAGTGGCGGGTCGACGACTTCCCGTGCTGCACCCGTGCGTTCGGCGGCTTCGCCGACAAGCGCTTCCTCGACGTACGTGCCATCGCATGCTTCGCCTGCTCCAAAGCGCAAGGCCTACAAGCTGGTGGCAATCGGTACATCAACGGGTGGCCCGGTGGCATTGCAGCGCGTGTTAACGCAACTGCCCGCCAGCTTCCCTGCACCTATCGTTCTGATCCAGCACATGCCGGCAGCGTTCACCAAGGCATTCGCCGAGCGCCTGGACAAGCTGTGCCAGATCAGTGTCAAAGAAGCCGAAGACGGTGATATTTTGCGTCCGGGCCTGGCATTGCTGGCCCCTGGCGGCAAACAAATGATGATCGATGGTCGTGGCGCGGTGAAGATTCTGCCCGGCGACGAGCGCTTGAATTACAAACCCTGTGTGGATATTACCTTCGGTTCTGCAGCCAAATCCTACGGTGACAAGGTGTTGGCGGTGGTACTGACCGGCATGGGGGCCGATGGTCGCGAAGGTGCTCGCCTGCTCAAGCAGGGTGGCAGCCATATCTGGGCGCAGGATGAGGCAAGCTGTGTGATTTACGGCATGCCCATGGCGATCGTCAAAGCTGACCTGGCGGATGCGGTGTACAGCCTGGACGAGATTGGCAAGCATTTGGTCGAGGCCTGTCTCTGATGGATGTGCTGAGCCTGATTGGGATCATCCTGGCGTTTGTCGCCATCATCGGCGGCAATTACCTGGAAGGCGGACACCTGAGCGCATTGCTCAATGGTCCGGCGGCCTTGATCGTGCTGGGCGGTACTCTCGCGGCGTCGCTGCTGCAGTCGCCCATGAGCTCTTTTATGCGCGCCCTGCAGATTGTTGGCTGGATTCTGTTTCCGCCACGCATCGACTTGCCGGGCGGTATCGACCGTGTCGTCAACTGGAGCCTGACTGCGCGCAAGGAAGGGTTGCTCGGGCTTGAAGCCATCGCCGACGGGGAACCCGATACCTATTCGCGCAAAGGCTTGCAGCTGCTGGTCGATGGTGCTGAGCCCGAAGCGATTCGGAGCATTCTGGAAGTGGACTTCATGACCCAGGAAGCACGCGATATTCAGGCGGCCAAGGTTTTTGAAAGCATGGGTGGCTACGCGCCGACCATCGGCATCATCGGTGCGGTCATGGGCTTGATCCATGTGATGGGCAACCTTGCCGACCCGAGTCAGTTGGGCAGCGGGATTGCCGTGGCATTCGTCGCGACCATTTACGGGGTGGCTTCAGCCAACCTGATTTTGCTGCCGATCGCGAGCAAGCTCAAAGCGATTGCCCTGCGTCAGTCGCGTTATCGCGAAATGTTGCTCGAAGGCATTTTATCCATCGCCGAGGGCGAGAACCCGCGCTCGATCGAATTGAAGCTTCAAGGGTTCATGGAGTGATGCAATAGCCATGGCCCGCCGTCGCCGCCCCGAAGAGCATGAAAACCACGAACGTTGGCTGGTGTCCTACGCAGACTTCATCACCTTGCTGTTTGCCTTTTTTGTGGTGATGTATTCGATTTCATCGCTCAACGAGGGCAAGTACAAGGTGCTGTCGCAGGCCTTGAATGGTGTCTTCAGCGATGCCGAGCGCAGTCTCAAACCGATTCCTATCGGTAACGAGCAGCCGCTGTCGATCAGGCCGTCAGAGCCGGTTATCAAGGACAGCGAAGAGGTCGATGCGGGCTTGTCGTCAAGCTCGGTTGACCCGCTGCAGGCGATTTCGGACGATGTGCGCAATGGCTTTGGCGATTTGATCAAGTCCAATCAGTTGACGGTCCGCGGCAATGAGCTGTGGATTGAGATCGAGCTCAACTCCAGTCTGTTGTTCGGTAGCGGCGATGCCATGCCCAGTGACATGGCGTTCAATATCATCGAGAAGGTCGCGAAGATTTTGCATCCCTTCGACAATCCGGTGCACGTTGAAGGCTTCACCGATGACCAGCCGATCCGCACGGCGCAATACCCGACCAACTGGGAGTTGTCCTCGGCGCGGGCGGCAAGCATCGTGCGCATGTTGGCAATGGATGGGGTTAACCCGGCACGCATGGCATCGGTGGGTTACGGCGAGTTTCAGCCGGTGGCTTCAAATACCACGGCCGAAGGGCGTGCCCATAACCGGCGCGTGGTGCTGGTGATTTCACGCAATCTGGAGGTGCGCCGCAGCCTTACAGGCTCTGGCACTGCCAATGCAAAACCGGATGCCGCGTTGAGGCGAGCTGGCACACAAACTGCACCGACCCATCGTACGCAGCCGGTAAGTGGGAACGCCGTCAATTCCCCGTCACCCGCCTTATAGTCAATTCTCGGTATGGCAAACGTCATGTCGGGAGGAAAAGCACAATGAGAGTCTGGGCAGTAGCCAATCAAAAAGGTGGCGTCGGTAAGACCACCTCTTCCATCGCTTTAGCCGGCTTGCTGGCAGAGGCGGGCAAGCGCGTGGTCGTTGTCGATCTCGACCCTCATGGTTCCATGACCAGTTACTTCGGGCATAACCCCGACACGCTGGAACACAGCGCTTACGACCTGTTTCTGCACAAAGGTGTCGTGCCTGATGGTCTGCCCGGTCAGTTGCT
Source organism: Pseudomonas sp. ASL8 (assembly GCF_056680355.1). Classification (NCBI taxonomy): domain Bacteria; kingdom Pseudomonadati; phylum Pseudomonadota; class Gammaproteobacteria; order Pseudomonadales; family Pseudomonadaceae; genus Pseudomonas; species Pseudomonas sp. ASL8. Next base: position 5,554,525 of record NZ_CM155278.1, on the reverse strand, counting down.
CTTGCCTACCAGCGATGAGCGCATTTCCCTGTTGCCATCAAGTACAGCGCTGGCGGTGCTGGAGCGTCAGTCGCCGGGGCGAAGTGGCCTGGGGCTGGTGATTGCCAAAAGCCTGGCCCAGCTGTGGCAGGATTTTGATTACGCCATCATCGACAGCCCGCCATTACTTGGCGTGTTGATGGTCAATGCTTTGGCGGCCAGTCAGCAGTTGGTCATTCCAGTGCAAACCGAATTCCTTGCGGTCAAGGGCCTTGAGCGCATGGTCAACACGCTGGCGATGATCAATCGTTCGCGCAAACAGGCGCTGCCTTACACCATTGTTCCGACCTTGTTCGACCGCCGCACGCAGGCGTCCATGAGTACCTTGAGGGTGCTGCGCGACAACTACCCGGAAAACATCTGGAAGGCGTATGTGCCAGTGGACACGCGTCTGCGCGACGCCAGCCGGGCCGGGTTGACGCCTTCGCAGTTCGACAACAAAAGTCGTGGCGTGGTGGCCTATCGGGCGCTGCTCAAAGACCTGCTTTCCCAGCAACTTGTTGCTCAGGTCGCTTGAGGTGTTGGTGCATGACTCTCGGACACATTCAAGTCGGGCGCCAGCGCAGCCGATAACAAGAAACAGTGAAGGTTATTTCTACGGAACTCGTTTATGGGCACCCTTATGAGCCGCCCTGTCGATATAGCAACACGGCCACAATTGGCGCTGCAGTCTTATCTGGATGCCCTGCTGCAGGAAGCGACTGAAGAGCTGACGCTCAGCTCCAGTCTTGACGAATTCCAGGCGGCGGTCCTTGAAGAGCAGGCTCGCGATGCTGTGGTTCGCGTGGCGCTCGATTCGCCAGTGGTTGCGGTTGTCGCACCTGTGCCGGTTGCCGTTATCGCCGACGTTGCACCGCTGGAACCTGTTTTAAAACCGGTTGAGACCCCGGCTGTGGCCTTGGTTGAACCTGTGGTCGAGGTGCATCTTGCGGCCGGTCATCGCACGCCGCCGCCATCGTCTGCTGACGGTAGGCCGGCATGGGCTGCCGAACCGTTCGAATGCCTGTTATTCGATGTCGCCGGGCTGACCCTGGCCGTTCCGTTGGTGTGTCTGGGCTCGATTTATTCACTGGCAGGGCAGGAGTTGACGCCGCTGTTCGGTCAGCCGAACTGGTTTCTGGGCATTCTGCCCAGTCAGAGCGGCAACCTGAAGGTGCTCGATACCGCACGTTGGGTCATGCCGGACCGTTATCGCGACGATTTACGTCAGGGCCTGCAATACGTTATCTCGGTTCAAGGCTATGAGTGGGGGCTGGCGGTGCATCAGGTCAGCCGCTCGTTGCGCCTGGACCCGAACGAAATCAAATGGCGCACCCACCGCAGCCAGCGTCCCTGGCTGGCGGGCACAGTGATCGAACATATGTGCGCGCTGTTGGATGTTTCCGAATTGGCCGAGCTGATAGCCAGTGGCGCGGTCAAGCAAATGCACACCATCAAATAATCACAGGGCGGTGCAAAGCACCGTCTGCACAGCACACACTTGAGGGGTTAGGGTATGAATAGGTCGTCAGCACAGGGTTCCGAAGATCCTATCCTGCAGTGGGTTACCTTCCGTCTGGACAACGAGTCTTACGGCATCAACGTGATGCAGGTTCAGGAAGTGCTGCGCTATACCGAAATCGCCCCTGTGCCAGGCGCGCCAAGCTATGTGCTGGGGATCATCAACCTGCGCGGCAACGTTGTGACCGTGATCGACACCCGTCAGCGTTTCGGCCTGAGCCCGGTAGAAGTCAGCGACAACACCCGCGTCGTGATCATCGAAGCCGACAAGCAAGTGGTCGGGATTCTGGTTGATAGCGTGGCCGAAGTGGTTTACCTGCGTCAGTCCGAAGTCGAAACTGCGCCGAACGTAGGCAATGATGAGTCAGCCAAGTTCATTCAGGGCGTGTGCAACAAAAACGGTGAATTGCTGATCCTCGTCGAGCTGGACAAGATGATGTCCGAAGAAGAGTGGTCCGATCTGGAGAACATCTGATTGATCTTAGAGGTTGCTGTCATTTTTCTGGGCCTTCTCTGGGCGTTGTCGCTGGTGCTGTTCCTTGCGTACAGCAAGCGCCAGCGGTTGTTGGTTGCGCAGCAGGTCGAGGATGACGTGTTGCGCGATCAACGGCTCAAGGAGCTGGCCAGGCGCCTGGATGACTACCAGAGCGGCACCATTCGCATGGGTGAAGACCTGCACGAACTGCGCGCGGTGGTTGGGCCCTTGCCTGACAAATTGATCCAGCTCGAACAGCGCGACCCTTCCAGCCTGTCGTTTGCCCAGGCAGCACGACTGGTCGGCATGGGCGCGAGTGCCGATGAACTGACCCAGTCGTGTGGCCTGACTCAGGCGGAAGCTCGGCTCATGAGCAAAATGCACCAGTCGCCAGGGCGCAGGTTGGGCATGGAAGAGTCCGATAACTAAACCGTGCTGCGTCGTTTTCAGGCGGTCGGCGTTATATCTCTTTCCACGGGCGGTGCATCTGGATCCTGCCCTTCGGGAAATTTGCCTTTGAGGTGCCAGGCGAACGCGATGATTTCGGCGATGGTGCGGTACAGGGCCTCGGGAATGCTGTCGCCCAGTTCCATGCGAGCCAGTAATTTGACTAGCTCGGCATTCTCATAGATAGGCACGTCATATTCCCGGGCGATGGCCAGGATCGCCTCGGCCAGTTGGTCATTGCCTTTGGCGGTAAGCGTGGGGGCGTGTTGTCCGTCGTAGCTGAGGGCAATTGCCTGGCGCGGAGTGTGTTCGGGTGGAGTCATCAGGCGGTCTCGTCGATCCAGCGTTGTTCCAGGGCGGTGCGCGGCCCTTGTGGCGGCGTGCCCTGACGGCACGCCAGTTCGCCTACGGTCAGGCCTGATGCGATCAAGCGCTCGCGCAGGTGGTCCAGTTCCCGGGCAATAAGGTTCGCGCTTTCAGCGCGTTCGGCCCATAGCTGACTGGACAGGCTGCCTCTGATCAATTGCGCCTGGACCTGTAATGGCCCCAGTGGCTCAAGATCAAACGCCAGTTCAACCCGCCACAGTTTTTCCTTCGCAGGCTTGACGGTATTGTCGTCCTTGTCGGCTGGCTCGTCCTTGTCCGGCGTTTCTTCACGCTGCAATTTGACCTGCAAAGGCACGATGTCCTGCAGGTTGCGCATAGGTATTTCCAGCTGCCAGGTGGTCAATTGAGTTCCGTCGGCGGTCGTGCGGGTCTGTTCCAGGCCTGACAGTTGATGGCTTTGCAGGCGCGACACGGCGGCGGCGGCAAGTTTGAGCAGGGTCTCCAGGTCTTCGCCGCGTTCCCCATTCATGTTGCGCGTGGGCAGGGGGAAGCTACTCGGTTGCGCGCGAGGACTGACCAGGCCCAGCGTGCCCAAGGCGCTACGGATCATGCTGGGCATGACGCGAGCCAAGGTATTGGCGGCTGCAGCTGCGTCGTAATTACTGTTGCCGGGCAGACCGGGAAGAATTTGCGCTATCAGGCGCATCAGGTTGGCCTTCAAGTCCGGGGCTGCGGCGGGGTTCTGACCACTGAGTAATTTGGCTTCAAGGAACAGTCCGCTGCCGTTCAACGCCTGCGCGAGCGCTTTTGGGTCTGCGAGTTGACGGATATCCGGCAGGTCGTCCAGCAGGGTCTCGATGCTGGCACGCAGGTTTGGTGGCAGATCGCCGTCCTGCTGGACGGTTTGCAGCGCTTTGATCAGCCCGTCCAGCGAACCTTGGCGGCTTTGCTGGACGCTCAGTTGTTGCGCAACTGCCAACTGGTCGAGCCGACCGCTCAGCGGGACGAAGTTCAGCGCCTGCGTCCCCTGGACTTGCGCACTGAGCAGGCTGCCGACGGTCAACGGCTTCGGGCTGTCCACTGTCAGGCTGGCACCGGCCAGCAGGGTGTTGAGCAAGCTGATTACGTTCCGATACAGCGCCGGTTGGCCAGCGCTTTGCGCAAGCGCCTGGCTACTCATTACGGTGCCCTGTAACAAGGTGCCAACCGGTAATTGTTTGGTGTCGATACTCGTCAGGCTGGCGACGGCGGCGCTCAAGCTTTGCTGCACAGTGATTGCCAGGCTGCTCGGCGTTGGCTGAGTGACGATCAGGTTGGCGCCGGCGGGTAGAGGCTGCTGGCTGATGGCCTCTACCAATGCTTGGCGGCCACCGTCCAGCGTCAGCCGCATCAGCACTTGAAACGCCTGATCGACCGGTTTCAGGTTCACGACTTCGGCCTTGACTGACTCGCCAGCGGCCAGCAAACCGTCCACAGGTTGTATCAATTTGAGAATTTCATTCGGCGTGATGCCCGCTTTCACCAGAACGGCGGTCGGGGCAAGCGGTGCAAGGCTGCTGATGTCGCCTGTCATTGGTTACAACCTGTCGAAATTGCCCTCTTGGTATCAGGACATGACATGTATAATGCCGCCCCGTCTACGGTGGCGCGCATAAGAATCTCTGCGATCCACGGTTTCAGGCTGGATGTTCATTTAATCGTCATCAGTATAACGGCTGCTGTTTAGCCGACTTGAACCGCTCAGCTCTTGATCAAAAGAAAAGGTCAGCCATGCCCAGCCCTCTTCTAGAAGCCGTGGCGCTTGCTTGCGAGCGTGACTGGCGGATGCTCTTCGAGAATCTCGAATTGCGTCTGGCCGCCGGTGACATGCTGCAAATCAGTGGCCCGAACGGCAGCGGCAAGACCAGTCTGCTGCGGTTGTTGGCCGGTTTAATGCAGCCCACCTCAGGGGAAGTCCGGCTCAACGGTCAGCCTCTGGCGCAGCAACGAACCGAGCTGGCACGCAATCTGCTCTGGATAGGTCATGCCGCAGGCATCAAGGACCTGCTGACCCCGGAAGAAAACCTGACCTGGCTCTGTGCCTTGCACCGTCCCGCCGAGCGCGATGCGATCTTGCAGGCGCTGGAATCAGTTGGCCTGCGCGGTTTTGAGGATGTGCCGTGTCACACCTTATCGGCCGGGCAGCAACGACGAGTGGCATTGGCGCGTCTGTATCTGGCAGGACCACCGTTGTGGGTTCTGGATGAGCCCTTTACAGCCCTCGACAAACAAGGTGTGGCCCAACTTGAAGAACATTTGGCCAAACATTGCGAGCAGGGTGGAATGGTCGTGTTGACCACCCACCACACATTGACCCGGATTCCTGCCGGCTATCGGGACCTTGATCTGGGGCATTGGGCCGTATGAGTCACGTTTTTACCCTGTTGGTCGCCCGTGAAGCGCGTCTGCTATTTCGCCGTCCGGCGGAATTAGCCAACCCGCTGGTGTTTTTCGCAATTGTGATCGCCATGTTTCCGCTAGCCGTTGGCCCGGAGACTCAATTGTTGCAAACCTTGTCACCGGGATTGGTCTGGGTGGCGGCGTTATTGTCAGTCCTGCTCTCGCTTGACGGGCTGTTTCGCAGTGATTTTGAAGACGGTTCTCTGGAGCAGTGGGTCCTTTCGTCGCACCCCCTGGCTCTTCTAGTTCTGGCTAAGGTACTGGCACACTGGGCGTTTTCCGGGTTGGCGCTGGTATTGTTGGCACCGTTGCTGGCGCTGATGCTGGGTCTGCCCGGTGAATGTGTCCCGGTGTTGCTGATTTCGCTGCTGCTGGGCACGCCGGTATTGAGCCTGCTGGGTGCAGTGGGCGCGGCGTTGACGGTAGGCTTGAAACGCGGTGGACTGTTGTTGGCGTTGTTGATTTTACCCTTGTACATCCCGGTATTGATCCTTGGCAGTGGCGCGTTGCAAGCGAGCCTGCAAGGGATGCCGGCAACGGGTTATCTGCTCTGGCTTGGTAGCCTGACCGCCTTGGCAGTGACCCTGACACCTTTTGCAATAGCGGCTGGGCTGAAGATCAGCGTCGGCGAATAATTGAGGTTCTGATCACCCCCGCATACGACGGCTGGCGATCAGTAAAGACCCTGGATGCACCGTGATGAAAGGCAACGTGATGAAAGTCAGCATCAGTTGGGCCTGGTTCCACAAACTGGGCTCACCTAAATGGTTTTATGGCATCAGCGGGCGAATGCTGCCCTGGCTGAGCATCGCCGCCGTGTTACTGATCGGCATCGGCCTGGTATGGGGGCTGGCCTTTGCGCCGCCTGATTATCAGCAGGGCAATAGCTTCCGTATCATCTATATCCACGTCCCTGCGGCCATGCTCGCTCAGTCTTGCTACGTGATGCTCGCGATCTGTGGTGTGGTCGGGCTCGTCTGGAAGATGAAGATTGCCGACGTCGCGCTGCAATGCGCTGCGCCCATCGGTGCCTGGATGACCGCTGTGGCGCTGGTCACCGGCGCCATTTGGGGTAAACCGACCTGGGGTTCGTGGTGGGTCTGGGATGCGCGACTAACGTCGATGTTGATCCTGCTTTTTCTGTACTTCGGTCTTATTGCGCTCGGTCAGGCAATCAGTAACCGTGACAGCTCGGCCAAGGCCTGCGCGGTGTTGGCGATTGTGGGTGTGATCAACATCCCGATCATCAAATATTCGGTGGAGTGGTGGAACACCCTGCATCAGGGCGCGACCTTCAGCCTCACCGAGAAACCGGCGATGCCAGCCGAGATGTGGCTGCCGTTGCTGTTCATGGTGTTGGGCTTCTACTGTTTCTTTGGCGCGGTGCTGTTGATGCGTATGCGCCTTGAAGTGCTCAAGCGCGAAGCGCGTAGCAGCTGGGTCAAGGCCGAAGTTCTGAAAAGCCTGGGCCATGTCCCGGTCAAAGGAGCCCCGCTGTGAGTTTTGCCTCCTTCAGTGATTTTCTCGCCATGGGTCACCATGGTTTATATGTCTGGTCGGCCTATGGCATCAGCCTGTTGGTCCTGGCCCTCAACGTGGCGTGGCCGGTGCTGGCGCGTCGGCGTTACCTGCAACAAGAGGCGCGACGTTTGCGCTGGGAGAATAAGAAGTGAATCCGCTGCGTAAAAAACGTCTGTTGATCATCGTCGCGATTCTGGCAGGGGTCGGCATTGCCGTGACCCTGGCCTTGAACGCGTTGCAGCAGAACATCAACTTGTTCTACACCCCGAGCCAGATCGCTAACGGCGAAGCGCCACATGACACCCGTATTCGTGCAGGTGGCATGGTCGAGAAAGGATCGCTGCAACGCTCCGGCGATTCACTGGATGTCAGGTTCATCGTCACCGACTTCAACAAGTCGGTGACCATCACGTATCGCGGCATTCTTCCGGACTTGTTCCGTGAAGGGCAGGGCATCGTCGCGCTGGGAAAAATCAACGCCGATGGCGTGGTTGTCGCCGATGAAGTACTCGCCAAACACGATGAAAAATACATGCCGCCGGAAGTGACCAAAGCGCTGAAAGACAGCGGCCAGTCGGCGCCCATGACGTCCACCACACCATCCAAACAGGGCTGAAACCATGATTCCCGAACTCGGCCATCTGGCCATGATTCTGGCGCTGTGCTTTGCCATCGTGCAGGCAATCGTGCCGTTGATCGGTGCCTGGCGCGGCGATCGCCTTTGGATGAGCCTGGCCCAGCCGGCCGCTTGGGGGCAGTTCGCTTTCCTCATATTCTCCTTCGCCTGCCTGACCTACTCGTTCATGACCGATGATTTCTCAGTCGGTTATGTGGCCAATAACTCGAACAGCGCCTTGCCCTGGTATTTCAAGTTCAGCGCGGTGTGGGGTGCTCACGAAGGTTCGTTGCTGCTGTGGGCCTTGATCCTCGGCGGCTGGACCTTCGCCGTGTCGATCTTCTCCCGGCAATTGCCGCAAGTGATGCTGGCGCGTGTACTGGCGGTGATGGGTATGATCAGCGTCGGCTTCCTGCTGTTCCTGATCCTTACGTCCAACCCGTTCTCGCGCATCCTGCCGCAAATACCGGCCGACGGCCGCGACCTCAACCCGTTGCTGCAAGACATTGGTCTGATCGTGCATCCGCCAATGCTGTACATGGGCTATGTCGGTTTCTCAGTGGCCTTTGCCTTCGCCATCGCCGCCTTGCTCGGCGGACGTCTTGACGCTGCCTGGGCGCGCTGGTCGCGACCATGGACCATCGTCGCCTGGGCTTTCCTCGGCATCGGTATCACCCTCGGTTCCTGGTGGGCTTATTACGAACTTGGCTGGGGTGGCTGGTGGTTCTGGGACCCGGTGGAAAACGCTTCCTTCATGCCATGGCTGGTGGGCACTGCGTTGATCCACTCTCTGGCGGTTACGGAAAAGCGTGGCGTATTCAAAAGCTGGACCGTGTTGTTGGCGATTGCTGCGTTTTCGCTGAGCCTGCTGGGGACTTTCCTGGTGCGCTCCGGTGTGCTGACCTCGGTGCATGCATTTGCGTCCGACCCGGCCCGTGGCGTGTTTATCCTGATTTTCTTGCTGACAGTCGTCGGCGGCTCGCTGACGCTATTCGCCTTCCGCGCGCCGGTGGTCAAAAGCCACGTGGGTTTTGCCCTGTGGTCGCGTGAAACCCTGTTGCTGGGCAACAACCTGGTGCTGGTGGTTGCTGCGTCGATGATTCTGCTGGGCACCCTGTACCCGCTGGTACTCGATGCACTGACCGGTGCCAAAATGTCGGTCGGTCCTCCGTACTTCAACGCGTTGTTCGTGCCGTTGATGGCGCTGCTGATGGCTGTGATGGCGGTCGGCATGGTGGTGCGCTGGAAAGACACGCCGGTCAAATGGCTGGTGAGCATGCTTGCACCGGTGCTGGTCGGCAGTGCCATATTGGCCATCGTGGCCTGCTTCGTACTTGGCGACTTCCAATGGGCAGTGCTGGCGACCTTCATGCTTGCGGCCTGGGTATTGCTGGCGGGCGTGCGCGACCTGCTGGACAAGACGCGACACAAAGGTTTGATCAAAGGTGCTCGCGGCTTGACCCGTAGCTATTGGGGCATGCAAGTGGCCCACATCGGCATTGCCATCTGCGCACTGGGTGTGGTCCTGTCCAGCCAGAACAGTGCCGAACGCGACCTGCGCATGGCGCCGGGCGAATCGATGGAGCTGGGCGGCTATATGTTCGTTTTTGAGGGCGCCAAGCATGTTCAGGGCCCGAACTTTACCTCCGACAAAGGCACTGTCCGTGTGCTGGAAAACGGTAAGGAAGTCACCGTCTTGCACCCTGAAAAGCGTCTGTACACCGTGCAGCAGTCGATGATGACAGAAGCGGGCATCGATGCCGGTTTCAGTCGTGACCTGTACGTTGCCCTTGGCGAATCGCTGGGCGATGGCGCTTGGGCGGTACGGGTTCATGTCAAGCCATTTGTGCGCTGGATCTGGTTCGGCGGCCTGTTCACCGGCTTTGGCGGGCTGTTGGCCGCGATGGATAGGCGTTACAGGGTCAAGGTCAAAAGCAAAGTGCGCGACGCGTTGGGCCTGTCGGGAGCTGCGGTATGAAGCGCTGGATTCTGCTGGTGCCGCTTGCGCTGTTTTTGGGCATGGCGGCGTTTCTCTACCGGGGTCTGTACCTTGATCCGGCTGAGTTGCCGTCAGCGATGATCGGTAAACCGTTCCCAGCGTTCTCGCTGCCGGAGGTACAGACCGGCAAAATCATCACCCAGGCCGACTTGTTGGGAAAACCTGCTTTGGTCAACGTCTGGGGCACCTGGTGCATCTCCTGCCGTGTTGAACACCCGGTATTGAACAAGCTGGCCGGGCAGGGCGTGGTGATTTACGGCGTCAACTACAAGGACGTGAACGCCGACGCACTGAAATGGCTGAAGGAGTTTCACAATCCTTATCAGATAAACATTCGCGATGACGCTGGCAGCCTTGGTTTGAACCTGGGCGTGTACGGCGCACCGGAAACCTTCCTGATCGACAGCAAGGGCGTGATTCGCCACAAGTACGTCGGCGTGATCGACGAGACCGTCTGGCGTGAAAAGCTGGCCGGGCTGTATCAAGGCTTGGTCGATGAGGCCAAACCATGAAGCGTTGGTTTGCAGCGGCTGTTTTAAGTGTCGGGCTGGCTAATGTGGCGCAGGCCGCCATTGATGCCTACGAGTTTCGTGATGAAGCCGAACGCGCCCGTTACAGCGAATTGACCAAAGAGCTGCGCTGCCCTAAATGCCAGAATCAGGACATCGCCGACTCTAACGCGCCGATTGCCGCTGACTTGCGCAAAGAGATCTACCGCATGCTGGGCGAAGGCCAGAGCAATCAGCAGATCATCGACTTCATGGTCGATCGCTACGGTGACTTTGTGCGCTACAAACCGGCGCTCAATTCAAGCACCTGGTTGCTCTGGTTCGGTCCCGGGATCTTGCTGATGGGTGGCGTGCTGGTGATGGGTGTGATCGTGATGCGTCGGCGCGGCAAGCGTGCCGAGGGTGCGGACGTTCTTTCTGACGAGGAGCGTCAGCGCCTCGACCAACTGTTGGATAAAAAACACGAATGATTGATTTCTGGCTAGCTGCCGGCCTGCTGTTGCTGGTGGCCCTGAGTTTCTTGTTGATCCCTGTTCTGCGCGGCCGTCGTGCGCAAAGCGAAGAGGATCGTACCGCGCTTAACGTTGCCCTGTATCAGGAACGCCTTGCCGAGCTACAAGGTGAGCAGGATGAGGGTGTGCTCTCTTCGGCGCAGATGGACAGTGGCCGTGCCGAGGCCGCTCGTGAACTGCTGGCTGACACCGAAGGCGCCGATATCCCACGCACCTCACGCTTGGGCAAGCCCTTGCCGTTGCTGGCTGCGTTGCTGGTGCCGGTACTGGGTTTGGCGCTGTACCTGCATTTCGGTGCCAGCGACAAGGTCGAACTGACCCGCGAGTTTGCCCAGGCCCCGACGTCACTGGATCAAATGTCCAACCGCCTGGAACGCGCGGTAAAAGCCCAGCCGGATTCGGCCGAAGGCATGTACTTCCTCGCTCGCACCTACATGGCTCAGGAGCGTCCAGCCGATGCGGCGAACATGTTCGAACGTGCCGTGGGGTTGGCAGGACGTCAGCCGGAGCTGCTCGGACAGTGGGCTCAGGCGCTGTATTTCGCGGGCAACAAGCAATGGTCGGCGCAGATTCAGGCCCTGACCGATGAAGCACTCAAAGCTGATCCTAACGAAGTCACCAGCCTGGGGCTGCTGGGTATCGCAGCGTTTGAAGGCGAGCGTTATCAGCAATCCATCGACTACTGGAAGCGTCTGTTGGCCGTACTGCCTGCCGAAGATCCTTCCCGTTCTGCGCTCGAAGGCGGTATCTCGCGTGCCGGTGACAGGTTGGTGGCGAGCGGTGGCAAAGTGGCTGTGACACCGACAGTTGTCGCAAAAGCCGCGGGTTCCCCAGCGGCCGACAATAAGGTTGCCGGGCTGCTCAAGGTTCGTGTCGATCTGACGGCAGCAGTCAAAGCCAGCGTCCAGCCGAGTGACAGTGTGTTCATCTTCGCTCGCGCGACCTCAGGCCCACCGATGCCGTTGGCCGTCAAACGCCTGACCGTGGCGGACCTGCCAGCCGAAGTAGAATTGGCTGATGCCGATGCAATGATGCCACAACTGAAACTGTCGAACTTCCCGGAAGTCCAACTGGTCGCGCGGGTGTCCCGTGCCGGTCAGGCGACCAAGGGTGAGTGGATCGGTCGCAGCAAGCCGCTGGCCAGCAGCACCACGGCCCAGCAAGCATTGACCATCGACAGTCCAGATCAGTAGAGAGAACGTCCCATGACCGCTGTCGCACGCATCACCTTATTGAGTCTTGTCCTTGGCTTGAGTGCGTGTGCCGTCCAGCACCCCACGGGACCACAAAGCAGCGAACCGATACCGACACTGCCCAGCAAACCGCAACAGGGCAAACCGCACACTGCGCCGCAGACGTCTCCCCAGCGTCCGGCGCCCGCCACAGGCCCAAAAACCTCCGCCCACTTCGCTCCGCCACCGGGTGGCAACAGCCACTGGGATGCACGCCTAGGTGTGCATGTACTGGATGACGAAGCCGATACCTTCTACCGTCAGCGCACTTACTACCACTGGAACAACGGCTGGAGTTGGTCGACCGGGCGTAACGGGCCATGGCAGGCGACAGATGCCAATGGCGTGCCGCCGGGGTTGGGGCGTCAGTACGGTCATTGAGTAGGCGTAATAAAAAACGGCGACCCTAGGGTCGCCGTTTTTTATTACAATATTTTCAGTCTTTTCCTACATTTTTCTTCTGTACTTGAAACTACCTATATAGGAGATTATTGCCAGTTATTTGTTTGACAGAAATATACTTCCGTACGCTCGCTTGCGATTGGGGAATGCAGTGAAATATTGGATCGCGGTAACGCTGATGGTAATGGCTGCGTCTCATGCTTCGGCTGAGTCCTGCGACTATGTAACACCAGGCACGGTATACCTGCCTTATCATAAAGGTGCCCATACGCCTGTCTATTTCTCAAAGTATCAGTTTAATTTGCCCAGTCAACCTGACGTGCTGTTGAGTGGTGATGGGTTTATGGCAAGTTATCCGAATCGGGATTATATAGGACAGCAGCATATAGATCCGGAGCCATGGAGCGATCAACTCGGCAGGTTCACATCGCGTCCCGTCAGCGTGGTGGATTTGTATCGTTTGATATACGGCATCTTACCCACGAATAACCTTAATGCGGCAGAACAGGATGAGGTGCAGCTTCAGCGCTCACTCCTGAAACTGGATTGCAATGCGAACGTTACGGTATATCGCGTGGGGGGCACAGTTGATGTTGTTTTGCAGGTCAGGCAGGTGGAGACTGGATTTCATACTCTGTTGCTTCTAAGTGATGAGGGGGTTGAGCTCATTACATTGCGACGGCCTATGAAGGAAGTTATGCAGGTTATTGCCAGTATTAAACGGAGAAGGTAGTTGTATGATGGATCATCAAGATAAAGAGGCGCTTCGCGAAATATTGATAAGCTGGTACGGTCCGCAGGCGGAACATTGGCCGATGAGTGAGTCTATGTTGAAAACAGTGATTACAATGCTTGATGAGATGCACAACTGTACGGCTACGATGCATTTTGTGCCGAATCCAGTTGGGCCGGGCAATGCGGTGTCTCAATTGGCAAAATCATATTTAAAAAAGCTCCTGTCGGTGGCAAGATCCAATGCGAAGGTTTATCTTGTTTGTGCTAGAGCGACTATCCTCAGTTATAAAACCCAAGTGCATATGGCTGCAGAAGGGTTGTGATTTCGCAAGTGAATAAAAAACGGCGACCCTAGGGTCGCCGTTTTTGTTTATGCGGTGGGGCTTATTTCACCGTGTAAATCTGGTCGAAAATACCACCGTCACTGAAGTGGGTTTTTTGCACGGTGCGCCAGTCGCCGAAGGTTTTCTCTACCGAGAGGAAGTCGACTTTAGGGAAGCGGTCGTTGTATTTGGCCAATATGGCCGGGTCACGTGGGCGCAGGTAGTTGGCGGCTGCGATTTCCTGGCCTTCCGGGGACCACAGGTATTTCAGGTATTCCTCGGCAAGGGCACGGCTACCTTTCTTGTCGACGACTTTATCGACCACGGTCACAGGTGGCTCGGCTTCGGCTGAAACGCTTGGGTAGACCACTTCGAACTGATCCCGACCAAATTCCCGGGCGATCATTTCGGCTTCGTTTTCGAAGGTCACCAGCACATCACCAATCTGGTTGGTCATGAAGGTGGTCGTGGCACCACGGCCGCCGGTGTCGAGTACAGGCACATTGCTGAACAACTGGCCGACGAACTTTTTCGCGGCCGCTTCATCACCGCCATTCTTCAGGGTGTAACCCCACGCCGACAGGTAAGTGTAGCGACCGTTACCCGAGGTTTTCGGGTTGGGTACGATCACCTGAACGCCATCCTTGACCAGGTCTGGCCAGTCTTTCAGAGCTTTAGGGTTGCCCTTGCGCACGATGAAAACCGTGGCTGAGGTGAACGGCGCGCTGTTGTTCGGCAGGCGAGTGACCCATTCTTTCGGCACCAGACCACCGTTGTCGGCCAGCGCGTTGATGTCGGTGGCCATGTTCATGGTGATGACGTCAGCCGGCAGGCCATCGATGACGGAGCGGGCCTGTTTGCTTGAGCCTCCGAAGGACATTTGCAGGGCGACGTTCTCATTGTGTTCGGCTTGCCAGTGCTTCTGGAACGCGCTGTTGTAGTCTTTGTAGAAGTCGCGCATCACATCATAGGAAACGTTGAGCAGGGTAGGGGCGGCTTGGGCCACGCTGCCGAAGGCCAGGCCTGCGGCCAGAAGTGAGGCGCCAAAAAATTTGTTCACTGCGCATTCCTTATTGGAGGTGTGGGTGAGGCTGCTGATGGGGCGAGTGGCTCATTGCTGGCGACTATAGCCGGGTGGCTATAGTCATTTAAATACTCAAAAGCAATTTGCTTATGCTTTGTTCTCATCTTTGGGAAACAAGGCGTTGCCACACCGCGCGCAAAACGCCGCACTGGGCTGGTGGTCGTTCTTCGCGCAGACCGGACATTTGTGTTCCAGTTGTTCGCCCCGCATGGCGTTGGCCAGTTCGGCAGTGAAGATCCCGGTGGGCACCGCGATGATGGAGTAACCGGTGATCATCACCAGCGACGACAACATTTGCCCCAGCGGTGTCTTGGGCACAATGTCGCCGAAGCCTACTGTCGTCAGCGTGACAATGGCCCAGTAGATCCCGATGGGGATACTGGTGAACCCGTTTTTCGGGCCTTCGATCACATACATCAGCGTGCCGAAAACAATGACCAGCGTAGAGACGGTGGCCAGGAAAACGATGATCTTCTGCTTGCTGCCACGCAGCGCCGCGAGCAGGTAGTTGGCCTGCTTGAGGTAATGACCGAGCTTGAGCACCCGGAAGATCCGTAACATCCGAATGATACGAATGATTAGCAGGTATTGAGCGTCGCTGTAATACAGCGAGAGCGCGCCAGGCACAATCGCCAGCAGGTCGACCAAGCCATAAAAGCTGAAGGCATAGCGCAACGGTTTGGGCGAGCAGTACAGGCGCAGCCCGTATTCAATGGCGAATACCAGGGTGAAACCCCATTCGAGATACGCCAGCAGATCAGCATAGTCACGATGAATACTTTCGATGCTGTCGATGATCACCACGACCAGGCTGCTCAGAATGATCAGCAGCAAGGTTTTGTCGAAGCGTCGGCCCGCGACCGTATCGGTCTGGAAAATGATGATGCGCAGCTGTTCCCGCCAGCCTTTGTTGTTGTCCATGGGTTATTTCCGAATTGAGTATGCGCAGAGCCTAGGAGCTTTCCGGTCACCAGCGCAACCGATGATCGAACGCTGACGCCTGCAACAGGCGGGCGCTGGCTTGAACCAACCGGCGGGCGAGGATAAAAGGTGCGGTCAAGGTGGGCAGGGCATGGACAAAGTATCGCCTGCGCGGTGTCGATGGCAGAGCGGGATCTCTTACAGGTTATGTATCAGTCGCAGTGTCACTTATCGAGTTCACACCCTTTGAGCACCAACCGGATGATGGTCTGCGCGGCGGCTTCGTAGTCGCTGTCGTCGAGTTTGGCTTTGCCGGTGACGGTGGAAATCTGCCAGTCGAAGTCGGCGTAGGTCTGGGTCGCGGCCCAGAGGGTGAACATCAAGTGGTGCGGGTCGAGCGGTGCGATCTGACCGCTGTCGATCCAGGACTGAATGCAGTCGATGTTGTGTCGGGCCTGGCTGTTGAGCTGTTCGACTTGCTCGGCAGTCAAGTGCGGTGCGCCGTGCATGATCTCGCTGGCGAACACCTTCGAGGCGAACGGCAAGTCGCGGGATATGCGGATTTTCGAGCGAATGTAGCCACTCAGCACCTCAGCTGGCACGCCGTCGCGATTGAATGGCGTCGATGCCTGGAGGATCGGCTCGATGATGCTTTCGAGCACCTCGCGGTAGAGGTTGTCCTTGGATTTGAAGTAGTAGTAGACGTTAGGTTTTGGCAGCCCGGCCTTGGCCGCGATATCGCTGGTCTTGCTGGCTGCGAAACCCTTGTCGGCGAACTCTTCACTGGCTGCGCGCAGGATCAGTTCTTTGTTACGCTCGCGAATGCTGCTCATGAACCAGAGTTTTCCTTGCCTGTGCCAGCGGTTGCGCATGGTAGCACCGGTTTTGCGGCAGGCTCAAGATTGCCCGGTAGGGCACAGGTCGCGCGGCTCAAGTGCCTTGGATCAATCGATCAGTGGGTCTGCGCACCCTTGTCGATCCATGCGCCGATCAGGTCACGTTCTTGTTGGGTCATCTGGGTGATATTGCCCAGCGGCATGATCTGCGATATGACGGCCTGGGCCTGGATGCGCGGTGCCAGTTGCTGGATTTGTTGCGGGGTATCGAACATCACGCCGGCGGGCGCCGTGCTGAACAGCGGGCTGGTCGGCTTGGCCGAATGGCACACCGCGCAGCGTTCCTGAATCACGCTGTGGACCTTGTTGAAGTCGACACCGCTGGCGCGTGCTGCAGATGCCGCGTCAGTCGACATTTGCGCTGGGCCAGTGACATACGCCAGGCAGATCATGCCTAGCGCGGCAACGGGCAGGGTCCAGGCGAATGCGTGGCTGTTGTGGCGGGTATTGAAGTAGTGGCGAACCAGGACCGCCAGTACCGCGATTCCGGCCAGGATCAGCCAGTTGTATTGACTGCCGTAAGTGCTCGGGAAGTGGTTACTGATCATGATGAACAGCACGGGCAGGGTGAAGTAGTTGTTGTGCCGGGAGCGCAGTAAACCTTTGGCGGGCAGGCTGGGATCCGGCGTGCGGCCATCAGCGATGGCGGCCACCAATGCGCGCTGGGCGGGCATGATGATGCGGAACACGTTGCCGACCATGATCGTGCCGATAATGGCGCCCACATGCAGGTACGCGCCGCGACCGCTGAACACTTTACTGAAACCGAACGCGGCACCAATCAGCAGCACGAACAGGATCAGGCCGAGCAGGGCGGGGCGCTTGCCCAGTGGCGAGTCGCACAGCACGTCGTAGATGAACCAGCCAGCGATCAGCGAACCGATCCCGATGGCGATGCCTTCGACGCCCGAAATACTGCTGCCAGGGGCGAGTAAATAAAGCGTCGGGTTGGCGTAAAACACCACGCCCATCAGCGCTACGCCGGACATCCAGGTGGAATAGGCTTCCCATTTGAACCAGTGCAGGTTATCGGGCATGGTCGGCGGAGCGAGTTTGTATTTTTCCAGGTGGTAGATGCCGCCACCATGGATGGCCCACAAATCGCCGGCCAGCCCGTCACGCGGGTTGACCCGGTTGAGGTTGTTTTCCAGCCAGACGAAATAGAACGACGCCCCAATCCAGGCTACGCCGGTAATCATATGAACCCAGCGCACGCTCAGGTTCAGCCATTCCATCAAATGTGCTTCCACAGTGTTGACCTCTTGCCTGTCACCCCTTACGGGTGTTCAGACCTTTCTTGTTGGTGGGGGTCGAGGAACAGACACTGGTCCTCATCGAAAAAATGCTCATCGCAGTTATTGCCAGTTCCACTGCGATCAACCACCAGGAAATCATCCCGCTTTTCGATCGTCAGCACCGGGTGGTGCCAAACGCCGCGATGGTAATTAATGCCCTGCCTGCCATTACTGATGAAGGCTCGGACCCACTCCGACTCAGGTGCATCGCCAAGGGGCGCAACCACGATCAGAAAGGGGTTGCCGAGCAGCGGTATGAACGCCTGACTGCCCAGCGGATGCCGCTCCAGCATGCGCACGGTCATTGGCATCTGCAACGCCTCGGCGCGGAAGATGCTGATGATCGCCTTGTCATCCGACGCGGCAGTTTCAACCTCGGCCAGACGATGGAAACGCATGGTCGAGCCATTGTTGATCATGAAGTGCGCGCTGCCATCGGTTTCAATCACATCACCGAAGGGGGCGAACGCTTCT
The DNA here is from genome assembly GCF_056680355.1 of Pseudomonas sp. ASL8. Lineage (NCBI taxonomy): Bacteria > Pseudomonadati > Pseudomonadota > Gammaproteobacteria > Pseudomonadales > Pseudomonadaceae > Pseudomonas > Pseudomonas sp. ASL8. The sequence continues at coordinate 5,536,779 of NZ_CM155278.1, read as the reverse complement.
TTGGTCAGGGGCTCGATCACTAGTGTGCGCATGCTATTTCTGTCTCTGAAAATATTGTTGTAGGAGCGCGGGGGACGCCTAGTTCTTGCCCGCGATCGCTTCGGAGTCGTGCTCGACCATAGCAGTCGCAAAATCAGCGAGTTCGATTCTGACAGTAGAACGGTGCTCAGCATTTTTGGGACCACTTTGCGGTCCATCGCGGGCGCGGGCAAGCGCGCTCCTACAGTATTACTTCGCTACTTTACCCAACACCCGCAACCGACTCACGCCCCCATCCGGGAACACGTTCAACCGGATGTGGGTGATTGGGCCCAAGGCTTTTATCTGTTCGGCGAATGTATGTTCGGCGTGCATTTCCAGCTTCTGGGCTGGCAGCAGTTCGCGCCAGAACAAACTCTGGGTTTCGATCTGGCTGTCCGTCCCGCCTTTGACGAACGCGGCCTGAATCGAACACGTGTCCGGGTAGTTGCCCTTGAAGTGCAGGGTGTCGACGATGACTTTTTCAATTTCGCCGGCATGGCCCAAGGCGACGATCACCCAGTCATTGCCCGGCGTGCGTCGACGCGCGGTTTCCCAGCCGTCGCCCATGTTGATCCCACGGCCCGGGTTCAGGATATTGCTCATGCGCCCGTAATGCTCGTCGGAGCAGGCCAGTGCGCGGCCACCATTGAGGGCAGCAGCGAGGTCGAGTTGTTCGTTGTCACTCACGGCCGACCAATCGCGGAACGGAACACCGTACACCCGCAGACGTGCCACGCCGCCGTCCGGGTAGATGTTGAAGCGTAAGTGGCTGAACGCCTGATCATTACTGATCTCGTGGAAGTGGTGGCTGTTGCCTTGCAACTCGACGGCTGACAGTACTTCAGTCCACGGGGTGTTTTCGTCCGGCTCGCCAGTGGTCAGGAAGCACGCTTCCAGCGAGGCCGAGGGCGGAAAGTTACCGGTGAAAAATGAGGTGTCGATGTCTACGCCCTTGATCGAGCCGGGCACACCCAGGCGGATCACGGCGCTGTCATAACCTTCGAAGCGCTTGCGGCGTGACTCCCAGCCGTCCATCCACTTGCCGTTGTCATCGAACACGCCCTCTTTCCAGACGGCCGGGGTCGGCTGGAACAGGCGGTTGGCGTCCGCGAACCAGTCATCGGTGACCGAGATGATTTTGGTGCCCAGACGGGCGTCGGCCAGGTTGACGAACTTCTCGAACGGTGCGGCGTAAGCTTTCATTGTTCTTGTCTGCCTCTGCAAAAATTGGCGTGGGATAGGGCGACTATAAGTGCTGCAAACGGAACATCGCGATCTTGTTGATTTCCGCCAGCGCGCAGGCGAACTCGGTGTCCACCGGGTTATGAATGCGCGTTTCGAAAGCGGCGAGGATCTGATGCCGGTCACTGCCTTTCACCGCCATGATGAAGGGGAACGCGAACCTGGCCTTGTAGGCGCTATTCAGCTCGGTGAAGCGCTGAAACTCTTCGGCCGAGCATTGGTGGATACCGGCGCCCGCTTGCTCATGCGTGCTGGCTTCAGTCAGTTGGCCCTGCACGGCGGCTTTGCCAGCAAGGTCCGGGTGAGCGTTGATCACGGCCAGTTGCCGGGCATGATCAGCGCTCAACAGGATGTTGCTCATACGGGCATGCAAGGTCTCGATCTGGTCCAGGTCTGAGCCCTGGCCCAAGTCGTAGGCTTGCTCGGCCACCCACGGTGAATGCTCGTAGATGTCAGCGAAGGCGGCGACGAACGCTTCACGACTCAGAGACGATGGCGTCAGTGTCTGAAAGCAGCTCATGGCGCGTTCTCAGTATTCTGATAAGGATGTTCGGCGTACCAGTGCCGGGCGATATCGACGCGCCGGCTGAACCAGACCTGCTCGTGGCCCTTGGCGTATTCGATAAAACGCTTGAGCGCTGCCAGTCGCGCCGGGCGCCCGATCAGCCGACAGTGCAGGCCGATGGAGAGCATTTTTGGCGCCTCGGCCCCTTCGGCGTACAGCACGTCGAACGCATCCTTGAGGTACTGGAAAAACTGCTCGCCATTGTTGAAGCCCTGCGCCTGGGTGAAGCGCATGTCGTTGGTGTCCAGGGTGTACGGGATCACCAGGTGCGGCTTGCCGGTGGGGTTATTCGGTTCCCAGTAGGGCAGGTCGTCGTCATAGGTATCGGAGTCGTAGAGAAAGCCACCTTCCTCCATCACCAAGCGGCGGGTATTGGGCCCGGTACGGCCGGTGTACCAGCCCAGCGGGCGTTCACCGGTAATCTCGGTGAGGATGCGAATAGCCTTGAGTATGTGTTCGCGCTCCTGGGCCTCATCCATGTACTGGTAGTCGATCCAGCGATAACCGTGGCTGCAGATTTCGTGACCGGCCGCGACCATGGTGCGGATCACTTCCGGGTAACGCTGTGCGGCCATGGCCACGGCGAAGACTGTCAGCGGGATATCGAATGCTTTGAACAGCTTGAGCACGCGCCACACGCCGGCACGGCTGCCGTATTCGTAGAGCGATTCCATGCTCATGTTGCGCTCGCCCTGCAGCGGTTGGGCCGACACCATTTCTGACAGGAACGATTCGGATTCTTTATCGCCGTGCAGAATATTGCGCTCGCCGCCTTCTTCGTAATTGAGCACGAAAGACAGCGCGATGCGGGCATTTCCCGGCCAGTGAGGATGGGGCGGGTTGTTGCCGTATCCGATCAGGTCCCGTGGGTAGTCAGCACTCACAGCAGTCTTCCTTATGTGCGTGTTGTCAGTGGCGGCGGTTGCCAGGGCAATCCAGGCCGGCGCCACCGCGATGGCTCGATTGTATACAACTCTTAAATCGTTTTGTAAGCCTGGTTTTTAGCGTTTTTCCATGAGCCAGTGCTTGCAAGAAACTTGCCTGAGTGATCAGTTTATATCTGCAAGAGGGCTTGATTGCGTGATTATTGGCCGAAACAGGTGTCTCCATGCACTCCTCGTCATGCCGCTCTAAAAAGCGATATTTATTGTGTACAATTTTTTTGGTAAATGTCTTAATTGCTCATCGCTGCTCTTAACCCTGGCACCACAAGGGTGCGGTCTGAGCTTCCAACTGAGCTTCCAATTGACTGCGCGAGGCGCTGACGAGCAATGGGACGATTGACGACGCATGTATTGGATGCCGCCCACGGCTGCCCGGGTAGCGCTATCAAAATCGAGCTGTACCGGGTCGAAGGTGAACGCCTGGAGCGGGTTGCCAGTGCGGTGACCAACGCCGATGGCCGCTGCGATGGGCCTTTGTTACAGGGCGATGATTACCGTTCGGGCGTCTACCAATTGCAATTCCATGCCGGTGACTACTACCGGGCACGGGGCGTAGATTTGCCTGATCAACCGTTCCTTGATGTGGTGGTTCTGCGGTTCGGGATTGATGCCGCGCAGGATCACTATCACGTGCCCCTGTTGATTTCGCCCTACAGCTACTCGACGTATCGCGGCAGTTAGTCGCTGCCGGGTAGCTCCCCTCGCTACCTCTGGCCCGCTCACGTTGCGGGCTCTTTTCCGTCTGGAAAAGAGATAACCAATATTTATGTAGTCATTGCGCTCAGACGGGCTTGGGCACACTTCCGGGTCTAATCAATTCCGGAGTGATCCATGATTTCAATGACGCAAGCCCCCGCAGACCTCCTGACACAAGATTACGAAGACATTCCGTCTGTCGATGCTTTGCTGTACCGCCGGATCGTATCGTTTGGCAGCTTGCCGCCCGCGTATTTCGTCGCCTTGTGCGAAGAGAAAGTAGCGCTGTATGACAACCGGATTCAGGCATGGATCGGGGAGGAGGGCGAGCGCGTAAAGCCCTTGGCCGAGTACCGCCGTTTTCACGCTGCCTTGCATACCGCCTCGGTGTCGATGCAAGCAATCACGAGCACCCTGAGTGCCAGTACAGCGCAGCTTATCAATGAAAAAGAGGCCGGGTTGATCGAGTATCGCGAGCAAGCGTTGCTCAGTGAAGCGCAGCTTCAGGCCTATGAGGGCTCGATCAGCGCTGTCGAGCTGACGCACATCCAGCAAGCGGTTGGCACGCTTGACCCTCTTGCCGAATCAGTGCGGGTGACTGACCTGGGCATTGCTGTCGGCGAAACGGTTCATGCCCTGAGCGGCGTTCTGATTTTTACCACGCAGCAGGCGCTCGATACGCCTGATGCCGAAGGGTCCGCACTGTTATTCATGCCGGGGAAAGGCGGTGGACTACAGAAGTTCTCATCGTTGCAGGCGCTCAAAGATGACGTGCAGTTCACCTTGCAGTCGGGCCTGGATACGCCGTTCTGGCGGCATCTGTCTGCCCTGTCGCGAGGTGCGGCAATGGACGAGGCCAAGACCGGTTCTCTGGAATTGATCACGCGTGTCATCACTGCGCCAGCCATGACCCACAGCGTGCACGTGCAGATTGAAAGCCTTGAAGCAGCGACTCGCGCGGCCACCGATGGCCAGCGCTTTTTTGCTGACGCCAGCAACGAGGAGGCCACGCTGAGTCGTTTGTATCTGGAGTTGACGGACAACCTGCAGGTCCATCGTAACGACGCGCGGGACCAGGCCATCGACCGAGTGGCCGAGCAGCAACGAACCGGTGAATTAGTCGAGCAGATGCCGCAATGGCTGCTGCACGCCCCGGTCGATATTCGCCGTGAATATGGCCAGCGGTTGAGCGCATACCATGCAGCGGCGGCCTTGCTGGAAAGCCAGCTGGACGCAGTGTTGCCATCATTCGAGGCATTCACCCGCCAGACGCTCGCGGCTCGGATCAAGGACGATCTGGGCATCGATGTCGACGCCGATCAGGTCTTTATCGACCTGCCCGAAAGCGCGACTCGGGATTTCGATATCGATCCGCAGTACGGCGTGCTCCTCCATGGCAACAGCTGGAGTGCAAGCGCTGAGCGGGTTCGGTTCTCCGTGTCTGAGTGGGCTCGTTACAACATAGATCCCAAGGATGAAGAGCTGGCGGCGCGGCTGACCTTTGCCCGGATCGATTTGCCCGCCGGTGACCTTGCAGCTGCTGTTGGCCTGACAGTCGATTACATCGCCCGAACCCTACCCCTGGTCGATATCGCTGATCGGTACCGGGCGTTGTTGGGCCGCGTGTTCCAGGCGCGTCCGGAGATGTCGCAGCTGATCGCGCCCGACGTTCTGCTCAAACCCTATGAACTGGAAATTTTGCTGGAAGGTTTTGCTGCCCTGCAAAACAAACGCTTGAGCGTTCATGGTTACCGCGTGCTTGAGTGGGCTGTGCAAGCGCGTTCCAATGCGGACCTGCGCGCAACCCAACTGCAAATGAGCTGGGTTGTTCTCAACCCGGGTCATGCGGTAAGCGGTGAAACCAAAAGCGCGACGCTTTCAGGTCTCTGCGTGATCCATCACGAGACGACAGGGACCACCCTGGTGTATTTGCCTCAAGCGCCTGATGGGTTTTCGCTGATAGAGGCCGGAAGTTTAAAAGAGGCCAAGGAGCGCTTGATCAATCGGCTCATGGGTAAACCTGCCCTTATTGAATACTTGGTGTCGCGCACAGTTCAAGAGGAGCGCCAGGCGGCTGATACGCGCTATATCGAAGAAGCGTTGCTACGTAGGTTCGACGGTTTCATCACCTTCACTCCCGCCCTTTTTCTAAAAATAGCGGCTCAGCAGGTGGATGCGCGTGCCTGGCTGATCCATGCACATATCAAGCGCGAGGCGCGTAGCAACGCAGACATCCACAGTGGACACGAGTTGCGTAAAAGCCAGGCATATATGGCGTACTTCAAGGCAATCCTGTCGTTCCTGCCGGGTTTGGGGACCCTGTTCAGCGTGCATGATGGCTGGAATGACGGCCACTCCGCAGTTGCAGCCTTCAGAGAGGGCAGAAAGTTCGAGGGCGAGGTGCTGACGGCAAGCGCATCCCTGAGCGTACTGGACATCCTGCTCTCAGTGGTGCCGGGCGTCGCCACGGTTGCCGCCTTCGCCAAGGTCGCCCGCCGCGCGACAAAATTGCGCCAGGCTGCCCGGTTGACGGGCACGTTGACCTCGGTCACGCGCAAGCGCTACGTGCTCACGTCATTCAAAGGGTATGAGGCCGACGTTTCACCGGTCGGTGCGAGCAAGCAAAACGGGGTAAACGCGGGCGCGGTGTTGAAAGACGGGCAGCTCTGGATACAACGGCAAGGCAAGTTTTACAAGGTCTACAGACGCAAAGGCGAGCAGTCACTTCGTCTGCAAAAGACGGCGGGGCAAGGGTATGAACCACCGGTGCGTCTCGACTCACAGGGGGACTGGGTTTATCACACGGATGTCGGCCTCAAGGGCGGGGTGAAATCGAGTATCGCCGAGACGCTGATTAGCGATGCTCATCCCGATGGCAGCTTTACGCGCAAGCAGGCGCGCGAGTTGCTTGATCAGTTTGCGTTTCCCGTCGATCAACAACGACGGCTTGAACTGGACGTGGCCGTACATTACCAAAGCCACAGAGCAGTTCCCGGCTGGGCAGAGGCCCATCGACGCCAACCACAAGGTCAGACAGTCGCGCCCCTGCCCATTCCCGTTGCAAACAAACGCAAGCAACCAGCACCCTCAACCAGCGAAACCAATCGCCAGCCGACGCAGCCGGTTCCGGGCACCAGCCGGAGCATCGCTGTGCCAGCAGACAATTGGAAAGGCTGGGGCCTGGAGCTGGACGAGCTGACTGTGCTGGAGCCCATTGGGCAACAGCCGCCGATCTTCCGGGTGACCGGTGCGCCTGAGCGCGAAGTCGTTGTCATGGGCCGCGAATGTTTCGATATCCTGCCTGCCGGTTCGACACAAAACCCGAGCATCGTATTTCTACGCAACCCGGCAGCGGGGAGCTCCAGAGGCAGCTTCGCAGAGTTGAACGAGGCCATCAGGCTCAACCCGTTCGATCAACCTGTGATGGCGTCTTTCAAGGCAGGCCAATGGACCGTTCACGGGCCTTTGTTTTCGAAAAAAATCCAGAGCCTCATTGCTGATATTCGCCCGGCATTTACCCCCATCTCCCAGCGAGTACTGGCGGAGAAGCTTTACGAGTTGGCCGACAGTGCCGGCCTGAGCATGACTGCCACCCGGTTGATAAATATGAAAGCGACGCTCAATGCCTGGAGGAAGGGGCATGCTGCGCCGTTGGCAAAACTCAACGATCCGCTGGCCATGCTTGATGGGGCAAGGCCTACAGGCAGCACCTATCAAAGCATGAACATCAGTTATGAAAGTTCGCTCGACACGTTTCATCGGCTGGACTTCCTGCCGGGCGATCCGTCAGACATGGCAAAGCTCAGAGGGGGGGCGGATGCGATGAGTGCCCAGGAACTGAGTCAGTTGATGGCCCGCCAGTTGACTTCGAGCGGTTACGAGCTATTACCCGGCGGGCACTTGATGCATTTCACGCCCACGTTGACGTTTCAGCGGCCCGGACTGGATCAGTTGTACATGATGAGTGTGCGCCGAGCCCACAACAGTCAGGTGACGCATGATCTACAACCTCTATCGTTGGGATTTCCGCTGTCCAGCACGTGGCTTGATGCCTTTTTGGACCGCTATGCCGGTACGTCGGTAGCGACAAGAATCGCGGCCGCCCAAGAGCAGGGGAGTCTGATCAGGCTGGTGGGCGGGACAAACACCACTCGGGTGTCGGGTGTTAGAACACAATTGTTTGTTGTCAGGGTCGCCGATGATATTTGACGGCGGCTGATGTTCAATACGCTTTTGTGGGAACGCATGGGCCGGGTTTGCTTCGCCATAACGCGCTGAACTGTCGGTTTGTTTAACCGCCAAGTCAGCGCCTCGCAAGAAGCGAACTCGTGATTTTGTGTACAAAAAAACAAAGTAATGTTTTTAGAGTTGTACGTAATGTGTTCGATGTTGTGTGCGTAAAGCTGTCGATAAGACCGTACCTATTCACCCCCCATGCACTGTGTACAATGTGTCGGTACTTTATCTGTGACTTGCACACGAGCGCCCATGAACGAACAGTTGCAGCCCCTCAAGAAACAGCCGCGAACCGTCAAGGCCGGCCGTGTCGGCACGCAGGACGACAGGGTCTACGCGCATATTTTCGAGGCGATTCTCGAACAGCGTCTGGCCCCCGGTACGAAGCTGAGCGAGGAGGCTCTCGGGGAGATTTTCGGCGTCAGCCGCACGATCATTCGTCGTGCCTTGTCTCGCCTGGCCCACGAAGGGGTTGTGTTGCTGCGGCCCAACCGTGGCGCGGTGGTTGCCAGCCCGAGCGTCGAGGAGGCGCGGCAGGTATTTTTTGCCAGACGCATGGTGGAAAAAGCGATCACTGAGTTGGCGGTCGAACACGCCACGCCTGATCAGCTTGCCCAATTGCGGCAAATGGTCAGTGATGAGCGCGACAGTTTTTCACGTGGAGACCGGGGTGCCGGGATTCGCTTGTCGGGCGAGTTTCACCTCACGCTGGCGGTGGCTGCGCAGAACGCGCCGCTGATCAGCTTCCAACGCAGCCTCGTTTCCCAGACATCGTTGATCATCGCCCAGTACGAAAACGGCAACCGTTCGCACTGCTCCTATGATGAACACACCCAGTTGATCGACGCCATCGAGGCGCGTAACACTGAGTTGGCCGTGAGCCTGATGATGCGTCACATGGATCACATCGACAGCAAGCTCAACCTCGACGAAGAGAGCGCCTCAGACGACCTGCACGCAGTGTTCTCGCACCTGCTGCAAAGCAAGAAAAAGCCGGGGCGCAGTCCGGCGGTTTAAGCAGCGGGACTTCAAGATCGCCGATGCACCAACTGCCCCGCCGAGTAGGTCTCCAGTACCGCGCGGTCGTCCCCCAGCGTGGTCAGCACAAATAATGTCTCTTCGATATCCTTGGTCTGTTTCAGGCGATAGGAGAGCAGCGGGGTGGCGTTGTAGTCGAGGACCAGAAAGTCAGCCTCATTGCCAGGGTGCAAGCTGCCAATCTTGTCTTCCAGGCGCAGTGCTCGCGCGCCGCCCAATGTCGCCAGGTACAGCGACTTGAACGGGCTCAGCTTCGCCCCCTGCAACTGCATCACTTTGTAGGCTTCGTTCAGCGTTTGCAGGATCGAGAAGCTGGTGCCTGCGCCGACGTCAGTGCCCAGGCCTACGTTGAGTTTGTGCTTCTCGGCCATCGGCAGATTGAACAGGCCGCTGCCCAGAAACAGGTTCGACGTCGGGCAGAACGCCACAGCGGAACCGGTCTCTGCCAGCCGCTGACATTCGTCGTCACACAGGTGCACGCCGTGGGCGAATACCGAGCGCTCGCCGAGCAGCTTGAAGTGGTCGTAAACGTCCAGGTAATTGCTGCGCTCAGGGAACAGCGCCTTGACCCATTCGATTTCTTTCAGGTTCTCGCTGATGTGAGTCTGCAGGTACACGTCGGGGTATTCGCTGAGCAACTGCCCGGCCAATGCCAGCTGTTCCGGGGTGCTGGTCGGAGCGAAACGTGGGGTCACCGCGTAGTGCAGGCGCCCTTTGCCATGCCAGCGCTCGATCAACGCCTTGCTGTCGACGTAGCTCGATTCGGCGGTGTCGGTCAGGTAGTCCGGCGCATTGCGATCCATCATCACCTTGCCGGCAATCATGCGCAGATTGAGCTTTTCGGCTGCTGTGAAAAACGCCTCAACCGACGCCTTGTGCACACTGCCGAACACCAGCGCGGTGGTCGTGCCGTTACGCAGTAATTCTTTAAGGAAAATGTCCGAGACTTCAGCTGCATGGGCTGGATCAGCGAACTGTTTCTCGCACGGGAAGGTGTAGGTGTTCAGCCAATCCAGCAGTTGTTCTCCATAGGAACCGACCATGCCGGTTTGTGGCAAATGGATGTGCGTGTCGATGAAGCCGGGCGTGATCAGGGCGTCAGGGTATTCGGTAATCTCGACATCGGCACCGAGCTGGCCCAGCAGGTCCGCGGCATGCCCAAGGGCGATAATCTTGCCATTTTCGACTACCAGCAAACCGTCTTCGAAATACTCATAGGACGCCTCGATCACCACCTCGGCGGGGTCGGCGATGCTGTGCAGGATGGCGGCGCGGTAGGCTTTCGTGGCGGTGTGGCTACCGGTTCTTGCAGATGCAGACGTCATAGAAGTCTCATTGAGCTTGGCTGCGGCGTGAAACCGGCAACAGGTGTGCAACAGGTTCGGCATTGCTGCTGTGATGGCCGAAGCTGGCGTTGTAGGTGGCGATCACTTCAGCGGCAATGGACACGGCGATCTCGATGGGCAATTTGCCTTTGACCTCAGCCAGGCCCATCGGGCAACGCATGCGTTGCAGCAGCGCCGCATCGAAACCGCGCTCACGCAGACGATGCTCGAACTTGACCCGTTTGGTCTTCGAACCGATCAAGCCGAAATAAGTGAAATCATTGCGCGTGAGAATGGCCGCCGTCAGCTCCAGATCCAGCTGATGGTTGTGGGTCATGACGATGCAATAACTGCCGGCGGGTAATTGCTCGACTTCATCCACAGGCTCTTCGTTGACGATCCGTGTGACGCCCTCCGGGATCAGCGCGGGGAACTCATGCTCCCGCGAATCGATCCAGCGCACCCGACAGGGCAGGCTGGCGAGCAGCGGCACCAGCGCCCGGCCGACATGCCCGGCACCGAATACCGCAATATGCGCCTGAGGCTGGCCCATGGGCTCGAACAGCAAGACGTTCACCCCACCGCAGCACTGGCCCAGGCTGGCGCCCAGGCTGAAGCGCTCCAGGCGCGTGCCCAGATGGCCATTGGCGAGCATCTCGCGGGCGATCTGCATCGCTTTGTATTCCAGGTGCCCGCCACCGACGGTGTCAAAGATCCGCTCGGCAGTGACGACCATCTTCGAACCGGCATTGCGCGGCGTCGAGCCGCGCTCGTCGATGATGGTCACCAGCACGCAGGGTTCGCCCTGGTTTTGCAGCTCGGCGAGAGCGCTGATCCAGTTGTTCATGTGCGGTCTCCTAAGCTCTTGTAGGCGCGGGCTTGCCCGCGATCAGCCCGGGGTCGCGCTCGGTCGCAGCCGTCGCGCCATGCAACGTGCGCATTTGCTCACACCCCCACAACACTCGTTCCGGGGTCGCGGGTGCGTCGATCTTCGGTTGATGTCGATAGTCGCCAAGGCTGGCAACGGCGTCCTTGATCGCGCACCAGGCGGCGATGCCGAGCATGAACGGCGGCTCGCCCACAGCCTTGGAATGGAACACCGTGTCTTCCGGGTTTTTGCGGTTCTCCACCAGCTTGATCCGCAGGTCCAGGGGCATGTCGGCGACCGCTGGAATTTTGTAACTGGCCGGGCCGTTGGTCATCAATTTGCCTTTGGCATTCCACACCAACTCTTCCATGGTCAGCCAGCCCATGCCCTGGATGAAGCCACCTTCGACCTGGCCCATATCGATGGCCGGGTTCAGCGAGGCGCCCACGTCATGCAGAATATCGGTGCGCAGCATCTTGTATTCGCCGGTCAGGGTATCGATCACCACTTCAACGCAGGCCACGCCGTAAGCGAAGTAGTAGAACGGATGCCCCCGCGCCTGGCTGCGGTCGTAATAGATTTTAGGTGTTTTGTAATAGCCGGTGCTCGACAGCGATACCTGGCCGATCCATGCCTGTTGCGCCAGGGATTCGAACGACAAAATCTGCTCGCCAACCCGCACGTGGCCATTGCGAAATTGCACCTGATCTTCGCTGACCTTGTACTGCCGTGCAGCGAATTCCACCAGCCGTTGTTTGAGAATTTCAGCGGCGTTCTGCGCAGCTTTGCCATTCAGGTCGGAACCGCTGGAGGCGGCTGTTGGCGAGGTGTTCGGCACTTTGTCGGTATTGGTCGCAGTGATCTGGATCCGGTCGATATCAACCTGGAACACCTCGGCCACCACCTGCGCAACCTTGATGTTCAGGCCCTGGCCCATCTCGGTGCCGCCATGGTTCAGGTGGATGCTGCCATCGGTGTAGATATGGATCAGTGCACCGGCTTGATTGAGGAAGCTGGCGGTGAAGGAAATGCCGAATTTCACCGGGGTCAGCGCCAGACCTTTTTTCAGCACCGGGCTGTGTGCGTTGTAAGCACGAATCGATTTTCGCCGTTCTGCGTACTGGCTGCTGGCTTCCAGTTCCGCGGTCATTTCTTCGAGCATGTTGTGCTCGACCGTCTGGTAGTAATGGGTAACGTTGCGCTCGGTCTTGCCGTAGTAGTTGGCTTTGCGCACGTCCAGCGGGTCTTTGCCCAAGTGACGGGCGATGGTGTCCATCACTTCTTCGATCGCGACCATGCCTTGCGGGCCGCCGAAGCCGCGATAGGCAGTGTTTGAGGCGATATTGGTCTTGCAACGATGGCCATTGATGGTGGCATCGCCCAGGTAGTACGCGTTATCGGCATGGAACATCGCCCGGTCAACGATGGCATTGGACAGGTCCGGCGAACAGCCGCAGTTGCCAGCCAGCTCCAGCTGAATCCCGTGCAGGCGTCCGCTGTCATCGAAGCCGACGTCGTACTCGATATAGAAGGGGTGGCGCTTGCCGGTCATCAGCATGTCTTCGACCCGGGGCAGACGCATTTTGGTCGGCTGTCCGGTCAATACGGCGATCACCGCGCACAGGCACGCAGGGCTTGCCGCCTGGGTTTCCTTGCCGCCAAACCCACCGCCCATGCGGCGCATATCGACCACGATTTTGTTCATCGACACGCCGAGTACTTCCGCCACCAGCTTTTGTACTTCGGTGGGGTTCTGCGTCGAGCAATAGACAATCATGCCCCCGTCTTCGGTGGGCATCACCGACGAGACCTGGGTTTCCAGATAGAAGTGTTCCTGCCCGCCGATGTGCAAGTTGCCCTGCAGGCGATGCGGCGCACTGGCGAGAGCACCGGTCGAATCACCGCGTTGATGAGTATGGCTGTCGAAGACGAAATGTTTTTTGCGCAAGGCCTCCACCACGTCCAGAACGGGCTCGAGGTCCTCGTATTCGATGATCGCGGCCATTGCTGCTTTGCGTGCGGTTTCCATATCCCGTGCGGCAACCGCGATCACCGGTTGGCCGACAAATTCGACGACATCAATGGCCAGCAACGGATCGCCCGGCAGCAATGGACCAATGTCCTTGAGGCCCGGAATGTCTTCATGGGTGATGGCGATGCGCACGCCTTCAAAGGCATAGCACGGTGATGTGTCGACGCTGATGATCCGCGCGTGTGCGCGGTCGGACAGGCGTGCATACACGTGCAATTGATTAGGGAATTCCAGGCGGTCATCGATGTACACCGCCTCGCCGGACACATGCTTGTCGGCGCTGTCGTGCTTGACGCTACGACCCACGCCCGTGGTCAGGTCCTGCTGAAACAGCGCGGTCATCTCGGCCTGGCTGTCTTCCAAGGTAGGGTCCGGGGCATGGTCAGACATAAGAGGTCACCCGCGTTTCAATGTGAGGCGTTTGCAACTCGATAAAATATTTGCGTAGTAGGTTTTGTGCACTCAGCAGGCGGTATTCCTTGCTCGCGCGGAAGTCTGACAGCGGGGTGAAATCCTCAGCCAGGGCTGCGCAGGCGCGCTCCACGGTGGCGGAGGTCCAGGGCGCGCCGATCAGCGCGTGTTCACAGGCAGCGGCCCGTTTAGGGATCGCCGCCATGCCGCCGAACGCAACGCGTGCATCGACGATGGCGTCATTCTCGATGTGCAAGCGGAAGGCCGCGCACACCGCAGAAATATCGTCGTCCAGTCGTTTCGACACTTTGTAGGCGCGGAATGCGTGTCTGGCGTTGGCCTTGGGCACGATGATTTTTTCGATGAACTCGCTTTCCTGACGTGCCGTCACCCGGTAGTCGATGAAGTAGTCTTCCAGCGCGAGGGTGCGGCGGATGTCGCCTTTGCACAGGACAATCTGCGCACCGAGAGCGATCAGCAGAGGCGGGGAATCACCAATGGGCGAGGCGTTGCCGATGTTGCCACCCAAGGTGCCCTGATTGCGGATCTGCAGGGAGGCGAAGCGCTGAAGCAACTCGCCGAAGTCCGGGTATTCAGCGGTCAGTGCTGCGTAGCAATCGGTCAACGAGGTGGCGGCGCCGATCTCTAGGCGGTCCTCGAAATGCTCAATACGCTTCATTTCTTCAATGTTGCCGACGTAGATCATCACTGGCAGTGTGCGATGGAGTTGAGTGACTTCCAGCGCCAGATCGGTGCCGCCCGCCAGCAGGCGCGCGTGCGGATAGGCGTCATACAGATCGGCCAGGTCGCTGACAGTCAGCGGTATCAGGCAGCGCTTGTCGCCGCTATTGAGTTCGCCGGTTTCTTTTGGTGCGATGGCCCGCAAGCGGGCGATGGTCTCTGTCTGGCGCTGATCGAACTGGTCTGGCCCGCGTTGAGTGCAGGCTTGCTCGGCGGCGGCAAGAATCGGGCGATAACCCGTGCAGCGGCACAGATTGCCGGCCAATGCTTCGTGCGCTTGATGGGCGTTGGCTTCGTTGCTGTTCTTCTGCAGCGCGAACAGCGACATGACAAAACCGGGTGTGCAGAAACCACATTGCGAACCGTGACACTCGACCATGGCTTTTTGCACGCTGTGCAGTTGGCCTTGATGCTTGAGGTCTTCGACGCTGATCAATTGTTTGCCGTGCAGCGAGGCGACGAAGGTCAGGCAGGCATTGAGGCTGCGATAACGCAGGTGCTCGGCGCCATCGTTATCGGTGCTCAATTCGCCGATCACCACGGTGCAGGCGCCACAATCGCCGCTGGCACAGCCCTCTTTGGTACCGGGCTTACCCAGATGTTCGCGCAGATAATTGAGCACGGTCAGATTGGGGTCCAGGGCATGCTCGGTGCGCAGCACCTGATTGAGTAAGAATTGGATCACGGAAGGCCCCCTCTGCACGTTATTTTTTTAATCGGCACATGAGCTGAATTTATCAGCTCTGACTTTTCGGTCAATAATGTTCTGACCTTTAAGTCAGGAAATATTGATTTCTCCGGTTTTGCCGATTAACGGTGTGTCTGATTGGTAACAAAATCGTCGAACAGTGCTCAAAGAATTGCTTATTTCGTGCCAGATTCAACCCTCATGGCCCTGCGCCATGGCTGCCCATTGCGATACACTGCGCGGCTTGTATGATTTAGCCGAAGTTGAAGGAAAACCATGACGTTCAAGGCGCCGGATAGCCTCGCCGAGCAAATCGCTCACCACCTCGCAGAACGGATCATTCGTGGCGAACTCAAGCCAGGTGAGCGCATTCAAGAGCAAAAAGTCACTCAAGCATTGAGTGTCAGTCGTGGTTCGGTGCGTGAAGCCTTGTTGATTCTTGAACGCCGCCACCTGATCGTGATCCTGCCGCGTCGTGGCGCCCAAGTGACCGAACTCAACGCGCACAACGTTGAGAGCCTGTGCGCGCTGATGAGCGAGCTGTACATCCTGCTTGCCAATGCCGTGGCCAATCGTTGGGAAACGCATGCTGATCTTGCGCCGTTTTTGCAGGTTCAGCAGCGCCTGACCGCCAGCTACGAGCGTCAGGACGTGAAAATGTTCGTTGAAGAGAGCTTCAACGTGATGCGCGCGGCCTATCCTTTCGCCAATAACCCGTACCTGCAAGAAACCGTCGAAAACCTGCAGCCGTCCATGAGCCGTAACTATTACTTGGCGCTGGACCAACGCAAGGCGGAAATGAGCGAGTACCTGACCCTGTTCGCGCAACTGCTCGACGCTGTGGTGGCACGCGACCAAACGCAGATTCGTAGCGTCCTGGGCAGCTATGCCGAGCGCAGTTGCAAGTTGGTACTGTCCGCCCTGGCTGCAGGCTAACCCTATGCGGCTCAAGTGCATCAGGCTGGCCGGGTTCAAATCCTTCGTGGACCCGACCACCGTCAACTTCCCGAGCAACATGGCGGCGGTGGTAGGCCCCAACGGCTGCGGAAAATCCAACATCATCGACGCCGTGCGCTGGGTGATGGGCGAAAGTTCGGCGAAGAACCTGCGTGGTGAGTCGATGACCGACGTCATCTTCAACGGCTCCACCAGCCGCAAGCCTGTCAGTCAGGCCAGCATCGAGCTGGTATTCGACAACTCCGATGGCACCCTGGTGGGCGAATACGCCAGCTACGCGGAAATCTCTATTCGTCGCAAAGTCACCCGCGACAGCCAGAACACGTACTTCCTCAACGGCACCAAATGCCGTCGTCGTGACATCACCGACATCTTCCTCGGCACGGGCCTGGGCCCGCGCAGCTACTCGATCATCGAGCAGGGGATGATCTCCAAGCTGATCGAGTCCAAGCCTGAAGAACTGCGTAACTTCATCGAAGAAGCCGCCGGTATCTCCAAGTACAAAGAGCGTCGCCGCGAGACTGAAAACCGTATCCGCCGCACCCATGAAAACCTGGCACGCCTGACCGACCTGCGCGACGAACTGGAACGCCAGCTCGACCGTTTGCACCGTCAGGCGCAGGCGGCCGAGAAGTACCAGGAATACAAAGGCGAAGAGCGTCAACTCAAGGCACAACTGTCGGCCCTGCGCTGGCAGGCGTTGAATGAACAAGTCGGCCAGCGCGAAGCAGTGATCGGTAATCAGGAAGTCGGTTTCGAAGCGCTGGTCGCTGAGCAGCGCAATGCAGACGCCAGCATTGAGCGTCTGCGCGATGGTCATCACGACCTGTCCGAGCGCTTCAATCTGGTGCAGGGCCGCTTCTATTCCGTGGGCGGCGACATTGCCAGGGTCGAGCAAAGTATCCAGCACGGTCAGCAGCGTTTGCGCCAATTGCAGGACGACCTGCGCGAGTCGGAACGCGCGCGACTGGAAACCGAGTCGCATCTGGGCCACGACCGCACCTTGCTGGCGACTTTAGGCGAAGAGCTGGAAATGCTTGAGCCCGAACAGGAAATCACCAGCGCAGCCGCCGAAGAGTCCGCCGCAGCATTGGAGGACTCCGAAAGCACCATGCACGGCTGGCAGGAAAAGTGGGACGCTTTCAATCTGGACTCCGCCGAGCCACGGCGTCAGGCCGAAGTGCAGCAGTCGCGCATTCAGCAGCTGGAAAGCAGCATGGAGCGATTGGGCGAACGGCAACGGCGTTTGGGCGAAGAGCGACAGTTGCTCGCCGCAGACCCCGAAGACGCGGCGATTCTCGAACTCAGCGAAGAACTCGCCACCCGCGAAATGACCCTGGAAGAGCTGCACGCCAGCGAAGAACAGTTGGTCGAGCGCCTGGAACAACTGCGCGGCGAGCTGCATCAAGCCAATCAGGCACAGCAGCAAGCCCAAGGCGATCTGCAACGCCTGAACGGCCGGCTGGCATCGTTGGAAGCCCTGCAACAAGCCGCGCTCGATCCGGGCACAGGTGCTGCCGAGTGGCTGCGCAAACAGCAACTGGCCGAGCGCCCGCGACTGGCTGAAGGCCTGCGGGTCGAGCCGGGTTGGGAGCTGGCGGTAGAAACCGTACTCGGTGCCGACCTGCAAGCGGTGCTGGTGGATGACTTCGCTGGACTGGATCTGGCCAGTTTCGAACAGGGCGACTTGCGCTTGCTCAGCCCGTCGGCCGACGTGACGCGAATCCCTGGCAGTTTGCTGGACAAGGTTGAAGCGTCAGTCGATCTGTCGGCGTGGCTGGGTCAGGTCAAGCCGGTCGACAGTCTTGAAGACGCTTTGGCCATGCGCAGTCAGCTCGGGGCAGGGCAGAGCCTGATCAGCCGCGACGGTTACTGGGTCGGTCGGCACTTTCTAAGGGTGCGCCGCGCCAGTGAGGCAGAAAGCGGGGTACTCGCTCGCGGTCAGGAGCTGCAACGCCTGGGGCTGGAGCGTGAGGAGCGCGAAGCCACCCTGGGCGCCCTTGAAGAGCAGCTTGTCACCCTGCGCGAGCAGCAGTTGCAGCAGGAAGACGCCCGTGAGCAACTGCGTCGGCGTTTGCAGGATGAGGCGCGTCAGCAAGGCGAACTCAAGGCGCAGCTGTCTGCTGGCAAGGCCAAGGTCGAACAATTGACCCTGCGCCGCACGCGTCTGGACGAAGAGCTGGGCGAACTGGGCGAGCAACGTGCCATCGAACACGAACAACTCGGCGAGTCCCGCCTGCAATTGCAGGACGCGCTGGACAGCATGGCCATCGACACCGAACAGCGTGAATTGCTCCTGGCTCAGCGCGACAGCCTGCGCGAGCGCCTCGACCGGGTGCGTCAGGAAGCCCGTCAGCATAAGGACCACGCCCATCAATTGGCGGTGCGTCTGGGCTCGCTCAAGGCGCAGCACGATTCCACCCGTCAGGCCCTTGAGCGGCTGGAGTTGCAATCCGAGCGTCTGAACGAAAAACGCGAGCAACTGAGCCTTAATCTGGAAGAGGGCGAGGCACCGCTCGAAGAATTACGCCTCAAGCTCGAAGAGTTTCTGGAAAAACGCATGGCTGTCGACGACGAGATGCGTCTGGCAAAAATGGCGCTGGAAGACGCCGACCGCGAACTGCGCGATGCTGAAAAACGCCGTACCCAGGCCGAGCAGCAATCGCAATTGGTGCGCGGCCAGCTCGAGCAACAGCGTATGGAGTGGCAGGCGCTCACGGTGCGGCGCAAAACCCTGCAGGACCAATTGCTCGAAGACGGCTACGACCTGCATGGCGTGTTGGCTACGCTGACCAGCGAGGCCAATGAAAAAGACGCGGAAGAAGAATTGGAGCGCATCGCCCAGCGCATTCAACGGCTCGGTGCGATCAATCTCGCGGCCATCGACGAATACCAGCAACAATCCGAGCGTAAACGTTATCTGGATGCGCAGAATGCCGATTTGGTCGAAGCGCTGGATACCCTGGAAAACGTCATTCGCAAGATCGATAAGGAAACGCGTAATCGTTTCAAAGAGACCTTTGATCAGATAAATAGCGGTTTACAGGCACTTTTCCCAAAAGTTTTCGGTGGGGGCAGCGCTTATTTGGAACTGACGGGCGAAGATTTACTCGATACAGGTGTGACTATCATGGCGCGGCCACCTGGCAAGAAGAACAGCACCATTCATTTGCTGTCCGGTGGTGAAAAAGCCCTGACTGCCTTGGCGCTGGTTTTTGCCATTTTCAAGTTGAACCCGGCGCCGTTTTGCATGCTCGACGAGGTTGACGCACCGCTGGATGACGCTAACGTAGGACGTTACGCCCGACTCGTGAAGGATATGTCGCAGACGGTGCAATTTATCTACATCACCCACAACAAGATTGCCATGGAGATGGCAGACCAGTTGATGGGTGTAACCATGCACGAGCCTGGGTGCTCGCGTTTGGTTGCGGTGGACGTGGAGGAAGCGATGGCGCTGGTGGATGCCTAGCGTGCAGGCCTTGTACAGCAAGGGAAATGGCGCTTTAGTGGCCCCTTTGCTATGGGAATGCGTGGTGTTATCAAGCGTCTGAAGCCGTTTGACCACTTTTGAGCGGCCGGCCCTTTGCAACAGACGGTGTAAAGTTATCTTTGGTCGTGCTAGTTTAATCACTACTTTTTCTTTTGCGTGGGTAAAACGCCTGTCAGAACATAGAGTTGGCGCCACGTTTTAAAGGGGTTTCGGCCCTTATTTTTCAGCATTTTTATTAGAGGCACTGGATTACATGGAAATCGGTCTGCGCGAGTGGCTGATCGTCATCGGCATTATTGTCATTGCCGGTATTCTCTTTGATGGCTGGCGCCGGATGCGCGGTGGCAAGGGTAAATTGAAATTCAGGCTGGACCGAAGCTTCTCCAATCTGCCGGATGACGACGAAGCCACGTCCGCCGAGCTCTTGGGGCCGCCGCGTGTGCTGGACAACCAGAAAGAGCCGCAATTGGACGAGCACGACCTGCCGTCGGTGAACGTCACTCCGCGTGATGCCAAGCGCAAACGCAAGGACGAACCACATCAGGGCGACCTGAATCTGAATCTCGATCTGGACGGGCCAAGCCTGCACGCCGGTCGCGACGATGATTTTCCGGACGAGAACAAGCCTGGGCGACGTGCAGACGATACGACGCGCCGTGCCGAAGATCTGCCGCCCGTTGAAGAAGTGCTGGTGATCAGTGTGATCTGCCGCGACGAAAGTGGCTTCAAGGGCCCTGCGTTGCTGCAGAACATTTTGGAAAGTGGTTTGCGTTTCGGCGAGATGGATATTTTCCATCGCCACGAGAGCATGGCCGGCAACGGCGAAGTACTGTTCTCCATGGCCAACGCGGTCAAGCCAGGCGTGTTCGATCTCGACGATATCGATCACTTCAGCACCCGCGCCGTGAGCTTCTTCCTTGGCTTGCCCGGCCCGCGTCATCCGAAACAGGCTTTCGACGTCATGGTGGCCGCTGCTCGCAAACTGGCCCACGAGCTCAACGGCGAATTGAAAGATGATCAGCGCAGCGTCATGACCGCGCAGACCATTGAGCATTACCGCCAGCGCATCGCCGAATTCGAACGCCGTGCATTGACCCAGCGCCGCTAAACACGCGCCGCTTAACCTGTAGGCGCACGCTTTCCCGCGAGAGGGTCGGAATGACCTTCCTGCGGTGGCGAATCAACATTGAGCAGCTTCGGCTGCTTTTTTGCTTTTCGAGAGAACACGTATGACCGCCGTCGAAACCCGAATCCTAAAGTTGCGAGCTGAACTAGATCAGCATAATTTTCGCTACCACGTCTTGGATGATCCCAGCGTTCCGGATATTGAGTACGATCGTTTATACGATGAACTCAAGACTCTAGAAGCTGAGCACCCAGAGTTAGTGACGCGCGATTCGCCCACTCAGCGGGTTGGAAGTACGGCACTTTCGGTGTTCACCCAAGTGCGTCACGAAATCCCCATGCTCAGCCTGGGTAACGCCTTCGACGAAAACGACATGCGCGAGTTCGACCGCCGTGTCGTCGTAGGCCTGGACCTGTCGGTGGGCAATGGTGGCCACGTGCAGTACAGCTGTGAGCCGAAACTCGACGGCCTGGCGGTCAGCCTGTTGTACCAGGATGGCTCTCTGGTTCGCGGTGCGACCCGTGGCGATGGCACCACCGGCGAAGACATCAGCGTCAACGTGCGCACCGTGCGTAACATTCCGCTCAAGCTTCACGGCAGCGGCTGGCCGCAAACCCTCGAGGTACGCGGCGAAGTGTTCATGTCTAAAGCAGGCTTTGAACGGCTGAATGCCAGCCAGCTGGAAGTCGGCGGCAAGACCTTTGCTAACCCGCGCAACGCAGCGGCGGGAAGCTTGCGTCAATTGGATTCAAGGGTTACAGCTAATCGGCCGCTGGAATTCTGCTGCTACGGTTTGGGTCGGGTGTCGGAAGAGTTCGCCGACACCCATATCGGCAACATGCAAAAGCTCAAGCAATGGGGGATGCCCGTTAGCCACGAGTTGAAACTGGCCAACGGTATTGACGAATGCCTGGATTACTACCGCAATATCGGCGAACGACGCTTGTCGCTGCCCTATGAAATCGACGGTGTGGTGTTCAAGGCCAACAACCTGGCCTCTCAGCGTGAACTGGGCTTCCGTGCCCGCGAACCGCGTTGGGCCATCGCCCACAAATTCCCGGCCATGGAAGAACTCACCGAACTGCTCGACGTGGAATTCCAGGTTGGCCGCACCGGAGCAGTCACGCCAGTCGCACGCCTCAAGCCAGTCAAGGTTGCGGGTGTCACCGTCGCCAACGCCACGCTGCACAACATGGACGAAGTGGCACGGCTGGGCTTGATGATCGGCGACACGGTAATCATTCGCCGTGCCGGTGACGTCATCCCGCAAGTCGTGCAAGTCATCCTCGACCGTCGCCCGGACAATGCACGTCCGGTGCATATTCCGGAAACCTGCCCGGTCTGTGGTTCCCGCGTTGAACGTACGCAACTGGTCAAGCGCAGCAAAGGCAAGGAAACCATCAGCGAGGGCGCCGTGTACCGTTGCGTCGGTCGATTGGCCTGCGGCGCGCAACTCAAGCAAGCGATCATCCACTTCGTGTCCCGTCGGGCGATGGACATCGACGGGCTGGGCGACAAGAGCGTCGAGCAGTTGGTGGATGAAGGGCTGGTGGCATCCCCGGCGGACCTCTATACCCTGAAGTTCGAACAGATCGTCGACCTCGAAGGGTTTGCCGAGGTCTCGAGCAACAAGCTGCTAAAGGCCATTCGCGACAGCAAAAAGCCAACCCTGGCGCGTTTCATCTACGCCTTGGGCATTCCCGACGTTGGCGAAGAGACCGCCAAGGTGCTGGCGCGTTCGTTGGCCTCGCTGGAGCGCATTAAACAGGCGCTGCCGGAAGTGTTGACGTATTTGCCGGATGTCGGGCTGGAAGTCGCCTATGAGATCCACAGCTTCTTCAGGGATGACCACAACATCAAGGTCATCGAGCAATTGCTTGCACGCGGCCTGGAATTGCAGGATCAGGGCGAGTTGGGCGCTGAATTCGCCGCCAGCACGACCTTGGGTGGCATGATCGACAAGCTGCACATCCCTGCGATCGGGCCGGGTGCGGCGCAAAAACTGGCGGACAAATTCGGTTCGCTGCAAGGCATCATCGACGCTGACTGGCTGGACATGCGCCAGGCCCTGGCCGAGAAACAAGCGAAAGCCGTGCGTGATTTCTTCGACATCGAAGAACACGTCCAGCGTGCACTGGAGATCGAGGCGCAACTCAACGACTTCGGCATGCACTGGCAGAGCGAGAAGAAAGTCGTCGAAGGCCTGCCGCTGGCTGGGCAAACCTGGGTCCTGACCGGGTCCCTGGAACTGATGAGCCGCGACATCGCCAAGGAAAAACTCGAAAGCCTCGGCGCCAAAGTCTCAGGCTCAGTCTCAGCAAAAACCCACACCATCGTCGCCGGGCCTGGCGCGGGCTCGAAATTGACCAAGGCCAATGAGCTTGGGCTAAAAGTGCTGGATGAAGAAGCGTTTGTGGTGTTTTTGAAGAAGCACGGTATTGCTGTGGAGTAATGGTGTTCGATCTAACGTCATCGCGGGCAAGCCCGCTCCTGCACCACATACCTGTAGGAGCGGGCTTGCCCGCGATCCAGGCGACGCGGTCTGCCTGACGCATCGCTAGTACGCCAAAAGGAGATCGTCATGTACCGCTTCTTCGAACAACTCAGCTCCCGCATTGCCGCGCCGTTTGTGGGCGAGACCAAACGTAACAGCAAAGTCTGGCTGTGCCACTGTGGACAGTCGATCTTCTTCCCTAATAGCCGGTGCCTGGCCTGTTCGGCAGCGCTGGGCTATTTGCCGGAGCAGGGTAGGTTGGTCACGCTCGAGCCGGGGCCTGATCAAAGCACTTGGTGCTTGAGCGACGAACCCGGCCTGGAGCTTTATCGACGCTGCGCCAACCTGGACACGCCTGCTGCCTGCAACTGGCTGTTTTCGGCGCACGATCAGGGTGAATTCTGTATCGCGTGCAGCCTCAATCGAACCATTCCCGACCTGTCTATTCCGGAAAACGCGGAGCGCTGGTGCAAAGTCGAAACCGCCAAGCGCCGCCTTGTCGCACAATTGATCGCGCTGGGTTTGCAGGTGATTCCGAAAGCCCAGGACGAAGATACCGGTCTGGCATTTGATTTCGTCGGCGTCGACCTGGAAGGCAAGTGCCCCTCCACCGGCCACGCCAATGGCCTGATAACCCTCAACATCGAAGAGGCCGACGACGCCCTTCGCGAAGCCATGCGCGTGCAGATGCACGAACCGTATCGGACTTTGCTCGGGCATTTTCGGCACGAAGTGGGTCACTACTATTGGGATCGTCTGATCCCCGACAGTCCCTGGGAAAGCGCTTATCGCACCCTGTTCGGCGACGAGCGCGCCAGCTATGCCGATGCCCTTGAGCACCACTACCAGAACGGCGCGCCAGTTGGCTGGCAACAGGGCTTCGTCAGCGGCTATGCCACCATGCACCCGTGGGAAGACTGGGCTGAAACCTGGGCCCACTACCTGCACATGATGGACGCCGTCGACACCGCCCTGGGTTTTGGCATGAGCGCCCGGGACATGGACTTCGACTACCCGCCATTTACGCTGGAAACCCTCTACGACCCCCAGCACCCCGGTGGTCCTGCGTTCCTTTCATTCGTCAACGCCTGGATCGAACTGGCCGGGATGCTCAACGAGCTGTCTAGGAGCATGGGCCAACCCGACTTCTACCCGTTCGTCCTGTCGCCAGCCGTCATCACCAAGCTGCACTTCATTCACTTGGTTATTCAGCAATCCGGGGGTCGGGCGGACGAGGTGCTGCAGGCGCAGTGAGGGCGTACGCACGACCCTTACCGAAGGTCGGTAGCGTCATCCTGCAATGCCAATGACAGCCGCCGCTCATAACCAATCCGTCCCCGATACGCTTCCCCCGTATCGACCCAGCCCTGACCAAGATACAGGCCAAGCGCCGCCTGATTGTCCGTATCCACTGAGAGCATCAACTGCGCCACATCAGGCCACACCGAGCGTGCCATGTCCGGGACAGCCTGCAAACAGACCTTCCCCAGACCATGGCCCTGCATCCTGCGGTCTATCTGCAAGGCATGCAGGGTGGCGGCATCCTGATCGGCCCAGTGCGGTAAAAACGGCCCGCGCTTGAGCATAAAAAAGCCGATGGGATAATCGTCGGCAATCAGTACAAAACCTTTGATATCGTCATTCGGTTTACCCTGCAGGGCATTCAGTGCGCTGTAGATGTCCCCGGAAAAGGCCTTCTGCTCTGACAACACTTCAAGGTGTTGCAATTGCTGGCGTTGAACATCCGACAGGTCTTCATAACAGACCAATTTAGTTTGCATCGATCGAATCCTGCGAGGACGCATCGCGTCACGGCCGAATAGGGTAACGCAAAAGTCCCAACGCCGGGCCCGCCGTACACAGCCGCCAGCCCCTGCCACACAAGTGCTTGAGCTCCCTCAGATTTTTAATCCAAAACCAACGGTTGTAACTTCTCGCCAGACCGGTACAATGGCGCCGTTCGCCGTCAGGTGAGCGTCGTTATGGTGACCCCATCGGTCCCCCCGCAACGATTACCCGTGAACCTGGTCAGATCCGGAAGGAAGCAGCCACAGCGGGAACATTGTGTGCCGGGGTGTGGCTGGTGGGGTTGCCTCCATAACGCTGAATTCCTCGATTAAAACAGCTAACCACTCTTTCGCTATAAGGCGATTCAAAGGGTGTTTTTTCACGTGCGGAATTCCTTCCTCGAATCGCACTCGCTGCGCAGGTCAGCGTATTGATCCGGGGGGTGTCGCTGGGACTGTGCGCCACGGTTCAGGGCACTGGCGTACGTAGGGGTAGTAGCCTTTGGCCGAGTCGCAGTAGTACCAATTGGGTGCGGGCGGAGGGCTTGATGGCGCGCCCGTCGTTATCCTTTCGGGCGGCATCGGCGGTGTCGGCTCAATCACCACCGTGGACGGCCTGTAAGGGTAGTAATAAACCGGGGCGGGGTAGTAGTAGACCGGGTAAGCGGGGTAGTAATAGGGGCTGGCAATGTGCGCGGCTTCCCAGCCCAGGCCCAAGCCAATTCCTACGCCCCACCATGCGGGGCCACCGCTGTGCCAGCCGCCGCCATGACCGCCGCCATGCGAATCGGCGGTGGCCGGTAATGAAAGACTCGTACCGATCAGAACCACGCCAATAAGCGCGCAACGTTTTATCGAGTCGATGTTCATGATGTCTACCTGATAGACGGTGTCATACCGCTTATTCTTTGCGTGTTCGGTTTTGGTTTTCTTCCATCATGGGGCTCGACATGGGCATGTGCGTGCCCCAGCCGCCGTACCCGTGCATTTTGCGGTGCATCCCGTTCCAGAACAGGTCGAATATGGTTTTTTGGTCAGTGCTCAATGTGTCATAAAATGTTTTGGTGCGAACCTGAGCCGCTTCCAGACGAGCTACATGCGCCTGCATCCAGGTGATTTGTGCGTGTAAACGCTCTATTCCGTGTGCCATTCTTTCCGGCGTTGTTTCGTCAACCATCGGTTTCGCCGCGCTCCCTTTTCCCTCATGTCCGGGGTTGTCTTTTCCCAGTTGCTGATGGGCATCTGTTATCAAGCCAGCGGACCATGTCTCCCACGCCGGCATTTGCGCTGGCGTTAGATTCAGCTTGCCCTTTAGGTCGTCCAGAGTCTGTTGTGTGTGCTTGACCCAGTCGAAATCCTGACGGTATTCGGCCGTGCCCCCTGATGGTGGCGTTTCCGGGTTAGCAAAGACGTTGGCCGATGGCAGCAGTAAAGCACTTGCTGCAATCAGTATGTATTGGCCGATCAGGCCTGCTTTTTTCATCTTCAGCTCCTAACAACGTGAGTGCTGTCTCAAGAATAGGAGTTGGTGTAAAGGGGGATTTGATCTACATCAGAAAGTAAGCACATAGAAGGGGCAGGTAGGCAGGTTCTGATCTTAGTTCGTTCTCGACTAGCGACGGTGCCGCATAGTCTTAACTGTTACTGCCTTCCAATCGCCGTCACGCCGTGCGCTGCCTAAACTTGAAGTTAAAGATATCTGCTCTGCCGTTCCGTGCAGGGCGTGGAGGTGCATCATGCGTATGGCAAAAACAGTGCAACGTAGCCTGGAACAGGCGCGCTGTGATTATGACATCGTGGCCCACCCGCACTCGGCGACAAGCCTGGAGTCCGCGCGGGTGGCCAGCGTTCCGGCAGAGCGCTTGGCTAAATCGGTGATTCTCGATGATCAACATGGGCATTACATGATGGCTGTGTTGCCCGCTGATCGGCATTTGGATTTGAGCAAAATACAAACCAGTGGGGATTGGCAGCTCACTCGCGAAAGTGGTTTGCCGCACCTGTTCGGTGACTGTGAGCGTGGCGCGATCCCGGCACTGGGTGAGGCCTATGGAATCAAGATGCTGCTCGATCCGATGTTGACCCGCCAGGAGGACATCTACCTGGAAGCCGGTAACCACCACTATCTGGTCCACATGCGCATGGACCAATACCTGAAACTGGTGCCGCATGCCGAGGTGCGTGAGGTCTGCCAGTAATGAACGCCAATGACCGCGCCAGGTTGTGCCGCTTGCGCTCAACCTGGCCCAAGGAGTGATTCATGGAATTACCTGTACATAGTCTGCCGGCTCTTTTTCAACAGCTGGGGCTTGCGGCCGACCCGGTCAGCATTGACGCCTTCCTCGCTACACATGCCCCTCTCAAGGCAGACCTTGCGTTAGAGGACGCTTTTTTCTGGAGCCCCGCACAGGCCTCTTTTCTGCGCGAGGAGATCCTTGAAGACGCCGACTGGGCCGAGGTGGTCGATCAACTTAACCTCATGCTGCGAAAGAGGGGCTGACGGCCGCCGATCATTCGGTGCGGGCCTTGCTATGCCTCGAAAAACTGCAACGCTTTGGTCAAATCCCCCATCGGCTCCTGGCCTCGGGTCAGCATTTCTTCATCCCGCTCTTTCAGCCCGTCCAGCTTCTCCAGGCCGTGCACCCGAGTGATCAGGCGCAGGATTGAGGCGGTGTCATAGACGGTGTGGTCAACAACCCCTTTGCGGGCAAAGGGCGAGACAACCAGCGCCGGAATACGTGTGCCGGGGCCCCAGCGGTCGCCTTTTGGCGGCGCGACGTGGTCCCACCAGCCGCCGTTTTCGTCGACCGCGATGACGATGACCATGTTTTTCCATTGCGGGCTGTTGCGCAGGACTTTGATGGCGCGAGTGATGTGGCGGTCTCCTGAGGCGACGTCGGCATAACCGGCGTGCATGTTGAGGTTGCCTTGGGGTTTGTAGAAGGTGACGGCGGGCAGCTTGCCCGCTTCGGCGTCGGCAAAGAATTTGTTGGTTCTGGACTCTTCACCCAAACCGCCGTCGCGCAGGCGTTTGCTGCGTTCTACGGGGTTATCGGGGCCTAGTTTTTTGAAGTAGTTGAGCGGTTGGTGGTGATACTGGAAATTCGGAATTTTCGGGATGCCGGGAGAGTCCTTGAACTGATCGATGGTGGCCTGCCATCCGCCGGCGTACCACGCCCAGTCGATGTTCTTCTTCGACAGTTTGTCGCCGATGTGGTCATGGGTCTGCGGCACCAATACGTTGGCCAGACCCGGTTTTGAGTAGTCCGGGCGCTCGGGGTCACGCAGCCAGGTCGGCCAGTACGGCGGGGCCAGGGTGTTGACCGCATAGCCGTCGGGCGTCAATGCGCTTGGACCGAATTGCGGTGGGCCGGTCATGGCGCTGGCGGGAGATTTCTCCAGAGGCTTGAGCCGCGTATCGTGCGGATTATCACTCTGCAGTGTGGCGATTTGCTGTTTGGCCGGTGAGTTCGCGGCGTCAGGGTAAAACGGCACGGTGGCGGACACCAGGTACTGGTGATTGAGAAACGAGCCGCCGAAAGCGCCCTGAAAGAAGTTGTCACACAGCACGAATTCCGTCGCCACGTCCCACAGGCGCAGGGAGTATTGGGTTTGCGCGTAATGGCCCATGGTCAGGCCACCCGAGTCTGCCCAGGCAACGAAGCTATCGTTCTTGCCACCATTGATTTGCATCTGGTTCTGATAAAACACATGCCACAGGTCGCGGGTGACCAGGCCCAACGGCAGGTCTTCGCCGTTGGGGCCCTCAAGGGCGAAAGGCGCGTTGATCAGGTGCTCTTGAAACTGGGTGTCGGCGGGGTAAGTCACGCCGTCTACGGTTTGCGGGCCTATCTGCAATATACCGCCCCATACCGGGGGCAGGGTTTCCAGAATGCTGCCGTCGCGGTCGCGTTGTTGATAGTCGTTTGTGGTGAGCGCCGCCAGCGGTTTTTCGACACCCGGGAAGTCACCGAACAAATTGTTGAAACTACGGTTTTCGGCGTAGA
Organism: Pseudomonas sp. ASL8; assembly: GCF_056680355.1. Classification (NCBI taxonomy): domain Bacteria; kingdom Pseudomonadati; phylum Pseudomonadota; class Gammaproteobacteria; order Pseudomonadales; family Pseudomonadaceae; genus Pseudomonas; species Pseudomonas sp. ASL8. The sequence goes on along the minus strand of NZ_CM155278.1, from coordinate 5,508,108 downwards.
TGACGACCACCGTTTTCACGTTATCGCGCAGTGCCTGATCCAGCGCAGCGCCGGTTAAAGGCTTGTCGTCGGGCTTGGGTGGCGGTTCGTTGCCGGACACGTAAGCGCTGAGGGTCGCGCCGACGCCAAGCGCCGCGACGCCGCCAAGGAAGCGCCGTCTGCCGGCATCGGGTAGGTTATCGCCAGCAGGCGGCTGTAACGCGTCGTCGTCTTTGTCGTTCATGGCGGTTACCTGCGTGTTTGGCTGGGTTCGTAACAAATGATTTCGGAGGAGGGTAGTCAGGCAGTGTGACGCTGATGCTACAAGGCAGGTGTGAGGGTTTTAGCGATGAACGCCGCGGTGGTCTGGGTCAGCACTTGCGGGTACTAGCGGCCCGCTGACGAACTCTGTTCGGGCTGGAGTGGTGCCTGAGTGCCATAGCGTCCAATGATCTGATCAATCTCTCCCGACATCTTCATGCGCAATAACGCACGCAGAATGGTCTGTACCGGCAGGTTCGGGTCGTTACGCACGATGCAGCCTACCGCTTGTTCTTCGACGATGGAAACACTGCGCAATTGTTTGTCCGGTGGCAGTTGACGGTTGTACCAGTTCAGCGACCATTCATCGGCCACGGCATAGTGATAACGGCCTGCCACCAGTTTTTGCAGGACTTGCTCCTGGCTGCGGGCGTCTTCACGGTGCAATTGGTGGTTGTCGAGCAGGGGTTGCAGGCGCGGATAGGTATAGCCCAGAACGGTGCCAATCATTTGTTCATTCAGCTGATCGGTGCGGATCGGGGCTGCGTTGTCAGCGGTACTGATCAATAGGTTGCGTTGGGTCATCAGCGGCAGGCTCCAGGTGTAGTCGCCGGAGAAGTTGGGTACCCAGGATTGCGCGGCGTAACAGCGAACATCGACCTCGCCGCGATCCAGCGCGCTTTGCACGCGCAGGCGGGCCAGCACATGGTATTCCGCGGGGCGGCCGACCTGTCGGGCCAGGCTCTGCATGATATCGAACAGGAAACCGGCAGTTGGCTGAGCGCCGTCGATCTGCACCAATGGCATCGACCAGCTGTCGGCAATCGAAAAGCGCAAAGGTGCCTCAGCGGCGTAGCTGAAGCACGAGCATAAGCAGGTGAGTGACAACAAAGCGCTCAATAACAGCCGCATTCGGTTCCTTTGCGTGAGCAATACGATGCGATTCAGGATGAATCCGATGCCGAAGTTTCCTCCATTTCAGCAGCGTAGTCATATTAGAGAATGACACCGGATGCAATTTTGCCCTTGCTCCGCTAGCATTGGCGGTCTTCCGCTTCCCAGTTGCGACGGTTTTCGATGAGTTATCAGGTTCTTGCACGTAAATGGCGTCCGCGCTCGTTCCGCGAAATGGTCGGCCAGACCCATGTGCTCAAGGCCCTGATCAACGCGCTGGACAGCCAACGGCTGCACCATGCTTATTTGTTTACCGGCACCCGTGGCGTGGGCAAAACCACGATTGCGCGGATTATCGCCAAATGCCTGAATTGTGAGACGGGTATCACGTCGACGCCTTGCGGGACCTGTTCGGTCTGCCGGGAGATCGACGAAGGGCGTTTCGTCGACCTGATAGAGATCGACGCCGCGAGCCGGACCAAGGTCGAAGACACCCGTGAGCTGCTTGATAACGTGCAGTACGCACCAAGCCGCGGGCGCTTCAAGGTCTACCTGATCGACGAAGTGCACATGCTGTCCACTCACTCGTTCAACGCCCTGTTGAAGACCCTGGAAGAGCCTCCGCCCTACGTCAAGTTCATCCTTGCGACCACCGATCCGCAAAAGTTGCCGGCGACCATTTTGTCGCGCTGCCTGCAGTTCTCCCTGAAGAACATGACGCCGGAGCGTGTGGTCGAGCATTTGACCCACGTGCTCACGGTCGAAAATGTACCGTTCGAAGACGACGCGCTGTGGCTCTTGGGCCGCGCTGCCGATGGGTCTATGCGCGATGCCATGAGCCTGACCGATCAGGCGATTGCGTTCGGCGAAGGCAAGGTCATGGCGGCGGATGTTCGCGCCATGCTGGGCACGCTGGATCATGGTCAGGTGTACGACGTGCTGCATGCGCTGCTGGATGGCGATGCGCGCGGGGTGCTTGAAGCTGTGCGTCATCTGGCTGAGCAAGGGCCGGACTGGAATGGCGTGCTCTCGGAAATTCTCAACGTGTTGCACCGCGTGGCCATTGCCCAGGCGTTGCCCGAAGGTGTCGATAACGGTCATGGCGACCGGGATCGGGTGCTGGCACTGGCTCAGGCGTTACCCGCCGAAGACGTGCAGTTCTACTACCAGATGGGCCTGATCGGCCGCCGTGATTTACCGCTGGCTCCAGACCCTCGGGGTGGCTTCGAGATGGTTCTGCTACGGATGCTGGCCTTCCGCCCCGCTGACAGCAGCGATGCACCGAGGCAGCCGCTAAAGCCAGTGGGGATCAACCAGGCCACAGTTGATTCCAGGCAACCAGTGGCCGGCGCGACTACCGTTGCGCCGGTAGTTGCAGCCGCCCCGGTAGCTGCCGTTGCTCCCGCTCCTGCCGAGCCTGTTGCAGCGCCGATCGTGCCTGAACCTGCTCTGGCAGAAGAAGTCGATTTGCCCTGGAATGAGCCCAAGGCCGTGCAGCCGGTAATTAAATCTGAGCCAGAGCCACAAGCCGACGTCGAGTCGATGCCTGAGCCGGAATCCGATTCCGAGCCCGTCGTCGAAACCGTTCCCGAGCCGATGCTCGACACCGTTGCCGAACAGCCGGACTTGACGCCCATGCCGATACCGGCACCCGCAAGCCCGGTTCCCGACGCGCCTGACGTGGTTGAGCCTGAGGACGTGCAGGCCGCTGCCGAGGTGGCGACGCCGGCCATGCTTGAGCCGATTCCGGAGTCAGTGGCATTCGTTCCTGCGCCCATGGAGCGTGATGACGAGCCGCCGGACGACGATGACTTCTTCGATGTGGAGGTAGACATTGACCCGGCGTCTTACAGCTACCTGGACGAACTGGCCCACGACAGTGTGACCGAGGTCGTTGAGCCCGAGCCGTTACCGGCCTTGATGCCTGCGACAGGGCTGGCGCTGGAGTGGCTGAACCTGTTTCCGAAGCTGCCGGTGTCGGGCATGACTGGCAGTATCGCTGCCAACTGCACCTTGATGGCCGTGGAGGGCGATAACTGGCTGCTGCACCTGGACCCGGCCCACAGCGCGCTGTTCAATACAACGCAACTACGCCGACTCAACGATGCCCTGAATCAATACCACGGGCGGACCTTGAACCTGAGCATCGAGCTGATCAAGCCAGAACAGGAAACCCCGGCTCAGGCGGGTTCGCGCCGCCGTGCCGAGCGCCAGAGCGAAGCAGAAGCATCGATCCACGCTGATCCGTTCATCCAACAAATGCTGCAACAGTTTGGCGCGGTGATTCGAGAGGATACGATTGAACCTGTTGATGCTCCGGCGGCTCAGACTCTTTAACTGACGTGCGTGGTGCCTGTGTGGCACTACGCAAAAATGACCCATCAATACTTGAGGTGAATTCCCATGATGAAAGGTGGCATGGCCGGCCTGATGAAGCAGGCACAGCAGATGCAAGAGAAAATGGCCAAGGCGCAGGAAGAACTGGCCAATGCCGAAGTCACCGGGCAGTCGGGCGCAGGCCTGGTCAGTGTCGTGATGACCGGTCGTCATGACGTCAAGCGCATCAGCCTGGATGACAGTCTGATGCAGGAAGACAAGGAAATCCTTGAAGACCTGATCGCGGCCGCAGTGAACGACGCTGTGCGCAAGATCGAGCAGAACAGCCAGGAAAAGATGTCTGGCATGACGGCGGGCATGCAATTGCCACCGGGCATGAAACTGCCGTTCTAAACCGTTTCAGCGTGACCCGAAGCCAGGCCCCGTGCCTGGCTTTTTTGTGGCTGCGAGGAAGGTCCGGCATGCCGAGCGCGTCCCCGGCTAATCGTGGGCAAGCCTGCGCCTGCACAGGTTGCTTTATTGGATATCGACCGAACGCCTGCCGAGCAAAGCGGTCTGCTCTGTATTAGCCTGAATTTATCGATTAAGGAACTGCTCTGATGGCGCAAGAATTGATCCTCAACCAACGCATCGTTCTGGCCTCTCGTCCCAAAGGCGCACCCACGCCAGAGAATTTTCGTCTGGAGCGTGAGGCGCTGCCTGATCTGGAGGAAGGTCAGGTGTTGCTGCGTACGCTCTATCTGTCCCTAGACCCCTATATGCGTGGGCGCATGAGCGACGCGCCGTCCTATGCCGAACCGGTGCAGGTCAATGACGTCATGACGGGCGGGGCGGTGAGCCGCGTCGAGCAGTCACGCAATGCCCATTTCAAGCCGGGCGATCTGGTCGTAGGCATGACCGGTTGGCAAACCCACAGCATCTGCGATGGTACGCAAGTGGTGTCGGTACCCAAGGATCTGCCGAGCCCTTCGATGGCCGTCGGCGTGCTGGGTATGCCTGGGATGACCGCCTACATGGGCCTGATGGACATCGGCAAGCCTAAGGCCGGGGAGACCCTGGTGGTGGCTGCGGCGTCCGGTGCGGTCGGGTCGGTGGTAGGGCAGGTGGCCAAACTCAAGGGCTTGCGTGTGGTGGGCATCGCAGGCGGTGCCAAAAAATGCCGGTACGTGGTCGATGAGTTGGGGTTTGACGCGTGCATCGATCACAAAAGTGAGCATTTCGCTGATGAGCTGGCGAAGGCCTGCGGCAATGGCATCGACATCTACTTTGAATTGGTCGGCGGTAAGGTGTTCGACGCAGTGCTGCCACTGCTCAATACCCGTGCACGGATCCCTTTATGCGGTTTGATCGCCCAATACAACGCGCAGTCGCTGCCGGAAGGGACTGATCATTTGCCGCTGCTGATGCGCATGTTGTTGACCAAGCGCGCACGGATTCAGGGTTTTATCGTGTTCGAGGAGTATGGCGATCGCCACGCGGAGTTTCTCGCCGCCATGGTCCCGTTGGTTAAAGAGGGCAAGATCAAGTTTCGTGAGGATATAGTCGAAGGGCTCGAGCAGGCGCCCGAGGCCTTTATCGGTCTGCTGGAAGGACGCAACTTTGGCAAGCTGGTCGTCCGGGTCGCTGACGCTTGAATTGACGCTAACCGGAGGCGCGGGTATAAACCGCGTCTCGTTGTTTTGTCGGACCTTTCTCATGAGCTTCAGCCCCCTGATTCGCCAATTGATCGATGCCTTGCGTACATTGCCCGGCGTCGGGCAAAAAACTGCCCAACGCATGGCCCTGCAATTGCTTGAGCGTGATCGCAGCGGCGGTTCGCGCCTCGCGCTGGCACTGAGTCAGGCCATGGAGGGCGTCGGCCATTGCCGGCTTTGCCGCACCCTTACCGAAGACGATCTTTGCCCGCAATGTTCGGATGTTCGTCGTGACGATACGCTGCTGTGCGTGGTCGAAGGGCCGATGGATGTCTATGCAGTGGAGCAGACGGGCTACCGTGGTCGCTACTTTGTACTCAAGGGGCACTTGTCGCCGCTGGACGGTCTCGGGCCGGAAGCCATTGGCATTCCGCAATTGGTGACGCGCATCGAGCAGCAGGGCACCTTCATCGAAATTATTCTCGCCACCAACCCGACGGTCGAAGGTGAAGCCACCGCACATTACATCGCCCAGTTGCTCAGCAACAAAGGCCTGATCACCTCCCGCATCGCCCACGGCGTACCGCTGGGTGGTGAACTGGAGTTGGTGGACGGCGGTACATTGGCGCATTCGTTTGCAGGACGTAAGCCAATAGCGTTGTGACAGGTCGTTCCTCGGCGCCGGTTCGAGGCGTCGGCGTGAGGACCGATTGGCGCTTGTAAACCAAGCAAGCGCTCGGTAAGTTCGCTGGACCTTCAGTGGAGCGCGCCGATGTCCGACTTTCAGGAATACTTCGACCCCAACCACCAATTGATCCGCGACGCCGTGCGGCGTTTTGTCGAGCGAGAGATACTGCCTTTCGTCGATGAGTGGGAGGAGGCCGAAGGCTTTCCGCGTGAGCTCTACCTGAAGGCGGGCGCTGCCGGGATTTTGGGCATGGGTTATCCCGAAGCGCTGGGCGGCAGTCATGAGGGTGATGTATTTGCCAAGGTCGCGGCCAGCGAAGAGCTGATGCGTTGTGGGTCTGCCGGGTTGGTTGCGGGTTTGGGTTCGCTGGATATTGGTTTGCCGCCGGTGGTCAAGTGGGGGCAACCGGCGCTACGCGAACGTGTTGCCCCGCAGGTGCTGAGCGGGGAAAAGATCATGGCGCTGGCGATCACTGAGCCAGGGGGTGGCTCTGATGTGGCGAACCTGCAAACCCGTGCGGTGCGAGACGGTGACTGCTATCGGGTCAACGGCAGCAAAACATTTATCACCAGCGGCGTACGCGCCGACTTTTATACCGTCGCAGTGCGCACCGGTGAGCCTGGGTTTGCGGGCATCAGTCTGTTGCTGATAGAGAAGGGGACGCCAGGTTTTAGCGTCGGTAGGCAGTTGAAGAAGATGGGCTGGTGGGCGTCGGACACGGCTGAGCTGTTTTTCGAGGACTGTCGGGTGCCGATGGCCAATTTGATTGGCGCGGAGAACATGGGGTTTGCCTGCATCATGGGCAACTTTCAGAATGAGCGCCTGGCACTGGCGCTGATGGCGAACATGACCTCACAACTGGCGCTTGAGCAGAGCCTGAGCTGGGCCAGGCAGCGTGAGGCATTTGGCAAACCGATCGGCAAGTTCCAGGTGCTCAAGCATCGGCTGGCAGAAATGGCCACGCAGTTGGAAGTGTCCCGCGAATTCACCTACCGCCAGGCGGCAAAAATGGCGGCGGGGCAGAGCGTGATCAAAGAAATCTCCATGGCGAAGAACTTCGCCACCGACACCGCCGACCGCATCACTTACGACGCGGTGCAGATCCTCGGCGGTTCGGGTTATATGCGCGATAGCCTGGTAGAACGCCTGTACCGCGATAACCGCATCCTTTCAATCGGAGGCGGTACGCGTGAAGTCATGAATGAGATCATCGCCAAGCAGATGGGGCTTTGATTGTGAAATTTCGGAAATCTGCAGGCGCTTGATGCACCCCTGTCGCTATCTATCGCTCAACGCAAAGTTGGTCAGACAGAAGGTCGGGATGGACATGTCTTCCAGGCGCTGAGAGCCGCCGAGTTCCGGGAGGTCGATGATTGCTGCGGCTTCGTAGACATGGGCGCCCATGCGGCGTACCAGATTGGCGGCCGCGACCAGCGTGCCACCGGTGGCAATCAGATCATCGAACATCACAATGGCGTCGCCTTCACACAGGCTGTCGGCATGCACTTCCAGCCAGGCTTCGCCGTACTCGGTCTGGTAGGCCTCGGACAACACGTCTGCGGGCAGTTTGCCTTGCTTGCGGAACAGGATCAGTGGCTTGTTCAGCTCATAAGCGACGATTGAACCGATCAAAAAGCCGCGAGCATCCATGGCGCCAATGTGGCTGAATTCGGCATCGATGTAGCGCTGCACGAAGGTGTCGATCACCAGGCGCAGGGCCTTTGGCGATTGAAACAGTGGGGTAATATCGCGAAAAACAACGCCGGGCTTAGGAAAGTTCATGACCGGGCGAATAAGGGATTTGAAACTGAATTCGTCGTAAATCATCAAGAGGATCCTGAGGCATATTGGCTGACGCTAGTCTACAGCGCAGCCGCCATGGATAGCATGCCTCAGCCTTCGATTGAGCCGCCCGCCAAGGCACAGAGCTGGATCGGATCGAGGATCTGGATTTCCTTGCCTTCGGCTGCGATCAGTTCGCTCGACTGAAAACGGGTGAACACCCGCGATACTGTCTCCACGGCCAAGCCCAGGAAGTTGCCGATTTCATTGCGCGACATGCTCAAGCGAAACTGGTTGGCCGAGAAGCCGCGAGCGCGGAAACGGGCCGACAGGTTGACCAGGAACGTGGCGATGCGTTCGTCGGCGGTCTTTTTCGAGAGCAGCAGCATCATTTGCTGATCGTCACGAATTTCCCGGCTCATGATTCGCATCAGTTGCCGACGCAATTGTGGGAGTTGAACCGACAGGTCATCGAGGCGCTCAAACGGGATTTCACACACGGAGGTGGTTTCCAGTGCCTGAGCCGATACCGGGTAGGCTTCGCTGTCCATGCCAGACAGACCCACCAACTCGCTCGGCAGATGGAAGCCGGTGAGCTGTTCTTCGCCGCCATCGCTGAGGTTGAAGGTTTTCAGCGCGCCGGAACGCACCGCATACACCGAACCAAATGGGTCGCCCTGTCGAAACAGAAACTCGCCCTTTTTCAGCGGACGACCGCGCTTGACGATGTCATCGAGTGCATTCATGTCTTCCAGATTCAAAGAAAGCGGTAGGCACAACGGGGCCAGACTGCAATCCTTGCAATGGGCCTGGTTAGGTGCGCGCAGTTTGACTGGCTCAGACATGACTTCAATCCTTGTGGGAAAACACACAGAAGCCATAAGGGTAACCCAGCGCAAGCCGTTCCGGCCAGTGCCAGCAGATTTAACGCGAGACGATAAAGCTCTCGGTACTATTGCCGATAACAAGTGATGGCCTAACTGAATCAGGAGCGCCGTTCATGTTGTCCGTCAATCTCAGTGCTTCCAGCGGCACTGGCTTTCAAGCCACCACCCCGCAAACCAGAGCCGCTACTGCAGCCGCCTCGCCCGACGAAGAGGGCACAGGCAAAGTGCCTGTGAGTGTGAAGGTCAATCTGTCCACTGCAGCGGTAGAAAAGGCCAAGGCCGCCGCTAGCGACAGCACTGACAGCACTGATCCCATCAAAATGCTGCAAAAGCGGATCAAAGAACTGCAAAAACAAATCGCCGAGGCGCAGGCACGATTGCAGGCGGTGATGTCGAACAAAAGCCTGAGCCCGGAGCAGAAGCAGACACAGGTGAGCAGTATTCAGTCGGAGTTGGCGCAATTGACGGCGGCACTGTTTACGGTCTCCGCCAGCTTGATCAAGCTTATGGATAAAAACGCCACAGCCGCTGCAAAGTAACTGATGTGTAATGCGCCCCCGTCAATCGGCAGGGGCAGCTGTATCGGGTTAGATCACCCGTGAAAAGCGTTGGCGATTTTGGTGGTTCAGGTAGGCATCAAAGACCATGCACACTGAGCGCACCAACAGACGGCCCGCTGGCAGCACGGTTATCCCCGTCTCATCGATTTCGATCAGGCCGTCGCTGACCATCGTCAGGAGTTGCGGCCATTCCTCTTTGAAATAGCCCCTGAAATCAATATTGAATGCGTATTCGATACCGGCGAAGTTCACGCTGAAATGACAGATCAGTTGCTGGATCACTGCTCGGCGCACGCGGTCGTCGGCATTGCACAGCAGGCCGCGCTTGGTGGCGAGCTGGTCGCCGGCCAGTAAGGTCTGGTAGTCATTCAGGTCGCTGCTGTTCTGGCTGTACAGGTCGCCAATCTGGCTGATTGCCGAGACGCCGAGGCCGATCAGATCGCAATGGCCATGGGTGGTATAACCCTGGAAATTGCGTTGCAACGTTGATTCTTCCTGAGCGATGGCCAACTCGTCATCGGGCAGGGCAAAGTGGTCCATACCGATGTAGCGGTAACCGGCATCCGTCAGTTGTTCGATGGTGCGTTCGAGCATTTCAAGCTTTTGCTCCGGCGCAGGCAGTTCATCCGCATTGATCCGCCGCTGGGGCATAAAGCGCTCCGGCAGGTGGGCGTAGTTGAACACGGACAGGCGATCCGGTTGCAGCGTGATGATTTCATCTACGGTGCGGGCGAAGGACTCAGGCGTTTGCTTGGGCAGACCGTAGATCAGGTCGATATTCACCGAGCGAAACTGCAGGGTATGTGCCGCTTCGATGATGGCGCGGGTTTCTTCAAGGCTTTGCAGGCGATTGACGGCGCGCTGTACCTGCGGGTCGAGATCCTGAACACCGATGCTGATCCGATTGAAGCCCAGCTCGCGAAGCAGGCCCATGGTCGACCAGTCAGCTTCGCGGGGATCGATCTCGATGCCATAGTCACCGGAGTCGTCGTCAAGCAAATTGAAATGCTTGCGCAGATGCGCCATCAGCTGGCGCAATTCGTCATGGCTGAGGAACGTCGGGGTGCCGCCGCCCAGGTGCAGCTGTTCGACCTGTTGCTTAGGGTCGAGGTGGCAGGCAATCATCTGGATTTCTTGCTCCAGACGCTGCAGGTAGGGCAGGGCCCGCCCTCGATCCTTGGTGATGACCTTGTTGCAGGCGCAGTAGTAGCAAATGTTCGCGCAGAACGGTATATGCACATACAGCGACAGAGGCCGTAGAGCCTTGCGGCTGTCGCGCAGAGCATGCAGCAGGTCAAACGCCCCTGTCTTGGTCTGGAATTGCACCGCAGTGGGGTATGAGGTGTAGCGCGGTCCCGCCAGGTCATAGCGGCGGATGAGATCGGAATCCCAACGAATGGCGTCGAGCATGCGGGTATTTCCCGAATAGGCTGGCAATGACGTCGAGTCTAGGGAGGTGTGCTCAGGGCAGTGTTGATTTGCATCAACGGCCTGCGTTCTGGCGGCAAATCGTTGACGGAGGGTCAGTTTTTTCCTGGCAGGAAGGGGGCTTAATGCCCCATCAACCAATGCTGGTGAGGCCCAGGCATCGTCCAGATTCCGAACAGGATAACCAGCAGGCCGCCGGCCATGCGCACACCGCGTTTGCGCAGCAGGGCAGTGGTGCGTTCGGCGGCAAGCCCGGTGGCGAGTAGCACAGGCCAGGTGCCCAAGCCAAAGGCGAGCATCAGCAGCGCGCTGTCGAGGGCGTTGCCCTGGCTGGCCGACCACAGCAGGGTGCTGTAGACCAGGCCACACGGCAGCCAGCCCCAGAGCGCGCCAAGCAGCAATGCGCGAGGCATGCTCGACACCGGGAGCAAGCGGCTGGCGAACGGCTGTATATGCCGCCACAGGCCGCGCCCCAGGCTTTCGATACGGGTCAGGCCGCTCCACCATCCGGCGAGATACAGGCCCATCGCAATTAATAGCAGCGATGCGATCACGCGCATGATCATCGCGCCCGGACTGTTGGCCACCGCCCAGCCCGCGAGGCCGATCAGCAAGCCAGCGGTGGCGTAGCTGAGAATTCGCCCGAGGTTGTACGCCAGCAGCAGGCGAAAGCGCCGGCTACGTTGTTCTTTGGGGATCGCCAGGGTCAGCGCGCCCATCAAGCCGCCGCACATGCCCAGGCAATGCCCGCCGCCAAGCAGGCCGAGGATAATCGCCGACACCAGCAGAGGGGCCAGTTCAAGCATGGGGCGGGGCCTGGTCTTTGTTTTCGGCCTGAGGTACCGGCTTGTGACCAGTGGCTTCTTCCATGGCGGCCAGGTGTTGAGGGTCCTGATCATCGAACAGGACGCTGTGTGCCGGACCATCGAGGTCATCGTACTGGCCGCTGTCCACCGCCCAGAAGAAGATGTAGATGGCGATTGCGACGATCAACAGCGCCGCTGGAATCATTATGTATAGAGCCGGCATGGAGCCTCCGAAGCCGGCCGCCGACTCATGTTGGCAGCGGGCGGGTGTTGAGAAGGGTGGCGTCTTGCAGGCCTTTCATGCGGGTCAGACGCAAGGCGTTCAGCACCACAGTCAACGAACTGATGGACATGCCGATCGCTGCCCAGATGGGGGTGATCCAGCCGAGCGCCGCGAAGGGCAACATAAGGCCATTGTACAGGCCTGCCCACAGCAGGTTCTCAATGATTACCCGGCGGGTGCGCCGCGCCAGGCTGAACGCATGCACCAGCGCTTGCAGGCGGTTCGACAGCAGTACCGCGTCGGCGGTGGTCTTGGCCAGGTCGGTGGCTGAGCCCATGGCGACACTGATGTCTGCTGCGGCCAGCACCGGTACGTCGTTGACCCCGTCACCGAGCATCAACACTTTGCGACCTTGCTGGTGCAGCGCTTGCAGCACCTGAAGTTTATCGTCCGGGCGCAGACCGCCATGGGCTTCGTCGATTCCCAACTCGGCCGCTACGCTGGCGACCATCGGCGAGGTATCGCCGGAGAGCAGCAGGGTCTTCCAGCCGCGCGCCTTGCACGCTTGCAGCAGCGCGGGGGCATCGGCGCGCAGGCGATCATCGAGGACGAACCATGCAAGGGCACCCTGGGTGTCGCCAAGCAGCAGCCACTGGCCGGCTTCGTCGGGCGTCGGTGGCAGCGCGCAGGCGCTGAGCTCGCAGACAAATCTCGGCTGGCCGATGCGCAAGCGCTGTTCGCCGACCAGGCCTTCCAGGCCAAGGCCCGGCGTGCTGTGGACGTCTTCTGCAGCCACCGGCGCGCGCCCGAATGCGCGGGCAATGGGGTGTTCGGAGCGATTTTCCAGGGCTGCGGCCAGACTCAGGCAACGATCGGCATCCAGTTCTCCCAGGGGGCGGATGGTGCGCAGTGCCAATCGACCCTCGGTGAGCGTACCGGTCTTGTCGAAAATCACGGTGTCGATCTGGTTCAGGCCTTCCAGTACATGGCCGCGGGTCAACAACAGGCCAAGTTTGTGCAGAGTGCCGGTGGCGGCGGTCAGCGCTGTGGGCGTTGCCAGCGACAGTGCACACGGACAGGTAGCGACCAACATTGCCAGCACGATCCAGAAGGCCCGCGATGAGTCGAGTTCCCACCAGATCAGACCGATAACGGCGGCAGCAATCAGCGACAGCAGCAGAAACCATTGCGCGGCGCGGTCGGCAATTTCCGCTAAACGGGGTTTCTCAGCTTGGGCGCGTTCCAGCAGGCGGACAATAGCTGACAGGCGTGTGTCATGGCCCAAGGCCAGAACTTGCACGGTCAGCGCGCCTTCGACATTGAGTGTGCCCGCGGTGACAGCGTCGCCTACGGTTCGCGGCTGCGGCAGATACTCGCCGGTCAGCAGTGATTCATCGATGCTGGACTGGCCCTCGAGAATCTTGCCATCAGCCGGCAATATGGCGCCGGGATGCACCAGCACCCTGTCGGTCAGGCGCAGTTCGCTGAGCAGGATTCGTTCGCTTTGACCGTCGGCGCTGAGCCTCAGGCAGGAGGCGGGCAGTAAATTGACCAACTGTGCCGTGGCCGCCGCCGTGCGTTCGCGCGCGCGGCGTTCCAGGTAGCGGCCGGCCAGGAGGAAGAGAGCGAACATGCCGACCGCATCGAAGTACAGTTCGCCAACGCCCGTGATCGACGTCCATATACCGGCGACATAGGCGCTGCCGATAGCGAGGGACACCGAAACATCCATGGTCAAGTGGCGTGTACGTAGATCGCGCACGGCGCCTTTAAAGAATGGTGTGCAGCTGTAAAACACAATGGGTGTGGTGAGAAACATCGCGACCCAGCGCAGGATGGTGTGCATCTGCGGGCTGAGATCGATATTGAATTCCGGCCAGGTGGCCATGGTTGCCATCATCGCCTGGAACCACAGCAACCCGGCAACGCCGAGTTGGCGCAAGGCCAGACGGTTTTCGCTGGCCAATTGCTCGGCGGCGCGGTCGGACTGATAAGGGTGTGCGGCATAGCCAATGCTGCGTAATTCGCTGAGCACCTGGCTCAGCGCCAACTGGCTGTCAGCCCATCGCACGAGCAAGCGATGGTTGGACAGGTTCAGTCGGGCTTCGGTCACGGCGGGTAAGCTGCGCAGGTGACGCTCGATCAGCCAGCCACAGGCGGCACAGCTGATGCCTTCCATGAGCAAGGTCGCTTCGGCCTGTTCGCCTTCATGGCGCACAAAGGGCGCCTGTATGTCGGGGCGATCGTACAGGGCCAGCTCGTCGACCAGTTGCACGGGCAACGTTTCCGGGTTGGCCGACGCTTCACTGCGATGGCTGTAATAGCTTTCCAGGCCGCCGGCGACGATAGCTTCCGCCACTGCCTGGCAACCCGGGCAGCACAGCTCGCGGGTTTCCCCGAGCACGACAGCAGTGAAACGGCTGCCGGCAGGAACCGGCAGCGCGCAGTGGTAGCAGGGGGTTGGCGTGGTCATTGCGTCAGATCAGTTTTTCAGGTCTTCCGCGCCCTGGAGTGGCTCGTCGCCCAGTTGCAGCTCTTTGCCGTTGAGGACTTGCTCTTCTTCGAACAGGCGCCAGGTTTGGCCGTTCTGCTCGCCGAGGAGTTCGACAAAGCGCCGACCTTCGACCTTGTCACTCAACTGGCCGATGTAGCGGCCAGGCTCGGACGCGCTGCGGGCCAGGGTGATCTTGCGATCCTTTTCCGGTTGCGTCGGCGAGATCAGGTTGAGCTCCACGGTTTCCGGCTGGCTGTTACCCGTCAAGCGCACGTCGGTTTCGCCGGTCAGCTCATCCAGATGCACCGAGGCGCGCAGGTTGAGGCTCTTGGCTAACAGTTCACGGTCCAGCGAGCGGTTGATGCCTTTGCCTGCCTCGTAATAATTGTCGTTGACCAGGTTGTCCGGGTTCTTGATGGCGATCGTCACCATCGACAAGGTCAGCGTCACCGAGCAGGCGAGGATGCCGATGATGATCCATGGCCAAAGGTGCTTGTACCAAGGGCTAGAGGCGTTTGCTGCGGACATGACTAACTTCTCTTAGCGAATTTGTGGGCCGATGAAACGGCTCTTGGCTTGAACGTGGGTGCCACTGTTATCGGCATCCTTGAGGGTGAAAGTCACCTCGTTGGTACTCGACGGCAGTTGCTCTGGTGCGCTCGACAATTCAACCGGCACGCTGATGATCTCACCCGCCTGCACCTTGAACTCGCGACGACCTTGCAGTTTCAGGTCAGGCAAGCCAGAGGCATCGAGAATGTAGGTGTGATCGACCTGATCCTTGTTCATGACCTTGAGGCTATAAACGTTTTCGATCCGGCCTTCGGCGTTCTCGCGATACAACACACGGTCCTTGCTGACGTCGAAACCAACCAGCGGACGCATGAAAAAGGCGGTCGCCAGCAAACTCATCATTACCAGCAGCACCAAGGCATAACCAATCAGGCGCGGGCGCAGTTTGTGCGTCGTCTGCCCGGACAGGTTGTGTTCAGTGGTGTAGCTGATCAGCCCGCGTGGGTAGTTCATCTTGTCCATGATGGTGTCGCAGGCATCGATACAGGCTGCACAGCCAATGCATTCGATTTGCAGGCCGTCGCGGATGTCGATACCGGTCGGGCAGACTTGTACGCACATCGTACAGTCGATGCAATCCCCCAGACCCTGCGCTTTGTAATCGATGTCCTTTTTCCGGGTGCCGCGTTTTTCGCCGCGACGTGGGTCGTAGGACACGATCAGGGTATCTTTGTCGAACATCACGCTTTGGAAACGCGCATACGGGCACATGTAAATGCACACTTGTTCGCGCAGCCAGCCTGCGTTGCCATACGTGGCGAGGGTGAAGAAGCCGACCCAGAAATAGGCCCAGCCATCAGCCTGTCCAGTGAAAAAATCAATGGTCAGGTCACGGATCGGGGCGAAGTAGCCGACGAAGGTCAGGCCCGTGACGAAGCCAATGATCAGCCACAAGCTGTGCTTGCTTAACTTGCGCAGGAACTTGTTGCCGGACATCGGCGCTTTGTCGAGCTTGATGCGCTGGTTGCGATCACCTTCGGTGACTTTCTCGCACCACATGAAAATCCAGGTCCAGACACTTTGCGGGCAGGTATACCCACACCACACGCGCCCGGCGAATACGGTAATGAAGAACAGGCCAAAGGCGCTGACGATCAAAATGCCGGAGAGCAGGATGAAATCCTGCGGCCAGAAGGTGGCGCCGAAAATGTAGAACTTACGCTCTGGCAGGTTCCACCAGACAGCCTGATGCCCAGCCCAGTTCAGCCAGACCGTACCGAAGTACAACAGGAACAGCCCGGCACCGCCCATCATCCGCAAATTGCGAAACAGACCGGTGAATGCTCGGGTATAGATTTTTTCACGGGAAGCGTAGAGATCGACACCACCGCTGTCTTTTTTAGGCGGCGGAGTGACATTGTGTACCGGAATCTGGTTGCTCATTAGTGCGTCCCACGGCAGTGGAAAAAGCCTCAGCCAGTGCGTGCCGACTGCGGTCAAAAGAGTGTTGCCAAGGCGCCAATGATACGCCTCTCGCTCTGGCCTAGGGGTGCGACCTTTGGTCGCGTTGGGTGAAAGCGAATGTTGGTGTAATGACCTGAATCAATTGACTTATGAATTATGGTCGATTTTTGACGGGTAGAGCGTAATGGGGGTGGCAAAAATACTGCGCTTTCGCCAATGAGTTCGCGAAGAGGCCCGTATGGATAAATCATCATTCAGCAGAAACCAAAACGGCCCCGCCAGTTTTCACTGGCGGGGCCGTTTTGTGTTGCGGTCACGCGTTCGCTTTACTCAGCGGCGGCAGCCTTGTCTCCATGGGAGAGGCTGTAGACGTAAGCAGCCAGCAGGTGAACCTTGTCATTGCCTTGCAGCAACGCCTGAGCAGGCATCTGGCCCTGACGGCCGTAACGGATGGTCTGCTGCAGTTGTGCGAAGCTCGAACCGTAGATGAACGCGCCTGGGTGAGTCAGGTTAGGTGCGCCCATTGCTGCGGTGCCTTTACCTTCTGCACCGTGGCATGCCACGCAGTTGGTAGCGAAGAGCTTCTGACCGGCAACCGGGTCGGCATTAGCGTCTTCAGGCAGCTTGCGGCCATCCAGTTGAGTGGTTACGAATGCCGCGACGTCACGTACGCCTTGGTCGCCAATCACAGTACCCCATGCTGGCATGACCGCATGACGGCCTCCCATGATGGTGGTCTTGATGGTTTCCGGCTCGCCGCCCCAACGCCAGTCGGCGTCGGTCAGGTTAGGGAAGCCATAAGCGCCCTTGGCGTCGGAACCGTGGCAAACCGAGCAGTTGGAGGCGAACAGACGGCCACCCATCTTCAGGGCTTGCGGGTCTTTGGCGACGTCTTCAATCGGCATGGACGCGAATTTGGCGAAGATCGGACCGAATCGAGCATCCGATTTAGCCATTTCCTTTTCCCATTCGTGAACGCCAGTCCAACCGGATTGGCCATTGGCGAATTCGGTTTTCTTGTCGTTGTCCAGGTAGGAATAGCCTGGCAGCAGGCCTTTCCAGTTACCCAGACCCGGGTACAGCACCAGATAGCCCAGCGCGAAGATGATGGTGCCCACGAACAGCATGAACCACCATTTTGGCAGTGGGTTGTCGTATTCCTCGATACCGTCGAAGGAATGGCCCACTGTCTCTTCCGTTGCTTCGCTGCGCTGGCCCTTGCGGGTGGACAGCAGCAGCCAGGTCAGGGCGAAGATGGTACCCAAACTGAGGACTGTGACGTACAGACTCCAGAAAGTAGTCATTCTTTGTTACTCCTAGAAGCTTGCTCTTGCTCAACGTGTTTGATGGCTTCGGGGTCATCCGCGAAGGGCAGCAAAGTTGCTTCGTCGAACTCTGCCTTGCGTCGTCCGCTGAATACCCACAATGCCAGGCCGATAAAAGCCACCATCACTACGACGGTGCCCAGGCCGCGAATCATCCCCATATCCATCAATATCACCGTTTGCTTTTGATGATGGTGCCCAGACCTTGCAGGTAGGCGACCAACGCATCCATTTCAGTTTTGCCTTTCACAGCAGCACTCGCACCGGCGATGTCTTCGTCGGTGTAAGGGACGCCGAGCGTACGCAAGACTTCCATTTTTTTCGGGGTGGCCTTGCCGTCGAGCTTGTTTTCTACCAGGAACGGGTAGGCAGGCATTTTCGACTCGGGCACTACGTTGCGCGGGTTGTACAAATGCGCGCGCTGCCAGTCATCGGAGTAACGACCGCCGACGCGGGCCAGGTCCGGACCGGTACGCTTGGAGCCCCACAGGAACGGGTGGTCCCAGACGCTTTCACCAGCGACCGAGTAGTGGCCGTAGCGTTCGGTTTCAGCACGGAACGGACGAATCATCTGCGAGTGGCAGCCGACACAACCGTTGGCGATGAAAATATCGCGGCCTTCGAGTTCCAGTGCCGGGCGAGGCTTCATGCCTTCGACCGGTTTGTTGGTCACGTCCTGAAAAAACAGGGGGACGATCTGGGTCAGGCCGCCGATGCTGACGGCGATAACCATGAAGAAGGCCAGCAGGCCGATATTCTTCTCGACTACTTCGTGTCTCATCAGTGAGCTCCAACTACAGCGATCTGAGCGGCGGCTTCAGCTTCAGCCGGGTTCGAGGCGCGTACGGTGCGGAACACGTTGTAAGCCATGAACAGCATGCCGCTGGCGAAGAATGCACCACCCAGTGCGCGGACGATGAAGCCCGGATGGCTGGCTTGCAGTGCTTCGACGAAGGAGTAAGTGAGGGTGCCGTCGTCGTTGATCGCACGCCACATCAAACCCTGGGTGATGCCGTTGACCCACATCGAAGCGATGTAAAGAACGGTACCGATGGTAGCCAGCCAGAAGTGGGTGTTGATCAAGCCAACACTGTGCATCTGAGGACGACCGAAGATTTTCGGGATCATGTGGTACAGCGAACCGATCGAGATCATCGCTACCCAGCCGAGAGCGCCGGCGTGTACGTGGCCGATGGTCCAGTCAGTGTAGTGAGACAGCGAGTTGACGGTCTTGATGGCCATCATCGGGCCTTCGAAGGTCGACATGCCGTAGAACGCCAGCGATACGACCAGGAACCGCAGAATCGGGTCGGTACGCAGTTTGTGCCATGCACCTGACAGCGTCATCATGCCGTTGATCATGCCGCCCCAGCTTGGCGCCAGCAGAATCATCGACATCGCCATGCCCAGCGACTGAGCCCAGTCTGGCAGAGCGGTGTAGTGCAAGTGGTGCGGGCCTGCCCAGATGTACAGGGTGATCAGTGCCCAGAAGTGCACGATCGACAGGCGATAGGAGTAGATCGGACGCTCGGCCTGCTTCGGAACGAAGTAGTACATCATCCCCAGGAAGCCGGTGGTCAGGAAGAAACCTACCGCGTTGTGGCCGTACCACCACTGGATCATCGCGTCAGTCGCACCGGAGTAGGCCGAGTAGGACTTGAAGAGGGTCACGGGCAGCGAGGCGTGGTTGACGATATGCAGCATCGCCGTCACGAGGATGAAGGCGCCATAGAACCAGAGGCCCACATAAATGTGCTTGGTTTTGCGCTTCATGATGGTGCCAAAGAACACCACAGCGTAGGTTATCCAAACGATGGCAAGCAAAATGGCGAGAGGCCATTCCAGTTCGGCGTATTCCTTACTCGTGGTGTAGCCCAGCGGCAACGTAACGCCTGCACCAACGATTACTGCTTGCCATCCCCAGAAGTGGAAGGCAGCCATGCTGTCGGAGATCAGTCGCGTTTGGCAGGTTCGCTGCACGACATAGTAAGAGGTGGCAAACAGCGCACAACCGCCGAAGGCGAAAATCACCAGGTTTGTGTGCAATGGGCGTAAGCGTCCAAAAGTCGTCCACTCGAGGCCGAGGTTTAACTCGGGCCAAACAAGCTGTGAGGCGATAAAGACACCAAGCCCCATGCCAAGGATCCCCCAGACCACCGTCATGATGGCGAACTGGCGGACTACCTTATAGTTATAAGCAGTCGGACTGATTGCTGTGCTCATTCTAAGGTTCCACGGTTTGGGTGTTTTTTAGGGATAAAAAAGCGGCCGCAGTATGGAGAAAGCGAGTTGCCATTGCAATGCGATCAACGCCTTGCAACTGCTTCCTGAAGCTGACTCTGCGGTCATTTCAGCATGGTCAGGGAGCCGTTAGGCGCAGTGACGAAATGCCGCAGTGGACGAAAAAAAGTGAGGGTTCCAGGCTGGCGGAATGCTGCGGGCAAAGGACGAAACAAAACGCAAAACCAACAACCCACGGACCATAGCCGCTGTAGATGAGCCTTTTTGCGCAAGTTATCGAGCACCATCGCCGAAAACATTCGTATCACTTGACCTGTGGCCCACTGTTGGCAGTCCACTATGCGGGCAAGCTTAGTCCTGAATGTCGGGAGTGGGAAGGTGTACTAACGACGGGTGCGACACTTGGTCGCGGAGGGGAAGGGGGTTGCCGCTCCTGTAACAGGAGCGGCATTCACGCACAGCCCAGAGATTGTCCGGGTTGCTGAATCGTTATTGTGCCTTGGCTACGGGCGCCTCTTGCTGAGCATTACCTTGAGACAGGCTATACACATAGGCGGCTAACAACTGCACCTTGTCGTTGCCCAACTGCTCGTTCTGCGCAGGCATCTGACCTTGACGGCCATAACGGATAGTCTGCTGCAACTGGGTCAGACTGCTGCCGTAGATGAAGCCGGCCGGTTGCGTCAGGTTCGGCGCCCCCATTGCTTGCGTGCCTTGACCTGTTGCGCCGTGGCAGGCTACGCAATTGGTGTTGAACACTTGCTGTCCGGCTTCGACATTGGCGGTTTCATCCGCTGGCAATGGCAGTCCTGCGAGGGAGTGGCGTACATACGCTGCGACGTTTTTCACCCCTTCCTCACCGAGAATCGGACCCCAGGCTGGCATGCCGGCTATACGGCCACCCATGATGGTGGTCTTGATAGTGTCGGCGCTACCGCCCCATCGCCAAATGGTATCTGTCAGGTTGGGAAAGCCATAGGCACCCCGGGCATCCGAACCGTGGCAGACGGCGCAGTTGGAGGCGAACAGGCGTCCGCCCATCTTCAGCGCTTGTGGATCTTTGGCGACTGCTTCCACGGGCATGGCAGCAAATTTGGCGAAGATCGGCCCAAACTTGGTGTCAGCCTTGTCCATTTCTTTTTGCCATTCATTGACACTGGTCCAGCCATTCGCATAGCCGGGCAGCACGCCTTTCCAGTTGCCCAGACCCGGGTAGAGGATCAGGTAGCCGACCGCAAACACCAGGGTTGCGGCAAACAACATGAACCACCATTGGGGCAGTGGGTTGTCGTACTCCTCAATGCCGTCGAAGCTGTGACCCATGGTCTGATCGGTACTGCCTTTGGTTTCGCCCTTACGGGTGCCGATCAGCAGCCACGTAAGGCCGATCAGGCTGCCGATGGTCAGTACACAGATGTAGGTACTCCAAAATGTGGTCATCGCTGGGTACTCCGCTCAACAGGGTGCTCTACAACAGATTGTTCTTCAGCGTGAGATGGCAGCGGTTCGTCCGCGAAAGGCGCCATGCGCGCTTCAGCGAACCCCGGATTGCGTTTACTGTTGAAGACCCAAAAGGCCAACCCGATAAATGCGATTGCCACCACCAACGTGCCAAGACCGCGTAAGTCTCCGATATCCATGGCTTACCTCTTGCTCTTGATCGAGGTGCCGAGTACCTGCAAGTAGGCAATCAGTGCATCCATCTGGGTTTTGCCCTTGAGCGTTGCAACGGCTCCGGCAATGTCGTCGTCGGTGTAAGGCACGCCGAGGCTACGCATGGTTTTGAGCTTGGCTTCGGTATGGCTGCTGTCGACAGGTTCGTTCACCATCCATGGATAGCCAGGCATCTTCGACTCAGGCACTACGTTGCGCGGGTTGTACAAATGCGCGCGCTGCCAGTCATCGGAGTAACGACCGCCGACACGGGCCAGATCAGGCCCGGTGCGCTTGGAACCCCACAGGAACGGGTGGTCCCAGACGCTTTCGCCGGCGACCGAGTAGTGCCCGTAGCGTTCTGTTTCAGCACGGAACGGACGGATCATCTGCGAGTGACAACCCACGCAGCCGTTGGCGATGTAGACATCGCGACCTTCCAGTTGCAGCGCGGTGTAGGGCTTCATGCCTTCAACCGGCTTGTTGGTCACGTCCTGAAAGAACAGCGGCACGATTTGTGTCAGGCCACCGATGCTCACAGCCAAGACCATCAACAGCATCAGCAGGCCGACGTTTTTCTCGATTGTTTCGTGTTTCATGGCGAACTCCTCAGGCCATCTGCGCTGCGGCGGCAGCTTCGGCAGGCACGGAGGCCCGTACGGTGCGCCAGGTGTTGTAGGCCATCAGCAACATGCCGCTGAAGAAGATCGCGCCGCCCACCAGCCGCACGATAAAGCCGGGATGGCTGGCCACCAGGGTTTCGACGAACGAGTAAGTCAGCGTGCCGTCTTCGTTGACTGCGCGCCACATAAGGCCTTGAGCGATACCGTTGACCCACATCGAGGCGATGTACAGCACGGTGCCGATAGTTGCCAGCCAGAAGTGGGCGTTGATCAAGCCGACGCTGTGCATCTTTGGCCGGCCGAAGATTTTCGGAATCATGTGGTACAGCGCACCGATGGAAATCATCGCTACCCAACCCAAAGCGCCCGCGTGGACGTGACCGATGGTCCAGTCGGTGTAGTGGGAGAGGGCGTTGACGGTCTTGATCGCCATCATCGGACCTTCAAAGGTCGACATGCCGTAGAACGCCAGTGACACGACCAGGAACCGCAGGATCGGGTCGTCGCGCAATTTATGCCAGGCGCCCGAGAGCGTCATCATGCCGTTGATCATGCCGCCCCAGCTTGGCGCCAGCAGAATCAGTGACATAACCATACCCAGTGACTGAGCCCAGTCCGGCAGCGCGGTGTAGTGCAGGTGGTGCGGGCCAGCCCAGATGTACAGGGTGATCAGCGCCCAAAAGTGCACGATCGACAGGCGATAGGAATACACCGGCCGTTCAGCTTGCTTAGGAACGAAGTAGTACATCATCCCCAAAAAGCCTGCGGTCAGGAAAAAGCCTACGGCGTTGTGTCCGTACCACCACTGCACCATCGCATCAGTCGCCCCGCCATACACGGAGTAGGACTTGGTCAGGCTGATGGGGATCTCCATGTTGTTGACGAGATGCAGAATCGCCACAGTGATGATAAAGGCCCCAAAAAACCAGTTACCGACATAGATGTGCTTGGTGGTGCGCTTCTTCAACGTGCCGAAGAAGACGATGGCGTAGCTGACCCAGACGATGGTGATCAGAATGTCGATCGGCCATTCCAGTTCGGCGTATTCCTTGGAGCTGGTATAACCCAGCGGCAAGGTAATGGCGGCCAACAGAATCACCAACTGCCAACCCCAGAACGTAAACGCCGCCAGTCGGGGCGCGAACAGTTGGGTCTGGCAGGTACGTTGCACCGCGTAGTAAGAGCTGGCAAACAGCGCACAGCCGCCGAACGCGAAAATCACCGCATTGGTGTGCAGTGGGCGCAAACGACCAAACGTGGTCCAGGGTAAGTTGAAGTTAAGTTCAGGCCATACCAATTGCGCGGCGATAAAAACGCCGAGCCCCATTCCGACGATGCCCCACACCACCGTCATAATGGCAAATTGGCGGACCACCTTATAGTTGTAGGCGGTACTGTTAGTTGTGTTCATTTAGGTGTGTTCCCATCTTCTTTGGTCCGGATCAGAGGTCCGAGTCATAGCACCGAGTTATAGGCAGACTAATCAAAAGCGAGGTAAGCATGAGAGAAGGGCTAAGTGCCGGTATTGACGGGGATCAATGCGAACTACTGGCGCGAACTAATGGCTGGTTATGGAGTCCCGCTCCTCAGAGGGTTTTTGACACGTCGCCGACCCTGATCCTGGCCCATGGCGCAGGCGCACCCATGGACAGCGAATTCATGACCGACATGGCCGCACGCCTTGCCGTGCGGGGCGTCAACGTCATGCGCTTCGAATTTCCCTACATGGCCCAACGACGTCTCGATGGTCGCAAACGCCCGCCCAATCCGCAGGCGCAGCTGCTCGACTGTTGGCGCCAGGTCTATGCCCAGGTGCGACCTCACGTCGCGGGTCGCCTGGCTATCGGGGGGAAGTCCATGGGCGGGCGGATGGCCAGTCTGGTGGCCGACGAGCTGGGCGCAGATGCGCTGGTGTGTCTGGGTTACCCGTTCTATGCCGTGGGCAAACCGGAAAAACCTCGGGTGGCGCATTTGGCGGCGATAAAAACGCAGACATTGATCGCGCAAGGAGAAAGGGATGCGCTGGGGAATCGGGACGCGGTAGAGGGATATGAATTGTCCAACGCTATCGACATGTATTGGGTGCCGACAGGCAATCACGATCTTAAACCCTTGAAGTCGTTGGGTGTGAGTGGCGATGCGGTGTTGGATCAAGTGGCCGATAAGCTGGTAGATTTTTTGATGAAGTAGTCCGTTAAAGTGTTAGGCCTGCGGCATGGCAGGCTTAACACTTGGAACTTGGCCGTTCAATCAGCCCTTCATGCCGAACGCGTGAGCCGCTTCCCCGCCAAAACCGACGTCTTTAAGTACTATCTTTCGGCCATCCCGGGGAAAGATCGCCCAGCGTTTACCTAAACCGGCAGCGTCCGCAGCCCAAGCGCGGCTATCTCGGCCTGCTTCGTAGCTTAGCCCCGGATCACCGCCATAATTGGCACGTAATGTATTCCAGTCGGCCAACGAAGGCATGCGCGCACCCGCGCCGTTTACCGGTTTCATAGCTTCGGTGTAGGTGTGGAAGATGAAGAACACAAACGTCAGGACATTCGAGGTTTTCACGTTATAGCTGACGCGTTGACCCGCGCTGTCAGTGACGATGATAGCGGCAGCGCCATTGCCGACCGAGATGACTCGTCCCGTCGCGTCGACCTCCGCAATCGTTGGTGCGCTGGACTGGTAATGGTAAGGCGCGACCCCACCCGAAGCCACTCGCTGGGCGAACGCTCCGGCAGGTGGAAACTTCGGCGTGGCCGCCGTTCGCAAGTGCCGAGCGCTCAGCACCAGTTCAGAGGTGTCGATGATCAACGGAGGCTTGGTAGCGGCCACGACTTTGAACGCAGTCGCCGGCGAAACCAGCGGCAAAGCATTGTTACGAGTCGCCTCGTAAGTGACCTGAACTGCGCCATCGGCACTGCCGATCACAACGGATTTTGGCACGACGAATTCAATCTTGGCCGCGGTGCCGGCCTCTTTCGCAGGGGTTGCGTGGTTTTGAGGACCGGCCCATTTAACGACGATGCTGTCTTTTCCATCGATGCCGGTGTAACGGGGGACTGTTACCAGCACGCCGTAACCAGGTACGTTTTCCAGGTGCATGATGTTATTAACGTCTACACCTGCGACAGCCGGCTTGGGAAGGTGCGAGAGGGCTGTGTCGATCAGCAAATCAAGGACGTTTGACTGTTCGATCGTGCCGTCGACGCGGGTGACTACATAATAAATCTGCACCTTATTGCCGAGGTCATTGGCAACTATCGTTCCCGGAAAAATCACCAACAACTCTTGCCCTGCTTGACTGGCGGAGATGCTTTTATCTTTAGCGTAACTTCCGCCTGGCGATTGCCATGACACGGTCACGAAATCGCCTTCCTTCAGATTCGCGCTGGCGTCAATGGCCACTGTCGCGCCTTTGAACGTATCGACAGGGTCAAGGGTGCCATCTTCTTTGGCTTCCTTAACTGTTGGATCGGGCAGATGAGTGATGACCGCGGTGCTGATTGTGAGTGGCAGAGTTTCCGAGGCAAGCGTGCGATTGCCACGTACCACCTCATACCGCACAGCAACGCTGCCGTTGAGGTTAGCGTCCACGTAGTGCTTCTTGACCCGGAAAATGACGTCCTTGCCCGACGTGCCGCTGTTGAGTGTTGTGCTGGCGCTGTAACTGGCGTCCGGCGCGCTGCCATCCCAATACAGCGTGACATTATCCAGCGGCGCCATACCTGTGTAGGGCCGAATACGGACCACGGCCTCAAGCACGATGTCCGTTGGATCAAGCACGCCATCGGCACTTGCGCCATCGACAGAAGGGGACGGTAACAACGCGCCCCCACCAGCGCTGACCTGCACCTGCAGCGAAGGCGACTTGAAAAACGCCCGGGCGAACGTAGTCACTGTGTAATAAAGCTCAAGCGTACCGCCCGCCAGCGCGCTGACTTTATCGTCAGGGATCAAAAACGCTACTGTCTCGCCCACATCATCGCTATTGAGGTTTTTCACCTCTTCATGAATCACATTGGCACCGCCAGCCGTCTTGCCCATCCACACCAGAGTGACGTCATTGCCATCGGCCATGAAGTAATACGCTGGCACTTGGGCGATGACATTGTGCGCCGTCGGGTCGAGCACACCGTTATTCTCCTCCGCGGCAGGCAACTTCGGTGGCGCCAGCACCTGAGCCTCACCCACGATGGTCAGCGGCAGGCTCTTGGAGCGCTGCTCCTCGCCGGACACTTTCCTGACCTTGTACTTGAGCCGCGCCCGGCCTTGGGCAATCGGCTCGAATTGTTCATTGGGAATCAGGAACTGCACAAACCCGATGGACGTGCCCACCGGTTTCATCTCGACATAAGGGTCCAGCCCCAACCCTTCCGCCGTGTTGCGCTCGACGGTGAAAGTGATTTCGTCCGTGGCATTGATCCCCGGATAAGACAGCACCAGCGCCTGCACATCGGCCCCGGCGAGGGTTGCAAGGTTCAGCTCCATATTGGCCGCTTGTGGCGCAACCGGGGCGGGGAGAGTGGCGTTGCCGACTTCGACTTCGACATGCGTCGGGAGTGACCAGCGCGACCAGTTGTTTACGACGTCTCGAACTTCGTACATCACCACCAGTGTGTCGGAGTCGCCCGCGCCAATAATGGTTTCTCGGGGGATCGACACGCTGATGAGTTGACCCGCCGCTGGAAGCTCATCCAGCGAGTGCCTTACGGGTGTCCCGTGCCAGAAAACGGTGATCGCATCGTGGATCTCCATGTTTTGATAGGCTGCAATGTTGACCGTCACCTGATCGAGGTCTCCGTTACCGATAGTGCCCTCGGGCGTTATCGTGCACAGGCTCAGGTTCTCATTGGTGTAAGGCGTGTCAGGCGTGTTATCAATGCCGCCGGGGACCGTCAGTTTTACGGTTATTGGCAGGCGTTCGGATTCATTGCGCGTGCCGCCCACCAGTCTTTTTACCGTATACCAAGTGTCTACCCTATAGTGTGGATTACTGTCCGCAGGGGGCACGATGTACCGTTGATCCACCGGTAGCGTGACAAAAGAGCCCGTCCCTTCGGCAGTATCGCCAGGTTTAACCGTGTAATTGGCAATCGATCCTTCCTGATCGCCCCAAAACAACTCGATGTAGTCACTGTCCATCATGCCAATATAAGGACCGATTCGGATCAGCACAGGGACCGAAGGATCTAGCGTGTCGAGGTGACCGATACCGCTGGGATCGTTAGTGCTGTGCAGCTTTGGTTTTGCCAGCAATGTTGCTTGTTTTAAAGAAGCCATATTGTTACTCACTGGGTAAGTGTTAGTCACAATAAAAGTGGGCCGCTGTTCGGCGGCCCACGCGAGATCAAGGCTTTGCACAGCCTTCGCCAGGGGTGACCATATCAATAAAGACTTTTGCAATACCGGAAGTGGCAGGGCCGGTAATACTGCTGACTTTAAACATGGCTTCGGCGCGACCGAAACAAATAAGACGCAGGTTCGCATCCGGCACGGTGAACTCGTAATCTTCGCGAGTTTGTTGTTCGGTCAGTGGCTCGGTGGTAAAGGTGTACGTTGCTTCTGGTACTTGCGGGCCTTCGAACAAACCTTTCCATCCCAGGAATGTAAAGTTTAATACGTCGCCCGTTTTAATATTCTCGTAAGGCTTGACCAATAAAGTGGCGCCATCGGGGTTGAGGATCGCCCCAATACCGCCGTTTTCAGTCACTCGCTGGAACTCCGGTGGCTGCAGACCGTTTTCGCCGCCTGGCAACTCGCCCTTGCGTCTCACAATCACGCTTTGAGACGCCGAATAGGTTGTGTTGGGATTACCCGTATGCGTCACGGTGTAATTGACCCGAATGTCCGTGCCGGTGCCTTCGTTAGAGATCAACGCGTTAGGAACCGTCAACGACAGGTCTGCTGCCGCCGTGACATCGGAAAGCTTGATCCGGTATAGCACCGGCACCGGCTGCTGCCCCCAGAACAGGCTGATTTGATCGTCTTCAATAAACCCGCTTTTCCAGGCGATGATGGCAGTGGCCGGTTGCAGATAGTCGTTTTCGTCGATCACGTTGTCGGTATCGTCGGGGTTGGCGCTCGCCCCACGGATGATCGGTTTTTCAGGACTCACAGGACCTGGAAGATCCAGCACGACATTGACGGTCTTCACTGCGGAAGTGCCAAACAACAGGGTGTTGCGACGCACTTCGTAGTACACGTCTACGTCGCCATCAGGTGTTAATGCGACGGTGGCGTAGTTCACCAGCAGGGTGAAAATAGGGTCTTCGTTTTCGTCTCCTGCCTCAACAGACTGCATCGGCAGGCTATTGGCACCCCAATATAGCGTAACCTCATCACCCGGTTGCACACCGTCGTACGCAGGAATGTCTACGCTCACAGACTGCTTCGCGTCGGCATCGCTGATAACACCGTCATCGGCTTGAGCGATAATCGGCGCGGGCAGATCGACTGCGGATTCATGCAGTGCAAGTTGGAACGCCACCGGTTCTGAATCCACTGAAATGTTACCGGCACGATCAGTGATGACGTAGTACACGTCCTCTTTGATGTCGCCCAACGCTTCCAGAAAGGCGCGGGTAAACCCGATCATGATCCGCTCAGGCTGCGTGCCACCGCCGGGTACTTCGGCCTGTTGCACGGTATGCTCCGGACCTTTCTGGCCTGCCCAGTAAGTCTGGATGACATCACCCAGTTTGATGTCGAAGTAGGCAGGCACCTCACCGACCAACACATCCGCCATCGCGGTCAATTCGTCCGAGGTCAGGCCATCGTTAACGGCCCTAGGGAAAATCAGCGGCGACAGCAGCGACCCGCCTGGCGCTTGTCGGTCGAACACGATCGGAATCGCTGCTGACATATTGGGCGTACCGCCAATAAAACGCTGAGAGTGGTACGCCACTGTGTGGTTACCATCCTGCGCACTGGTCAAAGTATCAACTGGAATATCCAGGGACAGTTCAGTGCCAGGGACCGGGTTAGCGCGAAGTTGCTCACGCCCACCGATGAGTGAGTTGTCCAACAGCAATTGGTAGTAGTCACCCTCGACAGCATCGTCCCATACAGGGAATGTTACAGGGACTGGTGCGGTCAATAGTGCAACGGGTAAAAGGCCGTCGACCAATGCAGTGGGCAGTACCGGTGGAACTAATGCACGCGGTGCGCGATGTGAATGACGGCGAATCAAAGCATTTGAAGTACACATGGTTACTCTCCTGAGTGAGTGCGCGGTGTTCTGCTGAAGAGCAGTTTTCCGCGTTTTTTGGGCAATAAAAGCCCGACAACTTTTAGGGTTAAAGTTGCGTGGTTAACAATGTATAGGGCCCGTTATCACACGGGATAATGGCGGTTAGATAAAGGCTATAAAGTCTTTATCTGTCATCGAACTAATAGAGGTTTCCGTGAGCTGTCAACAATGGGTGGTAAATAAATAGTTTTTTCTGATCTGCCGAACAGCAAATTCGTTCAGCACCCAGGCGCAGGCGTACGCATATCGACATAAGTGCCCGCCTTTAATGAACTCGCCTGCCCATGGGTATTGATCACCTCATAACGCGCTTCCGCTCGGCCCCGCTGGTATGTCTGTTTAACAATAGCGTTTTTGTGTTCTTGGTTTTGCATGTCGCTTCTCCTGATGTTTGAGCCAACAGTCGCTGTCGCGTTATCGATAGCGGCTCATAAGTGTTCGTCTGAAAACATTGCGTTGGGAACAGGTCCCACAGCCATCGGGTGGTACATAGTTATGGGTGTGCTGCCTAAAATCGAACCAATAGCAATTGAGTGTGATTGTCAAGTGCTCGAATTTTATTTTTGGAACTCGTAGCAGGCGCTCACGCGGAATACCCGCTGTCTGTAAGACTCATATTTCAACTTCTTCAGATGTGTCCTACAGGAATAATATCCATAACGCTCTTCAGGGCTGAATGCGAACTCTAAAATAGGGTGAATTCATTTTTTGAGGAGTTGTATATTGAAAAGGATTGGTTCGTGCCACCCGATTTTCCGGATAGGGTTGAGCGCGGCAGGCGTTTCGTTGGGGGCTTCGTTGAGCCTGTACGCTGTCGCTGAGGACGCTACTGTTAGCGCTGCGTTAGTCCGGTTTTCCAGTGCGCCTAGTGGAAACCAAGTGTTGGCGAGAGATCCTAAAACATTGAGGCTCGTAGTTGATGGCATTATATGGAATGTGGATGGGGCGACACCGCAAGATTCATATGAGGTTATAAATGAAGGAACGTTGAACGTTGATGGCGCCGCTGTGGCTGGTGTGAAAACTACAGAATCGACAGTTAATTTAAATAACAGTGTCGTTGAAGGGGAGCTCAAAGCATATGGCAGTACGGTCAATATAAATAATTCCAGGCTTGTAAGTGAGACTGAAGCTTTAATAATGTCTAGAGGCGCGCCTGAAGTCCCTGATAGGTCAGTGGTCTCGGTTAAAAATAGTCTCCTCTCCGGAACTAGCGCTGGTGCGTCAGTCGGCGGGCATAGCATTTTGT
The DNA here is from genome assembly GCF_056680355.1 of Pseudomonas sp. ASL8. Lineage (NCBI taxonomy): Bacteria > Pseudomonadati > Pseudomonadota > Gammaproteobacteria > Pseudomonadales > Pseudomonadaceae > Pseudomonas > Pseudomonas sp. ASL8. The sequence goes on along the minus strand of NZ_CM155278.1, from coordinate 5,477,827 downwards.
TTCTCGATAATTCATCTGTCCTTGGTGTTGGAGTGGGGGGTGATAGCTTTGGTATTAGGTTGGGCGGTTCAACTTTGGACGCGAGGTCCGAGAGTATTATTAGTGGGGGGGGGTAATGGGCTCTACATTGGCACGGATTATGGAGTTCCTGGTTCTGGTTCTGGTGAAATCATACACATCGGGGAAAGCACGGTGTTAATTGATAACTCAACCGTTCAAGGTGTCAATGGCGCAGCTATTAGAGTTTGGGCGCCTAGACTACCTTTTACTATCGCCGACATCACTATTCAAAACCACTCAACCCTCTTGTCCGGTAACGGCAATCTGTTGGAAGTCGACGGTGGCAGCACCGCCAACTTCACCGTCGACAACAGCACCCTCACCGGCAATCTCGTTGCTGATGACACCAGCACGCTGAATGTAACCCTGCAAAACAACGCGCAACTCACCGGCGACGTGATCAACGGCAATAATCTGTCGATCAATTCCGGCGCGCAGTGGCAGATGGTGGGTGATAACGCAGTCAAAACGCTGAACCTCAACGGCGGCGGGGTGAGCTTTGGTGCGGACGGGTTTCATACGTTGTCGCTGGGGCAGTTGTCCGGTAGCGGTACATTTGCCATGAACATCGATCTGGATGCTGGTGTCGGTGACTTATTGGAGGTCAATGGGCAGGCCAATGGCGACTTCACGCTCAAAGTGAAGAACACGGGTGTTGAACCGGTGTCGCCCGACATTCAGCCCTTGCAGGTGGTCCATACCGAAGGTGGCGATGCGCAATTCAACTTGCTGGGCAATCGGGTGGATTTGGGTGTCTTTTCCTACGAACTGGAAAAGCAGGGCACCGACTGGTTCATTGTTGGTGATGGCAGAACCATCAGCCCCTCAACGCAGAGTGTGCTGGCCTTGTTCAACGCTGCACCAAATATCTGGATGAGCGAGCTGTCGACGTTGCGCAGTCGCATGGGTGAAGTGCGCACCAGCGGCGAGGGTGGCGGCTGGATTCGGGCGTATGGCAATCGTTTCAACGCCACGACCGGGGCAGGTGTCGATTATGAACAGCGGCAGAGCGGTATGTCGTTCGGTGCGGATGCGCCGATTCCGGTGAGTAACGGTCAGTTGCTGATCGGTTTGCTCGGTGGGTACAGCAAGTCTGATCTGGATTTGAGCCGTGGCACCTCGGGCAATGTCGACAGCTACTACGTCGGCGCTTACGGTACCTGGCTGTCGGAGGAGGGCTATTACGTTGATGGTGTGCTCAAGCTCAATACGTTCCGCAACGAGTCTGAAGTGGCAATGAGCGACCAGACCAAATCCAAGGGCAATTACACAAACACGGGTATCGGTGGATCGGTGGAAGTCGGCAAGCACATCAAGCTGGCCGATGACTTCTTCCTTGAGCCTTTTGCACAGATGGCGGCGGTGGTGATTCAAGGCGATCACTACACCCTGGACAACGGTCTGGAAGCGAAGAACAACCGCACTCAGTCGGTACTGGGCAAGGTGGGTACCTCGGTCGGTCGTAACATCGCGCTCAAGGATGGTGGGGTACTCCAGCCCTATGTGCGTGTTGCTGTCGCTCACGAGTTTGCGCGCAGCAACGAGGTGAAGGTTAATGACACCCGTTTCAACAATGACCTGTTTGGCTCGCGTGCCGAGTTGGGCGCCGGGGTTGCGGTATCGCTGTCGAAGAACCTGCAAGTGCATGCCGACTTCGACTACATGAAGGGTAATAATGTTGAGCAGCCGTGGGGGGCGAATGTGGGGGTGCGGTTTGCTTTTTGATGGGGTGAGCCCAAGCGCTTCGTGGTTCTGAAGCCCTGCGTGTAAAAACCCCCGATGATCGCTCACCGGGGGTTTTTCTTTACATCGTCAATGCTGCGGCGGCGGGCGTCGCTGCTGTTTACGTCTGATGGATCGCCCTCTGTTGCGTTGTTTGACGCTGGATCGGTAACAGCTATGCACGTTCAGATGGAGGATCGCGGAGGTGCCGATTCGTTGCCCGTCGCGATTGATGTCGTAACACACTTCGACTTTGCCCTGCGGGGCAACGTTATCGGTACTGTACGAGACCCATTGCATCCCAATGATCGGATCGTTGATGTGTTCTTCATCCAGCGTCTGGATGGGGTAGGTTCTGCTGCCCCACAGCAGGTGGAATTCATCCCCGGGTTTCAAATAGGAAGAGCCAGGTATCAGTACGTTGATCCCTGCTTTCATCTGCGCTTCCGAGACTGACTTGGGGTTGATCCCTTCCAGCGAGGGTGGCTCCAGGTGGGTGGAGATGAGGACGGCAAGCTCGCCCGACGAGCTATCTTCAGCCCGAAGCACGTGGGCGTATGTAAAGGCCATTTCCCCGGTTGATGAGGTCTTCGGGGCGCCGTCCGAATGCTCAGTCGGCAGGTGCGTCCCGAGAGGAAGGCCTGGTTTAGTGGGGCTGTCTCGTCGAGCCGGACGCGTACCCTGCGTCGTAGGCTTTTTAGGCTTGAAGGGAGGAGGGCCAGGCGGCTTTTGATCATCCATATTCAATGCTCCTTACAGTGCGGACATAAACGTTGATAGTGCTGCGACACAATATTTATAAGCTGCAATGGCGATTTATTCCTGGAGAATTACATTGCTTCGTGTAACGAAACTCGGGTTTGGTTAGAAGACTACACGGTTGTTGCTTGGTTTTCCGCCATTGATTTCATATTATGAACAATTGATGCCATGTGTGACTCGTTAGTATTAATTAGGTGCGTGCCGACGTAATAGGATGTTCGCCGGACTGTCAAGCGAAGTAGCCCATTCGGATAACCAGTTAGTTTGAGCGGCGTGAAGAGTGTAGGACGTAACCTACACGTGCGGATTAATTCCTACGCGTACAAAGGAAGATACTTATTTTTAGTAAAAATAAACCCCTGAGTGATAATCCGCCAGGGTTTTGTTGGTGCGTGAAAAAAGAGAGGAGGAAGGAGTGTCTTATAGTTGCAGCGTTAAGGTTACACAGTGCGAGGCGATGGATGTATTGTTTGCTCGGTCAGTGACGAAGTAGTCAATTGTTACTTCGTCATCGTTCTGCGCTTGCAGGAATGGACGATCAAACTGGATTGTTAGTGTCGCGCTGTTCTACGCCTCGCCAAACTGGGAAGCGAACGAGGATATCACTTTCAAGATCCACCGTTTTAATAAGACCATCGTTACCTGCGACAGGCACGACGGGTGCACTCAATCCATAGTTACTTTCGTTGTTCATTGTTGATCTCCTTGCAGTATGGGTAGCCAATAAATCTGCTTCTACCGTCGATAATTGATTGTTCAGGCAGCGATACCTAATGGCCTACTCTGGGGTGGTAATTAGTTATTGCTTTCGCTAACTTTGAATCAACTAATAGAGGTGGCAAGGTTCTGTCAAGCTGTTCGAGTGGGCCTGTCGTGTTGTTGTGGTCTACAAGCCGTTCAAATGCCGTATTTCAGAAACGTCCTGCATTTCCTAAACGCCACCCAATAAAAAACCCCAACAAACAAAGTCTGTCAGGGTCTTTTTACAACACATGACCTATTACCGATTAAAGCGTTCCACCAGCGAATACTGAGACCGCGCGGTGCTGGTCAGCTCTTCGCTCAGCACGGCCGAGCGGCGGGCTTCGTCGGAGGTTTTATCGGCCAGTTCGGCGATGGTGGTGATCTTGCGGCTGATTTCCTCGGCGACGGCACTTTGCTCTTCGGTGGCGGCGGCGATTTGGGTGGTCATGTCCGTGATGTTGGCCACCGCGTCGCTGATGCCCACCAGCGCCTTGTCTGCTTCCATAACCCTGGCAACGCCTTCTTCGGCCTGGCGATGCCCGGCGTCCATGGTTTGCACGGCATTATTGGCGGTTTTTTGCAGTTTGGCGATCAGGCTGTGAATCTGCCCGGTGGACTCGGTGGTGCGTTGCGCCAGTTGGCGAACTTCATCGGCGACCACCGCAAAGCCCCGGCCCATTTCCCCGGCGCGTGCCGCTTCAATGGCGGCGTTGAGCGCCAGCAGGTTGGTCTGGTCGGCGATGCCTTTGATGACATCGACCACGCTCCCGATTTCGTTGCTGTCTTTGGCCAGTTGCGTCACGGTCAGGCCGGTTTCACCGACCGCGGTGGACAGGCGCTGAATCGCTTCGCGGGTTTCACCTGCGATATCACGGCCTCGACGGGTCAGTTCGTTGGCTTGTTGGGTGGCATCGGCCGTGCGCTGCACGTGGCTGGCGACTTCCTGGGTGGTGGCGGCCATCTGGTTGACGGCGGTGGCCACTTGCTCGGTCTCGACACGCTGACGCTCAAGCCCATCGGAGCTGGCGTGAGCGAGGGTGTCGGATTGACGGGCCTGGTCGTTGAGGTCTTCGGCGGAGGCCTGCAAGCGGGTCAGGCAGGTTTTCAGGCGAGCTTGCTGGCTGAGGATCGACATTTCCAGGCGCGCTTGTGGCCCACGGCTGTCGGTGTACATTTGGGCAATCAGCGGGTCGGAGGTGGTTTGTTCGGCCAACTTCAACAATCGCTTGATACCGCGCTGCTGCCAGCTCAAACCGAGCAACCCCAAGGGAACCGACAATGCAGCGGCGAGGGCGAAGCCCCAATTGGAGTTAAGCCAGGCGCCGATCATGAAGCTTAATTGGCTGACCAGGATGAACGGTATCCAGTCCTGAAGGACGGGTAGCCATTTGTCCCGACGAGGAATAGCCGATTTTCCGTTATTGATACGTGAGTACAAGGCTTCAGCGCGACGGATCTGCTCGGCGGTCGGTTTGACCCGAACCGATTCATAGCCCACCACCTGATCTTTTTCAAATATCGGTGTTACGTAGGCGTTAACCCAGTAGTGGTCGCCGTTTTTGCTGCGGTTTTTGACGATCCCCATCCATGGCTGACCCTGCTTGAGGGTGTTCCACATGTGGGCGAAAACTGCCGAGGGCACGTCTGGGTGACGGACGATATTGTGCGGTGCTCGAACCAGTTCCTCGGCGGTGTAACCACTGATTTCAACGAAAGCGTCGTTGCAATAGGTGATTACGCCCTTGGCGTCGGTGGTGGAGATCAACCGCTGTTGAGCGGGAAACGTCCGTTCGCGCTGGGTGATGGGCTGGTTATTACGCATGAGCTTTCGAGTCCGCTGGGCTTTGGCGGGTTATCGGCCAAGGCGCTGGTAAATTGAGCAGGTTTTTGAGTGACCGACGAGTCGCAGGTTTTGACATGAACCGGCCTTTGATCGCGACGCTCATTATCGATCAAACATCGGGTAGGTAAACAGGCTGAAATGCACCAGATTCAAACCAAAGTGAGTGATGACCGCCGCCTGTAGACCGCCAAAACGGTAGGCCAGGCCATAGCCTATGCCAGCAAACCCTGACATTAGCACCCATTGCCAGCCTGCGCCCATGTGAGCCAGACCAAACACTGTCGCTGCTGCGGCGATGGCCAGCGCGCTGCCATAGGGCAGTTGTTTGAACAGACGGTGAAAGTTGCCCTGGATATAGCCGCGAAACAGCAGCTCTTCGGTCAAGGTCACCAACAACAGATTATTGGCGATCCACAGCCCGCTTTGCGCCGGCCATTTCGGTGCCCACGTGATCATGCCCAGCGAGACTGCGGCCAGCATGCAGGCCGTGCTGGTGGCAACCAGCGCGATGGCACTGACGGTGGCTGATCGGGTGAAACCTGTGCGGGTCAGCACCCACGGGCATATCCATAGAATCCAGAAGCCGATGAGCGGCTTGTCGAGGTTCAGGTACATCGAAAAGGGTGCAGCCTCGGGCGTGAACCGCACGCCGGCTATCACGCGCGCACTGTAAAAACCCGGCAACCAATGGGTGGCCAGCGCCAACGCCAGCAGAAGAAACAGCCCGTGGCCGAACGTGCGGACATAGGTGTCGCTGAACTGCGAGACGCACAGGCCCGCCATGATCAGCAGGGCGATGGACAACGAGGCGAACAGGCTCAGATAACCGTAGGCCAGCGCCATGCCGTACCCGAGGGTGAGTAACGTTAATCCTGTCCAGCGCAATGCAGGCATGGGGAAGCTCCTTGTGACCATTCAAAATCCGTTTAGGCGCGGATTCTACCGTTGAATGGTGCGCAAGCCTGTCAGACGCAGCAAGGATATTTCCGATGATCAGGGGAGGGAGATTCCAGTTTTTTCGTAAGGGGCTTCTGAAAGACGGATTACTGCGTGGTTGCGCCCCAGTGAAGGCGGGGCGCAATCATTCATGTGATGTGTTCTATAGGCAGGGTTACCGCCAGGCGTCCTCCTGCTAACAGGACTGTTCAGCTACGAAGCAATCAGCTGGCGCAGCACGTAGTGCAAAATCCCTCCGGCCTTGAAGTACTCAACCTCATTCAATGTGTCGATCCGGCACAGCACGTCGAAGGTTTCCTGGCTGCCGTCGTTACGGGTGATGTTCAGTTTCAAACTCATTCCCGGATGCAGTTCGGTCTTGGTCAGGCCGGTGATGTCGATTTTTTCGTTGCCGGTCAGTTTCAGCGTTTTGCGGCTCTGGCCGTTCTTGAACTGCAGCGGCAATACGCCCATGCCCACCAGATTGGAGCGATGAATCCGCTCGAAGCTTTCGGCAATCACGGCTTTGACCCCCAACAGGTTGGTGCCTTTGGCCGCCCAGTCACGGCTTGAGCCCGTGCCGTACTCTTGCCCGGCGATCACCACCAGCGGCGTGCCGTCGGCTTGATAACGCATGGCTGCATCGTAAATCGGCAGTTTTTCGCCGGTCGGCACATAGAGGGTATTACCCCCTTCTTCGCCCCCGAGCATTTCGTTGCGGATGCGGATGTTGGCGAACGTGCCGCGCATCATGACTTCATGGTTGCCGCGACGGGAGCCGTAGGAGTTGTAGTCCCGTGGCTCTATGCCTTTTTCGCTCAGGTAGTGGCCTGCGGGGCTGTCGGCTTTGATATTGCCTGCGGGGGAGATGTGGTCGGTGGTCACCGAGTCGCCGAGTAGCGCCAGGATGCGTGCGCCCGATACATCCTCGACCACGGGCGGAGGGCCGTCGATATCGTCAAAGAAAGGTGGGTGCTTGATGTAGGTAGAGTCATCCTGCCAGACATACGTCGCCGCCTGCGGTACTGCAATGGCTTGCCATTGCGCGTCACCGGCGAATACCTCGGCGTACTCCTTATGGAACATGGCGGTGTTGACGTTTTCTACCGCTGCGGCGATTTCCTTCTGGCTTGGCCAGATATCGCGCAAGTAAACCGGCTTGCCATCCGAGCCGTTGCCCAGCGGTTCGCTGCTGATATCGATGCGCACGGTGCCGGCCAAGGCGTAAGCCACTACCAGCGGCGGGGAGGCCAGCCAGTTGGTTTTTACCAGCGGATGCACGCGGCCTTCAAAGTTACGGTTGCCGGACAGGACCGAAGCCACGGTCAGGTCTGATTGTTGAATGGCTTTCTCAATCGGCTCGCGCAGTGGCCCGGAGTTACCGATGCAGGTGGTGCAACCATAACCGACTAGGTCAAAGCCCAGTTTATCGAGGTACTGGTTCAGGCCAGCGGCCTTATAGTAGTCAGTGACCACTTTCGAGCCGGGTGCCAACGAGGTCTTGACCCAAGGTTTGCAGGTCAGTCCCTTTTCTACCGCTTTTTTCGCCACCAGCCCGGCAGCCATCATCACGCTGGGGTTCGAGGTGTTGGTGCAGGAGGTAATCGCGGCGATCACCACGGCGCCATTTTTTAGCCGATAGGTCTGACCTTCGTGTTCGTAGTCCGCTTCGCCGATCAGGTCTGCGCTGCCCACGGCAACACCACCACCGCCCTCGCTTTCCAGGCGGCCTACTTCCTTGCCGGTGGGTTTGACTTGCAGGCCGAGGAAATCGGTGAATGCTTGCGCGACATTCGGCAGTGAAACTCGGTCCTGTGGACGCTTCGGCCCGGCGAGGCTGGCTTCGACGCTGCCCATGTCCAACGCCAGGCTGTCGGTGAATACCGGTTCCTGACCGGCCAGGCGCCACAAACCCTGGGCTTTGCTGTAGGCCTCCACCAGTTTTACGGTCTCGGTCGAACGTCCTGACAGGCGCAGGTAATCCAGGGTTACATCGTCTACAGGAAAGAAGCCGCAGGTGGCGCCGTATTCCGGGGCCATGTTGGCGATAGTGGCACGGTCAGCCAATGGCAGGTCCGCCAGGCCGTCGCCATAAAACTCGACGAATTTGCCGACCACGCCTTTCTTACGCAGCATTTGCGTGACGGTCAGCACCAGGTCAGTGGCGGTGATGCCTTCCTTGAGCTTGCCAATCAGCTTGAAGCCGATCACTTCAGGAATCAGCATCGACACCGGTTGGCCGAGCATCGCGGCCTCCGCCTCGATCCCGCCGACGCCCCAGCCGAGAATGCCGAGGCCGTTGATCATGGTGGTGTGGGAATCAGTGCCGACCAGCGTGTCGGGGAAGGCGTAGGTGTGGCCATCTTCATCCTTGGTCCAGACCGTGCGCCCGAGGTATTCCAGATTGACCTGGTGACAGATCCCGGTGCCCGGCGGCACCACGCTAAAGTTGTCGAACGCGTTTTGGCCCCAACGTAGAAAGGCATAACGCTCGCCGTTGCGCTGCATTTCGATGTCGACGTTCTGGCCGAAAGCGCTGGCATCGCCGAATTTGTCGACCATTACCGAGTGGTCAATCACCAGGTCTACCGGGGACAGCGGGTTGATGCGCTGGGGATCGCCACCGGCCTTGGCGACGGCCGCGCGCATCGCGGCCAGATCGACCACTGCAGGCACACCGGTAAAGTCTTGCATCAGCACCCGCGCCGGGCGGTATTGAATCTCGCGATCCGAGCGTCGCTCGGTGAGCCAGGCGGCCATGGCCTTGAGGTCGTCGCCGGTGACAGTCTTGTTGTCTTCCCAGCGCAGCAGGTTTTCCAGCAGCACCTTGAGTGACATCGGTAGCTTGCTCAGGTCGCCGAGGGATTTAGCGGCTTCCGGCAGGCTGAAATAGTGGTAGGTCTTAGTGTCGATTTCTAGTGTTTTGAGGCTTTTCAGGCTATCGAGGGAGGGCATGAAATAACTCCTTTACGAGTCCGCACGGTGCGGACCAGGGAATCGAGCAGAGTCTTAAACTAGCTCTGATGGGGCGTTCTGGCTAATGACATGAGTATTACTGGACCGCAGAGCGGAGCCAGTGGTTCCTGATTCCGCTATCATGCGCCGGTTTTAAGCGTTGGGGCTGACCCCGAGCGCCGCGCAGCGGCTGAATGTTTCGCCGCTGCCCAGGAGAATTGAATGAACACCCTGTTTATGCACTGCCGGCCTGGCTTCGAAGGTGAAGTCTGTTCCGAGATCGCCGAGCACGCTGCCCGTCTGAACGTGGCGGGTTACGCCAAAGCCAAAACCAACGCCGCCTGTGCCGAGTTTGTATGCACTGAGGAAGATGGCGCCGAGCGCTTGATGAAAGGGCAGCGCTTCGCTCAGTTGATCTTTCCCCGGCAATGGGCGCGTGGCGTTTTTCTCGATTTGCCGGAAACAGACCGCATCAGCGTGATTCTGGCTCAGCTCGCGAACTTCCCGACCTGTGGCAGTCTGTGGCTGGAGGTGGTCGATACCAATGATGGCAAAGAGTTGTCGAACTTCTGTCGCAAATTCGAAGCGCCTTTGCGCAAGGCGTTGACCCAGGCCGGCAAGCTGGTGGAAGACGCGAGCAAACCGCGCCTGCTGCTGACCTTTAAAAGTGGACGCGAAGTATTTCTCGGGATGGCGGACGCGGACAACTCGGCGATGTGGCCCATGGGCATTCCTCGCCTGAAGTTCCCCCGGGAGTCGCCTAGCCGTTCGACGTTGAAACTGGAAGAAGCCTGGCACCATTTCATCCCTCGCGATCAATGGGATGAGCGCTTGTCTGGCGAGATGACTGCCGTCGATCTGGGGGCCGCACCGGGTGGCTGGACCTATCAATTAGTCAGGCGCGGCATGCTGGTGACGGCCATCGACAACGGTCCCATGGCCGAAAGCTTGATGGACACCGGGCTCGTGCAGCATTTGATGGCCGACGGTTTTACCTTCAAACCGCGTCATCCGGTGGACTGGATGGTCTGCGATATCGTCGAGAAGCCTGCGCGCAACGCTGCGTTGCTGGAAACCTGGCTGGGCGAAGGCTTGTGTCGGGAGGCGGTGGTTAACTTGAAGTTGCCGATGAAGCAGCGTTATTCGGAAGTGCGGCGTTTGTTGCAGCGCATTGAAGAAGGCTTCGAGGCCCGGGGCATCCGGGTCGAAATCGGCTGCAAGCAGCTGTACCACGATCGTGAGGAAGTGACGTGCCATCTGCGGCGCCTGGATGGCAAGCGGCGTTGAATTAACCCTGTGGGTTTCCACGGGGTTTGGCTGAATCAAATGAATTGAGCGACAATGCCCGCCTGTTTTTGGAGTGTTTTATGTCTGAACCCATCGATACCTTGCCGGTTGACGCCATCCTCGACGCCAGCGGCCTTAATTGCCCGGAACCGGTGATGATGTTGCACCAAAAGGTTCGGGACCTGCAGGCGGGTGGTTTGCTCAAAGTCATCGCCACGGACCCGTCGACCCGTCGCGACATCCCCAAGTTTTGCGTGTTCCTCGGGCATGAACTGGTCGAGCAACAGGCAGACGGCGGCACCTATCTGTACTGGATTCGCAAAAAGCTGGATTGATGCGCAACCGCCTGCAATTACTTGTAGGAGCGGGCTTGCCCGCGATCCACTTGATTCGCAGTGCCAGACATACCCCTATCGCAGGCAAGCCAGCTCCTACAAAAGTCGGTCGGTGGCTAAGCTTTTGAACTGATCCGAATCCGCTTGCGCGCGCTGCCGGTCAGGCGGATCGAGAGCATCAGCGCTGCGCAGGTCAGTCCGACGATCAGTCCTTGCCACAGTCCGGCTGGACCGCTGGCGGCACCGAGCAGGTCGGTCAGGCCCAAGGCATAACCCACCGGCAAACCAATCCCCCAGTACGCGAACAAGGTCAGGATCATCGTCACGCGAGTGTCCTGATAACCGCGCAGGGCGCCCGCGGCGGTGACTTGGATCGCGTCTGAAAACTGGAACAACGCCGCAAACACAATCAGCGACGCCGCCATCTTGATCACCACCGGGTCGGCGGTATAGATCGTCGCGATGTATTCACGCGAGAGCATCATCAAGCTGGCCGAAAAGCACGCATAGGCCAAGGCTGTCGCCATCCCGACCCCGGCCGTGAAGCGCGCTTCCCGAGGCTGGTTACGCCCTAATGCCTGACCGACGCGCACGGTCACGGCCATGCCCAGCGAGAAGGGGATCATGAACACCAGCGAGCTGAAGTTCAGGGCGATTTGATGCCCTGCCACCACGTTGGAGCCGAGGCTGCCGATCAGCAGTGCGATCACCGCAAAGATGCTCGATTCCGCGAACACAGCGATGCCGATGGGCAGGCCGATATCGATCAGGCGCTTGATCGCGGCCCATTGCGGCCACTCGAAACGGCTGAACACTTCGCTGGCTTTATAGACCACTGCGCGCCGCACCCAGCCAGTCATGCCCAGTAAAATGGCCCACATCACAATGGCCGTGGCCCAACCACAGCCGACACCGCCCAAGGCTGGCATGCCGAAATGGCCATAGATGAAGATGTAATTCAGCGGAATATTCAGCGCTAGACCACACAAGCCGAGCACCATGCTTGGGCGGGTTCGGCCCAGTCCGTCGCTGAAGCAGCGCAGCACGTAAAACAGTGCCGTGGCGGGAAGACCGCTGGCAATCCCCCGGAGGTATTGCATGCAGGGCTCGATCAGCACCGGGTCGACTTTCATCAGGTGCAGCACCGGTTCGGCGCTCAACAACAACGTCGACGCGATCAGCCCGACCGCCAACGCCAGCCACAATGCCTGACGCACCAACGCGCCGATTTCTGCGGTATGACCGGCCCCATGATGTTGTGCAACCTTGGGCGTGGTCGCCAGCAGGATTCCGGTCATCAACAGGTAAACCGGCACCCAGATTGAGTTGCCCAAGGCCACGGCTGCCAGATCCCGTGGGCCGACACTGCCCGCCATCACCGCATCGACGAAGCCCATGGCGGTGTAGGCCAACTGTCCGATCATGATCGGTAGCGCCAATGCCAGCAGCGTGCGCAGTTCCAGGCGTACCCTCGCCGGACGGGTCAGGGGGGGTGTAAGCATTGTTGCAGAGTTCACAATAAATCCAGAAGCTGACGCAGAAAGCCGGTCATTCTACACTCTTGACGCAAGAGTCAGGAATCGAAGTTGTGCAAGACGATGGCTGGCCTAGTGAGGGGCCTAGCGCCTACACTGCCGCCGACCTCAGGGAGCTCATCATGCGAATTGTTGCCGACGAAAATATACCGCTGCTCGATGCCTTTTTTGCCCAGTACGGTGACATCCGCCGTCTGCCAGGACGCTCACTCGACCGCGCCGCCGTTGCGGATGCCGACGTATTGCTGGTGCGCTCGGTGACCCAGGTTGATCGGGCACTGCTCGAGGGCAGCCCGGTACGCTTTGTCGGTACATGTACCATCGGTACCGATCACCTGGATCTGGATTACTTTCAGGAGGCCGGAATTCAATGGTCCAGCGCCCCCGGTTGCAACGCGCGCGGGGTAGTCGACTACGTGCTGGGCAGTTTGCTGACCCTGGCGGAGATCGAAGGCGTTGATCTGACTCAGCGCACCTATGGCGTGGTCGGTGCCGGAGAGGTCGGCGGGCGACTGGTCAAGGTGTTGCGCGGGCTAGGCTGGAATGTGCGGGTCTGCGATCCACCCCGTCAGGCGGCAGAAGGCGGCGACTTTGTCAGCCTTGAGCAGGTGCTCGAGCACTGCGATGTCATCAGCTTGCACACGCCGTTGAGCAAGGCCGGTGATCAACCGACCTGGCACCTGTTCGATCACTCGCGTTTGCAGAAGCTCAAGCCCGGCAGCTGGTTGATCAACGCCAGCCGGGGTGCGGTCGTGGACAACGCAGCCTTGCGTGAGGTCTTGCTTGAGCGCGAAGACCTGCAAGCGGTGCTTGATGTCTGGGAAGGCGAGCCGCAGGTGGATGTCGCGCTGGCCGATTTGTGTGTTTTGGCCACGCCGCACATCGCCGGTTACAGCCTTGATGGCAGGCAGCGCGGAACGGCGCAGATCTATCAGGCGTTTTGCGCATACCTGGGGCAAACACCACGGATTAGCCTGGACGACCTGTTGCCAAAACCCTGGCTGGCGCAGGTCAGCCTGAATGCCAACAGCGATCCAGCCTGGGCGCTGGCCATGCTGTGTCGTGGGGTCTATGACCTGCGCCGCGACGACGCAGACTTTCGCCGCAGCCTGATCGGCGATACAAACAGTCGCCGCCTGGCGTTTGATGCGTTACGCAAACACTACCCTGCTCGCCGTGAAATCGAAGGGCTGGCCGTGAATATCCAGGGTGAGTCGGCGCAATTGCAGCGGATCGTGACAGCGTTGGGTGCGGTGCTGGTTTAAATCACACACCCTGCGGAGATACCTATATCGCAGGCAGAAAAAACCCGGCATCAAGGCCGGGTTTAAAAAACTGTGCAGCATCAATCTTGTTTTACGGGTTTGACCCAATGTTTGTCGCATTCTTGACACGCGACCTGAACCATCTCTTCGGTGATCAGTATCTCGCGTCCATCCTTGTCAAGAATGGCGCCCCCGACAGGCAAGGTCGGGGTGGCTCGAACGACCGGTACGTGATTGGTGCTGTTTTGCAAGCTCATGGCCTGTCTCCTCATCAGGTTGTGCGCTTCAAAGTAAACCCGCTTGATGACCGCGCTGTGACATTCCTTCAGCGCATTCAAACGGCAGCCCAAGTCCAGCAGAAATGATTAAAAACTGCCAGCAGTGCGTTAGACCAAAACTGTCTAACCCTTATAGAGCAACGACATATCAACGTTGACCCGGCGTGACTGCCCAGGCTCATTTCAGCGCAGGCAACGTTATCGAGGGATTCGCCCGCGCCGCAGGTGTAGGCTCTCTGACTCAAGTCTTTTCGGCAGGCAGGTCACCTCCATGGTTTCAGTGTTTTCCAGTCGCCAGCGCAATGCCATTCGTCTGGCCGTGCGTTTTATCGCGCCGTATCGCTGGCAGTCGCTTGGCGCTTTGCTGGCCTTGATCGTGACTGCCGGTATCACCTTGTCCATGGGCCAAGGCATTCGCCTGTTGGTGGATCAGGGATTCATGACCCAGTCGCCGCAGTTGCTCAACCGTTCGATCGAGTTCTTTCTGCTGCTGGTGGTGGGGCTCGCGGTTGGCACCTTTGCCCGTTTTTATCTGGTGTCATGGATTGGCGAGCGGGTGGTGGCCGATATCCGCAAGCAGGTGTTCAATCACCTGATCAACCTGCACCCAGGCTTTTATGAAAACAACCGTAGCTCGGAAATTCAGTCGCGGCTGACCGCCGACACCACGTTATTGCAGTCGGTGATTGGTTCGTCGTTATCGATGTTCCTGCGCAACCTGCTGATGGTCATCGGCGGCATTGTCCTGTTGTTTTTCACCAACCCCAAGCTCACCAGTATCGTGGTCGTGGCCCTGCCGCTGGTGGTCGCACCGATTCTGATTTTCGGCCGTCGGGTGCGCAGTTTGTCGCGCTTGAGCCAGGACCGGATTGCCGATGTCGGCAGTTATGTCGCCGAAGCGTTGGGCCAGATCAAAACCGTGCAGGCCTACAACCATCAGCAGCAGGACAAACAACGCTTCGCGGTGACTGCGGAAGAGGCGTTCGACACCGCGCGCAAACGCATTTTGCAGCGTTCATGGCTGATCACCCTGGTCATCGTTCTGGTATTGGGCGCCGTGGGGGTGATGCTCTGGGTGGGCGGTATGGACGTGATTGCCGGGCGTATTTCAGGGGGAGAACTGGCTGCGTTCGTCTTTTATAGCCTGATCGTCGGCAGCGCCTTTGGCACCCTGAGTGAAGTCATTGGCGAATTACAGCGCGCGGCGGGTGCGGCTGAGCGGATTGCCGAGCTGCTGCAGGCCCCCAGTGAGATCGAGCCGCCGGTCAGTGATCTGCTGCATCTGCCGGAACGGGTCAGTGGGCGCCTGACCCTGGAAGACGTGAGTTTTGCGTACCCGTCACGGCCCGAGCGTAATGCGATCGATGGTTTTAGCCTGAGTATCGAGCCAGGCGAAACCCTGGCACTGGTGGGGCCTTCGGGTGCGGGAAAGTCGACATTGTTCGATCTGCTGCTGCGTTTTTACGACCCGCAAACCGGACGTATTCTGGTCGAAGGGTTGCCGATTACCCAGCTTGATCCACTGGACTTGCGACGCTGTTTTGCCATGGTTTCGCAAACGCCCGCGCTGTTTTTTGGCAGTGTCGAAGAGAACATCCGCTACGGCAATCCCGACGCAACCGACGAGCACGTTCAGGCCGCCGCGAGGATTGCCCACGCTCATGAGTTCATTTTGCAGATGCCCGAAGGCTATCAGACCCATCTGGGCGATGGCGGGCTTGGGCTGTCTGGCGGCCAACGTCAACGTCTGGCGATTGCCCGAGCGTTGTTGGTCGATGCGCCGATTCTGTTGCTGGATGAGGCAACCAGCGCGCTGGATGCCCAGAGCGAACACCTGATTCAGCAAGCCCTGCCGAGTCTGATGAAAGGCCGCACGACGCTGGTGATTGCCCACCGCCTGGCCACGGTACAAAACGCCGACCGTATTGCAGTGATCGATCAGGGGCGTTTGATTGCGGTCGGCACCCACCACCAACTGATCGCCAGCAACCCGCTGTATGCACGGCTGGCGGCGTTGCAGTTCAATGCGCATCAGGAGGCGGTGGTTTGAAAAGGTGACGCGTAGCGTCACTCGATCACGCGTGACTCAGCGGTATTCACACAGGTAAGCGCTGTCTTCAAGCACTTCCAGATTGAATTTGCTGTTGGCCGGTACATTGAACTGGCTGCCGGACGTGAAGGTTTCCCACACGTCGCTGTCCGGCAGTTTGACTTTCAAGGCGCCGGAGATGACGTGCATGATTTCACGCTTGCTGGTACCGAACTCGTATTTGCCCGCCGCCATGACGCCGATCGTGGCATCGCCTTCCGCCTGACGGAACGCAATCGATTTCACAGTGCCGTCGAAGTATTCGTTGACTTTAAACATGGGCGATTCCTCGAAGATAAGGGTTACAAAAGATCGCTCAGTATGCCGAACGTATAAAAGGCCGTCATCCGCTTTAAAAAAGGCGTCACGTCGGCAGGCTATTCATCACGTGGGAAGTATCAGTGGCAGGAGTCGTGCTGTATTGCGTGCGTCCACCAGCGCCCGGTGCTGCTGCCCGTTGAATTGCATGCCAGCCAGTTGTAACGCGCCGTTCAAGCCCAGTGGGCGTTGCAGTTTGCGGGCCTCGATAAAACGTTGTTTGAGGTTGATGTGGGGCAGGGTGCTCAAGGCGCTGGTCAGCTGTTGCTGCTGCCATTCCTGCTCCAGTTGCCGTCGATCGTACTCGCCCCAGCTGGCCCACCCTTCCAGGCGTGGCAGGTGATGGCTTAGCCAGCGTTCGAACTGCGGCCAGACGCTGGTCAATGGCGCGGCGTTGTCGATATTGACCTGGCTGATGTGCGTCAGCTCCCGGCAAAAGCGGGTCAACTGCGGGCGGCGTAAAGGTCGCACGAAACGCTCGAAGTGATCCAGCTCGCGGCCGTCCTGGTTGACCAGGCTCACACCGATCTCAATGATCTCCATCTCGGCCAATGGCCAGCCGCCGTCCTCTGTTGTGGCTTCCAGATCAATCACCAGCCAGTGCGGCATATCAAACTCCGATCAAAAAGCGCTAAGGTGAGTTGAGCGTAGACACAATCAGCCTGCTACGTCCAATGGCGCAACCTCCAGCAATACCTGGCGGTTTTTTACCTGATCACCTTGAGTCACGTGCAGGCGACGAATAATCCCGTCGATTCCGGCTTTGAGCGGGTGTTCCATCTTCATGGCTTCGAGCACCAGTAACAATTGGCCCTGGCTGACGGTCGTCCCTTCGCTGACCAGTACATCGACAATCGCTCCGTCCATGGGGGCTTTCAGGGTGCCTGAGTGAACGTTGATCTGGCTTTTGACAAGGGCGTGGGTCAGGTCGAGTACGTGTAGATTGCCTGAGTTGCTGTGCAGCCAGAGCGTGTCGGCGTCCAGATGATAGGCATGCCGACGACGCACACCGTCAATCTCGATATTCGCCCGGCGGCCGTCGGTATCCAGCACGTGCAGGCTGATCAGCGTTTCCGCCACCCGCACGTCCAGGCGCTCACCGTTCTGACTTAGCGCCACGGCGAATGTGTGTTCGCCGTGTCCCAATTGATAGTGTGACGGGCCCGTGGCGTTGTTGCGCCAGCCTGCACGCTGGGCGGGATGTGTCTTGGCCGAAGCGAGATAAAACAAGGCCGCGGCCACCGCCAGTTCAATGGCGGTGGGCGAATGAGGGTGCAGGCAAGGGGCGTCGGTGAAGTGATCGCCGATAAACCCGGTGCTGACAGCGCCCGCGACGAACTGCGGGTGTTGCAGCAAAGTGGCCAGCAGTTGTTGGTTGCTGTTGATGCCCAACAGCACGCAATCTTCCACCGCTCGCAACAGCTTGCGTCGGGCCTCTTCACGTGTGGCGCCGTGGGCGATGATTTTGCCCAGCATCGGGTCATAGAACGGGCTGATGTGCTGACCTTCCAGTACCCCATGATCGACCCGCACACCGTCACCCTGCGCGGGTTGCCAGTGCACGATCTGCCCGGTCTGGGGCATGAACCCCTGCGCCGGGTCCTCGGCGTAAAGCCGCACTTCCATCGCGTGACCCTGGGGTTGAATCTGCTCCTGACGCAGCGGTAAAGGATCGCCTGCCGCCACTTGAATCTGCCAGGCCACCAGATCCTGGCCGGTGACCATTTCGGTCACCGGGTGTTCGACCTGCAAGCGCGTGTTCATTTCCAGAAAATAGAACCGCCCACGTTGATCAAGCAAAAACTCCACAGTGCCCGCGCCGACGTAATGCACTGCGCTGGCGGCCTGTAACGCCGCTGCGCCCATGGCGGCACGCAGCTCCGGGGTCATGATCGGGCAAGGCGCTTCTTCGATGATCTTCTGATGCCGACGTTGCACCGAGCAGTCACGTTCGCCGAGGTGAACCAGATTGCCGTGGCTGTCGCCGAAGATCTGCATTTCCACGTGACGCGGTCTGATCAGCGCCTGTTCGAGAATCAGTTCGCTGGAGCCGAAAGCGTTGTGCGCTTCCGACCGTGCGGTGCGCAGGTGTTCGAGCAGGTGTTCGGCTTTTTCCACCAGGCGCATGCCCCGGCCACCACCACCGGCACTGGCCTTGATCATCAGTGGGTAGCCAATCCGTTCAGCTTCGCGGCCGAGGCTGGCATCGTCCTGCGCGGCGCCTTGATAGCCCGCGATGCATGGCACGCCAGCCTCGATCATCGCCAGTTTGGACAGGCGTTTGCTGCCCATCAGCGTGATTGCTTCCACGCTGGGGCCGATGAAGACCAGACCCGCCGCCGCGCAGGCCAGGGCAAAATCAGCGTTCTCCGACAAAAAACCATAACCGGGATGAATCGCATCGGCACCCGTGCGTCTGGCGGCGTCGATGATCGCTTCGATGTTCAGGTACGACTGCTGCACGTGCGCCGGGCCGATGCACACCGCTTCATCTGCCAACTGCACGTGGCGTGCGTGCGCATCCGCTTCGCTGAACACTGCCACGCTGCGATAGCCCAGACGGTGTGCGGTGTGCAGAACACGGCAGGCAATTTCGCCGCGGTTGGCGATGAGGATTTTGTTGAAGGCTGGCATTCGTGGCGTCCTTTTTCCGGGTGTCTAGAAGCTGCTTTTCGCCCACGCGGGTTCGCGTTTTTGCATGAAAGCCAGCGTGCCTTCCACACCTTCGGTGCTGACGATTGCAGTGCTGAACGCTTCAGCCGCCTGATCCAGCAGGGAGCCGAGCGGCACATCAGCGGTGGCCAGCAACAAGGCTTTGGTGGCGGCATTCGCACCGGGTGCACAGCGCAAGACCTGCTCCAACACATCGCTCAAGCGTTCGGCCATGGCTTGCGCGTCGCGTTCGACAAAGTGCACCAGCCCCAGGCGTCCGGCTTCTTCGCCATCAAAGCGCGCGGCGGTCAGCGCCAGGCGCCGGGTCTGAGTCAGGCCGATGCGCTTGACCACGAACGGGGCGATTTGCGCCGGGATCAGACCGAGGCTGGTTTCTGGCAGACCGAATTGCGCCTGATGATGGGCAATGGCGACGTCGCTGACGCAGGCCAGGCCAAGGCCGCCACCCAGCACCGCGCCTTCCAGCACCGCGACCACCACCTGCGGGGCTTTTTCCACTTCTTCCAGCAGCGCGCCAAATGCGCGGTTCAAATCCTTGTAAACCTCGGCGCCCTGGCCTCGGGCGTTGGCCATGTCCTTGATGTCGCCACCGGCGCAGAAGTGCCCGCCGGCACCGCACAGCACCAGCGCCCGCACCTGTGGGTCTTCGCGCACCCCGGCCAGCACAGCGCGCAGTTCGCCGACCATGTGCAGGCTCATGGCGTTGCGGCTTTCAGGCCGATTAAGGGTGATGTGCAGCACGCCGCCGTGGCTGTTCAGCAGCAGGGTGTGGCACGTGGGCAACAGGCTCATGCTTTTTTACCGGGCAGGATGCTCATCAGTTTGCAGATAATCCCGAGCATGATTTCGTCGGCGCCGCCGCCAATCGATACCAGGCGCACATCGCGATAAGCGCGGGAAACCGGGTTGTCCCACATAAAGCCCATGCCGCCCCAATATTGCAGGCAACTGTCGCTGACTTCGCGGCCCAGTCGTCCGGCCTTGAGTTTGGCCATTGATGCCAGTTTGGTCACATCGCGGCCCTTCACGTACTGCTCGGTCGCCTGATAGACCAGGGCCCGCAGGCATTCGATTTCGGTTTGAAGTTCGGCCAGGCGGAAGTGGATCACCTGATTGTCGATCAGCGCGTTGCCGAAGGTTTTGCGCTCGCGGCAGTACTCGATGGTGCTGTCGATGCAGTACTCCAGGCCCTTGATCATGTTGGCGGCACCGAACAGACGCTCTTCCTGGAACTGCAGCATCTGCATCATGAACCCTGCGCCTTCGTGGCCGATGCGATTGCGTTGGGGGACGCGTACGTTATCGAAAAACACCTGGGCGGTTTCCGAGCTGCGCATGCCGAGCTTGTCCAGGTGTGGGCTGAGGCTGATGCCGGGGCTGTTCATAGGCACCATGATCAGCGATTTATTCACATGGGCTTTGTCGTCCGAAGTGTTGGCCAGCAAGCAAATGAAGTCGGCGCTCGGAGCGTTGGTGATCCACATTTTGCTGCCATTGATCACGTAGTCGGTGCCGTCTTTTTTCGCACAGGTCTTGAGCCCCGCGACATCGGAACCAGCGCCGACTTCGGATACGCCAATACAGCCGACCTGTTCGCCGGTGATGGCCGGGCGCAGGAATTCTTCGCGCAACTCATCGGAGCCAAAGCGCGCCAGCGCGGGGGTGCACATGTCGGTCTGCACGCCGATGGACATCGGGATGCCGCCGCAGTGGATGGTGCCAAACTCTTCGGCGGCGACGATGGAGTAGCTGTAATCCAGGCCCATGCCACCAAACTGTTCGGGTTTTGAAATGCCCAACAGACCCAGTTGGCCGGCTTTCTTGAACAGCTCATGGATCGGGAAACGGCCCGCTTTTTCCCATTCGTCGACGTGCGGATTGATCTCCTTGTCGACAAAATTACGCACGGTACGCCGCAGTGCTTCGTGTTCCTGGGTGAAGATCATTTTTATTGTTCTCCTTTGGAAATCGCCTACGGGTTCAACATTAAAATCGCGCCACGCCGAAGCTATTCGGTTGCAGCGGTCTCACCGCCGCTTCCTGACAAATATCCAGCAGATAACCGAGCAAGGTTCGGGTATCGCGAGGGTCGATCAGGCCGTCATCCCACAGGCTGGCCGTGCCGTACAGCGCCCCGGACTGACTGTCGAGCTTCTGTGCGGTCACCTGTTCCAGCATGTCGAGCATCTTCGGGTCCGGGTCGAGTCCGGCTTTGATGTGTTTGGCCTCGGTGACGATGCGCAACACCTTGCCGGCCTGGGCGCCGCCCATCACTGCGGTTCGGCTGTTGGGCCAGGCAAAGATGAAGCGCGGGTCCAGACCTCGGCCGCACATAGCGTAGTTGCCCGCGCCGTAGGAACCACCGACCACAATGGTCAGTTTCGGCACCCTGGCATTGGCCACCGCCTGAATCATCTTCGCCCCATGCTTGATCACACCGTGTTGTTCGGACTCGGTACCGACCATGAAACCGGTGGTGTTGTGGAAGAACAGTAGCGGCGTCTGGCTTTGGTCGCACAGCTGAATGAATTGCGCGGCCTTGCTCGCGCCTTTGGGCGTGATCGGCCCGTTGTTGCCGATAAATCCGCAGGGCTGGCCTTCAATCTGCAAATGGCCGCAGACGGTTTGCTGGTCGTATTCGCCTTTGAATTCGAGGAACACCGAACCATCGGCCAGGCGGGCAATGATTTCACGCACGTCGTAGGGCTTTTTCGGATCGTGGGGGATCAGCCCGAGCAACTCGTCGATGGGGTAGCGCGGTGCTTGGTAAGCCGGACGTGCGCGCATTGGCAACTGGGCATTCCACGGCAACAAGGCGATGATTTCGCGCACGATGCGCAACCCATCGGCGTCGTTTTCCGCCAGATACTCTGCGGTACCGGCAATTTGCGCATGCATCTCTGCGCCACCCAGCGCTTCATCGGTCGCAATTTCACCGGTCGCCGCCTTGAGCAACGGCGGACCGGCGAGAAACAGTTTTGCCTTGCCGCGCACCACCACCACGTAATCCGACAGTCCCGGCTGATAAGCGCCGCCAGCCGTGGAGGAACCATGCACCACGGTGATTTGCGGCAAGCCCATGGCCGACATCCGCGCCTGATTGGCAAACCCTCGCGCGCCCTCGACGAAAATCTCCGCCGCGTAGTTGAGGTTGGCGCCGCCGCTTTCGGCCAGGGTCACCACTGGCAGTTTGTTTTCCATGGCGATTTGTTGCAGGCGCAGGGATTTTTTCAGACCGCTGGGGGAAATCGTGCCTCCCCGGATAGCGCTGTTATTGGCGACCACCAGCACACGCACCCCGGACACATAACCGATGCCGGCAATCAGCCCGCCACCGGCCTGGCTGCCGTCCTTGTCGTCATGCAGTTTGTAGCCGGCCAGTGACGCCAGTTCGAGAAACGGCGCGCCGGGGTCGAGCAACAGGTTCAGGCGCTCGCGGGGCAACAGCTGGCCGCGTTTGTCGAATTTGGGCTTGGCCTCAAGGGCTTTGTCCAACAGCACCCGTTCAAGCTGGCGCACCTGCGCGATACTCGCCAGCATGGCCTCGCGGTTCTGCGCAAAGCTCGTGCTGTGGCAATCGAGCTGCGATTCAATCACCGGCATGCGCTACTCCTTGTCCTTCAAGACATCGGGCAGACAGGCGCGATGAAAGCCGTTATACGACGTGCTGTTCTGCGCCTTGTGCAATGGCCAGGCGCGACTGCCAAGGCTGGCGGCACCATCAATGCGCAGGGTGCTGCCGCTGATGAACGCCGCCCCGGGACTGAGCAGAAACACAATCGCCGCGCTGACCTCGGATTCGGTGCCAATACGCTTGAGCGGTACATGCTCGCGCAAGGTGGGAATCACTGCCTTGAACGCACCTTCATACGTATCCATGCCGCTGGAGGCTATCCATCCCGGTGCCACTGCGTTGACGCGTACTCCGGCATAGGCCCATTCAACCGCAGCGGTTTTGGTGAGGTTTTCCATGCCTGAACGGGCGGCACCGGAATGGCCCATGCCGGGCATTCCGCCCCACATGTCGGCGAGCATGTTGACGATGGCGCCACCGTGCCGGCTCATGGATTGATTGAATACCTCGCGCGCCATCAGGAAACCACCGACCAGATTGGTGCGCATCACGGTTTCGAAACCCTTCTGATTGATTGAGGCCAGTGGGGCGGGGTATTGGCCGCCGGCGTTGTTGACCAGCCCATGAATCGGCCCGCGCTCGGCAATCACCTGGGTGACCAGCGCCTTGACCCGATCTTCTTCGCGGATGTCGCACACCTGCCAGCTGACCTGACCGCCGTCTTCGCTGATCTCGGCGCTCACCTGCTCGAGTTTCGCCTGCTTGCGCCCGACCAACACCACATGGGCGCCAAGGGCTGCCAACTCGTGGGCGGTGCAACGGCCGATACCGCTGCCGCCACCGGTGACCACATGGGTCTGGCCGCGGAACAGGTCGGGTCTGAAGACCGAATCGTATGCCATGCATCACCCCTTCTTATTGAGTGTCCGGATCGCTTTCCGGAAATTGCTGGCCATCGACCTGATCGGCAATGCTTTGCGGCACCGGGATCTGGATTTCCAGCAGTTGCTGAGCGAACGCTTTGCCCTGCGGGTCGATACGCAGGCTGGCGACTCCGCCACCGCCGAGGGCGTTTTCCAGGAGGAAATTCAGGCTGTGGCTGCCGGGGAGATACCAGCGCTCGACCCGACCATGAATCGGGTCGAGGACATGGCTCATCCAGTCCACGACCACCGCGCTGCTCAGGGTTTCGGCGATCCACGGCAGGTACTCAGGGCGTCGCGCCATGACCCCGATATTGCTGTGGTTGCCTTTGTCACCGGAGCGCGCTACCGCCAGTTTTACCAAGGGCACGCTGGCATCGGCACGGCCATGAGGTTGCGGCGGTTGCAGGTCCAGGGGCAGTGCGCTTGGGTCGAACCTCTGCTGGGGCGGCAGCTCGAAAGGACTGCGCTGGCCATCGATGTCGATTTCCAGGCGGCAGGCGGACTTGTCGATCAGGAATGAGAACAGGCGAATGACCGGGTACACCGTGGGCCGGCCGCCAACGATGCCCGTGAGCCCCGGCGCCATGCCTGTGGCGGCCTGCGCGATCTCGCGGGAGAACAGGATCAATGCTTGTTTTTCGGGGTGACGCACCGCCAGTTTGATCACCACTTCGCGAGTGTCGTGCCGTTGGCCGTGGGGGCCATAGGTGGCTTCGCTGCCCAGCAGTTCGATGTTCACTTCGCTATAGGGTGGCCAGCCGCGTTGGCTGAACAGCTCATTGGTTTTGTTGATAATTGCCTGGCCGACGCGCTCGGCTTTTTTTACCGCATCGATTCCGGCGATCAAGCAACTGGCCGTGCAGCGGAAACCGTCCGGGTACGTCGCGCAAACCTTGTATTGGCCGCTGGGCGCCAAGCCGCGAGCGCCCTCGACGCTGACCCGGTTGTCGCCCACTTGCTTGAGTCGGACGTGGGTGAAGTCGCACACCACATCAGGCAGCAGGTAGGCCCGTGGGTCGCCGATTTCGTAGAGCAACTGTTCACCGACACTCAGCGGTGAGATCAACCCCCCGGAGCCGGCGGGTTTACTGACGATGAAGTGACTGTCAGCGCTGACTTCAATGATCGGGAAGCCGATATGTTCGTAGTCCGGCACGTCCTGCCAGTCAGTGAAGTTGCCGCCAGTGCACTGCGCGCCACACTCGATGATGTGGCCGGCGAGGGCGGCGTGGGCCAGTTTGTCATGATCCTGCCAGGACCAGCCGAACTCATGGACCAGCGCTGCACTGACCACTGCGCTGTCGACCACTCTGCCGGTGATGACGATATCAGCGCCCAGTCGCAGCGCTTCGACAATGCCAGGTGCACCGAGATACGCATTGATGGACACGCACATCGGCGGCAGGGGCGCGCCAGTGAACATTTCGTGAACGCCCGCGCCGCTCAAGTGCTTGAACTGCGGCTGCAGATCATCGCCGAGCAGGACAGCGATCTTCAGGTTGACCCCCGCGCGCAGGCAGGCTGCGTGCAAGGCTGCTGCACAGGCAAGGGGATTGACCCCGCCCGCGTTGCTGATGATCCTGATCTTTTGCTCGGCGATCTTTGGCAGAAGCGGGGCGAGCACTTCGATGAAGTCGGTGGCGAAACCCGCGTCCGGATTTTTCATCCGGGCCCCGGCCAGCAGCGACATGGTGATCTCGGCCAGGTAGTCGAACACCAGATAGTCCAGTCTGCCGCCATCCACCAGCTGCGCGGCCGCCGTGCAGGTATCCCCCCAGAAGGCGCTGGCGCAACCGATACGCACGGTTTTGGACATGACAGACCTCGTAGACGATTGACTGTGCATCAGAGACTACCAAGCAAGCGCTTGGTTTTGAAAGCCCCAACTTAAAATAATTGCTTTACGTGGCACCCGAGCGCTTGCTTGGTGTGCCGCACAGGCATAAATTGCGCGCGCCATATGCCAACTTCCAAGAGGAACCTCACCGTGGACGAGCAAAAAGCCTTGAAGGTGATGCGCGAGTTGGTGGACGGTGGGCACATCACCGATCCCGATAGCGCCCGTGGCAAACTGCTGCAGGTGGCCGCTCACCTGTTTCGCAACAAAGGCTATGAACGCACCACCGTGCGGGACTTGGCTGGCGCTGTAGGCATTCAGTCCGGAAGTATTTTTCATCACTTCAAAAGCAAGGACGAAATCCTGCGCTCAGTGATGGAAGAGACCATCCGCTATAACACCGCCTTGATGCATGCGGCGCTCGCCGACGCGGGCACTGTGCGCCAGCGGGTGCTAGCGCTGATTCGCTGTGAGCTGCAATCGATTATGGGGGGCAGTGGCGAGGCCATGGCAGTACTGGTCTACGAGTGGCGATCGTTGTCGGAAGAAGGGCAGGTTCACGTGCTGGCCTTGCGCGACCTCTACGAGCAGCTCTGGCTGCAAGTACTGGGAGAGGCGAAAGAGGTCGGTTATATCAAGGGCGATGTGTTTATCACGCGGCGCTTTCTAACGGGCGCCTTGTCGTGGACCACCACCTGGTTTCGCGCTGAAGGCAGCATGACTCTTGATCAGTTGGCGGATGAAGCACTGATCATGGTTTTAAAATAACGGTGAAACCTGCCAGCGAGTGCGATTTGAAAGCACTTTGACATTGTCTAACAGGCCGAAAACGCATAGCTTATCCACATCCAGTTACCTGAGGTGTGCCGTGTTGATGTCTTCGCCTTCGCGGACGGCTTACCGAACTTTGTTTTTGGCTATCAGTACGTTATGGGCCAGCGAGGCGTGTGCCGTACAGCAGGTCCGTATCGGTGCGGCGCATTTTCCGCCTTACACTGTTCGCCCCGAAAAAGGCGAAGACACCGGTTTGTTGCCGCAGTTGGTCATTGCCTTGAATGCAGCGCAAAGCGACTTTCAGTTTTTGCTCGTGCCGACGTCCATTCCGCGGCGCTTTCGTGATTTTCAGGACGGCCGGATCGACATGGCTATCTTCGAAAATCCGGATTGGGGCTGGAAGAGTATTGCGCACGTCAATGTCGATATGGGCCTTGAAGACGCTGAAATCTTCGTCGCCAAGCGTGAAGAAGGGCGCACACAAAACTACTTCGATGACTTGCAGGGCAAGCGCCTGGCCTTGTTTAGCGGCTATCACTATGCGTTTGCCCGCTTCAACGCCGACCCCAAATTCCTGGCCGAACACTACAACGCGACGCTGACGTACTCCCATGACAGCAACTTGCTGATGGTGCTGCGCGAACGGGCTGACATTGCCCTGGTGACGCGCTCGTACCTGAGCGATTTCATGGCGCGTAATCATGATAAGGCCCGCCAGTTTTTGGTGTCCGAGCGGGTCGATCAGGTTTATCGGCATTACGCCTTGCTGCGTCCGCAGGCGCCTATTACGGGGGAGCAGTTCAGCCAGTTATTGCAGCAGCTTCGTGATAACGGGCAGATGTTCAAGATCTTCCAGCCGTACCGAATCGCGGTCACATCGCTACAAAACAATCACTCAATCGCTGCGGACGGAATGCATTAATCCCGCTATCAGATGGGTAGAGCGTTGTTTTCGCAGGCAAGCCTGCGAAAACGGTCACGTGGGTCAACGATCCTTCGCGTCTTTGGCATCCATCTCGGCGTTGCGTTCATGAACGCGCTTGAGCTGCTCATCGGTCAAATCAACCTTTGTAGCGGTATCGCGCAGCATCAACAGACCACCGACGATCGAGCCAATGGCAACGATCAGAATTAACCAGGCATACCAGGGCATAGGGCTCTCCTTGAAGTGATATCACTTTGAGCAATCTATATTGCCAGTGGTTCAATTCTAGGCGCCCTGTGCCCGGTTTGTTAGCGGCATGCGCGTTGTCAGCGACTTATAGACCGGTCAACATTGCATCGGCTGACGCATCGGCGCGCAGTTGGCTGGTGAGCAGGAAATATCTATTACCGATCACCGGGTCCCGAAAATCGACCGGTTCGGCTACAATGCGCGCCGATTTCGACTTGCCTGAGAGCCTACTCATGTCCGCCTGCCAGACTCCTATCATCGTCGCCCTGGATTTCCCTAACCGTGACGCCGCGTTGAAACTGGCCGATCAGTTGGACCCGAAGCTGTGCCGGGTCAAAGTCGGTAAAGAACTGTTCACCAGTTGTGCGTCGGACATCGTCGAAACCCTGCGTAACAAGGGCTTCGAGGTGTTTCTCGACCTGAAATTTCACGACATCCCCAACACCACGGCGATGGCAGTGAAGGCCGCTGCGGAAATGGGCGTGTGGATGGTCAATGTCCATTGTTCCGGTGGTTTGCGCATGATGGCGGCCTGCCGTGAAGTGCTTGATCAGCGCAGCGGGCCAAAACCGTTGCTGATTGGGGTCACTGTGCTGACCAGCATGGAACGTGAAGATCTCGCGGCTATTGGTCTGGACGTCGAACCGCAGGTGCAGGTGCTGCGTCTGGCCGCGTTGGCGGAAAAAGCCGGTATGGACGGTCTGGTGTGCTCGGCACTCGAAGCCCGAGCCCTGAAAACTGCCCATCCTTCTTTGCAACTGGTCACGCCCGGCATTCGTCCGGCAGGCAGCGCCCAGGATGACCAACGCCGCATCCTGACCCCGCGTCAGGCGCTGGACGCCGGCTCTGACTACCTGGTCATCGGCCGTCCCATCAGCCAGGCCGCCGACCCGGCAAAAGCGCTGGCGGCGGTCGTGGCTGAGTTGGCGTAAAAGCTATTCGCGAGGCGTCTGTTCAGGCGCCTCCGATCACACCTTCAACACCAGTTTTCCGAAGTTTTCACCCTTGAACAGCTTCATCAGGGTTTCGGGGAACGTTTCCAGACCCTCGACGATGTCTTCCTTGCTTTTGAGTTTGCCTGAAGCGAGCCAGCCGGCGATTTCCTGACCGGCTGCGGCGAATTTGGGGGCGTAGTCCATGACCACGAAGCCTTCCATGCGCGCACGGTTAACCAGCAATGACAGGTAGTTGGTCGGGCCTTTGACCGCTTCCTTGTTGTTGTACTGGCTGATGGCACCGCAGATGATCACCCGTGCTTTGGGCGCCAGGCGGGAAAGAACGGCGTCGAGGATATCGCCACCGACGTTGTCGAAATACACGTCGACGCCTTTCGGGCATTCACGTTTGAGGCCCGCGTTGACGTCTTCATTCTTGTAGTCGATGGCGCCGTCGAAACCCAGTTCATCAATCAGCGACTGGCATTTTTCTTTGCCCCCGGCGATGCCGATTACGCGGCAGCCTTTGATTTTGGCAATTTGTCCTGCAACGCTGCCCACCGCACCTGCGGCCCCGGAAATCACCACGGTCTCACCGGCTTTCGGCGCGCCTACGTCCAGCAGGGCGAAATAAGCGGTCATGCCGGTCATGCCCAGCGCGGACAGATAACGCGGCAGTGGTGCCAGTTTCGGGTCTATTTTGTAGAACCCCTTGGGCTCACCGAGAAAATAGTCCTGCACCCCCAGCGCGCCCTGCACGTAATCACCGACGGCAAATTCAGGGGCCTGTGAAGCGATCACTTTGCCTACGCCCAGCGCGCGCATCACGTCACCCAGATTGACGGGTGCAATGTAGGACTTGCCTTCATTCATCCAGCCGCGCATGGCCGGGTCCAGCGACAGGTATTCGTTCTTGACCAGAACCTGACCTGCCGCCACTTCGCCGACAGGCACTTGCTGGAAGGTAAAGTCGTCGCGACTCGCGGCCCCGGAAGGGCGCTTGGCGAGCAGGAATTGGCGGTTGGTCTGGGCAGTCATGGCAGGCACTCTTTTAGACAGGAAGGAGAGAGAACACGCCTACGTGATAGTCGTTGACCGCCGTTCCGGCAAGGTTTGTCTGTCTGGCGAATGCAGGCTGATCCAGTTGGGTGATGAGCCCTCGCTGGCTTAATCACTCTGGCGCATACGTGCATAACCGGGTCTCTGATAGTGCTGACGTGCGCCTGCGGGGGATGGCTAGACTGCGTCACTATTCAACCGTCAGAGGACAATTACATGAGCATGACTTTTTCCGGTCAGGTGGCCTTGGTCACGGGCGCTGCTGCGGGCATTGGTCGCGCGACCGCATTGGCCTTCGCTGAGCAGGGCTTGAAAGTGGTGGTGGCAGACCTGGACAGTGAGGGCGGGGAAGGCACGGTTGAATTGATTCGTGCCGCGGGCGGCGATGCAGTGTTTGTGCGCTGCAATGTCACGAAGGAAACTGAAGTGCGCCAGTTGATGGAGCAGGCCGTGAGTACGTATGGCCGCGTCGATTATGCCTTCAATAATGCCGGCATCGAGATCGAAAAGGGCCGCTTGGCCGAGGGCAGCGAAGCCGAGTTCGATGCAATCATGGGCGTCAACGTCAAAGGCGTCTGGTGGTGCATGAAGTACCAATTGCCGCTGATGCTCGCCCAAGGCGGCGGGGCCATCGTCAACACAGCGTCAGTGGCCGGCCTTGGCGCTGCGCCAAAGATGAGCATCTACAGTGCGTCGAAGCATGCCGTGATCGGCCTGACCAAGTCGGCCGCGATTGAGTACGCGAAGAAGAAAATCCGCGTCAACGCCGTCTGCCCGGCAGTGATCGACACCGACATGTACCGTCGCGCCTATGAAACCGACCCGAAAAAAGCCGAATACGTGGCCGTCATGCACCCGGTCGGTCGTGTCGGCACTGTCGAAGAAATCGCCAGCGCTGTGCTGTACCTGTGCAGCGATGGCGCGGCCTTCACCACTGGCCACGCGTTGGCGGTGGACGGTGGGGTGACCGCGATTTAGGACCCACCAATCCTTGGTAGTACGCGCTCACGCTTGCGCGCGCTGATCGGCTAAGCTCGCCTCCTGTAGTGGTCTATGTGTCAGGAGTGAGTCGATGGATTTCATGTGGTTTGCCTACCCACTGGTCAGTGCCTTGGTGCTGATCATTATCGACCTGACCCTTTGGCAGTGGGTTGACCCACGGTATGTTCGCTGGAAGATGGCGGTGCGGCTGGGCCTGTTTCTGTTGTTCAGCATGGCATTGCTGGATGCCGGGTTAAGCCCTCTGTTTCCGGTGCCGGATGCGGTCCTGCCACCCCGGCACACGCTGGCGACCGTGCTTGCGATTGCCTGGTGGCTTTATGGCGCGCGAACCCTGACCGTATTGGCGGTGGTGATTCTGGAGCCCCGGATCGGTGGCAAGGGGCATTTGCTGCAAGACCTGATGGGCGCGATTATCTTTCTGGTCGCCGTCGTCGCGGCTGCCGCGTATATCCTCGATTTGCCAGTCAAAGGCTTGCTGGCGACGTCGGGCGCGGTGGCGATCATCCTCGGTCTGGCTGTGCAGAGCACGCTGGGCGACGTATTTTCCGGGATCGTGCTCAACGCAACCAAACCCTTTCGGGTCGATGACTGGATTCGCGTCGACGACATAGAAGGCAAGGTAATCGAAATTGATTGGCGCTCAACCCATCTGCTGACGTCCGAAGGCAGCATGGCGGTGATTCCCAACGCGATGGCGGCCAAGACCCGGATCGTCAATTTCAGCCGTCCCGATCACTTCCATTCCGTGACCCTGACCGTGGAGTTACCGGTACGCTTGCGCCCCAGCCTGGTGCTGGACTCGCTGGAGAAAGCCTTGCAGGGCTGCCGCGAACTGCTGGCAAAACCGAAAGCCGGGGCCGTAATCAAGGCGTCCGGTCTGCGCTCCGTGGAGTATGAAATCACCGGCTACGTCAAATCCAGGGACCGTCGCAGCGCGGTGAGTAATCAGCTCTATGACTTGATTTATCGCCAGTTGGCGGCGTCCGAAACCCTGCGTCAGGATCAGATCAAGCCTGCGACGCGGCAGTCGGCGGTGCTCAACACCGTCGGGGTGTTGCGCATGCTCAGCGATGAAGACCGTGCCGAACTCGAGCGCCACATGCACTTGCGCTCGTACCCTGTCGGCGCGGTGATTCTCGCTCAGGGTGTCGTCCCCGATGCGCTGTTGATCATTGAGTCCGGGGTAGTGACGGCGGCCGTTGAGCGGCCCGATGGCTGGCTTGAGGTTGGGCGCATGGGGCCGGGCGAACTGATCGGTGAAACCGGTATTGTCGACCAGTCGGTCAGCCTGGCGCGGTTCAGCGCGATGACCGACTGCATGGTCTATCGCATCGAAAGCAAAGACCTTGAGCCCTGGCTGGATGAGCACGGTGAATTGCGCGGCGCTCTGGCGGGGTTGGTACGCTTCCGCGCGCAGGCTCGGGCGACGATGATTCAGCACAAGCCCGTGGATGTAGGGCCGAACGGTTTCCTGCAATGGTTGCGCAAAAGCGTCACTCGCTTTCAGCCGGGTAACGAGCGCGGGCCGACGGACAAACTCAGTTGAATCGCCACAGCACAAACGTTCAATTCTCAAACCGCTGACTGACGCATATTGAAGCCTCGCCCTGCTAATCGACAGCGACGAGGTATGCACAATGTCCAACGCCGCCCCGGATGATGTGGTGACGCTGGTGGTTCGCCATCGGATCAAAGCTGGCGCCGAAGCGCAATATGAAGCTTGGCTGCGCCGGACAGTCAGCATTGCGGGCCGTTACGACGGCCATTTGGGTGTCGATATCATTCGCGGGCATGGCGCGGGCCTGCGTCTGTTCACCTGTGTTCTGCGCTTTCGCGACACCGACTCGTTGCAACGCTGGCTCGATTCCAGCGAGCGGCGCGGTTTGATCGAGGAGGTCAGCCCGCTCTTGGCTGACGGCGATCAGACTGAGATCAATCGACAGAGTGAGTTCTGGTTCACACCCGCTGATGTTGCCAGCCCGCCGCCGCGCTGGAAGCAAGCCGCGGTGACGTTTTTGGTGATCCTGCCGCTGAGCATGCTGGTGCCCTTGTTCTGGAAGCCGATTCTGGGAAGGCTGCCGGCGCTGGACGCCCTGTTGAGTTATCTGATCGGCAACGTGGTGATCACTCTGAGCATCGTCCTGCTGGTGGTTTACCTGTTCATGCCGTGGGCCACGCGCATGTTCGCGCCCTGGTTGCGCGCTGCTTCAAACCCTCCTGACGTCGATGCCAAGCACCCGTCAAGCGAGGTCAAACCATGAGCACTACGGCCTTCCATGTTGACGATGAGGGGGACACGAATGAACGCTGATCTGATTCTGTACAACGGCCATTTCCACACGGTTGATCGCGACCTGCCCACGGCCAGTGCGGTGGCCATTCATGGCGGGCGCTTCGTCGCGGTGGGCGATGAGGCTCAGGCCATGGCCCTGCGCGGCACAGGCACTCAGGTGATTGACCTCAAAGGCCGCTCGGTGATTCCCGGCCTGAACGACTCGCACCTGCACCTGATTCGGGGCGGTCTGAACTACAACCTGGAACTGCGTTGGGAAGGCGTGCCGTCGCTGGTCGACGCGCTGCGGATGCTCAAGACCCAGGCCGAACGCACGCCCGCGCCGCAATGGGTGCGCGTGGTGGGTGGCTGGACCGAATTCCAGTTCGCCGAAAAACGTATGCCCACTCTCGATGAGCTGAATAAGGCCGCGCCGGACACACCGGTTTTCGTCCTGCACTTGTACGACCGTGCCTTGCTCAACCGCGCGGCCTTGCAGGTGGTGGGTTACACCCGTGATACGCCGAACCCGCCGGGTGGGGAAATCATGCGTGATGCCAAAGGTGAACCGACGGGCATGCTGGTGGCGCGGCCCAACGCGATGATCCTGTATTCGACCTTGGCCAAGGGGCCCAGGCTGCCCCTTGAATATCAGGTCAATTCGACCCGCCAGTTCATGCATGAACTCAATCGATTGGGCGTGACCAGCGCTATTGATGCGGGCGGCGGTTATCAGAATTACCCTGACGACTATGCGGTGATCCAGCAGTTGGCCAAGGACCGGCAGCTTACGGTGCGCATTGCTTACAACCTGTTCACCCAGAAGCCCAAAGAAGAACTGAGCGATTTCAAGAACTGGACCAGCACTTCGCACTACGGCCAGGGTGACGATTTTTTGCGGCACAACGGGGCAGGGGAGATGCTGGCGTTCAGCGCCGCCGATTTCGAAGACTTTCTCGAACCACGGCCAGAACTGCCCGTGGGGATGGAGCAGGATCTGGAGCCGGTGGTGCGGCATTTAGTGGAGCAACGCTGGCCGTTTAGGCTGCACGCCACCTATAACGAGTCCATTTCGCGAATGCTCGACGTCTTTGAACGGGTCAATCGCGACATTCCTTTTGATGGCTTGCCCTGGTTTTTCGACCATGCCGAAACCATTACTCCGAAAAATATTGAACGCGTGCGGGCCTTGGGTGGCGGGATCGCGATTCAGGATCGCATGGCCTTTCAGGGTGAGTACTTCGTTGACCGCTACGGTGCCAAGGCGGCCGAAAACACGCCGCCGATCCAGCGCATGCTTAGCGAAGGCATTCCGGTAGGTGCGGGCACCGATGCCACGCGGGTGTCGAGCTACAACCCCTGGACTTCGCTGTACTGGCTGGTCAGCGGGCGCACCGTGGGCGGGCTTGAGCTGCACCCCCAAGGTTTGTCTCGGGAGATCGCGCTGGAACTGTTTACCCATGGCAGCGCCTGGTTTTCGGCTGACCAGGGCCAGAAAGGCCAGATCAAGGTCGGGCAACTGGCGGACCTGGTGGCGCTTTCGGCGGACTATTTCAGCGTCGACGAAGAGGCGATCAAGTGGATCGAGTCGGTGCTGACCGTGGTCAATGGCGAGGTCGTGTATGCCGTTGGCGACTTCAGCACGTTGGCGCCGCCCAGCCTGCCGGTGATGCCGGACTGGTCGCCGGTGGTCAAGGTGCCGGGTCACTGGCGTCCCGCATCACCACTACTGGCTCAGGTGCATCAGTGTGCCGGCCCTTGTGCAGTGCATGTTCACAGCCACCAGCAGGCACGTCTGTCGTCGGCGCCGGTCAGTGACTTCCAGGGCTTCTGGGGGGCTTTTGGCTGCTCATGCTTTGCGTTTTGAGTCGCCGTGTTCTAACGCGCCGCGCGCTGAAATGGAATGAAGAAAAGGTGACAACCCTGTGCCGTGGCTGGCTGCGGCGCTGATCGATAAGCCACACTGGAGTAACCCCATGAGCAACGTGACCCCCTACAAGCGCCTGGACAAGGATGATGCCGTTGTCCTGATGGTCGATCATCAGACGGGCCTGATTTCACTGGTTCAGGATTTTTCCCCTAACGAGTTCAAGAACAACGTATTGGCGTTGGCCGACATTGCCAGGTTCTTCAAATTGCCGACCATTCTGACCACCAGTTTTGAGCAGGGCCCCAACGGCCCGCTGGTGCCGGAACTTAAAGCGATGTTCCCGGACGCGCCCTATATTCCGCGTCCCGGGCAGATCAATGCCTGGGACAACGCTGATTTCGTCAAGGCCATCAAGGACACCGGACGCAAGCAGCTGATCATTGCCGGGGTGGTGACGGATGTCTGCGTGGCGTTTCCGACCTTGTCAGCCATCGCCGAGGGCTTTGATGTGTTCGTGGTCACCGACGCGTCGGGAACGTTCAACGAAACCGTGCAGCAAGCGGCCTGGCAGCGAATGACGGCGGCCGGCGCGCAACTGATGAACTGGTTCTCGGTGGCCTGCGAACTGCATCGCGACTGGCGCAATGACATCGAAGGCCTGGGTCATCTGCTGTCCGAGCGTCTGCCCAACTACCGCAACTTGATGAACAGCTACGCGGCCAAGAAGTAAGCCCGAAGCGTCTTGTTTCAGGGCTGACCATGCTCACGCGCTGAGTGGGCATGGTCAGGCTACCGATCGTCCCCTGAGCCCACCCTCACGGTTCAAGCAGCTACCCTCAGGTTTCCGTGAATACTGGAGGCTCAGGCATGACCCTTAAGCAAGGCAGTGAGCCTGTCCCTGATCTCGTGTCGCCGCACCTGTACTCCGAACGGCTATCGGTGCGTCGTGCCAAGGAGTTGATCGCCAACCATCTGTCTGAAGGGTTGTCAGTGGCGCGCATCGCAGAGGCGTGCGCGTTGTCACGCAGCCATTTCTCCCGCGCCTTCAAGCAAAGCACCGGCATGGCGCCCCATGCCTGGCTATTGCAGATGCGTATAGAAAAGGCCAAAGAAATGCTGGCGAGCGGACAGCATTGTCTGTCGCACATCGCGCTGGACTGTGGTTTCGCCGATCAGGCGCATTTCACCCGGGTTTTTTCACGACGGGAGGGTACGACACCAAGTGCCTGGTGTCGCATGCGCCCTTGATGGGACCTTAGCTGGCAGCGGCCGAGGCTGTATCGCGAGACACATACCGTTCCAGTTCGGAGATCCCGGTTGGCAGGTCCAGAGAAGCGCCGGCATGGCGCATGCTCGACCCCAGGGCGTGCAAGGTGCGGAACAGGTTGTGCACGCGGCTTTGCTCACCCATCTGGCCGATACGCACGATATTGAGGCCGAACGAACCGGAGATTTCGACCCGGTGTACGGCTGTCATGTGGCTTCTGACCAGGTCAGCGGAAACGCCTTTGGGAACGTTGATGCCGATCACCGAGTTGAGGCGCACTTCTTCCGGGACCAGGAGTTCCAGTCCCATGGCTTCCATCCCTCTTTGCAGGGCTTTGGAGCACAGCTCATGCCGGTGGAATCGACGCGGCAGGGTTTCTTCGCACACCAGGTGCAACGCTTCATGCAGCGCCAGAATGCCGGAAACCGGTGCGGTGTAGTGATAGGAGCGCTGGTTCCAGAACTTGTCTGCCAGCAGTGCGTCGAGGCACCAGTGGGCAATCGGCTGTTTGCGCGCTTCAATTCGCGCCCAGGCGTAGTCGGAAAAGGCCAGCAGCGAAACGCCGGGAATGGACGACAAGCCTTTTTGTCCGCCGGTGATGACTGCGTCGACTTGCCACTCATCCATGTCGAACGGCATGGTGCTCAAGGTGCAAACCGCGTCGACAATCACTGCGCAGTCGTAGGAATGCGCCAGTCGCGAAATCGTTTCCAGATGGCGGTTATAAACGGTATTCGAGGTCTCACCCTGGACAATGGTCAGCGTGCGGAAATCACCCTGCTTCAAGTATTGCTCAACGATATCGGGGTCGGCCGCCTGATTGTCCGGGACCTCCATGATGGTGACTGCACCGCCGACACGGGATGCCATCTCGGACATACGACGGCTGAAGTAGCCATTGCAGATCGACAGCACCTTGCTGCCCGGGGTCACCAGGTTGCAGATCGCCATTTCCATTGCCGCTGAACCGGGACCGGCTACACCCAATACATGCTTGGACGCGGTCTGAAAGACGTAGGCGCCCATGTCCTTGACCTGGTCGATCACCTGATTCATCACATCGCCCAGGTGATTGATGACGATGGAGTTCGCATAGGCCACTTTGTGCGGCAGCGGTACAGGGCCCGCGCCCATCATCAGCAACGGTTCCTGGGGTAGAATTTGATCGAGCGCGATGATGGAAGCCGGGATTTTAATGTTCATGAACGTTCTTTATGGGTCGATGAAATAGGGGCGCTACCTAAGCAATCTAGCGCTGTATCGGACGCTGCTGAGCATACCTCAACGAGGGTGGTGAGTTCATGCCCTGGGTTTTGGGTGACAAGAAACGGCGGTTCGATTTGTGGTTAACTGTTTTTTTCAAATCAGGGAGCGGTGAATAGCAATGGATTTTCATCACACTCAAGAACACAGCGGTTTACCGACACTGCACCCGCAACGGCTTCGAGTCGGGGATGCGGTTGCGCTGGTGTCGCCTGCCGGGCCGGTGGCTCAGGCGCGCGTCGAGATGGCGGTCAAGGTGCTCAGCGATTGGGGCCTGCGACCACGCATCTATCCCCATGCGCTGGAGAAATACTCGTTTCATGCGGGCAAGGATGAGCACCGTGCTGCGGACTTGAACGACGCGTTGGCCGACCCCGAGATCCGTGCGGTCATCTGCAACCGCGGTGGTTATGGTGTGCAGCGCATTATTGAACACCTGGACTTCGATGCGGTAAGGCGAGACCCCAAGCTGGTGCTGGGATTTTCCGATATCACGGCCTTGCATGCAGCGCTCTGGCGTAACGCGCGGTTGGCCAGTATCCATGGTCCGGTGGCTGCGCAGCTTGAGCGGGGCGGCCTGACGAATAGCAGCGTAAAACATACGTTGATGAGCGCCGAACCGGTGCTGGTCAGGGCCGATCCTGCCGAAGCCACGGTGAGTGTGCGCAGCACGGGTGTGGCTCAAGGGATTTTGTTGGGCGGTAACCTGAGCATGCTCAGTACCTCCATTGGTACGCCATTTATGCCCGACCTGAACGGCGCGATCCTGCTGGTCGAGGACGTGGCCGAAGCGGCGTACCGTGTCGATCGAATGCTCACGCATCTGCGCAATTGCGGCATCCTGCAGCGTCTGGCGGGCGTGGCGGTGGGGCAGTTCAGCGAGCCCGCAGGCGCGGCAGGGCAGATCAGTCTGGCGGATGTGCTCAACGAGCGTCTGGGCGATCTCGGCATTCCGCTGCTGGGTGGGCTGTCCATCGGCCACGGCGACCCCAACATTGCGGTGCCACTGGGCACGCACGCCATCCTCGACGCTGATGCCGGCACCTTGCTGGTGGCAGCGGCCTGCCGTTAAAGAAAGGCGCGGCGTGAAGTCGAAGATCGTTGTCAGGGGTGAGTACCTTGCCAAAGGGTGACGATCAGCCGATAAAGTTCACGTGCCAGCCGACACTAAGCGTCCTGAAAACGACTTGCACGTAGCTTTTTGCCATTATTCAGGCGCCAAAGGCTTGTGCTGAGTCGGGTCCGTTGCGAATCTGCATGATTCCAGGATGGCTTAATGAATGGCCTGAACGCCTTTTGGTATTCGAACGGGGATTGAGCGCTATGATTTCGGCCGTGCAAGCACGTTTTGCCAACCTCGGGATGGCGAAAAAACTGGGGGTGGGTTTTATCCTCGTATTGCTGCTGACCGCCCTGGTCGCTGCCATTGGCGTTTGGTCGCTGCAGAGCATCAGCCTGCGTTTCAATGGCCTCAAGCAAATGTCGACCCTCAATAGCGGGCTGCTCAAGGTGCGCTTGCAGGAACAGGATTACGCCCTGCACAGCGACCCGAAAGTGGCGGATGATTTACGTGCGGGCGTCGACGCATTGCAGGCCCTGGCTGAGCAGCTCAAGGGTGAGTCGGCCGCCAACCAGACCATGATGAGCCAGGTGCAAACTGCGCTCACGGCCTACCGCAAATCCTTCGATCAATTTGTCGAGATCAGCCAGAGCAAGGACCTTTCCCTGGAAATGGCTAGTTGGTCGGTGTCCAGCGTTGCTAATAATCTGGATGTATTGCAAGCCGGGCTGGCCGATGACGGCACCTACGCGCTGAAGGACTCCCAAGGTCAGCAGGGTGCAGAGTTCATTGCGCAAGCCAATCAGGTCAGCCAGGTGTCACGGTTGATGTTGCAGGCGATGGATGAAGCGCGGGTGCGTCTGGACCAGAGTCGTAAAACAGGCTCGGGTGAGACCCCCAAAGAAGGCAAGATCGAACAGGCTGACCAGGCACTTGCGTTGGCCGAACAGCTCAAAGGCGTGGTCAAGGACTCCGGTTACCTGACCGTGCTGGGCGAAGTCAGCACGCACATTGGCAACTTCACCGAAAAACTCACCGAATACACCGGTCTGCTTGCCAACGAAGCGCAGGTCTATCAGCAACTTGCCGACAATGCCAAACAGGTCGTGCAGCGGGTCAATGAGGCATACAGCGCCGAAGATCAGGCGATGCAGGCGGAGCTCAAAGCCAGCTCGCTGCTGATTATCGGCTCCTCGATGCTGGCGTTATTGGTCGGTTTGATCGCCGCCTGGGTCATTACTCGCCTGATCGTGGCACCGTTGCGCAGCGTGATCCGCGTCGCCCAGCAGATTGCGTCCGGCGATTTGAGCGCGACGGTGGAGGTTAAACGCCGCGATGAAATCGGCCAATTGATGCTGGCCATGCAGCAGATGGGCGCGGGTCTGAGCGGCATTGTCAGCGGCCTGCAAGCCGGTATCGAGCAATTGGCGACGTCGGCTCATTCGCTGTCGGCAGTCACCGAACAGACCAACCTGGAGGTCAGTAGCCAGCGGGAAGAAACCGAGCAGGTCGCCACGGCCATGAATCAGATGACGGCGACGGTGCATGACGTGGCACGCAATGCTGAGGAGGCCGCACAGGCCGCGCAGACTGCCGACGACAAAGTCGAAAGCGGTCAGCAGGTGGTTCGCCAGAGCATGCAACGAATCGAAGCGCTTGCCAGTTCCGCCAGCTCCGCCAGCCACAGCATCGAGAACCTCAGTGCAGAGATCCAGAACATCGGCAAAGTCCTGGGTGTGATCAAGAGCGTCGCCGAGCAAACCAACCTGCTGGCGCTGAATGCCGCCATTGAGGCCGCGCGGGCCGGGGAGCAGGGACGGGGTTTTGCGGTGGTCGCCGATGAGGTGCGCGCGCTGGCCAAACGGACTCAGCAATCAACCGAAGAAATCGAGCGACTGGTCGGTAGCCTGCAGAGCGGGGCGCAGTCGTCCGTGGCGCAGATTAAAAACAGCGGCGAGTTGGTGAAAATGGCCGTCAGCGATGCGTTGCAGACCGAAAGTGCCCTGGGCAGCATCGCCGTCGCGGTGTCCTTGATCCAGCAAATGAACCAGCAGATCGCCGCCGCTGCCGAGCAGCAAAGCTCGGTCGCCGAAGAGATCAATCGCAGCGTCACCAGCATCCGTGCCAGTGCCGATCAATCAGCCCTTGCGATGCAGGGGAATGCGGCGTCAAGTATCGAGCTGGCGCAATTGGGGACTGAACTGAAAGGCATGGTCGGACACTTCCGGCTTTAAATAGGCGAAGGGTTGATGCGGAACACCTGAGTTACCGCATCAGCCCTTACGGCTATTCAGGATCATCAGCGTCAGCACCCCGGCCACAATCCCCCAGAATGCCGAACCGATGGAGAACAGTGTCAGGCCTGATGCGGTGACCATAAAGGTGATCAGCGCTGCCTCACGCTCCTTGGGTTCGTTCATGGCGACGGTCAGGCCATTCATGATCGAACCAAACAGGGCCAGCGCGGCAATCGATAACACCAACTCTTTAGGCAAGGCCGCAAACAACGCCGCCACGGTTGCGCCAAAGACGCCAGCGATGGCATAAAAAACGCCGCACCAGACCGCCGCGGTGTAGCGCTTGTCACGGTCTTCGTGGGCATGCGGGCCGGTGCAGATGGCGGCGCTGATCGCGGCCAGGTTGATGCCGTGCGAGCCAAACGGCGCCAGTAGCAACGATGCAATGCCGGTAACCGAGATCAGCGGGGAGGCCGGTACGGTGTAGCCATCGGCGCGTAGAACAGCGATGCCGGGCATGTTTTGCGAGGTCATCGCCACCACGAACAGCGGGATACCAATACTGATGGTCGCCGCCAGCGAGAACGATGGTGTGGTCCACACAGGTGTCGCCACTTCCAGCGCAAAACCACTGAAATCAAGAAGCCCCAGTAAACCCGATATCACCGTGCCGGCAATCAGCGCTGCAAGGACCGCGTAGCGCGGTGACACGCGCTTGATCAGCAGATAGCTGAAAAACATGCACAGCACCAGGCCAGTACGGTGTTGCGCGGCGACGAAAATTTCACTGCCGATCTTGAATAAAATCCCCGCCAACAACGCCGCTGCGAGTGACGCAGGTATGCGCTTGACCAGCCGCTCGAAACTGCCGGTAATGCCGCACAGGGTGACCAGTACCGCGCACGTGATGAAGGCCCCGATGGCTTCGCCGTACGACACCCCGCCCAGGCTGGTGACCAGCAGCGCTGCGCCGGGCGTCGACCAGGCGACGGTGATGGGTGTGCGGTAGCGCAGAGACAGACCAATGCTGCAAATCGCCATGCCGATAAACAGGGCCCAGATCCAGGAAGAAATCTGGGCGCTGGTCAAGCCCGCGGCTTGCCCTGCCTGGAACATCAGGACCAATGAACTGGTGCAGCCAGTCATCATCGCAATGAAGCCCGCGACCACGGCAGAAGGTGAGCTGTCGGCCAATGGCCGCAGGCGGGTAGGGGTGATGGCGTCGGTCATGCTGGTTTTCCTTAACGGCGTCCGGTCAAGCCATAAGCCTAAACGCAGTCGTTACCCGGTGTTGCAATACAGCAATCGTCACAATTAGCCGTACAGTCGCAATTGATACCATCAAATGCGTCAGCTGTATCACTCGGATGTTAGACGCTCGACAGGGATTATCGCCCCTGTCTGGCGGGCTTGCCCCAGTGCTTTGTTCACGGCCAGCCAACCATCAACCGCCGCTTCGCCCGCTTCAGCAAACACCCGTTGCAGGAGCTCCACCTGTTCGTGACGCAAGGCCTGCTCGAATGCAATGCCTTCATCCGTCAGGCCCAGCAAGCGTTTGCGCTTATCGACGTCAGGCGCGACGCTGTGCACCAGGCTCATGTCGATCAATTGGCGCAAGGGCGTATTGAGTGCCTGCTTGCTGACACCGAGCACCGACAGCAACTCTTTCACGCTCAAACCCGGATAGCGGGCGATGAAAAATACGATGCGTTGGTGCACGCGACTGAGGCCGCGTTGCGCGAGCATTTCGTCGGCTTTGGCGGTGAACGCCTGATAGCCGAAAAAGAAGGCTTCCATCGCCGATTGCTGAGTTATTTTATTTTTAAGGTCAATCATATTGACGTATCTAGGCCCGGTATCGTAATTTCGGTCAAGCAGTTTGACGTATTTCTATTTAACTTCGCTACGGGTGACCTCCATGGCTTTCTCCGAACGTGTCTCGCGCCTTAAAAGTTCTTTGATTCGTGAAATTCTGGCTGCGGCCCAACGTCCGGAAGTGATGTCGTTCGCCGGCGGGCTGCCCGCAGAAGCCATGCTGCCCCGCGTTGAATGGGCTGACATGCCACTGGCTATGGGTCAATACGGCATGAGCGAAGGAGAGCCCGCTTTGCGCGAAGCGCTGGCCGCTGAAGCCCGCGCCTTGGGCGTGCCGTGCGAAGCCAGCCAGGTGCTGATTGTCAGCGGCTCGCAGCAGACCCTCGACCTGGCGGCCAAGCTGTATATCGACAAGGGCACCGAGATCCTCCTCGAAGCACCGACCTACCTGGCCGCCCTGCAGATTTTTCAGCTGTTCGGTGCCGATTGCATCACCGTGCCCTTGCAGGCCGATGGCCCGGACCTGGTCGCTATGCGCGAGCGTCTTGAGCAGCACAAGCCTGCATTCGCTTACCTGATTCCGACCTTCCAGAACCCGTCAGCCGTACGCTACAGCGAAGCCCGTCGCGATGCCGTGGCGGCCTTGCTTGATGAATTTGATGTCACCCTGATCGAAGACGAACCCTATCGCGAACTGAATTTCGACGGCGGCAGCGCGACCCCTATCGTCAGCCGCCTGAAAAAGGCCAGTTGGATTTACACCGGCACCATGTCCAAAACCCTGCTGCCTGGGCTGCGCGTGGGTTACCTGATCGCGACGCCGGACTTGTTTCCGCACTTGCTTCGGCTGAAACAATCGGCCGATCTGCACACCAACCGGATGGGTCAGTGGCAGGCTCTGCAATGGATAGGTACAGACCATTACCGCAACCATTTGGCGGAATTGCG
Source organism: Pseudomonas sp. ASL8 (assembly GCF_056680355.1). NCBI lineage: Bacteria > Pseudomonadati > Pseudomonadota > Gammaproteobacteria > Pseudomonadales > Pseudomonadaceae > Pseudomonas > Pseudomonas sp. ASL8. The sequence goes on along the minus strand of NZ_CM155278.1, from coordinate 5,435,012 downwards.
CGACTTTTATCGCGTGCGGCGTGATGCTTTCGAGGCAGCCCTGCAAGAGCATTTCAGCGACCTGGCCGATTGGAACAGTCCGCAGGGCGGCCTGTTTTTCTGGTTGACCCTTAAAACGCCTTTGGACACCCGTTCTCTGCTCAAACCAGCGCTGGCCCAGGATGTGGCGTTTATGCCGGGTGAGCCGTTTTTCGCCGATCCGGACGCCAACCCCGGTTATCTGCGATTGAACTTCAGTCATATCGACCCCCTGCGTCTGGGTGAGGGTCTCAAGCGGCTGGCCGCAGTGGTTCGCCAGGCACAGGTCGCTGAAGCGGCGTGATGCATTCATGAATACGCAGCAAGGGAGAAGGGTGATGTACACAGTTTACGGCGACTACAACTCAGGCAATTGCTACAAGATCAAATTGATGCTCAACCTGTTGGGCATCGAGTACCAATGGGTGGCAGTGGACATCCTTAACGGTGAAACCCAGACCCCCGAGTTTTTGGCAAAGAATCCCAACGGCAAGATCCCGGTCCTGGAGCTTGAGGATGGCACTTGCCTGTGGGAATCCAATGCGATTCTCAACTTCCTGGCCGACGGCAGCGCCTATCTGCCCAGCGAACCACGCTTGCGCACGCAGGTATTGCAGTGGCAGTTTTTCGAACAGTACAGCCATGAACCTTGCATCGCGGTGGCTCGCTTCATCCAGTTTTACCTCGGGCTACCAGAAGAACGCCTGGCGGAATACCACGCCATGCAAAAAGCGGGATACCGAGCACTCGCTGTCATGGAACAGCAACTCAAGCGCACGCCGTTCCTGGTAGGAGAAACCTTCTCCATCGCTGACATCGCGCTTTATGCCTACACCCACGTCGCTTACCAGGGCGGTTTCGACCTTGCCCCGTACCCGGCGATCCAGCAATGGTTGGGCCGAGTGGCCGAGCAACCCGGCTATATAGGGATGCTGGATTAATCTGAGCCTGGGTTAAAGACAAAAAAGCCGGTCTGCAACGAGCGACCGGCTTTTTTATGTCTGGAGTTTTCGGTGGCGATATAGGCCTTTGTCTGGGCATTGATACTGTTCTAGTCTGCGCGGCCGTTTGGCTCAGGCTGAACGTTATTTCTGGAAGAAGGAGTATCGATTTTGCGTTATTTGATAACGGCCGCCATGGCGATGGGGCTTGGGTGGACAAGTGTGCAGGTTGTGTTGGCTGACGACTGCAATGCGAATCAGGCAGCCATGAACGCGTGTGCGGGCACTGACTTGTCCAGACTTGATGCGGACCTGAATACCCAATACCAGGCGCAAATGGCTTACTTGAACACGTCGACGCAAAAGCAGGCGCTCAAGGACGCGCAGCGCAAGTGGGTCGCGTTTCGTGATGCCGATTGTATGTATCAAGTGGGCAAGCCAGAGGACTCTGGTTCGATCTGGCCGTTGCTTCAGTCGCAGTGTCTGGCTGCACATACCCAATTGCGAGTGGAACAGTTGAAAGCCTACGTGGCCTGTCGGGCTGAGGGTTGCCCGAAATAAGCCTCCGCAGGCTGGCCTGCGAAGGCTCCAGCGCAGTGCGTCTCAAACCTCGGCTTCAAACCGCCGCGAAGCGCTGCTGCAAGTAGTCGATGATGACCTTGGATTCATACATCCATACGGTCTTGCCGCCTTCTTCGATGCGCAGGCACGGTACTTTGATCTTGCCGCCTTCTGCGAGCAGGGTCTGGCGATCGACTTCGTTGTTTTTCGCATCACGCAAGGCCACGGGAACGTTCAGGCGGCGCAAGGTGCGACGGGTCTTTACGCAGAACGGGCAGGCGTTGAACTGATACAAGGTCAGGTCTTGAGCCGACAGATCGACGGAGGCCTGGGCGGCAGGCGTGCGCTTTTTCTTGCTTGGGCGAGTCAGGAAATCAATGAAAATGATGAGTTGGCCCAGACCAACCCTTAATGCCTTGATGAACACGGTGACGCCTCGCAGTAGGGGGATGAAACGGAGGTGAGATCGCTCAGGCGCCGCAGACAAGAAATCTGGACGGCCCCTGCACAGCGAATCACTTGATCAAGCTGAGAAATTCACTGCGGGTCGCCGCATTTTCGCGGAATTCACCGAGCATCACCGAGGTGATCATCGACGAGTTCTGTTTCTCGACGCCGCGCATCATCATGCACATATGCTTGGCTTCAATGACGACTGCGACACCCAGAGCACCGGTCACTTGCTGAATCGCATCGGCGATCTGGCGGCTGAGGTTTTCCTGGATTTGCAGGCGGCGGGCATACATGTCGACGATCCGCGCGACTTTCGAAAGGCCGAGTACTTTACCGTTCGGGATGTAAGCGACATGAGCCTTGCCGATAAAAGGCAGCAAATGGTGTTCGCACAACGAGTACAACTCGATGTCCTTGACCATGACCATTTCACTGTTGTCGGAGCTGAAGAGGGCACCGTTGGTGACTTCTTCGAGACTTTGCTCATAGCCTCGACATAGATACTGCATGGCTTTGGCAGCACGTTTTGGCGTATCGATCAAACCTTCGCGGGACACGTCCTCGCCGAGCTGACCCAGTATCGCGGTGTAATTCTGTTCCAGTGTCACAGGGCTGTTTTTCCGTACGGGTTTCAGGGCGGTACATTTTGTGTCTGTACCAGATGTGTACCAATCAGGCTTGTTTCGAGCTTTCCGAGTTCGCGCCAGTCGGTGCTGGCGTTTATCCATCGGGCGTACGTGGATAGTAACATTTGCACGCTGCGGCCGAGCTGATTGGCGATGAATGCAGGGTCCATGCCCGCCATGAGGCACATGGTAGCGTAGGTGTGACAGCAGTTGCACGGTCGACGCGATCTGTACGCCGACGGCACAGAGCCCGGCGCCAGGCCTGGCGGAATGGAAGACAGTGCCGTCAGTCTGCTTTGGACGCAGGTGCCTGTCAGGCACAGGATGGATTGTTGATAAAACTCAATAACGCTCCAGCCTCGGGGCGTAAAACCACCATAGCAGTGGGAGGCTCGCTGTCAGATGCGAGAAATCAATGAGTCCATAAAGAACGCGAGGAACCGCCATGAACGATTTAAATCTACGCCAGGATATTTTGGATGAGCTTGAATTCCAGCCGAACATCGATGCCGTCCACATCGGTGTAGCCGTAGAGAACGGCGTCGTGACACTGACAGGTCATGTCACAAACTATGCACAGAAAATCGCGGCAGAGCGGGCCGTCAAGAGCGTCAAGGGTGTTCGAGCCATTGCCGAGGAAATCGAAGTGCGTTTTCCGAGCGACTTCGTCGTCGCGGACGACACCATCGCCTCCAGGACGCTGGATGTCATCAGTTGGAACACCGAAGTTCCGGATGACCGGATCAAGGTCAGGGTTCAGGCGGGCTGGGTGACGCTGGAAGGCGAAGTGGACTGGCAATTCCAGAAAGAAGCCACTGAACGTGCAGTGCGCAAACTGTCCGGTGTGAAGGGCGTCACCAATCTGCTCACGCTCAAAGCACGGGTAAATGCTGCGGACGTTCAACGCAAGATCGAAGATGCACTGAAGCGCAATGCTGCCGTCGAGGCTCACGGTATTCACGTCAAGGTCACTGGCGGCACCGTGAGACTCGAAGGCAAGGTTCATCTCTGGCTTGAACGCCAGGCAGCTGAACAGGCGGCATGGTCCGTCCCTGGCGTGTACAAAGTTGAAGATAAGCTAACGATTGGTTGATGCTCGGGGGGCCAGACGACGCTCTCCCTGTTCGTCCGGCCCCACGCTATCGAAAGGAGTACGTTAATGAGCGAGAGAAGGCGAGAGCATCTTCGGCGTATTGCACTGGAGTTAGAGACGCTGCGCGCGAGCATTCATCAGCTAAAGGCGGAAGAAGACGCCGGTTCCGAGCTTTTGCCCGGCAATAACACGGTCAATCGCCATCACGCGCTTGAACACGCTTTTGAAGATTTGCGCGATTCCATTAATCACATGGAGGAAGTCTTGGCGGCCCTGGCCGAGGCCACGGGGGAAGTTTAAAGCCGCCTTCAGCCACCAGGCATTTACCTAACCTTTACAGTCATCGGTTGGCGATACGCGTGCCGTTGATGTCTGAAGTATCAGGTAACAAATACCTGTCGTGAAGAGAGTGAATGTATGGTGAGTCGAGTAGTGAAGCTGGCGATTGTGGTGGCGGTATTGTCGTCCATGTCAGGCTGTTTCTTTGGACCTTGGCATGACGGTCATGGACACGGTCACCGTTACTATGAGGGCGACCGGCGTTGATCGGATCGGATCTGATTCAGTCAGGCTGTGACACTCAAGCAGCCTGACAGGTCCGCAATCACTGAAGGCTGCGACTCAAGGAGTTACTCGTCGCGGCCTTCCATCATGGTTCGTTTGAGCATGACGTAAACGGCACCCGCGCCGCCGTGTTTAGCCAGGCAAGAGGCAAAGCCCAGCACCTGCGAATGCTGGCGCAGCCATGTGTTGACGTGGCTTTTGATCATCGGGCGTTTGCCATCCAGGCGCACCGCCTTGCCATGGGTCAGGCGCACGCAACGAACTTCCAGCTTGGTCGCTTCGGCCAAAAACTCCCAGAGTGTTTCCCGCGCCACTTCGACGCTCATGCCGTGCAGGTCCAGGCCACCCTCGAAACTGATCTGCCCGAGTTTAAGCTTGCGCATCTGACCTTCCTGGACGCCATCACGAGCCCAGCTCAACACGTCCTCCGGGCCAACGTCGATCACGAATTGGTCTGACAGGCCGTCTACGGTCACCGAGTCAGTGCGCACAGTGGCAGCCTGACGCAGTTTGGCCAGGTGCTTACGGTCGGCTTTGGGTTTGCCGACGTCTGCGTGATCGTGCTTGATCGGCTTTACGCCGCGGATCTCGTTTTTAAACAGGGAAAAATCGTCGTCTTGCATCTAAGCCTCCGCGCAGGAGGGCTAGTTTACCTGCGTCACGCCTTGCTCGGCGTGACTAAAACGTTATCGCTGTGCCCGGTTGCGTTTTCAATGAGCGATACGAAGAGGGTTCATGAGCCTCAGTCGTGCTTCTTCATCAGGTGCGGCGCCATGTTCAGCTCGCTGGGGCGACGCAAGCGACGACGGCAGCGACGCCATATCGAGACGCCGACATACAGCAGGAACAACCCGATCGCCACCACGAGACTCGCTCCGCCCGGGCTGGCATTGAGCTCGCCCAGTGCTGGCGGGTGACCGATCAGGCTGGCAATGCCGGCCATCACCAGTAAGACGCCACTGGTGGCCAACAGTGCTGCAAATGCGGCGCCGAAGCGCATCCGCCAGTTGCTTGGGCCTTTTGGGCGCAAGCGACGAGCATCGAAACCATCGGATATCTTCATTCCGATTTCCTCTCAGGGTATCGGCGCTCTGACCAGTATATGACCTGGTGGTTCCCGTTTTAGCGGGAATCAAGGGCTATGGGGGTGATTAATGGATGGGCGGTTACATCAAGTTCGTCACCTTGGCAGAGGTAACGCAGGTGTTTTTCAGGAACTGCCGAAGCGATGAGGCCGGGTCAGCTCCTGATGAATCAAGCCGGAGTCAGATCAAATCCTTGGTCAGTGCAAGCGTGGCGAAGTTGTCCGCCATGATCGCCATCTCGGTCTGATGAACCATTTTGGCGCTGATCACGCCCTGCTTGCTGGGCAAGTCGCGGGTTGCGCAGGCGTCTTCCACCAAGGTGCAGCGATAACCATAGTCTTTGGCTGCGCGTACGGTGGTGCTGATGCTTGAATGGCTCATGAAGCCACACACGATCAGGTCCAGAGGCCCCAGGCGCTGCAACAGTTCGTGCAGGCCGGTGCCGTGGAAGGCGTTTGGCAGGAGTTTCTCGATGACCGGCTCTTCGCCTTGAGGCAAGAGCTGGGGAAGGAACTTGCCGCGCTCACCTTGCGGATCGAACAGACCGCCCACGGTGCCAAGATGGCGCACATGCACGATAGGTCGACCTGCGGCACGGGCAGCGTCCACCAGTTGGCAGATATTGGCCACGGCCTCATCAACGCCTGTCAGCGCCAGCGGACCACTGACGTACTCCTTCTGCGCATCGATAATGATCAGGCTGGCATTGCTCAGATTAGCCGGCGCGTAACCACGGCCACTGAGTTGAAACATCGTTTTTGGGTCGGACATCTGGGGCTCCTGGATGTGGGGCTTTTGTGACATTGTCCTCTGGCTGAGCGGTTCTGTGAATGGCAACGATTGGAAGTGGCGTGGTTATTGGGCTGCAAGCCATCGGACTGTTTGCGATTCATGTCATTTTGCCTTCAAAGTGGCTGCGAAGGCCTCGCAGGTCGCCTGCTGTCGAGGGGCGATCAATCGTCTTCAGGGCATCGTTTGTTCAGGCCATGGCTGATAGAATCGCCCGTCGTTTTTTCAAGGAGCATGCCCCCGTGATCACTTCCCGCCTGCGCACCCTGCGCGACCATATCCGTTGGGCCGTCAGCCGTTTCCATGGGGAAGATCTGTTTTTTGGTCACGGTACCGACAATGCCTGGGACGAAGCCCGTCAGTTGGTGCTGGGGGCTGTGCATCTGCCGTGGGAAATTGCCGACAGCTACCTGGATTGCCGTCTGGAGGACGACGAGCTGGTTAATCTGCAACGCTTGCTCAAACGCCGCATCGACGAACGCATCCCAACCGCTTACCTGCTGGGGGAAGCGTGGTTCTGTAGCCTGTCGTTCATCGTGGACGAAAGGGTTCTGATCCCTCGCTCACCGATTGGTGAGTTGATTGAAAAACGTTTCGAGCCGTGGCTGCCAGTAGACCCGGCACGCATTCTTGACCTGTGCACGGGCTCCGGTTGTATCGGCATTGCCTGTGCATTTGAATTCCCCAACGCTGAAGTGGTGTTGGCCGACCTTTCTTTCGAAGCGCTGGAAGTGGCGAATCAGAACATCGAGCGTCACGGCGTGGATGAGCGCGTCTACACCGTGCAAGGTGATGGTTTCGACGGTTTGCCGGGGCAGCGTTTCGACCTGATCGTCTCCAACCCGCCTTATGTCGATGCCGAAGATTTCGCCGACATGCCGGATGAATATCAACATGAGCCGGAGCTGGCGCTGGCCTGTGGCGACGACGGACTGAACCTGGTGCGACGCATGCTCAGTCAGGCGGCGGATCATTTGACCGAGAAGGGCTTGCTGATCATCGAAGTCGGCAACAGCCAGATCCATGTCGAGGCGCTGTACCCGGAAGTCGACTTCGCCTGGCTGGAGTTCGAGCGGGGAGGGCATGGCGTGTTCATGTTATCGGCCGAGCAATGCCGCGAACATCAAGCGTTGTTCGCTTCACGGGTTTGATCGTAATGAGGGGGGGCGTGATACGGCGCCTTCGAGAAAGTGAGAACCCCGGTAAGTTTAGATTTATCGGGGCATCGTCGACCTCAATCCCCAAGTATCTGACGGTGCTTTCAAGTTTCATGTGACCCAGCGGGAGTTGGACGGCCCTTAGATTCTTCGTTCTACGATAGATCAGGGAGACCTTCGTTCGCCGTAGCGTGTGGGTGCCGTACATGGCTGGGTCAAGACCAATGTTTGTTACCCAGGCTTTGACTGTTCGAGCGTATTGCCTGGTGGAGAGATGATCTGAGCCGTGGATCCAGCTCTGAAACAGGCAGTCCTCGTTAGTGGTTTTCATGGCTTGTCCTCCACCTTGAGGGAGTACAAGAATGGATCAGTTGCGGTACACGGTCGCTAACCGGCCAGAAGCGGCTCCTCGACATCCGCGCTTACGGTCTGCCAAAGTATCAACCGCATGCCTCGCCCCTCGCAAAAGAGACCTTCATGATCCGGCCAGCTCAAGCAAAAGATGAGCCTACTATCAGACATTGCGCTGAACAGGCCTATGCTCGCTATGTTCCCGAAATAGGTCGCAAACCCGCTCCAATGACTGCCGACTTTACGGCGCAGATCGCGGCAGGCATCGTCTACGTGGCCACTGATGAAGACGCCACCTTCCAGGGTTTCGTGGTGTTTTATGCCCAGGAGGAACATGTCCTTCTGGAAAATGTGGCCGTCCTGCCCAGCGCAGCTGGACGTGGGGTAGGTAAATCACTGATCAGCTTCTGTGAAAACGCCGGCCGACAGCTCGGAATGAATGCGGTGCATCTTTATACCAACGAGATGATGACCGACAACCTCTCGATTTACCCCAAGCTTGGGTATGTTCAAGTGGCGCTACGCACCGAGCACGGTTTCAAGCGCGTCTATTTCGAAAAAAGCTTGGTCTCATGAAGCTTGACGGTGCATCACGTCCAGCTAATTGCGACCGAGCCGTAGCGTTGGGTTATAGGACCGCTAGGGCAGCAATCGACCCAGGCTGTGTAAAAACGCATGCGCCGTTTTGAAGTGTGCGTTGCTACGTAAAATCTGCCAGCGTTTGGTTAATCTGCAGACCGAAAATTTGCGTAGGAACGCGGTTTTCGCTCCTGTCCTGACTGTCAAACCTGCTCTAAAACGTTTTCACACAGTCTGGACCCATGGCGGACGTTAGCGAAAGGCTGCTTTCGCCAGTTTCAGCCACTCGATACCGCTATCCAATCTCCCGGCAATCGAGTCCTTCCGATCGCATACAAGATCAATTTGTTGGTCATCTTCTTGAGTGACCTTTACGGATGCCATGCGACACGCGGTATGATCGGCGACCAAGTGCCCCAAACGAGGCGCCTTATCAGCGGCCAATCAACCGAACCATGGAAAAAACCTTTAGCGTCTCCGATTACCTTTCCTATTTGGCGGAAGGGCTAGTGCACAATTTCAATCGAGCCGGCGCCGCGACAACGCCTGGGCTGGTGGGAGGGGCGCGCGAGACTGAAGTACGCCGACAATTGACCGCTCTTCTCCCAGAAAAGGTCACCGTTGCGACGGGATGCGTGATTGATACATATGGCGCGACTTCGGCACAAACGGACGTGATCATCCACGAGAAAGACAACTGTCCGGTTTTTTCAATCAATCAATCCCCTGAAGCTACTTACATCCCGTGTGAAAGTGTCGCTTCGATCGGCGAGATCAAAAGTGACCTTGGGACCAAAGAGCTCGAAGACGCAGTCTGGAAGATCAGGTCAGTCAAGCAACTCCGAAGAGCGGTAAATGATCCAACCTGCTTTCGACAATTCGGGAGCTCGCTAAAGATGCAGGGCGCGCCGCAAGAGATGTTTGACCCGGATAACAAGACCTCCGATGCGCCGTATGGGTTCATCCTTTGTAAGAGCTTCGCACTCAAGCCGGAAACGTTGGTGAAAAACTATTGGACGGCTTGCTCGAATGGGGCGCCGCAACACTCACCAAACGTCTTGGTTTCGCTCGCTGACGGCGTCGTAATGTTTGTAAATGCACAAGGTCAATTTTTGCGCAATGCGCAGGGTGCGACACGCGCCGCGATGTTTCGTCATCCAGGAGGTGACTTCCAATATCTACTCAGCGAGCTTATCCATGCTTGCCAAAACGGACGTACCAGCGACGTTCTGCCTCACTATCGCTATGTGTTAGGTGCGCATGCGAATTCTGGCGTTGAGTGCCAATACTATCCGCTCAGCTAGCATTGCCGACTTACCTAACGACCGCTTCGGGCTGAAAGGATTTTGCTGCGAGCGACCGCTTTTGATGGAAGGTGACTTGTCGCCTCGCGCAGCATATGCCCATATGCCCATATGCCCATATGCCCATATGCCCATATGCCCGTAAGCCCGTAGCCGCGCCCCCCAACATGAGGTGCTCTGCGCCCACCTTTATGGTGATAGCCGATGTCCGCCTTGATCTACGACTTTAACGATTCCTTCAGCGATTCGTAGTCCTTATCAATTTGTTTCAAGTGCACTCTGGCGTTAGCTTGTAAAACTGAAAACCCCGTAGCGCCCAACTTTAGACGCAGCGCATGATCTTTCTGATCGATGCTTTCTAGTGTTTTCACAATCTCCGGATGCTTGTGTGGGCCTTGTAGAAGGGTTTCGACCGCGGAGCCAAGAAACACCATCTGATCAGTTAGGCTGAGCATGGCAAGAACCCCCTTGCTTGACCCAAGTTCATGCATGGGAACCCCTTGGAGAGCCTTGACGACGCCCTCAATTACGACTTTGTTATACACCTTGTAAATCTGATAGTTATTGCCTGTAGGCCATTCCATCGCGTCTATCGCGTTACGAATATTACACGCATGCGTATGGGCGGCCTCCACAATGGCAAAAATGGTTTTACGCTTTACCGATGCAGCGTGATTGACCGGAGTTTTCGAAACCAAGATCACAATCACTAATGCCAAAATTGATCCAATTGCCTGAATCCATGCAGGGGCTCCCTCCTTGGACAAAATCTCGCAAGTCTTCTCCCAGAATAGGTGCCAGTCAAAGCTCATCTCTCATCTCCATATGGGCTGCCAGGCAGACTACCACCTAAGCAGGAATGGTTTTAGGTGCGAAGTCGCATGCTGTGATAGTTAGTTCGCTGTGGGGTGAAATCAGAGCCGCGCTAACTGTCTGCTTTTGGCCGATTTCTGCCTGTCGCCACCTCAGCTATGGGTCGATTGCAATCCTTCATGATAGGAAAAATGAAAAGCTGGATTATTATCAAATCCAGAATTTTCAACCCATTTAGTCCTGTTTTTCGTCTGAAATGGTATCGACAGAGTAAACAGCAGGTTCGACAGCTGCTCAGGGATATGCCAGAAAGTACTCGCAAGACATTGCTTTTCTGGCGCGTGAGATAGTTATAAATAGAAAGCTTTCCTCAGCGAGGCCTTTTCCTAGCTAGTGGCTACAAGCTATCATGAACGATCCAAGGACTGTCATGCGTTCGTACGCATGAATGCAGCATGAAGCAAAGGTATATCTTGCAATGAGCCAAAATCCGCGTGAAGAAAAAATTCTGCTGAGCCGAGCGCAATCAGCTGTCGAGAAGAGACGACGTCAGCGAATCGTTAGCATGGCTGTGCCAGGTGTTGTAGGGGTGCTGACTTACTTAGCAAACTCTGCATTCGGTTATGACCGTATCATGTATGCTGTCTTAAATTTAGCTGCAATTATGATGATTGGTATTTCCGCAACTTATGCTATATATAACTATTTGCAGACTGGTTTCAAATTTTCTAACGAAGACGATGTTGCATTTGAACTGGAGAAGCTCAATTCCGAGGATTCGCTGGTCGAAAAAAATTCCAGCTTGGCAGATGAGGTTGCATCTCTCAAAAAAGAATTTGAGACTCTTAAGCATTCGCAGCCGGCAATAGATGAAAACTCTAGAGCCGAAATTCTACAGATGCTGCGAACAAGCATCATGGAGCAGGCCAACTCTGATTTAGCGAAAGAGCACTACGCTAAACTTAAGCTAGAAGCTACGGAGAGCTTAAAACTTCGCAGGGTAGATCATGGTTTTGAGCTAAGCCGTGAAAGGCTGTTAAAGGAAATTGACTCTTTGGGACGTCGCGGAAGTCTCAACTTGGGGGTTGGCGGCGCGGTAACTATGATTGGCCTGATACTGCTCGGAATGACAGTATTCTATGAGGTTTCAGATGTAAAAGATCTATTAGGCATGGCGTCGCATTATGTGCCAAGATTGTCTTTGATTATTCTTATAGAAATTTTTGCATATTTCTTCTTGAGTTTATACAAGGCGGGCTTGAGCGAAATAAAATATTTCCAGAACGAATTGACGAACCTAGAAGCCAAACAACTGGCGTTGCAGGCTGCTTTGGAAACTAACGAAAGCGCCACAATAAGTTCCGTGATCTTCAAGCTTTCGGAAACCGAACGAAACCACATTTTGAACAAAGATCAAACCACAATAGAACTTGAAAAGGCTAAGCTGGATAGTGAGTCCAAGGTGGCCTTTGGTAAGTTTGTGGCCGACTTTTTTCAAAAGGTTAAGCCATCAAGCTGATTGGCCTCGCTGCATTGAAAGTGGCCGCGTAGTTTTGGTGGCCTTTCTATACCCAAGTCGGCTGCGCCCCTCGTGAGAGGCAGCAATCGACCCAGGCTGTGTAAAAACGCATGCGCCGTTTTGAAGTGTGCGTTGCTACGTAAAATCTGCCAGCGTTTGGTTAATCTGCAGACCGAAAATTTGCGTAGGAACGCGGTTTTCGCTCCTGTCCTGACTGTCAAACCTGCTCTAAAACGTTTTCACACAGTCTGGACCGGGAGCGGACAAGCACGCAAAATAAAGCTGTCCCCTTTTCCGCTAGCCAAGTGTTTTTTTTCGGGCGCTACGGTACTGTGCGCCTGTTTTTACCCACGCTCAGGGAATGAATATGAAAGTAGGGATTGCTGTAGCTCTTGTGGTCGTTGCAACCGCTTGCTCCGCAGAAGATTTGAAGGAATTCAGGTTCGATGCGCCGCCGCCAGTTGCTCAGGAAGGTACCCCAGTTACCTGCGCTTTCAAGGATTTCAAGACACCTGCCGGAATGGTTGTGTACGCGGCGGGCGGCTATTCGGGGCGCGAGCTGCCGTTTCAGATTGACCAAAGCGGCCATCAGGCCACTCAGTTCGACATCGCCGTTAACAGCCCTGAGCAACCGGTTGCGTTAATACTCGGTGCATACGAACCGACGGTGTGGAATATCGGCTGGACCAAGGGCACGAAGATCGCGGCGGTTTACGTCTCGGGGTATCACCGCCAAGGCGTGGCTGGATTAGATTCCAAGGTACCCGTGCTCAACAGCAGTTACGACAACAAAGGCCCCTGCGCTTATTTCTACATGGGCAAAGAGCAAAACACTGCGCTGAATCCATTGTCGCGCCAGTTGTTCGGTCAGCCGGTAGAGCTCGTTTATCCAGCCAATAAGTCAGGCAATATTTTGATCGGCCAGCCACTCAGCACGGACTCCAAACTCGTAACCTCGACGGCAACATCCCCCGATTCCTTTCAAGACAAGAACGCGCCGCTGGCCGGCAAGGCGGGTATCGAGGATGCGATCGCCAATGGCTTGCTCCGCGCTGCCACCAATGAGGATGCCGAGGCATGGGTGAATGCTAAGATCGCCAACATGCCCGAACGTGATGTACCGCCGGTGGCGGGAGTAGGGACACCGCGCCCGACAGCGCCTACCTTGTTCAACGCCTATGTCGTCCTTAAGGCCTTTGCCTACCCGGCCGGCTTGTACGGCGGAAATGCCGCGACGTTTTTTATTCCCAAGGGCGTTCCAATGCCGAAAGGGCAGCCCGGCCATTCAGCTGTGTATGACTTCAATTCGCTGCGTTGTATTGGGGCGCTGTGCCGGTAAAACTGAGTCGGTAGAAAAACCCTGTAGATGCCTGCTTCTGGGCCGTTCTCTGCCGGTCGTCACTACGGCGCCTGCTGGTCAAGTCCATGCAATTACGCAATCTGACGCACCACCACCGATAACAACACACAATCGCAACCTGGTTTTCTGTGCGACAGCGCGGCGTCGAAGACTCGGTGGGGCCTCCTGACGCAAGGGAAACCTAACGGTGCGTAGCGATCCAGATCAGTAGCCCAGCCTGGAATACCGCGAACGCCACCAGGCAAGCGATGGTGAAGCGCAAGCTGCTGTCTTCGCGTTTGAACCGGGTGACGGCCTCATCCTGCTTGCGCAGTTTGACGTCTTGCTCCTGCAAGTTCTGTTCTGCTTGTTGGAGCATATTGGCGGCGTCGAGAATCTCGACCATCTGGACTTTTTCGCTGTTCCAGGTATTAAGCAGTTCGCCGACGTTCACCGCTTTGACGCTGCCCTTCATGTGTTGGGCATCCTCGTACGTAACGTCGAAGCCCTGAGTGCGCAGGAAGTTATCCCGGCGCAGGCGCGTGTCTTCGTTAAGGGCGTCTTTACTGGCGAGTGCACTTTCGTCGATCTGGTAGTGCGACCATCTTTTTTGTGCCCAGTGAATGCCCTGAGCCATCAGAAAGCGCCCGAGGCCACGATTCCACGGTTCTATCTGCAACCCCGGCTCGGGGCTGAAACGCACCCGATGAGTGGCATGATCGACCCAGACGTCCAGGTGATTTTGCTCTTTGCGTACGCGTTGCGCAGGTAATTGGACGTCCATGCGCAACAGGCTGTGTTCTCTATCGTGGCGCTCGGCACGGCCAAACTGCACGAAGCGCAATGGGCGGCCACCGGTGGCCCGGTCGGTCGGCAGTGGCGCCAGACGCAGCATTTGAAAATGTTCCGGTTGAACGTCCGCCCACGGCAAGCTCGCAGGATCCGGCGCAACGGCTGCGTTTTCGGCTTCAACTTCAGCGTCGGGTGTGGCTTGAGTGTCGGTCATGTCAGCAATCCTGTGGCCCAGGCACCAAGCAGCAAACTCAGTGCCAGCCATCCGCTATCGGCCGTTTTTTACAGGACTGAAGGCGATTGGCCGGTTTGGTTTACAGGCAAGCGTATTACGCGGCAGGCAATGCGCCTATAAAACGCAGGATCCGCGTTGAAAGCTCGCTGGCGAGTGGTAACTGCGGGTCTTTGTAGGAGGCCAACTGGCGTTCAATGTCGTTGGGGACAATGCGCAATACATGGTTCATGCCGTCGATCAGCGCGAGCTCCGCGTCGGGTTTGGCCGCCTGGAGACGCTCGGCATCACCCACCCCCACCTGAATGTCGTTACGACCCTGAATGATCAGCGCCGGAACCTGCAGTTTTCCGAAGGCGGCGGCGGGGTCCTGGCGGAACAACGAAATCAGATACGGCTGCACGCTTGGGCGGAACACCACGTCGAGAGCGGGGGGCACGTTGTCATCGGTGTGGCCGGCCTTAAGCGAGTCGATCAGCTGTTCGCTACGCTGCAGCAAGGGCGGGGGCAATCGGTATTGCAGTTGTTCGCGCAACACTTGATCCACCGGGCGCCCGGTGCCCGCGACAGAAATGACTGCCGCAGCCCCAGCTTGCTCTGCGGCGAGGGCGGCGACCAGTGCGCCTTCGCTATGCCCCAGGAGAACCAGGCGCCCGAGGCGTGGGTCGGTCTTGAGCATTTTCCCCCAGGCCGCTGCGTCGGCGACATAGGCTTCGATGCTCAGGTTGCGCTCATCGGGCGTGGCCGCTTTGCTCGCGGCGACGCCCCGTTTGTCGTAGCGCACGCTGGCGATATTGTGTTTGGCGAGGACTCTCGCCAGAAGCTTCATGCTGTCGTTACGACCGCCGTCGGTATTGTTGCCATCACGGTCGGTGGGACCGGAGCCGGCGATGATCAATACCACGGGGACAGGGGCGTCGGATCTGGGCAGCAACAAGGTGCCAAACAGCTCGCCGGTTCCGGTGTCGAGACTGATGGGACGTTGCAATACGCTGGGTGTGGCTGCCTGGGCAAGGCCTGTCAGCAGGGGCAGGGTCACGGTAATAGCACGAATTAAAGTGGTGACTCGTAACATCGGTAGGCCATCATCTGTTCAAGTGCCGATTGGACGCGTCAACGCGGATAAGGTTCGGCAATACGCTTGAAGGATGAACTACTCAGGCAGCCTGCGTATACTGGCGTGCTTGCGGTTTTTGATTGATAAACAGACCGTTTGATTGTTTTGGCTTATTTTCGCGGAGCGTCCTGCATGTCCGGCAATACCTACGGCAAGCTGTTCACTGTTACCACTGCTGGTGAAAGCCACGGCCCGGCACTGGTCGCTATCGTTGACGGCTGCCCGCCAGGGCTTGAGCTCTCGCTGGAAGACTTGCAGTTCGATCTGGATCGCCGCAAGCCCGGCACGAGCCGCCACACCACGCAACGCCAGGAGGCCGATGAAGTCGAGATCCTCTCTGGTGTGTTCGAAGGCAAGACCACGGGTTGCCCCATCGGCCTGTTGATCCGCAATACGGATCAGAAGTCCAAGGACTACTCGGCAATTCAGGACCTGTTTCGCCCGGCGCACGCCGATTACACCTACCACCACAAGTACGGCCTGCGCGATTACCGCGGCGGCGGTCGCAGTTCGGCCCGTGAAACGGCGATGCGCGTGGCGGCGGGTGCCATCGCCAAGAAGTACCTGGCTAGCCAGGGCATTCAGATTCGCGGTTACATGAGCCAGTTGGGCCCGATTGAAATCCCGTTCAAGACCTGGGAGTCGGTGGACCAGAACGCGTTTTTCTGCCCGGACCCGGACAAAGTGCCGGAGCTTGAGACCTACATGGACCAGCTTCGTCGGGATCAGGACTCAGTCGGCGCCAAGATTACTGTGGTTGCAGAAGGCGTTAAACCGGGGTTGGGCGAGCCGATTTTCGACCGCCTGGACGCCGAACTGGCCCACGCGATGATGAGTATCAATGCGGTCAAGGGTGTGGAGATTGGCGCCGGTTTCGCCAGTGTCGCCCAGCGCGGCACCGAGCATCGCGACGAAATGACGCCACAGGGTTTCCTGTCGAACAACGCCGGCGGCATTCTGGGCGGGATTTCGTCGGGGCAGCCAATTGTCGTCCATCTGGCGCTCAAGCCGACCTCAAGCATTACCACGCCAGGACATTCGATCGATGCCCATGGCAACCCGGTCGACGTCATTACCAAAGGTCGTCACGACCCCTGCGTCGGTATCCGCGCCACGCCCATCGCTGAAGCCATGATGGCCATCGTGTTGATGGACCATTTCCTGCGCAATCGCGGGCAGAACGCCGATGTTCAGGTGTCGACGCCTGTTCTGGGCCAACTGTAATGCTCGACGACGGTGATGCAGCCACGGCGGTTTAGCCGTGGTTTCACTTCCCCAAGGGCAGATACCTTACTGGCGATTGTCCAGTTTCTATCTGTTCTACTTCGCGTTGCTGGGTTCGACGGCGCCGTTTCTGGCGCTGTACTTCGATCATCTGGGGTTTTCCAGCGCACGCATCGGTGAGCTGGTGGCCATCCCCATGCTGATGCGCTGCGTTGCCCCCAATATTTGGGGCTGGCTGGGGGATTACACCGGGCGCCGTCTGGCGATTGTGCGCTTTGGGGCGATCTGTACGCTGCTGACGTTTTCCCTGATCCTGTTCGACAAGAGCTACGCCTGGCTGGCAATGGTCATGGCGTTGCATGCGTTCTTCTGGCACGCCGTATTGCCGCAGTTCGAAGTCATCACCCTGGCCCATCTACAGGGACAGACCGCCCGCTACAGCCAGGTCCGGCTATGGGGTTCCATCGGTTTTATCCTCACGGTGGTGGCGCTGGGCCGGCTGTTCGAGTGGTTCAGCCTGGACGTTTACCCGCAGGCGCTGCTGTTGATCATGGTCGGTATTGTCGCCAGCAGTTGGTGGGTGCCCAACGCGCAACCCGCGCCGTCGACGCACAGGCTGGCCGGTGGTGGCTTTCTCAGACAACTCGCCAGTCCTGGCGTTCTGGCTTTTTACGCCAGCGTTGCATTGATGCAGTTGAGCCACGGCCCTTATTACACCTTCCTGACCCTGCATCTTGAGCATTTGGGCTACAGTCGCGGCCTCATCGGTCTACTCTGGGCATTGGGCGTCGTGGCCGAAGTACTGATGTTTTTGTCGATGAGCCGGATTCTGACGCGGTTTACCCTTCGCCATGTGCTCATGGCGAGCTTTTTACTGGCTGCGTTACGTTGGTTGCTGCTGGGCAATTTCGCCGAACATTTGTCTGTATTGTTGTTTGCCCAGATCCTGCACGCCGCGACGTTCGGCAGTTTTCACGCGGCGGCCATCCATTTTGTACAGCGCAGTTTCGGCCCTGACCAACAGGGCCAAGGCCAGGCGCTGTATGCCGCGCTTGCCGGCACTGGCGGTGCCTTGGGTGCTTTGTATTCTGGTTATAGCTGGAATGTCTTGGGGCCGAACTGGACCTTCAGCATTGCCAGTCTTGCGGCGCTCGCCGCCGCCGTCATGATTGCGACACGAATGAAAGAGGACAGGGCATGACCCGCGAACAACTCGCTCAGGAAATCATCGACGCCGGGCGTTTTTTGTATGGCCGTGGCTGGTCGCCAGCCACCAGCAGTAATTATTCGACACGGCTGTCGGCGACCACCGCGTTACTGACGGTGTCAGGCAAGCATAAAGGTCAGTTGGGCCAGGATGACGTGCTGGTCACCGACCTGTCCGGCAACAGCCTGGAGCCGGGAAAAAAGCCTTCTGCCGAAACCTTGCTGCACACCCAGTTGTATCGCTGTAAGCCTCAGGTAGGCGCAGTGCTGCATACCCATTCAGTCAATGCGACCGTGTTGTCGCGCCTGACGACGGGTGATCGGGTGGTGTTCGAAAATTATGAACTGCAGAAAGCATTTGCGGGCGTGGTGACCCATGAATCAAAGGTTATCGTGCCGATTTTCGAAAATGATCAGGACATTGCCCGATTGGCGGCAAAGGTCCAACCTTGGCTCGACGCCCATCCCGATTGCCCCGGCTACCTGATTCGTGGTCACGGCCTGTACACCTGGGGCGCGCGAATGAGCGATGCATTACGTCAGATCGAAGCGTTTGAATTTTTGTTCGAGTGCGAGCTCAAGACTCGCGCTCTACTGAACCGTTAAGGAATTGCCGTCATGAGCAGCTTGTCCGTTTATCACGTTTCCACTCCTGATTTGCCGAACAAAGTATTGACCCATCTGGAAGACATCGCTTCAACCCTGGCTGAACATGGCGTCGGCTTCGATCGCTGGCAAGCGACGGCACCCGTCACGCCGGGTGCGTCCCAGGAAGAAGTGATTGCTGCGTATCAGGTACAGATCGATAAATTGATGACCGAGCGCGGTTACGTCACGGTGGATGTGATCAGTCTTGACCGCGACCATCCAAAGAAAGCCGAACTGCGCGCGAAGTTTCTTGATGAGCACCAACATGCCGAAGACGAGGTACGGTTCTTCGTGGCCGGACGTGGTTTGTTCACGCTGCACATCGACGACTTTGTGTATGCCGTGCTGTGCGAGAAGAACGATCTGATCTCTGTCCCGGCGGGCACTCGTCATTGGTTCGAC
Source organism: Pseudomonas sp. ASL8 (assembly GCF_056680355.1). NCBI lineage: Bacteria > Pseudomonadati > Pseudomonadota > Gammaproteobacteria > Pseudomonadales > Pseudomonadaceae > Pseudomonas > Pseudomonas sp. ASL8. Next base: position 5,416,199 of record NZ_CM155278.1, on the reverse strand, counting down.
ATGGGTGAGCATCCGCATTTCGTGGCGATCAGGTTGTTCAACAACCCTGAGGGCTGGGTGGCAACGTTCACCGGCGAACAGATAGCCGACCATTTCCCAAGGCTTGAAGACTAAAGTCCCGGAGTTTCCATGCCCATTAAAGCTGTTCTTACCGATATCGAAGGCACCACCAGCGCGGTAAGTTTCGTGTTTGAGGTGTTGTTCCCTTACGCAGCCAGGCACTTGCCGGACTTTATTCGTCAAGAGGCCACTCAGCCTGCGGTGGCTTTGCAGTTGCAAGCGGTGCGCCAGGAGATCGACGAACCCCAGGCTGATGTCGAGCGTGTGATCGAAGTTTTGCTGGAATGGATTGCTGAAGACCGTAAAGCCACGCCGCTCAAGGCGCTGCAAGGCATGGTCTGGGAGCAGGGCTATCGAGCTGGCCAGTTGAAAGGCCATGTTTACCCGGATGCGGTCGAGGCGCTCAAGCGCTGGCATCAGGAAGGTTATGAGCTGTATGTCTACTCGTCTGGCTCGATTCAGGCTCAACAGCTGATTTTTGGCTGCTCTGAAGCGGGTGATCTGTCGGCGCTTTTCAGCGGCTATTTCGATACGACGTCCGGGCCCAAGCGTGAGCCGCAGTCGTATCGCAGCATTGCTGCAGCAATAGGTCGACCGGCGGATGAGATCCTGTTTCTGTCCGATATCGTCGAAGAACTCGACGCTGCGCAACAAGCGGGCATGCCCACCTGTGGGCTGGTTCGCAATGGCGGCGAGTTGGTTGGACACGCCAATGTCGCCAGTTTTGCGGTGATTGACCTGTCGGCTTTCTAAAAAGCTTTGCTTGACGTCTGCCTGGCTTCCTTGCAAGCCCTTTGACTGCAATTGCCCAGAGTAGAGGGTGATTGCAGTCGATCATACGTCATGACTTTTATTATGATTGTGCGAAGTGTCTGTAGGCGTTTTCTTATTGTCTTGTAAGAAGTGGCTTGTTGGTAAGTAAGTAAACCCTGTTTGTAATGTCTTATATTTTTTAATGCCTTTTACTGTGCAACTCTTTGTCGATCGACTCCCGAATGTTTTATGTCGGGGGTAAAGGGAGATGACCATGGGAAGTGCAGTATCAGTAAACGCCGATTTGACCCAACTCATTCAACAGATGGTGGTCAGCATTACAGAACTCAATGGCGACAAAGCCATCGAAAATGCCTTGGGTTGGTTAAGGTGCCAATGCTCTTGTGATCGGGCCATGCTGTATCAGTTCAAAGGGACAGTGTTGCTGACCTGCATTACTTCTAATGTGGACAGTGTCTGGAGCGACCTCTACCGTCATGGGCGATTGATGATGGACGATCCAGTGATCCGCAATTATCGCGAGCACTTGGGCTTCATGGACTGGGACAATGCGTTCGAACGTCATCCACCGACACCAACCTACAAAGAGGTGGTCCAGGATTACCGACTGATGCCCGGCGCCTCCTACGGCTATTCCAATGAGGCCAGCGTCCAGCAAGGTGTTGTCACCGTGTGTTCACTCAACGCGATGAGCCGCCCGCTCAACGATGAAGACAAGTACCTGTTGAGCAGTCTTGTCCCCATTCTGCATATGGCCGGCAAAGGCCGAAAGCTGCACGCCAAGGCGCTCACCGAAAAAGAGCTGGAAGTACTCAAGTGGGCGCGCGCAGGCAAGACAGCGTGGGAGATCAGCGTTATCCGTGCTATTTCCGAAGCCACGGTGAAGTACCACTTCAAGAGTATTTATTCCAAGTTAGGCGTTTCCAATCGAGCGCAGGCGGTGGGCGAGGCGCTTTGCCAAGGCATTATTAAATGACTCAGCCCAAAGGGGTGGCGACCACGCCCGGCATCAGCATGTCGATGTGATAGCCCTGACGGCCATCCCCCACCGCAATGTGCAGGCCTTCGATGCCTTCGTTGAGTTGGGAGTTGATGCGGTAGTCGATCTTGTCGGCAATGCTGGCGTTGACCCCGAATGCACACTCGGTCAAGTGCAGCCCACGGGGGCCAGTGGCTTCGGTCAGCAATGCACAGTAGTCGCGAGCGTTGACGGTAAAGGACCTGACCTGACTGTCGACGATGATCGCCGTGGCGCCATGGGCAGCGACAGCCTGGGCCAGGCTGACCAACGATTCGATCAATCGGGGTGGGATGGACGGATCATGGTAGCCGCGAGCGCAAAGGATGCCGGAGACATTGAATTCGCCATCAAGGATGAAGGTTCGAGGTTCATCCGGGTCCATGTGGGTGTAATGGACTTCCAGCAACTCAGCCAGCGGGAATATATAAAAGCCCCTGGACGCCTGAATGTCTTCCTCGATCATCGCGTACGGCGCGGCCTCATTAACGATGCGCAATGTACCGCGTGTGTTGTCCCCGGTCAGGCGCAACACGTGATGCTCATCGAGCAGCGACAGCAATTGCTCCTGCTTGCGCATGGCCAGGCGATAGTCGCTGGAACAGATTAGGTCGAGGGTGTAGATCCCGCTTTTCAGCGAGGGGTCGAATGCATGAGCCTGGGTATACAGCGTCTGCCCTGATTGGCAGCGGGCCGCCAGTTGTTGCAGCGATTCGGTTGCTTCTCTGCTGAACGTGATGCACACACTGTTGGCAGGCAGACTGCTGAGTTCGTTGATCAACAGGGCATTGATTGATTGATGTTGTGCGTGGGCAATCAGTGCGCTGGAGTCTGTCAGTAAACTGATATCGTGTGAGCCAAAAAAGTGTTCGAGGTGTTTTAAGTTATTCATTGTTATGTACTCGGCCGTTAAAAAAAACATGCCATGGCGATAGCGTCATGGCATGCCTGATTGCGTTAAGCGGTTATACACATCACCACTTGGTCAGCGGGTAATAGCCGAAGGTGTTCTGTTGAGTGGGTTTGATGCGCTTGAGTGTTTGCGTGTTCATACGGTTTACCTGTTAGTTAAGTATCAGGTACGTCATGTACCTGGCAGGGAAACCTTATGATGAATGTGACACGAATAAAACTATCCGGTCGGGCAGGTGCGCAGTGTTCAGGAAGGGTATTAACTGTTGCGGTGGGCCTCTATGGGTGCGCACATGCAACAAGGCCGTGGACGCTGAATGTGCGCCTACGGCCTTGTTCGCTAATGCTTATGCCGCGCTGAATGGACTCAGCGTGCGTAGTAGGTCGGCAGATCGAAGCGGTGCTGACTCTGCAGCATGGAGAGTGCTGGCAATTCACTGGCTTGTGCAGCCAGGTCTCGGCGAATCGCGCTGATCACCCACTGCAGCTGCACGGCGGTGTGCAGTTGAGCGTAGGACACCGAACGACGGATCTGCTTGCCTTCGCTGTTGCGCAAACTCAGCAACACTCCGCCATCTGGACGGGCTTGGGTGGTGACTTCGAACTCGGAAAATACGGATGCAAATTTTTCTTGAATGAAAGTCATGTCTAGCGGCTCCATTGCTCATGGGATAACAAGCGTGGAGTGATTAGTGCAGTGTCTGTGCCAGTCTCGGACTTTGTATAATACTCAACAAAATCAATAGCTTAAAAAAACTCATGTTTTTTTGAATCGTGCAAAGTGCATGAATGGCTATCGAGCATCCTGCATTTTGCCGGGAATACAGGGGCGATGAAGTTTGGCGGAGGTTCTAACGATCAGCAGTTTTATGAGGCGTGCTGAGGCTAGGACAGCGGTCAGGTGGATTAATCCCATCCATGCGCCAACGCTTTATGTAGGGAGATACAAAACTTTTCAAATTCATCGTGTACACCCTTTGAACGGCTGACGTACTTTCTTTGAAGTTGCGGCAGGGATGTCACCGCAACGCTCGCGCCTAAAACAAAAAATAGAATCACGCGGCTACGAAGGGGCAACCATGAGTCATAGCGACATGATCACGTGGGCCATGATGGCCCGTAAGCTTCCTTCGATTGCCAGGGCGCTGCCACGGGTGATCAAGGGCATGAAAATGTCCAATGTCACCAGGGCCGATCAGCCGTGTGGCCTGGGCTGGACTTTTGAACGCGCGGTGTTGCGCAACCCGCAGGGCCCGGCACTCCTTTATAAAGACTGCGTATTCACTTACGAGCAGGTCAATCAATGGGCCAATCGCATCGCCCATCACCTGATCGGTCAAGGCCTCTGCAAGGGGGATGTGGTCGGGATTTTCATCGAAAATCGTCCTGAGCTATTGGTGCATGTGCTGGCCGTGGCCAAAATCGGTGGCGTGTGCGCGATGCTCAACACCTCGCAAACTCAGGGTGTGTTGGTGCACAGCCTGAATCTGGTGAAGCCGCTGGCGATTATCGTCGGCGAGGAATTGGTGGCGGTTTACGATGCCGTGCGCACCGAGGTCGCCATCGACGCGGGTAAAACCTTCTTCGTCGCCGATCAGGACACCAGCAGGGATGCAGGGCAGGCCCCGGAGGGCTACATCAATCTGGCGCGGGTCAGCGCTGAGGAATCCCCGGCAAACCCGATAACCACCCAGCGCATCTACTTCAATGATGCGTGCTTTTATATCTACACGTCCGGCACCACCGGTTTGCCCAAGGCCGGAATCTTCAAGCACGGTCGCTGGATGAAAACTTACGGTGGTTTCGGCATGATCGCGTTGGATATGCAACCTGACGACATTGTTTATTGCACCTTGCCGCTGTATCACGCTACCGGCCTGAATGTGTGCTGGGGCTCGGCGGTGTGCGGTGCGTCGGGTTTTGCGATTCGGCGCAAGTTCAGTGCGAGTCAATTCTGGAGTGATACGCGAAAGTTCAAGGCGACCACGATTGGTTATGTTGGCGAACTGTGCCGCTATCTGATGGACCACCCGGAGCAAAATAACGACGCGGACAATCCAGTGCGCAAGATGATCGGTAATGGTCTGCGTCCCGGGGTCTGGGCCTCGTTCAAAAATCGCTTCGCTGTCGACCATGTCTGCGAGCTGTACGCGGCCAGTGATGGCAATATCGGCTTCACCAATGTCCTCAACTTCGACAACACCGTTGGCTTTTCCCTTCAAGCCTGGACGTTGGTGGAGTACGCCCATGAAAGTGGCGCGCCCATCCGTAACGCTGATGGCTTCATGCAGAGGATCGGGAAGGGAGGGCAGGGGTTGCTGCTGGCGAAGATCGATGAAAAAGCACCGCTGGATGGCTACACCGATCCTGAGAAAAACCAGAAAGTGATCCTCTGTGACGTGTTCGAAAAGGGTGATCGGTACTTCGACACCGGGGATCTGCTGCGTGATATCGGTTTTGGTCATGTGCAATTTGTCGACCGGCTGGGCGATACCTATCGCTGGAAGGGCGAAAACGTATCGACCACCGAGGTCGAGAACATCATGCTTCAACACCCTAAAATTTCTGAAGTCGTGGCGTACGGTGTCGAGATCATGAACACCAATGGTCGCGCCGGAATGGCGGCGATCACCCCGGCAGAGTCGCTGGCGACCCTGGACTTTCAGGAGTTGCTGCAGTTCGCGAAAAGTCAGATGCCGTCCTACGCAGTACCCGTGTTCCTGCGCGTGAAGGTCAAGATGGAAACCACGGGTACCTTCAAGTACCAGAAGACCCGACTGAAGAACGAGGCCTTTGACCCCAGCAAAACCGGGGATGATCCGGTTTACGCCTGGTTACCGGGTTCAGACACCTATGTGCCGGTAACGCCCGATGTGCTGCGGGATATCCATGCTGGCAAGTTCCGCTATTGAATTTGGCTATGGACCACATACCTTGACCCTGGGCGGGCAGCTCTGGAAACTGGCTGGCATTAGTTGATTCCAACTGCCTGCGCCGTTCAAGGAGTACACCATGTCAGATCATTCCAAACCGGCTGTCGATGCCACATTAATGACCGATGACGAGGCCCTGGAGTTTGCCGAGCAGGTATTTGATGTTGCACGCAAAGGCGACGCATTGATGCTTGGGCGTCTACTGGAAAAAGGTCTTACCCCCAATTTGCGCAACCACAAGGGCGACACCTTGTTGATGCTGGCCAGCTACCACGGTCATCTGGACAGCGTTCGGGTGTTATTGGACTTTAAGGCTGATCCTGAAATTCGTAACGACAACGGTCAGAGCCCCATTGCCGGTGCGGCGTTCAAGGGTGACCTGCCTGTGGTCAAACTGCTGGTCGAAAATGGCGCCGACGTCGAAGGCGCTTCTGCGGACGGGCGTACCGCACTCATGATGGCGGCCATGTTCAACCGCACCGCAATCGTCGATTACCTGCTTTCTAAAGGCGCCAACCCTCATGCGCAGGATGCCAACGGCGTCACCCCATTGGCCGCTGCGCAAACCATGGGCGCCGTGGACACTGCCGAGCAATTGAGCAAGCTCAACGGCTGATCGTTCCGGGGGAGCGTTAATCAAGGCCTTACCAATAGAGCCCCGACGGATTTCCAGCTATCCTTCGCGCCTTGTTTTCGCGCCCCCTATTCGCCTATTGTCAGGACAGCCCATGAAGAACCAACTCATAGAATTAATCAGCAAAATCAGTTCGGGTTGCATGGGCGAGGAAGAAATCGCGCACATCGCCGCTGAGGCCGCCCAGGCCTACGCCGATCCCCAAGCGTTTCTCGCGGCCAACCCTGACATCAACTACGACGACAGCTTCCCCATCCCGTTGGGCGAATGGGTCGTGGTTGGCAGCTTGCCGGAGACCGTATTGTTTCAGGCCGACAGTTACATGGACCTGTTCGCACAGATCGTTGAATCCTTCGGTCAGGAAGTGACCTTCAACATCAAACCCAAGCAATTGGCCAAGACCGAAGCATTGACCGCTCTCAACCGTATTCAGATTCAACTGAGCAGCATGAATAGGGAGAAGGGCGGTTACGTACTGATGAACCTCAGCCAGCCATTGGACGATGAACTGCAAGCGGTGCTGGTCTATGGTCAGGATCAGGATCGGGTGATCGAGTTGTCGGCGGCGGTGGGCATCACGGCAGCGCCTTCACTGGAAGCCCTGCGCATTGCCTTGCATGTTTGATCGGCGCATGACTGTGGTCCGTGGGCGCGAAAAATAAGATGCTGGCGAAATGGAACCCTCTCTGCGCGCAACTATCCTAAGCAGAGAAGTATTCAATTAGGAGCAACACCATGGGTTCCACGTTTAATGGTCTGGTCGGTCTGATCATCCTTGCCCTGGATATCTGGGCAATCCTCAATGTATTGAAAAGCGGCGCCGAAACAGGGATGAAGATCCTGTGGGTATTGCTGATTGTGCTGCTACCGGTTTTGGGCTTGATCATCTGGGCGATTGCCGGGCCGCGCGGTAACGTGCGCCTCTGACCCGTTTGACCTGACGCTGACGTACCCATAAAGCGCCTGACTGCTGATTGCAGTCAGGCGCTTTTTGTTTTTCAGGCCCTGGCAGCATGGGCTGATCAATAGAGGTTCGACCTGTCATCTTCTGCGACGTAGAATGCCCGCCTTTCTCAGGGGCAGCGCTTTTACTAAAAGCGGCTCACTGTCCGTTGCTATCAGCATCCACCAGGGGGTTACCCATGAGCGATTACCAAGAGACGTTGTATGAAGGTTACGGCCAGCGCTTCCGTATGGAAAAACTGCTGCACGAAGTGCGCACCGAGCATCAACATCTGGTGATCTTCGAGAACCCGCGCATGGGCCGGGTCATGGCGCTCGACGGCGTTATCCAGACCACTGAAGCCGATGAGTTCATCTACCACGAGATGCTCACTCACGTACCGATCCTCGCCCACGGCGCCGCCAAACGCGTGCTGATTATTGGTGGCGGCGATGGCGGCATGTTGCGCGAAGTTGCCAAGCATCGCAGCATCGAACACATCACCATGGTTGAAATCGATGGCACCGTGGTCGAGATGTGCAAGCAGTTCTTGCCGAACCACTCGAAAGGCGCTTTTGAAGATTCGCGCCTGAATCTGGTGATCGATGACGGTATGCGCTTCGTGGCGACCACCGAAGAAAAGTTCGACATCATCATTTCCGACTCCACCGATCCGATTGGCCCGGGCGAAGTGTTGTTCTCCGAAAACTTCTACGAGGCCTGCCGCCGCTGCCTGAACGAAGGCGGCATTCTGGTCACCCAGAACGGCACGCCTTTCATGCAGTTGACCGAAGTGCAGACCACCGCCGGTCGCCTGCGCAGCCTGTTCCCGGACTGGCACTTCTACCAGGCCGCGATCCCGACTTACATCGGCGGCGCCATGACCTTCGCGTGGGGCGCAACCAATACTGACTACCGCAAACTGCCTTTGGAGACGTTACGTCAGCGTTTCGCCGGCAGCGGTATCGTGACGCGCTATTACAATCCTGAAATCCATATCGGTGCCTTTGCATTGCCGCAGTATGTTTTGCAGGCAGTCAACAAGCCAAGCAACGACTGAGTCGCTACGCCGTCTGACAGCAGTGCTGTTGATGGCGATAGAGGTGCGACGGGGCACTGTCAGGCAAAACGTCAGTGCCTTTCGTCCCAGAACTGCCGGGTCAGTTCACGGAGAGTGGATGCCCTCCATTACGTGACTGACCTGCAGGCCCAGACGTTCCAACAAGCAGGTTCTTGGCATCTCTGCTTACATATCTGCAGGGTCAAGCGACGAAATTTTCACGCCTTGTCACAGAAAATCACGCGCGCTTATCTGTCCTGCCGTCGCGCCAACCCTTGTCGCAGCGTGGCAGCGACTCAATATTTTACAGGCGCCGCCGTCGACGATGAGGCGCGCGTGCATTTGAACTTCAACCTGAATCCAACGGATCCTAGAACACCATGGCCAAACCGGACGCCCTGAGTCATCAGCACGCCTCGTCGCGCTTGCTGCAACCCACCGTCAAATCACATCTGGCTTACACGCTGCTGAGCGGTTTGGTCTTGATGGTGATGTACAGCCTGCTGCGAGTCGCGCTGCTGGTTTATAACCGCGAAATGATTGGCGAAACCCCGGCGTCGACGTTTATCGAGGCCATGGGCAACGGCCTGCGCTTCGACTTGCGCCTGACGGTGTACCTGATTATCCCGATGCTGCTGGTCCTGTTCAGCTCCAGGCTGATGGCTGTGCGTTGGCTGTTTCGTACCTGGTTGACGCTTGCGGCCAGTGCCACGATGTTCCTCGGCCTGATGGAAATGGACTTCTACCGTGAATTCCATCAACGCCTGAACGGGCTGGTGTTCCAGTACGTCAAGGAAGACCCGAAAACAGTACTAAGCATGCTTTGGTATGGTTTTCCGGTGGGGCGCTACCTGTTGGCGTGGGCCGCAGCCACCTGGCTCCTGAGCCAGGCCTTCAAGGGTGTGGACCGTCTGACTCGCACACGTCGCCAGCTTGATGTCAGCACGAGCAGCAACCGCTCGGTCGCACCGTGGTACCTGCGTATCGGCGTACTGATGGTCTGCCTGATGATTACGGTCGTCGCCGCCCGCGGCACCCTGCGTCAGGGACCGCCGTTGCGTTGGGGCGATGCTTACACCACTAATTCGAACTTCGCTAACCAGTTGGGCCTCAATGGCACCTTATCGCTGATCGCTGCGGCCAAGAGCCTGACGTCCGATCAACGCGCCAATATCTGGAAGGCCACGCTGCCGCAACCGTTGGCGCAACAGACTGTGCGCGACATGTTGCTGACCCCGAGTGACAAGCTGGTTGATCCCGACACGGCTGTTGTACGCCGCGACTCCTTGCCGCCAGTGGAAAAAACACTGCCGATTCGCAACGTGGTGGTGATTCTGATGGAAAGCTTCGCCGGTCATTCGGTGGGGGCTTTGGGCAGCGATGCCAACATCACGCCATACTTCGACAAGCTGTCCAAGGAAGGCCTGCTGTTCGACCGCTTCTTCTCCAATGGCACGCACACCCACCAGGGCATGTTCGCGACCATGGCCTGCTTCCCTAATCTGCCAGGCTTTGAATACCTGATGCAGACCCCGGAAGGCAGCCACAAACTGTCGGGTCTGCCGCAGCTTCTAAGCGCCCGCAAATACGATGATGTCTACGTCTACAACGGCGATTTCGCCTGGGACAACCAGTCTGGTTTCTTCAGCAACCAGGGCATGACCACGTTCATCGGCCGTAATGACTTCGTCAATCCAGTGTTCTCGGATCCGACGTGGGGTGTGTCCGACCAGGACATGTTCGACAGAGGCGCTCAGGAGCTGAAAGCGCGCGAGGGTGGAAAGCCTTTCTATGCGTTGTTGCAAACCCTGTCCAACCACACACCTTACGCTTTGCCGGCAGAGTTGCCAGTCGAGCGGGTTACCGGGCATGGCACGCTGGATGAGCATTTGACGGCCATGCGTTATGCCGACTGGGCGCTGGGGCAATTCTTCGAGAAAGCGCGTAAAGAGCCTTACTTCAAGGACACTCTGTTCATTGTTGTCGGGGATCATGGCTTCGGCAACGATCAGCAAGTCACCGAAATGGACCTTGGGCGCTTTAACGTACCTATGTTGATGATCGGTCCTGGTGTCCAGGAAAAATTCGGTCAACGCAGCAGTATTGTTGGTACCCAGATCGATATCGTGCCGACCATCATGGGTCGTTTGGGCGGCGAATCGCGTAACCAATGCTGGGGTCGTGACTTGCTGAACCTGCCTGAAGGCGATAAAGGTTTTGGCGTGATCAAACCATCGGGAGGAGAGTTGACCGTCGCGCTGGTGACCGGCGATCGCATCCTGATCGAGCCCAAAGAGATGGAACCTCGCGTGTATCAATATGAGCTGGGCGCCAAGCCCCACGCGGAGCTGATGCCTCAACAAGCTGATTTGCCACAGCTAAGGCTGAAGCTGGAAAGCTTCCTGCAAACCGCAACCAAAAGCCTGATGGACAATACCGCGGGCGTGGTCGACAACAAGCCGCACTAAGCGAGCGGCGCACTAAAAAAGAGGCCCTTACCGGCCTCTTTTTTTGTCCGCTCGGCAGCCAAAACAGTGGAACGAATACTGGATTTTCAGGGTCCAGATTATGTAAGCCGCTTTCTTCGGCTTCGCTGAGGAGACATAGATGAAACAGTGGACCATTACTTATCTTGATAAAGACGGCGTCCGACAAAGCCTTGAGTTTGGCAGTGAGCAACGGCCAGATCTGGAGACAGCGGCAGACTACCTGCGCGAGGTTTTGTACCCCGTGGTCGATAAACTTGATCTGAACGACCTTGACGGCCGGGCACCCGAGCCGACGGTAAAATCCCTGAAGGCACTGAACAGCGTGCAAATTATCTCGGTCACTGAAACTCCTTGAATTATACCTTTGGCCATTGCTTGATCTGCCATTTGGCACAGACGGCCGATAGGGTTACTCTGCAAATGAGGCCGAAGCAGAATTGCCTTGGCTTCCTCCATGTCGATGCCCGGTCTACCTGATAGATCCGGCCTTGTCAGCTACATGCTTGGCTCCTGGCGACAGAGTATCTGTTGCGGAGCGACCACCAATCGGCGGGTCGCGTTGGGAGTGTTGAAACTCTATCTATCGTTGCATAGGAGGACGTTTCATGAGCACAGCCTATCAAGAGGACATCAGCAGTAACGTACTGCGCCGCATGAAAGAGGGCGGTTTTGATTTCGCACGTATCCATCCCATCGAGTTTTATGCCGTTTTCCCGGATGAGGAACGGGCACGGCAAGCGGCAGGGCAGTTTCGTGGGGAATCCTTGAACGCGCAGGTCAGCGTCCGTGATGACGGGGCATGGCATCTTCAATTGAGCAAAGTGATGTACGCCACGTATGGCGGGATCGATGATTTCGAGCAAGACTTTCAAACGGTGATTACGCCGCTGGACGGTGAGGTCGAGGGGTGGGGCGTGACTCAGGAAATCAAGCGCTTTAATTAACGCCTGAGGATGTCCGCGTTTTAACCCCCTTACCGGCTGACCTTTTGTCAGCCGGTTTTAGTTTGTGGGTTCTAACTGTTAGAGGCACTATCGGGTGTGTTGTGAAACAAAACCCACCTGTGAAATCAACTCTGGCTATGCTGGTAATAGACAGTGATATTGAAGGACGCTTCGCAATGAGGCGTAGGTGAATATGTTGGGGCGGTTACTGCACAGGAATGGTGCGGTTGCGTTAGGGGATTTATCCAACTGTTTGATATTTAAGCGTTTATGCCGATGGCACGGGCCTTGCGAAGGCCCTTGGTGTCCGTGGTGACAAGGAGTACGGCATGATCCGCACCTTTTATGATGAGATGTACGATGCTGGCGGCCTGGTCCGTCCGCATTATCGGGAGTTTGCCCGTTGGCTGGGTGAGACGCCGCCGGAGCTTTTGGCTCAGCGCAGGCGCGAAGCCGACCTTTTGTTTCATCGTGCCGGGATTACGTTCACGCTGTATGGGGACGACCAAGGCACTGAGCGGTTGATTCCGTTCGATACGATTCCGCGCAGTATTCCGGCCAGCGAATGGCGGATTGTGGAACGCGGCTGCATTCAGCGGGTCAAGGCGTTGAACATGTTTCTCGCCGACCTGTATCACGATCAACGGATTATCAAAGCCGGGATTATTCCCGCCGAACAGGTGTTGGCCAACGAGCAATATCAGTTGGCAATGCAGGGCCTGAATCTGCACCGTGATATCTATTCGCATATTTCCGGTGTTGATCTGGTGCGTGATGGCGACGGCACTTACTACGTGCTCGAAGACAACTTGCGCACGCCCAGCGGCGTCAGTTACATGCTCGAAGATCGCAAGATGATGATGCGCCTGTTCCCGGAGCTGTTCGCCGCTCAGCGCATTGCGCCCATCGATCATTATCCGAACATGCTCCTCGACACCCTGAAAAGCTCCAGCCCCATCGACAATCCGAGCGTGGTGGTCCTGACTCCCGGACGCTTTAACAGTGCCTTTTTCGAACACGCCTTTCTGGCGCGGGAGATGGGTGTCGAGTTGGTGGAAGGGGCTGATCTGTTCGTGCGCGATGATCGCGTCTTCATGCGTACGACTGACGGGCCTAAAGCCGTCGATGTGATCTACCGGCGCCTGGATGATGCATTTCTCGACCCGCTGGCGTTTAACCCCGACTCGATGCTCGGCGTCCCGGGCCTGCTTTCGGCCTATCGCTCGGGCAATGTGGTGCTGGCCAATGCCATCGGGACCGGCGTGGCAGACGACAAGTCGATCTATCCCTATGTGACGGACATGATCCGTTTCTATCTGGATGAAGAGCCGATTCTGCAAAACGTGCCAACCTGGCAGTGCCGCAAACCGGAAGAGTTGTCCCACGTGCTGGCGCATCTGCCGGAACTGGTGGTCAAGGAAACTCAAGGCTCGGGTGGTTACGGCATGTTGGTCGGCCCGGCGGCTTCGGCAGCTGAAATCGAAGTGTTCCGTGCCCGTCTGAAAGCCAAGCCCCACGCGTATATCGCACAACCCACTTTATGCCTGTCGACCTGTCCGACCTTTGTCGAGAACGGCATCGCCCCGCGCCATATCGACTTGCGCCCATTTGTTCTTTCCGGCCGTGAAACCCGGGTAGTCCCGGGCGGCCTTACCCGAGTAGCCCTGCGCGAAGGCTCCCTTGTGGTGAACTCGTCCCAAGGCGGTGGAACCAAAGACACCTGGGTGGTTGAGGATTAAGGATGCCTGCCAATGCTAAGTAGAACTGCCTCGGATTTGTATTGGATGTCGCGTTATCTGGAACGAGCGGAAAACCTCGCGCGGATGCTCGACGTCAGCTATTCGCTGTCGCTGATGCCCCAGGATGGGCGCGGCGATGGTCTGGATGAAATAGCCATGCCGCTGTTGATTACCGGCACGCTGGACGATTATCTGGAGCGCTACGGTGAGTTGCACGCCGAACGCTTGCTGCATTTTTTCGCCCTGGATGCGACCAACCCGGCCAGCATTTACAGCTGCCTGGGCGCCGCTCGGGCCAGCGCTCATGCGGTGCGCGGACGAATCACGGCGGACATGTGGGAAAACATCAACGCCACGTGGCTTGAAATACGCGGTATCGCCGAACAGGGCTTGAGTCGTTACGGCATGAGCCGTTTTTGTGAGTGGGTCAAAGAGCGTTCGCACCTGTTTCGGGGGGCGACCTACGGCACCATCATGCGTCACGATGCGTTCCGCTTTATCCGTCTGGGGACGTTTATCGAGCGCGCCGATAACACCCTGCGCATGCTCGACGCCCGTTACGAGATGCTCGAAGTGCTCGGGAAAAACACCGAAGCGATCTCTGACAGTTCGGCGCACGGCTACTATCAGTGGAGCGCCTTGTTGCGCGCCTTGTCGTCGTTCGAGGCGTACACCGAGCTGTATCGGGATGCGCCGGGTGCGCGTCAGGTCGCCGAATTACTGCTGTTGCGTGCCGACATTCCGCGCTCGTTGCGCGCCTGTCTGGAAGAACTCGATCAGATCCTCGCGAGCCTGCCGGGCGCCAATGGCCGTCCGGCGCAGCGCTTGGCCGCCGAATTGGACGCACGTCTGCGCTATACCAGCATCGATGAAATTCTGGGTGAAGGCCTGCATGAATGGCTGAATGAATTCATTCCGTTAGTGGCCCAATTGGGTAACGCTATCCACACTTCATACCTGGAGGCTGCATGAGACTCTCAATTAGCCACGAGACCACTTATCACTACGAAGATCAGGTCCGCGCCAGCATCCAGTATTTGCGTCTGACGCCTCACGACAGCGAACGTCAGCATGTGCTCAGCTGGCAGCTCACCTTGCCGCGCCCGGTGCGCGCGCAGATCGATCCGTTCGGCAATATCCTTCATGTGTTGACGCTGGATGAGCCCCACGAAGCGATCATTATCGGTGCCCGTGGTCAGGTTGAAATCGACGAGAAGCGGGAGGCTGAGCATGAAAGCCAGTCAGCGCTGCCGTTTCTGCGTTTTACCCGCCTGACTGAAGCCGATGAAGCCATACGTGCCTTTGCGCTCAAGCAGTGCCACACACGCAAAGACCGCAATGCCTTGATCGACTTGATGCACGGTCTTAACCAACACATGACTTACAGCCCCGGTTCGACAGAAGTCGATACCAGCGCCGCTGAAGCGTTTGCCGGCCGTTCAGGCGTTTGCCAGGACCACACCCACGCGTTCCTGGCGTGCGCCCGTAGCCTGGGGGTGCCAGCGCGTTATGTGTCAGGTTATCTCTACAGCGAAAACAGCGAGCACCTGGCCAGTCATGCCTGGGCGGAAGCCTGGATCGACGACGCCTGGTACAGCTTCGATGTGACCAATCAACTGTCCCGGCCTGAGCGTCACCTCAAGCTGGCGGTGGGCCTGGATTACCTCGACGCCTGCCCGGTACGGGGTATGCGTCGCGGCGGTGGCTGCGAGCAGATGCACGCCAAAGTGTTCGTCTCGCCGATGTTGCTGGTGCAGCAGCAGTAACCACCCTGAGCGCGGTGTGCCAGCCACACCGCGTCAGCTTCTTCGCCAGTACGTCAGCGCCTACAGCGTGGATGCCGCCGTTCTGCGTTGCGCCATGTGCCTGAGATACCCAATCAGTTGATCCAGCTCACCATCGGACAGCACCGCTGTCGAGATGGCGGGCATTTTTGCCTGTGGCCATTGGCGCAGGCTTTGCGGGTCACGGATGTAGCGTTTGAGGTAGTCCCCCGCGAAGTACTCAATGGGGCTGTGCGGCTGATTCAGGTCAGGACCTAGTTGCGAGTCGCCAGCACCGTTGAGGCGATGGCAGGCAAGGCAGTTTTTCTGAAACAGCGCAAACCCTTGATTGATCGGATCATTGGCAGCCAATGCCCGGTCCGGCAGCATCATTGGGAAGCGTTCAGCCACGGACGCTAATATTCGGACTTTATTGACCGCGAAGGGCCATTGTTCGGGGCTGATGTTGCCGGCTTTCGGTTCGGTCCACACCAGATAAAACGGACCGGGGCTTTGCTGGTTTTCGCCCAGCGTGGGCCACGGGGCTGTCGGGTCTTCGATGGCCAGCCACGCGCGTGCGCCAGTGCTCTCAAGCAAAGGCCCGGCCGGCATCTCGGCGGCAAATCCATCCGTGGCCACGGCCTGAAGATGATCCTTTGCAGTAATGCCCCCAAGCAACGCCGCCATTGGCACTGCGCGATAGGTCATGGCGCGTTTGTAGGAAACATCCTCGGTGATTTGGATCTGTTGCGCCTGCGGATGCTTCAGCAACTGTGCGGTGTCCCAAATATGGACCCCGTCTGGGAGTTCGACGATCAATTGAGCGGCTTGAACGACGCCCACGTGACTGATAGCAAAGCAGCAGAACAACGGTATGAACGCTAACCACTGACGCATAAACCCATCTCCATCAATTCAGGCTGGAAGATTGGCACAGATGCGCTTTACTCGACAGCGTATCGAACACCTTGCGTTGGCAGGGCAAAGACACGCTCAACCGAACAGACGGGTCATGTTCGGCACAATCAATAAAAGGGTAGTGGCGAACACAATAAGCCCCGCCTGACGAACTTTCGAATGTTTAAACATGGCTGACTGCCTTTTGTTGTTATTCCTGAGCTACTAAAGCTCTCCGATTTCCTAATGCATGAACCGGGCAGCTGGCAAAGGTGATACACGCGAACAGGTGTCCCGGCAGACCCGGCAACTCAGACGCCTACTGTATTTTTTTGGCGTCCGCCTGTTACAGGGTTAACCTTAGGACCCGCGTCACGTATGGCTTAGATCAATTTCGTATCACTTCAAAAACGATATTGATTAAACGTACTAAGGCTCATCGCCAGCTTCCGAATACCGCCTCTGCTAGACGCTTTGAATGCCTGTGATACAGGTTTGTTAGTCAGCTACCGTTCGTCTGAGCGAGGCGGTCAAGGCTAATGAGCGCTTCGGTCATTGAATCAGCTCGGGTGACGTTTAAGGTGTCGGTACAGGAATCCACTTTCCACCGCGCTCCGAGGACCTCATGACTGAAGCTTTGATTTTCGATGCGGTACGCACGCCCCGTGGCAAAGGCAAGCCGGGTGGTGGGCTGTACAGTGTCAAGCCGGTGAACTTGATGGCCGGGTTGCTGGTTGCCCTGCAGCAACGCAACCAACTGGACACCCGTCAGGTCGATGACATTGTTCTGGGGTGCGTAACGCCGGTGGGGGATCAGGGCGCGGATATTGCCAAGACGGCTGCACTGGTCGCCGATTGGGACGTCAGCGTGGCGGGGGTGCAGATCAACCGGTTTTGCGCCTCGGGCCTGGAAGCGGTCAACCTGGGCGCGATGAAAATTCGCTCTGGCTTTGAAAACCTTGTGGTGGTGGGCGGGGTCGAGTCGATGTCACGCGTACCGATGGGCAGCGACGGCGGTGCCTGGGCGTTGGACCCGCAGACCAACATGCACTGCCATTTCACCCCGCAAGGGATCGGTGCCGACTTGATTGCGACGATGGAAGGCTTCAGTCGCGGCGATGTCGATGCTTATGCCTTGTACTCACAGCAAAAAGCCGCCCGTGCTCGCGCCGATGGCTCGTTCAACAAATCCCTGGTGCCGGTAAGAGACCAGAACGGCACGCTGCTGCTTGATCACGATGAGTTCATTCGCGCCGACTCGACCCTGGAAGGGCTGGGCAAGCTCAAGTCGAGCTTCGAAATGATCGGCCAGATGGGATTCGATGCCACCGCGCTCCGCGTCTACAGCCATGTCGAGCGTATCAACCATGTTCATACCCCCGGCAATAGCTCCGGGATCGTTGATGGTGCGGCAGCCATGCTTATCGGTTCCGCAGCCAAGGGCCTGGCGTTGGGTCTGCGCCCTCGAGCACGCATCGTCGCGACTGCGGTGACCAGTGCCGACCCGACCATCATGCTTACCGGTCCCGCGCCAGCGACTCGCAAGGCCTTGGGTCGCGCCGGATTGAAGGTCGAGGATATCGACCTGTTCGAAGTCAACGAAGCGTTCGCCTCTGTGGTGCTCAAGTTCATCAAAGACATGGACATCAGCGCCGACAAGGTCAACGTCAATGGCGGCTCCATCGCCATGGGCCACCCGCTGGGAGCAACGGGGTGCGCGATCCTCGGCACGCTGCTCGATGAGCTGGAAGCTCGCCAACTGCGCTATGGCCTGGCGACACTGTGTGTCGGCGGCGGCATGGGCATTGCCACCATCATCGAACGTTATTAAGCCTGTCTCCCGACTTCACCAGGATTTCTCTATGACCTCCGCCATGACTGACGCCATCCATTATGAGAAGGGCCAGGATCAGATTGTCGTCCTGACCATCGATATGCCCGGCCAGACCGCCAACACCATGAACGCGGTGTACCGCGATGCAATGGCCAGCATCGTCACCCGACTGAACGCCGAGAAAGACACGATTGCCGGGGTGGTCATCACCTCTGCGAAGAAAACCTTTTTCGCCGGTGGCGACCTCAACGAACTGATCCAGGTCGACAAGGCCCGTGCGCAGTGGTTCTACGAGATGGTCCTGGACCTGAAGGCGCAGCTGCGCACGCTCGAAACCTTGGGCAAGCCGGTGGTGGCCGCCATTAATGGTGCCGCGCTGGGCGGCGGTTGGGAGATCTGCCTGGCTTGCCATCATCGCATTGCCCTGGACAGCAACAGTGTTCAGATCGGCCTGCCGGAAGTCACCCTCGGCCTCCTGCCGGGGGGCGGCGGGGTCGTGCGGATGGTGCGCATGCTCGGTCTGGAAAAAGCCCTGCCATATTTGCTTGAAGGTAAAAAAATCGGTCCGCAACAGGCACTGCAAGCAGGCCTGATTGACCAGATCGCCAGCGACCGCGACGACATGCTGGCCAAGGCCCGCGCGTGGATCGTCGCCAATCCGTCCGCGAAGCAACCTTGGGATGTGGCCGGGTACCAGATACCCGGTGGCACGCCCTCACACCCGAAAGTCGCGCAAATGCTCGCCATTGCGCCGGCGATCCTGCAAAGCCGTACTCAGGGATGTTTCCCTGCACCTGAGAAAATTCTGTGTGCTGCTGTAGAAGGCGCACAGGTGGATTTCGATACGGCGCAGATCATCGAAACACGCTACTTCACCGAACTCACCACCGGTCAGGTCGCGAAAAACATGATCGGCACCTTCTGGTTTCAGCTCAATGAAATCAATGCCGGTGGATCACGCCCCACAGGTATTCCGGTTAATCAGACCAAAAAAGTTGGCGTGTTAGGCGCCGGCATGATGGGCGCGGGCATTGCTTACGTGAGCGCGTCGGCAGGTATCGAGGTGGTACTCAAAGACGTCAGTCAGGCCGCTGCTGAGAAGGGCAAAAGCCATTCTGCCACATTGCTGGACAAGAAGGTCTCCAGTGGGCGAATGACCGCCGAGCAGCGGGATGTGATTCTGGCCCGCATCCTGCCCACGGAACTGGATGCCGATCTGCACGGTTGTGACCTGATCATCGAAGCCGTGTTCGAGGACCGTGCGCTCAAAGGCACTGTCACGGCGGCAGCGGAACGGGTTGCCTTGCGTGACGCTGTCATGGCGTCCAATACCTCGACCTTGCCTATCAGCGGCCTGGCGAAGGCGATTGTGCAAGAGAACCGGTTTATCGGCCTGCATTTCTTCAGCCCGGTGGACAAGATGCAACTGGTGGAGATCATCAAGGGTGCCAACACCAGCGATGAAACCCTGGCCCGGGGTTTCGATTACGTCCTGCAAATCAAGAAAACCCCAATCGTGGTCAACGACAGTCGGGGCTTCTTCACCTCGCGGGTGTTCGGAACCTTTACCAATGAAGGCATTGCCATGCTTGGCGAAGGCGTATCGGCGGCGATGATTGAAACCGAAGCGCGCAAGGCCGGTATGCCCGTAGGGCCGCTGGCAGTGTCCGATGAAGTGTCGTTGAGCCTGATGAGCCACATTCGCCAACAGGCGCGCAAGGATCTTGAGGCCGAGGGTAAACCCGTGCCGCAACACCCTTCGTTCGCGGTGGTCGACCTGATGCTCAATGAGTACAAACGCCCAGGCAAGGCCGCAGGCGGTGGATTTTATGACTACCCACAAGGCGCGCCCAAGCATTTGTGGCCGGAACTGAAATTACGCTTCGAAAAAAACGATGGGCAGATTGCCGCGCAGGATGTGCGCGATCGCTTGCTGTTCATTCAGGCCATCGAAACCGTGCGTTGCCTGGAGGAGGGCGTGCTGTTGTCCACCGCCGACGCCAACATTGGGTCGATCTTCGGCATCGGCTTTGCCGCCTGGAGCGGTGGCGCGCTGCAATTCATCAACCAGTACGGGCTCAAGGATTTTGTTGCTCGCGCGCAGTATCTGGTCGAGCAGTACGGTGAGCGTTTCGAGCCACCGGCGCTGTTGCTGGATAAAGCTGCGCAGAACCAATTGTTTTAAGAGCACGCGCGAAACTGGAGTGGACGAATAGTGCGTGGGCACTTGCCTTGATGTGGTTATTCAAGGCAGGCTTTGCCCGTGCACTATTGCCTTTACCGTGTCAGGTACTTTTTATGTCGTTACGCATCTGCATTCTGGAAACCGACGTCCTGCGTCCGGAGTTGGTCGATCAATATCAGGGTTATGGGCAGATGTTTGAACGGTTGTTTTCGCGTCAGCCGATTCCGGCAGAATTTAGCGTCTACAACGTGATGCACGGTGATTACCCTGCTGCTGATGAGCGTTTTGACGCGTATCTGATCACCGGCAGCAAAGCCGACTCATTCGGCAGCGACCCATGGATTCAAACCCTGAAAACCTACCTGCTGCAGCGGTTCGAGCAAGGCGACAAGCTGCTGGGTATCTGCTTCGGCCATCAATTGTTGGCGCTGCTGTTGGGTGGCAAAAGCGAACGTGCCCACCAAGGCTGGGGCGTTGGTACGCACCGTTATAAATTGGCCCCGGCGACACCGTGGATGAGTCCGGCTATCGACGAACTGACGTTGCTCATCAGCCATCAGGATCAAGTCACGGTACTCCCGGAAAGCGCTACCGTAATCGCCTTCAGCGAATTCTGCCCGTTCGCCGCGTTCCACATCAATGATCAAGTGCTGTGCTTCCAGGGTCACCCGGAGTTCATCCACGATTACTCTCGCACCTTGCTGGAAATCCGCCAGCAGCACCTGGGTGAGCAGATCTACAACAGCGGCATCGCCAGCCTGGAACACGACCACCACGGCACGACAGTGGCCGAATGGATGATGCGTTTTGTGGCGCACAAGCCTGAAACACAGGTGGATTGAGAGGTAATCGCACCTGCTCTGTTGCTGTCGAGCAGGTGCGCTACAACCATCCCGAGCGCTTGAAGCTGGCATATAACCCCACGCAACCCGTCGAGATAAACCCGAGCACCGCGAAATAGCCGTAATGCCAACCGAGTTCCGGCATGTTCTGGAAGTTCATCCCGTAGATCCCCGCAACCGCCGTCGGAAACGCCAAAATCGCCGCCCAGGCTGCGAACTTGCGCTGCACGATGCTTTGCCGCGAGGACTCCAGCAATAGACCGATTTCGATGGTCTGGCTGGCGATGTCGCGCAGGTTGGCCAAATCTTCCATTTGCCGGGTGACGTGAATTTCCACGTCGCGAAAGTACGGGCGCATGTTCTTGTCGATAAACGGGAAGCTCAGTTTTTGCAGTTCTTCACCAATCTCCACCATGGGCGCCACGTACCTGCGTAACCGCAGCAGATCGCGGCGCAGACTGTGAATGCGCTGAATATCGACTTCGTTCATCGCGCCGCTCAGCACACCGTGTTCGAGTGCGTCGAGTTCGCCGTGGATAGCCTCGGTAACGGGTTGATAGCACTCTGTGACGAAGTCGAGGAGCGCATACAGCACGAAATCTTCACCATGCTCGAGCAGCAACGGCCGCGCTTCACAGCGCTGGCGCACCAGCCCGTACGACTTCGAATGGCCGTTACGGGCGGTGATGATGTAGCCCTTGCCAGCGAAGATATGCGTCTCGATGAATTCGAGCTTGCCGTTTTCGCGGACAGGGGAATACGTGACGATGAATAATGCATCGCCAAAGGTTTCGAGCTTCGGTCGGCTGTGTGTCTCAAGTGCATCTTCGATGGCCAGTTCATGCAAATTGAACTGACGTTGTAGATTGGTCAGTTCCTCGGCATTGGGTTGTTCCAGGCCAATCCAGACGAAATGTCCGGGCTTCGCAGCCCATGCGGCACCCTCGTCCAGGGTAATGTTGGTGACTTTTTTTCCGGCGCTGTAAACCGCGGCAGCAACGACTCGGCCCATAGTGGTATCGCTTCTTCTTTTTTGGATGGCAGTGGCACGTAGCGCTTAGCTTAACGTGGTCTGCCTGGTCAGAGTCAGCAATATCGTGCGGGTTCGCGGGCAATAAAAGGCCCGACTCAACGGGCCTCGAGCAATTGTTTGTCCATGGCGGCGATACAGGTTTGCATCTGCTCGCGGCAGCGGGCCATCAGTATGGGCACGTCATCCAGGCTCAAGCCTACGGTCGGGATGGCGGGCAATGAGCGAATCATTATTCGGGTCGCGCGCCAGCGATTGAGTTGCATGTGTTTGATGTAGCTGCTGACGCATACCTGCACGATAGGCACTCCGGCAGCGATCGCCATTTGGAATGCACCCTTTTTGAACGGCAGCAAGTCTTCTCCGAGGTTGCGCGTGCCCTCCGGGAAGACCCATATAGAGGTGTCTTTGTGCTGCAAGGTGTCGGTCGTGGTCAACATCGACTGCCGGGCTTTGTGGGCGTTGCCGCGATCAATCAGGACATTGCCCGCCAACCAAAACAACTGACCAAACAATGGCACCCATTTCAGGCTTTTTTTGCCGATACAAACGGTGCGTGGAGGGACCACATTGCCGAGGACAAACAGGTCGTAGTTCGACTGATGATTGGCGATGATCACGCACGGTTGCGATTGCTTGAGCAACGGGCCCATTTCGGCCTTCAGGCGCAAACGTAAAATACACATCGCAGGCCGGGCGTAAATGCGCGCGCATAAACGACTGTTGTCCGGATTGAACGGACGGCACAGCCCTAACAACACGCCCAGTACACCCGCTGCAATAAAGTGCAGGCCCATTAACAACATGCGAAACACCAACAGCATCAACTGGCCCACCAAGACAAAAGGTGGCGCAGTGTACGGATGTGCACTGGGGACGGCAATTGCCGAGCGGGGCTACTCAGGGGTGATTGTTTGAGGAGATATTTCTTGTGCCGGGACAGGCTTGCGCTAGAGCGGTTGGTTGAAAAGCCTGCGTAAAAAATCAGGCTTTTTCAACCGATTAAAGATCAAATCACTGAGTGTTGTTGATCCAGCACGATGGACTGGTCGAGAGCCTCAAGCAGCGCCTTGCGCACTTTCAGCTTGGTGTTCTTGTGCGCGACCATGTTGAGTTTCTTCAGTTGCAAGGCCGCTGTGCGTGCGGCGCTTTGCAGCTCTTCGGCGCTGACAACCTTGTCGAGGAAACCTGCATCCAGAGCGCCTTTTGGATTGAACATCTCGGCGTTGATCACCGACCGATGGAAGGCCGATTTGCTCAGGCGATCACGCGCCAATTCGATCCCGGCATGGTGCATGGTCATGCCGATCTGTACTTCGTTCAAGCCGATGCTGAACGGACCGTCCACGCCAATCCGGTAATCCACCGACAAGAGCAAAAATGCGCCTTTGGCCACCGCGTGCCCAGGGCAGGCAACCACCACCGGGAACGGGTGCGCTAAAAGCCGGCGAGCAAGAGTCGAACCGGCGGTGACCAGGCTGATTGCATTCTCAGGGCCGGACGTCATCACCTTGAGGTCATAGCCGCCCGAAAGAATCCCCGGCTGCCCGGTAATGATCACCACCGCGCGATCCTGTTCGGCCTGATCCAGCGCCGAGTTGAACGCTGCGATCACCTCCGGGGAAATAGCATTGACCTTGCCATTGCTCAAGGTCAGCGTGGCAATACCGTCTTCCAGGTGGTACGAGATCAGATCACTCATGACGCGATTCCTTGTGTTTAAGTGGGGCAGACGTTACCCACCCGCGACGCCAAGGTAAAGCGCTATGGATGACTGGTGAGTCAGGATTTGAGCCTGCCTCAGCGCCGAATCACTGGATAAAACGCGCTGCCGCAACGGTCAGTAGTGCGCGTGCGGCAACACGTTTTTTCAACGATGGATCACCTTGAGGCTCATCACTCCTCGATATCGTTCAGCTCGCAGTACTCCGCCCAGTTCATGCCGAGTGTTTCGGCGACTTGTTTATGGGCTTCAAGGCGCATTGTCTTAAGTTGTTCAGGCGACTCTGCAACCAGTTGCAACGCCAGCTCCCAAGGCTCGATACCTTGAGACTCCGCCTCGTCCTCGAAGGCCCAATGGGTCTGTTGCTTTTGTTCCTCGGGGCTCAGGTTTTCGATCTCTTCCTGCAAGAAAGAGTTGGTAGCGAGAAATTTCGCCAGCGCGACTTCGTTCCACTCTAATGCGTTCATGCTTCGTCTCCTCTGGCAGATTAACGTCGAGCTATGCGACAACCGGCGTTAGGTTACACCGGAAACGACTCTCGGTCGTCGTACTGAGTGAGGATCAACTTCTGAACCATGGATCCCGATCCATGATCACTTCTTGGCCTAGTATTGGAATGGACGGGCAGCGTCCAACCCTGCGGCGAGTATGGGGCTTTAGGGCGGCTGCCAAGTTGATACAAGGAAGGTGCACAGTGAGCGTTCAAGCAGCGCCGGAGGTTGCCATGAGATACCTGTCGATACCCGAAGAACACTGGGCCACAGTCACATCCGCTGTGGAAGAGTCAGCCCAGCTAAAAAAATATGCTGCCAGGTTGACGGCGAGGCTGAAGGCGCTTTTCGATGACGACCACTCCAGACAGACACTGGGGGTGACCTTCGAAATTCTTGGGGATGGCACTGCCTGGCATATCGAGTCGCCGTTCGGCGTAGCCAGAGCCCATTTCAGGGTGTTCACCCGTGAAACCGGGTTGTACGGGAAGTATGTGATTCAAAAGCTGAACAACGACCCTGAGGATGAGCCGTTTTGGCATCAAGTGTGGGCACTGCGTATCACCCTGCAAGGCCTGGTCCATCCCGGAGATGAAGGGGGTGAACTGATCAGCCTGAGGGCTTCGCTTTCAAACCGGTCAGACGACGCAATCCTGCATTTGGGGCTTTCCCTGCTCTATTCGTTAGGGCAGGAATAGCGCCAAAAAAGCCGGCCAGCTCACCATCAGGCCTTTCAGTCAGGTTCCGCCTCGCCCTCGTCGGTGGGTGCTTCAGGGCTATACGCCGGGGCAGAATGAAAAAGCCCGGCGCTGGGCCGGGCTATAGCGAGCGCGTCGACAGATCAGGCGTCGCGCGCGATCAATCAAAAACGACTCAGTCGTGTTTATGCTTGTTGCGCTTGTGGCCGTGTCTTTTCCCGTCGGATCGATTATTGCCGCCGTCATCGGCCATGTTGTTGCCAAGGGCTCCGCCTGCCGCACCGCCGAGGCCTGCACCGATGGTTGATCCGGTCGTGCCGCCGAGCTTGTTGCCGATTATCGAGCCACCCGCCGAACCGATACCGCCGCCAATGGCCGCTTCGGTTTTGTTGCCTCTTTTAGCGCCTACAGCACTGCCTGCCGCACCGCCGACACCTGCTCCAACCGCCGCCCCAGTGCTTCCGCCCATCTGTTGACCGATGACATTTCCCAGCGCGCCGCCAAGCCCGCCACCAATAGCAGCAGTGCCATCTCCGGCAGCCATGGCACCTTGAGCAGCAAGAAGCCCTAAAACTAGTACGGGCAGTGTCAAACGCATGATTTCAACCTCAAAAGATAGGTACAACGTTGTGGGTTAGTGCAGTAGGCAAACAATGAAAAAGCCCGGCGCTGAGCCGGACTAGATGACGAGGCAATACAGTGTCTCGCGCAGAGCGTTGACACGATACAGGATTGGCGGGTCGTCCATCGTCTCTATGCATGTCGTCCTCTGTTCGACGCATACAGGCTATTTGCAGGAATGAAACTTATTTGAACAAAGTTGAACGGTTAGAAGGAGACTGATGCATGATGAGTATCATTCAAACGGGTTGCCATCATGACCACGCGAGCCTTCATAAGGATGTTGATGGTTTTGGGAGTGCTTTGGCTGGGCCTGGTATGGGGCATGGTCACTTGGCTGTCTGCGTCGGATCAGGGAGATATCTCCTGGAGTGTGTTAAGTGCCCACCATGGAGTGAAGCCATCTGAAACTCGCATTTCCCCCGCGCGGTCTTGATGCATTCCAGTGGCGTGTGAGGAACGCGTGCCTGGCTGATTGACAGAGTACGCATGAAAGTGTGGCAGCCCCCCACCGTCCACGGACAGAAGCGGCTATTTCAACCCCGCCATCTTCCGGTCACTGGCCTGACTGAACAGCGTTTCCAGCTGATCGATATCCTTGGGCTGCATTGCCTTGAGGCAGACGATACCCAGGACAAAGCCTTCAGCGATCCCTCCAGCCATCGTCGCATCGATAATTCCAGTCGACTGTTCAATGCGCGTGATGATGTCGGCGGCCTGAATTTTGATCGGTAGAGGAATGTTCATTTCTTCGAGAGTCATGGGTGGCCTCCTGTATAGAAGGCTGAGCCTAGCAAATTTGATTGGGTGCCGGTCGAATCCAGTGACCCTGTCCTTGATCAGCCCTTTGAGCAACGTGCCAGTCGCTCAAAGGTAGTGTGCGGAGGGCGGGGCTTACTTCAGATTGCCGCTGAGAAACTGCCGCAGCCGCTCGCTTTGGGGGTTGCCCAGTACGTCCTCGGGTGCTCCCTGTTCTTCGACCAGCCCTTGATGCAGAAACAGCACCTGGTTTGACACTTTGCGAGCGAAGCTCATTTCGTGGGTGACCATGATCATGGTGCGGCCCTCTTCGGCCAGCCCCTGAATGACCTTGAGCACTTCGCCAACCAATTCCGGGTCGAGCGCCGAGGTGGGCTCGTCGAACAGCATGACCTCCGGCTCCATGGCCAAGGCCCGGGCGATGGCGACGCGCTGTTGCTGACCGCCAGAGAGAAACGCCGGATATTGATCGGCGACACGGGACGGCAGGCCAACCTTGTCGAGATAGCGTCGCGCCCGATCCTCTGCATCCTTTTTGCTGACCCCCAGCACTCGGCGCGGGGCCATGGTGATGTTCTCCAGCACGGTCATGTGGCTCCACAGATTAAAGTGCTGGAACACCATCGCCAGACGGGTGCGGATTCGTTGCAGTTCAGCGTCGTCGGCGACGCGCATGCCGTGTCGATCACTGATCATGCGAATCTGCTGGTCGTCCAGGCTCATGTTGCCGCTGTTGGGTGTTTCGAGAAAGTTGATACACCGTAGAAACGTGCTCTTGCCCGAACCGCTGGCGCCGATCAGGCTGATCACATCACCGGTTTTGGCTTTCAGCGACACGCCTTTGAGTACTTCGTGGCTGCCGTAACTTTTATGCAGGCCGTCAATGGTCAGTTTGTACATGTGTGCAAGCATCCTCAAGAGGGAAGTAGATAGCCGCTGCGGGTGCAGTTGACGTCCTAGTGAGCCGGGCCAAGAAACGCCAGCCATCGGTGTTCTGCCAAGCGGAACAAACCGACCAGTGCAAAGGTGACGCTCAAGTAGATGAGTGCGGCAATTCCGAACGATTGGAAGGTCAAAAAGGTCGCCGAGTTGGCGTCTCGTGCAATTTTCAAAATATCCGGGATGGTCGCGGTAAAGGCCACGGTGGTCGAATGCAGCATCAGAATTACTTCATTGCTGTAGTACGGCAACGAGCGGCGCAGTGCCGACGGCATGATCACATAGGCATACAGCTTCCAGCCGGTCAGGCCATAGGCCTTTGCCGCTTCGACTTCGCCGTGGGCCATGCTGCGGATTGCTCCGGCGAAAATCTCCGTTGTGTAGGCGCAGGTGTTCAGGGCAAAAGCGAGAATCGTGCAGTTCATCGCATCGCGAAAGAACGCATCGAGCACTGGCTGAGCGCGAACTGCGGCGATGCTGTAGATCCCCGTATAGCAAATCAGCAGTTGGATATACAGCGGCGTACCGCGAAATAGATAGGTATAGAACTGAACCGGCCAGCGTACCCAAACGTGGGTTGAAACCCGGGCAATCGACAGCGGGATCGACACCAGAAAACCGATGAAGATCGAGGCGCTGAGTAGCCACAAAGTCATGGCCAGCCCGGTGATGTGATAACCGTCGTTGTAAAGAAACGGTTTCCAGTATTCCTGTAGAAGCTCGATCATCGTACCGCCTCCCGGGAGCCTGCGGCATAACGGTATTCCAGCCTGCGCAGGACATAGTTCGAAGCGCTGGTAATCAGCAGGTAGATCAAGGCAGCGAGTACCAGAAAGTAGAACAGTTGGTAGGTGCTTTTGCCGGCATCCTGGGCGGCCTTGACCAGATCGGCCAAGCCGATGATCGAGACCAGTGCGGTGGCTTTGAGAATCACCATCCAGTTATTGCCGATGCCGGGCAGGGCGAAGCGCATCATTTGCGGGAACACCACGAAGCGAAAGCGCTGGCTGCGGCTCAAGCCGTAGGCCGTTGCGGCTTCCATCTGCCCGCGAGGCACGGCGAGGATCGCACCGCGAAAGGTCTCGGTGAAATAGGCGCCGTAGATGAACCCCAGGGTAATGATCCCGGCGCTGAATGAGTCGATCTCGATATAGTCCCAGTCCAGCGCCACGGTGAGGTTGCTCAGCCAGGTTTGCAGGCTGTAGAAAATCAGCAGCATCAGGACCAGATCCGGCACCCCACGAATCAGGGTGGTGTAGAGCTGCGCTGGAATGCGCAGCAGGGACGAGCTGGACAGCTTGGCACTGGCGCCGATCAGACCGAGTAGAACGCTTAGCAGTAGCGACAGTATCGATAGTTTGATGGTCATCCAGGTGCCTTCCAGCAACAGGGGGCCAAAGCCCTTAAGGCTGAAAGCTGAAAGTCCCAGAGTATGCAATAGGTTTTCGAACATTGGTCAGGCCCTTGGCAAGCAAAAAAGCGCCCATCTTGGGGACGGGCGCCGGGGCGTTATTTGCCGCTGTAGAGATTCATATCGCCGAAGTGTTTTTTCTGGATCTCTGCATATTTGCCATCGTCGTGTAACGCCTTGATGCCTTTATCCAGCAGTATCTTGAGGTCTTTGTTGCCTTTCGAGATGCCGATTGCGGTTTTTGCCGGCAGCAGTGGATCGTTGATTGGCGTGCTGACTTCGAAACCTGCACCGGCTGGTGATTTCAAAAAGCCCAGTTCAGCTTGCAGCATGTCTTGCACGGCAGCATCGAGGCGGCCGGAAGTCAGGTCGGCATAAACCTGGTCCTGGTTTGCATAGGCCTGGGTTGTTACACCAGCCTTGTCCAGTACGGCCTTGGCGTAGGCTTCCTGAATGGTGCCTTGCTCATAGCCGACTTTCTTGCCTTTGAGTGTTGCAGTGTCGGCGGTTACGCCGGCGCCTTTCTTGAACACCAGTGCAGTCGGGCCGGAGAACAGTTCTTCGGAGAAGTCGATCACCTTCATCCGCGCATCTGTAACGGTCATCGACGAGATAACACCATCGAATTTGTTGGCTTTCAGGCCTGGAATCATGCCGTCGAAATCGCTCTCGACCCATTTGCATTTAACGTTCAGTTCGGCGCAAATCGCATTACCCAGATCGATATCGAAGCCCACCAGGCTGCCATCGGCGGCTTTGGACTCGAAAGGTGCGTAGGACGGATCGACGCCGAAGCGCAGTTCCTTGTACTCCTTGGCCAGCGCGGAACCGGTAGCCACCATGCATAAGGTCAGTGCGGAAAGGGTCAGTAATGTTTTTTTCATTATTCAATTCCTAAAATCAATATGAGCGCTTGTGACGCATAAGTACTGTTACGGGAACGCTTATGACGCTATGAACGTAGAAATTTCCGAACCAAAATCCCGAGCCAGGGTTTTAAAACAAACCTGTGCGTCGACCCTTCTGGCGCTTACGCATCTGCACACATGCTTACTTGTACGTACAAGCCTATGCAATCAGGCGGCCAACTCGCTGGGTGGGAGCTCAAGAACGTTTTAGAAATAGCTGGGAGCTCTCTAGAACGCGGTTTTTGAGAGGGTATAAAATTTATCGAAGGTTCTTGAAACGCGCTTGCTGCTGTTACCGAGGCAGGGTTTTAGCCCAGGCTGGGGCGTCCGGTAACAATTTGAAATGAGCGAGTGCGAGGGATTACGTTCGGTAGACGGGGTCGTTACGGGCTGAGTTCGAGTAGTAAACCGAGGATGAGCGGGAGTTGATGTCAGCAGTGACGACTGATCAATGACGCCCTCTGGCGTGAGTGGATCGCACTGATATGCTTTTGGCGTTCGAAGGTATGACCCTGGCGCTGGAGGGGAGTGGCTTATGGAGCCAGCCCAGGCAAATTTCTTCGACTTCTACCCAATTATCGCCAGGTGACAGGCAACAGCGCTTGAAGGCCAGGCACACACCTTGCTGATCGAGCATGGCAAAATTTCGATATTTATGGCGCGGGGCGAATAGAGACCATAAAAATTGCACTTTGAATCCCTCCTTAGTGACCCTTTGTGTATAGACGATTTAAAGGATGTGGAGCATTTTTCTCAGCGTGAAAAGGTAGGTTGTGTTTGATCGGCAGGACGCCGGGGAGGGGGCCTAAAGCGGACTAGTCCGGGCTGAAAGTCGTCTTTTTTGCCCTAAAAATGCCCTAAATAAACGGACGGAAACGAAAAAGCCCCGACTTTCGCTAGGAAAATCAGGGCTTTAGCGTGTTTCTAATATGGCGGTGAGGGAGGGATTCGAACCCTCGATACAATTTCTTGTATACACACTTTCCAGGCGTGCTCCTTAAGCCTCTCGGACACCTCACCGTATCTCGTCAAACCATTCAGTCTGTCGAGGCGCGCTAATGTAGTCGAAACCTTTGACGAAGGCAAAAGTTTTTTTCAGAATTTTCATGTGCTTAAGCAAATTATGCGGTCATCGGCGTAGTGATCGGCACAGATACGACTCGGCCCCGGCGTCTGTTCGAAGTCCGGGGCCGAGTCCAGGGCTGTCCTTCAACAGGGATCAGGCGCCGAAGCCGCCGTCGATGGTCAGGCTTGCGCCAGTGATGTAACCGGCTTCCGGGCCTGCCAGGTAGGCGACGAAACTGGCGATTTCTTCGGCTTTGCCGTAGCGACCGACTGCGATCAGGGGGATCAGTGAGTCTGCAAAGTCACCTTCGGCCGGGTTCATGTCGGTGTCGACCGGGCCAGGCTGGACGTTGTTGATGGTGATGCCGCGCGGGCCAAGGTCGCGGGCCAGGCCCTTGGTCAGGCCGACCAGCGCCGCTTTGCTCATGGCGTAGGGGCCGCCACCGCCGAAGGGCATGCGGTCGGCGTTGGTGCTGCCGATGTTGATGATGCGACCACCTTCCGTCATGTGCCGTGCGGCTTCCTGGGAGGCGATGAATACACTGCGCACGTTGATGGTCAGGGTTTTGTCGAAGTCTTCGAGGCTGAAGTCTTCCAGTGGCGCGATGGCCAGAACGCCTGCGTTGTTGACCAGAATGTCCAGTTGGCCAAAGGTGTCGACGGCGGTTTTCACGGCACGACGAATTGCTTCGGCATCCGCGCTGTCGGCCTGGATGGCCAGCGCTTTGCCGCCCTTGGCGGTGATGCTGTCTTGCAGTTCCCGGGCTTTGGCGTGCGAGCTGACATAGGTGAAGGCTACCGCAGCGCCTTGTTCTGCCAGGCGTTTGACAATGGCTGCGCCGATGCCGCGAGAGCCGCCTTGAATAAGGGCCACTTTGTGAGTGAGGTTCGCTTGAGGGGTCATGCTGTTCTCCAAAGGTTCAGTGGGTAGGTCGTTGGTGGCCAGTATCAACGGCTGATTGCATCCTGAGTAGCGGGTAGTTGCGCTAGTCTGTGTAAACCAAAAGTTTAGAGTGGCGACATGGAAAGCTTCAGCAGCATCGAGTGTTTCGTCCGCAGTGCGGAGGTCGGCAGTTTCGCCGAAGCTGCGCGCCGTTTGAGTCTGACGCCAGCAGCGGTGGGCAAGAGTGTCGCCAAGCTGGAAGCCCGACTCGGTGTCCGGCTGTTCCAGCGCAGTACGCGTCGCCTGACCCTCACAGAAGCCGGTCAGCGCTTCCTCGGTGAGGTCAGCGCAAGCCTCAATACCATTCAGAATGCCGTCGCTAATCTGGCCAGCGTCGAGGGGCAGCCGGCTGGCACGCTCAAGGTCAGCATGGGCACGGTTTTTGGTCGCCTCTATATCGTGCCCTTGCTGGGTGAATTCCTGCGGCGCTTTCCGGCGATCACGCCAGACTGGCACTTCGATAATCGTCAGGTGGATTTGATTGGCCAAGGCTTCGACGCGGCCATCGGTGGTGGCTTCGATCTGCCTCAAGGTGTGGTCGCGCGCAGGCTCGCACCGGCGCATCGGGTGTTGGTCGCGTCACCAGCGTATCTGGCTGAACATCCAGCCCTGGTCAACCCGCAAGACTTGCAAGGGTGCGCGGGAATTTTGATTCGTTCGCCGCAAACGGGACGTGTACGTTCCTGGCCACTGACCAACCGGGCACAGGAACACAGCCCGCTGAACCTGACACTGCGCATGACCATGAGCGATTCGGAAGCAGCCTGCGCCGCTGCCGAACAAAGTTTGGGCATCGCGCTGGTGAGCATGCCTTTCGCTGCGCCGTATTTGCGCGACGGCACCTTGCTGCGAGTGTTGCCAGAGTGGTACGTCGATGACGGCAACATTTCGCTGTACTACAGCGAACATAAGCTGCTGCCTGGGAAAACCCGGGCTTTTGTCGATTTTGTAATCGAGCAGTTTGCTCAACAGAAACTGGCGCAGGTGTTTAGCGCCCTATGACGGGGCCCACAATGAATATTCATGCCAAGCGTTTTGCACGACACCACTGGAAAACTGGCTGCGTGCCGATTCCATAACGCAGGCGGTGGTTGTTGGCGTAGCGACTAACAACTCAGTGGAGTCGACCGCGCGCAGTGGCGGCAATCTGGGGTTCGAGGTGCTGGTGCCTCACGATGCCTGTTTTACATTTGATCAGGCCGACTTCTTTGGCGCTCCGCATGCGGCACAGGAGGTACACGCTATGTCGTTGAGCAACCTGCATGGCGAGTATGCGACGGTGCTGTCGACTGCTGAAATTCTTGCTGGGATGAGTCGGGCCTGATGAGGCTGGCACCCACGAATGCGGAATATCGGGATACCAAGAGAGGGGCGAGCGTTGCGTTTTATGCAAATATGACGGGCGCGAAAAGGTCAGTCGAAGACCTGAAAAGGCGATTCGGGAGTTTAACAATTGGACGGTAATTTTTCTTGATGAATGTCGTGTCCCCACTGGAGGCCTATCAACAGGCCATAGATGAGCAAGGATTCAAGCCCGATGCGGCGCAGTTGAAGGCCGTTCGGTTGTTGCAGGAATGCTACGTGGCGCTGCACGAGAGCAAGCACCGGTCGCCAATCAAGGGTGTTTACCTGTGGGGCCCCGTAGGGCGAGGCAAGACCTGGTTGATGGACCGCTTTTACGAGAGTTTGAAAGTGCCGGCCCGACGCCAGCATTTCCATCACTTCATGCGTTGGGTGCATATCCGGTTGTTCCAGCTAACCGGCACGGCCAACCCGTTGAGAGCGCTGGCCCGCGAACTGAGTCAGGAAGTGCGGGTGCTGTGTTTCGATGAACTGTTTGTCAGTGACATCGGCGATGCGATCATTCTGGGTGGCTTGTTGCAGGTGATGTTCGAGGAAGGCGTGGTGCTGGTGTCCACCTCCAATCAACCGCCGGAGCAGCTGTATGCCGATGGCTTCAACCGCCAGCGGTTGGTTCCGGCCATCGACGCGATCAACCGTGACATGACGGTGGTGAGCGTCGACGGTGGCGAAGATCATCGTCTGCATCCGGGGCAATTGCATCAGCGTTATTGGCTCAGCCAGCCGGATCAGCCGAGCGTTCTGGGTGACGTGTTCAAACGCCTGAGCGCGGGTCAAACGGTGTCGAGCGAGCCGGTCGCGTTTGGCCGTCGCAGCGTGAATGCGGTGCAGCACAGCGAGAAGGTGCTGTGGTGCCGTTACGCCGACGTCTGTGAACAGCCGCTGGCAGCGATGGATTTCATTGATTTGTGCGACCGATTCTTGGTGATTCTGATCAGCGAAGTGCCTGCGCTGAGCGCCAAACAGCGCGAAGGAAAAATCGCCCGAGGGACTGAGGACGCGGCCGTGCAGGTCGCCGCCGGTGATCGGGAACTGCCGCAGCTGTCAGTGCATGACGACGGTGTGCGGCGCTTCATCGCGCTGGTCGACGAATGCTATGACCGTCGCGTGCCGTTGTATGTCGAAGCGCAGGTGCCGCTTGAGCAGTTGTACACCGAGGGTTATCTGGCCTTTGCCTTCCGCCGCACCCTGAGCCGCCTTCAGGAAATGCAGCTGGAGCGGTTCGCCCCCTTATGATCGGTGCACCCTCTGATCGCGCTATTGCTATCCATATCGTGCATGTCTCAACCGTTCAGCACGAAACGGATAGAGGTCTGCACTAAACGGATATTGCGCAGACCGCTGGATTTCTAACCTTGGCAGGCCTTGATAACAACAATAAAAGAGTCCCGCCATGCGAAAAATAGACGTCCACACCCTGGTCGACGAGGCCAGGTTCAATCGCTTTCATTGGTTGGTGCTGTTCTGGTGCGCCTTGATCATCATTTTTGACGGTTACGATCTGGTGATCTACGGCGTGGTATTGCCGGTGTTGATGGTCGAGTGGGGGCTGACACCCTTGCAAGCTGGCGCATTGGGAAGCTATGCGCTGTTCGGCATGATGTTCGGTGCGCTGTTCTTCGGCCCGCTTTCGGACAAGATCGGGCGCAAGAAAGTCATCGCCATCTGCGTCACGCTGTTCAGCGGTTTCACCGTCCTGAACGGCTTTGTCACCAACCCCACCGAATTTGGCATCTGCCGCTTTATCGCTGGCCTTGGCATCGGCGGCGTCATGCCCAATGTCGTGGCGTTGATGAGCGAATACGCACCGAAAAAAATCCGTAGCACGCTGGTAGCGATCATGTTCAGCGGCTACTCGGTGGGCGGCATGTTGTCCGCTGGTTTGGGCATCGTGTTGTTGCCGCGTTTTGGTTGGCAGTCGGTGTTTTTCGTCGCTGCGATTCCGTTACTGCTATTGCCGCTGATTCTCTGGTTTTTGCCGGAATCGGTGGGCTTCATGGTCCGCGAGGGACGCAGGCAGCAGGTCGCCCACGTGCTGCAACGCATCGAGCCGGGTTACACCGCACAGCCCGATGATCAGTATCAGATGGCTGCGATAAAAGCTGACGGTGCCCCGGTGTTGCAGCTGTTTCGCGAAGGACGGGCGCTCAGCACTCTCATGCTGTGGGTCGCCTTTTTCTGCTGCCTGCTGATGGTTTATGCGCTCAATTCCTGGCTGCCGAAGTTGATGGCCAGCGCCGGTTATGGCCTGGGCTCAAGCTTGATGTTTTTGCTGGTACTGAACTTCGGCGCGATATTCGGCGCTGTTGGCGGTGGTTGGCTGGGCGATAAATTCAACCTGCAGCGAGTGTTGGTGGTGTTCTTCGCCATCGCCTCGGTGTCCATCAGTCTGTTGGGGTTCAACAGCCCGGGCTGGATGCTCTACAGCCTGATCGCGATTGCCGGTGCGACCACCATTGGTTCGCAGATTTTGCTGTACGCCATGGGTGCGCAGTTCTACGCGCTCGCCATCCGCTCCACCGGATTGGGTTGGGCCTCGGGCGTGGGGCGTAGCGGCGCCATCGTCGGCCCGATTCTGGGTGGCGCGCTGTTCGGTATTGGCCTTCCGTTGCACTACAACTTCATGGCTTTCGCAGTGCCTGGCGCAGTGGCGGCGCTGGCGATGTGCTTCGTCTATCGGCGCCAGGTATCGCCGGTAGTCGCACCGGTGGAGATCCAGGTTCGGTCCTGATCGTGTGCTGGAGCTGCGTATTGCCCGAGACATCGCTTTTTGTCGAGCAACGGAAACCATGAAAACACTGATCAAAGACTTCTCCCTGTCCGCTGCCGTCGCCGGCTTTATCGCGACGATCATTTCCTATGCAGGGCCATTGGTGATCATCTTCCAGGCGGCGAAAAGCGCAGGACTGCCTGCCGATGTGCTGTCGTCCTGGGTTTGGGCGATTTCCATTGGCAGCGGTGTGTTGGGCATTTACTTGAGCCTGCGTTTCAGGGTTCCGGTGGTGATCGCCTGGTCGGCGCCCGGCTCGGCGTTGTTGGTGGCGCTGCTGCCGGGCATCAGTCTGAATGAGGCGGTGGGGGCGTATATCGTCTCCAGCCTGATCATTCTGCTGGTGGGTGTGTCCGGCGCATTTGACCGCATCGTTGGCAAACTGCCTGCGGCGATTTCGGCCGCGATGTTGGCGGGGATTCTGTTCAGTTTCGGCACCCAGCTGTTTGTGTCGATGAAGGACAAGCCGTTCATGGTGTTGGCGATGTTTGTCACCTATCTACTGTTCAGGCGCATGAAACCACGATATGCGGTGTTGGCTGTGCTGGTTGTGGGCTGCGTGATCGCTGTGGCGGCCGGGGAGTTGAACCGCTCTGCGCTGGTGATCGATGTGGCGAAACCGATGTGGATCAGCCCTGAATTCAGTTGGCATGCGTTGCTCAATATCGCCTTGCCGCTGGTGATGGTGGCGTTGACCGGGCAGTTCGTGCCGGGCATCGCCGTATTGCGCAACGACGGTTACCACACGCCTGCCAGCCCGATCATTGCCAGCTCGGCGCTGGGCACGTTGTTGCTGGCGCCATTCGGTTGCCACGGGCTGAACCTGGCAGCGATCACCGCGGCCATCTGCACGGGGCGTGAGTCTCATGAAGACAAGAGCAAACGCTATGTCGCCGGAGTGATGGGCGGGGTGTTGTACCTGTTGCTGGGCATCTTCGGTGCGACCCTGGTGTCGATCTTCAGCGCTTTCCCCAAGGCACTGATCGCGGCACTGGCCGGGCTGGCGTTGTTTGCCGCTATTGCGGGCGCATTGGCCGGGTCCATGGCCGAACCCAAGGATCGCGAAGCCGCACTGATTACCTTCCTGGTCACGGCATCAGGCATGTCATTGCTGGGGCTTTCGGCGGCGTTCTGGGGCTTGATCTTCGGGCTCCTGGCACACCTGTTATTGACGTTTGGGAGAGTGAAAAAAGCCGGGGCGCTAGTGGCCCCGGTACAAGCAAGGTAGCAAGGTAAAAAGGTACGGATCGGGAGCGTCCGTTACTCGCATCAATCCATCGATCTCTGACTGACTGTCGCGGTTTTTAAACCCACGCCACGGTATAGGGATCGTTTGACCTAATAAAAACAAGAGTGACCCTATGAAAAACAGTGCGAGCGTCATCGGAATAATGGTTTCAGCGGCGGTGGCCGGTAGTTTTTGCGAAGTGGCGCGTGCAGACGAAAGTGCGTTCTTCAAGGACTCGACGGCAACCTTGCAGGCGCGTAACTACTACTTCAGCCGCGACTATTCCGGCATCGTCGGCCCCAACAAACAGTCAAAGGCCGAGGAGTGGGCACAGGGCTTCATTCTCAACATGAAGTCCGGCTACACCGAAGGGGTCGTGGGGTTCGGGGTGGATGCCCTCGGCACACTGGGGATCAAACTCGACAGCAGTCGGGATCGGGTGAAGACCGGCTTACTGCCCTTGCACACCGACGGCCAATCCGCCGACGAATACAGCGAGGTGGCTGGCACACTGAAAATGAAAGTGGGCAAGACCGAACTGCGTGTGGGTGAACTGCAACCCAATCTGCCCGTACTGGCGTTCAGCGATATCCGCTTGTTGCCGCCGACCTATCAGGGCGCCAGCGTGGTCTCCACGGATATTGAAGGCTTGACTCTTAATGCCGGTCAATTGCGCTCTACCAACTTGCGTGATTCCACCAATGACCAGCAGATGTATGCACTGATCAATGACCCGATCAACCCACGGCGTATCGCCAATATCACCTCCGATCGTTTCAACTACGCGGGTGCTGACTACACCTTCAACGACAAGCGCACCACGGTCGGCATCTGGCAGGCCCAGCTCAAAGATATCTACCAGCAACGCTTCTACAACCTCAAACACATCGAGCCGTTCGGCAGCTGGAAACTGGGGGCGAACCTGGGCTTTTACGACGCTCAGGATGATGGGCAGAGCAAAGCGGGCAGCCTCGACAACCACGCGTTTTACTCGCTGATGTCCGCCGCCCACGGGGGGAATACCTTTTACGTCGGCTATCAGGCGATCAATGGCAAAGACGGCTTCTTGCGTATTGGCGACAACATTGCGCCATTGGGTAACGAAGTACCGACTTATGAGTTCGCCGCCCCTAAAGAGCGCTCCTGGCAACTGCGCGACGAGTACAACTTCGCCGCCATTGGCCTACCGGGTCTGGTGGTTGGCGCGCGCTACCTCAAGGGCGATAACGTCAATACCGGGCGGGGCTTCGAAGGCAAGGACTGGGAGCGTGATCTGGACATTGGCTACGTGATCCAGAGCGGACCATTCAGGGATGTGGGCATGCGCATTCGCAACGCGACAGCGCGTTCCAACTACCGCACCGACATCGACGAAAATCGGCTGATCCTGAGCTATACCATCAAGCTGTTCTGATCCGGACGTTGCTGTCGGAGTCCTGATGGGCTCCGGCAGCGACACCTCACGAGGCGTTTCTGCGGCGATGGGCCAGCAAGTGCTTGCTGCCTTCAAACATCAATACCAGCACGGCCAGCCAGATCGGCAGGTATGTCAGCCATTCGTCACGGCCGATACTTTCCCCCAGCAGCAAGGCGACGCCGACCAGAAGTACGGGTTCAACATAACTGAGCAGGCCGAACAGGCTGAAGGCCAGCATGCGACTCGCAAGAATATAACTGACCAGTGCTGAAGCGCTGATCATGCCCAACAGTGGAATCAACAGGTACAGCCTTGGATGTTCGGCGACGGCGCTGGGGTCACCGTCGAGGATGAACCAGATTGCGATGGGCAGCAGCAGGGTCATGTCGAACCACAGACCGCCGAGATTATCGTTGCCCAACCTACGCCGTAGCACGAAATACATTGGATAACCGAGGGCCACCAACAGGGTTTCCCAAGAGAAGCTGCCGACCCGGTACAGCTCATTGGCGACGCCGATCAGGGCAAAAAAAGCGGCTATTTTTTGCAGCCGTGACAGGTGTTCGCCGTAGGCGATTCGGCCGGTCACGATCATCGTCAGTGGTAATAGAAAATACCCCAGTGACACTTCCAGGCTTCGGCCATGCAGCGGTGCCCACATGAAGAGCAGGAGCTGCGCACCGAGCAGCGTCGAAGACAGCAGCATGCCGATCAGCAGGGTCGGCTTTTTTCGCAGGCGTCGGCCGATTTGGCAAACCAGCGGCCAATCACCACTGATAATCATGAACAGCGTTACGCAGGGCACGGTGAGCAGCATGCGCCAACCGAAGATCTCTTCACCACTCAGAGGGGGCATCAGCGAAGTATAGAAATACATGACCCCGAACAGGATCGAGGCCATAACCGACAGTACAACACCTTTTGACACAAGATCCTCGCGCGGCTTCAAGCTTTTATAGGGAGCTTGTTTTGTGAAGGGCTCTCCGGTTTTAACCTTGAGAGAAGCGGCGCACAGTCTAGCTGATCCTCCATGGCAGGACAGGACGGACTCCGTTCAGCTTTCCTGTGAATCCGGAACGAAACATTTGGTTAGGCCGTGAGCTTTGTTAGGCTGCTGCGATTGCCCGGTTGAACCTGCCCGGGGTTATCGAAGGACGCCCCATGACGGCCATCAGCACCGCGGCACCGGTTATCCCGGGCCGAATGGAACAGTTTTCCACGCGTATCGGGTTTTTTATCGCCGGGTTCGGCATCGCAGCGTGGGCGCCGTTGGTGCCCTATGCCAAGGCGCGGGTCGGGCTGAATGACGGGACTCTCGGGTTATTGCTCCTGTGTTTGGGGGTCGGCTCGATCATCGCCATGCCGTTGGCAGGGGCGCTCGCGGCGCGGTTCGGATGCCGCAGTGTCTTGATCGTCTCCAGCGTGTTGATTTGTCTGTGCCTGCCCTTGCTGGCGTCAGTTTCCAGTCTGTCGTTGCTGGTGGCGACGCTGTTCGTGTTTGGCGCGAGCATGGGCGCACTGGACTGCACGGTGAACATTCAGGCGATCATCGTCGAACGGGCCAGTGGCAAGACCATGATGTCGGGCTTTCATGGCTTGTTCAGCCTGGGAGGGATCATCGGTGCTGGCGGGGTCAGTGGCTTGCTCAGTGCGGGTGCTTCGCCGTTGATCGCGATGTGGGTGGTGGTTGCCTTTATGGTCATTGCCCTGCTCAGAGCCTCGCCGCATTTCCTCACCTATGGCAGCGAAAGCGATGGCCCGGCGTTTGCCGTGCCCCACGGCGTGGTGCTGTTTATTGGTTTGCTGTGCTTTACCGTGTTCCTCACCGAAGGCGCAATGCTCGATTGGAGTGCGGTGTTCCTCAGTTCCTTGCGTAATGTCGATCCGTCTTATGCCGGGCTGGGCTATGCGGTGTTCGCCCTGACCATGACCCTCGGCCGGTTTTTTGGCGATGCCATCGTTCGTCGAGTCGGGGCCAATCGCGTCATTATTCTCGGCGGCCTGTGCGCAGCGCTGGGGTTGGCACTGTCTACACTGATCCCCTCGTGGGAAGCGGCGTTGCTTGGTTACGCGCTGGTCGGTGCCGGTTGTTCCAACATCATTCCAGTGCTCTACAGCGCTGTCGGTCGACAAAAGGTCATGCCAGAAAACGTGGCTGTCCCGGCGATCACCACCCTGGGGTACGCCGGGATTCTTGCAGGTCCAGCGCTCATTGGCTTCATCGCCCACGCCAGCAGCCTGAGCCTGGCCTTTCTGATTGTCGCCGTGTTGCTGCTGGGTGTTTCGGTGAGTGGGCGTATCTTGAAGGTATGAACCACTAAGGTTCAGGACCTTGGTGTCGTTGGCAGCGACGACGCCAACAGATCACCGATCAACACGTAGTGCGGTGCCTCCGAGGGCAGCTGCGCTGCGAATTCGCCAATGACTTCCTGGGTCAGGCTGACGATGTCTTCAACCAGCTCCATGCCCGCGCCGGTACGCCAACTGGCGACGATGTCCATGGCAGGCGGCAGGGGAACGTCATGGATCAGGGTCAGGACGCCCTGCGCCAGTTCTCCACGCACCAGCGCTGCTGGCAATGCACCGATGCCGAAGCCGTCGCGCACCAGGCGGGTGATGGCGGAGGCCGAGTTCACGCAATTGATGCGCTGCGTCACGATGTTGGCTGTGTGCAGCATGTTCAGGATGTCCTGGTGCGGGCGTGAGTTCCGCGAAAAGGTCACGATACGCTCCAGCGACAGCTCTTCGAGCGAGGCGTAAGGCCGGTCATAGGCCGAGCCGGTCGGCACCACCCAATGCATCGGGTAGCGGGCCAGTACCGTGTTGCGCACCGAGTCGAAGCGCAGCACATCAGTCTGGAAAATAATGTCCTGATAACCCTTTTCCAGCTGCACGCACAGGTTGCTGGCAGTGTCGGCCGTCAGTTCGATCTCCAGCGCCGGGTAACACTTCATCAGGCGTGTTACCAAAGGGCTGAGCCAGGTGTGTATCACCGTATCCATCGCCCCGATACGAATCCGCCCGCGTACCTGTCGCGGGTCCTTGATCGCGTCTTTCATGCTCTGCATCGTGTCCATGATGTGTTCGGCGTATTCCAGTACACGCAAACCTTCAGTGGTCAGCGAGACCCCCTTGGAATCACGAACGAACAGGCGCACACCCATTTCATCCTCCAGGGCGGCAATGCGGCTGGAAATAGACGCCTGGGTGCTGAACAGTTTCTCTGCCGTGAGCCTGAAGCTTTTCAGGCGGGCGACCCAGACGAAGGTTTCCAGAAATTTGAGATTCACCGAGTCGGTTCCTTGCTGTTTAAGGGTGTAGCGGGTTTCGCATGCCGCAGAGACAGAGTGAGCGTCACCGTGTAGGGGTAGCACTGACCCTTTGGAAATTGCAGGTTATATGCCAGCACCTCTACAGAAATTGTTATGGGGTATAGCGGTTTTTTCTCGTTGGACACAGCTGTCGGCGTACCGAAAGATTGCTGGAGAATGAGAGAGGACTCCATGAATAACAACAATCAAAACTATGTTTGCATCGCTCCGTACCTCTGGTGGTTCACAGGATGATTATTCGACGTCTGGCCTGAGCCTTGTCACCTGACCCACAGAACGAGATCCTTATTATGCAAACCGCTATTAACCTCTGGCCGCTGCTGGGCGTGCTGGTCATCGTCATTGGCTTCGTGCTGCGCTTCAATCCGATGCTGGTGGTCGCCCTCGCGGCCGTGGTCACCGGTTTTGCCGCGAGCATGCCGTTGGACACTATTCTTGCGACCATCGGCAACGGGTTCATCAAAACCCGCACCTTGCCCCTGATCATCCTGTTGCCGCTGGCGGTCATCGGCCTGCTGGAGCGCCACGGTTTGCGTCTGCATGCGCAAAGCTGGATTGCCCGGTTCCAGAGCGCGACGGCCGGTCGCCTGTTGATTGCTTACCTGTTTGTCCGCGAAATCACTGCTGCGGTGGGGCTGACAAGCCTGGGCGGGCACCCGCAGATGGTCCGACCATTGTTGGCGCCCATGGCTGAAGGCGCTGCCGAGGCGCGGTTCGGCAAGCTGCCGGAAGCAGTGCGTTTTCGATTGCTGGCGCTATGCGCGGCAACGGACAACGTCGGGCTGTTCTTCGGCGAAGACATATTCGTCGCCTTTGGCGCTATCGCCTTGATGCACACCTTTCTGCTGGGCTCGGGGATCGACGTTGACCCGATGCACATTGCGTTCTGGGGTATTCCAACGGCGATCTGTGCGTTCGTGATCCACGCCATACGGCTGCATCGCTTTGATCGATTGTTGGGACGTGAACTGCAAGCCAGCCCGGCTGTGAAGGAGCTTGCGCAATGATCATCTCGATTCAATACCTGTACTGGTTGGCGGGGGTGATTCTGGCGATCACCTCGGTCATGACGCTCACCGATAAAAGTAATCCGAAGCGCTGGAGCACCGGTTTATTCTGGGGCCTGTTCAGCATCGCGTTTCTGGTGGGCGAGCAGTTGCCACCCGCGCTGGTTGGCGTCGGTGTGCTGGCGATGGCTGCCATCGCCGGGTGCGGCGGGGTTGGGATGGGTAAACATCATGACCTGCCCGACAAGGCTCGTCGGGCAAGCGCCGGGCGCTTAGGCAACAAACTGTTCATCCCGGCACTGGCGATTCCGCTGGTGACTGTGATCGGCGCGGTCTTTCTGAAAAACGTCAAATTCGGCGACGTGGCCTTGCTTGATCCGGCCAACAGCACCTTTGTCTCGCTGGGCATCGGCTGCCTGATCGCGCTGTCGTTGGCGTGCTGGCTGACCCGCGACACCCCGGTGCAGGCGATGCGTGAGTCACGCCGTCTGACGGAGGCGCTGGGGTGGGCGCTGGTACTGCCGCAAATGCTCGCCATGCTCGGGCTGTTGTTCAATGACGCAGGCGTTGGCAAGGCGGTGGCGCACCTGGCCACGGCCTACATCAACCTCGACTTCCGCTTGGTGGCGGTGATGGTCTACGTGTTGGGCATGGCCCTGTTCACCGTGGTCATGGGCAACGGTTTCGCCGCCTTTCCAGTGATGACGGGGGGTATTGGCGTGCCCG
This sequence comes from Pseudomonas sp. ASL8, assembly GCF_056680355.1. Taxonomy (NCBI): domain Bacteria; kingdom Pseudomonadati; phylum Pseudomonadota; class Gammaproteobacteria; order Pseudomonadales; family Pseudomonadaceae; genus Pseudomonas; species Pseudomonas sp. ASL8. Next base: position 5,372,742 of record NZ_CM155278.1, on the reverse strand, counting down.
TACTGGTCGGCATGTACGGCGCCAACCCTGCGGTGATGGCTGCCATCGGCATGTTCTCCGGTTACTGCGGAACACTGATGACGCCCATGGCCGCCAACTACAACATTGTCCCGGCGGCGTTGCTGGAGTTACCGGACAAGTACGCGGTGATCAAGGCGCAGATCCCCATGGCGCTGGCGATGCTGGTGGTCAATATCGTGTTGTTGTACGTGCTGATGTGATGTTTTAAATCACCCGGCAACGCTGCTCTGTTTGAGTACGAACGGTTTCTCCACCGGAGCAGCGGCGCTGGCAGGTGTTCTACCGGACTTCAACAGCGTTTGAATCGCCTGGCTGTAAGCTTCACGCCCCAGGCTCATGCTGTTGTTGTGTGTGCCGCCAGGGACCAGCAACAAGCGTTTGGGTTCTCGGGCGGTCTGATACAGCTCTTCACTGAAGCGCGATGGCACATAAGGGTCATCCATGCCGTGCACGATCAGTACCGGCATGTGGATCTCAGCGATTTTGTCGATGGAATCGAACTTTTGCGACAACAGCCAGCGCACCGGCAGCGACGTGTTGGCGACAGCCGTCGCCACGTCAGCGAGGGTGGTGAAAGTGGATTCGATGATCAGCCCCCGCGCCTGCTTTTTACCGCCGTCGCGTTCAGCATCGCGACCCAGTTCGGCGGCCAGATCAATCGCCACGGCACCGCCCAGTGAATGGCCGTACAGCAGGCGTTTTGTGGCGTCGGGCTGCAAGGTTTTCAGACGCGCCCAGGCGATGCGTGCATCCTCGTACACCGAGGTCTCCGATGGTAGTGACCCCAGGCTCTGACCGAAGCCGCGGTAGTCGATGGCCAGTACAGAGAAACCCATGGCATGCAGTTGCTCGATGCGGAAAAACTGGCCCGTCAGGTTCCACCGTGTTCCGTGCAGGTACAGCACAGCGGGCGCGCTGGCTTTAGCTGCTGGCCACCACCAGGCATGGATGTTTTGCGAGTCGCCAAAATTTGGCGCCTTGAGTTCCAACTCTTCAACGTCGGCTGGCAAACCGTGATACCAACTGGCGGTGCCTGGCTCGATCTGGAACAGCAGCGTGCGCTCTTCGTGCTTAAGCACCGAGCAACTCAACGGCATGCCGAGGATCACCAGCGTCATGCATAGCAGCCTCAACCAGTGGGCTTTGAGGCGCGAAAAAAATAACGTCGGCATGGTGTGTCTCGGCGTTGAAGGTCGTCAGTCGATGGATTGGCCTTAGTGCGCAACAGCTGGCGAAGGCGGCGTGTCAGGCATACACGCGTCATGTGGATCGCAGGCAAGTCTCCCACAGACCTGTGAAGGCGCAAACGTGTTCGCGAAGCTTTTGCAGCTGCACTCATTACAGCCCTTTGCCCACTAGCACTGGATCAGCGCGATAAAGGGTCGGCTCCATCTGCTTGAGATACTCCACTTTCGGCAGGTCATTGATGATGATGTAGGGACTGCTCGGGTTCAACGTCAGGTAGTTCTGGTGGTAGGTTTCGGCCGGGTAAAACGCTTTGTTGTTTTCAATCCGGGTGACGATGGGTGCGTTGAACGCTTTGGATGCGTCAAGTTGGGCGATGTAGGCCTTGGCGATTTTTTCCTGCAGCGGGTTCTGCGGGAAAATCGCCGAGCGGTATTGGGTGCCGCTGTCGGGGCCTTGTCTGTTCAATTCGGTTGGGTTGTGGGCCACCGAGAAGAACACCTGCAGCAAGCGTCCATAAGTGATTGTTGTCGGGTCGTAGGTGATCTGTACCGACTCCGCATGCCCGGTGTCGCCGGAACTGACCTGACCATACTCTGCCGTGTTGGCGGCGCCGCCCGCGTAACCGGACACCGCGTTCTCGACGCCGCGCACGTGCTGGAATACGCCTTGAACACCCCAAAAGCATCCGCCAGCGATTACGGCCACTTCGCGGTGGGCGGTGCCGACAGGCTCATCCAGAGCGGGTGGGGCGATGGCAACGGCTTTTTCGGCCGAACACGCGGTTTGCGACAGGCCCAGTAGCAAGGTGATCAGGCTGACGCCAGCCAGTTTCAACGGCAACCACGAAGTCGATCTCTTTTCGCCCACTGTAGAAGTACTCATTTTTTTCATCCTCACGTTCATCATTGAGAAAATCGCACGCTGTGAAGGCAGAACCACGTGATCAACCGAATGTAAATGCGTAGGCCTGGACGCCGGGGTCGAGGAATTCAATGGCAAAGGTGTGATCGATAATGGGTCCTGCCTGGCGTACCAGTTGATAAAGGCGCTGTTCGGTCACCGTGCCGTCACCATTGGGCGCGATGTCAGTACCGTGATCCTCACCGGGCGCCGTGCCGTCGATGCTGACCCGAAAGCGCACAGGTTTGCCGTCGGGCCCCGGGCCGAGAACCAGGTGCAGGTCTCGCGCATGAAAGCGATAGACGATACGGCCGGGGGCGTGTTCAAGGACGACCTGTTCAGGTTTGGCCGTCCACGTGCCGACCAGTCCCCATTGGTTCAGGAGCGGTTGCACCGGGGTGACGTAGGTCTGGGCCTTGTCCGCCACTTCATCGCCTGCCGACGCGAAGTTCTGTGCACGCGCGTAACCCAGATAGGTTTCGGGCGAGCTTACCTCCGCATCATCTGCGGCCATCTGGACGCCTTGAGCATCGGCAGCCGTGACCATGCCTCGGGCAACATTTGTATGGCCGGCTTCTGCCAGCAATTGTTGGATGACGCGCTCAGACTGCGCGTAGTTACCCTCACCAAAATGGTGGTAACGAATATTGCCTTGAGCGTCGATAAAGTAATGCGCTGGCCAATACTGATTGTTGAAGCCACGCCAGATCGCGTAGTCGTTGTCGAGGGCGACCGGGTAATCGATGCCCAGATCACGCACCGCTTTGCGCACGTTATCGACGTCTCGTTCAAACGCAAATTCGGGCGCGTGCACGCCGATCACCACCAAACCCTGATCATGGTATTTCTTCGCCCACGCGTTGACGTAAGGCAGGCTGCGCAGGCAGTTGATGCAGGAATATGTCCAGAAGTCGATGACCACGACTTTGCCCTTCAGCTCTGCGGCGGTGAGCGGGGCAGAGTTCAGCCATGTAACTGCGCCGGAGAGGTCGGGCAACGAGCCTTCTACTGGCAGTTTCAGGGCTGAGTCGGCGACGTCCTTAAGACTCACGCTCATCGTGGCGCCGCTCGGACTGCTTTCACTTGGTGCAACCGGTGACAGGGTATTGAGCAGCTTTTGCTCAAGTCCGGCTGTCGCCACGGTGGATACTTTGGTCAGCAGCCCTGTGTCCAGCCCCAGAGCGATAGCAACGACGCCGATTAGCATGGCGATACCCAGGCCTCGACGCAGCCATTCGCCGGCACCCAATGAGCGTTTCATGGCGGTAAACAGCTTGCCGCCGATGAGCAAGGCAAACGCGAGCGATGTGGCAGCCCCTGCGGCATAGGCCAACAGCAACAGGGTTGTGCCAACACTGGCGCCATGCAGCGCCGCGCCGGTGAGTACCAGGCCCAGGATGGGACCGGCACAAGGCGCCCATAACAGACCGGTGGCAACCCCGAGTAAAAACGATGATTTGATGCTGGGTGGGCCACCCGGTGTTTGTGCCGATTGGGAAAGACGGTCTCCCGCCGAGACCAGCGGGCGTGTCAAACGCTCGGCCAAATGGGGCATCAACAGGGTCAAGCTGAAGAATGCCATCAGCGCGACGGCCAGCCAGCGTCCATATTGGTTGGCCTGCACCACCCAGCCACCGCCGACGGCCGCCAGGGTGGCGACCGCTGCGAACGTCAACGCCATGCCGCACAATAGCGGCAGGCCACTGCGCCGGAACGGCTCGCCTGAGCGGGCGAAGACGAAGGGCAGCACCGGCAGAATGCAGGGGCTGAGAATGGTCAGCACGCCCCCTAGGTACGACAAGATGATTAATAGCATGTGGCTGAATCCTTTTTAGTCGCTGTGGGCTGAGTCATGGCTCATGCCGAACCAGGCTTGAATGTCATGGCCACGCCGTTCATGCAGTAGCGCAGCCCGGTCGGTTCGGGGCCGTCATCGAACACATGGCCCAGATGGCCGCCGCAACGACGGCAGTGCACTTCGGTGCGGACCATGCCAAGCGCCATGTCGCGTGTTTCTGCGACGGCATGTTCGAGCGGGGCATAAAAGCTTGGCCAACCGGTGTGACTCTCGAATTTGGTGCTGGAGGAAAACAACTCAAGCTGGCACCCGGCACAGGCAAAACGTCCGCTCCGGTGTTCATTGTTGAGCGGGCTGCTGCCGGGCCGTTCGGTTGCGCTATGGCGCAGCACCTCGAATTGATCTGCCGAGAGTAGCGCGCGCCACTCGGCCTCGGTGTGGGCCACCTCGAAGACTTCGCTGGCCCTGGCCGTTCCGCCTGACGTCGCGGCGAGGGCGCGCCAGTTGAGGAGTCCTGTCGCCGCAAGGGCGACGCCAGCCGTGCTGCAAAAAAGAAACCAGCGTCTGGATTGCATAGGGATCACCTGGAAGGCGTGGGCGTTGTGTCATTGTTTTTCGCGCGCAGTCACCAAGTCCTCACGCAAAGTTAAATTAATTGTGATAAATGGATTCGATGGAATCTTGCACAATGGCGTTCCCGCCGCGTCCCCCGCGCGCCGGCGTCACCTATTCCAGAAGGCTGATAATGGATGCGCCCAAACGTGTATTGATTGTCGAAGATGACCTGCAGCTCGCAGGCCTGCTGCGCCTGCATTTGCAGGACGAGGGCTACGCAGTGACGCATTGCGCCGATGGCAATGCCGGGCTGGCGCAGCTTGAACAGGGCGGTTGGGATGCCCTGATCCTGGATTTGATGCTGCCGGGCGTGGACGGTCTGGAGATCTGCCGGCAAGCCCGTGCGATGGCTCGCTATACGCCAATCATCATCACCAGCGCCCGCTCCAGCGAGATGCATCGGGTGCTTGGGCTCGAACTCGGCGCTGACGATTATCTGGCCAAACCCTTTTCGATGCTGGAACTGGCGGCGCGGGTCAAGGCGCTGCTGCGCAGGGTGGACGCCCTGGAAAAAAACATGAGGACGGTCGCTGGCAAGATCGAGCTCAACGGGTTGTCGCTGGACCCTGTGACGCGTCAGGCCGAGGTCGATGGCAAATACCTCGAACTCACGCCGCGTGAATTCGACCTGTTGTATTTCTTTGTGAAAAATCCCGGGAAGGTTTTTTCCCGCATGGACTTGCTCAATCAGGTGTGGGGCTACAAGCACGATGGCTATGAACATACCGTCAACACCCACATCAATCGTCTGCGTGCAAAAGTCGAGGCTGATCCGGCGGAACCCAGTCGCATCCTGACCGTGTGGGGGTTGGGTTATCGTTTCTCGCCGGACCGCGTGAGGCCTGCTGAATGAACCTGACGCTGTTACAGCGCCTGTCCGTGGCGTTCGCGATCTTGCTGTTGGCCTGTTGTGGGGCGTCGGCCTGGTTGCAGATACGCGCCAATGACTTGCATGAAAAAGAGGTGGTGCAAGGCTTGTCGCGTGGTTTGGCCGACAGTATTGCCCGCGACAACAACATGATCGGCGCCAGTAATCTCAAGGTTGAGGACATCCGCAGGCTGTTCAGCAAATTAATGAACGTCAATCCCAGCGTCGAAGTCTACTTGCTGGACAGCACCGGCCGTATCACCGGGGATGATGCGCCAGCCGGGCATCTGAAGCGCGACCGCGTCGACCTCAAACCTTTGCATCGCTTGCTGGACGGACAGCCACTGCCGATCCTCGGCGATGACCCGCGCAGTGTCGACGGGGAGAAGGTTTTCAGTGTCACCGCGCTGCGCGATGGGAGCCAGGACCTGGGCTATCTCTACGTGGTACTGATGGGTGAGGCACATGACCTCATTTCTGCTCAGGTGGCTGCCAGCTCGGTGTTGCGCACGACGTTATGGTCCATGGCGCTGGTTGCGCTGCTGGGGCTTGTGGCAGGGCTGATGGCATTCCGGATGATTACCCGGCCACTGCGTCGACTGACCGACACCATGCGCCATTTCGATACCCAGGCGGAACCGGTCGCGTTGCCGGTAACCGCAGAAGATGGGGCCAGTCGACGCGATGAAATAGCCGTGCTTGAGGCCAGTTTTAGCCAGATGGCGGCTCGGATTGCCGAGCAATGGCGCACCCTGACGCAGCTGGATCAAGACCGACGCGAACTGGTGGCGAATATTTCCCATGACTTGCGCACGCCGTTGGCGTCGTTGCATGGCTATCTGGAAACCCTCTCGTTCAAGGGCGCAACACTGAACGAGGCCGAGCGACAGCGCTATCTCGCTGCGGCCTTGAGTCAGAGCGACAACGTACGTCAACTGGCGCAGGCTTTGTTCGAGCTGGCCCGGCTGGAGCATGGCGCCGTGCAACTGGTGGTCGAAGATTTTTCGCTCTCCGACTTGATTCAGGACGTCTTTCAGAAATTCGAATTGATGGCTGAAGCCAGGCAGTCGCGGTTGGTGGCGGTATTACCGCGCTCGTCGTCCATGGTGTCGGCCGACCTGGGCATGATCGAGCGGGTACTGACTAACCTGATCGACAACGCGATCCGGCATACCCCCTCGGGCGGGACCATCGAGGTGGCGCTCAAGCATGAGGCGGGCAAAGTAATCGTCACGGTCAGCGATACCGGGCCGGGTATTCCCGCACGACTGCTGGAAAACCTGTTCCGACGGCCTTTCAGTCAGGCGGGCGACCGGCGCTCCGGTGGCCTTGGGCTGCTGATCGTTCGGCGCATTTTGCAACTGCACGACGCTCAGATTCGTCTGCTGTCCGCGCCCGGAAAAGGCGCGACTTTTTGTTTCGAACTGACGGCGGCGGGGGCTTAGCCGAGCGCCGGTGCCGCGTCGTCGGTTGTCACTTCGGGCGCATCCGGCATCAAGGTTGCGATCAGCGCGCGCACCGTGCCCGGCAAGGCGTCCAGTTCGCGGACCAGGATACTGCGCTCGCGAATCGCCCAGGGTTCGTCGAGTTCGACAATCGCCAGTTGCATGGTGCGGCTGTGCCGGGCAGCGGCAGACTCGGGAATGATGCCAATGCCCACGCCGGCTTCGACCATGCGGCAGATGGCCTCGAAGCTGGACACCTGAATCCGCAGCGACAGGTTTTGCCCCAGCCGCTCGACATGGTCACGCAGGAAACTCAGGAGCGTGCTGCCTTCGTGCAGGCCAATATGCTGGAAGGCCAGGGTCTGTTTGAGGGTCACCGGTTTCGGCCCGGCCAGCGTATGCCCCACGGGGACGGCCAGCACCAGACGGTCGGTACTGAAGTGCATCACCTGTAAGCCAGCGGCTTCCACCGGACCGGCAATAATGCCCATGTCGGTGGTGCCATCGAGCACGCCGCGCACGATGTCCCGCGAAAGGCGTTCCTGCAGGTCGACGGTTACCCCTGGTCGTTTCGCCAGAAAACCTGCCAGCACTTCCGGCAGAAACTCGGTCACTGCTGTGGTGTTGGCGAAGATGCGGATGTGCCCGGCTGAATCGGTGCCGTAGCGGGTGAATTCGGATTTCAGGTAATCCACTTGGCGCATCACCAGTCGCGCATGCTTGAGCAGGCGATGACCGGCGGGTGTCAGCTCTACACCACGGCTGTCACGGTACAGCAGGCGAGTATCGAATTGGCTTTCCAGTGCCTTGATCCGGGCGCTGGCCGCCGCCGGTGACAGAAACGCTCGCCGCGCACCCTGGGTCAGACTTGGCGATTCGCCAATGTGGATGAACAGGCGCAGGTCAGCCAGATCGAAGTGCATCATCGTCTCCCATTTTTATTAGCGTTCAGCATTTATGAACGCTGGCTTACGAAAATGCAAATTCTCAGAATGCCCAGCGCCTTGCATTATCCCGGCATAACAACAACTGCCCAGGGGTAACCCGCATGAGCGTTTCAGCTAGCAGCACCGATTTCACTGCGTGGATCGGTCGCACCGAAGAAGCCCAGGATCACCTGAGTCGCAATTTGATCAAACGTATTGCTGCCACCTTCGGTGAAGATATTCCCGCCGATGGCGACGCGCTTCCGCCTCTGTGGGCCTGGTGCTTCTTTCAGGAACCGCTGGCGGAGTCCCTGCTGGGCACTGACGGTCATCCAGCACGCGGCGGCTTTCTGCCCCCAGCCGATAACCGCAATCGCATGTGGGCGGGCGGTCGTATCGAGTTCTTCGAACCGCTGCGGGTCGGCGCCGACGCCCATAGGCTGTCGACCATCACCCACATCGAAGAAAAGCACGGCCGTACTGGCGCGTTGTTGTTCGTCACCGTGCGCCACGATTACTCCCAGGACGGTCGATTGGCGATTCGCGAAGAGCAGGACATCGTTTACCGCGAGCCCAACCCGCCGAAGCAAAGCAGCGGCGAAGCCGTTCCCGGAGGCGACTGGAGCGAGACTGTCGTGCCGACCTCGACGTTGCTGTTCCGCTATTCCGCCGTGACCTTCAACGGCCACCGTATTCATTACGACTACCCGTACGTCACCGGCACCGAAGGCTATTCCGGCCTGGTGGTGCACGGTCCGATGATCGCCACCTTGAGCTTGCGTGCGTTCTGCCGGGCCAACCCTGAGGCGCGTCTGCGCCGTTTCGCCTATCGCGGCGTGCGCCCGTTGATTGCCCCGCAACCGTTCAGCGTGGGTGGTCGCCTGCTTGAACCTGGCAAGGCGCAGTTATGGGCCGGCAATGACGCCGGTATCGCCCAAAGCGCTGAAGTCGATTTCGACTGAATCCAGTGGACAGTCCCGTTAGATAAGCCCGTGTCCGTGCAGACCCATGAGAGCCAATCGATGAACCCCAACGATAACGAAGAACTGAATGCCATCCGCGAAGGCGTGCGTGCCCTGTGTGCTGAATTCGACGCGGCTTACTGGCGCAAGGTCGATGAAGAGAAGGGCTTCCCTGAAGCGTTCGTCAAGGCGCTGACCGATGCCGGCTGGCTGGCGGCGCTGATCCCGACTGAATACGGCGGCTCAGGCCTGGGTCTGGCCGAAGCGTCGGTGATCCTTGAGGAAGTGAACCGCTGCGGTGGTAACTCCGGCACCGTTCACGGCCAGATGTACAACATGTTCACCCTGTTGCGCCACGGCAGTGAGGCCCAAAAAAGCTATTACCTGCCGAAACTGGCCAGCGGTGAGTTGCGTCTGCAATCGATGGCCGTCACCGAGCCCACCACCGGCACCGACACCACCAAGATCAAGACCACTGCGGTGAAGCAGGGCGACAAGTACGTTATCAATGGTCAAAAGGTCTGGATCTCCCGAGTCCAGCATTCGGACCTGATGATCCTGCTGGCGCGCACCACACCGTTGGCTGACGTAAAGAAGAAATCCGAAGGCATGTCGATCTTTCTTGTCGACCTGCGCGAGGCCATTGGCAACGGCCTGACCGTTCAGCCCATCGCCAACATGGTCAATCACGAGACCAACGAGTTGTTCTTCGACAACCTGGAATTGCCTCTGGACAGCCTGATCGGCGAGGAAGGCAAAGGCTTTCGCTACATCCTTGATGGCTTGAATGCCGAGCGCACGCTGATTGCCGCCGAATGTATCGGTGATGGCCGCTGGTTCATCGAGAAAGCCAGCGCTTATGCCCGAGATCGGGTGGTGTTCGGGCGGCCCATCGGGCAGAACCAGGGCGTGCAATTCCCGATTGCCGAAGCGCACATCGAGATCGAAGCCGCCGACCTGATGCGCTGGCGCGCCTGCGAGGAGTACGACAGCGGCAAGAATGCCGGGGCCAGCGCCAACATGGCCAAATACCTGGCGGCCAAGGCGTCCTGGGAAGCGGCCAATGCCTGCCTGCAAACCCACGGCGGTTTCGGTTTCGCCTGTGAATATGATGTGGAGCGCAAGTTCCGCGAAACCCGCCTGTATCAGGTCGCGCCTATCTCGACCAACCTGATTCTGTCCTACGTCGCCGAGCATTTGCTCGACCTGCCACGCAGTTTCTGAGGCGCCGATCATGAGCCATACCCAAGCATTGGCCGGCTTCCTGGCCGACCTGAACGACGAGCAGGTGCCAGACGCCGTGCTCGACCGCACCGAAGACTTGTTTCTCGACTGGCTGGGCTCGGCGCTGGCCAGCCAGGGTTCGCACCCGATCCCGCTGTTCGAGCGTTATGCGCAGCGCATGGGGCCAGCCGATGGCCCGGCGAAAATTCTGGTGAACGGCCGTGGCACCTCGGCGTATTTCGCCGCGCTGGTCAACGCTGCTTCTTCGCACCTTGTCGAGCAGGACGACCTGCACAACAGCTCGGTGCTGCACCCGGCTACGGTGGTGTTCCCCGCCGTGCTGGCGGCGGCTCAGGACCTGGGCAAGTCCGGTCGCGAGTTGTTGCTGGCCTCAGTGGCCGGCTATGAGGCCGGAATTCGCATCGGCGAGTTCATGGGCCGTTCTCACTACAAGATTTTCCATACCACGGCCACGGTCGGCACCCTCGCGGCCGCCGTTGCGGTCGGCAAGTTGCTGGGCTTCGACAAAGAGCAGTTCATCAACCTGCTTGGCAACGCGGGCACTCAGGCCGCCGGGTTGTGGGAGTTTTTGCGCGACGCCGCCGACTCGAAACAACTGCACACCGCCAAAGCTGCTGCCGATGGTTTACTCGCGGCGTACATGACCCTGGATGGCCTGACCGGCGCGCGCAATATCCTCGAGGGTGATCAAGGCATGGCCGCAGGGATGTCCAGCGATGCTGATCCGAGCAAGCTGTCCGACCGGTTGGGCAGCCGTTGGGCGCTGGCCGAGACCTCGTTCAAGTTCCACGCCTCGTGCCGGCACACCCATCCGGCCGCCGATGCGTTGCTGCTTCTGATGCAGCGCGAGGGCCTGACCCACGATCAGATCGAGCATGTCACCACCCGTGTGCATCAGGCCGCTATCGATGTGCTGGGACGGGTTGTGGTTCCGCAAACGGTGCATCAGGCCAAGTTCTCGATGGGCGCAGTACTCGGGTTAATTGCAGTGCATGGCAAAGCGCAATTGACCGAGTTTCAGGCGTTTGCCCTGACTGACCCTGCCGTGGCAGCGTTCCGTGAGAAGGTCAGCATGGTGCTGGACAGTGAGGTCGACGGAGCCTATCCGGCGCGCTGGTTGGGGCGTGTGATCGTCACCACGATGGACGGCCGCACCTTGGCCGCAGCCATCGACGAGCCCAAGGGCGATCCAGGCAACACCCTGTCGCGGCCTGAGCTGGAAGACAAATTTCAGCGTCTGCTGGCGTTTTCTGGCGCACGCACGCCGGAGCAGGGCCGAGCGCTGATTGAAAAGGTCTGGCGGCTGCGCGATGCGGCGGAGGTAACCCTATGACGACTCAACCAGCCAATCCTCGTCCGCTGGACGGGATTACCGTGGTCAGCCTCGAACACGCGATTGCAGCGCCTTTCTGCACCCGGCAACTGGCTGATCTGGGGGCGCGAGTGGTGAAAGTCGAACGTCCCGGCAGCGGCGATTTTGCCCGGGGCTACGACGAGCGCGTGCGTGGCCTGGCATCGCACTTTGTCTGGACCAACCGCTCCAAGGAAAGCCTGACCCTGGACCTCAAACAGGACGAGGCGGAGGATATTCTTCAGGCCCTGCTCGGCAAGGCTGATGTCTTGGTCCAGAACCTGGCACCGGGTGCTGCGGCGCGCATGGGGTTGTCGTTCGAAGCGCTGCACGAGCGCTTCCCTCGGCTGATCGTCTGCGACATTTCCGGCTACGGTGAAGGCGGGCCTTATGAAAAGAAAAAGGCCTATGACCTGCTGATCCAGAGTGAGGGTGGCTTTCTGTCGGTGACCGGCGGGCCGGGTGAAGACCAGATGGCCAAAGCCGGTTGCTCTATCGCCGACATCTCGGCGGGCATGTATGCCTACAGCGGAATTCTGTCGGCGCTGTTGCTGCGCGACAAAACCGGCGTGGGCAGTCGCATTGACGTGAGCATGCTGGAAAGTCTGGTGGAGTGGATGGGCTATCCGATGTATTACGCCTTCGAAGGCGCCCAGCCGCCACCGCGTGCCGGCGCTTCGCACTCGACAATTTATCCGTATGGCCCGTTCCCGACCAAGGGCGGCGACACAGTGATGCTGGGTTTGCAGAACGAGCGCGAGTGGGCGCTGTTTTGCGAGAAGGTGTTGCTCGACACCGCGCTGACCACCGATGAGCGTTTTTCGGCGAACTTCAAACGGTCGGAAAATCGTGAGGCGCTGCGCCAGATCATTGTCGATGGTTTCGCCCAACTGACGGTGGAAGAGGTCGTGACCCGGCTGGAAGTGGCGCAGATCGCCAACGCCAGGGTCAACGATATGCAGGGGGTGTGGGAGCACCCGCAACTCAAGGCCCGCGACAGCTGGCGCGAAGTGGACAGCCCTGCTGGCAAGCTGCCGGCATTGCTGCCGCCAGGGCGCAACGCTGCCTTTACCCCGCGCATGGACCCGGTGCCGGGGCTGGGTCAGCACACCGGTAGTATTTTGGGTGAGCTGGGTTTTTCGGCTGAAGATCAGGCGCGGCTGCAGGCGGCTGGGGTGGTCTGAGACCGCCGCGCCGCGTTGATCCCATCGCGAATGAATGTGCTCCCACAGATTAATTGGGCCTCCCCAAGAAAGAGGAATAACCATGTCCGGTTCCATTGTTCGCTCCGCGCTGTTCGTGCCCGGTAGCCGACCCGAGCGATTCGTCAAGGCGCTTGCTGCGGGCGCCGATGCGGTGATTGTTGATTTTGAAGATGCGGTGGAAGAGTCGCTCAAGCGCCAGGCACGCGACAATTTAGCGGCCTTTCTGAACAGCACTCCGCAGGCCTCGGTCTGGGTTCGGGTCAATGCCCCGGATCACGCCGAACACTTCGCTGATCTGGCGTTCTGCCAACGCTATGCAGGGGTTGTCGGGGTGTTGCTGCCCAAGGTTGAAAGTTCTGCCCAGGTTGCCGCCGTGGCGGCCACCGGCAAGCTGATCTGGCCGATCATCGAGAGCGCTCGTGGCCTGTTGGCGTTGGCCGAGATTGCCTGCGCCAAAGGCGTTCAGCGCTTGTCGTTTGGCAGCCTGGACCTGGCGCTGGACCTAAACTTGAGCAACGGCACTCAGGCTGCACAATGTGTACTCGATCAGGCGCGCGTCTTGTTGTTGCTGCATTCGCGTGGTGCGGGGTTGTTGCCTCCCCTCGATGGTGTGCACCCGGCCATCGACGACCCAGAGGGGCTGCACCAGTCCGTTCGCCATGCTTATGAGATGGGTTTTGCGGGCGCCCTGTGCATTCACCCGAAACAGATTCCGGTGATTCACCAAACCTTGGCCCCGTGTGCTGAAGACCTGGCTTGGGCGCAGCGCGTGCTGGACGCGGGTGCTCATGGCGCAGGCGTATTTCAAGTCGACGGACAAATGGTCGACGCGCCGGTCTTGCTGCGAGCTCAACGATTATTGGCCCTGACACTTGTCTAGAGGTTAAGAGCGGCCTACGACTTTAGTCGCAGTCTAGTTGTACGATGACTGCTTTGGGTCAATAGTCTTCGAGGGTTTATCCCCACGACACAGGGGCTTCAGAGTCGACCATGGGTACAAAGTGCCAGCGTTCAGCTAAACCAAACGCTGGATTATAAAAATGCAAATTCTCTAAACGCGCGGCCTTGTGCATCTTTGTACCAGCGCTTTAAAAGCTCCCTCAAAAATAATCACAACAATAAAAAGGTGAAATCGATGTTGAAGGTGACCCGCGCGCTCCTATGCGCCGCCGCAGTGTCCATCGCCAGCCTGACGCAGGCAGCCGACCCCATAATCATCAAGTTCGCTCACGTCGTGGCTGAAAACACGCCCAAAGGGCAGGGCGCCTTGCTGTTCAAGAAACTCGCCGAGGAGCGTCTGGCGGGCAAGGTGAAAGTCGAGGTCTATGCGAACTCGTCACTGTTCGGCGACGGCAAGGAAATGGAAGCATTGCTCTTGGGTGATGTGCAGTTATTAGCTCCGTCCCTGGCCAAGTTCGAGCAGTACACCAAACAGGTGCAAATCTTCGACCTGCCGTTCCTGTTCAATGACCTGGCAGCGGTCGACCGCTTTCAGCAAGGTCCGCAGGGCAAAGCCTTGCTGACCTCCATGGATGACAAAGGCATTCACGGGCTGGCCTATTGGCACAACGGCCTGAAACAACTCTCCTCCAACCAGCCTTTGCGCGTGCCTAAAGATGCACGCGGCCTGAAGTTCCGGGTCCAGGCGTCCAGCGTGCTCGAAGAGCAATTCAAGGCCGTACACGCCAACCCGCGTAAATTGAGTTTCGCCGAGGTCTATCAAGCGTTGCAGACCGGTACGGTCAATGGCACCGAGAACACGTGGTCGAACTATGAAAGCCAAAAGGTCAATGAAGTGCAGAAGTACTTCACTGAATCCAACCACGGCTTGATCGACTACATGGTCATCACCAACTCCGGGTTCTGGAACGGCCTGCCAGTAGATATCCGCACCGAGCTGCAAAAAATCCTCGACGAGGTCTCGATTGAAGTGAACAGGCAAGCTGAAGCGCTGAACCAGAGCGCCAAGCAAAAAATCATCGACGCCAAAACCAGCGAAGTCATCGAACTGACCTCCGAGCAACGTGCTGAATGGCGAAAAGCCATGCTTCCAGTGTGGGAAAAATTCTCGGCTGAAATTGGTCCTGATCTGATCAAAGCTGCTGACGACTCCAACAAAGCACCTTGATGTTTACCGACAGCTGATCGGTACAGGCAGCAATGTCTGCGCGGCCGTTCTGATCTGAGGCCGCTCTCTCTACGTTCGGAGAACTTCTATGCAATCGCTGACGCGACTTTGGGAGCACCTGGAGGAAGCCGTTATTGCCTTCCTGCTGGCCGCCATGACCCTGGTTACATTCGTCTACGTGATGTTCAACAACATCTATACGTTTTTTTACACCCTGAGCGACAAGTGGGTGGTGAGCAGCGCTTTTTTCTCAAGTATCGGTGATCACTTGATGGGGATTGCCCAGGAAATGACCTGGAGTGTGGCGCTGACCAAGGCGCTGTTCGGCTGGTTGATTTTCTTCGGCATGTCCTACGGGGTGCGTACCGCCGGACACCTGGGTGTGGATGCATTGGTCAGGCTGACGCCACGGCGCATGCAACGCCTGCTGGGAATGCTCGCGTGCGTGTGTTGCCTGGCGTACGCAGGGTTGTTCGTGGTGGCCAGCTACAAATGGGTATCGGCCGTGTTCATCGCCAATATCGGTGCCGAAGACCTCGATCAGTTCGGCATTAAGGTGTCGTACATTGCCGCGATCGTGCCCCTTGGTTTCGGCCTAGTGTTCATCCGGTACGTAGAAATTTTCTGGCGCATCTTCACCCATCGTCAACTCGGTCTCGGGTTGGCAGATGAGGCGGCTGAAGCGAGCAAACTCGCCAGTTCGACCGAGGAGCACCACTGATGACGGTTCTTTGTCTGTTCCTGCTGTTGTTCGTTTTCATGTTCCTGGGCGTGCCTATCGCGATTTCGCTGGGCCTGTCCGGGGCGGTTTCCATCCTCTTGTTCAGTCAGGACTCACTGAGTTCGCTGGCGATCAAGCTGTTTGAAACGTCGGACAGTTACACCTTTCTGGCGATCCCGTTCTTCCTGCTATCGGGCGCGTTCATGACCACCGGCGGCGTCGCGCAACGCCTGATCGACTTTGCCAACGCTTGCGTCGGGCACATTCGTGGGGGGCTGGCGATTGCCGCTGTGCTGGCCTGCATGTTGTTCGCGGCATTGTCTGGCTCCTCTCCAGCGACGGTGGCCGCCGTCGGCTCCATCGCAGTGGCAGGCATGGTGCGCTCCGGTTATCCAAAAGAGTTCGGCGCAGGCATCATCTGTAACGCGGGGACACTGGGCATCCTGATCCCGCCGTCCATCGTCATGGTGGTGTACGCCGCCGCGACTGAAACCTCGGTGGGCAAGTTGTTCATCGCCGGCATTGTCCCTGGCATTTTGCTCGGTGTGATCCTGATGGTGGTGATCTACATCGTCGCCAGGGTCAAGAAGTTACCGGCACAGCCACGGGTCAGCTTTCGTCAGTGGTTGCACACCGCACGGCGTGCATTCTGGGGCTTGCTGCTGCTTGTGATCATCCTCGGCGGTATCTATAGCGGCATGTTTACCCCGACGGAAGCGGCGGCGGTGGCGGCAGTCTATTCAGCCTTCGTTGCGTTGTTCGTCTATAAGGACATGCGGTTCCGTGACTGCCCGAAAGTGTTGATGGAGTCCGGGCGGCTGTCGATCATGCTGATGTTCATCATCGCTAACGCCATGCTCTTTGCCCACGTCCTGACCACCGAACAGATTCCGCAGCAAATCACGACATGGGTGATCTCCGAAGGCCTGACGCCCATTGGCTTCCTGATCATGGTCAACATCGTATTGCTGGTAGCAGGCAGCTTCATGGAACCGTCGGCCATCGTGTTGATCCTGGCACCGATTTTCTTCCCGATTGCCATGAAGCTGGGCATCGACCCGATCCATCTGGGCATCGTCATGGTGGTGAACATGGAGATCGGTCTGGTGCATCCACCGGTGGGACTGAACCTGTTCGTCACCTCGGCGGTAACCGGGCTGACCCTCGGCCAGACTATCCGGGCCGCCATGCCGTGGCTGATGATCCTCCTGGCGTTCCTGATCCTTGTGACCTACGTACCCTTCATATCGATGGCCTTGCCCAATTGGCTAGGGATGCCTTGACCCGTTACTGAGAGCGCAGTGCCTTGACCCCTGTGAGCTTAGGTTCTCAGGGGTTTTTTTAGTAAGGATGTAGTTGCTCTATCCTTCGCATATAGTGTCCTTAATATGCGTGTGCTCCTGATGCTTCGAGAGGTTATCCAACTATGTTCCTTCATCGCCCCCTGGAAGAAAAAGACATCCCGGTTATCTGTGGATTTCCACAAAGTGTCGACGAGCTGTTTTATATGTTTCCCAAGGCTACTTATCCGCTGACACCGCACCAGCTAAAAGAGGCCACCGCCCACTGCTCCGACTCCACCGTGATTGAAATGAATGGCACCGTGGTCGGTTTCGCAAATTTCTCTCGCTGGCAGTTTCGGGGTCGTTGTTCGCTGGGCAATGTCATCATTTCCCCCAGTGCCCGCTCGCGGGGTGTGGGGCGTTACCTGATCGGCTACATGATTGACATCGCTTTCGATAAGCACGAGGCCCAAGAGCTGACTGCATCGTGTTTCAACCACAACGTCCCTGGCCTGTTGTTCTACCCCAAGCTCGGCTTTCAGCCGTATGCCGTGGACGAGCGTCAAGACAAGCATGGCGCCAGGGTCGCGCTGATTCATCTGCGGCTCGCGAAAAACGAGTTGTAACGCTCGCGTGAAAATAGCCGACGGAAGGTGGTCTGATGAGTGACGTATTTTTTTATTTTTTATGAGGGAAATGTGGTCAAACGGATGTGCGCGGTCGGTATTGTTGGCAGCCGTAAAAGATGAAACGTTTCTTCCATACATTTTATACATCAGGCCGGTTCAATTGATTGTGTACACCCTCGTTAACATGGCATTGCCCCGCACAGGGGGCGGGTATAGAGTTAAGGACGTTCAAGTAATAGACGCCGTTTATTTGACGACCATGGATGAAGTCCTTGTACCTTAATAAATAGAAGTGGCCAGTGTCATCTTGACCCGGCCTGCTGCGAGGAGGCTGCACATGATTGCGTACAGGCTTTCCACACTGGAATTACGAGGTATCATCGAACGCGCTTTTTTGCCGTTGCGCTGCAAGTGCACTGTGGCGCCTGATTATTCATTGACCGTTCAAATTTCCGACCCTCAATCCGACCGGGTCGATTTGATCGTCACGGGTATCTCTCTGGACAGGCTTAATAACAGTCGGGATATATGCGAACTGGTGGCTGAGCTGCGTTATGACCTTGCTAACCATGGTCAACTGCATGCACAGGCCCGCTACGCCGGGTGAGGCTCGCCCCTGCGCCAGGGGACTGGGTTTGAGTACGGCCGGCTGCGTCACGCACGCTAAACGTGTGGGTGTTACTCCCCTGTTTCAGGGGCGCAGTCCGTGTGTAAGCGTCCGCCATCATGTCTTGCGTAACTGCCAAGGCACGGCAACTACTCCTTAATATCACTTGCCCGCCGCATCGGCGCGCGAACAGGTGTTCCCGATAGGCATATGGAGCATATAAAACAGCGAGTGATGCTGTGAGTAGACTAATGCCTTCCTGATCTTCGTTGTGCAAGGCACTGACGCTAACCCGTCTCTTTTCCTCGGCCCTTTCAGTTCCAAACGACAGGGTTATGGCGATCCATTCGATCTCCCGGCAGCGATAAGCCGTAAGGGAGAAGACCGTAACTGGACTCCTCTTTTTTAATGCATAAAACCCGCTGATTTTTCCCTGTCATTGCAAATTGCATGGTCAGGTGACATGCAAAAATTTTAACTCATTGAAATGACATAATTTATTTAAGCGCGCGACTGGCACGGTAACTGCAATTTTTTCGATAGTTGTAATGCCATTTTTCATGTCGGGAGAACAATAATTATGACCAGATCCTCTGATACTTATATTTCCGTGGACGAGTCGCGCATGCTCTCAGGCGTTTCCTGGGGGGCAATATTTGCCGGGGCGGCGGGTGCCGCGGCATTGTCGTTGATTCTGGTATTGCTCGGTTTCGGTCTGGGGTTCTCGGCGGTGTCGCCATGGGCCGGTAGCGGCATCAGCGCCACGGGCTTGGGTATTTCGACAATCGTCTGGCTGGCCTTCACGCAAATCGTTGCTTCCGGCATGGGCGGTTATATCGCCGGTCGCTTGCGGGTGAAGTGGTCGAACATGCACGGCGATGAGGTGTACTTTCGCGACACCGCCCATGGCTTTCTTGCCTGGGCCGTTGCAACCCTGGTGACCGCTACCTTGGTGGTTGGCTCGGTGAGCAGTATTGTCAGCGGCGGTGTGCAGGCCGGTGCCAGCGTGGCGTCGGGTGCAACCAGTGCAATGACTCAAGCTGCCGGCAGTGCTGCCAGCAACAGCCGCGGTGACGATTATGGCTACTTCGTTGACAGCCTGTTCCGCGATGATCGCCCGACGGTGGTCAGCGATGACGCTGCGCGCGGCAGCGTAACCCGGATCTTCGTCCATACGCTGAGAAGCGACGGCCAGTTGGCTGCTGAGGATCGGACCTACCTGGGTCAATTGGTCGCCCAGCGCGCCAACCTCAGCCAGGCCGATGCCGAGCGCCGGGTTGACGAGGTGGTTGGCAAAGCTCGCAAGGCCTTGGATGACGCCAAACTCGCAGCCAAACAAGCCGCTGACACCGCCAGAAAAGCCGCCGCCTGGACTTCGTTGTGGATGTTTGTCGCGCTGCTCTGCGGTGCGTTTTTTGCCAGCTTCGCAGCGACCTTTGGTGGTCGCCGCCGAGATACGGTGGTGTATCTCGACACCGAAGCCTATGTCCCTTCAACTTCACTCCCACCTGTTCGCTAAGCCAGGAGAATGACCATGCGCTCATTACTGCTGTTTTTCCTCGGTGTGCCAATCCCGATCATCATCCTGATCGCTTTGTTCATGCATTGATGGACTGACGCTGCTGCTCAAAGCCGCTTTCCCGTAAGGAGAAGCGGCTTTTTGTTGTTGTGTGTCCCTACTTCAGGACTAGACATTTCTCCCTCATTTTTCCTGCGCCCGTTCCATGCCACGCATGCCTATGATTCCTCGTGCCAAGTCGATTATTTAAAATAAACTTTTGCATGTAAATGGTGATGTTTGGGCGTCAAAAAAAAATACCTATACCTATCATGTGCTTAAGTAATAAGTGTAACGTTTTTTGTAATGAGTCTGGAATTTGACACTTTCCTGAAATTTTGAAATTATTGATCGAGGCTTTTGGCGCCTAAGCCAGCACCTAGGTCGGGCCTGTTTGCCTCTTCTGTTACAGGGCGAATCGTTGAACCGCGGTGAGGATGTTTCTTTGTAACGTAACACCGCAATGCCTGTTTAAAAGGGCATCCAGTTTTGTCCCTGGCGGTAGCGTTGTCCGCGATAAAGGCACATAAGTTATCAAGTAGCAGCTGTCGAGTAACGCTGCATGTATCCGCGCGGCGCAGAGGAACAAGCGTCACCACAGGCCCATCAATGATGGCTTGCGCCAAGGCGTTCTTGTTTACCCCTCGTTAGTTAATAGTTAGTCCCCTCTTTCATTCTCTTCTATTCACACACGACGCTAACGATTATCCCTGCATTTTTTAGGGCGGACTTAACACGTCGCTCGGACCACAAAAAGACGACCTGAATTCAAACACGGAGTAAATCATCATGTATGGAGATCGACTGGAAGTAGTCTGCGGTTGTGTGGTGGGGGGGGCTGGCCCAGCGGGCATGGGGCTGATATTCAATGCCTTGAAAAGCGGAGCCTTGCCTGATTTAACGCGCGATGGATTGATCATCGTCGACGCCAGTCCTCATCCGGGGACCGGCAGACTGGGGGAATACCAGATTACCGCCAACTCTGTGGGCGATGTATTTCTCGATTGCCTGCGTGATCCGGCGTTGCGCGAAGTGTTTGAGCCGTTGGAACACAGCGCGGCGTATTGGCGCATCCGCGATCAGGCTTTCGTCGCGCCACGGCTGTCAGACGTAGGGGAGCTGCTGGCAGAAGCGTCGAAACTGGTGCTGGATTTTATCGTTCAACGTTATGACGTTCAGGTGTGGAGCAGCGCCACGATCACCGATGTGGTTAGCGACGATGATGAGTTTCAGGTCTGGGTCGAACACGAAGGGCGTGCTCAGGCGATTCTGTGTCGTACGCTGGTACTCAACCTCGGTGGCCGTCAAGATCCGCAGCATCTACTTGACGCGCTGGCAGATCAGGGGCTATCGCTGCCTCCGTCGGCCAGTATTCAAAGTGCCGATACATTGCTACGTATGAGCGCCTCAGAGTTGCGCGAACATTTTGCGCCGACCCTTGCCGAAGGTGGGCGATTCACCGTAGTCGGTGGTTCTCACAGTGCTTTTTCCGTGTTGGAAAACCTCGGCAGCGCACTGCAAAGCGTCGGTCTGGAAGAGATGACATTGGTGCATCGCTCGCAAATCCGCTTGTTTTATGAAAGTGCCGATCAGGCATTGGCGAACGGCTATGAGTTTGATCCAGTCGATGATATTTGCCCGGTATCGGGCCGGGTCAACCGGTCCGGCGGCTTGCGTTATCGCGCTTTGGACGTCGGTCGGGACATTCTTGAGCGCGGCCGAATAGGTGCGGACGGGGTCCGTGTCCATCTCTTGCAAACCCTGAATGGCCCTGCCCGGCAGTATGAACGTGCGAGCCAGGCGTTGGCTGAATCGAATGTGGTGGTGCAGTGCACGGGTTATCAACCTCGGATACCTGAACTCAAATACGCCGACGGCACGCCGATCACCCTGCGCGAGGTGAAGGGCGGCCTTGATTCCGACCCTTCGGGCTGTCCTCTGGATCTGGCGGGGCGGCGCTTACACGGTTTGTATCTCTTCGGCCTGGGCTCAGGGCTTGGGATTGATCCGCGTCTAGGCAGCGAGCCTTCATTCGACGGGCGAATCTATGGCGTCTGGCAGTTTCATAACGACGCCAGTCGCGCTGTCATCGAGGCTATATCTGCACGATTGAAAGCAGCAGCAGTGGCTGAACGGGTGATCCCCAACCGCAGCCTGAGCGAGCGTTTAGAAAGTGGCTTGCCACTTTTCTGGCCTGGCCTCGCGCCCTTCAAAATATAAGAGGCATTCAGCGTTGAGCTGACGCTCTCGTCCCGAGTGGTCTTTGGCTACTCGGGTTTTTTTTGCCTGCGATTTAGTGCCTGGGGTCAACTGATGAGGGGGCTTGTCTGTTGTTGAATAGCGTTTTTTATCATCTATTCTTACCTTTCATGCAGACCCTCTCAACGGCTCGGCAGAGGTTGGACAGCCATGCGCATTTTGATCGTTGGAGCCGGTGCGATCGGCGGTTACTTTGGTGGACGACTGTTGGAGGCGAAGCGGGACGTGACGTTTTTGGTCAGGCCTCGTCGCGCCGAAGAACTTGAACGTGACGGGCTGATCGTGCGAAGCCCGCTGGGCAATGTCGATTATCCTGATCCGCCTTATGTCCTCAGCCAGGCGCTGGACACACCCTACGACCTGATTCTCCTGAGTTGCAAGGCCTACGATCTCGATGCAGCGATGGAGTCTTTTGCAGCTGCGGTGGGGGCTGAAACGATGATTCTGCCGCTGCTCAATGGCATGGCGCATCTTGACCGCCTGGCCGCACGCTTCAGCCATATCAATGTATTGGGTGGGCAGTGCCTGATCTCTGTGGACCGCGATGCGTCGGGCACCATCGTGCACCTGAACGACACCAACCAATTAACATTCGGCGAACTGGATGGGCAAGTGACCGCACGTATTCAACGCGTGACGGATGAATTGGCCGGTGCGGGTTTTGAGGCTAATCTCAGCTCGAGCATCCTCCAGGATATGTGGGAGAAATGGTGTTTTATCGCCACCGGTGCTGGCATTACTTGCTCCATGCGCTCGACGGTCGGTGATGTGCTCGCTGCGGGTGGTGAGTCACTGGTGTTGAGATTGCTGGATGAGTGCGCCGAGATCGCCGCTAGCGCCGGTTACCCGCTGCGGCCGCAGGCGCATGAGCGCTTTGTGAATATGTTGACGACGCCCGGGTCGAAGATGACCTCTTCCATGCTGCGAGACATCGAACGTGGTGCCGCCATCGAAGTCGAGCATATGTTCGGTGATTTGGTCGCACGCCGTGACGCGGCTGGACTGTCGACAGCAGATTTGTCGGTTCTTGAATTCGCCTACACTCACCTTAAAGCCTACGAAGCACGGCGCTTGCGCGAACATTGATCTCCAGCCCATGTCCTCCAGACAATATCGAGCGCCGGCATGCCCCGGCTCCTATCACGAATCGATCTGCTGGCGCCCGTGAGTGGTGATCGGGTTACCCGATTCACCGACTGTGCGGGTTGGCCAGGCAGAAATAACGAACCTTTTCCAGGAGCGAGTCTCATAACCTTACGATCACTGCAGGTTTAACAGAGGTGACAACATGCCGGTCAAACATAATTTGCTCAAGGATTTGAATATCACCAAGGAAGAGATCACCAAGCTCAGAGACGCCGACGACAGGCTCAGCCAACTGCTCGAATCCTACAACTCGATAGACGCTGAAGTGGTTGACGCCGAATCCGGGTCAGCCGGAAACGTTACTGATGAACAGCTCAGGAAACTCAAGGAAAAACGCCTGCATGTGAAGGACAAGATCGTCAAGCGTCTGACGTCTCCGGACTAAGGCTGCGAGCTCGTCGTTCCGGGCACGGCGGCACGGGTACCCCATCTCCCGGTCATCATTGAGTAGGGTCGGGCTTGGTTGACCAACGCAATACCAGTGCATTCGAGCGTCTGACGATACGCAGCGGGCTGAAACGCCATAACCGCTCGGCACCTTCCAAGGTGCTGGGGGTGACTGAGTCGAGAATAAGCTCCACGTCGCCTGTCATTTGCAGCAGGTCGCCTGTGGTGAAATCGACAAACACCAGGCCTGCTTTTGGATTGAGAACAAAGTTACCCAAGGTGTTGAAGAACATATTGCCGGCGAAGTCTGGAATCGTCAGCGTGCCGTCCTCATCCAGTCGCACGAAACCTGGTTTTCCTCCTCGGTGGGACACATCCACCTGCCGCCCGCTCGGGGTGTCGTCGACGTAAGACGCGACAAAAAAAGAATCTGCGCTGCTGATCAGATCGCGCGCGTCGGTATCCAGCTGCTCCATCCATTGAGCTGTTGCCGGACGTGAGTCACTGCGGATGCCGAGTTGCCGCTGTTGAATATAGCGCGGGCAATTCCCGTAACTCTGCTCGACGGAAATGTCGAAGCTGTGATCGTCGCTGCGTTTGAGGGTGCCATTAAGCCGGTTGCGTCGACGGGTCAGCAAATCGATCCCTAACAAACCGACGGCCTGGCCATCCTCCATGCCCCTGTCTGCCGGGTCACTGGCATCACGTGGTAATTGCAGGTGCAGCCGGTACGGATCGATAGCTTGCATAAAGCCTGGCTCATCGTCGCGAAGGGTGGTCCACACATCCCCTTCGGGATCGACCGTGCCGAGCACGACGAAGGGTAACTGCGGGTAGAACGCGCGGTGCTGCTCAATGATCTGATCACGGATGATCCTGCTGCCCAGTTCGCCCATTCGCTCGGCCACGCCGACGTTGTGCTGCAAGGCGCGTTCACCTGCGTGCCAGGGTGAGCGAGGGCGTTGGGGTTGTTCGGTACTCATGGTAAATCACCTCCCACACCGTGGATGGGCGCTGCTCAGAGCGCCCATGCGCCGGTCATCAAGCCAAACCTTTAAACCCTGGGGTCAGGCAATTGCGGCCAGACCTGCGGGTGTTTTCTGAAAGGGAACAAAGCCTGGTAACGCTTCGATCCGAACCAGCCACCGGTTTATCCGAGGATAGCCTGCGAGGTCGACATTGCCTTCAGGGGCTTGAGCGACGTAGCTGTATAGCGCGACATCAGCCAGTGTGGGATAGGGGCCTGCGACGATCCAGTCATGGTCGGCTAACGTCGACTCGATCAGTTTCAAGATGGCATGAGCGCGTTGGATTGTATCCTCGGCATTGAACGGGGCGCCGAATACGGTAATTAAACGCGCGGCTGCCGGACCGTAGGCGATTTCCCCTGCGGCGACAGAAAGCCAGCGTTGAACGCGTGCCGCTTCAGCGGCGGACTCGGGCAGCCAATCGGTTGTGCCGAATTTTTTAGCCAGGTAAACCAGGATCGAATTGGCGTCGCTAAAAAAGACACCGTCGTCGTCGAGCACCGGAACCTGACCGAACGGGTTGAGCTTGAGAAACGCTTCGGACTTATGGGCGGCGTTGGCAAGGTCGACGTCGATCAGCGAGTGCTCTATACCCAGCAACGACAGAAACAGACGAACGCGATGGGAATGGCCGGAGAGTGGGTGGGAATAGAGCTTCATGGCAATCACCTTTAACGGGCTGTATGGAATGGATCGTTGTGTTGTGGTGATGATGCTAGTGCTCGCAGGTGCTTGAATAAATGCTGTAAAGGGAAGATGTTTACTCCGTAATTCGGAGTAATAAGCGAGGCGGGTGATGGACACGGTTCAAGCGATGCGCGTGGTGTTGGCGATAATCGAGCATGGCAGCCTCACGGCTGCCTCGGAAAAGCTCGATGTCTCGCTGCCGACGGTGGTCCGGGTATTGGCCTCCACGGAGCAGCACTTGGGTGTGCGCCTGTTCGAGCGCACCACCCGACACGTGCGGATCACGGAGGAGGGCAAGCTGTACGCCGACGTCTGTCGCACGGTGATTCGGGAAATCGGCGATATCGAGGATGTGTTTCGCGACAAGGAGAGTGAACCCAGCGGTCCCTTGTCGATTACGGCCCCGGTGCTGTTCGGTCGTCATCACGTGGCCCCGGTACTCAACGGGTTCATGGCTCGCTACCCCAAGGTGACAGTGAACTTGAGCCTGATCGACCGGGTGACTGACTTGCTGGAAGAAGGGATCGACGTTGCGGTGCGGATCGGCCACGTTACCGCCCCGGATCTGGTGGTGTCTCGCGTGGGGCAAGTGCGCCGTTATCTGTGTGCCAGCCCTGCATTACTGGCTGAGCTTCGGACCATCAAGACGCCGGATGACCTCAACGGTGCGCCCTTCATTTGCCTTGCCGGAGTGCTCGGGGGGACCCAGTTGATGCTGCAAGAGAACGGCAAGCCATTGTCGGTGAAAATAACCAATGTCCGCATGACCACTAATAACGGAGACACGGCTATCTCTGCCTGTCTCAGTGGGTTGGGGATCGGTTTTTTTCTGTCCTACCAGGTCCAGGACCTGATAGATGCCGGGCAACTGGAAAGAGTGCTGATTAATTACCAGCCCGAACCATTGCCGGTTTCGCTCGTTTATTTGCCATCGCGGCGGGTGTCGATTCGTTCGCGAGCGTTCATCGCCTGGGCGAAGGTGAAACTCGGCGAGCGGCTGATTCGTTTTGCAACCCCGGAGCGCTCGCCTTGACAGCTGATCGCCAGCCGCACGGAAAAAGCCGGACGTGCTTGTTTTCACAGACACACGTATCCGAGAGTGATCATTAATCGCGGGGGGAGAAAAGTAAAAAAACGGCGTCATCACGACGCCGGACAGCGGCTCTGCCCAAAGAGGGCAGAGTGCTCAGGAGCGGGGATGCACTTTCGAATTCATTGGGGGTCTTGGTGGGGTGCGATCTCGGCCTGGATACGTTTGTAAATTTCTTCACGATGCACAGAAACATTTTTTGGAGCATTGATACCTAGCCGGACCTGAAGGCCCTGAACGCCAAGAATCGTAACGGTGATGTCGTCACCAATGTTTATGCTTTCGCCTACTTTTCGGGTGAGTATCAACATGATCTTTTCCTTGATGGCCTCTTGAAGCGCCTCTGCCAAGAGGCTGGCGTGTGCCTTGGGTGTGATTGTTGCCGAGTACATCCGAATGCGTCCATCCCTAAGACGTCATAAGTGCAAATTTAATTCCCTTGAAACGCACATCTGGCATCGAGTCGCCCCGCAAGTGGACGAATAGTGCACCTGCTTGGTGCTTGCGCGTCTGATCATTATCCCTCAAACGCCAACGATTGCTGACTATTGTGGTGAAAAGAGTGGCAAAGAGCGCAAAAAGCCAGCGGCGCTTAAAGGTCTTTATAGTGTGGCGCTATTGTTGCCCAAGGCCGTTTTAGAGGCCGTCAAGAATTCAAGGCAGGCCATTGCCAGTCACGTGGCTCGCTCAGCCCGTACATGAGAGAGGTTGCCCGTTTCAATGCAGGTCTATCGCGAATCCGTTCGCGATAGATGGGGCAGTCAAACCACCAGTGACAACAATAGAATGAAGATCAATCCGACCACCGACAGAATGGTTTCCATCGCGGTCCAGGTTTTGAAGGTTTCGGCGACGGTCATGTTGAAGTACTGCTTCACCAGCCAGAAGCCCGCATCGTTCACGTGCGACAGGATCAGCGAACCTGCACCCGTTGCGAGCACCAGCAGTTCGCGGTTCACCCCAGGGATCATGGCCACTACTGGCGCGACGATACCTGCGCCGGTGATGGTTGCGACTGTTGCGGAGCCCGTCGCAATGCGGATTACCGCAGCGACCAGCCACGCCAGCAGGATCGGCGAAATTTCCGCACGGACCGCCATGTGGCCAATTACATCACCCACGCCGCTGGCGACCAGCATTTGTTTAAAACCACCGCCCGCGCCGACGATCATGACGATGGCCGCGACAGGCGCCAGGCTCTGATCAAGCAGCTTCATAATCTGCTGGCGGGAGAAACCGCGCGCGGCACCAAACGTGTAGAACGCCAGCAACAAGGCGGCGAGGAGGGCGGTGATCGGGTGACCGATCAGGTCCATCCAGACCCGGATAATGCTGGTGTCCGGCAGCACGATGTCGGCCAGGGTTTTGAGCAGCATCAGAAACACCGGCAGCAGGATCGTGACCAGCGTGATGCCGAAGCCCGGCAGATTTTCGGTTGTCGACTCCTGTGCGATCTGGTCCATCAATTCTTTTGACGGAGTGCCAGGAATGTAGCGTGAAATCCACTTGCCGTAGATCGGCCCGGCGATCATCGCGGTGGGCAGCGCAATGATCAGGCCGTAGAAAATGGTTTTACCAATGTCGGCATTAAATACGCCAATCGCCAGCAGCGGACCCGGATGCGGCGGGACCAGCCCGTGCACCGCGGACAGCCCTGCCAGCAGAGGAATACCGATTTTGACAATCGATAATCCGGTCCGTCGAGCCACGATGAATACCAGCGGGATCAACAGGACGAAGCCGATTTCGAAGAACAGCGGGATGCCCACCAGGAACGCTGAAAACATCATCGCCCAGTGCACACGGTCCTTGCCGAACAGCCGGACCAGGGTGCGCGCGATCTGGTCGGCGCCGCCTGAGTCAGCCATCAATTTGCCGAGCATGGTGCCCAGCGCCAAGAGGATGCCGACGAAGCCGAGAACGCCGCCGAAGCCGTCCTGGAACGACTTCATAACCTTGTCCACCGGCATACCTGAGGTCAGGCCCAAAAAGCCCGAGGCGATGGTCAGCGCGACGAAAGGGTGAACTTTAAAGCGGGTGATCAGCAGCACAAGGCCGATGATGGTCACCAGTGCATCGACGAGCAGGTACGTCTCTTGGGTCATGCCGAACATAGGTGCGTCTCCAGTTGTCTTTGTTTTTTGGAGCTACTGATGAGTGTGGCGTTCAATTCCGTTTGCAGGGTGCAAGACAGCGCTATCTTTTGCGTTCACGCCTTTATTTTCGTGGCCACGAAGCTTTCCACCAGGCGGCGGCTCGTTCTCCCAGCGTATCGACGGGGAGGGTCGCATCCACCACCAGCGTCAACGGTTCGCCATAAGGGGGTTCGAGCGTCGCGAACTGGCTGTCCACCAAGCTCGCCGGCATGAAATGCCCCGGGCGGTGTTCACAGCGCTCGATTGCCAGTTCCTTGCTCAGTTCGAGAAATATAAAACCCAGCCCCGGCACCGCCTCGCGAAGCTTTTCGCGATAGCTGAGTTTGAGCGCAGAACAGGTGACAATCGGACGCTCACCGTTACGCAATGCGGTGGCCATTTCTTCGCCCAGGCGGACGAGCCAACCGGCACGGTCTTCATCATTGAGGGGGATGCCAGCGCTCATCTTTTCGATGTTGGCGGCAGAGTGGAAGGCGTCACCTTCGATGAGTCGACCGTCGCTGCGCAGGGCGATGGCGGCGCCGATGACGCTTTTGCCGCATCCGGCGACACCCATTACGACGAGGGCGGAAATAGCAGTATTCATAATTACCTCAGCGAGAGACAGCGCTGTCTTTGTCGGCTTGAACAAAAGGCCGGCCAGGCTGTTTCCAGTTCTTGTCATTGTTATGGGCTAATCGGTCAATCATCGGACCATGCATACGTTGCTCGTGACCGTTAAGTACGAATAAAGCGTTGCGAGGTTCCGTGAGACAGCGCTACCTTAGAGCGCATTCGCCATCTTTGGCAACCCCTCTGAGTTATTGGCAGCACATGACACGCATTGGTTCCCGCTCCACGGGTCGTCCGACCCTAAATGAAGTTGCGCGGCTTGCCGCTGTTTCACCGATTACCGCTTCCAGGGCGCTACGCGGTATCGCCACAGTCGCGCCAGAGCTGGTAGAAAAAGTCCGGGCTGCCGCACAGAGCCTGGGGTATGTCGCTAACCCGGCCGCTCGCGCATTGGCCTCATCGCAAAGCCAGACGGTGGTGGTGCTGGTGCCGTCGCTGACCAACCAGTTGTTTATTGAAACCCTGGAAGCGATTCAAGGCGTATTGCGCACGC
Organism: Pseudomonas sp. ASL8; assembly: GCF_056680355.1. Taxonomy (NCBI): domain Bacteria; kingdom Pseudomonadati; phylum Pseudomonadota; class Gammaproteobacteria; order Pseudomonadales; family Pseudomonadaceae; genus Pseudomonas; species Pseudomonas sp. ASL8. The sequence continues at coordinate 5,343,434 of NZ_CM155278.1, read as the reverse complement.
GTGGCCTGGAAGTGGTGATCGGCAACTATCACTACTCGCCCGTCGAGGAAGAGAACTTATTGCGCACCTACCTGGCCAATCGGCCGCGGGGGCTGTTGTTGACCGGTTTCGATCACACGCCTGCCGTGCGCCAGTTACTGGCCGCCAGCGGCGTACCCTGCGTGCACATGATGGAGCTTGATCCGGCGCGGGGTGCTTATTGCGTGGGGTTCTCTCAGGAGCAAGCCGGTGCTGAAGCGGCCAGGCATCTGCTGGGGCGCGGTCGTCGGCGCCTGGCCTACATTGCGGCGCAACTCGATCCCCGGGTGTTGCAGCGCGGCGAAGGTTTTCGGCGTGTCCTGCGCGAGGCTGGACTCCATGAGCCGGCACTCGAAGTGATGTCGCCGCTGCCTTCGTCCATTGGTCTGGGCGGTGAGTTGTTTGCGCAATTGATGGAGACCCATCCGGACGTTGATGCGGTTTTTTTCTGCAACGATGACTTGGCCCAAGGGGCGACCCTGGAAGCCCTGAGGCGGGGTATTGCCATTCCCGAACGCGTGGCGCTGATCGGTTTCAACGACCTGCCCGGTTCTGCGCACATGGTCCCGCGCCTGACGTCGATCCGCACGCCACGCGAAGCCGTCGGTCAACGGGCCGCGCAGCTGTTGCTCGGGTTGATGGAAGGGGTTGCGCAGGTGCCGCAGGTGGACCTGGGGTTTGAATTGGTGATGCGGGAAAGTACGTGACGCCAAAGCCCCACTGAAAAATATCGGCTGTTTTCAATCATGGGGGGAGCGAACTCATTCGCTCCCCACATGGTTTGCCCTAGCCCTGCTGTTTTTTAAACGCCAACCGGAACTCATGCAGCAACGGTTCGGTATAGCCGCTCGGTTGTGCACACCCTTTGAACACCAGTGCGCAAGCCGCCTGGAAGGCGATGGAGGCGTCGAAGTCGGCGGCCATCGGCCGATACAGCGGGTCCCCGGCGTTTTGCTGATCGACGACCGCCGCCATACGCTGCAGGGTTTCCAGCGTTTGCGCTTTATCGATCACGCCGTGGCGTAACCAGTTGGCGATGTGTTGACTGGAAATCCGCAGCGTTGCTCGATCTTCCATCAGGCCGACGTTATGAATGTCCGGCACCTTGGAGCAGCCCACGCCTTGTTCGACCCAACGCACCACATAGCCCAGCAGGCCTTGAGCGTTGTTTTCAACTTCCTCGCGAACCTGCCCGGCAGTCCACTTGGCGTCGGCCGAGACAGGAATCGTCAGCAGGTCGTCAAGGATTTGCTCGCTGGCACTGGCCAGGTCGACCTGTTCCAGCTCCTCCTGAATCGCCCGTACATCGACCTTGTGATAATGCAGCGCGTGCAAAGTGGCCGCAGTCGGTGAGGGCACCCATGCGGTGTTTGCACCGGCCTTGGGATGACCGATTTTCTGCTCGAGCATGTCGGCCATCAAGTCTGGCATCGCCCACATGCCCTTGCCGATCTGAGCTCGACCACGCAGACCGCACGCCAGGCCCACCAGCACGTTGCTGCGTTCGTAGGCTTTGATCCACGGCGTGTTTTTCATTTCGCCTTTGCGCAGCATCGCGCCAGCTTCCATCGAGCTGTGCATCTCGTCGCCTGTGCGGTCGAGGAAGCCCGTGTTGATGAAGGCAACCCGCGCCGACGCCGCACCAATGCAGGCCTTGAGGTTGACGCTGGTGCGTCGCTCTTCATCCATGATCCCCATTTTCAGGGTGTTGCGCGGCAGCTTGAGGAGGTCTTCGATGCGGCTGAACAACTGCTCGGCAAACGCGACCTCGGCCGGACCGTGCATTTTCGGTTTGACGATGTACACGCTGCCGGTGCGCGAATTGCCACGCCGGGCCAGGTCATGCACAGCAATCAGGCTGGTGATCACGCCATCGAGAATACCTTCCGGGATCTGGTGGCCTTCGCCGTCGACAATCGCCGGGTTGGTCATCAAGTGGCCGACATTGCGTATGAACAACAACGAGCGACCGTGCAGGGTGAGCGTGCTGCCGTCGGCAGCGGTGTATTCGCGGTCGGCGTTGAGGCGACGGGTGATGGTTTTGCCGCCTTTCTCGAGGTCCTCGGTCAGGTCGCCCTTCATCAGGCCTAGCCAGTTGCGGTAGACCGACACCTTGTCATCGGCGTCCACGGCGGCGACCGAATCCTCGCAGTCGATGATGGTCGATACGGCCGCTTCCATCAGCAGGTCTTTCACCCCAGCGGCGTCGGTGCGGCCGATGGTGCTGTTGGCGTCGATCTGGATTTCGACATGCAGGCCATTGTTCTTCAGGAGGATGGCGGTCGGTTGCAGTGCCTGGCCCTGGTAGCCAACGTATTTTTCTGGCTGCTTGAGTCGAGTCTGGATGTCGTCGGTCAAGGTGATCAGCAATTGGTCGCCGTCTATGCGGTAGCTTTTTGCATCGACATGCGAGCCATTGGCCAGCGGTGCTGCTTCGTCGAGAAAGGCACGGGCGAAGGCCACGACTTTGGCACCGCGCACAGGGTTGTAGCCCGCGCCTTTTTCCGCACCTTCGGTTTCAGCGATGGCATCGGTGCCATACAGCGCGTCATACAGCGAGCCCCAGCGGGCGTTCGCGGCGTTCAGGGCGTAGCGGGCATTCACCGCAGGCACCACCAATTGCGGGCCGGCCTGGCTGCTGATCTCGATGTCGACGTTGGCGGTGCTGGCTTGCACGTTGGCCGGCTGCGGTTGCAGGTAGCCGATTGACTGGAGGAACGCGCGATAAGCCGGCATGTTGCTCACCGGGCCGGGATGAGCGCGGTGCCAGGTGTCCAGCTCAGTCTGCAACCGATCACGTTCGGCAAGCAGGGCACGGTTCAGCGGTGCCAGTTCATGCACCAGGGCATCGAAGCCGGTCCAGAACGCATCACGGTCCAGACCCGTGCCCGGCAGCACGTCCTCATCGACAAAACGTTGCAGGTTTGCGGCCACTTTCAGGCGCTGGCAGTTAACGAAATCAGTCATCTCGGGGTCTCCAATCGTGGGAGCGAAGGTATTCGCAAAGGCGGTCTGGTCTATTCGGCTTACTTGCCGTTCAGGCTCTCAGCGCCGGCTTTTGCAATCTGTGCATCCTGATCAGCCTTGACCCCGGACACGCCCACGGCGCCAATCACCTGACCATCGACAATCACCGGCACGCCGCCTTCGAGGGAGGTCAGCAGGGGGGCGGACAGGAAGGCGCTGCGCCCGCCATTGACCATGTCTTCATAACCTTTGGACTCACGACGGCCCAGCGCTGAGGTGCGGGCTTTTTCGGTGGCGATGTAGGCGCCAATTGGTGCGCAGCCGTCCAGACGTTCCAGGGCCAATGGATGGCCGCCGTCATCGACCACCGCGATGGACACTGCCCAGTTGTTTTTCTGCGCTTCAGCGCGAGCGGCGGCGAGGATCTGGCTGACTTCGGTCTGGCTCAAAATGGCTTTGGTTTTCATGTGGCTCTCCAATAGGGCAGCAATAGGGGCTGTAATAAAAAATTATGCAGTCGATTAGTGCAGCGCTTCTTCGACCAGTTCGATCCAGTGCCTGACCGGGGTCCGGCCAGCGCTGTCCAAATGGGTCTGGCAGCCGATGTTGGCGGTGACAATCACCTGTGGCTTGCCGCTCTCCAGCGCATTCATCTTGTTGTCGCGCAGTTGTCGCGACAGCTCGGGTTGGGTCAGTGAATAGGTGCCTGCCGAGCCGCAGCATAGATGGCCGTCGGGTACTGCGGTGAGGTTGAAGCCTAGCCGGGTGAGCACGCTTTCGACTGCGCCACCGAGCTTTTGTGCGTGCTGCAAAGTGCAAGGGCAATGGAACGCCAGACGCAGGTCACTTTCGACCCCGAGCTTCTCCAGGGGCTCATCGCGTAGCACTTCCACCAGGTCACGGGTCAGGGCACTGACCCGTTGCGCCTTGGCAGCGTAGGCCGGATCGTCTTTGAGCAGGTGCCCATAATCCTTGACGAACGCGCCACAGCCGCTGGCGGTCTGGACGATGGCTTCGGCGCCGCTTTCAATGCTTGGCCACCAGGCGTCGATATTGCGACGGGCGCGGTTCAGGCCTGCCTCCTGTGCATTCAAATGGTAATCCACTGCGCCGCAGCAACCGGCCTGGCTGATCGGAGTAACACTGATCCCCAAGCGATCCAGTACTCGCGCTGTGGCGGCGTTGGTATTGGGTGACAGTCCAGGCTGTACGCACCCTTCGAGCATCAATACACGCCGCGCATGCTGTTGGGTCGGTCGCGCCTTGGCCGGGTGCACCACGCGAGGCAACTTGATGGCGAGTGATTCAGGCAGCAGGGGACGAAAGGCCTGGCCGAGTTGAACCAGCGTCTTGAACAGCGTCGGATTTGGCACCACCGCACGCAAACCCTGACGTAACAGGCGCTCGCCCAGTGGACGAGGAACGGCGTCATCCACCACGGCACGGCCGATGTCCAGCAGGTTGTGGTAATCGACGCCGGAGGGGCAGGTGGTCTCGCAGTTGCGGCAGTACAGGCAGCGGTCCAGGTGCAGCTGGGTTTTTTCGGTAACGTGGTGGCCTTCAAGCACTTGCTTGATCAGATAAATACGCCCGCGTGGGCCGTCCAGTTCATCACCCAGCAACTGATAGGTCGGGCAGGTGGCGTTGCAGAATCCGCAATGCACACAGGTGCGCAGGATGCTTTCGGCCTCTTCGGCACGCGGCAGGCGTTTGGCATGTTCACTCAACGTGGTCTGCATGGCTTAGATCTCTGCGTACATTCGGCCCGGGTTGAAAATCCCCTTCGGGTCGAGTTGTGCCTTTAGTTGGCGGTGATAGCGCAGCAACGGGCTGCCCAGCGGCTGGAACGGGCTGTCGCTGACGCCATGGCTGTAGCAGGTCGCGTGGCCGCCGACTTCGCTGACAATGGCGCGAATGGCTTCAGCCTCCGCATCGGATTTCAGCCAGCGCTGGGCGCCGCCCCAATCGATCAATTGCTCGCCGGGCAAGGCGAGGGTGCCGGTGTTATTGGGCAGCGACAGGCGCCACAGTGGCTGGCTTTCGTCGAAAAACCCCAGGCACTGTTCATTCAATTCGCGCCAGTAAATAGGGTCAAGCAATTCACCGCCGAGGCGATCATGGGCAGCAGCCACCGAACCTTCGCCGCCTTCCAGGCGCAGACGCAGCACGCGGCCATCATGGCTGGCGCCGCTGATTGGCAACGGCTGCTGGCCCCATTCGGCCAGTTTTTGCAGCGCGAGTTCAGTGTCCATTTCCAGAGCAATGCTGATGCATTGACGCGGTTTTGGCAGGACTTTGAGCGACACTTCGGTGAGCAGGCCGAGGCAGCCATAGCTGCCAACCAACAACCGGGACAGGTCGTAACCGGCCACGTTTTTCATCACCTCGCCGCCGAAGCGCAGGTGCTTGCCCAGGCCGGTGATGACCCGGGTGCCGAGGACGAAATCACGTACCGAGCCGGACCAGGGCCGACGTGGCCCTGACAATCCGGCTGCGACCATGCCGCCGACCGTGGCGTCGCCTCCAAAGGACGGCGGTTCGCACGCCAGCATTTGCCCGGCAGCTTCCAGTGCGGCACACAGCTCGCTCAACGGCGTACCGGCGCGGGCGGTAATCACCAGCTCAGTCGGGTCATAGGTAACGATGCCTCTGTGAGCGCGGGTGTCAATGATTTCGCCAGCGACCTCGCGTCCCAGGAACGCCTTGCTGTTGCCCCCCTGAATACGCAGGGGTGTGGCGTTTTGCAGTGCCTGATTGACCTGTTCCAGCAACGCAGCGCTGGCGTCGATATTCTGTTGGGCAGGCATCAGAAACGCTCCAGTTCAGGGAAGGGCAACTGCCCCAAATGCACGTGCATGGCACCGAACTCGGCGCAGCGATGCAGGGTCGGAATATTCTTGCCAGGGTTGAGCAAGCCGCTTGGGTCAAACGCCGCTTTCACCGCATGAAACAAGGTCAGTTCGTCGCTGTTGAACTGGGCGCACATCTGATTGATTTTCTCGCGGCCGACCCCGTGTTCGCCGGTGATGCTGCCACCGACCTTGACGCACAGTTCGAGGATTTTGCCCCCCAGGGCTTCAGCGCGGTCCAGTTCGCCGGGCTGGTTGGCGTCGAACAGAATCAGCGGGTGCATGTTGCCGTCACCCGCGTGGAAGACGTTGGCTACACGCAGTCCATATTCCTCGGCCAGCGCCGTGATGCCCTTGAGCACCCCCGGCAATGCTCGGCGCGGGATGGTGCCGTCCATGCAGTAATAATCCGGCGACAGGCGCCCGACCGCCGGGAAGGCATTCTTGCGCCCGGCCCAGAACCTGACACGCTCGGCCTCATCGCGGGCCAGACGCACTTCGGTTGCACCCGCTTTTTCCAGTACGGCGCGAACCCGGTCGCATTCGTCGTGGACATCGGCTTCGACGCCGTCCAGTTCGCACAGGAGGATGGCTTCGGCATCCACCGGGTAGCCTGCGTGAATAAAGTCTTCAGCGGCGCGAATCGCCAAGTTGTCCATCATCTCCAGTCCACCGGGGATGATGCCTTCGGCAATAATGTCGCCCACTGCGCGCCCGGCTTTTTCCACTGAGTCGAAGGCGGCCAACAATACTTTGGCGACCTGCGGTTTGGGCAGCAGTTTGACCGTGACTTCAGTGATGATGCCGAGCATGCCTTCGGAACCGGTGAACAGCGCCAGCAGGTCAAAGCCTGGCGAGTCCAGGGCGTCGGAACCGAGGGTCATGCGTTCGCCTTCGACGGTGAGAATGTCCACCTTGAGCAGGTTGTGCACGGTCAGGCCGTACTTCAGGCAATGCACGCCACCGGCGTTCTCGGCGACATTGCCGCCGATGGAGCAGGCGATCTGCGAGGACGGGTCCGGTGCGTAATAGAGGTCATAGGGTGCGGCGGCCTGGGAGATCGCCAGATTGCGCACGCCGGGTTGCACACGGGCCAGGCGCGCGGCCGGGTCGATCTGCAGAATCTGGTTAAAGCGGGCCATGACCAGCAGCACGCCTTTTTCCAGCGGCAGGGCGCCACCCGACAAGCCAGTACCCGCGCCACGGGCGACCACGGGAACCTTGCGCTCGTGGCACAGCTTGAGCAGGGTTTCTACCTGTTCGATGCGCTGGGGCAATACCACCAGCATTGGCGTGGTGCGATAGGCGGAAAGACCATCGCACTCATAAGGCTTGAGCTCTTCTTCGCGATGGAGGATGTCCAGATCGGGCAAGTGCTCGCGCAGGGCCAGGAACAGTTGGGCTTTATCAACGAGAGGCAATACACCGTCGACACGTTCGTCGTACAGAATGTTCATGGTGGGCTGACAACCCTGAGTTGTTGTTATTGAAGACCGATTTACGGCCTTGACTGTCTTGCATGATTGGCCGCTGAGGCTTTACTGTCCATGACTTATAAGTCTGGTCGAACCAGTTGTTTTTTCTAGGTGATTGCTGGTTTTTTTAAAAACACTTATTTTTCAATAGCTTGAAATTATTGTTGAGCATTCTTGGTTGAGTATTTATAGCTGGTCATACCAGTGGAGGTTGCATGGCTAACACTGCTTCGACGCGCGCGCCGCAGGTCGCCGATGTTGTGTGTGAGCGCATCGAGCGTTTGATCGTCGATGGCGTGTTGAAAACCGGACAGATTTTGCCGTCCGAACGGCGCCTCACGGAAAAACTCGGCGTGTCCCGCACCGCCTTGCGTGAGGGCCTGAAACTGTTGCGGGCCAGAGGCATCATCGAGACCGAACAGGGCAAGGGCTCGTTCGTCGCTCAACTGTCGAGCCACACCGCCACGTCGCCCTTGATGCACCTGTTCGGCTCGCAGCCGCGTACCCTTTACGACTTGTTCGAAGTGCGCAGCCTGCTGGAAGGGGAGTCCGCGCGGTTGGCAGCCTTGCGCGGTACCGATGCCGACTTTGTATTGATCACGCGCAGCTATGAAGCGTTGATCGCCGCCCACGACCAACCGCTCGACGCCTCAGGTCATGCGCGACTGGACCATGCCTTCCACCTGGCGATCTGCGAGGCGTCGCACAATCCGGTGCTGGTGCAAACCCTGCGTTCGTTGACCGATCTGTTGCTCAACACTGTGTTTGCCTCGGTCAACAACCTGTATCACCGCGAACCGCAAAAACGCCAGATCGACCGGCAACACGCGCGCCTGTACAACGCCGTCACGGGCCGCTTGCCTGAACAGGCGCGCAAGGCCGCCATTGCCCATATCCAGAGCATTTGCGAGAACCTCAAGGAAATTGAAAACGAAGAGCAGCGTCTGGTGCGCTCCACGTTGCGGCTTGAGGGTTGGGCATGAGCGACTTGACATCGAAGGGTATCTGCCGCAATTTACGCATTGCGTAACGCAATTACGAATATAACAAGCAGACACGTCTCCGATGGCTATCATTAACGGAGAACGTGCGATGAAACAGGCAGGCCCCCGTGGATCTATTTACGTACTACCGCTCAACCTCAAGTTACCGGGTGCGTATCGTGTTGGCCTTCAAGGGGCTGGCGTTCAATGCGATCCCGGTGAACCTGATTCGCGACGGTGGCGAGCAGCTCAAGCCTGAATACAAGGCCATCGACCCGCAGGGCAGGGTGCCTGCGCTACGGGTGGAGACGGGCGAAGTGATCATCCAGTCGTCGGCAATCATCGAGTACCTGGAAGAGCGCTATCCACAGCCGCCACTGCTGCCTACGGACCTGATCGAGCGAGCGCAGCAGCGGGCTGTCGCCGCGCTGATCGGTTGCGACATTCATCCGCTGCACAACGTGTCGGTGCTGAACCGGTTGCGGGGTCTGAAGTGTGAAGAAGCTGACGTTGCCGCCTGGATCGGTCACTGGATTACTGAAGGCTTCAGCGCAGTCGAGGCGCTGATCGGTGATCAGGGCTTCTGTTTCGGCGAGCCAGGACTGGCGGACGCGTACCTCTTGCCGCAAATCTATGCGGCCCGCCGTTTCAACGTCGATCTGACCCCGTATCCAAAAATTTGCCGGGTCGAACACCTGGCGCTGCAACATCCGGCTTTCCAATGCGCGCATCCTGATGCGCAACCCGACAAGCCAGAGTGATCCATTCAACATGAAAATACTGGGCTTACAATTGATCTTCGGAGACTTCCTCGCCCGCAGTGTGCGAGGGATTTCCTGTGCTCCTCCCGCTGGAGAGTGATGTTCGCTGCGTGCTTCCCACTCTCTATTTGCAAGGAGCCAGACCATGGCTGATCTCTACGAAAACCCGATGGGCCTGATGGGCTTTGAGTTCATCGAATTCGCCTCGCCGACCCCGAACGTCCTAGAACCCGTGTTCCAGATCATGGGCTTCACCAAAGTTGCCAATCACCGCTCCAAGAACGTGTCGCTCTATCGTCAGGGTGAGATCAATCTCATCCTCAACTGCGAGCCCCACAGCGTCGCCTCCTACTTCGCGGCTGAGCACGGCCCGTCGGTGTGCGGTATGGCGTTTCGGGTCAGGGATGCGCAAAAAGCCTACAACCGTGCGCTGGAGCTGGGCGCGCAACCGGTTGAAATCGCCACGGGCCCGATGGAGCTGCGTCTGCCGGCAATCAAGGGCATTGGCGGTGCGCCGCTGTACCTGATCGACCGGTTTGGTGAGGGCACGTCGATCTATGACATCGACTTCAATTTCATCGAAGGCGTGGAGCGTCATCCGGTGGGGGCGGGCCTGAAGTTCATCGACCACTTGACCCACAACGTCTATCGCGGTCGCATGGCGTATTGGGCGAACTTCTACGAGAAGCTGTTCAACTTTCGGGAAATTCGCTATTTCGACATCAAGGGCGAATACACCGGCCTGACCTCCAAAGCCATGACCGCTCCGGACGGCATGATCCGCATCCCGCTGAACGAGGAGTCTTCCAAAGGCGCGGGCCAGATCGAAGAATTTTTGATGAAGTTCAACGGCGAAGGTATTCAACACGTCGCGTTCTTCACCGATGACCTGATCAAGACCTGGGATGCCTTGAAAGCCCTCGGCATGCGCTTCATGACCGCGCCGCCGGAGACGTATTACGAGATGCTCGAAGGGCGCCTGCCGAACCACGGCGAGCCGCTGAATGAACTGCAAACCCGGGGCATCCTGCTGGATGGCTCATCGGATGGCGGCGAGCGTCGGCTGTTGCTGCAGATATTCTCGGAAACCCTGATGGGGCCGGTGTTCTTCGAGTTCATCCAGCGCAAGGGCGATGATGGTTTCGGCGAAGGCAACTTCAAGGCGCTGTTCGAATCCATCGAGCGCGATCAAGTGCGGCGCGGTGTGTTGAAGGCCGAGTAAGGCACCGTTAATCGCGTTCCCCTGTCGGCGCGGGCTTGCCCGCGACCGGCTGACTGCCCCCCATCCGGTCGCTGATGGCCTGAGCTGTTTTCAGCAGTTGTCTGGCCGCTGAATCCTGTACCTCTGCGGTAAACACCGACGCCGAGCCGACGACGGTCAGCACACCTGCCAGTTTATTGCCCACAGCGAAGATCGGTGACGACACGGCATTCACGCCTGCCATCAACAGGCCGTGAATCTGATGCACGCCGGTGCTGCGAATCTGTTTGATGTGCAGGTCGACTTCTTTGAGTTGTCGCGCATTCAGCCGTGTGGACTCGGATTCGCGTAGTTCAGCGGTTTCATTGGCGGCAAGAAAGGTATTAAACACCAGCCCGGTGGACGAACCGAGCAGCGGCAACACTGAGCCAATCTGGGTCACCAGCGTCACCGCGCCGATGGATTGCTCGACATACACCACGGTGGGGCCTTTGTTGCCCCATACCGCGAGGAAGCAGGTTTCGTTGAGTTCATCACGCAGCGCGACCAGATGCGGCGCCGCGATTTTCAATACGTCCAGCTGCCCCAATGCGGCCAGTCCGACCTGCAATGCTTCGCGTCCCAGGCCATAGTGATTGGTGGTGACGTCCTGTTCGGCGAAACCTCCGGCCACCAGCGCTTGCAGGTAACGATGGACCTTGCTCGCGGGCATGCCCACGTGTTCGGCGAGCTTTGACAGCGAGGTAGAAGGCGCGAGCTCGGCCAGCGCCTTGAGCACGCCGAGCCCGACCTCGGCCGCTTGAACTTTTTGCTGCCGTCCACTTGCTGGGCTTTCGATTTCCGCTGTCATGAAGAGGTGCGCGCCGGTCTGAGAAGGCTGCTTTATAGCTTGACCTCACCACAAACTCAAATTACGTTATGCGTAATCTAATTACGCTTGATTGAATCCTCGTCGCAAGCGTTGTCGACGCCACCTCACACCCACATAACAAGAGGTCGAGATGCACACAGCCCACTCTCCTGAAACCCTGACCTATCAACGTGGCTTCGGCAATGAGTTCAGCAGTGAAGCACTGCCCGGCGCATTGCCGGTCGGACAGAATTCCCCGCAAAAACACACGCACGGCCTGTACGCCGAGCTGCTATCGGGCACGGCCTTTACCGTGCCGCGCGCAGAAGCCCGACGTACCTGGTTGTACCGGATCAAACCCTCGGCCACCCATCCTCGCTACGAGCGACTGGCGCGGCAGATACTGGGGTTGGAATCCGGGCCAATCACCCCCAATCGCCTGCGCTGGAATGCCTTCGATATCCCGACGCAACGTACCGATTTCATCGACGGTTTGATCAGCCTGGCCAGCACTGCGGCGGCCGATCAGGCCGAAGGTGTCAGCGTTTACGTCTACTGCGCCAACGCGTCCATGGACCGGGCTTTTTTCAATGCTGACGGCGAGTGGCTAATCGTGCCTCAGTCGGGTCGCTTGCGGATCGTCACTGAACTGGGCCTGTTGGACATCGAGCCGCAGGAAATAGCGGTAGTGCCACGCGGGCTCAAATTCAGCATCCAGCTGCTTGACGCTACAGCACGCGGTTATGTCTGTGAAAACCATGGCTGCGCCTTGCGCCTGCCGGAGCTGGGGCCGATTGGCAGCAATGGGCTGGCCAATGCCCGGGACTTCCTGGCGCCGGTCGCACAGTTCGAAGACCGGGATGAGCCGGTCGTACTGGTGCAGAAATTCCTCGGTGAGCTGTGGGTCACACAGCTCGACCATTCGCCGTTCGACGTGGTTGCCTGGCATGGCAACAACGTGCCGTATAAATACGATCTACGTCGTTTCAACACCATTGGCTCCGTGAGCTTCGATCACCCGGACCCGTCAATTTTCACCGTGCTGACCTCGCCTGGCACTGTGTCTGGCCAGGCCAACGTCGATTTTGTGATTTTCCCGCCGCGCTGGATGGTGGCTGAAAAGACCTTTCGGCCGCCCTGGTTTCACCGCAACCTGATGAACGAATTTATGGGGCTGATCGACGGTACCTACGATGCCAAGGCTGAAGGCTTTGCCCCTGGCGGTGCGTCCCTGCATAACTGCATGAGCGCCCACGGCCCGGACAACATCACGGCAGAAAAAGCTATCACCGACGACCTCAAGCCGCACAAGATCGACAACACCATGGCGTTCATGTTCGAGACGGGCAAAGTGCTGCGTCCCAGCCGCCATGCCCTCGACTGCCTGCAACTGCAAACGGATTACGATGCCTGCTGGTCAGGCATGGCCAAACACTTCGATTCGGGAACCCCGCAATGACCACTTCATCGAATCCCCTTAGCTGGGTGACGTCCGCCAACGGCCACTCCGATTTCCCCCTGCAAAACTTGCCGCTCGGTATCTTCAGCCATTCAGGTCTGAGCAAGCGCGGTGGTGTTGCCATCGGCGAGATGATTTTCGACCTGCGTGCTGCGCTGGATGTCGGTTTTTTCAACGGCGCGGCGCGTGATGCTGCTGAAGCCGCAAGCCGTGATCAGCTCAATGATTTCTTTGCTCTGGGCGCGCCAGCCCGCCAAGCCCTGCGCAACGAACTGCTGCACCTGCTGGATGAAAACAGCCCGCAGCTGTCGCGTTTGCGGCCATTGGCCGACACCGTGCTGCACCCGATGTCCGAGTGCCAGATGCACGTGCCCGCGCGTATCGGTGACTACACCGATTTTTACGTCGGCATTCATCATGCGCTGAACGTGGGCAAGCTATTCCGCCCGGACAATCCGTTGCTGCCTAACTACAAATACGTGCCTATCGGTTATCACGGTCGCGCCTCGACCATCTGCATCTCGGACACCCCCGTCAAACGCCCCAATGGCCAGACCTTGGCCCCGGGTGCGAGCGTTCCCAAGTTCGGCCCCAGCAAGCGCCTGGATTATGAGCTGGAGATGGGCGTATGGATCGGCCCGGGCAATGCGATTGGCGAGGCGATTGCCATTGGCGAGGCGGCCGAGCATATCGCTGGCTTCTGCCTGCTCAATGACTGGTCGGCGCGGGACCTGCAAGCGTGGGAATACCAGCCACTGGGTCCGTTTCTGTCGAAGAGTTTTGCCACCAGCATTTCTGCCTGGGTGGTGACGGCTGAGGCGCTGGCGCCATTCCGTATCGCACAACCGGCCCGACCAGAGGGCGATCCGCAGCCGCTGGCGTATTTGTTCGATGCCGCTGATCAGCAGGGCGGGGCGCTGGATATCGAGCTTGAAGTGTTGCTGCTCACCGAACAGATGAAAGCGCAGGGCATCGCGCCGCATCGCCTGACGCTGAGCAATACCCAAAACATGTACTGGACCGTTGCACAAATGGTCGCGCATCACACGGTCAATGGTTGCAAACTTCAGCCGGGAGATTTGTTCGGCACCGGCACCTTGTCCGGTCCGTTGGCAGGGCAGTTCGGCAGCCTGCTGGAAGTCAGCGAAGGTGGTAAACACGCACTGACATTGCCTAGCGGCGAAAGCCGACGCTTCCTTGAGGATGGCGATGAAGTCATCTTTCGCGCGCGCTGCCACCGTCAGGGTTACGCCTCCATTGGTTTTGGCGAATGCCGGGGCACGTTGCTAGGGGCTTGATACAGCCCGTGCTTTTACGGGTTTTTGGCCGGGCAAGAAGAGTACGCGAGGCGCACTGACCATCGCGCCTCACGCTTGCCCGTGGCCTCGATCACAAGGCTGACTCAAGCCTCATCTTCTCCACGGCGTGCCACATCCGAACGCCTTCGGGTCGGCCGGCCTCCGAGCAAGCCTTCCTGGTCAAGAAGCATGTCGTCAATCTGTAGACCCTTATCGTCAATGCGGTACAGGCGCAGCTCATCCGAGTGGGCACTGGCTCGGACCTTGACCACTGCCATAATGCGCAGCAAGCGGCTTTGGACTTCAATATAGCGCTGGACGATGATGGCGTCGGTCAGGAAGGCCGTGCCGTATGGGCTGAAGCGCAGGTCGGTGTAACGGTCTTCAAGTTCGGAGGTCATCAACACGCTGACACCGGCACTGGTCAGCGCAGTGACCATACGTGACAGTGATTCGCGGAAGTCGTCACGGAATGTCGGTGCCAGAGCGAGCTCGAAGCCCGACAGGGAATCAATGACCACACGGGTGGCCTTCAGGCGCTTGATCTCGCCCAATAGTAGCTGGACGATTTCGTCGATGGACATGTCTGGTGCGTGACTGTCTACCAGACCTACCTTATCGCTCTTGATCAGGCGTGCCAGCGTGGCGTTCTGTGAATGGTTGGGGCGCTGCTCGAACATCGCAATCACGCCGGTCTCGCCTGTACGTGCACCTTCAGCGAGGAAGGACGCCGCCAGAATGCTTTTTCCGGAGCCGGATGGACCGGCGACCAGCAAGGAATATCCTTGGGGAAGACCACCACCGAGCATTTCGTCCAGATGGGGGATGCCCATTTTCAAGCGCGGCGGTACCACATTTTTTGACAGAACATCCTGTTTCTTGACGCTGATGGCTGCCGGTGCGAAGACTTTGATGCCCGAGGTATCAATGCGGAAAGTGTGCAGCCCGGGCAATGTTGGCTGGCCGCGCATTTTCATGATTTCCATCTTGCGCACCATGGAGTTGCGCTGCACGCTTTGCCGTAGCCAGATCAAGCCATCGGCCACGGTGAAAATCGGGTTGGTGTCGGTCTCGGTAAAGTATTCACCAATCAGGAAGGTGGTCGCCTGCCAGGTGGTCATCAACATGCCCAGTTGCTGAACGAACTGAGGCAGGTTGTTGTTCGGGTTGTCCTGGGTCCGGCTTGCCAGCACCACTGACCGGAAGGAGTCTACGAAAACCAGCGCCGGACCGTGGGCTTCGACCTCTGCAACGATACGCCGCAGTACTTCATCCAGATTTCCTGCCAGCGTATCATCGGCCAGGTTGATATAGCGGATCGAGCGGTTGATCGCTTCACTATCGAAAAAGTCGAATTGCTGTTGATAACGCAGCATCTTCAGTGGTGGCTCGCCTAGCACCGTGAAGAAAAGGGCCGGGCGCTCAGGTGTCGCCAGGGCGAACATCATCTGATGGGCCAGCGTGGTCTTGCCGCAGCCGGGAGGACCGGCGATCAAGTTGAACGAAAACTCCGGCAATCCTCCGCCGAGAACCTCGTCAAGTCCAGGCACTCCGGTTGCCAAGCGGTTGATTGTCACTTTGGTGGTCATGGCGAGGTATCCTGCGCGGGAGTGCCGCTCAAAGAATTTTCCCACACGGAACGAAGTAAATGCTCGGTGAGCGAGGGCCCGACCAACGTGGTCAGTAGCTCGTAGAAGGTCTTCAATAGCTCTTCGCCGAAAAGACAGGCTTCTGTGCTGTTTTGCTTAACAAGCACGGATTTTAGTTCAGTCAGATCTATGGCGGTCCGCACGTGTTCATGCGTGCCAGCCAGGCGGGGATGAGTGGAAGCACACAGGTAGAGACTGCGGCGATAGAGCGCGACAACCCCTTGCTGTCCGATGATGGGGGTCAGGGCTGCGTCCATTTCTTGCAATGTCGCAACAATCGCTTCAGCGATATATGCGGGGTCGGTTTTGTTACCGACTCGGTGCGCCAGAGAAGCTACGATCTGACGGCTCTCTTTGCTGTCCGTGGACATGGCTCACTGATTCATTGTGTTGAGCGTGTAATACTACACTTTCCATAGTCGTCAGCCCACCATCAGGTGCGGTATTTCGTACCTGCCCAAAAACAGGTCCAGTGCCGATTCAATCACCGACATCTGGGCGGCAGGGGCCAAAGCCGGAGCGCCCAGGGTTATCTGCGGCCAGAAAGCGAACGCTTTGAGCAATGCATGAATCTGAGTGGCGGCGAAACTCGGGTCTACCGCTTTGAAACGGCCGTCTGCCTGGGCGGCGCGGATCCAGGCGGTAAAGCTTTCTTCGCGCTCATTGAGGCGGGAGACCATGTTTTGCGCGCGCTCTGGGGAGTGGATCGTCGCGGCAATGGCCACTCGTGCCAGGTCGAGAAAGTTGCTGTCAGCCAGCATCTGCATTTTCGACGCCAGTAGCTCTTGAAGCTGATCGCGCAGCGGGCGCTCAGGGTGATAGGTCATGTCCAGCCGATCGGCGCTGCTGATCCATAACTGCTGGAGAATTTCGGAGAAAAGCTCCTCTTTGCTCGGGAAGTGGTTATACACCGTGCGTTTGGACACCTCCGCCAATGCGGCAATTTTGTCCATGCTGGTGACTTCGAACCCATTGGCGCGAAACTCGGCAATAGCCGCCTGAACAATGGCTTCACGTTTACGGTCGGTCAGGCGTAGAGGGGCTTTCATAGGTTCGCTTCAGACAGGCGGAGTGAAAATTTTTACACTCGGCAGTTTACTGGTCATCTGACATGTTGCAAGCTTGAAACTACACTGTGTAGTGTAGTTACTTCTGATCTTTATTCTCGCTGCCATCCTCATGCGTGTGGATGCAGGAACCTCCATCCGCCCCTTGGAGTCAGTTTGTCATGACCAAGCCACCACGAGATTCAGATGACGTTGCCCGATCACGGGCCTCTCGACTGCATGAGGGACGTTATCGCAACCACGCGCCGATGAACCGGATGGGCTTTCTCAAGACGTTGCGTATCTTTTGGAACGCCCTCGTTAACAAACCGGCGCATACCCGGCCCGTGGGCGCGATTCCGGTGCAGACCCTGTCGCGCCAGCAGTTGTTGGCAGCGCCCAATAACAGCGTTTTCCGTCTTGGGCATTCCACGGTGCTGCTCAAGTTGCGCAATCAGTTCTGGCTGACCGACCCGGTGTTCGCCGAGCGTGCTTCGCCAGTGCAATGGGCTGGGCCGCAACGTTTTCATCAGCCGCCTATCAGCCTTGAAGAGTTGCCGCCGCTCAAGGCGGTGATCCTTTCACACAATCATTACGACCACCTCGATCACATGACGATCAAAGCGCTGGCGCATAAAACCGAGCATTTTCTGGCGCCTGTCGGCGTGGGTGACACCCTTATCAAGTGGGGCGTTCCGGCGCAAAAAGTGCGGCAACTGGACTGGTGGGAGTCCAGTGAAATTGAAGGCATGCGTTTTGTTGCCACGCCATCGCAGCACTTTTCCGGTCGTACACTGCGTGATGGAAATCGTTCGTTGTGGGCATCGTGGGTGATGATCGACGACGATCAGCGGATCTTTTTCAGTGGCGATACCGGTTACTTCGATGGCTTCAAACACATCGGCGAGCAGTACGGGCCGTTTGACCTGACCTTGATGGAAACCGGTGCCTATAACGTCGACTGGCCGGACGTGCACATGCAACCCGAGCAAACCCTGCAGGCCCACATCGACCTGCGTGGTCGCTGGTTGTTGCCGATCCACAACGGCACGTTCGATCTGGCGATGCATGCCTGGCACGAACCCTTCGACCGGATTCTGGCCCTGGCCTGGGAAAAGAACATAGCCATCAGCACACCGCAAATGGGCCAGCCGTTCTACCTGCAATACCCCAGTCGCGGGCATGCATGGTGGCTGGGCGTGGAGGGGGTGATCGAAACTTACAGCCCGGACGCTGCCGAACCTCAGGGCCACCGCCGACATGTTTGAGTCCTCAGGTGCCTGAGGACGCTACAGGGTGGAGGTCAGCTCCACACTGAAATTCGATTATCGAATACCGCTACTGGCCTCAGCGGCTCAAGCCGAGCCGCTCGTGCCATTGCTCAAGGGATTCTTCCGGGTAGCCGTCGAACTCCTTGTCGCCGGGCTGCACATTGACCTCGACCCAGGATGCTTTTGAGTCGAGCAGTATGTGCGTGTGTTCCGGTGGCACCGGTAGCGGGGTATCGATGGCCGAAGCGAACGGGTGAATCAGCGTTGGCCAGTCCGGGCTGAACAGCCACAACCCGCTGCCGCAGAGCTTGCAGAAATGCCGTTCGGCATTGCTGATATGCGTCTGATGGTCGTGCCTCATTCGTGCGTGATAGATGGCGATATGTTCGCGCCCGTTGACCTTAAGGCTGCGTGCGTCACCGCCAAGGTTGATCGAGTAACCGCCGCCGCCCTGAGTCTTGCGGCAGATTGAGCAGTAACAGCGCTGATAGGGATACGGATGAGCGCTGTTGAGGCTGAACTCGACCGCGCCGCAATGGCAGGAACCTTCCAGATGCATGGCAAAACCCTCCTTGAGCCAACGTTGACGGGGTGCCACTTTTTCTGCACACCTAACGTCTAGACAAGCAGATTGAGGCTTTTGCGTGATGGCGTTCGTCGGGTGAGGCGTTTCTAGCGGCGAATGCGCCGACAGGAAATGTCGGGATTCTTCCTGACGCCGACTAAAGATGCCGCAGTAGCAGTCGATAGATCTAGCGGTCGTACGATGACTTACCTCGTATGCGTCCTGCCCCTAATAAAAAGAGCCTACGGTCATGAACCTACGCAATTTGACCATCGCCCGCCGAGCGGGCCTTGGTTTCGCTTTGATTTCCCTGCTGGTTGCATTGCTTGGCTGGTTCGCTTTGGTACAAATGTCGACGATTCGCCAGAGTGAGGTGGCGGTCGAAAGCAAGTGGATGCCCAGCATGCGCGTGGTCAACGATATTCGTGAACTGATGCTGCGTATCCGGACTATTTCCCTGCGCATGGCCCTGGACCCGGACTCCAGGAACATCAGCCAATACCGCAGCCAGATGGACGTGCGTCATCAGGACCTGACGAAAAAACTCGAGACCTTCGCCGGGTTCATCAATACCCCGGAAGAGCGGGCGCTGAACGATCAGTTCAAGGTATCGCTGGCCGACTATCAAAAAGGCATCGCGCAGTCTTTTACCCTGGCTGAACAAAACAATCGAGACGCCTTGGTCAAACTGCTGCTGGTGGACATGAAGCAGATCGTCGACGGCTCCGGTAAGCAGCTCGCAGATCTGGGTGATTTTTATGCCCTGCATGTGGATCAGGAGGGAGTGACCGCCGAGGCGCAATACAACCACTCGCGCACTATCGTCCTGATTTTTGTGGTCGTTGCGGCATTGGGCACCATCATGTTGGCGCTATTGCTGACCAAAAGTATCGTCGGGCCTCTGGAGGAAGCAGTGGAGGCCGCCGAGCATGTGGCCAAGGGTGATTTGACCCAAAACATCCGCATCGTCGGCAAGGACGAAGTGACGCGCTTGCTCCAGGCGCTGGCGCTGATGCAAGGTAATTTGCGCACGACCCTGCGCCAGATCGGTAGCTCGGCAACGCAACTGGCGTCGGCAGCCACTGAGCTCAATACGGTGACGGAAAACAGCAACCGCGGCCTGCAACAGCAGAATGCCGAGATCGAACAAGCCGCCACGGCAGTCAATGAAATGACCTCGGCCGTGGAAGAGGTGGCACGCAATGCTGTGTCGACGTCCGAAGCGTCCACCCACTCCAATGATTCAGCCAAGGCGGGGCAGGCAAGGGTGGTCGACACCGTTGAAGCGATCCAGTCACTGTCGACGAACGTGCAGGCTACCTCGACGTTGGTGCAGAATCTGGCCGACCAGTCTCAAGACATCGGCAAGGTGCTTGACGTGATCCGCTCGATTGCCGAGCAGACCAACTTGCTGGCCTTGAACGCCGCCATCGAAGCCGCACGCGCTGGTGAGTCCGGTCGTGGTTTTGCGGTGGTCGCCGATGAAGTGCGGGCACTGGCTCACCGCACTCAACAGTCGACGCTGGAAATCGACAAAATGGTCTCAGCCATGCGCAGCGGTTCTGCGCAAGCGCTGGAGTCGATGCACACTAGCCGTGATCGCGCCAGTTCGACCCTGCAACTGGCTCGGGGCGCCGGCGAGTCGCTGGCCGACATCACCGAGTCGATCAACCAGATTTCCCAACGCAACATGGTCATCGCGAGTGCTGCTGAAGAGCAGGCGCAGGTTGCCCGCGAAGTTGATCGCAACATCGTCAACATCCGCGACCTGTCCCTGCAATCGGCCACGGGGGCCCATCAGATCAGCACGTCCAGCCATGAGCTTTCGCGTTTGGCCGCAGAGTTGAGTGAGGTGGTGACGCGGTTCCGGGTCTGAGACGTCGGCTGATGGTATGTGACGTTGCGTGACATACCGGCCCTTGCCCAGGCCAACGTCGGCAAGCATGATCTGGCCTTTAGATCCTGCTCATCGACAGAGGTAAAACAACAAATGGATGAGGGCAAGCGCGGATTCAGCAGTTGGTTGCAGGCACCGGGGCATACGGCCTGGCTGACGATGGAAGGCAATAGGTTGCTGGCTTTTGCCAAGGCGGCGCAGGTGCCACAAGGCTTCGGCAATCTGAATGACCGGGGATGTCTACCTGATAATGCCCGGGCCGAAACCATGAACACGGCACGGATGACCCACAGCTTTGCCCTTGCCCATATTCGCGGTATTCCCGGCTTTGCCGCGCTGGTCGATCACGGAATTGCGGCGCTGAGCGGTCCGTTGCGCGATGCCGAGCAGGGCGGCTGGTTCGCGACACCTTTGTGCGCGGGAGCCAAAGCCGGCAAAGCGGCTTACCTGCACGCGTTCGTCGCGCTGGCGGCCAGCTCGGCGGTGGTGGCGGGGCGTCCCGGTGCGGACGAATTGCTGGCCGAGGCTATAGGCGTGTTGGAAAACCGGTTCTGGAGCGTTGAAGAAGGCGCGATACGCGAGTCCTTCGCCCGAGACTGGAGCAATGAAGAAGCCTATCGCGGTGCCAACAGCAACATGCACGGCACCGAGGCGTTCCTGGCGCTGGCCGATGTCACCGGCGACAGCAAGTGGCTGGACCGCGCGTTAAGTATCGTCGAGCGGGTGATTCATAACCATGCCGCCGCCAATGACTTTCAGGTGGTTGAGCATTTCAGCCTGCACTGGCAACCGCTCCCCGATTACAACCAGGACAACCCTGCGGACGGTTTTCGGCCCTTCGGCACCACGCCAGGGCATGCGTTCGAATGGTCGCGTTTGTTGCTGCACCTTGAGGCCGCACGTCAGCGTGCAAAGCTGCCGACGCCACCCTGGTTGCTGGAGGACGCCAAGCGTCTGTTCGCCGGTGCCTGTCGCCATGGTTGGGACGTCGATGGCGCACCCGGCATCGTCTACACCCTGGACTGGGAAAATCGTCCGGTGGTGCGTCATCGCCTGCACTGGACCCACGCGGAAGCCTGCGCATCGGCTGCGGCACTGCTGCGGCGTACAGGGGAAAAACAGTATGAAAACTGGTATCGACGTTTTTGGGAGTTCAACGAAACGTTCTTCATCGACCGCGAACGTGGCAGCTGGCGCCATGAATTGAACCCGCACAACCAACCCAGTGCGGATATCTGGCCAGGTAAACCGGACCTCTACCATGCCTATCAGGCAACCTTGCTACCGGTATTGGCCTTGGCGCCAAGTCTGGCTACCGCCCTTGCACGATTGGGTTGAAGGCCCTAGCGCAGTCTGATCCAGGTCGGCGCAAGAGATTCAACTCAGGGTCGACACCTCAGGCGATTTTCGCCGTCAATCTGATGATCTGCCGGGCGAAAAAGCTCCCCGTGGCGATCACGCCAAACAGGCGCAAGGTCTGCATCGCGAGCACGAAGCCGACATCCGAGTGAGTATCGACGGCAATGATCGACATGGCGTCCAGGCCGCCGGGGCTGGTGGCGAGATACACCGACAGAAAGTCCTTGTCCATCAGCTCGGCGATCAACCAGGCGGACAGCGAGCACAGGAAGATCACCAATAGCGAGCCGCAGATCATGGCTGGCAGACGCTGCCATACATAGCGAATCGTCGCGCGGTCGAAGCGCAGGCCGATGTAGCAACCAATGGCGCCATAGGCAAGTGCCAGCAGCCAGGGCGGCAGGGTAATCTGTAACAGCCCGCTCAGTTGCAGGGCGCCACCGATCAGTAGCGGCAGCAGCAACGCGCCGGCGGGGATCCGCGTGCTCAGCACCACACCGACCACGATCGCCGCAACGCTGAGGATGATATTAAGTACATTCGAACCCTGCAGTGCCACGGCGCTGCTTTGGATCTCGTGACCGCCGCTTTCCACGCCGAGCAGGCCGCTGACCAGTGCGCCGACCATCACCACGCACACCACGCGCACGTATTGCATGGTCGCGACCACCCGCGAATCCGCGCCATAGTCTTCGGACAGGGTAACCATCGCCGAAGCAGCACCTGGCGCGGTGCCCCATGCTGCGGTACTGCCTTCTATGCCAGCAAAGCGCACCAGCCCAATTCCGACCACCGCGCTTAGCAGGACAGTCAATGCCGTGGCGAACAGCATCACATGCCAGGACTGAGCGACAGTGGTCAGCACTGAAATCGTCATGGCGTGCGCCACCAGCATTCCGACACAACCCTGACTCAGGCGAAAGGCTTGCCTGTGCAGACGGATCGACGCGCCGGATACGCCAAACAGAATTGCCGTCAGCATCGGCCCAAGAAACAATGCAGCGGGGATTTCACAGAACTTGAGCAATTGACCGAAGGCGCCTGCCAGCAGAGCCAAACCGAGCCATTGGACGAGTGGGGGTAGCGTATGCAGCGATAGAGCGGAAGCGCGTGACACAGACGTTCTCCAAGGCGCTGGCTTTCCTCATGGACTATTTGCCAACGCAACGAGGAGTAGTATCGACAGTGCAATCGATCAAGTCTATTTTCTAATAGTCTTGAATCGATAACTTTAGTTGATCAATAGGGATCTTCGCGATCTCACTTATTACTCAGGCATGGGCAGACCACGCTATTAATTCGGGATGCAGGGAGGGAGGCGGACTCGATGAATGTTGACCCACACGCAGCGGAACACATGTCAGTGCAAACAACGGCACCTCTGTTTTTTACCGAAACGGAACCTCATTTCGGCGGTGATCAATCGCCGTTGAATGATTCCGACGCCGATGACGACAGCGACCCGGAGGGTGACCTCGACCTCGAAGAGTTGGGTCTGGAAGAGTTCATTGATGCGGAAAAACTCGACTCGACCATCAGCGGGGATGTGGGGTCGTCTACCTTGAGTTGATGCGTATCAGGCAATCCGGGTTGTCCCCGACACAGATTGCCTTGAGGTCACGGCTGTTTATGGCCCACCAGATACTGCGCCAGACCTGCCGTAGCCTCTTCTGCTGTCTCACTGGCGCCGGCCCATGTACACGCCAGCATCAAGTTGCGCGGCAGGCCGAAGTCTTCCACCACAAAGCCTTGGGCATCGACCCCCTGAGCATCATGGGCCACCAGCGCGCGCAGTGAGTCGACCTGATCGAAGTAAGCCCACACCGGTTTGCCCAGCCCCACCGCCATGCCGACTTCGAAGGCGGTACCCGAGTCCGGCTCCAGGCCGCGAAATACGTTCAGGTTGGCAAGTATCGCCGTGCAGCGCTGGATCATCTCGATATTCATCGAGCAGATCAGGCGCGCGGTTGCCTCCGGAGTCAGACCGGGGGTGACCTCATTGTCAAACGGATACAGCCCTTGCATGCCGTGGGCGGCACACAGCGCCTTGAGGTAACGGCCATGCTCGATGGCGTCCGGCCTGAAGACATCGAAGCCGGCCAGATAGATGAGTGGCGTTGTGTTCTGGTTCATGTCGGTACCTTGAGATCGTACGTAGGGCAATTCTATCGTCAGTTGCGGTGGTCGCACGTCACCTCTGTACACCGCTGATCAGTCGAACGCAGTGGGTGTAAATGCAATGCTGGAATCTGTATGGATAACCAGTATCCTGACGACTTCCAAAAAAACGTTGCGTGAACCTCAAACCGTGAACACCTCGCCCCTCGAAAATCCGTTTTATTACCTGGAAAACTTCCATCAGGTGCTGGAGTGGATCGCCCAGCGTTATGACGATCTGCTCGATGAGCAGGAACGGCAATTTATCGTCGATTTTGCCGGTTTACCGAAAACGGCTCAGGGTTTGCTGGTGCGGATGGTCATGCGCAAGGGCACATTGTTTCGGGCAAGCAAGTTGAGCTATTCGGAACTTGGCGCGGTGCGGGACGCGGTCATGCCGTTGCTTGAGAATGGCTGGGTTGATCAGCACCCGGCCATCAGTCTGGAGGCGTTATTCGCGTTGCTGCGCAAGGCAGAGTTGACTGTCTGTTTCCAGGCCCATGCGATAAAAAACGCAGAGAAAAAGACCGACCTGTTGACGCGACTGCAGCCGCACTACGAACAGCCGCAAACGCTGGAGCAGTGGTTTGTCGGGTGTGAAGACGTGATCTTCGGCCTCACTGTCATGCCCATCTGTGACCGATTGCGGTTGCTGTATTTTGGCAACCTGAGTCAGGAGTGGTCTGAGTTTGTGCTGGCTGACCTGGGTATCTATCGCTACGAAAAGGTCGAGTTTTCTCTGGATTCCCGAGGCCTCACCGCGCGGGCGGACATCGATACTTGCCTGCACTTGCATGCCTGCCGTCAAGGGCTTGAGGAGGGCAATGACCTGCCGGACCTGGCCCGGCAGATCATCGCCATCGGCACCGATAATGCCTGGCTGCGGATGCGCCGGGCCAAACTGTTGTTCCGGATCGGCCAGCAGGCGGAGCGCATTCAGGATTGGCCGCTGGCGTTGAGTGTGTATCAGCGATGTGACTACCCTGGGGCGCGTTCACGGCGACTTCGGGTGCTGGAACTCAGTGCCGACTATGAGCACGCCATGGCCTTGCTCGAACAGGCACAAGCGGCGCCTGAAAGTGACGCCGAAGCGCAGCATCTATTGCGGATCCTCCCGCGTTTGCAGCGCAAGCTGGGTTTGCCGGTCGAGCGTCAGCGGCGCACGCGAGCCTTGAGTCGACTTGACGTGGTGGTGACGCCCTCGGCGGATACCTCTGTTGAGCGCTTGATCCAGGTGCATCTGGGCGATCAGGCAGGGCCGGTGCATTACGTCGAGAACACGCTGATCAATTCATTGTTTGGCTTGCTGTGCTGGCCGGCGATTTTTGCGCCGCTGCCGGGCGCGTTTTTTCACCCGTTTCAGAGTGCTCCCAGCGATCTCTACAGCCCGGATTTCTATCAGCGCCGGGCCGGGTTGTTCAGCGAGTGCCTGGAACAGCTGGATTCGGATGCCTACAAGACCACCATTCGCCAGCATTTCAAAACCAAGCACGGTCTGCAATCGCCTTTCGTGTTTTGGGGCAGCCTGTCAGAAGAGCTGCTGGCACACGCGCTGCATTGTTTGCCCGCGGATCACCTGAGGCATTGGTTTCGGCGTCTGCTACTGGACATCAAGGCCAATCGCACGGGTATGCCGGACCTGATCCAGTTTTACCCGGACGAGCAGCGCTATCGGATGATCGAAGTCAAAGGGCCGGGCGACCGTTTGCAGGACAACCAACTGCGCTGGCTGGATTTCTGTGCCGAGCATGGGATGCCCGTGGTGGTGTGTTATGTGCAGTGGGCACCGGTGGTCAGTCCGGTGCTGGCCGACTGAGTCACCGGGTGTTTTGGCTAAACGCCAAAGACTGCGCCAGCAGTGACGGGCGTTTCTTGCTGCATGTTGCTCATGAACGATTCCAGGCGTGAGCGCAGCCAGCGTTCGGCCGGGTCGGTGTCATTGATGCTCAGCCAGACCATCGACAGGTCGAGGGTCGGCGTCATGAAGGGCAGGGGCTCATCGAACAGCAGGCTGGAGGCGGCCGACATAGCCGTTGCCGTGTAGTCGGGCAAGTTTGCCAGCAAGTCGGTCCCCGCCATCAGTGCGGGCAAGGTGCTGTATTGCGGAATCGCCAGTACCACGTGGCGCTTGCGGCCAATCGCCTTGAGCCATTCGTCAGCAAAACCGCTGACATTGGCGATGTGGGAGACCACGACGTGCGGGCGTGAACAGTACTCATCCAGGGTCAGCGGGGTCGATGATGCGTCGGCGCGCAGCACCCTTGGCTTGGTTTGCCTGAGCAGCTTGCGCTTGGCATTGGCCGGCAGCTCACGGGTCTGGCTGACGCCGATGGTGATCTCTCCCGAGGCCAGCATGTCCGGGATGCGCCAGGAGTCCACATGCTTGATCACGCACACGATCTGTGGCGCTTCCTGGCGCAAGGCGCGCAACAAGGGCGGCAGGAGGCCAAACTCGACATCGTCGGACAGGCCTATGCGAAAAGTCATGGTGCTGACTGCGGGATCGAAGTCGTGGCTCAGGCTCAGCGCCACTGACATGGCGTCCAGCGCAGGCGACAGGTGCAGGATGATTTCCTCGGCCCGTGCGGTCGGTTCCATGCGATGGCCGATTCGGATAAACAACGGGTCGCTGAACAATATTCGCAAGCGGTTAAGTGCAGCGCTGATCGTCGGCTGCCCGAGAAAAAGTTTTTGCGCGGCCCGCGTCACATTGCGCTCTTGCATCAGGGTTTCGAAGACCACCATCAAGTTGATGTCAGCCTTGCGCAATTCATTGCGGTTCATCAGTTGCTGCCCCCAGATCTACACCCATCGCGCGATCGCAGGCGACAGTTTAGGAAACTGCATCGCCCCCCGTCTACAGCGGGCTTGAGCGGCTTGGGCGCGCACTCGAGTCCATTGGTTGTAGATGAGTCCTCCGAACAGGGAAAAGTCCCACTGATCTTCTCTGCTGAGTCCGACAGACTCCCTGCACACTTTCATTCAGGCTTCGCGTCCTCAAAACCTGAATGGAGGAGTCCTGATATGGCCAAAAGCACATTGAGTGACGGCCCCTGCTGCGAAATCAATAAATTGATCGTGCAGGTCACCGGCAATCAGCATTCCACCCGTCAGCGTCTGGCCATCTACGACAAAACCGGCGCTCAACGCCTGGATGCCCTGACAGGCGAAGACCGGCCTGAAACCCAGGACAGTCCCTATTTCACGGCCAGCGCCCTACACGTCTGGAACTGGAAAAATCACTACACCCACCGCCTGTGGCTGGAAATCGACTCGGTCGACGGCAGTCCCATTCGCCTGCTCTTGCCCGAGGTCGCGATCACCCTGCGCCAGTTCGACGCGCAGTGGAACCAGATCGTGCCAGTGGTGCCCTTCGTCGCGTTACCCGGTGCCAACAGTGCTCACGATCACGGCACTCCAGTGTTGTGCCGCGCAGGGTTCATTTATGTCTTTTTGAGCGACCGGCTGTGGCGCGAGCTGGAGGTGCGGGTCGCAGACGAACACACCACTTACCACGACATCGACCTGAACCGTTATCGCATGGGCGACGAGATTGAGGAGGGCCCTCGACTGGCCAGTGGGCAGGCGCTGGAAGACATCTGGCTGCCGTCCAGCTGGAACGATCATCAGGTGTCGCCGCAGCTCTGTTTCAGCGAGGTTCAGCTCAGCGGGCCGCGCTTGCGACGTCTTGAGCAAGACCCGGCGTTGCGTGCACAACGCTGCCAAAGTCCGGACTTGCGCAGCTCGCAAGACAAGGTCAAGCGTGTCTTCCGCGACAAACCGGATGGCGTGGCGATGCTTGAAGCCTTCAGCGCATTCGACGCCTATGACGCGGCCAACCAGTCTGCGGCGGGCGCGGCGCATGTCGCCAGGCTCAACCTCAGCTCGCACGCCTTCCCGGTCAGCCTGGTCGCCCCGCAACGCGCCCGCCAACCCGGTTACGAATGGCTGCTCGACCAGCCGGCCCGCTACCTGTGCGACCTGAGCGGGCAGTTCCCGGTGATTGCCTTGAGCGCAGCGCGCCAGCATGTGGTCCGCTGTGAAAAGGGCGAAGTTGCCTATCGGCCCACCTCCGTAGAAACCGGCGCCTGGACCCATTGGCTGGAACAGGTGTGCGATCCCGAAACCCAGATCGCCGATGAGTTCTGGCAAGCGCAGCCAGCGGTGGCTGATGTGCTGTTAAGTGCACGAAAACGCGAGCTGTACGGCGTGCTGCTGCACGACGCGCACTATCGGCTGCGTCACGTACAGACGCGGATTCACGACCAGCAGCACCTGCTGCACCTGTGCGCCCAGCGCGCCAGCCATTACGCCCATCACGCCAGCGCGCTGCTGGTGCAACAACTGATCGTGCCGCAGACCTTGGGTGGGCAGAAAAATCCGCTGCACCAGGGTATGGAGAAGCTCAAGGATCAGGGCCGACTCGACATCAATCGCTTCACCGCCACCGGCGAACGAGCGCAACTCTGGCGCCAGCTGGACATGAGTCAGGCGCTGTTGAGCGACGCACTCCAGCAACCGGAAACCGAGCAAACCCTGGCCGATCACCTGAGCCTCGACGGCTTCGACTACGTCGCCGCCATGCACTTCGTCAGCCGGCTGTTCGCCAGCCTCGCCCTGACCCCCGCGCAAATGGACCCCTTTGCGGTCAACGGCGATGTCACTGACGCGGTGACCGGCATCAGCCTCTACAGCCCCAAGGCCAGTGTCGGGCAACAACTGATCAGCCGAATGGCCAATGACGAAGGGCATGCGTTGCATCGGATGCTGTGGCCTGACCTCGCACAGCAGGATATGGAAGCGCCGTATGTTCAGCCCGCGGTCGCAGACATCAATGACGGCAATGGCCTGTTTCGGCCGAACGCGCTACTTGGGGCCGTCAGCAGCGACGCCGTCGATGCCAGGCAACTCAATACGTTCGACGCCCATTTGCTGGCGGGTTTGCTGGACAGCGGCAGCCTCAACAACACCCTGACCGGCACCCTGAAAGTCGTCGCGGCGACCTTGATCAGCTTCCACGAGAACCTGCAAGGCTCGGTGGATGTGGCGGAACAGGCGCTGCACACGACGCAGCACATTCCGGTCCCTGGCACCGAACGCCCCGCCCCGGCGCTGAACATGCGCCAACGTCAGCGGGCCTTGGCGCAACTGCGCAGCATGCTGCCGGGGGCCTTTGGCGATGCACACTTCATGCGCCACCAAGAGGCGAGAAACAAGAATTACTACGTGTTCGGCCTGACCGACCTGCCGGAGATACCAGAACGCCTGCGACGGCCTCACCTCGACTATCGAGGCCCCTCCGGGTTGTCGAACGTTGGCCAGGAGCACTACCGCACTGGAGGCGACCTGCGAGCCAATACCGTCGTCATCGCCATGCCCCGCGATCATCGGATGGCGCGACTGATCAGCGGCGTGAACCAACGGGTCAATGCGGCGTGGCAACTGAATATGGCCGAGCAGGTCACCACCAAGGGAACGGCCATACAGGATGCGGTGAAGAACCGGAATGCATTGCAGAGCGAGTGGATGTATCGGGCGCTGAACTCGACGCCGTTTGCGGCGGCGGTGGGGATGTTGGAGTTGTGGAATTTGAGGAATGAGTGGAACAGTCGAGAACTGACCTATAGAGAGAAGGGAGGGGGCAGGGTTGGATTAGGTCTATTAGGCGCTGGAGCTGATTTAACAATTGCGATGGAAGCTTTAACCGTAAAGCTAGTAGGTAGCCAATCTGTTCTAGCCGCAGGTCGTAAAACGTTGTTTACCATCTCCGAAGCTTCCGCAGAGCAAATGCTGGGTTCATTGAGCAAACGCTTCGTGAAAAAATTCTCGGCCCGCTTACTCGGTCAGATTGCAGCAGGAGCAATTTTTGTCGGCCTGAACCTCTACGACGCCTGGCATGCCTATCAATGGGGAGATGATGCCATGTGGGGCCATCTGCTGATGGCCGCAGGCGGCCTGACCAGCATCGCAGGCACCCTGATGGTCGGCGGCAGCACCTTCCTCGGCTTGGGCCCTGCAGGCTGGGTCAGCTTGATATTGATCAGCGTCGGCGCGGGCATCGCCTACTGGCTTAGCAGCAACGCGGTCGAAGACTGGCTCAGCGCGGGTCCCTTCGGTCCCGCCAGTGAGCGGATCCCCCACCTGCAAGATCCCCAGCAGGCCTTCTATTACCTGATCAGCCTGTTTGCCGATATCCGAATCACCATTGGCAGCAATCCGGACCACGAATTCGCCCCCAAAATCAATGACGGGAATCCGGTGCCCTTCAGCGTGCGGAAGGCCAACACTTGCATACTTATCGAGAGCAATCTGCCGGGGCTGCTGAGTCAGGAACTCCATACTCTGGTTGAATGCAGGCAGCAGGTAACGGAAGCGCATTACACGTTGCGCCATGAATGGAGTCACGAGCGCAGTTCGCTCACCCGAGAGAAATCTGTCGCCTATCGTTCAAGGCTCAATGGGATAGAGGTATTTGTCACGTTGCCGCGCAACCAGCCTGCGGAACCCTCAAAAAGCCGGCCGGCCGAGATCTATCGCTGGCTGGTCCGTGCTCAATTGTCATTTAACGATGGCAGCCGCACCTGGGTGTTCCCCGCACCACCGCCCAAGGACCCGACCCCGTTCGGTCCGGTCCACGCCAAACCCAATTTTGAAAAAGGCGAACACCTTTTCTGGGCCGACGAAATCACCCATAAAGCGGTGAGCGACGAATGACTACCATGAGCTCGTCTTACTACGCGCCTACAGCCTATCGCTCTGATCAGATCCCCAAACAACCGCCTTCGGCAGAGCGTTCGTGGATCCGACGCGTTGCCAAGGTGCGTCTGCCATGGGGGATGACACGGGAAGTTGCACCTGATGACTTTCTGGTTGAACGTAAACCCAGCAGCCTACGTCGCCAGGAGAACAGGGTAAAAGAGCGAGAGGAAAAGTTGGCATTGGGTACTTATGTTCCGGCGCCTTATGAACATGTTGATTTTCATGACAGGGAGGATCATGAACGTTTCAGGTTTGCTTTATGGTCTAGACGTTCGCACTTCTGGATATACATATATGGAGGAGGGAAGTTTTTTACTTGGTTTATGATCCCTCTAATCCTATTTGCTTACGTTGGCATAATCACTATTGATACGGGAAAAAGCTGGGAGCACACCTCAATAGAGTTCCTTCCTTTCGTATGTTTTTTTGTTTTGCTTCCCGCCTGTTGTTGGGCACTTGCCTCACTAGTCATCCGCTACTTCCCCCACCTCTGGGTCAAACCCTCCCGAGGCCCGATCTGGGAAATCAACCGTCGCACGGGCCTTGTCACCCTGTTTGATTACGACAACCACGGCGAATACAAAAAGAACGGCACTATCGGTGAACTGACTGCGCCGTTCTATGAGTTCGACGCCTATATCGCCACGACCCCTGATCGTCAGGGTCTGCCGATGAATGCGCTGTACATAGCCCACCGCTATCGCGACATCGTCATCAACTTCGGCGCGCTGGTTCCTCCGGGCGCTGGCGAGTTGTGCTGTGCCATGTGGGATTTTCTGCAGAACTACATGGACACCAGCCGCCCGTTGCCCGACTTGCCGCGTTACGAAGAATTCCGCCACCTCGACCCTGTGACGGCCGAATACGACCGCGAAGTCGGCCGCAATCCACGGTTGTGGATCGACATGGATGACGAAACGTTTGAAGGGGCTCTCTACCACGCGCGCGGCCAGATCGATCAGATCGACACCTTCCGCCGTCCGAACCTGATGGCGCGGTATGTGGAGTATGTCGATTGAGTGAGCACCGTCAGGCGGTTCATACAGGTACCCTAACGTGATAGGTTGTGCGGCTGGCGCAGAGTCGTATTTTTGTTAAAATTTAAAGTTGTTATAAAACAGCAGCTTAAAATTTATTCGAGTCATTTTGATAGCGTGACGATAAGTCTTGATGACCACAATGGAGTCGTAATGACTAACCCTCTACTGTTGGCATTGGTGCCGCTGGTCGCCGATCTTTCCCGCGAATTGCCAGATGATGAGCGCTATCGACGCCTGCTGCGCGCCCTGCGTCAGATACTGCCATGCGATGCGGTGGCGCTCCTCAAGCTTGAGGGCGATGTGCTGATTCCGTTGTCGGTAGAAGGGTTGAGTCCGGACACGTTGGGTCGACGATTCAAGGTTGAGGAACATCCTCGACTCAAGCTTCTTCTTGAAAGCCGTGGCCCGACCCGGTTTTCCACGGATTGCGGTTTGCCTGACCCTTACGATGGTTTGGTCGAGGGCCATCAGGGGCACCTGGAAGTCCATGATTGCCTTGGCTGTCCGCTGTACCTCCAGGACAAACCCTGGGGCCTGATTACCCTGGATGCGTTGGACCCGTCGAGCTTTGGTAAGGTCGATCTGGACAATCTCGAAGCCTTCGCCAGTCTGGCTGCCGCGACAGTGATGGCCAGTGAGCGGATCAACCAGCTGGCGCGCAGTTTTGAGGATCAGCGCCAGTTGGCTGAGGTCTACAAACGTGCGGCAGGCGGGCGCCGGCCGCGTGAGCTGATTGGTCAGAGCCCTGTTCACAAAGGCATGCAGCAAGAGATTCAACTGGTGGGCAACAGCGCGTTGTCGGTGTTGATCACCGGGGAAACCGGCGTGGGCAAAGAGCTGGTGGCGGAAGCCATTCACCTGCACTCGCCACGGGCGCAGAAACCGCTGATCAGCCTCAATTGCGCGGCGCTGCCTGAGCTGCTGGTCGAGAGTGAGTTGTTCGGTCATGTCAAAGGCGCTTTTTCTGGCGCCGTCAGCGGGCGTGGCGGTAAGTTCGAGCTGGCCGACGGCGGCACGATATTCCTCGACGAGGTTGGCGAGTTGCCGCTGCCGGTTCAAGCGAAGTTGCTCAGGGTGTTGCAGAGTGGTCAGTTGCAGCGCGTCGGTTCCGATCAGGAGCATCATGTCGACGTGCGAATCATTGCCGCCACCAACCGCGATCTCGCCGAAGAGGTGCGCGCCGGTCGTTTTCGTGCAGACCTCTATCATCGGCTGAGTGTCTACCCGTTACGGGTGCCGCCGTTGCGTGAACGAGGGCGGGATGTGCTCCTGCTGGCGGGGTTTTTTCTTGAAGAAAACCGCGCGCGCATGGGGCTGCGCAGCTTGCGTTTGAACCAGGATGCTCAAAAACTGTTGGTGAGCTATTCATGGCCAGGCAACGTCCGCGAGCTGGAGCATTTGATCAGCCGCGCCACGCTAAAGGCCTTGTCCAGTCACGCCGAGCGTCCGCGCATTCTCACCATTGATGCCCAAGCGCTGGGCCTGGACGAGGAAGTCCCTGTGGTGGAACCGGTCACGATTGGCGACGCGCCCAAGGTCAAGGATGGCGAGGATTTGAAGGCGTCAGTCGATGCCTATCAGAAAGTACTGATCAGTGAGGCGTTGACCCGGCATCAGGGAAAATGGGCTGATGTCGCCCGTGAACTCGGCCTGGATCGTGCCAACCTGAGTCGCCTGGCCAAACGACTGGGCATTCGTTGAGGTAGGCCGTCAGGCACCAACGCCGTCAGCAGGTATAAGGCTCAGCGCGGGTCGACTTGAATCCCGAAGCCGTTTTTGGCCTCACTGACAATTCGAAAATGCTGGGTTTCACCTTCCTTCAGCTGAATGGCCAGCTCGCGGTGCAGGTGTCCCTTGCTGCAGAAAGAGTCGTCCTTTTCATCAATGCCGATGCCGACGATGCGTGCGCCCGGTGGCACCTGGAAGTTGGCAGCCTCACCGATACCGATACGCGCGGCGACCTGCCGATCTATCAGGAAGGCCAGGTAACAACCACCGCCCAGCATGCCAATGTCGCGGTCTACTGCGATCTGGCCGCCACCCGTGATGGGTTGTTGGTAGGCCAACAGCCGATCATTTGGGACGTGGGTGACTTTTTCCGGGGCCGCACGAAAAGATGAACATCCAGTCAGCACCAGCAGGGGAAGCACTAAGCAGATCAATCGCATTGAGGCTTCCTTGGGCAACTGACGGGCGGGGATGCTGCTGGAACTGTAGCTCAGATTGAGGCTGTCGATACTCATCCCTTACTTGCGTAAGGCGATCGTTTTAAACCGGCGGCAGACTCAGTGAACCGTCGCTCAGCGAACGCTGCATCAGTACTGTATCGACCCATCGACCATGCTTGAAGCCGACCGACTCAAAGACGCCGACCCGATGGAAGCCGAGCCGCTCATGCAAACGAGTCGATGCATGGTTTTTGCTATCGCCGATGATCGCGATCATCTGTCGCCAACCGCCTCGAGTACAGCGATCAATGAGTTCGCCGAGCAATGTCAGGCCGATGCCGTGGCCTCCCAATCCGTCGCGGACATAGACCGAATCCTCGACGGTAAAACGGTAGGCAGGACGCGGTCGGTACAGTGTTGCATAGCCATAACCGACCACCTCTCCAGCCAGTTCTGCGACCAGATACGGCAGCCCTTTTGCTAGAACGTCAGCGCGCCGCTCGATCATTTGGGGCACGCTGGGGGCTTCCAGTTCAAAGCTGGCGATACCGCCTATGACGTGCTGCGCGTAGATGCTTTGCACCGCTGACATATCGTCTTCGCAGGCATCACGCACGACCGGAATGTGGTTCATGTTCACTTCTCGTCTGATTCAATGATGGGCTTAGCCTGACGCTGCCCTGTCGATACACGCTGACGAATCCGCGGCCGCCAGCAACACCTCAATCCCTCAAGCGCTCAACCAACACCGGCAACAGCTGTTCGCAGGACGCTTCGATTTTCAGGTCCAGAAAATCGTCAGCGCGGGTCTTGCCGAAGTTGATGGCGATCAGCGGCTTGTGCTGTTCAGCCATCGCGCGGCACAAACGAAAGGCCGAGTAGGCCATCAACGAAGAGCCTACCACCAGCAATCCTTCTGCCTGCTCGACACACCGGGCGGCCTTGGCTGCGGTGGCCTGGGCGACGTTTTCGCCGAAAAAAACCACGTCCGGCTTTAACCGCTCACCGCTGCAGGAGGGGCAGCGGGGGATCTTGAAACGCGCTTCGAAGGCCGGGTCCAGTAGCGTATCGCCGTCGGGTGCCTGGGTGGCGTCGACCCCCGACAGGTAGGGGTTTTCCGCTTCCATGACGAGCTGGATCGCCTGGCGATCAGCACGCTGATCGCAATCCAGGCACACCACACGGTGCAGGCTGCCATGCAGCTCAATCACTTCGTGACTGCCCGCCTGATCATGCAGCGTGTCGACGTTCTGGGTGATGAGCCCGGCGATGAGCTGCTTCGTTTGCAGCGTCGCCAGCGCGTCATGGGCAGCGTTTGGCCGAGCTTGCCGGATGCGTGGCCAGCCCAGCATGGCACGCGCCCAATAGCGCCGCCGCGCTGCCGGCGCACTGAGGAACTCCTGGTACATCATGGGGGCTTTGCCCCGACGCACACCCTCGTTGTCACGGTAGTCCGGAATCCCGGACGGGGTGCTGATGCCCGCGCCCGTCAGGACCAAAAACTGCTTGTTGGCCATCAGTTGGTAGAGCATCTCGAGACGGTCGCTGACCTGCCTATCGATCATGTTGAAGTCTCCGATAAGGTCAGCTTAATCACCGCGAATGTACTGCTCCAGTTGCTGAATCAGGTCAGCCTGCTCGGCAATGGCTTCTTTAACCAGGTCGCCAATGGACAGCAAACCCAGCAGTTTTCCGTCTTCGACAACGGGCAAATGGCGCAGGTGTCGATCGGTCATGATGCCCATGCAGGTGTCGATGCTTTGATGGGAATCCACGGTCAATACAGGCGTACTCATGATCTCGCTGACGGACGTGCCTTCCGAGGACCGTCCCTGGAGGACGACCTTGCGCGCATAGTCACGCTCGCTGATAACGCCTACCACCTGGCCGTTCTCCATCACGGGTAGAGCACCGACATTTTTCTCGGCCATCACCTTGAGCGCTTCCAGCACCTTTTGATCGGGGGCGATGGTGTGAACTTGCTGGTTTTGCTTGGCTTTCAACTTCAGCAGTTGCGCAACGGTCTTCATGCAAGCCTCTCCAGTGTTGTTTTGGGGTGGCCGTGAACCGGCCTGACAGGGGTCATACAGAATCGTAGAGAGGAGCCCGCAGGGCAAGGGCTAAAACGGCATGCACACGACTGAAAAACGTCATCCGGGCTGCTCTCAATACTTGCTCAGCGCTTCAAAGCCTGAAATGACATCGAATAACTCTTCGTCAATCGCACTTTGGCGCAGACGATGGAAGTCCCGGTTGAGATCCTCCAACAGCTCGCCGATGTTTTTCTCGGCGCGCTGCATGGCCGCAAGACGGCTGGCATTTTCGCTGGCCAGCGATTCGGCGCAGGCTCGAAACAGTGAGACAAAAAGATACTCGCGGATTAACGCCGGGAGGGTTTGGTCTGTGCCATTGATCACTTCGGGTCGGTTTTTGGACGGCCAGTGATTGGCTGCCAGATTACGCCGCCACTTTTCGTCCAGCGGCAATAGTCGCTGGCTTACGGGTGCATAAATCGCACCTGGCTGTGGACGGTTGTGGAACAGGTACACCTGAGAGATCTCGCCCTGTTCGCGGCGGGTTTGCATTTCGAGCAAAATCTGCCCGACCAGAGGCGTAATCGCAGTGATGGAGCTGGGCAGAACGAAGCTTTGACCCAAACGTAAATCGCTGTCCGCCAGACGTGACTGAATGCGCTCGCCGACCGCCCAGACTCTTTTATCTCCTGGCAGCTTGCCCAGCTCATCGATAACGAATTCGACCAGAACATCGTTGAATTGGCCGACCAACCCCTGGTCGGAACCGAAGACGATAACCCCAATCCCTTCATTTTTTTTCTGTACGGCCCCTTGGTCAGCAGTCGCCTGACGCTGGAAACAGGCCATCAGGCCCAGCTGTACGGTGCGATAGTAGTCATTCAGTGAGCTGACCGCGTTTTCATACTGACCGATGTTCGATGCCGCCATGGCTTTCATTGTGCGCACAACGGATTCTAGGTCTGCAGCACCGGTGATTTTACGACGCAGGTTGGCGGGGGTGTCGCTCACGGCGCACTCCCGGAGTCTGCCGGGGGTTGCAAGTGCGCCAAGGCATTGCGCGCGATCTGAATAATCGCAGCCCGGTCGGCGTCACTCAGTTTCTCATCCCCATTGAAACGTGATCTGACCTCGACCGGGATGGCCCCTGTAGCCTCACACACCGCCTGCTCGGCCTGGACCATCTGTTCAAGCGGCACTTTATCGAAGCATCCCGCGGTCAACGCCAGCAGAACCGCAATTTGCTCGGGCACCGACAACGGTGCGAATTCCTGTTGTTTGAGGCATGCACGGATCCGCAGTCCATGCGCGATCAGTTGGCGAGAGTCGTCATCGAGCCGGGCGCCAAAACGGGAAAAAGTTTCAAGCTCCTCGAATTGGGCATAAGCCAGCTTGAGGTCGCCGGCCACGGCTCGATAGACGCCCCGTTGCGCCTTGCCGCCCACGCGGGAAACCGACTTGCCGACATCGACTGCCGGCAGCACGCCGAGTTCGAAGAGCGCTGGAGAGAGGTAGATCTGCCCGTCGGTTATGGAGATCAAATTCGTCGGGATGTAGGCGGAAATATCCTGTGCTTCGGTTTCGATGATGGGTAAAGCCGTCAGGGAACCACCGCCGAGCTCGGAGCGCAAATGAGTCGCACGCTCCAGTAAGCGCGAGTGAATGTAAAAAATATCGCCAGGGAACGCCTCGCGACCGGGTGGCCGGCGCAGCAGCAGAGAGAGCTCACGGTAGGCGCGAGCGTGGTGGGTCAGGTCGTCGTAGACCAACAGAACGTCGCGGCCCTGCTCCATGAAGTACTCGGAAATGCTGGTCGCAGCATACGGCGCAATGTAGGCGAGGCCTGGCGGGTCGTTGCCTTCGGTGACCACCACCACGGTATACGCCAGCGCACCTTGTTCACGCAGGGTAGCGATCACTTTGGCGACGCCGGAGGCACGTTGGCCGATGGAGCAATACACGCACAGAACATTCTGATCGTGCTGATTGAGGATGGTCTCCAGAGCAATCGCGGTTTTGCCGGTTTGCCGATCACCCAGGATCAGCTCGCGCTGACCGCGTCCGACCGGGATCAGTGCGTCAATCACCTTGATGCCGGTTTGCAGGGGGGCGGTAACCGGTGCCCGATCCATGATGTGCGCGGCTGGACGCTCAATCGGCAGCCGGGCGCTGGACAAAAGGGGCCCAAGGCCGTCCAGCGGCTGACCCGTAGGGTCGATGATACGACCGATCAGGCCATCGCCGACTGGTACGTCCACCACATGCCCACAGCGCTCGACCTCATCGCCAGCGTGCAGTTGCGAGTAGTCACCGAGCAGCACGACGCCGATTTCGTTCTCGTCGATATTGAAGGCGATGCCATGGATATCGCCTGGGAATTTCACCAGTTCCTCGAAGCCGACACCGGGCAAGCCGGAGACCTTGGCGATGCCGGACGCAATGCTGGTGACCCGCCCGACTTCCTTTGGTCGCAACTGATGGACAAAGCCTTCCCGCGCTTCACCCATGACAGTAAAGGCCGTCGCAAAGACATCCTGAAGGCGCTCGATGCTCATGTGACTTGCCCTTCTTTCAGGGGGGTGGCCTTCACCTCCGTCCGGGCGTGGACCTGCTCCTTCGTGTCCAGCAGCTCGCTGATGCCCTTTTCCATGGCCGCCAGATACTCCGAGATACTCCAGGCTACTTTTTGCCCGGCTGCGCTGAGTTCGATACCGCTCACCAAGTCCGGGGCGGTCTCGAAGTGAACGTCAGCGCTCACTGCCAGGAGCGTGTTGATGGCTGCTTGCGCGGCAGTGCGTTGCGCCTCTGGCAACTCGAAGGCAGTGCGCACGATGACCGGTTCTGCCGATGCCTTTAGCGCTGCCACCAAGCCTTGCTTTTCCTCAGTGCTCAACGTATTCAGACGATTGACGAAGGTGTCGACCATGCGCTCTTCCAGGGTCGTCCCGGCCAGGTCTTTCAGGGTCTTACGGGCAATGGCAAAAACTTCTTTCTGAGTACGCCGCCCCACTTCGTCATGCAGGCGGCGAGATTCGCTCTGCAGGGTTTCCAGATGTTTGGCACTCAAGGCCGTGGCGGCCTGGCGTGCGTCATCGAGAAGGCGCTGGCGCTCTACATTCGCCGCGGCTGCTGCCTGTTGCAGCAGCCCAGCCCGTTCCTTGTCGAATGTCACGTTTTTTTGCAAAAACTCATCGCGCTCCTTGTTGGCCTCGGCTTCTTTCGCCTCGGCATCCGCCAATTGCGCCGCAATGCGCTGTTCTCGCGCATCGATAGCCGCAAGGATCGGGTGATAAAGGAAGCGCTTCAACAACCACATCAGGATGAGAAAGTTGAGCGCTTGAGCACCGACAGTGAACCAATCGATGAGCATGATCTATTTTCCGGCGACCTGAGCGATGGCGTGATTCCAGAACGGATTGGCGAACAGAAGAATCATCGACACCACGAAGCAGTAAATCGCCACCGACTCGACCATGGCCAGGCCAACAAACAGCGTTCGGGTAATGGTCGCGGCAGCATCAGGTTGTTGCGCCAACGACGTTAACGCCGTCGCCACTGCGCGTCCTTCGCCAAGTGCGGGGCCAATACTGCCGATGGCGATGGTCAGCCCCGCAGTGATGATGGAAACCACTGCAATAATCGTCATGCTATCCATGGTAATTCCTTCCTGGGTTCAAGTTGTCGAGTCGGGGACGGGTTCTGGCGAGCGTGATCGTGTCGCTGCCGCGATGTAAACCGCTGCCAGAATGCTGAAAATGTAGGCCTGGACCATGCCGGTCAATAACCCAAGCGCACTGAGGGCAATGGGAAAGAGGAAGGGGGTGATGGTTAGCAGGATGGCGAGAATCATCGTGCCGCTCATCATGTTGCCGAACAGACGGGCGGCCAGTGCCAGGGTGCGCGAGAGTTCGCTGACGATGTTAAAGGGCAGCATGATGAAGGTTGGCTTCGTGTAAGCGCGCAAGTACTCGCCCAAACCGCAATCGGCGATGCCAAACAGGGGCACAGCGATAAACACGCAGATTGCCAGCGCGGTTGTCGTCGACAGCGATCCGGTGGGTGGCTCGTACCCGGGCACTATCGTAAATAAAGTGGCACTCGCCACAAACAGAAACAGCGTCCCGACAAACCCAAGGTATTTGCGTGGCTGGATGAGGCCAACCTCACCTAGCTGCGTGGTAATGCCGGTGACGACGATTTCCAGCAGATTCTGCCAGCCGCTGCGCTCCAGTCCACGAGACAGTCGGCGGGTCACCAGTTTTGAACCCAGCGCGAGGAACAGCATCAGCGCCCATGTGAAGGCGATAGTGGCGTTGATCTTGAAAAAACCGTATTGCCAGTAAATGATGTCGTCCGGGCTAAGGTGCATGGCGGTCCTCCGTGAAACGCAGGGCTGGTCGAGTCAGTCGTGTAACGAAAAACCGTGCCACGGTAAACCCGAGCAACGCGACCAGCCAGCGCTGCCAGTCACCGCCGCAGGCAAAATAGAAACCGACCAGCACGACGCCGGTTCGCAGGAGCAGGCTGGCGAAAAACCAGAGTGCTGCCCAACGCGATGACGCTGCCTGACGAACCGTCCACCAAAGGCCACCGAAAAAGAACGCACCAAGCACAACGCCCACTGCGAATGCCGGGACCAGACTCAACATGTCACTCATCCTTATCAGACTCCTGATCGCGAATTTCCCGACCTTCTTTGGCGACCCAATGCCATGCATTGAAGCAACCGAGGCCTAGCCCCAGGGCCAGCAGCGCAAGTGTCCACGAGTGGCCGCCTGGATAGTGCTTATCCAGCCAAAAACCCAGCGCTGCGCCAAGCAGCGTCGGGAGGGTCACCGACCAGCCGATCAGGCCCATCATGCCAAGACCGGACCAGACCGTTTGATTAACCTGGCGCTGCGCCTTGAGCTTGCGCGCTGCTTTAACACCGATCTGCTCGCTGAACGGCTTGCCCTTGGCGGGCTTCTTTTCTTCGCGATCACTCATGATGCATGGCCGCGAAACGGGTAATGAAACCGCCCTCCAGCTTCGCCAGGACCGAACGTACACTGCGCTCCTGCTCATCCAGATTGAGGAACTCCTGCTCGACAGCCTTGTGCAGTTCCCCCAAATCAGTGCCGCCAATGGCGTTACGTACGGAAATGAGGACATCGCTCCCGGTTTTGACCAATACCCCCTCATCGACCGCCACACACACTTCGCCCTCAGTTACAGTTTCGTAAATGAGAATGCCCGGCGCAAGAGCTGCCACACAGTCCAGCCGTTGGGGCAACAGGCCGAAAGAGCCGTTGCGGGACTCGGCGACAATACGCAGTACATCGACCTTCTCGGCGAAGACCTTGAAGGGCAGCAGAATTTTAAGTTTCATGTGGGTTGACGGCATCTTCAGCCTCCGTTGCAGGCTCGGGCCTGGTTTTGCCCAGCGCCTCGTCAATGCTCCCGATCATGTACAGGGCACTTTCCGGGACGTCCATGAACTCATCGCGCAGAATGCGCTCGCAGCCGTCCAGCGCGTCCTCGAGGCTGACCCACTTGCCCGCAAGACCGGTAAATTGCTCGGTGGTGAAAAACGGCTGGGTGAGGAAGCGTTCCAGCCGCCGGGCACGGGCAACCACCTTGCGGTCCTCGGTCGACAGCTGTTCCAGACCGAGCATGGCAATGATGTCTCTCAGGTCGGCGTATTGCGCCAGTGTGCGGCGGATCTCCTGCGCCAGCGCATAGTGCCGCTCGCCGATGACTCCAGGCGTGGCCATTTTCGAGTTCGACAGCAGCGGGTCGATGGCCGGGTACAAACCCTCACTGGCCCGTTTGCGAGACAGCACGATGGAGGCGGAGAGGTGAGAAAAGGTATGCACGGCGGCGGGGTCGGTAAAGTCGTCTGCCGGCACATAGACCGCCTGAATCGAGGTGATGGCGCCGGTATCGGTGTTGGCGATGCGCTCTTCCAGTTGCGACAGTTCGGTGCCCATGGTCGGCTGATACCCAAGACGCGAGGGCATCTGGCCCATCAGCCCGGAAATCTCCATGCCCGCCTGGATAAAACGAAAAATGTTATCGACCAGCAACAACACGTCAC
The DNA here is from genome assembly GCF_056680355.1 of Pseudomonas sp. ASL8. Classification (NCBI taxonomy): domain Bacteria; kingdom Pseudomonadati; phylum Pseudomonadota; class Gammaproteobacteria; order Pseudomonadales; family Pseudomonadaceae; genus Pseudomonas; species Pseudomonas sp. ASL8. Next base: position 5,301,553 of record NZ_CM155278.1, on the reverse strand, counting down.
GGTGCTCGTCGTCGCGGAAATACTCGGCCATGGTCAAGGCCGCGTGGCCGACCCGAAAACGCGCGCCCGGAGGTTCGTTCATCTGTCCGAAGATCATCACCATGTTCTCCAGAACGCCTGCCGCCTTCATGTCGCGGTAGAGCTCCTCGCCTTCGCGGCAGCGCTCTCCGATGCCGCAAAAGATGCTGACGCCTTCGGTCTGCCCCACCATGTTGTGAATCATCTCGGTCAACAGCACCGTCTTGCCGACGCCGGCCCCACCGAACAGCCCGGCCTTGCCACCACGCTCCAGTGGCATCAACACATCAATGACCTTGATCCCCGTCGCGAATACTTCGGTTTTGGTCGAACGATTGGCCAGTGAAGGTGGCGCGCGATGGACGCTGCGCCAGCCAACCTGAGGCGCTGGCAGACGGTCGATGGCATTGCCAAAGACGTCGAACATGCGTGACAGAATTTCCTTGCCTACAGGCGCAAGCAAGGGCCCACCGCTGTCCACGACCTGCATGCCGCGGGCGAGACCTTGTGTCGGTGTCAGGGCGATGCCGCGTACACGCTGAGCATCCAGTTGCTCCATCACCTCAATGATGATTTTGCCTTCCGTCCCAGTGTGCAGCAGGGAATGGATTGGAGGCAGATGGGCTTCGAAGCGGATATCAACGACGCTGCCGCGCACCGAAGCAACCACGCCTGTGTTCGATAAGCAGGCATTGCTTGTCATGCGAGCCCCTTATTTCCATTGTCAGCCGAGTAGGGCACCGGGAAATTTCATTCTGAAAGGCTGCGTCGGGCATTTTTGCCGCGCGCGCAATTCACCAGATAATCCAGTAAGGGCCTATATTGGCGCCAATAAATCCGGGGTGCATAGACCCTGATCAAGGATCAGGCAAAAAATATCCATCGGGCACCTGTTACAACGGTGACAATGGCTATTGCATCACCTGGCCTGCCACGACCTGGCAGATTTTTCATCTCTTTAAGCCGTGCAAGGAAGACACACGATGGATGTGATCATTATGGATCTGGGGGGCACGATCAAAGGTGACTGCCTACTGGAAGGTTACACCGACAAAATCGAGGTCATGTCCTACAGTCATAACGTGGCCATGCAAGTGACCAACAATGTAAGCAGCGCTGAACGAACCTCTGGCAGGCCATACATTGCTGATTTCACTGTCACCAAGTTCCTCGACTCCTCTAGCCCAAGCCTTAACGAATACTGCTGCGCTGGCAAGCCGATCCCAGAGGTCAAAATCAGCGTGGGGCGCAACGCGTCAGACAATAGCGGGCAACTCATGCCTCTTATCGTCTACACCTTGACTGATGTGTTGATATCCAGCGTCAGTGTCAGCGGTGGTGCAGGGGGTAAGCCGGTCGAAACGTTGTCGCTGAACTTTATCAGGATCAAATGGGAGATTACCGCCCAGAAAGACGATGGAACAGAGCAGAGGGCTGCCGCATCGACCTGGGACCTGGCCGCGAACGCACGGGTCAAAAGCGGTTGACTGGAGAAGTCTCTATTGAGTGCGGTCAATGGCTGGCACGTCACGGCGTGTGCTGGCGACCAGGTCGACGTCACTTAACGTTCGAGCGGCTTGCGTTTGGTCAGACTTGAATTAGGCCTCCCGACAGGCGGTAAGAAAACAAGAGTATTTTCGTTCAGGCTGCGATAAGTGCGTGAATAAAGTATTGTTGTTCGCATCAGCACGATGTCAGAAGCCTGGGGTGTTCAGGCGTTGTTAAATGATCGAGGGTGTCATGGGTTACGAAAGCATAAAGTGGGACAAGCTGGGATTCGATTACATCAAGACAGATCTGCGCTATTTGTCTTACTGGCGCAACGGTGCCTGGCAGGAAGGCACCCTGACAGAAGACAACGTGTTGCACATCAGCGAGGGCTCGACAGCCCTTCACTACGGCCAGCAGTGCTTCGAAGGGCTCAAGGCGTATCGCTGCAAGGACGGGTCGATCAATCTGTTCCGGCCAGACCAGAACGCGCTACGTATGCAGCGCAGTTGTGCCAGGTTGCTGATGCCTCCTGTCCCTTCGGATGTCTTCATTGAAGCCTGCAAGCAAGTCGTGCGTGCCAACGAGCGATTCATCCCGCCCTATGGCACAGGCGGAGCGCTGTACCTGCGTCCATTCATCATCGGGGTGGGCGATAACATTGGCGTGCGTACTGCACCGGAGTTCATTTTCTCGATCTTCTGCATGCCGGTGGGCGCCTACTTCAAAGGCGGCTTGAAACCCAATAACTTTGTGATTTCCAGCTATGACCGTGCAGCACCCAATGGTACGGGGGCTGCCAAGGTGGGCGGTAACTATGCTGCGAGCCTGATGCCCGGCGCAGAAGCCAAGAAGCGCCACTTTGCCGATTGCATCTACCTCGACCCTCAAACGCATTCGAAGATCGAAGAAGTGGGTTCCGCTAACTTCTTTGCAATTACGCGCAATGATGAGTTCATTACACCGAAGTCGCCTTCGGTATTGCCAGGCATTACCCGCTTGTCGTTGATCGAGCTGGCGCAGACTCGCCTGGGCCTGAAAGTTATCGAGGGCGATGTGTTTATCGACCGCATTGATGAGTTCAAGGAAGCTGGCGCCTGCGGTACGGCTGCGGTGATTACACCGATTGGCGGTATCGAATACCAGGATAAGTTACACGTGTTCTACAGTGAAGAAGAAGTAGGGCCCGTGACTCAACGGCTCTATAACGAACTCACGGGCGTGCAAACAGGCGATATCGAAGCGCCAGAAGGCTGGATCGTGAAAGTCTGATAACAGGCCCGGCATACACTGTATTGGCTCATCCACCCGGCTAAAAAAGGTGGATGAGCACCGGCATTTATCGCCGGACAGTGAGGCCTGCAAAGGACGAGGTCATTTTATAGACCTCTCCCACACACGGTGTTCCTGCAACGGGTCACCTGTTAAACCGTTCAACCAGCGCGCGCAAACCACGAGATGTACTTTCCAGTTCGTTGCCACGCATCACGGCTGCCTGTGCATTGCTCGCTGTTTTCTCAACGGTCCCTGCGACATTGTTGATTTGCCGGGCTATGTCTTCAGCGACATGGGCTTGCTCTTCTGAAGCCGCTGCCATTTGATGGCTCATGCTGCTGATGCGCTCAACGGCCTCACGGATGCCCTGGAGCGCCTCTTGCGCCTCAATGACCTGCAGAACACCGTGGTCAGCCTCGTTGATGCCCAACCTGGCGATGCTGACAGCCTCATCGGCACCCTTTTTCAGGGTTTCAATGACGCGTTGAATTTGCTGGGTTGATTCGCGGGTTTTGCCGGCCAGGGCGCGGACCTCATCGGCGACTACTGCAAAGCCCCGACCCTGTTCACCCGCTCTGGCCGCTTCAATGGCGGCGTTGAGGGCAAGCAGGTTGGTTTGATCGGCAATGGATTGAATCATCCCGGCAGCGCTCATGATCTGCTGGGTTTCGTTGGCCAGGTTATCCACGGCGTTGCTGATGTTGGTCACAGTGCTTGCCAGCAGTTGAATGGCTTCTCTGGACGTCCCGGCCACTTCGTCAGCCCGTTGAGCCAGTTCATGTGCTGTTTGTGCCTCATGTGCGGTGTGTTGCACATGACTGGACACCTCGTTGATCGACGCAGCCATTTGAGTCATGGCGGCGGCCGTCATGTCAGTTTCGGCTCTTTGCTCAAGCAAAGCCTGTTCAGTCTGGCTGGAAAGCAGTGAGGAATGTGCAGCCGCCTCGGACACTTGGGCCGCGAGATCGCTCAGGCGCGTGAGGGCGGTCTTGAGCCGGGCGTCTTCACTGATCAATATCATCTCCAGCTGCGCCGACGGACCATATGCGTCGCTATAGGTGAGCGCGCTCACCGGGTCTGTAAACGCGTCAGGGGCGCTTTCAATGATGTGCTTTAGTTGATGCCCGATCCGTTTATATGACCATGCACCAACGATTAAAAATAACCCGACGGTCACGGCGTGGGCTATCGGACTGGGCAGGTAATTAGCGGCGCCAATAGCGAGAACGGCGGCGCTCGCGGGGACAAGCATTTGACCGGTAAAAGCCGCCAGGTGATGTTTTTTTGAAACGGCATTTTTACCGGCTCGCAACCGCTCATACAACCGATGTGCGCGGTCTATCTGCTGCCGTGTCGGCTTGACCCTGACGGACTCATAACCGACTAACTTACCCTCTTCAAGAATAGGGGTTACGTACGCGCTGACCCAATAAAAATCTCCGTTCTTACAGCGATTTTTTACAACGCCCATCCAGCTTTTTCCCGCTTTCAAATAACGCCACATCAGCGCAAAAACAGCAGGAGGCATATCGGGGTGGCGCACCAGGTTGTGAGGGCTACCGATCAGCTCTGCTTGAGAGTAACCGCTTATCTGGGCGAATTCGCTATTGCAATAAGTGATTTTTCCGCTGGTATCAGTTGCTGAAATAAGGCGTTGTTGAACAGGAAATATCTGCTCTACGGCAGTGATGGAGCGGGCAGTTCGCACGGGCAGTGTGTCCAAAAAATATGGGTCTGTAATAGTGTAAAGCTACACGCTTTCAGAGTGATCCCCTAACGAATACTCGTGCTGAGTACATACCTGTAACTGCGCCGTGGCGGTCAGCTGTAGTTAGGCATTCAACAAAAAGCTCTGGAGGCGCATCGACTTTCAAAGATGGCTATTTGATACTTTCGTGCCGGTATTGTTTATCCGGCTGAGTATTTTTACAATAAGGCATCAAGGCCGTCAGGAGGGTGTTGAACTTTTTCTTCAGAGAAAAGCTCAAACTTGAATTTTGGCCAATATACAGTGTGGGAGGAATGTAAGCGCCTACCTCGCTTGGCCGCTCTGTTAGAATCGGGGCACTTGATATTCAGAGGTGCACAGATGAGCTCGCCGATTCGCCTTACCCAGTACAGTCACGGTGCAGGTTGCGGCTGCAAGATCTCTCCACAGGTGCTGGAGGTGATTCTGGCCGGCAGTGGTGCACAGAACCTTGATCCAAAGCTCTGGGTTGGCAATGCATCGCGCGACGACGCGGCGGTGTACGCCATCGATGAGGAGCGCGGTGTGGTGTCGACCACCGACTTCTTCATGCCTATCGTGGATGATCCGTACGATTTCGGGCGGATTGCGGCCACTAATGCCATCAGCGATATCTACGCCATGGGCGGTGATCCGTTGATGGCGATTGCGATTCTGGGCTGGCCGGTCAATGTGCTGGCGCCGGAAGTTGCCCGTGAAGTGATTCGCGGCGGGCGTGCAGCCTGTGATGCTGCGGGCATCCCGCTGGCGGGTGGGCATTCGATCGATACGCCGGAGCCTATTTTTGGTCTGGCAGTGACGGGATTGGTCGAGAAGCGTTTCATGAAGCGCAATGACACCGCGACCGAAGGCTGCAAGCTCTATCTGACCAAGCCGTTGGGCATCGGTATTCTCACCACGGCCGAGAAGAAGGGTGTGTTGCGCGCAGAGGATCAAGGGGTGGCGCGCGACATGATGTGTGCACTGAATAAGCCGGGTAGCCGTTTCGGGAAGCTGCAGGGGGTCAAGGCGATGACCGATGTCACCGGTTTTGGCCTGCTCGGCCATTTGGTGGAAATGGCCGACGGTAGCCAGCTGACAGCGCGCCTCGATTTTGCCGCCGTGCCGCGTCTGGCCAGTGTCGATTTCTATCTTGAGCAGGGCTGCGTCCCGGGTGGAACCCACCGTAATTTCGACAGTTACGGCGAGCGCATCACCGCACTGACACAGATGCAGAAGTTGCTGCTGTGTGATCCGCAAACCAGTGGCGGTCTGTTGGTTGCCGTCGAGGAGGGGGAGCAAGCGAATTTCCTCGCACTGTCCTCTGAACTCGGCCTGGAACTGTCAGTAATCGGCGAATTCGTGGGTCGACAGCGTCACGCGGTTGAGGTGTTCTGATGCGTCAAAACAGCACCGACTACCGCGACATTTTTCTCAACGACCGCCCCTTGATGGACGTTCGTGCCCCGGTCGAATTCGACAAGGGTGCTTTTCCCCTGGCGTGCAATCGGCCACTGATGAACGATCTGGAACGGGAGAAAGTGGGTACCTGCTACAAGCAGCAAGGGCAGCAGGCGGCCATTGAGCTGGGCCATCAGTTGGTGTCCGGCCAGATCAAACAAGAGCGCATCGAGGCCTGGGTGGACTTTGCCCGTTCCCAACCTCAGGGCTACCTGTATTGCTTCCGGGGAGGATTACGCTCGCAACTGACCCAGCAATGGCTCAAGAACGAGGCCGGGATCGAGTACCCACGGGTCATCGGTGGTTACAAGGCACTGCGCACGTACCTGATCGAGGTTACTGATAGCGCGGTAACCGAGTGCAACTTTGTGCTGGTAGGTGGGCTGACAGGCTCGGGCAAGACCGAAGTACTGACACAACTGGCCAATGCGCTTGATCTAGAGGGGCACGCAAATCACCGCGGCTCCAGTTTCGGCAAGCATGCGACGCCACAACCGGCGCAGATCAGTTTCGAAAATGCCTTGGCGATCGACATCCTCAAGAAGCGGGCTGGTGGCATCAATCAGTTCGTCCTCGAGGACGAGGGGCGTGTTGTCGGCAGCCGCGCGATCCCGCTGACGTTGTTCCAGGGCATGCAGAAGTACCCGCTGGTCTGGCTTGAGGAGCGCTTCGAGGACCGGGTCGAGCGAATCCTTAAAGATTATGTGATCGATTTGTGTGCCGAGTTCATCGACGTTCATGGCATCGAGCAGGGCTTTGGCGTCTTTGCTGCGCACCTGCGCCAGAGTTTGTCAGGCATCGTCAAACGTCTCGGCGGAGAGCGCTACCAGCGCCTGGCCTTGATCATGGACAGTGCACTGATCGAGCAGGAAAAGTCCGGCGCAGTCGATCTGCACCGGGACTGGATCATCGGGATGCTGAGTGAGTATTACGACCCTATGTATGCCTACCAGAGAGACAGCAAAGGGCCGCGAATCGAATTTTCCGGCGATCATGCGGCGGTGCTTGAGTACCTGAGAGACCGTGGCCGCCGCCTCGACTGAGTACTGCACTCGGCTGTGCGTCATCCTTTGATGACGTACAGGCAGATCGACAGTGTCACCAATGAGCCAAGGGTCGAGATCAGAATTGTGCTTGAAACCACTGACGCCTCGCGCCGGTAGTATTCGGCCAACATGAACGGCCCGGTGCCTGTGGGAAGTGCGCTGAGCAATAGGGCTGAATTGGCCCACAACGGTGGCAGGTGGAATACGCGGAACACCAGAAACCAGGTCAGCAGTGGATGCGCGATCAGCTTTATCAGCACCAGCATGGTTGCGCCTTGCCGTGGGCCTTGCTGTTTCTGGGCAAGAAACAGCCCGAGTGAAATCAATGCACACGGTGTGGTTGCCGCGCCGAGCAGGCTCAAGAATTTTTCAAGTGGCCCTGGCAGCGGTGCGCCGGTATAGGCCCAGCAGGCGCCCAGAATCGGCGAGACCACCAAGGGATTTTTAGCCAGCGCGAGCAGCACCTTGAGCACGATGCGATGCACCCGACGCTCGCTCTGTAAACCAATCTCGATGCACACCAGCGCCAGTCCGAACAACACACAGACCACCAGCAAGGACGCAATCAGGGCCGGTTCAAGACCCTCAGGCCCCAGCACCATGATGCACAGCGGTATGCCGATATAGCCGGTATTGGCATAGGACGCGCTGAGTGCATCAATGCTGGCATCGGCGAAGTGGCCACTTTTTTTCCAGCGCAGTAACAGGGTCAGTACGAACATCGCGAGGGTACTGCCTGTAAACGCGAGCACAAACCCCGGGTGCCAGATTTGCTCCCAGGTCGCGGTGGCGGTTGCGGTGAACAACAGCGCGGGCAGACACAGCCAGACCACCATGCGGTTGATTTCCGAGGCCGCATTCGGGCCCAGGCGCTGGGTGCGTCGACATACAAAGCCAATGAGGATCAGGGCGAAGATCGGCAGCAATACATTCAATACAGAAGACATCGACCCCGGCCCTTTGAACGGCTAACAAGCCGGCAAGGTTAAAGTCGGAAATCGTTAGCGTCCAATCTTTATTGATGAGCTCGTGGCCTGCAATCTCTCTGTATCAACGGTTTCAGGGCAGCAGAGCGGACCCTCGCCCGGCCACAAAGTCGCTATTCAACGAGAAGATCAACGCCTTCAATCCGCCCTCAGGGTGGACGTCGGCAAACTCGGGCGGATTTTTCAGGCGCTGCTGAAAAATCAGGTCAGGCGCCTCGACAGCGGCGCTGTCGATTAAAAAGTCCGGGCCGATGGCAGGGTCATTGATGCACGCCAGTACAAGACCTTGTGGGTTGAGCAAGTCAGGCAGGCGGCGGAGGATTTTTTGGTAATCCTTGGTCAGCACAAAGCTGCCTTTCTGAAACGAAGGCGGGTCGACGATGATCAGGTCGTAGGGGCCGTCTCTTTTTACTCTCGCCCAGGATTTGAACAAGTCATGCCCTAAAAAGCTCACTCGGCTCAAGTCATGCTGATTAAGGCGGTGATTATCTCGCCCTCGGCTCAGTGCGGCCTTGGCCATGTCGAGATTCACCACATGCTCGGCGCCCCCGGCAATGGCGGCGACAGAAAAACCACAGGTATATGCGAACAGATTCAGCACCCGTTTGCCGTGTGCCTGAGCTTGAACCCAGCGGCGACCATAGCGCATATCCAGGAACAGTCCGGTGTTCTGGTTTCTGCCAAAGTCCAGTTTGAAATGCAGGCCGTTCTCGGTGACAACGCCGTTATCAACGGTCTCCCCCAGCAACCATTCGGTTGTGCTGTCTTGAAGGTAGCGGTGCTGCAATAACAGGGTATGCGCCTGGCGGTGCAGCCAGGCGGGTGACTGGCTCAGGGCCAGAAGCATGTGCTTCAGGGCAGCCAACCCGGCTTCATCCGGTTGCTTGTACAGCGACACCAACAGCACGCCCTGCAACCAGTCAACGGTCACTTCTTCAAGCCCCGGCCAGCGTAGCCCTCTGCCGTGAAACAGGCGGCGAGCTTCGTCAGGTGCTGCACTTAAAGCGGAGATTAAATGCTGTTGCAGGATAGAGAGGGCTTCGGAATTCATCGCGGGCTATCAGTCATTCGAAAGCGCGCAGTTTAAGCGTAATCGCCGGGGGGTTGGTGGCGTTTATTCTATGATCCTGCGCTGGCGGGTAGACTAAGTGGCTGTGCTCGTTGAAGCATCCTTATGAACAGGAGTCGCTGTGTCCAAGTCTGTTGACGCCCCATCCCTTGAATCCTTATCGAGCGAGAGTCCTTCCCCGCTGTATGCCCGGGTTAAGCAGGTTATCGTTCAGCGGATTCGCTCGGGAGCATGGCTGCCGAACTCGAAACTGCCCTCCGAAAGTGAGTTGCTAAGCCTGCTGGGCGTCAGTCGCATGACCATCAACCGCGCCCTGCGCGAGCTGACCATTGAAGGGTTGCTGGTGCGTGTCCAGGGTGTTGGCACCTTTGTCGCCGAGCCCAAAGGGCACGCCGCATTGTTTGAAATCCACAATATCGCTGAAGAGATTTCTGCTCGCGGTCATGTTCACCGCTGTGAAGTGATCACCCTTGAAGAGCTGCCGGCCAAGGCCAGTGTTGCGCTGCCGTTTGCTCTGGAAGGGGTAACGCGGCTATTCCATTCGCTGGTGGTGCACTACGAGAATGAGGTGCCGGTGCAAATCGAGGAGCGCTTCGTCAATGCACAGATTGCGCCTGAATATTTGCAGCAGGACTTCACCAAAGTCACCCCTTATGCCTACCTCATTCAACTGGCGCCGCTAACGGAAGGGGAGCATGTGGTCGAGGCCATCCATGCCAAGTCTGCCGAGTGTCGACTGCTGCACATCAAGCGCAACGAACCGTGCCTGTTGATCCGTCGACGCACCTGGTCGGCCAAGGGGCAGGTAGGCAGTGCGCGGCTGGTGTATCCCGGCTCGCGGTATCGACTCGAAGGCAAGTTCGGTCACTGATTTCTCCCGATCAATGAGCGTCATTCAGCGGGTCGCTCATCGGTTTTGGCAGGTGTTACCTGCGTTACTTTTTGGTGCGGTCATGTTACGTGATGGTGCTGTTTGGTACAGAATTGCGGCAGATTCTTAGTCAACAACAGGATCATGATTCCGCATGGTCTGATTAATTAAATAGTTAAATATCTGAAAAAATGGAGTTTTTATTAAATTCTGGATGCGTTGACTCAGCCAGAAAAAACGATTGGCCCTTCACTTGCATTAGCTTGTATGTACAGGCTGGTATGAGGCTTAAGTGACTTTCTCCGGCCCCACCTGCTTGTGATGCCCGATGAAGGAACTCCACATGACTGATAGCCCCGTCACTCCCTTCACCCAACAGCTTCAGGGCGTACGCGTCCTGGATCTCAGTCGGGTGCTCGCCGGCCCGCACTGCACTGCTCTGTTGGCGGACCTGGGCGCCGATGTAATCAAGTTCGAAGTGCCTGTGCACGGTGATGACAGTCGACACCTGGGGCCTTTTCGCGAGGGTGAAAGCGTGTATTTCGGCTTGATCAATCGCGGTAAGCGGAGTGTCGAAATCGACTTCAAGTCCGAGTCCGACCGCGAACGATTTTATGAGCTGGTGGCTGACGCAGACGTGGTAGTGGAGAACTTCCGTCCGGGGGTGACCCAGCGACTCGGTATCGATTTCGACACCTTGAAGCAGTACAACCCGCGATTGATCTACGCGAGTATTTCCGGTTTCGGTCAGGACGGTCCGTTCTCGCGGCGACCGGCCTACGACATCGTTGCCCAGGCCTTGTCGGGTCTGATGAGCGTGACCGGTTTTCCCGAAACAGGCCCGACCCGCAGCGGTGAGGCGATTGGCGATTTGTGTGCTGGCGTCTATGCCGCCTGGGCGATCAGCTCTGCGCTGTTCGCTCGCGAACGGCATGCGCCTGGCGCGCAGTACATCGACGTTGCCATGTTCGATGTGCTGTTCAGTCTGCAGATGACCGGCCTGTCCAATCTTTTCGCCAACGGTGTCGCGCCGGGCCTGGTGGGCAATCGTCACCCGGTGTCGACGCCGTTCGATACGTACCGTGCGGCCGATGGCCTGGTGGTTATTGCGGTGGCCAGCAATCGTTTGTTCCAGCGGCTGTGTGAGTGCATGGGCAACGCTGGACTGGCGAGTGATCCACGTTTCGTCGATGACGATCAACGCACCCGGAACGAGCCAGCCTTGCGCGGCGAAATCGAAGGCTGGACCGCGAGCTACAAGGTCGAGCAGCTCTGTGACGCGCTGCTCGATGCGGGTGTTCCCGCGTCGCCGGTATGGAACCTTGCTCAAGCGGCTGCCAGTGAGCAGGCCCAGGTCCGCCAATTGCAGATTTACCCTGAAGGCTCGGCGTTACCGCTGGTTCCTCAGCCGGTGTTTTTCAATGGTCAGAAACCTCATGCCACGACGCTGGCGCCTCGATTGGGCGCAGACAGTCAGGCATTCGGGCTGGCGGACCCGATTAAACGCAAGCAGGAGATCAAGCATGAACTTTGAATTGGATCAGACCGAGTTGGCGGTGATCGACAGCGTTGAGCACGTTGCACGTGAAGTCATTGCGCCGCGAGCCAAACATTACGATGAGACTGAAACCTTCTGCGCCGAGAGTTTGCAGGCCCTCGCCGAGCTGGGCTGCATGGGCGTCAACCTGCCTGAGCACTATGGCGGCCTGGGCATTGGTAGCCTGGCGATGAGTCGTGTGGTTGAGGCGGTAGCGGGCGCATGTGCTTCGACGGCTTCTGCGCTTACGGCACATTTTTTGGCCACCGACTCGATCTTGATTGGCGGTACTGAAGCGCAGAAACAGGAGTGGCTGCCCCGGGCGGCCAGTGGTGAACTGCTGGGCGCCTTTGCCTTGACCGAGCCTACCGCAGGCTCGAATCCGGCGGACATGCGCTGCCGGGCGCAGCGGGAGGAGGGCGGCTGGCGATTACATGGGAGCAAGCATTACATCACCAATGCGCGCGAAGCTGGCTTCATTGTGCTCTACGCGAAAACCGACGCCGAGGTCGGGCACAAAGGCATCAGCGCCTTCGTGATTCCGCAGGGCACTGCCGGTATCAGCTTTTCCAGTCCGGAAAAAACCATGGGGCTGCGCGGCAGCACCATTTACGAATTGGCACTGGACTGCTGGCTGCCGGAATCGGCGTTACTTGGGACTGAAGGGCAGGGTTTCAACACAGCCATGGCGGTGCTTGACCGCGGTCGGGTCGAGGTGGCCGCCATGTCGCTGGGTATCGCCAATGCAGCTATGCAATGCAGCCTGGACTGGGTCCGCGAACGGCAGATAGGCCCCAAACCGCTGGCCGCTTATCAGGGGACTCAATGGCGCCTGGCCGAGATGTATGCTCAGCTGGAAGGCGCCCGGATGCTCACCTGGAAAGCCGCCGTGCGACGCGACAGTGGTGAGCGCTTCAGCCTTGACTCAGCCACCGCCAAACTGGTGGCGGCCGAATCGGCAGGCTTTATCACCGATGCCGCGCTTCAGCTACACGGCGGTTACGGCTACATCCGTGATCTGCCACTGGAGCGTTACGTGCGAGATGCACGAATCCTGCGCATCTTCGAGGGCACCTCTGAAGTACAGAAAATTATCATCTCCAGAGGTTTGCTCGAAGCCCGATGAGCCGCGATTTGTTAGCCTAGGCAAAAGCCGCTCGGTTTCAATTGAGCGGCACTGCGGCTATTGATCAGGGGAACAGGGATGAAGAGCGACGCACGCGTTGTGCATCACACCGCGACTGGCGGTGATGAGACGGCTGCTTTCTATATAGGGACAGCTGTCGAGTGATCTTGATAAAAGCGTCAGGGCTGGTCCGAAACGACGCGAAAACCCATAAGTGTTTGCTTAATCCTACGGATTTCACCTTGGCAGGTGGAGATCGCGTCGCCCTCACGGGGCCGTCGGGGTCGGGGAAAAGTGTATTTCTTCGTGCCCTGGCGCTGCTTGATCCGCTGGAGGAGGGCAGCGTTTTTTGGCGCGATAAACCGGTGTCGGGTTCCGGGATTCCGGCGTATCGCCGCCACGTCAGTTACATCGCTCAGCGCCCCGCAATGCTTGAGGGCACGGTCGAAGACAATCTGCGTTACCCCTTCAGCTTGAAGGTTTATCACGACCTTACCTTCGACCGCGCCGCCGCCTTACGGTTGGCCGAGCAGGCCGGCCGGGATGAGCGCTTTCTCGACCAGCAATCCAGCGAACTGTCGGGGGGCGAAGCGCAAATTGCAGCATTGATCAGGGTTCTGCAATTACAGCCTGATGTGCTTCTGCTCGATGAACCCACCGCGTCACTGGATCCCGAATCATCTCGGGAAATCGAGTCACTGGTGTCGGCCTGGTTCAGTGGCGCCAAACAGGATGATCGCGCCTTCATCTGGATTTCCCATGATCAAGAGCAGGCTCAGCGCATGAGTGAGCGCAGATTGACGATGCAGGCAGGCACACTGAGCGAGTACACGACCTGATGGAATATCAGAACCTATCGCTACTGGATATTGGTATTGCGTCCTCGTTGATCCTGATTAACGGCGTGCTGTCCCTTGTCCTGAAGCTTGATCTGGAGCGCAAGCTGCTTTGGGCGGCGATCCGCACCGTGGTGCAGCTACTCGCCATCGGATATGTACTGGGCTGGGTCTTTAACTTCGCCCAATGGTATGTCGTGCTGCCGTTGATGGCCGGGATGACCTTGATTGCGGGGCTGTCGGCCTCAGGTCGAGGCAAACGGACGTATGCGGGGCAGCGTATCGACAGCATTGCGTCGATCTGGCTGAGTTCATGGCTGGTCACAGCTGTGGGGCTGTTCGCTGTTATTCGGATTCATCCCTGGTATGAGCCGCAGTATGCAATCCCCATTCTCGGGATGATTCTCGGCAATACCCTGACCGGGGTGTCGCTGGGTATTGAGCGGATGACTCAGGAATTGACGACCGAGCGCAACGTCGTGGAAATGAGTCTTGCCCTCGGCGCTACCCGCTGGGAGGCCGCACAAGGCCCGGCCCGCCAGGCGGTACGTGCCGGGATGATCCCAACGCTTAATCAAATGACCGTGGTCGGACTGGTCAGCCTGCCCGGGATGATGACGGGGCAGGTGCTGGCGGGCCAGTCGCCGATTCAGGCGGTGCGCTATCAAATCATCATTATGTTTCTGATCGCGGCGGCGTCGGCGCTGGGAACGGTGTGTGCTGTATTGCTCACCTACCGGCGGCTGTTTTCAGCGGATCACCGGTTTTTGGCGTCGAAACTGATGGCGCGTAAATAGTCGGCCATGACACCACCTTGCGCCCGTCGGTTCGTCGGCGTGGCAGCACTGCCGTTGATCAGCACTGCAATATTCGGGGGCACTTCTTGGTATTGTGCGTCACAATTTGTGACGTTTTTCCCTTTTTAACGAGAAGCTGTAGAAATGCCTGAACCAATTCCCTTAAAGGACCACGAGAAAGAGACGCAGCTGGTCAATAAGCGTTTGCTGGCGTGTGGTCTGCTCGTGGCCGTGTTGAGCTGCATTCTGGTGGGCAGAATGTATTTTCTGCAGGTAACCGAGTTTGCCTATCACTCGACGATTTCAGAGAACAATCGGGTGCATGTGCTGCCGATCCCGCCGGAAAGAGGCCTGATCTACGACCGTAATGGTGTGGTGCTGGCGGACAATCGACCCAGTTTCAACCTGATCATGACCCGCGAGCGGTCTGGGGACTGGAGTCAGGTGCTGGACTCCCTCATCAGCATTCTTCAGTTGCCTGAAGAAGACCGGATTTTGTTCGACAAGGATCTGAAGCAGGCCCGTCATCGCTTCGACCCTGTGACGCTGCTGTATGAGTTGACCGAAGAACAAATTGCCTTGGTCGCCGTCAATCAGTTCCGCCTGCCGGGGATCGACGTCGAGCCGCAGTTCGTTCGGCATTACCCGTTGGGCGCGCATTTTGCCCATTCCATTGGCTATGTGGGCCGGATCAACGAAAAAGAGTCCAAGCAACTGTCGGTGGATTATCGCGGCACTCAATCGATCGGCAAGACCGGCATCGAGCGCTTCTACGAGTCTGAGCTGCATGGCCGGGTCGGCTATGAAGAGGTCGAAACCAATGCGCAAGGGCGGGTGTTACGCGTGCTCAAGCACACGGACCCTATCCCCGGCAAAAGCATCGTCCTGAGCCTGGATATCGGTCTTCAGGAAGCGGCGGAAGATGCCCTGGGAGATCGACGCGGTTCAGTGGTGGCGCTGGACCCGGAAACCGGCGAAGTACTGGCCATGGTCAGCAAGCCCAGTTTCGATCCCAATCTGTTCGTCACCGGTATCAGCTTCAAGGAATACGCAGCGCTGCGTGACTCTGTCGACCGGCCCTTGTTCAACAGGGTGTTGCGCGGGTTGTATGCGCCCGGCTCGACGATCAAGCCAGAGGTTGCGATTGCAGGGCTGGACAGCAGTGTCGTAACCGCGCAGACCCGGGTGTTCGATCCAGGCTATTTTCAGTTGCCGGATTACGACCACAAATACCGAAACTGGAACCACAGTGGTGACGGTTGGGTGGACATGGATGCCGCCATCATGCGTTCCAACGACACCTATTTCTACACGCTGGCGCACAAGCTCGGCATCGATCGCATGCATGACTACATGACCATGTTTGGCCTGGGGCAAAAAGTGTCGCTGGACATGTTTGAGGAGTCGGCGGGGCTGATGCCTTCCCGTGAGTGGAAGCGGGCCACGCGACGTCAGGTCTGGTTCCCGGGTGAAACCGTCATCTTGGGTATCGGGCAGGGGTATATGCAGGTGACACCGCTGCAACTGGCCCAGGCCACCGCGCTGATTGCCAACAAAGGCGTGTGGAATCGGCCTCATCTGGCGAAAACCGTCGACGGTGTGACGCCGGTCGATGAACACCCGATGCCCAACATCGTGCTGCATGACTCCAGTGAATGGGATCAGGTCAATCACGGAATGCAGATGGTGATGCATGACCCGCGCGGCATTGCCCGGGCCTCTGCCCTTGGCGCGCAATACCGGATTGCCGGTAAAAGCGGCACGGCCCAGGTGGTTGCGATCAAACAGGGTGAGCGCTACAACCGCTTGAAAACCCTGGAGCGCAACCGCGACAACGCCTTGTTCGTTGGCTTCGCCCCGGCGGCACATCCGAAAATCGCGGTCTCGGTCATGATTGAAAACGGTGAAGCGGGCGGTCGTGTGGCGGGTCCTGTCGTGCGCCAGGTAATGGACGCCTGGTTGCTCGACAAGGAAGGCCACTTGAAGCCGCAATATGCGACGCCGGTCAAAGTGCCGGGTGAGCCGCACGTCTGATACGCCGCATCAAGCTCACGTTATTCGCGAACAAATGCGCTTCAACAGGACGTGCGTTTGCCCGCGAAGTGGGCTGATCAGATCCCGGTTTGTGCCCGTAAACCGGGCGCTCCTGCTTCGTCGTGCACCACTGTGAATCAATAAAAACCTTCCTGAAAATTTCTGCAAAAAAGCCGTTGTATCCGTCTGAAATTGAATGTTATGTTGATAACATATTGAGGCTTGGTGA
Source organism: Pseudomonas sp. ASL8 (assembly GCF_056680355.1). Classification (NCBI taxonomy): domain Bacteria; kingdom Pseudomonadati; phylum Pseudomonadota; class Gammaproteobacteria; order Pseudomonadales; family Pseudomonadaceae; genus Pseudomonas; species Pseudomonas sp. ASL8. Next base: position 5,285,054 of record NZ_CM155278.1, on the reverse strand, counting down.
CTAGCTTCTAACATTCTCTGCTGCACCAGAGCGTTGAGTCCGGCATGAATCCCACTGAAAAAAGCAGTTTTCTGGTGACGCTGGAACAGCGCTTCACTGGCCTGACGCCGACCGGGAAGCGTATCGCCGGTTACCTGTTGGCCAACCCTCAGAAGTTGCCCTTCGAAACAGCTGACAGCATCGCGCAGCAAACTGGAACCACCGGCATCTCGGTCGGGCGCTTCTTGCGTTCGCTGGGCTACCGTAATCTGGACGACGTCAAACAAAGTTTGCGCGGCGACTCGGGTAATACCTGGCTGATCACCGACCGGCTTGGCGCCTTCCGTGAAGAAGCCACTCACGGCGATGCTCTGGACCGCTCGCTGAGCCGGGAACTGGACGCTATTCAGCATGTGTACGGCCTGGCCCGGAGCGAACAGTTTGCCCACATTGTCGAGCACCTGTACGCCGCCGATGCGGTGTTTATTGTCGGCATTCAGACCACTCGCGGCATCCTCAACGCGTTTCACAGCCACCTCGAATACATCCGGCCCAAGGTCTACTACGTCGATGGCCTGTCCGGGACTTACGCGGAATCCCTGAACTCAAGTTTCGAGAATCCCTACGCGATCATTTCCGACTTCCGTACCTATTCCAGCGTGGCCCGCACGTTTTGCGAGGTTGCCAGCAGCAACAATCTGCCCTTGGCATTAGTCACCGATTTTCACTGTCCGTGGGCCAGGGATTACCCCATGGACCTGTTGCAACTGAAGACCGACGTGGGTCAGTTTTGGGATTCCCTGGCACCGCTGACATGCCTGTTCAACCTGATGGTGTCGGCCGTGGCGGAAAAATACGGTGACCGTCTGGACGAGCGTCTGGCGAAAAACCGGCACCTGCAAGAGCTTTTTGGCCAGTTTGAATAGCGCTGCTCAGGGCGATCAAACCGGCAACATGATGACCAGCGTCTTACTTTTGATTGGAGTGTTTACGTGAACAGCAGCCTACTTGTCGAAGTCGATGCCCACGCGCTGCAGGTCGAAATCGATCTGATCTACGCTGGCGCCGATAACCTGGCTGGCACACCGATTTATCAAGATCCACGCTGCTTGTTGCACCACGACGCCGAACGCTGCCTGCGCATGGCCAGCCGTCTGGCGCGCCAGGCAGGGTTGAGCCTGCGCATCCTCGATGCCTACCGCCCGCCGTATGCCCAACTGTTGTTGTGGCAGGCGTTGCCTAATCCGGAATACGTGCGTGATCCGACACTCGGCTCGCACCATAGCCGTGGCGTGGCGGTCGATTTGACGTTGATCGATGCCGACGGCCAGCCGCTGGACATGGGCACCGGTTTCGATGACATGCGTGAGCAGTCACACCAGTTCTTCGCCGACCTGCCTGCCGCTGTGCAGCGCAACCGTTTGTTGCTGCTGGGGATCATGCTGAGCGCGGGGTTCCAGCCGATTGCCAGCGAATGGTGGCATTACGAATTGCCCGACGCCGAGCGCTATCCCTTGATTGACGACGGTTCTATCCGTCCGGCCAACCACTGACGGATAACCACTGAATAGATGACACCTGCTTGACTGTGACACAGCCTGACATGACCGGGACGACAATGAATCCCGGCGTAAATCCGGTGCAATCCTTATCCAGAACAGGCAAGGATTGGCCGTTTTCGAACGCTCATTGCGAGTGGTCGAGCTTTAACTGCCCGGTATAGCTTTAATAAAAAACCTGACGAACTTCCACATATCGAATGATCAAGGAACCGGCATGAATCTAATCTTCACCCCGCGCAAATTGGCCATGGCCTTGCTGTGTTCGGCTCTGGGTCTCGGTGCCTGGCAGTCGGCCAGCGCCGCCGTGCCGCAAGACACGCTGATGATCGGCAAACCTGCCGACCCGCAGACCCTCGACCCGGCCGTGACCATCGATAACAACGACTGGACCGTGACCTATCCTGCGTACCAGAAACTGGTGGCCTACAAGGTCGAGAACGGCAAGGGCAGCACCGAGGTGCAGGGCGATCTGGCCGCCAGCTGGACCACATCAGCCGACAGCTTGATTTGGGAATTCAAGATCAAACCCGGCAACCTGTTCGATGATGGCGCCGAAGTGGACGCCAACGCGGTAAAGTTTTCTTTCGACAGGTTGATGAAACTCAAGCAAGGCCCGTCCGCTGCGTTCCCCGACGACATGGTGGTGACAGTGGTCGATCCGATGACCGTGCGCTTTACCCTGAAAGCACCGTACGCGCCGTTCCTCTATACCCTTGCGCATAACGGCGGGGCGATCATCAACCCGGACGTCGCGAAGAAGACCGCTGACGTCAACGCCTACCTGTCGACCCATACCGCGGGTTCTGGTGCCTTCCGCCTGACCTCATGGCAGAAAGGCCAGTCCTTGACCATGGAGCAGAACACCTACTTTTCTGGCCCCAAGCCAACGCTGAAAAAAGTCGTGATCAAAATCATTGGTGAGGCTTCGGTACGCCGCTTGCAGCTGGAGCGCGGTGACCTCGACATCATTGAAGACATGCCCGAAGACCAGCTCGATGCGCTGGGCAAAAAAGCCGGCGTAGTGGTTCGCGACTATCCGTCGCTGCGGGTCACGTACCTGTACCTGAACAACAAAAAAGCGCCGATGAGCAACCCGGATGCACGCAGGGCTATCGTCGATGCGCTGGATTATGACGGCATCATCAACGGCATTCTCAAGGGCAAAGCCAAACCCATGAACGGGCCGATCCCACAGGGCATGTGGGCCTACGATTCGGCGTTGCCGCCGATGAAGCAGGACGTAGCCAAGGCCAAGGCCGACCTGGCGAAAGTCCCGGAGAAAATCGGCAGCCTGAACTTCATGTATTCGGACAAGGACCCTAACTGGGAGCCTATCGGTTTGACCTTGCAGGCAGGCCTGGCACCGCTGGGGGTCAATCTCAAGCTGGAGAAACTGGCCAACGCGACCCTGCGTGAGCGCCTGGGTACGGGTGATTTCGATATCGCCATCGGCTCCTGGAGCCCGGATTTCGCCGACCCCTACATGTTCATGAACTATTGGTTCGACTCCAAGCTGCAAGGCCTGGCGGGCAATCGCTCGTTCTATGACAACCCGGTCGTCGATAAATTGATCCGAGAGGCCGCGTCGAACAACGACACCGCCAAGCGCGTCGAGCTGTATCAGCAAGCGCAGAAAATTGTCCTTAACGACAGTGTCTACGCCTACCTGTACCAGAAGAGCTACACGCTGCCGATGCGTGACGCAGTCAAAGGTTACGTGTTCAACCCGATGCTTGAACAAGTATTCAACATCGACACCATCACCAAGTAAGTCGTCGTTATCGCTCCAGCGACCCACCTGTAAAGGGTGGGTTGTTGCAGCGTTGTGCCCACGGCAGACGTCTATAGCTGCCGATCCGAAGCGTTACCGAGGTGCCTGATGGCCTTCCTGAATATGTTGCGCAAACGTCTGTTCGGCCTGTTGCTGGTCGTTGTGGGCGTTTCGTTGATCACCTTTGCGATTTCCCATCTGATCCCCGGCGATCCGGCCCGACTGATTGCTGGCGACCGTGCCAGCGATGCCATCGTCGCCAACATCCGCCATCAATTGGGGCTGGACCTGCCGCTGTATCAGCAATATGGCCGCTACATGCTTGACCTGTTGCAGGGCGACCTCGGCACTTCGATCCGCACCAGTCGACCGGTGCTCGAAGATTTGCAGGCGTATTTCCCGGCGACTCTGGAGCTGGCGCTGGCGGCGCTGATCCTGTCGATACTGATCGGCGTGCCATTGGGTGTGCTGTCGGCGGTGTACCACAATCGCGCCATTGATCAGATCGCACGGACCCTGGCGGTCACCGGTATTTCCACCCCGGCGTTCTGGCTCGGGCTGGGCTTGATCGTGCTGTTTTACGGGCATTTGGGCTGGTTGCCCGGCAGCGGCCGCCTCGATGAGGGCCTTGAGCCGCCGCCGACCTTTACCGGCTTTTACTTGATCGATTCATTGCTCACAGGCGACATGGCGCTGTTCTCCAACGCCTTGCAGCATTTGATCCTGCCTGCCGTGACCCTGGGTTTCGTTAACCTGGGGGTGGTGGCGCGGCAAATACGCTCGGCGATGCTCGACCAGCTTGGTGAGGATTACATCCGCACTGCGCGCGCCTACGGCTTGTCGCGCTGGGCGGTAATTCTGCGCCATGCGCTGCCGAATGCGTTGATCCCGTCGGTGACGGTATTGGGCCTGACCCTGGGCGACCTGCTCTACGGTGCGGTGCTCACCGAAACGGTCTTCGCCTGGCCAGGCATGGGCGCGTACGTGGTCAAGTCGATTCAGTCCCTGGATTTTCCGGCAGTGATGGGTTTCGCGATTTGGGTGTCCTTCATTTATGTACTGCTCAACATGGCCATCGATCTGCTCTACCGCGTGATCGACCCCCGCATTGGCGAGGTCAACTGACATGTCTATTCCCGTTAACCCGCTGACCATCGCGCCGCTCGCTCAAACCCCGCGCTGGCGGGAAAGGTTCGCCTACCTGGCCTACCAGATTCGCCGCAGCCCGCTGACCATGGCGGGCCTGGCGATCTCCCTGGTCGTCCTGCTGTGCATGGCGTTCGCGCCGTGGCTGGCGCCCCATGACCCCAACGCACTGGACCTGGTGCATCGCCTGGCACCACCTTCCGCCGCGCACTGGTTCGGCACCGATGAAGTCGGCCGTGACCTGTTCAGTCGAGTGTTATACGGCAGTCAGCAATCGGTCGGTGTCGGCCTGTTCGTGGCCTTTTCCTCGTGTTTGATCGGAGGGTTGCTGGGCTGCATGTCCGGGGTCATCGGCGGGCGTTTTGACAGCCTGACCATGCGCTTGATGGACATCATGCTCTCGGTGCCGTCGCTGGTGTTGATCATGGCCCTGGCTGCCGCGTTGGGCCCGAGCCTGTTCAACGCCATGTTGGCGATCACTCTGGTGCGGATTCCGTTCTATGTGCGACTGGCCCGAGGGCAAGCGTTGAGCATCCGTCAGATGGGTTACGTCAAGGCCGCGCAGACCTTCGGCGCCGGGCGCTGGCACATCGTGCTCTGGCACGTGGCGCGCAATGCCATGCCGCCGTTGTTGGTGCAACTGAGCCTGGACATTGGCAGCGCGATCCTCATGGCTTCGGCCCTGGGCTTCATCGGACTTGGCGCGCAGCAACCGACGGCGGAGTGGGGCGCAATGGTCGCCACGGGGCGTAACTACATCCTCGACCATTGGTGGTATTCGACATTCCCCGGCCTGGCGATCCTGGTCACGGCGACCGGATTCAATCTGCTGGGCGACGGCGTGCGGGACTTGCTCGATCCGCGTCAACAGGGGAAATGACCATGCAGACCTCTCCAGAAGTGAGCGCACACGTGCCGAACGCGAATACCCCGGTCCTGACCATCGACAATCTGAGCGTGGAGTTTCCCGCTTACCGCAGCACCGTCAAGGCCCTCAACGGCGTTTCGCTGCACGTCAATCCTGGCGAAATCGTCGGCGTGATCGGCGAGTCCGGTTCGGGTAAATCAGTCACCGCCATGCTCAGCCTGCGCCTGTTGCCCGAACGCAGTTACCACGTCAGTGGCGGCAGCCTGCACATTCTGGGTCGCGACATGCTCGCGGCCAAAGAAAAGGACCTGCTTAAAGTCCGTGGCCGTGACGTCGCGATGATTTTCCAGGAGCCGATGACCGCGCTTAACCCGACCCGCCGCATCGGTCGACAGATGCTCGATGTGATCATTCATCACCAGCACTTGAGCAAGGCCGATGCACGGGCCAAGGCCATTGGTCTGTTGCGTGACATGCACATTGCCGACCCTGAGCAGGTGTTGGAAAACTACCCCTTCGAGCTGTCCGGCGGCATGCGTCAGCGGGTGATGATTGCTTTGGCTTTTTCCTGCGATCCGCAGTTGCTGATCGCCGACGAGCCGACCACTGCACTGGACGTCACCGTGCAACGTCAGGTGTTGCTGCTGTTACGGGAAAAAGCCCGCGAGCGTGGCACCGCAATCCTGTTGATCACCCATGATATGGCGCTGGTGTCGCAGTTCTGCGATCGGGTCTACGTGATGTACACCGGTGCCGTGGTGGAGCAGGGTGCAACCGGCGAGGTCATGGTCGATCCGCGCCATCCCTATACCCGCGGTTTGCTCAGCGGCCTGCCGGAGCAAGTGCAGCCGGGTGAAGACCTGATGACCATTCCTGGCCAGGTCCCTAATCTTGCCGCGTTGCCCGCAGGTTGCACGTTCCGCGACCGCTGTCAGTACGCGATGCCGGTCTGCAGCAAACGTCCGCCCTTGCAAGCCATTGACGCCGAAGGCCTGCGCAAGAGCGCCTGCTGGCTGACTGTACAGGAACAATCATCATGATCAGCACTGCACGTAAACGACTGCCCAGCGACAACGCGGCGATTCTTGGCCTGAGCGATGTGCGGGTACATTTTCCGGTGGGCAGCGACTGGCTGGGTCGCCCCAAGGGCCTGGCCCATGCCTTGAACGGTATTGATCTGGACGTTCGCGCCGGTGAAACCCTCGGCGTGGTCGGTGAGTCCGGCTGTGGCAAAAGTACGTTGGCGCAACTGTTGATGGGGCTGATCAAACCCACCAGCGGGACGCTGGACTGGATCTATAACGACGCCCGCGAGCGCAGCAGTAATGTGCAGATCGTGTTTCAGGACCCGCAGTCGTCTCTCGATCCGCGTCTGCCGATCTGGAAAATCATCACCGAGCCGCTGTTCGTCCAGCGTGCTGTCCCGCGTCGAGAAATGCGCGATATCGCAGCCAAAGTTGCAGCTCAAGTGGGCATTCGCACCGAGTACATGGACCGCTTCGCCCACCAGTTTTCCGGTGGGCAGCGGCAACGTATTGCCATCGCCCGAGCACTGTCGTCCAACCCGGACATCATCGTCCTCGACGAACCGACCTCGGCACTGGACATTTCGGTGCAAGCGCAGATTCTCAACTTGCTGAGTGAACTGCAACGCAGTCGCGACCTGACCTACATCCTGATCTCGCACAACGTTTCGGTCGTCCGGCACATGGCTGACCGTGTGGCCGTGATGTACCTGGGGCAAATCGTCGAACTGGGCAGCGCCGCCGAAGTGCTCGATCACCCACGGCACCCTTACACGCGATTGTTGCTGGACGCGGTACCGCGTCTTGGTGCGCCGATTGATAACGCCCAGGTCGCCGCCCCGACTGAATTGCCCGGCAACCGCAACCTGCCCACCGGCTGCTTCTTCCGCGACCGCTGCCCGCGCGCCACCATCGGCTGCGACAAACCTCAGGGGTTGTTGGCAGCGAAGGGCGCTACGGGCGATAACCTGGTGCGCTGCCACTTGGAATCTGTGACGGTCTGACCCCGACGCGTCAGAAAACGCCAGTGTTTGAAGCACTCACCGACCGGTAGTCGGTGAGTGAATGAGGGCGTCTACAAACCGTCAACCAATCGTTACCTTACTGTCATCCCCAGGTCATGGGCCTGAAACACCTTCTCTTTACTGTCAGTTGCACACAAACGCAGCCGTGCAAAGGCTGTTCAACCAGACAGAGAAGCCCATGAACGCAGCTATCCATGTCGACCGTCTGAACAAGACTTTTGCTCGCAAGACTGCTTTGGTTGATCTTGCGTTGTCTATACAACCCGGTGAAATGGTCGCGCTGATCGGTGCTTCCGGTTCCGGGAAATCGACGCTGTTACGCCACATGGCCGGGCTGGCGCGCTGCGATCGCACCAACGGTGGCAGTGTGCAGGTGCTGGGCCGCGAAGTGCAGGCCTCAGGCCGCCTGAATGGCAACGTCCGCCAGCTGCGCGCCGATATCGGCTACATCTTCCAACAGTTCAATCTGGTCAATCGCCTCAGCGTGCTGGACAACGTGTTACTCGGTTGTCTGGGGCGCATGCCCGGTTGGCGCGGCAATCTGGGCCTGTTCAATGCTCAGGAAAAACAGTGGGCGATGGAGTCCCTGGACCGCGTGGGGCTGGCCGATCTCGCCACGCAGCGCGCTTCGACCCTTTCAGGCGGTCAACAACAACGCGTGGCGATTGCCCGTGCGTTGACCCAGCGTGCCGACGTTATTCTGGCCGATGAACCTATCGCGTCACTGGACCCTGAGTCCGCACGCAAGGTCATGGAAATCCTCGCCGATATCAATCGCCGTGACGGCAAGACCGTCGTCGTCACCCTGCATCAGGTGGATTACGCCGTGCGTTATTGCCAGCGCGCCGTGGCCCTCAAAGCCGGGCGCATTCATTTTGATGGCGCCGCTGAAGCACTCAGTACCTCGCTTCTCAACGACCTGTACGGCGCGGATCTGGACAGCAGTCTTCTGTTCTCCGACAAAGCTCGCAGCGCCGAAAGACCGTTAAAACTGGCGCTTGCGCGGGCCTGATTTCGTTGCAGTTGCTCTAAAAAACAAACCACCAACGCCACCTTCAGGAATCCCTCCATGTTGAATCGTATGGGTCGTGTTTTCGCGTCTGCCGCTTTATTGGCTACCTGCTTCCTGGGTACCGCTCAGGCTGAAGAAAAAGTCATCAACTTTGGCCTTATGTCCACCGAGTCTTCGACCAATCTGCGAAGCGTCTGGCAGCCGTTTCTCGACGATATGTCGAAAAAAACCGGTCTTAAAGTCAACGCGACCTTCGCCTCCGACTATGCCGGATTGATTCAGGGTATGCGCTTCAATAAGGTCGATATCGCCTGGCTGGGTAACAAGGGCGCGATGGAAGCCGTGGACCGTTCCAACGGTGAAATCTTTGCCCAGACCGCTGCCGCCAATGGGGCAGCCGGTTACTGGAGCCTGTTGATCGTGCGCAAGGACAGTCCAATAAACTCGGTCGAAGACATGCTCAAAAACGCCAAGGACCTGACCTTCGGCAACGGTGATCCAAATTCCACTTCTGGCTATCTGGTGCCGGGCTACTACGTCTTCGCCAAGAACAATGTGAATGCCGCCACCGCCTTCAAACGCACGCTCAACTCCAGCCATGAAGTGAACGCCTTGAGCGTGGCCAAAGGCCAACTCGACGTTGCCACCTTCAACACTGAAAGCTGGGACCGTCTGGTCGTCACCCAACCGGACCAGGCAGCCATGCTCAAGGTCATCTGGAAGTCGCCATTAATCCCCGCCGACCCGATGGTCTGGAACAAAGGTCTGTCAGACGTCGATAAGGGCAAAATTCGCGAGTTCTTCGCCACCTATGGCGACACCGACCACGAAAAGGCCGTGCTCAAAGACATGCAGTTGAGCAAGTTCCTGCCGTCCTCCGACGACCAATTACTGCCGATCCGCCAGCTTGATCTGTTCAAGCAGCGCACCGAAGTCAATGCCAGCACCACCCTCGACGCCAAAGAAAAAGCCGAGCGACTGAAAGAGCTCGATGCGGGTCTGGCCAAGCTGCAAGAGCGAATCAGCGATCTGGAAAAGAAGAGCACCTCCAGCGCCAGCGCCGGTTGACGCCTGCCGACGCGACGCCCCAGCGCGTCGCGTCATCGCAGCCTTTTATGGCTGCCCTATTTGAGAGCCGTTTATGACTTCCAATGCTGCACATGCTGAAGCCGTCGGCAAACGTACCTGGCCGCAATATGTGGGCTGGGGCCTGTTCCTCGCCATGCTGGCCTGGGCCTGGCATGGCGCTGAGATGAACCCGCTGGCGCTGTACCGCGATGCAGGAAACATGGCGACCTTCGCAGGCGACTTCTTCCCGCCAGACTTCCGCGAATGGCGCTCGTACCTCAAAGAAATGATCGTCACCGTGCAGATCGCACTCTGGGGCACGGTGCTGGCGATTGTCTGCTCGGTTCCGTTGGGAATTCTGTGCGCCGATAACATCACCCCGTGGTGGATTCATCAGCCATTGCGCCGGGTCATGGACTCGTTCCGTTCAATCAACGAAATGGTGTTCGCGATGCTGTTTGTGGTCGCGGTCGGTCTGGGTCCGTTCGCTGGCGTTCTGGCGTTGTGGATCAGTACCACGGGAGTCCTCGCCAAGCTGTTTGCTGAAGCGGTCGAGGCCATTGACCCCGGTCCCGTCGAAGGCGTGCGTGCGACCGGCGCCAGCGCCCTGCAAGAGGTCATCTATGGGGTCATCCCGCAAGTCATGCCGCTGTGGATTTCCTACGCGCTGTACCGCTTCGAGTCCAACGTGCGCTCGGCCACGGTGGTCGGGATGGTCGGTGCTGGCGGGATCGGGGTGATTCTCTGGGAGAACATTCGGTCTTTCCAGTTCGTTCAGACCTGCGCCGTATTGCTGGTGATTATCGTCGTGGTGAGCGTGATCGACGTCCTGTCGCAACGCCTGCGCAAACAATTCATTTGACGGAGAGGGTGCCGAACGGCGCTTTTTTTTAACCATGCAGTTGTCTAGACAAATTGAACCCGTTTACCGCGAGTTGGCAGACACCTTGCGCCGGGAGCTCGGCGATTATCGGGCCGGGGATTATCTGCCCGCGGAGATCCGCCTGGCCGCACGATTTTCCGTTAACCGGCATACCGTGCGCCGCGCCATTGATGAGTTGGTGCTCGATGGCAGCGTGTTGCGTCGCCAGGGCCGGGGCACTCAGGTGCTGGAGCGTCCGCTGATCTATCCGCTGGTTGCAGAAAGCGCCTACAGCCAGTCGTTGTCGGCGCTCGGGCACGGGGTTGAAGCCCGGCTGCTGCAGCGGCGCAGTTGCCTGGCCAACCGCGATGAGGCGAGGCACTTGGGCTTGGCCGATCAGGCACCGCTGATTGAGCTGCAAACACTGCGCATGGTCGATGGTCAGCCCGTGAGCTTGATTCGTCACCGTTACTGCGCCAGCCGAACCGAGTTGCTGGCGCCGTATGCCGGGGGCTCGCTGCGTCAGTTCTTCGCGGAGCGCGACCTGCCGTTGACCCGTACGTTCAGCCTGATCGGTGCGCGCCTGCCGAGTCGTGAGGAGGCGGGGTTGTTGCTCATGCCCCGGCATTTGCCCGCGCTCAGCGTTTTTACCCTTTCCCGTGATTCGTCCGGCCAGCCCGTGGAGCTTGCGCAGTCCACCAGCCGCTCGGACCGTTTCCAATATCAGGTCATCACATGATGGAGATGCCGACGATGAGTTCCGCTCCTGTAGCCCCGCACGCAGCCCGTCAACAGTGGATCGGCGTGCTTGCCCGTGCCCACCGTGGCGAATTGAGTGGCCATGAAGCAGCCCTGCGTGACACCGAATACCAACTGATTCGCGCTCCGGAAATCGGCATGACCCTGGTCCGTGGTCGCATGGGCGGCACTGGTGCGCCATTCAACGTCGGTGAGATGAGCGTGACCCGCTGTGTGGTACGCCTGGCGGATGGGCGCACCGGCTACAGCTACCTCGCCGGACGCGACAAGGCGCATGCCGAACTGGCCGCGCTGGCCGACGCGCATCTGCAAGGCTCGCAGCAGGCCCGCTGGTTGAGTGAGTTGATCGAACCCCTGGCCCGTGCGCACGCCGCACGCCGCGCCCAAAAAGACGCCGAAACCGCAGCGACTAAGGTCGAGTTCTTTACCTTGGTCCGAGGAGAAGACTGATGAGTGCAACCCTTTTGCAACCCGCATTTGCCGACCCTGTGTTGGACGCCCAACGCAGCTTCCGTGCGGCGCTCAAGGCTCTGGCCGGACCGGGTGTGGCTCAGCCGCTGGAACAGGCCCCGCCTCTGGAAGGGCTGGCGCCAGCGAGCTACGCGCTGTGTCTGGCGCTGCTCGATGTCGACACCCCGCTGTGGCTGGCGCCGGCATTCGATACACCGATGATCCGCGCCAACCTGGCCTTTCACTGCGGCTGCGCGATGGTCAGCCGTCGTGAACAGGCCCGTTTTGCGTTGCTCGACGACAGCGAACTTGGTGATTTACAGGGTTTCGACCTGGGCAATGACCGTTACCCCGATCAGTCCTGCACCTTATTGATCCAGTTGGCTCAGCTCGACGGCGGGCGTCCTCTGGCGTGGCGCGGCCCCGGTATCCAACACGAAAACCGGGTCGCCTTGCCACTGTCTGAAGGGTTCTGGCGCGAGCGCAACGCACGCAACGATTTCCCCCGAGGGCTGGATGCGTTTTTCCTCGCAGGGCATAGCGTCATCGGTCTGCCGCGCAGCACCCGTATCAATTGCCTCGAACCCACACCCCTGGCTGAGGAGTTTGCCTGATGTACGTAGCCGTAAAAGGTGGCGAACAGGCCATCGACAATGCCCACCGTTTGTTGGCAAGAAAGCGTCGTGGCGACACCACGATTGCGGAACTGGGCGTCGAGCAGATTCGCCAGCAACTGCCATTGGCCGTGGCCCGGGTGATGAGCGAGGGTTCGCTGTACGACGAGCAACTGGCCGCGCTGGCGATCAAACAGGCTGCTGGGGATTTGATCGAAGCGATCTTCCTGCTGCGCGCCTATCGCACCACGCTGCCACGTTTCAGCGCCAGCCTGCCGATTGATACTTCGGTCATGCAACTGAGCCGACGCTTATCCGCAACCTTCAAGGATGTACCGGGCGGGCAACTGTTGGGCCCGACCTTCGACTACACCCATCGCTTACTGGACTTCACGTTGCTGGCCGAAGGCGAGCACCCAGGGCCGCGCGTAGAGGAGGGCGCGACACTGGAGCCGTGTCCGCGAGTCCTCGGTTTGTTGGCCAGAGAAGGCCTGATCAAAAACGAATCCGACAAAGGTGAAGCCGTCGCCGACATCACTCGGGATCCACTGGAGTTCCCTTCCAGCCGTGCTCAGCGCTTGCAGGCGCTGGCTCGTGGCGATGAAGGATTTCTGCTGGCGCTGGGCTATTCCACCCAGCGTGGCTACGGCCGTAATCACCCGTTCGCCGGGGAAATCCGCATCGGTGAAGTGGAGGTCTGGATTGAGCCGGAAGAGCTCGGCTTCCCCATCGCCATTGGCGCCATCGAGGTGACCGAGTGCGAGATGGTCAACCAGTTCGTCGGTTCTGGCGCGGAACTGGCGCAGTTCACCCGAGGCTACGGCCTGGCGTTTGGGTATGCCGAGCGTAAAGCCATGGGCATGGCTTTGGTGGACCGCTCACTGCGGGCCGATGAGTTCAACGAAGAAATCCAGTCGCCGGCGCAGCAGGAGGAGTTTGTCCTCAGCCATTGCGACAACGTCGAGGCGGCCGGTTTCGTGTCGCACCTCAAGCTTCCGCACTACGTTGACTTCCAGTCCGAGCTGGAACTGATCCGCAAGCTGCGCAAGCCCGCAGCCGCTCAGTCCACCGTGCAGGAGAACCCACAATGAACAGCGTAATGACCGACAGACCTGCGCGTGACGAGGCCTACAACTTCGCTTATCTCGACGAACAAACCAAACGCATGATCCGGCGCGGCCTGCTCAAGGCCGTGGCGATTCCCGGCTATCAGGTGCCCTTCGGCGGCCGCGAAATGCCGCTGCCGTATGGCTGGGGCACGGGCGGCATGCAAATGACCGCCGCGATTCTGGGGGCCGATGATGTGCTCAAGGTCATCGATCAGGGCGCGGACGACACCACGAATGCGGTCTCGATTCGGCGCTTTTTTGCCCGTACGGCAGGCATCGCGACCACCGAGCGCACGCCGGAAGCAACGGTGATCCAGACCCGTCACCGGATCCCGGAAACCCCGCTGCACGCGGATCAGATCATGGTCTATCAGGTGCCAATCCCGGAGCCGCTGCGTTTTATCGAACCGTCGGAAACCGAGACCCGGACCATGCACGCGCTCAACGATTACGGGGTGATGCACGTGAAACTCTACGAGGACATCGCCACCTTCGGCCACATCGCCACCAGCTATGCCTACCCGGTGATGGTCGATGAACGCTATGTGATGGACCCCTCGCCGATTCCAAAATTCGACAACCCGAAACTCGACATGAGCCCGGCGCTGATGTTGTTCGGCGCCGGTCGTGAAAAACGCCTGTACGCCGTACCGCCTTACACCCGGGTGGTGAGTCTGGATTTTGAGGATCACCCGTTTGAAATCCAGACGTGGGAAGCGTGTTGCGCGATCTGCGGCAGCCGCGATTCGTATCTGGATGAACTGATTCTCGACGACGCGGGCACCCAGAGCTTCGTCTGCTCGGACACCGACTACTGCGCCCAGCGCAGCAATGAACAGGAGGCCGCTCAATGAACAACCCAGTGCATCACTCGCAGCGGCTGCGGGACCGGCAAGCCGACCGTGCGCAGCCGCTGCTCGAAGTACGGGGTCTGTCGCGCTTATACGGGCCAGAGAAGGGCTGTCAGGATGTGAGCTTCGACCTGTACCCCGGCGAAGTATTGGGCATTGTCGGCGAGTCCGGGTCGGGCAAATCGACCTTGTTGTCATTGCTCAGCGGCCGTTGCCCGCCCGACAGCGGTGCCGTTGCATATCGACGTAAAGAAGGCGGCTGGCTCGACCTCTACAGCGCGAGCGAAGCCGAACGCCGCACGTTGTTGCGCACCGAATGGGGGTTTGTTGAACAGAGCCCGCGCGATGGTCTGCGCATGGGCGTGTCGGCTGGCGCCAACATCGGCGAGCGACTGATGGCGCAGGGCGTACGCAATTATGGGCAATTGCGTGCCGCCGGGATCGACTGGTTGACCCAGGTGGAAATCGATCCGCTGCGCATTGACGACCTGCCGCGTACGTTCTCTGGCGGCATGCAGCAGCGCTTGCAGATCGCCCGCAACCTGGTTTCCGGCCCGCGCCTGGTGTTCATGGACGAGCCGACCGGAGGCCTCGACGTTTCGGTCCAGGCGCGCTTGCTTGACCTGTTACGGGGGCTGGTGCGGGAGCTGGACCTGGCGGTGGTGATTGTCACCCATGACCTGGCCGTGGCGCGATTGTTGGCCGACCGGCTGATGGTCATGCGGCGCTCCAACGTTGTGGAGGCCGGGTTGACCGATCAGATCCTTGATGACCCGCAGCATCCGTATTCGCAGTTGCTGGTGTCTTCGGTGCTGCAACCGTGATCCGTCCATCCGCCGGGCGATCCCCGGCCACCGTCGTCTTTTTGGGGTGTGCTTGATGAACAGGCTGATCGAGGTCCGCGACCTCTCAAAAACCTTCACGCTGCACCAGCAGAACGGTGTAGTGCTCAACGTGCTCGACGGCCTGAGCTTCACCGTCGACGCAGGCGAATGCCTGGTGCTGCACGGGCAGTCCGGCGCGGGCAAAAGTACCTTGCTGCGCACTCTGTACGGCAACTATCTGCCGGCGGGTGGCAGCATTCGTGTGCGACATGCCGGTGACTGGCTGGAACTGGTCGGCGCCCAACCGCGTGATGTGTTGGCCGTGCGCCAGCAAACCCTTGGCTATGTCAGCCAGTTTCTGCGGGTGATCCCGCGTGTCGCCAGCCTGGACATAGTCATGGAGCCGGCACTGGCGCGGGGCTGGTCGAGGACGTTGGCCAAGGCCCGCGCAGAAAACCTGCTGGCGCGACTGAATATTCCGCAGCGCCTGTGGCAACTGGCGCCCGGCACCTTTTCCGGCGGCGAGCAGCAGCGGGTGAACATCGCTCGCGGCTTTATGGTCGCCTGGCCCGTGATGCTGCTGGATGAGCCCACGGCGTCGCTGGACGACACCAATCGCAAGGTCGTGCTGGAACTGATGAACGAAGCCAAAGCGGGAGGTGCCGCCTTGATTGGCATCTTCCACGACCGTGCCGCCCGTGAAGCGGTCGCCGACCGCCACCTCGACATGACCCCGAGTGCCCCGACAGCAAAGGAATCACAGCCATGCTGACCGAACAGATCCTTAGCAACGCGCAACTGGTCACCGCCGATCGGGTTTTCAACGGCACGGTGGTGCTGCGCAACGGCTTGATCGTCGAGGTGGACGAGGGCATTAGCAGGCTGCCTCAAGCACAAGACCTGCAAGGCGATTACCTGCTGCCGGGTCTGATTGAGCTGCACACTGATAACCTGGAAAAACACATGACGCCGCGCCCCGGTGTTGACTGGCCATCGACCTCGGCGGTGCTCAGCCATGACGCGCAGATCGTGGCTGCGGGCATCACTACGGTGTTCGACGCGCTGTCCATCGGTGACGTAAACCCCAAGGGCAATCGCATGCAGAAATTGCCCGCGATGCTCGACGCCATCGCTACCGCCAATGCCGCCGGCCTGACCCGCGCCGAACACCGTCTGCACCTGCGTTGTGAGCTGTGCCACCCGGACACCCTGAGCGTGTTCCGCGACCTGGTGGAGAATCCGCTGGTGCAACTGGTGTCGGTCATGGACCATTCGCCAGGTCAGCGTCAATTCGCCCTGGAGTCCAAGTACCGCGAGTACTACATGGGTAAGTATCATCTGACGACGGTCGAGATGGACGCGTTCATTGTCACGCAGATGGCTAACTCCCGTGAGTTCAGCAGCCGTTACCGGCGTGCCATCGTCGAGGATTGCCTGGCACGTGGTCTGTCGGTGGCCAGTCACGATGATGCGACCCTGGCGCACGTCGAAGAATCGGCCCGCTACGGGATGACCATCGCTGAGTTCCCGACCACCCTGGAAGCGGCGCGGGGCTGTCATCGTCTGGGCATGGGGGTGTTGATGGGCGCACCGAACATCGTGCGTGGCGGTTCGCACTCGGGCAATGTGGCGGCGGCCGACCTTGCTAAAGAAGGACTACTGGATATCCTCTCCAGCGATTATTATCCGGCCAGTCTGCTGCAGGCGGCGTTTATGTTGGCTGCCCAGAACGAAGACAAGCGGCATAACGATTGCGATCTGCCTCGTGCCGTCGGTATGGTCAGTCGCGCACCGGCCCAGGCCGCAGGGCTCAACGACCGGGGCGAGATCCGGGTAGGGCTGCGCGCCGACCTGGTTCACGCTAGAAACCAGGGCGGGCTGCCGGTGATTCAACAGGTTTGGCGACAAGCGAAGAGGGTGTTTTGATGGCGGGCAGGTTGATCTATCTCATCGGACCTTCAGGTTCGGGCAAGGACAGCCTGCTCGATGCCGCACGTGAGCCGTTGGCCGATCAGGGCTGCCGGATCGTGCGGCGCGTCATCACCCGTTCGGCTGAGGCGGTCGGTGAGGCGGCGCAAGCGGTCAGCGTCGAGCAGTTCATAGCGATGCAAGGCGAGGGTGCGTTCGCCTTGAGCTGGCAAGCCAATGGCTTGCACTACGGTATTCCAAAGGAAATCGACGAATGGCTGGAGGCCGGGCTGGATGTTCTGGTCAACGGCTCCCGTGCTTATCTGCCCCAAGCGCATCAACGCTATCCGGGTTTGCTCGCGCTGCTGCTAACCGTTGATCAGGCCGTGTTGCGTCAGCGTTTGCAGGCCCGTGGTCGCGAATCATTGCCGGAGATCGAAGCACGATTGGCGCGCAATGCCGATTTTGCCGCAACCTTGATGGCGGCCGAGGATAAGGCGTTGTGGCTCTTGGACAACTCCGGCCCCCTCGAGCAGACGCTCGAACGGTTATTGCAACTGATGGGCAAAGAGCCTTCATGCGCCTGACCTTGCTCGGCACCGGCGATGCACGTCAGGTGCCGGTCTATGGTTGCGACTGTCCGGCGTGCGCCGTTGCACGCTCGGACCAGCGCTTGCGCCGTCTACCGTGCAGTGCCCTGATTGAATGCGCCGGCCAACGCTGGTTGATCGACACGGGGCTGACCGACCTCACCGAGCGTTTCCCGCCGCGCAGCTTTAACGGCATCCTGCAAACCCATTACCACGCTGACCACGCACAAGGCCTGCTGCATTTGCGTTGGGGCCAGGGATGGGTCATTCCGGTACATGGCCCGGTTGATCCAGAGGGCTTTTCCGACCTGTACAAACACCCGGGTATCCTCGACTTCAGTCGGCCCTTTGCTGCCTTCGAAACCCGACAGTTGGGCGGCCTGAGCGTGACCGCGGTGCCGTTGATGCATTCAAAACCCACGCTGGGTTACCTGCTCGAAGGCGAGGGGCGACGCATCGCTTACCTTACCGACACCGTCGGCCTGCCTGAGCCGACTCGCGATTTTCTGCAACGCCAGCCCCTCGATGTACTGGTGCTGGACTGCTCCATGCCCCCTCAGCCGCAAACGCCTCGCAACCACAACGACCTCAACCTGGCCCTGGCTTGCATCGCCGAACTGCAACCACAACAGGCGGTGTTAACCCATATTGGCCACACGCTGGATGCCTGGCTGCTCGATGAGGCGCATCAACTGCCCGCACGGGTGATCGTTGCGCATGATGGTATGGTGGTGTGACAAGGCAGTGGCGCTCGCGCAGTAACGCGTTGCTGAACGTTATGATTCAGCGTGCGTCTGAAGTAGATGAAGTCAGCCGCCGGGCCAGTTGAGCCTTTTCCGATCCCTTGAATCCTGCTTGGAGAAATACCGTGGCTAAAGCGTCTGCAACGATCGAAATTCCGGCGACTGCCGATCAAGTCTGGCAACTGATAGGCGGCTTCAACTCGCTCCCCGACTGGTTGCCGCTCATCGCCAAAAGCGAACCGGGCGAGGGTGGGCGCGTGCGTCATTTGGAGACCGGCGATGGCACGGTGATCGTCGAGCGACTCCAGACGTTCGATGACAAGGCGCGTACGTACACGTATTCCATTGATCAGGGGCCATTCCCTGTTACAGATTATCTGGCGAAGGTGCAGGTCCTGGAAATGGCCGGCAAACAGATGACTCAAGTCGAATGGTCGGGCAGTTTCACCCCGGCCGGCGTGACCGATGCAGAAGCCGTCGAGCTGTTCAGCGGAGTCTATAGCGGTGGCCTTGAGGCACTCAAGGCTAACTTCCCAGGCTGAAGTTCATCGTGTCGTAATGTGTAGGAAGCGCCGCTGACAAGTGTTCTTTCTTATAATTCAGGCTCTTTTCGATAAGCTCTGGAGGCACCATGAAATTGTATGGCTGGTGGGTATTGATGGGGGTAATGTCGTGCGGCGTTGCCCAGGCAGCCTCGAAAGAAGTCTCGATGAGCCTGGTGAGCGCTGACGGTCTGCCCCAGGCCATTGGTTCGGTTACGCTTAGCGAGACAGAGTATGGGGTGCTGTTTACGCCCAACCTGAAATCGTTGCCTGTTGGGGTGCATGGTTTTCACGTGCATCAGAACGGCAGCTGTGAGGCCGGATTGAAAGACGGTAAAAAGTCTGCGGCAGAGGCGGCCGGGGGGCATTTCGATCCACTGGGCACCAACAAGCACCTTGGCCCGTACGGCAATGGCCATATGGGCGATCTGCCTGCAATCTACGTAAATGCCGATGGCACCGCGACCTATCCGGTGCTGGCGCCACGTATCAAGAAAATTTCCGACATCGATGGCCATGCGTTGATGGTCCATGCCGGGGGCGACAACCATGCCGACATGCCAAAACCGCTGGGTGGTGGCGGTAGTCGCATGGCCTGTGGGGTCATCTGATTTTGGTCGGGTAGGGTAAGGAATTTTTTGCCGAAGGCTTGACTTGCCCTTTTCAATCAGTAACATAGACCACATTCCGCGATAGCTCAGTTGGTAGAGCAAATGACTGTTAATCATTGGGTCCCTGGTTCGAGTCCAGGTCGTGGAGCCATTTTCTTCAAGGTGCAAGTTTCAGGCAGTTGAGCGCTTGCTTGCACGCTTCTGATCAATTCAGACGCGCAACCGTTATTGTCGTTGCTCCAGTGCATCGATCACCACGCGGTTCGCTGGATTTATCAGCTCATTGCCCAACGCTTTACGTGGGCAACGCAGGCCACACAGTGCCTGTACCCAATCTGCTTTCATACCCTTCCGCTATTCCTGCCGCCCGCTTGGTAACGTATTTCTGCACCTCGTTTGCGTGCATTTTCGTCTAAAAAAACCGGGCATCGGCGCGCGCTATGGCTGTGCATTATTTTTTACATTTCTGGTTAATCTTTAGTTCGTTACTGTCGATACAGAAGCGATAGCCCAGAAAAGACTGAAGAACGCGGATGCTCCTCAAGGGAACGGAGGAATAACCAGTTTGCCCTTCAAAAAATAATGCCCAGTTCGCGCTCTTTCGGAGAAAGGGTGCCCTTGGTCATGAAGACCCGAGCGGACACTAGACGCCATGACTAACAATTTGCGCTTCAGCCATAAAATTCTGCTGGCCGCTTCGCTGATCGTGATTACAACCTTCGCACTCTTCACCCTCTACAACGATTACTTGCAGCGCAATGCGATTCGCACCGATCTGAAGAACTACCTGCAAGAAATGGGTAGCGCCACTGCGGGCAACATTCAGACCTGGCTGAACGGGCGGACCCTGCTCATTGAAAACCTCTCGCAATCCGTTGCCCTCAACCCCGACGCAACGAACGTGGGCAATGTGCTCAACCAGAAAGCGCTTACTTCCAGCTTTATGAGCGTTTACCTCGGCGGTTCGGATGGCAGTTTTACCATACGGCCAGACAGTAAGATGCCGGATGGCTACGACCCACGCATACGGCCTTGGTACAAAGGTGCGCAAGGCAGCAACGTTTCGGCACTGACTGAACCCTACATTGATCTGGCAACTGGCGAGCTGGTGATTTCCATCGTTGATGCCGTGCAAAAGGCCGGTCAAAACCTTGGGGTAGTGGGTGGTGATTTGAGTCTGAAAACCATTGCCGACAGCATTAACGCGCTGGACTTCGACGGCATGGGTTATGCCTTTCTGGTCAGCTCCGACGGCAAAGTCCTGGTTCACCCGGACAAAGCCTTTGTGATGAAAACCCTCAAAGACATTTACCCGAAAGATACGCCACCGATCAGCGGCAATATCAGTGAAGTCCAGGTCAACGGTAAAACCCGTATCGTCACCTTCAGTCCTATCAAAGGCCTGTCCTCGGTTAGCTGGTACATCGGCCTGTCCGTGGATAAGGATAAAGCCTACGCAATGTTGAGCGAGTTCCGGGCCTCTGCGATTGTTGCGACCATCATCGCGGTCGTCATCATCATTGCGTTGCTCGGCATGCTGATCCGTTTTCTGATGCAACCCCTGTATGTCATGACCCGCACCCTGCAGGACATCGCCGAAGGTGAGGGTGACCTGACCAAGCGCCTGACCATCCAGACTCAGGATGAATTTGGCATTCTGGGGACTGCGTTCAACCACTTCGTTGAACGAATTCACGGCTCGATCCGCGAAGTGTCCTCGGCCACCGATCACCTCAACGAGGTGGCAACGCGCGTGGTCTGCGCCTCCAATTCATCAATGCTCAATTCGGACGAACAAGCCAATCGTACCCACAGCGTCGCAGCTGCGATCAACGAATTGGGCGCCGCAGCGCAGGAGATCGCCCGCAATGCGGCGCAAGCTTCCCGCCAGGCCAGTGATGCTCGGCAGTTGGCCGGGGAAGGTCAGCAGGTGGTCGATAAAAGCATTCAGTCGATGAATCAGTTGTCCGAGATGCTCAGCGCCTCCAGCAGTAATATCGAGTCGCTCAACAGCAAAACCGTGAACATCGGGCAGATTCTCGAAGTGATCACCAGCATTTCTCAACAAACCAACTTGCTGGCGCTCAATGCTGCCATTGAAGCAGCGCGGGCAGGGGAAGCAGGACGTGGGTTTGCGGTGGTGGCTGACGAGGTCCGCAACCTGGCTCATCGCACTCAGGAATCGGCGCAACAGGTGCAGAAAATGATCGACGAGCTGCAAGTCGGTGCCCGCGAATCGGTCAGCACGATGGCTGAAAGCCAGCGCCATAGTCAGGAAAGCGTCGTCGTCGCCAACCTTGCGGGGGAGCGTTTGAGCAGCGTGAACCAACGCATTGGCGAAATCGACGGTATGAACCAGTCGGTCGCCACCGCCACTGAAGAGCAGACTGCCGTTGTCGAGGCGATCAATATGGATATCACCGAGATCAACACGCTCAATCAGGAAGGGGTGGAAAACCTTCAGACAACGTTGCGCGCCTGCTCTGACCTGGAGCAACAGGCGGGTCGCCTTAAACAGTTGGTGGGCAGTTTCCGGATCTAGGTTTTAGTCCTGATTGCTGATTAGCATCAGGACGATCCTGGCTGAAGGGGTAGGAGCTGGGCTGATAACTGGGCCAGCTTGCCGCACTAGAAAAGGGGGCTAGAACTGCGCCTTTACCGGCGCAGGCTCATCACCCAAATGTTGCTGTAATGCATCCACTTGATCGAACAGACCCTTGAATACCTCTATCAGTTCGGGGTCAAAGTGGTGACCTGATTGTTCGCACATATAGGATTGAGCCCGCTCTGAGGTCCAGGCCTGTTTGTAAGGACGTTGAGAACGCAGGGCATCATATACATCACAGATCGATACGATGCGCGCTGCCAGAGGAATAGCGGTGCCTTTGAGCCCGTGCGGGTAGCCGCTACCGTCCCACTTTTCATGGTGGTACAAAGCAATTTCGGCGGCCAGTTCGGTCAGCGGCGACACCTGCTCATCACGCAAGATTTCGTAACCGATACGTGCGTGTTCATTCATAACCACACGTTCTGCGGCGGTGAGTGCTCCTGGCTTACTGAGGATCGCGTCGGCAATACCGATCTTGCCGACATCATGCATGGGCGCAGCCAAACGTAATTGTTCTACCCATTCAGGCGCGTGATCCATGGCGGTGGCAATCAATGCCGCCGATTCGCCGATGCGCAGCACATGATTGCCAGTCTCGTTGTCTTTATAGGCTGCGGCCCGCGACAGGCTGCGGATCAGTGCTTGAAAACTGCGGTTTAGCTGCGCTGTGCGTTCCTTTACCAGGTCTTCGAGCTGGTCGCGCTCTTGATGCAGGTGTTGGCTGGCCAGACTCAACTGCAAGCTGTTGCGCACCCGCAGGACGAGATCGGACAGATCAACAGGCTTGCTGATGTAGTCTTGAGCGCCCATTTCCAGGCCCTTGCGCCGATCTTCGGCGCGGCTCAGGGCCGAGATGATAATCACGGGTGAGCGGCTCCGATCACGCTGCGCCAATTGCTGCAGAATGTCGAACCCGTTGGGTGTTGGCATATCCAGATCCAGTAGCAGGAGGTCCCATGAGTTCTCCTGCAGCCAGGTAAGGCCTGCGGCCGAGTCGCTGAAAGTTTTGACGTGTGCAAGGCCGAAGGTTTTCAAACTGGATTCGAGCAAACGTAGGTTGGAGGCGACATCATCGATAACCACTACGCGGGAAAAGCGTATCGCTTCAGATAACATCAATAGGTACCTCTGATAATAGTTCGCGCACCAGGGCGCGTAGTTCGTCCAGGTCCACCGGTTTGCTTAGCGTTCCCTGGCAGACCAGAGCGAGCCCTTGCGCGATATCCGGGGCGGCGCTGAGGAGTACTATCGGGAGGTTGCGGGTGGTTGGGTCCGCCCGCAGCTGATTCAACAGTGTGTCTCCATCCATGTCTGGTAAATGTAAGTCGAGCAGCAGAAGGGCTGGCGGCTCGTCAATAATTCGTTGTAACGCCAGGTGGCCAGTGCCGACGACATGGACTTGGGCTAAGTCGGCTAGTGCTTTGCGCACCAGAAACTGGCTTGCCGAGTCGTCTTCTACATAGAGCAGATGAGGTAAGTTGACCTTGGTCAGTTGCGGTTCTGGACGCGATCCAGCAACTGGCAGGGCCACCCGGCCAAGCAGCGCTAATTCGATCCAGAAACGGCTGCCGATACCTGGCTCGCTGTGGAGGCCCATACGGCCCTGCATCCGCTGGGCAAATTCGCGGCACAGTGACAAGCCGATACCGGTGCCCGGGATCGCCGTGTTTTCACGGCCCAGGCGCTGGAAGGGTTCGAACAGTTTCTCTTGCAGGTGCGCATCGATACCGAGGCCGTTATCTTCGACCATCAAACGGACATAGCCGCCAGTCACTTGATAACTGAGGGTCACATGGCCTTCTGGCCTGTTGTATTTAATGGCATTGGATAAAAGATTGATCAGTACCTGACGCAATCGTTGCGGGTCGGCGCGGACCCGTAGCGGCTCATCCGGTAGAACAAGGTGGAACTGCAAGTGCTGTTCCTGCGCTTCGCCCCGGGTCAACTCGGCGCATTCGCTCATCAGGCTGCCGATGTCCACTGCTTGCAGGTCAAGGTGCGCTTGGTGAGTCTGGATGCTCGACCAGTCAAGAATATCGCCCACCAAGTGATTGAGGTGTCGGCTAGCCAACAGGATTTCGTCCAGATAGTCCGCATCCTCTGTCTGCTCCGAGGCCTTACGCTTCATGGTCATCAGCTGAGCAAACCCCTGAATGGCGTTCAGCGGGGTTCGTAGCTCATGACTCATGCTGGAAATAAAACGTAATTTGGCCTCGCTTGCGGACTGCGCTTGCAGGGTGGCATCGCGCAGTTGGGCTTCGATTTGCTTGAGTTCGTCAATGTCCACATGGGTGCCGGCAATGAGGCTGGCCATCCCGTTGCGGGGATCGCGCTCCACTACTCGGCCACGGCTGAGCAGCCAGTGATAACGGCCGGTTGCTTCGGAGAAGCGAAACTCCGACTTATAAATATCATCGTACCCGTCGCGTACCCGTTCATAGGCCAGTCTGATAGACAACTGATCGTCGACATGCACTCGCTGGAGAAACTGCTCATGGCTCAGTTCGGCATCCGGAAGGCCAAAGCGTTGGCAAAAATGTCTGCTCAGCGTGATACGACCGCCGATGAAACTATGCTCCCAAAGACCTTCGGTAGCGCTCTCAAGTACCAGATCGAGGCGCTGGTGGGCGACTGCTCGCGACTGCGCGCTTTGCTCCAGTTGCTCACCCAATGCCGTTGCATGCCCGGCCATCTCGTTCAACTCGTAAATATGCGAACTGACTTGCGCGGGCTGCCTCTGCCCTTGGCCGATCTCGCTCATCATCTGAGAAATTTTCGTGATGGGCGCGCGCAGTTCGCTGCTCAGCCGCAGAGCACGCATCCACATAAAAGCAAAAAATAGCAGATAGAACACAATCAGACCGGCAATCATCAAGTAACCAAGCTGCTGGTAGCGACCCGCCAATGCATTGGTTTGTTTGAAAATATTGGCCTCATCGACCACTGTCAGCAGGCGCCAGCCCGTTTGTTTGATGGTGGTCCAGGCCACCCAGTTCACCCGCTCACCAAGAATGATTGATTGAATACCCTCTGGTTGGGCGGCAATGATCTTGGCCAGCTCGCGGGTTTCATTACGAGTACGTAGATTGAAGTCTTCTGGCTTGAACAGCTCGCTACGGATAGCCTCATCGTAGGAGTGATCGGTCAGTTCATCGAGCCCAAAATCGGCCTCTCCAGATTTGGGCATGGCCATGATCCGCAGATCATTACTGACCAGCATGGCATAGCCACTCCATGGCACGGACAACTGCTCGATCTGCTGCAGGATGCTCCCCACCGTGATGTCCATCCCACTTACGCCTTCAAGGAAGTCGCCTCGGTAGACGGGGGCAACGGCCGACATCATCCACCCTTGTCCCGCCGGATCAAGGTACACATCGGTCCAGACCACCTTGCGCGCTGGGTTATGGCTCGCATCGGC
Source organism: Pseudomonas sp. ASL8 (assembly GCF_056680355.1). Classification (NCBI taxonomy): domain Bacteria; kingdom Pseudomonadati; phylum Pseudomonadota; class Gammaproteobacteria; order Pseudomonadales; family Pseudomonadaceae; genus Pseudomonas; species Pseudomonas sp. ASL8. The sequence goes on along the minus strand of NZ_CM155278.1, from coordinate 5,259,706 downwards.
CAGGTAGTAGAAGTTGTAGTCGGGGATCACCATGTCATGGGGGTACTGGTCCTGTGTACTGAACCAGGGGTAGATATAGTTGAGGCTGTCCCAGCTGTTGAAATACACACTAGCAACAAGCGGTTGGCGCTCCTTGAGCTGCTTCATCAGCGGGGCAAGGCTCGCCAGTCGAGCCACTTTCGCCAGATCCTGACGCGCTGGCGGCGTGCCGTTAGCGTAGAACACCGCAGCTGCACCGAGGTCTTTGGGGCTATAACGAACGCCATCGACTGTCAGCATCAATGCTTCGGCCGTGCCGACAGGTTTATCTTGAAGGGCTTTTGCGGTGAGATTGCGGTAGAGATCGGTAAGAGCGCCCAGATTCGTCAGCTGCTCATCAATGATGCGTCCCTCATGCTTGGCCGAGTACTGCAAGTCGGTCAGAGCGTTCTCCCGCAGATAATCGATTTGCGCCTCACGAATGGCACCGTTGGTAAGCAAGTACACGGCAATCAGCACCGTTTCCACCAACAGCAGGGGTATCAGGGCGCTTTTTGCAAAGGCTCCCCAGATCCACCGACGCAGCCCTATGAGGTTTGTTGCTGGCAAGGTACAGCACTCCAATAGATAGACGTGGGGCAGAGCTATCATCATATGATAACAACAATATGAATGGTGGCATTACGATATCATCACGCTATCGTTTTTAACGACTACCCGCCAGGGATAACCTGAATCGCGGCTGATTTTTCTGGGTTTTCTAACAGCTAAAAGCTGCCATTGTTGTGCTGGACGATGGTACGACTTTTCGGCGTTGGGTCGAACCAGGATAACTTTCCGCACTTGAGAACCATTGCAGTGCTTTACGGTGACGGGGGTGAACGACATCGAAACCAAAGCATCTTCAGGGAGTGGTTGCGTGATGAGCACGCTGACCTAAGCTTCAGGTCAGTACAACGTGATGCGGCTTTGAGCTTGAAACCGCACGGATGAAACTCTCAATGAACGATGCGTGGTATTGAAAAGGAGATGCGTATGCTCATCCGGTCACTGATCCTTGCCACGCTGTTCGCTAGCGTCGGCCCGGTGCTGGCTGCCGACAGCGATGCCCCCTTGGCTCAGGATCGCGGACGATTCCGCCCGCTGATCATCATTGCTCCCAGTGCCGTGGACCCGACGCTGGTTAACCTGAAGAAAGCGCTGGAAGAGCCTGCCAACCGCGATGCCTTCGCCGAACGCAACATGGTGCTCTATACCGTGGTCAACACCATTGGCCAGCGCAGCGGCAAGGACCTGGACGCGCAAACCACCATGGCGCTGATCCGCGAACTCAAGCTGGGTGCCAGCGCCCAGGCCAAGGTCATTCTGGTGGGCAAGGACGGTGAGAAGAAGATCGAACACTCAGGCCCCATCGATCCCAAGGAGATTTTCAGCACCATCGACCAACTGCCCATGCAAGAAAAAGAGGCCTCGGCACCGCCGCCACCTCCAGCTGCGCCTGAGGCCACGTCAACCCGTACGGGCAAGACAGGCAAGCCTGATAAACCGGGTAAACCCAGCGCGCCACCCAAGGCGCTGGATGATTGACAGGAGGAGGGGCGGACGTTTCATTTCGGCAACTCAACCACCACCCTGATCGAAACGGTCAATTCCTCCAACTGAAAGTGCGGACGCAGGAACACCGTCGCGAGATAACTGCCTGGCTGACCTGGCACGTCAGTGACAACGATTTTGGCTTCCCGCAGCGGGTACTGCGCGTTTATCTTCTGGGTGGCGTTGTCGTCGAGCAGCACGTACCCGGCAATCCAGTTGTTAAGGTAGGACTCCACATTGGCGCGGGTCATGAAGCTGCCGATCTTGCTGCGAATGATCGCTTCAATGTAATGAGCAAAGCGTGAGGTTGTCAGGATGTACGGCAGCAGCGAGCCGAGGCGGGCGCTGGCATCGGTTTCAACGTTGAAGTAGCGCTTTGGGCTGTTGGTGGTCTGGCTGCCGAAGAACACGGCAGCGTTGGCGCTCTCGCGATAACACAAGGCGATGAAACTCAGGTTTTCGAGTTCCTGTTCACGGTCGTCGCTGATTCCCACCTCTGTCGCAGACTCTGCTGCCAAACCACCCCGGCGGGTGTTGAAGGCGTAAACCGGCAGACCGCTTACCGCGCCTCCGCCCTCAATGCCCTGAATGGCGGCACACCAGTGGTGCAGGGCGAACGCTTCAGTGATGCGCTGGGCCAGAAGCCAGGCGGCATTTCCCCAGAGAAACTTGTCCGGGTCTGTGTAGGTGGCTGCTTTTGGATCATCGGCCAGGCTGACGTCGCTCACGTGCACGTCTTCAGTGAAAGTCGGCATCCCCGGCACCGGCCAGTTCTGCGCATCGTAAGGTGGGCGGGCCAGATAGCGCGGCACCACCATGGCGACGTAGCGCGAATTCTCGCTGTCACGAAACGTCAGCCAGTCAATGGACTCGGGACCCTCGAATATCTTGGATAACTTGCGTGGCCGGTCCAGGTCGTCAAAGTCCTGAAGATGAAACATGGCAGGGCTGGCGGCAGTGAGGAAGGGCGCATGAACGGCTGCGGCGACGTTCGACAGTCCCGTGAGCATCTGGATCTCAGCCATGTCCTGGCCAAACGCATAGTCGCCCAGCAATATACCGAACGGACTGCCACACAAGGTGCCATCGCGCGGCTCGGATACTCGCTGGAACAACAGGCTTTGGTCGAAGTCGACGGCGCTTTCCAGGTCAAGGCGCAGTTCTTCTTTGGTCACGTCAAGCAGGCGCAACGTCAGCAGAGGCCCGGTCTCTGTATTCATGACCAGTTGGTGCAGTCCGCGCCAGGACGCTTCAAGGGCTTGCAGCGGCTTACTGTGGAGAATCAGATTGAGTTGGGCATGGACCTGGTCACTGGAAAGATCCTTCAACTCAGGAACCTGGCCCAGGATTTTCTCCGGGCTGAAATCGCTGAAGGTGTTGAAGGTCAGCTCGATATTGAGCGGTTCGATTCGACCCGAGAGCGCGCTTTGGACGGTGAACGTAATGCGTGGCTGGAGGCTGCCGAGCAAGGCATCAAAGTGATCGCGATCGATGTCGACGAACGCTCTATTTTCCAGTGTTGGCGCTTTGACCAACGAGCCGTTTCCGGACAAGTCTGCAAGGATACCCACCACGAATGGCAGTTCTCTTTTTTCAAGCGCGCCACCTGTCTCGACATCGTAGGTAATGTGCGTGCGCGGTAGCAGATGGCTGTCTGAAGTACGGTGCGTGTTTTCTTGCTCGGGGGCCATTATTTTATTCCTTGTGGAGCCTGTGCGGATTCGAACGTGGACACTGAAATTGCTGGAGCGCATTTTTACACAGCCGTGACCCAAAGCGAGCGAATGGCCCTTCCGGCACAGGAGTCCGAGCGTGATCCCGTCACTGCGGTTCTGCCTGAGGTTTTTTTCTTTTGAAACCTTGAGCATCCGCACGTTGTCGTAATAGTCATGAGTCCATACAGTTTCCAATGGTTCACATCAGGAGGTTTAGTCATGAATGCCCTGACCATCGAAGGCTGGTGCAAAATCAGCGGCGAGCAAAAGTCCACCCCTGTAGGGGATATCCATTTTTACGTTAATGGACCTGTTCATTTGCGTCTGGAGCAGGCCGAAGAACACTTGCAGAAGACCCACGAGCCTGAAGTCATGGTCGATGTCGATATGGGCTCGATGGACTTGATCCTCCCGGAGGGATACGGCCCCCTGTCCGATTGCCAATTGCGCGTTTATTTGAGTGATCAGCGCGGCCAGTTCCATTTGGTCGGGCATCGGGCGAGTGACGGTAGCTTGATCTATACCAACTCGGTGATGGTTGATCAGCTAGGGTAGCCGCGCACTGTTCAACGACGCAGGAACTCTCCTGCCATTGATGAGTTTGAGCGCAATATACCTCGGCATGGCGCTGAATCCAGCCGGCGTCATGCCGAGGTGAATTGCCCTGATTATTTGCGCGCTTCCAGGATCAGGTTAAACGGTGTTTCCGCTGCCCGGCGGAAGTGGGTGAACCCCGCCTCGGTGAAGACCTTGCGCAAGCGCGCCTCGCCAGCCTGTGCGCCCAGACCAAGGCCGACCTCCTGAGACAGCGAGTTCGGTGTGCAGATAAAGGTCGATGCGGCGTAGAACAGTCGTCCCACGGGGGTCATGTTCTCGTCAAGCTTGTCGTTGGCGTACGGCTCCACCAGCAGAACCGTACCGTCAGGCTTGAGTGACTGATAGGCATGCCGGGCAGCACCTACCGGGTCGCCCATGTCGTGGAGACAGTCGAAGTAGCAGACCAGGTCGTAATCGTTGCCAGGGTAGTTCTTGGCTGTGCCCTGGGCGAAGCTCACGCGATCCGCCACGCCTCCTTCTTGCGCGCGTTGCGTCGCGATGTCGATGGACGGCGCGTGGTAGTCGATGCCTACAAAACGCGATGCCGGGAAGGCCTGCGCCATGATCACCGTCGACGCGCCATGGCCGCAGCCAATGTCCACCACCTTGGCACCGGTTTTCAGCTTGTCGACCACGCCCTCCAGGGCCGGCAACCACTCGGCGACTAGATGCGCCCGATAGCCAGGCCTGAAGAAGCGTTCCGTACCGCTGAACATACACGGATGGTGATCGCCCCAAGCGAGGGAGCCATCGCCGCGCATGGCGGCGACCAGCTTGTCCTTGTCATGGAACAACGACGCGATGACCACTGCTCCGCCCGCCACATAGACCGGGGAGTCCTCAATCGCCAACGCCATGGCTTGTTCCTCTGGCAGACGGAATTGGCCATCGATGTGCTCGATGTAGCCGGACGCCGCGTGGGCGTTGAGCCATTCACGCACCAGGCGCGCGTTGCAGCCGGTTTTGCTGCCGAGTGCTTCGGGGGTGACAGGTTGGCTGTCAGCCATGGCCCGGTACAGACCCAGCTCATCGCCGAGGATGATGTTAGCGAGCATCGCCGCTCCGCCCATATCGGAAACCAGCTTGCCCATGAACTCATTGAGTTTGGCCTCGTTCATTGCGTGTCCTCCTATTTAGGAAGGCCACCGGCCAAGGCGTTGCGACTCCAGGCGACAACCTGCTCGGCGGTGGTCGGGGTCAATAAGTGTAGTCCGCCTCTAAGCGATGTGCAGTTGCTCTTCGTCGCTGCCTCAGCATATCTGGCGCTTGTGCTGGGTGAGGTAGGTTCAAGGAAAGAGGATCAGCGGTCATACGCAAGGTTCGGGAGGCTGCTATTCCTTCCCATGGGAGCAGTCGTTTCAGGCCTGCCAGGGTGTGGGCCGGGAACAGACGCGTGGCCGTGGTCGCGGCGCCAGCCAGGTGCGTGAAGAGAAGAACAGGTGCCAATCCCTGTCAGGAGGTGGCAGATGCTATTCATTGTCAGTTGGTCAATCAGTCCCGAACGCCGTAATAGCGCGATTGAACGTTTTCTCAAAACAGGAGCCGTACCACCCGCAGGCGTAACCATGCTGGGACGCTGGCATGCCATAGGGCGCATGACTGGCTTTGGCGTCGCAGAAACCAGTGATCTTGCGCTGATGCAGAAATGGGTGCTTGAGTGGAGTGACCTCATGAGTATGGAGATTCACCCGGCACTGACCGACGAACAGGCTGCTCCGCTACTGGCAGCAGCGGTCAGCAAGCACTAGTTTCCGTCCGAGAAAGCGTTGATAAAACAGGGACAGATTTATTTTGACCAATAAATCTGTCCTTTTTTCAGGGCGCCAGGCGCTTGTGCGATAACAGGACTGATGGGGGCTCCAGGTCAGGCCGTTATTGCGCGTTGGGTAACGCAACCCCTTTTGGCCACAGCAGCCAGATCTCGCCTTGTTGTTTCATGTTGCCTGCCAATTCCCCGGCCTCGGTGCCGGTGCCCCAGAACAGATCCGCGCGGACTTCGCCAGCGATGGCGCCCCCCGTGTCCTGAGCAGCGACGGGCCTTACCACCGCGCTGCCGTCGGGGCGTGTGGTGGAGAGCCAGAGCAGGCTTCCCAAGGGGATGACCTTGCGGTCGATCGCCACGCTGTAGCCCGCCGTCAGCGGCACGTTCAAAGAGCCACGCGGGCCTTCATTGCTGTCGGGTCGTCGACTGAAGAATACGTAGCTGGGGTTGCTCGCCAGCAACTCCGGAACCCGATCCGGGTTGGCACGGGCCCAGTCGTGGATCCGGCCCATGGTCACGTCTTCTTTTTTGAGTTGACCCTGCTCGACCAGCCAGCGGCCCACCGGCTTGTAGGGATGGCCGTTCTGGTCGGCATAACCAATGCGCAATTGCTGACCGTTATCCAGTTGGATGCGGCCGGACCCCTGTATCTGCAGAAACTGCAGGTCCATGGGGTCGCTCAGCCAGGCCAGCACAGGGGCGTTCACACCTTGGCGGGCAATGGTGGCTGCATCGTCATAGGGCTTGAGTGTTCGGCCTTCGAGGCGACCGCGCAGGCGCTTGCCTTTGAGTTCGGGGTAGAGGCTGTCCAGCGCCACCACCACTAGATCGTCGGGAACGCCGTGGACCGGCACCGCCGTTTCCTCGGTACGTTCAAGGCTGCCCCGATAGATCGGTTCGTAATAACCGGTGATCAGACCGTGCTTGCTGCGGTCGGCCGAACGCAGGGCGTACACCTGCAGCTGGGTCTTGAGAAAGTCGCGAATCGCGGCGGTGGTAGGTGGCACCTGAGTGGCTGCGCTGCACGGGCCTTTCCAGACGGGATCATTGGCCAGTCGTGCGCACGCTGAATACCAGGCGTTGAAACCGGCCTGCAGGTCGCTGTCGCTGACGGCGGGCAGATCGTCCCAGTTGCCGCTGACATAGGTGGCTGCCGCAGGCGGTTCTGTCTTTTGGGCGCCGCCATCGCAACCCGCCAGCAGGGCGATGAGGGGGGCTGCGCACAGTAAAAGCCGGCGCCAGTGAAAACGGGGGTTAATCACGCAATGTGTTCCAGATGGACAATTCGAGGGCCGTAGCTTGGTGAAACCCGTCACTGACGTCAAATCAAGCGCGACAAACAGGTCAGCGCCTACTTTTTCGAATACTCAGGCGACCCGCGCCTGGTCAAGCAAATCGCCGCCGCCAGCGATGCGAGGACACGCGGCGACGTCGGCTCAATAGTTTCAGCGCTACCCTCAAGCAATAACGGGCGCTCACATTCTTTGTCGCTCTACTGTCGGTCAGCCAACAGCAGTTAAACAATTCGATGAGTTTGTGGGTGGATCAATCTTCGTAAAATCACATAACTAGTTGAAAAATAATATAAAAATTATTCGGCATGGCCTGTGCAGAGAGAGGAGACGAAATCCGATATCCCTCGACACTCTGGAGTCAGCCCATGTTATCTCCTGCATTCCCCCGCTTTGACTGCGCTTTGCCTTCAGCAGTAGGAGCCCTGTAAATGTCCCGTGAAATTCGTCTCAACGCCTTCGATATGAATTGTGTCGGCCACCAGTCACCTGGGTTGTGGGCGCATCCGCGTGATCGCTCATGGCAATACAAAGATCTGGAGTACTGGACTGACCTGGCGAAAATCCTTGAACGCGGCAAGTTTGACGGGCTGTTCATCGCCGACGTACTGGGCATTTACGACGTTTACAACGGAAACGGTGATGCGGCAATCCGTCAGGCGGCCCAGGTACCGGTGAACGATCCGTTGCAATTGATTCCACCGATGGCCATGGTCACCGAACACTTGGGATTTGGCCTGACCGCATCGTTGTCTTTCGAGCACCCTTATCCTTTCGCTCGACGCCTGTCGACCCTGGACCACCTGACCAAAGGTCGCGCCGGCTGGAATATCGTGACGTCGTACCTGGAGAGCGGTGCGAAGAACCTGGGGCAGAAAGCGCAGACTGAACACGATGCGCGTTACGACTATGCCGAGGAATACCTCGAGGTTTGCTACAAACTCTGGGAAGGGAGCTGGGAAGACGGCGCGGTCCTGCGTGACCGTGAGCGGCGGATTTTCAGTGACCCAAACAAAATTCATGAGATTCAGCACGTCGGTAAACATTTTCAGGTGCCCGGTATCCATCTCTGCGAGCCGTCGCCGCAACGCACACCGGTGCTGTACCAGGCGGGTGCGTCGAGCCGTGGCAAACAGTTTGCCGCCGAGCAGGCTGAGTGCGTGTTCGTCGCCGCGCCGTCAAAAGCACAGTTGAAGAAAACCGTGGCCGATATTCGTCGTCGCGCAGCTGAAGCGGGCCGTGACCCGAAGAAAATCCTGATCTTCAATTTGCAGACGGTGATCCTGGGCGAGACCGATGCCAAGGCCAAAGCCAAGTTCGAGGAATACAAGACCTGGGTCAGCTACGAAGGTGCGATGGCGCTGATCTCGGGCTGGACCGGGATTGATTTCAGTCAGTTCAAACCGGACGAACCGCTCAAGCATGTCCACACCAACGCGATTCAATCGGCGGTGGAAGCGTTCTCTACCGCCGAGCCGGATACGATCTGGACCCCCAACGAACTGGCCAACTGGGTGGGCATTGGTGGTTTTGGTCCTCTGTTCGTCGGCGGTCCGGAAACGGTGGCCGATCTGCTTCAGGAGTGGGTCGAAGACACGGATGTTGACGGCTTCAACCTGGCCTACGCGGTCACTCACGAAACCTTCATCGACGCCGTGGACTTGCTGGTGCCGGAGTTGCAGAAGCGCGGTGTGTTCAAGACTGAATATGCCCCCGGAACCCTGCGCGAAAAACTGTTCGGCGCCGGTCCGCGCCTGCCCGATATACACCCTGGCAGCGCCTACCGCGACCTGAAAGCCTTCCAGCTCAGGACCGCCCCATCGCCTGATCAGGCCTGAGTCAACCCAGGATCCGGGCACCACGGTAAGGAGCCCGGATCAACTGTTGCCACGCCGACATCACATCAGCAAATCGTCGTTTTCAGGCACACCGATTTATTCGTAACCCCCCGTAATTGCTGGTGTTCAGACTGGGCACGGAAGCTGCAATCACCCTTGGCATCTATTGATCGTCGAGTGCTTCCATGTCCCATTTACCGCTGTCTGCCGACTACTCCATCAATCCTCCCACCGCGCATGTGATTCGCGACGAAGCCGAAGCGTTGGCTGTTGCTGGACACGTCGCGGCCCTGCTTCTGGAAAACGATGCCGAGCGTGATCGCACTCGCCAAGTGCCTGCCGATATTGTCGATATCTATTCCAACAGCGGCTTGTGGGGTATCAGTGTGCCCAGGGCGTATGGCGGAGCGCAGGTGTCTTATGCGGTGCTGGCGCAGGTCATCGCGATCATCTCGGCGGCTGACCCTTCTCTGGGGCAGATCCCGCAGAATCACTACTGCCTGCTTGAGGACATTCGGCTGCAAGGTTCTCCTGATCAGCAGGCGTATTTTTTTGCGTTGGCGCTGCAAGGGCATCGCTTTGCTAACGCGATATCTGAAACAGGCGGCAAGAACGTTCAGGACATTCAGGCAACCGTGCGCCACGACGGCGATGGTCATGTGATCAACGGCCGCAAGGGCTATTGCACGGGTTCGTTGTACGCCCATTGGCTGGGGGTGCTGGCGCTGGATGAAGAGCAGAGAGGTCAGCTGGCGTTCGTTGAGCGCGGCACACCGGGGCTGGTGATTGTCGATGACTGGGACAGCATAGGTCAGCGCACGACCTCCAGCGGCACGGTGCTGGCAGACAATCTGCGCGTGCCGGCTTTCAATCTGCTCCCGGTCTGGCGCTCCTACGACAGCCCGACGCTTGCAGGGCCTTTTGCTCAGCTCACCACCGCCGCCATCGACGCCGGGATTGCTCGTGCCGCCTTGCGCGACACCCTGGTGTTTGTCCGCGAGCAGGCGCGACCCTGGATTGATTCCGGCGTTGAAAAAGCCAGCGAAGACCCGCTGACGATTGTGCAAATCGGCGCGTTGGACATTCGGCTGGAAGCCGCCGAAGCGCTGCTCGAACGTGCCGGTAAAACCCTGGACGCCGCGCGCAGTGAGACCACCGAAGACAACCTTGCATTGGCCTCCGTCGCGGTTGCCAGGGCCAAGGTCCTGACCACCGAAATCGCCATTGAAGCCAGCAACAAACTGTTTGAGCTGGGCGGTACACGCTCGACCTTGAAAAAACACAACTTTGATCGCCACTGGCGCAATGCACGGGTTCATACCCTGCACGACCCGGTGCGCTGGAAGTATCACGTTATTGGCAACTGGTTACTCAACGGCGTCAAGCCACCCCGTCACGACTGGTCATGACGACCGCACGTGCCACACGCAGCACTCCCTTTATGCCTTTCAGGAGCACACGATGAAAAAAACACTCGCCGTATTGGCCGCTGTGATGTCTTTGTCCATTCACGCCAACGAGAAATTGATTGTGGGGGCCACGCCGGTTCCGCACGCGGAAATCCTTGAGTTCATCAAACCGGAGCTGGCGAAGGAGGGCGTGGATCTTGAAATCAAGGTGTTCCAGGATTTCATCCAGCCGAATCAGCAACTGGCTGAGAAACGCATCGACGCCAATTACTACCAGTACCGGCCGTTTCTCGATGAGTACAACAAAACCCGGCATACAGATCTGGTGCCGGTCGTGGGCGTGCACATCGAACCGTTCGGCGCGTATTCAACCAAAATCAAAAACATTGCCGAGCTGAAAGAGGGTGCTTCAGTATCGATCCCTAACGACCCGGTGAATGCGGGTCGCGCCCTGGTGCTGCTCAACGAGTCGGGTTTGATTACGCTGAAGGACCCGAGCAACACCCTGTCGACGCCCAAGGATATCGCCGCCAACCCGAAAAAACTGAAAATCCGCGAGCTGGAAGGTGCCTTGCTGGCACGTTCAGTCAGTCAGGTGGACCTGGCCTTTGTGTTCGCCAATTACGCGCTCGAGGCCGGGATCGATACCAACAGCGCATTGATCGTCGAAAAGGGCAAAAGTCTGTATGTCGAATACCTGGTCGCACGTCCTGACAACATCAATGACCCGCGCATTCAGAAGCTGGCCAAAGCCCTTAACTCCGACGCGGTTCGTCAGTTCATCCTGACGCGGTACAAAGGACAGATCGCCCCCGGGTTCTAGGCGCTAATGCCGGCTGGCTTGGCTGCGAGGGCCGTGTGTCAGGTGTTCGAGTGCTGCTGCCTGACCGGCAACGTAACCCGAAACGTAGTCCCCACGCCAAGCTCGCTGCTGACCGTAATGTCGCCACCGTGTTTTTTCACAATGCCGTAGGAGAGGGACAGGCCCAACCCTGTCCCTTGGCCGACGGGTTTGGTGGTGAAGAAGGGGTCGAAAATTTTCTGCACGGTGTCGGAAGCCATTCCTGATCCAGTGTCAGCCACTTCGAGCCAGACGTGCTCTGCTTCCATCCCGCTGCGAAGGGTGATCTTCCCGCGCTGAGGCCCCATGGCCTGGGCGGCGTTGACCACAAGGTTCATGATTACCTGGTTGATTTGCGAGGGCAGGCATTCGATGTCGGGAAGGTCGACGTATTCCTTGATGACGTCGGCTTTGTATTTGAGTTCGTTGGCGACGATGTTCAGGGTCGATTCGATGCCCTGCTGCAGGTTGGCCCATTGCCATTCCTGATTCGAGTCGACGCGGGAGAAATCTTTGAGGTCTTTGACGATTTTTCCGACGCGGCTGATGCCCTCCTTGGACTCCTTGATCAGCAGCGGGATATCTTCCCTCAGGAAGTCCAGTTCCACACGCTCGCGCATGGATTTCAAGCGCTCGAGGATCTCGGTCGAGGCGATGCCCTCTTCTGAGCGCTGGTAGGCGTCGAGCATGTCCTGCAATTTGCTGAAGTAACCTTCAAGGGTGCCGAGGTTGGACGAGATAAAACCGATGGGGTTGTTGATTTCGTGAGCAACCCCGGCGGCCAGTTGCCCCAGGGACGCGAGCTTTTCGGATTGCACCAGCTGGCTTTCCAGCTGTTCGCGTTCGTCGATTTCGCGCTGCAGGGCTTCGCTGGCCTGTTTGAACTCGTGGGTCCGTTGCTCGACCAATTGCTCAAGCTTGCTCATCTGCACCGATGCGCGCTCGGTCATTTCCCATTTGGCGGTCAGGGTGTTGGCCAACTGATGGACTTCAATGTTGTCGAAAGGCTTTTTCAGAATCAACAACCGATCATGGCCATGCAGCCGTTCCAGTAATTCATCCCAGGAGTAGTCGGCGTAAGCCGTGCAGACCACCACCTGCAGGCGCGGGTCTTGCTCCCAGAGGTGCTCGATGGTTTCTACGCCGTCCCAGCCCTGGGGCATGCGCATGTCGACGAACGCCAAGGCATAGGGGCGATTGTCCTTGAGTGACTGGCACACCTTGGCCAGACCTTCCTGGCCCTGGTAGGCCGAGTCGAGCTCGAACACTGGAATCTCGATCTTGGCCGTTTGCCCGAACAGCGCTGCTTCCATCAGGTACAGGTCGGAGTTGTCGTCGACGGGAGGCAGGAGGATTTTGCGAAAGTCGTCATGAATGGCAGGGGTGTCGTCAATCAGCAGAATACGGCGGTTCGTTAGACTGTTCATTGCTTATCCGTCGCGATTGTCAGGGGCATTTCAAGGGTGAACGTCGCACCTTTGCCGGGTCCGTCACTGTAGGCACTCAAATGCCCATTCATCTCGATCGCGGCCAGCGCGCAACTGTGCAGGCCAAAGCCGTGGCCGTCTTTGCGGGTGGTAAAACCGTGGGCAAAGATTCGCGTCATGTTCTCCGGAGCGATGCCTTCACCTTCGTCTTTGACACTGATCTGCAAGATGGAATTGTCGATGAATTTTACGCCCAGGGTCATTTTTCGAGCGCGGTCGTCCATGTCGGACATCGCGTATTTCGCGTTGCTGATCAGGTTGATCAGAATCAGCAGCAGCCGATGTTTATCGGCCATCACGGCAGGTACATCGCTGAAGTCCTTGACCACCGTGACATGGTGGCGGGTCAATGCGCCCGAGTTCATGCGCAGGGCATCTTCAAGCAAGTCGCTGATGTTCAGGGATTCAGCCAGGCTGGACGCACCGGCGTAGGACTGCTGGGTGGAGACGATATCCTTGATGTGATCAACGCTTTTGGTCAGCTGCGCCAGCTCGTCGGTCATGCTCTGTTGCTCAGCGCCCAGCGCTTTGACCAATTGGTTCAGATAACCCGGTAACAGTTTTCCCTTCTCGTCGACGGTGATGAAGTCTCCCAGATCGTGCTCGTGCTCATTCATCATTTGCACCGCTTTACCGAGGCCGATTGACTTGCTGGTGCGCAGTTTTCGCGTGAGCAGATCGGCAGAGATATTCACGCTGTTCAACACATTGCCGACGTTGTGCAGCACATTGGTGGCAATTTCCGCCATCCCGGCCAGGCGCGCGGTATCGAGCAATTCGCTCTGGGTATCTTTCAGTTCACGGGTGCGCTCTTCCACGCGTTGCTCAAGGCCTTCGTTGGCGGCATGCAGCGCTTTGTTGACACTGTTGATTTCGGCATAGCTGCGCAGCAACCGGATGGTCAGATATAACAGCAGGACGACCATCAATGCCGAGAAAATCAGCAGATACAGGTGGTACTGCTGACCCACTTTGACGGCCTGCTCCTGGTTGTGATTGAGGATGTTATTGATGTCCTCCAGTCGAGCGGCCACGGGAACGACGCCGATGTGCTCCAGCAGATCGTTGACTACGGGTTGCTCGTGCAGGATCAGCTCCACATGTTTGAGCAGAAGTTCCAGCGGAAGATGGAGTGGCTGCGGTAAACGATCTTTGTCCGCACCCAAACGGTTCAGGCCGACCTGGATGTCAGCCGCTTTGTCGTCAGAGGTGATTTGAGAGAACTCCAGACTGCCGAGCAGCAGGTCATAGATGTCCATAGAGGTGGCTTGCAGCACTGGGTCGTTCTTGTTGAGCGTGCCGAACTGATTCTGGATATCGTCTTCGGCGATGGGCAGAAAGGCCAGTGAGTTACGCAATACGGCGTTATGCGATTTGAATTTTTCAACCAGCCGTGTTTTCTCGTCGACGGCAGCCAGATAGGCGTTGCGGCTGTCTTGCCACAGCGCATCGGCATGCAGCGCATGCCCGGCCTGTATGGTATCGAACTGTTTCCAGAGGGTGTTCATTTCGGTCAGCGGCTCTACCAGCAGGTCGTAGTTTTGACTGACGGAAACTCTTGCCTTGAGGATCTCTGTTTCCCACTGCGCGTCCAGCTGTTTGATCTGACCAATCAGATCCCGCGACGCGATGTAGTTAGAGGTGTTATCGACACTGGACCTGATATAGAGGAACACCAGAATAGACGCGAGTGCCAGAGTCATTACGCCCAAAAGCAGTGAACTGAATCGATGGGACAGTTTCATAGCGGCTTGCCTTTGAGTTCACCGGTCAATGTCTTGAGAAACTCAATGATCAGAAGTTTGTCCTGCGCCGAAGGCGTACGCCCCAGTTGATACGTGAACATCACGCTGACGGCCTCATCGAGCGTCCTGGCTGACCCATCATGAAAGTACGGCGCCGTGAGGGCGACGTTGCGCAGGCTCGGCACTTTGAAGACGTTACGGTCGGCCTCATCCCTGGTCACCAGATAACGTCCCAGGTCGCTTTCTGCCGGGTTGCCCCGCGCCTTGAAATAGTCGCTCATCACACCAAACTTCTGGTACATATTGCCACCGATGTTGACGCCTTGATGGCAGGCGATGCAGCCGTATTGCTTGAAGCGCTGATAGCCGTATTTTTCGTTAAGCGTCAGGATGTCGGTATTGCCTTTGAGGTAGAGGTCGAAGCGCGAGTTGGGCGTCAGCAGGGTGCGTTCATAGCTTGCCAACGCATTCTGCGCATTGGCTGCGGTGACCCCGTCCGGGTAGGACCTGGCGAAGGTGGCGCGATAGTCCGGGTCTCTGGAGAGGGTGTCTATCACGGCTTTCCAGGTGTTGCCCATCTCGACAGGGCTTTGGACCACCTCTTCGATCTGTGCCTCCAGCGAGTCGGCCCGACCATTCCAGAACTGCTTGAAGTTAAGGCTCGCATTGAGCACGGTGGGAGTGTTGATGCCTAGCGGCGCGCCATTGAAACCAGTGGAGAAAGGCTTGTCGTCGGCCCCACCTTTTTCCAGGTGATGACAACTGGCGCAGGACACGCTGTTATTGACTGACAGGCGTGTATCGTTGAATAACTGACGGCCCAGTTCGACCTGCACGGAATTGTGTATCACAACGTCAGGTAACGGTTTTAGCGGCTCGTCCAGTGGTGTAGCAGCGGCCAACTCGCAGACACCAAGCAGCAACGCGAAAGCAGCGGGCAATCCATATAACTGCATCAATAATCCCTGGCTGCCTATAAATGTAGTGGTGCCCCGGCCCTAAATACGCCAGCGATCTCGTCTTGTCCGATTTATTCCTGTCGTGCTGCTTCCAATCGCTCACCACTCAATATTCTGGCGAATGCACATGGCTCTACCGCTCGGCTGAAGAAATAGCCCTGGCCTTCTTCGCAGTGGTTGGCTTTGAGGAAATCAAGCTGATCCTGGGTTTCGATACCTTCGGCAATGATGTTCAGCTTGAGGCTTCTTCCCAGACTGATGATGGCGCTGACCAACGCCGCGTCGTTGCTGTCGGTACTCAGGTCGCGGACAAACGACTGATCGATTTTTAATACGTCGATGGGGAAGCGACGCAGGTAACTCAGGCTGGAGTAGCCCGTCCCGAAGTCATCGATGGCCAAGCGGATGCCCATGTGCTTGATCGCTTGCAGGATCTGGATCGTCGACTCGGCGTTTTGCATGAGCACGCTTTCGGTGATTTCCAGTTCCAGCAGTTCAGGGTTCATTCCGGTTTCTTCAAGTACGGTTCGAATGCCCTCGAGAAACCCCCTCTGGCGAAACTCGGTGGCAGAAATGTTCACCGACATACGAATCGGCGGTAATCCGGCTGCTTGCCACGCGCAGGTCTGGCGACAGGCTTCGCGCAATACCCATTTGCTCAGTGGGACGATCAGGCCGCTGTCTTCGGCGACCGGGATGAATTCAGATGGGAAAAGCCAACCTTGTCCCGGTTTGAGCCAGCGGATCAACGCCTCGGCGCCGACTATTTTGCCGGTTTCCAGGTTCAACTTCGGTTGGTAATGCAAGACAAACTCGTTGCGCTCCAACGCCAGTCGAATGCCCGACTCGATAGACTGGTGCTCGCGGGCACGCTGGTTCATGGTGTCGGAAAAAAAGCAGAAGTCGCCTGGACCGCTGTCCTTGATGTTGCGCATGGCGGTTTCGGCTTTTTTGATCAGGGTGACGGCATCTTCACCGTCACCGGGGAAGATGCTGATGCCCAGGCTCGCGGTCACACTCAGGTCATGACCGGCGACATAGCGAGGAACCTTGATGGCGGCCAACAACTTCTCCGCAATGCCTTTGGTTTGTTGGGGGTGATGAACGTCGGACAGCACCAGGACAAATTCATCCGAGCCATAGCGAAACACCGAGTCGGACTCGCGTACGGTGTGGATGAGGCATTGAGCAACGAGTTTAAGCATCTCATCGCCGGTGGGATGGCCCAGCGCATTATTGATCCGCTCGAATCGATCCAGGCCAATGAACATCACTGCCAATTGCGTGTCGTGGCGGCGGGACAGGGCAATGGCTTGAGTCAAACGATCACCCAGCAACGTGCTGTTGGGCAGCTCCGTCAGCACATCGTACTGGAGCAGATGGGATACTTTCAGCAATTCCTGAACGCGCTCGGCGATGGTTTGCTCCAGGTTGCGCATTTTTGCCGCGGCATCCTGTGCCATTTGCCATTTGACCGTCAGCGCACTGGCCATCTGGCGGATTTCCAGGCTGTCGAACGGCTTTTTCAGAACCAGCAGTTGGTCGCCGAACTCGAGACGTTCGGTCATCGCCTCCCACGAGTAATCGGAGTAGGCAGTGCACAGTGCGATCTGCAACTGCGGGTCGGCTTTCCACAGGTGCTCAATAGTCTCCAGACCATCCCAGCCGGGTGGCATGCGCATGTCGATGAAGGCCAGCGCGTAGGGCCGACCTTCTGCCAGCGCTTGCTTGACCCGTTCAAGGGCTTCTTGCCCCTGATAGGCGGAATCGAGCTCGAAATTTTTCCGAGCGACCTGTACTGTGCCGAAGAGCTCTTCCTCCGCTGCATCAAGAGACTCTTCGCTGTCCGGTTTCGGGCAGAGAATTTTACGAAAGTCCTGATGAATCGATGGCGTGTCATCAATGATAAGCACGCGGCGATTAGCGTGAGTGGCCGGATTGCTCATTCAACGCTACCCGGCAGGTCTGCATTCAGATGAAAAATATGCATACGGATTTCCCTTCCTGAAGGCGCGACAACGGTTGCGTATACATTGGATACTATTTTGCGGAGCATAGCCCTCGACGAGGCGCTTCGCTGAGAAACCGTAGCTAATGTGCCATCAGTTTGTTAAAAATGCCTCTGCCCTTAGCCAAAAAAGCGAGGGAGCGAGGTTTTTATCATGAAAAACCCGTAAGTGCCCTCAAATGAGTGATGTCAGGTAACGCTATGGATGAGCAATCCGCTTCTGTTTCGGCTTATAAACCCTGCGTGCTGCTGGTGGATGATGAAGAATTCATTCTTAACAGTTTGCGCCGTCTGTTGCGCAGCCAGCCGTATGATTTGTTTTTTGCCGAAAGCGGTGAAAAAGCGCTTGAGTTGATGGCCCACCAGCCTATCGATCTGGTGATGACCGATGCCCGCATGCCAAATATGGATGGCGCTACCTTGTTGGCGGAGATTCATCAGCGTTATCCAGGCACCACACGGATCCTGCTGACGGGTTATGCCGACCTGGACACCATCGTCAAAGCGATCAATGAAGGAAAGATTCATCGCTATATCAGCAAGCCCTGGAACGACGAGGAGTTGCAGCTGACCTTGCGGCAGGCCTTGGAACATCAGCATTCCGAGCGCGAGCGGCAACGCCTGGAACGCCTGGCCCATGAGCAGAATGAGGCGTTGCAGGCACTTAATGCCACCCTGGAAAAACGGGTTGTCGCACGTATGTCCGAGCTGCAACAGACGGCCGACATGCTCGACCTGGCCTATGACGAGTTGAAGCACAGCTACGCGACCAGCACCGAAGTGTTCTCCCTGCTAGTCAATCAACGGCTGCCGAAAAGCAAGCAGACCAACCGGCAAATCATCGATTTGATTCGCACCTACTGCAAGTCCCACCCCATGGACGAGGCGAGTAGCCGCGATCTGGCCATGGCGGCAGCGCTCTACAACATCGGTAAGTTGAGCTGGAGCGACAGCATGATGGGCGCGCCTGCCGACCTGCTGCACCATACGGATCGTGAGCGTTATCGCGGTTATCCGAAACAGAGCGAGTCGCTGTTGATGACGTTGGAGCCGATGCAGGACGCGGCTCAGTTGATTCTTCACCATCAAGAGCGTTGGGACGGCACGGGATTCCCCGACCACCTCAAAGGCGAAGCCATCCCGTTTGGTTCGCGCCTGCTGAAACTGGCCGTGGACTTTATCGAGTTGCAGCGCGGGTTGATCCTCGAACGGCAAATGAACAGTGATGAAGCCCTGGTGTTTATCCGTAAGTACGCCGGCCGTCTTTATGACCCAGGGCTGGTGGAAGACTTCGTTCAGGTGTGCGCCGAGTACTTGAGCGATGTCACCTTGGGTGATCCTACGGTCAAGGTGGTTGGCACCCGCGAACTGTTGGGGGGGATGGTGCTTGCACGCAACCTCAATGCCGACAATGGCATGCTCCTGCTTAACGCGGGCAAGGTACTCAACACCGCGTTGGTGGAAAAGTTGATCGCCTTTGAAGCCATGGAAGGCGCGAAGTACAGCATTTTCGTCAAAGTGCCGGATGAGCTGCCTGCCAACCCCCTCGTGAATGAGCCTGTGCCAGCCACGACGTGATGCACAGTGGCTGGCATGCCTGTGTGGTCAGGTTGTCCTGTTTATGTCGTCAGCTATTTATGTCGTTAGAAACAGCATTTGCGGTGGTTCATGCATCAGAAAGTCCCGGTGCGAAATGTTCCAGGCATAGGCGCCTGCCAGGGTGAACACCAGTAGGTCATCGATCGCCAGGGCAGTGACTGTTTGCTGGCTTGCCAGCACATCTTTGGGCGTGCACAGCTGGCCGACCAGGGTGACCGGTTGATTCTGTAACTGCGCGGGTTGCTGGCCCCGTATCACGACAAAAGGATGGTTATGCCCCTGGGCAGCCGGTGTCCGGAAATGGTGGGTGCCACCCCGGCCAATGGCGAAGTACTGACCATGGCTGCGTTTGATGTCGAGGACTTGCATCAGGTAGTAGCCGCAGGCCGCGCTGATAAAGCGGCCGATCTCGAAGCGAATGCGCGTATCGCCCATGCCTTCTTCCGCGATCAATGCCTTGAGTCCTTGGCAGAATGTCGTCCAGTCGAATGAGTTCTGCGGGTCCTGGTAATTAATGCCCATGCCGCCCCCGACGTTGAGCAGGGGCAGTTGCAGACCGTGTTCGGCGCAGAGCTGGCTGAAGGTGCGACAGTAGCTGCGGATCAGTCTCAGGTGAGCGGCCACATCAAGCTGATGAGACAACACATGAAAATGCAGGCCCTGGAGCTCCAGCCAGGGTTCGTCACGCAACAGCTTCAGCGCTTCGTCCAATGCGTCTTCGTCCAGGCCGAAGGGGGTCGGTTTGCCGCCCATCACCAAACGGCTGTCGGGTGCCTCGGCCAGTTTCAGGTTCAGGCGCAGCATGACCGGCGCCCGTTGGCGACGTCTGGAAGCGATGCGCGCCAGATTGCGTAACTCGGTCAGGCTCTCGACATGGAAGGCCGAAATCCGGTAGTCCATGGCGATTTCCAGCTCACTGTCGAGTTTGCCGGGGCCGCCGAAAATCAGCGAATGCCCTGGGCATTGCTCGTACAGCCAGCGCAACTCGCCACCGGACGCGGCCTCGAAGCCGTCTACTAGCGGTACGAGCGTGCGGAGGATCGGTGCTTCCGGGTTGGCCTTGGCGGCATAAAACAGCTCACAGTTGGCGGGCAGCGTTTCACGCATGTGCCGAACGTGTTGCTCCAGGGCGACCAGATCGTAGACGTAAGCACAGAGCGGTGTTTGCTGTTGTTCGCGCAATTGGTCGATGGCCTGGGTGACGCGTGTCGGCAAGCTCATGAGCCGGCCCTCGCACCAGCAGCGAACAACGGGCTGGGGAGCGCGGTGTAGCCTGCTTCGCGGTCGGCGCGCATCATCAGCCGGGTCATGAAGTTTTCCTTGCTGGGCAGCGGAGCCCCTGCACACAATTCGCGTAACTGAGCGGGGTCATCCAGTACCGCTCGTTGTGCCTGCAGCAGCGTGCCGATATGCGCCCACAGTTGATTTTCCAGCCCTGAATCGGCGTTGGCCAAATGGAAGATCGCTTCGCCCAGGTTGTTCACCAACGCGCAGTAGGCGACGCGCTGCCAGGCTTTATCCTCGTTGTAGTACAGCGAGGCGCGAGTGCGCTCGTTGAGTTCACCGAGGCGTTCTGGTGCCCAATGGCTGGCCACCAGCTTGGTGCCCTCCAGGTCGCGAATCCAGACCCGACAAGGCAAGCCGTCGACGTCGAAACCCAACAGGGTGTTCTGCAAGTGTGGCTCCAGCACCACACCCTGACGGAACAGGCAATGCATCACCCCACCGAGTAATTGACGGGCATAGCCGTCGAGCCAGCGCAGAGTCGCCTCGGCCATGTCGAGGCCAAGACGCTCGGCACATTGCTGCACCAAGCGCTGACAAACACTGCGGCCTTGCAGATCCCAGGTGAATAACGCCATGGCCACTTGCGGTTGGTAGCGCTCGCGGGTGGCCTCATCCAGGTTCTGGCGATAGAGGATGCCGAAGCATTCGGTGACTTCTCGGGCCTGTTCCAGGGTACCAAGACTGCTCAGGTCCAGGGTGCTGGCGGCCGGTTCCGGCATCAGCAGAAAATCCGGAAGTGCGTGGGACAGCTCGGCCATCACCGGCGCGAGCAAGCGGGTCAGGGCGACCGCGCTGTCCAGTTCGTACCAGGCGTTTTTGCGCACGCAATTGGTCAGGCGCACATGCATCGAAAATTTCAGGAAATAGGCTAGCTCGGGGTGATAAAGGGTGCGTACCGACGACGTCGGGTACAGCGCCAGACCTTGAGGGCCGAGGTACTCCAGCAGGCCACGCTGTTGTGCGCGACGGACCAGAGGGTCGGCCAGAATCCGCTCGACTTCCCACGGGTGGCAAGGGTACAGGTCGTTTCGACCACATAGCTGATGCAGGGTATCTCGGGGGTCGTCGCCCTGATGCTGGATCAGCGCCGGATCGACACGGAACCAGTGCAGTTCGAAGCAAGCGCCGACTTCCGGCGAGCAGGCCAACAGGTCTTTTTGCGAGATGCCTTCGCGGCTCTTGGGGGTTGGGTGCAGGGCATGGCCCCAAATCTGATGCTGTTCCGAGGCCAGCAGGCTGTCAGTCGGTTGATCACGATCGGCGCGGGCATGACGGAGAAAGGTCTGGGTGATCTGCAGGCTGTTATCGACCTGCTGCAACATCTCGCCCACACGGTCCGGTCGACTCAACGGCACGCACAGCAGACGCGCCAGTTCGGTCGCGCTCAACGGGTGCCAGCTGTGCCCATTGCCCTTGAAATAGGGGGCGCTGACAAAGCGGCAACGACCGAGCAGGCTTGCGCGGTCGACCCGCACCACCAGTCGCCCGCTGGGCAGCCGGATGCTGATGCACTGGCCATTGAGTTGACGCAGGCTCATGGGCAGATCCTGAGCGCGATAGTCCAGGCTCGCCTCGTCGCGTGGCAGGGCGTATTCACGCAGATAACAATTAAGCAGGGATTCGATGGCGTGCCGTTGGGCTTCACCATCAAGGGCACGTTCATGCAGGGAAGCGGTGGTCAGAGCAAGGTTCATGCTGGTATCTCCCGCGAGGTCATGAGTAGGGGGCGTGCCAAGGCCATCGCAGCAACGGCGGCCAGACAGGCAACGAGGAAAGGTGAGGCGATGCCGCAAGTCTGACTGACCAGCCCGGCGGTCACGCCGGCAGCTGTGCCGGCCCATTTACCGCTGGCATCGAACCAGCCAAACAGGCGCCCGGCACTGCCTTGGCGGCTGCGTTGGCTCAGGCAGCGATGCAAGCCGACAAAGCCCAGCAACATCCCGGCACCGCTGAGCAGGCGCAGGGCAAATAACGGTTCGGCCTGGGTACTCCAGAACTGCAGGGCATTGCTGACGGCCAGCAGCCCAAGGCCGGGTAGCAGCAGGTTGCTGGCGTGCCGTTGGACCCAAGGCAGGGCGATGAGGTAGACCAGATGCGGCAGGCTGTAGAGCACGCCGATCAGCGCGTCGTTGCCAATGCCCAGTGCTTCGCCGTAAGGGACGAAATAAGGGAAGGTGACGACCATGGCGAAGCTGAACAGAAACTGCACCAGTAACAGGCGTGGCATGTCGGTCGGCAGTTGGCTGAGTGGACCCTCAGCTTTGCTCGCATTCGCCTGATGGCGTGGGGTATCGGCGGGCAACGGCAGGATCATCACGAACGCCAGTAACGGCAACCAGGCCAGGTAGCGATACAGCTCCAGTCCCAACCCTTGCGCCGTCATAAGACCGAGCAGAATGGGGCCGCTGATCATGGCCAGACGTGCCGAATATTGGGTCCAGTTCAGCGCCCGCGACAGGTCGCCGTCCTTGAACTGGGTCGCCAGGTAGGCATTGGATGCGGCCATCGCCCCGCCAAAAGTGCCCTGAATGATCAAGGCCAGCACGAACATCGGCAGGTTGGTACTGAACCCGGCCAGGAGAAAGCCCGTAAACAGTCCGGCATGGGCACGCAACAAGGACAGGCGACAGCCCCGTCTGTCCGCCCAGCGACCCCAGAGCGGCGCCGCCAGAGCGGTGCACAGGGTCGGCAGGACAAACAACACGCCGATGCTCCAGCCCGGCGCATCCGGCGCCAGATCGGCGAGGATGCGTGGCAGGTACAACGGAATGCCGAGGGCGGTGAAGGCCGATAAATAGTGGCCAAGCAATACACTGGCGATCAGTCTGCGTTGCACGGGTGCGCCTCCAGCAGGAAGTTTGCCGCGCTGTAGCCATAGAACTTGTTGATGTCCTGGGCGCCTGAGTGGTTTTTGCTGAACAGGCTGCCGGCACTGAGCAGGTATTTCACCGGCAATTTCGGGCTGTCCAGCAACACGCGTCTGGCTTCAGTGCAGTCCAGGCCTTTGCCCTCCAACTGCTCAATGCAATTGATCAGGCGCTGGCGCAAGGTGGCGTAGAGCGGCTCGCGGGGTGCCAGGTCGGCGGCAATGATCGCTTCCAGCACCGCGACGATATTCAGTTGCAAGGTGATGGTGCAGAACATCTCGGCCAGTGGCTGGGCATCGTCGACGCGGATGCGCTCGTCACGCAAGTCTGCAGGACGCTGTGCAAGGTCGGGGCAGGCTGCGGCGAAACGCTTGGGCCAGAGGCGTGCGGCGTCGTTATCTTTCATCAGCAGGCGCAATGGGCGATCAGCTTCGAAGATCAGCACGGCGTTCTGCTGATTGGCTTCCAGCGCGATGCCATAACCCAGCCACAGGCGCAGGTGTACGTGCAGCAGCAGGTCCAGATAATCGTCGAGCCAGCGTTGCAGCGAGCCTTGGTAGAAGCGCTCGATCAGTTGCTCGACGAACAGTCGACCATCGGGCAGCGGGCTGGCGAGGGCAGCGACGGGCACCAGCGTTGCGATGCCCAGTTCGCCGGGGTAGTGACGCGCAATATAGACCAGGTGGCGGCTTTCATCGGCATGCCCGCCATGTTCCTCATCAACGTGCAGATAGCGCATGCCCAGCTGAGGATCTCGTTTGGCCAGTGCTTGCAGCGTGGTCTGAAACCAATGACCGTCATACAGCGTGCTGGGCTTGATCAGGCGCAGGTTGCGGGCGCCCAGGGTGGTCACCAGCAATGGCAGTTTGATGTGCCAGTGCGGTCGCTCGACGCACATCACGGTACGCACCGACAGGGTTGGCTCAACGTCCATAGCGCTGTGCGGTGCCTTGATCGTGCCTTCGGGTAACCCATACGTATCCAACTCCAGCCACGTCAGCGGATGCACCGGCAGCAGGGTATGGCTGGTTTCGAGGCTCTGCTTCAAACCCAGTTCGACAAAGCTCGGCCAATGTTTGGGCGGCGAACTGCTCAACGTCAGGGCCGCGTTCGGCACAGCCAGCCAGTTGAGTTTGAAGCGCGGGGCGAATTCCGGGGCATAGCGCTTGAGGGCCGTGCTGTCGAAGCCACTTTTAGCGCGAGCGGTTGGGTAGTACGGATGGTCCAGGTAACTGGCCAGTCGGTCTATCCCTATCAGGCGTTGGTCCCAGGCGGGTTTACCGAGGATGCCGCTCAGTTCAGTCGCGTGTTCTTGATAGGCCGCATGACATAGCGCGCGATGGTGCACCGCGCAGTCAGCCTCTTTGCGGTACGCGGCAAACAGCTCAAGGCTGGCGTCGTCCAGGCCGTTGCTCAAATGCTCGAGCCAGCGTGCGTAACCGTGCTCGATGAAGACGTGTCCGTTTTGATCGCAGAGCCAGGCATGGCTGGACGTGCTCCAGGCCTGTAAAGGGCCGCCTTGGTGTACCGGCAACCAGAGTTCATCGGCGTCCAGGTGGGCTATGCGCAGCCAGTACGGGCTGACCGTTCCGGGCCAGTGGTCGTGCAATTCGGTGGGCAGGTGCTGGACGATGCCTTGGCTGAGCAGCCCGCGAATATCTTCGCGCAGGCAGCAATCGATGATGCGTTGGCTGATGGCCGCGTGATCGGCATCCTGCGCCACAACGTTCATGCCATCACCCAGCGCAGATCGGCCAATGTGGCGGCAAAACGTGCGTCCAGGCTGGCGGTATCCGGGGCGATCAGGCGCAGCACGCCCAGATAATCCTTGTTCGAGTGACTCACGTGAATGTCGTCGCCAATCTCGCGCAGCGCACGGTAGTCGCTCCAGTGATTGTCCTGCTCGTAGCGAAAACTGCTGGAAGCCTGCTGCAAGCGGCCAGGTGTGTCGGCGACCAGGTAATGCACCAGCGCTTCGGCCAGGCCGGGCTGGGCATCTACCAGTGGCTCACCAAGGTGCACGGCAAGGATGCGGTCGAACCAGCCTTGGGGCAGCAGGCGGTCGAGAAGGAACTCGCGGCCGTCGCCGATGCTGCGGTAGTTGATTTCCACCAGCACCGGTCCTTCGGCGGTGAGAATGAATTCGCTGTGGCACACGCCGAAATTGATGCCGAAAGCAGCGACCTGAGCCAGTGCTCCCGCCCGATGCTTAGCGCTCAATGAGCCGTTCCAGCGCGCAGCGAGTTCGACGAAGTGCGGGGGTGGCGACAGGCTGACATCAAAACCGCCGATGGCTTGCAACCGCTGACCGTCGCCGAGTGTCTCGAGGGTAAACAATGGGCCTTCCATGTAGGCCTCCAGCAACAGCGCGCGACCGGGTTGTTGTTGCCAGAACTGCGTGCAGTAATCCGCCAGTTCTCGGGTGCTGTGACACAGGCGGACGTCCAGGCTGGCGACCCCTTCGCGTGGTTTTACCACCAGCGGGAACGGGGCCTCTTCGGGCAGCACGCTGCCGGCAGTCAGCACCTGGAACCACGGGCCGGGCAGGCCCATGCGCTGTAACCGTTCGCGCATGGCCGCCTTGTTTTTTGCTGCATAGCACAGCCGCCAATCCTTGCCGGGACAGTCGAACGTTTCTGCCACCACTGCGGTGGCGGTTTGCAGGTGATCGCTGTTGGAAAACACGGCGGCGGGGCGCAGGCCATGAGCGTTGATCAGTTCAATCACGGCCAGAGGATTGAACACGTCGCACTCGAGGATCAGTAAGTCCTGTGCGGGAAAGTCGGACGTGGCGAGCAGGCGCCGATGCTCTTGGGCATGGTCGCTGATCAGCACCACTGACAGTCCGCGCTTGCGGGCGGCGGGCAGGAAACCTTCGGTAACGGCGGCGTGGGTGACATGGCTGAGGATGACGAGAGGACGGTGCATGGCGAGTTTCCTGGGGGCAGCAGTCGCCCGTCCCGAGAAGGTTGGGCGACTGGTTTTACAGGGGCGCGGGTGCGCAGTTAGAAGCGGTAGTTTGCGCCGAGGGTGAGGGCGCGCTCTGGGGCCGGCTGGCGACCCCATGGGCTGGTGTCGATACCGCGGAAATAGTATTCGCGGTTGAACAGGTTGCTGATACCGGCTGAAGCGGTCAGCACGCTTTTGTCGTCAAGCTTGAATTCGCGTTCCAGGGCTGTGTTGAAGACCCAATAGGCCGGTAGCCTGCCAACCGACGCACTGGCATTTTCATCGCCACTGTTGGCGGCATCCGTGTAGGCGCTGCTGACGTAAAGGCCGTCGAGGCTGTAGGTCCAGTGCTGGGCGAAGTGATAACGACCTTCGGCGTTGAACTGATGTTTGGACGCGAAAGGTACTTCGTTGTCTTTGTATTGACCCGTGCGCTGCTTGGCATCGAGGTAGGCATAGCTGGCATGCAGGTCCAGATCAGGGACCGCCGACGGGGTCCAGAACAGTTCAGTCTCGATACCCTGATGGCGAGTGCTGCCCAGGTTCACGTAGCGGTCGGTAGTGGCGTTGTATTCGATCTGGTCGTCGAAGTCGATGCGGTACAAACCGACGTCGACGCGCAGGCCGTCCCACGGTGTGTAACGCACGCCGGTCTCATAGTTCCAGGCGATTTCCGCGCCCACGTCGCCTTCTTTGACGATTTGGGTGATCTGCGGTGGACGCAACGAGCGCTGGGCGTTGGCATACACGAACCAATCGTCGTTCGCCTGGAAACCGACGGTCAGGCCGGGCAACCATTCTTCGGCCAGGTTGCTGTGCTGGAAGCCGGTGATCCCGTCGCTGTAGTCCATTCGCGCGTTTTCGTAGCGAATGCCCGGGGTGATGGTCAGGCGTCGGTCGAACAGGCTGATGGCGTTGCTCAGGTAGGCGGCTTTGGCTTCGTCGTTGAAATGCCAGTCACGGAAGACGCTGGTCACGCCAGTGCTGAGGGCTTCGCGATCAACCCGGTAATCGATGTCTTCCTTGACGTAGCGGGCACCCAGCACCCAGGTTTGCCCCACCTTATCACCGTCGATGCTCATGCTCAGGCGCGGTTCGCTGCCCCATACTTTGAAGTCACGCGGACCGTCCTGCTGGGTCACGGCGGTACCGTCCGGGGTGAATGGCAGGCCAACGACGAAGTTGCGGTAGCTTTTGTGGGCGAAGTTGGTCCAGCTGAACTCGACTGAATCGAAAGGACCCATGGCGCCAAGCTGTTGCGTGTAAGTGCCCCAGACCCGGTCCGTATCGCCTTCGAATCGGTCCAGTGGCCGGGTCGACTGGCGCGGATCGTTCTTGTAGTCCTTGACGCTCAGGGCGCCGGCCAGGTCCATATCGGCCTTGTAGTGCTGCACGCCAAAACTCAGTGAGCGGTCATCATCGATGTTCCATTGACCCCGCAGACGGTAGTTCTGGATGTCGGTGTCGGAGTGCTCGCGGCCGTACTCGCCCTGAACGGTATTGACGTCCAGTTGCAGGCCGAAGTTGTCGGTCAGGTAGCCACCGGTCCCCAGGTAGGTGTCGAACAGCTGGCGACCACCGGCAGCGAAGGTGGTGCGCTCCTGAATAGTGGTCTGCATTTCATGGGGGATCGGCGCGCTGATGAAGTTGATCACGCCGCCGACGTTGTTCGGGCCGTACTGCACCGCTGCGCCGCCGCGCACAATGTCGACGCGATCAATCGTTGCCAGGGTCATCGGAAACAGTGACAGCCCCGTCTGGCCATAAGGTGCCAACGCCAGAGGAATACCATCGGACAAGGCCTGAATGCGTCCGCTCCGGCTCTCGTATAGACCGCGCACGGAAATCTGCGGCAAGGCACCCGTGCCGGTCTCATCGAAAATTTTGACCCCGGGCACGCGCTGCAAGGCATCGTCAATCCCGCGGACACTGCCTTTGCGCAAGTCGGCGGCGTCGATCACGCTGCGGCTACCGGAGTAGGTCCGCACTTCCGGATCGCTGGCGGTACCGAGCACGTCACCCTTGATCACCATGGGGGCGAGCGAGTAATCGGCAGGCTGGTCGTCGGCCAGTACGGTTTGGCAGATGCTCAGGGAGAGCAGGCTGAAGGGAAACGCAAACAGATAGTTTGTTGTTTTCATCTGGACTTCGTTCAGGCTCAGTTGGGAAATTGAAGGCTGTTCAAGCGCGCTTTCAACGCGTTGTGCAGCAGGCCGCGGTCTTCGCCAGCGAGAAAGCTGCGAATCCCCCGGTCACGCCACCAGGCATGTTGTTCGGGCGAACGTGGATTTGCGCAAAATGGAACGCCTGCGGCGGCGCAGGCATCGGCCATGCCTTGCAGGGCTTGCCAGACATGCGGGTGCAATGGATCAGGGCCCAGTTGCAAATCGAGGGCGAGGTCGAGCGCGCCTTCTAGCACCATGCCAACGCCGGGCAGCGCGAGAATGTCGGGCAGCGCTCGAAGCCCGGCGGCGCTTTCGATCATCGGTACGATGGGTGTTTGGCGGTTGGCCAGTTCGATGTAGTCGGGCAATGACACATGGCCAAAACCAGTGATGCGACCGCCGCTGATTCCGCGCTTGCCCAGCGGTGGGAAATACGCCGCTTCCAGGGCGCGGGCGACTTCGTCGGCGCTTTCGACACGCGGCAGAACGATGGCTTCGGCGCCTGCGTCCAGCGCACGGCCAATCAGTTTGACGTCGACTTCCGGGATACGCAGCCAGGCCGAAATCCCTGCTGATTCGCAAGCACGTATGCAATGCATCAGCTCATCGCCGGACCGCAGCAGGTGTTCCATATCGAGAATGACGAAGTGATAACCGGCGCTGGCAATCATTTCGCACAGCAGGGGGGAGGGGACTGAGTTGAGTAAACCATAGACGCTTTCGCCGCTTTCAAGGCGAGCAAAAACTGGTGACTTCCTGATCACTGGGCGCATTCCGTAATGTGAAACATGTCGCCAATGATAATCGTTATCGTTTGTATGTAAAGCTCTTATTTACCTGGGCGGATGCTCAAGGCCTGATTCTAGACGGCTGAAATGCCCAGCCAGGCCTTCATAGCCCGTCTCGCAGCATTTGCAAATACTGAGGGCTGTCGGAGATAGAGTTGTGGTCTTTGCCGGGGATGACCTGCAGAGTGGCCACACCTTTGGCGAAGTGTGTGTGGAGTTGTTCCGTGCTGGCGCGGGGAATGATTTCGTCTTGCCCGGCCGCGATCAGCAGTGTCGGCACGGTGATGAGTGGCGCGTAACGCCAGGATTCAAACGTGTCCCGCATAACCCATTTCACCGGGAACAAGGGCATCCTGCTTTGGGCCAGTTGCACGAGGCTGTTATAGGGGGTAATCAGGATCAGTCGCGATGCCGGGCGTTCGCTGGCGAGGCGAATGGCGACGCCCGTGCCGAGGCTGCGCCCCACAATCGCAACGTGGGGGTGGACGGCGTGGACCTTGTCGAACAAGGCGAGGGCGTCACGGTTAATTGACTCCTCGGAGGGCGAACCGGTGCTGCCCCCGAAGCTGCGGTAGTGAAGCAGATAAAGGGCCTGATCCGGGAACGCTTGCGAAAACGGCAACAGGTTCTGAGAAACATCCTCGGCATTGCCCCCGAAGTAAATCAGCGCATTGGGGCTGGCACGTGGCCAGACCGAGACCAGCACCTTTGCATCCGGCTGCGAGAGCTCAAGAACCGTCGAGGGGCTGCTCATGGAGCGAGGTTGCGGGAAATAGATAAGCGAGCGTTGAAACACGAGCAGCAGGACACAGGCCAGCACGTACAACACGGCGGCCAATGCCAGCAGTGAAATCAGGATTCGCGCGATGCGGCTAATCATTGTCATGAGCGCCAATCACCCTATAGAGTCAACCGTTCTGCTGAGGTTAGTCGAGTGTCCGCACTTGGATGTCCGGAATGCTTTTTCATCGCCCTGTTCCTGCCGGAAACCCGTCACAAGGAGCTTGAAGTCTATGCCTGAACTCATCGAACCCCGCAGCGGCGGGAAAATCCTGGTAGAAGCGCTGCTGCGCAATGCCGTGGACACGGTCTATTGCGTACCCGGCGAAAGCTATTTGCCGGTGCTCGACGCCCTGCACGATGCCCACTCCATCCGCACCATCGTCACCCGCCATGAAGGCGCCGCTTCGAACATGGCCGACGCTTACGGCAAGCTGACGGGCCGGCCGGGCATCTGTTTTGTCACCCGTGGCCCCGGCGCCACCCATGCGAGCAATGGGGTGCACACGGCCAAGCAGGACTCCACCCCGATGATTCTGTTCATCGGCCAGATCGAAAGTGGCTTCAAGGGCCGCGAGGCCTTTCAGGAAGTCGATTACACCCAGATGTTCGGCGGCCTGGCGAAATGGGTGACCGAGATCGATAGCCTGGAGCGTATTCCGGAAATCGTCGCCAAGGCGTTCAGCATTGCACTCTCCGGGCGCCCGGGGCCGGTGGTGATCAGCCTGCCGGAAGAAGTGTTGTTCGGCAGCGGTCTGTGTATCGACGCGCCGCCAGTGCGCGTTGCCTGTGCCGCGCCGGACCCGGCCGCAATGATTGAGTTGCGCGAGCTGCTCCGTGTCGCTCGCAAGCCCTTGGTGGTGTTGGGTGGCACGGGTTGGGATGCCGAGGCTTCCCGGGCGATCAAGCATTTCGTTACGGTAAACAACCTGCCGGTGGCGGCTTCGTTCCGTCGCCAGGACCTGTTCGATAACCGTGATCCGCATTATGTCGGTCAGTTGGGCCTGGGCATCTCGCCCAAGCTTGCCGAGCGCCTATGCACCACTGACCTGTTGTTGGTGATCGGCTCGCGCCTCAGCGAAACCGTGTCCAATGGCTACACGCTGATCAAAAGCCCGGTACCGACGCAGCCACTGGTCCACGTGCATCCCGATCCGCAAGAGCTGGGGCGGGTGTATCAAGCCCGATTGCCGATTGTGTCGTCCCTGCGCGGTTTTGCTGCTGCACTGACGCAACTCGAGCCGCTGACCGAGCAGCCGTGGACGTCCTGGACCGAAACCGCGCGGGCTGATTACGTGGAGCATTCAACACCGCCCCAGGCTCACCCGCAACTGGTCGGCGTGGACATGGCGCACGTGGTTGCACATTTGAACGATGTACTGCCCGACGACGCCGTGATCAGCAACGGCGCGGGTAACTACACCGTCTGGGTTCATCGTTTCTACCGCTATCGGCAACCGGGCACTCAGCTGGCGCCTACCAACGGCGCGATGGGGTACGGTTTTCCCGCAGCGATTGCCGCCAAACTACGCAACCCTGAACGCACCGTGGTCTGCTTTGCCGGCGACGGCTGCTTCATGATGTACCCACAGGAGTTGGCGACCGCCATGCAGTTCGGCGCACCGCTGGTGGTCATCGTCGTCAACAACGCCATGCTGGGGACCATCCGTATGCACCAGGAACGCGAGTACCCCGGCCGGGTGTTGGCGACCGACCTGGTCAACCCTGACTTTGTGGCCTTCGCCAGATCCTTTGGTGCTTATGGCGAATTGGTCGAGCGCACCGAAGATTTTGCCGATGCGTTTCAGCGTGCCCGGCAGGCGGGCGTTCCTGCGTTGATTGAGTTGAGTACGGACCCACGGCAAATATCGCCCCAAGTGCGCCTCTTTGACGGGCCGCGAGAGCATTGAAAATGATTAAGCGTTGGACCGTGTTGTTTATGTTGGCATCGACGGCTGCCCATGCCGACACAACACTGCACACCGACCTGCCGTTGAATTACATCGAGCAGGCCGGCCCCGACTCAAAAAATAAACCGCTTATAATTTTTCTCCATGGCTCTGGCAGCAATGAAGAGGACCTGTTCGGCATAAAAGATCAACTGCCTGACGACTACACCTATCTGTCGGTGCGGGCACCGTTTGAGGTCGAGTCAGACAGCTATCAGTGGTTCAACAAAAAGGCGGGCGAGGGTGATTACGATGGCGAGACGGATGAGCTGAAGAGTAGCGCAGGGAAGATCGTTGCTTTCATCGCCAAAGCCACCGGGAAATACCACACCCAGCCTGACAAGGTGTTTCTGGTTGGTTTTAGCCAAGGGGCAATCATGAGCTACGAAGTTGCCCTGCGCGATCCCGAGGTCGTGCGTGGGATCGCGGCGTTGAGCGGGAAGATTCTGCCGGTGTTGAAGGCTGAATTGAAGCCTGCCGACACCCTCAAACAGGTGGCTATTTTTATCGGTCATGGCACCGCAGACCGAAAACTTCCTTACGTGGGTGCAACCGACGCAGATACGCTGCTGAAAAGCCTGTCCCTGACCCCGGAGTTTCATGCTTATCCAGGCATTGGCCATACGATTAGTCAGACCGAAATAGTGGACCTGAACAGCTGGTTGCAGCAGATCAATCAATGACGCCTGGACGCTGAGCCTCACTCGCTTCACAGGCGCATCAGCTCATTTACCGCCGACGATTTGCTTGATCAGTTTATCGTGCCCAGCCTGGTCGTCCGCGCGGAATATGACCTGAACCACCGACATGTGAGTGCCCGAACCGGCCAGGAAGGTGGTGCTGAGGGTCCTGCCGCCGCCCATGGTGGCGGTGCTGTCGATCTGGCGCACGCCTAGACCTTTGAGGGTCAGTTTCTTCTCGCCGAGCGGCTTGAAGTCAGGAAGGCCTGCGATCTGCTGTTTGAGAAAGCCGGCAACCGCGCCGTCGAGAAAATCCGCGTCATTGTCTTTCGCGTTCACCCCAGCTTGCAGTGGGTGTTCGACGGCGATGACCACGCTCTTCGTCGCTTTATTGACGTACATCGTACCGGTTTCACCCGCAGTGCCGCTGGCTTCATCACCCGCGGGCAATGGGTTGGCGACATAGCTGGCGGGAAGTTTGAATTCGAATTTGCCGCCGAGTGTCGATACTGTCTGCATCGCCGGTTTGTGTTTGGTCGGCGCAGTCGCCGCGTAGCTGTTCATCCCGCCCAGACTGGCCGCCATCGCCAGGATCAACACAGCGGCATTCTTAACGAAAAAAGACATTTAATCTCTCCTGATTGATTGCGCGCAGCGCCTTGTGGGCGTCGAAATGAATGACGCCACCGCGCATTGATGGGCCCGTGAAGGTGCGAAAATACCCTGCGTCGTTATTGCTGGGAAGTAAAAGCTGCGGGGAAGTAAAAGCACACGGCTATCCGAAAGACACATCGTTCAACGGTCCCAATAGGGCGTCGGTCCAAACCGCTCGACAAAGAAATCGATCACTGTTCTGACTTTGACCGAAAGGCGTCGGCTGGTCGGCCACAGGGCCGCGATCTGTTGGGGTTCGAGGCTGGTCGACACTTGAAACTCGGTCAGTACCGCGTGCAGCGTCCCTTTGTGCAGTGCCTCGCCAATCAGCCACGAGGGAAACATGACCAGGCCCATGCCGAGTTCGGCGGCCTGGGTCAGGGTTTCGGCGTGATTGCCGGTCAGTGGGCCTTTAACGGTGTAAGGCACCCAATTGTCCTGGCCAAGGCGAAAGAACCAGCGTTGCTGGCCGGTCATGCCTTTGTAGGCCAGGCATTGATGCGCGGCCAGCTCATCCGGGTGCTGCGGTGTGCCGTGGCGTGCCAGGTAAGCCGGGCTGGCGGCGAGCCGATAGCGTTGCGGGGCGAGGATGCGCGCCTGCATGCTCGAGTCATTCAATACGCCGATGCGGAACAACAAGTCTGCGCCTTCCTGCAAAGGATCGACGAATGTGTCGGTCTGCTGCACGTCGAGTTGCAACTTCGGATAGCGGCGACACAGCTCGGCCAGCCCAGGCGCCAGATGCCGTTGACCGAACACCACCGGAGCGTTGATCCGTACGAGACCGCTGGGTTCACTTTCCTGCTCCTGCAAGGCCCGCTCGGCTTCCTCCAGTTGCGCGAGTACCAGGCGGGCATGGTATTCGAGCAATCGACCCGCCTCTGTCGGCGTAACGGCGCGCGTATGGCGATACAACAGTTGTTGTTGCAGCGCGCTTTCCATCACCTGGATTTGCCGCGAAATCGAGGAGGGCGCCACACCTTCACGGCGGGCAACCTCGGAAAAACTCCCTCGATCAAGCACGGCCACGAACAGGCGCAGCGCCTTGAATCCCAACTCGTTGAAACCGTGCATGATTAATCCTGCTGTGCGAGTTTCGCAAAAGTACTTTGTGAATAGTCCCATTTTACGCAAAGGACGATCAACCCATACTTCGCACCCTCGGCAAGGCCCTGGTCTTGCCCCTCGATTTTTGTAGAGGCGCACCTGATGCACGTCACATCGCTGGAAAACGCTGTACTTGAAGATCAGGACCGGCACGCCCGGCTGAAAAAGCTGTTGCTGCTGCCGCTGGTGATTCTCGCTGGCATGGGCCTGTCGGTCGAAGCCGGATTGCTCGGTCCATTGGGCGTGCAGGTCGGGCACTTGTGGGCAACCCTGAGTATCTTCGGTGTGGGTGCAGCCCTTCTGTTCTTGCTGACGCTGCTCAGTGGGCCGCAAAAGGGGCCCGCGTTGTCTGAGTTGCCGCGCTGGCAATTGCTGGGTGGGTTCCTCGGGCCGATGTATGTGGTGGTCCTGACATTGGCGACGCCCCACATCGGCATCGCGATGACCATGATTGCCATTCTTTCCGGCCAAGTGGGTAAAAGCGTGTTGATCGACCATTTCGGCTGGTTCGGTGCTGCCCGCAAACGGGTCAATGTTGAACGCTGGGTGGCTTTGATACTGATTCTGGTGGCACTTATTCTGATCGCGCGAGGTTGATGATGAACTTGACTCTATTGTTGATTCTGGTGGTAGCCGCTGGCGCCGTTCTAAGTATTCAGGCCGCTATCAATGGTCGTCTCGGAGAGGCTGTGGGTGTATTGCGCAGCAGCTTGCTGACCTTCGTGGTGGGTGCTGTGGTCACCGCACTGCTTATCCTGTTCTTCGAGCCGGCGCATTCCATTAGCGTGCTGGATGTACCGAAATGGCAGCTCGGCGGTGCCTTTTTCGGGGTGATCTACATGATGGTGATGGTCGGCGCCGTGCCACGGGTGGGTACGGCTGTAGCGACCGTAGCGGTGATCGTCGGCCAACTGGGCATGGGCATGTTGATTGATAACTTTGGCTGGCTGGGTAACCCCGCCATCGAGTTGTCGGGCAGCCGTATCCTGGCAATGGTCTGCCTGGGGCTTGCCTTGGTCTTCATGTACCGTAGCAGTGCGGCCGCGCCGGAATCCGCCGATAAAGCGCGATGAACTAAGTTGTTATTGGAAGGGACCGTACAAACGCGTATAAAACAATTGATATACAGCACGATAAGCTTTAAAAAAAAGGATTGTTAGCACATCGATTACTACAACTAAGATGTGTACCGCCAGTTTCTGGCTCATGGAGCGCTGATGAGTTTCCGGCCTTTGACCGACACCTTGGGGCAATCGAGTGATTGCGGCGATGTCGCCTCTCAAACTATCGGCAGCTCGGGCAGTGCCAGGGATGCGATTGAAACGCTGTTTGCAGCAGCCCGGAGCTGGAGCCACACGACGTCATGGGTCGCGTACAGAGCCGGTGAGCAAATGCACCTGGTGGGGCAGGGCGATCCGCAGATGCAATGGCCTGCCAGTATCGCCAATGACGCGTTCGATGCTTTTTGCGTTGCCGGGAAACTGCACCGTTGGCCAACGGGTAACGGTGAAAGTGTGCTGGGTTGGCTATTGGCGCCATTGGATGACGCAGCCAATCCTGCCTTGGTCGACTTTGCCCTGCGTCTGGGCGTTCAGGTGCAGACCGATACGCTGGCTCGGGCGCAAATTACCCAGCGCGTGCTGTATGAAATCACCTACCTGGCCAGCTCCACACGTGAGCGTTCGGTCTTTCTGGTCGGGGTTCACCGTTTACTCGCGACGCTGATCGACGCCGAGAATTTTTACCTCGCGCTCTATGATGCTCGCAGCGGCAAAATTACCTACCCCTATTACGTCGACATCATTGATGTCGACGCACTGGAAGCCGAGAACTACGAATTTCTCGATCCCACGCACTTGTCCTTGACCGGGCAGGTGCTGACCAGCGGCCAGCCACTGCTGATCGATGCCGCCGGTATTCGCACCGCCCAAGCCCAAGGCCGATTCTTTTGTGTAGGCCACCGGCCCGAGTTCTGGATGGGCGCGCCGCTTAAAAATGCATCGGATGATGTGTTCGGCATGCTGGCGATGCAGGTGTATGACGTTTCGCGCGCTTACAGCGCCGAAGACCGGGCGCTGTTCCTGGTTGTTGCGCGACACGTGGCCATGGCGCTCGACCGGATACTGCACCGTGCCGACCTGGAAGAAACGGTGTTGCGGCGCACCCTGGAACTGTCGGAGCTCAACAATGCGCTGCGTCAGGAGGTGGCGGACAGAGAGCGTGCTGAGCACCTCCAAAGCGCGCTGTTTCAGATTGCCGAACTCTCGAGCCAATCCGGCGACATGGAGGAGCTTTTTCAGCGTCTGCACGGGATCGTGGGCGATCTGTTGTTTGCGAAAAACTTCTACATCGCGCTCTTTGACGACACGACCGCAGAGGTCACTTTTCCTTACTATGTCGATGAGCGACAGAAGACGCGACCATCGTCGCGACGTGGTCAGCGTGGGTATACCGAGTATGTGATACGCCAGCGCCGGCCACGTCTGATTGATCGGGACGAGGCCTTGAGGCTGGAGAGCCTCGGCGAAATCGAAATTATCAATGAGTCCACCCGATCTTATTCCTGGCTGGGAATTCCGCTGTTCGATGGTGACATGGTGCGTGGCGTGCTCGCGGTGCAGAGCTATACCCCTGAGGTGAGCTATTCCCGGCGCGATCAAGAGTTGCTGACCTTCGTGTCGCGTCATATCGACACTGCGTTGTCGCGCCGCAGCGCTGCCGAAGCGATCCACGCGGCCAACCTCAAGCTCGAAGCGAGGGTTCAGGATCGCACCCGCGAGCTCGACCACGCCAATGCCAAGTTGCAACACGAGAACTCCCACGACACATTGACCGGTCTGCCAAACCGCGGCTATTTGCAGCAGCGCCTTGATGTGGCATGGACTCAGTTTGGCAATGACGGCCGACCACTGGCCGTGATGTTCATCGACCTTGACCGCTTCAAGCTGGTCAACGACAGCCTGGGCCATCACTTCGGCGACCTGCTACTGATGCAGGCAGCCTACCGTTTGCGCAATTGTCTGCGTGACAGCGACCTGCTGGCGAGGCTTGGCGGCGACGAGTTTGCGGTGCTTGCGCCCGAGGCGCCGCTCGACGCGGTGGTCGACATTGCGGAGCGGATTCTGGCGGCGTTCGACCTGCCGTTTTTTATCAATGGCCATGAAGTGTTCTCCTCCTGCAGCATCGGTATTGTCAGCGCCGACAGTCAGTTTCACCATGAACCGGCGGACCTGTTGCGCGATGCGGACATGGCGATGTATCGGGTCAAGAGTGGCGGTCGCGACAGCTATGCCGTGTTCAATCAAGAAGTGCGACGCGAGGTGTCGGACCAAGTCGAGCAGGAAGGCGCACTGCGCAATGCCCTAAAGCGCACTGACGAACTGGTGCCCTATTTCCAGCCTATCGTCTGTGTGCGAACAGGCGAGTTGGTCGCGCTAGAGGCGCTCATTCGCTGGCACCAGCCTGACGGTCGGGTCATCGTCCCGGGCCAGTTTCTACCCGCTGTAGAAGGCCTGCGCCTGATCGGACGGCTCGACCTGTACATGCTGACCAGTATCGTCGTCATTCTGGCGCAGCCCGAACACGCCCACTGGCCGGCCGTGCACGTGAACTGCTCCAGCTACAGCATGACCCGCCCGGAATTCGCCAATGAAGTGCTGACGCTGCTCGCGCGGCATGGGGTTGCACCGTCGCGGATCTGCCTGGAACTGACCGAGGGCGCGCTGGTGGCCGAACCGGACATTGCGCGGCGGACCATGCAGCAACTGGCCGACAACGGTATGTCGGTGGTGCTTGATGACTTCGGCGCGGGGTTCTCGTCGCTGAGCTATGTGCACCAGTACCGCTTCAGCGGCCTGAAAATCGACAAGTCATTCATCCTCGAACTCACCGCCAGCCCGCGCAGCCGCGCCATTGTTCGGGCCATCGTGCGTATGGCCGAATCACTCGGCCTCTCAGTGGTGGCCGAAGGCGTGGAAGACGTCGAGACCCTCGACCTGCTGCGCGAAATGGGGGCTGGTCAGGCTCAGGGTTATTACTTCGCCAGGCCCATGGCGCTGAACGAACTGATCCAGACCTCAAGAGCCCCAGGAACCTGGAGGCTGGGGTAATCGGTCGGCCGTGCAGGGCATAGAGGTTAGTCGATCTACCCGCGATCGCAGGCCATTTTTAGGGGCTATTCGGCATAATGAATAGCGCTTAAAGAAGTGTTAACTATCAGGTATTTGTTCATCGCAAATTCATTCAAAAGCATGTTGTCCACTTTCTTGACACTCCCCCATACCTCTCCTTAGCTATGACTAACTACCCCCGGTAATACCATCGGAGGCAAGCCTCGAATACCTGCCAGCGCAGGTCGTCGGGGCTTGCCTCAATGATTTCGGTCGCCCCTCATTCGGGGTAGGAGAGACGCCAGAGCGAGTACTTATGCGACAGCAAGGAATTCTCAATGAAAACTTCCATGACCCACCAGGAAATCAAATCGGCGGTGTGCGCTGTTTCGACTTCAATTCTTCTGTGCTCCGCCCTGGAAATTCAGGCATCGCCGCCAGAGGATGCAGCGATTTCCTGGTCCCGCGGGGACATTCCGATTCTCTTTTTGCTACCCCTTGACCCTGTTCGATTGGCAGGGAATCTCGCTGCTGCCGGCCCCGGAAACGCTCAAATCGGCCCTGCGCTTTATGCCGCGCAAAACACTCGCGGGGACACCCAGCGCGCGGGCCTGTTTGTCGGACCCAGTACTCTGCCGAGCAATACCGCTGGCTTTGTGGCAACCCCGGCAGCCAATGCCGTGAACCTGCAAAGTCAAAGCCTGGGGGCCTACTGGAGCCTGACCGCAGCGCAAGGCTGGCATGTGAATCTGGTCGCGATGGGGTCACGCCTGAACGGTCAGGCACGCTCGGAACAAGGCGACTGGCGAGCCGCCGAAGGCAACGCCGTGACGTTGTCGGTGGAGGGCGGTTTTCCAATCGGTATCGGCGAAAACTGGATCATTGAACCCCAGGCACAGTTAATCAACCAGCGTGCGTCCCTGGGCAGTCAGAGCACGGCGGCGGTCAGCGCCCCCTATGATCAGCAGACGTCATGGAGCGGTCGTGTCGGTGCACGCCTCACCGGGAGCTACCAGGTCCGTGGCCTACCGGTCGAACCCTACGTGCGCACCAACCTTTGGCGCACGTATTCCAGCGGGGAGACGCTTACCCTGGGTCAGGTCGACAAGATCAGCAGTAGCCGCAACTCATCGACGGTAGAACTGGGCCTGGGTCTGTTGGCCAAAGTCTCGCCGACCGTCAGTCTGTTTGTCAGCGCCGACTTCAGCAGCGATGCCGAGAACGCCTTTGGCTTGATCGGTAACCTTGGCGTGCGCATGCGCTGGTGAGCACCACCCCTTAAACCCATCCGTCCGGGGCTGGCGTCAACTAAAATGACAGGTGACAGTCGGCGAGACACGTTCGGGAGGTTTCTGTGAGCAGTCGCTGGTGGCGCAAAACAGTGCTGTTGATGTGGCTGCTCGGGGTGTCCGTGGGGGCGACTGCTGCAGACGGTTCGGTCAGGGTGCTGGCGGTGGACGACGTGATCGGCCCGGCCAGCGCCGAGTACGTGGTTAATGGCTTGGCCCGGGCCGCGGACGAGCAGGCGCAGTTAGTGGTGCTCACCATCGATACCCCTGGCGGGCTGCAAAGCTCGATGCGGGTGATGGTGCAAGCCATTCTCGCCAGCCCGGTGCCGGTGGTCAGTTATGTGTGGCCCAGCGGCGCCCGTGCGGCGAGTGCCGGCACGTATATCCTCTACGCCAGCCATATCGCGGCCATGGCACCGGGCACCCATCTGGGCGCCGCCACACCTATTCAGCTTGGCGTACAGCCAGAGCCGTCAGGGTCTCCTGC
This sequence comes from Pseudomonas sp. ASL8, assembly GCF_056680355.1. NCBI lineage: Bacteria > Pseudomonadati > Pseudomonadota > Gammaproteobacteria > Pseudomonadales > Pseudomonadaceae > Pseudomonas > Pseudomonas sp. ASL8. The sequence continues at coordinate 5,219,771 of NZ_CM155278.1, read as the reverse complement.
AATCGACACCGAGACGCGCAAGCAAATCAGCGATGCGTCAGCCTTTTTACGTGGGCTGGCTCAATTGCGCGGGCGTAACGCCGAATGGGCCGAGCAGGCGGTACGTGACGCTGTCAGCCTGACTGATTCTGAAGCCGCGAAACTTGGCGTCATTGAGTACCGGGCCAAGGATTTGAGCGATCTGCTCGGGCAACTGGACGGCAAAGTCCTGAACGTGGGAGGCCAGAGTGTGCAGTTGCATACCGCAAATGCGACGGTGATTCACGACGATCCGGACTGGCGCATTCGTGCTCTGGCGGTCATCACCAATCCCAATGTGGCGCTGGTGCTGATGATGATCGGCGTGTTCGGTCTGATTTTCGAATTTTTTAACCCCGGCTCGGCAGCTGGAGGTGTCATCGGTAGCATTTGTTTGTTGCTGGCGATGTATGCCTTGCAATTGTTGCCTGTCAGTTATGCCGGTGTCGGTCTGATCATGCTGGGCATGGCGCTGATGGTGGCCGAGGCGTTTCTGCCGAGTTTCGGGGTGATCGGTTTTGGCGGCATTGTCGCTTTTATCGGCGGCGCGACGATGTTGATGGACACCCAGGCTCCCGGATTTTCGGTGGCGCTGCCGCTGATCATCGCGATGGCAGCGGTCAGCGCCCTGTGCCTCATCGGTCTGGTCGGGGTAGCGCTCAAGGCCCGGCAGCGCCAGGTTGTCAGCGGTGACGCGGGTCTGGTCGGCAGCATGGTCACGATAACCGCATTGCAGGCGGATGACCCCTTGGGTGGTTGGGTGCAACTGCAAGGTGAAAACTGGCAGGTGTTGAGTCAAACACCGTTACGGCCCGGTCAACGGGTCCGGGTAGTGGCGCGTCGTGGCCTGCTGCTGGAGGTCGCGGTGGTGCCGGATACGCCTTAACAAGGAGACTGATCATGTTTGTGCAACTGGGTTTTGGCGCGCTGGTGTTGCTGTTGGTACTGCTGGCGTTGTCTACCTTTCGTATCCTGCGTGAGTATGAGCGAGGGGTGGTGTTTCAGCTGGGGCGGTTCTGGCAGGTCAAGGGGCCGGGCTTGATCCTGCTGATTCCGATGGTTCAACAGATGGTGCGGGTCGATCTGCGTACGGTCGTGCTGGATGTGCCGCCGCAGGATGTGATCACCCGGGACAACGTCTCGGTGAAGGTCAACGCAGTGCTGTACTTTCGGGTGCTTGATCCGCAACGGGCGATCATCCAGGTCGAAGATTTTCTCATGGCGACCAGCCAGCTGGCGCAGACCACATTGCGGGCCGTGCTGGGCAAGCACGAGCTGGATGAGCTGCTGGCCGAGCGTGAGCGGCTCAATGTCGATGTTCAGAAAGTGCTCGACGCACAGACCGATTCCTGGGGGATCAAGGTGGCGAACGTCGAGATTAAACACGTCGACCTCAACGAGTCGATGATTCGTGCCATCGCCAAACAGGCTGAAGCTGAACGTGAGCGTCGGGCCAAGGTAATCCATGCCGAAGGCGAACTGCAGGCTTCGGAGAAATTGGCAGAAGCCGCTGAAGTGCTGGGTCGGCAACCCGGCGCCATGCAGTTGCGCTATATGCAGACCCTGAGTGTGATTGCCAACGACCGCACCTCGACGATTGTCTTCCCGTTGCCCATCGAGTTGCTTAAGGGCATGGCCGACCTTTCGCCCAAGGCGTAAGGCGACTATGTGCACCTGATGCAACCCCGATGACGGCCTCAATGAGCATCAGGAGAAGGCGAGGCGGGCGGCACGACCTTGTGCATCAGTGGCACCATTGCGGTCGCGACGATGAAACACACCATGATCGCCAGAAACGCGTCGGAGTAGGTTTGTGTCTGGGCTTCGCGGAACGTCAGCAACCACAGTTGGTGCAGGGCCGCCGTGGTGCCTTCGCTGCCGGTCTGGCCCAGGGTTGCAAGGTTGTCGCCGACCTGGCTCAGCCATTGGTTCATCGCTTCGTTGCTGCTGTTCAGATGCTCGGCCAAACGAGTGAAGTGCAGGTTGGTGCGGTCATTCAAAATCGTGGCGCAGGCAGCGATGCCGATGGCGCCGCCGAGGTTACGCATCAGGTTGAACAGGCCGGAGGCTTGTTTGAGCCGCGACAGGGCCAGGCCGCCCAAGGTCAGGGTCACGGCGGGTGGCACTGCCAGTTGTTGGGCAATGCCACGCAGTGCTTGCGGCAACATCAGTTCATGAGCCCCCCAATCGTGGGTGATGGGCGAGAAGTCCCACATGGACACTGCGAACAGCGCCAGGCCGGCCATCATGATCCAGCGCAAGTCGACGCGATTGGCCAGAAAGGCATACAGCGGAATCGCCATGATCTGGAACACACCGGTGGAAAAAACCGCCAGACCGATGTCCAGCGCGCTGTAGCCGCGCACCCGGCCCAAAAACAGAGGTGTCAGGTAAATCGTCGCAAACAGGCCTATGCCGGTTATGAATGAGAAGAAACAACCGAGCGCGAAATTACGCTCTTTCAGGGCGCGCAAATCGACGATGGGGTTGGACACCCTTAGGGTGCGACCGATGAAGGCGACCGCCGCCAGCCCGGAGATCCAGGCCGTGGTCAGGATCGTGCTGTCGCTGAACCAGTTCCAGCGCGGGCCTTCTTCCAGGGTGTATTCCAGGCAGCCGAGAAACAGCGCCATGAACACCATGCTCAGGTAATCCGCCCCCTTGAGCAGCGACAGGTCCGGCTCGTCGATGCGCACCAGCATCGGCACGGCCACCGCGACGAAAATGCCGGGTATCAGGTTAATGTAGAACAACCAGTGCCAGGACGAAATGTCCGTGATCCAGCCACCGATAACCGGGCCAAGGGTCGGCGCCAGGGAGGCGATGGCACCGATGGTCGCTGCAGCGATGACCTTCTGTTTGCCGGTGAAAAACATGAACGCCGAGGTAAACACCATCGGGATCATCGAGCCCCCAAGGAACCCTTGCAGCGCCCGAAACACAATCATGTTTTGAATATTCCAGGCCGCGCCGCACAGCAGACTGGCGAGGGTGAAACCCACTGCTGACGTGCAGAACAGCCAGCGCGTGGACATCACTCGCGACAGCCAGCCCGACAACGGAATGACCACGATCTCGGCGATCAGGTAACTGGTCTGCACCCACGCCGTTTCATCGGTACCCGCCGACAGGCCACCGCCGATATCCCGCAGCGACGCGGAAACGATCTGGATATCCAGCAGGGCGATGAACATGCCGACGCACATAGTGGCGAAAGCGAATACTTTGGTTGCCGTAGCCATCGACGCGGCGTCGAAGGGTTTGGCGGGGGCAGAGACGATGGCACTCATGGTGCGCTGGCCTGATTGTCGGTGATGCGGTGGCCTGAGTCGGCGTGAGTATCGACCTCAGCCGTCACCGACAGGCCCGGACGTAAATGGCCCAGAACGCCGTCGGCTTGATCGAGCAGAATCCGCACCGGTACACGCTGCACGATTTTGGTGAAATTGCCGGTGGCGTTTTCGGGGGGCAACACGCTGAACTGTGCGCCTGTTGCGGGCGCGAGGCTGTCCAGATGGCCATGAAATTCGCGGCCCGGCAGCACATCGGCATGAATGCTCACTGCCTGGCCAGGAAACATATGGGCCAACTGGTCCTCTTTGAAGTTGGCGTCCACCCACAGACCGCTGGCCGGTACCACCGACAGTTGTTGCGAGCCGGCGGCGGCGAAGGCGCCAACCCGCGCCCGGCGATTGCCGATAACCCCATCGACCGGGGCGCGCAACTCGGTGTAGCCCACATTCAGTTGGGCCATGTCCCGCTCGGCCTTGGCCTGCATCAATGCGGCCCGGGCTTGTTGCTTTTGCGTGGCGATCACCGCGATTTGCCGCTGGGTCGCCAGCATCGAGGCCTGAGCCTTGGCCCCATTGGCCTGGGCGGTTTTGAAGGTGGCATCGACCCGCTGTGCGCTTTCGACCGACACCGCTGACTGGCTAACCAACCGTTGATAGCGAGAATGGTCATCACGGGAGCGGACGGTCTCGGCGTTGGCCGCATCAATGCTGGCTTTTGCTTGCCCGATCACTGCGTATTGCAGTTGTTCGGTAGCGTCCAGATTGGCCAACAAGGCTTCCTCTGCGGCCACCGCACCCTCGGCTTTGTGCAACGCCGCAACGTAGTCCCGGTCATCAATCTTCACCAACAGATCGCCCGCGTGGACCCGCTGGTTATCGGTGACGTTTAGTTCAGTGATGTAACCGGAGACTTTCGGGCCGATCACCGTGACATCACCACCGATGTACGCATCGTCGGTTGACTCGATAAAGCGCCCGACCGTCCACCAATGAATGCCAAAAACCACGGCCAGCACCAACGCAGCGGCCGGCATCACCCATGACAGCAGGCGTTTGAGCCGTGCGGGACGGCTTTTTCTCACAGCGACTGCTGTGTCGGTATCACCTACCGCAGTTGAGCTATTCATCGTAGGACTACCTGGTGGATTCAGAGGCTGTGGACATCAATGGAGGCCAGGCTTCGCGGCGCTGGCGTCCCACGGGTGCGGATGGCGCGCCGTTCACGGTGGGCTCGTTAATATTACGGTCGTAATATGAATGAGTAAATCGCATTGTGCAAGTCACTGCCTGGACCGGTGGTCAGCAGGGAGGAGAGGGAGATTGGGACGAAGATGTATGAACGTGCTCGAGGGCTACGACGTATTGCGTATTGTCTTTGTGTGTATTAACTGCATGTAACAGAGTGCGGGGTTATTGTTACCAAAACAGCACATAGTCTTTATCAGAATAGGCACTGTAAGTTAGCGCCGTTGCCGCCTACTCTTCACCTCGCCAACCATTGAAACCTAAACAGACACGTTGATCACTCACGTCTGCGAGATGAAATTGACGTGTCGAGAGTTTGGCTGCCTGCCACATCTAAAGTTAGAGGAATGCAACGATGAAAGCGTCACTGCTGTTTTTATTAGCCTGTGTGTCTGCAGTCAGCATGGCCGATGAAAAACACGAAGGGACTGCCCAGCAACAGCCTGTCGTAGAGCACTACGATTATTCAATGAAACTGGACGTTGCGAAGGTCATCTCGATCACCGAGCCCCAAGCAGTCTGTGAAGCCGTCCCGGTTCAAATGAATTATCTAGACTCCGCTGGCAAGCAGCACATTGTTGAATACCTAGTGATGGGTACCGGTTGCTCTAATGGTTGATTGTTCATTGTCGTGAGCGTTTTGATAACACGCTGTATGGCCTGACGTATAAAAAAGGCCCTGTGATACAGAGCCTTTTTTAATGCTTTCCGTTTGTGCTTTTCAGGCCGCTGATGATTAAGCTTACAGCTCTGTCAGCCGTTGGCTGCACGCGTCGTCAAAGGCCACATAAAGACGTTCCGCAATCTGACTTTTAATCGCTTTTCCGCTCTCGAGTCCGAGAACGAACCCTTCAGCTTTGCCCCCTGCGCGATTCAAATCATCGGCCGTGCCCGCTTGGGTGATGGCATTCAATAGCTTATCGGCGTCCGGTCCCACGCCTTTTGGCAGCACGATCCCGTCGAGGCTCATTGTTCGACCCCTTGATGTGAAGGCCTGGCGCCGTCGAGGCAGCCGGGCTGCATGCTGTGTTGGTCGGTCATGATCAATTCCTTAAGCCGAGTATCGGGCGCTGCGTAGAACCACAGGCCGGGGGCGATGGTAGGCCACGCACCGACGGTTAGCGAGCACATCCGGTAACTCGGTATTGAGGATGATCGCCCTGGCGCCGGGAAAGCGGGGATGCTCTTGTCCTGGACGTTGAGCCACTGCCCGCGATGAGCGGTCGGTTACGGGCGGGGCAGTGCCTTGCGATCATCGATTTCATAGGTGTTCCCCACCACAAAGCGACCGATTGGGCTTTTTTTGCCCATCGTCACGTAATAATCGTGCCAGTGGCGTGCTGCGGTCCAGATAGCTTCTGGACAGGAGGCCCGCGTCTCAAGTCCCGGCGTCAGGTCCAGACCGGCGCCGCCGAACGCGGCCTCAAGCATGCACGCTGAAGGTAGGCCGGTGCGCTCATGAATCGGGTTTGGAGCGGCATTCACTCCCCAGGCAAACGCCAGCCAGCGGACGATGTGTTCGAGCGCATCAAGTGCTCCGCGATTCTGAGAAAAATCAGTGATCTTCTGCTCAACTTTTTCTTCGCTGATGGGCAGGGCGATCAAGGCAATGTTTGGCCAGTTGGTGGCGTCTGCAAAGCGAGCAAAGGGTTGCTCGACGACACCATTGGTCTCGGAGGCAAACACGCCGTTGGCCGGTTGCAGCAGGGGGACATTAATGGCGGTCGCGGCTGACAGCGCATTAGCCCCTGTTCTGAGGAATAACGCATCGGACCAATAGGACGGAAGCATGTCATTTCTCAAGTGAGATTGGGCCACGCGACTACGAAACGACAGAACATCGATACCCCCGATCAGCGCGATCAGACTCCAGTCATTTCGTTTGTGCAGTTTCATGTCTTTCAACGCCCGTGAGGCCCACTTCACGTTGTCTTCTTCCTCTGGGCGCTTCAACTCGGACAGATAAGCGTTGGCCTCGGTGCTTTTGGACCTGATCTGTTGCATGGTGGCAACTCCTGTCAATTAATAGGACAGCAATGCAAAAGGCCCCACTTGGGTGGCGCGTCGTTGCGCGTTGATCGAGAAGAAAGTGATGGTCATTTCGACCACTTGCCCCGTCGTGCAAAACTGCAGCATTGCGACGTAATCACCTTTGTTTAACGGTGGGCCCGGCACAGGAGAAAACTCGCTATTGGCACCAAACCAGCCATGCGCGGGCTCGGGGGGCGAGTGACGAGGCCACGCGTCATCAGGACCCAGCCAGTTTTTGACGGAGTTGATAAGCTCTTTCGAGCGATCCACCCACGGGGTGCGCATAAGGCACGAAGGTGAACAGATGACTTCTGTCAGAAGTTTAAGTCCGCTGGCGCGATGAGTGGCTTGGGCCACCCGACTCCAATGAACATCGCCCGTCAGATAAACAACCGGGATCCGCAGCGTGGCCAATCGATCGAGCGTGTCCTGGATAATCCGGAACTGTTTGAAGTTGCTGTACTCGGCATCGGCTACTCGCTCATCGAGCGCATTGGGTGTGTCGACGAACAAGGCTTGTCCGCCAGACAGCACCCCGACGCAGGACTGGTGGTTCGCTTTGGCCGACATCAATGCCTGCTCCCATTCCTCGAGTTGCTTTACCGTGCTTGCAGACATGAGCCCTGTGGGGGAGTCGAAGTCCGAACTGCGTGCCATCCGGGTATCGAGAAACAACATGTACATGGGCTCGATATCAACGCGATAACTGGTGCCTGCGCTGCCGGGGGGGCCACCCTGTTGGTAATCCTCATACAGTCCAGTTGCGGCCTTGATCCACCTCGCGCGTGCTGAGGGTAAATGAGTCCCCGGTAACTGAGCCTGACCCACGGGTGCATTATTGAACAGCTCGTGGTCGTCCGGGATGCACACAGTAGGTGCCATTTTCAGGACTTTCTGCAGCCCGGGGATATTGAGTTCATCCGAGATCCAGTTTCTTTCGTACTTGGTGCCAAACGCCTGGGCGAGTCCCTCGGCGTCCTCCGGCAAGTCTTCAAACAGCGGGAGGTCAAGATAGACCTGATCCCCTGCCAGCACGGTCATGTCCGGTTTGATCCTTAAATCCTTGACGATGTAGCCGAGCAGCCCTTTATCCTCGGGCTGGAAATAACAGGAACTCAGAAGCAGATTGAAAGTACCTTCCAGCTTGGCCGGCACCTTTGTCGGAAAGGGCGGGACGATGAGTTCGATGCCTTTGTTGTTTGCCGTGATATGGAGCCTGACGGGGTCTGGCGTGGCCAACTGTTTGAACTGAAAAACGCCCTGATAATTAAGCGGCTGATGGTCGCCTCGGGTCTTGCTGTCCCTGATGGGGTGAAGCTCTCCATTTTCAGGCACGGTGGGTTGTTCATTGAGTTTGAAAGCGAGGGTCGGGCCCTCGGCGCGCTCGCTGTTGTCCACGTAAAAGATGCCGACCCAGATCTGTATGAAGCCCTTCTTTCCCACTTGCGGTCGCGCATTGAGAATCATCCGGTTGCTCCCTTACCAAAAGGCTCGCACGTAATTGACGGGCGCGTGGTCAGCCCAATCCCGGAGAAATACATTTTCGGGATGGCGCGCATACCGCATCAGATAATCGACGCGCGCTTTTTCCTGATCTTCGAGGATCTGTGCCTCGGAGAAGGATGCCTGCAGGACGCCGTTGTGGTCGATATAGCCAAGCCCGTGCACATGGTCGAAACCCAGGCTGGCGGGCACTAATTCGGTGACCACATCACAACAGTCGACCAGCCGCATAACGCGCAGTTTTTTCTGCGCGGCCAAACCTTGGGTAAAGTCAGGATCACCGACCCGTGGCGACCCAAGGGTCACCAGTAGGTCCGCCCCTGCGGGTTCGGCGAGAAGGGTCGCAATGGCGGCGCCCAGGCTATGCCCGGTGATGGTCAAGGACGTGCGTTGATGGGCAGTATCGTCGAGCCACGTCTGGATGGAAGGCCAGAGTCCCAGGGCTGCCTTGGCGAATCCGCTGTGCACCTGACCGTGTCCAGGTGCCCACGTCATGCGCATCACCTGCACATCCGATATCAAGTCTTTTATGTGGTCAATTTGCGTGCCTCGCAGGGCTATAAGCGCGCTGCCATCATCGCGTAGGGTGCCGAAGCCCTCGCTGCCTGTCGGGCCATGCCGAAAGTACTCGGGTTGCCCGAATCCTTGGCTCGAGAGTGTGATCTTCAACGTAAGCCTGGCAGCGTCAGACTCTTCGGTGCGCAGGTAGGCCAGCCGGGCCGCCTCGACCGCCAAAGAAAGGTCACCCTGCGCAGGGACTGAAGCAAAAACAGAAGGCTGTGCTTCGGGGTGATAGAGGGCTGTTTGCGAGGGATCGTATTCGAGAGCCGACATCGCCTGTGCGCTCCTTGCAGAACGGGAATGTTCGGCCTTCAAACTCAATCGCTATACACAATTGAGGCGCGACAACTGGACGGGCCGGGTTTTGCATCCGCAGCCTCTGACCACCGTGGATGCAACAGTTAAGCTAGTTGGGATTAGAGAACCTGCCACCTGAAAAGACTGAATTGTTTTGTGCTGTGAGCGGTGGGGCCACTCAGCTATCGCGGTGAGCGCCGCTGACCGGCAGGCGGCTGCCAAGTCGATAGCGTGATGAGGGATGAACCAGACGCACGTAAGTGACAACCTTGCCGCCGCACCAGGTCCGACGCATCAGCACCAGGCAGGGCTCACTGGCATCGATCTGCATGTATTTGCTTTCATCGTTGCTGGGATGGCTGGCTTCTACGATGTGTTCCATTTCGTCAGGGTGGATCACTTGCAGCAGGTACCGGGACGCTTGCAGGTGTTCGCCGAATGTTTGCTGAATAAACTCGGGCGCCAGCTCGGGGTTGACGTAACGGTCCTCCAGTTGCACCGGCACGCCTTCTTCACAGTGCACGCACAGCAGGTGAAATACCGAGGTGCCGGTGGACAACGCCAAGGCAGCAGCCACGGCCATTGAGGCGGCTTCGCGACCCAGATGCAGCACCTGGCAGGAGTACCGATGTCCACGGGCAATGATTTCGTCAGCAATGTTGGTGATGCGCAGCAGGTTCGATTGCGGCTTGCTCTCGGCGACAAAGGTGCCGACCCCTGAGACCCGCACCAGATGGCCTTCCCCGGTCAATTCTCGCAACGCCCGGTTGACGGTCATGCGCGACATGCTCAGCTCTTGCACCAGACGGTTTTCCGAAGGAATCATTTCGCCGGGCTTCCATTCGCCAGAGCGAAGTTTGCCTTGCACAAAGTCCTTCGCTCGCTGGTAGAGGGCCTGCGGTGCGGCTTTTATCATCAGGCGCTCCGCACGTGCTGTTGGGTGAGGACGCTTGCCAAAGCCTCAAGAAACAGATCGTTATCCTCACGACTGCCGACGGATACTCGCAAATACCGGGTATGCCCGGCCTCACGCCAGGGTTTGATGATCACGCCCAGGCGTAACAGCGCCTGGTTGACGGTCTCGGCTGCTAGGGGTGTGGAGAAAAACAGGAAGTTGGCCATCGACGGCACATTGACGATGCCCAAACCCTGTAGCGCAATGGCCATCCGGCGACGTTCGCGGGCGACATGTTCGAGGGTGGCGTGCAGGTGCTCATCATCGGCCAATGCCGCAACCGCCGCAGCCTGGGCCACGCGGTTGATATTGAAAGGCGTGCGCAGGCGATCAATCAGGTCTGCCAACACGGGATCACTGACGATACCGTACCCGATGCGCAGGCCTGCCAGCGAGTAGGCTTTGGAAAAGGTACGCAGCAAAATGAACGGTTTAGCGCTGTCCTGGATCAGGCCCAGGCAGTCCGGGTACTCGGCTTCATGTTGCGCGTATTCGTAATAGGCTTCGTCGAACACCAGTAAACAGTGCGCAGGCAATGCCGCGAGCAGTTGTTGCAGTTCATTGGCGTTGAGGGTGCTGCCGACCGGGTTGGACGGGCAGGAAAACATCAGCAAACGCGTACGCGGCGTCAGTGCTGCAATCATCGACGCTACGTCGAAGGCACCGTCGGCGGTCATCGGTACGCCCACAACCTGGGCGCCTGCGGCCATCGGATAGATGAAGTGCAGACCGAAGGACGGCACCACAGTCACCACTTCATCGCCATGGTCGAGAAACACTCGGCTGACGATACTCAGGAGATCCTCCGAGCCATTGCCGAACACCAATTGATTACCCGGCACCCCGAGCTTTTTCGAGAGGGCGGTGCGTAACACCAGGCAGTTGGCGTCCGGGTACAGGGCAATTTCGCTGCACGCCTGGGCCATGGCGGCGGCCACAGCGGGGGCCGGACCGAGCGGATTTTCATTGCTGCCGAGTTTGGCGACGCGGGTCAGGCCAAAGCGTTTGCGCACCGCCTCCGAGCTGAGGCCTGCGTTGTAGCTGGCAAGGTCGCGCACTTCGGCGCGAGCCAGCAGGTTCAAATCGGACGCGCTCATGCCGGGCTCACTTCTTTGCTGTCCTGCCAGAACGCGTTGCGGTCCAGGTAGTTCTGCAGGAACTGCTGTAGACGCGGGTGTTCGGCGTTATGAAATATCTCGTGCGGCGTGCCGCGCGCGACGACTTCCCCCTGATCGAGAAACACCACCGAGTCGGCCACTTGCGCGGCGAAGCCCATTTCATGGGTGACCACGACCATGGTCATGCCTTCTTTGGCCAGGGTTTTCATGACTTGCAGCACCTCGCCGACCAGCTCCGGGTCGAGGGCCGAGGTCGGCTCATCGAACAGCATGATGTGCGGCTCCATGGCCAGTGCTCGGGCAATCGCCACACGCTGTTGCTGACCACCGGAAAGCTGGGCTGGATAAGCATCCGCCTTGTGGGCGAGGCCAACTTTATCGAGCATCGCCATGGCCCGTTGCCGCGCATCGGCGGCAGACAGTTTACGCACGCGCAGCAACGCTTCACTGACGTTGCCCAGCGCGGTCATGTGCGGCCACAGGTTGAATTGCTGAAAGACCATGCCGACATTGCGCCGCACCCTATTGATCTGGGATTGCGCGGCGCGTTTGCGGCCCTTGCCGTTGTCTGGCACCCAGCCGAGCAGTTTGCCTTCGATGTAAATCTCGCCTTCGTCGTATTCTTCGAGAAACGCCATGCTGCGCAGCAGGGTACTTTTACCCGAACCGGACGGGCCGATCAGGCACACCACTTCTGAGTGCCGGACTTGCAAGTCGATGCCCTTGAGTACGCGCAACGGGCCGAAACTTTTGCCGACGCTGTGCAGTTTCAGCATAGGCTCGCGGTTGTCGGAGAGTGCTTCGGGAGTTTTCATCGCTTCACCTGATTCTTGCAATGCGGGTAAGTGCGTGGCGGTCGGGATTGCCGTCGTGGGTGCCGGGCGCGGGCCTGTGACGGGGCGGAGGGCGTCGTTCATCGTGGCTGCTTCTGCATGAAACGCCCGACCCGCACTTCTAGCAGCATGCCCAGCCGTGAGCACGCTTCCACCAGTAGCAGGTAGCCGATGCACAGCACCAGCAGGGTTTCGACAAAGGCGAAGGTTTCCGAGCCGATGCCGGTCAGGACCATGGTCAGTTCGGGGATGGTGATGATCGACAGCACGGCGGTTTCCTTGCACAGGATGGTCACCAGATTGACCAGTGCCGGGAGGATGATCACCAGCATTTGCGGAATCTGAATGCGCGTGATGCATTGCAGGCGGCTGATGCCCAGGCAGTCGGCCGCCTCCAGTTGGCCACGGGCCACGGACTCAAAACCGGTGCGAAAAATCTCGGCGAAATAGACACTGCCATAGATGCCCAGACCGAGGATTCCGGCCGGGATGGGCTCCAGACTGAGCCCAAAAGACGGCCCGCCGTAATACACCAGAAACAGCTGGACCAGAAACGGCGTACTTCGAATCACCTCGATGAATACCCGTAGCGGCGCGCGAACCAGGGTGTTGCCGAACAGCTGCGCGACGGCGATCAGCATGCCGAGTATGAGCCCGAGAGCGACACCGGCAGACCAGGTGCCGAGGGTGACCATGAAACCTTGGCCGATGTCACCGAGGTGCTCGGTGATGATCCTGGGGTCGAAAATCATAGGGCTCGCTCCTTCAGATGACGCTCCAGCAGGCCACCACAAAACGCCAGCGGAATGTTGATCAGGCAGTAAAAACCAGCCAGCATCAGGTAGTCCTGAACGAACATGTAGTCACTGGCCGCTATGTTCTGTGCGGTACGGGTCAGGTCGGCCAGACCCACTACGGATACCAGCGACGACGCCTTGATCAGCAGAATCATTTCATTGACCAGCGCCGGCAGGGTCAGGCGCACGGCTTGAGGCACGCGAATGCGCACCAGCATTTGCCCTGCGCTCATGCCCAGCAGGCCGGCGGCTTCCAGTTGCCCGCCGGGAATGGCGAGAAAACCACCGCGCATGATCTCGGCGATATAAGCCCCTGCCGCCAGCGACAGGCCGATCACTGCCGCCACCATGGGCGAGACGTTTGGCAGGCCAATGCGCGGCAGGAAGTAATAGATAAACAGCAATTGCACCAGCAGCGGAATGCCGCGGAACACGAATATATAGGCGCCACCCAGACGTCTTAACAGCGGCACGGGTGACAACCGCAAGCTGCCGACGATAACGCCGATGACAAAACCAAAAACCAGTGCCGCGACCGAAACCTCAAGGGTCACCAGCAGGCTGCTCAGCAGCAACGGCAGGTTTTGCAGCAGTAAAGGCCAATCGAACATCGTCGTGACTCCACCCTCGATGATCGCCGGCCTGGTTGAGCCGGCGATCCGTTGATCCAACCCGCTAAAGCGGTTTACCAGGTTGGGTCGAAGTCAGCTTTAGGCACGTCCATTTCGGCCCCGAGCCATTTTTTCTGCAGGCTGGCGAGGCGACCGTCTTCATGCATTTTCAGCATGGCGGCGTTGAGGGCGGCGATCAGGCTGTTGGCGTCGTCATCCTTGCGTCCCAGGTAGGCAAAGTAGGATTTCTTGCCGAACGGCGGCATGACCACTTTGTACACGTTTGATTTCTCGGCCGCGACATAGGAAATGTTCGGCAGGGAGTTGGCCACTGCGACGATGCGCTTGGCCGCCAGGTCGGCATAGGCCTGGTTGTTGTCGACGTACTCGCGGATCGTGACTTTCTCCGGCAGGGTCGCGGCGAAGGATTTGAGCTCTTCGAGCTGCGCCGATCCTTTGCCTGCGCCGACGGTCTTGCCAGAGATATCTTCAGGCTTTTTGATGGTCTCGTCTTTGGCGCCAATCATCAGCGCTACGGTCGCTTCGGCGATCGGCATCACGAAGTGGTAGCGCTCTTTGCGCGCCTTGGTGACGATAATAGGGCCAGCGACCACGTCGAATTTCTTCGCTTCCAGCCCTGGCAATACGCTCGGCCACGGCAGGTCGAGGAACTTGATCTTGACCCCCAGTTCTTTGCCCAGTTGTTCGAACACTTCGGCGTTCAGACCTTTCTGTTTGCCGTTGTCGGTGAAGTCGAACGGTGCAAATTGCAGTTCGGTGCCCACAACCAGCTCACCGGCTTTTTTCACATCGGCCAGTTGATCGGCATGCGCCGCCAGGGGAGCAACGGCCAGGGCCATGGCGACGCACAGGCCGTTGAATGTCTTACTGAACAGAGAATCGAGTTGCATGGGGTAACTCCTTCATCAGATGCAGTGAACGCTGGTGGTTTGTGTCGGTTCTTGTGTTGGCTGCGGTGTTGATTTTTATGATTGTTGCTAAGGGTTCTTGCGGGTGACTCAATGGGATCTTGCCTATTGCTCAGTGCAGTTAGCGTGCCATACCTGTATGTACAACCTGAGATGAGCTTCAGTCGAGTATTTTCCCTGGATTGAGAATGCCGTTGGGGTCATAGCAATCCTTGAGTTGCTGCATCGCCTGGCGCGCTTCATGGCTGACCGAGTGATGAAGAAACTCGCGCTTGAGCAGGCCGATGCCATGTTCAGCGGACACCGATCCGCCCAACTCACCGATGGCGGTATAGACCAGTTCCTCAATCTCAAGGACAGGTGCTGGCTGTGGCAACGAATCGCAGTCCACGGTCAGGTGCAGGTTGCTGTCACCGATGTGACCGAAGTACACGCTGCGGTTACCCGGCCAGCGTTGCTCAAGGCGCTGACGACACAGCTCGGCGAAGTCGCCGATCTGGCCAATGGGCAGACTCACGTCGAAATTCAATGGCGTCATGCGCAACGGAAATTCACCGGTCGCTTCGCGAATCTTCCACAGTGCGCGGGCTTGGGTCTGTGAACTGGCCAGCACTGCATCCACCACTTCGCCAGCGTTGATGGCATCTTCCAGGGCCTGCTCCAGCCGCTCGCGGGGGGCGGCGGATTCCAGCAATACGTACAGTGGATAATCCTGCGATATCGGTGCTACCGGATTTTCCAGCCAGGAAACGCCCAGGCGGAAGAAATCCTGCCACATCAGCTCATAGGCTTGCGGTGTGCCGACGCTGCGTTGCACACGCCGCAGCAGGCACACCGCGCTGGCGTAGTCGGGCAGGGCGCACAGCAGGGTCGTGGTTTCACCGGGTAATGGCGCGAGCTTCAAGATGGCGCGGGTGATCACCCCAAGGGTGCCTTCGCTGCCGATGAAGCACTGTTTCAGGTCATAACCACAGTTGTTCTTGATCATTTTGTTCAGCAGATTGAGCACGCGGCCATCGGCCAAAACCACTTCCAGGCCGAGCACCAGGTCTCGGGTCATGCCATAGCGGATCACCGCATTGCCACCCGCGTTGGTCGCGATATTGCCACCGATCTGGCATGAGCCTCGGGCACCCAGGTCCAGAGGGAATAGAAAGCCTGCGTCGAGCGCCGCGTGCTGAATCTCTTGCAGCGTGGTGCCCGCCCAGACACTGATGGTGGCGGCGGCGGGGTCGATTTCTTCGATGCCGCGCATCCGCTCCAGTGACAGGGCGATGTCGGTTTCCCGAGGCACCGCGCCGCCAGCCAGTCCGGTCATTCCCCCTTGAGGCACGATCGTTTGCCGTGCTGCGTTGCAGATGCGCAAGGCGGCGACGACGTCCTCGGTGCTTCTTGGCAATAACACCGCCGCCGGACAGGCAGGTGCGTGTCCGGTCCAGTCGCTGTAGTGCCGTTGATTGATCGCGGCGCCCGTGACTACCGCCGTGTCACCCAATGCTGCACGCAATTGCTCGAGGGTCTGTTGTAGATGAGGCATTGGCCTAGCTCACGGTAAAAGAAGAAAGAGGATTCAGGCGCAACCCGCGACTGTCGAGCTGGCTCAAGTCCGGTTGGCCGAGCAAGGACAGGGCCAGACGTAACTCCTGTGTCAGCAGATCGAGGGCATGCCCGGCACCGGCCTGACCGCCGACGGCCACTCCATACAAGGTAGCGCGTCCCAGCAGAACCGCATCGGCACCCAGCGCGCAGGCCTTGAGAATGTCGGTGCCACGGCGGATTCCACTGTCGAGCAGCAACGCCAGCTTGCCTTTGGCCACGGCGGCAATCGCTGGCAAGCATTCAATGCTGGCGGGCACACCATCGAGTTGGCGGCCACCATGGTTACTGATCACCAGCCCGTCGAGTCCCAGGGCGACGGCCTTTTCGGCATCTGCCGGATGCAGCACGCCTTTGAGCAGCAGGTGTTGAGGCCAACGATCCCGCAGTCGCGCCAAGGCATCCCAATCAAGCCCGGTGTCCATCTGCGAGCCGATAAAGTGCGCGGCACCTTCGACGGTGCGGTGTTCGGCGGGCAGATAGCGTTCGATATTGGCCAGGTTCGGCAAGCCGTGTGGCCATAACGTCTGCTTCATCCAGCGCGGATGACGCAGTACATTGAGCGTGTTGCGCAGGCTCAGTTGGCGCGGGCGGACGAAATTGCGCTTGTCCCACTCGCGATTGCCCAGCAACACGGCATCGCTGGTCAGCAGCAGCGTTTTGCAGCCAACGGCAGTGGCGCGCTGCAACAGGTCTTGTTGCACTTGAGGGTCACGCAGGCAGTACAACTGGAACCACAGATTGACCTCAGGGACTGCGGCGACTATCTGCTCCAGCGAGCTGGTGGACACGGTGCTGAGGGTAAAGGGCAGGCCACGCTCAGTGGCGGCCCGCGCCAGGTGAATGTCGGCATCGCGGTAGAGCATGCCGTTGTAGCCAGTCGGGCCGATGGCCAAGGGCAGTGGCAAGGTTGTGCCCAGCAGCGAGCGTTGGGTGCGCGCGGCAGTGCAGGGGATCAGGGTGTGCGGCAGCAGGCTGATGTCGGCGAAGGCTTGACGGTTGCGCTTGAGGGTCAGCTCCTCTTCGGCACCGCCTTCCAGGTATTCCCAGGCGAAGTGCGGCAGCCGTTGGCGTGCCATCGATGCCAGTTCGGCAATGCTGTGTGCGCGACGGAAGTCCGGGCCTGAATGATAGCGACGCATGCACGCTCCTGAGTCGGTGAAGGCGCATATATAGCTATATGATCCTGTCTATACGGGTAAGGCAAGATGCAGGCCAATGCGCCAATTGCACATCATGAGGGTCGTTCCTGAGCCTGTGTTTACAGAATCAAACAGGATTTCTCGGGTATTCCTGGCAGAGACTGTCACCGAAAGTTGCACCCATTGAGGTCGTTCCGCCCACTGATGGGGCGAAGGGAAACCAGGCAATTGCGGATGACAAGCCGAAGTTGATTGTCAGAAAAACAAGCGGTGAGCGTAAGCATGAGGGTTTGCCGAAAAGGACAATGTCGGCGGCACAGTAAATGCTTACACCTGTATATACCGCGCGTTCCGCTGTGCGATTGATCCCTCCATTCCAGCTCGGTATAACCCCTATAAACAGGAGCGAGCATGACCTCTAGCGCTAATCTGCCCTTGATCGATATGTCCGGTGTTCGCGAAGGTGACCAAGCGAGTATTCGCCGGGCCGGTGATGCCATTCGCGTGGCCTGCAGCGAAATCGGCTTTTTCTACATCATCAATCACGGTGTGCCGCAGGACGTGATTGACCGGGCGATGGCGGCGGCAGCGCAGTTCTTTGCCTACCCGGCCGAGACCAAGCGTCAGGTGGCGGTGAATAAGCGGCACCGTGGCTGGCATGCGTTGGGCGGGGCTACCATGTATGAGGCGACCAAGCCGGATTTCAAGGAGTTCTTCAGCATCGGGCTGGAGCTGCCCGAAGACGATCCGTGTGTGGTGGCTGGACAAGCGTTGCGCGGACCGAATCAATGGCCGGCATTTATGCCGGAGCTGCGCACTGTGCTGGCTGAGTATTACGTCGAAATCGGCAAGGCCGGGGCCGATCTGTTGAAGGCGGTGGCGACAGGGCTGGGCATCGAGCAGGACTTCTTCAGCGGCAAATACCACACGCCGCTGCAACGGACGCAGATGGTGTATTACCCACCCCATCCGCCGATGGCCGAAGCCGATCAGTTCGGGGTTGCACCGCACACGGATTACGGCTGCATTACGTTGCTGTATCAGGACAACAGCGGGGGCTTGCAGGTGCGTGAGTTGGGCTCTAACCGCTGGATCGATGCCACGCCAATCCCCGGCAGTCTGGTGGTGAACGTCGGCGACCTGCTGGCGCATTGGTCCAATAACCGGTTCCGCTCGACCTTGCATCGAGTGATCAATAAATCAGGTCATGAACGCTATTCCATCGCGACCTTTTACGACCCGACCTACAGCGCGGTGGTCGATCCCTGTGATCTGGGTATCGATTCGGCATCGAGCCTGTACCCACCCGTGGCAGCGGGGGATTACATCCTCAAGCGGATTGATGATTCGATGGCGTATCGCAAAAAAGCGCAGTAAATCGCGTGCCTTTGACGGGGGGGGCTGGCTTAAATAAAAAGGGGAGTCAGCTCACGCTGACTCCCCTTTGCGTACCGCCAACGACCGTCAGATCACCTGAACAATCGCCTTGGTCACGACGTCGATGTTGCTCTGGTTCAGTGCGGCAACGCAGATCCGGCCCGTGTCGAGGGCGTAGATGCCGAATTCGTTACGCAGGCGATGAACCTGTTCGGTGGTCAGCCCGGAGTAGGAGAACATGCCGCGTTGACGACCGACGAAGCTGAAGTCGTGGTCGGTCTGGGCTGCCAGTTTCTCGACCATGGCCTGACGCATGCCGCGAATCCGCAGACGCATTTCGCCCAGTTCCTGCTCCCACATCTCGCGCAGCTCAGGGTTGTTAAGCACCGCAGCGACGATGGTTGCGCCGTGGGTCGGCGGGTTGGAGTAGTTGGTGCGGATCACGCGTTTGACCTGAGACAGAACCCGTGCGGTTTCGTCTTTCGATTCAGTGACGATCGACAACGCGCCAACGCGTTCGCCATACAGCGAGAACGATTTGGAGAACGAGCTGGAGGCGAAAAAGGTCAGGCCCGACTCGGCAAACAGACGCACTGCGGCGGCGTCTTCTTCGATGCCGTCGCCGAAGCCTTGGTACGCCATGTCCAGAAACGGCACGTGGCCCTTGGCTTTGAGCACGTCGAGGACATTTTTCCAGTCCTCAGGGCTCAGGTCGACACCCGTCGGGTTATGGCAGCAGGCGTGCAGGACCACGATCGAACCTGACGGCAGGTTCTGCAAATCTTCGAGCATGCCTGAACGGTTCACGTCATGGCTGGTCGCATCATAATAACGGTAGTTCTGAACCGGGAAACCAGCGGTCTCGAACAGCGCACGGTGGTTTTCCCAGCTTGGATCGCTGATGGCCACGACCGCGTCGGGTTTGAGCTGCTTGAGGAAGTCGGCGCCGATTTTCAATGCACCGGTACCGCCTACAGCCTGGACGGTCAGGGCACGCCCGGAATCCAGCAGCGGCGACTCAGCACCGAACAGCAGTTTTTGCACGGCCAGGTCGTAAGCGGCAATGCCATCGATCGGCAAGTAACCGCGTGCGACGTGTTGAGCCACGCGAATGCTCTCGGCTTCGGCGACGGCACGCAGGAGTGGAATTCGCCCCTCTTCGTTGCAGTACACCCCGACCCCCAGGTTGACCTTAAAGGTACGGGTATCGGCGTTGAATGCTTCGTTGAGGCCCAGGATTGGATCGCGTGGTGCCATTTCGACAGCGGAGAACAGGCTCATTTTTACGGCAGCTCTGAATGGAGGATTGAAGGGGGACAACGCTCCGGCCGAGTGCACTAGAGCGGTGCGCAAACGGGGACCTAGTATAGAGAGCATCGTTCAGCGCTGCGACAGGTTGGAGCGCGTTTTTCAGGGTTTTTTAGGGTTTTCCACATTTATTTTTCGACCGTCAGTCAAATTGCAACGGCAATTGTTTCGGGCTTGTAGGATGGGGTGCTTGAAAGGTGACATCTTTGACTCCATTTGTAGTGTCTTCACGTCTTTTCCCGACGGCATCGGTCGTTCGCGGTTTTCTCGTTTCAGCGCTGTTTTGCAGGCCGGAATGAACCCAGAGGTAACGTATGTCTGAGTTTGAGCTCGTAACCCGTTTCCAGCCAGCCGGTGATCAGCCGGAAGCTATTCGCTTGATGGTCGAAGGGATCGAGGCCGGGCTGGCGCACCAGACATTGCTCGGCGTAACCGGTTCGGGCAAGACCTTCAGCATCGCCAACGTGATCGCGCAAGTGCAGCGTCCGACCCTGGTGCTGGCGCCGAACAAAACCCTGGCGGCGCAGTTGTACGGTGAGTTCAAGGCGTTCTTTCCGAACAACGCAGTCGAGTATTTCGTCTCTTACTACGATTACTACCAGCCAGAAGCGTACGTGCCGTCGTCGGATACGTTCATCGAGAAGGATGCTTCGATCAACGACCATATCGAACAGATGCGGTTGTCGGCGACCAAGGCGTTGCTGGAGCGCAAGGACGCGATCATCGTCACCACGGTGTCGTGCATCTACGGCTTGGGCAGTCCCGAGACGTATTTGAAGATGGTGCTGCACGTCGATCGCGGTGACAGACTCGATCAACGCGAGCTGCTTCGGCGTCTGGCTGATTTGCAATACACCCGCAACGACGTGGACTTTGCTCGTGCGACATTTCGCGTGCGCGGAGACGTGATCGACATCCACCCGGCTGAGTCGGACTTTGAAGCGATCCGCATCGAGTTGTTCGACGATGAGGTCGAGAACATTTCTGCCTTTGACCCGCTGACGGGCGCAGTGATTCGCAAACTGCCGCGCTTCACGTTCTATCCGAAGAGTCATTACGTGACGCCGCGCGAAACGCTGCTGGATGCGATGGAAGGCATCAAGGTCGAGCTTCAGGAACGGCTGGAGTACCTGCGCAGCAATAACAAGCTGGTGGAAGCGCAACGGCTGGAGCAGCGCACCCGTTTCGATCTGGAAATGATTCTGGAACTTGGCTACTGCAACGGCATCGAAAACTACTCGCGCTACCTGTCTGGACGACCTTCCGGTGCGCCGCCGCCGACGTTGTATGACTACTTGCCGGCCGATGCATTGCTGGTGATCGACGAGTCCCACGTCAGCGTGCCGCAGGTGGGTGCGATGTATAAGGGCGACCGCTCACGTAAGGAAACCCTGGTCGAGTACGGCTTCCGTCTGCCGTCGGCTCTGGATAACCGGCCGATGCGCTTCGATGAGTGGGAACGCGTCAGCCCGCAGACGATTTTTGTCTCGGCCACCCCCGGCAACTATGAGGCTGAGCATGCCGGTCGGGTGATTGAGCAGTTGGTACGACCTACCGGTCTGGTCGACCCGCAGATCGAGATTCGTCCGGCGCTGACTCAAGTTGATGACCTGCTGTCAGAGATCGGCAAGCGTGTGGCCGTGGGTGAGCGGGTGTTGGTCACTACCTTGACCAAGCGCATGTCCGAAGACCTGACCGATTACCTGGCCGATCATGGCGTTCGGGTGCGTTACCTGCACTCGGATATCGAAACCGTGGAGCGAGTCGAAATCATCCGCGACCTGCGCTTGGGTACGTTCGATGTGCTAGTGGGCATCAACCTGCTGCGCGAAGGCCTGGACATGCCTGAAGTCTCGCTGGTGGCGATTCTCGACGCTGACAAAGAAGGCTTCCTGCGTTCAGAGCGTTCGCTGATTCAGACCATTGGCCGTGCTGCGCGTAACCTCAACGGCCGGGCGATTTTGTACGCCGACCGCATTACCGGCTCGATGGAGCGGGCGATTGGCGAAACCGACCGTCGTCGGGACAAGCAGATTGCTTACAACCTGGAGCACGGCATCACCCCTAAAGGCGTGTTCAAGGACGTTGCTGACATCATGGAAGGCGCCGTCGTGCCAGGTTCGCGCAGCAAGAAGCGCAAAGGCATGGCCAAGGCCGCCGAAGAGAACGCCAAGTACGAAGCCGAGTTGCGCTCGCCGGGCGAGATCGGCAAGCGTATTCGTCAATTGGAAGAGAAGATGTACCAACTGGCCCGCGACCTCGAGTTCGAGGCTGCGGCACAGATGCGTGACGAGATCGGCAAGCTGCGTGAGCGGTTATTGACGGTTTGATGTTGAGCAATTCATTCGCGAAAGTGCCAGTGCAGGCACTGGCACTCGTTAATGCGCAGCCCCACCCTTGACCCCAACAGGGAGCGCTTTGGTCAGCAACACGGCGATCATGCTGATCCCTAGTGCGATACCGACGAAATGGAAGGCGTCGTTGTAGGCCATGATGGATGCCTGCTGGTGCGTGATCTCACTGAGTCTGCCCAGAGCGGCTTGTTCGTTGCCCAGCTTGTCGGTGAGCAAGGCCATGCGCTCAGCGACCTGCGGGTTGCTCGGGACAATGGCTTCGCGCAAATAGTCGAAATAGGTCTTGGTCCTGGCATCAAGCAGGGTGGAGAGCAGGGCGATGCCAACGGCGCCTCCCAGGTTTCGCAGGATGTTGAACAGGCTCGACGCTGAGCCCGCGTCTTTCGGCTGGATATAGACGGTGGCGATCAACGAGATGGTAACCATGATCATCGGTTGGCCGAGGGCGCGCACGATCTGGATCTGATTGAGTTGCGGCCCGGCGAAGTCCAGGTTGAGCGCTCCAGACGCGAAGCTGGCAAACCCGAACAGCCCGAAACCGATGGCGCACAGTAGCTTCGGCGGTATCACTTTCATCAGTTGCGGCACCAGCGGGATCAAAAACAACTGTGGAACGCCCATCCACATGATCACTTCGCCGATCTGCTGCGCGTTGTAGCCTTGAATTTGCGCGAGGTACAGCGGCAACAGATAAATCGAGCCGTACAAACCCACACCCATCCCCACGCTGGAGATACTCGACAGGCCAAAATTGCGCTCGCCTAAAATACGCAGGTTGATCAGTGGCTCTGGTTTGGAAAGTTGCAGAATCACAAAAGTGATCAGGCTGACTAGGGCGATGCTGCCCAGGCTGACAATCAGGTGGGATTCGAGCCAGTCCTTGCGGTGACCTTCCTCCAGAAACACCTGCAGGCAGCCCAGGCCGACCCCCAGGGTGACGATGCCCGCGTAGTCGGTGCTTTTCAGCAGTTCCCAGTGCGAAGCTTTCTTTTCGAGGCCGTAGAGCAAGCCGGCGATCATCAGCAGGCCGGGCGGTATGTTGATGTAGAAAATGTACTGCCAGCCATAGTTCTCTGTCAGCCAGCCGCCCAGCGTCGGGCCGATCGAGGGCGCGAATGTCGCTGTCATCGCAAACAGGGCCATCCCTTTGGCGCGATGATGTTCGGGCAGTTTGATCAGGGTCATGGTGAACGCCAGCGGGATCAGCGCGCCACCGGTGAAGCCCTGCAAGGCGCGGAACACGATCATGCTGTCCAGACTCCAGGCCATGGAACAGAGCATGGAGGACAGCAGAAACCCGCCCGAAACCCAGACCGCCAGGCGTCGCGCCGAGAGCAACTGCACCAGCCAGGCGGTGAGCGGAATCATGATGATTTCCGCCACCAGGTACGAGGTGGAAATCCACGAGCCTTCTTCGAGGGTTGCCGACAGCGCGCCCTGAATGTCCTTGAGCGAAGAGTTGGTGATCTGGATGTCCAGCACCGCCATAAAGGCGCCCAGCATCACGCTCATGACCGCGATCCAGTCCCGTCGGCTTGGCTCGCCAGCGGGGCGGATCAGTTGATCACCGGCCACTGTCAGCGCCGTTTGCCTTGATGTTGACCTTGACCGTCACCGACATGCCGGGACGGATTTTGCCGTGCAACGGGTTATCGGCGGCAAACGTCAGCTTCACTGGAATACGCTGTACCACCTTGGTGAAGTTGCCGGTGGCGTTGTCCGGCGGCAGCAGGCTGAATTGCGCACCAGAGGCGGCGAACAGGCTTTCGACCCTGGCATTGATCGGGGTATCGGAATAGGCGTCGAAAATCAGTTCGGCCGCTTGCCCAGGCGCCATATGGCCGATCTGGGTTTCCTTGAAGTTGGCCTGAATCCAGATGTCTTCATCCGGCACGATCGACAGCAGGTACGCACCGACCTGTACATACTGGCCATTGCGCGCCCCGCGTTGGCCGATCATTCCGCTGAGTGGCGCGCGAATCTCGCTGCGTCGCAGATTGAGTTCAGCTTGAGCAAGGTCGGTGCGGGCGTTGGCGATCTGTGCGTCGAGGCGTTTGATTTCCGCCGAGAGGGCGACGACCTGTTGCCGCTGGCCTTGTACCTCGGCCTGGGCCTTGGTGACCTGCGAGCGTGCGATATGACTGTCGGCAGACAGGGTGGTGACGCGCTCTTCGGAAATGTAGCCGGGTTTGCGCAAAGTCTCTGCGCGATTCAAATCGATTTGTGTGCGGCCAAAGGTTGCTTGACTGGCTGCCACTTGGGCTTCGGCGGACGCAATCATGCTGGCTTGCTGGGTCAACTTGCTGTTTGCCTGAATCCGCTCCGCTTCACGGGTATCGAGCATGGCCTTCGCCCGGTCAACGGCCAGGTGGAAGTCAGCGGCGTCCAGCTTCACCAGCAGTTGGCCTTTTTCGACGTGCTGGTTGTCCTGGACCAGGACTTCATCGACGCGCGCGGCCAACTGGCTGGAAATTCGGGTGATTTCGCCCTGTACATAGGCGTTGTCGGTGGTTTCATAGAAGCGGCCCTTGAAGTACCACTGGGCAAAAAAGGCGAGGGCGATCAGTAGGGCAATCGTGAAGAAGACGTACAAACGGCGTTTAAGTTGGGCGGGCATGGGCGTTCTGAATTAGTTGAAATGTAAGCAAACTTATCAGTGTTTAATTCTGGCACATAGCCACATGCCTGAATAATGACTGAGGGTGATGTTTGGGTATTCATTTAGTCCGTTATGCCTTGTATATACCTTCTATGGGGCATGCAGGCGCTCGGCCGTACGTTGATTGCGCCCCTGCGCTGGAGCCATGGGGGGTGCGCCTGTTAAGATTCGACGCTTGTTCGACCTATTCGAGATCTTTCATGACCACCGTCCGCACCCGCATCGCGCCATCGCCCACTGGCGACCCCCACGTTGGCACTGCCTACATCGCATTGTTCAATTATTGCTTTGCCAAGCAACACGGTGGCGAGTTCATCCTGCGCATCGAAGACACTGACCAAGTGCGCTCGACACGTGAGTCTGAACAGCAGATTTTCGATGCGTTGCGCTGGTTGGGAATCGAGTGGAGCGAAGGCCCGGATGTCGGTGGTCCTCACGGCCCTTATCGGCAGAGTGAGCGGGGCGACATTTACCAGAAGTATTCCAAGCAACTGGTCGAGATGGGCTACGCGTTCCCGTGCTTCTGCACCGCGGAAGAGCTCGATCAGATGCGTGCCGAGCAGATGGCCCGGGGCGAAACCCCGCGATACGACGGCCGTGCATTGTTGCTGTCGAAGGAAGAGGTTCAGCGTCGTCTGGACGCTGGCGAGCCTCATGTGATCCGCATGAAAGTGCCAAGCGAAGGCGTTTGCGTGGTGCCGGACATGCTGCGTGGCGACGTCGAGATCCCGTGGGATCGCATGGACATGCAAGTGTTGATGAAGACCGATGGGCTGCCGACCTACTTTCTGGCCAACGTCGTCGACGACCATCTGATGGGTATCACCCATGTTCTGCGCGGTGAAGAGTGGCTGCCGTCTGCACCTAAACTGATCCTGCTGTACGAGTATTTCGGTTGGGATCAGCCGGAGCTGTGCTACATGCCGCTGCTGCGTAATCCGGACAAGAGCAAGCTGTCCAAGCGCAAGAACCCGACTTCGGTGACGTTCTACGAGCGTATGGGTTTCATGCCTGAAGCCATGCTCAACTACCTGGGTCGCATGGGCTGGTCGATGCCGGACGAGCGCGAGAAGTTCTCGCTGGAAGAAATGGTCGAGCATTTCGACCTGTCGCGCGTTTCGTTGGGCGGGCCGATTTTCGATATCGAGAAGCTGTCGTGGCTCAACGGCCAATGGCTGCGCGAGTTGCCGGTCGAAGAGTTTGCCCGTCGTGTGCAGAATTGGGCGCTGAATCCCGAGTACATGATGAAAATCGCCCCTCACGTCCAGGGACGCGTAGAAACCTTTAGTCAGGTCGCGCCGTTGGCCGGTTTCTTCTTCGCCGGTGGCTTGCAACTGGATGCCAAACTGTTCGAGCACAAAAAGCTGTCGCCCGATCAGGTTCGGCAGTTGATGCAGTTGATTCTGTGGAAGCTGGAAACTCTGCGCCAGTGGGAAAAAGATCCGATTACAGGCTGCATTCAGGCCGTGGTCGAGCACCTGGAGCTCAAACTGCGCGACGCCATGCCGCTGATGTTCGCTGCAATCACGGGTCAGGCCAGTTCGGTCTCGGTCCTCGATGCGATGGAAATTCTCGGTCCGGACCTGACACGCTTCCGTCTGCGTCAGGCTATCGACTTGCTTGGCGGCGTATCGAAGAAAGAAAACAAGGAATGGGAAAAGCTGTTGGGCGCCATTGCCTGACACGCTTGCCAGGCGTTGTTGGTCATTGTGTCTGCCTGGAGTAGGGCGCACAGTGGCCGTTGCGCCCCCGGATTTACGGGGGTTGGGCGGTAAGTGATTGTTATGCCGACGAAAAATATTGGAATTTGTTGAAAATATATTTGACAGGTTCCGAGGTCGCGCTTAATATGCGCCCCGTCCACAACGTGGGGCTATAGCTCAGCTGGGAGAGCGCTTGCATGGCATGCAAGAGGTCAACGGTTCGATCCCGTTTAGCTCCACCAAATTGTACAGTTCAAGGCTTGGCCACGCAGGCCTTGAATCGATCAGACTTAGTCTGATCACGTTGTATAGAAGGTTTTGCGTCCCCTTCGTCTAGTGGCCTAGGACACCGCCCTTTCACGGCGGTAACAGGGGTTCGAGTCCCCTAGGGGACGCCAGTATCAAGAAGCAGTGCCGCGAGGTATTGCTCCGCCGCGAGGCGAAAAATCCGGGGCTATAGCTCAGCTGGGAGAGCGCTTGCATGGCATGCAAGAGGTCAACGGTTCGATCCCGTTTAGCTCCACCAAATTGTACAGTTCAAGGCTTGGCCACGCAGGCCTTGAATCGATCAGACTCAGTCTGATCACGTTGTATAGAAGGTTTTGCGTCCCCTTCGTCTAGTGGCCTAGGACACCGCCCTTTCACGGCGGTAACAGGGGTTCGAGTCCCCTAGGGGACGCCACGATTACCCGTTCTACGGGACCAGGGGTCATTCAATTATTGAATGGCCCTTTTGTTTTTGTGCTGCGTTTTATCCCTCCTGCCGTATGTTCCATCAATCCCTTCCTGCGCTGTAGCGCATTCATCCTGCCGACCGGCGGCATGACAATCTGCTTGCCAATAATTATTATGAGAATAATATTATTTCCATAATATTTGGAGGCGAGCATGAACGATAAAAAGGCGCAAACCCGCGAGCGTATTCTTCAGGCCGCCAGCTCTGCGCTGATCCAGCAGGGACCGGTTGAGCCGAGTGTCAGCGACGTAATGGGCGCCGCAGGCCTGACGGTGGGTGGTTTCTACGCGCACTTTGAAAGCAAGGACGCCTTGATGCTGGAGGCCTTCAGTCAATTGCTCAGCCAGCGCAGGGCGCTGATGGCGCAAATTGACGAGCACTTGGCTGGCGATGAGCGCCGAGCGCTGGTCGCCGCCTTCTATTTGTCGCGTAAGCATCGGGACGCTACTGAGCATGCCTGTCCGTTGCCGTCGACCGTGGGTGAGTTGTCGCGTCTGCCTGACGGTTTTCGTGCGGTGTTGGCCGAGCATGTGGAATTGATGGTGGCGCAATTGGCGGACAGCCCTGAAGACGCCGACAAGGTCCTGGCGGACGTGGCATTGATGACCGGTGGTCTGGCCCTGGCGCGCGCTTTAGGCCCGTGCGAACTATCTGATCGGGTACTCCGGGCCGCAAAGTCGGCGGTACTGTGATGAACGCTGTTTGCAGTGCCAGGATTTAAAACACACAACGCAACGCAGTGAGTTTGCAGGAGAGAAGCGATGAGCAGTTTAGGCTGGGTTCGCGGAGTCAATGGCACCTTGGGTCGGCTGGCACCCAGGCTGGTGGCAGCAAAAATGCATCTGGCGTTCACTACCCCGCAGCATCGATTGCCGTCTGACTGGGAATTGCCAGTCCTGGCCCGTGCCGAGCGCGTGACCTTGCGCTTCGGTCTTTCCGCCTTGCGTTGGGGGGCGGGACCTACGGTGTTGCTCATGCATGGCTGGGAAGGGCGCCCAACTCAATTCGCCAGCCTGATAGAGGCCTTGGTCACTGCGGGTTATACCGTTGTGGCGCTTGACGGTCCGGGCCATGGGCAGTCCCCGGGTCGTGAGGCTCATGTGGTGTTGTTTGCCAGGGCGCTGCTGGAAGCCTCCGCAGAGCTTCCTCCGCTCAAAGCCGTGATTGGCCATTCCATGGGCGGCGCCAGCGTGCTACTGGCGACCCAGATGGGCCTGCGCAGCGAAACCCTGGTGAGCATTGCCGCGCCAAGCCGTGTATTGGCCGTGCTGCGTGGTTTTGCGCATCGGGTTGGATTGCCGCCTGTGGCGCGCTCTTCGTTCATCCGGCAGTTCGAACGCGAGGTGGGCATGGCGGCGTCTGCGCTGGATGTCAGCCGCTATGAGTTGAATGTGCCAGGCTTGATCGTGCATGCAGAGGATGACCTCATGGTGCCGGTGGACGAAGCGCAACGGATCCACGATGCCTGGTTTGACAGCCGCTTGTTGCGCCTCAAACAGGGCGGACACCAGCGGGTGCTAGCCGATCCAAAGGTGATCGAGGGCGTGCTGGCGTTGCTGGCCGGCAGCGCACACCCGCAGCGCCAATCTGCCTGAGCTTCCGTTACACTGCTCGCGAGTTGCTCTCCACGTTGGGGCACGCATCAAGGAGCGAGCATGAGCTGGGATCTGGCAACGCCATTCGTCATTGACCTGAGTGTGGCGGCAGAAGACATCGATGGGCTGGGGCATGCCAATAATGCGGTGTACGTGACCTGGCTGGAGCGTTGCGCGTGGCGACATTCACAACGGCTTGGCCTGGATTTGAGCGAATACCGTCGAATCGATCGGGCCATGGCCGTGGTCCGGCATGAAATCGATTACCTGGCCAGCGCCTACGAAGACGACGAGCTGCAATTGGCAACCTGGATCGTCGATTGGGATCAACGCCTGAAGATGACCCGCCGTTTTCAGCTGAAGCGGCCCAGTGACGGTCTGACATTGCTGCGCGCGCAAACCACCTTCGTCTGCATCGAGCTGTCCAGCGGCAAACCCAAACGTATGCCCGCCGAGTTCATCGAAGGCTATGGTCCGGCGTTGGTCAACCCGCAAGCCTGAAACCAAACGGCGCATAAGCGTTTCCAATCCGGCGGACGCCCCGTAAACTGCCGGACTTTTTTTCGAGTGTGACCCATGCAAATTGCCTTGGCGCCCATGGAGGGGTTGGTCGACGACATCCTGCGCGATGTGCTGACTCAGGTTGGCGGCATCGATTGGTGCGTGACCGAATTCATTCGTGTGTCCGAGCGCCTGATGCCGGCCCACTACTTCTACAAATACGCCTCGGAGTTGCACCAGGGGGCGAAGACCGCCGCAGGCGTGCCTTTGCGCCTGCAATTGC
Organism: Pseudomonas sp. ASL8; assembly: GCF_056680355.1. Taxonomy (NCBI): domain Bacteria; kingdom Pseudomonadati; phylum Pseudomonadota; class Gammaproteobacteria; order Pseudomonadales; family Pseudomonadaceae; genus Pseudomonas; species Pseudomonas sp. ASL8. The sequence goes on along the minus strand of NZ_CM155278.1, from coordinate 5,190,326 downwards.
TGGGTTCCGATCCGGTGTGCCTGGCCGAAAACGCAGCTTATGCCTGTGAACTGGGCGCCCCCGTGCTGGACCTGAACTTCGGTTGCCCGGCCAAGACCGTCAATCGTTCCCGTGGCGGTGCGATCCTGCTCAAAGAGCCGGAGTTGCTGCACAGCATCGTCAACCATGTGCGGCGCGCTGTGCCTGCACATATCCAGGTGACGGCGAAAATGCGTCTGGGTTATGAAAGCCCGGAGGGTGCTCTCGATTGCGCCCGTGCACTGGCCGACGGTGGCGCAGGGCAGATCGTGGTCCATGCCCGGACCAAGGTTGATGGCTACAAGCCGCCAGCGCACTGGGAATGGATCGCACGTATCCAGGAAGTGGTCAAGGTCCCGGTCGTGGCCAACGGCGAAATCTGGACCGTTGACGACTGGCGACGCTGCCGGGAAATATGTGGCGCCCGAGACATCATGATCGGTCGCGGGTTGGTCGCGCGCCCTGATCTGGCCCGGCAAATTGCGGCTGCCGAGGCGGGCGAAGACGTGGTCGAGATGACCTGGACGCAACTGCAGCCCTTCCTGCAAGACTTCTGGCAGCAGGCGTTGAACAAAATGACCCCGATTCAGGCACCCGGCCGTTTGAAGCAATGGCTGGCACTGCTGACCAAAAGCTATCCCGAGGCGACAACACTGTTTAACACCCTGCGGCGTGAGACCGATTGCGAGCGCATCGGGCGGTTGCTCGGCGTAGGGCAGCGCGAGGTTGCCTAAGTACGATCTCGTGTAGGAGCGCTTGCCCATGCCGGGGGTGAGCATCGAAACTTGACAGCACCAAAAATAACAATTTATTTGTTACAAATAATTTAAAGAAGTTGTATTTTTGGCTTGCGGCAGGTCCTACAAATAAAAACGCCAGCTAGAGCGGATTTATTAATTGCGTCCTACAATTTGAAGTAAGAACAGTCCTACGACTGAGGCGGATTTTTAATCTGTTTAGGTGTTCGTTGTAAAATAAAACCTCGCATTAGGTGTTGACGAGCTCAAACGACTTTATCTAAATTTGAGTTGTTCGGAAGCAGTTCTGAATAAAAATAAACGGAGATGCAGCATATAAGTGCAGAGATAAATTTCAAAAAATAACAAGACGTTTTCAATGTGAAGAGATTCTGCGCCCGTGCTTGGCAAGTCTTAGAGGTCGTGCGATGCCTCTTTCTGATTCAAACAAAACAGGGAGTGTTATGAGTGATCTTGGGCTTCGTTTAAGGGGGGGCTAGCCTAGGTGATTGGCGAAGAGTTTTGACTCGCAGTTGCATGGCAAAATTCTAGCCGCTTGCCATATGTAAGAGGCCTGAGATCACGCTGTTTTCGTTCTATACATTAGCTCGCTGAAAAATAAATATTAAAGCCTACGAGTCGCTAGCGGAAGGTATGGTTGTGTACTTAAAGTCCTCCGTATCCGTACTGGCTGCAGGGTTATAGGCATGTCGCTTAGCAGATTCATGAGGCACTGGAAACTATGATAGTCCGTGAAACTAATGTACAGGACTGGGTTAGCTTGAAAACCGTCCGACTCGAAGCGCTTCTTGACGCGCCGACGGCATTCGGTGTCAGTTACCAGACCGCCATCACTTACACCGATGAGCGATGGAAGGAGCTCGCGTCATTGGAAAGTCAGCCGCATTTTTGGGTAGCCCTTGATCGGGATAAGCCGGTTGGAATGATAGGTGCTGGTATTGATCAAGCTGGTCGCTTTAATTTGATCGGGATGTGGCTAAAGCCGGAACTTCGAGGTTCGGGCGTTGCGGAGCATTTAGTCAATACAGTCAAGGCTCGTGCAATCGATACGGGGTATGGGCGTGTAATTCTAAGCGTATCTCCTGATAATATAAGAGCGTCCCGGTTCTATAGGAAACAGGGTTTTGTTTTTATTAATGAATTTCTAGAGTTGTCGAGCCATCCACACATTAAGGTGCAGACAATGGACTGGGTGTTGATGCCCTAAAGGTGAGCTCTGGTGCGTACAGACTGGCCCTATAGGATGCCGAAGGTGGCTAGGCACTGGACTGCTGACACTTGAAATAAATAGCTTTCTATATGTGCGTGGTTTTGAGATGATTGATGAGGTTATATCGTTGGTGGCCAAGAAGGGGGTTCGCCTTTCTTTGACGATGACAGTCTAGTTTATACGGTGCTGAAAGGGGCGTTAAGCGAAGATACTAAGAAGTGTATAGTTGAAAAAAGAAACTATCGTTCTTCTGAAGTTGCGGCGGACGGAAATATTGCAGCCGTCGTTGCGTATGACCAAGCACGAAGCGTTATCATCCAGTCCGCTCTCGTTTGCCTAGCAACGACTGTGGTTGCTCAATCAGATAAATAATGGCAGTGCACATTATGATATGCCCAGTGCGTTGAAGATGAGCATGTCTTGCTGGCCCGGCTGCGTTTTAAAGTACGCGCTTCTGCGCCAAATTTTTAAAACTGCGGCTAATTTGACGACCCGGATTTCACGTAGCAGCGCGAAATTCACTCCATTTTTTAGCGCCCGGGCAGATCAAAAGAGTTTTCACACAGTCTGCACAGATCACATCTCCGCTTCCTGACTCAGCATCTTTATAAAGGCCTCCAGCGGCAGCGCCTCGCTGAACAGGTAGCCTTGATACAGATGGCAGCCCAGTTGCTCTAGAAACCTCAGTTGTTCCGGTTTTTCCACGCCTTCGGCGATCACTGCCAGGTTCAGGCTTTGGGCCATGGCCACGATGGCGCGGATGATTTCGGCGTCGTTGGGGTCAGTGGTTGCGTCGCGTACGAACGATTGATCGATCTTGAGCGCGTCCACCGGCAAGCGCTTGAGATAGGTCAGCGACGAGTAACCCGTGCCGAAGTCATCCATCGCGAAGCTGACGCCCATTTTCTTCAAACGGCGCATTTTGGCGATGGTGTCGTCCAGGTTCTGGATCACGATGCCTTCGGTGATTTCCAGCTTGAGAAGCCGGCTGGGCAGGCGATGAACGCGCAGGCTACGTTCGACGCGTTCGACGAAGTCAGTCTGGCGAAACTGCCGGGGGCTGATGTTGACGCACATGCTGAAATCATCCGCGTCGATCAATGCTTCCCTTAATAGCTGCCCGCCGGCCTTGCACGCTTCATCAAGAATCCAGCTACCGACTTCCAGAATCATTCCGCTTTCTTCCAGCACCTGAATGAAGTGACTCGGTGCCATTGCGCCTAATTGCGGATGATGCCAGCGCAGCAATGCTTCGGCACCGACGATGCGGTTGTCTCGTGCGTCCACCTGAGGCTGGTAGTGCAAGCTGAACTCGCCGCGCGGCAGAGCCAGGCGTAAATCGTTTTCCAGGCTCAGGCGCTCACTGGCGGCTTTCTGCATGGTGCTGTGGAACAGTTGTGTGGTGTTGCGCCCGGAATCCTTGGCCCGGTACAGGGCAATGTCCGCACGCTTGAGCAGGTCAGCCGGGGTTGAGCCGTGATCGGGGATCAAGGCCACGCCAATGCTCGGTGTCACCTGCAGACGTTGACCGTCGAGGAACATCGGCTCTGCCAGTAGCTCACGCAGGGTGTCAGCCAGGCCGCGCACCTGCTGGGTGACTTCGGCCCGCGTGCCCTCCAGTCCGGTGATCAGGACCACGAATTCATCGCCGCCCAGACGCGCCACGGTGTCTTCCGTGCGCACGCTGGCCTCCAGGCGTGCGGTGATGACCTTCAATACGCTGTCGCCGACCGGGTGACCGAGAGAGTCGTTGATGTGCTTGAAGTGGTCGAGGTCGAGAAACAATAGCGCGCCACGCAGGTTGTGGCGCTTGAGCAGGGCAATCTGCTGGCTTAGGCGATCCATCAGCAACGCGCGATTGGGCAGGTCGGTCAGCGGGTCGTGGTAGGCCAGGTGCTGGATCTGCGCCTGAGCGTTCTTCAGTTGGCTGACGTCGCGGGCAGTCATTAGCAGGCACGGCGTTTCATTCAGGGTGATGGGTTCTACCGACACGTCAACCGTCAGCATGTCTCCATTTTTATTGCGTGCCAGCATTTCCCGGTGATGGACGCGGCCTTGTTCCTGTAAATCACTGATTATCAGGCTGCGCTGCGTCGGCTCAGCCCAGATGCCCACCTCGTAGGCCGTGCGTCCTATCACCTCTTCGCAGGTGTACCCGGTCAACCGGCAGAAACCGTCGTTGACCTCAAGGTAACGACCCGAATCGCGCTCGGTGATGGTAATGGCGTCGGGGCTGGAGTGGAACGCTTTGGCAAACTTCTCTTCGCTGGCCTTGAGCGCCGCTTCGGCACGTTGCTGCTGGGTGATGTCGCGCAGGGTGGTAACGATGCACGGTTGTTCGTCGACCACGATCAAGCGGCTGGAGATGATGCAGGTCAGCAGTTCGCCTTCCTTGTTCTTCAGCAGCACCTCAAGATTGTCCAGGCCCTTGTCGCGGATGATTTGCTGGTTGCGTTGCTGGCGTTTTAACGGGTCGGCCCAAAAACTGATGTCTGTAACGTTCAAACCGATGATTTCATCGGCTTTCCAGCCAAATGTCTGGGTGAAGCTGGGGTTGATCTCGATGAATTGACCCGTCTCGAAATGGGTGACGCACACCGGGTCGGGGCTGGCTTGAAACAGGCTGGCGAATTTCTCCTCGGAGCTGGTCAGGCGTTGCTCGCGCTCGACCTGATCGGTGATGTCCAGCAACGTACCGGCCATGCGCAGCGGGTCGCCGTTTGCGTCACGGTAGAGCCGGGCGCGGCTTTCGAGAAAGCGCGAGGTGCCGTTCTCCAACTGAATGCGGTAGGTGATCTGATAATTGCCCGCCGGGCCTTCGCGCAGGCTGCGATAAGCCTGACGCATATGGTCTCGATCTTCGCCGGGCACACCCTCGAAAAAGGCATCGAATGACTCGTGAAAAGGCTCCGGCGCCAGGCCATGCAACTGCGCCGAGCGGGCTGACCCGTACAACATGCCAGTGGGGATGTGCCAGTCCCACGTGCCCAATTGCGCCGAATCCAGTGCCAGGTCCAGACGCTCCTGACTTTCTTTGAGGGCCAGTTCGGCACGCTTATGTTCGGTGTTATCCAGAAAAGTGCTGAGAAGATAGGCGCAGTTGTCCAGCACGATCTTCTGTGCGCACAGCGTGCCATCGTGAACCCGGCCATTACTGGCGTGCAATTGCACCTCAAGGGTGATCGGTTTGGGTTCGCCCTTGACCATGTCGTGAATCTGTTGACGTTGTGCCGGAACAGCCCACAGCCCGATTTCCACGCTGGTACGGCCCAGAATATCTTTGATTGGCCAGCCCAGCAGGCTTTCAAAATGTCGATTGGCCTCACAGATCATGCCGTCTTCCAGCCGGGTCAGAAGGACGACATTGGGACTGAGGTTATACAAAGTCTCAAAGCGTTTTTCCGACTCGCTAGAGTCAGTGACCGGGTCAAATGCCGGGATTAGGAGGCTGTCTGCTGTTTTTGGCATCGGTCAACAAGCCTTGAGGAAGTGGGCGAAGACGTTGATTTTTTTAGCATTTTTAAGCTCGGAAACTACGCTATTTGCGCATCCAGTAATGCCATGAACGCTCGTGCGGCATTGGATAGCGTCCGTTCAGTGTGCACGATGTAGCCTAGCTGGCGAGTAAGCTGAATGCCCGGCAAAGGGATGCGCGCCACTTGATCATCAAGCATGGTGCGTGGCAAGACGCTCCAGGCCAGGCCAATGGATACCATCATTTTGATGGTCTCCATATAGTTGGTGCTCATGGCAATATTGGGTTTCAGGCCTTGAGCTTCGCACAGGCGGCTGACGATGTGATGGGTGAATGTATTTTCGCCGGGAAACACCGCTGGGTAGCGCGCTATATCCATCAGGCTTACAGCGCCGCTGTTGGCCAAAGGATGTTCGGGGGCTGCGACGAAATCCAGGGGGTCGTCCCAGACCACTACCGCCTTGACCAGCGTATGCGGTTGCGGAGCGAGGGTGATCACCGCCAGTTCGGCGCGCCCATGGAGGATTTCATCGTAGGCCACTTCCGAGTCGAGAAACTGGATGTCCAGCGCGACCTCGGGGTATCGCCGCGTGAATTCGCGCAATAAGGGCGGCAGGCGATGCAGGCCGATGTGGTGGCTGGTCGCCAGGGTCAGCCGTCCGCTGATCTCGCCGCTGAGATTAGTCAATGCCCGGCGAGTGTCGTCCAGCACGCTCAGAATTTGATAGGCCCTGGGCAGCAGTGCCCGACCCGCCTCGGTCAGGCTGACTTCACGGCCCAGTCGGTCGAACAGCCGAACCTTGAGTTGCTGCTCCAGACCGGCAATTCGTTTACTGATCGCTGGCTGGGTCAGATGCAAACGTTCCCCTGCCGCTGAGAAGCCTCCCGTCTCGGCAATGGCAATAAACGCGTTGAGATTGGCTAGATCCATTTTAGGATTCCAATTGGTTATCCAAAGCATAAAAAATATGAATTTGAGTTATTTAATCATACCCCATAGGATCGGCCTCACAAGCCAAAGGGTTATTGAGCCACGTCATCAATAACCGGCATAGAAACAAGCTGATGAGGAAACGTCTGATGGCCGGCAAAACGCTCTACGACAAGCTCTGGGATTCGCATTTGGTCAAACAGCGCGACGACGGTTCGGCGCTGATTTATATCGACCGTCACATCATTCACGAAGTGACCTCGCCGCAAGCCTTCGAAGGCCTGCGTCTGGCCGGGCGCAAGCCATGGCGGATCGATGCCAACATTGCCACCCCAGACCATAACGTGCCGACCACACCGGAGCGTAAAGGCGGGATCGAGGCCATCGTCGATCAAGTGTCTCGCCTGCAAGTGCAGACCCTTGACGACAACTGCGATGAATATGGCATTACCGAATTCAAGATGAATGACCCGCGTCAGGGCATCGTTCACGTCATTGGCCCGGAGCAAGGCGCTACTCTGCCGGGCATGACCGTGGTCTGCGGCGATTCGCACACCTCGACTCACGGCGCGTTTGGCGCGTTGGCCCATGGCATCGGTACGTCCGAGGTCGAGCATGTGCTCGCGACGCAGTGCCTGGTCGCCCAGAAAATGAAAAACATGTTGGTGTCGGTCGAAGGCACATTGCCGTTCGGCGTCACGGCCAAAGACATCGTTCTTGCTGTTATCGGCAAGATCGGCACGGCTGGCGGCAATGGTCATGCTATCGAGTTCGCAGGCAGCGCGATTCGCGACCTGTCCGTCGAAGGGCGCATGACCATCTGCAACATGTCCATCGAAGCCGGCGCTCGCGTGGGCCTGGTGGCGACCGATGAAAAAACGGTCGCTTACGTGAAGGGTCGTCCGTTTGCCCCTAAAGGTGCGGAGTGGGACTTGGCTGTTGAAGCCTGGAAAGACCTGGTGTCCGATGCCGACGCCACCTTCGATACCGTGATCAAGCTCGATGCCGCGCAGATCAAGCCGCAAGTCAGTTGGGGTACTTCACCGGAAATGGTGTTGGCCGTTGATCAAAACGTGCCGGACCCGGCCAAAGAAACCGACCTGGTCAAGCGTGGTTCTATCGAGCGCGCGTTGAAGTACATGGGCTTGCACGCCAATCAGGCGATTACTGACATTCAGCTGGATCGTGTGTTTATCGGCTCCTGCACCAACTCGCGGATCGAAGACTTGCGTGCCGCGGCGGAGATCGCCAAAGGCCGCAAAGTCGCTTCCACCATCAAGCAGGCTATCGTGGTGCCGGGCTCGGGTCTGGTGAAAGCGCAGGCGGAAAAAGAAGGGCTGGACAAGATTTTCATCGAGGCCGGTTTCGAATGGCGTGAACCGGGCTGCTCGATGTGCCTGGCGATGAACCCGGACCGTTTGGAGTCCGGCGAGCATTGCGCGTCCACGTCCAACCGTAACTTCGAAGGCCGTCAAGGCGCCGGTGGCCGTACTCACCTGGTCAGCCCTGCCATGGCGGCAGCGGCGGCGGTCAATGGTCGATTCGTCGATGTTCGTGACTTGATCCAACACTAAGGAGCCCAGCATGAAAGCATTTACTCAGCACACCGGCCTCGTCGCTCCTTTGGATCGTGCCAACGTCGACACCGACCAGATCATTCCCAAGCAGTTTCTCAAGTCGATCAAACGCACGGGCTTTGGTCCTAATCTGTTTGACGAGTGGCGCTATCTGGATGTGGGGCAGCCGTATCAGGACAACTCCAAGCGTCCGTTGAACAAGGATTTCGTGCTCAATAACGCGCGTTATCAAGGCGCCAGCGTTTTACTGGCTCGCGAGAACTTCGGCTGCGGTTCCAGCCGTGAACACGCACCTTGGGCGCTGGAAGAATATGGCTTTCGCAGCATCATCGCGCCGAGCTATGCCGACATCTTCTTCAACAACAGCTTCAAGAACGGTTTGCTGCCGATCATCCTCAGCGATGCGGAGGTCGATGAGCTGTTCGAACAGGTCGAGGCCACGCCGGGTTATCAATTGAATGTTGATCTGGTGGCGCAGACCGTGACCCGTCCTGATGGCAAAGTCTTGAGCTTCGAGATCGATGCGTTCCGCAAGCATTGCCTGCTCAATGGCCTGGACGACATTGGTCTGACGCTGATGGATGGCGAGGCGATTGCCCGCTTCGAAAGCATGCATCGCGTCAGCCAGCCGTGGTTGTTTCGCGACTGATTGACAGACCGCGTCAAGCCGATCGCGGGCAAGCCCGCTCCTGCGGAATGTGTACCGTCCTTCTAGGAGCGGGCTTGCCCGCGATAGCGTCCCGACAGTTGAAACCGATTATGGAGCTCCATGATGACCCGCACCGCGCACACCCAAGTCGTCCAGCGTCAATTCGGTGAACAGGCTGCGGCCTATCTGAGCAGTGCTGTGCACGCTCAAGGCACCGAGTTCGCGTTGCTACAGGCCGAAGTGGCCGGGCGTGGCGATGCGCGAGTGCTGGATCTGGGCTGTGGCGCCGGTCATGTGAGTTTTAATGTGGCGTCGTCGGTGGGCGAGGTGGTGGCTTACGACCTGTCGCAGCAGATGCTCGACGTGGTCGCCAGCGCTGCGGTTGAGCGTGGGCTGAGCAACGTGCAAACGGTATGTGGGGCCGCCGAGCGTCTGCCGTTCGAGGACGGTGAGTTCGATTTTGTGTTCAGCCGTTACTCGGCGCATCACTGGAGCGATCTGGGCCTGGCCCTGCGTGAAGTGCGACGTGTGCTGAAACCGGGCGGCGTTGCGGCGTTTATTGACGTCATGTCGCCGGGCAGCCCGCTGTTTGATACGTATCTGCAAAGTGTTGAAGTGCTGCGCGACACCAGTCACGTACGCGACTATTCTGCGGATGAGTGGTTGCGCCACGTCAGCGAGGCCGGGTTATTCACCCGCAGTCACAGCCGCCAGCGCTTGCACCTGGAATACAGTTCATGGGTCGAGCGTATGCGTACGCCGCAGACGTTGCGGGTTGCGATTCGTGATTTGCAGCAGGCAATGGGCGCAGAAGTGCGCGATTATTTTGAAATCACTGATGACGGCTCCTTCAGCACCGATGTGCTGGTGTTGTGGGCGGAGCGTTAGTCTTGTTGCTTCTATAAAACAATTATAAAAGCGGCGATGGTTCTTTTGCAGGCGCACGATCACGCGCCGTTTAAATGGATTGAGGAAAGCATGAGCAAGCAGATTCTGATTCTCCCAGGTGATGGTATCGGTCCGGAAATCATGGCCGAAGCGGTCAAGGTGCTGGAATTGGCCAATGACAAGTTTCAGTTGGGCTTCGTGCTCAGCCATGACTTGATTGGTGGCGCGGCCATCGACAAGCATGGCGTGCCTTTGGCCGATGAAACCCTGGCCCGCGCCCGCGCTGCCGATGCTGTGCTGCTCGGTGCGGTTGGTGGCCCGAAATGGGACACGCTGGACCGTGCTATTCGTCCGGAAAAAGGCCTGCTGAAGATTCGCTCCGAGCTGAAACTGTTCGGCAACCTGCGGCCAGCCATTTTGTATCCGCAATTGGCCGAAGCGTCCACCTTGAAACCGGAAGTGGTGTCGGGCCTGGACATCCTGATCGTTCGTGAGCTGACCGGTGGTATCTACTTCGGTACGCCACGGGGCATTCGCACCCTCGACAATGGCGAGCGCGAGGGTTACAACACGCTCCCGTACAGCGAGAGCGAAATCCGCCGTATCGCCCGCGTGGGCTTTGACATGGCCCGGCTGCGCGGCAAGAAACTGTGCTCGGTGGACAAAGCCAACGTCATGGAATCCAGCCAGCTCTGGCGTGAAGTGGTCGAACAGGTCGCCAAGGATTATCCGGACGTCGAGCTGAGCCACATGTACGTCGACAACGCGGCGATGCAACTGGTGCGTGCACCCAAGCAGTTCGATGTGATCGTCACCGATAACCTGTTCGGCGATATTCTGTCCGACGAGGCTTCGATGCTCACCGGTTCTATCGGCATGCTGCCTTCGGCGTCGCTGGATGCCAACAGTAAGGGCATGTACGAACCCTGCCACGGCTCGGCTCCAGACATCGCAGGGCAGGGCATTGCCAACCCGCTGGCAACGATTCTGTCGGTCGCGATGATGTTGCGTTACAGCTTCAATCAGCTGGCTGCTGCTGAGGCGATCGAACGCGCTGTGAGCCTGGTACTGGATCAAGGTTTGCGTACCGGCGACATCTGGTCGATCGGTAACGCCAAGGTAGGTACGCAGGAAATGGGCGAGGCCGTAGTCGCCGCGCTGCTCAATCTGTAATATCTCGGGCCCGCTCTTATTGGAGCGGCCCACTTTTTCGTTAAAGGTGCAGTTGCGATGAAACGTGTAGGTCTGATCGGTTGGCGCGGTATGGTCGGTTCCGTGCTCATGCAGCGGATGCTGGAAGAGCAGGATTTTGATCTGATCGAGCCGGTGTTCTTCACCACGTCCAACGTCGGTGGCCAAGGCCCGGCCGTGGGCAAGGATATTGCGCCCCTGAAGGACGCTTACAGCATCGAAGAACTCAAAACCCTCGACGTGGTTCTGACCTGTCAGGGTGGCGACTACACCAATGAGGTCTTCCCGAAACTGCGCGAAGCCGGCTGGCAGGGTTACTGGATCGATGCCGCTTCCAGCCTGCGTATGCAGGATGACGCGGTGATCGTGCTGGACCCGGTAAACCGCAAGGTTATCGACCAGCAGCTCGATGCCGGGACCAAGAACTTCATTGGCGGCAACTGCACGGTCAGCCTGATGCTGATGGGCCTGGGCGGTTTGTTCGAAGCCGGTCTGGTGGAGTGGATGAACGTCATGACGTATCAGGCGGCCTCCGGTGCCGGTGCGCAGAACATGCGTGAACTGATCAAGCAGATGGGCGCTACTCACGCTGCCGTGGCCGACGACCTGGCCAACCCGGCCAGCGCGATCCTCGACATCGACCGCAAGGTTGCCGAAGCCATGCGCAGCGAAGCTTTCCCGACTGAAAACTTCGGCGTGCCATTGGCCGGCAGTTTGATTCCGTGGATCGACAAAGAGTTGCCGAACGGTCAGAGCCGTGAAGAGTGGAAAGGCCAGGCCGAGACCAACAAGATCCTGGGTCGTTTCAAGAACCCGATCCCGGTCGATGGTATCTGCGTGCGCATCGGTTCCATGCGTTGCCACAGCCAGGCGCTGACCATAAAGCTGAACAAGGATGTGCCAATCGCCGACATCGAAGGCATGATCAGCCAGCACAACCCTTGGGTGAAGCTGGTACCGAACCACCGTGAAGCCAGCATTCAAGAGCTGAGCCCAACGGCGGTGACCGGGACAATGAGCATCCCGGTGGGTCGTCTGCGCAAGCTGAACATGGGCTCGCAATACCTGGGCGCGTTCACTGTTGGCGACCAGTTGCTCTGGGGCGCCGCCGAACCGCTGCGTCGCATGTTGCGGATTCTGCTGGAACGTTAATGCGTTAGTCGCTTCAAAAAAAACCGCTTCTCGTTTAGAGAAGCGGTTTTTTATTGCGCGCCGTGTGAAAACGTAGCGAGCTAATTCATTCAGGAAGGCGTGGTGCCAGGCTTGCCGAGGTCAAGCGGTCCTTGCTCCATCGCTTGCCAAGCGCGATGCCGCGCAATTCGATGTGGCGATAACTCAGCACCGAAACAGCCAGCACCGCCGCCACCTCAATGATTATCAGCAGGTTGTCGAGGGCCATGCTACCGGTATCGATGTAGCGGATAACCACGCCAACGATTTCGCTGGGGAGGTCTATGAGCAGCGGCAGGTGGGTAAGCTTGGCGACAATCATCACCCCGATCGACATCGCGAAAATCACCGCTGCGTGGGTCATGTAGATAGAAAACGACAGCATGCCGAGCCAGGTGAACAGGGATGTGCGCAGCAGCGTCGAGACCCAACCGGCTTCGAACGCAAACACCCAGATTGCTACGCAGAACAGCAGGCTCAGGAGAATATCCTGGGGCGTGTCGCTGTAAATCATGATCAGGTAAATCACACCCAGAACCAGCACCTCAAGCGCGCTGCCAAGCAGTGGGCTCAGGTGCAGGCTTTGCAGTTTTGCGTAAACCCGATAAGTGACGCCCCCCGCAAAAAAACAGCCCAGGCCTTTCAGCGCATTGTCCGTTACCAGCGTGCTTTTGAAGTAGAGCGCGAGGAAAGCGAGTACCGCGATGGCTGCGAAGACCTTGCGCGCCTGTGTCGGCAAGGCCAGGGCGATCAGGCCGAAGATCAGGTACAGGTAGTACTCGACGCTGATGCTCCACGACGGGTAGTTGAACGACAGCGCGTTGAAACTCGGCCACCAGGACTGAATCAACAGCAGGTTCGGCACAATCTCGTCGGGCGCCCGGGCGCCGGTGAAACTCGGGGCGTTGAAGGACATTCCGTAGCGCTCGACCACGACTTTCAATACTTCGAAGCCGATGAATACCGCCAGCATCACCACGTGCAGCGGGTACAAACGGCAGGTGCGAGTGATCACGAAGCGGCGCAACTGCTCGACCGAGCCCAACCGGTTCGCATAGGTGTGATAAAGCACAAAACCGCTGAGGACGAAGAAGAACTCGACGAGGTAGTTAGCGTTCTTGAAAAACGCCAGTTCAGTAAAGCTGCGCAGCGCGTGGGAGTGATGCATCACCACCGCCAAGGCACACAGCCCCCGAAAACTATCGAGCACCAAAAATCGCTTCATGGCAGTTGTCCTTGCAGATGAGGAGTGGGTCTGACGACTTTTTTTGGCAACGCGACAATGGCCGCACAAACGCAGTGCGCACGGCACGACCACAACCCTGGAAACCTGTGCGCGACAAAGCGTCAACAGGCCAGAGAACACGCGGGGAGGGAGCGGACGAAGAATTTCAGGATAGTTACCACCCTCGGCGCAGGGGCCGATTGGCAGGTGGATCAACGCGGGAAATGCCTAGGCAGTATGCCGTATTTGGCAGAAATGATGCCAGTGCTGACGTGCTGCGTACAGGCGCGTTTGTCGGCACTTTATTTGTGGTTTTATCGTCCCTATATATGGGATGTGAATTTACATATTGAGATAGTCCAAACTTTGGGTCTATAGTCGTCGGGCACTCACTTATCTCGCAAAAAAATAAAACAGGTGAAGCGATGCACGCGCAATTAATCGCGCTCGATTGGGGGACAACCTCTCTGCGTGCCTACCGGCTCGGGGAACAGGGCCAGGTTCTGGAACAGCGCTCGCTGAGCGCAGGCATCATGCAGTTGCCGACGGCCCCTCGGCTGATTGCTGGCGTGATGTGTGCCAACGGATTCGAACTTGCGTTCGATCAGGCGTGTGGTGATTGGCTCGACGCCCAGCCCGGGACGCCTGTCATTGCCTGCGGCATGGTTGGCAGCGCCCAGGGATGGAGTGAAGCTGTGTACCGCGAAACCCCTGCGGATGTCGCGGGTCTCAGCGCAGCCCTGCAAACCGTACGCAGTGTCCGTGGGGTCGATGTACACATCGTTCCTGGCGTGCTACAGCGTTCTGTGTTGTCCAACGTGATGCGCGGCGAAGAAACCCAGGTCGTGGGTATTCTCGCCAGCTTGCCTGCCGAAAAAAATCACGACCCATTGTTGATCGGCCTGCCTGGCAGTCACTCGAAATGGGTGCAGGTCGCTGATGGCTGCATCGTGCATTTCGATACGTTCATGACGGGCGAGGTCTATGCCGCCCTGAGTGCGCACACCATCCTCGGTCGAACCCTGCAGCACAGCGAGGCGTTCGACGCCGAAGCATTTGATCGCGGCGTCGCTGTCGCAGGGTCTGCCGACGGTGCAGCCGGGCTGCTGTCGACGATATTCAGCTGCCGGACCCTTGGCCTGACCGGCGAACTCAGCGCCACCGCTCAGTCCGACTATCTGTCCGGCCTGTTGATCGGTCACGAATTGGTCGCGCTTGTCGCCTTGCAGCGGCGGGCCCGCGAACACCTCCCTCCCATCATCCTGATCGGCAATAGCCAGCTGTGCGCGCGTTATTCACGTGCGCTGGCCGCCTGCGGTTTCGCTCAGGTGACCGTGGCCGAACAGGCCACCGAACGCGGTTTATGGCAATTGGCGGTACAGGCCAACTTGCTCAAGCCCACTCTTGCAGAGGTCTGACATGCTTAAACAAACACTGGCTAAAAACGGTTTGATCGCGATTCTTCGTGGTCTGCGTCCTGAAGAGGCGGCGTCCATCGGTGAGGTGTTGTATCAAGCTGGTTTTCGCGTCATCGAAGTGCCGCTTAACTCACCTGAGCCTTACGACAGCATCCGTATTCTGCGCGCGACGTTGCCCGCCGATTGCCTGATCGGCGCCGGCACGGTGTTGACGTCTGAGCAAGTGGGGCTGGTCAAAGAGGCGGGCGGTCAAGTGATCGTCATGCCGCACAGCGATCCCAAGGTGTTGCGTGCCGCCAAAGCAGCAGGCTTGTACTTGTCGCCGGGTGTTGCCACGCCGACCGAGGCCTTCGCCGCACTGGCTGAGGGCGCGGATGTACTCAAACTGTTCCCTGCCGAGCAAATGGGCCCGGCAGTGGTCAAGGCCTTCCTCGCTGTATTGCCGGCCGGTACCGCACTGATCCCGGTGGGCGGTATTACCCCGGACAACATGCAGGTCTTTATCGACGCCGGTGTGTCCGGTTTCGGTCTTGGCTCCGGGCTGTTCAAACCGGGGATGAGCGCCGCTGAGGTTGCCGAGCGCGCCGATGCCTACATGTCTGCATGGAATCAATTGAGCTGAGCTGATCGGCGCCCTGAGCGTCGCCTCCAATAAGAGAGCGCACACATGAAAATCACCAAACTCACGACGTTTATTGTTCCTCCACGCTGGTTGTTCCTGAAAATCGAGACCGACCAAGGCGTGACCGGTTGGGGCGAGCCAGTGGTCGAAGGCCGTGCGCACACGGTCGCTGCGGCGGTGGATGAATTGTCCGATTACCTGATTGGCAAGGACCCGCGCAACATCGAGGACATCTGGACCGTGCTCTATCGCGGCGGTTTTTATCGGGGTGGAGCGGTGCACATGAGCGCCTTGGCCGGGATTGATCAGGCGTTGTGGGACATCAAGGGCAAGGCCCTGGGGGTGTCGGTCAGCGATTTGCTTGGCGGTCAGGTGCGCGACAAGATCCGCGTATATTCCTGGATCGGCGGTGATCGCCCAGCCGACACCGCTCGCGCTGCCAAAGAGGCCGTGGACCGTGGTTTTACCGCCATCAAGATGAACGGCACCGAGGAGTTGCAGTTCCTCGACTCCTTCGAAAAAGTCGACCTGGCACTGGCCAACGTCGCCGCCGTGCGGGATGCCGTCGGGCCTAACGTCGGCATTGGCGTCGACTTCCATGGCCGGGTGCACAAACCCATGGCCAAAGTGCTGATGAAGGAACTCGATCCGTACAAGTTGATGTTCATCGAAGAGCCGGTACTCAGCGAGAACTATGAAGCGCTCAAGGAGTTGGCGCCCCTGACCAGCACCCCGATTGCCTTGGGTGAGCGTTTGTTTTCGCGCTGGGACTTCAAGCGCGTCCTGAGCGAAGGCTACGTCGACATCATTCAGCCCGATGCCTCGCACGCAGGCGGGATCACCGAAACCCGCAAAATCGCCAACATGGCTGAAGCCTACGATGTCGCCCTCGCGCTGCATTGTCCGCTGGGGCCGATTGCCCTGGCTGCCTGTTTGCAGCTGGATGCGGTTTGCTACAACGCGTTTATCCAGGAGCAGAGCCTGGGTATCCATTACAACGAAAGTAACGATCTGCTCGATTACATCAAAAACCCGGAAGTATTCGACTACGACAAAGGCTTCGTGAAGATCCCCAACGGCCCGGGTCTGGGCATCGAAATCAACGAAGAATACGTCAAGGAACGCGCCGCCATCGGTCATCGCTGGCGCAACCCGATCTGGCGCCATGCCGACGGCAGTTTTGCCGAGTGGTGATTCAGTAGCCCCCCCCGTTCCGTGTTGTCCTCAAATAACCATAATAAGAGGCACCCCATGCAACCTCAGACCTTCGCAGGAAAGGCGTCGTTAGTGACGCCGACCCGTAAGCGTTTTTTCATCATGGTGCTGTTGTTCATTACGGTAGTGATCAACTACCTGGATCGCGCCAACCTGTCGATTGCCGCACCGGCCCTGACCACGGAGCTGGGGATCGATCCGATTCATGTCGGTTTGATCTTCTCTGCTTTCGGCTGGACCTACGCCGCCATGCAGATCCCCGGCGGCTGGCTGGTGGACCGCGTACCGCCGCGGATTCTGTATGCCGTCGCGCTGTTGCTGTGGTCGCTGGCGACCATCATGCTCGGCTTCGCGGCCAGTTTTATCGCACTGTTTGTTCTGCGTATGGCAGTGGGCGCCCTGGAAGCGCCGGCTTATCCGATCAATAGCCGTGTGGTTACCACTTGGTTCCCGGAGCGTGAACGGGCGACGGCGATTGGGTTTTATACGTCTGGGCAATTTGTCGGGCTGGCGTTTCTGACGCCGGTTCTGGCCTGGTTACAGGCGCAGTATGGCTGGCACATGGTTTTCGTCAGCACCGGTGCCGTGGGTGTCATCTGGGCACTGGTGTGGTTTCTGGTCTATCGCGAGCCGCGTGATTTCAAAGGCGTCAATCAGGCGGAAATCGAGTTGATTCGCGACGGGGGCGGGCTGGTGGATATCCAGACCAATGCCGAGAAAAACAAACGCGGCTTCAGTTGGCCGGATCTGGGGATCGTCCTGAGCAAGCGCAAGCTCTGGGGCATCTATTTGGGCCAGTTCTGTCTGAACTCGACGCTGTGGTTCTTCCTGACCTGGTTCCCGACGTACCTGGTGAAGTACCGTGGGATGGACTTCATCAAATCCGGTTTACTGGCTTCACTGCCTTTTCTTGCCGCGTTCATTGGTGTGCTTTGTTCGGGTTTCTTCTCCGATTGGTTGATCCGTCGCGGCAACAGTGTCGGTTTTGCCCGCAAGTTGCCGATTATTGGCGGGCTGTTGATTTCAACCTCAATCATTGGCGCCAACTACGTCGAGTCGACACCGCTGGTGATCGCCTTCCTCGCGCTGGCGTTCTTCGGTAACGGGCTGGCGTCGATCACTTGGTCGCTGGTGTCGACTCTGGCGCCCGCCCGATTGCTGGGATTGACCGGCGGCACCTTCAATTTCATCGGCAACCTGGCGGCGATCACCACGCCCATCGTGATCGGTTTTCTGGCAACAGGGGATTCCTTTGCCCCCGCGATCACCTACGTAGCCGTGTTGGCGCTGGTGGGCGCGCTGTCGTACATCCTGTCGGTGGGGAAGGTCGAGCGCATCGAGTTGTAACCGAGGCAAGCTGGCGACAATAATGCCGTCAGCTTTCTGACTGGATAAGGCGTGATATGCAGCACGATTCACTCAACCCTGCGATAAGCAACGCCACCAAGGACGTCGCGCCAACCGGTACCCAAACCCTGCTGCGTGGGCTTGGCGTGGTTCAGGCCGTGGCCAGCGGTGCCCGTGACCTCAAGGAAATTGCCCGGGTTATCGGCACCACGCGCAGCACGACCCATCGTCTGGTCAGTTGTCTGGTGGAGGAACGTTATCTGCGGGTCTTGCCACAGGTGGGTTACCTGCTCGGGCCAAAGCTGATCGAGCTGGGTTTTCAGGCCCGTGAGGAAGTGCCGCTGGCAATGTTGGCGCGTCCGTATCTCGACGAGTTGTCAGCGCTGACCGGGGATACCGTGCACTTGGCGATTCGTGAGGGTGATGACGTGTTGTATCTGCACAAAAACCCGGGCCGCAATGGTCCCGAAATGCGCTCGCGGGTCGGTCACCGTATGCCGTTGGCGCGCACCGGGATTGGCAAGGCGTTGATGATTGATTGCACGCAGGACGAGTGGCAGCGTCTGTATCAGATCAGCTTGCCAGTCGGCGGAAAATCTATGGTGTGGCCGCAGCATCAGGAGCAGTCCTGGGAACAGTTCTGGCAGCGAATGCTGGACTATGTCGCGGGCGGCTATGCGTTTGATCTGGAGGACAACGAACCGTCGATTCGCTGTGTTGCCGCGCCGGTACGTGATGCCAGCAACCGAATCGTTGCCGGCATCAGCATTGCCAGTACCGTGCCTTATATGCCCCTGGAGAAAATGGCCGAGCTGATCCCGCTGATCAAACAGACCGCAGCGCGACTCTCGGCCGAGTTAGGGGCCAAAGCCTGATTCAGGCTTTCAAACTCGCCATATCGATGACGAAACGGTACTTCACGTCGCCCGCGACCACTCGGGTAAAGGCGTCGTTGATGTTGCGGATGTCGAGCATCTCGATGTCGCAGGTGATGCCATGCTCGGCGCAGAAGTCCAGGACTTCCTGGGTTTCCGCCATGCCGCCGATCATCGAGCCTGCCAGCACACGACGTTTCGTGACCAGGTTGGCCGAATGCACTGGGGGTTCCACTGGCTCGACCAGCCCGACCAGAATATGCACGCCGTCGAAACGCAGGGTCTGCAGGTAGGGGTTGAGGTCGTGTTGCACCGGAATGGTGTCCAGCAGGAAGTCGAAATGGCCGGCTGCTGCTGCCATCTGTTTGGCGTCGGTTGAAACAATTACATGGTCGGCGCCCTGACGACGGCCTTCCTCAGCCTTGGCCTCGGAGCGGGTGAACAGGGTCACTTCGGCGCCCATGGCTTTGGCGAATTTGATGCCCATGTGACCCAGGCCGCCCATGCCGAGAATGCCGACCTTGTCGCCCGGTTTCACGTTGTAGTGCTTGAGTGGCGAGTACGTGGTGATCCCGGCGCACAGAATTGGCGCCGCGCTGGCCAGGTCCAGTTTCTCTGGAATGCGCACGACGAATCGCTCGCTGACCACGATGCTGTCGGAGTAACCACCCATGGTGATGCTGCCGTCGACGCGGTCTTTCGATGCGTAAGTCTGAGTCGGCCCTTCCAGGCAATATTGCTCCAGGTCAGCCTTGCAGGCTTCGCACTGGCGGCAGGAATCGACCATGCAACCGACCCCGACCTTATCGCCGACTTTGTAGCGGCTGACGTCTGCACCGACAGCGGTCACCTTGCCAACGATCTCGTGGCCTGGCATCAAAGGATAGACGGCGATCCCCCATTCGTTGCGCGCCTGGTGGATATCGGAGTGGCAGACGCCGCAGTAGAGAATCTCGATGGCCACGTCATCGGCCCGAGGGCTGCGGCGTTCGAAGTTCATGGGGGCGAGGGGGGCGGTGGCCGACTGGGCGGCGTAACCGATGGCTTTATACATAGTGAACCTCGCAAAACAATGACTGGGTGATGCGAACCATTGTCCCCGTGCATGACATGACCGGCCATGGTCATTCCTCCGGCTATCTTGCCTATTCCTCCGGCATCAGCGCTGATTGGCTGTTTTGTTGGGCGGATCTGCGATGATGGCGCTGTCTATTCCTCTTGCGAAGCTGGATTCCCATGTTGTTGACCCGCCACGTTGATGCCAACGCAACACTGGTCTCGTTGATTCGGCCGCTCGCCACTCGTCCGGGATTTCTGCCGACGCTATTGCCTGAGGTGCAGATTGTCTCGGCCCGAAGCAATGTGGCGCGTTGCCCACAGATCTACGAGCCGAGCCTGATGATCATTGCCCAAGGCAGCAAACTGGCCTACCTGGGGCCGCGCACTCTGGAATATGGCGCTGGACGCTATCTGGTTCAGGCGTTGTCGATGCCCTTCGAGTGCGAAACCTTTGCCACGCCCGAAGTGCCGTTGCTCGGTGTCGCGATTGGCATTGACCGGAGCATGCTGGGGGAGTTGGTGCTGGCCATGGGGCTAATGCCGGGGCGTGACACTCAACCCCAGACCCTGGAGTCCATGAGCTCCGCCGAGCTTGACGCGGGCATGCGCGAAAGTGTCGAGCGCTTGTTGCGGTGCCTGCATGATCCGATGGAATGTCAGATCATGGGCCGCACGCGTTTGCGTGAGGTGCTGTATGCCGCGCTGCGTGGCCCTCAGGCCAGTGTGTTGCGGGCGTTGGTCGAGCAGCAAGGGCCGTTCGCCCGTGTTGCTGCATCGTTGAGCCATTTGCATACGCACTATGCCGAGCCGCTCAGCGTCGAGACCCTGGCTCGCTGCGCAAACATGAGTGCCTCGACCTTCCATGAGCACTTCAAGCGCGGCACCCTATTGTCCCCGGTGCAGTACCTGAAGCGCCTACGGCTGCTCAAGGCGCAACGGATGTTGATCGCCGAAGGCATCGGCGTGGCGCAGGTTGCCCTGCGCGTGGGGTATCAAAGCACGTCGCAATTCAGTCGGGAATATAAGCGCTACTTTGAACACAGCCCTGGAGACGAAGTGATTGGCGCGCATCCATGATGCTGATCGTTCAGGTGCGGACCGGAGGTTTTTCAGACTCAACAAAAAGGCTCCGAACAGGCTGTGTGAAAACGTAGCGAGCGAAGGCAAGACAAGGCAAAAACAGGCGAGGAAGCGGAGTCTACGTGTTGTAAATGAGCATTCCGAGCCTGTTTTTAACGCAGTATTGTCGAGCGCAGTAGTTTTCACACAGTCTGCAAAGGAGCCTTGATGTGTGATCGCCAGCTTTACATGTTCGGGTAAGTCGGACCACCACTGCCTTCAGGCGCTACCCAGGTGATGTTCTGGGAAGGGTCCTTGATGTCGCAGGTTTTGCAATGCACGCAGTTCTGCGCGTTGATCTGGAAGCGTTTTTCGCCGTCTTCCTTGGTGATCACTTCATACACGCCGGCAGGGCAGTAGCGCTGGGCCGGTTCGTCGTACAGCGGCAAGTTGGTGCCAATCGGGATGCTCGGATCGGCCAGCTTCAGGTGGCAGGGTTGTTCCTCTTCATGGTTGGTGTTGGAGAGAAATACCGAGCTGAGCTTGTCGAAGCTGAGCTTGCCATCGGGGCGTGGGTAATCGATCTTTTTCGAGTCGGCCGCAAGCTTCATGCACGCATAATCCGGCTTGGTGTCGTGCAGGGTGAACGGGATCTTGCCGCCAAAGAAGTTCTGATCGATGAAGTTGAATGCACCGCCGAGGATCGGACCGAACTTGTGCAGCGCCGGGCCGAAGTTACGGCTGGCGAACAGTTCGTCATAGAGCCAGCTGGCTTTGAAGGCCTCAACGTAAGTGTTCAGTTCGTCGCCGCCTTCCTTACCGGCGAAGAGGGCATCAGCCACCGAATCAGCCGCGAGCATGCCGGATTTCATGGCGGTATGGCTGCCCTTGATCTTGGCGAAGTTCAAGGTGCCGAGGTCGCAGCCGATCAGCGCGCCGCCCGGGAAGACCATTTTCGGCAGCGAATTCAGGCCGCCCTTGCAGATGGCGCGTGCGCCGTAGCTGATGCGCTTGCCGCCTTCCAGGTACTGCTTGATTACCGGGTGGTGCTTGAGGCGCTGGAATTCATCGAACGGTGACAGGAACGCATTGGAGTAGGACAGATCGACGATCAGGCCGACCACCACCTGATTGTTTTCCAGGTGATAAAGGAAAGAACCGCCAGTGTTCTCGGTGCCCATTACGTCCAATGGCCAGCCAGCGGTGTGTACCACCAGACCTTGCTCGTGCTTGGCCGGGTCGACTTCCCAGATTTCTTTGAGGCCGATACCGTAATGCTGCGCATCGGCGTCGGTATCGAGGTTGAAGCGCTTGAGCAGTTGTTTACCGATATGCCCACGGCAACCTTCGGCGAACAGCGTGTACTTGCCGCGCAGTTCCATGCCGGGGGTGAAGTAACCCTCTTTAGGATGGCCTTCACGGTCAACGCCCAGGTCGCCGGTAATGATCCCGCGGACCACACCGTTCTCGTCGAACAATGCTTCCTGGGCGGCGAAGCCCGGGTAGATTTCGACACCCAGGTTTTCAGCCTGCTGAGCCAGCCAGCGGCACAGATTGCCCAGGGAAATGATGTAGTTACCTTCGTTGTGCATGGTTTTAGGCACAAAGAGGTTGGGTACTTTAGTTGCGCTGTCGGCACTTTTGAGTACGAAGATATCGTCGCGCTTGACCGGGGTGTTCAGCGGCGCGCCGAGTTCTTTCCAGTTCGGAAACAATTCGTTCAGGGCGCGAGGTTCGAACACGGCACCGGATAAAATGTGCGCACCCACTTCAGAGCCTTTTTCCACCACGCAGACGCTGATTTCCTTTCCGGCTTCGGCGGCCTTCTGTTTCAGTCGGCAAGCGGCGGAAAGACCCGCGGGGCCTGCGCCGACGATGACGACGTCGAATTCCATGTATTCGCGTTCCACAGGCTATCTCCTACTCAGGGCTCAACAGTTTTTTTTATATGAAGCAACTAGCGCGGGTCGCGAGTAACATTGGCTGACCTGCGCGCCGCAAAGGCACGCATTATATCTGGACCATCGCTCAGGTCCAATACAAACGTTTGTTTGAATTTGCTGGAAGCCAGATAAATCAAAGACGCGCTGCTCATATCTGACCATTTTGGCGTATTGACCAGAAAAGACGTTCCGGTCAAGATACGGGCGGTTTTGCGCTCGCCGTAGGCTGACCGCTGGTTTCAAGGGCACCTCTAAAAAGCGTTGTGAACGCAGTACAGTTGTTTTTAGAGGTGTCCTTTTTGCCGACGTGTATCAATCGCCAGGTCCGCCCGGGCGATTTTCTTTTCACCGGAGAGTAACGAGGAATCCATGAAGGTTCTTGTAGCTGTCAAACGAGTGGTCGACTACAACGTCAAGGTTCGCGTCAAAGCGGACAACTCCGGCGTCGATCTCGCTAACGTCAAAATGTCGATGAACCCCTTCTGCGAAATCGCTGTGGAAGAAGCCGTCCGCCTGAAAGAAAAAGGCGTTGCGACCGAGATCGTCGTCGTTTCCATTGGTCCGACCACCGCTCAGGAGCAACTGCGTACCGCCTTGGCTCTGGGTGCTGATCGCGCCATCCTCGTTGAGTGTGCCGACGAGCTGAATTCCCTGGCGGTGGCCAAGCTGCTCAAGGCTGTGGTCGACAAAGAACAACCGCAGTTGGTGATCCTGGGTAAACAGGCCATCGACAGCGACAACAACCAGACTGGCCAGATGCTGGCTGCGCTGAGCGGCTACGCCCAGGGCACCTTCGCCTCTAAAGTCGAAGTGTCTGGCGACAAAGTCAGCGTCACGCGTGAAGTCGACGCCGGCTTGCAGACTGTGTCCCTGAGCCTGCCAGCGATCGTGACCACAGACCTGCGTCTGAACGAGCCACGCTACGCCTCCTTGCCAAACATCATGAAAGCCAAGAAGAAGCCTCTTGAAGTGCTGACTCCGGACGCTTTGGGCGTTTCTACCGCCTCCACGACCAAAACCCTGAAAGTTGAAGCGCCGGCTACCCGCAGCGCAGGCATCAAGGTCAAGTCGGTGGCTGAACTGGTCGAGAAACTGAAAAACGAAGCGAAGGTAATCTAAATGACTATCTTGGTTATTGCTGAACATGAAAATGGTGTCGTTGCCCCGGCAACCCTGAACACCGTAGCTGCCGCTGTAAAAATCGGTGGTGATATTCACGTACTGGTTGCTGGTGCCAACGTTGGTGCCATCGCTGAAGCTGCCGCGAAAATCGCTGGTGTCTCGAAGGTGCTGGTTGCCGACAACGCTGCCTATGCACACCAGTTGCCGGAAAACGTCGCGCCGCTGATTGCCGAGCTGGGCAAGGCTTACAGCCACATCCTGGCTGCTGCTACGTCCAACGGCAAAAACATCCTGCCGCGTGTTGCTGCGCAGCTGGACGTTGACCAGATCTCCGAGATCATCGCCGTTGAAAGCGCTGACACCTTCAAGCGTCCGATCTATGCCGGTAACGCCATTGCGACAGTGCAGTCTTCGGCCGCTGTCAAAGTGATCACCGTGCGTGCTACGGGTTTTGATCCGGTTGCTGCTGAAGGCGGTTCCGCTGCAGTTGAAGCAGTTTCGGCTGCTCACGATGCTGGCAAGTCCATCTTCGTTAGCGAAGAACTGGCCAAGTCCGATCGTCCAGAACTGACCGCTGCCAAAATCGTCGTTTCCGGCGGTCGTGGCATGCAGAACGGCGAGAACTTCAAACACCTGTACGCCTTGGCCGACAAGCTGGGCGCTGCTGTGGGTGCTTCGCGCGCCGCAGTCGACGCAGGTTTCGTACCGAACGACATGCAGGTCGGTCAGACCGGCAAAATCGTTGCGCCACAGCTGTACATTGCGGTCGGTATTTCCGGCGCGATCCAGCATTTGGCCGGTATGAAAGACTCCAAAGTGATCGTTGCGATCAACAAGGACGAAGAAGCGCCGATCTTCCAGGTGGCTGATTACGGCCTGGTGGCTGATTTGTTCGAAGCCATACCTGAGTTTGAGAAGCTGGTTTAATCCAGGCTCTTCACTTATAAAGAGAACCCGTTCATTTCGGGCTGTGTGAAATTGCGCTACGCCGCAGATTCCCATGGCCTTCGATGAGCGGGTTTTTTATTGGATTCGATTAAGGATTGACCTATGAGCAGGCCTCGGCTGCTATTGCCATCGCTTCTTTTAGGCGTGTTCATGCTGCCATCACTGAGTTTCGCCGCCGGCAAATGTGAGCGTCTGATCGTGACAGGCAGCCCCGATGCGCCGCCTTATCTATGGCGTGACCCCCAGGACCCGAAGCACCTGATGGGCGCCAATGCCGACCTGCTCAAGCAAGCTGCGCAGGAATTGGGCCTGAAAGTAGAGCTGCTGTATGCAGGTAAACGCAGTCAGGCGCTGGAAGAAGTGCGCAGTGGGCGCATGGACCTGTTGGCCGACGCACCGTTGAAGTCGTCGGAGCTTGAATCGCTCGATTACATTCATCCTTCGATCACCCAGAACGAAATCGTTGTCTGGACTCGACGTGATCATGCGCAACCGTTCAATGTGCTCGCCGATCTGCGCGATCATCCGGGCGCGGTATCGAACAAAATTCGCCTCACGCAACCCTTTGAGGCGCTAGTCAGTGAGCATCTGAAACTGGAGCGCACCGAGAATCTGACCCAGGCGTTTCAAAAATTGATCCTGGGGCAGGTTGAATATGTACTGGCGGGGCGTTACGCCGGGCTGGCGATGGTCCAGGCGTTGGGGGTGTCGGCGGACCTGATTGCGCAGCCTTTGCCACTGGATAAACCGGGGCTGTACCTGGCGTTGTCATTCAATTCAGCCTGCAATGATCCTTGGTTGCGCGGACAACTGGCTAAAAAGATGACAGAATCGGCCGCCTCCGGCCTGTCAGGCGAGGCGGTGAAGCGCAATCTGGAACTCTGGAAAGCGCAGTTGCTGCTGCCGGCCAGCGCCCCAAACAAGTAGGAATGTTTTCGTGAGTATTCGAGCTTTATTCGCCGCCACAGCCTTTGCTGCTCTGGTCGGCTGTGCCAACGATCCGGCACCGATCGAACAGTTACGACTGACCGAGCAAGCAGTGGAGCAAGCCAAAGCGGTGGGTGCCACCGAAGAAATACCAGAGCTGACACTGGCCCAATCAAAACTGATTCAGGCTCGCGCCGACATGGCCGACCAGTCATTCAAAGAGGCGCGCATGCAGGCCGAGCAGTCGGAACTCGATGCGCGGCTCGCCGAAGCGCGCGTCCTGACCCAGAAGAGTCAGGAGCAAATAACGCAGATGAACACTCGCCTCAATCGTTTGCGTAAGCAAGTGGGAGACGTTCAGTGAGTCGTATCCCTCGTATCATCAGCGTGGTCATGCTGCTGGGTTCGGCAGGCCTTTACGGTTGTGCAGGGCATCAGGACAGCGAGCGGGCAGTGCAGCAAGCCAGTGTCGACTTCCAGAAAGTCAGGGAAGATACCAACGTTCTGCGCGGCGCCCCCAAGGATGTTATCCGTGCCGGCGAATTGTTAGGGCGTGCCGAGCGTTTGTCCGGCTATTGGGGCAGTGGCGCAGACGTCAGCCATTACGCATACCTTAGCCGCCGCTACAGCGAAATTGCTCGCGAACACACGAACCTGATGCTCAATCAGGAACAGTTGGCCAAGTCGGAGCTAGACCGTCAGCGCCTGCAACTTGCGTTGCGTGAAGCCAAATTATCCAGTTTGCAGCAGCAAGGCAAATGGCTGGAGGAGCAGATGGTTGCCTTGGCCACCATCCAGACTGATCGCGGTCTGGTCATGACCCTGGGCGACGTCCTATTTGATACGGGGAACGCTGAGCTAAAAAGTTCGGCCAATCGCACGGTGCTCAAGTTGGTGCAATTTCTCCAGCTTAATCCCAAGCGTGTCGTGCGGATCGAGGGCTATACCGACAGCACAGGCGGCAAGCAGGAAAACCTTCAGCTTTCCAGGGATCGGGCGCAGTCGGTGGCTGATTTGTTGATGGATCTGGGCATTGACGAGAAGCGTCTTCAGGTCGAAGGCTACGGGGATGAGTTCCCTGTCGACGCGAACGCTTCGGAGCGCGGAAGGGCGCAGAATCGTCGGGTTGAAATCGTATTCTCCGACGACAAAGGCCATTTGGGGGCGGCGCGCTAAGCGTTCTCATTAAAAAACCCGGTAACCGCAAGGTGCTGGGTTTTTTTTGAGTAAAAATTGGGACGGATAGCGGGTTTTTCGATGGAATTGTTCTATCACTACCCAGGAGGGCTATCATTTCTTGAAACTGTCCCCGTACACTTCCTGACTGTTACGGTAGTCACCCGTCTTGAACACTTTATAAAAATAAGTTGTCAGCAGCATCGAGGGCCGCGTCATGACCAATCTTCTACTTTATCAACGCATTGCTCAGCAACTGGCTGAGGATATTCGCCGGGGTGTCTATCAACCCGGTGAGCGCGTGCCCTCTGTTCGCAAAATGAGTTCGCAGCTCAATGTCAGCCATGCAACGGTGTTGCAGGCCTATGCAAACCTTGAAGATCAAGGTTTGATCCGGGCGCGGCCGCAGTCGGGTTATTACGTGCACCAGACGCCGGCGCTGACTGCGCCCACCCCGGACATCGCTCGCGTAGAACGTCCTGGTCTGGTCACTCGCAGTAGCATTATCCAGCAGGTTTTAGTCGAATCACGCCGCGAAGGTGTGTTTCCGTTAGGGGCTGCGGTGCCTCACGTAGACTATCTGCCAGTTCGGGCGCTGCACCAGCAGTTGGCAAAAGTGACGCGCTTTCAGAGCCCGCGCGCTTTCAGCTATATGTTCAGTCCCGGTTTCGAGCCGTTGCGTCGTCAGGTTGCCATTCGTATGCGCGATGCCGGGGTGGTGGTCGATCCGTCCGAGGTAGTGATTACCCACGGTTGTGTCGATGCGTTGCAAATGTCCTTGCGGGTACTGACCCGGCCCGGTGATCTGATCGCGACTGAGTCGCCCACCTATTATGGTTTGCTGCAAATGGCCGACCTTCTGGGGCTCAAGGTCATCGAGATTCCGAGTGATCCTGCCACCGGCATCAGCCTTGAAGCGTTGCAACTGGCGGCCAACCAGTGGTCGATCAAGGCGTTGGTGATGACATCGCGTCTGAGCAATCCATTGGGTGGGACCGTGCCTGAAGAGCGGCAGAAGCATCTGCTGCGACTCGCCTCGGATTTTGATATTCAGATTGTGGAAGACGACATTTATGGCGAGCTGATGTTTGAGCTCGGGCGAACCAAGGCGTTGAAGGCCTTTGACCGGCTGGGCAGGGTGATTTATTGCTCGAGTTTTTCCAAGACCTTGGCGCCCGGTGTGCGTATCGGCTGGACGATTGCCGGAAAGTATCAAGCGGAAATCCAGCGATTACAGACATTCAGTACCCATTCAGCCTGCAGCGTCACCCAAATGGGCGTTGCTGCTTATCTGGAAAACGGCGGTTATGACCGGCATTTAAGGTTCATTCGCCTGGAATACCGCAAAAATTTGAGCGCGTTCCAGTTGGCGGTGCAGCAATATTTCCCGGAAGGGACTCAAATGAGTCGGCCAACGGGAGGATTTATTCTGTGGGTGAGCTTGCCGGGGCGGGTTAACACCCAGGAATTGCATGTGCGAGCCCTGGAGCAGGGAATCAGCATTGCGCCGGGGCTTATTTTTAGCAATACAGAGCAGTTCAATCACTGTATTCGGCTCAACTGTGGTATCCCGTGGAACCGCGAAGCGGAGCGCGCACTGATGACTTTGGGCATGCTCGCCAAGCAACTGTGTCAAGAAACGGCGCAAGCTTACTGAGGTGTTACCTCAGGGGTGAATCCTGTACTCAGCGCTTTGCACTCGTCCGGTTTGAATCTGCTGGCTTGTCATGAACCCTTCAACAGGCCAGCATATGGCCCTCTGCCTTGCTGCCATTTATGTCTATGAATTTTCTTCGTTGTATCGGGTTGCTGTTAATTGTACTGGTGAGTGCCTGTGGTCCTGAAAAACCTTCTGCGCCGGTGCCTAAGGTCGTACCAGAAGCAGCGTCGGGTGTACCGGTGGACGCGGGGGGCAAGCCGGTCGTCGTGCCACCTGCGCCAATCGCAGCGCAGGTGCATGTCCATGAGTTGAAACCTAACATTCCGGTGGTCCCGGTAGTGGTGACTCCAGGCCTGGCGGCCTCGATGAAGAAAGCCGCTGCCGCCAAAGCACCTGTCACCCCGTCGGCGGCGGTGACTCCCTCAGCCAAGGCGTCCGTACAAAAGACTGTCTCCGGCAAAGCCATGCCCGAGTCGACCCCGGCAAAGCCTCGCGCGCCGATGGCCAGCAAGACCAAGCCCGCCAGTGAAGTGGTGCGGCAAACCCGTCTCTCCCAGCCGAATCTGGACTTGAGTCTGCCGACAGATATGGTCAAGGAGATGGCGCCCGTTGGTACAGTGGCGCCTATCGCTAACAAGTCTTTATTGCCACCCATGTTTGGCGAGAAAAAAACGGCTCCGGAAGGTCCTTTCCAGCTCAACGGCCGCTTGCTGAATAACGCAATGAAGCTGCAAATGCGCGACGAAAATCGGCGGGAAGTCGAAGGTGCCGCCCTCGATTTCGAGTTCAAGCAGTAACGCTAAAAAGCGGTCTGCCGTCAGACTGATTTCAAACGGCCGTTTTAGCGGGTAATATCCCTCGATACTTTAACCATTGCCGGTCGCGAGGATATTCGTTATGGACTGTCGTCCAGATTGCGGGGCCTGCTGCATCGCACCTTCTATCAGTTCGCCAATTCCTGGCATGCCCAATGGCAAGGCCGCAGGAGAGCGCTGCCTGCATCTTTCTGTCGAATCGTTGTGTGGTTTGTTCGGCAGGTCCGAGCGACCTGCCGTGTGCAGTGCGTTTTCGCCGGATGAGGAGGTCTGTGGGTCGAGCCAGGCGGAGGCTATTCGTCTGATTGGCTGGTGGGAGCAAGCGACCGCAGTGGCGTGATGGCCTTTACTCAAGCAGAACTGATTTCCCGCAAACCGGTTTACCGGAACTTTGACAACAAGGAATAAAATAATGAGTTCGCTGCATCGGATAGCTGTTGTGTGTGGTTTGACTGTATTGATGGCTGCTGCCGCTCAGGCTGAAGACTGGAAAGTCGCGAAGGATGAGGGGGGTATCAACATCTCTTTGAGCGAAGTGGCGGGCTCCAAGTACAAGGCTTATCGCGGTGTCACTACGATCAAGGCGAGTGTGGCCAAGCTGCGCGGCCTGCAGGAAGACGTTGTGGGTGCTTGTACCTGGATTCATGAATGCAAGTCGCAGAAGTTGCTCAAGTATGACGGTGCCAAGACGTGGACCTACACCCAGTTCAATACCCCTTGGCCTGTGACTCCGCGCGACTCGGTGTTGCTGGTGACTTCCGAGCAGGGCGCTGATGGCACTCTGACGCGCACGCTAAAGGGCGAGCCAACGTATATTCCAGAGGAAAAAGGCTTTGTGCGGGTCGCGCAGGTAGAGGGTTTCTGGAAATTTGTTCCCAAAGGTGCCGATCAAACCGAAGTGACGTACCAGGTTCATACCGAGCCGGGTGGTAGCGTGCCGTCCTGGCTGGCCAACAAGTTTGTGGTGGACGCTCCTTTCAATACCTTGAAGGCGTTGAAAGAGAAGGCGGAGAAGTAATCGATACTGATCGTCGGGGGCTGATGACAGCTTTCCTGGCGCTACAAAAAAGGGCTGCCAATGGCAGCCCTTTTTTAATTCTCGACGGTTTAGGTCGAGAATGGTTTGCAGTCTTACTTGCGATCTTCCAGAGGCACGATGTCGCGAGACACGTAGCCAGTGTAGAGCTGGCGAGGACGGCCAATCTTGTACGGGCTGGAGAGCATTTCTTTCCAGTGCGAGATCCAGCCGACGGTCCGCGCCAAGGCGAAGATCACGGTGAACATGCTGGTTGGAATGCCGATAGCTTTCAGGATGATGCCCGAATAGAAGTCTACGTTCGGGTACAGCGAGCGTTCGATGAAGTACGGGTCGGTCAGGGCGATCTCTTCGAGACGCATGGCCAGTTCCAGCTGTGGATCGTTGGTGATGCCCAGCTCTCTTAGTACTTCGTCGCAGGTCTGCTTCATCACGGTGGCGCGCGGATCGCGGTTTTTGTAAACCCGGTGACCGAAGCCCATCAACTTGAACGGATCGTTCTTGTCTTTGGCCTTGGCAATGAATTTGTCGATGTTCGAGACATCGCCAATTTCATCGAGCATAGCCAATACTGCTTCGTTGGCGCCGCCGTGTGCCGGGCCCCAAAGGGCTGCGATGCCGGCAGCGATGCAGGCGAACGGGTTGGCGCCCGAGGAACCGGCCATGCGCACAGTAGAGGTCGACGCATTC
Source organism: Pseudomonas sp. ASL8 (assembly GCF_056680355.1). NCBI lineage: Bacteria > Pseudomonadati > Pseudomonadota > Gammaproteobacteria > Pseudomonadales > Pseudomonadaceae > Pseudomonas > Pseudomonas sp. ASL8. The sequence goes on along the minus strand of NZ_CM155278.1, from coordinate 5,159,322 downwards.
TGCTCGTGATCGGCGTGCAGGATAAAGATCTTATCCATTGCCTTGGCCAACACCGGGCTGATCGGTTTGATCTCGCAGGGGGTGTTGAACATCATGTGCAGGAAGTTTTCTGCGTAGTTCAGGTCGTTGCGCGGGTACATCATGGGTTGCCCCATGGAATATTTGTACACCATCGCTGCCAGGGTAGGCATTTTTGCAACCAGACGGATCGCGGAGATTTCACGATGCTGCGGGTTATTAATGTCCAGAGAGTCGTGATAGAACGCCGACAGGGCACCCACCACGCCGCACATAACGGCCATTGGGTGAGCGTCGCGACGGAAGCCGTTGAAGAATGTCTTCAACTGCTCGTGCACCATCGTGTGGTTCTTCACGGTGATCACGAACTGGGCTTTCTGTTCGGTCGTCGGCAGTTCGCCGTTGAGCAACAGGTAGCAGGTTTCCAGGTAATCCGATTCTGCAGCAAGCTGTTCGATCGGGTAGCCGCGGTGCAACAGGATGCCTTTGTCACCGTCGATATAGGTAATCTTCGACTCGCAAGAGGCGGTCGACATGAAACCAGGGTCGAATGTGAAGTGGCCGGTGGCGGTTAGACCGCGAACGTCGATTACATCGGGACCCACGGTGCCGGTCAGAATTGGCAGCTCGACGGGGGCTGCGCCCTCGATGATCAACTGCGCTTTTTTGTCAGCCATGTGGCCTCCTATATATGCTTCAAATCATCAGACAGACCCCCCACGCAGGGCCCGCACCACTATAGTGAGATAAATCTTAAAGTCAATTTGCCTAAAGTCTTGCTGCAGGGGGCTTCGGGCGAGGTTTTTCCGTGAAGATTCGAGCCGTTTACGCCTTTTATAAGTCGGGCGCAATTGCCTATTAGCGTGAGGTCTGCGCGTTGTCATTAGTGACCTAACTGTCTATACTCTGGCTCCGACCGCCGGGGGCTTTAGGGCCTGTTTCATGGGGGTCGTCACTCTCTGGGTGGTGGGTACCTGACCAGTGCACTTCCCAACAACTTTGCCCTGATTGTTAGGGGCTCTTCAAGTGTGAAAAAAAGCCGTGAATAGCCAACGACCTGTAAACCTCGACCTAAGGACCATCAAACTCCCAGTCACTGCTTACACGTCCATTCTTCACCGTATTTCCGGTGTCATCCTCTTTGTCGGCCTTGCCATCATGCTTTATGCATTGGGCAAATCGCTGGGCTCCGAGGAAGGTTTCGGGGAAGTGAAGGCGTGTTTGACCAGTGTGCTAGCCAAGCTAGTAATTTGGAGCCTGCTGTCCGCCTTGCTGTATCACTTGGTGGCAGGTATTCGCCACTTGATCATGGACATGGGCATCGGTGAAACGCTGGAAGGCGGCAAACTGGGCTCGAAAATCGTTCTCGCCGTCTCCGCGGTGCTGATCGTTCTGGCGGGAGTATGGATATGGTAACCAACGTCACTAACCTGTCGCGTTCGGGCCTCTATGACTGGATGGCACAGCGCGTATCTGCGGTCGTGCTCGCGGCTTATTTCATATTCCTGATCGGGTACCTCATCGCGAACCCTGGCCTGGGGTACGCCCAATGGCACGCGCTGTTCGCTAACAACGCGATGCGTATCTTCAGTCTGCTGGCCTTTGTTGCTCTGGGCGCTCACGCCTGGGTTGGCATGTGGACCATCGCGACCGATTACCTGACGCCGATGGCGCTGGGCAAGTCCGCGACTGCAGTACGTTTCCTCTTCCAGGCTGTCTGCGGCATCGCGATGTTCGCTTACTTCGTCTGGGGTGTGCAGATTCTTTGGGGTATCTGATTCATGGCTAACATTAATACGCTTTCTTTTGACGCCATCATCATCGGTGGCGGCGGCGCTGGCATGCGCGCAGCATTGCAGCTGGCCCAAGGCGGTCACAAGACCGCTGTAGTTACAAAGGTATTCCCGACTCGTTCCCATACCGTTTCCGCTCAGGGTGGCATCACCTGTGCCATCGCCTCCGCAGATCCAAACGATGACTGGCGCTGGCACATGTACGATACCGTCAAGGGCTCCGATTACATCGGTGACCAGGACGCTATCGAATACATGTGTTCCGTAGGCCCGGAAGCGGTCTTCGAACTCGAGCACATGGGTCTGCCGTTCTCCCGTACCGAGCAAGGCCGTATCTATCAGCGTCCGTTCGGCGGTCAGTCGAAAGACTTTGGCAAGGGCGGTCAGGCTGCACGTACTTGCGCAGCTGCCGACCGTACCGGTCACGCGCTGCTGCACACCCTTTACCAAGCCAACCTGAAAGCCGGCACTGTATTCCTCAACGAATACTATGCAGTGGATCTGGTGAAGAACCAGGACGGCGTGTTCGTCGGCATCATCGCGATCTGCATCGAAACCGGTGAGACTTCGTACATCCGCGCAAACGCGACTGTACTGGCCACTGGCGGCGCTGGCCGTATCTACTCGTCGACCACCAACGCACTGATCAATACCGGTGACGGTATCGGCATGGCGCTGCGTGCAGGCGTGCCGGTTCAGGATATCGAGATGTGGCAGTTCCACCCAACCGGCATCGCCGGCGCAGGTGTACTGGTTACTGAAGGTTGCCGTGGTGAAGGTGGTTACCTGATCAACAAGCATGGCGAGCGTTTCATGGAGCGTTATGCTCCGAACGCCAAAGACCTTGCTGGTCGTGACGTAGTAGCACGCTCCATGGTTAAAGAGATCATCGCCGGTAACGGTTGTGGTCCGGATGGCGATCACGTAATGCTCAAGCTCGATCACCTGGGCGAAGAAGTGTTGCACAGCCGTCTGCCAGGTATCTGCGAATTGTCCAAGACATTCGCTCACGTCGATCCAGTGACCGATCCGGTTCCTGTGGTTCCGACATGCCACTACATGATGGGCGGTGTTGCCACCAACATTCATGGTCAGGCAATCACACAGAACGCTGCTGGCGTGGACACCATCATCCCGGGTCTGTTCGCTGTCGGCGAAGTGGCTTGCGTGTCGGTGCACGGCGCCAACCGTCTGGGCGGCAACTCGTTGCTCGACCTGGTGGTCTTCGGCCGCGCTGCCGGTATCCACCTGGAACAAAGCCTGCGTGAAGGTGTTGAATACCGCCGCGCGACTGAAACCGATGTTGACTTCGCACTCGAGCGCCTTGCTGGCTTGAACGCGCGGACCACCGGTGAAGACGTCGCTTCGCTGCGTAAAGAACTGCAAAGCTGCATGCAGAACTACTTTGGTGTGTTCCGTACTGGCGAATACATGCAGAAGGGTATTGCTCAGTTGGCAGGCCTGCGCGAGCGCATCGCCAACGTCAAGATCAACGACAAGAGCCAGGCGTTCAACACGGCTCGGATCGAAGCTCTGGAACTGCAAAACCTGCTGGAAGTTGCTGAAGCTACCGCGATTGCCGCAGAAAATCGTAAAGAGTCCCGCGGCGCTCACGCCCGTGAAGACTTTGAAGATCGCGATGACGTGAACTGGCTGTGCCACACCCTGTACTTCCCGGGTGAAAAACGCGTAGCCAAGCGTGCCGTGAACTTCTCGCCGAAGACTGTTCCGACTTTCCAGCCCATGATCCGCACTTATTAAGGGTGGCCGATATGTTGCAAGTCAGTGTTTATCGCTACAACCCGGATCAGGACGCTGCGCCGTTCATGCAGGAATTCAAGGTCAATACCAACGGTAAAGACTTGATGGTTCTGGACGTGCTGGCCCTGATCAAAGAGCAGGACGAGGGTTTCTCCTATCGTCGCTCTTGCCGTGAAGGCGTGTGTGGCTCAGACGGCATGAACATCAACGGTAAAAACGGCCTGGCATGTATCACGCCGCTGTCCGCCGTGGTCAAGGGCAACAAGCTGGTGGTACGTCCACTGCCTGGTTTGCCGGTTATTCGTGACCTGGTCGTCGATATGAGCATCTTCTATAAGCAGTACGAGAAGGTGAAGCCTTACCTGCTGAACGACACGCCGGCTCCGGCCATCGAGCGTCTGCAGTCGCCAGAAGAGCGCGAGAAGCTGGACGGTTTGTACGAGTGCATTCTGTGCGCTTGCTGCTCGACTTCCTGCCCGTCCTTCTGGTGGAACCCTGACAAGTTCCTCGGTCCAGCTGCACTGCTGCAAGCCTACCGTTTCCTGGCTGACAGCCGTGACACTCATACCCAGGAACGTCTGGCTTCGCTGGATGACCCGTTCAGCGTTTTCCGCTGCCGCGGGATCATGAACTGCGTGAACGTGTGTCCGAAGGGCCTGAACCCAACCAAGGCTATCGGTCACGTTCGCAGCATGCTGCTGCAAAGCGGCGTCTGATTTGACTGTTGTACTCGTAACACCGTAACACCCGTAACTGATGTACCTGTACTAGCTGCGGCGCAGGCTTCAACCGGCGCCGTAGTTTTAACCTGAGCAGTAGCTCATAAAGCTGCGGCTCTTACTTTGAAGAAATGAGACCAGCAGGGGCATCCGGGCTGGTACCCGGACTATCTGCGTGAACCTTGGTGGCTTGTCTGAGTCGTTTCACATGGACTTTGTCAGGTTTACTGCGGTGTCTTCGCCGGTGGTGTCCCCTTACCGAGGGTGACCAAGCATGCAAGAAAGCGTGATGCAGCGCATGTGGAACAGTGCCCACCTTTCCGGTGGTAACGCTGCCTATGTGGAAGAGCTCTACGAGCTCTACCTGCACGACCCTAACGCTGTGCCAGAAGAATGGCGCACCTACTTTCAGAAGTTGCCAGCTGACGGCAGCACTGCCACCGATGTTTCGCACTCGACAATCCGCGATCATTTTGTGTTGCTGGCCAAAAACCAGCGCCGCGCCCAACCGGTTTCCGCCGGTAGCGTGAGCAGCGAACACGAGAAGAAGCAGGTTGAAGTTCTGCGACTGATCCAGGCTTATCGGATGCGGGGCCATCAGGGCGCCCAACTCGATCCGCTGGGATTGTGGCAACGTCCTGCGCCAGCCGACTTGTCGATCAATCATTACGGTCTGACGAACGCTGATCTTGATACAACTTTCCGCGCCGGCGATTTGTTCATCGGCAAAGAGGAAACTAGCCTACGCGAAATTCTCGAAGCGTTGCAGCAGACATATTGCCGCACCATTGGCTCTGAATTTACCCATATTGTCGATTCCGAGCAGCGTAACTGGTTTATGCAGCGCCTCGAAAGCGTGCGCGGGCGTCCAGCGTTCTCCGCTGACATCCAAAGCCACTTGCTCGAGCGCGTGACTGCCGCTGAAGGCCTGGAAAAATACCTGGGTACCAAATACCCCGGCACCAAGCGTTTCGGTCTGGAAGGCGGCGAAAGCCTGATTCCGATGCTGGATGAGTTGATCCAGCGTTCGGGCTCTTACGGCACCAAAGAAATCGTGATCGGCATGGCCCACCGGGGACGTCTGAACGTCCTGGTCAACACCTTCGGCAAGAACCCGCGCGATCTGTTCGACGAGTTCGAAGGCAAGAAAAAGGTCGAGCTCGGTTCCGGTGACGTTAAATATCACCAGGGTTTCTCGTCCAACGTGATGACAGCCGGTGGCGAAGTCCACTTGGCGATGGCATTCAACCCGTCTCACCTGGAGATCGTTTCTCCTGTGGTGGAAGGGTCGGTGCGTGCACGCCAGGATCGTCGTAACGATCCGACCGGTGACAAGGTTCTGCCAATTTCCATCCACGGTGACGCTGCGTTCGCAGGTCAGGGCGTGGTCCTGGAAACCTTCCAGATGTCGCAGACTCGCGGCTTCAAGACGGGCGGCACGATCCATATCGTCATCAACAACCAGGTTGGCTTCACCATCAGCAACCCGGAAGACGCGCGCTCCACCGAGTACGCGACCGACGTTGCCAAGATGATTCAGGCGCCGATTCTCCATGTGAATGGTGATGACCCTGAAGCCGTCGTGTTCGTGACCCAGTTGGCCATCGACTACCGCATGCAGTTCAAGCGTGACGTGGTGATCGATCTGGTCTGCTACCGTCGTCGTGGCCACAACGAAGCTGACGAACCAAGCGGTACCCAGCCGTTGATGTACCAGCAGATTGCCAAACAGCGCACCACTCGCGAGCTGTATGCCGAGCGCCTGACCCTGGCTGGTATTCTCGACGACGCGCGCGTGCAGGCAAAAATCGACGACTATCGCAATGCGCTGGACAACGGTCTGCATGTAGTAAAAAGCCTGGTCAAAGAGCCGAACAAAGAACTGTTCGTCGATTGGCGTCCGTATCTGGGCCATGCCTGGACTGCTCGTCACGACACCCGTTTCGACTTGAAGACCTTGCAAGAACTGTCCGCCAAACTGATGGAGCTGCCAGAAGGCTTCGTGGTTCAGCGTCAGGTGTCGAAGATCTACGAAGATCGTCAGAAAATGCAAGTTGGCGGCCTGCCGATCAACTGGGGTTACGCCGAAACCATGGCGTACGCGACTCTGGCATTCGAAGGTCATCCGATTCGCATGACCGGCCAGGACATCGGCCGTGGTACGTTCTCGCACCGCCATGCTGCGCTGCATAACCAGAAAGATGGCGCTACCTACATTCCTCTGCAGAATCTGTACAAAGGTCAGCCGCGTTTTGACCTGTACGACTCCCTGCTGTCGGAAGAAGCGGTATTGGCGTTCGAGTACGGTTATTCGACCACCGAGCCTAATGCACTGGTTATCTGGGAAGCCCAGTTCGGCGACTTCGCCAACGGTGCCCAAGTGGTTATTGACCAGTTCATCACCAGTGGCGAGCACAAGTGGGGCCGTCTGTGCGGTCTGACCATGTTGCTGCCGCACGGTTATGAAGGTCAGGGACCAGAGCACTCGTCTGCGCGTCTGGAGCGTTACCTGCAATTGTGCGCTGAGCACAATATTCAGGTGTGCGTACCAACGACCCCTGCTCAGATCTACCACTTGTTGCGTCGTCAGGTCATTCGTCCGCTGCGCAAACCGCTGATTGTGCTGACGCCGAAGTCCTTGCTGCGTCACAAACTGGCGATTTCGACCCTGGAAGATCTGGCTGAAGGTTCGTTCCAGACCGTTATTCCAGAAGTCGACGCGCAGGATCCGGAAAAAGTGGGTCGCCTCGTGCTGTGTAGCGGCAAGGTCTACTACGACCTCCTGGAAAAACGCCGTGCCGAAGGTCGTGATGACATCGCCATCGTGCGTCTTGAGCAACTGTACCCGTTCCCGGAAGACGACTTGATCGAAGTCCTGGGCCCGTACAAAAACCTCAAGCACATCGTTTGGTGTCAGGAAGAGCCAATGAACCAGGGTGCCTGGTACTGCAGCCAGCATCACATGCGTCGGATCATCAGCGGTCACAACAAGGCATTGTTCCTTGAGTACGCTGGTCGTGACGCGTCTGCAGCGCCTGCGTGTGGCTATGCATCGATGCACGCTGAGCAGCAGGAAAAACTGCTGCAAGATGCCTTCACTGTTTAACGCCTTCGCGCATTAGAAACCGAATTTAAGGAATTACAGATAATGGCTATCGAGATCAAAGCCCCCTCTTTCCCGGAATCAGTTGCCGATGGCACCATTTCCAAATGGCATAAACAGCCGGGCGAAGCGGTAAAGCGTGACGAGCTGCTGGTTGACATCGAGACTGACAAAGTTGTTCTCGAAGTGTTGGCTGAAGCTGACGGCGTGTTGGCATCGATCGTGAAGGGCGAGGGCGAAACTGTCCTGTCCAATGAACTGATCGCGACCCTGGATGCAGGCGCTACTGCCTCTGCCGCTCCAGTGGCTGCTGCTCCTGCTGCATCGGCCCAAGTGGCTGCTGCTCCAGCTGCTGCTGGCGACGAAGATGCAATCGGTGCTCCAGCTGCGCGCAAGCTGGCTGAAGAAAACGGCATCAACCTGAATAACGTCAAAGGCACCGGTAAAGACGGTCGTGTGACCAAGGAAGACGTGGTTGCTGCGATTGAAGCGAAGAAATCCGCTCCAGCCGCTGCGCCCGCGCCTGCCAAAGTCGCTGCCGCTGCTGCTCCAGTGTTCGCTGCCGGTGATCGCGTCGAGAAGCGCGTTCCAATGACTCGCCTGCGTGCCAAGGTTGCAGAGCGTCTGGTTGATGCTCAGTCGAACATGGCGATGCTGACCACGTTCAACGAAGTCAACATGAAGCCGGTCATGGACCTGCGTTCGAAGTACAAGGACCTATTCGAGAAGTCGCACAACGGCGTACGTCTGGGCTTCATGTCGTTCTTCGTGAAAGCGGCCACCGAAGCGCTGAAACGCTACCCTGCGGTCAATGCCTCGATCGACGGTACTGACATCGTTTACCACGGTTACTCCGACGTCGGTGTTGCCGTGTCCAGCGACCGTGGTCTGGTTGTGCCGGTTCTGCGTAACGCCGAACTGATGAGCCTGGCAGAAATCGAAGGCGGCATTGCCAACTTCGGTAAAAAAGCCAAAGACGGCAAGCTGACCATGGACGACATGACTGGCGGTACCTTCACCATCTCCAACGGTGGTACCTTCGGTTCGTTGCTGTCGACCCCGATCGTCAACCCGCCACAAGCCGCCATCCTGGGCATGCACAAAATCCAGGAGCGTCCAATGGCGGTCAAGGGTGAGGTCGTGATCCTGCCGATGATGTATCTGGCACTTTCGTATGACCACCGTTTGATCGACGGTAAAGAAGCAGTGACCTTCCTGGTTACCATCAAGGACTTGCTGGAAGACCCAGCCCGTCTGCTGCTGGATATCTGATTTTGTCTGTCGGGCAGGGTCGTGGTTGATCACGATGTCCTGCCTGATTGTTGAATGAACCAGCTTCGTCCCACGACGGTCCTCACAAGGGGCCGTCCGGTTTGATTTGAAAAAAGGAATGACTCATGACCCAGAAATTCGATTTGGTAGTGATTGGTGCGGGCCCTGGCGGTTATGTTGCCGCTATCAAGGCAGCGCAACTTGGCCTCAAGACTGCCTGCATCGAGAAATATCAGGACAAGGAGGGCAAACTTGCCCTTGGCGGTACTTGCCTGAACGTCGGTTGCATTCCATCCAAGGCGCTGCTGGACAGCTCCTGGAAATTCTACGAAGCTAAAAACGGCTTCAAAGTCCACGGCATCTCGACGTCCGACGTGACCATGGATGTGCCAGCCATGGTTGGCCGTAAATCGACCATCGTCAAAGGCCTGACTGGCGGCGTAGCCAGCCTGTTCAAAGCCAATGGTGTGATTTCCCTGCAAGGCCACGGCAAGTTGCTTGCCGGCAAGAAAGTCGAACTGACCCACCCTGATGGCACGGTCGAAGTGATCGAAGCCGAGAACGTGATCCTTGCTTCTGGCTCGCGTCCGATCGACATTCCTCCTGCTCCGGTCGATAACAACGTTATCGTTGATTCCACTGGTGCCCTTGAGTTCCAGCAAGTTCCGAAACGCCTGGGCGTGATCGGCGCTGGCGTGATCGGCCTTGAACTGGGTTCGGTCTGGGCTCGTCTGGGTGCACAGGTCACTGTCCTCGAAGCTCTGGAAAAATTCATTCCAGCGGCTGATGAGCAGGTTTCCAAAGAAGCCTTGAAGACCTTCACCAAGCAAGGTCTGGACATCAAGCTCGGCGCGCGCGTGACCGGCTCCAAGGTCAGCGGCGAAGAAGTCGTGGTGACCTACACTGACGCCACTGGCGAACAGACCATTACTTTCGACAAGCTGATTGTTGCTGTTGGCCGTCGCCCGGTGACCACAGAGCTGTTGGCTTCCGACAGCGGCGTAACCATCGACGAACGCGGCTTTATCTTCGTTGATGATCAGTGCGCTACCAGCGTTCCAGGTGTTTACGCCATTGGTGACGTGGTTCGTGGTCTGATGCTGGCGCACAAGGCCTCGGAAGAGGGCATCATGGTCGTTGAACGCATCAAGGGTCACAAAGCCCAGATCAACTACGACCTGATTCCTTCGGTTATCTACACCCATCCGGAAATCGCATGGGTCGGTAAAACCGAGCAAACCTTGAAGGCTGAAGGCGTTGAAGTTAATGTGGGCACCTTCCCGTTTGCTGCCAGTGGCCGTGCCATGGCTGCAAACGATACCGGCGGCTTTGTAAAAGTCATCGCCGACGCCAAGTCTGACCGCGTATTGGGCGTCCACGTGATTGGTCCAGGCGCTGCAGAGTTGGTACAGCAGGGCGCAATCGCTATGGAATTCGGCAGCAGTGCTGAAGATATCGGGATGATGGTCTTCTCTCACCCGACGTTGTCCGAAGCGTTGCACGAAGCAGCACTGGCAGTGAATGGCGGCGCCATCCACATCCAGAATAAAAAGAAACGCTAAGACAATAAGAAACCACGACGGACTGCCCGTCGTGAGCCTTGCTAGCAAGTCTCACCGCGGAACGTCCGCCGGACTCGAACTTATGGGCGCCTTCAGGAACGTACAGAGCATTGTTTCGGCACATTCCTGAGGTCATCCGAGGTAGCGGTCACAGGTGGTGCGGCACTTCTCGAAGTGCAGCACCGAATGCGCAGCACTAACGAAGACGGTAATAAGCATGAATCTTCACGAATATCAGGGTAAGCAGCTCTTCGCTGAATACGGCCTGCCAGTATCCAAAGGCTACGCAGTCGACACCCCGGAAGCAGCAGCAGAAGCTTGCGATAAAATTGGCGGAACCGAATGGGTCGTCAAAGCCCAGGTTCACGCGGGTGGTCGCGGTAAAGCGGGCGGCGTAAAGCTGGTTCGTAGCAAAGAAGAAGCCAAGGCTTTCGCTCAACAGTGGTTGGGCAAGCGTCTGGTGACTTACCAGACTGATGCCACTGGTCAGCCAGTGACCAAGATCCTGGTTGAAACCTGCACCGACATCGCCAAAGAGCTGTACCTGGGCGCTGTAGTGGATCGTTCGAGCCGTCGTATCGTGTTCATGGCTTCCACCGAAGGTGGCGTGGACATTGAGAAAATCGCTAACGATACCCCTGAGAAGATTCTTAAGGCCACTATCGATCCGCTGGTAGGCGCTCAGCCTTTCCAGGGTCGTGACCTGGCTTTCCAACTGGGCCTTAAAGGCGACCAGATCAAGCAGTTCACCAACATCTTCGTTGGCTTGGCCAAGCTGTTCCAGGACTACGACCTGGCGCTGCTGGAAGTGAACCCGCTCGTTATCAAGGCTGACGGCAACCTGCATTGCCTCGATGCCAAGATCAACATCGATCCTAACGCTGTTTACCGCCAGCCAAAGCTGAAAGCTTTCCACGATCCATCGCAAGATGATCCGCGCGAAGCTCACGCTGCCAAGTTCGAACTGAACTACGTGGCGCTGGAAGGTAACATCGGTTGCATGGTCAACGGTGCTGGCCTGGCCATGGGCACCATGGACATCGTCAATCTGCATGGCGGCAAACCAGCCAACTTCCTCGACGTTGGCGGCGGCGCTACCAAAGAACGCGTAACTGAAGCGTTCAAGATCATTCTGTCCGACAGCAATGTCGCGGCAGTACTGGTCAACATCTTCGGCGGCATCGTTCGTTGCGACATGATTGCCGAAGGCATCATCGGCGCAGTGAAAGAAGTTGGCGTAAAAATCCCGGTTGTTGTTCGCCTTGAAGGTAACAACGCTGAACTGGGCGCTAAAGTACTGGCAGAAAGCGGTTTGAACATCATCGCGGCTACCAGCCTGACCGACGCTGCTCAACAAGTTGTCAAAGCTGCGGAGGGCAAGTAATGAGCGTCCTGATCAATAAAGATACCAAAGTCATCTGCCAGGGTTTCACGGGCGCACAAGGTACTTTCCACTCCGAGCAAGCCATTGCCTACGGCACCAAAATGGTTGGCGGCGTGACGCCGGGCAAAGGCGGTACCGTTCATCTGGACCTGCCAGTGTTCAACACTGTGCGTGAAGCCGTAGAAGCCACTGGCGCTACCGCCAGCGTGATCTACGTTCCAGCACCGTTCTGCAAGGACTCCATCCTTGAAGCAGCCCTCAGCGGTATCAAGCTGATCGTCTGCATCACTGAAGGCATCCCGACCCTCGACATGCTTGATGCCAAGGTCAAGTGCGACGAGCTGGGCGTGGTCCTGATCGGGCCTAACTGCCCAGGCGTGATCACGCCAGGCGAATGCAAAATCGGCATCATGCCAGGTCACATTCACTTGCCAGGTAAAGTTGGTATCGTGTCGCGTTCCGGCACCCTGACTTACGAAGCTGTGAAGCAGACCACTGATGCCGGTTTCGGTCAGTCCACTTGCGTGGGCATCGGCGGTGACCCGATTCCGGGCGCAAGCTTCATCGACATCCTGAAGCTGTTCCAGGAAGACCCGAAGACTGAAGCGATCGTCATGATCGGTGAAATCGGCGGTTCGGCTGAAGAAGAAGCGGCTGCCTACATCAAGGCACACGTGACCAAGCCAGTTGTTTCCTACATCGCTGGTGTGACTGCCCCTGCGGGCAAGCGCATGGGTCATGCTGGCGCAATCATCTCTGGCGGCAAAGGCACTGCAGACGAGAAATTCGCTGCGCTGCAAGACGCGGGTGTAAAAACCGTGCGTTCGCTGGCAGACATCGGTAAGGCCCTGGCCGAGCTGACCGGTTGGGCTGTCAAGTAAGCTTCTGCTGACCTGACAACGCAATTAACAAAGGCCACCTTCGGGTGGCCTTTGTGCTTTCCGGGGTTTAGTGGTCGGGAGGCAATCACAGCCCTCACTGTCACAAATACGACACCGGAAGTCGTTAATGAGACAGTCCGCCCTACAACAGTGCGTTTTATGCCCTGATTCGTTAGGCTACTTGCCATTTTGCGTACCCGGGTCCCATAAGGAGCCGTTTCGCTTTACGTGCCTGTCTTATAAGGACCGGCAGCATTTCCCTAACCCTGCGGGAAATCCCCTCTAAATTCCGATTCAGTAGTGTGGTATTTCCGTAATGAAAGTGTTGAAAGGCCAGGACATTCTGGCACTTGGTTTTATGACGTTTGCCCTGTTTGTCGGGGCTGGCAATATTATCTTCCCTCCCATCGTGGGTTTACAGGCCGGGCCGCATGTCTGGATGGCGGCGCTGGGTTTCCTGGTCACTGCAGTGGGCCTTCCGGTAGTCACGGTCATTGCCCTGGCCAAAGTCGGCGGTGCGATGGATGCGCTGAGCAGCCCTATTGGTAAAGTCGCTGGCGGTATTCTCGCGGCGGTCTGCTACCTCGCGGTGGGGCCGCTGTTCGCGACCCCACGCACGGCCACCGTGTCGTTCGAAGTGGGGCTGGCTCCACTGACAGGTGACAGCCCGCTGGCGCTGTTTCTGTATAGCCTGGTGTACTTCCTCGTTGTGTTCTGGGTGTCGCTGTATCCAGGCCGCTTGCTCGACACCGTGGGTCGCTTCCTTGCCCCGCTAAAAATCTTCGCGCTGGCTGTACTGGGCATTGCTGCATTCGCCTTGCCTGCTGGCGATATTGGTGTTGCCGAGCCGGCGTATGTGGCTGCGCCGTTTTCCCAAGGCTTTATCAATGGGTACCTGACCATGGATACCCTGGGGGCGCTGGTGTTCGGCATTGTCATCGTCAACGCTATTCGCTCGCGGGGCGTCGATTCGCCACAGCTGATCACCCGATACGCAATCATTGCCGGGCTGATCGCCGGCCTGGGTCTGGCGCTGGTCTATATCTGCCTGTTTCGCTTGGGGTCAGGCAGCCATGCAATCGCGGCGGGGGCGGGCAACGGTGCCGTCGTGCTGCACGCCTACGTGCAACACACCTTCGGTTCGTTGGGCAGTGGTTTTCTTGCGGTGCTGATCTCGTTGGCCTGTCTAGTGACGGCTGTCGGTCTGACCTGCGCCTGTGCCGAATATTTCAGCAATATCTTGCCGCTGTCTTACAAAACGCTGGTGATCTTGCTGGCCGGTTTTTCGTTGCTGGTGTCCAACCTGGGGCTGACCAAGCTGATTTTATTCTCCATCCCGGTGCTGACAGCGATCTACCCGCCGTGCATCGTCCTGGTGGCGTTGAGCTTCTGCAAGGACTTCTGGCACTCACAAAGTCGCATCGTCGCGCCAGTGATGTTGGTGTCGCTATTGTTCGGCATCATCGACGCCTGCAAGGGTGCGGGCCTGGCTGATTGGTTGCCGACTCGGCTGGCGCATTTGCCTTTGAGTGAGCAAGGCCTGGCGTGGCTGGTGCCCGCGGTGATCACGCTGGTTGGCGCATTCATCTGCGACCGGCTGCTGGGTAAACGCCGCGAAGCGCTGGCCTGAAGTGACTGCCAACAGGTCGCGATGCTAAATCGCGACCTGTTGGCAGCATGCTGCAACAATCAAAAAACCTGCATTTGCTGATGCGGGTTTTTTTTGCACAAACGATCAGTGCCTTTTTCCATGGGGTATCGTCGAAGCAGAGGGAATGCTCTTTACTGTTCTCAATCCTGCCCACGTGCTTCGGAATAATGCATGCCGTTCATTCAAGCCAATCTGATTCATCTCATGGCAGCACTCTGGTTCATCATCTGCTGGGGAGGTTACACCCGCTATGCCAGCCTGAAGGCCGCCGACACTGCTTGCCTGGCCAGTGTGTTGCACCTTTATCGGGAGGACTGGATGCGCCGAATGCTGCTGCGCGACAACCGTATCGCCGATGCCAGCGTGATCGGTAATCTGGAGCGCAACGCCTCTTTTTTTGCGTCGAGCACCTTGATCATCCTTGCCGGTATTCTCACCGTATTGGGCGCTTCCGAGCGGGCGGTGTCGCTGTTGGCGGACATTCCCATGGTCCAGCAGGTTTCGCAGGGCATGTCAGAAATCAAACTGTTGTGCCTGGCAACCGTCTTCGTCTACGCCTTTTTTACATTCAGTTGGTGCATGCGTCAGTACAACTTCGCGGCGGTGCTGATCGGCTCTGCGCCCATGGTCGGTGAGCGCCATGTCAGCGAGTTGGAGCGCAAATCGTTTGCCTTACGCGCTGCCCGGGTTATCTCCATGGCTGCCAACCAGTTCAACTTCGGGTTGCGTGCTTACTATTTCGGCATGACGATGCTCGCCTGGTTCGTCAGCCCCTGGTTATTCATGTTGATGAGCACAGGGGTGGTGCTGGTGTTGTACCGGCGGGAGTTTCATTCCGACGTGTTGCAAGTGATGGTCTACACCCAAACGGAGGCTCCGACTGCGGAGCCCATCAAGGAGACGACAGCGTTATGAGTATCCCTTTCTGGTGTTTGTTTATCAGTGCGGTGTTGATTTATGTAGCGCGGATACCGGTCGCCAAGGCGATGAAAGAGCAGGGCGGTTACAACAACCATTTGCCGCGTGCCCAGCAGGCGCAATTGACCGGTTATGGCGCCCGCGCGTTGGCGGCGCATCAGAACAGTTTCGAAGCGTTCGTGTTGTTTTCGGCGGGAGTGTTTGTCGCCCATACCACGCAGACGCAAGGCTTTTTAATCGACGGGATCGCTGTGACTTTCGTGATTGCGCGTTTGATTTTTCTGGGGGCGTATCTGGCGGATATTCCGACCGTGCGTAGCCTGGCCTGGTTTGTCGGGCTGTTATGTTCGTTGGTGTTAATGCTCAGCCCGTTGCTGCGCTGAAACTAATGAAGCCCGCTACGCGCGGGCTTCATGGTCTGAAAGCGCCTCAGCTTACTTGGTAGTGGTTGGCGCTGGGGCCTGACCGTTGGCTTCTTTTGCGCGCTCTTGAGCGGCTTCAGCATTCTTCTGGGCGGCTTCCTGACTTTCTTTGGCGGCGTCGTTGACTTTGTCTTGGGCCTTATTCATCGACTCTTGGGATTCTTGCGCCGCTTTGTTGGCATCTTGCTGTTTGTTCTCGCTGGCTTTATCGCACGCGGCGAGACCCAGAGTGGCAGAAAGCATCAGGGCACAGGCTAAAGATTTACGCATGGGGTGTTTCTCCTTATAAAGATATCTACGAGCCTTTCGAGCGCCGGCCCATAAATTTAGTTCCACTTTGCCTACAGATATATAAAGGTTGATGTTTCAGAGGCTTTACGCCGAGGCTATGCTGGCCTCCAATAAAAATAATCAGAGTCAGCGTTCAATGAGCGACAACCCCATTTTTGAGCGCGCGGTGCGCTTTATTTCGGTGCTCCGGCATTGCCAGGTTCTGGGCATGCGCGTGCACAGCGCGGATACCGACGGCATGACCCTGGTCCTCCCCTATAGCCCGCACATCGTTGGTAACCCGCAAACCGGCGTTATCCACGGCGGCGCGCTGACGTCGCTGATGGACACCGCCTGCGGGATTGCCACGCTTTGCGTGCTGCCGGAGTTCGAAGTGTGCCCGACCCTCGATCTGCGCATCGACTATATGCATCCCGCTGAACCACACAAAGACGTCTTTGGTTTTGCCCAGTGTTATCGGGTGACCACCGACGTTATGTTTATCCGGGGTTTTGCTTATCAAGCCGACCCGCAACAGCCGATTGCCCATGTGGTCGGGACGTTCATGCGCATGGGCAAGGGTGCTGCTACAGGCAGTAAAGGGTTGAGCGGCTCGATCAATGGCGGTGCGTTATGACGATTGATTTCAAGGACCAGGTTCGCCAGGCCCGTGAGCAGGACAGCTATGAAACGTTGTTCGAGTTGATTCCCTACGCGAGGCTGATTGGTATTGAGTGTTCGCGTCAGGATGATGAGTTGCTGTTTCGCCTGCCCGCCAACAAGGACAATATTGGTAACCCCCTGTTACCGGCCATTCACGGTGGCGTGATCGCAGGCTTCATGGAGCTGGCGGCAGCCATGCATTTGCTGGTTACCACCGGATCGGGCTCGGTTCCCAAGATCATCGACTTCTCGGTCGACTACCTGCGAGCCGGTTATTTTCGTGACACCTATGCACAGTGTCAGGTCTGGCGGCAGGGGCGACGGGTGGCCAATGTCGCTGTTACCGCCTGGCAGAGCACCTCGGCGGAGCCCATTGCCACGGCGCGGGCGCATTTTAAAATCGAAGAATCGTAGATCGGCACGTATAAGCCCTTGAAAAATCGGACCCAGCCCCCACTTTGATGACATCCCGCCGCTGTGTATGCGGCTTGTGCCATCTGATTGGAGTTTGATAACCATGAGTGTGGAAACTCAAAAGGAAACCCTGGGCTTCCAGACCGAGGTAAAGCAACTGCTGCACCTCATGATCCATTCGCTGTATTCCAACAAGGAAATTTTCCTTCGCGAATTGATCTCGAACGCCTCTGACGCTGTCGACAAATTACGTTTCGAAGCGTTGTCCAAACCGGACTTGCTCGAAGGTGGCGCTGAGCTGAAAATCCGTGTGAGTTTCGACAAGGACGCGAAAACCGTCACGCTCGAAGACAACGGTATCGGCATGAGCCGTGAAGATGCGATTACCCACTTGGGCACTATCGCCAAGTCGGGCACTGCTGACTTCATGAAGAACCTATCCGGCGATCAGAAGAAAGATTCGCACCTGATCGGCCAATTCGGTGTGGGCTTCTATTCAGCATTCATCGTTGCCGATAAGGTTGAAGTGTTCAGCCGCCGTGCCGGCGTACCTGCCAGCGAAGGCGTGCACTGGGCGTCCAAGGGTGAAGGCGAGTTCGAAATCGCGACCCTTGAGAAAGCTGATCGTGGTACCCGTATTGTTCTGCACCTGAAAAGCGCTGAAGGTGAGTTCGCCGACGGTTATCGTCTGCGCAATATCATCAAGAAGTACTCCGATCACATCGCTTTGCCGATCCAGTTGCCGAAAGAACAGGCCGCTGTCGAAGGTGAAGCTGCGCCTGAGCAGGAATGGGAAACCGTCAACCGCGCCAGCGCACTCTGGACCCGTCCGCGCACCGAGGTGACGGACGAGGAATACCAGGAGTTCTACAAACACGTCGCTCACGATTTCGAAAACCCACTGAGCTGGAGCCACAACAAGGTCGAAGGCAAGCTGGAATACAGCTCGTTGCTGTACGTTCCGGGCCGTGCGCCTTTCGACCTGTATCAGCGTGAAGCGCCGCGTGGGCTGAAGCTGTATGTCCAGCGCGTATTCGTCATGGACCAGGCTGAGTCGTTCCTGCCGTTGTACATGCGGTTCATCAAGGGCGTGGTCGATTCCAATGACCTGTCTTTGAACGTATCCCGTGAAATCCTGCAGAAAGACCCGATCATCGATTCGATGAAATCGGCGCTGACCAAGCGCGTGCTGGACATGCTGGAAAAACTGGCGAAGAACGAGCCTGAGCAATACAAAGGCTTCTGGAAAAACTTCGGTCAGGTCATGAAAGAAGGCCCGGCAGAAGATTTCGCCAACAAAGAAAAAATTGCCGGCTTGCTGCGCTTTGCGTCGACCCACGAAGACGGCGGTGAGCAAGTTGTGGCGCTTGCTGAATATCTGGCGCGCGCCAAGGAAGGTCAGGACAAGATCTATTACCTGACTGGCGAAACCTACGCTCAGGTCAAGAACAGCCCGCACCTGGAAGTCTTCCGCAAGAAAGGCATCGAAGTGCTGCTGTTGACCGACCGTATCGATGAGTGGCTGATGAGCTACCTCAGCGACTTCGACGGCAAAGGTTTTGTCGACGTGGCCCGTGGTGACCTGGATCTGGGCAAGCTTGATTCCGAAGAGGACAAGAAAGCCCAGGAAGAAGTCGCCAAGGATAAAGAAGGCTTGATCGAACGGCTGAAAGTCGCTCTGGGCGACGCTGTCAGTGAAGTGCGGGTTTCCCACCGTCTGACCGACTCTCCTGCGATTCTGGCAATTGGCGAGCAGGACCTCGGTCTGCAGATGCGTCAGATTCTCGAGGCCAGTGGCCAGAAGGTTCCGGACTCCAAGCCAATCTTCGAATTCAACCCGGCCCACCCATTGATTGCCAAGCTTGATACTGAGCAGAGTGAAGAGCGATTCGGCGACCTGTCGCACATTCTCTTCGATCAGGCGGCCCTGGCCGCTGGTGATAGCTTGAAAGACCCAGCCGCTTATGTGCGCCGTCTGAACAAGCTCTTGGTAGAGTTGTCGGTTTAAACACCCGGTATGAAAATCCCGCTTCGGCGGGATTTTTTTATGTCATTTTCTTTGGAGGTCAGCAATGAGCAACGTGACTGTTCGTTCAGTGGTTTATCAGATTGATGGCCAGCCCTACGAGAGCCGTTTGGTGTTTGATTCCGGTGACGCGTCCTCGCGTCCGGGTCTGGTGATGGCGCCCAACTGGATGGGCGTTAGCCAAGGCGCGGAAAAAATCGCTCAGGCAGTGGCCGAGCAAGGTTATGTTGTGCTGGTGGCCGACCTGTATGGTCAGGGCACGCGCCCGAAAAATGGCGATGAGGCGGGCGCAGCGATGATGCCGCTTAAAAACGATCGGGCATTGTTGCGCAAGCGCATGCAGGCTGCGCTCGACGCATTGAAGTCTCAGGTCGACGCGCCTGTAGACACCCTCAAGCTGGCGACTTTCGGGTTCTGTTTCGGCGGTTGCTGCTCGCTTGAACTGGCCCGTACCGGCGCTGAATTGAAAGCGGCGGTGTCCTTCCACGGCACGCTGGACACACCCAACCCGGCGGACGCAAAAAATATCCAGGGGTCGGTGCTGGTCATGCACGGCGCTTCCGACCCATTGGTGCCTAAAGAGCAACTGCCTGCATTCGAAGCGGAAATGAATGCGGCGGGCGTGGATTGGCAATTGCTGAGCTACGGCGGTGCGGTGCACTCGTTCACCGATCCGGAAGCGAACACGCCGGGCATGATGATGTACGACGCAAAAACCGCCAAGCGCGCGTTTGCATCGATGCATAACTTGCTGGATGAAGTGTTCAAGGGCTGATAACTGAGGCCCTGAAGGGCCTGTCGCTCCTACATGGGGTCAGCGTCAACGTGTAGGAGCGGGTTTGCCCGCGATGGCGGAGTATCAGGCACCCGGATTCAAGCTAAGGCAATTCAATCCTTTCCGTTTCACCCGGCACCGTCGGCCAGTCACCGGCCGCCCAGCGGGCGCGCGCCTGTTCGATCAGCGCCGGGTCGCTGGCCACGAAATTCCAGTTGATCCGTCGTGGTCCGTCCAGCGCGGCGCCTCCAATCAGCACGGCATGACATGCGCTGTCAGCGCATAACGTCACGCGCTCTCCAGCCGGCAGCACGATCAAACTGCGTGCCTCTATCGGCTCGCCATCCAGTTGCGCCTCACCGCTCACCACATACAGCGCCCGCTCTTCGTGGTCAGCAGGGATCGTCAGCGCAGTGGCGGTTTGCAGGCTGACTTCGGCATATAGCGTCGGCGACAGCACCGGCACCGGGGATGTCAGGCAAAACCCGCTGCCGGCAATCATCCGAATACAGACGCCGAGGTTATCGCTAACCGGCAGTGTCTGTGCGGGATGATGGCTATAGTGCCCTGGGCCTTGTTCGTGTGGTTTAGGCAAGGCCAGCCAGACCTGCAGCCCATGCAGGCGTGAGCCGCTGCTGCGCAGCTTTTCCGGTGTGCGTTCGATGTGGGCAACGGCGCTACCGGCTGTCATCCAGCTTACGTCACCGGGCAGGACCAATTGGTCGCTGCCAAGGCTGTCCTTGTGCAAGAGCTGGCCCTCGAACAGATAGGTGAGGGTAGACAAACCGATATGCGGATGTTGACGGATATTCATGCCGCTGCCGGCCGGGTAATCGGTCTCCAGCATGTGATCAAAAAAAACGAAAGGGCCGATGCTGCGACATTTGGCTGACGGCAGCGGGCGCAGAATCGGTTGGCCTTCGACATCTTCTGTGCGGGGCTTGATTACGATCATTAGCGTCATCTCGGCAAGCAGTGCGGGTCGATGCAAACAGCATAACCCGCCCTGACGTGTACGGCGCTATTGGTCGACGGCGGCTTCGGTCAGGTGAGTTTCGATGCTGACTTCAGTCGTGGTCATCAGCTTGTGTACCGGGCAGCGATCGGCGATGCGATGCAGCAGGGTACGCTGCTCATTGCTCAGCATGCCCTCAAGGGTCAGCTCAACATGCAGATGATACTTGCCTTCCCGTTCCTGGCTGCTGTCGTGTTTGACCTCGACAGTGACACCCGTCAGCGGGATGTCGTGTTTTTCGGCATACAGTTTGAGCGTCAACGCCTTGCACGCGCCCAGGGCTGCATCGAAATAATCATGCGGATCAGGCGCGGAGTCTTCGCCGCCGAGGCTTACTGGAAGATCGGTGAGCAGCTTATGTTTGTGATTGATTTCAATGCTGTGGCGATAGCCGTTGCCGGACAGCGTGTGGACAGTGATGGTCATGGAAAACCTCTCAGGGATGAAGCGGCGCTTTGCGGTATGGGATCGGCGTATTACAGCATGAGCAGCTGTTCTATCTCTTGTGCCGAGACAGGCTTGCTGAACAGATAGCCTTGCATTTCATCGCAGCCGTTTTCGCGCAGGAAAACTTTCTGTTGTTCGGTTTCTACGCCCTCGGCGATCACCTTGAGATTCAGTTTGTGCCCCAATGAAATCACGGCCGTGGCGATGGCTCTGTCATTCTCGTTATCGGGAAGGTCGCGCACGAAAGACTGGTCAATTTTCAGTCGGGCAATGGGGAAGCTTTTCAGTGCGGCGAGGCTTGAGTAGCCGGTGCCGAAGTCATCGATCGAGAGGCTTATTCCCATCGCCTGCAGTTCCTTCATCTTGGTAATGGCTTGCTTGAGGTCTTGCATGATCAAGCTTTCGGTCAGTTCCAGCTCAAGGTACATGGGGTCCAGCCCGCTTTCCTGCAACGCGTGTTGCACCCGGCTGACCAAGTCCCTTTCGATGAATTGGCGTGCTGAAATATTGACTGAGATGGTGATCGTGGGCATGCCTGCATCCTGCCAGGCTTTGTTCTGTTTGCAGGCAGTGTGGATCACCCAATCGCCAATGGGCACGATTAATCCGGTTTCTTCGGCTGGCGGAATAAACTTGATGGGGGAAACCATGCCGAGTGTGGGGTGCTGCCAGCGGATCAGCGCTTCCACGCCGATGACCTGACCTGAGTGTAAATCCACCTGGGGCTGATACAGCAACAGGAACTCCTCACGGTCAATTGCATTTCGAAGCCCGTCCTGCATGGCAAGCTTGCCCTTATGCTTGCTGTTCATCTCGCTGGTGTAGAACTGGTAACTGTTGCGGCCCAGCTCCTTGGCGCGATACATGGCGGCGTCCGCGTTTCTGAGCAGGGTCTCGGTGTCGGTTCCGTCGGCAGGGTAGGTGGCCAGTCCCATGCTGCAGGTGACGTGAAGTGTGTGCCCGCTGAGCAGGATGGGTTGCAGGATGGCTTCCTGGATTTTTTGCAGGACCGGGGTGATACCGTCGACGTCTGAAGGCTGATCGAACAGGATGATCACGAACTCGTCGCCGCCCAGTCTAACGACCGTGTCGGTGCGGCGCACGCACTGCACCATT
The DNA here is from genome assembly GCF_056680355.1 of Pseudomonas sp. ASL8. NCBI lineage: Bacteria > Pseudomonadati > Pseudomonadota > Gammaproteobacteria > Pseudomonadales > Pseudomonadaceae > Pseudomonas > Pseudomonas sp. ASL8. The sequence continues at coordinate 5,137,112 of NZ_CM155278.1, read as the reverse complement.
CGGCTGGCGACGGTTTTCAGCAGCTCATCCCCGGCGCTATGGCCCAGACTGTCATTGACCAGTTTGAATTTATCCAGGTCGATGAACACCACCGTTACCCGGCGAGCGCAACGTTGAGCGTAAAGGATGGCTTGTTTGAGACGGTCTTCCAGCAGCGTGCGATTTGGCAGTCCGGTCAATGCATCATGGTCTCCCATATAGCGGATGCGGTTTTCCGTGTGTTTGCGCTCAATCGCGATTCCGGCGAGGTGCGTCGCTATGCCAATCAGCTGCATCTCGATCTCGACGGGGCTGCGCACCGTACGGGAATACAAGGCAAAGGTTCCCAGGACCTTTCGATCATGGGACAGGATGGGTGTCGACCAGCAGGCGCGAAGGCCGTAGGGCGCTGCGATTGATCGATAATCTTCCCACAGTGGGTCGTGCTCGATATCAGCAACAATCACGGGTTCTCGTCGATACACGGCAGTGCCACACGAGCCGACCTTCGGGCCGATTGCAACCCCGTCGATGGCCTGGGTGTAGGTCTTCGGCAGGCTGGGTGCGGCTCCATGCAGGAGGTGCGTTCCCTCTTCGTCCAGCAGGAGGATGGACACCATCATGTCGTTCATCTGCGACTCAACCAGATGGGCCAGACTGTCGAGGACCTCCTGGAGTTCGGTACTTTTCGCGATCAGTTCAAGGACGTTACCTTGGCCGGTGCGTACAACAGCCTCCTGTTGCAATTGAGAGTTTTGTAAAGCGAGCCGTTCTTTGACGGTGCTCAATTCGGCTGTTTTTCTTTCAAGCTGCTGGCGATCTTTCAGAAACTGATTCACGGCACGTGCCATGTCGCCGATCTCGTCCTTCTCCTGCACCTCCATCACCAGCGGCGTATCGTCGATACGCTCCTGCCGTAGCTGGCGGCTTATCTCATTCAGGCGCTCGAGCACATGACGACCCATGAATATGCGCGTCACAAACCATGCAAGTATCAGGCTGCCGCCCAGCATGATCAGTATCCATTGCTGGCTGCGATTGGAGGCTTCGACCAATTCCTGCACGGCTTCCCGGTAGTCTTGGGTGTACGCGTCGGATTGCTCGCGTGCCACCGTCACCAAGGACTCGGCCTGGCTTTCCAGAGCATCATGAAAGTGCTGCAGCGCGTCGTGCTGACTGATCAGTTTCAGGCGCAGGGAAAACGGATCGTGCGCGTCAGGATCAATAAGGTCGGACTGCTGTGATTGCAGGGTGGCGACATCGTTTCGCACTGCATCGGGTAACTCGCGTGTCGCATCGGCCTTGCGCATGAAGCGCGTACGCAGCAGCTCCACCGCATTGCGGTCATTCACGACAGGCAGGTTGTACAGCAGAACCGCCAGCTCCGGGCTGCCTTGAGTTCGAGCGCCGATCAAGCGACCGGTACGATCCTTCAGGGTGTGTTCGAAGTCGACTTCGGTTTGCAGTACGCCTTCACGCAGTTGAGCCACAATGTTGGCGGTATTGCGAAATAGTTGACTCGACTGATGCACGTCAAGTATCGCGACAGCATTACTCGCGGTTGTCAGCTGAACCACCAGACGATCAAGTGCCTCAAGCTGTTTGACCGTCTCGGCATAGCTGGAGCGCAGGGTGTCAAAAGAGGCGGTGGTCAGTAGCTGATCCGTTTGGCGCTCGATCAGCAGTGTGCTCTGCAGCATGTCCTGCCCAGCTTGCATGCGGACCAGTCGCTCTTTGGTCAGCTCTCGGGTGGCGTTGTTTGACGTACGCAAGGCGTAGACCGCCGTCGTGCCGCCTGCCAGGATCAACAGGGCCAGCGCTAGAAAGGCAAGGATGAATTGAGCGCGTAACGATTGCGGGAGCAGTTGGCGATACACGGCGGTGAGTCTGGAAGTCACATCCACGGTCAGCGGTTCCATAGGCGGCGGTACACATTCCGGTAGCCATTGTCAGGGTCGTACTGGAACTTCTCCCCGCCATCGAGGGTGACGTTGTCGGCATTGACCAGATGAACTGGCGCCACGAATCCGCTGACGGGGAGCCCTGCAAGGAGTCGGTTCAATTCATCCATCACCTGCCATCCGTGCAGATTCAGCGGCTCGGCCACTGTGACGGTCTGATAAGTCTTTGCCTGTATGCGCAAAAAAGCGGAAGCACTGCCATCCCCGGCAGACAGTAGATTGAGTCCGTTGCTCGGTATTCCGGCGCTGGCCAACGCTGCAGTCGCGTAGTCGAAATAGATATCGTTGATGGCCAGCGTATGCGTCCAGCGTTTGCCATACCGCAGGAGCAGTTCTTTAGTAATCGCGGGCATACGCTCGCCACTCTCAGAGATCGCAATGTCGCGCACTTCCAGCAGGGTGCACCCTTTGCAGGACTGGATGATGTCTTCCATGGCCTTGGCCTTGGCTGTGGCGATGCTGTACCTGGAGTCCGTCAGGATGACCACGCCAGCGTGACCCATTGATTGCGCCACTGCCGCCAATGCAGTGAGGCGTGCGACCTCCACCGGGTCGGTGGTGACGTTCATGGCGACAGGTGTGCCCGCAATCGGCCCCGGCTGTGCATCCGCGTGCCAGGCAACGACAGGCACGCTATGGCTGGCAAAGGTTTCCAGTGCCGCACGGTTCTCGTGTGCATCCGACCCGCACAGGATAAGGCCGTCGGGGTTTGCTGCCAGCGCATCGGCAAAGGCTTTCGCGCGTCCGGCTGACGATCCGCCGCCATCGAATATCTTGAGCGACCAGCCCATCACCGCAGCCGCCTCGCGTGCGCCTTGCGCGACACCGACAATTCCGCCATTGCGTAAATCTTCTGCCACAAAGGCAATGTTTTTGCCCCGAGGGGCAGGAGGGCCGGACTCGGGGCCGCTCCAGTGCGCTTTGAGGGTTGCCTTGGCAACGATCTGCTGTGCCTGGCTGACGAAGACCATGGCGTTTTTGCCATCGTCTCTGGCTAGCGGAGCTGGTAAATTCTGGGCATGCCCGGGAACTGCGGCTAAAAGACAGAAGGCTGTAATCGAAGCAATACCGAGAAAGTAGGATCTCTTCATTCGCTTGGGGTCGTTACCGCGTGAGATGCCAGGCCTTGCGCCGACATTGCGATCATATTCTTCCATGGCATTTGGCTACGTAGGGAGGTGCCACAAGGTGCTGTGGGTACGAAAAAGCGACGAAAAAAACGGCACCCGAAGGTGCCGTTTTTTATGCAGGTGTTACTTACCCTGCCAGCGTTTCAGCACCAGGGTGGCATTGGTGCCACCGAAGCCAAAGCTGTTGCTCATGACCTGATCGACCTTTGCGTTCTCACGGGTCTTGAGCAGGATCGGCATATCGGCCACAACCGGGTCGAGCTCTTCGATGTTGGCAGAGCCAGCGATGAAGTTGCCTTCCATCATCAGCATGCAATAGATCGCTTCGTGAACGCCGGCAGCGCCCAGAGAGTGACCCGACAAGCTTTTGGTCGAACTGATGGCAGGAGCATCTGTGCCGAAGACTTCACGTACACCTTCCATCTCTTTCGCGTCGCCGACCGGAGTCGAAGTCCCGTGAGTGTTGATGTAGTCGATAGGGCCTTCAACAGTGGACAGCGCCATTTGCATGCAGCGAATAGCGCCTTCGCCGCTTGGGGCGACCATGTCGTAGCCATCTGACGTTGCGCCGTAGCCTACGATTTCTGCGTAGATTTTTGCGCCACGAGCCAGAGCATGCTCCAGCTCTTCAACCACGACCATGCCACCGCCACCGGCAATGACGAAACCGTCACGTTTGGCATCGTAAGCGCGGGAGGCTTTCTCCGGCGTTTCGTTGTACTGGCTGGACAGAGCGCCCATCGCGTCGAACAGGAACGACTGGCTCCAGTGCTCCTCTTCACCGCCACCGGCGAAGACCACGTCCTGTTTACCCATCTGGATCTGTTCCATTGCGTTGCCGATGCAGTGAGCACTGGTGGCGCAGGCAGACGCGATGGAGTAGTTCAGGCCCTTGATTTTGAACGGGGTGGCCAAACAGGCGGAGACGGTGCTGCTCATGGTCCGCGTGACGCGGTATGGGCCAACGCGCTTGACGCCTTTTTCGCGAAGGATGTCCAACGCTTCCATCTGGTTAAGCGTCGACGCGCCGCCGCTGCCAGCGATCAGGCCTGTGCGCGGGTTGGACACCTGGTCTTCGGACAGTCCGGAGTCGACGATAGCGTCCTTCATGGCCAGGTAAGCGTAAGCCGCTGCATGGCCGACGAAGCGATAGATCTTGCGATCGATCAGCTCTTCGAGGTTGAGGTCAATGGAGCCGGAAACCTGGCTACGCAGACCCATTTCGGCATATTCCGGATTGAAACGGATGCCAGGGCGGCTTGCACGCAGGTTAGCGGAAACGGTGTCTTTGTCATTGCCCAAGCAGGAAACAATGCCCAGACCAGTGATAACGACGCGGCGCATGCGGATACCCTTAGAAATTTTCAGTGGAAGTGAACAGGCCGACCCGAAGGCCTTCGGCGCTGTAGATTTCGCGACCATCAACGCTCACGGTGCCGTCGGCGATTGCCAGGACCAGTTTGCCTTTCATGGTGCGTTTGATATGGATGTTGTAGGTGATTTTTTTTGCGGTCGGAAGAACCTGACCGTAAAATTTCACTTCGCCCGACCCCAAAGCACGGCCACGGCCAGGATTACCCTGCCAGCCGAGATAGAAGCCGACGAGTTGCCACATGGCATCAAGGCCCAGGCAGCCTGGCATCACCGGGTCACCTTCGAAGTGACAGGCGAAGAACCACAGGTCCGGATTGATATCCAGCTCGGCGACCAATTCACCTTTACCGTACTTGCCACCCTCGGCGCTGATATGGGTGATGCGATCCACCATCAGCATGTTCGGGGCGGGCAGTTGCGCGTTACCTGGGCCGAACAGCTCACCGCGACTGCAGCGCAGCAGGTCTTCCCGGGTATAGGCGTTTTGTTGGGTCATGCGAGCTCCTCAATAATCCTGTGCGGCAGGGTAAGGCAAATTTTCCTGTCCGGCTGACGCGCCAGGTCTCTGCCGTCAGCCTACTCATAGACTATTGCGTTGTAGTGAAAGTCACAGCACAAGGGAAATGAAAGTACACTTGTGCACTGGAATTATTATCCAAGCAGCGTTTGCGAGCTGATTTGGTCACTAAGACTGCCGTAATTTAGCATTTATCGCCAGTCGCAGATGCTTGAAAGGGCAGCCAACGCTGAAGAACTTGCTGTAAATCAGTACGTTTGAAGGGTTTTGCCAGATAATCGCTCATTCCGGCCTGCAAGCAGGCCTCCCGATCGCCGTGCAATGCGTTGGCGGTCAGGGCGATGATGGGTACCTGAATGCAGTTTGTCAGTTGACGAATCTGCCGCGTCGCTTCGTAGCCGTCGATCACTGGCAGGCGACAGTCCATGAGAATCGCCGCGAAATCTCCAGTTTGAGCCGCGCTCACAGCCTGTGCCCCATCGCTGACCACGCTGATCTGGAAGCCCAGACTGCGCAGCATCGCCTCGACCACGGTCTGATTGACCGGGTTGTCCTCAACCAGCAACACATGCTGATTTTTGCCGTTGCTGTTACCCGCGAGGAAGGTCGGTACCTGTTCAGGGGCTTTTTCCCTGTGCAGCGCCAGCGGAATTTCAAGGGTGAAGATTGATCCGATGCCTTCTTCGCTCCGGGCCCGAAGTGTTCCGCCCATGCGCTCGGCCAGGGTTCTGGCGATAGGCAAGCCTAGCCCGGTACCGCCATACCGCCGGGAAATCGAGCTGTCCGCCTGTTCAAAGGCGTTGAACATCAGTTCCAGGCGCTCGGCAGAGATACCGATGCCGCTGTCGCACACCGTGCAGGTGAACCAGACCGACTCCTGATCCAGAGGCTGCCACCGGGTCTCGATCTGTACGCTGCCCAGGTCAGTAAATTTCAACGCGTTGCCGATCAGATTGACCAGAATTTGCCGAATACGGGTCGGATCACCTTCGACCTCAAGGGACTCCAGTCCCGGAGGGGTTTTCAGCTCCAGGGAGATGCCGCGTTGCTGGGCGTTATGGTGGAAAGCCTGGGCCGAGGTGCTGATCAATTCAGCCAGATTGAACGGTATATGCTCCAGCGCCAGTGCTTCGCGCTCAATACGCGAGAAGTCGAGGATGTCGTTGATCACACGCAGCAAGTGCTCGGTTGATTCGGTCGCCAACGCAGCATATTCAGCCTGCTCATCGGTCATTTTGGTGGTTTCCATCAACTGCAGCATCCCCAATACACCGTTCATGGGGGTGCGCAGTTCGTGGCTCATCATGGCCAAGAAGTTGGACTTGGCACTGTTGGCCCGTTCGGCTTCTTCGCGGGTCTGAATCAGTTGGTCAATGGTCTGTTGCTGTTCGCGGCTGGCGTGTTCCAGTCCGTAGGCGAGGTTGTTGATGTGTCGCGCCAGGTCACCCAGTTCGCCGTCGTCGGTCACCGGTAATGGCCTGTTGTAGTCACCTTGCTGGATCGCCTTGACCGCTTCGCCCATGTCGCTGATCGGTTGCGACAGGCTTAGCGCCAGACGACGGGCGAGGACATAGGTAAAAAGCAGGGCGAACAGCGCGAGAACCCCGGCTTTGAGCAGGATTTCCTGTTGGCGCTGACTGAATGCATCGTTGGACATACCGACGATCACCCGCCCCAGGTAATCCTCATTCGGCGAGCTGGCCTGGGGGGCAGGGGCTTGCAGGAGGTCATTCCCCAACGGGATGTTCTGTGACCGGATAGGTGCCTGGAAGATCTCCACCTGAGCGGATCGTGTGTCGTTTTCGTTCGGTTGCTCGACGTACATCAGCACGTTGTTGGCGTTGTCCTGCACCTCCAGAAAGCGCACGTGGGGCGTGGCCAGCGTGGCGCGCATCAGGCCTTCGAGAACGTCATCGTTGCCCACGATCACGCCATATTCCGACGCTGGAGCCAACTGATTGGCGATCAATTGACCGGTATGAGTCAACTCTTGACGCAAGTCCTGAATCCGCACGAAGGTGAAGAAACTGATCAGCAATAAGGTCAGTAGCAGCGCCGGCCCCAGACTGATGATTTGGGTGCGGGTGTTGATGCCCCAGTTCAGGCGGAAAGTCATCGGACGCTTTCTCCTGCCGCCCGCGGTGGATCGCTCCCCTGCAGGCACGTGAACTGCGCGCACAGTTTTATGATCCATTGGTCATAAACACTGCTTATCCTTGACTGACAGGTCATCGCGAAACGCCATCAAAAGGGGGAGTCGGGCATGGTAACCGACGCTGCGGTAATTTCCATTGAACTTGTGGGGTATTGGTCGGCCTGAATTGAATCTCTTCAAGGCTGGTCGCGCAGGCTCTGCCCCGTATAATGCTGCCATCGCCAGATGTGATGGCTCTAAGTGGATTGGTTATGACTCAACAGCAACCTATTGCGGTTCTTGGAGGCGGCAGCTTCGGTACTGCTGTGGCGAATCTGCTGGCAGAGAACGGTTATCCGGTCAGGCAGTGGATGCGCGACCCGGCTCAGGCCGAGGCGATCCGTGTCAACCGCGAGAACCCACGGTACCTCAAAGGCATCAAGGTTCACCCTGCAGTTGAACCGGTCACGGACTTGCTGACCACGCTGAACGGCAGCGAGTTGATTTTTGTTGCCTTGCCCTCTAGCGCCTTGCGTTCTGTGCTGGCGCCTCATGCGGACCTGTTGACCGGCAAGATGTTGGTGAGCCTGACCAAAGGCATTGAGGCGCACACCTTCAAGCTGATGAGCGAAATCCTCGAAGAAATCGCCCCGAATGCGCGCATCGGTGTGTTGTCCGGACCGAATCTGGCCCGAGAAATCGCCGAGCACGCGTTGACCGCCACAGTGGTGGCCAGCGCGGATGAAGACCTCTGCCAGCAGGTGCAGGCCGCGCTGCACGGTCGGACGTTTCGTGTGTATGCCAGTGCCGATCGGTTTGGTGTCGAACTGGGCGGCGCGTTGAAGAATGTGTACGCGATTATCGCGGGCATGGCGGTCGCGTTGGGCATGGGCGAAAACACCAAGAGCATGCTGATCACCCGTGCACTGGCGGAGATGACCCGGTTTGCCGTGAGCCAGGGCGCTAATCCAATGACCTTTCTCGGCCTGGCCGGGGTTGGCGATTTGATTGTCACCTGCTCATCGCCCAAGAGCCGTAACTATCAAGTGGGTTTCGCCCTCGGTCAGGGTTTGAGTCTTGAAGAGGCTGTCACCCGCTTGGGCGAAGTGGCAGAAGGGGTTAACACCCTGAAGGTGCTCAAGGCCAAATCGGATGAGTTGCAGGTGTATATGCCGCTGGTTGCGGGCTTGCATGCGATTCTTTTCGAAGGACGTACGCTCAATCAAGTCATCGAAGTATTGATGCGTGCCGAGCCGAAAACCGATGTCGACTTTATTTCCACCAGTGGTTTTTAACGGAACCACTGTTTAACTGAAGCCCTTAGAGATAGGTGAAGGTCTTGAACGAATCGAAACTCAAACAGAATGAGTCGGTCCTGCTGCGCATTCTATGGATGCTGCTGTTTGTATTGATCTGGCAACTGGCAGAAGTCGTCCTCGGGTGTGTGGTACTGGTGCAGGTTGGCTACCGCCTGATCTACGGCGCTCCGAGTGGCAGCTTGATGAATTTTGGCGACAGCGTGAGTCAGTACTTGGCGCAGATCGGCCGTTTCGGCACGTTCCACAGCGACCAGAAGCCCTGGCCTTTCACCGATTGGCCTATGCCACGGGCACCTGAAGGCGAGGCGCCGCATAGCGTTGCCCCTGCGCCGCATCCCGTTCGAGATGAGGAGCCAAAACTGTGAAGTTGTGGATTTTGCGCCATGGTGAAGCTCACTCTCAGGCGCGCAACGATGCCGAGCGCGAGCTGACCGCTCACGGTCGCGAAGAAGTGCTGAAAAGTGCAGCGCACCTGTTGGGCAAGCCGCTGAACCGGATCATCGCCAGCCCCTATGTACGTGCACAGCAGACGGCCGAACTGGTCCATCAAGTCCTCGGGTTCAACGAGCCGATCATGACCGTTCCCTGGTTGACTCCGGACAGCGACCCGCAAAAGGTCCTGAGCGAACTGGATCTGTACTCGACGGACGATGTGCTCCTGGTCAGCCATCAACCGCTGGTGGGAGCACTGGTGGGGTTGCTTGTCGACGGTCATTATCGGCAGGCCCAACCCATGGGCACTGCCAGCCTGGCTGAGCTCGAAGGGGATTTCCCGCTGGCGGGTCTTATGGAGCTGTGCAGCATTCGGCATCCTTGATCCGGCCGCACAGGCGCCGATTGTTTGACCGGGCTGATCTCGACACGTGACAGCCCCGCACTTGATTTTGAAATTACTCCCAAGCAAGTGCTTGGTCAGCTACGCTTCCGGGAAATAAAAAACCCAGGAGCAAGTCGCATGTCTGGCGCTATTCGTTTGCCTCTCGACGTATTCTATGAACGCGAAGCCCGTCATCCGAACAAGCGCTATATGGTCCAGCCATTGGCAGGCGGCCACGTGCAGACGTTGAGCTGGTCTGATGTCGGTGACCAGGCCCGTCGCGCTGCACACTGGCTGCGCCGACGCGAATTGCCCCAAGGCAGCCATATTGCGATCATTTCCAAGAACTGCGCCCACTGGATCATTGCCGACCTGGCGATCTGGATGGCCGGCCATGTCTCGGTGCCGTTGTATCCCAATCTGACATCTGAATCCGTTGCTCAAGTGCTGGAGCATTCCGAAGCGGCACTGGTGTTTATCGGCAAGCTCGATGATTGGTCGGGCATGGCTGACGGCGTCAGGCCCGGCTTACCCACCGTCGCCTTGCCTATTTGCCCGACTGCCGACTTCGATTTCAACTGGTCCGAGTTGCAGGCCTGCGCGCCGATTCAGGACAACCCGTCGCCCTCGTCAGAGCAATTGGCGACCATCATCTACACGTCCGGCACCACCGGGCTGCCCAAAGGGGTGATGCACACCTTCGGTGGCCTGGCGTTCGCCTCCAGCCACGGGGTCGGCCTATTCCAGTTAGGGGAGCAGGATCGGCTGCTGTCCTACTTGCCGTTATGCCATGTGGCAGAGCGGATGTTCGTCGAGATGGCGTCAATCTATACGGGGCAAACGGTGTTTTTCGCTGAGAGCCTGGACACCTTTCTGGTCGATCTCAAACGCGCCCGGCCCACTGCAATGTTCGGTGTGCCGCGTATCTGGACCAAGTTCCAGATGGGGGTCTACAACAAGATGCCCGCCGCGCGCCTCGACGCGCTTCTGCGCTTGCCGATCATCGGTAAAATCGTTGGCCGCAAAGTGCTGGCCGGGTTGGGGCTGGATGCGTTGCGCATCGCATTGTCCGGCGCCGCACCTATCCCCGAGGCGTTGATGAACTGGTACCGGCGCTTGGGCCTGGAGGTGCTGGAGGTCTACGGCATGACTGAAAACTGCGGTTATTCGCACATCAGCCTGCCGGGTAAGCAGAAAATTGGCTGGATTGGCCAGCCCTGCCCGCAGGTCGAGGTCCGGATTGATCCGAGCGGCGAAGTACAGGTGCGCAGCGGTGCGACCATGCAGGGTTATTTCAAGGAGCCGCTCAAGACTGCCGAAACCATCACCGAGGACGGCTTTTTGCGCACCGGTGACAAAGGCGAGCAGGACGCCGACGGCTATTTGCGCCTGACGGGCCGTCTCAAAGAGATTTTCAAGACCAGTAAAGGCAAGTACGTCGCGCCGGCACCCATCGAAAACCGTCTGGCCGTGCACACTCGCATCGAACAAGTGTGTGTGGTCGGGGACGGTTTAAGTGCGCCGCTGGTGTTGTGCGTGTTATCCGCAACAGGTCTGCAAGATGCGGCCAGCGGAGCCCGTAGCGCATTGCACGAGAGCCTGGAAGTGCTGCTTGAAGAGGTCAATGCTGCCCTCGACAAACATGAACGCTTGCACAGGCTGATCGTCGTGAAAGATAGTTGGTCGGTCGAGAATGGCTTTCTTACGCCGACCTTGAAAATAAAACGTGCGGTCATCGAGTCGACCTATGGCGCCAGCTTCCAGAAATGGAGCGATCGATCCGAGGTTGTGCAGTGGCAAGAGTGACCCATTTATGTCTGGCGTTCGTCATGCGAGCGCCACTTAAAAGGATTGAACATGAGTGTATGGCTTAAAACCCCCGATATAGACCAACTCAACGCGCTGCAGAAAAATACCATTGGTGAAGTGCTGGACATTCGTTTCGAGGCTTTCGACGAGAATTCCCTGACCGCGAGCATGGTCATCGACCACCGTACCCATCAACCCTACGGCCTGTTACACGGTGGGGCGTCGGTGGTACTGGCTGAAACCGTAGGCTCCATGGCCAGTTACTTGTGTATTGACCCAAGAAAGTTCTTTTGCGTGGGGCTGGAGGTCAACGCTAACCACCTGCGTGGTTTGCGCAGTGGTCGCGTCACCGCCGTTGCGCGCCCGGTGCATATCGGCCGCACCACTCACGTCTGGGACATCCGTCTGACCAGCGATGAAGGCAAGGCCAGCTGTATTTCCCGCCTGACCATGGCTGTTGTGCCGGTAGGTGAGCAGCCGCCGGCACGCTGATAGCGAGCGGATCGTCATTCTGGCTCAAGTGTCACCCTTCCTGGCAGTTACAGTCATTGCTGTGTCGACGGCGGATGCGCACAATCGCCGTTGGCTTTTGTTTTTGGACGTATTCGCATGTCGCAACAGGTGTTTTTCGCTCACGCCAACGGGTTTCCGTCGGCTACGTATGGCAAATTGTTCGACGCACTGGCGCCGGATTACGCCGTCGCGCATCTGGAGCAGCACGCGCACGATCCACGCTTCCCGGTGAACGACAACTGGCTGAGTCTGGTCGACGAGCTGATTCATCACCTGCGCCAGCAACCTGAACCTGTGTGGGGTGTCGGGCACTCGTTGGGAGGCGTGCTGCACTTTCATGCCGCGTTGCGCTGTCCCGAGTTGTATCGCGGGGTGGTGATGCTCGATTCACCGGTGCTGACATGGGTTGATCAATGGATGATTCGCGCCGCCAAACGCTTTGGTTTCATTGATCGCATCACCCCGGCCGGTCGCACCCTTGGACGCCGGGAGGCTTTCGCTGATCTGAGCGCTGCCCGCACGTATTTCGCTGGCAAGACCTTGTTTCGCGGCTTCGATCCCGAATGCTTAGAGGCCTACCTTGAGCATGGTTTGCAACAGGACGGCGATCAGCTGCGCCTGCGCTTCGATCCGGCGACTGAAATAAGTATTTACCGCAGTGTGCCCCACACGAGTCCCGGTCGGGCGCAGCAGTTGAAAGTGCCACTGGCGGTGGTGCGCGGGCTACGCAGTCGGGTGGTCATGCGTCACCACGCCCATTCGGTGAAACGGATGCCGCAAGGCGAATACCTGTCCATGCCCGGCGGACATATGTTCCCGCTCGAACGTCCACAAGACACCGCTGCGCTGCTCAAGACCTTGTTCGCTCGCTGGGATGCGCGTTGCGCCGAGCAGGCGTGCGCATGAGCGTGCCCGTCGAAGAAGTCCGCCTGAGCCTGCCGCATATTGAATTGGCCGCGCACCTGTTCGGGCCTGAAGACGGTCAGCCAGTGATCGCTTTGCATGGTTGGCTGGACAATGCCAACAGCTTTGCCCGCTTGGCACCGCAGCTCAAAGGCTTGCGCATCGTCGCCCTGGATCTGGCCGGGCATGGTCACTCCGATCATCGTCCGTTGGGGGCCGGTTATACCCTGTGGGACTATGTGCATGACGTGCTGCACGTCGCCGAGCAACTGGGCTGGCAGCGCTTTTCCCTGCTTGGGCATTCATTGGGTGCGATCATTTCGGTGGTGTTGGCGGGTGCGTTGCCTGAGCGTGTGACCCGTCTGGCACTGATCGACGGAGTTATCCCGCCGACCGGCGAAGCCAGTCATGCGGCCGAGCGGTTGGGCATGGCCTTGCAAGCGCAACTGAACCTGTCGAATAAGCGCAAACCGGTCTACAGCGACATGGAGCGAGCCGTCGAGGCGCGGATGAAAGGTCTGGTTGCCGTCAGTCGTGAAGCGGCCGAGCTGCTGGCTCAACGAGGGTTGATGCCGGTGCCGGGGGGGTACACCTGGCGCAGTGACAGCCGGCTGACGTTGGCCTCTCCGATGCGCTTGACCCGCGAGCAGGCCATGGCGTTCGTCCAGCGCGTCAGTTGCCCAACCCATCTGGTGGTGGCTGGGCAGGGCATGTTGGCCCAGCACAGCGAACTGCTGTCACAGCTGACGTTCGAGACCACGACCTTGCCCGGCGGCCATCATTTGCATTTGAATGACGAGGAGGGCGCACGCGCTGTTGCAGACTGTTTCAATCGCTTTTATGCCGTTCCTTGACTTGCAGCAGGCAACTGCCGAGGCTGGGCGGATTGAAATGGGAGACAACGTTGATGGACCTACCTATCGCTGGCACTTGCAAGACGATTAACTCCGCCCCAATTTTGGCGATCCGATGAGAATACGTATGCGCTTATCCCGTGTTCTCGGCGTGTCGATCTGCGGCTCGCTGCTCAGCGCGATAGCCTGCGCCGCCGACGTGCCTGGCAGCCACGATCTGGAGGGGGTGCCGCGTTTGGCAGATGCCGAAATCGTCGACTATCGGCCCGTCACGGAGCTGGAGCGAATCTACCCGTTGGGTTCGATCCGCAAGATCAGCGGCCAGTTACGCTTTGACGGTCAGATCGGCGCACGGGGCAATGTCACCTCGGTGACCTACCAGCTGCCTGCTGAACACACGTCTGACGAAGCCTTCACCGCAGCCCGTGAAGCCCTGCAGAAGCAGGGCGCCGAGCTGTTGTTCTGGTGCCAGGCCCGTGATTGTGGTGAAAGCAGTCTGTGGGCCAATGAAGTATTTGGTAACTCCAAGTTGTATGGCGCCGATGAGCAGCAGGCTTATTTGCTGTTGCGTCTGGCTGCGCCGAAAAACGATACGTTGGTGGCCTTGTACAGCATCACTCGCGGCAACCGTCGAGCGTACCTGCATGTTGAACAGTTCAGCGCAGCAGCACCTTTGGGCGACGTGTTGCCGACCTCGGCAACCCTGTTGCGTCAACTCAAAAGCACAGGTGTGCTGAGTTTGCCCAAGCTGACAGGTGCACCTCAGGATGTCTGGGCGACCCTGCTCTCGCGTGGGCTCAATCTGGATGGCAACCTGCGCGTGACTGTGTCCGGGGCAGATGCCGAGGCCTGGCGTCAGGCGCTGATCACCAAGGGCGTACGTGCCGCGCGGATCGAGGCTGGCAGCGGCGACAAGCCGGGGCTGTTCGTCGAGCTTATTCGCTAAAGCCCTGCGTTCACCAGGCGAGCACTGGCGTTGCGGGTGTTCGCCGTTATGCTCTTATCATTCGCTTTTTCGAGATAACCCATGCCCAATAATGATCGCCTGTTGGTGCAGCTCCTGCTCCTGACACTGTTCGGTGCCAGTCTGTGGGTGATGGCGCCGTTCTGGTCGGCGCTGTTCTGGGGCGCGGTACTGGCCTTCGCCAGTTGGCCGTTGATGCGCCTGGTAACACGCTGGCTCAATGGCCGTGAAGCGTTGGCGGCGGGGCTGCTGACCTTGATCTGGATGTTATTGGTGGCATTGCCGTTGGTGTGGCTGGGTTTCAATCTCGCGGACCACATCCGTGACGTGACGCTCTTCATCAAGGACGTGCAGGTCGACGGCCTGCCCGCGCCGCCGGTATGGCTATCAGGCGTACCGTTCGTGGGCGAGCGGTTAGTGGGGTTCTGGAACACGATCGATGAGCAGGGCGCTGCGGCAATGGCCGCGATCAAGCCCTACCTGGGTCAAGTCGGCAACTGGTTGCTGGCACGTAGCGCACAGATTGGCGGCGGGATCCTCGAACTGACCCTGAGTCTGGTTTTCGTGTTCTTTTTCTACCGTGATGGCCCACGGCTGGCGGCGTTTGTCCTGAGTTTGCTGGAAAGGCTGATCGGTGACCGTGCCGGTTATTACCAGGATCTGGTGGCGGGTACCGTGCAGCGGGTGGTCAATGGGGTGATCGGCACCGCAGCGGCGCAGGCCGTGCTGGCCCTGATCGGCTTTTTGATCGCCGGCGTCCCGGGGGCGTTGGTGTTGGGGGTCGTTACGTTCCTCCTCAGTCTGGTGCCCATGGGCCCGCCGCTGGTGTGGATTCCCGCCACTGCCTGGCTGGCCTGGAAGGGCGAGTACGGCATGGCGATTTTCCTCGGTATCTGGGGCACTTTCATCATCAGTGGCGTCGACAACGTGCTCAAACCCTACTTGATCAGTCGGGGCGGTAACCTGCCGCTGGTGATCGTTCTGCTTGGGGTGTTTGGCGGTCTGTTGGCATTTGGTTTCATCGGCCTGTTCATTGGCCCGACCTTGCTGGCGGTGGCCTACAGCCTACTGATCGACTGGGCCGGCTCGAAAGCCAAGAGCCCGGACGTTCCAGGCAGCCCCTGAAACCACGCATCCGGCTGCCCGTTGGCACTTCGAAAAGCGGTCTGACATACCCGGATTTTAAGGGGGGACCTGTCATTTCTGACAGTATCCGAATGTTGTTCCTTGGCGCTAAATACCTTCCTGGCTGACACAGGAAGGACATTACCCTCTTCCTGCTATCAATGTTTGTTCAGGGAGAACCTATGATGCCAACCACCCGCACCACCGGGCCTGATGCGAACCCTTCGTCTCCCATCGTCGCAAGCCTGCTGCCAGACGATGCCCGATGGGATGAAACGGGACTGTTGCCCGCCGCTAATGCATCCTCGCCTCTGCCGATTGAAATTCCAATGTGGACACATAACTGGTTCCCGGGTTCATCCTCCTCCATTAGGGTGTACTGGGATAACACGCCCATATACGAAAAAGAATGGACTGATGAACACATCCCGCCAGTTGACCTGTTTTTTAATATGCCCAGTAACAATCTCACTCCCGGTCTTCATAAACTCTGGTATGAATTGACGTTAAGCAACGGAGATATACAGGACTCGGATCAGTTGAGCGTCACCATTGATCTCACGCCTCCGGTGTTGGGCGCCAATCAGGGGCAACTGATTTTCGACACGGCGACGGTCACCGAGCAATATTTGGAGGAACACGGTGATGAGTTGGTGGGTCGGGTGCCGCCTTATGGGTTGGGCCGCGCGGGCGACGTCATCACCTGGTACTGGAATAGGGATCCATTTACAGTGGCGGCGGCAGATGTCGTCACGTCAAGAACCCTGTACAGGGAGGATATCGGTCAGCCGTTGTCCGTGCTGTTTTCGGGCGACATGATCCGTAGGCGAGGCGACGGTGATCGTTACGCGTTCTATCAATTATTCGACCGGGCGGGGAATACAACGGCGTACTCATTGCCGGTCAGGTTGGCGACTCAAGCTCAGCCGGTGTCGCGTTTTTTACCCAGTCCCACGGTTGCGGAGGCCTTCGGTTCGTCGACGCAAAGCGTCTTGCAAGCTTACGATGCAAGAGCGGGGGCGACGGTGGTCATTCCGGACGACGCAGTGTTCAAACCGGGCGATGTGATCACGGTACAGTGGGCGGTTCCTGGCACTGAGGGTGCGTACCTGGCGATAACCCCACAATCCGGCGGGCTCAGGTTCAGTATTCCCGATACCCATATCGCCCAGCACATGGGCAAGGCCATACCGGTGTACTACCAGGTTGCCGGAGGGGAACCGGCACAGTCCGAAAACCATACGCTGACAGTCATGGCCTTGGAGTCAGCGCGGTTCAGGACCATTCAATGTACTCAGCCTGTGGGGGTCGTGAACCTTTTGAGCCTGAGCAGTGTTGTGGGTCAGGCGACCTTCAGGCTGGGGCGCTGGACGTTCATGGGGCCGGGTCAACTGGTTACGGTCACGCTAACCGGGGTAGGACCGGATCAGGTGGTCCTGGATAACTATCGGGTGGTCGAGGCCGACGTCACTACAGGGTGGGTCGAGGCCAATGTGCCAAAAGCCGTCCTGGAGTTTTTTCGGGTCAATGAGTCACTAACCGTGCGGGTCAAGGTAAGTTTTGATGGTGGGACGAGTCGTTTTGACTTTCCATCACTGTACCTGACTCTGGTGGCTTGACATCGGAGTGAGGAGACCCTGCCCCTGATTGCAGGGGCTGAGTCCGATTTACTGAAAGCTAATGGTAAAACTCAAGGAGCCTTTAGCGTCACCGGCGACGACATCGCGAGTGTCGCCTGTCTGGAATAAGCGTGCGCTCAGGTCCAGCACGGTGTTGCCGGAAGAAAGAGGCACCAAGGGAATGTCGCGTCCCAAAGGGACAGGCGTTATACCGTCGCTGCGTAATATTTGAATGGCTATGCCTTCGGCAGTGGAGTCAGTCGTTAGCGTGAACCCGCCTTCGACCCCGGCGATTGGGGTTGAGCCATTAACGCCATCGAGGCGTATGTGGGCCCAGGCGACATTGATGTCACCGGGATCGACCTCACAGTTACCAAGGGCAATATTGAAGTCGACTTTAGGTGTGCTATAGCCAGGGCCGGTAAAGGCCGAGGTACTCCATTCCCCCAGCTTGACCGGGTCATCGCTGACGGTCGAGACGTCGCACTGAGCTTGAATGACTGTCCCGGTCAGTTGGAAGTCAAACGCCTTGGGAATCATCGAAAAGCGGCTGTCGAACAATGTACGGTCTACTGTCTGCGGACCGGGAGCAATGGTTCCGGTTTTAACCAGCGTTACATTGCCCTCAAGAACATTGATTTGCAGCGGTAGAGGTGTCGCATTGAATAACCGCGCGTTGAAGGGGACCGTGGGGGGTGTCAGGGGAACGAATGAATCGCCGGCGATTCCGTCGAACGGATGCCTGAGTTTGATTCGGGCACCAATGCCGGGAATGCCCGTTTCGAATATCTTCCCCGTGACATTTTCGCCGTCAATGGGTGGCAGTGAACCACCGAAAATCGGTGCCACCGCTCGCGCATTGAATGTCAGGATCGAACCGTCGACGTTGTTACAAAATACATGGCGGCCCTCGGAGGTGACCGTAGAAAAGGGTCGGTCGAGTTGGCCTATGACACTCCCGACCGCTGCATCTCTAGGGACATAGACGGCGCCAATGTTGAGGTGGAAAGTAATGGGCCCGTCAGTGGGTCTGATCCAGCATTCACTCACCGCCAGGGCAAGGTCGGTTTGAAAACTGGCAGCCAGTGCCAGGATTCCCGAGCATCGTTTTAATGAAAAATTCATGTGGTGTGTCCTGAATGACAAGGGCGTGCGGAAGGCTTCATCGTTCCCTGAAAGAGTGGCTGTCGAGCGATGCTCAGCGGCACGTCAATGTCTGCAGTCGGTAACCCTGTGCTTGTTCCATAGCGTCGGGATTGATGGATAGCTGGCAGTGATGCTCGGCCTGCTCGCCCCAACGTACGTCCAGCGTCTGAGGTTCCGCACGGGTAGAGAGCATGACGCGCCCGGCCTGGCCCATAACGCCGATAACAGTGCCTTCGGCATCGCTTACCTGAGCGCCGAACGGCAGTGGCTGTCCCTTGGTCGTGTGTGCGGTGATCACCAAACGACTGACCGAGCGGGCGGCGAAGGTGGTCTTGACCACGGCACCGCGCCTTGGCACCACCTGAACGGAGCCGTTGTCGATTTCCACTTCGGGACCCAGCTGATCGGTTTGCAGCACCACATGGTTCACGCGATAGGGACGCAGGTAGGGCACCAGTGCATACCCGCGGTCATTGGTGCGCACACCTGTGGCGTTCACCACGCCGACCCCGCTAATGCCCGGCACTTCCACCAGCGCGGTGGTGTCGCTCAGGTACGGCCCCAACTCGACGCCACCGGCATGGAGCAGCACCGCGCCACTGGCATTGAGCGAAAGGTTGCGATAGTCGCTGCCTTGGGTCAGCCCGGCGCCGACGCTGGCGAAGGGTGCCTGATAACCGAGCGATAGCGATGCGGACTGTTGCTGGCTGTCACTGTTGGCCAGTGCGGCGCTGTAGCTAAGCCGATTCTGATCGGTGCTGCCGGTCAGACGGGCAGTCTGACTATAGCGACCGCCGCTTTCCCTGAAGTCCAGAGTCGCGGAGTTCGAATGGCCGAAATCCAGCGGGAATGACACGCTAAGCCCCATCTGCCGATCACTGTCGAGCCTGTCGTCATTCAGGGATTGAGAGGCGTACAGGTTGTAGCCCACGCCTTTGTACTGGGTGTTGAAGTTGAGCTGGAATTGGCGTTGCTGGTAGTCACTGTTCCAGTAGTCTTCCTGTGACAGTGTCAGGTTGATCGAGCTTGCATTGCCCAGGTTTTGATACACCGCTGCCTCCATTCGACTGCGTCGACTGCCGCGGTATTTCGAGTCACGGCTGCGCTCTCGCACCGCCTCATCAAAATCACGATAGCCTTCGGTCGAGTAGCGATAGCCTGCGAAACGCAAGCTCGTATTCGTCTGAAACGACTTGCCGTATTTAACGGCATAGCTCATCCCGTCGACGCTCCGGGTGTCGGTGTTATTGATCTCGGTGCTGGAGCGGGTGACATCGAAGGCGATTGCGCCGATCGCGCCCAGGTCCCGGGCGATACCCAGATTGCCTGCACGGTAGTAATCACTGACCATCAAACCGCCGTACAGGGTTGAGTCCCAGACGGTGCCCATGGCCAAAGTCCCTTGCCAGAGCATCGGGTCATCCAGATGACTGGCGGCGTTGTAACGTCCGAGGGAGGCGCTGTAACGCCATACCCCATCACGCAGCAAATTGCTCAGCGTGGCGTAGGGCTGGGTAAAGCGCCGGACCTGGCCGTCGGCTTCGGTCAGGACGATTTCCAGCTCGCCGCTGCCGCCGGCGGTACTGAGGTCATCAATCTCGTAGGGTCCGGGGCTGACGTAAGTGGAATAAATCGGATAGCCGTTCTGTAGCACCTCAAGCTTGGCGCGGGTCTGTGCGACGCCGCGAATGATCGGCGCATAACCCTGCATGGCGTCGGGCAACATGCTCAGGTCCGTGGCAATAACCAGGCCCTTGATCGGCAGACTCCGGAACACGTCTCCAGAGGTAAATGTTTCGCCCAAGGTCAGGTTTGCCCGGGTACCGGGCAGGTCGCGTTGAGCATAGGTATAAGCACGGGCCCACTCGCGTTTGCCTTCCGGGCTTTGGCGCAGGGACTGGTTGCTGCGCAAGCGCCAGGCGCCGAGATTGACGCCGCTGTTCAGGTACAGGTCATCACTGGTGTTGGCGCCGCTGTAGCGACTCGTGCCTTGTTGCGCCGACAGTTGGTAATTAATGAACGCTGCATTGATACCCGCATCCCAGCGCGCAGGGTCGACATAACCGACGACGTCGCGACGCATGGCAATCTGCGGAATCGACAGTGCGAGCGAAAGCCTGCCGGTATCGAAATCGATTTCAGCGCTAGGAATCAGTGTGGGCAGATCGATGCACTCGGCCTGCAGGCCCTCGGGGTTGGCAATACTGTCGAGGCGCACGCCGATGTTTTCCAGCAGTTCGCGTGACAGGCACGGTAACAATTGCTCGCCATTGGGGCTGAGGTTGAAGTCTATTTCTCTCTGATCGAAAAAGCTCAGGTTGACCAGAATGTCCACTCGGTAGCGGCCGGCTACAAGGTTAAGGTCCTTGGCCAGGGTACCGAGGGCGAGCGCGCCAGCGTTGGCGTCCTGGACACCGTCCTGACGCATGAATCCTGACTGGAACTCAACCGATGGCGTCGCCAGCACGGCGGGGGCCTTTAACAGGACCACACCGCTGCTGCCGATCACAAACAAATGAGCCAGGCGCAGGCGGCCAGGCAGACGCCATTGTCTGGGTGAAAAAATCATGGGCATATTCCGGACAGTGCAGCTACAGAAGGGTTAGAGGGCTAGCTGGACGGGTGCGATGAGGGGAGGGGTGATCGCGCCGTAGTCATTGATCGTCGAGAAAGTCACCTGCAGGCCGGGGCTGGGTTTAATGCCGGTCAGTTCATACACCTGGCTGGAAAGCGGCGAGGCCATGGCCAGGCTTTGGAGTTGCACGCTTTGGCCGTTGCCGGAGACCTCTATTCGGGTAAAGGACACGTGGAAGGGGGTCGGATTGTCCACGTGCAGATGCGCTTTGCCGTTGATGTTCTTGATCGACCACTGCAGGTCTTTCAGGCGCACAACCGGGTTGTCCTTGAGCTGGCTAGGGCGATAAAACAACTTGAGCCGTGTGCGCAGGGCGATGTTCAGGACGTTGCTTTCTCTGGTTTCAACCTGTGGGATTTCCTGGACATTGAAATAGAAAAGCGATTCACGATCCGTCGGTAAATCATTCGGTAGCCCATTGATCTGCACCTGCTGTTCCTTGCCCGGGTTAAGCCGGAACAGGGGCGGGGAAGGGATAAATGGCACGGCAGTCGTGGTGTCATCACTGGCGGTGTTAACCCAGGTTTGTACTGCGTAGGTTTTGCTGCCGGGGTTGGTGACAATCAGCGAGACACTGCGTTTGTCGCTGTCGAACACTACCCGAGTGCCGCTGATAGTCAGGGCGGCGTGGCTGACCGGTATCTGAAGGGTCAGCAGCAACGTGGTCACGCAGGCGAGAAGGGCGGGCCGGAGAATGGCCGAAGGTCTGTTTAAGCCGAACATGTACAAATACCTTTTACCGGCGCGCGAGCGTTCGCGCACCGGCTGTATCGAGGGTGCCCGTTGGGTCTGGCGCGGATCGCGTCGTGACCCAATGGGCGGGCTGATATCAGTTGATGGCGACGACGAAGGCCACGTCGGCTTCGGCTGGGCCTGGCGTGACGATCGCGGCGATGGACCTGTAGTAGACATCGAAGCGCAAATCGGTCGGGTCGATATCGCTCAGTGCGTACTCGGCGGACTCCGAACCATTGACAACGTTGGCACCGGTTTTGTCTTTGATGACGGCAACAACGCCTTTGGCCGCATCGGTGGTGGGTTTGAAGGCGTAATAGTCGCCGCTTGTGTCGGCTGTGCCAGTGAACGTCACTTTGGCGGTGTCGCCGGGCGCGATGGTGCAGCCCCCGACACCAGGGGTAACGCGCAATGCGAAGCCCTTGCCGCCATATTCTTGACCTGTTTCAGTGAAACGGCTGGCCTCAATGCTGCCCATGTTCACCGCACCGGTACCCGGAGCCCCTGTTACCGGATCAACAATTTCAATACCGCAGGTCACAGCAGTGATCTTGCCCTGAAAGTTGATGGTCCCGGTGGTGGCAAAAGCCGATGTGGCGCCAAGACCCAGAAGCAGGCCAAGAGGAAGGGCAAGTAAAGAGTTCTTCATGTAAGCAGTCCTTTTAATAAGAGGTATCGACACGGCCTGGAAGCAAGCAGTACCGATATTCACAGGTGTATCTGTTAGGGATTGTTGCTGTGGTATTGCGCTCTCTTGCTATAAGAGATATGCGATCGAGGAGTAAGATTGTTTCATTATGTTTGTAAGTTGCGTCCTACTCGACGCGGCAAATGGTAGTGATGTGTGCGCGTCGGTAATATAGGAAAAGTCATCAGTGGTGTAGGAAAAAAGCCACGCGTGTCGTAGGGATTCGGATGTTTGTTAGTGGACTTTAGTGTGGGTGATTGTCGGACGTCTTTGAGAGTAAAAGACGTCAGGGGCTTTTTCGGTGCGATGGGAGCATTGATTTTGGCGTTGCGCAGGAGGGTGGTGCTATTTTTCGGATGAGAGTATGTGAGCGAAAATGAGCACTCAAGTGCACTGCATCAGCAGTTGCACTTGAGGTGGAAGGTTGGATAGCGAGGAATGGTTGATGGGCAGATGATTGCAATCAGACATGTCGAACGTTACTTGCATCGTTGGGGCTGTTCGCCACTGCTCTTCGCGCTGCGTCTATATAGCTGCCAGGGTGGTTAGGTGCAGGCGGTGGTGCAAGTTCAGGCGCAGGAGTGGTTGGTGTTACCTGACGGCTCTTTATATCTTTAATTACCCGATCCATGTCGGGTATTGAATCCAATGATGATGAGCGTGATACAGGGCTTGAGGTCGTTGAGGATAAAGATGTGGCAGTTGATGCGGATCGTGAAGTCCCTGAAAATGCGCCTGCGTTCGCGTCAGGTTTAAATGCGCGCGTATTATGAAATGTTCTAGGTCCAGACTTAAAAGTCCAATTGCTTCCCTGTGCTTGTTTTGAACTAAAGAAATCGGGTACTCCCTTACCCCAATCGTCTACCAGCATCCCACCAGCCTCTCTTTTCAACATCTTTTTCCCCATTGCCCCAACCCCTTGCCCAATCCCTATGAACAGCGCCACCTTGTCAAAGGCATCACCAATTTGGTAAAGCCGTTGCTGTTCTTCAGGATCATGGTTCAGCAGCGCGGCGGTCTTGTATCCGGTCCCGGTAATCATGGCGCCTGTACCCAACACCGTCACGGCCATGTAAAAGGGGGTGGCGGTTCCCAGACTGGCGACCGCCAGTCCCGTGAAAACCACTGTCAGCAGCAGTCCGGTCACCAGCGCCCCTTTATTGACGTTGAAGACGCGGTGCTCGAGTTTCCCGACGCTGTGCCCGGTCGGGTCCTGGAAGGCGATCGGATTACCTTGGCAATACCCGTACGGATTGACTCCGCCGGCCCCGAACGGGCTCAGAGAATCCGGGCTGTGAAAGCGCATCAGGGTCGGGTTGTAGGCTCGGTAACCCTGGCCCAGCAGGTACCAGCCGCTGGCTTGATCGCGGACTTCACCGTTGAAGGCCAGCAAGCATTGCAACTCGCCATCGTTATCGTCGTGGCTGCTGCGTTCGCCATAAGCGCTGTAGACCGCTGTGCGCAGTTTGGCTTGCTGGCTTTCGCCGAGGACACTGTTGCTGGCGTTGGTCATCAACAGCAGGGTCTTTGTGTCGTCGTCCACCTGCTGCTGACCCAACGGAGTGTCTCCATCGTAGAGGTACTGGATCTTCGTGCTCCCCTGAACCGTGTTGCTCAGGCGATCACCCTCATAGAAGCGCAACGTCTCGACGGCAGCGCCCTGTGTGGTTGAGACCAAATGATTGTGCCCGTCGTAACGGTATTGACGGGTCGGGTCACCGCTGGCCGTCTCGACATTGAGCAGACGACCCTGGCTGTCATAGTGCAGGCGCTGGCCCAACTCATCGTTGAGCATGTTGCCGTCGGCGTCATACGCAAAAGGTGTGCTGGGTGGATAGTGCTTATGACTGTGGGTGATCTTCAGCAGTTGGCAAGGATCATCGGGAATGTTGTACGTGAACATGCACCGGTCGGTTGTCTGGTCGGCGAAAGTGGTCAGGGTAAGGGTGACGTTATCCAGCGCATCGAATCGGAAGACCTGCTTGACGATTTCATTGCCGTAGCGATCCTTGGGGAGGGTCTCGCCCGAACAGTCGTACTGTATCAACCGTCCGCGGGAGTCATATTCGAAGTCTTCTTCAAGCAGACTTTTTTCCAATGCTTTCAACTGCCGACACTGCAACTGATCGTCCGTCCGCCAGCTCTGACTGAGGGTTCGAGTTGGCTGGTTGGTCAGGCTTAAGGTACGCAGGATTTCGCGGCTGTGTTCGTCATACGCCAGTCGGGTCTCCAGCGTGACAAGGGTTTTAAGGTCGGTGCTGTTGGTTAGGCTCAGTCGTCCCAAAAGGTCGTATTCAAATCGGGCATGAAGTTGTCCTTGGCTCACCAGCATCACCCGCCCGTATCGGTCGTGATCGTAGGTGGTGGTCAGCCCACTGACGTCCGTGCGCTGCAATTGTCGGCCTTGCAACGAGCTGACATAACCGGTAGTCCAGGTGTTACCCCCTGCGGCCCATTCATCCTTTTTGAGATGATTGGCGCCATCATAGGTGTATGTCCGGTGTCCCAGACTGTTTTGCGAACTGGTCATGCGGGCGCTTTTTACGTCATAACCGAAGCTGACGCTTTCGTCCGGCGCGACGGTGGTAACAGGCTCTTGAGTCAGGCCAAGCGCGTACTCATAGTGGATGCTGGCCTGCAGTGGCGTGACCCGTTCGCTGACCTGCAATTGACCACCTTTGTAGTGATACGTTTCGACACGGGGGCCGGTACGCAATTCAGTCAGACGCTCAAGGCCGTCGAATACCTGGCCACCCGCGTTTACTTCAGGAGATGACTGGTTCGATGGCTGAACGGTCAGCAGGGTCGCCAGTTCGGCGCGGCTATGGTCTGCATAGCTGCGTTTGACTTTGTCCCCGTTTGGCAAGGTGCTTTCGACCATTCGGTCAAACGCATCGTAGCGGTACACGGTGCTGTGGCCGAGCGCATCAATCTCTTCGACCGTACGCCCCAGCCCGTCATAGTGATACTGCTGCTTGCCGATACTCTCGCCGATGAGGGTGAGCCGTTCGACCGTCTCTGGTTTTTCAAACAGGTTGAGTTGAGTCACCGTGAGGCCGTACCGCTCGGTGGACGAGCGATTGATTTGTTGCCAACTGCTTTGGGTTGGCATGAGTTGACCGTCGGAGGTTGTCCAGCCGAAAGGGTCCATCAGGCTAAAGGTCACCACCCCCTCAGGCGCGGTCTCACTGTCTTGCTGCCCCCAATCGTCGTAGCCAAAGGAGCGCTTGAGCGGCAAGTCTTCATCGCCCAGCCAGTCGTAATCGGTCTCGGCCAGCAACTGACCGCGCGCGTCATACTCGGCCTTGTACGTCTGACGAAACGCTCCGGCACTGGCGGGGTTGTCGGTGTCCTGACGTTCCTCCTTGATCACCCGATTGAGGCCATCCAGGTGGCTGCGCGTCTGTACACCCTTGACGTCGGTGACGGTCTGCGAGGCCGTTTGGCCCCCGAGGCCAACCAGGCTGTACGCGTAACTGCGGGTGGCGGCGAAGTCGGTGTCCGGGGCCACGGTTTCACTCACTACCCGGCCCAGCGCATCGTAGACGTAGCGGATTTCCACGTCGCTGTCGTCGCGGTTGAGCAGCGGTTCACCGGTGAGCAGCGAGTGCTCCAGGGTGATGACCTTGTGCACGCTGTCGAAGCTGCTGCTCAGGGTCTGCGTGGTCTCGAGCACGGTTTCGCCGGCACGGCCGGTGCCGGCGTTTTTTTCATAGGCGAAGTCGGTCGACGTACTGTGTTCGGCGTAGGTCAATGCGTCATGCAGGGTCAGCGTCGCTTTGCGCTGACGCCCGTGTCGAAGTGCATCCCCCGGCACATCGAAATAGCTGTAAGCCGTCGTTTGCATCAGGTGCTCGTCGCTGCCCTCGAGCTGTTGCAGGGTTTCGTTCTTGATCACCAACCAGCTTTTCACGCCGCCAGTGACCGGCGCCATGGCCTGATAGTGATAGCGGGTGCACAACGTCGGTGCCGGGCTGCCGAAGCTCGAAGACGCCGGGGTTACGGTCTGCTCCTTCAACTGGCGCACAAACCCTTCCGGGTCGGCCGGGCACAGTCCTGGCTCGCCAGCCGCCGGGTAATAGCGGCTGGTTTCGGTGATGCCGTTGGCCTGGACCTCTTTGGCCAGGTTGCCATAGAGGTCGTATTCGCTGCTGACCGTTTCCCGGCGAACGAGGTTCGGGTTGTCGAGGTTTGACCAGCTGTTGGTGAGCGTTTTGGGCAGTTGGCAATCAATGGGCTGCTTGGCGAAGTCGACGCCGTCCTTGGCGTAATAAACCGTGACCACCCTTTTCACGTTTTTGTTCTGGGTCGTGGTTTCCTGGGTCAGCAGGTGGAAGCGGTTGAAGGAGCGCTCAACCGTGCGCACCGCCTGGCCCCCCACGTACAGGCTTTCGGTGGTGCCATACACATAGGTGCCGGTGATTTTGTAGAGGTTGTCCAGCCCGTCGTCTTCCCAAATCAGACCGGAGGCGTTGTAGCCCAGGAAGTTTTTGCCGAGGTCGGTGCCGTTGCCACGGTAGGTATACCGCGCCTCGATTGTGGGCTGGCCGGCGCCGGGATCGGTGATGTGCTTGGTCACCCGTCGCAGCGCCAGGCGTGCATCAAGGCCGGGGAATGCATGCCCGCCATCGTTGTACTCAACGGTTTCGTGCCCCCCCACCGGGTTCCACACCTGCTGGATACAGGTCAGGCCATGGAGCAGGACGTATTCAAAGCGCCAACAGGCATTCTCGGCAGTCGGCAGGGTGATCTGGCTGACCTTGTAGTCATGTTCGACCAGCGACAGGACAAAACGCACCGGCGCATCGTCAGGCTGCAGCAGTACCTCGACCGTGCGGCCCGTGCGCTTGATGGTCATCAGCCGGCGCTGAGCATCGCTGACGGATTCAAGCACTTGGTGATCGCCGAAGTAACCGTAGCTCAAACTGACCTTGCGCCCGTCGGGGGAGTGGATTTCATGCGGCAAGGCGACCCTGTTGGTGGCACTGCCGCCGACCTGAAGGATCTCGACCAGACCGGACTTGTGCACGACCTTGTAGCGGCCGCTGCCCAGGTCGTGGAAGTGAAAACTGTCGAGTTTTTTCTCTTTCATCAGGAGCTGGTTGTCGACGCTGCTGGTGCCGGTGACCTTGAAGGTCTCGCCGGTACTCAGGGACAGGATCTGGTTATGCGGGGTGTACTGCGACAGTTGCAGGTTCCAGCCCAGGCCGAAGCCAGTGTCGAGGGTATTAAGCGGGCTGAAGCTCAGTGCCAGGGGAACGACCGGGCCGGCGAGGTCATCGGTCTTGAGTTCGGGCAGGCTGATCGACACCGTGTACAAACCGGTGCGCGGGTCGACTCCACTTTGCAGGAAACTCATGAAGTTAAAGGCGTTGGAATGAATGGAACTGGAGGCGGCCATGATCATGAACCTCGGGTAGGGTATTAATGTGCGATAGACCGCACCGTGCACAGTAATAACCTGCGCACGGCGCACACAAGGGGACTTATAGAACGGTCAGCAGTAGGGTGTTACGGCTGTCCGCCACCGACATAGGTGCAAAACCAATACTCAATTGATGATAATTACCGTTTTTGTCCAGTAGCTTGAGCCGCAAAGGTGCTTCAAGTCGGCTATCACTCCAATACCTGATGTCGTCGGTCCGAAACAGTCCTATAATCAACTGCCCCTCCCCCACGACTTCCGTCCCTACAATATTGCTATCCAGAGGATGATTATAAGCGTCAACGACAAGCGACATTCTCTCGTCGTAAAACATTGTTTTTTCGTCACCCAGTACTTTTTCATTATTGAACACATAGCCCGTGTAACTGAACATGAATTCATTCTGATAACGGCTTTCCCACTGCACAACCGACTGATTGCCCTCAAGTTCGAATCTTACGAACCTCACCGGCCGGCCATCCACGCCCCGATAGTCCAGAGACCAATAGTCCGTGGTGCGCAGGAAATAATCATAATCATCCTGTTCTGGCGGGTTCTTGCCACCGCCCGCGACACGCTTGGGTTTGAAGTCGTAGTGCCCTGGAACAAACGAAGGAACAACCACGGGCACAAGTTCAATATTGTAAGGCGGTAGATCGCTATTTTCATTTGAATTATGCGGTCCAAAAAATGCGTCGATAAAGCGCGCATGAAATACTTCCGGATCGGCCGCGCGCGTGTGTACAAACACCCGACGCCGGCTAATGCCATTGAGTAATTCAATGGGGTTTTCATCGACAGCCTGCGCAACACTGTCATTCCGGTTAAAGCGATTGGACTCGGTACTGACTGCCCACTGGTAAGCAGCATCGGCCTCGAAGCCCTCTTGGCCGATATCCAGATAATCCAGCTCCTGCCCTGAGTTCCGATGGACGATTGTCAGGGTACTGAATTCCTCCTCGGTGATGGGATAATCCATACCATTGACATGCTCAGTCTCAATCTCGACATCTATCGCGATCTGCTGATAACCATTGGCAAACGCCTTGGTATTATTTGCGGGGGCAGTCAGTTTGAAACTGACCACCTTGTCCCAAGAGGGTTCACCGACGAATCCGGACAACTCGATAACGCTGTAGCCCGTAAGTAAGGAAAAGCCATTATATATAATATCGCAGACCACGACACTTATAGGGTTGGTTATTTTTGCAGGCGCCGTAAACAACCCCGCAGCATTAACACTGCCTTCACCGCTGACCAGACCCCATCGCACCTCGATATCCGGATCTGGCTGTTTGTCTGCCAGTAACATTTGCGGGAAGTCAGGGTGGTCTTTCCTGGCGTCTATAAACGCCCCCCAGCTGTTCGTTAGTTGTAGTTCCCCTAATGGGGAGACGCCAGACATGTAAGACGGTTTCACTTCAAGCGAGGGAGGAGTTTTAATCAGCAATACCGTCGATTGCACTGTTTCCCCCGTCTTAGTGTCGAGCACCTGAATACGCTGCACCGCAGCATTGTCTGGCAGGTTGTCCGGTGGGGTATAAATAGCCGTGTCCTCGTTGAACACCAGACTGCCAAGCTCCGGAACAAGCAGTGACCCAAGCAAAACACCGCCACTTACCGTCGACGCCTTGAGCGTGATGGGCACACCTCTCGGCGAAATAACGCTTACCAGCGGCGCGATGGCCATACCTTCATACGTGACTAACACTAACGCCGAGGCGCTGTGTTTGATTTTAGTGTCCGGATCGGTATAGCTAGCAGTGACGACGTTACGCACAGATTCTCGACCGAGTCGGTTCCGAGTGACGCTTTTGTACACACCTGGCGCGATCTCTCCGGCTGAATGTATCGTATTGATGCTACGCACGCTCCAATCGAGATCAATACCGTTGATCATCTTGCCGGCCTGAACAACGTTGAAACGCAGTTCGCTGCCGGCTTCAATAACGCTGAATATAGGGTCTAGGGCAATGCTGGTCAGGACCGGGTCGATATTGCCAAACGCAACCAAGTCATAGGGGGCATGCCTCGAACTCTCGATAAAAACATTCTCTCCGGGGAATAACAAACTGCTTAACAGGGTCAGCGAGCCCGGCTCCACATCCTTGATAAATTCCTGGGAGACAACCACCGACGCTGAATACAGGTCCTTACCCTGCGCATCTCGATTATCCGGAATCAAGTAGGGAAATCCACTGCTTTCAGATGGCAAAACCCCGTCACCCGTATTGCCTTTAACTCGGATAAACACGACCACGGCACCATCACCATAGTTGGAGGCCTTGACATTTTTGGCGTTGGGTGCAGCTTGCGTGAGAATATAAAAGCGAGTGGGTGTCAGTGGACTATAGCCATTAAAATCGAGCACGCCCAAGTTAAAAACACGCTTATGAACTGGCAAGGCTTTGAAGCGAGCTTCGAGAAGCCTGCCGATCAATTTTCGAGCATACTCTTCGCCCGCTAGGTTACAGCTAAAGTTCAATCCATCTGAAATATCCAGAATGACTCGCCCACGGTTATCTACTTGGCCAACGACCAGGTTTAAATTAACATCGATGGTCAACATGAAGCCCTGTTGCTCGGACAGCTTAAAACTAGACAGCAGCACGGGTGGATTGCCAGCAGTGTGTTGCGAAAGTGCATAGCTGCCGGACGCTATATACAGGGTCAGTTTAGCTTTTGAACTATCAAGGGACGCCGTCTCAAACGACAGAAGTGGTTTAGTTAAGAAAATCGAATCCAAATCAGCCCAAAGCGTCTTATCGTCGGTCAAGTAAACGCGCCCGCTAAAGGCGGGTAAAAAACTAAATTCATTGAACCCTGCGACAAACTGCTGCTGCAGCAAATAATTAAGGCGCGCACGGTTAAACACGCAAATAGCGCCCCAGCCATACATCACCGAACCGTCCGCCATACGATTTAATAATTCGTCTCGTGAATTCGCCATGATAATGCTCCAATACATTGAGTTACCGTGTGGATAATTGCTCTGTCGCCTAAGGGGCGTAGAAGACTTCCAGTACATTGGCAAACTCAGTCAACGGCAACGGTAGAATTAAAAACCCTTCAAACTTGCCTAGAACTTGGAAGTCGAAAAGTGCCGTAATGACAGCGAAGCGCTTATGATTGTTTGGGTCCTCGGTGTAGATGCCCGTGTCCTCATCGACATCACCCGCGCCTTCCAACAAGTGCCACTTGATGCCTGGAAATATATTACCATTGATCCACCCTTGCAATTGAAGCTGCTCCGGCGATAAGTTTGCAGTGGCGTCGATAGTGATAGTGATCGAGGCAAATTTATGCACAACCAACACATAGCTGGATTGGCTTTTGCCCGTCGACAGATTGGTGACTTGTATCTCTTCGACGACAAATCCAGCGTTTTCGATTTTAGGCATAGCCCAATAGTCATGCTCGTTCCTCGGCTTGCCATTAGGGTCTACGTTTCCTCCTCGGCCGGGATCTTTTAAATGCCAATCCAATTTGCCCGAGCCCAGCGTCCCGGCCCACAACTGGCGAGACTGGCGCACACCGGATGTGGTCGAGTCATAAGCATCGCAGACCTGAATCACCGGGTTGACGGTAATGTCCCGGGCCACGACCGACACCAACGCCGAACTGGAATAGCCATCTACTGCAGTTGTCGCCGTTACTTTGACGCGAATGTAAGTGCCGTTGATTACTTCGGCAGAGGGTGCTGTATAGAGCCCAGCATTATTTATCACCCCCTTATCGCCGGACCCGCCTGGAATATGCTCCACTGTCCATGTGACACCGCTCGTTTCTGGAGTTGTCGAGAATGTATAGTTGTCGCCATGTCCTATGATCATCTCAAGGGGAGTAACAAAGAAGGCAGCGACAGCGGGACTGACCTTGCCAAAAAGGACCGCATCATCAGGAATATGCAACGACTTGAATTCAAGCGCATTACCAAACGGTATGCGAATATCGCCCATTATTGAAGTTTTGACACTGTCACTGTCATAGAACTCATCACCAACACCGTACAGAAAGTCAGTCGCTTTATCTTGAATATAGTACTGTGACATCTCTACCAGTTTCTGCTGATAGCCCCCACCCACGCCCGGCGGCATATCGACCGTACAAGAAAGTACATGGTATATCGGACTTAACATGAAATAGGGCTCGCGCCCAGGTGACGCACCGTCAACAAGAACGTATTCCCTGTCAAAATCAACCTGATAGTTCGCGGCAAAAGAGGCGCTTGTATTGTTTGACCGATTGTTGAACTTACCAGTAAACTTTCCTGCCACCTGCCATCTCAACCCGACATTCGTCTGTGTAAAATCGGCCGTTACGGGCAGGGGCGCACCCGCCAAATCGATCGTAAAGGCATCAGCATTCACGTCCCATGGGGGCGGATGACTACCACCATGATCAAAATACCCACTGGCAACCTGATAAGAGCCTCGCGTGGCCTGAATCGTGGTTAACTTATCACCGTCGAAGGTCTCCTTGAAAGCAGCCCCGGCTTTCTCAAAAGCTTTGATAAGACCTCGAGTGAACAGGGCTCGGCCCACCATTTTACTGCTCAGCAATACGGTGGCCGAATAGTCCTCCGCTGCATCATCAGGAATCAGGTATTTAAACGTGGACTGGTCTGGAAAGCCTCCCGAATCCCCCCTTTCCATCGCCACAAACAAGACAACCGCGCCCTGACCGAATTCAGAAGACAGTGGGTCACGGGCCGCAGCACCACTGGCTTGGGTTCGAGTTTCAAAACGGCGGGGAATCATATATTTATCCCCCCCCTCCTGCAGAGTGGTTAGAACATAAATGCGTTTTTCCTCCGGGACCGCCTCAAAGATCGTTTGAAACAGTTTACCCAGCTTTTCCTGCATGAATTCAGAGTCGGCGTACGTCAGCCTGAACTCGCTTCCTTTTGCTAAATCGAGAATAGCGTTCCTGCTTGAGTCGATGGACCCAGGCACTTCTGACAAATTAATAACCAACTCTACAGTGGGTGCATCGAGCGGGTCTATTGAGTCGATCCGTATAGCCCGTCCAACACCGAGGTTGGTCTCAACCGTCACCTGTGTGCCGCCGACCACCCGCATAGACAACGCAACCTTTGAGTCTAAAAGGTTAGCGTTTTCAAAAGACAATCGAGGGTAATCCAGGGCGAAATCGTAGAGGTATTCCCTTTGGGTCTCTACCGTCGGCGCACTGTCAGTAATGGGGGGGAAATAGGCTGCCGTGTTGAAGCGATCGATATACCCCTGAAGCAGCACCAGATTTAACTTACGTCGATCAATCACAACGACGGAGTCCCATCCCTGCGTGCGAGATTCAAGCACTAACCAGGAAAGCAGACTTTCTTTTGAGTTACCGGCCATCACATCACACTCCCAACACAGTTAGTTAACTATTGAAAAACGCCCCATCCAGCTTAATGACTTAACTCACATCCAACCCGCACTTATGCCCTCTACTAATCCCTCACCGTGAGTGGAACAGTAGGAAACGCTGTTTGCGAATGACCCTCATCAAAACTGACACTGACCTCTATCGTCAGGTGTGCGCCGGGGCCTAGTTTTTGCAGATAATCAAGCCCTAACGTTGCCTCGACTTTGCCTGCGATCAGGTGCGCCGTAGTTATCGGAAAATGTTCAAGCAAATAGATGTTCGTCGAGCTTTTGGCCTGGATGGTGAGCAACTGACCAGGCGCCATGAACATCCATCGGTCCAACGTAAACTCCGCGCCGGTAACCGGCACTTGGCTCAGTGGCAGATTTCCGAGGGATGCCTGCGCGCATTGAATCGTTCTAAACCGCGCTGGCGGCACGGTAATCACGCGCAGGTCAAAGGGCATGGAAGTTGCGGCGGCTTCGCCAGGTCGCGTGACCTGATAGAACACGTTGAGACGTTTGCCCATATTCGCCGGGACGGCGGCAGCATCAATAACGAATGTGCGCCGATCATTTGCCTCAGGTTCGGCCACGATCGAGTGACCACTGGTGCCATAACCGTCCCAATGGACCTGGACCTTATCGTTATCACCTAACGGCACTTCCTGCGGGATTTTGATAACGACCCCCCTTACCAATCCCTCCGCTTCTATAGAGCCCTGGCTAGGACCGGGCGGTTCCTCCTGAGCCCCGGCAACTATCGGGGCTTCGGGTCGCCAGGACGCACGCACGTCCAGCGCCAGTCGCTCGGAGGACTCGGCAACGCTTGGCCGCGCATACTGATACTCAAAGGTCACCGTATTGCCGAGGTTGCCCTGCAGCCATTTTTGCTCGACGGTGAAAGAGAGCTTGCCACTGTCAATCATCGGCTGATCGACCTGCAAAGACGCCACTACACGGGTGCTCGCGAGCGGCCCCATGGCATACAGCAACACATAATCCCCGATTTGAATGCCCGCATACGCATTCGCCAGCAGCGTGAGACCTTCCGGGAAAAGCCCGGGGTCAATTGAACTGCCGCTGTGATTCTCGATGCCGATTGCAGGCAAACGAACCTGCAATGGCTTGACGATGCTGATTGTCTGCGGTGGCGAGTCGCCCGGATTGTCCGAAGGACTGGCGTAGGTGATGCTGTAGTTCATCTGCGCACTGCCACCGCTGATGAAGTCGACATACGTTCTTTCCAGGCTCCAGATCATTACCTTTGTAAGCTCACCGACGTCGAGGCTTTTTGTGTTGGTGTAAGGAAAGTCTTCGTCGCCGTCATCAAAAAATCCCTGCCAGGTGATCGTGACCTTATCGCCGACAGCCATGCCCGGGTAAGGTGGGATTACGAGTGTGAATGCCCCACTACTCGGTGGCGCATCAGGGTCCAACGCCAGAGCATGAGACTCTCTTAGTTGCACGACCGGGAGGGAACTGTCCATGCGGTGAACTCCTTGCACACATTTAAATCCGGCAGTCGGCCATTATTTTTCAACAGCAGCACGACGTGACATGGGTCTAGGTGTACGCCTGATCAATAACGTTGCCTACCTAGCAGAACTGCTAGGTAGGCAAATGTCAGCGTGGTGTTATCGTTAATTGAATGGAGTGCTCAACCACGGAGGCAAGCAAGAAATGAATCTTTTTATAATAGCGCGCCGATTATTGATCATCCTACTTGTCGGAAACTTCGGGCATGCACTGGCCGGCGATACCGATAAAACACAGAGTGAGGGGACCCTGTCTTTTTACTTCAGTGATGGGACGCCACAGTGTAGTTTTCCTGCAAACCCTGGAACACAACTATTTGTAGAGAAGCCCAACTCAAGTGGAAACTATCCGTGCAAGCTGCTGAAAAACGGTGGTTACTTTGAATTACGAGACGTTCCTTCCACTACCAGAATCTGGCTCGTTACAGGACGGCCAAAACAGGGTCAGGTAGCATCGAGCCCAAAAAAATGCGGATTATCTGACTTCGACGCGTTTAGCTGGTATGAATTATTAGTTATAAAGAACCCGACCACGACCGCCAACAAAATTAACACTCTTGACCTCAATACACTGCCACCTGGCAACGTGATCGCACCTGGACTTAGGTTCATAAATCGACCCGTCTTCCAGACACCCGTGAATCCAAATGAAATTAATTGCGTCATCATCCAACGCTGACCCCCACCATAACCCAACTTAAATTCGGACACGACATAGCACCACGACAAGACTTTCTCCGCGTTCACTAACCGAGGCAACCCATAATGGCTCCTCTTAAAATCGTATCCTGTGGGTTGGTGCTTGTCACGCTATTAACCTGCCCCCGTCTTATCATGGCTGCCACTGCCATATTGCCTGCCGCCGCCGAGACACCCAAAATAACGTTGGAAGGCGCCAACGGAGAAAACCATTGCACGCTTGATTTCAAAAGCGGCACTTACGTATTTAAAAGCAACAATTATTGCAGAAATGACCAGGCTATCGGACTTGAACTTGAACACGTTCCCTCCGCCTCCAATATCTGGCTGTATGACGACTACACCTGCGACCATCACGACAGTGGTAATTATTTCTGGGTGGCACTGCGAATCATAAAAAATGACACGTCTACGCTTGAGCCCATCAACCTGGATACGTTTGCCAGCGCACCTATCGACTCGGTCGTCGTACCGGGCGTTCAATTAAAGGGCCGATATTTAAAAGCAAACGAATCAATGAAAAAAAGAACCTCGTGCGTGAGAATCGAACTTGATACACCGCCTCCGGTTTTCCCCTGAATGTTTTAGCGCACTACCTTTTTAGAACTCCCCACCCGAGGTTCATGATCATGGCCGCCTCCAGTTCCATTCATTCCAACGCCTTTAACTTCATGAGTTTCCTGCAAAGTGGAGTCGACCCGCGCACCGGTTTGTACACGGTGTCGATCAGCCTGCCCGAACTCAAGACCGATGACCTCGCCGGCCCGGTCGTTCCCCTGGTGCTGAGCTTCAGCCCGCTCAATACCCTCGACACCGGCTTCGGCCTGGGCTGGAACTTGCAGCTGTCGCAGTACACCCCACATGACCAGATCCTGGCCCTGAGCACCGGCGAGACCTTCAAGGTCACCGGCACCAGCAGCGTCGACAACCAGCTCCTGATGAAAGAGAAAAAACTCGACAGTTTTCACTTCCACGACCTGGGCAGCGGCCGCTACAAGGTCGTGCACAAGTCCGGTCTGGTCGAGATCCTTCAGGTCGGCGGCAGTGCCACCAACAGGGTCGCCTTGCCGCATGAAATCCACTCCCCCGACGGGCGCAAGGTCAGTTTGAGCTACGGTTACTTCGGCGATCACCAAGTGCTTGAATCCGTCAGCGATGCTCAGCGCCGGCTGATGACCATCAAGCGCACGGGCCGCACGGTCGAGGTACTGCTGCAGCCTGACGATGCGCCGGTGCGTTTTGTCCTGTCGCTGGTCGAACATGACTACAAGGTCAGCCAGATCACCCTGCCGACTGCCGAGAATGCCTGTTGGCGCTTTGAATACGTCCTGCTCCATGGCCTGACCTGTATCCAGCAGGTGTGGAACCCGGTGGGGGGGCACGAAACCGTTGAGTACAACGATGGCGGGCATGCATTCCCCGGCCTTGATGCACGCCTGGCGCTGCGACGGGTGACCAAGCACATCACCGATCCCGGCGCCGGCCAGCCCACAATCGAGGCGCGGTATACCTACCGTGGCAACGGCACCGACCTCGGCAAAAACTTCCTGGGCTACAACGCCTCCGGTCTGATTTGGGAAGACGACGGGCTGGACAACCTCTACAAAATCACCGGCACCTATGTGTATGGCACCACCGAAAGCCTGTACGTGGGGGGCCAGGCGGTGCGCACGGTTGAGCGCTCCTTCAACCGCTTCCACCTGCTGACCCAGGAAACCACGACCCAGAACAAAAACGTGAAAAGGGTGGTCACGGTTTATTACGCCAAGGACGGCGTCGACTTCGCCAAGCAGCCCATTGATTGCCAACTGCCCAAAACGCTCACCAACAGCTGGTCAAACCTCGACAACCCGAACCTCGTTCGCCGGGAAACGGTCAGCAGCGAATACGACCTCTATGGCAACCTGGCCAAAGAGGTCCAGGCCAACGGCATCACCGAAACCAGCCGCTATTACCCGGCGGCTGGCGAGCCAGGACTGTGCCCGGCCGACCCGGAAGGGTTTGTGCGCCAGTTGAAGGAGCAGACCGTAACCCCGGCGTCTTCGAGCTTCGGCAGCCCGGCACCGACGTTGTGCACCCGCTATCACTATCAGGCCATGGCGCCGGTCACTGGCGGCGTGAAAAGCTGGTTGGTGATCAAGAACGAAACCCTGCAACAGCTCGAGGGCAGCGACGAGCACCTGATGCAAACGACGGCTTACAGCTATTTCGATGTGCCGGGGGATGCACTTCGACACGGGCGTCAGCGCAAAGTGACGCTGACCCTGCATGACGCATTGACCTACGCCGAACACAGTACGTCGACCGACTTCGCCTATGAAAAAAACGCCGGCACCGGCCGTGCCGGCGAAACCGTGCTCGAGACCACGCAGACCCTGAGCAGCAGCTTCGACAGCGTGCACAAGGTCATCACCCTGGAGCACTCGCTGCTCACCGGTGAACCGCTGCTCAACCGCGACGACAGCGACGTGGAAATCCGCTACGTCTACGATGCGCTGGGCCGGGTAGTGAGTGAAACCGTGGCCCCGGACACCGACTTCGCCGCCACCCGCAGTTACGCGTACAGCCTGGTTGGCCTCGGGGGCCAAACGGCCTCGCAGACCGTCACCGACGTCAAGGGTGTACAGACGCGCAGCCACCTGGATGGCCTCAATCGGGTGATCAAGGAGGAACGTCAGGACACCGACAACCCCGCCAGTGCCGGAGCGTTTCGTCAGACGTACAAGGCCGAGTATGACGCGCGCGGTCAGTTGCTGGCCGAGACCGATTACGACTGGCTGGGCGATGAAGACTTGCCGCTCAAGCGCTCCTTTGGCTACGACGATTGGGGGCAGCAGGACAGTGAGACCGCGCCTGAGGGGGTGGTGATGTTCAGCGAAACCGACTTGATTGACGGTACCTCCGGCCCGATCCAGCGTGAATGGACTCAAGCCAGCCAGTCCTCCATGGAGAAGTACAACCTCACGGTGACCCAACTCAACCTGTTTGAAAAACCAGAGACGGTCGAACGGTTCACCCGCATCGGCGAGAGTATCGGCAAGCAGTATTATCGTTATGACGGGTTGGGGCGTACGGTTGAAGAAATTGATGCGCTCGGCCACAGCACCGGGTACCGCTACGATGCGTTTGACCGAATGGTCGAAAGCACCTTGCCTGACAAAACGGTGGTCATACGTGAATATGCCCTGCACAGCACCGGGGACTTACCGACATTGATCAGCGTCGATGATCGGGTACTGGGCGAGCAATCCTTCGACGGACTTGACCGTATGTACAGTTCTATCTCTGGAGGTAGAGAACAGGTATTTACGTTTGAATCGGGGCAAACCCGGCCCAAGACGGTGACCACTGCCAGTGCGCAAGTGATTGAATACACCTATCTGCCGATGCTGGGAGAAGAACCGTTGATTCGGCGTATTCCTGCCAGCGACACCACAGCCAACTACACCTACGATCCTCACAACGCCCGGCTGCTGTATTGTTCGGAACTCGACCAGCAACTGACCCGCGAGTATTACAGCACCGGCGAGCTGATGTGCGAAGTGCGTACTCAGGGCGCCGACACCTATAACATGCATTACAGCTACAGCTTGAGTGGACGCTTGCGTGCTTATACCGATGTGCTCGGCCAGACTCAGCTTTACGAGTACGACACCGCCGGACGGCTGAACAAGACCACGCTCGGTCAAACCGTTTCGACCTTTAGCTATAACGCGCAGGGCCAGACGCAGAGTATAAAAACGGTGGACGGTGCGCAAAGCGTGACCATCAATCTGGAGTATGACGACCTGGGCCGTGAGGTAAAACGCACCTTTGAGTTCAGCAATGTGACCCAGACCTTGGCCCAGAGCTACAACGAGGTCGATGCCCTGGTGACGCGAATCCTCGAAGAAGGCACGGCCGTGCTGCGCGATGAAACGTTCGGTTACGACACCCGTGGTCGTTTGGCTAATTACACCTGCAAAATAGGCAGTCAGCCGCCTGTCGATCCCTATGGCAAAAGCATTCTCAGCCAGTCGTTCCGGTTTGACGCGCGGGATAACCTGACACTCGTACTTACTACGTTTGAGGGCGGCAGCAACCGGGCCACCTATACCTACGCTGAAACCGACCCCACGCAATTGATCAAGATCGTCAACAGCCATGACGACTACGCCCCAAAAATTATCGAACTGAGCTATGACCCTGACGGTAATTTGATCGTCGACGAGCAGGGTCGCACCCTTAGCTACGACGCGCTCGGTCGCTTGACTGAAGTCAGCGGTCCATCGGCCAACAGTCAATACCGTTACGACCCGCTTGATAAACTGTCCAGCTACACCGGCGACAGCGGCCAGGACCAGCGCTTCTACCGTGAGGGTGAGTTGGCCAATCAACTCCGGGGGGAGCAACACAGCACGTTTGTCCGCGGCAGCGATTACCTGTTGGCGGAACAGCAGGGCGGATGAAGCGAAAACATGCTGCTGTTGGCAGGGGATAAAAAAGCACGGTACTGAGCGAAGAAAAGCCCGGTGCCGTCGGAATCTGTGCTTACTTCGACTACAAGATTGTTGGCCTTGCCCTTCAATGCAACAAAATAACCCCCTGTTCAATCGCCTTGACCAATGCCGATCTAAGCGAAGTCACCTCAAACTTGCGCCGAATGTTGCACAGGTGAAAATTCACCGCCGCTTCTGATTTGCCCAGAATTCGGGACACTTCCCACGCTGATTTTCCGAGGACCATCCACTCAAGTGTTTCCCGTTCTTTGGTCGTCAGTTTTACGGACGGCGTTTCCTTCGCCTGCGTCGACTGACAATCAATAGAGGGGGTGGCAGGCTTTTGGTTGAGGCGGTTCATCGCTAAGCTCCTTATCCTTGAGAGGCTTTGGCCGTGGTGCTGACTGCATGCGGTTACACATTCATCCTTATCGCGTGCGGCTTTTCTGTCCGGCAGATTTTGACCGGGGCCGAACTCTCTTATAGCCCTCCCGGACGCATCTGAAACCTGTCAGAAGTAACAGGGGGTACGTCTGTGTGATGTCTCACTGGCTTTGGTGCAGGCGTTTACTTAGTTGATTTAAAAGAAATTTTCACGAGGGTACGCAGGGCTGAAAGCGAGTATTGGTTCGATTTAAAACACACCATTCGTCGATTGACGTTGATGCGGTAATGTCAAAGTAATGCTGCGCTTACGCCAGTAACGGGCAAAAGCACCGCCCCCTACGCTGTACTTGCCTGAGGAAAATCCGCCGCGAAACATAGCCTTCGCGGCGGGTTTGGTTGTCAGGCTGCGACGTTCAGGTGGTTGCCGATGGGCTTGCTGCCGTCGGTTTCATAACGTTGGCTCAGCGCAGCGACCATCTTGCTCAACGCTTCGGCAGCGGCCGTTTTGGCGCTGGCGCTTTGCCCGGTGGTGTCGGTGCTCAACGCAGAGGTCAGTTCGTCGAGGCTGACACTGCCGCTGCTGTCAGCATCAAGGTTACTGAACAACGTGCTGGCGTCAGACGTACTGGTGCTGGTAGTGGTGGAAGAGCCCGTGGTACTGGAGTCTTGCTCGGCGGGTGGCGGTGGTGGCGCGGGCTGCAGGCTGGCGGTCAGCTCGTCAAGGCTGATAGTCCCATCCTTGTTGGTGTCCAGCGCCGAAAATACTTTTGAACTGTCAGCGCTGCTGCTGTCAGTGCTGCTCAAACCGGTACTCAGCTCATCACTGCTGACGGAACCATCGCCATTGCTGTCCAGGTAACTGAGCACTTTTTCAGCGACGTCCGTGGACGGCTCGGCGGGTGGCTGCGGTGGCTGGGCCATGGCCGACAGTTCGGTGGCGTCCAGGCTGCTATTGTCATTGCTATCGAGGCCGCTGAACGCTTTGCTCAGGCTGACCACTACGCCATCGTTGCTGTTCGACGACAGGGCTGAACTCAGTTCATCCTTACCGATACTGCCATCACCGTTAGTGTCCAGTTTGGCCAGCAATTCTTCCTGGAATTTCTTGCTGTTCGCGCTGGCCGTTGTGCTCGCGCTTGAGCTTGTATAGCTCGAATAACTGTTACTGACGCCACTGATCATCGGCTTGACTCCACAGGTTGTTTGGGCCGGTGGCAGTGCACCGGCTTATGAAGCCTCGGGGCGTCAAGTGTCGGGGGTATTCGGGATTTGTATCGAGGCTGACACGCACAGTCGGCGCGTCGGATTTTACCGGCGGGGCAGGTCGATGACGACGGTCAGGCCGCCCCCCTGAGTGTCTTCCAGGCGTAGGTCGCCGCCCATGCGCCGGGCGGCTTCGCGGGCGATGGTCATGCCCATGCCGATGCCGCCGGAGTTGCGATTACGTGAGCCTTCGACGCGATAGAACGGCTCGAATACCGCCTCGCGCAGACCTGCAGCGATCCCCGGTCCTTGATCGCTGACTCGCAGTTGCACCCGTTGTGGATGATCCTGAATGTCGACATGCGCGTGCCCCGCATAACGCAGGGCATTATCGATCAGGTTACCCAGGCATGAACGCAACGCCATCGGCTGCGCCATGAGCGGCTTGCACTGGCCGCTGCTGTGTACGTCATCGCCCTGATCCTGGGCGTTTTCGGTCAGGGATTCGACCAGTGCCTGCACATCGAAAAGCTGCAACGCCTCGCTATTACGCTGTTCGTGCAAGTAGGTCAGGGTGGCATCGAGCATGCCGATCATGTCGTCCAGGTCCTGGCTCATCTGCCCGTGCAGCTTCGGTTCATCAATCTGTTCGACGCGCAGTTTCAGGCGCGACAGTGGTGTGCGTAAGTCATGGGACATGGCCGCGAGCATGCGTCCGCGTTGCTGGACCTGTTCACGGATGCGCTGCTGCATCAAGTTGAACGTCTGCGCCGCCTGACGCGCCTCACGTGGGCCGCTGACTTCAAGGGGTTGGCTGTCGAGGTTCTCGCTCAAGCGCTCGGCGGCCTCGCTCAAGCGCTGGATCGGTCGGCTGAGGGCTTTGGCTCCATACCAGGCGGCGACCACCAGGGTAATTAATTGAAATATCAGCGGCACGACGGGGCCCCCGAACAAGGGTGGCCTTCCTGGTGGGCGCTGCATGGGGGGGTGTGAAGCGTCGAAACCGGGGGGCGGCTGACCGAACGCGTCTGGCATAGGGGGAGGCGGCGGGGGCGGTCCGTAATGCATGAACCACATGAACGCCAGCACATGCGCCAACAGGATCGCGAGCAACGCCCCGCCGAACAGACGGGCGAACAGTGTGTCGGCCGAGCGGATCAACCGATGTCCCTGGCGTCGAACAGATAACCTTCGCCGCGTACAGTTTTGATCAGTTGCGGCGCTCTCGGGTCATCTCCGAGCTTCTGTCGCAGGCGCGATACCAGTAAATCGATGCTGCGGTCGAAAGCTTCTATGGTCCGGCCGCGTGCTGCATCCAGCAATTGCTCACGATTGAGTACGCGCCGTGGGCGTTCAAGAAACACGCGCAGCAGGCGGAACTCGGCGTTGGACAGCGGCACCACCAGGCCATCGGGCGCGGTCAACTGGCGCATTACGCTGTTCAGGCGCCAGGCGTCGAAACGGATGTTGTTGCGCGGTTCGCTTCGGTCGTCGCGCACCCGGCGCAACACAGTCTGGATGCGTGCTACCAGCTCGCGGGGTTCGAAAGGCTTGGCCATGTAGTCGTCGGCACCCAGTTCCAGACCGATGATGCGGTCGGTGGGCTCGCAACGGGCGGTTAGCATCAAGATAGGAATGTCCGATGTACCGCGTAGCCAGCGGCACAGCGAGAGGCCGTCTTCACCGGGCAGCATCAGGTCCAGCACGACCACGTCGAAGGTTTCTTCGCCGAGCGCCTGGCGCATGGCGCTGCCATCGGTCACGCCACGGCAGTGGATGTTGAACCGGGCCAGGTAATCGCAAAGGAGTTCGCGTATGGGCACATCGTCGTCAACGATCAGGGCGCGGGTATTCCAGCGGCGCTCATCGGTCGGAGCGTTGTCGATACTGATAGGGGGGACTGCTTGCATGGTACGACTGTCGCCTGAGGGTGCCGCCATCACTGGCCGCGATTGAAGAACAACGCTGCCCGCCATGCTACTTCGCTGGCGCGCGCGGCGGAAGGCTGTTGTGTCCACGTGTCCGGCGGTTGTCTGGAATGTATCGGGTTTGATACAAGGCCCCTCGGTCCTCCTGACGCCCCCTGTAAATCCCACTCTTTACGCTTTCTTTATGCCCATCAGGGTTCGTCGATCTCGTTCCTTTACACCCTCCCTGCGGACAATGGCTGACACGCGGCAGTTGCCGTACGACGGAGAATTTCCATGAGCGTTCTGGACGGGGTGTCACTGCTGTTGGCAGCAGGGCTGTTCATTTACTTACTGGTGGCGCTGTTACGCGCCGGCCGGAATTAGGAGCCGCCATGCACAGTTATGACTATCTACTGATCCTGGCTTTTTTTGTGCTGGTGCTGCTGCCAGCGCCATGGCTGGGGCGTTTTTATTACCGGGTCATGGAGGGTGAGCGTACCTTTTTGAGTCCGGTATTGGGGCCGGTCGAGCGCATCTGTTATCGCCTGTCCGGCGTTGATCCGCAGACCGAACAGAGTTGGAAAACCTATGCCCTGGCCTTGCTCGCCTTCAACCTGGCGGGTTTCCTCCTGTTGTTCGCGATTCTGCTGTTCCAAGGCGCTCTGCCGCTCAACCCGCAGCAACTGCCGGGAATGGAGTGGTCGCTGGCGTTCAACACGGCAATGAGTTTTGTCACCAACACCAACTGGCAGAACTACAGCGGCGAAGCTTCGCTCAGCTACTTGAGTCAGATGGCTGGCTTGACCGTGCAGAACTTCGTCAGTGCCGCCACTGGCATCGCGGTGCTGGTCGCGTTTTGCCGTGGCATCAGCCGCCGTTCGACGCAACACCTTGGCAACTTCTGGGCCGACATGACACGCGCCACCCTCTATGGGCTGCTGCCGTTGTGTCTGGTGCTGGCATTGTTTTTGGTCTGGCAGGGCGTTCCGCAAACTTTCGCTCATTACGTTGACGCAGTGACTCTGCAAGGCGCCAATCAGAGCATCCCGTTGGGGCCGGCAGCCAGTCAGATCGCGATCAAGCAACTGGGCACCAACGGCGGTGGTTTCTTTGGAGTCAACTCGGCGCATCCGTTCGAGAACCCGACCGCCTGGAGCAATCTGTTCGAACTGGTATCGATCATCCTGATTCCGGTCGCGCTGGTGTTCACCTTCGGTAACTACGTTAAAGACATGCGTCAAAGCAAAGCCATTATTGCGTGCATGTTGACCCTGTTCTTGATCGGCGGTGCGACGGCGATGTGGGCTGAGTATCAACCGAATCCGACTCTGAACATCGTGTCGGTCGAACAAGCCGCACCGATGGAAGGCAAGGAAACCCGGTTCGGCACCAGCGGCACGGTGCTCTGGACTGCGACCACCACTGCGGCGTCCAACGGCTCGGTGAATGGCATGCACGACAGCCTTAACCCACTGACCGGGATGGTCGCGCTGGTCAACATGATGGTCGGCGAAGTGATCTTCGGCGGGGTCGGGGCGGGCCTGTACGGCATGTTGCTCAATGTGTTGATTGCGGTGTTTCTTGCCGGTTTGATGATTGGCCGCACACCTGAATACCTGGGCAAGAAGCTGCAAGCCCGGGAAGTGAAACTGTTG
The DNA here is from genome assembly GCF_056680355.1 of Pseudomonas sp. ASL8. Classification (NCBI taxonomy): domain Bacteria; kingdom Pseudomonadati; phylum Pseudomonadota; class Gammaproteobacteria; order Pseudomonadales; family Pseudomonadaceae; genus Pseudomonas; species Pseudomonas sp. ASL8. Next base: position 5,092,226 of record NZ_CM155278.1, on the reverse strand, counting down.
GTCGCGACCTTGCTGGTGATGCCCGTTGGTGTGTTGGTGTTCGGTGCTCTGGCGGCGAGCTTGCCGGGACCGATGGCGGCGGTGAGCAATCCCGGTCCGCATGGTTTCAGTCAGCTGCTGTACGCCTACACCTCAGCCACCGCCAATAACGGCTCGGCGTTCGGCGGTTTCAGCGCGAACACCTTGTTCCATAACTTGATGCTCAGCCTGTCGATGTTTCTCGGTCGCTTCGGCTACATCCTGCCGGTGCTGGCATTGGCGGGCAGTCTGGCGATGAAAAAAACCGCACCCCAGGGCCAGGACAGCTTTCCAACCCATGGCGTGCTGTTTGTGACCTTGCTGACCGTGACCATTTTGCTGGTCGGTGGTTTGACCTTCTTGCCGACCCTCGCGCTGGGGCCGATTGCCGAACACTTGAGCATGGGCTTCTGAGGAGCAGATCATGAATATGCCAATTCCTGTAACAAAGAACGTCGATAAAAGCCGCGCGACCGAACAGCCAGCGACAGCCCTCTCGACGCTGTGGCGCCCGGCACTGGTGCAAGCGTTCGTCAAACTTGACCCGCGCCAGTTGCAACGCGCGCCAGTCATGCTGGTGGTCGAGCTGACCGCCATCTTCACGACTGTTCTGTGCCTGATTCCTGACCCGCAGGTGCCGACGTCGGTGGCGGTGCAGATCGCTCTTTGGCTGTGGTTCACCGTACTGTTCGCCAACTTTGCCGAGGCCCTGGCTGAAGGTCGTGGCAAGGCCCGCGCCGACAGCCTGAAAGCTGGCAGTGAAGGTCTGAAAGCGCGACGCAAGGACGAAAACGGAGCCTTCCACGTGGTCGATGCCAGCCGGTTGCGCAAGGGCGATGTGGTGCGGGTCGACGCGGGGGAAATGATCCCTGGCGACGGCGAGGTCATCGAAGGCATCGCGGCGGTCAACGAAGCCGCGATTACTGGCGAATCCGCGCCGGTGATTCGTGAGTCGGGCGGTGATCGTTCGGCGGTTACCGGCAACACGCGGCTGGTGTCCGACTGGTTGCTGGTGCGTATCACCGTCAACCCGGGTGAGTCGACGCTGGACCGCATGATTGCACTGGTGGAAGGTGCCAAACGGCAGAAAACCCCCAATGAAGTCGCGCTGGATATTCTGCTGATCGGCCTGACCCTGATTTTTCTGTTGGTGGTGGTCACCCTGCAACCGTTCGCCCGCTTCGCCAATGGCAGCCTGCCGCTGGTGTTTCTGGTGGCGCTGCTGGTGACTCTGATTCCTACAACCATTGGCGGCCTGTTGTCGGCCATTGGTATTGCCGGGATGGACCGTCTGGTCAGGCTGAACGTGATTGCCAAATCAGGTCGTGCAGTGGAAGCCGCCGGTGACGTGCACGTGTTGCTGCTGGACAAGACCGGCACCATCACGTTCGGCAACCGTCGCTGCACCGCGATTCACCCCGCGCCGGGTGTCAGCGCCAAGGAGCTGGGTGAGGGCGCGTTGTTGGCCTCGCTGGCGGATGATACGGCTGAAGGCAAGTCGATTGTCGAATACCTGCGTGAGCTGCACCCGATGATCGAACCCAATGTTGCAACGCTGACACCGGTAGCGTTCAGTGCTGAAACCCGCTTGTCCGGGGTCGACTATCAAGGCCGGGTTTACCGTAAAGGCGCGGTGGATTCGCTGCTGGCGTTCATTGATGTCAAGCGCACGGACCTGATGCCAGCGCTGGTCCGGGAAGTCGAAAAAATCGCCAAAACCGGGGGCACGCCGCTGCTGGTGTGCGTGGACGGCAAGTTACTGGGCGTGATCCACCTCAAAGATGTGGTCAAACCGGGCATCCGCGAGCGGTTCGCTGAATTGCGCAAGCTGGGGATTCGCACGGTCATGGTGACCGGTGATAACCCGCTGACGGCGGCTGCGATTGCCGCTGAAGCCGGGGTCGATGACGTCTTGGCCGAAGCCACCCCAGAGAAAAAGCTGGAGCGTATTCGTCTGGAGCAGAACGACGGTCGTTTGGTCGCAATGTGTGGCGACGGTGCCAACGATGCCCCTGCCTTGGCGCAGGCTGACGTTGGTATGGCGATGAACGATGGCACTCAGGCGGCGCGTGAGGCGGCGAACATGGTCGATCTCGACAGCGACCCGACCAAGCTGCTGGATGTGGTGCAGATCGGCAAAGAATTGCTGGTGACACGCGGCGCCTTGACCACGTTCTCTATTGCCAACGACGTGGCCAAGTACTTCGCGATCCTGCCTGCGTTATTCGCGGCTATCTATCCGCAGTTGGGGGTGCTCAACGTCATGCACCTGGCCAGCCCGCAGAGCGCGATCCTCTCGGCGATTGTCTTCAATGCCCTGATCATCGTGGTCCTGATCCCGCTGGCATTGCGCGGCGTGCGCGTGCAGGCAGCCAGTGCGGCGCACCTGTTGCGTCGGAACCTGTTGATCTATGGCCTGGGCGGGATTGTTGTGCCGTTCGTGGGGATCAAGCTGATCGATATGCTGCTGACGGGCCTTCATCTGGTTTAAGAGAGCGACTGTCGTCGCGCTCGACAGGGCGCGACATTCACACTGATTGAGGATTCGATGATGTCGACTGTATTGCGTCCGGCCCTGAGCCTGATTGTGTTAATGACCTTGATCACCGGCGTGGCGTACCCGCTGGTGGTCACCGGTATTGCCCAGGTGGCGTTCCCTGATCAAGCCAATGGCAGCCTGTTGCGCGACGCCACTGGCAACGTGCGAGGTTCGGAACTGATCTCGCAGAATTTTACCGGTGATGGCTGGTTCCATTCGCGTCCCTCTGCCGGGGACTTTGCCACGGTGTCCAGTAGCGCCAGCAACCTCGGGCCGAGCAACCCGGCACTGGCCGCACGGGTCACAGAGGCTGTCGCCAGGGAACGGGTTGCGGGGCAGGGCGCGGTACCCCTGGCCTTGCTGACCACCTCTGGCAGCGGTCTTGATCCACACTTGCCACCTGCAGCCGTGGCCTATCAAATGGTGCGGGTGGCTGCTGCACGCAATCTGTCGGTAGAGACCCTGCAACGGTTGGTGGATGAAAACACCTATCGGCCACTGATTGGTCCACCCGTGGTAAACGTGTTGACCTTGAATCAAACCTTGAATGAGTTACCGTCTGCGCAATTGTGATGCGAGAACAAACTATGAGTAACGCTGGTCGAGCCGATGCACTGTTAGCTGATCTGCCCAAGGAGGGACGGGGGCGGCTCAAGGTGTTTCTCGGCGCCGCGCCGGGGGTGGGCAAGACTTACGCCATGCTCCAGGCGGCCCATGCACAGTTGCGCCAGGGCGTGCAGGTCGTGGCGGGGGTGGTGGAAACCCATGGCCGTGCCGAAACCGAAGCATTGCTCAGCGGTTTGCCACAACAACCGATGCTGCGTTCGGAATACCGTGGCGTCACCCTGGAGGAGATGGACCTGGACGGCCTGCTCAAGGCCGCACCGACACTGGTGCTGGTCGACGAGCTGGCGCACAGCAATGCTCCGGGCAGCCGCCACACCAAGCGTTGGCAAGACATTCAGGAATTGCTCGCGGCGGGGATCAACGTCTACACCACCGTCAACGTCCAGCATCTGGAAAGCCTTAATGATCAGGTGCGGGGCATCACCGGGGTGCTGGTCCGCGAAACATTGCCTGACTGGGTGTTGCAGGAAGCCTATGAACTGGTGCTGATCGACCTGCCTCCGCGTGAGCTACTGGAGCGGTTGCGTGACGGCAAGGTCTATGTGCCGGAGCAGGCCCGCGCCGCCATTGATGCGTTCTTCACCCAGACCAACCTGACGGCGTTGCGCGAGTTGGCGATGCAGACTGCGGCAGCTCAGGTCGATGATGACCTGGCCTTGGGTTACCGTCAGTTGGGTCAGGCCGCCCCCGCAGTACGCGGTCGACTGCTGGTTGGTATCGACGGTGATGCCCAGGCCGAGCGTCTGGTGCGACATGCCAGTCGCGTTGCGCAACGTCGGCATCTGCCCTGGAGCCTGGTGCATGTCGATAACGGCAAGGTCATCGATGAACAGGCCCGGATGCGCCTGCAAAATGCCCAACTACTGGCAGAGCGCCTTGGCGGCGAAGTGGTATTGCTGCGAGCAGGCGAAGTGGCAAAAACCCTGATCCAGCATGCAGCCGAGCGGCGTGCAAGTCTGGTGCTGGTGGGTCAATCGCGCCCGCGTTTGCGCAGACGGCTGTTTGGCGGTGGTCTGGCGACGCGCTTGCTGCGCGATGCCCATGGCCTGGAAATCAATGTACTCGACAGTGAGGCTCAGCACGATCAGCCGCGCTTGCATTCGACCCGCGCAGTCGCCTGGTTCGATTATGGTCTGGCATTGATTGCCACGGTTCTGGCCAGCGCCTTGGCCTGGGGGGTGGCGAGTGTGCTGGCGCTGCCGAACATCTCCTTGGTGTTCCTCGCGGCAGTGTTGCTGGTGGCGGTGCGCAGCAGTCTCGGTCCGGCGCTGGCCTGTGCGGCGTTGTCGTTCCTGGCCTACGACTTTCTCTTCATTCCACCGATATTCTCGTTCAGCATCCAGCGTGAAGAAGATGTGCTGACGCTGTTGTTCTTTCTCTTGATGGCGGCCTTGACCGGCAACCTGGCGGCCCGGCAGCGTCGGCAACTGCAGGCCTTGCGCGACACGCAGGAGGAAACCAGCGAACTGCTCGACCTGTCGCGCAAACTCACGGCCGCCACTGATCGTCAGGCGGTGTTGAGCGCCGCCGAGCAACATTTGAATGGCTGGAAAGAGCTACAGGTGTGCCTGCTCGATCGAGACGGGCAGGACGGCTGGAAGATCGAAGTCGGCAGCCCCTTGCAGCTTTCCGAGGCCGAACGCGCCGCAGCGGATTGGGCCTGGCAACACGATCAACCTGCTGGGTTGGGGACTGGCACTTTACCGCTGGGTCGTTGGTGGTGGTGGCCGTTGTCGATGGAAGAGGGGCCTTTGGCATTGCTCGGCGTCTGCCCACGTGAGGGGCAGCCATTTACCGACCAGCGTCGGCGCCTGCTGACCGCACTCAGCCAGCCGCTGGCGCAGGCGCTGGCCCGGGCGCAACTGGCTGATGAGCTGGAGGCTGCGCGTTTGCACGGTGAAACCGAACAGCTGCGCAGCGCTTTGTTGGCCTCGGTGTCCCACGACCTGCGCACCCCGTTGACCGCCATGCGCGGCGGGATCGACAGTTTGCTGGCATTGGGCGAGGCGATTTCGCTGGAAGACCGCCGCGAGTTGCTTGAAGGCACTCGTGACGAGGCCGAGCGTCTGGATCGTTATATCCAGAACTTGCTGGACATGACACGCCTGGGCCATGGCGCGTTGAAGCTGGCGCGGGATTGGGTGTCTCCTGGCGACATCGTCGGCAGCGCCCTCAACCGCTTGCGCACGGTGCTGGCGCCCTTGCAGGTCAGTACCCACGTGCCAGCGGAGTTGCCGCTGCTTTTCGTGCACGCCGCGTTGATCGAGCAGGCGCTGGTCAACGTGCTGGAAAATGCCGCACGTTTTTCGCCGTCGCAGGGTCGTTTGCGGGTGGAGGCTGGTGCCAGTGACAGCGAGTTGTTCTTCTCGGTAAGCGACGAAGGACCGGGAATTCCCGAAGCTGAGCGGGCGAAGATTTTCGATATGTTCTACACCGCTGCACGGGGTGACCGGGGTGGGCAGGGTACGGGCCTGGGCTTGGCGATCTGCCAGGGTATGGTGGGTGCTCACGGTGGAAGAATTACCGTCGCGGAAGGCATCGACGGGCGGGGTACCTGTATCACTTTGCACCTACCCCTGCAGACCCAGCCTGAAGCAGAAATAGAGCACGCGCGGTGATGGCGTCTTGGGTTACGCTTGTTTTTTATTGTGAAACGGCAAGGCAACCATGAGCCAGACCTCGACCATCCTGGTGATTGATGATGAGCCGCAGATACGCAAATTTCTGCGTATCAGCCTGGCCTCGCAAGGTTACAAAGTGCTTGAAGCCGGCAGCGGTACCGAAGGCTTGAGCCAGGCGGCGCTGAACAAACCGGACCTGCTGGTGCTTGACCTCGGCCTGCCGGACATGGACGGCCAGGACGTGCTGCGGGCGTTTCGTGAATGGTCGACAGTGCCGGTATTGGTGCTGTCGGTACGTGCGAGCGAGGGACAGAAAGTCCAGGCGCTGGACAACGGCGCCAACGATTACGTGACCAAACCGTTCGGTATTCAGGAGTTTCTGGCACGGGTCCGCGCATTATTGCGTCAGGCGCCCAGCGGTGAGGCACAGGAAGCAGCGCTGACATTCGGCCCGCTGACGGTAGACCTTGCCTATCGGCGGGTGTTGCTCGACGGCGTTGAAGTGGGGCTGACCCGCAAGGAATACGCGGTGCTGGCGCAACTGGCCCGGTATCCAGGGCGAGTCATCACCCAGCAGCAGTTACTCAAGGATATCTGGGGCCCAACCCATGCCGAAGACAGCCACTACCTGCGCATCGTCGTCGGCCATCTGCGCCAGAAACTGGCCGACGACCCGACTAATCCGCGTTTCATCGTGACTGAAGCCGGGGTGGGGTATCGGTTGCGGGAGCGTTAAATCTGCGGTGTCTGCAAGGACCTTTCGCCAACACGTTGGCTGCTCCGGCCAGAATCTGACTCCGCACTCTGGAACTGCGCCCTGTAACAATGCACCCGAACCATAATCAAGCATCTTCGTAACTCGGCGGGTTCGAACATGCATAGCTCCCTCAAGATCGCTTCAACCTTGGGCAACGATCGATCCAGCGGATGGGCCCGCTCAATACCGGAACCCGGAAGCAATAATCCTGTGCAACCGGGCAACTCTCGGAAAGCCTCAATACCAGGCTTGTCGATACTGATGGGTGATCTGTTCTAGCACCTCCCGCTCGTCGGCATCGCGAAGGCTGATCAGCGACAGGCCTTGTCGGTGGTATTGATCGGGATCAGCAGGGGGATGCTCTTCAAGTGCATCCATCTGTGCCCTGACCTGCGACGTCGCGTGTTCGACTTGCACCGCATTTTCAGCACGCAAGCGGGCATTCCACAACCGGTCGTTCACGGCAAAATCGAGAAACGCTGGCCCGGCTTCACGCTCAAGAATCAAACGTCTGGCGTCGAGTATCGCTTGAGGCGCGACATTGCTCAGTCCCTCCCACACCATACGCAGCGGTTGGCCGGGTAATGCCAGATATGAAGCCAGCCCGATGCGATAAGCCAGACGTACCTCGGCCTGATCGACGTGAACGCCGGTGGAGGTCTGTCGCCTGATCTCCACGTCAGCAATGGACCGAACCTGATCAAGCCGGAACATGCTTCTGATCACACTGAACAGTCGTTCTGTCTGCTGCTCGGCGGGCACACCCAGCAAGGCCGTGTGGGCGTAAACCGCTACTTGCATGTCACTGAAAATCAGTCTGGCACCGTCCTGGCAGGTCTGGTCAGGACCGAATAATCGATCACTGGCCATGATTTCAAGCTGCCCGCGCAATGGCGTATCGTCGGCGGCCGCTTCCAGCACGGTCATCACATCGTTAGCCAACTCCTCATGAAATTGCTGAAAGTCTGCGGTTTCTCTTAACCTGTGCAGCAGGTTCATCAAATTCGGCGCGTCGCCTTGCGTGTGGACCCGTTCCCATGCCGAGCGAATTCGCGAGTTGAGTTCGGCTCGCCCCTCAACAATCCAGCTATCGACGCAGGGCGGTGTTGTGTCGAACTCGGCACCACCAATCGAATGTGAATGAGTCGTGAACGGGCTGCCCGTTGAGCTTTGGCGGTCGTTGCTGTGCGCAGAGGGCAGGGCACGAATCTCCTCGGGAAACTCGAACTCCAGGGTGTACCGGCGGCCATACCCGGCGTTCAGCCAGTAAGCACGCAAATCGTCGGTATTGATCGGGTTGCCAGCAGCGAAAATTGTCGTGTGGTGAAAAGGGTCGAGCACGTTGTCGAGAATAACCTCAGGCAGCGAGGTGATGAGATTGTCACTGACATCCAGCTCCCGCAAATTCAACGCATCCACCCAGTGCGGCCAGCGCGTCAGCCCTGTGTCCCCCAGCGTCAGCTCGCTAAGTCGCAAGCGGCTTGTGTCGGTGAACTCGCCGACCACGTTGCCACGCAGGTTGAGCGATGACAGCTGGGGGATATCCATCAACAGGTTCATGGCGGACTGATCGATGGCAAGACCCTGCCCCGCCACCGACAGACTGTACAAATGCTCCAGTACGGCCAAGGCAGTTGGCAGTTCTTGCAATCCGCCGTCAACTATTGCCAGTCGAGTAAGCCCGCTGAATTGGCGCAACAGGCTGTCGAGCTGTTCGACATCCCCCAACATCGCTCGCAACGTGAGGAAGCGGATCTGACTGTACTGCGAAGGCAGATCAGGCAAATCTGCAAGATGTGTGAGGTCCAGGGACTCCAACAACAAGATGTCGGGCCCTCGGGGGGCGTCATCGTCGCTGTAGCGCCACGCCTGACACAGCGCGTCGGCAAATGTCTGGCGAGCTTGCTCACTGATCGGCACAGAGTGATTGCCTGACGGCACATTCGCAGGCATAGGCTCCACCCACGCGTCCAGCGCTGAATGCAAGGCCTGGTAGTCTTCAAGCCTGCGTTGCGTTGACAGGGTCAGCGTCTCCAGGTCCTCTCCGATCATCACAAACCAATCCACATGCGCCTGGACATTGGTGACCTCGGGAAACAGTGCAGTCATTGCATTGATCAGGTTTTGCTGAGGGTCCGCATGCCAGCCCGTTGCACCTCGACCTCGCCCACTCAGCAGATACCCCAGACGCCCGTCCGGCAGACGCGTCGGCATTTTAAACGCGGGCTTGGGTATCGATGGGGGAACGGCTGCTGGCGCATGGCTCAAGCGCGTCACGCCGTCGCGAGAACGGGCCGTGACCATTGCATCAATAAAAGAAGACGCTTTGATCGGCGGCACAAGCCCCGTTGACAATAAAGCAGCCCTGGACAATAACGCGGTCATGGCGACTGACTCCGCCACGCTGCTCAAATGCTCAAGTGCTTCAGTCATCTGGCCATGACTCCAGGCGTCAATGCCTTCAAATGTCTCCACCAGCCACTGACTGCCCGCCATGAGCAACATCGCCTCGCCCAGACCCGGTAAAACGATGCTTGCCAGGTTAAGCACGTCCATACCGTTTTCCAAAAAGCTCGCCAGCCGCTCCTTTCGCGACTTTTCGTTTTCATCACCGGTTGGCACTGCCAGGGCCCGTGCATCGTCCTTGATGCGCAGCATGTGCTGGAGATAAAAATAATCGGGCAGCTCACCTGCGATAGCGTTTTTTACTGCATTGAGATTAGCGCGCAGGTTTGGTTCACGCGCTTTGATCCTGGGTTTGATCAGGCCGCTGCTTCCCGGGATGGATCGTGTGACGTAGGGGTTCAGACAGTTTTCCAGACGGGCGAAAAACAGCGCCCTGCTGCGCAGCGGTATCAATTGCTTGAGATATTGGCGGTACTGCGGTGTTCTGGCGTTTTCCCGCAGTTGGTCCATGAACTCGCCGAAATGGGCGAACTCCTTCAGCGGCTCTGACGGCTGCGAAGGCATATAAACCACGCAAGCGTTTTGCCCGCGCCCCTGAAACACAAGCACGCCACGCAAACTGACCCCAAGCACCGTGAAGTACTGCAGCACGAAAGGTTTTCCACCCACTGTGGGCTTAACACCCGGCGTGTCCAGCGCCAAGATTGCGGTGTGAAAGGGCTTGGAAATCAACTCTTTCATGTAGGCGATATTTGCCTCCACTCGCAAGACGTCACGCTCGCGATTCACAAACAACGCTTTTACCTGCTCAAGATCAGGCTGCGACAGCTTGCTCTCCAGATAACGCTGGTAGCGCCCGCCCAAGTCTAGGCGTCGACACACCTCAATGAATTTTTTCGGGCTGACGCTCGCCGGTTCGACGCTCGGTAGATCCACCTCTCGCAATGCTGGATCGCGGTGATAGATCACCGAAGTCGATTCTTTCCCGGCCTCAATCGCTTCTTTCGCCTCAAAGTTTTGCAACGCTGCCTGCATCAGCGTTTGAACCCTTGATCGGTCAGGCGACCGACGTCCGTTCAATGATCCTTTTTTAAAACGTGCCTGAAAAAAACGGGCCTGTTCAGGATCCAGCCCCGGCCCAAACTCGTCGTCCAGCGCTTGGGTCAGCAGCGGTCGGGAGAACTCGAGCACACTCAGAACACCCGCTGAAAATTCGGCAAGCTGCGCCCGTGAAAGATGACTGGCCACCATGCTCTGCGTCAGAAGCCGCCGTTGCTGAGGGTGTGCTTTGATAAACCAGGGCGCGAGTCGTTCTTGAATGAATGCCTGATGAGGCTGTGGCTCCAGAGAGCGCATGGGCAATGTCCTTATTGCGTTGATTGAGCCGGTAGTCAATCAGGACACTGACGCAAAAAAGCTTAAATAGTTACCGTCGGCTGTCACGGCGATCACCTGGGATGCCGGGTTAATTGCGTGCAGGGTTAACATGCGCGGTCACGTCGTAGCCGAGCTCTGCATGACCATGACCCAGCACGCCCGGATAGAGCTGCACTCGTACCTGCAAACCGCACAGTGGTGGATTTCGCGCAGCGGCACGGCATTCAGATCACCTCATGCATGACGCTAGCCTACGGCGGAGTGCTGAAAGACCCGGTGCTCAGCCCTGGCAGCCTTGCGCCAAAGTCGGATTGATCGGCGGCGTCAGGCGCTTTTTATTCTGACCGGCGCAATTTTCTGTAGAGCCAACTTGTTGGAGAAGGGCTTTACATGGTCCATCTGATTCAACGATTACGTTCTTGTTCATACCGATCCAGCGTGTCCCGAGCGATCTCTCGCCCTAACGCGATCAGCTCCGGTGCTTTGTAGAACTCAAAGAACCGACACACGCGTTTGGGGACGTTGATCAGGATATCGGGCGGGTAACCGGCGATCTTGTACTGGGCCAGTGAGGTTTGCATAACCTCGAAACTCTGGTTGATTAAATCCAGCAAAGAGGCAGGGCCAACGTTGTCGATGATGAACGAACCACTGGCTGACTTCGGTGCCGGTCCAGCAGCGGGCTCGGCCTCCGGGGCTGCGGCGGGCTGCTGAGCTTGAGGGTCGGCGGCTTCCAGCCAAGGGTTGGGAAGCGTCGCAGAACTGGATTTGAGGCTGTCCTGTTCGAGTCGCAACACGTCGAGGTCCGTCGAGGGTTCGAGCTTGCGCCGGAACGGCAAGTGCGACCCCAACGAGTTGATCAGGTTGTCGAAACGCTTCTTCACCGCAGGCGCCCGTTCGATCACGGGTAGCTGATAGTGCTTCTGGTTGGTCGAGTTGAGGTTGACCGCAACAATCAGGTCACAGTGGCTCGAGACCACGGGCACGATGGGCAGCGGATTGAGCAGGCCGCCATCGACCAGCATCCGATTGCCCTGCATCACTGGCGTGAACAGGCTGGGGATCGCTGCAGAGGCACGCATGGCTTGGTGCAGGCAGCCTTCCTGAAACCAGATTTCTTGCTGATTGGTCAGGTCGGTGGCGACGGCGGTATAAGGAATTCGCAGGTCTTCGATATTGATTTCACCGACGATGTCACGAATCTGGCCGAACACTTTTTCCCCGCGAATCGCCCCCAGGCGGAAGCTGACATCCACCAGGCGCAGTACGTCGAGGTAATCCAGGCTTTCGATCCATTCACGGTATTCCTTGAGTTTGCCAGCGGCGTAGATACCGCCGACCACCGCACCCATGGAACAACCCGCTATGCAGGCGATGTCGTAACCGCGCCGTTCGAGCTCTTCAATGACCCCGATGTGTGCATAACCGCGTGCGCCACCAGACCCGAGCACCAGTGCTATTCGTTTGTTCATGTATGCTTTCCTGGTTGCAGTTGTTCCACCATACGCCCGAAGCGATCCCGCTGGAACTGGGTTACCCTTGCCAGCGCTTGGCCTGCGGCACTTTTTGCTGCCCGCACCGTCAAAGCCCGCACAATCGATTTTTATTTTTTTGAGGTAACACCGATGAAAGCCTGGATTTGCATACCATTGATTGCTTTGGTTCTCGCAGGTTGTGCCGGTAATAAAGCCGCGTATCGCGACAGCTGTGCGACCCAGATCGACGCCGCCTGGCACGAGCTGGACTTGGCCAAGGCTGAAGGCTTTGCCGGTACCGTCAGCTACTCCAAGGCACTGTCGCTGTTGACCGGGGCGAAAACCCAGCAGCAATTTGAAGCGTTCGAAGGCTGCGCCACTAAAGCCGAGAAAGCCCGTTTCTACATTCGTGAGTCTCGCGCCGGTCGCTAAACCACCTGCTAACCTCTCTACCAAAGCCATCGAGCGCTATCCGCGCTCGGTGGCTTTTGTGTTTAGGGTCTGGTTAAACAGGCCGGGCTGACCGTAAAGTGGCCACACATCTGGCATTGATTGCAGTGTTACCGCCACGACAGTCGTCTGGAGAAGCTTTTCGATGGTCAGAAAACTCGATGCGTGCCTCAACGCCGTGAATGAAGTGGTACTGGGCAAGGAAGCTCAGGTGCGTTTGGCCCTGACCTGTCTGTTGGGCGGTGGGCATTTGCTCATTGAGGATCTGCCGGGCATGGGCAAGACCACCCTTAGCCAAACCCTGGCCAAGGTGCTGGGGCTGAGCTTCCAGCGGATTCAATTCACGTCTGATTTGTTGCCCGGTGACATCCTCGGAACATCGGTCTTTGATCGGGAAACAGGGCAGTTTACCTTTCATCCAGGACCGATCTTCGCCGAACTGGTGTTGGCCGATGAAATCAACCGGGCCACGCCAAAAAGCCAGAGTGCATTGCTCGAAGCCATGGAGGAGGGCCAGGTGACTATCGAAGGCGCAACGCGGCCGTTGCCCGATCCTTTTTTTGTCATTGCCACACAAAATCCTTTCAGCCAAGGGGGCACTTTCGCCTTGCCTGAGTCACAGCTGGATCGTTTTCTCATGCGTCTGTCTTTGGGGTATCCGGCCAGGGCTGCGGAGAAAGCCTTGCTGCAGGGCGAGCCACGGCGAGATCTGTTGCCGCGCCTGCAAGCAATCCTCAACCATACTGAGTTAGCGGCCTTGCAAGCCGAAGCCCGGCAAGTGCGCGCCAGTGACGCGCTGGTCGACTATGTGCTGCGTCTGGTAGACGCCACCCGCAGCCAGCCACAGTTCGCTTGGGGCCTGTCGCCCCGCGCGAGTTTGGCGATTTTGGCGGCTGCGCGGGCCTGGGCCTTGTTGACAGGTCGTGACTATGTGATCCCTGAAGATGTTCAGGCGGTGCTGCCGTCAGTGATCAGTCACCGTTTACGCGAACGTTCCGATCCCACCGGGCATGGCGACGGGGCCTTGGTTCAATGGTTATTGCGCGAGGTGCCGGTGCTTTGATCGAACAGCTCAAACCGTTTTGGCAGCGCTGGCTGGTGCGGCGGATTCCCCCAGCCTCGCGTGTTGAATTGAACCACCGCCGAATCTTCATCATGCCCACCCGCGCCGGAGCGATCTTTGCGCTGGTGCTGATCCTGATGCTGTTGGTCGCGATCAACTACCAAAACAGCCTGGCCTACGGTTTGACCTTCCTCCTGCTGTCGGTGGCGGTGCTGGCCATTCTGCACACGTACCGTAACCTCAGCGGCCTGGTCCTCAGCTCAGGTACCGCCCGTTCGGTGTTCGTTGGCGAGCCTCTGTTGCTGCGCCTGCGCCTGGAAAGCATCGGCCAGCCGCATCAGGCGATTGCCGTGGGTTGGGATGTCAGTCAGTTGCAGGCATTCGATGTACCTGGCGCCGGACGGGTCGATGTTGAAGTCGGCCTGCCTGCCGTCGCGCGCGGTTGGCTGCGCGCGCCCCGGCTGCGGGTGGAAAGCGGCTTCCCGTTGGGCATTTTTTGCGCCTGGAGCTGGCTGGATCTGCAACAGTCGGTATTGATCTATCCACGGCCCTTGCCCGGCGCCATGCCGTTGCTGGTAGGGGCGCAACCCCATGCCGACGATCTGGGCCAGATAACGCAGGGCCCCGGCGTGGATGATTATCAAGGCCTGAAAGCGTATCAGCCGGGCGATTCACGGCGGCGCCTGCACTGGAAAGCCTACTCCCGCGGACAGGGCCTGCTGATCAAGGATTTTACTGACGTCAGCGGTCATGACTTGTGTCTGGACTTCATGGCCTTGGGTGGCGATATCGAAGAGCGCTTGTCGCGCCTTTGCTATTGGGTGCTGGAGTTATCCCAGCGTCACCAGCCTTTTGCATTGCGCCTGCCCGGTTTCCTCTTGGCGCCGGGCAGCGGCGATGAGCACCGAGAGGCCTGTCTGCAAGCATTGGCTTTATTTGGTAGTCGTCCATGAGCCGGAACCTGCCGATCCCGCGCTCCAGCCTGATCTGGCTGTTGGTGGCGCAGGCATTGGTAATGGTTCCGTATTTGCCGCACCTGCCGATCTGGATGATTGGTTTGTGGGTCGGTTGCAGTCTTTGGCGGGTGCAGATCGTGCGCATGCGCGCCGATTACCCAGGCACGCTGGTTAAATGCACGCTGTTGCTGGCGACAGCTGCCGGAGTGTTTTTTTCACGAGGCAGCCTGATCGGCCTGGATGCGGGTGCCGCGTTGCTGATGGCGGCCTTCATTCTGAAACTGCTCGAAATGCGTACTCGTCGTGATGCGCTGGTGCTGATTTTTCTTGGATTCTTTTGCGTGGTGGTGGGCTATCTGTTCGAGGACAGCCTGCTCTGGGCCGTCTTCACATTGCTCACGGTCAGCACGCTACTGGCGGCATTGATTGGCCTGCAACAGGCCGCGTTGGCGAGTAAACCGGTCAGCACCCTGAAACTGGCGCTTAAGCTGTTGCTACAGGCCGTGCCGTTGATGGTGCTGTTGTTCCTGTTCTTCCCCCGCCTGGAACCGCTGTGGTCACTGCCGCAGCCCAGCAACAAAGGCATCACAGGCCTGTCCGACAGCATGGCGCCGGGTGATATCGCACAGCTGAGCCGGTCGGCGGCGCTGGTGTTTCGTGCCAGCTTCGAGGGGCCGATACCACCGCACAGTCAGCTGTACTGGCGCGGCCTGAGTCTGGAGCAGTTCGATGGTCGACGCTGGTCCCAGTCGGGCAGGGCGATGGTCAGTCAGGCGCCAGACTGGCAAAAGCGCGGTGACCCGGTCACGTACAGCATCGTCATGGAGCCCAGCGGGCGACCCTGGTTACTGGCGTTGGACATTGGCGAAACCCGTCTGGCAGACGTACGTCAGATGAACGATTTTCGCCTGCAGCGTCGCCACCCCATCGAGCAGACCTTGCTGTATGGCGTCAGCTCGTGGCCGAACGCGGTTCGCGAAACGCAGCTAAGCGAAGGCGCCGTACGCCAAAATCTGCAACTGCCACCTCGCGGCAATCCCCAGGCCCGGCAATGGGCTGCAGATTTGAGCCGCCGTCATCCGCATGCCGACGCGTTGGTCGACGCGATGATGGCGCATTTCAGCGATGAACCCTACCACTACACCCTGAAGCCGCCGGTGCTGGGCGCAGACAGCATCGATGACTTTCTCTTCAGCAGCCGCAGTGGTTTCTGCGCCCATTACGCGGGTGCAATGACCTTTGTCCTGCGTGCGGCGGGGATTCCGGCACGGGTAGTGGCCGGCTATCAAGGCGGTGAGCTTAATCCGGACGGCCAGTACCTGAGCGTGCGCCAGTTCGATGCCCACGCCTGGGTTGAATACTGGCAACCGGGGGTCGGTTGGCGAAGCGTGGACCCCACAGCCGCCGTCGCCCCGCAACGGATTGAGCAGGGTCTGGAGCAGGCCCTGGCCGCAGATGAGCCGTTTCTCGAAAATGCGCCTTTTTCAACCCTACGTTACCGAAACTTGCCATGGCTCAATTCGCTGCGATTAAGTTGGGATAGTCTCAACTATGGCTGGCAGCGCTGGGTGCTGGGTTATCAGGGGCAGCAGCAAGTGCTGGTGCTCAGTCGCTGGTTTTCTGGCTTCGACGGTGCGGCGTTTTTCGGCGGTGCTGCAGCGATCATAGGGCTATTGGCCCTGTGGTTGTTCAAGCCCTGGCAGCGCGAAAGCGACCCGCAACTCCGATTATTCAAGGCATTTGAGCGATTATTGGCGCGACACGGTGTGCGTCGTCGGCAAGCAGAGGGTGCACATGATTTTTCCCGGCGAGCGGCCCTGCAGTTTCCGGCGCACGCTACGGCTATCCTGGCCTTCGTCATCGAATTCGAAGCCCAGCGTTATGCTGGCAAGACGCAGTCGTTGACACCACTGCGGCGACAATTGAAGCAATTACGGCGAAGTCTGCCATGGCGATTTTCAACAATAAAAGTCGAAGAGGAGCAATAGCATGTCTGAACGGGTGGATCGTCTTGTCGCTCAGGTGTTGACCCTTGAGGTCAAACTCATGGCCTGTCATGCGCGGTTGACCGCCGAGACGGACAGTGAGGCGCTGCATGACCTGCGGATCACCGTACGGCGCTTGCGCAGCCTGTTGCGACCGTTGCGTGACTTGCCGGGCGTAGAACAGCTCGAAGCTGCGGCCAAAGAGGTGGGGCAGTTGACCACGCCGTTGCGTGACAAGGAGGTGCTGGCCGCCTGGCTGCATCAACAGGGCATGATTCAAGCGGCGAAACAGCGTAGCGATTCATTGAGCGAAGCCTATGCCTCCGTCGCAACCTCTCCGGCACTGGCTCGACTGTTTAGCGTGCTGGAGGCTTTCCCTCGTTTTGTTCGCGCGTCACAGCATCAGAAGTTATTGGGTGGTTTGCACACGCGTATTGAAAAGCGCCTGAACAAACAATGGAAGAAGCTCAGGGCCGCGATGAATGATCCTGAGCATGATCGCCATCGTCTGCGCCTGTTGATCAAGCGCGTGCGCTACGGCGCCGAGGCGTACCCGGACTTGACCCATTCCAGCAAAAAAATCCAGGCCAGCCTGAAGGCTGCGCAGGGTGAACTGGGCACCTGGCACGACCATCTGCAATGGCTGACGCGGGCCGAGCAAGAACACGATCTGGCACCGTGTGTGGTGGGGTGGCATTTGGGGATTGTGCGTGCGGAACGCAAAGCCGACGCGGCGCTGGAGCGCTTGGGTCGGGTGTGTTTTGGTCGTTAGGTCGAATTCAGGCCGCAGTTTGGCGTAAATGAACCCTGCGGATCGGCACCGTGCTGGTTAAGATCCATGCAGCGTTTTTTATCCCGTTTACAGGCATGAGGTCTGCATGAGCTTTTCTGACTTGGTTGACGCCGTACGTGACAATCCCCTGTCCGTGGTCATTCCCGCTGAATGGTCGCAAGGTCGCGCCTGTTTTGGCGGGTTGATGGCCGCGTTGCAGTTTGAGGCAATGCGCGCAAAGGTCCCGGCGGATCGGCCGATTCGCTCATTGGCTATCACATTTGTCGGTCCTGCCGAGTCGGGTGTGCCGATCAGCTTCGACGTGGAAGTGTTGCGTGAAGGCAAAGCGGTCAGCCAGGTGCTGGGGCGTGCCACTCAGAACGGTCAGGTCATGACCCTGGTTCAAGGCAGCTTCGGCGCGCCCCGTGAGTCGACGATTGCAGTCCAGTCTTTGCCCGCACCCACCCTGAAACCGATGGAAGACTGTCAGGAGTTGCCCTTTATCAAGGGTGTAACGCCTGAGTACCTGCGCTTTATGGCCATGCGCTGGGGCCTGGGCGGCTTGCCTTTCAGCAATACACCGTCGATGGAAATCGGTGGGTATGTGCGTATGCGCGGTGAGGTCAAAGAAGAATGCCTGACCGAAGCGCATCTATTGGCGTTGGTCGACACGTGGCCGCCTGCTTTGCTGCCGCATTTGAGTAAGCCTGCGCCCGGAAGCTCACTGACCTGGACCATCGAGTTCGTGCAGCCGCTGCCCGTGGTAAGCACGTTGGAGTGGTGTGTGTATCGGGCAGTGATCGAGCATGCCCGCGATGGTTACGGGCATACCGCTTCTGCATTGTGGTCGCCTCAGGGTGAGTTGATCGCGATCAGCCGGCAGACGGTCACCGTGTTTGGCTAAGTTTGTTTTAACCGCTGACGTCAATGACGGTGGCGATGGCGTTCTTTCCAGGCTCGCCACCAGCCGCCGCTGAGCACGAAGCGTGGGAAGGTCACGAGCTGCTCGACCAGCAAACGCTGGAGCGCATCGTTGCGATCAGTGAAAGGCTCCGGCGATTGCGCTTCAAGTGAATGGCCGTGGCGCTGAAAACCCAGCGCCGCGATCAGGCCGATCACTCCAATGGCAATCGATGAAAAGCTTAGGCCGAGCAGCCCGTCAACGATCAGTAGCGCCGCAATAATGAACAGCGGCACGGCGATCAAATGCAACGCCAGATTGGTCGGGTGCCGATGGTTATCGGCATAACCGCGCCATTGCCACGTGCGGAGATTGGGAAGTCGCTTGCCCATGCTGCAGTCCTCTTCGAAACACCGTTCAGATGCTCGAAGAATAGGCTGCGCCCCGGTTGTCAGCGAATCAAACCTGACTATGAGGCTCATAGCGTGGGCGTGGGCGTAGGCGCTAAAGCTTGAGCTGGCCGATGGCGCGGTTCAGCTCGCCTGCCAGGGTGGCCAGCTCGCCGCTGGTTGTGGCTGACTCGACGGTCTGTTGCACGGTTTGTTCGGTCACATCGCGAATGCTCACCACGGCCCGGTTCATTTCTTCTGCCACTTGGCTTTGCTGCTGGGCTGCCACGGCTATCTGGGTATTGCTTTCGCGCATTTGTGCCACTGCGCCAGTGATAGCCTCCAGCGCGTCCCCGGCTTCCTTCGCCTGTTGCACGCAGTCATCGGCCTTGAACGAGCTTTCTTGCATGAAGTCCACCGCGTCACGGGTGCCAGCCTGTAGGGCGGAGACCATGCTGGTGATCTCATCGGTCGAGGTCTGCACCCGTTTGGCGAGGTTACGGACTTCGTCGGCAACTACCGCAAATCCACGGCCCATCTCGCCGGCGCGCGCGGCTTCGATGGCGGCGTTGAGGGCCAGCAGGTTGGTCTGTTCGGCGATGCTGTGGATGACGTTAACCACACCGTTGATTTTCTGACTGTCCTGAGCCAGTTGCTGGATCATCTCTGCAGTCTGCTGCACCCCGTTGGAGAGCCCGGCGATTGACAGCTGTACACGATTGACCACTTCTCTGCCGCTGCCGGCCAGTGAATCGGCAGTCTGTGACTGGTCGCGGGTAGCGTTGGCGTGCTGAGAAATATGAAACACCGTGGCGGTCATTTCGTTGATCGCCGTCGCAACCTGATCCGTCTCGCTTTGCTGGCCGAGCATGCCGTGGCGGACTTCGCTCATGCCTGCCGCCAGACGTCCAGCGCCCTCATCAAGGCGTGCCGCCGTCTGGGCCACGGTATTGACCACGCGTTGGTAGCCGGCTTGCATTGCATTGAATGCCTTGGCCATCTGGCCCACTTCATCTTCGCCGATCAAGGGCACGCGAGCAGACAGGTCGCCGCTTTTTTCTACGTGCAGCATCACGTCCTTGAGGGTGTTGAGGTGGCTGAGCAGAAAACGGATCAGCAACTGCGAGGCCCCCAGCATGGCCAGTGTCAGGATGAACACAGCGATGGCGTACTGGGCGAAGCGATCTGCCAGAACTTGCATCAGACTTGGCGCGAAAGCCAGCACCGCCAGCTTTTGACCATCGGGTCGCGTGACCACTTGAGCACCGATCAGTGGATCGTCCCCCACCAGCGGCTGGTGGCTTAACTCGATCCAGCCGTTGGCATTGCTCAACTCAGGCAAAGCTTGCCCTTTCACGCTGGGAGCTTGACCCTGGGTATAGACCAGCAGATTGGCGCCGGTGGGCAGCGCTTGAGTGCCAGGCCAGGCACTGAGCAGGTGAGCCTGAGCCTGGGCTGAACCTTGCGCATCCTCCACCCGGGCTTGTTGTTCAAGCTGCAAGGCGTACTGCACCAACATCAACGTGGTGATAAAAGCGACCGCGTTCACGGCCCAGAACTTGTACTTCAAAGAAACGTTGCTAAGCCAGGCGCCCATGAGAGGTCTTCTTTTTGATTCGCGGAAATGAATTTAGGCAAGGTGCCAGCATTGTGCCGCCAATCTTTAGACGATCATTTGATATGGGTCAAGCAAATACTAGGGCTTAGTAGGCCCGGGGCTATCGGTCAGCTTCGACGCTGTCCGGTTCTATCCATGTCGGCAAGGCAAAAAAGGTGCGGGCGCACGCGGTGGTATGGGCGGAAAGGTCTTCCAGGCTTTCGCCCCGGTGCAACGCAACTTCACGCAGTACTTCAGGCAAGTAGGCGGGTTCGTTGCGTCCACTTTTCGGTTTGGGTCGCAGGCTGCGCGGGAGCAGGTAAGGGGCATCGCTTTCCAGCATCAACCGGCCACGGGGGATTTCCCGGACCAATGGGTGCAGATGAGTGCCGCGTCGTTCATCGCAAATCCAGCCGGTGATGCCGATGTGCAGGTCCAGGTCCAAATAGCTGAACAGTGCACGTTGCTCACCCGTGAAGCAGTGCACCACGGCAGCAGGCAGGCGGTCGCGATAATCGCGGAGGATCTCCAGCAAGCGCTGGTTGGCATCGCGCTCATGCAGGAACACTGGCAATTGCAGCTCTACAGCCAGGGCCAGATGTTCTTCGAGGACTTTTTCCTGCTGTGGACGCGGCGAGAAATCGCGGTTGAAATCCAGCCCGCATTCGCCGACGGCCCGCACTCGATCTTCTTTTAGCAAAGCACGCAACTGGCGCTCGGTATCGGAGGTCCAATCGCTGGCTGCGTGGGGGTGAATCCCCGCCGTGGAGAACAACCGTTGCGTTGTTTCGTCCAATTGTTCACAGAGCTCAAGGGCCTGTTCGCTGCTCTCGACACTGGTCCCGGTCAACACCAGTTGGCACACGCCGGACTGGTAGGCGCGATCGAGTACGGCCTGCTGTTTATTGGCAAAGCTTGAGTTAGTCAGATTGACGCCGATGTCGATGAGTTGCATGGTGCTACCTCAGGCCTAAGACTGATGAGAATATCAGAGCTTTGCCGATATAAAAAAATCCAGTTAATACAGCTGGTTATAAAAACTTATTGAAGTGTTTTCACCGCTGCGGTTCGCCGTCACTCCGCAGATATCACAGGCTTTGGACTTTTTGCGGCTTCTTTTTTGGCACGCATTCCCCTGGAGAACGGATGACGCGACCCTCATTATTGATCGTGCTTTGTTTGTTGGCGTTGCTGCCACTTCCTGCGGCTGCGCGACTTGCCGGGCCGCCTGTGGTGGTGCACAAAAGCCAGGTACGCGATCTGGCGGCTATCCGTAGCAGTAAGGTGCTGCGGGTGCTGGTCAACCAGAGTCGTAACAGCTCCGGTGAAGTCCAGGGCGAGGCGATTGGGGGTGAATATCACCGGCTGCGCGCCTTCGAGCAATACCTCAATGGCCATTCGCGTGACGGGCAACAACTCACGCTGCAAATCATCCCCAAATCCAAGGATCAATTGCTCGCGGCATTGCAACGCGGTGAAGGCGATCTGGTCGCGCCGGGAGAGTTGCTCAACACCAGCGCTGCACGGAATATTGATGCCAGTGACCCGATTGTCAGCCATGTGCCGCTGATCGTGGTCGGTATCAAGGGTGAGCGCGGTTTCAAGCACGTCGAGCAGTTGTCCGGACACACGCTGACGCTGTCCACTGGCAGCGCGGCCGACGAGGCGGTTCATCAGCTCAACCAGAAGCTGGCATTGCGCAAACTGCCGCCGATCAAGATCGAATGGGTTGATCCCAGCCTCGCGGTTGAAGATGTCCTGGAAATGATCCAGGCCGGAATCTTTCACCTGACGGTTGTCGAACAGCCGATTGCCGAGCGCTGGGCCAAGGTCCTGCCCAAGCTGCGAGTGGATCGGACGTTGGTTTTGAGCACCGGTGGTGACATGAACTGGTACGTGCGCCGCGACGCATCAATGTTGCGTGCGAGTATTGACCGCTTTCTCAAGACTTACCGTGTTCCGGCGGATCAGGATGCGGCGTTTCAGCGGGTCTACCAACGTCTGTATCAGGTGCACAATCCTTTGGCTCGCGACGACCGTCAGCGGTTGGAAAAACTGCGGCCGATCCTGCAGCGCACTGCGGACGAGCAGGGCATGGATTGGCTTAACCTGGCCGCCTTGGCCTTCAAGGAGTCGGCGCTGGACCCCGCTGTGAAAGGGGGCAGCGGCGCAACGGGGTTGCTGCAAATCACCCCGTCGGCGGCGCAGCGAGTGGGCGTGGACAATATTCAAAGCGTGGACAGTAATGTTCAGGCCGGTGCCAGGTACCTGACCCTGATCCGACGCAAATTTTTTTCCAGCTCCCGCGTCAACGAACGTGAACGCATGGCGTTCGTCCTGGCGGCTTACAACCTTGGGCCGGAGAGAGTGCAGAGCATGCGTACCGAAGCGCGACGACGTGGGCTGAATCCGAATCAGTGGTTTTTTCAGGTTGAGCGAATCGCCATGGAGCAGGCGGGAGTGGGCGTCGTCAGCTATGTTAACAGCGTCAACAAGTATTACCTGGCGTTTGATCGCGAGCGGGAGGCTTTGGAGGCGCAGCCGCAGAAGGGCGAGATGAGAACGCTTACGCCACGTAAATGATCGATATGGTCGATGTTTATGCTGCTATTTTTAGGGTTTTAACATTGGCTGATTTGATTATTATGGCGGCCAACACACTTCTCCTACAAAGGAATGAACGCGATGAACACACTGATTAAAACCGTTTTCGCAACCCGTGCCGGTTACGGCCTGACTGTCCTGCGTATTTTTGTGGGCATCATTTTCATCGGCCACGGTGGGCAGAAACTCTTCGGCCTGTTTGGCGGTTATGGCTTGGCGGGTACCGCGCAATACATGGAAAGCATTGGTCTGGCGCCAGGCTATCTGATGGCGACGCTGTCCGGCGGTTCCGAGTTTTTCGGCGGCCTGGCACTGGTCATTGGCCTGCTGGCGCGTCCAGCCGCGGCCTTGTTGGCGGTGCTGCTGGTGGTCGCGATTTTCTCTGTGCACATCGGTAATGGTCTGTTCATGGCCAACAATGGTTATGAGTTCGCTCTGGCACTGCTGGGAGGGGCGATCGCCGTGTTGATCGAAGGTGCTGGCAAATTGTCGGTGGACAAGGCCATCGCTGATTGAGCGATCACCGTGACGAACAAGGCCCGCAATGTGCGGGCCTTGTGTTTTTGCGACTTATGCCGCCTTGACAGTTCACAGGCAGCTTCTCTAGGATGCTGCTCATGCGCCGATTTAAACAGCTACTTGCGGGGCGCCAGGTGAGGTTGAACCCTTACCGACTGAAGTCTTCACAGACTTTGAAATACCGCTAAAGCGCTGGTTCGGTGTTGCCTCTCACCGCTGCCCAGCGGGATTTTTGAGGCTGAGATAAAACACCATGAGCTGTCCGCGTCCCCTGATACGACTGTCCCCCTTTACGTCACCTCTGACTCGCCGCAACCCAAGGATTCTGCTGGGAGGCTCGCATCAGCCGACGCTGCTGCGCTATCTCGAAGGCTGGCCAAAACGCAACGGTAAGCCGGCGGCCTTTCTGATCGAGTTCATCGACCATTCTGAATCCCTGTCGCGCTTTGCCAATGACCGTTTTGACCTTGCGGTGGTCCAGGCGCCAAGTGCCGACGAGGCTGAAGACTTCATTAAGCACCTGACGCGTGTTGCCCGGCAGGGGCTGATTACTCGTGGTTGAACATGAGCGTTGGGTGTTTATTTTTTTCCGGCTTTGATGAGGTTGGCATGAGCGCAGTTATAAATAATTTTACTGCGCAGAGACCAGTCTGTATTGATGATGTGAAAGTTCTGGATATAGCTGTTTTCGTCTTTGGATTCGAACCAGTCATCGATTTTTTCACTAAAATCGTCGGGTACATGAAAGGGCAGAACGTATTTGGCGCACTGGATGGATTGTAACCCATAATCCGGCTTTCTCTGGTCGGCGCGGGTGTCCATGAACAGCTTTAACTGCGCAGTGGTATTTAGATTGTCCCCGCTCCAGACTTGATCAACACCCGGCCAGAACATCTCACTTGAGGTGTTTCTGTTGTAAGCGGCCACCACTGTTTTCCATGGATGGTTATTCCACAGCTCTTCGACAGTCAACGCGTGGTGGTAATAGGGAATTAACCGATGGTTGAGCTGCGAGGTCACCAGCGTCTGCAACTCCTCATGAGCAAGTTCGTTAAAGTTTTTGAATTCATGAAAATCCAGAATGATGATCTCTTTCTGGGTGTCGTTGGACTCCAGTATGCCTTGATAGAACTTTTCAAGCATTTCAATAATGTCGACAGCGACGTTTCTGCCTGAGGACGTCAGGTGAAACAGTTGAAATCGGCGTGGGTCGCCTGGGGGGTGGTTTTCATAATACGAAACCCGCAAATCCAAGGCTCTGATGCCCGCCTCGACCTGCTTGGCTGGTGACACATCTTGAGTGTACTCCTGAGGCAGGCTTAAGTTAGGAGACTCTTTATCGCTACCGGAGTCATGAGTTCCCGGAAGAATCAGTTCGTCTACACGTAGCCGTCCCAGGTGGGGGATTCTGTGCATCCAGTTATGTTTTGCGTGGGGAGGTACTGTGTTCATACATGCCATCCTTGACATAAATGTGTGGTCAAAACATCGCCGCACGAATCGTGCTGACACTACGAGTTTGGATTAAAATACCCTGTCGTCAATGTTGAACGTGTTACTGAATACTATAGGTCGGTACGCAAGGCTCACTCATGGGAAGCGCACCCGGAAAGTAGATATGAATATTAGCGCAGGGGCCAGTTAAGCGAGTGGTCAGAAGTATTCGATCGCGACGATGTAACTGGTCTGTTCACCGACGGGCGTTTGAACTCGAACTTCTGTATCCAGCGCTTTACCAATCAGAGCGCGAGCCAGCGGTGAGTCGATACTGATCAGGTTTTGCTTGAGGTCCAATTCGTCGGGGCCAACAATTCGGTAACGAGCTTCTATGCCGTCTTCGTCTTCGACAGTGACCCACGCGCCAAAGTAGACTTTGTTCCGATCGCTGGGGTGTTCGCTGACCACCTTCAAACTTTCGAGACGTTTGGTCAAAAAGCGTACTCGGCTATCGATCTCGCGCAGCATCTTTTTGCCGTAAGTATATTCAGCATTCTCTGAGCGATCCCCTTGAGCCGCGGCTTCACTCACAGACTGCGTGACCTGAGGGCGGCGTACATGCCAGAGTTCGTGCAGTTCGGCGCGCATCCGCGCTTCACCTTCAGGGGTGATCAGCGCGGTGCCGGCGGAGCGAGGAGGGCGGTAACGGCTCATGGTCTGTCGCCTGGCGATTAGGATGCGCCAAGTTTATCAGCCATCACGCAGCACCGTCAGTGGGCTGACATTCAAGGCGCGGCGGGTGCCGAACACCCCGGCGCCGCCTACCAGTAGCGCACCGATGATGGGCAGTAACAGCAGCCAGATGTGGGGGTGCCATTGAAGGTCGAAAGCATAGCGGTACAGCGCAAAGCTCACTAGTTCGCAACCCAGTGCAGCCAGCACACCGCTGGCTGCGCCTAGCAGGCCAAACTCGATGCGTCGCGCCTTGACCAGCAGTGCTCGCTCGGCGCCAAGTGCGCGCAGCAGGGCGCCTTGGCGGATGCGTTCGTCGAGGGTTGCTTGCAGGCCGGAGAACAAAACCGCAAGCCCCGCCGCCAGCACGAACAGCAGCACGTACTCCACCGCGATCGTTACCTGAGCGAGAATGCTCCGAAGTTGCTCCAGCAGCGCTTCGACTTGAAGGATGGTCACCGCTGGAAAGGCGCGAGACAGCTCGACGATCTGTTGGTCGTTCCCGGGTGCCAGGTAGAAGCTGGTCAGGTACGTGGTCGGCAAATCCTTGAGCGTGCCGGGCTGGAAGATCATGAAGAAATTGGGCTGGAAGTTGTCCCAATTCACTTCGCGCAAACTGGTGACCTCAGCTTCTCGGATGACCCCGCCGATGATGAAACTCATGCGGTCACCGAGTTTGAGTTTCAGGCTTGTTGCCAGCTTCGATTCCACGGACACCCCGGGAATTTGCTCGGCAGTGGTCGTTGCGCTGCTGTTGGTATTCGGCCACCAGTTTCCTGCGCTCAGGCGATTGCCCTGCGGCAGTTCGGCAGCCCACGTCAGACTGAGGTCGCGTTCAGTCGCGTTTTCGCCACGCGAGTCCTTGCTCACGATGTTGCGTACGGGCTCGCCATTGATGCTGATCAAGCGTCCAGGCACGACCGGATAAAGCGGCGCGGCATGGGTGGAGAGGTTAGCCATCCGCTCGGTGAAGGTATCTTTGTCAGCCGGGAGGATATTGAGCGCAAAATAATTCGGTGCATCTTTGGGTAACTGGTTTTGCCAGGTGTCGAGCAACTCTCCGCGCAACAGGGCGATCAGCCCCATGGACAACAGAATCAGTCCAAATGCCAGCGATTGCCCGGCGGCTGCCAAAGGATGGCGCAGCAGTTGGCCCAGACCCAGGCGCCACGGTAGCGACGCACCCGCCAGCAGACGACGCAGGCTTTGCAGCGCGAGCAGCAGCAGGCCACCTAAAACGACAGCAGCAATGATTCCTCCGCCAAGCAGGGCAAAGGTCAACACCAGGTCGAGACTCAAGCGCCACATGATCAGGCCGAGCGCTAGCAGCGCGGCACCGTAGACCAGCCACGAACTGGGAGGAATGGGCAGCATGTCGCGGCGCAGGACACGCAGGGGCGGCACGCGGCCTAGCGCGGCCAGGGGTGGCAACGCAAAGCCCGCGAGCGCGACGAGGCCGGTACCGATTCCCGCAACGGCCGGTAGCAGGCCTCCGGGCGGGACGGCGGCAGGTAGCAAATCGTGCAGCAGGGCGAACAGACCCAGTTGTGCGAGCCAGCCCAGCAGCGCGCCGGTGATGCTGGCCAGCAGCCCAAGCATCGCGAGTTGCAGGCTGAATAAAACCAGTGTTTCTCTGCGCGACAGACCCAGGCAGCGCAGCAGGGCGCTGGCATCGAAGCGTCGTGTCGCAAAACGGGCGGCCGACAGGGCCACGGCCACACCGGACAGCAAGACTGCCACCAGGCTGGCCATGTTCAGGTAGCGCTCGGCCTTGCCCAGTGCACCACCAATTTGCCGATTGCCGTCGCGAGCGTCCTGTATGCGTTGATTAGCGGCCAATTCCGGGGTGATCGCCTGACGGTAGGCTTCCAGAGACTCATGACTGCCGCGCCAGAGCTCACGATAGCTGACCCGGCTGCCGGGCTGGACGACGCCTGTCGCTGCAAGGTCCGTCAGATTGATCATCACTCTGGGCGTCAGGCTGTAGAAGTTGCCGGCGCGGTCGGGTTCGTAGGTCAGTACCCGACTCAGACGAAGGGTTTTCGAGCCGACGTCGATGCTGTCGCCAACTTTCAGATTCAGCGCTGCAAACAATCGTGACTCGGCCCAGGCTTCACCCGGATTCGGTCGGCCACCGGATGCCTCTGTTTGATAGGGCGCCTCGGCGCTCTTTAGCTCGCCGCGCAGGGGGTAAGCCGTGTCGACCGCTTTAACGCTCGCCAGTTGAATGCCGCTGTCAGTGGCAATCACGCTGGAGAATTCGACCACCTGTGCGTGGTCCAGCTTTAACTGCTTGCCTGCTTCGATCTGCGTCGGTTGGGCGGGGCTGGTGCCTTCGAGAATCAGGTCCGCACCGAGAAACTCGGTGGCGCGCAACAGCATCGCCCCGTTGAGTCGAGCTCCGAAGTAGCCAATGGCGGTGCTTGCTGCCACGGCAACCAGCAAGGCGAAAAACAACACCCGCAACTCTCCGGCGCGTGCGTCGCGCAGGAGTTGGCGAGTCGCAAGGCTCAACAGACGAAGAAGCGGCAAGCGTGCCATCAAGGCTCCAGAGGGGTGACCAATCGGCCACCTTCAAGACGGATCATGCGCTGGCAGCGATGCGCCAGACGTTCGTCATGGGTGACGAGCACGAGTGTCGTGTGACGCTCTTTGTTCAGCTCGAACAGCAAGTCGCTGATCCGTTCACCGGTGTTGCTGTCGAGGTTGCCTGTGGGTTCATCGGCAAACAGCACGTCGGGATCAGCCGCAAAGGCTCGGGCAATGGCCACCCGTTGTTGCTCACCACCGGAAAGCTGGCGCGGCGAATGCGTCAGGCGTTGGCCCAACCCCACGCGTTCGAGCAAAATCCGGGCGCGCTCGCGGGCGTCCTTGCGGCCTTCGAGCTCCATGGGCAGCATGACGTTTTCCAGCGCATTGAGACTGTCGAGCAGTTGAAATGACTGGAAGACGAATCCGACATGCTCTGCGCGGATGCGCGCACGCTGGTCTTCGTCCAGGT
Source organism: Pseudomonas sp. ASL8 (assembly GCF_056680355.1). Classification (NCBI taxonomy): domain Bacteria; kingdom Pseudomonadati; phylum Pseudomonadota; class Gammaproteobacteria; order Pseudomonadales; family Pseudomonadaceae; genus Pseudomonas; species Pseudomonas sp. ASL8. The sequence continues at coordinate 5,064,000 of NZ_CM155278.1, read as the reverse complement.
CGCTGAGGTTGCGTCCGGCCAGTGTGACCGCTCCTGCGCTGGGCAAGTCGAGTCCGGCCAGCAGGCCGAGGAGGGTGGATTTGCCCGATCCGGAGGCGCCGACGATGGCCATACTGTCGCCCTTGTTCAGTTCCAGGGAGAGTTCGTGCAGGATGGTCAGGTCACCTTCGGTGCTGGGGACCACTTTGCTAAGGTTCCGAGCACTGAGAATACTTTCGCTCATGGAGAATCCGATGCGTGCGTGGTTTTTAAGTGCTGGCCTGGTTTTGCTGTTGCTGTCTCAAGGAGCTGCGGCGGGCACAGTGCTGATCGTTGGCGATAGTATCAGCGCTGCTTTCGGCCTGGATACCCGGCTGGGCTGGGTATCATTGCTGGAGCAGCGCCTGCAGAAGGAGGGTTTCACCGATAAGGTGGTCAATGCCTCTGTCAGTGGCGACACCAGCGCTGGAGGCCAGGCGCGGCTGCCAGCGCTGCTTGCAGAGCATAGACCGCAGTTGGTAATCCTGGAGTTGGGCGGTAATGACGGCCTGCGCGGACAGCAACCTGCGCAATTGCAACAAAACCTTGCGGGCATGATTCAGCAGTCGCAAAAGGCGGGGGCCAAGGTGCTGCTTTTGGGGATGCGCTTACCGCCCAATTATGGCGCCCGCTATACCCAGGCTTTCGAGGCGGTCTACAGCAATCTGGCAGAGCAGGAAAAAGTCCCGTTGGTGCCGTTTTTCCTCGAGGGTGTGGGCGGTATTCCCGAGTTGATGCAGGCCGATGGTCTGCACCCGGCTGTCGCAGCACAGGGCAAGTTGCTGGAAAACGTCTGGCCGACGCTAAAACCGCTGCTTTGACGCTTTTCTAGCGGCGTACTTTGGGCTAAGGTGGCGCCCCGATTTGGAGCCCCCGATGCCGCGTCCCGCCTGGTCTTTATTTGCCTATCAACTGATCGAGCCTGATGAGCAACTCGACTTGTTCGCGTGCCAGGAAGTGCGGGTGCATCTGGTCGCGCGCCAGCTTGAGTTGGGCGGCTCGATCGACCGCACATTGTGTGGCACGTTGTTGCCAGCCCAGCCGCGCTGGTCGGGTGTCAATTCGGCAAAGCTTCGTGATGAGCGCCTGTGTTCGCTGTGCCGGGCGATTCTCGAGGCTCAAAAACGAGGCACGCGTCCTATTTGGCCAGAGCTTCGATTCAGTCAGTGAATCGTTAGCTACCTCCCGATTTTATGGTCGGCGGTGTACAATTCCGTCACTTTACTTCCCGTCGCTTTTCCCAAGGATTTCCCGGATGTTGTCGCGCATTCCTGCCGTCGCTCGCTGTCTGTCACTTGCTGCGCTCTGTGCGGCAGGCCCCGTCGCTGCATTAGAGTTCCCTCTGCCCCCTCCGGGCGAAGACATTGTCGGTCAGGTTCAGACCGTCACAGCTAAATATGAAGATACCTTCGCTGACTTGGGTACCCGCTATGACTTGGGCTACCTGGAAATGATCGCTGCTAACCCTGGTGTCGATCCGTGGTTGCCCGGGGCTGGGACCCAGGTCGTATTGCCGACGCGTTTCGTGCTGCCGCCTGGTCCGCGTGAAGGCATCGTGATCAACCTGGCCGAGTACCGTCTTTACTATTACCCCAAAGGCTTGAACGTGGTTCATACCTATCCGTTGGGGATTGGTCGTGAAGGTTGGGGTTCGCCTCTCGCGTTGACCAAAGTGACGGCGAAGACCCCGAATCCAACCTGGACGCCGCCCGCTTCGATCAAGGCCGAGCACGCAGCGGATAATGATCCGCTGCCTAGCGTCGTACCGGCCGGTCCTGACAACCCGTTGGGGCCGTTCAAATTCAGTCTCGGCCTACCGGGTTACCTGATCCACGGTTCGAACAAGAAATTCGGTATTGGCATGCGTACCAGTCACGGCTGCTTCCGCATGTACAACAATAACGTGCTGGAGATGGCAGGTATGGTGCCGATCGGTACGCCGGTGCGAATCTTGAACGAACCCTACAAATTCGGCATCAGTGGCGGCAAGGTCTATCTGGAAGCGCATACGCCGCTGGACGACAAGGGCAATCCATCGGTCGTCGACAAGCACACCGCAGTGATCAATGCGTTGCTCAAACGTGAGGATCTGGCCAAAAACCTGCGCATGAACTGGGACGTGGTGCGGGACGTGGTAGCTGCTGAGGATGGCATGCCGGTTGAAATCGCGGTGCCGAGCGGGTCAGTGGTATCGAGCGAACCGCTCAATATGCAGTAATCGCCTGCAAGCGAACCCGTCTGCCGTGCCTTGAACGCCAAGGCTGGGTAGGCGGGTTTTTTATTGCCTGGAGTAAAACCAAGGCAATAAAAAAGCCGATCCAGAACTGGATCGGCTTTTCAATAATCTCGAAAGATTATTACTTACGGCTTGCTTTGTCCAACATACGCAGAGCGCGTTCGTTGGCTTCGTCAGCAGTTTGCTGAGCTTTTTGAGCAGCAGCCAGAGCTTCATCAGCCTTGCGATAGGCTTCATCAGCGCGTGCTTGGGAGCGAGCGGCTGCGTCTTCGGTAGCAGTCAGACGAGCTTCGGTTTCTTTGGAGACGCTGCTGCAACCAGTAGCCAGAATTGCGGCCAGAGCCAAAGCAGAGAATTTCAGAGCGTTGTTCATCGTGTTCACCTTCCAGGACTTTCTAATGAATAGTCATCTCTCGAAAGTGAGAAAATGACCGCGGTACATACTACCCATTGTTTGTAGTAAGTAAACTGAGGAAGCGCAAGAAGCGGGCAAATTTCTTGTGTTTTAAACTGTTCCGAACAACTTCTCGGGGATTTTGTATGAAAATTATCCAATCGCCGGCATCAACTTGGTGGCGTTCGCTCTGAATCGGGCAGGGCTCAAGGACGCCCTTGACCGGGTAAAGAAGAGAATAGACGATTTGCGGGCTAGTATATGGCGCCTCCCCATCGGGCCCATGTTCCGTGTCTGTCATGAGTTTGCTTTTTTGCGCCGGTACAGGGGTGACTTTCTCATCGCGAACTCGTCTCAATCGACAGCCCCCGGCAATGTTCACATCAACTGTCGGAGCGACCGTCGGATTTTTTAGCGCCTCCCCTGCAACAGCTTGAGCAAATACCGAAATGACGCCTACTATTTGCAGGTGCTCGTGTGCAGGAGAATAGCAAAGCTGTTCTCGATGTCGAAAACAGGCACAGGGGTGGCGTAGAGGTTCCTTCGCCGGAAAAACATCGGTAAGGTAGGGGTCTAATTTCAAGACCCGCGAGGAGCAGTGATGAGCGAGGCGTTGTCCATCCACCATGACCATGTTGGCCATCAGTTCGAGACCAATGTGGACGGCCATCGTGCCTATCTGACTTACATGGACCTAGGTAAGCAGACCCTGGATATCTATCGGACGTTTGTGCCCAATGCCCTGCGAGGCCGAGGTATCGCTGCTGCATTGACCGAGCAGGCGCTCGCGTATGCCGACAGCATGGGCTATACCGTGATTCCTTCTTGCTCGTATGTTGAGCGGTACATGGAACGTCACCAGCGACATGCGGCAAAAATCTGATCAGGATGCCGCCACGATAATGAAAAACGCCGAGCATTTGCTCGGCGTTTTTGTCTCGGCAGCAATCAGTCGCGTTGGCGCTTGGGCAGCACATCCTTGAGTTTGGCATGCATGCTGCGCAGGGTTTTCTCAGTGTTTTCCCAGTCGATGCAGGCATCGGTGACGGACACGCCGTATTGCAGCTCTTCGAGGTTTTTAGGGATCGACTGGCTGCCCCAGTTCAAGTTGCTTTCAACCATCAGGCCGATGATTGACTGGTTGCCTTCGAGGATCTGGTTAGCAACGTTTTCCATTACCAGCGGTTGCAGGGCCGGGTCCTTGTTGGAGTTGGCGTGGCTGCAGTCGACCATAATGTTAGGGCGAATACCGGCCTTGTTCAGCGCCTGCTCGCATACGGCGACACTGACCGAGTCGTAGTTAGGCTTGCCATTGCCGCCGCGCAATACCACATGACCGTAGGCGTTGCCTTTGGTGGTGACAATGGACACCCCGCCTTCCTGGTTGATGCCCAGGAAGCGATGGGGGCTGGAGACCGACTGCAGGGCGTTGATGGCAACGGTCAGACCACCGTCAGTGCCATTCTTGAAGCCAACAGCTGAAGACAGGCCGGAAGCCATCTCGCGGTGAGTTTGTGATTCAGTGGTGCGTGCGCCGATGGCCGACCAGCTGATCAAGTCCTGCAAGTACTGCGGGGAGATCGGGTCAAGGGCTTCAGTGGCTGCTGGCAGGCCCATCTCAGCCAGATCAAGCAGCAGCTTGCGACCAATGTGCAGGCCGTCCTGAATCTTGAACGAGTCATCCATATACGGGTCATTGATCAGGCCTTTCCAGCCCACGGTTGTGCGCGGTTTCTCGAAATACACGCGCATCACCAGGTACATGGTGTCCGACACTTCAGCGGCAAGGGCCTTGAGGCGATTGGCGTATTCGTGGGCAGCCTTGATGTCATGGATCGAGCACGGCCCGATCACGACGAACAGGCGGTGATCCTTGCCATCGAGGATGTTGCGGATCACTTCGCGGCCCTTGGTCACCGTACGCAGAGCAGCTTCTGTAAGCGGGAGTTCGCGCTTGAGCTGATCCGGTGTGATCAGGGTTTCATTGGAAGCAACGTTGAGGTCGTCAATCGGTAAATCAGCCATCGTGTTACTCGTCAGGTCACGGGTGCTGGCCGCCAACGATCCCCGTGCGGCGGAGCCCAGCACGATTGAGCACAGCGGGGACCGGAACCTTAGCGCGTTATCCGGTTGTTCGACAATGGGCAAACGCGGCTTTAATCCCGGCGGCATGGCCTGATCGCTATCTTTGGCGGACAGATGTGGTGTCGAAAAAGACCAGGCCGTACGCGATTCAAAGAGGAATTTGCAAGCGGGCCCGTCGGGACGGATAGTGTGCAGCCAGTCTTCAGGAGGTCTTTTGTGAACGAATTGGAACTGACCGACTTCGATGTAGATCAGCGTTTGCTGACGTTGCCGGGCACCTCGCTGGTCATTTTTACCAGCGTCGGGTGTGCCAGTTGTCGCTGGGCCAGGGAAGCGTTGCCCCGCCTCGATCTGCCTGTCGAGCGTGTGTGCTGGATTGACGCCGCTGAAAATGGGGGCGTGGTTCAGCGTTATCAGGTGTTTCATCTGCCAGCGTTGTTTGTGGTGCGTGACGGTGAATTCTATGGGGCTTTACATGCCCGATTGACGTTGTCCGAGCTCAGCGCGGGCTTGAATCGGGTGTTGAGTATTGATGCGGAAGAGTTGCCATGACGGGGAGTTGCCAGGGTGAGTAAAGCGATACGGGTACGGATCGGAATTATAGGCACCGGTGCGATTGGCGGTTTTTACGGTTTGATGCTGTCACGCGCCGGCTTTGATGTGCATTTTCTATTGCGCAGTGAGTTTGCGGCGGTGGCACACAATGGCCTGCATCTGGACAGTGCCGTTCATGGCGCTCTGACCTTGAATCCGGTGCAGGCTTATTCCTCGGCTGCGGATATGCCGCCTTGCGATTGGTTGCTGGTCGGTACTAAAACCACCAGCAATGCGGACCTTGCACCGATCATCACCCAGGCTGCAGCGCCCGGCGCTAAAGTGCTGTTGCTGCAAAATGGTCTGGGCGTCGAGGACGATCTGCAGCCATTGTTGCCAGCGTCGCTGCACCTGTTGGGTGGTTTGTGCTTTGTCTGTGTCCACCGAACTGCGCCGGGGGTTATCACGCATCAGGCGTTGGGTGCGGTAAACCTCGGGTACCACAGCGGTCCGGCAACTGACGCGGCATCTCGGCTGAGCATCACCGAGGAGGGGGCCGAGCTGTTTCGCAAGGCCGGGCTGGAATCCCAGGCGACGCCCAGCCTGGCTCAGGCGCGCTGGCAGAAACTGGTCTGGAATGTCCCGTATAACGGTCTGTCCGTGCTGCTGAGGGCGAGCACCACGCCGTTAATGGGCGACGCGAATAGCCGCGAGTTGATTCAGGCAGTGATGAGCGAAGTGGTGCAGGGGGCTCGGGCATGTGGGCATGCCTTGCCCGAGGGGTACGCCGAACATCTGTTTGCCGTGACAGAAAAAATGCCGGATTACAGGCCAAGCATGTACCTTGATTTTCTGGAAAAACGACCCCTGGAGTTGGAAGCTATCTATGCCAAACCATTGGCGGCAGCGCTGAGCGCCGGGCATGAGATGCCCAGGATTCGCGCGTTGTACCAGGCATTGGCCTTCATCGATACGTGTAACGGCTGACACAGCCAGGCAGGGTGATATATGGCTACAGGTCTAGGTAAAAAATTGGTTCTGGCGATTTCTTCGCGAGCACTATTCGATCTGCGCGAAAGCCATGCGGTGTACGAGACTGAGGGCGTAGGGGCGTATCGCCAATACCAGATCGAGCATGAGGATGAGATCCTCGAACAGGGCGATGCCTACCTGTTGGTGGAGAAACTCCTTAGCCTGAATGCGAGGCTGGAGACGTCGCGGGTTGAAGTCATTCTGGTTTCGCGCAACAGCGCCGATACGGGGCTGCGGGTATTCAACTCGATCCAGCATTATGGCTTGGACATCACGCGTGCTGCTTTCGTCGGAGGGCGTAGCCCTTATCCGTATCTGGCGGCGTTTGGCTGTCATTTGTTTCTCTCGACCCACGCCGAGGATGTGCGCAGCGCTCTGGACGCCGGCTTTGCCGCAGCGACGATTCTGTCTGGCGGCGCACGCCGTGCGGCCAGTGCCGAATTGCGCATTGCGTTTGATGGCGACGCGGTGCTGTTTTCCGACGAGTCCGAGCGAGTCTATCAATCCGACGGGCTGGAAGCGTTTCAGGCCAGTGAGCGTGAGTCAGCGCGCGAGCCGTTACGTGGAGGCCCGTTCAAGCCCTTTCTTGCCGCGCTGAACCTGTTGCAGCGCGAGTTTCCCGAGGACGCTTGCCCGATCCGTACTGCACTGGTTACCGCGCGTTCTGCGCCAGCGCATGAAAGGGTGATTCGTACATTGCGGGAATGGAATATTCGCCTGGACGAGTCGCTGTTTCTGGGCGGTCTGGAAAAATCGGCCTTTCTTGAAGCCTTCGCCGCCGATGTGTTTTTTGACGATCAGCCTGGGCATTGCGAAAAGGCGCGTGATGTCGTCGCGACGGGGCATGTGCCGCACGGCATCAGCAATGAAGTAAAACCGTGAGCCTTTGTTTCCTCGTGAGATAGCGGCCGCCGCAGTCGTCAAGGCGCTGCTAAGCTCAGTCAATCTCCGCCACTATTGGCAATCGAGGAGGTCGTATGATTCGTTCAATGCTGTATGCCACTGACCTCGGTCTTTATGCGCCTTATGTCTTGCAACATGCCTTGGCGCTGGCGCGAACCTTCAATGCCGAGCTGAATGTGATCCATGCGGTGGAGCCCATAGGGTTGTTCGCCGAGTCGGTTTTGCAGAGCTATCTTGATGAGGACACGTTGAAAGAATTGCGCACCCAAGGCTTGAACACCGTCATGGAAACGATTGAACAGCGCGTTCTGAATGGCTTTCGAGACGAGTTAGGCGAAGGTCATCAGGACTTGGCGTTGATTCGCACGGTGCGGGTGATGCAGGGGGATCCTTCCAATGTGATCCTCGAGCAAGCGCAAAAGCTGGCCGTCGATTTGTTGATCGTCGGCAGTCACAGCCATGGCACAGAAGGCGATACGCCACTGGGCCGCACCGCCGCCAGGGTTCTGCAGTTGTCGGAGGTTCCGGTCTACATGGTGCCCATGCATCGCGGGCGCGAATAAGTCTGTGTATCGCTGAAATTGAGCGTGCCATTGCGCTGTAAAAGTGATAAAAAGTTCTAGCTTTATCGGTTCAACCATTAATATAGTTATATACCGTCGCTGATGACCGTGGCGTCTACTGCTTTGAGGGATACATATGAAGCTTCAACAATTGCGCTACATCTGGGAAGTGGCGCACCACGACCTCAACGTTTCCGCGACGGCTCAGAGTCTGTATACCTCACAGCCAGGGATCAGCAAGCAGATTCGCTTGCTGGAAGACGAACTGGGCGTCGAAGTCTTTGCTCGCAGCGGCAAACACTTGACCCGGGTCACGCCGGCCGGTGAAAGAATCATTACTACCGCTGGCGAGATCCTGCGCAAAGTCGAGAGCATCAAGCAGATTGCCCAAGAGTTTTCCAACGAGAAAAAAGGCACGCTGTCGATTGCGACCACTCACACCCAGGCGCGTTATGCCTTGCCGCCGGTGATCAGCAGTTTCATCAAGCAATACCCGGACGTCGCGCTGCACATGCATCAGGGCTCGCCGATGCAGATCGCCGAAATGGCCGCAGATGGCACTGTGGATTTCGCTATCGCGACTGAAGCGCTGGAGTTGTTCGGTGATCTGGTGATGATGCCGTGCTACCGCTGGAACCGATGCGTCGTCGTGCCGCAAGGCCATCCGCTGACCAAGGTGCCAAAGCTGACACTGGAAGTGCTGGCCGAATACCCTATCGTGACCTATGTCTTTGGTTTTACCGGTCGGTCAAAGCTGGACGAAGCGTTCAGCCACCGTGGCCTGACCCCTAAAGTGGTGTTCACTGCCGCCGATGCTGACGTGATAAAAACCTACGTCCGTCTGGGCCTGGGTGTCGGTATCGTGGCGAAAATGGCAGTAGACGCCAAGCTCGATAGTGATCTGGTGGTGCTTGATGCCAGCGAACTGTTCGAAGCTAGCATCACCAAGATCGGTTTCCGTCGCGGTACCTTCCTGCGTGGTTTTATGTGCGACTTCATCGAGAAGTTCGCGCCGCACCTGACTCGCGAAGTGATGGCCAAAGCCATCCAGTGCCATAACAAGCAAGAGCTCGAAGAGTTGTTCGAGGGTGTCGAATTGCCAGTGCACTGATTGCGATCAAGGCGGTGTGCGTGGCACACCGCATCAAACCCTTCGCGAGTAGATTCGCGAAGGTGGTGTCAGCCTTACACTTTGGCGATCAGGTTCCCTGAGTGCAGTCCGCACTCTTTCTGCGTGGACTCTTCCCACCACCAACGGCCTTCGCGCTCATGCTGGTTCGGCAGCACGGGGCGCGTGCAAGGCTCGCAGCCGATGCTGATGAAACCGCGCTCATGCAAGGTGTTGTAAGGCAACTCCAGCATGCGGATATAACCCCAGATCTCTTCGCTGGTCATTTGCGCCAACGGGTTGAATTTGTACAGCGTACGCTCAGGGGTGGAGAAGGCGCTGTCGATTTCCAGGACGGCAACCTCGCTGCGGGTACTCGGGCTCTGGTCCCGGCGTTGACCGGTGGCCCAGGCCTTGACCCCTGCCAGCTTACGGCGCAACGGCTGGATTTTGCGGATACCGCAGCATTCGCTATGGCCATCCTTGTAGAAACTGAACAGACCCTTTTCCTTGACGAACGGTTCGAGCACGCGCTGATCCGGCGAAATCAGCTCGATATCAATTTTGTAATGCTCACGCGTCTGTTCGATGAACCGATAGGTTTCCGGGTGCAGACGCCCCGTGTCCAGGCTGAACACTTTGACGTTCTTGTTCAGCTTCCAGGCCATGTCCACCAGCACCACATCTTCGGCACCGCTGAATGAGATCCACAGTTCATCACCGAAATGCTCGAAAGCCAGTTTCAGGATGTCCTGCGCAGATTTGTTGGCGTAAGTCGCGGCAAGTTCGGCGACGTTGAAGGGTTGGCTCATCAGGCGGCTTCCTAACAGGTATGGCGCTTCGCGCTCGTAATGGTTGCAATAGTAACAAAATCTTTTGGGCAATTGCCGGTTGGCGTAGGTGCTGCGCTGCTGGAAATAATTGATCAGACGACCTAAAGTGCCGCTTCTTTTTTGAAGTCCCCTCTAGGAGTGTTCTGTGGAAATTGCCTGTCTCGACCTGGAAGGCGTGCTGGTCCCGGAGATCTGGATCGCCTTTGCTGAAAAAACCGGTATCGAATCGCTGAGGGCGACCACCCGGGATATTCCCGATTACGACGTACTGATGAAGCAGCGTCTGCGGATTCTCGATGAGCACGGCTTGAAGCTTTCTGATATTCAGGAAGTGATCGCGACCCTCAGCCCGCTGGACGGCGCCATCGAATTCGTCAACTGGCTGCGCGAGCGTTTCCAGGTGGTGATTCTGTCGGACACCTTCTACGAATTTTCTCAGCCACTGATGCGTCAGCTGGGCTTCCCGACTTTGCTCTGCCATCGCCTGATCACCGACGAGACGGACCGTGTCGCCAGCTATCAGCTGCGTCAGAAAGACCCGAAACGTCAGTCGGTTCTGGCGTTCAAGAGTCTGTACTATCGTGTCATCGCGGCCGGTGATTCGTACAACGACACCACCATGCTCGGTGAGGCAGACGCAGGCATTCTGTTCCATGCGCCGGAAAACGTGATCCGCGAATTTCCGCAGTTTCCAGCCGTGCACACCTTCGAGGACCTGAAGAAAGAATTCCTCAAGGCGTCGAACCGTGAATTGAGTCTGTAAGGCTGCACCGGTAGCGCGCTGGTCGCAAAGGCCAGCACGCTACGCTTAAAGAGCCTGCAACGTATCGAGCAGCACTCGCACCTTGGTGATTGACTCTTGGTATTCGGCTTCGCACTCCGAATCGGCGACAATGCCGCCGCCGCCCCAGCACGAAACACGTCCATCCTTGACCAACAGGCTGCGAATGGCGATGGAACTGTCCATCTCTCCACGCACATCCAGATACATCAATGATCCGCAGTACAGCGTCCGACGCGTGGGCTCCAGCTCGTCGATAATCTGCATCGCTCGAATTTTCGGCGCGCCGGTGATCGAACCTCCGGGGAAGCTGCCGGCGATCAGGTCCAGCGAATCCTTATCCGCAGCCAGTTCTCCCGTCACGCTGCTCACCAAGTGATGCACGTTCGGGTAACTTTCCAGGCTGAACAGTTCCGGGACTGTCACCGAGCCAGTCTTGCAACTGCGGCCCAGATCATTTCGCAGCAAATCGACGATCATCAGGTTTTCGGCACGGTCCTTCGGGCTGTTCAGCAACTCGGCGGCATAGGCGGCGTCTTGCGCCATGTCCTTGCTACGCGGGCGGGTACCTTTGATCGGGCGGGTTTCCACTTTACGGTTACTGACTTGCACAAAACGTTCCGGAGACAGGCTCAGCAGGGCGTTGTTGTCAGGCAAGGTCATGAAGCCGGAAAAGGGCGTCGGACAGGCCCTGCGCAAGGCGCAGTAAGCCGCCCAGGGGTCGCCTTGGCAATCGGCCTGGAAGCGTTGGGCAAAATTGACTTGATAACAGTCGCCGGACTGGATGTAGGCCTGAATGCGCATAAACGCGCTGCGGTAATCACGTTCAGTCAGGTCGGCCTTGAAGGCACCGATCAGTTTGAAGGTCGCCGAGTCAGCGGCAGGCACGTGTAAAAACAGCGTGAGCAAGCGCTGCCGTTCGCTTTCGGGCAATGCAGGGTGGAACACCAATTGACTGGTGCCTTGCTGGTGATCGCTGATCATCGCCCACGCATAAACACCGAGGCGCGCATCAGGCAGTTGCAGATCATCAATGGCGTGGGCGGGCAGAGGCTCCAGACGCCGACCAAAATCGTAACTGAGGTAGCCGATCAACCCACCTGCAAATGGCAGTGGACAGTCTTCGGGCAGTTGCGCAGTGCCTAGCTGCTCGAGACTTTGACGCAGGCGTTGGAGGAAGCCGCTGCCGGTTTCCTCCGGCTGCACCAGCAACTGCTCTACAGGCCATGCGCTGAGCAGATCGAACCGCCCGCGGTCGGCGATCGGCCTGCCGCTGTCAAGCAGCACGGCCCCCGGAGCATGGCGAACTCTCGAGAAATACTCGGCGGGGTTGGCGCGGTACGGCAGCGGGTACACGGAACAGGTCAGCATTCGCAGAAAATCGGTCATCGGTGTGAGGGCGGGGATTGTAATCCTCTACAGAGCGGTGTCCTAGGGGCATCTCGCAGAGGGTTCGGCGCCAAAATGAAACAGACGTGCCGCATCGGCGAAACTATTGCCGTTAAGCCGTCACGTCTAACCGCAGGTTTCGACGTCGTATGGGCGCTGCAGGACCTTACCGTTCAGCGGAATTCACTCGGAAAGACGGCCTACCTGTCATTTCTGACAGTATCCAGCGGATGTAATCGGCGTTCTAATTTCGATCAGGTCTTGACCGACCTGGCAGCGCGGTATGTTTGCAGTTGCCTCCTTTCTACCGCGTTGCATCGAACAGCCATGGGCTCAGGTATGGCTGAAATGGACTTGCAGGGAGCATTCAACATGGCACTTTCGAAAAAAAAACTAAACGCAGAAGAGGCACGCCGAAATTATTGGCAGAGCCGGGCTGAAACCAGGGCTGATCTTAAGGTGCCTGAAGTAAGTGGAATCATAGATGCCACGGACGGTACGTTGGATTCGACCGTGCTTGGAGACGATCTGGCGGTAAAAATCCCGGCATGGATGGTTTTGCCGGAGTACCCTGAAGACGTCGACAATGTCACCTTGCAGTGGGCTTATGTAAACCCCGATGACACTCTAGAACCCTATGTTGACGTCGACACAGCATCTTTTCCGGGACCACTGACGTCAGCCGATTTCCCACAGGAGATGTCAATTCCGAAGCGACATCTGGCAGATGGCCGTTATCAGCTCCGCTATAAACTCGAGTCTTGGATTGGCGGCGCTCCCAACTTATCGGTTGTGCTCCCCTTGATCTGCGACAAGACAGCCCCTTATGGCGACGACGAGCCTCCTTCTTTGGTATTGCCGGAGGACACCATTACCGACGGGTATCTGGAGGACAACGGCGATCAGGTCATCGGCACCGTGCCCGGCTATCCAGACTGGCAAGACGGGGACACCGTTTCATTCTGGTGGGAAAAGTCACCTCTGCCCAGCAATCCCGATTTGTCACCTGTTGCTACCATTCGCGTGGTCGGGCCGGCAAATACCGACCAAGAGGTCATTTTTCCAGCGGACTATATCAAGGAAAAGGGTGATGGCGCTGTAGTCGCCTTTTATTCGTTGCACGATAAGGCTGGCAACCGGAGCCGTTATCCAAAGACACTCACCCCCACGAGCGTTGCGCTCGGCCCTATACCGCTCGACCTGCAAGATCCGGTAGTGCCCTTTGCAGACGACGATGGCCTGATTGATCTCAATGATGCGATCGCGAATGTGAGGGTGCAGATACCTGCGTTTACCGGCTTCCATGTGGGTGGAGACGACCAGATTGAACTCACGTGGGGAACGACAGAGGTAGCGCTTTATCCGGTCGGAGCTTCTCCTGTATTCCCTTTGGAGATCTCAGTACCTGCACAAATACTCCGGGCTGAATATGGTTCAGCCAGCGGCGCGTTAACCACGAATGTCAGCTATCGAGTAATGCGCGGCACTCAGCCCAGTGCGCAAACACCAGAGACGACAGTCGGCGTCGATTTTTCAGTGACAGGCCCGGCAAGGCCTAACCCTGATCCTGATTGGCCAAATCCGGTTAACACAGACCTTCCCGTGGCCGTCGTTAGAGGCAGAGTGTCAAATACCCCCGGCCAACTGACAGTGGCCGACAAAGATCAACCTGCTGACCTCGAATTTGTTTTGTATGGCCCTTTGAACGAGGGCGAATACATTGAATTTTATTGGGATGGAGAGCTGATCGGCGAGGCGACCTATACCATTGTTTCTGGCGATTCCCCGGCCGAGTTTAGGAAAGTTACCATTCCATGGTCATACATCCTCCGCGCCGGCAATAAACCTGTGTCGGTGCATTACCGCATCGGCAGTCCGGATTCCACCAATGAACAACAGTCGAAAACGACCGTTGTCGATGTCACTGCCGTCGTTATCACTCCGGACGCGCCCACGTACCCGGATCGTAATCCTGGCAACGGTTATCTCAATTGCAGCTCATTGAATGGGCCAGATCATGCCATACGGGTACAAGTCCCCGACCTGTCTGTCCATTTGAAGGCGGGTGATAAGGTGACCCTGATTTGGGAACCGTATTCGAAGCGAACCGGAGGAGTGTTGATTACTGACGCGGTTAAAACAGAAGAGATCGAACTCACCGCGGAGACTGTCAAAGGTTTTATCTGGAGGGTTCAGCCCTACAGTGACCATATTGCACCCATCTATCTTGTCGGTGGTTCAGCGGGTCTTGGTCGGACAAGGTATGAGTTCAAACTGAACGGGGTAGACGTCGTCTCGGAAACAGAACAAGCGGTTGTTGGCATGTTTGATGGAAGCGGTGTCTGCGAACTTTCTTGAAGCGTTTCCGGTGTGGTGTTGGGACTGATACGGCGCAATAAAGCGGCGGCAGAATATTCCTACTTAAATGTAGGAATATTCCTACATTTATTAGGGACATTAAAATGTAGGCTCTCCGCCGCTGCAGTTCGACCTGGGTAATTTTTATCGGGCTGGACTTTTTCGACGTCAATCATCAACTCCAAGGATGATCAAGAATGCCACGATCCATTCAATATACTTACGCACCGCTGGCGCGCGCGCTGAAGATGATGTCTATTGCGCCGTTTATGGTGATGAGTTCACAGGGGCTGGCGACACCGATTACCGGCGATAGAACCATCGACAGCTCTTACGCCGTTGACAGTTATGAGGTGAGTGCAGGTGCCATCCTGACCGCCAACGGCGCGAACACCTACGCTATCAGTGCGTTGGATTCGACCATTTATCTCAATCACTCTGTTGTCACGGCAACCGGTGCCTTTGGCGTAACGCTGACCGGGAGTAAGGCCACTATTGTCGGCGGCAGCGTCAGCGGTACCGGTACGGGGTTACGTTTAAATTCCGGTGGTTTGAAAGCCGCTTCGGCAGACGTGAGCGGTAGCAATATCATGGGGGGCGTATCGGGTGCGTTGATCGGTGAAGGCAACTCTCTGACGTTGCATGACACTCAGGTCACAGGCACCAATGAAATCAGTACGGGCATACAAGTGTTTGGCGCTACGCTCAAGGCCACATCGAGTACGATTATTGGCGGCACCAACGGTATGAGCTTGCGCTCTGTCTCCGCGAGCACCCCTGCCAGCACGGTGACGCTGGACGACACCAAGGTCGTGGGCCAGAACGGCTCGGCCATTGTTGTACGGGGTGATGCCGCAGGGCTCGGAGCAGTCGCGAATATCACGGTGGGCAACGGTTCGAGCCTGACAGGTAGTAATGGCGTCATGCTGGATGTGCAACGCGGTGGCGTAGCAAAGATGGCCGTTAACAACAGCGCGCTGACCGGTAATATCCAGCTAACCGGCAACAGCACGGCCAAGGTCACTCTTGACCAAAGCACTATGCTGGGTGACGTGACCGCCGAGGCTGGCAGCACGGCGAATGTTGTGCTCAATAATCAGTCGGTCTTGACCGGACGGCTGGAGAGCGTGGCCAGCCTGAGCGTAAACAGTAACGCCCAATGGGTAATGATTGGTGATGGCTCGGTAGCCGACGTGTCGATGAATGGTGGTTCGATCAAATTTGGCGATCCGACGGCTTTTCACACCCTGTCAGTGGGCACCTTGTCTGGCAGCGGTACGTTTGTGATGGATGCCAATTTTGCCACGGGTCAGGCTGATTTTTTGAACGTTACCGGCACCGCGTCGGGCAACCATAACCTGCTGATCGGCAGCAGCGGCAATGACCCGCTGACCGACAACAGGCTTCATGTAGTGCATATCGCCGGTGGCGATGCCCAGTTTTCATTGCTCAACGGCCCGGTCGATCTGGGCACATTTTCCTACGGGCTGACACAGCGTGGCGATGATTGGTACCTCAATACGCAAACTCGGGCTATCAGCCCCGGCGCGCGTTCGGTGTTGGCATTGTTCAATGCCGCACCCACCGTCTGGTACGGCGAACTCAGCACACTGCGCAGCCGCATGGGCGAAGTGCGCATGGATGCTGGCAAGACGGGCGGCTGGATACGTGCCTACGGTAATAAATACAATGTATCTGCGGTTTCCGGAACAGGTTATCAGCAGACTCAGCAGGGGATTTCCTTCGGTGCAGATGCACCGTTGCCGGTGGGTGACGGCCAGTGGCTGGCGGGTTTGATGGGCGGATACAGCAAGTCCGATCTGGATTTACAGCGCGGCACATCCGGTACGGTCGACAGTTATTATGTGGGTACCTACACCACTTGGCTCGATGAACAGAGCGGTTATTACTTCGATGGCGTACTCAAGTTCAACCGTTTCCAAAATGAGTCCAGCGTGGCGTTGAGCGATGGTCATCGTGCAAAGGGCGATTACGATAATAATGGCGTGGGTGCATCGCTGGAGTTCGGTCGGCATATCACGCTTGATAACGACTACTTCATCGAACCTTATACCCAATTGTCCGGGGTGATCATTCAAGGCAAGGATTACAACCTCGACAATGGTTTGTCCGGGCAAGGTGACCGCACGGGCTCCCTGCTGGGTAAGTTGGGCTCCACCGCTGGGCGTAACTTCAACATGGGGAACGGTCAGGTGATCCAGCCCTATGTGCGTATCGCCTACGTTCATGAGTTTGCCGACACTAACAAAGTGCACGTCAATGACAATGTTTTCAATAATGACCTGTCTGGCTCGCGAGGTGAGTTGGGCACGGGTATTGCCGTGTCGTTGGCCGACCGGTTGCAAGTGCATGCCGATTTTGATTACAGCAATGGCGACAACATTGAACAGCCTTGGGGTGCCAACGTCGGGGTTCGTTATAGCTGGTAACTGACTGCGTCATGGAGGGCCATGACGGCCTTCTGTTTATTCAAGGAGAGCAGGTAATGCACAGTTCCGATAATCGAGGCGACGATAAGGCCCTTAAGCTCCCGAGTGTGGGGGCCATCCTTGGCAATATTCCCGGCGGGCAAGAAAACCTGTTGCCCGCCAGCGCACTGCAAGACCCCCTGCGCGTTGATGTTCCCATGTGGTTGAACTCGGAACCGGCGCCCGATGAGCCGGAACATCTTTACCTGTATTGGAATGACGTAAAGGTCGCTGAAAAAACCTGGACCAAGCCCGTTCTGCCTGGCGAGCTTTTCTTGATGGTTGAGCCACGGTATTTGAGCGCAGCAGGCACGCATCGTCTGCACTACGAAGTAATGACGTTCAACGGCGGCTTAGCCTCTTCTGACCCGCTGGTGCTCACCATCGCCTCTTCCCCCGCCCTTGGCGGTGATCAGGGGCGATTGTTGTTTGATAAAGAGGTCGTCAGCGGCGGGGTAACGGCCCACTACCTTGAGACGCACGGCGACAAAGTCCTGGCTGAAGTGCCCACTTACAACAGGGTTTGGGCAGGCGATACCCTGAGCTGGTACTGGGATCAGAAGCTCTACACTGACGAATGGGTCGGTTCAAGAACATTGACCCAAGCCGATACCTTGAAGCCGTTACTTCTCACGTTTGAAGGCAAAATGATTCGTGAGCGTGGTGAGGGTGATCGATTTGTGCATTATAAGGTAGAGGATCGGGCGGGTAATAACAGCGGGCACTCGCGCCCCGCTAACGTGGAGGCCGTTCCCCCTCCGCGTGACCTGCCCTGGCCTGTTGTCGACGGCGCGACGGGCACTGGACAGGAGGTGGTGCTGGACCCGTTCGATGCAGAGGAAGGCGCGACGGTGGTGATAGCGGATACGGTGGTCATCAAGCCGAACGAGCAGCTATGGGTGCAGTGGGGCGAGCCAGGCAGTTTGGGGGCTTTTCGAACGGCGACACCCATCGTCGCCGGTGCGCGTCGCTATTACATTCCAAAAGAATATGTTGCGCGACACATCGGCAAGGCGCTGTCGGTGTACTACGACGTTGTGGGTCCCGAGGGGACGTTACGGTCCGAGATTCGTCAACTAAAAATAACAACGCTCGATCCTGGGGTACTTCCGATCACTCAATGCAGCCACGTCATCTACCAAAATGGGCAAGCAGTGGTGAACTGGCGGGATATCCCCTCCGAAGGCCTGAAGCTGACGCTGAAACCCTGGCCCTTGATGACGAGGGACCAGCATATCTGGATCAGGGTGTGGGGGCATACGATTATGGGGGGGCGTGAATGGGTTGCAGTCCATAAGCGCCCGCTCGCGGCCCAGGAGTTGGTTGCAGGTGTCGGTGGGACAGACAATCTGACGGTATCAAAATCGTGGCTTGGGGATCTGATCCCTGATCAAGGGTTCTCGGTCTTGGTGTATGTGAGTTTCGATTCCGGGATTACCTGGCCGGACAGCTCGAATTTTCCAACGCTGCACGTTGTGTTCTCTACCGATTAGCTTTGTAGGGGGGGGCAGATTCTGTATGGCTCGAGTTTGCTCGGTACAGCACCGGGACGGCAGTTCTCGGATTGGCGTCTCGACAGGGGCATTGTGCGGAGGGGCGGGGAGCAACAATTATTTTAAACCAAACAGTTCCTGCACGAAGCGCACCCGCTCTTCCACGGTTTCCTGCTCGCCATTCAGCGCCAACTGCTCAAGGCGAGCTTCGACGGCATGGGCCCGGTGGGTCAGACCGCAGTCGTTGGCGATCTGAATATTCAGGCCCGGGCGGGCGTTGAGCTCGAGAATCAGCGGGCCTTTGTCCTGATCCAGGACCATGTCGACGCCGATGTAACCCAGTCCGCACAGCTCGTAACAGCCCGCGGCGAGTTTCATGAAGCCGTCCCAGTTCGGTAGCTGCACGCCATCCACGGAATTGGTGGTGTCCGGGTGTTTGCTGATGATGGTGTTCTGCCAGGTGCCGCGTAATGTCAGGCCGGTGGCGAGGTCGACACCCACGCCGATGGCGCCCTGGTGCAGGTTGGCCTTGCCATTTGACTGACGCGTCGGCAAGCGCAGCATGGCCATGATCGGGTAGCCCATCAGCACGATGACGCGGATGTCGGGCACGCCTTCATAGCTGATGCTCTTGAAGATCTGGTCCGGTGTGACCCGGTACTCGATCAGTGCACGATCACGGTGCCCGCCCAGTGAATACAGGCCGGTAAGGATGCTGGACACCTGATGTTCGATTTCTTCGTGGCTGATGATTCTGCCCGAAACCGTGCGAAACCGGTCTTCGAAGCGGTCAGCAATCACCAGAATACCGTCGCCACCCGCGCCTTGGGCGGGCTTGATCACGAAGTCGTTGCGCCCGCCGATGATCTCGTCGAGTTTGTCGATTTCCTTCTCGGTGGAAATGACCCCGTACATCTCCGGCACATGGATGCCGGCCATGATCGCCCGTTCTTTGGTAATGATCTTGTCATCGACGATCGGGTACAGACTGCGCTTGTTGTACTTGAGCACGTAATCCGCGTTGCGCCGGTTGATACCCATGATGCCCTTGGCTTCCAGGGCCTTCCAGGTCTTCCAGAAGCCGATCATTTCGTCTCGTCCTTAAGGAACGCCTTGAAGCGCATCAGCTCGGTCAGGCGGTAGCCGCGATAACGTCCCATCGCCAGCATGAAGCCCACCAGAATCAACAGTACGGCAGGGAAGGTGAAGACGAAGTAGGTCAGCTCTGGCACGCTCATGATCAGGTGCGCCAGGGAGGCGGCGAACAGTGTACCGATGGCGACTTTCATTGCATGGCCGCTGCCACGCTCTTCCCAGGTGATCGACAGGCGCTCGATGGTCATGGTCAGAATCACCATCGGGAACAGCGCCACCGACAAGCCACGCTCAAGGCCGAGCTTGTGGCTGAACAGGCTGATGGCCGCGATCAGCACCACGACAAAGGTCAGCACCACCGACAATCTCGGCAGCATTTGCAGTTTCAAATGCTCAAGATAGGAGCGCAATGACAGGCCGAGCGCGGTGATGATCGTAAACAGCACGATACCAAAGCCCAACTGTGTCTCTCGGAACGCCAGGGCGATCAGCACCGGGGTGAAGGTGCCGAGGGTCTCCAGGCCGACAAGGTTGCGCAAGATCAGGATCACCAGCACGCCAATCGGGATCATGACCATGATCATGAACGTCTGCTGGGTTTGTAGCGGCAGCCCGTATAGCGAGTAGCCGAGGAAGTGATCGTCAGTGTTTGCATCGGTCAGCTTGGCCAGGCGGATCGCGTTCATTTCACTGTTGTTGAGGGTGAAGTTGACCGTGGCTTTTTTTCCGCCTTCGACGCTGACCAGGTTCTCATCGCCGATCCACCACGTCAGCCGATCTGTCGGCAGACCTTGTTCGCCGTTGTCCGGGTTGAAGTACAACCAGTCTTTGCCGTTGAAGCTGCGCAGCCACAACTCGGGGGTCTGAGGTTGATCGGTCGTCAGGCGTATGGTGTGCAGTTTTTCGACCGGCACGTGGGCAATGGACAGCAATAACTCAGTGATTCGAGCCTTGTTCGAGGTCGATGTGTCACCCGCCAGCAGCAGCTTTACGTTGTCGTCGCTGAGGTTATTGACGCGCTTGATGGCTTCGGTGACAAAGGTTTCGATATCCGCCGAGTGCTGGCGGATAGGTTCAAGCAGGGCTTCGGCGGCAATTTTTTCCGGGCCTTCGATGGCGATGCTGTCACGGAAAACCGAGCCTTTGATCTTGGGTTTGTCGCCGCTGTAGCGTTTGGTCAATACCAGGCGGTAGTAAAGTGTCTGATTACCAGTGGCGCGTCGGGCCGACCAGGTGACTTTGCGGTTGCCGTCGACGCGGTTGACGCTGACACCGTAATTGTTGGAGATGAAGCTCTCGTTGAGGCTGACGTAGTCGTGGCTCAGGGGCGGCACGAACATCTGGATCTTGACCGGGTCTTTGGTGTTGGCGACGAACTCGACTTTGGCGTCGATGTTCCACAAGTCGTCCGTTTCATCCTCGGTCACCGGAATGCCGAGAACGAAAATCTGATAAGCCGTGATCGCGATCCCCAGTGTCACCAGGACAGTAATCAGGATTTTCAGATGGAGGGTAATCGAGCGCATGGGTATTACTCTGCGGTATGAGCGTCGGTGGCGCAGGCAGGCTTGCCCGCTGCGTATTTAAGACTCGGATCGACCAGCGCATCAAAGCGTTTGAGTGCTTCGGAGCCTATCAAAAGCGGGTATTGGAATGCACTTCGGTCAGTCAAGTTCACTTCGATGCTGCGAATAGCCGTCCCCATGCACACATCCAGGTTGATAACCGGGCGCGCGGTGTACTTTTTTTCATCGTCAGGGTCGTAATCGCCGGCGCGGCGCTTGATCTTGCTGACCCGGGCCAGCGGTCGCTCGATCGGGTGGGCGTGGGCATCGTCGATGGCCAGATAGAAGCGCACCCAGGTTTCGCCATTGCGTTTGAAACGCTTGATGTCGCGGGCGCTGAGGGAGGCAGTTTTTGCGCCGGTGTCGAGTTTTGCCGCGACTTGCAGATCGATGTCGGAGAGTGTGGCGTATTCGTTAAGGCCATACACAGTCTTGTCAGCCGCAGCGTTTACACCGGGTAAAAGGAACAAACAGAATAATGTGGGGAAGGGCTTGAGTCTCATAAATCCTGGCGCGGTGAAAGGACGATCTTCGGGGCAAGGGCGGTTTTCACGTAGCACGCAAGCTTCCTCGTGCGCCTGACATACAGGTAGACGGGTATTGGTACCGGTTCCAGTCGACAGAGGCGCGCGGCATTCTAGCATGAAGGTTTTGCGCCGTGAGCATAGTGCGCATCCGTCAAACGCTGTGGGAGAAGTCCTTGTCTACGACGCGCCACACGCAGTGCTCATTAGACGATTGTCGACAATATTGTATTTTTAATTGACTGAACTGGCCTTTTTGGCTAGTTTCTAAGCGATAGATGTTGACAATGTAGTGATTTTGATCGAGGCGGCGAGTCTCGCGTGAGACGATTGCGAGACCCTGCCCGAGAGCGTGTTGCGACCTATTCAGTGGGCCGTCGTGCAGCGCCGTTTTGTACCTGTTGAGCAGCGTTAATCAATCCTCCTATTTATAGAGAGCGTCGAAAACACCATGAGTGCCAACGTTGATCTGAACAATCGCCCGGACTACGACAAGGTCTTGCAAGATATCGCGGACTACGTTCTGAATTTCAAGATTGAGTCCAGAGAAGCGCTGGACACTGCGCGCAACTGCCTGATGGATACCTTGGGCTGTGGCCTGTTGGCGTTGCGATTCCCTGAGTGCACCAAGCACCTTGGCCCAATCGTCGAGGGGACTGTAGTGCCGTTCGGTGCGCGTGTTCCTGGTACCCGTTTCAGTCTGGACCCGGTAAAAGCGGCTTGGGACATTGGTTGCATCGTGCGCTGGCTTGATTACAACGACACCTGGCTGGCCGCTGAATGGGGGCACCCGTCTGATAATCTCGGCGGCATTCTCGCCGTGGCGGACCATCTGTCGCAAAAGCGCGTTGCCAGCGGCGATGCTCCGTTGACCGTGCGAGCCGTGCTTGAAGCGATGATCATGGCTCATGAAATCCAGGGTATTATTGCGCTGGAGAACTCTTTCAATCGCGTCGGTCTTGACCACGTGTTGTTGGTGAAAGTGGCGTCGACTGCCGTCACCGCCAAGCTGATGGGCGCAAATCGCGAGCAGGTGCTGGCCGCGCTGTCCCATGCGTTCGTTGATGGTCAGGCGCTGCGCACGTATCGTCACGCACCTAACGCAGGCTCTCGTAAGTCCTGGGCGGCGGGGGATGCCTCAAGCCGTGGCGTGCGTCTGGCCGATATCGCCATGCGCGGCGAGATGGGTATTCCCGGGGTGCTGAGTGCGCCGCAGTGGGGCTTCTACGATGTGTTGTTCAGTCACACCAACAAGGACCTGGCGCTCAAGCCAGAGGGCAAGCGCGAATTCGCCTTGTCCCAGCCATACGGCACTTACGTGATGGAAAACGTGCTGTTCAAAATCAGCTTCCCTGCCGAGTTCCACGCGCAAACTGCGTGTGAAGCCGCTGTAACCCTGCATCCGCAGGTCAAGGATCGTCTGCACGAGATCGAGAAAATCGTCATCACGACCCACGAGTCGGCTATCCGGATCATTTCCAAGCAAGGCAAACTGGCTAACGCGGCAGATCGCGATCACTGCATTCAATACATGACGGCGGTGCCGCTGGCGTTTGGCAACCTGGTTGCCGAGCAGTACGAAGACGACTTCCACGCCGCTCATCCGATCATCGACGAGCTGCGCGAGAAGATGGTGATTGTGGAAGATGCACGCTATACCCGTGAATACCTGGAGGCTGACAAGCGCTCCATCGCCAATGCGATTCAAGTGTTCTTCACGGACGGTTCCAGCACTGAGCAGGTTGTGGTCGAGTACCCGATTGGTCACCGTCGTCGTCGCGTCGAAGGTATTCCGTTGCTCGAAGACAAGTTCAAGGCCAACCTGGCAACCAAATTCACCGCCCAGCGCACCAGTGAAATTTTCGCCCTGTGCAAGGATCAGGCAAAGCTGGAGGCTACGTCCGTTAACCGGTTTGTTGATTTGTTCGTGATCTAGCGGTATCCCACAGGAGACCGCCTGGCGCTATGGGCCTGTTATTTGAACCGTCGCTCGACGCCTTTTTCTACGAGGATTTTCGCTGAGATCTCTTCAACCGAAAAGTGCGTGGAGTTGATGTGCGGGATGTTTTCGCGGCGGAAGAGGCTTTCTACTTCGCGGACTTCGAACTCGCATTGGGCATAGCTGGAGTAGCGGCTATTGGGTTTGCGTTCGTTGCGAATCGCCGTCAGTCGGTCCGGGTCAATGGTCAGGCCGAACAGTTTGTTTCGATGCTGCTTGAGCGCAGCCGGCAATTGCAAACGCTCCATGTCGTCTTCGGTGAGCGGGTAGTTGGCCGCACGAATGCCGAATTGCATGGCCATGTATAGACAAGTTGGCGTCTTGCCACAGCGCGAGACACCCACCAGGATCAGATCGGCTTTGTCGTAGTAGTGCGTACGCGCGCCGTCGTCATTGTCGAGTGCGAAGTTAACCGCCTCGATCCGCTCCATGTAGTTGGAGTTGTGCCCGATAGAGTGGGATTTACCTACTGAATACGAGGAGTGTGAACTAAGCTCCAGCTCCAGCGGGGCGAGAAAGGTTGAGAAGATATCGATCATGAAGCCGTTTGAGGTCGCCAGGATTTCGCGAATTTCCTGGTTGACGATGGTGTCGAAAATGATCGGTCGTAGTTCGTCCTTATCGGCGGCGCTGTTGATTTGTTGTACCATGGCGCGCGCCTTTTCCACGTTATCGATGTACGGTCGCGTGAACTTATTGAACGTAATGTTTTCGAACTGCGCTAACAGGCTTTGGCCGAGTGTCTCGGCTGTGATGCCAGTGCCGTCGGAGATGAAGAAAGCAGATCGTTTCATTTGCGCCATGGGCCTTAAGCTGGTGACGAATCTTGGATATGATAGGCCCGCTTGCGGACCTTGATGGCCAGCATTCTCACTTATTTTCCAGGTCCAGGCCACAAACGCTCGGAACCGCTCTTAATAGATGTTTCAGCGCCCTGAGCTTTTCCCAACACAGTTAGTGGAGAGATCACCTTGGTAGAGTACGTAGTTTCCCTCGATAAGCTCGGTGTCCATGATGTGGAGCACGTGGGGGGCAAGAACGCATCCCTCGGCGAGATGATCAGTAACCTCGCGGGCGCCGGTGTTTCGGTCCCCGGTGGCTTTGCCACTACGGCTCAAGCGTATCGTGATTTTCTTGAGTTGAGCGGTTTGAACGATCAGATCCATGCCGCCCTTGATGCGCTTGACGTCGATGACGTCAACGCGCTGGCCAAGACCGGTGCGCAAATCCGCGCCTGGATCATGGAGGCCGAGTTTCCCGAGAAACTCAACGCTGAAATTCGTACGGCGTTCGCCGAGCTGTCGGCCGGCAACCCGAACCTGGCTGTTGCCGTGCGCTCTTCGGCCACCGCTGAAGACTTGCCCGACGCATCGTTCGCCGGCCAGCAAGAAACCTTCCTTAATATTCGCGGCGTCGAAAACGTCATCCGCGCTGCAAAGGAAGTGTTCGCCTCGCTGTTCAATGACCGCGCTATTTCCTATCGTGTGCACCAGGGCTTCGATCACAAACTGGTCGCTCTGTCTGCAGGCGTGCAGCGCATGGTTCGCTCGGAAACCGGCACTGCCGGCGTGATGTTCACGCTGGATACCGAATCCGGTTTCCGTGACGTGGTGTTTATCACCGGCGCTTATGGCCTGGGTGAAACCGTGGTTCAGGGCGCGGTCAACCCTGACGAGTTTTACGTCCACAAAAACACCCTTGCAGCCGGTCGCCCAGCGATTCTGCGCCGCAACCTGGGCAGCAAAGCCATCAAAATGATTTACGGTGACGAAGCCAAGGCTGGTAAATCGGTCAAGGTTATCGACGTAGAGCCGGCTGACCGTGCGCGCTTCTGCCTGACCGATGCCGAAGTCAACGAGCTGGCCAAGCAGGCGATGATCATCGAGCAGCACTACAAGTGCCCGATGGACATCGAGTGGGCCAAAGACGGCGATGATGGCAAGCTTTACATCGTTCAGGCCCGCCCTGAAACCGTGAAAAGCCGTACGTCGTCCAACGTCATGGAACGCTACCTGCTCAAGGAAACCGGCACTGTGCTGGTGGAAGGTCGCGCTATCGGTCAGCGCATCGGCGCTGGCAAAGTACGGATCATCAAAGATGTATCCGAGATGGACAAAGTGCAGCCGGGCGATGTGTTGGTCTCCGACATGACCGACCCGGACTGGGAGCCGGTGATGAAGCGCGCCAGCGCCATCGTCACTAACCGTGGTGGACGTACCTGTCACGCGGCGATCATCGCTCGCGAACTGGGTATCCCGGCCGTGGTCGGTTGCGGCAACGCCACCGAAGTGTTGCAAGAAGGGCAGGGCGTGACCGTTTCCTGCGCTGAAGGCGATACCGGCTACATTTTCCAGGGCGAACTGGGCTTCGACATCAAGAAGAACTCGGTCGATGCCATGCCTGATCTGCCGTTCAAGATCATGATGAACGTCGGTAACCCTGATCGCGCGTTCGATTTTGCCCAGTTGCCCAATGCCGGTGTCGGCCTGGCGCGTCTGGAGTTCATCATCAACCGGATGATCGGCGTGCACCCCAAGGCGCTGCTTAACTACGCCGGTCTGCCGCAAGATATTAAAGCCAGCGTCGACAAGCGCATCGCCGGCTACGACGACCCGGTCGGCTTCTACGTCGAAAAACTGGTTGAAGGCATCAGCACGCTGGCAGCGGCGTTCACGCCGAAAAAAGTCATCGTGCGCCTGTCGGACTTCAAGTCCAACGAATACGCCAACCTGATCGGCGGCAAGCTGTACGAGCCGGAAGAAGAGAACCCGATGCTGGGCTTCCGCGGCGCTTCGCGTTACATCAGCGAAAACTTCCGTGACTGTTTCGAGCTCGAATGCCGCGCCCTCAAGCGCGTGCGCAATGAGATGGGCCTGACCAACGTCGAAATCATGGTGCCGTTCGTGCGCACCTTGGGCGAAGCCAGTCAGGTCATCGATCTGCTCGCGGCTAACGGTCTGGTCCGTGGCGAGAACGGTTTACGCATCATCATGATGTGCGAGTTGCCTTCCAACGCGATCCTGGCCGAGGAGTTCCTTGAATTCTTCGACGGCTTCTCGATTGGTTCCAACGACCTGACTCAGCTGACCCTGGGCCTGGATCGCGACTCAGGGATCATTGCTCACCTGTTCGACGAGCGTAACCCTGCGGTCAAAAAGCTCCTGTCGAACGCCATTCAGGCGTGCAACAAGGCTGGCAAGTACATCGGTATTTGCGGTCAGGGTCCTTCGGATCACCCTGATCTGGCCAAGTGGCTGATGGAGCAGGGCATCGAAAGTGTTTCGTTGAACCCTGACTCCGTGCTGGAAACCTGGTTCTTCCTGGCTGAAGCTCAGGCACCGGTCTGATGTGATGAGTGAAGCGTCGGCCTGCTTTGGCAGGTCGGCGCTTCGTCGCGTTTTCTTGGGCGGTTTTCTCAAAGAAACCGCCTTTTTTGTGCAAGAGCAATATGCAAAGCAGCAGCAATCTCTTTCCTGTGGCCTTGATCAGCGCCGAACGCCGTGGCGATCTGATCGAGGACGTGTACCGTTTGAAACCCGCCAACAGCCCGGACATCAGTGTCGAACTGGCCGTGACCCGTCTCGGACTGGCCGAACAGCCCGATACACGCGGCATTCCGGTGGTCCTGTTGCACGGCAGCTTCTCCAATCGCCGCTTCTGGTATTCACCCAAAGGCATTGGCCTGGGCGCGTATCTGGCGCGCGCGGGCTTCGATGTGTGGATTCCAGAAATGCGCGGGCATGGTCTGTCTTCGCGCAATCAAGCGTACCGGCACAATCGTGTGGCCGATTACGCGCGCTATGACCTGCCGGCGATTGCCGCCTTTGTGCGAGAGCAAAGCGGGCAGATCCCGCACTGGATTGGCCACTCGCTGGGCGGTATCACGCTCGCGGCCGCGCTTGGCGGGCATTACCTTGACGCGGAGGGCGTGGCCTCGGTTGCGCTGTTCGGCAGTCAGATCAGCCGTACGTATTGGCCGTTGAAGATCCCGCCAGTTGAGTGGGGCGGGCGCCTGTTACTCAAGCGTTTCAGGCATATCTCCGGCTCGCGGCTGAAGCGAGGACCCGAAGACGAGCCTATTGGGTTGGCGTTGGAAAGCATGCGCTGGTATGGGCTTTTTCGCCGCTTCGGCGATGCCGAGCGAGATTGGTGGGCGGGGTTGAGCGAGGTTCAAGTGCCGGTGCTGGCGGTTGCCGCCACGGGTGATGATCAAGACCCGGTCTGGGCTTGCCGTAAGCTATATGAGCAGTTCGGTTCCGAGCGACGTCAGTTTCTCTGTCTCGGTCGTGATCAGGGCTTTACCGAAGATTTTGGCCATGTCGAAATGCTCGTCAGCAGGGGCGCACAAACCCAAGTCTGGCCGCTGGTAGCGAGTTGGTTGCGGGATCCATCGGTGCCCCTGACCGAGCAGTAACCACTACGCGGTTTGGCGATGAAGCGCTGAGACAGAGCGGTCGGGCGGTTTCGCTAAAGTAGCGTTGCGGCTAAGCTATGACGCATTAAACTGCTTCAGCCACTTTCGCTTTCCGGGCCTGCATTTATGTTCGTGCCACTTGAGCGTCTGATTAATTTGAATGAAGGCTACCGGCGAACCTTCAAGGTCGCTGGGCGAGATCTGTTGCTGATGGTGGTCGATAACCAGCCGCTGCTGCTCGAAGACAGCTGTCCGCATCAAGGCGCGCCCTTGCACAGCGGTACTCTTGTGGGTACGGTCTTGCGATGCAAGCGTCATGGTATTGAGTTCCAATTGCCCAGCGGGCGTCCCTTGCAGGCGTCATGCCCGGGTCTGAAATTTTTTACCCTGGCCTATGAGGGTGATCGAATTGGTATCGATGTCTAGCCGCGCCAGCGTGCCCACGGCTTAACATAGGCGCCAGCATGACGTTTTTCTAAAGAGCCATTGATTTGAAACAGTCGAATGGCTCGTAACACCTGAGATCCTCTTTTTTTAATGATAGGAGTTCACCCATGCATTACCTCACCCCCGATTTGTGCGATGCCTACCCGGAACTGGTGCAGGTCGTTGAGCCGATGTTCAGCAATTTTGGTGGCCGCGATTCCTTTGGTGGTGAAATCGTCACCATCAAGTGTTTCGAGGACAACTCGTTGGTCAAAGAACAGGTCGATCTCGACGGCAAGGGCAAAGTGTTGGTAGTCGACGGCGGAGGCTCGCTGCGCAAGGCGTTGCTGGGTGACATGCTCGCCGAAAAAGCTTCAAGGAATGGCTGGGAAGGCCTGGTGATTTACGGTTGCATCCGCGACGTCGACGTCATCGCGCAAACCGATCTGGGCGTGCAGGCACTGGCCAGCCACCCAATGAAAACCGACAAGCGCGGTATCGGCGACCTTAACGTGGCGGTGACATTCGCGGGTGTGACCTTCCGTCCGGGCGAGTACGTATACGCTGACAATAATGGCGTCATCATCTCCCCAAGCCCTTTGAAGATGCCGGAATAAACAGGACACCGAATGTTCGACGAAGCAAACGCGCAATGGGGGCTGGTACATGCCCTGGTGCTGGATGGTAAAGGCGGGGCGCGTTTCATCGCTCGAACCGAACTGGATGACCTTCAATTGCAGCCAGACGAAAGTGTCTGGCTGCATTGGGATCGCGGTCATCCGCAAACCCAGACCTGGTTGCGCTCCTCCAGCGGGCTGAGCGAGTTCAGCTGTGATCTGCTGCTTGAAGAGAACACGCGGCCGCGTTTGGTGCCATTGCCAAATGCCGAGGTGCTGCTGTTTCTGCGCGGGGTCAACCTCAATCCTGGTGCCGAGCCTGAGGACATGGTGTCGGTACGCATCTTTGCCGCGGCGCAGCAGGTTATCTCCCTGCGCTTGCGTCCCTTGCGCGCCACCGATGAACTGATCGAACACCTGAATCAAGGCAATGGTCCGAAAACCGCCTCTGAATTGATCCTTTATCTCGCTCAATACCTCACTGACAAGGTCCAGACACTGGTCGGTGAACTGACGGAACTGGTCGATGAAGAGGAAGAAAAGATAGATGCCGACGAGCGGTACGCTTCTGATCATGGCGACATGTTGCATATCCGTCGACGTGCAGCCGGCTTGCGCCGTTTTTTGGCGCCGCAACGCGAGATTTACGCGCAATTGACCCGCAACAAATTGCCTTGGTTTGCCGATGACGATGCGAGTTACTGGAATGAACTTAACAACAGCTTGACCCGCTACCTGGAAGAGCTGGAATTGACCCGCGAGCGTGTCGGTCTGGTCCTTGAATCCGAGGACCGGCGCATGCGCGAGGGGATGAATCGGGTGATGTATCGCTTCGGTATTATCACCGGGATTTTCTTGCCGATGAGCTTCCTGACCGGTTTGCTGGGTGTCAACGTGGGGGGCATACCGGGTTCTGGCAGCCCTTACGGGTTTCTGATTGCTTGCTTGATAATGGCTGCCGTGGCGGTTGGCCAGTGGTTGTTGTTCCGTCGTTTACGTTGGGTTTGATTGAGCCGATTCTTTCGCTGGCAAAAGGCTCATTTGTGACTCGGTCGATTCTTGTCGCGTCTTTCAGTGACATTGCGTGAGGTTACCTATGCACGATCCGTTCGAACAATCACTGCGCGACATGCTCAATTCTTCATCCTCCAGTCGGGATGACGATGCTTGCTTGGGCCGTGTTTTGAAAACCGCCAACCGCCAGGTCGGTGCGGGGGATTTGTTCAGCTTGCTCGGCCGCTGGTCGCAAGCATTGATGATCGGCCTGAACAACGGTTCGGCGCATATAGCACCTGTTTCGCGTAACACGCTTTCCTCTGCTCGCCCTGCTGATAAGGCTGATTGAACATGGAATTGAATCTCTGGACGCAGAGCCTTGTGACCGCAATGACTGTGTTGTGGACCAAAGTTGCAAACTTCATTCCGAACCTGTTCGGCGCGCTCATTGTGGTGCTGCTGGGCTTTGTCGTTGCCAAATTACTCGACACACTGCTGTCTAAATTGCTCGCCAAGCTGGGTCTGGATCGCCTCATGGGCGGCACCGGGTTGACCAAGTTGATTGCACGGGCGGGTGTTCAGGTACCGATTTCGACCCTGGTCGGCAAAATCGTCTATTGGTTCGTGTTACTGATTTTTCTTGTGTCGGCCGCTGAATCCCTCGGATTGGAGCGCGTGTCCGCGACCCTCGACATGTTGGCCCTGTACCTGCCGAAGGTATTTGGTGCGGCATTGGTGCTGCTTGTGGGCGTACTGCTGGCGCAATTGGCCAATGGCCTGGTGCGCGGCGCTGCTGAAGGCGTAGGGCTCGACTATTCCGCTGGCCTTGGGCGCATCGCTCAAGGACTGGTCATTATCATCAGTATTTCAGTCGCAATCAGCCAGTTAGAGGTCAAAACAGACCTGCTTAACCACGTGATTGTGATCGGTTTGATTACCGTTGGTCTGGCCGTTGCGTTGGCAATGGGGCTGGGAAGTCGTGAAATCGCCGGACAGATTCTGGCGGGAATTTATGTGCGGGAGTTGTATCAGGTTGGGCAACAAGTGCGCGTGGGCGAGGTCGAAGGTCAGATCGAAGAAATTGGCACGGTGAAAACAACCTTGCTGACCGATGAGGGAGAGTTGGTGTCATTGTCCAACCGAATCCTCCTCGAGCAGCGAGTGAGCAGCCGCTAACCCGGCGAATCCTGCTAATGTATGCCGCCACCAAATTGCCGGAAACATCGGCAGTGGCGGACATTGACCTGACTGTCGGCACGACTTGTTTTGAATAAACCCCAATCGCTGTCCATGCGCTACGACCCCCGCGAGCTCTCCGATGAGGAGTTGGTGGCGCGGGCGCACGTCGAGCTGTTTCATGTGACGCGCGCATACGAAGAGTTGATGCGGCGCTACCAAAGGACCCTTTTTAACGTGTGTGCACGTTATTTAGGGAACGATCGCGATGCTGACGATGTCTGTCAGGAAGTGATGCTTAAGGTGTTGTACGGGCTGAAAAATTTCGAAGGTAAATCGAAGTTCAAGACCTGGCTCTACAGCATCACTTACAACGAATGCATTACGCAGTACCGAAAGGAACGGCGAAAGCGTCGCTTGATGGACGCGTTAAGCCTGGACCCACTTGAGGAGGCGACCGAAGAGAAGGCGCCTACTCCTGAAGAGCGGGGCGGTCTTGATCGTTGGCTTGTGTATGTGAACCCGATTGATCGGGAAATTCTGGTGCTACGTTTTGTCGCAGAGCTGGAATTTCAGGAGATCGCGGATATCATGCACATGGGCTTGAGTGCCACAAAAATGCGCTATAAACGCGCGCTTGATAAATTACGTGAGAAATTTGCAGGTGTTACCGAAACTTAACTCGGAGCAAATAACTCTAACGTGCTGGCAAGTTCTGATAGACTTGCCGACGAGTTCTCCTTCGGTACGAAGGATTGCTTAACAATCACCAGATGGGGATTTAACGGATGAAACTGAAAAACACCTTGGGCTTTGCCATTGGTTCTATTGTTGCCTTGACTTCATTCGGCGTATTGGCGCAAGGCCAAGGCGCTGTCGAGGTGGAAGGCTTCGCCAAAAAACAACAGTACGACAGCGATCGCGATTTCAAGAACAATGGCAACCTGTTCGGCGGTTCGATTGGCTACTTCCTGACCGACGACGTTGAATTGCGTCTGGGCTACGACGAAATCCACAACGTTCGCTCCGATGACGGCCGCAACGTCAAGGGCGCAGACACTGCTCTGGACGCTCTGTACCACTTCAACGCTCCGGGCGACATGTTGCGTCCGTACGTTTCTGCCGGTTTCTCTGACCAAAGCATTGGCCAGAATGGCGGTGGCGGTCGTAACCGTTCCACCTTCGCTAACGTTGGCGGCGGCGCGAAACTGTACTTCACTGAAAACTTCTACGCCCGTGCTGGTGTTGAAGCTCAGTACAACATCGACCAAGGCGACACCGAGTGGGCTCCAAGCGTCGGTATCGGTGTGAACTTCGGCGGCGGCAGCAAGAAAGCCGTTGAAGCAGCTCCAGCTCCAGTAGCTGACGTCTGCACCGACAGCGACAACGACGGTGTTTGCGACAACGTCGACAAGTGCCCGAACACACCAGCCAACGTAACTGTTGATGCTGATGGCTGCCCAGCAGTAGCTGAAGTGGTTCGTGTTGAATTGGACGTCAAGTTCGACTTCAACAAAGCCGTTGTTAAGCCTAACAGCTACAGCGACATCAAGAACCTCGCTGACTTCATGAAGCAGTACCCACAGACCACCACCACTGTTGAAGGTCACACTGACTCCGTCGGTCCTGACGCTTACAACCAAAAACTGTCTGAGAAGCGTGCAAGCGCTGTCAAACAGGTTCTGGTTAACCAGTACGGTGTTGGCGCTAGCCGCGTGAATTCGGTTGGCTACGGCGAAACCCGTCCAGTTGCTGATAACGCAACTGACGCTGGTCGCGCTGTAAACCGTCGCGTAGAAGCTGAAGTAGAAGCCAAAGCTAAGTAATTAGCCCGCGCCTCAAGAAAAGCCCGGCTTAGGCCGGGCTTTTCTTTGTCTGCGATTTGAGGTTTTAGTTAGCTATCAGGTCAGACTAATCAGCCGCTCGCCAACACGTTGGCTGCCGCCAGGCCTTGATTCGCTGTAGTTGAAGCCCCTGATACATCCTGCGCACGGGCTGCCACTTCTCCGATCACCAGAATCGCCGGGCTTTTCAGTTCGAAGGCGACAGCGTCCAGCTGCATGTCAGTCAGCGTGCTGCGGCATTCGCGTTGATGGGGCAGAGACGCGTTTTCGATCATGGCCACAGGCGTGTTCGCAGCCAAGCCGCCCGCGAGCAGGTTGTCGCGTATTTCTGATAGTTTGGCGACGCCCATATAGACCACCAGTGTCGTGCCACTTTGTGCCAGCGCTGGCCAATTAAGGCTGCTGTCGTCCTGCGTGTGAGCAGTGACCAGGGTCACGCCACGACTGACACCGCGCAAGGTCAGCGAAATACCGCACTGAGTTGCCCCGGCCAGTCCGGCAGTGATGCCGTTGACCAGTTCGACCTCCACCCCTTTCGCCCTCAGCCACTCGGCTTCTTCGCCACCGCGTCCGAAGATGCACGGGTCGCCACCTTTAAGCCGTACCACGCACTTGCCTTGGCGGGCGTAACGCAGCATGAGTCGATGGATGAAGGCCTGAGGTGTCGAGCGACAGCCGCCGCGCTTACCGACGGCGATCACTCGAGCTGTAGGGCAGTGTTCCAGTATTGCAATATTGACCAGGTCATCGATCAACACCACCTGGGCTTCGTGCAAGGCCCGTACGGCCTTGAGCGTAAGCAGTTCAGGGTCACCAGGGCCTGCGCCCACCAGCCAGATTTTTGCGCTCATGCTGCAGCCCTCATTAGCTGATTGCCATTGGCAGCGGGTTGGCCGCCAGCAATCGTTTGATTTCCGGTACACAGGAGCCACATTGGCTGCCGCAGCCCAGTTGTGTTTTCAGTTCAATCAGATCAAGCCCGCGACCAATTCCGGCCAGCACGGCGCTTTCGCTGACATTCATGCAGTTGCACAAAGTTTTGCTGCTGTGAGGCGTGGCCGCTGCGTTACCGGGTGGGGTGCTGATCGGCGCCAGAAGCCAGCGGCGCAGTTGTTCATCGGCGCGGCCTTCCAGCCACAGGCTCTGCAGCCAATGCTGGGCGATGGTTTCCCCTGCCAGGCGGATGGCGGTGATCCGGCCATTTTCGATGCGTACCCGTTTGCCAATAGAGCGACGTGGGTCGTCATAGGACAGTACCGGGCCCTCATTCAGGCCAAGTAGCTGGTCGATCTGTGTGAGTAATTGATTGTCCGGCGCCTGGGCGCTTGCAGCGCGGATCAGCAAAGCAGGACGCTCGCGACCAGCCAGGCTGAGGCTGGCGTAAGCAAAGCTTTCGCACAGCGGGCGCAGGGCTTCGAGATGGGTTTGTACGTCACCTTCGACCAGTGCGAACAGTTGCCACGGCAACGTCACGGCCTCGATGCGCACGCCGGTGTGCTTGAGCTCCGGCTGCTTGGACAGCGGGTCGAACGCGGGTTGCGTCAGTACGTTAACGCCACCCTTGAGAAAGCGATCACCCCAGTGCATCGGCAAGAACGCTTGACCTGGTCGCACGCTGTCATCGCTACTGACGGGCACGATCAAGCTACCGCGACGACTTTTCAGGCTCACCAGATCGCCCGCTTGCAGGCGATGACGGCGCATCTCGTCAGGGTGCAAGCTCAATACGGCCTCGCTGACATGGCCGAACAATCTTGCAGCGGTGCCTGTGCGGCTCATGCCGTGCCATTGATCACGCAGGCGGCCTGTGTTCAGGGTCAGCGGGAAACGTGCGTCACGCAGCTCTTTGGCGGCTCTGTAGGGCTCGGTAATGAAATTGGCACGGCCCGACTCGGTGGGGAAGATGCCATCGCCATATAAGCGAGGTGTTCCTGTCTGGGCACCGGTTGGGAAGGGCCATTGTTGTGGGCCTTGTTGATCGAGCACGGCATAGCTGATGCCCGACAGATCCAGATCACGCTCGCGCGTCAGCTGTTTGTACTCGTCGAACAGCGCTTGTGGTTGATCAAACGCGAACAGGCTGGGCGCGCCTGGACGTAGCCGTTGTTCCAGGCGCTGAGCGAAGTCCACGGTAATCGCCCAATCCGCGCGCGCCTGGCCGGGGGCCGGTATCGCCTGGCGCACGTGAGAGATGCGTCGTTCCGAGTTGGTGACCGTGCCTTCCTTTTCGCCCCAGCTGGCCGCAGGCAACAGCAGGTCGGCAAAGCGGCAGGTTTCGGTGGTGCGAAAGGCTTCTTGCAGGACCACAAAGGGGCAAGTGGTCAGCGCTTGCTGAATTTTTTGTTGATCGGGCAGCGACTGCGCCGGGTTAGTGCAGGCAATCCAGAGGGCTTTGATCTTGCCTGTCTGCAATTGCTCGAACAACTCGATGGCGGTCAGCCCGGTAGAGGCGGGTAACGCATCGACCCCCCAATACTCGGCAACCTCTGCGCGATGCGTGGCGTTGGCCGCTTCGCGATGGCCCGGCAGCAAATTGGACAAACTTCCTGTTTCACGGCCGCCCATGGCGTTCGGCTGACCGGTGAGAGAGAAGGGGCCTGCGCCGGGGCGGCCGATTTGCCCGGTTGCCAAATGCAGGTTGATCAGTGCGCTGTTCTTGGCGCTACCCGCCGTGGACTGATTCAAGCCCATACACCACAGCGACAGAAAACTCGGGGCGGTGCCAATCCATTGCGCGCAGGCGTGCAGTTGCTCCACGGGAATGCCGCAGATCTCGGCGACCATTTGCGGGGTGTAATCGCGCACCAGGGTCTTTAGTTCTGCATAGCCTTGGGTGTGCTGATCGATAAAGCTGCGATCAATCCAGTCTTCCCAGAGCAGCAGATGCAGGATGCCGTGAAACAGCGCGACATCGGTGCCGGGCTGGATCGCCAAGTGCAGGTCCGCCAGTTCGCAGGTGTCTGTGCGGCGCGGGTCGACCACGATGATCTTCATGTCCGGCCGCTGGCTTTTCGCTTCTTCCAGCCGACGGAACAGCACCGGGTGGGCGTAAGCCATGTTGCTGCCAACGATCAGCACGCAGTCGCTGAGCTCAATGTCTTCGTAGTTACACGGTGGTGCGTCGGCACCCAGGCTGCGTTTGTAGCCGACCACTGCGGAAGACATGCACAGCCGCGAATTGCTGTCGATATTGTTGGTGCCGACCAGTGCTCGGGCCAGTTTGTTGAATGCGTAGTAGTCCTCGGTCAGCAGTTGCCCTGAGACGTAAAACGCAACGCTGTCCGGGCCGTGTTCGCGAAGGGTGTCAGCGAACACGTTGGCAGCATGGTCAAGCGCCGTGTCCCAATCTGTGATGCTGCGCGCCAGGGATTTACCCAAGCGCAGTTCCGGGTACAGCGCCCGAGCCGTCAAGTCGCCAGTCAGGTGCAGGCTTGATCCTTTGCTGCACAGTTTGCCGAAGTTGGCCGGGTGCCTAGGATCGCCGCTGACGCCGAGAATGCGCTCATTGTCGTGCTCGATCAGCACGCCACAGCCGACTCCGCAATAGCAGCAGGTCGACGCGGTGATCTGCGTTGTAGCGGCGGGTGGGCGCATTATGCTGCTTCCTTCAATGCCAGTTGCACGCGGCCGTTCTCTACGCGGGCCAAGTGTTTGTGTGTGCAGCCCACGTCGGGCGCTTGCGCTTCACCCGATTCCAGGTCGATCTGCCAGTTGTGCAGCGGGCACGCCACGCGCTTCCCGTAGATCAACCCCTGAGACAATGGGCCGCCTTTGTGTGGGCAACGGTCGTCGAGGGCGAAGACTTCATCGTCGCTGGTGCGGAAAATGGCGATGTCCCCCTTGGGCCCTTCGATGATGCGCGAGCCCAGCGGGTTGATGTCTTCCAGGGCGCAGATATCGAGCCAGTTCATGCCAGCACCTCCACAGGGATGCGTTCGAATTCTTTTTTCAGCAGTGGTTGCTCGATGCGCTCTTTCCAGGGGTCCTGCTCGAATGACAGTGAGAACTGCAATTTCGCGTTCAGGGCCCGGCGGTTGTCATGATCTTCCAGCACCGCTTTTTTGATGTGCTCCATACCGACTCGCTGCAGGTAGTGCACGGTGCGCTCCAGGTAGAAGGCTTCTTCGCGATACAGCTGCAGGAAGGCGCCATTGTATTCGCGGACTTCTTCAGCGGTTTTCAGCTTGACGAAGAATTCGGCGACTTCGGTCTTGATCCCGCCGTTGCCACCGATGTACATCTCCCAGCCGGAGTCGACGCCGATGATGCCGACGTCCTTGATCCCGGCTTCCGAACAGTTGCGCGGGCAGCCAGAGACGGCCAGCTTGACCTTGTGCGGCGACCACATGTTGAAAAGGTCGTGTTCAAGTTCGATGCCCAGTTGGGTCGAATTCTGTGTGCCGAAGCGGCAGAACTCACTGCCGACACAGGTCTTCACCGTGCGGATTGATTTGCCGTAGGCGTGGCCGGAAGGCATGTCGAGGTCTTTCCAGACGCCTGGCAAATCCTGCTTCTTGATCCCCAGCAGGTCGATACGTTGCCCGCCGGTGACCTTGACCATGGGCACGTTGTACTTGTCGGCGACATCGGCAATACGGCGCAGTTCGGACGGGTTGGTCACGCCGCCCCACATCCGTGGCACCACCGAATAAGTGCCGTCTTTTTGAATATTGGCGTGAGCGCGTTCGTTGATCAGGCGCGATTGCGGATCGTCCTTTGCCTCGCCTGGCCAGGTGGAAATCAGGTAATAGTTCAGCGCAGGACGGCAGGTGGCGCAGCCGTTGGGGGTGCGCCAGTTCATGTAGCTCATGGCGCCAGCGATGGTAAGCAGGTGCTGCTCGCGGATGGCTTTGCGGATTTGCCCGTGGTTCAGGTCGCTGCAACCGCAGATGGCTTTTTCGCTCTTCGGTTTGACGTCTGCTGCGCCGCCCACGGTGTTGATCAGAATCTGCTCCACCAGACCGGCGCAAGAGCCACAGGAGCTGGCCGCCTTGGTGTGCTTTTTCACGTCATCGACGCTGAACAGCCCGTGTTCCTGAATCGCCTTGACGATGGTCCCTTTGCAGACGCCATTGCAGCCGCAGACTTCGGCGCTGTCGGCCATGCTCATGGCTTTGTCCTGACCCTGGTGGCCGACATCGCCCAAGGCGTTTTCGCCGAACATCAGGTGGTCGCGGATTTCATTGATCTGATGGTTTTCGCGGATTTGCCGGAAGTACCAGCCGCCGTCTGCGGTGTCGCCATACAGGCAGGCGCCGACCAGGACGTCATCCTTGATCACCAGCTTTTTATAGACCCCGCCAATCGGGTCGGACAGGGTGATGGTTTCAGTGCCTTCGCCGCCCATGAAGTCGCCAGCGGAAAACAGGTCGACGCCAGTCACTTTCAACTTTGTCGAGGTCACTGAGCCTTGATAGCGCGCGAAGCCCAGTTGGGCAAGATGGTTTGCGCAGACTTTGGCTTGCTCGAACAGCGGCGCCACCAGCCCGTAGGCAATGCCGCGATGGTTGGCGCATTCGCCGATGGCATACACACGCGGGTCGTAGGTTTGCAGGGTGTCGTTGACCAGAATCCCCCGGTTGCAGGGGATGCCAGCCTGCTCGGCCAATTCGGTGGCGGGGCGGATACCGGCGGCCATGACCACCAGATCGGCAGGGATCACATCGCCGTTCTTGAATTGCACGGCTTTCACCCGGCCTTTGCCGTCATCGAGCAGTGCCTGGGTCTGTTCTTTCAGGCGGAACGTCAGGCCGCGCTTTTCCAATTCCATTTGCAGTAAATGCGCGGAAGTCTGGTCCAGTTGGCGTTCCAGCAGCCATTCGCCGATGTGCACCACGGTCACGTGCATGCCGCGCAGCTTGAGGCCGTTGGCGGCCTCGAGGCCGAGCAGGCCGCCACCAATCACCACTGCGTGGGTGTGGGTCTTGGCGGTGTTGATCATGGTCTGGGTGTCGGCGATGTCGCGGTAGCCGATCACACCCTGCAGGTCATTGCCGGGGATGGGCAGAATGAAGGGGGTCGAGCCGGTCGCGATCAGCAAACGATCATAGTGGGCTTCGGTGCCGTCGTCGGCGATTACCAGCCGCTTGGCGCGATCAATCTTCACCACTTTACGGTTGAGCAGTAGCTGAATGTTGTTTTCCAGGTACCAGCTCAAATCGTTGAGCACGATCTCATCGAACGTTTGCTCCCCGGCCAATACTGGCGACAGCAGAATGCGGTTGTAATTAGGGTGTGGCTCTGCGCCGAACACGGTGATGTCGTACAGGTCGGCGCTCAGTTTGAGCAGCTCTTCGAGGGTACGAACGCCGGCCATGCCGTTGCCAATCATCACCAGTTTGAGTTTTTTCATAGTGCCTCCGAGAGACCACGAGGGGCGTGCTCGACAAGTTCCGCGCAAACAAAAAAAGGCGTCCCGCTAGTCACCTAGCGAGGACGCCTTTGTCCAGTCCCGTTCTCTCGGGAAGTGCCACTTTCGTCGTTGAAAGCGGGCACTTTATAAATTGCTTGGTGAAACTAATGCAGTGGTTGTGCCAAGTCGGTGGGCGCCCGTGATTACAGGGGTTTTCCAGGCGTTGTGCTGGGTTGATTGCACTCTTTTAACGCGGATTGCCTGCAAGTGGTGCGATCTTGGGTCGCCACCTCATCCACGCAATATCCAGATAATCAGTATCAGATTCACCAGCAACGACGTCAGCGCCAGTGTTCGCCATACCTTCAGCGGCTCGCGTTCCATTAGCGGCCTGGGTTTGACCTTGAGCGTGGTCAGTTCGGCCTGTTCCAGTTCCAATAACCACTCTTCGGCGGTTTCATAACGCTGGGTCGGGTCTGCGCTCAACGCCCGGCTCAGGTTGCGCTCCAGCCAGTCCGGTACGTCCGGTCGATAGCGACTGGCTGGAACCGCCACGCCAAAGTGCGGGTGTTGAAACGCTTCGATTTCGCCATAGGGATAGTGCCCGGTGAGCAGGTAATACAGGGTGACTCCGGCGCTGTATAAGTCCTGCTGTCCACTGGGGGCTATGCCGTCAAAGGCTTCGGGGGCGATGAAGCTGGGTGTGCCGGGTAAGTCGTTGGCGGTATCGACTGACAGGCCGGGGCAATACGCGAGGCCGAAATCCAGCACCCGCAGCTCGCCACCGTCATCAAGCAGCAGGTTCTCCGGCTTGATGTCGCGATGCACGATGTTGCGCCGATGCAGTAGGCCCAGGGCGCGCAGCAAGCTCATGGCCAGATCCTGCCATTGCGGCAACGGCAGTGGACCGTTTTCCCCGAACACCTGGGCCAGGGTCTGACCGGGGTATTCGCGCATCACGTAATACAAATGCTGACGTTCGGGGGCGGGATGAATCTCAGGGAAAAACCGTCCGGCCACGCGCCGCAAGAACCACTCTTCCAGCAGCAGGCCTTGTCCGGCATGGCTTTCGGCATGACGACTTGCAGGCAGGGTTTTCAGTAGCCAGGGCTGTTGTTGCTGATCGCGTACCCGATAAAGCAGGGATTGCCGCGACTGCCCGAGTACCGTTTCCACCTGCCAGCCTTCGAACCGTTGGCCCGGCTTCAGTGCGGGAGGTATTGGCCATTGCTGAAGCTGGATCAGGGTGTCGCCCAGGTTATCCTGCCCCAGTCCATCGACCTGAATCAGCAGGGCGCTGGCGTTGTCCTGACTGCCCGCCAGATGCGCGGCGCTGACCAGGGTCTGCACTGCGTTATCGAGATTGTCCTGCTCGCGCAGGATTGAGCTGATGCTGGCTTCGCTGAGCGTCGACCATACGCCATCACTGAGTATCAGCCAGCGCTCGCCCTCGCGCAGTTCGCCGTCAAGGTAGTCCATGACCACGTATTGATCGAGCCCCAGCGCGCGTTTGAGGACGTGTTGCATGTCCGGTTGTTCCCAGACGTGGTCCTCACTGACGCGCAGCAGTTGCCCTGCGTGCCAGCGGTAAACCCGGCAATCGCCGACATGGGCCAGGGTGAAACGCCGGCCCCGTAAGACGATGGCACTCAAGGTAGTCAGCAGGCCATTGGCCTGTAGCCAGCGATTCTGTGCCAGCAACAGGCGGTCCAGCGACTGCGCGACACCCCAGGTTTCCGGGGTGGCGTAGTAATCCAGCGCCAGCGCCTGCAAGGTCGAGCGGGCCGCCAGCCCGCCGTCGGCACAATGGCTGACACCGTCGGCGAGGGCGAACAAGTAGCCCTTGCTCGCCGCCAATGCCGGCATCGGCGTCACCAGGCGACCTGCATCCTGATTTTCCGTGCGCGGACCACTGGCGCTGAAATGGGCGAAACTCAGTTGCAAGCTCATCGGGGAGGTTAAACCCGTGCCGCCGTCACTGCTGCCGAGCCCCATGTGGTTCTCCAGCGGCGTTTGACGTTATGCAGGCCGAACCAGGCCAATACGCCGAGGCTGGCGAACAGCCACAGACCCATTTGGTAATCGCCTGTGTTCTGCTTGATTGCACCCAGACCGGCTGCCAGGAGGAAACCACCCACGCCACCGGCCATGCCGATCAAGCCCGTCATCACACCGATTTCCTGACGAAAGCGCTGCGGTACCAGTTGGAATACTGCGCCGTTGCCGGCACCCAGGCCAAGCATTGCCGAAACGAACAGGGCCAGGGCAGCCCAAGAGCTGGGCAGGTTAAACCCGACAGCCGCAATACAGATGGCCGCCACTGCGTACATCCCCGACAAGGTACGAATCCCGCCGAACCGGTCCGCCAGAGCACCGCCCAGTGGGCGCATCATGCTGCCACCGAACACGCAGGCTGCCGTGTAATAACCGGCAGTCACCGGGCTCAGGCCGTATTGGTCGTTGAAATAGCCGGGCAGGGCGCTGGCCAGGCCAATAAAGCCGCCGAAGGTCACTGCGTAGAAGAACATGAACCACCAGGTGTCACGGTCGCCCAGGGCTTTCATGTAGTCAGCCATGGATTTGGTTTTTGCCCGTTGCGGCGAGTTGCGGGCCATCAATGTAAAAACGATCAGGACCAGGATCAGCGGAATCAGGGCGAAGCCGAACACGTTGGTCCAGCCAAAGGCCAAGGCCAGTGCAGGGGCGATCAGTGCGGCGAACACGGTGCCGGAGTTGCCTGCACCGGCAATGCCCATGGCCTTGCCTTGATGCTCTGCCGGGTACCATTGCGAGGCCAGCGGCAGGGCGACTGCGAACGCGGCGCCTGCCATGCCGAGGAATACCCCGAGCAGCAAGGCTTGCTCATAGCTGTGGATGCCCAGCTGCCAGGCCGCCAACAATGCACCAATGACGATCACTTGACCGATGATGCCCGCTGTCTTTGGCGACAACTTGTCAGCCAGCAGGCCCATGAGTACGCGCAGAAAAGCCCCGGCCAGAATCGGCGTCGCTACCATCAATCCGCGCTGCTGGGTGGTCAGGTGCAGATCGCCGGCGATCTGTACGGCCATTGGGCCGAGCAGGTACCAGACCATGAAACTCAGGTCGAAATACAGGAAGGCTGCGAACAGAGTCGGCTTATGGCCGGCTTTCCAGAAGCTTGTATTCATTGAACACCTCATCTGCAAAAAAGAGTTGTTGCTGAGTTCGAGCGCGGCTTGAAGCTCAGCGGGTAGGGACGTGCAGGTGGAGCATCCATATCCGGGGGCTCCACCAGCCCCAGGCGCTGGGGCCAAAACGCAAAAAACGCCGCAACCCGATTCGCGTTTGCGAGAGGGGTATGCGACGTCTTTGTCGTAAGTGGGGCAGCCGCCGTTGGCTACCTGTGTAATCTCTAAAGCAAAAGCCGGGCCATCATCAGAGGATTGCTCTCGCGCGACACGTGAGAGCGATCAATTCATCCCAGTAATTCACTCATGGCAATGATCTGCTCAGCCACCTGAATCAGCTTCTGCTGGCGGCTCATGGCTTGGCGGCGCATCAGGGTGTAGGCCTCTTCTTCTTTGCAGTCCTTCATCTTCATCAACAGGCCTTTGGCCAACTCGATGCGTTTTCGCTCCACCAATTGCTGGTCGCGTGCCTGTAATTGGGCACGCAGCGCTTGATCGCTCTCAAAACGGGCCATCGCCACGTCCAGGATCGGTTGCAGGCGTTGGGCATTGATACCTTCAACGATGTAGGCACTGACCCCGGATTTGATGGCCTGGCGCATGACGAGCGGGTCGTGCTCATCGGTGAACATCACGATAGGGCGCGGCAGATCGCGGGTGACCAGCACCACTTGCTCCATCACGTCTCGGCCGGGGGACTCGGTGTCGATCAAAATGACGTCGGGTCGCACGGCCTCTACCCGGGCAGGCAAGTCGATGGTCAGTCCGGACTCGTCGATCACCTCGAAACCGGCCTCGCTGAGTGCGGCCTTGAGGCGTCCGACTTTTTTAGCCGTGTCATTTATCAGCAGGATACGCAGCATGTTCGCGACTTCCTTCAGCGACTGACACGGGTGGGTACGGCATCGGCCAGCGCGTGCAACTTGAAGCTGTGTGCATAGGCTGTGGGATCGCTACCGTCCCAGACTTTGCCATCAATCAGCTGGCTGCTGCGCATGGAGGACTCAGGGACTGCGATGCCGAGAGCGGTCGCTGCCTGGCTGTACAACTTCAGTTGCTGCACTTGCGTGGCGATCCCAAGATAGTCCGGGTCTTCGCGCAACAGGCCCCAGCGCCGGAACTGGGTCATGAACCACATGCCGTCGGACAGGTAAGGCAGGTTGACCTCGCCCGCGCCATGAAAGCGCACGGCGTGCGGGTCATGCCAGTGGTTGCCGAGACCGTCAGCATAGTCGCCCATGAGCCGTGGTTCTATGCAGTCTACCGGCGTATTGAGGTAATCGCTGCCGCTGAGCAATTGCGCGGTACTGCGCCGGTTTTCATCGTTTTGTTCAATAAAACGGCTGGCTTCCAGCACTGCCATGACCAGCGCCCGTGCAGTGTTGGGGTACTGCTCGACAAACTCGCGGGTGCAGCCAAGTACTTTTTCCGGGTGATCGGGCCAGATCGCCTGCGTCGTCGCCAAGGTAAAGCCAAGGCCTTGATTCACCGCGCTGGCGCACCAGGGTTCGCCGACGCAGCAGCCGTCGATACGCCCGGCTTGCAGGTGCGCGACCATTTGTGGCGGCGGCACGACCACGCTGTTGACGTCGTTCAGCGGGTGAATGCCTTGGCTCGCGAGCCAGTAATACAACCACATGGCATGTGTGCCGGTGGGGAAAGTCTGGGCAAACGTCAGTTTTGTACGGCTTTGGTGCACGTACCGGTCGAGTGCCTCAGGACTGGTCACGTTCGCGTCCTGCAACGCTTTGGATAAGTTGATGCTTTGCCCGTTCTGGTTCAGGCCCATCAGCACCGCCATGTCGGTGCTCACGGAGCCGCTGATTCCCAATTGCACCGCATAGATCAGCCCGTAAAGGCTGTGAGCGGCGTCCAGTTCGCCACTGACCAGCTTGTCGCGCAGGTTGGCCCAGGACGATTGGCGTTTCAGGTTCAGGGTCAGGCCATAGGGCTGAGCAAACCCTTGGGTGGCGGCAACCACCAGTGGCGCGCAGTCGGTCAGGGCCATGAAGCCCAGGTCGATGGTGTTTTTTTCCGGCGCGTCGCTGCCCGCGACCCAGGCCAGAGTGTTGTTCGGTAGTGTGTTCATGCCGATTTATTCATGGTCAAAGCGCCATCCATAAAAAAGCGTCGCGCAGTCTTCTGCACAAGCAAAGACCGTCACGACGCCATTGTCCGATGCCTCGCTCCGCCGTTGGAGGGAGTGCTGATCAACGGTATCAAGCAAGGCATATGCCATGAGTGGGTTGCCGGGTGTGGGAACAGGGGGACGCCTAGTTCTTGCCTGCGAAAGCGGTGGTACCGAATGGTGGTGACGAATGGCAGGGTGAAGACAGTTGCTCGTGTTGATCTGCTGCAGTTCGAACTCGCCTACAACCCCTCGGCCCGTCTATAATCGCTGCCCTGAATTCAGCCGCTCACGAGCCAATCCCGCCCATGTATAACCTGGCCCGCCAGTTATTGTTCAAACTTTCCCCGGAAACGTCCCATGACCTGTCGCTGGATTTGATCGGCGCCGGGGGGCGTTTGGGGCTCAATGGCTTGTTTACCAAGGCGC
Source organism: Pseudomonas sp. ASL8 (assembly GCF_056680355.1). Classification (NCBI taxonomy): domain Bacteria; kingdom Pseudomonadati; phylum Pseudomonadota; class Gammaproteobacteria; order Pseudomonadales; family Pseudomonadaceae; genus Pseudomonas; species Pseudomonas sp. ASL8. Next base: position 5,019,049 of record NZ_CM155278.1, on the reverse strand, counting down.
CTGCGCAGTTGCCGGTAACGGTCATGGGCCTGAACTTCCCTAACCCGGTCGGGTTGGCAGCGGGGCTGGACAAAAATGGCACGGCGATCGATGGGTTTGCGCAGCTGGGCTTTGGTTTTGTCGAAGTCGGCACCGTGACCCCGCGCCCACAGCCGGGCAATCCGAAACCACGGATTTTTCGTCTGCCGCATGCCGAGGCAATCATCAACCGGATGGGTTTCAACAATCTGGGTGTCGATCACCTGATCAGCCGGGTACAGGCTGCCAAGTACCGCGGGATCCTCGGGATCAACATCGGCAAGAACTTCGATACCCCGGTAGAGCGCGCCGTGGACGACTACCTGATCTGTCTGGATAAGGTCTACGCTCATGCCAGCTACGTGACCGTGAATGTCAGTTCGCCGAACACGCCTGGCTTGCGCAGCTTGCAGTTCGGTGACTCGCTCAAACAATTGCTCGAAGCCCTGCGCCTGCGTCAGGAGGACCTGGCGCAAAAACACGGCAGGCGCGTGCCGCTGGCCATCAAGATTGCGCCTGACATGACGGATGAAGAAATTGTGCAGGTCGCTGCTGCGCTGATTGAATCAGGCATGGATGCGGTGATTGCGACCAACACCACGCTCAGTCGCAAAGGTGTTGAAGGGTTGCCCCATGCGGACGAAGCCGGTGGCCTGTCGGGCGCGCCGGTTCGTGAAAAGAGTACCCATACGGTCAGAGTGCTGGCGGGTGAATTGGCCGGGCGGTTGCCGATCATTGCGGCGGGCGGGATCACAGAAGGCAAGCACGCGGCTGAGAAGATCGCCGCAGGTGCGAGTCTGGTGCAGATCTATTCGGGCTTTATCTATAAAGGACCAGCGTTGATTCGCCAGTCGGTTGATGCGATAGCGGGGATGTCGTCCCGGCACAGCGCATAAAAAAAGGGGTTCCTTGACGGAACCCCTTGGGCTTTAGCCCGCCGCCCGGGTGGGGCGTGCATGGTTTAGGTCATCGTTCAAACATTTAAAAAACTTGATCGGAATGTACCTGATTAGCCGACCGCGTGAAGTTCGTTGAGTCTGTGGATACCCGCAGTGCCGGTCATACCGTCCCAGTTGTCGCCGCGTCCTTCTCGCCAGCCATTGATCCAGGCTTGGCGTACCGACGGTAGAGTAAAGGGGCAAAGCTCACGGGATTTGCCATGAACACCAAATTGATATCCGCGTAAAAATGCTCTTTCCAACGGATCACGCTTAAGTCTTCTCATAGGGTGTTGCCCTCGTTTGTTGACTGTAATGTCCCTGAGGACCTCATGTTGAGGTCGGGCAGAATCTTCTGCCGTTGGTACCCGCTGCCGGCGTCGCGGGCTTGGTGTTGTCATCGTTGCGGTGACAACCTGTGATGAGTTCTAACCAATGCGCTTGGCTCTGTGAATGATCGTTTTGTCATAAGAACGTAACTATTGGCGTGGTAATGCCATAAGCAGCACACTCATTCGCAGGGATTTTTTACCACAGCCCCCCTGACCTGAGGCTTTGAATGAAGGCTGACGCGGTTTTTCAAACGCGAATGATGGCGGATTGCTTTCAGCCGTAAAACGACGAAGGGTCGGGATGTGACTTTTTATTACAAGGATCTTTAGCCTAAATGGGCGATGATCGAACGATCAATTGTCTTTTGGCCACCAAGCTGATGGACTGACTGCTGCATCGACGCAACGCGCCGATGACGGTGGACCGGCACAATATGTGTGCCACGCAGGCGCTCTCCAAGAAAGGCGCCTGTTTAAAATCTGGTCGGGCAATGCGTTGCCCCGCCGCTTATCGCTTAAGGCCCTGGATTACCCATGTCGGACCGTTACGAACTCTTTCTTACCTGCCCCAAGGGCCTCGAAGGTTTGCTCGCAGAGGAAGCCACCGGGCTTGGCCTCGAGGAGACCCGCGAACACACCTCGGCCATTCGTGGCATGGGCGACATGGAGACCGCCTATCGGCTGTGCCTCTGGTCGCGACTGGCCAACCGCGTGTTGCTGGTGCTCAAGCGGTTCCCGATGAAAGATGCCGAGGACCTGTACCACGGTGTACTCGATGTCGAATGGGAAGATCACCTGGACGCTGAAGGCAGTCTCGCGGTGGAGTTCAGCGGTAACGGTTCGGGGATCGACAACACCCACTTCGGTGCGCTGAAGGTCAAGGATGCGATCGTCGATAAACTGCGTACCCCGTCGGGTCTGCGTCCTTCTGTCGATAAGCTCAACCCGGACTTGCGCGTTCACCTGCGCCTGGACCGCGGCGAAGCGATTCTGTCATTGGACCTGTCTGGACACAGCTTGCACCAACGCGGTTACCGCTTGCAGCAGGGCGCGGCACCGTTGAAAGAAAACCTGGCAGCAGCGATTCTGGTGCGGGCCGGCTGGCCGCGCATCGCTGCTCAAGGCGGCGCGCTGACGGACCCGATGTGTGGCGTCGGCACCTTCCTGGTGGAAGGGGCGATGATGGCTGCGGATATCGCGCCAAACCTCAAGCGTGAACGCTGGGGTTTTTCGGCCTGGCTCGGGCACGTTCCTGCCTTGTGGAAGAAGCTGCACGATGAGGCGCAGGCGCGGGCCGATATCGGTCTGGCCAAGCCGCCGCTGTGGATTCGCGGTTATGAAGCCGATCCACGCCTGATTCAGCCTGCCCGCAACAACATTGAACGCGCCGGCATGAGTGAGTGGGTCAAGGTGTATCAGGGCGAAGTCGCGACGTTTGAGCCGCGTCCGGATCAGAACCAGAAAGGGTTGGTCATCTGTAACCCCCCTTACGGCGAGCGTCTGGGTGATGAGGCGAGCTTGCTCTATCTCTACCAGAACCTCGGCGAACGTCTGCGTCAGGCGTGCCTGAACTGGGAAGCGGCGGTGTTCACCGGCGCACCGGATCTGGGCAAGCGCATGGGTATTCGCAGCCACAAGCAATATGCCTTCTGGAACGGCGCCTTGCCGTGCAAATTATTGCTCATCAAGGTTCAGCCGGATCAGTTCGTCACCGGCGAGCGCCGCACACCTGAGCAGCGTCAGATTGAGCGTGAACAGGTCGAGGCGGATGTATCGGTTGAAGTCGAAGCGCCCGGCAAGTACGAAAAGTACAACAAGAACGGCAATCCTATTCGCAAACCTGAACCGGTCATTGAACAGGCACGGTTGAGTGAAGGCGGGCAGATGTTTGCCAACCGCTTGCAGAAAAATCTCAAATTGCTGGGCAAGTGGGTCCGTCGTGAAGGCATCGATTGCTATCGGGTCTACGATGCCGACATGCCCGAGTACGCGTTGGCCATCGATCTGTACCACGATTGGGTTCACGTTCAGGAGTACGCAGCGCCCAAGACTATCGATCCGGAAAAGGCGTCGGCCCGTCTGTTCGATGCGCTGGCAGCGATTCCCCAAGCGTTGAATATCGACAAGAGCCGGGTGGTGATCAAGCGCCGTGAGCGCCAGAGCGGCACCAAGCAGTATGAACGCCAGAGCGCACAAGGACAGTTCCTTGAGGTGAGCGAAGGCGGCGTCAAGCTGCTGGTGAACCTGACCGACTATCTGGATACCGGGCTGTTCCTCGATCACCGGCCGATGCGCATGCGCATTCAGCGTGAGGCAGCGGGCAAGCGCTTCCTGAACTTGTACGCCTATACGGGGACCGCGAGTGTGCATGCGGCAAAGGGTGGTGCACGTACAACCACCAGTGTCGATCTGTCCAAGACCTACCTGGATTGGGCACGACGGAACCTGTCGCTTAACGGTTTCTCTGACAAGAACCGCCTGGAGCAGGGCGACGTCATGGCGTGGCTGGAAGCAAGTCGTGACGAGTACGACCTGATTTTCATCGATCCGCCGACGTTCTCCAACTCCAAGCGCATGGAAGGGATCTTCGACGTGCAGCGCGATCAGGTGCAGTTGCTGGATCTGGCGATGGCGCGACTGGCCCCGGGCGGCGTGTTGTACTTCTCCAACAACTTCCGCAAGTTCCAGCTCGACGAAAACCTCGGCGAGCGCTATGCGGTCGAAGAAATTACCGCACAGACCGTTGACCCGGACTTTGCTCGCAACAGCAAGATCCACCGGGCCTGGCGTATTACGGCTCGCTGAACCGGCGATGTCCCACCCCTGACTTAATTAGTTAGGGGTGGGACGCGAGTAGGGCTAGGCAAGCTAGTGGCAAATAGCTATAACTGAGCCATGGCCACGGTTGCACCACAACGCTGGCGTATGAGTTCTGCTTATGTCGCCAAACAGCATTCGATCCAGAATTCTCGGCTTGATCCACGAAGACGCGCTTGCGCCGTCCGCAGCGACCCTGGCTTTTGCGGCAGGCGCTGTGCTGACCGCGATGCTCGTGTCGGCCAGCGCCGATATGCACCAACGCCGACTTGATCAGCGTTTCAATCTGTTGGCCAGCGAACGCTTCAGTCGCATTCAGGAGCGCTTCGACGATCAAGTCCAGCGCCTGGATGGCCTTCGCCGCTTCTTCGTCTTTTCCGACCAGATCACTCAAGCGGAATTCGATGGTTATGCGGCGCCTTTACTGGCGCTGACGCAGGCGTATTCCTGGGCGCCAAGGGTCTCTGGCGCAGAGCGCTCGCAGTTTGAGGCGCACGCGCACGCACAAGGTCTGACCGATTTCACCGTTCGCGAGCTGAGCCCCAGCGGTGAGCTAAAGCCTGCTGTTGATCGCCCTGAGTACTTTCCGGTCTTGTATACCCAATCCAGAAGCACAGAGCCGCTGCCGCTGGGTTTTGATGTGATGTCTGAAAGCATTCGCCGAACCACGCTTGAGCGTGCCTTGCAACGGGGCAGCATGGCCGTGTCGCCACGGATGGATCTGGTGGGGCTTGAGCCCGCGAATACCAGTGGTCTATTGCTGGTGGCGCCCGTGCTGTTATCGGTGGTCGATGGCGGAGCGAAGAAGCAGGCATTGACTGGGTACGTGATGGCGGTGATCGGCCTGCGGACATTGATGTCCGAAGGGTTGCCCGCCCAGGATCGCGACAACCTGGCGCTGCAGCTGTTCGACCTTTCTTCACCAGAGCAGCCCGGGCTGCTGTATCAGTCGGCAAACCAAACGGTGGAAAGCAACCTGCGCATCAGTACGCTGTTGAGCATGGCTGACCGACGTTACCTGCTGGAACTTCGTCCATCCGCTGCTTTTGTTGCTGCCAACCAGTCCTCGTCGACCAGCGTGATTGTGTTGGGGGGGTTACTGAGTCTGATCCTCAGCGCGTTGCTGTATAGCCTGGTCAATCAGCGTCAGCGCGCCTTACTGCTGGTCGAGCGGCGTACGGCCGAGTTGCGCAGCGTGCTAAACGCTGCGACTCAGGTGGCGATCATTGCGACGAATCTGCGCGGCGTCATCAGTACCTTCAACGTGGGTGCACAAAGGATGCTCGGCTACAGCGGCGATCAAGTCCTGGGGCAGTTCACGTTGGGGGATCTGCACCTTGGCACAGAGCTTTTGGCCCACGGCGAGCAGTTGAGCCGGCGTTATGGTCGCGAGGTGCCCACTGCCGAGGCGATGTTGGTCGAGGCGATGGAGGAGGGTGCCCATCCTGCACGGGAATGGACACTGGTGCGTCGCGACGGCAGCTCTCTGGTAGTCAATATGCTGGTCACGGCGGTGCGCGATGAGCGCCAGCAATGGGTGGGTTACCTTGCAATCTGCGTCGACGTCACTGAAGGCAAGCGCGCTCATCAAGCCTTGGCTGCGCGCGATCAATTGCTGGAAAAGCTCAGTGCGCAGGTGCCCGGAGGGATTTATCAATACCAACTGAACAGCGATGGCAGTTCCTTTTTTACTTACGCCAACAGCGGCATGTGGCGGATTTACGAGCTGCCTCATGATTTAAAGCAGCAAGGTGTCGAGGCAGTGCTCGATCGGATCCACCCCATGGATCTGCAGCGAATCAAGAAGTCGATCTGCTATTCCGCCGAGCACCTGACGCCGTGGCGTGAGGAGTATCGCGTTGAACTGCCACACCAGGGCCAGCGCTGGTTGCAGGGAGAGGCGATGCCTGAGCGATTACCTGATGGCGGGGTGCTGTGGCATGGTTTTATCTCCGATATTTCTGACTTGAAGCGTGTTGAGGACGAACTGCGCGCGCTGTCAGTGACGGACGTACTGACGGGCGTGTACAACCGTCGTTATTTTCAGGAGCGGCTCAAGGCCGAGCTTTCTCGGGTCCATCGGCATGGTGGGGAGTTGTCGGTGATCATGCTCGACATCGATCACTTCAAACGCATCAACGATCAATTCGGTCATGCGATGGGCGACCATGTGCTGCAAGGGCTTTGTCAGCGGATCAATCAGCGCTTGAGGCAAGATGATGTGTTCTGTCGGCTAGGTGGCGAGGAGTTCATGGTGCTGTGTCCCAACGCTACTGGGGAAAACGCACATGCGCTCGCGCTTGAGTTGTGGCAGGTGTTGCGGGGGGAGCCCATCGAGGGTGTGGGCGTGGTGACGGCGAGTTTCGGTGTTGCCAGCTGGCGACCTGTTGAAGGCGGTGATTCGCTATTGCTACGGGCAGATTCGGGCGTTTATGCCGCCAAACAGGCTGGGCGTGATCGCGTCGAACCCGAGTTGTCATGAGGTAAAACAGTTGTGTCGCGTGATATGCCACCTTCACGCAGGCAAGCCTGCGTGAAGGTGCGGGGGCGTCCGAGCGACGCGGTATCAGGATTACTGTTGCAGCGAAATGGCAGTGTTGACCAGCTTCGGTTGGCGATAAAGGTCGAGCAGGACCTCATCGAGCACCGAAGATGTGCCGCCTACGCGTGAGTCATTGAGGATCGCGACCACCGCCCAGGTATTGCCGTTGATGTCGCGGCTGAAACCGGCAATTGCGCGAACGGTATTCAGGGTGCCGGTCTTGATGTGCGCTTCACCCCTCATCTGTGTAGTTTTGAGGCGCTTGCGCATGGTGCCGTCCATGCCCGCCAGCGGCAGAGAGCTCATGAACTCCGCTGCGTAGGGGCTGCGCCAGGCAGCTTGCAGCAAGGTCGCCATTTCACGTGCGCTGACCCGCTCGGCGCGCGACAGGCCCGAGCCATTCTCCATCACCAGGTGCGGCGCAGTGATGCCCTTCTTCGCCAGCCACTGACGAACCACGCGTTGCGCGGCTTTGGCATCATCGCCGTCTGCTTCATTGCGGAACTTCGCGCCAAGGCTCAGGAACAGTTGCTGAGCCATGGTGTTGTTGCTGAATTTGTTGATGTCACGAATGATTTCCGCCAGATCCGGGGAAAACGCTTTGGCCAGCAGCTTGGCGTTACCGGGCACGATATCGACCCGGTCCTTGCCCAGAATGGTGCCGCCCAGTTCCTGCCAGATTGCGCGTACCGCACCCGCCGCATAGGTTGGATGGTCCAGTAGCGACAAATAGGTCTGCGAGTTGCAGCCTTCGCCCAACTGACCGTTGACCACCACAGTAATGCTGCCATCGGCCTGGGTTACCGGGTTGTAGCGCATGTCTCCGGTGCATTTGTTCGAGGCCAGCGCCTTGACCTGATTATCGATGTGAATGCTGGCAATCGGTGGCTCTACAGACACCAGCACTTTGCCGGAGTCGTTGCGCGCGACAAAGCGCAAGGCCTTGAGGTTAATCATCAGCGAGTCGGGCTTGACCAGGAATGGCTTGTTCTCATCATTGCCGTCGTCGTTGAACACCGGCAATTGCGGCTGGATGAAATGGCTGCGGTCCAGGACCAGATCGCCAGTCACCTGTTGCACACCATTGGCACGCAGGTCACGCATCAGAAGCCAGAGTTTTTCCATGTTGAGCTTGGGATCACCGCCACCCTTGAGGTAGAGGTTGCCATGCAACACGCCATTGTTCAGGGTGCCGTCAGTGAAAAATTCGGTTTTCCATTGATGCGTAGGGCCGAGCATTTCCAACGCCGCATAGGTGGTGACCAGTTTCATGGTCGACGCCGGGTTGACTGAGACATCGGCATTGAACACGGTCGGGGTGCCGGGACCATTGAGCGGCAGCATCACCAAGGACAAGGCATCATTCTGCAGCTTGGCGGCTTTGAGGGCTTGTTGAACCTTGGGCGGCAGCGAGGTGTTGATGGGGGCCGCAATGACAGGCATCGCCAAGGGCAAGAAAAGGCCGGCGAAAAACAAGTGACGTAAAGATTTGATCATGTGAAATAAAACCCTGCTATTGAGGAGGGGAAAAATGGAGGGCATGGATGGATTCCCTCGATCATCGCAACGTCGACCGGAATCAAAGCGGCGATTAAATACCCTGTTTCACCGACAGATGAATGGTCGGTACTTAAAAAGGTTCGATATTGAGCGGCATTATGCCCCAAGCGCGGGTGACTTGCGCCGTGGCATAGCCGTCCAACCGGCTATTTTTTACCGTTGATGGGTTATTTTGCTGTGGCGGACCCTACGGCACGCAAACATTGGCACGGAGGCGGGCATTTAATAGCCCGAACTGGTAAAGTGCCGCCCGTTATTACTTATGAGGATTGTTCCATGGCCACTAACCGTTCCCGCCGTCTGCGCAAAAAACTCTGCGTGGATGAATTCCAGGAGCTGGGTTTTGAGCTGAACCTGGACTTCAAACAAGACCTGGACGATCAGGCTATTGATGCCTTCCTCGACGCTTTCCTGACAGATGCCATGGAAGCCAACGGTTTGAACTATGTTGGCGGCGATGACTTCGGTCTGGTTTGCTTGAGCAAACGTGGTTCGGTCAACGAAGAGCAGCGTGTCAAGGTCGAAGCCTGGCTGAAAAGCCGCAGCGAACTGACAGAATTGACCGTCAGCCCGTTGATCGACGTGTGGTACCCGGAAAAGTCGATCAATCCGGTAGTTTGATGGTGTAAGAAGAGGCAGGCTTCAGGGCCTGCCTTTTTCGCCGAGTGCAACGCTCTGGCGCTGATGTCCCGTTTATCCCTGTGTACTCAATCCGGCTTTCGCCAAAATACTGCTTTTGTCGACGGCATCGATTTGTTGCGGCTGCAGAAAATCAGAGGCGTAGTGCTGATAGATTTCCGTCTGGACAAACAACTGAAACAGTTCCGGGTCGATATGCGCATCGCGACACATCTGCGCCATGATCGTGAGTGCTTCGCTCAGGCTTTTGCCTTTTTTATACGGTCGATCGGCCGCTGTCAGGGCTTCGAAAATGTCAGCGATGGCCATCATTCGCGCTGCCAGACTCATTTCGTCGCGTTTCAATCGTTTCGGGTAACCCGTGCCGTCCATTTTTTCGTGATGGCCGCCAGCGATTTCGGCAACCCCCTGCAGATGGCTGGGGAAGGGTAGGCGGCTCAGCATCAGAATGGTCTGCACCATATGGTGGTTGATGACGTAGCGTTCCTCACGAGTCAAGGTGCCTCGGGTGATGCTCAGGTTGTACAACTCGCCTCGGTTGAATTTGTACTGTGGAACCTCAAGCTTGAAGCCCCAGCGGTTGTCGGCGGGGATATTTTCGGCCGCCGCCCGTTCGAACAAATGCTCAGACCGGTCAGCCAGCAGAGGTTCGCTGGCAGGCAAGTCCGGTGACGGGCTTCGGGCCTGACGTTTGTTTTCTTCCCAGGACACGCCGATCCTGTCGTCCAGCGTACGCATCCAGGTCCGTGCAGCAATCGTTTGCAAATGTTCTAAATCTGAATCGGCCATGGCTTCGCTGCCCAGATTGCAGAGGGCGACAAACCTGAAATCATCATCCAGTTCGTTGAGCTGAGTTTCGCGGGCAGCGGCCAATGACACTTCGTCGCCGTCCTGCGCTTTGGCTTTCCAGTAGTCGACCCAGGCGTCGCGTTTCAGTACTTCGAAGCGGGTGCGGACTTCATGGATGCGGTCGTACAAGGTTTCCAGCTTGGTGGCCTTGTCCACGACATACTCGGGCGTGGTGACCTTGCCGCAGTCGTGTAGCCAGGCAGCAATATGCAAGGTCTCCCATTCGTCCTCGGTCGGCTGGTAATTACGAAAAGCCGGTTGTTGGCTGGCGGCGGCCGCGCGAGCAAGCATGAACGTAAGTACCGGCACGCGCTGGCAGTGGCCGCCGGTGTAAGGGCTTTTGGCGTCGATGGCACCCGCGATAATCTGGATGAAAGCGTCCAGCAGCATTTTTTGTCTGGCTTGCAGGCGCTGGCTTTCGATGCATAGGGCCGCTGCGCCGGAGACTGCCTGGATGAACGCAATACGATCAGGGCTGAGCTTTTCAAGATCGGTCTCGGTGCCAGTATCCGTATGTATGAGGGTGAGGACGCCGATGGTTTCCCCTCGCTGATTACTCAATCGGATGCCCAGCAGGTGTATCCGCGGCGCCTCCAGCGCGCTCATCAGGCTTTGTAAATCGAGTGCCTGATCAAAGCCAAGCGCGACCACGCAGTGGTCTTTTTTCATGGCGAGGTCTTGCAGCCAGACGGGCGTCTCACTGGCTTGCGGGTCGTGAGTGGCGATGCTGTATTGCTGCGGGTCGTGTTTGACACCCTTGACGATCAGGCCCTGGGGTTCAAGGTGCCCGCTGTCACTGTCGAGCAAATAAATCAGCCCTGCCTGTGCCTGATTGATATTGACGGTTTCGAACAGAACACGTTCCAGCAGTGTCTCAAAGCGGGTTTCGGCCGACAGGCTGGCCGTGATCTCGAGAAAGCTGGCCAGTGTTTCCTTCATGCGGGCCATGGAGAGTGAAAGTTGATCGACCTCAAGCACCCATGATCGGTGGCTGGTCGGATGTTTGAAATCGAAGCTGCGAATCGCATCCGCTTCGCTGACCAGCGCCCGCAAGGGTTTGACCATTATTCGCGACATTAACCAGCCCAGTGGAAGACAGAGCAACAGCGTGGTCAATGTCACCAGTGCCCCTTCCCATCGCAGGCGCAGGGCGTCGGCCAGCAATTCGTCTTCGGGCACTAATAGCGCCAACTTCAGCCCCTGCGGGCCCCCTTCCTGCAGGGTGCTTTGGGCCACGACCCATGATCGCTTTCCTACGTTCAAGTGGTTGTTGGCGTCAACGCCGTCGTCGAACAGGCGAGCGAGGGCCGGGCTCAGGTCTCGTGCCTTTGCCAGATGCGCGGTACCGCTTTCTACAATCAGTTTTGAGCTGTCGGGGTAGGCCACTGCATTTCCGCTGGCATCGAAAAGCACGACTTCGGTGCCAGCGGTGACCTGATGCTTGGCCAGTGTCGACGACAGGGACTCCAGTGTCAGGTCGGCAGCGATCACTGTGCCGTCGCTGCTGCGACGAGCAAGCGTGGTGCCCACGTTGCGACTGGAGAAAAATACGTAGGGCGCTGTGGTGATCTGATCGGTGTCGCTAAGCGCGCTCTTGAACCACACGCGTTGACGCGGATCGTAATGTTCATTGAGGTTGTCGCGGTGGCTGATCAGGTGCAGTGAATCGTCGAAAAAAAGTGATTGAGAGCGCAGGCTGTCGTTGACGTGTTCAATGCTCCAAACCTGATAAGCCGCCTTGGCAGGCGCTTCGAAATAGCGTTTCAGGGTATCGCTGCGCAAGGGGCGGACCATGAAGAAATCGCCGTTCGCATACCCGATATACAGCGACGCCAGATTCGGGTTGTCCCGCAACGATTGAGAAAACGGTTTGAGCAGCGGCAGCCGCTGCTCCAGCGTGCTGTACTGATGTGCGTCAAAGACCGCTAGCAGGCTGAGCAGGCTGTGGATAGGCTGATAGGTGCGCTGTAAATCGACTTGCACATCCTGGGCAATATTGCTGAAAAGCTTCTCACTGCTCGACAGGATTATCTGTGACGTTTGCAGGTAGTTGAAAATGCCCAGCACGACGCCTGTGAGCAGGAGCAATACGGTGAACATGACGCTGATATGCACATGCAGAGGGTAGCGGCGTTGATTGGGCCACGGATGACTGGGCATCGCAAATCTCTCCATAGTCGTGCGGTGCATTGCTCGTGACTCCAGCATAGCCAAGGCTTGCCGGAGTTGCTGAGTGACGAGGTGCTTTCTTTGCGACGTAAAAAGGAGGATATCGCTAGTGCAGTGGCTATTCGATACCTTGCCCGCCGTTCAGTCCAGACGTTTGCCCAGGGTTATTTCGTACGGATCAAGTCCGCACATGCCGTAGAGCGCAAGCCCTGCTTTGTTTTGCGCGAATACATTCAACTCGATACGCTTGACCCCATTGGCGCGTGCCCAGCGTTCGACCTGTTCCAGTGCTTTTTTTCCGTGGCCACACCGCCGTGCTTGAGGGTGGATCTCGAGGTCATAAATGAAGAGCTTCTTGATCCCGTAGGCCGAATCAATTCCGAACCACAACACCCCAACGTCTTCACCTGATGAGGCTCTCAAGCTGAATAGGTGATGGCCGGAGGTATTTAGCCCGTCTGGCAGCAACTCGTTAAAGCCCTCAGTAGCTTGCTCCAGCGCGAGGCTGGGCGTTAGCCCGTAAGTCTGCTCAATGTCTTGTGCATAACCTGCAATCGAGTGAGCCGCGAAGGTTTTAAGTTGCTCCTCGCTCATCGTGATCAAACGCACCATTTGGTTGTAAGCCTGTGTGATTGAGTGGGCTGCTGCTGACTCATGTACCGTCAACCTGTTGTGCGCGCAACGCGGTTTCAAGCTCGATCATTGCGGCGTCGATTGCCTGATGACGCGCCGTGATGACCTCGGCCGACGCTGCTTCGTTGCAGGCATCTTCCAGCGCCTCGCAGTGTTCGATCACTTCGCTGGCCTGGATGATTCGGGCTGCGCCTTTGATTTTATGGGCCATGTCGCCAAGGCTCTGTCGATTGCCACTTGCCATGGTTGCCGCGAGCTCCTTGCGGTCTTCCTGACTGCTGAGAAGCAACTGAGCGAGCAAGCGTTGAATCATTTCCGGACGTCCGCCAGTCAACATGTTCAAGCCGTCAACGCTGAAGGCAGCAAAAATATTTTGTCGCGGACGCTGGGGCAGGGGATTTACTTTCGCCAACTCCTCATGGAGCGCGGTCAGGCTAATGGGTTTGAACAGGCAGGCGTCCATCCCGGCATTTCGGCAGCGCAGGAACTCTTCGGGTTGCGCATTGGCCGTGAACCCGAAAATGGTGCAGCGAGGGCGTGATTTTTCCTGCTCATGGGCGCGGATCGCGCGCGTCAAGTCGTAGCCATTCATGACGGGCATGTTGCAGTCGGCAATGATCAGATCGAAATGGCCGTCCAGCCAGATTTGCAAGCCTGCAGCGCCTTGCTCTGCGGCTTCATAGCGATACCCCAGAAAGCCGAGTTGTTGGCACAGCAAGAGCCGGTTGGCGGGGTGATCGTCGACCACCAGGATATTCAATGGGGTACTGACATTGGGGCGGAGTTCAATAGGTTGCTCGATGACCTGGGTCTGCTCCAGTGTCGTCAGGGTCAACTCAACCTGGACGTGTGTGCCTTTTCCTGGCTGGCTGCTCAGGGTCAAGTGGCCCCCCATCATTTCACACAGACTGCGGCATATGACCAGACCCAGGCCTGCACCGCTTCGTGCCAGTTGGCCGGAGTTATCGGCTTGGGCAAAAGGCTCGAACAGCTGCTGCTGATCTTCTTCACTGATGCCGATGCCGCTGTCCTGGATCCCCATAGTCAGGTGCAGTTGTTGCGAGTCAGGGGTGTCATCGATGCGCAGGCTGATCTTGATTTGGCCCTGCTCGGTGAACTTGATCGCGTTGCTGATCAGGTTGGAAATAATCTGTTTGAAGCGCAGCGGGTCGAGCAGCACGTCGGCGTTGATGCCACTGTCGAAGTCCAGTAACAAGGTCAGGCTTTTTTGGCGGGCCAGACCATCGAAAACGCGCACCACCGACTCCACCAGCTCCCGCAGATTGGCCCGTTCGGGGCTCAGGCTGAGGCGGCCGGATTCGATTCTGGCGATATCGAGAATATCCCCGATCAGCTCCAGCAGGTCTCGGGCCGAGTTGTAGGCGACCTCAATGGCTGGACGATCAAGATGTCCTTGGTCTGCGCGTTTGAGGGCCAGTTCGAGCATGCCGATCACGGCGTTCATCGGTGTACGGATTTCGTGACTCATGGTCGCCAGAAACGTGCTTTTGGCGCGGTTGGCATCATCGGCCAGGTCTTTGGCGGCATGCAGATCTTCGATCAGTTGGCGTCGCTCGCTGATGTCGATCCAGCCACCAATGATGCCTTGCACCTCACCCAGCGAGTCCCGGAAGGGCAGGGTCCAGTGGTAAATGGTCAGGAAGCGATCACCGATCTGCAGCGCGCGATCAAGAATCAGCGGTGTGCCATCGGCCATTACCCGTTGGTAGTCGGCGGCATATTCCCGGGCCTCAAGCGTACTGCTCAGTACACCGTCCATGACACTTTTGCCAATGACGTCTTCGCGTCGGGTCGAGAAGGCCTCCAGATAGCTGTCATTGCAGGTTTGCAGCAGGCCGTCACGGTCGCGAACGTAGATGGGGTGAGGCGTGCCATTGAGCAGGGCGCGCATGAACTCGAACTGGTCATTCAGAGCGCGCTCTGCCGTTTCGCGCTGTTTTATCTGGCGGCGCATGTAGGCGTTCCAGGCCAACGAGCCCAGCAACAACAGCCCGGTGCCGAACACGATCTGATAAATCAGCTGATGGTAATTGCGCCAGTAACCCGTCCCTTGTGGGGTATAGGTTCGCCAACGGTTGTTGATCACGGCCAGGTCTTCCGGGGCGATGCTCAATAATGCTTTATCCAGGATCGAGCTCAGCTCTGTGGCATTGCGAGCGGTTGCCATGGAGATGCGTGCCTGATCGTCGCCGACGGTGTCGCTCATCTGTAATTTGTCGTCGAACAGCTGCGAGGACAGGAAATAGTTGGCACTGGGGAGTGAGGTGATTGCGCTTTGAACCTGTCCCTGGGCCAGCATGTCCAGCGCCCGGAAGGGGTTGTCCGTCTCCACCAGGGTTATGTGTGGGTACTCGCGCTGAAGGTAGGGCATGGTCGGGCTGCCCCGGCTAACGGCCAGGCGCTTGCCTGCAAGTTGATCCAGATGGGTCGGACTGGAAGGTTCTGTGCTGGTCACCAGAACAAAAGAGGTGTCCATATAAGGGCGGCTGAAGCTGAGTTGGCTTTCTCGCTCGTTACTGGGAATCATCGCGCCAATCAAGTCGGCCTGTCCCTCAATGACTTGCTTCATCATTTCGGTCATGCCCTGAACGCGTTTGATCTCGAAATTCAGACCTGTGCGCAGGCGGACCAGCTCAAGCAGGTCTGCTGTAATCCCGCGGAAGTTGCCGTTTGCGTCCAGAAACGTCAACGGCGCGTACGCCTCGTTGATGACGACGCGCACCACCGGATGCTGGGTAATCCAGCGTTCTTCGCGCTGGGTCAATTGCAACTTTTGATCGGTGAGCAGCACGTCGCTGCCAGCGCTCCAGCGTTTGGAAATGCTGACCCGTTCATCAATAGGGATGGCTTTCAGTGTCTTGTTGACCACATCGAGCAGTTGGGTGTCATCGCTGCGCACGGCGAAGCTGAAACCGTCAGCCTCATGTTTCCCGAAATTGGCCATCTGCACGTTGCTCAGATAGCGCTTGTTGATCAGGTAGTGGGTCGAAATGGTATCGCCGAGGAATACGTCTGCCTGGTTGAATGCCACCGCGTTTATTGCGCTTTGAAAGGAGGGGTACGTCTGAAGGGTCGCGTTCGGGTAGAGCGCTTTGACCTCCTCCAGCGGCAGATAGTGGTAAACCATGCTCAAGCGCAAGCCAGCCAAGCCCTCGGTGAGTGGACGGGTTTCCCCCACTCGGGTCACCAGCACGGGCTGATCCACGGCATAGGGCGCCGACAGAGTGATGTTCTTGCCCTTGGCCTCGAAACCATTGGCGCTGCCGAGAAGGTCGATCTGCCCCTCAGCCAGGGCTTGAATGGCCGCGTCCCGGGATTCGAAGCGCTGGACCTTGATCGGCGTGTCCAGAGCGTGAGCAAGAATGCCTGCGTAGTCGGCGGTAAATCCCTCGTAATCGTGACCCGTGCTGGTCATGTCAAAAGGCGGGTAATCCGGGGCTGAAGTGCCCAGCCTCAATTCACGTTTGTTTTGCAGCCACTGCCATTGAGCCCGGTCCAGCCGGGTTTCCATATGACTGGGGCTGGAGCGGCTGAGCAACGTGTAGTTTTGGGACGCAAGCTCGGCCGCCTGCACATTCATGCTCAAGCAAACGCCTGCCCCTAGCCTTAAATAATCCATTAAACGCTTCGACATCCGATATCTCACACTAGCGCATTGCGTTTTGCCATCTCGATAAGTTCTACCAAGGTTTTTGCCCTGAGCTTCTGCATGAGCCGAGTCTTGTAGGTGCTGACAGTCTTATTGCTGAGAAACATGCCTTTTGCAATTTCTTTGTTGGTTCTGCCTTGTGCGAATAGTTGCAGCACCATCAGTTCTCGGTCATTGACCAGTTTGAAGAGCTCGATTTCAGAAGGAGGACCGTCTGCACGAGAAGCAGGATTCAGGGCCTGGCTTGGAAAGTAATTGTAGCCGGATAATACGGCCTTCACCGAACTTAGCAGTTCACTCAGGTCTTCTTGTTTGCACACATAACCTGCGGCCCCCGATTGCATGCAGCGGATGGCGAATAAATTGGGTGTCTGCGCAGTGAGTACCAGGATTTTTGACGGTAAGTTCATCGCGTTGAAGCGGGCCAGTACTTCCAGGCCGTCCAGCTTGGGAATGCTGATGTCGAGGATGATCAGGTCGGGCATGCATTCGCGGACCATTTGCATGGCATCCACACCGTTGTCCGTTTCGCCAACGACATCGTAATTTTCATTTTCCAGCAGCATGCGTACCGCGAGGCGAATAACGGGGTGGTCGTCGACAATAAAAACCGAGTTCATAATTCTATTCCATACAAGCAGTGAAGAAAGCGCGCACCTTAGCTCAGATGTTCAGGCAGGCACATGAACCGATAGGGCTGCCAAGTGGATATAGGAAAGTTCCTACAGGAATTAACGTATTAGCGTACGTAAATGTCCAAAGGTCATCAGGCGACGTTTAAAATGATGAATAATTCAGCTGTGTAGATTGGCTATTAGTGTGCACGCTGTTTATAGCGTTTCGGAATTACCCTACAGTGAATTCAGGGCTTGCTTACGCGATGGCAACTTGTTTATTCGCTGGCTTCAAACGGATGTTTATTCGGTGTTTAAGCTTTTTCGCAAAAGCCGCTCGCGGCGAGCAATTCAGTCAGGGCCTGGACATCCAGGGGCTTGCTCAAGCATCCCAGGAGCGGCAGTTGGCGTTTATCTGCACTGCGTTCCAACGCGTCCAATTGCTCTTGGCTCAAGCCACTGAGCACGACCGCCCGGTGAATCAGGCCTCGCTGGCTTGCCAGATCTATCAGCTCAAGGCCCAGCATATCGGGCAGGCATTGATCACATAGCAACACGTCGAAGGGCTCTGTTGCTGCTTCCATCGCCGCCAGCGCTTCAGCCGCGGTCAGCACCGGGGTCAGTCGGTAATAGCCTTGATTGTTCAGCAGTATCTGGGTGGCAATCAATTGGAAAGGATGATCTTCCACCAATAAAATTCGCAGATTATTTTTTGACATCAGGATCTTCCGGGCAAAAGCGACGGCGCCACATGCGCAAATCAAACCTGCGGGGCAGGGTCACGCTCACTCAAGAGCGCCCCCGACAGGGAACAGCCTGGATTTGAGCCGAAGGTGCCAAGTGGCCTCAGGTTGATAGGTGTTCTCGCCAGCAATGGCCAAGAACCAGAGCCGAATTATTCGGCAGCCCGGCATCTCAAGCGATAGGGCTTTTCTGTTCTGAGCGTAGGCTCCCTCTTTAATTACAACGCGGGCGGGCATACCGCAGATCTGCAGCCAGATGAGTGACCGGGCGTTCACTCATCTGGTCATGGGGGTTGCAGGCGTTAAACCGGGCTTGAGAGACCGGTCATTTCTCGGGCCATCTCGCTGGCATAGCTGTCGGTCATGCCAGCGATGAAATCGATCATGCGCAGGAACGAGGTGTGCAGCGGCCAGTGGGGATCGGGCGCGTTATTGCCGAGCAAATCGAGAATGCGTCGATGCTTGAACGAAGGGGTTCGCCCGCCGAATTGCTCCAGTGCCGCACCGCAGAACGCATTGAGCAGTACTTCCAGGGTGGTGTAAGCGCCAATCTCATGCAGGGTCTTGCGTTTATCCTGAAAGATTTTCTGGCGAGCCATGTCCTTGGCGTCGAGCACGCAACGTTTGGCGGGGCCGTGCATGTGCTCCACCAGGTCGCCACTGAGGGTGCCCGCCAGCAATGCATCTTGCTGTTCGACAAAAGCACGCGCGGCGGCGTTGGTCAGATGCTCGATGGCCTTACCGCGCAAAATGGCCAGTTTGCGGCGGCGAGAATCGTTGGGCCCCAATTGCCGATAGGTTTCCGGGAGGTCATCGCCCACCAGGCCCAAGAGCAGGGATTCAACCTCGGCGTATTCGAGCAGGTCCATTTCCAGACCGTCCTCAAGGTCGATCAGGGCATAGCAGATGTCGTCGGCGGCCTCCATCAGGTACACCAGCGGATGACGCGCCCAGCGCTGTTCTTCAAGCTGCGGCAGGCCGAGTTTGTGTGCGATCTGCTCAAGGATCGGCAGTTCGCTCTGGTAACAGCCGAACTTGTGCTTTTTGTAGCCTAGCGAGTCGGCATGGCGCGCGGTCCAGGGGTATTTCAGGTATGTGCCGAGGGTTGCATAGGTCAGACGGGTGCCGCCTTCGAACTGGTGGTATTCAAGCTGCGTAAGCACCCGGAATCCTTGGGCATTGCCTTCGAAATTGAGAAAGTCATTGCGCTCGACGTCGCTCATTGCATCCAGCCAGCCACGTCCGGCGGCCTGTAAAAACCAGTGGCGAATCGCATCTTCACCCGAATGCCCGAACGGTGGGTTGCCGATGTCATGAGCAAGGCACGCAGATTGAACGACCATTCCAAGATCGCTTGGCTCGCACCAGTCAGGCAGGGCGCCGCGAATGATTTCGCCGACCCGCATACCCAGCGAGCGGCCAACGCAGCTGACTTCCAATGAATGGGTCAGGCGCGTGTGGATGTGATCGTTGCTCGTGACCGGATGAACCTGGGTCTTGCGGCCCAGTCGACGGAACGCGCCGGAAAAAATGATGCGGTCATGATCTTTGTGGAAAGGACTGCGCCCCAGCTCTTCAGGGCTGTAAATGGGTTTGCCAAGTCGTTCGCGGTTAAGCAGGGTTTGCCAATCCAAGGCGTTCACTCCGTCTATTGATTACGCCTAGCTTCCCGGTTCAGTCGTTGGGCTGCAAGGGCCTTGATCGCAACGCCGCGATTACAAACCGGCGGCGTCGATATCGATCAACAGCAGGCACTGGCCGTTCTCGAAGAACTGTCCGGCAGTCAGGCAATATTGGTTGCTGGTCACGTCGCGGTAAGTATTGGACAGGGTCAGGCGCCGTTCACCCCACCCCTCGGCCAGTAAATGGTAGAAGTACGGACGCCAGGACCAGTTGTGGCCCAGATAACTGGCATCAGCGTGCCAGACGCCGTTGCGCCATTCAAAATTTGGCGTGAGCTGTGTACCATGACGATCGCATTGATAGACGCGCAATAGCCACGGGTAGTCGTGCAGTTGCGGCAACTGGCTCAGGGGGGCTTGCCCTTCGGCCCAACTCTGGAGCAGGTTCATCAACTTGCTGAGCTGCAGGCGCAGGGTCATCAGGCGCGCGCGCTCGGCCACTTTTTGCAGCACGTAGCGGTCACGCAATTGAGCAAAATGCTGGACGAACGTGTCGCCAGCAAAGAACTCCACCTCACCTTGGGCGAACAAAAAACCCTGAACGTAGCGTGAACCACATTCCAGGGCGAAATGCAGTTCGGCTTCTGTCTCCACCCCTTCGGCGATGATCGAGCAGCCGGTCTTCTCGGCCATTTGCGCCAGTGCCTTGACCACATCACTGCTGTGGCCGCCACGGGCTGCGGCCTGAAACAAGCGCATGTCCAGTTTCAAAATGTCTGGTTGCAGCGCCAGTACCCGGTCCAGTTGTGAATAGCCGGCCCCAAAGTCATCGATAGCAATGCGCGCACCCGCTTCCCGATAGCGTGCTACCACATCGGTCAAACGTTGGCTGTTGCCGCCCAACTCAGTGATTTCGAAGACGATGCGCTGTGGTGCCACGCCATGGCTCTGTAGCTGTTTGAGGCTGGGCAATGGTTGACCCGGTCGCAGGCGATTGATCCAGCGTGGGGAAATATTCAGGCTGAGAAACCAGTCGTTGGGCACTTCATGCAGGCGGCTCAGGGCATTGTCACGGATCGCCCGGTCCAGGCGGCGCAGGATGGCAGGAGACATCTTGGGATCAGCAAACAGGGGGCCAACGGATAAAAGACGGCCATCGCTCTGGCGTAGGCGACCCAAGGCTTCAACGCCGGCAATACGACCAGTAGCGGTGTCGATGAACGGCTGAAAGCAGGCAAGCGGTTGCCCGTCTATCACGGAGCCTCCTTAGTAGATCTTGGAATTGTTTGCCGGGCAGGCAGCGCTTGTCACCCCACGGAGGACCATGGGGTGGCAGGCGCTGGAGTGCTTTGCAAGAATGCAGCCAGATGAGGCGCGTTAGCGTTTAGGCGGGGAGCCTTGTAACGCGAGCTTTATCAGCGGAAGCAGGCTGGTGCCCAACTTCACGAGGCGCGTGACACCACCGATGCCGCCGCCTTTGGCTCCTTTCCCGCTGAGGAAGCCCAGCAGGGTGACGATGCCAATGCCCCACAGAGGCGCGTGTTTAATGCCCAGCGTGCCTTGCCAATCCTGCGTCATATTGCGCACGCGGCGTATTGGCTCCAGCAGTTGACTTGATTCGTGACGAATCTCCTGGCGATGCATTTCCATGCGCAAGCGAATCAACGCCTTGCGCAGTTCTCGCCGGGAGGCTGAGTGCGACAGTTCAGGAAGATTCATGGCATCAGTCGCTCGCGATCATTGGCCAATTCTTGGAGGGTGGCATTGAACGGTGACGATTCGTCGAAGATCGCCGCTTTCAAACGCAAGCCGCAGAACACCGCAGCCAGGGTATAGAAGACACAGAGACCAATGATGCCGGCCAAGCGATAACTATCCCATACGACGATCAGCAATAAAGCGGATAACCCGATCAGCAGCAGCAGTGCAAAAACCAGCGCCAGACCGGCAAACAGCAGCAGGCTCAATGTACGTGATTTTTGCTCCTGCAACTCGATGCCGAACAACTCCACGTGACTGTGCAGCAGGCCCAGAAAAGCGGCACCCAAGCGCCGCGGTGACGAGTGTTGGTCCGCTGATGACGAACCTGATTCTGTGCCCATAGCCGTCAGCGCCTTGTAGCCAGCAGACCCAGGAGGAACCCGACGCCAGCGGCGATGCCCACTGACTGCCATGGATTGCTCTGAACATAATCTTCGGTGGCCGTTACCGCTGCTTTACCGCGTACGCGCAGGGACTCCTCTGTCAGACGCAGTGTCTCCCGTGCCTTTAACAGACTGTCGCTAATCTGCCCCCGTAATTCATCGGCCTGATCGCCAGCCAGCGTGGCGGTGTGCGCGAGAAGCTTCTCCGTGTCACTGACCAATGTTTGAAAATCAGTCATTAATATTTCCTGGGCGCTCGGCGCTGTTTTGCTAGCCATGGTTATCTCCGTCTGGTGGCTTAATGGTATTTCGAGTCTAAGGGATTACTGAAGGTTCATTTCAATTCGCATCCGTATTAAATCGACCAACTGGTACAGGTTTTGCTTCCAGATGGTGCGCCACGGAGGGCGATGCGCTGAATAAGAGCGAAGACAATGGCAAACGTGCCCAGATCTTACGCTTACATCATAAAACTTGAGAAAAAGCTCAAGCGACAATTTGTCCTCAAAAGTGGACTGCTCCAAATCGGGTCACGCATTGCGCCTCTCTGCCAATGCGTGGCGCCAGTTCGGTGCACGTAGAGGACTGCTTGACCCGCTTTGGTGCTTTTCGATGAATTGCAGGCCTGCCCTCCATGGAAAATTTGCAAAGCGCTGTGGACTCCCTGGTCCAAAGCTCAAATACCTTGTTCATCTTGACCGGCGCGGTGATGGTGCTGGCCATGCACGCCGGCTTTGCCTTTCTTGAAGTCGGTACGGTCCGGCACAAGAATCAGGTCAACGCGTTGTCGAAGATTCTCAGCGATTTTGCTGTATCGACACTGGCGTACTTCTTTATAGGCTATTGGATTTCTTACGGGGTGAACTTTTTACAACCCGCGTCCGTGATCAGTGCAAATCACGGGTATCAGCTGGTGAAATTTTTCTTCCTGCTAACCTTTGCTGCCGCAATCCCGGCGATTATCTCTGGCGGTATCGCCGAACGTGCCCGATTCGCGCCACAGCTGTGTGCAACCGTATTGATCGTCGCCTTTGTCTACCCGTTCTTCGAGGGCATCGTCTGGAATGGCAACTTTGGCTTGCAGTCCTGGTTGTTGGAGCGTTTTGGTGCCAGCTTTCATGACTTCGCCGGCTCCGTCGTGGTTCATGCCATGGGCGGCTGGCTGGCACTAGCGGCCGTGTTGTTGCTAGGGGCGCGCAATGGACGATACCGGGAAGGACGGCTGGTTGCCTACCCACCCTCGAGCATTCCGTTCCTGGCGCTGGGTTCATGGATACTGATCGTTGGCTGGTTCGGCTTTAACGTCATGAGTGCCCAGACCTTGCAAGGTGTCAGCGGGTTAGTTGCGGTCAACTCATTGATGGCCATGGTCGGCGGCACGGTCGCCGCGTTGATTGTGGGGCGTAACGACCCGGGCTTTCTGCACAACGGTCCTTTGGCTGGCCTGGTGGCGATCTGTGCCGGGTCTGATCTGATGCATCCGGTGGGGGCCTTGATCACGGGCGTTATCGCCGGAGCGCTGTTTGTCTGGTGCTTCACTGCGGCTCAGGTGCGCTGGAAAATCGATGATGTGTTGGGCGTTTGGCCTCTGCATGGGTTGTGCGGCTTCTGGGGTGGCATCGCGTGTGGTGTCTTTGGTCAAACAGCGCTGGGTGGGCTGGGCGGGGTCAGCCTCATCAGCCAATTGATCGGCTCCGGGCTGGGTGTGGTTGTGGCATTGCTTGGCGGGTTCCTGGTATACGGCACGCTCAAAATGATCATTGGCTTGCGTTTGACTCAGGAACAGGAGTACTACGGCGCCGACCTGTCGATCCACAAAATCGGTTCAGTCAGCCAGGACTGAGGCAACGGATTCAGGCTCGACGCGGGTACCCGCGTCGGCCTAAAATGCAGGCACTGTCAATGTTCTACACGCCATGCTCAAGGTGTCTTCATGCCTCCTGAATGCCAATTGCTGGGCACCCTTGGGTGTCATCTGTGTGAAGTCGCCGAAGCCGAACTGCTGCCACTGGTCGAGCATGGTCTGCTGGTCGAACTGGTCGACATTGGAGAGAGCGCTGCGCTGGTGGACGATTACGGCCTGCGCATTCCCGTGCTGCGGCGCGTGGACACCGGCGCCGAGCTGGACTGGCCGTTCGATGCCGGGCAGGTAGTGGTGTTCCTTCAGTAACGCGTCCGACAAAAATGTCTGATGCACGGAACTGAAACCCCCTCGTCGCAGTTGCCGATAATCAATTGGTCAGCGAGTGCTGATTCGTTTACTGTACGCATGTACAGTTAATCGGGTAGCACGGCATGTCTCTCACCATTCTTACTCGCAGTGAACGCCTGCAGCACATGCTGCCGGAGTCCAGAGAGCTGCGCATCACCGGTTTTCAATCACCCGCCGAAGACGAAAAGGAGCGGGGGTTTTCCCTTGATCGCATTGTCGGTATCGGCGCCCCGCAGATGCGTGCAGTGATGGTGAACGATGACGGTCTGATCGGCTTTGGCATCTACCCTGGTGACCGTTTGATTGTCGACCGTTCAGTGTCGCCTTGTGCAGGCAATTATGTCGTGGCTCATCTGGACGGTGCGGACAGCTACTGTGTGCGCCTGGTGAGCACAGGAGACAAAAACACACTGATGTTGGTCGACGCGCAATCGGCCACCCTGCCGCTGACGTTCGAAGATCCGGATTGCGTTGAAATCTGGGGCGTCGTGATGTGGGTGGTCAGCTATGTGGGGCGTGGATGACCACTTACGCCCTGGTCGATTGCAATGCTTTTTATTGCAGTTGCGAGCGCGATTCCCAGCCAGCGCTCAAGCGCGTGCCGGTCGTGGTTTTAAGCAATAACGATGGTTGTGTGATTGCCCGTTCGGCTGATGCTAAAGAACTCGGCATCCCCATGGGCGCGCCCTATTACCAGGTGCGAGACCAGCTGGCCTCGCTTGGGATCGCGGTGCGATCAAGCAACTACGTGCTGTACGCGGACATGTCCCATCGTGTAATGAGCGTCCTGGCATCCATGGTGCCGACAATCGAAGTCTATTCCATCGATGAGGCGTTCTGCGACCTGACCGGTATCCAGGAAGACCTCACTGAGTTCGGTACGGCCATCCGCCAGCGCCTTTTGCAATGGGTGGGCATTCCTGTTGGCGTGGGTATTGGCAGCACCAAGACCTTGGCCAAGCTGGCCAATTGGGCGGCCAAGAAATGGCCGGCCACCGGTGGAGTGGTCGACCTTCGCGATCCTTTACGGCAACAGCGATTGCTCAAACTGGCCCCGGCGACCACTGTCTGGGGGGTAGGGCGGCGTCTGGGTGTGCGATTGGCGGCGATGAATATCCATACGGCCTGGGATCTCGCCCAGTGCGACCCGGCTATCTTGCGGATGACGTTTGGAGTGACCGTCGAGCGCACGGGACGGGAGCTCAACGGGCAGAGCTGTCTTGACATGCACCAAGCACCGCCCGCAAAAAAAGCCATCTGCACCAGCAAGATGTTTGGCTATAGGCTTTCCGAACTGGAGCCTATTCGCGAGGCCATGGCGACCTACGTCACCCGCGCGGCGGAAAAACTGCGGTCTCAGGCTTCACTGTGCGGAGGTCTGCAAGTGAGCTTGCAAACCCAGCGCCACGATCCAGGCCAGCCGATCGTGGCCGACGCCGAAAGCTGCATCCTTGCGTATCCCACCGACGACACTCGAGACCTGATCGCACGGGCGTTGTCGGCGCTGGAACGAATCTTCAAGCCTGGCGTGGCCTACTCCAAATGCGCGGTGATGCTGTTCGATCTGTCGCAGCGCGGCGAGCTCACCTCAGACCTGTTCGCACCTGCCATGCGCGACGGCAGTGATCGGCTGATGGGCGTGATTGACCGGATTAACAAGCGGGAAGGGGCCGGCACTCTGCGCTTTGCCAGAGTGCCCGTCACGCCTAAATGGGGCATGCGCAGCGAGATGCGCAGTCGCTGTTACACCACGCGCTGGGATGAGTTGATACAGATCGGCAGTTGACAGCGTAGGCATATCCCGATTCAACGAATTGAACGAACACAACGAGAGCTACAGTCATGGTCAATGTCGAACAACTGAAATACAGCGTAAATCGCATGTCCACCGACGTGGTCAGTGAAGCCGTCCTTGAATTGCGCATGGATGGCCTCGTCACTGAGGGGAAGACGCCCTTTACCAAATTGCACTTCAACACCTGCTTCGCGGAAATCGAAGCATTGTTCCAGCGTGCCGGGTATCACCGTCAGTTGGATGTCGTTGGCTATCAGGGCCTGCTTTATGCGCTGTATGACCCTGCGCGATGGGACGCAGTGGATGTATTGCGTTGGCTGAAAGAGTTTACCGAAGCGGCGGCGCAAACGGCTGTGCCGGTACGTGGATGAGCGGGTGCCATTAGGTTCTGCCCAGCCCTTGCGCGATAATGCGCCGCCAGCCAATCAAGGCGTTCCGAGATTTGAGCCTACCCATGTCCGAGCCCGTTTTTTCCCCCGCGCAGAGCCAAGCCAGCACCCTGTACCTGCCAGCAGGGCCATGGACAACGGTTCTCGATTGTCTGTGCGCGCATTTTTCCGCCATTAGCCGGGAACAATGGCTGGATCGAATAGCCAGAGGACGGGTGCTGGATGCCGAGGGTGTGGCCATAGCTGCCGAGTTGCCTTACCGGGAAGGCTTGCGTGTCCACTACTTTCGCGAGGTTCCGAACGAAACGCCGATACCGGTGCTAGAGACGATCCTGTATGCGGACGAGCATCTGGTGGTGGCGGACAAACCGCATTTTTTACCGGTGACGCCTGCCGGTGAGTACGTCGAGCAGACCTTGCTCAGACGCTTGATCCGTCGCCTGGATAACCCGGATCTGGTGCCACTGCACCGAATTGACCGGCACACGGCAGGCCTGGTGTTGTTCTCGGCAAACAAGGGCAGCCGTTCGGCATATCAGTCGCTGTTTCCTGCGCGTCAGATCGACAAGCGCTATGAAGCCATTGCCCGCGCGTTGCCCGAAGTGCAATTCCCACGGGTGCATAAAAGCCGGCTGGTCGCGGGTGAACCATTCTTTAGGATGCAGGAAGGGCCAGGCGTCAGCAACACTGAAACGCGCATCGAAGTCAGCGAACGTAATGGCGAATATTGGCGGTACGGCTTGTACCCCGTGACGGGCAAAAAACACCAGTTAAGGGTGCACATGGCGGCTCTGGGCGCGGCGATCTGCAATGATCCGTTTTATCCCGACGTGCTCAAAGATGCGGTGGATGACTACTCTCAGCCGCTGAAGCTGTTAGCCCAGGGTCTGCGTTTCATTGACCCGCTGTCCGGGGAAGACAGGCAATTCGAGACGCAGCTGACGCTCGATTGGTAGGTTGCTTCTTGCGATGAATGTGCTCCTGATACAGAAAAACCCGCACGGGGCGGGTTTTTGAACAAAATCGCAAGCGATGTTGTGAAGGATCAGAGATCCTTGACCGTACTCACCTGGTCTTTGTTGACGCGAGTTTGTTTGCCATCAAGCTGTTCGAATTCGTAGAAACCCGATTCTTCATCATACTTGGGCGTATCAACAGCCTGGATTTCGCGCCCGTCGTTGAGAGTGATGACTGTGGGCGAAGCACAGCCGGCGAGGCTTGCGAGGCTCAGTGCCAGCAGGAAGGCTGCGGGTAAGGTCCGTTGAGTCATGGTGTGTCTCCGTCAGGGAATGCTTTGATTACTGAGGTTGAGACGTATACATCATCCGCAAGTTCCATGGACAGTAGTGGCTTGTCGCAATCGCTGACTCAGATCAACGAAGGGCCAGCGAAAAGGGGGCTGTGATATAACAACGGGCTGTTCCCCCTCTCTTTGGATCGAGCCTATGAAAGCGAAGGCTGAAACACCTTTCGTGCCATTGAACATCGCCGTATTGACCGTCAGTGACACCCGTACCTTTGAAACCGATACGTCTGGTCAGGTCTTCGTTGATCGCTTGACCACCGCAGGTCACAGCCTGATCGAGCGCGTGCTGCTCAAGGACGATCTGTACAAAATCCGCGCCCAGGTTGCCACCTGGATTGCCGACGATGACGTACAGGTTGTACTGATCACTGGCGGCACAGGCTTTACCGGTCGCGACAGTACACCTGAAGCGGTGACCTGCTTGCTGGACAAACAGGTCGATGGATTTGGTGAGCTGTTCCGGCAGATTTCCGTTGCGGATATTGGTACCTCGACCGTGCAGTCGCGCGCGCTGGCGGGCATGGCCAACGGCACACTGGTCTGCTGTCTGCCGGGTTCGACCAATGCCTGTCGTACCGGTTGGGACGGTATTCTTGCCGAACAGCTGGATTCACGTCACCGCCCGTGCAACTTCGTCGCCCACCTCAAGCAGGCCGAGCCCTGCGAAACCCGCGGATAAACTGATATGAGCCGCACTGATGCGCGATCGTTGATGCCTGTAGAAGTGGCGCTTGCGCGCTTGCTGGAGATGGCCGAGGCGACGCCAATCCTTGAGCGTGAGCGGGTCGTACTGGCCGATGCGCAAGGTCGGGTTCTGGCCGAGGAGTTGATTGCAACCCTGGATCTGCCGCCGTGGCCCAATAGCGCCATGGACGGTTACGCCTTGTGTCTGGCGGACTGGAAGGGTGAGCCAATGGAGGTCAGCCAGCGCATATTTGCCGGGCAAGCACCTGAACCATTGGCGCCTGGAACCTGTGCCCGAATCTTCACCGGCGCGCCCGTGCCGGCGGGTGCCGATTGCGTAGAAATGCAGGAGAACGTGGACGTACTCGCCGATCAGCGGGTGCGCTTCATTGAGCCGATGAGAATCGGACAAAACATTCGTCCGCAGGGCCAGGAAACAACAGTCGGCGAGCAAGTACTGGCTGCCGGCACGCGCATGGGGCCCATTGAACTGGGCCTTGCGGCGTCCTTGGGCCTGGCGGGGCTGAATGTCGTGCGGCGCGTGCGTGTTGCCGTGCTGTCCACCGGCGATGAGTTGATCGAACCGGGCCAACCGCTGGGCCCCGGGCAGATTTACAACAGCAATCGGGTGTTGCTGTGCAGTTGGTTACAGCGTTTGGGCTGCGAGGTGCACGACGCCGGGATTTTGCCAGACGATCTGGAAAAAACCCGTATCGCGTTGGGCGCTCTGGGGCACGTCGATTTAATTCTTTCCACCGGTGGTGTCTCGGTGGGCGAGGCAGATTTCCTCGGACATGCCCTGCGCGAGGACGGCGAGTTGTCATTGTGGAAGCTGGCCATCAAGCCTGGGAAGCCGCTGACGTTTGGCCATTTTCGTGGCGTGCCGGTGATTGGTTTGCCGGGTAATCCAGCCTCGACTCTGGTGACCTTCGCATTGCTCGCCCGGCCCTATCTGTTGCGCCGTCAGGGCGTCGCCGATGTCGCGCCGCTGCAGTTTCCGGTGCCTGCCGGGTTCACCTGGAACAAGGCCGGAGACCGCCGCGAATATCTGCGCGGGCGATTCGAACAAGGCCGCGCCGTGCTCTACAGCAACCAGAGCTCGGGCGTCCTGCGCAGCGCAGCGTGGGCCGAAGGCCTTATTGAAGTGCGCGAAGGCACCACGGTCGCCGAAGGGGATTGGCTGAACTTCATTCCTTTAAGTGAAGTGCTGGGCTAACGACCGGATTCATGCGCTGGGCGCGGTTATAAAACAGGCGCTTACATCTCAACGTCGATCCAATCGTTTTGTGTGGGTATTGCGTGTTCGGCGGTGTCCACGCAATGGATGGTTTTACCCGTGGCCTGTTCGACTCGTCGGGCAACGTCCGGGTCATCGGCGAAAGGGATCATGCTGGCTTCATCGATGCTCCGGGTGTTGTTGTTCTTCAGGCACAGCTGGGTGACCACGAAGAAAAACACCACGGCGGCGATTCCCAGCCACTCGTAACCTGGTTCGATCATCACGTCAGGCCTTATCAGGAGAGGGAGTCGCGCTGTACTCCCGCAGGATGGTCAGGCGAATTGCGCTTGCTGGTCGACCAGCGCCGGGTCGGCCGTGCGCACGGTGCGCCACGTGTTGTAGGCCATGAGCAACATGCCGCTCAGGAAAAATACGCCACCGGTGAAGCGCACGATGAAGCCCGGATGGCTGGCTTGCAACGCTTCTACGAACGAGTAGGTGAGGGTGCCGTCGTCGTTCACTGCCCGCCACATCAGGCCCTGAGTGATGCCGTTGACCCACATTGAGGCGATGTACAGCACGGTGCCGATAGTCGCCAGCCAGAAGTGTGCGTTGATCAAGCCGACGCTGTGCATCTGCTCACGGCCGAAGACTTTCGGGATCATGTGGTACATCGAACCGAAGGTGATCATCGCGACCCAACCCAGCGCTCCGGCGTGCACGTGACCGATGGTCCAGTCGGTGTAGTGGGAGAGGGCGTTGACGGTCTTGATCGCCATCATCGGACCCTCGAAGGTCGACATGCCGTAGAAGGCCAGCGAAACCACCAGAAAGCGCAGGATCGGGTCGCTGCGTAACTTATGCCAGGAGCCTGAGAGGGTCATCATGCCGTTGATCATGCCTCCCCAGCTTGGCGCCAGGAGGATGATCGACATGGCCATGCCCAGCGATTGCGCCCAGTCCGGCAAGGCGGTGTAGTGCAAGTGATGCGGACCCGCCCAGATGTACAGGGTGATCAGTGCCCAAAAGTGGACGATCGACAGCCGATAGGAATACACCGGCCGTCCGACCTGCTTGGGCACGAAGTAATACATCATCCCGAGAAACCCGGTGGTCAGAAAGAAGCCAACAGCGTTGTGCCCATACCACCACTGCACCATGGCATCGGTAGCGCCGCCATACATAGGGTAGGACTTGAACCAGCCCACCGGGATCGACATGTGGTTGACCACGTGCAATAGGGCGATGACCACGATGAAGGCCCCAAAGAACCAGTTGCCGACATAGATATGTGAGGTCTTGCGTTTGATCACGCTGCCGAAGAAAACGATGGCATAGGCGATCCAGACAATGGTCATCCACACGGCGCCACTGAACTCGATTTCGGCATATTCCTTCGTCGTGGTATAGCCCAGCGGCAGGCTGATCAGCATGATCACAATCACCGATTGCCAGCCCCAGAAGGTAAACGCCGCGAGCTTGTCGGAAAACAACCGCACCTGACATGTACGCTGTACTGCGTAATAGCTCGCAGCGAACTGCGCGCTGCCAGCGAAACCGAAAATCACCAGGCTGGTATGCAAGGGGCGAAGCCGGCCGAACGTGGTCCAGGGCAAGTCCAGATTCATTTGCGGCCAGACCAGTTGCGAGGCGATCCAGACCCCGACGGCCATGCCAATAACGCCCCACACCACGGTTGCCACTGCGAATTGCCGGACAACCTTGTAGTTGTAGGCCTGCCCGATTTGTTCTGTGCTCATGGCAGTGTTTCCACCCATCCATTGCTTGCCAGGCCCCTGCGGTCCAGCACGAGGCTGCACTGTAGAAACTCTAAGGCAAACAAAACAGACTCAGAGAAGGCAAAGAAAAGCGGTGCAGACGCGCCGTTTAATGAGCCTCTGATACGGTTTTATTTGCCCGGTCTGACGCTGTTTTGTCGGGGTGCGCTTCGCCATAGTCTCAAGCCTCGGCAGCTGCCTCGACTCTCGAAGAAGGCAGCCAGCACCGATGAGCTTGAGGGGGTGGACGATGTATCAATACGACGAATACGACCGTGCGTTGGTCTTTGAGCGGGTCGCGCAATTTCGCGATCAGGTACAGCGCTTCCAGAGTGGCGACCTGAGCGAAGAAGAGTTTCTGCCGCTGCGTCTGCAGAACGGCCTGTACATGCAAAAGCACGCGTACATGCTGCGTGTGGCCATTCCGTATGGCACCTTGAGCGCCGAACAGATGCGCACGTTGGCCAACATCGCCCGTGACTATGACCGTGGATACGGGCACTTCACGACTCGACAGAACATGCAGTTCAACTGGATCGAACTGGCGCAGGTGCCGGACATTCTCGAACGGTTGGCCGGTGTCGAGATGCACGCCATCCAGACCTCCGGTAACTGCGTGCGCAACATCACCACCGAAGCCTTTGCCGGGGTTGCTGCCGACGAGTTGCTCGACCCACGCCCGCTGGCCGAGATCCTGCGGCAATGGTCAACCATCAACCCGGAATTCTTGTTTTTGCCGCGCAAGTTCAAAATTGCCATCTGTTCGGCGGAGCAAGATCGGGCGGCGATCCAGATGCACGACATCGGGCTGTATCTGTACCGCGATGAAGCTGGGCGGAGGGTGTTGCGGGTCTTGGTCGGGGGCGGGTTGGGGCGTACGCCGATTCTCGGTCTACAGATTCGTGAGGGTTTGCCCTGGCAGCATTTGCTGTCGTATGTTGAGGCGGTGTTGCGCGTCTATAACCGCTACGGGCGGCGGGACAACAAGTACAAGGCGCGGATCAAGATTTTGGTCAAAGCCTTAGGCATCGAGACCTTTTCCCGCGAAGTCGAGCAAGAGTGGCAACACATCAAAGATGGCCCGGCGCAGCTGACGGAAGAAGAATTTCAACGCGTCGCTTCAGCCTTTGTGCCCCCGGCTTATGCAAAGCTCTCGGACACAGATCTGGACTTCGGTTCACATCTGGCACAAAGCCCGCCTTTTGCCCGCTGGGTTTCGCGCAACGTGCAGCAGCATAAAATCCCCGGCTACGTCAGTGCAGTACTCTCGACCAAACCAGGGATCAGCGCACCACCGGGGGACGTGACGACGGAGCAAATGAACGCAGTGGCGGATTGGTCGCAGCGGTTCGGGTTCGGTGAAATTCGCATCGCCCACGAACAGAACATTGTGTTACCGGACGTCCGCAAAGCTGACCTGTATGCGCTGTGGTGCCTTGCGTGCGAAAGCGGGCTAGGTACCGCAAATATAGGATTGTTGACCGACATCATCGCCTGCCCGGGTGGCGATTTTTGTGCCTTGGCCAACGCCAAATCGATCCCGATTGCACAGGCCATTCAACAGCGTTTCGATGATCTGGATTACCTGCACGATCTGGGAGAGATCAGCCTGAATATCTCCGGCTGCATGAATGCGTGCGGCCATCATCACATTGGCAATATCGGCATATTGGGCGTCGATAAAAATGGCAGCGAGTGGTACCAGATCACGCTAGGTGGTTCGCAAGGCAAGGTGGCCGCATTGGGGAAAGTGATTGGGCCTTCCTTTAGCGCCTTACAGGTGCCGGACGTGATCGAAAAGATTGTCTCTACGTTCACCGATTACCGGGAAAGCGACGAGAGCTTCGTGCAGACCCTCAATCGCATCGGTCTGGCGCCCTTCAAGGAGCGCGTCTATCAACGAGAGCCGTCAGAGGCGACGCTGTGAACAATGTGCTGAGGCTTAAAGTCGGGCTGGCGCACATCGCCGACCACGACTCATGGACGTTGGTTCGCGAAGCACAAGGCGATCTGCCAAGTGGGCCATTGCTACTGCCGTTTACGCGTTGGTGGTCGCGTCAGGATCGGGCTGTGCTGGCCGGTGAGCGTTTGAGCCTTGATGGCGTTTGGCTCGGTCCGGATGACGAGGTCGAGACCTTGAAGCCGTTCCTCTCGGTACTGCCCCTGATTGCCGTGGATTTCCCCAGCTTTCGTGATGGTCGAGGTTATAGCCAAGCATATCTGCTGCGCACGCGTCTCGACTGGACGGGCGAACTACGGGCCATTGGCGATGTACTGCGCGATCAGCTCAGCCATATGCGCCAGTGCGGTTTTGACAGTTTTGCGGTGCGCGAAGATAAAACAATCGAAGATGCACTCAAGGGGCTGGCCGGGGTCAGCGTTGCTTATGGCCGCTCAGTGATCGAGCCGCGGCCGTTATTTAGACGGCGTTGATTCAGACGTTCGTTATCGTAATAGGTGGCCTGCGCAGCCTGATTAAATACGCTGTTCTGAATACGGGTGCGCAAGGCTGGAATATTGCCCAGTGGGCCTTTCAGAACAATCAGTGCGTCCCGTAGGGCCATGAGATTTTCCAGGCCAAACGCCTTGGTTGTGTGGGGATCAGCGACAGGTAGCGACAGGTCTATAGCAGTCGCAGTGTTCGGGTTCATATAGATCAGCTCTTATAGTTATTCAGTGAAGGTGGTATTTGTTAGTTACCAAGGGTAATGCTAAAAACGAATTTTTACAGTTTCGGGTGTCAGGGTAAATAGCTTGGCGGGGTGAATATTGCGGAAAATCGTGTAGGGTATTTCTACAGTTTTAAAATTTATGTAGGAAGTTTGTATATGGCCGCTGAAACTATCCTAAATATAGATGGGTTTGTCTAACAATCGAGCAAGTCCGAAGAAAGGGCTTCTTCGGACTTGTTCGATGGGGTGTGTTCCAGGTTTGATTAGCTGAGTTGAGTACCTGAATGTCGTCAGTCTTTGGCGGACTCTTCCTCCAGGCGGTCGGCTTCAAACAATTGCTCCAGTTCCGTCCTGGCTTCACGGGCGGTTTGCAGGACCTTGGCGTCATCGTCATACACCAAATGTTGCGCGTTCAGCACTTGCTCATCGTGACGCTTGAAACGACTGACCCGTGCATCGGCCTGAGCCTGACTCAGACCCAGCCCTACCAATGTACGCCTGCTCATCTCCAGACTGGAGTAGAACGTTTCGCGTACTGCCTGAGCACCCACGTCCATCAGCCGATGCACATGTTGACGGTTGCGAGCGCGGGCGATGATCTTTATGTGCGGATAAAGCTTGCGCACCAACTCGGCAGTCTTGATGTTGGTGTCAGGGTCATCGGTGGCAATGATGAAAAACTCTGCCTGATCAACCTTGGCCGCACGCAGAATTTCCGGGCGTAGCGGGTTGCCGTAGAACACCGGCAGATGGCCGGAGCTGCGGGAAAACTCAATGGACTCGACGGCGTTGTCCAATGCCACGAAGGAGATTTTTTGCGCCCGCAGAATCCGCGCAACGATTTGGCCCATGCGTCCCATGCCCGCGATGACCACCCTTGGTGAGTCACTGGCGATATCACGGTACTCGTCCGGCACGATCTGCGGTGTGATTTTGGGTGTGAGCAGTCGCGAAATCAGGAGTAACAACAGCGGCGTCATGGCCATGGACAGGGTGATAGTCAGCACCAGAATGTCGTACAGCCGCGGTTCGAACAGCCCTTGGTCGCGGCCGATCTTGAACACCACGAAGGCAAATTCACCACCCGCTGCCAGCACCACGCCCAAGCGTATGGCGCTGTGCTGGTCCAGGCCGCCGACCAGACGGCCGATGCCAAACAGCAAGGGCAGTTTGATTAGAATAAGCAGCACTGTCAGCCCCAGCACGGTCAGCGGTGCGCTGGCCAGCAGGCCGATATTGGCGCCCATGCCGACGCTGATAAAAAACAGCCCGAGCAGCAATCCTTTGAAGGGCTCGATCTGCGATTCCAGTTCGTGGCGGTATTCGGAGTCAGCCAATAGCAGACCTGCCAGAAACGCCCCCATGGCCATCGATACCCCCACCAGGTCCATCAGCCAGGCTGTGCCGATCACTACCAACAATGCGGTCGCGGTCGAGACCTCCTGTAGGCCGGTCTTGGCGACGATCCGAAATACCGGGCGCAGCAGATAGCGCCCGCCGATCACCACAATAGCGATGCTGCCCACCACCCGTAGACCATGAGTCAGGTGGTCGGAGGTGCTGGCGTTGTGATCCACACCCGCTAGAAACGGCACCATGGCAATCAACGGAATCGCGGCAATGTCCTGAAACAACAAAACGGCGAAGGCCAGCCTTCCGTGTGGGCTGTTAAGTTCCTTGCGCTCGGCCAGACTTTGCAGGCCGAAGGCGGTGGACGACAGGGCTAACCCCAGCCCCAACACCACCGCGCTGTTAAATGACTGATCGAAGGCAAACAGGGCGACGCTGCCGATAGCCATCCCGGTGAGCAGTACTTGGGCTAGTCCAACACCAAACACGGCCTTGCGCATCACCCACAAGCGTCGCGGTGACAGCTCGAGGCCAATGATGAACAACAGCAGCACCACGCCCAACTCGGAAATATGGCTGACGCTTTGCGGATTGCCGATCAGGCCCAGCACTGAAGGGCCGATGATCACCCCGGCAAACAGATACCCGAGCACTGCGCCTAGTTGCAGGCGCTTGGCCAGGGGTACGGTCAATACTGCGGCCAGCAGAAATACGACTGCGGCCTGCAGCAGATTGCCTTCGTTGGGCATGGTGAACTCCTTGATGTATCGCTGTTCGATCAATGCTAAAGCGCGAGGGCGGAAGCTTGGTGGCAATCGTCTTGAATAGGGCGGCATTAAAACATGGGGTGTTTATCTCATCAGCGTCCATTTTGTTCTGATCAAGGTCACAGGATCGGTGTTGAGGCCTCAATCGGGTAACACGGCGGCCGGTATCGCAGATTTGTATGCCAGGCTGCCGTCTGCGAGTCATCAGCGTTACCATGGGCTCGCATTTGCGCAAAGCAGATGATTTCTACAGGTATTCAGGAAGCCGTAATGACTAACAAACAGCGTTTGACGTATTCGATTCTGATCGCCCTGGTGGTACTGGGGATCATGTTGGGCTTGTCGCACTTGCAGAACATTGGTGTGATCACCGAGAAGACCTTTCAGTACATCGCCATCTCGGTCGCGGTGCTGGTGGTGATCATCAACGGGTTCATGCGGCGCAAGGTCAAGCCCTGATTACACTGTGACGCTCAGGCTGGCTCAATACCTGCTTGAGCCAGCGCGCGGGATCAATGAAGAACGTCATTACCTCCCTCAAAAAAAATATACCGGAGTTTAAAATGTCTGCATCCAGCGATACCGCGGCCCACGTAGAGACGCGAAACATTTCTTTTCCTGAGTTGGTCGAGTTGCTGCGCCAGGTTTTCCTGCGCAACGGCACCTCGCCGGAAGTGGCAAGTGTGTTGGCTGAAAACTGTGCCAGCGCTGAGCGTGACGGTTCCCATAGCCACGGCATTTTCAGAATTCCCGGTTACCTTTCGTCCCTGGCCAGCGGCTGGGTCGACGGCAAAGCAGTGCCAAAAGTCGAGGATGTCGGCGCGGCATTTATCCGGGTTGATGCGGCTAATGGCTTCGCTCAACCGGCATTGGCGGCTGCCAGACCGTTGCTGGTGGAAAAGGCCAAGAGCGCGGGGATCGCCATTCTGGCGATTCGCAGTTCGCACCATTTCGCAGCACTGTGGCCCGATGTCGAGCCGTTCGCTCGTGAGGGGCTGGTGGCGTTGAGCGTGGTCAACAGCATGACGTGCGTGGTGCCCCATGGGGCACAGCGACCGCTGTTCGGCACTAATCCCATTGCATTTGCCGCACCCAGGGCAGGTGGTGACCCGATCGTGTTCGATCTGGCCACCAGTGCTATTGCCAACGGTGACGTGCAGATCGCTGCTCGCAAGGGCGCGATGCTGCCGCCGGGCATGGGTGTGGACCGCGCCGGGCTGCCGACCGAGGATCCCAAGGCGATCCTTGACGGTGGTGCGTTGCTGCCCTTCGGCGGCTATAAGGGCTCAGCCTTGTCGATGATGGTCGAGTTGCTCGCCGCAGGCCTCACGGGCGGTAATTTCTCGTTCGAGTTCGACTGGTCCAAGCATCCCGGTGCGCAGACACCCTGGACGGGCCAGTTGTTTATCGTGATTGATCCGAACAAGGGTTCCGGGCAGAACTTTGCCGAGCGCAGTGAGGAACTGGTCCGGCGGATGCATGACGTCGGTCAGGAGCGCATGCCTGGCGACCGCCGCTACCTGCAGCGCGCCAAGGCGTTGGTCCATGGCATCGATATTCCTGTGGCTGAACTGACTCGGTTGCGGGAGTTGGCCGGGGTACAGGGTTAAACCCTGACCTTACAGCGGTTTTAGACCTGCAGCAGGCTTGCCTGTGGAGGCTCGCGTCAGATACACCGCGCGAGTCCATTCTCAGGCAACTTTGCCACACGCATTGGTTTATGAGCGCTGGATAAAGTCTGGCTCTAGTTACAGTCCTCCAGGACGACGTTTGCCGCAGGGAAAGTTGCATCGGCGACCGTTGATTTCATCTGGAATGGCTATAACTTTTGTAGTCTTGACACGTGGATATGAAGAGCAATTCTTTGTTTCGCCAACCTGTAATTCCTTTACCTGGAGTCAGTGGCTGGAGGGCTACTTTACTTCAAATACGATCCGTTAACGTGTAACGACCGGCCTCTTTCCTTCCCCGATCTGATCTCCCGAGACCCCGGCGATAAAGGGGTGCAGCCCAATCGGCGTGGCGATCACCCCTTATTGTCAGGAACCACGATGTGTCGCTGGCAGGCGTCCGTGAGGAATGAGTTCGCGCAGACATCCTCATAAAAGGCTCCAGGATGTAGAGAGGCTATATTCCAAAAGTAGATAAAAAAATAATAATTCATTCTTGTTAAGAATAAACAAAATCCTTTAAATTGCCGCCACTCAACGCCGCAACCCCTCTAGGACGGGCGTTAGCCTCGCATTAGCACTGCCGATCGGAGACAACGATGTGCAATAAAACTTACCTCACGCTGGTCATGGCTCTGGGTGTCGCACAGCAAGCGCATGCAGCCGGATTCATTGAGGACAGCAAAGCCTCACTTGACCTACGTAACTTTTACTTTAACCAAGACACGCGTAATGCAAAGGCACCTTCTGACCGTGAGTGGGGCCAGGGTTTCATTCTTAATTACCAGTCAGGTTTCACTCAGGGACCGATAGGGGTTGGTTTGGATGTGCTGGGCTTGTATGGCCTGCGGTTAGACGCCGCAGGACGTGCGGGTAAAAAGGGAGAGGATCACACCCCGGGAAGTGTATTTCCTTTGGACAGCAACGGAGAAGCGGTTAATGATTACGGCCGGCTGGGGGCGACCGCCAAGTTTCGCGTGTCCCAGACTCAGTTAAAGGTCGGCACGTTGCTCCCGAAACTGCCTGTTTTGACGTATAACGATGGGCGCTTATTGCCGGAAACCTTTGAGGGCTGGCAAGTAGAATCAAAAGAGTTTGAACATTTAAATTTTACCGTGGGCGATATAAGGCAGGTGGCTGATCGCAACTCCTCAAATACCCAGGGGATGTCGATTGCGGGCGCAAATAACCCGGATACGGGGAAATTCAGTAATCAGTTCTATTACGGTGGGGTCGATTATCAAGCCACTCAGCAATTGCAACTGCAATACTACTATGGCGGCTTGAAAGATTTTTATCAGCAACACTTTTTGGGATTGGTTCACCAATGGCAACTGCCCGTCGGTCAGCTGAAAACAGACTTGCGTTATTTCTATAGCACCTCAGACGGTGAAAATGCCAGCGCTTCAGGCCGTGATCAAGGTTATGTCAGTGCGGGTTATTATGGTCAAGGTATTGGCAAGGGCGAAGTAGACAACCGCCTGTGGAGCAGCCTGTTCACGTATAGCCTGCAAGGCCATTCCATCAGCGTTGGCTATCAGCAAACGAGCGGGCGTAGTGACTTCCCTCATATTAACCAGGACCAGGGTCGCTCTCCTTACTTGATCACCAATTCGCAGGTTCTGCGCTTCGTCAATGCAGGCGAAGACACGTCAATGGCCGCGTATGCCTACGACTTTTCGACCCTCGGCTTACCGGGTTTAAAGACAAGTTACACCTACTGGAACGGTCAGCATATTCAAGCGCTCAACAAGCAAAATAGCGAATGGGAGCATGACTTTCGCATCGACTATGTGATCCCTCAAGGCAGCCTCAAGGGGCTGGGCTTTACGTGGCGCAGTGCGGTGCTTCGAGGCAACGATGCAAGCGATAAAGATGAAAACCGCTTTATCGTCAGCTACAGCATTCCTCTTATATAAGGCATCGTCCTCGGCTTCGACGCCGCCTTGTCCAGCCACTTCGACAGAACAAGGCGGGCTCATGCTAAATTCGCAGGACTGTTCAAAAAACGCCAACAATTGACGAGGGCCGCGATGGATCAGGTCAAGGCGATGAAAATCTTCGTGCGTATCTATGAGCGCAGCAGCTTCACATTGGCTGCCGAAGACTTGACCCTGCCGCGTGCGACGCTGACTCACAGCCTCAACCAACTGGAAGCCTGGCTTGGCACTCGCTTGCTGGAGCGCAGCACGCGCAGGGTCAAACCTACCCTTGACGGGGAGGCCTACTACGCGCGATGCATCCATTTACTGGCGGAACTGGAAGATGCCGAGCATGCGTTCCGCAGCGTCGCGCCCAAAGGCATGCTGCGGATCAACCTGCACGGTACGTTGGCACGGTACTTCGTGGTGCCAGCCTTGCCGGACTTCATGGCACGTTACCCTGATATTCAACTGACCCTGAGCGAAGCTGATCGATTGGTGGACCTGGTTCAGGAGGGTGTGGATTGCGTGGTGCGGGCCGGCAACCTCAGCGATTCGTCGTTGATCGGACGTCGTATCGCGATGCTGGAGCAGGTGACCTGTGCAAGCCCGGCGTACCTGCGCAAATACGGGGTGCCGAAACAGGTGAGGGACCTTGCGACTCACACGGGCGTGAACTATGTCTCCAGAACCACCGGCAAACCTTACCCCTTCGAGTTTATGGTTGACGGGCAATGCCAGGAGGTCCGGCTCGAGGGTCGCGTCGCGGTGTTTGGCGCCGAAATCTACGCCGCGTCGGCGGTTGCCGGCATTGGCATCATCCAGGTGCCGCGCTATCGGGTTGCTCAGCAACTGTCCGAAGACGTGTTGCGTGAAGTTTTACCCCAGTGCCCGCCGCCACCTATGCCCGTGTCGGTCCTGTATCCGCACAACCGCCACATGTCCCCGCGAGTTCGGGTGTTCGTCGATTGGGTGAGCGAGTGTTTTGCCGAGATGGAGCGGGGCTCGCTCGGCATGGGTATGACCCGTGACGCTGTGCAGCAGCTTCAGGGGTGAATGCACTGCACCGTGTCACAGGCCCGCAACTCGCCATGAACCTGCGCAAACGACGGCCTTGCCAGTACGTCGGGATGCGTGCATCGGCTTTTCAGGTCGAGTAGCCACTCGGCAGGTGCTGGATCGCAACGCGCCAGCAATTCACCCAGCAGGATCCCGAAAGCCCTGACTTCAACGCGTTCCAGTGCCTGCGCTTGAGCGGTGTTGGCTGTCGGATAAAACGACGCTGCGCCGAAATCGCCGAGCAGGCAATCGCCGTCCTCGTCCCACAAGATATTGTGCCCGTACAGGTCGCCGTGGCAGATACCGCCTGCATGCAGATGCTCAGCAACCGAGGCGATGCCGCAGGCCAGGCGCAGGGCGACGGTCAGGGAAAACCGGGTGCCTGAGGCATAGATGTCGCGGGTGCAGGACTCCAGGCTGGGTGGGCCAGCGAGGTTGCTGAAGCTGGGGGCGATCAATTGCATCACCAGACCAACCTGTGCCTGTGGGTGTTCAGCGATCTGCCCCTGGACTTCGATCAGCTGTGGGTGAATCCCCGCAGCAATGCAGGCAGACATTTCGTTGAGCGGGGAGCCGTCACTGGTGATGCTGCCCTTGTAGAGCTTGATTGCCACAGGCGTGGACTGGTTCTCCTGACGTTGCCACAGGGCTTGTTGAATCACCCCGGAAGCGCCTTCGCCCAGTTGTTGCTGTACCTGAAGATGCTCCCACGGGATCTGGCGGATGGGCGTTTCAGCGGGGCTTACGGCCAGCGGGTTTCCGGCGTAGGCCAGCCAGGCAAGTGCAGGCAGTTTCAACAACCAGTCGGGTAATTCAGTCAGGCGGTTGGCGGCGATACGCACCAGCTCAAGCTGCTCGCAGGCCGCCAGACTCTCAGGTAACTGCTGCAAGCGATTGCCCGCCAGCATCAATTTTTGCAAGGCACTGCAGGCGCCGAGTGCGTCGGGCAGGGCCTCAATGCAGTTGTCCGTCAGGATAAGCCAGCGCAACAAGGGCGGCAGCGCCTGAGCCGGAACGTCGCGGATCTGATTGGCCTTGAACCCGACGATTTGCAGCTGCAGGCACTGACCTATACTGGCCGGCAGCTCGGTGAACCTGTTTTCCGAGCAGAACAACACGCGCAGGTGCTTCAGGCGGTACAGATCTTCCGGCAGGCGGCTCAATGCATTGCCTGTCAGATTGAGCACCTCCAGCGAGTCCGCTAGGTCGAAAATCTCCACAGGAAACTCGGTCAGCCCGCAGGACAGATCAAGCCGGGTGATGCCCGCAAGTTTTCCAGCGCGCAGACGCTCAAGGGTGTGAATTTGATTGTCGATCATCATCATCAATCCTGCCGCGCGAGGCAGATGTCGATCAATTGGTGCATTCGCTCCAGGCTTGGCGGAGCTTCGGCGTAGAGGATGCGATACACCATTGGCGCAACGATGGCGTCCATCAACTCTTCGGCCGGTGGAGTCGGTTCACCACGGGCAAGCGCGCGTTCAATGATGATTTGTAATTGGTCACGAGCGATGGCGGAGCATTTTCCAGAGCAGGTTGCCGCGCTGCTGGCCACGACGTCACGCATCAGTTCCCGACCCGGGGCTGAACTCATTTCGTCCAGGTACTGCTCGGTCCACGTTTGCAGGTCTTCGCGCAGGTTGCCGCAATTGACCGGGATGTCCGGACGCAAACGCTCGACCGCTGCGTCTGCAAGCAGCGTGGTCAGGTCACCCCAGCGCCGGTAAATGGTTGAGGGCGTGACACCGGCACGGGCAGCAATCAGTGGGACACTGAGCATCGAACGGTCGTGTTCGAGCAGCAGGTCACGGATGGCCGTGTGGATTGATTGTTGAACACGGGCGCTGCGGCCTCCCGTGCGAATACCTTCTTTAATAGCCATACGGCAGACCTGACACACATAATTTTCTTTGAGCGGGATCGCGTTGCTCACTCACAAAAGCTAATTTTTAACTTTAGTGGTGTGCTTTATTGGAGAGTGTACTCATGTCCCATCCTTTGCAGTACCCGCACTCGACAGTTCGTCACACCGATGCCGGCGCTGCTGGATGTGTGGGTCCTGCATTCGGCCAATGCCTGCGTCCTGTCACAGGGCCGCGTGGCCTACAAAAGTCGTAGCTGTTTTTCGCTGTGCATCTGCTACGTTCATAGATGTAGGCCCTTTCTCGTTAAGCCCTCAATAAGAACAATCACAGGGATGCCGATGAACCAGCAACAGAAGAACTATCAGCAGCATTACGACCATTCTATCGCCGATCCCGAGACTTTCTGGGCGCTACAGGCGCGCAACGTGGCTTGGTATCAGGCACCTCGACAGACTCTGCAAACCCTGGCTGACGGCACGCATCGCTGGTTCGCCGACGGTCAGCTCAATAGCAGCTACCTGGCGCTCGACTTTCAGATCGAGCAGGGCCGTGGCGAACAGACGGCACTGATCTATGATTCGCCCGTCAGCCACAGCAAGGTGCGCTACAGCTATAACGAACTGCGTGACGAAGTGGCGCGGTTGGCGGGTTTGCTCCGCCAATTGGGCGTGGGGAAGGGCGACGGCGTAATCATCTATATGCCGATGGTTCCCCAGGCGGCCATGGCGATGCTGGCCTGCGCCCGACTCGGCGCAATCCACTCCGTGGTGTTCGGCGGTTTTGCAGCCCATGAACTGGCGCTGCGCATCGACGATTCCAAACCCAAACTGCTGCTGACGGCTTCGTGCGGGCTGGAGTTCGACCGGGTCATTGAATACAAACCCTTGGTGGACAAAGCCCTGGAACTGGCGCGCCATCAGCCGAGCCATGTTCTGGTGCTGCAACGCCCGCAGGTTCAGGCACAGTTGCAGAAGGGCCGCGACCTGGACTGGAACGCAGCCCTGGTCGGTGTGCAACCGGTCGATCCGGTGCCCGTCGCCAGCACAGACCCGCTGTACATCATGTACACCTCGGGCACCACCGGCCGACCCAAAGGCATCGTTCGCGAAAACGGCGGCAACGCAGTCGCACTGACCTTCACCATGAGCCATATCTACGGGATGCAACCGGGCGATGTCTGGTGGGGCATCTCCGATGTTGGCTGGGTGGTAGGCCATACCCTGATCGTCTACGGACCGCTGATGTGCGGTTGCACCACTGTCCTGTATGAGGGCAAGCCGATCCGTACGCCGGACGCCGGTGCGTATTGGCGGGTGATCGAAGAATATAAGGTCAACGCCTTGTTCTGTGCCCCGACTGCCATGCGCGCGATTCGCAAGGAAGATCCTGACGGCGAGTTGATCAAGAACCGCGACCTGAGTTCGCTGCGACAGTTGTTTTTGGCAGGGGAAAAGCTCGACTCCAGCACGCATCACTGGCTGGAACAGCTGACTGGCAAGCCGGTACTCGATCATTGGTGGCAGACTGAAACCGGTTGGCCGGTGACTGCGCCGTGCGTCGGTCTTGAAGGCCACAGCCCGGCACCCGGCTCAAGCAATCGCGCCGTGCCGGGTTATAACGTCAAGGTGGTGGATGAGGAGGGCCGATTGCTCGCGCCGGGTCAGCAAGGCTCTATCGTCATCGCCTTGCCATTGCCGCCGGGGTGCAGCCAGACGCTATGGAATGACCACACACGCTACCTGGAAGCTTATCTGCAGACCTTTCCTGGCTATTACCACACGGGTGATGGGGGGTATGTGGACGAAAATGGTTTCGTGTACATCATGGGCCGCACGGATGATGTGATTAACGTCGCGGGTCATAGGCTGTCTACCGGGGAGATGGAGGACGTGGTCAGCCAGCATCCCGCCGTGGCCGAGTGTGCGGTGATCGGCGTGCATGACGAAATCAAGGGTCAGGTGCCGCTGGGCATGATCGTGCTCAAGGACGGCGTCAGCGAAAGTGCCGAGCAGTTGCGCAGCGAAATGGTGGCGCTGGTGCGCGAGAGAATAGGTGCCCTGGCGTGTTTGCAGCGAGTGGTCGTGGTCAAGCGCTTGCCCAAAACCCGCTCTGGCAAAATACTGCGCGGTGTTTTACGAAAAATCGCTGACGGCGAGGACTTCACTCCGCCGTCGACGATTGATGATCCGGCTATTCTCGGGGAGATTGCTGCTGCGTTGAAAGCAACATAAACCCCAAGAACAGGCTTGCCTGAAGGGGCCGTCGACTCAGCGCAGGACCGAGACCATTTCCGACACGGTGGTCAGGACATCTTTGGCCAGGTGTTTCGAGCGCTTGCCTGACCAACCGGTGACGAGGTCAGGCGCGTCATCGTTGTCCTTGAACGGCATCTCCAGGGTCAGTGCCAGGCACTTATAACGTTCACCGACGCTGTTGCAGGCCAGGTTCATGTTGGCTTGGCCGGGGCTGCTGCGCGGGTAGCCGTAGCGGGTCTGGAAATCCTTGGTGATTTCGCTCAAGTGGCGGCGGAAGTGTTCTTCCAGTTGCTGCTGTTGCGGGGTGTAGCCGGGATTGCCTTCACACGCTGCGGCAAAGACGTAGGGAATTTCTTCATCGCCGTGGATATCAAGGAACAGGTCGACGCCGTATTTCTCCATCTGCTGCTGGACGAAAAACACTTCAGGGCTCAGTTCCCGACTGGAATCCTGCCAGGCCCGATTCAGGTCTTTGCCCTTGGCGTTGGTGCGCAGATGACCGTGGAATGAGCCGTCAGGGTTCATGTGCGGCACCAGATACAGATCGGCGGCAGCCAGCAGTTGCGTCATGACAGGGTCGTCTTTTTCCTGCAAACGCTCGATCAGGCCTTCCATGAACCATTCGGCCATGTGTTCGCCCGGGTGTTGCTGGGCGATGATCCAGACCTTGCGCTTGCCGACAGCACCGTCACCTTTGCGCAACAGTTGGATGTCGCGACCTTCGACGCTTT
Organism: Pseudomonas sp. ASL8; assembly: GCF_056680355.1. Classification (NCBI taxonomy): domain Bacteria; kingdom Pseudomonadati; phylum Pseudomonadota; class Gammaproteobacteria; order Pseudomonadales; family Pseudomonadaceae; genus Pseudomonas; species Pseudomonas sp. ASL8. The sequence goes on along the minus strand of NZ_CM155278.1, from coordinate 4,974,085 downwards.
TGCCGATGGCGATCAGCTCGGTGCCGGCTTTGTTGATGGCCTGCTCGATCAGCCAGTCATGACGTGCGCGGCTATAGGGCTCGAAGTAGGCGAAATACACCTGAGACTCGGTCGGCACAAGGCTGAAGTTCAGGGCCGCGCCGTCGAATGTTGTTGGCACACGAAACCAGTGTTCATGATCGTAAGAGGCCACTGCCTGATAACCGCTCCAGGCGCGGTTGTAGCTGGACTGGCTGGCGTTGGTCAGGCTGAAGGCATGGCTTTGGCCCACGTGCAGGTGTTCGGCCTTGAAGTGAAACCATTGCAGATGGGGGCTTTGAGTGTCGGGACGGATCGCCAGTCTTACGTTAGAAGGGTTGCTGGCGTCGAGTACTTCAATATTGCCGCTGTCGAAATCAGCGCTGATTTTGAGAGGGGTCTGAGTCACGGTTATGTCCTGTACGGCGGTACCAATTCGTGCCGGTACTGTACACCCATCAGAAAGAAACCAAAAAAAAGACCCGGCAAAAAGCCGGGTCAAAAACCGTGATTAGCCTGATGAGGAGATAATCCGGAAGCCGACCTAAGGCTTCTGGGTTATCGGGTTGATCTTGCGATCAACGGCGCCAATAATAACAATTATCATTCGCATGTCAAAGTTTATTTTGCTTCATCCAATTCCACCAGTGCCGCGCCTTCGCTGACCATCTCGCCTTCGACGCAATACAGCGCCTTGACTATTCCAGCATGGGGGGCGCGGATACTGTGTTCCATCTTCATGGCCTCCAGCACCACCAACTGCGCTCCCGCGTCGACGGTTTGACCGACTTCGACCAGCACTCGCACGATGCTGCCGTTCATTGGCGCGGTCAGACCGCCCTGATGGCTGTGGCTGGCCTCAACCTCTGCAATCGGATCGAGGCGTTTGATCGTGTGCAGCTCGCCTTGCCAATGCAGATACAGGGTGTCGCCCCGGCGGATCGCCAAGTGCTGACGGCGCACGCCATCGTGTTCGATCAGCAGTTGCTCGCCCCGTAGCTCAGCCAGCGAGGCGCTGCTGTTGCGCAGCTGGATCACTTGCTTCTGGCCATTGCAGCTCAAGTGCAGGTCGATTTCTGTCGGCAGCCCGGCACGCAGACCGTTGTGGCTGGCCCAAGGTGAATGAAGGTCGTCCTGACGAATAGAGGCTGGCTGGCTTTGGCTGAAGGCCTCGCCAGCGGCTTGCCAGAACGCTGCCGATAACTCTCCGGCGGGTGGCAGCAACTGTTCCTGATAACGTGGAATAAACCCGGTATCGAGCTCCGCCGCTGCGAACGCAGGATGAGCGACGATGCGGCGCAAGAACGCCAGGTTGGTTTTCAGCCCACCGATGGCGAACTCATCAAGCATGGCCAGCAAACGCAGACGTGCCTGCTCGCGGTTCTCACCCCAGGCGATCAGTTTGCCGAGCATCGGGTCGTAGAAGGGCGACACGCTGTCGCCCTCGGCTACGCCGCTGTCCACGCGTCGACCGGGGCCCGCAGCGGGTTCGCGGTAGATGTCCAGTGTGCCGGTCGCCGGCAAGAAATCGTTGGCGGGGTCTTCGGCGTACAGCCGCACTTCGATGGCATGCCCGATCAGCGGCACCTGCGCTTGAGTGATCGGCAGCGCCTCGCCCTGGGCTACGCGAATCTGCCAGGCCACCAGGTCCAGCCCGGTGATCGCTTCGGTGACCGGGTGTTCAACTTGCAGGCGAGTGTTCATCTCCATAAAGAAGAATTCGCCGCGAGAGTCCAGCAGAAACTCCACCGTGCCTGCGCCGACATAACCAATGGCTTGAGCGGCACGCACCGCCGATTCACCCATGGCGCGGCGCAGCTCTGGGCTCAGACCTGGAGCAGGGGCTTCTTCAACGACTTTTTGATGGCGGCGCTGGATCGAGCAATCGCGCTCATTAAGGTACAGGCAGTTGCCGTGCTGATCGGCAAACACCTGGATTTCGACGTGACGCGGCTTGAGCAGGTATTTCTCCACCAGCATCCGCGAGTCACCGAACGATGACTGTGCTTCACGCTGGGCCGAGGCCAGGGCTTCGGCCATTTCACTGACCTGTTCCACCACCTTCATGCCTTTGCCACCGCCGCCTGCCGTGGCTTTGAGCAATACCGGGTACCCGATGCGCTCAGCGGCGGCGCTGAAGGTTGCGACGTCTTGTGCTTCGCCGTGATAACCCGGCACCAGAGGCACGCCCGCGTCTTCCATCAGGGCCTTGGCAGCGGATTTACTGCCCATCGCGTCGATGGCAGAGGCGGGTGGCCCGAGGAAAATCAATCCAGCGTTTTCGATGGCGCGGGCAAACCCTGCGTTTTCAGACAAAAAGCCATAACCGGGATGGATCGCCTGAGCGCCGCTGGCCTTGGCCGCAGCGATCAATTTGTCGATCAGCAAATAGCTGTCGGCCGCCTTGCTCCCGCCCAGATCGACACGAATGTCGGCTTCGCGGCTGTGTCGTGCATCGCGATCAGTGGCGCTGTGTACGGCAACGGTGGTCAGTCCAAGCGCCTTGGCGGTGCGCATGATGCGGCAGGCAATTTCGCCTCGGTTGGCGACCAGAATGCGGGTCAGCAGGGGTGTAGGGGTCTGCGAGGCGCTCATGGGCGCGGCTCCTTTTTATGGGATTGAGCGGCGTCAGCCTGTTCGGACTGCCAGGCCGGTGCGCGTTTTTCCAGAAAGGCGCGCAAGCCTTCCTGGCCTTCAGGGCTGACGCGGATACGGGCAATGGCGTTTTCGCAATAACGACGCAGGGCAGGGGTCAGTGCGCCGTTACCTACTTCACGCAGCAGGTCTTTACTCGCACGCATTGCTTGCGGGCTGTTGAGCAGCAGATTGTCGATCCACTGATCGATCTGCTGCTCGAACTCGGCAGCTGGGTAACACTCGGCAAGCAGGCCGATTTCACGTGCGCGCACACCACTGAAACGTTCGGCAGTCAGGGCGTAACGACGTGCCGCACGCTCACCGATGGCTTGCACCACGAAGGGGCTGATCACCGCCGGGGCCAGGCCAATGCGCACTTCCGACAGGCAGAACTGCGCATCTTCGGTACCGATGGCCATGTCACAGCAACTGATCAGACCCAATGCGCCGCCATAGGCCGCGCCTTGCACGACCGCCAAGGTCGGGATCTTCAATTTGGCCAGGTTGTACATCAGCTCGGCCAGCTCGCGGGCATCGTCGAGGTTGGTGTTGTAATCCAGGTTCGCCGATTGCTGCATCCAGGCCAGGTCGGCCCCTGCACTGAAGTGCTTGCCCCGGCCACGGATCACCATGAAGCGCAGGCGAGTGTCGGCTTGCACATCATCCAGGGCGATGATCAGCTCGCGAATCATCTGGGCATTGAAAGCGTTGTTCTTGTCCGCGCGGTTCAGCCAGAGCGTGGCGAAGCCCCGAGGATCGGTGTGCAATTCAACCGTGTGGAAATCAGTCATGTTCACTCCGTTGGCGCGGCCCGGTTACATCCGGAACACACCGAATGTGCTTGGCTCGATAGGCGCATTCAGCGATGCGGACAAGGCCAGGGCAAGGATGTCCCGGGTTTGCGCGGGGTCGATTACACCGTCGTCCCACAAGCGGGCGCTGGAGTAATAAGGATGACCCTGATGCTCATACTGATCGAGAATCGGTTGCTTGATCTCGGCTTCCTGCTCAGCGCTGAATGTGTGGCCGCTGCGTTCGGCTTGCTCGCGCTTGACCTGCACCAGTACACCTGCGGCTTGTTCGCCGCCCATCACACCGATCCGGGCGTTGGGCCACATCCAGAGAAACCGCGGGTCGTAGGCGCGGCCACACATGCCGTAGTTACCCGCGCCAAAACTGCCGCCGATGATGACCGTGAACTTCGGCACCTTGGCGCAGGCTACGGCGGTGACCAGCTTGGCACCGTGCTTGGCGATGCCGCCGGCTTCGTACTTCTGGCCGACCATGAAACCGGTGATGTTCTGCAGAAACAACAACGGGATGCCGCGTTGGCAGGCCAGCTCGATGAAGTGCGCGCCTTTCTGCGCAGATTCAGCGAACAGGATGCCGTTGTTGGCCAGGATCGCGATGGGATAGCCGTGCAGATGGGCAAAGCCGCAGACCAGCGTGGTCCCGAACAAGGCCTTGAATTCATCGAACACTGAGCCGTCCACCAGGCGCGCAATCACTTCGCGCACATCGAACGGTTGCTTCGCATCAGCCGGGATCACCCCGTACAACTCGTCGGCGCCATACAGCGGGGCGATGGGGGTCAGGGCGTTGAGTTCACCCTGTTTACGCCAGTTGAGGTTGGCGATGCTGCGTCGGGCCAAGGCCAGGGCATGTTCATCACTTTCGGCGTAATGATCGGCAACCCCGGAGATCTTGCAGTGCACATCGGCACCGCCCAGGTCCTCGGCGCTGACCACTTCACCGGTCGCAGCTTTCACCAGCGGTGGGCCGGCGAGGAAAATCGTCGCCTGTTGGCGAACCATGATCGCTTCATCGGCCATGGCTGGGACGTAGGCGCCGCCTGCTGTGCACGAGCCCATGACGACGGCAATTTGCGGGATGCCCACGGCGCTCATGTTTGCCTGATTGAAGAAAATCCGCCCGAAGTGCTCGCGGTCCGGGAACACTTCATCCTGACGTGGCAGGTTGGCGCCACCGGAGTCGACCAGATAGATACACGGCAAGCGATTTTGTTGCGCGATGGTTTGCGCACGCAGGTGTTTTTTCACCGTCAGCGGATAGTAAGAGCCGCCTTTTACTGTGGCGTCGTTGGCGACGATCATGCATTCGACGCCTTCGACCCGGCCGATGCCGACGATCAAACCTGCCGCGGGGACGTCTTCGCCATACACCTCATAAGCCGTCAGTTGGCCGATTTCAAGAAAAGGTGAGCCGGCATCGAGTAAACGGTTGATCCGTTCGCGGGGCAGCAGTTTGCCGCGCGACGTGTGGCGCTCCTGGGCTTTAGGCCCGCCGCCCTGATGAACCTGGGCGAGCAACTTTCGCAAGCCTTTGACGTGTTCCAGCATCGCTGCGCCGTTGACTGCGAATTCGGGCGAGCGCGTGTTGATTTGGGTGTGCAGGATGGCCATGAGGCACTCCAAAAGATCAAATAGGCTCAGCGCGTTTCGTTGAACAGCTCGCGACCGATCAGCATGCGGCGGATTTCACTGGTGCCCGCGCCGATCTCATACAGCTTGGCGTCACGCAGCAGGCGACCGGCTGGAAACTCATTGATGTAGCCGTTGCCGCCCAGTATCTGGATGGTGTCCAGGGCCATTTTGGTGGCGCATTCTGCGCTGTACAGGATCACCCCGGCAGCATCCTTGCGCGTGGTTTCGCCGCGCTCACAGGCTTGAGCCACGGCATACAGGTACGCGCGGCTGGCGTTGAGCTGGGTGTACATGTCGGCGACTTTGCCTTGAATCAGCTGGAATTCGCCGATGCTCTGGCCGAACTGTTTACGGTCGTGAATGTAGGGCACCACCACGTCCATGCAGGCTTGCATGATCCCGGTAGGGCCACCGGAAAGCACGACACGCTCGTAGTCGAGGCCACTCATCAAGACTTTGACGCCGCTGTTCAGCACGCCGAGCAGGTTCTCTTCCGGCACTTCGACGTCATCGAAAAACAGCTCGCAGGTGTTGGAGCCCCGCATGCCGAGCTTGTCGAATTTGTTGCTGCGGGAAAATCCTTTCCAGTCGCGTTCCACGATGAACGCGCTGATGCCATGAGCGCCTTTTTCCAGGTCAGTCTTGGCGTAGATCACATACGTGTTGGCATCCGGGCCGTTGGTGATCCAGGTTTTACTGCCATTGAGGACGTAATGATCGCCGCGCTTGTCGGCGCGCAGTTTCATCGACACCACATCGGAGCCGGCATTAGGTTCGCTCATGGCCAGGGCGCCAACATGCTCGCCGCTGATCAGCTTGGGCAGGTATTTGGCTTTCTGCTCGGGGTTGCCGTTGCGGTTGATCTGGTTCACGCACAGATTGGAGTGAGCGCCGTAGGAGAGGGCGACTGAGGCCGAGCCACGGCTGATTTCTTCCATCGCAACGACGTGAGCCAGGTAGCCCATGCCCGCGCCGCCGTATTCCTCAGAGACCGTGATGCCGAGCAAACCCATGTCACCGAACTTGCGCCACATGTCAGCCGGGAACAGATTGTCTTTATCGATTTGCGCCGCACGGGGCGAAATTTCTGCCGCGACAAAGGCCTGAACCTGGTCGCGCAGCATGTCGATGGTTTCGCCGAGGGCGAAGTTCAGGCTCGGGTAGCTCATGCTTTATACCTTTCCTATTATTGTTGGGTGCAAACCCTGGGTTGGGGTCTTGAAAATAATGAGTGGCATGGTGAATGCCTTATTCACCTTTACGTTAACGTAAACCTGTCGGGCTTTGCCTGTCAACATCCGTTCGTAGGCATGACCTTTACGTTAACGTCAATTTGCGCCAAAGTAGGCTTGTTCGAAGAGTAAGGCCTTTATGATGGCTGTGTCTGGCGAAACGACGATACGGCTGTGATCCCAAAACAAACATAAAAAGGGACCGTCCATGATTCAACCTAGCTATTCTCGCGGCCGGCAGGACAAGGCGCTGTTGGCGCAGACCATCGGTCAGGCATTCGACGAGACTGTCGCCAAATGTCCTCTTGGCGAGGCATTGGTCGTGCGCCATCAGCAACTGCGCTATAGCTGGGCGCAGTTGGGCGAAGCGGTAGACCTGCATGCGCGGGCGCTGATGGCGCTGGGCTTGCGGGCGGGCGACCGCCTTGGCGTTTGGGCTCCGAACTGTGCGCAGTGGTGCATCACTCAGTTCGCCAGCGCCAAACTGGGCGTGATTCTGGTCAATATCAATCCCGCGTATCGCACCAGTGAGCTGGAGTACGTGCTCAAGCAGTCTGGCTGTCAGTGGTTGATTTGCGCCGGAGCGTTCAAGACCTCGAACTACCACGCCATGCTCGCCACGCTGGTACCGGAATTGTGCGACTACCCGGCAGGGCAATTGCGCAGTGAGTCCCTGCCGGAGTTGCGTGGGGTGATTAGCCTCGATGAGCAGCCGCCAGCCGGCTTTCTTCCATGGAGTGCGTTGGCGCCTTTGGCAGTCGAGGTCAGTGTCGAGCAACTGAACGAGCGGCAGAGCTGTCTGCAATTCGATCACCCTGTGAATATCCAGTACACCTCCGGTACCACCGGTTTCCCCAAAGGTGCGACCCTCAGCCACTACAACATCCTCAATAACGGTTACATGGTCGGTGAAAGCCTTGGCCTGAGCGCTGCTGACCGCGTCGTGATCCCTGTGCCGCTGTATCACTGCTTCGGTATGGTCATGGGCAACCTGGGTTGCATGACCCACGGCGCAACGATGATCTACCCGAATGACGGTTTCGACCCTTTGCTCACCCTCCGCGTCGTGGCTGATGAGCGAGCTACTGCGCTGTATGGCGTGCCAACCATGTTCATCGCCATGCTCGATCATCCGCAACTCAAGGCATTTGACCTGTCCAGCCTGCGCACCGGGATCATGGCTGGCGCGACCTGCCCGATAGAGGTCATGCGCAAGGTGATCAGCGAGATGCACATGAAGGAGGTGCAGATCGCCTATGGCATGACTGAAACCAGTCCGGTGTCGCTGCAGACCGGGCCTGAGGATGGTATTGAGCTGCGGGTAACGACCGTGGGCCGCACCCAGCCGCAACTCGAGAGCAAGATCATCGACGAAACCGGTTGTGTCGTCCCGCGTGGCCAGATCGGAGAGTTGTGCACCCGTGGTTACAGCGTGATGCTCGGCTATTGGAACAACCCGAAAGGCACCACCGAGGCGCTGGATCAAGCGGGCTGGATGCACACCGGCGACCTGGCGTCGATGGACGACAATGGTTACGTCTGCATTGCCGGGCGCAACAAGGACATGATCATTCGTGGCGGCGAGAACGTGTATCCCCGCGAGCTGGAGGAGTTCTTTTTCACCCATCCCGCAGTGGCGGACGTCCAGGTGATCGGCATCCCGGATATCAAGTATGGCGAAGAGATCGTCGCCTGGATAAAGCTGCACCCAGGGCACGTCGTCAGTGCGCTCGAATTGCAAGGTTGGTGTAAAGATCGGATTGCCCATTACAAAACCCCGCGTCACTTCAAATTCGTCGACGAATTCCCCATGACCGTAACGGGCAAGGTTCAGAAATTTCGCATGCGGGAAATCAGTACCGAGGAATTGCTGAAGGCGGTTAAGTAGGGGCTTGATGGGGTTTGGCAAACGCCAGATAGCACGAAGGGGAGCCTGGGCTCCCCTTCAAGGTTTTTATGCATGCTCATTTTTATTGTTTTAGGGTGGCCTGTTCTTGTTTTTGGCGACCTGTCCCTTTTACCGCTGTTTTAGTCGATCCCATTCAGGATCAAGAGCAAACGTATTTTTTTGAGCGCTGACTCGCTTTCATCACCTGCGTGATCCAACCAGTTCGGGAGCTACCTGAGGTAGTTTTATTGTTCTCTGCCCGGTCGCGGGGTCGAAACCCCTGAAAAGCTATCCACTCCAAAAAAATCTATTAGCTGCGTCTCTGTCCGTGTTGTTCTTGTTATGTCAGAGCCGATACGTATTGTTTTTATTGGGTACTGCTTTGTTTTTTATTTTTGTTGTACGGAACTTATAGCAGAAGCCGTGCCAACTTCATCAAGTCCTTTAAAATCAATGGCTTGAAAAAATACTTATCAAAGTAATCCCTGAAAATTATCAGTAATTGTTTCCGTGTTACCCGTTTTCGCCCGCCATTTTTCCAAGCGGTAACACTCAACTCGCCAAACGCACCTTCGCGACCCGCGAACCGGTAGGGCGCCCCAGCACGTCACAGATGCGCTGACCGGCTGCGATCAAGCGATCCATGTCGATGCCGGTATCAATCCCCAGGCCGTTGAGCATGTACAGCACGTCTTCGGTCGCGACGTTGCCGCTGGCGCCCTTGGCATAAGGGCATCCGCCGAGCCCGGCAATTGAGCTGTCGAACACCTGAATCCCTTCAAGCAGGCTGGCGTAGATATTGGCCAGCGCTTGCCCATAGGTGTCATGGAAGTGGCCCGCCAGCTTGCCCCGAGGTATCTGCCCGGCGACCACGTCGAACAAGGTCCGGGTCGCGCCGGGTGTACCGGTGCCGATGGTGTCGCCCAGAGACACTTCATAACAGCCCATGGCGAACAGCTCGTTGGCGACCGAGGCCACCTGCTGCGGCGCGACCTGGCCTTCGTATGGGCAACCGAGCACACAGGAGACATACCCGCGCACACGGATGCCGTGCAGGCGGGCGGCCTCCATGATCGGGACGAAACGTTCGAGGCTTTCGCTGATCGAGCAATTGATGTTGCGCTGGGAGAATGCTTCAGACGCGGCGGCGAATACCGCGACTTCTGTGACACCCGCAGCGAGGGCGTCTTCAAATCCCCTGAAGTTGGGCGCCAGCGCGGCGTAGGTTACGCCGGCCTTGCGCTGGATCTGGGCGAAGACTTCGGCGGAACCGGCCATTTGTGGGACCCATTTGGGCGAGACAAAACTGCCGACTTCGATATAACTCAGGCCTGCTGCGGTCAGTTCATCGACCAGCTGTACCTTGTCCGCGACGCTGATGGGCTGGGCTTCATTTTGCAGGCCATCGCGAGGGCCGACTTCTACCAGGCGTACATGTTGAGGCAGGGGCATGGCATCACCTTATAATTGTTTGAGATTTACTCAGTAACATCATGATCTGTAACCGTTCTTTCAAGTGCCGCCAGGCAACGCTCTTCAGCAGTGTCCAGCTCCAGCTGCATTTGCTGGATGTCCAGAAGCTGCTGTTCAAGCTGAGTGCGGCGGTCACTGATTTTGCCGAGCATGGTATTCAACTGTTTTCGGTTGTCGCCGCGAGGGTCGTACAGCTCGATCAGTTCCCGGCATTCGGCCAGGGAAAAGCCGATGCGCTTGCCACGCAGAATGAGTTTCAGGCTCACCTTGTCGCGGCCTGAGTAGACACGCTCAAGGCCGCGCCGCTCTGGAGCGAGCAGGCCTTGTTCCTCGTAGAAGCGAATCGCGCGGGTGGTAATGTCGAGCTCGCGGGCGAGGTCGGAAATGCTGTAGGTCTGACTGCTCATGAAAGGACTCACGGTTAAACGTGTGGTTAACCTACGGCGTGCTTGACGTATACGTCAAGCTGCCTGCCGCGCCTTCATGCGTTTTTTGCTGTCTTATCAGTGTGTAAGTCACGACTATTTATTCTAGAAATGACTTTAAGTTATTAAAATTAACGCTTGATAATCAATTACTTGAGATTGGTATCTAAAGCTTTATCTAGCTTCTTTTCCTGCGCTGTCACCAGTTGGCAGAGTTCGATTATCTGCTCACGCATCCAGCGGTTAGCCGGGTCTTGATCAGTGCTTTCGTGCCAGTAAAGATGGGTTTCCACCGGTGGCACATCATTGACCGGCAAATTGACATAGTGCAGATCATGGCGTCTGGCGAAGCGTTCCGGCACGGTCATGACCATATCAGTCTGTTGCAGCACTTGCGAAGCCATCAAGTAGTGCTGCGAGCGCAGGGCGATTTTGCGCTGAATCCCCATCTTGCCCAGTGCCAGGTCAACATGTCCCAGGCCGCTGCGGCGACTGGAAATGTGGATGTGCGTCAGGGACAGGTAGTCTTCCAGGCTGAACTTTTCTTTGGTCGCGAAGGGATGCCCCTTGCGCATGGCACACACGTATTTGTCTTCCATGAGTTTGACGTGACGCACTTGCGGGTCGGTATTGAGGGGCGCATCGACGGCGAAGTCCAACCGCCCTGCGGCCAGCTCCTTGGTGGTCTCGCGACGCTTGGACAAAAAGCTCTCGATAATCACCGCCGGGGCCAGTCGACGCAGACGCTGAAACAACGCAGGCAGGATCACTGCTTCGGTCAAGTCGGTCATGCTGATGCGGTAGGTCTTGTTCGCCTGCAGCGGATTGAAAATCCGGCTTTCCTGCACCGAGACGCGCAGCAATGTCAGGGCGTTGCGCACCGGCCCGATGATGTTCTGGGCCATGGGCGTGGGCACCATGCCTTGCGCGGTCCGTACGAAAAGCGGGTCGTTGAAGGTCTCCCGCAGGCGGGCCAGAGCGTTCGAGACCGCAGGCTGGGTGATGCCGACAATCTGCCCGGCACGGGTCAAATTGGCTTCGGTATAGATGGCATCAAAGACAATAAAGAGGTTGAGGTCGACCTTGCTCAGATTCATTCCATTGCGCTCTCATGTTGTTTTTATTGAGACGTTACGAAGGCCGATCATATATCGGTTATGAATGTTTATACACGTTGAGAATAGGTTAGATAAATTTTCATCGCTGATCTAGCATCCAATTCATGCATTCACCCACCTCCTTCAGAAGGTAGCTGCTCATGGATTTCGCGTATTCCCCAAAGGTTCAGGAACTGCGTGAGCGCGTCACTGCGTTCATGGATGCTTATGTCTACCCGGCAGAACCTGTGTTCGAACGTCAGGTCGCCGAGGGCGATCGCTGGCAGCCCACTGCGATCATGGAAGAACTCAAACTCAAGGCCAAGGCTGAGGGGCTATGGAACCTGTTTCTGCCAGAGTCGAAGCTCGGTGCGGGCCTGACCAACCTGGAGTACGCCCCGCTGGCTGAAATCATGGGCCGTTCGTTGCTAGGGCCAGAGCCGTTCAACTGCTCGGCCCCAGACACGGGCAACATGGAAGTGCTGGTGCGCTATGCCAACGAAGCCCAGAAGCAGCAGTGGCTTGAACCGATGTTGCGCGGCGAAATCCGTTCAGCGTTCGCCATGACCGAGCCGGACGTGGCGTCCTCCGATGCCACCAACATGGCCGCCCGCGCTGAGCGTGACGGTGACGAATGGGTGATCAACGGCCGTAAGTGGTGGACCTCCGGGGCCTGCGACCCGCGTTGCAAAATCATGATTTTCATGGGGCTGAGCAATCCCGAAGGTCCGCGCCATCAGCAACACTCAATGATTCTGGTGCCGACCGATGCCCCTGGCGTAAAAATCGTCCGCTCGCTGCCGGTATTTGGCTACGACGATGCACCCCACGGTCACGCTGAAGTGCTGTTTGAGAACGTTCGCGTGCCTTACGAGAACGTCCTGTTGGGTGAGGGGCGTGGCTTTGAAATTGCTCAAGGTCGACTCGGGCCAGGTCGGATTCACCACTGCATGCGCTCTATCGGTATGGCTGAACGGGCATTGGAGCTGATGTGCAAGCGTTCGATCAGCCGCACTGCATTCGGTCGTCCGTTGGCGCGGCTGGGCGGTAACATCGACAAAATTGCTGATTCGCGGATGGAAATCGACATGGCGCGGCTGCTGACACTAAAGGCTGCGTACATGATGGACACTGTCGGCAACAAAGTCGCGAAAAGCGAGATTGCCCAGATCAAAGTCGTGGCGCCGAACGTGGCATTGCGCGTGATTGACAGGGCGATCCAGATGCACGGCGGCGCTGGGGTTTCCAATGATTTCCCGTTGGCCTACATGTACGCAATGCAGCGCACGCTGCGCCTGGCCGACGGCCCGGATGAAGTGCACCGCGCGGCGATCGGCAAGTTCGAAATCGGTAAGTACTTGCCGAAGGAAATGCTGCGCAGCGAGCAGCACTGACCGCGAGTAGCTGTGGGGGGCGGATTTATTCGCTCCCGCACTGGCTACGCAGGTCCATGTCACCCGGACACTCAATACACCCAGACTTCTACCCGCCGATTCTTGATCCGGCCTTCATCGGCGTTGTTGGCCGCGACCGGCATCTCATCACCCAAACCGCGAATGTCGCGCAAGACCACGCCCGCCTTGACCAACTCTCGCCGCACCGCCATGGCCCGGAGTTTGGACAATAAGGCTGCCCGCGCTGGATCGCTCTTGGCATCGCCAAACCCTACCAGGGTGACGTGGCCATTCAATTTATCGTGTGTCTTGAGGTAATCAACGACCCGCTGCAGGTCGAGTTGCGCCTTGTTATCCAGGGTCGCACTGCCTTGAGCGAAGCGAAAATTCACCGACAAACGCTGTGCTTGCTTAACGATGGCTTGATAGTCCGCAGGCATCCCGGCGGAGGCCTGGACTTTGATCGCCTGTACTGTCTGGGCGATGAAGCCGTTGTTCGCAACGATGGCCTGGCCTTTGCTGCTTTGTGCGAACTGCACCAGTGCGTCGGCCCATGGTTGGAGGCCCTGAGGTGGCAGGTAGAAATACAGGCGCCGCGACAGTGGATAATCTTCGGTGGCAATCAGGCTGACGGTCGGCAGCATGGGTTTCGAGTCGCCATCGGCAATCGCGACTGCGTGGGCCCTGCGCACGTAAGGCAAACCGATAAAACCAATGCCTCCACGGTCCTGGCTGACTTCATCAGACAGCTGCTCACTGGATTCGAACCGTTTGGTGTTGCGCGCCAGGGTTTTGCCGTACTTGAGCAGTACCAGCTCATTGAACGTGTCGAAGGTGCCGGAGTGATCATCACGGGCATACAGGTGAATCGCGCCACCGGTACCGCCGAGATCTTCCCAGTCGTGAACTTCACCCGAGAATATTTGCGCGAGTTGTTCGGTGTTCAACTGATGCAAGGGGTTGGCCGGATGGAGGATCACCGCCACGCCGTCGATGGCGATGACTTGTTCGGCCTTGCGACTTTTCAGGTCGCCCAGCGAGGCCAGGTTCGCCAGTTCGCTGTCTTTGATCGGCCGTGAGGAGGCCGCCAGGTCTGCCTTGTCGGCCTTCAATGCAGTGAAACCCGTACCCGAACCATGGGCCGCAACCTCGATCAGTACCGTGCGCCCGGCAGGCGTCTGGCCGAGCACACGCCGTTCGTTCTCATGGGCGCCCGCTTCGATATGCACATTCTGCAGACCTTGGGCGTGCAGCAAGCCTTCGACCAGCGCTGGGCCCAACGCGGCGCCGATGGTATTGGAGCCCTGGATGCGTAACGCCGGGATGCCTTCGGCAGGGATGGGCAATGCCGCGAAAACCAGGCCGGGCAGGGCGCTGCAGATAAAACCGAATAGCCAGGCTGCGCGGTGTTGGGCAGTACCGGTAAACAGAGCGCGCAGCATGTGCGGCACCTTATTAGAGACAGAAAGTGCCGGGAGATTAAGTCAGAATGATTGCTGAAATATGACAGCCATGACTAAAAGGGTGTCTGCGGGGGCAGGTTCTAGCTTAACTCCAGCCAGATCGGCGCATGGTCCGATGGTTTCTCCATGGCGCGCAGGTCGTAGTCCACGCCAGCGGCCTTGATGCGTGACTGCAAGCCATGGGAGGCCATGATCACGTCGATCCGCAAACCGCGCTTGGGCTCATCTTCGAAGCCTCGGCTGCGATAGTCGAACCAGCTGAAGCGGTCGATCACTTCGGGATGAAGATGACGGAAGCTGTCTATCAGGCCCCAGTTTTTCAGGCGCGCCATCCACTCGCGTTCTTCAGGCAAGAAACTGCATTTGCCTGTCCTGAGCCAGCGTTTGGCGTTATCCGGGCCGATGCCGATGTCGCAGTCTTCCGGGGAAATGTTCACGTCGCCCATCACCACCAATGGCTGATCGTTTTTGAACTGGCTTTCCAGCAATAGCTGCAGGTCGTTATAGAAACGCTCCTTGGCCGGGAATTTGGTCGGATGGTCGCGGCTTTCACCCTGCGGGAAGTAGCCATTCATGATGGTCACAGGCTCGCCTTTTGGGTCGGCGAACGTGCCCCAGATAAAGCGTTTTTGCGACTCCTCGTCATCGGTGTCGAAACCCTTGTGCAGGGTGAGAGGCGCCTGGCGCGAGAGCAGGGCGACACCGTAGTGGCCTTTTTGCCCGTGGAAGTGCACGTGATACCCCAAGGCTTCGATTTCAGCGTGGGGAAATTGCTCGTCCGAGACTTTGGTTTCCTGCAGGCCGATCACGTCCGGCTGATGTTTCTCAATCAGCGCCGCCAACTGATGAGGTCTGGCGCGCAGGCCGTTAATATTGAACGAGACGATTTTCATGGGCGGCAATCCTGGCAAACAAAAAAGCGATGCTAGCTGACCTGTCGACTCACGGCCAGCGTGGCGGATTGCCTGTTCCAATGCTAGGGTCGGGTAGCAGAGTCGAAAATGTCGGAACTGTAGCGCGTACCTGTTACTCGAAGCTTTCGCATCACAAACGCTGTCGTTCGAGCAGCGCTGTACCTATGAGGTCAACCGAATGCCTGAAACTTCAACAGTCGTGGCTGAAGTCCGCCAGCTGGACAGTGGTTACTCCCGCGAAGCACGTTCGCTGCTGTACCACGCCTACCGCCATGAGCCGAGCTTCGCTTACTTGTTTGAATCCGACAGGCCGGGCTATGAACATCGGGTCAGGGCCACGGTGCGTGAACTGGTCAAACAGCACTTTTTGCAGGACCTGCCGGCGCTGGGTTTGTTCGTCGAGGATCGGCTGGTGGGGATCGCTCTGATTGCCCCTCCGCAACGCCGTCTGGACATTACCGAAAGCTGGGCGTGGCGCTTGCGCATGGTTCTCAGTGCAGGGTTGCGCTGTACCCAGCGCTATCTGGAGTATCACCAGGCGGTGCTGGCTTGCCTGCCGTCAGACGCTGTGCACGTTTTGCCATTGCTGGGGGTCCACCCGCAATTTCAGGGTCGTCACTTTGGCGAGCAGCTGCTTACGGCGCTGCATCAATGGTGCGCCGTCGACGAAACCTCGCAGGGCGTGGTGCTCGACACGGGCAATCCGCGTTATCTGGAGTTTTATAAGCGACAGGGCTATGAGGAAATCGGAGAGATTGCTGTAGGGCCAATCCGTGAACATGTGTTTTTCCACCCCAATCCTCAGGTATTGCTTAAAGCCCAGGCATAAAGTCCCTGGCTTTCGCTGTCAGACGCGCTCCAGCACGACGCGCCGCGCGTGATAGCATCCGCGCCTATGAAGTTTTCCGGTAGATTCACCAGCGGTTTGGTCCTGCTGTTTACTGTCCAGTTCAGCACCTTCGCGGTGTTCGCCGCGGCGCAACTGGACATCAGGATCGAACCCTCCAACGACGCACTTAAAGCCAATATCGAAGGGTATGTGGGCAGCCTTGGCGAGCGCGACGAAGAGGCCCTGCAGCGTTTCAGTCTGGGGGCCGAAGAGCAGGCGCAAAAAGCGGCGCAAGCCCTGGGCTATTACCAGGCGCAGATCGACAGCACCGTAAAAACCGGCAAGGACCTGCGACTGGTGATCAATGTGGTGCCCGGCGAGCCGGTGCATCTGCGCAATGTCACGGTACGGATTGACGGCCCGGCCGCCTCGCTCAAGGCTTTTCGGGTGCCGAAAAGCGACAGATTGAAAACTGGCGCTGTACTCAATCATGGCTACTACGAAGACGCCAAGCGCCTGATCCTGAATCAGGCGTCGCGCTATGGCTTTTTTAGCGGACGCTTCAGCAGCCAGCGCCTGACTGTCGATCCGAAGGCCGGTGTGGCCGATATAGAGCTGATTTATGAGAGTGGCCCGCGCTACGTGTTAGGCAAAGTCAGCTTCAGTGGCGATGCGCCATTTGATGATGACTTGATGCAACGCATGGTGCCGTTCAAAGCCAACACCCCTTATGACTCGGAACTGATCGCTGAACTCAATCAGGCCTTGCAGTCGAGCGGCTATTTCGAGGGTGTGCGGGTAGACGCTGCGCCCCCGGCGGCAGTGGATCAGGTAATTCCAGTGGCGGTCCAGCTGGAAACCCGCAAGCCGCGCACGATGGGACTCGGCCTTGGCTTTTCCACCGACGTCGGCGTGCGCGGCAAGGCTAACTGGACGCGCCATTGGGCCAATCCCCAAGGCCATAGCTACGGTGCCGAGATGGAACTCTCGGCACCGCGCCAAAACGTGGGCCTGTGGTACGACATTCCTCTGACCCCGCCACTGACCGACAAACTGCGGTTCGCTGGCGGCTACCAGTACGAGGAGATCGCGGGCACTGACTCCGTGAGCAAGCTGTTGACCGTCGGCCCCGAGTGGCACAGTCGGCTGTCCAGCGGCTGGGACCGGGTGATTTCATTGAAGTGGCAGCGCGAGGAATATCGCCTGGGCGACGACTCCGGGATGAGTACGCTGCTGATGCCGGGCATCAGTTATTCACTCTTGCGCAGTGACAACCGTATCGACCCGCACAACGGCTATCGCCTGCAGTTCGATGGGCAAGTCGCCAAGGAGGGGCTGGCGTCGGACACCAACTTGTTGCGCGGCACTGTGTTGATTAAAGGCTTGACGACCGTGTGGCAAAACCACCGTTTTCTTGGGCGCGTGCAGTTTGGTGGCAGCGCGACCAACGGCTATCAATCGATCCCTCCCTCCTTGCGTTTTTTTGCTGGCGGCGATCAAAGCGTGCGTGGCTATGACTACCAGACCCTATCACCGACGAACTCCGACGGTGATCGCATTGGCGGACGGTACATGGTCGCTGGCAGCGCCGAATATCAATATTCGATCGCTGAAAAATGGCGCGTGGCGACGTTTGTCGATCAAGGCAACTCTTTCAATACATTGCAACTGCCAAGCTTGAAAACCGGTGTCGGTATCGGCGTGCGCTGGGTCTCGCCGGTCGGGCCGTTGCGCCTGGATCTGGCCCATGCGCTGGATGGTGATGGCGGGTTTCGTGTGCACTTTTCCATGGGCCCTGAATTATGAGGAGTGCCTGAACGGTGCGTCGTGCAACAAAAATTACCGGCCTGAGCCTGATCGCATTACCCGTGCTGCTGATCCTGAGTCTGTGCCTGATCCTGGGCACGCAAGCGGGCAGCCGTTGGGCGCTGGGGCTGGTGCCGGGGCTGAAAATCGAAAACTTCAGCGGACATCTGGCCGGTCAATGGCGCGCCGATCATCTGCTGTGGGTACAGGGCGATAGCCGCGTCGAAGTCGATGCGCCAGTCTTTGCCTGGTCGCCTTCGTGTCTGGCGAAGATGACGCTATGTGTCGATCAATTGCAGGCCGAGCGCGTCAGTTTACAGTTCCCTTCCGGTGCCGACCAAAGCCGTGGCCCCTTGAGCCTGCCGGATCTGAAGCTGCCGTTGGCGATCCGCTTGGGTGACGTGCGCATCGGCAGCCTGATGCTTAATGGCAGCGAGCAATTACGCGGTCTGCAACTGGCAGCGGAGTGGACGGCCAACGGCCTGCAGATCAATGCTGCGCATCTGCAACGGGATGATCTGGTGCTTGATCTGTCCGGGTTATTGCAGCCGAACGGCGACTGGCCGCTGACAGCCCAAGGTCAGCTGAAGCTGCCGGCACCGGGTAATCAGCCTTGGACGCTGGCCTTGAACATTCAGGGTAATCTGCTCAAGACTTTGCAGCTCAAGGCGGATAGCAGTGGTTATCTGCAAGGTCAATTGAGCGGGCAACTGCAACCGCTGATGGAGAACCTGCCCGCACAGATGAAGGTCACGGCGGATGGCTTCAAGGCCAGTGCCGATCTGCCGGACACCCTGCAACTCAATCAGATTGAGCTGGCAGCTCAGGGCGATTTGAAGAACGGTTATCAGGTCTCTGGCAACGCCAGCCTGCCTGCCGAGCAAGGTCCGGTCGCGCTGGTGCTGCAAGGCAGGGTCGATGCTCAAGGTGCGGACATCGCGGCGCTTGATCTGACGGCCAGCGCAGAACAATCACTGAAGCTCAGCGGTCGGCTGGACTGGCGCCAGGGCTTCAGCGCCGACGCAAAAATCGATTGGCTGAGCTTTCCGTGGCATCGGCTTTACCCGGCGATTGATGAACCGCAGGTGGCTGTGCGCACCTTCAACGGCGAAATCTCCTACACCGATGGCAAATACCTGGGCAATTTCAGCGGTGCTTTCGATGGACCCGCGGGGGCGTTCAGCCTAAGCAGCCCGTTCAGCGGCGATCTCAAGCAAATCTTTTTGCCTCAGTTAGAGCTGACTGCGGGACAGGGCAAGGCCGATGGTCATCTCAACCTGCAATTCGCCGATGGCATAGGCTGGGATACAGCGCTGGACCTGAGTGCGATTAACCCGGCGTATTGGCTGGGAGAATTGCCGGGCACCCTGGCTGGACCGCTGCGCAGCACCGGGGAATTCAAAAACGAGCGACTGAGCCTGAACGCCGACCTCGACCTCAAAGGTCGGTTGCGGGGGCAGCCGGCTGTGCTGCAGGCCAAGGTGGACGGCGCCGGTGATAAGTGGACGGTCAGTTCGCTGGATGTACGCCTGGGCGATAACCGCATTCAAGGCAAAGGCAGCTTGCAGCAACGTCTGCTTGGCCAACTGGACATCAATTTGCCGCGTCTGGGCCAGCTATGGCCGCGTTTGCAGGGGCAA
The DNA here is from genome assembly GCF_056680355.1 of Pseudomonas sp. ASL8. Lineage (NCBI taxonomy): Bacteria > Pseudomonadati > Pseudomonadota > Gammaproteobacteria > Pseudomonadales > Pseudomonadaceae > Pseudomonas > Pseudomonas sp. ASL8. The sequence goes on along the minus strand of NZ_CM155278.1, from coordinate 4,954,825 downwards.
GTCAAAGGGCGCCTGGACCTGGCGGGCACACTGCAAGCGCCGCAAGGTCAACTGACACTGCAAGGCGGGCAACTGGCGATGGCAGACAACCGCCTGCAAAGCCTGGCCCTGGCAGCAAAGCTGGACACAGCTCAGCGTGCGACCGTTGACCTCAAGGGTGGCGGTATTCAACTGGGCGACACGCAACTGGGCACGCTGAAGGTCAACGGTCAGGGCAATATCAAACATCAACAATTGGCGCTCGACCTGCAAGGCCCATTATTGAAACTGGGGTTGGCGCTCGACGGCGACCTGAGCAAAGGTGATTGGCGGGGCAGGCTGGTCAGTGGCGATGTGCAAACAGGGGGCCAGGATTGGCGCCTGCAACAGCCGACCAAACTCGAACGACTGGCTGATGGCAAAATCAATTTTGCCGCTCACTGCTGGGTTTCAGGGCAGGCAAGTTTGTGCGGTGAGGATCAGCGGCTGATGCCCGAGCCGAGCTTGCGTTATCACCTTAAGCAATTCCCCCTCGACAGCCTGGCTCAGTGGTTGCCCAAGGACTTTGCCTGGAAAGGCCTGCTCAACGGCAATGTGCAACTCGATCTTCCGGCTTCCGGCCCTAATGGTCAGGTTTCGGTGGAGACCAGTGGTGGCACTTTGAGCATTCGCGAGAAGGACCAATGGCTGGATTTCCCTTATGAAAGCCTCAGGGTAAGCAGCACCCTGACCCCGAAACGCATCGACTCCCGGCTGGACTTTCGCGGTGGAAAACTGGGCACGCTGTCAGTGACAGCGCAGATTGATCCGCTGGCGAAAAACAAACCGCTGTCCGGCGCGTTCAACCTCAGTGGGGTGGATATATCCATTGCCCGGCCTTTCGTGCCGATGGTCGAAAAACTCACCGGCAGGCTCAATGGCAGTGGGCGTTTGTCTGGTGGTCTGCTGGCACCGCAGGTTAATGGCAACGTCACCCTCAGCGAAGGCGAAGTGTCTGGGCCGGAACTGCCCGTCAGCCTGCATGACGTGAAGGTTCAGGCGCTGATCGCTGGCGAAAGCTTACGCCTGGACGGCGGCTGGAACAGTGGAGAGGCTGGGAAAGGTACGTTGGATGGGCAGATATCCTGGGGCGAAGCGCTCGCGGTGGACCTCAATCTGAAAGGCGCGCACCTGCCGCTCACGGTGGAGCCTTATGCGGTGCTGGAAGTGGCACCGAATCTGAACATCACCATGAAGAGCGGTAAGCTGGCGATTTCCGGCAAGGTGCTGATCCCCAAAGGCGCGATTACGATTCGTGAACTGCCGCCCTCGACGGTCAAGTTGTCGGGTGACACCGTGATCGTCGGTCATCAGACCGAACAGGGTGCGCCGCCGCTGATCATGGCCATGGATATCGACGTTGAAGTGGGCCAGGAAACGCTCAGCTTCAGCGGTTTTGGGCTCACCGCGAATCTGGCCGGGCATGTGCATATCGGTGACAACCTCGATGCTCGGGGCGAGCTGACCCTCAACGATGGGCGTTATCGGGCTTATGGTCAGCGTTTGACCATTCGTCGAGCACGGCTTTTATTTGCGGGCCCCATCGACCAGCCGTACCTCGATATCGAAGCCATTCGCAAAACCGATGACGTGGTTGCCGGTATTCGCCTGACCGGCAGCGCCGAACAGCCGACCACCGTCGTATTTTCAGAGCCGGCCATGAGCCAGGAGCAGGCGTTGTCCTATCTGATCCTGGGCCGCCCGTTGAGCACCACTGGCGAAGACAGCAACATGATGGCCCAGGCAGCGCTGGCATTGGGCCTGGCCGGGAGTTCGTCAGTCACGGGTACGCTCGCCAAGGATCTTGGCATCAAGGATTTCGAACTGGACACGTCAGGCAGCGGCAATACGACCAGTGTCGTTGCAAGCGGCAAGATTACTGACAAGTTGAGCTTGCGCTACGGCGTCGGCGTGTTTGAACCGGCCAACACCATCGCCTTGCGTTATAAGTTGAGCAAAAAGCTCTATCTGGAGGCCGCCAGCGGAATCGCCAGCTCGCTGGATCTGTTCTATAAACGGGACTTCTGAGTCGCACGCACCTCAATTGTGGGCGCTAATGAATTCGCGCCCACAATGGGTCTGCTGTTACTGGTTAACCAGTTTCAACGAGCTGTCGCTGTAACGCTTTCCGGCGATAGCGTCGGTGGGGAACAGGTCTTTGAGGGCCTGCAGTTCGTTCTGGCTTAGTTTTATCGCTAATGCTGCGACGTTTTCTTCCAGGTATTTACGTCGCTTGGTCCCCGGAATCGGCACGATGTCATTGCCTTGGGCAAGCACCCAGGCCAAGGCCAACTGCCCGGCGCTGACGCCTTTTTCAGCGGCAAGTTTTTGTACCTTCTCCACGAGTAGCAGGTTTTTCGCGAAGTTTTCACCTTGAAAACGTGGGCTTGAGCGACGGTAATCGTCAGCGGCAAAGTCGTCAGGGCTTTTCAGCGTGCCAGTCAGAAATCCACGCCCCAACGGGCTATAGGGCACAAATGCGATGCCCAGACGGCGACAGGTTTCGAGGCTGCCATTCTCTTCCGGGTCCCGGCTCCATAGCGAGTATTCGGTTTGCAGCGCGCTGATTGGATGCACTTTATGCGCCCGCTCCAGCGTACTGGCAGAGGCTTCGCTCAAACCGAGGTAACGAACCTTGCCAGCCTTGACCAGTTCAGCCATGGCGCCCACTGACTCTTCGACCGAGATTTGTGGGTCGATTCGGTGCTGGTAATACAGGTCCAGGGTGTCGATGCCCAAACGTTTGAGCGTGCCGTCGATGGCGCTGCGAATATATTCAGGGCTGCCGTTAACCCCTCGGGCAGTGGGGTCGCTAGCGTCGCGGACAAAGCCGAACTTGCTGGCGAGAAATACTTGGTCGCGTTTGCCGCGAATGGCCTGACCGATCAACTCTTCGTTAGTGTGCGGACCATACATGTCGGCGGTGTCCAGCAGCGTGACGCCCAGCTCCAGCGCGCGATGGAGGGTCGCTATCGCTTCTTTGGTGTCAGTGCCGGTGGTATAGAAGTCGGTCATGCCCATGCAGCCGAGACCGATGGCGGAAACCTGCGGGCCGTTTGTACCAAGTTGACGGGTTTGCATGGATAAACTCCTACCGATTAAAAGGTGCCCCATTGTTACGCTCGACAGAACAGAGATAAACCGGCTTAAAATGCTTTAACTGTTTAGATAATCTAAATAGTAGTGCCTAAAAATGCCTCCCTGACTTCACCTCACAAGGCCGTCGCCCCATGGATCGATTCAACGCCATGCGCGTGTTCACCCGCATCGTCGAACTCGGCGGGTTTGCCAAAGCCGCCGACAGCCTGCATATGCCGCGGGCTTCGGCGACAATCCTGATCAAACAACTGGAAGCACATTTGGGGGTGCAGTTGCTGCAACGCACCACCCGCCATGTCAGTCCGACCCTGGACGGCCAGGCGTATTACCAGCGGTGTGTCAGCCTGCTGACCGATCTGGAAGACACCGAAGCGGCATTCTCATCGGCGAGCAAGGCGCCACAAGGTGTATTGCGCATTGATATTCCGGTGGGTTTCGGTCGCTTGATCGTGATCCCCGCATTGCCGCAGTTCACTGACCGTTACCCGATGATCGAACTGGAAATCGGCATGAGTGATCGTCCTGTGCAGTTGATTCGTGAGGGCGTGGATTGCGTGGTGCGTGCAGGGCCGTCGCTGGATGAATCTCTGGTGGCAAGGCCGCTGGCGAACATGACGCAAGTGACCTGCGCGAGTCGCGAGTACCTGCAGCGTCATGGCGTACCGTTGACGCTGGAAGATTTGCCGCAGCACAAGGTGATCGAGTATTTCTCGGCCAGCTCCAACAAACGGTACGGCCTGGAGTTCCTGATTGACGGCCAGGTGCGTGATTTCAGTCTGCCCAAGGCGATGTCAATAAACAGCGCAGACGGCTATCTGGCTGCATGCGAAGCCGGGTATGGATTGGTGCAGACGCCGTACTACCATATCGTCGAGCAACTGCGCAGTGGATCGCTGGTAGAGGTGCTAAGTACGTTTCGCCCGCCGACGATGGCCTTGATGGCGTTGTACCCGCAGCATCGGCAGATGTCGCGGCGGGTGCGGGTGTTCGTCGACTGGTTGGTGGAGTTGTGCGCCCGGAACAATCGGTTAGACAAAATCCAGTCAGGCCCATAGGTCCCTACGCACTTTCGTGTTTAACTTCCGGCTCTTCCAAAAACCCTTTAAAAAGGACTCAGCTCATGGCTCAAGTGACCCAGAAAGGCAACCCTATTCAAGTCAACGGCGAACTGCCAAAGGTTGGTAGCTCCGCACCTGCATTTACGCTGGTGGCGGGTAACCTGGCTGACGTTACCCTGGCCAACTTTGCCGGAAAACGCAAAGTGCTGAACATTTTTCCAAGCGTCGACACCCCGACCTGCGCCACCTCCGTGCGCAAGTTTAACGCCCAGGCCAACGACCTGAGCAACACCGTCGTGCTGTGCATTTCCGCCGACTTGCCGTTCGCCCAATCCCGTTTCTGCGGTGCCGAAGGCCTGGAAAACGTCCAGAACCTGTCCACGATGCGTGGCCGCGAGTTCCTTGAAAACTACGGTGTGGCAATCGCTGAAGGCCCGCTGGTAGGTCTGACTGCGCGTGCCGTGGTTGTGCTCGACGAACACGACAAAGTACTGCACAGCGAGCTGGTCTCTGAAATCGGTCACGAACCGAATTACGACGCTGTTCTGGCTGTTCTAAAGTAACGCTTTGTAAAACATTAACGGCCTGGCCTCGTCCGGGCCGTTTTTATTTGTGCTTCAGGGTCTTATCGAAAGTAAGCGCTAAGTAAATTGCCGGTAAAGGCGCTTTGCTTGGGCCCCAACTGTGCTTATTGTTCAGCCTCCCGTAGAAGCTCACGCGCACAATGGTTGATTTATTCATGCAATCGTCTGGCCCCCGTAGTTCCCGTCGCTGGCTGATCAGCCTGGCAGTCCTGTTGATTATCATCGGCCTGTGCTGGTGGTGGTGGCCATCTTCAGCCACACACAAAAGCGCGGCAGCCACCCATCCAAAGTCCACGAGCGGTACGCCTCGTCCGGGTTTTGGCGGTGCAACCGGGCCGGTTCCTGTACGTGTGGCACCTGCCACCGTGGGTGACTTCCCGATTTACTACAAAGCGCTGGGCACTGTGACAGCGATGAACACGATCAATGTTCGCAGCCAGGTAGCGGGGCAGTTGGTCAAACTCAACTTCCAGGAAGGGCAGATGGTCAAGGCGGGTGACCTGCTGGCCGAGATCGACCCACGCAGTTACCAGATTGCGCTGGAGCAGGCCGAAGGTACGTTGCTGACCAATCAGGCGTTGCTCAAGAACGCGCAGATTGATCTGGAGCGTTATCGCGGCCTGTATGCCGAAGACAGTATTGCCAAGCAAACACTGGACACCGCCGCGTCGCTGGTGGGTCAGTATCAAGGCACGATAAAGAGCAATCAGGCAGCGGTGGGCGACGCTAAACTAAATCTGGAGTTCACCAAGATTCGTGCGCCTATCGCCGGGCGAACCGGGCTGCGCCAACTGGATGTCGGTAATCTGGTGGCGGCCAATGACACGACAGCGCTGGTGGTCATCACCCAGACCAAACCGATCACCGTCAATTTCACCCTGCCCGAAAAAGACTTGTCAGTGGTCATTGCGCGTTTTCGCAGTGGCGACAAGCTGCCGGCGGAAGCCTGGGACCGGGGCGACGTGAAACTGCAAGCCACCGGCGTGCTGTACAGCCTGGACAACCAGATCGACATCACCACGGGCACATTGAAGTTCAAGGCCCGTTTCGATAACCAGGACGAAGTGCTGTTTCCCAATCAGTTCGTCAACCTGCGCCTGCGTGCCGACACCCTTAAACACGCAGTGCTGGTGCCTTCTGCTGCGATCCAGTTCGGTACCAACGGGACATTCGCCTACGTGATGGACGGCGACAAGAAGGTCAAGATCCGCCAGTTGCAGACTGGAGCGAGCGACGAAAACGCCACCGTTATCACCAGCGGCCTGGCCGAAGGCGAGCGCGTCGTGCTTGAGGGTACTGATCGCTTGCGCGATGGCAGTGAGGTGGAAGTGGTCAACGATAGCAAGGACGTCCCCGCCACGCCGGTGCAAAAGTTGCAGGGTCAACCTTCAAAGGGTACCGATGAGTCGGCTGTAGCCAATAAGGCGGAAAAAAGCCGCGTATGAACATCTCCCGGCTGTTCATCCTGCGTCCGGTAGCGACCACCCTGAGTATGCTGGCCATCGTTCTGGCCGGCCTGATTGCTTATACCTTGTTGCCGGTCTCGGCCTTGCCTCAGGTGGATTACCCGACTATTCGCGTGCTGACGCTTTACCCCGGCGCCAGTCCGCAAGTGATGACCAGCGCAGTGACCGCGCCTTTGGAGAGGCAGTTCGGGCAGATGCCAGGGCTCACTCAAATGGCCTCGACCAGTTCCGGTGGTGCCTCGGTGATCACCCTGCGTTTCAGTCTCGACCTCAATATGGACGTCGCCGAGCAGGAAGTGCAGGCCGCGATCAACGGTGCGACCAACCTTTTACCGACGGATCTGCCAGCACCGCCGGTGTACAACAAGGTCAACCCGGCCGACACCCCGGTACTGACCCTGGCGATCACCTCCAAAACCATGCTGCTGCCCAAGCTTAACGACCTGGTCGATACGCGCATGGCGCAGAAAATCGCCCAGATCAGCGGTGTGGGCATGGTCAGTATTGCTGGCGGACAGCGTCAGGCGGTACGGATCAAGGTCAACCCTGAGGCGCTGGCCGCCAATGGCCTGAACCTCGCGGATGTGCGCACGTTGATCGGTGCGTCCAACGTCAACCAACCCAAGGGTAACTTCGATGGCCCGACGCGGGTATCGATGCTCGATGCCAACGACCAATTGAAGTCGCCGGAGGAATACGCGGAACTCATTCTTGCCTACAAAAATGGCGCACCGTTGCGTCTGAAGGACGTGGCTCAGGTCGTCGACGGTGCGGAGAATGAGCGGCTGGCAGCCTGGGCCAACGAAAATCAGGCCGTACTGCTCAATATTCAGCGCCAGCCCGGTGCAAACGTCATCGAGGTGGTCGACCGGATCAAGGCGCTGCTGCCCAGCATCACTGATAACCTGCCCGCCGGGCTTGACGTCACCGTCCTGACTGACCGCACGCAAACCATTCGCGCGTCGGTCACTGACGTGCAGCACGAGTTGCTGATCGCCATCGCGCTGGTGGTCCTGGTCACGTTTCTGTTCTTGCGTCGGGTCAGTGCCACGATCATTCCGTCGATTGCCGTACCGCTGTCGCTGGTCGGCACATTTGGGGTGATGTACCTGGCCGGGTTCTCGGTCAACAACCTGACGTTGATGGCGATGACCATCGCCGCTGGCTTTGTGGTGGATGACGCCATCGTGATGCTGGAGAACATCTCGCGACACCTGGAGGAGGGCGACACACCACTGCAAGCCGCGCTCAAAGGCGCGCGGCAGATCGGTTTTACCCTGATCTCACTGACGATTTCGCTGATTGCCGTGTTGATTCCATTGTTGTTCATGGCTGATGTGGTTGGTCGGCTGTTCCGTGAGTTCGCGATCACCCTGGCGGTGGCGATCCTGATTTCCCTCGTGGTGTCCCTGACCCTCACGCCGATGATGTGCGCCAGGTTGCTCAAGCGTGAGCCCAAGGCAGAGGAACAGGGCCGTTTTTATCGCGCCAGCGGGGCCTGGATCGATTGGATGATTGCCGCGTACGGCCGCAAGTTGCGTTGGGTGCTCAAGCATCAACCGCTGACCTTGCTGGTGGCCATTGCCACCTTGGGCCTGACGGTGTTCCTGTACATGATCGTGCCTAAAGGCTTTTTCCCGGTGCAGGACACCGGAGTGATTCAGGGCATTTCCGAAGCGCCGCAATCGGTGTCCTTCGCCGCCATGAGCGAGCGGCAACAGTCGTTGGCGAAAATCATCCTGCAAGATCCGGCGGTGGCGAGCCTGTCTTCCTATATCGGAGTGGACGGTGATAACGCGACACTCAACAGCGGACGCCTGCTGATCAACCTCAAGCCTCACAGCGAACGCGACCTGAGCGCCACGCAAATCATTCAACGCTTGCAACCGCAGCTCGACACGCTGTCGGGCATCCGTTTGTTCATGCAGCCGGTGCAGGACCTGACAATCGAAGATCGGGTCAGCCGTACCCAGTATCAATTCAGTCTGTCGTCGCCGGACTCCGATCTGTTGGCCGAGTGGAGCGGCAAGCTGTCTCAGGCCTTGAGTAAACGAGCAGAATTGACCGATGTCGCCAGCGATTTGCAAGACAAGGGTTTGCAGGTCTATTTGTTGATCGACCGTGACGCGGCCAGCCGCCTCGGTGTCAGTGTGGCGAACATCACCGATGCGCTCTACGACGCCTTCGGTCAGCGCCAGATTTCCACCATTTACACCCAGGCCAGCCAATACCGTGTGGTGTTGCAGGCGGTTTCCGGCAGCGATCTCGGGCCGCAGGCTCTGGATCAGATTCACGTCAAGACCACTGCCGGTACTCAAGTCAAACTGTCGAGTCTGGCGCGGGTCGAACAGCGCCAGGCGCAGTTGGCCATTGCCCACATTGGTCAGTTCCCGTCGGTCATGATGTCGTTCAACCTGGCACCGGGCGTGGCACTGGGCAACGCGGTGGAAGTGATCAATCAGGTGCAGAAAGACATTGGCATGCCGATCAGCGTGCAGACTCAATTCCAGGGTGCAGCACAGGCATTCGAGGCGTCATTGTCGAGCACCTTGCTGCTGATTCTGGCCGCGGTGGTGACGATGTATATCGTGCTCGGCGTGCTGTACGAGAGCTATATTCACCCCATCACCATTCTCTCGACATTGCCCTCAGCTGCGGTCGGTGCGTTGCTGGCGTTGCTGATCAGCGGCAATGACCTGGGGATGATCGCGATTATCGGCATCATTTTGTTGATCGGTATCGTCAAGAAGAACGCGATCATGATGATCGACTTCGCGCTGGACGCGGAGCGCAATCGAGGCGTCGATCCGGAAACGGCGATTTACGAAGCCGCGCTGCTGCGCTTTCGGCCGATCCTGATGACTACGATGGCCGCACTCTTCGGTGCCGTGCCGTTAATGCTCGCCAGCGGTTCCGGCGCTGAATTGCGTCAGCCGCTGGGCTTGGTGATGGTCGGCGGTCTCATGCTCAGTCAGGTACTGACGCTGTTTACCACGCCAGTGATCTATCTGTATTTCGACCGTCTGGCTAGGCGATGGGGGCACACACCGAATGCGCCCGCGAGCCTGGAGCAGGCTGACGTATGAACCTGTCAGGGCCCTTCATCCGTCGACCGGTGGCCACCATGCTCCTGAGCCTGGCGATCATCTTGCTGGGCGGTGTCAGCTTCGGTCTGCTGCCGGTATCGCCCCTGCCGAACATGGACTTCCCGGTGATTGTGGTCTCGGCCAGCTTGCCGGGCGCCAGCCCCGAGGTCATGGCCTCCACCGTGGCGACGCCTCTGGAACGCTCCCTGGGCACGATTGCCGGGATCAGCACCATGAGCAGCCGTTCGAGCCAGGGTTCGACCCGGGTGATTCTGCAGTTCGATCTGGATCGAGACATCAATGGCGCAGCGCGGGAAGTGCAGGCGGCGATCAATGCCTCGCGCAATTTGCTACCCAGCGGTATGCGCAGCATGCCCACCTACAAAAAGGTCAACCCGGCCCAGGCACCTATCATGGTCCTGTCGCTGACCTCCGACGTGCTGGAAAAGGGCCAGCTGTACGACCTGGCGTCGACGATCCTCTCGCAAAGCCTGTCTCAGGTGAACGGCGTCGGCGAAGTGCAGATCGGCGGCAGCTCGCTGCCCGCCGTACGGGTCGAGCTCGAGCCGCAGTTACTCAATCAGTACGGTGTGTCGCTGGATGAAGTCCGCACTACGATTGCTAACGCCAACGTGCGCAAACCTAAAGGGTCGGTGGAGGATGCCGAGCACAACTGGCAGGTGCAGGCGAACGACCAGCTGGAAAAAGCCAAGGATTACGAACCGCTGATCATCCGTTACCAGGACGGTGCGGCCCTGCGCCTGAGTCACGTGGCGAAAGTCAGTGACGCGGTGGAGGACCGCTACAACGCCGGTTTCTTCAACGACAAGCAGGCCGTGTTGTTGGTAATCAACCGTCAGGCCGGTGCCAACATCATCGAGACCGTCGCGCAGATCAAGGCGCAGTTACCGGCCTTGCAGGCAGTGCTACCGGCCAGCGTCAATCTGGACCTGGCCATGGACCGCTCGCCCGTGATCAAGGCGACCTTGCACGAAGCAGAAATGACCCTGTTAATCGCCGTGACCCTGGTGATCCTGGTGGTGTTCTTTTTCCTCGGCAACTTCCGCGCTTCGTTGATCCCGACGCTGGCGGTCCCGGTGTCGCTGGTGGGTACTTTCGCCGTCATGTACCTGTCCGGTTTTTCCCTGAACAACTTGTCGCTGATGGCGTTGATTCTCGCCACCGGCCTGGTGGTGGACGATGCCATCGTAGTGCTGGAGAACATATCCCGGCACATCGACAAAGGCGTGCCGCCTATGCAGGCCGCGTACCTGGGCGCCAAGGAAGTGGGCTTTACCTTGCTGTCGATGAACGTATCGCTGGTGGCGGTCTTCCTGTCGATCCTGTTTATGGGCGGTATCATCGCCAGCCTGTTCCGCGAGTTTTCCATCACGTTGGCGGCATCGATTGTCGTCTCGCTCGTGGTGTCCCTGACCCTGACCCCGATGTTGTGCGCCCGCTGGCTCAAACCCCATGATCCAGATCGGGAAAATCTTTTGCAACGCTGGAGTCGTCGCCTCAACGAGCGGATGGTTGCGGGCTACGACCGCAGCCTTGGCTGGGTGTTGCGTCATCGAAGATTGACCCTGTTGAGCCTGCTGCTGACCATTGGCGTCAACATCGCGCTGTATGTGGTGGTGCCCAAAACGTTCATGCCGCAACAGGACACCGGTCAACTGATCGGCTTCATCCGAGGCGACAACGGCCTTTCGTTTTCAGTGATGCAGCCCAAGATGGAAATTTATCGCAAGGCTGTGTTGGCTGATCCCGCCGTCGAGAGCGTGGCCGGTTTTATCGGCGGCAACGGTGGCTCCAACAATGCCACGATGATTGTGCGGCTCAAGCCCATCAAGGAACGCAATATTGCCGCCGATAAAGTCATTGAGCGTTTGCGCAAGAACATGCCGCAAGTTCCCGGTGGCCGTTTGTTTCTGATGGCCGACCAAGACCTGCAATTCGGCGGCGGACGCGAGCAGACCACCTCTCAATACCAATACATCCTGCAAAGCGGCGATTTGACCAGCCTGCGTCTCTGGTACCCGAAAGTGCTGGCGGCGCTCAAGTCATTGCCGGAACTGACCGCTATCGACGGGCGTGAAGGTCGCGGCGCGCAACAAGTCACCCTGCAAGTGGACCGTGATACCGCCAAACGACTGGGCGTTGACATGAACATGGTCACGGCAGTGCTGAATAACGCTTACAGTCAGCGTCAGGTTTCCACCATCTATGACAGCCTCAACCAGTATCAGGTGGTGATGGAGGTCAACCCTAAATACGCTCAGGACCCGGTCACACTCGAGCAGGTTCAGGTGATCACGGCCGCAGGCGAGCGCATTCCGTTGTCGAGTTTCACCCATTACGAACGCAGCCTGGAAAATGACCGGGTGACCCATGACGGTCAGTTCGCTTCCGAAGACATCTCCTTCGACCTGGCGGAGGGCGTGACGCTTGAACAAGCCTCTACTGCCATTGAGCACGCCGTGGCCAAAGTGGGCTTGCCCACCGATGTCATCGCCAAAATGGCGGGGACAGCCGACACCTTCGCCGCCGCCCAGAAAAGCCAGCCGTGGATGATTCTGGGTGCGCTGGTGGTGGTGTATCTGGTGCTTGGGATCCTCTATGAAAGCTACATTCACCCGCTGACCATTCTGTCGACCTTGCCGTCGGCAGGGGTCGGCGCGTTACTGTCGATCTATCTGCTGGGTGGCCAATTCAGCCTGATCTCGTTGCTGGGTCTGTTCCTGTTGATCGGGGTAGTGAAGAAAAACGCCATTCTGATGATCGACCTTGCTCTGCAATTGGAACGTGAGTCCGGGATGACGCCACTGGAGTCAATCCGCAGCGCGTGCCTGCAACGTCTACGGCCAATATTGATGACGACGCTGGCCGCTATTCTTGGCGCCTTGCCCTTGCTGCTGAGCAGTGCCGAAGGGGCAGAGATGCGTCACCCGCTGGGGCTGACGATTATCGGCGGCCTTATTTTCAGCCAGATCCTGACCCTGTACACCACCCCTGTGGTTTACCTCTATCTCGACCGTCTGCGCCGTCGCGTCAACCAATGGCGTGGCGTGCGCACCGATGCTGCTTTGGAAACTCCGCTATGACCGACCGCCTGCAAATCAAACCCGTTTTACAGCGGCCTGTGCGTTGGCTCGGTCTGGGGCTTTGTGCCGTGTTCCTCAGCGCCTGCGCGGTCGGCCCCGACTATAAAAAGCCGGAAATGACCACGCCCGCGCAGTTCAAACAGGCCGAAGGCTGGCGTCAGGCTGCGCCCAGCGATGCGCTGGCCCGGGGCGCTTGGTGGGAGTTGTATGGCGATGCGCAACTCAACGGTCTCGTGGAGAAACTCAACAGTTCAAACCAGACCGTCGCTCAATTTGAAGCCCAGTACCGGCAGGCCAAGGCTTTGGTGCGCAGTGCTCGCGGTGCGTTCTTCCCGACGCTTGATCTCAGTGCGAGTAAAAATCGCTCCAGTCAGGGGACAGGGAGCAGCAGTTCGAGCCTGACCAGTTCCAGCAGTGGTATCCGCGACACGTACAGCACTCAGCTGGGTGTCAGTTGGGAGGCCGATGTATGGGGCAAACTGCGTCGTGGTCTTGAGGCCGACAAGGCCAGCGCTCAGGCGAGCCTTGCCGATCTGGCGTCGATGCAGCTGAGTTTGCAGTCGGAATTGGTGCAGAACTACCTGCAACTGCGGGTGATCGACGAACAAAAACGCCTTCTCGAATCGACGGTCGACGCTTACCAGCGCTCGCTGACCATGACGCAGAACCAGTACCGTGCCGGTATCTCCGGCAAAGATGCGGTGGCGCAGGCGCAGACCCAGCTAAAAACCACCCAGGCTGATTTGATCGATTTGATCTGGCAGCGTGCTCAGTTCGAGAATGCAATCGCCGTGCTGATGGGCCAAGCCCCGGCGGACTTCAATCTGGCGGCCACCACCGTCATTCCCGCGTTGCCGCAGATCCCGCTGGAGTTGCCTTCGCAGTTGCTCGAACGCCGCCCGGACATCGCTGCGGCCGAACGCTCAGTGATGGCGGCCAACGCCAATATCGGTGTCGCCAAAGCTGCGTACTACCCCGACCTGACGTTGAGCATGAGTGGCGGTTATAGCAGCTCCACGTTCACTAACTGGATCAGCTTGCCGAACCGTTTCTGGTCTGTCGGACCGCAACTGGCGATGACCCTGTTCGATGGCGGCCAGCGCTCGGCGGAAGTCGATCGGACTGAAGCGGTTTATGACCAGACGGTGGCCCAATACCGTCAAACCGTGTTGAACGGTTTTCAGGAAGTGGAAAATTATCTGGTGCAACTCAAGGTCTACGAAGATGAGGCTGGCGTGCGCACCGAGGCCTTGATGTCGGCGCGGGAGTCCTTGCGCTTAACCAACAACCAATATAAAGCCGGCCTTATTGCTTACCTGGATGTGGTCAACGTGCAAACCACTGCGCTGAGTAACGAACGAAGCGTGCTGACGCTGTTGCAAAGCAGGCTGATCGCCAGCGTGCAACTGATCGCGGCGTTGGGTGGCGGCTGGAGTGCCGAGAGCGGATTGAATATTCAAGAGTGATTGATGACGCAGTGCGCCAGAAATGGCGCCATTGCAGGCGCGCCCGTTCCTACACAGCATTCGGGCTGTAGTGGGCGCGAAAAAATAATTAAACCAGCTGCGATTTTTTGTACAAGTTGAGTACAATCCTCGGCCTTTCAGCGGCATGAATGCTCATCATCTGCCACGGTCACGAGAACGCTCATGCTTATTGGCAGTTACACACCCTCGCTGGTTCTGATCTCTATTTTCGTGGCAATCCTGGCGTCTTATACGGCGCTGGACCTGGTCGGTCGCATTGCCACCGCCACGGGTCGCGCGGTTTATCTATGGATGGGCGGCGGTGCGCTGGCGATGGGCATTGGCGTCTGGTCGATGCATTTCATCGGGATGCTTGCGTTCCATCTGCCAGTCGAGCTTGGCTACGACCTGTCGATTACCTTGATGTCGCTGGCGATCGCGATTTTGTCCTGCGGTTTTGCCCTGTGGCTGGTCAGCCAACCGCAACTGCCAGCCCTGCAACTGAGCTTCGGCGCGCTGGTCATGGGCGCTGGAATCAGCGCCATGCACTATTGCGGCATGGCTGCGTTGCGGATGCAGCCAGGCATTGAATATGACCCCTCGTTGTTTGTGGGCTCCCTGCTGATCGCGGTCAGTGCTTCAGCGGCAGCGTTGTGGATTGCCTTTCGACTGCGTCGGCAAACCCCCTACGTGCGCTTGGCTAGAGGCGGGGCCGCAGTATTCATGGGCATGGCCATTGTCGGCATGCATTACACCGGTATGGCGGCGGCAGGTTTTGCCGATGGCAGTTTTTGTGGTGCTGTCGGCAGTGGGCTGCGGGTTGATGGCCTGGACAAGCTCGTGCTGGTCACCAGCCTTGCAGTCCTGACCATTGCCTTGCTGACGTCGATCCTTGATGCGCGCATGGAGGATCGCACTGCCGAGCTGTCCAACTCGCTGAGCGTGGCCAATCGAGAATTGACCCAGCTGGCTCTGCACGACACGCTGACCGGCCTGCCCAATCGTGTGTTGCTGGCGGACCGTATCGAACAAGCCATGGGCAAGGTCGACGAGCATGGCGGCTGTTTTGCATTGATGTTCATGGATCTGGATGGATTCAAACCCGTCAACGATGCGTTTGGTCACCATATGGGCGACTTGCTGTTGCGCCAGGTCGCGCTGCGCTTGCGGGAAGACCTGCACGGCAAGAATACCCTGGCACGTATCGGTGGTGATGAGTTTATCCTGCTGGTCGAACTGAGCGAGACAGAAGACGCCTCGAGCATCGCCGCCCGCCAGGTGGCCTTGATCGCCCAGCCCTTCATGGTCGCCGATCATAGCTTGCAAGTCTCCGCGAGTATCGGCATAGCCCTTTACCCCGGCAATGGCCAGACCCAGCATGAACTGCTGATGAACGCCGACGCCGCGATGTACCACGCCAAAGGTTCGGGGAAAAACGGTTACTGTTTTTTCGATGCGTCAATGAACACCAATGCACGCAACCAGTTGCAGCTGTTGCAGGACTTGCGTCGGGCGCTCAAACAAGAACAGTTTTGCTTGTATTACCAGCCAAAATTTGATGCCAATAGTGGCCTGCCATTAGGCGCGGAGGCCTTGCTGCGCTGGCATCATCCGCAGCTGGGGTTGCTGCTGCCAGACACGTTCATTGGGCTTGCAGAAAAGACCGGGTTGATTATTCCGATTGGCGAATGGGTGCTCAACGAGGCCTGTCGGCAAATGCGCGTCTGGCATGATCAGGGCTATACCCACTGGCGGATTGCGGTGAACCTCTCGGCGTTGCAGTTCTGCCATAACGATTTGGTCACCAGCATCGCCAAGGCCTTGGCGTTACACCGTCTGCCGGCGAACAGCCTGACCCTGGAAATCACCGAAACCACCGCCATGAGTGACGCCGACGTCAGCATGACCGTGCTGCAACAACTGTCGGAGATGGGTGTGGACCTGTCCATCGACGACTTCGGTACTGGCTATTCCAGCCTGATGTACCTCAAGCGCCTGCCCGCTAACGAATTGAAGATCGACCGGGGCTTTGTTCGCGATCTGGAGCACGACAGCGACGACGCGGCGATCGTTTCGGCGATAGTCGCCCTGGGCCAGGCACTTGGATTACGCATCGTCGCCGAGGGCGTCGAAACCGATAAGCAGCAAAGCTTTCTGACCGAACTCGGCTGCAACTCCCTACAGGGGTTTCTTTTAGGTCATCCGTTGCCGGCGGAACGCTTTATGGCACATATCAGTCAGGCGAAGCGCAAAGAGGGGGCTAAGCGTGTGCTTGATGAAGCGTGATCAGTGTCGGATCATGGCTTTCTCTCACCCCAAGCCTGCGCTAGGCTGACCACCATTAGCGATTGATCGGAAGCTCACCCATGGAAAAAGTTCTTCTCATCACCGGCAGCTCTCGTGGCATCGGGGCTGCAACTGCTTTGCTTGCCGCAGAGCAGGGGTATCGTATTTGCATCAATTATCTCTCCGACCATCAAGCGGCCGAGCGGGTGTGCGCACACATTCGCAAGCTCGGGGCGCAGGTGATGGCGGTGCAGGCAGATGTCAGCGATGAAGACGAAATTATCGGTTTGTTCGCCCGGATCGACGCCGAGTTGGGGCCTGTGACGGCACTGGTCAACAATGCGGGCACCGTTGCGGAGGCCTCCCGGGTTGAAGAAATGTCCGAGTTCCGCATGCTCCGAATGATGAAAACCAACGTGGTCGGACCGATGCTGTGCGCCAAGCACGCCTTGCTGCGTATGTCGCCACGTCATGGCGGCAAAGGTGGCAGCATCGTCAACGTCTCTTCGGTCGCAGCCCGCCTCGGGGCCTCGGGAGAATACGTCGACTATGCCGCCTCCAAAGGCGCGCTGGACACATTCACCCTAGGCCTGGCGCGGGAAGTGGCGGGTGAGGGGATTCGGGTCAACGCGGTGCGACCGGGCTATATTTTTACTGACTTCCATGCCTTGAGCGGCGATCCACATCGGGTCAGCAAACTTGAACCTGGCATTCCCATGGGGCGCGGTGGCTGCGCGGAGGAAGTGGCCGAGGCGATCATCTGGCTGCTGTCGGCAAAAGCCAGTTACGCCACGGGGACGTTTATTGATCTGGGTGGCGGTCGATAGCGTCGCGGGGTGCTTGACGCGAGCGCTGTCAGAACGAGCGAATAATCCGGCCCAGGGTCTCCATGGCCTGTTCCGACGCATCATTCCACGGGCTACCGTAGTTGAGGCGGATGCAGTTACGAAAGCGCTGGGTCGGGGAAAATATCGGCCCGGGAGCGATGCTGATGCCTTGGGCCAATGCCATCTGGAACAGCTTCAGGGAGTCCATGTGCTCTGGTAGCTCCAGCCACAGGAAATACCCGCCTGCGGGCTGACTGACCCGCGTCTGTGCGGGGAAGTGGCGGGCGATGGCGCTGAGCATGGCGCTTTGTTGTTCTTCCAGGGCGTAGCGCAGTTTGCGCAGATGCCGGTCGTAGCCGCCGTGCTGCAGATAGTCGGCGATAGCAGCCTGAGCGGGCATCGATGCGCACAGCGACGTCATCAGTTTCAGGCGCTCGATTTTCTGCGCATAACGTCCTGCAGCGACCCACCCGATTCGGTAACCCGGCGCCAGGCTTTTAGCAAACGAGCCGCAATGCATTACCAGCCCTTCAGTGTCGAAGGCTTTCGCCGGCTTCGGCGCTTGCGGGCTGTAATACAGTTCGGCGTAGACGTCATCTTCAATCAACGGCACTTGGTGTTGGCGCAGCAACTCCACTAACTCGCGTTTCTTGGCTTCGGGCATGGAGGCGCCCATCGGGTTCTGAAAGCTGGTCATGCACCAGCACGCTTTGATCGGGTGGCGCTCAAGGGTTTGTGCGAGCACGCCCAGATCGATGCCGTCGCGTGGGTGCACCGGAATTTCCACGGCTTTGAGCTTCAGGCGTTCCAGCACTTGCAGGCAGGCATAGAACGCAGGGGCTTCTATCGCCACCAGATCACCCGGCTCAGTGACCGCTTGCAGGCACAGATTCAGGGCTTCCAGCGCGCCGTTGGTGATCAGCAGCTCCTCCATGGGGAGCATCAGGCCGCCGACCATGTACCGTAGCGCTATTTGTCGACGCAATTGCGGGTTGCCCGGCGACATGTCGGTGACCACCATGCGCGGGTCCATCTGCCGGCTCGCGCTGGCCAGCGAGCGTGCCAGTCGTTGCAGTGGGAACAGCGTCGGGCTTGGGAATGCCGAGCCAAACGGCACGGTCTGCGGATCTTTGATCGAGTCGAGTACCGAGAACACCAACTCGCTGACATCCACCTCAGTGGACTCGCTGGCCTGTGTACTGATCACCGGCTCGGAAAACTGCCGTAGCGCATTATTGTTGACGAAGTAACCGGAACGCGGCCGCGCCCGGATCAGCCCGCGTCGTTCCAGCAGGTAATAGGCCTGGAACACCGTCGAGGGGCTGACCCCATAAGTCTGGCTGGCATAACGCACCGAGGGCACGCGCTGACCGGGGCCGAGCACCCCGGAGCGGATCAGTTCAGCGATATCGTCTGCAAACTTTTCATAACGTTTCATCGGTTCTCGCTGACTGGCGGTCTGACGGGGAGGTGAGGCAAGCACCACTTTAAAGGGATCAGCGATTGAGCGGGGCGACAAACCGGCTTTTTGCCAGACTGCGTACGCTGGCGTCATCGCTGTCCACCACTTCAAAGCTGATGGTTTGCGAACCGCTGCTCGGGTGCTCGGCGATCATTGTCACGGACACGGGGAAATCGAAGATTTCCCCCGCAGCGAGGCTGACCTCGGTTTTGCCCTGTAGCTGGAAGCCGTCCCCATCGACAAGCGTCAGATGATACTGCTGACGCTGCTGGGTTTTATTGATGATTTTCAGGCTGTAGATGTTTTCGATCTGGCCTTGGCTGTTTTCCCTGAACAGGCCCCGGTCCTTGCTGACGTCCAGCGAGACCATGGGCCGCTCGACCAGCGCCAGTACCAGCGCGCCGATCATCACCAGCAATACGGCGCAGTAGCCGATCAAGCGTGGCCGCAGCAGACGGGTCTGACCGCCTTGCAATACGGCTTCCGAGGTGTAACTCACCAGACCACGGGCATAGCCCATTTTGTCCATGATCGAGTCACACGCATCGATACACGCGGCGCAGCCAATGCACTCCATCTGCAAGCCGTCACGGATATCGATACCCGTCGGGCACACCTGCACACACATGTGGCAATCGATACAGTCACCCAGCCCCACCGACGCTGGATCGACTTCACGTTTACGCGGGCCACGGTTTTCACCGCGAGCGGCGTCGTAGGAAACGGTAAGCGTGTCTTTGTCGAACATCACGCTTTGAAAGCGCGCGTAGGGGCACATGTGCATGCAGACGGCTTCACGCAGCCAGCCAGCATTGATATAGGTCGCGCCCGCGAAAAACAGCACCCAGAACAGACTGACGCCACTCAACTGCAAGGTCAGCAGCTCATTGGCCAGCGGGCGAATCGGGGTGAAATAGCCGACGAAGGTCAGACCGGTCAATACGCTGATCGCCAGCCACAGACTGTGCTTGGCCGAGCGCCGCAGCAGTTTGTTCACGCCCCAGGGTGCAGCCTGAAGTTTGATCCGCTGATTGCGCTCACCCTCGGTGAGCTTCTCGCACCACATGAAAATCCAGGTCCAGGAACTCTGCGGGCAGGTGTATCCACACCAGACTCTTCCTGCGAATACCGTGATGGCGAACAAGCCAAAGGCACAGATGATCAGCAACGCCGACAGCAGAATGAAGTCCTGCGGCCAGAATGTCGCCCCGAAAATATGAAATTTACTGTCGGCCAAATCCCAAAGCACAGCCTGACGTCCGCCCCAATCGAGCCAGACGGTGCCAAAGAACAGCAGGAACAGAAACCCCGCGCCGCTCACACGTAAATTGCGGAACAGCCCGGTAAAGCTGCGGGTATGAATCAAATTATCACTGGACTTGACCTTCACATTTGCTCTGGAAGGTTCGACGCGTTCAATGATCTGGACAGGAATTCTTTCGCTCATGGTTGGATGCTCATCAGCCTGTATCAGGCCAATGAACTATGAGCGAGCAACTGATTGCATAACAGACTCAGGTATTTGATAAAAAAGCGGATCAGATGAGGTTTTGTCCCAGTGCTGTGCTGGGTTTTTTATCTGTATAGCGGCATGTGTTCACGCTGTTTTTCGCCTATCCCATCGAGGAGTTTCGAGTGTCAGCCGTTGAACCTCGGCGACCTGAGAGCTCGATAGTGGATTATTTTCTCGGCAGCACCGCCGCAGTAAACGGCAGTACTGTGCCGGGAAAAATCGTCGTAAGGTTGAGCGTGGAACAGAGTCTGGCGTGTCACTCCACAACGGTGTTATGCCGATCGTCTCGCGCGCCACGGGTGAGCAGGCTCTCGGCTTCGGCTTCGGTGATGGGCACGCTTTTGCCACCCACTTGCGCTTCAGACATGTGCGTGGCGTCATTGGTGACAATCACCACCTCGCTGACAAGGCTTTGATAGCGGACGTCCTCGATCAATGCGGAGCAATGCGTGTTGGTGCTATCGAATTCCAGAGGCATGGGTGTACTCCTTGAAAAAAATTGACTCAGGTAGATAACGTTCAAGAATAGCGGGAGGTTCTGCGGCAGGCGGATCGCCCTTAGGTGGCTCGGACGTTGGTGGCATCGTGGGCGGCGGCTCCTGCTCAGGCTTTGGCACGGGTAATGCTGGATCGTCGATCATCGGATCGGGCGTTTCGGCGGGGATAGGGATATTCATCAGTTTCATCTCCTGGTCCCTTCGGTTTATGGATTTTTCCTACGGTTGATGAGTTGGACATCTGAACTGTGCAAAAGACTCCGACCCTTGCTAAAGCTCGGACTAAGCTCATCCTCGCTGTTAAACCCTTTTGAACTTTTACTATAGGGTGGGGCTCGGAACCTATGCGGCCCGGCGAGGAATATCAGCGCAGGAATGGGCTCGCTCATTTTTTCAATCGCACATATTTTGCGCAAGAGCGTCTTTAAAGGGCGTGAGGAGTGATGCTCGATGAATGTGACCGCTGATCAGCCCTACGGCCCGGATTCTTTGGCCAGTGACGTTCCACACCCGACCCGACCTCTGACGTTGACCCAGGCCCTGCAATTACCGCGGATCGTGATCGAAAACACGATGCCAGTGATTGAGGGCGGGTTATTTGCGGTAAAGGCAATCATCGGGCAGCCGGTGAGTGTGACCAGTAAAGTATTTGCCGATGGCCACGACAAGCTGGCGGTGCTGATACGGTGGCGTGCCGCCGATGAAGAGCACTGGCACAGTACTCACATGCAAGAGCGGGTCAATGACAGCTGGGAAGGCGAGTTCACCCCGACGTCGGTGGCCCGTTACGTCTTCAGGCTCGAGGCCTGGATCGATCAGTTCGCCAGCTATCGCTATGAGCTGCGAAAAAAGCATGGCGCTGGGGTGCCGATCCATCTGGAGTTGGAGGAGGGCCGCGTTCATTTAGTCCAGGCCGCTGAACGCAGCCAGGCTGAACTACGACAGCAAATCAGTGCAGTGATCGAGCGGTTTGGGCAGAGCGAGCCCGCGGCTCAGGTCGCGTTGCTGCTGCACAGTGAAACGGCGGCGCTGATGGCCCAGGCCGAGAATCATGCCTACCTGAGCCGTAGCGTCGAATTCCCGCTGGATGTAGAACGTGAACGGGCGCAGTTCGCCAGTTGGTATGAGTTGTTTCCGCGTTCGGTGACTGAAGATCCAGCGCGCCACGGCACCTTCAATGACGTGCTGTTTCGTCTGCCAATGATTCGGGACATGGGTTTCGATGTGCTGTATTTTCCGCCGATCCATCCTATCGGCCGCGCCCATCGCAAGGGGCCGAATAACTCGCTGCAAGCGGGGCCTGACGACCCGGGTAGCCCTTACGCCATCGGTAGCGCCGACGGTGGGCATGACGCGATTCACTCGGAACTGGGTAGCCGCGAGGATTTCCGTAATCTGGTGAAGACCGCTGCTGAGTACGGCCTCGAGGTTGCTCTGGATTTTGCCATCCAGTGCTCACAGGATCATCCGTGGCTCAAGGAACATCCGGGCTGGTTCTCCTGGCGCCCGGACGGCAGCATCCGTTACGCGGAAAACCCGCCGAAGAAATACCAGGACATCGTCAACGTCGACTTCTATGCCCCCGACGCGATCCCCAGTTTGTGGCTGGAGTTGCGTGACATCGTCCTGGGCTGGATCGAGGAGGGCGTAAAAATCTTTCGCGTCGATAATCCGCACACCAAACCGCTGCCTTTCTGGCAGTGGATGATTGCTGATATTCGCAGCCAGTACCCTGAGGTGATGTTCCTCGCTGAAGCGTTCACCAAGCCAGCGATGATGGCGCGATTGGGCAAGGTCGGGTACTCCCAGAGCTATACGTATTTCACCTGGCGCAACACCAAATCCGAGTTGGCGGAGTATTTCACGCAGTTGAACCAGTTGCCGTGGCGCGATTGTTACCGGCCGAACTTCTTCGTGAACACGCCCGACATCAACCCGTTCTTTCTGCATGAGTCCGGCCGCGCAGGCTTCTTGATTCGTGCGGTGCTGGCAGCCATGGGCTCTGGTCTGTGGGGCATGTATTCCGGGTTTGAATTGTGCGAAGCAGCGCCGGTGCCAGGTAAGGAAGAGTACCTGGACTCGGAGAAATATCAGCTGCGGCCTCGGGACTACAACGCGCCGGGCAACATCATTGCCGAAATTGCTCAACTCAATCGTATCCGTCGACAGAACCCTGCGCTGCAAACGCACTTGGGCCTGAAAATCTACAACGCCTGGAATGACAATATTTTGTATTTCGGCAAGCGCAGCGCCGATGGCAGCAACTTTGTTCTGGTGGCTGTCAGCCTCGACCCTGTCAACGCCCAGGAAGCGCATTTTGAGTTGCCGTTGTGGGAAATGGGGCTGCCTGACGACGTGGCGACTTCGGGTGAAGACCTGATGACGGGCCATCGCTGGACCTGGTATGGCAAAACACAGTGGATGCGTATCGAGCCTTGGCATCAACCTTTCGGCATCTGGCGTATTCAGACCACGGATTAAAAGGAATCAACGATGGCAAAGAAACCCAGGCACGCAGCCTTCATCAATGACCCGCTGTGGTACAAGGACGCGGTCATTTATCAGGTTCATGTAAAGTCATTTTTTGATTCAAATAACGATGGGATCGGCGATTTTCCCGGCCTGATCGCCAAGCTCGACTACATCGCCGAGCTGGGGGTCAATACTGTCTGGCTGCTGCCGTTCTACCCCTCGCCACGCCGTGATGATGGCTATGACATTGCCGATTACCGAGGCGTGCATGCCGATTACGGGACGATGGCCGATGCCAAGAAGTTCATCGCTGAAGCCCATGCTCGCGGTCTGCGGGTGATCACCGAATTGGTCATTAATCACACCTCGGACCAGCACCCATGGTTCCAGAAAGCCCGTGCGGCCAAACGTGGCTCCAAGGCACGGGATTTTTACGTGTGGTCGGACAGTGATCAGAAGTACGACGGCACCCGAATCATTTTTCTCGACACCGAAAAGTCCAACTGGACCTGGGACCCGGTTGCCGGCCAATACTTCTGGCACCGTTTTTATTCCCACCAGCCAGACCTCAACTTCGACAATCCGCATGTGATGGATGCGGTACTGCAAGTGATGCGCTACTGGCTGGACATGGGCATCGATGGCCTGCGCCTGGATGCGATCCCGTACCTGATCGAGCGCGACGGCACTAATAACGAAAACCTGCCCGAGACCCATAAGCTACTTAAGCGGATCCGTGCCGAAATCGATGCCAATTACCCGGACCGCATGCTGCTGGCCGAAGCCAATCAATGGCCGGAAGACACGCAGCTGTACTTCGGTGATACAAAAGGCAATGACGGCGATGAGTGCCACATGGCATTCCACTTCCCACTGATGCCGCGCATGTACATGGCCGTGGCACAGGAAGACCGCTTTCCGATTACCGATATTCTGCGCCAGACGCCCGAAATTCCTGCGAACTGTCAGTGGGCAATTTTCCTGCGCAATCACGATGAGCTGACCCTGGAAATGGTCACTGATCGCGAGCGTGATTACTTGTGGAATTACTACGCTGCCGACCGCCGGGCCCGGATCAATCTGGGCATCCGTCGACGTCTGGCGCCACTGGTGCAGCGTGATCGACGTCGCGTCGAGTTACTCAACAGCATGCTGCTGTCGATGCCCGGCACGCCGACGTTGTACTACGGTGATGAAATCGGCATGGGCGATAACATTTATCTGGGCGACCGTGATGGCGTGCGCACGCCGATGCAATGGTCCATCGACCGCAACGGCGGCTTTTCCCGTGCGGACCCGGCAAGCCTGGTGCTGCCGCCGATCATGGACCCGCTGTACGGGTATCAATCGGTCAATGTCGAGACCCAGAACAACGACCCGCATTCGCTGCTGAACTGGAATCGACGGATGTTGACAGTGCGTAAGCAGCAGAAAGCATTCGGCCGTGGCACCTTGAAAATGCTTTCGCCCACCAACCGTCGAATTCTGGCCTACACCCGCGAGTACACGGGGCCGGACGGCAAGACTGAAATTATTCTGTGTGTGGCCAACGTCTCCAGCGCGGCTCAGGCGGCGGAACTTGAACTGTCGCCGTTTGCCGGCATGGTTCCGGTTGAGATGCTCGGTGGCAGCGCATTCCCACCCGTCGGCCAGCTTCCGTACCTGCTGACGTTGCCACCCTATGGCTTTTATTGGTTCCTGCTGGCGGCGGAAAACCAAATGCCGAGCTGGCATGTTGAACCAGCGAAAAGCATGCCGGACTTCCCGACCCTAGTGTTGAAAAAACGCCTCGAAGAGCTACTGGACGAGCCGTTGCGCAGCACCATGGAGAAGACGTCGTTGATGCTCTATCTGCCTAAGCGCCGTTGGTTTGCGGGTAAGGACAAGCCTATCGATCAGGTGAGTATTGTTTACGCAGTACGCTTTGGCGACGCGCAGCATCCGGTGCTGTTGAGTGAAATTGAAGTCATCGCGGGCGATCATCAAGGTCGCTACCAACTGCCCTTCGGTCTATTGGCCGAAGATGACATCAGCAGCGCGTTGCCTCAGCAGTTAGCGTTGGCTCGCGTACGGCGCGGCCGTCAAGTCGGCCTGATCACGGACGCCTTTACGCTGGAGACCTTCATTCGCGCAGTCATTCAGGGCATGCAGGCCAAGACGGTACTGCCGTGCAGTGAAGGCGAGTTGCGCTTTGAGTACACCCCGGCAATGGCCGGCTTGGGTTTGAACAACGAATCCGAAGTACGTTACCTCTCGGCTGAGCAGTCCAACAGTTCCGTGGTGGTCGGTGGCAGCCTTGTCCTGAAAATGATCCGTCGTGTCAGTGCGGGCACTCACCCGGAACTGGAAATGGGCGCGTACCTGACCGCGGCCGGCTTTGGGTATATATCACCGTTGCTGGGCTCGGTCGTGCGTATTGATAAGCAAGGGCAAAGCAATTTACTGATGATTGCTCAGGGTTATCTGAGTAACCAGGGTGATGCCTGGGAATGGACCCAGAACAACCTTGAGCGGGCAGTGCGTGATGAACTGTCCCACGGCCGTTCTGAGCAGGAACAGCATTACAACGCCTTGTTGGAACTGTCGGATTTCGCTGCCTTGTTGGGGCAACGTCTTGGCGAGATGCACCAAATACTGGCAGCGCCGACCGATAATCCGGATTTCGCCGCCGAACCCACCCGTGTCAAAGACAGCCAGCAATTGGGCAGCAGCGTGGCAGCTCAGCTGGAGCGTGCCCTGCAGTTGCTCGAACAACACGCCGTCAGTCTTGAGCCCGTCGACCAAGCCCTGGTTACTGAGCTGCTGAGCAAGCGCGAGCAGGTGATGGCATACATTCAGGCGCTGGCAAAACGTTCTGTGGGTGGCTTGCGCCTGCGCGTGCACGGTGATTTACACTTGGGCCAGGTGCTGGTGGTCAAAGGTGATGCCTATTTGATTGACTTTGAGGGCGAACCCGCGCGTTCATTGACCGAACGCCGAGCCAAATACAGTCCGTTCAAGGATGTCAGTGGTGTGTTGCGATCATTCGATTACGCGGCTGCCATGGCGGTGCGTAATGCGCGAAGCGTGGACACCTCGGCTGAAGCCGCGACCGCTCGACAACGCGTGGCGCAAACCTATTTGACCGAGGCTCGTCAGGCCTTTCTCGACGGTTATCGTCGGGCGACCACTGACCTGGCCCACGGCTGGGAAGACGCGAAGGGCGAGAGCGCCACGCTGGAATTATTTACCCTGGAAAAAACTGCCTATGAAGTTGTCTACGAAGCCGAGCATCGCCCCAGCTGGTTGGCCGTACCTTTGCAAGGCTTACGTGGGCTGCTGACCTTGTCTGATGGAGAATTATAATGAATGCACCTAAGGAAAACGGCAGGGGCATATCGGGATTGCTGCCCGGGGCCGCCGATATGGATGCGTTGATCCGCGCCGAACATCATGACCCATTCTCCATGCTTGGCCCCCGTGACGATGGTGCGGGCGGGCAGTTTATTCGTGCGTACCTGCCCGACGCGTTAAGTGTGAGCGTGCTGTCGCGCGAGGGTGAGCAGGAGCTGGGGACCCTTGAAATGAGCGAGGTCCCGGGTTTTTTCGCCGGACATTTCCCTCGCGCACAGCCTTACTTATTAAAAATCAACTGGGCTGGCGGCGAGCAAATCACCGAAGACCCTTACAGCTTCGGCCCGTTGTTGGGCGAGATGGACCTGTATTTGTTTGCCGAAGGCAATCACCGGGATCTGAGCAGTTGCCTGGGTGCGCAGGTCAAGAATGTCGACGGTATCGACGGTGTGCGCTTCTCTGTATGGGCACCCAATGCGCGGCGCGTGTCGGTGGTCGGCGGCTTCAATAATTGGGACGGTCGCCGTCACCCGATGCGTTTGCGTCACCCCACAGGGGTTTGGGAAATATTCATTCCCCGGCTCAAGCCCGGTGAAGCGTACAAATATGAAATTCTGGGTGCCAATGGAATTCTGCCACTCAAGGCCGACCCTATGGCCCTGGCCACCCAGTTGCCGCCAGACACGGCGTCGGTGGTAGCGGCACCGTTGCAATTCGACTGGCAAGACAATGGCTGGATGCAATCGCGGGGCGAGCGTCACGTGGCGAGCGCGCCATTGTCGATCTATGAGTTACATGCGGGCTCCTGGCAGCTTGATCACAGCGATGAGTT
This sequence comes from Pseudomonas sp. ASL8, assembly GCF_056680355.1. Taxonomy (NCBI): domain Bacteria; kingdom Pseudomonadati; phylum Pseudomonadota; class Gammaproteobacteria; order Pseudomonadales; family Pseudomonadaceae; genus Pseudomonas; species Pseudomonas sp. ASL8. Next base: position 4,927,722 of record NZ_CM155278.1, on the reverse strand, counting down.
TGTTGTTCGCCAATACAACTGGCACGAACTGGGCGAGCGCCTGATTCCCTATATCAAGGAGTTGGGCTTTACCCATATCGAACTGATGCCAATCATGGAGCATCCGTTTGGCGGCTCATGGGGTTATCAGCCTCTTTCGCAGTTTGCCCCGACGGCTCGTTTCGGCTCGCCAGATGACTTTGCTGCTTTCGTCAACGCTTGCCACCAGGCCGATATTGGCGTGATCCTCGATTGGGTGCCCGCGCATTTCCCGACCGATACTCACGGTTTGGCGCAATTCGATGGCACCGCGCTGTATGAGTACGGCAATCCGCAGGAAGGTTTCCACCAGGATTGGGACACGCTGATTTACAACCTGGGCCGCACAGAAGTGCATGGCTTCATGCTCGCGTCGGCATTGCATTGGCTCAAGCATTTCCATGTTGATGGCCTGCGCGTGGATGCCGTGGCCTCAATGCTTTACCGCGACTACTCACGGAAAGCGGGGGAGTGGGTGCCCAATCGCCATGGCGGTCGAGAAAATCTCGAAGCCATTGATTTTTTACGCCATCTCAACGACGTGGTAGCACTGGAGGTGCCCGGCGCGATGGTCATCGCCGAAGAGTCCACGGCCTGGCCCGGCGTCAGCCAGAGCACGCAGCAAGGGGGGTTGGGCTTTTCCTATAAATGGAACATGGGCTGGATGCACGACACCCTGCATTACATGCAGCAGGACCCTATACACCGCGCCCATCACCATGGCGAGCTGAGTTTCGGCCTGATCTACGCCTGGTCCGAGAAGTTCATCCTGCCGATTTCCCACGATGAAGTGGTGCACGGCAAGCATTCGCTCATTGATAAGATGCCCGGTGATCGTTGGCAGAAGTTTGCCAATTTGCGTGCTTATCTGGCGTTCATGTGGACGCACCCAGGCAAAAAACTGTTGTTCATGGGCTGTGAGTTTGGCCAATGGCGCGAGTGGAACCACGACGAGCAACTGGATTGGTATTTGTTGCAGTACGCTGAACACATCGGCGTGAAGAAGCTGGTGAGCGATCTCAACCGTATTTATCGCGAAGTACCGGCACTTCACGAACAGGATTGCGTGCCTCAGGGGTTTCAATGGGTCATCGGTGATGACGCGGCCAATAGCGTTTTTGCCTGGTTGCGCTGGAGCAAGGAGGGCGATCCGGTGTTGGTCGTCGCTAACCTGACGCCTGTGCCTCGCGAGGGGTATCGCATCGGCGTTCCGTTCGCCGGGTTGTGGACCGAACTGCTAAACAGCGATGCGAGCACCTATGCGGGTTCTAACGTCGGCAATGGCGGCGGTGTGCAGACCGAAGACAGTAAAAGCCATGGGATGCCGGTGTCATTGGCGCTGAACCTGCCGCCTTTGGGTGTGTTGATCCTGCGGCCAAAGCTGGATTGATGTCGCCGGGTGCTGCGGCTTGACGCGCCGCAGCGCTCACCCTTCGTTCTTCACCGCGCCATTGCGGCGAGACAGCAGTAGCGTCAGTGACAGGCCGGCCACCGACAGCACCGCTGCAACGAAGAAAATCCACGCATAACCCAGCCCCAGGACGACGCTGCCCATGACCGGCCCGGCAATGGCCAGCGCCAGGTCGAAGAACACCGCATACGCACTCAAACCCGCGCCCCGACTGGACGTCGGTACCTGTTTGATCGCCTCGACTCCCAGCGCCGGATAGACCAGCGACAGGCCGACACCGGTCAGTCCCGCACCGATCAGCGCGACTGCGGTCGTGGGTGAGATCCACAGCAATACCAGACCGAGGGTTTCGATGGCCATACAGGCCATGGCCGCATTGAAGCCGCCAAATCGGTTGATCGTGTTGATGAAGACCAGCCGCGACAGGATGAAGCAAACGCCGAAGACCGTCAGGCAGTACGCCGCGCCATGCCAGCCCCGGCTTAGGTAGAACAGCGTGATAAACGTGGTGAGGGTGCCGTAGCCAATGGAGGCCAGGGTCAGGCTCAGGCCGAAGGGAGTAACCCGGCCAAACACCGACCAAAAAGGCAGGCGTTCGCCATGGATCACGGGTACTGACGGTTTGTTGCGAATCAGCACCAGCGCCAGCAACGAAACAACAGACAAGGCAATCCCCAGGCTGGCAAAGCCCAGGCTGTCGACCATCACCACGCCAACCGGCGCGCCGATGGCGATAGCGCCGTAGGACGCGATGCCGTTCCAGGAAATCGCCCGGGCAGTGTGTCCCATGCCGACCTGGCCGATGCACCAACTGATTGTGCCCACGCCGATCAGTCCTTGTGCCACGCCAAGACACACACGGCCGATGATCAGTATTGTCAGGCTCGCCATGGGCTGGCTGTCGAGCAGTGTCGCTAGCAAGGTCAGCAGGCCACTGACGGCAATGCCTGACAGGCCATAAACAATCGCGCGTTTGGTGCCGATACTGTCTGCAACACGCCCGGCCAAAGGCCGACTGAGCAGCGTCGACAAGTACTGTGAGCCGATGGTCACCCCGGCAATGACCGCGCTGAAACCCAATTGATCGTGGACGTAACCCGGTATCACTGCGATTGGCAGACCGATACACAGAAAGGCAATGAAGGTATAGAACACGATGGAGACGATCTGCAGAGTGATCGACATAGAGCTGGATGGTTGAGTCTGGAGGTGCGGAGGTTGTACGGCAGACATGGGGCTCGTTCGCTGGCAGGCGGGTGGAGAACGCCATCATCGCCTGAGCAGGCGGTAAAAGGAAGCAGGCTAACGATTGTCTGATGCTCATGATCCTCAGAACGAAAAAGCCCCGTCACATGGACAGGGCTTCTCTCACAGCGTTGACGCTAAATCAGAACACGACGCCTTGACTACGCAGGTAGTCATCGTAAGTGCCGCTGAAGTCGATAACACCGCTTGGGCTCAGCTCGATGATGCGCGTAGCCAGCGACGATACGAATTCACGGTCATGGCTGACGAAGATCAGCGTGCCGGGATAGTTTTCCAGGGCCAGGTTCAGCGCCTCGATGGATTCCATGTCCAAGTGGTTGGTCGGTTCGTCCATGATCAGTACGTTCGGCTTTTGCAGGATCAGCTTGCCGAACAGCATACGACCTTGTTCACCACCGGAAATCACTTTCACCGACTTGAGGATATCGTCGGCGGAGAACAGCATGCGGCCCAGTGTGCCGCGAACTACTTGCTCGCCACCTTGGGTCCAGCGGCCCATCCATTCAAACAGATTGGCCTCATCTTCGAAGTCAGACGCGTGATCCTGAGCGTAGTAGCCCAGCTCGGCAGCGTCGGTCCACTTGACCGTACCGGCATCGGGCGACAGTTCATTGACCAGCGTGCGCAGCAGGGTGGTTTTACCGATACCGTTCGGGCCGATGATTGCTACGCGCTCGCCAGCTTCAACGGTGAAGCTGAAGTCCTTGAACAGAGGCTTGCCATCGAAACCTTTAGCCATGCGCTCAACAATGACCGCCTGACGGTGCAGCTTTTTGTTCTGTTCGAAACGAATGAACGGGCTGACCCGGCTTGAAGGTTTGACCTCGGCCAGATGGATCTTGTCGATCTGCTTGGCGCGGGAGCTGGCCTGCTTGGATTTCGAGGCGTTGGCCGAGAAGCGGCTGACGAACGATTGCAGTTCGTTGATCTGAGCTTTCTTCTTGGCGTTGTCCGACAGCAATTGCTCGCGGGACTGGGTCGCCACGGTCATGTACTCGTCGTAGTTGCCCGGGAACAGACGCAGCTCGCCGTAATCAAGGTCGGCCATGTGCGTGCAGACACTGTTCAGGAAGTGCCTATCGTGGGAAATGATGATCATGAGGCTGCTGCGCTGGGTCAGAATGTTTTCCAGCCAGCGGATGGTGTTGATGTCCAGGTGGTTGGTCGGTTCGTCGAGCAACAGTACTTCTGGATTGGAGAACAATGCCTGCGCCAGCAACACGCGCAGTTTCCAGCCCGGCGACACTTCGCTCATCGGACCGTTGTGTTGTTCAATACCGATACCCAGGCCCAGCAGCAGCTCGCCGGCGCGGGATTCGGCGGTGTAGCCGTCCATTTCAGCGAACTCGGTTTCCAGTTCAGCCACGGCCATGCCGTCAGCTTCGGTCATTTCCGGCAGCGAGTAGATGCGGTCGCGCTCGGCCTTGACCTTCCACAGCTCTTCGTGACCCATGATCACGGTATCGATCACGGTGAATTCTTCGTAGGCGAACTGGTCCTGACGCAACTTGCCCAGACGCACGTTCGGCTCCAGCATCACCTGCCCACCCGAAGGCTCCAGATCATCGCCGAGGATCTTCATAAAGGTCGACTTGCCGCAACCGTTGGCACCGATAAGGCCATAACGGTTACCGCCAGCAAACTTGACCGAGACATTCTCGAACAAGGGTTTGGCGCCGAATTGCATGGTGATGTTAGCTGTGGAGATCAAAAGTGTGTCCTGCAGGTTGCAAAGGCATAGAGGCTCGAAGGCCCGGCACAATGGCGTTGGGCAACCGCCCAAAACAGCCAGAAAGCGCACGGGCTAAAGAAGGTTGAGCGCAGAAGGCGCAACCCAAAATCAGTCAGTGCGGCTTTAAAGGGGCGCAATAGTAACACTTGGCGCGGGGAAGGGCAGCCGGAGAGTGCTGAGCGGAGTGTCGGGAAGCGGTAAAGCCCCTGCAATAGCAGGCGCGCAGGTCGAATTACAGGTATTTGCAGATATACCTGAGCAGCTGGCTTTGCGACTTGCCCGGCGTTTGAACGGTCCCGCGAATAAATGCGCACCCTTCTGAAACATCCCCGCTCTCCATTGGGGCCTTGTTACCCACCCTCGTGGCGAACGGTAGCGGGCGCTTGTTTCAGGCTGTTGCTTCTGAAAAACATTCCCTTTGCGCCACCTCGTTGATCCAGAACACTTTTCTTCGTGCTTATTTTCCTGCTGTTCTCTGTGGCACACTTTCTGCTGTCTATTCCGTTGTTACATACACTATTCCGCTATAGCGGAATTAACATCACGGCGGAGTTCATGTCATGTATAGCGGACCTTCCTTTTTTAAAGCGTGTGCGTTTGTTCTTGCGGCCACGGCCACGTTGATTAACCCGGTGCAGGCGGCGGACGCCAGCAAGCTCGACAGCGTGTTGAAACGTGGCCATCTGGTTGTGGGTACAGGCAGCACCAATGCGCCTTGGCATTTCCAGGGTGCGGACGGGAAGTTGCAGGGTTTTGATATTGATATCGCACGGATGGTGGCCAAGGGCTTGTTCAATGACCCGAGCAAGGTCGAGTTCGTGGTGCAGTCGTCCGATGCGCGGATTCCCAACCTGCTGACCGACAAGGTCGACATGAGCTGCCAGTTCATCACGGTCACCGCCAGTCGTGCTCAACAAGTGGCGTTCACCCTGCCGTACTACCGTGAAGGCGTGGGGCTGTTGCTGCCGGCCAACAGCAAGTACAAGGAAATCGATGATTTGAAAGCGGCGGGTGACGGTGTGACCGTGGCCGTGTTGCAGAACGTGTATGCCGAGGAACTGGTGCATCAGGCATTGCCAAAAGCCAAAGTCGATCAGTACGACAGCGTGGATCTGATGTACCAGGCAATCAACTCGGGTCGTGCCGATACCGCTGCCACCGATCAGTCCTCGGTGAAATACCTGATCGTGCAGAACCCGGGGCGTTATCGCACCCCGGCCTTCGCCTGGAGTCCGCAGACCTACGCCTGTGCTGTTAAACGTGGCGATCAGGACTGGCTGAACTTCGTCAATACCGTGCTCCATGAGGCGATGACTGGCGTCGAGTTCCCGACCTATGCCGCATCGTTCAAGCAATGGTTCGGTGTGGACTTGCCAACCCCGGCAATCGGCTTCCCGATGGAATTCAAGTAACACGTCTCTGAAACTGATGGGTAGGGCGGGCTGTTGTGCCGCCCGATCCAGGTACTGCTGACCATGAACTATCAGTTGAATTTTGCAGCGGTCTGGCGTGATTTTCCGAACTTGCTGGCAGGACTGGGGTTGGGCCTGGAGTTGGCGCTGGTCTCGATTGCGATTGGCTGTGTGATCGGCCTGATGGCGGCGTTCGCGCTGCTGTCGAAATACCGTGCGCTGCGGGTTATTGCCTCGGTGTACGTGACCGTAATCCGCAATACGCCGATTCTGGTGCTGATCCTGTTGATCTACTTTGCGCTGCCGAGTGTGGGCATCCGCATGGACAAACTGGCCTCGTTCATCGTGACCCTGTCGCTATACGCCGGGGCCTACCTGACCGAAGTGTTCCGTGCCGGGTTGCTGAGTATTCACAAGGGACTGCGCGAGGCTGGATTGGCCATAGGCCTGGGCGAGTGGCAGGTCCGCGCGTACATCATCGTGCCGGTGATGATTCGCAATGTGTTGCCGGCGCTGTCCAACAACTTCATCTCGCTGTTCAAGGACACCTCGCTGGCGGCGGCGATTGCCGTGCCGGAACTGACGTATTACGCCCGCAAGATCAATGTCGAAAGCTACCGGGTGATCGAAACCTGGATGGTCACCACGGCGCTGTATGTCGCGGCCTGTTACCTCATTGCCATGCTCCTGCGCTACCTCGAGCAGCGCTTGGCTATCCGTCGCTAGGAGTTTGATATGTACGAATCCCATAGCTGGCTGCAAGAATTATGGATTGCCCGCGAAACGTTGTGGTTGGGATTTTTGACCAGCATCGAGTGCTCCGCACTGGCGATTATGTGCGGGACCCTGATCGGCATGCTGGGAGGCTTGGTGTTGACCTACGGCAAACTCTGGGGCCGCCTGCCATTCCGGGTCTATGTCGACCTGATTCGCGGCACGCCGGTGTTTGTGCTGGTGTTGGCGTGTTTTTATATGGCCCCGGCGCTGGGCTGGCAGATCAGCGCATTTCAAGCCGGTGCCCTGGGGCTGACGCTGTTTTGCGGCTCCCACGTGGCAGAAATTGTGCGCGGCGCCTTGCAAGCCATTCCGCATGGCCAGCTTGAAGCGGGCAAGGCCATCGGGCTGACGTTCAGGCAGTCGTTGGGCTACGTATTGTTGCCTCAAGCGTTGCGGCAGATTTTGCCGACCTGGGTCAATTCCTCCACCGAGATCGTCAAAGCCTCGACGCTGCTGTCGGTCATCGGCGTGGCCGAATTGCTGCTCAGTACGCAACAGGTGATCGCCCGGACCTTCATGACCCTGGAGTTCTATCTGTTCGCCGGGTTTCTGTTCTTCATCATCAACTACGCCATCGAGCTTCTTGGACGGCAAATCGAAAAACGGGTGGCCTTGCCATGACACAGACTCAAACGGCTACTGCCGCCCCGGCTTTGCTGAGCATCGAAGGGCTGCACAAATCCTACGGCGCTGTTGAGGTGCTCAAGGGCGTCGATCTAAGCATGCAGCGCGGCAACGTTGTGACCTTGATCGGTTCCAGTGGTTCGGGAAAAACCACGTTGCTGCGTTGCGTCAATCTGCTGGAAGAGTTTCAGGGTGGGCATATCCGTCTTGATGGTCAGGACATCGGTTACAGCGATATCAATGGCAAGCGTGTTCGTCACCCGGAAAAAGTCATCGCACAGCACCGGGCCATGACCGGTATGGCGTTTCAGCAGTTCAACCTGTTTCCGCACTTGAGTGCCCTGCAAAACGTCACCTTGGGCTTGTTGAAAGTGAAAAAGCTGCCGAAGGATCAGGCCGTGGCACTGGCAGAGAAATGGCTGGAGCGCGTCGGTCTGCTCGACCGGCGCAATCACTTTCCGGGGCAGTTGTCCGGCGGTCAGCAACAGCGTGTGGCGATTGCCCGTGCCATTGCCATGAACCCGAGCCTGATGCTGTTCGACGAAGTGACCTCCGCGCTGGACCCGGAACTGGTGGGTGAAGTGCTGAGTGTGATCAAGGGCCTGGCCGAAGAAGGCATGACCATGCTGCTGGTCACCCATGAAATGCGTTTTGCTTACGAGGTGTCCGACCAGATCGTTTTCATGAATCAGGGCCGCATCGAAGAGCAGGGGCCACCCAAGGAACTGTTCGAACGGCCGAAGTCGGCGCGTTTGGGAGAATTCCTGAAAAGCATCCGGTTCTGATGACCGGAGGCCGTTATCCCGTAAGGCGATGACATCTATCCATGTACATCCACTTTTTTAGAAACAACAGGAGATACCCATGAGCATTACTCGTATTGGCACTGGTGCAGTTGGCGCGGGTGGCCAACCTCTGCCTTTCGCCCGCGCAGTCGAAGCCGATGGCTGGCTGCATGTGTCCGGTCAGGTGGCGATGGAAAATGGCGAGATCATCAGCGGTGGGATTGTCGAGCAAACCCACAAAACCATGCAGAACCTGATCGCCATCCTCACCGAGGCCGGTTATGGCCTGGAAGATGTCGTGCGCGCAGGCGTTTGGCTGGAGGATCCGCGGGACTTCTGGAGCTTTAACAAGGTGTTCGCCGAATACTTCGTCAGCCAGCACGCCCCGGCCCGGGCCTGTGTGCAGGCCAACATGATGGTCGACTGCAAGGTCGAGATCGATTGCATCGCTTATAAGAAACCCACGGCCTGAGTGGTCTCCACGCGATCATTCCCGCTCGGCGCATGGGAATGATTAAACTGCTCAGCACATTTCAAGGGGTAGCGTGAACATGACCGAAGACACGATCAAACGCCGGGCCAGAGGGCTGGATCGGGCGTTTGATATCCTGGATTTTCTCAAGGAAAAAGGCACGCCGCTGCGCCCTAATGAAATCGCCAGCGGCATCGGCAGCCCGAAATCGACAGTCTACGAGTTGGTCAGCTCGCTGCTGGAACGGCGGATTCTGGAAACAGTCGGCAAAGAAGGGCATGTCTATCTGGGCCGACAACTGTATTTTCTGGGGCAGGCCCACCTGCGGCACTTCGACTTCACCCGTGAGGCTGAGGTGTCCTTGGCCGAGATCGTCAGCCAGACCCATGAAACCGCGCAAATGTGCCTGCTCAACGGGCGTAAATATACGGTGGCACTGATGAAGGAGGGCCAGCGCCATTTTCGGATTTCTTCCGACATTGGCGAGAATGCACCGATCCCGTGGACTGCCTCCGGGCGCTTGCTGCTCAGCCATTTGAGCGATCAGCAGATCATCGACTTGATCGATCCCGAGGACTACATCCTGCCGGACGGCGAGCGCCTGCCGCTGGACACGTTTCTGCGGGAAATCCGCAAGGCTGGCGAAGAGGGCTTCTTTTCCTTCGACAGTGTGGCCGACACCTTTACCCATTGTTTCGCGGCACCGGTCAAGGACGAGCGCGGTATCTGCGTCGCCACCCTGTGCATCGTCGCGCCGCGTGCCGACGCCAAGAACAATTACAGCGACTATCGCCGGGTGCTGATCGACAGTGCCAACGGCCTTGCGCGCAGAGTCAACGAATAGTGCGGCAAGAGCCGCGCTGATCAGGAGAACAGCCATGAGCACTGCAGCAGTAGAAAAGGGCGCCGCCGCGCCGGGCGATAGTCTGGTTCGCGATGTCAGTCTGCCCGCGCTGGTGATCCACCGCCAGGCGCTGGAACACAACATTCGCTGGATGCAGACCTTTGTCAGCAACAGCGGCGCTGAGCTGGCGCCCCATGGCAAGACCAGCATGGTACCGGCACTGTTTCGCCGCCAGCTCGAAGAAGGCGCGTGGGGCATCACCTTGGCGACCGCAGTGCAGACCCGCGCCGCTTACGCCCATGGTGTGCGTCGGGTGTTGATGGCCAATCAGCTGGTCGGCACGCCCAACATGGCGCTGATTGCCGACTTGCTCGATGACTCGATGTTCGAGTTCTACTGCATGGTCGATCACCCGGATAACGTGGCAGCGTTGGGCGAGTATTTCGGCGGACGGGGTCTGCGCCTGAACGTGATGATCGAGTACGGTGTGCCGGGTGGTCGTTGCGGCTGCCGCACCGAGCAGCAAGTGCTCGCTCTGGCCGCGGCCATTGCTGCGCAACCCGCGCTGGCCTTGACCGGTATTGAAGGCTACGAAGGCGTGATCCATGGCGATCAGGCCGTGGTCGATATCAAAGCGTTCGCCGCCTCGTTGGTGCGTCTGGCCGTCGAACTCCAGGAAAAAGGTGCTTTTGCACTGGATCGGCCGATTGTCACGGCGTCCGGCTCAGCCTGGTATGACCTGATCGCCGAAGCTTTCGATGATCAGGCCGTGCGTGAACGTTTCCTCAGCGTGCTGCGCCCCGGCAGTTACGTGGTGCACGACCACGGCATCTATAAAGACGCGCAATGCTGCGTGCTCGACCGTCGCAGCGAGTTGAGCGAAGGTCTGCGCCCGGCGCTGGAAGTCTGGGCGCACGTGCAGTCGCTGCCAGAACCCGGTTTTGCGGTGATCGCCATGGGCAAGCGCGACGTTGCCTACGATGCCGGATTGCCCAACCCACTGCTGCGTTACAAAGCGGGCGCGTTGTCTGCGCAAGGTGATGATGTCAGTGCCTGCAAGGTCACCGCAGTGATGGATCAGCACGCGTTCATGACCGTCGCCCCAGGCTGTGAGCTGCACATTGGCGACATCATCGCTTTTGGCACGTCCCATCCATGTCTGACATTCGACAAGTGGCGTTCGGTCTGTCTGGTGGACGAGAACCTGCTGGTCATTGAAACCATGAGTACCTGTTTCTAAACCGAGGAGCCCCCCAACCTGATGAGCGAATTGATCAGTCACCATCATCCGCGTGTCGCCTTGATCGGCGAATGCATGATCGAACTGCAGCGGCACGCTAATGGCAGCCTGCAGCAGAGTTTCGGTGGCGATACCCTGAATACGGCGGTGTACCTGGCGCGCATGCTCGGCGGCGCCGGGCAGGTGGACTACGTCACGGCGCTGGGCGATGACAGCTTCAGCGATGCAATGTGCAAAGACTGGGCGCAAGAGCGGATCGGCCTGAGCAAGGTCCAGCGCTTGCCGGGGCGCCTGCCGGGTCTGTACTGCATTCAGACCGATGCCCATGGTGAACGACGTTTTCTGTATTGGCGCAATGAAGCGGCCGTGCGCGATTGCTTCACCACCCCGGCGGCGGCGCCGATTCTGGCGGCGCTGCCTGATTACGACGTGTTGTATTTCAGTGGCATCACCTTGGCGGTGTTGGGCGAGCAGGGCCGTGCGCGTTTGTTGTCAGTACTGGTCGAGGCCCGTGCGCGCGGGGCCAGGGTCGCCTTCGACAACAATTACCGGCCGCGCCTCTGGGACAGCGTCGAACAGGCTCGCACTGCTTATTTGATGTGTTTGCCGCAGGTCGATCTGGCGCTGTTGACCGAGGATGACGAGCGGGCGTTGTTTGGTTACGCGGACACCGAGCAGTTGTTGGCAGCGTACCGGCAGATGGGCGTCAGCGAAGTGGTAGTCAAACGCGGTGCGGAGAGTTGCCTCGTCGAGACCCAAGGCGAGCGATTCGATATTCCGGCACACCCGGTAACGCGGGTGATCGACACCACGGCGGCAGGGGATTCATTCAGCGCCGCCTACCTGGCTCAACGCCTCAAAGGTGCAAGTCCACGGGAAGCGGCTGAAGCGGGGCACCGATTGGCGAGTCTGGTGATTCAGCATCCAGGAGCACTGATTCCCAAAAGTGTGATGCCGGTGTTTGAGTAGCTGCGGTGTAATGCCATTCGCGAATGAGTTCGTTCTCACAGAAAATCGAAAGCTCCTGTGGGAGCGAAAGCGTCGGCTCAGGCGCAGCCCTGCTCAATCCCGATAAAACACTTGGACCAGGTGATAACCGAATTTGCTTTTGACCGGCCCATGCACGACGCGCAGCGGCTTTTTGAAGATGATCTGATCGATGATGCCGACCATTTGTCCTGGGCGAACTTCACCCAGATCGCCGCCGCGCTTGCCAGAGGGGCAGGTCGAATATTTTTTGGCCAACACGTCGAACGCTTCGCCTTTGGCAATACGCTGCTTGAGTTGTTCGGCTTCTTCGGCGGTTTTCACCAGAATATGGCGGGCGAGAGCTTTCATGTCGCAGGGCAGTCCTGGAAAAATCGGTGGCTATTATGCCTGTCCTTGGCGCCAATTGATCATTTCCTCAGACTTGTCCGCCAGAACACCCATATCGATTTGCGCCGGAAGCGTTATCAATTCAAGCTAGGGGCCGTCAGACAGGTACACAAGCTGCCTCAACTCCCTGCAAGCTTTCATTTACCCTATTTCGTGCGGATGCTGCTCATGGATTTCCCGGCACTGTTGAAAATTCTGGCCAGCCAGGACGGATCGGACCTTTACCTGTCGACCGGCGCACCTCCCTGCGCCAAATTCAATGGCGTGCTCAGGCCCCTGAGCACCGAAGCCTTGAAGGGTGGAGAGGTAGCGATAGTCGCCGCCAGCATCATGGACTCGGAGCAAAAGCTTGAGTTCGAGCGTGAGCTGGAAATGAACCTGGCGGTGTCGCTGGCCGGGATCGGACGTTTTCGGATCAACATTTTCAAGCAGCGCAACGAAGTCTCGCTCGTGGCGCGTAACATCAAACTGGACATTCCCCGCTTCGAAGATTTGCACCTGCCGCCGATCCTCCTCGATGTCGTGATGGAAAAGCACGGTCTGGTCCTGTTCGTCGGTGCCACGGGTTCGGGTAAGTCCACGTCGCTGGCGGCTTTGATTGACTACCGTAATCGCAATAGCAGTGGCCACATCATCACGATTGAAGACCCGGTGGAATATATCCATCGGCACAAAAAGTCGATCATCAATCAGCGTGAAGTGGGAGTGGATACACGCAGTTTTCACGCAGCGTTGAAGAACACCTTGCGTCAGGCGCCGGATGTGATTCTGATCGGTGAAATCCGTGACCGCGAAACCATGGAACATGCCCTGGCCTTTGCCGACACCGGTCACTTGGCTATTTCGACCTTGCACGCCAACAACGCCAACCAGGCGCTGGACCGGATCATCAACTTCTTCCCGGAAGAGCGTCGCCAGCAGCTGTTGCATGATTTGGGTAACAACCTCAAAGCATTCGTTTCCCAGCGGCTGGTCAAAACCCTGGATGGCAAGCGACGGGCCGCTGTCGAAGTGATGCTGGGCACGCCGACCATTCGCGACTTCATCCAGCGCAATGAGCTGGGCGAGCTCAAAGGCATCATGGAAAAGTCGATCAACCTTGGCATGCAAACGTTCGACAGCGCGTTGTTCGATCTGGTGATTGAGGGCGTCATCAGTGAAGAGGAAGCCCTGACGAATGCCGACTCCATGAATAACGTGCGTCTGCGCCTCAAACTGCACCGCGAAAATGGCCCTCCGACGCAGATAACCTCAGCCCCGGCGGCGCCCGAACCGGCCGCCGAAGTGGATGTTGCAAACTGGGGGTTGGTGGATGAAAGGGACGACGGTGGTCCGCGTCGTGGCTGATCGACTGGCGAGCTAGCTGTTTAGCTCGTCTCGATTCCGAAACTGCTCCAGCGCGTGTGGATTGGCCAGCGCATCGGTATTCTTCACCGGCTGGCCATGTACCACATTGCGCACCGCCAGCTCGACGATCTTGCCGCTGATGGTGCGAGGGATGTCAGTGACAGCGACAATTTTCGCGGGTACATGACGCGGGGTGGTGTTGGCGCGGATCACCTGACGGATCTCCTGCTCCAGCTCTGGTGTCAAGTGCAGCCCGTCCTGCAAGCGGACGAACAGCACCACCCGCACATCGTCTTTCCAGCGCTGGCCAATAGCAATGCTCTCGAGCACGTGCTCGACTTTTTCCACCTGACGGTAAATTTCTGCGGTGCCTATGCGCACGCCGCCGGGGTTGAGCACGGCGTCCGAACGCCCGTGAATGATCATGCTTCCACGCTCGGTTTCTTCGGCGTAGTCACCATGCGCCCAGACGCCGGGGAACTGGGTGAAATAGGTCGCCAAGAGTTTTTCGTGCTGTGGGTCGTTCCAGAAACCGATGGGGATCGCCGGAAAATGCCGGGTGCAGACCAGTTCACCTTTCTCGCCAATTACCCGTTGTCCATCGTCATTCCAGACCTCTACCGCCATGCCCAGGCTTTTGCACTGCATTTCGCCACGATACACGGGCAATACCGGGTTACCGATGACGAAGCAGGACACGATGTCGGTGCCGCCGGAAATCGACGACAGACACAAGTCTTCTTTGATTTCGCGGTAAACGTAATCGTAACTGCTCGCCGCCAGCGGTGAGCCCGTGGACAGCAGGGTTTTGAGTCGCGTCAGGCGATGGGTTAAACGGGGCTGGATCGCGTGCCTTTCCAGTTCCGCGAGGTATTTGGCACTGGTGCCGAATACGCTGATGTTTTCATCGTCTATCAAGTCCATCAGCCGCTGCGGACCAGGGTAAAACGGCGAGCCGTCGTAAAGGACGACCGTCGCCCCCAACGCCAGGCCAGAGACCAGCCAGTTCCACATCATCCAGCCGCAGGTGGTGTAGTAGAACAGGCAATCGTCACGTCCCAGATCGGCGTGCAGGCCTTGTTCTTTGACGTGCTGCAACAGCACGCCGCCCGCGCTGTGGATGATGCATTTGGGCACGCCGGTGGTGCCGCTCGAATAAAGAATATACAGCGGGTGGGCAAAAGGCACCGCAACGAAGTAGGGCTCGCCACCGATGGAGTAGAAGTCATTCCATAGCGCCACGTTGGCCGGTGTCTGGAAATCCTCCACTCGGGCTTCCGGGCGAGCGTAGGGCACGATGATCAGTTGTTGCAGAGAGGGCAGTCTTTCGAGAATCTCATTGACCTTGGCGGTCTGGTCAATGGACTTGCCAGCGTAGTGATAGCCCGCACAGGTGAGCAGGACTTTCGGTTCGATCTGACCGAAGCGATCGATTACGCCCTGGGTGCCGAAGTCTGGAGATGAACAGGACCAGATCGCCCCAAGACTGGTGGTGGCGAGCATGGCAACCAATGTCTGCCAGGTATTGGGCATACAGGCCGCCACGCGGTCGCCCACGCCAACACCCACAGCCCGCAAGCTCTGTTGCAAGCCAGCGACATGCGCGGCCAGTTCGGCGTAGGTCAACTGCATCCGCTGGCCATCTTCACTCACGGAGATCACTGCGGGGTAATCGTCGCGACGGCGCAGCAAGTGTTCGGCGAAATTCAGCGTTGCGCCCGGAAACCACTGGGCGCTGGGCATCCGCGGGCCTTCGATAAGCACAGCGCTGGGCGACGCGTGGAATTCAATGCCGAACACATCGACAATCGCCTGCCAAAAATTTTCGCGCTGGTCGATACTCCACGGGTGCAGTGCCGAGTAATCATGCAGCTCAAGGCCGTGGCGCTGATTGATGAAACGCCGAAAGGCGTCCATGCGCGTGGCACCCATTCGCTGCGCGCTCGGGGTCCAAAGTGCTTCAGTCATGGTCCGCTCCGTTTACTGCGCCAACCAGCCGCCATCGATGTTCCACGCGGCACCACGCACCTGGCTCCCGGCCTCACTGCAGAGGAACAGCACCAGTTCGCCCAATTGCGGCGGCGTGACGAACTCCAGCGAAGGCTGTTTCTCCGCCAGCAAATCATGTTTGGCTTTTTCCAGGTCGCCATCAACGGCGCCGCGGGCGTCGATTTGTTGCTGCACCAGCGGCGTCAGCACCCAGCCGGGGCAAATCGCGTTGCAGGTGATATGGCTGGCAGCGGTTTCCAGCCCGACCACTTTGGTCAAGCCGATCACCCCATGCTTGGCGGCGACATAGGCTGCCTTGCCGGTTGAGCCCACCAAGCCATGCACTGACGCGATGTTGACGATGCGCCCCCATCCCTTGGTGCGCATTCCCGGCAGGCACAGGCGGGTGCTATGGAACACGGATGACAGGTTGATCGCGATGATCGAGTCCCAGCGCTCCACCGGGAACTCTTCCACCGGGGCCACATACTGGATACCCGCGTTGTTGATCAGAATATCGACGCCACCGAACTCGCGCTCGGCGTAGGCGATCATGTCGGCGATCTGTGCGGGGTCGCTGACATCCGCTGGATGGTGGCCGACCTTGCCGCCAAACTGTCTGACCTCGGCCAGTACGGTTGTGGCATCGCCGAAGCCGTTGAGTATCAGGTTGGCGCCCGCTTTGGCCAGGCTCAGGGCGATGCCCAGGCCGATGCCGCTGGTGGAGCCGGTGACCAGTGCGGTTTTTCCTTGAAGACTCATGTGCAATTCCTCAAACGATGCCGGTGGCGTAGAAAGTGCCGATCACAACGAAGACCGCCAATGTTTTGATAATCGTGATGCTGAATATGTCTCGATAGGCCTCGCGGTGGGTCAGGCCGGTGACCGCCAGCAAGGTAATCACTGCGCCGTTGTGCGGCAGGGTGTCCATGCCGCCGCTGGCCATGGAGGCCACGCGGTGCAGCACTTCCAGCGGGATGTTGGCCGCGTGGGCCGCTGCGATAAAGCTGTCGGACATGGCCGCTAATGCGATGCTCATGCCACCCGATGCCGAACCGGTGATGCCCGCCAGTAACGTCACGGTGATGGCTTCATTGACCAACGGGTTGGGAATGCTTTTCAGCCAATCGGCGAGTACCAGGAACCCGGGCAGGGAGGCAATCACCGCACCAAAGCCGTATTCCGACGCCGTGTTCATCGCAGCGAGCAGTGCACCGCTGACGGCACTTCTGCTGCCTTCGGCCAGCTTGCCGCGAATGGCGTTAAAGCCGAACGCCAACACCGCCAGAATGCCGATCAGCAGGGCCGCTTCAACTGCCCAGATCGCGGTCAGTTTGGCGATTTCGGTTTGCACCGGTGTCGCCATGCCTGGCAGGCTGAGGGTGTGGGTCTTGCCATACCACTGTGGGATCCAGCGGGTAAACAGCAGGTTCATGATGCCTACCAGCAAGAGTGGCGACAGCGCGATCCATGGGTTGGGCAGTTTGATGTTCTCGGCGGTTTCCGGCTCGTTGCGCAGTTCGGTGCCGTAGCCTTCGCCAGCGCGCTGAGCCTTGTTACGTTGGCGCTGCAAATACAGCATGCCGGTGCAGAACACGAACAGCGTGCCGACCAATCCCAGCCACGGTGCAGCCCAGGCGGTGGTATTGAAGAAGGTCGTGGGGATGATGTTCTGGATCTGTGGGGTGCCGGGCAGGGCGTCCATGGTGAAGGAAAACGCACCCAGGGCGATGGTGGCTGGAATCAAGCGTTTGGGAATGTCGCTCTGGCGGAACATCTCGGCAGCAAACGGATACACCGCGAACACCACCACGAACAGGGAAACACCGCCGTAGGTGAGCAGGGCGCAGACCAGTACGATCACCAACATGGCCTGTCGTGTGCCCAGCAACCGGATGGCTGCGGCGACGATGGAGCGGGAGAATCCCGACAGCTCAATCAATTTGCCGAACACGGCGCCGAGCAGAAAGACGGGGAAGTAGAGTTTGACGAAGCCGACCATTTTTTCCATGAACACCCCGCTAAACGCAGGGGCTACGGCCGAAGGATCGGTCAACAACACCGCGCCAAGGGCGGCAATGGGGGCGAAGAGGATAACGCTATAGCCACGGTATGCAGCGAGCATCAACAGCCCGAGGGCCGCTAAGGCGATGATTACACTCATTGAGTGTCTCCTGTTGTTATTGTTTTTTTGGCTGCGGTTGAACCGCGCTGCATGAGGTATAGCTAGTTTCGTGCCATTACGCTAAGTGTATGAATTTATTGGTTATTTATTTTTTGCTGGAAATAAGAGCGCTTTTTTTGTCTCTTAACAGAGACATCGCGGGCAAGCGCGCTCCTACACTGATGGTGTTTTCCATGTAGGAGCGGGCTTGCCCGCGATGAGGATCATCTATGAAATGCACATCTCCTTAAAGAGACTAAAATCTCTTTAAAGAGACTCTACAATCCCCAGCGCTGTCATTTTTTTGTACAGCGTAGAACGTCCTAGTCCAAGCTGCTTGGCCGCTTCAATGACATTTCCCTTACAGCGCGACAGTGTCGATTCAATCAATTGCCGATCACATCGCTCACGGGCAGCGCTGAACGTTTCTAATTCAGCAGGGCCTTGAGGTATCGCGGGTGTGCTCACTGGAACAAGGGTGCCGATGGCGGCCCGAATCTCGTTGGCATCGAGGATCAGGTCGTCGCTCAGTAAGGCGGCGCGCTCCAGGACGTTTTGCAGTTCGCGGATATTGCCTGGCCAGGCATGTTGGCCGAGCAGGGTGAGGGCCTCGTGGTCCAGTTCGTGCTGGCTGCGCAGTTCCTCCAGAATGGCTTCGCTGAGCGCGGGCAGGTCGTCCAGGCGATCTCGCAGCGGTGGAACCTTGATGGGCAGGACGCTCAGGCGGTAATACAGGTCGGCGCGAAACTCGCCACGCTTGATTGCCGCTTCAAGGTCGGTCGAGGTCGCCGCGATCAGACGGATATCGCTCTGAATCACCTCATTCGAGCCGACCGGTTCGTATTCCTTTTCTTGCAGTACCCGCAGCAATTTGCTTTGCAGGGGCAATGGCATGTCCCCGATTTCATCGAGAAACAGCGTGCCGCCTTGAGCTATCTTCAGCTTGCCGGGCCGACCTTTCCGGTCAGCACCGGTAAACGCGCCGGGTGCGGTGCCGAAGAACTCGGCTTCCAGCAGGGTTTCCGGAATGGCTGCGCTGTTGATGCTGACGAAGGCTTTGTGTGCCCTGGGTGAAGCGCTGTGGATTGCATGCGCCAACAGTTCTTTGCCGGTGCCGGTTTCGCCCAGCAATAAAATCGGTGATTCGGTGCTCGCGCTGCGTCGCGCCCGGCGTTTGACTTCCAGGCTGGCTGCGCTGGTGCCGATAAAGTGGGCGAAGCTGTATTTGGCTTGTCGCGCGCGCAGTAAAGAGCGGGTGGACGCCAGTTCTTCTTGCATGCTCAGGTAGCGTTTGAGCAGGGGCGACAGGGCGTGCAGTTCGTCAAACAGGGCAAAGCCGATTGCGCCGATGACCGCGCCGGCATCGTCATGGATCGGCAAGCGCATCACCACCAACGGGTCCTTGGCCGTGTCCATCATGTCCAGGAGGATTGGCCGGCCGTTGTTGACCACCTCGCGCAACAGGCTGCCCGGAATCACGCTTTCACAGGGCTGGCCCACCGCCAGGCTGGCGTCTTGCAGCCCAAAGCGTCGGGCATAACGCTCGTTGATCCAGACGATGCGTGCTTCTTTATCGACGATGACCGTGCCTTCGCTGGACTGCTCGATAATCTCGAACAACGAACGAATCGCCAGCCGCCGTACTCGCGTGTAATCCTTGAGGCTGTCACTGTCTTTCATGGTCAAGCGAACTCCGGATGAGCCGCTGCCAGCAACTCCTTGGTGTACGGGTGTTGCGGCGAATCGAACACATCATGGCTGGCGCCATGCTCAACGACTTTGCCGTCCTTGATCACGATCAGGTCGTGAGCAAGGGCTCTAACCACCGCCAGGTCGTGACTGATGAACAGGTAGGTCAGGCCGTGTTTTTCCTGGAGCTGACGCAGCAGCGCGACGACTTGTTTCTGTACGGTGCGGTCAAGCGCAGAGGTCGGCTCGTCGAGCAGAATCAGGGCCGGCTTGAGCACCAGCGCGCGGGCGATGGCGATGCGCTGGCGCTGCCCGCCGGAAAACTCATGCGGGTAGCGATGGCGGCTTTGCGGGTCAAGGCCGACCTCTTCAAGTACCCGAATCACTTCAGCTTCGCACTGCGCTGGACTGAGTTCGCTGTGAACTTCGAGGCCTTCGCTGATGATCTGCTCAACCGACATGCGTGGGCTCAGGCTGCCGTAGGGGTCCTGGAATACCACTTGCATCTGCTTGCGCCAAGGCCGCATCTGCTTGTGGTTCAAGCCGTCCAGCGCGTGCCCCTGAAAGCGGATGCTGCCGCGCGACTCGACCAGCCGCAGGATCGCCTGGCCCAACGTGGACTTGCCCGAGCCCGACTCACCGACGATGCCCAGGGTCTTGCCGCGCTGGATGCTAAGGCTGATGTCGTCGACGGCCTTGAGGTATTCCTTATGGCGACCAAAAATGCCGCCTGCCATGGAAAACCACACGCTCAAGTTGTCGACCTGCAGCACCTTCTCACGGCTATCCCGTGGCAGAGGTTCGCCGGCAGGCTCAGCATCGAGCAGCAGTCGACTGTAAGGGTGCTGTGGATGTTTGAACAGCAGATGGCAGTTGGACTGCTCGACGATTTCACCCGCGCGCATCACGCACACGCGCTGGGCGATGCTGTGCACCAGATTGAGGTCATGGCTGATCAGCAACAGCGACATGTTCAGGCGTTGTTGCAGTTCCTTGAGCAGCAGCAGAATCTTGCGTTGCACCGTCACATCAAGGGCCGTGGTTGGCTCGTCGGCAATCAGCAGTTCAGGCTCGCAGGCCAGTGCCATGGCGATCATCACCCGCTGCCGTTGGCCGCCGGACAGTTGATGCGGGTAGGCTTTTAGGCGCTTTTGTGGATGCTGGATGCCCACCAGTTCCAGCAGTTCGAGAATTCGCCATTGGGCTGCTTTGCCGCTCAGGCCCTTGTGCAGCAGCAACGTTTCGCCGATCTGTTTGGACACCGTGTGCAAAGGGTTGAGCGAGGTCATCGGCTCCTGGAAAATCATGGCAATGCGGTTGCCGCGGAGTTCGCGCAGGGCTTTGTCATCGGCACCGATCAACTGCTGGCCGCGATAACGGATACTCCCCGTGGTCTGCGTGCCGCTTTTGGGCAGCAGTTGCAGGATCGAGTGGGCGGTCACCGACTTGCCCGAGCCCGATTCACCTACTAGCGCCAGACACTCACCGATCGGGATATCCAGGCTCAGGTTGTTGACCACGGTCTGCCCATTGAAGGCGACAGTCAGGTCGCGAATTTCAATCAGGTTGTCGGACGTTGCAGACAGAGTGTCTGACATTTCAAGACCTCGGGTCGAAGGCATCACGTAACGCTTCGCCAATAAAAACCAGTAGGGACAGGATGAGCGCCAGGGTGAAGAACGCCGTCAGGCCGAGCCAGGGGGCTTGTAGGTTCTGCTTGCCCTGACCGATCAGTTCGCCCAAAGAGGCGCTGCCCGCAGGCATGCCGAACCCGAGAAAATCCAGCGCGGTCAGGGTCGAGATCGCCCCGGTCAGAATAAACGGCAGGTAGCTCAATGTGGCGTTCATGGCGTTGGGCAGGATATGGCGCATGATCACCTTGCTGTCATCCAGGCCCAGCGCTCGGGCTGCCTTGACGTATTCCAGGTTGCGTCCTCGCAGGAATTCGGCGCGCACCACATCCACCAAGGTCAGCCAGGAGAAAAGCGCCATGATCCCCAGGAGCCACCAGAAATTCGGTTCGACAAACCCCGACAGAATGATCAGCAGATAAAGCACCGGCAGGCCGGACCAGACTTCCAGCAAGCGCTGGCCGATCAAATCAACCCAGCCCCCGTAATAGCCTTGCAGCGCGCCAGCTGCAATGCCGATCAGCGTGCTGATAAAGGTCAGGGCCAAGGCAAACAGGATCGACACTCGCGCCCCGAAAATCACCCGTGCCAGCACGTCGCGCGACTGGTCGTCGGTGCCCAGCCAGTTGGTGGTGGTCGGTGGGCTGGGCGCTGGACGGGTCAGCTCATAGTTGGGAGTGTCGTCGCTAAAAGGAATGGGCGGGAACAGCATCCAGCCACCGTCCTTGGCGATTAACGTGCGCACGTAATCGCTTCGGTAATCCGGCTGGAAGGGCAGTTGTCCGCCGAATTCCTGCTCGGTGTAGCGTTTGAACGCCGGGAAATACAACGAATGCTGGTAACTGAGTACCAGCGGCTTGTCGTTGGCGATCAATTCGCCGCCCAGGGTCAGCAGGAACAGCCCGACGAATAGCCATAGTGCCCACCAGCCTCGACGGTTGTGGCGAAAGCGATCGAAGCGGCGGCGGCCTAGTGGGGAAAGTCTGAACATCAGGCGTTCCTCGCACTGAAATCGATTCGAGGGTCGACCAGCGTGTAGCAGACATCGCCGATCAGTTTTATCACGAGGCCGAACAGGGTAAAGATGAACAACGAGCCGAATACCACCGGATAGTCCCGCGACACGGCAGCTTCGTAGCTCATGCGGCCCAGGCCATCGAGGGAGAAAATCACTTCGATCAACAGCGAGCCGGCGAAAAATACGCTGATGAATGCTTGAGGAATGCCCGCTACCACCAGCAACATGGCGTTGCGGAACACATGGCCGTACAGCACGCGACGCTCGCTTAACCCCTTGGCCCGTGCCGTGACCACGTATTGGCGCGTGACTTCGTTGAGAAACGAGTTTTTGGTCAGGATGGTCAGTGTGGCAAAACCGCCGATCACCAAGGACGCCACAGGCAGTACCAGATGCCAGAAGTAATCGGCGATCTTGCCCACGGTCGACAATTGCTGAAAGTTTTCCGACACCAGGCCGCGCACCGGGAACCAGTTCAATGAAGTGCCACCGGCAAATACCACTACCAGCAACATGGCAAACAGAAAGGCCGGCATGGCATAGCCGATGATGATGGCGGTACTGCTCCAGATATCGAAGTGGCTGCCATGTTTGACGGCTTTGCGGATGCCCAGCGGAATCGAGATCAGGTAGGTGATCAGCGTCGCCCACAGCCCGAGAGATATCGAGACGGGCATCTTCTGCAGGATCAGGTCTGTCACTTTGGCGCCGCGAAAGAAGCTGTTGCCAAAATCCAGTTGGGCGTAGTTCTTGAGCATCAGCCAGAGACGTTCGTGGAGCGGTTTGTCAAAGCCATACTGGTGTTCAATTTCCTTGATCAGCTTGGGATCAAGGCCGCGACTGGCGCGTGAAGCATTGCTGCCGCCGACCGACTCTGCCGCCGCGCCACCGACTGCAGTGCTGGCGCCGCCGATGCCTTGCAGTCGGGCAATCGCCTGTTCTACCGGCCCGCCAGGTGCAGCCTGAACGATAAAAAAATTGACCAGCAGGATGCACAGCAGCGTGGGGATGATCAGTAGCAACCGTCGCAGCAGATAACCGAGCATTCAATTCACCTCCGCTGGGTTGGCCGAAGCACCGCGCTTGGCCGCGAATTGTTCGTTTGTCAGCGCAGCCGGGCTGATTTCCCACCAGGTCTCGACGGCTTCACCGTTGCTCGCCTGCACGGCTGGAATGCCAAAACGGTTCCACCAGACGGTGGCCGAGCCAGGCGGGTAATAGTTGGGAATCCAGTAGTAACCCCATTGCAACACCCGGTCCAGGGCGTGGGCGTAGTTGACCATGGTCGATTTTTTATCGGCCTTGACCAAATTACTGATCAGGCTGTCGACAGCGGGGTCCTGTAACACCATGTAGTTGCTCGAGCCTGGGTCCTTGGCGCCTTTGGAGCCGAAGCAGTTATATAACTCCGCTCCGGGCGAGGACGACACAGGATAGCCGCTGACGATCATGTCGTAATCCCGGGCCATAACTCGATTGAGGTACTGCGCAGCGTCGATGCGGCGAATGTCGAACGTAACCCCGATTTGCGCCAGATTGCGCTTGTAAGGCAGTAGCAGTCGCTCGAACCCGGCCTGGCCATTGAGGAAAGTGAAACTCAGTGGTTCGCCAGCAGCGTTGACCAACTTGTCGCCCTGGGGCATCCAGCCCGCTTCTTCCAGCAGCCCGAGAGCCTTTAACTGCTTGTCGCGGATGAACCCTGAGCCATCGGTTTTCGACGCCTGGAATACCTGGGTGAATACCTCGCCCGGAACCTGGCCGCGCAATGGCTCGAGAATCTTCAACTCTTCAGCATTGGCGGCGTGATCAGCAGCCAGCGGTCCATTAGAGAAGTAGCTGCTCTGACGCACATACACGTTGTGCATCATCTGCCGGTTGCTCCACTCAAAATCCCAGAGCATGGACAACGCTTCGCGTACCCGGCGGTCTTGAAACATGGGCCGTTGCAGATTGAAAACAAACCCCTGCGAGCTCTGTATGGCGCCTTTGGCCAACTGCGCCTTTTGCAAGCGACCATCGCTCAGGGCTGGGCTGTCATAACCGATGGAGTAGCTGGTTGCCGAGTACTCACGGTTGTAATCGTAGGCGCCGCCGCGCAGCACTTGGCGGGCAACGTCGATGTCGCCAAAGTATTCGACGCTGAACTGATCGAAGTTATAGAAACCGCGGCTGACCGGCAGGTCCTTGCCCCACCAGTTCGGGTCGCGTTCGAACGTGATGCTACGTCCGGCATCGACTTTGCTCACTTTATAGGGACCGCTGCCCAACGGAATTTCAAAACCGCCACCGTTCGCGAAGTCGCGGGTTTTCCACCAATGCTCGGGGAAAACCGGCAGTGAGGCCAGATCCAACGGCAGGGTGCGGTTATCATTGTTTTTGAAGTCGAAGCGGATCTGTGTCGGCGACTCGACCTCGACGTTCTTCACTTCTTCGAACTGAGTGCGGTATTGCAGGCTGCCCTGGGTCATCAGCAGATTGAAGGTGTAACGCACATCTTCAGCGGTTATCGGCGTGTCATCAGCGAAACGTGCGTTGGGATTGAGGAAGAAACGCAAGGACAAGCCGTCTTCACTGCGCTCCATCTGCTGCGCGACCAAACCGTAAACCGTGTAGGGCTCGTCCAGCGAGCGCACCGCGAGCGGGGAATAGAGCAGGCCGCTGAGCTGCGAGACGCCGGTGCCCTTGTCGATATAGGGCAGCAAGTGGTCGAACTGGCCAATTTCCTGCGCCGAACGACGCATGCTGCCACCTTTGGGGGCATCAGGGTTGACGTAGTCGAAGTGGGTGAATGTGGCTGGATATTTGGGCTGCTCGCCATAGACAGTCAGGGCATGCTGGGGGGCTGCGGACACGTATTGAAAGCCTGAAATCAAGGCTAGCGCTGCGAAAATCAGTGATGAAAAAACAAAACGCATTGCTCGATCCTGACTGACGTCCGCAAGCGAATGTCAGGGTTAAGGGTAAAAAAACCAAGGCCTTGAAGAAACCTGCTGGGTCACAGGCTGCATTGTGTCTGAATGCCGAGAGTGAATAGCCGCGCGGTAACGATGTCACTGACATATGAAGTTGCACAATCTGTTTTTTTGCCCGGCGGCATGAATGGCTTGAATAACCCAGGCCATTGGGGAGTTCTGGAGAGGAGGGAGCACACATAAAAACGGCCCGTCAGGCAGACGGGCCGTTTGAGGCGATCAGCGGCGGACTATCAGTCCTGGCGGCTGGTCACTTCCAGCAAGTGATAACCGAACTGGGTTTTCACGGGGCCTTGTACGACGTTGACTGGCGCGCTGAACACGACAGTGTCGAATTCCTTAACCATCTGGCCTGGACCGAACGAGCCCAGATCGCCGCCTTGACGGCTGGAAGGGCAGCTCGAATTGGCTTTGGCGACTTCGGCGAAATCAGCGCCGGCTTCGATTTGGGTTTTCAGTTCGTTGCACTTTTCTTCGCTGGCAACAAGGATGTGGCGGGCAGTGGCTTTAGCCATGGGAACGTACTCCTGTCAAAAAAAGGAAGAGCCTACCGGATTAAGGAAGGCATTTCTCGCGAAAGTTCCTTCCAGCGTCCCAGCGGTCAGCTTCGCTTTGGATGTTTTATAAACCTTCGCTTTTAAGCCGCATGGCGTGTTCCACATAGAGCTTGATCGGGTCGACGCCTTTTCGCACTGCGCCTGCAGTTTGATTCACCGTGTCCAGGTGATCCATCGCATAGTCCGAGCGGATCACCTTGCCCAAGTGCGAGATGTAACGGCCGACGAAGCCGTCATTTTGCTCTTTCTCGTTCTGGAATAGTTGTGCATAGCTGCGACACGCCAAGTGCAGCGGGTCCACGATGTTGTGCCCTTCTTCGAATAGCGTTCCTTTGATGACCCCACTCCAGGAGTAATAACGCACACCGTCCACCTGCTCAGCGCCTTCACCGCCCCAGGTTGCGGGCAGGCCTTGCGGGTATTTTTGGTTGAATGAGGCAACGCCTTCTGTGGTCAATGCGTCAAGCGCCTGTAGGGTGTCTTGCGGCAGTTGGGGATTACCGCTGAGCAAGGCCAAAAAGTGCGCAAACCCTGCGATCAGGGTGGCAGCAACTTTTTCCGGTAGTGCTCCGGGCGTAAAAGCCTTACGCAGCTGGTCCGCCAGCTCCGAGCCATGATTGGCGCCGCTGACAGAAGTTACCGAGGCGATGTGTTCTGGATGGGTCGCGGCGGCATAACGCGCCGCCAGCGGGCCTTGGCTGTGGGCAATCAGATTGACTTTCTGTGAGCCGGTTTGCTCCAGGATGTGGGCGATCTGTACGAGCAGTTGCTCACCACGGACTTCGTTGCTGTGGGCGCCGGACAGGGAGGGTACGTACACCCGGGCGCCGGCGTTTTCCAGCGCTTCTTTTATGCCATGAAAAATGGTGATGTTGCCGATCCGCTCGAAGCCGAACAGGCCGTGGACCAGCAGTATGGGGAATTTTGTTGTCGCGTGAGCGTTCATCGTTGACCTGTGTGTTTGCCTGGAATGTGCAAACCACATTAGCTGCAGATGGGCCGTCGCAATGGCCCTGGATTTTGCCTCGGTAGTGCCGGCGACACAGGCGCTTGATTCAGTGGTTGAGGGCCAGTCCGGCAGACTGCGTGGCGTGCAGCGGCATGCACGTCCACCGGGTCTTGTTTCGGAGAGCGACCGGGAGGGTTCCCGACAACCTGTGCCGGGATAACCGCGCGGTCCAGATGCTTTTTATGGCTGAAAAAAAGCAGGTCGGCTACGGGCTGCCAGCCGATTTCCTGCTCCGGTCAACATGTGCTCGCTGCCTGGCGCCGCAAGGCGGTCGCCGCGTCGCGCAATAACTGCTCGGTACCGTCCCAGCCCAGGCAACCATCTGTGACCGAAACTCCGTAACGCAAGGTTTCGCTCAGTGGCTGGCACCCTTCAAACAGATGGCTTTCCAGCATCATGCCGATCAACGACCGGTCGCCCTGCAAGCGCTGCTCAAGCACATCGTTGAATACTTCAGGCTGACGCAGCGGGTCTTTGCCACTGTTGGCGTGGCTGCAATCGACCATGATTCGCGTCGGGATGCCGACCTTTTCCAGGCGGGTGCGTACGCTCGCAATGCTTTGACTGTCGTAGTTAGTCCCGCGATGACCGCCGCGCAAGACCATGTGCGTGTCCGGGTTGCCCCGGGTTTCAATGATCGCTGGATGACCGTGTCGATCAATGCCGAAATGCCGATGCGCATGCGCCGCTGAACGCATGGCGTCGGTAGCAATCGCGACTCCGCCATCCGTGCCGTTCTTGAAGCCGACAGGCATTGCCAAACCACTGGCCATTTCCCGATGGATCTGCGATTCGGTGGTCCTTGCGCCTATGGCCACCCAACTGAGCAGATCGTCGAAGTAACCGGCTACCATGGGCTGCAGGATTTCGGTGGCGATGGGCAGGCCCATACGCAGCATGTCGCGCATCAGTTCGCGGGACAGTGCCAGGCCACCGGCCATGTCGTCACTGCCATCAAGCTGCGGATCGTAGGCCAATCCTTTCCAGCCAACCGTGGTGCGTGGTTTTTCGACGTAGGCACGCATCACCAGCATCAGTTGATCGTCGACCTCAGTGGACAGCTTTGCCAGCCGTTCGGCGTATTCGAGGGCAGAGCGCGGGTCGTGGATCGAGCAAGGGCCGACGATCACTAACAGGCGGGAGTCTTCACCGTCGAGAATCGCACGGGCCGCTTGGCGATGGGCTGCAACCTGATGGCTAAGGGCAACGTCGAGGGGCAACTGGTGTTTGAGTTGCAGGGTGCTGGGTAGACGCTGTGGGGCAGGGACGCTGTCGATCAGGGTCACACTGTGGGGCAACAGGTCAGAGAGAGGTTTTACGGCGACGGATGAGTTCATGTTCTGGCTTCCTGGGCGGGCGCGGGGGATTTCCGCGCTCGACGCCCTATTGGGGTGTTCGACAATTGGCCGTACTGGCCTTTAGTGCTGTCTTGCCACCTGAAAGTGACCGGTCGGAGGCGGCAGGCTGTCCCGAGCGGAGGCTGCTAAATCGCCAGATGAAGCTGATGTCGTTGCGGTAATAAGTGGCGTAGTTCATGTCGTGTTCCTTGATTCGATTCAATGGGGTTGCAATTCAGTACAAGCAGATGTTTCTGGTGGCCCGAAAAAACAAAACCCCCGGTCGGGTAGCCGGCCGGGGGTAGAGAATTCTCTGGTTGGCGGCCCTTTTAGTGTGGGCGCCGTATGGGTATCAGGCGCGCCAGTGGCTAAACCAATACCCAAAATAAGAGTTGACCTGCTGGGAGACTGCGCATTGTACATTCCACGCAGCCACTGCCGTTACCGGGCGTTGGACGCTGGTAAAATTGCAGTTCGGCGATTGGATGTGCGACATGGCGGCTCTCCAGTAGGTACAGTGAGCTTACTGTAGACAGGGCTTTGGGTTCAATGGGGTATTTCCATCGGGTCTCAAAACACTACGTCTTTTGCGTGCTGCCAGTGCTGGCGGAGATCTGTCACGGATAGCCAATCGGGATTTGCAAGGCTGATCAGCCAGGGCTGTGCCTGTGGTTGATTGAAGCGCTAGGGGGTAGGGATGACTGTGAAGCTTCGCAAGGCCACCGCTGCCGATCTGAGTTTTGCTCGTGAGCTGACGAGGGTGAATATGCGTGAGTATTACGCCGAATATGCTCGGGTTTGGCAGGGGCAGTCGTTTGATGATGAGTGGGAGGCACGCCAGAGCTTCATCATCAACAAGGCAGACAAGCCTGTCGGCTTTCTCAGTTTCAGCCTGGAGCCGCACTATTTGTATCTGCGCGATGTGCAGTTGTGCGAACCCTACCGAGGCGAGGGCATCGGGGGGTGGGTGATGGGGCAGATAACGTCGATGGCTTACGCGTTAGGGGCCAGGAGCATCCGGCTGAAAGTGTTTAAAAGTAATCCAGCGGTGCAATTGTATCGACGGCAGGGCTACGAGGTTGTCGGGCAAGAGAAGGCGTTGTTCTGGATGGAGCGTATATTAGAGGGCTCAGCTGTTTGCCGAGAGTAATCGACCACGCTTCGTCTAGACTGTTTCAACAGGTACATCAACCAAGGTACTGTGAGGCGATGCATCGTTTGCGGGCGTTAGTCGAGCGCCAATGCGGGACCCAACACTTTGTCGGTGGGTATGCTGCCGATTTTCATTCCCAGCAAAACTGCTACTTTGTGAGCTTCTCCGCGCCGACCTTTTTTGCGCCCTGCAAGTACTTGATAGGTAGTGGCCGGGTCAATGCTGTTTTCCCGAGCGAACTCCTGAACAGATTTACCTTGTTGTTCAAGCCAGGCCTTGGCTTGTGCAGCGGTGCGTATTCCGGGCATAGTTCAAAACCGTTCAAATTAGTTTAACTTAGCTCGATTCTACCATTCGTAAGGATGGGGTCAACAGGATTATGCATTCAAATGAGTGGAATAGGTTCCAGGCTACGAAAAGAAAGAGAACGCCTAGGGCTGTCTCAACGAGCTTTTGGTGAAATAGGTGGTGTAGAAGCGAATGCTCAGGGAAAGTATGAAAGCGGCGACCGCGCCCCAAAGGCGGATTATCTGGCGGCTGTAGCAGCCAGAGGCGTGGACGTTTTGTTTGTACTCACCGGCACCCATACCCCGACGCCTGTCGATAACCTGAGCCAGACGGAAGAAAAAATACTGGGAAGTTTCAGAACCTTGCATAAAGAAGACCAGGACGCCATCAGGCGACTGACCACGACCATGGCTGAGCTGTCTGCGTCATACGCAACCAACAATAAGGCAACGTCAGAGGAGGGGTAGGCGGGCTTGTCTTTTAAGGTTTTCAGAAAAAAATCAAATATATGAATACGTTAGTGGTAGCGTGTGTAACACGCTGTCCACGCATCGACTTTGCACCAATATCGAGCTTCGGGCTAGGTCTTGCGCGCCGTTTTTGCTAAGGTCACAGCCTTTGTTATGACCGTTTTGTGAGGTGTCTGCTTGATTAGGGTGCTAGTAGTCGATGACCATGATCTCGTTCGAACAGGCATTACACGGATG
The DNA here is from genome assembly GCF_056680355.1 of Pseudomonas sp. ASL8. Taxonomy (NCBI): domain Bacteria; kingdom Pseudomonadati; phylum Pseudomonadota; class Gammaproteobacteria; order Pseudomonadales; family Pseudomonadaceae; genus Pseudomonas; species Pseudomonas sp. ASL8. The sequence continues at coordinate 4,897,903 of NZ_CM155278.1, read as the reverse complement.
TTGGCCGATATCGATGGCTTGCAGGTAGTCGGGGAGGCTGATTCAGGTGAAGAGTCCCTGAAACAAGCGCGTGAGCTAAAACCCGATGTTGTGTTGATGGACGTCAAGATGCCTGGCATAGGCGGTCTGGAAGCAACCCGCAAGTTGCTACGCAGTCATCCCGACATTAAAGTTGTGGCTGTGACGGTGTGTGAAGATGACCCATTCCCGACCCGGCTGTTGCAAGCAGGCGCGGCAGGTTACATGACCAAGGGTGCAGGCCTTGCTGAAATGGTTCAGGCCATCCGGCTTGTTTTTGCCGGGCAGCGCTATATCAGCCCGCAGATCGCCCAGCAACTCGCGCTCAAGTCTTTTCAGCCGCAAAGTAATAATTCGCCGTTCGACCTGCTGTCGGAGCGCGAAATTCAGATTGCCCTGATGATCGTGGGTTGCCAGAAAGTCCAGGCTATCTCCGATAAACTGTGCCTGTCGCCCAAAACCGTGAACACCTACCGTTACCGTATCTTTGAAAAGCTCTCGATCAGCAGCGATGTCGAGCTGGCCTTGTTGGCGGTACGTCACGGCATGGTCGATGCCAGTCTCTGAAATGACCCAACCGTTCGATCCAGGCGCATTTCTTTCAACCTGCAGTGGCCGTCCCGGCGTGTATCGCATGTTCGATGCCGAGGCACGCCTGCTGTATGTCGGCAAAGCCAAGAATCTGAAAAAGCGGCTTGCCAGCTATTTCCGCAAGACGGGGCACGCGCCCAAAACCGGTGCGCTGGTCGCTCGAATCGCACAGATCGAAACCACCATCACCGCCAATGAGACTGAAGCCCTGCTGTTGGAGCAGACACTCATCAAGGAGTGGCGGCCGCCTTACAACATCCTGCTGCGCGACGATAAGTCTTATCCCTACGTCTATCTGTCGGACAGTGATTACCCGCGGCTGAGCATCCATCGCGGCGCAAAGAAGCCCAAAGGTCGATACTTCGGTCCGTATCCAAGCGCCGGTGCTATTCGGGAAAGTCTGAGTCTGCTGCAAAAAACCTTTCTGGTTCGTCAATGCGAAGACAGCTATTTCAAGAATCGCACCCGTCCGTGTTTGCAGTACCAGATCAAGCGTTGCAAGGGGCCCTGTGTCGGCCTGGTCGAGCCTGAGGTATATGCCCAGGACGTGCGGCACTCGATCATGTTTCTCGAGGGACGCAGCAACGCGCTGACTGACGAGCTTAATGCCGCCATGGAAAAAGCCGCCATGACCCTGGATTTTGAACGTGCCGCCGAACTGCGTGATCAGATCTCGCTTTTGCGCCGTGTCCAGGATCAACAGAGCATGGACGGCGGAACCGGCGACGTAGATGTGGTCGCGGCGTTCGTCAATCCGGGTGGCGCCTGTGTTCACTTGATCAGCGTGCGCGGTGGGCGCGTGTTGGGCAGCAAGAGCTTTTTTCCTCAGGTGGGTATCGAGGAGGAGGTGGGCGAAGTCATGGCAGCATTCCTGGCTCAGTATTTCCTGGGGGGGCATGACCGTGAGCTGCCGAGCGAAGTTATCGTCAACGTGGTTCATGAGGACTTTCCGACCTTGATCGACGCGATTGAAGCGTTGCGAGGGCATGAAATGACCATCAGTCATCGGGTCCGGGGTACGCGGGCGCGCTGGCAACAATTGGCCGTGACCAATGCCGAGCAGGCATTGTCGGCACGCCTGGCCAACCGTCAGCACGTGACAGCTCGTTTTGACGCGCTGGCCAAGGTATTGAACCTCGACGAATCACCACAACGCCTTGAGTGTTACGACATCAGTCACTCCAGTGGTGAGGCGACGGTCGCTTCCTGCGTGGTCTTCGGTCCAGAAGGGCCGATAAAGTCGGATTATCGGCGCTACAACATCGAAGGCGTCACGGCTGGCGACGATTATGCAGCGATGCACCAGGCCCTGACTCGTCGCTTCAGCAAGCTCAAAGAGGGAGAGGGCAAGTTGCCCGATATCCTGTTGGTAGATGGCGGCAAGGGGCAGTTATCCATGGCCCGCGATGTACTGAACGAACTGGCGGTGCCCGATTTGATCCTGCTGGGCGTTGCCAAGGGGGCCACACGCAAGGCAGGATTCGAGACGCTGTACCTCAACGACGCTGCGCATGAGTTCACCTTGCCTGGCGATTCTCCGGCATTGCACCTGATCCAGCAGATCCGTGACGAAGCTCACCGCTTCGCCATCACCGGGCATCGCGCGCGACGCGGGAAGACACGGCGCACCTCGACTCTTGAGGGCGTGGCCGGTGTCGGCCCGACTCGGCGCCGCGACCTGCTCAAACACTTCGGTGGATTGCAGGAATTGTCCCGCGCCAGCGTTGAAGAAATAGCCAAAGCACCCGGAATTAGTAAAAAGCTCGCAGAGTCGATTTATGCAAACCTGCACAGCGAGTAGAATGCTCGCTCACCTCGTAGCCAGTTGTGCCGATGAATATCCCTAATCTGATCACCGTATTACGTGTCCTGCTGATTCCGATCTTCATTCTGCTGTTTTACCTGCCTTATTCATGGAGCTACATGGCAGCCAGTACGGTCTTCGCGATCGCTGCGGCTACGGATTGGCTCGATGGCTATCTGGCGCGTCGCCTTGAACAAAGCACGCCCTTTGGTGCCTTTCTCGACCCTGTGGCCGACAAGCTGATGGTGGCCGTGGCGCTGGTGTTGCTGGTTCAGGAACACGCCAATCTATGGCTGACACTGCCAGCGGCGGTCATCATCGGCCGCGAGATCGTGATTTCCGCATTGCGTGAGTGGATGGCCGAGATAGGTGCTCGGGCACACGTCGCCGTTTCCAATCTGGGTAAATGGAAGACTGCCGCGCAGATGCTTGCACTGGTGATTTTGCTGGCTAACCCGCCTGCCTTCACCTTTTGGGTGGTAGTCGGCTACACGCTGCTGCTGATTGCTGCCGGGCTGACTTTATGGTCGATGTTGCAATATTTGCGTGCAGCCTGGCCGCACCTCAAAACCTCAGCGGAAAAAAAATAAGTTTTTGAATCAAAGGGTTGACGTATCAATTTGAATCTATAGAATAGCGGCCTTCACCAAGATGCGGGAATAGCTCAGTTGGTAGAGCACGACCTTGCCAAGGTCGGGGTCGCGAGTTCGAGTCTCGTTTCCCGCTCCAAAATTTGGCTCATGAGCTTCATTGAAGTTCATGAGTTGTAAAAAAAAGCGACCTTAGGGTCGCTTTTTTCGTTGTGCCGAAAAACACTTCAGTCCAGTGCTCGCCAGTATTCAGAGACGCACCGTAAACAGCGGGTATAACGTCGAAGTGGTGTTCAATCGGTTGGTCGAGTTCCGCTGTTGGCTGGCCGAGACTACAGAACCCGCCAGCGCAGTTGTAGCGACAGAGGCGGCCATCGCTATAGGCAAAGTGCTCAGTGTTCGGCCGCATGCGGATAACTTTCCTGGCCTCATTTTTCGAAACCATCCTTGCTCCAGGCGCAGGGTTGATGGCGTTGGCGTGTGTTAAAGGCTCTGCGTGGTTTTGCATTTGGGGAAGGTTGAGCAGCCCCAGAATTGTTGGCCGGCATTGGCACCCGTTTTACGGATGCGAATAACCAGTGCGCTGCCACATTTCGGGCATTGTCGTTCGGCTGTTGGGTCGCTACGGCGTTTGAGGTTTTGCACGTGCTCGCGGTGGGTTGCGAGCGTCGGGGCTCTGCGGCCGGTTTGCAGGGCGCGCATGAGGGCATCGACTTCAGCCTCGCTGAATACCGGCTGCTGGAATGACTTGATGTAGCGGATAAAACCGATGCCCTGGGTGACGTTGTCCGGCACCTCGGTTTTGAAGGTACTGCCGCCGATGAAGGTAATAACCGAGTGCAGGTGCTCCGGGTTTACGCCAAGGGTGGCCTCCAGTGCCTTGAGGTGCTTGTAGTTTTGGCGCAGCGGGTTCTGGAACTTGAACGTGCATTTATAGAGCTTCTGCGTCCACTGTGGCTGCTTTTCGCTGCCGAATATCCAGCCGTTCATGTTCTTCGTTTCCAGCACGAAGACGCCATAAGGCGAGAGGAATACGTGGTCGATCTGCGTGGTGCCGTCAGGTGTGCTCAGGGTGACGTTGTGCAGTCGGCGGTAGGCTTGCTTATCCAGCTGCCAATGAGCAAACAAGCGCACTAGGAGTTCGCCGGTGTGGCCCTTGGCCCAAGGCGACTTGAGAAGGCCGATCAGCAGCATCAGCGGGATAAACCAGCCCAGCGTGCCCCAGACCTGCGCGATGATGGGGGTGAAGTCCATTTCTCTGTTTCCTTTTATTCGGTACTGAACAGATGAGCCGAATTATGAACCTATTCGGTTCATCGATGGGTTAACAACCACCAGCACGATTACTCGAACGTTTACAGGTAGGGTGCTGCGCTGCTGCGAATCGCCTGGACAACGCGCGGGGCTTGCTCGCAGTGCTCTCGGTGAAGAGTTAGCACCCGTTCCACGGCTTACAGCCACCTGTGGATGCGCTCCTTGGGTTGTTCGATGTCGCCGTTTTGGGCGAACTCCAGAAGGCCCTGGCGGGCGGCAAATAGCGACTTGTTGCCCGCAAGCTCGGCTTGGGTGAGGCCACGATTGAGACGTTATCAATACACGGACGAGCGGTCCGGTTGGCATGCAGGATATTTACGCAGCCATCGACCAAGAGTGATTACCACGCTGTTTACCGAATAAGGGTCGCGTGGTGCCCTAAAAACCCAATCTGTGTTCGTCGCGTTGCTGCCAATTTGACCAACGGCAGAGGTCTGTCGGATAAGGGTGGGTACCGACAGACGACTGCAGCATCGTTGCTTTGCTGGTTCTATTGCTTCTGTGGGTCGAACTGTTTGTCCTTGATAAACAGTGCCGGAATCACACCACAGATGAAGTAGGCCGCGCCCATGACTAGAAACCCCACGCCTATCGAGCCATGAGAGGCGAGGAAGCCGATAGCTGCCGGAGCAATCGCTGCGCCCAGGCGCCCGATGTTGTAGGCGCCGCCTACGGCGGATCCGCGGAATTTGGCCTCGAAGCTTTCAGTCATGTAGGTGGCGTTCACACCGTAAGGAATGCCGTACAAAAAGCCGAACACCACCAACATCCACAGGATGTTTTCCGGGCTTTGAAACAGGACGATGACCGGTAGGAATACCGCAGTTCCCAGGGCACCAAAGGCGAACACGGTACGACGACCGATACGGTCAGCCGCCAGGCCGGCGAGAATCTTGCCGAGGATCATGGCGGTGTAGGTGCCGACCATGTAGCCGGTCATGGATTTGAGGTTCATGCCCAGTTCGCTTTCCAGATACGTCGGCATCCAGTTGTTCACGCCGTAGTAGCCGAACTGCAGAAAGCCGGCAGTCAGGGCCCAGGAGATAAACATCCGGCGAGCCTGCGGATCACCGAAGATCAGCTTGTACATGCTCTCGCGCTTTTCGGAGGATGGCTTTTGGATGCCCTTGATTTTTTTCTTGGCGCGCTCGGCCTGAGCGTTGATCCAGGCTTGCGGCTCCGGCACGAAACGTTGCATCACCACGGCCAGGATCACCGGGATAATGGCAATGTAGAAAAGCCAGCGCCAGCCATGGCTAGGCAAGATCCAGCCGGCCAGCAGCGTCGCGACGATATAGCCCACTGACCAGCCCGCTTGCAGGGTGCCCAGTACCGTTGTGCGGTAGCGAGTGGGTACGTATTCGGCCATCAGCGTGTTACAAGCCACGTACAGTGCGCCAATCCCCAGCGATGCCACCAATCGGGTGATCGCGAACTGCCAATAGTTATGCGTCAGGCCTAGCACAGCCGTGCCGGCGGAAAAAAGTACGATGCTCCAGACCACGGTTTTTACCCGGCCGAAACGATCGCAAGCCCAGCCACCGTAAATGCCACCAATGGCCATGCCGGCCAGGGTGAAACTACCCAGGCTGCCGGCTTCGACGTTGCTCAACCCAAATTCAGCCTTCAGGCTGCTGAGGCTGTAGGAAAGCAGCATCAGATCGGCGCCGTCGATTAACAGTCCAAGAAAGCAGAAAACAAATACCAACACCCAGGTGTTGGTTTTGGCCAGTGTATTTGCACTGACCTGAGCAGCAGCGTCCATCACGTCACCTTATTATATTTATGGGAACAGGGGGCTTGAACCAGAGTTTGAAGGCCTGAGGCCTCAGCTTTGAGCGTCGCGGATCATGTTTCGGGCGATCACCAACTGCTGGATCTGGGTGGTGCCTTCATAAATGCGGAACAGGCGAACGTCCCGATAGAAGCGTTCGATGGCGTATTCGCTGACATAGCCAGCGCCACCATGGATCTGCACGCAGCGGTCGGCGACCCGGCCGCACATCTCAGTGGCGAACATCTTCGAGCAGGAGGCTTCGGTACCAATGTTCAGGCCCAGGTCACGTTTTTGTGCCGCATCCAGGACCATGCAGCGTGCTGCGTAGATTTCCGCCTTACTGTCGGCGAGCATCGCCTGGATCAGTTGGAACTCGGCGATCGGCTTGCCGAATTGCTTGCGCTCAATTGCGTATTGCAGCGAGTCCGCCAGCATGCGCTCGGCTGCGCCGACGCTCAGGGCGGCAATATGCAGGCGACCTTTATCCAGTACTTTCATGGCGGTTTTGAAACCCACGCCTTCAACACCACCGATCAACTGGCTGGCTGGAACGCGGACATTTTCGAAGATGACGTCACTGGTGTGAGCGCCTTTTTGTCCCATCTTGTGATCGCGTTTACCCAGGGAGATACCGGCCGTGTCGCGCTCTACGATGAATGCACTGATGCCGCCGGAACCCTTGATGTCCGGGTTGGTGCGCGCCATTACGGTGAAAATATCGGCGTGGGGGGCGTTGGTGATGAAGCGCTTGGTGCCGTTGATGATGTAGTGATCGCCATCGCGCACGGCACTGGTTTTCAGCGAGGCGGCATCGGAACCCGAGTCCGGCTCGGTCAGGCAGAAGGCGCTGAGTAGCTCGCCCGAGGCCAGGCCTGGCAGGTACTTGAGTTTCTGCTCTTGGCTGCCGTCGAGCAGAATGCCGATGGAGCCGATACCGTTATTGGTGCCAATGTAGGAACGAAAGGCTGGAGAGGTGCGCCCCAGTTCGAAGGCGATATTTACCTCTTCTTCCATGGTCACACCCATGCCGCCGAATTCTTCCGGGATAGTCAGCCCGAACAGCCCCATTTCTTGCAACTGGACAACGATGTCGTCCGGGATGTTGTCGGTCTCGGCAACCTCGTTCTCCCGTGGGATTAGCGCTTCGTTGACGAACTGGCGAAGGGAATCCAGCAGGATCTGTAGGGTTTCTGTGTCACGGATCATGTGCGCTCCTTGAGGCTCGCAAGCGAGCCGGTTTAGTAGGGCGCCGTCACTCCGTTGTTTCAGCGAGCAGCGGCGCCAATGTTGTTAACCATATTGATCAGACGAGGTCCGATATCGTCTTCAAGCTTTTCGCGCGGCAGCTGGAAGCTAGGTCCACCACAGTTGAAGGTCAGCAACCCGTACTGCGGGTGCAGCAACGGCACTGCAACGGAGTTGACGTCGCGGTGCCACTCACCGATCGACAGGCAGAACCCGTAATCGGCAAAATCCCTGAATGCGCGGTCCAGCCCCTTGCGGATAGCTGGCCATTGCTCCGTTTCGCGCTGGCGAATGTGGTCGAGCAGAAACTCCCGTTCTGTTTCCGGCATTGCTGCCAGGCAGGCTCGGCCCACCGAACTCTGTGCCAGCGGCAAGTAGCTGCCTGTTTGTCGCCGCATGGTCATGTTGCCCTGACCCTGAACCACATCCAGGTAGACCATTTGAAGACGATCGCGGGCGGCCATGGCGACGGCGGCCTGAGCGTGGGTTGCCAATTCCTCCATCAATGGATGGGCCACCGTACGAATTGAAAGGTTCGATAGCATTGCGTAGCCGAACCCGAGTACACCGACATCCAGTTGGTATTTGCCCGAGTGCACTTCGCGCTTGAGGCATCCAAGACGCATCAGCGTATTGGTCAGGCGCGTCACGGTCGGCTTGGGCAGCCCGGTCATTCTGGCCAGGTCCTGATTGCCGAGTACGTTCTCGCGCGGTGTGAAACACCTCATCAGCTCAAGTCCACGAGCCAGTGCTGTCACGAACTGGCCACTGCTTTCTTCTTCGCTCATCCCGCTTGCTGGATCGAGCATGCCCATTCTCAGCAAGCCAATCTCATCTGCTCCACTCATCTTGTCCGCTGCGGAAGGGTCGGTCTTGTTGCGTCGCATGTTAGGGCCTCGATTCTGAGAAATGCAAGAAAATAAAATACAGTTTCGTCTAGCGAAATTATATTCGTTATTTCAATAAAATCAAAACCACATTTAAAAATTACTTAAATATTTGATATATAAGGTTTTAATTAAATTTATAGATTGTTTGTTTACAGAGCTTTGAGACCGTATCTATGATAATTCACTATTTCGGTATTTAGTTTCGCACAGCGAAACGCAAATTGAGGGGAAAGTATGAGCTCCCAGCACGCGTCAGTCGTGACTCTGGAAATCCGCGATGATGCTGTCGCAGTTGTGCGGATCTCGCGTCCCGATGCGAAGAACGCACTCAATAGCGCGGTCCGCGAGCAATTGGCCGAGCACTTTCGTGCACTTGCCGACGATGCTCGGGTGCGCGCTATCGTCCTGACCGGCGGCGAGCAGTGCTTCGTAGCGGGTGCCGACATCCGCGAGTTCGCCGACGCCAGTCCCATCGAGATGTACCGTCGACATACCGAATACCTGTGGGAGGCCATCGGTCGTTGTCCGAAACCGGTGATCGCAGCGGTGAATGGCTTTGCCCTGGGTGGCGGGTGTGAGCTGGCGATGCATTGCGACATCATCGTTGCAGGGGAGTCGGCGCGCTTCGGTCAACCGGAGGTCAAGTTGGGCCTGATGCCCGGAGCCGGTGGGACTCAGCGCCTCATCCGCGCGGTCGGTAAGTTCCAGGCGATGCGCATCGCGTTGACTGGCTGTTTGGTCCCGGCGCAACAAGCACTCGCCATGGGGATGGTCAGCGAGGTGGTGAGCGACGAGCACACGCTACCGCGCGCACTTGAGCTGGCGGCTGAAATAGCCGCCTTGCCACCACTGGCAGTGGCGCAGATCAAGGAGGTCATGCTGGCCGGCGCCGACCTGCCGCTGGACAGCGCACTGGTCCTGGAGCGCAAGGCGTTCCAGTTGCTATTCGACTCGAAAGACCAGAAAGAGGGCGCTCGCGCCTTTCTGGAAAAGCGTAAAGCCAGCTTTGCAGGGGAATGAACCATGACACGCGTAATTAGCCATATGGCCATCGTAGGTGCTGGCGTGATGGGCACCGGCATTGCCCAGATTGCCGCCCAGGCGGGTATCCGGGTAATGCTGTTCGACAATCGCGAAGGCGCGGCCCAGGCAGCCCTGGATAACTTGAAGCAGACGCTGAACACGCTGGTAAGCAAGGGCAAGATCGCCAGTGGCGACGCGCAACGTACGCTTGAGCATCTTGAGGTGGCAACGACTCTGGCGGAGTTGAAGAACGTTGACCTGGTGGTTGAAGCAATCATCGAGCGTCTCGATGCCAAGCAGGCATTGCTAGCCGAGTTGGAGGCGGTGGTCGCCGACGATTGCATTCTGGCAACCAATACCTCGTCGTTGTCCGTTACCCGTATCGCGCGCAGATGTCGGCACCCCGAACGTGTTGCAGGATTTCACTTCTTCAACCCGGTACCGCTGATGAAAGTGGTGGAGGTGATCGACGGCTTAGCCAGCGATCCGCTGGTCGGTGACTGCCTGCAGGCGTTGGCGGCGCGCATGGGCCACCGCGGTATTCGGGCCAAGGATACGCCCGGTTTCATCATCAACCACGCGGGTCGCGCCTATAGCACCGAAGCCCTGCAAATGCTCAAGGAAGGCATTGCCGAGCCTGCGGAAATCGACCGCATCCTGCGCGAGGGCTTGGGTTTTCGCATGGGGCCACTGGAGCTATTCGACCTTACGGCTCTGGACGTTTCTCACCCGGTGATCGAGTCGATCTATAACCAGTTTTACCAGGAGCCGCGTTATCGCCCGTCGGCGCTGACTCGGCAGATGCTAGACGCCGGGTATGTCGGCCGCAAAGTGGGACGCGGGTTCTACCGGTACACCAACGGGCAAATGATCGATCCGCCGTCGGCGCAGCGAGTGCCGGTTGTCGAGGCTATGCCACCGGTATGGCTCGGTACCGAGAACGAGGAGGATCGTGCCACCTTGAATGCGCTGCTGGAAGCGTTGGGCGCGCAGGTCGAGCAGGGTGTCACACCGAGCAGTGAGGCGCTTTGTCTGCTCGCGCCCTACGGCCTGGATGCCACCGCTGCCGCTGGCCTGTTCGCCACCGATCCGGCACGCACCGTGTGTATCGACCCGCTGCTCGACCCTCGTCGCTACCGCACGCTGATGCCGACACCGGCCACGCGAGTCGATATGCGCGATGCTGCTCATGCTTTGCTGGCCCGCGATGGCGTCGGCGTCAGCGTGATCAATGACAGCGTTGGTTTCGTCGCCCAACGCGTGCTGGCAATGATCGTCAACCTGGCTGGCGACATCGTCCAACAACGCATCGCCAGTGTCGACGACCTGGATGAGGGCGTCCGCCGTGGCCTGGGTTATCCGCAGGGTCCGCTGGCCTGGGGCGATAGTCTCGGAGCAAAACGCTTGCTGACCATTCTCGAACGTATGACCGATCTGACAGGGGATCCACGTTATCGCCCGGGCCCCTGGCTGCGTCGCCGAGCGGCCCTGGGCCTATCGCTGCGCCATATTGAACCGACGCTCAACTGACCTCTGACATTCAGGAATTTTCCATGCTCGACGCCTATATCTTCGCAGGGCTGCGCACCCCCTTCGGCCGCCACGGTGGGGCACTTGCACCGGTACGTCCGGACGATCTCGCTGCTCACGTTATCCGCGAACTGCTCGCCCGTCATGCCATTCCCGGTGATGCCATCGAGGACGTGATTCTTGGCAACACCAACCAGGCGGGGGAGGACAGCCGTAACATCGCTCGCCATGCTGCGCTGCTTGCCGGACTGCCGGTGACGGTACCGGGGCAGACGGTCAATCGCCTTTGCGCCAGTGGCCTGGCGGCAGTGATCGACGCGGCACGTGCGGTCACCTGCGGGGAAGGTGATCTGTTCATCGCTGGCGGCGTGGAAAGCATGTCCCGCGCGCCATTTGTCATGGCCAAGGCGGAAACAGCCTACAGCCGCGAGTTGACGGTATTTGACAGCACTATCGGCGCACGCTTCCCCAATCCGAAAATCGTCACCGAGTTTGGCAATGACAGCATGCCGCAGACCGGTGACAACGTGGCCCGCGATTATGGCATCGACCGCGCTCAAGCGGACCTTTTTGCCGCAGGGTCCCAAGCCCGATACGAAGCCGCGCGATTGTCCGGTTTCTTCGCGGACGAATTGCTTGCGGTGAGCGTACCCACCGGTCGCAAGACACCGCCCACTGTCGTAGAGCAGGACGAACACCCCCGCCCGCAATCTGATCTGGCGGCCTTGGCGCGGCTCAAACCCCTGTCCGAGGGCGGCGTGGTCACTGCTGGCAACGCATCGGGCCTCAACGACGGGGCCGCTGCGCTGCTGATTGGCTCCAGGGCTGCCGGGGAACGCCATGGTCTGGTGCCAATGGTCCGCATTCTATCTGCCGCCGCTGTGGGCGTTGAGCCTCGCATCATGGGCGTCGGCCCGGTCGAGGCGATCCACAAGGCTTTGGACCGCGCCGGGCTGAGTCTGGCGGATATGGACATTGTCGAGATCAACGAAGCTTTCGCTTGCCAAGTACTGGGCTGCCTCAAGGGGCTTGGCCTTGCTTTCGACGATCCTCGCGTGAACCCTAATGGCGGCGCTATTGCGGTCGGCCATCCATTGGGCGCGTCTGGCGCGAGGCTGGCACTCAGTACCGCCCGCGCGTTGCAAGTGAGCGGCAAGCGCTACGCTGTGGTCAGTCTGTGCATCGGTGTTGGCCAAGGGCTGGCGATGGTTATCGAGCGCGTATGAGCGCGGCAAACAAAGGTGAAATGAAATGGGTGCTTTGACTGGATACCGCGTGCTCGATCTGAGCCGTGTGCTGGCCGGTCCCTGGTGTGGCCAGACGTTGGCTGACCTAGGGGCCGAAGTGATCAAGATCGAACGGCCTGGTGTGGGCGATGATACCCGTGGCTGGGGTCCGCCGTGGATGAGTGATGAGAACGAAGAGCCCACGCAGGAAGCCTCTTATTACCAGTCCACCAACCGTGGCAAGCTGTCGGTAGCACTCAACCTGGCCACGCCCGAAGGTCAGGAAATGGTGCGTGCTTTGGCCGCCAACTGTGACGTACTGATCGAAAATTACAAGGCTGGCTCATTGGCCAAATACGGGCTGGACTATTCAAGCTTATCCAAAATCAACCCGCGTCTGGTCTACTGCTCCGTAACCGGCTTCGGCCAGACCGGCCCGCGCGCTGCTGAGCCAGGCTACGACTTCATCATCCAGGGTATCGGCGGGCTGATGAGCATCACTGGCGAACGTGATGATCTACCGGGGGGCGGTCCGCAGAAAGTTGGAGTGGCATTCTCCGACCTGATGACAGGGCTTTACTCCACCGTCGCCATTCAGGCTGCATTGCTCAGTCGCGAAAAAACCGGCTTGGGTCAGCACGTCGACATGGCTCTGCTTGATGTGCAGGTCGCCACCCTGTGCAACCAAAGCCAGAACTACCTGGCCTCAGGGAAGCCGCCGGGGCGCTATGGCAATGCTCACGCCAACATCGTTCCTTATCAGGTGTTCCGTGCCAGTGATCGTGATTTCATCATTGCCTGCGGAAATGACAGCCAGTTCATCTCCTTGTGCGACGCCATCGGTCTCTCTGAGTTGCCCCGAGACCCGCGTTTTGCCCGCAACGCTGACCGGGTGACCAATCGCGAGGAGATCATCAGGATTCTGTCGCAACATTTCCTCGGCGATTGTGCTGATGAGTGGGTGCAACGAATTCACCCGCAGGGCGTGCCAGTCGGTGCGATAAACAGCATCGCCCAGGCACTTGACGAGCCTCAGGTGAAAGCACGCGACATGCTGGTAAACATTCCTCACCCACTGAATCCGGACTTTGTCACGGTTGGCAGCCCTATTAAGTTGTCGGGCACGCCGGTGGAATACCTGCGTCCCGCGCCGATGCTGGGTGAGCACACGGACGAAGTTCTCAAGCGCCAATTGGGTCTCGGTGATGTACGCCTGGCCGAATTGAAGGCTCAAGGTGTGATCGAGCAGCTTGGCGACCGCTGAACATAAGCACCCCGAGCACGATCAGGTGTTGTCGGGGCAATTCTTCTAAATGGAGCCTGCCATGAAAGTCCTCGTCGCTGTCAAACGAGTGGTCGACTACAACGTCAAGGTTCGCGTCAAAGCGGACAACTCCGGCGTCGATCTCGCTAACGTCAAAATGTCGATGAACCCCTTCTGCGAAATCGCTGTGGAAGAAGCCGTCCGCCTGAAAGAAAAAGGCGTTGCGACCGAGATCGTCGTCGTTTCCATTGGTCCGGCTACCGCTCAGGAGCAACTGCGTACCGCCTTGGCTCTGGGTGCTGATCGCGCCATCCTCGTTGAGTGTGCCGACGAGCTGAATTCCCTGGCGGTGGCCAAGCTGCTCAAGGCTGTGGTCGACAAAGAACAACCGCAGTTGGTGATCCTGGGTAAACAGGCCATCGACAGCGACAACAACCAGACTGGCCAGATGCTGGCTGCGCTGAGCGGCTACGCCCAGGGCACCTTCGCCTCTAAAGTCGAAGTGTCTGGCGACAAAGTCAGCGTCACGCGTGAAGTCGACGCCGGCCTGCAGACTGTGTCCCTGAGCCTGCCAGCGATCGTGACCACAGACCTGCGTCTGAACGAGCCACGCTACGCCTCCTTGCCAAACATCATGAAAGCTAAGAAGAAGCCTCTTGAAGTGCTGACTCCGGACGCTTTGGGCGTTTCTACCGCCTCCACGACCAAAACCCTGAAAGTTGAAGCGCCGGCTACCCGCAGCGCAGGCATCAAGGTCAAGTCGGTGGCTGAACTGGTCGAGAAACTGAAAAACGAAGCGAAGGTGCTTTGAGTTAAGGAGCCTTAAATGACTATCTTGGTTATTGCTGAACATGAAAATGGTGTCGTTGCCCCGGCAACCCTGAACACCGTAGCTGCCGCTGTAAAAATTGGTGGTGATATTCACGTACTGGTGGCCGGTGCCAACGTTGGCGCCATCGCTGAAGCTGCCGCGAAAATCGCCGGTGTTTCGAAGGTGCTGGTTGCTGATAATGCGGCCTATGCCCATCAGTTGCCGGAAAACGTTGCGCCGCTGGTTGCCGAACTGGGCAAGGCTTACAGCCACATCCTGGCGGCTGCTACGTCCAACGGTAAAAACATCCTGCCACGCGTCGCCGCGCAGCTGGACGTTGACCAGATCTCCGAGATCATCGCCGTTGAAAGCGCTGACACCTTCAAGCGTCCGATCTATGCCGGTAACGCCATTGCGACAGTGCAGTCTTCGGCTGCTGTCAAAGTGATCACCGTGCGTGCTACGGGTTTTGATCCGGTTGCTGCTGAAGGCGGTTCCGCTGCAGTTGAAGCAGTTTCGGCTGCTCACGATGCGGGCAAGTCCACCTTCGTTAGCGAAGAACTGGCCAAGTCCGATCGTCCAGAACTGACCGCTGCCAAAATCGTCGTTTCCGGCGGTCGTGGCATGCAGAACGGCGAGAACTTCAAGCACCTGTACGCCTTGGCCGACAAGCTGGGCGCTGCTGTGGGTGCTTCGCGCGCCGCAGTCGACGCAGGTTTCGTACCGAACGACATGCAGGTCGGTCAGACCGGCAAAATCGTTGCGCCACAGCTGTACATTGCGGTCGGTATTTCCGGCGCGATCCAGCATCTGGCCGGTATGAAAGACTCCAAAGTGATCGTTGCGATCAACAAGGACGAAGAAGCGCCGATCTTCCAGGTGGCTGATTACGGCCTGGTGGGTGATCTGTTTGAAATCGTGCCGCAGCTACAGCAAGCGCTCGGAAGTCTCTAAGGAAACTCCGATCAACTTGCAGTGAACGCGCCACCCGTCGAAATGACAGCCGTTTCTGCCTTTATCAGCGAAAAATGGCCTCAAACACCAAAGAATCGGGCTTTTCAGCCCGATTTACCTTACTGCAGCCAAGGGCATGTACGGCCAGGGCAATCCGCGGGAGAGGCAATCCTGGAGCGCAGGCTAACGCCCATCCTTCAACACTCCTTCCTCATGTCACTCTCGATCTCCAGGCCGATCAGTTTCTCCTGTGGCAGGGCATTGCGGGCGCTTCTGAGCACCTGAAAAAACCGAACGAGTTCAGGATCGCCCTGACTGCGTTCCCCAAGACTCCATAGGGGGATGCGACATGAGTTCATGAGCAACAGCTATGCATTGCTGCGGATGCACCTTGCAGCTTTACTGAAAAGCCCCTTCGAACGTCCTGCCTACAACCCCGCAATCCCTCTGTAGATAATCCCTCTTGCAGCGCCACCGACCCGAGCGTGGTGCAGTTGTGTGAGATCGGAGACATGAATCATTACGATGTGATTGTGCTCGGCAGCGGGAATGCCGGGTTATGCGCTGCACTGTCGGCCCGCGAGCAAGGTGCTCGGGTGGCCCTGCTGGAACGTGCACCGCTGGAGCAACGTGGCGGCAACTCGGCCTACACCGGCGGCGCATTTCGCGTGGCGTACCGTGGTGTCGATGATTTGCGCCTGTTGATGCCGGACTTGCTCGACAGCGAAATCGAGAGCAGCGATTTCGGCAGCTATACCCAAGAAGCGTTCTATGACGAGCTGGCGGCTCAAAGCCAATACCGGGCCGACCCGGAGGTGCTCGACACTGTCGTCACCGAGAGCCTTGATACGTTGTGCTGGATGACCCGCCAGGGCGTGCGCTTCATGCCGATCTATGGCCGTCAGGCGTTTAAAATCGACGGTCGATACACGTTTTGGGGTGGGCTCACCGTTGAGGTCTCCGGCGGCGGCCAAGGGTTGGTTGAGTCGCTGATGCGTCGTGCCGAGCGCAACGGCATCGAGTTTTTCTACGACAGCCGGGCCCGCCACTTGTCCCGTGATTCACAAGGCCGTTGGCAGATCGAATGCGCCAACGGACAGCTCTTTAGTGCGGACGCGTTGATCCTGGCCACCGGCGGTTTTCACGCCAACCTGCAATGGCGCGCCAAATACCTGGGGCCCGGTTGGGATTTGGCCAAGGTGCGCGGCTCGCGCTACAACACCGGCGACGGCATTCGCATGGCGCTGGAGGTCGGCGCTCAGGCACACGGTAATTGGTCGGGCTGTCATGCGGTGTTTTACGACGTCAATGCACCCGAGCTGGGCGATCTGAATCTGCTCAATCAGCAGAAAAATTACTTTCATCTGGGGGTCGTGGTCAACGCCGATGGCAAACGCTTCGTTGATGAGGGCCTTGATTTTCGCAACTACACCTACTCGGGCATGGGCGCCAAGGTGCTTCAGCAACCGGGCGGCGTGGCCTGGCAGTTGTTCGATCAGCACAGTGAACACCTGCTGCCGGACGAATACCGTGTCCGCCATGCCACCCGTATCCAGGCCGACACCCTGCAAGAATTGGTGGCGAAGCTTGAGGGCGTCAATGCCACCGCTCTGCTCGATACGCTGAACGACTACAACGCAGCGGTGCGCCGTGAGGTGCCGTTCAATCCGGCCGTGCGTGATGGGCGTTCGACCGTGGGCCTTGCGGTTCCCAAATCTAACTGGGCCAACCCATTGGAGCGACCGCCATTCGTTGCCTATGCGGTGACCTGCGGCATCACCTTTACCTTCGGCGGCCTCAAGGTGAACAGCGACGCCCAGGTGCTCGATGAGCAGGGGCAATCCATCACGGGCCTCTACGCAGCTGGTGAGCTGGTCGGCAATCTCTATTACGTGAAGTACGCCGGCGGTGCCGGGCTGACCTCGGGCTCGGTTCTGGGCCGTATCGCCGGTAAAGCGGCGGCAACCCATCAATCCAGCCCAGGCCAATACAACTGACGTGTCATTGAGGAAAGAACATGACTATTCGCATCTGGCATCAAAGCTTCACCGTGCTCAGCGATCTGGGTGCTTATGACCAGGCCTTGCGCGCACACTTTCGCAACGTCGCGCGGCCCGATACCGAAATCCATCTGCACGGCATGCAGCCTGGAACCTACCGCAGCAACTACCCGGGCGACGATATCAAGCACAGCGCCCTGCAATACTTGCACGGTTTGCAGTTCATGGCGGCGGGGTTGAATGCTGAAGATCAGGGCTTCGACGCCTATGCCATCAGTACCCTGCCGGAACCGGCATTGCGCGATATCCGCAGCCTGCTGGACATCCCCGTGGTTGGTTATGGCGAGTCGGCCATGCTCACTGCTTGCATGCTCGGGCGAAAGTTCGGAGTGCTGGTGTTCATCGACGAACTGGCTGAGTTGGTAACGGAAAACGCAGCGCGGCATGGTCTGAGCGAGCGCCTGGCGAGTGTGCGACATGTCGGTTTTCGCTTTGCCGATGTCCTGGCCGCCTTCAGTGATCCGCGTGAGTTGATTGAGCGCTTCCGTCTGGCTGCCCGGCAACTGATCGCTGAGGGTGCCGAAGTGATTATCCCGGGTGAGGCGCCATTGAACGTGTTGCTCGCCAGTCAGGGCATCAGTGAGATCGACGGCGTTCCCGTGCTCGACTCTCTCGGCGCCTGGATCAAACAGGCTGAGGCCATGGTTGACCTCCGTCGCGCCAGCGGGGTCCGGCCGTGCAACCGTGGTTATTTCTCTGCGCGACCCGAGCGCGCAAGGGTCAAGGAAGTCTTCGCTTTCTATGGCCTGGGAGAACGCTTCCTGCAACAGCATCCAGCCAACGAGGTGACGGCATGAATACGCGTGAATGCGATTTGCTGGTGATCGGCGGCGGTCTCGCCGGTTTCGCCGCAGCATTGACCGCCGCCGAGGCGGGTTTACAGGTCATCCTTTTGGAAAAAACCGCTGAGACGGGCGGATCTTCGGCAATGAGCGGTGGTTGCCTGGCGTTCGCGGGCACCGATCTACAGCGCGAGAACGGTATCGATGACTCTGCGCAGTTGCTCTTTAGCGACCTGCTCGAAGTGGGTAAGGGGGAGTGCGACGAGGCGTTGGTGAAGGTCTATGCCGACAATCAGTTGGCCACCTATGAATGGCTGTGTGCAAACGGCGTGGTATTTGCACCGGTCATCGAGGCGGCTTCCGGGCAGTCGGTGCCGCGGGTCCACAGCGTCGATCCGGCGGACATGATTCGCCAGCTCGAACAGGCTGCTAGCCACAGCGGTCGGGTCCAGGTGCTCAAGCAGACCCGTGCTCGCCGTTTGCTGCGCGAAGAAGGTGGGCGTGTAGGGGGGGTGCTTGCTGAGCAGGCAGGGGAAACCGTCGAACTGTTCGCCCGCAAAGCGGTACTGCTGGCTTCGGGAGGCTTCGTTCATGACCGTGAGCTGGTCCATCGTTTCGTCCCACACTATGACGGCGCAGTGTTCATTGGCGGTGCTGGCAATGAGGGTGACGGTTTGCGCATGGCCTGGGCGCTGGGTGCGGATGTGCGCGACACCGCCTATATCAAGGGGACATTTGGCAAACACCCGGTGGATGAGACCAATCACCATGCCTGCCTGGCCGTCTATAAGGGTGCCATTGCAGTGAATCAGGAGGGCCGACGCTTTGTCGATGAGTCGCTGTCCTACAAGCTCTTGGGGGATGCCTGCATGCAGCAATCCTATGGTGTCGCTTATCAGATTCTGGACCGCGACATCATGCTGAGCGGTGACAACCGTGTGCGTATTCTGGATTTCGAGCGACGCCTGGAGGAGGGGCTATTCGTTGAGGCCGACACTCTAGAAAAACTCGCGCAACTGATTGAGGTTCCCGAGCAGGTACTTCTGGCCGAGGTGGCCGCCTATAACCAGGCGGTCAATGAGGGGCGATCTCCCGACTTCGGTCGCCGCCATCTGGTGCATCAACACGGACAACTTCGTCCGATTGAACGCGCGCCGTTCTATGCCTACCCCTCTACGGCTGCGGTTTTCGGGACTTATTGTGGTTTGTGCATTGACGCGCAGATGCGCGTTCACGACGTATTCGGCGACCCGATTGAGGGTTTGTTGGCCGCCGGAGAGGTGGTCGGTGGCTTGCATGGCGCTGCCTATATGACCGGTTCGGCGCTCGGCAAGGCGGCTATCTTCGGCCGCATTGCCGCGGCTACCGCACAGACCCTGTAACGGCTGACTGGATCAGTGCCGCAAGCGAAGGAGTTGAATATGAGAATTTTGCTGTTACTGGCGGGTGTGACGGATATCCGCTTTCCGCTCCACGCGTTGGCGATCAATGAACAAGGTCTGATTGAGGAGGGCGACAATGCCAGGCGCATCCTCAGTCCGTTCGACGAGGCGGCGTTGGAGATAGCGCTGAAATTGCGTGATACCCGGGACAATGTTCAGGTCGATGTGCTGTTGCTTGGCGGCACCAACAATGAGGCGCTACTGCGTACGGTGGCGGCATTGCGGCCTGACTCGGTGCGGCGTCTTGATCTGCAGCCGGCGTGTTTATGGGATGCACAATTCACCGCCAGACAGATCGCTGACCTGCTGGCCGCTGAAGCGACGCCTGATTTACTGTTGATCGGCCGTGAGTTCGGCGACCTCGACGAAGGCAGCATTGCCGTGATGTTGGCGCAACGCCTCGGCTATTCACTGTTCGCCCTGACCCAGCATGCCGTATGGCAGGGCGATACGTTGTGCTTGTTGCGTGAGCGCGGTACGAGCGAAGAATCGCTACGCGTGAGCGGGCCGTTGTTGGCAAGCGTGACCAATGACCGACGCAATAAATTGCGTCATCCGTTGATGAAGAACGTTTTCGAGGCCAAGCGCATGACCTTTGCTGCTGTTACCGCTGGCACAGACGGGGGCACAGGGCTGCCCCTGATCAGCCTGGAGGCGGAACGAGTGGTCGAGCGCGGTGGCACGTGCCAGTTGCTCGAAGGCGGCATAGCCCTGCAGGCCGAGGCACTGGCGGCCTATCTCAAAGATCAGAGGACGCAAGCATGAGTACGCGCGAATCGGCGGCCTGGACAACCTTGGCGCTGATCCCGTTGGCGTGGGGGGAAGAAGCGCTGGAGGCTGCGCTGGCAGCACAGCAAAGCATGGCCGCGACCCATGGTGGCGACTTCGAAGTGGTACTGCTAGGTGCAGAGGAGCAGGCGGCAGCTTGCGAGCGGGCAGCGCAGGCCGGGGCAGTCCGGGTATGGCAGGTCATCCACGAGGGTCTGGCGGGCAATGACGATATGGCCGTTCTCGCCACAGCGGCAAGCGAGGCATTGCTCCGGCCACTGGCCGAGGCAGGGCAACGAACATTGGTGTTGTTGCCGCCGGGTGCCGGGGGAGAGGAACTCGCCGCACGCCTGGCCCATCAGTTAGACGGGCACGCCCTCGGCCGCTGCGCGGGGTTGCGTTGGGAGGGCAATGCCTTGCTGGCTGAACGCGTTACTTGGGGGGGACGCATACGCTTGAGCCAGCGAGTCGAGTCCGGTCTGAGCTTTGCCTGTCTGCGCAGTGGCCGGGCGAATTTCGCCAGTACCGAGCCCGCCAGGGTGACGCATACGGTGTTGGAAGGAGCGTTGCCAGTCCCTATCGGGTTGGAGAGGCGTCCGACTGGGCAGCGTCTTCCGGCGCTGGAAGGCGCAAAGCTGGTGGTGTCAGGTGGTCGCGGAGTCAACGAGCGAGGGTTTGAGCTGCTCGAAGCACTGGCTGTGGCGTTGGGGGGCACCGTCGGGGGCAGCTTGCCTGCGGTGGACGCGGGGATGGTCCCTGTGATGCGTCAGGTCGGCGTCTCGGGGAAATTCGTCAGTCCGTCAATCTATCTGGCTGTGGGGATCTCAGGCACCCCGCAGCACTTGGCCGGTATCAGCCCGCAAACGCGGATCGTGGCGATCAACACGGATGCCAAGGCGGACATCTTCAAGGTCGCCAATGTTGGCGTGGTTGCGGACTGGCAGCACCTGCTACCCGAACTGCTGCGTAGGGTCGAGGCGCAGGCGCGGGTCTGACTCAGTTGCGCCCGCGCCGTCCCGGGTGCAGCGAAACACTGTTGCTGGGAGGCGGGCGCCGTTGTGCATCCAGGGTGGCGAGCATGAAGTCGATGAACGCGCGGGTGCGTGGGGCGATAAAGCGCGCCTTGGGGGTGACGGTGTAGAACGTCCTCCCGCTGGTAGTCCAATCGGGGAACAGTTCGACCAACTGGCCGGTCGAAATCAGCGTATTGACGAAAACATCCAGTACATAGATAGCGCCTTGATCGGCCAGCGCTGCCTGGATCAGCGCATCAGTGCTGTTGAAGCGCAACTTGCCCTGAGGCACCAGTTCGACGGTCTCTTCGTCTCGGCCAAAATACCAGTTGGCAGAGGTATAACGCCCTTGGCCGAATAGACCCAGGCACCATTGTGGAGGAAGCTCACGAGGGCTTTGCGCAGTGCCGAGCTGCGCCAGCAGGGTGGGAGACATACACGCGACGTAGTGCGCCTGATAGAGCGGGCGGGCCACAAGGTCGGCGTCGTTCACCGAGTCTATGCGGATGGCGACATCGGTGCCGCTGGCAATCGGGTCCTCGGGATGATCGGTCAGGCGCAATGCCACCGACAACTCGGGGTACTGCGCGGTAAAACTCGGCAACACCGGACAGATCAGCGTTCTGGCAAATGCAGCGGGTGACGCGATGCACAACTGCCCATCAACCTCTCCTTTCTTTCGTCGCACGATGGACTCGGCCTCGTCCACCTGACGCAGCAGGGCAATGCAACTCTCGAAATAGTCTTTGCCTTCATCGGTCAGACGCAACGAACGAGTGTTGCGTGACAGCAGCGTAACCCCTAGATAGTTCTCCAGATTACGCACGCTTGCGGTAACGGTCGCATTGGCAATATCCAGAGACTCCGCCGCACGGCTGAAGCTGTCGCACTCGACGACGCGTACGAACACTTGCATGGCCCAAAGTCTGTCCATTCAGTTCTTCATCTTTTCCTAAAAGCCCATTAGCCGACGCCCACTCGTACCCCTTCGAAGCGGTTCTTATAGTACCAGTCAATTAAAGGGAGGCACTGACATGGCTGAATTTAAGTTCGATCTTGTGGTAGTGGGTTGTGGCGTCGCGGGACTTTCTGCGGCAGTAGCAGGGGCCGAGCGTGGCCTGCGAGTTGCAGTGTTGGAGCGCGCTACCCGCGAGGAGCGAGGTGGGCAGAGCCGGTTTACCGAAGCCTATCTGCGGATGAAAAATCACGATGAAGTGACCGACGACTTTGACTCGTTTCTCGCCGAACACTCAGGGTATTACCAGGACCCGGATTTCGTCGCCGAGGGACTGCGCGAACGTGAGTGTTTTTCGGCTCAGACCCGGGCTCTGGCGTCGATCGATGCCGGGGTAATCAGTGCTTTCTCCGGGCAGGTACAAGACACCATCAGTTGGCTCAAAGGCAATGGTGTGAAGTTCGACTTTCTGCCAACCCAGTTTCTGACCAGCACTCAACCTCGGCTTTTGCCGGTCGGTGGCGGTGAGGCGATCGTCGAAGCGTTGGCAACCCGGGCTGAAAAACTGGGCGCCGAATTTTTCTACGAAACCACCGGGCGTAGCCTGATTACTGCGGGATGCAACACGGTGACCGGGTTGCGGGCCTGGTCGCGTGAACACGGTGAGCACTCTTTTCTGGGCGCCGTAGTACTGGCGTGCGGCGGGTTCGAGGGCAATGCCGAAATGCTTGCTCGCTACCTGGGGCCGCGCTCGGTATTTCTTCGTCCAGTGTGCAAGGGCGGCTATTACAACCGTGGCGAAGGTATCGAGATGGCGCTGAACATTGGTGCCGCTCCGGCTGGCGAGTTTGGCAGCTATCACGCCGAGCCGGTGGACCCACGCTCGGGCGTCTCCGAGCCCTCGATCTTCATCTTTCCCTATGGCGTGTTGGTCAACCGCCTTGGTGAACGCTTTACCGATGAGGCGCCCGGCACTGTGGACGCCTGGTATGAGCGGGTGACGCGGCAGATTTATGCCCAGCCCGAGGGCATCGCATGGGTGATTCTGGATCAGCGTGTCAAGAACATTCCTAACTATCGGCTCGGCATTCGCACCGATCAACCGGCCATTGAAGCGCCGAATCTAGCCGAACTGGCGCAGAAAATCGGCGTTCCTGCTGCAACCCTGGAGGCCACGCTGGCTGGATACAACGGGGCGTGTCGCGAAGGTGGATATCACCCGTTGAAAGTCGATGGCCTGTCCACCGAAGGCCTGCAACCCCCTAAAAGCAACTGGGCGCTGCCTGTCGATCAAGGCCCCTACCTGGCCTATCCGATCATCTCTGCCAATGTATTTACCTTCGGCGGGCTGAAAGTCGACGAGCAGGCCCGGGTGGTCAACGGCGATGGCCAGCCTATCGACAATCTTTACGCCGCCGGCGAAACCGTGGGCCTTTATTTTGGCAACTACGCGGGAGGCACATCGGTACTCAAGGGGTTGGTGTTCGGGCGTCTTGCCGGCTATCACGCGGCTGGCGCCGTCTAACTGATCGGAGACATCGAGATGGGTGTAGCAATTGTTACAGGCGCCAATGGCGCTATCGGTTCAGCGGTGTGTCGCCTGCTCAGCGCAAAGGGCGAGCGGGTGGTGGCGCTAGATGTCATGGCGCCGCAACTCAAGGGTGTAGAGGGCCTGATGCTGTCTTGCGACGTCACCTCGCGCAGCGAGGTCCGAAGGGCAGTGGAGGAGGCACAGGATCGCTTCGGAGCAGTGACATCACTGGTTAATGTCGCTGGAGTGGTTTCAAAAGGAAGTGTGCTGAGCCTGAGCAATATGGAGTTCGATCGAGTCATGCGCATCAACGTGCTGGGCACGCTGATTCCCTGCCAAGTGGTGGGGCAAATAATGGCTGATCAAGGGCGTGGCGCCATCGTCAATATTGGTTCGGTTGTCGGGAAAAACGGTGGCAATGCTCGCGCATGGCTTGATCGCAGCGAAATTGAAGTCGCCGGTGGGGTGGCCTATGGCATGTCCAAGTCTGCGGTGCATACGCTGACTTTTTTCCTGGCCAAAGAGCTGGCGAGTTTTGGCGTGCGGGTCAATGGCGTAGCGCCTGGGCCTATCGGAACGGCAATGACCGATGCATTCCCGGAGAACTTGCGAGCACTGATCCCTCAAGGTCGCATGGGAAGACCGGAAGAAGTGGCGAGCGTGGTGGCCTTTCTCCTCAGCGAGCAGGCGAGTTTTATTTGCGGTGAAATTATAGATGTCAACGGCGCACTGTGGTGCGACTGAATCAACCCCGGGAGAGAGCACTATGAAAAGTATTTATCTGGTATTGGATATGCAAAACGATCTGATTCACCCAGAAGGCGCGAGCGGCAAATCGCCCATGGCCGAGCAGGTGCAATCGCGTGAAATCATCGCTCGCACTGCCGCAGCTATTGCTACGGCACGGGCTAACGGGATTCCGGTGGCGTTCGTTCGGGTTGCGTTCTCTGATGACCATCGTGAAGCCAATCCGGCCTCACAGGTGTTTGGGCCTATCGCGAAAAACGGCATCCTCAAGCTGTCGCAGTGGGGCGGTGCGGTGCATGAGGCACTGGCACCGCACGTGCAGGATTGGGAAATTATCAAGCATCGGGTTTCGCCGTTCTACGCCACGCGCCTGGAACTGCTGCTTCGCCGTGAAGGTATCGAGCGTATCTATTGCAGTGGGGTGAGCACGCAGGCCGTGGTCCAGGCGACCGTGCGCGAGGCTCATGACCGCGATTTCGATGTGGTGCTGCTGGAAGATTGCTGCGCTGCGCACTCTGCAGAAGAACATGCCAACTCTGTCGCGAGCATTGGTCGTTTCTGTCGCGTGATGGATAGCGCCACGGCGTTCGGGATCAACCAGGCCGCGCAATAGATTAGTCGGCATCGACTGGAGCATCGTGACGTGCCTGCTTCCAGTTTTCCTGGGCTCAACCTGCGGGATGAGCCTGGGTCGGTGGCCGTGCAAATCGCCTACCGGATCGACCCACACGCGCCTTCTTCTGGCGTATCTACCGTGAGCTGAACCACCCCGATTGCTACCTGGAGCGCGTCAGGGCGTTGCATTGCGGAGACGGCCCACCCGAGGTTTCACATTTCATCGGTGACAGCCTGGTTCGGTGACAGGCGCATCTTGCGATGTTTTGCCCATAACAATAATAAACACAGGAGTGCGTCATGAAGGCTTTGTTTCACCCGGGTATCTGGCTGATGAACCGTCTGGGGTTCGCCATGAAGTTCAGCCTGATCAGCGTCTTGTTCTTCGTTCCATTATTGTCTGCCAACCTCTATCTGGTACGCGATGCTTACCATGAATGGCGCGTCAGCGACACCTTGTTGGGCAGTCTGAGCGCTGTGCAACGAACCCTGCAATTGCAGCAGCAGCTTGATCTGCTCAAGGACCTGACATTGGTTCGGCAGCGAGTTGGTCAGGTCGAGCAGACGAGTGATATTCGCCAGCGGATCCTGTTGGCGGAAGAAAGCGCCGCAACGTTGATCACTGAACTTGACCAGACAGACATGAAGACTGCCGTCATTGAGCCCAAGCTCGATGCGCTGGCCCAGGACCTGAAAACGTTGCGCAACACAGACGGTGCTGCACCCAAGATGGAGCTGGCCAGCCAATTGGCGACCCATTGTGCGCTGTTCCTTGACGCTGTCATCGAACAGCAGGGATTAAGCCAGGACAACGAGCAACTGGTGCGTCAACTGAGCACGTTGGTCAGTGTTCAAACCCCTCGTCTGACGGCTCTTCTGAACAGCGCCAGAGCCTTGGGGTCGATCACGCTGGGGCAGGGCTATTTGAGTTCCAGTGACACTGTTTCCCTGGAGCAAGTCGTGGTCGGCATGGAGCATGCGAGCGTCGAGAGTGCGCAGAAATTCGAGGTGTTCAATGCACAAGAAGCAACGTCGTTGACGCCGGCGCTGCAGGCCAGCTTGCAGAGTTTTGAAACCGGCAGGCGCGCTCTCGACAAGCAAATACTCAACGCTACGGATTTGGGTCAACCATGGCCCTTTTATTTCGATCAGATGACCGTCTTGAGCAACAATGTCTACGCCTTGAACGACGCCGCACTGGTACTGCTTTCCCAGGCGTTGCACCAACGTCTGGATGAAGCGCGCGGGCAGATGATCCTGCTGTCTGCTGCATCTCTGTTAATCCTGTTGTTGATCACCTATCTGTATGGCGCGTTCTATCTTGCCACTCGCGGTGTCATCGAAGATCTGAGTCGAGTGATGGGCAAAGTGGCGAGGGGGGACATGACGGCGAATTTCGAGGTTGTCGGGCAGGATGAACTGGCAGCCCTCGGACAGGTTTTCAATGGCACGGTCGGACAGATCCAGGACTTGATCCGTCAGGTCGACGGCGTGGTGGTGCAGGTAGGGCAGCAGACCGATCTGGTGCAGTCGGTCGCCACCACCAGCTCCAGGGAAGTCACCGACCAGCGTGAGCAACTGGAACGTGTTGCCTCGGCCATGAACCAGCTCTCGGCCACTGCTCAGCAGGTGGCTCGTAACGCTTCAACCGCCGTCAGCAGCGCTCAGGATGTGAACAGGGAAACCGAGCGGGGTCGATTCAGGGTGCGCGAGCAAGTTGAAGCCATTCAGCGATTGGCCGGTGAAATCGACGACTCCATGCAGTTGATCCATCAATTGGCAACCGATAGCCAGTCCATCGGTCAGGTGCTCGAAGTGATCAGAAGTATCGCCGAGCAAACCAATTTGCTGGCGCTCAATGCGGCCATAGAAGCGGCGCGTGCGGGTGAACAGGGTAGGGGGTTCGCCGTGGTCGCCGATGAGGTTCGTACGCTGGCGCGCCGGACGCAGCAATCGACCCATGAAATCGAGCAGATGATTGGCGGCTTGCATAGCCGGGTGGCGGCCACTGTCAAGGCCATGAGCAATAGCCATCAGACTGCGAACGTGACGGTAAGTCAGGCGGATGAGGTGGAGCGGACATTAGAGAATATTGTCGTGGCCATCGGCCTGATCGTCGAACAGAGTCAGCAGATCGCGGTAGCCGCTGAACAACAGACGCAAGTCTCACTGGACATCGACAGAAGTCTGGTCGACATCAGTCGAGTGGGGGAGCGAACCGCCAGCGGCGCGATCAGATCAGAACAGGCCAGCCGCGATCTGCGCGGACTGGTCAGTACTCTGCAAAAAGTGATTGGTGCATTTCGCATCTAAATCGAAGCGAAGGACGACACAACCCTCCGTGTTGGTCAGGACAGTTGAGGCAGTTGCATCTTCTTCAGGCGGTAGTCGAGCTGAGCGCGGGTCAGCCCCAGCATGACTGCCGCTCGGGAAATATTATTAGCAGCCAGCTCCATGGCAACCTCGATATACACATCCTCAATCTGGCCAAGATCGATCGGGCCACGCTGCAAGGCTTGTCGGGCCACCGCGAGCAATTGATCGTGACTGACCTTTTCCTGTTGACCGAGGCCAACCGAAGCCACCGACTCTTCGGGCAGGCGGATACCGATAAAGCACCCATCTTCCCATCCGACTGTACCGACCCGTTCGTGTTTTTGCTGCTGTTCGATGCCTGCCAGGTGTCGCAGGTCCAGGGCCTCTCCGTCGTCGGCGAGGATCACTGCGCGCTCGATGACGTTCTCGAACTCGCGAATGTTGCCTGGCCACTGGTGGTCAAGCAGCACCTGCAACGCCCTCGGGGTAATGCCCGTGAGGTGGCGGCCATGCAATTTTGTCAATTTGCCCAGGCAGGCTTCGAGCAGCACGGGGAGGTCATCCTTGCGCTTGCGCAAAGGATCAATGGTGATCGGGAAAACGTTAAGCCGATAGAACAGGTCGCTGCGAAAGCGGCCTTCCTTCACGGCATCGACCAACTGTTCGTTGGTCGCGGCAATCACCCGTACGTTGACCTTGACCGTTTTGTTGCTCCCCAGCCGCTCGAACTCACCGCTTTGCAGCACCCGCAACAGCTTGCTTTGTGCGGTCATGCTGAGGGTGCCGATCTCATCCAGGAAGATGGTCCCCCCGTCGGCGATTTCAAAGCGCCCCGGGCGGGCTTCGGTCGCGCCTGAATAGGCACCGCGCTGGACCCCGAACAGCTCGGACTCGATCAATTGTTCCGGGATGGCGGCGCAGTTGATCTCAATGAAGGGGCAATCCGCCCGCTGGCTATTGGCGTGCAACTCATGAGCGAACATGGTCTTGCCGACCCCGCTTTCGCCAAGCATCAGTACGGTAGCGTTGGTTCCCGCAACCCTCAGGATTTTGTGCAGCACAGCGTGATAGGACGCCGAGTTGCCCACCGGGCGGTCAAGCACTAGGGCGCTGATCTTGCTCTCGCCGAGGCCGAAAGGCGAGGGCGACAGAGTGGCTGCCTGCGCCACTTTGCTGGGGGGCGGTGAGCGTCGGTGATCGGCGGCGCGAGGTTGAAAATACTTGAGATCCTCTTCAGGGTCCTCCCATTCCTCTACAGGCTTGGCGATGGCGCGGCAGACATCGTCACCCATGGCGCTGCATTCGGTTTCCCTGACCAGCACCCGCTTGCCCATCAGCCGAGTCAGAAAGCCTGAGCTGTAGCCAACCTCCATCCAGCAAATAGGGTCGGAACTGACACCTTCGGTCATGATGTGCATGTCACTTTCGATGGAGTGCTTCCATAGAAACTCGCCATACAGGTAGCCCTTTGCCTGGTCGACTTCAATGCAGACCGGAGTCACCTCGATCATGCCGGTCAACGAGCGCAACTGGGCTCCGGCTGCGAGGATGTCCAGTTGTGTGCCATTGGTGCGAGTACGGATCGCCAAATCAGCACTGCGGGTCCCGCTCAGATAACCAAGGCGGGTAAAAACCCCACGGGTGTACTCAATACCCATGCTCTCCACCAGCTCTTGACGCAAGGCACCGAACGCTTGTGCCTGCATCAACATCATTCGCTGATCGCCCAGCCAGATAATGCCCTCTTGAGCATTGAAATAAAGATGCTCGGCCAAGTCGCGCATATCAGGAAAGCGTAAGTCTGTAATCACATTGCGTGGGTTTGGACGCGCCGTTTTTTTGGAAATGGAATCTCGGCTTTTCGACGAACTCATAAACCCCTACCTTTTTTATTATTGGGCTGATTGCAAGATCGCGGTGACAACGTTTCTTGTCTTTGAAGTCCATTCACTCAGCCAACAGTCGCGGGTTATCAAACCATATTTTCAGCCTTTTGGATGGCCCTTGAGCATTTGTTTTTTAACCGGGCTGTTTATCGGCGGGTGTGAGTCTCCGGGCGCGTAAGTGGATCTCACATAATTCGTTATGAATTTGATGAAGATTCATAAAAAGGTGAAAGGACCTCGCGTTTGCCTGGCCCATTTTAGACATCGAAATGGGTGACGAATGCGCATCGCTATATTTTCTATCTTTATGAAATATAAGAGAAAAATATATTTCTTGTCACGTTTTTAAGCACCCCATTCGGTTATGGCATAGCCGTTGCAATTGCTCTGTCAACGCCCCGTGATTGCCTTCGCACGGCGGGGAAGGGGGATTGAAAATGCCCCTCCCTGAAAATAACAACAATGACAGAGGAGCTTCTCAAGTGGCTGAAATTACCAGTCTGGCCTATGCGGGATTTGGTGTTAGCGATCTCGATAAATGGCAATGGTTTGCGACAGACATATTAGGCATGCAGGTGAGCCAGCGTGATGCCGGTGGCTTGAGCTTGCGCATGGATGAATATAAGCAACGTTTCTTCCTTGAAGAAAATAGTTGCGACGATTTGCTGGTCGCAGGTTGGCAGTTGGACTGCGAGGATGAGCTTGAGGAGTTCGTCGCTGAGCTGCGCGAAAAGGGCGTCGAAGTGTCGCTGCTGCCTGCCGAAACGCTGAAGCGGCGGATGGTTGAAAAAGCTTACAGCTGTTCCGATCCGAACGGTTTCAATCATGAGTTCTTTTTTGGTCACAGCATTGCGCTGTTGCAGGATCCGTTTCGCTCGACGGTGCTTAAGGGGCGTTTCGTCACGGGTGAATTGGGCATCGGCCACCTGCTGCCCTTTGCCAAGAATGGCCCGGAGACCGTCCGCTTCTATCGTGATGTCCTGAAACTCAAGGTCAGTGATTACATCCGCGAAGAAATCATGCCGGGGGTGACGGTCGACGCGACCTTCTTCCATACCAAAACCGGGCGCCATCACTCCATTGCTACCGCTCAGGCGCCAGCTCCAAAAATCCTCAACCATTTCATGGTGCAGTCTGAGGACATCGATGACGTAGGCCAGGCCTACGACCGTTGTATCGCGGCCGGTGTACCGATCGTTCTGGAATTGGGGCATCACCCGAACGACCGGACCTTTTCCTTCTATGCGCAGACACCCTCGGGTTTCAACTTCGAGTTCGGTTGGGGCGGGGTGGTGATCGACGATGCACATTGGGAAGTTCGCAGTTATAGCCAGTTGAGCGACTGGGGACACAAGCGTAATCCGGTCGTATGAACGGGCGGCTAACGGGAGAGGCATCATGAGTATCTGGCTGGATTTTATGGGCGCGCAGATCCGCTATATCGATCTGCCTACCTATGGTGTAACCCGCATTGCCGAGGCAGGCCGTGGCAAGCCGCAGGCGCTGCTGTTGATGCACGGCATCGGCGGACACCTCGAAGCTTATGCCAAGAATGTCGTGGCACTGGCGGAGTACTTTCACGTTATTGCGTTTGACTTCGTTGGTCATGGTCTATCCGAGAAGAAGACCGATATTGACTACTCCATTGCCGACTATGTTGAGCAGTTGCGTGAATTGATGGACGCACTGGACATCGACAGGGCGCACCTTTCCGGCGAGTCGCTAGGTGGCGTGGTGGCCGGAACGTTCGCCGTACGCTATCCGAAACGAGTCTTGCGTGCCGTCCTGAACACCACTGGCGGTATTCCTGTCGTCACTGAAAAGGGCCGTCAAGACTTGGCGAATCTGGCTGCGCTGTCCGCTCGCAGTATTGGGCAAGTTCCGACGTTCGAGAGCGTTAGAGCCCGCATGCAGTGGCTGATGTATGAGGGCAACTGGCATCTGCTCAGCGCCGAGCTGATTGGCGCTCGTCTGGCGATTTATGCCTCTGAAGGTTTTCAGAAAGTGGCGCCGCTGATTTATACACGGCTGCGCAAAGTGACCTCGGGTGAAGCACAGCCAGACATGATCGAGTTGGAAAAAGTCGAGTGCGAAACCTTGCTGTTGTGGACACGCCACAACCCGATTCATGACGTAGCTGCCGCCGAATCGGCATTGCCCCGGCTGCCCAAAGGTCAGCTCTATGTCATGCACACCGACGCGGGTCACTGGCCCCAATACGAAGACGCCAAAGAATTCAACCACGTCATGGTCGAGTTCCTCTCGACCGGGAGGGTACCCGCATGATGAGCGCCGCGCTGAACACCCCTTCGCAGAGGCCCGCACCACCGCCGGTGGAAGTGGCTGACTTTTGTAAGGGCATGCGTTATCTGGCCGCCAGTTGTGTGGTCATTGCCAGCGGTGACAAGCATGAGCGTGCCGGGTTGACCGCAACGGCGGTGTGCTCGGTGACCGCCAACCCGCCGCGTCTGTTGGTTTGCGTCAATCGGAACGTGCGTGCACATGCGGTGATCCAGGCGCACCAGGCGCTGAGCATCAACGTATTGAATCGCGATCAGGAATCCATCGCCCGGCGTTTTGCCGGCATGGTTGAGGGCGTGGTGGCTGAGGCGCGTTTCGATGAAGGCCATTGGGTTTACGGAAAAGGCGGCGTCCCCATTCTGGACGATGCCCTCGCCAGTTTTGAATGCCGGGTCGTCGAGACATTGCCCGCCAGCACCCACGACATGTTCCTTTGTGAAGTGATCAGCGTTGGTGGTTGTGGTGAGGATGTCGACCCGCTGCTGTATTTCAACAGCCGCTTCACTGCGCTGCGCTAAGCCGCCTGCGCCGATAACAATAAGACGAGGAAAGACGATGAACGGATTACTCAAACAGGCCACGCCGGTATTTGGCCAGGCGATTCCCACACAAGCAGAGCTGGTGCAGCGTGCGCGCGACATGATTCCGATGCTGCGTGAGAAAGCGGCCTCGGTGGAGCGCAATCGCATGGTTTCGGCAGAAACTATCGCGACCTTCAAGGCGGCTGGCTTCTTCAAAATTCTACAACCGGCACGCCATGGCGGCTGGGAAATGAACCCTGCGGTGTTTTACAAAGTACTCATGGAGCTGGGACGCGGCTGTGGTAGCAGCGGCTGGAACATGATGATCCTGGGTATCCATCAATGGGAATTTGGCAGCATGGACCCGCGTGCCGGACAGGACGTCTGGGGCGAAGACGATGGTCTGATCGTCGCCTCGTCCTACCCTCCGTTCGGTAAGCTCGTGGAGGTCGATGGGGGCTATCGACTCAGCGGTACCTGGAAGACTTCTAGCGGCTGCGATCATTCCCACTGGGCGTTTATCGGTGCCATGCGCAAGGACGCTGAGGGCCGCATGACTGATCGCATGGCGATGTTGGTACCTCGTTCGGAGTATGAAATTGTCGATGACTGGCATGTCTTCGGTCTGGCGGGGACCGGCAGTAAAAGTCTAGTGATCAAGGATGCATTCGTCCCGGCTCACCGTGCACACAGCTTGATCGACTATCAAATGTCTGATCGGCCTGCGCATTACCTGTACCCGTTCAATCAGGTGTTTTTTGGCGCTGTTTCTGCGGTGTTGGTGGGGATCGCTCAAGGCGGCATTGACGAATATATCGAGCAAATGAAAGTACGCACCGACACCACTGGCGGTATACCTGCGGCCATGAGCCCTTACGTCAAGGATCGATTGGGCAATGCCGTGGTTCGTGTTCGGTCGGCGCGTGCCCGCTTGTTGCAGATGATGACCGAGACCACCGAACAAGTGGAGCAACGGCAGTTGGTACCGACCCATGATCGTGTGCATCACATGCTGGATATCGCGCGCGTCGGTCGCGATTGCGAAGAGGCGGTGATGTTGCTGTTCAAGGCGACTTCGGCTCGCGGCATCTACCTGGACAACGCCTTGCAGCGGATTCTGCGCGACATCATCGCGGCGGCCAATCACATCACACAGAACGCCGATGACACCGCCGGGCTGCTGGGCGGTTATCTCCTGGGGCAGAAACTACCCCCGATGGTTTTCGAAAGAGATGCCGTCTGACCGATACATGTAGTGCCTACAACAGTCAGCACTGTCGCTGGGTAGACGCCTGGCGCAGTGCAATTAAAAACAATAAGAAAGCGACGGCCAGTCCGTCACAAAGAGGCAGTGGTTATGCATATGAATGCAGCTCTCCAAACGCGCCTACCCTTTTTATCTCGTCACCGCTTTGCTCTTTCTGCGATATCCACCGCGATAGCCACGTGTGCATCACTTTCAGCATCAGCATTCCAGCTGGATACCGGAAGCGATGTGCAGGTCCGCTGGGACAACACCCTCAAGTACAGCAATGCCTGGCGGGTTAAGGGGCAATCGGACAAGTTGACCGCCGACCCTACTCTTGATGATGGCGACCGAAATTTCGATAAGGGCCTGATCTCTGATCGGGTGGACTGGCTTTCGGAGCTGGATATCTCGCGTAATGGTGCGGGTGTTCGTTTAAGCGGCGCGGCTTGGTATGACGACGTTTATAACAAGCAAAACGATAATAACTCTCCGGATACCGCGAACTCGGTCAGCGTTGATCACAACCACTTCACGCACGATACCCGTGACTTGCATGGACGCAAGGCTGAGCTGCTTGATGCCTTTGTCTACAGCGACTTCACCATGGGCGACGAGATGTGGGGGGTTGCCCGACTTGGTAAGCACGCGTTGGTGTATGGCGAAAGCCTGTTTTTTGGCAACAACGGTATTGCTGTCGGACAGCAACCGATTGATGCAGTGAAGGCGCTTTCGGTGCCGAACACCCAGTTCAAGGAACTCGGTCGGCCGGTTCAGCAATTCTCCACCCAATTGCAACTGACACCCACTGTCTCCGTGGGCGGTTATTACCAGTTTCGATGGGAGGCCAACCGTATTCCAGCCGCTGGCAGTTACTTCAGCCCGGCTGATCTGTTGGATGAAGGCGGCGAGCGGATTGTTGTGGCGACCCAGCCGGGCCTAGGCCCCGTGGCTTCCTTCTACAGGGGCCGGGATGTCAAAGCGCGTGATTCCGGCCAAGGTGGCCTGCAACTGCGTTACCGCTCCGAGGAGCTGGACACCGATTTTGGCTTCTATGCGATTCGCTATCACGACAAGAACTTTCAGGTTCAGGTTCGTCCTGGCGTCGGTGTCGGAGCAGGCGAGCCCGCAGACAAAATTGGCGAATACATGCTGGTTTACCCGGAGGACATCAAGGCTTACGGCTTCAGCGCCAACCGTGGTATCGGCAACGCCAACTTTGGCTTCGAAGCGTCCATTCGCCGCAATGCACCTTTGGTCAGCCTGACCCTGGTCGACCTGACGGGCAATGGCGATAACGATCACAACCGGCTGTATGCGGTGGGTAATACCGCTCATGCGCAGATCAACGTGATCAATGTCCTGCCCACCGATACGTTCTGGGATACCGCGACCTTGCTTGGCGAGCTGGCCTGGAACCGGACCCTGAGCATTACAAGCAATCCTGATGCTCTCGACCCGAACAGTACCCGTGATGCCTTGGCGATGCGCTGGGCGTTCACGCCGACCTACTTCCAGGTGTTCGATGGCACCGACTTGTCCGTGCCCATGGGCTTCAGCTATGGCATCGATGGACGTTCTTCTGCCGTAGGTGGTTTCAGCCAGGCCAAGGGTGGCGATTACAACATTGGTCTCTCTGCCGAGTATTTGAAGTCGCTGACGGTTTCGCTCACCTACAACGGTTTCTACGGTTCTTCGGCGCCGATAAATATCAACGGTATCAAAACCTATAAGCAGACCAATGCCGACCGCGACTTCGTTGCATTCAGCGTATCGCAAACCTTTTAAGGGGTTGAACATGTACACGAATAAAACAATAAATCGGCTGGCCTGCTTCTCGCTTTTGGCTCTGTGCCTCGATGTGGCCCACGCCGCAGTCAGCCCGCAGGAGGCTGATGCGCTGAAAGGCAAACTCACGCCCATGGGCGCCGAGCGTGCAGCCAATGCCGACGGCAGCATTCCGGCCTGGACCGGTGGTTTTACTCAAATCCCGGCAGGGTTTCAGAACGGGCATCGCAATGTCGATCCGTTTGCGGCCGACAAACCGTTGTTCAGTATTACTGCGAGCAACATGCCGCAGTACGCCGATAAGTTGGCCGACGGCGTCAAGCAACTGTTCAAGGACAATCCGCAGACGTTCCGTATCGATGTCTATCCGACCCGCCGTACTGCGGCCGCGCCGCAATGGATCTATGACAACACCTTTAAAAACGCGACCGAGGCCAAGCTTGAGGGCGACGGTTTGATCGTCAAGGGCGCTTATGGCGGCGTGCCGTTCCCGGTCCCGCAGTCGGGACTAGAGGTGCATTGGAACCATCTGTCACTGTGGCGCGGGGAGTCGACTCACAGCAAATACAAGGTATGGACCACCACTGCCGATGGTAAGCAAGTGCTGGCCACCTCGGCAGTCGATGAGGCGCAGTACCCCTATTACTACAAAGAAGGCTCGGCAGCGACCGTGCCCGATCCTGAATACATGCTGGCCATTCAGGTGACCAACGCCCCTGCCTTTCGCGCCGGTGAGGCACTGATGCTGCACAGCGGTTTTGACTACGTCAAAGGCCGCACACTCTGGCAATACCTGGCTGGCCAACGTCGTGTTCGACGCGCGCCAAGCATCAACTTCGATACGCCTAACGTTGTTGCCTCGGGGGTGAATTTCATCGATGAGAACTTCGGTGGCGTGGGCTCTCCCGAGCGTTATGACTGGAAGTTGCTGGGCAAGAAAGAAATGTACATTCCCTACAACGACAACAAGTTGCTGGCCCACAGCGATCAGGACGTGATGGGGCCACGGCACGCCAAACCGGACATGATGCGCTGGGAGTTGCACCGTGTCTGGGTGGTTGAATCGACGCTCAAGCCGGGCAAGCGTCACGCCGTACCCAAGCGTGTCTATTACTACGACGAAGATAACTGGGGCTCGGCGATTATGGATGGCTGGGACGCCGAAGGCACGCTGTGGCGTACCTCGATGACCACCCCGTTTGCTGCACCGGACATCCCGGCCACCGTCAACTACTGCACCAGTTTTTTCCATGACCACCGGACTAAGGCTTGGGTTTACAACTGCGCCTTGGGTGATGCTGGCAATGATCAATACAGCACTGCCGAGCGTCGTCGTGAAAGCTTCTTCTCGCCGGAATCACTGACCAACCAAAGTGCTCGTTAAGCGCTGATGGCGGTTGCTGCCTGCCCTTACTGTCAGGGCAGGCAGAGTGTCGGGTTGTTTGTGGGAACGGAGGTTGCACCGTGAAAATAATAAGGTTTACCCGTTGGTTGTTCTTGATGTGCCTGCTGGGTGGGGGCGGTCTGGCGTGTGCTGATGAGCTGGCAGCCAGCGCCCCAGTGCTCAAAAATGTGCAGGATACGCTCCAACAACGTTCGCCGGTTTCAGCGCTTGCGCAGCGCTCCATGCTCAGTGCCATCACTCAGGCCGGCGACCGCTTGATAGCAGTCGGCGTGCGTGGGCATATCCTTTATTCGGATGACCAGGGGCAGAGCTGGCAGCAGGCTCATGTTCCGGTCAGTGTGACGCTCACCGGGGTGTGCTTCGCCGACCGCAACACAGGCTGGGCAGTTGGCCATCGAGGCGTGATCCTCAAAAGTGACGACGCTGGCAAGAGCTGGGCCGCGCAACTGGATGGCATCAAAGCCGCACAAGCGATCCTTGAGGCCAGTGATGAAAAAAATGCAGCAAGTCTGCAGAACGCGCGAAATCTGGTGACAGATGGCGCGGATAAACCCTTCCTCGATATCCAGTGTTTCGACAAGGATCACGCACTCGTCGTAGGTGCTTACGGTCTTGGTTTCTCCACCGCAGACGGTGGCCGCAGTTGGTCGCCCTCCCTGGCGCTCCTCGATGGCTCCGCTCAGCGCCATATCAATGTTGCGCGCACCTTGGGTGACAAGGTCTATCTGGCCGGCGAACAAGGTGGTTTGTACCGCATGAGCAAAGATGCGCGTGATTTCAAGTCGCTGGGTGAACCCTATGTGGGGAGCTTCTTCGGCTTGGTGGTCAGCCCCCAAAACAGCCTTTTGGCATTCGGCTTGCGCGGCCACCTGTTCCGTTCGACCGATGCCGGCGGGACCTGGACGCGAGTGCGTGTGGACACCCGCCAGAGCCTGACAGCGGGGACTGCGTTAGTCGATGGCTCGATCCTGCTGGTGGACGAGTCTGGAGTGGGCTGGCTCAGCCGTGATGATGGCCGAAGCTTCGGCCGTGTGCTGCCGACCCAGCAGTTTCCGTTTCTCGCGCTCCAGGCATCGGCTCAGGGTGGGGCCGTCGCAGTGGGTATGAACGGGATTTCTTTCTTCACGCCAGACACTCTTTCCTTGAGTCGGTAAACCTGTAAGGGGTTAATAAAATGGGTATCGGCACTTCTTCAGATGGCTTTCCGACCATCGCCAGGCTTGAGGACTTCAACACGTCCTCGGGCAATCGCCTTGAGCGTCTGCTGTTCAATCACCGGTTGACGGTCGTGGTGTTCTGTTTGCTGTTAACGGCCTTTTTCAGCCTGTCGGCGACTCAGGTGCGGCTAAACGCCAGCTTCCTCAAAACCATCCCTGCGAACCATAAGTTCATTCTCAACTACTTGAAACACGCGGATGATCTCAAGGGCTCGGCTAACACCCTGCGCGTAGCGGTCGCGGTGCAGGGCGAAGGCACTATTTATAGCGCCGAATACATGGACACCCTGCGCCAGATCAATGACGACCTGTACCTGGTGCCCGGTGTTGACCGAGCGTTCATGCGCTCGTTGTGGACGCCCCTGACCCGTTGGCAGGGCGTTACCGAGGAGGGCTTCGATGGCGGTCCGGTGGTTCAGGACAGCTTTGATGGCAGTAAAAAGAGCCTTGAGGTTTTACGTGCCAATGTCGAACGCTCTGGCGAAATCGGTCAGTTGGTCGCTCGTGATCTGCGCTCGACCATCGTTCAGATGCCCTTGCTGGATATCAATCCGAAAACCGGTCAGGCACTCGATTACAAGAAGCTCTCCGATGCGCTGGAGGACATTCGCAGTCGTTATGCGGCCAAGGGCGTTGACATCCATATCATTGGTTTCGCAAAGGTCATGGGCGACCTGATCTCTGGCTTGTATGCAGTGCTGGGTTTCTTTGCCGTCGCGGTGTTGATTACGTCGAGCATTCTCTACTACTTCACGCGTTGCTGGCGCAGCACGCTGATGGTGCAGGCGTGCACCCTGGTCGGAGTGGTGTGGTTACTCGGTATGTTGCCGTTGTTGGGCTATGAGCTGAACCCGTATTCGATCCTGATACCGTTTCTGGTCTATGCCATCGGCGTCAGTCATGGCGCGCAGAAAATGAACGGCATCATGCAGGACATCGGGCGTGGTACTCATCGTTTGATTGCTGCCCGCTACACCTTCCGTCGACTGTTTGCCGCGGGCATGACTGCGTTGCTGGCGGACGTCGTCGGTTTTGCCGTGCTGACCATCGTCGACGTGCCGGTCATTCAGGAACTCGCGATCATCGCCAGTGTGGGTGTCGGCATTCTGGTCTTTACCAACCTGGCTCTGTTGCCGATCACGCTGTCTTTCACCGGGGTGTCGACCAAAGCGGCGCAGCGTAGCCTGAAGAACGAAAGTGACATGGAGCAGGTGGGCGGGCGCACGCCATTGATGATGCGTCTGCTCGTTCGATTCACCCAGCCACGTACCGCAATTCTGGCGCTTTTTGTGGCCGTCGTTGTGGGACTGTTTGCCTTTAAAACCAGCGAGCAACTCAAGGTCGGCGACCTTGATCCAGGTGCGCCGGAGCTGCGGGCCGACTCGCGTTACAACCAGGATAACGGTTTCATCATCAATCATTACCAGGCCAGCAGTGACGTGTTCGTGGTCATGGTCGAAACACCTGCCGGGCAGTGCGTCGACTACGGCACCCTGCGCAAGGTCGAGGAGTTGGAATGGCGCTTGCGGCAACTGCCGGGTGTCGAAGGCACCAACTCCATTGCCGGGCTGGCGCGTAAGGTCAACGTCGGTATGAATGAGGGCAATCTGAAGTGGGATGAGCTGTTGCCCAATCAGTCGACGATCAACTCCGCTGCCGTTCGCTCGCCGCGCGAGCTGTTCAATGCGACCTGCGATCTGCTGTCGGTGTATGTCTACCTCAAAGATCACAAAGCGGACACCTTGGTCTCGGTGGTGGAAGTGACTGAGCGGTTTGCCGCCCGGCACAACGACAACGCGGCCAGTTTCCTGCTGGCAGCAGGCAATGCCGGGATCGAGAGCGCCACCAATATCGTGGTCAAACAAGCCAATGGGCGGATGTTGTTGGGGGTCTACCTGGCTGTAACGCTGTTGTGTTTTATTGCCTTCCGCTCCTGGCGTGCGGTGGTCTGCGCCATCGTGCCGCTGGTTCTTACCTCGGTGCTGGCCGAAGCGTTGATGGTCAAACTCGACATGGGACTTAAGGTTGCCACGCTGCCGGTGGTGGCGCTGGGGGTCGGCATTGGCGTCGACTATGCGCTTTATATCCTCAGCGTAACGCTGTTCTGGCTCAAGTGCGGGGCGAGTCTGTCCCAGGCCTATTATCAAGCGCTGATGTTCACCGGTCGCGTGGTGGTGTTCACCGGCATCACCTTGTCCCTGGGCGTGGTCACCTGGATTTTCTCGCCCATCAAGTTCCAGGCGGACATGGGCATCCTGCTGACCTTCATGTTCCTCTGCAACATGCTCGTGGCACTGGTGCTGATTCCGGCGCTGGCGTGCTTCCTTCTCAAACCGAAGTCAGCGAGCACCGTAGTTGAAGCCAGCGAGGTGCTTGTATGAACTCGTCGTTCACTGTCGATGATTTCTGCCTGGCTGACCCGCTGAGCCTGCCAATGGTCGACCGGGCCATTGCCGCAGCGCTGTTGTATGCCCAGGAAAAAGGGCTCCAGGTCAGTGTCGCGGTGGTTGATGCCGGCGGGCATTTACTGGGGTTCTCACGCATTCCAGGCGCATCGCTGCATTCGATCGATATCGCACAGGACAAGGCCTGGACCGCCGTGTCCTTCTCGATGCCCACGTGTGCCTTGGCCAACCTGATGAGGCACGCCGACGAGCACGTACGTCAATGCCTGATCTCCCGACCCAGGATGGTGCCTATGGGTGGAGCGTTTCCGCTAATGCTCGGCTCCAGGTTGCTGGGGGCAATTGGAGTATCCGGCGCCAGTGAAGAACAAGACGCCGGCTGCGCCACTGCCGGATACGACGCCATTCGATCGGCTGAAGCCCCATGACGCCTATTCCTTTTAACTCGCAGGAGGACCTGACTGTGACCGATACCTTCATCAATATTGATGCACTGGGTGACGAGCTGTTTCATGCACTGAAATCGGTTGAGGCGATTGCCCCTTTGACCGAGCGCTACCCGCATTTGACCCTGGCTCATGCTTACGCCATTCAGCAACGCCTGATGGCCCGGAGACTGGAACAGGGCGAGCGGATCATCGGCAAAAAAATCGGTGTCACCAGCAAGGCAGTGATGGACATGCTCGGTGTCGGTCAGCCTGATTTCGGCCAGTTGACCGACCGTATGGTGGTCAATCAGGGCGATGCGGTGGACATGTCTACATTGATTCAGCCCAAGGCCGAAGGCGAAATTGCTTTCGTCCTCAAGCACGATCTGGCTGGGCCCGGCGTCACGGTGGCCGATGTTCTGCGGGCAACCGAGGGGGTGATGGCCTGCTTTGAAATCGTCGACTCACGGGTTCGCAACTGGCAAATCAAAATCCAGGACACGGTTGCCGACAACGCCTCCTGTGGTGTGTTCGTGCTCGGAGACCGGCTGGTCGATCCACGCCAGCTGGACCTGTACACCACGGGGATGGTGTTGGAGAAGAACGGCCAGGTGGTTGGGACTGGCGCTGGCGCTGCGACCATGGGCTCGCCAGCCATTGCCGTGGCCTGGCTGGCCAACACCCTCGGTGAGCTGGGCATGAGCCTCAAGGCAGGTGAGGTGATTTTATCCGGTGCGCTGTCGGCCATGGTGCCGGTCGTTGCCGGAGACAACTTGCGGGTCAGCATCGCCGGAATCGGCGGCTGTTCTGTGCGTTTCGTTTAAGCCTGAGGCAAACACAATGAATAAACTCAAAGTCGCCATCGTTGGTTCCGGC
The DNA here is from genome assembly GCF_056680355.1 of Pseudomonas sp. ASL8. Lineage (NCBI taxonomy): Bacteria > Pseudomonadati > Pseudomonadota > Gammaproteobacteria > Pseudomonadales > Pseudomonadaceae > Pseudomonas > Pseudomonas sp. ASL8. Next base: position 4,856,564 of record NZ_CM155278.1, on the reverse strand, counting down.
AACATCGGCACTGACCTGATGATCAAGATTCTGCGCAACGCCAAGCACCTGGAAATGGCGGTCATGGTCGGCATCGACCCCACTTCCGATGGCCTGGCCCGCGCGCAGCGCATGGGCGTGGCCATCACCCATGAAGGCGTTGCAGGCCTGACCCGCATGGACGTATTCAAGGACATCGACTTCGTGTTCGATGCCACCTCGGCCGGTGCCCACGTGAAGAACGACGCGCTTCTGCGCTCGATCAAACCCGGCATCCGCCTGATTGACCTGACCCCAGCAGCCATCGGTCCGTACTGCGTGCCGGTGGTCAACCTGGAACAGAACCTCGATCAGCTCAACGTGAACATGGTCACCTGTGGTGGCCAGGCGACCATCCCGATGGTCGCGGCGGTCTCGCGTATCGCCAAGGTGCATTACGCCGAAATCGTTGCCTCGATTGCCAGTAAATCTGCCGGTCCCGGCACGCGCGCCAACATTGACGAGTTCACCGAAACCACCTCCAAGGCCATCGAAGTCATCGGCGGCGCAGCCAAGGGCAAAGCGATCATCGTGATGAACCCGGCCGAGCCGCCATTGATGATGCGCGACACGGTGTTCGTGCTGTCCGAAGCCGCCGACCAGGCTGAGATCGAAGCGTCCATCGAAGAGATGGCCGCCGCGGTAGAAGCCTATGTACCGGGATATCGACTCAAGCAAAAGGTGCAGTTCGACGTCATTCCTGAAGACGCACCGCTGAAGATTCCGGGCCTGGGCACGTTCTCGGGCCTCAAGACCTCGATCTTCCTCGAGGTCGAAGGCGCCGCCCATTACCTGCCAGCCTACGCCGGCAACCTCGACATCATGACCTCCGCTGCCTTGGCCACCGCCGAGCGCATGGCGCTGTCGATGCTGAACGCCTAAGGAGAAGCGCCATGAGTTTTAATCCCGGTAAAAAACTGTACATCTCCGATGTCACCCTGCGCGACGGCAGCCATGCCATCCGCCACCAATACTCGATCCAGAACGTGCAGGACATTGCCCGTGCACTGGACAAAGCCAAGGTCGACGCGATCGAAGTCGCCCACGGTGACGGTCTGCAGGGTTCGAGCTTCAACTACGGCTTCGCGGCGCACACCGATCTGGAGTGGATCGAAGCGGCGGCCGACGTGATCAGCCACGCCAAGATCACCACGTTGTTGCTGCCCGGTATCGGCACCGTGCACGACCTGAAAGCGGCCTACAACGCCGGTGCTCGTGTGGTGCGGATCGCCACCCATTGCACCGAAGCGGACGTCTCGAAACAGCACATCGAATACGCCCGCGAACTGGGCATGGACACCGTCGGTTTCCTGATGATGAGCCACATGATCCCCGCCGAGCAGTTGGCCGCGCAGGCCAAGCTGATGGAAAGCTATGGCGCGACCTGCGTGTACATGGCCGACTCCGGTGGGGCGATGAACATGCAGGACATCCGCGACCGTTTCCGTGCGTTCAAGGCTGTGCTCAAGCCAGAAACCGAAACCGGTATGCACGCCCACCACAACCTCAGCCTGGGGGTGGCCAACTCGATCACTGCCGTTGAGGAAGGTTGCGACCGGATCGACGCCAGCCTCGCCGGCATGGGCGCCGGCGCGGGCAATGCGCCGCTGGAAGTGTTCATTGCGGCGGCCGAACGCCTGGGCTGGAATCACGGCACCGACCTCTACACGCTGATGGACGCCGCCGATGACATCGTGCGTCCGTTGCAGGACCGTCCGGTGCGGGTTGATCGCGAGACCTTGGCGCTGGGTTACGCCGGGGTCTATTCGAGCTTCCTGCGCCACGCCGAAGTCGCTGCCGCCAAGTACGGCCTCAAGACCCTGGACATCCTCGTCGAGTTGGGTAAACGCCGGATGGTCGGTGGCCAGGAAGACATGATCGTCGACGTCGCTCTCGATCTACGTAACAGCGTTTCCCTCTGAATCCTGCATCAATAATAGGAAAATAAGAATGAGCACATTTACTGAAGCCTCCACCAGCAAGTTCGTACAAACCCCCGAGTGGAACATCCACTACAACGAAGCCGGCGAGGGCGAAACCGTCATCATGATCCACGGCTCTGGCGCCGGGGCAACGGGCTGGGCCAACTTCCATCGCAACGTGGACGATTTCGTCGACGCCGGTTACCGGGTCATTCTCATGGACTGCCCTGGGTTTGGTAAATCCGACCCCTTGGTCACTGCCGAGCCACGTTTTGTGATCAATGCCCGTGCGGTAAAAGCGCTGATGGATGGGTTGGATATCGATAAGGCACACCTGGTTGGCAACTCCATGGGCGGCGGCACCGCACTGGGTTTTGCCGTGGCCTCACCGGAGCGCCTGGACAAAATGATCCTCATGGGAGCGGGCGGCGTGGGCCGTACCAGTATTTTCACGCCGCTGCCGATGGAGGGCATCAAGCTGCTGTTCGATGTTTACCGGGAACCGACCCTGCACAACCTGAAAAAAATGCTCAATGTTTTTGTCTACGATTCGAGCGCTCTCACCGAAGAACTGATTGGCCTGCGCCTCAAGAGCATTCTGGATAAACCGAATCACCTGGAAAACTTCCTGAAGAGTATCGATCTGAGCAAGTTCCAGATGGGTGACTTCACCGACAACTTGCCCGATATCAAGGCCAAAACCCTGATCACCTGGGGCCGCGACGACCGTTTTGTACCTATCGACTGGAGTCTGAAGCTGCTCAACGGAATTCCCGACTCGCGTCTGCACGTCTTCAGTAAATGCGGGCACTGGGCACAGTGGGAACATGCCCCTGCGTTCAACCGTCTCGTCATCGACTTCCTCAAGCACTAAGCACGCGCCTGAACAGTGCCGCTCAAGCCTCCCTGTGCGCTTCTGTGCAGAGGGGCATCGAGCAAGGATGACGTACCTTCCTGCAGCACAAGCAGATAGACCAGGAACGGATATGCACCATTACGACCTAATAGTGCTGCGCACTGGCAACGCAGGGCTTTGCGCAGCACTTTACGCTCGCAAGCAAGGGACTCGAGGTAAGGGATGAACATAAAAAAAATAATTCTGACGTTACTTGTGTTGGCATTGTTGGCGTTGCCATTCTGGCTGGGAAGTCTCGAACCTAAGCAAAAGCTCGCAGGGCAGGCATATATATGCCAAGGCCTTAACGTCCCCTGCAGCTTGCCTGTTACGTTTAAAGGATGGCCGCAATAGAAAGAACGGCTCAAGGCTTGCGACAAATATCCAAGTGTTTAGTGGCGTTGAGCCGTCACGTTTTCGCTGAAGACTGATCCCTTGGAGCCACGCCAGTGAAATCATCAAGTTGCGCCTGAAGTGCAGCCCTGTGTTCAGGATGGGCGATGTCCAGCAATTTTGTGATTCGCTGATTGAGAGTCATGCCGCGCAGATCGGCTACGCCGTACTCGGTGACGACAATGACCGCGTCACTACGTGCGATGGTTACCGGTCCGTTTAACCTCGCCACGATTCTGCTATGGCTGCCCGCGGTAGACGGCAGCGCGATAATGGGCAATCCGCCTTTAGAGCGCCGTGCGCCACGGATAAAGTCGACCGCTCCGCCGATGGCGCCGACGTAGCTGCCTGCGGCCAACTCCGAATTAATCTGACCGGTCAGGTCGACTTCGACGGCTGAGTTGATCGCTACCAGTTTGTCGATGCTCTCAAGGATGTGCGCATCGTGGGTATAGCGTGTCGAGCGTAATTGAATGGCCGGGTTGTGGTGAGCATAGTCATGAAGCAGGCTGCTTCCCATGAGAATGCCACCTACGCTGATGCCTCGGTCGATCGTCTTGCGCTGGTTGGTGATAACACCGCTTAGCATCAGGCGTGCCACACCATCGCCAAGGCTGCCTGAATGCACGCCCAAATGGCGATGTTCGCCTAATGCACTCAAGACGGCGTCGGGTATGGCACCGATGCCCATTTGCAGGGTGGCGCCATCCTCGATCAGTCCGGCGATATGCCTGGCGATGCGCTGATCGACTTCCCGGACAGGGCTGGCCGGATTTTCCATGGGCGCCCGATCGGTGAACAGGATGGCGTCCAAGTCATCGTCGCTCAAGGTCCGGTCGCCGTAAGTCCAGGGGGCCCGAGCATTGATTTCTGCAATCACCAGGCGAGCGCTGTCGAGTGCTGGCAGTAAATACTCGTTGGCCAGGCTCAGGCTGTAGCGGCCCTCGGCATTGGCGGGCGCCAGTTGCAGCATCAACACATCGATACGCAAAGCGCCGCTGCTGATCAGGTCCGGTAGGTCGGAATAGTGGCTGGGCATCACCTCCAGCAAACCGGCGTTAGCCAGCTCGCGGTTGGCTCCCGCGCCGCAATAAGCGATGAAATCCACGTGATCGGTGTGCTCGGGCATACAGGTCGGGCTGTTGGAGATCCCTAACATCACCCGGAACCTGCCAATTTTTTTCCGCTGGGCCATTAATGCCTGCGTCAATGGCAGGGGCTCGGCGTTGGCTTGGCCCCACATCACCGTGTCACCAGGTTGAATCAGTGCGGCCAGGTCCAGCGATTCGAGGTGCAAGAGCTGTGGCATCTGGGAATTCTCGGCAACAGTCAGCCGCAGCTACTGGTTGGGTAGCCAAAGCGCCAATAAAAGGTAGGGAGAAGCGGCGGCGCGAAGGCCGCCGTGGTCTTCAGACGATTGAGGAGGGGTGCTTGGCCAAGGGCGTGACCTGGAGGGTCATGTACGGGAACAGTGGCAGGCTGGACAGCAGCTCATGCAGTTCGTCGTTGCTGGCCACGTCGAGGATGCTGATGTTCGAATATTGCCCGACTATTCGCCACAGATGCGGCCATTTCCCTGCTTCTTGAAGCTCGGTGGCGCGTTTCTTCTCGGCAATTTTGATCGCCTCCACTGTGTCGGCAGGGATATCGCGAGGAATGTTTACGTCCATTTTTACGTGATAAAGCATGGGTTCTACTCCAATTAGATTTTGTTGTTGATCAAGGTAGGGTCGGCAACCCTGGCATCGTGATCGTCTAGGTTGTGACCCAGATTGGCGTCGATATCTTCCAGACGCACACCGCGGGTCTCTGGCAGCAGCAACACGGCGATAATTGCCAAGGCGTAGGCGACCAGGCAAAAGCCGCCTATCGCTTCAGCCAGGCCAAAACGCTCAGACAGAACCCCGACGCCTGCGATGGACAACGCACCCAGGGATTTACCCAGGTTGTAGGAGAAGCCCATGCAAGTGGTGCGTATGTGGGTAGGGAACAGCTCGCTGAGGAAGGGACCGACGACGGCGAAGATGCCCGTGGCGAAGGCGCCGACAGGAAAGCTCATCAGCATCAATACGGTGGGGCTCATCGGCACGAGCATATAAACCACGGTGAATATCCATGCGCCCAGGCAGAAGACCAGCAGCGCAGGCCGACGACCGAAGCGATCGGAGAGGTACGCGGTGAGTACGAAACCGGCGAACGCACCTGCGCACATGATCAGCATCGTGATGACGACTGGACCTGGCTTCAGCCCTCGGACCTGCACCATCAGCGTTGGCAGCCACGCCATGATGGTGTAGGCGGCGGCCTGCAGCCCCGTCACTAACAGCGCGCCTAACAGGGTCAGTCGGATCACGGAAGGGCGGAAAGCGGAGAGGATCGAGGCCTTCTCATTACTCGCGGCCTTGGCTTCCTTGAAGATTTCGGCGTCCTTGACGTTGCGGCGAATAAACAGCACGAACGTGGCTGGAATGATCCCCACCCAAAATGCGACACGCCACGCCATCTCCGGCGGCAAGTAAGCGAGTAGAGCGGTCATCACCACCGCAGACAGTGCCCAGCCCACCGAGAACCCGCTCTGTACGAAGCCTAAAGCCTTGCCGCGATGTTCGGGACGAATGACTTCGGCCATCAGTGCAGCACCCACTGCCCACTCACCACCGAAGCCCAGGCCTTGCAAGGTACGCACGACCAGCATTTGTTCGAAGGATTGAGTAAAGCCTGCCAGTACCCCGAAGACGGTGAACCAGCAAATGGTGAAAATCAGAATGCGCACCCGGCCGTAGCGGTCGCTGAGGATACCCGCGGCCCAACCGCCCAGTGCGGCAGAGAGCAGTGCGGCGGTGCCGAGGATCCCGGCCTCGCCCTTGGATATCTGCCAGACCGCCATGAGGGTCGGCAACAGAAAGCTGAACATCTGGGCGTCGTAGGTATCCAGCGCCCAGCCTGAAAAGCATGCCCAGAACGTTTTGCGTTCTTGTGATGAGCCGGTTTTGTACCATTCGAACATATCGCCGTCCTTCTTGTTATTGGACTTTTTATTGGAGGGACCTTGGGCTTATGAGGCCGTGATCCAGAGTGCAGCAGTTAACGCGTGGTGCCCATTTGCCTTTGCAAAACCCAGCCTTCCAACCAGACTAAAGCTCAGGCATCGCGCGGTGAAATCAATAAATCCTGGGCCATGCTGGCGACCAGACGGCCGTCTCGCTGGTAGATGTGAGTCATGGTCAGCCCTCGACCGGACAGACTGCGCACCGCATCGTTGACGAACAACAACCACTCATTGACGTCGATCTCCAGGCTGTGAAACCACAGCGTGTGGTTGAGATTGCTGACGTAATGGTTTTGCCAGAGGTCAAGCATCCCTTGCCCGGGTGCCAGGCTGGCGTTCAGCCAACAGTCAGACAGGTACGCCAGCGCCGCGTGGTGCAGGCAGCCTTCGGCCGCAAGAGGCTGGTTCAAGCGCACCCAATAAGCGATGTCTCGTCGGTCGGCGGGGCGTTCAAAATGATCGTGTGGGTGAATCGGCCGGATATCGAGTACCGGCCGGGCGCTGAAACGCAGTTGCACGGCCTCGCTGTCCAGCGGGTAACGCGCTGCTAATTCAGCGAGGGTCGGCAGATCTTCCGGTGCAGGCATTTGTTGCGGCAGTCGGTGCGGGTCACCGGGTTCGGACTGTGCCACTTGAAAGCTGGCGTTGGCGCTGAGCACCAGGCCGGTACCCTGGACACCATAGACGTGGCGGGAGGAAAGGCGCCGCCCGTCCTGGAGCGCCTCAACGCTGAATTCGATAGTGTCTTGTGGGCGCGCGCCTTGCAAAAACGTCATTTGCAGCATGCTGGGGCTGCGTCCGTTCGCCGTCTGCGCCGCAGCCCACAACGCCTGCCCCAGCAACTGGCCACCATAGACCCGACCGTTGGCATTGGTGTCATAGGCATAGCTGCGCCAGTTGTGCTGGCCCGCCGGTTCCAGGGTCAGCAATTCGGTGAGATCACGCTGGTCCCAGCGGCGCTCGCTGTTCATTTGCTTAGGGCCGCTAGTGCGCTGTGGGTCGATGACTTTTTCACGGGCAGGAGCACCGCGCTGAAGTCCAGCGGCACTTGTGTCATGTCCTGTAATGCCTGTGGCGTGATGTCACCGATCAACTCGAGCACTTTTACGCCGTTGGCGGTGATATCCATCGTTGCCAGGTCGGTGTAAACACGGCTCACGCAACCCAGCCCGGTCAATGGATAGGTGCATGCTGGCAGTAACTTGCTGCGACCGTCTTTGCCCAGGTGTTCCATCATGACGAAGACCCGCTTGGCGCCGATGGCCAGGTCCATTGCGCCACCCACTGCCGGAATCGCATCCGGTGCGCCGGTGTGCCAGTTGGCCAGATCGCCTGTGGCCGACACTTGGAATGCGCCCAATACGCAGACATCCAGATGCCCACCGCGCATCATCCCGAAGGAGTCGGCATGGTGGAAAAAAGCACCGCCAGGGGCGAGCTCGATGGGTTCTTTACCCGCGTTGATCATGTCCCAGTCTTCTTCGCCTGGCGCGGCAGCCTGCCAGCGTCCCAGCACGCCATTTTCACTGTGCAGGAAGAAGTCTTTATCCAACGGTAGATAGTTTGCTACCAAGGTCGGCAAGCCAATTCCAAGGTTGACGTAAGAGCCTTCGGTGATGTCTCGGGCGACTCGCTGCGCCATGGCAATGCGTACATTCTTGTCCATACCAATCATCCCGCTTGATTTAGAAGTGTCGCTGGTTCATCGGTCGGGTCGCGGCGCAGCACCAGGTGCTTAACGAAGATCCCCGGCGTTACGATGGTCTCGGGGTCCAATTCGCCCAGTTCACAGAAGCGCTCGATGGAGGCAATTGTGTTTTTTGCCGCCATGGCCATGACCGGGCCGAAGTTACGTGCTGTCTTGCGATACACCAGGTTGCCCCAACGATCACCTGCCTCGGCCTTGATCAAGGCGTAATCCACGTGGATCGGATACTCAAGAACATAATCACGGCCCTTTATAGTGCGGGTTTCCTTGCCTTCAGCCAGCAACGTGCCAAAGCCGGTGGGCGTATAAAACGCGCCGATACCGCAGCCAGCGGCGCGTAAGCGCTCGGCCAGGTTGCCTTGGGGTACTATTTCCAGTTCGATTTTTCCAGCGCGATACAGGGTTTCGAAAACGTGGGAACCGGTCATGCGTGGATAGGAACAGAGAATCCTGCGAACCCGCCCAGCCTTGAGCAATGCAGCAAGGCCGGTATCTCCCTGGCCCGCGTTATTGCTGACGAGCGTAAGGTTGCGAGCGCCCTGGTTGATCAGCGCCTCAATCAAGTCGTCGGGCATACCCGCACCGCCGAAACCGCCCACGGCGATGGTGGCCCCATCGGGAATATCAGCCAGAGCCGCCTGTACGCTGTTGGAAAGCTTGTCGATCATGGATAAGTCCTTGTTTTGAGATCTTCCACCGTTATCGTCCAACGTCGGGATAAAGGCGGGATCCAGGCAGTCGAGGCGTCGGGTGCGTGGCCTGGACGCTTCGATTTCCTGGTTTGATCAGCTTGCCCAAGGCGGCCAGCAGTCACAATTTCGGTCTTCGGAAGGCTTGATTAACCAGTGATTAACAGCCGTTCGACGAGGGCTTTAAACGCCTGCAACGCCGACCGTCATTCCGCCGCAGACGTACAGCACTTGACCGGTCACAAAGCCACTTCGGGTGTCTAGAAAAAACGCGGCAGCCTGGGCGATATCGTCCGGCATGCCTAAGCGCTTGACTGGAATCGAATCGATGATGGCCTGCGTGCGAGGGCTGTCGGGTGGATTGGCGCGCTCGAACAATTCAGTGCGGATGGGGCCAGGGCCAATAGCGTTGGCCGTGATACCAAAGCGGCCCAGCTCCAGCGACCAGACCCGGGTCATACCCAATAATCCGGCCTTGGTCGCGGCATAGGCGCTGCGTAGCTCTTTGCCTAAGGCTGCGCGAGAAGACATGTTGAGGATGCGCCCGAAGCCAGCCTGTTTCATGCCGGGCAATAGGGCCTGCATGCACTGCAGCGAGCAGCGCAGGTTGAGCGCCCATACCTGCTCCAGCTCCTCAAGGCTTTGCTCTTGCGCGCTGTTGGGGCAGACCATGCCGACGTTGTTGACCAGCCGGGTGATAGGGCCGCCAGCAAGCGCTTCTTCTAGCGCGTGGGCGGTAGCTTTCACATTACTAAGGTCAGCAATAAGGCCTTCTCCGATGCGGTCGATAATCACCGGTTCGAAGCCGTCTTTAATGCAACGCTCAACAATCGCTGCGCCAATACCTGAGGCGCCCCCGGTAATCAGTACTCGTTCTCTGGACATAAGTGTGCTCCTTAAGTGGCTCTAGACTGTTGCGACAGGATTCAACGGTGCACCCACGGCGCCCGGCAGGCGCAAGGGTGGGGCGGTCAGCAGAAAACGATTGCGCTGGTGGGCGCGTAACCAGTTGGCCAGAGGCGTGAGGTGCCACAGTTCGCCAAGGTGAACCCCCAGCTTGAACAGGCAGTGGTGATGCAGCGGCATGACAGAGCAACAGCCATCACCCTGCCCGTTAGGAAAGATTTCCACCGAGTAATTGTCGGCAGCGATAGCGACCAATCCGCTGTCAGTGATCCATTGCAGCAGACGCTGGTCATTACCGTCGAGCACCGCTCCGAGCGAGTCCAGGACCTGGGTGTCCGGTTGTTTGTTCATCCCGAGCACCGCGTCGGCGTAACCGGTGTGCAGGCAGACAATATCGCCAGGTTCGACCTTTACCTGATCAGCATCGAGCACGTACATCAATTCGTCATAGCCAATATGGGTACGAGCATCGCCGTAATGATGGTGCAGGTCGATCATCACACCACGGCCTTGCACGCAGGTTTCGGCCATGCGTTCGATGCCCAGGGCATGGGCGCATGAGGTGCTGTGCGGGGCGATTTCGCCTTCAAAGCCACAATCGGCGATATCGCTGGGGCCGACGATATCAATGCCCGCCGCGTAGCCATTGTAATAAAGCGGCTCAGCCACGCCGTCGCCGTTGGCGTCGAACAGGGCGCCAACGTGAGAGAGGGCGTCCCACTGGGTGGAGTATTGCAAATGCAGAATGGCCAGATCGTCGCTCAGCACGTCGGGTCGGCCAGCCTGGATACGGTCGTACTGATAATTCATGTTGACCCCGCCTTTACGCAGCAGGGGACGCAGAATCGGAGGCCGGCGATTGACGTTCATGGCGTTGCCGCCCGGGTAGTCCAGCGGCAGGCTCAAACAGAAAGCCAGACCTTCGCGGACCTCGGCGATGCCCTGCAGAACCTTGTCGGCGGTGAGCAGGTTGAGTCGGCCCTTCTGATCGTCGGGGCCAAAATCCCCCCAGTTCGAGCCTTCGGGACGATGTTTCCAGCGTTGATGGGTCATGCGGCCTTCCTTTTTATTATGAATCGTAGGCTGCCGTCAGCCGTCCAAAGGCTTTGAGCCTCCGTCTCTCAGGCTCGCGTAGCGCGAGCAATTCTGTGTTCTATCGCGCGGCATCAAGCGCCGTTCACGCCGCCGGGGCTGCGCTGTCCGAGGCGTGGCACCAGTCGATCAAGCTGTTGGCGAAGTCTCGGGCGAACGACGAAAGCCCGTCAAAATCCTGTGCGCACAGCTGGAAGGTGCGGACCGCCCAAGGATCGAGCAGGGCGCACGAGCCAATGTTTTGCTGGCCTTTGAGCCGGGTAAAACCGGCCTGGGGTACGATGGCGATTCCGGCACCGGCTTCGACCATCCGGAAAATCGCATCGGAGCTCGCCACCTGTACGCGAATCGTCAACGGCGTGTGCAGCGCGGCGGCGGCCCGACTGAGGAATACATGGATCGCGCTGCCTTCGAGTAACGAGACGAAGGCGTATTGCAGGGCTTCTTTGAAAAACACCTCGTTGTTGGCCAATATCGGATGTCCGAGCGGGGCAATAACCATCAGGCGGCTGGACACCAGCGGCACGCTTTGCAGCCCGTCGGTGACGACACTGCCAGACACGATCCCGAGGTCGGCACCGCCATCGCGAATACTGCGCACAATGTCGTCGCTGAGGCGCTCGCGCATGTCGATGTGCACGTCCGGGTGGGTCTTCAAGTACTCGCCCACGACCGGTGGCAAGTATTCGGTGATGGCTGTGGTATTGGCCAGCAATCGCAACTGGCCCTTAAGGCCAATGGCATATTCCTGGAGATCGCCTGTGAGCAATGCCAACTGCGCGAGGATCACTCGCGCATGTTGCAAATAGGTCTTGCCGGCATTGGTCAGGGTCACGCCCTGAGGTGAGCGTTCCAGCAGGCGCATGCCCAGGTTGTCTTCAAGGTTTTTGATGCGATTGCTGGTCGCGGGCACCGAGAGAAACGAACGCTCGGCGCCTCGAGTCAGGCTGCTGGTTTCCGCAATGTTGATGAACAGGCGGAAATCGGTGATATCAAAATGGGTCGCCATTATTGTTTTACTTCTTGGTCAGAGATGACCCAAGGTAATGGCAGTCGCCACCCCCTGTCCATGCGCGAACGGCAGCGTCTAGCCCAAGGGTTTACCACTGCGCCGGCTCAAAGCGAAAGCCATCGCCCTGGCGCCGGATATAACCGCAGTGTGGCTCGCCAAAGTGCACCGGCATGATTAGCGCTTCCCGATCAGCGGCGCGGTTCAGGAACTCCATTCGCGTTTTGCGAGCCGTATCTTCCCAGATGCAATAACCGGAATTCACGTCTGGACGCACGATCTGAATAGGGCTGTGCAAAATGTCGCCACAGAACAGACCTTCCTCACCGCGAGAGCGTACGCGGAATGCCACTTGCCCAGGGCTGTGTCCTGGCGCAGGTTCGACCACCAGGCAATCGGCGATTTCCTGCGGCGGCTCAATCATTACCCCAAGCCCTTCGTCGATGATCGGCATCACGCTGTCAAAGAACGAATCGCCAAACACGTCGATGACGCCAGTTTCCTTATTCTTGCCTTCCTTGCAGAACACGAAGTCTTCCTTGGGAATGTAGTAACGAGCGTTGGGGAAGGTCGGGACCCAGCGTCCGTCTTGCCATGTGGTGTTCCAGCCGACGTGATCGGCGTGCAGATGCGTCAATACGACATGGGTCACTTTTTCCGGAGCCGCTCCAGCGGCGATCATCCATTCACGCACCAGGGTATTAAGCATGTTCATCCGGGGGATGCCCGCACGCGGCTTGAAATTTCCGACACCTGTGTCAACGACGATGATGTTGTTGCCGGCGTGGACCACCCAGAATTGGATTGTCACGATCAATTTATTCATGTGCGGCACCCAGTGATTAGGTGCCATCAGTTGTTGGTGCTCGTCGAGCACGCTGCGGTCGATAGAGGGGAACAGGAAGGCGGGATCGTGGGTCGGCCCTGCGTATTCCAGGATACGGGTGACTTTGATATCGCCGATCATGCGTGACTGCATCATGGTGTTTTTCCTCTTTTCTCTTATAGGATTCAGCTAGGCGGCGTGCCCGCTGGCGGCGACCCGGTGTTCAGGGTTGGCCATGAAAGCGAGATAAATTTCGGCCCCTGCACGGTCCTCAAGGATGTATTGCTCAAGCAGGGCGCTGACCCAGAGCGGGCTCTGTACGGGCATAAAATGCCCCGAGGCCACTTGCAGCGCTTCGATATGGTTGGCAAATCCCGCGAGCCGATTGATTTCCTCGATCGGGCGCAAACCATCATATTCACCTGCGATCAGCAGTGTGCGGAGTGGCAAGCGCAGCAGGTCATCCTCAAGCTCCATGCGCGCAAGCATGGCGAAGATAGCGGCGAAACTTTGTGGGTCCGCGCTTAGCCAGCGCAGGCTGAAACGCTCGAATGCTGCCGCGTCAGTCCGTAACGGCGCGGGCCAGGTCTTGTCCAGCAGCGCCGGGATCAGTGCTTTCAAGCCTTCGTGGCGAATCGTGTTGGCGCGCTCCAGGGTGGCCTCGCGGGCTGTGGGCGCCACTCCACAGGCAGGCGCCAATCCGATCAGGTGGCTGACTCTCTCGGGATAAAGGGCCGCGAAACGAATGGCAATGGCTGCGCCCACCGCAACACCGGCCAATGCCAGGGGACCCTTGATCTGCAGCGTGTCCAGCAATGCAGCGAGATCGTGGATGTGTGCATCGAGGTCGATTTCGCCGACAATTTTTTCCGAAAGCCCTGAGCCGCGTACGTCATAGCGCAGTAGCTGGAACTTCCCTTGGAGGAGGGTGCAGACCTGGTCCCAGCTCTCCAGGGCGCCGCCCATTTCATGAATCAATACCAGCGCAGGCCCGGTCGTGGGGCCCAGTTCATAGCGCAGCACATGGTCGTTTACCTTCACCCAATTCATGTCGCTGCCTCGCTCAAACGCGCTCGAAGATCGCGGCCATACCTTGGCCGCCGCCGATGCACATGGTTTCCAGACCATAACGCACACCGCGTCGGCGCATTTCATGGAGCAGGGTGGTCATGATGCGCAGGCCGGTAGCGCCAATCGGATGCCCCAAAGAAATACCCGAACCGTTGACATTGACCCGTTCGATATCCTGGATGTCCCAGGCGCGCAACACCGCCAGCGCCTGTGCGGCAAATGCTTCGTTGACCTCGATCAGGCCCATGTCGGCCAGGCTCAGACCTGTGCGTTGAAGCAGTTTGGCTACGGCAGGGACCGGGCCGATACCCATGCGTGCCGGGTCGCAGCCCGCTGAGGACCAGTCCACCAGCCGGGCGATCGGTTGCAGGTTATGACGTGCTGCGTATTCGCGGGACACCACCAGGCAACCGGCAGCGGCATCATTTTGCTGGCTGGAGTTGCCTGCCGTGCAAACCCCGTCGGGCAACAGTGTGCGCAGGCTTGCCATGCTTTCTACACTGGCATCGGCGCGGATACCTTCGTCCATGCTCACGCGTTCGCTTGCGCCACGTTTGCGGGGCACGTCAAGGGCAATGACCTCATCGGCAAAACGCCCTTCGCGCCACGCCGTTGCGGCATTCAAGTGGCTGCGCACGGCGAATCGGTCAGCTTCTTCACGAGAAATATTGTAATCGCGGGCCAGGTTTTCAGCGGTCTCCGGCATGCCCGAGATGCGACCAAAACGCGCCTCGGGTTGTGAGCGCTCACGGCCTCGTTCCAGGCGGTCGTGCATTTTCACGCTGCCAGCCCGCGCGCCCCAGCGCATGTCGTTGCTGTAGTACTCGATGTTGCTCATGCTTTCGACGCCGATGACCATGACAGCTTCGGCGTGGCCTATCTGGATGCGCATCGCGGCATCGGCGATGGCCTGCAGGCCCGAACCGCATCGTCGGTCAAGCGTGTAACCCGGTACCTCGATGGGCAGGTCGGCCAGCAGTGCAGCATAACGGCCCATGCAGGGCGCTTCACTGTTGGCGTAAGACTGGGAAACAATGACTTCATCCAGCGAGTCAGGGGCAATATTCAGGCGACTCACCAGGGTACGAATCACGGTAGCCGCCAGGTGGTCGGCTGTCAGCGAGGCGAGGGCACCGCCAAATTTGCCGATGGGCGTTCTAAGGGGCGACACGATCAAAGCGTCTTTCATCACGCTAGTACCTTTTATTATGGGCGTGTGCGACAGGTTCAAACCAGCATGGCGGTGGTTGGTCTGACACACAATTTCGTTTAGCAAAAGGCTGCGTTTCGTACTGCTTAACCACAGCCCTTTGCGGGTGTGTGTTTTCCTCTGCGCAAGTGCCGCTTAAGCAAATCCCAATACCCAATCTGTAACGGGCTGCCCATGCTGGCTTTGCCCTGGGCGTCCGACGCCGTGGCGACCTAATAAAAACAATTATCGGAAACCACCCCCATGCAAAAGCTTCCCCTGGCGCACGCGTGCGCACTTACCTGCATTGCGCCAATCCTGGCCCTTCCTTGTATCGCCCACGCTGACTTTCTCGGCGACAGCAGCACCACGCTCAGCCTGCGCAATTTCTACTTCAACCGTGATTTTCGCCAAGACAATGCGCCTCAGTCCAAGCGCGAGGAATGGGCGCAGGGCTTCATGTTCAATGCCAAATCAGGCTACACCGAAGGTCCGATTGGCTTTGGCGTGGACCTGTACGCCGCGCTAGGGGTAAAGCTGGACTCATCAGACGCTCGCGCGGGCACTGGTTTGTTGCCTAACGCCTTCGGTAACGCTGGGCCCGACGAGTACAGCGATCTGTCGGGGGTGTTCAAGGCAAAAGTGTCGAAAACCGAACTCAAGGTCGGTGGTTTGATGCCTAAGTCTCCCGTAGTGTTGTCCAGCGATGCGCGGCTGTTGCCACCGTTTTTTAATGGTTTCGCCCTGACGTCCAGCGACGTGGACAATCTGATGATTGATGTCGGGCAGTTTCGCAGCGTCAACTATCGCAACTCCAGCGGTAACCATGATGACCTGAGGACGGGTAACTATTCGGCGAGCAGTGATCGTTTCGATTACGCCGGTGCGGCCTATACGTTCGGTCCTCAGCTGACGGCCTCTTTTTGGCGGGCGGAACTGGAGAATGTCTACCAGCAGAACTACTACGGCCTGCTGGCCACTCAAACACTTGGCAGCTGGACGCTGGGAGGCAACCTGGGTTACTTCGATTCCTCCGAGGCGGGAGCCCAGCGGGCAGGAAAGATCGACAGCGGACTGACTTCTGTGCTGTTGTCGGCCAATCTGGGCGGGCATACCTGGCGTGTCGGCTACCAGGATAACCGTGGTCGTTCACCGCTTCCCTTCTTGCAGGATGCCGACCCTAACGTCGCAAACGTGGTGCAAATCCTCGACTTCACCCGCGCTCAGGAGAGCTCATGGCAAGCTCGCTACGATGTGAACATGGCCGCCTTTGGTGTGCCGGGCCTGACCTTTCTTGCGCGCTATTTGCGAGGTGATGGTTTTGAGGTGGCGGGCAGCAACGCCCAAGAATGGGAGCGCGATCTGGACGTGAGCTACGTCATCCAGAGTGGACCGCTGAAAAACGTCGGAATGCGCTGGCGCAACGCTATGGTGCGCTCCGATGCGCTAGGAGACCTCGACGAAAACCGGCTGATCCTGTCGTATACCTATGCGTTCAAATAACTGAATTAACCGCGCTCCATTTAAGCCGTTAAAGGACCACCCGTACCGGGTGCTTCTTTAACGGTACAGCCCCGTTGCCCGCCCGTCAGTCGATTAGACATGACCCGCGCCATGGGCAGGATATGAGCCAGGCAGTTCGCCTGGCTGTTACAGGCAGGGCCAGAAGTCAGAACTTAATTGTGAATGCCATTTACTATTCAGAATAATCAGTGCTATTTCGCCGGAAACAATGCTCGGCTGATAAACGCTGATGCACTGCTTAGGGCTTGGCCCATGGCTTCCAACTGTGCTCGGTCGTACTGCGCACTGATGCCAATGCCAGAAATCACGAAACGAGGTTGGTCGTGGTGGTCGGTGACGGCGCTGGCGACCAGGCTGACGCCCCGATACAGGTTGCCTTCATCAATGGCCCAGCCGGTCTGTAAGGTCAGACGGGCTTCGTGCAGGTAGCTGTCAAAGCTCGGAGGATTTTCCCAGTGTAGACGTGCAAAACGTCGGCGCAGCTCGTCTTCGGGCAGATTGCGCAGGGCTGCAATGCAGCGCCCGCTGGCACCCAGCAGCTCAGGCAGGCGGGTGTTAATGCTGACATCAACGTGCGCGACGGCCGGGATTGCACGGGCTATGGCGCGAATATGGTTGTCACCTGTTACTTCCCAAAGTATCGCCATGATGCGGTGATTGAGGCTTAGCCGTTCCAGTTCCGGCTGGATCAGGTCTGCATAGCTGTGGCCTATGAAACTCACTGCCAGCTCGGAAAGGCCTAGTCCCAAGCGATAGGTTTTGCCGCTGTCATTGAAGGAGACCCACTGTTCATGGGTCAGTGTGCGCAAGATGTTGAAGGCGCTGCTGGGGCTGACGCCGGTTGCCCTGGCGATAGCCGCTACGCCTTCGGGTTCAGTGCATTGCGCGAGGTGACGGAGGATCTGGATGGCGTTGACAACCGCGCCGACTTCTTTGGGGACAGGGGTGCTCGCAATCGCCGTGGTGCTTTCTTTTTCTATTTTCATATTCAGTATTCGGATTGACATTCACCATTGTGAATGTATTCTAGATTTTAATTCTCGCCAGTCAACGGCCAGAAATAAGCGTGAACCGCCTCCAAGGTTCGCCCAGGGCCGTAAGGTGCACCTGAATCAATAAAAATAAGCAGGAGGATCCATGAGCCAAACATCCGTCAACGCCCCGACAGGGCCGCAGGCAGAGTATCAGGCGTTCCTCGATGAGGGGCGATTCATGCTGCAATTGAGTCCAAGCACACGCCGTCACGTGTTTTATCCGCGCGTCCTCGTGCCGGGCAGTGGTGAAACTGATCTGCAATGGGTACCGGCCAGCGGCTTGGGCACTCTGTATGCGATCACTGTCAATCGTTCCCGCGCCGGGTCCTACAACATCGCCTTGGTTGACCTCGATGAGGGGCCGCGCATGATGTCGCGGATTGTTGACTGCGAAACCGCCCCGATTGGTTGTCGTTTGCAGGCGCATATTGCCGAACTCGATGGGGTCAAGGCAGTGGTGTTTCGGCAGATTGATCAGGTGCAGCCATGAGCGGTTCGCTGCGGGGGCAAACCGCCATAATCGGTATCGGTCAGGCTGGCGTAGGCATTGCTACCGGCTACAGTGCCCTTGAGTTGTTGGGGCAGGCCACGATCAGCGCCTTGAAGGACGCTGGCGTGCAGCTTTCTGAGATTGACGGGCTGTTTGCAGCCAGCAGTTCGCACGCCTTCCCGACTTTATCCGTGGCCGAATACCTGGGCATCCGTCCGACGTTTTTTGACGGCACTAATGTCGGCGGTTCGAGTTTTCAGATGCACCTGCTGCAAGCGTCATTGGCCTTGCAAGCAGGTCTTTGCAATGTCGCGCTGATTTGCTACGGCTCCAATCAGAGCAGCGCGGGCAAGCGATTGGTCTCGATGAGCGAGGCGCAGTGGCACGAGACGCCGTATCAGCCGCGCCACCCGATCTCGGCTTATGCCTTGGCGGCAAGCCGGCACATGCATCAATACGGAACTACTCGCGAAATGCTCGCGGAAGTCGCCGTGTCGGCGCGTCACTGGGCCAACCTCAATCCGCAGGCATGCGCCCGTGGTCCGTTGAGCATCGATCAGGTGATGAGCGCACGAATGCTCAGCGACCCCTTGAGCACCGCCGATTGCTGCCTGGTCACCGACGGTGGCGGGGCCTGCATTATGGTTCGCGCTGAGCGGGCAGGGGACTCGTCGAACAACCCGGTTTATTTCCTGGGTGCGGCAGGTGCGCAATGGCACCGTTCGATTGTCGCCATGCCCGACCTGACCGTCACAGCTGCCTCTGAAAGTGGCCCCCGAGCGATGAAAATGGCTGGTATTACCCACGCCGACATCGACCTGGTAATGCTGTACGACGCCTTCACCATCAATACCCTCCTGTTTCTCGAAGACCTCGGCTTTTGCCCTAAGGGTGAAGGCGGTCGGTTTGTGCAAAACGGTCGTATCGCTCCTGGCGGTGAACTGGCCGTCAACACCAATGGCGGTGGGCTGTCCTGCATGCATCCAGGCATGTACGGCATGTTTTTGATCATCGAGGCCGTCCAGCAAATCCGCGGCGATGCAGGTGAGCGGCAATTGCCCAAAGTCGATATCGCCTTGCTGCATGGCAACGGAGGGACGTTGTCCAGCCAGGTTACAGCCATTCTCGGCAGCGCCGCGACGCTCTGATCCCTGCGAATAATCAATAAGGTGCACAGCATGCAAGATAAAAATAATCATGCAACGAACGCCGTCCCGTCACGCTTCGAAAGCCTGACGTCTCTGTTGCAGCCACGTTCCGTGGCGGTGGTTGGTGCGTCCTCGGATCCGACACGCATCGGCGGTCGCCCCATCTCGTACATGCTGCGTCAGGCGTTTCAGGGCCTGCTGATGCCGGTCAACCCTAACCGCGAAGAAGTCCAGGGTATTCAGGCCTATGCCAGTATCGAGGCGCTGCCACAGACACCGGACACTGCAATCATCGCCTTGCCGGCGGCGCAAGTGCTGGACACCGTTCGGGCTCTGGGGCAGCGAGGGACGCGCAGTGCGCTGATATTTTCTTCCGGTTTCAGTGAGGTCGGCGGCGACGGGGTTGTTTTGCAGGAGGCCATCGTCGCCGAGGCTCGGCGCTGGAACATGCGACTGCTCGGGCCTAATACTGCCGGGGTGTTCAACTCCAACATTGGCTACTACGGCAGCTTTGCCTCGGGCCTTGAGCGAGGCTTTCCGTTGCCGGGCCGAGTCGGCATCGCTTCCCAGTCGGGGGCTTATGCCGCGCACATGCTGGGGCTGTCGCGTGCTCGTGGGCTGGGCACACCGATCATGGTCGCGACCGGCAATGAAGCGGATATCACCTTGGGCGAGTCTATTGGCTGGCTGGTGGAAAACCCTGAAATTGACGTGGTCATGGCCTATGCCGAATCAGTGCGTGACGTCGATAACTTCATTGCCGCCCTTGAAGCTGCCCACAAGGCACGCAAGCCGATCATTCTGCAGAAAGTCGGGCGTAGCGCCTTGGGCCAACGTGCGGCGTTATCCCATACCGCATCACTGGCGGGCGATGACAAAGTATTCGACGCAGTACTCCGCGACTATGCCGTGATCCGCGCCGACAGCAGCGCCGAGTTGCTGAACATGGCGTATACCGCGACCCGGCGAATCTACCCGGTCAGCAACAGCCTGGGCATGGTCACCATCAGCGGTGGGGCCGGCATTATCGTCAGTGACGCGGCGGAAGAGCTGGGCCTGCCAATGCCGCCGATGCCCGATGCCGCTCAAGCCGTCTTGAAGGAAAAACTGGCGTTTTGCTCGCCGATCAACCCGGTGGACTTCACAGCGCATGTGCTCAATGACCTGTCGTTGGCCAGCAGCTTCACCGAAAGCCTGATCACTGACGGCGGCTATAAATCGGTGATCGCGTTCTTCAGTCAGGCGGGGACCGTTCCCTCCATTGCTCCGCGTTTATGCGCCGAATTCAAGAAGGTCAAGGACGCCCATCCCGACATCCTGTTCGTGATGTCATTGATTGGGGATGCCGAGCAGGTGGTGCCCTATGAAAAAGAAGGGTTCGTCCTGTTCGAGGATCCGACCCAAGCCGTCACAGCAATACATGCCATGGGGCGGCTGGGCGATGCCTTTGCTCGTCCTTTGCCTACGCGGCCAACGTTGACGCCACTGAGTTTGCCCGCCGGGACCCTGAGCGAAGCAGATTCCAAGGCGCTGCTGGCGGAATTTGGCATCGCCAGCGTACCGGAGCGTGTGTTGAAGCAGGTAGAGGAGGCTGAGCGCTACGCCGAGCAAATCGGTTACCCGGTGGTCATGAAAATTGCCTCGGCGGACATCCTGCATAAATCTGAAATCGGGGGTGTGTTGCTCGATATTAAAGGCCCCGAGGCTTTGCGAGAGGGCTTTGCGACTCTGATGGAGCGCGCCCGCCAGCATGCCCCACACGCCCGTCTGGATGGGGTGCTGGTTGCCCGACACATCAGTGGCGCGGTGGAATGTTTTATGGGCATTCAACGTGACCCGATGTTTGGACCAGTGGCGGTATTCGGTCTCGGTGGGATTTTTGTTGAAGTGCTCAAGGATGTGACGTTACGACGTTGCCCGTTCGGGGTGACCGACGCCGAAGCGATGATCCGCAGTATCCAGGGCGCGCCGCTGTTACTCGGTGCGCGGGGTCGACCTCCGGTGGACATTCCGGCGCTGGCACACATGCTCGCCAGCCTGTCTGAGTTTGCGTGCCGGGCGGGCGACGCGTTGCAGTCGATTGACCTCAACCCGGTGTTCGCCTTGCCCGAGGGGCAGGGGGCCTTCGCCGCCGACGCCCTCGTGGTTAGCCTGGCCGAGGAGCACAACGATGAGGCTTGATCCAGAAAAACTCCTGAATTACCCGATCCCGGATGTACGCCAACACCTGACACGTCGGGACACAGCGTTCTATGCCCTGTCGGTCGGCATGGGCATGAACCCGATGGATCGCCACGCGTTGGATTATGTCGATTCAGCCCGGAATTTTCGTGCGCTGCCCATCATGGCCGTGGTGCTGGCGTATCCGGGTTTCTGGCTGGGCAATCCGAACACGGGTGTGAACGCGCTTAAATTGGTGTTAGGCGAACAGAGCGTGCAGTGGCACCGGCCGCTGCCCGTCGAAGGGGAAATTCTGGGCCGCACCCGGGTCACCGGCTTGCTGGACAAGGGGGATGGCAAGGGCGCGTTGCTGTACAGCGAAAAGCAGCTGATTGACGTCGAGTCTGATGAACTGATCGCGACCACTTCTAGTACCACCTTCTTGCGCGGTGATGGTGGCTGTGGGTCGCTCACCCCCCCGCAACCTGACGTTCACGTGCTACCGGATCGCGCGCCGGATCGTACTGTCGACTTACCGACTCGCCCTGAACAGGCGTTGTATTACCGCCTCAATGGCGATGACAACCCGTTGCATGCTGACCCTGATTTCGCTGCCCGCGCCGGGTTCCAGCAGCCGATCCTGCATGGTTTGTGCACCTTGGGCGCGGCTTTCCATGCTGTGTTGCGTGAAGTGGCGGACTACCGCAGTGAGCGGATGAAAAGCCTGAAAGTGCGCTTCAGTGCCCCCGTGTTTCCCGGCGAAACCATTCGCACTGAGATTTGGAATGATGGCTCATTTCGCTCTCGGGTACTGGAACGTGACGTCGTTGTGCTCAATAACGGCTTGGTCACCCTGCATGGAGATCGCTCATGAACGCGGCATTGGGTATTCAACAGGATGACGAGCGCCAGGAGCGTTTGAGCTTGATACGCGATAGCGCCGCGGCGATGGTGCCCCGCGATGGCGACCTGAGCCGGATCCGGGCGCTGCGCTTCAGTGCCGAGGGTATGGACCGAGAAAGCTGGCGGCAAATTTGCGCCATGGGCTGGGTCGGATTGCGCCTGGACGAGGAGGCTGGCGGCATCGGACTGGGTGCCGCGGAACTGGCTGCTTTGCTTGAGGAGCTGGGAAAGGGGCTGTTGCCAGAGCCCCTGATCGAGGCGGTCATGGTCGCCGGGTTGTTACCACCGGATCTGTGCCAGCAGCAACTGAGCGGTGTGCGCTTGATTATGCCCGCCGGCCTGGCTCAGCCAGCGCGGTTGGAAGTCCGCGATGGGCAGCTCACGGGGCAGTTGGACAACGTATCCCTTGCCGCTGTTGCCGATGCTTTTGTGGTGAATACGCACCAGGGGCTGGTGCTGGTCGAGGCCAACAGCGCGACGCTCCACGTGGACTGCCAACTGACCCAGGACGGTGGGCACCTTGGCTGCCTGCATTTCAATGCAACCCCGGTCCGTAGGCTCGATGTTTCTGAGTCACGGTTGGCGGCGATCCTTGACGAAGCCTCGCTGGCAACCTCCGCTTACCTGTTGGGCTGCATGCAAGGTGCTTTTGTACGGACCTTGGACTACCTCAAGGTGCGTAAGCAGTTTGGTCAAGCGATCGGTAGCTTCCAGGTGCTTCAGCACCGAATGGTCGACCTGAATATTCAAATTGAGTTGAGCCGCGCCGCCATTGAACAGGCCGCAGCCTCCATCGACAGCGGCACAAGTACCGGGCAACGCGAGCTGCACGTCAGCGCTGCGCGGCTACGCACCACACGAGCGGCGCTAAAGGTATGCCGTGAGGCGATTCAACTGCACGGGGCGATTGGCTACACCGATGAAGCGGATATCGGCCTGTTCCTGCGCAAAGTGCTGACGCTGATGAATACCTGCGGTTCGCTGCAGTATCACCAGCAGCGCTACACGACTTGGGTCTGCGAGGAGGTGCATTGATGGACAACTCACTGCTCAAAGAAATGCGCGGGCGCACCCTGATCCTTTCGATCAACGTCCCTGAGCGCCACAACTCGGTTTCTCCTGCACTGCGCGGATTGCTGTATGAGGCCCTGGTGCAGGCCGATGAGGACCCGCAGGTTCGCAGTGTGGTGTTGACCGGTGTCGGGGGCGTGTTTTGTGCCGGCGGCGATATTACTGACATGAGCGTCAGCGACTTGAGCTCAGGGCGTGCGCGAATGCGCCGCAGTCATCGTTTGATCCGCCAAATGCTCTGTATGGGCAAGCCTATTATTTGTGCCGTCGAAGGCTGGGCAGCCGGTGCTGGACTGTCGCTGGCAATGGCCTGCGACAGCGTGGTCAGCAGTGACTGTGCTCGCTTTGCGGCAAGCTTTGGTCAGGTGGGGCTTATGGCGGATATGGGCCTGCTGTTCACCCTGCCGCAACGGGTCGGCATCGGCCGCGCCAAGCAGATTATTTTCTACGGCGAAAAATGGAACGCAGTGGACGCCGAGCGGCTTGGCCTTGTCGATCATTTGGTCGCTGAGGGTCAGGCATTGGAAGTCGCGCTGGGTCGCGCTCAAGTGCTGGAGCGTCAAGCGCCGTTGCCATTGGCGTTGAGCAAGGCAGTGCTGGCGCGGGGTTTGGACGCTTTGCTCGATCGCGAATGCGAGCTGCAGAGCCAACTGTTTTTGAGTGCCGATCACGCCGAAGGCAAGGCGGCTTTTATAGACAAGCGACCTGCGCAATTCAAAGGAGCCTGAGACATGACCTCGCCACGTGATTACACCACGATGGACGATTCGACCTTTCGCCAGCAGGTAGGTGACTGGGTGCGTGCGCACTACCCGGAGCAGTGGCGCAATCCACGCAAGCGCCTCGGCACCGAAGACAGTCGCGAGTGGTACCAGTTGTTGTCGCGTCAAGGGTGGCTTGCGCCGGGATGGCCCTTGGCGGTGGGCGGCATGGGGCTGAGCGCCGGCAAGCAATTGATCATGATGGAGGAAATGGAAAGCCACGGTTGCGCCCGCTTACCGGATACCGGCCTGACGATGCTTGGCCCATTGCTGATTCGGTTTGGCACTGAGGAGCAAAAAGCCTTCTACCTCCCAAAGATTCTCAGCGGTGACCATATCTGGTGCCAAGGCTACAGCGAGCCTAATGCGGGTTCTGATCTCTCCAGTCTGCGCACCGAGGCGATTGATGCCGGCGACCACTGGCGTGTAAATGGTCAGAAAACCTGGACCACGATGGGCAGTGAAGCCAATTGGATATTTGTCCTGGTGCGCACTGATCGCAGTGCCAAGGCCCAGGCAGGCATCAGCTTTCTGTTGGTGCCCATGGACAGCCCAGGCATAGAGGTGCGGCCAATCCTTAACCTCGACTTGCATGGCGAGTTCTGCGAGGTGTTCTTTGACGACGTCAAAGTGCCCAAGGCCAATTTGGTTGGCGAGATTAATCAAGGCTGGAGCATGGCCAAGGCTCTGCTGGGTTTCGAGCGGATTTTCCTCGGTTCGCCCAAACAGTCCACTCATGCTCTGGAGCGCTTGCGTCGTCTGGCGCAACTGACCGGGGTCTGGACCGATCCGGTGTTTCGCCAGCGCTATGCCGACCTGCACCTGGATCTGGACAGCCATCGCGCCCTCTATGAATCGTTCGCCAATGCCTTGCGGCGCGGTAAACCTCTGGGTGCGGAAGTCTCGATGCTCAAGATTTTTCAGTCCGAGCTGTATCAACGCATCAACGAGGTGGCGCTGGAAATAGCAGGAGAGCAATCGGCGCTTCTTGATCCTTTACCCGAGGATCGCGCGCTTTACCCGGCCGGGCTGTTTATCCAGTCGCTGCCCACGACCATCTACGGCGGCAGTAACGAGATCCAACGCAACATTCTGGCCAAACAGGTACTAGGCCTGTCGGCGTGAAAACTATCGCTCTATCGAAGGAATGCCCAGATGACAGTACAACAATCGATTGAAGGCAAAGTTGCGATCGTCACCGGCGCGGGTGGGGGAATTGGTCAAGCTATCGCACTGGCCATGGCGGCTGCGGGCGCACGGGTGGTGATCAACGACATTGGCGTTTCGCTTCACGGTGAGGGTGGCTCGCAAAGCCCGGCCATGCAGACCCAGGCACTGATCCAGGCGCGTGGAGGCGAGGCGGTGATCAATACCGACAGCGTCGCGGAGTGGGACAACGCCAAACGCATCGTCGAGTGCGCGGTGGATTCATTTGGTCAGGTGGATATCGTGGTCAACAACGCCGGGATCTTGCGTGATGCGATTTTTCACAAAATGAGCCCGGAGGAGTGGCTGGCGGTAATCAACGTGCACCTCAACGGTAGCTTCTTTGTCAGCCGTGCGGCCTCCGAGCATTTTCGCAAGCAGGGGAGCGGGGCATTCGTGCACATGACCAGCACCTCGGGGCTGATTGGCAACGTGGGTCAGGCCAACTATTCGGCCGCCAAGCTGGGCATCGTTGGGCTGTCCAAGACGATCGCCATGGACATGCGTCGTTTTGGGGTGCGCTCCAACTGCATTGCACCGTTTGCCTGGGGCCGCATGACCGATTCAATTCCGGCCGACACCCCCGAGCAAAAGGCTCGTGTCGAGCGCTTACAGCAAATGACCCCCGACAAAAATGCGCCACTGGCGGTGTTTCTGGCTTCTGATCAGGCGCAAGACGTCACGGGACAGGTGTTCGCCTCTCGCAATAACGAATTGTTCCTGATGAGCCAGAGTCGCCCATTGCGCAGTGTTCAGCGCAGTGATGGCTGGACGCCGCAGCTCATTGCCGAACACGGCATGCCCGCTCTGCGCGCGGGATTCCTGCCGTTGGAAGCCAGCGCCGACGTCTTTTCCTGGGACCCGGTGTAAGCATGCCTAATGTTAAGGGAGGTGGCCGATGAGTGGATTGCAGACGCGCTTCACCGAGGTGTTTGGTATCAAACACCCGATCATGCAAGGTGGCATGCAGTGGGCAGGGCGGGCGGAGCTGGTCGCCGCGGTGGCGAATGCCGGAGGGCTGGGGACATTGTCAGCGTTGACGCAGCCGTCCGCGCAGGCATTGGCTGATGAAATTCGTCGCTGCCGGGAACTCACTGATCAGCCATTCGCGGTCAACTTGACGATATTGCCGACGCTCAAGCCCGTGCCGTATGACGAGTACCGCGCCGCCATCATCGAATGCGGTATTGGCATCGTCGAAACCGCAGGCAGCAACCCGCAGTTGCACATTGCTGAGTTCAAGCACAACGGCATCAAGGTCATCCATAAATGTACCTCGGTACGCCATGCGCTCAAGGCGGCGGCGCTAGGGGTGGATGCGGTTTCCATCGACGGCTTCGAGTGCGCCGGCCATCCCGGTGAAGACGATGTGCCGGGATTGGTGTTGATCCCCGCCGTTGCCCGCCAGCTGAATATCCCACTGATTGCTTCAGGCGGCTTCGCCGACGGAGGGGGGTTGGTCGCAGCGCTGGCGCTGGGCGCAGATGCAATCAGCATGGGGACGCGATTTCTGTGCACCGTGGAGAGCCCGGTGCATGAACAGGTCAAGCGGACCATCGTACAAAACGATGAACGCAGTACCGACCTGATTTTGCGCAGCCTGAACAATACGGCCCGGGTCGCTCGAAACGCCATTAGCCAGCAAGTGCGTGCGATGGAGGCACGCGGGGCGACATTTGAGGAGGTCGCCCATCTGGTCGCGGGACAGCGGGGACGCGTTGTGTATGAACAAGGTGACCCCGACCATGGGGTCTGGTCTGCCGGCCTGGTGCAAGGGCTGATCGACGACGTACCCACCTGTCAGGCGTTGATCGACCGGATCGTCGAACAGGCAGCGACGATTATTCGCAGGCGTCTGAGTAATGTCTTGATCCAGTAGCTTGCGCCGCTGGGCACTCCACACAGAGATCAATTCAGAGAAGAAAAATAATGGAAATGCTCGCTGTTTCAACCCAGGCACAAACTCAGGCAATCCCGACACGCACGAAAGTGATCGTGTTCATATTCTGCTTTCTCGGGCTGCTGGCCGACGGTGCGGACTTAATGTTGCTGTCATACAGCCTCAGCAGCTTGCGCGATGAGTTCGGGCTCAGCAGTTTTCAGGCTGGCAGTCTGGGCAGTATTACCCTGGCCGGTATGGCGGTTGGCGGCATCTACGGTGGATGGGCCTGCGACCGGTTCGGCCGGGTCAAGGTGGTTTTCTGGACCACGATAGTGTTCTCCATCGGCACTGCGGCCCTCGGCTTTACCAACAGTTATTGGCAGTTTGCAGTCGTGCGCTTCATCGCCTCACTGGGCTTGGGCTCACTGTTCGTGGCCTGCAACACGCTTATGTCTGAGTACGTCTCTACCAAATACCGGACGACGGTGTTGGGGACGCTTCAGGCTGGCTGGACCGTGGGCTACGTCGTCGCGACCATCATGGCCGGGGCTATCATCCCGGAGCATGGCTGGCGCTGGATGTTTTTCGTGGCTATCGCGCCCGTTGTCCTCGCTCTCTTCGTCAAGCCGCTTGTGCCCGAGCCGCCTGCCTGGCTCGCTGCTCAGGCTGAGCGCCTGCGAATCAAAAAGGCCGGTGGTGCTTCTGCGGTCCAGCAAAAGCCCGGCTCGCTCAAGACGCTGATTGCCGACAAAGGTGCCCGGCGCATGTTCATCTTGTGGACGCTGACGGCGGGGTTCCTTCAATTCGGTTACTACGGGGTTAACAACTGGTTACCGTCCTATCTGGAGCGCGAGCTGCATATGGACTTCAAAGCCATGACGGGCTACATGGTCGGCACTTACGCGGCGATGATCTTCGGCAAAGTGTGCGCTGGATTCGTTGCTGACTGGATAGGTCGACGCAAGACGTTTGTGTTTGGCTGCCTGGGCACCGCTGTGCTGATCCCAATGATCGTTTACCTCAACTCTCCCGATAATATCCTCTACATGCTGGTGTTCTTCGGGTTTATCTACGGAATTCCGGTGGGCGTCGTCGCAACCTACATGACCGAGAGTTTCGAGACCCGTGTGCGTGGTTCGGCAGTAGGCGGCGCCTACAACTTCGGCCGACTGGGTGCGGCATTCGCTCCCGCGATTATTGGGCTGCTGGCAGCTCAGGTGTCGATTGCCGCTGGCATGCTGGTCATGGGCCTGGCGTATCTGGTGACCGCGTTGATACCTGCACTCTTCATTCGCGACAAAATCTACGATCCGCAGAAGGCGTAACAGGGAAACGCCACTAGGGGGTGCTTGGCCCACCACTGTATTGGCGGTAGAACCATGCAAAACGGACCACAGGGAATCCCGGTGGTCCGTCAACAGTATCGCTTGGCGTCAGGCGTTACTGACTGATGCCAGGATATTTCGTGCACGTTGAATCACCGGGGCGTCGATCATTTGTCCGTCGAGCTGAAAAGCGCCTGCTTTATCAGCACCCGCCAGCACACGACTGGCCCAGTCCACCTGAATGGGCGTCGGCGCTAATGCCCGATGCACGACGTCGACTTGGCGCGGATGGATGCACAGCATGCCTGCAAACCCCTTGGTTTGCGCGCTCAAGGCAAAGTGTTCAAGCCCGATGGGGTCGTCAATGCGGGCATAGACGGTCTCCAGCGGGGAGGCCAAGCCAGCGAGGCGGCTGTGCTGCAACAGGGCGAACCGAACCTGATCCAGCATGCATTCAGCGCCAACGGTGCCGGCAACCAGCCCCAGGTCCAGACTCATGTCCAGCCCGCCGTAGGTCAGCCGGTCCACACCCGCAACCTGCGAAATTGCGGCGAGTGCCTGTAACCCCAAGGCGCTTTCAATAATAGGCAAGACCGGGTGGCCGGTGGCAGCAACGCGGGTGACCTGTCCTGCGCTTTCAGCCTTCGGGAGCATGACGCCGCACACGCCGGATTGGCCTGTGCAGAACGCCAGGTCAGCATCATGCTGGGCGTGACTCGCCCTATTGATCCGTACCCAAACGCGGGCGGTCGGCTCTGCCTGCAAAAACGCTTCGAGATTTTTCCGGGCCAGGGCTTTGTCCGATTCCTGGACGGCATCCTCGAAATCGACGATGACCACGTCGGCGCCACTGGACAGCGCTTTGGCGAAACGTTCGGGCCGGTTGCCGGGCACAAACAGCGCCGAGCGCATCAGTTTGTCATTCATGACCGCTCCTCAGAAGCTGCGTGGCAGGTCGAGCAAATGCTCGGCGACGTAGGACAGAATCAGGTTGGTCGAGATAGGCGCGACCTGATACAGACGGGTTTCGCGGAACTTGCGCTCCACATCATATTCACAGGCGAAACCAAAACCGCCGTGGGTTTGCAGGCAGGCATTGGCTGCTTCCCAGGACGCCTTGGCCGCCAGGTATTTGGCCATGTTGGCGCTGGCACCGGCATTTTTGCCGCTGTCGTACTCCTCGCAGGCGCGCCAGCGCATCAGGTCGGCGGCTTCGATCTCGATGTGCGCTTCGGCAATCGGGAATTGCACCCCCTGGTTCTGGCCGATGGGACGCCCGAACACCACCCGATCTCTGGCATAAGCGCTGGCTTTTTCGATGAACCAGCGGCCATCACCGATGCATTCGGCGGCAATCAGCGTGCGTTCGGCGTTCAGGCCGTCAAGGATGTACCTGAAGCCCTTGCCCTCTTCACCGATCAGGCTGTCCAGAGGCAGTTCCAGGTTGTCGAAGAACAACTCGTTGGTCTCGTGATTGACCATGTTGGCGATGGGCTGAACGGTCAGGCCGTTGCCAATGGCCTCGCGCAGGTCGACGAGAAAGATCGACATGCCTTCGGATTTCTTCTTTACGTCAGCCAACGGTGTGGTGCGCGCCAGCAAGATCATCAGGTCCGAATGCTGGACTCGGGAGATCCAGACTTTCTGACCGTTGATCACGTACTTGTTGCCCTGCTTCACCGCAGTGGTCTTGATCTTGGTGGTGTCGGTGCCGGTGGTGGGTTCGGTGACGGCCATCGATTGCAGGCGCAATTCACCGCTGGCCAGTTTCGGCAGGTAATAGCTTTTTTGGACCTCACTGCCGTGGCGCAACAGGGTGAACATGTTGTACATCTGGCCGTGAACGGTGCCGGAGTTACCACCGCAGCGATTCACTTCCTCAAGGATCACCGACGCTTCGGCCAGACCCAGGCCTGAGCCGCCGTATTCAGTCGGGATCAGCGCCGCCAGCCAGCCGGCATCGGTCAGCGCCTTGACGAACGCTTCAGGGAAGCCCTTCTCTTCATCGACCTTGCGCCAGTAAGCCGCGTCGAATTCAGCACACAGGGCACGCACGCCTTCGCGGATGGCATTCAGTTCTTCGTTATCGTTGGGGTTCATCTTGATTCCTTTGGAGTGATGCGAAGCTCAGTCGAATTCGACGCTGGCGCGTTGGCTGATACCGGTGATATCGCCTGCCCACAGGTCGGCGAAACCGTGTTGGGCATGGTGCCCACCGACCTTGAAATCGGCGGGCGCAATCAGGGGGCGGATGCCGCGAAAGGAAAACTGTCGGACGTGTGCTAATGGGTTTGCCCGCACGAAAGCGGCCAGATTCAGGGTTGCGGTCAGTGGGCCATGCACGACCAGTCCGGGATAACCTTCGGTCTGGGTGACATAAGGCCAATCGAAATGGATGCGGTGGGCATTGAAGGTGACGGCTGAGTACCGGAACAGCAGCAGCGGGTCGGGGCTGATGTTTTCGCTCCATTGCGTTTCGGGAAGCTGCTCTCCGGCGCTGAGCTTGGGTGGGTTCGGTTCACGATAAACAATGTCCTGCTCTTCGCTCACGCACAGCTGCTCGTCTTGCCATACGTCATGGGCGAGCGTGACGAACAAGAGCGATCCCGTGCGCCCCTTTTTTTCCTCGATATGCTTGATCGTGGTGTGACGGCTGGCGGGCGCGTCGACGCGTAGTGGGTGGATAAAGTTGACCCGACTACCTGCCCACATGCGGTTACGCCCATGCGCGGGCGGCATGAACTCACCCAGCGTAGGGTGCCCGTCGGGACCGAGGTCGCATTGTTCTGCGCAGTCATCAAAAAAGCACCAGTGCCATAGCCAAGGTAACTCTTGGCCCTCAGTGGGTGCCGGGGTATTGAACATCGCCGCGATGCGCCGTACCAAAGGGAGGCTGAAGTGGTCATTGCGCACCTGTTTTCGGCCTACCCAGTTGCCCGGTTCGAAATCTTGCATGCTGTGCTTTCCCTATTGGATGCAGTTGCAAGCAGGATGACGGGTGCTGCTGAGGTGGGGAATTTGCTTTTGCGTAAGTCAGTGTGAAGCTTTGCCTAAGGTCGGGCAGGCAGGGTGCAACGCCGCCTTCCATTTTTTGAAATTGCTGCCTATGAGGCTGCCGATCATGCTGCTGCCAGACTTTCGTGGGAGCAGGCGGCTATGAACAAATTTCTGGATACACGCCAACAAGCGCTTTCGCTGTTTGCCAGCAAGGGCTACGCCAATGTGGGCATGCGCGAGCTAGCCTCGGCCTTGGGGATCAACTGCGGTTCGATCTACAACCACATCGAAAGTAAGGAAGCGTTGCTCTACGAGTTGTTTGAAGAGCTGCTGGGGTTATTACAGACCAAAGCCACGCAGATACAGCGCAATGCCGAGGTCCCCAAGCGGCTTCGCAAGATCATTGAAATGCACTTGCGTCTGCAGGACTGTATGCCGTGCCATTTTCAATTACTGGAACGTGAATGGCGCCATCTAAGTGAGCCTTGGCTCAGCCATGCCGACGCCCACCTGACGCGGTATGAAAACATCATTGCCGCTGCCGTTGGGCCTTCGGTTTGCAGCCGCGGCTGCACGAAAAGCATCGTCACGCTACTCAATCAAGTCCCCACCTGGTTGCCAGCGTTAGCGCTCACGGTGAAAGCTCGCCTGGATCTTGTTCACGCCATGGTCGAACTGATTCTTGCGCAGACGCGCAGCGATTCTACTGATCCGCGCGCGGGGCACGCGGCCAATTCGGGCTTCTTAGCCAAAGCAAAAGAGGGGCTTTCAATAACGTAAATGGGCACATCAACAAGACTGATCCATGCTCGGCGTTAGAGAGATACCCCCCATAACAATAAGGATCGGCCCATGTTCGCCTGGTATAAAAGCGGCACCCCACGTGAGAAGAAAACTTTTTGGGCCTGTTATGCCGGCTGGGCCCTGGATTCCTATGACATGCAGATGTTCAGCTTTTTGCTGCCCACGCTGATAGGCATCTGGGGACTGACCAAAGGCGAGGCGGGCATTGTCGGGACGTCGGCTCTACTGTCGGCCGCACTGGGAGGATGGATCGCGGGCATATTGAGCGACCGTTTCGGGCGCGTGCGAATTCTGATCTTTACCGTTTGCTGGTTCACCCTGTTTGGAGTCGTCGCAGGCTTTGCTCAGAATTTCGAGCAATTGCTGGTCGCACGTACGTTCCAAGGCTTGGGGTTTGGTGGCGAATGGGCCATCGGTGTAGCGCTCATGGCCGAGGTCATCAACCCGAAGAATCGTGGCAAGGCGCTGGGTTTCGTGCAGTCCGGGTTTGCCTTGGGATGGGCCGGCGCGGTGCTGGTCGTGACCGGCATCCTTGCGTACTTCCCCGCCGAGTACGCTTGGCGTGTGGCGTTCTGGGTCGGTGTGGTTCCGGCGCTGGTTGTGATTTTTATTCGGCGTAACGTCAAGGATTCGGACGCGTTCAAGCAATCGCAGAAGCTGGACACAGATAAAGCATCCATCGGGACCGTTTTTTCCCCCAAGTACATTCGGGTCAGCATGCTTGCGAGTCTGTTAGTTATTGGGCTGCAGGCGGGCTGCTACGTGATCCTGGTTTGGACGCCTTCGATGATGGCCGAGCGCGGCGTTGTGTCTGGATCGCTTATCCTGACGATTCTGATCATGGCGCTAGGCAGCCTTTGCGGGTTCGCTACTACTGCCTACATGTCTGACCACTTGGGCCGACGCCCGACTCTGATGATCTTGTCGTTGGCCTCCTGGATTGTCACCGTCGCTTATATGTTCGTGCCGCTCAACCCGCTTGTAGCGCACGTCATGGGCTTTTTGGTAGGTGCGTTGGCGATCGGCATGTTTGCGGCGCTGGGTCCCTTCCTGAGCGAGTTATTCCCGACCCAGGTTCGCACCACTTGCATGGGGTTTTCGTACAACGTAGGCAAATCGGTGGGCGCAATGGCTGTCACGGGGGTTGGGCTACTGGCTGCTAAATTCGGTCTGTCCCAGTCTGTTGGCGCGTTTTGCCTTGTCGCTTACGCCATCGCTGTATGTGCCTTGCTGCTGCTACCCGAAACCAAGGGGGTCCGGCTTGATGAAATTGAAAGTGTTGAGAATGAAGCCGGTCAATCCCCGCAACCGTTGTCCGGACAACGTACGTGAAGGAAGTTCAAATGATTAGAATCGTCTATCTGCTGGCTAAACCTCAAACCATGAGCGATGCGGTCTTTAAGCAGGAATGTGTACGTCACTTCGAAATGAGTGAGGGTATCCCTGGCCTGCACAAATATGAGATCAGGCTTGTGTCAGACAACCCAAGCGACACCCACGTACCCTATCTTGAGGTGCCGACTGTGCATGCTATCGGGGAATGCTGGTTTCGCGATCAGTCCGACTATGAGCTTTACATGGAGGCCGAGAAAAGAAAGGTTTGGTTTGAGCATGGCAAAACGTTCATTGGCGGGCTCAAGCCATTTGTGACGTGCAATGTAGTGTTGTAGTGGTCGAGTATCGCTTTCCGCTTCAAAATTTGGCGGGTGAGCCTCATGGAAGTTCATGGATGCCCAGCAACTTGAGCCCATGGTCAAGGCTGCCAAAGAACAGTTGCAGCAGAGCGAACTGAGCGTGACCGCCGATGCGGGCTATTCCAGCGGCAAGCAGTTCCAGGCGTTTGAAACGCCCCGGACAAGTCGGGGCGTTTGCTTGGGCCGCCTTCAGCATGTTTTTACACAGTCTGTTTAAGGTCGCTTTTTTCGTTGTAGCGTAAAACACTTCAGTTAAGTGCTCTCCAGTATTCGGAGAGGCACCGTAAACAGCAGGCATTACGTCGAAGTGGTGTTCAATCAGGGGGTCGAGTTCCGCAGGATGAGCCTGAAGGTCGGGCGCCAGAGCATCCTTTCGCTCGCGGGTGAAAGTCGAAGGACTTGAACAGAATCCAGCGTCAGATATCGATGTCATAGCACTTATCAAACCTCCGGTTGCGCACAATCCGCTTTTGCGCATGGACGAGCTGCCCGCATTGATGGCCGAACTTCACGGGTTTCGGGGGGTAAGCCAAATCCGGTTTGAGTCGGAGTCGGTAGCAGCATATCGAGCAGCTTGCTGAAGCCTTGGGGGCAAGGCATTAGAGCTGCTGCCTGAGCAGAGCCCCCCCAAAGCAATAATTGTATGTCCGGCGTTTGCATCGCGCGATTCTGCGGCATGGCCAGCATGTTGAGTAACGCTGTCAGGCAAGCCTCTCAGGGGCGGATGTATGCGCTGGGCGGGCAGCGGCCGATTGCCGCAGGCAGCGCCGTGCAGGCAGCATCGGCAGCCTTGGGCGCTGCTATAGCCCCGTCGGGGCGCTCCCCAGCAGGCGGCTTCACTCAGAGAGCCAACGGCTCGCATTTCCTGCATTGTCCGTGACACGCTGGAGCGGACAAGCGTAATAAACTGTATAATGGCAAAATGATATCTATTCATCCTTTTGTGCAGGCTATCGATCTCGAACGCGAAACCGGTCTTAGTAAGGACCTGTTGCGCAAGTGGCGTTCGCGTTACGGCTTTCCGCACCCCATCCAGCAAGAGCCGGCCGGAAGCGGCTATCCACGCGAGCAGATCGCTCAGCTGTGCTTGATCAAACGCTTGCTGGATGTCGGTTTCCGTCCGGCGCAAGTCGTCGGCAAGCAACTGGCGGAGTTGGAGCGCCTGGCCCAGGCCGTCGCGGTTTCTTCCTTCAAACCCGCTTTGTGTCTCTCAGCTCAAGCGGCACTCGAACGGCTGCGGGTGGACGACGTCGACGGGCTGGAAAAAAATCTTGCGCAGGCCCTTATCGAACAGGGCCTGACCGGTTTCGTGCAGCAGACGGCGGGGCCGTTGATGGCAGCCGTGGGCACTGGCTGGGCCTGTGGCGAGATCGAAGTCTATCAGGAGCACTTGTGCAGTGCCGTCCTGATGCGTCTGTTGTTCGCGGCCATCAGCGCGATAAAACCGCTTCCCGGTCATCCGCGTATCCTGTTCGCGACACCGCCCGAAGAACTCCATGTGCTGGGGCTACTGATGCTCCAGGCGGTACAGGCTGAGCATGGCGCCCATTGTCTGCATGCGGGGACGCAATTGTCCCTGGACGAGCTCGACAAGGCTGCCCGTGCTTATCGCGCCGATATAGTCGCGCTGTCCTTCAGTGGGGCCTACCCGCAACGCCGCGTCCGGCCTTTCTTAATCGAGTTGCGGGCGCGCCTGCCCGATGCCGTACAGCTCTGGACGGGGGGGGCGGGTGTCGCGTCGATCAAGCGAGCACCTGCTGGTGTACGGGTCTTTTCCGGCGCTTTGCAACCCGTTGAGTTTTTCCCGGGCCGAGCCGGGCCCGCAACTGTTGTTTCCCTACCCGGCACATCGTCTGCCGCCTGTCTGTGAGTACGCCCTTGTCCCGTGAATTGCCGCTGAATGCCGGTCCAACCCATGACCCTCTACCGCCGCACGATGCCGGTGGCTCCTTGCGTCATTTATTGCGACAGAGTACCCATGCGGAACATGCTCAGCTCAATCGTCAGCCGTTGCTGGCCGGTATCACCCAAGCCGGCTACCCCATTGAGCATTACCGGCTGCTGTTGGCCGCCTACATGCCGTTCTATCAGTCACTGGAGCACGCCATCGGCGGCTTTTCCCAACGCTCAGCCGTGAGCTTCGCTTACACCCCCAAGCTGCCCTGGTTGCTCGCTGATTTGCAGCATTTTGGCGGTGGGCCGGATGAAGTCTCAAGTGGCCCGCAACTGCCGAGCGCGGTCTTTGAAATCAACACGCTGGGGCAGTTTTTGGGGGTGCTGTACGCAGTGGAAGGCGCCACGCTGGGCGGGCAGCTTATAGCCAGACAGGTTGCCGCTCATCTCGGGCTGAAGGCCAACGCAGGGGCGCGATTCTTCAATGGCTACGGCCCGCAGACCGCCCACCGATGGGAGCAGTTCCTGGTGTACCTGGAAGTGCACGGCAGCGATGCCGTAGTCAGGGACCAGGCGGTGAGTGCAGCCAAGACCACCTTCTCGCGGGTCAGGGAAGTTCTGGATAGATATCAGGCAGACGCTAATGTCGAATAATCATGAGTCAGAAGTGCTTGAGGACGCGCTGAAGAACTGCGCCCGCGAACCTATCCACCTGGTCGGCAGTATCCAGCCGTTCGGGGTGTTGCTGGTTGTGGATCCGCGGCACTGGGTGATCCATACGGCCAGCCAGAACCTTGCCAGCATTTTTCCCGTCAATGCTGACGAGGCGCTCGGCAAACCATTACAGGAACTGATCGGACTGGAGTCGGTGGCATGGCTGAAAGGTCTGAACCTGGATGATGAGGCGATGGGGCCGAAAATCTGGTCTCTGTCCTTGCTTCGCGAAGGGCAGTGGCTCAAGTATGACGCTCAGGTCTTTCGCTCGGGGAACTCACTTGTAATCGAGGTGGAGCACTGGCAGCCACCTGCTGGCGACGTGTTCCATGAGCTGTTCATTCCCATCCGCGATGCCCTCTGGAAGCTGGACGCGGAAGCCGATCTGGGGCGTTACGCCCAGGCGACCGTGGATCAGGTGCGCTTATTGACTGGTTTCGACCAAGTGATGATCTACCGCTTCGATGGCAACTGGGACGGCGAAGTCATCGCGGAGAGCAAGGTCGAGCAAGCCCTGTCCTATCTGGGCAACCGGTTTCCGGCATCGGACATCCCGGCCCAAGCCCGGGAGCTGTATACCAAGAACCTGGTGCGAATCATTGCCGATGTCGATGCCGAACCCGTGCCATTGGTTAGGCAAGACGCCAGGCAGCCGGGCGCGCCGCTGGACCTTAGTCACTCTTGGTTGCGTAACCTATCGCCAGTGCATGTTGAGTACCTGCGCAATATGGGGGTGCGTGCCAGTTTGAGCATTTCCCTGGTGCAAAATGACCGGCTCTGGGGCCTGATCGCCTGTCATCACTTGACGCCCAAATACGTGAGCTTGCGCGCCCGGGAGTTGGATGAGTTCATCGGACGCTCGGCATCCCTCAAACTCACCAACATGGACAAGGACGAACGGGATGCCCTGAATCGGCGGATTCGCGACCTGTTGTTCGAAATGACCGAACTGATTCGACGCTCCGACGACCTCGATCGGGTGATCCATCTGCTGCAGGACAAGCTGCTCGGCCTAGTGCGCTCATCGGGTGCTGTGTTCATTCTGGATGGCAAGCGGCATGTACTCGGCGATACGCCCCCGATGGTGATGGTTGAGCGCTTGCTCGAGGTCTTGCGTGATCGCCCGCTTGCGACGGTTTTCCACACTGACGACTTGCGCCAGTTGCTCAGTGAGCTAGGCAGTCCGCTCGCGCCGGATGAGTCCTTCACTGGCGGGGTACTGATTGCCCCGCTGGACCGGAAAACCAAGAATTTCGTCATATGGTTTCGCCCGGGTCTGCTGCGCACCCTGCGCTGGGCGGGCAAACCGGACAAGACGGTAGTGGTGGATGCTGCGGGTGTGCATCTGTCCCCCCGCAAGTCGTTCGAGACCTGGGTCGAAACTTACCACGACAAGTCGTTGGCCTGGTCCCAAGTAGAAATCGTCGCGGCCAATTCGATATCACTTGCCCTGATCGAACTGATGGCCCATAAAGCCCTCGAAATGAGCGAGGAGAGCTATCGGCTGCTGGCCGAGAACTCCACTGATATGATCGCGCGCCTCGATTTCAATGGTTGTTTCCGTTTCGCCTCTCCGGCATGCAGAGAGCTGCTGGGACGCGATAGCGCGCAACTTGTCGGTCTGCCGTTGGCCGCGGTGTTCGACGAGGGCGTGGTCGCCGAGCAAGGCTTGCTGGCGGGCCTGAAGTCCCTCGGCGCCGTGGTGACTCGAGTCGTGCGCGGGATTCGTCCAGATGCACGGCCCTTATGGGTCGAGGCTACCTTGCGGCATACGCTAGGCAGTCGCGGTGAGAACGAAATCCTGCTGAACGCACGCGACGTCACTCAGCGTTACAATTACCAGTTGGCGATCGAGGATGTTCACCGGCGCAATACCCAGATCATGGAAGCCGCTGGCGAGGGCTTGGTCAGCCTGGATAAACAGGGGCTCATTGTCTACGCCAACGAAATGGCCGTAAAGATACTGGGGCGCAACGAGGATCGTCTGGTCGGAGTTCATTGCCGCCAAGTCTTTCGATGGGCTGATGAGACTTCCAGCGCTGACTGCGGCCAGGCCGAGTGCCCCATGCTCTCCACGCTGCGTGATGGCGAGTCACGCCAAGGGATACGAGGCCTGGCGGGGTATGGGGGCGGGGCGTCATGGTTGGCGGAGTACGTCTGTACCCCTCTGGTCGATAATCACCACATTG
Organism: Pseudomonas sp. ASL8; assembly: GCF_056680355.1. Classification (NCBI taxonomy): domain Bacteria; kingdom Pseudomonadati; phylum Pseudomonadota; class Gammaproteobacteria; order Pseudomonadales; family Pseudomonadaceae; genus Pseudomonas; species Pseudomonas sp. ASL8. The sequence continues at coordinate 4,818,002 of NZ_CM155278.1, read as the reverse complement.
TCGGGTGTGTGGTGGTGTTCAGTCAGTCTGCTCAGCCGCTATTGCTCGGGCAGGCGGCGGCCACCGAGGTGATCCTTGATCAGGCGCTCGAAGCGGTGATGGTGACCGACCCTGCCAGCCGCATCACCTCAGTCAATCGGGCCTTTAGCGAAATAACCGGCTTTTCAGCAGCGGAGGCCATTGGCAGTACCCCCACGATTCTCAAGTCCGGGGTCCACACGCCGCATTTTTACCAGGAACTCTGGCGCGTACTGAAAGACAAGCGACGCTGGGCCGGGGAGATCTGGAACCGCCGCAAGAATGGCGAAATCTACCCGCAGTGGGGCAGTCTCTCTGCCATTCTCAACGCCTCGGGTGAGGTGCAGAACTACGTCGCCGTGTTCTCCGACATTTCGAAGGCCAAGCAGACCGAGGAAAAGCTTTACCACCTGGCCAACCATGATGCCCTCACCGGGTTGCCCAATCGCCTGCATTTTACCGACAAACTGCTGCAACTCCTCGAGCGCAGTCAGCAGCGTGGCAAAGGAGCGGCGGTGGTATTTATCGACCTCGATCGCTTCAAAATCATCAATGACACCCTGGGACATGCGATCGGTGACAGTTACCTGAAGGCCATTTCCGAGCGACTGTTGGCATCCATCCGCAAGCAGGATGTGTTGGCGCGCTGGGGCGGCGATGAGTTCATTCTGGTGATGGAGGATGTCAGTGATCGCCAGGCAATCGGCGCTGCCATGACGCGTATGCTGAACCAACTGGCCGAGCCTATCTACTTGGCTGGGCATGAACTCCTGCCGAGCGCGAGCATTGGCATCAGCCTCTATCCGGATGACGGCAACCGAACTGTCGAGCTGATCAAGGCAGCCGATACGGCGATGTACTGCGCCAAGACGCGGCGTAACTGCTTCGAGTTCTATGCTGAAAGCATGGCGATGTCAGCGGACCTGAGCATGAAGCTGACGCTGACCAGCGAATTGCGCCATGCCCTGCAAGAACACCAGTTCTTCCTGGTGTACCAACCCCAAATTGACCCAGAGAATGGCATCGTCCGTGGTGTGGAGGCGCTGGTGCGCTGGCAGCATCCGCAACGGGGTACCCAGGCGCCCGCGACTTTCCTGCCCGTGATCGAAGAACTCGGTCTGATGGAGGCACTCAGTCTCTGGGTCTTGGCCGAGGCGTGCCGGCAGATGAAGGAGTGGACCGAGCAAGGGGTGTCGATACCCCGAGTTGCGGTGAACGTGGCGCCGTCGCAATTGAATGATGCCTTTGTCGCCACAGTGGCACGGGTCATCGCTGAAACGGGGATCGCCTCGCAGCAGTTGGAGCTGGAAATAACCGAGGGGACTCTGGAGTCAGGGGAACTGGCGCGCCGGATCACCAGCGGGCTGCGTGGCCTTGGCGTGCTGCTGTCCATCGACGATTTCGGCACCGGCTACTCGTCGCTTTCCCATCTCAAGTTGTTTCCCATCACCTGCTTCAAGATCGATAAATCCTTTATCGACGGAGTGCCTGGCGATGAAGATGATGTCGCCATCGTACGCACCATTCTGGCTCTGGGTACTATCTTCAAAGTGGAAGTAGTGGCGGAAGGGGCAGAGACGGCGGAGCAGGTGGCTTTTTTGCGGGCAGAAGGTGTGAGGAGTATTCAGGGCTATTTCTACGCCCGCCCGATGCCCCCTATGCAGCTCCAAGCCTGGATGGCTGAACAATCCATGGATGCGGTACTGCTCTTATAGCGGCCAAGCGCTGGTGCTCGGCACGCCGGTGCCGAAGCGGCGATCACAACTGAGTAATTTCGAAGAAGTACCCGATTTTTTGGCTTCTGGCTTCCCATACGTAGCGGATGTGTTTGCCTTGCACAGGTATGGATACTGCTGGAGGGCGGAAGGCGGCTATGCACTCATGCCCGCTGGCGCGAACACTGTTGTACAGGAGCCCCCACGATTTCTCCTCGCGGAGCTTTTTGGCAAATGCTTGTGCGGAACTATAGTTGGCAGGATCAGGGTCATGCAGGTGAGCAAAGCCTGCGCGAATATCGTGCATCGGCTTGACGACCTTGTTCACGTACGTGCGCATGGTCAGCTCAACATCCGGCTCATTGGTCGCCGCGAGGAATCGTTCCTGGTGGAAGCTGGTCTCGGCGATGGCAGCGCTTTGACTGCTGGCCGCGTAGTAGAGACCGAACGTTCCATCGGTGAACCGGCTGACCTTTCCTATATGCGTGAACGCGGCCATAACAGGCGTTGAGCCGTGCCCTGATACTCGGTCTTCAGGGGCTACCCGGCTGATAAGGCCAACCTCTTCGGCTAGTCGGTCATTGGTCAGAGACTCCAGTGCATACGCCATTTGCAACTCAGCAGGATCGAGGATGTCTTCGAAGAGGGTAATCGGCGGGAACGAACTGCTGATCACTCGGTAAGCACTGTCCCAAACGGGTATCTCCAACTTCTCAGCCATTATCCGCGCACCCCATCCAGATAACGGCGGACATCTGCAATATCGACCACACGGCCGGCAAGCATGTATTTCAGCGCGGTCTGACCGTTGAAGGGGGCCGCCGTGTTCGGACTGTTAACCCAGGCATACACGCGGTCGCGGTTGTTGCTGAATATGATGCTGAGCGCCTTGTGGATGCCCATCAGGTAAGAAATACGCTCCAGCGTATCGTGCGGCAGCCGCACGCTTGGAATGCGTCGGTATTTGTAAAAAGTCGTGGTGCTGATCGCCCCCAACAACGCACGCTGCTGATCGGCTGAGCAGTTCCAGTGTTCCATGAGACCGAAAAAGAATTTCAGCGCAACCCGCCCAGCCTCTGGGCTATCAATGTCATTAGTAGCGCTATGGGCGTGGTTTGCCGTGACCATGAGGATTCTCCTGAGAGATAAATGACTAATCCCAGTGTATTACGCATGCGAAAATAAACAAGAACTTCATTCGTATGCGTAAAAACTTGGCGGGTGACTGAGTCGAGTCAGCTAGCCAGATAACCCTCAAGTATCATCTCAACGACTTCATAGTCCAGATGCCGGCTGATCGGATAGGGCTTTGAAACCTTTCCACATGCCATTTTCCAACGGAGTACTGGTGCCATATTCCAAAAGAGCTATCTCCTTATGGATAGTTCCCTCGTCGTCCGCTTGTAATACCGTTGGCGTCACTGTGAGTGACTCCCCTCGGCCTTCCGAGTGCAGGAGCCTGCGGTGACAAAATGCGTCCCCGTTGGCTGGAGAATGGCTAGCCATATAGTGCATGACCTGCGACCGAGCACGGGCCATGCACGTCAATAGTCCTGCATTAAGGAGTCGTAGCCAATGTGGTTCAGAGATGCCTCCAAAGAGCTGGTCGGTGACCTGACTCGCCTGCTGACCCAACTGCTCTCAGAAGAGCCGGTTGAAGTGAGCCCGCATTCAGGCCTGAGGCGCTACCCTGATCTGCTCAGCTCCTGCCAACGGTTAACCCAACACTTACAGGACCAGTTGCAGTTGCGGAATCAGGCGCGCGCCGTGCCTCCGGCGCCCTGTAACGCCGAGCAATACCAACAGTTGCACCTGCAGCTGAGTGACGCCGAGCGGCAACGCCAGCAACTAGAGCAGGAGTTGAAGGAATGCCGCGCCCAACTGGCTGTCGACGCCATCAGACAGGCGAGCTGGGAACAGGACGAGCAAGCCTGGGAACTCACCAAGCAGACCCTGACTGAAGGCTGCTGGGACCTCACTGTGGTCAACGGCGATGCTGATCACCCAAATAACCTGATCCGTTGGTCCGACCAGTTCCTCAATCTGATTGGCTACAGCCGTACGGAATTCGCCGATGGCTGGGACAGTTTCTTTGCGGTCGCACATCCACAGGACCTGAAGAAAGTCATGCAAGTGTTCGGCGACTACATCGCCGACGCCAAAGGTCAATCAGCTTATGTTGTCGAGTACCGCATGCGTCACAAGACTCGCGGGGAAATCTGGTATAGGGAGCGTGGTCGTTGTCTGCGCGATAGCGGTGGCGTGCTGGTAAGGGTGATTGGAGCGGTACGCGACATCAGTGATGAAAAGGCTGCCGAAGCGTTGCGTGCCCGCGAGCAAAGTAGCATTCAGAACACCTATGGGCAGATATCCCAAGTCGCCGGGGCGATCAAGGGGATAGCGGAGCAGACCAACCTGTTGGCACTGAATGCCGCTATCGAAGCAGCTCGCGCTGGCGATCAGGGTCGTGGTTTTGCCGTGGTGGCCGATGAGGTACGCAACCTGGCCAAGCGCACCCAAGAGTCAGTACAGAAAATCCAGACCATGCTCCAGTAGTACAACTTGATGCCCCTGCGAGTGCGGGCTGTGCAGGGCAGGGGGCACGTCGAAAACTGCAGGTTGGCCAGCATGATGCTGAAGGTAAGCCGCACCTTCTTGAGATCAATCCACACGACTCAGGTCGTATCGGATATGCCCGAGAAACCGGTACGAATTTACCAGGAACTTTCACTGCCCGTCGTCCTGGCCTGCCCGAGCCCGTTACAAATTGGCGCAATAATGTTCGGGTAAAAGCGATCTTGGTTGCTGTGCCAGTAACCCTTTAACACTAAGATGGCCACGCTTCAGTAAGGGTGCTTTGTGCAGAGCGTGGAGTGACCCGATGAAGGTGCCGGCGCCAGGCGCGAACGCGAGTCGGCCATCATGATGGTGCAGTGTTATCCCACTCAAAAATCGTCCAGGCCTGACTCTGCCCGAAGGGTGGAGTGCACAACTGGCACTGCCTTCGCTGTAGGTTCTTCCTGCCTTTTGACATGTGTTCATGTCATTGAGGGGATGGACGACTTACCTATCACTTCCTTCGATGGGCGCTTCAAGGCCGAGCCCGTTATCGTCGATCTTAAAAACGATATTGGAGCATTCACGTGAACCTCTAGCGTCTCCGTCGGCGTAATTATCAGGATCAAATCGATGGAAAGCATTGCAGTAGCCCATGAACCATCGTTGATGAGTGCCGATTTTCTACGCGGTCGTCTTGATGTGAATGTTGAGTCTTCTTCCTTTCCCCCTCAATCCCTTTTTGGATTTGCGGAGAGACGTAATCCCAAGAGGGCATTCCTTTTTGTATCGCGAGTTCTTGGCCGGCATATACCTGCCCGGCCATCACTGATGGTGGAAAGCTTCGAGGACCTGGCTGCGAAAATTCCTGAAGATCTGCCGGGCCCGGTGTTGGTGATAGGGATGGCTGAAACCGCGGTTGGCCTCGGGGCGGGCGTCCATCGTGCCTATAGCTCGACACGGCCGGATACGATGTACATCGTCAGTACCCGTCATCCACTGGGCACCGGGTTATTCGCTCGCTTCGAAGAGGAGCATAGCCATGCCAGTGCTCACCTGATCCATCTTCCGCTCGACCCGGTTATCCGGGAAATGATGCTCAATGCTCGCTCAGTGGTGCTGTGCGACGATGAAGCGTCGACCGGGAAGACATTCATCAATCTTCATCACGCGCTTGTGGATGCCGGGCTTTCTAAGGTGGAGCGTGTTGTCACTTGCGTCCTCACCGACTGGTCGGCTGGATCGGTACGTGCCGCAATGGGTCCAACAGTAGAGCAAGTGTCTCTGCTGCAGGGGTCCTACACCTTCACCGAGGACAAGAATGCCCCGTTGCCAGAGATGCCGGATGTTGGCGCAGTAGCAATCGGGGATTGGCCGCTCATTCCGGCTAACGATTGGGGGCGGCTTGGTGTTCGCCGCGTAGAGGACACCCTCGCTCCGGGCATTCAGATCAAGCCGGATGAGCGCGTTCTGGTTATCGGGACGAGTGAGTTCGTGTGGCGGCCTTTTTTGCTGGCTGAGCGACTTGAGCAAGCCGGGGCGGATGTTCATTTCAGCTCGACGAGTCGCTCGCCCATTGCTTTGGGACACGCCATCGATCATGCGCTGAGCTTTTCGGATAATTATGGTCTGGGCATTCCTAACTTCCTCTACAACGTACGGCCTGGTCAGTTTGATCGCGTCTTTATCTGTACCGAGACGCCTGCGCACTCTGTGCCCGCAGAGTTGATTCAAGCGCTTGGCGCAGAGGTGATTGTTGATGCGCAATAATCGCCCGTTGGTCTTTGCCGACCTGGATGACACGCTCTTCCAGACGACTCGTAAAATGCCAGCGGGGGCCGAGCGTCACCCGGCGACGTACGACATTAGCGGCGAGCCTAATGGCTTCATGAGCGCAACGCAGAAAATGTTGCTCGAGTGGCTTCTAGGTACTGCCGATGTCATTCCCGTGACCGCACGCAGTGTAGAAGCCTACAGCCGAGTGAAGATTCCGTTCACCTCCGGGGCGATATGCTCCCACGGTGGAGTCATCCTGGGGCAATCCGGCGAGGTTGATCGAGACTGGCACGCCCACATGGCCGAAACCCTTAGCGACTTTCAGACCCGACTTCCGGACCTGAGTGCCACAACATTGTCCATCGGACAGGCGCTTGGGTTCTCATTGCGAGGCTGGGTCGTTGATGAAGCGGATCTGCTGCACTACGTCGTGATCAAGCACAACGAGTCTGACGATTCCGTGCTGGCCAAGGTCCGCGCTGAAGTTCAGGCCCGCGGTATGTTGGAGGGCATGCACATTCATGGCAATGGCAACAACTTGGCGTTTCTTCCGAACGGCTTGGCCAAACGGTTTGCTGTTGAAGAGTGGCTGCGCCGAGATCGGGCTATCCACGGTGAGCGACTGGTGATCGGTCTTGGTGACAGCATTACCGATCTGGGCTTCATGGATGCTTGCGATTTTTGGGGTACTCCCGCGCGCAGCCAGTTGGCCAAAGCGGTGGACGGGCTTCTCCATGCATGACGCCATCCGCTCATTGGCAACGGTCGGTTGCGGCAGCTATGAATGTGGTGACGTCCATTTTCTGCTCAAGCCCGTGAGCATCGAAGTGACCGACGTCCACGAAAAGGAACGTCTGATTCAGTCCCGGCTCAAGCACTACTCCGAGATGATTAGTCACGAGAGTGCGCCTACCGCCCTGCATAAGGCTTTGTACGAGAAAGCCCTGGTGCAAAACGGCGCGCGTATGGCGGGTGACGTCCAGGCGCTGGCGCTGGCACTTAATGATTTGCACACCGGCCCGACCATTGCGCTGGTCTCCTTTGTACGTGCGGGGTTGCCACTGGGTGTGCTGCTACGCCGCGCTCTGCTGGATCAGGGGCGTGATGCGCACCATTACGGCATCAGCATCGTGCGCGACCGTGGTATCGACATGACGGCGCTTGAGGCGATCATTCAGGCCCACGGAGCCGAGAACATTGTCTTCGTTGACGGCTGGACCGGGAAGGGCGCCATTTCTGGTGAAATTCGTCGCAGTCTCGCCGGCGACGCACGTTTCCCTGTTGACCCCCGATTGGTTGTTCTTGCCGATCCTTGTGGGCGGGCGTGGCTGGCAGCGTCAGCCGAAGACTGGGTCATCCCGTCGGGGATCCTTGGCGCAACGGTGTCTGGTCTTGTCTCCCGATCAATCTGGCCCACCCACGGCGGGCTGCATGGCTGCGTTGTGTACGACCACCTGCACGACCATGACGTCACGCGCCCCTTCATTGAGCAGATCAACGACCTGCGCAAGAACGTGGGTGTGCGTTATGCAGCAACTCCCTGGACATCTTCAGAGCAGCACGCCTTACAGGTTGCGGCGGCCGCAGTGGTGGACCGGCTCGCCCAACGATTTGATATCTCAAATTTAAATCGAGTGAAACCCGGGATTGCCGAGGCTACCCGGGCAGTGCTCCGCCGTGTTCCTGACCATGTACTTGTCAGAGATCGCAGTGACCAGGACGTGCAGTTGTTGTTGCATCTCACGGAGCGAGCGGGTGTTCCGGTTGAAGAGGTGGGAAGCGATCTAGGTCCATACAGGGCTGTGACAATAATCCGGAGTGTGAGCGAATGAGGACGATCTCGGCTTACGCCCTTGGCGCGACCCTCTACATGCCGGCTACACGCGGCGACATCCTTGATGTTGTGTTCCGCGAGAAACTCCCTGAACTGCGATCACTGGTTGTTTGCCTTGAAGATGCCGTCGCAGACATTGACGTCGATCAGGCGCTTCAAAATCTGCACTTATTGCTTACCCGCATCCACGAACGAGGTGGTCTTCCGGTAGATGCTCCGTTGCTTTTCGTCCGTCCGCGTGACGCTGAAATGGCGGCTGTTCTGAACGACTGGTCTTTGATGCAGCACGTAAACGGTCTTGTTGTCCCAAAGTTGACGATGGGCAACCTGTTCGAGTGGGAGAACGCCGTCACCAATCCGTGCATGCTATTGATGCCGACCCTGGAGACCGCTGACGTTTTCAACCCGAGTGCGATGGTCGAGCTTGGCCAGGCCCTGCGTGAGTCGCTTCACGAACGGATCATCGCCTTGCGAATCGGTGGCAATGACTTAATGGGGTGCCTTGGCCTGCGCCGGAACCCGCTGACGACGCTTTACGCAACGCCCATGGGTTACGTCATCCCTATGCTTACGGGCGTTATGGGCTCCCTCGGCTTTGCTTTGACCGCCCCGGTTTTTGAGCAGTTGGCGACTCCGCAATTGCTCCAGGACGAGTTGGAGTTAGATATCGCTCATGGACTGGTTGGGAAAACGGCCATTCATCCCAGCCAGATTAACCTTATTCAGGACGCCCTTCGCGTATCCCTTGATGACTTGAACAGCGCTCGCTTGATCTGCAGCGACTTGGCTCCCGCGGTCTTCAAACACAACGATGTCATGTGTGAACCCGCGACCCATTACAAGTGGGCGACCAGTATCCTGGCGCGTGCCAAATGGCATGGCGTCACGCCGCAGGTGAGCGGCGCTAGTGAAAGCCCTGTTCGGCTGGCTGAGCGTGTCAGATGAGCCGAGCAGCACTTAGCCGTTAGAGTCAGCCGATACTCACGCCATGAGCTTCCGCCAGTGGTTTCAATCCACCAACGAACCCTTGGCCAATGGCCTTGAACTTGAACTCCTCGCCGCTGCGATACAACTCACCAAAAATCATGGCGGTTTCGGTGGAGGCATCTTCAGACAGGTCGTAGCGAGCCAACTCTTTGCCATCTGCCTTATTCACAACGCGGATAAAGGCGTTCGAAACTTGGCCAAAGCTTTGTTTCCGCGCTTCAGCATCATGGATGGTGACTGCGAATACCAGCTTCTTGACTGCGGCTGCTAGACCATTGAGTTTAACGGTGGCTTGCTCATCATCACCGTCGCCAGCACCTGAGCGGTTATCACCCAAGTGCTCGACCGAACCATCAGTCGACTTTTTGTTGTTATAGAAAATGAAGCTATTGTCGTCGAGTACCTTGCCACTCTCACCCACAATAAAAATGGATGCGTCCAGGTCGAACTCCGTTCCGTCAGTGACGCGAGGGTCCCACCCCAGACCGACGATGACTTCCGTCAGGCCTGGAGCCTCTTTGGAGAGCGAAACATTACCGCCTTTCTGCAGACTTACAGCCATGATTGAATCCTTGTGCTGATGAGTTTGAATAAATCAGAAGTTCATGCCATAGGAGTTGGCCAATGCTTTCAGGCCACCCGCATAACCTTGACCCACTGCGCGGAACTTCCATTCGCCATTGCTGCGGTACAACTCAGCGAACACCATTGCGGTCTCGGTAGAGGCGTCTTCAGCAAGGTCGTAGCGAACGATTTCAACGCCGGACAACTCGTTGACGATACGGATGAAGGCTCCACCCACTTGGCCGAAGTTCTGTTTGCGTAATTCAGCATCATGGATAGTAACGACGAACACCAACTTGTCGACATCGACGGGTACATGGCTCAGGTCGATTTTGATGCTTTCATCGTCTCCATCACCGGCACCGGTACGGTTGTCTCCCGTGTGCTCGACCGAACCATCTGTTGATGCTTTTTGGTTGTAGAAAATGAAGTCTGCTTCACTGCGAACTTTACCGTTTGCACCCAGCAGCATCGCGCTGGCATCCAGGTCGAACTCTGTGCCATCGGTAGCGCGAGGGTCCCAGCCAAGGCCAACCACAATCTTCGTCAACGAAGGGTCGGTTTTGGAGAGAGAGAGATTGCCGCCTTTTTGAAGTGTCAGTGCCATTGAGTTAATACGCCTTGTGGTAAGTGTTTGTGCTTAAGCTTTTTCAGGTTCTTCTTTGCCTGGGAACATCAGACTTGCAACGACACCGATTGCCAACACGACCATGACGATCATGAGACTGGTGTTGGGGTCGATGGTGTAACCATGGTGGAACAGGTGGTTGGTCGCGTTCAGACCGAGTTTCGCTGCGATGAAGAACAGCAGTGCAATGACTGATTTTTCCAGGTGAACGAGGTAGCGCTTTAAGGCTTCAAGGACGAAGTACATGGTCCGCAGACCTAATATCGCAAACAGCATTGCCGAATAGACGATCAAGGGCTCGCGACTCACCGCAATGACGGCGGGCACCGAGTCGAACGCAAACAGGACATCGGAGATTTCAGTCACGACAACACACAAAAAGAGTGGAGTGGCGAACAGTGCGCCTTTGCCCACTAAGGTCATGCCTTTGTTTTCCGGATTTTTAAGTTCTGTTTCCAGCTCGGTACGGCGTACGAAGAATCGGTCACCGTGCAACTTCGGCCACACAGGGAACAGTTTTTTGGCAAAGCGATAAGCCATGTGTTGGGAGTAATCCACTTCTTCCTCGTTATCACCGCCTGCTCTGAGCATCATGACTGCTGTCCAGGCCACAACGAGAGCAAACACCACCTCGACCCATGGGCCGAACGCAAGCAGGCCTGTGCCGATGGCAACGAAGATCAAACGGAACACAATGGCGCCCATGATTCCCCAATAGAGGACGCGATGACGCAAGACATTGGGGATTTTGAACCAGGCGAAAATAGCCATGAACACGAACAGATTGTCCACGCTCAGGACTTTTTCCAGTGCATACCCCGTCACGAACAGGGTCGCGATGGTTGGGCCATGTTCGACGTAAAGGAAGCCGGCAAAGCCTAGCGAGATGACTATCCAGAACACTGACCAGACGGAGGCGTTGAGTAATGTAACTGGCTTATTACCGCGGTGGGTCAGCATGTCGATGAGCATGGCACTAAGTGCCAGCCCGACAAAAACCGCCATCGTCAGCGGGGGGAATCCGAGATTCGTAGTTTCCACAATACCGCCCCTTAAAGATCGAAATTAGCTGGATTCAAACCCAACTCGTTACACATGAGGCGGCACATAGCCTGTTCTTTCTCGTCAAAACTACCGTCTGCTCCCCCGATCGCGCAGCAGACACGGACCAGCAGGCGCGCGGCATCTTCTTTTTTACGGATTTTAGCGATCGTTTTAAGCGCTTCTGCTTTCCCGATTTGATAGTCAAATTCAAATTTTGAGCAAACATCCTGAAATGACTTGATCACATCCTTCAGGTCAAACACCTTCAATTCCTGAGAGTTCTGGATATAACCGGTCATCTTCAGTTTTTCTTCTGCACTGATATCGCCGTCGGCGGCAGAGACCAAGGCGCAGCCTGCGACAACCGCATCCATGAACTCGCGGTTCTTGAATTTAGTGACTTCAGACGCGAGTTTGTCGCGGGCTGTTGCAGCATTAGTTTTCAACCAACCAAGCATGACCATTTCTCCCAAAAGCGAGACTGAGTAAGCCTCGCAAGTAACATTAGTTATTTAGAACCGGCCGCCCAGCGCATGCCCCAGCCATAGACCTTGTCCATCGCACTGTGGCCTTTGTGAAAGTCCACACAGCGAGTGACCTTGACGGTGCCGTTTTCATTTTCGAGCAGCGCAATAGCGCACATCCCGTGGCGACCTCCTTCCTCGTTGAGGCGCACTTCAATCGGCGGTTGGTTCGGGATGGAGATGACCACAACCCCGCCGGTTTCTTTCCAGTTTGGTGCGCCTTCGTAAATGAAGGCGTACACCAGAATGCGGCGTATCTCTTTCCACTGCTGGCCATTGATGTGCAGCCATTCACCATCACTGACTGAGCCAGTGCGGTCATCGCCCATCAGTTGAATAAAGGGCTCACTGCCGAGATTGCCAAAGGAATTACCCAGCGCCTGAACCGCGCCTTTCTGGCCATTTTGCAATTCGTACAGACAGCCCACATCAAGGTCGATAGCGTTGTTTTTCTTCGAGAAAAATCCGCCACCAGGGGGTGCGTGATTCCAGTTCAGGTTGACTTTTATTTCGCCAAAATCGCCATTACCTTTTTCCAGGCTGATCGTCGATCGTGACTTGTCCAGAGTGATTTTGCTGAGGCTGACACTCGGCTTTATGGCGGCGGGTGGCGCTGCCGTGGGCATGGGCGGGGCAGCAACGGACGTAGGCGTCGGGGCTGCGATCTCGACACCAAAATGCTTGGCCAAGGGTTCCAGCCCACCCGCGAAACCCTGGGCTACGCAGCGAAATTTCCAGCCCCCCTGACGACGATAAAACTCACCCAGGATCAGGGCGGTTTCCTTCATTCCGGTCGTCGGGACCACGACGTCTACTCCGCCGGTCACGCTTAGCGACAGGTGAGAGACACTGTCAAAACTGGCTTTGTTTTCATAGAGGGTTGCGGTCAGTGCGATTTTCTCAATCGCTGGCTCGAGACGACTCAGGTCGAGCATAAAAACTGCGCGCCCGGACGAGGTGTCAGTCATTTGCACTGCGCCCCCGTTAACGCTCTTCTGACCGTAAAAGCACATATCCTGATCACCGCGGACCTTGCCGTTCGCATCGAGAACAAATGCCGAAATATCGATGTCGGCAACCGACAATGCCAAGTAGCTGACCTCAACCGTCAACTGCCCCGTGGTCACCGATGTATTGGCCCCGGGAGCCAGATTGATCATGCGCGCACCGCACTGACGGCCAGAGCGACGAGGTCATCAGCCGTGCGGCCGTTGGTTACTTCACCAATAGCTGTGAAGTTCCAACCTGTGTCGGTGCGTGCGAGGCAGGCCATCACGATACCGGTATGGCGACCTTTCTCAGACAGGTTGAAGCGCGCCAGCTCTTTGTTGTTTCCGGCGTCGACGATGCGGCAGGTGGCGTTTTCGACCTTTTCAAAGGTCTGCCCAGTGAAGGAGTTGACCGTAAACACCAGGAACTGTGCCGCAGCCGGCAATTTGTCCAGTTTGACGTTGATGGTTTCATCATCACCGTCGCCTTCGCCGGTGCGGTTGTCACCCGAATGGGTAATCGAACCGTCTCTGGATTGGAGCTGACGGAACCACACCAGATCCATGGATTTCTTGTTGGCGTCAAGCATGATGCAGGAAGCATCGAGATCGATTTCGTCACTACCGCTGCCCAGTAAACGGCCTATAAAGCCACGAGCTTTCACGGGGTCCCAGCCCAGGCCCAGGCTGACATTTTTAAGGCTGCTACCTGCAGTTTTTTCAAGAGAGATGGATTGGTTTTTTGCCAAAGTAAGTGTCATGTCTACGCTCCTTTTTTGCGTTCGGAATTTGCGTGGTGTGGGCGCCGCTCTTAACCGTCGGGCCAATAAGCACCACACCTGTATCGCAGGCACGGCGTGAAGGTGTATTGCTCGGGGGCGTGTATAAGATCGCTGAATTGGGCAGCCACGAGTCTTGATCGGGCAGTACAAAAAACTGGCGAAGTGCGGCTATCGCGACTGACGTTTACCTTCCGGAATAACCGACCTCATCAATTCCACTTGCAGCCGATGAGGCTCCGGAGTTCGGGCTCGCAACTAGTCTTTCGGAGCCATCGCCAGGGAACTGCGACGTCGCAATAAAGACCTGACGACCGTGACGAGTGCTAGCGTTATCAGGGTAAGTGCGGTGAAGAAAAGGGTATTGAAGACGGGGAATGGCTCGGCTCGACTGTCTGTAGGCTCAACCGAGGTAATGTTTGGAAAAACCGAGAATATCTGGATGCGCCAGCCATAGGAGCGGATGAGAGACAACTGTTGGGCGTCACGGGAATAGCCTTGGGCTTTGGCTTGCACGTCGGCAGCATCAAATTTGAAGTACCACGGAAAGCCCCAGCCCGTGTCTTCATTGCGGTACACCACCACCTTCTTGGTGTCCGGGTCTTCGGTATTGATGAAATAGACGTCCCGGGTAGGGCCGTCGGAGGGGTTCTCGGCATTGATCACGCCGTCAGCGTCGATACGCTTCACTTCCACTCCGGTGATCAAGACGACGTCATGTCGAGGCAGGACGTAGTAAAGGCCCAGCGCGCTAACGCCGACCACTACGAAAACAGCCCCTATCACCATCCGCTTAAACCACTTCATGCCATGCTTGCCTTCCTGATTAAGGTTGCGAACCTTGCGCTATTTTCATTTCTGCGGCATGCCGAGATTGTTGCAAAATCAGACAAGCGAGGAATCTGCCGGCCTCAGATATCGTTTTTTCACGCGGAGAGGCTTGGGATTTAAAGTCAAGTCAAGCGTCTGCCGAAGGCACCTGATTTATTGCTTTTTGAGCGGTTTAAAAGGGAGAGAAATCACACCTTTAATTGAGTTCCAGCTGTCCGCTAAAGGCGGCCCGCCACCGCATTGACTATGCTTCGTCGAGATATCGAACCTCGACGGTTTCCCACATGGCTGGGGGGCGCAAAAGCGTCAGTAGTGCCAGTCGCATAACGCGGCAAAGGAGCACTCGAAATGGCATCTAGAACAGGTCGTTCCAAAGGCAAAGAGGTCAGCAGTGCCGCTGAAGCGCCAGCCGCTGAAACGGCACAAAAAAAGGCGCCGAAGAAGGTACAGAAGAGCGACGTCGGTAAAGCCACTCCAAAGAAAACCTCATCTGCTCGCACCTCCGGGGCTGCTCAGGCGCGCGTGCTGAATGTCAGGCCTGACGGGCTGGACTTCCGAGACAGCATGTATATCCCCACCTTGGTGGAGGTCCCGATACGAAGGGAGCTCAGCGACTATCAGAAGGCAGCTGTACCTGTCCTGGATCAGGGCCACGAGAGCGCCTGTACCGGATACGGCCTTGCGACAGTCGCGCACTATCTCTTGCGTACCCGTAAGTACCAATCTGACCAGACTCGGGTGAGTCCGCAGATGTTCTACGACCTGGCCCGTCGCTACGACGAATGGGCCGGTGTGGACTACGAAGGTTCAAGTTGCCGTGGCGCGATGAAGGGTTGGTACAAACACGGCGTTTGTACGGCAGAGCAATGGCAGTCGAAAAGCAAGGTGCCGGCGCTGACCGAAAAACTTGCGCAGGAGGCGGCATTGCGTCCGTTGGGTGCCTATTTTCGGGTCAATCATACGGATATCGTGGCCATGCACGCCGCGATCGCCGAGGTCGGCGTGTTGTATGCCAGCGCCACTGTACATGCCGGATGGAGCGAAGTCGGCGCTGACGGGTATATCCAGCCATCATCAGAAATCCTCGGAGGCCATGCCTTCGCGATAGTGGCGTATGACCAGGACGGCTTCTGGATTCAGAACTCCTGGGGTGAGGCTTGGGGTCTGGGAGGGTTCGGTCGTGTGCGTTATGACGACTGGCTCACTAACGGGGCGGATGTCTGGGTCGCTCGGCTTGGCGCCCCCATCAACGTGACAGCAGTGGCGCGTATTGCCAGCCCGACAATCGGTACCACAGCGGTGTCTTCCAGTGAGACGCTCAGGGAAATTCGGCCGCATGTCATCAGCATCGGCAATGATGGCACGCTCGACCCTCGCGGCGACATTGGCACCACGCTCGCCAGCGTGCGCGAAATTCTGGATGTGGACTTTCCGCGAATCACCGAGAAGTGGAACAAAAAGCGCATCGTCGTCTATGCCCACGGCGGGCTCGTCAGCCAGGCAAGCGCGATTGAAACGGTCGCAGGCTATCGACAGACCCTGCTTGATGCAGAGTGCTATCCACTGGCATTTATCTGGAAAACCGACTACTGGACCACCCTGGGCAACATGCTGGCCGATGCAGCCCGGCGTCGGCGCCCCGAAGGCGTGTTGGACGCGACAAAGGACTTCATGCTTGATCGTTTGGACGATGCTCTGGAACCCATTGCGCGCCTGCTGACTGGCAAATCCGAGTGGGATGAAATGAAGCAAAACGCGCTACTTGCCACCGTGAGTGCTGAGGGTGGTGCACGGGTGGTAGCCGAGGGGCTCGCGGTGCTTGCGAAACAGGGCGTAGAAATCCATCTGGTGGGACACAGCGCCGGGAGCATTTTCCTCGCGCCGCTGGTGCAGTACCTGGTCTCGAAGGGTGCCATGAGTAGTGGTCCGATGGCACGTAGCAGGGTGGAAGGGCTTGGAACAACGGTTGCCAGTTGTCACCTGTGGGCGCCGGCCTGCACCGTGAAGCTTTTCCAGGAGACGTACCTGGAACCCATCAGTGATAAGCGCATTGGGCAGTTCGGCCTGTTTACCCTGACTGACCAGGCCGAACGCGACGACAATTGCGCGCATGTCTACAACAAGTCTCTGCTCTATCTGGTGTCCGATGCCTTCGAGGATCAGGTCCGCATTCCGCTCATTCGTCCCGACGGCGAGCCGATTTTGGGCATGGAGAGTTTCATTCGGAGCGAGCCGGCACTAAGTGGGCTGTTCCAGTCGGGAACAAACGCTGATTGGGTTCGTGCGCCCAATGACCTGCCAAAGGGTAATCAAAGCGCATCCCAGGCGCGGCATCATGGCGACTTCGATAATGATGAGGCCACCGTCCGGGCGACACTGGCTCGCATACTGGGTCAGCGCCAAACGCCCCAGTCAATGGCTATTCCGCAATCAACTTCCGTGCTGGCGCAGCGCCGGCGGCAGGTGGACCGGGCGAGCGCAATCGGACGCCGGTAGCTGTCCACAGACTGCCTTTGTCGGCGCGACTTCAGGGCGTTGAGTCTGTGGGGCGTCAGAGCGCGCCTTCACGCATCAATCAAATTTTGGCAGGGATGCCTCGCTCTGGATGCGTTGAGTGCGGCCCAGAACCGGTACGCACGCACCTGCATTTCAGGTGGCAATGTTAAAAAATGTTATTTTAAAAAATAACTTCACATAATCCGTTCATTGGTGGATTATCTGTCCAGCCTGTACGACAACCTGAAAACAAGACAAAACAGGATTGCCTCGATGTTCGACAAGGTCCCGACTCACACGCTGAGCGACAGCATCGATCAGCCGCTTCCGGATGAGATTGAGGTCGGTGTGTTCCCCACCGGCAGCAAACCATCCAGTGAAGCCATTTCCCGCTTGAAGAACCCAGGTGTGCTGCAGCCCCGGCAAGGGCGCGGCACCTTCGTCGTGGGCAACGTTTACGCCCTCAATGCGCTGAATAATCTCTACAACGTGGCCCGCCGTCTGCGCCTTGCTGGCGCGGAACAAGCCGCTGTTTCCTTCTGGAGTACGCCATGAATAACAAGAATGTCGGTGTGGTTGGTTTGGGCGCGATGGGCCTGGGCATTGCTCGCTCGTTGTTGCGCAGCGGTTTCAATGTGCATGCCTGTGATGTGCGCGCTTCGGTGACGGAGCAGTTTGCAGGCGAGGGCGGCGTGGCGTGTTCTTCGCCATCTCACATGGCCGCTGAGTGTGACGTGATCATTACCGTGGTGGTGAACGCTGATCAGACCGAAGCCGTATTGTTTGGCGAAGGGGGAGCCGTGGCCGCGCTGCGTCCTGGCAGTCTGGTGATCGGCTGCGCCACGGTGGCGCCGACTTATGCCGTGGATTTGGGACAGCGCCTGACTGACAAGGGCCTGCTGTATCTGGATGCACCGATCTCCGGTGGGGCGGCCAAGGCTGCTGCGGGTGAGATGACCATGATGACCTCGGGTCCGGCGGATGCCTATGCCAAGGCCGAAGCGATCCTTCAGGGCATGGCCGGCAAAGTCTACCGCCTGGGTGACGTTCATGGCCTGGGCTCGAAGGTGAAGATCATCAACCAGCTCCTTGCCGGGGTGCATATCGCGGCCTCTGCCGAAGCCATGGCGTTGGGCTTGCGTGAAGGGGTCGATGCCGACGCGCTTTACGAAGTGATCACTCACAGTGCCGGCAACTCCTGGATGTTCGAAAACCGCGTGCCGCACATTCTCAAGGCCGACTACACGCCGCTGTCTGCGGTGGATATTTTCGTCAAGGACCTGGGCCTGGTGCTGGATACCGCGCGGGCCAGCAAATTTCCACTGCCGCTGTCGGCCACCGCTCACCAGATGTTCATGCAGGCTTCCAGCGCGGGCTTTGGTCGTGAGGACGACTCGGCGGTGATCAAGATATTCCCGGGTATCGAGCTGCCGACAGCCAAGCCTGAGCCTGTTTGAGGAACGCACCATGAACACATCCACTGCACGGCCATTGCTGGGCTGCATCGCCGACGACTTCACGGGTGCCACGGACCTTGCCAACATGCTGGTGCGCGGCGGTATGCGCACCGTACAAAGCATCGGTATTCCGAGCGCTGAAGTCACCGCCGGGCTCGACGCCGATGCGATCGTCATTGCCCTGAAATCACGCACCATTCCCGTCGCCGAAGCGGTCGAGCAATCCCTTGCGGCGCTGGCGTGGTTACGTGAGCAAGGCTGCGAGCAGATATTCTTCAAGTACTGCTCGACGTTTGACTCCACCGCAGCTGGCAATATCGGCCAGGTCAGCGAAGCGCTGCTGGCCGCGCTGGACAGCGACTTTACCCTGGCCTGTCCGGCATTCCCGGAAAATGGTCGGACCATTTTTCGCGGTCACTTGTTTGTACAGGATCAGTTGCTCAGCGAGTCCGGCATGCAGCATCACCCGTTGACGCCGATGACCGATGCCAACCTGGTTCGGGTCCTGCAATCGCAGACCGGCCTGAATGTCGGTCTGTTGCGCTACGACACAGTCTCTCAAGGGGTCGATCAGGTACGTGCGCGCATCGCCGAATTGCGGGCCCAAGGTATCGGCATGGCAATCGCCGATGCCTTGTCGGATAAGGATTTGTACACCCTGGGTACCGCTTGCGCCGATCTGCCGTTGTTGACCGGCGGCTCGGGATTGGCGTTGGGCTTGCCCGAGAACTTCCGTCGCACCGGCAAGCTGCGTGACTTCGACGCCTCGAAGCTTCCGGCTGTGTTGGGCGGTGAAGTGGTGTTGGCCGGTAGCGCCTCCGTGGCCACCAATGGGCAAGTCGCAGCCTGGCTCGAAGCCGGTCGGCCGGCCCTGCGGATTGATCCATTGGCCTTGGCCGCAGGCGAACCCGTAGTGTCCCAGGCATTGGCCTTCGCCCGCGATAATGAACAAACGGTGTTGATCTATGCCACCAGTTCGCCGGAAGAGGTCAAGGCAGTGCAGCACCAGTTGGGTGTCGAGCAATCTGGCAGTCTGGTTGAGAACACTTTTGGTGAAATTGCGCAGGGCTTGCGCCAGAGCGGCGTGCGCCGCTTTGTGATCGCAGGGGGTGAAACCTCGGGTGCCGTGGTTCAGGCGCTGGGTGTGCAGTTGCTGCAGATCGGCGCGCAGATTGATCCGGGTGTGCCGGCGACTGTCAGCAACACGGATGAGCCTCTGGCGCTGGCACTCAAATCGGGCAACTTCGGAAGCCGGGATTTTTTCAGTAAAGCTTTGACGCAACTGGCGGGAGGCGCGCAATGAGCAAGGAAAACGCATTGCGCGAAGAAATCTGCGAGGTTGGCCGCAGCCTTTATCAGCGCGGTTACACCGTCGGCAGCGCAGGCAATATCAGCGCCCGTCTGGACGATGGCTGGTTGATAACGCCGACGGATGTCTGTCTGGGGCGCCTCGATCCAGCGACCATCGCCAAGGTCAATTTGGCTGGCAAATGGGTGTCCGGAGACAAACCTTCAAAGACTCTCGCGCTGCATCGCCAGGTCTACGACCGCAACCCGGGCGTCGGTGGCGTGGTGCATACCCACTCCACCCATTTGGTGGCGTTGACGCTGGCGGGTGTCTGGCATCCAGACGACATTTTGCCGCCGTTGACGCCGTATCAGGTCATGAAAGTCGGGCACATTCCGTTGATTGGCTACCAGCGACCGGGCTCGCCAAAAGTCGCCGAGCAGGTCGCGCAGCTGGCTAACAGCGTTCGTGGCGTGATGCTCGAAAGGCTGGGGCCTGTGGTCTGGGAGAGTTCGGTATCCCGCGCAAGCTATGCCCTGGAAGAGCTTGAGGAAACTGCCCGGCTCTGGTTGATGAGCAATCCCAAGCCCGAACCGCTGGATCGGGCTGCGTTGGATGAGCTGCGAGAGATTTTTGGTGTGCACTGGTAAAACGCAGATTTAACACGGTAGATCGATAAAGCAGGCCCTGTCCTGGAGACGCGCAGCGAGCTTCGACGGCCCCGGCTGGCCTGACAAAACAATAACAACAGGAAATCCAAGCATGACTTACCTTGATTGCGGCATTTTCAGATTCAGTGGTAGAACCGTTTCGTTCACCCGGCGTGGGGGGCTTCTGAAATGAGCCCGCTATTCCTGATGGTGACCGCCGGGCTAGGGATAGCACTGTTGTTGTTCCTTGTGCTCAAGTACAAGTTTCAGCCCTTTGTGGCTTTGATGCTGGTAAGCATCCTGGTGGCGTTGGTGGCCGGGGTGAAGCCGGCCGATCTGGTCGCCACCATCGAAGGCGGCATGGGCAAGACCCTGGGCCATATCGCGATCATCATTGCCCTGGGTGCGATGATCGGGCGGATCATTGAGCTCTCCGGCGGTGCCGAGGCGTTGGCCAAGACCCTGATCACGCGCTTCGGTAACCGACGTACGCCCCTGGCGCTGACGGTTGCCGGGTTTATGGTCGGGGTGCCGGTGTTCTTCGAAGTCGGCGTAATCATTCTGATGCCGCTGGCCTATGGCGTTGCCCGCACTGCGCGTAAACCGCTGCTGGTGTTCGCGCTGCCGATGTGTGCGGCCTTGCTGACCGTCCACGCCTTCCTGCCGCCACACCCGGGCGCAGTTGCCGCTGCCAGCCAGTTGGGCGCCGACTTGGGTCGGGTGCTGATGTTCGGCCTGCCGTTGACTGCGCTGCTGTGCTACGTCGGTTATCGCGTAGCAGGGCGCATGACCCGTCGGGTGTACCCAATGACCGACGACATTCGTGCCGAAGTGTATGGCCCGCATGTCACCAACGAGGATCTGGTCGCCTGGTCCAATGGCAACGGGAAGAGCACTGAGCGCGCCGCTGTGGCCGCGTCCCACATGGGCCTTGAAGAGTCCACCAGCAGCATTGTTTCCAAACTGCCGCCAGCTCCACCACCAGGTTTCGGTTTGATTGTCAGTCTGATCCTGCTGCCGATCATTCTGATTCTGCTGGGTACGCTGTCGACTTCGTTGCTCCCGCCCGAGTCGACCCTGCGCAGCATCATGACTGTGCTTGGCGCACCGTTGGTGGCGCTGCTGCTGGACACTTTATTGTGTGCCTGGCTGCTGGGCTCGCGTCGTGGCTGGAGCCGCACTCAGGTGTCCGACGTGATCGGCTCGGCGTTGCCCGGCGTGGCGATGGTGATCTTGATTGCCGGTGCTGGCGGTGTGTTCGGCAAGGTGCTGGTGGATACCGGCATCGGCGCTGTGGTCTCCGATATGTTACGCACGACCGGTCTGCCGGTGCTCGCTCTGGGCTTTCTGCTGACCATGCTGTTGCGTGCGGTCCAGGGGTCGACCACTGTGGCCTTGGTAACTACTGCAGGTATCATCAGCCCACTGATTGTTACCCTCAACCTGACCCCGAACCACATGGCTCTGCTGTGCCTGGCCATGGGTGGTGGCGGGTTGGCAATGTCCCATATCAATGATGCCGGTTACTGGATTTTCACCAAGCTGGCTGGGTTGAACGTGGCTGACGGCCTGCGTACCTGGACCGTACTGACCACATTGCTCGGTACGCTGGGTTTCTGTATTACCTTGCTGATCTGGCCTTTTGTTTAACCCTTTATCCAAGGAGCTACCATGCCTCGTTTTGCTGCCAACCTCAGCATGCTCTACCCGGAACATGAGTTTCTGGATCGCTTCGCCGCAGCCGCCACCGATGGTTTCGAGGCGGTGGAGTATCTGTTTCCTTACGATTACAGCGCTCAGGAGCTCAAGCAGCGCTTGAGCGACAACGGCTTGGTGCAGGCGCTATTTAATGCGCCGCCCGGCGATTGGGCGGCCGGCGAGCGGGGCACGGTGTCGTTGCCGGGCCGTGAGAGCGAATTTCGCGGTGGTTTCGATCGCTCACTGGAATACGCCGCGGTGTTGGGTAACTCACGAATTCATGTCATGGCTGGTCTGCTGCCCTCCGAGAATGAACGGGCTCGGCATCATGCCATTTACCTGGAAAACCTTGCCTACGCGACCGCCCAGGCGGCCAAAGTCGGGGTCACGGTGTTGCTGGAGCCCATTAACACCCGAGACATGCCGGGCTTTTTCCTCAACCGGCAGGATCAGGCGCAAGCCATCTGCAAGGAAGTCGGCGCCAGTAACCTGAAGGTTCAGTTCGACTGCTATCACTGCCAGATCGTCGAGGGCGATTTGGCCAGCAAATTGCGACGGGATTTTAACGGTATTGGCCATATCCAGATCGCGGGCGTGCCGGACCGGCACGAGCCAGACCTGGGAGAGGTTAACTATCCCTATCTGTTCGAGTTGATCGATAAGTTGGGCTATGACGGTTGGGTAGGGTGCGAATACAGGCCGCGTGGCAACACGTCGGCCGGTTTGCAGTGGCTGCGGGACTGGAACGCCCGCTAACGCGCAAAACCCTACACGCCTTCATCAGAAGGCAGCAGCAGTTCAACCCCCTGTTTGCGGATGCTGTCGGCGGCGGCAGAGGTCAGCGCGTCGTCACTGATGATAATGTCGAACTGCTCGATCCCGGCAATCTTGTACATGCTGAAGGTGCCGTACTTCGAGCTGCTGGCCACCAGCACCACTTGCGAGGCCGATTGCATCGCGACTTGCTTGACCTCTACCTTCAGCGCCGAAGGCGTTGTTAGGCCGCGACGAAAATCCCACGAACTGGTCGATATGAAGGCGATATCGGTGACGATCTGGCGCAACGTGGCCACCGCCAAACCGCCTACGCATGAGTGGTTGGAATGATCCAGCTGTCCGCCGGTATGAATGACGGTGACATGGAGCGCATCCATCAACGCCTGGACAATGCCGAAGTCGTTGGTCACCACGGTCATGCCGGGCAGGGCCTTGATGAAAGGGACGATTTCCAGTGTGCTGGTTCCGGCATCCAGGTAAATCGTCATGTCGGGGTGCAGTAACCGCGCGGCCAGTTTTGCCATCGCCTGCTTCTGTGGCAATTCGACGACCGCTTTGAGTTGATGGCTAGGTTCGCTGTGCAGCTGGCTGGCGATCCGCACGCCACCCGTGACCGAGTAAGCACGTCCTTCCTGTTCAAGCAGCGCGATATCGCGGCGTATGGTCATGTGCGAACAGTCGAACATTTCCATCAATTGATGAACGCTCAGCACCTGATGCTTGCGTAACTGCCGTAGCATAAGCTCACGGCGCTGCTCAGGGATCATCGGTGCGCCGCTTTCGGCGGCGATGTCTTTTTGACTAGACATTCGAGCTCCAGAATGAAGAAGTCCGCAGAAAAGAAACGCGGAACAAATATAGTAGCGAATCTACGGTCAGGGAACGACACGTTTGACATTCCGCGCGACTGCGCCGGGATGCCAGCCACTCAATGGGCTTTGAATAACTTGCCGCCATCTGTCTTCGCCCGACAGTCTTCCCTGGCGTGGGACGCTCTAAGGTAGAAGTATGAAGCACATTGTCACCGTTTTATCCGCGCTTGCTATCGCTGTCGGCCTCCTGGGTTGTATCAGCGCGCCGGTCGCAATGACGCCACAGACTGAGCAGCGTTTGCACTCACAAGCCCCTATCCGTTTTTTGCTGACCTTTGACGACGGGCCAAGCGCGTCCGGTTTTTTTAATCCGACGCTCTCCGTTCTCGATGATCTTGCCCATAATCCGGTGCAGCCGGGCATCAAGGCAGTGTTTTTTGTGCAGACCCGTGCGGCGCGGGCGGGCGGCAGCGAACTGGGCCGAAAAATCATGCACCGTGAATATGACGAAGGTCACGTGCTGGGCTTCCATACCGCCACGCCGGGGCATACCAATCATCGTTCTCTCAGCCCGGAAGAGCTGGAACAGTCGCTAACAGAAGGCAGTGCGGACATCGCTGCGATCACCGGCGCGCCACCGGCTTTGGTGCGACCGCCATTCTGGAATTACGACAAGCGCACCTTCGCCGCCTATCAGCAGCATGGCATGCACGTTTTGCTGACCGATCTGAGCGCGAATGACGGCAAGATCTGGGGCTACAATTTCAGCCTGCGCAGACGGTCCAGCATGCTGAGGCAATTGTCCGAAGTGCGCGAACGGATTGCTGCAGGTGAGTTACCAGCGGTCGATGGCGCTATTCCGGTGGTCGTCACGTTTCACGACCTCAACCGCTACACCGCTCGGCACGCGCAGGAATACCTACAGATACTGATCGACAGTGCGCGCGAGACGGGTCTGACAACCGCAGCCAAGCCTTTTTACGATGATCGATCAGAGTTGCAGCATGCCGTCATGGCGCGCACCGTCAGGGACAGTTCTGAGCCTGTTCAGTTGCCTGGGTTCTGGAGCTGGTTTTGGGACAGTAATTCGCATTAGTTTCAGGAAGTTATAACGGTTGAAACACGGGGCGCGCGCGATCAGCGCCTACCGCGCAAGATGGCTGCTTTATCAACGGACTGTCGAGAGCTCGCGGGAGCAGGGCATGGAAATATTTTCCTCCAGCGATTGACATGCTATCCGAACAAGTCCAGAATTGCGTCCATTCCTGATGTGGGAATGCAAAAAAACCTATAGATTTCAAAGAGTTGGAAGCTAGATTAGATTCAAGTTTTCAGCTTATGTGTGTATGCGTTCAATGTCAGCTGTATCGACGTTGTACGTTTGGGGCCGAGTAGCAAAATGGTTATGCTGCGGATTGCAAATCCGCCTACGCCGGTTCGATTCCGACCTCGGCCTCCATCATAAACAAGCTCCGTAGATCCATGATTTACGGAGCTTTTTTATTGGTTTCGCGCGCAATATTTTGTCGTATTGACGGGACCAGTAAACTTGCTTCACAGGGTAGGGGTGTATATATTCCCTGCACATCGCGCTACCGCCCGAATGGCGAAATTGGTAGACGCAAGGGACTTAAAATCCCTCGTTCGTAAGGACGTGCCGGTTCGACCCCGGCTTCGGGCACCATTTAAAATCAAGGGCTTACACGCGATATCGCATGTAGGCCCTTGTTTGTTTTTGGGTCGCAATTATGGCTTTGGGTCGCAATTCATCTGGTAGGGGTGACTTTCTTACCCTTTCGATCGCGGATGTACTGCTCGGTCATTACGACGGTGGTATGCCCAAGTTGATCTCTGGCCTGCATGATGTCGCCACTGGATTCAGCCTTGTCAGTGCCCGCTTTTGCGCGCAAGTCGCGCAACTGAAACTCAGACTTGTTGACCCCGGCTTTCTTCCTGGCCGCATCAAACCTTCCCCGCAACATGCTCGCCGACATCGGTGTGCCATCCTCGGTAACGATCAGTCGGGTCGAGCGGACCTTGTGACCAGTCTTCCTGGCCATGATCCTGTCGATCAAGATTTTCAATTCGCCGATGATCTCGATTCTGCGCTTAGCCTTCGTTTTACCCTGAAGCACGCCGATTTGACCGTCTCGCACATCACGCTCGTCCATGAGTCTGGTATCAGTGACCCGCTGTCCGGTGAGATAGGCCAGGTCCATCGCATCCTGCAGCCCGACGTCGGCAGCGTCATAGACCTTCTTAAATAGCCCATCCTCAACGTACACATCGCGCCCAGTCTCTCTGTTGCCCTTGATCCCGGCGCAGGGGTTTGCAAGTGCCGTATAGCCCCGATCTCGGGCGTAATTCCAGATGGCGCTTAGCAGAGCCTTTTCCCTGTTGGCGCGAACGGGTGCCGACTTCCGCCAGGTCAGATACTGCCGCACATGCTGCGGCAGAATGGTTTCAAGCGGTGCTGGTGGATCATCGAAGAACGCCAGCAAGTTCTTGAGCTCCCGTTTGTTGTCTAATTGGGTCGCCGATCCTTTGGTCGGCACGATATCGACGAAGTATTTTTCAGCGACGTATCTGAACGTGATTACCTTGTGGACCAACGCAGTAGCCGCTCGGTCGCGCTCGAACGTCGCGTACTTCATAATGGCCAGGCCATAGTCGCTACCTAGCGCGATCTCCTTCCGGTCCTTGCCGCCGGCTTCGTAGTAGTAAAAAACCCGCCCGCTCGACTTTTTCCGTTCCCGTAGTCTGGCGACGGATCCAGACTTACTTGGTCTTCTTCCCATTTCAACCTGCCTTGCGCGGTGTCCATACGGGTGTTTCGGCCTCAAACGCACCAACGGCGGTGACCGCCATTGCGGTAACGCTTGGCCAGCCACTCACCTTGATCGTGTGCCGAACGCCATTTCTTTTGAGGTTGAGGATCTGGCCGGCCTTGGTGCGCGCGCCGGTCAGCTCGCAAACCTCGTCGTGCGACAAAAACTGAATGCTGCTCATGAGGTATCCAAGCCGCCCTATGGCGGCAGAAGGTGGTTAGGATTTACTGGCGACCCATTTGATGAGTTCTGATTCGTCGTCCGGACGGACTTTTAGTTGACTCCATCCAAGCCCGCGAACCATCCCGAGGATTTCGGTTGAATCCATGCCGCCACGCTCGGCGAGGCGCTGCAGAGACTGGCTGTGATTGCGTTGGGCGTGCTCTTCGTATGGCAAGAGCAGATGCATTGGGATCGACTTGATTTTCTTCCCGCGCATGACGGGCATGTTTTCGATGGGCATGCAGAAATCCTCGCCCGCCATTCACCGGCAGGCTGTGTAATTTTGGGAGGGGGTGTTAGATAGCCAGGATGTGGCCGAACGGAACGCGGAACCCTGAGGCGTTGCGATGACCGCCACCGCCATACTGCTGAGCGATTGCCGAGACATCCTCGCCAGCATCAGAGCTGCGTAGGCTGAAGGATCGGCCTTCTGGCGTGTCCCAGTAGCAGGCGGCGAAGGGCTCGCCCGCGCACATCAGGTGCCCGGCATCGCTGGTCAGCGTGTACGGCAGGTTTGCCACTGGCACGTCATGGCCACCGATCATCATCCGGCGCTTGGTCACCCCAACCAATTCCGCGACGTCCTTGTGGTGCTTGCGCTCAATCGCCTGGCCATCCGAGCGTAAGGCGCTGACGTCGGCGGAGAACAGCCCGTCCCAAACTTCGAAGTCATACGGGTAGCTGAAAACGCTGGCCTGTATCTCGCGAGTGCCTTCCAGCTTGAACAGCCACAAGTCACGGTCCTCGATGTGATTGATCAGTGCGGGGCGGGGCATGCCTGGAAAGAAGAAGTCCCATGTGATGCCGGCACCGGACCTGGTCATGTCGAAGAGCGCGCCAATGTGGGGTGAGTTGTTGCAGTGGCACTCTGCTTTGCAATCGCTCTGGAAGTCCTTATAGGTAAGACCAGCCCAAAATAGATTCTTCAGGTCTTCGTGCGCAGTTTTGTGGTGGTCGAGGATCAGCAATGATGCCGCTTCGTAGGACATCTGGACGAGGGTGTCATAGGGGTAGGAAAAATCGACGATGACGACATTCTTGCCCGTAACGTCTGGCACCGGCTGGCCGTAGGTTGCTGCATGAAACTCGATGTTGGCGCCCAGGGCTTTGCGAACCACCCAGGCGGCGCCGAAGCCGTCGGCACAGTTGCCGTGGTAGATGCAGATGGTGGGGTGCTGATTTATAGACATGGGTGATCCTCGGCCGCCATTCTCTGGCAGGCTGGTAGTTGAATTGGGGTTAGAGCAGTGTGCCCTGAGTCGGCGCCACTTCGGGGATGTTGTAAGCCCAGCGTGGGGGCGAATTGTGCGACTCGATGCGGCTACGCATCACCGACGCTCGTGCCTCCTTGGTCGGTGGCGAGTACGTCCCGCGCCAGGCCTGGTCGATGCCTATGTTCCGGCCGATATTCGTGCTGTCTGCGCTGGAGAGCGGCAGGTGACCGAAGATCGCAGGGTCAAGCATCCGCAAGCCGTGAAGTCTGCACATGGGGCGCCCATCGTCGTCGCAAACCACACGCATGGCCTTTCCCATCTGCACCCACCAAGCAGCGCTGCCTGGCTGCGAGTAGTCGCCTGAGCTGCCGATGCAGACTCTTGGCCATCCACTGGCCAGGCGCTCCAGCCGTTCAAGGCTTTCGTGCATGTGCCAAACCGGTGCGCCAAACCATCGAGGCAGCGGCCACTCCTCAAGCAATGCGTCGTTCGCCTTCTCGTCACCGTCAATCACATCGGGTATCACGACGAAGTCGCACGCAGGAATCAGCTTGGCGTCCGCTGCCCAGCGGTAGAAGGGTTGCCAGTCAGTGATGGGTTTTCCTTGTTTCCAGGCAGAGAACGCCCCGTTATCAATTGCGAACGACTGGCAAACCTGAGCCGCCAGTGCGAGTTGTCGGGGATCACTGAAACTCACAAAGGCGTGGCCGCCGCCAATCGCCGCAGCGGCCGCTGTCTCGGGAGTGATCGGCAAGCCGTGGTAATGGATCATTTACCTAAGCCCCGCTGTTTCGATGGTTTGCTCTGTCATCACCGCATCCCCGAGCAGTGCCAGGCCATGTAGGCGAGGGCGATCATGGCGTCACCCGATCAGCAGCAATTTCATCAATGAAGGACTGCGGGAGCGTGGCGGTGAATTTACCTTGCGACCATGATAGCGGCTCAGACTTGCTGATCATTTCGTTCAGCAGATCGAAAGCAGCAAGTAGATTGCCGTCGCGAATTTCGCCATCCTCTGGCAAGTCATCGCAGAACATGTCGCTGGGATCGATCTCGCTGGGCATATTTGGCTCGCAGATGCACAGCTGCAGATCAGCCAGTTCGATTTCACTGTCGATGATGAAGTCACGCAAGCTGTCCGAGTCAAAGAAG
Source organism: Pseudomonas sp. ASL8 (assembly GCF_056680355.1). Classification (NCBI taxonomy): domain Bacteria; kingdom Pseudomonadati; phylum Pseudomonadota; class Gammaproteobacteria; order Pseudomonadales; family Pseudomonadaceae; genus Pseudomonas; species Pseudomonas sp. ASL8. The sequence continues at coordinate 4,789,163 of NZ_CM155278.1, read as the reverse complement.
TACTGATCGCCGTCGAAGATAACCAGGGGCTCTCCGGACCACTCCTTGACGGGCATGGCCGCGAATTTCGCTTGGCGACTTTCTTCATGGCACTGTGCGCAGTAGCTGCGCACCTTATAGATTGGATGGTCGAGGCTCTTCTCACAGCGGCGATGAGTGGCGCCACAGAATCGGGCAAGGTTCTCGTCCTGACCGAAGAAGCGGCCATCCGCAGAAACCCAGCCGGTAACAGTTTTAATGCTCGCTGCTTCCGGCGATTCGTACATCACAACATTTTCTTCCGGCATGACTTCGTCCTTACCGCTATAGCGGCTGACTTTGAATTGGGGGATGGGGAGGGTTACTGCTTGGAGTGGGTTGCGTTCCAGTGCTCGAAAGCTTCCTGCGTGGTGGCCGCAACAATCTTCTCGTCGCACTGGTAGCAGTGTGCAATTCCGCCGGATGCACCGACATCGCGATGACCTTGCTTGCAGGGGTTCATGTGCCAGTCTTCAGCCTTGTCCGCCACTACCGGCGTGGGCTTCTTGCTTAACCGCTGCAACTCACGCAACCCAGCCCACTCCTGATCGAGCTGCGCCCGCTCTTGCAGGAAAGTCTTTAGCGCGGGCTGCTCGGCTGGGTGGCGGTAGAGAGGAACTAAGCCTGAAGCATCGTTCGCCCACATCCACTCACGAGCATAAAGGCCGCCAAGGCGCGCAAGGCTTTTGAAATTTTCAAGCGACTTCGGGTCTGCATACGCCACCGGCTTGCCCTGGCACTGAACATCCAGCTCACGACACAGCAAAGCCATGGCGCTACCGAAACGACCCTCGGCTATGTTGACGCCTTCCTGGCTACTGTCAGCGATGGTTGCGGCCCGGATGCGCTCAGCGATTGTGAGGAATGCCGCTGACTCGCCCTGGCGCTCGACGACAGGGGCGGCTACATCAGGAAACGGCCAGCTTTCGATATCTAACTCTACGCCGCAGTGAGGGCAGTCCCCATCTGCATCGGCCCGCTGCGCCATGGTCACGGGATCTTTGCAGCTCCAGCATGCCCGGCTATTTTTACTGCTCATTCGCTTGCTCCCGATTCGGCAGGGTTGAGTGCGGAAACCTCATCGCAAATGCTAAGCACCCAATCAACCCACTCCTTGCGCTGCATGTACTGAGGCTCATCGTCACCGGGAGCGAATATCTCGTGATGCTTACCGCGATTGATTGAACGAACGGCGCTGACCAGTTCCGCATTCCGCTGCTCGGCGGCGCTCAGGCGCTGCTGGAGTTCATCTGCGCGGCGCCAAGCATTGAAGTCTGGCACCGGCTTACCGGCCATGCGGTGCTCGATCATCGCCCATACAAGGCGGTATTCAGGCCAGTCATGCTCGACCACTACGCAATCAACCATCGCTTTCGCTTGGCAGTCGCGCAGATATTCCGCCTCGTCTTTTGCCAGGCGATTGAGTTTCAAAACGATGTAGCGGTCTTCGCGCTTGAATTCGTTGCTCATCCTGCAATCTCCATCGATACCAGATCACGGGCATTCACAATCTTCATGCTGAGGCGCCCTGCAATCAGCACTTCGAGGCGGGCTCCCTGCGATTCCTCCCAGCCTGGCAGTAGGGCGATCACGCCGCACAGGCCGAGACGCGTCAGGTCGTACGCCATGTAGTCGGCCCACTGCGCGCCCTCGACGGTGCCGTGATCTGCTGGGTTCTCGACTTCGTAGCCCTGGGAGCGCAGTTGGTCGGCGACAGCGTTGAAGGCCGGATAGTTGAAGCCCTCAATCCCGGTCATGGGCCCGGCCACGTACACCCGGTTGGTACGGGCAGTCGCAAGGGTAACGCCAGGGGTGACGAATGCCCGAATGCGATCCACCGCACGGTCAATCGGGCCTTGGATGAAAGGTGGCGGTGGCTTGTTCGCCGGCGGTACCAACTGGGTAACCGTTGCAATCATGCCGATTAGGGACTCGGTCACTATGGTGCGGAGATCCGATTTTCGGTTTTCTATGGGCATGGGGCGTCCTATGCCGGGTCATGCCCGGACTGGCGTGATTTTAGGTTGTGGTCTATTGATGTAATTCAGATTGGATCCAGATTAGGGAGATCGATATGCATTCAGATGCAGGAAGGCCTTATCCGGTTGATTACATCCACCCAACTGGAGAGCAAACAAGGATTGACTTCATCTGGGGGGAGCCACAAAAAGTGGCGCCTATCGGAATTATTATTTGGGTGAAGGATGGAGAGAGTTACGCAAAGCTCGGCGAAACGACCGGCGAGTGGCAGACCTTCAGAGATGCAAAGCTGCACGGCATTGACCTGGCATCCAAACTGATTAGTCTCTATGCCGGTCTTTCTGATGTTCTTGGTTGGGCAGATGTCAGGTAGTTGCGTGATTCGTTGCAACGGTATTGCTCCGGCGCTCAGCTTAATAGGTAAGCGCGGGTTATGCGGCGAGTTGCCGATATAGCTCGATCAGCTCCGCTGCATTGGCGGATACGAGGGCAGCCGCTTTGTCCGGACAGACACTATTACCGATCAGTCGTACTTGGTCCGTTTTGTTGATTGCGCGCCATTCCTCGGCGCCGGTTATAGGATCAACGAATAAACCTCGGTCGATGATGTAGCTTTCTGGGAAGCCCTGGGCTCTCTTCAGCTCTGGCGGCTGCAACATGCGCAGCGTGATGTCGGTCAGCACATAACCGCCAACCATCACCATTTCTGCCGGGTCTTTGAAATGCTCTGGTAAAAACTCGTGCATGAAGGCGGCGCAGCGTCGGGCGCCTTCCATCTGCTCAGGTGTCAGCATGTCCGGTACCTGCACCACTTCGATCAGTGCTACTCGATCCTTGGTCGGAAGCGTGTGCATCGGTTCGGTCAGCGATATGCCGTCCTTCTCGTTGCCGTAGTACTTCACCAGGTAGGCGCTGACCAGACGTTGGTTGGCGCCAGATCCGCAGATGGTCGAGATCGGCACATCAGCAGCGCGGCCATCACCTTTATAAAAGCCGCCATTGGCTTGCTCGAAGAAGGCGGTCGATACGGCATGGTGCCCGGTACTGGTTGCTACCACTGCAAGCGGGCTCGTTACGTCAGAGCCGATCGAGCCTTTGCGAAGAGTGACTAGCGAAGCGGCAACAACCGCGAAGTGCCCACCCTTAACCTGTGCTACCTGTGTGCGCAGCGGCTCCTGTACGTCAAAGTTACGTTGTGATGATCCGTTGGCACATTCGGTGAGGAAGGGCGCCAACGCTGGCGTTACCAAGGCGTGATGCGTACCGCCTGCGCTGATCGTTGATAAGGCCTCATCAACACCGTGCGTACTGGTGTGTGATTCCGACGTTCCGCGCATTGGGACAATGAATGGCTTCGCGCTGGTCAGTACGTGGCGCCACAGCCCTTTGGCAACCCGTCGCATCGTGTTGGACGCCATCGGCTTATCTCGGAAGATCGTACGACCAAGATTGCTCCAGTCGATACATTCAGCCGCGCCGCGCCATGGGAGTTGCTTGCCGACTGGTTTCTTATAACGAACTGGCTCAGGCCAGACGATCGGCTGACCGTCACTGCGCGCTACCAGGTACAGACGCTTGCGGATGGTCGGTGCGCCGGCGCTGGCTGCGATGCGTTCACGCCATTCGACGTTATAGCCAAGCCCGCGAACCAAGGCCGCGAGCGGTACGAAGTCGCCGATTGAATCCTGAATCTCTTGCATGTCCGGGTGGTCAGCGGCTAGACCCGTGCTTAGCGCTGCGATGAATGAGCGGAAGGTTCGACCCTTCTCCGACTTGATCGGATATCCGTCCTCATCGATGGGCCCCCAGTCGCAGAACTCTTCGACGTTTTCCAGGAAGAGCAGTCGTGGGCGAGTAGCGAACGCCCATCGAATTACAACCCAAGCCAGCCCTCGCACCTTACGATCACGTGGCGCGCCACCCTTTGCCTTGCTGTGATGGCGGCAATCAGGCGAGGCCCAAAGAATACCGACCGGCTGCCCGCCAGTTGCCAGCACCGGGTCAACCTCGAACACGTCAGCGACGTAATGCTCCGTGCCCGGGTGATTAGCACGGTGTACGGCCAGGGCAATCTGATTGTGGTTTACGGCAACGTCCGGCTCCCGGTACGCCCGGGCAATACCGGTGCTGGCGCCGCCACCACCCGCAAACAAGTCGACTACCAGTTCTTTCTGGAAGGGCAGGCCCATGCTTGGCTGGCCATGGATGAACTGGGGTTTCTTCTGTTGTGCGGACATAGGGGATCCTCGCAGGTATATTCGGAGCGATTCGAATTGGAGATATAAGATGGATCGAAATGAGCTGCTTAAAGAGGTGGAAACCTTCAGGTTCGCACTTCACGAACTGGTGAAGAGCGGTTTCTTTTTCCTGATATCGATTAGCAATAGGTTTCCGGCAGGATGCTGTGATGACTCATCTGCATTGTTGGCAACATACCTAACGGAAAGGGGATTTCCTGGTGCTCTTAGAATCTCTGGCGCAAGTGGCGGTCGCAAAGGAGAGCTTGGCTCTCACGTTTGGCTAAGACTTGATCAGATCCAGATAGATATCACTGGCAGCCAATTTGAGGAGTACAACCAGCCCGAGATACTGATTGCCGAGCAGGACAGTTTTCTCGATACATTTAAGCTAGTAGATGATCCAGAGGTGGCGGATTTTCGCGAGAAATTTGCTGACGATCCGATGTTCAGGGGTTATTTCTCTCAGGCATACAAAGCACTTGCAGCTCACTTGCCGCCATCTAGCGCTCTTCAGCTATATGGGGTATTACGGGTGACCGGCATGGAGCCGGATCAAGGAGATACAATGAAACTCAATGACGAATTCAAGCCAAAATGCCCAGGCTGCAAATCTGATGTGGCAAATTTCGGTGCGACTCAGGTGATTGTCGATCGCGCAGATAAACCCATCACTCTTCTTTCCTGCGTTGGTTGCGGCCATGTTATCGGAGCGTTCCCAGAAAATTCGCATCAGGAACCTGCCTTAGAAGCCCAGACTGTAGCGGCCAAATCACCTTGCTGCGGCTCTGAGAAGTTCGTCGCATACCTCGACCGCTACAGTTCCGGCTTAAAAGACCAGCCTGCACTGATCCTTTGCGGTGAGTGCGAGAACACGGTAACCGCGACCCTGGCAGCGACTTCTGTTTGGAATGGTATTTAAGCTAGCACCGCCCTCCGTTACTGGATGCAACGATCCGGATGGGTTATGAAGGTCTTTCGATTTCGTCTTCAGGCTCAGGCGGGTCGTCGGCGAGGGACTTCAGTCCGGCCGTTCGAATGATCTGCGACACCTTATCGGTAATAACAAAAGGTGTCGTGACACAACGGAGCATCTGGGCTTGGGTTTCGAAGTCGGCGGCGATCAGGTTCATCAGCAGTAGTTGGTGAACCTCTTGTTGGCTGTTGATGCCGTGAGCTTTCATGACCTTCCTCACGTCAGGCTTGAAAACACCCGCCACCTCAACCGTGAACTTCTCGATGCCCAGCGCGGCGTTCTTGGCCGCTTCCTTGTCGCGCTTCTTGCGCTGCTTCTTGGCTTCCGCCGTGAGCTCCTGTTCCTCGGCCATGTCCTGCCTCTTCAATTTCGTGGGCCGGTAGATCCAGCCATGTCTGTCGGCGGCGCTGGCGCACCTTGGTGTTGATCCGGCGCATCAGGTCTTCTTGCTGAAGGTGAAGCCGTTTTCCCTGGCAATGAGGGCCACGGTTTTTACGTGGATGCCTACTGCCTTCGCTGCTTCCGCAACGGTCAGTCCGGCATCGGCATGCTTTCTCAGTTCAGGCGCCTTAGCATCACGCTGGGCCCGAAGCTTTTCGGAGTGGGTGGTGGTACCGAAGAACGGGGCGTCAGCACTGACACCGCGAGGGATGTCCTGGATCTTCTTGCCGGTAGCAAGGAAGTAGTCGATCTGGGCGCTGAGGTCCGCGATGGTCTTGTGCCGAGGGTCAGACATTGGTACGCCGATCATTGCTGTGCACCTTTTGACAACACAACAACGACACCGTCGGCTTTTGCCTCAAGCTGCTGAGCGAAGTTGACCGCGTCCTTCCAGCTAAACCGGAATCCCTTCACCTTGCCGGTCGACAGCTCGATGATGTGGTATGCCTTCGGGCCCTTGGTCGTGACCTGGTAGCGAACGGCTTGTGCTGGTGCGTCCCTGCCAATCAAGGCGTAGAAAGCTGCTGTGGCGATACTGGAGCGGACGTGAAGGGCTTTAACGCCGTCCACTCTCTGCTGAATTGATGGGTGCATGGCTGATCCTCTTGTTGGTTCACGTCTATTCGAATGCTGGCTCGACCTGAGGGCGCATTCGAATAAATGCGGGTAATAAAAAGCCCAGTCGAAACTGGGCTCTGTTTGGCTCACTAACGCCTCCGTATGTGAACCTGCGCCGTCCGCTGCATGAGGCAGCCGCACGGGTGATTGGCGGTTACATGGCTGCAAATCCTCTTAGGGTTGTTCGGAATTGATGAAGGTGGGCGGTTATAGGCCGCAGTTTCGTCCGCATCGGAGATCGCTCGAATCCGCTCTGAGTGTTGCCCGTCTTTACAAGGCGCTATTTATCGCGCCAGCTCAGGGCAAGGTGGCCACCCTGCTATCACGGCAGAGGGCCGAGTGATCTCCTATGCGGCCTGGTGCTGGGGAGTACCAGGTGCTCGGGCAGTTAACGTCAGGCTGACGTGGCGCTGGTTGATCAGTCGCTGCTGCTTGAGCTGGAAGAGCTGCTATCGCTCGACGAACAACTCGAACTGTCACTGCTGCTGTAACTGTCGCCGCTGCTGTACCCGCTACAGTGCGACCGGTTCGGTGTGTCGTCGCTTGAGCTGTAAATCATGGTGCTCACCGGATTTAGCGGGTTGCTGAACGTGTCGTCGACGTTTCTCCGATCTGCTGCTGGCATGGCTCGAGGTGAATCGCCACGCCGTATTGGCGGAGGCGGCACGGGTGATGCAGTTCGAACTGTTGGCCGTGGGGTTGGCTTGACTGGTGTAGTCGCCTGCCTTGTTTCCGGTTTCGCTTGAATCGCTTCTGGTGGCTTGCGGCTGAATAGCCTGGCCAAGAACTTGATCATGCTGTCGCCCTCGTTACGTTTTCTCTTTGGTCTTTCCGGTCATCAGCACTATCAGCAGAAGCGATACCAAGATCAGGTCTCCTACCATTGAGAAGATGCGACTTGCCGAGTCGACGAATACCACGCCACCGGCAAGCCCGAAGGCCGCCCAGCGCCGAACCTTATTGCTGAGCGCGCCCAGCACGGTTACAGATGGTCTTTGAGGTTGAGCCCGAGCAACTTGGCGCTACGCTCAAGCGCTACCATTTCTGCCGGCTCGATCTCGCCGTCAGCTTCTGCCACGGTGAGCATGATGTTGAGCACGGTCAGCGCTTCGGCTGGGCTGTGAGCCAGGTCGCCAAGTTCTTTCTCCGCGTTTTGGCGCAGGATGCGTGCACCTGACTTGAAGTCAGTCTTGGCGCGGTCGATGGTGTTCGACAGCTCTGCGCCGAAGCCTTGTAGCGATGGGTTGTTGCTGAGAATGGTCTCGACCTTGCTCAGTTCGCTTTCCTCGAGGTCGCCATCAGCTGCGGCGACGTAGATCGCTCCATAAACCACAGCCTCCATCAGGTCGCGGTTTGCCAGCTTGGCCACTGCGGCGCGAGCCTGACTGGTTTTCTTGCCGAACAATTTGCCTAACATGGTGTTACCTCTGGTTGGTGGTCATCCCAAAACGCCCGATCGCTCCGGCGTTTTAGTGATGCTTTCCAATCAGGCCGCTTTATCAGCCTTTGGTTTTTCTGCCTGGATGCGCTGGTAGATCTCTTCGCGATGCACAGCGACATCCGCCGGTGCCGAAATACCAACTCGCACTTGCTGCCCTTGCACGCTTATCACTGTGATGCTGATGTCGTCATTGATGCGGATGGTTTCGCCTGGCTTGCGGGTGAGTATCAACATGGTCTTGCTCCTTGGTTATCTTCCCGCTACCGACGATCCGTCGGTACTGGTGAAGACGGCTCGCTTGAATCAGCGAGCTGTCCGTGTTGTGCCCAGGCTTGCTACTGGCAACAGCCTGGGTTTGTTGCGTCATCATCCGGGGTATCTCAGGTCGGCCTACCTTTCGGCCGATGCGCGGTCACATCGGCGGCACGCTTTCCGCTGCCTGTCAGGTATTGGGCGCAGCCTTCAGGCTTACTGCGTCACACAGGTGAATCGCTAACTACTTCATGGCTTGGTTCCTCCGATTGGTTGGTCACCTGTCCACGCCTTGCCAGTGAAAACCCTCATCTTGGATCTGGTAGGTGGCGACCTTGGTGCGCCTCTTTATCGTGCCCTGCGCGGCCAACCCTGCGTTCCTGGCTGACTGGCGCTCATCACGACATTGAGTCGGCGGGTTCTCCCGCGATATCCAGTTCCAGCGCTGGCATGGGGATCGAAATTTGTGTTTCGCGTTGTTCGCTAGTTTCAGCGATGCCTTAGGGCTGCCCGTTGCCGGGGATCGATCCGCGAAGATTTCAGATTGAGTAAAGAGCGGCAGCCTTGTGAGGGCCTGTCGCTGCCAGTCCCTGATTAGGTACTCGTTGGCGACGGAGCAAATATGTACTATAGGTTCACAATGGTCAAGTACCAAAAGTACATAATTAAACTGGGGGCGTAAAAAAAGCCCGCTCAGTGGCAGGCTCATTGACCAGGTAAGGCGAGTAGGGTGCTTGCCCGTATGAAAAATAAAGACCAAAATAAAGACCTCTAAAGGAGTCTTCTCTATGCAAAGCGTCTTGGCTGATGTGGTCGTCAGCGTATCCGAGCTCAAAAAGAACCCGTCTGCCGTGCTGAATGGTGCGGGGGGGGCGACAGTAGCTGTACTGAACCACAACCGCGTCATGGGTTATATGGTCCCGGCTGATGTCTACGAGGCGATGATTGAGCGCCTGGATGACCTTGAGCTGGCACAAGTGGTTAAGGCGCGGATTGACGCCAACGAGACGCCTGTTCGAGTGTCTCTCGATGATCTCATTGGCGAGGCTGAGGCCGATATTGCTAATGAGCGCTGAGTACGGCGTTGAGTGGGATCCGAAGGCACTGAAGGAACTCCGAAAGCTCGACGGCGCCGTACGCCTTCAGTTTCTGCGAAAGCTTCAGGAGCGGCAGAGTCATCCGCGAGTGCCCGGCGATGCGCTCCACGGCCTCAAGGACTGCTACAAGATTAAACTGCGCGGGGCGGGTTATCGTCTGGTGTATCGCGTTGAGGATGAGCGGATTGTCATCCTGGTGCTGGCTATCGGTAAGCGTGAGCGCAGCTCAGTGTATGAGCAGGCAGGGAAGCGGTAGGCAGATACGAAAAGCCCGGCGCTGGGCCGGGCTTTAATAACAATTTTGTCAGCTGGCGGTACTCATCCCGCGATGCTTCCAGCACCGAGCCCTTTTTTGTACTCCGCCTTCATTACTTCCATTTGCTCACCCAATGTATCCAGCATCTCCTTGCCGAGCAGCTTTTTAGCCTGAGGAAACATCTCGGTCTCCTCCTCCTCAATGTGATGCTCAAGCAACTCCTTAACGACCTTCGTGCGACCCGCAAACTCAGGCGTCGATGGGTCTGTTGCTTTGAGGTCAGGGAGCACCAGGGAGTCGACAGTGCGGTGTTCTTCCTTGGCCTCGTAATACATTTCTTCCTGCTCTTTACCACCAGCTTCTTTGAAGGCGGGGTAGAGGATCTCTTCTTCCAGCTTGGTATGGATGGTGATTTCCATTTCGAGCTTGGCTATCAGGTCGGTACGTTTTTTTTGGGCCCGATCAGTCGACTCGCTCAATTGGGTGAGGATGTCCTTCACTCGTACGTGGTCAGCTTTTAAAAGGTCGATGGCATTCATTTTTGGTTGCCTCATCTATCACGGAATGACGTGGGCCGGTCGGTGCCAGCACCGCTTTGTTTTCCTGGGTAGAGGAGCATTGCTCGTGCCAATCGCAGCAATAAGCGATCAGCTTAACTTTCAATGCCTTAGGCGCGGTGATGGCAGTAGGGGCTCATGCATGCTGCACGAGGGATGTTTCGCGGCATTGCAAATAGCGGGCATAGGAAGGGGCGGACAACAAAAGGCCCGCGCGTGGCAGGCCTTAACTCAAGTCTTGGTCAGTTTTCTGACATCAACCTCTACTTCCGGCTTCCGGCTGATAATCAGCGCTGGTGCTTACCTGGCTCTTTGAATCGCCTCTGGCCCGATACCAAACTCTCTAATGCGTCGGACAACATGGAAACGCTCGATCTGAAATCATCGATGCTGGACAAGGTGGTCGGCTCTGACGGGTTAATCGGCGGGGTGTAGCGCCCCGTGATCACATACAAAATATCGATGCCTGCTGAGGATATCCTTGCCAAGTAGTCCGCTCTCGGACATCGCTCACCACTCTCATACTTACCTTGCGCGTTGGATTGGACTCCGCCGACATCCGCAAGCATCCGCTGGGTCAGGTTAAGCCGAATCCGCTCACTTTTCAGGCGTGCGCCTATCTCAGTCATGGCTGTCTTCCATATGCACTGCTTTGAAGGGTGTTCTCCAGCTTAGCAGCGCCTTGCAATGGTGTTAAGCGCAAGTAAAGGTCGGGCGGTAGGCATAGGGAATACGGCGCCAGTCCGGATAGCTGCGCGACGTACAGGCGGGCAAGACGAGACGATAGTTAACGAAAGCGCCTATCGCTCCGGCCCCATAAGCTCAGCGATCCCGAGCGTCATAAACTCCAGGTTGTCCTCGATGGTGCTCAGCGCCCCACGTACGTTCCCGCCGACATCTGTCGATCCGCGCTGCTCAACCCACAGCGCAAGCTCCATAATGGCAGCCTCCAGGGCGATCTGATTCTCGTTGAGCTTGAAAAGCAGGGAAGGGAGAAGATCTTTGTCTGCCATGGATTGAGCCTCCGCTGAAAGAGGAAAGCGTAGCAGGCAGGGGAGGGAGGGAATGAAAAAGCCCGGCGCTGGGCCGGGCTCTGTTTTAGTGGAGGCTTTCTGGAACGCCTTGCTTTATTTCTTCCAGCTTTTGCGCATTCGGCATAAGTGCACTGATAACCCTGACGCCATCAAGTCCTGCAAGAGCATTTGTCACCTCTTCATAAGCCTTGAGCAGCTTGAGCTTTCCTGGCGTGGGCGGCTCGGCAATGAATAATGTATCCCTTGCGAGCTTGTTAGCTGTGTTGAGCCGCTTAACCTTAGAAAGCCACGCATCTCCGTGCTCCAAAATCTTGGATGGCTCGGCCTGTCCGAAATAAATCGGTTTGATTGCCTGCTCAGCAACTTGGTTTGCCAGTATTACGAATGGGAACCTGACATCGTATTCTTGGTTACCAAGGCGCTGCTCTTTGTAGTGCTGCCTTAAGCTCGACGAGGCCAGAAGCGTCCCAAGCTGTCGCTCTAGGACCTTTTCTTGGTATTCCTTGCCAGCGAAACTGTGGTTCACGTAATGATCAAACAGCTCATCGACAGCCAAGCCGATGTTCTCGGTAGTCATTGTCCCAGGCTGGCTAAAGCGCATCATGGTTTCACGAGGGTGAATAAGGTTCTTAAAAGCGCTAACCAAGAGTTTGGTCTCGTTTTTGCGCGAAGCAAAGAAACCCACCAGGCGGCTGAACTCTTCTTCGACCTCACTCCGAGCCCGAAGGTACACCTTGTGGTCCAGGGTTTCGAAAAATCTGGTCACGCGCTGTCGCTTGGTTGCGATCCTGAATCGGAACTCACCATTATTTGCGAGCAATACGATCCCAATGTTCACGAACTCGCCCGTTTCCGGGTAAGGCAGGAACCTGAGAACCGAGTAGTTACAGATAAAATTCATAATTGCCCCCAGAACTGCTCATCCTTGAACCTTTCCAGTATTTGAAGCCTTTGCTGAAGGGTTGGCTCGTATCTGTCGTCGGGATCATGGTTACGACAAAGCCACTCCTCCGGTACAAGGGATGTAATCCTACCCCAGTCGGCAATGGCTGCGTCGAGAAGTGGCAAATAATCCAGACGAGCGAGAAGGTTTCCGTCAAATGATCCCAATTGATCGCGGAAGACGTGATACTGACGGAATTCACTGCTGTCCAATGCCAAGTCAAAAGCCACGTTGTGGTCAATCACGGCAAGCTCGCCTTTAGGGTTGAGAATCAGGTTGACGTTCCCTCCCAGCTCTCCAAGCCCGCGGTCACCATTCAATATCCACCAATCAAATAGCAGAACCTTCCGCTTTAGCTCTGCCGAAAGATGGTCAAGTCCCGCCCACATGAGGTCGGATGCATTCTCAACCTGAAGGGATGCGAATGCTGGTCCACCGCTCAAGTCTCTCACGCCATCGATCACGCTGAAGTCGATTAAGGCTGGAGGGATATCCATCACTCGCCATGGGGGAATGGGTAGGCCCAAGTGCATCCCAAGCTCTGCAGCTAAAGCTTCTGAAACCAACCCATTCCCAAGGGCTCTTGAGAGCCCCTTGACGAAGTACGTTTGATCATCGTCGCCTCGGACCAAAAATGGCTGCACTGAGACGCCCTGATGGCTCTGCCTTATGATTTCCTTTGCGGTAATACGTTCGAGCATTTGCTTTCCTAGCTGCTACTTCAGGCTGCTAACTATCAGTATTTGATGACCGCTAAATGCAGCAACCCCTACAAATCCTCGGCGCGCCACCTACCCATCCTTTCCCCGCACAATCCTCTCAGCTCGCACCTCATCTCATAACCCGCCAGCCGCCAGCTAATTTGTACCCTCAATGGAGAATCCTTCGACTCTCTCCAATCCTGATTCGATCAAGCGCCCGGTTTAATGCGTCCAAGGCGTCGAGGAGAGCTTTCGCCTCAGCCTCTCGACCATCTCCCCAAAGGCGTTCCGCCATTTTGTTCAGGGCCTGGATAGAGCGCTCAATTTCAGCAGCAGTCACTGCAACTTTACTTTCCGGTTGTTTCTTCGGCATTCAGTAACCCTTCTGCAGGGCATTACTTTGTCTTTCAATTTTTAGCGCGAATACGTCGCCCGCCAAAATGCTTGGGCTAGGATCGCGAGCTATTCAGCCTTCACCCGTACAATCCGCCCATCCTTCACTTCATCCGCAAGCGCCGCCAGGCGATCCGCTTCCTCATACAGCTTCGAGATCAGCTTCAGAGCAGCAACAACGTCGGCATCCCCGCAGCTCTTGGTGATTTCGAGTACTTCGGATGCTGCCTGCTCCAGACTCAGCGCTGCGTCTTTGAGTTCGCGCTTCAACTCTTGGGTTGGCCTGTTGAGTCCCATTTCGATCTCCTGCAAATCCCCACCCCGCCAGATAACGCTGAGCGGCAGTCAATTAAGGTCTGTATCCCGACTGATAGCTCGATTGAGTGCAGCCGTTGCGGTCATAGGTAACACTCACTACCTGCTTATATCGGTCGCTCCAGTACGACGACCCGCCAGCGCCTTGGGCTCCCTTGTCAGTGGCATTTCCGTAAATTTTTTGGATTTCACTTCTGGTCATGCCCGGCACAATCTCTCCTCTGACTTTTGCGGTACGGAGATCTCGCGCATTAAGTCCGGTTGAGCATGGGGAGGATGGTGATGCCTGCGTCGCCGCATGTTGAGTGGCGCCCGCTACCGCCTGCCTGGTGTGCGCTGCGCCATTTCTAGTTGGCGCCATTAGCGTGGACTCTCCCGACCGGCTGATAGTTGGGTTTTCTACAGACATGACGTCATTTAGATCGTGATTTTCTGGGCAGTTGGCATTTGCTGTGAAATGAATATTTCCCTGAGCGTCGACGCACTTGAACACGGTAGCCGCGTGAGCTCCGCCACTAATTACAGTCAGGGCGAGGGCTAGATTTGAAAGCCGCATGTTTACGAATCCTTTCATTGGGCTGCGAGCTGAGCAGAAGCTTCTGCGCTCCACTCCAGTAGCGTTACCTGAAAAATCCTTGTCGAACTAGATCGGCTAGAGATCCCCGCCGCGCCAGATCACCCGACCCAGGATGCGGTGCTCGTAGATTTCTCCGTCGGGCAATGCTAAGTCACCGTGACTGATCTTATCGGCGTTGTCGCTGCGGATAATCCACCCGCCAAACTCTGACTTGATCAGGCGCTTCACAAGCGTTCCACGCTCTTGACCTTGAAGGGCGAATATCTGCCCGTCTACCGGCTCGATTCGCGACTCATCAACAAGCAGCACGTCGTGATCGTTGATCGTTGGCCACATACTCTGTCCGGTGGCATAGATAACTTTCAGATTCTTCGGATTGACGCCCTTAAACCTCAGCCAGTCGCGCTTAAAGGCCAGGGTACCGCGAAGCTCTACATGAGTATTCTCGTGGCCGCTACCAGCTGAAGCCAAAGCGTCGTACTGAGGGATGAATGCGTACTTCTCATAGGTGACTGGAGTTTCCCCGTCGTCGCCGGCAGGGAAGGGCAATGCCTCAGGCATAGATACGGGGGCAGTCAAGCGAGTCTGCAGCGCTTCCGACTCTAGGATCTCCCCGCGCCCATACTCAAGCCATTCCACTCGAACCTTTAAGGCGGCGGCAAGCGCCAGCATATTTGCCCCGCCCGGCATCGACTCGCCGTTTAGCCACTTGCTACTAGCTTTGGGGGTGACGCCAGCCATTTTCGCTAGGCGAGCGCCTGCACCCCATTCCTGGATTTCGTTCTGTGCAAGTGCCTGCTTGAGCCTCGCGACAAAAGCATTTCGTATTTCTTCGATGTGAACCATGAGTTCATTAACGCACGGACTTGCATGTACTTTCAGTTCCGACATAATATGTACTGTAAGTTCATATTTAACCCGGAGGCCTTATGCGGCCGCTCAAGAAATCGATTGATGATGCAGGCGGCGTTCCCGTAGTGGCTATGGCCTGCGGGAAGTCGCCGAGAGCTGTTTATAAATGGCTGACTGCCGACTGCCTTCCTCGTACTGAATACACCGGCGAGACACGTTATGCCGAGCGCATAGCTGCTCTTGCTACAGCCAAAGGAAAGCCATTTGAGCCAGCTTGGCTTTTGGCCGAGGCACATCCGAAGAAATCCGCCGCCTAGGCCCAACCCCATCACGCCGGATACGGAAGAAACCCTATGGCCTACGACGAGCCCCCACATCGAAACGAGCACCAGGTGAAGACACGCCTGAATGACGAGGTGTTCGAGAAGCTGAAGGTCGCCGCTCGTAGCGTCAGCCTGCAGCACAGCGTGCTGAGCAGGGAAATCATCGAAGCGGCGCTGGCGTATTGGGAAGAGCACGGCGAGTTGCCGTTTGAACTTGAAAAAAAGCGGGCCTGAAGAGGTCGTTGAGGGGGAAGTATGCCCAGCGCAGTTGAGAACGAAGTGGATCTCAGAAGGGGCAGCAGGGAACGGTTGGATCGGATGGCTAAGGCCATGGGCATGACTGGTGACGAATTGTCCTCCGCGCTGGTGGATGCGGCATTGCCGGGCATAGTCCGGGCAGTTCTAGCGATGACGACACCGGCAAGCAACGTAATTCCGTTCGCTCCGAAGCGGTGATTGGAGTCCCTGATTAGGGACCACTGGGACGGTAAGGAGTCTTGGTAGCTGATTCCTTTGTTAGTCCTGGTCCCTATTAAGGGACTTGAAGGTAAGTCGGTCATGGATTCGCCCTTGATCAGTTGATGAGCAAATGATCGCGGAACTAGTGGCACCAAGCCACGTAACAGAATTCGAGGTGTTACATGCAATCGCTGATGCAAGCAATTTACGACGTAGTCGATGAGGTCGGGACGAAGAAGATTGCAGAAGGCGCAAGTTTCAAGTCGCGCACGCTTCTTTCCCAGAAGGCCAACCCCGACTACGAAAGCCATAACATGAATGTTGAGGAATTGCATCGGATCATGAAATTCACCCAAGACTTCCGCCCGCTAATCGCATGGGCGGACAGCTTTGGTTTTGATCTTGTGGCCCGCAAAAGGCCAGAGCCAAAACAACTACTCGTCTCGCTTGGCCTGGTATCTGCCGAGTACGGCGATACGGCTCGCTTCGTTATCGATGCCCTTGCCGACAATTTTGTTAGCCGGAGCGAGAAAGGACAGGGCGACAAAGCCATTCAAGAAACCATCGACGCACTGCTTGTGCTGCGCGAATCGCTGAAGGCTGCCTGAATTTCAGACACAAAAAAGCCGACGGCTAGGTCGGCTTCTTCAACAACGGTGTATCAACGTGGGGCCATTATGAACACGATCACCACTTCAAGCAACACAGTCACTATGAGCAGCCGGGAAATCGCCGAGCTGTGTGACAAGGAACACAAGAACGTCAAGCGCGATATCCAGAAGACGCTTTTAGAGTTGAATTTAGATGCGCTCAGTTTTGAGCGCATCTATCTGGATGACTCCAACCGCCGCCAGACTGAGTTCTTCCTTGACCGGATTCTCACCGAAACCCTATTGACCGGTTACAGCATCCCGCTTCGCCACCGTGTCATTACACGTTTGAATGAACTCGAAAACGTGTCACGTCACGATGTTGTAACGGACCTTCCAGATTTCTCCAGTCCAGCAGCTGCAGCTCGCGCTTGGGCCGAGCAGTACGAGCAACGTCAGCTAACCAGTCAGGCGCTTGCACTGGCTGCGCCTAAAGCTGCATTCGTTGATCGCTATGTTGAATCAACTGGCCTGCTTGGCTTCCGCCAAGTTGCAAAAATCCTCAAGGCCAATGAGCGTTCCTTTCGGCAAATGCTGATCGACAGCAGCGTGATGTATTACCTGAATGGTGAGCTGACTCCTAAACAAGCCCATATCGATGCAGGCCGGTTTGAGGTGAAGACCGGCACCTCTGAGCGCACCAGTCATGCCTTCGCGCAAGCGCGATTCACATCCAAAGGTGTCGAGTGGATCGCTGGCAAGTGGGCCTCCTACAGCATGCGGAGGGTCGCGTAATGGCTGGCGATTGGATCAAGTTCGAACTGACAACGCTGGACAAACCAGAGGTCTGCCAGATTGCTGACCTTGCTGATATCGATCCCGATGCAGTAGTTGGAAAACTGATGCGTGTGTGGGGATGGTTCGACCAGCAGACCCAAGATGGTAACGCTCCGAGCGTTAGTAAAAAGTTACTCGACCGTTTGGTTGGCGTTATCGGTTTCTGTGAACACATGAAGTCAGTGGCATGGATGGCCGAGGCTGACGGAGTTATTTCCCTTCCTCATTTCGACCGTCATAACGGGAAGACCGCCAAAAATAGGCTTCTTACTGCGAAGCGCGTCGCAAACCACAAGGCAGGTAACGCTAAAAGTAACGCTTCGAACGTTAGCGGTGCGTTACCTAAAGAAGATGTAGAGAAGAATAAAAACCCTCTCTACGCGCAGGAGTCCGTCGATCCTCGCATGCCCTGCGAAATGACCTTGGACTGGGCGCCTGATGCCATGACCCTGAAGACCTACGCATTTCACCAGGGGCTGTCACTGGACTTGTTCACTGAGGCCGTTCGCACGGCGTTCACCGGCCACTATGAACCAAAGGGCCAGGTGAATACTCACGGAGAGTGGGTGAGCATGCTGGTCAAGTGGGTGAAGAACGACACGGTGCGGGCTGCTGCGTCGAATGTTACCCCGATCCGGCAAAAAGCTGCGGGCTCTGTCGACTTTGACGATGACGACACGTCTTGGCAGAACGGGGTGCAATCGTGATGAAGCAGGTATCAGCGATTGCGGGAAGCTTGTGGGCAAACGCGGCCGCCGGGGAGTTTATCCCCGCCGATGAGCGCGCAGCACCAGTTGATGAAGGCCGCCGCCAAATGGCTTTCGCCATCAACGAACTCTTCAAGGAGCTGCGGCTCATTCGATCGGCATGGCGACAGGCTTGGCCGGAAAAGGAAATATACCAGGCGGCAAAGGTTCAGTGGATGCAGGCGTTCCTTGATGAGGGGATCCGGACTCAAGGGCAGATCGAATTCGGCATGGTGAAAGCCAGAAAGCATGTTTCGGACTTCATTCCGAGCCCCGGGCAATTCATCGAGTGGTGTCGGCCCACCCCCGAAATGCTTGGCCTGCCGCCCCTGGCCGCTGCGCATCGCGAGGCTTGCCGGAATGCCCATCCAAGCATGGCAGGTCAGGCCAGCTGGTCGCATGACGCAATATGGCACACCGCCAAGGAGTGCGGCTTTGAAAGCCTAAACAAGCTCGACACCACACTGAGCCTGAAGCTGTTCAACCGTAACTACACCATCACCATCCGCCGTCTTCTCGAAGGTCTTCCGCTTCAGGCGATGCCGAAGGCGCTGACAGCACGAGCCGAAGCAAAGAGTACTCCGGAGGTCGGCAAGGACGCGCTGGCACAGATGCGCGCCAAGCTTGGAGGTGCCCGTGGCTGATCGTCGACTGGCACCAACTGACCCTGCCGAATACCGCTTCGCCGTGCACTGCTGCGGCTACAAGTGGGATCTCACCGACAAGCCTGACCGCGCCGTGGGTCTTTTTGAGCATCGATCCGTCGCCGTTCAATTTGGCCGCGCGCTGTGGCCAAGCACCTTTGAAGTAATCGATATCGTCACCGGAGAGAAGGTATGAAAGGCCGTTCCGTCACTGCCCAGCAGAAGCGCTGGCACAGCATGCTGGTACAGACCATCGGATGCGTCGCGTGCCGCGTCGGCCAGGATATCTACAACGACCAGTGCAGCATTCACCACGTCGACGGCCGCACCAAGCCGCACGCGCACTGGTACGTGCTGCCGCTGTGCGCCGGACACCACCAGCATGGCTACGGCGCCGAGGGCTTCCCCGGTTACGCTGTGCACGGGCAAAAGGTGCAGTTTGAAGAGGCATACGGAAAGCAACCGGAACTGCTGAACTTCTGCGCCAAGTTCATCTCCGAGGCTGGCCAAGATGTGCCGGCGGGCTTCCTCGCTTGGCTAGATGGTTCGGAGGTGGAAGCGTGAAGCCCCTGGTCATCAAGCCGTTCAAGGTCAAGGTCGCACGGGCCAAGCCTATCGACTGGGAGGGCATGGAGCAGAAAACGCTTCTGCTCGAACTGGCGTTGCGGCACCCGATGGCCTCCAAGCTGATTTTCCATGTGCCCAATGGCGGACACCGGCACAAGCTGGTGGCTATTGAATTGAAAAAGCAGGGCGTCAAAGCGGGGATCCCCGATCTGGTTTTACCAATGGCACGGGGCGGATATTTTGGCCTGCTGATCGAATTCAAAGCCACACCGCCGCACGATTCTCCGGTCTCCCCCCAGCAAGACGCCTGCCTTCATACGTTCAACGAGCAGGGTTATCTCGCCGTAGTATGCCGTGGGCACCGCGAGGCGCTCGATGTGATTGGTGCGTATCTGAAACAGCCCCGTACCGTGGTGGCCGCATGAGCACCGCCGCCGTAAAGATCACCGATGCCGAGATTAAGCGACAGGTCTCCGGTGATGTCCGGGATTTGCGCGATATTGAGAATCGCGGGCTGTACCTGCGTTTCACTCGGGACCGCGCCCGGGCTTCGTGGTACCTGGTGCGTAAGGGGAAATGGAACCTCGTCGGCAGCTTCCCTGATCTGAGTGCCAAGCAGGTCATTGCGGCATTGCCGGGCATCCGCCTGCGCCTCGCTGATGGTGCTGGTTCGAACTTGTCGAAGTGGGTGACAACCGGCGAGCTGCTGGATTGGTACGCCGACCGGATGTCCCGCGACCGCAGCCTTTCCGCCAAGCGCAAGAAGACCGGCGCTTCCTTGATCAAGTGTCACCTCAAGCCGCGCTTGGGTGACGTGCCGCTGACCACTATCGACAAATCCACCCTGGACGATCAGTTCATGTGGCCAGCGCAGGAAACGATCGGCATCGACTACGTGCGTTCTGCGTTCCAGCTGCTGGCCCTGGCATTCCGGCAAGCCTTCAAGCTGCGCCTGATCTCGGCCAACCCGATGAAGGACATCAGGTTCAGCGACTTCTCCAAGGCCAAGGTGGGCG
The DNA here is from genome assembly GCF_056680355.1 of Pseudomonas sp. ASL8. NCBI lineage: Bacteria > Pseudomonadati > Pseudomonadota > Gammaproteobacteria > Pseudomonadales > Pseudomonadaceae > Pseudomonas > Pseudomonas sp. ASL8. Next base: position 4,769,293 of record NZ_CM155278.1, on the reverse strand, counting down.
TGAAGCCTTCCCGGCTGCGCGTTACCCAGCTTCAAGACCTGATTATCCTGCTGCGTGACGCCATGGCCAGCACGCCAGCTGATGCCATGCTCGCCTTGATGATGCTTTGCCATGGCACACGCATTGGCGAGACCCGGCAGGCCCAGTGGTCGCACATCAGCCTGGCTGAGCGGGAGTGGTTCATTCCAGCGTCGAACACCAAGACCGGCGTCGAACACCATTTGCCTCTGACTGATCAGGTGCGGCAGTTGCTAATCAGCTACCGCGATATCCAGTGGGCGAACGGCTACGACGGGCAGTTCCTTTTCCCCTCCCGCAACGGCAAGGCCCTCAGTGAAGGCCAAGCCTGTGCGGTGTTCAGTCGGTTGGGGCAGGGCGAGTGGACCAGTCATGACCTGCGCAAGGTAGCGCGCACCGGCTGGGCAGACATCGGCATCGACCACTTGATTGGCGAGCTGCTGATCAACCATGCCATGGGCCACAACGTGAAGGTGTACATCCAGTCGGACGTGATGGCCCGCAAGCGTGAGGCTTTGGATCGTTGGTGTGCATACCTAGACGCAAAGGGGTTCAAGCGCATCCATACATTGACCGGCTTTAGATTGGGAGATTCTGGTAATGGGCTGGAAGCCACGGCTTATAAGGGCTGCGACCCTACCCAAGAAACAACCATAGGCGAGGTTTAAAAATGGCATTTCATCACGCTCTTGCCTGCAAATCCTGCCGGGCGATCAGCCGCATTGATCGTCACTGCGCCGATTTCTACAACTCGTTCGAGAACCTGAAACTGTGCGGGCATTGCGGTTTAAGGGAGGGCTGGAGGGATACGGTAGTTGTCTGGGTTCCTGCTTGGCGATGGTTCAACCCTGCAAGCTGGGGCCGCGGCGAATGGATCGAGTGATGACTATGAAGAAGAGCCACGGACCAGCCTTTCGCAAAGCATTGAAGCCACTTCGGGAATGCCTCGACTGTCGCGGTACCGGCCTGGTCAGCGGCGTGTTTCACCAGATGGACTGCGCTACGTGTCATGCCTCGGGCTGGGTTTGCGAGGCGACCGGCCAGGCACTGCCGCTGGAAGAATTGGTGCTTCAACTGAATATGAAGCTGCGTGCCATGGCCCGCGATCTGGCCCAAGACGGTCAAGCGTCAGGCGCTCAGCAGCAATACGAACAGAACAACCGCCGCGGTGCCGGCAGATCGAATTACACCGGCGACTAACCGGTTCGACTTTTGATTGGGGAGAGCAGTACATGAAGTTGATAGGAGCCCGTCAGGCCTGGCATGACTGCAATTACAACCCGGCACCCGGGCAAGCCTCTGATGCCGCCGAGCTAGGGGTGGTCGTGCAGGCCACTCAGCGTGGCCCGACGGCGAATCACGCGATGCACAGCGTGCTTGCTGGGTACGTCCAGTCAGCAATTGCCAGGCTTCACTATCAGTTGCGTGCCTTCGGTAACGCCATGTACGCAGCCGAGCCAACTGATGATGATCGGGAGGAGGCGGAAGAGGCGGTATTCAATTTGGCCTGCTCACGGGTCGAGCGCATGACTGCCAGTAAGCGGCATCGAGCCGGCTATGTCGCAAAAGCAGTGTTTCGCCGGTATCGCTACATGCACCAGGGCGGCCAATCGTCCAATCCAGACCCTCTGGCCAACGCCGAGGTGTTCCGTAAATGGATGATTGCTGAGTACGAAGTGAAGCTTCCATCTGCGGCCTGGGGGAGGGACTGGGAGCCCTTCGTTCAGCTTTGTTTCGATGCGTGTTATGACATTGACGCCAAGGCATTAAGCCCAATTGGGGGGGTGATTTATAAGATGAATGAGGCAGCTTGACTTCCCGCACGGCTGGAGGCATCATTTTGCCATATTGAGTATTTTGCCTACGGCAACTTGCTCCACCAACCCTGCTTTCGAGCGGGGTTTTTTGCGTCCAGAATTCCCCAAAAGACCTCCAAGCCTCTGATCTAGATCAAGCGCAAATCGGAGGCGCCTTTTCGTTTGGGTGGCAGTCACCCTTTTTTATTCACGCTCCCCGCAAGGGAGGACGCCGGATGCGAACCATGCCTGAAAAGAACCCAGATGCATGGGCCGCGCTCTGGGTAGCCCTGAGCAATCCACTATGGCAGGGCGCAATCATGGCGGTCCTAATCTCCTTCCTGCGCGTCCTGTATGACGCTAAAGAGACCAGTAAGCGCCGGATCTTCTTCGAAGCGCTGATCTGCGGCGGCCTGAGCCTGTCCGCAAGCAGCATCATTGAGTGGATGGCCTGGCCATCGAATCTGTCAGTTGCTGCCGGTGGAGCCATTGGTTTCCTCGGCGTTACCGCGATTCGTGAAATGGTTACCCGGTTCCTGGGTCGGAAGGTCGACTCGCTGTAGCTCGCGACACGTTTTGCGAGATAACGAATTGTGTCGCGACACTGGAGATAACCCATGACCATCAGCGCTCAACACCTGCTCATCGGCCTAATAGCCCTTTGTGTATGGGCAAGCCAGCAGCCAGCGCTCGCTAGCTGCCTGCCGTGACCAAGAAAAACTGGTCAATCACCACTCCAGGCTACAAGCCATTCCCGATGATCTTGATGGACGCAGCGCTCGATCATGCTGGGGCGCTGGAGTTTGCGCGGTCGATCTGGCCGGAATGCGAGGTGTCCTGAATGAGGGTCGTCTAATTCGGCCGACTACTCAGGAGTAGACGTTGCTTTAGCCGCCTCCCGTCCAAGCTCATCGGCGGCGCGCTCAAGGTTATCCGTATCGTCCACCAGCCTATCCGTGCTGGGGATCGTCGGACGGACCCTGCCTTGAGACGTCTGCACCACCTTCCATCGTGAGGGTATGCCGTCTTCAGGTTTAGATGGATCGATTGCTGACGTCATAGTCTTGCTCCTGGCATTGATTGATCCTCACTGATAACGGCAACCGGCCACTATTTCAAGTAAATCGAGATCACCATGACAACCAAGCAACCCGACTGGGAGGCGCTCGATCATGCAGAAGCGTTGGCGTTCGCCCAGTGTATCTGGCCATCCGCAACAGTCGAGTGAGGTACCGCGTATACCCCTGATCACGATGAGGCTGAGCTGCTCGGTTAGTTGGTGGGTAGTGCCGTATATCCGGTGCATCGCGGTTATGTGCTGGTTGACCGGGCTGGGGCCGAATGTGGACAGGGTCACGACCTTTGCCATGCGCGGTATCAAGATCGTCATAAAGGATGACCAATGAGCGGATGCAGTGGATGTGCTGCCCGCCGTGCGCGAGCAATCAAATGGCTTAAGGTGTCGATGGATCGGGCGAAGAGCCTGATCAAGCCCGCAGCCCCAATCAATCCACCCAAGGAAAGTTCCTGATGGTAGCCCGTCCATGCCGAACGCGCGGCTGTCCCAGTCTGATCAAGTCGAAAGAGCAGCGCGGCTTCTGCGACACCCATGCAGCAATGCGCAGTAACTGGAATGCCAGGGTGGACAGGTCGGGCAGCACCACCCAGAGAGGATACGGCGCGGCATGGCAGCGCCTGCGCAAGGCGATTCTCGATCGTGACCATCACATGTGTCAGTGCGTTGAGTGCAAGCGCATTGGTCGCGTGCGTCCAGCCCATGAGGTTGACCACATCATCGCCAAAGCCAAGGGTGGAACGGACGCCCCAAGCAACCTGCAAGCCATCAACCGAGATTGTCACCGGACGAAGACCGCAAACGATTCGAAGCTGTGCGAATGACTCTTATTCTTCGGGCTGGATCGTCGGAATTCGTGCGGAATGCACGAAAATAGGCAAACCCTATCGATTTTTCGTTACCCATAGGGGGGCGGGTCAGAAGTCTGGGGCTTTACCCCTCCTGACCGCACCTGAGGTCCAATTCATACGCCCGCGAAAAATGAAATCCAGGAGTTGCGCCGATGCCGGGGGTCAAGGGGCGGTCCGGCCGTCGCCCGAAACCTACGGCCAGCAAGGCTTTGGCCGGAAATCCCGGTAAGAGAAAATTGAACACCGATGAGCCCGATTTCGCGCTCGTCACCAAGATTGAGCCCCCCGAGTGGCTATGTGCTAACTCGCAGGAAATGTGGAAACGGGTTGTCCCGTCTCTGCTTGCTGAGAAGATTCTTTGCATCACCGATTTGCACAACGTCGAGGCATTTTGTACGGCATATGCGAACTGGCGCGCCGCTCAGGCCGCAGTGGTTGAATTTGGAATTGTTGTCACGTCAGCCATGGGCTCGCCCATCAAAAACCCTGCACTTACCGCCGCAAAAGAGGCCATGGCCCAGATGGTGACCTTCGGCTCTCTGCTCGGTCTGGACCCTTCAAGCCGGTCCCGACTCACTGGTGGCAAGAAGGCTAGCGGGGCCAACGAATTTGCAGCACTCATGAACGGATAACCATGGCCTACAAATACCCCAACGTCGAAGCGGCGAACCGCTGGGCGCGGGATGTTGTAAGGGGCCGTGTTCCGGCATGCCGGTATGTCCAGTTGGCGTGCCAACGTCACTTGGACGATATCGTTCGGAGCAAGTCAGCAGGATTTGTTTACAAGTTCGACGGCAAGAAGGCAGAAAAAAAGCTGAAGCTCGCCCAGATGCTTCCGCATGTAAAAGGGGAATGGGCGTTCAAGCGTCAACTGATCACGCTTGAACCTTGGCAAAAATTCGGCCTTTCGATGACCTTCGGATGGGTAAAAAAGCGCTCAGGCTTGCGGCGCTTTCGGGAAAGTTACTGGGAGGTTCCACGGAAAAATGGCAAGAGCGTGATCGCCGCAGCGGTCGGTATCGGCATGTTCGTGCTGGACAACGAGTTTGGTGCAGAGATTTACAGTGGTGCGACCACTGAGAAGCAGGCGTGGGAGGTTTTTCGTCCGGCGCGGCTGATGGTGAAGCGCTCGCCGATGCTTATGGAGGCGGCCGGCATTGAGGTCAACGCCTCAAACATGAGCCGACCCGATGACGGAAGCCGATTTGAGGTTGTGATTGGCAACCCAGGTGATGGTGCGTCGCCGAGCTGCGCGATCGTGGACGAGTACCACGAACACGACAGTGCCGCACTTTACGAAACCATGCTCACCGGCATGGGTGCCCGGCGACAGCCGTTGATGTTCGTCATCACCACTGCAGGCAGCAACATCGAGGGGCCGTGCTACGACATGCGCGGCCGCGTCGTCGAGATGCTCGAGGGCACCGTCCCGGACGACGAGTTGTTTGGCTGGATCTGGACCATCGATGAGGGGGATGACTGGACTGATCCGAAAGTTATGGCCAAGGCCAACCCAAACATGGGCGTTTCGGTCTACCAGGATTACCTGGTCAGCCAACAACAGAAGGCAATCAAGAATGCCAGCTTCCAGAATACGTTCAAAACGAAGCATTTGAATGTGTGGGTTTCGGCCCGAACGGTCTATTTCAACATGGAAACCTGGCGTGATTGCTCTGATCCGGGCCTCACCATGGAGGATTTCGAAGGCAGCGAGTGCCTGATGTGCCTCGACTTGGCTTCCAAGACCGATATCTGCGCTCGGGTGAACCTGTTTTATCGAGTCATTGATGGCGTACTGCACTACTACAGCGTCGCGCCACGCTTCTATTTGCCTGATCAAACCATTCAGTACGGCACTGAAAAGTCTGTCGTCGAGCGTTATCAGAAGTGGGTCAACATGGGCCTGCTGACTGCGCACGATGGTGCGGAGGTCAGCTTCAACCAAGTCCGCGATGACCTTTTGCAGGATGCAAAACAGGTTTCGCTGACGGAGATCCCACTTGATGAATGGGGTGCCTTCCAGATCTCCCAGGACTTCGAGGGAGAGGGGTATACCCCGGTCAAAATACCCAAAACCACCAAAACGTTTTCGCCGGCCATGAAAGAGGTTTATGGGGCGATCTTGAACGGTCGTTTCCACCACGATGGCAATCCGATCCTCACCTGGATGATGGGCAATGTCACCGCGAAGCCTGATGCCAACGAAAACGTCTTTCCCCGTAAAGAAAAGTCTGCCAAGAAAATTGACGGTGCAGTAGCCCTATTGATGGGTGTGAGCCGCGCGATGTTGCTCGCGGGTGAAACCAATGGCGGGCTCGACAGCTTCTTCTCAAACCCGATTATCGTCGGATAACCCAGGTACAGAACATGAACTCCGGGCTCATCATATTTCTGGTTGTGGCCATTGCTGGTTTCGGCCTGTTCACGGCCGGCATATACATGCTGGCCGGATCAGGCTGGTCATTAATTGCCGGGGCCGCTTCAATGTTTGCTGTCGCCGGGTTCTTGCGTAAGGGGCTCATCAGTGGCTAAGCGATTTTCCGCAGTGCTGAATCAGGCCATGGTCAAGTCAGCAGAACCGAGCCTCGCAAAATCTTCACTGGCAGGCTGGATTGGTCGAACAATCGGTCTTCGCGACAGCAATTTTTGGCAGTCTTTTCTCAGTGCTGGTTCCTCCTCTGGCAAGTCGGTAACCGTCGAGAAAGCACTGCAGCTTTCAGCGGTTTGGTCTTGCGTGAGGCTGCTGGCAGAAACGATCGCAACACTGCCTCTCAACTTTTTTGAGCGTGACGGCGAAGAGCGCAAAGCGGCAACCGATCACCCGCTCTACGAGCTGTTGCACAACCAGCCGAACGCAGACATGACGTCCGTCGAGTTCTGGGAGATGGTGATGGCTTGCCTGCTTTTGCGGGGCAACGCTTTCGTTGAAATTGACCGCATTGGCAAACGCATTGCCTCTTTGACTCCGCTTTTGCCTGAGCGCATGAGCATCACCAGGCGAAGTGACGGGTCGCCAAAGTTCACCTACAACGACGACCAGACCGGTAAAACGCGAGAAATTGCCGAGGCTGACATGTGGCACATCAAGGGTTTTGGCATTGGTGGGCTGCTAGGGCTTTCGCCAGTCAGTTACGCGCGTGAAACACTGGGTTCGGCGATGGCGGCGGACGAGGCGTCGGGGAAGATTTTTGCCAACGGAATGCGTCCAAGCGGGCTGCTTTCCATGGAGCAGATCCTGAACGCAAAGCAGCGGGAGGAGGTTCGGGAAAGCCTGGCTGGTCAGTTTGCGGGCTCGATGAACACCGGGAAGATGATGGTGCTTGAGGCTGGGATGAAGTTCCAACAGATCACCATGAACCCCGAAGATGCCCAGATGCTTGAAACGCGGTCGTTCAACATCGAGGAAATTTGCCGATGGTTTCGCGTACCGCCGGTGCTCATCGGTCATAACAGCCAGACCACGTGGGGCAGCGGGATCGAGCAGATCATTATCGGCTTCCTGACATTCTCGCTGACGCCTTGGTTCCGGCGTATTGAAATGTCGATTCGGCGCTCACTGTTGGCGCCAGGCGAACGTAACCGATTCTTCGCTGAGTTCAGTGCCGAAGGATTGTTGCGGGCCGACAGTTCAGCTCGGGCCGCGTTCTTCTCAACCATGGCGCAGAACGGCGGCATGACCCGAAACGAGTTCCGCAAGAAAGAAAACCTCCCACCGTTGCCTGGCGGCGACATCCTCACCGTGCAATCAAATCTCGTGCCTCTCGATCAGCTTGGCAAGGCTGACGTTGGGCAGGGAGCAGCGAAATCCGCCCTGCGTCAGTGGCTGGGCATTACCGAGCAGGAGGACCCGGCATGTTCCGGAAAAGCGCAGTCTTGAAAATCAAGGCTTTCGAATTCGACACCAAGGCTATCAGCGATGATGGCCTTTTTTCTGGCTACGGTTCCGTGTTTGGTGTGGTCGACAGCTACAACGAAGTGGTCGCACCTGGTGCATTCCTCGAAAGCATCGCGGAAACCAAGGCCAAAGGCCGGACCTTCCCCGTTCTGTGGCAGCACCGCACCGGGGAGCCGATCGGCGATTGGAAAATTGATTCGCTCAAGGAAGATGATCGCGGCCTGTTTGGTGACGGCGAACTCTGGATGGACGACGCTGCATACGCCAAAACAGCGTATCGCGGCATGAAGTCGGGTGCTATTACCGGGCTTTCGATTGGTTATTGGGTGCGCGAGTCAACCTTTGATGAAAAGACGCGTATCCGCACCCTGACCAAGCTGGATCTGGTCGAGATATCCATCGTCACCACGCCTGCCAACGATGAGGCTAGGGTCGACGCCGTCAAGGCACGCCTGGCTCAAGGGCAATATCCAACTATTCGCGAGTTTGAAGAGCTTCTTCGGGAGAAGGGGTTCTCACGCTCGGAGTCTGAGGCCATTGCGGCCACTGGCTTCAAAAACTGGCAAGGACGGGAGTCCGAGACAGACCAAGGCGACACCAATTCCGCATCCATTCAGCAAATGAGTGAGCTGATGCGTGGCTTTCAACTCCCCAAAATTTGAAGGAAGACTCCCAATGTTCGAGAAAAAATTCCCTACGCAGCGTGAGTTCGGGCGCAAAGATGCATCTGGTGGCGGTGATGATCTGGGTGCTGTGACCAAGCAGCTCGGCGAGGTGATGAACCAAGTCAAAAACTTTGGTGAAGACATCGCCAAAAAGATGCAGGCCGGCGGACAGGTCACCGAAGAGCTGAAGCAAAAGGCCGATGCCGGCTTGACGCAAATGAACGAGCTCAAAGGCCTGTTCGATGAGCTCAAGGAGCGTCAGACCGAACTGGAGCAGAAGTCCACCCGTCGCGGCCAGGATGAGCCGACGGAGTTCAAGTCGGCGGGTCAACTGATCATCACTGATGAGGCGATGAAGGGCTTCAACAGCTCTTCGCGTAATTCGGTTCGTGTGCAGATGGATCGCAAAGCGCTGATGAACGTGCCAGCCACCGTTGGCACCGGCGTCAGTTCCGGCAACTCTCTGGTCCCTGCTGATCGCCGCCCGGGGATCATCACGCCCCCCGAGCATCGCTTGTCCATGCGTGATCTGCTGGCGCCGGGCCAAACCGGCGCCAACAGCGTCGAGTACGCTCAGGAAACCGGCTTCACCAACAACGCTGCAACCGTGGCTGAAGGCGCGGCCAAGCCTTACTCCAGCATCACGTTCAACCTGAAAACCGCAAATATCCGCACCATCGCGCATCTGTTCAAGGCTTCGCGTCAGTTGCTCGATGATGCACCGGCTCTGCAAAGCTACATCGATGCCCGTGCTCGCTATGGCTTGCGGCTGGTCGAGGATCGTCAGTTCCTGATGGGCGACGGCACCGGGCAAAACCTGCTCGGGATCATGCCGCAGGCCATCGAGTTCGTGGCGCCAATCGTTATCGCTAATGCCACGGCCATCGACCGTATGCGCCTGGCGCTCCTGCAGGCGGTGTTGGCCGAGTTCCCTTCGAGCGGTTTCGTGCTCAACCCGATCGACTGGGTCGGCATCGAACTCACCAAAGACAACGAAGGTCGCTACATCATCGCTCAACCGGTAAACGGAATCGGCCCGCGCCTTTGGGGTTTGCCGGTGGCTGAAACCATTGCCATGCCGCAGAACAACTTCCTGGCTGGTGCTTTCGACCTGGGCGCGCAGATCTTTGACCGCATGGACGTGGAAGTGCTTATTTCCACCGAAAACGACAAGGATTTCGAAAACAACCTGGTTTCGATCCGTGCTGAACAGCGGACTGGCCTGGCGGTTTACCGCCCAGAAGCATTCGTCACCGGTTTGGTCACCCCGGCCTGACGCGGTCTACCACCGAAGCACGAAAAAGATAGCCGCCTGCGGGCGGTTTTCTCGTCTCAGAGGACATTGAAAATGGCAAAAGCAGACGCTAATCAACAATTGTCTAGCGCTGATGATGCGTTGGACAACGACTCTTCGGCTGGCCCGTCGAGCGAAGCCAAAGAGGGGGAGGTCACGATCACTCCGGTTCGCCGTTATCACGGTGAAGACGGCTTCAAGAAGCCAGGTGACGAGCCATATCCCGTGTCGCGAGGCCGCGCTGCAGAGTTGATTGCAAACGGCCTGGCTGTCGACAGTAAAGACGCTCAAAAGGCGTTGAACAAAATGGACCCTTCACCAGATAACAAGGGCGCCTGATCAGAAGGGATATCGGCAATGAGCGTTATCGAAATCGAAGTCGCGATGCAGCACCTGCTCGCGGAACCTGAGGACCAAGACACTGTTCAGCTGAAGCTTGGGGCCGCCGAGCGCGCTGCCGCAAATTTCATGCAGCGCCGATTTTTTGTTGATCAGGCAGCATTGGACGTCGCCCTGGCTTCTTTGCCGATTTCTGTTACCGCCGCGCGAGTGGCGTACGAGCAGGCGGTCGCTGACGCTCAGCAGATAGAAAATGCTGAAGATCGGGCATCGTTTCTGGATGGCGCCCGTGCTCGATTTTGCGATTTACGGCAGCAGCTTGAGGCGATCTCCCGGGCAATTGTCATAAATGACGCCGTAGTCGCCGCGTGCCTTCTGATTTTGGGCAATCTGTATGCGAACCGAGAAGACGTGGTGATCGGTACGATTTCGTCAGAACTGCCCATGGGGTCAAAGTCGCTACTGATGCCTTACCGCGTCGGGATGGGTGCCTAATGCGCGCTGGCAAGTTGAGGCACCGGGTCGATATTCAGGTTAAGCAGCAGTCCCAAAACCCAGAAAACGGCGAGCCGGTCGATGAATGGGTCCCCGCGTGGAAGAAATGCCCGGCGGCCGTCGAGCCGGTGAGTGGTCGGGAGTTCATTGCCGGCCAAGCGACTCAGTCAGTGGTGACGGGGCGCATGATCATCCGGTACCGGCCCGGGGTCACAACCGACATGCGAGTACTGTACCGCGGCCTAATCCACAACATTCAAGCTGTCCTACCTGACTCAGGTTCTGGGAAGGACAACATGACGCTGCTGGTATCGGCGGGGGTGAATAATGGGTGATCACGTTACCTACAAGCTCACCGGCACCGCCGAACTGTCTAAGCGTTTTCGTGAGCTAAGCGAGCAGGTACGTACCAAAGTTGCCGCACCGGCGGCAAAAGATGCCATGGATATTGTGTTGGCTGATGCGAAGGATCGGGCCTCTCGGATTGATGATGCGAAAACGCGAAACTACCTCCCGAACAACATCGCCATGGTAGAGCGCAAGGCATTGGGCGCCGAGCTGGGGGCTGTCATTGTTTCGGTCGGTGTACGCAAGACCAAGTCCGGCCAGCGGGGCGGAAATACCTTCTACTGGTGGTGGGTAGAGTTGGGCACTGAACACGCTGCAGCCCATCCCTTCATACGGCCGGCCTTGGCCAACAACCGGGAAGCCGTGTTCAAAGAATTCATTAGTTCAGCGAAATACCAACTGCTAAAACTTGGAGAGAATTGATGGGGGCGCCAATCTTTAAGGTCTGCGCAGCGGCCCCTGGAGTTACAGCGTTGCTTGGGTCCGTTCCGACGAGGCTCTATCCGCATGGCGAAGCACCCCAGGGTGTGGTCAAACCATATGCGGTCTGGCAGGTCATCAGCGGTTCGCCACTCAACTTCATCAGTGGCCGCCCTCAGGCTGATCGATACGGTTTGCAGGTAGATGTCTATGCAGACACCGCAGCAGTCGCCGATCAGGTCGCCACGGCCATTCAGCATGCGATCGAGTTACAGAGCTATGTCACCAGCTTCAATGGTGCACCTCGTGACCCCGAGACGAAGAGCTACCGCAACAGCTTCGACGTTGCCTGGCTTGTAACCCGGTAACCAGAACACAACAAACGACCCGCTCCGGCGGGTTTTTTAATGCCCGCTGAAAAGATTTTCCATGAAAATCGGGAGTTTTAATGAAGACCCAAGGCACCGACCTTTACGCGATCGATCCAGCGGACCACACGCTTATCAATGTGGGCTGTTTCACCTCGCTCGAGGGTATCGACACCACGATTGCCCAAATCGAAACGACCTGCATGAACTCGAAGGCTCGCACTTACGAGGCGGGCTTGGCCGAGCCCGGCTCAGCATCTTTCGGCATCAACGTAGACACGGCGAATCCTGCGCACATTCGTCTGCATCAGCTGAAGAAATCTGGCACCACCTTGCAATGGGCTGTTGGCCTTTCCGATGGCCTTGATGCCGAAGGTAACGGCATTCCACCAACCATTGAAGCGACGGCTGGTGCTGACGGTATGCGTGACTTCGTGCTGCCTACCACCCGCAGCTGGATCACCTTCGAAGGCTACATGAACAGCTTTCCGTTCACGTTTGGCCTGAACGAAGTCATCAAATCGAGCGTAGGGATCCAGGTGTCCGGCGATCCTGAGCTTATTCCTAAAGTCGCTGTTGCACCGTAAGGACGCCTCATGGAACTCAGCATTGAAACGTTAAAAGCCGCCGGGGCTTTTGTTGGCCCACTGGTGTTGAAGGACATCACCTGGCACTCCAACGGCGAGCAGCACACCGCGACGATCTATGTCAGGCCTTCGTCCTACGCGACCATCACCCGCGACTGGGCTGCGGAACGCGAAGGCCGCGAAGGCACGGCAGCGCGCATTGCGAACAGCATCTGTAAAAAAGATGGCCAGCCGGTGTTCACCGCGATGGATATCGAAGGGAACGATGCAGAAGGCCGCGGCGCTCTGTGTGCCGAGCTCACCATCGCGCTGCTGAATGCGATGTCCGCCGCAAACGGGCTTGGCAAAGAATCCGCTGAAAAAAAATCGAAGCCTCCGAAGAAATCTGGTTCGACCTTGTCCTCAACGGCATCGGCGGTAAAAGCGTTGCCGAGGCCAAAGAGAATCTGAGTTACGAGGAGGCTATGTCATGGATGACATACATCCAGCAAAACGGCCCGTTGAATCTCGGTATCCGGATAGAGCGGGGTATTGCCCTGCTCGCGACAGTATTGAACCGAGTGCACGGCGGAAAAGCTGAGTTTTCCGATTACCTGCCAGACCGAAACCCCGAAGCTGAAATCGCGCAGGTAGCAGCTTCTGCCCAAGATATTTTTAGCCTGTTGCAGGCCGTGAAGAGGTGACAAATGGCAGTCGACTCGCTCGGGCAACTAACGGTTGACCTTGTTGCCAATACTGGCGGCTTCGAGAAAGGTATGGACCGGGCCCAGCGTGCGCTGAAGTCGGCCACCAAGGAGGCGGCCTATCAGGCGTCTCAGCTTGATAAGTTGGTCGGTCAGATTGATCCGGTGACTGGCGCTTACAGCCGGCTCGACAAGATGGAAGAGCAGCTCAGGGCTCACCGGAAGAGCGGAAGTCTTCCGACTGAAGATTTTAACCTCTACCTGAAACAGCTGAACGAGCAGCGGGATGCGCTTGGTAAAACCGACAAGCTTATGGCTCAAAACGGCCAGACAGCGAAGCAGTACGCCAACAACCTGCGCAACGTTCCCGCTCAGTTTACGGACATTGCGGTATCGCTTCAGGGCGGACAAAAGCCTCTCACGGTCTTGCTCCAGCAGGGTGGTCAGCTCAAGGACATGTTTGGTGGCGTAGGGCCGGCAGCCAAAGCACTGGGCGGTTATGTTCTCGGGCTGATTAACCCTCTCGCTCTGGCGGCTGCTGGCGCTGCTGCATTGGCTTACGCATATGAGCAGGGATCAGCGGAAGCTACCGCCTTCAATACCGCCCTTATCAATACAGGTAATGCGGCCGGGACCAATGCCGATAGATTGGGTTCTTCCGCTCAAGCAATATCGAAAACAGTGGGCACGGTCGGCGCCGCTGCTGAAGTACTGACCACGCTTGCGGCCTCTGGTAAAATTGCATCTGGCTCATTCGACGTCATTGCTATAGCGGCATTAAAGACGCAGGAGGCTACCGGACGCGCCGCCACTGAGATTGTCGGCGACTTCGTGAAGCTGGCACAGGATCCGGTCAAGGCATCCAAAGAGCTCAACGATCAGATTAACTATCTGAGTGCCAGCGTCTACACGCAGATCGCGGCGATGCAGGCGAGTGGAGACGTGCAGGGTGCCGCAGCATTGGCCGAGAAGACCTATGCCGAAGCGTTGAGCAGTCGTGCCGACAAGATCATCAGTAATCTTGGTCTGGTCGAGGGAGCATGGAACACCGTCAAGAATGCTGCCAAAGGTGCGTGGGATTCGTTTCTTGATGTGGGGCGCGAGTCGACCCTTGATCAGAAGCTAAAGGTTCTCAATGATCGCCTCAATGCAATCAAGCAGAATCAGTCGATCAGCCAGGGTGTGGCGCCGGATGACTCAATTCGTCAGCAGGCCACCAGTAACGAAATGACTCAGCTTTTGGTTCAAAAGCGCGAGACAGAGAATAGGCTGGCTGCCGGTGTTGCTCTGCAAAAGATCAACAAGGACGGCATCGATGCGCAGACGGCGCTCAATGAGTCCCTCGTCACCACTGCTTCAAATGCGGACAAGCTCAAGACCCGTTACGCCGAGATAGAAAAACAAGTCGAGCGGGCCCGGGTAACCGGCAAAGCTTATTCAGAAGAGCAAATCCAGCAACTTCGTGACGCGGCCGCCAAGCAGTTTGCCGATCCTAAGGTAAAGGCACCGAAGGCTTACACCGAAGATGCTGGTACCAAAATGCTCGACAGTTTGACTAAACAGACAGCTGCACTTGAGGCGCAGGCCGGATCCACCGTCAAGCTCAACCAATCCCAGCAGGATCTGGTGAAGTGGGAGCAGGAACTGGCGGATATCAAGAATAAGAAAATCCTTACGGCTGATCAAAAATCGCTGCTGGCCAATGCTGATCAGATCACCGGTCAGCTGAAAATAAATGCTGCGCTTGAGGTGGAAAACGACCTTCGCAAAAAGGCAACTGCGGAAGCCAAGAAATTCACGGCGTTTCAGGAAAACTTGAGCAGCCAGTTGGCCAGCGCCCAGCTTGGCCTGAGCAACAACCTGGCAGGCACGGGGCAGGGTGATGTCCAGAAACAGCGCTTACAAGAACAGCTGAGCATTCAGCAGTCCTATCAATCGCAGCTCGACAAGCTTGAGTCTCAGCACAATAAGGGCCAGATCAGCGATAGCCTGTACTCGCAGGAAACATCAGCGCTTCAAGGTGCGCTGAACCAGCGTATGGCCATGCAGGGCAAGTATTACGAGGATCTTGATAAGGCCCAGGCAGACTGGACCAATGGGGCGTCATCGGCCTATCAGGACTATTTGCAAAGTGCCAAGGACGTTGCGGGTCAGGCCAAGAGCCTATTCAGCAACGCGTTCAGCTCCATGGAAGACGCCGCCGTAAACTTTGCCATGACCGGCAAGTTGTCGTTTGGTGACTTTGCCAAATCAGTGCTGTCTGACTTGGCTCGAATTGCTGCGCGACAGGCTGCTTCGTCAGGGTTGAGCGCAATATTTGGTGTGGCTACGTCAGTCGCAGGGGCATATTTCGGGAGCGCTCCAGCATCTGCCGGCTCTACGGCTGCGGGCTACAGTGCCAAGTATGGATTTGATGAGGGCGGCTATACCGGCCCTGGTGGGAAGTACGAGCCTGCTGGCATTGTTCATGGTGGCGAGGTTGTGATCCGCAAGGATGTCGTAGACCAGCCAGGGATGAAAGATTATCTGGTGAACCTGAACAAGCGAGGTTACGCCGACGGGGGCTATGTCGGTCTCAGCGCTGGATCTGGTGCTGCACAGGCGGGCGCTGCTCCGGCTGGGCAGGTTCTAATCCAGCAAACGATAGCGGTGCCAGAGTCGGGTAGCAGTACAACTCAGAAAGACTCCCAGTTCATGGGCCAAGCTTATGCCGAGGTAGCCAAGCGTGGTGCCGAGCAGGCTATTGCCCAGGAGTTGATGCCGGGTGGAAAAATCTGGAGGCTCGTCAATGGCCGTTGAAACATTCACCTGGTGTCCTAAGGTTTCATCGACCAGTTCGCCTGAGTACCGAACCCGATCGTCCAAGTTCGGGGACGGTTACGAACAGGTAGTTGGCGAGGGCATCAACAACCGAGTTGATGCCTGGCCACTCACCTTCGTTGTGAACGAGGAGGTGGCGCTGGAGATCAAGGCGTTTCTCGATCGTCACGGCGGATTCAAGTCCTTCCTATGGACGCCGCCGCTTGGACAGTTGGCTTTCTTCCGGGCAACGGCGCCGGCGGTCACACCCAATGGTGCTGGCATGTTCAACCTATCCACCACCTTTACACAGTCATTCCTTCCATAGGGGGCATCCATGCCGCTGATTAGTGATATCCAGACTCTTGAGCCTGGCAGCGAAGTGTTGCTCTTCGAATTGGACGGCAGCGACTACGGGGCAGACGTTCTGCGCTTTCACGGGCATTCCATCCCGCACACACCGGCAGAAATCATCGCTGCCGGTGTGAACGCAGACCAGTTGCCGGCGAAGGCTATCTGGTGGCAGGGCAATGAGTACGGCGCCTGGCCAATGCAGATTGACGGCATTGAGGCCAATGGTGACGGTACGGCGGTTCGCCCATCGTTGTCGGTTGGCAACGTCAACGGCCGGATCACCGCGCTGTGCCTGGCATTCGACGACCTGCTCGAGTTCAAGCTGACGATGCGGCACACCTTGGGTCGATATCTGGACGCGCAGAACTTCCCGGACGGCAATGCCGAGGCGGACCCTACTCAAGAATCCATCGAGGTTTGGTACGTCGACCAGAAGACAAACGAGGATGGGGAGACTGTCAGCTGGGAGCTTGCCAGCCCGGGCGATATTGGTGGTGAATCCATTGGCCGACAGATGACCACCTTGTGCCACTGGTGCCTAACTGGCGGATATCGGGGGCCGAACTGCGGCTGGACGGGGCCTTACTTCACAAAGGATGGTGTGCAGACGGATAACCCTGAGCTGGACGCATGCGATGCCACCCTGGGGCGCGGCTGTAATCCGAGATTCGGCGACGGTAACGCACTCCCATTCGGTGGCTTTCCTGCGGTTTCCCTGATAGCCCGGAGCTGATCATGCGCAAGTACATCATCACCGCCATCCAGGCGCACGCGGTCGCCGAGTACCCGAAAGAGTGCTGTGGCCTGTTGCTGGCGATCGGGCGTAAGCAGAAGTACTTCCCGTGCCGGAACGTCTCTACCGATCCGACCGAAGAGTTCAGAATCGATCCAGAGGACTATGCCGCAGCGGAAGACGTCGGCGAAGTAATTGCCGTGATTCATTCACATCCGGACGCAACCAGCCGGCCTTCGCCGCGCGACTTGGCCATGTGTGAGGCCACCGAGCTGCCCTGGCATATCCTGAGCTGGCCGGAGGGCGATCTGCGCACGGTCACGCCGACCGGCGCCACGCCATTGCTCAAGCGCCCGTTTGTACATGGGGCGTGGGATTGCTGGCAGGTTTGCGCGGACTGGTACATGCGCGAATGGGGGCTGGAGTTCGAGGCATTCAAGCGAGAGGACGGCTGGTGGGAGGATCCGAATGGGCCGAGTCATTATGAGCAGCTGCATGAGGGGGCCGGCTTCTATCGTGTCGATGCCCCGCAGCGCGGCGACATTGTGATCATGTCGATCGGCAAAACTGCGCATCCGAACCACGCTGGTATTTTCCTCGGTACCGATCCGGCATTACCGGGCGAAGAGGTTGATGTATTTGGCCCTGGTCCTTTCCTGCTGCATCACCTATACGGAAGGCCTTCAGAGATCATCGTCTTTGGCGGCCCTTGGCATGCGCGCGCGCGCTTGATTCTGCGTCACAACAACGCGAAATAATCACATGATGCGGCGATGCCGCTGGAGAAGGGTATGAGCAGCAATCACGAAGAAATTGCAAAGAAAGTGGAAGACCTAGAGCGCGAGATTCGTGAGTTGAAGGCCCGAATCGATCAAGAGTCGGGTCAAAGGGCTTCGGCAGACCAAAGCCTTTCGTCCCGAATTCATATGCTGTCAGTCAATGCTTGTTAGCAGGCATGCTCCTTCGCGGCTTCATGTTTCGCCAATTGTTCAATTTGAGCGATGGTCAAACTGTGAATCGGAGAGTTAGGCGTTACCCATATCTGGGTTTGAGTACCTGACGCATTGCTCTTAAGAGCAACCAACAGACGACCATCTTCCGAGATGCTTACGCTTGTGATGTTGAACGACATTTGACCTCCAGGTCATAAAAGCGCCGAAATTGGCGCACTCCAGTCCTTGGGCTTGCAGGCAAAGGACTGGGGGATCCTTTAATTCATTTCTCGCTGCCCATCCGGCAGAAGGAGGGCTGCATGCAAACCTCGCAACGCTACATGCTGACCATTCACGACCTTTTCACCATTACCGATGGCGTTATCTGCGGGGCTGAAACCGAGGTCGCAATTTTGGACGCCGGTGTCAAGATCGATCGCATGAAATTCTCCGGCAAGTGCCAGAGCAAGGACGGCTATCGCCGTGCCTACACGGGCACGCCGGAGCTGACCGCCGAACTTTTTTCCGGGCCGGGTCGAATTCTCTTTGAGAAATCCGAAGTCACTCCGGCAGCGTCAGTCCGCTGACGAAGTCATCAGAGCCAAGCCTATGAGAACCATATCTCACGACATATTCGGCGCTTAGGTGAGATGCTGCGGATTCAGCTATATGTTTGCTCGCGTAAACGTCAATCAGATGCCAAGCGGCAGGACTCTCCCTCAATACCGCCCAGCCCAGCACCCAGCCTTTATTGTCAGGGTCTGGCGGAAGGTTTTTAGCGAGACTCTTGATTAGCATGGTTGCTCCTTGATTTGCAAAGCGGAAGAAACTACTCCTGAACGCTGGCGCTGCGCCACTGTCATTCCGTCCATGCTGGATGCCCGAACAGGCCGTGATACAGTCCCCTCATATCTCAACGAGGGAAGAGCATGAGAATTTTAATAGGGCTTATAGCGGTCGCCCTGCTGGCTGGGTGTGTTTCGCCGAGTGATTTGAAAGGAAATGACCCGACCGTCAATACCACTACGAAGAAAACGCCGAAGCAATACGCTTTGTGCGTATTTCCAAAGTGGCAAGATGCAAGGTCTGAGGCAGTAATGTCTGAAACTGCGGAAGGTTATAGGCTGGTCATTGGAGCAATGAATCTCACAGATGAGCTTCTGGAGATCAAAAAAACATCCGCTGGGAGCTCAGTTAATTTTTATCAGCGAGTCGCGTGGATGCCCGGTGTTGGCAGATCTGCGGTCGAGACTGCTGTGAAATCTTGCCTGTAACTCAATTGAGTAACCATCCACCTCCGGGCGGTTTTTTATTTTCGGGAGAAGTAATGTCCGTTTCAGTAGCCCACTACGCGCCGATGACAGACATTAGGTTGTCTGGTTCTCTAGCGAAGAAGTTTGGTCGAGTTCATCACCGACAGATGGACTCAGGAGATACTTGGGAGGTTTTTCGAGCGCTGAAGGTGACGCTTGATGGGTTCGATGACGAAATCAAACGATTGGCTCGACTGGGAATGCGCTTCGCCATATTCAGAAATCGAAAAAACGCGGGGACTGATGAGTTTGGTATTGGTGGCACTAGAGAGATCCGGATTGTCCCAGTGGTGGAGGGTAGCAAGCGAGCTGGTTTACTACAGACGATAATTGGCGCTGTAATTTTCGCTGCTTCTTTCTTTATTCCTGGTATGCAGGGGTGGGGACAAAGCTTGGGAGCCTCGCTCGCCCTGGGAGGCGTAATTCAGATGCTCAGTCCCCAGGCCTCCGGCCTCAAGCAGAGCGCATCCCCTGACAACATGCCGTCATACGCCTTCGGCAGCGCCAAGAACACCACGGCCAGCGGTAACCCTGTGCCGATCTGCATCGGCGAGCGCCGGTGGGGTGGTGCAATCATTTCCGCATCGATCTACGCCGAAGACAAAACGTAGTCAGGACGCAGCAAGCAGGCCGCCAATTGGCGGTTTTTTTTCGCCTGGAGGAAAGCATGGGCGCAGCACAGAAGATCAACATCCACGGCGAGAAGGGCGGCAGTAGCAGCCCGAAGTCGCCAGTTGAGGCCAGCGATAGTCTGCGCTCGACCAATCTTGCAAAGCTCCTGATCGCAGTGGGCGAGGGTGAGTTCGACGGTACTCCGACCGACTATGACATCTACCTGGACAATACGCCGATCAAGGACGCCAGCGGAAACCTCAACTTCCCGAATGTGAAGTGGGACTGGCGCTCGGGCTCCGTCGATCAGACCTACATTCCTGGTATCCCATCGGTCGAGAACGAAACCTCACTGAATATTGAGTTGCGCAGCGACAGTCCTTGGGTGCGTTCGATCACCAACACACAGCTTTCGGCAGTGCGTGTGCGCCTGGCGTGGCCGGCGCTCCAGCAGCAGGACGATAGCGGAAACGTCGGCGGGTACCGAATTGAGTACGCAGTCGACGTATCAACGGACGGTGGCGCCTACCAGCAGGCCCTGATCGAGGCTGTGGATGGGAAGACCACCACGCGCTACGAGCGGTCGCGCCGTGTAGATCTACCTGTGGCCACCAGTGGTTGGCAGATCCGCGTTCGCCGGATCACTGCGAACCAGAACAGCAACAAGATCGCGGACACTATGTTGGTCGCCGGTTACACGGAAGTGATCGACGCCAAGCTGCGCTATCCAAACACCGCGTTGCTCTATATCGAGTTCGATGCCGAGCAGTTCACCAACATCCCGGCCGTGACTGTGAAGTGCAAGGCCCGCAAATGGCAGGTGCCGAGCAATTACGACCCTGTTGCCCGCACTTACGCGGGGATTTGGGACGGCACTATGAAGCAGGCCTGGACCAATAACCCGGCCTGGATCACGTTCGGCGTGTGCACGGAGGACCGTTTCGGTTTGGGCAAGCGCATCAAGTCGTTCATGGTCGACAAGTGGGAGCTGTATCGGATTTCGCAGTATTGCGACCAACTAGTGCCTAACGGCATCGGCGGTACCGAGCCGCGGTTCCTGTGCGATATGAACCTTCAGGGTAAGGCTGATGCCTGGTCGCTGCTTCGTGATATCGCTGGCATTTATCGGGGTATGACCTACTGGGCCCAGGGCCAGCTGGTGATGCAGGCTGATATGCCGCGCGCGCAGGACTTCGACTACGTCTTCACCCGGGCAAACGTCATTGACGGCAAGTTCTCCTACGGTAGTGCTTCATCCAAGACCCGTTACACCCGGTCCCTGGTCAGCTACGACAATCCGGCGAACAACTACGACACTGACGTCATTCCGTTCGCAGATTTGGACCTGCAGCGGCGCATGGGTGACAAGCCAACCGAAATCAGCGCTATCGGTTGCACCCGTGCCTCTGAAGCTCAGCGCCGCGGAAAATGGGCAATCCTGAGCAACAACCAAGACAGAACTGTCAGCTTCAAAACGGGTATGGAGGGTGTGATTCCTCTGCCGGGGCACATCATCCCGGTGGCGGATTCGCTGCTGGCTGGTCGAGAGGTTGGTGGCCGAATTTCGGAAGCTGCTAGCCGGGTCGTGACATTGGACCGCGATACCCAGGCGAAAGCCGGTGACCGTTTGATCATCAACCTACCTGGTGGCCGCGCCGAAGGCAGGACGGTACAAAGCGTTAATGGCCGCGCCGTTACCGTAACTACGGCCTACAGCGAGCAACCATTACCGCAACTTCAATGGGCTATCGACGCCGATGATCTCGCAATCCCTCTGTACCGGGTTCTGCGGACAAAACGCACCACTGAAGGCGATTTTGAGATTAGCGCTCTGCAGTACGAGCCAAGCAAGTTCGCGTACATCGATACCGGAGCGCGGCTGGAAGAGCGGCCGATCAGCGTGATCCCGATTACCGTCGTCCCGGCACCGGCAAGCGTCAGCCTGACTTCAAACACCGTTACCGCTCAAGGTCTGGCCGTCACTACCATGACCATCGCCTGGCCTGCAGTTGCGGGCGCAGTCGCATACGACGTGCAGTGGCGCAAGGACAGCGGCAACTGGATCAGTATGCCGCGCACCGGTACCGCGAGCGTCGATATCGTCGGCATTTACGCTGGTGCTTATCTGGCTCGAGTGCGTGCCGTCAGTGCGTTCGATATCTCGTCGATCTGGAAAAGTTCGAACCTGACCCAGCTGAACGGTAAGGAAGGACTACCTCCGGCTGTCACCATGCTCACCGCGACCAGCCTACTCTTCGGGATTGGCCTCAAGTGGGGGTTCCCAGCCGGAGCCGAGGACACCCAGCGTACCGAGATCTGGTACGGGCCGACCACAGACCTCACTGCTGCGACCAAGCTGGCAGACCTGGCTTACCCGCAAAGCGATTACTCGATGCAAAGCCTGCTCGCGGGCGCCTCGTTCTTCTTCTGGGCGCGGCTTGTCGACCGGACTGGCAACATTGGGCCCTGGTATCCAGTAGGGAACGGCGTATTGGGCCAGGCCAGTTCGGACGCTGGACCGATTCTTGACCAGATCGCCGGGCAGATTTCCGAAACCGAACTGGGGCAGCAGCTTGCAAGCCGCATCGACCTTATCGACGGGCCGGCCTCGTTGGCTGGATCGGTTGCTAACCAAGTTGCTCAGGAGGCGCAGGCCCGGGTGGTTTCTGACCTGGCCAATGCAACCGCGATTACCAAAGAGGGGAGCGACCGTGCGACGGCGATCCTCGGGGAGGCCTCGGCCAGAACGGCCGCAATTCTTGTGGAGGCTCAGGCGCGCCAAGCTGCGGTCACCACTGAAACAACCGCGCGGCAAGGCGCTGATACCTCGTTAGGTCAGCGCATCGATACCGTCACCGCAGCTAACGGCACCACCGCGGCCGCTATTCAGACCGAAGCCACGGCACGTACCAGCGCAGACACGGCGCTCGGGACGCGCATCGACACCGTCACTGCTACAACCGTTTCAAACACTGCGGCGATCACCAGTGAGTCCACAGCCAGGACATCGGCAGATACCGCGCTGGGTACTCGCATCGATACGGTGGTCGCTACGGCGACTGCCGATAGGACGACGCTGAACGCGGCCGTCACCAGCGAGTCAGCCGCAAGAGTCGGCGCCGATACAGCGCTGGGCTCTCGGGTTGACACCGTCTCTGCGACTGTTGCAGGCAAGGCTGACGCGTCGGCAGTCAATAGCCTGACTACACGAGTGACCACAGCAGAGGGCACGATCACCAGCCAGGGCGGTTTGATCACTGGATTAAATAATGGCCTGGCCACCACCAACACCAACGTCACTGCTGCGCAGACCGCAGCCAACAACGCAAACACGCTGGCCGGCGGCAAGGGGAAAGTCCTGGTCCAAACGACGACTCCTATCGTTGCTGATCAGCTTGCTCAGAATCTCTGGATCGATATCACGGGAGGTGCCAATACCCCAAAACGGTGGACTGGATCTGCCTGGGCCGCAGTGACGGACAAGGTGGCAACGGACGCCGCCACTGCTGCCGCTAATGCACTCAGTGTTGCGAATACCAAAGCTGATTCGTCTGCGGTTACTGCTTTGACTACGCGCGTGACATCGGCGGAAGGGACGATCAGTTCACAGGGATCGAACATCACGACTCTGACCAATAGCCTCACCACTACCAATGGGAACGTGACGACTGCGCAGAATGCGGCGACCGCAGCACAAACCGCAGCACAGGCAGCGTCGGATCTTGCGGGCGGGAAGGGCAAGGTGCTTGTCCAGTCGACAACACCGATAGCGGCGGATCAGCTCACCCAAAACTTGTGGATCGACACGACTGCCAGCGCAAACACTCCGAAACGCTGGAGCGGGAGCGCTTGGGTTGCTGTTACGGACAAGGTGGCCAGTGATGCGGCAGCGGCAGCGGCGAACGCTCTCAGCGTGGCCAACACCAAAGCAGATGCGAGCGCAGTCAACAGCCTGACGACTCGAGTCACCAGTGCTGAGGGTACGATCAGCTCTCAAGGCACAGCACTCACAAGCCTGAGCAACAGCCTAACGACCACCAACACTAATGTCGCAGCAGCACAAGCGGCCGCGGCGAACGCTGCGACATTGGCGGGCGGGAAGGGCAAGGTGCTCGTCCAGTCGACAATCCCAGTTGCTGCGGATCAGTTGCCACAGAACCTGTGGATCGACATCACCAGCAATGCCAACACGCCAAAGCGCTGGGATGGATCAGCCTGGACGGCTGTTTCGGACAAGGTCGCTACGGATGCAGCGACCGCTGCGGCTGCTGCGAGTGCACTGGTCGCTAGCAAGGCGGATGCCTCGACAGTTTCAGCGCTGACAACCCGCGTTAGTTCGGTCGAGGGGGTGATCACAAGTCAGGCCGACTCTGTGATGGCATTGCGGGCTAGCGCTAGGAGTGATGACGGGGAGGGTGATCTGGCGGATGCGTTACAGGGCTACAACGCCAATGCCAGTTTCACGCAGGAGGTGACGGTCCGGGCAAGTGCTGACGAGGCCCTATCCCAGCGCATCACGACGTTCGATGCGACTCTCGGCCAGATGAGCGCGAACATTACCGATCTGGAGCAGGTGGTGGTAACCAGCGAGGCAGCGACCGCTCAGGCAATCCAGACCCTCAGTGCGACTGTCGGCGAGAACAGTTCAGCCATCCAGACCACAGCCACGGCCTACGCCGACACTGCTGGCAAGCTAACCACCATGTGGTCGGTCAAAATGCAGGTGGCCAGTGACGGAAAGTATGTCGCTGCGGGCGTAGGCCTGGGCATTGAGAACACCGATGCAGGCCTGCAAAGCCAGTTCATCGTCAGCGCGGATCGGTTCGCTATCGTCAACACGATGGCTGGGGGAGCGGCATCAGTTCCATTCGCGGTGCAGGGCGGTCAAGTTTTCCTGGGGGCCGCATTTATCCGGGACGGAACGATCACCAACGCCAAGATTGGCAGCTACATCAGTTCGACCAACTACATCGCTGGTCAACAGGGATGGATTCTCAATAAAGACGGAACGCTTGAGATAAATGGTGTGGTGGCGGGCGGCGGAAAGCTGGTTATCACCAATCGCTCGGTACGGGTCTATGACGCGTCAAACGTCAAGCGTGTGCAGCTTGGAGATCTCTCTGAATGAGTTTTGGAATGCAGATATGGGGCGCCGACGGGGCGCTCCAGATTGACGAGAACTCATTCACTTGCCGGGTGGTTTTATCGGCTGTTGTTACATTCGCGGGAGGGGCTAAAACAAACCAAGATTTTTCGGTTCCAGGCTGTAATGCGAATAACTCAATAGCCGTTATGGTGCCAATTGGCCCATATGATGACAACAGCTTACAGCTCGAAACCGAAATGCTCGACGGAGTTGCTAGAGTTTATAATTACTGCAGGACATTCGCAGCCAGCAATGTTGTAGCAAACTCAATGCGCCTAAACGTTATAAGGTTCAGCTAATGACATTTGGATTGCAGTTCACCAATGCAAGTAACGTGGTGACGATTGATTCTGAGTACTCTAGGCTTTGTGTTATCACAAACGGTCGATATTCTCCAACTGAAGAGAGTGGGCTAGGGTCAACCACTTATTTCCCAAGGGCCATTACATCGCAGGAGCCACCATTGGTTTTTGTACGTCCGGATACGGTATCTGGAAGCGCCGGGCTATGCCTGATGAGGCTGATTGGATCTGCTGGAAATTGGACTGGATTTTATGTTCGGGCACTCGATGCGCTAACCGCACAGCCAAATGGGAGCTACTTTGTAGCTGCGTTCAGCGCACAAGCAGTTGCTCAGTTTGGAATGCGCCTATGGGACGGCTCTAGCAAAATGCTTTTTGATTCTGGAACAGCCTGCGCTGTATTTACCCGCGCGTTTCAAAATTGGACGTACGAACGAACCGATCAAGACCCACAAGGATTATACCGAAACTACTATTCCGTCCCGTTCAATTTTCCTCAGAACGAATTCATGCTAATAAATAGCTTCAGTATGGACATGGTTACGGGAGGTACTAGGGGGAGAAGGCTTTACTGTGTTTGGGATTTTGCAAATAGCAAACTCACAGCTAGAACAGTTGCGCTATCAAATCCATATGCATTTTGGCTACCTACCTTGTTTGCCAAAATGAATAACTGACATACCCCATTCAATCAAACCCGCCAAGTGCGGGTTTTTTATCGCCCGAATAAAGGAAAATCCATGACCTGGTACAAGCAGGGACTTGTTGCTGTCACGAATAATAGCAACGCGATCATCGGATCAGGTACCGCCTTCATTTCCAACGCACGTGTGGGTGATGGCTTTCGCGGTCCCGACGGTGGCTGGTACGAAGTCACCAATATCGCCAGCGACACAGCGATAGCCATCGCTCCGAACTATCAAGGGGTGACTGCTGCGGGAGGCGTATTCTCCATTGCGCCGATGCAGGGCTATGTCAAGGATTCGGCAGACAGACTGCGGGTCGTTACTGACCAGCTCAATGGTGTTCCGGAGGGCGTTACTCAGGCGCAGAATGCGGCCGCTGCATCTACCGCATCGGCATCGGCGTCAGCTACATCAGCTGCGCAGGCATCGGCATCAGCAGCGAGTGCCGCCACCTCGGTGACAGCGGCCTCAACATCAGCAACCAATGCGGCCGCCTCGGCAACCGCCGCAGCCACCTCGGCGACGGCAGCTTCAACATCAAAAACAAATGCCGCAAACTCCGCGACAGCCGCAGCAACTTCGGCTACCAACTCCTCTAATTCAGCGACGAACTCAGCGAGCTCTGCATCAGCGGCCGCTGCATCGGCGGCACAAGCTGCTCAGTTTCCCCTGGCGGGCGGCAACCTGACGGGAGTCCTCAACGACGCACCCACCCAGACAATCGCCTCGGCAGCCACGACCAACCTGGCAGCATCGACTTCAAACGTAGTAGCGATCAGCGGCACGGCGACAATTACAAGCTTCGGTACTCTGGCTTCTGGCCGGCGCTTCCTGCGGTTTCTGGGTGCGGCGACATTGACGCACAACCCCGTCTCGCTGATTTTGCCCGGCGGTATAAATATCACCACGGCAGCAAACGATACGATGGAGGTACTCAGCCTTGGCGGCGGTAACTGGTTCTGTCTGGAGTACAGTCGCGGAGGGAGGGGGCCGGATTTGATTACGGGCTCTGGCTATATAGATGGGCTTGTCCCTGTATGGAACAGCGCCTCGTCTGTCAGCGTTACCTCTGGCTCAGCATATATACCCGGACTGGGCGCGAACCTAGCCGTTCCTGCTATGTTGACGCTATCTTCTCTGAGCCTAACTGCAAGTACATGGTATTACCTGTATCTGTATAACAACGCTGGGGTTGCAGCGATTGAGCTGGTAACTGCAGCTCCAGATGTTGCGTATAGCGGTACGTCACGAACTAAGAGTGGGGACACATCGAGGCGCTTTCTTGCTGCGCTTAAAACGGGTGCTGGCGGAGCGCTTAGCGCGTTTATATGGATAAACAATGGGTTTGTCCAGTATAGCGAGGCTATTAATATAGCCCCTTTTAGGGCTCTAGTAGGCGGAACAGCCGGCACGGCAACCACGGTATCATTAGCTACTGTTGTACCCCCTACTACTAGGACTGTAGCGACAATAGTGTCCGCGTCAGGTAGCACCACAGCTATTTTTGACGTGTACCTAACTACCCCGGACTACATTGGTAGGATTTTAAGGTACGGCTCAGGCATCCCTAACACAATTGTGCGAACACCTATGGATTTGCAAACCGACGCTACTCAGCGAGTCTCGTACTTGGTTACAGGCGGTGTTAGCGGCTCCATTACACTAGACGTCTACGGCTACGGGAGTGACCGATAATGCCATACGCAATTAACGCAACAGGCTGGCGCGCAGTAGGCGACGACTTCACTGAGGCAGACCTTGCCCCCGGTGAAACCCTCGTCGCTGAGATCCCGCAGTCGCTCATTGACTCCATTGCTGCGCAGGAAGTCCTGCGGGCAGCCACTGCTGATCTCAATGTCCGCACCCGTCTGGCAACAGCGCAGGTGACCGCACTGCAGGCGCGGGTCGATACGATCAACGACGCTGTCAGCGGCGGTTACGCCCTACCAGAGGAAGAGGCCGAGCTGCCGACGCTGACCGTGCCCTTGGCAGCATGGAAGCGGTACCGCGTGCTGCTCGGGCGCGTAAGCACCCAGACCACTTGGCCGAATGATCCACTCTGGCCGGAGCAGCCAGAGCCATACACGAACGAAACTTCGTCTGCTCGACTAGCAGCCTCTTCCGCCTGATCTGTCACCGAAATTTATAGCCCGCCATGAGCGGGTTTTTTATTGCCTGGAGAAAACCAATGACCGCAACAGATCGCGACAGAGACGTGCTCGCCCGGACACTTTGGGGTGAATCTCGTGGAGAAGGCTATTCAGGAATGATCGCCGTGGCCTGGTCTATCCGCAACAGAGTGGATATCGACCTGCACAGTGACGGCAAGCCTGACTGGTGGGGCGAAGGCTATGCCGGAGTCTGCCAAGCGCCGTGGCAGTTCAGCTGCTGGAACAAGAACGACCCTAACTATCCATTCCTGAGCGGCGCGAAGCCGATCCCGGCTGGTGAGTTTGCGACTTGTCAGCGTGCGGCGGCAGCGGTGATCGATGGCGCGGCGCCAGACCCAACTGGCGGCGCGACTCACTACTACGCCACGACCATGCCCAAGGCTCCAGCATGGGCGGCGAAGGCCAAGCAGACCATGAATCTGGGGCATCACATTTTCTTCAAGGACGTGCCATGACAGCCTTCAGCCGATTGTCTCGCGTGCTGGCCAAGTCCGAAGAAGACCGGCTGTTTTTCGAGTGCCCGGGCTGCGACATGATCCACGGAATCTCGTACGGGCCAGGCGCCGGACCGCGCTGGGGCTGGAATGGTGATATTGAGAAACCCACCTTTACCCCTTCGGTGCTGGTTCGGTATCGCTGGTCTGATGGCGATCGTGTCTGCCATTCGTTCGTGACTGACGGCCGCATCCAGTTCTTGGGTGACTGCACGCATGAGCTCGCTGGCCAGACCGTTGATTTGCCCGACTGGGATGAGGAGGAGCTATGACGGATTCCGCGTGGAAATTGATCGGCGCAGCCCTGGCTGTGGCACTGCTGCTAACGCTGGGCGTCGGTGGCGGCGTATGGCTGGCATCAGGGCATTACCGACCGTTGCTCGACACCGCCGAGACCGATCTGGCCTCGGCCAAAACCATCAATGGCAACCTGCTGGCGCTGACCACTGAACAAGGGCTGGCGCTTGGTGGGCTGGTGCAGGCGGGCGAGAAGCGGCAGGAGGCCGCCAAGGTGGCAGTGGCTACGGCAAAGGAAGAGGCGAAGCCTGACTACGCTGCGGCGAACAGGATCCAGCAGGGGCATACAGGCGGTGACCCGGCCACAGCTGCGGCGTCGATTATCGATCAGGAGTTGGGGTTATGAGACTGCTACTGGTGGGGGCGGTGTTTTTGCTGGTGGGATGCGCTGTGCAGGAACCCGAAATACGCACTGTGCGAGTGGAGGTTCCGGTGCAGGTTCCGTGCAAGGCACCAATGATTGCGGCGCCGGCGTTCGCTGCGGCTGGCCTGAAGAAAGCAGATTCACTCGAGGTAAAGGTGAGGGCGCTGCTGGCTGAGCGTCGACAGCATATTGGCTATGAAAAGGAGTTGGTGGCGGCGGTAAGCGCTTGCCAGTAGCGCTCGATTCCCTCGACTGCGTGCTAATTTTTCGTGCCTACATTGTTGGTCGTAAAAATTAGCACGACCTCAATTCATGCAGGAAAACCGGAATAGGCTTCACGGCTGCTCAAGATGTGGTGGCCTGGCTCGAGATGGACGGTTATGAGCTACGCTGATTTGAGGATCAATCCATGCGGAAGGAGGGGCAATGGAGCAGCGCCTTATCTGGATCTGGCTGATAGTACTACTCACTACTTTTTGGGTCGCGGCCGTGACGATGGTCATCTATGCGATGGTTGAATAAGCAAAGCCCCGAAGGTTCGCGGCTTCGGAGCTTCTATTTTCGCCTCCATCCCTTAATGGGTGGTGAAGGTGTGCGATATATTACAGCGGCGCAAGGCCGGCTCACTACTGCTATGCGGGGATTGTGTTCGGTCGGCAGGACGCCGGGGAGGTTCTTGGGCCAATTTTCGGGCCAATGGTGCCAAGTCCTTTTGGCCCGCTCAATCTGCGCTAAAGTCTGTGAATATTTGGTGAAAAGGATGTCGTGGATACGAAAAGCCCGGCGCTAGTGTGCTGTTCTCGAAATAGCTTTTCTCAGATCTTGGCTACACTCTCCCTGTCATTCGTATGCGTCCGGGTATCCCGTCTTGCGTAACTAAACGGGTTGCCCGGACGCATACACTTGATCAAAGCGTCGCCCGCCTTAACAGTAATCCTTCCCTCCTGCATAAAGTAGTAAGCACAACCCTCCAATGAGCGCGCGGATAGCCGGTGTGCTCCAATCAAAGCAATTTTGCAACCAGCAAGTGGACATCGACTGACCGCGATTCCTCTTTTAATGCATAAAACCCGCTGATCTTGCCCTGCCATTGCAAACTGCATGATCTGGTGACATGAGAAAAAAATAACTAATTGAAATTAAACAATTTATTTAAACCATACGACTGGCACGCTGAGTGCATTTTCTTACAAGAGTTGTAACGCCATTTTTCACGCCGGGAGCAGAACAACCATGAACAGAACCTCTGATACTTATCTTCCCGCGGACGAGTCGAGCACCCTCTCAGGCGTTTCCTGGGGGGCGATATTTGCCGGGGCGGCGGGTGCCGCGGCGTTGTCGTTGATTCTGGTGTTGCTCGGGTTCGGCTTGGGATTCTCGGCGGTGTCGCCGTGGGCCGGTAGCGGCATCAGCGCCAAGGGCTTCGGGATTTCGACAATTGTCTGGCTGGCCTTCACGCAAATCGTTGCTTCTGGCTTGGGCGGTTACATAGCCGGTCGCTTGCGGGTGAAGTGGTCGAACATGCACGGCGATGAGGTGTACTTCCGCGACACGGCCCATGGTTTTCTTGCTTGGGCTGTTGCAACCCTGGTGACCGCGACCCTGGTGGTTGGCTCCGTAAGCAGTATCGTCAGCGGCGGTGTGCAGGCCGGTGCCAGCGTGGCGTCGGGTGCAGCTAGTGCAATGACCCAGGCTGCCGGAAGTGCCGCCAGCAACAGCAGCGGTGAGGATTATGGATACTTCGTGGATATCCTGTTCCGCGATGATCGTCCGGCGGCGGTCAGCGATGATGCTGCGCGCGGCAGCGTGACCCGGATCTTCGTCCACACGCTGAACAACGACGGCCAGTTGGCTGCGGAGGATCGGACCTACCTGAGTCAATTGGTCGCCCAGCGCACCACCCTCAGCCAGGCCGATGCCGAGCGCCGGGTTGACGAGGTGGTTGCCAAAGCTCGCAAGGCTGTGGATGACGCCAAACTTGCAGCCAAACAAGCCGCCGACACCACTAGAAAAGTCGCCGCCTGGTCCTCGCTGTGGATGTTTGTCACTCTGCTCTGCGGTGCGTTTTTCGCCAGCTTCGCCGCGACCTTTGGTGGGCGCCGCCGGGATGCCGTGGTGTATCTCGAAACCGAAGCCTATGTCACTTCCACTTCGCTCCCAACTGTTAGCTAATCCAGGAGAATGACCATGCGCTCATTACTGCTGTTATTCCTCGGTGTGCCAATCCCGATCATCATCCTGATCGCCTTGTTCATGCATTGATGGTCTGACGTTGCTGTTCAAAGCCGCTTTCCCGTAAGGAGAAGCGGCTTCTTTGTTGGTGCGCCGGGCATGGCACGTTGCGCGTAAACGCAACCAGTTTGGCTATGGTGGTCACGTTGGTGACTTGGAGGTGAAAGCCCTCCACACACCTGGCAAGGGGAAGTGTTAGCCAAAGGCAAGAGTGTCGCGGGTGACTGCGAATCGGTCGCGGTAGGGCCGGCAGAGCCGGATTGGGGGATGCGCAGAGAGATGATGAGCCAGAGTTATACAACGCGGATCGACCAGTTATGGACGGTGAGTTGTAAATAAGCGAGTGGCCAACCTAGGCGATGTCATGGAATTGAAAGTCGAGCTGATAAATAATTTGTGTTCTGTCGGCAGGACGCCGAAGGAGGGCGGAGAGGCTCTTGGGCCAATTTTTGGGCCGATGGGTGCTTTTTACCGCATGTCAGAGAGAGATAGGGAGGGTTTCGGCCCAGCAAGGTTGGCCTATACCTGCGTGCTAATTTTTCGCGCCTACATTGTTGGTCGTAAAAATTGGCATACAGCCCGTCGATCTTTACGTCTTCAAACCTGGTGTAAAGGAGGTCATTCGGACCGAATCCCGTTATCTGTTTAATTGCGGTCACCTTACCAGGCGTTTGCATCCGTATTGACCACTTCGCATACTACTTGGGCAGCAAGCTCTGGTTACCATCCATCAGAGGGATCTCCGCTACCGAATCGCTGTAGTGCCGTACAACGTTGATTCCAGTTAACAGGCAGGCACTCGCACTAAACGCAGTCCAAGCTATCAGCAGCCTCAACCCGGTTGCGCCCGTTACGTTTGGCCTTATAAAGCATATTGTCGGCAACCTTGAGAACGGCTTCGACATCTCCAGAGTCTTGGCTCCATTGAGCAACACCTAAAGAAATGGTGATTTTTCCTACAGGCCCAAACTGCGTTTGCTCCACCTGCCGACGAAGTCGCTCTGCTACCTCTTTGGCGACTGTAGAGCGAACGCTAGGAAGCAGAATAAGAAATTCCTCCCCTCCAAGTCGGCAGACCACATCCTCATCACGCGAGACGTTTTGCATTATCTTAGCCAAACTCTGTAACACCTCATCACCGGCATCATGACCATAGGTGTCGTTAACGGATTTGAAGTTATCAATATCCAATGATACCACTGAGAAATTGCTGCGCGCCGACTGCATCAAGTCAAGCGCCACATCTAGACCTCGGCGATTGTGTAACCCGGTCAGTGGATCTGTCTGTACGTCTAGGAGAAGCTTGTTGATCTTGTAATGTAATAGCTTGAAGCCAATCAACATCGCACGCTTGATTTCGGAGGACTCGAAATACCAGGAGTGAACGTTTTGAATGCGCTCAGCTGTGGTCGCTCGGTCCATTTTCTGCGCGCTATCAGCAAGTTCGCGCAAAGGTTTGGCGATAATTTTAGCGAACCACCAAATAAATAGCAGAGTTAAAATAGCCAGCGGCAGGGTATTTAGCAGCATGCTGGACATCAACCCACTAATCGGAGCCAAAGTAGCTTGTGTCGGTCGCTGGGCTACGACCCCCCAATGAGTCATCGGCACTATGGCGTAACCAGTCAGCATGTCAATACCGTGACTGTTATTAATACGCATGTCTCCTGTTTCACCACGAAGTACCGCATCGACAACCAGATTTTTTCCAACCTCTTCACCCACACGTGCAGCGTCTGGGTGATATAGCAAACGCCGACTCTGATCGACCACATACAGGTAGGAACCATCGTGGTAGTAATGCTCGCCGAGCAGGTTGTTGAGAATGCTTTTCTGCTTCAGGTAGATCGCGCCGCCGATATAACCTAAGTATCGCCCCGCGCTGTCGGTAACAGGGTGCGAAATAAAAACCAGCAGGTTACCTGCCGCTGAGATATAGGGCGCGCTGATTGCCGGCCGTCGCACATTCAAGGCTTCGTTTGCACCAGGCGAATTCAGCTTTTTCCCAAGAATACTAAGAGTGTCCGGAGATGTTGCTACTACCTTTCCGTTAGCGTCGACAAAAACCACTGAATTGAAACTGTTAGTCTGCAAGCGCAACCGTTCCGCTTCAGCCATAAGCAGTTCTGCATCCCCGAATTTTGCTGCAAGCAAGCTGGCACTGTAGGCCAGTTGTTGCTGCGTCGATTGCAAAAATTGATCAATGCTGTCAGCTAGTTTGCTTGCATAGGCGCGATTACTCGCAAGCGTATTATCGATCAGCAATTGACGCTGGACGCTATAGCTTGCGTAAAACGTATTGAACTGGATGACCAGGGCGCTGAGAAGCGCAAGAAATAGGATCAAGCGGCGTAAATTCACGCGAAAAAAATGTGGAAATTTGATATTCGACGCCATAGAACCAAATCCGAGTTTTTAGATAAAATATTCATTTTAGAGGGTGTATGCCTCTTTCCATGATTCGTAAGGCGCTTCTAACTAAATTGAACAGTATCCCATAACTCCTAAATTATGCGACGACTCACTTGCTTCTGACCGCAATGGCTTTGCGATGTCGCTTGAGTCTATCGCTGATACTCAATTATCTGCGACATAACATGCGATAGATATGGTGTTGAGAAGGATGGGAGGTGAACGCCATACGCTCTGGTTCCCACTCAGGGCAAAAATCTGGAGCCGCAGCGAGACACGCTGGCGAGTTTATGTCTGTCACGACTGACCGGAAATGGCCGATTGCTGCCGGAGTTCGAGATACCAGGCAGTTGCCATATGTTCATGCCGATTGGTCAAGTGGAGTGCGATTTCGCACTGAGTGGCGTGGATGAGATCGATGGCTGTCTTTATTCGCTGTCGTGGTATTGCAAGCCGCGTGATTGAGATTGTGTTCGGTCGGCAGGACGCCGAGGAGGCCAAGCCTTTACTTGGCATGCGACCTGAGTAAGTCCGAAAGTCTAGAGCAGAAGGTGAGGGCTCTGCTGGCTGAGCGTCGACAGCATATTGGCTATGAAAAGGAGTTGGTGGCGGCGGTGGCCGCATGCCAGTGATTTAGGTGTTGAGCTGTTTTGTACAAAATTGAACGATTGGGCGGCGAATGCTCCATCATGGGTATCATCCTTTTGAGCAGCCATCATGACCACGCGCGCCTTCGTAGAAGTGTTGATTGTGGCTGGGTCTTGTGTGGGGCATGGTCGCTTGGCTGGGATAGGAAGACCTCTCTTACCTATCTGGCTTCTCGGATCGCCCCTGGCCTGAGACCAGAATTTCGAATGCATTGGATAATATGGAAACGCCAGCTTTGAAATCATCGATGGCAGACAAGGTGGCCGCCTCGGAAAGGTTGGACGGAGGGGTGTAGCGTCCCGCGACCACATACAAAATATCAATTCCTATCAAGGATATCTTTTCCAGATAGTCAGCTCTCGGATATCGCTTGCCGCTCTCATACTTGCCTTGTGCATTGGGCTGGACACCGCCGATCTTCGCAAGATCCCGCTGCGTTATGTTGAGCTTCTGTCGCTCGCTTTTAAGGCGTACACCCATCTCAGTCATGCTCGCTTCCGTCTGCGCTGCTTTAAGGTTGTTTTCCAGCTTAGCAGCGCTCTACAAGGGTGTTAAGCGCAAGGAAAAGTCAGGTGGTAGGGCAGAGGTCAGGTCGCCAAGGGGAGGTAGGCAAGGCGTTTCCTCCGCAGGGAAGGAGTGATGCATATAAGGGAAGGTTGTTCGGTCGGCAGGACGCCAGGGGAGGCTACATTGGCTGATACCAATTCTGATACCAACCAATGCGTTCTAGCGCGTATTCGAAAGTGCTAACTCCTTGAAATATCTACTCATTACCACGCAATAAACCGCCTTTTAGACTGCATGGTGATGTTGGCAGTGGAGATCAAGGACGTTTTTTGACGAGAGGATTAGGTCGCTTTTTTAGTCTGCAAAACCCGCCGCTAAGCTTTCGGCGCGTACGGCTCACGGTATGCGGGATCGGCATAACGCAGGCTTTTTCCAAGTGGCGTCGCTACTGAGATTTTGAGCATTTGGCAGGGGTTTTTCCGGGCCGCAATCATTTGCCGACATGCGGAAACATTGGGCTGTATGGCAGGCTTATAGCTCTGTTTGCGGTCCGGAAAATCTATCACAGGGTGCGGCCTGATTGATTTTCCCGTGGGACTTAAAATCCCTCGTTCGTAAGGACGTGCCGGTTCGACCCCGGCTTCGGGCACCATTTAAAATCAAGGGCTTACACGCGATATCGCATGTAGGCCCTTGTTTGTTTCTGGTCCGCAATACATCGGGTGAGGGTTACTTTCTTGCCCTTGCGGATGTACTGCTCGGTCATTGCTCCATGCAGTTTCAGCCGGCACAGGGTCACGCCCTCCAGCTAGACCTGATCAAAGGCGTGCAGCGCTGAGGTAATCAGGCCGTACTGCCAAGATAAAAAACCTTGCCCACGCGGGGTTTTTTATTGCCTGGAGAAAAGTAGGATCGTGACAGAGACGCACTCTCCCGGACCTTGTGGGACAAAGCGCGCGGGGAAGGGCAAGCAGGAATGATTGCCGTGGCCTGGTCGATCTGCAGTCGAGTGGATATCGACCGGCACCATCGCCCTTCAGGTTCATCAGCTAAAACGCGCTTATGCTAGATATCCGATCAGGCTTCAAGTGAGACGCCTCTTGAGCCATATTGAGCCTGGCGCGGGCGATCAGAACGTGAAAACGGGGAGAGGTTGATGTCATCTATAAAAAGTCCAACTGCCATTATGGCGGCTGACGCTCCGAAACGGGCTAAGCCGAGCAGCTACCCTGAACCGTTCGCCTCGCTTATGTCGGGCAGGATCAAGCATCCGCTGGGCGATATTTTCGGTATCAAGAACTTTGGTGTAAACCTGACTCGACTGTCACCGGGCGCGGTATCCGCGCTGCATCATTGCCATTCTCGGCAGGACGAGTTCATCTACGTCCTTGAGGGCGAACCCACGTTATTCACCAATGAGGGTGAAACCAGGCTGCGGCCCGGTATGGTGGCCGGGTTTGCGGCAGGTGTGACGCCGCATCATCTTGAGAATCGCACTGAGTCCGACTGTGTGATTCTGGAGGTGGGGGATCGCGCATCAGGCGATACGGTGAATTATCCTGATGATGATCTCGAGGTGGCGCTGCAGGCGGACGGCCAGTGGCTGTTTAATCATAAGGATGGCAGCCCCTATTAGGTCATCGCCCTGCCAATGCTTTCGCCAAAAACGGCGCCGTCTTGCTTGTTTTAACACGGGCAACGGTCTCTGGTGTGCCGTGAGCCACCAGCTTGCCGCCTTGGTCGCCCGCACCCGGGCCGATGTCGATGACCCAGTCGCTTTGGGCCACGACGCGCATTTCATGTTCGACGACGATGACCGTATGCCCAGCGTCCACCAGGCTGTTGAGTTGTTTGAGCAGGCGATCGACATCGCAAGGGTGTAACCCGGTTGTGGGTTCGTCGAGAACGTAGAGCGTGGCGCCGCGTTGGATGCGTTGCAACTCGGTAGCCAGTTTGATCCTTTGCGCTTCACCGCCTGAAAGCTCGGTTGCCGGCTGGCCAAGTCGCAGATAGCCCAGGCCGATATCGCTCAACACCGATAGTGCACGCAGCACGCTTGGGTGCTGAGCAAATACCCTGACGGCGTCGTCCACTGTGAGTTGCAGCACTTGTGCGATGTTCAGGTCCTCCCAGGTGACTGCCAATGTTTCCTGGTTATAGCGCGCACCATGGCAGGTTGGGCATGGCGCGTAGACGCTGGGCATGAACAGTAATTCCACACTGACGAAGCCTTCTCCTTCGCACGTCGGGCAGCGGCCTTTGGCGACGTTGAAAGAGAACTGACCGGCGTCGTAATTTTTTTCACGTGCCTGCGGCGTTGTCGCGAACAGCTTGCGGACACTGTCGAACAACCCGGTGTAGGTCGCCAGGTTTGAGCGGGGCGTGCGTCCGATAGGTTTTTGGTCTACCTGCACCAGTCGCCGAATGGACTCCAGGCCCGCCGTGACCTGCCCGGTGCTGACGGGCGGGGCATCATCTTCGAGGCTTAATTCTTCTTGTTCTGCGCTAGAAGCGCTGCGCCCTAGGTGTGTCCCGACCAACTCCAGCAACGCCTGGCTAACCAGGCTCGACTTGCCTGATCCGGAAATGCCAGTGACGGCCGTAAAGCAACCCAATGGGAATCGGGCTGAAAGGTTGTTCAGATTATTGCGGGTGATGCCCTTTAGTTGAAGCCAGCCCTTTGCCTCGCGCCTGGTTTGAATCAGGGGCGAGGGCTCAGCAAATAGATACAGCCGTGTCTGAGACGCTTTGACATGCGCCAGCCCGGCAGGCGGTCCGCTGTATAACACGCGACCACCATGCTCGCCGGCCGCGGGGCCGACATCGATCAGCCAGTCAGCGCGGCGCATGGTTTCCAGGTCATGTTCCACCACAAACAATGAATTGCCAGCCGCTTTTAGTCGCTGCAACGCGTCGAACAGTGCCTCGCCATCAGCGGGATGCAAGCCTGCGGAGGGTTCGTCCAGCACATAGATGACGCCGAACAGTTGGGAGCCCAATTGGGTTGCCAGGCGCAGACGCTGCAACTCGCCGGATGAAAGCGTCGGTGTGCTGCGTTCCAGGGCCAAATAGCCGAGGCCCAGGTCGGTCAGGGTGCTGACCCTTGCCAGCAAATCCTGAGCAATACGCTGGGCTGCCAGGCGTTTTTCCACGGACAGGTTGGGCGTGTGCCTGACATCTGGTGCGGCTTGATGCGCCGAGCCTCCGTGAGCGACGCGTTGCTTGCGGGCTTCCTGAGTCTGGACTCGGTTCAGCATCGGCTCGCCGCGATCCTTGTCATCGGTCTCGTTATCGATGAAGGAATTTGCGGCAACCGGGCGTAATACCTCGGCGAGGCGCAGCAAGGGCATTTGCGATAGTTCGCCAATGTCTAAACCGGCGAAGGTCACCGACAAGGCCTCACGTGTGAGGCGTTTGCCTGAGCATAAGGGGCACTGGCTGCCGAGCATGAAGTGCGCGACGCGCTTTTTCATCAGGGCACTTTGCGAGTGGGCAAAGGTGTGCAGAACATAACGGCGAGCCCCGGTAAAGGTGCCTTGGTAGCTGGGTTCAAGTTTGCGCTTGAGCGCTTGCCTTGTTTCTTGTGGCGTTAGCCCGGCATAAACGGGCGCGGTGGGCTGTTCGTCGGTGAACAGAATCCAGTCCCGCTGTGCCTTAGGCAAATCGCGCCAGGGAATATCGACGTCGTAGCCCAGAGTCACCAGGATGTCGCGCAGATTCTGTCCTTGCCACGCGGTTGGCCAAGCTGCGACGGCGCGCTGGCGGATGGTTAGCGCGTCGTCCGGGACCATTGATTGCTCTGTTACCTCGTAGACCCGGCCCAAACCATGGCACTGGGGGCAGGCACCTTGCGGTGTGTTGGGCGAGAAGTCTTCGGCATACAGCATGGGCTGTCCTGCAGGGTAGCTGCCGGCACGCGAATACAGCATTCGGATCAAACTCGAGAGCGTCGTGACGCTGCCTACGGATGAGCGTGTACTCGGTGTGCCACGTTGTTGCTGCAGGGCGACGGCCGGAGGCAGGCCTTCGATGGAGTCGACATCGGGCACGCCAACTTGATCAATCAGACGCCGTGCATAAGGTGCGACCGATTCGAAGTACCGCCGCTGCGCTTCCGCGTACAGCGTGGAGAACGCCAGCGAAGATTTGCCTGATCCTGACACGCCGGTAAACACCACCAGCGCATCACGGGGGATATCGACATCCACGTTTTGTAAGTTGTGTTCCCGGGCGCCACGCACTCTGACGAAGCCTGAACTGTTCACCAAGAGAGCCGAGAGCTTTTGATTGTCAGGTGTGCTGCGCTGCGAGGTCATGATCAAGCCTTATAAGAAGTGCCAGCGACTGAAGATGCATTTTACTGTCGCATTTTCATTGATGCGTTACAGGGGCGCGGTTTGTCTATAGGGCAATTAAAAACAATCCAAATGACTGCCATGCAATTCGAATGAATTGCTCCGCTTGTTGTGGGCTGTATCGCAAGGACGCTGTTCCGACCAATCGTCGCTTTTGGTGGATCGCAAGCATTCAAATCCCCGGTTTTTTTTGAGAAACTTCAGGGGTCAATAACACAATGGTAGTCAGGCCAATGAGTGAGATAGGCTTCAGAATCAGGCAAGAACGCAAACGGTTAGGGTATTCGCAGCGGGAAATGGGGCTTCTTGGCGGCGTTGCTGTAAACGCGCAGGGCAAGTATGAAAGCGGCGAGCGTGTGCCGAAGGCCGATTATCTGGTCGCCTTGGCGAACGTGGGTGTCGATGTTTTGTATGTTCTGACTAACAAGCGCAGCTCAGGTGTAACTGCCGAAAACGCCTTGAACAAAGTAACGTACGCCGAGCCGCCTGACGCGTTGTTCGTCGAAGTTCAGCACGCAGTCCGTCACTTCCTGCTAAAAATTGAAGAGTTGTCGACCACCTACCAAGTCAACGGTAAAGCCACTCAACCCTACGTGTGCGCTACGCCAACACCGCTACCGACTTGATCTGTGCCCATAGATGCTGGCCGGGGTACAGGCGCAGTTGATCGCGGGAGTAACGGGTAATCCGCGCGAGCAATGGCGTGCCGGCCGCGTCGAGCCGGACCAGTACGTGCGCC
The DNA here is from genome assembly GCF_056680355.1 of Pseudomonas sp. ASL8. Classification (NCBI taxonomy): domain Bacteria; kingdom Pseudomonadati; phylum Pseudomonadota; class Gammaproteobacteria; order Pseudomonadales; family Pseudomonadaceae; genus Pseudomonas; species Pseudomonas sp. ASL8. The sequence continues at coordinate 4,729,363 of NZ_CM155278.1, read as the reverse complement.
CTGTTGTCGGCAGCGATTTCGCTGATGACGGTCACAGGCAAGCGGTTGAGAATGCTGCTTTGCTCATCGGGCTGCAAGTTCAGGCTCACATCCCGGGCTTGTACCTTAAAGCGCAGGGTCTTGCCGACCGACAGGGGTGAATGCGCGACACGAACTTTCAGGTCGCTGCCAGGCAGGTGCAACGTCAGCAACTGATAGTGGGGGTCATAAGCGCTGACGACGCCTTCGACTACTACGCCAGCATCGTCGCCTGTCGCCATCGGCAGGTCGAGGCGTGCCAGGGTTTCACCGATGGGGCCACTGGCCAAGGCTTTGCCCTCGCTTAACACGACAATGTGATCGGACAGCCGCGCAACTTCGTCCTGAGAATGGCTGACATAGAGCATGGGGATTTCCAGCTCATCGTGAAGGCGCTCCAGGTACGGCAGGATTTCGCTCTTGCGTTGGGTGTCCAGCGCCGCCAGAGGTTCGTCGAGTAATAACAAGCGTGGGCTGGTCAGCAGGGCGCGAGCGATGCCGACACGTTGTCGCTCGCCGCCGGACAGGTTGTCGGTGTGGCGCTCGAGCAGGTGATCGATACCCAGCAATGTGCTGGCTTGATCCAGTTGTACCTTGCGCTGACTCCTCGCAATACGCCGCAGTCCGAATTCCAGGTTGCCCCTTACCGACAGATGCGGGAAGAGACTGGCCTCCTGAAACACGTACCCCAGCGCACGTTTATGTGGCGGGAGGAAAATGCCTCGGTCGTTGTCCTGCCAGACTTCACCATTAATCTGAATGAAGCCCTGTCGCGCTTTCTCCAGCCCGGCGATACAGCGCAAGCAGGTTGTTTTTCCTGAGCCGGAGTGGCCATACAGCGCCGTCACACCATGGCCTGGCAATGCGAGGTCGACATCCAGATCAAAACCGGGATAGGCCACTTGCAGGCGCGCCTGTATCTGCGAGGTCATCGGCTCAACTCCAGCTTGCTTTGGTTTTGCCGCTTGAGTACAGCGCCAGTAGAACCAGGAAAGAAAAAACCAACATAGCCCCGGCCAGCCAATGCGCTTGCAGGTATTCCATCGACTCGACGTGGTCGTAGATCTGCACGGAAACCACGCGGGTTTTTTCCGGGATATTGCCGCCGATCATCAGCACCACGCCAAACTCGCCCACGGTATGGGCAAAACCGAGAATGGCGCCCGTGATAAAGCCGGGGCGAGCCAGTGGCAACACCACACTGAAGAAGGTGTCCCACGGGCCGGCGCGCAGGGTGGCCGCGACCTCCAGCGGTCGCTTGCCGATGGCGGCGAAGGCGTTTTGCAGTGGCTGTACGACAAAGGGCATCGAGTAGATGACGGAGCCGATCACCAGGCCGGGGAAGCTGAAGGTCAGCGTTCCAAGCCCGATACTCTGGGTGAAGTGTCCGACCATGCCGTTAGGCCCCATCGCCAGCAGCAGGTAAAAGCCAATGACTGTTGGCGGCAGCACCAGCGGCAGAGCGACCACCGCAGCCACCGGGCCCTTGAGCCACGAACGGGTGTGCGCCAGCCATAAGGCGATGGGCGTGCCGATCAGGAGCAGGATGACCGTGGTCAATGACGCCAGTTTCAGCGTCAGCCAGATGGCCGCAATATCGTCGCTGTTCAGTGGCATTTAAAGCTGATAGCCGAACGACTTGATCACTGTGGCCGCTTTTGGCCCCTTCAGGTATTCAACCAGCGCCTTGGCGGCAGCGTTGTCCTTGCCTTTGTTAAGGATGACGGCGTCTTGTTTGATCGGATCATGCAGATTGGCCGGCACTATCCACGCCGAACCACTGGTGATCTGACCGTCCTTGTAGATCTGCGACAAAGCAACAAAACCCAGTTCAGCATTGCCAGTAGAGACAAACTGATACGCCTGAGTAATGTTTTGGCCTGTCACGATTTTGTCTTTGGTTGCGTCGGTGAGGTTGAGCTTGCTGAGCACTTGGGTCGCGGCAAGGCCATAAGGTGCTGTTTTCGCATCGGCGATGGATAAATGCTGATACTGGTTGGCCTTGAGAACGGCGCCTTTGTCGTCGACATAACCTTCTTTGGCAGACCATAAGGCCAAGGTGCCGATGGCATAGGTGAAACGAGAGCCGGGGACAGTATCGCCTTCTTTTTCCAGCTTGGCCGGGGTGGCGTCATCGGCAGAGAGGAGTACCTCGAACGGTGCGCCATTTTTGATCTGGCTATAGAACTGGCCTGTCGCACCGTAGGCCGCAATCAGTTTATGCCCCGTGTCTTTCTCGAAATCCTTGGCGATGGCCTGGATCGGTGCGGTGAAGTTGGCAGCAACGGCCACGTGTACTTCGTCGGCGAACGCTGCGCTCATGGTCAGCAGGGTACTTGCAGCTGTCAGGGTTTGGAGGATGACGCCAAGGTGTCCAGTGCGCATACAAAGCTTCCGTAGTCTTTGTGGGTGGGGCGGGTGACTGCCTGGCAGTTGCCGCTATATAGCAGAGTATATAGCGGCTGATCATCTCAGCGCCCGGTCAATTTTTCCAGTGCTTGAGTGGCCAGTAGACGGGTCAATACGCCTGCCGACAATTCATGCTTCAGCCCGACTGCCTGACCGGCCCAGAGGTTCATGAAGTCGCCGCTGCCTTGCGGTTCGGACTTGGCGCGCAGGGGCATCAACGCGCCGCCGGCCAAGGGGAACGCGGGTGCGTCATCACTGATCGGGCCCCGTTCGCGCATGATCCGGTTGACGATGCCCCGGGCTGGTCTTCCGGTGAAAATGTTGGTCAATGCCGTCTGGCTTCCCTTGGCGCTACGCAGCGCCTGGTAGTGCGGTGTCGTCACCTTGGCTTCCGGGCAGAAGAGATAGACCGTGCCCAGTTGGACCGCCGATGCTCCGAGCGCGAATGCCGCGACAATACCGCGCGCATCGCCAATGCCACCCGCTGCAATCACTGGCACGCTGACGGCGTCTACTACCTGCGGCACCAACGCCAGGGTTCCGATCTGAGTGTAGAGGTCCTTACTGAGGAACATCCCTCGATGACCTCCGGCTTCGTAGCCCATGGCGATGATCGCGTCACAGCCGTTTTGCTCCAGCCAGACAGCCTCCTCGACGGTGGTGGCTGAGGAAATGACCTTGGCTCCGGTAGCCTTGACCCGATCCAGCAACGCTTGCTCTGGCAAGCCGAAATGAAAGCTGACGATCTCGGGTTTCAGCGCTTCAATCAGCGTGCAACTGGCGTCATCGAAGGGCGCACGTGCGGACACCGGCGTGGGCGCTTCGAAGTCAGCGCCCAGTTCGGTGTAATAGTCTTTGAGCGTGTCTTTCCAGCGAGCCTCTCGGGCCGGGTCGGCAGCGGGCGGCTGGTGGCAAAAGAAATTCAGGTTCAACGGGGCGTTGGTATTTTGGCGGATCAATGCCACTTCTTCGCGGATCTGATCCAGGGTCAGCGCGGCGCAGGGCAGGGATGCCAGCCCCCCGGCGTTGGCGACGGCAATCGCCAAGGCTGAGCCACTCGCCCCGGCCATAGGTGCTTGAAGGATGGGGAGTGTCACCCCGAACAGATCAAGAATACGGCTATCAGGCCAAGTGCTCATGGTGGTCTCCTCCGAAATAGAACGACAGGCAGGCCGCTATTGAACGGGCCGGGGCCACCCTTTGCAACCGGGGTGTCCGGTATGGGCTGCTTTTTTTCTGTCCATATGCGACGGGTTAAGACGTCCGGTTGACTTAAAAGACGATCGGTCTAATATTCAAGCCATGACGATACCCCCAGCAAAACCAAGACGGCCAGGCCGCCCACCCAACGTCGATCGGGAAAATGTCGAAACTCGTGAAGCGCTGATTCGTTGTGGCACCGAGGTGTTGACCGAGCAGGGTTTCATGGCGACCGGGATCGACGGCATTCTCAAACGGGTCGGTGTGCCCAAGGGCTCGTTCTATCACTATTTTGAGAGCAAAGAGGCCTTTGGCCGTGCGGTGCTGGACAACTACGCCGGCTTCTTTTCGCGCAAGCTGGATCGTTGGCTGCTGGATGAGTCGATGTCGCCGCTGGAACGTTTGGCCGGCTTCGTCCAGGACGCTAAAGTCAGCATGGCCCGGTATGACTATCGGCGCGGCTGTATGGTCGGCAACCTGGGCCAGGAAATCAGTGTTTTGCCTGAGGGGTTTCGGGAGACTCTGGAAAACATTTTCCTGGACTGGCAGATAAAGCTGACACGCTGCCTGGAAGCAGCCCAAGCGGCTGGCGAGCTTTCTGCTGATGCTGATTGCGCGGAGTTGGCGGCGTTTTTCTGGATTGGCTGGGAGGGCGCGGTGCTGCGCGCGCGGCTGGTGCAGAGTGATACTCCATTGAATACCTTCATTGCCGGCTTTCTTCGCGGGTTGCCGCAATGATTTTTCCATCCATTTCTAGACGATCGGTCTATATCGGAGGCAGCTATGTTCAAAGGCATTTTGATCGAGAAAGACGACGCTGGTTATCGAGCAACGCTGACCGACATCAGTGAAGAGCAACTGCCTCCGGGCAACGTCACCGTGCGCGTGTCTTACAGCACCCTGAACTACAAGGATGGCCTGGCGCTTACCGGCAACGGACCGGTAGTGCGCAAGTTTCCGATGGTGCCCGGTGTCGACCTGGTGGGTACCGTGGAGCAGAGCAGCGATGCCGAGTTCCAGATCGGCGATCAGGTATTGCTCAATGGCTGGGGCGTGGGCGAGGGGCACTGGGGCGGACTGGCAGAAAAAGCGCGGCTTGAAGGCAAATGGCTAATCCAACTGCCCAAAGCGTTCACCCCGGCACAAGCCATGGCCATTGGTACGGCTGGGTATACTGCCATGCTCGCCGTTATCGCTTTGGAAAAAAATGGCCTGCGTCCCGACATGGGGGATGTCCTGGTGACCGGCGCCAACGGCGGTGTGGGCAGTTTCGCTATCGCGATTCTGGCCAGGTTGGGTTATCGGGTCGTGGCCTCCACCGGGCGTATGGCCGAAAGCGCTTATCTCAAGCAATTAGGTGCGGCCGACATCATCGACCGTGCCACGTTGTCTGAGCCGGGTCGGCCATTGGCCAAGGAACGTTGGGCAGCGGCAATTGATTCCGTGGGCAGCCACACCTTGGCCAACGTCTGCGCCAGTATTCGTTATCGCGGTACTGTCGCTGCCTGCGGCTTGGCGCAGGGCATGGAGTTTCCGGGGTCGGTGGCACCGTTTATTCTTCGGGGTATTACGTTGGCTGGCATCGACAGTGTTTCCCGGCCACGTGCTGACCGTCTGCAGGCCTGGGCGCGTCTGGCGACGGATCTGGATTTGTCGATGTTGTCCCTGATCAGTCGGGAAATCGGTCTCAGCGAAGTCATCGCCATCGCGCCGCAGCTGATGGCCGGTAAAATCCGGGGCAGGGTAGTGGTGGACGTTAACCGTTGAACTGCGTCGACGCTTTGCTACTTCAGGTGCGCGGCGTGAACATTCGACTGTCGTAAAAGAAATCTGTCACATCGAGGATTTTTATCTGGTTCGCAGCAGCATGCTCGGGGTTGAGCATGATGTTGCGTTCAAAAGGCAGCACTGACGAAGGCACAATCAACCCGAGTTGCCGGCCTTCCTCAAGCCAGGCAGTGCCGAAGTCCATGCTTGGCGTGTCGAACCGCGCCTTGGCGATCCTCCACACCTGTATCAAACGACCCCGCCATATTCCAGGACAGCTAACACGCGGCGTACCTGTTTGGCACCGATTTCGGTTTCACGCAGGTGAAGGGGCGCTTTCTCGGCATCACGTTGTTTATTGATGATTGACATCGCAGGTCACCAGGTCATCTTTTGACGATAAATACTCTTTAAAAGATGCCACTCCAAATGACTCACACTTCAAGCAGCAAGCGGTTACCGTCGGTTGCTCTATGGCTTTGCCTCGCGCTCCAGCAATTGCCGTTTGCGCTCCACTCCCCAGCGATAACCTGAAAGATTGCCGTCGCTGCGCACCACTCTATGGCAGGGGATAGCGACAGCCAGCCAGTTCGCGCCGCACGCCTGTGCCACGGCGCGAAAAGAGGTGGGGGCGCCAATCCGTTGGGCAATCTCGGCGTAGCTGGCTGTGCTGCCCACCGGGATTTCCCTGAGTGCCTTCCATACCCGCTCCTGAAACGCCGTACCGCGCAGGTCCAGTGGCAAATCAAGGCCGATGGCGGGCATTTCAATAAATCCAACGACCTTTGCAATCAGTTGCTCGAAATCGGCATCGCCACCCATCAGGTTGGCGTTGGTAAATTTGTCCTGCAGATTACGCACCAGGGTGTTCGGGTCATCACCCAGCAGAATGGCGCACACACCGCGCTCGCTTTGCGCCACCAGAATCGAGCCCAGCGAGCATTCCCCAACCGCGAAGCGAATGTCGTTATTAACGCCGCCTGCGCGATAGTCGCTGGGTTTCATGCCAAGCAGCGTGTCCGACGCTTCGTAAAAGCGGCTGTTGGAATTGAAGCCTGCTTCGTAAAGCGCATTGGTGATAGAACCCGGGCGGGCCAAGTGCTCGCGCATTTTTCGTGCGCGATTGGCCCGGGCATACCCGTTGGGCGTCAGGCCGGTGATGGCCTTGAAGACCCGATGGAAGTGATAGGGACTCAAGCCGACGTTGTCTGCCAGTTGATTCAGGCTGGGCAGGTGATCGGCCTGTTCGATCTGCCGGCAGGCCTCTGCTACCAGGGTTACATGCTGCGCGGCGACGCTGGTCTGATCCGCCGCGGCCCGTTTGCTCGGGCGATAGCCGGCGGCTTCTGCATCTGTGGCATTGGCGAAAAACTCGACGTTCTCCGGCCGTGGCAGGCGCGACGAACTGCTTGCCCGACAGTACACGCCGGTGGTTTTCACCGCGTAAACGAATTGGCTGTCCGCCGTCGCATCCCTTGCCAGCACCGCAGCCCAGCGTGGATCGTTTTCCGTGGTCTGCTTATTCTGCTGTGCTGTGCGTTGATTGACCGTACTCATGCGCGTGTACTCATCGTGAAGTCGATTGCTGACAAGGTTATCGCGCAAGCAGATAGACAGCACTCCGAAGCTTGCGCTCGAACTCCCGGCTGACAGCCGTCAACCATTCAGCATTGGCGGCAATGTGCCCAATAAGGAGACAGCCGCAACGGCTGCCACACCGAACAGGCATTCGAGGGCCACACTGGTACGCAATAGGTTGAGCCGATCACCGCTGCTATTGAGCAGCAATCTATTGATCAGTGCTAACAGCAGCATGCACAGCACCAGACACACCTTGATCAGCAGGATCAGTCCAAACCCGGAAAATGCAGGCTCGGGCCAAACGGCGCCACTCATTACCCTGACATTGATCAGCCCGGTGGTAATGATTGCAGCCACGAGACCATAACCGATGCCGCTGAAGCGCCGAAGCAGGTGCTGAGCGTTTCCGGTAGACGGTTGTGCCAGCAGCAATGACAGCAACAATATCCCTCCTAGCCAGGCGCCGACGCAGCATAGGTGAATCAGCTGATTGAGAATCATCAGTCCACCGCTCAGGCCGTCGAACATCGCGCCGTGTCCGACTGGCGCCAGTGTCGCCAATAGCAACGTACTCAGTGCCAGCCGCAGGTTGGGGGAAGAAAACCGTCGCGAGGCAAGGCTTATCAATAGCAGCACGCTGAGGAGCAGATGCCCACTCCAGACTTGACCGAAAAATGTGTTGCGGAGCACCAGCGTCAGGGTTGGCGGATCAAGTCCGTCCTGCCAGCTACCTGCCATGCTGCCGGCAATAAGCACAAGCCACAGCAGGCTGCTGGCCAACGCCACTGACGCCAGCGAGCGCAGTATCCATGTGAGCTTCGCGTCCAGCGTGGCTGTTGCTGCTTCAATCAGCAACGGTTTGAACAGCCATGTCCGAAACAGGCATATCCCGAACAGCAATAGCACCACGGCAAAGTGCGCAAAACGGCACAGGATCAGTGCACTCGACATCGCGTTACGGACTTACTTTGAAGGAGTATTCGCCCTCGCTTTTATGGGTATCGACCGACACCGCGTGCCATTCCACCTTGTATTCGCCAGCAGCGATGGGCGTGGCAGGGGTGATAATTAAAACTTTCTTATCGTCGGGGTCAGTCGCAACGGTATTAACGATCACCGTTTTACCGCTGTTCGTGGTGAGGCTGACTTTGGTGAACTTGTCCTCGACACCTTCAGAAAAATTCAGGCGCAGATCCTTGGGGGCTGTGGTCGTGCTGTCGGCAGCCGGCTCTTCACTTTTCAGGTTGGCGTGGGCAAATACGAAGGTGGCGCTAGCGACGGAGACAAGCAGGATGAACGATGTCAGGGCTTTCTTGAAAAGCGGGGCAAACATTAAAAATACCTTTTTCAGAGGGCTGGATCGTTAAGCAATGCGTGCTAATAAAACAGAAACGGGCGACCGACTCCAGACAAGAAAGCCATGCAGGCCTCGTCGCAGCCTCAGGCGATGCTGCCAGACCGCCAGCCGAGCCCGGATCAATTGCGCCATCGTCCCTGGCTCATCAACGTTGTTCCCGATAAAGAGACTCGGTAAAGAGGCCGTGACACTCAGGGAACACGCGTACCGGTGAGTTTATTCATCAGCCTTGCAGATTTTTTCGCCCGGCCGGCAGCATGCGGCGCAGCGTCGAATCTTTCAGGAGGTAGTGATGCCCAAGGGCGATGCACGCATGCAGGCCGGAAAGAATGATGATGGCCCAGGCCACTGTCTCATGCAGGTCGCCCAGCGTGCTGCTCAGTTCATGATCAATAATGAAAGGCGCGGGTACCGAGAACAGGCCGAAGAAGCTGAAGGGTTCGTCTTGCGCCCAACGAAACCCAAAGCCCAGTACCACTTGTGCCAACAACAGTGCGTAAAGACCAAGGTGCGCGAGCTTCGCCAGCAGGTGAGTTGTTCTGGACGTGATTACGGGTAGCCGATTGCCGCCGAACAAGCGCCAGGCAATCCGCGCGACGATCAGCGCTGCCAGGGCAATCCCTAGCGAGATATGCACCGATTGCAGGCCTTTACGCAGGGGCGTGCCTTTCTCAAGAATGTCCCATACCTGTGCGCTGGCGAACAAAAAAATTACCAGGGCTACCGTTAGCCAGTGGAAGGAACGGGTCAGTCGGTCATAGCGTTCAGCATTCGGAGTGGTCTGCATGGTCAGCTCTCTGTGATGATAGGAACTTAAGCCCGAGGGTGAAGATTTATTTGACGACTGTATAGGTAATTTGTGAACAACCAGAATCGCGTCCATAGGCCCCCGAATCGCTATTCCGTGACTATAATTTTTCGCGTGGGCCGGCGCGGTCCATGAGCCCATTGCCCAGTCGTGAGGTAAACCTATGAACATCGGGATGATTGGCGCTGCGACGGTGGGTGAAACGCTCGCTGCAGCGTTCATTCAAGCTGGGCATGACGTGGTGCTCAGTAATCGTCGAGGTCCCGGGAGTCTGGCGTCATTGATTCATAAACTGGGACCCAAGGCAAAGGCGGGCACCCTGGAGCAGGCCGCTGCTTGCCCGATCGTCGTGCTCGCGATTCCCTGGTTCAATGTGGCAAGTGCCTTGCCGGCGTTGCCGAGGTGGGAAGGGCGCGTGCTGATCGATGCGACCAATACTTTTCTTCACTACTTTCCGGATTTCAGGGTTGCGGACCTGGGGGACGACAGTGGCAGCGAAATAGTCGCCCGTCTCGCGCCGGACGCTAAAGTGATCAAGGCGTTCAATACGTTGCCCATCGCTGGCTTTTTCCTTGATGTGCCTGCTGGTTACAGGCGCGTGGCGTTTCTGGCGGGTGATGATACCGAGGCCAAGGCGTTGGTCAGCGGGCTGATCGAGTCCATAGGGTTGGCGCCCATGGACCTTGGTGCGCTCGGCAGTGGCGGCCGACTCATGCAGTTGGGTGGAATCTTCAACGGAGCCGAGTTATTAAAAGCCAGCGACCGATAACGGATGTGCGTGCCTGGCTTCGGGTTACGGGCATTGAGCGATGAAATAATTTCCTTTTTCTTCAATTGGTTAGCAACAGACGTTGTGGTGTAGAGTGGTATTTTCCAGTCACCCGAGACAGGTTGTCCATGTCGCTGCCCGAGGTTCAGAATCCGTTGGCGCTTTATCTGGCGCGTCTGGCGCCGTCGAGCCAATTGACGATGAAATATGTGCTGCAGGATGCAGCGGATCGTCTGGGTTTCGTCGAGATGGACATCCACGAGGTGCCCTGGCATCAATTGCAGCCCGGCCATGTCATCGCACTGGTCGCCGCGCTTCGCGAAGACGGCTATGCGCCCAATACCTCGTCGTTATACGTCAATGCCATTCGTGGCGTGACCAACGAAGCCTGGCGACAAAGCCTGATCAGCCATGAACACTTGCTCAAGATGCGCTCGGTCAAGCCCATGGCAGGGACGCGTCTGAGCAAGGGCAAAAATATTCGACGAACGCTGATTCGGGAACTGATGGACGTGTGTGCCGCCGACCCTCGGCCGCAAGGACGACGCGATGCGGCGATCATTGCCATTCTGTATGGGTCGGGGATGCGAAAGTCCGAGTCCGTGAACCTCGACCTGGCGCAGATCGACTTTGCCGAGCGCAGCCTGCAGGTCACCGGCAAGGGCAACAAGCAACTGATTAAATACGCGCCGACTTGGGCGTTCACGGCCCTTAATGATTGGCTGGAACTGCGTCGCTCATGCCTGCCCGAAGGTCAGAGTGACGATGCCTTCCTGTTTAACCGCATCCGCCGTGGCAGCCACATCACCCGTGACCGGATCACCAAACATGCGATCTACTTCATTGCCAAGCAGCGCGGGCGGCAAATTGGCATGGACATCATGCCCCATGACTTTCGTCGTTCATTCATCACGCGGGTGATCGAAGAACACGATCTGTCGATTGCGCAAAAACTGGCGCATCACACCAACATTTCGACCACCGCCAGCTATGACATGCGCGGCGAAAATGAGCGACGTCGAGCGATTGATCGGTTTGATCTTTAACCTCGGTAGCGTATCTCGCCTTAAGCGACGGCTTCAGGACGGTGTGTTGCTTGCTACGGCGTGAGATCAAGCTTCACCTGACTGGGGACATGGCTTATGACTAGGAGTGGCGCGATGACAATTCAGACACCACACGACACCCGTGACCAATAGTGCTATAGCCGCCAGCTCAGATGTATCAGGCAACCGATGCTCCCAGAGAAATCCGAACAAAAGCGCCGCTAGCGTTTCTACCACCAGCACTTGTCCACTGAGTGCCAACGGTAGAAGCCGGCTTGCCTGGTTCCAGCATGCCCCTCCAACAACCGACGATAGCAGTGCCACTCCGCCACCAACGAGAAGAAAGTTAAGCCATACGGAAGTGCTGTGTGTTTCCACCTCAAAGCAAAAAGCCGGTATCGCCAAAAGCAACGACTGCGCGCCAGTCATAATGCCCGTCAGTAGAGACCAGTCATGCGATGACACTCTGGTTATTACGCCTAACCTTCGCGAGTTGCTAACCGCGTACCAACTCCAGCTAATCAACGCGCCTAACGCACATGTGATCCCGACAATAGCGCTAGCCGATGAGTTGGGGTTCTCGCCACTGTTCAGCGCATGCAAACTGATGAGTACGACGCCTGCGACAGCGCAGCACAGCGATGGAAAAAGTCGTGACAGAGAAACCGCATTTGCGTCGTTACGACCAGCCAGCGTAACGAGCACGGGTATCAGCCCAACAATCAATGACGTCGTCGCTATCCCGATAAGCTGGACACCGCTGCCCACGAGAGAATAGTAAAAAAGATTACCGATCAGGCTAAGCCAAAAAAGCGACCTCCAGTCGGCGACAGTGAGATTCGAGCATACACGCCGCCAACGCGGCATGAGCAGGGCCAGTGAAAATAGCCCGAAGCAGAGGAACCGCAGGACTGCAAACTGCAAGCCACTCAATCCCGGTGTTAGCTGGGGGCCAAGGAATATCACTCCCCAGCACAGGCCTGCACTGACGCCGTAACCAACGCCTTTCAGTAATGATCGATCAGCAAACATTTCATTAACGCTCAAAACTTCAAAGCGTTCAGTTTGAAGAGGAGGCCTGGTGGCGTATTGTCGATAACGGTGTGTTTTTTTACCGAGACTGTTGCTGGATCTTACGATAGGCACCCGGCGTCGTGCCGCAAAGGCGCTGCATGGCCCGGGTGAGAGCCGCCTGATCGCAGAAACCTGTGCGCAGCGCGATGTCAGCTATTGGTAATGAGCTGCTGCGAAGCCATCGTTGTGCTTCGTCAATTCGCAAACCGGCCAACCAGGCTTGAGGGGTCTTTCCGAAAAGCTGCCGAAAACGTTGATGGAGTTGGCTCATGCTCATATTGGCCGTTCGAGCCATCATCTCGTTGCTCCAGCTCACTCCAGGATGTGCTCGCAGGCGGGCTATCAGTTGCTTCATGCCGGGCGATGACTGAAAAGTCTCGGAGCTGAGCGATGAAAGTAGCAGAGGTGCCAGTTGCGAGGCACCAACCGAGAGTTGGTCATTACCTACTAGCTCTGCGAACTCGATAAGTCGGCGAGTTGCTTGAGAGATCGGGACGTAAATGCGTTGGGCCAGGCGCTCAAAATGGAGGGTTTCAAGCGTTGCAGGCGCACAGTCCAGAACCAAAAAACGGCTGTTTGAATGAGTGAGCTGCGAATGCACAGAGCCAGGAGTCACGAGGGCAGCAAGTGATTGGTCTATGCAGCCGCCCTGACCGTCCACGTCGATTTCCATACGGCCGCAGATCGGCAACACCAACTGAGCAAAATCGTGATGGTGGTGCGGGTTTTCGGTCTTGTAACTACGAATTTCGAGATTCAGAACCAATTTAGCGCTCCAAGCTACCCATTTGGTACTTCTAGATGCATGCCCCGCACGGGTAGTCGTCCGTCACCTGTGGACCTGCGCATTCTAGCACTTGGGGATCAGACAGTTCATCACGCAGTCTGCCTTGTGGGCGGACGCTTTCTCATGACCGCCCGTAAGCCCGGACGAGCGCCCGCTCAGGCTTCGCTACTCTTTAAACACGGACCGCTGGAACTGCTGAATGCACGTCAGGCGGCATGAGCGCCAGAAGCAAAGGTCTGGCGACAGGGCAGCACGTTGAAAAGAGGATTGAATGATGAAGATGCTACTGACGGTCGAATTCCCTCATGAACCCTTCAACTCCCTCGTCAGAGCGGGGAAGGTAGGCGAGATTATTGGACGTATCCTGGAAAGCATCCATCCGGAGGTCGCTTACTTTACTGAGCAAAATGGAATGCGTGGCGGGATCTTCCTGGTCAACGTAAAAGACCCGTCCGACGTCCCCGCATTTGCGGAACCTTTTTTTCTCAACTTCCAGGCTGACTGCAAGTTTCGCATTGCGATGAGCCCGCAGGACCTGCAAAAGTCGGGTCTGGAGGCGCTCGGGAAAACGTGGGCGTGAGGAGTGGCCAGTGGGGTCGGTAACGTACGGCCCCAATCCGGCCAAGTGCCTTGCAATTACGCACCTGCGAAAGCTTTGTGTCAGGCACTGAACATCGCTATTGAGCGACTGTTCAGTTTCGCTTATGTTGGCGTCTCCGAGTTTCGCCGCAGCGTGGTAGCGGCCTGCTTTATTCATCCTGAGAGGCTCCTGCATGCGCTTTTCCCCTTTCGTCGACCGAATTACCGGGCAGGGTGTTGCCGCTTGGGATATTCACCACGCCGCCTTTGATGCCCAGCGTGATGGCGAGGACGTGATCATTTTGAGTGTGGGTGACCCTGACTTCCCGACGCCGGACTTCATCACGGATGCCGCTGTCCAGGCGTTGAAAAGCGGCGATACCCACTACACCGATATCGCCGGTCGGCCTTCCTTGCGCCAGGCCGTTGCTGCACGCTACACCGAACGCTTGGGTCGACCGGTGCAGTCTGGCAATGTGATCATGGTGGCTGGCGCGCAGAACGCATTGTTTATCACCTCGTTATGCCTGTTGCAGGCGGGCGATGAAGTGATCGCATTGGACCCGATGTACGTGACCTACGAAGCGACCCTCAACGCGTCCGGCGCCACCTTGGTGCGAGTGACCTGCGACGCCGACGATGGTTTTCGGCCGGATATCGGGCGTTTGGCGGCGGCCATCACGTCGCGTACCCGCGCCATTTTCCTGTCCAATCCGAATAACCCCACCGGCGTCATGCTGCGCACTGAAGAGCTGCAAGCCATTGCCGACCTGGCGATTGCTCACGACCTTTGGGTGGTGGTGGACGAGGTCTATGAGAGCCTTTGCTACGAGCGCGAACATGTCAGCCTGGCGAGCTTGCCCGGTATGCAAAATCGTTGCGTGATCATTGGCAGTTTGTCCAAATCACACGCCATGACCGGTTGGCGCATCGGTTGGATCATTGCTGCGCCGGCGCTGATTGGCCACGCGGAAACCCTGATGCTGAGCATGTTGTACGGCTTGCCGGGGTTCGTCATGGAGGCAGCCCTTGCCGCCGTGCTGGCTCATGACGACGTCACGAGTGGCATGTGCGAGATCTATCGGCGCCGACGTGATTTGATGGTAGATGCCCTGAGCGATTGTCCTGGCATCCGCGTGCTCAAGCCTGACGCCGGGATGTTCGTGCTGGTCGATGTTCGGGGCACAGGCCTCAGTTCTCTGGACTTCGCCTGGCGTCTGTTTCGCGAGGCCAGGGTCTCGGTGCTCGACGCGGCAGCATTCGGTGAGCCCGCCCAAGGCTTTGTCCGGTTGTCATTCACCCTTGGCGAAGACCGTCTGATCGAGGCCTGTCTGCGGATTAGGGATTTCGTGGGGAAAACACGGATGGCTCGACCTCTGTCAGTGGCCAGCACTTGCTGATCAGCGCCTCGCCACTAGCGGCACGTTGGCGATATTGAGCGCTGAGGCCTCAGGTGTCGTGGTCAGGGCCGAAGGCGCCAAGCCGTAGGCCGATGACCCAGCGCCGACAGATTTCCAGGCCGCGATTGGCACCAAACGTGGCGGGGTTCAGGCACCACTCCAGCCACAAACCGTCGAGGATGGCGGTCAGGCCGATAGCGGCAAGGGAGGCATCGCTGATCTGGAATTTTTCTTCGGCCGCCAACTCAATGAGTAACCTTTCGACTAAATCACGATAAGCACCGTAGCCCTTTTCATGGGCGTTGCTGACGTGAGGGGAATGCCGGATCAGGCTCCAGAACACCACCCATGCGCTGAGTAGACTGGGGTTCAGGACATGGGGCGAAAACGAGCCCACCAGGAACGCATCCAGCCGCTCGGCAGCAGAACCGGCCTTGTCTACCTCCAGTTGCAACGCGAGGGTCATGCCCAGCGAGAGCTTTTGATAGGCGTCGGCAATCAGCACGTCGATGCTGCCGAAGTGATGATTGAGCAAGCCAACGGACACTCCGGCTTCTTTGGCGATACGGCGGACGGAAATGCCTGCATGGCCTTCTTCAGCCAGGCATTTCAGGGTGGCAGCGATCAGCAGGTCGCGACGTTCATCGGGTTCAGCGCGGCGAAATTTACGGCCATCGAGTTCCACAGTGATTCCTGTCGGCGGGATACCAGTGGTGAGAATAATTGTACGTGCGTTCAATTTCCACATGCATTTAGGGGCCACCCACGGCGAGGGGTTATATGGCCGTGTTGTTCAATTATTACGTCAACGGATAATGACTATCACACAATCGGGGTTAAATAGCGGCCCGCAAAAATGTTAAAAGTTTGAGCGAGGGGGAACCCCCTGAACCGAGAAGATAAAAATAGGGCTAAAAAGCCTGTTATTACCGGAAGTGCAACTCCGGTCTCACTGTTTTAGCTGACCTGCCATCGCTCAATCCACCGTTTCATCCTTCGCCTGAACTCAGGGGGAACCCTATTGCTCGGGTATTGGATGGCGGCGGACTTATTTTGAATCAGGGGAAAATTAATGATGCGTGTGAAGTGGAATCTCGTGACCCTTGCGGTCTCGCTTGGGGTCAGTCAGTTAGTATCGGCCGCGCCGGTAGCGGATCAGGCCGATGCCAAGGGATTTATTGAAGACAGCAGTCTCAATGTCCACCTCAAAAACTACTACTTCGACCATGACGGTAAGGATGGCGGTGCAACCAACAAGGACTGGACCCAAGGTGTACTGGCTAACTACAGTTCGGGGTTCACTCAGGGGACGGTTGGGTTCGGGGTAGAGGTGTTTGGTAATTGGGCCATCAAACTTGATGGCTCGGCGGACACTAACGGCACGGGTAACTTGCCGGTGCGTCATGATGGATCCCTCGAAGATGAATACGGCACTGTGGGGGGCGCACTGAAAGTCCGGATTTCCAAAACCGAACTGCTGTGGGGCAACCTGCAACCGACAGCACCTGTTTTCGCCGCGGGCGGCTCACGTCTGTTTCCGCAGACGGGCACCGGCTTTAATTTGCTGAGCAGCGAAATTGCCGGCCTTGATCTGGACGCAGGGCACTTCACCGGCGGTAACGGTCCGGTCACCACCAACGGCAGCCACGAACTGTTTGCCGCCTACGCCAACGTCGCTGCCGACAGCATTGATTATGTCGGTGGCAAATACGCGGTTTCGGACAGCCTGACCTTTAGCCTGTACGGCTCGGAGCTCAAGGATATCTGGCGTCAGTACTACGGGAACGCCAACTACACGTTGCCGATCTCGGACCAGCAATCGCTGAACCTGGACTTCAATATCTACCGCACCAATGACGAAGGTCAGGCCAATGCCGGCACCATCGACAACACCACTTGGTCTCTGGGTGCGGCTTACGCGTTCCTGAGCGCGCATACCGTCTCACTCTCCTATCAGAAAGTACGCGGCGATACCCCGTTCGACTACGTCTCGTTCGGTCAAAACGGACCTGGCGACACGTCTGACTCGATCAGCCTGGCCAACTCGATTCAGTATTCAGACTTCAACGGGCCAGGCGAGAGATCCTGGCAGGCGCGCTACGACCTGAACATGCTGACCTACGGGGTTCCGGGCCTGAGTTTCATGGTCCGTTATGCCCACGGTGACAACATCGACGGTACTCACATGGCCGCTGACAGCCCTTATCGTAACTACGGTTATGGCGAAGACGGCAAACACCATGAAACCAACCTTGAAGCCAAATACACCGTCCAGACCGGTCCGGCCAAAGATCTGTCCCTGCGGATGCGTCAGGCTTGGCATCGTGGCAATGCCGATCAAGCCGAGGGTAACGTCAACGAGTTCCGTTTGATCGCCGATTACCCGATCTCGATCTTCTAAACCGTCGTTCCCGACAGAGAGGTCCGACGACGCGATAGGCCGAGTCGGGTTTTTCTTGAGCAGGCTAATAAAGAGGCAGCCGTTTGCCGGTGATGGCAACTCGCTGCCTTTTTTGCCTTTAGATGTTCAGCGCTGTCGGGTTACTGAACACTAAAACAGCGGCATCCAGGAGGGATTTACTATCTGGCACGTGCCTTGCTGCATGTAATCCCAAGATGCATTCCAAAAAAATGCGCCACTTAACGGGAGTCGTTGAAATGAGCATTATCACGGGTCTGGGCAGGTACGACCTTTCGGTCCCAATACCACGCGCGGTATCGACCACGTCCGACGCAGACAGCTTTCTGAGCCTTTTAGATTCGACGGTTCAAACGGAAAAGGTCGGCAGCAGCGCCTCGTCCAGTTCCAGTGCCTCCAGCCAGCAGCAAGATGAAGATCGCCAAGAAGCCTTCGCGAAAATGATGGTCAGTCTGCAAAACGCCAACTCGCTGGTGGCAACCCCCACGGCATCTGACAGCAGTAGCTCCGGTGTCGGACAGGTGGGTGCCAGCTCGCTGAACGCTTCAGTCGACGCAACAGCAGGGTCGTCAGCTAAAAGTGCGTTGGATGAATTCAAGGATTACATGGCTCTGACGCCGGCCCAGAAGATGCGCTACAGCACCTTGAAAGGCATGGGACTCACCGAGGCTGATCTTAAAGCCATGTCGCCTGCAGACCAGGCCAAGGTTGAGGCCAAAATAGCGGAAGTGCTCAAGAAGCAGACTGAAATGCAGGCCAGCGCAAGCACCGGCGCAGACTCCAACTCGGGTTCAAGCGCCAGCGCTGGAAATCAGGGACAGTCTCTGGTGAACGCCGCCCTATTGAATATGACCCAATCCCTCGGTCAGGAAAAATCCAGGCTCGGTTTATCTTGAATCGGGTTTAAGGCTACAAAGCTTTGCACCTGATCCTTCAGGGGCAAAGCCTGATCTTCTGTCCCTCACTCATCGGTGAGCTACTTAGCGGTTTTAGGCCAGAAACTGCTCGGTCGACACCACTCTTGCGTAACCAAAGCCCAGTGCGGACATGAATGCTGCATGCACATGGGCCGCAGGGACCGTCAGGCCGTTGAACTCCAGATCGCAGGAAGCGCAGGCGTCATGGATTACCGTGGCTTTATAGCCAAGGTCGGCGGCGGCGCGGGTGATTGCGTCGATACACAGGTGGCTCATGCTGCCGACAATGACCAGGTCCTCGATGGCGTGGCGTTCAAGCACTGTCGCAAGATTGGTTTCGAGAAACGAATTAACGTGGTGCTTGAGTATCACCTGCTCATCGGGCAGATTTTGCACCTTGGGATGCAGGTGCGCGCCTTCAGAACCAGGGGCGAAGAACGGTGCATCGTCACGGGTGAATTCGTGGCGGATATACACCACCAAATCGCCCGCCGAACGGGCGGCGGCAATAATCCTCGCTGCATTGTCGGCGGCGGCGTCAACGCCACTCAGTGGCCACCTCCCTCCAGGAAAGTAGTCATTTTGAATATCGACTACGATAAGCGCTTGCTTGGACATGGCATGTTCCTCAATGGTGTGGCCTGTGTTCCGTGGGTTGAATTATTGGCTCTGCAGTGCTGGCTGAGGATTGGCCAGAACGACAATATCGAGGGGTAAACTGACAATGACGGGGCAAATCAATGTGGCCGAGATCGGTTTGCTGGTTTATCCAGGCGCGCAGATGGCCGCGGTGCATGGTTTGACCGACCTGTTCTCCGTGGCCAATCGCATCGTCCGTGAGCAGCCAGCGGCCAATGTGCCTC
The DNA here is from genome assembly GCF_056680355.1 of Pseudomonas sp. ASL8. Taxonomy (NCBI): domain Bacteria; kingdom Pseudomonadati; phylum Pseudomonadota; class Gammaproteobacteria; order Pseudomonadales; family Pseudomonadaceae; genus Pseudomonas; species Pseudomonas sp. ASL8. Next base: position 4,710,369 of record NZ_CM155278.1, on the reverse strand, counting down.
TGCTGCGAATTTCTCATTGGAGCGCCACAGTGCCCGGCGTTCCTATCGAGCGGATCTTCGACAGCCAGCCGGAACTCACCAGCCGACCCGTTGCAGTGCTGATCCCACCGTCTCTGGACACACTGCCTTCGGCTGATTGGTTGCAGACGCTGGCGGCCTGGATCACCCGGCAGCACAGCGCCGGGGCGGTTATTGGTTCGGTGTGCCTGGGTGTATTTGTACTGGCCGAAACAGGTCTGCTTACAGGCCGTACAGTCACCACCCACTGGACTCAAGGCAAAATTCTGGGCGAACGGTTTCCTCTGCTCACGGTGGATGTCGACAAACCGATGATCGACGATGGCGACCTTATTACCACGGCGGGCCTGATGGCGTGGGCCGAACTGGGGTTGAGAGTGGTAGAGCGGCTGTTGGGGCCAAGCATTGCCACAGCCACGGCGCGCTTTCTAATGGTCGAGCACAGCGACAGCGCGAAGTGCGGTGGCAATTTCGCACCCATTCTCGGTCACGGTGATGCCGCAATACTCAAGGTCCAGCACTGGTTACAAGCCAGCGGCGCAGTGGAGGTTTCACTGAGCACGATGGCCGCCGAGGCAGGTCTGGAGGCGCGAACATTCTTACGACGTTTTCGTGCGGCGACGGGGCTCAAGCCCACGCAGTACTGTCAGCACCTGCGGGTTGGCAAAGCTCGCGAAATGCTCGAATTCACCAACCGCACCGTCGACCATATCGCCTGGACCGTGGGATATCAGGATCCAGGTGCCTTTCGCTCGACCTTCAAGAAAATTACCGGGCTTTCGCCGAGAGATTATCGGGGACGCTTTGGTGTTGGCACGGCTGTCGATAATGGTTGATTAGCAATGGCAGCTCCCGCATGGGCCTGTACGCTGTTTAGCAAAGCCCAGTGATTTACGCGCCATGAAAGTGGCGTGCAGAGCGTGACTTGTCAGGAACGGTCTGCTTTCATGCCTGACACCTCCCGTCCTTCCTCCTGGAACCCAGCTCCGCATGCCTGTTGTCAGCCGGTTCACCTCTTTTTTCGACCAGGCCCGACGCGCCCTGGAGTTGGTATGGAGCACGTCGAGAGGCTTGTTCCTGGGCCTTGTAGTGGCAACGCTGGTGGCCGGGGTTCTTCCTGCTCTGGCCGCATGGCTGGGGCAGCGAATTGTCGACGCCGTGGTCGCTGCCATGCAGTTGCATGCGGACCTCGGCAGCACTCCTTTGTGGCCTGTATTGCGTTACGTGTTACTTGAAGCCGGAGTGCTCGCATTACTGGCTGGCGCTCAACGGGCACTTTCGGTTCAGCAGTCGCTGTTGAGAGTACAGCTGGGGCAGAAGGTCAACACGCTGATCCTGGAAAAGGCACAGACGCTGTCGCTTATCCAGTTCGAGAATTCGGAGTTTTACGACAAGCTCGTTCGCGTACGCCGCGAGGCCTCCACGCGACCCTTGGCATTGGTAACCAAGTCCCTTGGGCTGATTCAGAACCTGATCTCGCTCATCAGTTTTGCGGTGTTGCTGGTGCATTTCTCGCCTTGGGCGCTGGTGATTCTGGTGCTCGGCGCATTGCCGGTGTTCTTCGCCGAAGCGCATTTCTCCGGCGACGCATTTCGCCTGTTCACCCGCCGTGCCCCCGAGAGCCGACAACAAGGCTACATTGAAGCGCTGCTGTCTCAGGAAGCGCATATAAAAGAGGTCAAGTTGTTCGGCTTTGCGCCTCTTCTGCTGCAACGTTACAGGGACACGTTTGACCGGCTCTACGCCGAAGACCGGCGGCTGACCCTACGGCGCGATGGCTGGGGTTTCCTCCTCGGGCTGCTCGGTACCAGTGCGTTTTACCTGGCTTACGCCTGGGTGGTGGTCGATACGGTCAATGGCCGCATCAGCCTTGGGCAAATGACGATGTATCTGGTGTTGTTCAAACAGGGGCAGACGGCGGTCAGCAGCAGCCTCAGTGCCATCAGTGGTCTTTATGAAGATGGCCTGTACCTGACCAATCTGTACGAGTATCTGGCACAGCCGGTTGTTGTCGAAACCGGAACCCTCACTCAAGGCGTCCTCCCTGGGGATGGCTTACGTTGCGAGGGCGTCAGCTTTCGTTATCCAGATTCCAGTCGTGTCACGCTTGAGAATATCGATCTCCACCTTGCACCGGGACGTAGCGTGGCGCTGGTGGGTGAAAACGGCTCGGGCAAGACCACGTTGATCAAACTGCTGACCCGTCTGTACCGGCCAGATGAGGGGCGTATTCTGCTCGACGGCAGTGATCTTCAGGACTGGAATGAGGATGCATTGCGCAGGCGTATCGGTGTCATTTTTCAGGATTACATCCGCTACCAGTTTCCTGTGGGCGATAACCTTGGGGTGGGTGATATCGACGCGTTCAGCGATGAAACCCGATGGCGCGAAGCGGCAGCCCAGGGCATGGCGGCGGAGTTCATCGAGCGTCTCGATCATGGTTATGCTACTCAGCTAGGTCGGTGGTTCGCGGGAGGGCAGGAGTTGTCGGGGGGGCAATGGCAAAAAATTGCGTTGTCCCGAGCCTACATGCGTCGCAACGCCGATATTCTCATCCTCGACGAGCCTACTTCAGCCCTGGACGCGGCTGCAGAAGCTGCCGTGTTTGAACACTTCCGTGAGTACGCCAAGGGCCGTATGACGCTGCTGATTTCTCACCGATTTTCCAGCGTGCGCAATGCTGACCACATCATTGTATTGGATCAGGGCAGGGTGCTTGAGCGTGGCGACCATGTCAGTTTGATCGCCGCTGGCGGGCGCTATGCACAGTTGTTTGACCTGCAAGCGCGCGGTTATCGGTAACGCGGGCTTTTGTTCAAATGCGCGTTAATTCTTGTACAAAATCATATTAACGTATAGGTTTTGTACAGGATTTGACTGCCCATGTGTCGACACCGGCCACTGTCAGGTCCTTATGACCTTGATGCTGTGTCTGTGGAGATCGACCATGTTGAACAAACTCGTACTGCTGCTGTTCTGTATCTGCCTGGGAAGCTGCAGCGATATCGATGTGAACCGCTATAGCCAGGAAACCCCAAAACTCGAACTGCGCGAATTTTTCTCGGGGCGGGTAGACGCGTGGGGGATGTTCCAGAAACGTTCGGGGGAGGTGATAAAACGGTTTCACGCCGTTATCAACAGCCACTCCGAGGGCGACCGGTTCATCATGCATGAAGACTTCACCTACAGCGACGGCACCAAGCAGACCCGGGTGTGGACACTGCACCCGGACGGTCCTGGACGGTGGCGCGGTACCGCAGGCGATGTTGTCGGCGAGGCAATCGGAGAGGTGGCAGGCAATGCACTGCATTGGCGGTACGTGTTGAGCCTGCCGGTGGACGACAAGGTCTATCAGGTCAACTTCGATGACTGGATGTACTTGCTTGACGACGACACCATGGCCAATCGTTCCTCAATGACCAAGTTCGGCTTTGAACTGGGTCAGGTGACGTTATTTTTCCGTAAGCAAGCCAGCTGATGCCGGGCTTGAGTCGCGTGCCTTTCAGCTGAAAACAATCGCTCACGCGCGTGACTTCCATCAGGACCGCGCCCTTTGCAATCGTTAAGCCGTTTGACAGGAAACGGATAGCGATCTGCATGAATCGGATATCTCCAGTTTTTTCCCGGTCATAGACTCACTCCGTCAAACAAAAACAACGGAGGCTCTGGCCATGTCCATAAGCGTCGAGTATCTCAATTCCTTGCTTGAAGAAAACCGAGAAAAGGGTGTTTACCGCTGCAAGCGGGAAATGTTCACCGATACTCGCTTGTTCGATCTCGAGATGAAGCACATTTTCGAGGGCAACTGGTTGTACCTCGCTCATGAGAGCCAGATTCCGAACAAGAACGACTACATCACCCTGGAAATGGGTCGCCAGCCTGTTTTCATCGCCCGCAACAAAGACGGCGTGCTCAATGCCTTTCTCAATGCATGTAGCCATCGCGGGGCCATGCTCTGCCGACACAAGCGTGGCAACAAGGCGTCCTACACCTGTCCGTTCCACGGCTGGACCTTCAATAACTCCGGCAAGTTGCTCAAAGTCAAAGATCCGACCGAGGCCGGCTACCCGTCGAGCTTCAACTGCGAAGGCTCTCACGACCTGACCAAAGTGGCGCGTTTCGAATCCTATCGCGGATTCCTGTTCGGCAGCCTGAACCCTGATGTGGTCCCTCTGGTGGAGCATCTGGGTGAGTCGGCGAAGATCATCGACATGATCGTCGATCAGTCTCCGGACGGCCTGGAAGTGCTGCGCGGCTCCTCCAGCTATATCTATGAAGGCAACTGGAAGCTCACCGCAGAGAACGGCGCCGATGGTTATCACGTCAGCTCCGTGCACTGGAACTACGCGGCCACTCAGAATCAGCGCAAGGAGCGCCAGGCTGGCGACAGCAATCCGACCATGAGCGCCGGTGGCTGGGCCAAGCGTGGCGGTGGTTTCTATTCCTTCAACAAGGGCCACATGCTGCTGTGGACCCGCTGGGCTAATCCCGAGGATCGGCCGCTGTACGAGCGCCGTGATGAGCTGGCCCAGGACTTCGGTCAGGCCCGCGCCGACTGGATGATCGGTAACTCGCGCAACCTGTGCCTGTACCCCAACGTGTACCTGATGGACCAGTTCAGCTCGCAGATCCGCATCGCCCGACCCATCTCGGTGGATCGCACTGAAATCACCATTTATTGCATCGCACCCAAAGGCGAAAGCGACGAAGCCCGCGCGCGCCGGATTCGTCAGTACGAGGACTTCTTCAACGTCAGTGGCATGGCCACCCCGGATGACCTGGAAGAGTTTCGCTCCTGCCAGATGGGCTATCAGGGCAGTACCACGGCCTGGAACGACATGTCCCGTGGTGCCGAACACTGGGTCGAAGGCGCCGATGAAGCGGCCAAAGAAATTGATCTGCACCCACTGCTTAGCGGCGTGCGCACCGAGGACGAGGGGCTGTTCGTGCTGCAACACAAGTACTGGCAGGAAACCATGCTCAAGGCATTGGCAGACGAGCAGTCGCAATTGATCTGCGTGGAGGGCGGGCAATGAGCCTTTCTTACGACGCGGTACGCGACTTTCTCTACCGCGAGGCGCGCTATCTGGACGACAAGGATTGGGACAACTGGCTGGAACTGTACGCCGCGAATGCGACGTTCTGGATGCCATCCTGGGACGATGACGACGAACTGACCGTAGACCCGCAAAAGGAAATCTCGCTGATCTGGTACGGCAGCCGCGAAGGGTTGGAGGACCGTGTTTTCCGGATCAAGACCGAGCGCTCCAGCGCCAGCATCCCGGATACCCGCACCTCTCACAACCTGAGCAATCTCGAGATCCTCGAACAGGGCGATGGTCTGTGCAAGGTGCGCTTCAACTGGCACACCCTGAGCTTTCGCTACAAGACCGTGGACAGCTATTTCGGTACTAGCTTCTACACCCTTGATGTGCGCGGCGACCAGCCTCTGATCAAGGCCAAAAAGGTCGTCCTGAAAAACGACTACGTCCGTCAGGTCATCGACATCTATCACCTGTGAACGAGCGGTCTGTCGCCATTGGGCTTGCACCCGACGCTTCAGACCCTGGTTCGGCGAGGAACACCATGAGCCACAAAATTGCACTCAATTTCGAAGACGGCGTTACCCGTTTCATTGACGCCAACCCCAGTGAAACCGTCGCCGACGCTGCGTACCGGCAGGGGATCAATATTCCTCTGGACTGCCGCGACGGTGCTTGCGGTACCTGCAAGTGCTTCGCTGAATCCGGCGAGTACGACCTCGGCCAGGAATACATCGAAGATGCGCTCAGCGAAGAGGAAGCGGATCAGGGGTATGTGCTGACCTGCCAGATGCGCGCTCAAAGCGACTGTGTGGTACGTGTGCCGGCATCTTCCGATGTTTGCAAAACACAGCAGGCGACTTACCAGGCGGCAATCAGCGAAGTACGTCAGCTCTCCGACAGTACGATTTCGCTGTCCATTCAGGGCGAAGCACTGAACCACCTGACTTTTCTGCCGGGCCAGTACGTCAACCTGCAAGTGCCGGGCAGTGAGCAGACCCGCGCCTATTCATTCAGCTCGCTGCAGAAAGACGGTCGCGTCAGCTTTTTGATCCGAAACGTGCCAGGCGGCTTGATGAGCAGCTTCCTCACGGAGCTGGCCAAGGTCGGTGACAGCATGAACCTGGCCGGTCCTTTGGGCAGTTTCTATCTGCGCACCATCAAACGCCCACTGCTGTTGCTGGCAGGCGGCACCGGGCTGGCGCCGTTCACAGCGATGCTGGATACGATCGCGCAGAAGGGCAGTGAGCATCCGTTGCACCTGATCTACGGCGTGACCAACGATTTCGATCTGGTGGAAATGGATCGCCTGAACGACTTCGCGGCGCGGATTCCGAACTTCACCTTCAGCGCCTGCGTGGCCAACCCTGCCAGCAGTCATCCGCACAAAGGCTACGTGACCCAACATATCGCGCCCACGCACCTCAACGGCGGCGACGTCGATATCTACCTGTGTGGTCCGCCACCGATGGTAGAAGCGGTCAGCCAATACATTCGCGAACAGGGTATCGAGCCTGCGAACTTCTACTACGAGAAGTTCGCCGCCAGCGCCGCTTAACTGCCACTGACTGACGTGTATTTTCGAGGTTGCCATGAGCATGAGATTTAAAAATAAAGTCGCCCTGGTCACCGGGGCAGCGCAGGGCATCGGACGCCGCGTCGCCGAGCGTTTGCTCGAGGAAGGCGCGCAGGTGGTGGCGGTTGATCGTTCCGAACTGGTCAGGGAACTGCAAGGCGAGGCGCTGCTGGCGCTGACCGCCGACCTCGAGCAGTACGCCGACTGTCAGCGTGTGATGGCTGCTGCCGTGGAGCGTTTTGGCCGGCTGGACGTGCTGGTCAATAACGTCGGCGGCACTATCTGGGCCAAGCCATTCGAACATTACAAAGAAAGCGAGATTGAGGCCGAAGTACGCCGCTCGCTGTTTCCCACTCTGTGGTGCTGCCACGCCGCGTTGCCGTACATGGTGGAGCAGGGCAGCGGCGCTATCGTCAACGTTTCATCGATTGCCACTCGCGGGATCAATCGCGCGCCCTACGGTGCGGCCAAGGGGGGGGTCAATGCACTCACCGCCTGCCTGGCGTTCGAGAACGCCGAGCGCGGCATTCGGGTCAATGCCACGGCACCTGGCGGTACCGAAGCACCTCCGCGGCGTATTCCGCGCAACGCCGCCGAGCAGAGCGAGCAGGAGAAGGTCTGGTACCAGCAAATCGTCGATCAGACCGTCGATAGCAGCCTGATGAAGCGCTACGGCAGCCTCGAAGAACAGGTCGGTGCAATCCTGTTCCTGGCCTCCGATGAAGCCTCCTACATCACCGGCATGACCCTGCCCGTAGGCGGTGGCGACCTCGGCTGAACCCCTGTCTCACAGCGCTAATGCACCACCAACAAGTAACCCGATAACAACACTAAGAGGTACATCTCCATGACCGTGAAAATTTCCCAGACCCCTGAGGTCCAGGCATTCTTTAAGGACGTCAGCGGGCTCGGCAACGACCAGGGCAGCCCTCGCTTGAAGCAACTGATGTTCCGCGTCCTCAATGAGGTGGCGAAGATTGTCGAGGATATGGAGGTGGGTGAAGACGAGTTCTGGACCCTGGTGGATTACCTCAACCGCCTGGGCGGTCGCAACGAAGCCGGGCTGCTGGTGGCCGGCTTGGGCATTGAGCACTTCCTGGACCTGCTGCAAGACGCGAAAGACGCGCAGGATGGCCACGTTGGCGGTACGCCGCGTACCATTGAAGGCCCGCTCTATGTCGCCGGCGCACCGCTGTATGACAGCGAGACGCGTATGGACGACGGTAGCGAGGACGACGTCGCCACGCCGATGTTCCTTCAGGGCGTGGTGCGCGACGCCAATGGTCAGCCAGTCGCCGGTGCCGTTGTCGACCTCTGGCACGCCAACACTCAGGGTAACTACTCCTACTTCGATCAGAGCCAGAGCGAATACAACCTGCGTCGGCGTATCGTCACCGATGCCGAAGGCCGCTACCGCGCGCGCAGCATTGTGCCCTCAGGCTATGGTTGCAACCCTCAGGGCCCGACCCAGGAATGCCTCGACCAGCTCGGCCGTCACGGTCAGCGTCCGGCGCATATTCATTTCTTCATCTCGGCACCGGGCCATCGTCACCTGACCACGCAGATCAACCTGTCGGGCGATAAGTACCTGTGGGACGACTTCGCTTACGCCACCCGTGATGGTCTGGTGGGTGAAATCCGTTTCGTCGAGGACCGCGCTGCGGCGAACGACCGGGGTGTGACGGGGTCATTCGCCGAGCTGGACTTCGACTTCCAGCTGCAAAAGGCGGCCAGCACCGATGCTGAACAACGCAGCCACCGCCCGCGCGCATTGCAGGACTGACCGGCACCCGGTTTCTCTGTTTGTCTCCTGTACTTTTAGTGGATAAAGCAGGGATATGAAGGCACTATTCGACCCATTAAACGGGTCGAATAGCTCGGTGTATCGCTGGACGATGCTGTTCTGAGGGTACCTGCTGCTACTCGCCTCCTGTTACTCGACAGGTGCCGGGCATCGGTATCTGACACGCCCTCCGCTCAGTCTGTCATCAGCGTTAGACGGGTGCCCTCATCCGAAAGGCAAGGACTGCAGTGAACATCGATACCCGCATCAAATTCCGCCATCTGGTGTGTTTCCTTGAAGTGGCACGCCAAGGCAGCCTGGCACGCGCCTCGGACAAACTGGCGCTCAGCCAACCGGCACTTTCCAAGACCCTCAAAGAGCTCGAAACCCTGCTGGCCACCACCCTGTTCGTGCGCAGCAAAAGCGGCGCGGCGTTGACTGAAGCCGGGGTGGCTTTTCTGCGTTATGCAGGGCCGAGCGTCCAGGCGCTGCGCGAAGGGGTGAATAGCCTGCGTTCCGGCGAGCACGAGCCCATCACTGCGCGGCTCGGCGTACTGTCCACCGTGGAAAGCCTGTTGGTACCGGAAGTCGTCTGCCGTCTGCACGCCAGACATCCTGCGTTGGTCGTGAGTGTGGTGACCGGACCCAGTGCGTACCTGCTGTCCCAACTGCGCGTGGGTGAGCTGGATTTAGTGGTCGGCCGCATGACCGATAGCCCGCAGATTCTTGGGCTGACATTCGAACATCTATACAGCGAGTCCATGACCCTGGTGGTGCGTAACGGCCATCCGTTGCTGGCCGATCCGCTGGCGTCTAAAAACCTTGAAGACTATCCACTGGTGCTGCCACTGGCGGGGACGACGATTCGTAAGTTCGCCGACAGCCTGTTTGTGCAGCACGGCATCCGCCCGCCGAGCCAGCGACTGGAAACCCTGTCATTGACCTTGAGCCGGCGTTACGTGCAATGCAGCCAGGCGATCTGGGTTGCGCCATTCGACGCTGTACGGCAAGACCTGAGTCGAGGTGAGTTGGTGGAGCTGGAGTTGGGAATTCGCGAACCCGGTGGTTCAGTGGGCCTGTGCAGCAACCCGGCACTGCCCATGCCCCTGGCGGCTCAATGGTGTGTGGAGGTTCTGCGCGAGGTTGGCCAGGATTATCGAGAGGGGCGTTATCCATAACCATTTGGATATGGATAGGGTTTTTCTTTTCAATGTTGGCATCAGGTCATATCGGTGGAAACCGGGCAACAGACTCCTGCCCGCTTGAAAGCAGGGCGCGCAGTTGGCGCCCTGCTTTTTCGCCTTGTTACAGCAACGACAGTGGATAGCTGATGATCAGCCGGTTCTCATCGAACGCGTTGGTGCTGTAGTCGCGACGCATGGTTGAGTTACGCAATCTCACCGACAGGTTCTTGAACGTACCTTGTTGAAGAACGTAAGCCAGCTCGCTTTCCCGTGCCCACTCCTCGCCGTTGGTGACAGTGCCGGTGTGTACGTTGTCGCCGCTGATGTAGCGGTTCATCATCGTCAGGCCCGGGACGCCAAGGGCGGCGAAGTTGTAGTCGTGACGCAGCTGCCAGGAGTTTTCCTTGGCATTATCGAAGCTGGAGTTGTAGCTATCGTTGGCCAGGGTGCCGCCGCTGGTGCCGTTGACCCGCATCCATCCGGTGTCGCCAGTGACCTTTTGCAGGCCGACGTAAAACGTGTTTGCGCCGTATTTGGCGGAAAACAGGCCTGACCAGGTTTTGTTGTCCAGGTCGCCTGCCAAATGCTTGCCATTATCCTTGCCGGTGAAAAAACCAAGGTTGGCGCCCAGAACCCAGTCACCAATTGGCTGGCTGTGGGTCAGGTTGAAGTATTCCTGCTGGTAAATGTCTTCCAACTGCGCATGCCACGCGCCAACTTGGGTGTGCTTGTCGTTGAAGGTGTATTCCGCGCCGCCAAAGTTGAATCGGTCGGATGTCACGGTCGGGCGACCGAACAGCGACATGTCTTCCATGCTGGCATCGTTGCGCGGGCTATTGTCGCGGAACTGGCCGCCATAAAGCGTCAGGCCATCGATTTCGTTAGACGTGATCTGCCCGCCCTGAAAGGTTTGCGGCAGCGAGCGTCCGTCATCGGACCGAAGGATGGGCAGTACCGGCATCCATTCGCCGACTTTCAACTCGGTCTTGGAAAAGCGCGCCTTGGCGGCGACCGCTGTCCGGCCGAAGTTATCTGCCGGGTAGCCATCTCTATGGATAGGGAGCAACTGCGTGCCCCCAGTACCCTTGCTGCCATCGAGCTTGACCGAATACAGGCCGAGCACATCAACACCGAAGCCGACCGTGCCTTGGGTGAAGCCGGAGCGTGCGTCGAGAATGAAGTTTTGGGTCCATTCCTGGGCAATGCTCTGCGCGTTGGCAGGGTCGACGAAATTGCGGTTGATGAAGAAATTCCGGATGTTCAAATTCACTTTGGCATCGTCGACGAATCAGGCTGCCTGGGCGGTGAGTGGAGCAATGATACAGGCAGCAATAGCGGTGGAAAGCGCGGTAACTGCATGACGATTGAAGGGCATAGCGGGGTACCTTTTTATAGTTATTAGTGCATCGAATCTGGAGCTGATAGTGCGAGTTGGGCAGGGCCCGCGCAATTGACAAAACACGGATTTGGGCGATTATCGAACATTAATTAACTAGGTGGAACATTTTGTTAGTGCTACAGCTTCACACTGCTACGCAGAGAAGAAGACGGGTCTCTTGATAAAAAATAGAACTACGTTCTAAATAACTAGAAGGCCACGGCTGAATGCAGTTTTGATGTCACTATTCGTCTTGGAAACCATTACCCTCGCTGTCGTAGAGCGGACAGGCCCAAGCATGGGCATGCCGTTGACTGAAGTTTTGCTGGATGTTCATAGGAAGCCCAATGAGTCCCGTCAGTACACCGTTGTCCGGTATCAATCAGCCACTCAAGGGGATTTCGCTCATTGTGCTGGCAACGCTTCTGTTCGCCACGCACGACACCCTGTCCAAATACCTGTCTGGCATCTATCCGGTCATCATGGTGGTCTGGGTTCGTTATGTGCTGCACACCCTGCTAATGGCCGGCATTTTCATGCCGTCAGCAGGGTTGCGTGTGCTGCGTACCAAGCGTCCGGGGTTGCAGGCATTGCGCGCGACCTGCCTGCTGGGCACCAGTCTGTTATTCACCAGCGGTTTGATGTTCATTCCTCTGGCGGAAGCGACGGCGGTCAACTTTCTCGCGCCGTTGCTGGTCACGGCGTTGTCGGTGCCACTGTTAGGTGAGCATGTCACGCGTGGGCAATGGATCGCGGTCCTGGTGGGGTTTCTCGGGGTGATGATCATCGTGCACCCAGGCGGCGAGCTGTTCACCCCGGCGGTACTGCTGCCCTTGGGCTCGGCCATATGCTTTGCCTGCTATCAGTTGCTGACGCGCCTGGTCAGCGCCCATGACAGTCCTACTACCAGTAACTTTTTCGCGGGTTTGTTTAACACCCTGCTGATGAGCGCGCTGGTGCCGTTCTTTTGGCAAACCCCGCAGTTTAAGCACTTGCCATTGATGCTGGCACTGGGTGCCTGCGGGATGCTCGCGCATTTGCTGTTGACCCAAGCATTCCGTTACGCAGCGCCGGCGATGCTGGCGCCGTTCGGTTATTGCCAGATTGTCTTCGCTGGATTGTTGGGTTTTCTGGTGTTCTCGCATGCGCCGTCGCTCACGGCGCAATTTGGCATCGCTGTGATCTGCCTCAGCGGTCTGGCCGCTGCATGGCAGCAGCGCCGTAAAGGTTGATCGGGAGTGGCGTAATGGCGGGTTTTTACAACTGAAAGCGCGCGACCATTCCCTTTAAATCGTGGGACAAACCAGATAGCGACTGGCTGGCAGAATCAATCTGTGCTGCGCCCTCGGATGTCTGGATAGACAGGTCACGGATGTTCACCAGGTTACGATCGATTTCCCGCGCCACCTGCGCCTGCTGTTCAGAGGCGCTGGCTATTACCCTGTTACGCTCATGAATCAGTGAGATGGCGTCGGCAATTTCGTCCAGTGCGTTGCCGGCAGTCTGTGCGGTATCCAGCGTTTCTAGAGCCTGCGCATTATTAGCCTGCATGGTGTCAACGACCTGCGAAGTGCCAGCCCGTATCGCGACCACCATCTTTTCGATTTCCTGCGTAGAACTTTGCGTACGCCCGGCCAGCGCCCGCACCTCATCGGCGACCACTGCAAAACCACGACCGGCTTCACCTGCTCGTGCCGCCTCGATCGCCGCATTCAGCGCCAGCAGGTTGGTCTGTTCTGCAACACCGCGAATGACGTCAAGAATTTTGCCGATATCCTGAGAGTGAGCGGCCAGCTCTTCGACTTGATGAGTGGCGTCTTCGACACGGTTTCCCATGCGTCGAATCGCCTGAATAGTCAGGTCGATTCGCTGACGGCCCAGCTGTGCGGTAGTGGTCGAGGCGTCGGACGCGTCGGCGGTCGATACTGCGTTACGTGCTACTTCCTCAACAGCTGCGGTCATTTCATTGACCGCTGTCGCTGCTTGCTGAATCTCCGCATTCTGATTGTTGAGGTCGTTGGAGGTCTGGTTCGTCACTGCCGTCATTTCTTCCGCAGCAGCAGCCAATTGATGGGAAGAATCGCCAATCAGCCGCAACGTGTCGATCAAGCTGTTCTGCATGGCGGCCAAAGAACGTTGCAGATCGGATACTTCGTCTGCCCCCGTGATCTCGATATGGCTGGTCAGGTTACCCGTGGCAATACTTTCGGCAAAACGGGTGGATTGACGGAGCGGAGCGGTGATGCTGCGAACCAGGGCCCATGCCAGTATCAAAGTGACAATAAACACCAGTATCAACACGCCTACAGTGGTCTGCATGGCGTTGCCATAGAGCACCTTGGTCGCACGGGTGTAGAGCGCGGCCTGCTCGGTATTGATCTTGACCAGCGCGTTGAACAGGTCACCTGTCTGCGTGGACAAATCCTGAATCCCGCCGTTGAGCAGTTGTAGCATCGCCGCAGAATCGTTCTGCTGAGAGCGCGCCAGGTACTGAGTCAGTTTATCGTTGTAGCTACTGACCACGCTGTCCATCTTGCTGAATGTGTCAGCGGCTTCCGGTGGCACGATAGGGCGATACTCGGCCATTGCCTTGTTCAACTCGCCACGAAGAAAATTCATGCGCTCTACTGAAGGGGTGAGTACCGCCGGGTCGCGGTTAAGCATCATCCGCAGGGTAATGACGCGGATGCTCAGGGAATTGTCCCTGATTCTGGCAATGGCGCGGGTACCCGCGTGCGATACCTCTTCAGTATGAATGATGGCTTCGCGCATCCTGGAGGTCTGTGCCATGGAAAAGATGCCTAGCCCTAGCACCAGCAGCAGAATAACGGCGAAACTCAGAAATGCTCGGGTTGAAAAGCGCAGATTGCGGATATTCATAGGGATAACCTGCAGAGGTAGGGCTTGGTGTGTTCGAGGCGAGCTAAAGAGTGTTCTAGCGGGAGTTTTTGCGAGTCATGCGCAAAAAAAAGAGGCCTGAATGAAGGCCTCTTTTGTGACACTCAAGGGTGATCAGTCCTTGATAGCTTCGACACTGCGCGGAGCCATGAAGTACATCCAGGTCAGGGCGATGAAGTACATCGCAGGGATCATCATGAACAGCACGTTGTAGTTGTTGTTCGTAGCGGTCAGCACCGCACCGACGATCTGGGTCATGAACATGCCACCAATCGCTGCGCACATGCCACCGAAGCCGAACACGGTACTGATCAGGTGCTTGGGCGTGTAATCCATCACCAGGCTCCAGATATTCGCAGTCCAGGCCTGGTGCGCGCCGACGGCCAAGGCGATGGCCAATACCGCAATCCACAATCCGCTGGCGTTGGCAGCGAAAATCACGCTGACAATGGTGACCGCGAATATCAACATCGACAGCAGTCGCGACGTAGTGGCACGCATTCCGCGACCAATCAGCCAGGAAGACAGGATGCCGCCGCCGATGCTGCCGAAGTCGGCCGTCAACCAGATCAGCATGAGTGGAATACCCATTTGGGTAACGCTGATGCCCAGGTTGTACTGCTGATTGAGAAACGGCGGCAGCCAGTACAGATAGAACCAGAACACGGGTGCAGTGATCGCATAGGCCAAGGCAAACGCCCAGGTGCCGCGCATACGCAGGATGCGGGAGAACGGTACTTTGACCGGCGCTGGCTCGACTTCCTTATTGATGTAATCCAGCTCGCTTTGACGCACGGTTGGATGATCTTCAGGGTTGTAGTACTTCAAGCTCCATACCACGACCCAGATCAGGCCCAGCAGACCCATGCAGATGAACGCAGCTTGCCAGCCCCATACGGACAGGATCAACGGAAGGAGGGCAGGGGTCATCATCGCGCCAACGTTGGTCCCGGCATTGAATATTCCGGTTGCTACGGCGCGCTCACCGGCAGGGAACCAAAGTCGCGTGGTCTTCACGCATGACGGGTAGTTGGCGGCTTCGGTGAGGCCGAGAATGAAACGGCACACCATAAAGCCGACGGCAGAGGTTGCCAGGCCATGAGCGCCCGTGGCGAAACTCCACAGCAACACGGCCAGGAAAAATGCACGCTTGACGCCGACCCGATCAATGAAGCGGCCTTGTAATACAAAGCCGATGGCATAACCGACCTGGAACCAGAAGTTGATGTTGGCGTAATCCATCGCCGTCCAGCTCATCTCTTTGGCGAGGAACGGCTGCATGATGCCGAGGGCGGCGCGGTCGATGTAGTTCAGTGTGGTGGCAAAAAACACCAGAGCGAGCATGCCCCAGCGAGTTTTACCGACCGCCATGGCACCGCGGATTTTTCCGCCGATACCCGTGTGCGCCACAGAGGCGTGGGAAGTTACTTCGGTATGAAACATGGGTAAGCCATCCGTTCCAAGACTGCGCCGTGAGCGTCAGTCGAACTGAAGATGCAACTCGAATCGAGCGTGAACCTTGTGCGGTGGGTCCGTGACGAAATCGAAGACTCGATTCTTTGACGCGGGGTCAAGAATGTCGAGGCGACTTATCAGCGGAGCAGTACAAGGCGCGAGCTTTCGAGCGCTGGGTTTAATCAGGCAACAGCGAATCCAGGCCCCGAAAGGTCAGGAGGCGGTCGTCTACCCAGAACTTCATTGGTAATAGCGACGGTAGACAGGGAGCATCCGCAAGAGGGATGTGGTGCGCAAGTGAGAGAGGTCGCAAGTGTGTGCATGAGCGTTGACCCTATTTTTGAAATTGTTATGAGCTTGCTGGTGACGCAACCGCAGACGACTAAAACCCAAAGCCACTGGTTAATGGTGTTTCTGGTTCGTCCTACAATGTGCCGCTAGTGTTGAGCAACGAGCGAAACAGCGTCAATTGGCAAAAGTGGCTTTTGTTCGATAATCGAACACAAAACTAACCAGTTAGTACATGAGCGATTATGTGGTAATTTCACAGGCGAATAATTCATCGCAGCACCCACCATGGTCCCGAACAGGCTGATCAATCCGGTGCTTTTACAGTGCGGCCCGCAGAGGTCGCGGTCATCCAGGAGCTGAAGCATGCAGCGTTCGATTGCCACCGTTTCCTTGAGCGGTACCCTGCCAGAAAAACTCGAAGCTATTTCCGCCGCCGGTTTTGACGGTGTGGAAATCTTTGAAAATGATCTCCTTTACTACGACGGCAGTCCGCGCAATGTACGGCAGATGTGTGCCGATCTGGGCATCGCCATCACCTTGTTTCAGCCGTTTCGCGACTTTGAAGGCTGCCGTCGTGATCGCTTGCAGCGCAACGTCGACCGCGCCGAGCGAAAGTTCGACTTGATGCAGGAATTGGGCACTGACCTTGTCCTGGTGTGCAGTAACACCGCTACGGATTCCGTGGGCGACGAAAATATCCTTCTTGATGACCTGAGCCTGCTTGCCGAACGCGCTGGTGCCCGAAACCTGCGGATTGGCTACGAAGCGCTGGCGTGGGGTCGTCATGTAAACACCTGGCAGCAGGTGTGGAATCTGGTGCGCCAGGTCGATCACCCGGCGCTTGGGGTGCTGCTCGACAGCTTTCACACCTTGTCACTCAAGGGCGATCCCAGCGCCATTGCGCAGATTCCCAGCGACAAGATTTTCTTCGTGCAAATGGCGGATGCACCGCTGTTGGCCATGGATGTTCTGGAATGGAGCCGGCATTTCCGCTGCTTCCCCGGTCAGGGTGAGTTTGATCTGGCAGGCTTCCTCGCGCCAATCCTGCGCAGCGGTTACACCGGCCCGTTGTCGCTGGAAATTTTCAACGATGGCTTTCGCGCAGCGCCGCCACGCGCCAACGCGGCGGACGGTCTGCGCTCGCTGCTGTACCTGGAAGAAAAGACTCGCAAGCTGCTGGAGAAAGACGCCGAGCCCATCAACACCGATATTCTGTTCAACCCGCCGTCTGCGAGCAGCTACAACGGCGTCGAGTTTCTTGAGTTTGCGGTAGACGAAGCTCAGGGTGCGCGGCTGTCCACTTGGCTGGAGAACCTGGGCTTCGCCCGTCTCGGCCAGCACCGCTCCAAAGCGGTGAGCCTGCTGCGTCAGGGTGATATCAAAATCGTGCTCAACGCCGAACCCTATTCTTTCGCCCATAGCTTTTTCGAGGCGCACGGCCCGTCGTTGTGCGCCATGGCGTTACGGGTCGATGACGGCAGTGCCGCGCTGGAACGCGCGCAGATGTACAAGGGGCAGCCGTATCGTGGCCTGGTTGGCCCCAACGAACGCGAAATTCCTTCCGTGCGTGCGCCGGATGGCAGCTTGATCTACTTAGTGGAACCGGCCGATCCGGGCAAGTCGATCTACGACAGCGATTTCAAGGTGGACCCACAAGCGGTCGCCGGTGGGGGCTTGCAGCGTATCGACCACATGGCAATGGCGCTGCCTGCGGACAGCCTCGACAGTTGGGTGCTGTTCTATAAAAGCTTGCTGGATTTCGAGGCTGACGACGAAGTGGTACTGCCCGATCCCTACGGTCTGGTCAAAAGCCGTGCGTTGCGTAGCCGATGCAGCACGGTGCGTTTGCCGCTCAACATCTCGGAAAACCGCAACACAGCGATCTCCCACGCGCTGTCGAGTTACCGTGGCTCAGGGGTGCATCACATCGCATTCTCTTGTGACGATATTTTTGCTGAAGTCCGCCGAGCCAAGGACGCGGGTGTGCCGCTCCTGGATATTCCGCTCAATTACTATGACGACTTGGCCGCGCGCTTCGATTTCGAAGACGAATTCCTCAGCGAGTTGGCCTATTTCAATGTGCTTTATGACCGCGATGCTCAGGGCGGTGAGTTTTTCCACGTCTACACCGAGTCGTTCGACGACCGCTTTTTCTTCGAGATTCTGCAACGCAAGAATGGTTACGTCGGCTACGGCGCGGCCAACGTAGCGGTGCGGCTGGCGGCGATGGCCAAGTCCCGCAGTGGCGCTGCGCGTCAGGCCAGGCTTTGAAAGATGAGTCGAATGACCGGCAAGGTCAGGGTGGCAGGGTAGGTGTTCAGATCAATCAAGTGGTCCTGATTGAGTTTGAGGTGCAAACGTTCCAGAACGCGGTTGAAGGTGCCATTATCACCCGAGTAATTTTCTGGAGAGGTTTACATGAGTAGCTACCAGCCTGGCATTCTTGCCAAGCCTGTGCCGTTGCAGGCACGCCATTTGTTTTTTGCCCTTGAATCCGTAGACGCCCTGCCAGCTGCGCTCAAAGAACTGACGCAACTGGCAGACGGCAAAAAAACGGTCGTCGGCTTTGGTGAGTCGCTTGTGCATGCGATGGAGAGTCAGGTTGAGGGCTTGCGCGTGTTCCCGGCGTTGAGTGGCGTCGGCGTGGACAACCCTTCTACCCAGCACGCACTTTGGTGCTGGCTGCACGGTGAAGACCGGGGTGAACTGCTGCATCGCAGTCGCGCAATAGAAGCCGCATTGGCACCGGCCCTGCGCCTGGTGCAGACGACCGAAGCGTTCCGCTACAAAACCGGTCATGACCTGACCGGCTATGAAGATGGCACCGAAAACCCGGTAGACGAGGCGGCCACAGGCGCGGCTTTCGTAAACAATGATATCCCGGGGCTGCAAGGGGGTAGCTTCGCCGCCATCCAGCAGTGGCAGCACGACCTGGATGGTTTCGCCGCCATGCCGCAGGTGGAGCAAGACCACATCATGGGTCGCCGGAAAAGTGATAACGAAGAGCTGGAAGAAGCTCCGAAGTCAGCACATGTAAAGCGTACCGCCCAAGAAAGTTTCACCCCGGAAGCCTTCGTCGTGCGTCGTTCCATGCCTTGGTCAGACGGCCAACAGGCCGGTTTGGTATTCCTTGCCTTTGGTCACTCCCTTGACGCTTTCGAAGCCCAATTGCGACGCATGAGCGGACTCGATGACGGAATTGTCGACGCTCTCTATCGCTTTAGTCGTCCCCTTACCGGTGGCTACTACTGGTGTCCGCCGCTGAAGGATGATTGTCTTGATCTGAGTGCGCTCAGGGTCTGATAGACGCAGGTCAAGAGTGCGACGTTGCCGCTGCAACGTCACACGAAATAGACCCTATGCCTCGGCCGGGTCCCATTGCGGGGCAAAGTCCGGGTTGACTACGCGCTGATTCTTGGGCAATGCGGCAATCAGTGCGCGGTCGGCATCATCGAGCTGTATGTCGCAGGCCTCGAGATTGGCCCGTTGGTTGGCCTCACTGCTTGCCTTGGGGATCGCAGCGACGTGGTCCTGCGCCAGCAGCCATTGCAACGCGACCTGGCTCGGCAGCACGCCGTGTTTGGCGGCGATCTGGCGGATCGCGGGTTGTTCGGCAGCCTTGCCACGACCTAACGGGGTGTAGGCGATAAGGGCAATATCGTGCTGACGGGCATAGTCGAGCAAGTGCTGTTGACCGAGCAGCACGTGGTATTCAACCTGAATGGCCGAGATCGGCGCACCGATCTCTTCGACCGCTCGACGCAGCAACGGCAGCGGAAAGTTGGCGACGCCAATGTTTAACGCTTTACCTTCATCGCGCAGGGCGACCAGTGTTTCGATGCTGCGCGCGAGATCCCAGTCCTTGCCCGGCCAATGGATCATGAACAGGTCCACATAATCGGTCTGCAACACTTTGAGGCTGGCCTCCAGAGAGGCGCGCATAGCCTTCGGTTGCAACTGGTCCCACCAGACTTTAGTGGTCAGATGAATCTGATCGCGTGGCGTACTGGAATCGGTCAACGCCTGGCCGACCGCGGCTTCGTTGTTATAGGCCGCGGCGGTGTCGATATGACGGTAGCCCAGCGCCAGCGCTTGCAGGACGGCACGGGTGCATTCGTCACCCAGCATGGGCCAAGTCCCGAGACCGAGTTTTGGC
Organism: Pseudomonas sp. ASL8; assembly: GCF_056680355.1. Classification (NCBI taxonomy): domain Bacteria; kingdom Pseudomonadati; phylum Pseudomonadota; class Gammaproteobacteria; order Pseudomonadales; family Pseudomonadaceae; genus Pseudomonas; species Pseudomonas sp. ASL8. The sequence goes on along the minus strand of NZ_CM155278.1, from coordinate 4,690,588 downwards.
AGTTTCAAACCGAGAGGGGTGTTGATGGTCTGCATGCACGTCTCCTTCATGGTTATTCGTAGGTGCTGGCGCCCGCGATATGCCGTGCGGCGATGTAGCCGAACGTCATTGCCGGGCCGATGTTAATGCCGCCGGACGGGTAACAGCCGCCCATTATGCTGGCCATGTCCGTGCCAGCAGCGTAGAGGCCTGTGATGGGCTGACCGTGGGCGTCAAGCACCTGGGCGTTACCGTCAGTCTTCAATCCGGCAAAGGTGCCGAAACAGCCAGGTTGAACTTTGACGGCGTAGAACGGGCCTTGTTCAATAGGCGCTACACAGGGGTTACTGCCCGGATAAAGCGGGTCGCCCTGTTTGCGATTGTAGGGCGTTGAGCCGCGGCCGAAAGCGGGATCTTGCCCTTGAGCGGCATGCTGGTTGTACACGGCGACGGTGTTGACCAGGGCCTGCGGATCAATGCCGCAGGCCACGGCCAGGTGCTTGATGCTGTCGGCGCGCTTGAGATAGCCGGAGCGCACCAATGGTCCGACAGGGACTGGCGTCGGACGCGAAAAGCCCAGGCCGTAACGGCGTTGGAAGCGATGATCGCAAATCAGCCAGGAAGCAACCTCCTGGTCGGCCGGTGCTTGCTCGACCATGGCGGCCACGTAATCGTAATAACCGCTGGCCTCATTGACGAAGCGCTTGCCGTTGGACAGCACGCCGATAATGCCGGGCTTGGCGCGATCGATGATGTGCGGGAAATGCCCGAAGCTGCCGTCACGGTAGGGCACTTTGGACACTGGAGCCCACGCCACCGGGGACTTGAGATCGCTGGCCACCTGACCGCCAGCCGACTCGCCGAGGCGCAGACCATCACCGGAACAGGATTGCGGCGGCAGCGCAAGGTGCTCATGTCCCGTCGGGGTGCGCGGGAACAGCGCTTTGCGCCGTGCAACGTCATTGGGGAAACCACCGGCAGCCAGGATGACGGCCTTGGCGCGAAGGGTTACTTCGCCGTTGGCGGTACTCAGCACTGCACCACGTACCTTGCCGTCTTCGATAATCAGCCGCTGTGCAGGTGCAGACTCGAGCAGGCGCACACCAAGATTTTCTGCCGATTTGGCCAGCCGCGCGACCAATGCCACGCCGTTGACCAGATGCATGGCGCGGCCATAGCGCAGCAGGTGATACAGGTGGCAGCTAAAGCGCTTGACCACATGCAGCGCCGAACGCGGCGAGCGGGTCATATTGAGGAAGGCGCCGAGGTCGCTGCCGGCCATGATCGGCATGCCCATGAACGAGGTTTCGCGCATCGTCTTGCGCAGACGCTGCAAGAGCGGACCCACTTCGCGGCCGTCATACGGTGCGGCAATCACCTGATGCCCTTGTGTCGCAGCGCCTGGCACATCGCCGTGGATATCAGGGATAGCGTTGCCATCGACGAACTGCAGTGCGGTGTGCCGTTCGAAGAACGACACCATGTGCGGGCAGGCTTCAAGAAACGCATCGATTCGCTCGGGCTCATAACGCTCGCCCAATTCGTTGCGCAGGTAAGTCCGGGGTTGCTCGATGTCTTCGACAATCCCGGCGCGCCGGGCCAACGGATTGCGCGGCACCCACATCCAGCCGCCGGACCATGCCGTGGCGCCACCGAACACCGTTTCCTTTTCCGCCACGACAACCTGTAAACCATGCCAGGCGGCCGTGACGGCGGCAGACAGACCTGCCGCGCCGGAGCCAATAATCAGCACATCGCATTCCTGGGTGACAGCGGACATCTTGGACTCCTGAGGCGTTTTATAATCGGCATGAAAAGAATAAACGCCGGTATTTATTTATATTGGAACCTGGTTCTAGTTTATGAGTATAACGTTCAGGAACCAAGCCGATGCCGGTGACGAATCGGTCGTTTATCGAGGTGTTCAGAAAAGACTGGTCGATTACCGGCCATTTTGATTGGCTTTCTCACGGTGGGGGGCTGCGGTTTCCCGATGCACCGATTGCCTTTAGAATCCGCGCAACTTCAAAGGGACCACGACCATGGCCGGTAGTCAGATCGAACGCGCATTGAGCCTTCTCGAAAGTCTTGCCCAGGAACCGCACGGGATGCCGATGCAGACCTTGGCCGATAACCTGCAAATCCCAAAAAGCGCCACACACCGCATGCTGGGTGAGCTGATTCGCCTCGGCTACGTAAGGCAGAATCCGGAAAACAGCCGTTATCAGTTGTCGACCAAGTTGGTCGCCATGGGCTTCCGCTATCTGTCCTGTGCCGGGACGGACATCGTTCAGTCGGTCCTGGATCGGCTGGCTCAGGAAAGCAAAGAGCTCGTGCGCCTTGGCATCGTCAACGACTCCAGCTTGACCTGGATCGTCAAATCCCAGGGCGCGCGTTCGGGTCTGCGTTACGACCCCGATATGGGGCGCGACGCACCGCTCTTCTACACGGCGTCGGGGCATGCCTGGCTGGCGCAACTGAGCGACAGCGAGGCGTTGGCGCTGGTCGAGCGCCAAGGCATCGCCGACTCAGCAGAATTCGGTCCAAATGCGCCGCGCTCGACCGACGATCTGCTCGCTTGTCTACGCCAGGCTCGGGAATACGGTTATGCATGGGTGGAGGAAAGCTCGGCGGTGGGGACTTCGGCGCTCGCCGCCGTGGTACTCAGTCCGGTTGATGGCCGTTGCATCGGTGTTCTGAGTATCGCCGGGCCTAGCGCGCGCTTGCCCTCGAACCGCATACACGAACTGGCACCCTTGCTGATGAGCGCCGCCAAGGAACTCTCTGCCGCCAGCCAGGCGTCTGAACTGTTCGCCTGACCTCTTTTTCAGGCGAGCCAGCGCCAACGATTTCGATCAGGTTTCCCTTGGTTACACCTCTTGATTAAAAATGGAACTGGGTTCTAAATAAAGGAAGGCATGATTTGTGAGGGTTCACCTGTTGGCCCTCAAGCATCCGAGTCAGTGCTTCTTGAACTGATCAATGAGCGCAAAAACAAGAGTGACGACCATGAGTGAACAGATTTTTTCCCTGGCTGCGCTGACCGTTCTCGAGCTGTCCCCACCCGACATGGTGGACGTGGCTGCACGCGCCGGTTATAGCCATGTTGGCCTGCGTCTGGAGCCAGCCACGCCCGAGGAGCACCACTTTCCGCTGGTGGCCGATACCGATTTGCGGCGGCAGACCCAGCAGCGCTTGCAAGACACCGGCATCAAGGTGCTGGATATCGAGATACTGCGCCTCAAGCCACTGACCCGGGTCGCGGATTTTGCGGCAATTCTTGATGTCGGTGCCGGGTTTGGCGCCAGCGAATTACTGGTGGCCGGCAACGACCCTGACGAAGCGCGGTTGATCGACAACTTCGCCGCACTGTGCGACCTCGCCAAGCCGTATGGTATTTACCCGCACTTGGAATTCATGCCGTGGACCGACGCACGTGACCTGACGCAGGCGCTGCGTATCGTCGGGCAGGCAGGGCGCAGTAATGGTTGTGTATTGATCGATGCTTTTCACTTCAATCGTTCAGGTTCGTCTCTGCAGGAGCTCGCGGCAGTAGATCCAGCCCGCATGCGTTATGCGCAGCTGTGTGACGTGGCGGGGCCACGCCCGAACGACATGGATGAGATACTCCGTCAGGCGCGCAACGAACGGCGTTTCCCCGGCGACGGCGATTGTGATTTGATCGGCCTGCTGCGGGCGCTACCGGCAAATATTCCGCTGAGTCTGGAAATTCCCACGCGCCAGTTGATGGAGCAGGGCGTGAGCGCGCTTGAACGGGCGCAATGGGCATTGGACAAAACACGTCAGGTTCTGCTTCAGCGTTGATTTCCGGATCCCACGATACGCTGGGCTGGGCTGAGACTTCCTTCCGGAAGGCGCTCAGCCCATAATCGCCGGATTCCACCGTGGTCGTGAGCCCAGAATGACGAAATTCGCCGATGCCCGTGCACTTGAGCCTGTCGAGGCGCTGCACAAGGGCCGTAAAAATAACCCGGAACAAACCCGCAAGGACATCCTCCAGGCGGCGATTGTCGAATTCGTCAGCCAGGGGTTGTCCGGGGCGCGGGTCGACGCCATCGCTGAGCGCACGAAAACCTCGAAGCGCATGATCTATTACTATTTCGGCAGCAAGGAACAGCTCTACGTCGAAGTCCTGGAGAAACTCTACGGCGACATTAGGCGGACTGAAAGTCAGCTGCACCTGGCTGAGCTGGAGCCGCAGCAAGCCATCCGGCGTCTGGTGGAGTTCACGTTCGACCACCATGACCGCAATGTCGATTTCGTACGCATCGTCAGTATCGAAAATATCCACAACGGTGCCAACGTCAAGCAGTCCTCGGTGATCCGCTCAATGAGCCACAACGTGCTCACGGCCCTCGAAGAGACGTTACGCCGCGGTGAAGCCCAAGGTGTTTTTCGTCAGGGCATAGAGGCAATCGATGTGCACCTGCTGATGAGCTCCTTCTGTTTCTATCGGGTATCCAACAGGCATACCTTCGGTGAGATTTTCCAGATCGATCTCTCTGACGAACAGGTCAAGCATCGGCATAAGGCGATGATTTGCGAGTCGGTGCTGCACTACTTGCAAGCCTGACAGTGTCTGCGGCCAATGCCAGGCCCGCCAGATAACCGAACGTCATGCCGGGCCCGAGGGTGATGCCGCCGCTGGGGTAATGGCCTGCCATTATGCTGTTCATGTCATTGCCCACGGCGTACAGCCCTTTGATTGGCGTGTCCTGATCGTCCAGCACGCGCGCCTCGGCATCGGTGCACAAGCCGGCGAAAGTGCCCAGACTGCCCGGCAACAACTTCACCGCATAAAACGGTCCTTGCTCCAGAGCACCCAGCGACGGGTTAGGGCTGTGCCGCGCATCACCCTGAGCTCGGTTGTAAGGGGAGGCGCCGCGGCCAAACTGCGAGTCCTCGCCGTGTGCAGCGTATTGGTTGAATGCCTCGACCGTCGCTTGCAGCGGTTCGGCGTCGATCCCGCAACGCGCGGCCAGTTCGGCCAAGGTGCGGCCCTGGTACAGATAGCCCTTGTTCACGTAATACCGTGTTGAAAACGGAAATGGCTTGGCCCAACCAATGCCGTAGCGCCGTTGCGCCCGGTGATCGCAAATCAGCCAGGCCTCGGCAGCTTCGCCGGCCGGGGTCGCCTGGAACAGGGCGTTCATGAAATCGTGATAGCAGTCGGCTTCGTTGGTGAACCGCTGACCGTTCTTGCGCACGGCAATAAAGCCTGGCTTGGCCCGATCCAGCAGATGCGGGAAGTTTCCAAGGCTGCCGTCCCTGCGGGGTACTTGGGAAACCGGCGCCCAGGCTCCGGCATGGGCCAAGTCGGTTGCGACTCGCCCGCCAACCTGTTCGCCCAGGCGTAGACCATCGCCGCTGTTGCTTGATGGCGCGGCGGAATGATGTTCGGTGCCGTCCGGTGCATGGGCGATCAGTTGCGCGATGCGCTGAGCATCATGCGGGAAACCGCCGCACGCCAGGACCACGCCGCAACGGGTATGAATTTCCACGGGACTGCCCGCCTGCAGCACGACAGCGCCGGTAACCCTGCCGTCGTTGCTGAGCAATCGCGACACGGGGCTGTCGATGAGCAGTTGGACATTGCGGTCCAGAGCACTGCGCAGCAGGCGCGCAACCAAGGCATTGCCGTTGACCAATTGCAGGCCACGTCGGTGCAGAATCAGATCGCAAGCATGCCGTAACAGACGCTTGCCGACATACCATGCCGAGTGTGGAGAGCGGCTGGCATTGAAAAAGTGCGCCATGTCCGCGCCACCGGCGATGCCCATACCCGCCAGACTGACGATATCCAGTGGCGGACTCAGCTTGTTGATCCAGTCACCGAGCCGCCGGCCATCAAAGGGCAGCGCACAGAGCGAGCGTCCGCCGCGTGCGGCACCGACAGATTCGTGCATGTCCGGCAGGGTACTGCCGGAATAGAACTGCACAGCAGTGTTCTGCTGGAAAAACGCGACCATCTGCGGTCCCTGTTGCAGATACACGCGTTGACGCTCGTTCAGGGTGTGGGTGTGCAGTTGTTCGCGTAGATAACGCTCAGGTGCGTCGTCGTGCTCAATGTTGCCTTCGGCTACTGCGAGTGGATTACGCGGAACCCATAGCCAGCCGCCGGACCAGGCGCTGGTACCGCCAAGCAGACGTTCCTTCTCCACGACGATCACCTTTAGCCCATGCTCGGCAGCGGTCACCGCAGCGGCCAAGCCCGAGGCCCCGGAGCCGACCACCAAAACATCGCAAGAAATTGTCTCGTGATTCATGCAGGTATTCCGCAGACGTTGATAAGCGCAGCGGCCGGAAGCCGCCGCGTGGCGTGACTTATTGCAGCGGCGAGAAACCTGTCGGTCGTAGCAGGCTCGACTCCAGTCGGACGACGGCGTCGAGTTCCTTGTTCTTGCGACCGAATTCTGCCCAGCGTGGGTCGGCCGCCATGGCGCCGCGTCGGGTGATGCGGTCATCCAGGCTTTCATAGGCCCAGATGTGTACGACTTGGTTGGCTTCGCCAAACTCGGTGGTAAAGAAGCCCACCAGATTGCCCAGATGCTCGGTCTGCACCGCCAGAGCATCGCTCTGGTAAAGGGCCAGCCAGGCAGCCAGTTTGGTCGGTTTGATGGTGTAAGTGCGCAGTTCGTAATACACGTTTAATGCTCCACGGTGGTTTTAAGGGGGGCCGCCAGCTTCAAGCGTTGAGCGATGTGGCTGGCGGCGATGTAGCCGAATGTCAGGCCAGGGCCGATGGTGATGCCCGGCCCGGGGTAGGTACCGTCCATCAACGAGTTCATGTCATTGCCCGCGGCATACAGCCCCGGAATCGGTGCGCCGCTGCGGTCCAGAACGTTGGCGTTACGGTCAGTGACCAGGCCGCGTGCCGAGCCGAGATCGCCGGTGTGCAGCTGGATGGCGTACCAAGGGGCTTTGCTCAATGGCGCCAGGCACGGATTGGGCCCGTGATCCGGGTCACCCATGTAGCGGTTGTAGCTGTTGCTGCCCTTGGCAAAGGCTTGGTCGATACCTTCTCTGGCGTCGGCGTTGTAGCGGGCCAGGGTTTGGCTCAATGCCTGTGGGTCGACGCCAATGGCGCGGGCCAATTGCTCTGCGCTGTCGGCACGGTGCAGGTAGCCGGCGTTGATCAGTGCCGAGTTGTCGACTGGACTGGGGCGCGCGAGGCCCATGCCATATCGGCTCAATGCCTCGCTGTCACAGATCAACCAACAAGGGGTGCTGCCGGTGGCGAACATGGCTTGAACGAAATGATGGTAGGAGTTGGCTTCATTGACGAAGCGCAGGCCAGCCCGGTTCACGGCGATCACGCCTGGCTTGGCGCGGTCGGTCACCAAGTGCGGAAAACGCTCGCGCTCGCCGTTCTTGTGCGTCAGTTCCGAGACCGGCGCCCAGAAAAAGTTGGCTGCCATGTTGTGTCCGCAGGCGGCATTGACCGTTTCGCCCAGGCGCAGGCCATCGCCGCTGTTACTCGACGGCGACATGCTCAAGTGCGGGCTGCCGGTGTCCGGGCGAAAGTTGGCGGCAAGCTTCCCCGCAGCAAAACCGCCCATGGCGCAAATCACGCCGCCGCGCGCTAACACTCGTTGCTGCACGCCGTTGCGGGTCACCAGAACACCGGTGACGGCGCCATTTTCAACGATCAGTGAGTCAGTGTTGCTGCTCAGCCACAGCGCCACGCCCTTGGCAAATGCCGTGGTGGCCAGACGGGCGATCAAGGCATTGCCGACGGTCAACCGCGTACCGCGATGATGACGGAGTCGATCAATGCCGTAGCGCGCCATCAATTTGAGGCAATGCCAGAGTGACGCTGGCGAGCGCTTGAAACTGAGGAAGTGCTGGATGTCTGCACGGTTGACCATCATGCCGCCGAACAGCAGCATGCCCGCAGGTGGCATCTTGAGTGTTTTGAAGTGTTCGCCAAGGTGGCGCCCGTCGTACTCGAGCATTTCCAGCGCCCGGCCGCGATCAGTGCCACCTTGCTCGTCCGGGTAGTAGTCGGGCGACAGCGGGCGTATGGCGTAGGCCAGTTCAGTATGCTTTTCGAGCCAGCGGAGTGCTTCATGCCCGCGCTCGATGTAGGTGTCCACCAGTTCGGCGTTATAGCCAGCGCCGATGGTCTGCTTCAGGTAGGTACGCATGGCTTCTGCACTGTCAACGAAGCCTGCAGCCTTTGCCTGATCGGTGCCGTAGATCCACACGGCACCACCGGAAATCGCCGAGGTGCCGCCGAAGGTCTCAGCTTTTTCGATCAGCAGAACCTTGAGCCCATTGCATGCAGCCGTGGTGGCTGCGGCAAAACCGGCGGCACCGCTGCCCAGCACGACGACGTCATAGTGATGAGTCGCGACCTGCTGCGCGTCGGTCGCTGGCGATTGGGTAAAACTGTTCATGCTGCAAACCTCTTATTCTTATAGGGATGGTGCTGCGGATCAGATCTGCAGGGGGGTCACACCCATAAAGTTGCCGAGGTTGCCGAGCTGGGCATACGCCATTTCAGGGCCCGTCTGGATCGGACATTGACGGTCACGCGCAAAGGCCAGCAGCGGTGTGATTTCTGGCGAGGTCACGACATCCGCGACCAGGGTTCCGGCCTTCAGGCTGTTCAGCAGGTTCGCGGACAAAGGCAGCTCGCCACTGCCGCCCATACCAACCGGTGAGGCGTTGACCACCAACTCGAAACTGTTCAGCGAGTCGAATTCGGAACTGATGGCAATAGAGGGGAAGGCTGTGCGCAGCAGATCGACCAAGGCCAGGGCGCGTTCGGTGCTGACGTCGGTGATCGTCAGTTGGCTGACCCCCGCCTGGCACAGCGAATAGGCAATGGCGCTGCCGACGCCGCCGGAACCGACCACCAGGGCGCTTTTACCTTCGGCTTGAAACTGATGCTGGCGAGCCGCGTTGAGGAAACCCTCGCCATCGACGTTATCGCCAAGCAAGCGGCCATCGGGCTCACGGCGGATGACATTGACCGAGCGCAATGCAAGAGCCCGTTCACTGACTTCGTCCAGGCGTGTTGCGAGCAGTTGCTTGTAAGGCACAGTGACCACGCAGCCGCGCAGATTTTGCCAGCCACGCAGGCTGTCAAGGAACGCATCCAAGGCCTGTTCGCGCATGTCGATGGCAATCATCGCCAGGTTCAGCTCATGCCTGGCAAACCAGGTATTGAAGTTCTCCGGGGACTTAACCTGCGAAATGGGCGAACCCACAATTGCCACCAGTTGCGTAGCTCCACCAATCATGCTGATCTCCAAATTGTTGGTGTTGTTGTGGGGCTAAGCGTGCGGGCAGGGGGCTAGACGGACAAGGCGTTTGCGGGCGAATATGGTTGTTTATCGCTACATAGATGCGATAATCGCATCAGATAGGCAAAATTTTGAGTAACACGCTTGAGGTCAGCGCGTTATCGATATCGGGCAAGAGAGGCGTTTTGAAAGGCTGGCGGAGTGCGCATGCAACGTTAGACGCGCAAGAACTGCGAGGGCGAAGATTGGAAGGGAGAGGGGGACGGGGACGTTTTAATCGATGCGGATTGAAACAGGTCAAGCCGAGACGGAAAGCACCGCCTCGGCTCGTTGGGCTCAGCTGTTCATGCTGTGAAAGTGCGCCTGCATGCGCTCGGCGTTGGCGGGGCAGTCAGTGAACAGTTCGAAGGCCTTGACTGCCTGGAACACCGCCATGGTGCCGCCATCCAGCGTGCGGCAACCCAAGGCACGAGCATGCTTGAGCAGCTCGGTTTCGAGGGGGAAATAGATGATCTCGGCCACCCATAACTCGGCGCGCAGAAGCGCCACCGGCAGTGGCGTGCCGGGCAGTTTTGCCATGCCCACCGGGGTGGTATTGACCAAACCATCAGCCGCCGCGACCGCAGCGGGCAGATCCAGCCCGACAATCGCGCGCCCAGGGCCGAAGTGAGCGTTCAGGTTATCCACTAGACCCTGAGCGCGACTCGGATCGACTTCAAACACCGTCAGTTGCTCGACACCCTCGGAAAGCAACGCATGCGCCACTGCCGCACCTGCGCCGCCAGCCCCCATCTGTACCACACGGTGACGTGCAGCCTGGGCAAGGCCCCGACGAAAACCTTCGGCAAACCCAAGGCAATCGGTGTTGTGGCCGATGCGCTTGCCATCCTTGAGCACCACTGTATTGACCGCGCCAATGCCGCGGGCCTCGTCAGAAAGCTCATCGAGCAGTGGGAGGATGGCCTGCTTGCAAGGATACGTGATGTTGAGGCCGGTGTAGCTCATCTGCTCGGCGCTCTTAAGCAGTTCGGGTAGCGCGTTGATGTCCAGTTTCAGGGCATCGAGATCAATCAGCCGATATAAATAGCGAATGCCTTGGGCATCACCTTCGTGCTCGTGCATGGCAGGTGTGCGTGAGCCCTGGATGCCGGCACCAATCAGGCCAGCGAGTACGGATTTGTTGTTCTGGGTCATGGTGATCAGGCTTTCAATAAGTGGGCGAAATGTTCGAGGGCGAGGCGGTAGCCATTGGCGCCCATCCCGCAAATCACGCCGACAGCAACTGCCGACACAAATGAGTGATGGCGGAACTCTTCACGTTTATGCACGTTGGACAGGTGCACTTCGATCACCGGTAACTCTGCGGCGGACAAGGCGTCGCGGATAGCCACTGAGGTATGGGTCCAGGCCGCCGGGTTGATCACGATGCCAGCACAGCGACCTCGGGACTGATGAATCCAGTCGATAAGCTCACCTTCATGATTGGTTTGGCGGAATTCGATTTGCATGTCGTGTGATGCGGCAGTGCGTTCACACAGATCGGCGATATCGGTCAGGGTTTCGTAGCCATAAGTGGCCGGTTCACGAGATCCCAGCATGTTCAGGTTCGGGCCGTTGAGCACCAGAATTGTATGAGTCATTGCAATGACCTCCATTGTTTTTTTCAAGCATCGGCAGAGGCAGCCAAGCATGTGATGCAAAAATGTACCAGATGGTTAATCTCGTCAACGGGGGTAGCGTCGGTGTTGAACGTGAACAAAGGCCGAAAAATCAGCGAGGGACGCCCGCGTTAGCCGCAAAGCCTTATGGGCAGGGGAGTTCAGCTGAGGTGACCGGTCTGGGAGAGCTGTTTAAATCAGAGAAAACGTGTGCGGTTATCGCCCGTTTCCGACAGTGGCGGCGCTCAGGCCGCTGTTGCAGAGTGAAAATCCAGGCGTCAATCCAGTACCGGTCTGAGCAACGCTTGCGCTTCGTAAAGAGGGGTGAGGTAGCGCTCGCGCATTCCCTCGGCATTCATGCGTGACGAGTGGGTGGTAAGCGCCAAGGTTGCCTTGAGCTGGCCAGCACGATTGAGCAGTGGAACACCCAGTACCAGCATTCCCGGCTCGAACTCCTGATCGACACAAGAAAACCCCTGTAGCGCCACTTGCCGTAACTCGGCACGTAATATGTCGACATCCACGCAGGTATAGGCCGTCAGTTGCTGCAAGGGAACACGGGCGAAGTAGGCGTCTAGCTCGGTTTCACTCAGCGCCGCGAGCCAGAGGCGACCGCTGGCTGTGCAATACATAGGCACCCGTGAACCTGGGCGGATCGACAGCGAGGTGATGTGGCTATAACGACTGCGGACGATGTGCACGACTTCGTCGCCGTCGCGGGTGCCAACGGACACATGCTCTTGAGTGGTCCGCGCCACTTGCTCGACGATGGGCCGGAGCATGCGCGGCATCTGCGCCGAGTCGACGTACGCCTGACCAATGCGCAGGGCCTTTGCGGTTAGCCAGTAATGTCGGCCATCGGTCTCGGCAAATTCGTCGTGGACCAGCGTCAGCAAAAAGCGCCGCACAGCGCTTGATGTCAGCCCGGACAGTTTGGCCGCTTGCGGCACGCTCAAGCGCGGTTGATCCGCGCTGAACAATTGCATCAGGGCCAAGCCTTTTTGCAGACCAACGATCAGGTCACGCTGATGAATGACTGGCTGGGTCATGACAAGGACTTCCGTTGATTTGCCGCAAAGTGGCGATTATCGCAGCGTTGGTGCGATAAATAAAATCAACGCCTGTTCAGAAAGACTCAGCAACGTATTTGAACGGGTAATCGATCGTCTCGTAGCTGCCAATTTTGCGCTTGGGTAGCTTGACCTTTGGCTGCTTGACCTCCTTATAGGGGATTTGTTTCAGCAGGTGAGTGAGCACGTTCAGGCGCACACTTTTCTTGTCTTCTGAGCGGGCGACAAACCAGGGCGCCCAGGGGGTGTCGGTGGCTAAGAACATCTCGTCGCGGGCTCGTGTGTAGTCGTCCCAGCGGTTATAAGAGAGGACGTCCATGGGGGACAGTTTCCATACCTTGCGGCCATCGGTAATACGGTCTTTGAGGCGACGCTCCTGCTCTTGAGGACTGACTTCCAGCCAGTACTTGAGCAGGATGATTCCCGAGCGGATCAGTTGATTCTCGAACATGGGTGTCAGCTCTAAAAAATTACGCACCTGGCTTTCATCGCAGAAGCCCATGACCCGCTCGACGCCGGCGCGGTTGTACCAACTGCGGTCGAAGATCACTACTTCTCCGGCGGCGGGGAAGTGCGGCATGTAGCGCTGCAAGTACATCTGGCTTTTTTCCCGCTCGGTCGGTGCCGGCAATGCCACCACGCGAAAAATTCGCGGACTGACGCGCTCGGTCAGCGCCTTGATGGTGCCGCCCTTGCCAGCACCGTCACGGCCTTCGAACACCACCACTACCTTGGCGCCGCTCGCCACCACCCATTGTTGCAACTTGACCAACTTGACGTGCAGGGTCCTCAGTTGTGTCTCGTAGTCCTTGCGGCTGAGCTTTATTACCTGTTGTGTGTCCGTATCAAACACTGTCTGGTCATGTTTTTTCATCGGAGTTACCTAGCCTCCAGTTAGCTTGAACAGGGCCTTGCCCCTCTCAAATCAGAAGGTATTGCTCGAAAAATGCTTTCTCGTTCTGGAATCAATGTTCACGGTCGACCAGCCGCGCAACCCACGGGTTGGCGCTCAGCCCGTGCAGAAGAACACTGAGTAACACCGTGCAAATGGCGGTAGCGATCAGCGTATTACTCGCCAGTAGAGGGTAGTCCATTATCATGACGGCAAAGACGATAGTGGCCAGGCCGCGCGGGCCGAACCAAGCCATGAACAGACGGGTCTCCATGTCGAAGCGGGTGCCCAGCAGACTGATGAGCACGGGTAGCATTCGAACCACGGTCAAGCTGAGCAGTGCGTAAAGCCAGATGTCCAGGGTCAGACTGCTCCAGGCTTTGGGGATGACCAATGCGCCAAACACGGCCCACGTGATGACCGATAGCAGGCTGGCAAATTCTTCGCTGGCCTGAAGCAACTGATGCTTTTGCTCCTTAAACAGGTGACCCGCGAGCAGCCCCCCGACAAAGGCGGCAATAAAGCCACTGCCGCCCAGGGTTTGCGCAGTGGCAAAGCACAGAACGGCGAGGCCGGGCAGGGTAAGTTGTGACCACACGGGCATCTGCCACTGGTGCTTCCAGGAAAGCCGCTGCAACTGCCAGGCGACCATGGTCAGGGCTATTCCGGACAGCGCGCCAATGCCCAGTTCCTCGACAACCAGCTTCGCCGCCAGAGAGAGTGGGGCCTGAGTCTGTTCTTCGACCAATAACGCCAGGAACATCAATAGCACCGGGACGCAGATCCCGTCATTCAAGCCGCTCTCTACGTTCAACCCTTCACGCACGGGAGCGGCAACCTTGGGGTTGCTGACAACCGCCTTGCCCAGCGCTGCGTCGGTAGGCGCCAACAGGGTTGCCAGAATCGCCAACTCCATCAGCGGCACCTGCGGGAATAGCCAGATACCCACCAGCCACCCACACAAGATGGTCAGCGGCAGGCCTATCAGCAGCAAACGCAACGGAAGCCCTTCATGGACCCGCAGGACTTTGAGGTTAGCGTTGGCCGCATCACTGAACAGAACAATCGCAAGGGTCAACTCGGCCAAGGCTTTGAGGCCTTCCCTGCCAATCCGGAGTTGCAGAATATCCAGCACCGCGGGACCGAGAATGAGACCTGCGAGCATAAACATCAGCGGACCATTGAGCAGGCTCGATTCGAAGCGCCCGGCGAAGATGCTGTAGAACAAAAGGAAGGCCGTGAGCAGAGCGAGGTTCTGGTACATGAGGCCTGCCTGTCTAAAGGACGGTAGGTCAATTATGGTCGGCACCTGAAAATAATCGGCCTGGACGACTCTTAAAGCCCGTCTTTCTCCAGGTTATCCAGGTTAATCGGATCGCCGGGTTTGATGCCCAGCTTGTCGCGAATATCCTCGAACATCGCATCGTATTCGGCGTGGCTGCGCATGATAGGACTTTCGTTAGGAGGCAGGCCGTGCTTGACCGCGACCTTGGCCACCAGACTGGCGAAGTTGGAGGCGGTATCGCGGTGCATGTCGAACTCATCAACGAACTCTCGGCCCGACACCTGCCCGACCATCTTGAAGTGCATCAACATGCCTTCCTTTGGGTCATGACGAACCTCATAGAAAACGTCGATGTTGAATTTCGGTATGCCTGGCATTCCAGGAATACTGGCGCGATTGAGATGGCCTGGCGTGAACATACGATGACCCTGTTTAGTCTGACGCTGTGAGTCCTGCTCATACCCGCTGAATCAGACGACTGATTCAGGTGGGCTACACGGGAGGAACTTACCGTGGGTATAGACCTGCTTCTCCAGTATCCGAATACTCCCAAGCAAGACTAGCGGGCGCTGGACAGACTGCAAGGCGGGTAACGGGATTCAGCGGTGGCCCGTGACCACACATGGGCACGGGCTGTTCTGATGGTTTGGTGGGCGCTTCTGCCCAGTAGCCAACGAATCTGTCAGTAGCGTTCCAGCCAGTGGGCATACGGCGCCGGCAGCGTCCAGGACGCACGGTCAATGCCCAGTTCACGGGCGGCGAAATAGGCCCAGTGTGGGTTGGCCAGGTGTGCACGACCGACCATCACCACGTCCAGTTGACCGTCCTTGAGCACTTTCTCTGCAATCGCTGGGGTGCCGAAGCCCCAGGCCGAAGAGACCGGAATGTCGGCTTCGCGACGCACACGCTCGGCAATCGGGCCCATGAACGACGGCGCCCAGGGAATGTTGGTTTCAGGGATGGTGAAGCCAATACTGACGCTAAGCATGTCCAGCCCGGCGGCTTTGAAGCGTCGGGTCAGCTCGATGGACTCCACCAGGGTTTGCTCGTCCCGACCATCGTATTCGAGCACGCCGAAACGCGCGGTCAGCGGCAGGTTTTCCGGCCAGACTTCGCGCACGGCTGCCAGTGTTTCCAGAAGGAAACGGCTACGGTTGTCAAAACTGCCGCCGTAGGCATCTTCACGATGGTTTGAGTGCTCGGAAAAGAAAGTCTGCGCCAGGTAACCGTGAGCGAAGTGAAGTTCCAGCCATTCGAAGCCGGCATCACGAGCGCGACGGGCGGCAGCGACAAAATCGTCACGCACACGAGCAATGTCGTCCAGGGTCATGGCCTTGGGCTGTTTCGGCAGGTTGGCGCCGAACGCGATAGCGGACGGGGCGATGGTCTGCCAGCCGCGGGCATCATCGTCGGCAATATGATCATCGCCTTCCCATGGACGGTTGGCGCTGGCTTTGCGCCCGGCGTGAGCGATCTGGATGCCCGGCACCGAACCAGCGGCCTTGATGGCCTGAACCACTGGTACAAACGCCTGGGCCAGTTCGTCGTTCCAGATACCCGTGCAGCCTGGAGTAATGCGCCCTTCGGGAGCCACTGCAGTCGCTTCTACAATCACCAATCCGGCGCCGCCGCGCGCGATAGCGGCCAAGTGGACCTGATGCCATTCGTTGATCAAACCATCGATTGCCGAGTACTGGCACATGGGCGGGACCGCAATCCGGTTGCGCAGCGTGACATCCTTGAGTTTGAACGGTTGGAACAGCGCAGACATGGTCATACCTCTTAGCGAAGGAATATTCCGTAGTTCGATAGTATTCGAACAATGGCTCATGGGTAAACCCCTGTGTATGATTCACCCATGCGCGCATTCAAACATCCACCTGCCAGCGATTTTGTCCTCGAACGAGTGCTTTATGCCTTGAGCGACCCGGTTCGCCTGGAAATCGTCCGTCATCTTGGCCGTGTCACCGAAGCGAGTTGCGGCGAGCTGGATGGCGGCAGGCCAAAGTCGAGCATGTCCCATCATTTTCGGGTGCTGCGCGATGCGGGTCTGGTGCACACTCAAAACGTCGGCACCCTGCACATGAACTCATTGCGCAGTGCCGACCTGAACAGCAGGTTTCCCGGTTTGCTGACGGCAATCCTGGCTCAGCAGGATTGATCGAGACAAGTTTCCATCCCCAAGAAGCAGTGAATGCGCCGGGGATCTCACTTCGCGAGCTGCTTACGGATCGCCTGAAATTCCTTCTGACGGTTAGCGTCCGTATTGGGGTACGTCATGTTGAGGCCCACGAGCGTGTCGAGAATGATTTGGGAGACAAATAGCCTGGCGTTTTTCTTGTCATCCGCAGGAACGACATACCAAGGGGCATCGTTTGTGCTCGTCGCACTGATACATTTTTCATAGGCCCCCATGTAGTCCTTCCAGAATTTTCGCTCCTCAATATCAGCAAGACTGAATTTCCAGTTTTTTTCTGGCTCATCGATGCGTTCAAGGAAGCGTTTACGCTGTTCCTCTTTCGATAGATGGAGAAAGAACTTGATGATGCGGGTTCCGTTACTGAAAAGGTGCCGCTCCAAATCCGTGATCGAACGGTACCGGTCGTGCCAGATCGTCGTCTCATCGAGATTGGTTTCCGAGAGGCCTTCGCTGCTGAGGATTTCTGGATGTACACGCGTTATCAGCACCTCTTCATAGTAGGAGCGGTTGAAGATGCCGATTCGCCCGCGTTCTGGCAGGTCGCGGGTGGTGCGCCAAAGGAAGTCATGTTGCAATTCGGCGGCGCTGGGATGTTTGAAGCTGAATACCTGGCAGCCTTGCGGGTTGACACCTGACATCACGTGCTTGATGGCACCATCCTTTCCCGCCGTGTCCATCGCCTGAAAGATCAGCAGGACAGCATAACGATTGGACGCATAGAGAAGCTGTTGCAACTCACTCAATTGCGCAACGTGTTGACCCAGAAGTTGGCGATATTGCTCCTTCGATTTATACACCGGCTTCACGTTCGTGGGCCACCTCCGGAGGCTGCCCAACTTGCCTTCCGGCACGTGAAAGTCTTTCGAATGTATTTTCATCTTGATCTTCCAGGGGACCATCGCTCCTCATAGCGTGTAGTGCCCCCTATGTAGCCATCTTGACCATTATCAAGTTATGGCAAGACAAGACCGTTGCCGTCGATGGTCATCTATGGGTCATGACAGCAATCTCAATGCGGAGGAATGGAGTACAGGCGTACTTCAGTGTCTCCGACTTTCAACGCTGACACTTTCGTCCAGTCGCCAGGTATGGAAGAAAAATCGTCCGGTGGTTCGCTGTTGCTGATCAACCACACGCGCGCCGAGTCGCCGGGTAACGCTTCAAGACTGTCCAGGTAAATTTTATCGGAATCCTGATCGACCAGCGTGCCGAACCCGTAGCTGTTTGGTCGCCCCGAAGTACCATTGGCTAGTTTCGGTGTGTAGAGCAGTGGCTCAGACCCCGTCTTGTTGTAGTAGACATAACTGAAATACCAGAATAAATCGCTGACAACGATGCGGTCATTGGCAGCATAGTGCTGATTGACATAGCTAACCAGCTTGTCGAACTGTTCATCATCTACCTGGTAGTCATTGCGCAAACCGATCAGTTCTACCCCCAGGATACCCATGAGCATAGCGATTGCCACGTAACGGAAATGACGCTCGATTTGATCAATGGCGATTGCCAGAATCATGGGCAAACCCAGGGCAGAGAACATCAGATAACGTTCGACCAGCAGTGGCGTTATCCACGAGATCAGAAACACAACGAGCAAAGGAAGAAAGGTGTAAGTCACCAATAAAACATGAAATTTATAGGGGCCTCGGTCACGCAGGGCCACCGCACCGGCGACCAACGCCACCGCGAGTGGAAGTGAGAAATAGAGCGGCCATCTCAGGCTTAAACCATCTGTAAGGATCAAATACTGCCAGAGAGTAGAGGGCAGAGAATAACGTGTAACAGGCAGTATCCAGCCAACGTCGCCACCGACCTTGAGTTGTTCAAGATGCTGCAACTGGTCAATCAGGCCAGGAATCCAGGGGGCATACAGCAAGGCAATGAGACCGTTGGCGATCCACCATGCAGGACGAGTGATGAGGCGGGGCTTTGTATCGCGTATGAAAAACAGGTAGGCCCAGTGTGAAAGTACACAAAGGCCGGTGAAGTAATGAGTGTAAAAGCTTGCCGTCATTAACAGGGCATAGATGACGAGATACCGATGACGGTCTGGATTTTTTACCCAATAGACAAGCGCTATGGTTGCGCCCACCAGCCAGAGCCCCATGAGGGAGTACATCCGCACTTCCTGGCTATAACGCACTGCAATGGGCAGTAAGGCCAATAAAACTCCGGCCAGGACCGCTGCTCGACGTGTTGCGACCAAGTGAACCAGCCAGACACCGAGGGCTACCGTCACAATGCCCGGCAGCACACTCATGGACCTGATCGACAAGATACCGTTCCCGAATACCTCTATCCAGAGGTGCAGGAGGAGGTAATAAAGAGGTGGATGTACATCGTGAGCGCTATGAAACCAGATGAGCGCTGGTGAATACTGGCTCATGAGCAAACTGGATCCTTCATCGCACCAGATAGCTGATGCGGTTGAACCATAGAAGCGCACCAGCGTCGCCAGCATCAGGATGGGCAACAACCAAAGCTCACGAGTCCAGAACGCAGCGCGTTTGATTTTCTGTGCAGTGTCAGGTTCCAAAGCCTTGCTCATAATATGGTTTTTTTGAAATTTCATACGTTCTCCCACGCCATGCAACCCTCTGACACAAAGCAATTTTCGATTTTTGGCGACCGTACATGGATGCCAACCATTTCAGGAACGTTCCCGATTATCCAGTGATGGGAGGAGGGTAGCGACTAACCTTGATCCCGAACTGTTTTTTGATTCAGGATATCGAGCCGGCCGACAGCCAGATCGTTCGTATAAACTCTGCGCATACTGTATCCAACCACGTCATGTTTTTGCATCAGGGTCTTGAAAGAAGACTGCCCGCCACTACTTCGCACCCGGCGACTCCTGAAAGCCTGGTACGTGTTGATTGACATGAGGCAACCATGAGCACAGGTTTTCCATCGCACCCCAGTTTTGCCAGCCAACGTGAACAGTTTCTGGCTGCTGCCAAAGCAGCAGGTGCAAGTCTCGCTGAGTACCGCCACCCATTGACCGGGCCCTCCGGCGAGCCGCTGAGTACCGATGTTGCCGTGCTCGGAGACCCACATGCGAAGCGGGTGCTGGTTGCCCTCAGCGGCACGCACGGTATTGAAGGCTTCTATGGCTCGGATTGCCAGATCAAATGGCTGCAAGCGCTAACCGGTAGAACCTTGCCCGACGATGTCGCGGTGTTGATGATCCACTTGATCAATCCTTGGGGCACGGCCTGGATGCGCCGCGTCAACGAAGACAATATCGACCTCAACCGTAACTATCTGAATTGCACTCAAGCGCTGCCGGACAATCAACGGTACGAGGCGCTACACGAGATCTATACCTGCACCCAGTTGCAGGGACCGAAGCGGGAGAGGGCTGACGCCTTGCTCAACAAGCGAATCCGTAAAGAGGGCTGGTCAGCGGTCATGTCGATTGTCGAGGCCGGTCAGTACGCACACCACGACGGTCTTTTCTATGGCGGCAAGGCACCTGCGTGGTCGAACAAAACCCTGCGCAAAATCATACAAGAGCACCTCGCTCACGCCGAGGTGGCCATGTGCTTTGACCTGCATACCGGCGCGGGAGACTACGGTCACCCAATGCTGATGACAATTGCCCAGTCGTCCTACCCGGCGCTGCACGATGCCCAGGCGGTATACGGCCCATGGCTGTATACCTTGCTCACTGGAGCTGAAAGCAAAAGTGATACCGGGGTGGCAGCCACAGCCACGGGTTACACCTCGCAGGCCATGCTCGATGCATTGCCGCAGGTGCACTTAATGCCGTTCGTTATCGAATGTGGCACCTATCCGGGAGAGCAGGTCCACACTGTTCTACGCGACGATCAGTGGTTGCACCTGCACGGAGACCTCACTGATCAGGTCGCAAGGAAAATCAAGCTGGAGTTGCTCGAGCAGTTCTACCCCGCGGACAGTGACTGGCAAGAAGTTGTCTGGCTGCGCACCCGACACATCTGGGAGCGGGCTTTGGCGGCACTGCCACGGATTTATGGGACGCGGTCCATATGAGGCTGGTGGACAAAACTCTGGGCCCGAGCCTCCTCCAAAGCCGCGTATATTTCGACCACTTCGTCATCGTTCAGGATGCCAATCCTCTGCAAGGCGGTCGTTTCGATGTAGACCCTCGCATCCCACAGCGACCACTCACGAGACGAACGAGTAATACTGATTTCAATGTGGCTATAAATCCGAGCCTTCGCCTCGTCAATCGCTTCCTGGCTTATTTCGATCATCGCGGGAATTCCTTTCTAATCTTAAGGCGCCACCTGACCACTCAACTACCGGTAGAACTCAAGGTTGTTTAGCGACACCCCCAAAATCCACACGGTTGCATCCCGAATGTCGAAGTCACCTACAAATCAAATAATGGGATCCAATCACATCAGGAAGATGTGAAGCTTAACGTTAATCACGCCTCTCATTTTGCAACGCCTGAGCTAATATATTTATGATGTGTTCTACGGCCTGCGTATCTAAAACGTTCATCGTCCGTAAAAAAATAATAAGTGCCTCCTCACCTGAAGACAGTTGAGCAACCGCATTCGGAGTTCGTCTGCCCGTCACGACAAACAACACATCTATAGCCGTAGCAGACAGCCTGATAAGATAGTCAGCCTGCGGATACCTGACCCCTTTCTCATAATGACCTTGCGCATTGGGCTGTACGCCACCTATGAAAGAAAGGGTGCTCTGGGACAGGCCGCAGGCTTTACGCTCGTTTTTTAGTCTAGTGCCAATGTTCATATTATTTCATTCTGTTGAATGCAATAATGATGTCATAACAACACTATCACACAAGATCCTATAAGGTGTATTGTGCGCAAAATGCAATTCATTTGGGTGCATGTATTGGCGATAAGTGTTTGAATTTACAGTCGCGAGCAATTACATTAAGTCATACCATTTGAGGTGGGCAGCAGTATTATATCCACCATTGTATGACTCATTGAAAACTATGCTATTGCCTTTTGGTCGTGGATATTTGTGTGTTCTTTGACACCCTCGACAGTGAGGGTGACTTTGGGAAACGCGTCTCCAGCGCCACGGTGGTTAGTGCTTTCTTCGCAAGATGACCAAACATCTGTATTGCCGCTGGCTGAAGACGATTCATGGATGAAGTGTGAGTGTTGCTGAGGCCGATCCAGCCTCAGCAGCTATCCTAATCAAAAATCCAGGGTAACGCCGGTATAAAGTGCACGGCCATCACCCGGCGAGTGCAGGGATGCCACGGCACCCTCTGGGTCATACCAAACGTACTCATAGTAGCGGTTGGTCAGGTTTTTCAACTGCATATCGACGCTTACCGACTCGGTGACTTTGTAAGTAGCGCCGAGGTTCATCAGCACGTAACCGCCATAGGTACCTTTGGTGTTTTCTCGCTCCAGATAGTAGTTGGTCTGGCCGTTCATCCAAGCCGTTAATTGCAAGGCGGGGGTCGCCTCATAGCTGACGCCCGCGTTGTACAGATGATTGGGGATGTGGTCGATTTCCTGGCCCTTGCTGTTGGGCAAGGTCGCGCTGGGCTGGAGTATTTTCGAATACTGCCAAGAGTAGGCCATCCAGATGTCAGTGCGTTCGTTGGGGTGCAGGTTCATCTGCATGTCGTAACCCCAGCGCCGGGTTTCCCCGACGTTGTCCGATTCGCCGCTGGGATCGTTGAGCCGGCGGCTGACTTCACCAGAGGCTTCCTGCTGCCAATAGGCAACTCTGCCGTCGACCCAGTCGGCAGGAGTGAATTTGACTCCGGTTTCCCAGCCTTCATTGATCGAGGGCGCCAGATCGGTGTCCCTCGGCGGAATCTTGTACGCCGCCGCACCCGTGCCGACCTGGAAAGTGCGTCCCCAGTTGGCATAGAGACTGGCCACGTCCCACGGTGAATAGACCACGCTGAGCTTGGGCTGCTTGATCAGGCCGTAGTTGTTGATGTCGTAGTCCATGCCGGTCATTTCGTTGGTGAAGTCACCCTGAATCTTATCGACCCGATACGCGGGGACGATCTTCAACGACTCGAATGGTTTGATCTCGGCCTGGACGTAAGCACCGTAGGTCCCGAAGTCGAACTGCTGGTCGCGAGTTTGCGACTGGCGAACACGCTGAGTGGTCTTGTAGCGCTCGCTTTTGTTTTGCTGCTGCTGGGCATCCGCGCCGCCTTCCAGGGCGAAGTCGTACAACCAACTGACTTCCGGGCGCCAGGTCAGAGAGGTGAGGGCGCCGTACTGGGTTTCGTAGGTGTCGCGTTCCTGCTGGGAGCTGGTGCGCCAATACTGGGTCCAGCGTCGGTCGTCGAAGGTGTTGACGTAGGTTTTCGCCGACCAGGCGAGGGTATCAGCCAGGTCAGTATCAAAATGTACGCTGACCTGATTCATCCGCCGCGCGCCCTTGTCCGTGGCGTTGTAGCTGTTGGTCATGGTTGGATGATGGTGAGCATCATCTTCACTCAGGTAGCCAGGCTCCTGAGCCTCGGTTTCATAGTGGCGGGCGATCAGACCGATGCGGTAGCTGTCGTCGTCCGGTGTATAGAACCATTTGCCGGACATCGAAAATTTGTCGGCCTCAGCATGATCTCGGTAGCCGTCGGATTTCTGGTAGGCGAAGAAGTAGTTCTGGGTCCAGTTACTGCTTTCGATGGCCTTGGAGAGTTGGGTTTCCTGAGTGTTAAAGCTACCGTAACGGATGCGGGCCGTGGTGTAGTCGCCGCCGGTACGGGTCAGCATGTTGACGTTGCCGGCGATATTGTTCAGGCCGTAACGCGCATCACTGGTGCCCCGCACCACCTCAATGCTGTCCAGTTCGAGGGGGAAAATCATGTCCATGAACGGCATGTTGCCGTCGTTACTGTTGCTCGGAATGCCGTCGATCAGCAGTTTGACAGCGTTGACCTCACCTTCGCCGTTGAAGCCACGAAAGGAGATCTTGCCGGATGTTGTGCCCTGGTTAAACTCGGTGAGCATTACTCCCGGCGCACGGCTGAACAGTTCCCAGCTGTAGTTGACCGGCATTTTTACGAGGATGTCACTCCCCAGGATATCCACGGAACTGAGCACGCTGCTGGTGCTCAAGGGGCCACCGGCATTGCCCTGCACATTCACAGTGCCGAGGGTTAGGGCCGAGTCTTCGGTTTTGGTGGCTTCGGCCAGTGCCGCAGACAAAGGGCTCAATGCGAACAGGCCGCACGTCAACAAGGACCACATGGAACGGGACACAGACAAAGGCTTTGCGCGAAGCAAAGTAGATGGAGCAGGCATAACGCACACTTCCTGATGACCAAGAAACTTCAAGGGTGTTTTAGCGGCTAGGGCAGGGCAGCTAAAAATAGGTAA
The DNA here is from genome assembly GCF_056680355.1 of Pseudomonas sp. ASL8. Lineage (NCBI taxonomy): Bacteria > Pseudomonadati > Pseudomonadota > Gammaproteobacteria > Pseudomonadales > Pseudomonadaceae > Pseudomonas > Pseudomonas sp. ASL8. The sequence goes on along the minus strand of NZ_CM155278.1, from coordinate 4,666,907 downwards.
TGAAGGCCCTGCCGGACTTATGTCAGGTGGCAGGGATTGGCGGTCAGGCGAGGGGAGAGGCGCGCGGGCTCAAGCTGGGCCAGCGAACTCTGGGGTGAAGTGCTGGCAGTTCAGGGTTGTCGAGCGGGGTGTCAGGGGCGTATCGGGGCAGAAAATGGCGGTAGTAGTTAGATGGCAACGCTGCCAGTCCGGCATGGCCACAACAGCAGTCTCCGTGATGCATAACGGTTTTGGTCGGAGTCGGTTGCAGCGTATCGAGCAGCTTGCCAAAGCCTGGGGGCAAGGCATTAGAGCTGCTGCCTGAACAGAACCCACCCCAGAGCAATAGTTGCAGGTCCGGCGTTTGCATCGCGCGACTCAGCGGCATGGCCAGCATGTTGAGTAACACTGCCAGGCAAGCGATCCAGGGGCTGATGCGTTTCAACGAGGCCATGAATGAGGTCGACGCAAAGGGGCGGCCATTTAGCCAGAACTCAGGCGTGATGTAAAAGTTCTGTGACGCGCTAATTTGCCGCAGGAAACCGGCGTTTATCGACCGTCGTTAATCACTAGTGAGAAGTCGAATGTGCATGTATCCAGAACTAGTGATCGCTCCACAAGCCATCCAGCAAATGACGAAAGCTCACTGTCAAATTGCTCGGTTGCGCGAACTGGGGGGGGGCGAGAGCGGGCCTCTCGCCATATTCGTTCATCTTGTGAGTCCTCTGCACTTCGCCTAATGCACAAAAACAGTCCTCTTTCTTACCTATGTATTGGTAAGGATTGACGGTCCGTTGAGAGCCATTGAGGCATATCTCAGTAATCGCGTACTCGTCTTTGATGGAATATCTGTGCGTAAGGGTGGGGGCGATTGGCTATATATGCAGCGTGCCCCCTAAGCCACCCTGAAAAACGCCACCTTCTGGGTAAGGCGATCAGCTAGCTGCGCCAGCTCCTGGCTGGCCGTTGCCACTTCCCGTGATCCAGTTGCTGACTGCACAGTTGAGCTGTGGATGCGGGTGATATTCTGTGCTACGTCCTCGGCCACAGCGCTTTGCTGGAGAGAGGCGCTGGCGATTTGGGTATTCATATGGTTTATGGCGCCCACTTCCTGGCTAATTTTGGACAGCGCACTCTGGGCGTTGCGGGTTTGAGCCACTGTCCGATTTACCAGTTCGCAGCTGTTGCGCATGGTTTGCGCTGCAGTTTCGGTACCGCTCTGCAAAGTGCTTATCATTGCGCGAATTTCCTCCGTCGACTGCTGCGTGCGGTTAGCTAGTGAGCGCACCTCGTCGGCCACAACCGCAAACCCTCGACCGTGCTCACCGGCCCGGGCCGCTTCGATGGCTGCGTTCAAAGCCAACAGGTTAGTTTGCGAGGCGATTGAATTGATCACGTCGATAACCGTTTCAATCTGTTCGCTATGCTTGGACACCTGCTCCACAGTGTTGGTGGTTTCAACCAGTGTGGTAGCCAGTTGCTCGATAGCTAGCGTGGTGTCTGCAACCAGACGGTTACCGCTTTCAACTTCAGCATCTGCGAGACGCGTCGCATCCGCTGCTTGGGACGCGTAGCCCGAGACCTCATTGACCGTGGCCGCCATTTGCGTAATTGCGGTCGCTACCTGTCTGGCCTCATGAGTCTGCAGGCTGATTTGGTCATTATTGGTGGACGATGTCGCCAACAGCTTCATGGATGAATGGTTGACCTCTTGAGCAGCAATGCGTACTTCACTGATGGTGTCGGCCAAGCGGCTGAGGGCGGTTTTCAACACGCCCATCACGCTGTTCGGATAGTCGGTAACGATCGTCTGTTGCAAATCGCCTGCTGCCAACCGTTGGATAGCCTGTGCAACCTCAGTCGGCTCCGCGCCCAGCGTTGATCTGATGAAGCGGATAATAAAGGCCGCCAGGATGATGCTCAGCAGCAACGCTATACCAGTGGCCAAGAGCATCAGACCGCGAAACTGACTAGCGGTAGCTTGGACCGCACTGAGCTGGGTCTTGATCGACACCTCTTCATAGTCAATCAGTGCGTTGACCCGTTTCAACCATTCGCTGTAGTCCCCGGAGGTTTGCCGCAGCAACAAAGCTCGTGCTCCAGAAATATCACCGGCGCGACGTAGGACAATCACCGATTTAGTAGACGCCAGAGTTTGCTTTTCAATGTCTTTAATGGCCAGCAGCAGTTGTTGCTCCTGCGATGTCACTCGCGGGCTTGCGAATAGCTGATCCAACGGCACGGCAGAATCGTTGTAGGCCTTTTCCAGTTTGATGACTTCAGTCAGGTGGATTTCCAAGTCTTGATCAGTATCCACCAACACCGCGTCCCGAATAGCTATGGCGCGGTTGTGCACACTTCCGCGGAAGTTTATAGCGTAGCGTTGAACCTTCGCCGCATTCTCGCTGACGTCTTCCAGGGTGGAGTCGATAAAACCCACCCGTTGAATACCAACGGCGGTGATCAATATAAGCAGCGACACGATGGCGGCGAAGCCAAGGCCTATGCGCGTGGCTAGGGAGACTGAATTTTTCATGGGTAGAGCTCGGAGATAGACCCGGTAAGGGCTGGATTGAGCGATATAAATCAGCCATCACCCTGAGGGCAGGGTACGTTCGGTGGCTGCGGCCGCGTAATTGATATTGACGGGCAAGGCAATAGGTTAACGCTATGGAATCATTTTGATCGGCCTTGCGGATGCCCGAACCAGTGCTTGAATGCCTGAACTTCATGACACGCATCGACGAGGAGAAACCCGCTACTAGTCGTGTTCAAAATGCTCAATGCACCGCTTCGGTCATTTTTCATTCCGGCGGTAAGTCCAATCGAAAACCCAGATGAGCCTTCCTCTGGGGCGGGCATGACGGCTCATACCACGGTAAAAGAATGGCGGCCATTGTAAGTCTGTGTATTTCGGCATACCTTATGCAAAACCTATACAAAGTGTATGCTCATGTACAATATAGAGCAATGGCCACTGACGCTTTACTTTGATGGTGAATGCACGCTCTTCGCTCGAGAAATCAAGATCCTGAGCCGACGCGCCATAGAGGCACGACTGCTGTTTTTTGACATCAGTAGCTGCTATCGCTGATCGACCGCTTGGGCCCTGCCGACAGCGGAAATTTCTTTGCTTATGACGGAGAGTGCCTACCCTGGTAGGCAAGGAGTGAAACTTGAATCTGAAAAAGTTGACTGCGCTGGCCGCGAATGGCGAGATACGGGAGCTGGAACTGCTGTCTCTGGAGCGCGGTATCTATATAGCGCGCATTAGGCTAGATCACGGCCAGCTTACGCTGCTGAACGATTTGGCGAAGCCTATGCACCTTCGTTCCGTCACTCACTTGCGCGATCTGTTGCAACTGGTTCCGCCATTTCCTTGTGTGCTTGTGCAGCAGTGCGTCCATGATGAAATGTGCGGCGGGCGAGAAGGCCCCATTGAGTGGTTGCGAATTCCTTTTTCGCTGGCTGCGCCTTGGTGAGACCGCCTGTTTGAAATCTGGGGCTGTTGCTGGGCGATAAGCTGTCTTTCGATCTGAGACTGTGCGATGCATTGGATGCCGATCACGATGCCATACTGATGGTGGAGTGTGGGCGAGCTCGAAGGTCAGTGTCTGGATTTTCAGAGCGTCAAGCTCAACTCTGGTATGCAACCTCGGCGAGTCTGCCTGGAACGGAAAAAGCTCGGCGACGAGCTTTTTCTGCAGCGCTCGGTCATAACTCGCGTTTCCGGAGGCGGTTTTTGCCCCGGTTTCAGTGCGCCGCTGGCAATACGCTTTGCAAGGGTCTTAGCGAGTATCGACGAAAGATTTATTGAATTCGAAACGAAGCTGCGTGAGCTGCTTGCTCAGTACGGTTACAACTTGCAGAACGTAATCGACCGCACGCTCAAAAAAATGCGTGATGCGGCAGCGTCTCACGTTCACATCTTGGAAAACGAGGTTTTTGTTTGGCAGCAAATCCGTTTCCTCGGCACCACAGCCTGGACTGACTTTACATCGTCTGGTGATGTCGTTGCAGCTACCGCTCTGGCCAGGGATTCGATGAACGATTTCCGAGTTATTCGAGCTGATGCAAGTTACCGGCGCCTGCGACCAGATGATGTCGCCGGTAGAAATAGGGTAGCCCGAGGGTGGTTGACCCAAGAGCTTGATAAACCTTTCCAGGGAAAAACAGTAGTCGTCACCCACCATGCCCCAACGCCTCACGTTTTGGGTGATAAGCAGGAAGGACATCTGTCTGCGGCGTATGCCAATAGCTGGCCTGAGCTGATCGAGAAAGCGGATCTTTGGGTATTTGGGCACACGCATCGTGACGTGGATGAAGAGCTTGCTGGGTGTCGAGTGGTTTCAAATCCGAGAGGTTATCCAAGTGAAGAGACTGGTTTTCAGCCAGGTTTTGAGGTGCAGATCTGATGATCTCTTCTAAGGCGAATCGGAACGGCTCCACGCATGCCAACTACTGGATCAAAACATTCGGAGCGACGCTCGCCGACCTCCAATTTTTTCGCCTGCCAACGGTCATTCAGAAGGCCCGGAAGTCAATACCTGACTACGACATCGTCGGGTTTCTGGCTTGTGCCCTAGAGCGGCCTCCGCGCATGACTGGACTGATGTTTTGTGACCACCGGCATAAATTCCCTGAAGGCCTTCCTGTACATACGCCGTCCATCGAACGACGGTATCAGCGCGATGGTTATCTCATCGTTCAAGTAGAGGGAGGAGGCCTGTATGTCGTTGCTCACTGGTATCACCAAAACGGCGCATTAGGCCCATTTCATAAAGTGCATTGATGATGAAAAACAGAAGGAGGCTGCTTGCCAGTCGAGTAATCACAAATGCAGATGATCCTGTTGGAATTCCGAGCGTCGTGACGGAAGCCCTAAAGGTTGATTTTGGGACTCTAATCACAGGGTATCTATGCTGCGCGGCTTTTGAGAGAAACTACGCAATTGGCATCATATTCGGAGATTTGTTCGGCAGGTTTGAGAACGGCAAGGGTATCCACACGTCGAGCGTCCTGAGCCAAGCCGTGGTGAAAGGGTATGTCCTTGTTGAGACGCTCAACAGTCTTTATGTCATTTGCAGCTGGGCTCATGACGAATCTGGCCTTCGTTTCACGGGCCAGTTGCACTGACCCGCTCTGTGATGACCAGGAAAGTAGCAGGTATGAATTTTTGGTACCGGAGAGCGACGCCCATGAGCCCCGACGAGTAGGCAATCCCGTTACGCAGAAATGGGTTCCGATCAGACTATAGATTGACTGAAGTACCTGATCCCTAGGGAGCATTCGTATGACTGATATTTTGCAGGAAGTCGCAGCTCTGTTCGATCGCAGCGGCGAGCCTGTTGAGGGCTTTGATATGGGGCAGGTCGAAGCCGAGGCCGAGGCGATTATGAGCTTTACTGGTCGCCCATATTGCTTGGTTCGAGCCTGGAGCATCATCGAAGTTGATGTCTCTGAAGATTATAAGGTCTCGCTAGCAACAGATGGATTATCGCCTTACGTGCTCTATGCCTCGGATGTTGTTCTGCACAGCGGTGGCAAGCGTCGACCAGGTGATTGGGTGCGGAGCACATTTCAGCGCTCATTCACTCAAGGCTTCTTGTTTGAAACGAAAAATACGACCTATCTGTTGATGGGCCCGGGCCTTCGGAAAAAGGCGAGCGTTGAAGCGATCTTGGCAATCGTTAGCTGAGACTAAAACCGTGAGCAACACGAGGGGCCACGAGAGTGTGCTCCCGCATTATTGACTAGGTAAGGCAGATTTTTTGGACATTGAATTACTGGGTGATCTTCTCTACGGCCCAGCTCGCGTATTGTACGGATCAAGGCTCTCAGACGAAAACCTATTGGAGGCCACGCACGAAACCTTCGGGGCCCAGGCGGTTTGCATCGTCAGAAACTGGATTCTTATCGACGTCAAGTTGACTGGCCGCCATGAACGATTGGTAAAGACCAATGGACTGCAGCCTACGCTGCTTTATGCGAACAAAGTCGTTAGCGCGAATGCCACAGAGAATCTGTCACAAGGCGTGTTGTCTGGCTTTCAGTATCGCTACGAAGACTGTTTTTTTGCATCTAAGGACATGCTCTACGTGCTTGGGGGGCGAGGATCGCGCAAATCTGCTGAGGTACCTGCAGTATTCGCGTTATCACAGCAGTGCGGCGGCGAATTTCGGGTCGACGATGGGCGATGATCTCCTGACGGTTTTGCCTGGGCGATACCGCCTGCTTCTTGATGACTTGGCCATACGTGAAATTGCATGCATGCCCGGGTGGTGGATAGTGTTGGATAACGTCTGTCAGGCGCTCCAATGCTACCTTGATGCGCACCACGATGTCCCAGCGATCACAGTCATACGGGTGAAAGAAAAGTGGGGCGGGCTGCGGATATATTATCGCGGTGGGGATGAGGTTTGCCGGGGCATAGTGAACAAAGCTATGGAGGGTTCGCTGACGATTTGCGAGGTATGCGGTAGTGAGGGGAAGCGGATTGGAAAGCGACGGTATCGTGTGCGCTGTCCAACTCACGCCACCTGGTCAACGGCTCCTGTTTTGAAAGCAAAAACACGCTGTATACACTCCTCAGCCGAGCTGCCAGAAAGCTTATCAGCATGCCTGAGCTAGCCACGCTGAGAGATCCACATATTCGTCGAGCAATGGGAGTGGAGGCTGATGACAGGTGATTTGCTGCCGTTATTACGAAGGCGCTATCCCGAGATGTTTTCTGGCGAGAATATGCGTGAAATTGCGTGTTATCCGGGATGGTTAGAGTTGCTTGATGAGCTCTGTCGAAACCTCACGAATTACCTCAATGAGAATCCTGATGTTCCTCCGGTAATGGTACGACAGATCAAAGAGAAATTTGGCGGATTGCGTTTCTACTATGAAGGTGGTGACGGCAGGTGCCGCGCAGCGGTCGACAACGCGCAAGAGGCGTCTTTGTCGGTTTGTGAGGTCTGTGGAATGCCTGGGCAATTGGTAGAAGCGCGCTGGGTCAGCGTCCGTTGTGATGAGCATACGAACTGGTCGGCGGCGGGGTGTATAGGTGAGTGATCACGAGATTGGCATACGGCGTAAAAGGTTGTTATTCGAACTGCTTGCACATTGGTTTTCAGCACCTAAGGAGGCGTCATGGACGACCTGCGACACCGTATTGAACAAATCCTTTCAGCGATGCCAGCAGTGCAGCACGCTGCTGGCGATGTCACTGAGCTAATCCGCTCGACCGACGTTGTGCCGACAGAAGTGCTCGATGCTGCTGCCGATTTGCTGGAACAATACGAACTGATCAGTGCACGTGGTTTTGTGTCGAACGGAGGTGGCCTGCTGTTACTGTTGCAGGCCCTGGGCGAGAGCCGCTTTCAGTCAACATTGATTGATGCCCGTGACGGCAGCGGCGATCAGATCGTTAGCTTGCCTGATGAGCTGGTGCAGGAAATGGGTTGGCAAGAAGGTGACGCACTTAATATCCGCAAGCGCGTAGATGGTGTGATTGTGCTCAGCAAAATGATTTCTCAGGATAGCGAATGATTCTGGCGTTGAGGGATCCATCTCCTGCCGATGTTGCAACAACGGGCCAAGGGGGAGGATTAAGGCCAGAGCACAGGGCTTCCGGCCTTCATCAGTACGACCAAAGCCCGCAAGCTTTACGGTCTGCGTATAGCCATGAGCAACTTGTCCAGCGTTCTTGCTCTATACCTTAGTGCAAATACGTATAAGTTCGTACAAGTGATACGATCACAAGTTGAATTCAGGCCTCCAGTGGATGAATGCCGATTTGTGACTGAAAGGCAGCCATAACTCGCTTTACGATTTGCTGCGGGGATAGATTTTCTCTTCACAGCCCGAAATCCAAGCCAGGCAACGTTCTGCCTTCTTCCTGTACTCCGAGCCTCTATGTCCCATGTCGCCAATGCCACCTCATTTACTCGTCATGTCTGGTACACGCAGATCATGTTGGCGCTATTGGTCTGTGTCTTCCTGGCATATACGGCTTCGGAAAAAGCGTTAGATGCGACCAATGAACGGCGACTCAGCTCGTTTCTCCTGGCCGATGAACTGCGCCAGTCCTCCGACGACCTCACCCGAATGGCGCGGCTCTATGTGGTCAATGGAGATGAACGCTTACAGCGCTATTACCAGGACATTCTGGATATCCGCGACGGGAGAAAACCCAGGCCAGAAAAGTACGCGAGCATCTATTGGGATCTGGTGATCGCTACGGGAGAGCAACCACGGCCGGACAGCGAGCAAACCCTCGCGCTGTTGACGTTGATGCGCCAGGCTGGCTTTACGGATCAGGAATTTGAGGCGCTGACCTTGGCCAATGTGCTGTCCGACAAGCTTGCGCAAACCGAATGGAATGCAATGCGTCTACGTCAGACACGGGGATCTGGTGCGGCAACGAACCACGCACAAGCGCTCGGCATGCTGCACGATGCCGCTTACCTAGACGCCAAGGCAGCCATTTTTCGACCGATCGACCACGTCTACACCCTTATGACAGAGCGCACCAACCGCGCCGTTGACCAGGCCAAGCGTAACGCTCTGGTACTGCGGGTCATCTTCATCGCACTCGGTCTGGCGCTGATTCTGATGCTCTACCGCATGTCGCGTACGCTACGGGCCATCATGGGCGGCTCGGTCGATGAGGTTCATGCGAAGATCACCCGCATTGGTAAGTGGGACTTCTCTAGGCTTCCGCAGGTATCAAACGCCGAGCCAGGGTCTGTACTGGCACACCTCGCCGAAACACAGGCCAAGCTCAGACGCATGAGCGACGAGCGCGAACAGACGAAAATCGAGCTATTGCACAGCGAAAAATGCCTGAAGGAGGCGCAGCGGCTTGCACAACTCGGCAACTGGGAGTTCGACCTGGAGACTCGCAATTTACTTTGGTCCGATGAAATCTACCGTATTTTCGAAGTGGACCCTGAGACTTTCACGCCCTCACTTGAGTCTTTTATGGCTGCGGCGCACCCGCAAGATCGCGAGCAAATTGCCAAGGCCTATGCCCACTCAGTCAGCAGCAAGACGCCTTGTGAAATGACTCATCGGCTGCAGATGAAGGATGGGCGCATCAAATATGTCCTTGAGCGGTACGAGAATTTTTGTGACCAAAGAGGCAAGCCGCTGCGTTCAGTTGGCACGGTACAGGACATTACTGCAAGCAAACTGGATGAGTTGGCCCTTAAAAGGGTGAACCGGGATTTGCGCCTGCTGAGCGACTGCAATATGGCGCTGGTACATGCGGAGGATGAGCATGTGCTGATTGCTGAAATCAGCCGCCTGTGCGTCGAAAACGGAGGCTATCTGATGGCTTGGGTCGGCTATGCCGAACATGATGAAGCCTGCACTGTACTCCCGGTGGCACAATCTGGTTACGAGAACGGATATCTTGATGGGCTCACTATATCCTGGGCGGACGTCGATCACGGTCAGGGCGCGGTAGGCACGGCAATCCGTACGGGTCAGCCGAGCATCATCCAGAATGTCCAGACTGACTCCCGGATGGCGCCTTGGCGCGCGTCGGCAATTCAGCGCGGCTACCAATCCAGTGTAGCCCTACCGCTCATTTGCGATGCTCAGGTACTCGGTGCGCTTAATCTGTATGCATCCGAAGCTAACGCCTTCGATCCGAATGAGCTGCGCTTACTCATGGAGCTGGCCAGCGATCTCGCCTTTGGCATCGTGACCTTGCGCTCGCGTGTGGAGCATGACGTAGCCAAGGAGAAACTGGACTTTCTGGCACACTTTGATCCTCTGACCCGTCTACCCAACCGACTGCTACTGCACGATCGTTTCGAGCATGCGGTCTTGCTCGCCCAGAGCGAAAATACCACAGTCAGCCTCTTGTACCTCGACCTGGATCGTTTCAGGCAGATCAACGATAGCCAGGGCTACGCCACTGGCGACCAAGTAATCGTAATGGCTGTGGAGCGCCTCCAGCAGTGCATTCCAACCAGCGCCACCATCAGTCGAATCAGTGGTGACGAATTTGTTGTTCTGTTGACTGGCCCTTACGATGTCGCGGGAATAGCCGTGTTGGCAAACAGCATCAGGGATGCTTTTTTTGAACCAGTAAAAATCGTTGGCAATGCACTGGATATTTCCTTTTCCATCGGCATCGGGCTGTTTCCAAACGATGGCGAGGATTTCAATACCCTGCTCAAGAATGCCCATACGGCTGTCGAGAGTGCCAAGAAGGCTGGGCGCGACACCTACTGCTTCTTCTCGCACAACATGAATGCTGGTTTGGCCGAGCAAATCAGGCTCACGGGGGCGCTGACAAATGCAGTGCGCAATCATGAATTCCGGCTGCATTATCAGCCACAAATCAATATCAGTAGCGGCAAAATCATCGGAACAGAAGCCTTGGTACGCTGGCAGCATCCGGATGAGGGGCTGGTGCCGCCTGGTAAATTTATTGCTCTGGCGGAACGCAGCGGTCACATCATTCAGATTGGCGAATGGGTACTCAATGAAGCCTGTCGCCAAGCCCGAATCTGGATGGATCAGTACCCGACACCATTGGTGGTGGCGGTTAATCTTTCATCGTTGCAATTCAAACGCGGCAATGTATTGGAAATGGTCTCCACAGCACTCGCGGCATCGGGCTTGCCGCCAGACCGTCTAGAGCTGGAACTGACCGAATCTATACTCCTGGAGGATGTGGACGCCACGATAAAAACGCTGCGTGGCTTGAAGTCCATGGGTGTGAAGCTGTCCATCGACGACTTTGGTACGGGCTATTCCAGCCTTTCGTATCTCAAGCGGTTGGCGGTCGACAAGATTAAGATCGATCAATCATTTGTGCGCGACTTGCTGACTGATGCCGATGGCGCTTCAATCGTTAAGGCGATCATACAGCTCGGGCACAGCCTGCAACTTACGGTTATCGCCGAGGGCGTTGAACTCGATGCCCAACTGGCATTCCTCAGCGAATCGGGATGTGACGAGGTTCAAGGTTATTTGTATAGCCGCCCGGTGCCTGCCGAACAACTTGCTCAGCTTCTGGACATCGAACTCGCAAAGTCGCACGTAAACAGCACGCTTATCAGCAGCTTGGTTTGATCGCAATAATTATAGGGCGAACTGCCAAAGGACACAGTTGATGCATGAATTGTACGGTAATGACTTTGAAAAGACCGCGAGCGAAGTGCTTTCGTTTCTGCATCGTCGATTGGGCTTCGATCTTTGGATGGTCACTCGGACAGAGGGTAACGACTGGATCGTGCTACAGAGCGAAGATCATGGCTACGGCGTGAAGGCTGGCCGGGTCTTCCGCTGGGTTGATTCTTTCTGTGCTGAAATGGTTAAAGGCCACGGCCCACGTTTTGCCCCGACCTCAACAATGGTTCCTGCCTATGCCGCCGCCCCCATAGGCAAGCAAGTCGTAATCGGGGCCTACATAGGCATTCCTCTACTGCTAGATGACGGGAGCCTTTTTGGAACGCTCTGCGCCATTGATCCTGAGCCTCAGCCGCAAAGCATCACCGAAGATCAGGAGCTTGTTGAGTTGATAGGCAGCTTGCTAAGCAGGGTATTGCAGATGGAACTCAAGGCCGAGGAGCTGGTGCGAAGAGCCGAGCGCTTCGAGGCACAGGCCCTTACGGATGCCATGACTGGTCTGTACAACAGATCCGGCTGGGATCAGTTGATGGCTAAGGAGGAGGGGCGCTGTCGCCGCCACGGCTCGTCTTGTGCAGTAATAATGGTTGACCTGGATGAGCTGAAACGGGTCAATGACGCTCAAGGGCACACTGCAGGCGATGACCTGATTGTGCGCACTGCGAAAGCCCTGCATCAAGCCGCGCGCGCCGAGGATGTGGTCGCCAGGCTAGGAGGGGATGAGTTCGGAATTATTGGCGTCAACTGTGACAGGGCTGGCGGAGAAGCTTTGCGCTTGCGGGTACTCATGATATTCGATCAGGAAGGCATTAAAGCCTCCGTTGGGCTGGCGATCCGCGATCCCAGCAGTGGAATAAGCCAGGCCTTAGTAAAAGCTGACCAGAATATGTACGAGGACAAGCGATTGAACAAGCATGTCGGCCGGGTCATATTGGGGTTGGTTAGCTGATCAAACGTGCTGTGGAGCTTGCTTGGCAGCACGTGGATTTTTTTTGCCTAGCCCACCGTCTACTCCCCATCAATCAGATGACAGCTTAAACTGTTCCCTCTGGCTCTGCAGTCTCTATAGATTCGCTACCCAGGGTGGGTAAGCGCTTCTCTTTATATAAAATTTGTTCTAGTTCTAGCTCCGGTAGCGGGGGGCTAAAATAATAACCTTGGATTTGATCGCAGCGATGGCGCCGCAAGAACGCTAGTTGCTCCGCTGTTTCTACACCTTCCGCTATCACATCCAGTTTTAAACTGTGGGCCATGCGAATGATGGCCAGCACAATGGCAGCGTCGTCTGGGTTGCTCGTTACTTCGCGAATAAAGGTGATGTCGATCTTTAGTTTGTCGATAGGGAAACGGCGCAAATAGGCTAAGCTTGAGTAGCCAGTGCCGAAATCATCGATGGAAATTTTGACACCTAGATTCTTTAGAAACTGTAAGCTGGCGATGGTGCGTTCTGTATTCGCCATCAAGCAACTTTCAGTCAATTCCAATTCAAGCAAGTCGGCAGGGATGTTGTTATCGTTGAGCGCTTTGACTACATCTCCATCCAGGTTGCCTTCGATGAATTGGCGTCCAGATACATTCACCGATACTGGTACTCGACCGATTGAAGTGCGCATCCATTGCCCGATTTGCTGACATGCCGTGGCAATGACCCAACTACCCACGCGCACGATAAGTCCGGTCTCTTCCAATATCGGGATGAAGCCTTGTGGCGACACTAGGCCGTGCCCTGGCCGCTGCCACCGTAGCAAGGCTTCGAGACCGACAATGCGACCATTATTGAGTTGCACCTTGGGTTGGTAGTATAAAACGAACTCGTCATTCTCAATTGCCTTGCGTAAAGCTTTTTCCATGTCGAGCCGGGCCAACACCTCAGCATTCATTTGCTCTGTAAAGAAACGAAAAGTATCACGTCCTGCTTGTTTGGCCCGGTACATGGCCGTGTCCGCATATTTGATCATGGTTTCTGCGTCAGACGCTTCACCTGCCTGGACGGCGATGCCAATGCTGGCAGTCACGGTCACTTTGTTACCTTTCAGGTCGAACGGTGCGCGCAACACCTCTCGTATTTTATGGACGGTGGATGTTGCGTCTTGCTGCCCGTCTTGTAGCACCAAGATCAGGGCAAACTCATCCCCTCCAAGTCGTCCGGCTGTACCTCGGATGCTTAGGTATTGGACTAGACGATTACTGAATTGGATTAGCAACTCATCGCCGAGTGCGTGGCCAAGCGTATCGTTCACGTGTTTAAATTGATCCAGATCAATGAAACAAACGGCAACCCGCCAGCCACTGGTTTTAGATTTGGCCAAGAGTTTATTGAGGGTCTGATAGAACAGCGTCCGGTTCGGCAACCCAGTGAGAGAGTCGTAATGAGCCAGATGATGCAGGTATTTCTCTGTCTCCTTGCGCTTGGTGATGTCGCCCGCAGCCGCGACAATGATCCAGTCCGCCCCCGAGCGTTGCGCCTGGCGATGAACTTCTACCTGAACGTGAGAACCATCTTTGCGCCGGAATTTTTTTTCCTTTAGCTCATGTGTGCGCTGACCAGCGATGATGGCATCGTACTCACTCTCCAGCTGTTCAAGTGGAATCGAGTAAAATTGCGCTGGGCATGACTGCATTAACTCTTCATGCGTATAGCCGAGCATATGGCAGGCTGTCGCATTGATCTCGACAAAGCGCATGTCGCTGCGGCTCACCAAGAAAATTGCATCAGCGGTTGCGTCCATCGCCGTACGGAAGCGTTGTAAATCGGCCGTGCGCGCCTCCAGCTCGATGTTGTTCTCTTCCAGGGTGCGCTCGAAGCGCTTGTGCTCGGTCACATCACGCGCCGCCGCAAATACGCCTTGTAGCTGGCGGTCACGATCATGGAAGGTAGCGGCATTGTATGACACCACTGTTTCTTTGCCATCATGGGCACGTACGGTCAGTTCATAGTTGCTTACCTTTTTCTCGGTAAGAACGCGCTTGATTGCTGTGTCGGCCCGAGCCGGATCGGTGAAAAAGTTCTTGCACGGTGCGCCGATCAACTCATCGCGCGTACGTCCCGTGAGCGTCATCATCTGCTGGTTCACATCCGAAATGATGCCTTGCGGGTCGGTCATCATGAGCGCGTCGATATTCGATTCAATCAGAGAGCGGGTATAGAACTGTTGATCGCGTAGTCGCTGATCGAGCAGTGTCCGAGCCTCTTCAACTTGCTTGCGAGCAGTGTTATCGGTGCCAATCAGCAGATAGCCGATGATGGCGTCCTGCGCATCGCGCAGTGCTGTGACCGATACTACTGCAGGGAGTCGACTGCCATTCTTACGGATGTAGGTCAGCTCGTAGATGTCCTCAATGCCGCGCGAGGCCTTGAACACCAAAGCCTCAAAGCCTGGCGTAATCAGGGTTCCGAGTTCGATGCTCAATGCATCTGCACGCGCAATGACTTCTTGCGGATCGGAAATGTCGGCCGGCGTGATCTTGTTCATCACTTCGGCGGCTGTGTAGCCCAGCATCCGTTCAGCGCCGACGTTGAAAATCTGAATTACGCCTTTCGCGTCCGTGGCGATACTGGAGAAGTTGGCGCTATTGAAAATCGCGCGCTGCAAGGCTCCAGCCTTGAGTAGCGCCTCTTCCGCATGCTTACGCGCAGTGTTGTCGGTACCAATCAGCAGATAGCCAATAATGGCGTCCTGTGCATCGCGCAATGCCGTGACCGACACGACTGCGGGGAGTCGACTGCCATCCTTGCGGATGTAGGTCAGCTCGTAGATATCCTCGATGCCGCGGTAGGCCTTGAACACCAAAGCCTCGAAGCCTGGCGTAATCGGGGTTCCGAGTTCGACGCTCAATGTTTCTGCGCGCGCAATGACTTCTTGCGGATCGGAAATGTCGGCTGGCGTGATTTTGTTCATCACTTCGGCGGCCGTGTAGCCCAGCATCCGTTCGGCACCGACGTTGAAAATCTGAATCACGCCTTTCGCGTCAGTGGCGATACTGGAGAAGTTGGCGCTATTGAATATCGCGCGCTGTAAGGCTCCAGCCTTGAGTAGTGCCTCTTCCGCACGCTTGCGCGCAGTGTTGTCGGTGCCAATCAGAAGGTAGCCGATGATGGCGTCCTGCGCATCGCGCAGTGCCGTGACCGACACCTCTGCAGGGAGTCGACTGCCATCCTTGCAGATGTAGGTCAGTTCGTAGATGTCCTCAATGCCGCGCGAGGCCTTGAAAACCAAAGCTTCAAAGCCTGGCGTAATCAGGGTTCCGAGTTCGATGCTCAAAGCTTCTGCTCGCGCAATGACTTCTTGCGGATCGGAAATATCGGCTGGCGTGATCTTGTTCATCACTTCGGCGGCTGTGTAGCCCAGCATCCGTTCGGCGCCGACGTTAAAAATCTGAATCACGCCTTTCGCGTCAGTGGCGATACTGGAGAAGTTAGCGCTATTGAAAATCGCGCGCTGCAAGGATCCAGATTTGAGCGGCTCTTCTTCCGTTGTATTAGTGATGCCGCCTCCTTGCGTGAGGTGAGTTAAGGGGTGCAAGGAAGCGTTCCATCAGAAAACATCGCAGCTTCGGGCTTCAATCCATCATTTACGGCTGAATATATTTTGACTGCATCATTCATGAGAATTTCTCTTTGAAGATTTCAATTTTTCAAATGTTTACAGATGCAACGGGTTTGACAGAAATTATGGCGCTTATCTTTATCAAGCAGGATGTCGCTTAGGAAAGGGGCAGCCTATTACGCCGTCAGTGCACAGTAATGACATTGCCAAAAAGATTGCAGCGTACTCGAAATAGTGGCTTTGTGCCACTATTGGTTTCTACTTGCTGCGCTGGTGTTAGGATTTCACCCTGACTAAATCTGCACGCAGTTTCTTAAGGTTCACTTCGGAGTCGACTGAAAAAATCTTCCAGATGCCGTGAAATGCACCATCCTAAAAATACAGTTAATACCCATGAAGGCCTGAAAATTACCTATTTAAATGATGAGTATAATTAAACTGAGCAAAGTCACTTGTCTTAGTAAGGGTATATAGCTTGAGGTAGATAAATGCAGTCGTTGTACTCGATTTATTTCGATTTCCGAGCGTCATATATACCATTTTAGTCCGCCGTAGTGTATTTTTTGACGCACGTAAAATTGACGAAGTCGCTATTCATTTTAGCTATTCTTTTGAATGGCTTTTCCATTATTTATATCGATATGAATCTAAAGCGTCACGTCTTTGATTGATGGGCGCGAAGTTAAGAGTGTGCCCTTGGCTGGGTGTATTCGTTTGGATATTTGCAGCTGCGAGCTGTATCAATATGAATGCCTTTTACACGCTTAATAAAACTTCCTTGAAGGATATGACCATGCCACTCGTTAAATCGGTAAAGAGAACTACGTCCGCCTCACTTGCCCCCTTACTACCGGGCAAGTCTTCCGCAGTCGTCGCGCGCGACGCAGAGGCTCAGCGCAAGAGGGCGCGGACACTCGGTAAGCAGCAGCAGGCGGCTGAGCGTATCGCCGCCGCCACTGGGCAGTTATCTTCCGGCATCAACGAGGCGGCCTCTGCAGCCGAGCAGCTCAAGTGCGCAGCCGACCAGATCGCCTCGGGCGCGGAAGTGGCTTCTGGCGCGGCGCAGGAATCGATGGTCGCCTTTACGCAGATCATTGGCGCCATTGCTCTTCAACTGCAGAATGCGAACATCAGCCAGGCCAAGGCGGAGCTCTCCCAGACGTTAGTCGCCAAAACTTCAGCGGACGTTGCCAGCCTCATTACCAACGTCGCGGTTGCCGGGCAACGCCAGATTGCCTCGGTGGCAATGGTGGTAGAACTGGAAAAACAGGCTGCGAACATCGGCGATATTGTCAAGGCTGTGGCGCGCATTGCCGACCAGACCAACCTTCTGGCGCTGAACGCGGCCATTGAGGCTGCCCGCGCAGGCAAGCATGGCAAGGGCTTCGCTGTGGTGGCCGACGAGGTGCGGACCCTGGCTGAAACCTCGGAGAGAAGCGCCAAGCAGATTCAGGACCTGGTTGGCCAAATTCAGCATGACGTCAAGGCCATCGCTGACGGTATCAATACCTCGGCCGAGGCCATAGGAGGTGAGGTCGAGAAAGGCAAGGTCATTACTCTGCAGCTTGAACAGATTCGCACGGACGTGATCGAAGTGGTGCGCGGCATTACTGAAATTGCCACGGGCGCCAAGCAGTCCGACACCGCCGCCCAGCAGGCGCTTAAGGGGTCGGAAGAAATTGCCGCAGCTGCTGTTGAACAATCTGCTGCCGCCGAGGAGACAGCCAAGACAGTCGAGCAGCAGTCCCAAGCCCTGGCCGAGTCCGAGCAGGCGACGCAAGCCATGTCAGAACTTGCCGAGGACCTGAGGAACTCCACCGATGTGGCCAAGAGTGCCGAGGAGGTGGCGTCCTCGGCTGAGGAGCTCTCCTCAGCCGTGCAGGAAATCAACAGCGCCAGCGCCCAGATCATGTCCGCCATCGAACAAATTCGTAAGGGCGCGCAAACGTCTGCGGCAGCGTGTGAACAGTCCGCAGCAGCGGTCAACCAGATCGAAAGAGGCGTGGAGGTTGCTCAGCAGCGTGCCACGGACGGCGGAGAGAAGGTGAGGGACGTATTAGCAACACTCGCCATCAACAAGACTTCGGTGGACCAGTTGATCAGCGGTATTACTGCTTCGGTCATGGGAACGCAGGACAGCATCAAGCAGGTGAAGGATCTTGAGCAGGTGTCGCGGCGCATCAATAAGATAGTCGAAGCGATCACCACGGTTTCCATTCAGACCAATATGCTGGCGGTGAACGGCTCCATTGAAGCAGCGCGTGCTGGCGAGTTCGGTAAGGGGTTTGTCGTGGTGTCCACTGACATCCGCAACCTGGCGCGTGACTCGGCGGAAAACGCTGACCGTATCAAAGACCTGGTCAAAGCGGTGCAGGATCAGATAGCGGCCGTTAGTGCCGATCTCGAGGATATCGTCAAATCTGCCATCAGCGAGGTGGAGCAGGCCAAGGTGTCGACCGCGAACCTTAACCAGATCGAAGCCGACATCCTTGTGGTCGATCACGGTACGCGAGAAATTCTTGCCGCATCCATGGAAATTGCCACGGCTATCGGTCAAGCGAAGCAAGGAATCGAGCAGATTTCCACCGCCTCGCAGCAAGCTGAAAAAGCCGCTACCGAGGCAGCCAGTGCCGCTACGCAGCAATCCAGGGGTGCAGAGGAATTGGCCGCCGCCATCGAGGAAATATCCTCCCTTGCTGACGAACTGCAGAGTGCAGCATAAGGGGCGCCATTATGACGACTTACGCACTTGACGTTCGGGCAGGCGAGGCGCGGGCTGTAGACGATGGTCTCGAAGAACTCATCTCTGACACTCGACAGTTTGTCACCTTCATTGCCGGCGGCGAAGTCTTTGCCGTAGACATGGCCCCGGTGCAGGAAATTATCCGCCTGCCCGAGGTCGTTCGGGTGCCCCTGGCGCCAGCCTCGCTTGATGGTCTGGCGAATTTGCGGGGCAAGGTGCTGCCTATTATCTCCCTGCGCCGCATGTTCGGCTTCCCCGAGCAGGAGCATGACGACGCCTCCCGCGCGGTGGTGGTGGATGTGGGGCAACCACTCGGTTTTGTGGTGGATCGGGTCGCCAGTGTAGTGGGGGTGGAGCCTAGCCAGATTGAGGATGTGGGCGCGCTTCGCAGCACCGTAGATACCGATCTGCTTTCCGGACTCATTAAAGGTGTGGGCGGCCACGCCATGATTATGGTGCTGGATTTCGAGAAGCTCGTTGCGCGCGAGTTCTCGCAAATCGCCCAAATGGCCAAAAGCTCAGGCATGGCAAGATTGTTGTCGGCCAGTACAGCGGACGAAGAGGAAGAGCCTGAGAGCGATGAACTGCAACTGGTGAGCTTTAACGTCGCCGAACAGGAATACGCCATCGCCATCGAGGACGTGCAGGAGATTGTCCAGATACCGGAGACGATCATTCATGTGCCGCACTCGGAATCGCACGTCATTGGCATTATGACCCTGCGCAGTCGCTTGTTGCCGTTGGTCAGCCTGCGCCGCATGTTTGGCTTGCCCGATCAGCCCTTGGGCGAAAAAAACCGCATCGTCGTACTGGCTCTGGGTGGCACCTCGGTCGGTGTGGCGGTGGACGGGGTTAGCGAAGTGCTCAGGGTTGCTAAAACTTATGTGGATGCGGTGCCTGCCCTGCTCGCCAGGGGGGGAGAGTTCGCTGATATTTCTGAAATCTGTCGACTCGATGAGGGTAAGCGTCTGGTGTCGATCATCACTGTGCGCAATTTGTTCGACCATTCCGCCATCAAGGAAGCATTGAGTACTGTGAACGATATCGACCGAGACCCTGGTGAGGAACTGGATGACGAGCATGACGACGACGAACAGGTGGTGGTATTTCGCCTGGATAAGGAGGAGTTCGGCGTACCGATTAACAGTGTTCAGGAGATCGTGCGTGTGCCTGAGGAGCTCATCCATGTGCCCAGAGCCCCCGCTTTCGTAGAAGGTGTTATCAATCTGCGAGGCAGCGTGTTGCCGGTGATCGACTTGCGCCTGCGTCTAGGGCTGCCGCGGGTGGAGCGTTCCGACAACCAGCGCATCATGGTGTTTCTGATTTCCGACGTGCGCACCGGCTTCATCGTCGATCAGGTGGCCGAGGTGCTAAAGATACCCAAAGCGGTCATCGAGCCATCACCGAATCTCTCCGGCGGGCAGGGGCGTTTGTTGTCGCGCATGGCCAATATGGAGAAGCAAAAACGCATGGTGCAGTTGCTTGAACCCGCGTACCTGGTAGCTGACGAAGAGCTTGTAACCCTCTCCAATGTGGGTGATTGAAGACGTGATCAAGCTTCTGATCGTCGATGATTCGGCGCTGATGCGGCGCCAACTGACGCAGATATTTGCGTCAGCTGGCGATTTCGAAATATGCCAGGCGAGAAACGGCCGCGAAGCAGTGGAGCAAAATCGCACTTTTCAGCCTGATGTGGTCACGCTGGACATCAACATGCCTGAGATGGACGGCCTTACGGCCCTCTCTCTCATCATGGCCGAGCGTCCAGTGGCGGTGGTCATGGTGTCGTCGCTGACCGAGAAAGGGGCTTTGGCCACCTTCGAGGCTCTGAATCTCGGGGCTGTGGATTATATCGTCAAGCCGGACGGTACCATCTCGCTGACGATCGACAAGATCACCGACGAACTGGTGGGCAAGGTGCGCTCCGCCGCTCGCGCGCGCATCAAAGGTAAAACGCCCCCGGTCAAAGGGCTGGCCCAGCGCATGCGCGACGACCGTGAAAAAATCGCCGTGCGTCCAGTGGTTGCCCGCCGCAGCATCGAAGAAGAAGGCCTGGTCGTTGTCGGTGTGTCCACAGGTGGTCCTAGGACTCTGGAAGCGATCCTGCCGCAATTGCCCGCTGACTTTCCCTGGCCAGTGTTGGTGGCGCAACACATGCCGGCAGCGTTTACCAAGTCTTTTGCCGATCGGCTGAGCAGGATTTGTGCATTACGAGTCGTCGAGGTTTCGTCACCGATGCCAGTCGAGCCAGGGACGGTTTATATCGCCAAGGGTGGGGCTGACATGGTGGTGACCCAGCGAGCCGGAAAGCTCATCGTGCTGCCAAAACCGGAAAGCTCGCAGCACCTTTGGCATCCCTCAGTGGAGCTGCTTGGCCGATCGGTCCTGGAGCACTGCGACCCTGCACTGGTGACCGGAGTAATGCTCACTGGCATGGGCCACGACGGAGCTGATGCTTTCACCGAAATCAAACAGCGTGGCGGACGCACCATTGCTGAATCGGAAGCGTCCTGCGTGGTGTTCGGCATGCCCAAGGAATTGATCGAAAAACGCGGCGCGAGCCTGGTATTGGCGGCGGAGAGGATTGCCGCCCAGCTCAATGTCTGGGCTGGGCGATAAAAGGAAAATGATATGGCCTTCATCAAAAAGAACAATACCGAATTTGTCATACAGGAAGGTCGTAAACAGGCGCGGGAGTGCCCGGATCTACTGGTCAGCCTAGAGAGTGATGATCCTGCGGCCCGCCGCTGGGCCGCTCGAGATCTTGCCAACTGCCAGGACGTCGCGGCCGCGCTGGTCAATCGCCTGAAGCGGGAAGGGGATTTGTCCGTTCGGGAAGTGATCCTCACCACGCTAACCCGGCTCGGCGATTCAACGGCTGTCGCGGGGCTGGTCGATTGCCTGCGCAGTGAGGATGCGGCCTTGCGCAACGAGGGTATAGAGGCGATGAAGCAATTGCCCGACGAAGTCGCGCCGATCATTCGCGGACTCCTGGCCGACAGCGATCCGGACGTGCGTATCTTCGCCGTTAATATCCTCGAATCGTTGCGCCACCCTGACGTCGAATCCTGGCTAATCGAAGTGATTGAAACAGAGCCGCACGTCAATGTCTGCGGCGCGGCGCTGGATGTGCTCAGCGAGGTCGGCACCGACGCAGCGCTGGAGCCCCTTGCACGGTTCAAGGCCCGATTTGCCGATGAACCCTACATTCAGTTCGCCGCCGACCTGGCGATGAGCCGCATCCATGAAGACTGACTTGGCCATGACAAAAATCGCCATCAATGACGACGATTTCCAGAAGTTCCGGGAGTTTTTTTACCGCAAAACGGGTATCAGCTTCGACTCGAGCAAGCGTTATTTTGTGGACAAAAGATTGGTGGAGCGCATTCAGGCCACTGATAACGACAACTTTCGTGGCTATTTCAGCATGCTGCGCTTCCAGGCTTCGGGCGAAGAGTTGCAGCATCTCACCAACCTGATGACGGTTAATGAAACCTATTTCTTGCGCGAGGAATACCAGTTTAAGTGCCTGGTCGACTCCATTCTGCCGGATATTATTAAGCGCAAGACCGATCACAGTCCTATTCGTATCTGGTGTATCCCTTCGTCCTCAGGCGAAGAGCCTTACACCGTTGCGATGTACCTGCTGGAGCGCTGGGCAGGCATCCGCAAGTGGGATGTGGAGATCATTTCGTCCGACATCGATACCGGCATCCTGCATAAGGCGTCTGTCGGGCGCTACTCGGCTCGCTCTGTACAGCATGTGCCTGCGCCGTGGCTGGCGAAATATTTCGCCCGCGTGGGTGACGAATACCAGATATGCGAAGACCTGAGGCAGGCAGTGGATTTCACCCGGGTGAATCTCGCGGTACTTGCCGATACAAGGCCATACCGCAATTTCGATGTGATCTTCTGCCGCAACTTGCTGATCTATTTCGATGATGTGTCACGCAAGGCAGCGGCCGAAACGTTCTATGACGCCCTCAATCCCGGGGGCTACATCTGTCTAGGTCATTCGGAATCCATGAGCCGTATCTCTTCGCTGTATCAGGTGCGCAAATTCCCTGAAGCCATTGTTTATCAAAAATCTCTGGAGGCACGATGAAACGCATCCTGATTATTGATGACGCCGCCACGGTACGTATGTATCACCGGAATATCCTTGAGTCCGCAGGTTATGCCGTCGAAGAGGCTATGAACGGCATTGAGGCGCTTGAAAAAGCGTTGCCAGAGCCCTTCGACCTTTACATTGTGGATATCAATATGCCGAAGCTTGATGGCTACGGTTTCCTGCGTCAGTTGCGTGGAGAGGACATCCCCCAGGCGCCGGCCATTATGGTGTCCACCGAAACGGCTGCCCATGATCAGTCGGCGGCTTACCGAGCGGGGGCCAATGGCTACTTCGTCAAGCCCGTCAAACTCGCACAGTTCTTGACGCATGTCCGCCTGCTGCTCGGAGAGGTGCACCCATGAATCCCTTGCTCGAACAATTTCTCGCCGAAGCACGCGATTTTCTGCAAGGCATTGGCGAAAAGCTGATGCAACTGGAGCAGGAGCCGGGTAACGCCGATCTGATGATTGAGCTGTTTCGTTTTGTGCATACGCTGAAGGGTAACAGCGGCCTGTTTGATTTTCCCGAAATGACCCGCGTGCTCCATGCCGGCGAAGACCTGATGGATGCCGTGAGACATGGTGAGGTCGCCTATTCACAAACGTGCGCAGACCAACTGCTGGATGCTATGGATTTCGTCGGGCTCCTGTGCGACGAGATTGAGTTGGCAGGCGCCATCGATGTGTCACGTGCCGCCGACTCGGCACGTTTGGCTGAGGCCTTGCGGGCGCTGATCGCGCGCCATTCAGTGGACGATACTGCAGGTTCCGTAAAGGATAGCCAGCCGCCTGCTGCTGATTCATCGTCCACGATGTCGGCTCAACTACCGCTGGCCGAGATCCCGGAAGCCATTCGCTTGGATGCCTATCAGCGTGCGATGGGCGGCGACTCCATACACTGGGTCGCTTACACACCTGTAGAAGAATGCTTTTTTCAGGGCGATGATCCTTTTTTCTCCGCCCGTCAGACGCCCGATATCTTGTGGGGCCGGATTGTGCCCCGCGAACCTTGGCCGCAGCTGGAAGAACTCGATGCCTACCGCTGTGTGCTGGAGTTCCAGTTACTGACGACAGCTCCCCGCGAGGAGTTGGCCGAGCACTACCGCTACGTTCCTGATCAAGTGTGCATCACTGCGGTGGAGCCATGGTTTGTTGTCATTCCCCAAGGCGACTCCAGCAGCGTGCAGGACTATGAGGATTTCGTCGTCGACGCACAGCGTCATCTGGAGACAAGCGATCTCATAGCGCTCAAGCAGGCAGCAGAAATCATGCTGCACCTGGGTAACCCGGACTTATGGTGTTCGTCGGCCTTACGCTGGTTACTTGTTCTGTTAAACAGCGCGCCGAAAAATCACTCGACCCTGCACAGTCTTATCGAGTCGCTGCGTACCTTGACGCCCCCGGATTGGGCCGCCGCGATGGCATTGTCAGTGGTCACCGTCCCGGTGCCGGCGGATGTGCGTGTTAATAAGTCTCAACATTCGACGTCTTCCCTAAAGTGGCAGCCTGAAGATGATGTGACTGCACTTCAAGCCATCTTCGCCGCTCAGCGTCAGATTCTGATGCTCGACGATCATCCTGCCTGGCTACCGGGTCGTCTCAAGGCTGTTGCGGGGGTGTTGGTAAATTGCTGCAAGGCCATCGGTGATTCGACTGCACAACGCGAGATCGAAACCGCTTTGCAGCAAGCCTTAGCCTCAGGCAGCCGTGCCTCGTTGCTGGGATGGCTGGACGCTTACGATGTTTTGCAGCCGCCAGCCAAAGGTTCGCCTGGCGATGTAGCCGTTGCCAATACTGCTGCGTCCGTTGCGTCCTCATCCGTAGGCTGCCTCGAAACGATGGACGAAGGGGGGAAATTCGGTCGCCGTACCGAAGACACCATCGCCAGTCCCACGAGCCTCAAGGTCGATCAGGTCAAGATTGATCACTTGATGAATCTGATTGGCGAAATGGTCGTGTCCAAGAATGCATTGCCCTACCTTGCCCAGCGGGCGGAAGAGCAATACGGCGTTCGCGAACTTGCTCGTGAGATCAAAGCGCAATACGCGGTAATCAACCGCATCGCCGAGGAGATGCAGGATGCCATCATGCAGGTGCGCATGATGCCGGTCTCTTTCGTGTTTCAGCGCTTTCCACGTCTGGTGCGTGATCTTTCGCGCAAGCTCGGCAAAGAAGTACAGCTAGTGCTCGAAGGCGAGGACACGGAAGCTGACAAGAACATCATCGAGTCTCTTTCTGACCCACTCATCCACATTGTCCGTAACAGTCTCGATCACGGTTTTGAAACCCCGGCTGAGCGACGAGCAGCGGGTAAGCCCGCTTCGGGCAAGCTCACGATCCGCGCCCTACAGGAAGGCGATCAGGTGCTGATCGAAATCATCGACGACGGCAAAGGCATCTCTCCAGCGGTCATCAAGCGAAAGGCTTATGAAAAGGGTGTCATTGACGAGGCCACTCTAGAGCACATCAGTGATCGGGATGCGGTCAATCTGGTATTCGCCGCAGGCTTTTCCACTGCTGATGTCGTGTCCGATCTCTCCGGTCGAGGGGTGGGCATGGACGTGGTGCGCACCGCCGTGGAGAAGGTCAACGGCACCATCCAGCTGGAAAGTGAAGTGGGTAGGGGTACCCGCATTCGAATATCGCTGCCGCTTTCCATGGCAGTGACCCAGGTCATTATCGTCGAATCCGACAGGCAGATTTTTGGCGTGCCCATGGACCATGTTGTGGAAACCGTGCGCATACCCTGCAGCGCCATCCGCACCATCAAACACAGCAAGACCGTTGTGTTGCGAGGGAGCATCGTTCCGCTGAAAGCCCTTAACGTTTTACTCGGGCTTCCCGCCGCACCCCAAGCTAATGCCTACGATGAAATGGCCGTGCTGGTGGCTAGAGTTGGCGGCGAGGTGGTGGGGTTGATAGTGGATGACTTCCACGAAACCGTAGACGTTATTCAGAAACCCTTGAGCGGCATGCTTTCAGGCCTGACCGCCTATTCGGGGTCGGCCCTCATGGGGGACGGCTCAGTGCTCATGGTGCTCAATGTAAAGGAGATCGTTTAGTGCCCATTGAATACAAAAGAAATCACGCACTCTTCTGTGATATAGCGAGTGTCGATGAGGCTGAAGGTCTGCTCGAATGGCTGCTTAAAAAGGCCGCCGCCGCCAAGGTGGATCTTGGCGCCTGCACTCATCTGCACCCCGCAAACCTGCAAGTACTGATTGCGGCCAAAAGCCACATCGCTGTCTGGCCGAGCGACGCGAATCTACGTGCGTGGCTCGAAACTGTCTTGATAACAGAATAAAAGGAGAACCCTCATGGCAAAAATCATATTTCTCGTCGACGACTCGGTCACCATGCTGATGAGTGTCAAAGCCACACTTGAGATGAATGGCTTCAAGGTGGAAACCGCTAGCGATGGTGTGCAGGCACTCAATAAGCTGAAGGGGGGAGTGAAGCCCGACCTCATCATCACTGACATCAACATGCCCAACATGGGCGGGATGGAACTGATCAAAAACGTCAGGGTTCTTCCAGGTTTTCGCTTCACGCCAATTTTGACGCTCACCACGGAAAGCAATGCAGCCAAGCGCGATGAAGGCAAGAAATTGGGCGCCACTGGCTGGCTGGTGAAACCCGTCTCTGGTCCCGACCTCGTCAAGGTTATCAAGCAAGTGCTGCCGGGCAGTTAAGCCTGTTCGTTGAGTGCAAATCGGCACGTAAATCCCTGCTAACAGAGAAACCATGATGTTCTGTCTTAAAGCATTTACCGATAAACAAAAGTACAACGCGAAAAAAAGCGATATCGACAGGTGGTTGTTGCCATGTTGCTGATCCCATTCCTGAGTTCCGGCCTATTCTGGCTGATCTTGCCTTTTATCACCGGGCCGGAAATCAGTCCTTACCGGTCGATGATCGCCTTGGTGCTGCTGTTCGTCATCATGCTTTCCCAACTCATCACCTTTGTCGCAAGAAGGGCGTTGGCTCGCCCCAGCCTCAAGAATGCCGAGATCATTGTTCCGCACAGAAATGATGAGGTTCTGCACGCGGTGCAAAGCGATGTCAAGGACGCCACGCCTTATATCGACAACATGTGCCAACAGATTAGTGGCGTGCAGGAAGAAGTCGAGCACGGGGTTATGGCGGTGATTGAGCAGGTCAGTGCAATGCATGCTCAGTCCAGCCAGCAGATGGAGCGCATCAACCAGTCCATCAGCAACGGCATAGCCTTGAGCAATGCGACTGAGCGGCAGGCCGAGATCATCGCCGTGCTTGAGGCGCAGTTGCAAAGTCGGGTGAATGAGCTTCAGGATAATTTTGAGCGTAGTCAAAGTCTGTCGGTCGAGATCGTCGCGCTGAAGCCCTTGGTGGGGGTGATCGCTACTATCGCCAAAAATACCAATCTCTTGGCGTTGAACGCAGCAATAGAGGCGGCACATGCTGGCGAGTCAGGGAGGGGGTTCGCCGTGGTAGCCACAGAAGTACGAAAAATGTCCGATGAGACTGCCGCCGTTGCCGCTGAGATTGCCAGCAACATTAACGCTGCGGCCGAAAAAGTGGCAGCGGAAATGGCCGATGCGTCGCCGGAGCACCAGCGTTCTACCAGTGACTTACGTCAGCTCATCGACGACTTGGCCTCCATGCAGCAGCAATTCAGCAGCAGTAGTCAGTTGCTTATGGGGGTTATGCACGGTGTTGAATCTGGACACCATGAGATGGTAGAGAGGCTGTCACAGGTGCTAGGCCACATCCAATTCCAGGACGTGATGCGGCAGCGATTGGAGCAAGTACAAGGCGCACTGCTCGAAATGAACGAGCACCTGCAGGGGTTGACGAGCAAGCTGATCGACCCAACCTGGGATGGCATGATCGAGATTACCTTTAAGGATCGGCTGGCCAATCATCGCAATCACTACGTGATGGCGAGCCAAGCCGTCACCCATCATTCCGTGGTTGGCGGCAAGGCTATCAGCGATCAGGGCCTGCCAGCGATCGAACTGTTTTGATGCGCGTGCGCAAGGCAGTTATTCTCGCTATTGCTAACCGTAAAGGCGGTACCGGCAAGACCACGGTGGCGGTCAATCTCGCCGCCGAGTTCGCCGCGCTCGGGCGGCGTGTCCTGCTCATCGATCTGGATTCCCAGGGTCATTGCGCGTTCGGATTGGGGATCAAGCCATCCGATACAAGCGTGCATCGGATTTTCACCGACCCGAAGGCGAGTCTAAGCCAAGCCATTCAGCCGACTGCGCTCGAAAATCTCTGGCTTGCGCCGGCCGATACTCTTTTCGATCATGGCAGTGGCGCGCGCGATGACGACCGGCTTAGAGGAGCTATCGCCACGGAAGGCGTGAGCGATAACTTCGATATTATCATCATAGATACCCCGCCCTCGTTGGACACGCTACTCATCAATGGCCTCATGGCGGCCGACCGAGTGCTTGTGCCCTATGTGCCGCATCCCTTGTCCTTCGAAGGCGTACGTCAACTCGTGCGCGTGCTGTTCAAGCTGATGTCTGGGCCGAACCGGAAACTGAAACTTCTGGGTTTTTTGCCTACCATGGCCGCCGAGCACATCCGTCAGCACCGGGCAGTGACCGGCGATATGACGCGTCAGTTTGGGCCGCACCGTGTGCTCGCCGGCGTACGCACCGACATCCGTCTGGCGGAAGCCTTTGCCGCTGGTCGGCCCATCAGGTATTACGCGCCGAAAAGTCGCGGGGCGAAAGATTTTGCCATGCTTGCTACATCGCTAGTGGCTGTGCTGGTTGATCATGTCGAACTGAGCATCTCCACCGAGCGTGTACCGCAGCTCCAAAGTGCGATTTAGCGAAGGGACAGGGGACAGGGGACAGCAGGCTTGCACTATTGCTGTGAGCCTGGCTGGGCAAGTTACTCAGCCGCATATTGGCAAGCCTCGCTGGAGCTGTCGAAGCATGGCTCGAATCGTCGGTATTTCACTGGCCAGTGTCCAGCGGATATGGGCAGCCAACGACATAAAATCACACCTTACACGCACCTTTAAGCTGTCCAACGACCCCAACTTCGGAGAACAGTTCTGATGTTATCGGGCTGTATCTGGTACCTTCCGATAAAGCCTTGGTGCTCTGTTGCGACGAGAAAAGCCAGGTTCAAGCCTTGCAGCGCACGGAACCCGGATTACCATTGGGTATCGGTCATATCCGTACACAAACTCATGACTATGTTCGTCACGGCACACTTGCACCGTTTGCAGCGATGGATTATCTACAAGGTCGGCTGATCAGCAGCATTGAAACTCAACACCGACAAGTGGAGTGTAATTCCGAATAGGCGGCAGGTGAGCGTATTCAGGGCTGCTACAGCGCCAAAAATGGTTCGCCGCTCAAGGCCGCTTAGGGCGTTATGCGGTATCGGCCCCCGATATGACCTTCCAGGAAAATCCGCAAAGGCAACAACTATCCTGACACCCGGGGCATCTGACACCACGATCTGGCGAGTATTTTCGCCTAAATGGGTATCTGGTTTTATTAGATCACTACACATCTTGTCTACTGAAAATACGGGCGGTGTCAAGCCGATATCTATTGCGTACAAAAAACCACCACTGTTAAGATATCTAAATAATAAAAAGAATAGGGTTAAGAAGATGTCAGCCTACGTTACCCATATCGAATATAGAGAAGAACAAACCTTGGCCTGGGTGGACATCAACCACCTCAGCTTGGAATCTCGCTCTGCGCGGCGTTGTCGTTTTCAAACTATTGGTTGGATCTTGGATATTGTCGATCAGGTAAACTCAAAAATAGATCCTAGCAATCTTGCAGATGAAGATTATGCTAAGAATGCGCTGATAAAATTTGCGCTGATGGATGAAGAATCGGCTGATCGACTGCTTTGCGCTAGGGACTGGAGACGTCGATTTGAAGCCGTCTGGCCTACATTAGATGAAGAAGAGCGTGATGACGCTCTCAGATATGATTACGATGGGTGGGAAAACTATTGGCCAGGTTTTGATACCTTTAACCGCACTTTTTTCGAAGCTTACAAAGCCTTGCGCTCTTCTTCTCCGCAAAAGAGCAGCAATACAACTTTTGACCCGTTTCAAAATGTAGTGTAGCAGTCTAATGAAATCGGACACCCATTTAGCTGAGTGCGCACATTCGGATGAGTATCAGCTGTTGATTCGCTCAAGCACATTTTTGACCAGCAAATACCGTGCTTCACTGTGCGCGAGCTCCACTGGTGTTTGATCACCCAAAGCTGTTTTTGGCTGATTCAGCCATGCGTTTGCTTTATTTTTGTTGCCAAAAACCTGCTCGGCTTGACGCTGAACCAATTCAACATAATTCATTTCGGGCTCTCGTTAGACGCGCTGCTGTAACCAGGGGGTTATCGGGGTGCGTTCGGTTATTCCTGGATCACTCGAGTGCCGCCTTCGATTGGTAATGCCGCTGCGCTTTCGCACGATTCCCACACGTAGCCATCGCGCACCACCGTATAAGCCCGGTTTCCTAGGTTGATCTAGATAGCCTCGAAGCACTGCGTCCTATGGTCTCTATCCCTAGTGCAAGAACTGCTTGCCATACAATATATAAAATAATATATTGTTGTTATCTTAACTGAAAGCTGTGTCATGACTGCCACCAAAGACGCTCTCAATATCCCGCAGCTGCGCGCGAACGCCGATGCTGCTGGTCAGCTACTCAAGGCTCTTGCCAACCCAGATCGACTGCTTCTGCTCTGTCAGTTATCGCAGGGAGAGCGCAACGTCAGCGACTTGGAGGCTTTGCTTGGCATCCAGCAACCGACGCTGTCTCAGCAACTCGCAGTGCTGCGTCGGGAAGGGCTCGTGGAGACGCGTCGCGACGGCAAGCAGATCTACTACCGCATCAACAGCCCGGCAGCACTTGCCGTGATCAATACCCTTTACCAACTATTTTGTGCGGGAGACGCGACATGAGCATCGACTGGCTTAACTTCACTCCCTGGTCAGCCCTGTCCGGGGGGGGCATTGATCGGGCTGGCTGCCAGTGTGTTTGTTCTCGCCAATGGCCGTATTACGGGAATTAGCGGATTGCTCGGCAGCGTACTCCAATGGGGTAGTGATGGCTGGGGAGAGAAAGCGTTGTTTCTACTTGGCCTGCTGTTGGCGCCCTTGCTATGGACGCTGTTTGCTGCCTTCCCGATGATCCAGTTCCAGACTGGCTGGGTTGGTTTGGTGCTTGCTGGTCTTCTAGTGGGTGTCGGTACCCGCTATGGCTCCGGTTGTACCAGTGGCCATGGCGTGTGCGGCATATCGCGCTTATCCCCGCGCTCCATCGCTGCAACGTTGTGTTTTATGTCTACGGGATTTGCCACGCTGTATGTCGTTCGTCATGTGTTGGGAGTCTGAGCATGGTCAAATTGACTGCTTTTTTTGCCGGGTTGATCTTCGGACTTGGCCTGCTACTGGGTGGCATGGCGAACCCCGCCAAAGTGCTAGGCTTTCTTGATTTGGCGGGTGCTTGGGATCCCTCTCTGGGGCTTGTCATGGCTGGCGCTATCGCAGTTGCGATCCTGCCGTTCAATTGGGCCCGCAAACAGAAGCAATCCTTGCTTGGATCACCCATGCAGCTACCCGTTAAACGTGAACTGGACTCTCGACTCATTGTAGGCAGTCTTTTATTCGGTGTTGGCTGGGGCATCGCAGGCATCTGCCCTGGGCCGGCGGTGGCGATTTTGCTCACCGGACACTGGCAAATCATCGTGTTTGTGCTGGCCATGCTGGCCGGTATGTTGCTGTTCTCTGTGCTCGAAAACCGTCGAACGGATAGATAAGGAAATAGCCATGAAAGCAAATGTTGGAACCATCGACCGCATTCTGCGCGTTGTCGCAGGCGTAATTCTGATCGGTCTGAGCCTGGCTGGGGTCATTGGCTGGTGGGGCTGGCTTGGTGTCGTGCCATTGGCTACCGGCATCTTTCGCTTCTGTCCGGGCTATTCGCTTATTGGGGTCAATACCTGCAAGCGTTCTTAGCCCAGGGCTGTTACGCAGCTTGGGGTCTGCGCGGTTATTAACGCTCTTGGCGAGACCCCATATTTTGTCAAACACGCTTCGGCGCGAAAATGCCGAGCGTGGACTTTGACTGCGTTAGGTGAATGTAGGCGTTAGCCCTGTTTCAAGTTGCAACCTTCCAGCGGCAGAGGTTGCTAATGGATCGACTCAGCTGGTTGAGTTCCCTCGAATGATTCGGGGCACGATAGTTCGAACGACCGAGTTGCCCTAAGGCTTCTCAGGCTTTATTCACCCTTCAAAGGAATATCGCGGACATGACCCTGAAAACTATTAGCGCACATGGCACCCTCGGTTCAGGCTTTGCAGTCGAAGTGACTTGCGGTGAGCACCACGTCATCATGGATCAGCCCAAGCATGCTGCTGGACAGGATACTGGGCCTACTCCGCTGGAGCTAATTCTCGCCGCGATTGCCGGATGCTTTGGCACCATTGGCCGCTTTCTTGCTCATCAGCGCAAAATTGAACTGCGCGGCATGCGCTTTGAAATTCAGGCTGATTACGATCCTGCCGGATTACTCGGGCGGGATATTTCTGTTCGGCCAGGATTTCAGGCATTACGAGTATTGGTAGAGATTGATGCCGATCTGAGTATTGAAGAAAAGCAGGCGTTTTTGCAAGAAGTAGAGCGCCGCTGCCCACTGGCTGATAATTTGACCCATGGCACTCAGCTATACAGTCAACTCGTAGATCGCGAATCGCCAACTACTTTGTAGGCGTGCACTACACCTCCCTGTTTCGCAAAGACAGCTCAGAGGAATCACTATGCAATCCAAGGAGTACTGGGAAAACGTCTACACGGCCAAAGCCGCTGATGAG
Source organism: Pseudomonas sp. ASL8 (assembly GCF_056680355.1). Classification (NCBI taxonomy): domain Bacteria; kingdom Pseudomonadati; phylum Pseudomonadota; class Gammaproteobacteria; order Pseudomonadales; family Pseudomonadaceae; genus Pseudomonas; species Pseudomonas sp. ASL8. Next base: position 4,634,542 of record NZ_CM155278.1, on the reverse strand, counting down.
GTGAGTTGGTTTCAAGAGCACGCTGCACTCTCGCTCAAGTTGATTCGAGAGGCGGGTGTACCGCTTACAGCTTCGATCATTGATGTTGGCGGCGGCGCATCAACACTGGTTGATGATCTCTTGGCTAACGGTTATGAAAACGTCACGGTTCTTGACCTTTCCGGAAAAGCTCTTGCTACGGCAAAAGCCAGGCTCGGCACGCTAGCTTCGAAGGTACAGTGGCTAGAAGCGAATATCATCGAAACCAAGCTTGATTCGAACGCCTACGACGTGTGGCATGACAGGGCCGTATTTCATTTTTTAACCACTGCAGAAGAGCGGCATGCTTATGTCGAGGCTGTACTTAGGGCGGTTAAACCAGGCGGTCTGGTCATCGTGGCAACCTTTGCAGAGGATGGGCCAAGCAAGTGCAGTGGCTTGTCTGTCATGCGTTACGATGCCAATGAGCTTCATGCTGAATTCGGTGAGCCGTTTATCATGCTCGGACATGAAAAAGAGTCTCACCATACGCCAGGGGGCAATGAGCAGAAGTTTGTTTACTGTTTTTGTCGCAAGGTAATCTGAGTAGTGAATTACCTCTGATTTTGTAGATACATCTGAGTGACTTCTTTTAGCTGATTTTAGGGAGGCGCTAATTTATTCAAAAAACCAGTTGTTGCTCTCAGATGAATCAAGATCTCCAGCGTTTCCGGAACGAAATACCGCATAAGTCAGCGCGTCCTTAGCAATCGTCAATGTTCGTACTAGGTTGCGGACTCAACCGGTGTTAACTGAGCTGGAAATCATTCTATGAACTTTTCAATGGTAGACGGCCCTGATTGGGCAAAAACTTTACTGCGTCAATCGTTGATTTCAGAGCGGTCGGTCAGTATTGCTAAACGCTCAGGTTGATCGGGTGAGTTAGGCTATGGTGGTTCGTCGATATATTTTTAAAAGGGTTGAGAGGCTGCAATTCTTCATGTTTATAAGCCAGCAATTAGTTAAACTTCGGCAATCCGATAACAAATCAACAAAAGGACAATCGATGACTACCCACGTTCTTCCATTGCAAGATCAGGCGGCCCCGGAAGGCATCTGTTTCGGGTGCGGAAGCGCACACCCAAGCGGTCTCCACATAAAAAGCCACTGGGATGCCGACGGAGTTCATGTGGTGTGCAAACACACTCCAGCCCCTGAGTTTACTGGCTGGCCAGATTTGGTTTACGGTGGTTTCATTGCAATGTTAGTAGACTGCCACTCGAACTGGACTGCGATGGCCTATCACTATCGTGCGGAAGGGCGGGAGCCTGGAACATTACCTCGCATTGATTGCGTGACTGGGCAGTTGAACCTCACCTACCGTAAGCCTACACCGATGGGTGTCGAACTCACCTTGAAGGCATGGGTTGAAGGAGAGGTAGGGCGCAAGTCACGGATTATTTGCGAGGTTTGGGCAGGTGACGTTTTGACGGTGATCGGCGACTCTGTCTTTGTCAGGGTCAGCACTGAGAAACTAAGGACTGAGGCACAAGCGGTCATCTGAATCGATGTACGAGAAACCGTAGGTACAGTGTGAGAGGGCGGCGGATTTGCAATCCGCCACCTACTCGATCAGCTAAATAGCTTTTACAAGCAGGGCGACTGCAACCACGCCGGACACAATGGCAAACCCTCTTTGTAAATGAGGCCCCGATAGCTTGGCGGCGACCAGACGCCCGCTGATCATGCCTGCTAATGCGCCAATGGAAAACGGAAAAGCAATTGCCCATTGCAAGTGTCCAGTCGCCGCGCTTGCAGCAACTCCGGAGATTGAAACCAGTGCAATAACGGCTAGAGACGTTGCCAGGACGGACTGTGCTGTCAAATTGGTATATCGCTGGAGCGCCGGCACCATGACAAAGCCTCCGCCAACACCCAGCAAGCCAGAAAGTCCACCCGCGACAATGCCAGAAACTGTGAGTGCCCATGCACAAGGAGCCGTCCAGTTTAGCTTGCCTCGGCTCGCGTCCAACAGGCAGGGCGGTGGCTTGTTCTTGACGTTTTTCTTTGACTCAACGGAAGCAGGCAATGATCGTTGAAACACTCGAAATGCAACGTACATCAGCACAAAAGCAAAGACGATCGTCAACGGACGGTTGGGTGTGCGTTGTGCCAGCCAAAGGCCAAATGGGGAGCACACTATCCCGGCTCCAGCGATCAAGAGCGCCGCTTTATAACGTACGGTGCCGTTTTTTAACCCCATCACAGCGCCCAAGGTTGCCGCTAATCCAACAGCAAGCAAACCGATAGGCCCGGCTTCGGACATGCTCAATCCAACGCCAAAAACGAGCAACGGAACGGCAAGTATTCCTCCGCCAGCGCCAGTGAGAGCCAGAATCACGCCAACAGTAAACCCGAGCAGCAAGACTATGATCATCTCTCCCTCCTTGCTTTCAAGTCTGATTTCATGAGTCCGCCAGCTCTGGTTTTGCCAACCATTCATGGCCCTTCAGCATGGCCTTCCAATAAAGCGGCGGAAGGATCCGCTCTTTGAGCAGCCATGCCAGTCGTGATGGATGGGTGCCGTCAATAAGCCAGGATGGAAAGCTCGGCGCTAGCTTGCCGCCATATGTGAACTCGGCCAGCACGATCTTTCCGCGCTCCACCGTCAGTGGGCAGGAGCCGTAACCGTCGTAATGGGCGCTGCCCTTTGCTTTGCCCATGGCAGCCAACACATTATGGGCAACGACCGGCGCTTGCTTACGTGCGGCTGCTGCGGTTTTGGCGTTACTGGAGTTAGCAGCGTCACCCAATGCATGAATATTTGCCCAGGTCTTGTGGCGCAGGGTGGTGGGATCGACATCAATCCAGCCATCCGTATCTACGAGGGGGCTGACCCGGATAAAATCCGGCGCAATCTGTGGCGGTACTACATGCAACAAATCAAAGTTGCGAGTGACAAGTTGCGTGCTGCCCTCTGTGCTTACACAGCTAAATGTTGCTGTTCGGGCAGGCCCATCAATGCTGGTTAGCGTGTTGCCGAAATTCAGGTCAATACCATAAGCGGTGATGTACTCCATCAGCGCAGGCACGTAGTCGGGAACTCCGAACAGTACTGCGCCAGCGCTGCAAAACTCGATCTGGACTTTTTCCAGCACGCCAGTACGCTTCCAGTGATCGGCTGATAGGTACATCGCCTTTTGTGGCGCGCCTGCACATTTGATCGGCATAGGTGGTTGCGTGAAAATGGCCCGGCCACCCCGTAGTTTCTGCACCATCTCCCATGTGTAAGGGGCGAGGTGATACAGATAGTTCGACGTCACACCGTTGCGGCCTAGCGTGTCGGACAGGCCCTCAATTGCATGCCAATTGAGTTTAAGACCAGGACAGACCACGAGTTGTTCGTACTTGACGACTCTGCATCCATCAAGAATCACGGCATTTCGCTCAGGTTCAAACGCGGCTACGGCAGATTTGATCCAATGCACGCCGTGCGGGATGGTCGATCCCATGGTGTGGGCTGTTTTGGCTGCGTCAAAGACACCACCGCCGACAAGAGTCCAGCCAGGCTGGTAATAGTGCACATCTGCCGGGTCGATAATGGCAATGTCGAGTTCGGGATCTCGTGCCAATAGGCTGGATGCGGTTGCGATACCCGCCGCGCCTCCACCGATAATGACCACAGCATGCGAAGCCTCGGCAACTTCAACAGGCGTGCGTCCCTGATTCGCGATCCGGCGAATGACACTTTTCATATCGAATCCAGCTTTTTTTGCTGTATCGACGATCTGCGGCAGGGACTGCTGACCCGCTTGTGACAGTGCCCACATGGTTGTTGAGCGCATGCCGGAGCGGCAATACGCCAACACCGGTTTCGGAAGGGATTCAAGTAGCTTTCCGAAGGCAACACCTTGCTCGTCAGTGACCTTGCCCGATTCAGCAGGGAGGTAGTGCGCCTCGATACCCATTGCTTGCGCTGCGCGCTGGATCTCGGCAAACAAAGGCTGATCAACGCCTTCGCCATCGGGACGATTACAAAATATGGCGCGAAAACCGGCGTCTTTCAGTTCTGCCAACTGATTGGGCACAATCTGCTCCGATACCGACAGTCCTGGCACGAGGTGGCGAATGTACATAGGTGTCTCCGTTAAAAATATTTTTGTTATGTGTATTTTTGCGGGCGACGTCAGGCGACGTTGAGCGGGATTTTCAGATAGCGTGTGCCGTTTGCTTCGGGCTCAGGAAAATGTCCAGCCCGCATGTTTACCTGAACCGATGGCAGGATTAGCGTCGGCATTTCCATTGATGCATCACGCTTGGTGCGCATCGCTACAAACTCCGCCTCACTGATACCGTTACGGACATGAACGTTGTGGGCGCGCTGGTCAGCAACGGTGCTGATGAATTGCACTTCACGACCACCAGGTTGATAGTCGTGACACATGTACAGCAAAGTATTGGCCGGCAGACTCAGCACTTTGTTAATTGACTGGAACAGCGTGCGCGCGTCACCACCGGGGAAGTCACAACGTGCGGTACCGTAGTCGGGCATGAACAGGGTATCGCCGACGAATGCTGCCGTTTCCTCACCATCGCTAACCACATAGGTCATGCAAGCTGGCGTGTGGCCTGGCGTATGCAACGTTCGGCATTGCAGCGTACCAATGGCGAACGACTCATCATTCGTGAACAGGTGATCGAACTGACTACCGTCACGGGCCATGTCGCTACCTGTATTGAACAAAGCGCCGAAGACTTCCTGCACGGTCGCTATCTGGCTACCGATACCTATTTTCCCGCCGAGATTTTCCTTCAGGTACGGCGCTGCCGTCAGGTGATCCGCATGGACGTGGGTTTCAAGTATCCAGTCGACCTTCGCATTGAGTTCGGCCACTCTCGCAATTAACTTGTCGGCAGACGTCGTGGCGGTGTGGCCTGATTTCGGATCGTAATCAAGTACGCTGTCTACCAAGGCGCAGTGGCGGGTGGCTAGATCCAGCACAAGATAGCTGACGGTACTGGTAGCAGGATCGAAGAATCCTTCAACGTGAAGTTTTGCGGTCATGGTCTGTCTCCTTAGGGGGGCTCTTACCGAGTCGCTCGCACCAAGGGCTGACAGTTGCAATAAAGCTGCCAACTAAACATATTGTTTAAAATACATATATCTAATTGATTTAAAAGAACTATTTATTTTTCAATAGGCTGGTTTTGTACTCAAAAGCAAGAAGGTACTGCCATTGGCAGTGTTTGTTGACATAGGTGGCAGTGCCACAACAGTATGGGCGAATTCTTAGGAGCCATGATGACCAGCAGCCTGCCCCCTCCAAACGGCCCACACCCGGATCAAGTGCAATCACTTGTCTCGTTCCTTGAGCACGAAGCAGACCCGATGATCGTGCTCGATCCTGAATACAACATCCTGGCTGCCAACACTGCGTACCAGCGTCAGTTCGGCAGCGTTGACAAGCCCTTTATTGGCCACAAGTGCTATCAGATTTCACACCATTACGATGTCCCTTGCGATCAGGCCGGCGAGCATTGCCCGATGAAAAAAGCCCAGGAGCTGCGCGGGCCAGACCGGGTTTTGCATATCCACCACACACCGCGCGGCCCTGAGCATGTCGAAGTCGAATTACGCCCGATTCTAGACGCAAAGGGTGTCATCACCGCTTATGTGGAACGTCTTAAGCTGGTTCGCAGCGCATCAGCGCGGCCCAGCAACGAGGGACTGGTCGGCTCATCGCCTGCCTTCAACCTTGCTCTGTCGGAGCTGCAGCGGGTGGCCCCCTCAATGTTGCCGGTACTGTTGCTGGGAGAGTCCGGCACAGGTAAGGAGTTGTTCGCCCGCGCCGTACATGAAACCAGCGAGCGGGCCGCTGGGCCGTTTGTGGTAGTTGATTGTTCGGGGCTGACCGAAACGCTATTCGAGAGCGAACTGTTCGGGCATGAAAAGGGAGCGTTCACCGGCGCCACCACGCGTAAGCCGGGCTTAGTCGAGACGGCGCAAGGCGGCACGTTGTTTCTCGATGAGATAGGTGACGTTCCGCTGGCGATGCAGGTGAAGCTGCTGCGCCTGATCGAGTCGGGTACTTATCGCCGTGTCGGCAGCGTCGAGACCTTGCACGCTAATTTCAGGCTGATTGCAGCGACTCACAAGCCACTCGAAAAAATGATGGAAAAGGGTGAGTTCCGGCAGGATCTGTACTACCGGATCAGTGCTTTTCCGATTCAGTTGCCGCCATTGCGCCACCGGATCGAAGACATTGGCTTGCTCGCCAATTCATTTCTGCAACGGGTAGGCCCTGGCAAGCGCAGGCTAACCATAGAAGTCGATGCCCTGACGCAATTGCAGCGGTTTGCCTGGCCGGGCAATGTTCGCGAGTTACGCAATGTTCTGGAGAGAGCCAGCCTGTTCGCCGACGACGGTGTAATCCGCTCTGTACATCTGCCTGCAGCGCCAGCGTCGATATCTCCTCAGGTCTCTATCCCGCCTCCTTTCAACGGCGGAACGCTGGTAGACGTACTGGCCACGTTCATAGGTACCCGCAGCGAACTGGCCAAGCACATGGGCATTAGCGAACGTACTTTGTATAGACGACTGAAAGAACAGGGACTGGCCTAACCACGCGTCAGTCTATGACTGCCAATCACTGCCGCCATGGCAGATTGGCAGCATATTTACCTGCCAAGGCATCTGCCGTCTTCGTGCTTAAATATTTAAGTGCTTGTTATTAAACAATAAAAATCACATTTTCCCTCTTGGCATGGCGTGTGCTAACTGCATAGTCATGACCAATTCCGACAAACGACTGCGGCGCCATCTGCTAATAGCAGTGCTAATCAAGCTGATGGTGCTGACAGTGCTTTGGTGGCTGTTCATCCGGGATTCGCGCGTTAGCGTCGACTCGAACACCATCGGCGACAGGTTCGGCGTACCCACCTCGACTCAAGGGGCAAGCAAGTGATTTCAGAACATCTGGTGGATTTGTCACGGCTGCAGTTTGCAGCCACCGCGCTGTACCACTTTCTCTTTGTACCTCTCACCGTTGGCATGGTGTGGCTGCTGGTCATTATGGAAAGCGTCTATGTGATGACGGGTAATGTCATCTGGAAAGACATGACGCGTTTCTGGGGCAAGCTGTTTGGTATCAACTTCGCCCTGGGCGTGACCACCGGTATCACACTGGAGTTTCAGTTCGGTACCAACTGGGCGTATTACTCGCATTACGTTGGCGACATCTTCGGAGCCCCACTGGCGATCGAAGGCATGATGGCGTTCTTCCTCGAATCAACAATGATTGGTCTGTTCTTCTTTGGTTGGGATCGATTAAAAAAAGAGCACCATTTTCTGGTCACGCTGCTGATGGCCATTGGTACCAACCTTTCAGCGCTGTGGATCCTGATTGCCAATGGCTGGATGCAAAATCCTGTGGGTTCTGAATTCAGCTATCTCACCATGCGCATGGAGATGGTCGACTTCTGGGCTGTGGTTTTCAATCCAGTAGCACAGGCCAAGTTTGTGCACACCGTCTCGGCCGGTTACGTCACCGGTTCGATGTTTGTCCTGTCGATTTCGAGTTGGTATTTGCTCAAGAATCGAGATGTCGAGTTTGCAAAGCGAAGCTTTCGGGTTGCGGCAGCCTTCGGCTTGGCGTCAGTGCTGAGTGTCATCGTCTTGGGTGACGAGTCTGGTTACACGGTAGGCGAGGCCCAGCAGACCAAAATGGCAGCCATGGAGGCAATGTGGGAAACGAAACCTGCACCCGCCGGCCTGACATTGGTGGCCAGCATCAACGAAGCCGAATCGAAGAATAACTGGGAAGTTGAAGTGCCGTGGCTAATGGGTCTGATTGGCACCCGGTCAGTCAGCAAGCAGATCCCTGGTATCCATGAGATCAAGGAGAAAAACCGGGCCCGTATCCTGCGCGGCATCACCGCAGTCAATGCGCTGGAAACGTTGCGCAAGCATCGCGGTGATCCCGCTGCGCTACAGGTGTTCGAAGAGTATAAGGCAGACCTCGGTTTCGGCCTGCTGCTTAAAAAGTATGTCGAGGATGTCAACCAGGCCACACCGGCCATCATAGATAAAGCCGTCAACGACACCGTGCCTCGTGTGACACCTATGTTTTGGGCATTTCGGATCATGGTAAGTCTCGGCTTTGCGATGCTGCTGCTGTTCGGGCTGGCGTTTTGGAGCACATTGAAGTCGGCCTGTACACGACGTCCATGGCTACTGCGATTGGCGCTGTGGATGCTGCCTGCGCCTTGGATCTCCTGCGAACTTGGCTGGTTCGTCGCTGAATACGGTCGCCAGCCTTGGACTATCTATGGAGTGCTACCAACCCACATGAGCGTATCCACGCTCGGCGTCAACAACCTGTACGGCTCGCTAGCAGGATTCATTGTCTTCTACACCGTGCTGTTGGTGGTTGAGATGTTCTTGATGGTCAAGTTCGCACGTCAAGGCCCAGGCAGTCTCGGAACTGGCCGTTATGCTTACGACGCTAATTTGAAGGAAAGCCACCATGCTTGATTATTTCACTCTGAAAATTATCTGGTGGGCGCTGGTCGGCGTACTGCTAATCGGTTTCGCAATCATGGACGGCCACGATATGGGGGTCGGCACCTTGCTGCCTTTCGTTGGCCGCAATGATATGGAGCGGCGCGTCGTTATAAACACCGTCGGCCCTCATTGGGATGGGAATCAGGTCTGGTTCATCACCGCTGGCGGCGCATTGTTCGCAGCATGGCCTGTGGTTTATGCGACGGCATTCAGCGGATTCTACTGGGCGATGATCCTGGTTCTCTGGGCATTGTTTTTCCGCCCGGTGGGCTTCGATTATCGCAGCAAGATCCACAATCCAGCCTGGCGCAGCACTTGGGATTGGGGACTTTTCGTGGGAGGTACAGTACCTCCACTGGTATTCGGGATCGCGTTCGGCAACTTGCTGCAAGGTGTACCGTTCCAGTTCAACGATTATTTGGTGTCAACTTACACGGGCAGTTTCTGGCAGTTGCTGAATCCCTTCGCACTACTGACGGGCGTCGTCAGCAGCGCAATGATCACTCTGCAGGGGGGAAGCTATCTGGCACACCGCACTGAAGGTGTTATCCAGTCCAGAGCCATCAAGGGCGCGGTTGGTGCAGCAATCGTGCTGGTATGCTCATTCGTAATTGCCGGGATCTGGCTACAGTCGATCGATGGCTATCGCATTACGTCGGTGATTGACACCGCAGGACTGCCCGACATCCTTGGCAAGTCTGTAGTGCGCGAAGCAGGTGCCTGGATGGCTAATTACAGCCGTTATCCTTTGCTGTGGCTGTTGCCAGCGATGGGATTGGCGGGCGCGGCGGGCGCGGCGATGTTGCTGATGGCGCGTCGTACTCTCTCAGCGTTTGTGGCGTCATCGCTTGCGGTTATCGGTGTCATCAGCACTGCGGGTGTATCGATGTTTCCGTTCATTATGCCGTCGTCGTCAATGCCGGCTGCGAGCCTGACCGTTTGGGACAGCGTCTCCAGCCATCTCAGCCTTACCATCATGTTCTGGGCCACGCTGATCTTCATGCCGTTGATTGTTATTTATACCTCATGGGCGTACCGCGTCATGCGGGGCAAGGTGACCATCGCGCATATCAAAGCCAACGACCATTCAGCCTACTAGTGCTAGCAAAGGAGTAAAAACCATGTGGTATTTCGCCTGGATGCTGGGAGTCGGTTTTGCATTGCTACTGGCTATATTGAATGCGATGTGGGGCGAGAACGAAGCTGGCCGAGCCATGATCGACAGTGACGAGGCGGAGTCATGATGGCCCGCGTCGCTAACGTCCCGCCAACCTCACGCATACATTTGCTGAGCTTGGTTGTCGCTGTGGCGATCATGCTCGCTTGCACTCTCTATCCCCCACTGATAGCAGCCCCCGATGGGAAAGCTGACCATGCTCTTGCTACCGCGCTGTTCGCAGCCATGAGCGTTGCCTTTGTGAAAGGAGTGGGTTTTGTTCCGCGCATGCCCGTCTGGCGTCGGCTGTTCTCAGGCTGGACTTGCCTTGCGGCGCTTGCGCTTGCCAGTTGGATAAAGTTCCTACATTGAGCGCTGATGACATGACTGAACTATTGAGTGCCCAGCATAAGAACAACGCCAGTGCTTATCTCCAGTTAGGGGGAGAGGCGGGTATCCATACACTGGTCGACCGTTTCTACGAGCTGATGGAGGTGCTATCCGAGGCGCGAATAGTGCGCGGGATGCACCCGCCGAGTCTCACCGGCAGCGCGGACAGTCTATTTAAGTTCCTGAGTGGCTGGCTTGGCGGCCCGCCACTATTTCAACAGGAGCGTGGTCACCCGCGTTTGCGCATGCGACATGCGCCCTTTGCGGTCAGTATTGTCGAGCGCGACGAATGGATGCTGTGCATGCGTCAGGCGATCAACGAGCAGGTGGATGACTCAGGCCTGAATGCGAAGCTGCAACGTATGTTTTCCGAAATGGCCGACCACATGATTAATACCGATGTGAGCAGTACAGGTGTTGCGGCGTCGGGCTGAACGTCCGGTGTGCCGAACGCACCTCCGAAAGTTTCGATACGATGGATGGGCACCACTCGACCAAGTTGTTGTAATTCCTTCGGCGCCTTGCTTGTAACAGATTGAATAACCCTCCCGTGTAGTCCGAGCGCAGAGGGTTATCCAATATTGTTATGCCAAGCAAAGATCATTGACTTCTCTCAACTGGACTCTTCCAAAATATCATGATTAAAACTGCCCATGATCTAGTAGCCGACGCTAAAGCACGTATCGAAGAAGTGGCCATCGAAGACGTTGATCAGGCTATCCAGGATGCGGATGTACTTATCGATGTGCGTGAAGCCGACGAGTATGCTGCCGGCCATCTCGCCGGTGCGATACACGCGTCGCGCGGCATGCTGGAGTTTAAACTTACCAACGATACCGCGCTTAGTTCGCGAGACCTTAAGATTGTGCTGTACTGCAAAACGAGTGGTCGTGCGGCGCTCGCCGCCGCATCACTGCATGACATGGGCTACCTGCATGTCAAATCGATCGCCGGTGGGTTTGACGCGTGGGTTAGTGTAGGAAAGCCGATCATAGACCCGCATTTACCAACCTTCGAGTAACGCCTTAGGTTTTATGGACGATCCAAGAAGACTCAGGGTCAGAGGATGCAATGCGGCACGTCTGGCTCGAAGGGTGGATCGTCCATTGAAGGGGGAAGGGCGCAATGCCCTCAGCGGGTAGGCGTGCTGACAAAACACTGTATTTATCGCTGCGTTGCCAAGCATTGGCCTGTCGAACTGGTGGAGTAACAGGATCTTTCCAGTACCAACGGTAGACGCTAAAAAGCGGCGGAGGTGAGTGATGTCATGCTCGAATATAGAACCAACCTTCTGATTGCATTTTGACAAGCTCAGAAACGGCACCTTGTGCCAACACTCTTAGTGGCGCCGACACGTCGCGATCAAGACTTCTCAGCGTGTTTGGACATATCCAGGTTATCGCGTCCATTTCACCATTTGGATCATCAAGGGCCGCTGCAACAGCCTTTGAATTGACTATGATTCTGACGGTTGCCTGAGGAGCATCTTTCAATAGGTTCACTGCATTGTTGCGGGCACGTGTCAAAGCATCGGGAGTCGGAGCATGCAGCACAACATGAAGGTTATCGATTTCGCTGAGATCCATTATTCAAGGCCTTCAAGGTCGATTAACGTGGTAGATAACGCCTATTTTCATCGGCGTAAACGGCATAGGGCGAGTACAGCATGACATTTTTTCAATAGAAAACGGTATGACGCCATGCGTCCAAAACAGGGGTGAACATCGACATCTAAATAATGATCCGGTTGGAAACTACTTTGTTCCCTGACCCATCAAGACGCCATCTACTTTCTGGCCGTAGAGATTAACCCCGTCATTGGCGTGAAACTCCACCCTCGTTTGCTCTGGCTGGCTTGGCCTTCACCGAGCGCAAGGAAAACGTTGTTCTGCTGGGCCCTTCTGGTGTTTATTTGATGTGATGGACGACTCAGGAGAGGTAAAGGGCTGAGTCAGAACGAGTGACTCTGAGTCGGAATATACTCCGCTGACACAGGTTTCCCTGCACAACTTTGAGGCTGAGCTTTGCTCATATGATGGCAAGATAGGTCATGAGCAAGACTCCCAAGACTGCGGTGAGCACATTCACTACAGGGCCAGAGTTGATGCTGTACCCCTCTGGGATTTCAACTGGTTTAAGACCCTTAACCACGCGTTTGTACTGCCAAGATGACCAGAATGCAACCCATGAGCCCAGCATCAGAAAAGCCAGTCCTATCCAGAAGGAAAAATGTTTTTCTGGGCTGCCCGACGCCCCTGGTTTTAGCATCTGTAACAGTAATCCGGATCGTTCAATCACAAAGCCAAATGCCATAAGCGAAAGACTGGTTCGGTTCCATGCTAGCAAGGTTCTCTCAGCGGCAAAGAACACTCGTGGATCGTTCAGGTCGGACATTAAATACTCCTTGGCCCAACAATGCGTGAAATCAATCTGGTCAGATGGTGCATAAATTGGACAGTGTTTCAGTCATTCGCTTCCATGGCTATCTTCTGGTTAACACAGGCGGCGGCTTTCTAGTGCAGAGAACAAATACATACCGGCCAACATATCCTCGCTCAATTGCTGCTCCATGAAGCCAACTGCCAGTGCTATTACCCTCCAAGTTTCACCACTGCGGCCAATGCTGCCGAGCCTGAGCTGGCCATCCAGGATATCCGTCTCTATACCAATCTTCTACTGCCTGATACAGGCGAGGGGCTGGCGGACAATCGTCCCGAGTTCCAGGCCAGTGGCCGCTAGTGGCGCACTCCACCGCTGTGGGGCGGCCTGACCGAAACGGTCAGCGGGCATACCCGCATCCTCCACGTTGGTCGCGCGCGCGGTATTTTGGTGGCCATTCTCCGGCACGGTGGTGAGGCTGAAGGTGCGCGTAAGGCTGTTAAGGGTAGTGCGCTGCCTTGCAGTCCTTTATCAATTCCTGGTGCGCCAGGAGCCCGAAGAAACCCAACGTGATGAGTAAGCGCGTGGAGCGCATCCTGCCCCGGCAGATCGAAGCCAAATCGAGCCAGGAAGTACACCGATGAGCCAGTCTCGGCAAGCTGGCTGATCCTTTCAACCACCTGTGCCATTGCGTCCTCAGGGTTCTTGGATGACCGCAGCAGCGAGACGGTGGGCTGGCTAACAATGGCATGGGACTGAATGTGCTTTACCAGTTGCCGCGGGTTACGCATGACGAAACGGCTGGCCACCTCACCTATCTGGTTGTTAAATCGGTACGTCTTGTCCAGGTCACTGACCGCGGTTGGGCCAAAGCGCGCCTTGAAATCTGAAGTAAACGTGATGTCGCTGCCTGCAAACCGGTAGATCGATTGCCAATCGTCACCGACACAAAAGAGCGAAGAATCGGCACACTTGAGCCGCAGGGCCTGGACGAGTTGCGCGCGAGATTTCGCGATGTCCTGAAACTCATCAACCACTATGTATTTCCACGGAGCCACGAAATTGGGTTCGTCCACATACGCAATTGCCCTGTTGATCATGTCGTCGAAATCGACGTCACCTTTGCCATCATTTGCTGACTTCAGCTGCAGGTCGTACGCATGAAGCAACGGAGCCAGGAGCAGAAGCGCGACCCTGACTTGACCTGGATGAGCTGACTGCTCTGCCAGTCCAAGTAGCTCCGGCCCCGAGAGGTTCGCTGCCTTGAACAGGCTCAGCATCTGCGCGAGGACTTCGGCAAATTTCGAGATTGCCCCGAACTCCCTAAGCGTTTCCAGCACAGCCTCTGGCGGCAAGGGATTGAGGACTACCCCCGCATTCGTGAGGCGCTGCGCAAGTAAGTCGAGCAGCTGACCTTCCTGCTTCTCAAAATGGTACGTCTCAATAAGCCTGGTGCCCTTGAGCTTGTGAGCCTTGCGCTTCCATTCCATATCGGCCTGGTATTTGGCGCGGTCGATGTATGGCGCAGTGTTCCCCGCCCGATCGGTACCAAAATGTTCGATATAGACGTCAAATTCTGGTAGGTAGAAATCAGGTCGGTACACACCGCGGTCGCTGGCCTGCTCGGGCGTAGTGAAGACAGCCTCGTATTGGTACTCCACACCATTGGTGAAGAGAAAATTTGCGATGTCACACTCGCCGAAACCTTTGACTGCCTCGCCTTTTAGCGTTCGAACATCGTTGTCCTGCAGGAAGCGGTAGTAGGCGCCTAGGGAGTTGAAGTCAAATGGGTTTCGTACCGGGTATAACCAGTGCTTGAAATAGGTTAGCAATAGCTCGCGATATTGCGGTTCATTGTGCTGTAGCGACTTGAAGGTTTCATCGACAAATTTTGCCTTCAGCGCACCGTCGGTGGCCATGGGACTGATAGCCGACTTCTTGCCTTCAAATTTCTCGACAATGCGCCGCCCCAAGGCGTGGAAAGTGTCGGCGGTCACACCCTTAACACCGAGGCGTTTCTCCAGACGCTCTCGCATCTCCGCAGCCGCAGCACTCCCATACGCAAGCAGCAGGATCTCCTCAGGTTTTGCCTGACCGCTGTGTACCAGGAACGCGACCCGGCCAATGACTGTACTGGTTTTACCGGTGCCGGCTCCCGCCAGGATCAGGTTATTGTCGTCATCAATGACGCAAGCTCTACGCTGTTTTAGCGAGAGCGGCTGGCTCTCGACTGTATCGAACAGCGCCTTGTGGTCAGCTAACGCCTTGTCGATATACGCCTCCCGAGATTGGGCGAGGCGGGTACCTGCGTTGCCGATCAACTGCTTGGCAGCCAGGAGTTGGTCTTGTTCCTCCGGATGGATAGTTCCGTTCTCGGGCACAGGGGGGAGCGTATCTGCCCACACATTCAGTTTCAGCAGAATCGGCATCCAGTGACTCGACCTGATGTAACGCTGCTGAGCCAGGAAACCCTCAAAATGCTCTAGTCGATTACCGATCTGTCTGATGCGCGGCGCATACCACGCTTGGGTCAATTGCTGCCACGCGAGATCACGATGCCGCCGAGTGGCAAAGCAGAGCCTGGATGTTCCACTGGGTGTACTGAGGGTCACTATGTGCAGAAACCATAGAGGAGCTGCCCGTGGTGGCTCAGAAAGTGCATTCCAATCGAAATAGTGCTGTCCTGTGCGGTTACAGCACTCAACTCCATCGTCCGTAATGACGACGGATCTTGTAGCGAATGGCAGCCACCTGGCCCACCACGGAAGAATAAGATTCCTGATCATCGTGTCTGACCCCGGCAGCACCGCCGATGGGCCATTCCTTTGCATAAGTAAGTGGGTTGACCACACCGCTTGGGTGAAGATCTGAGTGTTGCCCCAGAGCCAAAGGGAAACTGTCCAGGTAGGCCGCCAGGCTGCATTCGCACCTTGGTTCTACCTAGTCTTACGCGGCGCTCGCTCATTCGATTCAGGGCAGGTCACAAGGATTACCAAATGTAACTGATAGCGGCCCTCAAGGGGGAGGACAGCGAGCTTTGGCAAAGTACATTCAGCGCTACCAACGGCTGGTATGCCTGATTGCGTAACCGGTATACCGTATCGCCACTATCGGGGCGGCCTAATATCCTCAGCGCGGCCGTATGGCCGAAAGGTGTCAACTAGCGCCTAAGCCGCCATCGGAAGACACCTAAAGAGAAGGTATGCTCATGTATTTGCGTGCTTTGGACGTTAATGGTTTCAAGTGTTTTGGTGAGCCGTTCACCATCGAATTCCACGATGGTCTGAACGTCCTGGTGGGAGAAAACGGGGCAGGCAAGACAGGCGTCATCAGTGCCATACGCCAGCTCTTCAACGACTCCGAATCAGGCAAGCGGATTATCAGTGAGCGCGATTTCTACAGGGGATTTGAGGCTGGTGCCGTCGCCTCCGAAGAGATCCAGATTCAGGCCACATTCTCAGGCCTGGACGAAAAGGACGTTATTGCCTTCGACGATTGGTGCGGAAATCACGAAGAAGCGAAACTGACTTTCACCGCGTTCAACCAGGAGTCGCGTGGCCGGTTCAAGCACAACACGTACGGTGGTCATGAATACACCAAAGCATTTGAAACCGAGACCCTCGACTACATTCACTGCGTTTACCTACCGCCGCTACGTGACGCTGATACGAAACTACGGGAAGGACGCCAGTCTCGCCTCGCACACCTGTTGAAAGCTTTGTGCAAGCCGCGAGGAAAGCAGGCACGCTGCATCCGCTGGAGCAACACGTGGGTGATTTCAACCGCGAGCTTTCCGAGAGTGACAAGTTTGCTATCAAACTGGCCAACCAGCGGATCGGCGACAGCCTGAAAGCCGCCTTGGGGCTGCACCTGTCTCAGGGCGCGATGATCCAGTTTTCAGAGGTCAGCTTCTCCCGAATCGTCGAAGGCCTGAGGCTTCTGTATTTTCCCGATCTCACACAGGCCGACGCTACCCAATTTCGGTCGCTGGAGGAAAATAGCCTCGGGTACAACAACCTCCTGTACATCGCTTCGATCCTGGCGGAGCTCATCCTTGAAGCTGAAGAGGATCGGGGGGAGGACACTTGCCTGCGCTTACTGCTGATCGAGGAGCCGGAGGCGCACCTTCACCCGCAGCTCCAATTACGCCTGCTTCGGCACCTCAAAACGGTTGCAGAGGCGCGAGGGATACAGGTGATCATCACGACACACTCGACAGTGATCTCTGCTGCCGTGTCGGTTGATCACATCATCCATATCGTCCAATGACGACAAGCCCGTAGCAGTACCTCTCCGGAACTCTGGGCTTCGCACAATGCCTAGAGATTGAGTTCGAGCCTGGCATTTCCTTCCACGAACTAGCTCACCATGCAGGCAACCTGTCTGCCGAAGCGGAGACGCCAGGGAGGCACATGTTGCCGTACCGGTCGATGCGATAACGTCTCACCAGAGGTTCTTGAACACGTTTTAAAAGTGGCGGCGCAGTTCGGACGAATCGTCCTGGGACGCGGATATGGGAATCACGCGACGCTTGCTAATAAATGGCAAGAGGCCCTCGTGTGGCTCGCCTCCACGTCATGCCTTCAGTACCAATATGCATCTGGTAAGAATACCTCGGGTATACGATGCAACTAGACACCGAACAGCGATCAATTACGAACAAGGGAGTACTGAGAGAGCAGGGTGGCGTGAGTAGACGAAGAGACTCATAACTCTGCGCCTTAAACTCTCGCCCTTTCGACAGCTAAATACTAAGCAGTGATCGACCCTGCTGGCGTCTTCGAAGGCGTTAGGTGCTGGGCAAGGATGGTCGTAGGGGCGGCCGTTTATCTCCGCTCAACGGATCACAGATCTGCATTGCACAGATCGTTAATGCTTAGCGCCCTCATTTTCACTACATCCAGTGAACTGCTGTCTATATCGGCGATATCCTGAGCTCCCAGTAAAGCCACCTCGTGAATCATTTTTCTGATACGGTTGGTGCTCAACCCCGGTCTGCCAGATTGGGTGGCGAAAACTGGATAATCATCGTCGTAGAGGGAAATTCCCAGCCGACCCAAGGTAAGTCTGTATGGCAGCACGATGTCCTCCATATACCGCGTTGGCACAGCCCGAGTTGATGCTATGCCCTCCGCCGACGGACAGATCACGATCCACTGATCAACCCTGACTCGCTGAAAGTGTTTGAATCTGAGCATAAAGCCAAACTGCTCTATATCTTTAAGGCTGAAACGAAGAGCTTGGATGGTCTCCACGACAAACTGCAGTCTCGCCCAAGCCGGATTTTGGGCAGTAAGCCATCGGCATTTGTTGACAAAAATGCGGACAAGCTCAGGTTTTAGTTTCGTCTGCAAATCTGCATCAGGTTTCTTCGGGTGCGAATAATTTCTGAAATTGCCTTTATTCGCCAACGGGCTTTCGCTGATCATCTGCTCTTTATGGAGAAATTCAAATAGCAAAGCGCACACGGTCATTTGACCGGCCAGCGACGCTCTCGACGCAACGTATGGCGGATCGGGAAACTCGGGGCTTGGGCGATGTTTATGTTGAAAAGGTCGCCATAGATGATTACCGACGGACTCATAGCCATTTACCCTAAGAAATCTGGTCGTCAAGCCCGTTCTGACCCAGTTATCGGGCGGAGTGCGGCAAAACTCCAGGAACTCCTGAAGATCTACACTTGTTAATTCAATGACTGGCTTCTGCCTTACCAACAATGACCATAGAAGAACGCGCTCTGAGTATTTCCGGTAACCATTGAATGTTTCCTCTGACGTGAACGGGTAAAGAAAGCGGCGTACATGGCAAAAACTATCGGCCGGAGCCGCTTGAGGGCTGCACTTGCTCAAAAACGACTGCACACAATCATGGATATTGTAGTTAAACGCGAGCCCAAAGCTTGAAATGTCACTAAAGTTATCAAACAACGGATACGGCGCTAATTCAGCGCTAGCTTCTTTGGGTACAGATCCACCACTTTTCTTGGGTGAAGTAGCACCTTGTCTGGGCAGGGCATTACTGGCAATCCATTGCTTAACAGACAGCTCAAACTCCTTTATTTCGGCATCTGGTCGGTTCTTTTCGACCATATCTTTTGCCGTTGCGTCAAATGCTTCCCTGGCAATCGCCATTATCGCCCTCGATTCCAAACCAACACCTCGCTTTAATCTCGGAATTATTGGGTAATATTTTCCCCTGTTAAACGGTAATGGTAGTTCCAAAAACCGAGAATAACGCCTGAGGTGCAAGCGAACAAAAATGGGCGGCACTGATATTTTTCTGACCGCCAAAATTGAAATCAGGTGAAATTCCCACCGAAATCCAATTTTCACAAAACACGACATACTACGAACACGAGTTCCAGACTCAATCAAATCTACAGCGGTCAACCCAAGATACGCGCAGATCGCGACCAAAAACAACGTCCGCTCATGCTTGCTAGGGTTTTCGTTTGCCAGGCGCTCTACTGTTTTCAGTACGTGCTCCCAGTGCGCGTCGCTTAACGGCGGTGATAAAACGAAAGGCTTGTAGAATGGGACTTGCTGGGATGAAGAGCGAATTGCACGAAAAGGGTTGTTGTCGGTGATACCACAAGCATTAAGGTGGTCAAAATAGCTGATGCACGCTGTCTTGGCCCTTCTCAGCGTTCCGTCTGCTTTCGGTAGCAATCCATAATCGAATGGACGCCATCCAGGACTGACTTGGAATGTGTCCATTTCGCCTGGTGACTGCTTGCACCTTACGAAACGAGCTACAGAATGACCACCAGTCCAGTCGCCGGGAGGATCCTGGATGAACGACAAAAACGCCTCCGCATCAGAAGCGTTTAGATTCAGCATTTTTTTCTCTCGAATGATGAGCGCCCACAGCGTAAGCCGCTCAACGGTACTTCTCTCAGCATAGAAACCCGCATCGCTTTCTGAGCGCATCGTCAGAAAGCTAACCCCGTACTGGTAGGTGATTAGGGGGGAAAGACCTGGATCTATACGTGATAGATAGTCAAGAACAAGGAGTTCGTGCGGAGGAAAGACGGATCGCCCATAGCCTAGGAACGAGCGACGAGAGCCGAACAGCGGGTGAGGGGGTATGCGCATATCTAAGGCCTGTTCTACGATTTGTCGGATTCCATGCCAGGATCAAACTGATTGCTCGGTGGGCAGCTGTGGCCTTCACTGTTGAGTCTGCTAAATCAGGTAGTCCAGCAACAGAGGAGGGTGCGATCACATCGCGCCTATTGCTGTTGCTGAATGAGACAAAGAGAAGTTCGACACTTGGGCAACTGAAACACACTCCTTCATCGTGCTAATCACTCTAGCATAGCAGTTACTGTTTACAAGCATTCCGCCCGTCAGAAACAATAAGCCTGGGAGGCGGATATGCTATAGATACTTGCAGCCATGGCAGGCACTGATTTCAAATATGCAGATCGCCGCGCTTTTAAACATCGACAATATAATGTGCCCTTAGCAGCTCTTTAAAAACTTAACCAGACGCTGGCGACCTATACGGTGCAGGCATGCGTGTGCGACCAATGCGCTTTAAATTGATTAGTAGAAGTAGATCTGATCACTTTCAAATGTTCAGCTTGATACATCGAGTCGTTTTTAAATGCCGAACATCGATAAGAGCAGGCTCCAGTGTTTTTTCTAGGGAGTACATCCACGCGCTATTAACTGTTGATTGATGGTACATCGGTGCACTTTTAATTGTTTGCGCCTAGACTGTTGGAGTCGTTCCAATTCTGCGGTACAGATTCAGATCCAAGTAATGGGCTGAGAAAACGCAGTTGCCTCCTAGGCCCCGGGATGACCACACTCGTACGGCTGCGCTGACGCCGCCCGGGTAGGCTTACGGTGAGAAAACACCGAGGCTATCGGTTTTGGCGTGGCTTCGTCTCCGCCAATCACGGTTCATCGTGACTGGCGGAGCTGAGTAGATCTGAGCACTTTTAAGTGAGCAAACATAGAGCAACGAGTAATTCCGTGATCTGCAGCAATTTTAATTGATTCCCGGGAACCAGTCTTGGGCGCTTCAGAAATCATTTTTAAACGCTCAGGAGTGTTGGAGTGCAAGATTTGAGCACGGCGAAGCTAGGATTTGTTGTAGGAGGATGTCGTAAGCCTTTGATTTTGAGACATGCACATCCAAATGTTCAGACGTGCAGCTTTAAGAGGTTCTGACAATAACTAAACTAAACAGCAATTTAGCGTAGTTAGACGTTTTAGCTCTGAAAGCAAGCGTACACCGCCCCGCAAGAGAAACCTATGGGTTCGCATAATGTATATTATGTTAAATATCGAATCATGCTCAACTTAACACTCCTGTTAGCAGTACCTGAAAACCGGAGATTTAGATTTAAAAACCGTTGCTAAGGAAATCAATGTGTTGCACGGAAAACCTCCACCGCTGCTTCAGGCTGTCCCTGTCATAGCTTCATCGTTCAGACTTAAAAATCGTACGCCTGACGTAAGCCTTTTTGCGATCGCTTCAACACTATGGTTGTTCCTGATCGTTGACGCCGATGAGGTGACCTGGCAGTTGTTGCCCTTCGTCATTGATAAGCGCAGCAATTCAGCTACACCTAGAGCACATCTCGTTTAATTTCCTCCCAAGTAGTCTAGTCCACTCTGGCAAATCACTATGTCTAGTTTTCGTGACCCCGTCCCAATGGTGGCTCCCAGCGGCTGGGGTGCATGCAGTGGCTTAGGACTGCCTGCCAATGTGTATGTTAGAGCCTGGATTGAGTCCCTCGACAAAGATTGCAATGCCCTTGAATGCTACAAGGCTGCTTCGATGTTCATTCTCTACAAAGTGGTTTCGCTTGAACGCGTTACTCCACAGCGGCATCGGACATACGCTGAGGCCCTAGAAAGGATACTAAACTGGAGCTTTATCATTGGTCGCAAATCTGTGTTTGATTGGGGTCGACGAGATATACAGAACTATTTGAATTTTGTTGAGAATCCTGACGCTACATGGGTCTGTTGCACCAGTTATAGCCGCTTTATTAGCAATCGTAATGAGCCTTATGAGCAATGGGCAATTAATGAGAGGTGGAAGCCTTTCAAGCGTGAAATTTTGGATGGCGCAGCAATGTCGCCAGATTGGTCAGTGCTCGACAAGGAGCGAACGGTTGTTTTAGATTTTTTCTCTTTCTTATCCTCGAGAACTTCATATCCCCTCACCCACCTCAATACGATTCTCGTGAATGATATTAGAGATATAATTCCAAAAAAACGTCCTGCCCGCAGCCTTCGGAGGAAAGACAGCGAACGGCTTGTCAGGATGTATTCATATGAATTAGATTGGGTATTCGAAAGAGTCATGGAGTTGAAAAAAGATAATTGGCGATATGAGCTAGCTCTATTCGCAATGGCGATCATGCGGTACTCCGAAATTCCAATGAAATTACTTTGTCGAGGGCCAAATACTGCAGGTCGACTAAGTCAATTTCACCGCCGCCTTGATGCCTGGTACTTTGTCAGTGATCGAGGTGCGCCCTCGGAGCGCGCTTATAAGCTGGATAGGAAAATTAAGCCATATCTCAAGATTTATTTTAATTATTTGGGAGTTGTGTGGAATAAGTCTTTACCTGACAACCATATATTTAGGCGCCCGGGCAGCGAGCAAGGCTTTACGCGCGACTACATTACGCGCATGGTGGAAATGCTCCGTAGTGAACTTTGTCAATTAGCCGCTAATTATCATGATCCGAATACCTTCATCGACGGGGAGATATTGAGGAAATTGTCATTGAGCGTGATTCGACGATCCATACCCCAGCCTCCAAGAAAGAGAAATAAACGTGGTCGTCCGCATAAGGTCTAGCGCCAAGATTAGAAAGGCGTGTGCCCGCTCGGGGCGATTGAGTTATTAACGATTGCGGTACAATGGGAATCAGGTCTATGCCATCGGTCGGGTGAGGAGCTAGGGTGCCTACCAGGTGCTGTTGTTCTTGGTGCGTTTTGGTTGTGACACATTCTCTACCCGCGCGAAACCCAGAACACCTCGGATGCCGATTCCCCACCTAACTGCGTTCTGTATGAAGCTAGTTTTTTGATCTCAAGTCAGGACGTCCGCTCAGCGTCTGCCGCTATAAACTCGGGTCTGATGGCCGCTAACCGGTCGCTTGACCCGACAAGCACTCCATAAATTATGTATCGCACGTGGCGAGACTGTCTTGAGTCGCAACCTAGGTAGCGTGCCCCTTTGGGGACGGCTGTCGTGAACCAAGCACCCGCGATTCTCGCCTGGTCTTGGCCCTGCGGGCATCCATCCTTCACGCCTGCGCGCTCCGCTTGCGTTCGCACATCAGCATTCATAAGTTGACGCGGCCTGGCTGCTGATACACGGCGTTACTTCTCCGTAAATCCAGAATCCTGGTACTGGCCAGCCTCCGAATAGCGGGCACTGGAGGTTAAACGAGCACTCCCCGCTCCAGTTGACCGACCAAATCAAGGGCAGCTTTCGTTTCCACTCTCGTCCTTAACATCTCCAGCGGACGTTTCGACCCAAATGCTCGAACCGGCGAGGTCATCCATTCGGTAGCAGAGATGACATCACTCACCATCGATCTGACTAGCCTTCGCCTGGTTGGCTTCAATGGCTTTGATCGCGGCCGCTCCTCCTCGCTTGGTGAGATCTATGCCGATGACCTTGATGTCTTCAACGTTAGGAAACCTCCAGGCGATGGCCAACCAGTGCTGCTGCAACCCGGCTACTAGATCATCAAAAACGACTCGGCCCTTGCCGGGCGACTCCCACGTGGCCTGACCTCCGTGGTTTACCAGCAAAAAGATGCCGCAACTTGAGCTTATGTCGCGTAGGTAATCCCCGCAGAGTTGATTCTCGAGTCGTTCGAAATGCCCGGGGCCGCTCCAGTTCTGTGAAAGCTTCAGTTCGACAGGCACGGGTGCGTAAGACTGGCTGTTTTGGAATCGATAGTCCGGGCGCTTGTCATCGGCGAGCTGCTCTTCCTGTGGAATAACGTAGCGTCCTGCAGCGTGATCTCTCAACCACTTACCGATGAACTTCCGAATGGAAGTTTCCTGATTGGTCTGGAGCAGAATCTCTGCATAGCTCGAATCGCCATCTTCTAAATCGTGCTTTAAGTCCATAAGACGATCAATCGCTAGGTTCCAGAGTTCACGATGGGTGGACGGCGTGCTTTCCAGCGACTCATGAAATTCGACGACCTTCGACGGTTCCCAAGGCGGCGTCTGCGAATCGGCTGTAGCTTTCTGCTGAGCGTAGAATGCGCTCCAGGGACGTAATCGCTCCGCAGGGTGGGCCTGTGCGATTTCCTGCAGTGCTAGGAATGATTCTTTCCCAGGAGTCTCCCTAATAAAAGCTAAAAGCCCATCACGAGCATTTTGGGCATCGTCCCTAAGTCCCGGGGAATAGACCCCTTTTCCTGCACGGTCAATGTCTTCTGCAATTCGTATGTATGTGTGCATCAGCAGATACAGCGCTTTTGCATGCTCAACCGTTTTGTAATTCTGCCGACAGCGTCTGGCGGTGCGGCTTCCAACAATGGCAATCAGGCAAAGCATGGCAAATTTGGCTTTTTCCTCATCTGAGGATAACGAGTCGATGCGAGCTGCTAGTGCCGGGATAGCAAGCACCGGCTCCACTCCAACCCACACGGCGTACCAGGTCGGCGCAATCTCTGAATTGACCTCTTCTACGGCACGCTTGCTAGCAAGCTCGGCCAGAACCTCATCGACGATCGTCGACTCCTGCACAATGCTCAGTACGAGCTGGAGCGACTCAAGGTTGCTTATGTGGCGTGCCAGCCGAGCCATGAGCGGAGCAGCAAGCTCCCCGTACATCCAGTCCCCTCCCCAGCGCAGTCTTTGTAGCACACGATTGCCGCCTGATTCCAAACTTGGCGCATCCATCTCGTAGTTGATTTCACGCACTACAATTTCTTGGACAAGACGCGGGTATAGCCCGAAAAGCTTGGGAAGCCACTCTGGAAAGCCGTTCAGCTCAAGC
Organism: Pseudomonas sp. ASL8; assembly: GCF_056680355.1. Taxonomy (NCBI): domain Bacteria; kingdom Pseudomonadati; phylum Pseudomonadota; class Gammaproteobacteria; order Pseudomonadales; family Pseudomonadaceae; genus Pseudomonas; species Pseudomonas sp. ASL8. Next base: position 4,610,099 of record NZ_CM155278.1, on the reverse strand, counting down.
AGTCCATAGCGAGCTGCGTACTCAGCATTGTCAGCAGACATTTCCGAGAAGCGGGATGACTCCTCTTTGGCCTCGATAGCGAGCCCCGTCAACCCAAAAATCACTTGATATGGGGTCGAATTGGCAGTAGCCCCCTCCGATGGCAGCGTTGGGCAATAGCCCCGCCAGAAATTAATAGCGCCGGCACGAAACGCTTGAGCAACAGGCATGCCGAACTCAGTTATGAGCGACTGCCAATTGCCGCTGCTCCAAGTATTTGGGGAAGATGAACCCTGTCGCATTTGATCAATTAGATAAGCTTGCTTTCGAGTCATCACACCTGGCTCGGGGCTGTTTATCAGCGCCACTTCGGCGGCTAGCCCCTCACGCCAATCGCGACGATGCTCTTCCTCTTCAGACTTGCGCTGGGCGGCCTCTTCCGTCCACTGTGCCTGCTTGATCTCCCACTCCTCAACTTCTCGCTTCGGTGGGTTCAAGAGAATTTGAAGCTTCTCGCGAAGCTCGTCATGAGCATCAGCTGCTTGCCGAAGTTGAACCTCCCAAGAAGATGGTTTGCCATACTGCGTGTAGATGTTAAACGCCATGCTGAGCGCCATCTGGCGATCATGCGGATCCACGAGACTCACGATTTGGTCACAGGCGAGGCTAAAGTTCTCTTTATTCAACGACCAGAATGGTTGAAAACCCAGCAACTGCCAGACTTGAGTTACGGGTTCCCCGCGATGCACCCGGCCGTTGCGGGCCAATTCGACGTCATACCAGAACAGTTGATAATCGAGCTCCGGCCAATTAGGCACGATCTCCCGGAGCTTTTCTCCGAGCTCTCGAGTATCTCGCTCATCATAAATACTAGCCTGGGCCAGCTTGCTCAGAATCGCGAGGGCCGACTCCGCGAGCGCAAACGGGTCTCGTGCTTGGAGCAAACGGAGCACTGCCACGCCAGCTATCTCGGCAAGCCAGCTGTACCTCTTAGAGATAGCGCTGAAACCGTGCCCTTCAGTTGGAGGCTTGTCTAAAAGCACAGCGAGCCCGGAAATAAGGGCTGGCAGGTTTTCTAGCGGACTATCCATTGCCAGGGAGGAAAGCTGCGTCGCTAGGCTGTCCCTACCGCTATAGCGCTCCTTCTCAGCAGTTCTCTCGATCGCCTGAAGTAGCCAAGGTAGCCATTGGCTATTGAGCGCAAGTCCGTCAAGCAGCTCAGCTAACCATTCCCGGTTAACCTTGGAATCTCCTGCCAGCAACGCTAGGCGTACATCGGCTACATCTTGGGCCGTCCCCAAGTCGATAACCGCTCGGATTGCTGCCAAACGAGTATGTTTGTGCTGAGCCTTGAGGGCAAATTGCTTAGTCTCTGCAAGTGCACCCACCACCTCGCCCTGCCATACCATTCTCAAAAGGAACCAGGCGATGTCATCGTTGGTATGGTAAAGCGTGAGTAGCTCTTTGATGTCTTCAGTGAGATCGTGGTGCGCAAATCGTTGTACGGCTGAATAGTCAGTCATCGTCCAGCTGTGAGCTGGTTGGGCCAAGTGCTCGCACGCTTTGCGCAGCACGCTCCGGCGTGTACTCAGTGGGAGCTGATCAGGATCGCCCCCCTCAAAAAACACCTCCGGTGCAACCTCCTCTAGCCGTGTACAAATGCGCTCATCCAACAGCGCCAGCCAGGGCAAAATTGGGCGCATTGAAGGATTGATAACCTCCAGCCTATATTGCGTACAGAAGAACAAGTTCTCTATTTTGACGCGTGAAGCTGCACCTTGGATCAGTTCGTGGAGCCATTCTGCTGTTAGATATTCTCGGACAGTACGATGGTGGAAACGAACGGTTCCATAGATACCCGGCTCGAAAATTGGTCGATTCAGCAAGGCTGCTGATTCTGTGTCATTCCAACCCTTCAGTACGTCGCGAATGGGAATCCCATTTTTGTTGGCCTCACCATCAGGAACGCGAATCGCGGACGTTTGCCCTAATGTTGTTGCTGCTGCGATTAAGCGCACGCCCTCTCGGAGCCTAAGTGGTGCTATGGGCTTGGATTCGGCGCGGTCTTGATCACGTTCTTCAAGGCGGCGATTAATGCTGCTTTTCATCAGCTCTAAGCGCGAGCCTATTCGTTGGTGCTCGAGCCAAAAGTCGACGAGTTCCTGGAAGTCCAGAGGGCGCGTGGTGAGCGACCATGCTTCCTTGCGCTCAACTGCGGCGCGAAATGCTTTGATGTCTTGGACGCCAGTGGCACTGAGGAAGCGATCAATCTGCTCGTCATGGATGTCGTCCAACGTCACCAATAGGAACGTATCTGGCTCTGATTTGTTTGGCACCGTTTGCACAAAGCCTTCAAGGCCATCAGCTTGTGTTGGAAGTGCTTGCCGAGCTATGGGCTCAAATGCAAAGGCCTTCCCACAGATCGCAAGATCCGTCTTTGCGCGCCATGCTGTGCTTCGCCCAGTGATGAGTACGTGCGCCTGAGCCCCAATTTTTGGGTCAAACGGCCAAGCTTCCGTATTGCGCGCTCAAAATCTTTCGGATCATTTAACCGAGCCTCGTCGACTGAATCCAAGAGCAGCCAGCCCTCGGTGCCTGAGGCGAGCCAGTTCTCGAACTCATCAAACGTCCCCACCTCGAAGGCGCCTTCCAAGTCTGCAGTGACGTTCTCAATACGAAGAAAGAATGCAGCTTTGCCTTGGCTCCGTAGCTGGCAGGCGACGTTTCGGATCTCAGCAGTTTTACCCGAACCCGCCTCGGACAGCAGTATCACCCGATGATGAGTGAGCAAATCAGGCCAGCGGAGCTCTCCGTGCCGGCTATGTCTACCGCTCAGGTCTACATCGTCAGACGCATCAGCATCGAGAGGGATTTTGGAGAAGGTGCGATCAAGGTCAATGAAGGCGTCCGAGTGCTTGGTCATAGCGAGTCTCAAAGCAAGTCAGGAGCAGTCCCGACGCGGGCTGCAGAAGCTCTGACATCCTACTCGAAATGCCACCTCCACCGGTGCCCCCTGGCCTATGCACCGTAGACATCTCCAGCCCATGCGTGATCATCCGTACTCGTGACTGCGGTGTATCCTTGGCCAAGGGCAGAGACAAGTGTGTGTGTACCTTAACGAATCGAGGGGAATCGAGTGGCCGAAGATATCGATCTACAACGACTGCGATGAGCTCGACTACTGCGAGGGGTGCATGAGCCCGGATGGACGGCGCTGATCATTTGACTCAGGTGATCGATTCGGTACTGATCCTATCTCCCTGCTCTCGACGTGGGAGTACCAAACCTTAGAGCAGCTTTTGAAGAACCTTTGAGCGACCTCAACGTACGAGCCCAATACACGCAGCTACTCATCAAGCCAATATACGTAGTTGAACAGAGCGTCTACCTCAGAGAGATTTTCCAACTCTAATTGAGTTTGAACCTCCCTGGCGTCTCGGCAGAACTGCTCGTAAAGCTCGGGGGTAACATTGGTTTTCAATGGCCGGAGGGGGTATTGATCGTAACCTGCGACTATCAACCCGCTCACCGCGTTCTGGTTCATCACCGCATATCGCTTGTTGTCCAAGGCGTGGAGGATCTCCGTTAGGACATTGATGCCCGCTCGATCAATATCCACGAAGTGGCTGTGCAACAACTCAAATGCTTGGGCGGGTGTTGCGCGGTTCAGCTCCAATACCTCCGCAAGGGCACTGATGAAGAGGCTCGACTTCTGCGATACGATACGCTTCCCGCGATGTAGTCCTCCGGAATGAAAGCACTCGATCAGGCCTTCGTACGCCTTAAGGAAAGTATCGCGGGCGACCTTACCTAATCCAGCGACCTCTTTGATCCGTCGCCTCGCCATCAGCCGATCTTCCGCCCTGTGGGTTTGTTGGGCCGTAAACCCATAAGGCGAATCGTCAGCCTTCATGTCAGCCAGCCGGTCAGCCAACACCTCCGAGCTGTGCAGGTCACCCCGGCTGATTTTTTCCGCACGTCGACTTGCCATCTTCCGCCAAGCCTCGTGAACGGCATGGACTTTTGCATACCGATCAATGCGCGCCGTTGTTGCGCGAGTGAGCGCGCCCGCTTCGATCAAACCACCAAAGTGCTCTTGGACAGACGCCATCAATGCACCGTCGCGGTCGTTGACGACGACCGATGCCTCGTAGTTGTTGGAAAGGCCGCCAGCAGTCAGGTTTGCGGAGCCCACGATTACTCTGTGGCCTCCCGGTTCGCGCACTGCGTAGACCTTGGGATGGAAGGTGTCTTCTGTTGAACTCAGGTAGAGTTCCAGTTTGTTCTGGGAATTCTTTTCCACCTTGAACAGCTCATACAGCATCGCGGGGTCGGTCACGAACAGACTCAGGCCAACCGCCATCCGGGCTGTCATCCCGCGAGCAATCGCCTGCTTGAGAGGCTCCAGGATCGCCTCGCTTGCGGAAGATTTAGCAAACGCAACCATGCATTCCAAGTGCTCAGCATTAGCCAGTAGTCCGATGATCTCGTCGCCATGACCTGAGTCATAGCCATTCAGTAACAGCTTCAATCCTTGTGCCATGTCATCGCTCGCAGTTTATGCCACAGACTTGGGGTCATCGAAAATGACGATCTTTTGGCTACCCCGATGGAGACGGCGGGCGCTTCCACGACAAGGTTGTAGTCGCTATGAATGAGCAACGGCCCTCTATCTCAGAAGCGAAGTGCACGCTCAACAACCAGGTAGCCATTTAGTGATCGGCGATAGATCCCTAAACTTTATCCCATACGGTCTGCAGCCGATCGCGTCATCACATGCCCAGGTCGTGCTCAAGGCGGTAACCTTTAAGTTCTGATGTCAGCTTTTTGAGTGGTAGGAGGTGCAAAAGACCGTCTGCGAGGTACTGGCAATGGCATGAGAGCAACGCAATGTGTTCTGGTAGTGCATCACGCGATGGCATCCCTGTGCCGGCTTCCGCGAAAGCTTTTTCTAACACGTATAGAACGTCCTCACCCACCCACTCACGGCGAAGGTACTCCATTGAACTGCGTGGAGGCTTGGGCCCAAACCCTTGGAGTAGATCCACTACTGTTTGATGAAGGCCGGAGGCTCCAAGATGGGTCAGCGCAACTTTCCAAAGCGTCCCCTCCTGGGGCAGGTTAAGCCGCCAGCGTTTTGTCGTTACCTGGATCATGGTTGCTCGTCGGCGTCCTGACTCTCCTCAGCCGCCGCATCAGCTGCGACCATGGCCGCGAAATCCTGCCGCACCTGATCCTCGCATTTATGGCAGGCGAAACATTGGATTCTCTCCATATCACCAGTCACGAAAGCGTCACAGCGTTCACACGTAATTGCCTGCCATCCTCGATCGAAGCACGAAACGCAGCTCCACAACCCGTCGATGTAGAAAACAGAAGGTCGGGGACACTCGCACTTATGGCAAGAAGCGATATGCTCGGCGCCCTCCTCCCACCATCGATCCCCCTTATGAATGTGAGCAGTGCACAGATCGATTAAAGCATCTGTGTTGAAGGCGAAGTGGCACGTCGGACACTCGGTGAATTTTGCATCAAAGAACTCAACGTCTTCATTGCATCCTGGGCAGGGTAATTTGATATCAGCCTTCACCACCGCCGTGTCACTGACGCCGCAGACCAGGCAACTGTAATCAGTCCCCCAAGGATGCACTTCACTCACCACTGCTGACGTCAGCTCGCAGTGCCCGCATGCAATGATCGTTTTACCTCTTTTCACCTCTATGTCGATTTTCGGCTTGAGGATCGTGAACCGAGAACGGAGAAAATCTCGCTGCCTCATCATGCGGTGATTCAGCTTTTGGAGCTCAATTTTGTAAGGTTCGAAAACGCCCTTCCACGTCTCTGTAAGCACGCCGTAAAGGTAGTACCATGAGGCCCACTGCTCAACGATAACGCCCGCTTGAGTTGCAGCTAGATCGTCATGTACTGAATGGGCGAAGTGGACGATCTGGTTGCGGTGCTCGCCTAGCGCCTTGAAGTTATCGGAGGCGGCGGTGTCAATTTTCTCTCCAAGTATCGAATTGATCCGCTTCAGGGCATCATCGAGATAGACGGAAAGAAAGTCCCCGACGTATAGGTTTTGGAGGTCGGCAGTCTCTGGCTTGGACAGCATAAGCGTCCAGTGCTCCGCCATCAGGCGGGCTTTGAGAAAGAGCTCAATGGCCGTATACAAGTCGACGATAGAGTTATTGGGTCTATCCTTAACGTGATCCAGTGACGTCTCTACGAACCCCAGCGCATTCTTCACCAAAGCATCGAACAGCTGTTCCTTCGTCCACTTAATGCTAGGCTCACCGCGTGTTGCTATTGCCATGGCGGGGAAGGTATGGCGAAATCGAGCGTTTCCAAAGTCTGTAGTTTACCGAACACAGCGACGTGCTCCGCACTGAATCAGAGAAGTGTCTAAATGTCCGAAAGCATGCTCGTTCGTGCCAACCGCGATGGCGATCAGTTCCATTATCTATGGGCGGCACGCCGCGCATTGCGGCTACTCACACCGGAGTCCGGTCTTGTAGCTATTACGATTGAGGGGGCTGCAACCGATGAACTACCTGACGTCGAGCCCGTTGAGGTCGGTGAGCAGCTCATCAATATCGCTGAATACTACGGCAGCACTGAGCTAGAAAGCGCGACACTGGTTCGCTACATGCAACTCAAGCATTCGACGGTACGGGTATCACTACTACCGTGCCAAATGATTCCCTAGCGCCATGCAGAACGCCGCCCTTTGAATCAAGAGCACCCAACGTTGCATCGTTGAGACTTTGAGGATAGCCGTTGCCGAATAATTTCCACGTAGCGGCACAAGCACTAAATTCTTCAATCACAGTGATTCTCGGTAGAATTTCATAATCATACGGGCACTATATTTCTGACGTTGTCGTTTTAGGTGACGGGGTGAGCAAGGTGTGTTTGCCGGACGGTTACTTGCAGAGACCCACAACGTACTGTAAAAACTTTCGCATGAACTGAATGTGTGAGCGCTCAATGACTACTAGAAAGGATGTCCTGGCCAAATTGGCCCGGCAGGTGCGGGAATCTCGCAGCGAAATACGCGCAGGTTTGGAGGCCGTGGAAAAGGAGTTGCGGGATGCGGTAGGAGAACTGAACCTATACGCAACAGGTGTGAATGTAAATCTCGGGTATATAGACGTAGATGACTGGGAATATGGCTGCTTTGTTTTCGACGGTCAACACCTTAGAGTATTAACTTCATCGACAGTGGATGATGCGATGAGCCAGGGCACACCCTACGAAGGGCAAATGGACATGCACAACATTAACGATCTAAGTGATGAAAATCTTACTAAGCTCGCCTCCCCTGCGGCGATTGATTCCATATGGAATGCGGTTGAAAATAATCTGACTGAGCTTTTGGGTGAAGCCACCAGTTCGGCGCAGTTACTTTCGGAATTTTCCAATAATCAAAGCGCAGCCGTTCACGACGATCTCACCGAGTTGTTGGACGGCGATTATCTGGAAAAGCAATGGGGCAAAGCCCGTATTGCTATACTGACCGACCCTACCGACTCGATTTCCCATAGCAACGCTTTTATAGAATCTGTATGTCGTCATTATCTTGAGACCAGAGGCTTACCCCTTCCTCCGGAACTCGTGATAACAAAGCTAATAGGGCAAGTGGTTAGTGATTTCCCTGCACTTAAACTCCCAGATGGCACCGATTATGGTAATGACATAACAAGACTTTTTGGCGGTGTGAAATCAGTAACTCAGGGTATTGGTGTTTTGCGCACCCACGCTAGCAGCGCACACGGTGGTAACAAGGTCGCTTACCAGGCGGAAGCGCGTCTTGCTAATAATTTGGCAGGCTCGATAGCGGTTTATATTCTTGAGAAGCTTAGAAGCCATATTGAACGCCCCCTGTGAGGGATGGCCTGCGTTCTCTGGTCAGGGTCAAATTTGCGGTCTTTTGCTGGCTGCCTACCGCGATTCCGGACTCTTAGGTAGAGATGTGAAACCGATCCTGTATACCTACCGAGTGTAATGGGTATGTACAGCTCGAACGATGCTCGCTGCTCTCTGAGCCTGTACGCAAAAGCACGCCACCATTACCGACAAAGCACCGGAGACCAAACGTGAGAAAGCCACCTGTGAAAATCATCATAGAAAAATGGAATGGGGACGGTGCAATTCGAATTCCAGATGAAGCGCTGTAGGAATTGGAGCTGGATGTCGGCGACACTGTGTATCTGATAGAAGAATTTTTCGGCAACTCTCGTTGCCTAGTCCTATCATCGCGGATCGAATAGGCGAGCTCGCAGAGGCTTGGAACAGCGGACTGCGTGACAGCACAGAGGACAACGGAGGCAGGTCGCAGGTCTATTAAATAGACCTCACACTTTGCTCTTTGGAGACATCCGATCCCCTTTTCCAACGGCACCTACACCCACAACTGTCTTTGTTCGATCAGCCGAATATCACATGATCGCATCGAATCCATCTGAGGTAGTGAAGCCTGCGTATCTGGTCATTGAGAATAACCACTTTGGTTGCAAGGAAGCCCGACATGTTTTTTTTTGACCCCGCGAATTCGCAAAAAAATATCCGTGTCTCAATGCTTAGCGATTGGCTGGACTGGGCTGCCGGCAATAAGCCTGAGGAGTGGCATGTCGCGCTGCCGATGATTCAGCGAGGATTCGTTTGGAAGCCATCGCAAATCATCCAGCTTTGGGACACCCTCTTTCAAGGGCTGCCCTTCGGTGCCCTCCTGGTCAGCGATCTCCCTAAGGACGCCCAGAGTATCGCCTTGGTTGACAACACTCCGTCAGGCACAGATGAAGGGTGCGGGCGCCTTGGCCTGGTGGATGGTCAGCAACGTACGCTTGCCATGCTTGCAGGGTGGCCACTGCCAAGCCAAACACCAATCTCACATCGCATTTGGGTCGACTTTGCTGACACCCCACGCCAGGGTGAGTTACTGAGCCTACGAATTACGACACGCAACCAGCCCTTTGGGTATTCCCGCGATAATCCAAACGCAAAGCTCTCCCTGCCAGACCGCAGAAAAGCCCTTACCGCCTGGGAGAACCAGGTCGGCGGTACTCACCTTGAAAGCGCTCAGCACCCAGACTTCCTCAAAACACGCCCCTGGAGCAACCGAAAATCATTGCCGTTGGATCTGCGAGAGCTTACCCAATGCTGGCAGGCCTGTGGCAGTCAATCTGAGGTTTGGCAGCAAGCGGTATTATCCATGCTGAAGTCCCCCCCTCCGTTGCAGACGGCTGATGCTGCACATCCAACTTCTGTGTGGGAGACATTCGAAACGAAACATCAGCAGCGGGTTATCGAACGTATCAGCCTACTTGCTTTAGGTCTGCAGTACATCGATGAGGCCCAAATTCCCTTGCTGCGCGTCGACGAGCGCCTGTTCGACATCAGTACTTCCGCCAGCACGGAGCCTCCGCTGGCGCTACTGTTCAAGCGCATCGGCTCTAACTCCACCAAGCTGTCAGATAACGACTACGTCTACGCCATTCTCAAGCACCTGCGTCCAGAGGTGCACCAGATGGTCACCCAGTTACACGAGCATGACGCCGGCAGTGGCCATGGCAGCGTTGCCAGCTTGATGACCCCTACCGATCTTGCCATGACAGCTCTGCGTTTGGCCTGCGCGACCGACCGTGAGATAAAACTTGATCCTGAAAACCCCGACAAAGAAGAGTTTCACCATCTAATCAAAACGGATGGGTTCCTGGATCGATCCTTTCTCCCTGTGCTCACACGCGATGTCATGCGCCAGTGCTTCGATCAGGTTCTTGTATTTCTGGATTATCGTGACGGTGTTGATCCTGGTCTGCCAAGGCATGCCCTACCCCACCTTTCTCGGCCACTGGTGCAAGTCCTACTGAGGCTCGCGCAGATTGGCTACCTGGGCACACCCGTCTGTGCGAAAAGCGAAAGCCGCCGTGGCGATGCACTGCGATTCGTCCTTCAGTGGTGGCTGTGTATCAAAGACCACCGCAAGGCGAGCAAGAAGGCCTATCAGGTGGTGGCCAAGTTCATCCAAGACGAACACCTGGACGACACCCTCGGTTCTCGCATGATGGATGCCATCCTAAGTGGCGGTTTGGCGCTGGCGATGCCCAATCCATCCCTGCTTGAGGCTCGTCCTGGCTTGACGGACTCACGGGTTAGCCACGCTAATGAAATCATTGGAGCGGATCGGTTTAACCCACTCCCAGACGATGAGGCCGATAAGCAGCTCTGCTGCTTCTGGCAGCACTGGTGCACCTCATCGAGCCATCGGTATCCCTTACTGCTATGGCTTCAACGCAGCTATGTGGCCAGCATGGATGGTGACCCAGTGGCTGGGCGTGACGAGGACACCCCTTACGACTATGACCATATCGTCCCTCATCTGCATTGGGGCGATTGGACGGGTTATGCCAAGGGCACACGGATTCTCGAGTTCATGAAAAAGCCTTACGTGATCGGCAACTGCATAGGGAATATTCGTGCCTGGGGTAGTAGCGACAACAGGAGCGACGGGGCATTGGCGCCGGCCAAGAAACTGCATTTGGTGCCAGAAATCGACTCTGAAGATCTGCTGACGAGGGAAGCACGGGAGCTCAGGTCGTTGAGCTTGTTGGAGTCCAGTGGCATAGAGCCTGAGCAGGCCCAGCTATGGATAAACTGCCTACCGGCAAAAGGGACTGGTGACCGCTGCTGGAGCTTCGAACGCACCAAGAGCTTTGAAATTGCCGTCGAGCAAAGAGCATTTTCGCTCTACAGGCGCTTTTACCAAGAACCTGATTTCCAGTTATGGGCAATAAAAGCCGAGAGCTTTGATGTCTCTACGAAATTAGGGACGATTCTGTAACGCGATTCATGCATGGTAACAGTCGCAGGGTTACCTTGTGGAAAGTGCGTTACAAGCCAGTAAATTCGGGCTCAGAAGCGCTAAATTGGTATGGACGCAGACTTGGCTTTTTATGGCGAACGTCACACCGATTTAGAGCTTACCCGGCGGCATTCTTTGATTGCGAGCAGGATGATGAAGCTGAGTTGCTTTTAATATCCCATAAACTCAAGCCATCCCACCGCGAGGAAATCTTGGCATTGGTGAAGGCGTTGGCAGAAATAGATGATCCTACCGTCAAGTAAATGATCGGCTGGCCGAAAATCTGAGTAGTCGTCAAGCACATAGGAAACCCTACATTGTCAGAGCCCATCGTCACCTCCCCTATCGGGTGGATAGATACAGTTATCAAAGTTTCACCATATTTCGGAGCTCTTACTCTAGCCGTGTACGTGGTTCTGAGAACAAACGCGCTATTTTTCGTGGTATACCGAGCTCATCAACTATTAGGCGGAGCTAAAGATTTCCATAACAAATCTGCTCAACGGCATTGGGACGCTCACGCAGATTTTCAACGCTTTAACCTCTGGTTCGGATTGCACCTCAAAACCTCTCGCAACATGGCTAAGCTTCTAACTTGGCTAGACAAACACCAATTGACGATTGAAGAGCTCTGTCGGGCACGACGATACTTCAATGCCAACGAGTTGACCTTCAAACTGCCTGGCGCCGGTAGAAGGCAATTTATACGAAGCACCGCTTTGCTAGCGATGGCTATCCTAACGCTGACCTGCATGGCTTTTTCCTACACCCCATATGCACTATTTACCGTAAACAAGACAGGCACAACATTTTGGGTCGAACAGAACAAAGCGTTCAATGCGACTGGCAATTATCTGTCTTGGATTCATTCGGAAACCTGGTCGATAGATAATAAATACTGCCTTTTTTCTGAAGGCACGGAACCACTTAATAACCAATGGGACAAGGACGTAATTTGCAGTTTTGTGCTAGGCAACAACAACCAATACATAGAAGATTCTATGAAGTCTCAGAAAATGATAGGCATGGCGGCAGGGTTTGTCGCAATCACTTTGCTTATAAGCTTATTTTTTATAATGAGTCGAGAACAGAATGCAGCGGTTCTTGAAAAAGAGGTAGCGCGGATAGATCAGGGCCTTACTTAAACAAAGCTCCAAATGGTAGGAGACCGAGCGTCTCAAGAAACCACTCCCTTCATTCTGCTGTTCGGAACCGACTCGAGGGCGAGGCTAACCTGCATAGGCGTTGGCGATCTCATTGATAGAGGCCCCGGTGTCCTAGACGGTCTCAAGCCGCTCGGTGAGCCTTGGTTTTTCATTGCCATGAGCAATCACGAGCAGATGCTGATCAACGCATACCATGAAAACCCTAACGTCCGATATAGCGCTCATGGCGCTGGATGGTAGTCGACCATCGTTGACGAATCGAAGGAGATGATTGTCGCCAAGCTTGAGAGCCTTCCCTTCGTGATCGAAATCGAATGTCCACGTGGCGTAGTTGGAGTCGTTCACACTGATGTTCCTGCTGGTATGGTCAAGCCACAGGTCGAAGAAACGGCATTGTAGGGAAGAGAGCGAGTTATCAAGCATAATCAGGAGGGAGTAGCTGATGTATGGCGGGGTTGTACCGGCCATACCTGGATTCTACATTCATTACGGCTTGGTAACGTCCTGGCGCTGGATTGTACGGGCGGTGGGGATGGCCCTCTTGCGGTCTATTGCGCGCAGGATGACACTATCTATAGTGGCCGGTCGGCCTCCCTCGGCCACGCAGAAGTGTTCACCGAGCAAATGTCTGCACTCGAGAAAGCACTGGGAGATCTCAAGAGCACGCTCAACACCAACAAACTGTTTGAGTCCCAGAATCTAATTGGTGAAGCAGATGAATTGGCCAAGCGCGCAAATTGAACATGGCTGATGCTTCGAGAAGAAGTCAGCGAGTCTCAGGGATTCGTGAATAGGCTTCATGGCCTTAGCATGGTCGTGGGCGACCGGAGAGCAGCTAAGCTGCTGGACAAGTTAAAGGTAGAACACACTGGCACCCCGCTAGATGGCGTGCTGGGCAGGCTTTTCGACTGACACCGAAACCCCGTGCCGATGGCTGATGTGGGCTAGATCCAGTCTTCTTCACGATATGCGTTCATGGCGCTTTCTCGTGGTTGGTTCGAAACTATATAAAGCTGTCCCATGTGATCAGAGATGTCAATCAGACCTACCGGTTCCCGCCCGCCGGCGATCTCGTAAACGCAGGCGGCCGACTGGCGTGCTAGATGGAGCCTGCTGTCCTGAGGGATAACCCCAAGTACGACTGCTTGGACAAAAAACAGAATCAATCAGGAGCAATACTTTGAGTGAAATAGGAGTTTGGGTGAGCGAAGCCATCTCGCATATTGATGCGATTGGGACGGGCCTCGCGGCGTCATGGGGGGATCTCAAGGGCTTCGGGAACTCCGCGTTCACTACCTCATTAGCGGGCGCGTTTGCTGGCGCCTATGCAGCCCAAAAGATCGCAGAAAAAACGAAGATTCGGGATGAACTGACAAAGGAAATTCGTAGCACCAATAGCGGTCTCATACTTGCCTTAACTATCACCAATCTTGCCTTGGCGATAAAAAAGCAATACGTCCAGAAGATGAAAACCACATACGACGATGACCTAAAAAAGTTTGATGTCCACACGTCCGGTGTCCGCACCGGAGCCATTGATGCGAAGGCGCCATTAACACTCTCCATGGACTTCGCAACACTCCAGGGGATTTCGCCGCCGATAGCTGCCCTTCAGGAGATCGTGCTGGGCAAGATCTCCACCTCTGGACGGGCGCTTTCAATGGTCACCGCGCTAGCCGATGGGATTGCCAATCTCAATACAGCGCTGGTCAGGAGGAATGACCTCATAGCAGACTACAAGGCCAAAAGATTTCCAGATGGCGCACGCATCCAAGATCTTTACCTAGGCTTGAAATATGACGACGGCAACGTCAACAACGAGTACGGCGACACCCTCCAAGGTGTGTATTCATACACTGATGACGTGATCTTCTTCGGCATGAAACTTTGCGAGGATCTCTTGCGCCATGGCCATCGAGTGATTGGCAAAAATAAAAGGCTCCTAAAAGGCGCACCATCTGATCTAGTAGCAATCGATTTTGGGCCTGCAAGGGATTTAGGCCTTATCCCAAGTGATGAGCAGTACATGGACTGGCTCTCTGGAATGCGAGAGAAGCCAAAGGCAAACAAGCCTTGGTGGCGACTGAAAGACCGGGGCGTCTGATGAGACCGCGCCCCCTCGCAGCCAGTCTAGGAATACTTATTTAGGAAGGAACAGCTAATGGCGATTCACATCCCCAATAACGACCAGAAACATCTTGCCGTCTTAATCGATGCCGACAACGTACCAGCAGCAATTGTCGAAGGTTTCTTTGAAGAAGTCGCCAAGTATGGTGTTGCAAGCGTCAAACGCATCTACGGCGACTGGACTGCGGATTCCACTCCCATGTGGACACCCCTTGGACATTGACTCCGCGAGCACTTGGACAGCGATTTTTCACTGACCCAACCCTCTACTAGGCAGGCAGCGACGCAAGATTTTTCACTACCATCGACCTCTTTTTTCGAAGCGAAGAGATCGTCGTGGAGCGTTTATCTTTGCGTAAAATCCGAGAGGTGCTACGCCTGAAGTTCGTCGCCGGCCTGTCCGCGCGTATGATCGGCGCCAGCCTTGGTATCAGCAGCGGCAGTGCTGGCCTGCACCTGACCAATGAAATAGACCGGCATCGCATTTTTCTCGATTGAGGTGAGTCGGGACAAAGTACCTGAAAAAAACCGTTGGCCAGTTTTGCTGAATCTAAGGTTTTATCTTGCGGGCGACATCAAGCTTACGATGCATCAGCGATACCATCGTGAGAATGTCCAATGCATCTTGCTCGGACATAGGCCAGTCTATCTTCGTCGCATGCGCCAGAGGATTACGGACGGCCCCAAACAGTCCGATTAGTAGATTCGCAAATCCCTTCTGCTCACTTTTCTCAGACTCGGTGGTTAGGGGCCCCAAGGCAAGCATTGGGCTTTGTCCGAGGAAAGCCTTGGTTACCAGATCGGCGCCATCACCATTCAAGCCCGATAAGTTTCGGATCCGTGCAGCAATCCCCTTTGTAGCCTCAAATACTGCGTGGAAGTAATTTTCGCTCAACAGTTCTGCCCGGCAGTATTTCAAAACTTCCTCATGTACTGCTCGGGCTTCTAGCGCTGCTTTGAGCCGGCCTACACGTGCGCGAGCCACATCAAGGGTGGTTGCCTTGTCCGCACGCCCGACTTTTCCATCATCGCGCACGTAGAATCCCGAGAAGGCTAGGACAACGTTGAGCTCATCCCTACGCCAAGTGAAGGCCTCACGATCCCGGGCGTAACTCACTGGATTCATAGCGCTGTTGATGAAAAGGATGAGATGGTTCCCAACCTGATGCTGGTTCTGCATTTGTGCCAACGCGTTGAATAAGCGTTTCCACTTGGTGTTGTTGGGGTCGGCGTCTGGAACGCGAATGTCTTGGAGAAGATATCCAATTTGAGTGCCGCTCAAGCCACGTTCGGTATCTGCGAGAACACGACATGCAGCTTCTAGGTGCTGCGAACTAAAGGGTGTGATGCGGTTACTCAACGCTAATCTCCATCGGTAAACACTTAGAGGGCCGCTTGAGCCTGTGGGAAAAATAACCCTTGGGCCAATGTGCCGGGCGAGATGGCGCCCGGGGTACTAGCCCTCAATATCCGATCTGAGGTTTTCCTCCAGATGCTCAATTCTGGATGTGCCCGGAATTGGGAACATGATCGGTGAGTAGTTCAGAAGCCATTTCAAAGCATGGGTTGCCAAGATGGGTTGGTCTCGCACCTCGCTGGCTGCAACATATCTTCCGGCGCTCAAAGGCGCGTAGGGAACGAACGCTATTTCGTTCTGCTCACACCAAAGGATCACGTCCTCGGAGTGGTTATCCAGGATGCTAAATTGATTCTGAACAGCGGCGATTGGAGCAATCGTCATCGCTTGCGTGAGTTGAGGAATATCGACTTTCGACAAGCCCAGGAATTTGATTTTCCCTTCCTGACGCATCTTCTCAAGCTCCCCGACCTGGTCGGCCAAAGGGACATTTTGATCGACACGGTGCAGGTAATACAGGTCTATCGCTTCGACGTTGAGCTGCCTAAGGCTCTTCTCAACGCACTGGCGCAAATACGCCGGAAAGCCGCAGGGTGTCCACTTGCCAGGGCCTTGGCGGGTAAAGCCACCTTTGGTCGCAATGATCAGATCGTCGGTATAGGGGAACAACGCTTTACGAATTAGCCCCTCGGCCACATTTGGCCCATAAGCGTCGGCGGTGTCGATGTGTTGCACACCCAACTCCACGGCTTTACGCAGAAGTTGAACGGCTTCAGCTTCTGAAGTCGGTGGGCCCCATATGCCCGGCCCCGTTAGCCTCATTGTGCCAAATCCGAGGCGCCTCACCTGCTTTCCTGCCAAGAGTCCTGTCTGGGGGGCGGTCATGAGCGCTCCAACTTATGAAGAATTTCGGCGTGCAAGCTATCGAGAAGAGCACCTCGCACGTCAGGAACAAGTATCTGATGCTGGATCTCGAAGTGGTTCAGGATCTGATGCAAGTGGCTGTCGACGGACGCCCTGAAAGCTAGATCAGTATCGCGTCCTGGGCCAAGCGCGATAGAGCTATCAATTCGGGTAGCTACGATGGATGTATAGCCGAGAAGCTGGCCGGTGATTAATGATTTGACAGCGTTTATCTGCTGCATCGGTGCAGGTGTACCTCGATGCTCGACAGCAGCATTCCAATACGCCACGGCATCCATGATCGGTCGATCGACCAGTATCACCTCAGCATTGTCAGCGGCTGCTCGTTGCGCCTCGAGCGTACGGTCGATAAACCACATCGTGGAGTCGTAGGTATGCTGGGTGAGCAGCGGGATACCTTGCTGTACCGCTAGCTTCCCGAACGAGGGGATGGTAGCAACGCAGATGCCTTTGCACTCAAGTGAAACTTTGAGCGCTTCACAGAAGGTGGACTTCCCCGTGGAGTGGGTTCCAGTGACACCTAAAAGAACAGTCTTCACCATAGGCTTCCTTGCTCCGGGGGAGGCGATTGCTCGTCAGGTTGCGTTTTGAGCTGCGCGATTTTGCAGATGTCCTGCCAAGTGCTGGCAGCTGACTTTTCGATGAGATGATCAAGCAATAAGGCCGTCGCATAAGCATCATCTGCTGCTCGGTGGAGCTGGTCGGCGACCTTATCGCGCAGCCCTGTGTCAATGAGCAATGACTCAAGCCGATGGCTCTTGGCGTTAGGGTAAACGTGACGAGCAAGTTTCAACGTGTCGATGACCCCCACTGGCGACCATTCGGGCAAGTGACGCTTCATCACGCCATAGTCGACCGACGCATTGTGCGCGACGAACCATCGGTTCTGCAGGTGCTGCTCGACGTCATCCATGATCTCAGCCCAGGATGGGCAATTTTCCAGCTCCGCGTTTTTAATACCGTGGATTCGCTGGGCCTGCCAAGTGATCCGGTGGACGGGCTTGATTAACCAAGACAAAAGATCGCGGTTTTCCGTCGGTGGAAATGAGGCGATTCCCACTTCGACCAAGTCGGGTGGCGTATGCCCATTGCCCTCAACGTCTACGATGATGATTGGTTCAGAGGGCCAGGCGAAGTCTGTTTTTAGCATCAGAGATTCCTTGTAGCCTCGGCGCGGCCATGGCGCGCGTAGTGATGGGGCTTGTCAGCGTCGTGCACCTGATAGCCTAGGGAGTGTTGTAAATAGTAACGACGCTGTTCATCCAGGCCACGAACGACAATCGCACGGTCGTTCACCTGCGGGTCTTCCACAGCACCCAGCTCGTGGCACATTCGATTGAGAATCTGCTGATATGGCTTCTTCCATGCCGCCTTGCAGATGGAGAATTGGAAGCTAGGGCAGGTATCGCATAATTCGGTGATGCCGAAGTGTCCGTTGTAATCGGGTTGCGCATGCGCAAAGGCGACTCCGCAAGAGGTTTTGTGGAAGATCGGTGTCACCTGATTCTGTTCCCCATACAATCTGAGCAACCTATGCTCATCCTCCAGCGGGAGTAGTTTTCGCCTTGCCGTCATTTTGTACGGTTCAGGGATTCCTTGGCTCTGGTAAAACTCGGCTATTTCCTTTCGATAGAACAGCCCGCTAAATACGGTCGCATGGGCATGGTTGGCCAGCGCCGCAGCCTTTGCAATGTGTTCTAACGAGTCGTTTAGCCCTGGAACGATCGGGCGCCAATACAACACCACTTTGTAGTGCCTGGCATGGCGGAACAGCATCTTCAGGCTGTTGGCAGCGATCGAAGACTTGATGGGCTCGATCTTCGGATCATCAATTCCTGAGTACGTAACCAGCACTGTCAGCTTGATATTTCTGAGCGTATTGAAGCGCTCGCAATCGTCCTGAGATACACGCCATCGAGTGATCACAAGCACATTGTTGGTTAGCCCGGCCTCATCAAGCATACGCAGCAGATTATGGGTATGACTCTTGACCTCGGGGAGCATCGGGTCGGTAGCCCGGTTGAACAACTGAACGGGTGTGATATGAGGCTGGAAATACCGATGAGTGATAAATCGCTGGAAGGCTTCTTCATCGCTCATCAATGCTTGCGGCGTGCGCTGATCGAAATTTCCATAGAGATGACGAACGCAGTAGCTGCAATCGAGTGGACAGCCGATGATGTGATTCAAGCTCAGCCCGCTTTTTCGGTAACCGACAGGATCTACAAGGTTCGGGTTAGCGTTTTTTAACTGCGTCGGGTCGATGATTCTGACTTGGGATCTCACTGCGATTCTCCTTGCTTGCCATCGGATCATCAGATGGAGTGAGCGCCCAATTAGGGTGCCTACCCGCCCATCCTTGGTGGGTAACAGTAATGGCCAGATGATAGCTTGATTTCTTAGTGCACGGGCAAGTCAGACTCGTATGGCTGAGCCAATAGTTTCGCTATCCGCAGTACGCATCGCTCCAGATGCCATCAGGATGTGATCCAAAATAATTGCGAAACCAGCCAAAACGCACTATGTTGTGTTCAGGAGCATCTAAAAACACCACATAATGTGGTTATTGTTTGATGCGCCCGCTGTCTACCGATATATTTTCGTAAGATCCTTAACGCATGAAGGAGATTTCGTATGACAGATCGTCGCCCTATCAACAAAGACGTCAACGTTCCTAAGCCAGGCGGTGGTGAGCAGCCGCGTTCTCGGAATCAAGATGGACAGATTCGAGATAAACGGAGTGATGCGGGGAAACCCCGCAAGTGACGTGCAATAAACTCAGCAGGGGGCGCACGCCCTCTGCTGAGTTTGACTTCGTCTGATGAAGCCTTTGGCTCCAAATACGCAAACGCACCTACCCGAGAGACTATTTCACCGGTGAGCTTAGAATCACTTGACCACGCTCGAGAAAAACATTCAGATCCAGTGATCTGATGCCCGGAACCTAGGTACGATTTTGAACGAAGCTACCGATCTCGGGATTCCACGGTGATCCGGCCACCCATTCCACGCACATCCGGCCACCCTTAAGGCAAGCAGCGACGCAGGATTAATTCACTACTATCGACCTCTTTTATCGAAGCAGAGAGGTCGTCGTGGAAAGGTTATCCATGCGTAAGATTCGAGAAGTACTACGCCTCAAATTTGAGGTCGGTCTGTCTGCTCGCCAGATCGCTGTCAGCTTGCAAGTCGGGCGGGCCAGCGTCGGGTATTCCCTCAATCGCTTTGCTGGGAGCGGGCTGATTTGGCCCTCTGCGCTGACCGATGCCGAGCTGCAACGAAGTCTTTTTCCGCCGCCGCCCGCTGTCCCCAGTGATCAACGTCCGATGCCTGATTGGGCAAAAACTCACGCCGAATTGCGCCGTCCCGGCGTCACCTTGGCGCTGCTTTGGCAAGAGTACCGCCTCAGCCAGCCCCAAGGTTTCCAGTACAGCTGGTTCTGCGAGCACTACCGGCTGTGGGCCGCCAAGATCGACGTGGTCATGCGCCAGGAACACCGTACAGGCGAAAAGCTGTTCGTCGACTACGCCGGCCAGACCGTGCCAGTTATCGACAAGCGAACGGGTGAAATCCGCCAGACCCAGATCTTCGTCGCCGTTTTGTGCGCTTCCAGCTACACCTTTGCCGAGGCCACCCGGTCGCAGAAACTGCCGGATTGGCTGGGTTCGCACATGCGCTACTTCGCTTTTCTCGGTGGGACATCCGAGATCCTCGTGCCAGATAATCTGCGCAGCGGCGTCACCAAGGCGCATCGTTACGAGCCCGATACCGCGTCTTGCCGAGCACTACGACGTTGCCGTGTTGCCTGCTCGCTCGCGCAAACCCAAGGATAAAGCCAAGGTTGAAGTCGGCGTGCAAGTAGTCGAGCGCTGGATTTTGGCGGTCTTGCGCAACCGCCAGTTCTTCTCGCTGGGCGAACTTAATACGGCTATCGACGTGCTGCTCGAACGCCTCATCCAAAAGCCGTTTAAGAAACTACCTGGCTCTCGTCGCTCGACCTTCGAGGCCATCGACCAGCCCGCACTGCAACCGCTGCCGGAACATCCCTACGTCTACGCCGAATGGAAAAAGGTACGGGTACCGCCTCGAACTGAAGGGTGAATCGATGCGCAGGCGCTCGACAAAATTGACGACAGCGGGTACTTCAGACTAACAATGCAAACCTGCGTCGCTGAGCTCCGACTGCCCGGCCGGATGTTAGTGGAATGAGTGGCCGAATGGGGTGGAATCCGCAGCCAGTCTCTCATGGCCAACAGACGACACAGAGCAAGGGACGAAATAAGAGTGAGATTGCAGCGCTTAAAATATCACACTCGTAATCAGGCCGCTCGAAGAATAGACCTTAGTTACCTGCAACAAGTAGCGAGTCGCCTCTAATTCTTATTGGCGAGATCATGTAAGCGGCCGAGTAATATAAACTCGACCGCTGACTTAGATTTCTAGGGTGCAACCTCTATTTGTGATTCTTCAAAAATGTCAACAATTGGCGACGGGGTAATCGCTCTGATCTTATCGGATTTCACAAAAAAATAATTGCACAAGTAAACGATATTATCTGGCGTAATCGGGATTGATATTTTTTTGTTCGATAATTTTTCCATAAGTTTTTTACGATCCACTCGATAAATGAGTTTCCCAATCGCTGCATCAGCGTCCAAAATAAATTTAATTTCAGGACTGACAAATCCATTCGACCTTAAACGGAACTTGGCTCTTAGCATTTGCGTCCATTCAGATTGTTTATAATGCCGATAAGCTAAATCTTCTAAAACTTTTAACATGCTCCAGTCAGACGTCTCCAAACTCGCATAAATACCGTTCAGCGCACGATCTAAATCAGAATGCTCCACCCAATCCTCTTTGCACTTATATCGAAGATCATGCTCAACTTCGTGCCAGCCCTCGGAAAGAATAGTCCTGATTTGAACTTCAAAAGTCTCATCGATACAGTCAAACCTTCCAAAGATGTTGCTAGCTTCTACGAGAGATCCTGGCAGCTTAAATATCAGATTACATCTAGTTGCTGAGAAACTGCTCCCATCAGGCGAATCTATTGTCGAAGACTCATCATCATAAGCAAATATATTTTTTATAGTATCTATAGCAATTTTTTGATCATCTAAGAAATATAGCGCAACCCGAATCCCGAATACATCCTGAATCTTCTTGCCACTACTGCTGTACTTTCCTGGATCACGGTCTATTTTAATTCTAATTGATTGTTCTGATTTCGACCTAGAAAAAACGCGACAAAGCAAGCCGAGCTTTGCAAGCTCAGACTCGATTGTATCCTGTAAATGTTTTGCAATACGAAGTTCAGAGGAGTTGTACATTCAGGACTTCCCCAGAAGTTCTTTTATCTCAGGAATATAAGTGATATTTAGCTCCAAGAAGCTAATTTTATCACCCTCGTGTAGGTACTGTTTATTTCTTAACTCTGAAATGGCTGCCAGTATCTTCTCTTGTGAAAATAAGCTGTTATACGCACAAATAACGCGAATAGGCCTATGTTTCGTGAATGTAGGGCGCCCCCTTGGCCAAAATTTCTCAAGGACATATATTTGAGCTTTGACCGACTCATGTAGATCAGGCAACAGCTCGGCGACTTCATTGGCTCGAGATAACCGACCTAAGAACCCCTCAGTATCGCTATGGCAGCCTGGAACGAAAATATCACCACATACACCTTCATTTTTTACGAAGCATCCATAGAACTTACAATTTACAAATGTTACATTTTGTAGATTAGACGCATTGAACGCAACATTAGTAAAAGCACAGCCAATAAAAAGATAATTTTTAATTAACCGCACCTTGCCGAGTTCGACATTGCTAATTTCGAGACTTTCTACAGCACTATCGAAAAGCTCTATATCAGCGCTTCCAGTCAAGCTAATTGTGAACGAAAGTTTTTCATTTGCAGGCAAGAATTCCAGAAAAAATTTCACAGCTTGCCAGAAGGTTTCACGTCGAATTTGAGATCGAGGCAAAGTAGCTACTACTGAGGGCTCGACGAATCTAGCATTCCCAACCCACTCTCCGGTAACATCATCCGTAATTAGCTCCGAGCAAAAATTACCTAACACGAACTCATTTACGAAACCGATACCCTGGCCATCTTCTGAGCTCCTATCCAGCAGCGCATGCCCTGCTAGCTTTGTTACTAGCTCATCTAGCGTTGGTCTCTCATCCGCAGGATATTGTTTACGCGTGCTATCAAGCAACTCGCCAAATTCGTCAGAAATAATTTCTGAAATATATTCCCTCGATTCCGAGGTATAATCTAAGGCCATCATATCCTTAGCAATATGTTTCAGAATCTTGTATTGATCGCTAGGTAACACCCTCAGATCTTGGCGTTTGCGCTCACGTTCCAACATAGAATTAAAATATTTATCTACAATTAAGTCTGGAGATTCAACCGCCTCTAAAAACTGCTGATCAGTAATACATCTTATATATGAAAGCAATACTGGATTATTGAGGCGCTCAATAGGGAAATTCAAAGCCCTAAGATCCTCAAGCCGATTAGCTGGAATCCATTCGTTTATTGTTGGCTCACTGATCCTAATTCTATAGATCTCGAAATCCTCATTATGCTTCTCCACCCAACTGTGGAACTCATCGCCATCAAAAATAGCGGTTCGGCGCGTGGTAAGCACAACTTTCGCAAACTTTTTTAATAATTCACCTATAGTCTCGAGCATTGGTTCAGTATTGTCATATCCGTCACCCTCTTTGTTTTTACTTTGATGAAGTAACTCATCAAACCCATCAAGGATCACGGGGACATTCCCATTTTGAATTTCAGATCTTACGAGTGCAGAACTAAGGAGTGGAAAGCTACGATCAATTTCATCAAGTAGAACATAGCGGAAAATTTTTGCTTGCCGATTTCGAGATAGTTCACTAAAAAGTGGGACTTTATCAGTGGAGCATGACGTAATTTTTTTAAGAAGTTCGAATGCAGTACAAGTCTTTCCAAATCCGGCAGCTGCCTCAACTAAAAAAAGCACCGGTTTCTTAATCGAAAGACGGGAATAAATCTCTAGCACCACATCACTTTCGCCGGGCTTCTCATTAATCGTGTAATCTGAATTTATGTAGGAATAAGTTCCCTCATCAGAATGAATTTTTGTAATCGCATCCGCATGCTTCTCATACTCCTTATCAAGTCTTGATTTGGTCGACTCAACGGAAAAAAAACCTTTAAATAGCTCGTGCTCTACAGACTCCGTATCTTTATAGCGTCGTATTTTGCAAGCATAACCAGACTTTTTAAACTCATCAAATACCTTCTCTTCATCTCCATTGCCGCCTATATTTACAATATCGGCATTATGAAAGTGGCCCGACCTGATGGTGAAAACATATACACCATCTTCTCTACATTTGGCCGATTCAAAGCCATACTGTTTGTATATCCTGCTAAGGGAACTCGGGTCTATCATGCTCACTCCATGAAGCATATTTCGATTATCGGCATCACTCAGATAGCACAAGGCTATCATATTTCAGAAGTAAAGTAGACCATATGTCTGACGTCGACTCTCTGAAAAAATCATTGTGAATTTCTTTTCTGGCTATCTAAATTTTTCTTGGATGGTGGGGTTTTGTCGACTGGAGGGAGCGCGGAGCAATCTAAAATACCACTGACACTAAGATTGCCAGCCATTCCAATGGCAAAATCTAAAGATTTCAATATAATCAATAATGTACTGAAAGTACGATCACGCTTAAGCGCAGAATTAACTATTCTGTCATTTGCAATATACCGTCCAAAGCTGATCAACCCGCGTAGTGAAACTCTGACTCATCATCTCCCGCCGCATACCCCAGTCCGGATCCACAGGCACGCTCGCCAAGCGCATCGTCCCCCTACCCCACCTGCCATTTATAGCGTCCAACACGCCCATCACTTTCTCAGTCGCTGAGGGCTGAGAGATCGAAAAAAGGTCATCCGTGTATTCGCCTTTTTGGCAAAGGTTGAGCAAAAGCACCTCGGCCTTGCTGTATTTGAAACCGGGCCTGAAAACTCGGTCTACCGCTTCCACCGCTGCCTTTGTCATCAAACGAACGTCATCAGTTGGGTACGGCAACTCCACCAGCACACCATTGGCGTATTTCGCTTCATCGGGATTAAACATCCCGGTACGGATGCTCACCCGGATTTTCTTGCACAGCGATTGCTGCGCGCGGAGTTTTTCCGTGGCCCGCATCATGTAGGTGGCGACAGCTTCCTTGATCGGTGCGATCTCGGTCAAACGCTTGCCGAACATCCGGCTGCAGCAAATTTCTTGCTTGGGTGGGTCAGGCTCATCGAGTTCCAAGCATGGCGTACCGGCTAGCTCGCGCGCTGTCTTCTCGATCACCACGCTGAATTTCTTGCGCAGCATCCACGGATCAGTTTTGGATAGATCCCAGGCTGTCTTGATCCCCATACCTTCCAAGTGAAGAGTCATCTTGCGTCCGACACCCCACACATCTGAGACCGAGCATTTCTTGAGTACCCAATCCCGCTTGGTTTGATCGCGAAGATCGACGACACCACCGCTCTGCACCTGCCATTTTTTGGCTGCATGATTAGCCAGTTTGCTAAGCGTCTTCGTGCGGGCGATACCAACGCCAACGGGGATGCCGGTGCTTCGATAAACCTGAGCGCGTATGCGGCGTCCGAGCGTCTCAAGATCACCTGGGACACCTGCTAGGTCTGCAAAAGCTTCATCAATGCTGTAGACCTCAACAGCAGGCACTAGCGATTCGATCACGCTCATCACACGCTGGCTCATATCGCCATACAGCGCATAGTTCGAGGAGAACGCCGCGATGCCATGCTGCTTGAGGGTGTGCTTAATCTGGAAGTACGGAGCTCCCATTTTGACGTGCTGTTTCGCGTCGTAGCTGCGAGCGATCACGCAGCCGTCGTTGTTGCTCAATACGACGATGGGGGTCTTCGCCAGGTCAGGCCGAAATACTCGCTCACAGCTAGCATAGAAACTGTTGCAATCGATCAGCGCGAAGGCAGGTTCAGCCTTTAGGGTCATGAGCGCGCACACTGAATGTCACTACACCCCAAATGACCAGTTCATCGCCTTCAAGGATGTAGCGCGGCGGATAGCCCGTATTTTCGGACATCAAGATGATGTTGGGCCCACGCTTGCTAAGACGCTTGCATACTGGTTCGCAGTTTACGGCGGCAATCACGATGTGTCCGTGCTCGGCGGTGATGGATCGATCAACCACAACCATGTCACCGTCGAAGATTCCAGCGCCCTCCATGCTGCTACCCTCAATACGCACCAGATAAATATGCGGCGCCCGGATATCCAAAAGTTCGTCGAGGGAGATGTGCTGCTCAATGTGATCGGCAGCAGGCGACGGGAAACCCGCAGGGACTTTGAAAGAGTAAAGGGGAAGTCGGGCTCCCCCCTCTGCCAGGGGGCCGAGGATGGTGACGCTCATGGTGCATGCCTTGCGCTGATTGTGCTGTACGGATATACAGTTAACGCCGAAGGCAGCTTGCGGTCAATCTCGGTACTGAAAATTCGACAGGAGGGATCGAGGATGTGCGGACGATTTTGCCGCTGTATCGCCAGGAGAAAATCTTTGCCCGCACCGGCTTGACAATCGCCCGCTCGACACTGGCGCAGTGGGTCGGCCAAACCGGCGTGCAACTCCAACCCTTGGTCGACGCGCTACGCGAGATCGTACTTGCTCAAGGCGTGATCCACGCTGACGAAACGCCGGTGCAGATGCTCGCGCCGGGCCAGAAGAAAACCCACCGCGCTTACGTCTGGGCCTATTGCACCACGCCATATTCAGCGATCAAGGCAGTCGTTTACGACTTCAGTCCTAGCCGCGCGGGCGAGTATGCCCGCAACTTCCTTGGTCAGTGGAACGGCAAGCTGGTGTGCGATGATTTTGCCGGTTACAAAGCAAGCTTCCAGCAAGGAATCACCAAAATCAGCTGCATGGCCCACGCCCGCCGCAAGTTCTTCGATCTGCACGCGACGAACAAAAGCCAATTGGCCGAACAAGCACTGCACTCCATTGGCGGGCTGTACGAAATAGAGCGGCAAGCACGGGAAATGACCGACGAAGATCGCTGGCGAATACGGCAGGAAAAAGCGGCGCCCATCCTCAACACATTGCACGCCTGGATGCTAGCTCAGCGCGATCTTGTGTCCGAAGGATCTGCTTCACTAAAGCTCTGGATTACAGCCTCAAGCGCTGGATGGCACTGACTCGGTATCTCGAGGACGGTGCTGTACCCATAGACAACAACGCCTGTGAAAACCAGATCAGGCCGTGGGCTTTGGGGCGATCAAACTGGCTGTTTGCAGGCTCGTTACGCAGCAGCAAACGTGCAGCGGCGATCATGAGTTTGATTCAGTCGGCGCGGCTCAACGGCCATGATCCATATGCCTATTTGAAGGACATCCTTACGCGCCTGCCGACGCAGCGGGCGAGTGAAATTACCGAGCTGCTGCCGCATAAATGGGCGTCCGTTTAACCACGCGGGTGCAGGGGGCGCTTAGCTAGCGTAGCGAACTTCCTGATTGGCCAAATCCTACGATTTACTGCTGCGTTGGCATGCTGCGGTCTGTGTCGTAACGGCCATGATTTAGGTCGTATTTGGATGCACCTCAATCTTACCGGTCAGTATAGTAAAGTCCGTCACGATGCCGGAGTGCCTTAAATTGGACAATACCCGTGAGCGCTTGATTGACTCAGCGCTGAAGCTGTTTCTGTCACAAGGTATATACATTACTGGTGTGATGGCCATCGCCGCGATGGCGGGTGTTACCAAGATGACGCTCTACAGCCATTTCCCCTCCAAGGATGCGCTGATAGTCGCTTGCCTTGAGGAGCGTGACCGACGCTGGCGTGAAGAGGTAGCGCGCACCTTGGCAGGGCATCCTGACCCGGTCAGTGGCATGCTCGCGTTTTTCGATTTGTATCAACGCTTTCTTTTGCAAGATAGCGGGCGCGGGTGCCTGTTCGTCAACAGCGCGGCTGAATTTCCCCAGTTTAGCCACCCTGTGCATTTGGCAGTGAGCAGGCATAAGCAAGGGATACGCGAAAATCTTACTGCATTGGCCATGAGCGCCGGTATAAGCGACCCTGACGTAGTTGCTGAGGGGCTGTTTATCTTGCTGGAGGGCAGTTTTGTCAGCGGCGCCATGGGCCAGGACGTGCGGGTATTCGACACTGCCCGGCACGTAGCTCATTGCTGGATCCGGAAGCAGGGCCAGCAGGAGCAGAGCGTATGACCCTAGGCTTATTAGCGGCCATTGCCGCCACTTTTTCCTGGTCGCTGCTCTACATATTTCCGGGGCTGGTCGGCGATTACAGCCTTTTTGATCTGGCTGTGGTGAGCTATGCCTTTGCCGGTTTAGGTAGCCTGCTAGTGCTGTTTGTTTACCGTAGCGAAGTGCGGCAATTGCGACTGAGCGACTGGGCCTGCGCCGCACTGCTGGGCTTCTTGGGATACATCGGTTACTTCTTTCTGATTACCACTGCGGTCTTGGCAGCTGGGCCGGTGATCCCTCCGGTGATGATGGGGTCAGTACCGATCGTGCTCGCGATTGCCGGCAACATGCGAAGCTCCAGCGTGCCCTGGCGCGCCATTGCCGGGCCACTGTTGGTGGCGGCATTGGGCATAAGTTTGGTCAACCTGAGCGTGTTTGATTTTAGCAGCGCAACGGTGGTGCTCCCGACCGGTTCGATACTGCTTGGGCTGCTCGCATCGTTAATGGCAATTGGATTTTGGACTGGTTTTGGATTGTTAAATGAAAGTGCTTTGGCTCAACGCCCAAGCATATCTCCCATGTTGTGGTCAGCCATGCTGATATTCATGTGCAGCGTCGAAATGCTGGCCTTCATCCCAGTTGGGCTGTACTTGAAACTGTCCCACTTCGCTAGCCATCCGAGCGGGTTAGCAGGTACTCAGGCGCTAATAGTCTGTGGGTTAATTCAGGGGTTAGGGGCCACCCTTGCAGGTGCCTGGGCATGGTCAATCGCAACTCGGCGTCTACCTCTGGCTCTAAGCGGGCAATTGATCGCCAGCGAAACCATTTATGCAACTACGATGGGCCTGCTCATCAACCAACGCTGGCCCTCTCCTATGGAAGCGCTTGGGACAGGGTTGCTATTCGTAGGGGTGGTGTGGGCT
Organism: Pseudomonas sp. ASL8; assembly: GCF_056680355.1. Taxonomy (NCBI): domain Bacteria; kingdom Pseudomonadati; phylum Pseudomonadota; class Gammaproteobacteria; order Pseudomonadales; family Pseudomonadaceae; genus Pseudomonas; species Pseudomonas sp. ASL8. The sequence continues at coordinate 4,581,510 of NZ_CM155278.1, read as the reverse complement.
ATTCACGCTTTTTATCGCAGGCAAACACGCTTAGAGACGCATGGTGGGATAACTGACCTTAGCCAAAACTAATGCGACTGTGCCAGCATGGGCATTTCAGGTGTCCGCTTTGGATTGATTTGGCATCATTGCCCTAAGTGTTGAGGTCGGGAAGGTGTGTTGGGCGGACGGTTACGCAGGAAAAGGCCATTTATGCGATAAGGGCGCCGTATCCCCCTATTTCAGAATGCGCAAACTGCCTAACGGCCTCTTGACAAAATCAACCAAATGCCTCTGCTGGGTATTTACTCGATAGCACCAATGGAGACCAACTCGAAAAATCTATACTTCTCTTTGGTCGCTGCTTTTCGGGCTAGCTGCTCGGCGTCGAAACGACTCAATGTATTTGCATCGTGAACGAAGAGACTCTCTTCGCCTTCAAACTCACGTGTCACCCTAAGGGTAACGCGAAGCCCAGTGGAAGCTCGTTTTTTAGGTCTCTGTGGTGCCACAGGCGGCAAGACCGGAGTTTGCTCTGGCTCCTCTGGCGCAGCCTCGACTTTGATCTCAAGCCCCAAAGCGTTTCGCATTTCTTGCTCAGTCAGTCCTGTACTCATTACGACGCCTTTTTTGAGCGGAATTAAGTGCAGCTTTATAGACACGAGCGGAGATTGACGCAATGCCCTTTGGTGGCAATCGTTGCGATCAGTCTGGGGTCGTGGCACGCTTCGAGGCCCCGCCTGCTCGTAGTGTTCGCAGAAAACCAGCTAGGCTGCACGGAGTGTTGACGCCATTGCGTAGAGACCTTGTGAGCACTAGCTCGCGTCCAGGGATGGAAATCAGCTCCACAACAATGAGATGACATATGTTTTCTTACACATGGTCTAAAACAGCGTTTGTTGCGGGTGATCGTCTTCTCGATTTTCTCAATACCGTGGATTTTTGCGGAAGAACGGGGAATCACAATCGCCTGACAAGCTACGCCTCAGTAGTGGAGTGGAGTCTAGCAGCAGCGATAATTGACTCGGCCGAGGCTCAAGCGATCTCTTTAATTGCCGCGAACGCACCGTTCCAAGCGAAGCAAGCCTTGATCGATCTAGTGCAATGGCGGGAGACCGTTTACCAAGTTTTTTCAGCAGTCTCGCAAAGACATGAACCATCGCTCGAAGACTGGAGAATTGTTGAGGTATCGATTCAGGATGCCATCTCCAGCGCCTCGCTAAAACGGAACGACATCGGCATTGCCCACTGGGTAGCCGTTTCAAACGGCTTAAAGACCATCCCACAGCGGCTAGCGTTAAGCCTGAACGAGCTGCTGAGCAGAAATTTGGTTGTGAAACTCAAAAAGTGTGAGGGGTGTACCTGGCTTTTCATCGATACATCGAAAAGTCATCGGCGGCGTTGGTGCGCAATGGCTACGTGCGGTAGTCGTGCAAAGGCGCAACGATATAGCCAGATGGCCGCATGGGATGGCGGCCGAGCTGCGGAGACTCACGTTCACAACGTTATCCTTTAATCGATCCCTGCCTGAGTGTGATACTACTTGGGGTCGAAATATGAGGTCTTGCTGGCTTCCAGGCCTGACCACAGTTCGTCGATGCCTTTGAAACCCCAATCTTCAACTTTCTCGCGACTGATAATTCTGTCCTCCCCTACCCGCTTCGCCAGATCCACTATGGTTTGCTCAATTGGCATTCCGGATTGAGCCGAAAAAAACACCTTCACTTTCGGGGTCAGCAGCGACTTGTCATGCTGCTCAATGACTACACCAATGCGTCCGCTTTTCACCCTAGCCAACATGCCGCGCACTGAACCTGTACGACGTTTCGCTGGATAGCGCTTCCTCAGGGTTTATTTTAACCAAGGCCGCTCTAGCCCTCAGACTCGGCCTCACGAGGAGATTTAGCGTCGACCTCCAGACGATACCCTGCGCTTGGCACGGTCTGTATCAACGAACCGGAAAAACCTTCGTCGAGTTTGCGGCGCAAGCGATAAATATGCTTATCGATCACATTGTCGTTAGGGTCAAACTCGTAATCCCAGGCGCTCTCCAGGAGCATGCTGCGGGTCACGATCTCACCGCTGTGGCGCATCAGCTTTTCCAATATCAAGGTTTCCCGATAGGCTAGTGCGATGGTACGCCCCTGGCGAGTTGCCTGACGTGTAGCACAATCGAGATGAAGCTCCCCGGCACGGAGTGTTCGTGAAGGGTCAGGAACTTGATCCCGTGTCCGCAGCAAGGCGTCCAGTCGAGCCAGCACTTCAATAAAGGCATAGGGTTTGGCAAGATAGTCATCGCATCCGGCCTGCAGACCTTCGACCCGTTGAGAGGTCGAGGCCAGCGCGCTTAGCATCAGTATCGGGGTGTGCAACTGCCGGCGGCGTAATTCACGCACAAGCGCCAGGCCATCCATTCCCGGCAACTTGCGATCGACGACAAGCACGTCATACAAATCCTCGAGCGCCATCGCCAAGCCTTGTCGGCCTTCTTCGGCGACATCGACGATATGACCGCTTTCACTCAAACCGCGTAACAGATAAGCCGACGCGCGAGCATCGTCTTCAATTACCAGGATGCGCACACGCAGCCCTCCGATAGCGAACCTAAACTTTCTTTCATGTTCACGCGACCTGTGCGTTTACTTCGGTTTGGCACACTATGATGCCACTGAAAGGGTCGAGGGCCAGCTCCACGCCCCATCTGTTCGCCCAACCGAGGCCTTTGCAACGCTCATGACCCATGTTCTAGTCGTCGAGGATGACCCCACCACTGCCCGCGAGATCGAAGCCGCCTTGCAGGATCATGGCTTTGACGTGACCTGCTCCAACAACGGTCGCGACGGCCTGTTAAAAGCCATTGGCGACACGTTCGACATTATCGTCCTGGATCGTATGCTTCCCGGCGCCCTCGATGGACTAGGCATGCTCACCGCCTTGCGCGCATCAGGTATCGCAACGCCGGTGCTGATTCTCAGTGCGCTGAGCGCACTCGACGAGCGGGTTCGCGGCTTACGTGCTGGCGGTGATGATTACCTGACCAAGCCATTCGAGTTCATCGAGTTGACCGCGCGTCTGGATGCCCTGAGCCGACGGCGAATCGCGCAACCGGGCCAAGAGCGGGAAAGTCGTCTACGGGTCGCCAATCTTGATCTTGACCTATTACGTCGCACCGTGCGCCGAGGTGATAGGCAGATCGACCTGCTTCCCCGGGAGTACGCCCTGCTTGAATACCTGGTTCAGCATGCAGGCCAAGTGGTGACTCGCACGATGATGTTCGAAGCGGTCTGGAATTACAGCTACGACGAACGCACCAACGTGATTGAGGTACATATAGGGCGCTTGCGCCGCAAGATCGATGCCGAAGGCGAAGAACAGATGATCCATACCATTCGCGGAGCCGGCTATGTTCTCCGTTCACCTGCGTGAAATACCGCGCACCATCAGCTTTCGTACCGCGCTCATGTTTCTGGCGCTGTTCGGCTGTTCGTTCCTTGCCCTGTTTGGCTACATATATTGGCAGACTACCGGTTATTTGAAGTCAGAAGTCGACGCATCGCTGTACCACCAGATCGACATCCGCAGCCGACAAGCGCCTGCATTGCGACAACAGGAAATCCGTCAGCATACCGAACAGGACATAGAGAGTCGTACTCCACACGCCTTATTTAGCGCCGATGACCAGCTGATAGCGGGTGCGATCCAGGCGTTGCCCGATTTCAACCGTTACGACAGAGCCTATCAGTTCGTATGGCATAAGCAGAACGAACACAGTCGTCCCATTCGTTTCATGGTTCACCCATTGGAAAACGGGCAAAAACTGCTGGTGGCTCAAGACATCTACGATATTCATGAATTCGATGAGCTGTTGATTAATGCGTTGATCTCTGGGGGCGCGCTGCTGGTGGTGGTCGGCCTGCTAGGAGCGATCGCCCTTGGCTATTCCGCCAGACGCCGGCTGGACGCCCTTAGTCGTTCGATAGAACGGATCATAGAGGGCGATCTCAGCAAGCGTTTGCCGACTCGCGGTAACCGAGATGACATTGACCGTATCGCTAGCGTCGTCAACGGCATGCTCGATGAACTCGAACGGCTGATGAGTGAAGTCAAGGGTGTCTGTGACGACATCGCCCACGATCTGCGTACCCCCCTTACCCGCCTGATCGCCGGACTTGAACGCGCCCAGCGACGCAGCCTGAGCAAGGACGAATATGCGGCGGCCATCGACTCAGCCATTGAAGAGGCCATGGGGCTTTTGCAGACATTTCGAGCGCTGCTGCGCATCTCCGAAATCGAAAGCAGCGCCCGACGCAGCAACTTCGCTATGGTCGACCTGAACCGGATCGCGGCAGATGCCACGGAGTTGTTCGAGCCGCTAGCCGAAGAGCGCGGCATGACGTTGGAACTGGTTCCCAGCAAAAAACCGGCGAACCTGTCAGGGGATCCACAGTTGCTGTTCGATGCCGCCTGTAACCTGCTCGACAACGCCATCAAGTTCTCACCCTATGGAGGCCGCGTTCAGGTCACCGTGGTTGCTGACGCAACCCATAGCGGGATCCGAGTCAAAGACAATGGGCCTGGCATTCCTCAGGCTGAACGCGAAGCCGTGTTCCGCCGACTGTACCGCTCAGAGTCCAGCCGCCACATGGCGGGCAACGGACTAGGCTTAAGCATGGTATCTGCGGTTGCCCGCCTGCATGACATGACGTTACAGGTGCAGGACGCGCAACCAGGGTGCCAGATCGACCTGGTGGGTAAAGCGCTGTCAGTTTGAGCGCGCGGCGTTGCCTGCGGCGGTTTTCTGGCTGCTGACCACGGCATGGGCATACTCGGACTGAGTATTGATCGCGCCGCGTCCATGCGGGCCATTACCTAGTCACCACCGCCTTCAGCCATGCTGCTGACGGAAACACCCAACAACTCGATCAGCTCACTCGAGAGCTGGGAATTTTTTGTTCTCGTGGGAAATATCCCAATAACCCTTTCGATTTCTTACCGGTAAGCCAGTTTCAGGCAACCCTGAACTTGATGCTCATGGCAAGCCCATATCCGCATGGATATCGGTCATATATCGCCATAGGGGATGCGGTACCTGTTCGTTTGCAGGAATGCGGGAGATGTTGACTATCAACGTAGTCCGGAGCATTTCCAGCTTATTAAAATCGAAAAAAATCCTGTCAAAAAATTTATGAACAGGGGAACAGCCTGTAAGGGTGTCGGCTCTAGGATGAGCACAAGCCTGAAGCTTATGCCAGCCACCTTCGAGCTGGCATTACCTGAACAGTGGAGATTTCCTAATGAAAACCCTTAAAGCTCTTTTGATCGTTAGCCTGATGAGTGCCTCTGTAGCTGCGTTGGCTTAAGGTGGTGGAGACCGGGTCGTGGCACGGATGGATGCCGCACGCGAGGTCTCGATGAAGCACTACCAGCAAGCCGAACATAAAGAGGCCGTAGTGATTGTACAGAAAGCGGTTAGCCACGATGTTGAGCGCTTGAACTGACAATGAGCCGCCCATTTATTCAACTGGGTCGCCATGTGCTTGAAGCGTCATGGGATGCAGTGGGGCAACGTCTGGAACCAGAGGTGAGTTGAGGGTTTGCTTGCCATGTGACGGCAGAACTCGACGTGGTGACGACGATAGATGCATTGGGCCGAGGAGTATTCCATCCGGCCCGGGCTATCGACATTGAAATACCATTTTTCGGCCACAAAAGCAGTAAGTAATCGAGGTCAAAGTACTTATGACATGCTCACTTCCGACTAAAGCAAACTACAGTATTGTGCTGGTTAATTATAAATCACTTGAACTCACCAAGGCTTGTCTGGAGCTGCTGCGCGATGGATTGCAGGAGACAGGCGTTCCTATTTTTGTGGTAGATAACAATTCGGGTGATGCGAGCAGCGAATACCTGCGCACACTGAATTGGATCAACCTGATTGAACGTAAAATAGACACCCCTGAAGCAGGAAACGTAGCTCATGGCCGAGCGTTGGATCTTGCTTTGGATCACGTTAAAACCGAGTATTTGTTTCTGTTGCACACCGATACTTTTATTTACGATCCAACTATTTTCACCGTAATGCTCGACCAGTGCGCTGACCCATACAAAATAGCAGCTGTAGGATGTCTGGAGCAGTTGAATCGAGGTATTACGCGATCGGCCTGGCGTCTGTTTTCACGGTTTTTCAAGCACTACACCCGGCGGAGCTTTTTAGCCATGGGCTTCAAAGCAAGGGCGCCGAAACCGTTCAGAGAAACTCACTTGAAAAGCTTCTGCACCCTGTGGAATGTGCGTCTGATTAAACAGCACGGATTGCACTTTCAAATGGACGAGCGTAATCCCGGTTATGAGTTACAAGACAGAATGGTAGCGCTGAACTATAAGATCAGCTTCATTCCACCACGAAAATTATTCCGTTACCTGGATCATATTCAAAGCGGGACAGTTTCAGCGATGGGTGGTTACGCGAACGATCATCGAAGAGTCAAAATCTACAATCAATTTACCCATAAAAGTCCATTAACACCCCACTCACCCGGCCTAAATATTCGCTGGGGATCTCTTCAGCAAAAATAGACACTCAGGCCTGCCTCTTACGTCAGGGGCGAGTCACTTAATGAATTTAATTCTGATTTGGCTTTGACGGAATTTTTACCTTTTACAGCGTAAGGTGTGCCCGCCTATACATCGCGCTATAGCTTGATCGTTGCCCTCATAACATAGACCTGTTGTCCACAGTGGATGCATGTGAATCCAGGACGAACGGCGAGTTTTTAAGACGTTGTACTTCATAGTTCTAATCCGATTTCAGGAGCCCCCCCCTATGAGCACCCCTATCAGTCTGAACAAGCTGCCGGAAATAACCCTGGCGTTCTGGGTGATGAAAATCTGCGCCACCACCCTCGGCGAGACCGCCGGCGATTTACTGTCGATGACTCTGAATGTGGGGTATGCGATCAGCTCACTGATCCTAATAAGCGCCTTCCTGATTACACTTGGCTTGCAGCTGTTTTCGAAAGTTTATAATCCTGTGTTGTACTGGATCGTTATTCTCTCCACCAGTACCGCAGGCACCACCATGTCAGACTTTATGGATCGCACCCTGGGCCTGGGCTATGCGTCCGGTTCGCTGATTCTGATCAGCCTGTTAATCGCGATTTTTGCCGTCTGGCGCTTGAGCGAAAAAACCCTGTCGGTGAACAACATCCACACCACTAAGGGCGAGCTGTTCTATTGGGCAGCCATTCTGATTTCCAACACGGTGGGCACAGCGTTAGGCGATTACCTGGCGGATGACTCCGGCCTGGGCTTTGCTGGCGGCGCACTGCTGATCGGGTCGGCGATTGCCGCAGTGGTGCTGGCCAAGTTCTACACGCGGATTTCCACCGTGCTGCTCTTCTGGTTGGCCTTTGTTCTGACCCGACCATTCGGCGCGACACTCGGCGACTTCCTGACCAAGTCTCACGAAAAAGGCGGTCTGGATTTTGGCACCGTTGGTTCATCGTTAGTACTGGCCGGTGTATTGGTAGTGCTGGTGTCCTTCGCCGCCAAGGCCCGCAACGCTGAAGAAATGTACGGCTAAACGGCTTGTGGAGCAGTGCGATACCGTCGAGTTGGCGTTTGGCAGCGTTTTGTGTGAGCCCGACATCCTATCTCGCATGTACATTTTCCGCGTACGGCGCTCATCGTCACTGATGACGACGTTGTATGGTCGTCCTCCCCTTGAGATGGGCTTGGTCTAAAATGAAAAATGCTCGACACGACACTTGCTCTCTGAAGCCAATTGGGCGCTTTAAAAAACTCACCGAGGATTTTCCCGCTGCCGTTGTACCGGCTTCATAATGGTTCTGCGACCTATCGGGAAGGTACGCACCATGATTGCTTCATCACCGGTACTCTATAGGCAGCCCACGAATGATGACGTCCCTGGTCTCATCGATCATCGAGTTCCTCACGGTGAATCCGCATGTTGCCTATCTGGCGGTGTTTCTTCTGGCACTTTCCGAGTCAATCCCGATTATCGGCGCTGTCGTTCCCGGCACTGCCGTGATCCTCGCGCTCAGCGCCTTGGTGCCGAGTGGCGTGTTATTGCTCTGGCCGTTGCTGGTCGCCGCCACTTTAGGTGCCGTCGCTGGTGATGGTCTTTCGTTCTGGCTCGGGCATCGATACCACCGCGAGATTCTTGGTTTCTGGCCATTTAACCGCCACCCTGAACTGATTCAGCGCAGCGAGGACTTCTTCAAGCGTCACGGCGCCAAAAGTGTGTTTCTCGCGCGCTTCATACCGGGCGTCCGCGCCTTTATTCCGCTCTTCGCAGGCATTCTGGGAATGGCGGTCAGTCGGTTCTATGCCGTCAATGTTGTCTCGGCGCTCGCGTGGGCACCCTCGCATATCTTGTCCGGTGTACTCTTAGGTGCGGCGTTCAGCATACTCGGCACAACCGCAAAGCCGCTCGCGATCCTGCTGGTCGTTCTACTCGCAACGGGCTGGGCGCTCCTGCATATCGTGCGTTTGACGTTGCGTCGCGGCGTGCCTTACTTCATCGACGCACTAGGGCAGCTGCAGCGCTGGGCTGGTACCCACGACACCCGGCTGAGCCGCAGCCTCAACCATTTACTTGATCCTTCGCGGCCCGAAGCACGTACTCTCGCATTGTCGGCTGTACTTCTCGTCGGTGCAGCTTGGCTCTTCCTTGGCATCCTTGAAGATGTCATCACCGGTGACCCCTTGCTGCTCGCAGACAGCGCGATATACCGCGCGCTTCAGGATCTTCGTACAGCGCCAGGCGATGCGGTGATGATCGCTATTACAGAGCTCGGCGACACCAAGGTCGTGATGGCGGTCACGATTGTTGTCTTGCTGTGGCTAATGTGGAAACGTGCTTGGCGTACAGCTGCCTATTGGCTGGTTGCGATTACCGGTGCTTCGGTTCTTAACACTGTCATAAAAGTTGCGCTGCATCGAACTCGACCCGGTGAGCTTCTCTACCCAGGGTGGAGCGCGTTTTCCTTCCCCAGCGGCCATAGCACGGTCAATGTCGTGCTCTACGGTTTCCTCGCATTTCTCATCGCGCGTGAGATCCGCCCGGCATGGCGCCTCGTGGTCGCTCTCGGCGCGGCAACCCTGATATTTCTGATTGCATTCTCGCGCCTCTACCTTGGTGCACATTGGCTTTCCGACGTGCTCGGGGGGCTGGCATTTGGATCCGCGTGGCTGGCGCTGCTCGGTCTGTCCTACCTGGGGCGCCAAGCCGGACGCATTGAGCCAAAGGGCCTACTCGCCGCCGGATGTTCAGCACTGATTCTCGCCGGAGGACTCAATATTTATCGCAGCCATGCGACCGACAGCGACCGATATGCTGTCAAGGTAAGAACTCCGTCCATGACCGCCAGCGATTGGTGGGCGTCAGATTGGCAGCAACTGCCGGTGCGGCGTATTGATCTCACTGGCGAGACAAATGAGCCCCTGACGTTCCAGTGGGCCGGTGATCTGAAGGACTTGCAAGATGTCCTGCAGCGCACCGGGTGGCGCAACTCGGCGGACTGGACACCGCTGAATGCCCTGAATTGGCTTTCCGTCCAGACCGACTCGGCAGTTCTTCCGGTAATCCCACTTTTCGCCAGTGGTCGCCTCCCCAGTCTGACGCTCGTTCGACCGTATAGTGGTGGTGCACTTACCAGCTCACGCCTCGTACTTCGAGTGTGGGTCGTCGATTTCGAGCTCACGAATGGACGTACTTCACCGCTCTGGATGGGTTCAGTTGTGGAGGAGCGCTTCTATCATCCCCTATCCCTCGTCACGTTGACGTCGACACAGCCCGATGTGAATGCACCACGCAGCACACTAGCTACCGCTTTTGACGATGCGCGGCAGCTATCTCGAAGCGAAGGTACGGCAGATATGGATTGGGATGGCCAAGTCCTGTTAGCTCGTCACGGTAAGACACAGAAATCGATGTCCGATTGATCGCGACGAACTATTAATTGTCTGGATAACGTCACTGTGACCACTTTGCACTCAATGCCCCCTTAATACACATGGACGATGAAAGAGTTGCGCCCAAAAAACTGATAGCAAGGAACGGTAAAGAGGGGTAAAAATTCGAAAGGTCGACGTTGACCTTACGATTTGGCCACAGCACAAGAACCGACATCCGGTTGCATACGTTGATGTGGATCAATCGCGGCGCCTTGAGGTGCTGATATTTTTAAAAGATCAACACCCGTCAATCAGTGCTGGAGACGCTGTATGTTCTGGTTTCGCCACCACCAACCAGCGTTCATACGCCTCGCCATCGTGCTGTGGGTGTTAGCGTTTGGTATGGCCGCGACACAGGGATGCCTGACACAGCCGAGCCACACTCCCGCGACAACCCATGCCTCGCTCAACACCGCGCAAGATGACGATAGCCACGACGCCCACACCCTTGGCTGTATCCAACACTGCGCCGATGCGGCGATTGCCGTGAGTCCCTCATCGCCTCTTCAACTGTCTGACCTGTCCATTTGGACGTTCCTGTTACTGATCCCTGCGTTGCTGATTTTTTACCCCGCCACCCCCTCTGCTTTTGCCTTTCTTGCATTGCGGCACCCTGCGCCCGCCAGACCGCCCGCTCGCCTGATTTTCGTCCGCTTCAACATTTAGACCGACCTTCTGCGCGCCGAATTCCGGCCGCACTTCTTGGCTGCGCCACTCTGGCGCGGCTTTGTATTACCTGTGTTGCCCTCACCCTTTGGAGATTGTCATGCATATGTCATTGAAATTGATCCTCGCTGCCCTGCTCGTCAGCAGCCCACTCATGGCCTCGGCCGCCGATGAACCACAGCCAGAGCCGTTGTCGACCACGCCAGCTCAATCAAGTGAAATGCCCATGCAGAACAAAGCCATGACCGAGCAAATGCACAAAATGCAGGCGGCACACGACAAAGCAGCGGCCGCCAAAACCCCTGCCGAGCGACAGGCCGCCATGCAGGAGAACATGAAGACGATGAAAGACAGCATGGGCATGATGCAGAAAAACTGTAATGGCATGGGCATGTCCGGCAACAAAGACGGCATGGGCATGATGAACATGATGATGAAAATGATGGATCAGCAGTCGAGCATGATGGCGATGCCCATGAACAAGTGATCCCGAGGTAGCGTTGTAAATGCAACGGCGGTTTCACCCTGGCCAACGTGGCAAGGATGAAACCGTCGTGCATCGAACCTGTAAGACAAGACGTCCCAAGGAATACCACTCCCTCAGGAGTTCAAGACCATGATGAGTTCACCGCGCTCAGCTAATACTCCTCCAACATTTTGGAGGAGCAAAACCGGCGTAGCGTTGGGCATGCTGCTGGTGATCGCCCTGTTCTATCTGGCCAGAGAACACTACGGTCATATGTTGGGCCTGCTGCCTTACATGATTTTGCTGTTGTGCCCACTGATGCATGTGTTCGGGCACCATCACGGTGGTCACAGCCATCACGGAGAAACTGCAGACTCAACCAAGGACACGAACAGGAATTAGGTCATGCGCAACCCTGAGCTTCGCCAAGAGAACAACCCAATACAGCAGTCCGAGCCCTCCCCCGTCGACTCGCATGACCCTGTATGTGGCATGGCCGTCAGTAACGACAGCCCGTTCAGTACGCAATATGAAGGGCAAACCTACCGGTTCTGCAGCCAGAAATGCCAAGCAACTTTCAAGGCCGAGCCCGGGCGCTATCAAGCATCTGCACCTGAAATCGAACAGGCGTCAACAGCACCGCTAGCAGCGACCACTGAATACACGTGTCCCATGCATCCGGAGATCCGCCAGATCGGCCCCGGCACCTGCCCCAAGTGCGGCATGACCCTGGAGCCGGTGATTCCCGAACTCGAGGAAGAAGAGAACCCCGAACTCAAGAACTTCACCCGGCGCTTCTGGTGGACATTGCCACTGACAGTGATCGTCACCGTGCTGGCCATGGGCGGCCATGCCTTGGTGCTGTTCCACGGCCCCACACAAAACTGGCTTGAGCTGGGACTGGCCACACCCGTCGTGCTGTGGGCTGGCTGGCCGTTTTATGTGCGCGGCGTGCGTTCGGTGGTTCAGCGCAGTCCGAATATGTGGACACTGATTGGCCTCGGCACGGCGGCGGCCTTCCTTTACAGCCTCGTCGCCACTCTGGCCCCCGGCGCATTCCCCAGCACCTTCATGATGGATGGCCGCATCGGCGTGTACTTCGAGGCGGCGGCGGTGATCATCTCACTGACCCTGCTCGGCCAGATGCTCGAGCTCAAGGCTCGCTCGCAAACCTCGGCCGCCATCAAGTCGCTGCTCGGACTGGCACCCAAAACGGCCCGACGGATCAATGCCGATGGCACGGAAGAAGACATCCCGCTGACACACGTACACAGCGGTGACACATTACGTGTGCGTCCGGGCGAAAAAGTGCCTGTCGACGGCCAGGTACTGCAAGGCGAAAGCGCTGTGGACGAGTCAATGCTCACCGGTGAGCCAATACCGATAATGAAGAGGCCTGGCGACGCGTTGATCGGCGCGACCCTCAACACCCACGGCAGCCTGGTGATGCAGGCACAGAAAATTGGGTCGGCCACCCTGCTCGCACAGATCGTGCAGATGGTTGTGCAGGCACAACGCTCAAAAGCACCGATGCAACGTCTGGCAGACGTGATTGCCGGCTACTTCGTGATCGTGGTGATTAGCATTGCCGCGCTGACTCTACTCGGCTGGGGGCTATGGGGGCCCGAGCCAAGCTGGGTGTTCGGCCTGATCAACGCTGTAGCGGTAATGATCATCGCCTGCCCCTGTGCCCTGGGCCTGGCGACGCCGATGTCGGTCATGGTTGCCACCGGCAAGGCCGCTGGCAGCGGCGTCTTGTTTCGCGATGCCGCCGCCATCGAGAACCTGCGCAAGATCGACACCTTGATTGTCGACAAGACGGGCACTCTCACTGAGGGGCGGCCAGCGTTCCATAGCGTCGAGGCTGTACCTGGATTTACTCAGAATGAAGTGCTGCGCCTGGCCGCGAGCCTCGATCAGGGCAGCGAGCATCCGTTGGCCCACGCTATCGTCGAACAGGCACGCGCTGCAGGCCTGACCCTGAGCCCGCCTGAAACCTTTGAGTCAGCCTCCGGCATTGGTGTCAGCGGTCAGGTCGAGGGTCGCCGCCTGACATTGGGCAATACCGCACTGATGCAGGAGGCCGGCGTCTCCACCGAGAGTTTGCAGGCACAGGCCGAGACGCTGCGCGGCGACGGCGCGAGCATCATGTACCTGGCAGTCAATGGCGCCCTGGCGGGTTTACTGGCCGTTGCCGACCCCATCAAACCCACCACGAAGCTGGCAGTCGAGCGTCTGCAGGCGGACGGCGTCAAGGTCATCATGGCCACTGGAGACGGCCTTACCACTGCGCGTTCGGTAGCTCGCCAGCTAGGTATCGAGGAGGTGCATGGAGAGGTCAAACCGCAAGACAAAGAACGCCTGGTCGCGGCTCTGCAACACGCAGGACACCGCGTGGCGATGGCCGGCGACGGCATTAACGATGCCCCCGCACTGGCTCGCGCCGACGTCGGTATCGCGATGGGCACTGGCACTGACGTCGCGATGAACAGCGCGCAGGTCACCCTGGTCAAGGGTGATCTGCTCGGCATCCTGCGTGCTCGTAGCCTGTCAGTAGCAACGGTGAGAAACATGCACCAGAACCTGACCTTCGCCTTCCTTTACAACGCTATGGGCATCCCGCTGGCCGCCGGTTTGTTCTACCCGCTTACCGGTCACCTTCTGTCGCCACTGATAGCGGCACTGGCCATGAGCGTGAGCTCGGCGTCGGTGGTATTCAACGCTTTGCGCCTGCGCCAGGTGTCGATTGATTGAGTGACAAGGGCCGCTTGACCTTGCCATAGCAGTAAGGTTGAGGATAAGCCAAGGCCACAGAAAAGCCTCATGCATCAGTCTTTCCATAATCAATTCTGTTGTGAGGAGTCACCAATGAAAACCGTTGAACTGCAAGTCCAGGGCATGAGCTGTGGTTCATGCGTCAAACATGTCACCGAAGCGCTGCGCCCACTTGAAGGCGTCAGTGACGTGGCAGTGGATCTACAATCCGGACGGGTGAAGGTCAGCGGCGATTCGGACAGCCATGCGCTGCTCGCAGCCCTGCAGGACGCTGGCTATCCGGCACAACTGGCGACAGCCGAAAGCGTAGCCAGTAAAAAAACCTCAGGTTGTGGCGGGAACGGCGGTGGTTGCTGCTGCCGGTAATCGCTCTTTTTTGAACAGGAGAATGCCTATGAATACCAGACTGCGCATCGCTGCGCTCGCGACCCTACTCATGACCGGAGCAGCACAAGCTGCTGACGTCATCGACGTCTACCGCGACCCTAACTGTGGCTGCTGCGAGGAGTGGATCAAGTACCTTGAAGCCAATGGCTTTAGCGTGCACGACCATGTCGAACCCAACATGAGTGAAGTCAAACAGCGCCTCGGCGTGGCTCCGCGCCTGGCCTCGTGTCATACCGCGATGATTGGCGGAAAGTTCGTCGAAGGGCATGTGCCAGTGGCACAGATCCTCGATCTGAAGAATCAGCCCGACCTCGTTGGGGTCGCGGTGCCCGGTATGGTATCGGGTTCGCCCGGCATGGAGTATGACTCGACCAGACAGCCGTATCAGGTGATAGGTCTGACTGACAGCGGCACTGATCGGGTGATCGCGGATTACCCCGGCAATTGACGATACCCCTTGGGGCGGAACACATGGCGCCCGTCGGAGCTGCCAAATAACAAACGCTGTTCAATCGCCGCGCAAGCTAGGTTGCCTTTTTGCCAACCTGACGGAAATGTAATCACTCGCAACGCTGGCCTATGGCATCTTGCTCAGCAATTGGCGGTTGGCAACGTACTCTTGAGGCACGTCCAAGCCGCCCTATGGCAGCGCATTCACCTGCCCGGATTCTGACAGTTGGATACCTTCGATGCATTCCAGAACATCAAGACGCACGTTCGTGAAAGCCTTGGCGGCAGGTGGAATTCTCGCCGGCTTCGGGCTGTGGCGCAGCCCAGTGTGGGCGATTACGAGTCCCGGACAGCCCAATGTTCTTGCTGGCACCGATTTCGACCTATCCATCGGTGAGATGGGGGTGAACTTCACGGGGACGCCCAACACCGCCATGACCATTAACGGCAGCCTCCCCGGCCCGCTATTGCGCTGGCGCGAAGGTGATACGGTGACGTTGCGGGTCAGGAACCGGCTGAAAGAAAACACCTCGATCCATTGGCACGGCATCATTCTGCCGGTGAATATGGACGGTGTGCCGGGCCTGAGCTTTCACGGCATCGAACCCGGCGGCTTGTACGTTTACTCGTTCAAGGTCAAACAGAACGGCACGTACTGGTATCACAGTCACTCCGGTTTTCAGGAGCAGGTCGGTGTATACGGGCCGATTGTCATTGATGCCAAAGACCCCGACCCCTTCAGCTACGACCGCGACTATGTGGTGATGCTGTCCGACTGGACTGATGAAGACCCCGAGCGGGTCATGAAAAAACTCAAGAAGCAATCCAGTTACTACAACCTGCACAAACGCACCGTCGGCGACTTCATTGATGATGTCAGTAAGAACGGTTGGCCTGCCACCGTCGCGGATCGGAAAATGTGGGCTGAAATGAAGATGAACCCCACGGATCTTGCCGACGTTAGCGGCGCCACCTATACCTACTTGCTCAACGGGCAGGCTCCCGACAGCAACTGGACGGGCATTTTCCGGCCTGGCGAACGGCTGCGCCTGAGGTTCATCAATGGCTCGGCGATGAGCTACTTTGACGTGCGCATTCCAGGCCTGAAGATGACTGTCGTCGCAGCAGACGGGCAGTACGTGAAACCGGTCAGCGTTGATGAGTTCCGCATCGCCGTGGCTGAAACCTTTGATGTGATCGTCGAACCTACCGAAAACGCGTACACCTTGTTCGCCCAGTCGATAGATCGCACAGGTTTCGCGAGAGGAACATTGGCCGTACATGAAGGGCTTTCAGCCCCTATACCGCCCCTGGATCCACGTCCGTTGATCACGATGAGCGACATGGGCATGGGTGATATGGCCGGCATGGATCACGGCGATATGAATGGCATGACCCAGAATTCGATGCAAGGCATGGAGGGCATGGATCACAGCCAGATATCAGATACCGCAGACATGTCTGGCCACTCGATGCAGGGCATGAGCGGCATGGGAGCCATGGAGCCTCACCCGACCTCCGAAACCAATAATCCACTGGTTGATATGCAAACGATGAGCCCCACGCCGAAACTTAACGATCCCGGCATGGGCCTGAGAAACAATGGTCGCAGGGTACTGACCTACTCAGACCTGAAGAGCACCTTTCAGGATCCCGATGGCCGAGAACCGAGCCGCACCATCACTCTGCATCTAACCGGACACATGGAAAAGTTCTCGTGGTCTTTTGACGGCGTCAAGTTCGCGGATGCCGAGCCGCTTCACCTCAAGTATGGAGAGCGTATTCGAGTGGTTCTAGTGAACGACACCATGATGATGCACCCCATTCACCTGCATGGCATGTGGAGTGATCTGGAGGACGAAAACGGTGATTTCATGGTGCGTAAACACACTATCGACATGCCGCCAGGAACCAAACGCAGTTACCGCGTGACCGCCGATGCCTTGGGGCGATGGGCTTACCACTGCCATTTGATGTACCACATGGAAATGGGCATGTTCCGCGAAGTCCGTGTGCAAGAGTAGGAGCCAGACATGAACTTCGAACAATCCGCTAAACCGGTACTCGCGGGCTTGGCCATCCTAGGGATGGGTATCATGCCGCTTGCGCTTGCCTATGGGCAGACCGAACCGATGCAAGGCATGGACGGCAGCGAGATGCAGGGTATGGATCATTCCCAGATGCAGGGCATGGATGACGGCGAAATGCAGGGCATGAAACCCACTGCGCCCCAGCAAAGCCGTACACCGATCCCAGTACTCACCGACGCGGATCGCGCAGCAGTGTTTGAAAGCCATGCTGGCCACCAGATGCGCGAGCGCTCGATCAACTCGTTCTTCCTGATCGATCAGCTCGAATGGCAAGACGCCGACAAGGGCAGCGCACTGCGTTGGGAAGCCAATGGCTGGATTGGCGGCGACACGGATCGTCTCTGGCTGCGCTCTGAGGGCGAGCGAACCAACGGCGTCACTGAGCGCGCTGAACTCCAGGCTCTTTGGGGACATGCGGTTAGCCCTTGGTGGGATGTTGTTAGCGGCGTGCGGCAAGATTTCAAACCCGGCGCCCCCCAGACTTGGGCGGCGCTGGGACTGCAAGGCATGGCGCTTTACGACTTCGAAACGCAGGCCACCGCCTACTTGGGCGAGGCTGGCCAGACTGCGCTACGGCTCAAGGGCGACTACGATATTTTGCTGACCAACCGTTTGATATTGCAGCCCACCGCTGAAATGAACCTCTATGGCAAAAACGACCCTCAACGGGCCACCGGCTCCGGGCTGTCGGACACCGAGGTCGGTCTGAGATTGCGTTATGAAATACGCCGCGAGCTCGCACCTTATATCGGCGTGACCTGGAATCGCTCGTATGGCAAAACCGCAGATTACGTCCTTGAAGAAGGCGAAAACCGTAGTGATACCCGTTTTGTTGTCGGTTTGCGGATGTGGTTCTAAACCTGACCGATACGTACCCCCAAATCCATTCAAACAATAACCCCATCATCCACGGCTCAGGCCGTCAGGAGCCTTGCATGTCATCTCTTAAAACCCTCAGCGTTGTCGCAGCACTCAGCGCCGGTTTGTTGTTGAGCGCTGTTGTCCAGGCGCATCCAAAGCTGCTGTCCTCTACCCCAGCCGAGGGCGCCACAGTGGCGCCGCCGGCAAAAATCGAACTGATTTTTTCGGAAAAGCTCACCACCCAGTTTTCTGGCGCGAAACTGATCATGACCGAGATGCCGGGCATGTCTGCCCACTCCCCTATGGGCGTCAAAACCAGCGTCGCGGGCAGCGCCGATCCGAAAATGATGGTCATCACCCCGGCTGTACCGCTCACACCAGGCACATACAAAGTTGAGTGGCGGGCTGTGTCTTCCGATACCCACCCGATCACAGGCGCCGTGACCTTTAAAGTCAAATGATCCATGGACGACTCAATCTACATTAGCCTTCGCTTCGCACTCTATATCGACTTGATGCTGCTCTTCGGGCTGGCACTGTTCGGCCTGTACAGCCTCAAAGGAAAGGAGCGCACGGGCGGTACCGTATTGAACTTTGGGTCGTTGCTGGTGGGAACTGCCGTTATCGGCATACTGCTGTCGATGGCGGCCATGCTGCACATGGCCAAGACGATGAGTGGTATGTCCAGCGTCATGGAACTTCACCACCACATTCTGCAGATGATGCTGATGGATACTGACGTCGGGTTGACCTGGATGGTTCGAATAGCCTCGTTGACGGTGGCGGTCATTGCAGCGACCCTCAATCAACGGGCCCCGGCATTGAGCCTCCGGTTGGTCACACTGTGTGGGGCCATCGCCCTGGCGACGCTGGCCTGGACAGGACATGGCGCTATGGATGAAGGCTCTCGTCGCTACCTGCATTTCACAAGCGATATTGTTCATCTTCTGGCTGCAGGCAGCTGGTTGGGTGCTCTCGCCGCGTTCGCGCTTTTATTGCGCTCAAACAACCTTACGGGAGATCTGCAGATCCGGTTGTTGGCTCGAATGCTGACTGGTTTCGAATCAGCGGGGGCGCTCATCGTCGCAACCCTGGCTATCACCGGAGTAGTCAACTATCTGCTGGTTGTTGGCCCAGTATTGGAGACGTTGACAACCAGCACTTACGGAGCACTGCTGTCTTTGAAGGTCTTCTTGTTTGCGGGGATGCTGGTATTTGCAGCGGTGAACCGTTTTCACCTGAGTCCACTGCTTGAGCGATCCATTCAGACAGGCACTCATAACGTCGCCATTAATGCCTTACGGCGTAGCATGATCCTAGAGTTGTCGGTCGCGGTGATCATTATGGGCCTGGTTGCCTGGCTAGGCACCCTCAGCCCAGAGATGGAGATGTCAGCTGAGTAGACTGTAAAGCGAATGCGGGCAGTGCTTTGCAAGTTTGTAAGTTGAGCCAGTGCGCCCCCCGCTGAGTCGGCCGTAGAAATTACATCAGCTTGTATTGGAGCATCGGTTTTGGCCGCAAACTGCTGCAATACAAATCGTGGAACCTGCCAACATGAAACTCTTGGTAGCTGAAGATGAACCAAAGACCGGAATTTACCTGCAGAAAGGCCTCACTGAGGCCGGCTTCAGTGTTGACCGTGTCATAACCGGGATCGACGCTCTTCAACACGTTCTGGACAGATCCTACGATCTACTCATCCTGGATGTGATGATGCCTGGTCTCAACGGTTGGGACGTCCTGACAAAAATCCGGGCCGCAGGCGTAAGTATGCCAGTGTTGCTCCTCTCAGCTCGGGATGGTGTAGAAGACCGAGTTAAAGGGTTGGAGCTGGGTGCTGATGACTACATGGTCAAGCCTTTTGCGTTCTCCGAACTGCTTGCTAGAGTCCGAACCTTGCTGCGCAGAGCAACCCCTCCTTCCAGTCAGACCCATCTAAAAATCGGAGATCTTGAGCTTGACCTACTAAAGCATCAGGCGTTTCGAGGAGGGAAACGGATTGACCTAACGGCGAAAGAGTTTTCGTTATTGGAATTTATGCTACAGCACCGTGGTGAAGTTCTTCCAAAATCACTCATTGCATCACAGGTTTGGAATATCCACCTTGAGAGTGGCACCAATGTCATCGAAGTTGCCGTGCGTAGACTGCGAGCGAAAATTGATGACCGTTTTGAATCCAAATTGATTCACACCTCACGCGGCATGGGTTATGTCATCGACGTATCGTAGATCAAATGACTCATTTGTCGGTGAGGGCCTGTCAGAGGAGTGTGAGCCACCTCCGTTTTCTTCGACAGGTTTGAGCGGTAGCTTTTGACCGTTTCTGCCCGGCACGACTGCTGCTTCACGCCCTGACGATGTCAGTTAACCTTAATCAAGTTTTTAACCTCGCTGACCGCTGAATCATTTTACTGGCATTCATGTGCCTGCTGACAGTTTGTCTGCCCCCTCCTTCGGCAAAATGGGCTCCGCTAGTTTGCTGCCGAGACGGGTTCTGATACCTCGACAAGCACACCGTCCTTCAATTTGAAGTGAAAGTGGGCGTTTACCGGTTTCGACCACAGGTCTTTGTCCTTCATTTCACGAGCGAACGTTGGAACACCAACAGTGACCGTGGCGGCGTAAACACCATCACCAGCCAAGGGACTGTTTTCAGAGTAATGCAAACCACTGCCGCCCCACATTGGTGGTAGAACCGTTTCTACGCTCTTTCCATTGGCTTTGTTCGTCGCAGCGAAGGTAACCGTGGAGTACGGGAGTCGCGTCTTGGTTGCATTGTCCGTCACCTTGATCTCGATATGATACCGCTCGTTCTTTGCGGGAACATGCTCACTCCACTGAGCAGGTGTTCCCATCTGCATCCACATAGCTTCGGCGCCCTCAAGCTCCAACTGGATTGTCAGCCCGTCGTTGATGACTCTACCTATTAGAACTGCGCTTTCCGTTGGATCTTTCGGTGAGGTGAGCGTCTTGATCTGCGGCTCTGCCGCTTGTGCAAGGCATGTGGCAACTGGCAGTGCGATTGCGGATCCTAAAGCGAACAGCAACTTTTGGGTGTTTGTCATTTCAAGTGCTCCTGGCTGAGTGAAGCTATCGCGGATGCAATTTCCAACGCCAATTAGATCTCACTGTCGTTTCCACCAATCACGTTTGAAATAGCGTCAATGGCTAAGCGCATCTGTAAGCCCTTTGAATAGCTACGTTGGTTCTTCACTCTAGCCCATAGACTACCTACCGCCGGCTAGCTGTCAGAAATGTAATATTTCACACAGCGAATCAACTCTGCTCTCGCATAGGCTTTCGATTGCCGACTTCTGGCCCAGGCTGTGTGTGTGTGTGTGTAAAAGCGCGGGTACCTTCTTGAAGACGTCGTTGCTACGTAAAAGCTGTCAGCGCGTAGCTAGTCAGCAGACCAAAATTTTGCGCAGAAACGCGTTTTTTGTCCCGATCCTGGCCGCCAAACCTGCTCTAAAACGCTTTTTCACAGCCTCTGCCAATTTCCGTCGGCCACACAGGGCATGTTTCGACCCAACATGTTGAAAAAGGTCGTCAAGGGCCCATTGCTCAGGGCGCCTTGTTTTCGATCAGACAATTACCGCCATCCACCACCAGCACTTCACCGGTGATATAGCTGGCTTCTGGAGACGCCAGAAACGCCACTGCAGCTGCAACCTCTTCTGGACGACCGGCGCGGCCGATCGGAGTGTAGGTACCGGCACGGTATTCTTCCTCGGTCAATGCCCCCGTATCAATCCAGCCTGGTGCAACGCTGTTGACGGTGATGCCCCGTTTACCGACTTCCAGCGCCAAGCTCATATTCATCCCCAGCATCGCTGCTTTGGCCGCACTGTAAGCCGACTCACCTGGATTGCTGCCGCGTGTACCGGTCGTTGAACTGATGTGGACGATGCGTCCGTAACCGCGTGTCTTCATCCCAGGCAAAACCGCACGAGTCAGCAGAAAAGCGCTGGTCAGGTTGCGCGCCAGAGATAGATTCCAGGTCGCCAAATCCATGTCCGCCACTTCGACGAAGGGTTCCGGGCTGCCGACCATAGCCATACCGGCGTTATTGACCAAAATGTCGATATGGCCGAACTGCTCATGAGCCCAATCGGTCAGATCCTTGACCTGCAATTCGTCAGTCAAGTCGGCTGTCATCGCCCGAGCGTCTATACCCTCAGCCTGCAACTCGGCGACACGTTGCTGGATCCGCGCACTGCTGGCAGTGATCAATACACGCGCGCCTTCGCGGCCCAAACGTCGGGCGATCGCCAGACCAATACCACTTTCACTGCCCGCACCGCTGACCAGAGCGACTTGACCTTGCCACATTGAAATCGCCATTTCTTATCTCTTTGTGATCACAAATTTAATGCACGATAGCAAAAAAGCCGATGAATGCGGGTGATTCGGGAATTTGTGATCAGGCCGGGTACCCGATCCAGTACATCCGAAGAAAGGCTGAGGTGGTGGCCTAAAATACGGTTCACTGCGCGGATTATTTTGCAAACTATACGGATGTTCGTTATGCCGCAGATCGCGACAATTTTCTTTATCCGCTCGGCGTAGGGGGATTGAATCAGCTCCGAGGCAATATCAAACGCCTCTGCGGAGGTGGTCTCCAGGGTCAGTTCCTGGTCGATAACTTTTTCGCGGAGCGTATCCCAAATGTCTTTGTCTTTTAGCTGGTCGCTGTTAAGCGATCAAGATGATTCGGGCGCCGTGCTGCTGAGTAAACTCGTCAATGAACCCCATGACTTCGTCGGTGTGGAGCCCCTGATGTTTTCGCTCAATATCGTCGAGGACTATGACCCGATTTTTTAGAATTGAGGGTACGGCCAACAAGGCCAATTCGTTGAGAGCACCGAAACCCTTGCTGAAGCTCTGAAGCACTTTTGATGCGGCGGTCAGACCTTGCTTGGCACTTTCCCACCAAGCTGGGTTCTCGATGCTTTTAGGAATTGCACTTTGGACGATTTTAAATTTGACCTGATCCATGCTCGACAGGCCGAAGAGTGAAACATACAGGGCAGACCTGATGCTCTCATCCTCTGAAGCTGCTTTAGTTTGCCGCCAGAGATGGCTCTTATCCGTGCCCCATTTACCGCATAGTGCGATGACCCTGTTTTGATCGTCAGCGAGGACTTCAGCTAAATGGGCTTTGGTTTTGGCGATGGACATGAAGCCTCCTAGCAGTCATTGGATGGCTACACACGAACAAACATAGCCTGCTGTACCAGGGTTCATGCCTCGTGCGCTTTTACCGTGTCGGCATTACTTCGGCATGACTTGCTTCTTCCCGCTCGCAAAAATGTAGGTGTCGGGTTCCCAGTCGAACCTGATTTTTTCGACATTCACGGAAGCAAGTTTTTTGTCCGAGTCTTCGAATTGGTTGTAGTTCATCGTGCCGCTATAGACATAGCTCTGGCCGGCCGAGATATGGGTGTCATCGCTTAGGCGAATACGCTTGATGACTTCACCAAAAATGTCGCGAAGTACAACTGTCCCCTTCACGCCTTCGAGGGCATCCGCAGCGTTATTTTTGAAAGCCACCCGGATCGAGAAGTAGTCGCTATATTGCTTGTTAGCGTAGTCTTTAGGGTTCAGCTTTAGCTCCAGAAGAGATGCTGTCAGGGTAGCATCCATTTCCTTGAGCGCTTGGACTTGCTCTTTTTTGACCTGCTCGGCCAGCGCTTTTTGCCTGACCTCCTCAGCCGCTTTTTCGTCGACCCACGCCTGCTGAGTTTTAAGGGCGCCACCAAGCGTTACGTCGCTTACGTTTTTGGCACCTCCGAATACAGAGGCCATCGCTAGCCGGGTTGCGTACCCGGTGAAGAGCTTTTTGTCGCCGTCGTCGAGTTTTTTGACTGCATCCATCAGCGATTGGTCTTCAGACCATTTGCTGATGTCTGCGGGGAGAGTAGCTTGTTTCGGATCAGAGCAGGCGCTCAGCAGAACGCAGGATAGGATAAGAGCAGTCAATCTACGATTCATCGTTAGTCCTTTAATTTACAGATCCTGATGGTATGGCTGTAATGCCATTATGATGTTATGGATCTTCCTGCAGTCCGTTTTAATTCACAAGTGCAGGGAGACTTAAATGCGGCTCAGAAGGCATTTTCCAAGGCTGATGGCTACGATGTGTAAGAGACCAGAATGGGGCCTTCAGCTTAGCCCCCTTTAGGGGATTGTTGCTCAAGGTATTGCATCTGGACGCAAGCGGAGCGCGCAGGCGTGCAGGATGGGAGCCCGAAGGGCCGAGACGCAGGCTCGGTTCACGACAGCCGATCCCCGAAGGGGCACGCACCAACATCAGCCCAACCGTTCTGGGGCACAACGCGTAGGCCATGCGGAGAATTTTATGGGAATGATGGATGATGACGACACTGTGTATTGCGATGTGCAGATGCCCTTGGCGCAAGGCAGAGAGCTGTTGCAGCTGGTGAATACGCTACGAGAATCGAAAGCCTATCCGAGTCTCGATAGGGTCTTGGAACACATGCAGGACGAGCTCAGTACGTCCATTGATATCGTCGAGAACCCACCAACCTGGGGGCCGTGGTGTCAGTGAGCCTATCTTCGTAGGGCCATCAGAGCTCTGCATCCCATGCAGCCATAGCCTCGCTCACAGTCGTGAACCACTGGAGTTCCGAATTACGTAAGGCGTTAGCAACGTTCCTGTTCGCATTGGCATCAATCCAAGGCGGGAGACTCTCCGCGCCCCCTGAGAACAGACCAGCCGTTGCGACAGCGTATCTACCTGACCTCTCAGACTGGAGGCATACGTAGCGCACAGCAGCGCCGCTGGGCAACCGACGCCAAGCCACGACTTCAAGACAGTCCAAGGCATCTACTGGAACCTCTCCGGAGGGAATCGTCTCCTGTTCCACCTGAAAGGCTGCCATTGCCTTGGATCTCCGGTTTGACGCTCCAGGCTTGTGAACGAGATGCTTCAACTGCTCACGTGATGCGATTATCTGGTCGCGTAGCTCTTCTGGATCTATGGAGAGGCGGCCACGGTCGCTCACCGACAGAGTCTTCAACCCGTTAACTGCAGCTATGAACTCACGCTCACGCTTTTTCTCCCACTCAGGGCGGCGGTCTGGGTTGATGAGATTACAAAGACTTTCGAGGAGCTTCAATGGCGCTCTCCTGCAATTAATCGTCGACGTCGGCCAAAATATAATCACGATGGCCTCCGTAGCTCTACATGCACGTCACGATATGCATGATGCGTGATTGGTTACCACCACACAGAACATGCCCTCTTTTTTTGCATAACGAATGCTGGAGGTGCGCATCAGATGTCCGTCAGCGAAACGTCAAAAACGATCCGCTTTAGTATGGCCAAAACAATACCAGCCGCCACGCAATTTGATACAAATGGCATCACTCAAGCATGCATTTATAGGAGCGCCATAGATGTATTTACTTGCACGAACGATTCAACGCAACTGGAAATCCTTTAAACGTTTGGAGTGAAGCCCAGCTTCATTTATGCCGCGCGTTTATTTTCTTCGATTCCGTATTCGTCCGACAGGAGTCAAAAGACTTCATTATCAAAATCAAGCCTTTTATCAGTAAATCTTCGTGACATTGTTTAACAACTCTGTGTCGAACGAACGATCGTGTGTGTCGGTATAGATCTCGCCGTTCTCAACCTCAAGCAAACATATCACGGCGCCATTACGGTCATAGCCGATGGAAACCGCACTTAGTATTTCCAGTCGCCAACTTTTACTGCCGCTCATCCAAGGCGGAATTAAACCTTGGATTTCTGTAATGACATAGTCTTCATTCTGTGACGAAATGACCTCAAGCAGTCTTGTCTCGTCATTCAACATCTCAGTCATACTTATGAATCGACCGTCGAGCCTCTCTTTCACGCACACGTGGTACCAGTGCATATTTAATGCCCGCGAAATGCAATGCCAATGCACGAGGCCGCCCTCAAACATACCAGGTACACCCTCAATGTCTTTGATTCTGGTTCTGAACATTTTTGTCTCAGTTTGAAATCATTGCCGAGGCAACGCGTCATCTAAAAGAAAGAAAAGATTGTTTTGAGGCTTGCTGGTTTCTCGTGGCCGTCTCCACATAGGACATAGACAGTGTTCCTAGTCTCGAAGAGAAACCCTTCTTCAAAGGAAATCGCAAAAGTGCTGCGCATCCAGTCGCCAACATCAAATCTGCGCTCGCTGTCAAAGCGAACATTGTGTGCAAACAAAATCATAGGGAGCTGCCCGGCTGCTCGAACTTTGCTGAGCTCTTCGTCAGTCACCTCCACGTGGAAAATCGTCCAGTCCTGGACGAGGCAGTAAGGCTTTCGCGGGTAGAGAGCTTGCACGAGCCCCATGAGAATCTCTTCTGTGTCCTTGGAGCCCTGGCGGGGTTCGCCGGGGCCGCTGAGTAGCCCGTCAGCACCTTCGTTTTCATCTGTGCTCAATTCAAAATCTCCGTCAATACATCTGATATGTTGCGCGTGCACCCTGCCTAAGGATGACCAACATCGAGCCCTCCGCGCCTTAATCTGAGCGGGAACGCTTCGTCCCAGCGATCGCAAAAGCCCTCGACAGTTCTGATAGTACCACTAAACGAGGTTTATCGGAACTGGCCGCGTATGGCTCTATCCTCGTTTTTTAGGACGGATCATGTCGCTCAAGAAAGAGATTGCGGGCGCGATTAGGGCAATCCGAACAACGCGCGGCTTCGACTACGGAGATTTGGCTGAGGTTAGCGTCAAAGCAAACATTGGCAAGCTCGAACAGGGTAGGAGCAACATCACGCTTGAGAAGCTGAACGAGTTATCTGAGGCTCTTGAGTTTGATTCCGTCGCCCTGTTCGCCATATGTGTCGCTATGCAAAATGGCGAACCTTATGAGGTCACTCTAGATCGAGCGAGAGCCCAGCTTGAAATGTTCCGGGCGGAAGGCGGCGAAGAGCTGCTTCTCAGCCAGTTTGTTGACAACGAATTGGTGAAGCGACCGCGAGGGAAGCCTGGAAATGCGAAAAACGCCGAGGCTGTCAGGGGGCTAAAGGCTGCGGGGTTAAGTCAGGCACAAGTTATCGAGAAGCTGGGCTTGGCAAGATCGACTGTCCACAGGTACTGGCACTCGTAGGATTCCACGGCAGTCGTCAGAAGCTCAGTTTGATTTCCATTTTTCAACGTTTTACCGCACCTCTGCCCCGTCAACTTGAAATTAACGGGCATCAGCCTAGATCAATCCTTGGCCCACATCTCGACGTGACGTGACGTGACGTGGATAGATGGAGCTGGTTTCAGGAATATATGGCTTGGAATCATCGTTTGCGCCGTCTTCCTCCTGGGCCAGGTACCCGCCGTACCGTAGAAGCCATTCAGAGCATTTTCCAGCGCCATGGCAGTATCAGGAGACACCGTTACTGGTCGATTAGGCGCAAGCCATCCAAGGTGCTCAACACAAGGCGCGCGCACACATCCATAATGGCTGGCAGCGCGTGCCGAGGAGCAACAGAGACTCAGCCGTTTGCGATTGGCGGTGCTTCGGACTTCAGCACCTCAAGTTCACGTTCCACAGCACTCAGTTGGCTTTTCGCTTCGGTGATTTGCTCGTTGGCGTGAGCAACCAAGTTATCTAGCTGTTTCGTCTCCAACCTAAGTAAATGCACCTGCTCTTGGAGCATCTCTTTCGCGCCGTCCGCTTTGGCTACGGCGGTTTTAATCGAGCTTATCTCGCCGGTTTGGCGCTCGATTGTGTCCTCACGCGCGGCAACGACCTTCGCGAGCTGACGTGCCTCGCTCAGCAAACGTTCATTGTCCCGATTGAGTCGGGTCAACTCATCCAACTTGACGACCTGCATCTGCTGAAGCTGCCGAAGCTCCACCTGAACTTGTTGCAGTTGACCTTCATGTCGGCGTTGTTCCTGCTCGCGCTGCTCTTTAATCGCATTGCGGTAGTGCTCAAGCGCATCACGGGCATGCAGATGCTTCTCTTCCAATGAACGGATTTGCTCGTCTTTTTCCTGGACACGAACCTCCAGATCACTGCAGTTCTGGCTCAGGCGAGCATTCCGGGTTAGCTCGGTTTGAAGTGAGCTGCGGCTCGTCAGCAGCTCAGAGGACTCGGTCTCCAGGGCTGCACGCTGAACATCGAATTCGCGCTGCAGAGCCGACAGCGCCAACTGGCTGACTTCAAGCTTTGCCTCAAGGGTGGCCTTGTCGTGATTGAACTGCGCCTGGGCCTGTTCAACGTAGTCACCACCCTCCTCCATCACGCGCTCTAACAGCTGCGATACCAAAGTAGTGAGCTCGTCACTCAGCCGCTCGCGCGACGACTCTGGGCGCGGATCGTGCGCCTCCAACTCCCTGAGATAGCGGTGAATGGTCGTCTTCGAGCCAGTATTTCCGAGCGCAACTCGCACGGCATCAATACTAGGATTTTCACCGCGAGCTAGCAGCGCCTCTCGAGCCTTCTGCACAACTGCCTTATTTATACCGCCACGGGCCATTTTTGCTCCTACGATTTCGTACTGTTTTACATACCACGTATTTACATACCATTTATTGAAAATGTAAAGCATAAAAATGAGCTGTTTTTCTGATAACATAATTGAGCGTTATCGCATCATAGAACTGAATTTCGCATTTCCCGACGCTGGGAAAGGTACGTTTGCCGTGGAAGGGGTCGAGATGAACAAGGCTGATCGCTACCTGCAGGCCGGCACGCGGGAAAACACCCGCAAGAGCTACCGATCAGCAGTCGAGCACTTCGAGGTGATCTGGGGCGGATTCCTGCCGGCGACCGGGGACAGCGTCGTGCGCTACCTGGCCGAATATGCCGATCAACATGCGATCAGCACCTTGAAGCAGCGCCTGGCGGCCTTGGCCCAGTGGCACATCACCCAGGGTTTCCCCGATCCGACCAAGACGCCCACGGTGCGCCAGATGATCAAGGGCATCCGAACGCTGCATCCGACTCAGGAAAAACAGGCAGCGCCCCTGCTCCTTCGCCACCTTGAAGAGGCTGTCGGCTGGCTTGAGCGCGAGGCGACGCTTGCTGCGGAGCGCAATGACTTCAAAAGTGTGATGCGCTGCCGTCGTGACATCGCCCTGGTGTTGATTGGTTTCTGGCGCGGCTTTCGCGGCGACGAGTTGGCGCGTCTGCAGGTCGAGCACACGCAAGCAGAAGCCGGCACAGGTATTACCTTCTACCTGCCGCATACAAAGGGCGATCGACAACACCTGGGCGCGAGCTTTCAGACACCTGCGCTGAAAAAACTCTGTCCGGTCGACGCTTACATCAACTGGATTACTGTGGCAGGCATCACGCGCGGCCCTGTGTTCAGAAAGCTGGATCGCTGGGGCAACCTGGCTGATGAAGGCATCAACTCAAACAGCCTGATTCCGATGTTGCGGAGAATCTTCAGGCAGGCGGGTGTGCCGGCGGATATGTACAGTAGTCACTCGATGCGCCGAGGATTTGCGACCTGGGCTTCCGCTAACGGCTGGGACATCAAATCGCTGATGAGTTACGTGGGATGGAAAGATGTGAAATCGGCGTTGCGGTATGTGGATCCGGGGTTTTCGTTTGGAGGGATGGAGGTTCAGGCACCGCAACCTCAACTCACGGACTCATGAGCGAAAGCCCCAAGTCACTAGGCACCACCAACTTCCAACTCAGAAGAGGCATGGGATCTCATGGGGTTGGAAGGTCTGATACTGGCTTGCTCACGCGCCAGCTTCGAAGGTTGCTAAATCTCCCTCCAGGCTTCTACGATCTGAAGGCCGTGGATAGACTTCCACTCTCGCAGCTTCTTATTATTAGTTCCCTTAGTCTCTATTATCTCTCCTGTGAAAGGGTTGCGGAAGCGCATCAACGCTCTACCTTTCGCGACCGATGATGCGGGAGTTTCTTCGGGAGTGACATTTTGTAAAGTTTCAAAGAACATCTCTACGTCCAGCCTGCCTCCGAACACATATCCAGGATCCAACATGGCAAACGCATCGCTAGAGGTGAATTGGTATTTTTGCCTAAGGGCTTTAAACTCAGCGACAAAAGCCACTTCACGAACAAACTCAGAGTTACCTTGAATTTTAGACAGCTCAATCAACTTCGCATCTATCTCACTTTTAAGGCGAAGTAAACGGTCTACTGCGAGATCATCTTCTTTAGGCATGTCAACCGCCTTATAATTCATCACGCTTCCCATAGCAATCTCGCAGTTTAGCTAACCAACCCCTTGGATTTCTGTCCGGTTTTCGGTTTACTTTTTCCGAGAGTGTCAGAATAGATTTGTGCCAAGGTTCCATCTGGAGACATTCGAAGGCTATCTTCCAATGCCTCGTGCCGCTTAATCAACGCTATAGCTTGTTGTGGATCATAACCATAGCGCTCAAGAAGAGCATTAATCTCACGGTCAAATTCAAGATCGAGCTGATAGTTTGGATCGACAGATTGATTTTGTGTCAGCTCGGTAAGCACTCTTGAAAGAACAAATTGTGCTTTCTTATATTTCAACAGGGAATGTGGCCTAGTCATAATTTATACCCACTACTGGAGTAAGGACGCTGTGGCGCTGGCAGGTTTGGCTTCGTTTCCTAGCCTCTCCAACCTGTCTTGGTACACCCGAACAGTAAGTCTCGGCCATCATCAATCCCTCCAAACTACGTCGTCCGCGTCCCGCTGAGCCTGTTTTAACATTCCCCCGAAAACGCATCAATGATGGCACCAACCATTGAAAACCCATCCGAAAACTCGATACGTTGAGTGACCCCCGAGAAGCTACAGCAAGGCCAACCATCAATCCCGATGATGGAAAAAATGACTACGTTCAAGGAAGCTAGCCGCGACGACCTGCTCCCCTTTCCAGCCAATTCCACATCGTTACACTAGGCGCGTGCAGAAGCCAGTGCACTGTCAATATATAGCATAAGTTTCGCGTGAGGACGCTTGAAGGTCTTAGATGGGCATACTCGGTTCGAAATTAGCTTCACTAAATCAATTGGTTATGTCCGGGCAATTTGATGGTAATTGGCCTTCCAAGGTAGGGAACCCTCTCGCCACCTGACTGAAGCTTTGAATTACCACGATAGATCCTATCTATTAGCGAAAAATTCTCACTCTACCGCAGCCCTCGGTGACCGAGCGGCGGGCATCCATCGTACGGTATTCATTGGGATGGAGGCAGCATGGGAGTGACAGGTTGTACTCGCGCGGCCGGCAATTACCTTCTGTGGAGTAGGCTATCCAAACAGCCAATCCAAATGCGCCATATCACCCGCATGCAGACTCCTCGCAGCCGATCGTTTAAACTCTAGAAGATGCCCAGGCTGGAAACAGCAAGCGAGAGAACGTAATTCATTTGGTCGCCTCGGAAATGGAGTATTAGAAAAATAAAGAGCATTACTTATGAAGTCGATATCATCATCACTAAGCAAGCCATAAGCACACCCTATTAGAAGATTACTTAACGCTAAATTTCGAGGTGAGGATAATTCTATTCCAATAGTAAGCTCATTAATACTGGGCGACCTGAACGGACGGCAGGAAGTTTCAGGGGTGGATCTTGTGGAGTTCAAAAACCATTGTCCAACACCTCCTTTGCATCTAGCGAACGGACGATAAAGAAAAAAACCCAGCAAAAAAAGCAAACATTGCTTCGACGGTCGGCCATAAGCTGGGTGATCTGGCGCCGACTCCACCCAACGCATTACCTTGAGAACCATCCGACATAGCTTTTGTTCTTTTGTAGCCGTAGCACGCAGCGATACAAGACGCTGAATAAAGTGGTTGCCAAATATGAAGTTTCCAGTAGAAGCATGTTGACTGAACGCCAGCCAAGCCTGATTAAACTGTCCCTTGCCTGAAACAGACATGCGCTGGAGGAGAGCCAATTCATCATGGAACCCGCAAAAACAGCCGCCACGCACTCTCCAAGCCTTGCGCCAGGCCGGCGCATGCATCCTGGCGACATCGTCGGCTAAGCACTGCGGGCAGTAGTTCAAGCTTCCCCCTACCGCAATAGTGTCAGCCGGAAGCTTGAATGTGGCTGCCAATGCTGCGCGATCGCTGTCTGGAAACCAGGACAGAAACCCTTGTTGCTCGTATAGCCTGTCTACATCCGATCCTGCAGCTGATTTTGCCATAACCCGACAGCTGTCCAAGAAAGCACTGTGTACTTTAACAACACAGGGGTTGGTGGCATTTCTTGAAAGCCAGGACGAAAGCGTTTCGTCTGCGAATGGCTTGGTCAATCCTTTGATGAAGTTTCTGGATCGCATCACCCCTCCTGCTTCCTGACACATTGGTGGAGTTAAATCAGCATCAACCCGCTACAAAGGTCTCGAACCACATCCGATGTCAAACCTACGCTCCCTTTAGTGAACCGGTGCACGGCGCCAATATCTACCGACGGCCGCTCCACATCGCCGTCAAGCTGATAACGAATCATCAGTCCAGTCACGAACACGTTGTATTGCTCGTCATTTGGCATTGTGGAGAGAGATAACCGGAGTACCTCGACACCCGCGTTTGCAGCTTTGATAGCGATGGGTTCGAGGATGTCATGCAGGCCAAATAGGAAGACCTGTCGCTTGGCTGGCACTTCTGTTAGCTGAAGCATCCGTTCGAAATTACGCCTCACTACGGATTTGTTACAACGAAAATAATCATGACCGTCATCAATGAGGACAGATTGATATGCCCTCAGCGCAACCACCGCTTCATAGGGCCTAGAGGTGAGCTCGTTGCTCCAAAACTCATCGGGTATTAGAGGTACTTCTAGCGATCTAAAATAGCGGTTTCGCAGATTTACATTCGTCCCCCAAGGTGACTCTCCCAACGCCAGAGCACTTATGCCCCGGCGCACTGATACCTGATGCAGCCTCCTTGCAATCGCTGATGCACCTGCACGAGGGGCACCCATTATGAAGATGAGGCGCCCCTGTGCACCGTACGTGGCTCTTCCGCCTTCTAAAAGCGCCTCGCACGCCTTCAGGACTGGCTGATTCCCTGAACAGTCGAGCCACCGCTGCCTCATCAGATCACTCCATTCGGAGCATAAAAGGCCAAGGCTTCCTTGTAGCTCGTCAGGATGACTTCCTCGTTAAGGCATTCGACCCCATGAGCGATTGCGTAAATGGCTGCATCAGTAAGAATCCGCTTGATGTCACGGGTGAGTTGCCCGCCCAAGCGAATGATTAATTGCTGCATGTCCAATGAGTCGATCACTGACCGCTTACGCAAAGGAAGCAGCATGAGGTACCCATTCAGAAAGCGTGAAAAGTCAGCTGATTCAGCGTCCCAGTTAACCATGTCAATACGTCCGAACCGCGAGGGGAGCTCGTCGTTCTTCCGTAGAAAACCGAGGATGTGCGGAGTGCCTACCAGCATGACATTCAGACCAATATCAGCATTGGACATCGCGCGGAGAAGCGTCCGATTCCCGTCCGCGTAAAACTTGGCTGACACCAAAGCGTTGGCTTCGTCGAAAATGATCATCCGCAAGCCGAGCTCGTGGATTTTGGACTTGATGAGCTTGACTCCGTTCGGATTCGCCATCTTTTGTGGAGATTGTGTGAAGCCGAGCAACGACACTAGGATGTCCTGAAGATCCGTACGCCGCCCAAAGTTGGCAAGATCTACGACCTCAATTGGGAAATGATCAGCGGTATTGCAGGCCGCAACGATGGCCTTGACCAACGCTGTTTTACCGATACCGGTCTCCCCTATCAGCGCTCGACACACGTTTGTACCGCCACGCTCCATTCGGATCATCAAACGGACATCATCAATGACCCGTTTTGTAAAATCAGTGTGAATGAAGAAGTTTTTCCTGCAGTAATCGATACGCTGATCGTCTGACAGATCTGCGACAAGTGCTGCTTTGGGAGCAAGATGATCGTACATTTCGAGCCTCCGTGAGGCTGACTGAACACCAAAGATGCAGGTGGCCGCATGTTGCGGCCGGAACGATCAATTTCTCGTGAGTTCGTGGATTACGGAGGAATGGTCAGAGCCCACTGAATTCCGCCCCCATCCCGAGCGATGCTTGTCGGAAAAATCCTTTGGGAATTCCACGAAACTGCACCATTGGGGCAAGATGCAGAAGTCTGCTCGCGGTTACGCTGGGCGTAGTAGGTTGTAGAGCTCGAGACAGTCATTGCTCCTCTCCAGGATACGCATCGGCGATCTTGGTAAAGTCCCTGCGATCTGCAACGATCTCGCGAAGCGGTGCAGGACGTGGAGCACGCGAGATTGCGGCAACGTCTGAATCCAGCTCGTACTCAATGATTTCACGGGACTTCTGCAAGACGAGATCCTTGAGCGCCTTAAGGGACTCGGTGCGTTTGTTGCGTGCTGCCAGTCCGTGTTTACCCAGTTCTCCGTGTTTCGGCCGGAACGCGTTGTTGATGTGAAGCTCTGTGAGTGTTTCCGGCGGATTCCCCCTTGCTGCTGCCTCAACCCAATCACCATCGATCCAAATCACAACGCGGGACAGGTTGGCGTTGTCGTACTTGATCCGAACCTTCTTGCCGACCAAGTCTTTGAGCAACGGCGTATAGTAAAAAATGGTGTGAATTGGGACGCCATAGGACTGCACCCGCCGCGTCACCTCGGGGAGAATCTCAATGATGAATCTCTTCAGATTATGGATCGGCGCCGGTGCAAAAGGCTGTCCATCTTCTCCGGTGAAATACTCATTCCAACGCTGGCGAGGACTTTTGTGATCGTCCCCACCAATGGTGTCGTGGTATTCACAGATACCTAATGTCAGCTCGCGGATGAACTCATCGAGCGTCAGCAATGCATGCTTAGTGGGATCATAATCCCGGTCTTTCCGGGGCCTGGAGCCTGTTCCCCCAGGGAGAACGTGAATCGTACCGAGATTCAGTGTGCCGAAGAGCCGCTCGCCGATACCGCCTTCCTGCTTCTCCCTGCGATACCGCGCTTTGATATTTTCAAGCACGCAAGCGCTATAGAGGTTCTTAGATTTAAACTCTCGAGCGTTATCCATAAAGAGCTCTATCATTACCCCCCGGTATGGATACTCGTGATCTTCCAGCCCGAGCTTTTTCATGAACTCCTCTTTGCTGGTCACGGCATGCCTCAGCGCGATCGCCACGCTCCCCAGGGAGGGGTACCGAAAACTGACGCAGAAACCAAGAATGACCTTCGTCTTCGAACAGACAACGAGGGTGAGCCAAGGCCGGCCGACGACCTTAGTGCGGTCATACTTGGCGCACAAGAAACAATCAGCAAGCGTGTGATCCATCTGCGCTTGCTCAAGCGGCCTAAGCAGTGCACGGGTGCCAGTCCTGAGCTTGTAGTGATCTGATGCATAGTCCTTGCCTCGTGACGAGAGGGCAAGACTATGGTTTGAGTATTCATCGATCCGATCGCACACCGTTTCATATGCAGGCACAGGCAGATGTCTTTTGTCGCATTCTGCCTGCGCCCCCTTCCAGACATTCCTCTTCGAAGGGTTTTCTCCAACATACCAAACAACGATTTGTTCCTGAATGATCTGCTCCACCTCGTCCAAGATTATCTTGGTTCCTTCCGGGCGGCCACGAGCTTGCCCAAATAAAGAGGGGACACCAATAGCAGGATCGTAATCTTGCCTAACCTTATAATATTGACTAAGGGAAAGCTTGCATTTCGCAGCTGCCTTTTCAGCGTCAATCTCACCATTTACTTCGAGGGTGATGGCATTGTAGCGTTCGCGAGCCTTCTCCTTGCGCTTAACGCTGACCTTGTCAGTATCGATGGGAAGGAGTTCGGTATGCTTCTCAACTTGCTGTTGAAGTTCCCCAGAAAACTGCTGTACGTCGACCAATTTGGCCTCTGAAGGGTCAAGTGTGATCACCTTGTTGCCGCCAAGCAACTGAAGAACAAACTTCCGGGTAGTGGGGTCGACCGACTGAAGAATCCAGATGGCGCCGTTGTACATATATGCCTGATACATGATGACCTCCTATTCCTGGCCGAAGTCGAAAGCTATGCTCGCAAAACCGGTGGCATGGCCGGCCCGGGTATATCCACAAACGCAAGAAAAAGAGCGAGAGAACTTACCTTTGCAAGTGGAATTCAGCGGAGAATTAACGCGAACTACTTTCGATAGTGCGACTTGTGCACTTTTCATATCCATATTCCCATTAAGGTTTAATTAATGGCAGGAAGAAGAGATCTGTAGGGAAGCGATAGGAAACTGGCTGCACACAGTATCATCTATAAGTCATCGCTTATCGCTTATGCAAGGGTGTCTTCTAGGTGCCTGAATGATGAGGTTTAGCACCAACCCGAGCTTCGTCAAATCGTATTTATCATTTTTTTCCTATCTTTCTGATAAGTAACAATATTAAATGTTTATTTGACCTTTTGGTCAATTATTAAAAAGAAGAAAACATTCGTTATTTTCTCTTTTTTAAATCTAATAAACATCCGGACTTAGGTTTTACGAGGGGTTAGGAGGAGTACTATTTTTAGATACCGCTAACAACTCCGGCTCCAACTGTCCCTATTGTCTTATCCTCTGTGCAACATGCCAAAAATCTACAGACACAGAACGCCGAAGGGAATCGCCACCTACTGTTCGGACCGCGTCTTGATAGCAGTAGTGACACGCAATATTGCACTTCACGCCTAGCGGTCGGACTTCGACTGGCATATTTGTCTCCTACACAAACCCCATCAACATAAATGGCTCGCCGCTCGATGCCTGTATGCGCAATGGTGCGGTGAGTCGGTTTTTGAAGCCGCGTCAGTTTTAAGGATCGCCAGGCGCGACCCTATTCGTGGCCCGGGACGAGCTCCAATTGGACGCTGGATAGATTTTCAATCAGCGCCAACATACACAGCTCTTCTAGCTTCTCCAACGTCAGGATCCAGCCGCTGCATACAAACGCCCTCTGGCTCAGCCCGAAGCTGAAACTGCAACGGAAGCCTTGCCCAGCCCGCCGCGCTGCATAACTTCGACGATGATGGGCACTGGAGTCATCAGGTGGTTGCGCATCATTGCGGTTGCACGAACGGTATCGCGGGCGAGGATGGCTTCGACCAGCGCGGCATGTTCCTCGCGCTTGAGCTTCAGGGCTTCGTCAGAAAAAACCGTTTGTGTCAGCCACAGGTGGCGGTAGCGCTCGGCTTGGTCAAACAGGTAGGTACGCGCCTGGAGTAAATGCTTGGAGCCGCAGCCAGCCGCAATGGCACTGTGGAAAGACTTGTGCCGCTCATCCCAGACGTCGAGCACCTGCTCGCGGGTTTTCACGTCCATCACCTTAGATAGCGTATGGGACTGCGCGAGTATCTGAGCTTCCCAGGCGTCGTCGCCGCGTTCGATGGCCAGGCCGACAATCATGGCCTCCAAGTTGGCGCGGGCATCATAGATGTCCTGCATTTCCTGCAGTGACATGGGCGCTACGCGGTAGCCTTTCTGGCTGATTACCACCACCAGGTGTTCAGCAACCAGTTGTGACAAAGCTTCTCGCAGCGGGCCTACACCAAGGTCATAACGCTCCTTCAGACCGCTCATGAGGAGCTTCTCTCCAGGCTTGAAAATTCCACGGATGATGTCCCGCTTAAGTCGCTCATACCCGCTGAATAGAGAGTTCTGCCTTGGGGTGAGGCTATCCAATGTACTGCTCCTCAACTCGTCAAAGTCGCCATTATACCTAAACATCTACTGGCCGAAAAATATCAGACAATGATCTATTTTGTCGCTTCTTTTGAAAAATGTAGACATTTTAAATTAATGGCGATATTTTCTCCTTTAGCTGACCCACATCAATACGGGAAAGCGCTTTTCACCCACTTTGCCAGGAGCCGCCATGAACGCCTTTACTCAGATTCAGGACCTTGTGATGCCGCTGCCGTCGGAAAGCAAGGGCTTCACCCTCGCCCCTTCCAAGCAGTCACCTCGCCTGCTTGAGCTGACCTTCGCCAAGGAAACCGTCGACGCGTTCGTTAGTGCTGTTGCCGAGTGGCCGGTACAGGCACTGGAGTACAAGTCGTTCCTGCGCTTTCGCGTCGGTCAGATCCTTGACGATCTGTGCGAAGGTACTCTGCGCCCGGTTCTGATCAACACCATCCTGGACCGCGCCACCGGCGGCATGCTGATCACCCCTGAAGGCCTGTGCGACGTGACCCAGGCGGATGACATGGTCAAGTTCTCTTCGGCAGTGGCTCATCTAATCGGTCGCTCCAACTTTGATGCCATGAGCGGCCAGTTCTACGCGCGCTTCGCAGTGGTCAACACCGACAATTCCGACAGCTATCTGCGCCAGCCACACCGTGTGATGGAACTGCATAACGACGGCACCTTTGTCCAGGAGCGCACCGACTACGTGCTTATGATGAAGATCGACGAGCAGAACATGGAAGGCGGCAACACCCTGCTGCTGCACCTGGACGACTGGGAAGACCTGACCCACTACTGCACGCACCCGCTGGCCCGCCGTGAAATGCGCTTCACCGCGCCACCGAGCAAGAACGTGCGTGAAGACGTGTTCCACGCGGTGTTCGACAACGACGCTGAAGGCCGCCCGACCATGCGCTATATCGACCAGTTCGTGCAGCCCAAGGACTTCGAGGAAGGCATCTGGCTGACCGCCATGAGCGAATCCCTGGAAGGCAGCCAGAAAAAGGTGTCTGTGCCGGTGCCAGTCGGTAGCTTCGTCCTGGTCAACAACATGTTCTGGCTGCACGGCCGTGACCGCTTCACCGCCCACCCGGGTCTGCGTCGTGAGCTGATGCGCCAGCGTGGCTACATCAGCTACCAAAAAACCATGTACCAGCGCGGCCAGTAAGGTTTGCCAACAGCTGAAATGACGAGGGCCACCACGTGCGGTCCTCGTCATGCCTCAAACAAAACGTAATTCAGGTGGGTGCAAGCTAATGGCTGCGTACGACTTCATTATCATCGGTGGCGGCATTGTGGGCATGTCCACGGCCATGCAACTGACCCAGGTTTACCCGGACGCAAAGATCCTCCTGCTGGAAAAAGAGTCCGGCCCGGCCAGGCACCAGACTGGCCATAACAGTGGCGTGATCCATGCCGGCGTTTACTACACCCCCGGCAGCCTGAAGGCACGTTTCTGCCTGGAAGGAAACAAGGCGACCAAGGCCTTCTGCGACAAGCACAGTATCCGTTACGACGAGTGCGGCAAGCTGTTGGTAGCCACCAATGAGCTAGAAATGCAGCGTATGAGCGCGTTGTGGGACCGTACCGAAGCCAACGGTCTCAAGCGCGAGTGGTTGTCGGCCTCCGAGCTGCGCGAGCGCGAGCCGAACATCATCGGTCTGGGCGGTATCTTCGTGCCGTCCAGCGGCATCGTGAACTACGCACAAGTCACCGTAGCCATGGGCCGCGAATTCGAAGACGCCGGTGGCGAAATCCGCTACAACAGCGAAGTGGTCGCCATCGACGAGCGTCCCGATGAAGTTGTGGTGCGCACCGGCAATCAGGAGCACCACGGGCGTTTCCTGATCACCTGCTCGGGCCTGATGGCCGACCGCGTCGTGCGCATGCTCGGGATCAAGCCGAACTTCATCATCTGCCCGTTCCGTGGCGAGTACTACCTGCTGCCCAAGCAACACAACCAGATCGTCAATCACTTGATCTACCCGATCCCGGATCCGTCCATGCCATTCCTCGGCGTGCACCTGACCCGCATGATCGACGGTACCGTCACTGTCGGCCCCAACGCTGTGTTGGCGATGAAGCGTGAAGGTTATCGCAAGACCGATATCTCGCTGTCCGACATGTTCGAAACCCTGACCACTCCGGGGATTCTCAAGGTGCTGATGAAGAACCTGCGCCCCGGCCTGATCGAGATGAAAAACTCGCTGTTCAAGGGTGGTTACCTGAAAGAAGTTCAGAAGTATTGCCCAACCATCACCAAGAGCGATCTCACCGCCTACCCGGCCGGTGTGCGCGCCCAGGCTGTCTCGCTGGACGGAAAGCTGATCGACGACTTCCTGTTCATCAACACCGCCCGCAGCGTTAGCGTTTGCAACGCCCCATCGCCCGCGGCGACGTCGGCCATCCCGATCGGTGCGTACATCGTCGACAAGGTCCGCGAGCAGTTAGCAAGCACCGGCGTCAGTTTCGTCAAACCGTTCAACTCCGTTCGGGCTGCATCCACTGCAACCTGAGGCTGCGTGCCCAAGATGGGCGCCGCCGAGACACCCTCGTGTCATCGAAACTTTTTCCTGTATCCATGAGTGCTAATCAATGAACAATAATAAATTGTCACTTGCCGAAAAAGACGTACAACACCAACTTCACCCCTACACCGATGCCCGTGTGCACGAGGAAGTCGGCCCGCTAATCATCGAGCGTGGCGAGGGCATCTATGTCTATGACGACCAGGGAAAACCCTACATTGAGGCCATGTCCGGCCTGTGGAGCGCAGCCCTGGGTTTCAGTAACGAACGCCTGATCAAGGCCGCAGAGAGTCAACTACGCAAGCTGCCCTTCTACCACCTGTTCGGCCACAAGGCGCACGCCCCCAGCATCGAACTGGCAGACAAACTGATCGAGCTGGCGCCGGTGCCGATGAGCAAGGTTTTTTTCACCAACTCAGGCTCCGAAGCCAACGACACCGTGGTCAAATTGATCTGGTATCGCAATAACGTGTTGGGCAAACCAGCCAAAAAGAAATTCATCAGTCGCATCAATGGTTACCACGGCATCACCATTGTCAGCGCCAGTCTTACTGGTCTGCCAGCCAACCAGCGCGGTTTCGATGTGCCGCTGCCAGGGTTCTACCATGTCGGCAACCCGCATCACTATCGCCATGCGCTGGCCGGCGAGAGCCAGGAGCAGTTCGCCGATCGCCTCGCCGCAGAACTGGAAAACCTGATTCTGCGCGAAGGGCCCGAAACCATCGCCGCTTT
The DNA here is from genome assembly GCF_056680355.1 of Pseudomonas sp. ASL8. NCBI lineage: Bacteria > Pseudomonadati > Pseudomonadota > Gammaproteobacteria > Pseudomonadales > Pseudomonadaceae > Pseudomonas > Pseudomonas sp. ASL8. Next base: position 4,540,981 of record NZ_CM155278.1, on the reverse strand, counting down.
TTACGGCGAACCGCTGATGGGCGCGGGTGGAGTGATTGTTCCACCGCGCACCTACTGGGATAAAATTCAGGCAGTCTGCCGCAAGTACGACGTACTGGTGGTCGCGGATGAAGTGATCTGTGGCTTCGGCCGTACCGGCAACATGTTCGGCAGCGAGACCTTCGGCATTCGCCCGGACGTGATGGTGCTGTCAAAGCAGCTTTCCTCGTCCTATCAGCCGATCTCGGCGATTCTGATTAACGACGAGCTCTATCAAGGCATCGCAGACCAGAGCCATGCCTTGGGCACCCTGGGCCACGGTTTTACCGCCGGCGGCCATCCGGTCGCTGCCGCCGTAGCACTGGAAAACATCAAGATCATTGAAGAGGACAACTTGGTGCAGCATGCCGCCGCCATGGGCAAGATCCTCCAGGACGGGCTGAACCAATTCGCCGATCACCCGTTGGTGGGCGAAGTGCGTGGGCAGGGCCTGATCGCCGCCGTGGAGTTGGTCGCCGACCGTGCAAGCAAAGCCCCATTTGAGGTAACAGGTAAGCTCGGTCGCTACCTGGCCGGTCGCGCTCAGGAGCACGGCATGATCACTCGCAATATGGGCGATGCTATTGCCTTCTGCCCGCCGCTGATTTCCAGCGAATCCGAGATCCGCTTGATCCTCGAGCGTTTTGCCCGCTCGCTGGAGGATACCCAACGCTGGTTCAACGCTAGCCGCTAGGTCGCCAGCGATCCCTGAGGGAGTTCTTCGCGTATAAAAAAGCCGCTCGTTTATAGTAAGCAAGCGGCTTTGCGGACAGGGCAGAGAGTAATCAACCGGACGCTGTGCCCGTTCACTCAATGACAAAAGATAGGCCCCCCCACAGCAATTATTCGGCGCCCCGCTTCTCTTAACATCATGACTCTTCATACAAAAATAAAGAGAAGAGCCATGGCCGAGGCCGAATTGACCCAGTTGGCGAGATATCACTAACCCGCTCAGACTCCTCGCGAACCACTACCTTTGCTGGATTTGTGTTGATTTGAAGGTGGGTTAGTCTCGCGTCAGCACGTGGGTCAATTCAGCATTGGCGTCAACAATAATTTCCAGCAATCGACGCTCGAACCGTCTGGTCATGTAAGACCCGTCCCGGGCAGCTTCGGCTCAGATTTCGTTGACGGGCACCCAGATCAAAGCGCCAGTCGGCTACCGCTGCGGCGACAAATTACCCCTTCGATCCTGCTAACGATCTATATCTACAGCTATCTCAACCGCATCAAGGCCGGCGCAGCGTACTTCGCCTACGGGGCATCGAAGGACTCTATAGATCTCCGAAATCACCTGCATCGTTGCGTCTTCGATCGTTCCTTCATTACGGCATAAAACCCAGCCGTTATCTGAAATCGCTCGCTCGAACGCCTTGGTACAAGTGACATGCTCTTCCAGCTTATGGATCACAGTACTGCTCAGCCCACGCCGTCGTGCTGCTGCCCTCTCCCATGAAATATCAGGGGCGGTGACAACCCCGACATGCAAGTCTGGCACTCGCACGTTTCGATCAATGTTCAACTGTAGAATCTCTGCAAACGGGATTATCCGGCGAAACGCGGCATCAGACGGGTACCAGCGATCGATCAAGATGATGCTGCCTGGTGGCTGTTTAGCCAGCACGTGCTGGGAAATCCAGGTACGGCTATCAGCAAAGCGCTCACAAACCCCCAACTCCAAATCCCGGGTGGGATTTCTGACGAGCTTGTTAACGAGGGCCATTGTTTCACCCCTGTAGGGATCACTTTTTTTCTCGCAAAGTCGGATCACCTTTTTGTTGTCTGCCCTCAGTACTTTCGTAACGGCCTCCAACAGTGTGGTTTTGCCGGTTCCCTTGGGCCCATCTAGAGAAACAAACAGCGGACGATTCATTTTTCACATAACGATTGGTATACGGTTTTTTTGCCCGGTTCGTTCGCTGGAACCGCTTGGCGCGACTACGCGAATCGAATGGAGGGACCTTATGAACAGATATTGATGAACACTCTAACCTGATTTCTGGCTAACAGGTCTCAAAAACCAGGGTTACATTAGCGTTGATCACCAGCAAAAAAATCCTCAGGATTATCGACATCCAAGTCTTTCAATTTCAAGTATTCAACTAAGCGGAAGTCAGCAGGAACCCGGCGATCGCCCCCTCGCCCTTCATATAAATACTCAGTGCGGCTGAGTATTTATATCCGTAATTAGCAATAACTAAATTTCGATTTCAGGTTGTCGGCGAATTAAGCCGAGGTACTGACCATCGAACCCGTGGTGCTGCTGCCTTCGTCCTGCAACGCCTGCAACAACGACGCTGTGGCGGTCTGCAACGACCCCGAGGTGGTCGCGATCTGCGATTGTGCTGCCGCTACGTCTGCGGCTTTGGCATCGGCGCTTTCCTGCTTGGCCTGAGCCGCTTGCAGTTGCTGCTGTTGTTCCTGCAGTTGCTTTTGCAGCTCGGCGATCTGCTTGCGCAGCTCTTTCACTGTATCGGATTCAGTACTGCTGCTCGAACTGCTGCCACCGGCAGCAGGCGCTGCACCGCCAGCGGATGTCTTGGTGGTATCGCCGGATGCACTGGTAGTTGCGGTAGCAGACGTGGTATCGCCGCTGCTGTCGGTGATCGTGGTTTTGCTCAAAGGCGTCGAAAGGGTCTGGTTGATCGAAACAGCGGTGATGCTAACCATGGGACTTATCCTGTTTGGGTTTAGGTTAAATCCATCATCGACATCGTTTAGCTGGACTTGAGATCGACTGTGTACCTGTTTGGTAAGCAAGCTGGTACACAGTTCTGTGCCCTTTGCGCTTAGGCGCGTCGTGTCTTCAGGACGCAGACGGATTCATGCGACTATCCGTTTGGCCTGCAATGACAACTCATGCAGGCTGGCCAACCGTTGCATGATGCGTTCGACCACTTCTACCCTCGCTATCGCACCATTTTGAAGCTCGCCCATTGAGTGCAACGCGACCTCGGCCTTTTCCAGGCCCAACCGTGTCGACCCCGCCAAATGTTCGATACCTAGGCGCGCATTCTCGGCAGACTGTTCCAGGCCCGTGGCGATTTGTCGGATCTGTGCACTGGAATCAGCGGCCTGGCGAGACAGATTGCGCACCTCGTCCGCCACCACTGCAAAACCTCGACCATGACTGCCCGCCCTTGCGGCCTCGATGGCGGCATTTAATGCCAGCAGATTGGTCTGCCGGGCAATGTCCTGAATGCTACCGACAATGGCGCCGATTCGTACCGACTGACTGCTCAGCTCGTTGAACACCTGATCGAGACCCTGCATATAGAGATTCAGATCCCCGAGCACGCTCGCCGAAGACTGTATGCTTTGCGCACTCGACTTCACCCGTTCGCCGGCAGCCCGTGCCAACTGATCGGCGAAGCGCATGTCCTCCTCAGTCTGCAGCACCGCTTGGGTCAACTGCTCCAGGGTCGCCTGCACTTGTGCACCCGGCCACACAGGGTTGGGCATCTGAGCGTGTTCCTGCACAACGGCGACGGGAGCACTGAGTACCGGAACCTCCAGTTCGCGCTTCGGCGGCTCCTGTCGCACAACAGCAGGTTGCCTATGATAAAGCGCGGCGGCGAGCAGCAGTGCCAGGGTTATTCCACCGGCCAGCAGCAGGCGCCCGCTATCACCCCAGGCCAACACCACAGCGCCCACGCCTGCAACCATCAACAGCAAACCTGCCCAGACTTTACGTGCTCTATGAGCCTCCATGCCGATCACAGCAGCGTTCAGGTATAACTGAAGATCAGCCGGTTTATCGATAACCTCATGTACGTCAATATTGCGCATGGCATCCGTCTCTCATTATTTTTTTTAGAACGGCGGACGATAAGTCCATCGTTTTTTTGAGGCCATGTGAGGCTATGGAGACGAAACAAAACGCAATATCCGACCTGTGCAGATACCTATCCGTTTTGTGCAGAAGTGGCGTCATGGTGCCCGAGGTAGGCAAGACCTGACCCGGGCAAGGGGCCGACAAACGTTTTCAGCAGCTATTTGGACCACCCCCCTCAGACCTTACCGACGACGAAAAACGCCAGGGCTCTCCCCGGTCCATTGCTTGAACGCTCGATGGAACGCGCTGGGTTCACGGAACCCCGCCTCGTGAGCAATTTCGGCGATGCTCATGGACGTCGTTCGCAATCGTTCGAAGGCGATGGAACGACGCATTTCGTCCTTGATCTGTTGGTAGGTAAAACCTTCACGCTCTAAAGCACGCCGCAGGCTGCTGAGGTTAATCGCAAACTCTGCGGCAAGCTGCTCAAGCGTTGGCCAGTGATCGTAGCCGCAGGATTTCAAGCGTTGATGAATTCGGGCGCTGTATCCCTCTCTGTTACGAAAGCGGATAAACACCGACTGCGGAGCGTTACGTAAAAAGGTGTACAGCGATTGTCGGTCCTGGATGACCGGAAGCTTCAAACATTCCGGGTCCAGTTCGATTTCCGTGATACTCGCGTCAAACTCCACGTAAGCACCCCACAGCAAGTGCTCATCACCGTGCCCAGGCAACGAATGTTCGAATTGCACTCGACTGATGGGCATACGCCTGCCAGCCAGCCAGCACATCAGCCCAATGATCAGAACCATGAAGGTCTCAATCACGATGGCCCGTAAATGCTCATCCTTGCTGGTACAACGCATGACCACCACCCTGCGTTTACCGCGGGCCTGTACTTCACATTCAATGTCACGCAGGAACAGTTTGAAGTAGTCGAGCGACTGCTTTAGCGCCTTCTCCACCGTAGGGACCTGGATCAATCCTCGGCAGATCAGGGCGAAACTGCCCAAGGGCATGCCATGGGAGTCCAAGCCAAAAAACTCGTCGTCAAGCTCCTTCACCACGGCCAGCCAAAGCGCGGCGAAGTTTGTCGCGGCTACCCGTTCAGGTAGTTCATCCACTGAGCGCTCCGCAAACCCTGCTTGCTCTAAAAGACGACCCGTCTCCACCGGCCGGCCACTAAATTGATAGAGCAGCGCCTTGGCGAAGTAGGAAGAAACGGAGTGTTTTTCGTTCATGGATCCTGGGTTGCCTATGGCAAAAAATAGCAGCTTTGCTGAGCGGTTATGGCATAGGCCCGGCGCCTGCTCGCCCCTTAGACTGTCCACCTGATCAGCATTATCCCAGATGTCGGCTGCGGCGCCATTACCTGAATTCGGTAAGGCCGCTGGAAAGCCCGTCATCCAGACGAGGACACCCTCCATGAACACCCCTGATATTTACGTTGTCGGTGCCGCACGCACTGCAATCGGCACCTTTGGCGGATCGCTAAAAGACGTGCCGATGGCCGATCTGGCAACCACGGCCGTCAAGGCTGCCTTGCAACGCAGTGGCGTCGACCCGGCGCAGGTGGAACATGTCGTAATGGGCAATGTCATTCCGACCGAACCGCAGGATGCCTACATCTCCAGAGTCGCGGCGATGAACGCGGGTATCCCGAAAGAAACGCCCGCCTATAACGTCAACCGCCTGTGCGGCTCCGGTTTGCAAGCGATCATCTCGGCTGCACAAACCTTGCTGCTGGGCGACGCTGAGATCGCCATTGGCGCGGGTGTCGAGGCCATGAGTCGTGGTCCGTACATCCTGCCCGCCGCTCGCTGGGGCGCCCGCATGGGGAACACCCAGGCGATTGACTACATGCTTGGTATTCTGCACGACCCCTTCCAGGGTATTCACATGGGCATCACCGCCGAGAATATTGCCGTACGCAATGGCATTAGTCGCGAGATGCAGGATGCCCTGGCCATGGAAGACCAGACCCGGGCGTTTCGTGCCATTGAGGAAGGTCGCTTTATCGAGCAAATCGCTGCCGTTGAAATTCGCAGCCGAAAAGGCACCCAACTGTTCAATATCGACGAGCACCCCCGTGCTACCTCTCTGGAACAACTGGCGCAAATGAAGCCGGCCTTCAAGAAGGACGGATCGGTGACCGCTGGCAATGCATCCGGCCTCAATGACGGTGCAGCCGCGTTGGTGATGGCCACCGGTGCCGCAGTCAAAGCCAATAACCTGCGTCCCCTCGCCCGTTTGGTCGCTTATGCCCATGCGGGTGTCGAGCCCGAATTGATGGGCCTCGGTCCGATCCCGGCCACACGTCTTGCGCTCAAGCGTGCGGGTCTGACGGTCGCTGATCTGGACGTTATCGAAGCCAATATCGCATTCGCTGCGCAGGCGTGTGCGGTGACTCAGGAATTGAATCTGGATCCGGCCAAGGTCAACCCGAACGGTTCGGGCATTGCCCTTGGCCACCCGGTCGGGGCTACCGGCGCGATCATTGCGACCAAAGCTATCCATGAACTGCACCGCATCGGCGGGCGCTATGCGCTGGTGACCATGTGCATTGGTGGCGGTCAAGGCATCGCTGCTATTTTCGAACGCGTTTGAGGGGTTGTAAGTGAGTATTCAAAAGCTAGCAGTCATTGGCGCAGGCACCATGGGCAACGGGATTGCCCAGGTGTGTGCACTTGCCGGAATAAACGTGACATTGATTGATATTTCCGATGAGGCGCTCGCAAAAGGTCTGTCGGCGCTGACGGCGAATCTTGATCGCCAGCTACGCAAAGAAACGATTACAGCGGCGGAGAAGCAAGGTGCTCTCGCCCGGATATCCCTCAGCACCGACTACGCGGCGCTGAATGGAGCCGAGCTGGTCATCGAAGCGGCAACCGAGAATCTGGAGCTTAAAAAACGCATTCTCAAACGAATCGATGACACCGTGAGTGATGACTGCGTTATCGCAACGAACACGTCATCGCTGTCGATTACCGAATTGGCGGCAGTGGTCAATCACCCTGCTCGCTTCATTGGTCTGCACTTCTTCAACCCTGTCCCGATGATGGCATTGCTGGAAGTCATCCGCGGTTTGCAAACGTCGGATGCCACCCACGCCTTGGCGCTGAAACTCGCCGACCACATTGGCAAGAGTGCAGTCACGGCTCGCAACAGCCCGGGCTTCGTGGTCAATCGCATTCTGTGCCCTATGATCAACGAAGCGATTTTCGTTTTGCAGGAAGGCCTGGCCAACGCCAAGGACATCGATACCGGCATGCAACTAGGCTGCAATCACCCTATCGGCCCGCTTGCGCTGGCGGATCTGATTGGCCTGGATACCATGTTGGCCATCATGGAGAGCTTCCATGATGGCTTCAATGACCCGAAATACCGTCCGTCCCAATTGCTCAAAGAAATGGTCGCGGCAGGTTATCTGGGCCGCAAAAGCGGGCGCGGCTTCCATGTCTATACCTGAACGCTGCTCACGCTTCGCTCAGAGCCGTGACAAGGCACTGGATCTGTTTGCCAGAAAGGGATTCGGGCAGGTTGGCATGCGCGAGCTGGCAACCTATCTCGGGCTTACACCTGGCTCGCTTTACCACCATTACCCAAGCAAACAGCATTTGCTCCTCGACTTGATCGAGGAGCTTTACGAAGAACTGCTGACCACTGTACGTCTGATAGAGCAAAGCCCCGATAACGGGGTGAACACCTTGCAAGTCATTATCCGGGCGCACCTGAATCTGTACCGGGAAATGCCGTTGCACTTTCGCCTGGCTGAACGCGACAGTTGTTGCCTGAACGAAGAACAACAATTGCGTGTCAGCCATTTGCGCGAACAATATGAGCGCCAACTGCTCGTGGCACTGGGGTATAGAACACTGTTGACCCCGCATCGGCTTCAGGCCGCCGGGCACGCCATTGCCTCGTTACTCAGCAGCGCGCCCTCCTGGTTGGCACAGCGCACCCTTGACGATCAGGACCGCGACGAACTGATGGAAGACTTGATGATGGGGGCGATTGAGCGGCTGCTTGCTACACGTCACTCAAGAACGCATGGTCTTCAGGCATCGGTAGCCTGAAGACCAGGCATCGCACACTCATGATTCAACGTCATGGTGCTGATCAGCCTCCAGTAACTGAAACCGAGCGCGGTAGGCTCCTGGCGTGAATCCCACTCGCTCACGAAACAGGCGCGAAAAAGAGCTGATGTCACTATATCCAACGTAGTGGGCGATTTGCTCAGTGCTCAGGTCACCAGCCTCCAGCAACGCGCGCGCCGTGTCGATGCGCAAGTTCTGCAAATAGGTTAGCGGTGACTGCTCAAGCACCCTATTGAAACGGCGTATCAAGGTTCGCTCGCTGACGGCCAACCTCTGTGCCAGATCCGTCATACGTACCTGTTCCGCCAAGTGATCCTGAAGCCACTTCTGTGCGCGTTGAATCAAGGGATCGTTGTGTGTCTTGTCGGCAATAAGCGGTTGCAGTGGCGTCTGCGTCGTTTGGGTCAAATCGATCAGCATGCTGCGAGCGCATTGCATGGCGATGGCCTTTCCCGCAAATTTGTTGAGCACGTGAACAGCTTGCAATAGAAACGTGGCATGTGCGCTACCACATACCAGACGCTCAGACTCAGTCACCATCGGGCGCATTTGCAGATCGACCTGCGGAAATCGCTCGCGGAAATGCCCCTCCAGCCACCAGGTGGTTGTCGCCATTTTGTTATCGAGCAGCCCCGTATCGGCGAGCAGAAAGGTGCCCGTGCAATTCGCACAAAGCCATGCGCCTTGCTTCCATTGCTTAATCAACCAGGCACGTACGGCCAGCTGATTTTCCAGGAAGTTCTCGAAATGTTCCCAGCCTCGATAATGCACGCTGGGAATAAAGACCAGATCGTAATACCGGTTTTCCGGCAGGGGGCGCATGGCAAGTTCAAGTCCGTTGCTGGCACGCACAGGTAGCCCGTTCTGCGAAATGAAATGCCATTCAAACAGCCCGGTCGATGGCATCCCTTGCTTTGACATATGCGCATTGGCGACCTGAAGCATGTCAGCAAAACCTCCAATTACGGAGGCATAGGAATCATCAAATCCCAGAATCGCAGCGGTAGGCATGGCGGAACCTTTTTAAGTCGACTTGGCGATATTCGCATAATTACTGTCATTTTTGCCTATTACACCATCACCTGAGGCTCTTTATATTTATCGCAAGGTTTGTTCCCAATCTGCATAAGAGATCACTGATGACAAATGCTTCTGACGCGCCCGCCAACTCGACGATTACTCGCTACCAGGACAGCCTGTACCACGACCTGAATACGCCGGAGGAAATCCTGGCCATTCGGCAGGAGGTTCGCCGTTTTGCCGATGAGCATGTTGCACCCGTAGCGTATGCAATTGGCCACACCGAGGAGTCTGTCGCGGCCTTCCCTCGTGACTTGTTCGCCAAGATGGCCAAAGCTGGCCTGTTCCGGATTCCCTTTGCGGCCGATGTTGGCGGACGCGGGCTCAAGTACCCCGCCACCGCCACCGCAGTGATGATCGAAGAGCTGGCCTACCATTCAAATTCGGTAGCCGCCATCGTTGATGTGCACTGCATTCTCGCAGGCAATGCGCTTAAACACGGGTCAGACCTGATCAAGCAACGCTATCTCAGGCCCCTGCTCAGCGGTGAACAGATCGGCAGCTTCGCCACTACCGAACCGGATGCCAGTACCGACCTTAGCATCGACGCCATGCGCACCCTCGCCACGCGTACCGAGGGTGGCTACATCGTCAATGGCCGTAAGCGCTACATCACAAACGCCCCGGTCGCCAATTTTGTTGTGCTGCTCTGTGTAGACGGAGAGCGCATGACCGAGCTAGTGGTCGAATTGAATTGGCCGGGTGTTCGGGTCGGCGAACCTGACAAGAAAATGGGCAATAACGGCCAACTGACGGCTGATATCTACTTCGATAACGTCAAGGTGCCCGTGGAGAACGTTGTTGGCCAACCGGGTCAAGGGCTCAAGATCGCCTTGCAAACGCTGACTTATGGACGGGTTGGCATCGCTGCGAGTGGCGCCGGCATGGCCCAGGCGTTGTTTGACCACAGTGCCGCGCGTCTCAAGACCCGCAGGGCTTTCGGAAAAGCAATCGCGCAGTTCCAGCACTGGCAGTTCAAGATGGCTGAGCGTGCCACTGAAATCGAGAACGCCCGCAATCTGTATCTCAAAGCCGCGTTACACATGGACGAGGGACACACCTTCCCTGAGCCAGAGGCCGCAATGGCTAAATGGTATGGCACTAACCTCGCCGGTGAATTCGCCCGTGATGCCGTACAGATCTTTGGCGGATACGGCTTCATGCGCGAACTCGCAGCGGATGGTTCGCACTACCGCGTCGAGGAGATTTACCGCGACTGCAAAATCGCGGAAATCTATGAGGGCACCAATGAGATTCAAAAGCTGGTCATTGCGCGCGCCATCTTCGGTAAAGACATCACAGGCTGATTTGTCAGCACCGCCTCAATATAAGATTGCCGCATAAACGCGCAACTGTCTTAGAACTGCTCGGCCGCCAGACTAAAAAGTGAAGCACTGCCGGCACGGATGCTGGCTTCAAGCCCCAAGGTACGCGGCAACAAACGTGCGAAGAAAAACTCTGCAGTGGCCAGTTTTCCGCCATAGAAACCTTCGTCTTCGCTGAGTCTGGCCTGCGCTACCGATGCCATTCGTGCCCACATGAAGGCATAGGCAACGTAGCCAAATAGGTGGAGGTATTCCACCGAAGCCGCGCCGACTTCGTTCGCGTTCCGCTTGGCTTGGCTGAGCAACCAGTCACTCACGCGTTCCAGGCGGTCCAGAGCCTCCAGCAACTGATTGGTAAACGATAGGCTGCTGGCAGCAAAGGCACGTATGTCTTGAGCAAAAATCCGTAGTGCAGCGCCGCCGTTGCCGACGATTTTACGTCCCAGCAAATCCAGGGCCTGAATGCCGTTGGTGCCTTCATATATCTGCGCAATACGCACGTCACGGACCAACTGCTCTTGTCCCCACTCGCGAATATAGCCATGTCCACCCAGCACTTGCTGGCCGTGAATACAGCTCTCCAGGCCAGTGTCAGTAAAGAACGCCTTGGCCACCGGAGTCAGCAAGGCAGCCAGTGTTTCGCCCTTGTTTACCTCAGCAGCGTCGTCGCTGAACTTGGCGAGATCAAGTTGCTGACTGACGTAACACGCAAAGGCGCGACCCCCTTCTGTCATCGCCTTCATACTCAGCAACATACGGCGCACATCAGGGTGGACAATGATTGGATCAGCAAGCTTACTTGGCATCACCGGTCCGCTTGGCGCACGACTCTGAATACGTTCGCGGGCGTAACTCAGCGCAGTTTGGTAGGAAGCCTCTGCGCAACCTATCCCTTGAATGCCAATGCACAATCGCTCGTAGTTCATCATGGTGAACATCGCCGAGAGACCCTTGTTAGCGTCACCGATCAGGTACCCCTCGGCGCCGTCGAAGTTCATCACGCAAGTGGCGGAGGCATTAATACCCATTTTGTGTTCGATCGAACCGCAGCTAACTGCGTTGCGTACGCCTAAGCTACCGTCAGCATTAACCAGATACTTGGGCACCAGGAACAGTGAAATTCCCTTGGCCCCAGCGGGCGCGCCAGGCAGCTTGGCCAGCACCAGATGGATTATATTTTCAGTCAGATCCTGCTCGCCCCCGGTGATAAATATCTTGCTTCCGGTAATGCTGTAGCTGCCATCTTCCCGAGTTTTAGCAACGGTGCGAATCATGCCGAGATCGCTACCTGCATGAGCCTCGGTCAGACACATGGAGCCCGCCCAACGGCCTTCGTACATGGGCGGCAAATAGATGCTTTTGAGGGTGTCGCTAGCATGTGCGTCGATAGCCAGGCAGGCCCCGGAACTCAGTGCAGAGTACAAAGCGAAACTGGAATCGGCCGCGTAGAGCATTTCATCGAAGGCCACAGAAAGCATCTTGGGCATGCCCATACCGCCATAGGCGGGATTGCCTGACAACCCAACCCAACCACCCTCTATATAGGTGGCGTAAGCGTGTTTAAATCCAGACGGAGTTGTAACGGCACCCGCCTGCCACTTGACACCCTCCTCATCCCCGTGGCGGCTGAGCGGAGCGATGAGCTGACAGGTAACCTTCGCTGCCTCTTCAAGAATCGCGGCAGAGGTATCAATATCGACTGTTTCAGCCAGTGTTGGCAGGCGCGCCCAGAGACCAGGGGCATCGAACACTTCGTTCAGCACAAAGCGTAGATCTCGCAGCGGAGCATTATAGTGGGGCATCACATCTCGACTCAAACGGACACCCGCATGCAGCAGGTGTAAAAAATTCAAATAACGTTAGTCAGCGTATCGCGAAAGTTTTAAGTGCCGTGGCTCATTATGAAGTGTGTGATTAATACACTCACGATCAGGCGCCCTCACCTTTTCCATTCGAGGAATGGTGGTCTTTCGCCAAACCGCCGCAATGCGTTAAAACTGTTTTTTCATCTTTCCGACAACGTGCACACACAAGTCACTCTGAGGCATTACACGGCAAGCCAATACCGTGCCGGCGGCAAGTTCTTCTACGCTGACATGTGCGCGACTCATGGCCTTTACTTCAAAGGCGCCGTTGAGAATCTGGACTTTACAGATGCCACATCCACCGCCCCGGCATCCCAATGGAATGCCACGACGGCCAAGACGAGCCATTCCATGCAGAACCGACTCACGCTCATCACAGGCGTAATGCTCTCCGGTGTCTTCGATCAGTACTTGATATTCCATGGCCCGTTCTCACTCAGTGGAAGTGACTGTCGGCAAGAGTCCAAGAGCCTCTAAAGCGGCATTGGCACACACCTCGTCTTGTTCTTCAGTGCCCCCCGAGACCCCAATACCGCCCATGCAAATACCGCCCGCGATAATAGGAACGCCACCACCGAGCACAACAAGACGCGGACGGCTGGTGATACCAATGCGCAGTCGCTCATCGTCACCAATTTTCCCCATCCACTCCCTGGTCGCAAAACCAAAACTGGCGGACGTATAAGCCTTGTCGACGGCCAGTCCCTCTGAGTGTAGAAAAGCGCCACTCATACGCAGATAGGCGAGCGTATTGCCGTTACGATCGACCACTGCAGCGTTGATCTTGATCCCCAGCCGTTCGGCGCGGGTCAATGCCGACTCAACCGCAAGGGAAGCGCCCACCCAACTCAGAGTGGCGACTCCGTCGGTATAAAGCTCTTCAGTACTCATCCGCGAACTTCAAGCTTTGCAGCACGCGCACAGATTTCCTGTTCGCGTAAGACATCTGCGCCAATGCCGCCAATCGACCAGTCCTGTGGTTCAACCCGGATGCACCTACCCCGCACAACGTTCCGATCAACTGCTAATATTTCGACCAGCAAGGACGTAAACCCGGTCATTAACTTCTGACGCTCGTCCAATGGGCGTCCTTCGAGCACGATGAACTCGAAGTACGGCGCATGCAGTCGATGGGAACTTACACAGTCTCCGGCAACGGCAAACTCATCAGCTGTATGCAAGGTGATGATGGCCCGCACCCGCTCCATCGGTGACTGTAAAACCTTGCTGTAAAGACGCGAGGCATCCTGGAGCAAACGCGTTTTTTGCTCAGCAGAACAATACCCTTCAACGAGATGGAAATTCACTACCGGCATTTTTAAGGCCTCATACCTATTCTTATATTTATTTATTTTTTTATTCACTCGACCCAAAGCACATCAGGGCAAACCGCGACGTCGTCCAGAATCCAGCATCAACGTGGATCCGGTCATCGCGTCAGCCTCGGGCGCTAGCAACACACTAACGGCCCAAGCCACTTGCTCCGGCGTCGTGAAAGCACCGATGGAGGACTCACGACACATCTCCTGCAGAACAGTTTCAGTACTGACACCACGCTGCCTTCCCCGGTCTGCGGCCACTTTGTGCAGACGTTCCGTATCCGCAGGTCCCGGCGCAATAAGATGCGCCGTCACACCTCGCGAGCCATAAGCCAGACTGAGCTGACGTATCGCGTTCGCCAAGGCTGCGTTTGCAACGCCAGCGGAGGCCGCGTATGCCGTGGGTTCAAAACCGTAGTGTCCACCGATAGCGACGAGACGAGATCCTTTGACGAGACTCGCATCCACAGCACGGGTCAGGCGCAACAGACCGCCGACTTTAATATTGACAGCATCTGCCAGCGCAGACGTAGGGGCGTCAAGAACGCCGCCTACGACCGCCACGCCGGGGCCATGGACAATCATCCGTACCGGCCGATCCAGCACGTTTCGGATATGCGCAATGGACTCGTCGGCAGAAATGTCGGCAACGCAAGGGATGACCCCAGGGTGAATCCGGCTCAGCTCATCAATAGCCGCTGAACTGCGGGCCACTGCGACGACGTCCAATCCGTTGGCGCACAGACGCGCAACGATCTGTTTACCAAAGGCGCCAGTTGCACCCACCACCACCGCTAATTCATTACGTGAGTTCATCGTCCACCCGCCGTTAAGTTTCGGGTTCGGAGCATGCATCACATGCCCCGAAGTCTATTCAGGTGGGAAGAACGACGCCGCGGGCCTTGGCCATGGTCATTGCCGTGTCGAAGATCATGTCCTCTTGGCCACCGATCATTTTCTTGCGGCCCAACTCGACCAGAATGTCGCGCGCCGGGACGCCAAATTGCAGGCCTGCGCGCTTGGCATGCAGGAGGAATGTCGAGTAGACACCTGCATAGCCGAGCGTCAGCGACTCACGGTCAACCCGCACGATGTGCTCCATCATGGGTACGATGATGTCTTCTGCTACGTCCATCAGCTTGAACAGGTCCGTGCCGGTTTCGATGCCCATGCGTTCGCACACCGCGGCAAACACTTCCAGCGGCGTGTTGCCAGCACCGGCGCCCAAACCAGCCACGGAACCATCAATGCGGCTCGCGCCCGCTTCGATGGCGGCGATGGAGTTGGCCACGCCCATGCCCAGGTTGTGATGGCCGTGGAAACCGATCTCGGTCTCTGGATTGAGCACCTCACGCAGGGCACCAATACGTGCTTTTACATCGTCAGGCAGCATGTAGCCGGCAGAGTCGGTGACATACACCGTCTGCGCGCCGTAGGACTCCATCAGCTTGCCCTGCCTGGCGATGCCGGCAGCATCATTGAGGTGCGCCATCATCAAAAAGCCTGAGGTATCCATCCCCAGCTTGCGGGCATAGGCGATGTGCTGGGGCGAGGTGTCCGCCTCGGTGCAGTGGGTGGCCACATGCACGCTTCGCGCACCGCAGTCGAACGCCGAGTGCAGCTCCTTCATGGTGCCGAGCCCTGGAATGAGCAGGACTGATACTTTGGCCTGTTTCATCTTGGGTGCTACTGCGCTGATGTACTCCTCATTCGTATGAGGGGCAAAACCATGCTGCAGCGAATTGCCGCCCAGACCACCGCCATGGGTGACCTGAATGTAAGGCACGCCAGCGTCATCCAGCGCGGTAGCGACCTTGACCATCTGCTCGACACTGATCTGTTCACGCTTGGCGTGCATGCCGTCGCGCAAGCACATGTCGTGCAGGATTACCTTGCGGCCCTTGAGGCTGGAACGGGGGGACTGACTCATTACGCGACCTCCGAAGCTTTAAGCTGAATCTTGCCGGCGAGAATTTCCTCGGCAAACATCTCTGCAGTACGGGTAGCGGCCGCCGTCATGATGTCCAGATTGCCGGCATAGGTCGGCAGGTAGTCGCCCAGGCCCGCCACTTCCAGGAACACGGAGACTTTCTTGCCTTCAAAAACAGGTCCGTTGACCAGGCGGTAGCCCGGCACGTACTTCTGCACCTCGACGATCATCTTCAGAATCGACTCAGTGATTCGGGTTCTATCCGGCTCGTCATCCGTCAGGCAATAGATGGTGTTGCGCATCATCATCGGTGGGTCGGCCGGGTTGATAATGGCCAACGCCTTGCCCTTGCGAGCGCCACCGACTTTCACAATGGCGCTTGAGGTGGTGTTGGTAAATTCATCCAGGTTGGCACGGGTGCCCGGGCCAATCGACTTGGACGCCAGGCTGGCGACAATCTCGGCATACTCGACGCTCTGAATACGGGAGACGGCATTGACGATCGGGATAGTGGCCTGGCCAGCGCAGGAGATCATGTTGACGTTCATCTCCAGCTTCTCCGCGTGCTCTCGCAGGTTCACCGGTGGCACGCACAGCGGGCCGATAGCCGCTGGGGTAAGGTCAATCATCAGCACGCCAAGGGCGTTTAGCTTGCGGCTGTTTTCGGCATGGACATAGGCGCTGGTAGCGTCAAAAGCGATCTGAATGCCATCTTCAAGCACGTGCGGCAGAAGACCGTCCACGCCTTCATGGGTGGTTTTCAAACCCATGGCGCGAGCGCGCACCAAACCCTCGGATTCGGGGTCGATGCCGACCATCCAGACAGGTTCAAGCACTGGGCTGCGCAAGATTTTGTAGATCAGGTCAGTGCCGATGTTGCCTGAGCCTATGAGTGCACACTTGATCTTCTTCATTGAGATTGTTCCTTATTCTTCGCGGCGCGCTGTGCCATGTTCATACCGGCCACGTAAAACTCGTCGCTACCGTGCTCGGTAATGAGGATGCGCACTGTTTCTGGAGCACACTCCAGACTGTTGCAAACCGCCGTGGTGACGGCTGCTGCAACGCGGCTCTTCTGCTCAGCCGTGCGGCCTTCTACCATGTGCATTTCGATAATTGGCATGCTTGATTCTCTTCGTTTTTGTCGTTATTCAACGAAACGCATCGACACGGTACCCAGCTCCTGAAAGCGAGCCACAATGCTGTCGCCTGGTTTCACCGCAAGGGCCTCGGTGATGCCACCACTCATCACGAAGCTGCCGGCCGGCAGTATCTCGCCCATATCCGCCAGGATATTCACCAGCATGGCGATGGCTTCGGCCGGATGTCCCATGACTGCCGCAGAGGCACCCATAGCGACGATCTCGCCGTTTTTCTCCATCACCACGCCAAGGGTCTTGAGGTCCAGATCATCGACATAACGTGCACGTCCGCCTCCGACAAAGCGCGCGGAAGAACCGTTATCGGCGATCACACTGGCCAGATCGAACTTGAATCCGGAAAATCGCGAATCAATGATTTCGACCGCCGGGAGGACGTAGTCGGTCGCCGCCAAGACGTCCTGGGCGGTGCAACCAGGCCCCTGCAAGTCACTCTTCATAACAAAAGCCACTTCGCATTCAACCCGTGGATGCACCAGGTCTGAAGTGGAGATGGCCGAGCTCTCGGGGCGGGCCATGCGATCGGTCAAAAAGCCGATCGAGGGCACGTTGACACCCATCTGCTGCATCTTGGCTTTCGACGTCAGCCCGGCTTTCCAGCCCACCAGCTTGTGGCCTTTTTCGATGAAGCGACGACGAAGCTCGCTCTGCACGGCATAACCATCGGCGATGGTCATGTTCGGGTATTCGTCGGTCAGCTTGGGGATGGCATAGGCGCGGGTCTGCGCACCTTCTACCCGCTCGCACAGGCGAACGATGTCCTCACGCAACAGTGTCAGATTGCTACTCATACTGCGCTCCTCCCGGAAAACTTGACGCGACAGCTACCAAGACCGCCGACGGTACACACCAATTCATCCCCATCTATCACCGGTACCAGCGAAGACTGGGAACCCGAGAGGATCACCTCGCCTGCCTTGAACGGAATACCCAACGCACCCAGGGTATTGGCCAGCCAGGCCACAGCATTCGCCGGTGAACCTTGCACCGCAGCACCCACGCCGGTAGAGAACAACTCGCCGTTCTTCTCCAGCACCATGCCTGCCAGAGTGATATCTAGCTTGCGCGGATCGCCCTTGGTTTTACCCAGGACGAACACGCCGCAAGAGGCATTGTCCGCAACGGTGTCCTGGATCTTGATTTGCCAGTCGGTAATGCGTGAATCGACGATTTCGAAACAAGGCACCACGTAGTCCGTCGCACGGATCACGTCCATCGCGGTGATGCCTGGCCCCTTGAGGTCGTGCTTCAACACAAAGGCCAGCTCGGCTTCGGCTTTCGGCTGAATCAACTGGCTGAGGTCGATGGTGTCGCCCTCTTGAAAAACCATGGCCGACGTGAGCATGCCGAAGTCCGGCTGATAGACGCCGAGAAAGTCCTGCACAGGCTTGCTGGTCGCACCGATTTTCTTGCCGACTATGGTTTCACCCGCCGCCAGCCGCCGAGCGACAAAGCGCTCCTGGATACGGTAAGCATCCTCAAGGGTGATCTCTGGCTCACGGGTGAGCAGTGGCGCAACGGCGCGACGGGAGACGAAAGCTTGATAAAGCTCATCGCCGTAATGCTCGATCTTTTGCTTGTCCATAAGGGCCTCAGAGTTTCACGCAGATATTTCGGGTTTCGGTGTAGAACTCCAGCGAATGAACGCCGCCTTCACGACCGATGCCCGACTGTTTGGAACCGCCAAACGGGGTGCGCAAATCGCGCAGGAACCAGCTGTTGATCCAGGTGATGCCAACGTCGATCCGCGCCGCCATGCGGTGGGCACGAGATAAATTAGAGGTCCAGAGGGTGGTCGACAGGCCGTAATCGGTCGCGTTGGCTTTCTGCACAACTTCGTCCTCGCTGTCGAACGGCGAAATGTGGCAGCACGGTCCGAAAATTTCTTCTTGCACAACGGAGGCTGTTTCCGGCAGGCCGGTCCAGATAGTCGGCTGCACCCAGGCACCTTCGGCCAGATCCGCCGGCATATCAGGCACACCGCCACCGGTCACCAGGGTGGCGCCCTCCTCCACAGCCTTGCGGTAGTAAGACAACACCTTCTGCTTGTGCTCCTGGCTGATCAGCGGGCCGTAGTTGGCATGGTGATCATCAGGACGACCATATTTGACCGCCTCCGCCTTGACCTTCAGGGCCTGGACAAAACGCTCGAAAATCGGACGCTCGACATACACCCGCTCGGTGCCCAGGCAGACTTGGCCCGAGTTGAGGAATACCGAGCGTGAGAAGCTCTCAACCGCCGAATCAAAGTCGGCATCGGCAAACACGATGCCGGCGTTCTTGCCACCCAGTTCGAACGACACATCGCGCATGCCTTCGGAAGCGGCTTTCATGATGGCCGCGCCAGTGCGGGTCTCGCCGGTAAAGGTGATGGCATCGACGTGCGGGTGTTGGGTGACGAACTCGCCAGCGGAGTTAGGCCCGAACCCGTTCACTACGTTGTAGACCCCCTTGGGGATGCCCACTGCGTTCATCACTTCACCCAGCAGTGCCGCCGTTTGTGGCGACTCTTCGGACGGTTTGACCACCACGGTATTACCGCAGGCCAGCGCCGGACCTACTTTCCAGGTCATCAGCATGAACGGGGCATTCCACGGACAGATCACGCCGATCACACCCTTGGGGCGACGAATCGAGTAGTTGAAGGCGCCGCGACCATCAGGCGTTTCCATCTGGAAGGATTCGCTGGCGACGTTCTTGATCACGTCGGCGAACACTTTGAAGTTGGCCGCCCCGCGCGGGATGAACACGTGCTTCATGACGTGCTCCGGCTGGCCGGTGTCGGACATCTCGGCCTCAACGAAGTCGTCGAAGCGGCGGGTGATTTCGTTAGCTACGCCGTAGAGCAACTCAATGCGTTGATCCGTGGTAAGACCACCCCACTCGCCCTGTAGGGCATTACGTGCAGCGCTGACGGCGGCATCTACCTCGCCGCGTCCGGCTTCACTGATCGAGCAAATAACCCTGTTATCGACCGGTGAACGCTTGTCGAAACGTTTGCCACTGGCAGCGCCGACAAACTCACCGGCGATGAAATTTTCAATCTGGCGCATGGAAGCTCCGGGGTGTTGTTCTGTATGACTACCCGCTGCACCTTGCCCAGGTTCAGCGGGTATTAGTCCCTGAAAGCGAGTCTAGAAAAGCCAGGCAATACCGGCTAATACTTTATTTTGCCAACTCTGATACCTACAGGGTATTGACACTGAGGTAACAAAATCAGCCCAGACAAGCTCCCTTAACTCACCTGTAGAGAGCGCTTGTCGGCGCGATCAGATAGCCTTGAACAAGGGACTGCGGACCTGCTGAGCATCCGCCGCCGAGATAAACTTCTCGGTATAGATGTCGCGCTCAAACAGGCGTCCCTGCATCAGCGTGCTGATGCAGGAGTCAATCATTAGAGGCGGACCGCACAGGTAAGCCTTGTGCCCCCTGAAATCATTTTTGAAGTGCGCCTTGGCGGCGTCATGCACAAAGCCACGGAACCCTTCCCAGCCAGAGTCCTCCGGCTCATGGGAGAGCGCGGGCACGTAGTTGAAGTTCGCGTATTGCTGAGCCATGGCGAGGAAATCGTCGTGGTAATACAGCTCGCCACGATGGCGTTGGCCATAGATGAGGGTGATCGGCAGTTCAAAGCCTTCCGCCAGCAAATCCAGAATCATTGAGCGCGGGCTGGAAAGCCCGGAACCGCCGCCCATGAAGATCACCGGCATATGCGCCGACTTCTTCACAAAGAAGCGACCGTAGGGGCCGGTGATGCCCATGCGCTCGCCGACCTTCACCTGCTCGTGCACATAACCCGTACCGCGACCGCCGGGCACGATACGAATATTCAGCTCGATCTCGCCGCCCTCAGTAGGCGCACTGGCAATCGAAAATGCCCGGCTGCCAATACCGTCAGGCAACTGCAGATTGATGTATTGACCGGCCTGGAAGCGCATTCCAGCCGGATCGTCGAGCTTGATCCATACACCCTTGATGGTGGGCGTCAGGGTTTCGATGCGGCTGACCGTACCGGGGAAGTCGCGTACCGGCAGATTCTCGGCATCCGGGTCTTCATCGATTTCCGCCTCAATCACCAGGTCGCTCTCGGCGGTAGCGCAGCAGGCCAGGCACTTCTTCTCTTCGCGCTCAAAATCCATCAGGGCAAAGCTGGAGGCCTCGCCATGCTCAATCTCGCCATCCACCACCTGAATCTTGCAGGTCGCGCACAGGCCGTGGCAGCAGGCGTGAGGCAGGTAGATGCCGGCCCGCAGAGCCGCATCGAGAATGGTCTGACCTTCTTCGATCTCGATGGTCTGACCCAGTGGTTCAATCGTCAGCTCGTAACTCATAGCCCGTCCCCTTCTCAGCTAACTGCGCAAATAGTGTTGAGGCCCGGCGTACTGAACCGCAGCTGATGTTTGTGGCCGATAGCATTTTCGGCCAGGCTGAGATCGAAGTCGGGCACCCAAGGCCGGTTGCCCTTGAGCCACTGAACAGAGCGCCAGTCGATTGCTGCGGTGTCCGGATCCGCTTGCAGCAGCGGCTCGAGGGCGACCTGAATCAACTCGGCGAAGGTCGTCTGCGGCGGCAGACAAAGCAGGAACGGGGCAGCAAAAAGCAGATGGTGATCCCAACTGACGTACACCAGCTGTTTGCCGTTGAAATTCTCAACGCGATCACGGGCAACGCCTACGTACTCTTTAAGGGCTACTACAGGCATTTTGTTCTCCTTATTATTGTGTTGGGGCGTGGTCGCTTCAACCAACGACCACCCCCTTTTAGAGGCTTACTGGTTCGACGTTGCCAGACCACGCCACAGTTCGAAGTTGTGGCGGTCCTGGGAGTCGGCAAAATCGCCATTGTCCTGACCATCTTTCAGCGAAACCCAATCCATCCAGGCAGCCAGATCACCATTGAGCGGCGCTTGGAAGAGTGCAGGCATGGGCAGCCAGGCCTGGATATATTTCTCCGGCTCATTATTGAAGATTTCCAGGCAATGATCAGAGCAGAAGTGGTACGTGTCGCCTTTATATTCAACTTCACGATGGCAAGTAAGCGTCGGATCATTAGGCTCGGTAAATACCGTCGGCAACTGGCAGCACTGGCACAATTTAGCCAGGCCAAAGTTCTTGAACGGCGTGCCTGCGTCCGCCAGCTTCTTGATATGTTCCCAGCGTGGCCGGTAATACGTGTCGAACGTGGTGGGGTACTTGGCAGATAACCATTGCAGGTCCTCATCCGAGGGGATCCATGCATGGAAGGCAGTACCAAAGCTCCACTGGTAAAGACCCAACATGAACTGGTGCGACATGTGATCGATGCCTGCTTCGGCGTCATCCCAGCTCTTCGGTGGACGAATACCGTAGCGCGCCAGGTCCTTGAACAGCGCGCCGCCGTTCTCTGCGCCATAAATATCCCACGCCTCGCGCCACGACATGACGCGCTTGGGCAGCATGTAATCCATCATGGTGCTGACCAGGCCTAGAACCCGGAAGCCGCGCCAGAACCACTTGTCGATCCAGCCCTGAACGATGGGCAGGTTGTCCGGATCCTGCTCGAGCATGAACTTGATGCATTCAAGCCCCAGGGTCATATGCCGTGCTTCGTCCGACTGGGCCGAGAAGCCGAAAGTCACCGTGGCCATGTCACCGTTGTAAGCGGCGCCGGACATGAACGGCACGAACAGCAGGTTGGTCAGCACGTATTCGAACGAGAAGCCGATGGCGATCATGAACTCGAACGGACCGGCAGACATCGCATCGTCAAAGAACGAACGCGCCACGGACGTGTACCAGATGCGGTCACGCTGATCAGCAAACGCATGGAAGCCGTTGTAGAACTTGTTGTAGTTGGACAGCGCGTGGACTTGCGTCTGGGCGTGGCGAATTTCATCAATGGCTTGCATCTGACAGGCCACTTGCGTCCCTACACCGCGAAACTCGCGGCCCACACGGGCAAACCCTTTGTGCGCGGCGTACTCACCCGGACTGATGGCCTGCAGAAATATTTTCAAGGCCGACAGATAGCGTGCATCGGTAATATTCAGATGACCGTTATTCTGCGCATGGGCGTCAATAATCGCGTAAAACTTGCGCTCTTTTTCCGCCTGATACTTCCAGTACGCATCCATGGTCAAGCGGAACGGATCTTCCCACTTGTTCCAGTCATGGATCTTCAGCCCTTCATAGGCAATGTAGGGAAAGATTTCTTCCTCGGTGCGATAAGACGGTTCCCATGCCAAGTCACGCGTCAACAGGCGGTACTTTTCTTTCGCATTCATTTTTTTATTATTTGCTTTCATGTCCATGCTAAATAATCTCGCTTAGTTGCCCCAGGTCAGGGTCAAGGAGTCTTCGTCTTCAACGACGTTGCCGGAGAGCGTGATCAGGTTGATATTCAACTCTTGCATATCAAAGCTGCGGCCCAGCTGTTCTTCAATGGTTTCTCGGCGAATGACCAAACGGCCAGGCGCATTGATCTTGACCATCGCCGGTTCACGATTGACCACGGCCTCGGGGTTATCTATTTCAATCGCCTCGATAATGGGGCGGGTCTCTTCATTGGTTTGCAATGCAATAAACACAGTCGACATAGAAACCTCTCAGACCACAACGCCGGTTTTTTCAAGGCGAGCCTTGAAGGCGATCAATTGTTCAGCCATGACCTCATCGGCCTGGTCCGCAAAAACCTGCTCAATCACCGGCAGCAAGGCTGCGGCGGCGCGATCACGCCAAACGGTTGTCCAGGCCTGCAACTGCTCGCGGTTTTGCTCGGACTCAGCGGCCGCTACCTTCATGACCGCATCGACCCATTTGCGGGTCTCCTCAAACCAGTCGCTCATGAATTGCGTGAGCATGGCCACTGCCGAGCCGCCATTGGCCGCGAACCGGTCATCCACGATGCGCCCGTACACCAGCGGATAGAGCAAGCCATCCAGAGCCACGTTTTGCGCGACAAACAGCTCGAACGGATCGCGTACCGCCATGCAGTCCTCGGTATAACGACGCAGTGCTTGCCAGGCGTCCCCCTCCATCCAGGCGACCTTGCCCTCTTCAAGGGCTTCGGTGCCACCTAGCAACAGGCCAATACGCGACAGGTATTGAGCCGAACCCAGGTTATCCATCGCGTGGTACATACAGGGTTGGGTAAACACCGTGCTGTAGCCGTAACCGCAGATAAAGGTGTTGTTGAGATTGGCGCCCCAGGCAGCGTGACGCAGCGGCACCAGCAGATTGAGCGCGGAGCTGCGCAGATCGTCTGAAAGCATGTCGGCCAGGCCGCGGGTTTCGACGAAGTTGAAGTTCGCTTCGGTGTTTTCTTGCTGACGCGCGCGCGCCAGCGTGTAGGTGCTGTAGTAAAACTGACGCGGGTCTTTCAGGGCGTACCAGTCGCGCATCACGATCTTGGTGATGCTGGCGTCGTAAAGCTCCTGCTCCGGGTCCCAGGTCGGCCGGTAGTGCAAGTTTTCCTCGGGCTGGATGTCGTAGCTGCCTTCCTGATAGCGCGAAGAGGGTTTGTCGCCAAAACGGCGGGCCAAGTGATCAAACGTCTGTCGCAATGGCTGGATGCTGACCGTGCGAAGATCTATATGCATGTGTATCTCCCACCAGCGTTTCACCCAAGGTGAAACGCCCAATTCGATTAGTTTTTGAAACGAACCTGTGTGGCGTCAGCGAGTCGCCAATCCCAATCAGCCGAAGCATCGTCCTCGTCCGTAGCCGCAGTCGGCGTGGGCATCAACGCCACCTTGTTAGTGGCGCAGAACTCGACGAATGCTTCATGAGTCAGGATCATTTCAACGAATAACCCGGGCTCGCCAATGGCGAAGTCGAACTCGACAAAGCGGCTCCCGCGATTGCCGGTAACCCGTACAAAACGCTTTTGCGTATCCAGGTCGGCCGGCTGCATGTCCAGTGACTCATCGGGCACAGTCATGGATGTGCCCTCAGGTCACTACAGTCAGGAAAGTTTCGTGCAGTTTGCGCTGCGGGTAGTCGAGGCCCTGGGCGAAGTTGTCGTAGGTCCAGGACAACGGCTCGTAATCCGGGTAAGGGTGGTAGCCGCCCATGAAGGTTTCAAAACGATTGCCGGAGGGGTCCCACGCATAGATGGTGCAGCCGCGGGTTACGCCATGACGGGTAGGGCCAATGTCAACGTTCACTTCGTTCATCGACATGATGTCGCCGGCACGCAACACCTGCTCCCACGACTCGAGGAGGAATGAGCAGTGGTGCAGCTTGCCCTTCTCCGGATACTCGACGAAGGCGATGTCATGGACTTTGTGCGAGCAGGACAACCAGATGCCCATGTCACTGTCGCCATCCGGGCTGAGTACGCGCTCAACCAGAAAGAAGCCCAGGACGTCGGTGAAGATCTTCTTCACTTCGGCGATATTCGGGCCATACAGCAAGCAATGATCCAGCTGGATAGGGGCGATGCCATGTTCGCGCTGAGCGTTCCACGGAGCCGGGTTGACTTGGGGAATGCCGTTACCTATACGGGTTTTCTCCGCATACAACTCGATCAGATGGCCGGATGGCAACTCGAAGCGCACGCGCTCGCCGGTTTCCAGCATTTCACCTGCCGGAATGCGGGTAGTGACCAAACCGTATGCTTGCAGGTCGGCATCAAGTTTTTCCAGAGTGGCTTTGTCCAACACCTTGAAGCCAAAGAAATCGATGCCAGCGGTATCCGCTTCACGAATCACATAGCAGTTGTGATCACGCTCGTCCCAGCATTTAAAGTACACGCGCCCCTGGTCATCACGCCCGGTTTCCACCAGGCCCAGTACGTTGCGGTAAAAGTGAATGCCTTCTTCAAGGTTCAACACGCGCACCTGGGCATGCCCTGGACGCAATACACCTGTCATCGCCATTTGTTGTCTCCATTATTGGCTAGATGAGGTTGGCTCTACGTGTGCCCTTTCGGGCTAGCGACAAGCCGGACTTACAGTCTCGATCTAACAATGCATAGAGGATGCCAACAACTGTAACTATATGATTTAGTTCGTTTTATGTGGAAAAACAAAAGAATAAGCATCTTTCGTTGGATGACGTTTCTGTACATTCGCCACTTGCGCCTTACAAAAACGTAAGGCTGCACATCAGCAAAACGCGATGCCCCGAGCAAAACGATGTCCGCCCCTTGGCAAATGAGCCCGGAGCGGCCGTTAAATAGGCAAAAAAAAACACGTCGAACGACGTGTTTGGCATAGGGCTTCTCAATAAACAGACATTCTCGCCGCCTTCGCGGTCATGTCATGGGAATGCCTGGATTAAAGAGCCCCTATGGATTGATAGGTGTACGCTTTTGTCAGGCGCTATTCGGAGACTGCTCGATATCACCCAACACCTGTTTCACCCGATACGCCAACTGACGACGGGTTATGCCGAGTAGACGCGCCGCGTGGGTGAGGTTGCCATTGGCCCGCAAAACAGCGAGCTGCAAAAGACGGGCTTCATGTGCCTGAAGATCGAAGCCCTCATCAAGTAAGCTTTCGTAAAGTTTATCTTTCCGGGCTTCATCCGCATTGCCCACTTTCCCCTGCTTGTCGATAACGGCACCGAGCGCAGTCACGGGGCCCATGCCAGGGAACAGATGTTCTACATCAATTTGCCCCCCGGAGGGTGCAAGCAAAACAGAACGCTCAACCAGGTTTTCAAGCTCACGAACATTGCCCGGCCAGTCATAGGCCATCAGCTCTTGCATCGCCAGATCGCTGATACCATGAATCGTCTTGTGATAGAGCGGTGAGTATTTTTCGATAAGCACCGAGACCAACACCGGAATATCCGATTTGCGCTTGCGCAGGGGTGGAATCTCTAATGGATAGGTCGCCAGGCGATAGTAGAGGTCGGCGCGAAAACGACCGTCAGCAATGGCTTGTTGCAGATTGACGTTGGTGGCGGCAACCAGCCGCACACTGACCTTGCGGGGCTTGTCATCGCCCAGTCGCTCTACTTCGCCGGTTTGCAGTACCCGCAAGAGCTTCACCTGGGCCGAAGGAGAAAGCTCACCCAGTTCATCAAGGAATAGCGTGCCACCATCGGCTCGCTCGAACTTGCCGGGTCGTGAATTCTGCGCGCCGGTATAGGCTCCTTTCTGCACACCAAAAAGCTCTGATTCGATCAGGTCGTTGGGAATCGCTGCACAGTTAATGGCTACAAACGGCTTATCTGCACGATCACTGTTTTCGTGCAGCCACTGGGCAAATACCTCTTTGCCGACCCCGGTTTCACCCAAGAGTAAAACCGTTATAGGACTGCTGGCTGCCTTGCTG
Source organism: Pseudomonas sp. ASL8 (assembly GCF_056680355.1). Lineage (NCBI taxonomy): Bacteria > Pseudomonadati > Pseudomonadota > Gammaproteobacteria > Pseudomonadales > Pseudomonadaceae > Pseudomonas > Pseudomonas sp. ASL8. The sequence goes on along the minus strand of NZ_CM155278.1, from coordinate 4,514,151 downwards.
AGCAAACTGAAAGCGGCACTAAACGCAGGGGAGCTTCCCACCAGTTTGCCGGGTGGGCGCTGTTCGCGCTGACGACCACGTACTTGCCACAGCTCCTCTTGCAACTGTTCAAAAGAGGTTTCCTTATCTTTTGCCTCCAGACAGTGTTCGAGGAACGGGTCATCTCCCCACTCCTCCACCGGCTTGCCAACCAGTACGCAGTTAGCGTCACCACAACACACGCATTTGGTTTCACGAAAAACGATGAAACGCTTGAAGAATCGAGAGGTATAGCCCGATGCATAGCCCGACAGGTGCCAGCAAGCGACCTCATTGCCAGCGCCGAATAACTGCAGATGCGATTCAGCTTCCCATGAGTTTTCACATTTCACTTCGCCGAAAAATGTCCCTTTTTCCCAGTCTATTTTGGCTTCGGTGATTGTTGATCGAACCAGTCCTTCAAACGCGTGCAGCTCAGGACCGATCTTGAAAACGTCATAGTCGTCACCTGCGCCATAGAGCTTTTGCGCGAGGTCGGCATCATGTTGGCCAGCTGCAAAACCCATGCGAAACAAAAGTCCTTTGGCGCGCCTGGCCCCAAGCGACTCAAACAACTCTTGGCGCAAGGCCCCAAAGGCCTTGGCGTGAAGTAGCAGCATGCGGTTTTCGTCGAGCCAGATCTGCCCGCTCTCGATATTGAAGCGCAGCCGTGAACGCAAATTGAAGCGTTCGATAAGGGGTTGCTCGATCATGAACATTCCTAAAGCGTAACGAAGCACGAGCCTGTCGATCTTGAAGACGGTAAAACTCACCACGATCGATTGCGTTTATTATTGTGCGTGCGATCTGAGACTTTCGCTGCATGGGTCTTAGTTTATGCGGATAACGTGACACATGCCTCTTTGACTTTTAGGTAAGCGTTTCTGATCAAAGGAGTCGTGCGCTCACGTATCTGTTTCAGCTTTCCGCCTTGGGCCGCATTGAGCAGTTCGTCACGAAGCACGCGATAGCCGTTCAAAGCATCCCGTAAATGGGTGAAATGAGCTTTACGTATGCCACCCCCTGCCCCGTCATCTAATTGCGCACGCTCAAGCAGATGATCGATTTCTGTGTCCAGAGAGCGTATCCGCTCTATATGCGGCAGCATCTGCGAGGTAGCGCGGGCATTCAAAACCATTATGTTGTGAGCACGAACTTCTTCGATTGCGTCGATCATGGAGGCCAGCGAGTTACGACTGACATCTATTTTGTTCGCCAGTACTTTCAGATCCACCAGGCCCAACATCAATTGGCGTAAACCCGCATTGCAGTCGTTGACCCGGTTATCCAGTTCGCTGGCCAAGCGGGCCACACCACCAGAGTCTTCCAGCAATTGCCCGGTCTTCTGCACTTCGACACTGGCACGCTGGGCAATCTCCTCCACTGCGCTAACGGTATTTTGCGCAGTGCCTGCAATACCCCTCAGCACCCCGCAAGCATCGTCGGCTTGCTTCACGCCCTCTGTGGCTTCCTGGCGAGCCTGAGCCAGGCGCTGTTCAAGACGGTCAATACCGTCGCCGATCAGAGCGATGATTTCTCCGACACCCAGTGTAGCGTCACCCGTGCTCTCCGCCAGCTTGCGGACTTCATCAGCGACCACACTGAAACCCCGGCCTTGTTCACCCGCTCGGGCAGCCTCAATAGCGGCATTGAGCGCCAACAAATTAGTCTGCCCTGCGATGCTCCTGATAATGGCAACGATCTCGCTGATGCGTGCAATTTGATGACGAACACCATCAAATTCCTCACCCACTCCGGTCACCACATTGGCCAGATCGACCATCGCGGCAGCCACCTGCTGCACCTGCTCGCCACCACCAGATACCTGATTACGAGCATCGGTAGTCGCCGAGGCCAGTGCAATGGCTTCGCCCGACGTGGCCCGAGCGCGCTCAGCCATACCCTGGACTTCGACCATTGAGTTCACCGCCAGCTCCGACTGCCGGTCCGCTGTGCCAATGGCCTCCGTGAAACCCGAGACCAGTGTGCCAGCGGAAATCGTCAGCTCCGAGGCCAGTACATTCATGCGCTGAACCGACTCGACCTTGCCTTGTAATACCACCAGCAAGCGCGCCATCGAATCCTGCATGCTGGTCGGCGCTGGCTGAGGGTCCGCTAGCATCACAAGGGTATTGTTCAGCGCAGCCGCGATCGCTCGTTCACGCCGCGAACTGCCACTTAGCAGCACCCAGGCAACCAGAGCCGTCAAGATGACCCAAAGCCAATGCAGCCCGCCTATGTCAAACCCTCCAAGCAGTGCGCCAGTTGCCAGAAAAATCGTATTGATCAGATCACGGCCATGACCGCTCCATATAGTGCTCATAGTCATTGCACCCTTCTCGCCGGTCAGATCGCAACGCCCTGCTTGGGCTTCAACAGAAAGTGGGCGAGCGCAGGTAGCAAGATCAGCGCTCCGAGCATGTTCCAGACGAACATGAACGCCAGCAAAATACCCATGTCAGCCTGGAACTTGATCGGCGACCAGACCCATGTCGCAACCGCAATCCCCAAGGTGATACCGGTTAACACCACCACCTTGCCGGTGAAGATCAACGCCTTGTAGTAAGCCTCCGAGAGCGACATGCCCTCCTTCATCCGTGCCAGCGTCACGGTCATCACGTACAGCGCGTAGTCGACCCCTATACCCACTCCGAGGGCGATCACTGGCAAAGTGGCGACCTTGACGCCGATATTCAGCCACACCATCAACGCTTCACACAGTACTGAGGTAATCATCAGCGGCACCACCGCACAGACAACGGCACGCCATGAGCGAAAGGTAATGAACGCCAGCACGATCACCGCTGCGTAGACCAGGAACAGCATTTGAACGTTGGCTTTTTTCACCACTATATTGGTGGCGGCCTCTATGCCGGCGTTGCCCGCTGCATTGAGAAAACGGACCTCATCGCTGTCGTATTTAGCCGCGAACTCCTCCACCACGCCGACCACACTGGTCAAGGTGTCGGCTTTATGGTCCTTAAGGTAGGCATACACCGTGAGCAGATCGCAGTTCTGGTTGAACATCTCACGCGGGGCGCGGGTAATGATGGCATTGAGCATGTCTTGCGAACGTGGCACCTCAAACCATTTGAGACTGCCTTCGTTCATCCCCGCGTTAGCCACCTTGGCAATACCTGCCAGCGAACTGATGGCCTCGACGCCAGGAAGTTTCTGCAATTCACGCGACAGCGCATCGACAGCCATCAGCGTGCTGTAGTGAGCACACGCGTATTGCGGCGTCTTGACCATGATGATGAACACATCACTGCTCGCCGCATAGTTGTCCACCATAAAGGCGTTATCAAGGTTGTAGCGCGAATCTGCACGCAGCTCCGGTGCGCCCGGATCGGTATCGCCAATTTTCAGATGGGAGCTCACCATCAGACCGATGATGCCTAAAGCCAGGCCCACGGCGACGGCCACGGTCGCCCAGAAACGCCGCGTAAACAGGTCGAGGAACGCCCAGAATGGATGCTTCCTGTGCTGCGTGTCGTTGCTTTCCAACAGCTCTGCCTTGAGGCTGCGCTTCGCAGCGGCGGGACTGACTCCCGTGTAAGAAAGCAGGATTGGCAGCAGCACCAGGTTAGTGAAAATCAGCACAGCAACACCGATGCTCGCCGTAACGGCCAGATCCCGTATCACCTGGATGTCAATTACCATCAACACAGCGAAACCGACCGCGTCGGCCAGCAACGCTGTCATGCCCGCCAGGAACAAGCGTCGAAAGGTATAGCGCGCAGCTACCCATCGGTGTGTTCCACGCCCGACGTCCTGCATGATGCCATTCATCTTCTGCGCACCGTGGCTCATGCCAATAGCGAACACCAGAAAAGGCACCAGAACCGAATAGGGATCCAGCTCGTAACCAAGCGTAGGTAAAAGACCCAGCAGCCATACCACCGCGACCATCGAGCAGAACACCACCAACAAGGTGCTACGCAGGCAGCGGGTGTACCAAAAAAGTACCGCGGTGCAGATAACGATGGCGGCGGCAAAGAAAACCAGAACCTGTCTCAGGCCATCAATCAGGTCGCCCACGACCTTGGCGAAGCCGGTAATGTGAATCGCAACTTTGTCCGACTCGTACTTGGCGCGCAATTCTTCAACGCGCTGGGAGAGTGCGTGATAGTCAATCCGCTCGCCGGTTTCAGATACTTTTTCCTGAAGGGGAACCAGTACGATGCTCGACTTGTAGTTCGCCGCCACCAACTGGCCAACCTCACCGGAGCGCTCCACGTTGATTCGCACCTGCTCAAGGCTTGGTGCAGAACCATCATAGTCATCCGGGATAACCGGGCCGCCGTCCAAACCTTCTTCGGTCACTCCAGTCCACCGTACCGATGGCGCCCACACTGACTTCATGTAAGGGCGATCGACACCCGGCAGCAGGAAGACTTCATCGCTGAGCTTGCGTACCGTTTCCAGATACTCAGCATCGAAAATAGTGCCGCTTTTAGATTCAACCGCGATGCGCAGAGTGTTGCCCATGCCCGACAGCTGCTTGCGGTTCTCCAGGAAGTTGACGATGTAGGGATGACCGGTCGGAATCATCTTCTCGAACGCGGCATTGAGCGACAACCCACGCGCCTGGTAACCCAGCACCAGCGTGATGAACAAACACAGTGCAACGATGACTATGCGGTTATTGAACAGCAACCGCTCACAGAGTGTTCCTGATTGTTTATCGAACGCCTGCAGGTCGCTTATGACAGCTTCCGAGGGAATAAGCTGCGCATGATTCATTATTGAACTCCCGAAACTAATGTACCCGGCTCAATCCGGGACAACCCGCGCGCGCCGAAAATGATCAGAGCACCCTCCGCTGACTCGACAACACCGCTGAGGCCGGCTTGCGTTTGGGTTTTGAGAGCCACAAAACTGCGGCCGTCGTCAGTACTGCGAAGCAGTCGTCCACTTTCGTCAGCAAGCAGTAAAGAACCGTCGTGGAGTCGTTTTGCGGCGGTAAGTGTCACCGATTGTTCCGGCGCCACCCGCTGCCAACTGGCCCCGTGATCCGGACTGCGCCAGGCATTGCCGCGTAGACCGTAGGCCAGCAGCGCATCGCCATCGAGTTTCAGCACACCAAAGAAGGTGCCTTTGTAGGGGGTGGCGATCTCACTGAAATGGTTGCCACCATCTATTGAGCGAAACAAGACGCCTTGCTCACCGGCAATCATCAATTGTTGATGATCGATCTGCACCTGATACAGGTGTTTGCCGCGCGGGTTAGGGATTTGTCCAACCAGCGACTGCCAGCTTTTGCCGCCATCGGCAGTAGTCAGCGCTATGCCGTAAGCACCCACCACATACCCATGCTGCTCATCACTAAACCGCACGCTCAAAAAAGGCTTGTCCGGACCATCGCTGACCAGAAACCCGGCACTCCGCACCTCTGCGGCAGCACCCTCTTGGCCGGCATCGGCGCGTTGACGGGCATCGTCGAGAATCACCTGCGCGACTTTCTGGCCGTCAAGCTGACGCTGCCAGGTTTCGCCGGCATCGCTGCTGTGCAAGACCACACCACTGTGCCCCACCGCCCAACCTTGGGTTGGCGTTGGGAAGTCCACATCGGTCAGCAGCACGCTCACCGGCACGCTCTTGGCTTGACGCCATGAATGCCCCGCGTCGTCGGAAAGCAGTACGCTGCCGCGCTCGCCAACAGCAACCAGACGTTGGCCTGCCTGGGCCACGGCCAGTAACAAACCCTGGCGTGCCCGTGTGTTCTGTTGTGCAGGAAGGTCGAGCACATCGGGCACGACCGATTGGCCTGCTGCAACGCAAAGACTGGTCTGGCAGGAAAAACAAAGTGCGGCGACGGCAACAGCCATCCACCTTTTGAGCGCATTCAACATGTGCATCTGACGTACTCGAATACATCCTTCTGCCCGGATCCCAGCGTCAAGCGCTGCATCAATGAGGCAAAAAAATGATGAGGAGAGACTGTCGCCACTGGGCCTGGGGGCTCAGTGGCGACACTGCAAACGCGTGATTTAACGTACGCCTTCGGCACCCACCGAGTCGCCGGTGAAGTAGGTCTCGGGCTTGCGTCCGACCACATGGAACGTGGCCTCGTTAAGTGACTGCGATGAGCTCATGGTATTGGCCTGCAAGTTGAATACATGCGCAGGCTTGAGTTCCAGCATCGGCACGGATGGCAACACGAACGGCGTCACCTGAGTGGTACGCCACAGCTTGCCTTCACTGTCATAGCCATCCATCAGCAGAACCATCCAGGAGTCTTCGTCGAGGTAGTAACGACGCTTGGGCACCGCATGACGCTTACCCGCAGCGACTGTTGCCTCCACTTCCCACACGCGGTGCAGTTCCCAGCGCACCTTGTCAGGGTTCAAATGGTGCTTGCCGTAGGCCTGATCCAGCGAAGCGGTGACCACTTCATTGGTGTTGTAAGGTACGTACATCTCCCGCTTACCCACCAACTTCCAGTCATAGCGGTCGACATGCCCCATCAAGCCCATGACTTCATCGAAGTAGTTCGCACCTGACGCCACGAAGTCAGGCGTGTCATACGCCACTGTCGGTGCTCGGCGCACACGACGCTGGCCGACCAGGTACTGCCATGCCTGACGTGCCTGACTGAGGTTAGTACTGTCGCGAAATACCAGAGATTCCCCTGCCTTGAAGGGCGGCGCAATGGTGCTGAAACGCTGCAGGAAGTACTCACCGCTCCACTTGTCTGCCGAACCGTCCTTGTAGTAGTACGGGTATTGGTTGGATTGGTCATTCATTGTCGCCATGGCCCGCGAGCCATCGGACGTCAAAATGATGTTTTTGAAATTGGAGACTTCAGTGGCTTCACTTTCGACGCGCAACAGGTGGTTCCAAATAGCCTCAACACCTGATTTTGGAATCGGGAACGGCACACCGCCATAGCAACCCTGCAAGGACATGCCATTGTCTTGAACCTTGCACTGGGTGGCGTTTTTCATCGTGTTGTCATAGACATACTGCGGCGCTGCCGCCGTACGATGAGTGGGGTAAACATCCAGGCGAAAAGTATCAGGGTATTTTTTCAGCAACGCTTGAGTGCCTTCGGACAATTTATCCGCGTACGACCCCATGTTTTGCGCTGTCACTTTGACCAGTGGTTTCTCATCCGCAAACAACTTGACGGGGATATCACCGACTTTCTCACTGGACGCCGACAACGCTTTGATCCCGCTCCAGGCCGGGATACTGCCGTCCTTATTTGCCGACATCTCTCCGCCGAGCGGTGTCAGGCTGTTTTTAAGGTGCGCAGCTTCGTCTGCGCTCACTGCAGCCTGTGCCATCTGCGTGGTTATAAAGCCGGCAACCAAAGCCGCCCATAAAACGGTTTTCTTATACATTGTGGTACCCCTCAAACGGGAAAAAATTCGAACTTAAAAAGTGCGTTGAACCGACAACGAAATGAAATCACGGTCGCCGTGGAAGTTCTGGTAAGAGAGTTCGGGTACGCTGGTGTCGTACTTGATAACTGAGCCAGCAGGCCCGTAGTAATGCGTGTAGTTGAGGCTGGTCTGCCAGGTTTTCATGTAATCACCTTTCAACCCAACGGTGACGTTGCCACCATGCTCTGAGGGCATTAGCACGCCGTTGACTGCAGATCGGCCAGAAATCCCGTAGCTCACACCGATCGGAGCCTGCAGATCCAGCCCTGGAGCAACCTGAAAATATTCGGGCGTGAAGATGAACTGCAGCGCACTTGCATCACGCGTTGCCGAAGGGTCCAACTGATCTCGATTTTCAGTGACACTCAAGAGTCGGTTAAAGGCAAGTTCACCGATAACGGAGGCGCCATCCCAAAACGGCGTAGCCGCCAAAACATCAATGGCTGACAAATTGGCATGCAGAGTGCGGCCCACAGGGAAGGCTGCTCTGCTGTCGCCATTTGCGCCCAGGCTGGCGGGCACGATCACCGTATTCCCGGAGGCTACCAACGGCATATTGCTACGGAAAGAAACTTCACCAGCGATGTTGGCTTCACCGACCAAGGTACTAAAACTAGCGCCTATCGTGCGGATATTCTCGGCGAAGACCTCCTCGTAAGAGCCGGTATCGGGGTGAACATAAAACTGAGGCATCTTGTCGTGGAACTGCGCCGCATAAATACCGTATTCCACATCGCCAGCACTAAACTTGAGTTGGACGCCGCCCTGCCCCGAGTTTTTGGCATCAATATCATGTCCCCGAGAGAACGATACCCCCGGCCCCATGATCAGCGACTCACCGCCGTCATCAATGAAGTCGGCAAAACTGAAGTAACTGCCTGCGGCGGGCAAACGGCTTTTGCGCCATTCCAACTGGTAATAGGCGCCAACAGACACGCTTGAATTGATCTGCAATTGCCCAGAGAGCTGATCAATCGGCCTGAGAATTTCCTTGAACTGAGAGTTGGGAACTGACAGCGCCTTGATCAAGTCGAGCGACGTTTGCGCCGCCGCAATACCGTTACTGCCGAAGAACAGACTTTCGCCGTAGAGCTGAGTAAAACGACCGGCCTTGACGTTGAGCTGCATATCCGCAGGGGTAAAACTACCGTAAACGAACGAGTCCAACATCTCTGCGTCACGCCCCTGCAGTTTCCGGGTATCGTGAGTGAAATGGTCGTAACTGACAGAACGCGAATTCACCAACGCGCCATTGAACGCGCCCGGGTTGTCGTTGGATTGGTTATAGACATCGTCATACCAGGCTGCGCCACTGAGGCGTAAGCCGAAATTGCGCTTGTAGCGGATGTCGAACTCCGACAGTAGATCGAGCCGATTGGAAATAAGCCCGCGGTCAAAGTTAAGGTCACCATCGTTGGTGTTAGCCTGAACACCGGCTGAGTTGTTAGCGACATCGGAATTTGCACTGCGAACCCGCCATGCAGCGCTGTATTTTACGGTGTTATCCAATGACATCTGGACGTCTGGATTACCGGAATCGATCTGAAATGCATAGGTTGCACTGCTCATCGACAATCCAGCGAGTACGCCAAGTGCCAGGGCTGATCGATAGCGAAAGGAAGCATTTGGTTGATAGGTATTGTTACCCATATCGTCTCCTCGATTTTTTTTGTTTTTGTAATTTTCGTGCTGACGCCGCGAACATTTGCTTCGCGCTTACCGACAGACGATGTGCACGAAACTATTGTTCTTGAGGGTTACCGTCCAATACCAAAAACCTGCCCATCTGATACCTATTAGGTATCTCTATGCTTGTTATGGCTTGCCGTGGTGGAAGGTCTCCAACTCAGGTGCGGGCCGTGGTGAAACACGGGCATCAGGAGGATCAGCTGATCGAGCATTGACGGAGCACGCTTGATGGTTCTTCCAGCGCGCTCAATCGGCCAACGCGGTGGTGGCAAAATTTATTAGTTGAATGCGTGGGACTCCCATACCATGAACGCCTCCCCTCAGTGCCTCCCGTGTACTGAGCAATCACCCGAAAGGTTTGCCTCACATGGATCTACGCCATATTCGCTACTTCATCGCTGTTGCGGAGGAACTGAATATGCGCCGGGCATCCATCCGCTTACACATCTCCCAGCCTCCGCTGACGCGACAGATCCAGCAGTTGGAAGATGAGTTGGGCGTACAGTTATTCATTCGCACACCACGCGGCATGGAGCTGACTCAGGCCGGTGAGTTGTTCCTCGCTGAAGCCCGCAATATTCACTCCGTGGTTGAGCAGGCAACCGAGCGCACGCAGAGAGCCGGTCAGGGGAAGCTGGGCAAACTCGATATAGGGATCTTTGGCTCGGGCATTCTGGATACCATCCCCAAGTTGCTATTGGCATTCCGCAACACCCATCCAGACGTAAACATTGTTTTGCACAACATGAACAAGGACGAACAAATTGAAGCCTTGCGTCAACGTCGAATCGACGCGGGCTTCAATCGATTTATCACGCCGTCATCCGACATTTCCAATGAGCTCGTTATCACGGAAAAGCTATTGTTGGCAGTCAACGAAAATCATCCTTTGGCACGCGAAACCATCGTCCCGTTTCACTGGTTGGCCAATCATCCATTGATCTTGTTTCCCACGGGTTCGCGTCCAAACTTTGTCGACAAAGTCATGAGCATGTGTGAAAAAGCGGGGTTCATCCCACAGGTAGCACAGGAGGTGGGGGATACCGTGACCGGAGTGGCCTTGGTGGCAAGTAACTTTGGCGTCTGTCTGGTGCCTGAGTCGGCCTCAGTGCTTGCTCTGCCGGGCGTGGTTTACCGGACCCTGAGCGAGGAGCCCGATAACGCCCAAGTCGACTTGAGTTGTATTTACCGGACCGATGACCGTTCGCCGATTCTCAGTTCATTTCTAGAGATAGTTCGGGATTTTCGCACACGAAGTGCGCCTTGATCGGAGTCCTCCGTTTGCGCGGGGTGAAATGGCGGAAGGCAGCGGGAGTCGAACCTGCCCGGGAACGGATGCCGTCCCCAACCGGGTTTGAAGCCCGGCCGCGCCACCGGGCGCGATTGCCTTCCTTGAAGTCAGTCTCCGGGGCTCTGTGCCAGGGCATTTTCCGGGCGGATACGGCGCTGGTCGCCGAGGCGTCGGGTCAAGCCAATACGGTCGAAAAACTCGAGAATCTGAATACTTCGCTTGCGGCCGATGCCCACTGCATCGCGAAACGCGGCTGCCGGGATGACGGGGTTATCTGCAGCCAGTTGCAACAGCATAGCTGCCAGTCGGCGCACAGTGGCCTCAGTGTAAAACAGGTCGCGTACCACTTGATGCACCTGCCCCAACCGCGACAGTTTGCACAGCAGTAAGCGCACGGCCGCTTCGTCATGATGAGTCGCATTGGCCAGATCGCGGACCCAGGGCGAGTCGAAACCCGCCTGTTCGAACAGCGGCTTTAGCTGCAGCCACAGCACCTCGTCTTCTTCGCCCAGACGCACCTGGTGTTCGGGTAAATGCAACCAAGGGCCACTGGCGGCAATGGCGCCGCCAGCCAACAATTCGTCGAGCAGGCTGATGAAGGTCGGTCGGTCCAGCGGCATGCCTGCGAATCGACGCAAGCGATCGCGGTCCGGCCCCAATTGGTCGGGTTCCAGTTGATGAAAGCGCGCGAGTTGCTCCAGCACCTGGGCTTTCTGGGCCTGCCAATGGGCATCGCTGAACAACCGCGGCCCCTGGCGCGTGGCAATCACGAGGACATCGGTCGGCAATTGCCACGTGGCGCGCAGGCGATTGAACTGGCGCTCAAGGCGTTGTGGGTCGAGGCCAATCTCGCTGTTAGCGAGCAGCGTCGGCAAAACCTGTTCCAGCGTATCGGTGTCGGTCAAGGCTTGCAGCTGTGCCAGCCGGGCCGGACTGCGCCGCTGGCGCGCCGGTGCAAACGGGTCGAGCACCCGCCCCCCGCCAAGGGTGCGTTGAGCGCTCTGGTCACGCAGGACCAGATGATCACCCTTCACCGCCTGCAATGGCGCATTCACCAACAATTGCGCGAACATTCGGTGCCCTGGTGCCAGGCTTTCACCCTCCAGTAATGCGACCCGGCCGGTGACATCTTGAGTGCCCAGGTGTACGTGCACCGGGCTGAAGTGTGTAAAGGCGCGCGTCTCGCTGGCAAGCAGTTGCATGTCGATGTCCAGACGCTGGGTGGGCGCATACAGCCACTCGGCCAGCAACCAGTCGCCACGGTGGATCTGCTCCAGTGCCAGGCGCTCGGCGCTCAGGTTTAACGCCAACCGTTGCCCGGCCCATCCTTCCACGGCGGCCCGGTTCTGCGCATGCAGACCACGCACCCGTACGGGCTTGCCAGATGCACCCAGCAGCAGCGTGTCGCCCACTTTTACCTGTCCGGCCAGGGCCGTCCCGGTCACCACGATGCCGGTCCCGGCAACGCTAAAAGCGCGATCAATCGCTAGGCGAAAACCGCCATCGGCACTGCGCTGCTGAACGTCACGCTGAGCCTTCAGCAATGCCTGGCGCAGGGTCTCGATACCCTCCCCGGTCAGGCTCGACAACACGATCTGCTGCGCGCCAACATAGGGCCCGGGCGCCAGCAACGCTTCGACCTCGACCTGGGCCGCCTGCACCCGGGCCGCATCGACCCGGTCGCACTTACTGATCGCCACCAGCACCCGGGGGATGCCGAGCAGCTCGATGATCGCCAAATGCTCGCGTGTCTGAGGCATCACCCCATCATCCGCAGCCACCACCAGCAACACCAGATCAATGCCCTGGACACCGGCGAGCATGTTGTGGATGAAGCGCTCATGACCGGGTACGTCGATAAAGCCGGTAAGCGCTGCCCCGGACTCCAGCGCTGCGTAAATGAAACCCAGGTCGATGGTGATGCCACGCTCGCGCTCTTCCCGGCGGCGGTCACCGGACTGACCGGTCAGGGCCTTGAGCAAGGCGGTCTTGCCGTGATCGATGTGCCCTGCAGTGCCGACGATCACCCTGCCCGGCCCTCCGCTTGTAGTTGGTCAAGCTGGGCTAACCAAGCCGCCTCATCGTCCAGCTGGCGCAGGTCTAACCATAGGGCGTCGTCGCCGATGCGCCCGAGCACCGGAATGGGCAAGCCCCGCAATGCCGCCTCCAGACCGTGCAACCACCGCCCGCGCAGCCGTTTAGGCGAGTGCGGTGTCAGGCACAATGCGGCGCTGGGCAGCCGGGCCACGGGCTGGCTGCCGCTGCCGATCATGCTCAGCGCTGGCAACACCGCGACACCCCAGTCGTCGCCCAACACGTGCGCCAGTAAAGGGCGCAAGCGTTCGGCCTGAGCGAAAATTTCGGCCTGTGGACGGGTGAGCAGGCGCATGGTGGGCAGGCGTTCAGCAAGGCGGTCGGGGTCGCGGTACAAACCCAGTACCGCTTCAAGGGCGGCCAGGGTCAGTTTGTCCACCCGCAACGCACGCTTGAGCGGGTTCTTCTTGATTCGCGCGATCAGGTCCTTGCGGCCTACGATCAATCCGGCCTGGGGGCCGCCCAGCAACTTGTCACCGCTGAAGGTCACAATATCGGCGCCGTCGATCAGCGCCTGACGCACCGTGGGTTCTGCGGGCAGGCCCCAGCGGGTCAGGTCCAGCAGACTGCCGCTGCCCAGATCTTCGAGCAATGGCAGGCCGTGGTGGTGGGCCAGTTGCGCGAGTTCGGCGGTGGGCACCTGAGCGGTGAACCCCTGAATGGCGTAATTGCTGGTGTGCACGCGCATCAACAGGCCGCTACGCGGGCCAATGGCGGCTTCGTAGTCACGAGCATGGGTGCGGTTGGTGGTGCCCACTTCATGCAGCTTGACCCCGGCCCGGGCCATGATGTCGGGGATGCGAAATGCGCCGCCGATTTCGATCAGCTCGCCACGGGAGATAATGCCTTCTTTGCGCGCGCCTAGACTGTTGAGCGCAAGCAAGACAGCGGCGGCGTTGTTGTTGACCACCGTCACCGCTTCCGCGCCGGTCAGTTCGCGAATCAGGCCTTCAATCAAGTCGTCGCGGTCGCCGCGCTTGCCAGTTTCCAGGTCGAATTCCAGATTGAGCGGATAGCGCGCAGCTTGTTGCACGGCCTCGATGGCTTCCTCCGGCAACAGCGCCCTACCGAGATTGGTGTGCAGCACCGTACCGGTAAGATTGAACACCCGTCGCACCCGACTGGCGTGCTGGCTTGCCAGGCGCTCGCCTGCCCTGCCCACCAATACCGGCGCCGTGAGTTCAACCGCATCAAGTTGACCCCGTTGTACCGGTTCGCGCAGGTCATCAAGCAATTGCCGCAGGGTGGCGAGCACTGCATCGCGACCATACCGTTCCGCCAGTGGCTGGCAGGCGGGGCTGCGCAGCAGACTGTCGATCGAGGGCAGGCGCAAGGCGCTGGAGGCAGGATTGGGCATTCAGGGCTCCGGGAACGACATGGAATTTCTGACTCCACAGGGTCTTTGTAGGAGCTGCCGAAGGCTGCGATAAATCTGAAGAGCAGCACTGAACTGACGACTGATCGCAGCCTTCGGCAGCTCCTACAGGGGGCGTGCACACAGGTCATCTGAGTGTAGCCGCTGTGTTCAACCTCCCCCCGGCGCGAGCATCAGGTTCGGCGCCTGGCGTTGGTAGCCGTCCAGGTCCAGACGCATGTCCAGCGTCAGGCTGGTCAGGTCCGCTGAAAGCGCCTCGGCTTCTGCATCATTTTCCAGGTAGAGCAGTTTCAGGTAACTGTTGCAGCCGGGACAGATTTCAGCCCGCAGTGGCGCCTGGTTGGCTGCATGGCGGTCATCTTCGAAACTGACGTACTTCAGGCCCTTGCTCTGTTCGCAGTAGATGCATTTGACCCGCACCACATGCCATTCGCAGGCACACAACGCACACACCAGATAGCGCAATCCGTTGTACTTGCCTCGGTGGCGAATCACCCCCGCCATGGCTGGCGAACCGCAGGCCGGGCATTGGCCGAGACTGTCGCAGGGCTTCAGGTCCATGGGTGGCATGTGCAGCAACCAGTGACTCCAGGCTGCCTGCAAGGCGGCACCGAGAAACGGTACCAGCGCTGCGGGCAATCCCTCAAACTGGCCGCTGAGCAACGCAATGGCCCACGCCTTGCGCTGCCCGGCACTGGCGTTGCGCAAGGTCGCGATGGCTTTTTGCACGGGCGGCTGGGGCGGTACCTGATAACGCAGCAACAAGGCATCCAGATACGGCTGCCAACCGTCCTCGCGCACCAGACTGTCGGCGGCCAGCGGCGGCAAGCCGTGTTGCTGACATAAAAGCACGTGCTCGGGGTCTGGGGCTGTGGCTGACGGCGGTTGATCCAACAGGCTCTGCTGGACGCGGCAAAGAGTGGCGATCAACGCCAGATAGTCGGCCAGCGGATGCCCACGGGCCACCTGCTCCAGACGTTGGGCGCGTAACGTGAACAGATTGTGCGGTGGCAGGTACAAAAACGGCGGCGCACTGGCTGACGCTTCGATCTGTCCGGGCTCAAGTATCGTGCTCAAAAGTCATCCCTTTTTTATTATCGGGCGGTCGGGACGCTCAACGCGGCTGTCATCGCGAGTCACCTCGCGGTACCAGAGCTCATGGTGTTTCTTCGCCCAGGCGCTACTGACCCAGCCATGCAGCATGGCGTTCACCGAACCCTTGATCCAGATGCCCGCATAGATATGCACGATGATGCTCAGTATCAGCACAAAGGCTGCCACGGCATGCAACAGCATCGCCAGGCGAATGGCCGTGATACTGAAGTAGTTGCTGAAATACACCCGCCAGATCACCAGACCGCTGAGTAACAGCACCCACATGCAGATCAGTAAAGTCCAGAACAGCAGCTTCTGCCCAGGGTTGTATTTGCCGATTGGCGGTACACCCTCCTCTTCGTTACGCATCACACGGTTAATCCGCTTGAGCCACAGGCGGTCGTTGGCGATAAAGAAGTTAGCCCGCCAGAAGCGGATAACCAGCCCCAGAAACAGCAGGAACATCAGGACGCCCATGAAGGGGTGCAGGATGCGTGTCCAGGGTCCGCCGCCAAACACGTGACTGAGCCAGAACAGCGCCGGATGGAACAGTGCCAACCCTGACAGGGCCACCATGAAAAACAGAATCGCTACCAGCCAATGATGGGTGCGTTGATTGGCGGTGTAACGCAGGATCGGTTTGTGATTCATGGTCTGTCTTCCCCGCGAGGGCCTGGGTTATGCGGATCATAGACATGCACGGCCGGGTCGACCTCATGCACGCTGGGGTCCTTGCCCGCCTGATGCTCGTCTTCTTCGACCCGCTGCGGGCCAATGCGCACGTAATGGAAAAATCCCGCCAGTACCGCCGCACCCATGGCCAGCAACGCCAGGGGTTTACTCACGCCTTTCCAGAGGTCCACGAATGGACTGATCACCGGGTCCTTCGGCAAGCCCGCGTAGAGCGAAGGATCGTCGGCGTGGTGCAGCACGTACATCACATGGGTGCCACCGACCCCGGAAGGATCGTACAGCCCAGCGTGCTCGAAGCCCCGAGACTTGAGGTCCACGATGCGTTCGGCGGCATGCTCTTTCATGTCCTCCTTGCTGCCGAACACGATGGCTCCGGTCGGGCAGGTCTTGACGCAGGCGGGCTCCAGACCTACTGCCACCCGGTCCGAGCACAGCGTGCACTTGTAGGCCTTGTGATCCTTCTGCGAGATGCGCGGGACATCGAAGGGGCAGCCGGTGATGCAATAGCCACAGCCGATGCAATGGTCCTGATTGAAGTCGACGATGCCGTTGGCGAGTTTGACGATTGCCCCCGGGCTCGGGCAGGCCTTCAGGCAGCCAGGGTCAGCACAGTGCATGCAACCATCCTTGCGGATCAGCCATTCCAAGTTACCCGCCGTGTTTTCATGCTCAGTGAAGCGCATCAGCGTCCAGGTCTCGGCGCTGAGGTCATGGGGGTTGTCGTAAGTCCCGTGGTTGTGACCGACCTCGTCGCGCAGCTCGTTCCATTCCGAACAGGCAACCTGACACGCCTTGCAACCGATGCACTTGGTGGTGTCGATCAGCTTGGCCACTTCCTCTTGTTGACGCACCGAAGGCGGTAAGGTGGTGGTGGCCGAACGGGCAATAATGTCTTGGCTGGCCATTTAGAGTTTCTCCACGTTGACCAGAAATGACTTGGATTCCGGGGTCTGGGTATTGCCGTCGCCGAGGAATGGCACCAGGGTATTGGTCAGGTAGCCATGGCGGGTGAGCCCGGTAAAACCCCAGTGCAGCGGGATACCGATATGGTGCACCGTCTGATTGTTGACCTGCAGCGGTCGAATCCGTTTAGTCACCACCGCCACCGCCTCGATATGCCCGCGCTTGGAACTGACCCGCACCCGGTCGCCCGCGACGATGCCCTTCTCCTTGGCCAGGACTTCACCAATCTCGACAAATTGCTCGGGCTGGGCAATCGCGTTGATCCGGCAATGCTTGGTCCAGAAGTGAAAGTGCTCGGTCAGCCGGTAACTGGTCGCGGCGTAGGGGAAGTCCTTGGCCGTTCCGAGCGAGTCCCAGACCGAATCGAAAATACGAGCAGCCGGATTGCTCGTGACCTTTTTGTTGTCGGGGTGCAATGGGTTGATGCCGATAGGCGTCTCGAACGGCTCGTAATGCTCCGGAAACGGTCCTTCGGCCATTTTGTCGATGGCAAAGAAACGCGCTACCCCTTCGGGGTTCATGATGAAGGGGTTCATGCCCGCTTCTGGCGCCACATCGGCCTTGTAGTCGGGAACGTCAGTGCCGGTCCAGACCTTGCCGTTCCACCACAGCAGACGCTTGTTCTCGGCCCAGGGCTTACCCTGCGGATCGGCCGAGGCGCGGTTGTAGAGAATGCGTCGGTTCATCGGCCAGGCCCACGCCCAACCCAGGTGCTGCTTCATGCCATAAGGGTCACTGTTGTCGCGGCGGGCCATCTGGTTACCCTGTTCGGTCCAGCTGCCGCAGAAAATCCAGCAGCCCGACGCGGTGCTGCCATCGTCCTTGAGCTGGGCGAAGCCGGCCAGTTGCTGGCCGCTCTTGATTGCCGCGCCGCTGGCATCGGCGAAGTCAGCGGTAGCGCTGCCATTGATTTCCCGGGCGAGCTCTTCTGGTGATGGCTCGTCCGGAATTTTATAGGGCCAGCCGAGCTTGAGGATCGGGTCGGGAAATGCACCGCCGTTAGCTTGATAGCGTTGGCGCAAGCGCAGGAACAGCTCGGTCATGATCTGCACGTCGGTGCGGGCTTCACCTGGGCCGTCGGCGCCTTTCCAGTGCCATTGCAACCAGCGACTGCTGTTTACCAGTGAGCCGTCCTCTTCGGCGAAACAGGTGGTGGGCAAACGAATCACTTCGGTCTGGATACTGGCGGTATTGACGTCATTGTAGGGCCCGGCATTGCGCCAGAACTCCGAGGTCTCGGTCGCCAATGGGTCCATCACCACCAGCCATTTGAGTTTGCCCAGTGCGGCGGTCACCCGGTTTTTGTCGGGCAACGCAGCGATGGGGTTGAAGCCCTGGCACATATAGCCGTTGACCTGGCCCTGGCCCATCATGTCGAACATTTTCAAGATGTCGTAGCCGGGGATGTCGAGTTTAGGCAGCCAGTCATAGCCCCAGTGGTTTTCTGCCGTGGCGTTGGCCCCATACCATGACTTCATCAGGCTGACGTGGAACTTGCCGTAGTTCTGCCAGTAGGACAACTGCCCTGGACGCAACGGTTTTAGCGCACGCTTGGCAATATAAGCGTCGTAGTCCTGTTCGCCATCACTCGGCAGTGTCAGGTAGCCGGGCAGTGAATTTGACAAGAGTCCCAAATCCGTCAGGCCCTGGATGTTGGAGTGCCCGCGCAAGGCATTGACCCCGCCGCCAGGCATGCCGACGTTGCCCAGCAACAGTTGGACCATGGCCGCACTGCGGATCATTTGTGAGCCGACCGAATGCTGGGTCCAGCCCAAGGCGTAGAGAATCGTCATGGTCTTGCCCGGTTGCGAGCAGGTGGCGATCTCGGTCCATATCTTGACCATGGCGTCTTGCGGCATACCGCAGATCTGGCTGGCCAGCTCCGGGGTATAGCGGCTGTAGTGGTGCTTCATCAACTGATAGACGCAGCGCGGGTCTTGCAGGGTTGGGTCGACCTTGGCAAAGCCGTCCTCACCGAGTTCGTAACCCCAACTTGATTTATCGGTGTAGGTGCGTTTGGCCGCGTCGTAGCCGGTGAACAAGCCGTCTTCGAAGCCAAAGCCCGCCTTGACGATGAACGATACGTCCGTATAGGCCCGCACGTATTCGTGCTGAATCTTGTCTTCAGTCAGCAAGTAGTTGATCAGCCCACCCATGAACGCTATGTCGCTACCGGTACGGATCGGCGCGTAATAGTCGGCCACGGAGGCGGTACGGGTAAACCGTGGGTCGACCACGATCAGCCGCGCCTGATTGTGCGCTTTGGCTTCCGTTACCCACTTGAAGCCGCAAGGGTGAGCTTCGGCAGCATTGCCGCCCATGACCAGGATCAGGTTCGCGTTGGCGATATCGGTCCAGGTATTGGTCATGGCTCCACGGCCGTACGTCGGGGCAAGACTTGCCACCGTCGGACCGTGTCAGACACGCGCCTGGTTATCGAACCCCAGCATGCCAAGGCTGCGAATGACCTTATGGGTCAGGTACCCGGCCTCATTGGACGCCGCAGAGGCCGCAAGAAAACCCACCGACAGCCAGCGGTTGACAGTCTGGCCTTGGGCATTCTTCTCGATGAAGTTGGCATCACGGTCCGCCTTCATCAGGTCGGCGACGCGATCGAGCGCTTCATCCCAGGACACCCGCGTCCACTCGTTGCTGCCCGCCTTGCGCACCTGCGGGTATTGCAAACGGTCCGGGCTATGGATGAAGTCCAGCAGGCCCGCGCCTTTGGGGCACAGGGTGCCTCGGTTGACCGGATGGTCGGCGTCGCCTTCGATGTGGATGATGTTTTGCGCGACGTTCTTGGCCGAATCGCCCTGGCTGTACATGATCAAGCCGCAGCCCACCGAACAATAGGGGCAGGTGTTACGGGTTTCATGGGTATGGGCCAGCTTGAAGTGACGCACTTGCTCGGCGAAGGCTGGCTCAGGGGCCATGCCCAGCGCGGCCAGGCTTGAGCCGCCAAGTCCAATGGCGGCGACCTTGAAGAACTGACGACGGTTGAGATCCATCGTGTACTCCTGATCAGGTGGAGGACACTCTGGACGTGGCCGGGGTGTCTTGGACGATCACGGTTGCGTCGACGGCGCGGCCGCCGACACTTGATACTTTAGTCAAGATTGCAAACGCTGTAATGAAACCGGATCGCCGGTGATCGCCAACTGCCAGCCATCCCTGATCAAGGTGCTGGATATCAGAAGTTCGCGGGGGTGTTCGCGCTGATGATCTCGGCCTCGTCCTGCCCGATGTTTTGAAACCGGTGAGGCAAGGTGGTGGAGAAATAGTAACCGTCACCGGCATTGAGCACGCTGACTTGGCCATCAACCGTCAACTCGACCGTGCCGCGTGTCACCAGCCCGCACTCCTCACCTTCGGCATGCACGATGGGTTCCTCGCCGGAGCTCGCGCCTGGTGCGTATTGCTCGCGCAAAAAACGCATCTGCCGGCTCCCCACGGTCGCACCTATGAGCAACAGACGCAGGCCATTACGGCCCAGATCGGGTTGTTCATTGGCGCGGAAGACGTAGCGGTCCTCCCGAGGGGGTTGGTCGAAGGTAAAGAAATCAGCCAGTGACATGGGTATGCCGCCGAGCAATTTCTTCAGAGAACTGACTGAAGGGCTTACACGATTCTGCTCAATCAGGGAGACCGTGGCATTCGTGACGCCGCTACGCCTGGCCAGCTCGCGCTGAGACAGTTTGTAGCTTTCACGTACTAATTTGAGTCGTGTCCCCGTGTCCATGGCAGCCTTATGTGAAAAATACTCAAAGGGTAGAGCGTCGAGTATTAAATCACGTTTGTTCATAGAGCTCAGCCGATTGCATAAGTGGCCGACAAAAAGAACGGCGGCCTGCGTTGAGCGGGCCGCCGCAATCAATGTGTGCTAGATGCCGAACCGGTCACGCATGGCGTAATACGTGGCGCCCAGGGCCGTAAGTGGAACCTGGAACGCCCTGCCACCCATCATCGGCATGTGCGGGAGGGATGCAAACGCGTCGAAGCGTTCCGCGTCACCACGAATCATCTCCGAAATCAGTTTCCCGGCCAGGTGCGAGCAGGTCACGCCATGCCCGCTGTAGCCTTGCATGTAGTAGGCATTTTTTTCAACGCGACCGAATTGAGGCATGCGAGACATGGTCAGCAAGAAGTTGCCTGTCCAGCGGTAATCAATTTTGATCCCTTTCAACTGTGGAAACGTCTTGAGGATTTTTGGCAGGATCAGTTGTTCGATGTCTTTCGGCTCGCGGGCACCGTAAACCACACCGCCCCCGTAGAGCAGGCGGTTGTCTGCCGTGAGCCGGAAATAATCGAGCAGGTAGTTGCAGTCTTCGACACAGTAATTGTGGGTGATCAGGCTCTTGGCAACTTTTTCCGACAACGGCTCGGTCACGACAATTTGTGAGC
Source organism: Pseudomonas sp. ASL8 (assembly GCF_056680355.1). NCBI lineage: Bacteria > Pseudomonadati > Pseudomonadota > Gammaproteobacteria > Pseudomonadales > Pseudomonadaceae > Pseudomonas > Pseudomonas sp. ASL8. Next base: position 4,493,141 of record NZ_CM155278.1, on the reverse strand, counting down.
CGCACGGCATGCTCTTGCGCGTCACGCGCGGGTCCAGGTCTTCGTTCAGGTAAGCGTTGCCCGCAATCAGCAGGTACTTTGCTCTCACCTGGCCTTTGGCCGTGCTCACAACGATAGGCTCGCCGTAAGCGATGTTGATCGCGGCCGACTGCTCGAAAATTTTCCCGCCCAGCCGAATGATGGCCGCCGCTTCACCCAGCGCCAGGTTCAACGGATGAACGTGCCCGCCCGACATGTCCAGAAGGCCACCGACATAATTGTCAGTACCGACTTCTTTAGCGATGTCGGCGGCACCGAGCATCCGCAGTTGCTGGTTGCCGTAGCGTTCCCAATGACTTTTTTGCCCTTCAAGACCTTTGAGTTGCTTCTTGTTGAGCGCAGCGAAAATGCCGCCTTGGCGGTAATCGCATTGGATGTCGTACTGCTTGATTCGCTGGCGGATGATGTCTCCACCCTCGAAAATCATGCTTCCCAGCACTTGCGCGGTTTTGTCGCCGTAACGCTGTTCGATGACATCGACATCACGGCTGTACGAGTTGACCAACTGACCGCCGTTGCGACCGCTCGCCCCGAAGCCCACTTTGGCACTTTCGAGGACGGTCACGCTGTAGCCTGCTTCGGTCAGAAACAGCGCCGATGACAAGCCGGTGTATCCCGCGCCGATCACACAGACATCGCATTCGATAACCTGGTCAAGAATCGGGAAATCGCCGACGTTGTTCCGGGTCGTGGCGTAGTAGCTATTTACGTAAGGTTGCATGATTGAATTCCTCGGCGGGACACACAGCTGTGCATGTGTCCGCCTTTTTCAAGAGGTTTAAAGCTTGATCCAGGTTGCCTTGAGTTCGGTGTACTTATCGAACGCATGCAATGACTTGTCTCGACCGTTGCCCGATTGCTTGAATCCGCCAAAGGGCGCGGTCATATCGCCGCCGTCGTACTGGTTGACCCAGACACTGCCGGCCCGAAGGCCTCTGGCAACGCGGTGAGCTTTGCTCAGGTCCCGCGTCCAGACGCCTGCCGCCAAGCCAAAGATGCTGTCGTTGGCGATGCTCAACGCTTCTTCGACCGTGTCGAAGGTGATGACCGATAGCACCGGGCCGAAGATCTCTTCCCGGGCAATGGTCATCGCATTGGTCACGCCCTCGAAAATCGTCGGTTCGATATACAGGCCGCCGGTGTCCTCAAGAATTCGATTGCCGCCCGCGAGCAATCGGGCGCCCTCCTTCTTGCCGACGTCGATGTACCTGAGCACGGACTCAAGCTGACGTCCATCGACCACGGCGCCGACGGTCGTCGCCGGGTCCAGTGCATGCCCGGGCGTCCAGGCTTTTAGCGCCTCGACGACCATAGGAATGAACTGGTCCTTGATCGACCGCTCGACCAGCAACCGTGAACCCGCCGTACAGACTTCGCCCTGGTTGAAGGCAATGGCACTGGCCGCCGCCTGCGCTGCAGCGTGCAAATCGGGAGCATCGGCAAAGACGATGTTAGGGCTTTTGCCACCCGCCTCGAGCCATACACGTTTCAGGTTGCTCTGTCCGGCATAGATCAGCAGTTGCTTGGCGACAGCGGTGGAGCCGGTAAACGCCAGTACATCAACATCCGCATGCAATGCCAGCGCTTTGCCGACCGTATGACCGAACCCCGGCAACACGTTGAAGACACCCTTGGGTATCCCCGCTTCCAGCGCCAACTGGGCAATCCGAATCGCCGACAGTGGCGACTTCTCAGACGGTTTGAGAATAAAGGAGTTACCAGCAGCCAGCGCCGGCGCAAACTTCCAGCTGGCCATGATCATCGGGAAGTTCCACGGCACGATAGCAGCCACCACGCCCGCAGGTTCTCGGGTAATCAGCCCCAGTTGGTCCGCTGGCGTAGGGGCGACCTCGTCGTAAATCTTGTCGATCGCCTCTGCATTCCATCGGATCGCGTTAGCAGTCGCTGGCACGTCGATGGCCAGGGCGTCGCTGATGGGTTTACCCATGTCGAGGGTTTCCAGCAGCGCCAGTTCCTCTTTATGGGCGAGGATCAGGTCGGCGAAACGGATAAGAATCCGCTTGCGCTCTACCGGCGCGAGCCCTGACCACACGCCTGATTCGAACGCCCGGCGAGCGGCCTGTACCGCAATGTCGGCATCGGCCACGTCGGTGCTTGCGACGTTCGCCAGAAAGCGCCCGTCGACCGGGCTATTGCTGGCGAACGTTTCACCGCTGGCGGCCCAGCAGTATTGGCCGTCAATGAATGCCCGACCTTCAAGGGTGAGTGACTGGAAGTACTGCTCCCAGTCGCTGCGATTTTTGACCATTTTTATAAACTCAACGCAGAGAATGTTGGCGAGCGTCAGACCGTGTGCAAGTACCAGTTGTACTCAAGGTCTGAAATGGAGTTCTCAAACTCGGCGAGTTCGCTCTCTTTGCACGCAACAAAAACGTCGATGTACTTGGGGTCGATGTAGCGCGCCAAAATCTCGCTGTCATCCAGCTCGCGCAACGCATCGCGCAGGTTGTTGGGCAGGCTTTGCTCGTTCTGTTCGTAGGAGTTGCCTTCAACAGGCTCACCCGGTTCGATCTTGTTGGTCAGGCCGTGATGCACACCGGCAAGGACCGCCGCCATCAACAGATACGGGTTGGCATCCGCGCCCGCCACCCGGTGTTCGATACGCACGGCATCCGGGGAGCCGGTCGGTACTCGAATTGCCACAGTCCGGTTATCGATCCCCCAGCTTGGAGAGTTCGGCACATAGAACTGCGCGCCGAAGCGACGGTACGAGTTTACGTTCGGGCAGAGGAAAGCCATCGAGGCCGGCAAGGTTTCCAGCACGCCACCAATGGCATGGCGCAGGATCTCGCTTTTTTCCGGGTCGTCGCAGGTAAAAATATTTTTGCCGTCTTTGTCCAAAATAGAAATATGCACGTGCAGCCCGTTACCCGCTTGTCCGGGATACGGTTTGGCCATGAAGGTGGTGTCCATTTCATGGTCATAGGCGATGTTCTTGATCAGGCGCTTGAGCAAGACCGCGTAATCGCACGCCTTGATCGGATCAGCGACGTGATGCAGGTTCACCTCGAATTGCGCAGGCGCACTTTCCTTGACGATGGCATCCGCGGGGATACCTTGCTCCTTGGCACCTTCAAGAATGTCTTGCAGGCAATCAACGTATTCGTCCAGATCATCGATCAGGTATACCTGAGTCGAATGCGGACGTTTGCCGGAGATAGGCGAGCGTGGAGACTGCGGACGACCGTTCACGTTCTCCTGGTCAATCAGGTAGAACTCCAGCTCGAAGGCGGCACAGATAGTCAGGCCCATCTCATCGAATTTGCTGACGACCTGACGCAGGACTTCGCGAGGGTCGGCGAAAAACGGCTGCCCTTCGAGTTCGTGCATGGTCATGAGTAGTTGAGCAGTCGGACGTTTTTGCCACGGTTCGTCGCAGAGGGTGTCAGGGATCGGATAACAGATTCGGTCGGAATCACCGATATCCAGACCCAGGCCTGTGCTTTCCACCGTAGAGCCGTTGATATCCAGGGCAAACAGGGAGGCAGGCAGGTTGATACCTTTCTCGTAGACCTTGTGAAGACTGGTGCGCTCGATGCGTTTGCCACGCACCACGCCGTTCATGTCCGCAATCAGCAGGTCAACGTACAAAACCTCAGGATGTTTCTTAAGGAATGCGTTCGCTTCATTGAGCTGAACGGCACGCAGGGGTACCGACATGTTGGAAGACCTTTATTGTTAATAATAATATTCACCGCCCTTTCACTACTCCAGTCAATCCGAAAGGATTTAGGAAGTCAACGGGTATTATTTGCGCAATATCGAACAGTAAGGATATTTTGTGCGAAATCTTTTACAGAACGGTTGTTAATTAAAATCAACATGGCTAAGCTCCGGAAAAGCTCGTTCAAGCGTATTTTTCGAGGTGATAAAAATGGCAATCAAGCCATTGGTTGGTGTGACTGCGTGCGTCAAAGACATTGGGCTGCATGCCTACCATGTGAGCGGAGACAAGTACTTGCGTGCTGTGTGCGTCGCCGCGCAAGGGCTTCCCGTCGTTATTCCGTCCCTGGCGGAACTGACTGATATAGACGGGTTGCTGGAACATTTGGACGGCCTGCTGTTTACCGGTTCGCCCTCAAATGTTGAGCCGTTCCACTATCAGGGCGCAGCAAGCGAAGCGGGCACCGCCCACGATCCCCAGCGTGATAGCACCACCCTTCCCCTGTTGCGTGCAGCGGTGGCTGCTGGCGTTCCAGTGCTCGGCATTTGTCGAGGTTTTCAGGAAATGAACGTGGCCTTTGGCGGCAGCCTCCACCAGAAAGTGCACGAGACCGATACGTTCATGGATCATCGCGAAGCCGACGATTCAAGCCTGGAAGTCCAATACGGTGTCGCCCATACCGTGCACGTGCAGCCTGGCGGGGTATTCGAAGCACTCGATCTGCCCCCCGTTATCCAGGTCAATTCAATTCATTCCCAAGGCATTGACAGGCTGGCACCCGGTTTACGGGTCGAGGCCACCGCCAGCGATGGACTGATCGAGGCGATCTCAATCGAAGGCAGCAAAACCTTTGCCGTCGGCGTGCAATGGCACCCGGAATGGCAGGTGCTATCGAACCCTCCTTACTTGAGTATTTTCCAGGCGTTTGGCGACGCGTGTCGGCAGCGCGCTGCGCGTCGAAGCGTGCGCTGACGGCTCGATCTCGACCGCACAAGACAACATTCAACGATCCAGACGTCACTGTGAAGTGGACTGTGCATGTACACGTCCCTCATGGCGGCCACCCCGGTACTAACGACAAAACAAGATGCAGCATTGGGCGGCAGGGACAGCTGCGCCGGATAAACCCGCCTCAAGCGGGTTTGTAATCAACCTATTAAGTCCGGCCGTATTGGCCAGACTGCTAACACCTGTTGGGAGTTTCACATGGCTATCGCCTCCAGCATTTACAGGAAGGCTCTTGAAGGCAATCCGCGCCCTAAAAAGGTGCTGGTTAAAATTGATCGCGTAACCAAGAAGTTTGACGAGACGATTGCCGTGGACGATGTGTCCCTGGAAATCCATCAGGGTGAAATTTTCGCTCTGCTCGGTGGTTCAGGTTCTGGCAAATCCACGCTCTTGCGCATGCTGGCAGGTTTTGAGCGCCCGACCGAAGGGCGAATCTACCTCGACGGTGTGGACATCACTGACATGCCGCCCTACGAGCGGCCAATCAACATGATGTTCCAGTCTTACGCGTTGTTCCCGCACATGACTGTGGCCCAGAACATTGCGTTTGGGCTTAAGCAGGACCGACTTCCCGCAGTTGAAATCGAAGCCCGCGTAGAAGAAATGCTCAAGCTGGTGCATATGAGCCAATACGCCAAGCGCAAGCCCCACCAGCTCTCGGGGGGACAACGTCAGCGTGTTGCCCTGGCACGCTCACTGGCTAAAAGGCCCAAACTGCTGTTGCTCGACGAACCGATGGGCGCATTGGATAAGAAGCTGCGTTCGCACATGCAGCTGGAGCTGGTTGAAATCATCGAGCGGGTCGGCGTGACCTGCATCATGGTGACGCACGATCAGGAAGAGGCCATGACCATGGCCCAACGTATCTCCATCATGCACCTGGGCTGGATCGCCCAGACCGGTAGCCCGGTCGACATCTACGAAGCCCCCGCCAGCCGCCTGGTGTGCGAATTCATTGGCAACGTGAATGCGTTCGACGGCGTCGTGGTTGAAGACCAGGAAGGCTACGCGGTCATCCAGTGCCCGGATCTGGCACAGAACATCTACGTCGGCCATGGGATCAGTACATCGGTCGAAGACAAGACCATCACCTATGCCCTTCGCCCGGAAAAGCTGCTGGTGACGACGATAAAACCCGACGCCCGGTACAACTGGTCCGAAGGCAAGGTTCACGACATCGCCTATTTGGGCGGGCACTCGGTGTTTTACGTAGAACTGCCCAGTGGCAAGATCGTTCAGGCGTTCATGGCCAATGCTGAGCGCAGAGGCGCGCGTCCGACCTGGGATGATGCGGTCTATGTCTGGTGGGAGGATGACAGCGGCGTGGTATTGCGCTCATGAGCACTATTAACCAGCGGATTCAGAAACTGATACCCAGCGGGCGCCAAATGGTTATCGGCGTCCCCTTCATATGGCTATGCCTGTTTTTCGCGCTGCCGTTCTTCATCGTGATGAAGATCAGCTTTTCCGAAGCAGCGCTGGCCATTCCACCCTACACAGATATTTACACCTTCGCCGAGCAGAAGTTTCAACTGCTCCTGAACATGGGCAACTATGCCCTGTTGACCAATGATGAGCTGTACCTCTCGGCGTACCTGGGCTCATTGAAAGTGGCCTTCTTCAGTACGCTGATGTGCCTGTTGATCGGCTTCCCGATGGCCTACGCCATTTCCAAAGCCCGAAAGGAAGCACAGACCGTATTGTTGCTGCTGATCATGATGCCGACCTGGACGGCGATCCTGATCAGGGTTTACGCCTGGATGGGCATCCTGAGCAATAACGGTCTGTTGAATGCGTTTTTGCTTTGGACCGGTCTGATTCAAGAGCCGATAGAGATATTGAACACCAATACCGCTGTGTATATAGGCGTGGTGTACGCCTACCTGCCCTTCATGGTCCTGCCGCTGTTTGCCAACCTGGTCAAGCATGATCAGAGCCTGCTCGAAGCAGCCTCGGACCTGGGATCAAGCACGCTCAACAGCTTCTGGAAAATCACCCTGCCCCTGGCCAAGAACGGCATCATCGCCGGCTGCATGCTGGTGTTCATTCCCGTGGTCGGTGAGTTCGTTATTCCCGAGCTACTGGGCGGGCCGGAAACCCTGATGATCGGCCGTGTGTTGTGGCAGGAGTTTTTCAACAACCGTGACTGGCCTGTCGCCTCTGCACTCGCAGTGATCATGCTCGCCATCCTGATCGTGCCCATCGTGCTCTTCAACCGTAGCCAAGCCAAAGAGATGGAGGGACGGGCATGAACCGTTTCGGATTTTCAAGACTGATGCTGGTGCTTGGCCTGATGTTCATTTATCTGCCAATGCTGATTCTGGTGATTTTCTCGTTCAACGCCTCCAAACTCGTCACCGTCTGGGGTGGATGGTCCATTCACTGGTACGCGGGCCTGCTCGACAACAAGCAATTGATGGGCTCCGTCGCCCGGTCCCTTGAAATTGCCTGCTACACCGCAGTCGCCGCCGTGATCCTCGGAACTCTGGCCGCCTTTGTCCTGACACGCGTCACGCGCTTCAAGGGACGCACGCTGTTTGGTGGCCTGGTAACGGCGCCACTGGTCATGCCGGAAGTGATCACCGGCCTGTCGTTGCTGCTGCTGTTCATCGCGATGGCCCAGATACTGGGGTGGCCTCAGGAGCGAGGCCTGATGACAATCTGGATAGCCCACACCACCTTCTGCTCCGCGTATGTAGCGGTGGTGGTTTCGTCACGCCTGCGTGAGCTGGACCTGTCGATCGAGGAAGCGGCCATGGACCTGGGCGCGCGCCCCTGGAAGGTGTTTGCGCTGATCACCATCCCCATGATCGCGCCGTCACTGGCAGCGGGCGGCATGATGTCCTTCGCTTTATCACTGGACGACCTGGTACTCGCCAGCTTCGTTTCGGGCCCAGGCTCGACAACGTTGCCAATGGAGGTTTTCTCTGCGGTACGCCTTGGGGTCAAGCCCGAGATCAACGCCATTGCGAGCCTGATTCTGCTGACGGTCTCTTTCGCCACGTTCCTGGTCTGGTATTTCGGCCGCAGGGCCGAAGCCAACCGCAAAGTCGCGATTCAGGAAGCCATGGAGCAGACCGCGAGCGAGTCGTGGACACAGCCAGAACAGAAAATGGCAGAAGCGGTTGCCTAGGCAGCCGCAGTTCCGTGACGCGCCACTGGATAAAAAAAAGAAATTGGAGCTGTACCCATGAAAATGTTTGGCAGGACTCTCCTTGCCGTGTCCTTTTTGGGCGTAATCGCTACCTTCGCCCAAGCCAATGACAAGGTCCTGCGCGTCTACAATTGGTCTGACTACATCGCCCCGGACACCGTCAAAAAGTTCGAAGACGAAACGGGCATCCGTGTCGTTTACGACGTATTCGACAGTAATGAAACCCTTGAAGCCAAATTGCTCGCAGGCAAGTCGGGGTATGACATCGTCGTACCGTCCAACAGTTTTTTGGCCAAGCAGATCAAGGCCGGGGTCTACCAGCCGCTGGACAAGTCCAGGTTGCCCAACTGGAAAAATCTCAACCCGACGCTGCTGGAGAACGCCTCCGCCAGCGACCCCGATAATGGCCACGCTTTCCCCTACATGTGGGGTTCGATAGGCATTGGCTTCAACCCGGACAAGGTCAAGGAGGCTCTGGGCGTAGATGCGCCGGTGAACTCCTGGGACCTGCTGTTCAAGCCCGAAAATGCGGCGAAGCTGAAGTCCTGTGGCATCAGCTTTCTGGACTCGCCCACCGAAATGCTCCCGGCTGCCCTGCACTATCTGGGCTACCCCGTGAACTCTCAGGACAAGAAGCAGATCGCCGAAGCAGAAACGCTGTATATGAAGATCCGCCCTTCGGTGGCTTACTTTCACTCTTCCAAGTACATCTCCGACCTCGCCAACGGGAACATTTGCGTAGCCGTCGGTTACTCGGGTGATGTTTTTCAGGCGAAGGCGCGCGCGGTGGAAGCCGGGGGCAAGGTGAAAATCGAGTACAGCATCCCTAAAGAGGGTGCTGGCAGCTTTTATGACATGGTCGCAATACCCAGAGACGCATCAAACGTCGAAGGTGCCTACCAGTTCATGAACTTCCTGATGCGGCCCGAGATCATGGCCGAGATCACCAACAGCGTGGGCTACAGCAACGCTAACTCAGCGGCCACGCCATTGGTTGATGAATCGATACGTAATGACCCCGGCTCGTACCCGCCACAAGCTGTGATGGCAACCCTCTATGCGATACCGGACTTGCCCATTGCTACCCAGCGCTTCATGACGCGTGGTTGGACACGCGTAAAACTCGGTAAATAGAACGCCACCTTTAATACAACCATGGGCGCCTTCGGGCGCCTGTTTTTTTGAGGTGAGCGTCGATGTGGGCAGTAAACCGATATAAGGGCCGATGATTCAAGCTGGATTAAAACGCCAGCTTATAACCAATGAACACCAGCATTATTGCCAGGCAAGGACGCAGCGTCTCGTCAGACACTCGACCCGTCATATGACTCCCCATGTAAATTCCTGGAAGTGAACCTATCAACAGGAAGCCTAATACATGCCAATCCATATTACCCATGCTCGCATGCCCCAAACCTGCGACCAGCGTCAGCGGCACAGCGTGCGCGATTTCCGTACCGACTAAACGCTTGGTGGCCAGAAAAGGGTACAGGATAAAGAGTGCTACGGTGCCTAATGCGCCAGCGCCGATGGAGGTCAATGCCACCATGGTGCCCAGTATCAGCCCCGTGAGTACCGTCAGCAGATTCAAGCGCGAGCCGCTGAGGTTATAGCTGCCGCCAGCACGTTTGTGGGCAAACGCAAGCAGCCTTTTCTTAAAGAAAACGGCGAGTGCTGTCACCAGCAATACGAAACCCAATGTCTGCTTGATCACCGCATTCATTGCTTCAGGGGCATGGAGACTGCTCAAAAACCACAGCGTCAGCGCTACCGCCGGCACACTGCCGAGTGTCAGCCAGCCGGTGATGGCCCAGTCAATGTTTTTGTTCTTTCGGTGAACCAGTACGCCGCCGGACTTCGTGATCGCCGCATACAGCAAATCCGTGCCCACTGCGGTGGCCGGATTAATCCCAAACCACAGTAAAATCGGCGTCATTAAAGAGCCGCCACCTACACCTGTCATCCCTACAATAAATCCGACAACCAAGCCTGCAACGACCAATCCAGCACTGCCAAAATCCATTACTACATCCCACAAATCAAGCGCGACTGCATGAAAAATATGGCCCGCAGCATAGCGACCTTTCTTAATAACCAGTTATATCGATATGGTCTATCTTTATGCTTTTTTCTACTGAAAGGGCTGTGCCTGCTCGCCTTCGCATCAGGCCATGATGCGTCTAAGACACATGGCCGTCAGATCGTCCCGCGCCCTCTAGCGCAGTAGATGCACGACCAAACCAATGAGCGCACAGGCCATCAGTACCTGAATGACGCCGCGCTTGAAGCGAAACAAGGCAACCGCCGCTGCAATCGCGATCAGCGCAGAGGGCCAGTCGAGGTTGCCGTTGAATCCTTTGGGCCAAAGCACGTGGTAACCGAAGAAACACGCCAGATTGAGAATCACCCCAACCACCGCAGCCGTAATTCCGGTGAGCGGCGCGGTGAACTTGAGTTCGTTGTGAGTCGACTCCACCAGCGGGCCACCCGCGAGGATGAACAGGAATGAAGGCAGGAAGGTAAACCACGTCACCAGCGTGGCCGCGACGGCGCCTGCAAGAAACACATGATCAGCACCGAAAACCTGAAGGACATACGCGCCGATGAAACCGACGAAGGCCACCACCATGATCAGCGGCCCAGGCGTGGTTTCCCCCAGCGCCAGGCCATCAATCATCTGTGTCGGGGTCAGCCACCCAAAGTGACCGACCGCACCCTGGTAGACATAGGGAAGCACGGCATAGGCACCGCCAAACGTCAGCAACGCGGCCTTGGTAAAGAACCAGCCCATCTGGGTCAAGGTGCCTTCCCAGCCAAAGAGCGCAGTCAATATCCCCATCGGCAACGACCACAGTACAGCCCCGACGAGCATCAGCATCGCCAGTTTCGACCAGTGAAATCGGGCATGGTCAGGGGATGGGGTATCGTCATCGATCAAGGCCGGACCGAAGGTTTTTTTGGCGGCGCTATGGCCCCCGGTCCTGAAACTCTCGGGAGCCAGCCGCCCACCGATATAGCCGAGCAACGCGGCACCCAGCACGATCAGCGGGAACGGGACATTGAACGCAAATATGGCGGTGAATGAAGCTGCCGCGATGGCCCACAGCCAATTGTTCTTCAGCGCCCGCGAGCCGATTCGATGAGCCGCCTGCACTACGATGGCCGTCACTGCGGGCTTGATGCCATAGAAAAGCCCGGCCACCACGGGTACTTCGCCAAAGGCGATATACAGCCAGGATAATGCGATCAGGATGAACAGCGAGGGCAACACGAATAGCACGCCTGCGATCACACCTCCCCAGGTTCGATGCATCAGCCAACCGATGTAGATCGCCAACTGCTGCGCCTCGGGGCCTGGAAGCAACATGCAGTAGTTGAGGGCATGCAGGAATCGTCTTTCTGAAATCCAGCGCCGACGTTCTACCAGCTCCTGGTGCATGATCGAGATCTGCCCCGCAGGTCCACCGAAGCTGATGAAGCCTAGTTTCAACCAGAACCAGAACGCCTCACGGAAACTGATGGCGTCAGGCCGTGGCAGGTCCTGTTCAACGGCTGAGGGGGTGACGTCACTCATGGGGATGTTCCTTTTTCACAAACTCGGTGAGCAGTGGTCTTCAAGAGAGATGGTTTCGCGCAAGCCCGCCAGTATACGTTCGATGCCAGCAGGTTCTACCCGTTGAATGCGCCCCACATTGGCGTGCCTGCTTATTCACTGAGCCCGACCAAAAAATTTGACATTTATCAAGGAAATCTACCTTTCATGACCTATGTTCTAGTCATTCGAGCATGCGGGAACGGTCTCAACTAGCCTCTCTATATAGCAAGAAAAAAAGCCATCGGGATAAGCATAAAATCCCGGGCCGCGGCTACAGTCCGCGCTTAATAGCGCCCCTGAAGAGCGATGACTCATGAGTCTATTCCGCACGTTGGCAGTTGGTGTCGCATTGAGCTGCTGGTTAGTGGCTGGCTGCACCTCCAAGGTTACAGAAAAGGAACAATATTCCGGTTTTATTTCGAATTACGACGGGTTGCAGGAAACAACCTTGCCCAGCGGTCAAACAGTGTTGCGCTGGGTGGCGCCCGGTTTTAAACCTTCGGCTTATTCTGTTGTTGTTTTTCGCCAACTCGAATTGTACCCAGCTCCCAAACCGACTGAACGCGTGAGTATGCAGACCTTGCAGTCATTGCAGTCGTTCGCCAGCACTAGCGTGAAAAACGCTCTGGCTCAACAGTACCGCGTCGTCACGACCCTGAAGGAAGCGCCTGCCGGGTCTCGCGCAATGATTTTGCGCTCGGCCATCACCGGAGTAACAGCCTCCAACGAAGGCATGCATTGGTACGAAGTAGTACCTGTGGCTGCGGTGGTAGGTGGTGTCACGGCAGCCACGGGGAGTCGTGATCAAGATACGGAACTGTACGTCGAGTCTGAGCTTATTGATGCAACGACAGGAGCCCCACTGGTCAAGGCGGTGCGAAAGGTATTCGGTAAAACCCTCAAAAATAATCGCCAAGCCGTGAGTGCAGATGACTTCAAAGCCGCCATCAAGATTGTCACTGATGACATGAAAGCTTTTTCCAAGTGATCGTCACGCAGTCCATTTAGTGCACCTTCTGAAGTGAGTGATCAGCGCAACGCACACCCTGTCCGTTTTACATGCATCGGGCACACATAAAGAATGACGGCGGTTGAGTATCGGCATTCAAGCTCAGGGACTGACAACGCAATCACCCCATGGGGTTACTCATGAGTATTCGCTCAGCCAGACATACACGCCGCACACTAGCGACTTTAAACATGGGTTTGGTGGCCGGCATTCTCAGTCTGCTCTTCGGCTGTGGTAAAGAACCCGTTTCTTCCGCTCGCCCCCCCACGGATGTAACCGTCATGACGGTTACTGCTCGCGACACGCCAGTGGTCTTCGAATTCGTTGCTCAGACACAGAGTTCTCGCGAAGTCGAAATTCGTGCTCGTGTCGCCGGTTTTCTGGAAAAAAGGTTATATACCGAAGGTGAGCTGGTAAAGGCCGGGCAAGTGTTGTTCCAGATGGACCGTCGGCCTTTCGAAGCAGCGTTGCTGTCGGCTCAGGGACAATTGGCTCAGCAGCAAGCACGTTGGGAAGTCGCCAAAGCCACGCTGGCGCGTGTCCGACCACTGGCACAACAAAATGCAGTCAGCAAGATGGACCTCGACAATGCCGTCGGTAACGAGCGCCAGACCCAGGCCGCCGTACTTGCCGCACAAGGCCAGGTGCGCACCGAGCAGCTTAATCTGGGTTACACCACGATTGCGTCCCCCCTTACCGGCCTGTCGAGCTTTGCCAAGAAACAGGAAGGCAGCTATGTGACACCTGGGGAATCGGGACTCTTGACCTCGGTGTCACAGATGGACCCGATTTATGTCAATTTCAGCCTCTCGGAAAACGAAACGCTGAAATACCGCAGTGAAATTGCCGCGGGTCAGCTCAAGTTCCCTCCCAACAGTAACTTTGAAGTCGAAGTGGTACTGGCTGATGGTTCGATCGTGCCCGATAGAGGCCGCCTTGACTTTGCCGCGCCCTCCTTCAGCCCGGAAACCGGTACATTTTTGGTCCGTGCGGTGGTGGCTAATCCAAAAGGCATGCTGCGCCCCGGCCAGTTCGTCCGCGCGCTGGCGATAGGTGCGTCTCGACCAAACGCCGTTCTGGTCCCACAGCGTGCGGTTCTGGAGGGCGCACGAAGTCGCTACGTATGGGTCATCAATGGAGAATCGAAGCCCGAACAGCGCATTGTCGAAGTGGGCGACTGGCACGACGCCGACTGGTTTATTACTCAGGGTTTGCGGGCGGGCGAGCGAATCGTGGTCGACGGCGCGCTCCGGGTTGCCCCCGGCGCTCCGTTGAATATCGTCGATAACGCTGTTGCGGCACCACCCAGCGCCGCCATAGCGGCAGAGCGTCCCAAGGCCGCCTCTTTGCCTGTTCAAAAAGACCCGCTGAAAGCCGATTTACCAGGCAATGAAAATCGGCGGCAACCATGAGCATTTCTCATTACTGCATTGACCGGCCTATCTTCGCTTCGGTGATTTCCATCGTCATCACCCTGGCGGGTGCCGTCGCGATGTTGAACCTGCCTGTGGCCCAGTATCCTGAGATCACGCCACCACAGATCACCGTATCGGCCACTTACCCTGGGGCCGATGCTCAGGTCGTGGCCAACAATGTGGCTGCGCCCATCGAGCAGCAGGTGAACGGTGCCGACAACATGATCTACATGAACTCGTCGAGCTCTGCGACGGGCAACATGACCCTGAACGTGTTCTTCGAAATCGGTACTGATCCTTCCCTGGCACAGGTCGACGTGCAAAATCGGGTCAACCTCGCCCTCCCCCAACTGCCCTCTGCGGTCCAGTCTCAGGGCATACAGGTTCAGAAAAAATCATCGGCCTTCATGATGGTCATCGCGGTGTATTCCCCCGATAACCGCTACGACGCTACCTATATAGCCAACTACGCCAACCTCTATTTACTGGACGCGATCAAGCGCATTCCCGGCGCCAACCAGGCCAGTATTTTCGGGACACCCGACTATGCCATGCGGATCTGGCTGAAACCCGACCGGATGGCCCAGCTGGGGATTACGGCTGCCGATGTGCAGAAAGCGGTGGCCAACCAGAACCAACAGTTCGCGGTTGGCCGCATTGGCCAATCCCCTACGGGCAAATCGGTGGAGCAGTCCTTTGCAGTCACGACCAAGGGCCGGCTGACCGAACCTGCGGAGTTCGAGAACATCATCCTGCGGGCCAGTGGCGAAGGCGCCGCGATTGTTCACCTCAAGGACATCGGCCGGGCTGAGCTTGGACAAAAAGATTACTCATTGCGCAGCACGTACCAGGGAAAGCCAGCGACCTTGATGGCGGTTTATCAGCAGCCCGGCGCCAATGCGCTGGATGTCTCCAATGCGGTCACGGCGACCTTGGCGCAGATGAAGAAAACCTTTCCGGAGGGCATCGAATACAAGGTTGTGATGGACACAACCGCCTTCACCCGAGCCTCCATTACGGAGGTGGTGTACACCTTCTTCGAGGCGCTGGTGCTGGTCGTGATTGTGGTTTACGCCTTCCTGCAAAGTCTGCGCGCCACCCTGATCCCGGTGCTGGCCGTGCCTGTTTCCATCGTCGGTACATTCATTGGCATGACCGCGCTGGGCTTCTCGGTCAACATGCTGACCCTGTTCGGCATGGTCCTGGCCATCGGCATTGTGGTGGACGATGCGATCGTGGTGATCGAAAACGTCGAGCGCAACATGCACGTCCACAAAATGAACCCCAAAGATGCCGCCAAGCGAGCCATGGACGAGGTGGCCGGCCCCGTGGTGGCCATTGTGCTGGTGCTGTGTGCGGTGTTCGTTCCCGTAGCATTCATGGGCGGCATCACTGGCCAACTCTACAAACAGTTTGCAATCACGATTGCTATCTCCGTCGTGATCTCCGGTCTGGTGGCCCTCACCTTGTCACCCGCCCTGGCGGCCCTCCTGCTCAAACCCCATGTGGGAGAAAAGCGCGGATTCTTCCGTTGGTTCGATCGTAACTTCGAGCGTATGACCGAAGGTTACTCCCGCGCAGCCGCGTTCATGATCAAGCGTTTCGTACTCGCACTACTGCTCTTCGCCGGCATGATTGTGCTGATCATTTTGATCATGCAAAGGATTCCAAGCGCCTTCCTACCCCCGGAAGATCAAGGTTACTTACTCGGCGCAGTGATCATGCCTGACGCTGCCAGCCTGGATCGCACCGGTGAGGTTGGCAAGGTCGCCAGTGACTACTTCATAAACAACGAAGCTGTCGAGGGCGTGGCCATCGTTAACGGCTACAGCTTGCTGGACAGTCAGAACAAGAACAATGCGGGCGCTTTCTTCGTCGGCTTCAAGAATTTTGAAGAACGTTACAAGGATTCGAAAACCATCGCAGCCCAGAGCGCCCCTGCCGTGATCAAGGCAGCGACCAAAGCATTCTCCCAAGTGCAGGAAGGCATCATCCTGCCAGTCAATCCGCCCTCGATTCCTGGTCTGGGAACTACCGGCGGTATGGAACTGTGGATTCAGAGCAAGGGGGACGCCACCATCAGCCAATTGGCCGAGGTGGTGAGTAGCTTCAAAGCCAAGGCTGAGCAGCGGCCGGAAATTGGCAGCATGACCAGCACATTCAATGCGTTTTCTCGGCAATTGCTGGCTGACGTTGACCGCGAAAAAGCCGAGACGCTGGGCGTTCCGGTGGAAGACGTGTACAGCACTATGCAAACCATGTTCGGCTCGCTGTACGTTTCCCAGTTCAACAAGTTCAGTCGCCTGTGGCAGGTGATTCTCCAGGCCGAGCCCGCTTACCGCCTAAGAGCCGAGGACTTGCAGCAGATCTATGTGCGGAGCACCAACGGTCAGATGGTTCCCCTCAAGGCCCTGCTGACCACCCGCTACGTGACGGGCCCCGACCTGCTGACGCGCTTCAATAACTTTCCAGCGGTCAAGATGACGGCCAATGCCGCACCGGGATTCAGCTCCGGCCAGGCACTCAAAGCGCTTGAGGAAGTCGCCGCGCAGAGCATGACCGGCGACTATGGCGTGGCCTGGAGTGGCGAGGCGTTCGAAGAGAAAAAGAGCGGAGGTACGTCTTCCAAGGTTTTCGCCTTCGGTCTGATCATGGTGTTCCTGATCCTCGCCGCCCAGTATGAGAAGTGGTCGCTGCCCGTCGGTGTGCTGCTCGCGG
Organism: Pseudomonas sp. ASL8; assembly: GCF_056680355.1. NCBI lineage: Bacteria > Pseudomonadati > Pseudomonadota > Gammaproteobacteria > Pseudomonadales > Pseudomonadaceae > Pseudomonas > Pseudomonas sp. ASL8. The sequence goes on along the minus strand of NZ_CM155278.1, from coordinate 4,476,518 downwards.
TGCCGTTCGCATTGTTCGGTGCTTTGCTGGCGGTCCTGATGCGTGGTTTGGCGAACGACGTTTACTTCCAGATCGGCCTGACCATGCTTGTCGCGCTGGCGGCCAAGAATGCCATTTTGATCTTCGAGTTCGCCGTACTGAACCGTGAGTCCGGCATGTCCGTTTTCGACGCCGCGATGACCGCCGCCAAGGAGCGTCTGCGACCCATCGTGATGACCTCTCTGGCGTTCATCCTCGGCTGCGTCCCGCTGGCGATTGCCGTCGGCGCCTCCGAGAACAGCCGCCACTCCATCGGTACCGGTGTGATCGGCGGGATGCTCGCGGCGACGGTGATCGCGGTTTTTTTCATCCCGCTCTTCTATTACCTGGTGGAGCGTATTTCCGAGAAAAGCGGAAAGTCCAAAGAGGCTGCGCAGCCTGATGAAGCGCCCCCTGTGGGCGGTGGCCCCGTCCATGCCCCGCAACAACGACATGAGGGGGATTAAGGTGCTCAGACCCCCGCTGTTTCTGCTGCTCGGCCTCGCCCTCGGTAGCTGCACCGTGGGCCCCGACTATGAACGCGCCAAGGTCGAGATACCCGCGACTTTCAGGTACGCGGATCAGGAGGCCAGACAGGTATCCAACACACTGTGGTGGGAACAGTTTCAGGATTCGGTGCTAAACGACTTGATTCGCACGGCGCTTAACGAGAACAAGGATGTCAAGATCGCCGCCGCACGGGTCGAGGAGTATCAGGGGCGTTACGGCGAAACGCATTCACGTCGGTTTCCTCAGATAGGGAGCGGGCTTCAGGGGCAACGGGCCAAGGCCCCGTTGAACAGTGGTCCGGTTCCTCTGGCATCCGGTACCAATCCCATCTATGAGAACTATCAGGCCGTCCTTGGGGTGAGCTGGGAGCTTGATATATGGGGGCGTCTGCGTCGCCTCGACGAGGCTGCCCGCGCCGAGCTTCTGGCAACGGAGGAAGGCCGGCGCGCAGTGATCTTGAGCCTGGTATCGGCAGTGGCCACAAGCTACGTGAACTTGCGGGATCTGGACCGGGAGCTGGAAATTGCCCGGACAACCGTGAAGCTGCGCAGCGATTCCTACGAAATATTCAAGCTGCGTTACACCGCCAGCGTCGTTTCCGAAATGGAGCTGGCGCAGAGTCAATCCGAATACGAACGGGCGCTGTCCACCGTACCGAGGCTCGAGTCGCTGGCCGCTCAACAGGAAAATGCGCTGGCCGTGCTCCTGGGTCGCAACCCTGGGCCGCTGGTGCGCGGGCGCGCGTTAGGGCAATTAACCCTGCCGGCGGTACCCAGTGGATTACCCTCGGCCGTACTGGAACAGCGGCCGGACCTGCGCCAGGCCGAATTGAACCTGATTGCAGCGAATGCACGGATCGGTGCAGCCAAAGCCCTGTATTTTCCGACGATTTCCCTCACGGGGCTGGTGGGGTCAGTCAGCAATCAGCTCTCGGACCTGTTTACCGGGCCAGCCGAAACGTGGTCTTACGCTGCGGCAGCCACCCTTCCGATCTTTACCGCTGGGGGCATCGCTGGGCAGGTGCAACAAGCAAGAGCCATCCAGCAGCAATATCTGCTGACCTACCAGCAGGCGATTCAGTCGGCGTTCAAGGATGTTGAAAATGCCTTGATCGCCTCGCAAAAGTCTCGTGAGCAATTGGCCACACAGGCACGCCAAATAGAGGCGCTGCGTACCTATGCCCGGCTGGCGAACCTGCGTTATGACAACGGCTACACCAGTTATATCGAGGTTCTGGATGCCGAGCGCAGCCTGTTCGATGTCGAATTAAGCTACGCCAATACTCAGGGCGCAGTGCTCACCGCGATGATCGATCTGTACAAGGCCACTGGAGGCGGCTGGGTGGATGAGGCAGATAGGCTGACCAGGCTTGAGCCCAACCCGCCAACCAATAGAGACAGGGCCGCGCCATGAGCCAGGTACAGCGTGGCCTGATGGCGTGCCATGAATGCGATCTTCTGCAACGAGAACCCCACCTGCCCAATGGTGGGGTTGCTCGCTGTTGTCGCTGTGGTGCAACGCTGTTCCGCCGTCATCCACAAGGCTCGGAGCGCGCCCTGGCCTTTTGCCTGGGCGCGCTGATCTTGTTTGTGATTGCCAATGTGTTCCCCATCGTTGGCCTCACGATCAATGGCGAGTTTATTCAGACCACCCTCGTCGGGTCTGCGCGCGTCATGTATCGCGACGACATGGCCATGGTTGCCGGACTCGTTCTCGTGACCACCTTCATCGCCCCGCTGATCCAGATGCTGACCATGATCTATCTTCTGCTGCCGGCGTACTTCAGACGTTGTCCACCCCATGCACAGCTGGCATTTCGCAGCATGGTCATGGTCCAGCCCTGGGGCATGGTGGAGGTTTTTGTCCTCGGCGTGCTGGTGTCCCTGGTCAAGCTTGCCCACCTCGCTACCGTGATACCGGGAGTGGCGTTGTGGTGCTTTGGCGGCGTGATGCTGCTGATGGCGGCGGCGGCCTCGTCATTCGATACTCATGACCTTTGGGCGCGGCTGGGGTCGCTGCGGTGAAGGGCCCGAAGACCGCCGCCCACTTCGGTCTGGTGACCTGCCATGGCTGCGGGCTATTGCTGAAGTCGGATCACGGCGCAGAGGCTCGCTGCTCGCGTTGCGGCTGCATGCTGCATGGTCGCAAACCCAACAGTCTTACTTCCTCCTGGGCCTTTGTAATCGCTGCGGTGATCCTTTATATACCCGCCAATCTGCTGCCTATCATGGAAACCAGCTCTCTGTTCGGTTCCCAGGCCGACACCATCATGAGTGGCGTGGTGTATTTGTGGCGGTCCGGCTCATGGTACCTGGCGCTGGTGGTGTTCATTGCCAGCATCCTCGTGCCAATGGCCAAACTGATCGCATTGATCCTTCTTCTGGTGTCGGTGCAACTGCATTCCCGCTGGCAGCCCCTGCAACGCGCAAAGCTCTACCGAATGGTTGAACTGGTGGGTCGCTGGTCGATGCTCGATGTGTATGTGGTCACCTTGTTGGTGGCCCTGGTGCAGCTCGATGCACTGGCGACTATCAGACCAGGCCCTGGGGCGCTGGCCTTTGGCGCGGTGGTCGTCTTAACCCTGTTCGCGGCAATGAGTTTCGATCCACGCCTGATCTGGGATTCCTTGGAGCAAGACCATGACTGAAACGTCCCTGCCCTCCGATCTGTCCACCGTGCCTGAAGCCGAAACGGCCCGAAAATCGCGATGGTCACTGCAGTTAGTGTGGCTCGTGCCCTTGATCGCGGCGCTGATCGGGGGCTGGCTGATGGTCTCGTCGATTCTCAATCAAGGCCCTGTCATCAGCATTGTCTTCAAGAACGCTGAGGGTCTTGAGGCTGGTAAAACCAAGCTCAAATACAAGGATGTAGAGATTGGAAAGGTCACCGAGGTGACCTTGTCCCGTGATCTCAAGCAAGTGGTCGCCACGGCCGAGCTGACCAAGGATTTCAAGCCCTATCTGGTTAAGGACACTGCATTTTGGTTGGTGACACCACGGATTTCCGGCGGCAACGTTTCAGGGCTGAGCACGGTTCTGTCCGGCGCGTTCATCGGCGTTGGCGTGGGTAAGTCCACTCAGGCGCAGCGGTCTTTCAACGCCCTGGATGTGCCGCCGGTCATTCAGGTCGATACCCCCGGCCGTGAGTTCCTCCTGCACAGCAACGACTTGGGTTCACTGAGTGCAGGGTCACCTATTTTCTTTCGTCGGGTACAGGTAGGTCAGGTGGTAGCGTTTGACCTCGACAAGAATGGCCAGGGATTGAGTATGCGAGTTTTCGTCAATGCCCCCTACGACCAGTTTGTCACCGACAACACGCGCTTCTGGAATGCCAGTGGCATAGATATCAAGCTTGGCGCCAGCGGCATCGAGGTGAACACGCAATCGCTCGCCTCGATCCTGCTGGGCGGCATTGCCTTCGAGACGCCCGTGGATTCAGTCGAACGCCCCGCTGCCGTTGCCGACAGCTTTTTTGAGCTGTTCAACGGGCGCACGGAGGCCATGCACAACCCTGAGCGCGACGTCTTGAAGATGGTCATGCTGTTCAACGAGTCCCTTAGAGGCCTGACGCCGGGATCTCCGATCGACTTCCAAGGCATTACGCTGGGTGAGGTATCGGATATCCGGGTGGAGCTGGACCCAGGCAGCCACAGTATCGTCATGCCCGTCGAAGTGAGTTTGTACCCGGAACGCCTGAGGCTACGCTCCCGTGACAAGAACAGGGCCAAGCTTTCAGATGAAGCACGCAGACAGTTCCTGGAGGGGATGGTGGCGAACGGTATGCGTGCTCAGATGCGCACCGGAAATCTCCTCACAGGGCAGCTCTATATCGCTCTGGATTTCTTCCCGGGCGTGGCCAAGGCCACCATCAACTGGGGCAGCGACATACCCGAACTGCCCACTGTTCCCGGGCGAATGGAAGAAATACAAGCCTCCCTGAAAAGCATCGCCAGCCGGCTGGAGAAACTTCCGATCGAACAGATTGGCACTGACCTGCGCCAGACATTGCAGGCGGCCAGCGGTTTGTTGAATCGACTGAATACGCAGGTAACGCCGCAAATCGTGGCGGCCCTGACCGAGGCGCGTCAAGCGGTGGGTTCAGCCCAAGGACTAATATCGGCCAATAAACCCCTGTTACAGGACACTCACGAAGCCATTCGGGAATTGGGACGCACTGCAAAGTCGTTACGCAGCCTGGCCGATTATCTTGAGCGCCATCCCGAAGCGCTGATTCGGGGCAAGCAGGAGGATCAACGATGAAACTGAGCTCGATAGCGCTTCTGGCCAGCTTGATAGTGGCGGCCCTCAGTGGCTGTGGCAGCGCACCAAAAGAGCATTTCTATACACTGCGGGCGATTGCCGAGCGCGACCCGGCAGCCGCCAATGCGGCGTATTCAGTAAGCGTGGGCCCGGTGACCGTACCCGAGCTGGTAGAGCGGCAGCAGTTAGTGTTGACGCGTAACGACAATCAGGTTGAGATTCTGGAGCAGACGCGGTGGGCGGCCTCGCTGCAAAGCATCATCGGCCATGTTATCGCGAGCAATCTGACACAGTTGGCGGGCAATCCACGGACGGCGGTTTATTCCCCAGACACAACGGTCGATGCCGATTATCACGTGGCCGTGGACGTACTGCGTTTCGAGTCGGTCCTGGGTACGGCGGCGAGTCTGGACGCCCGGTGGACAATCCGCACCGCCGATGAGCAGGTGCTGAAATCGGGTCGAACGATCATCAGCGAACCCACTCGCGGCCAAGACCTGACTGCCTTGCTTACGGCCCATGATCGCCTCCTGGCAACACTGAGCCGCGACATCGCCCAAGTGCTCATCAATCGTAAGCCCTCTCGATGAGTTCCCATGGCCCTGTTACGCGATACGGTCGCGGATGAAGGTCAGGATGGCATTACGTCGGGGGCTTAATAGGCTCGCGGAGTACGGTTGCACTCCTTTCAGGGTTTTCTGACCAGCGCCTCTTGTCGGGCCTGGCTATCGCCGATGCGGCATTAGCTCAAGACGGGCACGTTGACGAACCACCATCCAGGCCCTGTCTGGTTTTTTTGTAATGGAGGGTGGCCTTGCCGTCATGCCAGAGCACGGTCAGCACGTAGATAGAATCGAAGTCTTCCTTGTCCCAGTCATCCGCAATGGTCTGTTTTTGCCCGGTTGCCTCTTCGGCGACCTGATTGATCAGCTCTGGCAGATAGCCGTTGGACCAGGCGGTGTAGACCGTTGCACCGTGGTACTTGTCGAGCAGCAACTCGTCTGCCAGCGCTTGGGTGTCATTAGCGCCAAAGTTGATATTGATCGGCAACCCCAACTTGATTGCAGCAGGACCGACGGTCAGGAGCGGACGCAGGTAACCATAGGACTCATCGTTATCACCTTCCTCGACATGACGACTGGGGTCGGCAGCGAAGATGAAATTGGCGTTGCCGAACTCTCGGGGCAACAACGTGGACAGGGCAATGGCTCGGTTCAATCCTTGGCAATTGAGTTGTCCGAGACCCATAGCGGGCTTTTCAGCGTGACGAAGGAAAACCAGGGTTTGCGTTCTGTCTTCTGCTTGCGCTTGCGCGCCCATGGAAAACCAGAAAGCAGCAGAAATGATCAATAGCGCGGGCAATAAAAAGAGCACGAAGGGCCGGGCGTATTTGAAGGCAGCGATACGGTTGTAGTTATTCATTATTCTCAATCAGAGCCTGATGGCCGTAGGTTTCGTTTCGGCATGGAGGTGCCAATCTGATTCGGTTTCAGTGTGAAGGTTGCGCAGTGGACCTTGATTTATTCATTTAATCGATCACGAGTGTGTAAGAGGATTTGTCTGACAAGAAAATCAGACATTTCTTTCACCAGAAACAGAAAATTGCATACCGCGCGATGGCAACTCCCGCAAGGCTGTACACCCGACGCACGCCCGGATCGGCAGTGCGCAACGCTGCGGCATGCTGTTTCTAGAGCGACACTGATTCAGCAGAGTGTTGCGTGACAAGCATGCCCAATCACCGATAGTCGCTCTTATCGCAGCATTACCGGAGGTCCAAACCCGCAGCGCGGCGGCGAAGACGGGGTGAAATCTCGTACATGAGACGCGCTTTAACCATATGGCACAGAGCCTGCATTTGAGCCTCTATCCTCTTCTCTGGAATGTGCTCATGAAAACCATCCTGCATCGCGCCTTCACGCTGATAGCCAGCGCCTGCGCCCTCGCGTTGAGTCTGCAACCCGTCGTCCAGGCAATCGAAACGGTGCCCACCGAACTGCACCTGGATTACGCCTATTACTCACCAACCAGTCTGGTGCTCAAACATTTCGGATGGCTGGAAAAGGCTTTGCCGCAGACAAAAGTGACGTGGGTCCTGAGTCAGGGCAGCAACCGTTCACTGGAATACCTCAACGGCGGCAGCATCGATTTCGCCTCCACGGCGGGTCTGGCGGCGGTGCTCAGTCGCGCCAATGGCAGCCCTATCAAGACCGTCTACATCGCCAGTCGCCCGGAATGGACGGCGTTGGCCGTGCGCAAGGATTCGCCGATCAAGACCGTGGCCGATCTCAAAGGTAAAAAGATCGCCGCGACCAAGGGCACCGACCCGTATCTATTCACGCTGCGCAGTCTGCAGCAGGTCGGCTTGACCAAGGACGATGTCGAGCTGGTGCATTTGCAACATTCAGATGGTCGCATCGCGCTTGAAAAAGGTGACGTCGACGCGTGGGCCGGTCTTGACCCGCTCTTGGCCGCCAGTGAAATCCAGGCCGGTTCGCGCTTGCTCTATCGCAATGTCAACTTCAACAGCTACGGCGTGATCAGCGTTACCGAGAAGTACGCCAAGGAGCATCCGCACGCCATCGAAGCCGTACTGACCGCTTACGAAAAAGCCCGTGATTGGGCGCGTCACAACCCTGAAGAGCTGGCTCAACTGCTGTCCACGGAGTCTGGCTTGCCACTGGAAGTCGCCAAGTTGCAGTTGTCCCGCACCGACTTCAGCAACTCGCAGCCGGGCGCTGAACACATCGCCGCATTGAAGGCAGCGGCGCCGATTCTGGTGTCCGAAGAGCTGGTGCGTAAAGGCGTGAATGTCGATCAGGTAGTCGATCAATTGATCGATCCGAGCTTCAGCAACGTCGTGATCGCTAAACAGTGATCCATCGGCGCTTAAAAGGCCTGGCATTGCCGGTGTTGATCGTCGTCGTTCTGGAAATCGTCGTCCGCACTGGCTGGGTGCCTTCCTACCAGATGCCGGCGCCCAGCGAGATCGCCCTGACGTTACGCGACCTGGCTGAAGGTGCGCTGTGGAAACACATCAGTGCCAGCCTGTTAAGGGTGCTGCTCGGCTTCGTCATCGGTGCCGGGCTGGCGCTGGTGTTTGCCGCATGGGTCGGTCTAAGCAGCGAAGCCGAGGCCTATCTGGAGCCTACGTTTGCTGCGCTACGCTCGATTCCCAGCCTGGCCTGGGTACCGCTGTTGTTGCTGTGGTTGGGTATTGATGAAACCTCGAAGATCGTGCTGATTGCCATCGGTGCGTTTTTCCCGGTGTACGTCAACGGCGTGGCGGCAATTCGTAATATCGACCGCAAGCTGGTGGAGGTCGGGCAAATGTATGGTTTCAGTCGGCGCCGGTTGGTGCTGCGAATTCTGCTGCCGGCCGCGCTGCCGGGGCTATTCACCGGTTTGCGCAGTGGCATGAGCCTGGCCTGGATGTTTCTGGTGGCAGCGGAATTGATCGCGGCCACCCGTGGGCTGGGTTATCTGCTTAGCGACGGCCGGGAAACCTCGCGCCCGGACATCGTGTTCGCAGCAATTATCGTATTGGCCGTGCTGGGAAAGTTAAGCGACGGTGTGCTGGCCGGCCTGGAAAAACGCTTTCTGGTCTGGCGCGACACGTTTAACGGTCAAGGTCGGGAAGAGTGAATGATGGCTGAACTGTCGTTGGATATTTACGTCGAACGCAAGACGTTCGCCACCACTACCGTGTTGCAAAACGTAAGGCTGCAACTGCATGCACGAGAAGTCGTCAGCCTGCTTGGCCCAAGCGGCTGCGGGAAAAGTACCTTGCTGCGAATCGTTGCAGGGCTGGAAAAGGATTTTCAGGGCACATTGCAGCGCAAGGCCGGTGAAGTGGCATTCGTGTTTCAGGAGCCGCGACTGATGCCTTGGTTGACCGTTGAGCAAAATATCGGCTTCAGCGACGACCGGCATTACGATAAAGCCTGGGCCGCGCAATTGATCGAGGAAGTCGGCCTTGGCGGCTTCGCCCAGGCCTTGCCCAAAGCGCTGTCTGGTGGGATGGCACAGCGCGTCGCTATCGCCCGAGGACTGTACTCCCGCCCGCAAACACTGTTGCTCGACGAACCGTTCAGTGCGGTGGATGCCTTCACCCGCATGAAGCTCCAAGACCTGTTGCTGCAGTTGGCAGAACACCATGCCATCGCCTTGCTCCTGGTCACTCACGATGTCGACGAGGCGCTTTATCTGAGTGATCGCGTGATGGTGATGGACAATCGGCCGAGTAGCATTCGTCAGGAGCTACGTGTCGATCTTGACCGTCCTCGAGACAGGCGCGACCCAGCCTTGGCGTTGCTGAAAGCCCAGGCCTTGACCGAGCTGCATTTGGCTCACGTTATCTAGCTGATTAGCGTTCGCTACAACCTTCACCGACACAAATCCCCACCGCTCACGCCATCAGAGGTTGACGGATGCGACGCTTTGGTGTTTTCTGAAACCGTTTTCAGAGCCTTTGCCTCAGCACCTGCTGATAACCCCTATAACTATAATCAGGGTCCAGGTCGTGAATAGTTTCCCTACTTCTATGCGATCCCGCGTAACGATGAATGACGTGGCCACACTGGCTGGCGTGTCCAAAGCCAGCGTGTCGCGCTTCATTGGCGAGGATCGACAACTGCTTTCCGACGCCATCGCACTGCGTATCGAACACGCCATCGACACTCTCGGTTATCGCCCCAATCAAATGGCGCGCGGGCTCAAGCGTGGTCGCACTCGTTTGATTGGCATGTTGGTCGCAGATATCCGCAACCCCTATTCCGTGGCCGTCATGCATGGTGTCGAAACCGCCTGCCGCCTGCACGGTTATAGCCTGGTGGTGTGCAACACCGATCGCAACGACGAGCAAGAACGTGTGCATCTGGCAGCGTTGCGCTCCTACAACATCGAAGGCCTGATCGTGAATACGCTAGGTCATCACCTTGATGAGCTGCGCCAATTGCATCAGGAACTGCCTATGGTGTTGGTCGATCGCAAGGTCGAGCAGCTGCACAGTGATCTGGTCGGGCTGAACAATGCCGACGCGGTGCTGCAAGCCATCAATCACCTCGATGAGCGCGGTTATCGCGACATTGTGTTGGTCAGTGAGCAACAGGACGGCACCAGCTCTCGTCTCGAACGTGTGACCGCGTTCAATAGCCTGATCGCCGAGCGCACGCATCTGCGCGGACAGGTTCTGGAGACCAGCGATCAGCTGGGTTCGCAGTTGCAGGCCTTCCTCGCCGCGCCCGGCCCGGGGCCCAAAGCGCTGTTCACCGGTAACGGTGTCGCAACCCTGACCTGCACGCGACTGTTACGAGAGTTGGGTTGCCCGTTGTTTGATGACATCGGCCTGATCGCCCTCGATGAGCTGGACTGGTACCCCTTGGTGGGAAGCGGTATTACCTCACTCGCCCAGCCGACCCATGAAATCGGCGTCACAGCGTTCGAGTGTTTGCTCAACCGCTTGCGTGGCGACCATGAGCCGGTTCGGTCCTTCGACTTTACGGCGAAGCTCATCGTGCGTGGCTCGACCCGACCCAGGCCTTGACCCCCCGTTGATTGGCGAGTACTGCGGCCGCGATGGCCGCTCTTTTTGGATTAAAATGTAACCGGTTTCAGAGGACGATAAGAATGAACCTTTACCCTGTCTCCATCAGCCTTTCCAGCTACGGTGCCGACGTTGTCCGTGAACGTGGTCAGGCCAGTTTTATTCCGTTGCTGGCCCGTGCTGGCGCCTCGCGCATTGAGTTGCGTGAAGAATTGTTTACCGTAGAAAACCACGAGGCATTGTCGCTGGCCATCGAAGCACAGGGGCTTGAGTGCCTGTACTCGTCACCGCTGGAGCTGTGGAGTGAAGGCCAGATTCAACCGAACGCCAACCTTGAGGCTACGCTGCTGCGGGCTGAGGCTTGCGGTGCGGCGTGGCTTAAAGTTTCCCTTGGGCATTTCAACCAAAACTGTGACATGAACGCCTTGGCCAGTTGCCTGGCGCGGCATACGGTTCGCTTGTTGGTCGAGAATGACCAGACCGTTCAGGGTGGCCGGATTGAGCCGCTGAGTCGCTTCTTCGCCCGCGTCCAGGCGTTGGATGTGCTGGTGGGCATGACCTTCGATATCGGCAATTGGCAATGGCAGGATCAATCGGCAATCAGCGCAGCCAAGCAATTGGGCCGTTATGTCGAATACGTGCATTGCAAGGCGGTTGCGCGCAATGCCCAGGGCAAGCTGATCGCAACACCTCCCGAACCGAGTGATCTTCAACAATGGGAACAACTATTGCGCCAGATCGTGCCCGGGGTGCCTCGCGCCATCGAATACCCACTGCAAGCCGAGGATCTGCTCGCGCTCAGCCAACAACACATCAGTACCCTCGCCCGCCTAGGCCAACCACAAGGGGCGTTCAGCCATGCGTGAGATCGACATCCTCTCGTTCGGTGAAACCATGGCCATGTTTGTCGCCGAGCAATCTGGCGAACTGGCACAGGTCAGTCACTTCGAAAAACGCATTGCCGGCGCCGACAGTAACGTCGCTATCGGCTTGGCGCGGCTGGGCTTCAACGTCGCGTGGCTAAGTCGGGTCGGCGATGACTCGCTTGGGCGCTTCGTGATCGACAGCCTGCAACGCGAAGGCGTGGACTGCCGCCATGTGGCCGTCGATCCTGCGTATCCCACCGGTTTTCAGCTCAAGTCCCGCGAGCTCGACGGCCATGACCCCTGTGTCGAGTATTTCCGCCGGGGTTCGGCGGCCAGTCACCTGTCGGTCGCTGACGTCAGCCCGGTACTGCTAAGCGCTCGTCATCTGCACGCGACAGGTATTCCGGCAGCGTTGTCGCTCAGTGCCCGGGAGCTGTCCTGGCAACTGATGACGGCCATGCGCGAGGCTGGACGCAGCGTGTCGTTCGACCCCAACTTGCGCCCGTCGCTATGGTCAAACCAGGCGCAGATGATCAGCGAAATCAACCGACTGGCCGTTCTTGCTCACTGGGTCATGCCGGGGCTGGCCGAAGGCGCGCTGCTCACCGGCTACGAAGACCCGGACGATATGGCTGCGTTCTACTTGGATCAAGGTGTTGAAGCAGTGGTGATCAAGCTCGGCGCCAAGGGCGCTTATTACCGCACACAGCTGGATCAGGGGTTTATCGCTGGGGTGCCGGTCGCCAACGTGGTCGATACCGTGGGTGCCGGAGACGGTTTTGCCGTCGGCGTGATCAGCGCCCTGCTGGAAAATCAGGGCTTTGCCCACGCCGTGGCGCGCGGCAACTGGATCGGCAGTCGCGCCGTACAAAACCGGGGTGACATGGAGGGCTTGCCATTGCGGGCGCAGCTGCTTGCAGCCGAGCCTGCCGATGAGCCACGACGACGACCCGCCTGACCCCTCATTCGAATGACACACCCGTTACCTGCTGCGACAAAAACAACAAGATCAGGAGCATCGATATGGAAAAGGCACTCGACATGACAAAGCGGCTCATCAACCGTCGCTGGTTGTACATCATGCCCATCGTTTTCATCACCTACAGCCTGGCCTATCTGGACCGCGCCAATTACGGGTTCGCCGCCGCGGCGGGGATGGCTGAGGACTTGCACATCACACCGGGCCTCTCTTCCTTGCTGGGCGCGCTGTTTTTCCTCGGTTACTTCTTCTTTCAGGTGCCGGGCGCGATCTATGCGCAAAAGAACAGTGTCAAAAAACTGATTTTCGTCAGCCTGATCCTGTGGGGCGGGCTGGCGACGCTGACCGGGATAGTCTCCAACGCCTACATGCTGATCGGCATCCGCTTCATGTTGGGTGTGGTCGAAGCGGCGGTCATGCCGGCGATGCTGGTCTATCTGTGTCATTGGTTTACCCGTGCCGAACGCTCCAGGGCCAATACCTTCCTGATCCTCGGCAACCCGGTGACCATGCTCTGGATGTCGGTGGTGTCGGGCTATCTGGTGTCGCACTTCAGCTGGCGCTGGATGTTCATCATCGAAGGCCTGCCCGCAATCATCTGGGCGTTTATCTGGTGGCGTCTGGCCGATGAAAAACCGGCACAGGCCTCCTGGATGAGCGAAGAAGACAAAATCAGTCTGCAAAGGACACTGGATGCCGAGCAGGTCGGGATCAAACCGGTGAAGAACTACGCCGAAGCCTTCCGTTCACCCAAGGTGATCATCCTGGCGCTGCAGTTCTTCTGCTGGAGCATCGGTGTCTACGGTTTTGTCCTGTGGCTGCCATCGATCCTTAAACAGGGTGCCCATCTGGACATGGTCGAAGCCGGTTGGCTGTCGGCGCTGCCCTATCTGGCCGCCGTGATCGCCATGCTGGCAGTGTCCTGGGGGTCTGACCGAATCCAGCGACGCAAACGCTTTGTCTGGCCGCCCCTGCTGGTCGCCGCCCTGGCGTTCTACGGTTCCTATGTGTTGGGCAGCGAGCATTTCTGGTGGTCCTACTCCCTGCTTGTGCTGGCTGGGGCCTGCATGTACGCACCTTATGGGCCGTTTTTCGCGATAGTTCCGGAGATCCTGCCGTCCAACGTAGCCGGCGGTGCCATGGCGTTGATCAATAGCATGGGGGCGCTGGGATCTTTTGCCGGGTCGTATCTGGTCGGCTACCTCAATAGCGCTACGGGCAATCCCGGCGCGTCTTATCTGCTGATGAGCGGTGCGCTGTTGGTGTCGGTGGTGCTGACGCTCTTTCTCAACCCACGCACCGATTCAACGCCAGCGCGCACTCAACGCCCACGGCGCAGAGTCGCGGTGCACCACTGATCACCCAAGGTGAATACGATGAAAAAACACGTCGTTCTGTATAAAAAACTGTCGCCTACGTTGATGAGCCGCTTGCAACAGCATGCAGATGTCACGTTGATCGACGAACCGAACCGCGATGGTCTGGCGCGACTGCGTGCAGCCCTGCCCCACGCCCATGGTTTGCTCGGGGCCAGTCTCAAACTGGGTGCGCCATTGCTGGATCTGGCGCCGCACCTTGAGGCGGTGTCGAGCGTCTCGGTTGGCGTCGACAACTATGACCTGGACTACTTTGACCGGCGCGGCATTCTCTTGAGCAACACCCCCGACGTATTGACCGAAACCACGGCCGACACCGGTTTTGCACTGATCCTTGCCACTGCACGGCGGATGGTCGAGTTGGCCAATATGGTTCATGCCGGGCAGTGGAAGAGCAATATCGGCCCCCAGCATTTTGGCAACGATGTGCATGGCAAAACCTTGGGTATTATCGGCATGGGCCGGATTGGTGAAGCACTGGCGCAACGCGGGCATTTTGGTTTTGGCATGCCCGTGCTGTATCACAGCCACTCACCCAAGCCCGCCGTGGAAGCGCGCTTCAATGCAGGTTATCGAAGTCTGGAGGCGCTGTTGCAGGAAGCTGACTTCATCTGCCTGACGCTACCGTTGACGGCTGAAACCCAGGGTTTGATCGGTGCCAGGCAGTTCGCGTTGATGCGTCCGCAGAGCATCTTCATCAACATTTCGCGAGGCAAGGTGGTCGATGAGCCGGCCCTGATTGCCGCCTTGCAACAGGGCCAGATTCGAGCTGCGGGCCTTGACGTGTTTGAACGCGAGCCGCTGCCCCATGACTCGCCGTTGCTGCAACTGAACAACGTAGTCGCCACGCCCCACATAGGCTCGGCGACCCACGAAACCCGTGAAGCCATGGCGCAATGCGCGGTAGACAATCTACTTAGCGCCTTGGCGGGAGAGCGACCGCTGAATCTGGTGAATCCCAAGGCGTGGGGAGTGCGGGTGTCAGGTTGACCGCGTTGGCCCATTCGCCAATAAGTTCGCACACTCAGGCTCTGCGAAAGAGCCTGACACCCCCGGGCTCTTAAATCACAAACCGCGCCACCATGCCGTTGAGGTCGATGGCCAGGCGTGATAGCTCATGGCTGGCAACGCTGGTCTGATTGGCGCCAGCAGCGGACTGGGTCGCCAGGTCGCGGATATTGACCAGATTACGATCCACTTCGCGGGACACCTGGGCTTGCTCTTCAGAGGCGCTGGCAATGACCAGGTTACGCTCGTTGATTTGCGAGATGGCTACGGTGATCTGCTCCAGGGCCACACCGGCTGAGCGGGCGAGTTCCAGGGTGGTTTGCGTGCGGTCGGTGCTCAGTTGCATCGACTGCACAGCTTCACCTGTGCCGTTTTGAATGCCCGCGACCATTTGTTCGATCTCGCGGGTCGACTGCGCGGTGCGATGAGCCAGCGCGCGTACTTCATCGGCAACCACAGCAAAGCCCCTGCCCGCCTCGCCGGCACGTGCCGCTTCGATGGCCGCGTTCAAGGCCAGCAAGTTGGTCTGTTCGGCGATGGAACGAATAACGTCCAGCACTTTGCCGATATCACGCCCTTGTTCCGCCAGGCCTTCGACCAGATTCGACGTGGTCTGCACATCCTGAGTCATGGCCTGAATCGCTGAAACAGTCTCGACCACCCGATCACGCCCTTCACGCGCGGCTTGGGTGGACTGTTGCGACGCTTGGGAGGTGGAGACTGCGTTACGTGCGACTTCTTCCACGGCAGCGGTCATTTCGTTAACCGCAGTCGCCGCCTGTTCGATTTCATTGTTCTGTTGTTGCACGCCACGAGACGCTTCTTCGGTGACCGCGCTCAGCTCTTCGGCGGCAGACGCAAGTTGTGTGGCCGAACCGGAAATCTGTTCGATCGTCTTGCGCAGGTTCTGCTGCATGCGCACCAGTGCTTCGAGCAGGCGCGCCGGTTCGTCTTTGCCGTCGACTTCAATGTGTTTAGTCAGGTTGCCACCCGCAATATCTTCTGCGGCGCGGACGGCTCTCGTCAGAGGGTTGACAATGCTGCGTGTCAACAACAAGGCGAGTAACACAGTCAGTAGAGCGGCAAATGCCGCGACACCCAGGATGGCGACTTTAGCCCCGTCGTATTGTTGAGCGGCAATGCTGGAGGATTCCTTGGCGGCATTTTTATTGATGTCTACCAACTTTCTGATTTGTTCACCCATCAAGTCAGAGGCGTCTTTCATACGGGAGTTGATCACGTTACGCATGTCGTCGACCTTGTTTTGTCGCGACAGCTCCAGCGCGTCGCCTTGCGCGCTCAAGTATTTATCGAGGGTGGCATCAAATTCTTTATATACCGCACGCTCTTCAGCTTCGGCGGGCAACGCAGCGTAGCTGGCCTTGGCGACCTGCAACTTGCTGACCAGATCACGAATTCGGACTTCGGTTTCCTGCAACAGCGCAGGTTCGCGGTTGACCAGAATCCGGAAAGACGTGATACGCAGGCGCAGAACGCATTCGGCCGTCTCCCCCAGAAACCCTATGCTGGGGAGCATGTTGGTTTCCATGTCGACAGTGGCCTGCCGAATCACGCTCATCCGATTTAGTGCGAAAAAGCCCAGTGCAATCACCAACAAGGCGATAAACGCGAAGCCAAGAAAAGCGCGTGGCGCGATATTCATGTTTCGTAGCGACATGGAGTGCCTCTCGTAAAAGTATGACTAAAAGCATCCATGCCATCGGGTGTTTTGAACGAAAGTGCACAGTTCCGTTCAAAGCGGGAGTGTGACCCATTATTACCAGGCCAGCACACTCAACCTATATATCGGCCAGACTTTAGTTTTTATTCGCCCTGAAGCAAAATATATTTATGGCATCACGATGTGCGCACTTATTGGATCCAACGAGCAACACTTAGCTTGCTATTTAAAGTGCATAAACTTAAGCGCTTTGTCATTAATAATTGATCGGCTTAATGGGCTCTTGAAAGAAGTGAGTTAGGAAAATATCTCTCGCGTCCACGCCTTAACTTGCTAACGCTCTGCCAACCACTCGCTAGAGCCTTCAGCAAAAAAATATAGCTAAATGCCACCTTCTGGGTGCGTTTCAAAACACGGCTATATCGGGAGTAAATCACACAATAAGAGACGTGACCTGCATCACGGAAAGGTAAACGATTTGTCAGGTGAGCAGAAAATCGTTCCTGCTGATAGCCATGGGGTGCTACTTTTATTTCTCGAAGGGTCAATGCAACTGACCCGTCCCCTGCGCATTGGAGCTAATGGAAGTGCTCGATTGAATAAGGTGGGCCGCATGAATCAAGTCACGTTCCCCAACGCGTGCCAGCTGATGCGCTGGCATTTTCATCCGGTGGGTTTTGAGGCCAGTATGGACGCGCCCAGCAGTATGATCGCCCGTCTGTTTGATCGTGCCAGTGGTGAAACGGTGATTGCTATCGCCGGTATCCCCTGCTCGACGGTGATGAATGCGACAGACGTCGAGCGAATCATCGAGGCCATCGAGGCTGAGCTCGAGTCGTTCATTCCACCGCAAGTGTCGGGCTTTTTGTAACACCCTGCCCGCGTCTATCGTCGAAAAACGGCTTGTCTCCCGCGATCCTGTCGGAAGCTTTGGGGACCGCCGCGTTTTCGCTGCCACTGTTGTCGATGTACCAGTAGCAATGACGCACCGCCCGGGTAATGGCGACATACGCCAGGCGCAGGACTTCGTCTTTTTGTGCGGTGTCGAACGGGTCCGCATCGCCGTCCTTACCTAACCCAGCCATTCGATACACCTGATTTTTGTAGGGCGACAGGGTTAAATGTTGGCAATCCCCGAGCAGAAACACCGCGTCGGCTTGCAGGCCCTTTGAGCTGTGATAGGTCAGTTGCTTGAAGCGTCTCGATTCGGGTGGCAATCCAGAATCATCATTAATCAGCGCCTGTAACTGTGCAGAAAACCGGGCTTTTTCACTGCTCTTGCGGTACAGCAGCAGGATCGAATCGCCATCGTTGTAGTGCTGAATCAAACGCTCGGTCAGTTCATCGTCGTCGCGATCCCGCACGGTCACCGGCAGCAGTTCTTGAATAGGGCCGGCTGCTTTGGCCTTCTTGCCAGCAATCGACGGCGCGGCGCGGACGATATGCTCGGCCGCATCGATAATGTGCTGATGGCTGCGGAAGTTGTCACTGAGCAGCACCTTGGTGGTGGCTGGCGATGAGAACTCTTTGGCGAACTCCATAAAGTATTTCGGTGAACTGCCACGCCACCCATAGATGGACTGCCAATCATCACCGACACACAACAAGGAAGAGCGTTGCGCGGCACGGCCAATATGCATTGAGGGACCGCGGCTGCGAATCTCCCGCAGGCTGGCGCGAATCCAGGAAACAATTTGCGGAGAAACGTCCTGAAATTCATCGATCATAAGGTGCGACAGTGGCCTTAGCAGCTCATCACTGACCCGTTTCAAGTTCTCGGGCGAAGTCTCCCCAAACAGTGCAAACATTCTGTTGTACGTCATCACCGGCGGAGTCTGGGTGAGTAGATGCGCTTCGAACGCCTTCCAGAACAAACTCAGGGCTTCGAAGAAAAACCGATCCGGGTCATTTTCCGCGAAGCTCATCTGAGCCACAGCAGCAGGAACGTCCAGCCCCAGGTTCTCGATGAAGCTGGCAGCCGTGACAAACGCATCCAGCACGGGCGCGGCGCTCAGCTCGCCCTTCACCTTGTAATCGAAGCCCGGACCCGCGACGGCTGACCCTGCCAGCGACTGCAAAACCCGTTTGGCGGCATCATAGTTTTCTAGCCAAATCACAGGCTTGCGGCAGAAAGCTTGAAACAGGGTGCGCTTTATTACCCACTCGGCCCAGATCGGTAACTTGGCGGTTGAACGCTTCATCTGCTGGTTTTCAGAGGGATCGAAACCCAGCACCACCCAAGCATCCAACTCGGCAATGTAGCCATGAAAATGAAAGGCAAAACCATTGATTTCAACGGTTTGCCGCATAGGCTCAATGCCTTTTAGAGGCCACGCTTTGGCACGAAACCACAGGTCCTCAAGGGTGTCGCACAGCTCCTCATCACGCTTGGCCGACAACTCGGTCACCGTGACACGTTTCTGTACGTCCGGATGATCGCGGTCCAGCTCCTTGAGCTGCAACGCATGGCGATACAAGGGGGCCATGACCTCGCGAAACCGCTCGTTGCTTGCGTACAGATCCCGATAGCAGAGATTCAGTTGCTGACGTTGCGCGTCGTTGATCCGCAAATCGAACGGGTTGCTGTCGGCGCCCTCTTCCCCACTGAGTGCCGCCTGATTGCTGAGATTCTCGAAGGCGCGTAACTGGCTAAAGCCCGGCAGGCTGCGTACCCATGGGAGGATCCGCGAATGAAAGGTGCGCACCAGATCGCGACCTTCCTTGAGGCTCAGACTGTGGCCCCACAGCGCCATGATCTGGATGAGCTTATTGATGAAGTCCTTGCGCGACTCGCGCGTGAACGTCACCACGGTCATGGAACTGAGTTCAAACCCGAGGTAATGGCTCAATAGCAGAATACGCAGCACCAACGATGTGGACTTACCCGCGCCGGCCCCGGCAATGACGTAGGTAGACGGTGTGTCGCTGAAAATCATCTTCCATTGTGCGGCACTGGGCTGGGCATGGCTGGGCAGCTTTAGCGCGACATCGGCTTTGATGCGCTTTTTAAGGTCTGCAGTGAGCGCCAGGCGCCAGTCATCGAACAGGTGGTCGTCGATGCGCGGGCCACGGTGTTCGGTGGGCCGGGTATCGCGGATCAGCAACACTTGCTGGCTGTCCTCTGCCGCGTCGAGCCGACCTTCTGCGTAACCTTCGTTCATGCCTTCAGCGTGGCCGTTGAGGTAGCCATCGGCATGCCCTTGTAACCAGGACGGCACATGCTGCGAGCGCAAGCCCGTCAGGCTATGGCCAACGAGTCGTGCCAGCAGGCGTTTGAAAAAGGGCAATTGTTCAGGCGGGGACAGATCGGCAGGCAGTTGATGCGGCACGCAGGCTCCAGATGTCAGCTTGTGAGCGAAGAAGCGTCTATGGTGGCTGGAATCGTCGGCGAGTTCTAGCGAAATGCTTTGCCATCAGCGCGTTAGCCGATCAACTGCAGGTACAGTCGAAAGAGAGATCAATGATACGTCGACCCGACAAATCGAATAAGTAGATTGTTTTAGCGCGATTTTTCCGCTTATTTTCGATGAATAATTGATAGATGATGTTCGCCATCACCCATTGATTTATCGTTCAGCAGTACTGGTGCGAACAGACCGGCTCTGCTTTGGAGGCCACAATCATGCTCGAATTAAGACCCTTTAACACGTTGGGCGGCGCAAACCATGGCTGGCTGAACGCTCATCATCACTTCTCTTTCGCTGAGTATTACGACCCTAAGCGCATGAACTGGGGCCAACTGCGGGTATGGAACGATGATGTCATCGCCCCACAGACCGGCTTCCCGAAACACCCGCACCGCGACATGGAAATCGTCACATACGTCCGTGAAGGTGCGATCACCCACGAAGACAATCTGGGCAACAAGGGCCGCACGGAGGCTGGCGATGTCCAGGTCATGAGCGCCGGAACCGGTATCGCCCACAGCGAATACAACATGGAATCGACTGCGACCAAGATCTTCCAGATATGGATTGTGCCGGATGAGACCGGCTCAGCGCCTTCCTGGGGTGCCAAACCGTTCCCTAAAGGTCAGCGTGAAGGTTTCGTCACCCTGGCCAGCGGTAAGGATGGCGATGACCAAAGCCTGCGTATTCGTGCCAACGCACGTTTGGTAGCCGCCAACCTGAAGGCCGGTGAAACCGCTGAGTACCGACTGGACGCGGGTCGCCGAGCCTATCTGGTTCCGGCGACCGGGATCATTGAGGTCAACGGTTTGCGTGCAGCCGCGCGTGATGGCGTTGCGGTAGAGGATGAGCACGTGCTGCGTGTTACGGCCATTGAGGACAGTGAAGTTATTCTGGTGGATGTGGCCTGATTCCGCTTCACGCAGCAGACATGCCGCTGTAGAAACCGCGAAAAAGAAAAAGGGACGGCATTTGCCGTCCCTTTTTCGTCCTGCTCGCCAATCAGCGCGGTGCGATGGCCGCGTCTACCAACACCTGCGCTTCTGCCACCAGACGTTTGAGGTGGTCTTCACCGATAAAGCTCTCAGCGTAGATCTTGTAAATGTCTTCAGTGCCCGAAGGACGTGCTGCGAACCAGCCGTTCTCGGTCATGACCTTCAAGCCGCCAATGGCCTGATCGTTGCCCGGTGCATGGCTGAGAATGCTCTGGATCGTTTCACCGGCCAATTCAGTGGACTTCACCTGATCGGGCGACAACTTGCCCAGCAGCGCTTTTTGCTCAGGGTTAGCCTTGGCTTCCACGCGAGTGGAGAACGGTTCGCCCAATTCCTGAGTCAGGGCCTGATAGATTTCGCTAGGGTCACGGCCTTTACGGGCAGTGATCTCAGCAGCGAGCAATGACGGGATCAGGCCGTCCTTGTCGGTGGTCCAGACGCTGCCGTCTCGACGCAGGAACGAGGCGCCAGCACTTTCTTCCCCCCCAAAACCCAGGGAACCATCGAACAGGCCATCGGCGAACCATTTGAAGCCCACCGGCACTTCATACAGGCGTCGACCCAGACGTTTGGCCACGCGGTCAATCATGCCGCTGCTGACCACGGTTTTACCAATGGCAGCATCGGCACGCCAATGGGGACGGTTCTGGAACAGGTAGTCGATGGACACCGCCAGATAATTGTTCGGTGCCAGCAGTCCACCCGTTGGGGTGACGATGCCGTGACGGTCGTGATCCGGGTCGCAAGCGAATGCGACTTGAAAGCGATTTTTAAGGCCTATCAGCCCCTGCATGGCGAAGTTGGAGGACGGGTCCATACGAATGCGACCGTCCCAATCCACGCACATGAAGCGGAACGTTGGGTCGACGTGCTGATTGACCACTTCCAGGTTCAGGCCGTAATGCTCGCCGATCGCCGACCAGTAATGCACCCCGGCTCCGCCCAGCGGGTCAACGCCCAGACGTAGGTTGGCGCCGCGAATAGCATCCATGTCGATGACGTTTTTCAGGTCAGCGACATACGTGTTGAGGTAGTCATGGCGGTGGGTGGTGTTTGCACGCAAGGCCTTTTCATAGGTCATGCGAGTGACGCCCAGCACCTTCTCGGCCAACAGTTCGTTGGCTTTTGCCTCGATCCATTTGGTGATGTGGGTATCTGCCGGACCACCATTGGGCGGGTTGTATTTAAAGCCACCACTTTCCGGCGGGTTGTGCGACGGGGTGATAACGATACCGTCAGCCAGCCCTGAAGTACGGCCACGGTTGTAGCAAATAATGGCGTGGGAAATCGCCGGGGTCGGTGTGTATTCGTCATTTTCGGCGATCATGACCTGCACGCCGTTAGCCGCCAGCACTTCCAGCGCGGTGACACTGGCCGGTGTCGACAAGGCGTGGGTATCTGCGCCGAGGAACAACGGACCGTCAATGCCGTTGGCCTGACGGTACAGGCAGATAGCCTGACTGATGGCCAGAACATGCCATTCGTTGAAGCTCAGCTCAAAAGAACTGCCACGGTGACCCGACGTGCCAAACGAAACGCGCTGGGTGGAAACCGATGCGTCGGGTTGGCCGGTGTAATAGGCCGTCACCAGTCGCGGAAGATCGACCAAGAGTTCTGCTGGCGCTGGTTTGCCCGCAAATGGACTGAGACTCATACGAAACCTCCATGGATGGAAGAAGACAAAAAAGAACAGGTTCTGCGTACAACACCCCGACAGATGCAGGGGAGCCATGAGGCGGCAGTTTACTGGCAGTTTGACCGCGACGCTAAGCTATCTATCCGTAAGGCCTTGAACGTTTTACAGCTGCCACCAGGCGGGTAGCAAATTTTGCACCTTGCGCTCGGCGAAACGGTCGTCGATCAGCATCACCACCCCACGATCATCCTGACCACGAATGACCCGGCCCGCAGCCTGTACGACTTTTTGTACGCCGGGATATAGATAGGTGTAGTCGTATCCGGCGCCGAACAGCGCGGCCATTCGTTGCTTTAGCTGTTCATTCACCGGATTCAATTGCGCCAGGCCCAGGGTGGCGATAAACGCACCGATCAATCGAGCGCCCGGCAAGTCTATGCCTTCGCCAAACGCCCCGCCCAGCACCGCAAATCCGATGCCCTGACTGCTCAAGGTGAACTGATCGAGAAACGCCTGCCGCTCGCTTTCAGCCATGCCGCGTGATTGCTGCCACAACGGAACCTGTGGATGAAGCAGGTGCAGCAGATCAGCGACCTGTTGCAGGTAGTCGAAACTGCTGAAGAAGGCCAGGTAATTGCCGGGTTGAGCCTGAAATTGCTCGGCCATCAATTCGACGATGGGGGCCAGTGATGCCTGTCGATGGGTGAATCGGGTAGATATCTGACTGATGATGCGCACATCCAGCTGTTCCCGGGAGAACGGCGACTCAACATCGACCCACGCAGTATTGCCAGGCAGACCGAGCAGGTCCGCGTAATAACGGCGGGGATTCAGGGTCGCGGAAAACAGTACCGTGCTGCGCGCCGCCGTCAGACGCGGGCGGACGAAGCCGGCTGGCACCACGTTGCGCAGGCTCAGCCGCGACAGGCTGCGCTTTCCGCCCTGTTCGCGCTTGTTGATATCGAACACAAAATGCTCATCAAACAACTCGGCGATCCGCGCGAACTGGATCGCTTCAAAGTAGAAGCTCTGCAAGGCGCCATCGACGGCACGAGGATGCTCGTTGAAGTAATCACCCATCGCAGTCACGCACAGATTCAAGCTTTGCAAAAACCGCGCAGGTGTCACGGGATAGGCTTGATAATCGAGCACCTGATCCTTGTGCAACGCATTCCATTCACGGTTGAGCCGTTGCAGGGACTTCTTCAGCGGCTCAGGTGCACCGTTGCGCACAGTGTTCATGCTGTGCTGATCAAGACTGGCGCTGTACATCTGCCGCGTGCGCTCGACCATGTTGTGCGCTTCGTCCACCAGCACGGCCACGCGCCACTGGTTGAACTGACTGAGGCCGAACAGCAGGGCGCTGAGATCGAAGTAACAATTGTAATCAGCGATCACTACGTCGGCCCAGCGCGCCAGTTCCTGGCTCAAGTAATACGGGCAAACCTGATGCTGACGGGCGACTTCACGCACGCCGGCTTGATCGAGCCATGGATTGTCCATTGCGGCGCTGCGTGCTGCCGGTAAACGATCATAGAAGCCCTTGGCCAGAGGACAGGAGTCGCCGTTGCACGCTTTGTCAGGGTATTCGCAGGCTTTTTCCCGGGCCACCATTTCAAGCACGCGCAGGGTCAGATCCGGTGCGCTGTGACGAATGACGCTCAAGGCGTCCAGTGCCAGCTTTCGCCCTGGGGTCTTGGCTGTGAGGAAGAACACTTTGTCGAGTTTTTGCGCAGGGACCGCCTTGAGCATCGGAAACAGTGTGCCCACCGTTTTGCCGATACCCGTGGGTGCCTGAGCCATCAGGCAACAGCCGGTGCTGACCGCTTTATAGACCGACTCGGCCAGCGCTCGCTGACCCGTGCGAAAACTCGGGTGAGGGAACGCCAGTGCGCCCAAGGCCTGGTTGCGGGCATGGGTGTGAGCCAGTTCCTGCTGGGCCCAGCGCAGAAAAATCGCACATTGCTCGTTGAAAAAAACATGAAGCGCGTTCGCCGTATAGCGTTCGCGAAACACCGTTTCCTGCTCGCTGACGATATTGAAATAGACCAACGCCAGCGTGACGTCGTCCAGCTTCATCTGCTGGCAAAGCAGCCAGCCATAGATTTTTGCTTGCGCCCAGTGCAATTGCCGGTGGTTCGCCGGCATGGCGCTCAAGTCGCCTCGGTAGGTCTTTACTTCTTCAAGTTGGTTGAGTACCGGATCGTAACCGTCCGCCCTGCCCCGGACCTTCAACTGTAGATAATCACCACTGAGTGCCACTTCAGCTTGATAGGCCTCGCCGCGACGGGCAACCACTGTGCGGTGACCGGCCATGCCTTCCAGTGCCGTAGGCGTCGGGGTGAAGCGCAAATCTAGGTCGCCCACCTTCGCCGTGAATTCGCACAAGGCACGCACGGCCACCCCATAGCTGGAGTCATCAACGTTGGCGTCATGGAGAGGATCGAGGGTCACTGGAGAGACAAAGCCGTTTTAGCACCGGTACTGGATGGGCGTACAGATACCAGCTATCGCCCGGCGCTGGCAAACACAATTGGATCAGTGGCCCGCCCGACGGCTAAAGGATTACAGCCTCTCCTGACGCAACAGGTCGTCCAGTGTGTTGAGCGCCGTGCCAATGTCCTGATTCCAATCGAAGGCAAAGCTGATCCGCAGGTTTTGCTGATGCAGGCCTTGCAGGCTGAATATTTCGCCGGGCGCGATAAAAATCCGCCGCTTGAGCAGACGGTCAAACACTCGGCGCATGTCCACCGGCCGAACGCACTCGGCCCAAATGGCGGCGCCGCCTCCGGGCAGGTTGAAACGCAGACTGGCCCCTGCACGCTCGTGCAGCAGGCTGGTCAGGGTCAGCATGCGGTCCTCCAACAGGCGCCGCAGTCCGGTGATGTGTTGATCGATGCGCCCAGAGCTGTAAAGCCGCGCGATGGCTTTTTGGCGAATGGGAGGCAGGCAGAAGGAGCGCACCAGAAAATGCCGCTGCAACTCAGCACTGAAATGCTTGCACAGCAAATACCCATAAGGTGCTTCAGGTCCGATGATCTTGTCGAAAGCGGAAAAGACTAACAACCGCTCGGGGTTGATCCAGTCACGCAATCGGCCCGCCGGCGGCTCGAAGCAGAGTTCGCCGAGGCTGTCATTCTCCAGAACCCAAACGCCACTCAGGTTCAGTCGACGGGCGAGCTGTTGACGGTTTTCCAATTGCATCAAGCTGCCTTGTGTCGAACTCACCACAGACGGCAGGACTGCCAGGCCAATGTCCTCCTGAAGCATTGTTTGGTCGAACCAAGGCAGATCCACGCAACCGTCATTATCCAGCGGCATCTCGATCACGCGGATATCGAACGATTGCAGCAAGCGCAAGATCGTCCAGGAGCAAGGCGACTCCACCAGCACCGTACCGCCCCGAAGCCCCAGTGCATCAAGGACTATTTTCAGCACCCCACGCAAATCCGCCCCGACATAGACATTATCTGGATGCCAGCAATGCTGCGCACAGGAGGTGTAACGTGCGGCCAACGCCGTGCGTAACTCCAGTACCCCAAAGGGCTGGAACTGCAGGTTGAGCTGACGCGGGTAATGACGAATCAGTTCGCGTTCGAGCATCAGCAACGGATTTTCGAGCGATGACAGCATCGTCGGCTCAGCATTGCCAAGCACGAACATGCCCGGACGACGAGCATTGGCGTAAAGCTTTTCCAGGAGGTCTTCGTCATGTTGTCCATTGGGACATGGCATCAGGCAGGGCAACGTGAAATAGCCAGATTTAGGTACGGAACGGATCCGGCCCTCCTTTTCCAGCAGGCAATAGGCGTACTGAACGGTCGATATGGACACCTTCAAACGCCTGGCCAGGTCGCGCAATGACGGTAATTTGGTCGTGGACCCGCTATTTACCTCACCAATCAGCTGGTTGAGGTAGCAATACACTGCCTGATAAGCAAAGTTGGACGTGCTGTCTTTCATAAGCTGTAACCCGTCTATGCGTAACCGCCGCCCCAGAGAACATGCGCGGGCCCGCAGCAACTGCCGGTCAATTTCCGGGAGTCGCTGCGGGCATGAGGATCACGCTTAGCGCCCGGACACTATTTCGGCCATGGCCTCACCCGTCTTCGGGTCGACCGTCACGATGCTGCGCTTATCGGGGTCACTGGCGCGGACCCTGGCGATCAACGATGTTTGATCGCCGAAATCCACCCTTTTTTTACGGTAAAGGTTTTGCAATCCCACTTTGCTCAACCCACTGATATCGATCAGCCATTGCAGGACTTGCTCCGGGACTTGCAGCCCCATTAACGCTTTGTGCAGGTCAGGCAACGCGACCAGCATTCCGGGATGACAACGGCGCAGGAATGCTTCCAGGGCGCGGCCTGAATCCACGAACGGGGCGAACAACAGGCACACCAGCTGCGCGTCATTCAGGCCGAATGCCTCCTGTGCGTACGCCGATGCAAGTGCGCGGCGTCCCTCAATGTTTTGATTGCCGTCATAGGCCGTCATGGCCTGCTCAATCAAGCGCTCGGGCATTTGCTTCTTGCGCATCAACCCCTTTGCAACCTCCAGGTATTCGGCAATCCCGTCCTGGTAGCGGCGACCGCGTACATAGTGAGCCTGCAAGCCACGCATGTGCGCCATCAACATCGGATTGGCGCAATCGGATTCGCTGAAGCTGAACGCAAGGTCATCGAACTGGAATCCTAGGAAATCGGTCAGCAAAGGCCAATGATCATCCGCTTTGCAGCTGACCAGATCGAAAATAGTAATGAACGCAGGGACAACGGATTTATTGGGGTATGCAACGAGGCGACCCGCAGGCTCGGCGCCTTCTTCATACAGCTCGCGATAGTAAGCATGACCGACGCTATTCAGCGTCTTGAGCACGCCATTGAAGCTCTGATTCCTCCAGTCCGAGGCAGGGACCTCCAAGCCTTCGGCAAGGCGCATGACCCATGCGGCGTATTGCTTTTGCTCTTTGCGTGAGTCGCCGCTGACCAACGCATCGATCCCGGTCCCCCAGCACGCGGCACGCGCAAAAAAATCGCCCAGCCCCAAGTAACAGCTATTGCAGAACGTCGCACGAGCGTCACCCGCCGTCATATGCCCCGTCAATAACATGTCCGAGCGGTTGCACTCACGCCCCGCCGTGGAAAACGGCAAGTCCACTCGAAAGGGTCGAATCTGTTGTTGATCGACCATCAATACTTCTACGCGCGGGTCGTCATAGAGGAACAACGCCGAATAACTGCGATGGATATTACCCATCACGGCCGACGTTATACCTGCGTGGCGCAGCGTGGCGATTCGCAAGTTGAAGGTGGCCGGCGACCGGCCTGCGATACTCAATTGCGCGGCCCGCATAAAGGCAACGGTATAGGCACTGTCTTTACCGCCGCCAAACGCGATCATTACTTTGAAGCTTCCGATGCGTTCAATGCCCCCCGCCGCCACGATCAAACGCTGGATCAGTAACTGCAGCGCTGTTCGCTCGGCGCGGGTGAAGTAACTGAGTAAGCGCTGCAGTACTTGTTGGTAAACATAATTCATTGCCTGCTCATGGATAGAACTCATAGCGCGGCACCTGGCAAGCGAATAACCACATCAGCAGTCCCCGTAAGGCGCCTGACAAGCAAGCCCGCCAAGCTGTCGGCCTGAGACCGTTGATTCGATGAAGAGCTGGAAAAATATTGTTGTTCGACCATGACTCATTCCCTGAGCAATAATTACCGACGTATTATCAATGTCTTCGACGTGTTTGCAAGGTACAGATGCGTAGCAAAAAGCAGCGCAGTTCGGCGACTGACAAACGCGACTAAATAACAAACGCGCGCGTTTAATACTTCGGCTGTGCACCGACAATTACCGAGCCCACTGAGTGTGAGTGAACGTTATACCGGATGGACAGTGCAGGATTGGCGCAGACTATTTAAACAACGCTAAGCGTGGCGTATAGATTTTAAACGAAGGACTGTAGTGTATTAAACGTGCGACGCAGTGATACAAGAAGTTACATCGTTGCCGGGCGTGCAGCAGGCACCACAAAAAAGCCCTCCTGAATAACGGGAAGACTTCAATTTTTATCCAGTGACTCGTTCGAGCGCTTAAGAGCAGTCACTCTCCGGCGGCGCCCGCACAGTGGCGCCGATGAGCGTCTGTATTTAAACCTGTTCGATCTGCAGCACGGCACGACCGCCGATGGGACAACCGTCCATGTAGCGGTGAGCCTGAACAACCTCGGCAAAGGGAAATACCCGCGTAAGCTGCGGCACCAGGACCCGATCCGCCGTGAGCTGGTTGATGTCACGCAATGCACGTTGCACTGCGGCTTCGTCCTGAGTGATGCCCAGCTCCGGCTTGCCGGTGAAGTTGCCCAGGCAATGTACAAAGAACTGAATGTTCTTCTGGAACGCTGCACACGCCGGGAATGGCGTCTGATTCCCGCCCTGTAAACCGTAAAGCACCAAGCTGCCACGCGGAGCCAAAACATCGCCGAGGATCGACATCTGCGGCCCCCCTAAACCATCGAGCACCACATCGGCACCCCGGTTGTCAGTGTATTTGTTGACGGACATCAACAGGTCCTGCTCCTCAGTGACGATGACTTTGTCCGCGCCCAACGAAAGCAGGTAATCGCGCTGTTCAGCAGATTTGGTCGCCGCAATGACCTTCACACCCAAGGCTTTGCCCAATTGCACAAATGCCGGACCGGCACAGTGACTGGCATCGGTCACCAGAGCGGTCTGCCCTGGCTTGATATGCGCCAGATCGACATAAGCAAAATAGGCCATCAGCAGTGGGGTGTAATGAACGCTTGCTTCAATCGGGCTCAGCACATCTGGATAACGGGTCAAGGCCAGGCGTGGCAACACAATCGATTCGCCATACACCGGGTACTCATTGGGGCTGACCGCAGGAAAGCTGGCAACCTTGTCGCCCACTGCCAGATCATGAACCCCCTCGCCTACTGCTGACACCACACCGGCCATCTCATGACCCATGCCGGCAGGCAGCCGAGCGTGCGATGGCGCCAGATTTTGCCGCCAGAGCACGTCATACCAGCTGATGCCAATCGCTTCTACGCGCACTTGCACCTCACCGGGTGCCGGCTGCGCAGCAGGATGCTCCTCAAGCTTGAGGACCTCGGCTGGACCAAACTGATGAAAACGGATCGTGCGGGACATTTCGAACCTCGCCTTATGAACCTTTAATTCCATGAACTTTATCCGGGCTTTACCGGGAACACTATCAGTGGCTATTAATAGTCGACATGCATGTCATTGATTCTGCTGCGCCGGTATGGCGCAAATCTGGCTGCAGAAAAACGAAAAATATTCAGCTTTTACGCAGGGCATTGTTCGCACCTAATCGCGACATTGCAACCCGCCCGTACACGTCGACCGGGCAAGTGCTTTCGCGGGGCCACCCGATAATGCCCGGCGTTCCGCTTTCTTGCGTCTCACAGTCGTTTTCTATCGCGACCCACATTGATTTTGATGATTAATGGACCGGCGTTGAATTTATCAATGCAGAACGCTACTGATTCCTCGTACTATTCACGTCGCGTTTCCTTATCCGAGCCGCTGTGTTTGAGCGGATAGACCGCACATCTAGGTGCTGGCATGGACCCTCGCATCGACAAACGGCCCGAGATCATCTTTCATGAATCGCAATGACCTGCGTCGCGTTGACCTCAACCTCCTTATTGTCTTCGAAACATTGATGCATGAGCGAAGCGTGACTCGTGCGGCAGAAAAACTGTTTCTGGGCCAACCCGCGATCAGTGCGGCGCTCTCACGTCTGCGCGGCCTGTTCGATGATCCTTTGTTCGTGCGCACCGGGCGCAGCATGGAACCCACCGCCCGCGCGGTGGACATTTTCGCGTTGCTCTCCCCCGCGCTCGACTCGATCTCCACTGCCGTCAGCCGTGCGTCAGAATTCGACCCTGCAACCAGCACCGCCGTATTCCGCATCGGCTTGTCCGACGACGCGGAATTCGCCCTCCTGCCTTCGTTGCTCAAGCGTCTGCGCTCCGAGGCTCCAGGGATCGTGCTGGTGGTACGACGGGTCAACTACATCCTCATGCCCGCGATGCTGGCATCCGGCGAAATCTCCATTGGCGTCAGCTACACCATGGATCTGCCCGCCAATGCCAAACGAAAAGTGCTGCGCCTTAGCCGGGCCAAGTTGTTGCGCGCCGACACGGTACCAGGCCCACTCAGCCTGGATGACTTCTGCACACGGCCTCATGCACTTGTCTCGTTCTCAGGTGATTTAAGCGGATTTATCGACGAGTACCTGGAAAAAATCGGGCGCAAACGTCATGTCGTGCTGGCCGTGCCACAGTTCAACGGCCTGGCCTCGCTGCTGGCCGGTACCGATATTGTGGCGACCGTTCCGGACTATGCGGCTGATGTGCTGGCCGCCGCCGGCGGCGTACGCGCCGAAGAGGTACCGATTGAAACGCGTAGCTTTGAGCTGCACATGGCATGGCGTGGCTCTCAGGACAACGACCCGGGGGAACGATGGCTGCGTTCGCGTATTCAGATGTTTTTCGGGGACCCTGAGAGTCTTTGAATGTGCCGACTCTGGGCGGCAAGGCAATCCCAGCCCTTATCGTTTTCGGCGAGAATAGCTGAATCGTTATCAAATTTTAGTGAGCGTTAGCGTTTTCGCGCTCATCGAATTATTGTTTTCGCGTACTATGCCCTTCTGGCTATCATTTTTTAGCTCTCGTTAGGGGATTCGACAATGCAAGTAGGCTTCAAGGCACTCGCCGATCGCTACGCTATCGCGCTTGCACAACCCCTACGTGTCGAATCGGTGATCGGTACGACACGGATGAGCCGCGAAAGCAACGGACATGTCGAGAACAAGTATCCCGCCAGCTACCAGCCGTTGGACAATTTCGCGGGGCATTTCGAGTTTGGGCTCAAGTACGAAGAAATTCACCTCGAGTTTTTCGCCCGTCTGTTTGCGGCTGCTGGCCCAGAGTCCATCGAAGCCTGGTGCCGGCAAGTGCCCTTTGGCCAATATGCCCGCCGCACCGGATTCCTGTACGAGTGGCTAACCGGGCAGCATCTGGATGTACCAGATGTGACCAATGGCGGCTATGTCGATGCCGTTTCATCGCAGCAGTACCTGACCCGCGTTGAGCCACTGCGGATACGGCGCTGGCGCATCAACGATAATCTGCCCGGCGTGCCGGAGTTCTGCCCCCTGGTCCGCCGTACCGATACCGTACAGCAAGCGCTGCAATTTGACCTGGATGCGGCACTGCGCGAGTTGAACCAAACCTTTGGCGCCGACATCCTGATGCGCACGGCCAGTTGGCTGGCGTTCAAGGAGTCGCGTGCGAGCTTTCTGATCGAGAAAGAGGCAGACCAAGCCGACAGGATCCAGCGGTTTGCCCACGTGATCGCCAAGTACTGTGGCCATATCAAGGATCCGTTGAGCAACGATAGCCTGCACACGTTGCAAGCCGGTATTTTGGGTCATGAGTCCTTCGGACTGGGCCTGCGGCACTCGCCGGTCTTCGTAGGACAGGCGACCATGCGCGAGGACATCGTGCACTACATTGCGCCTCAATTTGAGGTGCTAGCGCAACTGCTTGATGGCCTGAAAGCATTCGAGCTGGCAACACGGGGTGCCGAGCCGCTGGCTCGAGCTGCGGCCATCGCCTTCGCCTTTGTGTATATCCACCCCATGCGGGACGGCAATGGTCGGATCCATCGCTTCCTGATCAACGACACCCTGATCCGCGATAAGGCAGTGCCTGATGGCGTGATCCTGCCGGTGTCGGCCACCATCACGAGCTCGATCGATTTTCGGGCGCGCTACGATCGTACGCTGGAGGTGTTTTCGCGGCCATTCATGCAACGTTACGCAGCGTCCTATCGGTTTGGAGAACTCGTCGTCTACGAGGACGGTACCCCGAGCAACCTGGTCTTCGATGACTACGACGACGCGCAATTCGCATGGCGCTATCCTGATCTGACTGAACACGTCCTGTACACGGCACAGGTCGTGGCGCATACGGTCCGTACCGAGATGGCCGATGAGGCCCGTGTGCTGGTCATTTTCCAGCGCGCTCAGGAGCGGCTCAAAGAGGTGGTAGAAATGCCGGATCAGGACGCGAACCGCATCATCCGCTCTCTCAAGGAAAATGGCTGGCAGGTATCTGGCAAATTGAAGAAAGCGTATCCGCAGCTGGACGACACTCATCGGTCGGAACGTGTTGTGGAAGCCGTGCGCTCCGCATTCGAAGAACGAGAAGTGGGGAGCGGCGAAGAGTGATTTTCAACCTCACGTCTCTGTCTTTCACATTGTTCTTCGGGGACCCGGATAGCTTGGTCTAGAGCCTCATCGTCGGCTTTATATCATTCTGAATAATACTGACCTTCAGCTCATTCGATTCGTGCAATACAACCCGCCAGAACAAAATCCGCCAACTTAACAATTTGACGGATTATTCCCATGGCACAGTCATTCAAACACGTGCGCTACCCCCTTGCCGCCTTGGCCTTGGTCGTGATCAGCGCGTGTGGTCGCGATCCAGCAGCGACTGTGGCTCCGGCAGCAGCAAAAGTCACCGTGGCCAAGGTGCTGGAACAGCCCGTTAATGAATGGGATGAGTTCACCGGACGCCTTGAGGCGCCGGAAACCGTTGAAATCCGCCCGCGGGTTTCCGGTCAGATTGATCAAGTTGCCTTCACTGAAGGTGCGTTGGTCAAAAAAGGCGACCTGCTATTTCAAATAGACCCCCGCCCTTTCCAGGCTGAAGCCCGTCGCCTCGAAGCCCAACTGCAACAAGCACGTGCTAATTCGACGCGCAGCAGCAATGAAGCCCAACGCGGCCAACGCCTACTGACCAGCAATGCTATTTCCGCCGAACTCGCCGATTCGCGCAGCAGCGCCGCCCAAGAAGCCAAAGCCGGCGTCGATGCTATCCAGGCGCAACTCGATCTGGCTCGTTTGAACCTGAGCTTTACGCGCGTAACTTCGCCGATCAGTGGCCGCGTCAGCCGTGCCGAAATCACCGCCGGCAACATTGTGACTGCGGATGTCACGCCGCTGACCAGCGTGGTGTCCACGGACAAGGTTTATGCCTATTTCGATGCTGATGAGCGGGTTTATCTGAAGTACACCGAGCTGGCTCGCAAAGGCCAACGTGGCCAAAGCACGCCGGTGTTCCTCGGTCTGTCGAATGAAAGTGACAACCCGCATCAGGGCCAGATGAATTTCGTCGACAACCAGGTCAACCCGAAAACCGGGACCATTCGAGGCCGTGCGGTTTTCGATAACACCGACGGCCAATTCACTCCGGGCCTGTACGCCCGTCTCAAGCTGGTAGGCAGCGGCACTTACTCAGCCGTACTGATCAATGACGAAGCAGTCGGCACCGACCTGGGGAAAAAATTCGTGCTGGTCATGGGGGCCGACAACAAACCGGCCTACCGCAGCGTGGAACTCGGTCCGAAGCTCGAAGGTTTGCGCATTGTGCGCAGCGGCCTGAGCAAAGACGACACCATCGTGGTCAAGGGCCTGCAACGGGTGCGTCCGGGGCAAGCGGTAGACCCTGAAACAGCTTTGATGGCCAGCGCCGAGACCCTCACCGCCCTGCATAAGCAGCGTCAAGCACTCGAGGCCAGCAACCTGAAGCCCGTCGAGCCCAAGCTTGCGGCCAAACTTGCCAGCACTGCTTCGCCACGCGGTTAAGGGATAACCATAATGAACTTCTCTCAATTCTTTATTACGCGGCCGATCTTTGCGGCGGTGTTATCGCTGCTGATCCTGATCGCTGGCGCCATCTCACTGTTCCAGCTGCCGATCAGTGAATACCCGGAAGTCGTGCCACCCACCGTCGTGGTCCGTGCGAACTTCCCGGGGGCGAACCCCAAGGTCATCGGTGAAACCGTGGCTGCACCGCTGGAACAGGCGATCACCGGCGTCGAGAACATGCTTTACATGTCCTCGCAGTCCACCGCTGACGGCAAGATCACCCTGACCATCACCTTCGCGCTGGGTACTGACCTGGACAACGCTCAGGTGCAGGTGCAGAACCGTGTGACCCGGACCGCACCCAAGCTGCCGGAAGAAGTGACACGCATTGGTATCACTGTGGACAAGGCCTCCCCCGACCTGACCATGGTGGTGCACTTGACCTCACCGGACAAACGCTACGACATGCTCTACCTGTCCAACTATGCCTTGCT
This sequence comes from Pseudomonas sp. ASL8, assembly GCF_056680355.1. Lineage (NCBI taxonomy): Bacteria > Pseudomonadati > Pseudomonadota > Gammaproteobacteria > Pseudomonadales > Pseudomonadaceae > Pseudomonas > Pseudomonas sp. ASL8. The sequence continues at coordinate 4,442,032 of NZ_CM155278.1, read as the reverse complement.
CAATATCAAGGATGAATTGGCGCGTCTGGGCGGTGTCGGTGACGTGCAGCTGTTCGGTATGGGCGACTATTCGCTACGTGTCTGGCTTGATCCGAACAAGGTCGCTTCACGCAACCTGACCGCGACCGACGTCGTGACTGCGATCCGTGAACAAAACCGTCAGGTCGCTGCCGGGTCCCTTGGTTCACCACCGGCGCCGGGTACCACTAGCTTCCAGATGTCGGTGAACACTCAAGGTCGTCTGGTCAGTGAGGAAGAGTTCGAAAACATCATTATTCGCTCCGGCGCCGGAGGGGAAATCACGCGCCTCAAGGACATTGCCCGGATCGAGCTTGGCTCCAGCCAGTATGCATTGCGCTCCCTGCTGAATAACCAGCCCGCAGTGGCGATCCCGATCTTCCAGCGCCCCGGCTCCAATGCCATTGATATCTCCAACGAAGTTCGCGCCAAAATGGCCGAGCTGAAGAAGAACTTCCCGGAAGGCATGGACTTCTCGATTGTCTATGACCCGACGATTTTCGTCCGTGGTTCCATTGAAGCAGTGGTCCACACGTTGTTCGAAGCACTGATCCTGGTCGTGCTCGTGGTGATCCTGTTCCTGCAGACCTGGCGCGCCTCGATCATTCCACTGGTGGCTGTTCCAGTCTCACTGATTGGCACCTTTGCCGTGATGCACATGTTCGGTTTCTCGCTGAATGCGCTGTCGCTGTTCGGGCTGGTACTGGCCATCGGTATCGTGGTGGACGATGCCATCGTAGTGGTGGAGAACGTCGAACGTAATATCGAGCTAGGACTGACGCCGGTCGAAGCGACCAAGCGCGCCATGCGTGAAGTCACCGGACCGATCATCGCCACCGCGCTGGTATTGTGCGCAGTGTTCATCCCGGCGGGATTCATCTCCGGGTTGACCGGGCAGTTCTATAAACAGTTCGCCCTGACGATTGCGATCTCTACAGTGATCTCCGCGTTCAACTCCTTGACCTTGTCGCCGGCCCTGGCCGCCGTGTTACTTAGAAGCCACGATGCGCCGAAGGATGCCTTTTCCAGATTTCTCGATAAGTTGTTCGGGGTCTGGTTGTTCCGGCCGTTCAACCGATTCTTCGACAAAGCCAGCCGTGGCTATGTAGGAACCGTCGGCAGGGTTATCCGTGGCAGCGGCATCGCCTTGTTTGTCTACGCGGGTTTGATCGTGATGACCTGGTTCGGCTTCGCCAACACGCCGACCGGTTTCGTGCCTGCACAAGACAAGCAGTACCTGGTGGCCTTTGCTCAACTGCCGGATGCGTCAAGCCTGGACCGTACCGAAGATGTGATCAAACGCATGTCTGACATCGCGCTCAAACAGCCCGGTGTAGAAAGTGCTGTCGCCTTCCCCGGCCTGTCGATCAACGGCTTCACCAACAGCCCTAACGCGGGCATCGTCTTCGTTACCTTGAAGCCGTTCGACGAGCGTAAGGACAAGAGCGAATCGGCGGGTGCCATTGCCGGTGCCTTGAACGGTAAGTTCGGTGTCATCCAGGAAGCCTACATGGCGATCTTCCCGCCACCGCCGGTGCAGGGACTCGGCACTATTGGCGGCTTCCGCCTGCAAATCGAAGACCGTGGCAACCTGGGTTACGAAGAGCTGTACAAAGAAACCCAGAACGTCATCAACAAGAGCCACAGCGTTCCAGAACTCGCGGGCTTGTTCACCAGCTACACGGTCAACGTGCCACAGGTCGATGCCGCTATCGACCGTGAAAAGGCCAAAACCCATGGTGTAGCGATCTCGGACATCTTCGATACCCTGCAGATTTATCTGGGTTCGTTGTATGCCAACGACTTCAACCGTTTTGGCCGTACCTATCAAGTCAACGTTCAGGCTGAACAACAATTTCGTCTGGAGGCTGAGCAGATCGGTCAACTGAAAGTGCGCAACAACGTCGGCGAAATGATCCCCCTGGCGACGTTCATCAAGGTCAGCGATACCTCCGGGCCTGATCGCGTCATGCACTATAACGGCTACATCACGGCTGAAATCAACGGTGCAGCCGCGCCCGGCTACAGCTCCGGGCAAGCGCAGAGCGCCGTTGAAAAACTGCTCAAGGAGGAATTGCCCAACGGCATGACCTACGAGTGGACTGACCTGACGTATCAGCAGATTTTGTCCGGCAATACCGCCCTGTTGGTCTTCCCGCTCTGCGTACTGCTGGCGTTCCTGGTGCTGGCGGCCCTGTATGAAAGCTGGAGCCTGCCACTGGCGGTGATCCTGATCGTGCCGATGACGCTGCTGTCAGCCATTACCGGGGTCATCATTGCCGGTAGCGACAACAACATCTTCACCCAGATCGGCTTGATCGTACTCGTGGGGCTGGCCTGCAAGAACGCGATCCTGATCGTCGAGTTTGCCAAAGACAAACAAGATGAAGGCATGACCCCGCTGGCTGCGGTACTGGAAGCTTGCCGTCTGCGTCTGCGTCCAATCCTGATGACCTCCTTCGCGTTCATCATGGGTGTTGTGCCTCTGGTCCTGTCCAGCGGTGCCGGTGCAGAGATGCGTCATGCCATGGGCGTGGCGGTGTTCTCCGGGATGCTCGGGGTGACCTTCTTCGGCCTGCTGCTGACACCCGTGTTCTACGTATTGATCCGTAACTATGTGGGACGCAAGCAGGCTCGTAACGCTGACAAGGCCCTGACGCTGGAGGCGCAACAATGAGCGTAAAACTCTTTCTCCCGAGCCTTCTGGTCCTTGCCCTCGCGGCCTGCGCCGTCGGCCCGGACTATAAAACCCCGGACACCGCACCGGCTAAGGTCGAATCAGCGGCACAAGGTCACTACGACCGCAGTCACCTTGAAACCGTCTGGTGGCAGCAGTTCGATGACCCGATTCTCAACCAGTTGGTGGCCCAGTCGTTGACCGGGAACCGTGAATTGCGCGTCGCTTTCGCCCGTTTGCGCGCAGCCCGTGCGATTCGCGATGACATCAGCAACGATGCCATGCCGGTGATCACCAGCCGCGTCAGCAGCGATCTGGGCAAAGGTCAGCAACCAGGGACCACGACTCAGCGAGTCAACACCGAGCGCTATGACCTGGGACTGGACATGGCCTGGGAGCTCGACCTGTTCGGGCGGATCCAGCGCGAACTGGAAGCCAGCACTGCCGATCAGGAGGTGGCCGAAGCCAATCTTTACCAACTTCAGGTCACCATGACCGCCGAGTTGGTCGATGCTTACGGGCAACTGCGGGGCGCACAGCTGCGCGAAGGCATTGCTCGGGCCAACCTGAAGAACCAGCAGGACTCGCGCACCATTACCGTGAACCTGCGTGAAGCCGGTGTCGGCAATGAGCTCGACGTAGTGCGGTCCGATGCACGACTGGCCGCCGTCGAGGCCACGGTGCCGCAACTGCAAGCAGAACAAGTGCGCCAGCGCAATCGCATCGCCACGCTGCTGGGCGAGCGGCCAGAGGCGCTGACCATCGACCTGAGCCCGGCTAAATTGCCGGCCATCGCCAAAGCTTTGCCCATCGGCGATCCGACTGAGCTGCTGCGCCATCGTCCCGACGTGCGCAGCGCCGAGCGCCAACTGGCGGCTGCGACGGCGCGCATCGGTGTCGCGACTGCGGACCTGTTCCCTCGCGTCAGCCTCAGTGGGTTCCTGGGCTTCACGGCCGCACGCGGCTCGCAACTCGGCTCCTCAGCCGCGCAAGCCTGGGCGCTTGGTCCAAGCATTACCTGGGCCGCGTTTGACCTCGGCAGCGTGCGTGCGCGGATTCGGGGCGCCGATGCTCAAGCCGACGGCGCCTTGGCCACCTATGAACAGCAGGTGCTGCTGGCCCTGGAAGAGTCGGAAAATGCCTTCAGCGACTATGCTAAACGGCAACAACGCCTGATCTCTCTGCTGCGTCAAAGCGAAGCCAGTCGTTCCGCTGCTGACTTGGCATCTATTCAGTACCGCGAAGGCACAGTGGACTTCCTTGTGCTGCTCGATGCCGAGCGTGAGCGATTGGCCGCCGAAGATTCTCAGGCCCAGGCCGAGGTCGAGATGTATCGGGGGATTGTTGCCATTTACAAGGCATTGGGGGGTGGCTGGCAGCCACAGGCTTGATGCCTGCAATCCCTCCAGTGATGGACTCCATCGGTTAACCTTTCAGCCCCGCGTCCTTTCGGTCGCGGGGCTTTCTTGTGCCTCCCCCTCCAAAAACCACGTTGCCGGGCCTGCCGGGATGATTGTCGTTTGACAGCTGCCAGTCACTCCGTGAAGCTGCAAGCCGTCATGGACTGGATACAGGTATGCCAAAACCGCCTTTTAAAGGTTCCTCCACTGAGCCAAAAACCGGCCGTCAGTGGCGCCTCGGTTACACGATCACGCTATCAATCATTGTTTTTGGCGCAGGCTTCCTGTTGTTTCGCAGCCCCCCTTCCACTCCGCCGACCTTTGCCACCCCACACGGTTACTCCCAAGCCGTGGAACAAGCGCACAACGGTAAGCCGGGAGCGGCTCGGGTACTCTATCAACAGTTGTCGCGTACCGACCTGTCTGACGTCCGCCGCGTCAACTTGCTGGTCGAGTTGCCCAACTACCCCAGCCCACAGGCATTGAAACTGGCAAACAGTGATTTACACCACAGCGCGCCAGCGGTCCGGCAAGCGGCGATTGATGCCATCGTCAAGCTGGTTTCCGGCAGTCAACGCAGTGTGTTGCTGGGGCCTCTGCTCGATGAAACTGACCAGGCCACGCGCTTCAGTGCAGCGGAAGCCCTGCTGGGTCTGACACCTGATGAGTTGGGGCTATACTTTGGCCCGCTGGAGCAGGTCGTTGAACAGTATGAGCATGTCCTCGCTGGCCAGCCGCCGACCAGTCAGGGTCAGCTGCAACTGGCCACCCTTTATCTGCACAGCGGTGATCAGATTCCGGCCATGAAGGCCCTGGAACAGGCGCTCGCGCTGGACCCGAATAATCTGCAAGCCGGACTGGCGCAGATTGCCGCGTTCGATAAGCAGGGCCAGGTCGACAAGGCTCGGCAGCTGCTGGGTCAACAGCTAGAGCGCAACCCCAAATCCGCGATGCTGCAACACGTATTGGGTCTGTGGCTGCTGCACCATGGGCAAAGCGAATATGCCCTGCTTGCATTGGCAAAAGCGCTGGAGCTTGAGCCGGAAAATAATGGCTACCGCTATGACCTGGCCGTTGCCTTGCACGACCTCGATCAACTGGAGGCGGCACAGAAGCAGCTCGAAGAAATCGTACAGCGTCATCCCGCCAATCGCGACGCACGGGTCCTGCTGATTCGTTACTGGCAAGAAAGTGGGCAACTGCAAAAAGTTCAGGTACTGCTTGCAGAACTGGAGCAGCAGAATCCGGACGACCCCGCGCTTCAACAGGGCCTCTAGTGCTCTGATATAGCCGCCGGAAGCCGATGTTACTGGTTTTCCGATGCGCGGTTAATATCGGAAATTACTTACACCGCGCTTCATCTGATACCACAGAGAATTAGGGCAGTGGCAAAGTGAAATTCCGCATTCACTATAATCATTTGCATAAAGACTATTTTCTAACTCGAAAAAAAAGTGCATTATTTACCTGCAACTGGTTAACAACTACCCTTTTTTCCACTTGAGCGTGACTGACCGCAAGCCGTTAGTTTCTTCACAGAAGGAACGCGCTCAGGGGTTGTGGTAGAGAATTGAACGAAGGAATCGGCCAGAAGCTCTTGCCTTATAGCTTTGTCGGGCTGGGAACAGCCAACTACACTGTCGGAGTAATATATTTGTCTAGACTCGCCGAGTTTCGCGCAGCAGAAAAAGCCCTTCAAGAACAGCTGGCACAGCTGGAGTCCTTGAAGAATGACGCTGGACTAAAGAAGGAGATCGAATTCGAACAGAAGCTTCAGGGCTTGATGAGCAGCTACGGCAAGAGCCTGCGCGACATCGTCGCCATACTCGACCCCAACAGCTCGTCGTCTCAGGTCGCGCCTACAGGTCCAAAACGCCGCAGAGCACGTGTCGTGAAGGTTTATCAGAACCCGCACACAGGTGAGTTGATTGAAACCAAAGGCGGCAATCACCGCGGTCTGAAATCCTGGAAAGAGCAATACGGTGTCGATACCGTAGATTCATGGCTTCGCACTTGATCGAAATCATCGAACTTAAAAGGCCCTGCTGTGCAGGGCTTTTTATTGCCTGTCAACTTCACTGCCATGGCAATGTGTAACTGGTTCAGCCTTCCGACAGAAAAATAGTCACGATCAGTGTCGTAAGTAGTTAAATCAGGTACCCATTCATACAGGTATCTCAGACTTTTCCTACCGCCCCTGTTTGACTGTCCTCCCGTGCGGCATTAGTCGGTGATGTAACAAAATAATAACAGGTCGCTTACTTGAAGGCAGACCATCTAGTGGCTATTCGATGCTACAGCCTGTGCACATCTAATAATGGTCAACCCTGCGATACACCGAGGCGCTCGGCCCCGATTGCGGGAGCTGCATCCGCCCGGCACCATCGCGCTCACTAGTCGGACAGATTTTTCACTTCACACATTTTTCACATCGATTCTTACAGGATGAGCGCTGCTAAAGGATTAGCGCCCCAATACCCGCTTCGGCGGGTTTCTTTTTGCCTGTTATTTGGCGCCAGCGCTGTTCGCGCCTTTGCGTTTACGGCGCAATCACCAAGTGCAGACTGTCCCGAATACGCTGCACCTCCTCTTTGCTCTCGACGTAGCCATCGGCAGAGCCCGCGTAGGAAAGTGACCAGGCCATGTCGTGGTTTGCTGCCGCGACCAGCGTCTGAGTCATGACGTGCCCGCCGTTCTGAGTGATGGTGCAGGTGGTTTCCAGCGCCGGAAGATCACTCAGAGTGCTTTCATGAATCTTGCTGCAAACGCTCTGAAATCCACCCCGGACAAAGTCGATCTGGACCGATTTGCGCATTTCCAGCAATACGCTCTGCACGTTGACATCATGCCCCGGCTGAAGCCGCGACTGAGTCAACTCCATGACCATGATCGGGTCGCCATTCTGATCATTCTTCACTGCGCGTTGTCTCATTTGCACTGACGGCTGCGCTGCAGCATCAGCGGCTGGTGGCAAAGGCTCGACTTCCCAGCCGCTTGGCCAGGTGATCAACACATCGGCCGCATGCACACCGCTCAGGCCGAGCAGCAGGCACAGGCTTATCAAGGATGATCTGCGTTGCAGGTAAATCATGATCGGTACTACCAGGACAATGAGCCGGAAAGTTTGAGCCTGTCACCGCCAACGGACAAGGCTTTGCCGCCTTTTTATCACCGCCCGGGTTTGGCACTGACTGCCCTGCCCCGTATCATTTGGCGATTACAGATTTTTTAACGGGAGATACCCATGAGCTTGCACGAACTGAACACCTTTGCCGGCGTCACCGCCACCCCGGATGTCGCGACACAAGGCTTTGTGTTCAACCACACCATGCTGCGAGTCAAGGACATTACGGCTTCCCTGGATTTCTACACCCGCGTATTGGGCTTCAGCCTGGTTGAAAAACGTGACTTCCCTGAAGCGGAATTCAGCCTGTATTTCCTTGCATTGGTGGATAAAGGACAGATCCCGGCAGACGACGCCGCTCGCAACCAGTGGATGAAATCCATTCCCGGGATTCTGGAGCTGACTCACAACCACGGTACCGAGAACGACACAGCCTTCACCTACCACAACGGCAATACCGACCCGCGCGGTTTTGGCCATATCTGCCTCTCCGTTCCGGATGTTCACGTCGCGTGCGAACGCTTCGAAAGCCTGGGCGTTCCGTTTCAGAAGCGCCTGGCCGATGGCCGCATGAATAGCCTGGCCTTCATCAAAGACCCGGATGGCTATTGGGTCGAAATCATTCAGCCGACGCCGCTCTGACCTCACAATGTGTTGCTATGAAAAAGCCCCCTGCATGCAGGGGGCTCCTTAGTCGCAAGCGCCTGAATCACTCCGGCGCAGAAGTACGGATCAAGTGATCAAACGCACTCAACGATGCTTTTGCACCTTCGCCCAGCGCAATGATGATCTGCTTGTAAGGCGCTGTGGTGACGTCACCGGCTGCGAAAATCCCGGGAATAGATGTCTCGCCACGGGAATCAACAACGATCTCGCCGCGCGGTGACAACTCGATGGTGCCTTTGAGCCAGTCGGTGTTAGGCAGCAAGCCGATCTGGACGAAGATCCCTTCTAGCTCGATGGTCAATGTTTCGCCTGATTGGCGATTTTTGTAGAGCAAGCCGTTGACCTTTTGACCGTCGCCGGTCACTTCCGTGGTCTGCGCGCTGGTGATCACCGTCACGTTCGGCAGGCTGTTGAGCTTGCGCTGCAAGACAGCGTCGGCACGCAGCTGGACATCAAACTCCAGCAAGGTGACATGACTGACGACACCCGCCAGGTCGATTGCCGCTTCTACACCCGAGTTGCCACCACCAATCACGGCGACACGTTTACCCTTGAACAGCGGGCCATCGCAATGCGGGCAGTACGCCACGCCACGGTTGCGGTATTGCTGCTCACCGGGGACGTTCATTTCGCGCCATCTTGCGCCGGTCGCGAGAATCACGGTCCTGGACTTGAGCGAGGCGCCGCTGGCGAACTTCACTTCGTGCAACGCTCCGTCCTTGCCCGGAATAAGCTGATCCGCGCGCTGCAGGTTCATGATGTCGACGTCGTATTGCTTGACGTGCTCTTCCAGCGCAACGGCCAGTTTAGGACCCTCGGTGTGCTGGACAGAGATGAAGTTCTCGATGGCCATGGTATCAAGCACCTGACCGCCAAAACGTTCAGCCGCAACACCGGTCCGAATACCTTTGCGCGCCGCGTAGACCGCAGCAGCCGCACCGGCGGGGCCGCCACCGACTATCAGCACGTCAAAGGCGTCTTTGGCATTGAGCTTTTCAGCTTGCCGATCACCTGCGCTGGTGTCGATCTTGGCCAGAATTTCCTCCAGGCCCATACGACCTTGACCAAACAATTCGCCGTTCAGGTAAACGCTCGGCACAGACATGATCTGCCGGTCAGTGACTTCGGCCTGGAACAATGCCCCGTCGATGGCGACGTGACGGATGCAAGGGTTGAGCACAGCCATCAAGTTCAAGGCTTGAACGACGTCCGGGCAGTTCTGGCAAGACTGGGAAAAATAGGTTTCAAAATTGAATTCACCCTTGAGCGAGCGAATCTGTTCGATAACGTCCGCACTGGCTTTGGACGGATGACCGCCGACTTGCAACAGCGCCAACACCAGCGAGGTAAATTCGTGGCCCATGGGGATGCCGGCAAAGCGCAGGCTGATATCGGCTCCCGGGCGGTTCAGCGAGAACGACGGCGTGCGCGCATCGGTCCCGTTGTCGAGCAAGGTGATGTGCGGCGTCAGACTGACGATGTCTTTGAGCAGCGCGAGCATTTCTTCGGATTTCGCGCCGTCATCAAGGGATGCAACGATCTCGAACGGCAGGGTAACCCGCTCCAGGTATGACTTCAGCTGGGCTTTAAGATTGGCGTCCAACATGAGGGCGATTTCCTTTTTTTGTACGCTAGAAAAAACAACGCCCAGGCGATGGTCGCCCGGGCGTTTTTGGGGGCGATGCGGTTTACGTGCTTAAGAGCTCATGGCCCCCAGCCGATGCATGTCGACTTAGATCTTGCCGACCAGGTCAAGAGACGGGGCCAGAGTGGCTTCGCCTTCTTTCCATTTGGCTGGGCAAACTTCGCCTGGGTGAGCAGCAACGTACTGGGCAGCTTTGACCTTGCGCAGCAGCTCGGAAGCGTCACGGCCTACGCCGCCATCGTTGAGTTCAACGATTTTGATCTGACCTTCCGGGTTGATCACGAAGGTGCCACGGTCAGCCAGACCTGCTTCTTCGATCAGTACATCGAAGTTGCGCGAGATCACGTGAGTCGGGTCACCGATCAATGGGAACTGGACTTTGCTGATCACCTCGGAGGTGTCGTGCCAGGCTTTGTGGGCGAAATGGGTGTCAGTCGACACGCCGTAGATTTCAACGCCCAGTTTCTTGAACTCAGCGTAGTTATCAGCCAGATCGCCCAGTTCGGTAGGGCAAACGAAGGTGAAGTCAGCTGGGTAGAAGAATACGACAGACCATTTGCCTTTCAGGTCGGCTTCAGAGACGTCGACGAATGCGTTGTTGGCGAACGCAGTGGCTTTGAATGGCTTGACTTGGCTGTTGATGATAGGCATCGATGAATCTCCTGATGGTTGGAAAAATCTATGAGATGGATCTTACGCACAACCGGCGGCACGGGCTCATTGGCAAACCTCATGCCGCTGATTGGTTTTCACTATAAGAGATGTTTATTAATAGAAGAAATCACTGGAGCCTCTGCGCTGCCACTGACTGACATGAATGGCGTGGCTTCGATATAGCGCAAAGCCGACTTCATGTCTTTCCAGCCGACGTAGCTCATCAGCGACTTCAGGTCCCAACCGCTGCGGTGCGCCCACGTGGCAAAACCCCGGCGTAATGAGTGGCTGGTGTACTGCTCGGCGGGAATACCCGCACGCTCCAGCGCCTGACGCAGCAACGGAATGATGCTGTTTGCGTGCAAGCCCTCTTCACCCAGATTACCCCAGCGATCAATGGCTCTGAACACCGGGCCGCGCACCAGAGCTGCGCAATTGATCCACTCGATGTAGGCCTGTACCGGGCATAAACGCTGGAGTGCCGGAGTCTGGTAGGTTTTGCCCAGATTGTCCCGATCACTTTTGCTGCGCGGCAGATACAAACTGATCCCTGAGCCCGCGACCGCTTGAACATGTTCGATGTCCAGGCGACACAGTTCGTCGCTGCGGAAACCTCGCCAGAATCCCAGCAGGATCAGCGCCGCATCGCGACGGCAACGTAAAAGCTCAGGCTGATTGTCGTCGGCCTGCGCCTGTACGGCTTCTTGATCGAGCCACGCCACCACGTGTTCCAGCTGTTGCAGTTGCAGTGGCTCAGCCTGTTTCTCCTGAGCGGGATGCAGGGCGCGAATACCCTTGAACACCTTGCGTACGACGGGCGCTTTGGTCGGGTCTGCAAACCCTTGGCTGTTGTGCCATTGCGCCAATGCCGACAAGCGCAACTTCAGCGTGTTGATCGACAGCACGCCTGCATACGCCACCAGGTAGCGCGCCACGCTGTCGCTGGTCGCAGGCAGAAACCCGCCCCACGTCACTTCGAAATGCTCGATGGCCGCCCGGTAGCTGCGTCGCGTGTTGTCACGGGTCGCGGCTGATAAGTAGCGATCGAGATCATTCATGGTTGGAGATTCCGTTTGTGTACTGAAAAGCGCGGTTGAAACGCGTTTTTTTGCGGCTCAGATTGGATAATACCAGTATATCCCGTGTGTATTTTTAGAATTACAGCAGCATAATTTGTATTCCTATAGTATGTAATTACAGGGTACATACCACAGTACGAAATCGTAGGAGCTCGACATGGCACGCGGCGGTGTAAACAAGGCAGTCGTTCAGATGGCACGCTCGGCGCTGCTCGCGCGCGGCGAGCACCCGAGCATCGACGCGGTACGTATCGAAATGGGCAACACCGGCTCGAAGACGACCATTCACCGCTATTTGAAGGAGTTGGACGAAACTGATACCCGCAGCAATGCGCCGCAGGCCGAGATCGGGGACGAACTGACTGAGTTGGTGAGTCGACTGGCGCAGCGATTACAGGAACAGGCGCATGCACTTGTCGACCAGGCGCAAGCCGCCTTCACGGCCAAACAGGATGAACTGCGAAAGGAATTGACGGCAGCACAAGTCCAGTTAAGCGAGTTGCAGAGCCAGTTCATTGCCCAAGGCGATGATCTCAGCGTACAAAACGCAGCCCTGGATGCCACTCGCGAGTTGCTGCATACCGAGCAAACAACCACCGCCCGCCTCTTTCAGGCCCATCACGATCTCGAGCTTCGCGTGCAGGACAAGGAGGGACAAATACGGTCACTGGAGGAAAAACACCTGCATGCGCGTGACGCCCTTGAGCACTATCGCAACTCAGTCAAGGAACAGCGCGAGCAGGAACAGCGTCGTCACGAGGGGCAATTGCAACAGGTGCAAATGGAACTGCGCCAGGCGCAACAAAGCGCGATGGTGCGCCAGGATGAAATTACCCAATTGAATCGTGACAACGAGCGCTTGCTGGCCGAAACCCGCAGCACCCTGCGCGAGCTGAGCGCGCGGCAAGAGCAACTGAACAAGGCGACGAACCAATCGGCAAGTCTGAACGAGCAGTACCAGCACACGCACACCCAGTGCGCATTACTGCAAGAACGCCTTAGTGCAGCACAGAGCGAAAGCGATCTGCTCAAACAGGCTCTGGCCGAGCAACAGCAGTCAAACCAAACACTTCAGCTCGAGATGATCAAGGCGCAGCTGGCCCTGGAAAACCTGCGCATATCTCATTCAGCCATCAACGAAGTGTCCGAAACGCCAATACCCCAGCAACCGTAATCAACACTCAGGCCTTGGCGCTCAGGGCCGTGCGCGCTCGATCATATTGCGTACCTTGAGTGCTAGCTCATCGATGCTGAACGGCTTGATCAACATATCCATGCCTTGATCAAGAAACCCCGCACACATTTCAGCGTTACTCGCATACCCCGTCATGAACAGCACACCCAGATCAGGGCGGTGCTGTCGGGCAATGCCTGCCAGTTGTTGTCCGTCAAGCCCTGGTAGCACGACATCGCTGACCAGCAGATCAATACGTTCCCGGCCTTGCAGCACAATGAGTGCGGTTTCACCGTCGCACGCCTCAAGCGTCGCGTAACCGAGTTCACGTAATACATCGATCACCAACGTGCGCACAGCCACCTCGTCCTCGACCACCAGCACTTGCTCACCCTTTAGCGCCCGCGGTGGGCGTGGGTTATCGTGCTCGGCGATATGCCGCTCACCCAACTCCAGATGGCAAGGCAAATACAAATGAATGCGCGTACCTTGCCCCTCGGCGCTGTCGATATGCACATGACCACCGGTTTGCTTGATGAACCCATAAACCATGGACAAGCCCAGCCCGGTGCCCTGCCCGATCGGCTTGGTGGTAAAGAAGGGATCGAAGGCACGACCAAGCACCTCGGCCGACATTCCGCTACCACTGTCTCCAACGGTCAGCAGCACGTACTCACCGGGCGTCAGCGTGTCCTGTTGCATATCGATGCGTGCGATTGCTGTACTGATCGTCAGCTGTCCACCCCCTGGCATCGCGTCGCGGGCATTGATCACCAGGTTCAACAAGGCATTTTCCAACTGATGTTCGTCGGTATTGGCTTGCCACAAGCGAGACTGAAGGTCAGTGCGCAGTACGATACTTTCGCCAAGCGTGCGCCGCAGCAACTCCTCCATGGAGATCACCATCCGATTCACGTCCACCGCCTTCGGGCTCAGCGACTGACGCCGGGCAAACGCCAGTAGTCGGTGCGTCAACGAGGCTGCACGGTTGGCCGAGGTCATCGCCGCATCAATGTAGCGATCGATCTCCCCTACGCGCCCGGCTGCGACACGCCGCTGAATCAACTCAAGCGCGCCAAGCACGCCCGTCAGCATGTTATTGAAGTCGTGGGCGATACCACCCGTCAGTTGCCCGATAGCGTCCATTTTTTGCGCATGACGCAGCGCCTCTTCAGCGTTTTCACGCTCTCTCATTTCGACTTGGAGCAATTCGTTGATCCGAAGCATTTCCAGGGTGCGCTCTGCCACCCGCCGCTCCAGGCCTTCATTGAGATCGCGCAACGCTTCTTGCTGATCGTACAAAGCCCTACGCAGCTCCAACTGGTTGACCACCTGACGCGCCAAGGCGGCCAGAGCGGCAAGCTTCGACTCAGAAAGATGTCGAGGCTCTACATCGTAAACACAGAGCGTCCCCAGCGGCAGCCCTTCAGCGGTGAGCAGCGCGGTCCCGGCATAAAAACGCAGGTTTGGGACATCGGCGACCAGAGGGTTATCGGCGAACCGCGGATCCACTCGCAGATCGTCGACCATCATCACGCCGGGCTGACGAATCGTCTGAGCGCAAATAGAATGTTCAATGAGCACTTCCGGCAACGCCAGCCCCGCCTGAGCCTTGGGCCACTGGCGCCCGGCATCGATCAGATTGATCTGCGCCATCGGCACCTCGCACAGCTGGGCCGCGAGACAGGCAATATCATCGAATGCCTGTTCCGGTAACGTGTCGAGGATGTTGAAGTGAGCAAGCGCGGCTAATCGCGCCTCCTCACTCCAGGGCGCTGCGACCCCAAGGTTGTGGCTGCTCAAGAAGCTGACCCACGTCCTGAAAACTTCTTCTGCATGGCTCAATCCTCGTCCTGCAGCTCGAGTGATGACTGGCGATATTTAACCAGCTTAGCTGGCGACGGGCGTACGCAGCGTGACAAATTCCTCGGCTGCTGTCGGGTGTACGCCAATGGTTTCATCGAATATCTGTTTGGTGGCGCCGGCTTTCAACGCGATGGCCAAGCCTTGGATGATTTCGCCAGCCTCTGGCCCGACCATGTGACAACCGAGCACCTTATCCGTTTTAACGTCGACCACCAGCTTCATCAGCGTGCGCTCCTGATTGTCAGTGAGCGATAGCTTCATTGGGCGGAAACGGCTTTCAAAAATCTGAATCTCGTGACCTTCTTTCCGGGCATCTTCCTCGGTCAGGCCCACGGTCCCAATGTTCGGCAGACTGAAAACCGCCGTTGGGATATGAGTGTAGTCAACCGGACGATACTGCTCAGGCTTGAACAGGCGTCGAGCAACCGCCATGCCTTCGGCCAGCGCGACTGGCGTCAGTTGCACCCCGCCGATGACATCGCCAATCGCCAGAATCGACGGTTCACTGCTTTGATAGCGTTCGTCGACTTCGATATAGCCGGCCTTGTCGAGTTTGACCCGGGTATTTTCCAGCCCCAGGTTATCCAGCATCGGCCGCCGCCCGGTGGCGTAGAACACGCTGTCGGCGATCAATTGACGACCGTCCTTGAGCGACAACTGCAAGCTACCGTCGTCTTGTTTGTCGATACGCTCGATATCGGAATTGAATTGCAGATCAATGCCGCGTTTGGTCAGCTCTTGTTGCAGATGGGTCCGAACGGCACCATCGAAACCGCGCAGGAATAATTCGCCGCGATAAAGCTGAGTGACCTCAGCGCCAAGACCATTGAAGATCGACGCGAACTCCACGGCGATATAGCCACCGCCGACCACCACGATACGTTTGGGCAGTTGCTTGAGGAAGAAAGCCTCTTGGGAGGTAATCGCGTATTCGCTCCCTGGGAACTCAGGGACCTGCGGCCAGCCGCCAGTCGCGATCAAAATGTGTTCGGCGCTGTAAGTCTGACCGTCGATTTCAACCTGATGCGGATCGCGCAGCTTGGCGTGCCCCTCAATCAGGGTCACGCCACTGTTGACCAGCAGGTTGCGATAGATGTCATTGAGGCGGTGGATTTCACGGTCTTTGTTGGCGATCAAGGTCGGCCAATCGAACCTGGCCTCACCGACCGACCAGCCAAAGCCTTTGGCTTGCTCAAAATCGTCAGAATAGTGAGCGCCATAGACCAGCAACTTTTTCGGCACACAGCCCACGTTGACACAGGTACCGCCCAGATATCGGCTTTCCGCAACCGCTACGCGCGCACCAAAACCGGCGGCAAAACGTGCCGCTCGTACACCGCCGGAACCGGCACCAATCACAAAAAGGTCGAAGTCGTAGGCCATTGCTGTCTCCTTAGCAGGCCAACAGCATAACCGCTTCGGCATTGTCGGTCAGCGCTGTTGGCCAGAAACGACAAAGCCACCCGAAGGTGGCTTTGTCCTATAAGCAAGCCTGAAAGAAACTCAGATGCTTAGCTGCCCTTCTTGTAGAAGTGCTCGAAGCAGAAGTTGGTCGCTTCGATGTAGCCTTCAGCGCCGCCGCAGTCAAAACGCTTGCCCTTGAATTTGTAGGCCAGCACGTTGCCTTGCTCGGCCTGTTTCATCAGGGCGTCGGTGATCTGGATTTCACCGCCTTTGCCCGGCGGAGTCTCTTCGATCAATTTGAAGATATCGGGGGTCAGGATATAGCGGCCGATAATCGCAAGATTGGACGGTGCGTCCTCAGGAGCCGGTTTTTCTACCATGTTAGTGACGCGGTAGAGACCGTCCTTGATTTCATCGCCAGCAATCACGCCGTACTTGTTGGTTTCCTGCGGATCGACTTCCTGGATCGCAATGATCGAGCAACCATAGTGCTTGTGCAGCTTGACCATCTGGGCCAGAACGCCCTCGCCTTCAAGGTTCACACACAGGTCATCGGCCAGTACGACGGCAAACGCTTCGTTGCCGATCAAGGGACGACCGCTAAGGATTGCGTGACCCAGGCCTTTCATTTCGGTTTGACGCGTGTAGGAGAAGCTGCATTCGTCGATCAGGCGACGAATACCGACCAGGTATTTTTCCTTGTCGGTACCCTTGATCTGGTTTTCCAACTCATAGCTGATGTCGAAGTGGTCTTCCAGAGCTCGTTTGCCACGACCCGTGACGATGGAGATTTCATTCAGGCCTGCATCAAGTGCTTCTTCCACGCCGTATTGGATCAGTGGCTTGTTGACCACCGGCAGCATTTCCTTGGGCATGGCTTTTGTCGCTGGCAGAAAGCGAGTGCCGTAACCGGCTGCTGGGAACAAGCATTTCTTGATCATATAAGTCCCTAATAAAAAAGGCTGTGGCTGTTTGCGGCGCAGTCTAATCAGGCGGCGGTAACCTTACAATGCCCCTTCACTGGCCGTCCGCTGCTTTGGTAGAGGAATTTCAGTGCATATAGTTCCGCAACATCGTAGATATTGCACGCATCAAAGACCGTTGGTCCATGCTTCAAATCACGCATATGATCGAAATCTGTCTGCCTGACGGCGTACATTCAATCACTCGAACCAAGGCCCCAGCGCCTTGAACACGGCATGCCATGACTCGCTCAAGCGTAGTTGACCCCGTTTGATTGTGCGGGAATAAAGTGCAGCGTGTTGGCATGCGCTTTATCATGCTCAGCCTGGAACATTCAAAGAGATCGATGATGTCGGAAGCGAAAAGCGTTAATGGATACCTGATCAACAAATTGCAGGACGGCCAATGGTGGGTGTCCGACGCCAGTGGCGAAGCTATTGCGGGTCCGTTCGCCTCGGAAAGCGCAGCCATCGAAGTCGCTGCCGTCCTGCAAGACCAACCAAAAGCCCCACGCCGCCGCTCCAACCCTAAACCCTGATCGTCACGACGGTCGCCACACCGATGTGCGCGGGACGCAAGTCTCGCAGGGCTGGCGCGCAACTATTAAACCATCAGTCGATCAGAAAAACGGCAGACACTCCCCGATAGCGCTCATCACGAAGCATGAAACCATGAACAAACTTTTGGCAGTTATCGCTGTACTGGGGCTCACCGGCTGTGCGACAGCGTCTAACACCTACTTGAACAATGGCCAGCAAGGCCTGAGCATCGACTGCTCAGGAGAAGCCATGTCTTGGAGCAGTTGCTACGAGAAAGCGGACGCCTCTTGCGCGGGCACGGGCTACAACATCGTTGCGACTAATGGAACGGCGCAACCTAAAGATAGCGACAAAACGCTAGGCGTCGACGTAGGCAACTACACGAGCCGCACGGTGATCGTGACCTGCAAGTAGCGCTGATTTCACGCCCGCCAGGAAACGCCCTGTCGACTGTTTGAGCTGACAGGGCGTTTTACAGGTGAATTTCCGCAAACTTGATACCCAATCCGCGAATGGTTACCACTAACTCGTCCAACTGGCAGAAGGACTCGACTTCGTCGTCGTCATCTACCAGAAAAAAACTTGTGCCCGCGCTTGTCTTGAAAAATACGATCCACTCCCCGGCGGTGGCCGGATTCTGAATGATGTGAGTGGTAGAAATACTGCCTTCTGCATGCCGCTGCGTCACCAACTCTCGCTTCATACATCCCTCAAAAAATCGAAACTCTTCACGCCATCAGACCTGCTTCCCGCATCAGCCGGAGATGCAAGCTGTGGCGGCTTTCTGTACATCCATGGGACGCAGCGGCATGTTCGCGATACGTTCGTAGACCTTGATTGAGCTGCCACTGGAGCGGTTTTCGATCATCACCACTGCTGCGGGGTCCGAGCTGAATTTTTGCGCAATGATGACGCGCAAGCCATCATGGTGTGCCTCGATCAATGGCGGCTTGCGGCTGTCGGCGAGCTTGCCCACCAAGCAATCGGCATAAGCGTGCGGGCTCTTGCCGGAAATCACGCTCATGGTGGGTGGGGTATGCTCAATTTCTTCCAGGGTCGCGCAGCCGGTCATCGCGAGAGCCAAAAAAACTACTGCCAATTTCATACAATCCCTCCAGTTAGAATCCTACGACAAGCCTGAGAACGATTAGATCCGGATTTAGGCACTTTTTATCGAGTATTAACGTAATAAAATGGGTATCGGCGAATAAATGCCTGCGCGC
Source organism: Pseudomonas sp. ASL8 (assembly GCF_056680355.1). Classification (NCBI taxonomy): domain Bacteria; kingdom Pseudomonadati; phylum Pseudomonadota; class Gammaproteobacteria; order Pseudomonadales; family Pseudomonadaceae; genus Pseudomonas; species Pseudomonas sp. ASL8. The sequence continues at coordinate 4,423,600 of NZ_CM155278.1, read as the reverse complement.
TCATGCTATCGTTTTGATTTTGCAGAAAAAGCCTTTTTCGGAGACACCATGAAATTTGTACACCAGCGCGAGCATCTCAACGAAGACGATATCGTCGTCATTGAGTGTTCCCAGCTCTGCAATATCCGCTTGATGAATGACGCGAATTTTCGCAGCTTCAAGAACGGCGGCCGCCACACTTACCACGGCGGTGCTTTCGACAGATTCCCGGCGAAGATCGTGGCGCCCAGCACTGGCTTCTGGAACATCACCATTGATACCTCCGGGCGCAAAGTCGATGCAGGCGGTGGCCGCAAGCCCTCGTTCACTCACACCATCAAGATTGTTCGTCGTTCGGCAACCCGGCTGAGCTGATAACGCTTGAATCGTGTCAGAAAAGGAATCCCTTGTGAGCACTCCAACCGCGACCACCAAATACGCTATCAGCTACAAACTCAACGGCGAACGCCGGTTTGAGTTTGCTCAGCTGCAGTCAGCCTCCTCCGAGGAGGCCACGGCGAATCTGAAGAAAATGCACAACGCCAGCGACGATAACATTACCGACGTCAAAGTCAGCAAGGCGCTCTGAGGAGCGCTTGAGCGACGGGCATAGAGACTGAATCAGGAGAAACTTCCCATGATTCGACGTGAGCGTTCGGTGCCCGCCACCCTTGACCTGTTCGCCGATGACACACCGCAAGCACCCTGCATTGAAAACATCGGCCCGTGCTCGTTTGTCCTCAGAGGATTCGCTCTGTCGCGGGTCGAACAACTATTGCCTGCGCTACAGCGTGTTCTCAGCGAGGCCCCTTTCAGGCATATGGTCACCCCCGGTGGTTTCACTATGTCGGTGGCCTTGAGCAATTGCGGCAGTCTCGGCTGGGTCACTGACCGCAGCGGCTATCGCTACGCCCCAATTGATCCAGGCTCCGGCAACCCATGGCCAGACTTGCCTGATGTGTTCATGCAACTGGCCCAGGCTGCGGCGAGCAAGGCCGGATTTGCAGGCTTCGTACCCGATGCCTGCCTGATCAACCGCTATGCACCCGGGGCAAAAATGTCCTTGCATCAGGACAAAAACGAACTCGACTATGAGTGGCCGGTCGTCTCGGTGTCCTTGGGCATCCCGGCCATGTTCTTGTTTGGCGGCATGGCGCGCAGCGACAAAACCCAACGCATCCCGCTGTTTCATGGCGACGTGGTGGTGTGGGGCGGAGAAGACCGACTGCGCTATCACGGCGTCTTGCCACTTAAGCACGCTGAACATCAGTTGCTGGGTGAGCAGCGCATCAACTTTACCTTTCGCAAAGCCGGATAAAGCGCACTACCCCCGAAAGACCGCAACTAAGCCTCACGCTTGATCTTGACCACCGCATACGGCATTTTGCCGGCACGTCTCACCTCAAGGATTTTCCATGCCCCGCTCTTTGGCCAGCGCCTTCGCGCACAATTTTCTCGGACATTCACCGCGCTGGTACAAGCTTTGTTTGCTGTTGTTTTTGCTCGTTAACCCGCTGTTACTGTGGATTGCTGGCCCGGTTGCAGCAGGATGGCTGCTGGTGGGTGAGTTTATTTTCACCTTGGCGATGGCGCTCAAGTGCTACCCGCTGCTGCCCGGCGGATTATTGATGGTCGAAGCCTTGCTGCTGAAGATGACCAGCCCGCAGGCACTGTATGACGAACTGCTGCACAATTTTCCGGTGATCCTGCTGTTGATGTTCATGGTCGCAGGCATCTACTTCATGAAAGACCTGTTGTTGTTTCTGTTTTCCCGTCTGTTGCTCGGTGTGCGCTCGAAAAGCATGCTCGCGTTGATGTTTTGCTTCTTGTCGGCGTTTCTCTCGGCATTTCTGGATGCGTTGACCGTGACGGCGGTCATCATCAGCGCTGGGGTTGGCTTCTATTCGGTCTATCACCGGGTCGCCTCGGGCAACAATCCACGCGAACCGATTGCATTCAACGATGATCAGAGCCTGCACACCAATCACCATGCCGACCTGGACCAATTCCGCTCGTTCCTGCGCAGTTTATTAATGCACGGCGCGGTCGGTACGGCACTCGGCGGCGTCTGTACGCTGGTTGGCGAGCCGCAGAATCTATTGATCGGGCATGAAATGGGCTGGAATTTCAGCCAGTTTTTCCTGCATGTCGCACCGGTTTCACTGCCGGTGTTGGTGGCCGGACTCGTGTCCTGTGTGCTGCTGGAAAAACTGGGCTGGTTCGGCTACGGCGCCTTGTTGCCCGTCAGCGTGCGCAAGGTGCTGGCTGACTACGCGGCTCAAGATAATGCCGAACGAACCAACGACCAACGCGCAGCCTTGATCGTGCAGGGGCTGTCAGCGTTGATTCTGATTGGCGGGCTGGCGTTCCATATCGCCGAAGTGGGACTGATCGGCCTGCTGGTGATTGTGCTGATCACGGCGTTTACCGGGATCACTGAAGACAGCCGCATCGGCGAGGCATTCAAGGATGCAATGCCCTTCACGGCCCTGCTGGTCACGTTTTTTGCTGTCGTCGCGGTGATTCACGATCAGCAATTGTTCACGCCGCTGATCCACTGGGTGCTGAGCCTGCCGCCCGAGCAACAGCCAGGCATGCTGTTCATTGCCAACGGCCTGCTGTCGGCTATCAGCGACAACGTATTCGTTGCCACTATTTACATCACCGAAGTGAAGCAGGCGTTTATTTCCGGGCACATGAGCCGTGAACACTTCGAGGCACTGGCTATTGCAATCAACACCGGGACCAACCTGCCCAGCGTCGCCACACCGAATGGTCAGGCAGCGTTTTTGTTTCTGCTGACCTCGGCGATTGCACCCCTGATACGCCTGTCGTACGGGCGCATGGTCTGGATGGCCCTGCCCTATACCGTGGTCATGGGCCTTTTGGGTTGGTACGCGGTCAGCTATTGGTTGTAGCAGCACAACCGCTGGCTCGCGCCTTGGCCGGACACGCCGTGCGGTGCAGGTTCAACGCGGTATTGATGATGCCTATGTGACTGAACGCCTGAGGGAAGTTGCCGAGCATGCGCTTCCCCAAGACGTCATATTGCTCAGCCAGCAACCCAACGTCATTGCACAAGCCACACAATCGATCGAACAACGTGCGGGCCTCAGCATGACGGCCCAGCAGCACGTATACATCGGCAAGCCAGAACGAACACACCAGGAAGGTCCCCTCGCTACCTGAGACGCCATCCTGCGTCCGATCACTGTCGTAGCGCAGCAGCAGACCCTCTTGCATCAGGGCCTTTTCTATCGCGGCAACGGTGCCGATTACCCGGGGGTCATTTGCCGGCAAAAACCCGGTCAAGGCGATCTGCAACAGGCTGGCGTCCAGCGCTGTCGAACCGTAGGTCTGTACAAAACTGCCCAGTTGCGGATCGAAGCCATTGAGGCACACGTCCGCATGAATTTCATCGGCAACCGCACGGTAATGGCGCGCCAATGCATGGTCTTCTTCGGTTTCAGCCACCTGGGCAGCGAAGTGCGCGTTGCGGTCGAAGGCCACCCAGGTCATGACCTTGGAATGGGTGAAGTGCCGTGGCTCAGAACGAATTTCCCATATGCCCTTGTCAGGCAGGTGCCAGACGTTTTCCAGAAACGGCATGATCACCTTGATGATGGCCGCGCTGCGTGGCGGCCTGGGCAAACCGCCTTTACTGGCCTGCGTCATGGCATCGGCGACCTCGCCATACACATCCAGTTGCATTTGCGTCGCCGCAGCGTTGCCGATTCGCACCGGACGTGAGTTTTCGTAGCCGCCGAGCCAAGGCAGTTCGTATTCCGGCAGACGCCGCTCGCCGCCCAGGCCGTACATGATCTGTATCTGTTCCGGATTGCCGGCCACGGAGCGCAACAGCCATTCCCGCCATGCGCTGGCCTCTTCGTAATAACCCAGGTTCATGAACGCCAGCAGGGTCATTGTTGCGTCTCGCAGCCAGCAATAACGGTAATCCCAATTCCGTTCTCCGCCCAACTGCTCTGGCAATGACGTTGTCACGGCCGCGACGATGCCGCCGGTAGGCTCATACGTCAGTGCTTTAAGGGTGATCAACGAACGCTTGACCTGGGCCGACCACTGACCGACCTCCGGGCATCGATCAGAAAACTTCCGCCAGAATTGCTCAGTCGTTTTCAGCGCTTTTTCGCCGTCGATAACGGTATGGACTGGATGATTCGACGCTTGATGACTGAGGACGAACACCTTGCGCTGTCCAGCCTCGACCAGGAAGTTGCTACCGGTGCGGTGATCCAGTGCATGCAGTGCTGTCGGCGTGCGCAGCACCAACATTTCAGGGCCGGCAACAGCCGTCAGGGTGTGCGGATCGCGCATTTCAACCCAAGGCACACTGCTGCCGTAATCAAAGCGTATGGACAGGTCCAACTCGAACCCCACACTCCCTTCCAGTCCCACCACGATGCGCACCACGCTGCTGGCGGTTTCCGTGGGCATGAAGTCGATCAGCATGGCGCGCCCGGTGTCAGTCTCGAACAGGGTTTCGAGAATCAACGTACCTTCGCGGTAGCGCCTTTCGGTGTGTTTGACCGGATCTTTCGGGCTGATTTTCCAGCGTCCGTTGCCCGCGTCGCCGAGCAACGCGGCGAAACAGGCTGGCGCATCGAATCGAGGGAAGCACAGCCAGTCCAGCGAACCGTCCTTTGTGACCAGCGCGGCAGTCCTGCAATTGCCGAGCAATGCATAGTCTTCAATCAGTGCGGCCATAGTCGGTATCCAAAAATTCAGTCTGGCAGAATGTAACGCTTGATTGCCGTCGCCACGCCGTCCTCCAGGTTGCTGCCGGTGACGTAGTCAGCTTGGCTGCGCACGCTTTCCTCGCCCTGGCCCATGGCAATCGACAGCCCTGCCTTGCGGAACATCGCAACATCGTTGCTCCCGTCGCCGATGGCGGCCGTGTGTGCCAGCGATATGCCCACATACTCGGCCAATGTCACCAGCGCCGCGCCTTTGTTCGCCGCCACCGCGTTGACATCCAGGTAATACACTTGTGAGCGCGAGGCCAGCGCGAGCCCGGCGATGTGTGGATTCAACTGCGCTTCGAGACGTTTGAGTAACACGTGATCGGCACTGGCGGCGACGATTTTGTCTATCCGGTCCAGGTAGGGTGCGAAACTGGGCACAAGGATTGGGTCGTAGCCCAGCGTATGACGTTCGTGATCAACGTAAGCGCCATTCAGGTCGAGCAATAACCACTGATCATCGGCGAATACCCAAACGGCACACTCGTGATCGGCAAACATTGCCAGGCTGGTGATAGCTGCCGCCTGCGGAATGCGGTGGGCCGACATCACGCGGCCATCGGGGTAGGTAATCAAACCTCCGTTGAACGCCACGGTCGGCAGATCGATGCCCAATGCTTCAACCTGCTGACGCATCGCCCTGGGCGGACGGCTACTGGCCAGGGTGAACTGGATACCGGCCGCTCGTAATTGCCCGATTGCCTCTATGTTTGCCTGGCTCAAACTGTGGTCGGGACGCAACAAAGTGCCGTCGATATCGCACAACACAAACTGGATGAGGGGCCGCTGTTGACTGCTCATCCGATGCTGTGCCATTCACGTCCGTCCCGGGTCAGTAAGTCATCGGCGCCAGAGGGCCCATCCTCACCGGCCTTGTATAGCTCGACGCTGCTGTTTTTGCTCCATGCATCCAGAAACGGCTGCACTGCACGCCAGCCATTTTCGATGTTATCGGCGCGCTGGAACAAGGTTTGATCCCCGGCAAGGCAATCAAAAATCAGCGTTTCATAACCTGTGGAGGGCAGCATTTCGAAGAAATCCTTGTAGGCAAAGCCAAGCCGGATACTTTCCAGTTCCAACGTCGGCCCCGGACGTTTCGCCAGTAAATCGAAACCCATGCCTTCGTTAGGCTGGATCTGGATTTTCAGGTAGTTGGGTTTGAGCCTTTCGATGTCGGTGTCGCGAAATTGTGCGTAAGGCGCTGGCTTGAAGCAGATGGCTATTTCGGTGTCACGGACGCTCATGCGCTTGCCTGTGCGCAGGTAGAACGGCACACCGACCCAGCGCCAGTTGTCGATCATGACCTTCAAGGCGACAAAGGTTTCCGTGGTGCTGTCAGCCGCTACGTTGGGTTCTTCCCGGTAGCCAGCAATGCTTTTGTCGCCAATCGTACTTTCGGTGTACTGGCCGCGCACCGAGTTAGCCAGCGCCTCCTCCTCGGACCATGGGCGAATCGCACCGATGACCTTGGCCTTCTCCCCACGCACCGCGTCAGCACCGAAGGCGGCCGGTGGCTCCATGGCGATCATCGCCAACAGCTGGAACAGATGATTGGGCACCATGTCTCGCAGCGCCCCGGTATGTTCGTAAAAACTGCCCCGGGTCTCCACGCCTACGATTTCCGCAGCAGTGATCTGTACATGGTCGATGTAGTGGTTATTCCAGAAGGCTTCGAATAAGCCATTGGAGAAACGGCTGACCAGAATGTTCTGCACCGTTTCCTTGCCAAGGTAGTGATCGATTCGATAAATCTGTTTTTCCGTCATGACTTTGAGCAGGCAGGCGTTCAGGGCTTCAGCGCTACGCAGATCCGAGCCAAAGGGCTTTTCAATCACCACACGCCGAAAACACTCATCGGTTTCCTCCAGCAACCCGGACGAGCCCAGGCGCTTGGCGACTTCGCTGAAAAAACGGGGTGCCGTGGCCAGGTAGAACACCGCATTCCCGGTGTTAGTGTCTTTGATTTTCTCGGCCATATCGCTGTAGGTGGAATCGTCGAGGAAGTCTCCCTGCACGTAGCTGATCCGCGAGGCGAGTTGGCGCCACAGTTCCGGGTCCAATGGCTCAGCCCCGCCCTCGGCGACCTTGCCCGATGCTTCCTGGCGGATAAAGTCTTCGAGTTTTTTGGCGAAGTCGATGTCACTGATTGCGTTGTGGTCCACGCCAACGATGTGAACGCCACTGCCCAACAACCCGTCCCGGCTCAGGTTGTAGAGCGCGGGCATCAACAAACGCTTGACCAGATCGCCGTGAGCGCCCAACAGAAACAAGGTCGTAGGGGGTGCAACCTCAGGCTTTTGTTTTGACTTGGAGTGCAACAGGCCCATTATTTTGGTCCTTCTTTATGTCCGCCAAAACCAAAGCGCATGGCAGAAAGCAGCTTGTCACCATAGGTACTCTGCTGGCGTGAGCGGAAACGTGCAAACAGTGCGCCGGACAATACGGGCACAGGCACCGACTGCTCCATGGCCGCATCAATGGTCCAGCGCCCTTCGCCGCTGTCAGCCACTGACCCGGAATAGGCCTCGAGTTGCGGATCGGTGACCAGCGCATCGGCGGTCAGGTCCAGTAACCAGGAGGATACAACGCTGCCGCGGCGCCAGACTTCGGCGATATCAGCCACATTCAGATCAAAGCGCTGTTCAGGCGCAAGGTTGTCGGAGCCCTTCGTTTTGAGAATGTCAAAACCTTCGGCGAACGCCTGCATCATCCCGTACTCGATGCCATTGTGAATCATCTTCACAAAATGCCCGGAGCCTGCGGGGCCGGCGTGAATGTAGCCACGCTCAGCCCGATCATCGGCAGCGTCTCGGCCTTTGGTCCGCGCCACCGAGCCATAGCCAGGGGCGAGGCTGTCGAATAATGGATCAAGACGCTGCACCACCGCACTGTCGCCGCCGATCATCATGCAGTAACCCCGATCGAGGCCCCAGACGCCGCCTGACGTACCCACGTCGATATAGTGCAAATGCTTTTGCGTGAGGGCCTGGGCCCGGCGAATATCGTCCTTATAGAACGTGTTACCGCCATCAATGATCACATCGCCAGCTTCGAGCAGTTCGCTGAGGGCGTCGATGGTCTCTTCCGTCGGCTCGCCGGCTGGCAGCATGACCCACACTGCGCGTGGTTTCTCCAGGGTGGCCACCAGCGCGGCAATGTCTGCAACAGCGGTTGCGCCTTCTTTGGCAAGGGTAGTGCGGGAGGCTTCATCCCAGTCGTAAACTACGGTTGAATGGCCCTTGAGCATCAACCGTCTAGCAATATTGCCGCCCATGCGGCCCAGTCCAATAATTCCAAGTTGCATGTGGTGGTGCTCCTTAATGCAAAGAAAAGGGAATGCCTCACCTGATAACCCGGTAGTACACAACAGGTTAGTCCAGAGGGCTCGGACATAGTTCGCAACAGGCTGGGGTGTCGGCATGAGCCTGCCTGATAACGCGCGCTTCCGCGATCAGGAAACGTTCCTGACAATAAAAAATAAAAAAGTTCCATTCTTGCGAAAAAGAAATCAGAATCGGCAGCGAGAGTGGTTGGCAAAGGTGGTTAAGGCTTGGATGATTACCGCCCCCCTCCCGCTAACGTTGTTGAAACACACCATTTGCGAGGTGAGCAATGGGCACATTACTAGCAGCACGTCCCCCCCAGACCCTGTATGTCAGCATCCGTCGTGATGAGCTCAAGCAGCTCAAAGATGAACGCGATCAACTGCAGAATAAAGTCGCCCATTTGATCTTGCTGCTGCAAGAGTCTCAGTCTCTGCTGGCCGGACCCACCCACGGTCTGCAAGCCTGCAACTGACGCCACTTTGCGTCCTCGCCGCAAGCCACGCACTGCCCGATCGGGGCGTTGGCTTGCCCGGCAATTCGCCTGCCTTGAATCTCCGCGATCCCCCGATTAGCGTCCGCTTGATGCTCACCTTAAAGGTTTGAGGATCAAAAAATCCCATCGCCACCTATATACATGTGTCCCGCCTATCTCCTGACTCGTCGAACCAGACGCATGCTTTAGCGCGCCTGCTTAAAGCGTCTCCCTGTGCCGCCCCTCGGAAAAGGACTAATAGTTCACATTCTTTTCACAAACTTTTGACTAAAATTTCAGCCTTTTTTAAAAGCAGCCCGAACGCCGGGAAAAATTCGCTGGTGCGGACCTCCGTAACCGGCAATTCGATTTGTTAACGTGCTGGAGCCCTTGATGGCGATTTTCAAACGGAGCGCGACTACTCCGAAAGGTTTTGACTGGGCCGGACTGTGCTGGCTTTTCCTGTTTTTTTGGTATTTCTCTGGCATCACCCAACTCCTTATACAAGTGACCGGAACTTCCGGTTTTGCCGGTTTCCGCCAAGCCTTTGTCATGAGCGGCATCTGGTTAGCGCCGATGCTGCTGTTCCCCGCTAAAACACGCGTGATGGCCGCAGTCATCGGCGTCGTGTTGTGGGCCTGCTCCATGGCCAGCCTGGGTTACTTCTTCATCTATCAGCAGGAGTTTTCGCAAAGCGTCATCTTCATCATGTTCGAGTCGAACGTCTCGGAAGCTGGCGAATACATGACCCAGTATTTCGCCTGGTGGATGGTGCTGGGCTTCCTGGCGCACACTGCGATGGCGATTTTCCTCTGGTCACGTTTGCGGCCGGTCTACATGCCACGCCCTCGTGCCTGGGTGGTTTCGTTCCTTTTGCTATTCACCATCATCGGTTATCCGCTGATCAAACAACTGGCACGGCATGACGAACTGAGAGCAGGACTCGAGAGCTTCGAAACCCGCATTGAGCCCGCAGTGCCATGGCAGATGCTGGTAGCTTATCGTCGCTATGGCGAGCAGTTGAGCAGCATGCAGGGCATGCTCGACAGCAGCAGCAAGATTACGCCGCTGAGCAATCTGAAGGACCAGCAAGCCAATCTCCCCGCCACGATGGTGCTGGTGATCGGCGAGTCGACCAATCGCCAACGGATGAGCCTGTATGGCTACCCGCGTGAAACGACGCCCAACCTTGACCAGCTCAAAGATCAGCTGCAGGTGTTCGACAACGTCATCACCCCACGGCCTTACACCATCGAAGCCTTGCAGCAAGTGCTGACCTTCGCCAACGAAGAGAACCCTGATCTCTACCTCAAGACGCCGTCGATTGTCAGCGTCATGAAGCAAGCTGGCTATAAGACCTACTGGATCACCAACCAGCAGACCATGACCAAGCGCAACACGATGCTCACAACGTTCTCTGAACAGACCGACGAGCAGGTGTACCTGAACAACAACCGTAATCAGAATGCGGCCCAATACGACGGCGATGTGCTCGAACCGTTTTCCAAAGTGCTGGCCGACGCTGCGCCCCGCAAGTTTATCGTGATACACCTGCTGGGCACTCACATGAGCTACCAGTACCGTTATCCGCCGGCGTTCGACAAGTTCACCGACCGCCAGGGTGTGCCAGCAGGCGTCAGCGACGCGCAGGTGCCGATCTATAACACCTACGACAACGCCGTCCTGTACAACGATTTCGTGGTCTCGAGCCTGATCAAGGACTTCGCCAAGACCGATCCCAACGGCTTTTTGCTGTACCTCTCCGATCATGGTGAAGATGTTTACGACGGCCCGAACCATGACGTCCTGGGTCGTAACGAAGCCAAGCCGACCGCCCCGATGTATACGGTGCCGTTTTTGGTCTACGCGTCGCAGAAATGGCGTCAGACCCACAATTGGGACTTCGCCAGCATCAAGAGCCGTCCTTTTAGTAGCTCTTCTCTGATTCACACCTGGGCTCAACTGGCAGGTCTGAGCTTCGATGAGCTGGACGGCACTAAAAGCCTGGTCAGTTTCGATTTCAAAGAGCGCCCTCGTCTCATCGGCGACCCCTATCAGGAAAAAGGCTTGACCGACTTCAGCCTGATGCGCGGCAACACCCCTCCTGCGTTGATCGCGCCTAAAGTGGTCCAGCAGTAATCCTGCCCAAAGGCCTGCCAATCCGGCAGGCCTTTCTGTATCCCCCAAACACGCTCATGTCCTTGCCGGCTCGACCTGAGTCACGCGCAAAATAGTCTTCCGCGCTCAAAAACAAGCCAGCCCCGCCCCAACAAGCACCCCCGGCGCACCGAGAAATGGCGCAGGCCCTTCTGTTCTCCTGGGTCAAATACGCCTGAAATCGAGTGATTTTGTCTTGTAACCGAACCACGCGGACAGATTGTCGAACAATCCGACGGGCGGTACAGCGTCGGTTTTGTACGTTTGCGTGCCCCATAAAAGCGCGATTCGACAGCTAAATGCGTTGTTATCTGCCACTTTGGGGGTTAATCAAACGCCGCCGATCCGCAAGCCAGACACCTGCGTAAAAAAAAAGTCGAAACTTTGCCCTATGCCATGGGGTCATCATTAAAGAGAGCCTAAGCTATTGGCGTAACCCGAGTTTGGGCCCCACCACCCGTCCTACTACCACGCAACCGGTAAATAGGTACCGATCTTGCGTAGTGCTTGTGTGCCCGGCCATAGGACATGGCCCATAACAACTCAAGTGCTGTACCAACACTGAATTGAATGGGAGAAAAAGATGATTAGCGCCGCTGCCAAAACCCAGAAGGGAGAGAGTTTTAACCAGCCGGCCAGCGAGCTGACCCATCTGCCGGTCTTCGCTTCGACTAGCGTTCCACTGCTGCAACTGCCGACTTCACAGCCAAGTATTACCCTGACCAACAGAAGAAAAATTCTGTTCGTGACCTCAGAGTTGGCTGATCTGGTGAAAACCGGAGGTTTGGGCGATGTGTCTGCCGCACTGCCGCGAGCCATGCGCCACCTGCACGATGTACGCGTGCTGATTCCCGGCTACCCGCAAGTACTCAATAGCGGTAACCCGATCCATGTCATCAGCGAGCTGGGCGGTCATGCAGCCCTGCCACCGTGCAAGATCGGGCGCATGGACATGAAAGACGGTCTGGTCATTTACGTGCTGATCTGCCCGGAGCTGTACGAACGGGAAGGCACGCCTTACGGTGATAACAACGGCCGGGACTGGCCTGACAATCATATCCGCTTCGCCCGCCTCGGCCTGGCCGCCGCCGACTTCGCCGCCGGCGCGGTAAAAACCCAGTGGTGCCCGGAACTGGTACACGCCCACGATTGGCCAGCCGGATTGGCCCCGGCGTATATGCGCTGGCGGGGTCAGACCACACCGAGCATCTTCACCATCCACAACCTGGCGTATCAAGGCACGGTCAGCACCGGCTCCAGCCGCGAACTGGGTATTCCTGACCAGGCGCTGGGCGCCGACGGCATGGAGTTCTATGGCAAGCTCTCATTCATCAAGGCAGGTATGGCGTATGCCAGCCACATCACCACCGTGAGTGCGACCTATGCCAAGGAAATCACCACGCCGGCCTTTGGCTGTGGCCTGGAAGGCTTTCTGCAAAGCAAGGCCAGCCAAGGGCTGCTCAGCGGGATTCCCAATGGCATCGACGCCAGCTGGGATTCGGAAACTGATGAACACTTGATTTGCCGGTTTGCCCCGAACGAATGGCAGCGCAAGGAAATCAATGCCGACCATGTGCGCGAGCTGTTCGAGCTTGAACCTTCAACAGGCCCTTTGTTCGCCGTGGTATCGCGCCTGGTCTTCCAGAAAGGCCTGGACCTGACCATCGGTGTTGCCGAGCATATCGTCAATCAGGGCGGGCAAATTGCGATCATTGGTCGCGGCGAACCGGAGGAAGAGGACGCCATGCGCGCACTGGCCCTGCGTTTCCCTGGCCAGATCGGCGTGCGCATCGGGTTCAACGAAACGGATGCCCGACGCATGTTTGCCGGCAGCGATTTCCTGCTGATGCCTTCGCGTTATGAGCCTTGCGGCTTGAGCCAGATGTACGCCCAGCGCTTCGGTTCCTTGCCGGTGGCCCGTAAAACAGGGGGTTTGGCCGACACCATTGAAGATGGCGTGACCGGTTTTCTGTTCGAAGAGTCGACCGTGGAAAGCTACGCCGAAGCGCTGACGCGGGCGATCAAGGTCTTCGCCAATCCCGAGCTACTCAATGCCATGCGCTGCCGCGCCATGGCCGCCCCGTTCAATTGGCACAAAGCCGTGGAGCCATACGCCGAGCTGTACCAGGACTTGCTGAAAAAGAATGCAGGTGTTTCTGTTCATTATTAAAAGGCGTTAACGGATGCCTCTGCGCACGGATAAAAACTGGCGCCACGGTGCCGTATTGCTGGACCCTGAACACACCCGGTTTGCCCTCTGGGCACCGGATGCCTATTACGTCAGTGTCGAGCTCGAAAACGGGCAGTCGCTGACCATGCTGCCGCAGGACAATGGCTGGTTTGTGCTGGAGACCCGCTGTTCTGCTGGCAGTCGCTATCGCTACAACATTGATGGAGAAATGAAAGTCCCTGATCCCGCGTCCCGTGCGCAGGTGTCCGATGTGCATTCAGCCAGTGTTGTCGTCGATCCGTTGGCCTATCGCTGGTTGCACACTGACTGGCTGGGACGGCCGTGGCAGGAAGCTGTCATTTATGAACTGCACGTGGGGGTGCTGGGCGGCTACGAAGAGGTTGAAAAACATTTGCCCCGGCTGGCCGCACTGGGTGTTACCGCGATTGAATTGATGCCCCTGGCGCAGTTTCCTGGCGGGCGTAACTGGGGCTACGACGGTGTGTTGCCTTATGCACCGCAATCGACCTATGGCACACCCGACCAGCTCAAACACTTGATCGATGCCGCGCACGGTCATGGCCTGATGGTGATACTCGACGTGGTCTACAACCACTTCGGGCCGGATGGCAACTACCTGGGCCAGTATGCCAAAGGCTTTTTCCGCGATGATGTGAAAACCCCCTGGGGCCCGGCCATCGACTTCCGCCGCGAGGAAGTGCGCGACTTTTTCATTGATAACGCCTTGATGTGGTTACTCGACTATCGCTTCGATGGTCTGCGTCTGGACGCGGTACACGCCATCAATGACCCCACCTTTCTCCGGGACTTCGCCCGACGAGTCCGCGAGCAAATCGCCCCGCCCCGGCAGGTCTGGCTGACCCTGGAAAATGAATTCAACGACGCCAGCTTGCTGGAACAAGGCTTTGATGCGCAGTGGAACGATGACGGTCATAACGCTTTACACGTTCTGCTGACGGGCGAACGCGATGCCTACTACGCCGACTTCGCCCATAAGCCTACCCAAAAACTGGCCCGCTGCTTGAGCCAGGGCTTCGTTTACCAGGGCGAGAGTAATCGCCACGGCAATAGCCGAGGACAATCCAGTGGGCATTTACCCCCTAGCGCCTTCGTGCTGTTCCTGCAGAATCACGATCAAGTGGGCAACCGTGCCTTCGGCGAGCGCCTGCCACAACTGAGCGACGGTCCTGCATTGCGAGCGGCCACGGTGTTGCTCCTGCTCTCACCCATGATTCCGTTGATGTTCATGGGCGATGAATGGGCCGCGAGCGAACCCTTTCTGTTTTTTACCAGCCACCATGATGAGTTGGCCGATGCCGTGCGTGAGGGTCGTCGCGCCGAGTTTGCCGACTTCCCGGCGTTTGCCGATGAAGAGCAGCGTGAGCGCATCCCCGACCCAAATGCCCACAGCACGTTCGAGGCATCGCGCCCCGCCTACGAGACAACGCACCTGAACACCGACAAAGGCATTGATCATCAACGCTGGCTAGCGCTATACCAGCAGCTGTTGAACATTCGCCATCGCGAAATCATTCCACGCCTGTCAGGTACGCAGGCACTGGAGACTGACGTGCTGGACGACGGAGCCGTTACGGCTCGCTGGCGTATGGGTGACGGCAGTGTCTTGCGCATCGACCTCAACCTCGGCGAGCGCCCGGTCAAGCTGGCCGCGGCCCATCTGGACACCCTTTTGTATGAATCTCTGCCTGGGGCGGCCGAACTTTTCCGGCGGGGAACCCTCAACCCCTACACGGCCATTGTCAGCCTGATAACGACTGATGTTCTGGAGGAACAGGATGAGTAATGAGCAACTGCATATTTTAGCTGCCCGGGCCGGGCTGTCTGTGAATTGGATCGATGCCAACGGGCGGCTGCAAACCGTCAGCCCTGAGGCGCTACGCAAGGTACTCGACGGCCTGGGCTACCCCGCCGAAAGTGCCGATGATATTTGCATCAGCCTGCAACGTCTGCACAAGTCCAGTACGCCAAGCGCGGTCCCACCGCTGCTGACGCTGGACCATGGCAGCCTGCTGGATTTGTCGACGTGGTTCGCGCCAGAAACGCCGTTCGTGTTAAACCTCGAGGACGGCACCACCGTCGCTGCAACGCTGACGGATACAGCCCATCTGCCCGCCGTGGCGCCTGTGGGGTATCAGCAACTGCGCATTGCCGGTCAACACGTAACCTTGGCCGTCGCGCCTGCAACCTGCTACAGCATGGCCATGGCGACCGACACAGACGTCCCTCGCGCCTGGGGGCTGACCGTACAGCTGTATGGGCTACGGCGTCGGGGCGATGGTGGTTTTGGCGACATCCAGGCACTGGAAGCCTTGGCCCGAGCGGCCGGTGAGCGCGGTGCCGATGCATTGGCTATCAGCCCGGTTCACGCCATGTTTGCCTGCGACACCCAGCGCTATAGCCCCTACTCACCTTCCAGCCGGTTGTTCCTCAATGCGTTATACGCCTCGCCCGAGACCATTCTTGGCGAGCAAGCAGTGCGCATGGCCATCGGCGAGACCGGACTGGGCGCAGAGCTTGAGCGTCTCGAGGCATTGCCACTGATTGATTGGCCAGGGGCAGCCCACGCCAAATGGACGTTACTGCACGCGCTGTATAAAAACTTTTGCAGCGAAGCGCACCCGCTGTATGACGACTTCATCCACTTCCGCCATTGCGGTGGCGAAGCACTGGAGAACCATTGTCGCTTCGAAGCCTTGCAGGCCGAATGCCCCACGCTTGGCATGAGTCAGGATTGGCGCGAATGGCCGGACGAATTCAAGAACCCCCAGAGCGGCGCCATTACGGAGTTCGCCGTACGTCATGGGGAGCAAATCAGCTTCCATGCATTTGCCCAATGGCTGATCGCGCGCAGTCTGGAGCGTGCACAGGTGGCGGCCCGCAGCAGCGGAATGCGCGTCGGCCTGATCGCCGACCTGGCGGTAGGTGCCGACGGTGCCGGCAGTCAAGCCTGGAGCCGACAGGATGAGCTGCTTTCGGCGCTGAGCGTTGGCGCTCCGCCCGACATTCTCAATCGCTCCGGGCAAAGTTGGGGCATTTCAGCGTTTTCGCCAGATGGCTTGAAGCGCAACGGCTTCCGCGCCTTTATCGAGATGCTCCAGGCCAACCTGGCCCACGCCGGAGGCTTGCGCATCGACCATGTCCTGGGCCTGCAACGGCTCTGGGTGGTACCTGTGGGTTCGCCACCCAGGGAAGGGGCGTACCTCAACTACCCATTCGACGATCTGCTGCGCTTGTTGGCCCTGGAATCCTGGCGGCACAAGGTCATCGTGCTGGGCGAAGACCTCGGCACCGTTCCGGACGGCTTGCACGATAAATTGTCGGCGCGGGCAATTCTTGGCATGCGCGTGTTGTTGTTTGAACAGGACAACGCCCACTTCAAACCCATTCTGCAGTGGTCCGATCAGGCCCTTGCGATTACCAGCACCCACGATTTGCCCACCCTTGCGGGCTGGTGGAGCGAGCGTGATATCGATTGGAACAGCACGCTCGGTCATATTGATGAACAGACCGAGCGCGATTGGCGCGAAAGCCGGCAACGCGAACGCCGAGGCCTGCGGCAGGCCTTGAGTCAGGATTCAGCCAATTTCCGTAATGACGTCAGCGAAAGCGATCAAATCATTGATGCCAGCGTTCGCTACCTTGGCCACACCCGTGCACCGCTTGTACTGCTGCCCATGGAGGATCTGCTGGGCGTCGAGGAGCAGTTCAATCTGCCAGGCACCATCGATAGCCATCCAAACTGGCGTCGACGTCTACCCGGTGACTGCGCCACGTTGCTTGAGGGCTACGATGCCACCCGACGTCTGGCATTGCTGGCGCAAGCACGCCAGGAAGCGGCGGAGCGGGACCGATGAACGCTCCACTCAAACCACTGAGAGCCACACAGCGCCTGCAGTTTCACAAGGGTTTCACCCTGGATGACGCCGTGCCGCTGGTGCCCTACTTCGCCAGCCTGGGCATCAGTCATCTCTATGCTTCGCCGCTGCTCAAAGCGCGCGCCGGTTCGATGCACGGCTACGACGTGGTCGATCCGCGCGTCATCAACCCGGAACTGGGCGGTGAACCGGCGTTGCGGCGCCTGGTCAGTGCCCTGCGTGCGCAGGGCATGGGTCTGATTCTCGATATCGTGTCCAATCACATGGCGGTCGGTGGTGCGGACAACCCCTGGTGGCTCGACCTTCTGGAATGGGGGCGTCGCAGCCCATATGCCGACTTTTTCGACATCCAGTGGCACTCTCCGGACCCATTGCTGGAAGGTCAATTACTCCTGCCCTTTCTCAGCAGCGATTACGGCACCGTACTTAAGGCGGGCGAAATACCGCTGCGCTTCGATGCCGAGCACGGTGCATTTTACGTCGAACATTATCAGCATTACTTTCCCATCAACCCGGCGACCTATGCGCCGCTGCTCAAAGCGGCCAATGACCCGAGACTGAGCGAACTGGCCCAGCGCTTTGCAGTACTCGATCACTACCCGCAAGCGTATGAACGAGCCCGACAAGCGCGCGCAGAACTGGCGACGTTGGCCCAACAGAAGGGTATCCAACAGGCCATCGAGCACGGGCTGAAGCAGTTCGATTCGCGCACGCAAGACGGCTTTGAGCGCCTTCATGAGCTGCTGGAACGCCAGCACTACCGGCTGGCCAGTTGGCGCACGGCGGGAGACGACATCAATTGGCGGCGCTTTTTCGATATCAACGAACTTGGCGGACTGCGTGTCGAGCGCCCTACCGTGTTCGAAGCAACCCACGGCAAGATTTTCGAACTGATCAGCGAGGGTCTGGTAGATGGACTGCGCATTGATCACATCGACGGGCTGGCCGACCCGCGCGGCTACTGTCGCAAGCTGCGACGCCGGGTAGACGGTTTGCTGGCTCAGCGTCCGCCGGCTGCGCCGTTGAGTCACCTGCCCATCTTCGTCGAGAAGATTCTCGGTCCGGATGAACAACTGCCCGAGGATTGGACCGTTGACGGCACCACCGGTTACGAGTTCATGAATCAGGTGTCGTTATTGCAGCACGACGCCAAAGGTGAAGCCCCTCTCGGCGAGTTGTGGAGTCGTCTCAGCGAACGCACCGCAGACTTCAACCTGGAAGTGCTGGAAGCGCGCAACCTGGTGTTACAGGGCAGCCTGGCAGGGGATTTTGAAAGCGTTGCTCAAGCCATGCTGCAAGTGGCCCGTAGCGACCTGATGAGCCGTGATTTGACCTATGGCGCAATTCGCCGAGCGTTATTGGCATTGGTGGTCAACTTCCCCGTTTACCGCACCTATATCAGCGCATGCGGACGTTCGGCCGAAGACGATCGTTTCTTCCGGCAAGCGCTTGAAGGTGCCCGACTCAACCTCAGCGAAGCCGACTGGCCAGTACTTGATTACCTGCAATGCTGGCTCGGAGGCCAATCATGGCGTGCATTGCCACTGGGCCGTTTACGCAAGATTCATCGCCATGCCTGCGTGCGCTTCCAGCAACTGACGTCGCCCGTGGCAGCCAAATCAGTGGAAGACACCGCCTTCTATCGCTCGGCAGTGCTGCTCTCACGTAATGATGTAGGTTTTCATCCGCAGCACTTCAGTGCTCCGGCATCCCGTTTTCATGAAGCCTGTACCCGCCGCGCCGAGACGTTCCCGGACAATCTTCTGGCCACCGCCACCCATGACCACAAGCGCGGCGAAGACAGCCGCACACGCCTGGCGGTGTTGAGCGAATGCGCGAACTGGTACACCGAACAGGTTGAGCATTGGCGACAATTGGCGATACCCCTCAAGGATGAAGGTATCAGCATCAGCGCCGGTGACGAGTTGATGCTTTATCAGACGCTGCTCGGCAGTTGGCCGCTGAATATGGAAGGCGGGCACGCGTTCGAAGACTACGCCGAACGGTTGGTGATGTGGCAGGAAAAAGCCCTGCGCGAAGCCAAATTGCAGAGCAGTTGGAGCACGCCGAACGAGCCTTATGAAAGCGCTTGCCGGAGTTTTCTCAATCGCTTGCTGTTGGCGCCGGAGGGTCTGGCCTTGCGCCAGTCTGTCGGCGCCACTGCCAACCGTATCGCAACCGCTGGCGCGCTTAACAGTCTGGCGCAAACGCTGCTGCGCATGACAGTTCCCGGCGTACCTGATCTGTATCAGGGCACTGAGTTCTGGGACTTCAGCCTGGTCGACCCGGACAACCGTCGCCCCGTGGATTACGCCGCGCGGGTACACGCTCTCGAACACTCCATGAGCGCCGATGCACTGTTGGCAAACTGGCAGGATGGGCGAATCAAACAAGCCTTGATCGCCAAGGTGCTGAATATGCGCGCCCAACACTCAGCGCTGTTCAGCCGGGGGAGCTATATTCCTTTGCGCGTGGTCGGTCTGTGTGCCGATCAAGTCCTGGCGTTTGCTCGAGTGATCGACGGACGCCATGCCATCGTTGTGGTCCCCAGATTGAGCAGTGAACTATTAGGCACTGCCCAAACTCCATTGATCAATGCGAGTAGTTGGGGAGATACACAGGTTATGTTGCCGTTCAAGGATTCAGATCATTGCTGGAAGGGACTTTTTTCAGAGACAGTAGTCACAACTAACAACGCGCTGATGCTCAGCGCAGCGCTCAAGGATTTTTCTGTAAACCTGTTTATTCAAACTGCGTAATACCTAGGAGTGTCGAGATGAGTGCCGACGAAAAACGAATCCGCGATTTTGCCTATCAAATCTGGGAGTCCGAGGGTAAACCTCACGGTCAGGAAGAACGGCATTGGGAAATGGCCCGCAAGCTGGCCGAGGCCGAGGCGTTGTCGCCAAACAAAAAAGACGTGAGCAAGACGGTCAAGCCCAAGCTGCCAAAAGTTGACGGGCCGGGCGATGCCAAGCCTGCTGCGTCCAAAGCCGCCTCTAAATCAGCGGCCAAGCCTGCCTCACCCCCGACACCGAAACCCGCGCCCGCGAAGAAACCAAAGTCGCCGGGCAAGCCCGCTGGGACCTGATATTCCTGGGTGCCGCAACGTGTACTACCGCAGCAGTCGCTTTAAACCCGGCCATTAACTGCGGTAGTTCTAACAGGTGACCTACATACATCGGAGCGCCCTAAGCTGCGGTGGCGGCCTTGGCCGCTTTCAAGAAATCATCCGTCGTCAGGAATGAATATGAGCACACCGCACTCCAAGACCCCGAAAGAGAACGTTCAACCCGCCCATGATCAAAAAGCCCATAAAAGTGACGTAAAGCCCGAAGCCGTTGTGTCGCGAATCCGTGAAGGGCTGCCCTTCCCGCTCGGCGCCAACTGGGATGGCCTGGGCGTGAACTTTGCGCTGTTCTCGGCCAACGCCACCAAGGTTGAGCTGTGCCTGTTCGATGCCGCTGGCGAAGTCGAACTGGAACGCATCGAGCTTCCCGAGTACACCGACGAAATTTTTCACGGTTATCTGCCCGACGCCCACCCTGGGCTGATCTACGGCTACCGTGTGTACGGCCCATACGACCCGCAGAACGGTCACCGCTTCAATCACAACAAACTACTGATCGACCCCTATGCCAAACAACTGGTTGGCAAACTGAAATGGTCTGAATCGCTGTTCGGTTACACCATCGGTCACCCGGATGGCGACCTGAGCTTCGACGAACGTGACAGCGCCCCTTTCGTGCCGAAAAGCAAGGTAATCGACCCTGCCTATACCTGGGGTCGTGACCAAAGGGTCAGTGTGCCGTGGGACCGAACCATCATTTACGAAACCCACGTGCGTGGCTTCACCATGAGCCACCCTGCGGTGCCTGAGGAATTGCGCGGCACCTTCTCCGGGCTGATGGTCGATGAAGTCATCGAGCACATTCGCAAGCTCGGCGTCTCGTCGGTGGAATTGCTGCCGATTCACGCGTTCGTCAATGACCAGCATCTGCTACAGAAAGGCATGACCAACTATTGGGGCTATAACAGCATCGCCTTCTTTGCCCCTGACCCGCGTTACCTGGCCCACGGCAAGATCGCCGAGTTCAAGGAAATGGTCGCTCACATGCACCATGCCGGCCTGGAAGTGATCCTCGACGTGGTCTACAACCACACCGCCGAAGGCAACGAGCTTGGCCCGACCCTGTCGATGCGCGGCATCGACAACGCCTCCTACTACCGTTTGATGCCCGACGACAAACGCTTCTATATCAATGATTCCGGCACCGGTAACACCCTCGACCTCAGTCACCCCTGCGTGTTGCAGATGGTGACCGACTCGCTGCGTTATTGGGCGACAGAAATGCACGTCGATGGCTTCCGTTTTGACCTGGCGACGATTCTGGGCCGCTATCACGACGGGTTTGATGAACGCCACAGCTTCCTGGTCGCCTGCCGCCAAGACCCCGTGCTGCGCCAAGTGAAGATGATCGCCGAACCGTGGGACTGTGGTCCCGGTGGTTATCAGGTCGGTGGTTTCCCGCCTGGCTGGGTGGAATGGAACGACAAGTTCCGTGACACCGTACGTGCGTTCTGGAAAGGCGACGACGGCCAGCTGGCCGACTTCGCTGGCCGCATGACTGCCTCGGGCGAGATGTTCAATCAGCGCGGGCGTCGGCCTTATGTGTCCGTCAACTTCATCACCGCCCACGACGGCTTTACCCTGCACGATCTGGTGTCTTACAACGAAAAACACAATGAAGACAACGACGAGGACAATCAGGACGGCAGCAACAACAACCTGTCCTGGAACCATGGCGTAGAAGGCCCCACCGATAATGCGGAAATAAACGAACTACGCTTGCGGCAGATGCGCAATTTCTTCTCTACACTCCTGTTCGCCCAAGGCACGCCGATGGTGGTTGCCGGGGATGAATTCGCCCGCACCCAGCACGGCAATAACAACGCCTATTGCCAGGACAGCGAAATCGGTTGGGTCAACTGGGAACTGGATGATGACGGCAAGTCGCTACTAAGATTCGTACGACGCCTGATCAAGCTGCGCCAAGCCTATCCGATCCTGCGCCGTGGTCGTTTTCTGGTCGGCAATTACAATGAAGAAATCGGCGTAAAGGATGTCACTTGGCTGTCTCCAGACGGCTCTGAGATGTCCATTGAGCAGTGGGAAGACGGTAACGGTCGCTGCCTTGGCATGTTGATGGATGGCCGCGCACAGGTCTCCGGCATTCGCCGCCCCGGCCAGGACGCCACGCTGCTGTTAGTGGTCAATGCGCATCACGACGGCGTCAATTTCACGTTACCCAAAGTGCCCGAAGGCATCTTCTGGACGTGCCTGATAGACACCAATCAGCCCGACAGTCACAGCCATGGGGAGTTGCAATTCGGGACGGAATACACAATCACGGGGCGCTCCCTGCTGCTGTTCGAACTGCACCGCGAAGAGCAACCATAAACCGGGCGCTGGGCAAGGACGTACAGACGCGCTGACAATCATCGACGAATGCTGTACCCGAGCGGCCTCTACTGGCCGCCCCGGGTAGCTGGCATGCAGTCAAGGCGTTGGCCATCCGCCGACAAGGACGTGAGATCTGTGAGCGAACATCTGATCGTGGGCAGTGGTGCCTCTCGCCATGCCTGGAAGCATTCTAAACGCCTGGCCGAACTGCCCGTCATCAGCACCAATATGCTGGTGCCGCCCGGTTCTCGCGCCGTGATCATTGCGCCTCATCCCATAGACGAAGTGTTGGGCTTCGGCGGCCTGATGCAACAACTGGCGCAGTTGGGACGGCCACTTCAGTTGATTTCAGTGACCGACGGCAGTGCCAGTCACCCTGGATCAAGCAGTTGGCCAGTGGAGCGTTTAAGTGTGATCCGCCCGCAAGAAAGCGCCGAAGCCCTGCGTCGCCTGGACCTGCCGTTACACAGTTTGCAATGGATTCGTGGCGGCTTTACCGACAATGCTGTCGCTAAACAGGAGGACGCACTCACCGATTTCATCCAGCGCTATCTGCGCACAACCGACGTGGTCTTCACCCCATGGGATCACGACGGCCAGTGCGACCATGATGCGGTGGGCCGCGCGACCGCTAAAGCGGTTGAATCCGCGGGTGCCCAGTGCCACGAAGTACCGATCTGGGCCTGGCACTGGGCACAACCGGAGGACGACCTGATCCCTTGGCAGCGCGCGCGCAAGATTTTGCTGGACCCGGCGACGGTGGCGCGTAAACGGCATGCCGCACACGCATTCGCCAGCCAATTGCAAGGTGATCCCGAGACGGGCCTGCTACCGGAGTTGGCTACCCCGGTGCTGGAGCGCCTGCTGCGACCTTTCGAAGTGGTGTTTCTATGAGTAGCGAAGAGTAGCGGCGAGCGCTATGACCCTCGCCGCTCACGCGTCATTCCTGATGCGCTGTCTGTAACCCTGCGCGACTCGGCTGGCTCAGCGTGTCACTGAAAAAGCGCACGGCGTCGGCACTCAGGTTACGGTGGATATCGACTCGGTCGACACCTTCGGCATCGGTACACAGGCCCGGAGTACTTACTTGCTGCTCATCCGTACACGGTGCAAGGAACACGAAATGCCCTGCCCCGGGCAACAGTTTGAAATTCGGTGCCTTAGGCAGTTTGCGCGCCAGGGCTTCGGCATTTTTGTCCAGAGCGAGCAATTGGTCCCCGTCACCGCTGTACAGCAGCACGGGTACATGAACGTCAGCCAAGGTATGGCGGCCGAACATCAAGCTCAATGGCGCCATTAGCATCAACGCCCCTACACGTGGGTCCGCTTCTGCACGTAAATCGTCCCGATCGGCAATCAACTCGCCCTGCCTCGTGCAAGCATCGCGGTCCATTGGACGTTCAGCACAATATTTACGCAGGCGTTGCAGATCCGGTTGAGCACCGGCCAGGATCAATGCGGTTTCACCACCTGCCGAGTAACCAATGACGCCAACGTGCTGCCCATCAACATAGGCAGAAAGCATCGGGTCCATGAGCGCAGCACTGATGGCTTCGGATATTTGCAGGGGCCGTCCGTACAAATTGCTAAGACTGCCGAGACGGCTGTGGTCCTTATAGTTGTCACCGGGGTGAATCACCGCGACCACGACAAACCCCTTACGGGCCAGAGAGGTTGCCAGGTCATGCAGCGCCAGCGGCGTACCGGTGTTGCCGTGGGATAGCATCAGCAGGGGAAAACGCCCCATGGCGATCGTCGCGTCTTCACCGGCAGCAATTTGATAGCCATCGACTTTGCTGATTTTTTTTGAGTCAGTCGATGGATAGAACGCAATCGCGCTCATCGGCTGCAAATCCAGCGGATCAAGAAACGTCAGGCGATGAAATCCCGCGCTCCAGTGAGTACCTGCTTCGACTTGCACCGAAATCAGGCTCCCAAGCAGACATACCAACATCACCGCACAAAGACGCACCATCGCAAGGCCCCACCTTTGTAGATCCGAGTAAGCGAACGGTGAAGTCCGCTGCGGGTTGCAGCGCTCTACACTGATCCGCGCTCCCGGCGCCGATAGCTATAAGAGTAGCTGCTCGACAAATAGTGCATAAGCCGAGCCACATACTAAAAAAACATGAAAACGAGATCCAAAATGACCCCGCTGCCTGTTCGATAGCTAACAAATGCAATCTTACTGTGATTGCAGTCCGCTTACCCGTAAGTAAATCGTCAAAGATGAAGGTTTGTCGCAATGGCGCTCTTGAATGGCGCCAAACGCAAAAAACCCTGCAACCCTTACGTCATTACGCAGGGCGGCAGAGTTTCTGGTGTGCGGTGTTGCCCTATTCAGGGCAACGATCAAGCGGTGGCGAACAACGCTTCGCTGATGTGCTTGCGGGCTGAAGCCATTGCATTGGCACGTGGTTCATCACCGTACGCCAGGCCATGGGCGAAGACGAATTGCAGGTCAGTCACACCGATGAAGCCAAACAGTACCTTGAGCAGGTCCTCGTGACCCACGCTGGTCGGCTGGCCGACGTGCAGGCCACCGGCAGTGGAGACAATGATGACTTTTTTGCCGCCGCAGAGGCCTTCGGGCCCGGTTTCGCTGTAGCGGAAGGTACGGCCAGCGACAGTCACCCGGTCGATCCAGGCCTTGAGTTGGCTTGGAATGGTGAAGTTGTACATCGGCGCGCCGATCACAACCACGTCAGCGGCCAGGAACTCCTGCAGAGTCGCTTCGTTCAGGTCGACGTCGGCCTGCTGCGCAGCATTGCGAGCCTCACTTGGCGTGCCGGCAGCGGCAAGGCTGGCAGCGGAAAAATGGCCCAGCGCATCATTTGCCAGATCGTGATAAGTCACTTGGCCGTCAGTTTCGACTGCCTGCCAGGCCTGAACGACGCTTTGGCTGAGTTGGCGAGAAGCAGAGTGGTCACCAAGGATGCTGGAATCGAGATGCAGAAGTTTCATAGGGCTCTCCAAGAAGGGATCGCCGCCGGGCGATCAAGTACGGATAATCCTACAGGGCAAACCAATTCATGATTAGTCAGCGTAAATGCGATAGTTTGTCCTATATATAGAACAGTCGAGGCATCTGCATGCAAGACCTTAACGATCTTTATTACTTCGCAAAAGTCGTCGAGGCCGGAGGCTTCGCGGCTGCGGGACGTTTGCTCGGCATCCCCAAATCCCGCCTGTCTCGACGTATCGCCGAGCTGGAAACCCGCCTCAACGCAAGCCTGCTGCAACGCACAACACGCAAACTGTCGCTGACAGCGGTTGGCGAGCGTTACCTGCAACATTGCCAAGCCATGTTGCTGGAAGCGGAAATGGCCGATGAAGCCGTCGCATCACTGTCGGCCGAACCTCGCGGGCGGCTACGGGTGTCCTGCCCGGCCGGCTTGATCCATTGGAATCTGGCCAGCGTGATCAGCTCGTTTCTGGCAAGTCACCCACAGGTCCAGCTGGAAATGTTGCTGGTCAATCGACGTGTCGATCTGGTGAATGAGGGCATCGATGTCGCGTTACGGGTGCGTGACATCGGCGATGAAGACCCCAGCCTGATCGTACGCCAACTGGCACCGGCTCTTGCCGCACTGGTAGCGTCACCCACTTTGCTGACCGGTCGCGTCATCAGTACACCTCGGGACTTGGCGAGCCTGCCGGTACTGGGCGCTATCGAGGCTGATCGGATGGTCCACTACGATCTGGTCCATAGCAGCGGCGAGCGATGTGAAGTCGCGATTGAGGCGCGCCTGGCCATCGATGATTTCCCTATCCGCAAAAGCGCCGCCTTGAGTGGACTGGGTCTGACCATGTTGCCGATGATGAACTGCCGTGAAGAATTGGCTGACGGGCGTCTGATTCAGTTGCTGCCTGATTGGTCACTGCCGGGCGGACACCTGCAAGCGGCTTATACCCAGCGGCGCGGTATGCTTCCGGCGGTGAGGGCATGGATTGATCACATCAGCAACGCGTTCACTCATGACCTGCACGGTCATGAGTGAACGCCAATGATAGAGAGGAAAGCGAGGATGAATCCTGAGCAAGTGGCGCAGTTTTGTCTGCAACTGCCTGGTGCCCGCGAGGATTACAAATGGGGGGGCACACGAGTGTTTTCAGTGGCAACAAACAAGATGTTCGCAGTGCTTGATCTGGCAGGCGCCGGGCTGTCGTTCAAAATCGGTGCCGAGCTGTTTCTGGGTTATGTCGACCGACCGGGTATCCGCCCCGCGCCCTATCTGGCGCGTGCGTACTGGATCAGCGTGGCACCGCCCTACCCCATGAGCGACAACGAGTTGCGCGATCTGCTGACACGCTCGCATCAGTTGGTGGTGAGCAAATTGCCCAAAATCCGACAGGTAGGTTTGAAGGTGTCATGAGAAATGGCGGGGAAGGAAATTGCCTTGCAGAAACAAGAGGTCGATCCAGAATACCTGATGCAGCAGAACGATCATCCAGAACACCGTTTGATAAGAGAGTTTGCGGGTTTTGTGCCGAAAGCGTTGCTGTGCCAGCAAGGCACCCGGCCAGCCGCCCAGCAACTCGACGCCATGCAGGACTTTCTCCGGCATGCGCCAGCCGTCATTGCGGGCCCTGTTTTTATCGTGCCAATAGAGAAAGAACGCCAGCAAACTCATCACTGCGTAAGCGCTGGCCGGGATCGCTGAAACGCCCCTGATTGCCATCGACAGCGCGCCGAAGCCTGGCAACGCGCACAACCCCAAGAGGATGAGGAGCTTGAGCCGAACATGCTGCACCGACTGTTTTGGCCGGCGTGCATCGGCGCCTGGCTTGCCCTGTCCAGACTTTCCTTGAGACTGCGTGCGTTGCTCCATCGGTTTGATCCTTACGCGGCCGCAGAGGACCAGTCGATCCAGCCAAACTGCCAGGTCGCCAGAATCACCAGGCCGAAAGCGATCCGGTACCAGGCAAACACCGCATAGGTATGGGTGGAGATGAACTTGAGCAGCGCGCGAACCGCGATCATGGCGAAAATGAACGAGGTCACAAAACCGATGGCAATCACCGGCAAATCATCGTGCTGGAACAGAGTGCGATATTTATAGGCCGAATAGACCGCCGCACCGACCATGGTTGGCATGGCGAGGAAGAACGAGAACTCGGTAGCCGCCTTGCGTGACAGGCCGAACAGCAGTCCGCCGATGATGGTTGCGCCAGAACGCGAGGTGCCTGGAATCATCGCCAGACACTGAGCACAACCCACTTTCAGGGCATCGACCCAGGTCATTTCATCGACGGTTTCAGCGCGCACTACATGTTGGCGGCGCTCGGCCCACAACATGATCACCCCGCCCACCACCAAGGCTGTCGCGACAGTGATCGGGTTGAACAGGTATTTGTGAATCAAATCGGCAAACAACACCCCAAGCACAATGGCCGGGAGGACCCCAATAATCAGGTTAACCGTGAAGCGTTGAGCTTCGGCCTGTTTAGGCAGCCCGATGACCACATCGATAATCTTGCGTCGAAACTCCCAGACCACCGCCAGAATCGCCCCTAGCTGAATAATGATGTTGAAGGCCATCGCCCTCTCACCGTCAAAATTGATCAAGTCCGCGACAATAATCTGGTGACCGGTGCTGGAAACCGGCAAAAACTCGGTCAACCCTTCTACAACCCCAAGAATCAATGCCTGTGCGGCAGTCCAAAGATCCATCATTCCCCCATGAAGCAATGCTCTTGGCATGCCCCTTTAGTGTTTTCAATACGATTGCAGGCAAGACATGCGACGTGCGTGGGACCGACATGATGATTGCCATAACGTGAAAATCACGTGTGCTACTCATGTTTAGTCGAAAAACGCCGAAAGCCTATCAGACATGATGAATTAACGCTCTAGCATGCCCCGCATGGCGCATACTTTGATCCGATTGTAAGACGAAAAAAGAACAATATTTAAAGGAGCGGAGTTTCATGAATAGCTTGCGCAGTTTGTCGATCAGCCGTCGGTTGTGGCTGATCCTAGTGGTCTCTGTGCTGATGCTGTTGACGCTTGGGGGTTTGATGCTCAAGCAGATCCACACTGACCTGTATGCCGCCAAGGCGGAAAAAACCCAGCAGATTGTGGAGGCCGCCGGTGGCATCCTCTCGTACTTCCACGGCCAGGAAACCTCCGGCAAGCTCACTCGTGAACAAGCCCAACAACAAGCCCAGGCTGCAGTACGCGGGTTGCGCTACAACCAGAACGAGTATTTTTGGATCAACGACCTGCGACCGGTGATGATCATGCACCCGGTCAATCAGAAGCTTGAAGGCCAGGACCTGTCTGCGATCAAAGACCCGGATGGCGTTGCTCTGTTTAACGAGATGGTTACTGTCGCCAAAACCAAAGGCGCAGGTCCCATCGGCTATCGCTGGCCGAAACCTGGCTCCAGCGAACCCGTGGAGAAAACCTCTTATGTGAAATTGTTCGAGCCTTGGGGCTGGATACTCGGTTCAGGCGTGTACATCGATGATATGCAGGCCGAGTTCTACGGCCAGGTGTGGAAAGCTTCCTTTGCAGGCCTGAGCATCGCGCTGGTTATGGCGCTGCTGGTGGTGATGATTTCCCGAAGCATTGTCCGGCCATTACAAGATGCCGTCGACGCCATGGCCAACATCGCCAGCGGTGAAAGTGACCTGACACGGAGTCTGGATACTCACGGTCAGGACGAAGTCTCGCAACTCGCGACCCACTTCAACGCCTTCACGACAAAAATGCATACGGTCGTGCGCCAATTGCTGGAAGCTGCTGCGGCATTGGGCCAGGCAGCCACTGAACTGGGCAGCAACGCAAGCCAGGCTCAATCGCACAGTGAGCAACAGTCGCAACAAATGGAGTTGGTGGCAACGGCCATTAATGAAGTGACCTATGGCGTACAGGATGTCGCGAAAAACGCCGAACAGGCCGCCAGCGAAATGCGCGACGCCGAAGCCCAGGCCAAACAAGGGCAGGTCAACATCGAAAGCAGCCTGCGCCAGATCGATCAATTGTCTAGCACCATCACCCAGGCGGTGACCGTTATTCAAACCCTCGCGGCGGAAAGCACGCAGATCGGCAGTGTCCTGGAGGTGATTCGTTCTATTGCCGACCAGACCAACCTGCTGGCGTTAAACGCTGCCATCGAAGCGGCTCGCGCTGGTGAACAAGGCCGTGGCTTTGCTGTGGTAGCCGATGAGGTGCGCCTGTTGGCACAACGCACGCAAAAATCGACGGCTGAAATTCAGTCGATGATTGAACGCCTGCAACACCATTCCGATGCGGCAGTCAAAGTCATCGGCGACAGCAGTCACGCTTCGCAGCTAACCATCGAGCAAGCCAGCCAGGCCGGTGAAAGCCTGAACTCGATTGCTCAGGCATTGCGCAACCTCAATGGCCTGAACGCCTCAATCGCCAGCGCGACCCTGCAACAGGCGCATGTGGTCGAGGACATCAATCAGAACGTCACCCAGGCGGCTGGTCTGTCACAAAACACCACCTACGCGGCCGAACGCTCCAGTGAAGCCAGTGTGCACCTGCGAGACCTGAGCAATCAGTTGAATCGATTGCTGGGTCAGTTTCGGGTATAGACCTGATCCCACAGGATGTATAAGGGCACTTGCTACAAGTGCCCTGCCTCACGCCCGTTGTTGTAAAGCCATCCCCCTCGCCTCGCGCTTATCCGCTTACAATCGTCCCCCCGATTTCCCCTCGTGTCCCCTAAGGAGTTGTCATGTCCGGGCTTGAACTGTTCGCGGCCGTGCTAGGCGTGATCGCCGTCTGGCTGACGGTGAAACAGAATGCCTGGTGCTGGCCCATCGGCCTGGTCATGGTGCTGCTTTATTCTTGGGTTTTCTTTGAGGTGAAGCTGTACTCGGACATGCTTTTGCAAATGATCTATGCCGTGTTGCAGCTTTACGGCTGGAGGCAATGGACCCGGCGAAGCGAGGTGCAGCAAGGTCGCGTCATCACGTATCTGGGCACCGGCCCGCTGTTGTTCAGTCTGGCGCTGGGCGCGTTGCTCAGCGTGGCGTTAGGCGCTGCAATGGCTCACTTTACCGACGCGGCACAACCCTGGCTGGACGCCGCGCTGACCGGTTTCAGCTTGGTGGCCCAAGTATGGATGGCGCAAAAACGCATCCAGTGTTGGCCTCTGTGGATGGTGCTGGATGTGATTTTCGTCGGCCTGTTCCTTTATAAGGGCCTGTACCTCACCGCGGCACTGTATGCGTTATTTATGCTGATCGCCTTACTGGGCTGGCGCGAATGGCGCAATCATCAGGCTCTGGCAGCCCGATGAAAGTGCTGGTGCTGGCGGGACCTGAATCCAGTGGCAAAAGCTGGCTCGCGGCCCGGATACAAGCCCGCTTCGGCGGTGAACTGGTGAGTGAATATGTTCGCTACTTCATCGAACAACAGGCACGCGATACTTGCTACGCCGATATCCAGAGCATTGCAGAGGGTCAACTGGCCTGGGAAGACGCTGCTCGAGCGAGGCAGCCTGGACTGCTTATTCTCGACACCCACCTGCTGAGCAATATGCTCTGGAGCCACACGCTATTCGGCGATTGCCCTGGCTGGCTCGAACAGCAGCTTTTAGCTCGCCATTACGATTTGCACCTGTTGTTGGCGCCTGAAGGGGTCGACTGGATTAGCGATGGTCAACGCTGCCAGCCGGCCCTGAGTGAGCGCCAGGCGTTTTTTGCAGCCAGCCAGCAATGGTTGGAGCGCCATCAACAACCGTACTGCGTAATCAGTGGCAAGCAGGACAGCCGGCGCGAACAGGCATTTGCGTCTATCGGTCTTTTATTGAGTGTGCCATAAGCCGCTTCAAGGTCGATTCGCGGTAGCGGATGTCCATTTATGAAACACATCACTCACGCTAAAAGCCCGAGCCAGACAGGTTCAGCTTTTTATCGATCAATCTGTTAAGCCAGTGATACAGCCGGCAGCGAGATCGATTGTCTCCACAGCCTGATGTGCAGGCTCTTCTATCCAATTGAAGCTGTTTCACCATCGTTACATCGATGTTGAAAGCCTTTGAGCTATCACGCTCAACCCATTGATTTACTTAACACTATTAAAAGCGGCACAGCTCCTGCTCTCCTTCTTGCATCGCTGATTAGGGCCAGCGCATCAACTAAGGAAGAGCAGTCATGGGGCGTTTTGAAAAGGGTATGTTTGGCCTCCTATTCGTCGGATGCGTCAGCGGCGCGTCCTTTAGTCTCCCCGCACACGCAGGCGACGGCGTTATTGTCTTGCAGCGCACCGTTCAGCCCCATGTTGCCACTCGTTCACTGATGCGCCCGGACCCAAATCCCACCACGGTTAACACTAATGTTTCCAGCCGGGTCACCGGGGCACTGGATAACGGCGAGTTGTCAGACGGTGATTTCGCCAATGTCACCAGCGGCGCCACGATCAACCACTTGCTTATGCCTAACGGCACCCTGCACGGCTTGAATACAGTTGATCGAGGGGTGTCCACAGGGCTGGGCGCCAGTCATTCGGGCGGTGCCACTGGCGGTATAGGCGGTCAGGTCACCAGTTCCGTCCAGCAAGGTCTTGCTCCGTTGCGCATGATGACGGGAGACCGCTGAGATGACCCGCTCACTCCTCATGGTAGCCATGTTCTGCTCCTGCGCGGCCCTGGCCGACTCAAACACCCCTGTGGTTGATCAGGCAGTCATTGGCAGCGCTGGCCAGAACTATCAAGGCAACTTTTCCGTCAACCAGGCTGCTGGCGATCAACAGCAACAAATCAATGGCCGGGCCATCGCCATTGGTACTACTGAAGCACAGGCCACTGGCCAATATCGTCAACAACTCAATACCCGGATCGACCCGCTACGAAACGCGCGATCAGCCATCGAAGGCAGCGCCTTCAGCAATGGCAGCGGGATCCTGGGGGTCAACCAGTCTTCCGGCGCCAACAATCAACAAATTAACGCAGTGCGCCTGGGCATCAGTGCCCAGGCGCAAAGCATCGACGACAGCGTCCTGTCACAGCAAAACGTGGCGCTGTTGCAAGGCTCCGGCACAACCGAGCACTCCCCCGGCAACCGCCAGGTCGCTACCAGCGATCAGGCCTTCACCGGTAGTCGAGGGGTTGTTCAGTTGAACCAGAGCGCTGGGGTGGGAAACCAATCGGTCAACACCCTGAGCGTAAGGGTCTCCAACTGACCCAAAGCGGTACAGCAACACAACGTTCCAACACTTAGCAATCTAATAAGAATGGAGAAACACCATGAAACCTACAATGGCAATCAAGCCTCTGGTCTTCGCACTGGCAGCGATCATGGCTGTGGCAGCACAAGCCGATGGACGCGGTGGTAACAATAACAACCACAACGGCCATGAAAACAATGATCCTAGCCCCCTGCTCGGGCTTCTGATCAATGCTGGTTCTGCCGCAACAGTGATGGATTCACAAAACAGCTATGGCAACACGGTCCTCAACCAAGGCACTCGAAACAGCGCCACGGTCGATAGCTCGGGCTCCAATGCCAATGGCAACCTGGGGATTAACGTCGCGGGCGGCGACGCTAACCAACAGGACAACGCTGCTGCCATCGCTACGGCCGATGAAAACTTCATTTTCGGTAGCGCGATCTCTGCATCCAGTGCCACTCAGACCAACAGCGGTAACACGGCTGCCAACTACTCCACCCGCAGCACCACCACCCTCTCGAACTCGGCCAATGGCAGCTCCGGCAACATTGGTATCAACGTGACGTCTGGCGACTACAACCAACAGAAAAACAATCTGGCGATTGCAGTGTCCGGTGGTCGGGTGGCAACAGCTTCGGCGTCGGCTAACCAAACGTCCAACGGCACGTCGGTTAGTAACTATGCTGATCGTAGTTACGAAAAAACCACCCTGAAAGCCACCGTCGATGTGACAGGCAGCTATAAAGGTAAAGGGGAAGGCTACGTTTACGACAACGACAGTCATGGTGGCGGTTGGGGCAACAATGACAGCCGCAACAACAATGACAAAAACAAATTGGCCTTCACTGAAAGTGGCACTGTGGAGTTGAGCGGCGTAGCGACCTATCAGGTGTTGACCCCTACTGGTTGGGCAAATCCTGTGACCAACAGCGCGACCCTGAGCAACTCGCTGAACAATGTGTCGGGTAACGTCGGCGCTAACGTTTCTGCGGGCATTGGCAACCAACAAAGCAACTCGCTGTCCATCGCCGCAGGCTGCAAAGCCTGCATGTAAGTGCGACGGTAATCAGGGGTTCTCGCAAGAGAACCCCTTTTTCCAAGCGTTATTGGAAGTCTTACTTTGCTGAAGTGACTCAAACGTCCAAGGCGTAATGATCATGCGCAGTATCGCCCTCTTCTGCCTGTTGTTGATTGCAGGCCTGTCACATGCAGGTCAAATGGCGGTCCCCGGTTTACCGGGTGCCAATCTGATCTACAAGCACGTTCAAAGCTTGCGCGAACGGCGTTTCAGCGATCTGGTGGAACAAAAAACTGATTTTAGCTGTGGCGCCGCCGCGCTGGCCACTGTGTTGCGTCAGGCCTACTGGCTGGACGTGACTGAGAACCAGCTTATCGAAGGCATGCTCCTCACTGCGGACCAGGACCTTGTGCGTACACAGGGCTTCTCCATGCTCGATATGAAACGCTACGTCGAAAGCATCGGCATGCGTGCCCGAGGCTACCGAATTCCTTCGGAAAGCCTTGACCGCCTGACCATTCCGGTCGTGGTGCTGATGGATATTCGCGGCTACAAGCATTTCGTCGTGCTGCAAAAGACTGAGAAGAATTGGGTGTACATCGGTGATCCCGTGCTCGGTCACAAGCGCTATTCCCGTGAAGACTTCACCAAAGGCTGGAACGGCATTATTTTCGCGGTCATCGGTCCCGGGTATGACAAACATAACGCCCTGCTGGATCCGCCGTTGCCATTAACCGCCAGAGGTCGCGTGGATACCTTTAACCCGGTCAAGGATGCAGAGTTGATGGAGTTTGGCTTTTTGCAAAGTGATTTCTTCTAATAATAATAAAGTGGCAATGGGAGCAGCACATGAAAATCCACCACTGGCTGGCCGCTGCCTGCATGGTTGCTAGTCTGCCGACGCATGCCACGTCGGTCTTCAACCCCATAGAACTCAAGGATCAGGAATTGGCCCAGTTACGCGGTCGTTATGTGATGCCGGACCGTATTGTTTATTTCGGCATGACCATGACCAGCACTTGGCAAAATGCCTCGGGCGATGTGCTCGGCGCGCAAACCACACTGCACATGCAGCAAAACACAATAAAACCGCAATTCTATGTGTCACTCATCAATCAAAAGGGGGATGGTTCAACACCTACTGACGGTACCGGCTCAATCACCGGGGGTGGCGGGCTCACCGCTCTTCAAGGCGTGACGCAAAGTACACGCACTGCCGGCGACGGTAATCTTTCCAGCAACAACGTTGATATCAACGTTCAGCAGAACGGCCAGGCGCCCGTTCTAACCACCAACCAGGGTCAGGTGTTGACCAGCGGCGCAACGATCACGGAGGCTAACCGCGCCGGGAGCCTGACGGTTTCGTCCAGTAATGGTGGAGTGCAGTTGGCCATTCAGGCCGGCAATAACCAGGGCGACTCAATGCAGCGTATTGCCGCGGGCGGTGTTCTGCAGGCGACCAATCTAATGGGGACAAAAAATCAAGTTCAAAACTTGACGCAATTGAATATTGTGCTACGAAACGATTTACCCTCCCCGGGTACGCTGAATTGTAATCTGGATCAATTAAAGAGCCTCCGGTCCGCCGGTTATTGATCTACGCTCTGATTCATAAAACAGCTAACAGGGATGGCTATTCCTATGTATCGTTCGTTCTCGTTTCGCGCGGTTGTTTGTTTGAGTGCGCTGTTGCCCGCTACATTTACTCAGGCAGCAACAGACACTGATGTCGAGACATTGAAGCAAGAACTTCTGGAGTTGAAACAACGTTACGATGTGCAGCAAAAGGCACTGATGGTGCTTGAACAACGGGTCCGTCAGGTTGAAGATCAGCCGGCGACGCCTCAGCCCAAACGACTGGTGCGCTCACCGGCGACGCCTGCAAACAAGGGCAGCGGCGTTGCTGTAGCCAGCAGCGATGGCCGTACGACGGGGACAGGCAGCTCTTATGGTCAGTCACTTAAAGATGACTCGCAACCGGCACAAAGCGTGAGCAACCTGTACGACGAGGCCAGCGGGTTTTTCGGTGGAGGCAAGTTTAGCCTGGAAACCGGCATCACCTATGCTCACTACGACACTAATCAAC
Organism: Pseudomonas sp. ASL8; assembly: GCF_056680355.1. Lineage (NCBI taxonomy): Bacteria > Pseudomonadati > Pseudomonadota > Gammaproteobacteria > Pseudomonadales > Pseudomonadaceae > Pseudomonas > Pseudomonas sp. ASL8. The sequence continues at coordinate 4,388,104 of NZ_CM155278.1, read as the reverse complement.
TGATCCTTAATGGTTTTCTGGCACTGGATTCGATTTTTCTGGGCAATATCGGCATCGACAAGATCAAGGCCGATAACTGGACCCTGGACTTGACCGGACGCTACAACTTCGACCAGCGTTGGCAGGTCGATCTCAACGTGCCCGTTATTTACCGGGAAACCACCTACTCTTCAGCCGGTGCCGGCAACTCGACAAGTCAGATCTCCGAAGTCAGCGAAAAACGTGATCCGACCCTGGGCGATATCAACGCCGGGATCGCCTATAAGTTTCTTGATGAAACCGCTGACACCCCGGATGCGATCTTTACCCTGCGTCTAAAAGCGCCTACCGGCAAAGAGCCCTACGGCATCAAGTTGCACACGTCCAGTCAGAACGACAGCCTCTCGACACCTGAAAGCCTACCGACCGGCAACGGCGTATGGTCATTGACACCTGGCCTCTCTCTGATCAAAACCATCGACCCGGCGGTCCTGTTCGGCAGCATCGCTTATACCTACAACATGGAAGAATCATTCGGCGATATCAGCCCCACTCAAGACACGAAAGTCCCAGGCAAAGTTAAATTGGGCGACACATTCCAGATCGGGGCCGGTATCGCCTTCGCCCTGAACGAGAAGATGAGCATGTCGTTTTCGGTGTCTGACCTGATCGCAATGAAAAGCAAGATCAAACAGCAAGGTCAGGGATGGGAAACAGTCAGCAACAGCGATGCCAATGCGGGGTACTTCAACATTGGCATGACCATGGCTGTATCAGACAAACTGACCATCGTGCCCAACCTTTCCATTGGCCTGACTAACGATGCGCCAGACTTTACCTTCAGCCTGAAATTCCCGTACTACTTCTGACCCCTTCTATCAGCCGCTTCAACTAAAAAACCCGCGATGATCGCGGGTTTTTTAGTAGTGGGGCTAATGCATTAGCGAATCTGATGTTTGTGCAGCAATCTGTAAAAAGTCGGCCGTGACACACCCAATACTTTGGCGGCAACACTCAGGTTATCGCTGTGACGCGTCAGCACATCACACAACGCCTGACGCTCCGCACGGGACTTGTAATCATCGAGGGTGCCCATGATGGCAGTGACCTCCTGATTACCGACCAGCCCCAGGTCAGCGGCCTCGATTTGTCGCCCCTCGGCCAACACCAGACCACGCCGTACCCGATTAGCCAGCTCGCGAACGTTACCCGGCCAGTCATGCTTGCCCATGGCGACCAGCGCATCCTGGCTGAAACTACGTGGGCGACGGCCCGTTTCCTGGCTGTAGACGTGGGCGAAATGATTGGCCAACATCGCCAGATCTCCGTGCCGCTCACGCAAAGGTGCAGTGACCACTTGCAAGACATTCAGGCGGTAATACAGGTCTTCGCGAAACCGCCCTTGGCGAATAGCCGCTTCAAGGTCGACGTGGGTGGCGGCCAACACACGAACGTCGACAGCGATCGGCTCACGTCCGCCGACTCTCTCAATATGTTTTTCCTGAAGAAACCGCAGCAGATTGGCCTGCAATTCCAGGGGCAGATCGCCGATTTCATCAAGGAACAGTGTCCCGCCGTTGGCGGCTTCGATTCGTCCGATTTTGCGCTGATGGGCGCCCGTGAAGGCGCCTTTCTCATGACCGAACAGCTCGGACTGAATCAAATGCTCAGGAATGGCACCGCAGTTGATCGCAACGAACGGCTTGCCTTTGCGTTGGGACTGGAGGTGCAAGGTCCGGGCTACCAGTTCTTTGCCAGTACCACTTTCCCCCCGAATCAGAACAGGAGACTCGGTCGGCGCCAGTTTGCTCAACAACTTGCGTAATTCACGAATCGGTCGGCTTTCGCCCAACAGTTCATGTTCAGGTTCGTGCACATGGGCCACTCCCTGCCCGCGCAGCCTCGCCATGCCGTACGCGCGGCCCAAGGTTACTTGCACCCTTGAAACATCGAACGGCAAGGTATGGAAGTCGAAAAACCACTCGCAAACAAAATCCCCCACCTTTTGCAGGCGCAACTCATCGGGGCTGAGCACCGCAATCCATTCGGTATGGCTGCGGCTGATCAACTCCTTGACTGCTTCAGGGTGTTCGACATGGTAAGGCATCAGGCGGATCAAACCGACGTCACAGGTTTGTTCTGCGGCTAATTCAAGGGTACTGCTGTGCACGTCCCAGCCAGCCTCACGGAGAGCGGGAATCAAACGATGGCAATCATCGCAAGGGTCGACGACCAATAGGCGACGTAGTGGAGCCGATTCATGCATAGAGGTTCCTTGGCGCCAATATTTAGAAATCGTTTTATAAACAGTAAGTTGGCAAAGCTGGCTGTTACATTAGCAAAAATTTGACACTCGCTTGTACCGTTTAACTATAAGTGTCATTCCAAAAAGAACTAAAAAAATCAGACGATTCATTCAACTATTCAGTCTACTAATTATGCGCACTGACGATGTTCTGCAAAGACGTCGCCGATGCGCGGCAGGCGGCAAGGGTACCGTTGGTAGGGAATTATTAAATTATCGACAGACCGTTGTGACTTACATGACCTCTTGCGTCATCAGTACAAGTAACCAGCCGAACGGTAAGCCCACCCCTCGGCGTCGATTGAATTTATTTGGGCACGGAGAGAAACGACCATGAACACCCCACTGCGCTTTAACGAAGCCCTTTTGATCGCTGGTCATGCCTTCGAACCCTTTCAATGCGTCGCTTGGGCACCGCAAGACGGTAACGGCGAACTCAGCCTGACCGTTATCGATCGCACCAACACCCGAATCGGACGCAAACAGATCCCAAGCAGCACCTATAGCGACCCTGCTCAGCTGGAAAGTCTGTTGGAGCAAGCCCGGGCCGAAATCAGTCAGGAAGGCTACCGCCTGATGCCCTGGACCATGCCAGAGTGAATTGAAGTAACTCGTCTCTGAAAACACTGCAGAACCGTGCTTATTTAGTGTTCAGCGAACCCGAGTTAACGATTCAATATGACAATACTCAGCCCCTAACGCTGAGGCCAGTTGCACCGCTCGCCCCAGGCGAATCGGACCCTGCTCTATGTCTATCAGCAGGCTCGGGCAACTCAGCTCAGGCACAACCGGCAGAGCCTTGATCCGGCCATCGGTCAATAGCAGCAGGCGTTGCTGTTCGGTCGGGTGTTGTTTTTGACGCAAGGTGAGCCAGTGTGCAGCTTGTTCCAGTGCGTCGAGCAGCGGCGTGCCACCCCCCGCGCCCAGTGCGTTAAGCCAGGGCTGTAATGCGGCGGATGCTTTGAGGCCTTGATGTTGCCAGTGCGGGGTATTGCCGCTGGCGGTGAGCAATGCCAGGCGGACGCGGCGACGGTAAGCATCGTCGAACAGCTGACTCAATAGGCCTTTGGCCTGACTCAAGGCCTGATGTCGCCGGGTCGAGGCTGATGCATCGACAATGACCAGCCATAGCGCCTGAGGGCGACTGCTGCGCGGCTTTCGAATCAGGTCTTTGCGCCGTTTCGGGCGGCCGCGCAACAGGGTCGGCAACCAATCGATGGCGCCATCGGACCCGGCGCGGGCCGCACCGGTTCTGCCGCCACTGAGTCTTCCTGGCTGAGGCGTGGCATCCGCCCCCGGTGTCGAATGAGGGCGGATGCCTACGGCTTTTTTGGCCAGCTCGGCACTTCGCGGCGCATACCGACAGGCATCGCCTGCGCAGGCATCTCGCCCCAACTGCCCTGCCCACCTTCCAGACTCTCACTCTGCTCGTCAGGAGGGGTATTGCCAGACGTTGTTTGCGGCGGGGTCGGTGGTAGCGGCGCCTCGGCAGGCGGCGGAGCTTTTGCGGATGGCGCGCTGATGCTACGGCGATGACGCAGGGCAAATTCAGCGACCGCATCGATATCCTCAGCCGTGATCTGCCAGGCACCGCGCCAGGCGGCATGAGCTCGTGCCGCGCGCAGCCAGACCAAATCCGCACGCAACCCGTCCACACCCGCAGCAAAACAGCGCTCGGTAATCTGCCCAAGTGCCTGATCGTCCAGGGGGACTGTCGGCAGCAGCGCGCGCGCCTGTTCGCAACGCTGTTTCAAGGCGCTCTGCTGATCCGCCCACAGCTCACAGAACGCAACGGGATCAGCATCGAAATCCAGTCGCCGGCGAATGATTTTTCCACGCTCGGCCGGGACCGTAGGGCCACTCAACACTACGTTCAAACCGAAGCGATCCAGCAATTGCGGGCGCAGCTCGCCCTCTTCCGGGTTCATCGTCCCAATCAGGACAAACCGCGCAGGATGACGATGGGAGATGCCATCGCGCTCGACAATGTTGGTCCCGCTGGCCGCGACATCCAGCAGCAAATCGACCAGATGGTCGGCCAGCAGATTGACCTCGTCGACATACAGCACGCCGCCATCAGCTTTGGCCAACACACCTGGCGAGAACTGCGCCCGGCCTTCTCCGAGGACCGCGTCCAGGTCCAGCGTGCCCACCAGGCGCTCCTCTGTCGCCCCCAGCGGCAATGTGACAAATTGCCCGCTGGCCAGCAAATCAGCCAGACCACGCGCAAGCGTTGACTTGGCCATACCGCGCGGGCCTTCGATCAGGATGCCGCCAATCCTGGGGTCGATCGCTGTCAGGCACAGCGCCAGTTTCAGCTCTTCGGCACCGACCACCGCAGCCAATGGGAAATGCGGGATATCGCTCATGCTCGTCTCTCGAAAATCATCAGTGTTCTTCTATGTCCAGCAGCAGGTTTTCCAGCGCCTGGCGGTACTCACCCGGCGCCTCCCATAACCCACGCTGCTGAGCTTCCAGCATGCGTTCGGTGATATCGCGTAGCGCATCAGGGTTGTGCTGCTCAATGAATGCACGGGTCGAAGGGTCCAACAAATAGGCATCGGCCAGCAATGCGTATTGGTGATCATCAATCAAATGCGTGGTGGCGTCGAAAGCAAACAGGAAGTCCACCGTCGCGGCCATCTCGAACGCGCCTTTGTAACCATGGCGCTTGACCCCTTCAATCCACTTCGGGTTGGCCGCGCGCGCGCGTACGACCCGGTTCAACTCTTCTTTGAGGGTACGAATTTTCGGCAAGTCCGGCTGACTGTGATCGCCGTGGTAGCTCGCGGCTTGCTGCCCGCTGAGGCTTTCCACCGCCGCGAGCATGCCACCCTGAAACTGGTAATAGTCATTGGAGTCGAGCAGGTCATGCTCGCGATTGTCCTGGTTCTGCAGCACGGCTTGTACTTGGGACAATCGCTGAGCAAAACGCTCGCGCGCTGGCGTGCCTTCATCAGCGCCCCCATACGCGTAGCCGCCCCAGTTCAGGTAGACCTCGGCCAGATCTTCGCGACTTTGCCACAAGCGCCCGTCGATAGCGCCTTGCACGCCGGCACCATAAGCGCCCGGCTTGGCGCCGAAAATGCGCCAACCGGCCTGTCGTGCGGCATCGTCGGCACTCAAGCCGCTGCTCTCGAACGCCTGGCGCTCTTCGCGCACTTTGGCCGCCAGTGGATTGAAGTCGTCCGGTTCATCAAGGGCGGCGACCGCTTGAACCGCAGCATCGAACAGGCGAATCAGGTTGGCGAACGCATCGCGGAAAAATCCGGAGACGCGCAATGTCACGTCTACCCGAGGCCGGTCGAGCAGGCTCAGGGGCAAAATTTCAAAGTCGTCGACCCGCTGGCTGCCCGTGGCCCAGACCGGACGGACACCCATCAGGGCCATGGCCTGGGCAATATCGTCACCGCCGGTGCGCATGGTCGCGGTACCCCAGACGGACAGACCCAGCTGACGCAGGTGATCGCCGTGATCCTGCAAGTGCCGCTCCAGCAGCAGGTTCGCCGATTGAAAACCGATGCGCCACGCGGTCGTGGTTGGCAGATTACGCACGTCCACGGAAAAGAAATTACGCCCGGTAGGCAGTACATCCAGGCGCCCACGGCTGGGGGCACCGCTGGGCCCTGCCGGAACGAATCGACCGCTCAAAGCGTCCAGTAAACCCTGCATCTCCGCAGGACCGCAGGCATCCAGCCGTGGCGCAACAACTTCGCTTAAATTATCAAGAATGAGTGCCAAGTCATTGTTTCCAGTCAATTCACTGACTGGCGTTAGCATTAACACCTGCTCGATCAGCCACGCTGCATACAACTCCAGCCGCTCACGCGTATCACCCGCCGTGCGCCAAGGTTCGGCGCTGATATCCAACAGTGACGCGGGGCGAGGCCCACTCCAAGGCTCTGACAGCACGCAGTCCAGAGGGTCGAAGTTCAGTTCGAAAGCTTTGCTCAGGGCGCGCAACAGACTCGATTGTGCGCCACGGCCATCGCCACGAGGAATCCGTAGCAACGCGAGCAAGGTGTCGATGCGCAGACGTCCACTGGGCGATTCGCCGAAAATATGCAGGCCATCGCGGATCTGCGATTCCTTCAGATCACACAGGTAGGTGTCCAGACGCGGCAACCAGAGGGCAGCATCCGCATCGGCGTTGAGCGCTTCGTCCAGTTGCAGTTCACGATCGATCCGGGTTTCACGCACCAACTTGAGGATGTCTCGTTGCAGTTCTCCAGCGCGACGCGGATCGAGCAACTGCGCTTCGTAATACTCATCGGCGAGCACTTCCAGATCACGCAGCGGACCGTAGGTTTCGGCCCGGGTCAGTGGCGGCATCAAGTGATCGATGATCACTGCCTGGGTGCGGCGCTTGGCCTGGGCGCCCTCACCCGGGTCGTTGACGATGAATGGGTAGATGTTCGGCATCGCACCCAATACTGCGTCCGGCCAGCAATTTTGCGACAGGCCGACACCTTTGCCCGGCAACCATTCAAGATTGCCGTGCTTACCCACATGCACCACAGCATGGGCGCCGTAGACTTTGCGCAACCAGAAGTAAAACGCCAGATAACCATGGGGCGGCACCAGGTCCGGGTCGTGATAGACCGCACTGGCGTCCACTTGATAACCCCGAGCGGGTTGAATGCCAATGAACGTCAGGCCAAAACGCAGCCCCGCAACCATCATCCTTCCGGAGCGAAACATTGGGTCGCCCTGCGGCGCGCCCCAGCGGGCGGTTACTGCCTCGCGATTGGCTACAGGCAAGTCATCGAACGCAGCCTGATATTCGTCCAGCCCCATGCTCTGCTGACACGGGCGCAGATCGATGCTGTCCAGGTCATTGGTGACACCGCCAAGCAACGCGTGGATCAAGGCGGTGCCGCTTTCAGGCAACGGCGCCAGCGGATAACCCTCGGCCTGCAACGCACGCAAAATATTCAAGGCGGCGGCTGGGGTGTCCAAACCAACGCCATTACCGATCCGACCGTCGCGGGTGGGGTAATTGGCGAGGATCAACGCGACGCGCTTGTGTTGATTGGGCAGGCGCGCCAGGTCAATCCAGCGTCGCGCCAGCTCGGCAACAAAATCCATGCGCTCGGGCTGGGCGCGATAACACACCACGTCGGATTGGCTGCGCTCGCTGTGCCAGGCCAGATCCTTGAAACTGATCGGCCGGCTGATGATCCGCCCATCCAGCTCGGGCAACGCGATGTGCATCGCCAGGTCCCGTGGACCCAGCCCTTGCTCGCTGGCGGACCACGCAGGTTCATTGTCCTGGGCGCAAATGGCCTGGATCACCGGAACATTGCGCCGAAACGGTCGCACATGGGGGGCTTCCGGGCTGGATTGAGCGAAGCCGGTGGTATTCAGGATGAGCGCGGCACCGACCTCATCAAGCAGGTCTTCCACCACCGTCAGGCAGCCCGGTTCTTTCAGGCTGGCGACCGCGATGGGTAAAGGATTCAAACCCTGTGCCTGCAAACGGGCGCAGAACACGTCGACAAAGCCGGTGTTGGCCGCTTGCAGGTGGGATCGATAGAACAACAACGCCACAACGGGCTGAGCAGCGTGCCAATCGGCCTGCCAGTCACTCAGCTCCGCATTGGCCTTGTGCGGATGGTAGATCGCGGTACGTGGCAAAGCCTGAGGCTCTGCCCAAGGATAATCGCGGCCCAGCCAACAGTTTGCCAAACAACGATACAGCTCAAGCGCGTTGTGCATGCCGCCCTGGCGAAGAAAATGCCAGAGCCGCTCGCCTTCTTCGGCGGCAACAGTGCTCAAGCCGCTCAACTCCGGGTCCGGACGATCATCGCCCGGCACCAGAATAAGCTGCACCCCCCGTCCGGCAAGCTCCACCAGACGCTCGACGCCATAGCGCCAATACCCAATGCCGCCATGCAGGGAAATCAGGATGACCTTGGCATGACGCAGCACTTGATCGACGTACATGTCCACTGACGCGTGATTTTGCACTTGCATCGGGTTGGCCAGACGCAGACTGGGGTAATCCTCAGGCAACTGTTGCGCCGCCTCGGCGAGCAACGCCAAATGTGAATCGCCGCTGCAGAGAATCACCAGCTCGGCCGGGGTTTGCCCCAGATCAGCGATGCTGTCGTCAGGTACAAAGCCGCCAGGCTGGGTTCTCAGTAAATGCATGGGTCAGCCGGCAACCGCTGCGTGCAGTTGGGCTTCGAGAACGCTGGCGTCGAGTTCCTGACCAATCAATACCAGATGGGTCGCGCGTTCTTCCTCGGCACGCCAGGCACGGTCGAAATGCTTGTCAAACCGCGTCCCGACGCCTTGAATCAGCAAGCGCATCGGCTTGCCCGGAATCGCCGCGAAACCTTTGACCCGCAAAATACCGTGCTGCACCACCAGTTGCGTCAAGGCGTCCAGCAACAGGCTTTCGTCGGCCTGTGGCAATTTGATCGAGATAGAATCGAAAGCATCATGGTCATGGTCGTCATGGTCATCGCCTTCGTGATGGTCATGGTGGGTGCGGCGACTATCGATATGCACCTCCGACTCAGCGCCCAGCCCCAGCAACACGCTGATGGGCAGACGACCGCTGCTGGCTTCGATCACTTTGACCGCAGGTGGCAGTTCTTCGGAGACTTCAGTGCGGACGGTCGCCAGGCCTGCCGCATCGAGCATGTCGGCTTTATTGAGGATAACCAGATCCGCGCTCGCGAGTTGATCGGCGAACAATTCGTGCAGTGGCGACTCATGGTCAAGGTTCGGGTCGAGTTTGCGCTGTGCGTCGACTTGATCCGGGAATGCAGCGAACGTGCCTGCCAACACTGCAGGGCTGTCGACCACGGTAATCACCGCATCGACCGTGCAGGCGTTACGAATTTCTGGCCACTGAAACGCTTGGACCAAGGGTTTTGGCAGCGCCAGGCCAGAGGTTTCAATCAGGATGTGATCCAGGTCGCCGCGACGGGCAACCAATTCGCGCATGACCGGGAAGAACTCTTCCTGAACCGTGCAGCACAGGCAACCGTTGGCCAACTCATACACACGACCGTTGGCTTCTTCTTCGGTGCAGCCAATGGTGCATTGCTTGAGGATGTCGCCATCGATGCCCAGTTCGCCGAATTCGTTGACGATCACCGCGATGCGCCGACCTTCGGCGTTGTCGAGAATGTGCCGCAGCAACGTGGTTTTACCCGACCCGAGGAAACCGGTAACGATAGTGACGGGAAGTTTGGCCAGTGATTTCATCGGATGCCCTTTGGCAAAGCGGCGGGCAAACAGGACGATAACCACGTAGCACATGCACGCAGATCAATTCGCCACCGGATCACCCCGCCCGGTTGTAGTGAGAATCTTGTTTCGAGGCAGGTCTCCTGGCTGACGGTGGCGTGTTGGCGGCCTATAAAAAAGCGTCCAGTACGCGTTCATTGCGCCTTCCCGCACGCGTGCAGTGGCAGTGCAATGAACATGACCGTTTACAGTTGCGGGGGCAGCCGCGGCTTGAACCGCGTTCCCTTTTAGCTCCGTGCAATACCGGAGCACCTCGAACGAGCAAGGCTACGCAGTGGCTGCGGGCAGGTCAATCACCGGCTAAGCCGCAGATGCTCTGGATTGACTCCTGTGCGTGCTCATGTTTTCCTACGGCCTTGTTTCGGGTGCCCTTCACAGGGTGAAACGGGAAACCGGTGCGCTTCATGCCAATAGGCATAAGCAAGTCCGGCGCTGCCCCCGCAACGGTAAGCGAGTGAAGAGTCAGATCCACTGTGCCAGCAGTCCGGCATGGGAAGGTGATTCTTGATGGTCAGGCTACACAGACCCCTCGCAAGCCCGGAGACCGGCCCGACAAATGACCTAACAAACCCGCGGTGGGCGGGCGCTGTTGAACCTCTACTGACGCCTGTCAGTGGGGTTTCCATGCGCTTGCCTACTTGCAGACACTTGAGGGAAGCGCCATGTCGATCAGCACTATCAGCCACTCAGCTACAACCACCTCCACTCAGACCCGACGCCTGACGGCTGCCGTCAGCGCCCTCCTGCTGGGTGCATTCCTGGTCTACTTCGCCGGTTTCTCGCATATCAATGCCGTCCACAACGCGGCGCACGATACCCGCCACAGCTCTGCCTTCCCTTGCCATTGAGACCTGCCGCCATGTTCAAGCGTATCGCTCAAACAGCCGGGTTCACGGGTCTGTTCGCCGCACTGTTGTTGACGCTGCTGCAAAGCTTCTGGGTTGCGCCGCTGATTCTGCAAGCGGAGACCTATGAAAAGGCGCCGACAGAACACGTCCATGAGCATGCTGAAGGCGCTGGGCACGTTCACGACGCCGAGGCATGGGAACCTCAAGACGGCTGGCAGCGTGTCGTGTCCACCACCGGGGGCAATCTGGTGGTCGCAGTCGGTTTTGCATTGATGCTCGCGGGGCTTTACACCCTGCGTGCGCCGGGCCGTACGTCTCAGGGGATACTGTGGGGGCTGGCCGGTTTTGCCGTGTTCGTTCTCGCTCCGACCCTGGGCCTGCCACCTGAGCTGCCGGGGACTGCGGCGGCTGATCTGGTTCAGCGACAAATCTGGTGGGCGAGCACGGCAGCTTCTACCGCCGTCGCCTTGGCGCTGATCGTGTTCAGCAAGCATTGGTTGCTGAAGATGCTGGGGATAGCGATCCTGCTGGTGCCACACGTGATTGGCGCACCACAACCGGACGTGCATGAGAGCCTCGCCCCTGAAGCGCTGGAAGCTCAGTTCAAGATCGCCTCGCTGTTGACCAATGCGCTGTTCTGGATCGCCTTGGGCCTGATCAGCGCATGGCTGTTCCGCCGCAATAATCATGAATTGAACGCCCAGCACGTCAATCACCGCGCATGACCCGACAGCACTCGGTGCCGACCCTGGTGGTCGGCCTCGGCTGCCAGCGCGGTTGCCCTGCAAGCCTGCTACTCGAATTGATTGAACAGGCTTTGCAGAATCATGGGCTGAAAGTTGAAGCCATCACTGCCCTCGCCTCCATTGACCTGAAACGTTCTGAGCCGGGTTTGTTGGCGCTGGCAGAGCATCTGGGTCTGCCACTGGTGTTTTTCAGTGCAGCAGAGTTGAGCGGTTTCGACGCGCAGCTCAGTCATCGTTCTGCCATCGCGTTCGCCCATACAGGTTGCTACGGCGTAGCCGAAAGCAGTGCGTTGGCGCTGTTACAGCGCCTTGGTGGGCGTCATGGCGAATTACTGATCACCCGGCAGAAAAACCAGCACGCGACATTTGCCTTGGCCGGCGACGTACCCGATCGTCGATAATCTGCCTGTTTTCACACCCACTCAAAAGCCTAAGGCTGGATTCTGGAGCACCCATGACCGTTTTTTTTATCGGCGCAGGCCCCGGCGACCCGGAACTGATCACGGTCAAAGGCCAGCGTCTGATCCGCAGTTGCCCGGTGATCATCTACGCCGGCTCACTGGTGCCGACCGCTGTCCTTGAAGGGCATCAGGCGGTACAGGTGATCAATAGTGCCGAGTTGCACCTGGAACAGATCATTGCCGCGATGAAATCCGCTCATGAACAAGGCTTAGATGTCGCTCGGGTGCACTCTGGTGATCCCAGTCTGTACGGCGCGATTGGCGAGCAGATTCGTTACCTGCGCGAACTGGATATCCCCTTCGAAATCATCCCCGGCGTTACCGCCACTGCTGCCTGCGCCGCATTGCTGGGCACCGAACTGACGCTGCCGGATATTTCCCAGAGCGTGATCCTGACCCGCTACGCCGATAAAACCTCCATGCCTGCGGGCGAGGAACTGGCCAGCCTGGCGCAGCATCGGGCGACCATGGCGATTCATCTGGGGGTCAAGAACCTGGCAAAAATTGTCGCCGAACTGACCCCTCACTACGGCGCTGACTGCCCGATTGCGGTGGTCCATCGCGCCAGTTGGCCGGATCAGGATTGGGTACTGGGCACCCTGGCCGACATCCAGGAGAAAGTTCACGCCAAAGGGTTTCGCCGCACGGCATTGATTCTGGTAGGCAGGGTATTGGCCAATGACCAGTTCGCCGAATCGTCGCTCTATCGGGCCGGACATGCGCATCTATACCGGCCCTGATTGCCAAGAGCCCGTAGTGTTTGGCATTGTTGCCGAAGCTTTCCTTTCCCCAAACACCTGCGAACGAGGTCACTCCTATGCTTGAACTTCGCCCGAGCTGTGAATGCTGCGACCGCGACCTGCCTGGCGACAGTCTGGACGCGTTGATTTGCTCGTTTGAATGCACCTTCTGCAGCGATTGCGCGCACGACCGTCTGGGCGGTCGCTGCCCCAATTGCTCCGGGCAACTTCTGCCACGTCCGGCACGCACCGGGGCTGCACTGCTCAAGAGTCCGGCTTCAAGCCAGCGCGTGTTCAATCCTGCCGGTTGCGCCAAGGCCGGCTAACCCAGGCACCGGCAGCACGCAAAAAAAATGCCTCGAACCCGTCGAGGCATTTTTTTGCAGCTGTTTTATCGCGTAGAGACGCCCGACTTAGTAGTAGGCGTTTTCTTTTTGCGTGTGGTCAGTAACGTCCCGCACACCGTTAAGCTCAGGAATACGCTCAAGCAGAGTGCGCTCGATTCCTTCTCTCAAGGTCACGTCAGCCTGGCCGCAGCCTTGGCAACCGCCACCGAACTTCAGCACGGCGATATTTTCGTCGTTCTCTTCAATCACATCAATCAGCGAAACCTGGCCGCCATGGCTGGCCAGACCCGGATTGATCTCGGTTTGCAGGTAATAATTGATGCGTTCGTTGATCGGGCTGTCGGCATTGACCATCGGCACTTTGGCGTTTGGCGCCTTGATGGTCAGCTGGCCGCCCATTCGGTCGGTGGCATAATCGACAACCGCATCATCCAGAAACGCTTCGCTGAAGGAGTCGATCCAGGCAGTGAAGCTTTTCAGGCCAATGGCCTTGTCTTCTGGTTTCTCTTCGCCCGGCTTGCAATAAGCAATGCAGGTCTCAGCGTATTGGGTGCCAGGCTGGGTAATAAACACGCGGATGCCGATGCCCTGAGTGTTCTGCTTTTCAAGCAAATCGGCCAGATAGTCGTGGGCGGCATCGGTAATAGTAATAGCGGTCATGAAAATTCCTCGCAGACGTGGGCGCAGTTTACGCCAATCATTCGCGCCGCACAAAGTCCTAGTAATTATGTCGGGAAAGAGCGACCGCTTCGCCCAGCGCCCTTCGCTTGTCCAGCCAGCCTTTGAGGCGTAGATAAAGTCCTTTTTCGATAAATTCGTAGCTGCCCCAGGCTCCGACCGCAATCAATGGTACACACACGGCAAACACCGCATATGGATTGAGCCCATAGCGTTCAGACGCCAGCCATCCGCCGTAAAGAACCAATACGTGGAGTAAATACACCGAGTAGGAACAGTCGCCCAGCACCTTGAATAATCGATTGCCCTGAAAGTATGGTTCCAGTGAGATACAGGCGACGACAATCAACGCGCTGGGCAGCCCCCAGTTCATAAACCGTTGTGCCGGTGGCAAGTGATAAATGGTGACAAAGGCCCCGGCAATCGCCAGCAGCGGTAGCCATAGCCGGGGAGTAATCCAGCCGCGGCTGTAGATAATGCCGATGCCGATGCCCAGCAGAAACTCGTACACAATGTCGTTGCGGTAGAAATGGCTGATCCAGCCGTAACGGGTCAACACCTCACTCACCGCGAACAATGCGGCTGCGACAACCAATGGCCGATGACGTTGATGGACCAAAAACACCAGTGAGAACAGCAGATAGAAGAACATTTCATAATTCAGCGTCCAGCCCACGTTCAACGTCGGGTACATGCCGTAACCGCCGGGGTTTTCAGAAGGGATGAATAACAGGGAAAGAATGAAGTTCTGCCAACTGATCACTTGATGCGGCAATAGCGGGCTGGCGACTACCAACAGCAACCCCATGGCGGCCGTGTAGACCCAATATGCCGGGACGATACGGATGATCCGATTGACCATGAAGCGTCCAGCCGGCATGTCTTTGTTTTGCGTGGACAGGTAGATCACCAGCCCACTGATCACGAAGAAAATATCGACCCCTACCGCCCCCCTGTCGACGAAGAACTGCCCTACGGGGCCTTTGGCATGAAAATCAAAGAAAATCTGCATAAAGTGGTGACACACAACGACCCACGCGGCGAGTGCCCGCAGGGCTTGAACCGAAATCAACATCCGCAACTCACCTGTTTTCAAATCAACATCAAGGACCCCGAATAAACGGCTACTTCAGGTCGTCTCGATACGTCGGACCGCGATAAGGGCGAAAAGGTTGCGCGGGATTGATGACTGGTAGATGGCTGCGGGCCATGTTTATCAAGGTGTTCAGCTCAAACAGAGCGTGTCGTCGGCTTCGCGGGCTTACCTGCGTAGCCGTTTAAAGAACGGCTACAGATTCTCGTAGCGGTTCATGTCCAGCACACCCGCCTCAACCGGCTCGGTCTCCTGGATATAGCGTGTCAGGTCATGAAAATAGAACCAGAACTGAGGATTGCTCCGGCGAATGCCCCAGCGCTGAACGATTTTTTCGAACGCATCAGCGTCCCGCGCCTGCTCCATGGCGCGGACAAACGCGGGCACCTGCACAGCAGGAATATTGAACATGAAGTTAGGGTAACTGCTCAGCACGCCGGGGTAGAGGGTCAGGGTGTCCAGCCCCGGCTGATAGCGGGACTCCTCACCCAGCATAAAGGCGACGTTACTGTGTGCACGGTTGCGCAGCAGGCTGTAGAGCTCGCGCTTACCATCGCTGGCCTGGATTCGGAGCATGCTTGCTTCCGGTAACTGGGCGATCACCTGTAAACCCGCCGCCGGGCGAGACGTCAGGCGACTCAGGGCCTGTTCGGCGTAGCGCAATTCGGGCGCCAGGGTTTGCCGGGCACAGTACGCGCCACTGCAGCGGTTGATCGGGTCCGGCCGGCCATTCAAGTTGCCATAGCGCACCAGCAACTGAAGGGCGAAATCACGCTTGGGGTCTTTTTCATTGAGTTTAAGACCGCTCGGCGTGTCATCGTCGATGCCTTGATAGTCCAGCCACATCTTCACTTTGCCGCCTTCCTGGTACCAGTCGCTCAATATCTCATCGCGCGAGTCAGCCGGCATCAGCCGCAGAAAGTTCTGCTCGGCACCGTTGCGGATCAGGTCGAAATACAACCGGGTCTGTGCCTGGTGCGCAACGTTGCCGAATACGTCGAAGTTGACCGCGAGCTGGTAGTAGGTGCGCTCAAGGATGGGAAAGTCGAACAGCCACATCGTCTGCGGGATTTCGCCGATCAACCCTTTATTGACGGACGCGCTGTCGTAGTGACGAAAAATCGACAGCAAGGCGTTGTCGTTACCGGCCCATAAGGTCGACCAACCGGGTGCTGGCGCCTGAGCATAGGTCTTGCTGCGTAGCGCTTCGTACTCATTGCGCTTGTCGCGATAGGAGTGCCACAGGGTCAACACGCTGCCAACGTCGTCGATCTGGCCGGGCATCGACAACAGTGGCGTGGCCTTGTCGCGATAAGCCGCATCCGTGAGGTACAGATCATGTGCCGGATCCTGAAAAAGAGCCCAGAAATTATCGCGAATGACATCACTGGCGATATTCCCACGGCATACCGGACCACGGATAAAGGTGCGAATGAAGTACTCGGCGTTGTCGAGCATGAACTGATAACGCGCCTGGGCTGGAATGGCCTGAAACGTGTCGAACGGATTGGCGCGGTGCCGTGGGCCGTAGCCAGGCGAAGCGCTGACAGTCCAGTCACCGCTGTAGAACAGCTCTTTGACCCGCGCCATTTTGCCTGGGCTCATGGGGTACGTGATGTGGGTCTTATGCACGATCACCCCTTGTACCGGCCACAAGCGGTAATACACGTCGGTGCCAGGATCATCGTTAGGCCGTCGAGTATTGATCAGGTCGATGGGCTGACCACTGGGCGTACGCGAACGAACCCACTGAAAGAAATGCCCCGGCTCGCCGCCTTCAAAATAAATGTGCGCCAGGAACAGATGCTCGTATAACCACCGTGCCACCAACCCTTCCTTGGCGCCGCGGGCGTTGAGCATGTCTTCCCACTGTGTAATCTGCAGTGTCTCGCTGGCGCTGGGGGCCAGCGCCTGTTCATCGATCGGTGCACCCGCCGCCAACCAGCGCCGCAAGGTTTGATACTGAGGCTCGGTCAAACCGGTCACTGCCAGCGGCATGCCTTCCTTGGGATGATTGCCGGCATAGGCTTCGAACTCAGCCGGCATCGGGCATTGATTATCTCGGCCCATCCCCAGAACGATCTCGGCAGGGACTTTGGCATAGGGCGTCAGCGGCGTTTTATGGCCGAGCTCAAGCATCCGCGCCATCAGTGCCGCCTGACTGCCTTGCGCATCAAGCACCGAATAGAAGCCTTTATGCTGCCAGGCCGTGACGCTGTGGGCATCGTAATAAAGACGGGTAGTTGCCTCGGCTTCGCTGCGCCTGCCGTTATACACCTGAACTTTCGACGCCCCACGTAGCGCCCCTTCGGCGCTGCCCAGGTTGAGCTGGCACGCGGCGTCATAACAGGCATGGCAGGCGACACACTTCTCAGTAAAGATCGGCTGCACGTCTCGGGTGTAGGAAATAGACGAAGGAAGGTTCAACCCAGAATCTTGCGCACGTACCCCACTGCACAGGAGCAGCAAAAAGAGGCTTGCGAGTACGCGATGTGGCATGTCCAGTGTCCCGACCATTAAAGCGCGGAGATTCTACAGTGGCTTACGCCCTCCAACATGAGCGATATTCATGAGAATGCCCTCCTCTCACTAAAAGCGCGCAGGTTTGCTATTATCTCGGACCTTCTGTATTGGCCTTTCCAGGTAGTCCTATGTCCGACCGCAGCGCTCGCCTCCACGCTCTCCAGCAAGCCCTCAAAGAGCGCATTCTGATTCTCGATGGTGGCATGGGCACAATGATCCAGAGCTACCGGCTGGAGGAAGAGGACTACCGTGGCAAACGCTTCGCCGACTGGCCAAGTGATGTCAAAGGCAACAACGACCTGCTGATTCTCAGTCGTCCGGACGTGATTGGGGCCATCGAAAAGGCCTATCTGGACGCTGGTGCGGACATTCTCGAAACCAACACCTTCAACGCCACCCAGGTTTCCCAAGCCGATTACGGCATGGAAGCGTTGGCCTATGAGTTGAACGTAGAAGGTGCCCGCCTCGCCCGCAAGGTCGCTGACGCTAAAACCCTGGAAACGCCCAACAAGCCGCGCTTCGTTGCCGGCGTTCTCGGCCCGACCAGCCGCACCTGCTCGCTGTCGCCAGACGTGAACAACCCCGGTTACCGCAACGTGACCTTCGATCAGTTGGTGGAAAACTACACCGAAGCCACTCACGGCTTGATCGAGGGCGGCGCCGATCTGATCCTGATCGAGACGATTTTCGACACCCTCAATGCCAAGGCCGCAATTTTCGCCGTGCAGGGCGTGTTCGAAGAAGTCGGCTTTGAATTGCCGATCATGATCTCCGGGACCATCACCGATGCCTCGGGCCGCACATTGTCCGGACAAACCACCGAAGCGTTCTGGAACTCGGTCAGCCACGCCAAACCCATTTCGGTGGGTTTGAACTGCGCGCTGGGCGCCAGCGATTTGCGTCCATACCTGGAAGAGCTGTCGAACAAGGCCGGCACTTACGTTTCGGCGCACCCGAACGCCGGTTTGCCGAACGCCTTTGGTGAATACGACGAAGAGCCAGCACAGACAGCAGCAATCATCGAAGAGTTCGCCCAGAGTGGCTTTCTCAATATCGTCGGTGGCTGCTGTGGGACCACGCCTGCGCACATCAAGGCCATCGCCAATGCGGTGAGCAAGTACCCGCCGCGAGCTATTCCGGACATCCCTAAAGCCTGTCGCCTGTCCGGCCTGGAACCGTTCACCATTGATCGCAGTTCGTTGTTCATCAACGTTGGCGAGCGTACCAATATCACTGGTTCTGCGCGTTTTGCCCGGCTGATCCGTGAAGATAACTACACCGAAGCCCTTGAAGTCGCCTTGCAGCAGGTCGAAGCCGGCGCTCAGGTGATCGACATCAACATGGACGAGGGCATGCTCGATTCGAAGAAGGCGATGGTGACCTTCCTCAATCTGATTGCTGGCGAACCGGACATTTCCCGCGTTCCGATCATGATCGACTCCTCCAAATGGGAAGTGATCGAAGCCGGCCTCAAGTGCATTCAGGGCAAGGGTATCGTCAACTCCATCAGCATGAAGGAAGGCGTGGAGCAGTTCATCCATCACGCCAAACTGTGCAAACGCTATGGCGCCGCCGTGGTGGTGATGGCGTTCGATGAAGACGGCCAGGCCGACACCGAGAAGCGCAAGAGAGAAATCTGCAAGCGCTCCTACGACATCCTGGTCAACGATGTCGGCTTCCCGCCTGAAGACATCATTTTTGACCCGAACATCTTCGCCATTGCCACCGGTATCGAAGAGCACAACAACTACGCCGTCGATTTCATCAACGCCTGCGCCTATATTCGCGACAACCTGCCCCACGCCCTGACCTCCGGTGGCGTGTCCAACGTATCGTTCTCGTTCCGTGGCAACAATCCGGTACGCGAGGCGATTCACTCGGTGTTTTTGCTGTATGCGATCCGCAACGGCTTGAGCATGGGTATCGTCAACGCCGGGCAACTGGAGATCTACGACCAGATACCGGCCGAATTGCGCGACTGTGTGGAAGACGTCGTCCTCAACCGCACGCCAAACGGTACCGACGCCCTGCTGGCCATTGCCGACAAGTACAAGGGTGACGGCAGCGTCAAAGAAGCCGAAACCGAAGAGTGGCGTGGCTGGGAAGTCAACAAGCGCCTGGAACACGCACTGGTCAAAGGCATCACCACCCACATCGTCGAAGACACCGAAGAGTCACGGCAGTCGTTCAAGCGCCCGATCGAAGTGATCGAAGGTCCGCTGATGTCCGGCATGAACATTGTCGGCGACCTGTTTGGCTCGGGAAAAATGTTCCTGCCACAGGTGGTTAAATCGGCACGCGTGATGAAACAGGCCGTGGCCCACTTGATCCCGTTCATCGAGCTGGAAAAAGGCGATAAACCCGAAGCCAAAGGCAAAATCCTCATGGCCACGGTCAAGGGCGACGTGCATGACATCGGCAAGAACATTGTCGGCGTGGTTCTGGGCTGCAACGGCTATGACATCGTCGATCTGGGCGTGATGGTGCCGGCAGAGAAGATCCTGCAGGTAGCCAAGGAACAGAAGTGCGACATCATCGGTCTGTCCGGGCTGATTACCCCGTCGCTTGATGAAATGGTGCATGTCGCCCGGGAAATGCAGCGTCAGGGCTTTACTCTGCCACTGATGATCGGCGGCGCGACCACCTCCAAGGCTCACACGGCGGTCAAGATCGAGCCCAAGTACAGCAACGACGCGGTGATCTATGTCACCGATGCGTCCCGCGCCGTTGGCGTGGCCACACAATTGCTGTCCAAAGAACTGAAACCGGCTTTCATCGAGAAAACCCGGCTTGAGTACATCGAGGTCCGTGAGCGCACCGCCGCCCGCAGTTCGCGCACCGAGCGCCTGAGTTACGCCGCTGCCGTGGCCAAGAAACCGAAGTTCGACTGGGCCGATTACCAACCGGTCAAACCTACGTTCACCGGTGTGAAGGTCCTGGAAAATATCGACCTGAATGTGCTCGCCGAGTACATCGACTGGACCCCGTTCTTCATCTCTTGGGACCTGGCTGGCAAATACCCGCGCATTCTCACCGATGAAGTGGTTGGCGAAGCAGCGACCTCGCTGTTTGCCGATGCTCAGGACATCCTGCGCAAACTGATCGACGAAAAACTGATCAGCGCTCGCGCAGTGTTTGGCTTCTGGCCTGCCAATCAGGTCGATAACGATGACCTGGAGCTTTACGGCAACGACGGCAAACCACTGGCCAAGCTGCATCACCTGCGTCAGCAGATCATCAAGACCGACGGAAAACCAAACTTCTCCCTGGCCGACTTTGTCGCGCCCAAGGACAGCGGCGTCACCGATTACGTCGGTGGTTTCATCACCACCGCGGGCATCGGTGCCGAAGAAGTGTCCAAGGCTTATCAAGACAAAGGCGACGACTACAACGCAATCATGGTCAAAGCCCTGGCCGACCGTCTCGCCGAAGCTTGCGCCGAGTGGCTGCACCAACAGGTGCGGAAAAACTACTGGGGTTATGCCAAGGACGAACAACTGGCCAACGAAGACCTGATCAAGGAGCAGTACATCGGTATCCGTCCTGCACCGGGTTATCCGGCCTGCCCGGATCACACCGAAAAGGGCACGTTGTTCGACCTGCTGGACCGCGCTGAGGAGGGTCAGTCGGGCCTGAGCGGTGTCACCTTGACCGAAAGCTATGCCATGTTCCCTGCGGCGTCGGTAAGTGGCTGGTACTTCGCTCACCCACAGGCACAATATTTTGCCGTGGGTAAAGTCGACAAGGATCAGGTAGAAAGCTACACGGCGCGCAAAGGTCAGGAACTGAGTGTTTCTGAGCGCTGGCTGGCGCCAAACCTGGGATACGACGACTAAGACAGCGCGTTCAGGAGGCAGCCCGGCCATGGGTTGCTTCCTTTTTCAGCAGGCGCTGCCATTCATCAAAGTGACCGGCGCAGGGCATATCCCCCTGAGTTGACTATGCTTCAGTGAGTTTTCTTTACGTTGATGTGAACTCACGAGGGTGTATGGACGACTCTTCAAACAATAAGCCGCCTACTTTCTGGCAGATGGTGCAGAGCGTTGTAGCGGCGGCATTTGGTGTGCAGAGCGGGAAAAACCGGGCTCGGGATTTTACCCACGGCAAACCCAGTCATTTCGTCATACTGGGCGTACTGTTCACGGCGATCTTCGCCCTGACCTTGTTCGGCATTGTGCAGTTGGTATTGCACTTCGCCGTGGGTTGACCCTTCAGTGCAGTATGCTTTTCAGGGAAAAGTGGTACGCGTCTGGCGTAGGGTTCCCCGTCACGCTGAATGTGCGGAAATCGACGCCATAGTCGTCTTTGTAGCTAGCCTGCAACAGGCGCCTGGCATCCTGCTGGCCGATAAGCTGCAACACGCTTAACTGACGCGCCCCCAGGTACTGGCGATCCTGTTCCCTGGTTGCGTCATAGTCGTGCAGCAACACCATGGCCCACCCTCCCAACGTAAAGTGTCCACCCACCAGAACGCTTAAACTTCCGTCCAGACGCGCCTGCAAGGCCGCTGTCGAAGAGTTCAAGGCACTAAACAGCACATCCTTGCCCGGCTTTGCGCCCCGTTCACGCAATGCCGCCATGGCGCCAAACGCCATTTCATCATTGGCAGACCATACCAGGCTTGTTTTCGGGTAGCGCTTGAACAGCTGTCGGGCCTGCTCCTGCGCCCGCCCTCGCTCCCAACCGCTGTACACGAGTTGACGCAAATGCACTTCCGGGTGCTCAGCCAAGGCACGTTGCAGGCCCTGCTCGCGAAGCTGGGCGACGGGCGTTGTTGCTGCTCCGGAGAACGCCAGCATGTCGATGCTCTGACCGACGGTAACTTTGGGGTGCAGGCGAATCAGCTCCTTGGCCATCAGATAGCCGCCCTCCTCGTCATTTCCCACCAGGCTACCGATCAAATTCGGAAAGCGGGTGCGGACGTCGCCAAGTAGGTTGATCTGATCAGGGGTGAGGGTATTGTTGACGGCGAACAGCTTGACGCCGCTGCCTTGGGACAGACGAAGAATTTCCGGGGCGGCATACAGTTCATTGACGAACACCAGGTAATCGGGCCGGTCGGGGCCCTGTAACGCTTCGCGCGCCTGGATCAGCGTTTTATCGGGATCCCGCTCCGAGTAGCGCACCTGCAACGTCATGCCCAAGTCGTCGGCCGCCGCCGCCATGAACTTTGAGTAGCTGACCCAAAACGTTTCCGTCGACAGGCCCGGATTGAGGAAAACCACCGTCGCCGCTTCGGCCGCAGTCAGCCATACGCTGCTCAATACCAGCAACGCGCTACAAAAAAATTTAAACATTCTCATGCGGGCCTGAAAAATAGGCGCGCAGTATAACTGCTTGAATGCAGACCTCTGAATACCGTTTAACGCATTGTCCGACCGTCACGTCGGACAGGCGCAGGTTGCTTGCGTTATTGGTGGCTCACCCAGAATACGGCCGTCGTTACGACCAGGATGACAATGAAGAAAATGGCCCAGGCATCTACGCTGCTATCGGCTTTCACTGCTTTGACAGGGTTGCTCATTGCATCGCCTCTTTTCGGTTTTATCGGTGATTGCACATGAAGCGTGACCGCCTCTGCGACAGCAGATTGCCGCGATCACGCCCTCAGTAAAGTCGAGCATTGCCCATTCCTCAAGCAGGGTTATCCGATCAACCCGATCTGGATAGTTCTTTTAGTTCTTTGCATATACTCAAACTTCACTTTTGCGCATAACTGCAAACTGGTATCTTCCCTCGGCTCCGTTGGGAGTGCGCGGCCGTGCGCGCAGATTTGCTGTAAGCAGCCTGAGAACAGGACCTATATGTACGTATATGACGAGTACGATCAGCGGATCATCGAGGACCGCGTCAAGCAGTTCCGGGATCAGACCCGACGCTACCTGGCCGGAGAGCTGAGCGAAGAAGAATTTCGCCCGCTGCGCCTGCAGAATGGCCTTTATATTCAACGCTTTGCGCCGATGTTGCGGGTGGCCGTGCCTTACGGCCAGCTGACCTCGCGACAGTTGCGCATGATTGCCAAAATCGCTCGCGATTATGACAAGGGCTATGCCCACGTCAGCACCCGCCAAAATATTCAGTTCAACTGGCCCGCGCTGGAAGACGTGCCGGATATTCTGGCTGAACTCGCAACCGTGCAGATGCACGCGATTCAGACCAGCGGTAACTGCTTGCGTAACGTCACCACCGATCAATTTGCCGGTGTTGCGGCGGATGAAGTGGTTGATCCGCGCCCGTGGTGCGAGATCGTTCGGCAGTGGACTACCTTCCACCCCGAATTCGCTTACCTGCCGCGCAAGTTCAAGATCGCCATCAATGGTTCCGCCAGCGACCGTGTCGCCATTGAAGTGCACGACATTGGCCTGGAGCCCGTGCGTAACGCTGCAGGCGAACTGGGTTTCCGCGTTCTGGTCGGTGGCGGCCTGGGTCGTACGCCAGTGGTCGGTGCCTTCATCAATGAGTTTCTGCCTTGGCAGGACCTGTTGAGCTACCTGGACGCCATCCTGCGGGTCTACAACCGCTATGGCCGTCGCGACAACAAGTACAAGGCCCGGATCAAGATTCTGGTCAAGGCACTGACGCCTGAAGTGTTCGCCGAGCGAGTCGACGCGGAAATGGCCCACCTGCGGGGCGGCCAGACCACGTTGACCGAAGCCGAAGTGCATCGCGTCGCCAAGCACTTCGTCGACCCCGAGTACAAAGCCCTTAGCGATCAAAGCGCTGAACTGGCTCACCTCGACAAAGAACACCCGGGTTTCGCCCGCTGGCGCTCGCGCAACGTTCTTGCGCACAAAAAGCCGGGCTACGCCGCAGTGACCCTGTCGCTCAAACCGACCGGTGTTGCCCCGGGCGATGTCACCGACAAACAACTCGATGGCATTGCCGATCTGGCTGATCGTTACAGCTTCAGCCAGATGCGCACGTCCCACGAGCAAAACATCATTCTTGCCGACGTTGAGCAGAGCCAATTGTTCACAATGTGGGGCGAGCTCCGCGAACAAGGTTTTGCTACCCCGAACATCGGCCTGCTGACCGACATCATTTGCTGCCCGGGGGGCGATTTCTGCTCCTTGGCCAACGCCAAATCGATCCCGATCGCCGAAGCCATCCAGCGTCGCTTTGACGATCTGGATTACCTGTTCGACATTGGCGAGCTGGACCTGAATATTTCAGGTTGCATGAATGCCTGCGGTCACCACCACGTGGGGCATATCGGCATTCTAGGCGTGGACAAGAAAGGCGAAGAGTTCTATCAAGTTTCCCTTGGCGGCAGCAGCAACCGTGACGCAAGCCTGGGTAAAATTCTGGGCCCGTCTTTCGCCCAGGATGTGATGCCTGACGTGATCGAAAAGCTGATCAACGTCTACATAGAGAAGCGGCACGAAGATGAGCGTTTTATCGACACCTTCCAGCGTATCGGCATTGACCCTTTCAAGGAGCGCGTCTATGCAGCGAATCATTAAGAACAACGAAGTCATCGACGAAACCTGGCACTTGCTGCCCAAGGACACGACGCTTGACGGCCTGTCCAACTGTGATGACCTGATTGTGCCGCTGGCCTTATGGCTCGACCACAGTCACGCCCTCAAAGCGCGTGACGGCGGCCTGGGTGTATGGCTGGACGCAGACGAAGAAGCCGAGCAAATCGGCGATGACGTGGACAACTTTCAGGTTATTGCCCTGAATTTTCCGGCGTTCACCGATGGTCGCAGTTTCTCCAATGCGCGCCTGCTTCGTGATCGATACGGTTTCAAAGGCGAGCTACGAGCCATTGGCGATGTGTTGCGTGACCAATTGTTCTACATGCACCGCTGTGGTTTCGACGCCTTTGCGATTCGCCCCGATAAAGACCCGTATGAAGCCCTTGAAGGTCTTAAAGACTTCTCGGTGACCTACCAGGCCGCTACAGATGAACCGTTGCCGCTGTTCCGGCGTCGCTGATTTGGCCTGAAAAAAAGCCCGGGGTTCTTTAGAACCCCGGGCTTTTTGCTATCTGATGAACCGTCCTTGTCACTGAAAACCTGACAAGGACGCTCATGATTACCAGAAGCGTTGCTGTGTCAGCCGGCTCCACCAACTCAACAAGACACGATCTACCGACCCACTGGCCGCCAAGCCGATCCGTTCCTGCAAGCTTTTACGCTCGGAATAGTGCAAATGGAAAACTTCAGCGACCTTGGCGCGCTCAGAAAGGTATTCATCACTGGTCTTGAGTTCGTCCACCAATTGTTTGTCCAGCGCCGCCATGCCAAGCCAGACTTCCCCGGTGGCGACTTCGTTGATCGCCAATTGTGGCCGGTAGCGCGCGACAAAGTTTTTGAACAGCTCGTGAGTGATGTCCAGCTCTTCCTGGAACTTCTCCCTGCCCTTCTCGGTATTTTCGCCGAACACGGTCAAGGTACGTTTGTACTCGCCAGCGGTCAGCACTTCAAAATCAATATCATGCTTCTTCAGCAGACGATTGACGTTGGGCAACTGCGCTACCACGCCGATGGAACCCAAAATAGCGAACGGTGCGCTGATAATCTTGTTACCAATGCAAGCCATCATGTAGCCACCGCTGGCCGCCACTTTGTCGATGCAGATAGTCAGTGGAATACCCGCCTGACGAATCCGCGCCAACTGCGATGAGGCCAAGCCATAACTGTGGACCATGCCGCCGCCACTCTCCAGGCGCAGCACCACTTCATCCTTGGCCGTGGCCAAGGTCAACAGCGCCGTGATCTCATGGCGCATGCTCTCGGTTGCGGACGCTTTGATATCACCGTCAAAATCCAGCACGTACACCCGAGGCTTGGCGTCGGCCAGTTTCTTTTCCTTCTTCAGGCTTTTGGCTTGCTCCTTGCGCAACGCCTTGAGCCGGTCCTTGTCCAGCAGCGATTGTTCAAGACGTTCGCGCAGACCTTTGTAGAAGTCATTCAGCTTGCTGACCTGCAACTGCCCGGCAGATTTGCGTCGGCCCTTGCTGCGCAGCGAGGCGAAAGCCGCCAGCACGATCAGAATGGCAACCACCAGGGTGACCGTCTTGGCCAGAAAGATTGCGTATTCAGCCATAAACTCCACAAATACTCCTCACACACTTTGCGCCCCTCCAATCAAGGGGCCGCGGATGACTCAAGCATACCGGCGTGCTTTGCAGACGGCCAGTCGATCGCGCGCCACGGATGTCCCGGAAACAACCATTCAAACAAGCGTATGTTTTTTCATTGACACGCTTGAAGCATCCTCATAACCTCGCAAAACCTTCAACGTCCCGGGATAACACCGACGTGGGCAGCATCTATTTGATTCGACATGGCCAGGCCTCCTTTGGTGCAGACGACTACGACGTTCTGTCGCCGATGGGTATTCGCCAGGCCGAGATCCTCGGCAAGCACCTGACACAGTTGGGCGTGAGCTTTGATCGCTGTCTCTCTGGCAACCTGCGTCGTCAGCAGCATACGGCTGAGGCGGTAATGGACCAGTTCAAGGCTGCCGGGCAATCCATAGCCCCGCTTGAAGTCGATCCCGCATTTAATGAATTCGACGCCGATGCAGTGATCCGCGCCCTGCTCCCCGCCATGCTCCCTGATGAACCGGAAGCCCTGCATGTTCTGCGTAATGCCGCGCAAAACCGCGCTGAGTTTCAGCGGCTATTTGCGTTGATCATGGACCGTTGGCTCAAGGGTGACTATGACACTGCGGGGCTGCAGAGCTGGCTCGGTTTTGTCGAGCAGGTTCAATCAGGCTTGCACAGGGTTCTCGATCAGGCAGGCAGCAAAGACCGGATCGCGATTTTCACCTCAGGCGGTACAATCACCGCGCTGCTCCACTTGATCACTCAGATGCCCGCGAAGCAGGCGTTCGAACTCAACTGGCAAATCGTCAATACCTCGCTCAACCAGCTTAAATTCCGTGGTCGCGAGGTAGCCTTGGCTTCCTTCAACAGTCATGCACACCTGCAACTGTTGCAGGCGCCGGAGCTCATCACTTATCGCTGAGACCGGCCCACGGCGACCTGAATGGTCGCTGGAACCTATCCACCAGAACCCCAGAAAAAGGATCGCACCATGACTTCTGTAGCTGACGCCATTCAATCCATGAAAGCCAAGTTCAACCCAAGTGCAGCTGCAGGCCTGGACCTGGTTTTTGGCTTTCGTATCGATGAAGAAACAAACTACTCCCTGATCGTAAAAGACGGTACTTGCGACGTTAAAGAAGGCGAGAACCCTGACGCTCAAGTGACATTGGTCATGGACAGCGAGACCCTTAAAGGCATCGTCAGCGGCGAAACCGACGGCATGCAGGCGTTCATGGGCGGCAAGTTGCGCGCTGAAGGCGACATGATGCTGGCCATGAAGTTGAGCGAGCTGTTCCCGGCTTAAAACTGGCTGCAATGCACGCAGAACCGAGGTCTCAGGGCCTCGGTTTTTTTTTCGCCTGCAGCTCACGGACACGCAGCGATCAAAGCCAATGATTGGCCAGCAACACGCTCACCTATAAGGCCGTTTCCAGCTTGTGAGCGGAGAGTGGCCGCATTAGATTAGTCAATAATGTCTGCACTCCATAATAAGCAGAAGGGATAAGCATGGCGCTTACTGACCAGTCCACCAAGATCCGCTCTGGCGAAGAACTCGACGCCAGCCTCATCGACCCCTACCTCAAGGCGCATATTCCCGGCCTGGTAGGCTCGCCTGAGATCAGCCAGTTTCCGGGCGGCGCTTCGAACCTGACATACCTGATCCAATACCCGGACCAGGAGTTCGTCCTGAGGCGTCCGCCTTTTGGCCAAAAAGCCAAGTCTGCGCACGACATGGGCCGCGAATACCGCATTCTCAATCAGTTGAATGTCGGCTTTCCGTATTGCCCAAAGGCTTACGTGCATTGCACTGACGAGTCACTGATCGGCTCTGAGTTCTATGTCATGGAGCGGGTCAACGGCATCATTCTGCGTTCTGATCTACCGCCTGAACTGAACTTCGACGCCCAACAGACCGAAGCGCTGTGTAAAAACTTTATCGACACGCTCGTCGAACTGCATCAGGTCGACTACACCGCGTGCGGTTTGGCGGACCTTGGCAGGCCCGAAGGTTATGTGAAACGCCAGATTGGTGGTTGGGGCGAGCGTTACGAAAAAGCGCTGACCCCGGATGCGCCGAGTTGGGAGACGGTCAGGGCCTGGCTCAAGGAAAAAATGCCAGCCGATCACCCCGTATCCAGCATCGTGCACAACGACTATCGGTTCGACAATGTGATTCTCGACCCCATTAACCCGATGAAAATCATCGGCGTTCTGGATTGGGAACTCACCACGATTGGCGACCCGTTGATGGATCTGGGCAACACCTTGGCCTATTGGATCGAAGCAAGCGACCCGGCACCGGTACAGCTGATGCGCCGTCAGCCTAGCCATGCGCCCGGCATGCTGACCCGTCGTCAGTTCGTCGATTACTACGCTGAACGCTCAGGCATCGAGATCGACAATTTTGACTTCTACTACACCTATGGCTTGTTCCGCCTGGCCGGCATCGTGCAGCAAATCTACTACCGTTTTTTTCATGGTCAGACCCAGGACAAACGCTTTGCGCAGTTCATTCAGATGAACAAACTGCTGGAGCAGATGAGCCTGCAAGTGATCGATAAATCCAGCCTTTGATTGCGACACAATAAGGAAGAAAACATGTCCAAGACCCAACTGTTCGACCTCGACGGCAAAATCGCTTTCGTTTCCGGTGCCAGCCGCGGCATTGGTGAAGCCATCGCCAAGCTACTGGCTCAACAAGGCGCGCACGTCATTGTCTCCAGCCGCAAGATCGATGGCTGCCAACACGTCGCGGACGCGATCATCGCTGACGGCGGCAAGGCTACTGCGATTGCCTGCCACATCGGCGAGATGGAACAGATCCATAACGCGTTCGCGCAGATTCGCGAACAGTTCGGTCGCCTGGACATTCTGGTCAATAACGCTGCAACCAATCCGCAATTCTGCAACGTGCTGGACACGGACCTGAGCGCGTTCCAGAAAACCGTCGACGTGAATATTCGCGGTTACTTCTTCATGTCCATTGAAGCCGGCAAGCTGATGCGCGAAAACGGTGGTGGCAGCATCATCAACGTCGCTTCGATCAATGGCATTTCGCCAGGCGTGTTCCAGGGCATCTATTCGGTGACCAAGGCAGCCGTGATCAACATGACCAAAGTGTTCGCAAAGGAATGCGCGCCGTTCGGCATTCGTTGCAACGCCCTGCTGCCAGGTCTGACGGATACTAAATTCGCCTCGGCCCTGGTCAAAAACGATGCGATCCTGAACATGGCGCTGGAACAGATCCCGCTCAAACGTGTGGCCGCACCCAGCGAGATGGCGGGCGCCGTTCTGTACCTGGCCAGTGATGCATCCAGCTACACCACCGGTGTTTCGTTGAATGTGGACGGTGGTTACCTGTCCTGATTCTCCTGTACGGGTGAAAAAAACAGCCTCCGGGCTGTTTTTTTACGACCTATATAAAGAATATATATTCCATATAAAACATATTAAGAATATATTTTCTGCATAACAACTCTAACCGGACTTTGTCATGCGCGAATCTTCTGTACCTCAATCTGCTCCTCCCATACTGGGCATTGGTCTGATAGGCACTGGCTTCATGGGGCGTGCCCATGCCCTGGCCTTTCGCAACGTGAGTGCCGCATTTCAACTGCCCGTGGACGTGCATCTCACTGCACTGGCCGATGCTGATGCCGCACGTGCCCAGCGATGCGCAAACGACTGGGGCTTCGCTCATGCTCATGGAGACTGGCAATCATTGATCAACGATCCCGGCGTGCACCTGGTGGCGATCACCACACCGAATCACTTGCACTACCCCATGGCCATGGCGGCACTGGCAGCCGGCAAAGCGGTGTATTGCGAGAAACCCCTGGCGATCAGCCTCGGTCAGGCGAGTGAAATGCGTCAGGCCGCCAAAGCAGCGGGCGTGGTCACTCGGGTGGGTTACAACTACCAGCACAACCCCATCATAGGGCTGGCACGACAGATGATCGCAGACGGCGATCTGGGCGAGATCATCGGTTTTCAGGGAGAGTTCAGCGAAGATTTCATGGGGGATCCCGCAACGCCTTGGTCATGGCGCTGTGAAGCTGCCCACGCAGGAGGCGCGCTGGCAGACTTGGGCAGCCATTTGCTCGCGCTGGCCCGTCACCTGCTCGGCGACATCGACACGGTGTGTGCCGACTCCCATACCGTGCACGCCCAACGCCCGGTTGCCGTGGGCAGCAGCGAGCAGCGCACCATCGCCGTCGATGATCAGACCCATGCTCTGCTACGCTTCGCCAACGGCGCGCGCGGTACGTTCAGCAGCAGTTGGCTCAAGCACGGCTACAAAAATCACCTGAGTTTCGAGATCAGCGGCACACGGGGCACCCTTGCGTTTGATCAGGAGCGACTCAATGAGCTGCAGGTTTACCGCTCAGGGCAAGACGGGTTTCAGCGGATACTCGCTGGACCAACACTGCCCGGTTATGCAGCCTTCTGTCCTGCACCTGGGCATCAGTTGGGGTACAACGAACTCAAGACGCTGGAAGTGCATGCATTGATTCAGGCGGTCTGCGGTCACGGCAACGAAGGGCCTGATTTCGAAGAGGCGTGGCAAGTAGAACGGTTAGCGGCAGCGATTCGCCTGGCGGCGGTAGAGCAGCGTTGGGTCAGAATGGATGAGGTGTGACCGCTTTTCCTGCATATTGTGCAGGTTTCGCGAACGGCTTGCCGCGGTCTAACCGATGCATCGATTTATCACCCGTTATGCGTAAAATGGTCGCCTTCTGGAGCAGCCATTCTGCCCAAGCCGTATAAGTCGATCCCTCGCATGCCTTTTGAACTCAGTGTTGACCTGACCACCCTCGCCATTCTTGCAGTCGTTGCTTTTGTCGCAGGGTTCATTGATGCGATCGCCGGTGGTGGTGGTTTGTTGACCACCCCTGCCCTGATGACTGCCGGCCTCCCACCGCACCTGGTCCTTGGCACCAACAAACTCAGTTCGACCTTCGGTTCGGCGATGGCCAGCTACACCTTTTTCCGACGCAAACTGTTCGACCCCAAGCAATGGATTCACGCGTTGGTTGGCACGGCAATCGGCGCAGCGATTGGCGCGGTGGTTGCGCATTACCTGCCTGCTGAGTGGATCAACCAGATGCTCCCGGTGATTGTGTTCGGTTGCGGCCTGTACCTGTTGTTCGGTGGCACGCCCAAGGCGCCACTGGACAGCGACGCGCCCATCAAGAAGAAGTGGCAACTGCCGCAAGGCCTGGGGTTAGGGTTTTATGACGGTGTTGCAGGGCCGGGCACAGGTGCCTTCTGGACCGTCAGCAGTCTGCTGCTCTACCCACTGGATCTGGTGAAGGCCAGCGGTGTGGCGCGCAGCATGAACTTTGTCAGCAATGCTGCAGCGCTGTCAGTGTTCATCTTTTCTGGCCAGGTAGACTGGCTGATCGGCCTGAGCATGGGTTCGTCGCTGATGATCGGGGCCTTCTTCGGCGCTCGTACCGCGATTCAGGGCGGCGCAAAATTTATCCGCCCTGTGTTCATTATCGTGGTGCTGGGACTGACTGTTCGCCTAGCCTGGCAACACTGGTTCAGCGGTGCCTGAACGCCTGGCCAGATACAGATCGATCAAGTAACGCGCGATGGAGCGGTGGGCCGGTAGCGGCGGCAGATCATTGATGTCGAACCAACGCGCATCTTCGATCTCATCCAGTTGCGGAACGATCTCGCCTCCCGCGTATTCGGCATGGAAACCCAGCATCATCGAATGCGGGAACGGCCAACATTGGCTGCCCATGTACTGGATGTTCTTGACCTCAAGCTGTACCTCTTCCATCACTTCGCGGCGTACGCAATCCTCCGCAGACTCCCCAGGCTCCGCGAACCCCGCCAGGGTGCTGTAGACGCCCGGCACGAAACGCGGCGAGCGTGCCAACAGGATTTCATCGCCACGGGTGATCAGCACGATCATGCTCGGCGAAATACGCGGATAATGGCGCAAATCACAGTGTTCGCAGTACATGGCGCGCTCACCCGGCACTTGCTGCATTGCTTGGCCACAGCTGCCACAGAACCGATGCTCCCGCGCCCATGTGCCTATCTGTGCGGCATAGCCGAGTTTCCTGTAAACGTCGAAGTCGCCTTCCAGCATGAACTGACGCAGCCCTTGCCAGGTGCAACCCTCGACGTCCACAGGATGTTTGAGCACCAGCAGATAGACCGGCTCACCATCGAAGTGGCCGATGCCGTGCTCGCTGAGCAACGGCAAGTCCTGACGCTTGAGCCATTCCCGTGGGAACATCACGCCGTTGCCGTCGAGCAGAAATCCTTGGGTACTGTGAACCACAGCCCAACCGCCGCTGACCTGGATATCCAGTACGGCCGTTGTCCAGCGCCTCGGGCGTGTCATGAATAATCTCCTCTGCTTGCGCACGTCTGGGTGATCGCTTGCAGCTCAGTGTTCCAGTCGGCCTTAATGGTTGAACTCTTCAGTTATCGAAGACTGCTTTTTGTTTGCTCATGTGCGCGGTCATCGCCAACCGAAGGTCCGCTGATTGCAGCATTGCCGCGTTCCACGTGGCAACGTATTCAAGGCCGTCATCGATCCGATGGTCACGCATGTAGCTGATCATCTCCTTGGTCCCGGCAATGGCGATCGGCGATTTACTGGCAATTTCACCCGCAATGGCCATCACACCTTCAAGCAGGCTCTGGGTGTTGATGAACGTGCGATTGACCAGGCCGATGCTACGCGCCTCTTCTGCACCGATGGTACGCCCGGTGTAGGCCAGTTCGCGCAGCATACCGTCGCCGATGATACGCGGCAGGCGCTGCAAAGTACCCACATCCGCTGCCATGCCCATGTCGATTTCCTTGATCGAGAATTGTGCATCTTCAGCGGCGTAACGCATATCACACGCTGCAATCAAATCGATGGCGCCGCCCAGGCAGTACCCCTGAATTGCCGCCAATACCGGTTTGCGACAGCTGTCCACGGCATTGAACGAAGCCTGGAGCTGCAGAATTTTGCGCCGCAGCACGCGTGCATTTCGCCCCACATCCTTGCCCAACTCAGTAGCGACCGATGCCAGCATCATCAAGTCGATACCCGACGAGAAGTGTTTGCCCGCGCCACTCAGGACCACGACGCGCACGTCATCTGTTTCATCGATCCACTGGAAAATATCGATGATCTCGCTCCAGAACGCGGCGTTCATCGAATTGACCTTTTCCGGCCGATTGATCTGCACATGAGCGATGTTATCGGTCAGTTCGACGTGGAAAGCCTGGTAATCGGACACGGTTGTCATCTTCGGAATACTCACAATTCTTGGTTGTAATGGTGCTCAGACTATAACAAGCACGCCTTACCAGCCGTAAGGCTGCGGTTATGCCATTTGCAGGACAAAACCCCCATTGGGCGGCGCGAAGTCAGACCGTTCGATCCGGGACCAAGGCGTTCCACATCGCTCGGGAGAAAGCAATCCGACGCCGAAGGAGGAAGGCACGTGAGTATTTCGGGATGGATGTCCGGGCGAGCAAAGAGGCAGTTGAGGCGTAATGAGATCGGGGATACTCACCACAACCACTCAATCACGCCAGCAGTTTTTTAATCTGGGTATGCAGGTTTTCCATCGTGAACGGCTTGGCCAGGATTGGCGCCTTGAGAGCGATAGGGCTGCCGGACTCCAGGATTTCGGCGGGGTAGCCGCTGATGAAAATCACCTTTAATTCAGGTCGTAACTTCACCGCCGGTTCAGCAATCATCACCCCCGATACTCCGCCCGGCAGGCGGTAATCAGTGATCATCAAATCCAGGTGAGGTTTGGTCGCCAGTATCTCGAACGCCTGTTCGCCATTTTCTGCCTTCAATACCCGGTAGCCCTCGCCCGACAGATAATCGGCGAGCAACATCAGGATCAGGGGTTCGTCTTCGACGATGAGTACGACATCTTCTGCATCTGAGCTCATGGGTGTGCCTTATATCTCTAAATAGCTGCCACTACGACCATGGCGCGCGGCGTAGGTTGCGCTGTACGTCGGATAATTGCCAACAGCTTTTAAAGCGGCAGACTCACCCTGAACAACGACCCCTTACCCTCTTCGCTATCTATGCTGATCGAACCACCATGGGCGGCGACGATCTGCTCGGAAATAAACAAGCCCAGGCCCAATCCGGCAATGACATGATTGGCCGATACCCGCTCGAATTGCTGGAAAATTCGTTTCTGGTTTTCTTCGCTGACACCAATGCCGTGATCAAGCACATCCACCCGCGCCTGCCCCCCGTCGCAGTACACCCGCACGTCGATCGGGTTATGAGAGCCATAGCGCAGCGCGTTGGTCAGCAAGTTCACAACCACCTGTTCGATGCGAAACTCATCCCAGGTCCCCATGACTGGCCCTTCGGCCGTAAAAGACAACGTCGACTCAGCATTAGACATTTGCGCGGAGAAGCTCTCCAGAAGGTTGCTGACCAGTTGCGCCAGATCGAAACGACTGGGACGAATCGACAGTTTGCCGGTACGAATGCGCGAGACATCCAGCATGTCTTCGATCAAACGAATCAAACTCTTGATTTGCCGCTCATCGCGATCGACCATGGCGCTCAGCTTGTCCAGGGTAAACGCAGCAACGTTGCCCTTGGCGAGGTGCAGTTTGCGCAGTTGGGTTTCCAGAATAAGCCCGTTAAGCGGGGTGCGCACCTCGTGGGAAACAATCGACATAAAGTCATCACGCATGCGCACCGCGTGCTCAAGTTCGTTCTGCGTGGACTGAAGTTGTTTGAGCAAGGCTTCCTGCTCGCGGCGGCTCTGCTCAAGGGCTTCGACCTGCTGCTTCATCGCCTTGCGTTGACGATAAAGGTCGACGAACACATTGACCTTGCTCTTCACCGCATGGATATCCAGCGGCTTGTGCAGAAAGTCCACTGCGCCACTTTCGTAGCCCTTGAATGCGTAATTCAACTCACGACCGGCGGCACTGACAAACACGATAGGAATATTTTTGGTTCTCTCGGTACTGCGCATCAACTCAGCCAGTTCGAAGCCGTTCATTCCTGGCATTTGCACATCGAGAATGGCCAGAGCGAACTCATGCTGCAGCAACAGCGAAAGCGCCTCATCAGCAGACAGGGCTTTAAAGACCGTGCGGTCCTCACGCTTGATCAATGCCTCAAGCGCCAGCAGGTTTTCTGGTAGATCATCGACGATCAGCAGGTTGGCTTGGATTTCACTTAGCATGCGGTTCTTTCCAGCTCGATCAGCAATTGGCCGATGTCGTGCAACGGTAGGATGTGATTCGGCATGTGTAACGCCAACGCTGCTTCGGGCATGGTGGGTGCATGAGACAGCCGGGGGTCTTGAACCACCGTGAATCCGCCATGATGCTTGATCAGAGCCAATCCTCGAGCACCGTCCTGATTGGCCCCGGTCAGCAATACTCCGGCCAGGCGAGATCCATAGGCATCAGCGGCCGACTCAAAAAGGATGTCGATGCTGGGTCGTGAATGGTAAACGCGCTCTTCCTGGCTCAGCGACAGGCTGAAGTCTTCCTCCACAGACACGTGATAGCCGGGAGCGGCGAAATACAACGTACCAGGAACAATTATCTCTTTGTCATCGACTTCTTTAACCGGAACAGGCAGGCGCCGCTGAAATATTTCAGCCAAATGACTGCGGCGCTCATCAGGTAAATGCAAGACCGTGATAATTGGCAGAGCGAAGCCTGGCGTCAACGCGGAGAAAATCTTCATCAAGGCATCCACACCGCCAGCCGACGCCCCGATGACAATGGCATCGACAACAGGCAACGCGCGAATGGGTAAGTGGCGGTGTTGTTCAGTTGTATTCATGACTTACGGTAGATCCGCTCCTGTTTGACAAACGTCTCGAATTTTTTGCTATAGGCGGAAAAATCGAGTGTTTCCTTGCTGCCCAGTACCAGAAAACCCCGATGGCAGAGCGAATCGTGAAACAGCCCGAACGCCCGATCCTGAAGTTTTTTATTAAAATAAATCAGTACGTTACGGCATGAAATTAACTGGGTTTCTGAAAATACACTGTCAGTTGCCAGGCTGTGATCGGCGAACGTGACGTTCTCGCGCAGCGTCTTATCGAAAATAGCGTGGTCATACGCCGCGGTGTAATAGTCGGAAAACGCCCGCTGCCCGCCTGCCCGTTGATAGTTCTCGGTGTAAGCACGAATATTCTCCAGTGAGAATATGCCCATCTTGGCCTTCTCCAGCGAACTGGGGTTGATATCAGTGGCGTAGATGATGGTTCGATCAAGCAGCCCCTCCTCGCGCAGCAGGATCGCCATGGAGTAGACCTCCTCCCCTGTACTGCAACCGGCGATCCAGATCTTGATCGAAGGGTATGTCTTGAGCAGTGGCACCACCTCCTGACGAATCGCCAGAAAATGCCCAGGATCGCGAAACATTTCACTGACCGGGATAGTCAGGAACTGCAAGAGCTGCATGAACGCTAAAGGGTCATGCAGCACGCGTTCCTGGAGCGCCGAGATGGTTTTGCAGTCGAACTGGCGCAACGCATGATTGACCCGACGCTTGACCGAGGCGCCAGAATAATCACGAAAGTCGTAACTGTATTTGAGGTAAATCGCCTCCATCAACAGACGCAATTCAATTTCGGTGTTCCGCTCAAGCGACATGGCACAAATCCAGATACTCGGTTCCAAGAGTCAACTTAGTGGCTTCAATGCCTGATACGTTCAATGAGTCAGATCCGTTCCATTTTGGGCAGCCATACGCGAATCAACGAAAACAAACGGTCAAGGTCAATGGGCTTGGCCAGGTAATCATTGGAGCCCGCCTGCAGGCAGCGCTCCTGATCGTCTCTCATGGCTTTGGCCGTCACCGCGATGATCGGCAGCTTGCGCCAGCGTGGATCCTTGCGAATTTCCACGGTCGCTTCGTAGCCGTCCATCTCGGGCATCATCACATCCATCAACACCAGATCGATGTCGTCGACATCATTAAGCTTGTTGATGGCCTCTCGACCATTGCGAGCGATTTCAACGACCGCGCCTTTGTGTTCCAGGGCACTGGTCAACGCGAAGATGTTACGCACGTCATCATCGACCACCAGGATTTTACGGCCCTCAAACACCTTGTCCCGGCTGCGGGCGGTCCTGAGCATTTTCTGGCGTTCGCTGGACAGTTTCGATTCGACTTTGTGCAGGAACAGCGTCACTTCATCCAGCAAACGCTCAGGCGAGCGGGCACCCTTGATGATGATCGAGCGGGAATATTTGAGCAGCTCGGTTTCTTCATCGCGCGTCAGGTTGCGCCCGGTGTAGACGATCACGGGCGGAAACGAGCAGATGTCTTCGGTGGACATACGCTTGAGCAGGTCGTTGCCAAGCATGTCAGGCAGTTTCAGGTCGATGATCATGCAGTCGTAGACGTTATCCCGCAGCAGATCCAACGCATCCTGGGCGAACCCGACAGCGGTTATCTCGATGTCATCGTCACCAATTAATCGCGCGATACTGTCGCGTTGCAGGGCGTCGTCTTCCACCAGCAGGATGCGCTTGACCTTCTGGGTCAGCTTGGCCTCGAGCTTGGCGAAAACATCCTTCAGTTCTTCACGGGTGGTCGGCTTGACCGCATAACCGATGGCCCCCATGTGCATAGCGGCTTCCTGGCGATCCTCTACAGAGATCACGTGGACCGGGATATGTCGGGTCGGCGCCAGTTCTTTCAAGCGTTGTAATACGGTCAGACCCGAGTGATCCGGTAGACGCATGTCCAGCAGAATCGCGTCGGGTATGAACTGTGCCGCCAGGTTGAACCCTTCGTCAGCGGCATGGGCCACCAGGCATTGATAACCTAATTCGTGAGCCAGATCGTAAAGAATCTGCGCGAAGCTGACCTCATCCTCGATCACCAGCATGCAGCGGGTGCTGAACGGTGCCTTGTCGCGATCATCGGCAAAGTCTGGAATAGCAGGCGCTGTCGGAACTGTCGCCGCAGCAACGGGGATGACCGGCGGCATCGCCATTACAGGTGCTGCAACCGCGACCGGCTGTTCGCCATATTCGAGCTGGACCTGCTCGACGTATTGCTCAGGCACCACCAAGGTGAAGATACTGCCCTGCTCTGGCGCGCTGGTGACGGTGATCGAGCCACCCAGCAATTTGGCCAGATCGCGGGAAATCGACAGCCCAAGACCGGTGCCGCCGTAACGCCGATTGGTGGTGCCGTCGGCTTGGCGGAATGCCTCGAAAATGCTTTCCTGATGTTCTTCGGCGATGCCGATCCCGGTGTCGCGCACGGTGAAGGTGATGCCCTCGCCCGGCTGGCGCGAGACGGTCAAACTGACACTGCCACGCTCGGTGAACTTGATCGCATTGGACAACAGGTTTTTCAGTACTTGCTCCAGGCGCTGGCGATCAGTAAACAGCAGCGTGGGCGCACCTGCCTGTAATTCGACTTGAAAGTCGAGTTTCTTGTCTGCGGCCATGGGTTGAAACATACCCCGCAGGCCTTCGACCAACCGCGCCACACTGGTGGTTTCCGGGCGCATGTCGAGCTTGCCGGCTTCGACTTTGGAGATGTCGAGAATGTCGTTGATCAAGTTCAGCAGATCGTTGCCGGCCGAATAGATCGACTCGGCGAATTTGACCTGCTCGGCCGTCAGGTTCTCTGTCGGGTTTTCCGCCAGCAGTTTCGCCAGAATCAGTGAGCTGTTGAGCGGCGTACGCAGCTCATGAGACATATTGGCAAGGAATTCAGACTTGTATTTGCTGGAGCGCTGCAGCTCTTCAGCTCTTGCTTCAAGTTCAACCTGCGCAATATTCAACTCTTCGTTGTTACGGTCCAACGCATCGCGCTGATCGGCCAGGGCTTGGCCCTGCTCGGCCAACTGCTCATTGGTTTGCTCAAGCTCCGCCTGCTGGGCTTCCAGATGGGCCTGAGACTCCTTCAGGATGTGTGACTGTTGTTCAAGTTCTTCGTTAGCGGCTTTAAGCTCTTCCTGCTGCACCTGCAGTTCTTCATTGAGCTGCTGGGCTTCGGCGAGTACGTCCTGCAAGCGCTGGCGGTAACGTGCCGCGTCAATCGAGGTGCCGATGTTGTCGGAAATCACCTCAAGGAACTCGACATCGCGTTCGGTCAACGCCCGCAAAAAGCCCAGCTCAATCACGCCATTGACCTGGTCGTCATTGCTGGTCGGCACGATCAGGACGCTACGCGGCGAACCATCGCCCAGGCCCGAGCTGACTTTGAAGTAATCGCCCGGCACATCGTCCAGGGTGATGATCTTGTCTTGCAGCGCAGCCTGACCAATAACGCCCTCGCCGCTGTAGATCGACTGCTCGCGCTGTTCCTGCTCGCGAGAAAACCCGTAAGACGCCACACGCGTGAAGCCACCATGTTCCTGACGGACATACATCGCGGCCACGACAGAGCCCAGGTATTGAGCAAAAAACTGCAGCACATTGCGGCCCAGCACGTTCAATGTGAGTTGCCCCAGCACTTGTTCTGCGAGCTCGCTTTGCCCGTTGCGCAGCCACGCCACGTGTTGCAAGCGCTGAGCGTTATTCTCTTGCAGCTTCATGTTTTCAATGTAACTTTTTGATAATGCGAACATATCACGCCGGCCTATATAGGCCAGGAAGCCGCTGATCAGCACCACAAAAATCAAATACAAGGTGACTGTGAGAATCGTAGTGTGCGTGACTTCTTCGTTGCGAGTGACGCGCAGTTGTTGCTCCATCGCCACGATCTGATCATATTCGCTGCGAATTTCGTCGGTCAGACGCTTGCCTCGACCAGCGGCAATAGCTGATTGATAATCGCCATTTTTTCGGCGCAACGTGATCATTTCCTGGGCAAAATCGTTCCACTCATCCTGCAAGGCGGAAAGACGCCTCAAGCGATCCACTTGCTGAGGGTTATCGGCAACCAGCTCGTCCAGGCTTTTGAGTTCAGTCACCACCCCAGGCTTGGCGACTTCATAGGGGTCGAGAAAGTGCTCATCACCGGTGAGCAGAAAGCCGCGCATGCCCGTTTCCATGTCGATGGACAGCCGGAGCGAATGATTGGCGTTGTTAATCACGCGGTCGGTGTGTTCGACCCACTGGATCACCGTCAATAAATAGGTAATCAGAGCGATAAAAAAAACAGCGCTCAGCACACCGACACCCAACGGCAGGCTGATGTTGCGGCCCAATATTTTACGGAAGCGTTGCTCGTCAATCGAAGACGGAGAGTTCATCAAAAGGTCCGGGCGAATTCATCGAAACGACAGAGTCTGCCGCAAACGTCTGCAAAAGACTGCTTTTCTAGCACGAGAAGCGGAAAATTCAGGCATAACGCCATGAAACGTCCTACAAAAAATCTCATCAGGCTGAAAAACGAGCAGAAAGTAACCCAAACGGATAGTTTTTACTGCTAGAGGGAACTTGTCGCTATCATTTACATACTCATTAACATGCTGTCAGAAACAATCAGCTGTGAATCATTGCCTTTTTTCAGGGAACATTTTATGTCCGCCCCCACCAGCACCATCCTAGTGGTCGAAGACGACAACATCGTGCGCATGTTGATCGTCGACGTGCTTCAAGAGCTGGATTACAGCGTGCTCGAAGCCGCTGACGGTAAAGACGCGCTCGCCCACCTGGGCGACGGTCAGAAAGTCATAGACCTGCTGATGACCGATCAGGGACTGCCCGATATGAACGGTCGCGACTTGGCGACCGAGGCCCGAAAATTACGCCCCAGCCTGCCCGTACTGTTCGCCAGTGGGTATGCAGAAAGTATCGAGGTGCCGGAAGGCATGGACGTCATCGGCAAGCCGTTCTCGATTGATCAGCTGCGAAGCAAGGTGAAAGGGATTTTGGGCCAAAAAGCCTGATATGCAATTCTGCAGAACCTGAACCCGCCAATGCCCCAAAAGCTCATCGGATCTGATTTCGAAGGGCTCTTGGCCAATGCGCAAAATGCTCCGCTGACATGAGCAAGAACTTGCTCAATCAGAGTTAAATGCTTATCAAAAATCTCTAAATAGCTTTAATAAATAAATCTATCCGCATGATTTATATCAGATTATTTTTTACGGCATGGCTTTTGATAGATGAAGCAGCGTCCGCAACGCATTAGTTTTTACGGACACCGTCTGTTTATCTTGAAAGGAGCGTTTCATGCCAACACCCGCGTATATGATTCTTGAAGGCAGTAAACAAGGCCAGATCACTGCTGGCACTTTCACTGCTGATTCGGTTGGCAATATCTATCAGGAAGGCCACGAAAATAAAATCCTGGTCCAAGCCTTCAACCACCAAGTCATCGTTCCCCGTGACCCACAATCCGGTCAACCTACCGGCCAACGTGTGCACAAACCGCTGATGATCACCAAAGTGTTCGACAAGTCTTCACCGCTGATTTTTCAGGCATTGATTTCTGGCGAAACTTTAAACAAATGCCATTTGGCGTTTTATCGGACATCCGGGACTGGTGGGCAGGAGCATTACTTCAGCATTGAGCTGGAAGACGCTTTGATCGTCGACGTGCAGTCACGCATGCCGAATTGCCAGGATCCGGCCACTGCGCATTTCACTCAGCTTGAAGATGTTTACTTCACTTACCGCAAAATCATCTGGACCCATGAAGTCTCTGGCACCTCCGGTTCCGACGACTGGCGAACCGCCAATGCAGCCTAAAGCAGGCTGAGCGCTACGCCACATCGGCCAGTTTTTCTGGCCGATGTTTTTATGGGGCGTCACTCTGATGGCACCGCAGCTTTAATCCGCCTTGTGGTTTAATTGCGCCCCACGATCACCCTGAACTCTCTCCCCATGAGCCTGCCCCACTCAAGCACCCCCACCCACGTGCTCATCATTGGTTATGTCTGGCCAGAACCGCGCTCGTCTGCAGCGGGTGGTCACATGATGCAGTTGATCGAGTGCTTTCTGAGTCAAGGCTGGCAAATCACCTTCAGCAGCCCTGCGAGTGAAGGCGAACACAAAGCTGATCTGGCCGCTCTCGGCATTGCCGAAGTCAGCATCGAACTGAATAACAGCAGCTTCGATGTGTTCATCACTGAACTCAAGCCAGACATCGTGCTGTTCGACCGTTTCATGATGGAGGAACAGTTTGGCTGGCGCGTGGAGAAACATTGCCCTGACGCGCTGCGCATTCTCGAAACCTCGGACCTGCAAAGCCTGCGCGACGCCCGGCATCAACTGCTAAAAGATCACCTGAAGAAAGACCCTGACCCTGATGATTTTTCTGGGTTTTTTGGCACCTCACCTCAAGCCATTTTTCCGTACATGGCGGCCAGCGATCTTGCCCAGCGCGAAATTGCCGCGATCTACCGCTCCGACATCAGCCTGATGATCTCCGACGTAGAAATCGACCTGTTGGTCAATCAGTTCAAGCTCCCCACAGCCTTATTGCACTGGTGCCCGCTGATGCTCGATGGCACGCCGAGCAGCGCGCGCCTCTTCGAGGAGCGGGCGCACTTCCTTAGTATTGGTAACTTTCGCCACGCGCCGAACTGGGATGCGGTGTTATGGATGAAAAATACGATCTGGCCACTGATTCGCCAACAGCTACCCTCTGCGCAACTGCACATCTACGGCGCTTATACCCCTCCCAAAGCCACTGCCCTGCACAACGCAGCACAGGGGTTTCATGTAATGAACTGGGCGGAAGATGCACTGGAGGTGATGTCCGGAGCGCGAGTCTGTATGGCCCCTTTGCGGTTTGGTGCTGGCATCAAAGGCAAGATCGTCGACGCCATGCTCTGCGGCACCCCCAATGTCACCACGCCTATCGGCGCTGAAGCCATGGCTGGCGAACTGCCATGGCCGGGCGCGATAGGCAGTAGCGCCAGCGCCATCGCAGCTGCAGCCGTCGAACTCTATCGGGACAAAACCCTGTGGACACAGGCGCAAACCAACGGCTGGGCGATAGTGGATGCGCGCTATCAATATCAGCAGCACTGCGCGAGCCTGATCGCCCGAATCGAAGCATGCCGGCAGAACCTGCAACAGCATCGAATCGATAATTTCACCGGGGCCATGCTGCGTCACCATCATCACAAAAGTACCCAGTACATGGCGCAATGGATCGAGGCCAAAAATCGAACTTAGCGGTGAATTTGAGGGGGCTGCGCCCCCAATCTCGGCTCTGA
The DNA here is from genome assembly GCF_056680355.1 of Pseudomonas sp. ASL8. Lineage (NCBI taxonomy): Bacteria > Pseudomonadati > Pseudomonadota > Gammaproteobacteria > Pseudomonadales > Pseudomonadaceae > Pseudomonas > Pseudomonas sp. ASL8. The sequence continues at coordinate 4,344,946 of NZ_CM155278.1, read as the reverse complement.
CAAACTGTACGAAATAGCAGTGCCTTTAAGTACGAAATCTCCTAAAAATAGGTATGGCGGATTGTCCTAGGCATTAGGCTGATAAAATTTCTGCGTTTCTATTTAAAGGATTAAAACGCGAACTTCGGGGGCTGAGTTCGGAGTTTGGTATGGATATCCGCCTTATGGAGATGACGAAAATGACCCATATTGGATTAAAGAAGGCATCGAATATGCGCAGGCGAAAGGTCATTATGCTGGCTAAACGGCTATGTCTCTATTGCCTGCTTTTATCTTCATTGGGCTATAACGGCTGGACATGGCTCACCACCCAGAACCTTCCCAAGCTGGATAAGGTTTTTCTTAAATACCCATTGCCTGATGATGCTTTTGTCTACGGCGTCAGTACAAATGGGGGTGGCGCTACAGTGGGGTTCAGCTACAGGTACTACCTAAGTAAAGGCCTGGCCACAGATGAGGAGACTCTCTCTATGCTCACCGATGAACAACCCTTTCTGATAACAAAAGATCCGGAGGTAACAGTCGAAAGCCGCGGCGCGGAGTTGGATGTTCGGGTGGCTGGCCGCATTAATCAGTTTCATAGCCAGGCCCTGCTCCGCCAAATTGGCAGCGATGGCTACACAGTGGTCAATATCAATCTGACGTCGACCAGCGGTAAAGTCGATCATCCGTAAAATTCAATTGCAGTTGGCATTGAGACCTTCGCAGGCAATCCTGCGAAGGCCTCAGCGCGGTCTACGCAACAAATAAGTGTCCATGATCCAGCCTTTCTCGCGCCTGGCAGCTTCGCGGGCGCGGCGAATTTCAGCGCTGACGTCCTTGAGCTTACCCGCAATCAGGATTTCATCGGGGGTGCCCAGGTACGCGCCCCAATAGATGTAAAGATCGGTATCGGTCAGGGTCTCAAACGTGCAATGGGCGTCGAGCATCACCACGACGTTATCGATATCCCCCTCCGGGCTCTGTGCCAGGCGCCGGCCGGTGGTGATCTGGATTGGCTCGCCAATGCGGTTCAATGGTATCCGGTGCTGGGCGACCAACGCCTGAACGCTGGTAATACCCGGAATGACCTGATACTCAAACGACTGCGCACCGCGCTCAAGTACCCGCTCAAGAATCCGCAAGGTGCTGTCATACAGCGACGGATCGCCCCAGACCAGAAACGCGCCAACCTCCCCGTCGGCCACTTCATCGCCAATCAGTTGCTCGAACAATACGGCGCGCTGCTCATGCCAGTGCTCGATGCCCACCTGATAGGAGTGAGGATCGTCTTCGCGCTGCGGATCCTGCACCTGTACCACGCGATAATCGTCTCGCGTCATGTAGCGCTGGCAAATCTCCTTCCTCAAACGCAATAAATCGTCGTTGGCATAACCTTTGTCCAGGATGAAAAACACGTTCGTCCGGTTCAGCGCGTTGATGGCCTGAACCGTGATGTGTTCCGGATTACCCGCACCGATGCCGATCAGCAGAATGTTCTTCATGAGCTCACATCCAAAACCACGGTCTTGCTCATTTTGTGCCCTTTAATACGACCCTTCGTTAAGTCCATGTTACCGCTCAGCCAAATAGTGCACATTAGGACCTGAGCGAATCACCATCGACGACCAGTCCATGACCAAAACAACAAGAATCACCGACCCCTCCTACGAACTGATGGACGACCATAACGGCCTGTCGATCATTTATCGCGAGCATGGTTTTCCCTGTCCTTTGGTGCGCTGGCATTTTCATAAAGAATACGAATTGCACCTGATCGTCGCCAGTTCGGGCAAGGTGTTCATCGGCGATTACATCGGTAACTTCTACCCTGAAAGCCTGTTTTTGACCGGGCCGAACCTGCCGCACAACTGGATCAGCCAGGTAGGCGAAGACGAAGTGGTGCCCAAACGCGACATGCTGGTGAATTTCACCGACGAGTTGTTCGAGAGCGGCAACCAGGTGTTTTCCGAACTCAAAACCCTGACCCCGCTGCTGGAGCGCGCGCAATACGGGATCGAGTTTCGCTGCAAACGTACGATCCGTCAGGCGATGAAGCTGATGCAAAAAATCGCCGACAGCAGGGGTATCAGCCGGCTGGGGCATTTTTTCATATTGCTGGAGCTTCTGGCCGCGAGTGATGACGTCCAACTGCTCTCTGGCACGACCTTGCCGCAATTGGCCGATGAACACAGTATCGACCGCACCAACCGCGCCGTGGATTACATCTTCGTCCATTACGCGCGCGAGCTGCCTCTTGAAGAGGTCGCGGAGTATCTGGGCATGAAACCGACGTATTTTTCCAGGGTCTTCAAGCAGGCGACTGGCCGTTGCTTCGTCGAGTTCGTCAATCGCCTGCGCGTCAGTAAATCCTGCGAGCTGCTGGCAGATGGCAATAAACCGGTGACCGATGTGTGTTTCGAGTCCGGTTTCAATAATATTTCCAATTTTAATCGGCGTTTTCAGCAGCTTAAAGGCATGACGCCATCGCACTATCGTCGTTTGGCCGTCCAGCGCCTGACCGAACAAAACCTGTACTGATTCACCCCGCCTTCGTCCCCTTCAACTACGCTGAAACCGCCCGACGCTATGCCGGAGCGATATTTCAGTGCATTTCCGCTTGCGCCATGAGTGCAAAAAAGTATCGGTTTGAGTGCAGTGCAGGATTTGTCATCTCTCCCTCAGACCGTTGTAATCAGTTCACAGTCTTCCTTGCCTCCGGAAGATACAAAAACAATAACTGACCTTCTGCAGCTCTCGGAGCGCAGGAGAGGAGAGATCGATGAAGGCTTCAGTAAAAGCGCTACTCGCCAGCACCTGCCTGGTACTTGGCGGCACGGCCGTCGCCGGTACAGTGACCATTGCCACGGTCAACAACAGCGACATGATCCGCATGCAACGCCTGTCCAAAGCCTTCGAACAACAGCACCCTGACATCAAACTCAACTGGGTGGTGCTGGAAGAAAACGTTCTGCGCCAACGCCTGACCACCGACATCGCTACAAAAGGGGGCCAGTTCGATGTGCTGACCATCGGCATGTACGAAGCGTCGTTGTGGGGTCAGAAAGGCTGGCTGGAAGAGATGAAAGACCTGCCTGCCAGCTACGCACTCGATGACGTGTTCCCCTCGGTACGCGATGGCCTGTCTGTTGACGGCAAGCTGTATGCCCTGCCGTTCTATGCCGAAAGTTCGATGACCTACTACCGCACCGATCTGCTCAAGGAAGCAGGCCTGACGATGCCTGAACGCCCGACCTGGACCGAGATCGCGGGCTTTGCTGAAAAACTCACCCATCGCGACAAGGAGCAATACGGTATCTGCTTGCGCGGCAAGGCCGGTTGGGGCGAGAACATGGCGCTGATCAGTACCGTCGCCAATGCCTATGGCGCCCGCTGGTTCGATGAGCAATGGAAGCCTCAGTTCGATCAACCCGAGTGGAAAAACGCACTGAATTTCTACGTCGAAACCATGAAAAATTCCGGGCCGCCCGGCGCATCGAGCAATGGTTTCAACGAAAACCTGGCCTTGTTCAACAGCGGCAAATGCGCGATCTGGGTCGATGCCAGCGTTGCCGGCTCTTTTGTGACCGATAAAACTCAAAGCAAGGTCGCCGACCATGTCGGCTTCACTTATGCGCCGCATGAGGTCACAGACAAAGGCTCGGCCTGGTTGTATTCCTGGGCACTGGCCATTCCAACAAGCGCAAAGAACCAGGCTGACGCCAAAACCTTCAGCACCTGGGCGACGTCCAAAGAGTACGCCGCACTGGTTGCCGAGAAAGACGGCGTAGCCAACGTGCCGCCGGGTACTCGCGCCTCGACCTACAACGAGGCGTATATGACGGCTGCACCGTTCGCCAAAATCACCCTCGAATCGTTGAAGGCAGTCACACCCAAAACCCCTACGCTAAAACCAGTGCCTTATGTCGGCATCCAGTTGGTGACCATCCCTGAGTTCCAGGCCATCGGCACGTCGGTCGGCCAGCAATTCTCCGCAGCCCTGGTGGGCACGATGACAGTCGATGCCGCCCTGGCCGCCGCGCAAAACTCGACCGAGCGCGACATGAAACGAGCGGGTTATCCGAAGAAATAGTCCTCTGACTATCGCGTGTGTCGAGAGGCCCTCCGCCCCTCGACATCGTGTTCACGCTTGCGTCCAGGTTCGGAGTCATCATGAATACCTCAGCCGTTAACCCCCGTCTGGACACGTCCAGTCAGCAACCCCAGGCCAAACGTCGATGGGTCAAACCCGGCTGGTTTCTGGTCAGCCCTTCCGTACTGCTGTTGCTGGTGTGGATGATTGTGCCACTGGGCATGACGATCTACTTCTCGCTGATTCGCTACAGCCTGTTGAATCCCGGCGAGAACGAATTCGTCGGACTGGAAAACTTCACCTACTTCATTACCGACAGCGGCTTCATCCCCGGCGCCACCAACACCTTGCTGCTGGTGGGGAGCGTGCTGGCAATCAGCGTGATTCTCGGTGTCCTGATTTCAGCGCTGCTGGAAGCCAGCGAATTTTTCGGTCGAGGTATCGTCCGCGTGTTGTTGATTTCGCCGTTTTTCGTCATGCCGACGGTCAGTGCACTGATCTGGAAGAATCTGATTTTCCATCCTGTCTCGGGGATTCTGGCTGCCATATGGAAGTTCTTCGGTGCGCAGCCGGTGGACTGGCTTGCCCACTTTCCGCTGCTGTCGATCATCATTATCGTGTCCTGGCAATGGCTGCCCTTTGCCATCCTGATCCTGATGACCGCCATGCAGTCGCTGGATCAGGAGCAAAAAGAAGCCGCGCGTCTGGACGGCGCCGGTCCCTTGGCAATTTTCTGGTACCTGACACTGCCCCATCTGGCACGGCCCATTGCCGTGGTGATCATGATCGAAACGATTTTTCTGTTGTCGGTGTTCGCCGAGATTTTCACCACCACCAACGGCGGTCCGGGCTATGCCTCGACCAACCTGGCATACCTGATCTACAACCAGGCTTTGCTGCAGTTCGATGTCGGCATGGCGTCGGCTGGCGGTTTGATTGCCGTGGTTATCGCCAACATTGCCGCGATCATCCTGATTCGGATGATTGGCAAAAACCTCACCGATAAGTCATGAGGGCCTTGCCATGATGACGCTCAAACAATCCCGCCGCGTCCAGAGCCTGGTGCTCGGCACCCTGTCATGGGCCATAGCGGCGCTGGTGTTCTTCCCGATTTTCTGGATGGTGTTGACCAGTTTCAAGACCGAAATCGACGCTTTCGCCACGCCACCGCAGTTCATTTTCACCCCGACGCTGGAGAATTACCTGCACATCCAGGAGCGCAGTGACTATTTTCACTTCGCCTGGAATTCGGTGCTCATCTCCTTCAGCGCCACGGCCCTGTGCATGCTGATCGCCATACCGGCGGCCTATTCCATGGCCTTCTTTGAGACCAAGCGCACCAAAGGCACCTTATTGTGGATGCTCTCGACCAAGATGCTACCGCCGGTGGGCGTGCTGATGCCGATCTACTTGCTGGCTAAAACCTTCGGCCTGCTGGACACGCGACTCGCCCTGATCATCATTTACACCCTAATCAACCTGCCCATTGTCGTATGGATGATCTACACCTATTTCAAGGATATCCCGCCGGACATTCTCGAAGCCGCGCGGCTGGACGGAGCCACGACCTTGCAAGAAATCTTCCGGGTGCTGGTACCCATCTGCAAAGGTGGCCTGGCGTCTACAGCCCTGCTGTCATTGATCCTGTGCTGGAACGAGGCGTTCTGGTCGCTGAACCTGACCTCGTCCAATGCCGCGCCATTGACGGCCCTGATCGCCTCCTACTCAAGCCCCGAAGGCTTGTTCTGGGCCAAGCTCTCGGCAGTCTCGACCCTGGCATGCGCACCGATTCTGATCTTCGGCTGGATCAGCCAAAAACAGCTGGTACGCGGCCTGTCTTTTGGCGCCGTCAAATAGCCTTTCTACCTTTTTAGAATAAAAACAGAATAGAACGGAGGCCACCATGGCTAACCTGAGTATCAGAAACTTGCAAAAAGGCTTCGACGGCCATGCCATCATCAAGGGCATTGATCTGGACGTTCGCGACCGTGAATTCGTGGTTTTCGTCGGTCCGTCCGGCTGCGGCAAATCCACGCTATTGCGGCTGATCGCCGGGCTTGAAGAAGTCACCGCCGGTACCATCGAGCTCGATGGGCGAGACATCACCCAGGTCAGCCCGGCCAAGCGCGACCTGGCCATGGTGTTTCAGACTTATGCCCTGTATCCGCACATGACCGTGCGCAAGAACATGTCGTTCGCCCTTGATCTGGCAGGGGGAAATAAAGCCGATATCGAGCGCAAAGTCAGCGAAGCGGCGCGCATCCTGCAACTGGAACCGCTGCTGGAGCGTAAACCCAAACAGCTTTCCGGCGGTCAACGTCAGCGCGTGGCCATCGGCCGGGCAATTGTGCGCAACCCGAAAATATTCCTGTTCGATGAACCCCTCTCCAACCTCGACGCAGCGTTGCGCGTGCAAACACGTCTGGAGCTGTCACGCCTGCATAAAGAGCTGAAGGCGACAATGATCTACGTGACCCACGATCAGGTCGAAGCCATGACCCTGGCCGACAAGGTCGTGGTCCTCAACGGCGGCAAGGTTGAACAAGTCGGCTCGCCGCTGGAGCTGTACCACCATCCAGCCAACCTGTTCGTTGCAGGCTTTCTGGGCACGCCGAAAATGGGCTTTCTCAAGGGCACCATCAGCCGCGTCGACCGCCATGGCTGCGAAGTCACCCTGGACGCCGGCGCCACAATCAACCTGCCATTGGCCGGTGCCAGCCTGAGCGTCGGTAGCGCCGTGACCTTGGGTATTCGCCCGGAACACTTGAACATCGCCAGGGACGGAGACTGCCAGATGCAGGTAATCGCCGATGTCAGCGAGCGTCTGGGCAGCGACACGTATTGTCATGTGCGCACCTCATCAGGTGAAGCCTTGACCCTGCGTATCCGCGGAGATCTGGCCAGCAAGTATGGCGAGACCCTGAACCTGCACCTGGACAGCACCCACTGCCATTTGTTCAACGCTCAGGGCCTGGTGATCACCAGCGCTTTACAGGCCGCCGCTTAAACATTCGAGACCGCCCTCATGAAACTGAACAAGCAGAACCTTTCACAACTCCCCGCCACCGTCGCTCGCCCGCTCTACAGCCCGGCCGACACTCGTCAGGGGATCGCCCACATCGGCGTTGGCGGCTTTCACCGTGCACATCAGGCGTTCTACACCGACGCACTGATGAACCTCGGCGAAGGCCATGACTGGAGTATCTGCGGGATTGGCTTGCGTCCGGAAGATCGCGCCGTGCGTGACGCCCTCGCCGAGCAAGACTACCTCTATACGCTCTGTGAACTCGGCGATACCGACGACACCGAAACCCGGATCATCGGTTCCATCAGCAACATGTTGCTGGCTGAAGACGGCGTGCAGCCGCTGATCGACAAGCTGGCCAGCCCTGAGATTCGGATTGTTTCACTGACGATCACCGAAGGTGGCTACTGCATCGACGACAGCAACGGTCAATTCATGGCGCACTTGCCGCAAATTCAACATGATCTTGCGTACCCGACTGCGCCGAAAACCGTGTTCGGCCTGCTCTGCGCGGCCCTGGCAATACGCCGCGCGAACGCCCTTCCCGCCTTTACCGTAATGTCTTGCGATAACCTGCCACATAACGGCACCGTCGCACGCAAGGCGTTGCTGGCTTTCGCTGCCCTGCGAGATGCCGATCTGCACGACTGGATTGCCGCTAACGTCAGCTTCCCCAACGCCATGGTCGACCGCATCACCCCCATGACCACCACCGCTCAGCGACTCCAGGTACACGATGAATACGGTGTCGATGATGCCTGGCCGGTGGTCTGCGAACCGTTTGTGCAATGGGTGCTGGAGGATGACTTCGTGAGCGGCCGCCCGGCCTGGGAAAAGGTCGGCGTGCAGTTCACCAGCGACGTGACCCCCTACGAAGAGATGAAAATCAAGTTACTCAACGGCAGTCACCTTGCACTGACCTATCTGGGCTTTTTGCAGGGCTATCGCTTCGTCCACGAGACCATGAACGACCCGTTGTACGTGCAATTCGTACGCGCCTACATGGACCTGGATGTCACGCCACAATTGTCTTCAGTGCCCGGGATCGACCTGGAAGGCTACAAGGACACATTGATCGAGCGCTTCTCCAACCAGGCGATTGCCGATCAGTTGGCGCGGGTCTGCTCCGACGGCTCGTCGAAATTCCCCAAGTTCACCGTGCCGACCATCAACCGCCTGATTCTTGATAAAGGCAACCTCGACCGTGCGTCTCTGGTGGTGGCGGCCTGGGCCATATACCTCAAGGGCGTGGATGAAGCCGGCAACACGTACCCCATCGCCGACCCCAGGGCAGAATTCTGCCGGGCGTTGGTCGCCGACGATGTCTTGATCACTCAGCGTTTGCTGGAGGTTGTAGAAATCTTTGGCACGGCGATTCCACAGTCCGCCGAATTTGTCGCCGCGTTCGAACATAACCTCAACAGCTTGCGTGAACTGGGCGTGCGCAAGACCCTGGAAAACCTGCTGGCCAAATCCGTCTGAGGTGAACATGTTTCTCGGTATTGATTGCGGCACCCAGGGCACCAAGGCCATCGTGCTCAATGCAGTCAGCGGCAACGTGCTTGGCCAAGGCGCCGCGCCGCACAGCCTGATCAGCGCTGCCAATGGTCGGCGCGAGCAGGATGTGCAGCAATGGCTGGCGGCGTTCGAGCAGGCCACCCGTGATGCGCTGGCGGAGGCCGGCATCAGCGGCTTGCAGATCCAGGCCATCGGCGTTTCCGGACAGCAACACGGCCTGGTTCTACTGGATCAGCAAGGCGAAGTGTTGCGCCCGGCCAAACTGTGGTGCGACACCGAATCCACCCCGGAAAACAACCGATTACTGGACTATCTCGGCGGCGAAGCCGGCTCTCTCGCGCGTCTCGGTGTTGCCATCGCACCGGGTTACACGGTCTCAAAGCTGCTGTGGACCCTGGAGCACCATCCTGAGCTTTTCGCACGCATCGACAAGATTTTGCTGCCTCACGACTACCTCAACTACTGGCTGACCGGACGCTGTTGCAGCGAATTCGGCGACGCCTCCGGCACCGGCTATTTCAACGTACGCACGCGTAGTTGGGACGTGGCACTACTTGAGCATATCGACCCCAGTGGCCGCTTGAGCCGCGCCTTGCCTACGCTGATCGACGCACAGCAGGCCGTGGGCACGATTCGTCCACAGATCGCCCAGCTACTGGGGCTAAATCCGGACGCTATTGTCGCCAGTGGTGGTGGCGATAACATGATGGGCGCCATCGGCACCGGCAATATCCAACCCGGCTCGATCACCATGAGCCTGGGTTCCTCGGGCACTGTCTACGCCTACGCGGACCAGCCACAGGTCAGCGACCAAGCCTCGGTGGCGACCTTCTGTTCTTCCTCGGGGGGGTGGCTGCCGTTGATTTGCACCATGAACCTGACCAATGCCACCAGCGCCATACGCGAACTGTTTGCCTTGGACATCGACAGCTTCAACCGCGCGATAGCCCAGGCGCCGATCGGTGCCGAAGGCGTGCTGATGCTGCCCTTCCTCAATGGCGAACGTGTACCCGCCCTGCCTCACGCCACCGGCAGTATTCTGGGGCTTAACAGCACCAACCTGAGCCAGGCCAACCTGTGCCGTGCAGTGATCGAAGGCACCACCTTTGGTTTGCGCTACGGCCTGGACCTGCTGCGTGCCAATGGCATCAAGAGTGAGACGGTCCGCTTGATCGGCGGCGGCGCTAAAAGCGCGATCTGGCGGCAAATCGTCGCGAATGTCATGGACACCCCGGTCATCTGCACCGCACACAGTGAAGCCGCCGCACTCGGCGCGGCTATTCAGGCCGCATGGTGCTGGTCCGCAGAAAACGGACAAAGTCAGAGCTTGCAGGCATTGTGTCAGCGCTGCGTGAGCCTCGACGCCAGCAGCGAAACCCGACCAATCCCCGAGAATGTCATTGCTTATCAGCAGGTCTACGACCGCTATCGTCATTATTTACGGGCACTTTAAGGCCGTGGAGTAACTATGTTTTTAGTCTGTGGCGAAGCGCTGTTCGATTTTTTCAGTCAGCCAGACAACAACGGGCAGAGCAACAAAGTGGGCTTTCAGGCCATTGCGGGTGGCTCGCCGTTCAACGTCGCGGTGGGCCTGCGCCGCCTGGGCGTTGATGCGGCTTTTTTTGCAGGGATTTCCACCGATTATCTGGGCCGTCGTCTGCGCACGGTGCTCGACGAGGAAGGTGTGCAGCCTGATTACCTGATCGACTTCGACGCGCCAACCACCTTGGCGATGGTCGCTGTGGGGGCCGACGGCTCGCCGCACTACAGCTTTCGCGGTGAAGGGTGCGCGGACCGGCAATTGCAGGTTCAGCACCTACCAACGCTGGATGAGCGCGTGCGCGGTATTCACATCGGTTCATTCTCGCTGGTGGTGCAACCCATTGCCGACACGCTGTTGGCGCTGATCGAACGTGAAAGCGACCAGCGTCTGATCACACTCGACCCCAACGTACGCCTCAATCCGGAGCCCGATATCGAACGTTGGCGAGAACAGATCGACGCCTTTGCCGAGCATGCCCACATCATCAAGGTCAGCGATGAAGACCTGAACCTGCTGTACCCGGATCGCGACCCACACAGCATTGCCCAGAGCTGGTTGAACAAACGCTGCCAACTGGTCTTCCTCACCCGAGGCAGCAAAGGCGCCAGCGTCTTCACTCGCCAGCATGGAAACTGGTCGGTACCCGCCCATGAAATCATCACTGCCGATACCGTGGGCGCAGGCGACACGTTCCAGGCCGCACTGATTACCTTTCTCAGCGAACGGCAACTTGATAGCCCACGCGGATTGAAACAGCTGTCCAGAGCGCTTATCGACGCAATGCTTAACTTCGCCGTCGCGGCCGCGGCGCTGACCTGCACAAAGGTCGGCCCGGATCTACCTTATCGAGATCAATTAGCATGAATGAGCAAGCCACCAACCGGATTGTCGACTGCAAGAGCATCGATCAGGTCCGCGAAAATATCGATCAGATTGATCGCGACATCGTCACGCTCTTGGCCAAGCGCGGCGCCTACGTAGAACAGGCGGCCCATTTCAAAAAAACCACCGATGACGTAAAAGCCCCACAAAGGGTCGAGCAGGTCATTGCCAAGGTGGTTTCATTATCCATGGAGCTGGGCGCCAACCCGGCAGTGACAGAGCAAGTCTATAGGGCGATGATTAGCACGTTTATCAATCAGGAGCTGATGGCACACGCGGAGATTCAGAAACCGGCCTCGCGCTGAACACAGGGCGGCAGATACAGGCAAGCTTGCTCCCCACTGTGCCGGGAGCAGGCTTGCCTGAAGAGGGGTGTATCAGGCAAACCGATTCAACGGGTTAGCCTGCCAACCCTACATACACATTCTGCACATCGTCATGGCCATCGATGGCTTCAAGAAACGCTTCGACTTCAGCCATTTGCTCGTCGCTCAGGCCATCAACGGTGCTTTTTGGGCGATAACCCAGCTGTGCGGACTGCACGATAAAGCCGAACTCAGGCAGTGCCTTGCAAACGGCATCCAGATCGGTCAACTCGGTGAGGAACAGGGTGGCGCCGTCTTCTCCGGGTTCGAAATCCTGAGCACCCGCCTCGATGGCCGCTAATTCAGCATCCGCGTCCGGTGTGGCGGGAACGGCCTCGATCAGGCCCTGATGATTGAAGTCCCAGGAAACAGAACCGGCGGCCCCCAGTTGCCCTTTGCGGAACAACACACGGATTTCCGAGACGGTACGGTTGATGTTGTCGGTCAGGCACTCGATGATCACCGGGACACGGTGCGGCGCAAAACCTTCGTAGGTCAGACGCTCGAACGTCACGCCCTCACCCAGCAAGCCAGCGCCTTTTTTGATAGCGCGCTCGAGGGTTTCGCGAGGCATCGAGGCCTTTTTCGCCTGCTCGACAACCAGTCGCAGACGCGGGTTCATGTCAGGATCAGCGCCAGCACGCGCAGCGATCATGATTTCCTTGGACAGCTTGCCAAAAATCCGCCCTTTAGCGTTGGATGCTGCTTCTTTATGCTTGACCTTCCACTGTGCGCCCATGCTTGTTCTCTTGATCCGTGACTGTTAACTGCCCCTCTCTGTCAGCAGGCAGCTGACAGCTGAGGCGGCATAACGCTGAAAATGAAGGGTATTTTATACGCGATAACGCCAGATGAAACCCCCTGCTATCAAGCCATTGATCGAACGAGGTTGATCCCGGACAGGAAAACCCTGGCTTGCGCCTGCAACACCAATACCTGAGTTGTAGTCCTTTTCCGAAAAATGGCTTAACGATGACTTTCGTCACTGGCATTCCGTACCCTCTGCACCCTTGATGCTTTAAGACCGAGGATGCGCGGATGAGCCGAGACAATAGAACGCTGACGACCCTGACCATCGCCCATTGCGAGTTGGCGCTACAGGTCATCAGCTTCAAGGGCCACGAAGCCTTGAATGAACCCTATCGTTTCGACATTGACCTGATCAGCCCAAACCCGCACCTGGACTTCGGCCCCCTGCTCTCGCGCAGCGCCTATCTGTCCTTCGACGCACTAAACAATAGCGTGGACAACAAAGGTATTCATGGGCTGATCGCTGGCGCCTGCCTGCTCTATGCGGGTACCAGCTTGAGCCATTACCGCATTCATCTGGCGCCCAGGATGCACGTGCTGCAGCAGCGCAGTCATCGACGGATTTTTCAGGCATTGAGCGTGCCGCAGATCATCGCTCAACTCCTTGAAGAACATGGTATCGACGATGACAGCTACCGTTTCGAGCAGATGGTCGGGCTGTATCCGCCACGGTCAATGTGTGTTCAATACGACGAAAGCGATCTGCATCTGCTGCAACGCCTGTGCGAAGAAGAAGGCATCCACTACCACTTCGAACACCGCCACAACGGCCACGTACTGATTTTTGCCGATGATCCGGGCAGCTTTCCCGAGCAGCCAACGCCGATCCGGTTCCATATGAACGATGGCCGCGCTGCATCCCCGGCGACGATAAGCCATATGGCCAAACGTTTTTCCATTCCGCCCAGCTACAGCAGCCAGGGCCCGGCCCCCATCGATCAACCCTCAATAATGACCGGGGACAACATCCGTTATGCGCCAGCCAGTGACCCTGCCGTCAATCAGCCTTGCGAATCCTTTCGCCGTGTCGATCAGTCGACCCCTGAAGACGCCCGAACAAGGCAACTGAGCGAGCGCACACTGGAGCGTTTGCGTTGCGAGAGACGCCTGGTACACGGTCACAGCAATCAGCCCGCGCCGGTCAGTGGCCGGATTCAGCAAGTGTTTGGTCATCCCGACAACCTGTTCAATGATCAGTGGCTACTGACTGAAGTCCACCATGCAGGCAAACAACTGCAGTTGCTGAACGGCTTCGACCCGCTCGATATCGCTGCGATATTCGATCATGATCCACCTCGTGGCAGAAAATGGTGGGAATCCACGGATCATCCTCCCGGGGTTATGCCGGGCACAGGGATCGCACCCTTCAATCAAGGCTATCGCACCCATTTTCGGGCTATCCCGTGGACCCAGCCTTTTCGGCCGCAGCTCAAACACTGCAAACCGCAGATTCCTGATGGTCAGACGGTCACATTGGTCGGCGTCGATGAGCACCCTGTTCAGCGCGATGAACACGGCCAGATTCAGGTCAGGTTTCACTGGCATGCAGACGTCAACTGCTGGGTACCGCTGGCCAGTCAAGGCAAACCGAATGACAGCAACGCGCCCGAATTAACCGGGGGTTCGCACATGCGAGTGCGTTATTTCGACAATGACCCGGATCGGCCAGTGGTCTGCGGTAACCCGATTGAAGTCACCGATACGAAGGCGCAGCCAACACGGATCCGAGTTGACGGTCGCCCTCTGGAACCCGTGTCCGAGCGCATTCATTTAAGTGCTGGCCAAGCACTACACGCGGATGCCGGTCATTCGCTGACGCTGAACACACTCCACACCCGTATTGAGCTGCGACGTGAGAGTATCCAGGTAACAGGCCCACAAAGCCTCTCCAAGGGCTCGGATCAAGCCATTGAACGGTTTCAGGACGCTCCGATCCCAGGCACCGCTGTGTGTCGCGAAGATCGGTCGCCCTACGGACAACCTTCACTGTCTGGCATCGACCTGCGTCTGACCGAAGAACCCGGCCTGCTTGGGCAGCCCTTGGCGCATCGTATCTGGTACATCGTGCGCATGGACGCACCCAGCCTGAAGAATCTGGCACGCCTGGAGCCGCAGCATTTTCTATTCGACGGCAAGACCGATCACCAAGGATTTCTAGGCCTGGACCAGGAACAGCTTCAGCAGTTGGCTGCGGAGTACCGAAAAACCCCGCAACGACTGTGTCTGGTGCACCCCGGCTCCTGCCAGCCGCTGTCGCAGTACTTCCAGCAAAACTGGACATCGCAACAGCTTCTAGCGTTCAGCAGCCCCACGGCCACTGCGGAGCCTGCGCCACCCTCGCCGGCATCTGCACCCGCCGATTTGAGCGCACTGTTCCAATGGGTGAGCCGGCCTTAGCCGCACAAAGGGCGATTAACGACCCTTGAACAGAGGCTCACGTTTTTCAATGAACGCCGCCATGCCTTCTTTCTGATCCTGTGTGGCGAAGGCCGCATGGAATACCCGGCGCTCGAAACGGATGCCTTCAGACAGACTGACTTCAAAGGCCCGATTGACGCTTTCCTTGACCATCATTGCCACAGGCAAGGATTTGGCGGCGATTTCAGCGGCCACTTTCAGCGCTTCGTCCAGCAGATCATCGACCGGCAGTACTCGCGCTACCAGTCCCGAGCGCTCGGCTTCCACGGCATCGATCAGTCGCCCGCTGAGGCACATCTCCATCGCCTTGGCCTTGCCCACGGCGCGCGTCAGACGTTGAGTCCCGCCCATGCCCGGCAGAACACCCAACTTAATCTCCGGCTGGCCGAATTTCGCGTTATCGCCCGCCAAAATGAAATCGCACATCAGCGCCAGCTCGCAGCCGCCGCCCAACGCGAAACCGGCTACGGCCGCAATCATCGGTTTACGTCGACTGGCGACGCGGTCGCTGTCCGAAAACAGGTCATCCAGGTAAATCTGTGGATAGGTCAGCTCAACCATTTCCTTGATATCAGCGCCAGCGGCGAAGGCTTTTTTCGAGCCTGTCAGCACAATACAGCCGATATCGCGATTGGCGTCCAACACGTCCAGCGCCTGGTTCAATTCACTGACCAACTGCGCATTAAGGGCATTCAGCGCCTGCGGACGGTTCAGGGTAATCAATCCGACGCGACCTCGGATCTCCATTAAAATAGTTTCATAACCCATTGATATATATCCTTAATTTTATAAATAACAGAAAACGTCAAATCAAACAAAACACATCAATATTCGAATACAACCTCATGATAAATAACACTAAAGACTTCTAGAGATAACCATTCTCTGAATATCACTGGTGCCTTCATAAATCTGACAGACACGGACGTCGCGGTAAATACGTTCCAGCGGGAAATCACTGAGGTAACCATAACCACCCAGTGTTTGCAGCGCGCTAGAGCACACTTTTTCGGCCATTTCCGAGGCGAACAGTTTGGCCATAGAGGCCTCAACCAGCGCCGGTTTACCACTGTCACGCAGGGCCGCTGCGTAATGCACCATTTGCCGCGCAACCGCGATTGAGGTCGCCATGTCAGCCAGCCGGAACGCCACGGCCTGGTGCTCGATCAGTGACTTGCCAAAACTTTCACGCTCCTTGGCGTAATCACGCGCGACTTCAAATGCCGCACGAGCCATGCCGACCGATTGCGATGCAATGCCGACACGCCCGCCCTCGAGGTTGGCCAACGCGATTTTGTAGCCCTCACCTTCTTCGCCCAAACGCTGTTCGACCGGGACTTTAACGTCTTCAAACAGAATCTGGCAGGTGTCGGAGGCGTGCTGGCCGAGCTTGTCCTCGACCCGCGCAACTTTATAACCGGGCGAGTCGGTCGGCACGATAAAGGCGCTGATCCCACGTTTCCCCGCACTGGGGTCGGTCACGGCGAACACGATCACCACCCCCGCGTTTTGCCCGGAGGTGATGAACTGCTTGCAGCCGTTGAGCACGTAATGATCGCCTTCACGACGGGCGCGGGTGCGCAGGCTGCTGGCGTCGGAACCGGCCTGAGGCTCAGTCAGGGCAAAGGCCCCAAGCATGGCGCCGCTGGCCAGGGGTCGAAGAAAGCGCTCTTTCTGCTGATCGTTGCCGAATTTGAGAATCGGCACACAACCCACCGAATTGTGCACGCTCATGATGGTCGAGCAGGCGCCATCGCCAGCCGCGATCTCTTCCAGAGCCATGGCGTAAGCCAGATAACCCGTATCGCAGCCACCCCATTGCTCAGGCACCAGCATGCCGAAGAAGCCCAGTTCAGCCATCTCGCCGATGGCCTGGCGCGGAAACGAATGGTCGCGATCCCATTGCGCGGCAAACGGTCTGAGCCGCTCTTGGGCGAACTGACGGGCCGCGTCACTGATCTGCTGTTGTTCTTCTGTGGGTAGCATGACTTTTCCTCGTGAACCATCTCAGTACAGGCATTCGACCGCAATGGCTGTCGCTTCGCCGCCGCCAATGCACACGGCGGCTACGCCACGGTGCAGGCCTTTTTGACGCAGGGCCGACAGCAGCGTGACCAGAATCCGTGCACCCGAGGCGCCAATCGGATGACCCAGGGCGCAGGCGCCGCCATGGATGTTGACCTTGCTGTGGGGCAGTTCCAGCTTGCTCATGGTCACCAGCGCGACCACCGCGAACGCTTCATTGACTTCGAACAGGTCCACTTCGTCCAGCGACCAACCGGTCTTGCCCATCAGTTTTTTGATCGCGCCCACTGGCGCGGTCGGGAACAACCCAGGCTCGTCAGCGAAAGCTGCATGGCCACGGATCACCGCCAGCGGCTTGAGCCCACGTGCCAGTGCTTCTGATTGACGCATCAGCATCAGCGCCGCAGCACCGTCGGAGATCGAGCTGGAGTTGGCCGCCGTCACCGTGCCGCCTTCGCGGAATGCCGGTTTCAGGGTAGGAATCTTGTCCAACCGAGCCTTGGGCGGCTGTTCATCGTCGCTGATCAGGCGTTGCTCCTTGCCCACTGTGACCTGCACCGGGACGATTTCGGCCGCAAAACTGCCACTGCTGATCGCGTGTTGCGCCCGCGTCAGGGAATTAATGGCAAAGTCGTCCTGCGCTTCACGGCTAAAGCTATTGGTTTCGGCGCAGTCCTCGGCGAAAGTGCCCATTAGCCGGCCCTTGTCGTAGGCATCTTCGAGGCCATCAAGGAACATGTGGTCGATCACCCGGCCATGCCCCATGCGATAGCCGCTGCGCGCCCGGTCCAGCAGATACGGTGAGTTGGACATGCTTTCCATGCCGCCAGCGACCACGACTTTCGCGCTGCCAGCGAGCAGCAGGTCATGGGCCAGAATCGTCGCCTGCATGCCCGAACCGCACATTTTGTTCAGCGTGGTGCACAGGGTCGACTTACTCAGCCCCGCACCCAGTGCCGCTTGCCGGGCAGGCGCCTGCCCCAGCCCTGCCGAGAGCACACAGCCAAACAGCACTTCTTCCACATCCTGCGGTGCAACGGCGGCGCGCTCAACGGCGGCACGAATGGCTGCCGCGCCCAATTGTGGCGCGGTCAGGCCTTTGAAATCGCCCTGAAAGGCACCCATTGGGGTGCGCACGGCACTGACGATAACAATTGGATCTTGAAGGGTCATAACTAGCTCCTCAGCTACTTGGCTGCCATACGCAAGGCACCGTCGAGACGGATCACCTCGCCATTGAGCATGCTGTTTTCAATAATATGCCGAACCAGCGCAGCGAACTCTTCGGGCTTGCCCAAACGCGGTGGAAACGGTACGCCCGCCGCCAGGGAATCACGCACTTGCGGGGTCATACCAGCCATCATCGGCGTTTCGAAAATACCGGGGGCGATGGTCATCACGCGGATGCCGAAGCGCGCCAGTTCACGGGCGGCAGGCAAGGTCAGGCTGACGATGGCGCCCTTGGACGCGGCATAAGCGGCCTGACCAATCTGCCCGTCGTAGGCGGCCGCCGACGCGGTATTAATGATTACACCGCGCTCGCCACCCTCACCCGCTTCAGTCTCAGCGATGGCCGCCGCCGCCAAGCGCAGCAGGTTGAAGCTGCCGATCAAGTTGACGCCGATCACCCGGCTGAAGCTGTCCAGCCCGTGCGGGCCATTTTTGCCAAGGATTTTTTCAGCGCCGACCACGCCGGCGCAATTGACCAGCCCGTGCAGCCCGCCAAAAGCTTCAACCGCCGCATCAACGGCAGCTTGTGCAGGGGCTTCCTGGCTGACATCGGCGACTGACCAACGCGCCTGCGCGCCGAGTTTTTCAGCCTGAGCAGCCACGGCCTCTGCATTCATGTCCACCAACATGACCTTCGCACCCGCCGCGACCAGCATCTGCGCGGTGGCTGCACCGAGGCCAGAGGCGCCGCCACTGACCAGAAACACCTTGTCTTGGATCTGCATAAAATTCCTTGAATCACGCGGTATGAGGGGCGGCTTGATCCGCCTGGGCTTTGGCGATTTCCTGATTGCGCAAAATAAAGCGCTGGAGCTTGCCGCTTGGAGTTTTGGGCAGCTCGCTGACGAACTCGATTTCCCGCGGATAGGCATGCGCGGCCAGACGCTGGCGGACATACAGACGCAGTTCTTCGGCCAGCTGCGGATCGGCGCGGTAGTGCTGAGTCAGCACGACAAAGGCTTTGACCAGCTCTGTGCGCTCTGGGTCCGGCTTGCCGATGACCGCCGCCTCCATCACGGCTGGATGCTCAATCAGCGCGCTTTCGACATCGAAAGGACCCACCCGGTAGCCGGAAGTCGTGATCACATCATCACTGCGACCGACGAAGCTGATGCTGCCATCATCGTTCAACTCCACGGTGTCGCCGCTCAAGTAGTACTTGCCAACGAAAGCGCTGGTTTTCATGCCCTTGTAACCGTCGAACCAGCACAGCGGCGATTGCTCGCGATCAACAGCGAGAATCCCCGGTTGCCCGGCAGGCAGTTCTTCACCGTCTTCGCCCACCACCACAATCCGATGCCCCGGCACCGCAAAGCCTGCCGAGCCCATTCTTACCGGGTGTTCCAGGCCGTGATGATTGCACAGCACCATGCCCAGCTCGGTCTGCCCGTAATGGTCATGAATGGTGACCTCGAGGTTTTCGGCAAACCAGCGGATCACTTCAGGGTTGAGCGGTTCCCCGGCGCTGCTCACCACGCGCAACTGGCCCTTGATCGGTTTGGCGAATTCGGCACCGGCACTGATCAACAGACGAAACGCAGTGGGTGAGCCCGCGAGGTTGGTAATCCCGTATTTACGGATGATCTGGCAGGTGCTTTGGACCGTAAACGGACCATCATAGAAGGTTGTCGGATGACCCAACGCCAACGGACCGATGACGGCGTAATAGAGGCCATAAGCCCAACCCGGGTCGGCCACGTTCCAGAACGCATCTTCCGGGCGCAGGTCGATGGCATCGCGCATGTACCCCTGAAACGCAACAATTGCCCGCAAGGGTACCGCCAGCGGTTTCGCCGGACCGGTAGTGCCCGAGGTGCACATCAGCAGGAACGGTGCATCCGCGGGCAGTATCACTGGCTCGCACGCCGCAGGATGGCGCTCCACTTCGGCCCAGAAACTGAAATCACCCCGTACGATGCCCTCACCCTTGGCGCCACCCACGGTGACGATTAACGGGCAATTTGGCACATCCGTCAGTTTGTGACGGTTATCGCCGTCAGTGACCACCAGCGCGGCGCCCGAGCAGTGCAGGCGATGTTCGATAGCTTTGGGACCAAAGGCCGTGAACATCGGCTGATACACCGCACCGACCCGCCAGGTGCCCAGCACCGCGATCAGCAACTCGACCGTACGCGGCAATAAGCCGGCGACGGTATCGCCAGGCTTTACGCCCTGGGCCTTGAGGAAGTTGGCGAAACGTCCGGCTTTTTCCTGTAGTTCAGTGAAGGTATACGTCGCGCTGGCACCTTGGCGACCTTCCCAGAACAACGCGATGCGCCCAGGCAAGGCATGACGATCACAGCACTCAACGCAGGCATTGAGCCCCGTCAACTCGCCCTGGAGCGTGGTATTGCAAGTAGCTTGATAATCGAATGTGTTGGCAGCGTGTGTGTATTCGCGCATTTCATCCTCGGTTTTTTATTCTTGGAACCGTAAGAAAAGTCGCAAGAATAGTCACCCCGAGGGCGCGCACGGACAATGGTCAAAGCTTTCAAGTTGTGTGACTGGTTTGGCCAATGCGAAACGCATGACGACGTGCGCCTGGCATCCCTGGCTCACATCCCCAGAATCAAACTCCGATAATGCCCCGGATTCGAACCTGACCATTTGCGAAACGCCTTGTAGAACGAACTGGTGTCAGCAAACCCCAGACGCTCGGCGATTTCGGCGAAACTGACCTCGGCGTCGGCCAGCCAGACAATCGCCAGCTCCTTGCGCACACTGTCTTTGATGGCCTGATAGGTCTGGCCTTCTTCAGCCAAACGCCGCCGCAGGGTCGATGCCGACATGCACAACGTCTGGGCCAGGGTCTCGGTTTCCGGCCAGCGCTCGGCGGGCAGCAGGCGCAAATCGTTTTTGATCCGGCTGGCGAAGCTTTCCGGGTCGCGGTATTTCACCAGGATATTGGCCGGGGCGCGGGCCAAGAATCGCTTGAGCTCTTCGGCACTGCGTTTAATCGGCAGGTCCAGGCAGTCAGCTGCGAAAATCATCCGAGTCCTGGGCCGGTCAAAGCGCAGGTTTTCGGAAAACATCACATTGTAATCTTCGCAGAAGTCCGGTTCCGCACAGCGCAACTCAATGGCCAGAATAGGAATCCGTCGCCCCGCCAGCCAACAGGCAACGCCGTGGACGATCATCCAGTAGGTGAAATACGTAAACGCCCGCTTCGGTGGCCCGTCGTGCTCGTCCAGGACAATTTCCGCGAGGCTCTGCTGGCGCACCAATCCCGCCTGCAAGTCCTCCAACATCAAGGACAGAAAGCTCAAGCCCGACTCCAGCCCCGCCGCCACCGTCAACTGAGCCATGGACGAGCGACACAGAAACTCAAGACTGCCCGACTTCAGGCGCCGTGGGTCCATACCGAAAAACTCATCATCCAGACGCCGCGCCAGCAAGCGCCACAACCGTGCATACGCCGTCGCCGGGACCCGAGCATTGGCTTGTCCAAGCAACGCGGGTGCAATCCCGACCTTGCTCAACACCTCATCGGTGGCCGCACCGGGCGCGCAACTCTGCAACAGCGCTTCGCGCACCAGTTGCATGGAGATGGTATCTTTTTCCGACATGAATGATTGCCTGTCCCTGCGAGCCGTTCCTGGGCACTCCAGGGTGTTTACGGCTTTAACTGCCGGTCATCTTAGGGGCCGACGCACAAAAAGCCAGCTCAAGGTGTTGCGGGGCTCGGAACCGCCAGCGTAAAACGAACCTCTGCCCCCTTGCGCGGTCGCACAGTTGAGCCGTCAGGTTGCAAAGGACGCGCTCAACGACTTGCCATTGTGCCTTGCAAACTGGAGCGTCACTGATGCCGTTACGCCTGATCCGCGCCCTGCTCACTTCGCTGTTGATTCTGGCCATAAGCGCCTGCGCGCTGTTCCCTCACAGCGACCCGCTAAACATCAACGTAGTCGGGATTGAACCGCTGCAAGGTCAGGATCTGGAACTGCGCTTTGCGGTCAAACTTCGTCTGCAAAACCCTAACGCCGAGGTGATCAATTACAACGGTGTCGCCCTGCAACTGGACATCAACGACCGGCAACTGGCCTCTGGGGTCAGCGATCAACAAGGCTCCCTACCGGGCTTCTCCGAAACCGTGCTGGTGGTGCCCGTCAGTGTGTCAGCCTTCGCGGCCCTGCGTCAGGCGCTGGGGCTGACACAAACCCAGACCCTGGATAACCTGCCCTACGTACTGCACGGCAAACTGGCGGGCGGCCTGTTTGGTACGATGCGTTTCAGCGACAGCGGCACCCTGAGCCTGCCTCCGTCGGTCTACGGCAACTGGTGATTATTCATTAATAAAGCGCACGCCGGCCTTGACCCGCTCATCCACCACCAGCTCAAACACATCCGGCCGTGAATAGTGACCGACGACGTCGAAGTCATAACGCGCTCGAACCAGTTCGTCCGTATCAATTTCCGCCGTCAACAGCCCCGTTCCACCCACCATCGGCCCGGCCAGCACCTCTCCCAGCGGGCCAACGATCACGCTGCCGCCGTTGATCAGTGGGCGTTCAGCGGGCCAGTTCTGCACCTCAATACCCAACGCCTGCGGCGAGGCCTGAACTTGACAGGCGCTGATCACGAAACAACGGCCTTCGTGGGCGATATGGCGCATTGAGCACTGCCAGATATCCCGCTCGTCTACTGTCGGCGCACACCATATCTGCACCCCTTTGGCGTACATGGCCGTGCGCAATAACGGCATGTGGTTTTCCCAGCAGACCGCTGCGCCTATACGTCCGGCTTTTGCGTCGATCACCGGCAGGGTCGAGCCATCGCCCTTACCCCAGATCAGCCGTTCAGTGCCGGTGGGCATCAGCTTTCGGTGCTTGGCGACCAGTCCACCTTCCGGTTCGAAGAACAATACCGTGCAGTACAGCGTGCTGCCGGCACGCTCGATCACACCGAGCACCAGACTGGCACCACAGCGGGCCGACAGCTGGGCAAGCGCTTGCGTCTCTGCGCCGGGCACATCAATGGCGTTGGCGAAATAACGGGCGAAAGCTTCGCGGCCTTCCGGCAATCGATAGCCCAACTGCGTGCCGAAGGCTTCTCCTTTGGGGTAGCCGCCCAGCAGCGCTTCGGGCATGACCACAACGCGAGCACCCGATTCGACGATGGCGTCTTCGTAGGACAGTATCTGCGCGAGGGTATCGGCCTTGCCGCTCGGCAGCGAACCTATTTGCAACGCGGCAACAATGGACGTGGGCATTTCAGCGACTCCTGATGCGGGGGGTATTGCGTATTGTCATGGAGCGCCAGATCATGAATAAAGCCCACTTCAGTGCTGAATGATATGAGCCAAATGAATATCGCCAACATGGACTTGAACCTGCTCAAGGTCTTCGAAGCCCTGCACGATGAAGCCAGTGCCAGTCGCGCGGCCTTGCGCCTGGGGGTCACTCAATCGGCTGTCAGTGCTGCGCTACGGCGCCTGCGCGAGCTGTATGGCGATCAACTGTTTGTCCGCACGGGTCGCGGGCTGGCACCGACATTGCGCGCAGACCAGCTGAAACCGGTGATCACCGACGCGTTGAATAAATGCCGACAGAGCCTGGCGATGGTCGACCCCCTGCAGAATGACTACGAGGGCCGCTCGGTGGCGGTCGGTTTGTCTGATGATTTCGAAATCGCATTGGGGCGACGGCTAATGGCACTGATTGAAACCCGAGCGCCGAAACTGCGCTTGATATTTCGCCAGACCCACAGCCAGATCGTCGCCCGCGCGCTGATGGAGCGCACTATCGACCTGGCGATTGCATCAGGTGGTTTTTCTGATCGGTTGCTAAGCCGCCACGTGTTGGGCGAAGGCGGTTATCTGTGCCTGGTCGACCCCGCCAGCTTGCGCGAGGGGCAACACGACCTGACGCTGAAGGCGTTTGTCGAACGCGAACACATTCTGATCTCGTCGGGCGGCTTCATCGGGATCGTCGATGAAAGCCTGGCAAACCTGGGCCTGACTCGCAAGGTGTGCGCCTCGACGACCCACTTCGCCGCACTGCCTTACCTGCTCAAAGGCACCAACGCGTTGGCAACTGTGCCCAGCCACGCCGCCGAGGCCATTGCAACATTGACCGGCCTGGCATTGCTGCCCTGCCCGCTGCCCCTGCCGCGTTATCCGATCGAACTCGGCTGGCGCACCAGCGCCCTGCTAGACCCCGCAGTCATCAAGGTCAGGGACGCAATCGCCGAGCTATTTTGAAGCAGCCTCAGCCGGTATCTACTTGGCGGCCGCCATCAAACGATTTATTTCACTGCGTACCATGTTCGCGTATTCAGGCGGGGACATGCCGTCGAGTTCCGAACGAACCCATTCGGCCCATTTACCTTTGCGCTTGGATTTTTCACCCACCAGTCGGCCAGCATCGCCTTTGGCCTTGCCCAAATTGTTTTGCCAGAGATCGAACAGTCTGGATTTTTCATCTTCAAGCGCTGCGCGCTCAGCGACGGGCCGGTTGGCCAGGTTGAAGCTCATACAGATCACCTGTGGCTAAAAATCGACTGTATCTTACACTGCTGTGGGAAGTTTCTGACCCGGTAATGTTTGTCGACTTAGCCGATGAACGCGAAAAAGACTGCAACTTTTCCGCCAGTCAGAGACTCCATTGCTCACTGTTGTCATCAATTGAAAGGAAGAAACCATGGCCCGTAAAACCGCCGTTCAAAACGCCGCCGAGCAAATCAAGGATCAGGCATTCAGTGAATTGCAGGCGCTGATAGAAGAATCAGACAAATTGCTCAAAGACAGCGCCACACTGGTAGGCGACGACGCTGAAACACTGCGTGCACAGCTGAGCCTGAAGCTTAAACAGGCCCTGAATGCAGTCTCCAACGTGCGTGAGCGCACCAAACCCGTGGTCGACGCCACCGAACACTACATCGGTGGTCACCCATGGCAGACCGTCGCCCTGTCTGCCGGGCTGGGCCTGGTAGTGGGCTTGCTGCTTGGGCGTCGTTCTTGATCTGAAACCGGGTACAAGCCTGCTTGATGGGAGACTCTGCCCCGTCTTCCTACGCAGCGCGATCGCGCTGCGTAGAGGGCAGCACCCATTTGCATTAAGCCGGGTGCTGAGGGACCAGCGTCTGTAGCTGTTTGGCAAAGCCATCCGCTGTGAACGGAAGGTTTTCCGATTCCTTAACGCCGATGCGTTTGTTCATCATCCACTGCTCCGCAGGTGGGGCCAGGGTCAGGGAGATCTGTTCCTGAGCATGCACACTGAGGCCGCTCGCAGCAATCGAAACCTGGCCTTTGGATCCCATGGCATCGGGTACAAATACCACCTGACGGGACGCGAATGACAGCGTCATCCGTTGCGTGCGGAATGGCGAATTCTCGTCCGGATAACCCTTGCTTTGCGCAAGGTGCGGCTCGTACTCGAACACCATCTGCCCGCTGTTTTTCAGCGGAGCCATCCAGCCCTCAATCTGTTCGTACAGCTTGAGAATGCTCGATTCCCAATGTGCCAGATCAGCGTGGAACTGCTGATGCTTGTGTTCTTCATTGCGTTGATTGGCGCTCAACAACTCGCCTAACCGCTGTACTTCGTCCATAAAACCCCTCCATTATTTATCAGTACATCGAACCGAGGGTCATAACACACCCCGTGCCGGGTGTCGCGCTGTAGCTGCTCGGCAGCGGATTCGCCGCCGTCCACAGGCTCACTGCGGATGGTCAACCACTGAACCCGCATAGCTCATCTTCATCGCCAGTTGGGCGCGTTTTTCTTCGGCTTCGGCTCTTGAGTTGAACGGTCCCAGCAGTACTCGCTCCTTGCCGTCCCGGACCACGACAAAAGAAGGAAAACCGTGCTCGATGAGCCTGTCTGTCAGGTCGCTGACCGCTTTGGGCTCTGCCACCAGAACGTCCCACTGGGGCGCAGCGACCTGCACGACAGCGGGTGCCTGTGTCTTGGCGGGCTTATCCGGCTCGCCTGCACCGCATCCCGCCAACATCAAAACCGCAACCATTATGGACAATCTGCGCACAGCCGTTTCCCCGCGTGTGAATTGGCTGGAGTTTAACACTCCCATCGCCCACGCCGGGGTGCATCTGAATAGCCCGATTCTGATGGAGATCAATACAACGCAAGAAGAGAAAGTCTGGAACAGGTCAGTGTTCAAGGTTATCGATCATGTCCTGACCAATAAGGATGCCGGCGTGATGGGCTTCATCGTATGACTCGTAACCACGGTCACAAATATTAATCGTCGGCGAGGACGCTTGTTTGTGCAGAGTCACCGTGACCTTGATGATGAAATCAACAATATTCTTGACGCCAGGGGGGCAAAGAACCAGCACATGGATCACCTGCCCACGGTAAACATTCGAGAACGTTCGATAAGGCATATCCATTTGAATGGCCTTTTTTGAGGTGTTCTATTCAGACTCCGTCGACACGTACTCGTTGCTAAATAGATCCCGCTTCAGGATGACCGGTAACCCGACGTATTCCTTTTCAACGCAAATGCCATCGACCAAACGCCAAACAACTCGCCCACGCGATGCAACGTACTATGTTCACATCGCGGGGCGCTGGAGCCGCCGAAGGCTTCAGACCAGGAGTTTCAGTAGCTCTTTTGCCGCCGCGCTTGAGGACGCCGGATTTTGGCCAGTCACCAGCATGCCGTCGGTGATTGCCAGTACTTGCCAGTCCTCGACTTTTTCATAGTGCCCACCGAGGCGCTTGAGTTCATCTTCTACCAGGAACGGCACGACGTGGGTCAGACCGACAGCCGCCTCTTCGCTGTTGCTGAACCCTGCTACGCGTTTGCCTTTGACAATCGACTCGCCATTGACCTTCGCGTGGCGAAGTACACCCGGCGCGTGACAGACCGAACCGACCGGCTTACCGGCGTTGTAGAACGCCTCGATCAAGGCGATGGACTTCGGATCTTCGGCAAGGTCCCACAGGGGGCCATGACCACCCGGATAGAAAATTGCGTCAAAATCACTGGCCTGCACATCAGCCAGTTTGACTGTACTGGCCAGTACCTGCTGCGCAGCCGAATCTTTTTTGAAGCGCTCAGTCGTTTCGGTCTGACCGTCCGGGGCGTCACTTTTGGGGTCCAGAGGTGGTTGACCACCTTTGGGTGACGCCACAGTGATCGTTGCCCCTGCATCTAAAAACGCGTAATACGGCGCAACAAACTCCTCAAGCCAGAAACCGGTTTTCTCGCCCGTATCACCGAGTTTGTCATGGGACGTAAGCACCATCAGAATCTTCATGTCGAGTGTCTCCTGCCAGGTTTCAATCAGTGTAAGTGGGAGTACAGGCATGACCCTTAGGTTCCGGGACATTTCACAGTGCGCACTTTAATCCGATTAGAGACGAAAAAACCGCAGCCTTTCCCAGGCTGCGGCTTTTTGAACGGTGCGTGATCAGACAGCGTTTAGCGAATGAATATCTGCGCCGTGGTAATTGCCATGTCTCCCCCAGGCAATTTGATTTTGCCCAACGGCTTCAGGCTGTCGGCGTCGAAAATCGCTACATCATTGAAGGTGCCGGCCAGGTAGATCTTGCTGCCCGCCTTGTTGAAGGAAATGCAGTAGTAGGAGTGATCCAGATTGGCTGCTGTGATCAGCTTTTTCTGCTTGATGTCGTACTTGGCCAGACGGTTGAGCACGCCGTACATCAGGTTCGGATCCTTGGGCGAGCGCATGCCACTGAAGTAGATCTCGGTCAAAGGGCCGAAATCCGTGGTTTCAGTCTTGCCGGTTTTCAGGTCAACGCTGAACAAACCATAAAGCAGGTCGGCCGTGGCCGGGTCCTCTTTCTTGTCCTTGAACTTGGCGGTGGTGTAGAGCAGCGCAAAATCATGCCGATAGGTCTGCTGACTCCACACATACAGCACGTCAGGCGGGCTGTACAACGGGCGCGTCCAGTGCCGACTGGGGATCAACACGTCGAACTTGCCGGTTTTCACGTTGACCTTGTAGACGTCCGCACCGGCCACATACAAAGTGCCATCATCGCCACTCTGCATGATGGTCAGCTGGCGCGGGGCTGGAAAACTGCGCACCGGCTTGGCGTCCATCCCGGCATCGGTGGCGTAGACGTCCAGGCGCGGCGGCTGCACTTCATAGCGGTCTTTGAGCATCAATGTCGGGTTGGCGACGGTGTAAAGCTCCTTGCCATCGTGACTGACCGTGAACGCGAACATCGACCGCGCTTTCTCTCCCGATTTCTGGGTGATGCTGGCATGGAACACCTGCTTGCAACTGTCCAGTTCAACGCCATAGACATCGGCATAGTGGTTGTTCAGCACATACGCAATCTTGTGGTCCGGCGATAACTGAACGGTGCCCGGACCAAAGGCGTCCGGCAAGGTGCAGGTCTTGTACAGGGTGTCGGTCTGCAGGTCGATGACATGCAGATTGTTCGGGTAGTTGGTCGCGACCATGTACTCATGGCCGGGATTGAGTGTCGGGTTCGTATCGGCAAGGGCCGATAATGAACAGGTGCCAAGGATGGCGAAAGCGGCAAGGCCGCAGGTGCCTGAGCGAAGCATGCTGATATCCCTCATGTTCATCTGTCCGATTTTTTATTTGTCGTCCGGGAACACTGTTCCAAGATTGCGCCAGCTGTCGTTGGAGGCTTGCGCATCCTTGTTCCAGTCGGGATAGGTACTCATCATGTCGGGCACCTGGGCGGGCCACCAACATGGATCGGAACAGCCATAGAGGTCTGCTTCCATGGGTTGGCAGAGCGACGACACACCACCAAATGCGTCGATTTCCCAACCTGGGTCTGTGGTCGAGGCGCAACCGGCGACCGAACTCATGGCCACCACTTCTTCGATACGGTTCTCTGCCGCGGCCTGTTCAAGCTTCAGGGCTTTATTGTTGATTGCTTTGAGATGTTTCATATCAATGCGCCTTCCGCGGAGTGATATAGCTGGTAATGAACGCGGGATTGACCGCCATGATCCGGGTATAGACTTCGATACCGAAGTCGACCCAATCGCGCATCAGTTCGCAGTAGTGATACGTCGGATGAGCCGGGTCGCCATAACGGGCATAGCTTTCGTGGTAGCAGCCGCCCGAGCACAAGTTACGAATGCGGCAGTCTTCACAACCCGTATTGGTACGGTCCAGGCGCTGGGACAGGAAGTCGTTCAACTCCACCTGCTTGACCCCGGTGTGGACGTTGCCGAATGTCGGCAGCGTTGAGCCGGTAAACCGGTGACACAGGTTCAACTCGCCCTTATGGTCCACCGCCAGCATTTTCAGGCCTGCGCCGCATGGCAGGGCCTTCTTGTGCCCTTCATGAATGTCGGTGATCAACTGATGCAGGTTGGAGAACCCGATATTGCGATGAATCAGCGCAGCTTCCAGATAGCGTCTACCCAAGGCCTTCATGCTGGCGAAGACCTCGATCAGTTCCTCGCTGGACAGGTTGTAGGTGCTGATGTCGCCGGACGTCACCGGGGCGAAGCCGACTTCGGCGAAGCCCATCTCGTTGAACAAGTGATCCCAAATGGTCTCGACGTCGGTGACGCCCTTGGTCAGGGTTACCCGTGCGCCGACCGGACGGCTGTTGTAGCGCGACAGGAGCATTTGCGCCTTGCGTCGAACCACGTCGTAAGTACCCTGCCCGCCGACGGTGATGCGGTTGCGGTCATGGATGGTCTTGGGGCCGTCAATGCTGACCGACAGACCGAAGCGATGGGCATTGAGGTAGTCGACGATCTCTTCAGTCAGCAATGTGGCGTTAGTGGTCATTACAAACTCGACCATCTTGCCGGCTTCAGAGAAGCGTTTCTCGCAGTAATCAACCATGTATTCGAGCAGTTTGCGATTGCTCAACGGCTCACCGCCAAAGAACACCACCGTGTAGCGTTCTTCGTCAGGGGATTCCTTGAGCAACATTTCAACCGACGCCACCGCTGTCGCGACGTCCATCTTTTTGCCTTCCGAAGGCTTGTCGAGGTCTTCTTTATAACAATAGGTGCAACTCAGGTTGCAGCCGGTGTTGACGTTCAAGACCACGGTATTGATCGCCGTGCGTTCAACCCGTTTGACGCCGATGTCCGGGGTCAGAGGCGAACCATCGCTGACCAGTTCCAGGGCCATCAACTCACGCAGGGTCTCGGTAACTTCTTCGCCACCGTAGCGGTTGGCCAACTGCGATATCAGATCCTCTGATGAGCAGCCGTCGCCACGCAGGGTGTCAATGATACGGCCGGTCAGCTCGTCGCTGGCAAACAGGAAACTGCTGGGAATATGGAACAGCATGCGGTCGGAATCGACATGCACTTCATGCAGATTTCGTTCGACCAGATTCAAAATAGCGCCCATTGCAACCTCCTGTGGAACCCTCCGTTGTGGGGAGAATCCCGGTCATTCCTGAACAATGCCTCAACCTTTGGTTTTGCCCGGCCTGAGGGGCCAGACGCGACACCGGATCAGGGAATGGGTGGATTGTTCCAACGCTGCACGGTGACGATCATGTGGCCTTCACCAGACAACGATTTACCGGCGTCATCCACGGCCGCGATGACCTTGAGGTTGCCAGCGTTATTGGTCGACATTTTGCGCTCGGGGTTAGGTCCCGCACCGCCCGGCGTGAACACACCGGTGTCGGCTTGCATGCTGCCGGCGAACTTGACGTCTTCGTCCTCTTTGGCACGGTCGTCGAACGGCTCGACCTTCCACTGCGCCGGGAACACGCCAATCCGGTACGGCTTGCCGTCAGTACCCTTGCCCCAGGCCTCGGCATCGAAGCGGCCCTGCACCTTCGGCGTAGAGCCGCCGTTCTCGCCGATGCGCGCCACTGAGAACTCAGGCACGACCTTGACCTGGTCAATGCGTTGATAAACCGCGAGGGTCACGCCTTTGAGTGCGCCCAGCGTGACTTGCCGAACGCCGGGTTTAGCACTGTCTGCCGCCTTGAGCTTGAACCGCAAGCGTTCCGGAGTCTGCTCCAGGACCTCGACAATCTGAACCCCGGGTCCAAAGCTTGGCGTGCCTTTAAGGCCGCTGCCAATCAGGCTGACCTCGGTTTCACTGCCTGCTTTCAGATACCCCGGTTGCACCGCGAGCAAACGAGAGGAACCCTGCCTGGCCGCAATGAAGTCCAGCCCACGCTCGTCATGCGCGGTCTCGAACATCCGTCCTTGCAGTTCGCCGTCTTTGGCGGCAAACACCTGACGCATGGCCACGCCATCAATTTTCAGGTTGCCGCGCCATTCGTAACCGTTATAGAGAATGGCGCTGCCGTCACCATTGAACGGGCTACCGTCCGCGTACTGACCTTTGACCGCAACCTTGAACTGATCACTGCCATCGGCGCTGACGCTCATGGTTCCCGACAACTCACCCTTGCCGGGCAACTGACCGCTGAAACTCCACTCGCCGACCAGCGCATCTGCCTGCGGCCGGGCTTTCAGCCAGTTTGCCCAGGCCTTGTTTTCCAGCGGATACTTCTTGGCCAGCAGTGGGACCATGTCTTTGCGGGCAATATCGAACCAGTCACGGTCACGTGCCAGGGCCTGGTATTCCAGTGAAGGCCATTGCCCCAGGTGGAAGTTCACCAGACGCTCCCACTCCTCCGCCGGACGCCGTTGCAACGCAACGCGGGCGCCTGAGTGACAGCGGCCACACATCTGGCTGAACTGATCATCAAAGTGCTCGACGGTATTGAGTCGACGTTCGAGCGCATAACGCACGCCATCCGTCTCGCTGGGTGCCAGGCCTTGGGTGTCGGCAAGGTACTTGACCAGCGTGCGACGGTCTTCGTCGCTGATCTGCAGGTTATGCATGGTCTGCATGCGCGCAATGCTCATCAGCCAGCCTTCCGGCGTTTTGCGCTGGTGACTGATACGGCTCAGGCCATTATCGGCCTCAGGCGTGTGACAGCCCTGACACGTTTCCTTGAGGATGCCTTGGGCATCACGTGCCGCCATGCTTGGAGGCGAATGCAGAGCGACGCAAGCGGCCATCGCCAGCAAGCCGCTCGTCATGCCTGCTCGGAGTTTTCTCTTCATCAACGTCGAACCTCCCACGGTGCTTTTTGTCTTTTAGTTGGAGATGTCCAATACACGTAGCGTGCCAGTTTAGTAATACTTATTTAAATCAATCAGTTAAACCTGATTATTAACTTCGTTAACGTCTGGCCTGACCCTGGCTGCGTTTAATTTCGCGACAACTGTTCCACTCTGAGACGAGCATAGTTCGCATGGCACGTCTGACCACCGAGTCGCGCCTGATGCTTGCCCGCGCTGGCACCTCAAGTATGTCGCAGTTTTGGCAGTGGGTACCGGATAAGGCCTTCTCGATAACAGCACGGTATCCATAGGTAACAACCCCCCCACGCTGATGAGTTTGTTGGCCGCTTACCATTCAGAAGCTAGCCCTGTCGATAAAGGAGCGGGCTAGTCATGATGAAAATCTGAGCTATCATCGTTTGGGCGTCCTCAGACCCACTGGGAAAAATGGCCTGGCAGAGAGCTACCGTGCCCCCCAATAAAACGACACCGCCGCTTTAAAACTGCAACGTTAATATTCCGTTCAAATGACTGTGTAGATCAGGGCTTCGCATTGGGCTTTGGCACGCAGCGTTGAAGGAGCGTCAGTGCACTGGCTATCCTCGCCGCCCCCTTAGGCGTTTTGCGTCTGGCGGTAGCATTTGCCTGCGTGTTTTTTGTGCACGCGCACTCGACCTGAACGTCCTCATGCATGAATCAAGTTTTAATACCTAAACTCAACTTGGAAGAGTCGACTCATCATGAGCACTATTCACAATCCGGCCTTGAACTACCGCCCTGAAATCGACGGACTGCGCACGATGGCGGTCGTCCCCGTTATTCTTTTCCATGCGGGCTTTCAGTTATTCTCCGGAGGCTTTATCGGTGTCGATGTGTTCTTCGTGATTTCTGGGTATTTGATTACGTCGATCATTTTGGCCGAGATGCTGGCTGGTAAATTTTCGCTGATAAACTTTTATGAGCGCCGAGCACGGCGGATATTACCGTCATTATTCGTCGTTATGTTCATTTGCCTGCCCATGGCCTGGGCATGGCTCGACCCCCTGAACTTCAAATTTTTTGCCAAGAGTTTAATCGCGGTGCCGACATTTTCGTCTAACGTGCTGTTCTGGCGCGAGAGTGGTTATTTCGATGTGACCTCTGAGCTGAAACCGTTACTGCATACCTGGACCCTCGCGGTGGAAGAGCAGTATTACCTGGTCTTTCCACTGATTCTGATGGCCGCTTGGGGACTGGGTCGAAAAAGGATCGTCGCCATTCTGATGATTGGTGCAATGATGAGCCTGGCCATTTCTGAACACGGTGCGACCCATGAATCCTCCGCATCTTTTTATCTATTGCATGCCCGAGCATGGGAGTTATTGGTGGGCTCCTTCATCGCCTTTTATTTTTCCTGGCGGCCTCGCCTGGAGAGTGGCCCGAAAGCCATTAATCAAGCCGCAACAATTCTCGGCACTTCGTTAATTCTTTACGCCATCTTTAACTTCGACAGTACCACCTCATTCCCCGGGTTGCATGCCTTGATCCCGACAATGGGCGCAGCCTTGATTATCATTTTTGCAAACGCTCATACCCTGGTAGGGCGGGTGCTGAGCACTCGCGCCTTCGTGCTGATCGGGATGATCAGTTACAGCGCCTACCTATGGCATCAACCCATTTTCACCTTCGCGCGCGAGAGCTACCTGGTCGAGCCGAGCTCAACGGTCATGCTTGCGCTCACCCTATTGTCGCTGGTATTAGCTTATTTAAGCTGGCGTTTTGTAGAACAGGCTTTCCGAAAAAAAAGCTCGATAAAAAGACATCAGATATTCACGTTGGGGGCCATTTTTTCACTGATGTTCATAGGCGTGGGACTGACCGGATATATCAACGAAGGTTTCGCCAGCCGGTTTGATTTAGATCCGGCAGCGCTGGAATCATTTACCTACACAAAAATACGCTTTCCCTGCGATAAAAATTACGATGGCAACGGTTGGAATATCGATTTCTGCTTATTTGGGGCGGTCGACAAAAACGCTACCCCAGAGGTTGCTGTATTTGGCGACAGCCACGCAGAAGTGCTATTGCCCGCCTTCGACACCGCAGGCAAAGCGCGGGGGAAAACCATCGTGCATATCGGTCTGGCTGGCTGCCCTCCACTTTTGGGTGTGGATGTTCTTGCTGGCAATTATGTTGTGGGCGTGTGCGAAGCCCTCGCGAGACGCGAATATGACTATGTAAAAATGAACGGCATCAAGACAGTAATTCTTGTCTCACGCTGGACGCTTTATACGGATGGCGATTACGACAAGTGGAAAAAGAGCAGCTACTTTCTTGTGTCCCAAGACACCCAGGAAAAAACCAAAGAAGCATCAAGGGCTGTGTTTGAGAAGGCCCTGAATAAAACCGTCGAGGCTTACCAGGCACTTGGCACTCATCTTTACATAGTGGCTCAGGTTCCGCAGCAGATGGTCGACCCGAAAAGCCTTTATTACCAACTCGCCCGCGGAACAGGATCGAGCGACGAGAACATACTGCAGAGGGTAGGCGAACTGTCCGTACCCCTGTCAAAACACAACCAATTTCAGCAATTCACTCGTCATCTTTTCGAGCTAGACAGCGAGCAAAATAAAATAAGACTGGTCACGTTGGACAATATTTTCTGTCAAAAACAGGTGTGCCTGATAGGCGACACCCATTCCTATTACATGGACTACAATCACTTGAATGCCAAAGGCTCTCAATTGGCGGTTAATGCAATCAGTAATGTTCTCGCCCAGTAACGAAGACTTGACTAGCATTGAAATATCGCCTTAAAAAAGCTCGTGCGAGCGAAACTCCGAACACGTCCTGGAATATGCCGTCACCCCTGACTGCAGTGGTCTAATGAAATCTATGGTCACCCCCATTTAGGCGAAAATACCCGCCAGATCTGGCCCCGGCGAAAACCGAAGAAAAACTTAAAACTGTGTCCAGTATCAGTTGACCACTACAGAGGAACCTGAAGCGCCGTAAAATCAGGGTCTTAAATTTAATCACCTGTCGCAGTTTGCGACACTCAAACTGCCCACCGTTTTCAACCGATCAAATAATAATTATTTAAATCAATCAGTTAACCCTTCAAGTCGACTTGGCACAGCCGTTGCGAAAGACCTCGCATCCACTCGAATAACAAGAGGTCACTCCTATGCTGAGCCATTCATCCCTGCTCCCCGCCACTGTTGCCTTCATAAAACGCGCGCCCCGCATGCTGATCAACGGCGAGTGGGTCGAGGCCGCCGACGGCAACGTCATGACCTTGCATAACCCCGCCAGCGGTGAAGTGCTCTGCACTGTGCCCTGCGCGACGCCGGACGATGTCGATCACGCGGTACTCGCGGCTCGCCACGCGTTTGATGACTCGGCCTGGAGCCGGGCCCGGCCCCGTGAGCGGCAGAACCTGTTGTGGAAACTCGCCGACCTGCTGGAGCGCGATGCCGAGGTGCTGGCCCAGCTCGAATGCCTGAACAATGGCAAGAGTGCTGCGGTGGCGCGGGTCATGGATGTGCAGCTGTCCATCGACTTCCTGCGCTACATGGCCGGTTGGGCAACCAAGATCGAAGGTTCCAGCGTCGAAGTTTCGATGCCCTTGATGCCCAACGATCAGTTTCACAGCTTTATCCGCCGTGAGGC
Source organism: Pseudomonas sp. ASL8 (assembly GCF_056680355.1). Classification (NCBI taxonomy): domain Bacteria; kingdom Pseudomonadati; phylum Pseudomonadota; class Gammaproteobacteria; order Pseudomonadales; family Pseudomonadaceae; genus Pseudomonas; species Pseudomonas sp. ASL8. The sequence goes on along the minus strand of NZ_CM155278.1, from coordinate 4,309,424 downwards.
CGTGGGGGTGGTGGGCGCTATCGTTGCCTGGAACTTCCCGCTGCTGTTGGCGTGCTGGAAGCTCGGCCCGGCCTTGGCGACGGGCTGCACCGTGGTGCTCAAGCCTGCTGACGAAACGCCCATGAGCGCACTGAAACTCGCGGAATTGGCACTCGAAGCAGGCTACCCGGCCGGGGTCTTCAACGTGGTAACCGGCACCGGCATCACGGCCGGTTCCGCCCTGACCCACAATCCGCTGGTCGACAAGCTGACCTTCACCGGCTCTACCGCCGTCGGCAAGCAGATCGGCAAGATCGCGATGGACTCGATGACCCGTGTCACCCTGGAACTGGGCGGTAAGTCACCGACCATCGTCATGGGCGATGCGGACCTCGCGGCTGCCGCCGCCGGGGCTGCAAGCGCCATCTTCTTCAATCAGGGCCAAGTTTGCTGCGCCGGTTCGCGGCTGTATGTGCAGCGCAAGCACTTCGATAACGTGGTCGCCGACATCTCGGATATCGCCAATGCGATGAAGCTTGGCAACGGCCTGGACCCTAGCGTGGACATGGGCCCCTTGATCTCGGCCCGGCAACAAGAGCGGGTGTCTCGCTACATCGAGATGGGCCGTGAGGGCGGCGCGACCATCGCCTGTGGCGGCGAACAGTTCGGGCCGGGATTCTTCGTCAAGCCCACCGTGATCGTCGGTGTCGATCAGAAAAACCCGCTGGTTCAGGAAGAAATTTTCGGGCCGGTGCTGGTGGCGATTCCCTTCGACGACGAAGCCGATGCCCTGCGTCTGGCCAACGACAGTCCCTACGGGCTGGGCGCCAGCGTCTGGTCAAACGACCTGGCCGCCGTGCACCGGATGATCCCCCGGATCAAGTCCGGCTCGGTGTGGGTCAATTGCCACAGCGCGCTCGATCCAGCGCTGCCTTTCGGTGGCTACAAAATGTCCGGGGTCGGCCGGGAGATGGGCTATGCCGCCATCGAGCACTACACCGAATTGAAATCCGTGCTGATCAAACTGTAAGCCAGCAACACCCTCCGACAGGCTGACTGCCGGAGGGTGTTTAAGGGCGGTAGCCCTGGCTGAGCAGCCAACTGCGCACCAAATGCTCCTGCTCTTTCGACAAGCCCGCCAGCGCCTGCTGCGCGGGCTCTGTTTGCAGACGACGGACCAGGGGCGCCAGCTCGATGCCTTGCAAGTGCCAGACCCCCAGCGGTTGATCCGCCGTCACCACCACCTCCGCCTCATCCACCAGACCGTCACGCAATACCGGTGCCTGCTGCACGCTGACGGCCGAGAAATCAGCCGGTTTGTGCGCCAGCTCAGCGTCCGGCCATTGGCGACGCGCCTTCCAGAAAGGTTGATCCTGCCAGCGCTGTTCATCGGCATAGAAATCGCGCCCGATCCTGGCGAAGCGCAAAAACAACTGTTCGACACGTTGCCGATGAAACTGCTGGGCCAACGCCGCCCGTTCAGGCGCGCGCAATAAGGTGTTGATCACCACGGGGGCCTGAAGCGCCGAGGACAGTGACTGAAAGATGCCGTTGCCCGACAGCGGGTCCACCGCCATGGCGGCATCACCGACCCGAATCCAGTTATCGCCGCACACCTGCGGGCAGAGAATGGCCGTGCTGCTGCGGGCATGCAGGTGCACATCAACCTCGGGACCGTCGGCGAAAAATGCCGTCGCCAACGCCGAGGTCCGGCGTCTTTCCCGACAGTAGTCGAGCAACTGCGCTTTGCCCGGCAAGTCGGCGCTGGCCACATCCACCGTCAGTTGCCAGTAGCAACATCCATCGGCCTGGCGCGCCATCCAGACCCAACCCTGCTCGATGCTTTCAACCGCGCTCGCGGTCGCACCCGGCGCGCCCTGCCAGCGGTTGAGCAGGCTGACGGTTTCCGGCCCGCGCAGGCCTTTGCCCAACGCGGGCGCCTGACGACCGCGTGACTCGACCAGAAAGTCCGCCTGAAGATCGGCGTGGCCTTCAATCTGCACCTGATGCCCCGAGGCAGACGATTGCACCGCCAGCACACGCCCCTCGATCAGCTCGACACCGGCACGCTGCAGATCCTCGCGCAGACCGCGATCAAACCGTGGGCGATCCAGCAGCCATTCAATGTTTTGTGCGTGCTGCTGACCATTCCAGGACACCTTGCGCTGAGACGGCAGCGTCGCATCCGCCAGCGCATGTTCCAGGCCCGCCGCACGCAACGCCTCAAGCACCCTCAGCGAGACACCTTCCAGTGCAGGGAAGCGCCGCCACTCGCTGACGATCGAGACTGGGTAACCGAGCCGGCGCAGGCCCAATGCAACCGCCGCGCCGGCAGGCCCGGCGCCCAAAATCAGAATTGTACTCATGGCCCGACCCGCCGTTCAGGACCACGGTAGCGGGCATGAGCCCGTAGCCAGTCGATGATTTCCGAGTTCGAGGCGTTCGGTTGTTCAGCCAGGTACGCGGCGATGTGCCCGCTCAACGCCGCGCAACCCAGGCTGGCACCGGACTGCCCGGCCAATGTGCCACGCACGCACGCGGCGAAATCCGCCTGTGCGCTGTTAAGCCACGACCAATCCTGCTCACCACAGCGTGCATCACCGGTAACCCGCAACACACCGGGGTAACTCGCCGGAAACACCGCCTCGCCCTGAGCCGGACTTGAGGCGCACAGCAACACCCCACGTTTCAGCGCCGCCGCACAGGCTTCACGCAGCAGACTTCGGTCCTGACGCATCCCGAGGCTCAAGTTGATCAGGCGAACTTCGTGTTCAGCCAGCCAATCGATCGCGCTTGAGATTTGCGCCGCACTGGTGACCCCACGTTTATCGAAGACCTGAGCCACACAAAACTCAGCCTCGGGCGCGCGTCGGCAAATAGCATCGATGATCGCACTGCCATGCCCGAGCTCATCCTCCAGCACCTCGTCCTCTGCCAACCCCTGCTCCACCAGCAAGAAGCGTCGACTGGCAACCACCCGACACTGTTGCGCGGGCGAATGACCGCTGTCGACGATGCCGATGCGCACAGGCTGGATAAGGGATTCAGGCCTCATGGACGACTGTCGACGACGTGAGCACGCCGTCCACCATATGGAAACGCAGGTCCGCATCCGCCAGCGTCGACGGACGATGACTGATCAAAATCCGTGTCCGCCCCGCAAACAGCCGGTCGATGGCGCAAATGACTTCACGTTCGGTGGCTTCGTCTACCGCCGAGGTGGCTTCATCGAGGACCAGAATCAGGGGGTCTTGCAGCAGTGCGCGGGCGATAGCGATTCGTTGTTTTTGCCCACCGGAAAGCTGCTGTCCTCGCTCGCCGAGCGGACTGTCGAGGCCTTCGGGCAGGGACTCGATCAGGCTGTCCAGTTGCGCCAGATGAGCGACTTCGGCAATCGCCGCACGGCTGGCATTTGGCGAGCTGTAGGACAGGTTGTCCGCCAGGCTCCCGCGAAACAGCACGATGTCCTGACTGACCACCGCGATGCGCCGACGCAACTCGAACAGGTCCAGGTCCCGTAGATCACAGCCGTCGAGCAGGACACGGCCGGCTTGCGGGTCCTGAAAGCGTTGCAGCAGATCGATCAGCGTCGACTTACCCACCCCGGAACCGCCGCTCAAGGCGACTTTCAGGCCATAAGGGATACGCGCGTCAATGCCCTTGAGGATCGCCGGACGCCCAGGATGGCTGAAGTGCACCGACTGGAACCACACCTCGCCCGTGGTAGGCATCGGTAGCGGGTGCTCCGGCGTGCTGACCCCCGGCTTTTCACCGCGCAACTCCATGACCCGGCCAAGGCTCACGGTCATGCGCTGCAGGGCGACATACAGTCCGAGCAGGCTCTGCACCGGGCCGACGGCCATGCCCAGATACGTTGAAAAGGCGATCAACGCGCCGAGCTGCCAAGTGCCCTGCACCACCCAATAACCACCGATCAGGAACGCGCAGGCTCGAGACAATGAGGTCAAGGTGCCGGGCACCGCCTGGGTGAAGAATTCAGTCACTTGCAGACGCAACAGTTGAGTCATGTAGCCCTGCCCCAAGGCCTCCAGCCTGCGTGCTTCGCGCTGTTGCTGACCAGCGGCCTGGATGAACTTCATCACGGGCAGGGTTTCGACCATGAAGGACGACACGTCCGCCGAGCGCTCGCGCAGCTGTTTGACCTCATGCGCGACTTTACGCCGCATCCAGCGCAGCCAGAGGATGTCCAAAGGAATCAACACCACGGCCAGCAGTGACAGTTTCCAGGACAGGGCCAATAACATCGCCACCGCGAAGACCAGCCCGATGATGCTGGAGACCGCCGAGAACAGTGAATCGACGGCAAAGCGCTGGACCTCCGCGACATCGCCATCAAGCCGGGACATCAAGTCGCCGATGCGCCGTTGTCCATAGAACGTCGGCGACAATGTCTGTAAATGCCGATAAATTTCGTCACGCAACGCGAACAGAATCCGTCCGGACAGTCGCGTGTAAAGATAACGGTTAATCCCGGATAACACCGTGCCCAGCAGCCCGGCACCGATCATCAATCCGGCGATCAAGGTCAGCATCGAAAAGTTACGCGCCAGCAAACCATCGTCGATCAGCAACTTGGTCAGCCAGGGTTGCACCAGCACCAGCAACGAAGCACACAGCGACAGGCCCAACAAACCGCCAATGGCCAGGCGATGCGGACGGACGAAGCCGTACAGCCATGTCAACGCGTCGTGGAGTGCCTGCGGGTCCTTGCTGTCGACCAGCCTGACAATCAACCGCTGCATCAGCTGCGCAACTGTTTGAGCTTGCGGTACAGCGTCGCTCGACTGATGCCTAACGCGTCAGCGGCGGCCGAAACGTTGCCCTGATGACTGTCCAAGGAATTTCGGATTAATTCGAGTTCGTTCTCGCGGATACGGCCGGTTTGAGGACGATCACAGGCACTCAGGTCATCAAGCATACTGTCGGGCAGGTGCTCCAGCCCCAACTCGTTTTCGCCCTCGTCGCGCATGGCCAACACCGTGCGCAGCACCATCTCCAACTGGCGGATGTTGCCCGGCCAGTGGTAGCCCGCCAACAATGTTTGCAGGTCAGTGGAGAGCTTGACCGCCACGTTGCCCAATTTGCCCAGCAAGCTGCTCACCAGCGCATCAAAATCGTCACGCTCACGCAAGGCGGGCAACATCACGCTGATGCCATTCACCCGGTAAAAAAGATCCTCGCGGAACTGTTTTTCCTCGACCTGACGCTTGAGATCGCGGTGGGTGGCACAGATCAGTGCGACGTCGATATCCTGCTCCTCGCCTGCACCCAACGGTGCGACCTTGCGGTCCTGCAGCACGCGCAGCAGGCGGGCCTGGAGTGCCAAAGGCATGTCACCGATCTCGTCGAGAAACAGCGTGCCTCCATGAGCCTGTTGCAGGCGACCAATCATGCCGCCACGCCGTGAGCCGGTGAAAGCACCTTCGCGATAACCAAACAACTCGGACTCGATCAACCCTTCAGGGATGGCCGCACAGTTCACTGCGATAAACGGCTTATCGCCGCGCGTACCTGCCCTGTGCAGGGCCCGGGCGATGACCTCCTTGCCGGTCCCCGTTTCGCCCAGCAGCAAAACCGGCAGCTCGTTCGCCAGCCCTTGGCGTGCCATGCGCAGCGCGCGGGCATACCGACTGTTACCTCCCGCCAGCGCCTCGAGATCGGGTTGCGCTGGGGCCGCTTTCGGCGTGCCCCGGGGAACACTGGCCACGTTGGGCGAGCGTTGTGGCGCGCGCAGGGCTTTATAGAAAAACTCGCCCTTGGCGGTTTGCAGGCTGCCTATGCTGCCTTGCCGCAGACGCGCGAGCAGTTGCAGGCCATCGATGCCCAGAAACTCTTCACAGCGTCGACCCACCAACCCTGCACGAGGTGCACCGAGCAACTGACAGGCATGCGCGCTGACCGCCAGAATTTTCCCGGTCAAATCCAATGCCAGCAGGCCCTGCCACGCGGATTCAAGGTATTGGCGACGACTGTGGAAGGCCAGGACGATTTGATCCGGATAGGTCGCGTTGAACACCCGGCTTTCAATCTGGGTGACGGCCATGCACAACAGCGCTGTGCTGTCCTGAACGCGCCCTAAAGGGCCTTCGCGGGTCAGGTCAAGCACACCGAGCAGCTCGCCATGGGGGCTGTGAATCGGCACAGAGGTGCATGAGAAAGGACTCAAGCGATCCAGAAAGTGCTCACCACAATCGATCAATGTCGGACGCGCATCGACCAGCGCAGTGCCCAAGGCATTGGTGCCGCGAGCCGCCTCACTCCAACAGGCGCCCAGGGCGATGTCCTGTAAACCGCTGCCTTTAAGGTCATCGGCGCGACCTTCAAGGGCGAGAATGGTGGCGTCGGCATTGGCCAGAATGATCAGCCCTTCCTTACCTTGCTGAGCCGCCAGATAGTCGATCTCCGGCGTCGCGGCGTCGATAAGCAGGCGATTGCTCGCCAACAGCAACTCAAGACTGGCGGTCGACTCCAGCGCGAGCTCGTGTTTGCTATTGAAATGCACACCGTGGCTGAGACTGCGCCGCCATGAGGCATCAATTTCGGCGCGCAGCACCCCATCGGGCACTTCGCCTTCGCCGTGCAGTGTCTCCCGGGCCAGCCGGGCTTCGCCTTGTAACTCAGCATTTATTGTTTTTATTAGCGACATTCAGCGCTCCGAATCGGTCCGCCCAGTGCATCCCCGAGCCACTCCCGGAGCTGGCGACGAGACACGCAAGCTGTTGAGAATATCTACACCCGGTTCAGGTGGCAGTAAAGAAAAGTTTGCCCGGTCAGGCAGGTGTTCTCTGCAAAGAGCAAAACCTGGGCCAATGGCAAAAGCACGTGGCCCATTATTTACGTTAACGTAAAGGTAATAGCAAGTACCGGCTAACAGCCCTTCACGCCGGACCTGCCTACGGAGTGACAATTTCAAAAATAGCACCCTCGATACCCAACACCTCACGGCTGTCCGAATAGATGCCAACACCCTTTTCCCAGACGTTCTTGATCGAGTTGTCTGCGCAGCGAATCCGGTACCTGAGTTCGTAGGGCTGGTAACGAGTCAAGGCGTATTGAACCTCGCGCCAGACGTAATCCGCATCGTCGGGGTGGATCAGGCTGTTATAGGTGCAGTCATGACTGTCCATCAAGCGCTCTGCGGGGTAACCGGTGAGCTGCAGACAGCCAGCACTGACGAACTCCATGGTCCAGTCGTGGTTGTTGCGGCCGCGATAAATCAGGCCGGGCATGCTGTCCAGCAGGCTGAGGGCGCTGCGTTGACTGGCCTGCAAGGCGATCTCGCGGCGCTTGTGCTGGGTGATGTCGTTGACCACCAGATAAAACCTGACGTCGCGCCGCTTCAGGCTGATGTCGAACCACCGCAGCTCACCTTGGGGGTGCACGAAACGCAGGCGCTGATTGAAGGAAATATCAGGGCGGTGGCGCAACTCATACAACGCCTGCCGCCACAGGGAACGGTCTTCCTGGTGCACGTATTCAACCATGTTTCGCTCATCGCCCGGCAGCTCCATCAGGTCTGCCCAGGCGGTGTTGTACTGGGTGATCTCGCCGTTGTCAGTGAGCTCTAGCAAGGCGATGGGGAATACATCCATATACTGCAGTGCCTGACGGGTAAATATCGACTCAAGCGTTGACGCGCTGTGCTCGGCCATCAATGCCGCTCCTCTTTTCTCATTGACGCAGCCTTGTGCACCCAGGCTGCCAGCTCCAGTCGCGAACGCAGGTTGAGCTTCTGCAACAGGTTCTTCACGTAGATCTTCACGGTGCCATCGCTGATACCCAGCTCACGGCCTATCTGTTTATTGCTCATGCCCGAGGCGATCAATGCCAGCGTTTGTGCTTCGCGATCAGTCAGGCCACAGGCGTCGATCCCGTCCAGCGGGGCATCGGCACTGATGTCGTTGTGCCCGGCCAGCAGCGAGACCAGACAGTCATCCAGGACAATCGCGCCTTTGCTGCAATTGCGCATGTACGCCAATAGCGCTTCCGGCTCAGTTTCTTTCAAGACGTAGCCGCTGGCACCCAGGCGCAAGGCCGTCAGCAGCTCGCCGCGATCCATCGAAGCGGTCAAGACCACGATCTGACACTCGAGCCCCAACTGCTTCATCTCGTCGAGCACCTGCAAACCGCTCAAGCCCGGCATGTGCAGGTCCAGCAAGACCAGCTTGGGCGTCAGGCGCAGGGCCAGGTTGATCCCTTCCCTGCCGCTGGCGGCCTGGCCAACCACATCGAAGTCATCGCTGGCGGCAAACAATTGCGCCAGCCCCTTGCGGAACAAGGGATGGTCATCGATCAACAATAAGGTCGTGCTGTTCATCGAAGCGCCTCTGTGGGTCGTCATTGTTCTGGATAAGGGTCAGGTGCACGCGAGCGCCGTGAGGGCGAATGGTTTCGATGGACAACTGCGCGCCGATGGTCGAGGCGCGCTCACGAATGATCGCCAGGCCATAATGATTTTCCTCCAGCGACGCGGGGCTCAAGCCGATGCCGTCATCTTCGACGGTCACCGAAATCTCGCCTTGCGGGGTCTGGCGCAGTTCGATCCGCACATGCCGGGCGTGGGAGTGCCGCACCACGTTGGCCAATGCTTCCCGGATGATCTGCAAAATCTGCAATTCGGTTTCCGGGTACAGCGCATCCTCGGTCAAACGGTTGTCCAGCTCGAACACGATGATGCAGCGCCGGGAAAACTCGGCTACGGAATCAGCCAGTGCCTGACGCAGCGAGCGTCCATCCATGGTCAGGCGAGCGCTGGTGATCAGTTCGCGCACCTGGCGTTGCAATTGGCTCAACCCGCCGCGTAAATCAGTCAGCAGAACGGCGGCCTGCTCGGGCTCACGCAGCGCTGCCTGCATCAGGCTGGCCTGAAACGACAGATAGCCCAATTGTTGTGCAACCGAATCGTGAAGTTCACGCGCTAACGCACCGTGCTGGAACGTTGCCTCTTTGCGTTGCTGTTCTCGCTTGTGACACAGCAACTGCACCGTGACCCCCACCCCCCGCGCCGTCTCCCTCAGCACGCCATGAAACTCGCGACTGGCAGGGTATGGCGTGTCCAGCAACAAGACTCCGCGCTTGCCGGGTGCAGTGCCTGGTAAAGCGGTCAGTAATCGATGACGCCCACGGCTCTGGCACGCAGGGCACACCAACGGCGCCTCAGCCATCTCGCCGTCGCGCCAAGGGCAACTGGAGACCTCATCGCACGGGCTGACCATAGCCCGGCGCGTGGGGCCGAAATCTTCGCCGGTCAATAACACCCCCAGCTTGCTACCGGGGTTCAGCGCTTCGAATCGGTCGAGAAAATCGGGCAAAGCATCGTCTGCGCGTGCCAGGCATAGCGGCAGTTTGGCCAGCAAGGCGCGCACGTCGTCCACCTGACGTGGTCGCGTGCGCAGGAACCATTGGCCCAACCACCCGGGTCGCATTGGAGCTTTCAATGACATCCGCCTGCCCTTTGGAAATCTATGGCGTTTGCCGAGCAACTTCCATGCCTTCGCGGTTATTACCGGCGGACTACCCCAAAAGAGATATCTCTTTTTCTAGATTGAGCAGTAATTCCTTTTGGGAAACTATCTTCCCCACCAGGAAACAACGACACCGATCCTGCGCACGGTAAATCACCGAAAAGCAGCGCACCAGGCTAAGGCCAAACGCCCAGCCTGTGCACCAGATCAGGACGTTCAATCGACCGATTTTGAAACACTGAACCACCAGGAGGGTTGCAATGACTGAGACACAAAGCGCTGCGCCGTACAGACCGCATAGTGTGCCGGTGTACCGCGAACCGACGTTGCGCCCCCATGCGCTGCATCACATTCTGGTGACGCAGTCCGCCACTTCAAAAGCGCTGGGGGACTTGATCCAGCACTTTGATCAAGCGGCGCTGCCCGCACCCCGAGTGCTCTGCGCCGGGGTAGACGGATTCGAGCAGCAACTCAAAGGTTTGCTCCATGCCGCAGCGGTTGGCACCCACCTTTATATCCTCGGCGACGAAGCGTTTCTGTGGCATGTCCACGGCATGGCCCACGCGGCGGGAATGCACAACGAAGAAATCGACCTGATCGAATCCGGACCCACAAAACGTCGTGTGTATTGCGTGCACTGCGCCAGGCTTCAGGACAGTGGTCCCGAAGGCCAAGTGGCCTGCATCCACTGCCATGTCGTGCTGGGTGTGCGCGAGCATTTTTCCCAGCGCCTGGGGGCTTATCTGGGCGTCTGCGACAACCCTGATCAGCCCTACTCCCAGGCCACGTCAGGAGCACGACCATGAGCACGGTTCTGGAGGTGCGGGTCACCGACGCAAAAATGCTGACCCCGGTGATTCGCGAGCTCACGTTCGCCAGTCCTTCCGGGCGCTTGCCGGGATTTTCCGCGGGCAGTCACGTGCAGGTCCATCTGCCGTTGGGCGAACGCAGTCTGCGCAATGCCTACTCGCTGACCAGCGACCCTGCCGACCTCTATCACTACCGCATCGCCGTGCGTTTGCAGGACGACTCCCGTGGCGGTTCTCGGTTTTTGCATCAACAGGTGCAGGTCGGCGACAGCCTGCGCATCTCGCCCCCGGCCAACCTGTTTGCCCTGCACTCAGCTGCACGCCAGCACATCCTGATTGCCGGCGGCATCGGCATCACGCCGTTCCTGGCGTACATCACTGCGCTGGAGCAACGTCACGCCGATTTCGAGCTGCATTACGCCTACCGCAAAGGCCTGACCGACGCCTACACCGACGAACTGCAACAACGCCTGGGTGCGCGTCTGCATGGCTATGACAGCAGCGCTGGCGAGACCCTCGATCTGGCGGCAGTTCTCAGCGAGCGGCCATTGGGCAGTCATGTCTATGTCTGCGGCCCGGAACGTTTGTTGATGGGCGTAAAGGAGCAGGCCAAGGCCCTTGGCTGGCCGGAGGGCCGAGTGCATTGGGAAGCCTTTAGCGGTGCGGAGCCGGGCCTGCCGTTCAGCCTGGAGCTGGCGCGCAGCGGACGACGGATTCAGGTCAGCGCCGAGCAAAGCCTGCTCGAGGCGCTGGAATCAGCCGGCCTGGAAATCCCCAACCTGTGCCGCGGCGGGGTCTGCGGGCAGTGCGCTACGCGTCATCTCAAGGGCGATATCGAACACCGCGACCATGTTCTCAGCGCTGCCGAGCAGGCTGAATTCCTTATGCCCTGCGTCTCTCGCGCCTGCGGTTCTTCCGTTTTGCTGGACCTTTAGGAGTCGACCATGACCGTTCAATTCAGCCCTCTGGAAAGCTACCGGGATACGTTCAGCTTTCGCAACAGTGCATTCGCCATCGAGCGCTTCCCCTTTCCGTTCATCGAAGACAGCTACATGTACTCGGTGAACATCGAACCGGCACGTGCCAAGGAATCGGGGTCGGTTTACCAGCACTGGTTCGACATCGACGAGCATTACCGTTCGGAAATGGCCGAGCGCGCCCTGGTTCTGGACAAAGACCCAAGCCGCTATCTGGTCATGCCGCATATGCAGGAAGCGGCCTGGGATGCCTTGCAGATGTTCATGGAGCACCTGTCAGCCGACTACCCGCAGTGGTTCGAACTGAGCTGCAACGGTGATCGTTGGCATTGGCGTAACAAGGCGCTGGACATAGATCAGGTGTTTAGCTTCGGCGATGCCTCGACCCTGCCCTGTGAGCCTCTGGAGTTCATCACCCGTCAGGTACAAGGCGACATCGCCTTGCTCGACCAGCGCGACGGCGATCTGTTCATGGACGCAGGAATGGTCACCAACCCGGCTGACTGGTCCCTGGCTTTCGACGCCGGAATGAGCTTCAAGCAATGGCACTCACCGGTTCCGATGGCCAACCAAATGGGCATTTTCGAGCGGGCGCTGAAGCACCTGCTCAACATTCAAGTGGATCAGCCCGTACGTCGGTTGAACTGGACGCTGACCATCAATCCGCGCCTGGACTCTTCGTCCGAGACCTTCCACGAATGGGGCGCCGAACGCGGCAGCGTCACTGCCGACAACGTCGGCCAACTCGTGCACCTGCGTGTGGAGCTGCAATTCATGGCGCGCTTGCCCCGCAGCAACGGCCTGATGTTCAGCATCCGCACTTACCTGATCAGCATGAACGAACTGGTCAGCCACCCCGGCTGGGGCTGCCGCCTGCACCGGGTGTTGCGTGATTTGCCCGACCCCATCGCCGACTACAAGGGCATGACCCGCTATCGGCAAACCCTGGTCGAGTGGTTAAGCCGCTTCGATACCCAATCCTGAAAAGTTGACCTGAACACTTTTCGTTGCCCTTTTTCCAGACAAGGAATCACCACATGGCCCATTCATGGCGCATCTCCGCATTGGCTGAACGTCACCGCGCGCTTGGCTCTCAGCTTGAAGACTGGAACGGCATGGGCACCGCCTGGACCTATGCCACAGACCTCGCCGACCACCATCAGGCGATCCGCACACGCGCTGGCCTGATGGATGTATCAGGACTGAAAAAGGTCCATTACGTCGGCCCTCACGCCGAAAGCCTGCTGCAATGGGCGACCACCCGTGACATCGCCAAACTCTACCCCGGCAAATCGGTGTACGCCTCGATGCTTGATGAGGATGGCAAGTTTGTCGACGACTGCATCGTTTACCGCACCGGCCCCAACGCGTTCATGGTGGTCCACGGCGCAGGCACTGGCTACGAGATGCTGGTGCGCGCAGCACAAGGCCGTCAGGTCGCGGTGTTGTTCGACGACGACCTGCATGACCTGTCGCTGCAAGGGCCGCTGGCAGTGGACTTCCTCGCCGAACACGTACCGGGCATCCGTCAGCTGCCGTACTTCCACCACCTGCAAACCAAGTTGTTCGGCCGTCCGGTGATGATTTCCCGCACAGGCTATACCGGTGAACGCGGCTACGAAATCTTCTGCAAGGCCGCTGATGCCCCGCTGTTGTGGGACGAGATCCTCGAACAGGGGGCGAGCATGGGCATCATTCCGTGCGCCTTCACCGCCCTCGACTGGTTGCGGGTGGAAAGCGCGCTGATGTTCTTCCCCTACGACAACTCGCAGATGTACCCCTTCGCCGATCAAAAAGCCGGCGACACGCTGTGGGAGTTGGGTCTGGATTTCACCGTATCCCCGGAGAAACAGGACTTCCGCGGCGCCCACGAACACTTCCGTCTGCGCGGCCAAGCGCGCTTCAAGATTGCCGGCGTACTGATAGAGGGCGCCCGCGCTGCTGACGCCGGCGACACCCTGTGGCACGACGGCAAACAGGTCGGCGTCATCACCTGTGGCATGTATTCGCGCCTGAGCAAACGCTCCATGGCCATCGCCCGCATTGCAGTTGACTGCGCGGCGCCAGGCGTTGCCCTGCAGGTGCGCGGCAGTTTGGAGGCGAGCGCCATGACCCATGCCCTGCCCTTCGATGACCCGGAAAAAACCAAACGCACTGCCAAAGGCTGATCGACCGCCTGCGCCACTTCAACTACGAGGGAGACCCCGATGGACACGTCACACGAGCATTACATCCTCAAGATCAGCTGCCCTGCCGCCTCCGGCATTGTTGCAGCGGTCACGTCCTGGCTGGCCGAACAGGCTTGCTATATCAGCGAACTGTCGCAGTTCGATGACGAATTCACCGGGCGATTTTTCATGCGCGCCGTGTTTCGGTTCAACAAGGACGTAGTCGGTGACACGGCTGCGTTACGCCAGGGCATGACCCAACTGGCTGGCGGTTTCGACATGCAATGGCAGCTGTTCAGTTCGGCCAAGCCGACCCGCGTGCTGCTGATGGTCAGCAAGTTCGACCACTGCCTGACCGACCTCCTGTATCGCCACCGTAAAGGCGAGATGGACATGCAAATCACCGCCATTGTCTCTAACCACCTGGACTTGAGGCCGATGGCCGAACGCGAGGGCATCCGCTTTATCTATCTGCCGGTGACCAAAGAAAGTAAATCCAGCCAGGAAGCCGAGCTGCTGCGAATCGTCGAAGAGACCGAGACCGACCTGGTAGTCCTCGCCCGCTATATGCAGATTCTGTCGGACAACCTGTGCAAGCAGTTGTCCGGCCGCGCGATCAACATTCACCATTCGTTCCTCCCCGGTTTCAAAGGCGCCAAGCCCTATCACCAGGCTTACGAGCGCGGCGTGAAGCTGATCGGCGCCACCGCCCACTACGTCACCTCCGACCTGGACGAAGGCCCGATCATCGAGCAGGAAATCCAGCGTGTGGACCACACCTACCTGCCCGATGCGCTGGTCGCCATTGGCCGCGACACCGAAACCGTCGCACTTTCCAAAGCCCTGAAATACCACCTGGAACACCGCGTGTTCATCAACCAGGACAAGACGGTAATTTTTCGTTGATGAGCCAAGGCTTCAGCAACTCATCACCCATTTCAGAAAGACCCAAGACACGAGGCACGAACATGACCCTACGCGTTGCAATCATCGGCGCTGGCCCTTGCGGCATGGCGCAACTCCGGGCTTTTCAATCGGCCAGGGACAAGGGAGCAGAAATCCCCGAACTGGTCTGCTACGAGAAACAGCAAGACTGGGGCGGCATGTGGAACTACACCTGGCGCACCGGCCTGGATGAAAACGGCGAGCCGGTCCACGGCAGTATGTACCGCTACCTGTGGTCCAACGGCCCAAAAGAGTGCCTGGAGTTCGCGGACTACACCTTTGAGGAGCATTTCGGCCGCCCTATCGCCTCGTATCCACCACGGGAAGTGCTGTGGGACTACATCAAGGGCCGCGTCGAAAAGGCCGGGGTTCGCGATTACATCCGCTTTAATAACGCGGTGCGCCACGTCAGCTACGACCCGCAAAGCAAGCGTTTTACAGTCGTCGCCCAAGACCACAACAGCAATACCCAGACGTCGGAAGCGTTCGATTACGTCATCAACGCCAGCGGCCATTTCTCGACGCCGAACATGCCGTATTTCCCCGGTTTCGAACATTTCGGCGGGCGCATCTTGCATGCGCACGATTTCCGCGATGCGCTGGAATTCAAGGGCAAGGATCTGTTGCTGATCGGCAGCAGCTACTCGGCCGAGGATATCGGCTCGCAATGCTACAAATACGGCGCCCGCAGCATTACCAGTTGCTACCGCACCGAGCCGATGGCCTATGACTGGCCTGCCAACTGGGAAGAAAAGCCGCTGCTGCAACGCCTGGAGAAAAATCGCGCGTACTTCATCGATGGCAGCCACAAGCACATCGATGCGGTGATCCTCTGCACGGGCTACAAACATAACTTCCCGTTCCTGCCGGACGAACTGTGCCTCAAGACCGACAACCGTCTGTGGCCGATGAACCTGTACAAGGGCATTTTCTGGGAATCCAACCCGCAGATGATGTACCTCGGCATGCAGGACCAGTGGTACTCGTTCAACATGTTCGACGCTCAGGCCTGGTATGCCCGCGACGTGATTCTGAAACGCATCGCCCTGCCCGATCAGGCCCACATGATCGCTGACAGCAAACAATGGCAGGAGCGTGAGCTGGCGCTGGAAACCACCTCGCAGATGTTCGAATTCCAGGGCTCATACATTCAACAACTGGTAGACGCCACTGACTACCCGAGCTTCGATATCCCCGCCGTCAACAACACCTTCCTGAACTGGAAGCACGACAAAGCCGAAAACATCATGGGGTATCGCGACAAGTCCTATCGCTCGCTGATGACTGGCACCCAATCACCGCCCCATCACACGCCCTGGCTTGAAGCACTGGATGACTCCATGGCCGCGTATCTGGGCGATGCGCCCACTGCCATCAAATCCGTCGGCTGAGCCTGTACGCCAGATAAAGGAGCATCCACATGAGTGCACCGCGTGTTTCGCACCCGTGGGAACCGGGGTTGTTTGCCCGGGCGCCTGCGATTGAACGCTATCGGGTAGCCGGTGGCGGTCTGACGCTGATCGCCCTGGAACCCGGCGACACCCTGCAAGTGATCGACATCGAAGGGTTGCAACCCTGCGAGCTGCTGGCGTTCGACAGACTGGGGCGCACAACCCTGGCCGCGTTGGGGCTGGTGGCAACATGGGGGTGCCGCTTTATCGCGACGCAGCTCGCTGAACCCAGCCTGCAAACCCGACGCATTGTGCAAGCGTTGGGCAAGCGCGGCGTAGACCCGCATCGCCTTCCCGAATCAGCTTCGCTGTGGGACGAAGACTCACCTGCCGGGTACAGCCGCAGCTTCGTGGCGGGCGAAGCATTGTTGATCATCGTCGCTGCGCCGAGTGAGCCCGGCGCCGTCGATCTGCAACAGACGGCCAGCGAGCTGCGACTGATCGTGCAGCGGGCCAACCCCTCGTCGATTCTGGTCCCGCCCCCGCCCGAGCCCTTAGGTGAGCCGCTGCAGGAGTTCACCGTTCGCGCTGGCACTGCGCACAGCTACACCGTGCGCCAGGGCCAGTACATCCAGGTGCTTGATGTTGCCGGACGGCAATGCTCGGATTTCGTCGCCCTCAATCACCGGGCACTGGATCGTCGGCAAGAGCTGGACCTCGATCAAACCGTCACGCGGACCCTCAACGGTAACGCCTACCCCGCTCCGGGCCTGTTCGCCAAGTTTTTTGACCGGCAGATGCAGCCCATGCTGGAAGTGGTGCGCGACACCGTGGGCCGCCATGACTCCTTTGCCCTGGCCTGCGCCGCTCGCTACTACGAAAGTCACGGCTATTTTGGGCACGACAACTGCAGTGACAACATCAGTCGTGCGCTGGAATCCTTCGGGGTACAAGCCCGCAGCGGTTGGCCGGCCATCAACTTTTTCTTCAACACCGGGATCGATGCGCACCAGCAAATGACCCTGGATGAACCCTGGTCCAGACCGGGAGATTACGTTTTGTTGCGGGCCATGACAGATCTGGTCTGCGCCAGCTCATCGTGCCCGGATGACATTGACCCGGCCAACGGCTGGAACCCGACCGACATCCAGATTCGTGTCTATTCCGACAAGGAGCGCTTTTCTATCGCCATGGCCACTCGAAAAACTGCTGATGCCGACCCGACGCTGACCCGTGAGTCTGGCTTTCACTCTCGCACCAGCGCCCTCACCGGCAGCTTCACCGATTACCGCAACTGGTGGTTGCCGCTGCGCTATGACGGGTTCGGCGCCATCGATGAATATTACGGCTGCCGCGAACGGGTGGCGGTGATGGACCTGACTGCCCTGCGCAAATTCGAAATCATCGGCCCGGACGCTGAAGCCTTGCTCCAGTACTGCCTGACCCGCGACGTTCGGCGCCTGGCCATCGGCCAAGTGGTGTATTCGGCGATGTGCCACGAACACGGCGGCATGCTCGACGACGGCACCCTCTTGCGTCTGGGGCAGGACAACTTCCGCTGGATCTGTGGCGAGGATTACGCCGGGGTCTGGTTGCGTGAGCAAGCGCAGAAGCTCGGGATGAAAGTCTGGGTGAAGTCTGCCAGCGAGCAGATTCACAACCTCTCGGTGCAAGGGCCATTGAGCCGTGAATTGCTCAAACAAATGGTCTGGACTCCGGCCACTCAGCCGACCGTGGAAGCACTGGGCTGGTTCCGTTTCCTGGTTGGTCGGCTGGACGACTACGACGGTTGCCCGTTGATGATTTCCCGCACCGGCTACACCGGCGAGCTGGGCTATGAAGTCTGGTGTCAGCCACAGGACGCCGAGCGGGTCTGGGATCGCATCTGGCAACTGGGCGAACCGCTGGGCATCGTCCCGCTGGGCCTTGAAGCACTGGACATGCTGCGCATCGAAGCCGGGCTGATCTTTGCCGGGTACGAATTCAGCGACCAGACCGATCCTTTTGAAGCCGGGATCGGCTTCAGCGTGCCACTCAAGAGCAAAACCGACGACTTCATCGGCCGCGATGCCCTGCTGCGACGCAGTGCCAATCCGATGCACAAGCTGGTAGGCCTGCAATTGAGTGGCAACGAAGGCGCGCATCACGGCGATGGCGTGTACAGCGGCCGCGCTCAGGTCGGCGTGGTCACCAGTGCCTGCCGCTCACCGTTGCTGGCCAGCAATATCGCGTTGTGCCGGGTGGATGTCGCCTGTGCCGACGTGGGCACAACGTTGCAAGTGGGCAAGGTCGATGGTTTGCAGAAGCGCATCGACGCTCAGGTCATGGCACCGATTTTCTACGACCCGGACAAAAGCCGGGTGCGCAGTTAAACGATAGAACACGTCACTGCAGCACCGAACACTGTTAATCGAACACTGTTACTGCGTTGCCAACCAGCGAGACCAAGAGTCTTTAAACAAGACCGCAAGCACTCGCTGACCGACACCCCTTACGTCCGCCGAAGCCGCTGTTCCGGCTCGACGAAGGGGGTGCTGGCTCAACTTCCGACTGCCCCCGACAACTTTACTTACACATGGGATAACAGAGATGGAAGCGACTACGTTCGAGACCGTACCGCAGGAAGGCCAGACGGCCGGTAGCCTGCATCGCAAAATTGACTGGAGAGGTGCATTCTGGGTCGCCAGCGGCGTGCCGGCACTGGTCTTGTTCTCCATTGGTGCGATTGCCGCAACGGTGGGTAAACCGGCATGGATCGTCTGGATCGTTTCGATCCTGTTCGGCTTTATCCAGGCCTTCACCTACGCCGAAATCGCCGGATTATTTCCGCATAAATCCGGCGGTGCATCGGTCTACGGTGCCGTGGCCTGGGTGCGTTACAGCAAGCTGATCGCCCCAGTCTCGGTGTGGTGCAACTGGCTGGCATGGTCGCCGGTGCTGTCCATCGGCTCCGGGCTGGCGGCCGGCTATATCCTCACTGCGTTGTTTGCACCCGATGCACTGATCAATACCTGGCAGTTGACGCTGCTGGACCTGGGCTGGATCAAAAGCGGGCTGTCCCTGCGCCTGAACGCGACCTTCGTCGTGGGCGTGGTGATCCTGCTCGGGGTGTTCGCGGTGCAACACGGCGGCATTCTGCGCTCGGCGCGCCTGACCTTGATCCTCGGCGTCACCTCACTGATCCCGCTGCTGTTGGTCGGCGTGGTGCCGTTGCTGACCGGCGATGCCACCCACGCTAACTTCCTGCCGCTGTATCCCTTGGCTCACGATGCTGGCGGGCTGGTCATCGATGGCGCCTGGGACATTTCCGGTTGGTCGCTGATGGCCGGTGGCTTGTTCATGGCCGCGTGGTCGACCTACGGTTTCGAGACCGCCGTGTGCTACACCCGCGAGTTCAAAGACCCCAAGCGTGACACCTTCAAGGCGATTTTCTATGCCGGTCTGCTGTGCATTCTGGTGTTCACCCTGGTACCCATGGCATTTCAAGGCAGCCTTGGTCTCGGTCAACTGGTCAGCGCGGCGGTGGTGGATGCCAACGGCGTAATCACCACCCCGGCGGTCTACAGCGGCCTGCTGTCCCCGGCGATCTACAGTGGCATGGGCGTGGGTCAGGCCATGGCCGACAGCATCGGTGGCGGCAAGCTTGTTGCCAATATCGTTCTGATCATGCTGATCCTCGCCACTTTGCTGGCGATCATGACCTCGATGTCTGGCTCGTCGCGCACCTTGTACCAAGCCTCCGTGGATGGCTGGCTGCCGAAATACCTGGGGCGCACCAATGAACACGGTGCCCCCACCGCAGCCATGTGGACCGACCTGTCGTTCAACCTGCTGTTGCTGCTGATGTCCGACTACGTGTTCGTCCTCGCGGCGTCCAACGTCAGCTACATCATCTTCAACTTCCTCAACCTCAACGCCGGCTGGATCCACCGCATGGACCGCCCGAACTGGGTGCGCCCCTACAAAGCGCCAACCGTGTTGCTGGTCCTGGGTGGCGTACTGAGCTTCGTCAACCTCGCGTGCATGGGCCTTGGCGCCGACATATGGGGCGCAGGCACCTTGTTCACCGGCGTGCTGCTGGCGCTGCTGATCATCCCGGTGTTCTTCTATCGGCACTACGTACAAGACAAGGGCCGCTTCCCCGCCGCCATGATGACCGACCTGTACATTCAGGCAGATGACGGCGCCAAACGCGCAGGCATATTGCCGTACGTGACGTTGGCTGCGGGTGTACTGGTGGTGTACTTCTGCCATCGGTTGGTGGCGTGAAGGACTGAGCAGTTGAACCTTGTGTGACGGGCGAAGAGACAGGCCTGGAAGTGCAATCTACGTACCGTAGATCAGCCTTCCGGGCCTGTTTTTTTATGCAAGACCCTGCTTGTTTTGTGAGTCGTCGCGGACAGCGGAACCTTGCTGTATATTCGCCAAAATAAACAACAACAGTGATGTTATGAGCCAATCAAAGAAGCGAGCGACTGCCCTGGCACTCTATCCAGAGGATACCCGCGAGGCGGCGGCCCTGCTGAAGCAAGCTGTACCTTTGATGGTGCGTCATAACATTGCGCCCAACCCCGTGCACTACGCCCTCTGGTACACCTACAGCAAGGGCCAGGAACCAGAACTCAATCGCCACCTGGATCGGGTTGTCCGAGACTTCGACTATTTCCCTCCGGAATCCGCGGCCAAGCTTTTTCGCGACTACATCATCCGCGACGAGCTGGAGGATGCCCGCATCGGGCAGCAACAAGCGATCAGTCTGGTAGACGGCATGGAGCGAGACGTTTCGCATCACGTGAAGGGCAATCTTAACTTTCAGGCCAGCCTCGGGCATTGCCTCGACATGCTTGATGAGCCGATCGATGAGCGATTGCCCGGCATACTCAGCGAGCTGCAACAGAGCACCCAGCTCATGCAGGATCAGCAAGCGCTTTTCCTGTCTCAACTGCATGCGGCTCAAAGTGAGATCAAAAACCTGCGAGACAAGCTTGAACGTGCCCAACTGGCCGCGACGCTGGACGGTCTGACCCAGGTGTTCAACCGAGACACCTTCACCCGGCTGCTGGAACAAGCGCTAAGCAACGCGCCCCAGACGGTGGCCTTGGTGATGCTGGATATCGATCACTTCAAACAATTCAATGACCAGTACGGTCACCCTCTAGGTGACCGCGTACTCCAACACGTCGGCCAGGTGCTACGGGACTCGCTTCCACCTCACGCCACGGCGGCACGCTATGGCGGTGAAGAATTCTGCGTCATCCTGAAGCAGTGCACCGATCTCGCCAGCGCCCATGCCTTCGCCGAGCAACTGCGCCTGAAGATCCAGTCATTACGGATCAAGGCCCGTAAAGCGGACAAAGTGCTCGACACTATAACGGCCTCCTTTGGTGTCGCCCTCTTCGAAGCGGGTGACACCCTGGAAAGCCTCGTCACGCGTGCCGATGACGCGCTTTACCAAGCCAAACGCAATGGGCGTAACCGAGTACACCGGTAATCAACCGTCGACGGACGAGTAGGAAAACATGAATCGTCGTAAGAAAATAAAGCAGTTATTAAATGCTCATGCCAAAAAGGCCAGTGCCAAATTGGCACCGCCAAGCAAGTCTAAATACATTAGTAAAGCTGACCGATTGAAACTAGCTGCTGAATCCAGTCATGACTCAATCATCTCCTCTGAGAGCTGATCTATGTCACTTAAGCACCACCGGAATTTATAAATCCGGTTGGTCTAGGCATTCCGAGGGCGCGGCCTAACAGTTCATTCAAGCTGAAGCCGCTTCTTAGCGATCCAACCATCCTGTCGTAGCCTAACCTACCCAAGTGGTGCTCCCGTTTCTGAACCTTGGCTTTGGGTAGATTTCAGCCGGTCGCAGCACGCAGAAATCGGCCAGAAGACTTGGCCGCGTGTGGGTGTTTACGGACGGTGGATTCCTGAGGGTTAGAGAATTTCCTTTCGATAATCTCATTTCGAGAATAATATTTAAAAGTTATTCTCTTTACGAGATCTTTAAAATGGATCATCAGTCCCTGGAAATCTACTGCTCGGTAGCTACTGAGCTGAGCATTACACGCGCTGCAAAGCAGTTAGGGCGTGTGCAATCGAACGTCAGCACCCGTATCCAGCAACTTGAGGAAGAACTGGGGGTAGCGCTTTTCCTGCGTGAAGGAAAACGCTTGAGTCTTACCGCTGAGGGCGAGCGCTTTCTCGGCTATGCCAACCGATTGCTGATACTCGCTGAAGAGGCTAGGCAGATGCTTAGTCCTCAGGCACCGCAGGGGATTCTGCGCCTTGGCAGCATGGAAAGCACCGCCGCCAGCCGCCTACCGACGCCATTGGCTGACTACCACAGCAAGTGGCCAAAGGTTCAGCTGCGAATCTCTACCGGCCCGTCACGGCCATTGCTGGACGCGGTTTGCAACGGGTTATTGGACTGTGCGTTGGTGGCATTACCAGGCGTGGGTGATGCCCTTTCCCCTCAAGACCTAGAAGCCATGAGCCTGATGGGCAAGACCGTGTTCCGTGAGGAGCTGTTGCTGCTACTGCCTGCCTCCCATCCGCCGGTCACTCGTCCCGACGATGTGGTTGTACGTTCGCTCGCGGCATTTGGCCAAGGCTGTAGCTATCGTGCGATTGCAGAAGACTGGCTCGCCGATACCACCGAACCGCAAAAAACCTCCATCGATATCCAAGAAATGGGTTCTTACCACGGCATGCTTGCCTGTGTAGTGGCTGGCAGCTGCGTCAGCC
Source organism: Pseudomonas sp. ASL8 (assembly GCF_056680355.1). Taxonomy (NCBI): domain Bacteria; kingdom Pseudomonadati; phylum Pseudomonadota; class Gammaproteobacteria; order Pseudomonadales; family Pseudomonadaceae; genus Pseudomonas; species Pseudomonas sp. ASL8. The sequence continues at coordinate 4,286,925 of NZ_CM155278.1, read as the reverse complement.
TGGTTCCCCGTAGCGTGTTGGAGTTATTGCGCGATCCGCCCGATGTTCAGACTCACCCAGTGATGAACGTGGATACCTGGCTAATATGGCGCCGCAATTTCAACACTCCCGCCTTCGCTGCGTTGCGCGACGTACTCACCTCCACGCAAGAGGAGTTCCGGGCGCCATGACAGCAGATCGATTTTTGGGTAACCAGCCCATGTTCGCTGCATTGGCGGCCGCCTTGGTGATGGCGGTTGGAATGGGTTTCGGGCGTTTTGCGTTCACCGGCATCTATCCAACTATGGTCGACGATGGCCTTCTCAACGTTCACGCGGGCAGCATCGCGGCCTCGGTTAACTATGGTGGCTACCTTCTCGGCGCACTGCTGGCTGTGGGTATAAACAACAAACACGCCTACCGACTGTGCATCTGGATGCTGGCGGCCACGGTACTGTCGCTGGCCGCATTGTCGGTCGCCGATGGGATTTGGCTGATTATTTTTATTCGAGGGCTGGCGGGGATATTCAGCGCTTTGGCGATGGTCGGGGCATCGGTGTGGCTGCTGCAAAACAAAGGCTACAGTCAGGGCGCGCCATTGCTGTATGCCGGGGTGGGTATGGGGGTATTGCTCTCCGCGGAAATATTGGCGACTGGGCAGTTTTTTGGCTTGCACAGCCATGACTTATGGCTACTTCTGGCGGTGAGCGCTACCGCTTTGGCGGCCTTGGCGGTTGCCGGCCTGAGAGATCGTACTGCGACCAGAACCTCGATGCGCGTGCAGCCTTTGCCAGGCGGCATGATGTCACTGGGCATCGGCAAACTGATCGTCATTTATGGCTTGGCGGGGTTTGGCTATATCATTACCGCCACCTTTCTGCCCTTGTTGGTCAGCAATGCAGTGGACACGCTCGCGCCTATTCATGTGTGGGCCGTATTTGGCTTGGGGGCCGTGCCTTCCTGCTTTTTATGGCAGAGCGTAGTGGCCCGATGGGGAACGCGCACTGCCCTCTTCACCAACTTGGCCGTACAGGCAGTAGGTGTCGTGCTGCCCGTAATAAGCGCCTTGCCGGCAGCCTACCTGGCCAGTGCTTTGATCGTCGGTGGCACATTTATGGGAACAGTGACAATTGCTATGCCCGCTGCAAGTCGTATCGCTCGCACAGTGCAGTTCAACGTTCTGGCCGCCATGACCGCCGCGTATGGTGTCGGACAAATCGCCGGCCCCGTGGTGGCCAACTATCTGTTCGACTGGAGCCACTCATTTTCTGCGCCACTAACCGTCGCGGGGATAGTGCTTTGGGTTGCGGCAATGTTGTGCATCAGGGTTCTCTAGCGGAATAAGGACGTGGTGTGGGTTGATGCACACCAACCGCTGATCACCAAGCTGGCGGGTTTCACGCAGGAACGCAGACCTAAAATTCGTGAATACGTTTACACACAGCCCGGGCTGATTCAGTCAGAAGGCTAGAAAACACAGGCAGTCTCAGGCCAGCCGTTTCAAAAAGTGATGGCAGGAAATCTGATAGTGGCGCTGCATGTAGAGTCGATGAGCTGCACTCCTGTCCGTGCCGACCCCGGAGTCAAGATGCACGGCCGAGCAACCCAGGCGCACGGCTTCAGCCTCAGCCCAATCAAGTAATTTTGAGGCATGGCCTTTTCCGCGCCACTGAGGCAGTGTCGCAATGTCCACGATGTAGAAAGACTTTCCTAACCAGAGAGAAAACTGAATCCTATAGCTCAGTACGCTTACCGCTGAGGTTGAACCTTCTTCCCAAAGCCCGACAAGGTTGTAGCCATTGGGGCGAAGTAACTCGTCGATTGTCGAAATAATCTCAGCCGGTGAGTATCGCGGCCACAATTCACATAAGGCCGCCGCTGCCTGGTTTGTGTCAGCGGCACTTATTGGATTAATGGTGAACGACATAAAACTCTCCTTGGGTAATTCACGCCGGGCGACTCAGTTGTCGTCAACCCTAATGGCTATTGATGCATGAGCGCAACCTGCTGGAAAGTTGCAGGGCGAATATCAGTTGCGCGGGGGATTAGTCGTGCCGGCCGATCAATCCATTGAAGATTGTGTGATGTAACAGTTAGTCGCCGTAGTCGTCGCGCAAGCAGCATCGCCAGCCAACGATTACAATCATGCAGCGTATTAATTTCAGCTGACAACACCGCACAGGAAAGCTTATGACCGATACCCCTTACTGTTTCAGCTTAGGCGCTGATGCCGAGGCCATGGCTGTGGTGCGCCAAGGTCTGGAACGCTTCAATGTCGAGCAGATCGGGCCCTATGCCTACGAGGATTTTCAACTCTATGCCCGCGATAGCGGCGGCCAGGTAATAGGAGGCATGTTCGGCCATTTCGGGATGGGCTGGCTCTACATTGACTATCTTTGGTTGAACGATACCCTGCGCAGCCATGGCCTAGGCGGCAAGTTGTTGAAGAGAGCAGAGGATGAAGCGCAACGTCGGGGTTGTAAGGGATTGTTTCTCTACACCTACAGCTTCCAGGCGCCCGACTTCTATCAGAAGCAGGGCTTCCAGATAATGGGCGTGCTGGAAGACTGCCCGCCCGGACATCAGCGTTACTATCTGAAAAAAATACTCAAGGAGTAAGGCTATTAGTCCGGTTTATCGATCCAGGGAAAACGGGGTAGATTTATTTTCCATAGCCTGAGCATCAGCGTTGGATGGATATCTACCCGTAACGCGCGCCCTCAGCCAATCCCGTGGTCGTCAGGATGTCGCGACGGCACCAGGGTCGGGCTACGATCGCAGAGGCTGATCACCAGCCGCGCCACCAGGTCATGCAAGATGATGGTGTGGCGGTTGCCCGCAGTTTCGTAGTGCTGCTTGATCTTGGCCTTTAGCTCCCGATCACCGCTGACCTCAACCAGGATATCCACCTCGCCAACGGCCTCGACCATCGCTATCGGGTCCGAGAAGCAGGGGATCTGGTGCTCGCGGGCCAGGGTCATCCCGATGGAGTTGGGATCAAGGTCCGCGACACCGAGAACCTGAATGTAGTCATACTGCAGCAGTTCACGCAGCAACGGTGAACCGGTACGGCCTGCGCCGATCACGGCGATGCTGATGTTTTGCGACATGGGGGCAAACTCCTTTTCCGAATGACACGCCATGATGGCTTGAAGCCAGCATGCTAACAGCTTTGCCCTGAATACAGACATGCAGCACAGCGTCGCAGGCGTACGGCCCTCCCCGCTGAACTGAACTCAGACCTCACAGGATTTGGAAATGACTGAGCAACACGTACTGCCCCGTATCGAGCAGGACAGAATGAACCGCAGCGAGGTTGCGGCGGTGATTCACCGCTACGGCTTGCCGGTATGCTTCGCCGGTGTGGACTTTTCCAATCAGGACATGACCCGCCTTGACCTGTCTGGCTGTCACTTCGAGCGTTCCTTGGTGCAGGAAGCCGAGTTTACCGGCTCCACACTTGAATGCTGTGTGTTCCGTAGCTGCCGAGGGGGCATGGCGAATTTTCGGTCAACCAAACTGGCCGAGGCTCAGTTCATCAATTCGGACTTCAACAACAGTCAGTGGCAGCACGCCAAGCTGAATCAGGCGAGCTTCACCGGCTGTAAGCTGACCGGAGCCAACTTCACCCAGGTGTCGGCGCTTGGCATGACGTTCAGCGATACGCTTCTTATTGGCGCGTACCTGCCGGGGTTCTCATTCTACAAGACGGAAATCGACAACCTTGATCTGTCCGATGCTGATCTGACTGATGCCGACTTTCGCCATGCGGTGTTCGTCGGTGGCAGCCTGGCCAATGCCCGAGTGAACGGCGCGCGGTTCGACAATGCGGATCTGCGCGATACCAGTCTTCAAGGGCTGAAGCTGACTGATGCCAAGCTGTTCAAGGGATCGATCATCTCGAGGTCACAAGCCGGGATGTTGCTGGCCGGCCTCGGCCTGACGGTAGCCTGAGCCTGACCACAGGCTTTTGGTTGATGCGTTGCGCTATCGTGAATGATCAAAGCCAAACTGCGACCTGGAGGGGCAAGGCATGGGTCATGAAGCTCGTGAGCAAGGCGAACCGCTCAAGCGTCTTTTTTTCGCCCTGCCCTGCGCAGATGCACAACGTAGGGCCATCGCCCAGTGGCGTAGCGCTCTTGAACTAAGCAGCGGACGCCCAGTACCAGCGGAAAATTTTCATTTGACGCTGATGTTTCTGGGCTCTGTAGCCGTGAGCCAAATCCCGGACATCTGCGCCGCTGCCGCACGGGCTCGAACGCCAGGCCAGCCTTGGACTGTACCTCTCGACCGCCTGGATGTATGGCACCAATCCAACGTTTTATTACTCGCTCCAGCACAGTCGCCACTGGCTTTGCGCCAGTTGGTCTATGCCCTGCAACAGGCGCTGCTACCGCTTGGGTTTGTGGAAGCCACCCGGGAGTTTCGCCCTCACCTGACCTTGATGCGGGACTACCGAGCGCCGGTCCCTGAGTCCAATACACCACCAGACTTTCACCTAAGTGCCAGACACCTCACCCTGTTCGAATCGCACAAAGGCCGCTATCGACCGCTGGCCGAGTGGCCTCTGGTTTCGTAGTCCACTGAATAAGCGACAGCAGACACGCCCACAATTGAATAGGACCAAGTCCCGTCGCGGCCCAAGGCTAAGACTGCGGGTGCTGCCAACTCTTGAACACGACCTCAATGCTGTAGCCGTCGGGGTCGAAGATATTGGCGGCGTAGTAGCGCGGGTCGTAATAAAGGCGAGCACCCGGTTTGCCGTTATCGGTAGCACCTGCCCCGATGGCAGCTTCATAGAATGCGTTAACCTCGGTTTCGCTGTTGGCGACAAAGCCAACATGAACGGCCCGGCTGTCCGCCCTACCCAGTCTTAGCCAGAAGAAAACTCGACCGTCTCGGCCAAATCCCTTTAAATCCGGATGCCCCTCCGGGCCCATCGCACCGTCATAGTCGACGACATGCTTGATCCCGAGGCTCGCAAGGGACTTTTCGTAGAAATCGATGGACCTGTCGAGGTCGCTTACTGAAATAAAAACGTGGTCTAGCATGGGGATTACCCTCGGTTGCTGTATCTCGTCGCAATCGCCGTATCGCTGACAATGCTCGGCACTCAGGCTGCCGGCTTCAACATAACGATACCGCCGCGTAACCCGCAGTATTATCGGAAAAACCTCCTGGCTGTTTCTGCCACCTTTTCAAGTGAGCGACCCATTATCGTGAAAAAGTAATAGTCGGAGGACGCGAGCCTGGCGAAGTCCCCCCCTCAGTGCCAGTATGAGTGGGCGTTATCTGCGTTTGTCGGGGGCGCAACATGACCACCACAGCGATCTTGTCATCACTGACCGCGAGCCGTCTTGGGGCGCTGCACCGAGAGGGTTTCGTACTGCTGCCCGGAGTGCTGGATGGTTCGCAAATAACCACGCTGCGCAATGCTATCGACTGCCTTGACCCGCAGCATTGGGACTACAGCGGCCTGCTCGACCATTACAAGTGCGTGTTCAACCGCGACCCGTTGTGGCTGCCGTTTCTCGACCTGAGCGGGATCATCGAACTGGCCGAGGCTGCTCTCGGAACCGATTGCCACATCATCGGCCAGACCGCCTGGCGCTGCCATCCCGGCTTCATCGGCACCAAACTGCATCTGGACTACCTGGTGATGGAGCTGCCGCAAAACCTGCTGGCCGACCCCACCTTCGAGTTGCCGATGCAGATTTGCACCGCGCACCTCTACCTCGACGATATTGATGCAGACCTCTGCCCCACTCGGGTGATCCCTGGCAGCCACCGGGCCGGGCGTCCGCCGGCTGACGGCGAAAACCACTGGCAGGGCTGTACTGCGCAGCCGGTGCTGTGCCGGGCCGGGGACGTACTGATGTTTCGCAGCGAACTGTGGCACGCAGGGAGTAACAACCAAACCCTCGACCGCACGCGCTACCTGTTGCAGGTGCACTACGGCCGGCGCATGGTGGCGCAGAAATTCGCGCCCTACCTGCACTGGCGCTTCAACCCCATAGTGTTGGCGGCGGCCTCGCCACGTCAGCGGCGGCTGTTGGGAGAGCATCAGGAAGCGGAATACGATTGACCCGTTGGGGCTCTCGCAAGCCAGTGTTATTCGCTCGGTGAATCAATAAAGTTTGACTGCCTGGATACAGGTCCCGCCGAGATTTGGTACCACGCCTATGGGCTGGAGATCAGCGATACTACGCGCAGCGTTTTGCTCGCGCTTTACACTGATAGTGGCCGATGCGCCCCTTTAGCTACCACGGATAAATGCACGCCAGATTGAAGGCCTATCGCGCTGTACCGTCGTGGGGCTTATAGAAGAGAAACTTCCCGGTCTCGGCTGTCTTGATGTATTCCTTGGCCCAGTCGGGCGACACGTTCTTGCCGTGGAAATACATAGCGCCGTGGGTTCGGTCCGTCAGTTGCTGGTTGAGCGCTTTTCGCGCTATTTCCTTGGCAATCGCGTACGGGGCGTCCTCTTCTGCCTGATCCGAACGCCCATCACACCACCACGAAAACTGACAGGCATGCTTTTCAGAGCCTTGCTTGACCACCGCGCACACCGTATCTGGAAAACCCTCATGGCCAAGTCGGTTCATGACAACGCTGGCGACGGCTTCCATGTCGGCAGAGGCCCCACCTTTGGCTTCCCAGTAAATGGAGCGTGCAAGACACGTAATTGCATCGTCCAAAGGTGCTTTTCCTACCGGATCGACCGCCTGCGCTTCAGGTTGGGTGATGGCCTCGGCCTTGGGCGCAGGTGTCGCGCTCCCCTTCTCTGCAGCTTTCTGCTCCAGGGCCTGCGCTTTGTCCACAGCCACTTCCTTATTTTGCGCCTGGTCAGCCGCGATCGCCGGACCTATGAGAAGGGCTATTGCGAGGCAGGCTGCTATCCCTTTGAGGCGCATGGTCGAACCTTCTGACGGAACCACTCTGTAGTGCATCGATGGGTGCGCACTGTTGGCGACTTCGCTTTATTGTAGTCGTCAAATCATTCCAGCAGCGTGTGTCAACACACTAAGCGTCATGCGTACCAAACGATTTTCGGTCCGGCGTAAAAAGGCATTGCGCTGGGTAGGGCGAAATCGCGCATCATGGGCGCAGTCAGCTCAAGAGAGACTTCCATGCGCTTCCTATCATCCGCTATTCGTCTTGCCGCATTTTCGCTGGGGCTGGTGTTCGCCGCCACTGCCGTGGCGACCGAGGACACCCAACTGGTCGAGTCGATCAACGCTTACCGCAGCCAGGTGCAACGCTGCGCGGGCCAGGCGTCCCAGGAGTTACCGCCGCTAGCGTCCGATCCGCGTCTGGTCCTGCCTGCCAACAGCGTTGGGGACTTGCAGCAGGCGCTGGCGCGGGCGACTTATCCGATGGTCAACGTGCAGGCGATCAGCCTGTCAGGGCCGCGTGATGCGCAATCGGCCATGACGGCGGTGCGGGAGAGCTTTTGCCAGGTTGTGCTGGACCCGCAATTCGTCGATATCGGCGTGAGCCGAGAGGGACGTGAGTGGCGCATCGTTCTGGCGCGTCCGCTGTTGGCTGGGCGCTTGGGCGACTGGCAGGCGGAAGGACAGAAGCTCCTCGAAATGATCAACACCGCACGCACGCAGCCGCGCCAGTGTGGCACCCAATCCTTTGCCGCCACGACGCCACTGACCTGGAACGCGATGCTCGCGACGGCGGCCGAGAACCATGCCCGGGCCATGGCCAACAACAACTTCTTTGATCATAAAGGCCGCGATGGCCACACACCGGGCGACCGGGCTGAACTGGCAGGCTACGTCGGCCAGCAGATCGGCGAGAACATCGCCGCCGGGCAGGACATCGCGCGCAAGGTGGTCGATGGCTGGCTGGCCAGTTCCGGTCACTGCGCCAACCTGATGAACCCACAGTTCCGCGAGCTGGGCGCAGCCTATGCGGTTGATCCGAAGAGTGATGCGGGGATTTACTGGACGGCTATGTTCGGCACGCAGTGAGTGCCTGAACGCATCCTAGAGCACGCGTGGGCCGCGCCCGTTATTGTGCACTGAGGCATCTCCAAGACGCTCCAGCACAAAGGCCTTCGCGTGACGTGTCATCTGGTCGAGATGCCGGTCGCGCTGCTTCTCGGCATCCATCATCGCCTTTTTTCCATGTTGCTGAAGCAGATAAGTATGTATCTGCCGCACCTCCACAGATTTATAAATAGGCGCTACGTCCAGCACCGCCAACAGGCCGTCCGTACCGTGGTCACGGGTGTTCATGAGCACCTGGGGACCGCGCACGCCCACAACCTGAAACCCCATCGACTCGAAATACGGAACTTTGGCAACGAAGCAGGCCAGCTCGGCATGAGGGTACCGACCGACCATTTCCTGCAGCATCGCGCGCGCAACACCTCCACGTCGGTGGCTTGCCTGCACAGCCATATAGGCCACTGCGCAGGCTTCGGGATCGTCCTTCACGGGCAGATACAGCAAGAAGCCGACGACTGCGGAAGGGTCCTGAGCATCCGACGCTACGATCAACTCGACCGGAATACCTTTGGAGCCGTCCATAGCGTCCAGGTAGAGATGAACCTCGTATCCGATACCGTATTGATACAGGTTGTAGAGAGGATTGCTCGGTGCGATCGCCACCATGCTGATGTCGGTTACGTAATCGACGACCATCTGCAAAATCTGGCTTTTGATGGGCTCGGGCGGCGGGGTTTCAAAGAGGGTGATGGTGGACATTACGTATCTGACTCCGGGACTAAGGCGTGCCCGTGACTTGAAAGATCAGCGCCGGGCGGGCTCATCATAACGTGTCTTCACGCTAACAAAGTGTTGCGCGGCTTGCCCTCTGCCCTCCCCTAGCCGCCAGAACGTCGGGGCGGCGCTACCGCGCTGATAAACCGCTATACCTTCTTCGCGCCTGCGTATCGCATTCAGCGGTTTTTTCCCCATTGATCATTACTCATCGCCAAGCGAAACCCGAGGTGCGACATGGCATTCATCGGATCCGCCCCCTGCCTGGCGCTGGTTCGAAAGCTCGTGCAGTAGCTGTCACTGCAAAGAAAAGATCCACCGCGAATCACACGCTGCGGTGCATTGGCTGTTACCCCGAGTGCCGGGTCATAACTCTGGAGCGGACCCATCGGGTTAAACGATACTTCGCCAGCCGGCTGAAGCTTGAGCCCTACTCTGAACGCATCAGCGCGATACCAATCGGCGATCCACTGCCAAACGTTCCCTGACATGTCGTACAGCCCATAAGCGTTGGGCCTGTAACTGCCTACAGGCTGGGTGTCAATCTTGAATTTATTGCGGGACCCTGTAACAGGGAACGGTTGTACCTCATTCCAGGTATTGGCCATCTTTTTGCCGCCCGGCGTGAAATCACTCCCCCATGCATAGTCCGCTTGTTCCAGCCCGCCTCTTGCGGCGTATTCCCATTCAGCCTCGGTCAGCAGGCGCTTGTGTGCCCACTTTGCGTACGCCTCTGCATCCTCATGTGAAACCTGAACGACCGGATGGGTTTCCTTGCCTTCGATTGTACTGTCGGGGCCAGACGGATGGCGCCAGTCAGCCCCCTGGACAAACGCCCACCACTGGCTGAAATCATTCAGGGGGATTGGCCTGTCTGCGCCCACAAAAACCAATGCCCCGGGCACCATGACGCTGTCATCCGGTTCTGGCATACCAGGTGGTAGCTGTACTTTCAGATCATCCCATTTGGGTTTGCGTTCGGCGGTGGTCACATAATGTGTTTCAGAAATAAAACGGGCGTAATCTGCGTTGGTAACGTCGTTGCGGTCAATCCAATAACCATCGAGTCGAACCTTATGGGCCGGCCCCTCATTGGGTCGCGCCTTCTTATGATCGCTCCCCATCAAGAATTCACCGGGAGGAATCCAGACCATATCCAAAGGGCCATTTTTCCCGTCACCCAGCGTCAAAGGCGATGGACCACGAATGTACTGATTCACAGCAAAAGCCAGGTAGGCAGACACTACCCCGACTGCGACTATGGCAATGCCCCAGCGCCGTTTCCTGACAAGCATTTGTGCGCCCCTTGGTTTCCTTCAGGCTGAGGTCATTGCTCAGCCTTTCTGACGTCAGGATCAGTTATAGACACCGTACCTCTCTTGTCAAAGGGCATACGGGTTACAGACAGCGCCAGAATTTCAGCGTCAGCGAGCCGCACGGCGAGATTGATCAGGCTTACGGCTGTCGGTTAAAACAGGACAACCCGAGCCAAATTTGAACCAAAAGCTATCATCAGCCTGAGCAGTAACCGACACGTAGCGGCGCATGCCCGCACCGGAGCACACGATGAGTGTCCCTCGTTCAACCTCAGCTCGGCGAACTGTCCACCCCTTACTACGATGCCTCGCCCTTGGCCTCGGTGTATTCATCGGCTGCGCACACGCCGATCAACTCAATGGCCCCCCCGGCGCAACCAGCACCACCCGAGTGATTTCCGGGCAGCAGCTACCCCCGCCCGACCTGCCGTTCGAGGGCTCGATCACGGACATCGCGCAAAGCTCAAAACCCTACTGGCCGGCGACGATAGTCCCGCCCAAGGGCGCGCCGAATGTGTTGCTGATAATCACCGACGACGCCGGCTATGGTGTGTCCAGTACCTTTGGCGGGGTGATCCCGACGCCGAGCATGGATCGCATCGCGGCCAACGGCCTACGCTTCAACGACTTCAACTCCACCGCACTGTGCTCGCCTACCCGCGCAGCGCTCATTACCGGACGCAACCATCACTCGGTCGGCTTCGGGACTGTTTCAGAAGCCGCCACCGGCTATCCCGGCTATGACAGCGTCATTGAAAAGGACACGGCGACTGTCGGCCGCATACTGCAGGAGAATGGGTACCACACCTCCTGGTTCGGCAAGGATCACAACACTCCCGCCTTCCAGGCCAGCCAGGCCGGCCCCTTCGATCAGTGGCCAACCGGTATGGGCTTTGAGTACTTCTATGGTTTTGTCGGTGGTGACACCAATCAGTGGCAACCCAACCTGTTCCGTAACACCACACCGATCTATCCGTTCGAGGGCAAGCCCGGCTGGAACCTGACCACGGGGATGGCCGACGATGCGATCGACTACATGCAACGCATGAACGCGCTGACGCCGGACCGACCGTTCTTTGTCTACTACGCGCCCGGAGGCACCCACGCGCCGCACCACCCGACGCAGGAGTGGATCAAGAAAATCAGCGACATGCACCTCTTCGACGGCGGCTGGAACCAGCTGCGCGAGACCATTTTCGCCAACCAGAAGAAGCTCGGCGTGGTCCCGCCGAACACCCTGCTGACGCCTTGGCCAAAAGATCTGCTGCCCGAATGGGACAGCCTGAGCGCCGACCAGAAGAAGCTGTATATCCGCCAGGCTGAGGTGTTCGCCGCTTATGAGGCCTACACCGACCACGAAATTGGCCGGGTGATCCAGACTGTCGAGGATATGGGCAAGCTGGACAACACCCTGATCATCTATATCACTGGCGACAATGGCACCAGCTCTGAAGGGCAGATGTTCGGTACACCCAACGAAGTCGCCATGTTCAACGGCGTGCAAATACCGGTCGAGTTGCAGCTGAAGAAATTCTATGACGCCTGGGGCACCGACCAGACCTATAACCACATGGCCGCTGGCTGGGCCTGGGCCTTCGATGTGCCCTTCACGTGGGTCAAGCAGGTAGCTTCGCACATGGGCGGCGTGCGCCAGGGCATGGCGATTTCCTGGCCTGCGCGGATCACTGACAAGGGCGGCATCCGCCCCCAGTTCCACCACGTCATCGACATCGTACCGACCATCCTGGAGGCCGCCGGCATCAGTGCGCCAAAGCTGGTGAATGGCATTGTCCAGAAACCGATCGAGGGCACCAGCCTGCTCTACACCTTCGACAAGGCCAACGCCGAAGCGCCCTCTACCCACAAGACCCAGTACTTCGAGATGATGGGCGACCATGCTCTCTATCACGACGGCTGGATCGCCAGTACCAAGGTCGTGCGGGCACCGTGGGACATGACCGCCAAAGCAACCGATCCGATGAAGATGGAATGGGAGCTGTACAACCTGAACGAGGACTACTCGCAGTCCACCGATCTGGCGACGCAACATCCCGAAAAGCTCAAGCAGATGCAGGCCATGTTCATGGACGAGGCACGCAAGTATCAGGTACTGCCGCTGGATACCTCGGTACTGCCACGGATGATCGCCCCGAGACCGAGCATTACAGCCGGGCGCAATATGTTCACCTGGACCCATCCGCTGATTGGTACGCCCAATGGTGACGCGCCGAGCGTGCTGAATACCTCCTACACCTTCACTGCCGAGGTGGAGGTTGCGCAAAACGGCGCCGAAGGCATGCTGATCACCCAAGGCGGACGCTTCGCCGGCTACGGTTTCTATGTCCTGAAGAGTAAACCGGTGTTCCTGTGGAACCTGATCGATCTGGAGCGAGTGCGCTGGGAAGGTGCCGACGCACTCACGCCGGGTAAGCATGTGCTGGAGTTCGACTTCAAGTACGACGGCCTGGGCGCTGAAACTCTGGGGTTCAACAATTTCTCCGGTGTCGGTCGCGGCGGTATGGGCACCCTCAAGGTGGATGGCAAGGTGGCGGATCAACACAAAATGGACCACAGTTTGCCCTTCACCCTGGCATGGGACGAAAGTCTGGATATCGGCTCTGACACCCTCACAGGGGTCAACGACGCCGATTATCTGCCGCCGTTCACCTTCACCGGCAAGCTGAACAAGATCACCCTGAAGATCGACCGGCCTCAGCTAAGCAAAGCCGATATCGAGAAACTGGAGCAAGCCCAGCGCGCCATCGAAAGCGGCAAAGAGTAAGGCCCGAGGTCGAAAGCGAACCGCGGGAGACCTTTCGACCGGCTTCCCTTGAAGCCACGCCATAGTTGTAGAGTTTTTTGTTTGCCGCTCGCAGCCACTGCGAGCAACACAGCTTAGAAGTACTGTCCTGCCAAGCCACAAAGTGAGTCGCAACCCCAAATACGTCTTGCCGGTGAACCTTATCACCGGATACCCGGTCGATAGTTGCAACCTAGCTAGGTTTTCCAGTGACCCCGTCGAGGGTGGTCACTGGACTGCTTTACTTCCTGGAGAACGTCCCCGTGATATCGACTCTACGCATAGCCAGACTCAAAGCATGGGGCGCCCATGGTTTTACCGCCACCGGCGTGGTCACTGCCTTTTTGGCGACCATCGCATTATTCGAGAATCAGCCTAAAGCCTGCCTGCTGTGGCTAGGCGTCGCCCTGATAGTGGATGGGCTGGACGGTGCGCTGGCCCGCAAGGTCAATGTCCAGTCCGTACTGCCGGGTTTCGACGGGTCCGTCCTGGATCTTGTCATCGACTACCTGACGTATGTATTTATCCCGGCCCTGTTCATCTATCGCTATATCCCGCTGCCGGACTACACCCTGCTGCTGACCATATCGGTAATTCTGGTCTCGTCACTCTTTTGCTTCTGCAACGTAAACATGAAGAGCAAGGACAACTACTTTCAGGGCTTCCCGGCAGCGTGGAACGTTGTCACCCTGTGTCTTTACATTATTTCCCCGACGCCCTGGCTAACGCTGATCACCATTATCGGGTTGGCGCTATTGACCCTAACCCGGATCAAGTTCCTTCACCCCTTCCGCGTCCGTCGGTTCATGCCGATCAACATTGCAGTGACCTCCATTTGGCTGCTGTGCAGCCTGTCGCTGGTTGTGAACCATCCCGACAGCAACCCGATGGTGATGGGGCTGTGGCTCACGATGTCAGCCTATTTTTTGGGCATCTGCGCCTGGCGCACGTCAGTGGAGTGGCTCGACAGTTCGCGTGTATGAAGAGAGCGGGATCAGTGGCAGTGAAGACGCTGAATACCCAAGGCCCGCGTTATGGGCCTTGGCTTATTGGGGATTAGAAGGGAAACGGCAGTGGGGAGACCACGGCATTCAGGTGGCTCAGGAAGAGAAACCCGGAAACCAGTACCGCATTGATCGACCAGGCCACCGTTAGAAAGCGAGCAATCTGACCGTATAGGGGTTCACCGACATTATCCGCATTGCGCCATACGGCATTGAGCACGCACGCGGTATAAACCACAAAACTTAGCAGCATGAGGCCAAACAGAGGGATGGTTACCTGATTGAAAGCCATCAGGATCAGGCCAAACAGTACATTGCTGAGGACTACGCCGTAGAGCCAGAAGACCACCCACAACGGGGTGCTGCCCTGCGAGTTCAACCACCGCTGAAGCTTGCTCATCACGTCTCCCTGGGCCGCCAATGGCCCGCTTAAACCTGGAAGCCCGTACGCCTGGACCCAGGCACCGGTTGATGCCGACCTGCCGGGCGTCGCGCCTATTTTTTAGTCTAGCGTGCTTTTTCCGCCTTGCCCGTGGCCGAGTACGGGCAGGTCGACACGTCGGCCCGGGCATCGCTGCCTTGCGTCGAGGGTTCGCTGGAGCGGACGCGGAACAGCACGTCGCAGGCTACTTGCCAGACGATGGCCAGAACGCCAACGATGAACACCACGCCGCCAACAGAGATTACCCGACGGCCGCTTCTTTATCGGTCACCGGCGTGCTTTGGGCGATTGCGAAAACCACCTCCAGAAAAGTAAACCCAAGAATCAGGAAGCTTGCGCCATTGGCAACAGCGTAGAGCTGCCACGAAGCAAACAAGCCTCTAGCCAGCGCATCATAAAGTCCAACAGCGCGGCTAGGATGTCTGAGGCGCCACAGCGACCAGACGACCACCACGCTGCCCAGCAAGTTGGCGAAAAGCATTTGGGTTACGTCCAGCGCAGGGACCGGGCGGGCTAGCCCCAAGGCCTCCGATAAAACTGCAAATCCACTCAGACAAAGCGACGCAGTCCAAGGCGTCATGAAGCCCGCCGTCGCCACTAGGTCGTACCAGGCGCTGGCGCAAACGATTTTCAGGTTTTGATTTGCGTTGATCATGTTCATCCCTCACAGTTTGGGCCCTGAGGCTAAAGCCTGGTGTTAGGTCCAGAGTCAATGCGAGAAACCATGAGTATGAGAATCGGAGATGTCGCAAAGCGCACGGGCGTTTCCGTAGACGCTTTGCGGTTTTATGAAGAGAGAGGCCTGATCAAGCCTCAGCGGACCGCCAATGGCTACCGGCTCTACCCGCAGGAAACATTGCAACTGCTGGGGTACATCAAACTGGCGCAACAGTTAGGTTTTTCCTTAACAGAAATCGGTGAGAACCTGCCATTGCTGTGGAGTACCGAAGGTGGGTCCAGCGATCATCTGGCAGAGTTGTTCGCACAAAAAATCGCGTTGCTGGACGAGCGTATGGCTCAGATGCAGGCACTGCGAAATGTGCTTGCTGAGCGAGCACAGCAAGTGTGTCCGCTGTTGGATCGCGCCATCAGTACGGCGTCGTGATCGGCAGCCAACGCCCCATTGCCGACCCTCGGTGCGATGAGTTTGATGCCGGCACGCGGACATTCATATCCGATGCGCGAATGCACAATCGGGTCTTGGCGCTACGAGACAGTCGCCTCACTGCGAATTCAGATCAAGCCGCCACCTTCGGCCTTCCACAGCCCGATACCATTCACCGGCTTTCTGGAGGCCGCAACGCCTCCACGACCAACATCAATGCCGGCGAGGCACGTCGACTGGCGTAGTAGGCGTGGTAGCCGGTAAACGTTGTCGCCCACTCGTCGAGCACCGACAACAGCCTACCCTCCGCAACGTGTTCCTCGACAGCGCCGAGGGGCAGCCAGGCCAGGCCGTTCCCGGACAGCGCTGCAGCGACGATCAGTTCGTTTGAGTTGAAGATGAGCCGACCTGTTACGTGGGCGTTGACAGTTTTCTGGAGGCGAGAGAACTCCCATTTCAGAAGACCTCCGTGAGATGCCAGGCGCAATCCAATGCAGTCGTGCTGGGTAAGGTCCTGCGGGGAAAGCGGTCGAGGATGGCGTAAGAAGTAATCGGGGCTGCCCACCACGGCCATGCGCATGTCAGGCGCGATGCGCACGGCGATCATGTCCTTGGCCACGTCGCCACCCAGACGCACGCCGATGTCGAAGCGCTCGGCCACGATGTCAGTGAAACGGTTGTCACCGCTGATCTCCACATTAATATCGGGGTACATGGGGAGCCATGGCTGAAGCCTGGGCCAAATCAGGGTTCGCATCGAGTGTTCGGTCGCCGTGATACGCACTGTGCCGGCCGGCTTGCCGCGCATCTCGCCCAAGACAGCCAGTTCTGCTTCGATGTCCGCGAAGCGAGGCATTACGGTTTGGTACAAGCGCTCACCCGCTTCCGTGGGGGCGACGCTGCGCGTGGTCCGGTTGAGAAGCTTCAAGTCCAGCCTGCGCTCCAAAGTGCGGATGGTCTGGCTGAGCGCAGATTGCGTCACCCCTAGCTGTGCGGCTGCGCGGGTGAAACTGCCCGCGCGTACCACGGCCGCAAAGCTGGCCAAGTCATCAAAACGCGCCATTGATAAGCCTACCTACTAAGTACATGTCAATTCAGCAGTCTAGTCATTCCGAGGCAAGCTGCCTAAAGTTCTTGTCATCGGTTAGCAACGAGGACACGCACATGAAAACACGTCAACTGGGCAGCAGCGGCCTCACCGTTTCGGCGCTCGGCCTGGGCTGCATGGGCATGAGCGCCAACTACGGCCCTCCGGCCGACAAGCAAGAGATGATCGCGCTGATCCGTGCGGCGGTAGAGAGAGGTGTCACATTCTTCGACACGGCCGAGGTCTATGGCCCATTCGTCAACGAGGAACTGGTTGGCGAGGCGCTCGCGCCTTTCAAGGGCCAGGTTTCCATCGCCACAAAGTTTGGCTTCGACCTCGACACGGAGACCGCACAGCGCCGAGGCGGCCTGGACAGCCGGCCCGAGCACATAAAGGCGGTCGCGGAAGCCTCGCTGCGGCGCCTCAAGATTGACACAATCGATCTGTTCTACCAGCACCGCGTCGACCCGGCCGTGCCGATCGAAGACGTGGCTGGAGCGGTCAAGGACCTGATCGCGCAAGGCAAGGTCCGCCACTTCGGCCTCTCGGAGCCGGCGGCGGCCACGGTTCGCCGCGCGCATGCCGTGCAGCCGGTGACAGCGGTACAGAGTGAGTACTCCCTGTTTTTCCGGGGACCGGAAGCCGAAATGCTGCCGACGCTCGAAGAGCTCGGCATCGGTTTCGTACCCTTCAGCCCTTTGGGTGCGGGCTTCCTGACCGGCAAGATGGACGAGAACACACGGTTCGACAGTTCCGACTTCCGCTCACGCGTTCCGCGCCTGGCTCCGGAAGCGCTCAAGACGAATCTGGTGCTGGTCGATCTTCTACGCGACGTCGCGCTGCGCAAGGGTGCGACGCCTGCACAAATAGCACTCGCGTGGCTATTGGCGCAAAAGCCATGGATTGTACCCATTCCTGGAACGACCAAATTGCATCGACTCGACGAGAACCTCGGCGCGGTGGCGGTCGAGCTCACCAGCGATGACCTGCGGATGATTGATTCGGCCGCGTCAAAGGTCGTGGTGCAGGGTGCCCGGTTGCCCGAAGCCGTGCTACGGATGACGGGCGGCTAATAACGGCCTACTCCACATCGGCGTGCAGAGGTACCGCCGGAATCATGACCTCCAGTATTTTTCTAAGCAAAAAGGGAATTGAGCATGACCCATGTGATTGTCGTTATCGGCGCCGGATCAATCGGTCAGGCTATTGCGCGCCGTATCAGCGCGGGCAAGCATGTCCTGCTTGCTGACGTGAAGCAGGACAACGCCGACGCAGCCGCGAAGGTCCTGAACGATGCGGGCTTCGAGGTGAGTACGGCGACAGTGGACGTGTCCTCGCGCGCGTCGGTCCATGCACTCGTCGAGACTGCCGTCGCGCTGGGCGAGGTCACCGGCGTAATCCACGCCGCCGGCGTCTCCCCTTCGCAGGCATCTCCGGCCACAATCCTGAAGGTTGACTTATATGGCACCGCCCTCGTTCTGGAGGAGTTCGGCAATGTCATCGCGGAAGGCGGTGCATGCGTCGTCATCGCTTCACAGTCCGGCCACCGGTTACCGGCGTTGACCACAGAGCAAAACGCAGCGCTGGCGACGACTCCCACTGAAGAGCTGCTCGCACTGCCGATGCTCCAGCCCGATCAGTTGAAGGACTCACTTCATGCCTACCAGCTTTCCAAGCGCGGAAATTCGCTGCGGGTCATGGCAGAGGCGGTACGGTGGGGCAAACGCGGTGCGCGGGTGAACACGATCAGCCCTGGCATCATCTTTACCCCGCTTGCGAGAGATGAATTGATCGGTCCTCGGGGTGAGGGATACCGGCACATGATTGAGGTATCGGCGGCTAAACGCGGCGGCACCCCGGACGAAGTCGGCACTGTCGGCGCGCTGCTTATGGGCCCGGATGGCGGGTTCATCACGGGCAGTGACTTCCTCATGGACGGCGGGGTCACGGCTACCTATTGGTACGGCGAACTCGCTCCGAAGTGAACTGTTAGCCGGGTGCATCTCGGGGCACATCATTTCCAGGCCGTCGCCGCTGAAAGCGGGCAGTGATTTGCGTCCGATGTTGCTACTGACCAGCCATTTGCATCGGATTAGACCAACAAGTGTCGAGGCAATGACCAGCCAAAAGCTGTCATTCAGATGTGTCTGCGAATTTGAGGGCGATTCATATTGGCCCTCGCTTCGTCATGCTCAAGCCAGCAGCTCGGTGATCCACCGGGCCTGCCGGGCGATGTCTTGCACCTTCTCCTCGGGCACGGCCTGCCGCGCACGCGCGAAGTTGGTCAGGGTCTGCTGCTTCTGACGCAGCATGCGCTGCCACTTGACCAGGAACGCCGGGCTGCGTGCCTGCATCTGTAGCGGGCCGAAGTACAGCTCCTCGGCGGTGTACATCACCGGCCCGGCGTACTCGGCGACGATGATCTCGTAGTCGAAACGGTTTTCCCGCAGCACTTCCTCGCAGAGGATGCGGTAGCCATTTTCCATCAACCATTGGCGCAGTGGCTGCTCGCCGCCGTTGGGCTGCAGGATCAAGCGCTCCTGGCCGCTCAGGCGCGCCTTGCCGCTGTCGAGGATGTCGCGGATCGTCTCGCCGCCCATGCCACAAATGCTGATCGCCGTGATCCCGTCTCCCGGCTCGATCGCCGCCAGGCCATTGGCCAGGCGCACGGTGATCCGCTGGTCCAGGCCGTTCTCGCGCACGGTGCGTTCGGCCGAGCGAAACGGCGTCAGTGCCACCTCACCGGCCACCGCCGCCGTGATGGCGCCACGGCGCATCAACGCCACCGGCAGGTAGCCGTGATCCGAGCCGATATCGGCCAGGTGCGCACCTGCTGGCATATGCGCCGCCACGCGTTCAAGGCGCATGGACAATGTTTGTTCGTTCAACTGCAGTTCCTTTTCACCACGAATGTCCGGCACCTTTGGCAATAGTGCTAGCGGCCCATAATGCTTGGTGAGGGAGGCAGGGTAAAGCGCCGGCCCACTGTGATCGGCCTCTTAAACCGTGGAGTGGGTCAACCCGGTCAAGGTGTCCGCGATGGCCTTTGTGCGTTGCGCCGTGCCTTCAGTCGTGCGGCTTGAGTCTTCCAAGGCATCGAGCATCTCGCGCAGGGCGTCCACGGCTACGGACTGATCTTCGATCTGTTGCGCGACGTGCTGGATCTCGCCTGACAGCAGGTCAATATCGACGCCAATTTCAGCGGCATTCTTGCGGGTAATTTCCGCCAGCTTACGCACTTCGTCAGCCACCACCGCAAACCCTCTGCCCATTTCGCCGGCCCGCGCAGCTTCGATGGCGGCGTTGAGTGCCAGCAGGTTGGTCTGCCCGGCGATTTGCTGAATCACTTGCACGATCGACTGGATACGCAAACTTGAGCCGGCCAGCGCGCGGGCGCCTACCACCGCTTCACCCGCTTGCGTGGTAAGGCGCTCAACGGTAGTCCCGGCTTGCGCCGCGACGGTGTTTTGCCGGTCTATGGTGCCCGCCAACTCGTCCATCGACAAGTGCAGCTCGCCCGAGTAATGCTTGATTTGCGTGGCCATCTGCTCTTGCTGTTGGCTGGCCTGGGCCAATACCTGGCCCAGGTCCGCCAGGCCGTCGAACACTGGCAAAATCGTGCTATCCAGTCCGCGGGTATCCAAGGCGCTGCTGAAGTCATGGTTCTTGAACGCCATGATCTGCTTGACCACTAAATTGTTCAGACCCGCTAGTTTCTTGACCTGACGGCGCAGGAAAAATGCCTTGAATTCGCCGTAGTGGGCGATGAAATTGTCGACGAATTCATCGGTAAAACTGGCGCCCTTGGCGACTCGAAAAAAGAAAATCGCCGTCAGCGTTTGGTTAAGGTTCAAGCCCAGAATTTCACCGAAAGTCGAGAAACCGGCCAAGGGCACATTACCGAAAATACCGGCCATGCTGCCCAGCTCGCTGCTGTTGTTAAGCCGGCGCAGGATGCAGTCGTTAAGAATGGCCGCAACCGGCTGGCCACCTTTACCTCTGAGGAATTGCTCGTAGTCGGTACGGGTGGCATCGCGAAGGGGCGTGCGCTTGACCATCACCATTTCTTCGCCGGGCGCGACGTCGCAATACAGCTGGACAATCTGCTGTTGATAGTCGATGCGGGCAATAGAGCGCACGAACAGTTCATCGCCCACACGGATGGCGAATGAATAATCGGCCAGCTTCTTTTCCAGTGCCTGAGCGCTGCACTCGAATGCGTCGCACAGTGCCTGCACCATGCTCTTGATGTTGCCGCGGCTGTCGATAACCTGGTCTATCGTGCGGTCTTCAACCGAAGCGGTCAGCACGCTGAAACTCAGCCCGGCAGGTTGGAAGTTCTGGCTTTTGAATACCCCGAAGCGTACGTCCGCTGCGGTCTTCAAGAAGACAATTTGCGCGTGGTTCTGATAACTGCGCTGGCCATCGCTGATCAGGGTCTTTTTAAAATCAAGCTTGCCACCGGCAGAGCCGCCGACGAACAGGCAAGGGAAGCGCCCGGACTCGTAAAGCGCTTCCATAAAGAACGATTCGGATGCCGAAAGGCCATCGAACACCACGTACGCCAAGGTGTCGCGGTGGTCAATGGCCGTGCGCACCTGCGCCTGTTTGATGTTACCCACCAGTTTGGCGATCCGCTCGCGCATCGCCAGGCGTTTGCCGCCGCTGCGAATGTCTTCGCACTCCAGCCGCACCATGACCACCTCGGCCGACACAATCACACTGGCGTCAAACAGTTGCAACACCACCCGGTCCCAACTGTCACCGGTCGCGCAGTACAGTGTGTTCGCGCCGTTGCACAACTCCCCCGATGTAGTGCACAGGCTGATAGCGCTGTGCGCAAAGCGCCGTTTGACCTTGGCGGCGATCTGGTCGATGTCCAGGTAAGGGGAAACAAATCCGGTGACCAGCACCGGGTCTATGCGCAGGCCAGCCAGGGCTTGGTCAAGTTCGCCAGCGGTGCAAGCCACGCTCACAGCGCCTTGGGCGTTGGCTCGGGCCTTGTTGAAGAGGGTCAGTGGGTTCATGGCTGGGCTCTTATTAGTGGGTGGCGTGACGTATAGGTGGCATACGTACGTGGCCTTCCTCTATATCGGCCATGGCTGAGCGGGCTAAAGCGTGGATGTTAGATTTTGTTACGCGGGGACGCACATGGCTCCGTTCAGGCTCTATATGGAAACTGGCTGCGCTCGGCCGGGCTGCGAGAATGCTTATGTACGGCCCTATACACCGTGTTTCTTCGCCTGTTTTTACCTTGCCTGACCTTCGATCGCCGTTTTTAGTGCAAAACCTAGGCGACAAACTCAAGCATGAATTTAATGGAACTGCGCAATTCCCGCTTTCGGCCAGATTCGTTAAAAAAAATATCTCTAGATTGAAAGGACGAATCGGCATTCGTCCCCCGCCTTGTCGTTCAACGATGGACGTTCAAGTAAGAATTCGCACCGTTCAAGTACTTTTTTCGAGCCCACATTCTCCATATATACATAAGCAACTAATTGCGCAAGTTCCCAGCGCATCTGCGCCTCTTGTATCATATGCCGTAGCGCCAGTGTTGCTAGGCCCTGCCCGCAAACACGCTGATCAATCCGATAACCTACTTCCGCAGAATTCTTTGGCGAGTTAATATTTTTCAAATTTGCTCGACCAACTATTTCTCCACTGGAGTCTTCGATAACAAACGGGTGCCAAGCGCCGATAGCAAAATCTGATAAATAACATTCAATATGATCGGTGACACCCTGCAATGTGTAAAAAGAAGGGTCGCGCGCATCAATATGAGATTCGAACCATTCACGGTTATGGATTTCGAATGCCAGCAACGCTTCAGTATCAGTACTTTTTAGCTCGCGAACTCTAAATAACCTCATTAATCACATCTCCTGTGCCTCAGGCCGAAAGCGAACATTGTCGCCCAACCGACAAACCAGCCGTATCCGTGAGCTTCATCGCTGCTCTCGTCCTACATTCGAGGGAAGGCCGTGCCTGTACAGAATACTGCAACCATCGAACTGCATCTGTAGGCTCCAACCAGGCAGGTCCGCCCCAATCAGGATCACCGGGTTGGTATGGCAACGCTGGGGAGTGTTCATCTTGCAAAAAAGTTGCGTCATAGCCCATCAGGCTTATCGCGATTTTGAATGTTGAGGCCTGTGCTGCTGAAATGCTGAATCCCAGAATCGATAAACCTAATGCTGCGCGACTTATAAACATGTGTTCTATTCCTTTAGCAGGCCCCCATGAGTCCGCTCAAGAGCCTTGAGCAACCGTAGGGCTTGCGCGGGTACGATGCAACTCATCCGTCCGAGCGAACTCTACCGGCCGGCACTTTATTAATGTCAGCTTCATGCCCTTCAGTCAGTCCCTTCCCGCACGAACCGTTTGACCTCAGCCTGTATGGCATAAGCCGGCGCCTCCACAGCATTGAAATCCTGCGTATACCGCTGGGCAAATCCGTCTACCCCCCATTCCTGGTACTGCTGCACATGCTTTAGTTCGTGAGCCCAGAGCGCGATGTTCTGTTCTGCGGTTTGAGCGTCACGGAAGAGGATGATGTCGATCAGCGTCACGGCACCGACATCGGGGTTTTGCAGCATGGCTGTGGCGGCATTGAATTGGCCGTTGTCGCTCACTTTGTAGCGCGCAGCATCGAGGACACTGGGGTCGTACCAGCGCAACAGTTGCTCCCGGATGTGCGGTGGAATTGGTTGGATGCCGGCGTTGGCTGCTTCAGCGCGGGCTTGGGTAAGCCACAGCGTCAAGGCAGGTGCCGCGATCTGATAAATGCCATCTGGCAGGCAGATGCAGCCATCCAGGCACATTTGTTTCTCGCCAGCTGGGCAGACGTTGTTCTGGGCTGGTACTTCGAGAGCCAGACAAAGAACAAACAGCGCCGCCAGGCGCGTGGTGATGGGCCGCATTGGACGCTCCAGAGACGGACGCAGCGCAAACAGTGAATCACAATTGATCGACGATCCACATGGCTTTAGCGTAGTCCCGAACCAGGCCCCCAAGATAATCGCAGGAAGCAACAGGCCAACATTGCTGCGACCCCCCATTTTAATAGACATGCGTGCGCAGCAGCCGTTGGCTGGTGGCAACCCGGCACGACAGCCAACAATCGGCCAGATGCGGTCATTGCCCGATGCCGATAGAATCCTTGCCGACATGACTCTTCTCTGACTTGGGCCTGTATGCACTTCGATAAATTGCTGGCACGTTCGGCCATGCTTGAGGACCGGCTTGTCGGCTTTTTCGCCCTGCCTTTAGTCGATGCTTCCAGCCCCTTCAGGCAACCCAAGCGCTAGCTAGTCTAGGATTTGAGCACGCCCGGAGCCTGAAGCATCTGGTAGCAGCAGGGCTGTACACCTCTGCTGCTGCACTGCTACGAGTACAGTACGAATCACTAGTTCGCGCACTTTGGGTGCTTTATGTAGCCAAGGACAGCCAGGTGGATTTGATGCTTGCTGAACTCACACAAGAGACGGCAAAGCAGGCAAGCAAAATTCCTATGCTCAGCCAAATGTTGGAGGAGATTGAGGTGAAAGCTCCGCACGCTCCGGTAGCTCACCTAAAGGCGTTTAAGCACTACTCTTGGAGACCTTTGAGCTCCTACGTGCATGGAGGTATCCATGTAGTTAATCGTCACGGAAGGGGATTTCCACCAGAGCTGGTTTTAGCAGAGGTTCTGCACTCGAGTGGTCTGCTCGGAATCGCAGGCAATCTTTTTCTGATCCTGAGTGGTGTACCGCAGGAGGCAGGAACGATGGCAGGCATCTACACGGAGTTCCAAGACTGCTTCCCTGCGAATAACCCACCATACAAGCGTACGGCCGAGCCGGCTCATTGACCGTTCAGAACAGTCAGTTTTCGGCCAAATGCTGCCTCTCACAATGCTTGGCGGATTGATGCAGCGTAGGCACCGTCTATTCTCAACGGTTAGACAGTATTTCCTGTGTATCTCTGTGGAGCATTGCATGTTTAAAAACTGGAGTGGTCAGGTCGCATTGGTCAGTGGAGCAGGCAGCGAACAGGGGATTGGTCTCGCCATCGCCAGGCGCCTTGGCGACGCAGGTGCGAATCTGATCATCACCGGCAGCAGTGCCCGCATCCATGATCGCGTCGCGCAACTGTGCGCGGAAGGTTATGAGGTGGAGGGTCGCGCTGCGGATCTCACTCAGCCCGATCAGGTCGTTGGACTGGTGACCTGGGCTGAATCGCTATGGGGCCGAATCGACGTGCTTGTGAACAACGCCGGCATGGCAATTCAGGGTGAAGCCGAGGTGTTCTCCGACGTGGCCCATATGAGCGTCGATGTCTGGAACACGTCGATTGCGCGTAATCTGACGACTGCATTTTTGCTGACCCGGGCAGTGTTGCCGGGGATGCAGCATCGTCGATACGGGCGCATCGTCCATATCAGTTCTACGACCGGTACCCGCGTCAGCAACCCGGGCGAGGCAGCCTATGCGGCGGCAAAAGCAGGAATTGTGGGGATGAACATGAGCTTGGCGCTGGAAGTCGCGCCTTACGGCATCACCGTAAATTCTGTTGCCCCTGGATGGATCGTGACGCAGTCCAGCACAGCTGACGAGTTGACTGCGGCGCGGTATGTTCCGGTCGGACGTGCCGGTAGACCGGAGGAGGTTGCTGCCGCAGTCGCCTTTCTTGCATCTCCAGAGTCAAGCTACATTACGGGCGAGCTTCTTGTGGTCGACGGCGGTAATTGCCTTTCTGAGAACAAAAGTCCCCGTTGAGGGCAGAGCTCAGTCCTTTCAATGTTGGTCTTTCGTCGGATTGAACATCCCGCGCTCCACTTTTCAATCTCTGTCATCGACCACGATTATCGGGCTTAGGGTTTCTCATTAGACAAATCCGGAGCGTGGGACCGCTGGGTTACCTGCTTTAGCGTTCAGATGTCTGCGAGGTTTTTTCGAGCCCACTGCTCGGCGGTGGTGACTTGAATGGACTGCTGCTCGTTGAAAGTGCCAGCCTTCGGCCAAGCCACGCCTCTGCCTTGAGCGAACACTGCGCGGTACTTTTTGATGTGATGAGTGGGGTCTTTTTCCAGTTCCTGGATCAGGTGATCAACAGTCCAAACGTTACGTTTGAATGGACGTCCCAGCACACGTTCAAGGATGCTCGCGACCTGCCCATACGTCACAGTGTCGCCGGAAAGGTAGACGATTTGATTGCGCAAGCGAGGCTCGAAGAAGACGATTTCTGCTGTCAAAGTCCCGATGTCTTGCGGTGTAGTGAGAGTCACGCTGTTATCAAGACTGCCCAAGGCGTTCACTGCGTCGTTTTCGAAGTCGACCACCTCAAACACAGGCTCGAAAAGGAAGCTGGTGAACATCCCCGTCGAGATAATTACCCATTCAGTTTTATCTTGGGCGCGAAGCAGCTCGCGCACATCGAGCTGCGCATCGAATAGATCCTGAGGGCTGCCGCGCCCAATCACCTCAAAATCGACGCCAAATTGCCATGGGAAGTAGCGCTTCACACCGGACTTGAGAGCGGCTGTGGCCAACTTCATCGGGGTTTCCCGACCCGCGACCATGCCCGCACAGCCGATTACGGTATCGAATCGTGCGAAGACTTCAGCCAACTGATCGATCGAATCGTTCACTAGGTCTGCGGCCACCATTTGGATACCCAGACTACGTAGCTCATCGATTTCTGCCTTTTTCTCCGGCAGCTGAGTGTTGATCGTTGAGTCCCTGAGCAGGACGCTGATTTTGGAACCGGGCGCGCGCTTTGCCACATGTGCGAGATTGCGCAAAACCGGAAGGCCGAGTTCGCCGGCACCTAGTACGAGAATCGATTGGGGGGAAAGCTGGGTCACTTCAGTCATGATGTCTCCTGAGACCTGTTGCCTGTAAGATCAGCCAATGCTTGCACTATTCGGCAACACTCGTAAGAAGGCACACGCGTGATACCAGGGGGAGAAATGACCGATCGTGAAACTCTCAGCCAAGCGGAGGCTATCTGCCAAACGCTCAGAGAAGATGATGACGGGGTCAGGCGGGAAGTTCTCGCTCACGCAGGTAGTCGCTGGTCATTGGGCATCCTGCATGCCCTTGGTGTGTACGGTAAGATGCGCCATGCCGAGATAAAAAGGCAGATGACCGGTGTGACTCAGCGAATGCTGACCAAGACACTGCGCGCCTTGGAGCGCGATGGTCTGGTGATTCGACGGGAGTTCGATGAGATTCCGCCGCGAGTTGAGTATGAGCTGACGCCGCTGGGCATGGGGCTATTGATTCGTATGTCCCCTATCTGGACTTGGGTCGTTGAGAACGTCGACGACTTCCGCAAAGCGCGCAGCATCTTCGACAGTCAGGACGGCAAAAAACCTTCATGGCAAATCCCCACGCCCATACCAGTAGTATCAGAAGTGCCTCAGTAATCGTCTGCTAGAGGCAGCGTTCCTGGACAGGTGGACTTCAGAGTAAGCTTGAGCCGAAACTTCATAGCTCCTAATCGTGCGTGACAGCAATTGGCCGGATAGCGACGGTCTAGTATCGACCGTCACTATGGATGATCAGACTTCAGTCTGTTCCGCCATTTCCAGGGCATCATCTACCTCGATTCCCAGGTATCTGACGGTGCTTTCAAGCTTCGTATGACCAAGCAGGAGTTGGACAGCTCTCAGGTTTTTCGTTCTGCGATAGATCAGCGATGCCTTGGTTCTCCGTAGCGTGTGAGTACCGTACATGGTTGGGTCAAGTCCAATGGCGGTCACCCACGCTTTCACTATTCGAGCGTATTGTCTGGTCGATAGGTGTTCTGAGTCGTGCAGCCGGGTTGGGAACAAGAAGTCCTCACTTCTAAGGTGGGCCCGATGCATCCAAGCCTCCAGAACCGTTCGGGTTTGCTCCGTAATTTCAAATTGCACTGGATGCTGGGTTTTCTGCTGCATCACGATGGCCCGTGACGACACATGTTCTCCATGGGCTATATCACGCACTCGCAGCTTGGTTAAGTCACAGGCACGCAGTTTGCTGTCGATAGCCAAGTTGAAGAGTGCCAAATCTCGTGTCTTCTCCGCGAGCTGGAGTCTGACCCGAATGGCCCAGATATCTCTGACTCGAAGCGGTGCTTTCTGCCCGACAATCTTTCCCTTGTTCCAAGGCTGATGGCTATGTGTGGCATTAGTGTTCATGGCTGATCCTCCACGTTGAGGGAGGATAAGGGTGGATCAGTCACAGTGAGTGAGGGGCGCAATCCGACCCAAAGCCGACGGTGGCGACAGGCAGTAATCGGCCGATTTCTGCCGGTCACAATAGGCCAGGGCGGGCAAGAAGCAGTCGTCCGCCTTCCCCCACAAACGCCGGTGCTTCGACCGTTGTCCTCTTGTCTTCCCTCCAAGCCCCGCGCTACCCTCGACACTGCTAAACACCGTTCGCAAGAGGAATTGCTGCAATGGCGCCTAACCGTTTTTTTCTTCCGCCCTCCTCGTAAACACTGCACTCCAGAGCGGCAGCGCACGTTCGCCCAAAAATGTTATGCACCCGTTGATGTCTATTTACAGTTAGGCATTTTTATCCGACCTACGCAGGATCCATGTGAAGAAAGCAAAAGCGATTACCAAAAAGAAATCATCCGGCCGTGGCGTTGAGATGTCCTCGTTTTGTGGGTGGGATGGAGAGGTTCTAGTTCTGAACATACTTGGAACTCCGAGCGCCAAAAAGGATGCCATCGGCAAGGCGAAAGGAAGTCAACTCAAGATTAGCGTCACCGCCGCCCCCGTAGCAGGCAGGGCGACTGACCACATGGTTAAGTTTCTCGCCCGAGAGTTTGACGTCTCGGTTTCTGACATCACGGTTGTGTTCGGTCGTTTTAATTTGAACAAGCAGATGCGTATAAAGGCTCCCGGAAGCCTGCCTGCAGTAGTGGCCAAGGCCCTGTCAGAAGCAGAAAAAACCTGATCATTCGCAATAGGCGCGACGCGCCCTAATGAATCGCCCTGCTGTCATGGACTGTTCCAGTGTCTGCTCGCCGACAAGACCGAAACCATCAGGAATGTGGACTCTCGAAGATCAAGAGCGAACCACCGAACCAGAGACAGGTAGATTTTCCAACAGGTCTAGCCCCGTAGTCTTCACGAATGTCTCATAGTCCATCGGCCTCTCGATGCGGGTTTCCGCGTTGGGTAGCACATAGGCCCAGGCCCGCTTGGACGAAGCGTCGTAGACCAGTTTGAACAGGCGGGTGGGTACCCAGACCTTGTTGTCGCCGATGGTGGTATGGCCAGTGTCAAAGAGCGGTCCGGTAAAGACGAAGACATTGCCATCGGCTCGCTTCGCGAACTTTCTGACATCAGACTCGACCTTGCTCCAGATCTTCCGGTTATTGGTGGGGTCTTGCGGCACCATGTTCGAAAGCGCAAAGGACTGGGCCATTGCATTCGGATTCGGTGCATCTGCTGCCGGAGACTGGTGGCCACGATCCACTGCCGGATGTTGGCCACGGTAGTCGCTCAACTCTGCCCGCCCGCTCTTGGGAATACGTGGGTCCGGATAGAACTGATTGGTTCGTTCCTCACCTTTGGCATCATTTAGCTGGGCTGAATTAAGGCGCTCAACCACAACAATCGGAGTCTTGCTGGTTTGCGAGTACAGCACCGCAAAGTTGTCGGAACACAGGGCCAAGGGTTTCATTGTTGCGGGCACAATAGCCATGCTGATCGGCTTGGCTGCCGGGAACAGGTCGGCACACCCATCAAACGATGCCTGCTTCTCTTTGCTTGAATAGAGGTCAATCGCCACGCTCTGGCTGATTGAGCCAGAGCGGTGCCCTTGCTCTTGATGCTGGCTGGGCGGGTTGATGAAATCCAGCAGGCTGCGAGCTTCTGCCGCACCCGTCGAGAACAAAACAAGGGCTGACAGCCCCACTGCAATTTTGCGTAGGTTCATGCTTAACATCTTCGAATTGGATTGAGGAGGATACTTACGACAAAGCCCCGAGTCACGGGGCTTGAGGGGAAGCGGTTCTGATTATGCTGCGGCGAGCATGTTTTCAATATCCTTGATCACACCACTGATGCTGGTTCGGTCTACTCGGTCATGCGTTCTCATTATCCGATCGGGTAAACGAATACCGATCAATATCGGACCTGAGCTGCCAACCTTGGCTGTGCCAATAGTCAGCAGCTGTCGTATTTGTCTTGAACACGTCGAGATGACATTTAAGTATTCCGTGTTTCTCAAGACTCGAAAGACAGCGCTCTACCAACGCGTTTGCTATGCCTTGACGCCGATACTGGGGAAGGACAACCAAATGCTGCAAATACCCTCTGCGGCCGTCGTGTCCAGACATGATGCAGCCGCAGAGAACGGTTCCGTCTTCAGCAACGAAGCTCATCCCGGGATTTCGTTCTAAATAACTCGAGGTCGATTCACGAGAGTCCGCAGCACGGAAGGAGACGCCGGGAGTGCGCTTCATGAGGTCGATGACGGCATCGTAATCGTCCATAGTCATGACACGGATATTGATCATTGGGTTGAGCCTGGCTTTGTTAATTTCCGGGCTCGGCAGACTAGCAGAAACAGCTCAGACGTTTTCCAAACGAGCACCCTCCAGGGCCCGCGTCAATGTTGCTACCTTTATGAAAGGTCTGTTTCTGAAACCCTGAGCCAAGGCCAGCGAGTCTGATAACTTTTCGCCTTCTGCTCGAACAAGTCCGGCTGGTGATTTTTTGGATTGATACGAAGAACCCCTTGCTCGACGTCGGCCAGGCCGTAGGGCGCATAGACTTCACCCGTTTCAGCATCCAGCCCAATACACGTACCCGCAATCAGGTAACGATCAATACCGTCTTTGACCGACTGAAGCTGAGGGTAAGACCTGCCAAACCGTTGACCGTACCAAAGGTGAACGCGCGCCTGATTCTTGATATCAACGTTAACGTCAAGGTCTTGGAAGAGACGCTGAGCGGAGTCGATGACCGCATTCTCGGCCTCCCAGGACAGATCATTGTCGAAGTAAAAAACGTCGTAATCCTTAACCCCCCACGCTGAAGGCCGGTGCGACTGATGATTCCAGACGGCCTGGAACAGGCAGCCCGCAGTGAGCATGCATTGACTCAAACCGAGTGAAGGCAAGCGTGAGGTAATTTGAGCGTTTATTGGATTGGCCATTGCTATCCTGACCAACCTTTCGACAGTCAATGTCATATTCATCCTTTGGGAGAGTCTTCCACGGTCCCGTCATAGGCCGAGATATCGCCGCAGCCTTGGGATAGTAGTTTTCCATCTTGCCTGCCTTCCCCCTGAGCAAAATCGTTCTAAAAAATCCGGCCAGCGTTGAGGACTTTTTGCTATTCTGAAGTTGTAGGTGAAGACGCAGACTGATGCGCAAAAGGATAGCAAGGAAACGTGGGGCGCGTTCCGAAGGGTACACGGTTAGAAAGATCTCCGCGCTGAGATCCAGCCCTTATGCCGTGTGAAGCAGGAAGGCACAAAACTTTTCTGTGAGAGTCCTGATAAACCTTGTAAGCCGGAGACCAGCGCCGGCCACCTACTTCATTTTCAAAGCCCGCCATGTGCGGGCTTTTTCGTAGTGCGCCAAGCGATTCTCGGGGAGATTTTTTATGCCCATCGAGGCCTTGCGCAGCGGGTGACTGTGGCTTAGGGAGGGCAGTTGCACTGCAAGCGCCCGTTAACCCTGGTCGCTGATACCAGCGATTGACCAATAGCCCACGACCATAACGAGCCCAAGGCTTACACATAGCGGCTTTCGTTTTTTAAACCTTATTTCCGTCCTCGAATAGCCAACTCAAAGGTTCGGTGAACGCCTCCCGTCCCTTCAAGAAACCCAAACTTGGCATCCGCTCTATACTTTTAAAATGATTACACTTGATACAACGCGTAGTTGTATTGCATGTATTCCGCGCAATGTGTCGAGCGGTCGTTCACGCAGGCTTCATGGCCTGCCTTCTTATGAGGAGTACATCATGGCCCGCAAATACATCGATTGCCGCGAATTCCCGAGCGAAATCAACTGCTCGGTCGCGCTGTCCGCAGACTCTGAAAAAGAATTGCTTGAGGCGGCTGCACAGCATGCGGTCACTGTTCACAAACATACTGATTCACCGGAGTTACGCGCACAACTGAAAGGGCTGTTTCACGACGGCACACCGCCTGTTGAATCACCACGTCACGCGTAGCCTTTGGCACCTTGTCAAAACGCCCCACTCCGTGAGGCGTTTCGACTACCGCTATCAATTAAACGTTATACGCCCGCTCATCATGCTCCGCGAGGTCAAGGCCCATCGCTTCGTTCTCTTCGCTGGCACGTAGGCCGATGGTCCATTCCAGCACTTTGAGGATGATCATGCTCACGACAAAGCAATAGACGAAGGTGAAGCTGACCCCCTTCAACTGGGTCAGCACTTGAGCGCCGATTTCCAGGTTCTCGACATAACCACCCAACGAAGGCGACGCGAAAACCCCGGTCAGGAGTGCGCCGACGATCCCGCCGATGCCGTGCAGACTGAACACGTCCAGTGTGTCGTCGTAGCCCAGTTTCTGCTTGAGCTGGCTGACGGCGAAGAAACACACCGCGCCGGTAATCAAACCTATTGCGATGGCGCCCGCCGGACCGACGTAGGCACAGGCCGGAGTGATGCCGACAAGACCGGCCAAGGCACCGGACGCTGCGCCCAGGGCACTGGGACGGCCATGAATCAGGGTTTCGGTGAGCATCCAGCCGACGACACCCGCGCACGCGGCGACTTGGGTGGTGAGCATAATGATGCCAGCACCCGTATTCACCGCAGCACCCGAGCCAATGTTGAAGCCGAACCAGCCGACCCACAGCAAACCGGCACCCATCAGGGTGAAGCCCAGGTTATGCGGGGGCATGGCGAGGTTCGGGTAGCCTTTGCGCTTGCCAAGTACCAGGCACGCCGCCAGTGCCGCAACGCCCGCATTGATATGCACCGCGGTGCCGCCGGCGAAATCCAGCACACCCCAGTTGACCAACAGCCCCCCTGGCCCGCCCCAGATCATGTGTGCGATAGGCGCATAGACGAAGGTGAACCACAGCGCCATAAACGCCACTGCCGCGCTGAATTTCATGCGTTCGGCGAAACCACCGGCAATCAGCGCCGGAGTGATGATCGCAAAGGACATCTGGAACACGCTGTAGACACCTTCGGGAATGTTGCCCACCAGGCTGTCATGGGTCATGTCGAGCATGAACAGTTTGCTCAATCCTCCGATGAAACTGTGCAGATTGACTTCGCCAGCGACCATGCCCGTGGCATCAACCACGATGCTGTAGCCGTAGACCACCCACAGCACGCCGATCACTCCAGCGACCGCGAACAACTGGGTGAACATCGAGAGAAAGTTCTTGGCCCGGACCATGCCGCCATAAAACAACGCCAGGCCCGGAACACACATCAACAACACGAACATCGTCGCGGTCATCATCCAGGCGGTGGTGCCGGTGTCCAGCGTAACGTCGGCTGCCGAGGCCAATGGCGACAGGCTCAATGCGAGCAGCGCCACGGTCGTCCTTGAAAGAGGTCGTATAAGCGAGTCAGAAATCATAGTCAGCAAGCTCCATAAACAGGGAAGTCGACACAAGGGACTGGCAGAAAGAGGGAGCGCGAGGCCCTGCAGGCTCGCGGTGCATACGGATCTGTGCCCGTTGGCAGCTAGAGAAAACGCCGCCCATCAGGGCGGCGTCGGGTGGATCAGTATTGCTGGCCTGGTATCCACGAGGTCCCGGCCAACGGTACGCGAGCCATAGCGGCTGCTTCGACAGTCAAGGCCACCAGATCCTCGGGGTCGAGGTTGTGCAGGTGTGACTTGCCGCAGGCGCGGGCCATGGTCTGTGCTTCGAGGACCAACACCCGCAGGTAGTTAGCCAAGTGACGACCACCCTCCACAGGATCAAGACGCTTGGACAGTTCCGGGTCC
This sequence comes from Pseudomonas sp. ASL8, assembly GCF_056680355.1. Classification (NCBI taxonomy): domain Bacteria; kingdom Pseudomonadati; phylum Pseudomonadota; class Gammaproteobacteria; order Pseudomonadales; family Pseudomonadaceae; genus Pseudomonas; species Pseudomonas sp. ASL8. The sequence goes on along the minus strand of NZ_CM155278.1, from coordinate 4,253,526 downwards.
TGCGTAGTGATGCCCGCCGGGTCGCGACCGTTCTGCCAGTCGTCGTAAAAACCCGCCGCAGAACCAAGCTTGCGCAATTCCTCATCCAGTCGCGGATGGTTGTCACCCAGTGCAATCAACGCCGCCGTACCAATGGCCACCGCATCAGCGCCGAGGGCCATGGCTTTTGCCACGTCGGCACCGTTACGGATACCGCCAGAGACGATCAGTTGCACCTTGCGATGCATGCCCATTTCCTGCAACGCCTGAACCGCTTGCGGAATAGCCGGCAGAATCGGGATGCCAACGTGCTCAATGAACACTTCCTGAGTCGCTGCGGTACCGCCTTGCATGCCGTCGAGCACGATCACGTCGGCACCGGCTTTAACCGCGAGTTTGACGTCGTAGTACGGACGGCTGGCGCCGATTTTGACGTAGATCGGTTTTTCCCAATCGGTAATTTCACGAATCTCTGCGATTTTGATCGCCAGATCGTCCGGGCCGGTCCAGTCCGGGTGACGGCAGGCGCTGCGCTGGTCGACACCGATAGGCAATGTGCGCATACCGGCGACACGTTCGGTGACTTTCATCCCCAGCAACATACCGCCACCGCCTGGCTTGGCGCCCTGCCCCAGGACGATTTCGATGGCGTCGGCCTTGCGCAGGTCATCGGGGTTCATGCCGTAACGCGATGGCAGGTACTGATAGACCAGATGCTCGGACTGACCGCGTTCTTCCGGGGTCATGCCGCCGTCACCCGTGGTGGTGCTGGTCCCGGCGATGGTCGCGCCACGGCCCAGGGCTTCTTTGGCGTTGGCCGACAGTGCACCGAAGCTCATGCCCGCGATGGTTACCGGGATTTTCAAGTGCAGCGGTTTCTTGGCGAAGCGGTTGCCGAGGATTACGTCAGTGCCGCACTTTTCGCGATAGCCTTCCAGCGGGTAACGGGAAACACTGGCGCCCAGCAGCAGCAAGTCATCGAAATGCGGCAGCTTGCGCTTGGTGCCGCCCCCGCGAATGTCGTAGATGCCGGTTTCGGCGGCACGCTGGATTTCCTGAATGGTCAGACGGTCGAAGGTCGCGGATTCGCGCAGGACCGGAGTGGGTTTGTCGCTCATGGTGTACTCCTTGATACGCGAATTAATACGCGGATGCGTTATCGACTTTGAAGTTGTAAAGCTGACGGGCTGAGCCGTAGCGCTTGAAATCGGCTGCCTTGTGGTCGAAACCGGCGCGATTGAGCAGCTCCTGCAGTTCGTCCAGGTGCTCAGTGCGCATCTCTTTCTCGATACAGTCCGAGCCCAGGGATTCCACTTTCCCCTTCACGTAGATGTGGGTTTCGTACAGCGAATCACCCAAGGCATCGCCTGCATCGCCGCACACCACCAAGCGTCCGGCCTGGCCCATGAAGCAGCTCATGTGGCCAATGCTGCCGCCGACCACAATGTCGATGCCTTTCATGGAGATGCCACAACGGGCACCGGCGTCGCCTTCGATCACCAGCAAGCCGCCATGAGCGGTAGCGCCAGCAGCCTGGGAAGCGCTGCCCTTGACCCGTACCGAACCGGACATCATGTTTTCCGCCACGCCGGTGCCGACGTTGCCGTGCACGGTGATGTGGGCCTTCTTGTTCATGCCTGCGCAGTAGTAACCGGCGTGGCCCTGAATATCGATGAACAGCTCTTGATCGACACCGACCGCGAGGTTGTGTTTACCATCGGAATGGGTCACGACCCACTCCGCATCGGTCAATTGTTTGGCCTGATCATGCAGCCCCTGATTGAGCTCGCGTACTTCACTGACAGATAGATCGATAGCTTTCATACGGTGCTCCTCAGGCGCTTTGGCGTTCCCAGATGTACATGGTTGAAGGTGCTGGTTCCCAGACCTTGGCGTTCTCGATGCCCGGCAGGCTGGACAGCGCCTGGTATTCCGAGGCCATGGCGACGTAATCATCGGTCTCGGCCAAAATCGCGGGTTTGCACGCAATCGGATCACGAATCACCGCGAAACCATTGCGGGTGCCGATGGCAAAGGTGAAAAAGCCGTCGAGGTTTTCCAGGGAGTTGTCCAAGGCTTGCTTGAGCGAGTCGCCCTGTTGCAGGCGCCAGGCCAGGTAACCGGCAGCGACTTCAGTGTCGTTTTCGGTCTGGAACACGATCCCTTCACGCTTGAGCTCTTGGCGCAGGCGGAAGTGGTTGGACAATGAGCCGTTGTGCACCAGGCACAGGTCAGCGCCGGTCGAAAACGGGTGGCTGCCTTCCATGGTCACAGCACTTTCGGTGGCCATGCGGGTGTGGCCAATGATGTGGCTGCCTTTCATGCCTTTAAGGTTGAAACGCTCGGAGATCTCTTTCGGCAAGCCCATGCCCTTGAGGATCTCGATGCTCTGCCCGGCGCTCATGATGCGCACGGTCGGTGCCAGTTCGGCCAAGGCGTTGCGGACCGACGCTTCGTCCGTCTTGATTTTCAATACCACGGCGGTGGCGTTCTGGAACCACTCCAGGGAGCAACCCAGGCGCCCTTCCAGTTCGCCCATCAGGGTCTTCCAGTCCTGGTTGTCTGTGGTCGCCTGCAATGTCAGCTTGATCCAGCCATCCGCCACTTCATCGCCATAGATGGCAAAGCCGGCGCTGTCCGGGCCACGGTCGGTCATCGACAGCAGCATGGGTTCGAAGAGCTTGCCGAGCTGGGACTCCAGCGCCGGGTTCTTCAAGTACAGACCTACGATTCCGCACATACACTTTCTCCTGCTTGGCAGCCGGTGCCTGATTCAAAGGCCCCGGGTTGATTCAAATCGAGTGGTTGAAAACGTGTTTTTACCGAAAGCCGCTTAGAAAAATTCGGTATAGCGCTTGATCTCCCAATCGGAGACGTGACGGCTGTACTCGACCCATTCCATGCGCTTGAGCTCGATGAACTCGTTAATGATTTCCGAGCCCATCGTTTCGCGGAACAGCGGATCAGCCTCCAGCGCGTCACAGGCTTCCTTGAGGCTTTGCGGCAAAGTGGCGATGCCCCGACCGGCAATTTCTTCCAGGCTCAGCGAGTACAGGTTTTCATTGCACGGCTCACCCGCATCCAGCTTGCGGTCGATGCCGTCCAGGCCGGCGGCGATAATCGCGGCGCTGACCAGATAGGGGTTGCAGCCCGCGTCCGGCAGGCGGAATTCAAGGCGACCGTAAGGCACCCGAACCATGGCCGAGCGGTTGTTCGAGCCGTAGGCAACGAACGCTGGAGCCCAGGTCGAGCCTGACAGCGAGCGGCCGACCACAAGGCGTTTGTATGAATTGACGGTGGGTGCGGCGAAGGCACACAACGCCGGGCCGTGAGCCAGAAGACCCGCCGCAAAGTGGTAGGCCATTTTCGACAGGCCCATGCCGCGCGAGTCGCTGGCGTCATGGAACAGGTTCTTGTTCACCGCGTCGGCGATGGACAAGTGGAAGTGCATGCCGTTGCCCGCACGTTTCGGATCAGGCTTGGGCATGAACGAGCAGATCATCCCCAAATCGTTGGCCACTTCGCCGGCAGCCATGCGGAAGAAGGTGAAACGATCCGCCGAGGTCAGCGCGTCGCTGTAGGTGTAGTTGATTTCAAACTGACCATTGGCGTCTTCGTGATCGATTTGATAGATGTCGAAATCGACTTTTTGCAGCGCTTCGGTGAGGTTTTCCAGAAACTGCCGCGAACGCGACAGGCCCTTGTAGTCGTAGCAGGGTTTGTCCAGGTTATCGCTGGCATCAACGCTGCACAGCTTGCCCTCGGCATCGCGACGGAACAGGCTGAACTCAGGTTCCAGGCCAGTATTGAGGGTCCAGCCGCGTGCATTCAGGCGCTCTACCTGGCGCATTAATACGTAACGCGAATCGTAAGGGTGCGGCTCGTTATTGACGTGGCCGACGCAGACAATGCGTCCGTAACCAGGCTGCCATGGCACGGCAGTCAAGGTGCTCAGGTCGCCCTTGGCCATGAAGTCCGGGCCATGGGGTTCCATGCCCATGCCACAAATGGCGAAGCCTGCAAAGCCGGCGCCGCTGTCGATGACAGTTTGCAGTCCGGAGACGGGTACCGATTTGGTTTTGGCCGAACCGTGGATATCCACGAACTGAGCCAGCACATATTTGATTTTGTGCTCATCGATAATTCGTTGTGTTTCTGGTGGCAACATCACTTGGACTCCTCGAGCAAGGCAAAACAGCGGGATCTGCATCTAGGGTCGGCGCCAGTCGTTAATGATTGCCCAGTGCTAGAATTCGTCTGGACATGACCTGAAGTCGACCCGTGTATTCTCAACAAGAAAGTTACTTTCCTAAAGAGAATGCAATTGCCTTGCCAAAATGGTTACCCACGAGGAGATCCTGGTTGTCTTTAATCCTGCAATGCAGGCTTTTCAAGGCTCCGCCAGGGAAATGAGTGTCGCGTGGAGAAAACTTCAGACATGCTGCGAGCGCTCACGCTGTAAATCGGGCGGACAGCAACAAGGGTTCATCGCACATTCATAGTGCGAAATTTATATTCATGACCGGAAATGAAGCATGAGCAAAGTGATTTCCACCGAGGCCGAGCCACGCTTGAGGCTCGAGCAGTACCTGGGCATGCAAATCAAGCGACAGCGTCAATTGCAGGAACTGAAGATTGCTGATGTCGCGCAACTGGCAGGCATCAGCCAAGGCATGCTCAGCAAGATCGAAAATGCCCAGGTCTCCACCAGCCTCGATACCTTGAGCCGCCTGTGCGATGCCCTCGGCATGCCGATGTCGAAACTGTTCAGTCAGTACGATCAACAAGGCAGTGGCGCCCTGCTGGTGCGCAAAGGCGAAGGGATGCAGGTGGTGCGCCGTGGTACAGAGAAAGGCCACACCTATCACCTGCTCAACCACACCCGCGGCCCGAAGAAGACGTTCGAGGCTTACATGGTCACCATGGACGATGCCAGCGAAGAGTTTCCGACCTTCTCCCATCCCGGCACCGAGTTTCTGCACCTGTTGAAAGGTGAGATCGTCTACCGCCATGGCGACCAGCTCTATCATATGAAACCCGGCGACAGCCTGACCTTTGATGGTGATGTTCCGCATGGCCCGGAGCAGTTGGTGAAAGTCCCGATTCATCTGTTGTCGATCATGAACTACGGCGACGACTGACCGCCTGGCGTTCGGGTATCCAGCAAGCGTCCCTGCCTCTTTCGCAATGATTAGGCGTGCTATAGTGCTGCTTATCTACATTTAGCAATGCTAAAAGGCGGCTTATGAAAAGCTTTTTTCCACTGGAATGCGCCGACAACCTATATAGAATAGGGCTTCTGGTAAAAAGCAGGCGTCTGCAGTCCAGACTTCGACAGAAAGATCTGGCCCTGTCCCTTTCAATTTCCGAGCAGACGGTACGTAAAATCGAGGGCGGCGACCCCCTCGTGGAATTACGCTCGTTCATGATGGTGCTTTGGCAGTTGGGCCTCACACAGGAAGTATTTCGCAGCCTCGACGGCATCGAGTCCTCCTCGCAGCTGCAAGCCAATGATCCCCATACACCGCATCGGGTTCGCCTGGCCAAACCACAGAGTGATGATTTTTGATGTCCAGGGCCTACGTCTACATGGAGCATCCTGAAACCGCCAAGGTGGTCTCTCTGGGTCGACTGGTCGTCGTCAACGGAGTCGGCGAGTTCACTTACGATCCAGAGTACGTCGCCACCCGTGGCTGGGTGCCCGACCCGGTTCGCTATCCGCTGCGCAGCGAAACGTTCGGCCCGATAACCAAAAACAAGGGAATACCCGGCTTCATCAACGACGCGATGCCCGATGGCTGGGGGGAGCGGGTCTTGCAAGAAATCCATCGACACCCACTGGGGCCTATCGATTATCTGTTGAAATCCCCGAACAATGATCGCGCGGGCAACCTTATGGCAGGCCAGACGCGCCATCCGCCAGCTGGTATCGGGCAAGATCCGTTACCGTCGCTCAAAGGCCTCACACCCTTCATCCAGGCCACCGAAGCCATATTCGATAACCAACTGGATGAAGAGGCGATCCAGACCCTCAAGCTACGCAGGCAAAGGTCTTCTCTGGGTGGCGCCCGTCCCAAGCGTACCCTGCAAGACCACGGCGTGCTGATTCTGGTCAAACCCCGTGACCGCTATGATCAGTGCGATATTCCGGCACTGGAACATGCCTGCATGACGTTCGCGGCCGGGAAAGGTTTGAATGTCGCCCGTACCGCGCTGCATGCCGAACAGCCCTCGACCTTGCTGGTAGAGCGCTTCGACCGCATGCCGCCTGCTGACATGAGCGTTCGTATACCGATGCTCAGCGCACTCACCTTGCTCGACGCCGAATGGCACACCACCGACCGCAGCGCTTGGGTCTATGCCTCCGTCGCTAACGAGATGAGTCGACGTGGCGTACCGGTGCAAGACCTCCAGGAGTTGTTTAAGCGAATGTGCTTCAACGCCTTGGTGGGTAACGACGACGATCACCCCAAGAACCACACCATCCTCTGGCTTAAGGGAGGCTGGCGACTGGCACCCATGTACGATGTCGTGCCGTGCCTCGAAGGGTCTTCTCCGCCCAATCTCGCGATGGCCGTGGGCCGCGAGGGTCGGGTGATCAGTCGCGCCAACTTGTTGAGCCATTGCGCACACTTTGCGCTGACGCCGGGCAAGGCCGCCGCGACATTGGATGAAGTGATCGGCTGGGAACCCGACCTGCGGGCGCACTATGAGCGCACCCTCAACGGGACCGAGTTGAAGCTCGGCCTCGCAGCAATCGGATCGGCGCGCATGAAAGCGTAGGCCGTTGCCTGCCCCAACAAGTCAGTAACCGAACATCCCTCTGTGCATCCCTTGATGCCGTGTACCTGATACGCCGCATTCGCAAAAATGACTGTGCGTCCCCGCGACTCTCCACCCTCCCCCGCAAAAAAAAACCAAACAATGCTGGACGCCGATTTTTAATTCACCTATAAAAAGCGCCACAGGAATATTTTATTCACATGAGGAATTTTTCTTCATCCCTGAATTTAATCCCCACCCATGAACATTCAGCGTGCATGTCTCCCTGCGAGGACCCGTAATGAGCACCGATCCGGACCACTTCATTTTCAAGATCAGCTGTCCCGCGACGTCGGGTATCGTCGCCGCCGTGACGTCTTTCCTGGCCGACAACCGTTGCTATATCAGCGAGCTGGCCCAGTTTGACGACGAAGAAACCAGTCAGTTCTTCATGCGCGCCGTGTTTCGCTTCAACAGCGGCGTCAAGGGCGACATCGATGCGCTGCGTCTGGACTTCAATGAAGTGGCCACGGCGCTGAATATGGACTGGCAACTGCACACGGTCGCCAATCCGATGCGCGTGCTGATCATGGTCAGCAAATTCGACCACTGCCTCACCGATCTGCTGTACCGCCACCACAAAGGTGAGATGGACATGCAGATCACCGCCATCGTCTCCAACCACTTGGAGCTACGGCCAATGGCCGAGCGCGAGGGCATCCGTTTCATCTACTTGCCGGTGACCAAAGACACCAAGTCCCAGCAGGAAGCCGCGCTGCTAAAAATCGTTGAAGAGACGCAGACCGATCTGGTGGTGCTGGCGCGCTACATGCAAATCCTCTCCGATGACCTGTGCAAGCAATTGTCGGGCCGGGCGATCAACATCCATCACTCGTTCCTTCCGGGTTTCAAGGGTGCCAAGCCGTACCATCAAGCCCACCAGCGCGGGGTCAAGCTGATCGGTGCCACGGCCCATTACGTCACCTCGGACCTGGATGAAGGCCCGATCATCGAGCAGGAGGTACAGCGTGTCGATCATGCGCACAAAGCCGACGATCTGGTGAGTATCGGACGCGATACGGAAACCGTCGCGCTGTCCAAGGCAGTCAAATATCACCTGCAACACAGGGTGTTTATTAATCGCGAAAAAACGGTGATCTTCCGATGAACAGCCCCATTCCACTCGCCCGCGATATCGACGGGAAAGCCATCGCAGCCCAAGTACTCAGTGAAGTCGCAGCCGACGTCCGCGAACTCGCACTGCAACAGGTCACGCCCACGCTGGCCGTGGTGTTGGTGGGCGAAGACCCGGCCAGTCAGGTCTACGTGCGCAACAAGATCCTGCGCGCCAAAGAAGCCGGCATTCGCTCGTTGGAGCAGCGTCTGCCCGCGACCACCAGCCAGGCACAATTGCTGGCAGTCATCGAAGAATTGAATGCCGACCCGGAGGTCAATGGCATTCTGGTGCAACTGCCGGTACCTGCGCACATTGACGAAGGTGCGGTCATTCAAGCCATCGACCCGGACAAAGATGTCGACGGCTTCCATCGGCAAAACGTCGGCGGGCTGGTCCAGGGCCAGGACGTGTTGACGCCCTGCACCCCTAGCGGCTGCATGCGCCTATTGCACGACACGTGCGGCGACCTGACTGGTAAGCATGCGGTGGTCATCGGCCGCTCGAACATCGTCGGCAAACCCATGGCCACCCTGCTGCTGCAAGCCAATTGCTCGGTCACCGTGGTGCACTCGCGCAGCGTCGACGCCGCCGCGCTGTGCCGCCTGGCAGACATCGTAGTGGCTGCCGTCGGCCGCCCGCAGATGATCGACGCCAGCTGGCTCAAGCCCGGCGCGGTGGTGATCGATGTCGGGATCAATCGCATCGACACCGAACAGGGCAGCCGACTGGTGGGTGACGTCGATTACGCCAGCGCCCGTACCGTTGCCAGCGCCATTACCCCGGTTCCCGGCGGTGTCGGGCCGATGACCATCGCCTTTCTGCTGAAAAACACCGTGATCGCCACGCGCAGGCAGTTGCTGCGCGCCGCTGAGCCTGCGGCCACTCACACTTCACCTCAGGAGGCATGATGCCATTCAATCTCTTGAAATATGGCCTCTCTGCCGAGTACACGGCAGAAATGGACCTGCCACCGCCTAAAGAACTCAAGTCCTCTTACGATGTAGTCATCATCGGCGGCGGTGGTCACGGTGTGGCCATTGCCTATTACCTGGCCAAGTACCACGGCATCACCAATGTCGCGGTGTTGGAAAAGTCCTATCTGGGCGGCGGCAATACCGCACGTAACACGGCGGTGATTCGTTCCAACTACCTGACCAGCGAGGGTGTGAAGTTCTACAGCGAATCGGTGAAGCTGTTCAAGGACCTGTCCAACGAGTTCGACTTCAACATCATGTATTCCGAGCGTGGCCAACTGACCCTGGCCCACACCGACGCCACCGTACGCGCCTTCCGCCAACGCGCTGAAGTGAACAAGCACTTCGGCGGCCGTACGGAAATGCTCGACCGCCAGCAGATTCGCGAACTCGTGCCGAGCCTCAATTTAGACCCCGGCCATCTGCCGGTACTGGCCGGGCTGTGGCATATCGACGGCGGCACTGCGCGTCATGACGCCGTGGCCTGGGGTTACGCCAAGGGCGCAGCAAAGCGCGGGGTGGAAATCCATCAGTTGACCGAAGTTCAGGACCTGATCATCGAAAACGGCCGGATCACCGCCGTAAAAACCAACCGCGGCACGATCCAGTGCGGTTGCGCGGTACAGGCCGTGGCAGGGCACAGTTCTTTGATGGCCAAAAAAGCCAAGATCGAAATGCCCATCGTCTGCTATCCCCTGCAAGCGATGGTCACCCAACCGTTCAAGCCATTTCTCGACCCATTGGTGAGTTCGTCGGCCCTGCACTGCTATGTGCAGCAGACCGGACGTGGCGAAGTGGTGTTCGGCGGCGGTTCCGACCCCTACCCGCTGTACAACACCCGCTCGACCCTGGACCTGAAGGAAAGCCTGATTTCCGCAGCCATCGAAATGTTCCCCTTCCTGGCCAATGCCAAGCTGATGCGCCAGTGGGCCGGGATCACTGACATGACCCCCGATTACAGCCCAATCATGGGCCTGTCGCCGGTCGAAAACTATTACCTTGACGCGGGCTGGGGCACTTGGGGATTCAAGGCCACACCGATCTGCGGCAAGACCATGGCCGAACTGGTCGCCTCCGGCGGCAAGGTACCGGACCTGATCAAGCCCTTCGGTCTGGAGCGGTTTTCGACCTTCCAGCAAGTCAACGAGATGGGCGCTACGGCGGCCAGCCACTAAGGGGCAAACCGTATGAAAGTCATGAATTGCCCGCTGAACGGGCCGCGAAACATCACCGAATTCACCTACGGCGGCGAATTCAAGGACATGCCTGACCCGGCCACCTGCAGCGATGCGCAATGGGCACATTACGTGTTCAACAGCGAAAACGCAGCAGGCGTGGTCCGTGAGTGGTGGATGCACAACGCCTCCAGCTACTGGTTCCTGGCCGAACGGCACACCGTCACCGATGAAATCCTGCGTACCTTCGATGCCCGGGAAGTCTACAACCAGCGCGTCGAGTTCAGCCCTGCGGAGCACAGCAATGAGCCAGCCTGATTCCACTTTTGAAAGCCGCTTGCCGTTGCCCATGGGCTTGCTGATTGATCGTCAACGCCCACTGGCGTTCAACTTCGATGGCAAGGCCTATACCGGTTTTGCCGGCGACAGCATCGCCAGCGCCCTGCTCGGCAACGGTCGTTATTTGCTCTCGCGCTCGTTCAAGTATCACCGCCCTCGCGGGCCGTTAACCATGGCCGGGCAAGACGCCAACACCCTGGTGCAACTGCCAGATGAACCCAACGTGCTGGCCGACACCCATTGGCTGCAAGCCGGTGCCGAAGTCAGCGGGCAAAACTACAGCGGCACATTGGACAACGACCGCGATGCGCTGCTGGGCAAGTTCTCACGGTTCATGCCAGTAGGGTTTTATTACCGTTCGTTCTACAAGCCCAAGGGCATGTGGAAAATCTGGGAGCCGCTGATCCGCAAGAAAGCCGGGCTGGGTATCCTTAATCTGGACTTCAAGCCCGAGTATTACGACAAGGCTTACCTGTTCATCGACCTGGCCGTGGTGGGCGCCGGTCCCGCCGGTTTGCAGGCGGCACTGACCGCCGCCAACGCCGGGGCCAAGGTGTTGCTGATCGAACAACAGCGTCTGCTGGGCGGAGCGCTCACCTATGCACGCTTCGACGTACAGGGCACGCAGGCCGATAAAGTGCGCCAGGCATTGGTCGATGCAGTCAGCCAGCACGCCAACATCCAGATTCTCACCGAAGCCACCTGTAATGGCTGGTTCACCGACAATTACCTGCCGGTGATCAAAGACAAGCGCATGTACAAAGTGCGCGCCAGCCAATGCATCATCGCCTCTGGCGCCTTCGACCAGCCGGTGATTTTCCGCAACAACGACCTGCCCGGCGTGATGCTGTGCAGCGCTGCCCAGCGCCTGATGAAGCTTTATGCAGTCAAACCCGGCAAGCGCGCGGTGGTCCTTACAGGCAATGATGACGGCTATCGCACAGCGCTGGACCTGGTGGAACAAGGTGTCACCGTCGCCGCCGTGGTCGACATGCGCAACGGCGCAGACGATGCGCGCCTGGCTGCGGAGCTCAAACGCCTGGGCATCACCGTGTACCTGCAACACACGGTGTATGAAGCCTTGCACAGTAAGGGCATGCGCCATATCAGCGGCGTCGATGTGCGGCGCATCACTGCCCGTGGCGAAGTCGCCCAGGACAGCCTGCAACTTGATTGCGACCTGCTGTGCATGACCGCCGGTTACATGCCGGTCTATCAACTGGCGTGTCAGGCAGGCGGTAAGTTGGCGTACGCCGACCCTTCGGCCGAGTTCGCCATCACTGGCCTGCCAAAAAACCTGGCCATCGCCGGCTCCGTGAACGGTCGTCATCTGCTGGAAAACGTACTCAAGGATGGCGCTAAAGTCGGGGCACAAGCGGCGGCGGCACTGGGACTGTCGGCGGACTATCAGGAGCAGACCCTAAGCCCGGAACAACGGGTCAACTTCGACTGGCCGATCTTCCCCCACCCAAGTGGCAAGGAATTCGTCGATTTCGATGAAGACCTGCAAATCCGCGACATCATCAACGCTACACGCCACGGATACCGCGACGTGCAGCTGGTAAAACGCTTTTCCACGGTGGGCATGGGACCATCCCAAGGCCGTCATTCCGCCTTGCCAACGGCGCGACTGGTTGCCGCCAGCACCCAGCGCACCGTCAGCGAAACCGGGGTTACCACGGCACGCCCGCCCTTCGAAGCGGAAAAACTGGCGCACATCGCCGGACGCAGCTTTGACCCGATTCGCCGTACCGCGATTCATAACCGCCACCTACAAGCGGGCGCAAAAATGATGCCTGCAGGCAACTGGCAACGTCCGGCCTATTACGCTTTCAAGGATGAAAAAGGTCAGCCAGCGACGCGCGAACGCTGCATGCAGGAAGAAGCCCTTCATGTGCGCCAAGGCGTCGGGCTGATCGATGTCTCGACCCTTGGCGGCCTGGATATTCGTGGCCCGGACGCCGCCGAACTGCTGGAGCGGATGTACACCTTCGCCTTTGCCAAACAACCCATCGGCCGCACTCGGTATGCGCTGATGACCAACGAACACGGGGTAGTGATCGACGACGGCGTCTGTGCGCGACTGGCCGATCAGCATTTTTATGTCACGGCCACCACCAGCGGCGTCGACCGGATCTATCAGGCGATGCTCAAGTGGAACGTGCAATGGCGTCTGAACGTCGATATCGCCAACGTCACTGCCGCCATTGCAGCCGTCAACCTGGCCGGACCCGACTCGCGCGAAGTGCTGGAAAAGCTCTGCGTCGACATCGACCTGTCGCCTGACGCCTTTCCGTATTTGGGCGTGCGTCAGGGCACCGTTGCCGGGATCGCGGCGCGGGTCATGCGCGTCGGTTTCGTCGGCGAGCTGGGTTATGAAATCCATGTGCAGGCACGTTATGCCGAATACCTGTGGGACGCGTTGATGGACGCGGGTCAGGCACATGGCATTCGCCCGTTCGGCGTCGAAGCCCAACGTTTGCTGCGCCTGGAAAAGGGCCATGTGATCATCAGCCAGGACACCGATGGCATGACCCATCCGGCAGAGATCGACATGGGCTGGGCCATCTCCCGCAAGAAACCGTTTTTTGTCGGGCGCCGCTCCGTGGACATCCTCGAAGCCCAGCCGCTCAAGCGCAAACTGGTCGGTTTCAGCCTGCCCAAAGGCAGCAGCCAGCCACTGGAAGGTCATCTGGTGCTCAAAGGACCGGACATCAGCGGCAACGTCACCTCCTGCGAATACTCGCCGACACTGGGCATGATCATCGGCCTGGCGTATGCCGCCGTCGATCAAAGCGTCCCCGGCCAGCAGATTCCGATTCGGGTGGAAGGCGGTGAAGTGGTACAGGCCACGGTGGTCAAACTGCCGTTCTTCGATGTCGACAGCAAACGCCAGGAGTTGTAAGCATGGTCACTCTTAACGCCAAAGATTTTCGCGAGCGCAGCCCTCTGTATACGCTGCAGGCCACCGCCCGACTGGCACGGCTGGGTGACAGCCTGATCGTCAGCCGTTATGCCGAGCAGGACGAAACCGCACAACTGGGCCGCTGCGCCCTGCTTGATCTGAGCAATCTGGCGCGGGTCGGCTTTCGTGGGGTCGATGCCGCTGCGCATCTACACGCGGAGCAATTCGATCTGCCGACCGCACCCAACCGCTGTGTGGTGCAGGGCGATGGCAGCAATGTCGCCCGCCTTTCGCAGACCGAGTATTTCCTGCTGGGCAGTTTTCAGGATGCCGGTGCACGCTTGCAGAAGCTCGAAGACCAGTGGCAGTTATCCGAAAAGGGCTGCTATTTGCTGCCACGTCAGGACAGTCACGCGTGGCTGGTGCTGACCGGTGAACACATCAGCTCAGTGATGGCCAAGGTCTGCGGCGTCGATCTGCGCCAACAGGCATTCGCCCCGGGCGACGTGGCGCAAACCTCAGTGGCGCGGATGAGCGCAATCATCATCAACGGCTCGCAACCGGACTTGCCACTGTTTCACATCCTGTGTGATCGGGCTTCGGCGCAATATTTGTGGGGCGCGTTACTGGATGCCATGCAGGAGTTTGGTGGCAAGCCTGTTGGGGTGGATGCGTTGTTGGCATAGGACATTGTGTAGGCGCGCGACTGCACGCGAGGGGCTGCGGAACACGATTCTGGCAGTAAAGTTGTGCTCGGCATTTTCGGGACCACTTCGCGGTCCATCGCGGGCAAGCGCGCTCCTACAAGAAGTCTGCGGTGATGCCCTGGAAATGAGCAGGAATTGACAACCTTATGAACAACAGCATTGAAGAACCTACCATCGACAGCGATTACCGTGTTCCGGCGTTACAGCGCGGGCTGTGGATTTTGCAGCTGTTCAGCAGCACCGAACGGGTGCTGGGCATGAACGACATCGCCGAACGCCTGGGGGTCAGCGTGTCGTCGATCTACCGCATCGTGCAGACGCTTAATGGCATGGGCTACCTGAAAAAAGTCGCGAAGAACACCTATGAACTGGGTCCGCAGGTAATCGCCAATGGCTTCACCTACCTGGCCAGCCGCGACCTGGTGGACGTTGCGATCCCCTACCTCAACACCCTTCGCGATCGCAGCTCGCTGTCGTGCCACCTGGCCGTGCGCGAGCAGACCGACAGCGTCTATATCTACCGCGCATTCGCGTCCCAACGGTTGTCGGTCAACGTGCCCATCGGGACGCGTATTGCCTGTCACTGCACGGCAATGGGTCGGGTGCTGCTCAGCGATTTGAGCGAAGCCACGTTGATTAGCCTGTATCAGCACGTACGCCTGGACGATTACCCGGCACCCGCGCCCAAAACCTTGCCCGAGCTGCAACAAATCGCCGAGCAGGACCGGCAACTGGGCTGGGTGCTGCACCGCTCCGACTACTCCACCGCTATTGCCTCCGGCATTCGTGATCATCGGGGCACCGTGGTCGCGGCCATCAACCTGTCCGGACCAGACGCGATCATGGACAACCCTGAAAATCGTGAACGCTTCAAGAACATGCTGCTGGACAGCGCCCGCCTGATCTCTGCCGAAATGGGCTTCAACGCCTGACGCTTAGAGCAGGCTCTTTGCAACCTGCTCTATACCAACAGCAGTTTGTAGTGCCATCCGTTTGTTCACCAAGCATAGATCCAGATCAATAAACCCCGCGGGCAAGCCGATTACCCTCGGCGGTTTTTGCGACCGACACTGCCATGACCCTCTCGACCCCGGAATTGCTCGCCCCCGCCGGCACCCTGAAAAACATGCGTTATGCCTTCGCCTACGGCGCCGATGCGGTATACGCCGGCCAACCGCGCTACAGCTTGCGGGTGCGCAACAACGAATTCGATCACGCCAACCTGGCCCTCGGCATTCAAGAAGCCCAGGCCCAGGGCAAGCGCTTCTACGTGGTGGTGAACATCGCGCCGCACAACGCCAAGCTCAAGACGTTCCTGAAAGACCTGGAGCCGGTGATTGCCATGGCCCCGGACGCACTGATCATGTCCGATCCGGGCCTGATCATGCTGGTACGCCGACACTTCCCGCAGATGCCGATCCACCTGTCGGTGCAGGCCAATACGGTGAACTGGGCCAGTGTCGAGTTCTGGCAGCAACAGGGCGTGAGCCGGATCATTCTGTCCCGGGAACTGTCCCTGGAAGAAATCGCTGAAATTCGCCAGCAAGTACCCGCCATGGAGCTGGAAGTATTCGTCCACGGCGCGCTGTGCATGGCCTACTCCGGCCGCTGCTTGCTGTCGGGCTACATGAACAAGCGCGATGCCAACCAAGGTAGCTGCACCAATGCCTGCCGCTGGAAATACACGGCTCAGGAGGCCACGGAAAATCAGCTCGGCGAGATCGTTCAGACCTTCCAGCCCGAACCGACTTTGGGTACCGGCGCGCCGACCGATCAGGTGTTCCTGTTGCAGGAAGCCAATCGACCGGACGAGCTGATGCCGGCCTTCGAGGACGAGCACGGCACCTACATCATGAACTCCAAAGACTTGCGCGCCGTACAGCATGTCGGGCGCCTGACGCAGATGGGTGTGCACTCACTGAAGATCGAAGGCCGGACCAAATCCCACTTCTATTGCGCGCGGACCACTCAGGTCTATCGCCAGGCGATCGACGATGCGGTGGCTGGCCGAGAGTTCGACCGTAGCCTGATGACCGATCTGGAATCCCTGGCCCAGCGCGGCTACACCGAAGGTTTCCTGCGGCGACATGTGCATGATGAATACCAGAACTACCAGAACGGCAGCTCGGTTTCTGAGCGACAGCAATTTGTTGGCGAGTTGACCGGCGAACGGCGTGACCAATTGGCCGAAGTAAAGGTCAAGAATCGCTTTGGTCTGGGCGATCACATGGAGCTGATGACGCCCAAGGGCAACTTCCACTTCGATCTGCATCAGTTGCAGAACGTCAAAGGCGAGCCGATCGAGGTCGCACCCGGGGATGGGCATACGGTGTATTTGCCGATACCGGATGCGCTGGATTTGCGTTTCGGGTTGTTGATGCGGGATGTGAGTGTGAGCTGAAGTCACCCGAATCCCCCATTGCTGGTGCACCCAAGGTCCGGGCTAGCACCCTGGGGCTGGAGTTTCTTGACTAGAGCCCGGATTATTTTAAAACCCGACCAGACGTTACCTTACTCGTGCACCGACACCAGGTTGCGGCCATTGGTCTTGGAAACATACAGCGCCTGGTCGGCCCATTCGATCAGGTGTTTGTAGTCGGACGTCGGCTGGCTCATGTCTGCCACGCCAAGGCTGATGGTGCAGCGGATTGAATGGCCGTCGTGAATGACCTCTTGTGCTTCGATCGCCTTGCGCAGACGTTCGGCAAACACAACCCCACCGGCTTTATGGGTGTCAGGCAACAACACTGCGAACTCCTCACCGCCATAACGACCGGCAATATCAACATCGCGGATATGCTGACGCACGGTTTCGGCAACGAGCTGAATCACTTTGTCGCCCGCTTGATGGCCGTAGGTGTCATTGACGCGCTTGAAGTGATCGATATCAAACATGACCAACGTTGTCGCCGTGTCGTACCGAAGGTAGCGTGCGTATTCGAGCTTGAGGGCCTCTTCCCAGTGACCACGGTTGTACAAACCGGTCAGCCGGTCAGTGCTGGACAGCGTCTGTAACTGACTATTGGCCGCCTGCAATTGGTGCGCGTGGGTAGCCACGTCGGTCACGTCATAGATCACCAGGCAGATGTGCCCAATCTCGCTGTTGATCGAACGCAACGGAAACAGGGTGGTGTTCTGGTACATGAAGTCCTCCTGGCCGGTAATCGGCTGGTAGTTCTTGAAATGCACCAGATAAGGTCGCTGCTCCCAGATGGTGAACGCAGGCGTACCAAGAGTGACTACGTTGTCGACCTTCTTGCGGAACCATGCCTCATTGATTTCGGGAAACAGAGTGAAAAAAGATTGGCCGCTGGCCTCGTTCGGCACCACGCCGGAACGGTTCTCCATAAAAGTGTTCCAGACCTGCACCCGGAAATCCCGGTCGAAGACTACGACACCCACGTCGATGCTCTGCACGATGGTCAGCAACCAGTGAAGCTCTTTGATATCGATGTGATCGTTCATGGTTCAGCTCATCACGTAGGCGAGTTTTTTTGAAAGCCGCTCTACCGAGTCTTCGGTGAACAACATCAACAGATCGAAATGAATATTGTGGCCCTCCAGGCTGTAGCTGATTTCCACTGCGAGGGTTTTCTTCCAGCGCTGCTTATTAACCCGGATCAACTCTTCGATGCCTCCCTGCTCACCGAGTACTTGCGGGTGGCCCTGGGAAAACACCACGTCAATTTGCTCGGCGATCCCGCTCAAACAGGCTCCAATCAGAATCGTCGACAAGTCCAGGAGCATTTCCATGTCCGAATACTCGACCGAGTCCCGCTGCATCAATTTCGCCATATCAGCGATTTCGGAGCCGTGAAAAATCAGCAACGCTTCGCCAGCGATACCACAGCCGATATACCCCTGACAGACTGCTGTCAGCCGGTCACCGTTCTGCGCATCGGCCAACGCCATGTGCAGTTCACCCACTTCCAGCATGTTCACATTCGGCACTGGCAACTGGACGAACACACCCAGCACTCGGGCCAGCAACGCCCCGGCACGCCCCATGGCGACGTTGATGGTTTCGCGAAACGCATCCTGAAAACTGGTCTGCGTCTCGGGGACTTCCCGCGCGATGGCGACAGCCGTTTGAGGCTCGCCCAACAGACCAAGGCTTTCGAGCGTTTTTTTGAGTTCGTCCGGATCGGCCGGCTTTTTCAGGAAGGCCAAGGCGCCCAATTCGAGCACACGCCGTATCGCTTCCGTCTGCACATCGCCGGAAACCACAATGATCTTCGCTTGCAGATTTTCCGCCCGGACAGCGGCCAGGACCTGATACCCGTCCATTTCCGGCATCGTCAGATCGAGCAACACC
Source organism: Pseudomonas sp. ASL8 (assembly GCF_056680355.1). Classification (NCBI taxonomy): domain Bacteria; kingdom Pseudomonadati; phylum Pseudomonadota; class Gammaproteobacteria; order Pseudomonadales; family Pseudomonadaceae; genus Pseudomonas; species Pseudomonas sp. ASL8. Next base: position 4,235,193 of record NZ_CM155278.1, on the reverse strand, counting down.
ACCTGCCCCAGCCCCTGACGAATGGCCTCAAGTCCCTCTCGGCCATTGGTCGCCATCGTGACCGAGACGCCCCAATCGGCGGGTAAAGCCCTCAATAGCTGCTTGCGCGCCATATTGGAGTCGTCGCATATCAGCAGGGGAATCATGGGCATTGTGTTCTTTCTCACTGCAAAAGAGTTTCAGGGGTTAGCCCCGAGTACGGATGCTATTTGTTACGCAAGAAAACCAATCAGAGCGCCGCCGCCAAAATGTCTGAGGCGTTCTTAGAGCCAATGGGTATAAAGACCACCTTATTAACCCGCGCGACTGGCTTATGCAATCTTTGTGCTCATGCCGTATTAAGGTACCTAACCCAGCAATTGACTTAACACTGCCCGCAGTTTTCCAGGTTTTACCGGTTTATTCAGCAGCGGTGCACCCAGCTTTCGCAGCGAACGACGACATTGATCACTGCGGTCAGCGGTGATCATGACGGCAGGAATGGATTGCCCGAAATGCTCGCGCAGGTGCGTGACCACATCGCAACCAATCACCCCGTGATCCAGGTGGAAGTCCACCAGAATCAGCTCCGGTGGTTGCCCTTGCAATACCGCCAGCGCGCTGTCCTGATCGGTGGCCGTCAGGACCTCACAGCCCCACTGGCCCAATAACGCAGCCATGCTTTCGAGAATGCTCAGTTCGTTGTCCACCACCAACAGGCGGCGACCCGGCAGAGGGTTACCCGCAACCGGATGCTGCTGCACCACGACATTGGCTGGTAGCGGAACCTCGTGCGACAGAGGCACTTCGATAGCGAACATCGATCCCCGCCCCGGTCGTGAATGCACCAGGACCCGATAACCCAGAATTTTCGCGATGCGTTCGACGATTGCCAGTCCCAGGCCCACCCCTTTGCGGTCAGCCGCACGGCCGACATCCAGTTGATTGAACTCCAGGAAAATCGAATCGAGGCGGTCTTCGGCAATGCCGCGCCCGGTGTCCCAGACTTCAAGGCGCAGGTAATCGCCCCGTCGCCGTGCGCCCAGCAAAATGTTGCCCTGCGCGGTATAACGGCAAGCGTTGCTGAGAAAATTACGCATAATCCGCGTCAGCAAACGCAGATCGGTACTTACCGCAAAGTCCCCTATGCGCACGCGCAGATTCAATCCTGCCGCTTCGGCCACCAATTGGAACTCCGAGGCCAGCGGCGCCAACAGCTCGTCGAGTCGATACAATTCGATGTCGGGCTTGATCGCGGCCTGATCCAGCCTGGAAATATCCAGCAGATCCGTCAGCAGGTCTTCAGCGCCTTCCAGCGCCTGATGGGTCCGCTCCACCAATACCTGCTCAGCCGTAGGCAATTGCCGCTCGCGCAAGGTCGAGATCAGCAACCGGGCAGCGTTAAGCGGCTGCAACAGATCATGGCTGGCAGCCGCGAGGTATTTGTCTTTACTGCGATTGGCGGCCTGAGCGGCGTCACGGGCTTCGCGCAATGCCCGCTCGATTTCCGCCCGCTGGACGATCTGCTGTTGCAGGTTGCGGTTCACTTCCAGCAATTCATTGGTGCGCGCAGTCACCCGTTGCTCCAGCTCATCGTTAAGCTGCTGCAAGTGCTGCTGGGCCAACTTGCGTTCAGTGATGTCAGCGACAAAGCCTTCGACCAGGCCATCCTGATCCGGTTTGAGCAGCAGGTTCATCAGCACATCGACATGGCTACCGTCTTTGCGTCGCAACTGGGTTTCATAGCCCAGCAGGCTGCGCTCGCGCAGCAGTATGTCGCCGATGGTCTCCAACTCCGCTGCACCGCCCGCAAACAAGTTGCCGGCAAGGTCGGCCAGGGAAAACAACACCTCTTGCGGATCGTCGTAGCCCAGCATTCTCGCCAAAGCGGGGTTCGCCGCGCGCAGGCCTTCTTTCAGGCTTGCCTGAAAAATCCCGTGCACCGCATGCTCGAACAGCCATTTGTAGCGATTACGCTCTTTTTCGAGTTCATCCAGACGTACGGCCAGCTCCGGGTAGTGGCTCTTGCGCGCCGAATGATTGCCCAGACCCAGCAACCCCGCGAGGGCTCGTTGCTGGTCCTCAGAGGGCTTCGCCATAGACCACCTCAACATCGCGCTGGCTGGACGCCCGCGGGTTGGTGAGAATGCAGGGATCATCCATCGCGTGCTGCGAAAGAAACGGAATGTCCGCCATGCTGACGCCATGCAGGCCAAGGGTTTCATGGAAGCCGATAGAACGCTTGAGGGCGATCAGATGCTCCACCAGACGCTGGCAGATCTGCCGGTGATTTAGACCCCGGCAGTCAATGCCGAAGGTCTCGGCAATCACCTTGAAGCGATCCGGCGCTGAATTGTAGTTGAACGCCACCACGTGCTCGACCAGCACGGCGTTACACAGGCCATGAGGCAGATCGAGGAAACCGCCCAGGCTGTGCGACATCGCATGCACTGCACCGAGGATCGCGTTAGAGAACGCCAGCCCGGCCTGCATGCTGCCGAGCATGATTTTTTCGCGCAATGCAATGTCGCCTGGATTGGCAATCATCTGCACCAGATTGCCATTGATCAGACGCATGGCTTCCAACGCGTGGGGATCGGTCAGCGGCCCGTGGCCGGTAGAAACGAAGGCTTCAATGGCATGCACCAACGCATCGATACCCGTACAGGCCGAGAGGAACGGATCCATGCTCAGTGTTGTTTCCGGGTCGATAAGCGAGACGTCCGGCACCACCGCCTTACTGACGATGGAGAACTTCATCCGTTCCTGCTGGTTGGAGATGATCACGAATTGCGAGACGTCAGCGGAGGTGCCTGCGGTGGTCGGGATCAGGATCAGTGGAGGGCTTGGCACCCGAATCATGTCCACCCCTTCGAATTCGAGGATGCTCCGCCCATGGGCGACAACGATGCCGATGGCCTTGCCGCAGTCCATCGGGCTGCCGCCCCCTACAGCGATAATCACGTCGCAGTGATTTTCACGGTAAAGGTCGGCACCGCGCATCACTTCCTCAACCCGCGGGTTAGGGGATACATCGCTGTACAGGCAGTAGTCGATGTCCAGCGCTCGCAGGCTGGCCTCGATGTCAGCGACCCAACCCGCAGCGATTACGCCGGGATCAGTCACCACTAATACCTTACGGGCACCGAAGGTTTTGGCGTAGTTGCCCGCATTGTGCCGACTACCGGCACCGAAAATTATTTCTGGAGAAACGAATTTGCGCAATTGACTGATGCTAGGGCTCATACAAAGCCTGTTTTTGTTGTTATCGGAGATGGGCGCCAGCCTAAACCATCTCGGGGCGAATGCAATCAGACCATTGCTCACACCTTGAAGAACAGTCGAGAAGCCTTTCGTTCGCGAACACGGCCGGGCAACGATACGTCAACCCACCAACAGCCAGAGCAGCGCGCCAGACCGGTTAATGGAACTCAATCCATTGCTGGGCATGGGCGACTTCTAAAAAGACCAGGATGTCGTCATCGACCCCCGGTGTGACGGGAAATCCTTCGCACAGTTGCTCAATAATCACATTCGTGCTTCGCAGCCCATCGACCTTGCGAAGAATGACCCCGGCACTGTCGCTGAGTTTGACCATGCCGTCAGGGTAAAGCAGAACGCGACAGCGCTGGTGAGGCTCCCATTGCAGACGAAAACCGTGCCTGAGGGCCGGTATGCGCTCACGCTTGCTGGCACTCATCGTGTTGTCGAGCAGGACGCTCGCGCCGTTGCGGGAGTGCGGTGTCATTGGAGGGCAACCGCCACCGGCGGCAGACCCGAAATTCTGGATGAGCATACTGAGTGCTCCAGTGAACAAGAAACGCCCCGGCCAACGCAACGATAGGCCGGGACTTGATTGATCAACGGCTGGCGAAATACATCGTCACTTCAAAGCCAATGCGCAGATCGGTAAACGCGGGTTTGGTCCACATAGGTCAATCCTCTTCTTGGGCCGGTCAATTCCGGTAGGTCAATTAATACACGTGAGGGGTGTAGGTTCGAATGCTACTTTGGGGGGTGTTTGTGGGGTGCGTTGGTAGGGGGTCATGACGCTGTCAGAGACACCGCCATGGTATTTCCCAGGCAAACCTGCTGCCACGGATCCTTGCGGGTTCCGTGGCAGCAGGCGTGCAATTACGCGTCCCGCTTCGAAGCTTTAGATTAGAAAAAGCCCATCGGATTGATGTCGTAGCTGACCAACAGGTTCTTGGTCTGCTGGTAGTGATCGAGCATCATCTTGTGGTTTTCACGGCCGACACCGGACTTCTTGTAACCACCGAACGCGGCGTGTGCCGGGTACAGGTGATAGCAGTTGGTCCAGACGCGACCGGCCTTGATCGCCCGGCCCATGCGGTACGCACGGTTGATGTCGCGGGTCCAGAGACCGGCACCCAGACCAAACTCGCTGTCGTTGGCAATCGCCAGGGCTTCAGCTTCGTCCTTGAAGGTGGTGATACCGACGACTGGGCCGAAGATCTCCTCCTGGAACACGCGCATTTTGTTGTTGCCTTTAAGCAGCGTCGGCTGAATGTAGTAGCCAGTGGACAGATCGCCTTCCAGACGTTCCGCCGCGCCGCCGGTCAACAGCTCAGCACCCTCTTCCTGGGCAATTTTCAGGTACGAAAGGATCTTGTCATATTGCTGCTCGGACGCCTGAGCGCCGACCATGGTCTCGGTGTCCAGTGGGTCGCCGCGTTTGATCTTGACGACTTTCTTCATCACTTCGACCATGAACGCGTCGTAGATAGATTCCTGAACCAGGGCACGCGATGGGCAGGTGCAGACTTCGCCCTGGTTGAAAAACGCCAAGACCAGGCCTTCAGCGGCCTTCTCGATAAACTGCGGTTCGGCCTGCATGATGTCTTCGAAGAAGATATTAGGCGACTTGCCACCCAGTTCCACGGTGCTCGGAATGATGTTCTCGGCCGCACATTTCATGATGTGCGCGCCCACTGGAGTCGAACCGGTGAAAGCGATCTTGGCAATACGCTTGCTGGTGGCGAGGGCTTCACCGGCTTCACGGCCAAAGCCTTGAACGATGTTCAAAACGCCCGGCGGCAGCAGGTCGTTGATCAGCTCGGCAAACACCATGATGGACAGCGGCGTTTGCTCGGCAGGCTTGAGCACTACGCAGTTGCCTGCGGCCAACGCGGGCGCCAGTTTCCAGGCGGCCATCAGCAGCGGGAAGTTCCAGGGAATGATTTGCCCGACCACGCCCAGCGGCTCGTGGAAGTGGTAAGCAGTGGTCAGCTCGTTGATCTCTGCGGCGCCGCCTTCCTGAGCCCGGATGCACCCGGCGAAATAACGGAAATGGTCAGCAGCCAGCGGGACGTCGGCGTTCAGTGTTTCGCGTACGGCCTTGCCATTGTCCCAGGTTTCGGTAACGGCGAGTATTTCAAGGTTCTGTTCGATGCGATCGGCAATTTTCAGCAGCACCAGCGAACGATCCTGAGCCGAGGTCTTGCCCCAGGCATCGGCAGCGGCGTGAGCGGCATCCAGCGCGCGTTCAACATCAGCGGCGGTGGAACGCGGGAATTCGGCGATGACTTCACCGTTGACAGGCGATGTGTTGGTGAAGTATTCGCCGTTAATCGGTGCCACGAACTCACCGCCAATGTAATTGCCATAGCGCGGCTTGAACGTAACAACAGCGCCTGGGGTTCCGGGTTGTGCGTAGATCATTATTGTGGCCTCTGTACGGGTCGTAGCCTGTCGGTCGAACAAGCGATGATCCGATGGTAGACAGCCGCAGGCGCCAAACGAATGCGCCGTTGGCAGGGGGAGTCTCGTTCTTTGGTCGTAATTAGAGGGCGCTGGAACCCTGCGAAGGCGCGTGACCGGATACACCGCATCACGCCCCTCCTCAGACGGGTCAGCTACCCCTGATTAAAGTCAGTGCTTGGCCACTAACTCTTTAGGCAACTTGAACGTCCAGAGCATGCCACCCTGGTTGAAGTCTTTGACTCGCTTGGCTACTTCGCCGCCCCACAATGGCACCGCACCGCCCCAGCCGGACAACACGGAGACGTATTGCTCGCCATCCATTTCCCATGTGACAGGAGAGCCCAATACGCCGGAACCGGTCTGGAACTCCCAAACCTTCTCGCCCGTCTTGGCGTTGAACGCCTGGAGGAAGCCTTCAGGTGTGCCGGTAAACACCAGGTTACCTTTGGTGGTCATTACGCCACCCCACAGCGGCGCGTAGTTCTTGTGGCGCCAGACTTCCTTGCCGGTAACCGGGTCGATCGCACGCAGTACGCCGATGTAATCCTCGTTAAGCGGCTTGATGGTGAAGCCTGCACCGAGGAACGCTGCGCCCTTCTTGTAGGTGATGTCTTCGTTCCAGATTTCCATGCCCCACTCGTTGGACGGCACATAGAACAGCTTGGTGTCCTGGCTGTAGGCCATCGGCATCCAGTTTTTAGCACCGAGGAAGGCTGGCGCTACGAAAACTGAAGTGCCTTTGGTTTCGCCACCCGGGGCGCCTGGACGGCTGGCCTCGTTGTAGAGCGGACGGCCTTTTTTATCCAGGCCGGTTGCCCAGGTAATTTTGTCGACGAACGGGAAGCCGCGGATGAACTCGCCGTTGGTACGGTTCAGCACGTAGAAAAAGCCGTTACGGTCAGCAGTGGCTGCGGCCTTGATGGTTTTGCCGTTTTCCTGATAGTTGAACGAGATCAGCTCGTTAACGCCGTCATAGTCCCAGCCATCATGAGGCGTGCTCTGGAAGTGCCAGTTGATGGTGCCGTCGTCCGGGTTGAGCGACAGACGCGAGGAGGAGTACAGGTTATCGCCAGGACGCAGGTGCGAGTTCCAGGGCGCCGGGTTACCGGTACCGAAGAACAATTGATTGGTTTCCGGGTCGTAGTAACCGCCCAGCCAAGGCGCCGCACCGCCGGTTTTCCACAGATCGCCAGGCCAGGTCTTGCCCGCCTCGCCACCGGAAATACCGTTCTCGACTGCCTTACCGTCTTTGTAGACGTAACCCATGTGACCTTCCACGGTAGGTCGGGTCCACAGCAGATCGCCGTTCTTCGGATCGTAAGCCTCGATTTTGCCAACCACGCCGAACTCGCCACCGGCGACCCCGGTAATCAATTTGCCGTTAATCACCAGCGGCGCGGCGCTGATCGAATAGCCGGCTTTATGATCGGCGACTTGCTTGCTCCAGACCACTTTGCCGGTGGTCTTGTTCAGAGCGACCAGCTTGGCGTCAAGGGTGCCGAAGTAAACCAGGTCGCCATACAGCGCAACACCACGGTTGATCACATCACAGCAGGGACGGATGTCATCGGGCAGGCGTGCATCGTATTGCCACAGTTTCTTGCCGGTGCGTGCATCTACCGCGAACACCCGCGAATAGGAGCCGGTCAGGTACATGACGCCGTCTTTGATCAACGGCTGCGCTTGCTGACCGCGCTGCTTTTCACCGCCAAAGGAGAAGGCCCAGACCGGGCGCAGATCCTTGATGTTGTCGGTGGTGATCATGTCCAGCGGGCTGTAGCGCTGGCCTTGAACGCCCAGACCGTTAGTAACGATCTGTTCCGGGTTCTTGGGGTCGTTGAGAATCTCCTGATCGGTTACCCCGGCCAGGGCTGCGCCTGACATCAGCATGGCACTCAAGAGCAGGCTCAGAGCGAAGGGTTGGCGACGTGCGGTTTGGGTCATGACGGCTACCTTTGCGGTTTTTTGTTGTGCTCGGGAAATCTTCCCGGTCTGATACGGATTCTTGGTCGCGGGGGCCCCGCCAACAATTGCCCGCAATATGGAGTTTTCTAGTTCCTTAGTAGGTAGACCGGTTTATTGACGGTCATCGAGGCGTTTCATCCCCTGTTTTTCGTAGCGCGGGTACAGATGGCTGACGCTGCGAATCAATTCGTAGCGGCTCAGGCTGATGCCGGCAAAGCGTTCCGGAATCGGGCTGCGGATCAGTTCGGACATGTCAGCGCCACTGGCTGCACCCTGCGCCATCAAGGTGTCCAGCCAACCGAGATAGTCGCGCATCTGGACGAACGGCCGGTGATCCTCAGCCAATGGACCATGACCGGGCACGATGACTTTCCACGCCAAGGCTTCCAGGCGGTCGACATCCGCCAGCCATACGCCAAGGCCCGGTGTATTGGGCGTGGTCAGGGCCCGCTGATAAAAAACCAGATCGCCGGCAAACAGCACACCGGTTTTCTCATCGAGAATCGCCAGGTCAGCACCGGTGTGCCCGCTGAGGGCCAGCAAACGCAAAGGATGACCCCCAATCGTCAGCGTACCGCTCTCCAGAACCTGGGTCGGCAGGTGCAGCTCGGTGCCGCGCATCCAGTCACCGACCATGCGGTACATGTTTTCAGCCAATGCATCGCCGTGCTGACGCATCAACTCGGTGGTCCCTGCCAACGCGCCAATAGGCACATCGGCAAACGCCTGGTTGCCCAGCACATGATCGGGATGATGATGAGTCAGCAGCACCTGAATCACTGGTTTGTCGGTGGTGGCGGCAATCACCTTGCGCAGGGCTTCGCCGTAGCGTCGCGAGGGTCCCGTGTCGATCACCACCACCCCGCTGTCGGTGACGATGAACGCCGTATTGACGATATTGCCGCCGTTGGCCTTGGCGAAGTTATCGGTGCTGCCTTCCAGCAACCAGGTACCTTCGGCGATCTGCCGAGGTTGCAGCGCATAGTCCAGATCGGCCAGTACCGGCTGACTCAGGCTCAGGCACAGGCATAACAAGATCAACACACGCATGGCGCTCTCCGCACGGCAGCCCGCAGCCGTTAATTGACGACCGCATTAAATTCGTTACCGCTGTTGTCGCGCAGCAACAGTCGGGTTTGCCCGGCACCTTGTATGTCGAACCCCAGGGTCGGGTTTTCACTGACCGCCGGAAACAGCTCAAGCGTCGCCAGGGTCTTATCGTTGGCGTCACGTAATTCGGCGTGATTGAGGTAAAACTCGGGAATGCCACTGACCATCCCGTTATCCATCGGATGGGCAATCTGCAGCCTCAAACGACTGAAATCGTTGCGGGGATAACGCCCACCCAGGACCTCACCGATATGTTCTTCCCAGCCTGCCTGGGTACGCACCACGCTGGGCGCCGTGCACCCGCCTCCGGCAGCGGAGATCTCGGTAGAGCCGACGTGCCATACGCCATCGCGGGTCAGCACCGCCGCCCGCAGGGGCGTTGACTGCTCGATACGGATACGAATCGCCAGCCACGGCAAGACCTGATCCCCCGGCTGGAAGTCAACGATCTGTGGCAACGGATTGAGTTCAGCCCAGGCCAGAATGCGCACCACTTGGCCTTTGAAGGCCCTGGCATCGATTTCGATAGGTACCTGACGCGAATCCTCGGCGAACGGTGGCGCCCGCAGGATCACCTGCTGATCGAAAACGTAGGGCGCACCCTTGAGCATTTTATGGTGATAGAAGTCCCACATCACCGAGGTGACTGGATCCTTGCCCGGCGCCCTCTCCAGCGATGTGTCCGGATCGGCGCCCGCCGCCAGCACCCACATCGGCAGGCAGGCCGCCAGCAAACAGGTCACTCGCCAGTTCATCGCGCATCGCTCCTGATGACGTACTGTTGATCAGTCAACCCTATTGATACATCTCCGGGATGTCGTAACGCAGACCGTAACTGGCATAGATCTTTTGCACGCTGCCGTCACGAATCAGGGCTTCCAGCGCTTCCTCCAGGGCATAGGCCATCTGGTGGTTACTTTCATGCACCGCCATGCCGATTTCCCAGCGTTGCCGGCCCATGTTCGGGTACGCGTTTTCCGCCAGGGCCAGGTTAGAATCATTGGCCTGATGCACTTGCCAATCGATTTCACCGCGCATGCCCATTACCGCATCGACCTCAGAACCCTTCATCGCAACAAAAGCCTGCTGCACACTTGGGTAGTGATGGGTCTTGGCGCTGAGCATGCCGTTGAACACGGACGTCATATAGAACGATGGGACGCTGTCGACTTCGACACCGACAGGGTGTTCCTGAAACACCGCAACGCTGGGCACGGCGTCCATTCGTCGACGGTCGAAGGCGACCTGCCAACATTCAGTCTGGTAGGGTCCGAACATCACCACATGACCGTTTGCCAGCTCACCCTGATCGTTGCGCTTGAGCGAGTAATCCCGATCATAGGGCACTCGCATCATCACATCGGCCAACTGCTGATGCCGCAAGTTGCTGCCACGCCAGATGGAGTCGCGCAAATCATCGTCGAGCTTTTCCCCCGGCGGCGCCCAGAGCAATTCCATGCGCACGCCGAGGGCCTTGGCCAACGCAGCAGCGAGGTCGACATCGACACCCCGCGGCTGATCATGGTCTTTGAAGCTGTAAGGCGCGAAGTCTTCGTAGACCGCGACCTTGAGCACTCCGGATTCGATCATGGTGTCGTAGCTACGAACTTGCGCCTGCACTGCCTGGCAACACAACAGCAAGCCGCTCAACAACAGCGCATAGAAACGCATAGCCGTCACTCCTCGACGTGCACGCTATCCAGGTAGGTGCGGACGGCCCAGAGTGCTTCCTGGCTCAGGTAGTCAGCCATTTTCGGCATATAAACCCGACCATCACGCACCGCCCCGTTTCTCACCCGCTCAACGAACCATTCGTCGCCAGCAGCACCAGGTTCCAGCATGCGAAGGTCTGGGGCGATACCGCCGGAGATGACCTCCAGGCCATGGCAGGCCGCGCAGTTCTGGTTATAGGCGGATGCACCGATTTCCAGCGCCCGGTCATGATCCTTGGAATTGCGATAGGGGTTTTCAGTCAGCCATTCAGTGCCTACCGGAGTCAGACCGTCGGTAGCCACCGCTTGCGGGACCACGTTGCCGTGAGCCGATACCAGACCACTGGCGGCCAAGCCAGCCATTAAACCTACTATCAGTAAGGCGTTGCGTTTTGTTGTCATTGTTATGCCCTCGAGATTGCACGCAAAAAGCTATGCAGCCATCTTAGGAACCAAGTCAGCGCAACCGAATGCTGCTTTGGTGGCCGCCATCTCCTCCCTTGGTAGTAGGGCATGTGGCGATTGCCTTGATGAGCGGGGCGAAGAGAACCATTTCCGCAACACAGCAGATTTCCTGCGCCAGACAGAGTAGCGCCCCGCCAGGCCAAGGCGCCCCGCAAACCTACTACCTTGGTACTGGCAGACTGGTACTTTCTACATATTCCCCTCCCTACGATCGGTTTCTATGCTGGCACTACCTGTATGGAGTGCCTTATGCGTCAGCGTGTCCGTTACGGATTGATCTATCTGCTAACCCTTGCCGCAGCGACCTTGTTGGCGACCCAAAGCCAGGCCGCCAATGAGGAGATGAAGGTTCAAATCGGCTACCTGGCTTTTATCCCCGACCCAGGCCCCGTGCTGTCAAACATCATTCCCGAACCCCGTGACGCCGGACTGCGCGGCGCTGAACTGGCGATCATCGACAGCAATAGCACCGGGCGCTTTCTCAATCACAGCTACACCCTGCAAACCGCCAACGCCGACAGCCCGCAAGCCTTGCTCGATGCCGCGCAGGCGCTTCACCAGCAAGGCTTGCGATTGTTTGTCGTCAACGCACCCGTCGACACCCTGCGCCAGCTCAGTGCCGCCCTACCCGACAGTCTTCTGTTTAACGCTGGCAGCGCCGATGACAGCCTGCGCAGCACTGCGTGCCTGAACAACGTGCTGCACACCCTGCCGAGCCGGGCCATGCTCGCCGATGCCCTGGCCCAGTTTCTGACCGTGAGGCGCTGGAACCGCTGGCTGTTGATCGTCGGCCAGACCCCGGACGACCAGGCGTATGCGGCCGCCCTGCGCCGCGCCGCCAAACGCTTCGGCCACACCATCGTCGCCGAAAAAGCCTGGAGCTTTGACAACGACCAGCGCCGTAGCGCCCAGGCCGACATGCCGCTGTTCACACAGACCACCGAATACGATGTGGTTTTGGTCGCGGATGAGCGTGGCGACTTTGGCGAGTACGTGCCTTATCAAACCTGGTATCCGCGACCTGTGGCGGGCACTCAGGGACTGACTCCCGTCGGCTGGCACAAGTCTGTGGAAACCTACGGTGCCGCGCAGCTGCAAAAACGCTTCGAGGCCCTCGCCGGGCGCTGGATGAATGATCGTGATTTCGCCGCATGGATGGCCGTCCGCAGTATCGCCAGCGCAGTGACCAAACTGCGTCAGACCGACCCTATGGTCATTCGCCAGGCAGAACTGAGCGACCAATTGCCGCTGGACGGCTTCAAGGGCCGCAAACTCAGCTATCGCGCCTGGAACGGTCAGTTGCGGCAGCCAATCCCGATTGTTCAACCCCGGGCGCTGGTCAGCACTTCACCCCAGGACGGCTTTCTGCACCCCGTCACCGAACTCGACACCTTGGGTTACGACAAGCCCGAAGTAACCTGCCACTTCCAGTGACTTGCCTCTAATAATTCCAAAAAAAGGACCACGCCATGCGTCGCACCCTGATTGCCTCCGCCCTGCTGCTTGTCATAGGGCAAAGCCTGGCGGCCACTGCCTATGTCTCCAACGAAAAAGACAACACCCTGAGCCTGATCGATATGCAGACCCTGCAGGTCACCGACACACTCCCCGTGGGCCTGCGCCCCAGAGGGTTGCTGCTGTCCCATGACAATAAGCTGCTGTATATCTGCGCCAGCGACTCGGACCGCGTGCAAGTCATGGACGTCGCCACGCACAAGATCATCAAAGAACTGCCCTCCGGCAAAGACCCCGAGCAATTCGCCCTGCACCCCAATGATCGCTGGCTGTATGTCTCCAACGAAGACGATGCCTTGGTTACCGTCATCGACACTGAAACCTCCAAGGTTCTGGCCCAGGTTGATGTTGGCGTCGAGCCCGAAGGCATGGCCGTCAGCCCTGACGGCAAGTGGGCGGTCAACACCAGTGAAACCACGAACATGCTGCACTGGATCGACACCAGCACCCAGACGCTGAAGGACAGTACCCTGGTGGATCAGCGACCACGGTTCGTCGAGTTCAACAAAGACGGTTCCCGCCTGTGGGCTTCGGCGGAAGTCGGCGGCACGGTCAGTGTGATTGATGTGTCCACCCGCAAGATCCTCAAGACGCTGACCTTCCAGATCAAGGGCGTGCATCCGGACAAGGTTCAACCTGTGGGCATCAAGCTCAGTGCCGATGGCCGCTATGCCTTCGTCGCACTGGGCCCGGCCAACCACATAGCCGTTGTCGATGCCAAGACGCTTGAGATTCTCGATTACTTGCTGGTAGGCCGCAGGGTCTGGCAGTTGGCCTTTACGCCAGACCAGAGCCAATTGCTTGCCACCAATGGCGTAAGCGGCGACGTGTCGGTCATCGATGTGAACAGCCTCAAGGTGACCAAGTCGATCAAGGTCGGCCGTTATCCTTGGGGCGTGGTTGTCGCCCCATGAATGCCCTTGAAGTGGAGGATGTCAGCTTCGCCTATGGCGCCCGAGAAGCACTGCGGCATGTGGGGTTCAGTCTCGCGCCCGGACGTTTCGCGGCGCTGCTTGGCCCCAACGGGGCTGGCAAGTCGACCTTGATCGCGTTACTGACCCGGCTCTACGACCTGCAACGCGGCGAAATCCGCGTGGGCGGCTGCTCGCTTCGTCAGACCCCGCGCCCGGCTTTGCGCCAGTTGGGGGTTGTGTTTCAACAGAGCACCCTGGATCTGGACTTGAGCGTCGAACAGAACCTGCGCTACCACGCTGCACTACACGGGATGTCCCGGCGTCAGGCAAACAGTCGGATCGAAGAGGAACTGACCCGCCAACAGCTGACTGAACGGCGTGGCGAGCGGGTTCGTGAGCTCAATGGCGGTCACCGCCGCCGGATAGAAATCGCCCGCGCGCTGTTGCATGAACCGCGCCTGCTATTGCTTGATGAAGCCAGCGTCGGCCTCGATCCGGCCAGTCGTCTGGCACTCAATCGCCATGTGCGCAGCCTGTGCCGCGAACACGGGATCAGCGTGCTCTGGACCACGCATTTGCTCGATGAGGTGCAAGAAGAGGATGACTTGCTGATTCTGCACCAAGGGCGTCTGGTCGCGTCGGGACAGGCTGCGGAGATAAGCGCGGAGCATGGTGGCGATCTTGGCGACGCGTTTCACCGCCTGACCACGGGACCTTCGCTACCTTCGTTACAAACCGCCCCCCATACAGGAGCGAATCGATGAGCGTTTACTGGCACTGTTTCAGCGGCATCGTTCTGCGCGAATGGCTGCGGTTCATTCTGCAACGCACGCGTTTTCTCAGTGCGCTGGTACGCCCCCTGCTCTGGTTGCTGGTGTTCGCTGCGGGTTTCCGCGCCGCGCTGGGTATCGCGATCATCGAACCCTATGACACCTACATCCCGTACGAGGTGTACATCGTTCCGGGGCTGTCCTGCATGATCCTGCTGTTCAATGGCATGCAAGGTTCGCTGTCGATGGTCTATGACCGGGAAATGGGGAGCATGCGCGTACTGTTGACCAGCCCGCTGCCGCGCGCCTTTCTGCTGGCCAGCAAGCTGCTCGCGACCTCATTGATCTCCTTGCTCCAGGTCTATGCCTTTCTCGCCATCGCCTGGGTCTATGGCGTGCACCCGCCAGCCTGGGGCTTGTTGGCGGCCTTGCCGGCAATGTTGCTGGTGGCGTTGATGCTCAGCGCACTGGGGCTGCTGCTGTCCAACGCGATCCGCCAACTGGAGAACTTCGCCGGGGTCATGAATTTCGTGATATTCCCGCTGTTTTTCCTGTCCTCGGCCCTCTACCCGCTGTGGAAAATGCGCGAAGCCAGCGAGTGGCTGTATTGGCTGTGCGCGCTCAACCCGTTCACCCATGCGGTAGAGCTGGTGCGCTTTGCCCTGTATGAGCGCTTCAACCCGCTGGCGTTCGGGGTCTGCGTAGGTCTTTGCCTGCTGTTTTCGCTGCTGGCAGTGCTGACCTTCAATCCGCAGCACGCGGCATTGCGTCGGGCGACCTGAGCCGCTAGCGCTCAAATACAGGTAAACCAGTACTTTAGTACTGGTTTACCTGTCTATCGTCGCATTCACAAAGCACCGTCGGTGACATGTAATGCCACGATAACAAGAAAGGAAACGCCCTATGCCGTGCGCTCTACGCCCTGCACTCCGCCCTTCCCTGGCGGCGCTTATTTTGACGTTAAGCCTGGGTCTAAATGTCGCCCAGGCACAGAGCCCGTTGTTTTCCGCCGACGGGTATCGTCTCACCTTGTATCGCAGCCCTACCCCGGACCACGTGGAAGGTGCTCATATCATCGACACCGAGCACTTGCAGACACTGCTGAAACAAGCCTCCAGGCCGGTGTTGATCGACGTCTATCGCAGGCAATGGCTGGAGGGTCGTTTTATCGAAGACGAACCCCACGCCAACCTCCCCGGCAGCCATTGGCTGGCCAACAGCGGCGACGGCGAGCTCACTCCGCAATGGCAGGACTATTTTTCGCGAAATTTGCAAAAAGCAACGGCTGGACGCAAGGATCAACCTTTGGTGTTTTATTGCCGCGCCGATTGCTGGCTGAGCTGGAACGCGGTAAAACGAGCTTCTGCATTGGGCTACAGCGATCTCTATTGGTACCGCGATGGCCTCGATGCCTGGCAGGCGGCCAATTTACCCGTACAGCCGGCCCAACCCGAACCCTTTCCCTGAGCAACAGGCCCGCCCCCGCGCCACACCATAATCAAAATAACGAGGTGAAAGGCTATGTATAAAATTCTGATTGCAGACGATCACCCTCTGTTTCGCGAAGCCATCGCCAACGTCATCAGCGACGGATTTCCGGGCAGCGAAGTGATGGAAACGGCAGATCTGGACAGCGCGCTGGCACTGACCCAGACCCATGACGACCTCGACCTGATTCTGCTCGATTTGAATATGCCTGGCATGCACGGTCTTAATGGCCTGATCAATCTGCGCAACGAGGCCCCCACTATTCCTGTCGTGATCGTGTCCGCCGAACAAGACAAACAAATTGTGCTGCAAGCCATTACTTACGGTGCGGTGGGCTTTATCACCAAGTCTTCGCCCCGGGCGCAAATGACCGAAGCGATCGAACAGATCCTCAACGGAAATGTCTACCTGCCTTCGGACATCATTCGGGCACAGAGGCCCGGCACCCGGCGCAGCATGAACAACGCACCGAGCTTCCCACCTGAGTTGCTGCAAGCCCTGACCCGCAAGCAATTGCTGGTGCTGGAACGGATGACCAAGGGCGAATCGAACAAACAGATCGCCTACACCCTGGAAATTGCCGAAACCACGGTCAAGGCCCATGTCTCGGCAATCCTGCGCAAACTCAACGTGCATAACCGCGTCCAGGCGATTCTCAGCGCCGGGGATATCGATTTCGCTGCGTACCTGCGGCGTTGATCAGACTGCCGATCGGCCCAGTAAATGGCTGATCGCGGTTTTGAGCTTCATCGGCCGCACCGGCTTGTGCATCAGGGTGTGGCCCAGCTCACGCATTTGCAGCTTCAGTTCATTACTGTAGTTGGCAGTGATCATCAGCGCCGGCAAGGGTGAACCGCGTCGGGCGTTGATCGTTGCCACCGCATCGACGCCATTCTTGTCATCGTCCAGGTGGTAATCGGCAATCAGCAAGTCCGCGTCGGCATGGTAATTCTCTACCTGCCGCGCCAGGTCCTGCTCAGAGAGTGCGGTCACCACCTGGCAGCCCCAGCTTTCGAGCAACGTGCGCATGCCGGCGCAAATTGCCGCATCGTTGTCCAGCACCCAGATACGCGCACCCCGCAAGCGTTCCATCATCGGTTCGGTAATGCACGACTGCACGAGCGCCTTGGGCGCGCTGAGGGTCACCGGCACCTCAATGGAAAACATCGAGCCCTTGCCGGGCCAGGAACGTACGCTGACCTTGTGCCCCAGTATGCCTGCGATTTTTTCGACAATCGCCAGCCCGAGCCCGAGCCCGCGATCCTGATTCGGTCGTTGCACATCGCCTCGTTTGAACTCCTGAAAAATCTCCTCCAGCTTGTTCTCGGCAATACCGATGCCCGTGTCCCAGACCTCGATAGACAGACGCTGACGATGCCGACGGCACCCCAACACCACGCGGCCGGTGGTGGTGTATCGGATGGCGTTGCTCAGCAGGTTGCGCAGAATACGCGCCAGCAATTGAATATCGCTGCGTACCAGCACCGAGCACGGCACGAACTTCAGAACCAGGCCCTCGCTGCTGGCAATTTGCGCATACTCGACGGCCAGGTTTTCCAACAGTTCGCTCAGGGCAAACGGTGCGATATCGGCTTTGATCACACCGGCATCAAGCTTTGAGATGTCCACCAGCGTGCAGAGTAAATTTTCCACGTCTTCCAGCGAATTGCTGACATTACGCACCAGAATCGCATTGGCCACCGGCTCGCGTCGCTCCAGCAAGGCACTGGTAAACAGGCGTGCGGCGTTTAGCGGCTGAAGCAGATCATGGCTGACAGCGGCCAGAAACTTGGTTTTCGACAGGTTGGCCTGTTCGGCTTCGAGCTTGGCTTCACGCAGGCGCGACTCTACGCGACTGCGTTCGTCGATCTCGCGCAGGAGCTGACTGTTGAGGGTGGTCAGCTCGGCCGTGCGTTCGCGGACGCGCAGCTCAAGGTTCTGATAGGCCTGGTGCAAGGCTTCGGCGGTACGGCGGCGCTCGGTGATATCCCGGATCAACACAAAAATGCCGACCACTTCGCCACTGGCCAAACGGTTGGGCACGTAGGAGCGCAGCATGTATCGCTCCTGATTGTTGATGTTGATCTCGGGGCATTCAAAGGTCACGCTTTCCCCGGCAAGGGCGCGTTCAACATAGGTTTCCAGACGCTGATAATGCTCTTCGCTGTGAACCTCGCGCAGGCTCTGCCCGAGCATCACGCCGCGCGGCCAGCAGTACCATTCCTCGTACACCTTGTTGGTGAACTCATAGACCAGGTCGGCGTTCAGGTAAGCAATCAGCGCAGGTACGTGGTCAGTAATCAGGCGAATCCAGCGCTCGCTTTCGCTGAGGGCTTCAGCATGCTGATAGCGTTCGGTGATGTCGGTGAAGGTGTTGACGAAACCGCCGGTCGGCAATGGATGCGTGCGGATTTCAAGGACCCGCCCGTCGAACAACCGCTGTTCCCGCTCATGGATCACTCGACCGTTGGCGTCGCGGCTGGCCGGTGTCAGCAGATCCAGCTCGCTGTCAGCGATCACCTCGGCAAAAGGCCGGTGCGCGGCGACCGGGGCCAGCCCGCTCAACTCCAGAAAGCGCCGATTCCACAGTTCCAGAACGCCATCGGCGTTGACCATCGCCACACCCTGGGACAGGTTATCGACAGCCCTCTGCAGCAGGTGGGACTTCTGCGCGACGGCCTGTTCGCGGCGCACGGTTTCGTTGACTTTGACTTCGGTGATGTCGGTAAACAGGATCACCCGGCCGCCCTCTCGGGTCGGTCGTTCACTGACCTGCAACCAGCGGCCGTCGTTCAGACGATACAACAGGTGCTCGTCAGCACTGTGCCGTGGCTCTTCGATAAACAGCCCGGTGCTGGCCATCAGACGCTTGACCTCCGCCAAACGCATGCCACCGATGATCCGCACCCGGCTGTTGGCCCAGAACGCTTTGAATCGGCTGTTGAACAGGACGATGCGCTGGTCCTCATCAAACAGCACGAACGCATCGGAAATACTTTCGATGGCATCCACCAGATGCTGGTGCGCCGTTTCAGCGCGCAGGCGGGCCTCGCTGAGCAGGTGATTGCTGGCCTTGAGTTCGGCCATCGCATGGTTCAACGCATCGGTGCGCTCCCTGACCTGTTCGGCCAGGACCACCGAATGCTGAAAGGCCGCATAGGAATCATTGCCACGCGCGGTGCCGGACTCGACCCGCTCAATCAGGGCCGTGTTGATCCGCCGCAGCTTTTGATTATCCCGTTGCAGTTGTGCGATGTGCTCGAGCAATTCAGCGGGGGAAGGAGGCTGCACGGTTCCGTCCAATGGCAACGCCGGTGAAGGTCTGGTTGATGTGCATGCCATTGAACTGTTCTCCGTAGGTGTTGAAACCTATCACCCGATGCTCGCGCAGAAAGTCGCCAATCTGCTGGACGCTGCCATCGGCCTCCAGCTCCATGCGCCGCAGAAAACAGTCGCAGCCTATGGTCAGCAATAACGAACCCAAGCGCTCCTGCAAGCCGTCGAACAGGCCCTGCAGGTTGGGCAGCAACGGACCCGGGGTCATGGCAGTCAGCACAATGCCGTTCTCCACCGCGCAGTAAAAACTCAGGCTCAGGTCATGGTTGACCTGTTGGATCGCCCTGACGTAGTACTGATCGTTGATACGAACGGCTAACGGGTGCGCAGCAAAAATCCGGTGATTGAGTTCGGCCACCGGCACCCCGATGATCTGCGCATATTCCTCGGCTGCAGGCTCGGCATTAAGCTCGTAAACCCGGCGCATGGTGCTGTCGGCACGGGTGACCACGAGTTTTTCCGCACGCGGCAGAATGTGGTGCGTGGTGAAAACTTCGAAATCCAGCCAGGTATTGACCAACAGCACCACGGCGGCGCCGCTGTGGAACTCGCCGCCAAAATACACGTGAGTGTGGGTCAGGTAATTATCGTCTCCGGCAGAACCACCGAAGTGCGGGATATCGCCGAGGGCTGCACTCAGCGCGGCGAGGACCATCTCCTCGCGGCTGGACAGGCCGTCGAGCAACGTCAGGGCGAAACTGTTGCCTTTGATCGGCGCCAGGGTATTGCTCCGACAATCTCCAACCAGTCGTTCGACCATTTGCTGGGCGTCGATCAGGCTGAAGCGTTCCATTTCATCAATCAGTTCAGCGGCAATAGAGAAATGCCGATGATCAAAGCCCACCGCCGTCACACAACCACGGCCGTAACCCTCGGGAGTAATTTCGCCGGCGCTGGTACAGCCGACCACGCGAATGCCTCCAAAGCTTTGCTGCAAGGCGACACCCAAGGCCTGTAAATCGTATTCAGCCGAGCAGAAGAACAGCACGAAGCCCAAGTGCGGATGCAACAGTTGCCGTGCCAGTTCCTGCGCCACCTCTTGCGCCCCGGTTGCCATCGACATCGCGCTCACTACGCCGTCGGTTTGGGCTTGCTGCATATAGTCGCCTCCCGAAAGTGCGTTGTCTGATAG
This sequence comes from Pseudomonas sp. ASL8, assembly GCF_056680355.1. NCBI lineage: Bacteria > Pseudomonadati > Pseudomonadota > Gammaproteobacteria > Pseudomonadales > Pseudomonadaceae > Pseudomonas > Pseudomonas sp. ASL8. The sequence goes on along the minus strand of NZ_CM155278.1, from coordinate 4,215,083 downwards.
GCCAGTCTACGAAGACTGGACCCGGCCCCGTATCCTACTTGGGTAGTGGGTAGCCACTCCGATAGGATGAGACCGCCACATTGAGGCGCTTAAACAGACTCAGGGTGCCTGGCATAACGCTTGCGCAAAAAAGCCCGCGTCCACAGGGGAGTGAATATTCCCTGTGAAAGCAGGCCTTTGACTAGGCGTCGCGTGTGAATCCCGTCTGATTACCAGGTCAGGACAGCACCCACCGCAAAGGTATTGGTGTCTTCGTTCTGGGCGACGGTGTCATGCCCACGGATTTTGAACTGGTTGTACTCGACCACCAATTTGAGGCTGTCGTTGACGTCATGGAACAGCGCGATACCACGCGTATCGTAATCGGCGCCGCTGCCGACCACCCCGTTGCCATCGTCATTGGTTTTGCCGTACGACAGCGCCAGGCGGTTCTTGCCCAGCTTGTAGGAGCCCTGCATCAGGTAACCAACGCTGTCTACCTCACGCAACGTCGCCTTGCCGGCATTGTTGGTGAAGAACGGGTTGATACCCTTGGCCTGGAAACCCGAACCGGTCAGAGACAAGCCGCCCATCTTCGCCTGAACCCCATAACCCAGCCCTTTTGACGTGACCGAATTCACACTCGAATCGGTGTTGTCCGAGGTTTGATAGCTGCCGTTGACCCAGCTGTAGATCTTCGCCCCGGCCACATCGAACTGGTAAGTAACCTCGCTCTCGGTCCGTGGATTCTTCTGGTATGCCTTGCCCAGTGCGCTGCTGTCGTTGGTGTCAACAGGGTCCATGATGCCCACTGCGACCCGCAGACCGTCCATGACCGGCGTGCGGTAAGTGATCTGCGAGGTGGGAAACGGGTACGGATAACCGGTACCGATGTTGCCGAACGACACCCCGCCACCGTCTACCAGGCCCAGGCTATCGCTGACCTGACCATAGCCGGAAAGCATTTCGTCGAGCAGGATGTTGGAGCGTGCAAACAGGCCAAAGTCCTTACCGATCAATACCTCACCCCACTCGGGTTTGGCGACGGTGCCGTAGAACTGGCGGACATCAATGGCGGTAGCCGTGCCATCAGTCTGGCTATCGTTGATGGTGACCCAGAGCGACGCACGAGCGCCCAGCTTCAGGTCATCGACTTGCTTGCCCATGTTGAAGCCGATGTAGTTGGGCAAGAAGCCCATTTTCACCCGTGCCTGGTTACGATCATATTGGTCGCCCGCCCGGTCAACTTTGCTGTTCACGTAGAAGGTGTTGACGTAACCGTCGGTGGAAAATGTCGTCTGGTCCTTGTCATATAGCATGATCTCGGCATTGGCCAGTTGGCTCAAACTGAGGGTGGACAGGCCGGCAATAAGCACAGGCAGGAATCGACGTTGAAAATTCTTATTGTTGTGCATGGCGCGCTCCGCAACAGGGACGAGATGTCGGAGGCGATTATCAAAAGGTCTGGCCCTCAGCCATACGCTGCCTTGGCCGCAATGTGTCAGTGCTTTAGGTTGGCGGGTATAACCCGCCAAGCAAGGTGTAAGACTACCGTTACAACATGGATCGAAACTTAAGTACTGCACCTCGCGCCCCACCCGCCCGGTTCTCGGTTATAAGTGCGGTTCGGTGAAACTAAACCGGGGCTCGACAGGTCATTGGCAGGGCACTGCTCACGCTGTCGTGCGTTGCCCTTTTTAAAGAGAACATCCTTGGCCACTCCCTCAGACCGCAGAAACCGATTTTCTCTGGACGGACTCAACTTCTTTCTCGCGGATGTACGCGACGGACTAGGACCCTATCTGGCGATTTACCTGCTGGCCGTACACCATTGGGACCCGGCCAGCATTGGCTTGGTGATGACCCTGGCCGGGATTGCCGCGCTGGTGACTCAGACACCGGCCGGAGCGTTGATCGATAGAACCCATAGCAAACGTGCGGTCATCGTGATTGCAGCCCTGCTGGTCACTGCCAGCTGTCTGGTGCTGCCTTTCCTGAGCTCGTTCAGCCTGGTGGCGCTGACCCAAGCCATCAGCGCAATAGCGGCATCGGTGTTCGCCCCTGCAATTGCTGCGATTTCACTGGGCATTACCGGACCGAGAGCGTTCACCCGTCGAACCGGGCGCAACGAGACCTTCAACCATGCCGGCAACGCCTGTGCGGCACTGCTGGCGGGTGGGTTTGCTTATCTGTTCGGCCCTGTCGCCGTGTTCTACCTGATGGCCGCCATGGCACTTGGCAGTGTGATTGCGGTCAGTTTCGTCTCGGCGCGGGCTATCGACCATGACATCGCCAGAGGCTTCGACCCCGGTCAAACCGCGCAGACGGACCATCCCTTGGGCCTGGCCGTGTTGCTGACCAACAAACCTTTGCTGCTGTTCGCCATTTGCTGTGCGCTGTTCCACCTAGCGAATGCCGCGATGTTGCCGCTGGTGAGCCAGAAGCTGGCGCTGGTCAATTTGCTGATGGCCACTCCGCTGACCTCCGCCTGCATTGTCGCTGCCCAATTGGTCATGGTCCCTGCCGCGTTGCTGGTCGGTGCCAAGGCCGATCAATGGGGACGCAAACCGCTACTACTCGCTGGTTTCCTGATCCTGCCATTGCGCGGGGTGCTCTACACCCTGTCCGATGATCCCTATTGGCTGGTCGCCGTGCAGATGCTCGACGGTGTTGGCGCAGGCATCTTTGGCGCACTTTTTCCCTTGGTCGTGAAGGACCTCACGCATGGCACCGGCCGCTTCAACGTCAGCCTCGGCGCGCTCTCGACCGTGTTTGGTCTGGGCGCAGCACTGAGCACGGGGCTGGCAGGGCTGGTGGTGCAGCAAGCGGGTTACAGCGCTGCTTTCCTGACACTCGCCGCTATTGCCGCAGTGGCATTTCTTTTACTATGGCTGGCCATGCCCGAAACGTTGCATTGGGCTCGGAACACCCCCCTCCGATCTGCCGTTAAAATCATCCCGATTGCCTCGCGATGATCGATTCCCGTTATCTCGCCTTTAGCCTCACGCCTGAGTAAAAACAATGCCTGCATTCGATCCAACTATGGTCATCTGGACAGTGGCGGCCCTGGCAACCTGCGGGATTATCCTGCGCCCATGGCGGGTGCCTGAGTATGTCTGGGCGGTGTGTGCCGCCGTGTTACTCACAAGTCTGGGGTTTATTCCGCTCCACTCGGCTCTGGCGGCGATGGCCAAGGGCAGCGATGTTTATCTGTTTCTGATTGGCATGATGGTGCTGGCTGAACTGGCGCGTCAGGAGGGGCTCTTCGACTGGTTGGCCATGTATGCAGCGCAACATGCCCGGGGTTCGGGGCAACGACTGTTCGACCTGGTGTTCCTGGTCGGCACGCTGGTGACGATATTTCTCTCTAACGACGCCACCGCCGTGGTACTGACCCCTGCCGTTTACGCCGCGGCCAAAGCGGCCAAGGCAGAGCCTCTGCCCTACCTGTTCGTCTGCGCCTTCATCGCTAACGCAGCAAGCTTTGTATTGCCCATCTCCAACCCTGCCAACCTGGTGGTTTTCGGCAGCCACATGCCACCACTGATGACCTGGCTGTGGCAGTTCACCCTGCCCTCCATCGCGGCGATCAGCCTGACCTATATCGTGCTGCGCTTCACCCAGCGCAATCATCTGCGCAAGCCGTTGGAAACCGTCATTACCCTTCAACCGCTGTCGAGCGGCGCACGTCTGACCGCATTCGGCATCGTACTGACTGCGGTGCTGTTGCTGTTGGCGTCGGCGCTTGACCTGCAATTGGGCCTGCCGACCTTCTGTGCCGGGCTCGCGACCGCGAGCCTTATCCACGTGCGCCAGCGTCTGAACCCGCTACCGGTGCTCAAGGGCGTGTCCTGGGGCGTGCTGCCGCTGGTGGCAGGCTTGTTTGTGTTGGTCGAGGGGTTGGCGCAGACAGGCGTGATCAATACCCTGGCGCATGCATTGGCGTCGTTGGCCGAACACTCCACCCTCCAGGCGACCTGGGGTGCCGGGATCATCGTGGCCATCGCCAGCAACATGGTCAACAACCTTCCAGCAGGCCTGATCGCCGGGTCGGTGGGCGAGATCGATCATCTGCCCACGGCCATCACGAGTGCGCTATTGATCGGTGTCGACCTGGGGCCAAACCTGTCAATTACCGGCTCGCTGGCTACGCTGCTGTGGCTTATTGCCGTGCGCCGCGAAGGCGAACACGTCAGTGCTATCGACTTCCTGCGCCTGGGCATTCTGGTGATGCCGCCCGCATTGATCGGCGCACTGGCGGCGTTGTCACTCAGCGGAGTCTGAGGCCCGGCAAGCTCTATCCAGGACGCGGCAACTATTCAGGCCGCTGTCCTGGCAAGATCCGCTTCAGGGTGTTGTCGCCCACCCAGTAATGGTGAAAAAGCCCTGCCGCCGCATGCAACCCGATCAGCCAGTAACCGGCACTGCCGATCAACTCATGCCAGTCCTTGAACTGGCGGGCTAATGCGGGATCGACGCTGACTGGCGCAGGCAGCACGAAACCGAAATAAGGGATCGGTTTGTCCCCTGCACCTAACATCAACCAAGCGAGTATCGGCGTAGCGATCATCAGCCCGTAAAGCGCCAGGTGCGTCAGGTGTGACATGCCGATCTGCCAGCCCGGTGGACGCGGCAAAATGGGCGGACTGGGTTTCAAACGGGCCAGCAACCGGACCCAGACCAGCGCGAAGATCGCCAACCCGAACAGTGAATGCAGCCCGAGAAACATCCCCTTCAGCGCATGCCCTCGCGGCAAGAGCCCCTTGATTTCAATACAACCGTAGACACCGACGAACAGCGCCAGCATCAGCCAGTGCAGGGTGATCGATAGTTTTCCATAACGTTGCGGCACTGCGCGGTTGTTCATGAGCGGACCTCTCAAGTGTCGTGGTGTGCTGCCCCAGTCATTTGGGCTTTCAGCACCTTGGCTGACGAGTCTTAAGCCAGTCTGAAGACTGACCGGATACGACCTTAGACGTACGTGGGCGAACCTTCAGACTTCGCTAAGAATTGGCGCCGATACTCTGAACCTGACTACCCACGGGAGGAGTTCTTTCAATGCCAGGTTTCGACTGGAACATCCGGTTACCCCTGCATTTCGGCAACACCGACGCACCTGACATGAGCTTGGTCAGGGCCCTGCCAGGTGAACCAAAACGCTCAGAATTCGAAGCTTATATTCAACAACGCTTCCACCTGGCCCACGGGGCCGAGATCCGCCAATTCATGCCTGAGCTGTTCGGGTTGAGCAATTCAGCGGGCGGGCTGAGCGCCGTTGCCGGGGTGCGTCTGGCAGCTTCAGGACCGCTGTTTCTCGAGCATTATCTGGATGAACCCATCGAACCATTGATCTGTGCCGCCGCCGACCGCCCGGTTGACCGAATAGGTATTGTCGAGGTCGGCAATCTCGCCGCAAGCGATACCGGCAGTGCACGCCTGAGCATCATCACCCTCACCTGGCTACTGGCCATGAGCGGACTGGAGTGGGTGGCGTTTACCGGCAACGTTGGACTGGTCAATAGCTTCCATCGCCTGGGATTACGCCCCGTGACCCTCTGTGCCGCCGACCCGCAGCGACTGGGTGAAGAGCAACATGCCTGGGGCAGTTATTACCAAAGCCAGCCGTCTGTGCATGTCGGCAATATTCGCGCTGGCTTCATTCATTTGCGCAATGTGGGGCTATTCAATCGCCTCGGTTTGCCATCGACGTCCGAGATGATCAGCCATGTCGCCTGAACTGGAAGGGTTCAAACAGATTCTTCGCCACCATGCCGAAGAAAGACCTGACGCCTTGGCGTTATGGGGGGATGAGCAGCGGCTGGATTACGCCACCCTGTACGCAGAAGTCGTCTATCGGCAACAGCGCCTGAGCGAAGAACGCGTCAGCGTGGTTGCCCTGGCCCTGGAGAACGGCCCTAATGCCCTGCTTTGGGATCTTGCAGCACTGTTCGAAGGGCTCACCTGCCTGACGTTGCCGCCTTTTTTCAGCCCCGCACAACGTCACCACTGCCTGGAGCAAAGCCAGGCCGAGCTGGTCATCGCCGACACCGATCAGGCCTCTGAACTGACAACGGCTGGCTATACACAGGTCGGAGAGTTCTGGCGCCGATCGTTTTCCGGCACAACGCGCATGCCCCAAGGCACCGCGAAGCTGACGTTCACCTCAGGCACCACCGGAACCCCAAAAGGCGTATGCCTGAGTGCCGACAGCCTGCTAAGGGTGGCCAGGGAACTGGACCTGGCCAGCCGCGCTACCGAGTCCCGCCATCACCTCGCCCTGCTTCCCCTGGCCATTCTCCTGGAAAACCTGGGGTGCTATGCCGCGCTCTATGCGGGCGCCACGCTAAGCTTGCCGAGTCAGAAAAAACTCGGGATTCAGGGCGCCAGTGGCGTGGATATCCCCCGCCTGCTCGGCACTCTTGCCGAACGGCGTCCCGAAAGTCTGATCCTGGTGCCGCAACTGCTTCTGCTATTGGTCAACGCGGCTGAGCTCGGCGCATTCAACGCCTCGACACTGCGCTTCGCAGCGGTGGGCGGGGCCAAGGTGTCGGTTGAATTGTTGCTGCGCGCACAACGGATCGGCCTGCCGGTCTTTGAGGGCTATGGCTTGTCGGAATGCGCTTCGGTGGTGTGCCTGAACCATCCCGGCGCCAACCGCCTGGGCAGTGTCGGCAAGCCCTTGCCCCATGTGAAGGTCCGCCTTGCTGAGGACGGGGAAGTGCTGATTGGCGGCGCTCCGATGCTCGGTTATCTGGGCGAAGCGCCTGAGGCCACGGGTTGGTGGCACAGCGGTGACCTGGGCGAATTTGACGCGGAGGGTTATCTCTACCTCAACGGCCGCAAGAAGCATCAATTCGTGACCAGTTTTGGTCGCAACGTCAATCCCGAATGGGTCGAGGCCGAGCTGACACAACGCAGTCATATCGCCCAGGCTTTTGTGTATGGCGAAGCAATGCCGCGTAACCACGCGCTGCTGTGGCCGCACAAACCGGACTGCACCGACGAGGAAATCACCGCCGCCGTCGCCCAGGCCAACGAAAACTTGCCCGACTACGCCCAGGTTCATCAATGGACGCGTCTGGAACAACCCTTTACCCCGGCCAACGGCCTGCTCACCGCCAATGGTCGTCCACGGCGCGAAGCCATTCTCGAACGCTACCGGCATCAACTCATTTCATCGGTTTACCCTGAGGTATCAGCATCATGAGTTTCTTCGACACACTGCAAGAAGCCACCCAGCGCGAACGCCAGGAATTATTTAGCTTACCCATCATTCGCCAAGCCCTTGCTGGTCAGGTCAGCCTGGAAAGCTATCGCGCTTTTCTGACCCAAGCCTATTACCACGTTCGACACACGGTCCCGTTGCTTATGGCGTGTGGTGCCCGCCTGCCGATCCGCCTGGAATGGCTGCGTGGGGCCGTCTGTGAGTACATCGACGAAGAGTACGGCCATGAACAATGGATTCTGAATGACATTTCGGCCTGCGGCGGCGACGCCGATGCTGTCCGCGAAGGACGTCCAGAGCTGCCGATCGAGTTGATGGTCAGTTTCCTCTATGACTTGATCGCGCGGGACAATCCCGTCGGCCTGTTCGGGATGGTCAACGTACTCGAGGGCACCAGCATCGCGCTGGCCACACATGCCGCCGACAGTATTCGCGAACACCTTGAGCTTCCCGCCACTGCCTTCAGCTATTTGAGTTCTCACGGTTCATTGGACGTGGCGCACATGCAGACCTATCGCCGGTTGATGGATCGCCTGGAAGACCCGGCCGACCAGGCCGACCAGGCCGCCGTCATCCACGCCTCGAAAGTCGTCTACAAACTGTACGCCGACATGTTCCGTGCCCTGCCGAGCGCAGCGGCCGAGGAGAATGTGCATGCAACTCTCTGAGGCCAGGGTCGTCCTGACCGGTGCCAGCGGCGGGATCGGCCTGGCCATCGCCGATGCGCTGTGCGCAAAAGGCGCTCTGGTGTTAGCGGTGGCTCGACATAAAGCGCCACTTGAGCGGTTACTCGCGCTTTATCCGCACAATCTGCGCTGGGTATCAGCCGACCTTACAACGACCACTGACCGTAGAAAGGTATTCACCACGGCCGAGGAAATGGGCGGTGTGAACATGCTGATCAATGCTGCCGGGGTCAACCACTTCGCCATGCTCGAACAGTTGGACGATGCAGAAATCAACGCCATGCTGGCGTTGAACATCAGCGTCCCCATCTGCCTGACACGCACGTTTCTGCCTCTGTTGAAAGACGCTGAAAGCGCCATGGTCGTCAATGTGGGGTCCACCTATGGCTCCATTGGTTTCCCGGGTTACGCCAGCTATTGCGCGAGTAAGTTCGCGCTGCGCGGGTTCTCCGAAGCCCTGCGTCGCGAGCTGGCCGATACCCGGGTTGGCGTGCTGTACGTGGCGCCCCGTGCGACGCGCACCTCCATGAACAGCCCCGCCGCACAAGCCTTGACCGATGCACTGAAATCAAACGTCGACGACCCACACATCGTCGCTCAGGCGGTTGTCCATGCGATTGCCGGTGATCGTCGCGAGCTCTACCTGGGCTGGCCTGAACGCTTCTTCGTCCGTTTGAACAGCCTGCTGCCGAACCTTGTGGACCGCAGCCTGCGTAAACAACTGCCCTTGATCCGGCGACTCAGTGTCCGGCAAGAAAAAGAGAAATCAAAACCATGAAAAAGCTCTGTATCTACCTACTTTTCGGCGTATTGAGCAGCCCGGCGTGGGCCTTGGAAAGCGCAGATCAGGAGCGCCTGACTGCCATTCAGCAAAGCTGGGCCCATATCCAGTACGAATTGCCAGCCGAGCAACGTGCTGCTGCGTTTGAAAAGCTTGCGGCACAAGCGTCGGCGTTCACTCAGTCTCGGCAGTCCGTTGCCGAGGCCTGGATCTGGTCCGGCATCGTTACCAGCAGTTGGGCCGGTGCTCAAGGCGGACTGGGGGCACTGGGCAAGGTCAAGGTCGCGCGCACCGATCTCGAAAAAGCGATGACACTGGACCCGAATGCGTTGCAAGGCTCCGCCTATACCAGCCTCGCAGCACTCTATGATCGCGTTCCCGGCTGGCCCATCGGCTTCGGTGACGCGGAAAAAGCCGAACAGCTCTTGAAACAAGGCCTGCAACTCAATCCGACAGGCATAGACAGCCTGTACTTTTGGGGTGACCACCTTTATCGTCAAGGTCGTTATGTCGAAGCCAAGGCTGCCTTGCTCAAAGCCTTGCAAGCGCCCCCACGTCCCGGCCGGGAAACCGCCGATACGGGTCGCCGCCAGGAGATCCAGGTATTGCTTGGCGAGGTAAACAAGAAAATTAACTGACAGGAGTCAGCTGTGCGTCTACTGCTTATCGAAGATGACGTCGCTCTGGGCGAAGGTGTTCATCAGGCCTTGACCCGAGAGGGTTACACCGTTGACTGGCTTAAAGACGGTAGCAGCGCTCTGCATTCGCTGCTCACCGAAACCTTTGATCTGGCCGTACTCGACCTGGGGCTGCCCCGCATGGACGGTCTCGAAGTGCTGCGCCAGTTACGCCAGAGCGGCTCCACGCTGCCCGTGTTGATCCTCACCGCGCGCGATGCCACCGAAGACCGGATTGCCGGTCTGGATGCAGGCGCCGATGACTACCTGGTCAAGCCTTTTGACCTTGCCGAACTGAAAGCCCGCCTGCGCGCGCTGCTGCGTCGAAGTGCGGGACGCGCCCGGGTGCTGATCGAGCATGCCGACATCAGCCTGGACCCAAGCACCCAGCAGGTGACCTACCATGGCGCACCGGTTGCGCTGACACCCAAGGAGTACCAGTTGCTCTATGAACTGCTGTCTCCCCCAGGTCGGGTAATGACCCGCGAACGATTGATCCAGCTGCTTTACGGCTGGAACGAAGAAGCGGAAAGCAATACCCTCGAGGTGCATATTCACAATCTGCGGAAGAAATTCAGTTCTGATTTAATCCGGACCATTCGCGGTGTCGGCTACCTGGTTGAAGAGCGCCGATGACCTCAATCAGAAAGCGCACCATGACCTTGATTCTTGGCCTGTTGCTTGTCGGCCTGTTGATCATGAGTTTCTTCAACCTGCATGACAGCAATCATGAAATTGCCGAAGTCTATGACGCGCAGCTAGCCCAGAACGCTCGCCTGCTGCAAGGCGTCATGCGCATGCCAATGGCCAGCAAGGACCACTCAGCGCTGTACCAGGCTTTTAACCAGGCACTCAGTCAAGCCTCGCCCAAACTCGATGGCCATCCCTATGAGAGCAAGATTGCTTTTCAAGTATGGAATCATCAAGGCGAACTGTTGGTACACACTGCCAGCGCCCCCACCTTTACTCACCCGCCTTCCCAGGCAGGGTTCAGCGATGTCGTTGACCTGAAAAATCATCAATGGCGAACATTTATTCTCGACGATGTGCAGTACGGGCTGCACATCTGGGTCGGCGAGCGTAACGATGTGCGAACGGATCTGGTCGACCGTATCGTTCAGCACACCCTTTGGCCAAATCTGTTGGGCAGCCTTATCCTCGTCTCGGTGATGTGGCTGGCGATTGGTTGGGGACTCAAGCCCTTGGCTGATTTGGCCGCGACCCTGCGCGCTCGACACTCCGGCTCCCTGGAGCCCCTGCAAATCGAGCCGCTGCCCAGCGAACTCGAACCCATGCAGGCGGCGCTGAATCGAATGCTTTCGCAAATCCAGGAGGTGTTGGGACGAGAGCGACGCTTCATTGCCGATGCGGCCCATGAAATGCGTACACCGTTGGCGGTACTTCGGGTGCATGCGCAGAATTTGCTGGAAGCGGGCACTGAGGAAGAAAAACGAGAGTCACTCGAATACCTGATCGTCGGTGTAGACCGCACCAGCCGTTTGGTTAACCAGTTGCTGACCATGGCCAGGCTTGAACCCCAGTCGATAGCACCGCCCCTGCAAACCGTTGACCTGACGGCGACTGTGCGAGAGGGACTGGTTCAACTGACGCCCTGGTTGCTGAGCAAGGGCCTTGAGCTGTCTTTCGATGTCAGCGATGTCCCCTACATCACCCACACCGATCCAGTGGCGATTAACATCGCGCTTAATAACCTGGTGACCAACGCCGCGAACTTTTCTCCGGAACATGGCCTGATCACCGTCCGCCTGACAAAAGTCGATGGACACTTCCAGCTGGCTGTCGAAGATCAGGGTCCGGGTATCAACGAGGCGGAGCGTGAGCGGCTCTTTGAGCGCTTTTACAGTCGAGGTAACGACCAGGGCGCAGGGCTTGGACTGACGATTGTACAAACGATTGCGGTTCGTCTGAGAGGTCGGATAAGTCTGGATAACCTTACGGGCGGCGGTCTCTGCGCAACGCTGGAACTCCCCGTCAACTAAGGGGCTTGTCGGATTTTTTGCCGACAGTCCCCAGCTCGATCGGCGCTTTTATGTAGAACAAGGAGATGTCCTCGGCCTCCAGACGCTCGAAAAGACGCGCGCACTCGTCTTCGCTAATCGCCAGACGAATTTCGATAGGTTGATCGGCAAGTTCAAAAACGTGCGTTGAATGCAACTGGCCTGTATGGCCAAACCCCTCTATGCCCGTCGACAACGTGGCGCCGCGCAGCCCCAGCTCCTTGGCCAGGTCGACGACCCAGTCACCGAGCATTTTTCCGCGATAGCGACGATTCTGCTGAGTGAAGAAAATCACCAGAAAACCTTTCATGATCCAACCCCTTTTAGCGTGCGCTAATCAGCTGAAACAAGGCCGGCACCGAGCGGCGCGCCTATAGCGATTGGCAGCCATGATTTCAGCATAGCCGCCCTCCCTGTCGCCCGGTCCGTTCTGGGGATTATTTAATGCATCGGACTAAATAACGCCCATCCTCCACCTCGACGCCGTGGGTGTCATGGGTGAAACCCGGGAAGCGCAGGTCATATTCTTGCAGCGCCTTGAGGTAGCCGAGAATCGGACCATCCGCCGCCCCTGCGCTCTCGCCAGGCATCAGCAGCGGGATGCCAGGCGGATATGGCACTACCCCGGTCGCCACGGTGCGGCCCGCCATTTGTTCGAGGGTAAGGACTTCGATATTGCCACGCACCAGTTGCTCATACGCCGCGACCGGACTGAATTGAGGCACAGGCAAGGTAGAGAATGCCCGAGACATCGATTCAGTGGTGCGCAGTTCGGACATGGCCTGGAACATGGTGTCGCACAGTGTGCGCAGCCCCATGTCACGGTAGCGTTGCGGGTGCGCGGCGATCAGCGTTGGCAACACATTGTCCAGTGGCGCGTTGGCGTCGTAGTCACGTTTGAAGTCCAGCAAGGTGCTGACCAATGTACCCCACTTGCCTTTGGTCACACCGATGGAGAACAGGAACAGAATGGTGAAGTCGGTGGTTTTCTCCACCACGATGCCCTGCCGGTCCAGGTAGGCGCTGAGCACCACCGCAGGAACGCCCTGCTGGCTCATGCCGCCACCGGGCAATATCCCGGGTGTGGTGATCGACACTTTGATCGGGTCAAGCATGCAGTAGCCGTCTTCGATGTCACCGAAACCATGCCAGGCTGCATTGGGTTTTAGCACCCAGCACTCAGGGTCACTCGCCAGCAAGGCCTCATCGGCAGTATGGAAAGGCACCACTTCGCCACTCTCGGGATCGATGACGGTGTCCGGCTGCCAGACATTGAAAAACCACTCGCCCCGGGCCTGGAACTCTTCGTTGAGTCGAGGCACCATGCGTCGAAAAGCAATCGCCTCGCGAATCGCATCGCCCGTCAGGGCTTTGCCACCAGGGCCGTCCATCATTGCCGCACTGACATCGTTGGAGGCGATGATTGCGTAATTCGGCGAGGTCGAGGCATGCATCATGAACGCCTCGTTGAACCGCGCATGTTCGATAGGCCGACGACCATCGCGAACGTGGATCATCGAGGCCTGGGACAGCGCCGCCAGCAACTTGTGTGTGGATTGGGTCGCAAACACTGTCGGCCTGTCCGCGCTGTAGTCGGCTGGCTCGCCGTGCATGGCGAAACGCTCGCGGTAGATCGGGTTGAAGCGCGCATAACCGAACCAGGCTTCGTCGAAATGCAGACGGTCGACGCTTTGGCCGAGCAACGCCTCGACCCGGGTCACGTTGTAACAAAGGCCGTCGTAGGTGGAGTTGGTGACAATCGCGTGCATCGGTGTCGGGTCCACCCCGTCACGCACCAGTGGATTGCTCGCCACGGCGTCGCGCACGGCCTCGGGGCTCAGGCGCTGGGGAGGTATCGGCCCGATCAGACCGTAGTGATTTCGCAAGGGAATCAGGTAGGTCGGAATCGCCCCGGACATGGTCATGGCGTGCTCGACCGACTTGTGGCAGTTGCGATCACACAACGCCACCTGGTCACGCGTGACGCTGGCCATCAGGATCACCCGATTGGAGGTCGATGAACCATTGGTGACGTGATACGTGCGATGAGCGCCGAAGACCTTCGCTGCGTACACTTCGCTGGCGCCGATGGGACCAGAATGATCAAGTAATGAGCCCAGTTCGCCCACTGAAATCGACAAGTCCGAACGGAACAGGTTCTCGCCAAAAAAATCGAAAAAAGCCCGACCTACCGTCGACCTCAGGAACGCTGTACCGCCGGTATGTCCCGGCGTGTGCCAAGAGTATTCGTACACTTGCGAGAAGCGCACCAGCGCACCAAACATCGGTGGCAGCACGGCCTCACGGTAACGCTGAATCGCGGCGACAATGCGCCCGCTGATAAACGCGGTGGTGTCTTCCAGCAGCCAGATGAAGTCATCTGATTTCTGCATGGCGTCAAGCGGGATGGTCGCGGCACTGTTGCGATCAGCCAACAGAAAAATCGGCAGCGTCTCGCTGCGCTCACGCACAGCATCCAATACGCTGTTGGCGATTGCATGGCTGTCGTCGAGGGCCAACTCCCAATCAAGCAACACGCATTGCACCATCGGGTCTGAGTGAATCAGGATCGCGGCATCCAGCGCCGACTGTGCCAGCAGGACCTCAACCTGGCGTTTTTCCAGCTCTTGCGCCAGCTGCCTGACGGCGCGGCCCGCCGCCGTATTGGCCGCAAGATCTTCATGGATAAGCAGTGCTTTCATGCCAAGGCGATTTTGCTGATCAAGGGACATAGCGTCTTCCAGTCAGATAAAAAGGTGACTCGAAGCCTGCAAGCGCAGGCCTCGGTATGGGACGTTCAGCGCCTGTAGGCTGGCGCGGTGAACAGCACGTTAACGCTGCCAGGCGATGAGCCCGACCTCCAGCGGGACCGCCAGCCCAGTGGCGTCATTGACGATCACGCGCGCGGTGTAAGCCAGCGCGGGACGATCATCAGGCACCTCGGCGCGATAGATCAAAACACCTCCAGGCAGTGCCATCGGGTCGACCACCATGTCCTGAACATCAGCGGGCGCACCCGCCAGGCCTTCGGCATACAGTTGCACGCGCAACTGGTCCGGGGACAGTCCGTCAAGGTCCATGTGTAACGCTGCAGCGTAATGACCCTCCTGCTGGTGCATGTCCAGGTGCAGAAAGCGGATATGAGCCCAACGAACACTCAGATCCTCGCGCCCACGAGTGAGTTGCACGGCCAGTCGGCCTTCGTCCGCCGCGCGCGCCCGGTAGGCCGTTGCGGCGGGCAAATAATAATATTGGGTATAGTCGCGTACGGCCCGATCAGCGGAAAACTGTGTCACCAGCGCTCCCATGCTGCAGCGCATGCGCCGGATCCATTGCCTGGGAATGCCCTCTGCATCGCGCTCATAAAAGGCAGGCACCACCTCATCCTCAAGCAACGAATAGAGCTGGGTAGCGTCGACACTGTCGTAATCGTCAGTATGCTCGGCGCCATCGCCAACCCCCCAGCCCACCTCCTCTGAGCATGCTTCGGCCCACCAGCCATCGAGCTGGGACAGGTTCAATCCACCGTTGGCGAGGACTTTCATCCCGCTGGTGCCGCTGGCCTCCCACGGACGGCGTGGGGTGTTGACCCAAACGTCGACCCCCTGCACCAAATGGCGTGCCACGCGCATATCGTAGTCTTCGAGGAAAGCCACACGCCCGTTGACCTCCGGACGGCGAATGAACGCGTACCAGTCACGAATCATCTGCTGCCCGACGATGTCAGCCGGATGCGCCTTGCCGGCGATGAGCAACTGCACCGGCCGGGTTGGATGGTTGAGAATGCGCAGCAGCCGGTCGGGGTCCTGCAACAACAGGTTAGGCCGTTTGTACGAGGCAAAGCGCCTGGCAAAGCCCAGCGTCAATACCTGCGGATTGAACAAGGCACCCGCCGACTCGATGGCCTCCAGTGAGGCACCGTGAATGGCCTCGCTGCGTGCCAGATTGGTGCGAACGAACTCGAACAACAGCGTCCTGGCCTGCTCGCGCAAACGCCAGATATGCCCATCATCGACCTGCTCCAGCAACTCGCTGACCCGCGACTCACTGGTGCCGCGCCAAGGCAAATCCCCCCCGTGCAAGGCTTGCCAATGCGACTCGGCTTCGAGTGATACCCATGTCGGCAAGTGAACGCCATTGGTCACGTGCCCGATCGGTACGGCATCACGGGGCCAGCGTGGAAACAAACCCTGGAAAATGTGCCGGCTGGTTACCCCATGCAGGCGGCTCACTGCATTGACCGCACCCGCACAACGCGTCGCCAGGAACGCCATATTGAAGTGTTCTTGCGCATCGCCAGCGTTCTGCCGTCCCAGCGCCAGAATGGCCGACAACGGCTGGCCCAGTTCAGTTTCGACATAGCGCCCCAGGTATTTGCCGATCAACTCCGGGGGGAAACGGTCAAAACCAGCCTCGACCGGTGTATGGGTGGTGAACACATTACCGGCACGGGTGGCGGTCATCGCGACATCGAACCCGACGTTGTTCGCTTGCATGTAGCTGCGGGCCCGTTCAAGCGCAGCGAAAGCGGCGTGGCCATCGTTTAGATGACAGACATCCGGCGTGTAGCCTGCGGCCTCCAGCAAACGCCATCCACCAATACCCAGCACCACCTCCTGGCGAAGACGCATCTCCACATCGCCGCCATACAGCTCACCGGTGATCAGCCGGAACGGGGGTGGATTGGCCGGGTCGTTACTGTCGAGCAGCAATAATTTATTACGCCCCACCGTTGCCTGCCAACCCCGTACCCAGACCGTCAGACCTGGCAATTGCACGGACAGACGTAACAAGCTGCCATCCGGGCGCAACAAGGGCTCCACCGGCAATTGGCGCGTGTCATTGACCGGGTACAAGGCTTGTTGGTCACCCTGAAAACCGATTTCCTGGCGGAAATACCCTTGCTGCCAAAGCATGCCGACAGCCACCACCGGAACACCCAGGTCGCTGGCGGCTTTCAACTGGTCGCCCGCGACATTGCCCAGCCCCCCCGAGTAAATCGGCAGTGCCTCGCTGAGCATGTACTCCATGGAGAAGTAGGCCACTTGATGCAAATCAGCGTCTGGGTGTTCGCGCTCGAACCATGAGGGCTGAGCGAGGATATCCCGATGGATCTCGGCGATGCGGGTAACCCGCGCATGAAAATGACTGTTGCCCAGCAGGACGTTGATCTTCTGGTCGGAAACCGCGTTGAGCACCACACAAGGGTTGTGGGTCAGTTCCCATAATTCATGGTCGAGACTGCGCCAGATATCATCATTCAGACACGACCAACGGATGGACTGATCAAACGCCAGTTGGCGCAGGGTTTGAAAGCTCGGATCAAGATCGTTGCAAGGAGACTGCATGGACTGGCCCTTATACGAACTGGGGACAACTGGGGTTCGGCCACACCTCAAGCGTGACCGGATGTCGAAACCGCTCAGGCATCGGTAAAGAGCTGGCCTCTGACATGCCCCTTGGCTAATGGCGGCGGGCTGTCCGGCTGGCTGAAGTCAGCGGTCCAGTGCCAATTGCGAATCTCGGGAAGGTCCTCGAAGTGCTCGCGAATGTACGTGTGATGCTTGCGCAATTGGCTTTCGAAGTAACTCACTGCGTCCTGGCTATGAGCACGCAGGCGCGGCACATGACTCAATGCGTCGATAGCCAGTTGGTAGCGACTCATCTGGTTAAGCACCACCATGTCAAACGGCGTAGTCGTGGTGCCCCGGTCAGAAAAACCGCGAACATGGAAGCGGGCTTCGTTGGCCCGGCCATGCACCATGGAGTGGATGACCCAGGTAGAACCGTGGAAGGCGAACATCACCGGCGCATCGCGGGTGAACAACGCTTCAAACGACCCATGGTCCATACCGTGAGGGCGCGTTTCCGGGTTGCTGAGGATGCACAGGTCCACGACATTGACCAGCCGTACGCGAATGCCGGGCACATGCTTTTGCAGCAACCATGCGGCCGCCACCGCCTCGGTGGTCGGTACATCGCCCGCACACGCTAACACCACATCAGGATCATCACCCTCATCGCTGCTGGCGAAATTCCAGATCGATGCGCCTTGAGAGCAATGCTTCAGCGCGGCGTCGAAATCCAGCCACTGGAAGTCCGGCTGCTTGCCGCAGGTCACCACGTTCACGTAATTACGGCTGCGCAAGCAGTGGTCGAACACGTTGACCAGGCAGTTGGAGTCCGGCGGGTAGTACACCCGCACCACGTCGGAACGACGTTGCAACACATTGTCGACAAAGCCCGTGGACTGATGACTGAAACCATTATGGTCGTTGCGCCAGGCATGGCTGGTGAGCAGCACATTGAGCGAGGCCAACGGGCGGCGCCACTGAAACTCGCGACTTTGCTGCAACCATTTGGCATGTTGCGTCACCATTGAGTCGACGACCTGGGCGAAGGCCTCATAGGTCGACCACATGCCGTGGCGCCCCGTGAGCAGATAACCCTCCAGCCAGCCCTCGCACAAATGCTCACTGAGCACCTCCATCACCCGGCCATTGGGCGCGAGGTGATCGTCGATTTCGAGTACCGGTCCCGCAGCGGTTCGGTTGGTGGCTTCAAACACCGCATTGAGTCGGTTGGAGTTGGTTTCATCCGGCCCGAACACGCGAAAGTTGGCAGGGTTGAAGCGAATCACGTCACGCAGGTATTCGCCCAGCTTGCGCGGCGCCTCAGCAATCACCTCGCCTGGCCCTGGCACTTCCAGGCCATAGTCGGCAAAGTTTGGCAAGTCCAGCGCCGTAAGCACCCGCCCGCCGTTGACGTGAGGAACAGCGCCCATACGCAACGCGGCTGGCGGGGTCAGTGCTTGCAGCTCAGGCACCAACGCACCGTTGTCATCAAACAGCGTCTGTGGCGAATAGCTGCGCATCCAGGCCTCGAGCTGGGCCAGGTGTTGTGGGTTCTGGATCACATTGGCCAGTGGCACCTGATGCGCGCGGAACGTGCCTTCGACCGGCAGACCATCGACCACCTTCGGCCCGGTCCAGCCTTTGGGGCTGCGCAAAATAATCATCGGCCAACGCAAGCGCTGGGCCAGCCCCTCGCTCCGAGCACGGCGCTGGATGTTACGTATGCTGGCGTAGGACGCGTCCAGGGCCGCCGCGAAACGTTGGTGCATGCCTGGCAAATCGTCGCCCGCGACAATAATCGGTTCATAACCGCGTCCACGGTACAGCTCGACAAGGTCGGCATCGTCCGTGCGCGCTTCCACGGTAGGGCCTGAGATTTTGTAACCATTGAGGTGCAAAATCGGCAACACCGCACCATCGTTGCGAGGATTGAGAAAACGGATGCTCTTCCAGCTGCCCTCCAGTGGACAGGTCTCGGCCTCGCCATCACCAATCACGCAGGTCACCAGCAACTCGGGATTGTCAAACGCAGCGCCGAAGGCATGCACCAGCGAATAACCCAGTTCGCCGCCCTCATGCAGGGAATTGGGCGTGTGCGGACCACAGTGGCTGGGCACGCCGCCCGGCGTGGAGAAGCTGCGGAAAAACCGCAACATGCCCGCCTCGTCCGGCGTTATCTCAGCATGCACCTCGCTGTAAGTGCCCTCCAGCCAGGCGCAGGCATTGAGTGTAGGGCCGCCATGTCCGGGCCCAGAGATATAAACCATCTCGACATGCTGCTCACTGATGAGCCTGTTCAAGTGCACGTAGATGAAGTTCTGACCCGCCGATGTTCCCCAGTGTCCCAGCAGGCGCGGCTTGATGTGCTCGGCAGTCAGGGGCTCGCGCAACAGCGCGTTGGCCTTGAGGTAAATCTGCCCGACACACAGGTAATTGGCGGCGAGCCAGTAACGGTGCATGCGATCAAGCAGGTCGGCTGAGAGTGGACCGACGTCGTTAAGTTCAGGCGACGCGATCGGTACGGCTGACGGGTTATCAGCGCTGGACAGCAGCGGGTTGAAAATATACATGACGACTCCATAGGACGGCGTTGTAGACGTTTTCCGCAACAGCAGGTCGATTGCAAACAGACTGCCCGAGAGCAGTCTGACTGTAGAAGACAGTTGCACACTGTCTACTGCCCTTCAGTGTTCCTTGATTATCAAACCGGTAGCTTTTCGCCGACTGGATGAGGGCTCCCGTCCTTCATAAAACGTCGGGAAACAGTACCGTACAATGTCCAACCCAACATTGTCACAATGCCACCCAGCATCATCGCGTCTGCACCGGCGCTGAAGAGTGCGTAGTAACTGTAGGCTGCGGCAATGTAAGCGACAATATTAGCCAGTAACGCCTGGCGCGGGGTTACGTTTGCGGCTTGTTGAATTGTCATCAAGGCTGCCATGGACATCAGATAGGGGACCAGATTGGTCACCACCGCCAGGTTGACGAGTCGGTCGAACTGCCCGCTCAGGTCCGGGCTGATCGTCATGAACGACAACGCTGTCTGGCATGCCAGCAATACGAGCATGCCGGCGACAGGCGTGTCGGTTTTGGTCACCTTGCCGAAGATTTTCATGAAGTACCCGACATCCGCCGAGCTCTTGAACACTTGGCCAATGGTGAACTGCCATCCCAGCAACGAACCAATACAGGCCACAATCATCAGGCCCATGACAATGTTGCCCACCAGAGGCGTAAACATCGTGGCGAACGCCAGACCAAAGGGCGCAGTCGAGCTGACCAGCTCGGCATTGGGAATCATCCCGGCAATCACGTTGGTCGAGACGATGTAGATCACCGCTGAAGCCAAGGTTCCCCCCAGCACGGCAATCGGCACATTACGCTCCGGGTTCTCGACGGCATCGGTGTTGGCACACGCCGACTCGAGCCCCAGGAAAGCCCACAAGGTGATCGAGATAGAGGCCCCTACTGCCTCCATAAACGGCATGTTATGAGGGTTCCAGGCAGCTCGATAGGTTGAGAAGTCGAACCAGAACCAGCCGATTATCGAAAGGACGACAACCGGCAGGATGACCCCCCAAATGGTGATATTGCCAATCCGACCGGTGATCCTTGCCCCCCCGAAGTTGGCAAACATCGTCACCCAGAGCAGCGCGATAGCGGCTATTGCAGTGGCAACGGGTGACAGCGATGTTTTGAACAGAACGACCGAGTAGCCCACCGCCGTAATAGCGATTGCAATGTTGGCGATAAGCAGCGATACGCCATAGGTGTAGTTAGACATGAAGTTGCCCGAACGCCCGAATGCGTACTCGGCATACCCCCCCATACCGCCAGCCTTGCGGCTGAAGCGCCCACACTTGGCAAACGCATACGCCAGTGCCAATGAGCCCAGCGCGGTCACGATCCAGGAAAAAATCGATATCGTCCCGACCTGTGCCAGCTTGCTGGGCAGCATGACAATGCCCGACCCGAGCATGTTGACGGCCGTCAGCACGGTCAGCTGCACCACACTCATCTTTTTAACTGCAGTTCCCATGTTCCACCCCTTTTTACAGCCCGAAACGACGACATGTTTAATCGATACGCCTCACCGATTGGTGGGCGTCCACGGTGATGAGTCGTTACTGCTTGAGGACGTAGCCGTAAGCCCGCAGGCGGCCATCGTCTTCCTGTTTCAGGTACACGCCCTGTAACTCTGGGGTGAACCCCGGGAACTGATTGATAGCGTCCTGGAGTGCGAGGAAGTACTTCAGCGCCGCACCGTCCCAGACCTCGCCGGGCACCACGCACAGTACGCCTGGCGGATAAGGCAACGCGCCCTCTGTGGCGATACGCCCTTGCGCGCTTTCCAGAGGAATGAGCTCAACGTTGCCACGGATGAACTCAAGATTGGCGTCGCGCGGGCCCATTGCGATTACGGGCATGTGCGACTGCCGGAACATCTCTTTCTGCAACTGCTTGACGTCATGCTGCGCATACAGGGTGTGCATTTCCTGGCACAACTGAACGATGGTGTAACCGTTGTAACGGGCTTCGTGCGCGGCATAAATACCGGGCAATACACTGCTCAACGGCGCGTCGTCTTTGATAAACCGCTCGAACCGGGCGATCTGAGCCACCAGGTGGTGCATCTTGGCTTTGTCTTCGGCGGGCGTAAGCAGAAACAGAATCGAGTTCAGGTCGCTTTTCTCCGGCACGATCCCGTTCTGACGCAGGAAAGTCGCCAGGATGCCAGCATGGATCCCGAAGCTTGTGTATTGGCCGGTGACCGCATCAATGCCCGGCGTGGTGAACAACAACTTGCACGGGTCAATAAAGTATTGCTGCTCGTTATACCCCTCGAACGCATGCCAGCGTTCATCGGGGTGGAACATAAAGAACTTGAGGTTGCTGGCAATTTCGTCGGTGGAATAATCCTGCCAGTATTTGCCATCGATAGTCGGCGGCACGAACGGTCTGATCAATGTGCAGTTGTCCATCACCAACTTGCGCGCCTCAATACCGGCGCGTACGCACTCGCTCCACAAACGCAGGCCGCTGCGGCCGCTGTGCATGCGGGCATTGACATCGAGCGAGGCAAACAGCGGATAGAACGGACTGGTCGACGCCTGCGCCATGAAAGCGTTATTGAGGCGATGGTGATTGCAGTAGCGATCCTGCCCTTTAATGTGACGGTCTTTTTTGTGGATTTGCGATGCTTGAGAGAAACCGGCCTGTTGTTTGTGAATCGATTGCGTCACAAAAATGCCGGGGTCGTCAGGACCCAGCTCCAGCAACATGGGCGAGCAGTCGCGCATCATGGGAATGAATTGCTCATAGCCCACCCAGGCCGAGTCGAACAGAATGTAGTCGCAGAGATGGCCTATCTTGTCGACTACCTGACGGGCGTTATAAATCGTACCGTCATAGGTCCCCAGCTGAATCACCGCCAGCCGGAACGGCCTTGGTGCAGCGGCTTTTTCGGGCATGATTTCCTGCAGACGCTCACGCAGGTACGTTTCGTCAAAACAGTGCGCATCGATACCGCCGATAAAACCGTAGGGGTTGCGTGCGGTTTCCAGATAAAGCGGCGTGGCGCCCGCCTGGAATAAAGCGCCTTGATGCACCGACTTGTGGTTATTTCGATCGAACAGCACCACATCCCCGGGCGTCAGCAGCGCATTGGTCACGACCTTGTTCGACGCCGAGGTGCCATTAAGGACAAAGTAAGTTTTATCTGCGTTGTAAATCTGAGCCGCGCGTTGCTGGGCAGCCAGCGCCACGCCTTCGTGGATCAGCAGATCCCCCATTTCTACATCGGCGTTACAGCGGTCGGAGCGAAACAGCGTCTCTCCAAAAAACTCAAAGAACTGACGCCCGGCAGGGTGCTTGCGAAAGAACTGTCCGCCTTGGTGACCGGGGCAAGCAAACGTTGAGTTGCCACGTTCCTCATAGCGCTTGAGCGCACCGAAAAAAGGCGGGAGCAGATTCTCCTCATACTGACGGGCAGCAGTTTCCAGCTTATCGCCATAGAACTCGGCCTTGTCGCTGCCCAAATCGAACACGCCACTGATCTGCAACAACACATCTTCAATGCCGGGGAGCGTATTACGAGAGAACTTGTCCTGCGCGGTAACCGCAAAGAAAATAGGAATATCGAATCCGGAATTACTGATCACCTCGATCATTCCATTGCGCACGTCTTCCGTCGTGAGAACGGCGGCGGCAATGTCGGTCAAATCAGTCTGATCAAAACCCACAACGTGTCGCGAGGTCAGAAAACAGGCCTGTGCAGCAATGCTGGAAGCCACTTTCAACTGCTTCATCGCTTTCTCCTTATATCGTTGTGTTGGCAATCCATTCGTATCCGCGGGCTGACAGACAACCGCTCGACGACTCAGGAATGGAACGTATAGGGAGTGGTTAATTCAATAACTTTCAGTTTTCTTTTTTGCCGCCAGAAATTCGGTGCCGGCGTGCAGCAATTGCAAGGTATGACGTGCAATTACGTTGTCTTCATCGGTGGGAATCACCCAGGCCGCCACGCGACTGCCGGGGTGCGACAGGCAGGGCCCGTGCTCCCGGTTGGCCCGCTCGTCGATCTCCAGCCCGAGCCAGGCGCAGCCCTCGATAACGCTGGCACGTATAGCGGCCGCGTGTTCGCCGATGCCGCCGGTAAACACCAGCGCATCAAGCCCGCCCAACACGGCAGCAAACGCCCCTATTTCGCGCACGATGGTGCGCACATAGACATCAATCGCCTCTTTGGCTTCCGGGGCTTGGCTGGCAGACAGTTCACGCATGTCACTGGAAATTCCGCCAGAGACACCCAGCACGCCACACTCGTGATAAAGCAAATGCTCAAGCGCCTGAACCGTCATGCCTCGCTCGCGTAAGAGGTACAGCAGGATGCCAGGATCCAGATGGCCTGGGCGAGTGCCCATAAGGATGCCGTCCAGCGTGGTAAAACCCATGCTGGTGGTGCAACTGAGTCCCCCGCGCAGGGCACACAAACTCGCGCCATTACCGAGGTGGGCGACGATGGTCCGACCCGCCGCCGCACGTGAATCGTAGCCCGGCAAGACACTCGCAATGTATTCGTAGGAAAGACCATGGAACCCATAACGACGTATACCCTCCTCGCTCAAGGCGCGGGGAAGTCCATACAGTGTTTCCAGGCGATCCAGAGAGTGGTGAAACGCAGTATCGAAACACGCCACTTGCGGCAGTCGAGGGTGCTCGCGCGCCAGATACCGCACGGGCGCCAGACACAGGGGCTGATGCAAGGGTGCGATCGGTATCAGCGCTTCCATTTCGCTCAATACCGTCGCATTGATCAAGGCGGCGACCTGCTTTCGTTCGCCTCCGTGAACGATCCGGTGGCCCGCGGCAACCAGCGTGTCACCGGTGTAGCGTTCGATCCATTCAACCAGGCGACCCAACGTCTCGTCGGTGACCGACTCATCCGACTGCGGCCACTGCTCCTCGACATCCACGTCACCGGCGACCTCGCGAAAGCGTAACTGGTATACGTTGCCCTGCCTCTCCAGACTGCCGTGACCGCGGGCCACGGGTTGTCCTTGATCATCCAGACTGGATGGATAGATGGAAAACTTGATGCTTGAAGAACCTGCGTTCATCACAAGCAACAAGCCCTCGGCGGACGTGCCCACTGTGACGCGTGCCTGATCATCCATACGATTTCCTTGGTATCGGGCAGTGATCGAAGACGCGTTATTGAGACAGAATCACTTTGATAGCCTTTTCTTTGGCCGCGTTGGCGAACACCTCATATGCCTCGAGGATGTCGTCAAGTTTGAAGCGATGAGTGATGAGTTGGCCCGGCTCGATTTTTCCGGATTGCACCGTTTTCAATAACATCGGCGTGGTATTGGTGTTGACCAGACCGGTGGAGATATTGATGTTTTGAATCCACAGTTTTTCCAGGTGCAGCTCGACACTTTTGCCATGCACACCCACGTTGGCGATATGCCCACCCGGTGCAATCACTTGCTGACAGGTATCGAAGGAGGCAGGAATGCCCACGGCTTCGATGGCAACATCCACACCCACCCCATCGGTCAATGCGAAGATTCGATCGACAGCATTCTCCACATTGATGTCAATGGTGTGGGTGGCGCCGAATCGCTTGGCAACTTCTAGCCGATTTGGATCGGCATCCACCACAATCAGGGTGGCAGGGGAATAAAACTGGGCCGTGAGCAATGCCGCCAGTCCGACCGGACCCGCGCCCACGATGACCACTGAATCACCCGGTTTGACCTTGCCCGACAGCACGCCGATCTCAAAGCCGGTGGGCAAAATATCGCTCAACATCACCAGCGCTTCTTCGTCGGCACCAGCAGGAATCGGGTACAGGCTGTTGTCCGCGTGCGGAATGCGTACCTGTTGCGCCTGGGTACCGTCAATCAAGTGGCCGAGAATCCAGCCGCCATCGGCACAGTGCGAATACAGCTGACGCTTACAGTTGGCGCAACTACCGCAGGAGGTGACACACGAAATAAGTACGTGATCGCCCTTCTTGAAGTTGCGGACAGCCGAACCGACCTCCTCCACTACGCCCACGCCCTCATGGCCCAGCGTGCGTCCTTTTGTGACGGCGGGAACATCACCTTTAAGGATGTGCAGATCAGTACCGCAGATGGTGGTGTGCAGGATTCGCACAACAGCGTCAGTAGGCTTTTCGATGACAGGGCTTGCTTTGTCCTCCCAGGATTTCTGGCCAGGACCTTGATAAACGAGAGCTTTCACTAATGTCACTCCTAAACTAAGGCGTAAACCATCACATTGGGCTCCCTGTCGGCACGTCAACCGGGGCTGGTACTTTCTGAACGTCAACGCCATTCACGGAGCAAACCTCACCCCTTTTGTCGACCCGAAACCCGAATTTCATGTGCAGCATAGGCTGATATTTATAACAGGCTGAATTTTGCGACGGTTGATCTGGGTCAGTGAACCGCCCGTCTCCAAAAAAACTGGACTGCTCGCGGCGTTGCACCGGGTCCACAATTGTCTGCGGGAAGCGCTTCCTGTCAGTTTGTCCCTCAACGCAACGCGCCACGACAAGGCGTGGCGCGCGAGGTCAAATACGACAATCCATCAGAGGTTCAGCAGCACTTCGGGCCACCTTTGCCACCGTAACGAGCCTCCTGGCGCTCCCGAAAGAACGCTTCATAGGTCATTACCGGCTTATCGGGATGCGTAATCTGCATATGCTCGACGTAGTTGTCATAGTCAGGCATGCCCACCATCAAGCGTGCAGCCTGACCGAGGTATTTCCCGAGGCGACTCAGGTCATTGAACATAGGCAGTTCCTCCGTTGAAACCCGGGCTCATCGTGCGTCCGGCAGCGCCTGGAATGGCGCTTCTTTGTCCGTACGCTCTGTGGTGCCCCACGCCGCCACACCGACCTTGATCGCATAGAACAGGATGCTGAACACCACGCACAGGAACAATGCGGTCAGGGTTGCGTTGGTGTACGCGTTGAAGATCACGTGCTGCATCTGATCGATAGTTTTGGCCGGGGCCAATACCTGACCGGCGTCCAGGGCCGTGCGGTACTTGGTCGCCAAGGCCAGAAAACCAACGGCCGGGCTCGGGTCGAACAGCTTGATGTAGCCGGCCATGGTGGTGCAGATCAACAGCCACACCGCTGGCAGCATGGTGACCCAGATGTAGCGTTGGCGTTTCATTTTGATCAGCACGACCGTCGCGAGCATCAGCGCGATACCGGCCAGCATCTGGTTGGAGATGCCAAACAGCGGCCACAAGGTGTTGATCCCGCCCAATGGGTCGATCACGCCTTGATAGAGCAAGTAGCCCCACATCGCGACGCAACCGCCCGTCGCGATCAGGTTGGCAGTCCACGATTCTGTACGCTTAAGCGCCGGTACAAAGGTACCCAGCAAATCCTGAAGCATGAACCGACCGGCTCGGGTCCCCGCGTCCACGGCGGTGAGGATAAACAGCGCCTCGAACAGAATCGCAAAATGGTACCAGAACGCCATGGTGTCTTTGCCCGGCAGTACCTGGTGCAGGATCTGCGCGATACCGACCGCCAGGGTCGGCGCCCCGCCAGCACGGGCCAGCACCGTGGTTTCACCGATGTCTTTGGCTACTGCAATCAGCGTTTCCGGAGTGATGGCAAAGCCCCACGTGCTGATCGTCTGTGCAACCGTGACGGGGTCGCTGCCGACAATCGCTGCCGGGCTGTTCATCGCAAAGTACACGCCCGGATCAATCACCGAGGCCGCCACCATGGCCATGATCGCCACGAAGGACTCCATGAGCATGGCGCCGTAGCCGATGTAACGGGAGTTGGCTTCACTGTCGAGCAGCTTCGGCGTGGTACCCGACGCGATCAACGAGTGGAACCCGGACACCGCACCGCAGGCAATGGTGATGAACAGGAAAGGAAACAGTGCGCCTTTCCAGACCGGACCGGTGCCGTCGGTGAACTGAGTCAGCGCAGGCATTTTCAGCTCAGGCGCAATGATCAGGATGCCAATCGCCAACGCAACGATGGTGCCGATTTTCAGGAACGTCGACAGGTAATCCCGGGGTGCCAGCAACAGCCAGACCGGCAGTACCGCCGCGACGAAGCCATAACCGACCAGCATCCAGGTGATTTGTATGCCGGTGAAAGTGAACGCCTTGGACCAGACCGGATCCGCAGCAATCTGCCCGCCGGTCCAGATCGACGCCAGCAGCAAAATCACACCGATCAGCGAGATTTCACCGATGCGACCCGGGCGGATGTAGCGCATATAGACGCCCATGAACATCGCAAGCGGGATCGTCGCCAGCACCGTGAACATGCCCCATGGGCTGTCCGCCAGGGCCTTGACCACGATCAGCGCCAACACCGCGAGGATGATGATCATGATCAGGAAGCAACCGAACAAGGCAATAGTGCCCGGCACCCTGCCCATTTCTTCACGAACCATCTCGCCCAGCGAGCGACCGTTGCGACGGGTAGACAGGAACAGAATCATGAAATCCTGCACCGCACCGGCGAATACCACACCGGCAATCAGCCAGAGTGTGCCGGGCAGGTACCCCATCTGCGCTGCAAGCACGGGGCCGACCAGAGGACCAGCACCCGCGATGGCCGCAAAGTGGTGACCAAAAAGAATGTGTTTGTTGGTCGGCACGTAGTCCAGACCATCGTTATTAAGAACCGCAGGGGTGGCGCGATTAGGGTCCAGTTGCATCACTTTGGTGGCGATGAACAGGCTGTAATAACGGTAGGCAACCAGATAAATCGCCACGGCGGCGACCACGATCCAGAGTGCGTTGATGGCTTCACCGCGGCGCAGCGCGACGACACCCAATGCAATTGCCCCCAAGCAGGCAACGGCGAACCAAGCAAGATGTTTGGTCAGTCGAGTCATTGTGGGTCTCCTGCCGAGGAACGTAGCCCTGCGGCGATAGTTGTTATTGTTATGCCCCGTAAAAAAGGGCTTAACTACTATCCGCGCACTACGCGGGTATAAACATCCGCAGTACTACTAAGGCTTCTACGTAGAACTACGCGGGTCAATTGCCGCCTTGCGCGGCTACCATGTGCCGTCACGTCGCTCGACAATCGGTATCTAGCCCTCTATAGGCAACCCCGTCAGCCTGGATTTCACTCGTCATGCAACTCAAATACAAAATCGTCGCCCTGGGCATCCTCCCGCTGATATTGGCTGTCGCAGTCATCAGCGCGCTGGTCATCTTCCAAAACCAGCGTCTGGGTGAACAGCAAGCGCAACTGATTGAAGACAGCATTCTGGCCAGTAAACGTGCGGAGCTGAAAAACTACGTAGAAATGGCGATGAGCGCGCTTGCCCCGGTGTATGAGAGCGGTCGGGACGATGAGCAAACCAAGCAAAAAGTCCTTGATGAGCTGGCAAAGCTAAGTTTTGGCATCAACGGCTATTTCTTCGTTTATGACCATAACGGCCGCAGCCTGATGCACCCTCGTCAGGCTGCGCTGGTGGGCAAAGATTTGTGGAGCATGACCGACCCCCATGGTTTACCAGTGATTCAGGCGCTGCTGAAAAGCGCGCAGTCCGGCGACGGGTTTCAGCATTACGCATGGGAAAAGCCCTCGACCGGACACGTCACCGACAAACTGGCGTACGTCGTGATGCTCGACCGCTGGGGCTGGATGCTGGGCACCGGGATTTATCTTGAGGACGTCGAGCGCGCCACCCATCAGGCACGCGAAGAAGTTGCCCGAGAGATCTACACCACCATGCTCGCTATCGGTGTCGTAGCCCTCGTCGCCGTGTTGCTGGTCTTCGCGTGCGGGCTGACCTTGAACGCCAGCGAACACCGTTTGGCCGATAAAAAGCTGCAAGGTTTGACTCAACGCATTGTGAGTCTCCAAGAAGAAGAGCGATCACGGCTCTCGCGCGAACTGCACGACGGCATCAGCCAGGTGTTGGTTTCAATCAAATTTCAGTTTGAACTGGCCGCCCTCGAACTGGAGGCCGGACGCGAAAAAGGCCAGGACATCCTTCGTCAAGGAATAGGTCGGCTTGCGGATGCAATCGGCGAAGTTCGGAGTATTTCTCATGATCTTCGCCCTTCGTTGCTCGACACACTGGGGCTGGCCGCCGCCGTCGCCCAACTGGTGACAGAGTTCGAACTGCGAAGCGGTTTGACCCTTCACTATGAAAACAACCTCGGCGACGTCCAACTGGTCGATGGCGCCCCCGTGGCACTGTTCAGGATCCTGCAGGAGGCGCTGACCAACATCGAACGTCACGCCAAAGCGAAGACCGTATACATTGATCTGGAGGGGGATCCCGCTCAGGTCAGGTTATCGGTGTGCGATGATGGCGTCGGGTTCAATATCAACCGGCTTGAAGAGATCCACGGTGGAATAGGCTTGCGCAACATTCGCGAGCGCGTCGATCACTTCAACGGCCATTTCAGTCTGTCGTCGACCCCTGGCAGAAGTGAACTGATCATTACCCTACCCACCCGCCTTCGCTCACTCGCGTAGAGTTCAATAACAACACGCCCAAAATAACCCTGAAAACAATCAGAGCGCGACCATGAATACCTCATACCCCATCCGTATTGCGTTGGTGGACGATCACTCTTTAGTGCGTGATGGCATACGCGCATTGCTGGGTGTCCGGCCTTCCTTCGACGTGGTCGGCGAGGCCGAGAATGGGGCTCAGGCACTCGATCTTTGCGGCCGCGTCTCACCCGACATTCTGCTGGTCGACATCGGCTTGAAAGACATGAATGGCCTGGAACTGACACGACTGCTGCGCATTCAGTACCCGGACATCAAAATCCTCATTCTGAGCATGTATGACAACCATGAGTACATCGCGACCTCCATTCGGGCAGGCGCCAGTGGTTATGTGCTGAAAAACGCACCGTCAAAGGAAATCATTGCGGCCATCGAGGCAATCGCTACCGGCGGGACGTTTTACAGCGCCGAAGTGGCCCTCAAACTGGCCACCAGGAAACCAGATGAAACCGAACTCACTCCTCGGGAAAGCCAAGTGCTCATCGGCCTGGCACAGGGTTTGAATAACAAGACCATTGCCCGGGAACTTGCTATCAGCGTGCGCACGGTTGAAACCCATCGTTTGAGCATCAGGCGCAAGCTCAACGTAGACAAACCGGCAGGTCTGGTTAAATACGCGATGGAGCACGGCCTGCTGTCCCGTTGAACCTTTGCGTCAGTCCATCGTAACCGTGCGCAAGACGATCAGCCCTGCCAGTAGAACATTGCCTTGGCCAGGATCACGATTCCGACCATGTGGCAGAACAGACTGATATGAATAACGCGCGAGTAACGTGCATTCATACGCCCGCTTTTCAGCAGAAACATGGCCGTGAGAAAGTGCCCCAATACGCTGATGGCAAGTAGGATTTTCAGCGCAAGCAAGGTGCCGAAAGAAGACGCCAGCGGCGTGGCCAGAAGTGGCAGATAGCGCTGCCAGACCATGCCCAGCCCGGCGCCGAACAGCGTCAGCAAGACCCATGGCATCAGCTTTCGAGCGCGTAGCGCAATGCCCCGCTCGACCAGAATCATCGCCTTGGCCGGTATCTTCTTGAGCACGCTTTCGAGGATCAGCACTTCGAAAAACACCGTACCAATGAAGATCAGGGCAGCGAACAGGTGCAGGGTCAGCAGGATCGGATAGCTCATGGTTTTCTCAGGTTCAGGTCGGCAGAATTTCACGTGGCCCACGACTGGCGGTGCCGTCCGTAAAATCAAATACAGGATCTCTCCCCAGGCACGACAGCGTCCTGTCCTGAGTCAAGTGTTCTGTGCTCAACGCAGCTTTAGTGGGTCCACGATCCCGGCCACTATGGCCATGCCCACCAGATCTGGCAGGTGGTCGGCCTGCATGCGCTTCATGACCCGAGACCGGTACAGATCCACGGTTTTTGCGCTCACGCCCAGTTGCTCGGCGATTTCGCGGGTGGTGTAACCCTGCACCAACGGCAGCAACACGTCGCGCTCGCGTGGCGTCAGCGTGAGCAAGCGGGCCTGCAATTGTGCATGACCCTGGCTGCCGGAGCGGCTTGCATCGAAGCTGCCCAGCGCCTGTTGCACGCTGTCCAGCAACAACTGTTCGTTGTATGGTTTTTCGATAAAGTCATGAGCACCGGCTTTGAATGCGCGCACCACAATCGGCACGTCTGCATGACCACTGACGAAAATGACCGGCAGGTTCAGCTCACGCGCGCGCATTTCTTCCTGCACATTCAACCCGCCCATGCCGGGCATGCGCACATCCAGCAGCACGCAGGCGTTGAGTTGGGCGTCACACGCGTCCAGGAAAGCGAGGCCACTGGTAAACGGCAGTGCTTTGAGGCCCACCGACTCCAGCAACCAGACGGTCGAGTCGAGCATGCCCTGATCATCATCGACCACATAGACCACCTGCTCCGCGACACTCGTCATTCATTCACTCCTGATATTATTTTTAGGGGACCAACAAGCGGCAAGTAGCAGCGCATCAGCAGCCCGACCGGTACGCGCCGGGCCTGCAATTCACCGCCAAAACCTTCAATAATGCTGCGACTCATGGACAGCCCCAGCCCCAGCCCATCGACTTTGCTGGTGTAAAAAGGGGTGAATATCTTCTCCAGTTCAGCCTCGCTCACGCCCGGGCCCTGGTCATGCACACTGATCTCCACCCGCCCGTCACTGGCCAGGTCCGCGGCGAGCACGATCATCGAAGGCTGCCCCCGATGAGACTCGCGATTGGCGTCGATGGCATTGCGCAGCAAATTGAGCAGCACTTGCTCCAGCAGCACCCGGTCGGCATAAACGGGCGGCAGATTATCCGGCAGTTGCTCCTCGATAGTCACCTGGCAATTGCTCGCCTCCCACGCACACATGCGCACCGCCTCCCGAGCGACCTCGGCGACATTAAGGGCCTGCATGCGCCGCTGGCCCTTGCGCAGGAAGGCGCGCAGACGCTTGATCACTTCCGACGCGTGATTGGCGTGCAGGGTAATCCGCTCCAGACCCTGGGCTACCCGTTCGGCAGCCTGAGGGTTGGTACCCAGGGCCTGTAAATAACGCTGGCTGGCATTGGCATAGTTGACCACCGCCGCCAACGGCTGATTGATTTCGTGGGCAATGCCCGAGGCCAGCTCACCCAGTGTCACCAAACGCGCGGTGTGCGCCAGCTCGTCCTGATGGTGACGCTGTTGCACGTCGCGCAGCTCACGCTCGGTCATGTCCCGCGCTACCAGTGAGTAGTAACGCTCGCCCCCGGCCGGCCGGTGAGCCAGAAGTACCAGCGATACTGGCACCGAAGGACCACCGCTGGGTGGTTGAAGACGCGTTTCCAGGTTCCAGGAACCGTCGCGCTCGGCGGTGCTCCAGCCCTCCCGTTGCAGACGCTCCAAGTCATCGCTGGCAAAGAACTCGCTCAGGGCCGGCATCGGCTGCTGCTCGCCCAGACGCAAAATACGTCGTGCAGCAGGGTTGAGGTAAGTGACCTGACCACTCGGGTCGATGAACAGGACCGGGTCAGTATTGGCCTCTACCACTTCAGCCAGTCGTCGCTTGTTCTCTTCGGCCTCGACCCGAGAAGTGATGTCACGCGAAACGCTGACTACCTCGACCACCGTACCGGTGTAAGTCTCGCGAATCGCACGGCAGGCGGTCTCGAACCAAAGGTAATGCCCGGCACGATGGCGGATGCGGTACGTCATGGTGTGATAACCATCCTGCTCCAGGGCGTCCCGCGCGCGCTGCACCAGACTGGCCAGATTCTGGGCATGGAATAGACCTTGGGCTGGCAGCCCCCGCAACTCTTCAGGCCAATACCCGAGCAAGGTCCAGGAAGCTGGCGAGGCGTCGAGAAAGTACCCCTCCGGCGTGTGCCGGGAAATAAGGTCAGTGGTGTTCTCGATAATCAACCTGTACAACCGCCGCGCCTTGGCGGCCTCGCGTTCCGCCAACACTTGCGCGGTCGCTTCCCGACAGCGGGCCAGCACGCGGTTTTCCTGTAAGTCGGGAATAAAAGTCCAGATCAATATCCGCTCTTCAAACTGTGCCTCGACCCCTTCAATGGCTCGCTGCTGTTCGAGACAGGCACGGACCAGCACCTGTTGGTTCACCGGCAAAAAACCCGACACGTCGGTCAACGGCCGCTCGGCGAGCAATGCCAACAGAGCCGCATTTAACTCCAGCGGCCGACCCTGCGCATCCAGCAGCAGACTCGGTTGCGGGTCATGGCCCAGTAGCGGCGAGCCACGCAGCACCCCGTTGACGGTACTCAACAGCGTCGCCAGTAGATCCTGCACCCAGCCCAGCCAGTCCAGGCTCACCCCTTCGCACACTTCTACCAGCAGCAGCCCCGCCTGCCCCGGCTCCAGCGCCAGATCAAATACCTGACCGTAGCTGATAGCCGCACGGCGCAGACGGCCAGACAGCCAGCAATCGAGTTGACGGACCTGATCCAGATCGAGCCGCCCTTCGTCGGCCAGGCGCTCGAACAACAACTGGTCGCTGGCCAACAAGGGGTCTCCCAGGCCCGGTGGCAAATGCTGAGCGGCGCCCTCATGGCTATAAATTCGCGCCTGTGGCTGCCAGCTCAAATACACCGCCTGGCGTACCTCGGGACAGTCCTGAAACGCGCGGCACAATGCGTCGGCACGGGCAGCCAGAGGCACGCCCTCTCGTTGCAGACGCAACCAACTGTGCAATCGAACGGGGGTTGAGGTCATCGCAGCTCCTTGTAGCGGTGGCCAAGCATATACGCGCCTTAGTGGTAGGGCTGTATCCATTTAGTGCAAGATGAAAAACATATAGTATTATTACTATACTACTCAGGTAGTACTTCCATATCAGATAGTAATTAGCATATAAGGTGCGTCGGATAATTAACTGACCAGACGAGCACGCTGAACGGTCAGATATAGAGCTAATAATCAGCCACCGAGTACCTTTACATGTCGATCTTCGAGCAAGGACTGGCCCCTTCGGCTGTCAATCATATTGCTTTGTCGCCGCTCAGCTTTATTGAGCGCACTGCCAGCGTTTACCCTGACTACCCCTCCGTTATCCACGGTTCGATTCGTCGTACCTGGGCGCAAACCTATGCGCGCTGCCGCCGCCTGGCCTCGGCGCTGGCCGGGCGCGGCATTGGCAAGAACGACACCGTGGCCGTGATGTTGCCTAACATCCCCGCCATGCTTGAGGTCCACTTTGCCGTGCCGATGATCGGCGCAGTGCTCAACCCGCTCAATGTGCGCCTGGATGCCGAAGCGATTGCTTTCATGCTCCAGCACGGCGAGGCCAAGGTGCTGATCACCGACCGCGAGTTCCATGACGTGATCCGCGCAGCCATCGGCATGCTGGACCACCCACCGTTGGTGATTGACGTCGATGACCCGGAGTATGGCGAAGGCCAGGCCGTCAGCGACCTCGATTACGAAGCGCTGCTGGCCGAAGGCGATCCAGCGTTCGCCTGGCAATGGCCGGACGACGAGTGGGAGGCGATTGCACTGAATTACACCTCAGGCACCACCGGTAACCCGAAAGGTGTGGTCTACCACCATCGCGGCGCTTATCTGAACTCGCTGGGCAACCAGATGATCTGGAACATCGGGCACCACCCGGTTTTTCTGTGGACCTTGCCGATGTTTCACTGCAACGGCTGGTGCTACCCGTGGATCATCACTGCGATGGCTGGCGTGCATGTGTTTTTGCGCCGCGTCGACCCGCAGAAGATTCTGACCCTGATCCGCGAGCATCAGGTCACCCACTTCTGTGGTGCACCGATCGTGCTCAACGCCCTGGTCAACATGCCTGAGTCGGCGAAGGCTGCCATCGATCATCCGGTCAATGCGATGGTCGCAGGCGCTGCGCCGCCAGCCAAAGTGATTGGCGCCGTGGAAGAGATGGGCATCAAGGTCACGCACGTCTACGGCCTGACCGAGACCTACGGCCCGGTCACGATTTGTGCCTGGCATGCCGAGTGGGATGAACTGCCGCTCGATGAGCGCGCCCAGGTCAAATCCCGTCAGGGCGTGCGCTACCCGACGCTGGAAGGCGTGATGGTGGCCGACCCGAAAACCCTGGAACCCACGCCACGCGACGGCCAGACCATCGGCGAGATTTTCATGCGCGGCAACACGGTGATGAAGGGCTATCTGAAGAACCCGACCGCCACCGCAGAAGCGTTCGAAGGCGGCTGGTTTCACACCGGCGACCTGGCGGTCTGTCATCCCAACGGTTATGTCGAGATCAAGGACCGACTCAAGGACATCATCATCTCGGGTGGCGAGAACATCTCCACCATCGAGCTTGAAGGCGTGCTCTACCGTCACTCGGGTGTGCTGGAAGCGGCCGTGGTTGCGCGTCCCGACGAGAAGTGGGGAGAAACGCCCTGCGCGTTCATCACCCTCAAGGCTGACCACCAGAACGTTCGCGAAGCCGACATCATCAGCTTTTGCCGCGAGCATCTGGCAGGGTTCAAGGTGCCGCGCACCGTGATTTTCACACTGTTGCCGAAGACTTCTACCGGGAAGATCCAGAAGTTCCTCCTGCGGGACATGGCCAACAACCTGTAGTCCTTCGCCCCTTTAACCCTCGATAAGGCACGCATCAAGCGGCAGGTCTGACCTGTCGCTTAGGGGTTGCGCACGCCGAAATCGACCTGATAGCCGTACCGCAACCTCAAGCACCGACAGCACCGACAGCACCGACAGCACCGACAAAAAAAATAATACAGGGAGCAAAAAATGAGCAATATCCATGCAACCGACACCCAGCGCTGCGAACGCATCCGGGCCAATCCGAAATTCATCCAATTAGTGCAGAGCCGCTCGCGCCTGGCGTGGTCGCTGAGTGCTGCCGTACTGGGTACCTACTACTCGTTCATGCTGGTGGTGGCTTTTGCCCCACAGTGGCTGCATGCACCCTTGGCTGAGAATCGCATGATGACCGTGGGCATGCCCGTGGGCGCGGCGATCATCATCTTCTCCTGGCTACTCACCGGCTGGTATGTCTACAAAGCGAACACTCGCTTTGATGCCCTGGGCGCTGCAGTTCTTGAGGAGAGCAAGTGATGACTACTCTGCGTAATGTGATCCTCGCTGGCCTCGGCCTCCTGCCTGCATCCCTCGTACTCGCCGGGCCCTCGCTGGCCGGCGCAGTGGAAAAGCAGCCGCTCAATCTACATGCCATTGGTATGTTCTTCGTTTTCGTCCTGGGCACCCTGCTGATTACCTGGTGGGCAGCGCGACAAACCCACTCCACCTCCGATTTCTACACCGCCGGCGGCGGCATTACCGGGTTCCAGAATGGTCTGGCAATCGCCGGCGACTATATGTCTGCGGCAACTCTGCTGGGTCTTTCCAGCCTTGTATTCGCCAAAGGCTACGATGGTTTCATCTATACCATCGGCTTCTTCGTTGGCTGGCCGATCATCACCTTCCTGATGGCCGAGCGCCTGCGTAACCTGGGCCGCTACACCTTCGCCGACATCGTTTCCTACCGCCTCGACCAAAACAAGGTACGCATCTTCGCCGCCTTTGGTTCGTTGACGGTGGTGTGCTGCTACCTGATCGTGCAAATGGTCGGCGCAGGTCAGTTAATCAAACTGTTGTTCGGCCTCGACTACCCAGTAGCGGTAGTGATCGTCGGCGCACTGATGTTGGTCTACGTCATCTTTGGCGGCATGATCGCTACCACTTGGGTGCAGATCATCAAAGCCGTGCTGTTGCTCGCGGGTGGCACCACCCTCGCGGTGATGGCCATGTCCCAGTTCGATTTCAGCTATGAGATGTTGGCGACCAAAGCCATCGAAGCGCATGCCAGTGGCTGGAACATCATGGGCCCCGGCGCCATGCTCGCCGATCCGATCAATACGGCCTCCATGTCTCTCGGCCTGGTATTCGGCATCGCCGGCCTGCCACACATCCTGATGCGTTTCTTCACCGTGCCAAATGCCAAGGAAGCACGCAAATCGGTGTTCTACGCTACCGGCTTCATCGGTTTCTTCTTCCTTGTGGTCTGCACCCTGGGCTTTGCCGCGATGGTGATCATTGGCACCGACCCGCAGTACTACGTCAACGGCCAGGTAGGCGGTACGTTGATCGGCGGCGGCAACATGGTCGCAATGCATTTGGCTAAAGCCGTGGGCGGCAACCTGTTCTTCGGTTTCCTCTCGGCCGTGGCCTTCGCCACCATCCTCGCAGTGGTTTCCGGTCTGGCCCTGGCCGGTGCCTCAGCCATTTCCCACGACCTCTACGCCACCGTACTGAAGAAAGGCAAAGCCACCGAGAAGCAAGAAATGCGCGTGACCCGTATGGCCACTGTCGGCCTCGGCATCATCGCCATCCTGTTGGGCATTCTGTTCGAGAAGATGAACGTCGCCTTCCTGGTCGGTCTGACCTTCGGCATCGCCGCTTCGACCAACTTCCCTGTCCTGATCATGGCCATGTACTGGAAAGGCCTGACGACCAAAGGCGCAATCCTCGGTGGCTTCGCCGGTCTGATCTGCGCGCTGGTTCTGGTGATCCTGTCGCCAGCAGTTTGGGTAACCGTACTCGGCCACGCCAAGGCGATCTTCCCGTACGACCACCCGGCACTGTTCTCCATGCCGCTGGCCTTCCTGGTGATCGTCGTGGTCTCCAAACTCGACCGCAGTGTCCGGGCAGACAATGAACGGAACGCCTACGCCGACCAGTTCGTGCGTGCACAGACCGGCCTCGGAGCCGCCAGCGCTTCCAGCCATTGATGTAAGGGGCACGGCGCGCTCAAGCGTGGCCGTGCCAACCGCTCAACCGTCACGCCAAGCGTTAGAGGCGTGAATGTCTGTATCCATAATAAAAAAAAAGGCAATCTCATGGACCGTAACACCCGCGCAATCGCTACACGCTTAATGCTGGCCGGGGGCGTTATCAGCCTCTCGGCACCTGCCATGGCTGATTTCCTTCAGGACAGCAAAGCCAACCTTGAGCTGCGCAACTTCTACTTCAACCGCGATTTTCGCCAGGACAATGCTGCACAGTCCAAACAAGAGGAATGGGCCCAGGGTTTCCTGCTGCGCTACGAATCCGGCTTCACCGAAGGCTCGGTGGGTGTCGGTATCGATGCCCTCGGCCTGCTCGGCGTAAAACTCGACTCAAGCCCGGACCGTGCGGGCTCCGGCTTACTCTTGCGCAGCAGGACCGCACCTAAAGACGCCAAGGACGAGTACGGCGAGCTGGGTCTGACAGCCAAAGTGCGCGCGTCCAAGACCGTGCTGAAACTCGGTACTTTGCAGCCCAAGCTACCGACAATATTGGCCAACGATTCGCGGCTGTTACCGCAGACGTTCGAGGGCGGTCAGCTGACGTCGCTGGAAGTCGACAGTTTGACCGTGGATGCTGGCAGGTTAGGCCAGGTCAACCAGCGTGACTCCACTGACTATCAGGACATGGCCATCACAACCACGGGCGCAAAGAACATCGTCAGCCACCACGTGGGCAGCGATAAGTTCGATTTTGCCAGCCTGAACTACAAATGGACCGGCAACCTGAGCACGGGCTACAGCTACGGCCACCTGGACAACTTCTACAGCCAACACTACGTGAACCTGACGTATGTGTTGCCGGTAGCGCCGGGGCAGTCACTGAAAAGCGATTTACGCTTCGCCCGCTCCACCGGCGACGGCGGCAGCAACGTCGACAACCGGGCCCTGGGCGCAATGTTTACCTACACCCTGGGTGCACACGCCCTGGGTCTCGGTTATCAAGGCATGAGCGGCAACACCGGTTTTGCTTACGTCAACGGGACCGATGCATTCCTGGTGAACTTCGTGCAGATTGGCGACTTCGCGAGCAAAGACGAGAAGTCCTGGCAGGCCCGCTACGACTACAATTTCGCCGCCCTCGGCATTCCGGGGTTGACCTTCATGACCCGTTACCTCAACGGTTCCAATATTGACCTCGGCTCAAACCGTCCAGAGGGCAAAGAGTGGGAGCGTGATACCGACATCGGCTACGTGATTCAGGCCGGCCCACTAAAAAACGTCGGGGTAAAGTGGCGCAACGCCACGGTACGTTCGACGAATTTTGGTAACGACCTGGATGAAAACCGCCTGATCGTCAGCTACAGCTTGCCCATCTGGTAAGCGAACAAGCCCCTCAGGCACGCAAAAAAATGCCGGAGTTATTCTCCGGCATCACCTGAATTTTATCTCCCCCCCTATTGCCGGGCGGCCTTGGCAATACAGCCCAGCCATCTCCCCAGCCCCTCAATCCCTGAGCTATTTCCGCACACCCAGCCTCTCGTCGAATGGCGCGAAAAGGACGAGCGGAAGCGGTAAAACCTGCCGTCGTAAAAACGGTAAGAACAGTTCAACTTTGTTCATATCTGTGTCACATTTTGAACCATATGATGCTACCGTTAAACGAGTTCCCATTCCTCATACGGAATGATTCAAGGAGAGAAACGTCGTTCTACAAACGGCCTACTGGAGCTAACGGGCCCTCCGAGTTCACCAAAAAGGATGTTCAAATCCACGGATAGATGAGGCCGTCATGTATAGAGTAAGTACGGGCTATGCCAGTGTATTGGTGAATACGCTTTCGGCTCAAGGTTTGGATGTCGTCAGCCTGTGCCAGGAGGCGGGGCTGGACATGGAAGTTTTGGCGCAGCCGGCTACCTTTTGTCGGCGAAGTATTATGTACCGTCTATGGGACTTGGCGACGCAGGTTTCCGGCAATCCAAATATCGGTCTGAAAGCCTACGGGCATGTGCACCCAGGCAGTTTCCAGATCGTGGGTTACACGATGATGTCCAGCCTGAACCTGAAACGCGCCCTGGAGCGCTTAGTTCGTTTCAGCGCGTTGATTGGTACTGGATTCAGCCTGTTCTTTGTTCAGGAAGGGCAGAATTATCGCCTGTCCGGGCTCGACCTCCAGCAACCCGACTCGGTTAAACCCCGGCAGTACACCGATGCAGGACTTGCTTCGCTGCTCGGCTTTTGCCGCTGGCTTACGGGTGGACACCTTCCGCAACCCCTCAGTATCGAGTTCTCCTATCCAGAGCCCGAGAACACCTTGGAACATCAGCAACTTTTTGGTTGTCCGCTAGTTTTCGGGGCGGCTTATGACAGCATCGTGTTCGATGGGCAGGAACTGTTGCGTCCCTTGAGTATGGCGAATGAAGCATTAGCCACGCTCCATGACAGTTTTGCCGAGGCTCAGTTGGACCTGTTGTTCGGTTTCTCTATTCTTGGTCGGGTTCGCGCGATGATCACTCAGCGCTTGAGCCAAGGGCTGGGGCCTGGGCTCTTCGACATGGAGTCAATGGCTGCAGCGCTCCATATCAGCAAACGAACACTTCAGCGGGCGCTTGAGAAGGATGGCGTGCAATACAAGGATGTCTTGAGCGATCTGCGCAGGCAAATGGCTGACTTCTATCTGCGCCACTCTCATTACAACATGAAGCATGTGGCCTATCTCCTTGGCTTCCACGACCATAGCAGCTTCCATAAAGCGTGCTGTCGCTGGTTCGACATGCCGCCTGGCCAGTACCGGATCGATGGATCGCCGCTCAAGGTCGAGGAAGAAAAGCGCCCCTCTGGCAGGACGCTAGAGAAAGCACGAGAGCCCGCCAGGCAAGAGAGTGCGTACGCGTGGCCAGGGTTCTTGATGGGGGGTGATTATGCAGTGCAGCGCGCTACCTTCACCGGGCTTCTCGATAAGTGAACACTACGTTTAATCCGTACTGAATGGATCAAGCTCATCAAGACAGGTGAACCCGCGCCGTAGGCCTCAGTACCTGCGGGTTGAACCCTTGGCACCACTCCGATCCGCGGCAGTAGTCATAGTAGGATAAGATGCTTGCGAACTAGGCTCGCAATGAGAAGCCCCGCATGACAGATAACAGTCGGAGCAACACCCGCCTGATCAAGAAGTACCCCAATCGCCGCCTGTATGACACGTACACCAGCAGTCATTTGACGCTCGCGGATATACGCCAACTGGTCGTCGATAAAATCCCGTTCCAGGTGGTCGACGCCAAGACTGGCGAGGATCTGACTCGAAGCATTTTGCTTCAGGTGATTCTAGAAGCCGAAAGTGGCGGTGAACCGATTTTCTCCAGCGAGATGCTCATGGGGATTATCCAGTTCTATGGCCCCTTCCAGGGCGTCCTCGGCAGCTACCTGGATAAAAGCATCCAGACAGTCATCGATGTCCAGTCGCAGACGGGTGCGCAGTCCTCTGAGGCGTGGAGCGAGTTCATGCACCAGCAGGCACCGGTCATGCAGGATTTGATGCGCCAATATGTCGACCAATCGAAGGCACTCTACCTAAACACTCAAAACCTCTTCGGCTTGTTCGGCGGCACACCGCCAGGCCAGGCAGGACCAGGCGCCGGACGAAAAAAAAATGGCGATGGGGAGTGAACCCATCGCCATCAGCAAAGCTGTTCCAGCTTTGATTTGACTTACTTGCTACCGCCCGCCGCCTTGCCCGGTGCGGCTTTGCCAGCGGCGGTGGTCGCTGCGGTGAAACCGCTCTGGGCAATGTCAGCTGCCTGCTTGGCGGCTTTCTGTGCGTTTTCATAAACGCTACCGGCATTCGCCAGCGTCGATTTGAATGCGGCTACCACAGGCTCAGAGCCGGCCGGCGCATTTTTGCTCATCACTTCAATGAACTCTTGCACCTGCTGGGTGCCCGCCTCGACTTGCCCCTCAGTCAGCTTGGCGATTTCCGACTGTGTGCCGACAATCAATTCTTGCATTTGACGATTGAACTCAGCCAGGCGTTCGGCCTGTACATGCGGCTGAATAAAGGAAGCTTGCAGCTCCGCAAAGCCCTGAGGATCACGTACCGCCAGCAGCTTGCGAAAACCATCGAAGTATTCTTCGGTGGAAGCACGCAGAGTCTTGAACTGCAGTTGGCTAAGCTGCTCAACACTCGCGAAAACTTTGCCGCTGATTTGCTGCAGGAGGTCGAGGTTAGCTTTCTGAGCGTTTTGCAATTTTTCAGTATTAAACAAAGACATGCTTGAATCTCCTAGTACTGGAAGGCCGACATGGGCCTGAGGACGCGATAGCGATCCTGCTGAGTCATCGCGTTAGGCTTAATATTGCAGTGCACAATTTTATTTGGCAACCTTTTTTTGTGCGCCGCAAAAAAGCTTTGCCCCTTCCGCCTCTATTCGTTATAACCCCTCCATAAACCGAATAGATCGGCCAAACCAAATCCCTTCCTGAGCAATGAGGGCTGAGGCTAGCCGCTTCTCATGCACACCGCCAGGAGATCATCATGGATCATGACTATATTGTTGCGCCGCAGGATAAAGGGCTTTCCGTGAAGCACGATGTGCTCGAAAATCTAAGTCGCCTGCAACACATGAATACCTCGAACGTCCTCGACGCCTCGCGCCAGCGTCAGGAAAAAACCTTTACCCCTCTAATCCAGGGCCAGCTAACGCAACCCACGCTTGATGACTGGCAGGAGTACTTCGCCGACCTCAGCCAACGCAGCCTGCTGTTCTGGGACACCCTGCGCCAACGCGGCGACAACACACTGGCCCATGAGCGCGCCGGGTATCCATTGCTGCTCAAGTTCGATCATGAAACGCTGATCGCTGGCTCGGATCTCCCCCGCCCCGTCAACTACTCGCTATTAAGAATCCTCCCCGGGGCAGAGCAACGCATCGACAGCAGCAGCCAGCCAGTGATCATCATTGATCCGCGCGGCGGCCATGGCTCAGGCATTGGCGGCTTCAAACAAGATTCGGTAATAGGCGAAAGCCTCAGAGCTGGCCACCCCACCTACTTCATCGCCTTCAGTCACGCGCCCAATCCCGGGCAGACGCTGATGGATATCGTCGAAGCCGAAGCCCATTTCATCGAGGCCGTCAGCGCCCTCCATCCGGCCAGCAGCAAACCTGTTGTGGTCGGCAACTGCCAAGCCGGCTGGGCGTTAATGGGGTTAGCTGCAACACACCCGGAGCTGCCGGGATTGATCATCATCAACGGTGCCCCTTTGTCGTACTGGGCGGGTGTCAATGGTCGCAATCCGATGCGTTATACCGGCGGCCTGCTGGGCGGG
Source organism: Pseudomonas sp. ASL8 (assembly GCF_056680355.1). Classification (NCBI taxonomy): domain Bacteria; kingdom Pseudomonadati; phylum Pseudomonadota; class Gammaproteobacteria; order Pseudomonadales; family Pseudomonadaceae; genus Pseudomonas; species Pseudomonas sp. ASL8. The sequence goes on along the minus strand of NZ_CM155278.1, from coordinate 4,171,813 downwards.
GGCTGGACGACTCGCCTGGCCAGCGATCTGGGCAACGACCGTTTCGACGGCACCTGGCTGGTCAGTAACTTCGAGAACCTGGACCCCGCCAATACCTATTGGAACAAGTACTACCAGCTGTTCAGTCAAGTCGACAGCGAGGCTCCGCGCTTTCTCGATTTCGAACGCTGGTGGGGCAGCCCGGGCCTGCTGAATAGCGAAGAAATCGAAATGATTGTCGACAACCTTTTCATCGGCAACCATCTGTCTGGAGGACTCGGACGCAAGACCCTCGGGCTTGATCTGAAACAGATCGAAGTACCGGTGGTGGTGTTCTGTTCCTACGGAGACAACATCACATCCCCGCAACAAGCGTTGAACTGGATAACCGATGTCTATCCCAGCGATCTCGCTTTGCAGTGTGCCGGACGCACCATCGTCTACCTGCAGCACGCCAGCATCGGCCATCTGGGCATTTTCGTGTCCGGCAAGGTTGCCCGGCGCGAACACCGCGAGCTGCTCGGGGCTGTCGACGCCATCAATGCGCTGCCGTCGGGGCTGTATGAAATGCTGATCGAGGATATCCCTGACCCATCGGGCAGCGGTGATGCACGCTATCGCGTACGTTTCGAACCAAGGCGAATCGCCGATATCCATGAGGATGGTGAGCCAACGCGTGATGACGATCGCGAATTCGCACTGGTGGAGCGCGCCTCCGAAATCAATAGCTCGCTTTACGACTGGTTCGTACGCCCCTGGATGCGCCAGATGATCAATGAGCCCATCGCAGAACTGCTGCGCAAGGCGCACCCGTTCCATCAACAACAGGTGGTATGGAGCAGTCTGAATCCGGCACTGTGGTGGCTCGCCGGCACCGCCGCTCAAGTGCACAGCGATCGCCGCCCCGCCCGCAAAGACAACCCACTGCTGGCGTGGCAGGACCTGCTCTCCAACCAGATGCAGGACGCCCTCAACGCTTATCGTGATGTGCGTGACGCATCCCTGGAACTGTGTTTTTACGGTGTGTATGGAGGGTTAAGCGCCCTCGTTGACAAGCAGCCTGCGCGAAATCTTCAGGAGCATGCCGAGCAACAAGACAAGGTCCTGATCGAGCGCCTGCATGAGGCACTTGCCCTCGGCGGTAGACTGGAAGCGCTGGTACGCATACTTTTTCTGATCGGCCGCGACAGCAAGACAATCGACAAGCACCGCGTTGAGCAACTGATCCAGCAGGGCCCTGTGCCAGTCGAGCACTACATCGACCCCATTATCCTGCGCGAAACCATACGCCTGCAGAACCTGCTGGTCTTTGTTCACCCGGAAGAAAGCTTGCGCAGCCTGCCCTTGCTGCTCCCGGAAACCGAAGCACGCCAGCAGATCCTGGCGGCCGTGGCGCTATTAGTGCCTGAGCTGCTAACGACTATCGGTGCTGAAGGAAAACGCTGGCGTGAACTGCACTCGCTACTCGGCATCCCCCTGCCGGGCTCTAACCTGACCCCGCAGCCGCAGCCAAGTGAAGCCGATACAGCCAAGCAGATACCCCCTCCTGTAGCGACGCAGCCAGCACCGACACCCGCCACCACGGATGCAAGTCCAGCGCGCAAATCAGGGAGGGGAGCAAAAGGAATAAAACGGCCCAAGCCGGAATAACCCCGGGTTATTAACAGAGGCAACTCGTGCGCCGCGTCGGTCTTGTGTCAGACCGACCCTGCGACTGGAACAGACCAGGCGTTCGAGCGCCTTCTCCAGGTTAAAGCCGGACATTATCGTGTAGCGCAAGAGCGAACTTATCAGCGTTCGCCACAGCCGGAACTTGCGCCATCTATAGCGCCATGAATGATTTTTGGATCCAAAGTACGGGCAGAATAATTACCAGTTATTACCGCAAATGATAGTCATTATTCATTCAACTTCAAACACAGATACTACGCACTCTCAACCAAAGGACCAAAACGCCAGTTTGGCACCTTTGGACACTAAGCAGTCACCGCCAAACACTTCCTCATGCCCCGTCAATACAGAACAATTCACGTATTGCAGCGCAAAAATAGAGAAGGAAGTTAATGTATGGAATCGCGTAGTCGTATTGCAGTAGTCACAGGTGGGATGGGCGGTATTGGTACAGCTATCAGCCAGCGTCTGTACCAGGATGGATTTAGGGTCATTGTTGGCTGCAGTCCTAATTCCAGCCGAAAAAATGATTGGATAGCGAGTCAACTCGAAAGCGGCTATCACTTCGACTGCGTTGACACAGACATCAGCGACTGGGAATCAACCCGCAAAACGTTCGAACTGGTGCGCGAGATGTGCGGCCCGATCGACGTACTGGTCAACAATGCGGGTATTACTCGCGACGCCTCCTTTCGCAAGCTCACTCCCGAAGCCTGGAACGCCGTTATCGGGACTAACCTGAGCGGACTGTTCAATACCACCAAACAGGTCATTGAAGGGATGCTGGCGAAGGGCTGGGGGCGGATTATCAACATCTCCTCGATCAACGGCCAGCGCGGCCAATTCGGCCAGACCAACTACTCCGCCGCCAAGGCCGGGACCCACGGCTTCACCATGGCGCTTGCCCGTGAAGTCTCGGGCAAGGGTGTGACGGTCAACACCGTATCCCCTGGCTACATCCAGACCGATATGACTGCGGCGATTCGCCCGGACATTCTCGACGCCATGATCGCGGCAACGCCGGTCGGCCGCCTTGGCCTGCCCGCAGAAATCGCGTCAATCGTTGCCTGGCTGGCCTCCGAAGAGTCCGCTTACAGCACCGGTGCCGACTTCTCGGTAAACGGCGGCATGAACATGCAGTAGTCCCGTCAGCGCATGGATGCGCTGATCCTGCTCGACAAATTTTGCCTTACCAATGAGGTCATGCATGAACGAAGTCGTAATTGTTGCCGCCACTCGCACTGCGATAGGCAGCTTCCAGGGTGCTCTTGCCGGGATTCCCGCTACCGAGCTGGGCGCCGCCGTGATTCGCCACCTGCTAGAACAGACCGGCATTGATGCGGCCCAGATAGACGAGGTAATCCTCGGACAGGTGCTCAGTGCTGGCGCCGGACAAAACCCGGCACGCCAGACGGCAATCAAGGCAGGCTTGCCGCACACCACCCCCGCCCTGACCTTGAACAAGGTCTGCGGCTCCGGCCTCAAGGCGGTCCAACTCGCCGTTCAGGCGATCCGTTGCGGTGACGCGGAACTGGTGATCGCTGGCGGTCAGGAAAATATGAGCCTGGCGCCGTATGTCCTGCCCAAAGCACGCACAGGTCTGCGCATGGGTCATGCGCAACTGGTCGACAGCATGATCCAGGATGGTCTGTGGGATGCCTTCAACGACTATCACATGGGTATTACTGCCGAAAACCTGGCGCAAAAGTACAACATTGGCCGCGAGAAACAGGATGCCTTCGCCGCAGCCTCACAACAGAAAGCGGCAGCAGCCATTGAGTCTGGGCGCTTCAAGAGTGAAATAACCCCGATTCTGATTCCCCAGCGCAAGGGCAACCCGCTCGTCTTCGACACTGACGAACAGCCGCGCGTCGATAGCACAGCACAAGCCTTGGCAGCGCTCAAACCCGCCTTCCTGAAAGAAGGAACGGTGACCGCTGGCAATTCCTCCACCCTCAACGATGGCGCTGCCGTGTTGTTGCTGGCCAGTGCCGCCAAAGCAGAAGCCCTGGGTCTACCGATCCTGGCGCGGATCAAAGCTTATGCCAGCGCGGGTGTGGACCCGGCAATCATGGGTATCGGTCCGGTTCCGGCCACACGCCGCACACTGGAAAAAGCGGGTTGGAGCGTGGACGACCTTGATCTGATCGAGGCCAATGAAGCCTTTGCAGCCCAGTCGCTGGCAGTGGGTCAAGAGTTGGGCTGGGACACCAGCAAAGTCAACGTCAACGGCGGGGCCATTGCGCTTGGCCATCCGATCGGCGCGTCCGGAGCTCGAATACTGGTATCGCTGGTGCACGAACTGATCCGCCGCGACGGCAAAAAAGGTCTGGCCACCTTATGCATCGGCGGAGGTCAAGGCGTCGGCCTGGCCATCGAGCGCTAGCCCGCACTCCCACTGTTGCTGCACCGGACTCAGGCAGAGTCCGGTTTACTTTCTGCCCGGTTCACCGTCCCGGGCAAGGAGCTCTATGAACAATAATTCGCACGCTTTCAACACCTATTGGTCCGGCCAAGTTCCTTTTATCGCCTCTTTTGCGATGCAACAATTGCGTCAGTGGGTTAGCAGTAACGACTGGTTTTCAGGGCACGATCACACCCCCTGGTTCGAGGTGCCTCGTGAAACGCTGGACAACCTTCAGATGGATTACCAACGTCAATGGGGGCAACTAGGTCAACAACTGCTGACCGGCCAACCCTTCAACTTTGATGATCGCCGCTTCTCCAGCGGAAACTGGAACGAGCCACTGTTCGGCTCCCTCGCTGCTTTCTATTTACTCAATTCCAACTTCCTCTTGAAACTGCTCGACAGACTTCCGATCGAAGAAGAGAAACCGCGCCAACGTCTACGTTACCTGGTGGAACAAGCCATTGCCGCCAATGCGCCCAGCAATTTCCTGACCAGCAACCCTGATGCTCTCCAGCGGGTAGTTGAAACCCAGGGTGCCAGCCTGTTCACAGGCCTGATGCACTTGGCCAGCGACCTGCAGGAAGGCAAGATGCGCCAGTGTGACAGTGGCGCCTTCACGGTAGGTGTCGACCTCGCCATCACCCCGGGCGAAGTCGTATTCGAAAACGATATCTTCCAGCTCATTCAGTACTACCCGCAACGTGAAACGCAGTACTTGCGTCCTGTTTTCATCGTGCCGCCCTCGATTAACAAGTACTACATCCTCGACCTGCGCCCAGACAACTCTGTCGTTAAGCATCTGCTGGAACAAGGGCATCCCGTGTTCATGATGTCATGGCGCAACTTCGGCCCGGAACACGCGGAAATAACCTGGGACGACCTGGTTGAGCATGGCGTGATCAAGGCCTTGCAGCTGACGCGCGAGATCAGTGGAGAGCCGCGGCCCAACTGCGTGGGCTTCTGCATAGGCGGCACACTGCTGAGCACCGCCCTGGCAGTGCTCGCGGCGCGTGGCGATCACGAAATCGGCAGCGTGAGCCTCTTGACGACATTCCTCGACTACCTCGATACCGGACCGATCAGCGTGTTCGTCGACGAAAAGCTGGTGGCCTACCGCGAGCGCACTATCGGCGGTATGGACGGCCCATTTGGACTGTTTCATGGCAAGGACATGGGCAACACTTTTTCCATGCTTCGTCCCAACGACCTGTGGTGGAACTACAACGTCGACAAATACCTCAAGGGGAACAAACCCATTCCTCTGGATCTGCTGTTCTGGAATAACGACAGCACCAACCTCCCCGGTCCGATGTACTGTTGGTACCTGCGCCACACCTATCTGCAGAATGACCTGAAGTCAGGCGAACTGGAGTGTTGCGGAGTCAAACTCGACTTGCAGGCCATTGATGCACCCGCCTACATTCTTGCAACACATGATGACCATATCGTGCCATGGAGGAGCGCCTACGCCAGCACCGCCGTGCTTTCCGGGACCAAACGCTTTGTACTGGGCGCCTCCGGGCACATCGCTGGCGTCATCAATCCACCCGCGAAACAGAAACGCCATTATTGGACAAACAACCGAACCACGAAAAACCCCGACACCTGGTTCAAAGGTGCCGAACAGCAATCGGGGAGTTGGTGGAATGACTGGTTCGTCTGGCTGGCCAAACACTCCGGCGAACTCCAGCCTGCAGTGGCAGACATGGGCAATGCTCAATACCCGGCACTGGAACCGGCACCAGGCCGTTATGTAATGCAATGACAGATTGCTCTGGCAACCGGGACCCTGCTGTCTGAATCGATATAGCGCACAAGAGGTGGAGCCCGGTTCCGCCTCTATCAAGACGCATCAAGACGCAACCTCGCCCCTCGATCAAGACCCTGCCCCAACAGCGAACGCTTCAAAACAGGGGCTCGGATTACCCGGGCGTTCCTGATACCCAAACCGCTCTCGACAATCGAATTGTCCGCACGGCTGGAGAATCGCTGTCCTAACGCCCGACAACTTCAGGCCTGCTGTATGGCAATTCAACAGCAGCCCTGTTCAAATAGGCGTTTTAAATGCAGAGATGACGATGATAGCCCTTACAGCGCTGAACACCTTTATCGTCATGGCGTCCGTCTTCATCCACTATGAACTGCTGCTTCGCCTCAACTCGCTCATGCCGAGGTTGAAGGTCTGGCACCGTTTCAGGATAGTCTTTGGCGTACTGGGCGCACTCACTGCGCACGCCGTCGAAGTGTGGATTTTCGCCTTGGCCTATTACTTTATGATCGAGTCCGGTCATTGGGGTACGTTGAGGGGAGATTTTGATGGCAGCCTGATGGACTGTGTTTATTTTTCATTCACCACCTTCACCACGCTCGGTTTTGGTGACATCGAACCCCAAGGGGTTCTTAAGTTTCTGACCGGGCTTGAAGCACTGACAGGTTTGGTGCTGATTACATGGACGGCCTCCTTTCTTTTTATCGAAATGCAGAAATACTGGAAGACCGCTTAGTACGGGCATACGTTCGATGTCGTTATTTTACACCCCGCAGGGCAAACTCCTTAATGAAATCCGGCACATCATGATCTGTTCAGACGTCATTCATCCACACGCCTCTACCCCCCCGAAGGACGCAGCATGCAAGTCATGATTCTGGAAGATGATCCCTGGATCGCTGACATGCTTAAGCAGATTGTCCTGAGTATTTGCCCGGATGCGCCAATAGATCTCTTTAGCGAGGTGCTGGACGCCGACGAGGCATGCAAGCGAACGTCTTATCAGTTAGTGCTCGCGGACTGGAACCTCTCCGATTCGACCGGTGTCCGCCTGCTTCAAACCCTTCTAAATAATCGGCCCGCGCCCCTGGTAGTTGTTACTGGCCGCGCGGATCGAGAGAATGTGCTGGCTGCGCGCTCGCTAGGGATTAGTACCTTTATTAGTAAGCCCTTCCAGGTACCGCGTGTAGTGGCTCGTCTGAAAAAGCTATTACCCGACAGTGCAGAACGCTTACGCGCACCGCTGACGGAGCAAGACTTCATTGCCTTCCTTGGTTGCCTGTCCGCTGCGGAGCTCGATATACCCCTGCTGAGCAATGTCAAAGACACACTTCAACTGATCCTCAAAGGTGAAGAACTGGACCTGCGCGAACTTGTCGAGAGCTGGCAGTATGACCCGGCCTTGAGCGCCCATCTGGTCGCCGCGTCAAACAGCAGTGCCTATATCGGCGCTGGCCACCCCTATATGAGCCTGCCCGAGGCTTTGCAGCGTCTGGGCGGGCCGACCAGTTTGAACATGGCCTTGTGCCTGGCGTTGCGCCAGGCTAACGAGCAGAGCAGTCCTTTGGTGCAGACGCTGGCCCAGGTCCATCTGAACGACGCAGAAGCACTCAGTGATCGAGTCACGCGCTTGGCGCGGGAGTCCGGGGTTGATCCCGCGCCGCTCCAGTGCGCGGCCTTGCTGCACCGCATAGGAGAACTCTGCGTGGTCTATCAGGCTCAAGCCTGGGAGCACAAAGGCCACAGCCTCAGCGAGAGCGCACTGACGCAAGCCATGCGCGAGTTCAGCAACCCCTTTGCCATCAGCCTTAAAGCTCACTGGGGGCTGCCCATGGCCCTGCGGGACCTTATTGGCGCAGTCTACGTCCTGCCGCCAGCGCAATTTCGTCGAGAAAAAGTGCTTATGCGTTTGGCCGCAGCAGAAATCAATGGCGAGGAACCGCGCAGCCTGGAGCGCCTGCGACGCCTTGCGGGCCTTGCCTGATACGACTCACGGGGTCGTCTTCGACCCTCGCTGATCGGCAGATAACTCGTTCGATACCACAGTCAGGGCCTGTTCCGGCTGATGCAGCGCACTGGCTAAAACGACCCGATTACGGCCCGTTTGTTTTGCCGTGTAAAGCATGTTGTCTGCCATCTTCAAAACGTCGTCGACGCTGCCAGAGCTTAGCGGCCAGTGCGCAACACCCAGAGAGATAGTGATCGGCCCAACGGGGTCCATCCGCGCATCTTCTACTTGCTGTCGCAGACGCTCAGACACTCGCAGGGCTACCTCGGGTGACGTAGCTGGCAATAGGATAAGAAACTCTTCGCCACCCACCCGGCAGAGCACATCACCCTCTCGGGTATTGACACGCATCAACACCCCCAGGCGTCTGAGCACCTCATCACCTGCATCATGACCATAGCTATCGTTGACCCGCTTGAAGTGGTCGATATCGAGTGCCACGACAGCGAAAGGACGACGTTCGCGCTCCAATCGCTCTAATGCAATATCGAGCACGCGACGGTTATGCAGCCCAGTGAGTGAGTCTGTCTGCGCATCGCTAGTGAGTTTGCCGATCTTTGCGTGTAATAACCGTATGCCGACGAGCATCACGTGCTTGATTTGTGTTGATTCGTAGTACCACGATTTCACGCGCGCAATGCGCTCTGCCGCACCGGGTGACTCCATCTCTTGGGCACTGTCGGCCAGCTGCAACAGGGGGCGGGCAATCAGGCGTGCGAGCCACCAAATGACGATAAAACCCAGCACACTGAGCGGCAGCGTATTACGAAGTACATCCAGCATCAGATCATTAAGTGCGGTCAGTGTTGTATCCGTCTGCTTTTGCGCCACGATGCCCCAATGCGCTGAGGGTACGCTCGCATAACCGGCGAGCATATCGATGCCCTGACTATTCAGAAGGCGTTGTTTCCCGCTCTCTCCACGGATCACGGCCTCAATGGCCGGATTGTCACGCACCACCTGACCTACCCGCATCTGATCAGGGTGATACAGCAGTCGCTGGTTCTGATCTACCACGTAAATATAAGAGCCATCGTGATAATACTGCGCACCCAGCAAATCGTCCAAAATGCTCTTGTGCTTGAGATAAATTGTACCGCCGATGTAACCCAGGTAATGACCCTCACGATCAATGATCGGATGGGATATGAACACCACCAGGTTACCCGCAACAGAGACGTAAGGTTGGCTGATGAGTGGACGGCGCTTACTCAACGCCTCGACAGCACCGGGCGTGTTCAGCTTTCGCCCTTTGATTGGCAATGTTTCGGGCGAGACCGCACGCAACCAACCCTCTGCATCCGTAATCGCTATCGAGTTGAAGCTATTGGTCTGTAGCCGTAACCGGGTGGTCTCGCTTTGCAACGCTTGCGGATTATCAAGCTGCTCACTCAATAACCCGGCGCTGTAGGCCAACTGCTGCGTCACGGTAGTAAGAAACACTTCGGTGCTATTGGCCAGCTTGGCTGCATACACACGGTTGGATTCCAGCGTGCTGTCAATGAGCAACTGGCGCTGTACACAATAGCTTGCATACAGACTGTTGGTGAGCGTGAGAATGGCACTGAAAAACGCCAGAAAGAGAATCAGTCGTCTTAAGTTAATGCGAAAAAGGTGCTTGATTGACATACGCCAGCGCTCGGGCGGACACCCCGTTTAAACGTTGCGCCCTCAAATTATTTACGACAGAAAACACTCATCTGCCACTGTGTATTGGTCCCGACTGAGCACATCAGAGCTGTCGATATTCGCCGCCGCTGAAGCGGTTCTTGAATAGCACTTGAGTCGTAACTTTCTACGCGTGTAGCACGTGGTTAGCGCGTATAAATAATTGTAGCCAGCGTTCCTTGGGATGGCTTTACGATATCACTATACTGCGCTGGGTTATACCTATTTCATACTTCATATATCATCATTACACATACTCAGCCGACTGCATTTTGACGCCAATGATTAAGACGTAATAATTGGATCCAATCCTGTCTCGCCGCCGCAATCAATATGCACTCCGCGAACCAAGTGCTATTCACGGAAGTTATATTAATATGGCAACTTGTCGCCCGACGAAGTATCAAACCCGCTTCCGATGAAACGTTTAAGCCCCTCTTTATTTTATTAACGTTATCAGTGAACACCCAGTAAAGTCAGACTTCTTCATGGCCGCGCAAGCACAAACTGCACCCTAACTTCAAAGCCATCCTGTTTGTCTGTTGCGGGGGATGCGAGGCTCATTGTCGCCTCGACGCCTCGAACAATCGTTTGCGCAATTGCCAGTCCAAGACCGGAGCCGCTGGCCTCGCTGTTGCCTCGTACGAAGCGCTCGGTGAGACGCTCCAGAACCTGCGCAGGCACTGTCGAGCCCGCATTCACGACCTTTAAAAGCGCCTGACTCGACAAGCTCACCTCAATCGGCTGATCCGGCGCGCCATGCTTTAAAGCGTTCTCGATCAGATTGCGTAAAAGGATGGCGAAGGCGTCCGGGTCAATCGTTGATAACACTTCACCCTCCGCAGGCAGCGCTAAGTTAATCCGCTGCCCGGCAGTAGCGTTCAACTCTTCCGCTACATGGGCCAGCAGCGGGATAAGGTCTTGCGGGGCTTCCGATAGAAGCCCGCCCCCTTCTGCCTTGGCCAGTTGCATGAGCTTTTCCGAGAGCCGTGCCAACTCACGAAGCGAAGCCTCGATCTTTGCCGCCCGCACTTGCAACGGTCCGTCAGGTGCCTCGCGACGTAACCGCTGCATCTGTGCCAATGCCGCCGCCAACGGGGTACGTAGCTCATGGGCGCTATTGGCCGTAAAGCTGCGCTCAGCCTCCAGTGCCCGACGCAGTCGCTCCATCAGATGATTGACCGCTTCGGCCAGCGGATCGATTTCTGCGGGCAATTGAGACACTTTAATGGGGGATAAATCGCCGACCCCACGGGTCTCGATTGCGCGACGGTAAGCCAGGACGCTACGCAGACTGAAGTGAACCAATAACCAGGTTCCCAACAAGCTGATCGGGATGAGTATCAGCAATGGCAGGAGCAACGCGAGTAATGCTTCCTGCGCTGCTTCCCGGCGATGCGCCAATGGCTCGGCGACTTCGATAAAAACTGTTTCGCGCTGGGCGCTGACGGCATACAGGCGGTACTTGCCGGTAGTGGTAAAGCCCTCCATCGGCTGGGCATTGAATACACTCGGATCGGCATCGTGAGACTGCAACAACGTATTGCCCCTGGCATCCCGCACCAGATAGGTGAGGTATTCCTTATGCTCTCTCAGCCCCTCGATATGTTTCGACTCGCGAGACTCGCCACGATTACTGATTTCGAGTACGGCCAGGGGCAAAATCCGCTGCGCAGTTTCCTCCAGAGCGCTGTCGAAGGCCTCATTCAGCTCATGTTGCACAACCAGCCAGGCACCCGCTGTGCCCCCCAGCCAAAGCAATGTCATCCCCAGCGTCAGCCCAAGCCCCAGACGTTTTTGCAAACTGAAGGTAGTCTTCATAGGGGCATCAGCCGGTAGCCCATACCGCGGACGGTTTCAATCAAATCGCGCCCCAACTTCTTGCGCAAACGACTGATGTACACCTCGATAGTGTTGCTTTCGATCTCGGCACCGAACGCGTACAGGCGCTCTTCGAGCTGCGATTTCGACAGCAGCGCGCTGGGGCGCTGAATGAAGGCTTCCAGTAGAGCCCATTCGCGCGCAGTCAGATCCACAAGGGTGCCGACACGCTGAACGGTGCGAGCCGTCATGTCGATGACCAGCTCTCCCACTTTCAGCTGTGGATTGGGATTACCGCTGTAACGTCGCGCGACGGCGGCAACTCGAGCAGATAATTCAAACAGATCGAAGGGTTTTACCAGGTAGTCGTCGGCCCCCGCATTCAAACCGGCGATGCGCTCGGATATCTGGTCTTGAGCCGTAAGGATGATCACAGGCGTTACATCGCCAGCCGACCGCTGCTTGCGCAGGAAGTCCAGTCCGCGCCCGTCCGGGAGCATCAGATCCAGCAAAATGAGGTCATAGGCAGTCGTTCGTACGCTCGTCTCAGCGTGATCAAGCCGTTGCACCCAGTCCACCGCATGGCCGTCATCGGCAATTTGCTCACGCACTGCGTCCCCCAGCCCCACAGCGTCCTCAACCAACAAAACCCGCATATCAACCCCTTCTGTATTCGTTACCAGCGCTGCACGTTAACGGCTGCACCTGAATAAAACCTGAAGTACCGCTTTGAGCACGATTCAGGTGGCTGTCAGGGAGTCTCGCTAGGGTATGCGACAGAGACTCAAGCAGGAGAGAAATCATGCTCAGCAACCCAAGCGGCCTTGTCCTGCTGCTGAAAACTACCTGATCAACTTTTTTTCACGCCTTCAGGTTGCGTTCAGCTAGCGAGGCCAGTATTCCGCCACAACGCTCTAACAGGAAACCCCACCATGAAAATGATTGCTGCAGCAGTGTGTCTCGCCGGTGCCGTCGCCCTGCCAGGGTTAGCCCAGGCGCGTGAAGTGACCTTGACCACTCAGTTAAAGAACTACAACGGCAACGATGCTTATCTGGCGTTTTATGTCACCGATGCCAATGGCAACTATCAGAAAACCCTCTGGGTCGCCGGCAAGAAAGCCAAGTATTACAAACACCTTCCTGACTGGGCTCGCGGCAGCGGCTTGAAGTCCAGTGAGTTTGACGGGGTCAGTGGTGCCAGCGTCGGTAGCGGGCGCACCCTGAAAGTCAGTGTAGAACTGGCTGACACCCTGATTGATGCGGGCTATCAGATCCGCGTCGACAGCGCTGTCGAGAACAAACGCGAGGTTCGCGCTGACGTTGTCGTGCCGCTGACGACTAAAGATGCAGGCAAGCCCGCAACCGGCAATGGTTATGTAGAAACCTTTACCTACGACATGTGACTTCGGCACCTATTGGAGGCTGAACATGCTTCGCCAGTTTCATTCACTGCCCGGCCTTATCGCTGCCCTGCTGGTTATGGTATTGGCCATCAGCGGCGCGATCCTGTCAATTGATCCAGCCATAGAACGAATGAACGCAACTGTGCCCGCAGTCGGCCAATTGAACGTTGCCGAGCTGGCGGGCCGGGTGGCACATACCTATCCAGCGGTTGAACAAATTCGGCGCAGCGCTTCTGGCTCTATCATCGTTTACTACAACCAAGACGGTCAGGCGGGTGCCGAGCTTGTCGACCCCACGACCGGCCAGGGTATTGCGCCCTATGCACCGTCAGCATTCTCACGCTGGGTGAAAGACTTGCACAGGTCATTGTTACTGGGCACGCCCGGCCATGCGATGTCGGGTATTGGCGCCTTGGTGATGCTGATCCTGTCAGCCTCCGGCGCTGCATTGCTGGCAAGACGCCTGGGCGGCTGGAGACAGATCCTGCGCCCGCTGCAGGGCAGTTTCAGCCAACGCTGGCACGCTGAAGTCGGGCGCTTCGCGATCCTCGGTCTGCTGCTATCCGCGTTGACGGGGATGTACATGTCAGCGGTGATGTTCGAGTTCATCCCTGACGGAACCCAGCAGGAGCCGGCTTTCCCGAGCACCATGAGCGGCGGTCCGGCAGCGCCTGTCGAGACGTTGCCTGCGCTGCTGGCGACCGACCTTAATGATCTGCGCGAGCTGAACTACCCCAGCCCCGGCAACCCGACGGATGTGTTCTCGCTGCACACCGCCCAAGGCGACGGTTTTGTTGATCAAGCCAGTGGCGCGCTGCTGTCTTACCAGGCTCATGACAACGCCCGTGATGCCTATGAATTCATCTACCAGTTGCATACCGGCGAAGGCCTGTGGTGGCTTGGCCTGTTACTCGGCACTTGCGCGCTGAGCGTGCCATTGATGAGCGTCACAGGCGCCCTGCTCTGGTGGCGCCGCCGTCAGTCGATGCCACACATCAGTCACAACAGTGGCGCACAGTCCGCTGACACGGTGATTTTGGTGGGCAGCGAAAACAACGGTACCTGGGGGTTTGCGAAAACGTTGCATGAGGCCATGAACAAGGCGGGACACCGTGTGCACACCTCCACCATGAACCAACTGGCGACTGAGTACCGCAGTGCCGAGCGCCTGTTTATCCTGACCGCGACTACAGGCGACGGCGACGCACCAGCCTCCGCCAGACAGTTTCTCAAACGACTGGCGAACGTACCGGTAAAACCCGGCCTTGGCTTTGCCGTACTGGGCTTTGGCGACAAACAGTTTCCGAGCTTTTGTCAGTTCGCCAAGGACACGCAAGCCGCCATGCTTTCACGGGGCTGGCCTCAGTTGCTTGAACTTGAAACCATCAATCGACAATCAAGTCAGGAGTTCACCCGTTGGGGGCATGCCGTCGGCCAATTGATCGGCCATGAACTGACGCTTGTGCACACGCCCAGCCAGCCGCAAACCCGTACCTTGCAACTGGTGGAGCGCGTGGAATACGGCGAACAGGTCAAGGCACCCACGCACATTCTGCGTTTCAAAGCAGTCGCGCCCTCGCCAGCACCGAGTTGGCTGGCCCGCCTGCGCAAGGGGGATGGGTTGCCTCATTTCGAAGCGGGTGATCTGGTCGGGATTCTGCCGCCCGGAAGCGCTCTGCCGCGGTTCTACTCGCTGGCCAGTGGGTCAACCGATGGCATTCTGGAAATCTGCGTGCGCAAGCATCCTGACGGTCTGTGTTCCAGCCTCCTCCATGACGTGCCGATTGGCTCGCTGATTGAGGCATTCATACAGCCCAACCCAGACTTCCGCCCTGCCTCCGGGAGCGCTCCGGTCATACTCATCGGTGCGGGCACGGGTATCGGCCCTTTAGCAGGCTTCATCCGTAACAACACCGCCAGACACCCGATGCACCTTTATTGGGGGGGACGCAACCCGGCATCGGACTTCCTCTATGAGCCACAGCTCAATGGCTACCTGGCGGACCAGCGACTCACCGGGTTGCAAGCGGCTTTTTCACAAGTGCAGGATCGCAGCTATGTACAAGACCGCATCATCAGCGACGCCCTGCAGATGCGTCGTTTGATTGAAAAAGGCGCTCAGGTATTGGTGTGCGGCAGTCGCGAAATGGCGAAAAGCGTGATGCGCGCACTCGATGAAGTCCTGGCACCGCTTAACCTGACCGTGCTGACGCTCAAGGCACAAGGACGCTACCGTGAAGATGTCTACTGACTATCAGCCCTCCTCTGCCGAACGGCACAGCCTCAGCGGTGAGACCATGGGCTCGCGCTACACCGCGCTGTTCTATGCCAAGCCAGAGGTGAACCTGGCTGCCATTGGCAAGGGTCTGTTCGAGGCTGTCGACAAGGTGGATCGGCAGATGTCGACGTGGAAGCCAGAATCAGACCTCAACGTACTCAACGCTGCACCCGAGCAGGAGTGGTGTGCCCTGCCCAAAGAGCTGACCACCGTACTGACAACCGCTTTACGTATCAGCCAGCAATCCAGCGGCGCATTTGATATCGCAGTGGGCGATCTGGTGAATGCCTGGGGCTTCGGTCCCGGCGAGCATCAACCCACTGCACAACAGATCAGCGCGCTAAAACACCAGGTGCGGCTGCCTGCAACGCAAGCACTCGAGATAGATGCGCTTCGTGGTCAGGTCCGTAAACGTGCAGCAACGACGCTTGATCTCTCAGGTATTGCCAAAGGCTTTGGCGTGGATGAACTGGCACGCTGTCTGGACAGCTGGGGAATAACTAACTACCTGGTGGGGATTGACGGCGAAATGCGCTCACGCGGACTCAAACCTGACGGGCAGCCCTGGGTGGTTGCCATTGAAAGGCCCCGCCGGGGAACTCGCGAAGTCATGGGCGTGATGGAACTCAGCGACGCGGCCATTGCTACCTCCGGAGACTATCGGCATTGGGTCGAAGTTGATGGCCAGTTGTACTCACACACCATGCACCCTTCGCTTGGAACACCCCTGACCAATAAACTGGCTGCAGTGACCGTGGTTGCATCGAATTGCATGCTCGCCGATGCATGGGCCACTGCACTGATGGTACTCGGCGAAGAGGCCGGTCCTGAACTGGCACAAGCGCGGGGTATGGACGCATTGTTCGTATTACGTGAAGGGGAAGAAGCGTTCAGGGAAATATCCATTGTTGCCGGGCGCATTCAGACGACCCTTGAAACTCGCTAATAAAACATAGCCCCTTCACGCTCTTTATGCGCTACGTTATCTCCAGCATTGACGCCTTCTCTGCGAGCGTAATTCATAAATGAAGTTCATGCGCAAACATTCCGAGTCCCATAGAAGTGACCGCATTGGTTGGCTTCGCGCGGCCGTATTGGGTGCCAACGACGGAATTGTGTCGACCGCCAGTCTTTTAATCGGGGTTGCCGCCGCCCACGCCACACACAGTACTTTACTGGTGACCGGTATTGCGGGGCTGGTGGCAGGCGCCATGTCCATGGCCGCTGGAGAATATGTTTCCGTGCACTCTCAGGCCGATACCGAACGAGCCGATCTAGTGCGCGAGCAAACCGAGCTTGCAACGAATCCGCTTGCTGAACATTCTGAGTTGGCGTCCATTTACATGGCTCGCGGTATTGAACCTGATCTCGCCAGGACAGTGGCGACGCAATTAATGGCACACGACGCACTGGGCTCACACGCTCGGGACGAGCTTGGGATTTCTGACGCACTCAGCGCAAAACCGCTGCAGGCCGCGCTGGCCTCGGCGGCCAGTTTTTTTGTCGGCGCAGCCTTGCCGCTGATTGTTACGTTTATTGCACCCGCTCAAAGCGTTATCCCGTGGATATCAGGGATGTCACTTCTATTTCTGGCAACACTCGGCGGTATAGCGGCGAAAGCCGGAGGCGCCAGCGTTCCAACAGGCGCGTGGCGAGTGACCTTCTGGGGGGCGCTTGCCATGGCTGTTACCGCGCTGGTGGGCACCTCGTTCGGTGCAGTTGTCTAATAATTCATACGCCAAAAAAAAGGGAGCCGAGGCTCCCTTTCTTAAACGACTGATATGCCAGATATACGTGATCTGTCACTCAGGTGTCAGGCGGTGGTATTGATTCTCGTGCCCACACTGCCAGAGGTTGCTTTAGGCATCTCTACTTCGCCTGCTTTGCTACCGTCGTGATCGCCGTCACTGTCCATTGCAACAGTTTTGACCTGTTGAGCGGACACAGGGGCAGGTCGAATGATAGGCGTACTCGTCGAACTTCCAATTGCAGATGTCATATACATCTCCGATAACTATCGAGTGAGTGCAATAATTTAATTGCCACTAAATGTAACTCAATCGGAGTGAAATTTATGTCAATTGGCCATACCCTGTTTTTCAAGGCGTTCATTAATGCACTGCAACTGCGAGTGTTGGCCCGCAGCTCGATGTTTGCTGGATGACTCTATCAATCCTTGCGCAAAACGTAGACTCTCCACATGGCATACAAGGGAATGAAGTCGAGACGTTCCTGAATACGAAATCCCGCCTCTTTGAACTCGCGTTCGGCAGTTTCCCTTGGGATAACGAAACGATTTTGATAATCACCCTTATCTCCCCGTGCGCGCCGACGTGCCTCTTGACGTTTACGCTTCCAGGATTTGAAGTTGCCATCCACCCACAAGGAAATGATGACCGTTTCCCGGGTAACTCGATAGAACTCTTTGAGCATCGCCAATCGGTGTTGCGGGTCGCCTATATGGTGCAGCAAACGCATGCAGAAAATGCTGTCTACCGAATTGTCGGGCAAGTCGATCTCAAATGCTGACGTTTGCAAGGCACGTACGCGCTTGACCACCTCGGCCGATTGCGATTTGCAGGCGGTCTCGATCATGTCCGCAGAGTTATCCGCGCCGATAATGACTCGATTAGGTTTTTCCGCCAACAACGGCCAGAACCGCCCCGCTCCGCAAGGGAGATCAAGAACCAGTCCCGGCTCACCGGCCACAGAAAGTGCCTTGCGAGCCAGTTGTTCGTCCCGCAGGTGAGACAGCCTGCGAGCAAGCCCATCCCGATGTTTCAAAAAATACTGCTGCGCATGCTCCTGATCGTACTTTTCAGAAAACTTCAGCTTGATGGGGTCGCTCATGATGCTCTCCAATTGCTCATGGGTCGTACGCTACTTAACCATTAGTCGCAGAGAGGTCAAACGTGTGTGAAAGATTTGTGAGCCCCCCGCGACGTCGACGTGTTATCCACGACCAAAAATCGTCATCAGCGCCACCGGCGCACATTAAGAAACCTCTTCATGCCGAGCTAGTCAGGTATGTCTCGGTTTTCGGGTCAGCAACTGCATTCAGCGCAGTATGTCGAGGCGTACCCTTTTCTTGGCATGCCTGGGCAGAGCAATGGAAATCAACGCGGCGAGCAGCACAAAAGCGCTCGATATCCACAAGCACGCACTCAACCCGTACACCTGGTAAATCCATCCCGAGAGGACCGTGCCGATCAAGCGACCCATGGCGTTGGACATGTAGTAGAAACCTACATCCAGCGAGACGCCGTCTTCCTTGGCGTAGGAGACGATCAGGTAACTGTGCAGCGATGAGTTCACTGCGAACAGGACGCCAAAGACCATCAGCCCACCCAACAGAACGACGTGCTCGGACAACCCAGTGTTCAACCCCAAGGCAATAGCCCCTGGCAGAAGCGCCAGCGGAAGCGCCCAGAGAAAAGCCGCTCGACCATCAGGCACACGCCCGTTTTTCTTGCCGGTGATGCTTGGCGCGAACGACTGCACGATGCCGTAGCCAATCACCCACGCCGCAAGAAAACCACCGACCTTCCAGACGTCCCAGCCAAAGACTGTACTGAGATAGACCGGCAATGCGACGACAAACCAGACATCCCGAGCACCAAACAAAAACATCCGTGCTGCCGACAGGATATTGATCGCACGGCTCTTGGAAAGGATCTCCCGGAACTTGGGTTTGGCCTTGGCTTTGCCCAAGTCTTTCTTGAGCAAGATCAGACTGCTGATCCAGATCAGCCCCAACACAATGGCCATGGCCAACACGGCGCCCTTGAATCCAATGGCTGCCAGCAGAGCACCGCCCAGAAAGAAACCGACGCCCTTGAGCGCATTTTTCGAGCCGGTGAGGATGGCGATCCACTGGTAGAGCTTGCCTTGTTGTCCATCGGGCACCAGCAGCTTGATCGAGCTTTTGGCGCTCATTTTGTTCAGGTCTTTGGCAATCCCCGACAGCGCCTGGGCGCCCATCACCCAAGGAATCGTCAGCCAGACCGAGGGCACTGTCAGCATCAACAGTGCCACGACCTGAATGGCCAAACCAATATTCATGGTCCGGTTCAGGCCCAATCGGGCCCCAAGGTAGCCACCCACGAGGTTGGTGACCACGCCAAAGAATTCATAGAACAAAAACAGCGCCGCAATCTGAAGCGGGCTGTAGCCCAATGCGTGAAAGTGCAGCACCACCAACATGCGCAACGCGCCATCGGTGAGGGTGAAGGCCCAGTAATTACCCGTGACGAGCAGGTACTGCCGCACTTCTGGAGCGAGGGCTGACAACGCGTTCATGATTGATCCTATCAGGCAACCTGTAGCCAATTGAAAAATAAAGAATAAGTGTTATTAAATTTTCAGCCAAACGCTGACCCCCTGTAGAAGCGCGCTTGCCCGCGATCGGCTGCGAAGCAGTCGCAAATGGGTTGGCGCCGATGTCGCAGAAAAGCCCTTCGGTCTTTATCGCGGGCAAGCGCACTCCTACAAATAATCAATTTATTTCAGTTAGTTACGTGTTGCTTGATAAGAGCAGGCTTGCAACTACGCGTCCCGCTGCGAAGGCGGCTAACCTGACACACCACTAAACGATCACACCACACAAATCAAAACCAGTTTGCTGCGCGACAGCGCGGCGTCGAGGACAGGGTGGCACCGCCTATCAGACGGCCAGACCGACCATTTTCGCCAGTTCGACCGTACGGTTGGCATAGCCCCATTCGTTGTCGTACCACGCGTAGATTTTTACCTGAGTGCCATTGATGACCATGGTCGACAGCGCATCAATAATCGAAGAGCGCGGATCGGTACGGTAGTCGATGGACACCAACGGACGCTCCTCGTAGCCGAGGATGTCTTTCAGTTCATTCTCGGAGGCGTCCTTCAGCAGTTGATTCACTTCTTCTGCGGTCGTGGCGCGTTCAACTTCAAACACACAATCAGTCAGCGACGCGTTAGCCAACGGCACCCGCACGGCGTGACCATTCAGGCGTCCGCGCAATTCCGGAAATATTTCGGCGATGGCCGTGGCCGAGCCGGTGCTGGTCGGGATCAAGCTCATCCCGGAAGCACGCGCACGGCGCAGATCCTTGTGCGGCTGATCGAGAATGCTCTGGGTGTTGGTCAGGTCATGAATGGTGGTGATTGAGCCGTGACGGATTCCCAGCTTTTCGTGAATCACTTTCACTACCGGAGCCAGGCAGTTCGTGGTGCACGACGCGGCGGTCACGATGCGATGTTGCGCAGGATCGAACAGGTGGTGATTGACGCCCATCACGATATTCAACGCGCCGCTTTCCTTCACCGGGGCACTGACCACAACGCGCTTCACGCCTTGGTCCAGGTAGCCCTGAAGGACCGCAACGGTTTTCATTTTTCCGCTGGCTTCGATCACCAGATCACAGCCCGACCAATCGGTATCGGCGATTGCCTTATTGGCGCTGACCTTGATCCGCTTACCGTCGATGACAATGCACTCGCCCTCGGAATCGGCCTGGTAATTCCAACGGCCATGCACCGAGTCGAAGTTGAGCAGGTGCGCGTGGGTCGCTGCATCACCGGCCGGGTCATTGATCTGCACGAATTCAAACTCTGGCCAGCTCCAGGCTGCTCGCAGCGCGAGACGGCCGATCCGACCGAAACCATTGATACCCACTTTGATAGCCATGTCTTTGCTCCATATAACTGATGTTAGTGGGAGTCCGACCTGCGCGTGCCGAACGTGCCCAATATTGGTTATCACGCGGTGAAACTGTCCTCAGATAGAACGCTGATTAACCCGGTCCATGAGTGCTTCCGCCGACTCCTTGCGCTCGGAATAGCGATCAACCAGATAGTCCTGGCGGTCGCGCAGCAGCAGCGTGAACTTCACCAGCTCCTCCATCACGTCGACGACACGGTCATAGAAGGGAGAGGGTTTCATGCGCCCGTTCTCGTCGAACTCCAGATAGACTTTCGGTACAGACGATTGATTAGGGATGGTGAACATCCGCATCCAGCGCCCAAGTACACGCAGTTGATTGACCACGTTGAATGACTGCGAACCACCACACACCTGCATGACCGCCAGGGTTTTACCCTGGGTCGGGCGGACTGCGCCCATGGCCAACGGGACCCAGTCGATCTGTGCCTTGAATACGGCGCTCATTGAGCCGTGACGCTCGGGTGAGCACCAGACTTGCCCTTCCGACCACAGCATCAGCTCGCGCAGCTGTTGAACCTGCGGGTGGTCGTCGGCCACGTCATCGGGTAATGGCAAGCCTGATGGATTGAAGACCCGTGTTTCGGCGCCCATGCGTTGCAGCAGGCGAGCCGCCTCCTCTACCAGCAAGCGGCTGAAGGAGCGCTCACGCGTCGATCCATACAGCAGCAGGATGCGTGGTTTATGGGTGGACTTCAGCTCGATCCCCAGTTTGTCTGCCGAAGGTAATTCAATCAGGTCGGCGTCAAGCTGGGGGTTGTGGTCGTCATACATAGTCGTTGTCCTGCGCAGCTGCGCTCTTGGATTCATCGAACCAGCGGCGTTTAAGCCACAGCGCTACACCCACTAAAGAAATCAGCACCGGCACTTCCACGAGCGGGCCAATCACCGTGGCAAAAGCGACCGGAGACGCCAGGCCAAAGGTAGCGATGGCCACCGCAATCGCGAGCTCGAAGTTATTGCTCGCAGCGGTAAAAGCCAGAGCCGTGGTACGTGGATAATCCGCCTTGAGCAGCTTGCCCATGCAGAAACTGAGAAAGAACATCACGACAAAGTAGATCGTCAGCGGGATCGCGATGCGCAGCACGTCCAGCGGCAATTGCAGCACCTTGTCGCCCTTGAGGCTGAACATGGCGATGATGGTCAATAGCAATGCCACCAGGGTCAGCGGGCTGATCTTCGGAATGAAGCGTTCTTGATACCAAGCGTCGCCCTTGCGTGCGATCAGCATCCTGCGGGTCAGAAAACCGGCCAGGAATGGCACGCCCAGATAGATCAGAACCGACTCGGCGATGCTGATGAAGCTGGTCTCGATCACGCTGCCTTGTAACCCGAACAGTGGCGGCAGGAGGCCAAGAAACACCCAGGCATACAGACTGAAAAACAGAATCTGGAAGATGCTGTTGAAGGCCACTAATCCGGCGACATATTGGTTGTTGCCTCCTGCGATCTGATTCCAGACCAGCACCATGGCGATGCAACGTGCTAGGCCGATGAGGATCAATCCGGTCATGTATTCCGGCTTGTCGCTCAGGAAGACAATGGCCAAAGCGAACATCAATATCGGTCCGACAACCCAGTTCTGGATCAGGGACAAAGCAAGGATGCGCTTGTCTTTGAAGACTTCTGGCAGTTCTTCATAACGAACTTTGGCCAGGGGCGGATACATCATCACGATCAAACCGATGGCGATCGGGATGTTGGTGCTGCCCACCGAGAGACTGTTGAGCCACTGCGGCCAGCCTTCGAACAGGCTTCCCAGCCCGATGCCGAACGCCATGGCCAAGAAAATCCACAGGGTCAGGTATCGGTCCAGAAAGGAAAGGCGGCTTTTACTCATGACATATCTCCTACTGTTAAAGCGTACCGATCAGGGCTAGCTCAGCCTTGAGCTGTTCGGCGCTCAACGTGGATGGATCAGCAGCAGGCTGCGGCGCGCGTCGGGCGGTCGCCCATTTCATCAAGGCGTTTCGCGTCAGGGCTCAACCAGTGTTTGTTGGCCGCCAGTACGGTGGTCAGAACGCCGCGCACCCAATCAGGCAGGTTCGGGTGCAGGCGGTAATACACCCATTGACCTTGCCGACGATCCGCCAGCAGTCCGCAATTGCGCAGTTGGGCCAAGTGCCGGGAGACCTTGGGCTGGCTCTCATTGAGCGCGCAGGTCAGTTCGCAGACGCAGAGTTCACCGTCGCGGGCGACCAGCAGCATCATGCGCACTCGATTGTCGTCAGCCAGGCATTTAAAAACAGTGGTGGGTGTCAGAGGATCGGTCATGACAGGGCTTCAGTTCACATATGGTTTTTCGAATATATGTTTTTCCATATATAAGGTAAAGCAGAAACAGCGCTGGACGGTGAGTTTTTGCGCCCAACCCCTCGGATTTGGCAGCGTGATCCCTTGCGTTAAACACGCACTGCGTTCAGTTTGGTTTAAGCTTGGTGCCTCAGAATAATCGCCACTTACCAAGTAACGCGGACAACAAGGACATTGTTATGGGCTGGAAAAACACAGAACAACGTTATGGCATTCTCTCCATCGGGCTGCATTGGCTGATGCTGATCTTGATCATTGGCGTCTACGCCTGTATCGAACTAAAAGGGAACTTCCCCAAAGGCAGCGACTTTCGCGAGCTGCTCAAGCAATGGCACTTCATGCTGGGTCTGGCGATCTTCGCACTGGTGTGGCTACGTCTTCTGGCCCGTTTGATTGCACCGACACCTACAGTCGTACCCGCCCTTCCGCAGTGGCAGGCAATCCCCGCCAAGCTGATGCATCTCGCCCTGTATGCGCTGATGATAGGCGCGCCGCTCGCCGGTTGGCTCGTACTGAGTGCGGCCGGTAAATCCATTCCCTTCTTCGGAATTGAACTGCCGCCCCTGATCGACAAGAATGAGGTGCTGGCTAAATCAATTAAAGAATGGCACGAGCTGGCCGGGACAACCGGCTACTGGCTGATAGGCCTGCACGCAGCGGCCGGCCTGTTTCACCATTACATAAGCCGCGACAATACCCTGACCCGCATGTTGCCTGGGCGGTAAGCTCTACCCGGTACCCGCAGCCTGTCGAGCGACATGCACGATCAGCGCTGCGGAGAATCGGCTGGCCCACCTGGAACATGACCTATGTCCGAGACGGTAATCACGCGCAGCATTCCACGCACGGTCTGGGCACTGGGTTTCGTCAGTCTGTTCATGGACTTGTCGTCAGAAATGGTTCATGCGCTGCTGCCGGTATTTTTGGTCGGCACGCTCGGCGTCAACATGATCACGCTAGGTTTGATCGAGGGCATTGCGGAAGCTACGGCCCTGATTGTGAAAGTTTTTTCCGGCGCGATCAGCGACTATTTCGGTAAACGCAAGAGCCTCTTGCTGCTGGGCTACGGCCTTGCTGCACTCACCAAGCCCCTCTTCCCGCTGGCTCATTCCGCAGAAATGGTATTTACCGCACGCTTTCTGGACCGGATTGGCAAAGGGATCCGCGGAGCGCCACGCGATGCCCTGGTCGCCGATGTATCGCCACCGGAGATCCGTGGCGCGTGCTTCGGCTTACGTCAATCCATGGACACCGTAGGGGCCTTTCTCGGACCCGCAGTGGCCATCGGCCTGATGTACATATTCAGTGAAAACATTCCTCTGGTCTTATGGATTGCCGTGATACCCGCGCTGGTGGCCGTCAGCCTGATTTTTGTTGGCGTCGATGAGCCCGAGCGCGAGCAGAGAGCTCAGCACTTTCGTTCGCCGATACGTCTACAGCTGCTCTACAGTTTTTCGCCAGCTTATTGGTGGGTGGTGATTGTGGGAGCGCTGTTCACCCTGGCGCGCTTTAGCGAGGCGTTTCTGGTCTTGCGCGGCCAGCAAGCAGGACTCTCCGCGACCTGGGTGCCCATCGTGATGGTGGTGATGGCTTTGTTCTACACCCTCTCTGCCTACCCCGTGGGGAAACTCTCTGACCGTGTCAGCCGCAAAGCGCTTCTCGGCGTGGGTTTGATATTGCTTATCGTGTCCGATCTGGTGCTAGCCAACGCAGAGTCCATCACAATGCTGATGCTCGGCGTCACATTGTGGGGACTGCATATGGGATTCAGTCAGGGACTGCTGGCCGCTCTTGTGGCTGACACGACACCGGCAGGGCTGAAGGGAACCGCCTTTGGGGTTTTTAACCTGGTGAGTGGAGTCTCCATGCTCCTGGCAAGCGTGCTTGCAGGCCTGCTGTGGCAAACCTATGGGTCAGCAATGACTTTCTATGCAGGTGCTGCTTTTTCTGCAGTCGCTTTCATACTTCTGTTAACGCGGCGCCAACGTGACGATCACCTAAAGTAACCACAGCGCTCCCTCCATGCCGCTATTAAAACGATGACGGTTTGATCGCCAACAGACTGCTGTGCATGTGATAAACCACTTGCTCTGCGGTGCTGCCCAACAGTTTGTTCAACCCTCTGCGGTGCACCGTGCCCAGCACGACAACATCGATATTCTCTTCTTCGGCATAAGCAGTAATGACTTTCGCCGGAACACCCATGATGAAGTGACGGCACTCTGGCGGCACCCGGTATCGATCAGCCAGTTCAGTAAATGCTTTTCCTTCAGCCTCATACACCGCCTCGCCCATGCCCGCTGAAAATATTGTCGAGCCCATGCCCTCCGAGGCATACATATATGAAAGGTCATACGCATACAGCAGATGCAGTTCAGCGTTGCACTGCGACGCCAACTTCTCGGCCGCCAGGATGATGTGATCATTGAACTGCTCGAACTGTTCTTCCGGTTTAAACGGATCTACCGCCGCCAGAATTTTTCTCGGCGTGGCATGCTGGACTTTCGCAACGAGGTGCAAGGCGGAGGAACACTCCCTCAATAAACGCAGGTCCAGAGGTGTAAACAAGGTGCGCATAAGCAGGGATTCATGCTCAAGGTCTTTGATCAGCATGGAGGGGTTTAATTCTTTGACGTGGCGCAAGATCTCCTCAAGTGGACGCTGAACCCACATCACTTCCGTTGTCACCACTATGCTGAGGTTGCGCAGGGCGGCGGCTTGCTCTTCAAGCCACTGACGATGCCGCATCAGGTAACCCTCGCGCATTTCAGTGAGCGCTTGCTCATTGACCAGTCCCGCCGTTGCCAAGCCTTCAACATAGTCAAAAGCAACGATATGCAATGGGACGCCTTTAGCTTTAGCCAGTGCTGCCGCTCGGTCAAAAGCCGGGGTTCGGTGCATCAAAGGCGAAGCCACCAGCAATAAACGCTCAGAGTCGGACATGTAACGCCTCCATTTACGGAAAGGGTCAACGGCTGGGGAGAATGGATGGCCTCCTCCCGACAGGGCCTATGTTTCTCACATTCTTGACGGTCAAGCGGCCCACACATTGATCTACATCAGAGGGGCCACTGCCAGAACCAAAAGGCGTCAGATCAACGCGCGATAAGAACCCGTCCATCGCAACCATTATTGAATAACCCTCCACTGACCAAAAAAAACGACAGTGCTAAAAAAATGGCGTCATACCTGTGCGTACCGAATGACAATTCCCATCAAGGTGTAACTTCCAGTTAACACTTTCACGCACACTATCAATGAACTGTTAGTTGGAGACCCGCAAAACAATTCACCTTAGTTTAAAACCGTAAACAGCCCACTCATTTGAATATGTGTGTGCGCTGTAGTTATTCCCTGACCGGGAATTCCATACAACAAAAAATACTAATAAAGTCCTCCCCGCCTCGCCCGCCATTCATCTATAACTGATCAGCCGCCCTGTCATGACGAGGGCCCATTGGCTACGCTAAAAAAACAACAGGAGATCTCTCATGACGCTTCCGGTAATGCTTGGCCCTGTGCAACAACTAAAGGCTGCCTGTTCGGGGTGCAGTGTGCGCGGGCTGTGTTTATCGGCAGGCCTGAACAGTTCAGAAGTTGATCTTCTGTCCACCCTCATTCAGCAACGGGTCAAAATCAAAAAAGGTGAGACGCTCTATCATGCGGGAGATCCTTTGCGTTCGCTGTACGCCGTCCGGTATGGATTTTTCAAGACGACCGTCATCTCGGAGGATGGCCGCGAACAGCTGACAGGCTTTCAAATGGCGGGAGAAATGCTGGGCATAGACGCCATTAGCAATGATCGACACGTGTGCAATGCAATCGCACTGGAAGACAGTGAGGCGTGCCCGATTCATTTCATGCAACTGGAACGGCTGTCTCATGAGTTGCCTTCGCTTCAACACAACCTGCACAGGCTGCTGAGTCGAGAAATAGTCCGTGATCATGAAATGCTTCTGTTATTGGGTAACCTGAATGCCGATGAGCGTCTAGCCGCTTTTTTGCTGAATTTGTCGCATCGAATGGTCGCGCGCGGTTACTCATCCAAAGCGTTCGTTCTGAGAATGACCCGGGAAGATATCGGGTCTTATCTTGGCTTGCGCCTGGAAACAGTCTGCCGGGCTATTGCGCGCCTTCGTGAGCTTGAGATTGTACGTATCTCAGGCAGAGCCGTAGAGATCCTTGATTTAGCAGCCTTACATTCCCTGGTGTCAGGGTGCCGCCGAGCTGATTGAGAATAAATGCCGTCATTGTCTACGCTTTGACCACAAGAACACTGCAGGGGGCGTGTTGAAGAATATTCTCAGCGGTGTCGCCCAATACCAAGTCCAGATTGTGATGAGGGCGTGTGCCCATCACCAGTACATCAACCGCGTTATCGACCGCGAACTTTTTGATGGCCGGGAGCGGCGTCCCTGCCAGGTAATAGGCATTTTCCTTCGCAATACCATAGCGTTTCGCCAGCGCAACAAAGGCTTCAAGGTGTGCATCACCCAACGCATCGACAAAGTCTGCTTCGATGGGCATCGCCCCCATGATCGTAAAGCCTGAAGCATAGACAGCGGACCCATCGTAGACATACAGCATCTGTAGAACGCCATCGCACTGTGCTGCCAACCGGGAAGCCGTTTCGATAATGATATCGTTGAGCCGAAGGTCTGCATCAGCAGAGCGAAAAAGATTAACCGCCGCCACGATTTTATGCGGTAACGGGCTTGCCGAATCGATCACCATGTGGACAGGCACAGGGCAATCACGCAGTAGTTGCCAGTCCAGCGGTGTAAAAAAAACGCGCTTGAGCGTTGATTCCTGGTGAACATCCTTTATCACCATCTCCGCTTGTTGGGTGTCGACGTATTGCCGAATTTCGTCAATGACATGCTGTGTCCAGAACAATTGGGTGGTGACCTCAAGCCCGTTTTTTCTCTCATATTCGGCCTCTTGCTCTAACCAGTGGCGATGCATCTGCAAGTACCCCTCACGCAGCTCCGCCATTGCTCCTTGGTTGAAAACCCCAACGATTGCGAGTGTTTCCATATAATCAAACGCAACGATATGGAGTACGGCATTGCTGGCCTTCGCCAATGCCACCGCGCGCTCAAATGCAGAAGTACGGCGCATTTGCGGGGAAGCTATCAACAGTAGACGCTGGAAATTTGCCATAGCGTTCTCCGCAATTCGGGCAGAGTTCAATGTTGAACGACATGGCATGAGTGGCATTGACTTAAATCAGAAGTCGTCATCAGGACCCGAAACGTTGAACCCCTCCACCTGCACTGGCCGGCCGACAATCGCCTCTGCCCACGCCACAAACGGACACCCTCAAGGGTCGCCACGGCGACGAAGTGGCCTTGGTTTGATAGGTCGCTTGCGATAGAAACCCCGCTTTACCCATTCGGCAGTGGCCATGTAAAGCAGGCTGATGGACAACAACACGGCGAGCAGGCCCAGCGGTAAAGGGACAAGTCCAAACCAGACAGCGGCTGGGCTGTAGGGCAGTAAAACGGTCAGAACCCCTATCACGGATGCGCTGATCAGAAGCATTCGACCCGGGTGACTTTTATAGAACGGCTTGTACGTGCGAACGATGAAAATGGTCATTAACTGAGTCAGTAGTGATTCGACGAACCAGCCGCTACGAAACAGGTCTGGCGCAATGCCTACCAGCCAATACAACGCGCCGAAGGTGAAGATATCGAAGATTGAGCTGACGAGTCCGAATACCACCATGAAGTTGCGGACTTCCGCCAGGTTCCAGCGATGAGGCGTCTGTTCCCACTCTCGATCGACGTTATCGCTGGCGATGCCCAGCGCGGGAATGTCAGACAGAAAATTGTTCAGCAAAATCTGCTTTGCCAGCAGAGGCAGAAAGGGCAGAAACAATGAGGCCAGCGCCATGCTGATCATGTTTCCGAAGTTCGCACTGGACACGATGGAGATGTACTTCAGGGTATTGGCAAACGTGTGGCGACCTTCATCAATGCCTTCGCGCAACACATTCAGGTCATGCTCAAGCAAAACAAAATCAGCCGCCTGCTTTGCAACATCAGCGGCGTTCTGCACCGAGATCCCTATGTCGGCCGCCTGCAGTGCAGGTGCGTCGTTTATCCCGTCACCGAGAAAACCTACCACATGACCGGTCTTCTGCAGGGCGCGAATAATTCGCTCTTTCTGATTGGGATCGACCTCGGCAAATAGCGTCACCGTCGGCGCCAGGTGCATCAGCACCTCGTCTTTCAACAGCGCCAACTCAGAACCGGTGATGATCCGTTGCACATTGAGCCCCACGGCAGAGGCGACATAGCGTGCGACCAGATGGCTGTCACCACTGATGATTTTGACCTGAACACCCAGCTTTGCCAGCGCGGCCATCGTGGCTTTTACTCCCGGCTCGGGAGGATCGAAAAACAACAGAAAACCACGAAAGGTCAGGCCCACCTCCTCGTTACGGCTGTATCGAGTCTGTGCAGGCAGCGAACGAGTGGCAATTCCAAGCACGCGAAATCCTTGCTCACTCCACGCAGCAAACCGTTTACGGATCGCCGCCAACGCCGTCTCATCCAGAACCTGCGTACCGTTAGCGCAACCAAGATGAGTGCAAACCTCCAGGACGTTTTCGACAGCACCTTTGGTGACCAGCAGGATGGGGGCTTCCGGGCAATCGGCAACCACCACACTTAGACGCTTGCGCCCGAAGTCGTATGGAATCTCATCGAGCTTGCTGACGTGTCCGACGTCGACAGCGCTGGCCTGGGCCTTGGTTGTGATGGCATCGTCCATCGCATTACTCATCCCCGTCTGGAAATGCGCGTTGAACAGGGCCAATTGCAGAACATTGACCTCCTCTTCACCCTCGACATTCACCGCGGCATTCAGCACCACCACACCGCGCGTCAAGGTTCCGGTCTTGTCAGTACACAAAATATCCATCGCACCCAGATTTTCGATAGCGCTGAGATGGCGCACGATGACGCCACGAGCAGCCATACGCTGCGCGCCTTTGGCCAAGGTAAGGCTGAGGATGGCAGGTAGCAGCTCTGGCGATAGACCGACGGACAAGGCGATGGCAAATAGCAGTGTGTCGAGAGTCGGTCGATGCAACAAAATGTTGATACCGAAAACAAGGAACGTGATGACCAGCATGACGCGCAGCAGCAGTCCGCCAAAATGCCGCAGGCCGCGTTCGAATTCGGTTTCCGGTGGCCGCAACGACAGCGATTTGGCAATCTGACCGAACTCGCTGTCATCGCCATAGCGGGTGGCAAGCACCTCGGCGGTTCCGCTGCGAACGGAGGTGCCCATGAATACGCAGTTGCTGCGTTGAATCAGAGACGCCTCCGCAGGAACGTCTCCCGGCAGTTTTTCTACAGGGTACGTCTCGCCGGTGAGCAGACTCTGACTGATGAAACAATCGCGCGCAGCCAACACTCGACCGTCAGCGGCAATCAGACTGCCCGCGCTGAGCAAAAAAATATCGCCGGGGACAACTTCAGACGCGGGGACTTCCAGAGTTTTGCCTGCGCGACGAACGACGGCCAGCGTAGCGATTTTCCGACGCAACTGCTCGACTGCCGTGCTCGCGCGATTTTCATACCAGGCACTCAGCAAGGCGCTGATCAGCACGATCAACAACACAATGGCCGCGTTGATCCAGTCCCCGACTAACAGCGCCACCAAAGCACCCACGATCAGAATGATCACCAGCGGGCTACGCATCTGCTCTATCGTCAGCCGCAGCAGCCCACGCGGTCGACTCCGGCCCATCGGCGCAGCAGGTCGCAAACGCGCTTTTGCCTGCTCACTGCTCAGGCCTTCAACAGAACTTCCAAATGAGCGGATCAGCTCTTCAGCAGGCGTCTGCCACCAGACCTCGCTGGCTGGCACATCACCCTTGACCGAAGGGGTTCCCAGGCCACTACGGGCCAGCCACATGCCCGGCAACATGGGTAGCCAAAAAGTCAGCCCGCGGAACAACAAAGTGGCAGACAGCGCAACCGGAATCTCGATGCCAATCCAATGCAAAGTGACCACTGCGGCCGCTTCGAACGCCCCCAGCCCACCCGGCACAATTCCAATACTGCGAAGTACGCTGGCCAGCATGAACCCGGCGAACAACCCAGGCAGCTGTGCGGACACCCCCAGCGAGCGCACCAGCACCCACAGCGTCAAACAGTCGAGCAGGATGATGACCAACTCTAAAAGCGTGGTACGCCACAACAGGGCGCGGTTGCGCACCAGTTGGGTGTCGGCCCCTGTCAACAAGGCCAGTCCTTTACCTATCAGTGCAGGGTGCTTCACAGAGAAGCGCCGTTGCAGTTCCGAATGGCCAGCCAGGCGCGGTGCAACTATGGCGGCTGCCAGACTCCCCGTGACGAATATCAGGCAGGTCGCAATGAGCGAGGACGTGGCATGTCCTTGCAGCACGACGATGAACAGTGCGACCCCGACAGTCAGCACATAGGCAAAAAAATAGGCGGAAAGATCGAGGACCAGACAAGCCAGCGCCAATGGCCGGGCAACCCCCATTTTAATGAGGGAAGCAATGACCGCAAACGCCCCGCTGATGCCCGAAGAGGGTAACGCCTGATCGACGAACAACTTCATCAGACTGATTTTGCTTGAATCCCACAGAGACAGCTGTGCGTGCCCTGCTTTTAACACTCCACGGAAGACCTGCCCCTGGGCCAGATAAGTCAGCGCCTGCAACACAACGGCCGCAATCAGCCATGGGGGCTCTGCCCGTTCCAACAACGCACCAAATGCCTCGACATCGCTCAGGTGCAAGGCGACAGCGATCACAGCTGCGAGCATCGCAGTGCCCGCCAGCCAGGACAGCCACAGCAGGGATGAGGTCACCCGCTGGCCGATGTCGAGCGAAGGTTGAAGCGGGTCGTCCGGGATCGGCGATTCGAACGACATAAGGAACTCCCAGCCAGTTTGGGAAAACTGGCTGAATTTTCAGTGAATGCCATCGCTGTCGCTTGATTTAGATCAAGTCAGGCCAACGCCTGCGAGGCCTCATTTAGCAGCCCTTACTTTTTCATCAACAACGCAGTGGACGTTGTTGCCGACTCGTCCTGGTCGTTCGGTCGCCCCACGGCAAAAGGCTTTAATACAAGAACGTTACAAGGCGGATGATCGAGGACAATGTCAGCCGTACGCCCTAATAACATGTCGAGGGGCCGATGGTTCGCCGTCCCCATGACCAGGATGTCGTAGTTGCACCGCGCGACATAGGCGTTGATCACATTCGCAGCCGCCCCCGCGATGAAATGCCGATGCTCCTCGTCGATAGCGTATTTGTCGGCAAGC
The DNA here is from genome assembly GCF_056680355.1 of Pseudomonas sp. ASL8. Taxonomy (NCBI): domain Bacteria; kingdom Pseudomonadati; phylum Pseudomonadota; class Gammaproteobacteria; order Pseudomonadales; family Pseudomonadaceae; genus Pseudomonas; species Pseudomonas sp. ASL8. Next base: position 4,139,481 of record NZ_CM155278.1, on the reverse strand, counting down.
GCGTTGAACAGCGCTTCCTCTTCCTCGTAACTGGGGGGCGTCGATGCCTGTTGTTCATCAATGTCTGCTAAAGGCTGAACCGACCGGTCATACACGGATAACAGGTGCAAACACGCGTGGCATGCTCGCGCTAGACGCCCGGCAGTTTCAATGATCGAGTCGTTCAACTGTTGAACATGAGTATCTTCATGAAGGATATCGACAGCTGCCAGAATTTTCCGAGGATGGGGGTGCCGGGCATCCGTCACAAGAAGAACCGGCGCGGGGCTTCCACGCAACAACTGCCAATCCAGTTCTGAAAGACTCAAGGGCCTGGCCGCTGACTCGGCATACAAATCCTTGAGCACGAAATCGACGTTCGAAACACTGATGTATCGGCATATCTCAATAGCCGAGCGCGGAGCCCAAATAATCTCGAAAGACGTCTCCAGCCCCTGCTGCCTTAGTTGCGCCGTTTCGATGTCCAACCAGTGATGGAACAGTTTGAGACGGCTCTCGCGGGCCGCTTCACGTCCCTGCGTGTCTAATAAACTAAACGTCTCCATTGTCTCGAAATAGGCAAAAGCGACGATTGAGAGTGATGCATCCATTGCCCCGGCCAAGGCAGCAGCTCTTTCAAACGCCGGACTGTGAGTCATTTTACAAGGCGCAATCAACAGTAACCGTTGACGCAGTGCCATTTCACACCTCAATGGGCGGAGCCCTGTTAACGTCGAGGATCACCGGCGGAACGAAACTTAATGCCGTAAAAGCACAGGCATCGCCCGCCAGCCGGATCATGGACCGGCGCCGAAAACGTCAGTCCAGCTCAATATTGATGTTTTTCTCAGGCTTCATCGCTTCAGGTTTCTTCGGCAGATTGACGGTCAATACACCCTTGCTGAAGCGCGCCTGGATTTTATCCGCGTCCACCCCTTTGGGCAGGCTGAAGGTCCGTTCAAAATACCCATAGCGGCGCTCGGTCAGGTGATAGTTCCCGGACTTGTCTTCCTTGTTGTCTCTGTTTTCGCCTTTGATCTGCAAATTGCCGTTGACGACTTTCACGGTCAGATTTTTTTCGTCCACGCCCGGTACTTCGGCGGTGACTTCAAAGTCTTTTTCGTTTTCAACAATGTCGACAGCGGGCGATTGCAGCCCGACGAAATCGCCCGAGAAGAGCGGATCGAGGTCAAATCCACTGTGCCTCGAGGACAGCAATGAAGGCAGATTATTGAAGTTCTGGAACAGGTGATCGAATTGACGACGAAGCTGTTCAAACGGATGCAATGCATTCGTATTGATCGCAACGTCCCGGTTCGATTCATTGGCCTGGGCAGGCATTTTTTTAAGGGAATGAGCCATGACAAAAATCCTCTTCTGACGGTTGTTGCGCTGATAGGAAAAGACATTTATCGACACTGAACAACGGCGCTAAATCGCACCACATCAGTACTGTTGCCCTTACTCGCCAACGGCGCTTGATCGAAGTCAAAGATGGCGTTTATCGACGACCTGGATGACATCCATGCCGGGACACGATCTTGACCCGACAGCAAAGACGGTGCAGCTACCCCGCCCGACTGTCAGGTGCAATGGGTCAACGGACGCTCATTGATCTAGATCAACATCAACAGAACAGGCCCATGCAAACCTGCCAGTAATCGGGTGCTCCTTTCATGGCAGCAGGGGGTTGGGTATTGCCTTTGGCGGCACGCGAGGGTGAATGACGCCAATGAAGAAGTTATCCGTGAGTGGTACACAGATAACAATGAATGCTCCCTCGACTTGATCGTGAAAGGAAAAGATTATGGGCGTTGCAGTCACCCCCCAGAAGGGAGAGCGTTTTAACCCGCCAATCAGCGAGCCGATCCCTCCGCAGGCCTTTGCTTCGAAGGGTATTTCACTGCTGCAACTTCCGACTTCACAGCCAAGTATTACCCTGACCAACAGAAGAAAAATTCTGTTCGTGACCTCAGAGTTGGCTGATCTGGTGAAAACCGGAGGTTTGGGCGATGTGTCTGCCGCACTGCCGCGAGCCATGCGCCACCTGCACGATGTACGCGTGCTGATTCCCGGCTACCCGCAAGTGCTCAATAGTGGTAACCCGATCCATGTCATCAGCGAGCTGGGCGGTCATGCCGCCCTGCCACCGTGCAAGATCGGGCGGATGGACATGAAAGACGGTCTGGTCATTTACGTGCTGATCTGCCCTGAGCTGTACGAACGTGAAGGCACGCCTTACGGTGATAACAACGGCCGTGACTGGCCTGACAACCATATCCGCTTCGCCCGCCTCGGCCTGGCCGCAGCCGACTTCGCCGCCGGCGCGGTAAAAACCCAATGGTGTCCGGAACTGGTACACGCCCACGATTGGCCCGCCGGATTGGCACCCGCGTATATGCGCTGGCGGGGGCAGGCCACACCGAGCATCTTCACCATCCACAACCTGGCGTATCAAGGCACGGTCAGCACCGGTTCCAGCCGCGAACTGGGTATTCCTGACCAAGCGCTGGGCGCGGACGGCATGGAGTTTTACGGCAAGCTCTCATTCATCAAGGCAGGCATGGCGTATGCCAGCCACATAACCACCGTGAGTGCGACTTACGCCAAGGAAATCACCACGCCGGCCTTTGGCTGTGGCCTGGAAGGCTTTCTGCAAAGCAAGGCCAGCCAAGGGCTGCTCAGCGGGATTCCCAATGGAATCGACGCCAGCTGGGATTCGGAAACCGATGAACACTTGATTTGCCGGTTTGCCCCGAACGAATGGCAGCGCAAGGAAATCAATGCCGACCATGTGCGCGAGTTGTTCGAGCTTGAACCTTCCACGGGCCCTTTGTTCGCCGTGGTATCGCGCCTGGTCTTCCAGAAAGGCCTGGACCTGACCATCGGTGTTGCCGAGCATATCGTCAATCAGGGCGGGCAAATTGCGATCATTGGTCGCGGCGAACCGGAGGAAGAGGACGCCATGCGCGCACTGGCCCTGCGTTTCCCTGGCCAGATCGGCGTGCGCATCGGGTTCAACGAAACGGATGCCCGACGCATGTTTGCCGGCAGCGATTTTTTGCTGATGCCTTCGCGTTATGAGCCTTGCGGCTTGAGCCAGATGTACGCCCAGCGCTTCGGCTCCTTGCCGGTGGCCCGTAAAACAGGGGGTTTGGCCGACACCATTGAAGATGGTGTGACCGGTTTTCTGTTCGAAGAATCGACCGTGGAAAGCTACGCCGAAGCGCTGACGCGGGCGATCAAGGTCTTCGCCAATCCCGAGCTACTCAACGCCATGCGCTGCCGCGCCATGGCCGCCCCGTTCCATTGGCACAAGGCAATAGAACCCTATGCTGAGCTCTATCTGGAGCTGCTGACGGCTGAGCGCGCGGCGCGTTTGAGCTAAGAAGGAAGGGAGTGGGCGGACCGCCGTGACCCTGGCGGTCGGCACGTGGCTGAACGTCGTTATAGTCGTTCCCAATTGACGGTGAGGTGAGTTTCATCATCACTGTAGTGGTAATGAGAGTTGCCTTTATAGGCCGCATTAAGTGCATGACCTATGCGGCTGGCAAGGTGTATGCCTGTGGTGGTCACTTCAAGCGCATCATCCACTTCAACCACTTTAATGATTCTTTCCTGAGCGTGTTCGGCCTTCTCCACCTCCTCTGTGTGATGGATCAGGTTCAGAATCTCCTCTTGGTGGTCGTGCAAAAATTTTCCGGAGAGCTTCAACGTGCCTGCAGGCCTGTCGTCTGCAATGCGCCGACACGCCGGGCAAACAGTCTCTTCCGCATCCCCGACGATGGTGCTTTCCGGGATATGCCAGGTCCAGTTGCCGTCCTGATAGAGTGAGCCGCACTGCGGGCAGAGCGCCGCACCGCTGACACGGTCCATCCGGTAGGGATCATGGGTGCCCTCTTTGAAAATTTTGTTCTTCTGACTCTGTTGATACTTGTCCATCATCTTGCCCCCCGAGAGTGAGCTATTGCCGCATACGAGCGTCAATGTGCCTCTGTTCTACCCTTGGGCATCTTGATATTTGTCAAATCTGACGCGGACAGACTGCGCCCTCCTCCACTTCAATCTTTGCCGCGCGCTTTTTCAAGGCAGTTACCCCCTGAAAATATCGAAAGGTTCGATTTTGAGGACCTTGCGTATCCCCACATAGCTGGAAACTCCGGCGATCAATAGCACCATGCCGAAGGCAAGCCCCAGGTTCCAGAAGGTGATGATGGCCGCATAGTTGGGCACATTGGATCGTGCGATAGAAATCATTAACGTGACCAGGCCAATGCCCAGTCCATAGCCGGTCATCGCCGTAAACGTCGCCATAAACAGGATCATATAAATCAGCTCCCGCCCTTTCGCCCCGATGGCTTTCAAGGCAGCGAATTTGTCCAGGTTTTCCAGGATGAAGGTGTAGAAGGTCTGTCCGGAGATCGAGAGTCCGATGAGAAAGCTGATAATGGTCATCATCAGGATGTTGGTGCCCACACCGGTCTGGTAGATGTAGAAATGGGTAATTCGCTGGTTGAACTCGTCCTTGGTCAGCGCGACATAGCCCAATTGGGCAACTTGGCTTTTTATACTCGCCTCGCCTGCAGCGCTCTTTGGCTGAAGCAAAATGTATGAAACCGTGAAGCGCGTGGTCGGGATGTATTCAATGGCACGTCGATAGGTTGTGTAGAGCGTCGGTACGCCCGTCAGTCCGCTGGCGGCGACCTTGGCGAGGGCTACGATCGTGCCTCGATGGTCATTAAGCTCGAATGAAGTGCCGATCTTCGGACTCTCCAGTTTGGCGAACTCGGCGTCGTGCACCATGATGAAGGCGTTTTCCGCGTAGATGTCTTCAATGCGCCCCTGTTCGAGTTCCGGGCGGCCAAACAGACTGGTGTCGTCCAGACCAATCACACTGACCGGTTGATAGGTCCCGCTTTCGAGCCTGACTTGAGCCCCCCCGATAAAGATCGGCACCGCGTAGTTGACCTCGTCCATGCTGCGCACTGCATCCAGCAAATAATCGGGGAGCGGTATGGTATTGACCGGCGTATTGACAGCCTGATCCATGACCCACATCGTCGCCCCGATGTTGGTCACGGTCGAGTAGGCGCGGTTCAGAATACCGGCGAACATGGCCGTCATTTGCATCATCAGAAAGACAGAAAACGTGATCCCTATCAGCAAGGCAGAAAACTTGGCCTTGTCATTCACCAACAGCTTGAAACCGATTCGCAAGATGCCGGCGTACTTCATGGCGCTTGCTCATGGCTGACAGGACCCGGCGTATTCCACCAGCCACCGCCCAGCGCGACGAACAACGCAACCGTGTCCTGATGGCGTTGGGCGAGTGCTTGAAGGTAAGCGATGTTTACTTCATGAAGCTGTATGTCCGCCACCAGCAGGTCCAGGTACGTCACCAGACCCGACCGATAGCTGGCTTGCAACACCTGAAGCGCCTCTTCGGCCGTCGCCTGCGCCTCCCCTTGTTTCTGCAGGGCTTGCGCATCGAACTCCAGCGCCCGCAGTGCGTCGGCGACCTGTGCAAACGATTCCAGGACGATTTGTCGATAGGTTGCGGCGGCTTGCTGGTAGGCCTCTAGCGCCGCTTGGCGGCCATACCACAAGCTGCCGCCTTGAAACAAAGGCGCATCGACCGCAGGCCCTATGCTCCAGAATCTGTTCCCCCCGCCAATCAGCGAGCCCAGGGTGGAGCTGGCGGTCCCGTAGGTTCCGCTCAAGCTGAAGCTGGGAAACAGGGCGGCTGTTGCAACCCCGATATTGGCGCTGGCCACATGCAGTTGAGCTTCAGAGGACAGAATGTCCGGGCGTTGACGGACCAGCGCGGACGGCAAACTGACAGGCAAATCCTGGGGCAATGCGAGCCCCATCAAATCAATGTCGGGCAATATGACATCAGTCGGCACCACACCTTCAAGCGTCGCCAGCAAGTGTTCGGTTTGACTGATTTTTTGCTTTAGCGCCGGTAGCGCCGCTTCATTCGTGGCGATCAGGCTGCGCAGGCTCAGCACGGCCGAGTAAGGCGCTGTACCGGCGCGAACCTGTACATCGGTGGTATGAAGTTGTTCGTTTTCAAGTGCGATAAGCTGCTCGGTCGCACGCACTTGTGCGGCATAAGCCGCGCGGGCGATGGAGGTGTTGACGACATTCGCGGTCAAGGTCAGGTAGGCCGCCTTGTTCAGGTACAGCTGACGGTCGACCTGGGCTTGCAAACCCTCGACGGCCCGCCGCTCGCCGCCAAAGACATCAAGCGTATAACTGATGGTTCCACTCAACGTCACCACGTTAAAAATCGAACCAGGCACCGCCGAACCCTGCTGTATTTGTGAGCTTAGCTCACGAGAAGCGCCAAAACGCGCGTCGACATGCGGGTAGAACACACCATAGCCGGCGCGAAGATTATCCTGGCTTTGACGCAAGCTTGCTTCCGCTGCCTGAAGGGTAAGGTTGTGGGAAATCGACTGACGGACAGTCGCATTCAACGGCTCAGACTTGAACAGCCGCCACCAATCGTGGGGCACTTCGGAACCCGACAGAAAGTGTTGCGCCTGCCCTTCTGCCGTGACGGTGCGGGTCATCGGATCGTTCGTGTAGCGGCTCTCTGCGGGCGGTTCCGGGCGCGAGAAATCAGGACCGACCGTACAGGCACTCATGAGCACGACACTGATGACCGGCCATGCCATGCCCTTGAGTAAACCCAGAGGTTTGCGAGGCGTTGAGCCGCAGGGCTGGCGCATCATTTCTGCCCTATGAAGACGTCCACCAATTGACCCGGATACACCATCGGGAGGTCTTTTTTCTGGAACCTGAAAATGACTGGCAGCACCCGGAGATCAACTTTCTCCTGGCGTTGATTAGACAGTTCGATTTTCGGCGACACATAAGGCTGAACGCGAACGAACTCCAGGGGGATCTTTATGTCCGTGCCGCGAATCGACATTTGTGCACGAATATGTTCCGGTGCAGGTAACCGCGAAATCAGTATCTCGTCCACATAACAGCGCACAGCCAGGGTGACCTCGGAAGCGCTCATGACCACCAGCGGGCTGAACCCCTGGATGTACGTGTCGTACGCGCCCTGAGACGATACATAGCTGCCAACAGTGGTGTTGACGGCCAATATCACCCCCTCTACTGGCGCCTTGATTGAATATTGCTGGAGTAATGCACTGGCGGCTTTAAGGGCTGCGCTGGCCTGGCCCATGAGATTCTTTGCCGTGTCCAATGTGTCCTTGCTGATCGACTTGGGGTCAATCGTGTATGAGGCAAGGCGCTTTTGGTATTGGTCACGGGCCGTTTTCAAGTTGGACTCTGCCAACTCAAGGTTGGCCCTTGGCACCGAGTCATCGATGGTCAGCAAGGGCATGCCGGTCGACACAACCTGCCCTTCATGCACAAATACCTGGGTGACAGGCCCGGACACTTGCGGGTAAATCACAATATTTGAACCGCCTGACTGCTCGCCTTCAATGATGCCATTGGCAAAAATGGCAGTTTCGTAAGGGCTGCTGGCCGGTGTGAATACAGGCGGCAGGACTTGTTCCTCCCGGCCAAAAATGTATGCGGCTATCAGCCCGGCCAGCACCCCGCATATCGCGAGCCCGAACAGAATCTTGTTCCTCATTCCGAGCCCTCATCAATATCCTTGATCCGGCCATCTTCCATATGAATGATTCGATCCGCATATTCGTTGATCCGCGCGTCATGGGTGACGATCAGGATGCAACGGCTTTCGTTAAGGACCTTCTCCTTTACAAAGGCAATGATCATCTTGCCAGTGTCACCGTCGAGCGAAGCTGTCGGCTCGTCGAGAATAAGTATCTGCGGGCTGCTGACAATGGCACGCGCAATGGCGACCCGCTGCTGCTCTCCTCCTGACAGTTTTACCGGTAGCACCTCACCCCGGTCCTTGAGACCGACCACTTCCAGGCTTTTCCTGGCCTGAGCGAGGGAGTCATCCCAATCGTGATGTTTGAGGATCAGCGGGATCGCGACGTTTTCGGCAGCGGTCAGGCGCGGAAACAGGTGATAGTCCTGGAATACGAAGCCAATGGTATTCAGGCGAAAGTCAGCCAATTGATCGCTGCTCAACGTCCAGATGTCTGCGCCGTTCACCGTCACCGTCCCGGCGTTGGGCCGCAAAATTCCGGAAATCATGCTCAAGAAGGTGGTCTTGCCGCTGCCGGAGGGACCGACGATGAACACCATTTCGCCAAAATGCGCGACAAACTCAACGTTGTCCACGGCCGTCATTCGCACATCGCCTTCGCCAAACCACTTGGTCAGGCCTGTCGATACGATGGCCTGACTCTCGGATTTTTCTAAGCGATCAGCGTTCATAGACCTTCCTGAGCATTCATAAATGCCAAACAAAACAGATCCGGACAGTCCATAACGATGGGCAAAGCACTCAAGGAATCATGCTCTTCCTCTTTGCGGCTGATCGCGTTGATATATATCAATCGGCACAACGATCTGTCTGCCACCCTCGACCCATGCCCCGCCCCTGCACGGCTTACCCGAACTGAATAAGCACACGGCCAGGCGCCACTTTGATTTACATCAAGCTGAACGGTGGCTGCGGGTCTAAAGTTGTAAACAGTATTCACGTTCGCCCAAGGCGGCTGAACGACCTTATGTTGCGTTGTAACGGGCTGATGTCCACATTCGTTGTTCACCCTCGAGCGAAGGCCATGAAGAAGAACCATCAGTTGAATATTTCGTACTTTTTCATTGCCTTTATTGCGCTGACACTGGTCCAGTTCTTGTTTGCCGGACGGGCGGCGGTGGAGTCGATTCCTTACAGCCAATTCCTTCAGTTGCTCAATGAGCAAAAAGTTAGCGAGCTGAGCGTCGAGAAAGACCATATCAGCGGAAAACTGCAAGAACCGATTAATGGGCACAACCAGTTCTCGACGGTCCGGGTTGACTCCACGTTGGCCACAGAGCTCGCTCAATCCAATGTCAGCTTCTCCGGTGTCAACGAAAATACACTTCTGAATGCGCTGCTGGGCTGGCTCCTGCCCTTTGTCATGATCATGGTGGTCTGGCACTTTCTATTTCGCGGCCTCGCCGAAAAACAAGGCCTCGGTGGCATGATGAACGTCGGTAAATCCCGGGCGAAAATATTCGTCGAGCGCGATACAGGGGTCACCTTCGCGGATGTGGCGGGCATCGACGAAGCCAAGGCAGAACTTGTGGAGGTGGTGTCCTTTTTGAAGGATAAAGCCAAGTACGCACGCTTGGGCGCCCACATACCGAAGGGAATTTTGCTGGTCGGCCCTCCCGGCACCGGCAAGACCCTGGTCGCCAAGGCCGTCGCGGGAGAAGCCGGGGTGCCCTTTTTTTCCATCTCGGGTTCCGAATTCGTCGAGATGTTCGTCGGCGTCGGCGCAGCCAGGGTGCGTGACCTGTTCGAGCAGGCTCGGCAGGCCGCGCCCTGCATCATATTCATCGACGAACTGGACGCACTGGGAAAAATGCGCGGCGTTGGCGCGTTTGGTGGCAACGACGAAAAAGAACAGACACTCAACCAGCTATTGGCAGAGCTGGACGGCTTCGATCCTCGCGAAGGCGTGGTACTGCTGGCGGCCACCAATCGCCCGGAAATTCTCGACCCGGCATTGCTGCGGGCTGGTCGCTTCGATCGCCAAGTCCTCATCGACCGCCCGGATCGCAAGGGCCGAGTCGCTATTCTCAAAGTGCACATCAAAAACATCACCGCCGAGCCCAGCGCCGACTGTGAACGCATTGCCGAGATCACCACAGGATTCACCGGCGCAGACCTGGCGAACCTGATCAACGAAGCCGCAATTGTCGCAACCCGTCGCGGGGCCCAGGCGGTCAGCCTGGATGACTTCACGGCGGCGGTGGAGCGCATTGTCGCTGGCGTGGAGCGCAAAAGCAGCCTGTTGCAGCCCCAGGAGCGCCTGGTGGTCGCTTACCACGAAATGGGCCATGCCCTGGCTGCCGGAACCTTGCCGGGAATGGACCCGGTGCATAAAGTCTCGATCATCCCCCGCTCCATCGGCTCACTGGGCTATACCCTGCAACGCCCGACCGAGGATCACTTCCTCATCAGTTGCCAGATGCTCAAGGATCGCATTGCAGTGTTGATGGCCGGTCGCGCCGCCGAGTTCATCGCCTATGGTCAGATCTCGACGGGCGCCGCCGACGACCTGACCCGGGCCACCGATATCGCCCGACAACTGATTACCCGCTTCGGCATGAGCGCGGAGCTTGGCCAGTCGGTACTGGAGCGACAAAATCCCACGTACTTGGGCGACCACATACCGGGATTGGGTCAGAAGGACTACTCGGAACAAACTGCACGGGAAATAGACCTCGGCATCAGGGCGTTACTCGATGAAGCCTACAGTCGCGCCAAGGAGTTGCTTGAGAGTCGACGGACTGATCTGGATGCCGGCGCCAAACTCCTGATGGAAAAAGAAACACTGACGCCAGAAGAATTTCCGGCGCTGATGTCCCTCAAACCCGCGGAAGCCGGGCCGCGGTTGATGGTTGCCCGCAAATAAACTAATCGGATGTTGATCCACGTCCCGGTTCGTCAGGTGTTGAGTCATCGTCAGGGCATTTTCGAGTCCAATGTGATCGTCTCTCCGTCGACCACGAACCGACCGTAGCCCTGATGGTGGATCGTCTTGGGGGCCTTCTGCTCTGGATCGACCCAAGCCTTCACCACCTCAAGCACAAATAGATTGAATTTGTTCACCAGGCGCGTATCCACCACCTTGCATTCGAGATTGGCGAAGCACTCTGCAATCAGAGGCGCCGCAACCTCGTGGGCGGGTATCGGCGTGAGCCCGACCTTCGCGAACTTGTCGACATTGCGTCCAGAGCAATTGCCGACCTCAACCACTTTGGGTGCCAGCTCCAGCGCCGGGATGGCGATGACGCACTCCTTGGTCGCGCGCAGTGCCGTGAAACTGTAGTCGGCACTGCTCACGATGCAGGCCACCAATGGCGGCGCGAACTCGACCATCATGTGCCACGACAAGGTCATGACGTTGCTACCCCCACCGCTCGCGGTCGTCAGTAAAACCACCGGGCCGGGCTCAAGCAACTGGTATACCTTGGACAGAGAAAGCACTTTCATCACAGTCATGGCTCCTGGCGCGAGATGTCCTTTGTAGAGACCGAGAAAGTCTGCTTGCCAACCTCCCTGGGGCTGCATTCAACCTAGCGGCTCGCCGAGCAGATCAATAACGCCTGCAGCCAGTTTCATCCCCTGCTTTTTAGCTTCGTCGAAGCTCCTGTAAACAGCCTTCTCCCGGAGGATATGGATTTTTCTATCAGCGAATTTCACGGTAATACGCAACCCCTTCGGAACCGGGTCATCCGCTGCACCCCATATAAAATCAATCTTTGCCGTCGCTCCGTCCGGGTGAACGTAATCAATCGTCGAGACCTGGTCCACGCGCGCACTCATCTTAGCCTCCTTGATCCGGCGGCATGCCGAGACGTAAACCAATAACCCACTATTTCAAATCGCACCGAGTGGCCCGCAAACAGGCTTATCCCTTGCCAGAACATGACGTCAGATACCCCCTGAGTTCTACCAGCGAACGCGTATTGAGAACATTGTGCTTCTCCAGCCAGGCGCGACGTGCCTGACCGACGCCATACTGCAAGTTGGCGAAGTCAGCGGGCCGGTGCGCATCCGAGTTGATGCAAATCATCACGCCTTGATCCTTGGCGTAATGGCACTGCAGGTCGAACAGGTCCATGCGTTGCGGCTGCGCGTTGAGCTCCAGGCAACAACCACGCTGTTTTGCTGCTTTGATGACCTCGGGCAGATCAATGGCCAGTGCTTCTCGCTCGTTGATCAAGCGGCACAGTGGATGCGCCAGAATCGTGAAATAGCGATGTTCCATCGCACGCAGCAAGCGCTGGGTCTGTTGGCGTAGCGTCAGGCCGAAATGACTGTGCACGGCACCGACCACCAGGTCCAGACGCCGCAAAATGTCATCCGGGAGGTCCAGATCGCCCTCCTCGAGAATGTCCACTTCAACCCCCTTGAGCAAGGTAATACCCGACAAGCGTTCGTTGAGTGCATCGATCTGGTCGATTTGCCTCAGTAACCGGTCGGTATCCAGGCCGTGGGCAATCCTGAGGTGCTGTGAGTGATCGGTGATTGCCAGATATTCCAACCCGGCAGCGCGCGCCGCAAGCGCCATGTCTTCGAGACTACTGCCGCCGTCGGACGCCAATGTGTGCGCATGCAGATCCCCCTTCAGATCGCGCAACTCAATCAGTCTGGGCAGCCGACCTGCTTGAGCCGCAGCAACTTCGCCTCGGGCTTCGCGCAACTCCGGCTCGATCCATACCAACCCCAAGGCCTGGTACACGGAAGCCTCGGTGACGCCGGCTATACGCTTTTTTGCCTTGAACACGCCATATTCGCTGAGTTTCAGGCCTTGCTTCTGCGCACATTGGCGAATTTCGATGTTATGCGCTTTGCTGCCGGTGAAATACACCAAGGCTGAGCCGTAAGCTGACGGCTTGACCACGCGCAGGTCCACCTGCAACCGGGTGCTCAGCACCACACTGGCGCGAGTAGGGCCGTGAACCAGCACGGTCGCTATGTCCGGATGTTTGAGAAAGGCGGTCATGACTTCAACCGAGGGCTCGGCAGCAACCAGAATATCGATATCGCCGACGGTATCGCGCATGCGCCGCAAGCTCCCGGCCACTGTGGCTGAAACCACGCCTGGAATCTTCTGCAGATAATCAATCAGCGCTTGCGCGATGGGGGCGACAAAGGCCAAGGGCAGACGTCGGTCTACACCGATCCCTTTCTGCGCGGCCTCCAACAGGCGAGCCTCCATTTTTTCACCGAAACCATGTAGATGACGAATGCGACCCTCTTTGGCGGCCTGACACAGCTGCTGCGCGGTTTCGATGCCCAGATCGTGATAGAGGTGCTTCACCCGTTTAGGGCCCAGACCAGCGACGGACAGTAACTCCACCAGCCCGGACGGCAACGTCAGACGTAACCGCTGGCGCAGCACGCAGTCGCCTGTGGCTACGATTTCTTTGATCTTGCCCGCGAGATCGACCCCGATACCTGGCAGTTTGGGCGGTTCCTCACCGCGTCCGATCACCCCTGCCAGTTCAAGCGTCAGCGCCGTTAGGGTCCGCGACGCATTGCGGTAGGCCCGGATGCGAAAAGGATTGGCATCCTCGATTTCCAGCAGGTCGGCAATATCATCGAAAATCGCCGCAATCTGATCGTTGCTGACCACGTGTCCGAGTGTTGCCGATGACGACTCCAGGTCTGGCAGCAGGTGTTTGATGGGCGCTGCGGTGGGCGTCATGGCGCGGTACCGACACGTGGGCGTGACAATGAGCATTGCCTATCCTGCGAGCCGCTCCTTGATGCAGATCAGAGTTCATGAAGGCACCCGTCAGTGAGCGGCCGCAGGGCGGATCATGGGTTTTATTGCGCCCGTTGTTGATACAACTCAAACAATCGCCTGAATCCAGGCGTAGGAATGAGCAAAGAGGCAGCGCCTGAAGCGGAGGATCTACGCACCACTCAAAAAAGAGCGCCGCACGTCGAGTAATCCACACTCACCGGGATGACGGTCATGAACTCACCTTGGCAGAACATACTGAAGACATTCACAGGCCCCCGTGGCAGCGGTACCCAGCCCCCCATTGCCCCCCTGCTACGCCAGTGCGCAGAACCGCTACCCGCACTGGATTCAGAGGACTTCGGCGAAATGTTCGATCGTTACGCCGATGCTCGCGTGGTGATGATCGGTGAAGCCAGCCATGGCACCTCCGATTTTTACCGCACCCGGGCAGCCATCACGAAACGCCTGATTGAACGGCATGGGTTCACTATCGTTGCTGTCGAAGCGGATTGGCCGGACGCGGGCCATGTCGACCGTTATGTTCGCGGGCTGGCGCCCTCCGCCTGGAAACGCCATGTGTTCAGTCGATTCCCGGTCTGGATGTGCCGTAATACCGATGTGCAGACGTTCGCCCGCTGGCTGCATCAGCACAATCATCAGAAGGCGCCCGAACTGCGCGTCGAATTCCGCGGACTGGACGTTTACAGCTTGCGCAATTCCATTCGCGAGGTCTTGAACTACCTGGACCGGGTCGACCCCCAGCTGGCACACGAAGCACGGCGTCGCTATGGCTGCCTGACACCTTGGCAAGATGATCCCGCGCTGTACGGCCACTTTGTCGAACGCGGTGGCGTAATGCCCTGTGAACAACCCGTGGTCGAGCAACTCAACGCCATGCTGGCCGAACAATTGGCCGGGCTTATCAAAGACGACGAAGCATTCTTCAATGCCACGCAAAATGCCACGGTCGTTCAAGCGGCGGAACAATATTACCGCGCCATTTATCGCGGGACGTCAGCCTCCTGGAACCTGCGTGACAGGCACATGTTCGATACCTTGCGCGCGCTGCTCAAGCATCGAGGACCTGAAGCCAAGGCCGTGGTGTGGGCGCACAACTCCCATATCGGCAATGCAGCCGCCACGGAAATGGGCTGGGAGGGCCAGTTCAATATCGGCCAACTGTGCCGTACGGCTTATGGACGCGATGTTGTGCTTATCGGCATGAGCACAGACCGTGGCCAAGTGGCCGCAGCCGATGATTGGGACGGCGATATGCGCATCAAGGACGTCCGGCCCTCGCGTGCGGACAGTTGGGAGCATCAGTTTCTTGAAGCCGGCGTCGCCGCGTCATTGACCGACTGGCGCGATCCCCTGCGCGAAGATTTACGCCAGGCGCTGTCCACGCCACTGCTTGAGCGGGCCATCGGTGTGATCTACCGACCTGAAAGCGAGCGCAGCAGCCATTATTTCAAAGCGGTGCTGGCCGAACAATTCGACGCCATGGTCTGGATTGAACAGACGCAAGCAGTGACTGCGATTCCACTGCCGTCAAGCCAAAGCGTGGAACCGGAAGACGACATGTTTCCCTTTGGTGTGTGATCGCTGTCAACGGATGAAAGGCTTCATCGAGACGGCGTTTTTGTTACCGGTGTGCGCAGATGCACTTCAAACCAGTCGCCAGCCAGTCTGGCGACTTCTTCAAGGGTTCCGGGTTCTTCAAACAGGTGGGTGGCGCCCGCAACAACTTCCAGGCGCTGCTCACAGTGCAGGGCATCGGCGCTTTCGCGGTTCATATCGAGCACCTGAAGATCCTCACCACCGACGATCTGTAAGGTCGGCGCCTTTACCCGCGCCAGCGCCGACCCGGCCAGGTCAGTCCGCCCTCCCCGGCTGACCACGGCATGCACCACGTCCGGCCGCTCTACCGCCGCCAACAGCGCGGCCGCGGCCCCGGTGCTCGCCCCGAACAGGCCTATACGCAACGGTCGCAGCTCAGTGCTCCGTTCTATCCAGTCGATCACACCCACCAGCCGTCTGGTCAGCAGCGGGATATCGAAGCGCAGCTCGCGCGTCAGGCGATCCAGGACTTGCTCCTCGTCGGTCAGTAAATCGAACAGCAACGTGCCTAAACCTCGCTCGGACAGGTACTGCGCAACCTGCTGGTTACGCGGGCTTGAACGACTGCTGCCGCTGCCATGAACGAACACCACCAACCCGACAGCGTTTGTCGGCAGGCGCAAATCGGCGGATAAGTCCACGTCCGCCACGTCCAGTTTTCGATACTGCGGCTTAAACATCGGGATTCTCCAGAGGGGTCAGTGTGCTGACTTGGATTCTCTGCCCCAGGCCTGCTGCAACAGGTTGATGACCTCCTCGTCCGAGGTCTGGGAAAAGTCCATGTACCAATTGCCGATTGATAGCAGCCACTCGGGTTCCATCGGGCAAACGACCTCATCCACTTCGCCGCGCAGTACCTCTGCGGTATCAAACGACGCCACCGGTACCGCAACGACGATCCGTAAGGGTTTTTGCAGAAGTACGGCTTGTATCGCCGCCCGCATTGAAGCCCCTGTGGCCAGGCCGTCATCGACCAGAATCACCACCTGATCGTGCAGATCAACTGCAGGACGTGTTCCGCGGTAGACGCGTTCACGACGCAGCAGCTCCGTCGTTTCTCGCCCGACCACCGTCTCGATTGTGCGTTGATCGATATGATTGGTCCGAACGACGTCTTCGTTGAGTATCCGTATGGAGCCGCTGGCAATAGCGCCCATCGCATATTCCTCGTGGGATGGAACCCCGAGCTTGCGGACCAGCATCAAGTCCAGACGGACCTCCAGTGCGGTGGCGATTTCATACGCAACCGGAACCCCGCCACGAGGCAACGCAAGGACAATGACATCGGGCCTTCGACGGTATTTCAGCAGTGGCTCCACCAGGCTTTGGCCAGCAGCAGTCCTGTCACGCAACGTGGTTTGCATAGAGGGATAATGAGTCATTTGACAACCTCCTATAGGTGGTATGCCTCGTCAAATAGCGCCGGACGGTTCTTGGCTGACTAGTCTGCCTTGCCCGGCCCGCCGACCGATAACTGCACTTCAGCTTGTACCGCGTGATCCCCTGTTACTTTGACTTTCATCAACTCCGGACCAATGGATGCTCAGCGCCTGATACCCCGCGTTGCGCCAGATAAGTGACAAGCGCATCCAGCGTACTCGGCTGAGGATGAGTTGCAGGTCCAATGTCTACTCCTCACAAGTTCTCGGGCTCAAAGATTCTCTGGCGTTTGCAATACGCGACGAACTTCGCCCAGAAAGCGTGCGCCATAGTGGCCATCGCTGGCACGGTGGTCGGCCGCCAGACTGGCGACAACGGTGGGCATCACACACAGCTGGCCGTCCCGAACCCAAGGCCGCTCGCAGATGCGACCAAAGCCGATCAACGCCACTTGGGGTGGATAGATCACGCCCAGCACACTGTCCACACCCTGGTCGCCGAGTTGCGTGACCGTCACGCTTGCGTCGCTCAGCTCAGAACTGCGCAGGGAGCCATTGCGCGCGCGTTCCACCAGACTGGCGAGTTCACTCATCACCTGTGTCAGTGGCTTATCGGCGACATCGTGCAGTGCGGGAGCGACCAGACCACCTTGGCGCAGGGTGATCGCTACGCCCAGATGAATCCCGGTTGCCGGCTGGAAAGCGTTGTTCTGCCAGAAACCACTGAGCTGCGGCAGCTCACGCAGGGCTACGGCAACAGCCTTGAGCAGCAAGGCACTGGGCAACACGCGTTGCTGCGGCTTGCTTTGAGCATTGTGTGCCTGCAGCCAAGCCATGGCATTCCCCAAGGGTATGGTCTCAAACAGGTAGTAGTGGGGAATTTCACGTTTGGAGCGGCTCATGGCCACTGCAATGGCGTGCCGCATGGCCCGATTGCGGTCGCTCGGCGCAGCCTGACGGCCCGCCTCCTCAACGTCCTCCAGGGTGACCACGCCCTGGGGACCGCTGCCTTTCAATTCATCAACGTTGATACTCAGTTCGGCCGCTCGCTTGCGCCCCGCCGGTGATACCCGTGGACGGCTGGCAGGCGCCATTGCGCCCTCAATCAGCTCGGTGACGAGCATTTCAACAGGCTCAGGCGTCTGTGTGGGTCGCACGCTCGGCAGGGTCTCCCCTGGCTCCAGTAACGTGGCAATCGGTGTCCCTACCGGAACCGTGGTGCCGACGCCAATAAGCAATTCAAAGACCGTGCCCTCGTGCCAGCACTCCACCTCCACGGCGGCCTTGGCGGTATCGACGACAGCGATCACTTGTCCACGATGGACATTGTCGCCGGGATGGATCTTCCACTCCAGCAAGGTGCCTTCGTCCATATCGGCACCCAGGGATGGCAGGTCGAATTCGATCATGATGGGTACTCCCGCCCCGGATCAGCTATTGCAGTCATGGTCATGGCCCTCGGCACAAGCTCTGTACGGCGGCAACAATCGTCGACACTTGAGGCAGCGCCCAGTGCTTTCAGGACTTCAAGTGGCTTGCCGTTCAACAGCGCCCGTTGCCCAGCCTGGTAGGTGGCCCGGCGGGCCCGAACGACCGCCAACATGAAAGGTTCCGGCCCACAACACAGCACGGTGTCGGGTTGCCCGACGCGAAACAGCTCGTCGAAATGCTCGGGACACCGTGCATCAACGTTGGCCCGACCTAAACCGCGAGAATGCTGCAGGACGTCTGGTACAAAATATGTTCGGTCGTACTGCCGATCAACTTCTCCAACCCGTGGCGGTGGATTCGCCCCATCACGATGACATCCACCTGATGTTGGCTGGCGAATTCGGCGAGCACCGAGACCGGTTGACCGAGGATGAAATGCCGCCGATCAGGTGGCACACCGTAGTGGTCCGCAAGCGTGAGAAAAGACTTCTCCAGCACGTTTCGCAGTTCCTTGGTCAGGTTCGTCAGCGCCAGGCCGCCACCGCCCGCATCGCCCAGATAGACCGAGGACACGTCATAGGCGTGCAGCAGGTGCAGTTCCGCGTCGCACTGGAGCGCCAGGCTGTTCGCTTCCTGAATAATCCGGTCATTGAGCCCGCTTTCCTGCAACTCGGGCCGTGATGGGTCAACGGCGGCGACGATCTTGTGCGGCAACGTATGACCGCTCGCACCGACCAGGTAGACTGGGACAGGGCACTCACGAATCAGGTGCCAATCCATCGGAGTGATGAAGGCACGCTTGATAGCCGGTTCATGCTGCACGTCCTTGATCAGCAGGTCAGGCTGCATTTTCGTGACGTGCTGGAGGATTTCGTACTCTGTGTCGTCAGCCCATGTCACCTCGGTCATGACGTTAATGCCCCTGACGCGCATTCTTGCGGCTTCATCCTTGAGCCATTCACTGTGATCCTTGAAGTAACTGTCGCGGACCTTCTCCTGAATGTTCTTTTCGAGCAATAAAAGGGTTTCTACGGGTTTTATCAACGCTACGATATGCAAGGTCGCGCCACTGGCCTTGGCCAACGCAGCAGCACGGTTTATCGCAGGGGAGTGGCGCAACGCCGGGTTGATGATCAGCAACAGCTGTTGATACTGGCTCATGGTCTGCCTCCAGAAAGAGTGGGCTTCGACGCCTGCCGCTGATCAATCACCTGTTGTCAGCCCATACGCCAATGCCGGATTGAGTACCCGCACGGGTCCACACTGCTCCCATGCAATGCCGGTGAACTTGATTTACATCAAATTCCTTCCTTGGGTTCTCAAGACGCCCGCCGTGCCCGGGCGCTTGCAAATACTCGACGTTGTCTGTGACAGAACAACACCGGGTTATGGGCCGATCAACCGTACGGGAAGGCCTGGATCATCCAGGGTATGGAGGTTCAGGCGGCGTATCCTTTTCCGGAATCTCGGTCATGGTCGCCTCGGTCAGTAGCAGGATGCTGGCGACCGAGACGGCGTTTTCCAGTGCAATACGCACGACTTTTGTCGGATCAATGATCCCGGCTTCATACATATCCACGTAACAATTGGCCGACGCGTCGAAGCCGACATTTCCCGGCTCCGCGAGCATCCGTGCGACGACGACCCCAGCGTCCACCGCCGAATTTTCCGCGATGACTCGGGCGGGTGCTTCCAAAGCACGGCGAAGAATCTGTAACCCGGTTTTTACATCACCCTCATAGAGGGCCTCTTCTGCCGCAATAATCGGCACGGCCTTGAGCAGTGCCAGGCCGCCACCGGGGACGGTGCCTTCGGCAATCGCCGCCTTGGTTGCTGAAATGGCGTCGTCCAGAGCATCCTTGCGCGCCTTCATTTCCGCTTCGGTGGGTGCACCCACCCGGATCACCGCGACGCCGCCAGACAACTTGGCCAAGCGCTCCAGCAATTTCTCACGATCATAATCGCTGGTCGTCGCGTCGACTTGCTGGCGGATCTGTTGCAGCCGGGTTTCAATCGCCTTGTGCGTGCCCGCGCCACCAATCAGGGTGGTGTTATCTTTTTGCACCACCACGCGATGAGCTCGCCCCAGCTGGCTCAACTCCACGTGCTCCAGGCTAATGCCTAACTCGCTGGAAATTACCGTGGCCCCTGTTAGAACGGCAATATCCTGCAGCATTTCTTTACGGCGATCACCGAAGCCGGGCGCCTTGATCGCCACGGCGCGCAATACGCCGCGGATCTGGTTGACGATCAGAGTGGTCAACGCCTCGCCTTCGATGTCGTCGGCGATCAAGACCAGCGGCTGGCCGCTTTTCGCGATCATTTCAAGCAACGGGATAAGGTCTTTGAGTACGCCAATCTTGTGGTCACAGAGCAACAGGTAGGCATCTTCGAGCTCAACCTGCATCTTGTCGGCATCTGTCACGAAATACGGTGAAACATAACCTCTGTCGAAACGCATCCCCTCGACCACCTCGACCACTGTTTCGGTGGTCTTGGATTCCTCGACGCTGACCACGCCTTCAACACCGACCTTCTCCAGGGCGTTAGCAACCAGCTCGCCAATGGTCGCATCGTTGTGGGCTGAAAGGGTCGCTACCTGGGCCTTTTCCTTGAGCGTGCTGACGGGACGGGATTGCGCAGCCAGTGATTGCACTGCCAGCAACAGGCCTCGGTCCAATCCACGCTTGAGGTCTATGGCACTGGCACCTGCGACCACATTGCGTACACCGTCGGCAAAGATCGCATGGGCCAGCACCGTTGAGGTGCTGGTGCCATCCCCCACCGCTTCACCGGTACGTTCAGCCGCTTGGCGCAACATCTGCGCACCGAGGTTTTCCTCCGGATCCTGCAGGTCCACCTGTTTGGCAATGGTCACCCCATCGTTACAGACGATCGGCGTGCCCCATTTTTTCTGAATCAATACTGATTTCGACTTGGGTCCGAGCGTCACGCGGATGGCGTCCGCGAGTTGAGTCGCGCCACACAGGATTTTTTCGCGGGCGGCGGCGCGGAACAAAATTTTGCTGTGAGCCATCAGGGTGCTCTCCTCTGCTGTCCAGTGACTGACGATGACTTTCAGCCTCTATGAAACAGCTCGCTACCCTTTGACTTTTATCAATAAAGACGCACCCCCCCAGCGCGGTGCCTTTGACTCAGGGCACCAGCACCGCAGCCCCCTCGAACCGGCCTGCACGAAGGTCCGCCAGCGCTTGGTTGGCGTCGGTCAGGGGGTAGCGATGGGTGCGAGTGACGATGCCGATTTTCGGCACCAGTTGCAGGAAATCCAGACCGTCGCGGCGGGTCAGGTTAGCGACTGACAGCAAGGCCCGCTCCTCCCAGAGCAGTGCGTAAGGAAAGCTCGGGATATCGCTCATGTGAATGCCTGCGCACACCACTCGCCCACCCTTGCGCACAGCCTTGAGGGCAAGAGGCACGAGCGCCCCGACCGGAGCAAAAATGATCGCCACATCCAGCAAGTCCGGAGGGGATTGATCCGCATTGCCGGCCCACGTAGCACCCAGCTGTCTGGCGAAGTCCTGTGTGGCGGTATCGCCCGGACGCGTGAAGGCGTATACCGAACGGTCCTGCCATTTGACGACCTGCGCCAGAATGTGTGCCGCAGCGCCGAACCCATACAAACCGACCCGCTCGCCTTCGCCTCCCATCACCAATGCTCGCCAGCCGATCAAACCCGCGCACAGCAGGGGTGCAAGCGACTCATCGCTCCCTGCCTCGCCCAGCGGAAATACATAGTGAGCCTCGGCGATGACCGAAGTCGCAAAGCCGCCATCAAGCGTATAACCGGTAAACAGTGGGCGATCACACAGATTCTCGCGGTGTCCGATGCAATAAGGACACACGCCACAGGTATGGCCCAGCCACGGCACCCCGACACGCTCGCCTATCGACAACCCGATCACGCCAGGGCCAATAGCATCGATCCGTCCTACGATTTCGTGGCCCGGAATGAT
This sequence comes from Pseudomonas sp. ASL8, assembly GCF_056680355.1. Lineage (NCBI taxonomy): Bacteria > Pseudomonadati > Pseudomonadota > Gammaproteobacteria > Pseudomonadales > Pseudomonadaceae > Pseudomonas > Pseudomonas sp. ASL8. Next base: position 4,117,722 of record NZ_CM155278.1, on the reverse strand, counting down.
AGGGAGGTGCGGATCGGGCAACTCTCCGTCGACGACATGCAGGTCGGTGCGACACACACCACATGCGGTTACCTTGATCCGTATCTGACCCTGACCGGGTTGCCGGTCCGGAAGCTCGGTCCATTCCAGAGCTGAACCTGGCGTTTTCAACACCATAGCGTGCATCGGGTTACCTCGACGGTCCTTTAACCTGCGTTATTGCGTGAGGTGCACTCAGTGGCCCAGCACCGTCTGCGCCTCGGCGATTTCAGCCGTCGTGCCGTGCACCATCAACAGGTATTTGTCAGCCTTGAGGGCGGTCTCGTATTTGATGATTTCGTCATTGGACACACCGACCCGGGACAAGGCCGCGCCCAACGCCGAAAGCCCCCCGACCACCAAGGCGCCCTCCAGTGCTCCCACCAGCAATGAAACCACCGGCCCGGCCAAGGCAACGACCCCCAGACCCGGCAGGAGGAAAACCGCGGGACCGATCAGCATGCCCCAGATGCTCCCCCAAAAAGCACCGATTCCACCCCAGGTTTTCACGCGATCCCCCAACGTATAGAAACCTACCGGGTGCTCCTCGCTGTGATAACCCTTGCCGACGAGAGACAGTTTCTTGACGTCGAAACCGGACTTGCTCAAAAGGCGAATAGCCTCTTCCGCATCGGCGTGGCTGTCAAAAATATACACCGATGGATTGCTCGATGCTGTCATGGTGACCCCCTTACATGGACTCGATTGAACAGAGACTGTGAGGGTCCAAAGCACTCGACCCCTTGGGTGAGCCAGCCAGCGATGACGTGCATGCACGACGTTTCGCATGGGGCTGGCTTTGGGCGAGATTACGCCGCGAGCAATGGAGTGGACTTGATAAAAATCAGAAAGACGGCTTGTCTCGCCCCAACAGGCGCTAACCCAAGTGACCTGATGTCAGGCGCTGGTATTGACCAACGAACCCGAAGCACTGCCGCTTGCACTCTTGACAGCCTGTGCCAATGCACTGGTAGCTGCCACCAACTGGCTGTTGGTCGCCGCCACCTGAGACTGTGCCTGAGCGACTGCCGCTGCCTTGGCGTCTGAAGACGCGTTGCCTTTTTGTGCCGCAGCGAGAGCCTTCATTTGTACTTCCAGCTGCTTTTGCAACTGGGCAATCTGCTTTTTCAGTTGTTTCACAATGTCAGATTCAGTGCTGCTGCTACTGCTACTGCTTGCACCGGTGCCGCCGGCCTTAGTGGCGCCTTTGGCCGCAGTGCCGCTCGAGGCTGATGCTGATGCTGATGCTGATGCTGATGCTGATGCTGTAGCGCCGCTTTTGTCGGTTGATTCGCTGCTATCAGCAGAAGACGTCTTGGCGGTGCCGGTAGTCGCTGTCGCATAGTTGATCGTTACGCTGCTGATACTGACCATTACGTCTCAACTTTATAAAAGGGGTTACGTGCGTATCGGCACAATCCTGGAAATATTTAGAAATGTCTGATCTTCTGAACACTCTATTGCGCCTGCAAAAACACCTCGCGATCAACCCACTCCACAACGAGACACTGCCCCACAGCACCCTGCCCCACCCTCGCCTAATGTGCTGAATACGGAGAACAGGGCAGAGGCGAAAAATCAGGCTTGTCTACTGCTCATCAATGATCACCTGAGCTTTCTTCGCCGCGGCGGTCGCGTATTCGTAGCAAATCCAGAAGTCATGTTCGTTGACCGAATTTAAGCCCTCAAGATTCTCCAGGCATCTCGTCAGGGCGTGTTTTATGCGCCCGTCATCGAAAACGATGCGTGCAGCCTCCTCGCCATCTTCTGAGCGAATCACTTCCTCAAGTTGGGTTATTTGCTTGATCTTGTCCCGGAGGACGTCCTTGGCGGAAGAGTCTCGCCCTGTAATTTTCGTCCATTGATGGTCAACCAGTTTGTCTTTCATCAGATCTCCTCAATCCAGCCCGATGCCGGAAGCTAATGAAATAGTCCATAACCACCCCTGGCGCCAGTCGACGCGACAGCCGCCATCATCTGCACTCAGCTACGCGAATCATCCGACGGTTTATCTGTCGCGATTAACGGGTCGATGCCCCAGTCACCGTGTAAATACCAATCGTCTCCGATCATCTCCGCCGGATGCATTGTGCGATCAGAACCGTTCCCGCACGCCATGGAACTTGTCGGACAGTATCTGTCGCACCCCCAGCAAATGCGCTCGGGGTGTTTCGGGTGGATGGGAAAATTCTTGGCCATGCCTATCCCCAGATAACGTTTAGGAGTGCCTCCAACCTAGAGCGCCTGGGCGAAAATGCACTTGATACAAATCAAGAACCACGAATTAAGATTCGTGCGTCACACCGTGACACTGACGAAGCTAAGCTTCCCTGTAGTGAAGGGGCTCGCAGGATGGTCAGCGTCAGCGATTCGCCGAGACCGGGTTTCACCCAGCACCCGCTGACGGTTTATGCGGCCTCCCAGATGTTCGACAGCGTCGACCGCGCCGTGCGTTTTCGAAAACTCTCCGTTTTATAAACCCGATCGCTCCAAAAATTGACGCTAATCATTATTATTCGCAAGAAAGCTTCCTAGACTAGGGCCCTTACTCCTCAGTGCCCTCAGGAAGACCTCATGCGCGTCCCCTTTTCGCTGTCATTCGCCCTGCTCTTGCTTGCACCGCTTGCCCACGCCAAGGAATACCCGATCGGGGAACCTCAGTCATGCCCAGGTCTGGAAGTCGGAGCGGTGTACTTGCAACCGATCGAAATGGCACCTGCCGGAATGATGCGGGCCACTGCGGACTCCGATGTTCACCTGGAAGCCGATATTCGGGCCACCGCTGACAATCGCCAAGGCTTTCAGGAAGGCAGTTTCGTGCCCTACCTCAACGTCTCTTTCAATCTGAAAAAAAAGGGTAGCGAGTCGGAAATCAACGGTGACTTCCATGCGATGGTGGCCAATGACGGTCCGCACTATGGCGACAATGTAAAGCTGCTCGGCCCTGGCAAATACCAACTGACTTTCACCGTTCTGCCACCCAGCGGTCATGCGTCCCTCGGGCGTCATACCGACAAGGAAACAGGTGTGGAGCCCTGGTTTGAACGCTGCGAACTGCACTACACGTTCATCTATGCCGGCATTGGCAAAAAAGGTGGCTATTGAATGAACCGCCTGCCGCCTGCGCCGCGTGGCCCAGGGAGGTTCGCCCGGATTCGCCCGTACGTTGCCTGGTTGATTCTGGTCTGGACGGGCACGCCATTGACTGCCTACGCCGAGTTACCCAGCTACGAACTGAGCCTGAACGACGGACACTTTACCCCCGCCTTGTTGGAGGTGCCTGCCGGACAGCGCTTCAAGATCGTTCTGAAAAACATTGGTAACGGTCCGGCAGAATTCGAGAGCACGCCGTTGCGAGTTGAAAAGGTCCTGTCACCGGGGGTGACAACCTTCGTCGTCATTCACCCCCTCAGACCCGGTCACTATCCGTTCTTCGACGAGTTCAATCCGCAATTACCAGAGGGCGGCATCCTCGCCAAGTAGCCAGGGCGCGCACGGAGTTTTTCATGAATCAATCAATGTTCATCGTCTGGCGTGAAAGCGTCGAGGCGCTGCTGGTGATCGGCATTCTCCAGGCCTGGGTCAGCCAACAAAGCCAAGGCAATCGCCTGGCCAGATACTTATGGACCGGGGTCACTCTGGGAGTGTTGCTGTCGGGGTTGTTGGCGGCGCTGATTCTGTTTGCCGGAGAAGCCATGAGTGGATCGGCCAACGAATGGTTCCAGGCCGCACTGGCATTGATTGCCAGCCTGTTGATCGTGCAAATGGTCAGCTGGATGCACCGTCATGGACGCACCCTCAAACATGATCTACGGCGCCACGCCGATAGCCACCTGGCTCGGCAAGGTGGCCTTGGTCTGTTGCTGCTGGCGATGCTCGCGGTCAGCCGCGAAGGCAGCGAAACCGTGGTGTTCCTCTACGGCGCTGGAGCTCGGTTGCGCGGCCCGCAGCTCGGACTGTTCGCGGTCGGTGGGGTATCGGGACTGGTGCTGGCAACGTTGACCATCGCCCTGCTGCACAGCAGCCGCCGATTCATTTCATGGCACAGGTTCTTTGTGATCAGCGAAACCATTCTGCTCATGCTCGGCGCAGCCTTGTTGGTCAGCGGCACCGAGCGGATCGGCGGCCAACTGCTCGCTATGGATCTGCCTGAAGTGGTTTATAGAGGCGTTGGTGAAGCCCTCTGGGACAGCAGCGAGTTGCTGAGTGACAGCCACGGGCTGGGTGGCTTCCTCGCCGGTTTTACAGGTTACAGGGCGACCCCCAGTTGCCTGACATTACTGGTGTTGGTCAGCTACTGGCTGGCCGTCGGCGGCTGGTTGCAGCAACGCGCTACGGGGAAAATCCCATGCCCGAGCTGAGTCGCCACAATCAGTGGCTCCAGCGCCTGGGTCACGGGATGCGCCACCACGCACCTGTGATTCGCGCCGTGCAATGGGCCGTTGTGCTGTTCTATGCGTTGCTTTTAGTGATACCTGCGATGTTGCCGCTACCGGACAGCCAGGTACGGATCCTCGACAACCTGGCCTTGCTCGCGCAATTTCTGTTCTGGGGCATCTGGTGGCCGTTCGTGCTGTTGTCGATGGTGCTGTTCGGCCGGCTCTGGTGTGGTGTTTTGTGCCCGGAAGGTTCTCTGACCGAATGGGCCAGCCGCTACGGCAAAGGCCTGGGCGTGCCGCGCTGGGTGCGCTGGGGCGGCTGGCCAATGTTGGCGTTTTGCCTGACGACTCTCTACGGCCAATTGATCAGCGTTTATGACTACGCTCAGGCGGCGCTGTTGATTCTGGGGGGGTCGACAGCCGCAGCAGTCGTTGTCGGGTTGCTGTTCGCCCGCGGCAAACGGGTCTGGTGCCGATACCTGTGCCCGGTCAGTGGGGTCTTTGCCCTCCTCGCCCGACTGGCACCCGTGCATTTCAAGGTGGACGAACAACGCTGGATGGAAAATGCCGAACCACGCCTGCCGCCGCCCAATTGCGCGCCCTTGCTCGATATCCGTCGCCTGCAAGGGGCCAGTGACTGCCATGCCTGCGGACGCTGCAGCGGGCAACGCGGCGCAGTTCAGTTGATCGCCCGCTCCAGCAATCAGGAAATTCTTCAATCAACGAAACACAGACTATCGCCCTGGGATGCCCGACTGCTGCTGTTCGGTGTGATCGGTCTGGCCATGGGCGCTTTTCAATGGACCGTCAGCCCGTGGTTCGTCTCCCTCAAACAGCAGCTCGCCGCATGGTTGGTGGAACAGGACCTGCTCTGGCCCTTGCAGGACAACGCCCCCTGGTGGCTACTCACGCATTATCCGCAGCTCAACGACAGCTTCAGTTGGCTAGACGGCTTCAGCATTATTACTTATCTGGTCTTGAGTTCGATGCTGCTGGGGACGGCCTTGCTGATTCTGTTGCGTTTCACCGCGCGACTGGCAGGAAATCCGGCACTGTATTCGCCCCTGGCCCTGACCCTCACCCCCCTTGGTGGCGCCGGACTGTTTCTGGGGCTGTCGGCAACTACCGTAAAATTGCTGCGCTACGAGGGCTTGCTGCTGGAGTGGGTACAGCCGACAAGGGCATCGCTGTTGATGGCGGCGATGGGTTGGAGTTTGTCGCTGGGCTGGAAACTACTGGGCCACGAGCAGGTTTCATTGCCTCGGCGCGTCGCAGGCAGCGGGTGCCTGTTATTGGCTAATGGGTTGGTGGGGTATGGCTGGTGGCTGCAATTCTGGGGTTGGTAGCCGTCTCAAAGTGAGACTTTGGAGGTGTTCATCCCCCACGCAACACAAACTGCGGAAACAACTCGCGCATGACAGCCCAAAGATCGGCTTGCTCAGCCTGTGCCGAAATGCTCGACAGGTTTGGATCAAGCATCCGCGCGGTCCTGACCAACTGCACGGCAAAACATTTGACCCCTTGAGCACTCAAACGCCGGGCCAGGGCCAACAATCGTGCCGGGTCGAACAAGTGCCAATGCACGGTAGTGCGACATTCATAGTCGACACCGCTGGCCAACAGATGCTCCAGGCTCAGCCAGTTGGCGGCACCGCTGCCCCCGACCCGGGTGATGGTTTGACAATCCTCAGGCAACGCCTTGATATCGAAGCCGACCCAATCGGCCCCTCTAACAGCCTTGGCAAAGGCGGCCGGTTTGATTCCGGCGCTGTGCAAACCGATACGAAATCCCATCTCCCGCACTTCTTCCATGGCGCCAGGCAAGCCGTCCTGCAGCGTTGGCTCACCGCCGCTGAATACCACGGCATCGAGCAAGCCCTGACGACGTCGCAGAAACGCCAGCACCTGACACCAATCCACTTCTTCGCTGCCGCGAGGCGGGATCAATTGCGGGTTATGGCAATAACGGCAACGCCAGGCGCAACCCTGGCAAAACAGCACGCAGGCCAGCTGACCTGGATAGTCGAGAGTGGTCAGGGGCACCATGCCCCCGACCCGAAGCGTTCGACTCATTGGCGCCCGGCCAGCGCCGCACTTTCAGTGAAATGGACCCGTTCGCGATGCTCGGACTGCTTGCCCGGATTAAACGCCGATACCGGGCGGTGATAGCCCATCACCCGGGTCCAGACTTCGCAGCGTTGACGTTGAGCCTGGGGCAGGGTTTGCGATGCATTCATGGTGAAGTTCCTTGCGGTTGAGTGAATCGAAATCAATGAACGGCGCAGAGTTTCTGCTCGCGCAACAGCAATGCCTCGTCGCATTTGGGGCAGAACTCATGCTCACCATCGAGGTAGCCGTGCACCGGACAGATGGAGAACGTTGGGGTCACGGTCAGGTAAGGCAGGCGGAAGCGCCCGAGCGCCTTGCGCACCAGCTGTTTGCAGGCCTCGGTCGAGGAAATCCGCTCAGCCATGTACAGATGCAGCACCGTGCCTCCGGTGTATTTGCATTGCAGTTCGTCCTGAAGCTCCAGCGCCTCGAAAGGATCGTCGGTGTAGCCCACCGGCAGTTGCGAAGAATTGGTGTAATACGGCGCCTCAACGCTACCGGCCTGGAGAATCTCGGGATAACGTTTGCGGTCTTCCTTGGCGAAACGGTAGGTGGTGCCCTCGGCCGGGGTGGCTTCGAGGTTGTAGAGGTGGCCGGTTTCCTCCTGGAAACGCAGCAAGGTGGCGCGCACATGGTCCAGCAATTTCAGGGCAAATTGCCGGCCCTGTTCGGTGTGCATGCCCTGCTCGTCTCCGGTGAAATTACGCAGCATTTCATGCAGGCCGTTAAGGCCGATGGTGGAGAAATGGTTGCGCAAGGTGCCCAGGTAACGCTTGGTGTAAGGGTACAAACCTGCATCCATGTGGTGCTGGATCACCTTGCGCTTGACCTCCAGGCTCTCCATCGCCAGTTCCATCAGGGTGTCCAGGCGGCGCAGCAGGCCGCTGGTATCGCCCTTGAACACATAGCCCAGACGCGCGCAGTTGAGGGTAACGACGCCCAGTGAGCCAGTCTGTTCCGCCGAGCCGAACAAGCCGCCGCCGCGCTTGAGCAACTCGCGGACATCCAGCTGCAAGCGACAACACATCGAGCGCACCTGATTGGGCAGCAAGTCCGAGTTGAGAAAGTTCTGGAAGTACGGCAGCCCATAACGTGCCGTCATCTCGAACAGTCGATCAGCATTCTCACTGTCCCAGGGAAAGTCATGGGTAATGTTGTAGGTCGGGATCGGGAAGGTGAACACGCGCCCCTTGGCATCCCCGGCCTGCATCACCTCGATATAGGCACGGTTGAGCAGGTCCATCTCAACCTGCAAATCGCCGTAGGCATAAGGCATTTCCACTCCGCCGACAACGGGAATCTGTTCACGCAGATCCTCCGGGCATACCCAGTCGAACGTCAGGTTGGTGAACGGTGTCTGGGTCCCCCAGCGCGAGGGCACATTGAGGTTGTAGATGAACTCTTGCAGCGCCTGGCGAACGTCCTTGTAGCTTAATTCGTCGTTGCGCACATAAGGCGCCAGATAGGTATCGAATGAGCTGAACGCCTGAGCGCCGGCCCATTCGTTTTGCAGGGTGCCAAGAAAGTTCACCATCTGCCCCAGGGCGCTACTCAGGTGCTGCGGCGGTCCTGCTTCGACACGACCCGGCACACCATTGAGGCCCTCATGCAGCAACGTGCGCAGAGACCAACCGGCACAATAACCGGCGAGCATGTCCAAATCGTGGATATGCAGATCGGCCTCGCGGTGGGCCTGACCGATGGCCTCGCTGTACACCTCATCCAGCCAGTAATTGGCAGTGACCTTGCCGGAGACATTGAGCACCAGCCCACCGAGCGAATACCCCTGATTGGCGTTGGCCTGCACCCGCCAGTCTTCGCGAGACAGGTACTCGTTCATCGAAGCCGCCACTTCGACGATCGCCTTGCGATCACGACGCAGGCGTCCATGCTGCTCCCGATAGACGATGTAGGCACGCAGGGCCTGAAAGAAACCGGCATCCATCAAGACCCGTTCGACCCGATCCTGGATCTGCTCGACATGCAACTCCGGTAAATCCTCCAGACTGACCAGCACGGCGTCGAGCAACTCCTCGGCCATGGCGGCATCGACGAAGTCATCGCTGGCACGACCGGTGGCGATGATCGCCTGACGGATCTTGTCTGCATCGAAGGCGACCTGACTGCCATCGCGTTTGTGCAAGCGGTTACACCCTACTGTGATCAGCGTGCTCTGCATTTGGCCTCCAAACACTACATATAGATGTTTTAACTTTTAAAAACACAACATGCAGTAAAGACTACGGACAAAGGACTCATTTGCAATTGATCGACGTCAAGAATCGTCAGCAAAAAAAAGGCCGCCCCACGGCGGCCAGAAAACACTCCGGATCAACCGCCACTCATGCTCATGAAGCGCAGAATCTGCACCTCGCCTTCGGGGTTGAAATCGTGGCGCAATGGCTTGCCAAGCAAGGCCTGGCGCACTGCGTTGATCACCGGTTGGTCGTCCAGCGGATAGCGGCGCAGCAAACCGCGTAAATCAAGGGCATCGTCCTGCCCCAGGCAAAGCAACAGTCGCCCTTCAACCGTCATCCGCACCCGGTTGCAGCTGCCGCAGAAGTTGTGGCTATTGGGTGAAATGAAACCGATCCGGGTATCGGGGTGGCGCTCCAGGCGAACATAACGTGCCGGTCCACCGCTGTTTTCGGTGCTGTCGAGCAACCGATGACGACTCGCGATCAGTGCACGCACCTCGTCGCTGGAACAGAATGTCTCGCCCCGCGAACGCCCGACGTCACCCAAGGGCATCTCTTCGATGAAACTGATATCGATGTGTTGCTCGATGGCGTACTGCACCAACCCAAGGACTTCATCAAAGTTGCGCCCTTTCATGACCACGCAATTGAGCTTGATCCGCTCAAAGCCCGCACCGCGAGCCGCTTCGATGCCGTTGAGCACCTGATCGAGATCACCGTTGCGGGTGATGGCGCGAAATTTCTCCCCGTCCAGACTGTCAAGGCTGATGTTCATCCGCTTGACCCCAGCCTCCGCCAACGGCCGGGCCAAACGGCCCAGTTGCGAGCCGTTGCTGGTCATCACCAGTTCGCGCAGACCGGGCAAAGCGGCAATGTTGCGGCACAGGCCGACAATACCGGGGCGAATCAGCGGCTCGCCGCCGGTCAGGCGGATTTTGCGCACCCCCAGACCGACAAACAGCGTCGCCAGACGCTGCAACTCTTCGAGCGTAAGGACCTGCTGACGCGGCAGGAAGGTCATATTTTCCGCCATGCAATACACACAGCGAAAATCACAACGATCAGTCACCGACATCCGCAAATAATCGATCTGCCGCCCAAAACCATCCTGCATGACAGCGCTCATTACATCTCCCGGTTTGCCAAAGGGTTACTGCACCAGCGGTGAGTCGGCGCCCTGCAAGTGAATACCGCGAATATCCGCAGCACCGATCAGGGTTTGCAGGTACTGCACCAGGGCTTTCTGCCAGACACCTTGTTGCAGCTGCGTGCGAATTGCTGTCGAAACCACCTCATAGGGCAACGGCATGCCTTCGATCCGTTGATCGACACTGATCACATGCCAGCCGTAACGACTCTCCAGCGGTTTACTGGCCAGGCCCGGCGCCAGAGTGAACAGCTGGCGTTCCAGCTCGGGCACGGTTTGCCCTTTGCTGATCTGCCCCAGGGAGCCACCTTGAGCCTTCGACGGACAGGCCGAATACTTCAGCGCCACCTCGGAGAAGCTGCCAGGGAAATCCTCCAGGCGCTGTAGCAGTACTTCCGCCTGATCGTGCGCCAGACCTCGGGCCTCGGCATCGTCCGGGGCACATTCGAGCAGAATGTGCCGCACCGCTAACAGCGGTGCGCTGTGGAAGCGACCGCGATTGTTTTCGTAGTAACGAAGACTGGTTTCCTCATCACACTGAGGCACCTGCACTTCACGTTCGAGCAACAAACGGGTGGCCGCTTCCTCTTCGTTCTCACCGGCACCTATCTGCAACGACAGGTCGAGTTCGGCGATTCGCTGCTGCAACAACTCGCGGATCACCAGCGCCCTGGTGGCCAGATACACCGCTTCCTCGCGGCTTTCAGCCGGGTGATATTGCAGCTCCTGGGCCATCATTTCTGGGGTGATCGATACATCGTTGACGCTGATGATCGGCCACTCCTGTTCGCTGCTGGCGATCAATTGCACCGGGGCGCCGTCGGCAGCCGCCGGTTCAGTTGCTCCTGATTCAACCGGGAGGGGCTCAAACTGCACCGCCCCGCCTGTCGCGATATCCACGACGCCGGGCGCCGAGGACTCCGCTTGCTTTGAAGATCCGCAGCCACCGCTGCCGCCGTTACCGCCGCCACATCCACATCCACCTGACATGATTGCCTCCTCAGATTTTCTGCCGAACGATTTGATAACGCCGCCCCAGGTACCAGATCGGTGCACTGATCATGTGTACAAGACGAGTGAAGGGGAACAGCACGAACAGGGTCAAGCCGAGAAACACGTGCAGCTTGTAGATCAAGCCAACTGGCTCGATGGCCGCCGCCGCTTCCATCGGACGCAACAGCACGGTGTTCTGCGCCCAATCGGCGAGCAGCACCATGACCGAGCCGTCCATGTGCGAAGTGGACGCCACGATCGTCAGCAGGCCGAGTACCAACTGCGCCAGCAGCACCAGCAGAATCAAAATATCTGAAGGGCTGGAAGTGGCGCGCACCCGTGGATCGGTGAGCCGTCGATTGACCAGCATCAGCAGACCAATCAGGCACAACAGGCCGAAAACCCCGCCGGAGACCATCGCCAGCAACTGCTTGTTCTCAGTGCTGATCACATGGTGATAAACCGACGCTGGCGTCAGCAAGCCGACAAAGTGCCCGGCCAATACAAACAACACACCTATATGGAAGAAGTTGCTCGCCACGCGCATCCCGCGATTGTTGAGCATCTGACTGGAGCCAGCCTTCCAGGTGTACTGCGAGAGATCGAAGCGTGCCCAACTGCCTAACAGGCAGATCGCCAGGGCGACATAGGGGTACACCCCGAACAACAACAGATTCCATTTAGACATTACCTATCTCCCCGGCTGGCACGGCGGCCAACCCTTCATGCTGAAAATCAACCCAGTGCAGCGGTACTGCGCTTTCCTCACGGGCCTTGCCCGGCGCACTCGGCAGGGAGCCACAACGGTCCTGCTGTTCAGCCTGGAGAAAGTCCACGGCCTCTTCTTCCCAGATTTTGTCGAGGGCTTCGAGGGAGTCGTCGCGGGGTTCCGCTGCGACCTGCGCACGCAGATCGGCCACCGCCTGATGAGGCTCGGCCCCGGCGATCTGCAGCAGCGACCGGAAGCAACTGGCGTAAGCACTCTCACGCTCTTCCAGACGCGCCGCCAGCAAGGCCAACAGATGCGAAACATCGGCCAGGCCCTCGCGAGCCTCGATGTCTTCGCGGGTGGAGAGGAACTCCAGGTACAGCGGGATGTAGTCCGGCAGCTCTTTGACGCCGATGGCAAAACCGGCCTCCTCGTATTGCGCCATCATGTCGACCATGGCTTGACCCCGGTCACGGGATTCGCCGTGCACATGCTCGAACAGCAGCAACGACAGCGAGCGACCCCGACCGAACAGCGCACCGTAGTGCTCCTGCCCGTCCATCAGGTCATTGGCGCAGATCAGCTCAAGCAATTCGAACAACGCGCCGCGCTGCTTGGGGCTGATTTCCCGGGCCTGGATAATCGCCTGCTCCAGTTCTTCACGACCGGCAATCAATGTCTCGGTCGGATAATCGAGCAGAAGCGAAATCACTTTGAGAATGCGCATGCTCATTCCTCCCACAACTGAACGGTTTTCAGGATGTCGCGGCGGTTGGCTTTCTTCGCGCCAAACATATTGGTGTCGGAACTGCCACTGCAGCCGCTGCCGAAACTGAAGCCGCAGCCCGAGCGCTCGGCAAAAGCATCGCTCATGGCATCTTCACGGTGGGCGCTGGGCACCACGAAACGGTCTTCGTAGTTGGCGATCGCCAGGTAGCGATACATCTCCTCGACCTGGGCCACGCTCAAGCCGACATCCGCCAGCACTTGCAGGTCCTGAACGCCATCGACTTGTTCGGAACGTTTGTAGGCACGCATTGCCAGCAAGCGTTTGAGCGCGCGCTTGACCGGTTTTTCATCGCCCGCCGTCAGCAGGTTGGCCAGGTACTTCAGGGGAATACGCAGGCTATCGACATCCGGGATCACCCCGTTCATGCCCACGGTGCCAGCCGTTGCGGCGTTCTGGATCGGCGACAGCGGCGGTACGTACCAGACCATCGGCAAGGTGCGGTATTCCGGGTGCAGCGGCAGCGCGAGTTTCCAGTCCACGGCCATTTTGTAGACCGGCGAACGTTGTGCGGAATCGATCACCGACTGAGGTACACCGTCGGCCAGGGCCTGGCGAATCACTGCCGGGTCATTCGGGTCGAGGAAGATCTCCAGTTGTTTTTCGTACAGATCCTGCTCATTCGCCGTGCTCGCCACTTCGCTGATGCGGTCGGCGTCATACAGCAGCACGCCGAGGTAGCGAATCCGCCCGACGCAAGTTTCGGCACAGACCGTCGGCATCCCGGCTTCGATACGCGGGTAGCAGAAGATGCACTTCTCGGATTTACCGCTTTTCCAGTTGAAGTAGATCTTCTTGTACGGGCAGCCGCTGATGCACATCCGCCAGCCACGGCATTTTTCCTGGTCGATCAGGACAATCCCGTCTTCTTCGCGCTTGTAGATCGCCCCGCTCGGGCAGGCCGCTGCGCACGTAGGGTTGAGGCAGTGCTCGCACAGACGCGGCAAATACATCATGAATGTATTTTCATACTCGCCGTAGATGTCGGCCTGGATCTTGTCGAAGTTCTTGTCTTTGCGCCGTTTGGCGAATTCAGTACCGAGGATTTCCTCCCAGTTCGGGCCCCACTCGATTTTTTCCATACGCTTGCCAGAAATCAGCGAGCGCGGCCGTGCCGTTGGCTGGTGTTCGCCCAGCGGTGCTGTGTGCAGATGCTGGTAATCGAAGTCGAAGGGTTCGTAGTAATCATCAAGGCTCGGCAGATCCGGGTTGGCAAAAATATTCGCCAACACGCGGAATTTACCGCCAATGCGCGGGTTGATCGTGCCGTTGGCGTTGCGGATCCAGCCGCCCTTCCACTTGTCCTGGTTTTCCCATTCTTTCGGGTAGCCGATCCCGGGTTTCGATTCGACGTTGTTGAACCAGGCGTATTCCATGCCTTCACGACTGGTCCAGACGTTTTTGCAGGTGATTGAGCACGTGTGGCAACCGATGCATTTGTCCAGGTTCAGAACCATGCCGATTTGTGAGCGAATCTTCATCTCAGTTCTCCTCGATATCGGTCGGCAGGGGACGCGGCAGGTCATCGCCTGTCGAACCATCGAGCCAGTCGACTTTGGCCATCTTGCGCACCACGACGAATTCATCGCGGTTGCAACCGACCGTGCCGTAATAGTTGAAACCGTAGGCTTGCTGGGCGTAGCCACCGATCATGTGGGTTGGCTTGAGCACAACGCGGGTGACCGAGTTGTGATGGCCGCCACGGGTCTTGGTGGTTTCGGAACCGGGCACGTTCACGATCCGTTCCTGGGCGTGGTACATCATCACCATGCCTTCCTTGACCCGCTGACTGACCACCGCGCGGGCGGTCAGCGCACCGTTGATGTTGAAGCACTCGATCCAGTCGTTGTCTTCGATACCGGCGCGTTTCGCGTCGATCTCCGAGAGCCAGACAATCGGCCCGCCACGGCTGAGGGTGAGCATCAGCAGGTTGTCGCTGTAGGTGCTGTGGATGCCCCATTTCTGGTGCGGAGTGATCCAGTTCAGGACGATTTCGGTTTCGCCGTTGCTGCGCTTGCCTTTCACCCCTTCGATGGTGCGGGTGTTGACCGGCGGCCGATAACTCATCAGCTGCTCACCGAACGCCTGCATCCACGGGTGATCCTGATAGAACTGCTGGCGACCGGTGATGGTGCGCCATGGAATCCCTTCGTGAACGTTGGTGTAACCGGCGTTATAGCTGACGTGATCGTCTTCGAGTCCCGACCAGGTCGGGCTGGAAATGATCTTGCGCGGCTGCGCCTGAATATCGCGGAAACGAATCGCCTCGTGGGCTTTTGACAGCGCCAGATGGCTGTGGTCAATGCCAGTGAATTCCGACAGCGCGGCCCAGGCCTTGACCGCCACCTGGCCGTTGGTTTCCGGTGCCAGGGACAGAATCACTTCAGCAGCATCGATCGCCGTGTCGATTTTCGGCCGACCCTGGCTGATACCGGCTGCGCCTTCGTGGTGATTGAGTTCACCGAGGAATTTCACTTCGTCATCGGTGTTCCAGTTGATGCCCTTGCCACCGTTGCCGTTTTTCTCGAGCAATGGCCCAAGGGAAGTGAACTGTTTGTAGATGTTCGGATAGTCACGCTCCACCACATGCAGGTTCGGGGCGTTCTTGCCTGGCTCTGGGGCCACGCCGGCACTTTTCCAGTCGGTACCGCCGAATGGCTGGGCCAGTTCGCCGACGCTGTCGTGCATCAGCGGGATGGTGACCAGATCCTTTTCAACGCCCAGATGCCCTTCGGACATGCTGGAGAACGCCTTGGCGATACCTTTGTAGATCTCCCAGTCCGAACGCGATTCCCAGGCCGGGTCGATGGCTGCCGACAACGGGTGAATGAACGGGTGCATGTCCGAGGTGTTCATGTCGTCTTTTTCGTACCAGGTTGCCGTCGGCAACACGATGTCCGAGTAGACGCACGTCGAGGACATGCGGAAGTCCAGCGTGGTGACCAGATCGAGTTTGCCGATAGCGCCCTCGTCCACCCATTCCGCCTCTTCCGGCTTGCAGTCGCCAACCTTGCCGATATCTTCGTTCATCACACCGTTTTTGGTGCCGAGCAGGTACTTGAGCATGTACTCGTGGCCTTTGCCCGAGGAGCCTAGCAGGTTGGAACGCCAGATAAACATGTTGCGCGGGAAGTTGACCGGGCTGTCCGGCTGTTCGCAGGAGAACCGCAGGGAACCGTCCTGCAACGACTTGACCACGTAGTCCTTGGGGTCCATGCCCGCAGCGGCAGCGTCACGACAAATATGCAGCGGGTTGGTGTTCAGTTGTGGCGCGCTGGGCAGCCAACCGGCGCGTTCGGCGCGGATGTTGTAGTCCAGGGCATGTTCGGGGAACTGACTTTTATCGGCCAGCGGCGAGAGCACGTCGTGCATGCTCATTTTCTCGTGACGCCATTGCGAACTATGGGCGTAGAAGAAACTGGTGCCGTTCATTTGCCGTGGAGGACGATTCCAGTCGAGGCCGAACGCCAGTGGCAGCCAACCGCATTGCGGACGGAGTTTTTCCTGACCGACGTAGTGCGCCCAACCGCCACCGGTCTGGCCGACACAACCGCAGAGCATGAGCATGTTGATCAGCCCACGGTAGTTCATGTCCATGTGGTACCAGTGATTCATCGCGGCGCCGACGATGATCATCGAGCGACCCTTGGTCTTGTCGGCGTTGTCGGCGAACTCACGGGCGATCTGGATGGCTTTCTCACGGCTGACGCCGGTGATCTGCTCCTGCCAGGCCGGGGTACCGGGTACGCTGGCGTCGTCGTAATCCTTGGCAACGTTGGCGCCACCAAGGCCGCGATCGATCGCCAGATTGGCCGCCGACAGGTCGAACACGGTGGCGACTTTCGCCACGCTGCCGTCCGCCAGAACCACGTTATGCACCGGTACACGCCGGTATTGCACGGCATCGCCTGCCACGTGCTGGAAGTGTTCGTGGGACTCGCCGGCAAAATACGGGAACGCCACTTCGGCGACGTCATCACCGATCAGACTCAGCTTCAGATCGATCTCACGGCCTTCGCCGCCTTCACGAGCGAGGATGTTCCACTTGCCCTTCTCGCCCCAGCGATAACCGATGGAGCCCTGGGGTGAAACCAGTTCACCGCTGACATCCAGGGCGATGGTTTTCCATTCTGGGTTGTTTTCCTGGCCGAGATTGTCGGTCAGGTCACTGGCGCGCAAGAAGCGGTCCGGCTGGTAACCGGCGCCCGGTGCCACGTCCACCATTTGCTTGAGCAGTACCAGCACTGGCAAATCGGTGAAGCGCTTGGCGTATTCGGTGAAATAGGCGCTTGGCTTGTCCAGGTGGAATTCTTTGAAGATCACATGGTTGAACGCCTGGGCCAGCGCCGCATCGGTGCCTTGTTTAGGGTTCAGCCACAGGTCGGTAAGCTTGGCGACTTCCGAGTAATCTGGAGTGATGGCGACCGTTTTGGTGCCCTTGTAACGGACTTCGGTGAAAAAGTGCGCATCCGGGGTACGGGTCTGAGGAACGTTGGAACCCCAGGCAATGATGTAGTTGGAGTTGTACCAGTCGGCCGATTCCGGCACGTCGGTCTGCTCGCCCCAGACCATCGGCGAAGCCGGTGGCAAGTCGCAGTACCAGTCATAGAAGCTCAGGCACGCGCCGCCGATCAGCGACAGATAACGCGAACCTGCGGCATAGCTGACCATCGACATGGCAGGAATCGGCGAGAAACCGACGATCCGGTCGGGACCATATTGCTTGATGGTATAGACGTTGGCAGCGGCGATGATCTCGTTGACTTCCTCCCAGTTGGAACGAATGAAGCCACCCATGCCGCGTTTGCTTTTATAAGAGTCGGCCTTGACCTTGTCCTCGACGATGCTGGCCCAGGCTTCGACCGGTGCCATTGTCTGCCGCGCATCGCGCCAGAGTTTGAGCAACGGCTTGCGAATTTTCGGGTACTTGAGCCGGTTGGCGCTGTAGATATACCAGCTATAGCTGGCACCACGCGGGCAGCCACGGGGCTCATGGTTGGGCAGATCGTTGCGGGTACGCGGGTAGTCCGTCTGTTGGGTTTCCCACGTGATCAGACCGTTTTTGACGTAAATTTTCCAGGAACAGGATCCCGTGCAGTTCACCCCATGGGTGGAGCGCACGATCTTGTCGTACTGCCACCGCGAACGGTAGACGTTCTCCCAGTCGCGGGACTCCTTGCGGGTCTCTCCATGACCGTCGGAAAACTCGTTTTGCTTGCGATTGAAAAACCGCAGTTGATCCAGTAAATGACTCAAGGTGTATTCCTCTCAGGCTTGCCGCGGGGTCTGTGCCCCGCCCACGCAATGGTTGGATTCGGGTCGTGTCAGCAGGGCGTCGCGGCGCCCTTGCGGGCGTACCACCACCAGGTCACCACAATGCAACTCAGGTAAAAGCCGACGAACATGTAGAAGGCCATCTCCGGGCCGCCGGTCTGCGCCATCGAAGTGCCGAAAGATTTGGGAATGAAGAACGCACCGAAGGCGCCCATCGCGGAACTGAAGCCGAGCACTGCAGCCGACTCCTTGCCGGCATTTTTCATCGCTTGTTCGCGGATGGCAGGCGCTTGCCCGGCGGAGAACTTTTCATGAAGGGTGCGGAAGATCACCGGGATCATCCGGAAGGTGGAGCCGTTGCCCACGCCCGTGGTGATGAACAGCAGCATGAACATGCCGAGGAAGCCGTAGAAGTTGCCGCCCGTACCGTGCTGCGGCAGAAAGTGCAGCACACCGAACACCATGACGATCATCAGGACGAAGTTCCACAAGGTCACTTTCGCGCCGCCGAGCTTGTCCGCCAACCAGCCGCCCAATGGGCGCACTAAGGCACCCACCAAAGGGCCGAGGAAGGCGAATTTCAAGGCGATGACATCAGGGAAGGAGGTTTTGATCAGCAGCGGAAAGGCTGCGGAAAAGCCGATGAACGAACCGAAGGTTGCCAGGTACAACCAGCACATCAGCCAGTTGTGCTTGCGCTTGAAGATCACTGCCTGCTCGCTGAACGAGGCTCTGGCGCTGGACAAGTCATTCATGCCGAACCAGGCAATCACCGTCACCGCGACAATGAACGGTACCCAGATAAACCCTGCGTTCTGCAGCCACAACTGGCTGCCGTCTGGCAGTACTTGCGGTGATCCGCCCATGAAGCCGAACACACCAAAGGTAATCACCAGCGGCACACAGAACTGCATCACCGAGACACCCAGGTTACCCAGCCCGGCGTTGAGGCCCAGGGCCGTACCCTGCTGGGACTTGGGATAGAAGAAGCTGATGTTGGACATGCTCGAGGCAAAGTTGCCGCCGCCGAAACCGCAGAGCAAGGCAATCAGGACAAACACGCTGTAGGAGGTGCTCGGGTCCTGCACGGCGAAGCCCATCCAGATCGATGGCAGCAACAGCGACGCAGTACTCAGGGCGGTCCAGCGGCGGCCGCCGAAGATCGGCACCATAAAGGAGTAGAAGACCCGCAAGGTTGCGCCAGAGAGCCCAGGCAATGCCGCCAGCCAAAACAGCTGATCGGTGCTGAAGGTGAAGCCAATGGCGTTCAAACGCACAATCACCGTGCTCCAGACCATCCACACCGCAAAGGCCAACAACAGCGCGGGAATCGAGATCCACAGGTTACGTGTGGCGGTCTGTTTGCCGGTACGCCCCCAGAACGCTGGGTCTTCCGGGCGCCAGTCGTGAATGACCGGGCCTGAATCAGGCTTTTGCAGAACGGACATGTTCTTCTCCTTGGGCAATACTGGAAAACGGGGATGGGGTCGCTGGCGGCTGCTTACCGAGCCACGGGCGTTTGCGGATTTCGCTGAAATACATCCAGGTGAGGGAGACCCAGACCACGCCATACATCAACATGAAGCAGGAGGAGCGCACGCCGGTCAGGTCCACCAGTGCGCCGAACAGAATCGGCAACACGAAACCACCCAAGCCGCCAGCAAGGCCGACAATGCCGGACACCGCCCCCATGTTTTCCGGGTAGTCATTGGCGATATATTTGAAAACCGACGCCTTGCCGAACGCGAAGGCGATACCCATGACGAACAGCAGTGCGGTGAATAGCGTGGGGCTCAAGCCGATATGAACGTTCAGCGGGCCGTTGATGGTCTGCACCTGCAATTGAGTCTGGGGATACGAGAGCAGGAACAAGCAGATCCAGCTGACCCACAACACCCACCAGGTGACGCTTTGAGGCCCCCAGCGATCCGACATCCAGCCGCCGACGGCACGCAGTACGCCGCCGGGCAGGGAAAAGCAGGCCGCCAACAGGGCCGCGCTTTGCAGGTTGAAGCCGTATTCCTGCACGTAGTATTTGGTCATCCACAGCGCCAGGCCGACATAGCCGCCGAAAACGATCGAGTAGTACTGGCAGTAACGCCACACTGCAGGGTCCTTCAACGCACTTAGTTGTTCACGCAAGCTGGCGCCATTGGCGCTGCGATGGTCTTTGTTTTCTGCGCTCAAGAACCAGAACAGCAGTGCAGTGATGAACAGGATTGCGCTGTAGACTTTCGGCACCAACTGCCAGCTGCCGGCAGCGATCAGCGCCGGAGCCAGAAACTTGGTCACCGCGGCCCCGGCGTTACCGGCACCGAAGATGCCCATGGCGAAGCCCTGGTTCTCCTTGTCGAACCATTTGGCGACATAGGCAATCCCCACTGAAAACGAGCCGCCGGCGAGGCCAACGAACAAACCCAACGCCAGGAACTGCCAGTAGGCGGTGGCGTGGCTGATCAGATACAGTGGCGCCACGCAGGCCAGCATCAGCAGGAAGAACACGCTGCGCCCGCCGAAGCGGTCGGTCAGCAGGCCCAACGGCAAACGCACCAGCGAGCCGGTCAGCACCGGGGTCGCGGCGAGCAGGCCGAATTGGGTTTCGTTGAGCTGGAGAAGCTCCTTGATCGGCACGCCGAGCACGGCAAACATCATCCAGACCATAAAACACACTGTGAAGGCCAGCGTACTCATACCCAGCACAAGCCCTTGTTGCACACGCGGTTGGGTCACAATGCTCTCCAGTCAGTTATCCATGGCTGGAGACTAGTGAGGCGCACCCTGCAGAAAATTGACCCACATCAACGAAGCCCATGGCGCTATAAGCCTATGCTGATGCGGTCTACCTCCAAGGAGGTAGACCAAAAATCCAATAAAACCCTATATTTATCAACCTGTTAACTTTTTATGTCGACGCTTTGACCTACCGGGAGAGGCCGACAACTCTTTAGAGGTAGTGCGACCGGGATCGGCTGCAAAACCATCCGCAGCCACCATTTGGAGTTCTACATGCCAGGTTTCCTCATCTTGTTTCTGGGTCAGCGCTGATGCTGCGCTGGTTGCGCAGCTCCCTGCCCGCTCGCGCTGCGCTAGCGGTGATCCTGATTGCCATCCTGGCGCTCGCCAGCTCCCTGAGCGCCGGGCTGATCGCTTGGTTCAGTCAGGGCGATGCAGCGGCCATCAACACCGCCGGTTCCGTGCGCATGGAGACCTACCACCTGAGCTGGAAACTGGCCTCTGGCGCAACCGGTGAAGAAATCTCAACCATCACCGACAGCCTGCAACAACGCCTGGACAGTCAATCGCTCAAGGCTGTGCTGGACGATGGTCCGGCAACCGCCCTGCAGGCCAGCTACCAACAAATCCAGCAACGCTGGAGCACCGATTTACGTCCGGCGCTGGAGCGTGGCGACTCGGAATTTTTCCAGGCCAATGCCTTGCCTTTCGTCGAGCAACTGAACCAGTTCGTCAGCCTGTTGCAGCAACAAAGCGAACACAAACAAGGCTGGCAGCAGGCAATCCAGGGCATGGCCCTGTTCACCACCATCTTCATCCTGCTGATCGGTCTATATGAGTTGCAGTACGGCGTCGTAAAGCCCTTGCAAGAACTGGTGGACGCCACCAAGCGCTTTCGCGACGCAGACTTCAAAGTGAGGGTCAACCATCAGTCGCAAGATGAGCTGGGCCAGTTGGCCATGAGCTTCAACGCCATGGCCGAAACCATCGAAGAGTCCCACCGCACCCTAGAAAGTCAGGTCCAACAGAAAACCCTGAACCTGCAACAAGCCAATGCCGCCCTGGAACTGCTGTACCAAAGCAGCCGCAGCCTGGCTACACGCCTGGCCAATGCCGAAGGGCTGGATGAGCTGATCCGGCGCTTCCAGCAACGCTTGCCTGGGTTGCGTCTATCGCTGTGCTTGCGCGGCGCGGTGCAGGCACCCGCCTCGCACATGCTCGCCCTGCATGGCGAAAACCACCGGGAAGTCTGTGCCAGCAGCGAATGCGCCACCTGCCAGAAACACACTAAATCCAGTCCGCAAACCTTCAGCATCAGCAACCAGGGCAATGAACTGGGTGAGCTCAAGGCGCATTTTGACGATGGGCATCGGGCACAGAACTGGGAATCCCAACTGATCCAGGCGCTGGCCAACCTGATCGGTACCTCGCTCTCGCTCAAACGCCAGCGCGAACAGGATCATCGCCTGCTGCTGCTCGAAGAACGCACTATCATTGCCCGCGAGCTGCACGACTCACTGGCCCAGGCGCTGTCGTACATGAAGCTGCAAGTCAGCCGCATGCAAACCCTGATGCGCCGTGGCGAACCGGTCGAAACCCTGGAAACCGTCACCGCCGAACTGCGCGAGGGGCTGAACAATGCCTACCGCCAGCTACGCGAACTGTTGACCACCTTTCGCTTGCAGATTCACGACGAAGGGCTGGTGCAAGAGCTCAAGGACACCGCCCAGGAATTCTCCCGCCGTGGGGATTTCCTGGTGCAACTGCACGTCGATACGCTGGCCTTTCAACTGTCGGCCAGTGAGCAGATCCACATTCTGCAAATCACTCGCGAAGCGCTGTCCAACTGCTCGCGCCACGCCCATGCGCAAAACGCCTGGCTGCAACTGCGTCAGGACGGCGAAACCGTCAGGCTCTCGGTCGAAGACGACGGTCGGGGCTTCAGCGGCAATATCGACAAGCGTGAACACCACGGCCTGACCATCATGGAGGAACGCGCCCGCAGCTTGCGCGGCCACCTGCAGATATGTTCCCGGGTGCCGCAAGGCACCCTCGTCCAACTGGAATTCCAACCGGAGTTTCTCGGGCAACAAACAGAAGGTAGCGTTTCATGAATCCGCCCCTGCGACACAGAATCCTGCTGGTGGACGATCATCCGATGATGCGTCATGGCATCCGCCAAATGCTCGAACTCGAAGATGATTTCGAGATCGTCGGTGAAGCCGGAAACGGTGAAGAAGCACTCGCGCTCATCGAGCCGTTGCAACCCGATCTGATATTGCTCGATAACAACATGCCGCAGATGAATGGCATTGAAACCCTGCGGCGGTTACGGGCCACGCACTACACGGGAAAGGTGCTGCTGTTTACGGTGTCGGACGCCGAAGACGATATTCGTGACGCGCTGCGCCTGGATGCCGATGGCTACCTGCTCAAGGACATGGAACCCGAACTGTTGATTCAATACATTCGTGATGCATTGAACGGTGCACTGGTCATCAGTCCCGGCCTGACTCGGGCCATGGCCCAGGCATTGCGTTCACCGCCACGCGAGGCCGTGGTGGAACTGACCGAACGCGAACGCCAGGTACTGAAAACCATTGCCAGTGGTTTTAGCAACAAGGTCATCGGGCACAAGCTGGGCATCACCGAAGGTACGGTCAAGGTTCACGTCAAAAACCTGCTGCACAAGCTCGGCTTGCGCTCGCGGGTAGAGGCGGCCGTGTGGGCCATGGAGCATCTGCGCAGCACCAGCTGACGGACATCCCTCTTTGGAGGTAGACCTGCGGAGGCATAGGCCACAGGGTCCGCGAGCTCTACCATGACCGTCAGCGGAGGTACGCCATGCTGACCCACCCTTCAATCGTTTTAACGTTGCGCCGTCACCACCTGTTCAGCCAATTGCCGGAAAAGGTCTTCCAGGATGTCTGCAATCTGGCCAATCTCAAACACTTGGGCTGTCACGCCACACTCATGCATCAAGGCGATCCGGCCAAGCGTTTCTTCTTGCTGGTCAGCGGTCAGATCAAGCTGCACAGGGTTACGGGTGAAGGTCAGGAAAACCTGGTGGAGGTCATTCACGCCGGGCAAACCTTCGCCGAAGCCCTGCTGTTCAGCCAGGCCAGACTCTACCCGGTGAGTGCCACGGCACTGAAGGACTGCGTGCTGGTCAGCATTGAGGGCAGCCATTACCGCAACGCCCTGGAAGATCAGCCGAAGATCTGTCTGGCGATCCTGGCAAGCATGAGCATTCACCTGCACCAGCGCCTCAAGGACATTGACACCCTGACCCTCGCCAATGCCAGCCGACGGGTCATCAACTTCCTGTTCCAGGAACGGGACCCGGTCAATGGCCAGATCGTCTTGCAGGTGTCCAAGCGTCTGGTGGCCTCGAAACTGGGCATCCAGCCGGAAACCTTCTCGCGCATTTTGCATCGCTTGGTCGAGGGCGGCCTGATCGCCATGGAGCGCCGCAATATCCGCATCCTCGCCGAAGAGGATCTGGCCGCTTACCAACAGTAGCCGCCCCCGGATTTGACCATGGTCAAGGCACAATGCCGCCAGCCTTGCACACTGGCAGAGTGCATCACTGGAGAACCCTCATGCCCGATTCAACCCTGCCTTTGGTCTACTCCTGCTCCGGTTGTTCGAATGTCGCGCAACTGGCCAACACCCTGGCCTTGCGCCTGGATCGCGCAGGCCTGGCCGAAATGTCCTGCATCGTCGGTGTCGGCGGGCATGTCGCGCCGCTGGTCAACAAAGCGCGCTCGGGACGGCCGATCCTCGCGCTGGACGGCTGCCCGCTGCAATGCGTCGAAGCCTGTCTGAACCAGCACGGACTGCACGCCGATGTGCACCTGATCCTCAGCCAGCACGGCCTGCGCAAACGCTATGGCGAGGACTGCACCGAGGAGCAGAGTGATGAGTTATTCGAGGAGGTAAAACGGTTGATTGGCGGGGGTGATCTTGAGGAGAAAAACCGGATGATCGTAGCCGCCGAGACGATGGATTGAGGATCTGACAGGGTCTTGATGCAATGAAAATCCACTGTGGGAGAGTGTATATCCGCGAAAGACAGGCCGGCTGCCAGGCCGCCATCGCGAGCAAGCTCGGCTCCTACGATAGCCGCAAGAACCAGGCCGGCTTCATCGCAGGCAATCACAGCAACGCAGATTCTCACCCCGCCGCCAACCCCTTCCCTGCCCGCTCCAGATTGCGCCACAACCAAACAGGCAATACATCAGGGTCCAGGCTATCGATCAGGTTCTTCAACGCCAACCCCAATTCGGTATCCCCCTCAATCACCAGACGCCTGCGAAAAAACAGGGTGTCAGGGTCCTCCTGGCGACTGGCCAGGAGTAAAAACTCTCGCCAGTTGCCGCTGATGGTCACGTGCGCCTTTGCCCGCTCGGCGATCTGCAATCCCTCACGACCCAGGGTCAGGTACCAGGACAAGCTCAGATCTGGAATCCGCAGGCACAGCCAACGACCCCGTAACAGCTCAAAACTGCCGTCGCGCAGAGGCTCGGCGAGGCAGCGATTGAGCGCTTGCTGCAACACCAGCCGCTGTACGGCAAAAGGCACTCGGTGCGCCAGCGGCAACAACCGATCAGCACCTTTCAACAACCATTTTTTCCGGTTCAACACAGGCCTGCCTCCTCGACGCGCAACATGCCAGCCTGGCCATGCCAATAACCATTGCAGCCCTCAACGAACAGCGGCGGCGTCTCGCCCAGACGAACCCGTTGATAGGCGGCAATCACTTCCGCCATCCCCTGGGCACGCGGGCTCAGGCGCAACAGATCAGCACCGCAGGCCACCAGTCCGGAATAATCAGCCAGCAGATTGGTCACATCGGCCGACATTGTTTGAATGCCATTGATCGTGAACAACCGCTGGCCTTCCTGACTGCTCAAGGCCAGGCCGTCGGGGTAGTTGATGCAGCAAAACTGGCAGTCGTCCTTGGGCCGGTTTTCCGCCCTGGCGGTAAAACAGCGCGCGGAATAGGCCAGAGGCAAATGCCCATAAGCAAAAATTTCGATTTCCGGTACCTCGCGTCCCAACTCACGCACCTGCTCGATCACATCGCCAATCAGCGCCGCCGAACACTCCACCGGTGGCACCCAGCGGGTCATTCCGCAGTCCAGCAGTTGCGTCAGTGCATGGCCGTTGTACAGATTGAGCGCCGGGCCACCGACAAAGGGCAGCTTGCGCTCGGCCAGAAACTGCACCGCGCCCATGTCGTTGGCTTCCACCAGCAATTGGCCGTTGTCGCACAGGCGGCGCAGGCTGGAGAGTTCGGACGCTGCTTCGATCAGCGTCAGGCTGGAAAGCACCATCTGCGCCTGGCTGCACTCGTGCAACTCGCGCCCCAGGCCCAGCCATTGATCCAATGAAAATGCCCGGCGTTTCGAACACACGGTTTCCCCCAGATAAATCACATCCAGAGGCAAGGCCGACATCTCGGCGTAAAAGTTACTGAGTTGCTCTTTGTCCCAATAAAACAGGACCGGTCCCAAGCTGAACTTCATGTCCAGTCCCTCATTGCCATGATCGATGATAAGCACCCAATGTGGTCTGGCTGCCTTCGGACAAACCGGCCAGCACCTGACGCCATTCATCCTTGACCCGAAAGCTGCCCGGCGAGCCGCGATGGGCATCCAGCGCGGCACGCCAGACGCGGGTGACTTGTTCCACATAGGCCGGGCTGCGTTGGCGACCCTCGATTTTTACCGCTTCGACCCCGATGGCCGCCAGTTCCGGCAGCAGATCCAGGGTATCGAGACTGGTGGGCTCCTCCAGCGCATGAAAGCGCTTGCCACCCACCAGAAAGCGGCCTTTGCACAAGGTCGGATAGCCAGCGGGCTCGTCAGGGGTGTAGCGATCGATCAGGACTTCACTGAGGCGTGCGCTCAGGCCTTGGGCGTCTTCGCTCCAGCGTACTGCCTTGGCCGGCGAACAGACGCCACACAGGTTCGGCGATTCGCCCGTGACGTAGGAGGAAAGGTGGCAACGCCCTTCAGCCATGATGCACAAGCTGCCGAAGCCGAAGACTTCAATGGGCACCGGGCTGCTGGCGGCGACCTGGCGCACTTGCGTCAACGACAGCACCCGAGGCAGCACGGCGCGGCGAATACCGTAGCGTTGCGCATAGAACGTCAGCGCCGCGGCATGGGTTGCTGAACCCTGGACAGACAAGTGCAGCGCCAGTTGCGGGTGACGCTGACTGGCATAGTTGAGCACGCCAGGGTCGGCGGCGATCAGCGCATCCACGCCGAAGTCGGCAGCGCGATCCACCGCCCGCTGCCAGCGCTCCCAGCCCTTGGGCTGAGGGTACGTGTTAACCGCGACATAGAGTTTGCGTTGATGTTGGCGAATGAACGCGACTGCGGCGTCGAACTGCTTGTCATCCATATTCAACCCGGCGAAATGCCGGGCATTGGTGTCATCACGAAAACCGACGTAGACGGCATCGGCGCCTTGGCGCACAGCCGCTTTAAGCGCAGGCAGGTTCCCTGCCGGGCAGACCAGTTGCATGGGTAATCCTCATGAAGGAACTCGTCTCGACCCTCGGCGAATACCTGCCGTCCGCAGACTCCGAGCAGTCGAAAATGCGCTGCCAGTCTAGCGAGACCGGCAGACAGGGCCTTGACGGTGATCAATTGCCATCAATGCATCAGGTCGGCGAAGGACAAGAACATGACGTTGTCGTGTTTGAGGACCTGCTGCCCGCACTCGATCACGGCAAGGCCGTCGGCCCAGCAGGCGGCGCTCAACATGGCAGAGCTTTGCTGAGGGTGCAGTTCCACACTCAATTGCCCATCGGCGCCTGGGCTCAGCCTTGCCCGCAGGTACTGCCGACGTTTGTTGCGCTGCAACCAATCGAACCCGGCCGGCACGGCCAATGGCACAGGCATCACCTCAGTGACCCCCTGTGCCCTGAGCAGAAACGGACGCACGACCACCAGCGCGGTAATCAGCGCCGCCGATGGATTGCCCGGCATGCCTATCCAGGGTTTTCCAGCGACTTCGCCAAACGCCAGCGGTTTGCCCGGCTGGATTGCCAGTCGCCAAAAATCGACGCTGCCCAGCGCTTCGATGGCCTGTTTGAGATGGTCTTCCTCGCCTACCGATACGCCACCAGAGGTCAGTAGCAAGTCGCATTCCGACGAAGCCAGGCTCAAGGCATGCCGGCTGGTCGCCAACTCATCGGCCATGACCCCATAGTC
The DNA here is from genome assembly GCF_056680355.1 of Pseudomonas sp. ASL8. Lineage (NCBI taxonomy): Bacteria > Pseudomonadati > Pseudomonadota > Gammaproteobacteria > Pseudomonadales > Pseudomonadaceae > Pseudomonas > Pseudomonas sp. ASL8. The sequence continues at coordinate 4,090,146 of NZ_CM155278.1, read as the reverse complement.
ATGCACTTCCACGCCCCAACCGCGCAACAACGCGGCGAGGCAGTAACGATTGCTGTTGTATATCTGCCCCGGCGCCAACGGCTCGCCCGGCTCTCGCAACTCATCGCCGCTGCTGAGCAGGCACACCTGCAACGGTCGGTAGACCTCGACCTGCGCGATTCCGGCACCCGCCAGAAGCCCCAGCTCTTGTGCGCGCAAACGCTTACCCGCCTTGAGCAATAGATGCCCTTGGCGTACTTCCTCGCCCTCCTTGCGCACATGCTCGCCAACGCTTACCGGCGGGCACCAGACTTGCGCGCCCTCGACCCGGCAACGTTCTTGTGGCACCACGGTATCGGCTCCCGGTGGCAATGGCGCTCCGGTAAAAATCCTCACCGCCTGTTGCGGCAACAATGGCGAGCTGTCGCTGTCCCCTGCGGCAATCCGTCCAACCACCGACAGATAACCGCCCGCCAATGGCAGGTCAGACGCCCTGAGGGCATAACCGTCCATGGCACTGTTGTCCCAGGCCGGCAGGTTTACCGGGGAATGGATGTCACTTGCCAGCACCCGCCCCAAGGCTTGATCCAGGGGGATCTTTTGTATCGGTGGCGGCGGTCGTACCTGGCTCAGCAGTCGGCTGATGGCCTCGTCCACGGGCATCAAGTTGCCGCTGTCGCACACCGGGCCGGTCATGAGCGTGCCTCGCAGGCGTCAATCACCTGCTGCCCCTGCGGCTTCAAATGCGGAGCGAAATTACACGGGCCGGTGCGACTGTCCAGTTGCTCGAGCAGGATCTTGTCCCAGGCAGTTCGGCACGCGCCCGGTGAACCCGGTACGCAGCACACCAGCACCCCATTGCTCATCCCGGCTAACGCCCGTGACTGCAGACTGGACATGCCGATTTCCGCCAGAGACACCTGACGAAACAGTTCACCGAAGCCTTCCACATGTTTATCCAGCAAGGGCAGGACCGCTTGCGGCGTGTTGTCGCGAGGGGTGAATCCGGTGCCGCCGGTCATCAGCACCACTTGCACCTTGGGGTCGGCGATCCAGTGGGAGAGTTTTGCGCGGATCTGATAAATGTCGTCCTTGACCAGATCACGGTCGATCAACACATGCCCGGCCGTTTGCAACAAATCCGTCAGCGTCTGTCCCGAGGTGTCGGTCTCAAAGGTTCGCGTATCGCTGATGGTCAGTACGGCGATGTTCAGCGGTTGAAACGTGCGTTGCGCCAGATGGGCCATATCCAAGCCTTCCCGTAGATGAGGGTATGGCCCAGCCTGAACCGGAATCCTGATCGAGCCTATTCCTCCAAGGAGGTACCTCGACAGGGCAACGGGTCAGTGCCGGCCAGCCAGGCACCCGGACGATCTTTTGGGCTCAAGGCGCCAAACGACTTCGTTGCCACACGCCATTCTGCAAGCGGTAGTCGAGACGATCATGCAGGCGATCAGCACGCCCCTGCCAGAACTCCAGCCGTTCAGGATGCAGGCAGTAACCACCCCAATGCTCGGGTCGCGGCAACGTCTGGCCGACGAAGTGCTGTTCGGTTTCTGCCAATAAGGATTCCAGCGCTGCGCGACTCGCCACTGGACGGCTTTGCGGCGAAGCCCAGGCACCCAAACGGCTGGCCAGGGGGCGGGAGTCGAAGTAAGCATCCGAGAGCTGCGAGGCGAGCCTGGACACCTGACCTTCAATCCGAACCTGACGTTCCAGACCGGGCCAGAAAAAGGTTATGGCGGCATAGGGATTGCTCGCCAGCTGCAACCCCTTGTCACTCTGGTAATGGCCGAAAAAAGTGAAACCTTCATCGCTGAAGCCTTTGAGCAGCAGAATCCGGCAGTGTGGTCGCCCCGCGCTGTCAACCGTCGCCAAGGCCATGCTATTGGCCTCGACGGGGGCACTCTCGGTCTCGCGAGCTTGCTGCATCCACTGCCGGAACATGACCAGAGGGTCGTCCATCGTCAGATCGTCTTGCAAGCCATCAAGGGTGTAACTACGGCGCATTTCAGCCAGGGAAAGGGGCATGGTGGTGATCTCCAGAAGGTTATGCGCAGTGTGCGATTCACTCCGCGACACAACCTTGACCACCATCAACACTGAGCAACGACACTCGACAGCCCTCCCTCACTTGAGCCGCAAACGCCGGGCCAGTTTGTGCAGGTTGCTGGGATCGACTTCCAACAGCCGTGCGGCGCTGGCCCAGTTCTCACCGGAAAGACTCAGGGCGTGGAGAATTTTTTGCCGCTGGTAATCGTCCACAGCCTCGCCCAAGGGCTGGAATGGCACGTCAGGCGCAACGTTCAGCGGCAGCTCGGCAACCGCCCCCTGCGACCCCATCGCGCTGTCGAGATCCAGTATCTCGTGCTCCAGCGTCATGATCAGGTTGCGACTGGTGCCGCGACTTAACTGCTTCAACGCGGCTCGACTGATCACATGTTCCAGTTCACGCACATTGCCTGGCCAGGCATAGCCCAGTAGCGCTCGCTCGGCCGCCGGCGACAGACGCAAACCGCGCAGGCCAAGTCGCGCCCGATTGAGTTCAAGGAAATGCCCGGCCAGCATCAACACATCGCTACCGCGTTCGCGCAGGGCCGGAATAGGCACTGGGTACACCGAGAGACGGTGATACAGATCGGCACGAAACAAGCCGTCGCGAATGCTGTCCGGCAAATGTCGGTTAGTCGCGGCGATGATCCGTACATCGACATGCAGCGGCTTGTCGGCGCCCAGCCTTTGGATCTCGCCGTTTTGCAACGTGCGCAGCAATTTGGCTTGCACGCTCAATGGCAATTCACCGACCTCGTCGAGAAACAGCGTGCCGCCGTTGGCCGCATCAAAACGCCCGGCACGATCGCTGGTCGCCCCGGAAAACGCTCCTTTGACATGCCCGAACAACTCGCTCTCCGCCAGCGATTCCGGCAAGGCGGCGCAATTGACATGCACCAGAGGCTTGTGACGCCGGCGTGAAAGGCGGTGCAAACGCCGGGCGAACAGCTCTTTACCGACCCCGGTTTCACCCAGCAGCAATACCGGTAGTTCGGAATCGGCCAACACCTCCAGCTCATTGAGCAACTGGCGCAACACGTCGCTCTGACCGAGGATTTCGCCTTCCTCAGCGGGCATCCGCACGTCCTGAGTATCGCTGCGGGACAAGCGCAAGCTGCGGTTTTCCTGCTCGAGCCGGGTTACCCGCACAGCGGCCTCGATCTGCAACGTACAACGCTTGAGCTCCTCCCGCGCGTGGCTGTCGAAGGTCCCGGCATGCAGCGCATCGAGTGTGATCGCGCCCCATATCCGCCCTTCCACATACAGACTCACGCCCATGCAGTCATGCACTGGCAACGGTTCGCCGACATGGCCGTCGAGCAAGCCGTCATAGGGGTCCGGCAGGCGGCTGTCGGGCTCGAACCAGGTGGGCTCGCGTGAGGCCATGATCGCCGCCAGTCGAGGATGCTGGGCGATGACAAACCGGCGCCCCAGCGCTTCGTGAACCAGTCCTACCGTCGCGACTGGCCTCAGGCTGTCATCATCCAGACGCAGCAACCCCACGGCGCCACTGTGGAAGTACTCGCGCAGGGTGTGGACAAGCCGTTGCAAACGCACGGCATTCGGCAGCTCGACGATCAAGTCAGCAGCCAGGCTTTCACGGAGCATGGTAATAATCACCCTTTATGGTTGTGTTCACCCTAGGCCGTCAGGGTACTTATCACCACAACAAAAAATTAATCGAGTATTTTCAATACGTTAACTATGGCATGCCGGATGCAAAAGGATTGGGGAACCTGTGAAACCTAAAAGGAAACCCGATGAGCCTGACCCTTCTGGACCAAAGTCTCGGCCAACTGGCCTGCGACATTCCCGGCGCCACCCGGACTTTTCACGCCTTCAATCTGGACTTCTGTTGCGGCGGGCAAAAAAGCCTGCGTGAAGCAGCCCTTGGTAAAGGCCTCGATCCCCTGCTGATTGCCGACGCGCTCTACGCCTTGCAAGACGCCGGTGAAACCCAGCACGACTGGCGCAACGAACCCGAGGAACTGTTGATCGCCCATATCCTGGCGCGCTACCACGCCCGCCACCGCGAGCAACTGCCGGAACTGATCCGCCTGGCCCGCCGTGTCGAGCAGGTCCATGGCGCACGCAGCAACTGCCCCAATGGCCTGGCCGACCACCTGCGGGACATGCAGCAAGAACTCGAGGGCCACATGCTCAAGGAAGAACAAGTGCTCTTCCCGATGCTGCAACAGGGAATGGGTCCCCGGGCCGCACCGCCGATCCAGGTGCTGCGCTTTGAACATGATCAGCACGGTGAAGCCCTGGAAAAAATGCTCGCCCTGACCGACAACATCACGCCACCTGCCGATGCCTGCAACACTTGGCGCGCCCTTTATCGCGGGCTGCTGGAATTTCGAGACGACCTGATGCAGCACATCCATCTGGAAAACAACGTGCTGTTCGTCAAGGCCCTGAACCCTCGCCATTGATCACTTACCGGCACTACAAAACCCGCGCCAGCCAACCGGTTGACGCGGGTTTTGTCTGGGCCGGATGAAGCTACGATGATGAGATGATCAACCGTGCCAATAGAACATGGCCTTGGCCAGGATCACGATCAACAGCATGTGTCCCAGAATGCTGCGGCGAATCCAGTTGGCGCGGACCGACGTCATCCGTGCGCTTTTCAGCCAATACGCCAGCAGCAAGTAATGCCCGATGATGCTCAAGGCCAGAACGATCTTCAGGCTCAATAGCGTGCCAAAACTGCTGGCCAGCGGCTGATTCAATACACCACGGTGCTGCCACGCCAGCCCGATGCCGGCGCCATACAACAGCAACACCACCCCATGCAGCACTTTGCGCGAGCGCACCGCAATCGCTTGATCCGCCGTCAGTTGCCCGCCGCTCGCCAACTGTTGGCGGGCGGAATGCCAGATGAACACCTCGAAAAACAGCGTGCCGATAAAGGCGATGGCCGCCAGCAAGTGAGTGACCAGCAAAAAGGGATACATCAGCGGTAGCCTCCGTCAGTTCGTCTGCTCATCCTGGATGGCCATCAACCCGGGTCCGCAGCAGCATTGGCCCATAGCGCCAGGCGTAGAGCGCAAACGCCAACGCCCAGCACAGCCCCGCCAGCCATAACGCCCCCAACGGAAACAACAGCACCAGCGCCACCCGGCTCAGACATGCCAGGTTCAGCAAAATAAACGCCAGGGTCATGCCTGACGGCGGCTCCAGCGCACGACCGGTATGCCCCAGAGTGACCCGCGCGATCATCGCCAGAATCAAGCCGCCCATGGCACCTATCGTCAGGCAATGCACCGCCAGGCTCGGGTTCACCGGCACACCGAAATGCCACAGCGCCATGCCCACACAGGCCACCGCCAACCAGCCATAAGCCAGGTGCAGTGACCAGAGCAGCGGCACGCGCCAGAGCGCCCGATCATGCCAGCGAACCAGACGCAGCAAATGCCCCGCCGCCAACACAGCAAACAGCAGGCCGACCCAGACATTGGGGTTAAGCGCAGGTCCGGCTGCATACAACAGCGCCACCAACGGTGAGCCCACCAACAGCAAGCGATCAAGCCAGGGCCAGGCGGCAACAGCATTGACCCGGCCGAGGCCTCGCTGGGTGAAAAACGGAATGATCCGTCCACCGATCAAACCCATCATCGCCGCCACCAGCCAGATGCCCGTCAGAACGCCTTGACGCTGCCAGCCTTCATGGCCGTCAACCAGGCCGAACACGGACAACCCGTCAGCCGCGGTCAACAGCAGCAATACAAAGACAATCGGGTAGTTACGCTTCTGCCGCACTTTCCAGAGGGTGAAGCCCATGAGCGCCGCCACCGCCAGGGGGAACGCCAACTCCAGAACTGCGAGCAGTGGCCACGGCACATTCGCCAACCAGGCCAGTCGTGCGAACAACCACAGCAGCGCCAGAGCCGCCAGCGGTCTGCCGCTGATGCCAGGACGACCGGTCCAGGTCTGCACGGCGGTCAGCAGAAAACCGGCGATAATTGCCAGCGCAAAGCCGAACAGCAGCTCATGCCGATGCCAGGCCAGCCAACCGCCTGCTGGCTGCCAACTGGATATCGCGCCGTTCAAGGCCGCCAGCCAGAGCGGTATGGCCAGCAACGCCAAAAGACAGCCCGCCAGGAAAAATGGCCTGAAGGCCAGGCGTAACAGCGGCACAATCGCCATCGCTGTACGGCGGTCAAGTACTTGCATAAAGCCACTCCTCTACCTTGTTACCGGCGGGTAAATCCCAGTCCTATCATCGGGTATTAGCGATGAGCGGCACTTGTCACACATCAAGCGTGCAAACTGTCAGAGGTCAGATTGACCGTCTGTAGTCGAATACGGGTTTGCAAAGGGCGTGCCCTAATGCCAATCAGGACCCAGCACCCCGCCTGTGGCGAGCGGGGCAAGCACTCTAGCCATGATGGGTGATTTATGCAGGGTAAAATTGACCACTTAATGGTTTTTTAAACCATAAGGCGCAGGGTATTTTTAACCTTACCCTTTGATACCCGCAGTAAACAAGGGCCTCCGGGCATGGCCCGCGTCTTGCTCATGCATAAGCACTTTCAACGAAACTTTCCCCCTCGATTACCCGGAGTCGTCATGAAAAAAGTCATTCAGCCAGTGGCATGGTTTGTGGTTTTGACCTCAATCGTGGCCTTGGCCAGCGGTGTGTCTCTAGGCCTCGTTTGACTTGATAGCCGTCCCTCTCCTCAACCTTCAGGATGAATTTTTATGGTGCTTCATCGCGTCCATCACCAAATTCTGCGCAGTCATCATTTATTCGAGCCGTTGAATGAAGAACAGCTGGATGAATTGATGAGTACCAGCCACTTGCTGAGCATCGACAAAGGCGAACCGCTGTTTCATCAGGGCGAGCGGGCTGACGCGTTCTATTTCGTGATTGCCGGAGCCGTGAAAATCTATCGCCTGACGCCCGATGGGCAAGAGAAGGTGTTTGAGGTCATTGGCGATCGACAAACCTTCGCCGAGGCGATGATGCTGATGGACACACCCAACTATGTGGCTTCTGCCGAAGCGATCTGTCCCACTCAGCTCTACCGAATATCCAACAGCACCTACATGCACCTGCTGCAGAGCAATAGCCGACTGACCTTCGCCCTGCTCGGCAAGCTCTGCGTACGCCTGCACCAGCGGGTCAACGAGATCGAAACCCTGTCGCTGAGAAATGCGACCCACCGGGTCGTGCGGTATCTGCTGACACAACTGATGCGCCTGCAAACCATTGACAGCCAATTCGAACTGCCAATGGCCAAGCAGTTGATTGCCGGGCATCTCTCCATCCAGCCGGAGACGTTTTCGCGAATCATCCGGCGCTTGATCGATGAAAAAATCATCACCCAAGACGGTCGCCAGATCGAGATTCTTGATCGTCTGCGCCTGGAACAATTCGAGTGAGTATCATGCCCACCTGTTTGTATTGCCAACACGCCAACCCCTCACAGGAATCCGAATGCCAACAATGCGGCATGCCTCTGCCAGCGCTGGCCGAACACGAAGGAGAACGTCGGCAACGCCGATTCTTGTGGTTCTGCATCGGTCTGACGATCTTTTGCGTGACGATGTTTTTCTGGCTACCGCGCAGCATCCACTGATGCGGCAGCCACACTGGTTAAGGCTGAGTCAGTTGGCGATATAACTGCGGCAAGCGCAGGGGCAATTGCTCGGGCTGACGAATCAAGGTGTAGCCATTGGCACCGAACATATAAGGCAGGTAATCACCGGCCTCGCGGTCAATGGTGATACAGAATGGCGTCAATCCCTGACGCCGCGCCTCCAGCACCGCCTCGCGGGTGTCTTCAACACCGTAGCGTCCCTCATAGAGATCCAGGTCGTTGGGCTTGCCGTCCGTCAGCAGCAACAGCAGTTTGCGTCGCCGTTTGCAGCCACCCAGTATCTTCGTGGCCTGGCGAATGGCGGCGCCCATGCGCGTGTAATACCCCGGTTTGAGCCCTTGAATGCGGCCTCGGGTGTTGTCGTCATAACGCTGGGTAAACGATTTGAGTTCCTGCATGCGCACTTGCTGGCGACGCAGCGAGGAAAACCCGTACAGGGCGAAATCGTCACCCAGCACCGACAGTGTTTCGCCGAACAGCAGCAGGCTGTCCCTGATTACGTCGATCACTCGATGCTCATCGTTCAGGTGGGCGTCGGTGGACATCGATACATCCGCCAGCAACAGGCACGCCAGGTCGCGACGCGTCTGGCGTTGCTCCCTGTACAGACCCCGCTCGGCGCACAGACCCTGCTGGCGCTCCACGTGAAAATCCAGCCAGGCCTGCATGTCCAGCTCAGACCCCTGGGGCTGCTGGCGTAACCATTGGCGGTCATTGCGCAGGTGTTCGAACTGGCGCCGTAGACGGTGCGCCGATGCCTTTAGCCGTGACGGTAACGGCTGCGCCAGGCAATCGCGCGGCAGCATCATTTGCAGATTGACGAAACCGTCCTGCATCTGCTGCTTGCGATAGTCCCACTCAGGCAACTTGATGCCCTCGCCCAGCGGGATATCGTCGACATCGGCCGGCGGCAAATCCAGGTGCAGCTTCAGGCCGCCGCCCTTGCGCAGACGCGTATGCGACAGGGTCAATTCGTCCAGGTCATCGGCGACCCGGGCGGCGTTCGGGTCTTCGCTGTCGTCCGACCAACGATCCAGATCCACGTGTTCGGTCCAGCTGAACAGGTTCTCCAGACGCACCACCAACAGCCCGCCTTTGCTAGTGCTCTCATCAATCCGCTTGGCGCGCTTGCGTCCACCTTTCTGCTCGCCGGGAGGCGTAGCCAAATACTCTTCCGACTCTTCGCTCAGGTCCGCAGCCTGCGGGCTTGCCAGGTTCTGCGGTGGGTATAGCCACAACGGCAGTGGCCAGGCCGCCCGTTCGCTACGGGGAAAATGCTCGACACTGCCCGGCTCGCGCAACGCCTGGCATAGCGCCCGTTCCAGTGCCGCTTCGCCAGCGCTCAACGATGCCGGATCCGGGCGCAATTGCAGATGCGCATCGACCAGGCGTTTATAGCGAGAACGCAATGCGGGGTAGCGCTGCAGCAGCATTTGCGTCCAGCGTTGATTGTCCCGCCCCCAGTGGCGCATCTGACCGGCCTGTGCCGCCAGCAGCGCCAGCCACCGATACAGTTCCTCATTCAATGCGACCTCCGGGAAGACCGCGAGGCTCGACGGCAAACGAAGATTATTCTCGTCGCACCAGGCCAATGGCACTTGTTTGCAGGTACCGGCGATCTGCTGCAATACGTTGCGCCGCAGCAAAAGATCGCGGTCACTGGCGGCTTCCACACCAATGCCACTGGCGCCGCCCATGGCGCGAAACAACAGCGCCAGCGGTCGTTGCTGGCCGGCCAGTTCGACCCGCGCTTCCGGGAAATCCGGGCTGGCACGTCGCGTGATAAAGCGATGCCAGACACTGCCTACCCACTCTTCCAGTTCGACGGTAAAGGCCATGGTTTATTGCCCTGTCTGAAAACCAAAAACGGCCCGCTGTATCAGCCGGGCCGACTTTTCCAGCCGTTTCACCGGCTCATGAAGGGACAACAGCGGCTGGGGCGCGCAAGGCTGCGCGGCTACGCTGCTTGAAGCTGAACAGATAGCAAAGCAGTCCGGCAAAGAACCCCAAACCACTGGCCAGACGGGCCCAGAACAGCACGGTCAAATGTTCGACCGTGGCCATGAATGGCAACGCGACCCCATCAACCGGCCAGCGTTGCAGGTAGATCTGGACGGCACCGGCAGCGGTGAGCAACAGCGTGATCATCACCATCGACAGGGTCATCAACCAGAAGCCCCAGATCTCGAGGGTCTGCGAGCGCTCGTCCGCTGCTTCACCGAGCCCGCGCAAACGTGGCATGGCGTAGCTGATCAAGGTCATCACGATCATTGCGTAAGCACCGTAGAAGGCCAGGTGAGCGTGAGCCGCCGTCAACTGCGAACCATGGGTGTAGAAGTTGACCGGTGCCAGGGTATGCAGAAACCCCCAGACGCCCGCACCGAAGAAGGCTGTCACCGTGGTGCCCTTGGCCCACAACGTGGCGGCGCGGTTCGGGTGTTGCCGACGACGCTTTTTCACCATGCTGAAGGCGAATATCACCATGGCCAGGAACGGTAGCGGCTCCAGTGCCGAGAAGATTGAGCCGACCCACAACCAGACCTCGGGTGCACCGATCCAGAAGAAGTGGTGACCGGTGCCGATGATCCCGGTAATCAGCGCCATGGCGATAATCACGTAGAGCCATTTCTCGACCACTTCCCGGTCCACACCGGTGATCTTGATCAACACGAAGGCCAGCATCGAGCCCATGATCAGCTCCCACACGCCTTCCACCCAAAGATGCACCACCCACCACCAGTAAAACTTGTCACGGGCCAGGTTGCCGGGGTTGTAGAAGGAGAACAGGAAGAACACCGCGAGCCCGATCAGCCCGGTCATCATGACCATGCTGATGGTGGTCTTGCGACCTTTTAGCAGGGTCATACCGATGTTGTAGAGAAAGCCCAGACACACCACCACAATCCCCATTTTGGTGATGGTCGGCTGCTCCAGAAACTCCCGGCCCATGGTTGGCAGCAGCTCGTTGTGAGTCAGCCTGGCCAGGCCCGCATAGGGCACCAGCAGATAGCCCATAATCGTCAGTACGCCAGCGGCGGCGAATACCCAAAACAGAATGATCGCCAGTTTCGGACTGTGCAGTTCGCGGTCGGCTTCTTCCGGGATCAGGTAGTAGGCAGCGCCCATGAAGCCGAACAGCAGCCAGACAATCAGCAGGTTAGTGTGCACCATCCGCGCCACGTTGAAGGGGATGACCGGGAACAGAAAGTCCCCCACCACGTATTGCAGACCCATGATCAAACCGAACACCACCTGACCGAGAAACAGGATCAGGGCAAACACGAAGTACGGTTTGGCAACGGCTTGCGAGGCGAATTTCAGATGTGGATTAGGAATACTCATCTCTCAGCCCTCCTTGTTTGGCGGCCAGCCATTGGTGTTGATTTTCGAGCTCCACTTGAGGAACTCCGCGATGTCGTCCACCTCCTGATTGCTCAGGTTGAACTGAGGCATTGCTCGCCGACCTGGCACGCCTAGCGGCTGTAGCTTCATCCAGGCATGCAGAAAGGGTTTGAAACCCTCCTCCCCGCCGCGCCGCTGGAACACGTTACCCAGTTCAGGCGCGAAGTAAGCGCCCTCGCCCAGTAGCGTGTGGCAGCCGATGCAGTTGTTTTGCTCCCAAACCAACTTGCCGCGCACCACTGACTCGGTTAACTGCGCTTCATTGCTGCGGACTGGAAAGGTCTGTTCGGTGTGATAGGTCAAGGCCAGGAATATCAGGAAGAAGAAAATGCTTCCCCCGAAGTAGATATTCCTGGCCATGCCTTTAGTGAAGGTCTCTGACATAGCCGCTTCCTCTTTGCTTGGCCTGTCCATGATAGGAAGCGAAGGGCTGAAACCTGCTTGATCACGATCAAGAAAATCCGATGGTTTTAGTCAGGTATAAATCTCCAGGCCATAGAATCAGCCCCAATGCCGTGTTCGGTCCGCTTGGCGTTGCCTGCGTTCAGCGGCTACGACACCAGGGTCAGCCCGACCCCAGTCGCCAGAACCACTGCCCAGCTCAACATCAACCTGCGCCACAGTCGCGGCGCATGGCGCATTTCCATGAAGCCGTCGGCGATCAGCCAAGCCTTGCCGACGGCAACCATCAAGATGGCAATGGACAGCTGCGTTGAGGCTCCAGCATGCCCCAGCACCACGGTGCACACGCTTAAGGCAGCCAGCGCTGCCCAGCAGACGACCAGAACCCTGGAAGCGGCCATGAGAACCTCGTCAGTTCAGAACGTAGACCAGCGGAAACAGTACGACCCAGATCAGATCGACCATGTGCCAATACAGCACGCCGGATTCAAACCCGCTACGGTTGTTGGCGTCGTACAGGCCACGGCGGCAACGCTCGGAGAGCCATCCGAGAATCAGCATGCCGAGTAATACATGAAGGAAATGAAACCCGGTGAGGATCCAGTACAGGGTGAAAAACGTGTTGTGTTCCAGGCCCAGCCCTGATGCAAGCAGATGCCGGTATTCAGTGAGCTTCAACACCACGTAGACACTGGCAGCCAACAACGCCGCCAGCAGAAAGACCGCGCCGCAGCGGGCCCGCGACTGCCTGACCTGTTCCTGAGCCAGCGCGGCGAACAGCCCGGCGGTGAGCAAGCTCAAGGTCATTGCCAATCCGGTGGGGCTGCTGAGCAACTGGCGGCTTTCGCTAAACATCTCGGGTTTCAGTGCCTGGGTCACCGCGAACGTGAGTATCAGGATCGCGAACACCGAGAGCTCGGCGAGGATGAAAAACCACATCGCCAGATCACCCGGTAAATGTCCCTGAGACGCGGTAGCGGTTTCAGGCGAAGTAGACATCAACCACGTCCATCAGCGCGGCAACGGTCAGCGGATCATCGCTCAGCGGCTCGGCCAGGCAGGCCATGCACGCCTCACGCGGGCTCATGCCGGAATGGATCATTCGCGCCGTAAAAATCAGTAACCGCGTGGACGCGACTTCTTCCAGATCATGTTGATCCAGCCGCCGCAGGGCCTGTCCCAACCTGACCACCTGCGCCGCCAGCGCGACGTCCACCTGGGCTTCTCTAGCAACAATGCGCTCTTCATCGGCCACCGGCGGATAGCCAAAGCGCATCGCCACGAAGCGCTGTCGCGTGCTGGGTTTCATGCCTTTGAGCAGGTTCTGGTAACCGGGGTTATAAGACACCACCAGCATGAAGGACGGCGGCGCCTGCAGAACCTCCCCGGTGCGCTCCAGGAACAGCTCTCGACGATCATCGGCCAGCGGATGCAGGACCACCACCGTGTCCTGGCGCGCCTCGACCACTTCGTCGAGGTAACAGATGCCGCCTTCACGCACCGCGCGGGTCAGCGGCCCATCCTGCCACCAGGTGCCCTGGGCACCAATCAGATGACGGCCGATCAGGTCGGCAGCGCTCAGGTCGTCGTGGCACGCTACGGTGTACAGCGGCAGTTTCAACCGATGGGCCATGTGCTGGACAAACCGGGTCTTGCCGCAGCCCGTGGGGCCTTTGATCAGGACCGGCATGCCATGTCGCCAGGCTTGCTCGAACAGTGCCTCTTCATTGTTCAGCGGTTGGTAGAAGGGTTCGGCCTTGTGTTCGAAAGAATGCGTACGGTCCACGGGCACCTCATGCAAGAGCAGGACTCAACAGCGAGTTTGAGGACCACGCTACGGGTGCCCACGACAACCTGGCAAGCGACATGGCCGGCAAACTTGATCGCCGTCAAACGGTGCGTGAAAACTGCCCTTTTTGCTCTCCCCCGAGATAGGCGTCAAACGCCATAGCGGCACTGCGCATCATCAAATGCCCTCGCGGCAATAGCACCAATGCGTCCTCGTGAATCTGCAGCAGCCCGTCGCTGACATGCTCGTCCAGTTGCGCCAGTGCATCGGCAAAGTACTCCGTAAAGCGGATGCCATGCTGCGTTTCGAATTTTTCGAAGCTGATCCGTCCGTGACACATCAGATCGCTGATCAGCTCGCGACGCAGCACGTCATCGGCGCTCAACCTGTAGCCACGATGCACTGGCAATAGCCCTTGATCCAGACGCGCGTAGTACTGGGAAAGCTCCTTGACGCTCTGGCTGTAGCTATCACCGACCTTGCCGATAGCGGATACGCCAAGGCCGATCAAATCGCAGTCGGCATGGGTTGAATAGCCCTGAAAATTGCGTTGCAGAGTGCCGTTTGCGCGGGCTAACGCCAGCTCATCTTCCGGCAAGGCGAAATGATCCATGCCGATATAGACATAACCGGCCTCGGTCAGACGGCGGATGGTCAGTTCAAGCAACTCCAGCTTGCGCTCGGGTGGCGGCATGTCCGCCGGGCGAATCAGCCGTTGCGCGCGTACCAGTTCCGGCAGATGGGCATAGCTGTAGGCGGCAATCCGGTCCGGACGCAGTGCGATGATCTTGCCAAGGGTGACATCGAAACTCTTTACGGTTTGCAACGGCAGGCCGTAAATCAGGTCGACACTGACCGACTTGAATCGGGCCTGACGAGCGGCCGCGACCAGCGCGTAAATCTGTTCTTCGCTTTGCTGACGATTAACCGCGGCTTGCACCTCGGGATCGAAGTCCTGCACGCCGAAGCTCAGGCGATTGAAGCCCAACTGGCGCAGCGATTGAATCTGCTCGGTGCTGATGGTGCGCGGGTCGACTTCAATGGAAAACTCGTGATCATCGCTGTCATCCATATCAAATGCTTGATGCAGGCAGTCCATCAGGTCGGCCAGTTGCTCGCCGGTCAAATAAGTCGGCGTGCCACCGCCCAGGTGCAGTTGCGTGAGTTTGCGGGTGCTATCGAACAAGGCCGCCTGCATAGCGATTTCACGTTTGAGGTACGTCAGGTACTCGACGGCGCGATGAGTTTTCTGGGTAATGATTTTGTTGCAGGCACAGTAGTAGCAAAGGCTCTTGCAAAACGGAATGTGGATATACACCGACAGCGACTTGGGAACGGCCGCCTGATTACTGTCCCGGGCGGCACGCTGGTAATCGTCGACAGCAAACGCCTGATGGAACTGTGGCGCGGTGGGATAAGAGGTGTAGCGCGGCCCTGGGCGATCATACTTTTCGACCAGTGCTCGATTGAAATCAAACGCAGAATTCATGATCAATCAACTCTCAGTTGGGTTAATGCCTTGCATCGCCCAAATCCTTTTCAAACAGGTTGCAGATGGCATCCACTTCCGGCCGACCGGCAGGAAGAATGCAAATAAAACGGTCCGACAGCTCAATCAACCCATCCCGACTCAATTGCTCCAGCAAAGGCCAGGCGGATGAAAAATACTGGCGAAAAATCAGCCCATAACGCGTTTCGATGGCATGGATATGCAGTTCAAGGTCACACGCCAGGCGCTCCATGACCATTTGTCGAACCTGATCACCGGCCTCACAACGCCAGCCGCGACAGGTTGCCAGCTGACCCCGGTCCAGTTGTCGTTGGTAGTGCTGCA
This sequence comes from Pseudomonas sp. ASL8, assembly GCF_056680355.1. NCBI lineage: Bacteria > Pseudomonadati > Pseudomonadota > Gammaproteobacteria > Pseudomonadales > Pseudomonadaceae > Pseudomonas > Pseudomonas sp. ASL8. The sequence continues at coordinate 4,075,079 of NZ_CM155278.1, read as the reverse complement.
GATCGTCAGTGTTTTGCGCGTACAACTCGTCGATCTGGCTGATAGCGCTGATCCCGAAGCCGACGTGATCGCAATAGCCGTGGCTGGTAAAGCCCTGACAGTTACGGCGTAACCGGCCTCTTTCCTGCGCGAACGCCAGATCATCGTCGGGCCTGACAAATTGCCCCAGGCCGATGTAGTGATAGCCCGCGGCACTCAATTGCTCAAAACATATCTGGCGCATCGCACTTTTATCGTCCTGGCTGCACAGCGCTCTGACGTTGTCCCCGATCATCGACCGGTAGCGTTGTGGCGGCTGGGCATAGTCGAACACCTGCAGCCTGTCCGGCTCCAGCGTGATAATGGTCGCCAGCTTCAGCGCGAAGCTCTCCGGCGTCTGCCATGCATGGCCATAACCGAGATCAACATTGACGGATCGATAGCCGAAGGTGCGCGCAGCATCGATAAGCGACTGGATCGGGGCCGGGTTCTGGTAGCAGGCAACTGACATTTCACTGTCGGCACCCATGTCCGGAACACCTATACTGACGTGATTGAAGCCCTGATCGCGCAGCAATCCCATGGTCGCCCAGTCAGTATGGTGAAGATCCACCTCAATGCTGTAGTCGCCGCAATCATGGTCGAGAAAGTTGAACCTGTTGCGCAGATGTCTCATCAGCCGCTGCACATCGGCAATCGCGGGTGTACCGCCGGCCAGATGAAACTGCTCGACCCGCTGCTCGGCACCCAAGTGGCAACCGACCAGATCGATCTCGTGCTCCAGACGCTGAAGGTACTGTTCGATACTGCTGCGCTCACACGCGATATCGCGCGGGGAACACAGCGAAGGCTTCAGGTTGGAGGGTAACTGCACGTTCAGGGACAGCGGGCGTTGCTTCTGGCGACTGCCGCGCAATGCACGAAGTAAATCCAGAGAGCCGATACCGCCATGAAATTTTTGGGTGTCTGCATGACAGTTGAGGTCGAGCACGCCGTGATCGCGCCGAATGATCAGCTCGCTGGGGGTGTGAAACAAATCGAGCATGACGGTCTCCGAGACTGGCTGCGGGTCGCCAGTGTCAGGGTTTACCGGTCGATGCTCCTTGATTTGTATCAAGCACCTGCCTGTTGTGTAACGTGAAAAGAATGATTACGTGGCCGCAAAGCGAATTCGACCTCTCACACCTCTATCCGACGCAAGCTATTGACCCTCTCCGAGAAGACCAAGCCGATAAGCCCATTGCGTCATATCGGCAGCGTTGTGTGCGTCCAGCTTTTTCATGACATTGAGTCGATGGGTCTCCACGGTCTTGAGGCTGATACACAAGATTTCGGCAACATCGCGATTACGGGACCCTTCGGCGACCAATTTGAGGACCTGCCGCTCGCGCTCGGTCAGTGCAATGCCGCTGGCGGTTTCACCGCTGTTGCGCAAAGCGATGACCTGGGAAGCGTCGAGGCCGGCGTCAATAAAGATCTTCCCTGCACGAACCTGAGCGATCGCCTGCAGCAGGTCATCTCTGCGACTGCGCTTGAGCACATAACCGACCGCGCCGGCTTCCAGCGCCAGAGCCGCATTGTGCTCGGAGACGTCGGAGGTCAGGGCTATGATCAATATTTTCGGCCAGCGCCTGCAAATCAGGGTCAGTGCCGACACCCCGTCGAGCAGTGGCATTTTCAGGTCCATCAGCACCACATCGGGCTGTAGGCTGCGACACAGGGCAATGGCCTCATGACCATCTTGCGCCTCACCCACCACAACTATTCCAGGAGTATTGGCAAGCAAGGCGCGCAAGCCTTCGCGGATCATCCCGTGATCGTCGACGATCAATAAACGGCAGTCAGGCATTGTTTGGGTATCCAGTCTCGGAAGGGACAACAGGCTGGCGGGCAACAAGGATCGAACGGTGCCTGTCCAGTTGCTGCATTGCGATGGTCATTGCTGGAACGTTTGATTGCGAGGCGGCTTGCTCCATCAGAGCAGCACTTGTTTCAAGACCCTGTTCTCCAAATTGACCGGCACTGCCCTTGAGGCTGTGAGCGATACGCGCGACTTCGCCATGGTCTGACCGTACAACGGCGTCGTTGAGCTGAGCCAACAACGCCAGGCAATCCTCGATGAACAGGCGCTGCAAGCGTGGTGTGCGCAACGGATCCTGTTCATCGACCATCGATATGGGTGCAATGGCCGCCGTCACTATCAGGGGCAGCAAGGGTGCGACAGTGCGTAACTCCATCCCGCGCGCCAGCTGTCGCACAATCACGCGCGTGATCGCATCGAACAACTGCGTAGGCAGCACCGGCTTGGCGAGGTAGTCATGGGCGCCAGCTTCAATAAATCGTTCACGATCACCGCTCATGGCGTTGGCCGTCAGGGCGATGACGTAAACCTCCTCATCCAGCGCACCCGACTGCCCGGAGCGCAGCTGACGGACCGCTTCCATACCGTCCATTCGCGGCATTTGTCCGTCCATCAATACTGCATCGAACACCTTGCGGGCGAGTATTTCCAACGCCTCGACCCCGTCACGGGCCAGGCTGACTCGATGGCCGAAACGTTCCAGGAACAGCTGCGTGATTTCCCGATTGGTGGCGATGTCATCGACGACCAACACATCAAGACCGTATTCATGACGCTCAAGGGTCCGTAGAGGAGAGAGCGCTTCGTTGAGCGTCGGAGTGGCGCCGCTCTGGACCTCGCACAAGCTTCGATAGAAATGCTGACGACGCAGTGGCCTGACGACGCACGCGGCCAGGCCATGGGCGCGCAGCTCATCGGCAGACATCGGCGACTCGACATGCGAAGCCATCAGCACGATCCGCGCGGATGCCAGCTGCGGGTCAGCACGGCACAGGCTGGCGAACTCCACGCCATCCACGAAAGGCAGACGCCAATTCACCAATACCAGATCGAACATCACGCCCAGCTGTGCTTGCTCACGTATCATCCTCAATGCATCTTCAGCAGACGCAGCCCCTTGGCACAGCATCTGCCATTGGCCGAGGATCCCCATCAACGCCTCACGCTCATCAGCGTGCTCATCGACTACCAAGGTCCGCAAACCCCACAACCTTGGGGCGTCGGCCGCGCGAGCCGGGCAGTTCGGCAATGGCAACATCAGGCTGAATGTCGAACCCACACCCGGCTGACTCTGCAACTCGATAACACCGCCCATGAGCCCCGCCAGACGTTGGCTGATCGACAAGCCAAGGCCGGTGCCGCCGTACTTGCGGGTGGTGGATGCATCCGCCTGCAAAAAAGCGTCGAACACTGCGGCCTGCGCCGCCGGTGCAATACCGATACCGGTGTCGACGACCCGAAACCCGAGGATCTCGTCGTCGCCACGCCAAACCGCCAGCTGGATCGAACCGCAGGCGGTGAATTTAACGGCATTACTCAAGAGGTTAAGCAAAATCTGCCGCAGTCGCCACGGATCTCCCATCACCTGCCCCGGCACATTGGTGGCGATCTGGCAGATCATCCGCACGCCTTTTTCAGCGGCGCGCGGTGCCAATAGCTCCGTGACCTCTTCCACCACCTCAGTCAGATCGAACTCGATCCGCTCAATATTCAGGTTACCTGACTCAATTTTGGAGAAGTCCAGAATGTCGCTGATCAACGCCAGCAAGGCCTCGGAATTTTCACGTATGGCCTTGACGAAATGCCGCTGCTGAGGCGCCAGCGGCGTGTCCGCCAACAGATGGTTCATGCCAATGACAGCGTTCATCGGCGTACGGATTTCGTGACTCATGTTGGCCAGGAATTGCCCCTTGAGCTGATTTGCCTGGTCTGCCGTGCTACGGGCGGTTTGCAGCTCGTGAGTGCGTACTTCGACCAGATTTTCAAGGCCGGCTTGCTGAGCCTGCAATGCATCAAGCAACCTGTTATAGGCTCCGGCAAAGCGCCCGAGTTCGTCTTCGCGAAGCACTGGCAAACGGCGCGACAGGTCGTCACCGCGAACCGTGAGTTCAATTTCCCGAGCGAACAGGGCCAACGGTCGAGCCAACTCCCGACGCAATACCAGGAGCAAACCTAGGGTCAGCAAGATGAAGCCGGTCACCGCAAAAGGCACTTCTCTGAGAATCAGCCCCAGCGCACCCGCGCGTAATTGCGCTTGAGGATAGAGCGTCAACAGATACCAGTCCGGTTGAACCAGTCGAGCGATAACCATAGGTGTGTCGTCATCGAAACGACCGATCTGCGGGAAATCGGTCTTGGCAGAAAAGCCTGCGACCAGACGCTTCAACGCATCCGGAGATACAGCGTCCATCGACTTGCCGGAAAGGTCGGCAACCCGTCGACCGTGCGCATCCAGAAGCAGGCTTGGGTAACCATTGAGCAACTGTTCGATACGCGCCAGACGTTCATCAAGCTTCAACTCATAACCTGTCATGAACAACGGCTTGCCCGATGTGTCCCTCGATACCACAGCAACGCTGATTAACTGCCGATTCAGCAGTGGGTCGTAATTCGGCCCATCCCAGACGACATCAGGACCGCCGGGTGTCAGACGTTCAAACAGTTCCCGTAAATGAGCGGCGCGGGCCTGCACAAAGCCTGAAGGGATGTCGACCTCAGTGGAGAACGCCGCGCCGGCCTCTGGGAAATAGAAAAACGTATCCACAGTCATCGACTGGCCGGCAGTACCAAACGCTTCAGCCGCAGAGGCCGCACGGGCCAACACGTCGATACTGGCGGCGCTGGCCGCATCGCTTTGCTGCGCCTGATTGAGTACCCAGTGCATGGTGCTGCGCTGGAAAATGTTGCTGCCAAACTCTTTGGCCGCGCCATTGTTCCAACGCGTCATGAGCCGCTTGGCGCCCTCCTCCGCGTCTCGAAAATCATCGTTATCCACGCTGGAAAGCAGACGCAGGCGCTGGCTGAGATCATCCAGCGCCTCGCTTTGCAACTGCTGATAAGTCCGCCAGGCGCTGAGCCCGGCGGCCACGCACCAGCTCAAGGCCAGAACAAGCGCCAGTACGCAGGTAATGCGCAACGCCAGAGAGTTCCGCCAGCTCTTCATCGCACGCCGACTGTGCTAGAGGCCGTACTGTCGAGCTTTGCAGCAACCCCCATCTTGCGAGCGATGTCACGAATAGCCCGTTGCGCGGCCGCATCGTCGCGCAGCGACACCACCAGTAGCCTCTGGCCTGTCCCGCCAGCCGCCGTTTGCAGCGGCTCACGTTGGGTTGCGAAACCTAGCGTGCGCAATTGTGCTTCAAGGTTTCTCAAGCGCTTTTCGTTGTCATGGATCCCAAGATCCAGACGCAGCCCTTCACCTGCAGCCAGACCGGTATCAACCGGCCGGGGCATCCAGCACCAGGCGATTTGCGTTGGCGGCTGAATGCTCGCAAGGCCTTGCTGAACCGGCGAACCCTGAGCTGCGAGACTGACATTCATAGCTGCGGCCTGAGTGTCCATCGCAGTGAGCTGCCCGGCGATGCTGTTCAATCGCTCATCGATGACGTTGACCTGTATCTGCAACTGATCGGCCTGGCGATACTTGTCCAGCAAGGCCTGTCCTCCCTCCTGACGGTAGGTCAACTGAATGCCTATCAGGTTCTCGCTGCCCATCACATTGCGCTGGTTCGGGAAGTCATTAACGGTAAAGGTGTGTTGACCTCCGTTGAACAACCGCAGGAAATCCACGAACGCGCGGTCCCCGGTCCAGTGCTTGGTCAGCTTGAAGTTGGCGAAGCTGATGTCCAGAGCGACGTCCGCGCAGGCTCCCGGCGCCCAGACAAAACTGGCGCTGGTTGGGAAGTTAAAGTTATCCAGTACCGTTGAACGACCGCTGCACTGCATCGTCAGACGCGTCTGCTGCGGCAGCGAACGGGCGCTGATGTTCACCTGAGAAGGCGTAGCGGACAGCTCAACCACCGCCGCAGTGGCCTGCAGCGTCGCAATACTCTGCTTGAGCTCGGCCCGTTGCGCCGCCAGGGTTTTCTGCTCGGCATCCAGCGCCTGCTTGCTTTGCTGCTCAGTGGCTAGCTGAGCCTGGCTTTGCCGCTGAGCACTGGCGAGATCGTTCTGGGCATGTTGCATGCGACTGACATAGGCATAGAAAGCCCCGGTCAATGGGATCTGAACGCCCAGTGCTTCACGTCCGCTGTAGCGCTGCACATCGCGCTGCAGAAAGGCTCTCACCGAACCATTCATGAAAGCCGGCAACTGCCCACGATCACCATAAAGCAATTCATTAAGCATGACCGGATCGCGCACTCCCTGGATTGAGCTGAGCAACTGCCCACTCCAGTCACTTTGCAGGCGACAGGCCGCCACTTCGGACGCGTAGTGCGAGGCGAAATCAAGCTGCCCGGTTACCAGCGACCAGACCACATCTTCACGCGGATCAGGACCTTTGAGTGCCTGAATCAAAGCGACACGAATAGTATCGGCGTCCCAAAGCGGCGCTGATTTGACTGCTGGATCGGCACCAAAGCCCCACGTATCGAGGGCGACTTGAAAAGCTTGCGCATCGCTTTTCTGCAAATCGATGACAACGCCCTTCATCAACTGCTGAAATTTCGCCAGGGTTCGGGCCTGCGCCAGTTCGTCACGCATGACGTTCACACCGGCCTTGACAGAACCGCCGCTGGCCATGCCTTTGAGCACATCGCCGCCCAGGGCGTTGGTGACTTTCAAGCTACCCAGCGCACCCGCATCAGCATGCAGATCGTCGTTACTGGCCAATTTGAGCAGACGATCCATCGCCACCGCCCGGCTCGCCCATGGAGCCCGATGTTCGACCGGGATCAGCGAAAAACGCTCGGCACTGCGATGCAGCAGTTTGAGAAACGGATCATTAGGGGTGCCAACCACACTCAGGGTTTGCTGCCAGTCGCTACGGGTTTTCAATCGTGTCTGAGCGCTGAGCAGGCTGCCTTGGATAAAGCGATACCAGGCATCCTGGGTATCGCTCTGATACTGCTCCAAAAACCGTATCCTTTGCGCCTTCCACACATTCTGATCACGGCTGGCCCGACCCAATTCATCGATAAAATCAAGAATCGCACTGTGCCCTTGCAAGGTATAGGCGCCGGAAAGACTCAAGCCTGGGTTGTCGGTGTCGGTCCAGTATTCGCTGAGCAGGATCGGTTGCAGATTGCCCTGCAGGTCCGCCCAGGCCGTCAGCCACCCCAAGGGACGCTCCTCAAGCCCCATGCTTTCGAGCTGGCCCAGCAAGGCTGCCCGCTGGCTCTGCATCTGCGCCATATCGGTTTGCCATTCCAGATAAGAGCGATAGCTGGTCCCCAGAGTCACCAGTTGCCCGGCGCTGATCGAGTCTTTAGAGCCGTAGATCAAATTCAAAAAACCCACCTCCGACCCTGGCAGCGGCAGTTCGTCCATGGACTGATTATTCAGCCGTGCGTCGAGCAGATTAATCCGACGCACGAGAAACTCTGCGTAAGCGGCAATTAATCGAGGGTCGCCGCTGTTCAATGCATTGCGCAGGTTTTGCGAAATAAAACCATCGAATACGGGGGTGCGTATTTCGCTGTCGAAGAGCCTGACGTAATCAGAGCGATAGTGTTCCTGCACTTGCTCGATGTGGCGTGAAAACGGCAGCAAACTACGCCATCCACCCTGTTGCTCGCTAGACAGGTTGATCAGCGCTTGCCGGAAACGGCGCAACGCATCCAGATCGGTTTCCAGTCCGCCGGCGAAGTCCTCAGTAGCGGGAGGCTCGTTGAGCGCTTCGGTGAGCACTGCCTCGGTGTGCCGGTTGGCATACACCATCAATGCGCCGAACCCGAAGCAAAGTCCCAGCCAGCCAATGACTGCAGCATGAGCCAGCAGACGCCGCCAACGATGCCAGCTATCGATCGACTGATAAGCATAACGTTGCCCTGGCAACAACTGCCCCAGCAGATCATGGCTGAACCAGCCTTCATGCTGAGCGTCGGCATCCTGCCCTTGGGCGGTAAGGAATAGCCCGCACAGCAGGGGCGGCTCGCTGTAGGGATTAGCGTCAAACGCCGGCAACAACAGTTTTTCAAGACGCGAACGCAAATCGCCGATACGTTCCGGCAGGCTAAAAGCATCTGCATCAGGCACGCCGCGCACACCCAGCTCTATGCGCAGATCGAACAACCGCTGGCCAAGCCCACCAAACATTTCATCGAGAAACGCACCCGCCCCGCCCGTGCGCTGCTGGCTGAGCAAGCCAAAGGGTTGCTCACGCTGTGGCGGCGTCAATGCGGCACCCCACTGCGCGAAACCAGGCACGGCTTCAGCACCCGTGATGATGAAATACACCGGTAGCCGGGCACCGAAAACCTTCACCAAATCATCCAGACGGCGACGCAGATTGTGTCCCTGCTCGGCCAAGCGCTCATCGGAATCGGTCAACAGACGTTTGCTGTCGATCACCAGCAACACACCGTTGAGCGGTTCGCGCCGCCGCGAACGTAATAGCCAGTAAAGCAAACGCCGCCATTCCGGGCCCGCGTCGCTATTCCCTTCAGCCAAGCGGCCTGCAGGATCGATGATCACACCCCGTTCGAGGAACCACCAGTCGAGCGTTCCAGTAGGCATTGTCTGCTTGCCACGACTGGTGGAGCGCAATGCCGAAGTCAATCCACTGTTGACCAACACGCTGCTTTTGCCACTGCCACTCTCGCCCAGCATCAGGAACCAGGGCAGCACGTACAGCGGTGAACCCAGCCGACTCAGACGCGACTGGCGCAGCATGCGCACACCGCTGTTCCAGTCCTGATCCAGGTTGGGAGCCTCATCACGACGACTCTGTGGCAACTCGCTTTTCATCCGCGCACGCAAGCGCCAGGCGTACCAGCGTCGCCCGATCCAACGGGCGACCAGCGCCAACAGAATGGTCCCGATAAAAATGACCGGCACGTACCACAGCGGCCAATCCTCATAGAGCGCCAGCCCCCAAAGCACCAGCGCAAAACTTGCCAACAGCAACACCCAGAGCAAGAAGACCCCCGTTTTCTTGAACATCAGCGCATCTCCAGCAATTGGCTGACTTGTCGACCCAACGACAGATCGAAACTGATGTACATCACGGTCAACACAATCACGGGAATCCCAATCAGCAAAAGCAACGAAATGCCGGGCAAGCCACGGCGTACCACACGAACCCGTTTCGGCAGCGGGTCTTCGGGTTGTTCAAAGAGGTGGCTGGTGGCATCCAGCGGCACCATGTTGTTATCGAGGATGATCCGTTCCAGGCACAACCGACGGTACTGAGCCAGCTCGCCACCCGGACGTGTTGCGTAGCGGCCCTGAAAGCCGCTCAACAACGCCAGGCCAAACACCTCACGGGCGCCCACCGCCGCTTCGGGCAACGCCTCCAGGCGCTGAAAAAACTCAACGCCGGCACGACTGGTTGAAAAGTAATGACGTTGCAACGGCGCACGACGCCATTGCGCAGCGCCTGGCCATTCACGAGACATGGCTGTTTCGTCGATCCAGGCCACCACAGCGAACAGCGCCTCGCGCACATCAGCCTCGGCAACATGTAACTCGCGGGCGCGATTGGCAGCGGCGTCGAGCAGCACTATCAGCCCCGGCGCGAGGGTTTCGTAGGATTGCGCTGGATCAATGAAGCCGCTCTTGGCGGCGTCAAATATCGACATCCAGCATTCAGCCAGGCGGGGATTGATCATGTACGTACCACCACCAGATCAATGACCAAATCAGCCGGCGGCTGGGGCAGGAAGAACGCAGCCTGACGCTCGTGCTGCAGCGCTTCCCAGCCATCACTGAGTGTCTCCAGGCGGAAGTACAACGCCCCCGCTACCCTCGGCAGGCCTTGTGGCGGGACCTGCAGGTAGATCAGTTCAATACCGGGCAACGCGCGATTGACCAACCCTTCCATGACGCTGACCGCGCCCAGTTTTCCATCCAGCGGTAAGCCCTCGGCCAGCCACACCGGGTCGACCGCGCTGCGAGCCACCAGGAAATAACGATGACGCGGGCCGAAAAAGGCGTCCGGCAACTCGGCTTGATATAAACCCTCCTGCAGTTGCAGGCGTACAAGCAACTCGGAACCGATACTGATTTCATTGAGTTGCTGGCCGATCAGGGCCACCAGGGCAATGGTCGCGACTCCCGCCTCTTCATGTTTGTAAGGCGGCACCAGCAAGCGGCCATCAGGGGTTTCACCAAGCATGTCGCACACATCGGAGAACAGGCTCAGCTCACCGACCAACTGGCGCAGCGTGCCGTAAAGCTGCCACGGCGAAACCTGCGGGGTTTCCAGCATATGGGTCAGCAATGGGCCATAACGGTTCAGCACCGCCAGGGCCATCAGGTGGTTGACCTGAGCACCGTCTAAATCTCCCCGACGCGACTCACCTGGCTGTTTGTACACCGACAGCTGTCGCGCCCGGCCGACCAATTCGTCGCGGACTTCGCGCAGGGTTTGCAGCAACATCGGTGACGCGGCCAGGTTGACCGACGGCGGCACGTAGCGCTGCGCAGGTCGCACGCGGTCGCCGTCGAGATCAAGACGGGCAATCGGTAACAATTCGTAGGCGCTCAGATGCTCCAGCTCGTCTTCCCAGAACAGCCGCAGCACGTAAGACATTGAGCGCACCCGCGCTTCCGGGGAATTGCCGAGACGGTCACCGATCACTTCCGGGTCAGCGGCCACGACAAAGCGCGCTTCCGCCCGAGAACCGTCGGACAGCGTCTCGAACACTTGCGCGTTAGCGTCACCTGGCAGCAAGCGGCGCAGCCCCACAAACAGCGTGCGGCCGCCACTGAATTCGCCCAGGTCCAGGGTGCGCGACTCCAGCACCGCATTACCCGGATACTCAGCCAATGTGCCTTCGGGGAAGCGCACCGACAATTGATCCAGCAGGCACTGTTTGGCAACCAATGCAGACTCGTTGATCTTCAGAGAGATCAAGCCCCACGGGTAAGGATGGTTCAACTCCGTGGTGCGGGTCAGACGATGCTCGATACGGGCATCGTTCTGTTGAAAATGCTGAGGCTGGAGAAACAAGCCCTGGTGCCAATACAACAACTGATCAATATTCATAGGGCTCGCGTTCAGGCAAAAGATTGAAAAAAAGTGGCGACTGCAACGCTCACGATAAAAAAGTCAGTCCTGCGCGCCCGGCAGGCGCACCTCGCCTTCTCTGGGTTGCACAGGCTTGGGCAGCGCAAGACGACTTTCCTTGCCGCGCAGCAGAGCCTCGGACCCGACGAGCAGGTCGATAGCGATGGGGCGTGGCGTGGCGGTCCAGGTCTTGCTGAAAAAACCAGTGGAAGTGACATCGACGCCGATCTGATACAGCTTGGCGCTGCGCATCGGGTCCAGGTGGGCGTAGCCCACAGCGATCCCGACCATCTTCGCGCCCTCGAGTCGCGGCAGGCTTAACTGCCGGGTCTGGCCCGGTTCGATGAACAGCCGAGTAAGGCCGATCATTCCGGTCGGCGCGCTGTTCATCAGCAATAGACTACTCAATTGCTGGGAGCTGCCGGTGTAGGCCGAAAACGCACTGATCTGATCGAACTGCGTGACCACCACCAACAGGTTATGCGCCTGGCCGTCGTACTGATTGAGGTCGTTATCGGCGGTAAAGCTCAGCTCGATGGCATTCTCGGTGTAGTCCCATTTGAGCTCGGTGAGGGCCTTTTGCTCGGGAGTGAGTTCCTGGGAGCTGCAGGCGGTGAGCAGCAGACAAAGACTGAGCATTGCCCCGAAACACTTCATGGATGACCCATTCATCAAGGCGCTCACGCCATCACCAGGACAACGGTCTGGCTCGGCTGCGAAACCGTACCCATGGTGTTATTGGCGTTATGCATGGTCTGGCAAGTGACGCGCACAGCGGGCTTACCTCCAACCATGACTTTGCTGCTGCCATCAATGAAGATCATTTCACCCTTTACCTTGCTGCTGGTGACGCCGCCGGCCACGCCCGCCTCATCACCACTGGTCATCAACACCTTGCTGGACATGTTCATCGCTGGCATGCCGTCTACTAGCACTTCCATCACCAATCCACCCGGATCTGCGGCGCTGGTATCGGCAGTATTGGGATAAGGCAAAGGCACTGGCCCGGCTGGCGGGACCGGTGTCTTGCAGATATCGGGTACCGTGGACATTGCCATCGCACCGCCGTTATTGAGCATGTACATAATCGATCTCACCCCAGCTTGATGCTGTCGCCATCAATGGCAACGCTACGTTGTGCATTCAGGTCCAGGGTATCGGCCTGGACGCTCCAGTCATCGCGCACGCGCTGGCGCAAGGAACCTGCATGGCATTCTTCATGGCCTTCGACCCGCCGGCGGCTATCGCCAAATCCCGCCTCGTGGCGCACGGCCTTTTCGCGGTGATACACGCTGTTGTCGTGGCGCTCGACCCAATGGTTCTCAAGGTGCTCGCCGCTCATGGCCAGGGTGCCGACATTCAGATTGGCACGCTGTATCTGCACACTGCCCTGCTCGGCACACACCCGTAACGCAATACCGGCGTCAAGGCTCACGCCGTCGCGAGCCTGAATGCTCAGCGCGCCTGCGGGCAGGCTCAAATGCAGGTCGCCATCCAAATGCATCCGCGCAGGTTGAGCGATGGCGCGTTCAAGCACGCTAAGGATGTAACCCCCTTGCGCGTCCAGGCTGACCAATACCTTGTCCCCCACTGCGGGACGCACCAGACAACCGAATGCGGGTTTTAGCCAATAGCGGCGGCCATCGCTGCTGACCACACCGAAGCGCTCTCCATCCAGTGCGTTGACCTGTGCATGGCGTAATACAGCAGCGGCATCGCAATACTGCGGGGCTTCATTCATCTCGAGTTTCCTAAAGAGGCAGGCCGCCATTGCTCGGCGGCGAGGCGTTCGGTATCAACAGGTTGGATGGCCTGGGGATTGCTCTGCTGCCAGTCGGCCTGGGTAAAATCAGCGGCATGGGCATTCATCCCTGTCACGTCGGCGGCGATGAACGAGGCCTGCGGTGCAAGCAGCGCCGTGCAATCGGCATAACGCAAAAGTGCGCGATCAAAGCGCGCTCCTGGCATCTGGGCGTCTGCCAGAATGGCCATCTCCAGAACGGCATCACTGAAATCTACCGAGTCAAAATGGCTGGCATTGAACAGTGCGCCCTTGAGATTGGCACCGACAAAAGTCGGGACTGTGCCCGTACTGCGGTAGAACGAGGCGCCCTCTGCCTGCACGGTATGAAAATCGGCCCCGCTCAAGGACGACTCATCGAAGGCACACTGCTGCAAGGACGCCAGAACGAAGCGTGCCTGATCGAGTTGGCAGTCGATCAGCCGGACCTTCTCGAAATGCGCCGACTGTGCGTCAAGCCCCGTCAGATCACACCGGTTCCATTGGGATTTGCTCAACTTGGTTGCTGCCAGTCTGATGCGCGGTAAGCGGCACTCCAGGAGCGTGAAAGCCTGTAGCTGCGCACCCGACAGTTCCAGATCCTCGCCTTGACATTGCGCCCAGTAGGCCTTGTTCCAACGCACATTCTTGAACAGCGAGCCCTGCAATGAACACGCGTTAATGTGCAACGAATCCGCAGTACTGTCGGAGAAATTGGCGCCGTCCAGGCGGCAGTCTTTCCAATTGCTTTGGGTCAGAATTGCCCCGGTAAATTGCGCGCCACGCGCATCAACTTTTTCCAGCCGCGCGTTGCTCAAATTAACGCCACGATAGTCGCCACCCGCCAGATTCAACTCTCGCAAGGGCTGCCAATCGGCGAGCAATTCCCTTAGACGCTCTGCACTTAATACCTCAAGCATGAGTCAAGCTCTCCTTGAGTCGACAACGGGTCATCAATGCCTGCTCCAGGCGCACGCCACTGCCATGCACAGCGTCACTGGCCAGGCCATGCAAGTTGCTGCCACTGAGGTTGGTCTGCTCCAGGCACACCTTGCGCAAGCGGCCGTTAAGCAGATTGGCGCCAGACCAATCAGCGCGACTCAAGTCACATCCCGACAGATAGACACCTTGCGCCACCAGCTCAACACCATCGGAATCACTCAGGTCGCAACGGGTCAGTAGCGCGTGGTTAAGCCGTGCGCCGCGCAGGCTGGCGTGATTCAGATCGGCGTCCTGAAAGCTGGCATCGGTCAGGTCGGCATCGTCTAGGCGCACGCCCGGTAAAACGCAGTGACCGGCCAGACGCAGGTTTTGCAGATTGCACTCACGCAAGTCCAGATTGCGTCCCACAACCTTGGCCAAATCGGCTTTGCTGAGGTTGGCGCGGCGCATGTCAGTCGCGTCCAGTGTGCAGTCGTAAAACTTGGCTTTGTGAAGGTTGCTGTCGGAAAGTACTGCGCCATTCAGGTCGCACTTATTCAGGTTCAGCTTGCTTAAATCAGCGTTGCTCAGGCTGGCATGGCTGAAACTGCACTCGCTGATGTGGGCCTGTTGCACATTCGACGCCGAACAATCAGCGGTTGAGAAGTCGCAAGACTGAGCGCGAATGCCCTGCAGATTGGTGCCTTTTAACAACGCATGCTTGAACAATACCCGCTGCAGCAGCGCCTCTTCCAAGCGAGCATTACTCATATCCGCAGCGCTCAAATCGCAGTCGATAAACTGGCATTGGCTCATGTCTGCATCAACCAGACGCGCACCGTTGAGTTGGCAATTCTCGAACAGGGTATTTTTTAGATCGGCCTTGCTCAGGTCGATGCCGGAAAGATCAAGGCTCTTTATCCGCAGCTCTTTAAGTGATCGCCCGGCTGTATGTAAGGCTTGTAAGCGCTCGCGGGTGAGGTCGCAATATTCGGCGGGGATGGGGACAGGGCCGAATTTGATTCGATCAGCCGCCAACGCTTGGTTCAGGGCGTCTATTTTTTGTGTGATCAGCGTTTCGTTAGCCTGCGCACGCGCCGCACCCGCCGCCACTTGCTGGATGATGTCCGCTTTCTGGGCTGGCGGCAGGTCCAGTTGAGCCACGAGGTTCATGAGATCCACTTCGGGGGCCGGTTGACTCGCCAAGGCGAGGGTTTCCTCTACATCCAGCCCTACGCGAGTGATCGCATCCCGGGCGTAAGCCATGCCTTGAGCCCTGTCCCTAGCGAGCTGCGCCTCGATTTCATCGCGCAGCCCATCGGTAGACAGCGTGTTGGCGGGCGATCCAGGCCGAGGCACAGGCGTTGCCACCTCGATTCGGGCCGGGGGCGGATAGTCATCGCGGTTGAACGGCTGATCCATACCCGTGGCCATGTCCTGGGCAATTTGAATGCTTTCTTCGTAGGCCGCAGACAATTCGGCATGCAGGACATCCGCAGCCGCACGCAGGCTGGCAAGCAGCGGCGCATTGTCGAATGTCGGTGGTTCGGGGCTTGATACTTCATCCGGTTCAACCGGTGGGCTAGGCCAGAGCTGATCGATCCAGACTTGCGAGGCCGGTGATGGATCACCCATTCGCTCGATGGCCAGTGCCAGCGTGGCGATATCCAGTGCGTCGATATCGAGCACCGGCACGGCGGCGCGGTAGAGCAACAAAACGCTTTGCGCCTCGGGGAACAGCCATACGGTGTCCAAGTCCATTGGCATTTCAGTGATGGCCTGGGGCTTATCCGCCCGCTCAATAAACAGGCGTGGCCGCAAGCCAGGCAAGCGTCCGCTGACCTTCGCCTGGGTGGGGTGCATGCCCTCAATCGACCAGGCTTCATCACCCCGCCAATACCCGGTGGCGCATTGGTCCTGAGCCACTTCGTCGAACCACCGGGCATCGGTGTCCAGGGGCAAAAAGGGCGAACGGTAGGCACGCCATTGCTCATCCAGCGTGCCCATGAAGCAGCGCCGGCAGGCCGTTTGCGGTGGCAGTGGCATGAAGCTCGCAATGCCGGGCCGGTCCTCGGGATCGAGAACAACGAGGTTTGCGACTTCCAGTTGCGCCAGGGGCACGGAGTCTGCGGTGTCTCTATCGGGGCAATGGCCTTTACCTGCGGGGTTATCCGGCCATTGGGCACCACCGTAGGCGTTCTCAAGCGTCAAGGGCAGGCAATCAATCTGTCCGGTTGCCACGGCCGACCACCCCAACAGGCCTTTGCGCCATTGCCGTGGTGGGAATACATGCAGGGTCTTGGCCAGTGCACCGATGCGTACCGATACGGCCATACCGGCACGTTGCGCATCATTCAGGGCATAGGCGTGCCCCTGGACGGCAAACGTACCCCGGCTTTTTTGCAAACCGCTGTCTAGTATCTGCTTGCCCAGGCGCTCGCTGATCCAGGCCCACGTCTGGCCCGCTGGCATAATCGCGCCCCCGGCATCCACCAATAGCCCCACGGTCGTGACCAACATATGGCTATCCCCATGCATTGCATTGGCAAGCATTACCAGGCTGGCACCTTCACACTTGAGCTGCATCAGACTCTCCGCATCGTTTAAAGACCCATTGCCCTATCACCTGTTTCAGGCAGCAGCGGGTGGGGGGGTGTCGGATGGAGCGCCAGCGTCGCCGGCTGCTTCGGCAACATTCAGCGCCGCCGCACCCAACTCCGCCTGGGCCACTACAATGAGCTGGCTGGCTGTTGCTACGGCGTCGATTGCTGCACTGCTTACGGGAGCCTCAACGAGCATTTTTGCAATCCCAAGATCAGGAACTACCGGAATAGACGGCACGATGACAGGATCCGAAATACTCTCCTTGCTCGATATCGAACCATCAGCAGCAATCGTGTTTTTTACATGCAGGGATTTTTCAAAAAAAACAGTTCCCTTCACGTTTAAATCACCGTCGATATGGACCGTTCCACTGGAACAAATCTTTATACCGTCCTGGGTCAGGATTATTTTATTTTTACCCACTTGAATCTCATGCACCACGCTGGTCGCATGAAGAAAATGCTTGGCTTTCTGCAAGGTTACTTCACTAGCGACTTCGCAGACTGCTGTTTGGTTTTTATGATAAAAGGCAATATCTTCTTTTGCTTTCTGGGTTTTCTTTATGATTTCTGCAAAGTCCTTCTTCCAGAGAACAAACCCATAAGAAAACGCAGCCACTCCAAGTTTTATATCAGCACTCACTCCATTGAGCCCAACATTAAGATTCAAGCCGTTAGCAGCGATAGAACCTTTAACCCCACAAAAACTTGCCGCGAGGTCAACCATCAGCGTCGTCTTTTTAGTTCGATGACTTATAGCATCGTAGAGGTCTGTAGCACCCAGAGCGCCAAGAACGATACCTTTGGTATTCAGGAAGGATTTCTGGCTAGCGGTAAAAAAGTTGCCGCCCAGCCTCGTTTCGTTAGAGCTACCTTCCACAAGTGGCTTCGGCGCACTTCCCCCGCCGATAGACAGCGTATATACGCCAGGCACCTCATGTTTATAAGAACTGGACGCCAGCTGCATATGTTTGTCAGTGCGCAAATGCGCCCCACTGACATCGCCTTCGCCCAAGGTGAAACTACAACCGGTAGAAGCGCCCATCTTCATCATCGGCCCGGACGGGCTGTCTTCCATTGCAAACAAATGCCCACCGGGGGTGCTCAAGCCACTTTGGGTCGCGTTGTCGCCGGTGACCACATTAGGGTTCTCGGAGTTGGGCACGCTACCAGTGATTACCGGCCGGTCTGGGTCGCCGCCCAAAAACGAAACCAGCACTTCCGTGCCTTTTAGCAGCGGGAAATTCATGCCATGGCTCGAACCGCTGGACAGCGTAGCCATGCGCAGCCATGCCGAGCCGCGAGTGGCGTTCTTTGCGCCGCTAATAAACGGAAAGCTGACTTTGTAGCAACCCTTGTCGTTAAGCAGTGGGCGACCGGTGTCTTCATCGCCATCCACTACCGCACTGAGCACACCCTGCACATAGGGCCGGGGCGTCACGCAGGGTGCGCGGAACTGCACATCGCCGGGCAAGGCGATAAAACGGGTGTTGATACCCTGCCCCGGCCCTTCACCCTCCGAACCCAGGCCCGGCAATGGTTGATAACCCTCATGGTGAACTTCAATAACCTGATAACCGGCATTGAACATCGGACGCGGATGGCCCACCAACAGCATCGGATAGCCCGCGCGCAAGCCCGTGGCTCGACCGCTGCCATGAAACTCCCGTTGGCGGCAACCAATGGCCTGGGCGCGGCGATCTGCCAACCATTGGCCCTGTTCGAGGGAACCGAAGTGCTCGCCATACAGCCCTTGCTCACCGATAAATACAGGCGAACTCGATACCGCCGTGCGTTGTTCGAGTGAGGCATCGGCCCCAAGGCTGGCACTTGCCACCGAGGCGTTGACCTCTAACTTCAACTGCGCGTTAGTTGCAGAAAAATCCTGTAGCGTGACCCCGGCCGCTTGCCGGACCAGCTTGCGCTCGAAGGTACGCGCCACCGCCAGGACCTGGCCTACATCCAGTTCCGAATCTTGACGACGATAGGTCAGAAGACTGGGAAGTTGCGGCTGGTAGCGTCTGTCGCCACAGAACACAAGCGCCTCTCCGTCAGGCCCCTGTTCAAAGAAGTAATACACCCCGAAATATTCAAGAAGACGTGAAATAAAGGCGAAACTCGTTTCTTCGAACTGGCAGGTAAAGGTCGCCTGAGTCAGCGGATCATCCGCGAGAGGCAGGCGGATATCGAAGTCATAAGCCGAACCCGGCAAACCGTTGATACCCGGCCCTTCGACATTAAGGTCAGCCAGTTTGAGCACGTCGCGAATCAGTTCCGGCAGGCTTTTGTCCAACCAGATTTCGGAAAAACGGAAATGACGCAACTGCACGAAGCGCGGTTCCAGCACCACGCGGTAGTAGTAATAAAGAGAATCGGCGTCGAGATAATCGACCTCTGTTACCACGCCCTGATAGGGATGCGGCAGCCCCAACGCGTCACTCAGGGTCAATACCGCGCGGTTGCCAAGCAGTGCCTCATCGTCGAACAAGGGATTGATCGTGACCAAGCGGACCTCGAAACGATACGGCTGAGAGAGCTTTTCCTCGCCCTGCCACTGCTGCACCCACAACGTTTCGAGCACGAGCGAGGGTGCCAGGCTGACGAAAGTACAGAGCGCGTGATCATTGAGGGCCATCAATCAATCCTTGTTCTTCAGTAGGTAAACGAGCGGTCACTCTAGGGTTTCAAGCAGCGCTTCACCCTCGGGTAAAGACCTGATCGCATCGGTTTCTACCTGGGTAATGATCCACTCGCCGCCCGCATCCACCGCCACATGCAGCCCGGCCAGCGTGCGCTGATCGGCAACCGCCCCCAGCAACACATCGGACAAACGCGGCGTCAGGCTTTTGCGCAGGATGAAGTCGATGTTGCGCGCTCCGCTTTCCACTTCTGTGCAACGTGCGGCGATGGCGTCGGCGACTTCCTCTGAGAAGGTCAGGCGTACTTTCGACGAGGCCAGCAGGCGTTCGCTGAGCCGACCCAGTTTGAGGCGTACGATGCCTGCCAGTTGCTCGCTGCCCAACGTAAAGAACGGCACGATGGTCATGCGCGCCAACAACGCAGGTTTGAAATGGCGGGACAGGGTCGGACGGATTTTTTCCGCCAGGGTGTCCGGGTCGGGACGACCGTCGACGCACAGGTTCTGGATTTCTTCAGTGGCCAGGTTGCTGGTCAGCAGCACCACCGTGTTGGAGAAGTCGATCTGCCGCCCTTCGCCGTCGGACAGGCTGCCCTTGTCGAAGACCTGATAGAAAATGTTCACCACGTCCAGGTGGGCTTTCTCCACTTCATCGAGCAGCACCACTGAATACGGACGCTTGCGCACCGCCTCGGTCAACATGCCGCCTTCGCCGAAGCCGACATAACCGGCAGGCGAGCCCACCAGACGGCTGACGGTGTGCTTCTCTTGGTACTCGCTCATGTTCACCGAGATCATCGCCTGCTCACCGCCGAACAAGTGTTCGGCCACGGCCAAGGCGGTTTCGGTCTTGCCAACACCCGATGGACCGACCAGCAGGAACACACCCAACGGCTGTTGCGGATCGCGCAGACCGGATTGCGCGGCCTTGAGGATTTCCGCGATTTGCTCGACGGCAGTGTCCTGACCTCGAATACGCGTCTTGATGTTGTCGGCCAGGGCCAGCACGCCGCCCGCAGCGTCGCGCAGCACTTTGCCCAGCGGCACGCCGGTCCAGTCGGAGACGACTTTGGCAATCGCATCCGGGTTGACTTCGGTGAACAGCAGCGGCTCGTCACCTTGCAGCGCAGCCAGCGCCTCGCGGGCCTGATCCAGCTCGGCCTGACGTTCGTCCAGCGATGCCAGTACCTGAGCAACTTCGCCTTCGGCTGGTACTGGCAGATCCTCTTCTTTCAGGGTTAGCTGCTTGCGGGCTTCGAGAACGCGTACCGCGGCATCACGCTCGGCCAGCCAGCGGGCTTCCAGCACAGCACGTCTGTCGTCAATCTCAGCCTGCTCGTCGGCGATATCTGCCAGGCGCTGGTCTTCCACAGGGAAACCGTTGGCGCGATCGCGCTCCAGTGCGTTCAGCTCGCGAGCCAGACCGGACAACTGCCGCTCCATGCGTTCCAACTCGGCAGGCTTGATGCCCAGGCCGATCCGTACACGAGCACTGGCGGTGTCGAGCAAGTCCACGGCCTTGTCCGGCAGCAAGCGCCCGGTAATGTAGCGATCCGACAATTCAGCGGCGGCAACGATAGCGTCATCACGCACACTGACACCGTGGACTTTTTCGTAATGCCCCTTGAGACCACGCAAGATCAGCACGGCGGTTTTGACACTCGGCTCGTCCAGTTTGACCAGTTGGAAACGGCGAGCCAGCGCCGGGTCTTTCTCGAAGTACTTCTTGTATTCCGACCAGGTCGTGGCGGCGATGGTGCGTAACTCGCCACGGGCCAACGCGGGCTTGAGCAGGTTGGCCGCATCGGAACCCCCTGCCGCGCCGCCAGCACCGATCAGCATGTGTGCTTCGTCGATGAACAGGATCACCGGCGTGGTGGATGCCTTAATCTCTTCGATGACACCACGCAGGCGGTTTTCGAACTCGCCCTTGACGCTGGCGCCCGCTTCCAGCGCACCCAGATCGAGGCTGAGCAGACGCGTGTTTTTAAGAAAGTCCGGGACTTCGTTCTGGCTGATCAATAGCGCCAGGCCTTCCACCACGGCGGACTTGCCCACACCGGGTTCGCCCACAGCGATGGGGTTGTTTTTACGACGTCGGGCGAGGATGTCGATCATCTGACGAATCTCATCATCGCGGCCGAAAATCGGGTCGATGCGCCCCGCCACTGCCTTGGCGGTGAGGTCTTCGCAAAAGCGACCGATATTGTCCTCAGCAGCGGGCGCGATACCGCCCGCACTGGCGACCGAAGAGGACCCCAAGCCGGTTTGCAGGCTGTCCAGCGGACCTTCACTGGAGCCGCCCAGCAGGTGGGGAAACTCAGCCGTCAGGGCATCGGCGGAAATGGGCTTGAGCAGTTCGCCGTAACGAGTGCCGGCGGTGTAGTAACCCAGACGGGAAATCAGCGCCAGCAACAGCGAGCCACCGCGAATCCGCCCGGTGCCGACCACCAGCGAGGCGATCAGCCAGGCGTCCTGAATCCACTCAGTGAGCAGGCTGGCGAACACCGGACGCCCGGGGTTACCGTTCTTCAGCTGCGCCAGACCGTCGTCGAGCAGCGCACGCAGGCGCATCGGATCGATTTCGAATCGGGTGAGAATGCGCGTCACATCGGCACTAGGGTCTTCCAGCAACTGACGCAGCATGTGCTCCAGGGAAATCTCGTAATGAGTGCGCGCCAGGGTCAGGCCCGCCGCGTTCTCCAGGGCCTTGGTGCTGTAAACATTGAGCCGTGCGAACAGTGGTTTGAGTTCTACCTGAATCATCTATCGAGTCCTCTCTTCGAGCATTGGTCCGTGTTCGGCCGTAAGCATGAATACAACGTCGTCCTGCGTGTCGCCGTCACCGAGCCAGGTATCGAGGCCGAGCCGCTGCCAGCCGCCCCCCAGCGAAGCGCATTGCTGCTCATCTGCCGCAAGACGCATGACCAATCGGCTGCGTAGCGGCGTCTGCAGGTATAACGCCACCAACCGTTCGAGCTTTTGATAGAGCGCTTGCCCTGGCAACAACCCGTGAAAACGCTCGGCACTCAGTGAATCCAGGCGAATATCCAGCGTGCCACTGCGGTCCATGACCTCTCGACCGAGCAGGCTGTTTTCGCCTAATACACCGCACTGCATTCCCAGGTAAGTGCGCGCCGGACGGTCGATCCGCAGACGTGTTTCGACACAGGGCACCACTTCCACCGGCACATCTTCGAGCACCGCCTTGACCAACTGCTGCAGGCCGAGCGCCGAGCGTGGGTGCTGGTTGAATAAACCGGCATAACGCAGCAAATCGACGGATTGATCCCGTTGCTCGGGACGCGCATCCGCAATGCCGATCAATGCCTGTAGCTGGCGCAGGCTCTTGACGTCACGTCGCTCGGTAATATCGATCCAGATCCGGTGCTTTTCCCACGCGCGAAACAGCAGTGGATAGAGCGACGCATGCAGGATGTCGAGAAAGTCGCGCCCCGCTGAATGGCCCAGCAGTTGCTCGTCGATCAGGTCTTCGGTGTAAAAGGTCGGCAACGGCGAGGTGACGCCATACAGACCAAAAAAATTGGCCTCGATCCGATAGCGGCCGTCTTCACCTTGCTCGATCCGTTCGATATCCCGTTGGGGAAATCCAAGCCCTAGCCGTGGCCGGACCCGCACGTTCTCGACGAAGTCTTTTTCGCTAGGGAAACGTAATCGCAACAGGCGCAAGGCCTGAAAAAAACCATAATCGCCGCCGTCATCGAGCAGCGGATCGATCACAGCAGGCGTTGGTGCCCGATCTTCGCTGGCCATTTCAAGGTCTCATGGTTGACGCTGTCGAACAGCGTGAAAGCGGTAAAGCTGTTAATAGCTGTACAGCCGGCGAAAAATTCATCGAGCACGCAACCGAACATGTAGAAATTGCCGGGACTCAGGAAATGGTCGCCCCGGCACTCGACCCGGACCACGCTGCCTTCAATGGGCAGCCCGCGAATGAAACGGCGCTCGTGGGTAACCGTGACGTTTTCGATAGCATCGATTCGCCGCTCGTTGGCGTCCTGGGCGCCTTCGCCGACGCTAGGCAGATAGAGCGACAGCAGGCCTCGCAGGTAGTCGCGATCGGCCAGACGGAAGTGATTGGCATTGAGCTGCGAGAGCATGCGCCACAGCAGTTTGTCGTCGAACTTGGGAGGCTGGCACGGCGTAATACCGCGAATGCTCTTGAATTCGACCCTGGGTGGCGTGTTGTCGGTGGGCTGATTCAAATCCCCCAGACGCAAGCTTTCCGGCAACTTGCCATTGGTACACAGCAAACCGATGGACAGCGTCATCTCGCCAGGCACTTTGCCTTCACGGTAGGGCAGGCTCAAATAATGGTCATAGCCATGAGCGTCGATAGTCGACTGTCGGATTCGCAAGTTGTAGGTATCGCGCTGCGAAAACGTATTGAACGGCTCCAACTGCCGCTCGCCCCCTGCGGCAGAGTAAGCGCTGACCTTGAGGACCGAATGAATTCGCATGCTCATGCGCTGGCCATGATCGGCGGGCTGGATGCGGTAGTCGACTTGCTTGTGGTCGATGCGCAACGGGTGCGCTTCCTGGGCGAACAGGTTGATCGCCGGGGTGACCCCCATCATGAAACTGTTGGCGGACAGATTTGGCGCCCAGTCCGGCAAATTCTCGAACATCAGACGCACACTGAATCGACCGTCCTTGCCCCTGACACGCCACTGTTTGAAGCCGGAAAGCTCGACAAAAAGAAACTTCTCGGGCAGCGCAAAGTATTCCTGCAAGCAGCGATAAGCAGGGTGAGCGGTGTCGGGAAAAGGCAGTAAGGTATTGCTGGCATCGAATCCGAGGCCACGCAAATGCCTGGCTGGCAGCAACGTCATGGGCTGCCCTTGCGCACAGATACGGATCTCACGCAGGTTGAGCTGCAGCAGACGTAGCAACTTGCAGCCATCCACCAGACCATCGCCTAGATAGAAACGCAGGCTGTCAGCTTGCCAATCGTCTGGATCTGCGGTGGTAAAAGCGAAATCCAGGACCAGACTGCGCTCTTCACCGGCACCGCCATCCCAGCGTGTACCGATCAGTTGCAGCGGTTCGAGGTCTACCGCCGCAGTGCTGCGAAAGCGCACCCGCTGACCATCGACAGGTACCGAAGCGACTTCGCACCCGGCATCGATACGCGTGGCTTGTTGCAACGCCCCGCGAGGCTGAAATTGAAGCAGTGTCAGGCAAGGCAATGGCTGCAGATAATGTGGGTACAGCAGCTGCGCCAACTCTTGGATGAACTCGGGAAACTCGTCGTCCAGCCGTTGGCGAACCATCCCGGTGAGAAACGCCACGCCTTCGAGCAAGCGCTCGACATCGGGGTCATTTGCCGAGTCCACACCCAGCAGCGGTGCCAGGGCCGGGTTGCTACGGGCAAACTCATCGGCCAGACGGCGCAGGTGGTTGAGTTCACTTTGATAATGGCTGTTGAGCATGACTTAGTGCATCGCCAGGGAAACGCGGCCGTCTGAAGACACGCGCGTTGCCAGATGGATGGGAATGTCCCGGTCATCAATGGACACCAGGCCTTCAAGGCTGAAGCTCAACGACAACACTTCCTGAGCGCCTTCGGCGACCAGAATGCGCGGCGACTTCAACCGAGGCTCATAGCGGGCGATCATGCGAGTCATGTTCTCAATTATTTGCGTGGTCTCGCCGGTCGCAAACGAACCGGCCAGATTGGTGAAATCGGGTACGCCAAAATCGGCGTCGATGGGCACGCTGCCGCGCCGGGTATTCAAGATGCGTTGCAGATGCTGAACAATTGACTGCGTAAGCACTTCCGCTTGGGTCAGGTGCGTGCGGCCGGTTTCAACCTGCAAGCCCGTGATGCGTTCCAGCAATCGTTTTTCTCTCAACGCCGTGTACCTTCTGAAATTGAAAGAACACCGCCCTGAATCAGGGCGGTGAAGAATGACTTACGCTTTTGGCGCCAACCACGAGTCTTCGGCTTCGATGCCGTCCGGCACCCAGGTCCAGACAATTTTTTCGTAGGTGATGCCGATGTCTTCCATATGGCCCATTTGCTTGAACTCAGGGCTCAATACGTTTGGCACCCAGGTACGGGCAGAAACAAGCACTGCATTGCTCAGGGTGATGGTGTAGTACTTTTCTTCAGTGCCTTTGGGCGAGATGCGATAGAACTCAAGCACAACGGTTTTAAGCTGTTCGCCGGAGGTCAGGGCCTGCAGCAGCTTTGGCGAAGCCTTGTCGATCTCTTTGGTCAGGGTCATGCCCTGGTGAACACGCTTGCCTGCGGGCAAGCCGGTCTGCGGGTTCTTGGGAATATCGATCAGGTGTTCAACGGCTTGTACGAGGATCATCCCTACGTGGCCGGTAACACTGCTCGAACCTTCGATCTTGCCTTGGTTCTGGCCTTCGATACTCAGGTAGCATGGCATTGGCATAACGGGTACTCCGGGTTTAATCAGTTAGTGTTCAGGCAACGATCAGAGCTGCTAGCCCTGTATCGTTGCGTTGAATCCATCTTATGGAACCCCCGAGGCTATGACCCTCGGGTAAACACCTGAACGAACGGCATTCAAGTCATTCGTTCGCTCTGCCAAATCAGCTCTTGTCGAGCTTGCCAACCAGCGACAGCGTGAAAGAAGCGCCCATGTACTTGAAGTGCGGGCGAACTTTCAAACCGACGCGGTACCAGCCTGGATCGCCTTCAACGTCGCTGACGGTAATGTCGGCCTGACGCAATGGACGGCGGCTGCGCACACCGGCCGCAGGGTTGTCCATGTCGGCCACGTACTGGCGAATCCAGGTGTTGAGTTCAGATTCCAGGTCGCCACGCTCTTTCCAGGTGCCGATGTTTTCGCGCTGAATGACCTTGATGTAGTGCGCCAGGCGACTGACCACAAAGATGTAAGGCAGCTGGGTGCCGAGCTTGTAGTTGAGCTCTGCTTCCTTGCCCTCTTTGTCGTTGCCGAAAAACTTGGGCTTCTGGCACGAGTTGGCGGAAAAGAACGCCGCGTTATCGGTGTTCTTGCGCATGGTCAGCGCGATGAAACCTTGCTCGGCCAGCTCGAACTCGCGGCGCTCGGAGATGAGCACCTCGGTCGGAATCTTGGTCTGGGTTTCACCCATGGCTTCGTAGTTGTAGATCGGCAAGTCACCGACCGTACCCCCACCCTGCGGACCGATCACGTTGGCGCACCAACGGTACTGGGCAAAGCTGTCAGACAAGCGGCTGGCAAACGCAAACGCGGCGTTGCCCCACAGGAAATCCTTGTTACCGCCACTGACGCTTTCGTTGTAACGGAAGGTCTTGGCCGGAACAGTGTCCTCGCCGTAAGGCGTGCGCAGCAAAAAGTGCGGCAAGGTCAGACCGACAAAACGGGCATCATCGCTTTCGCGGAAGGCGTTCCACTTGGTGAACTGCGGGCCTTCAAAGACCGCTTGCAGGTCCTTCAGATTGGGCAAATCCGCAAAACTGTCGATGCCAAAGAACTGGGGACCCGCCGAGGCAATGAAAGGCGTGTGGGACATGGCCGAAATGGAGGCGACCGATTGCAGGAGCTTCATGTCCTGCGCGCCAGGATTGAACTCGTAGTTACCAATGATGGAGCCGAATGGCTGACCACCGAACTGGCCAAACTCAGCGGTGTACACCGCCTTGTACAGACCCGAGCGGGTGATTTCAGGAGCGTCTTCGAAATCTTCGAGCAACTTTTCCTTGGAGACGCTAAGAATCTCCAGCTTGTTGTTCTCACGGAAATCCGTACGGTCGACCAGAAACTTCAGCGAGCGCCATGACGACTCGAGCTTCTGAAACTTCTCGTTGTGAATGATGGCATCGACCTGACGGCAAAGCTTGGCGTCCAGTGTGGCAATCATGTCGTCGATCAGACCGGCGCTGACTTTCTCGGTCTGCCTTGCAGGTTCGAGCAGCTCGGTGACAAAGGCTTCGAGACCGTGACGGGTAACAGCATAGGCTTCATCGCCCGGCTTGACGCGAGCGGCTTCTACCAATTGATCCAGCAACGAAACGGACTCGACCGCTTGGCCGGTGCTGCTCGCGGCCTGACTTTTTTCTTCACTCATGGGTTATTCCTTGTCCTTTACGCCGAGTTCCGAGAGCAGGCGCTCGCGGGCACCGTCATCGTTCATCAGGGCCTGAAGTTGCTTGCGAAATTCCGGCAGGTTGCCCATCGGGCCTTTGAGCGCCTTGAGCGAATCACGCAAGGCAATCAGCTGCTGCAACTCAGGAACCTGGGCAACGATGGCATCGGGTTCGAAGTCGCGAATAGACTGGAAGGTGAGCGACACAGGAATCTGCTCGTCTTCCGGCGCGTTCTCCGCCAGACGATTGGGCACCGCCAGTTGCAGGCTCAGGTTTTGCCCTTTGAGCACATCGGTGAAGTTGTCTTTGTCGACGCGGATCGGCTTGAGGTCTTCAACCGGCGTGTCGTCTTCACGCAAGGTGAAGTCGCCGATGACCAGTTGCTTCAGAGGCAGCTCGACCTGCTCTTGGGCGCCGCCGGTGTCGGAGCTGTACACAATGTTGACGCGTTCTTTAGGCGCGACTGAACCTTCACTAGCCATTTAATCTCACTCCTGTTTAGCGGGCTCGCTCAACGCAGCCGTTATAAAACCCATGGCATTGATATGCGTATGTCTGTCAGGTATCGCGTGTTGCTGAACTCAAGGAGTCTGTGGACTGGCCAGACGCCAGAAAGCGGGCAAATCCATGGCGGCCAACTGCTGCGCCCATGCCGTTTTTGAACCGCCATCCTCATGCACCAAAGCCAGTTCCAATAAAGGCCGCACCAGGTCCGGCTCCCAACGATCCAACCCCTGCTCCGTTGCTTCTTGCAGCAATACATCCAGGGCCACTCGCAACTGGGCGCGGGGCTCGAAACGGTGCAGCAATTCGCATTGGGCACGACGCAAACGGAAGCGGTCGCGGCCACTGCCGGCCTCGCGCAGGCTCGCTTGCAGGCTGGCCAGCGCATCGTTCAGACGTCCGTCAGCGGCTTCTCGCCCTGCATCGTCAATCAGCGTTTGCACAGCATCCCCGGCCCCGGCACGGACCACCGGGGCCAGCCCTTCGAGCCAGCTACGCGTTGCGCCATCGGCGAACGGCTGGCCGTCGGCGAAGGTGAGTTCGGCCAGAGACGGCAGGCGTGCCAGAAAATAGCGAGTTTCCAGGGACAGGCTCGCAACAGCGGCCAAGGAGCCGGAGCCGAGTCGTGAAAGCGCTGCATGGCTGGCTCGATTAAGGTCCAGCCAAAATGGATACGTGTTCAGTCGGCCTTCGCAAAACCGCACGATGTCCAGCGGCTCGCCAGCACTCTGCAACCGGCTGAAACTCTGCAGTTCGGCTTCCGAAGGTGGCGGAAGACGTGTGGTGTTGCCTTGCGCAGGAGGAGCCTGCTGCAAGGTAGTCCAGGCCGACTGTCGGTTCAGGCGAAACAGCAACGGCAACGTCGGACGAGAGTCGAGACAAAACGCAACCAGCGGCGATAACGAGGCAAACACACCGTTTACGGCGTTTTCAATCGCCTCATCGCTTTCAAAGCTGTCCAATAAACGAACAGGAGCAAGCGTTGGCGGTGCCATGCCAGGTACCGAAGGGGGCTGCGGAACCGGTACTGCTGCTGCGATAGACTCGACCGGCTGAACCGGCTCAGGCGCAACAACCGCTGGCTCGGCACTGGCCTGCACGGGCAGCTGTGACAGCCGTCGACGCAACGCAAAGAAACTCGGACCGTCAGCGTCCTTGTCGCGCCAAAAACGATCGATGGCGTCCCAGTTTTCGAGCAAGACAGCTAACTGATCACCGGGCACCGGCTCGAAGCTTTCTTCAACCTTCGCCGTCAGCCATTCGAGCATCCATTCAGCCTGGTTACGCCGAGCACGCAATCGGGCAGGTGGTGGCGTCAACGTGTCCCAGTATTGCTCGAGCATTTCGCGCAATACCTGTACCCCGGTTGCAAGGCCAGATATCCCGTTGAGCGTGGTCCAGGCACACAACAACCAGACCGCAGCATTGAAATCCTTACCTTCCTCGCGAAGAACTTTTGCGCAGGTATCCGCCACTTTCTGCCAGTCCACTCCGGACTCGGCATGAATATTGGTCAGCTTTTCAACTTCAATTTGCGCGAGCGAAAAGGCCGCACCTTCTCGAGGATTGGCGCCAGCCGGGCTGGCCACGCTGATCGCAAACGAACCCAACTCCTGATCGAGACAACTCATCCGTCATTCCTGCTACATCGATATGCCGCTCGATACACCGTCACACACGCAAAGAATTTTGCTGGCGATGCCCAGATCATTACTGCACTTAAGGCATCATTTCCAATGACTAATTAATCAAAAGAATTTCAACCTGCTGGACCCTGCGCCGTATTAATAACGTGCGATGGTCGTCGACTAAACCGCCAGACAAGAATGCACTGACACCACAGTTGGCAACATCAGGTGAACACCTGAGTTGATCTGCCCCCCGGTCATGTTCAGAGTTGCATTGCGTTTATCCGCGCACCACCACAGAGCAAAAAAAAATATTCACCCTTATTTGGTGCAAAAAAACGCCTAACAACCTCAAATAAAATTAACCGTTTTAAAATGCGAACCTGTACGGAACTTATCAGACTTTTTTTGTACGGCTTGACCGTGCGTTGCAGTTTTTGAACTATTTTAAGCCTCCGCGGCCCCCTCTATTCCGCATGAGCAGTTTTGGGTGCCGGTAGCGAAAGCGAAAAAAAGTTTTCATTGCGCTGAAAAAAGCAGATAAGCACGCGTCCGTACAGCGATAATGGCTGCCTGCGTGAAGCGTAGGCCTACATTCAGCGGACGCCATTTCGGTCCGGTTATCGATACAAACCTTGGTCTACTGGTCAGCAGTGAAGTTATGAACAGTCCCGCGTCAACTCAATCGCCTCGACCCCCATTTGGTGCCAGCCAGGCTCCCGATCACTTCAATGTCAGCGCGGAGCCAGTCCCCAATCAGTTTTTGGCCTGGCGCCGTCGAGTCGGGCACGTCATTGACGCACTGCCCTCGTCCAAGGCAGTCGAATCACCTTTTAACGGCTGTATCGACCGCTATACGTTAGGGGCTCGACTGTTCACCGATTGCTCGAGTGACGCCTTGCTGCTTGATCGCTCGGTCGCACGCATTTCGACGGACAGCGTCCGGGATTACGTTTTTCAAGTGTTCACCGAGGGCGGCATTGACGCCATTCAGGGCGGGGGCCTTGAAAGCCGCAACCCCGCTCAGGCCAGTATTGTCGCCATGGACATGAACCAACCGATAAGGATGCACCGAAGTCATTGTCGGGTACTGACATTCTTCGTACCGCGACCGATAGTGGACGCAGCGCTGCCACACGCAGAGTCGATCCACGGCCGCGTCTTCACCAATACGACCCCGCTTACCCAGCTGATGATCGAGCATGTCGCGACACTCTCGAAGAGCCTGCCGGGCATGAGTGCGGATCAAGCAACGACAGCGTTCGATATCGGCATTCAGTTAATGCTCGGCGCATTTGCCAAACAGGCCAAACTGGGAGGTAACGTCCGGGCGGCGGCGCGTAGCGCAATGTTCGACAAAGCCAGACGCTATGTGCAAGACAACCTGTATCAACCCTGGCTGACACCCGAGAGCGTTCTGGCTGCGGTACAGCTGCAGCGCCATACGCTGTATCGGCTTTTCCAGCATGAGGGCGGATTGGGCCGCTACATCCGTAATTGCCGACTGCGTGAAGCAGCAGACGAGTTGGTGCGATATCCCAATCGGCAGGTTATTGAGATCGCTTACAGCCTGGGCTTCAAAAGCGCCTCGGACTTTACCCGCGCTTTCAGTCGCAGTTATGGCATGTCCCCGCAGGACCATCGCATCATGGCTGCACAACGGAAGTGCGAGCCCGTATAAGGCAGGCGCATAGCCACTGCATCCCCAGCACTAACGGAGATCGGTTTGTTTGCAGCAATAACCGCAACGACGGGCGCCGTGCTTCGCCGTCTCGACCCTGTTGCAACGAATAAACCAGTCAACCGGGCCGATCAAAAGCCCGAGGATGAAGGGAGCTAGTTACACCATTGCGACTCACACGGTATCCCATCTCCGTCGCCGTCCATTTTCATCCCGGAACAGTGCTGGAGGAAGTTCTTTGCCTCTGCGCAAGATGTCATCTGAGAACAGTATTGGCGGCCATCACACTTGAATGCTGATTGGGCAGATACGACTGCAGCAGATGAAGGCACTTGCGGCGGCGAAACTTTGGTCCCGGTCCAGGCCAAGAGTGTCGGCGAGGTAAAAGCCTTCCACGCAACGCTGGCGATAATTATCGCAAACAAAATCCGTTTCATTAATTCCATTCCCGAGTGACACAACGAGCGAGTTCCGTATTCTCTCGTTACCTGCGCGCCAAATCAATTCACACTTTCTGCTGACATACAGCGGCATGGAGCCGTACGCGCATGGCAAATAATAGTGCCGTCCGTACATTATCCGTTTCAAGCCCGACTCAAAATCGTAAGCCCCTCTCAAGACGGCGTCACAACGATACCCAGGTCGGCGAAAAATCACTGAGCCAAACCCTTTGCTCAAGCTAAAGAGCGCATGGAATAATCCGACACTTCACGCCCCAATAAAAATAAAAGGACAGCCAACTTGCAATCGATTCTCGACCCAAAATGGCATCACTTCATCAAGGTCGCCAAGTTGGGAAGCCTGACCCAGGCGGCCGTGGCGCTCGACGTACCGCAATCGATGATCAGCCGTCATATTTCCCAACTGGAGCGGGAATGCGGAGTGAGGCTGTTCAACCGCACCGGACGTGGTGTGAACCTCACCGAGTTTGGTTTGCAGATCCTCCCACGCATCGAGTCCCTCGTAGAAGAATCGGAAGAAGTCGCAGATGTGATTCGCACCTCTGGTGGCGTTCCGATTGGAGAGGTGCGGATCGGACTGCTGCCGTCTACGGTGGAGCCCATTGCCGGCCCCTTGTACAAGCTGGTGCATGAGCGCTACCCGCGCATAAAGTTGCAAATCTGCGAAGGCAGCAGCGCGCACCTCGAGGAGCTGATCAATGAAGGTCGTGTAGACATGGCACTCCTCCTGCGCGAAGGCGATGTATCGGCGTCGGAAGAGTCGGTACTGGTGCAGCCCAAACTCATGCTGGTCGGCCGCGCGCAAGACCCTGCGGTCACACAATCAACCGTCGAGTTATCCGACCTGCAGGGCCTTCCATTGGTGCTTCCTTCCCGGCCGCACCCACTGCGCGCGCGGCTTGAAAAGCTATCCAAAACCCACGGCATTCACTTCGACTGCGCAGTGGAAGCCGACTCGATTCGGCTGCAATGGGAAATCGTCGCGGCTGGCGGGGGGTACGCGATCACCTCGGGGTTGTTCGAGCATGTGGACGACCCTCGCTTCTCGGTCGCCCGCATCATCAAGCCGGAACTGTTGCGTAGCGTGGTGCTGGCCAGTTCACTACGCCGCCCCAACACCCTGGCGACGCGCACGGTTCAAAAGCTGCTGGAGCAGGAAGCCCCTCTGCTGCTGAAGAACCGTTCCTGAGCGGATAGCGCCGGGCGCTTAGTGCTGCCTATGCAGCACAGCCCGGTTCAGCATCCCCTGATCGGCCACTACCGTCTGCCCGGTCATGATGCGGTTATGCCGGGATGCCAGGAAGGCATAGAGTGGCCCGTGGTCTTCGGGCGTCGGAAGTTCTTTTAGCAAACTGAGTGAGCGAAACATCGAGAGAAAGGCATCCTGGGGAATGTCGGATTGCTTCTGCGCCTCCAGCCCGAGCGAACGCGGCCCGCTCAGCTGGCTGTTGGCGATACCGGCCGGCGCCACGGCATTGACCCGGACATGCGGCGCAAACTCGAACGCCAACTGGTTGACCAGACTACGTATCGCGCCCTTGCTCGCGCTGTATACCGCACCGCCACCATCGGCGGCATAGGCCGCAGTCGAAGTGGTCAGTACCATGGCGCCTTCACTGGCACGCAGCAGGTCGAAGAACACCCGCGCCGACAGCAAATAACCCTTCACGTTGACCCGCATTACCTCATCGAAAAGTGCGTCAAGGCGCTCCTCGGGCATCTCCATCAGCGGCACGTTGCCGTCAAAGATCCCCTGGGCGCCGATCAGCGCATCAAGCCGGCCGAAACGCGCAAGTACGGCCTCGCGACAGGCGCGCAAATCATCCAGGCTCGTTACGTCGCCCTGGACAATTAGCACATCGGGACCGAACTCTTCGCGTAGCAGGGCTACCTTCTCGGCGGAGATTTCGAATATCGCCACCTGCGCACCTTCGGCACGGCAGTGACGCGCAAGGCCCAGGCCCAGGCCTGAACCACCACCGGTCACCAAAACTACATGTTCGCTCAACACATTCATCGACTTCTCCCTCGTGTCAGATCGGCTGGGCCAATGCGGCAAATGACGCGTGCATAATGCGCATGTGCTCGGCCTTGTCGCCGCCATTAATCTCGATTTCACCGAGGCGCATGGAATTCTCCACCACCAGTCGGCAGCGCTCCCATCGACGCTGCTGGAAGCTTTCCAGCGCGGCCGTCAGGCTGGACGCGTTTTCCAGTTCTTCGGCCAGCACGATGGCGTCCTCGATACCGATACAAGCACCGGAGGCCAGATGCGGGGTGGTGGCGTGTACCGCGTCGCCGATCAGCACGGTGCGTCCACGATACCAAGGTTGCTCCACCAACAGCCCCTCCAGCGGCCGGAAAATCACCAGCGAATGCTCGTCGAGCATCGCTCTGGCGTTACGTACTTCTGGCGCAGTGAAAGGATCGAGCAACGCTTTTAGACGCGTCAGAAACTCCTCTGGCGGCACAAGATCATTAACCGGTCGATCTTCATTGACGAACAGGTACATCTCGTCCCGCGACACAGGGTTCAACCCAATCTTGAGGTGATTGCCGACCCACAGCATGGTTCGGGTAACCGACGCAGGACGCGGCAAGACCGCACGCCACACGCCCTGCCCGCTATAACGCGGCTTCGGCGCCTCAGGCAACAGACGTTCGCGCAAACCTGAATACAGACCGTCGGCGCCGA
This sequence comes from Pseudomonas sp. ASL8, assembly GCF_056680355.1. Classification (NCBI taxonomy): domain Bacteria; kingdom Pseudomonadati; phylum Pseudomonadota; class Gammaproteobacteria; order Pseudomonadales; family Pseudomonadaceae; genus Pseudomonas; species Pseudomonas sp. ASL8. Next base: position 4,041,067 of record NZ_CM155278.1, on the reverse strand, counting down.
TCAGCAGGTCGTAGCGGCCACGACTGCCGTCACTGAAGTCCACCGTGACACCGTCGGCATCCTGCTCCAGCGCACTCACGGTGCAGCCCAGGCGCACGTCGGTGCCGCTGGCGCGAGTCGCATCGGCGAGGATCTTCGCCAGCACCGGACGCATCACTGCGCCGCTCCCTGGCACCTCGTCTCCAGCAATGCGCGGTGTCGGCACCTGAGTCAGCAGCACACCTTCAGGGGAAAAGATGTCAAGGCCATCGCAGGCATACCCCTCGTCCAGGAAACGCTCCAGGATGCCGAGGGTGCGGAAGGCCCGCAGCGTGGGACCACCGATGCTGATGCCTGCGCCATAGTTGCGCCAGTGCGGGTCGATTTCGACCAGGTCCACGGCAATCCCGCGTTTGCGCAGTTCGATGGCGGCGGACATGCCGGAAAAACCACCGCCGACCACCAGGGCGGATTGAATGAGTGCAGCCATGTGAATCTCCAACGGCGCGGGATGGACCCGTCCCAGGCCGCTTATTGTTATTGTCGATGACGCCGCGAAATTTTGTTCGCGCAGCTTCGGGCCAGCCGTGATCATAGTGTCCTGGCTTGCTGTGCACTCCAGCAAAAAAGCGCAACTCAGCTTTCTATCGATAGCCATGCATTGTCCGGATAACAGCCATCCGGCTCATCGCCTACCTCCGCCCCGGATACGTTCGTAACCTACGGCCAGCGAAGGAGCCCGCTCAATGCAAGCAATTCAAGCACTGCCCACATTCCACCATGTCATCAGCGGGCCTGCGAATGCCCCTTGGCTGACCTTCATACCCGGTATCGGCAACGATGCAGAGTTCTGGGCCGAACAAGCCGCAGGCCTGTCTGCGCACTTTCGCGTATTGCGCTTCGATCCCTGGGGGCACGGGCAGAGCCCGGCACCACCACAGGACTGTAATTTTGCCGCCATCCGTGACGGCGTCGTACAGCTGTGGGACCGCCTCGGCATCTCCCGCTCCGCCGTGGTCGGCCTCGGCTTCGGCGGTTCGCTGGCCTTGGCGCTCGGCCTGGAATACCCCGAGCGGGTCACGCGCATCGCCGCGTTCTGCTGCCGGCCCCGCCAGCCGGATGACCGGCGCGAGTTCTGGCGCGGTCGCTGCGATGCCGCACAGACCCAGGGCATGGACACGCTGGCCGATGTCACCGTCGACCGTTGGCTGAGCGCTGACTTTCGCGCCAGTCATCCGCAGGTGGACAGCCTGCTGCGCACGATGATGAAAAACACCACTCTGGACGGCTATCTGGCGTATGTACGCGCCTTCATCGAAATGGACTTCAGTGCGCGCTTCCCTGAACTGCGCGTGCCTACCCTGCTGGTGGCGGCCGAGCATGACCACGGCGGTGGACCGGTGGCAGACATGCGGGCGATGGCCGCACAGAATCCAAATGTCGTGCTAGAGGTCATCGCTGGCGTCGGACACATCTGCAACCACGAGGCGCCTGCGCAAGTAGAGCAACTGCTGCACCCGTTTTTTCAGGATTAATCACCGGCCGGCGCAATGCCGCCGGCCAGCCAACAAACGACAGAGACAACAACAAAATGACAAGACATGTCGTTATCGTGGGCGCCGGACATGGCGGGGTCAGCCTCTGCGCGGCCCTGCGTGCACTGGATTTCGCCGGCGCCATTACCCTGCTCAGCGACGAAGCTGACCTGCCCTATCACCGTCCGCCCCTTTCCAAAGCCTTCCTCACCAACGACACACCGGAAGCAGAGAACAAGCTGCTGCTCGAGCCGCAAAGTTTCTACGACGAGAAGTGCGTCGACCTGCGCCTGAATACCCGAGTCAGCGCCCTTGATACAAAGGCGCGAACCCTGCAACTGGCCGACGGCAGCCTTGTCCCCTACGACGAGCTGGTGCTGGCGACTGGAGCCCGCGCGCGGACCCTGACACTGCCGGGCAGCGCGCTGGAGGGCATTCTCGTGCTGCGTACGCTCGAACAGGCACGCACCCTGCGTCAGCGCCTGGCGAGCAGCAGCTCAATAGTCATCGTTGGCGGCGGCTTCATCGGACTGGAGATTGCCGCCACCGCTCGCAAACTCGGTAAACAGGTCACGGTGCTGGAAACCGCATCACGCATCATGGAACGCTCGGTGTCGCCAGAGGTGTCTGCTTATGTAACCCACAAGCACCGCGAACAGGGCATCATCCTGGAGCTCGACAGTACCGTGAGCGCCTTCCTCGGCGACAACGGCAAGGTTGCCGCCGTACGCACCGCGACCCGCGAATGGCCGGCCGACCTGGTCATTGTCGGTGCCGGCTCGCTACCCAACAGCGAGCTGGCGCAGGCCGCTGGCATCGCCTGCAGCAACGGCATCCTGGTCGATGCGCAGATGCGTACCTCGGCACCAAACGTGTTTGCCATCGGTGATTGCGTCACCTTTGAGAACCGCTACGCCGACAACGCCCGACTGCGTCTGGAGTCGATCCAGAATGCCAACGACCAGGCTCGCCTGGTGGCACGTCTGATCATCGGCGAGGACGCCAGTTATGAAGCGCTGCCCTGGTTCTGGAGCGACCAGGGCGAGGTCAAGTTGCAAATGGTCGGCCTGTCGATTGGCCGCACCCACTGCGTGACTCGCGGCGAACCCGAGCTCGGCCGCTTCTCGGTATTCCACTACCGCGATAGCACCCTGATCGCGGTCGACTCGGTCAACCAGCCTCTGGAGCACATTCTTGGCCGCAAGTTGCTGGCTGCCGGGATGTCGCCCGACCAGGCGCTGATCGCGGACACCGGCATCGCCTTGAAGAGTCTTCTCGACTGACAACATCTGAGCCCTGCGGGGCAGCGGCTAACCGCCCTGCCCCGCGCCCATGACCACAATAAGAAGAATGTCATGCCTCCCACCCGCACTGATTCGATCACGACCCTCACCCGCTGACACATACCTTCATAGCGCTGCCGCCAAGCACCGATCACTTTGATGACGTGCGTGCGGCGGCCCCCTTGCAGCTCCCTGAAAGGAGATGAACATGTTCGTTCGTGTACTCGGCAACCTCTCGGTAGGCGCCAAACTCACCCTCGGCTTCGGTCTGGTCCTGGCGTCGACAATCGCTGTCGCTTTTACCGCGTTCAATGCGCTGCACGCGCTGGAACAGCGCGGCGCGGTCATCCGCGATCTCGGTGGTGCCCGCGCGCTAATGTTGCAGGCCCGTGCCGCAGAGAAAGACTTCGGCTTGACACTGTCCACCGATGCATCCGGGCAGGTCGCCAGTTTGGTCGAGCAGCTCGGCGGGCTATTGAGCCTGCATCGCGGAGAAATTCCAGACGCCGCTTCGGCTGGCGAGGCAAGTGCCACCTACTTCACCCAATTCCAGCACTATTCTCAAGCCAAGCTTGAGGAACGCGACGCCCGGGTAGGCATGCAGGAGCTTGCGCACAACCTGGGCGAGCGTTTCAGCGCCGTGCTGCTCGACCAGCTCGACGCGCTCAACACCGTCGCCGAGCAAGCGCAACCGCCTTCGCAGGTGCTAATGACGCTGCTGGAGCAGACCTCGATGCTGCGCGACAAACTGTCTAACCTGCGCGACAGCGAATTGTATTTCGCCCATGAAAACAGCCTGAGCGCGCACGACGACTGGGAAACCCGAATGACCGAGCTGCTCACTTACCTGGACAGCCTGGCGCGCCAGTTGAATGGCAGCGAGCGGGACTCCCTGCGCCAGGCCAACGAAGCGCTGGCCGGATACCGTGATGCCTTCGAACACTTCGTCGCCAGCCGCGAGCGTGCCACCGTGAGTCAGGCGGCGATGAACAACGCCAGTACGCAAGTTGGCGCACGCCTCGCTGCGGTAAGCGAGGCGCAGGAGCTGGCCTGGCACCAGACCAGCGAGCAGGTGACGCAGCTACTGGGCGGCATCCTGATCATCTCGCTGACCTTGGGCATCGGTGCCGCCGTGTTGATCCGCCAACTGATACTGCGACCGCTGACCCATGTGCTGGCATTGACCCGGCGGATCGCCGCCGGCGACCTGACTGCCGAGCCACAATCGCACGCTCGGCGCGATGAGCTCGGCCAACTGCTGACCAGCGTCGGCAGCATGCTCGACAGCCTGCGCGGCCTGGTCGGGCGCATTGCCCAGGATATCGGCACGCTCAACTGCACCGCCGACGACGTGGTGCAGGTGGCTGAGCGAACCACCCAAGGTGTCGAGCAGCAAAATGCCGAAACCGAACTGGCCGCCACGGCGATGCAACAGATGACCACCACCGCCCAAGAAGTCGCACGCAATGCCAGTGATGCCTGTAGCGCCGTGCAGCAAGCCAACCGCGAGGCCCGTCGCGGCGATGATCTGGTGCGTCAGGCCAGCAGCCGCATCGACCATCTGGCAGACGAGATGACTGGCTGCAGTGAGGCGATGCAGCGCTTGCTGCAAGAAAGTGGCGCGGTGGGCCGGGTACTTGAAGTGATCAACGCACTGGCCGAGCAGACCAACCTGTTGGCGCTCAATGCCGCCATCGAGGCCGCACGTGCTGGCGAGCATGGCCGTGGCTTTGCCGTGGTGGCCGACGAAGTGCGCAGCCTGGCCCTGCGAACTCGGGCCTCCACCGAGGAAATAGCCACCATCGTCGAGCAACTGCGCCATGTCAGCGGCGAGGCCTCGCAACGGCTGCAGGGCAGCCAGGAACTGACCCGAGCCAGCGTCGAGCTTACCGCGCAGGCCTCACAAGCGTTGCAGGCGATTAGTGCTGCTGTCTCCACCGTCGAGCACATGAGCCAACAGATCGCCGCCGCAGCTGAGCAACAGAGTGCTGTCGCCGGACAGGTCGGCGACAGCATGGCGCGGGTACGAGCAATCGCCGAACGCAGTGGCACGGCGAGTGCTCATCTGGAAGACGCAGTACGCGAACTGGGACTGGTGGGCAGCACCCTGAATGCCGCAGTAAGCGGTTTTCGTACTTGAGTGCGGCTCAAAGGCGGCGGCCAACGAACAGTGCCAGCAGAGCGCTAAAGCAGATCAGCCAAGCCACCGGCGCGGTGGTCCCCGTGTAGCACAGGTTAAGCAGCAGACCGGCGAGCATGCCGCCTCCGAAGATGGCACCGTTGAGGATGGCCGATGCCTTGCCGGCGCGACGCCCCTGATCGGCCATGGCCAGCGCAGAAGCATTGGGGTTGACGAACCCTACACTGCACACTGCAACGAAGAACCCTGGCAGCACCAGCCACAAGCTGCTAGCAACCAGCTGGGCATCAATCACCAACAAGATGCCACCAATCAAAGGCAACCACAGCGCCGTGCGCAATATCGTGATCGGAGCGAAGCGCTTAAGCAGGACTCGGTTGAGCTGCCCGGCGACCATGACACCAATGGCGTTGAAACCGAAGAAATAGCCGAAAGCGCTTGGCGCGATGCCGTGAATGTCCATCAGCACGAACGGCGAGCCGATGATGTAGCTGAACATACAGCCCATGACCAAAGCCTGGATCAGCACCAAAGTCATGAAGTGGCGGGATTTCAGCAGATCCGCGTATTCGCCCAATACCGCTCGAATCCCGCCGCCTACACTTCGGTCTGTAGGTGGTTCGTCGAGCACCACGAAGGCATAGATGAAAAGCGCAACTCCGAACAGGGTCAACACCGTGAACACGTTGCGCCAGCCTGACAGTTCCATTACCCAACCACCCAACAGCGGCGCCAATATGGGGGCCGCGCCCATGATCAGGATCAGCAGGGATATATTCTGGGCACTTTGCGACAGGTCGCAGCGGTCGCGGATGATAGCGAAGGTCAGCACCGCGCCAGCACAGCCGCCCAAGCCCTGGAGGAAGCGCCAGAAAACCAGTTCTGTAAGGCCGTCCACCTGAGTGATTGCGGCGCTGGCCACCACGTACAGACCGAGCCCGACCAGCAGCGGGCGCTTACGGCCGATCCAGTCGCTGACCGGCCCGTAGCAGAGCATGCCGATCAACATGCCAATGAAGTAGGACGAGAAGCTCAGTTCCACTTCGCCGGCGGCCAGGCCGATTTCCTGGCGGATCATGGAGAACGCTGGCAGGTACATGTCGGTGGACAGCGGTGCGATGGCCGCTAGGCTTCCGAGCAGAAACAGCAGCGGCAAAGGGACGGGACGCAAAGCAGTGGTCGTACTGTTCAAGGAGAAAACTCCCTTGGTCTGAAGAGGATGAGAACGAAACGCCCGGCATCAGACCGGGCGTAATGATGAACGAACGCGCCACAACCAAGCGGAGCGTGCGTCATGAGGGTCTCAGCGCTTGAGCAGGTCCAGCGCGACGTCGACGATCATGTCTTCCTGGCCACCGACCATCCGGCGTTTACCCAGTTCGACGAGAATGTCCAGAGTCTTGAGGCCGTACTTGGCGGCGGCGACTTCGGCGTGGCGCAGGAAGCTCGAATAGACCCCGGCGTAACCCAGCGCCAGGGTCTCCCGATCAACCCGCACCGGACGGTCCTGCAACGGACGCACGATGTCATCGGCCGCGTCCATCAGCGTGTAGAGGTCGGTGCCGTGGTTCCAGCCCAGGCGCTCGGCCGCCGCGATGAACACTTCCAGCGGCGCGTTACCGGCCCCGGCACCCATACCCGCCAGGCTGGCGTCGATGCGGTCGCAACCTTCCTCAACGGCCGTGATCGAGTTGGCCACCCCGAGGCTCAGGTTGTGGTGGGCGTGCATACCGGTTTCGGTTTCGGGCTTGAGCACAGCCTTGAACGCACGGAAGCGGTCGCGGATGTCCTGCATATTCATCGCGCCGCCGGAGTCGGCCATGTACACGCAGGTCGCGCCATAGCTCTCCATCAGCTTGGCCTGCGCGGCCAACTGCTCGGCCGGGATCATGTGGCTCATCATCAGGAAACCGACGGTGTCCATGCCCAGCTCACGGGCGTATTCAATGTGCTGTTTCGAGACATCCGCTTCGGTGCAATGGGTCGCGATGCGCACTACGCGGGCACCGGCGTTGTAGGCGGCTTTCAGGTCGTGGACGGTTCCGATGCCTGGCAACAGCAGCGTGGTGATTTTGGCGTGGCGGATCACATCGGCGGCCGCTTCGATCCACTCCAGATCGGTATGCGCCGCAAAGCCATAGTTGAAACTCGAACCCTGTAAGCCGTCACCATGGGCGACCTCGATCGAGTCGACCTTGGCTTTGTCTAGCGCTCGGGCGATGTCCTGGACGTTCTGGATCGAGTATTGGTGGCGGATGGCATGGCTGCCGTCGCGCAGGGTGACATCGGAGATGTACAGTTTTTTACCGGGATTAAAACTCATGGCGATTCTCCTTAGGCGTTCAGCATCGACAGCGCCATGCGCTCGGCGGTGGCCAAGGCAGCGGAGGTCATGATGTCGAGGTTGCCGGCATAGGCTGGCAGGTAATGGGCGGCACCTTCGACTTCGAGGAAGATCGAAGTTTTCAGCCCGGAGAACGTGCCTAACCCAGGGATCTTCAGCGGTGCCGACTCAGGGATGACGTCGAACTGCACCTTTTGCTTGAGGCGGTAGCCCGGCACGTAGGCTTCTACCGCAGCGGCCATTTCTTCAATAGACGCTTCGATCTCAGCCTGGTCGGCGGCTTCGGACAGCACGAACACCGTGTCACGCATCATCAATGGCGGCTCGGCCGGGTTCATCACGATGATCGCTTTACCCTTGGCTGCGCCGCCAATGACTTCGATGGCCTTGGAGGTGGTCTCAGTGAACTCGTCAATGTTGGCGCGAGTGCCGGGGCCAGCGGATTTGCTGGCAATCGAGGCGACGATTTCGGCGTAATGCACCTTGGCGATACGCGAGACCGCCGCGACCATCGGAATAGTGGCCTGGCCGCCGCAGGTGACCATGTTGACGTTGAGCTGATCGAGGTTCTGCTCAAGGTTGACCACCGGCACGCAGTATGGGCCGATGGCGGCCGGGGTCAGGTCAATCAAGCGGATGCCCGGTTTGATCGACCGCAGGAACGCATCGTTCTTCACATGAGCACCGGCCGAGGTGGCATCGAACACGAAGTCGATGTCCTTGAATACGTCCATGCGGGTCAGGCCTGCAACGCCTTCATGGGTGATGTCCACGCCCATGCGCTGCGCGCGGGCCAGGCCATCGGAGGCCGGGTCGATGCCGACCATGACCGCCATTTCCAGGTGTTTTGCATTACGCAGAATCTTGATCATCAGGTCGGTGCCGATGTTGCCGGAACCGACGATGGCGACTTTGAGTTTTTTGTTCATGACATAGCTCCAGCCGTGCATGACAGGCCGGTCAATAGGAGCCGGCCCAGAGTGTCTAGGGGTTCTTGGCGGTCTTGCGCAGCACCAGATAAACTCCGATGAAGCCGCTGAGCAGGCCACTGACGAAGCCGCTGATGCCATTGCCCAGCGAGTTATCCAGGATGGTTTGCGGGAACGGCACCAGAAATTGATTGGCGCAGAAAGCCAGAATGGCGGCGATGATGCCGCCGATGATCCCGGCCAGGATCGATTCTTTAAGTACGAAGCCCATACCTTGTCTCCTTATTGTTTTAGAGGCCGTTTCACGCGCTGCTGCCAAAGGCCCGCCAGCGTCAGGTGAAACGCACCGAGCAACTGCCGACGCCGCCGATGGACACCCGCAGGTTGTCGCCCGCCTTCACCGCTATCATCGGACCGAGTGAGCCGGAGAGGATCACTTCGCCGGCCTTTAGCGACATGCCCAGACGCCCCAAGGTGTTGGCCAGCCAGGCCACGGCCACCGCAGGCGAACCCATGGTCGCGGCACCTGCCCCGGTGGCGACGATCTCGCCGTTTTTCTCCAGAACCATGCCACACAACCCAAGGTCCACATCCTGCACCGGCACCAGCCGGTCACTGAGCACGAAAACCCCGCAAGAGGCGTTGTCCGCCACGGTGTCCTGGATCTTGATCTTCCAGTCCTGGATACGTGAGTCGACGATCTCGAAACAGACCATCACGCCCTCAGTGGCGCGCAACACGTCAGCGACGGTGATGCCTGGCCCCATCAGGTCGTGCTTGAGCACGAACGCCAGCTCACCCTCAGCCTTGGGCTGAATCAACGAAGACGCCGCGATGGCCGCTCCAGAGTTGACGGTCATGGCATCGGTGAGGATGCCGAAGTCCGGCTGACCGACGCCCAGGAGGTTCATTACCGCCTGGCTGGTCACACCGATTTTCTTGCCGACCACACGCTCGCCATCATTCAGACGCAGGGCCATCAGGCGCTGTTGGATCGCATAGGCATGCTCGAGGGTCAGCGCCGGATAACGCTCAGTGAGCGGCGCGATGGCCTCGGCCTTGCGCTGGGCGTTGTACAGGTCGACGCTGATTTCTTGCAGCAACGAATCGTTGATATTCATCGGGGACTCCCGCTCAAATGGGTTCGCTAAGGGCCAGCAGCGCTCGTTCTACCACCTTGGTCTGTTCTTCAACTGGCGCCCGCGCCTGCTCCAGACGACCGAGTTCCATTGAGCACTCGGTGACAAGTCGGCAACGCGCCTCGCGGCGTGCCATGAACCGAGCGAACGTCTGCTCCACGCTGTCAGCCAGCACCAGCTCTTCGGACAGGACCAATGCGTCTTCGATGGCCATGCCGGCACCGGAGGCCAGTTGTGGGGTGGTGGGATGCGCAGAGTCACCCATCAGCAGGACGCGGCCGCGATACCAGGGCGCCGGCAGGCTGAATATCTCCAGAGGGCGGAAGTTGATCGCCGCGTTATCCTTCTCGCCGAGCGAGTCGCGGATCTCGGCGAGCACGCCACCGTAGCTTGCAAGACGGGTAGCCAGTTCACGGTGGAAGTTCGCCGGTTCGATGAACACCTGAGGGGTACGTTCGAGCAGGAACATGTACATATGGGTAGCCGAGACCGGGGTGAAACCGACCTTGTGCGGCCCACCCAGAAAGTAGGTGCGGCGGTCGACGCTGGCCGGGCGCTCGAGAAACAATCGCCAGCAGCTCTGGCCGGTGTACTCGGCCTTGGGTGCATCGGGCATGATCAGCCCGCGCACTTTAGAGAACACACCGTCAGCGCCCAGTACGATGTCGTACCGGTTACGGCTGCCGTCGCTGAAGGTCACGTCCACGCCGCTGTCATCCTGCTTCAGCGCCTCGACAGTGAGGCCCAGACGGATCGGCGTGCCTTCGGCGTTTGCGTGCCGAGCGAGGATGCCATGCAGGGTCGGGCGCATGATGCCGCCGCTGCTTGCGGTGGGACTGTCTGCCGGCATGGGGGTTGCCAGCTTACGCAGCAGCTCACCCTGGGTGTTGCAGACCTGAATGCCTTCACCGACGTAAGCTTCATCGACCATGTCCGAGTAGACGCCGAGCTGATGCAAGGCGCGCAGGGTCGGCCCAGTGATGGTCAGCCCGGCACCCAGCGCGCCCCAGTTCGGGTTGATGTCGATCATGTCGACGTCGATACCGATGCGCCGTAAGGTGATGGCGGCAGACATTCCGGCGGTGCCGGCGCCAACTATCAACGCTTTTTTTACTGTCTTGGGCATAGCGAGATTCCTTGTTTTTGTTGTTGTTCGGCTCTTGTTCGAATGCAAAGGAGCGCGTTCAGTCGGCCTTGAGGAAATTCGTCACCAACTGGCAGAAGGCGGCGGCGTGCTCGATCTGGGTCCAGTGACCACAGCGCCCGAAAATATGCAGTTGGCTGTCGTCGATCCATTGCTGCAGGGTCAGCGAGGTGGAAAGCGGAATTACCTTGTCGTCACGGCCGTGAACCAGCAGCGTCTTGTGCCCAATGCCGCGAATCTCGGCCTCGTCATGGGCCATCGCCTCAACCCAGCGCTGGCGCGGTGCAGGGAACATCGCCGCATAGGCTTCCTGGACCCCGGCGCGTTTGCTCGCCTCGTAACGCATGCGCACCAAGTCGTCGCCGACCAACGTCTGGTCGTAGGCGAATATGCGCATGATCGCCCGCATGTTCTCCTGCGTCGGCTCATAGCCCCACACTGCGTCCAGACCTGGGGTGAGTTCAAAAGGCACACCGACGCTGCCCATCAGGATCAGCTTGTTGATGCGCTCCGGATGGTGGATAGCCAGGGCCAGGGCCATGGAACCGCCGAACGAGTTGCCGATCACGTTGACCTTCTCGACACCCACGGCATCCAGAAAGGCGACCATCTGATCCAGCCAGAGCTGGCGTGAGTAAACGATGTCCTGCGGCGTCTCGGTGAAACCGAACCCGGCCAGATCGGGCGCCAGCAGGCGGAAATCGTTCTTGAGGCTCTGAATGCTCAGGCGCCAGTTGGCCCAGGCACTGACGCCAGGCCCAGAGCCGTGCAGCAGCAGCACAGGCTCACCGCTGCCGACGTCGTGGTAATTGGTCACGATTGAACCGGTCTGAATGCTCTGACCGATTTCGGGATTTTGTAGGCTATTCATCGCTGTTTCTCCGTGTTCAACCGTCGGCACGCCGCCAGACCAGGCGTGCGCTGCGGGCCTGCGGCGTACCTTCTTCAAGACGCGCGCTCAAGGTCAGCGTGCCGTCGGCATTGACCTCGAAACGGCGCTTCTGGGCACCACCGATCCAGTTGGGGAACAGGCTGATATCGACCAGGTGCGTAATAACGTCGCCGTGTACCTCGTAGCGGCCGCCATAGGCCAGCATGCTGGTGTAGGCATTGGCCTTCTCGGCGTCGCTGGCGTTCCACTGACCGCCGGTTTCGAAGTTCAGCCGCTCGGCTTTAGCGATCATGCAGGCCATGTAGCCGCCTTCGGTGTACAGGATGAAACCCTGCAAGTGCTCGCCCATCGGCAGCTCGCGGCGGCCGTCGTCGAAGGCCTGTTCCCAGGAAAGAATTTCCCAGCGACCTACTGGATTAAGGGTGGTTGTCGACATGTGGGTTTTCTCCGCTGATATCTGCGATTCAAGGAAGGCAGTCACGACCTCGTTGTGTTCGGCCGCACTCTCGAACTGGGCCCAGTGCCCCGTGTCGCTGGCGCAATGGAAGGTGCCGTTCTGTACCTGACGCGCAATGTGCTCGCCGAGGGCCGGCGGTGTGCGATTACGATCACCCCAGTAAACCAGGGTGGGCTGGCTGATCTGCCGGGCCAGTGCGTCGCTCACCAGATGCTTGCGAATGGTGGAACCGGCCAGGTACTCAGCGATGAACACCTGCTGCACGGCGGCCAGCGCGGGTTGGCGATAGAGCGCCTGACGTACCATGACCGCTTCATCGGTGAGCCGCTCCGGTCTGGCCAGAATGCGTGCCATACGGGTGCGCACATTGTCGAAGCTCGGATCACGCAGCACTTCAAGCGAGCTCGGCAGGTTGCTCGCCCAATCCGGCTCGACATAGCCCTCAATCGCGTCTGCGGCCGGCGTGTAACCCATGGTAGTGGTCAGCACCAGTGCATCGACCCGTTCGGGATGACGCAAGGCCAGTTGCATGGCCACCCAGCCGCCCAGCGACTGCCCTTCGACGAAGGCACTGGCCAGGCCAAGCTGGTCCATCACATCGACCACCTGATCAACCAGATTGGGGATGATTTCGGGGTCGTAGCCCTCAGTCTGCGACCTGCCATGCCAGAGGAAGTCCATGGCGATGACATGGAAGTGCTTGGCCAACTCGGCAATATTCAGCGCGTAGTTTTCCGCATGGCCGCCGGTCCCGTGCAAAAGGATCAGCGCCGGGCCTGAGCCTGCCTCGATGATGCGGGTGCGGTACTTGCCTTTGATCTGACGCACCTGGGTGTGCAGCAGCTCTATCCAATATGGGGTTTGAAGGGTGTTCGATTCGGACACGAAAGATGCTCCTCGAAGCCTGGTGAAGAGGTGCCCTCCACTCTCGCCGAAGCGATGGCGTAGCGGGACACCCGATGAGGAAGCTGCGGGCGTTAGAGCTTCTGTTCCTTGCTTGCGGCAATCGGCCCCTTGAGCGTGCCGTCGGATTTTTCCAGGCCGAAGGTCCATTCAGAGAAGATGTGCGCGATGGCAGCGAAGTCCTGAGCTTCCCATTCGTCCGTCACGACGTCCTCGTCGGCGGCGTATTCCCAGGAACCGCCGAATGGCGTCTGGAAGTACCAGAAGCAGGCCGAGGAAATAGTGTGGCGACCCGGACCGGCGAAGGTCTTCCAGCCCAGCGAGTCGAGATGCTGGCCACCACCGATGACCTCGTGGATGTCGCGCACCTTGAAGGCCAGATGGTTGAAGCGGGTTCCCGGCACCCGCGCGTTCATGAAGAACACGTGATGGTGGTTACCGGATGGCGAGCAGCGCATGAACAGACCGCGATTGGCATAGCGGTCGGAAACGATGAAGCCCAAACGTTCAATATAGAACCGCGCGGCCGCGGCCGCGTCGTCCACACCGATGGCGATATGGCTGATCTCGCGTGGCATGGCGACCTTGTAGGCCGCTGCGCGGCGGTTGATGCGGGCCGGCTGACCCGGCGCGTTATAACGGGTCACATCGAAGTGCGACGATTTGCGCTGGGCAATGCGGAAAGCCAGGTTGATGCCCAGGTCGTCGACGCTGTGCAGCACGCCTGCGGCATCGAGCTCGACGCGGCGATCACGGCCCAGGTCCTCGGCCAGCGCCACGAGGGTGGCCTGATCCTCAACGCCCCAGACGATCTCGCACAAGCCGCTGCCACCGCCAATCGGTGTGCGCTCAATGCGCGACAGATCAGCAGCGACGACCTGGACTTCCGAGCCGTCGACTGCGCGAAAGAGCTTCACCTCCGGGTCGGCCGAAGGCACATAGGAAAGCCCCCAGTCGGCAGCGAAACGGCATGCATCGGCAAGATCCTCAACCGCGAACCTGACACACTCGACACCGGTGAAACGAAATGGATTGCCCTTCGTCATGATTGCCTTCTCTATTGTTCTTATCGTTGTTTCGTTGATTGCTCGCTGAAACTTCGCAAGCAGTACGCGTGCTCCAGGAGCGTTCGCGTATTCATTGAGCTCCATCTTAGGGAGCGCTGTTCAGGCGAGCCAGAGGGATTCGGACAAGGCAGATATTCAAGAAGTGCAAGGCTCACGCGGTTCCCTGCTGATGGAGGTGACGCAGCGTTCAAGCGCTTTCATGCAGGATCAAGTACGCCCATTCAGTCCCTCACTGCGGGAACTGAAAGCAAAAAGCCGAGGTGCGGACCTCGGCTTTCGGATGAATCACACGGGCCGTCAGGCAGCGTTGTTCGCCGGTTTGCGCGGGCCGTTGAAAGGTGCCCAGTTCTCCTCGAGCATTTCCATCAGGTAGGCCTGGGCATTGTCCGCATGCAGCGGTTTCTCACGCGGGACCCAGTTGTCGTCGTGCTTGTCCATGTCCGCGTCGTACTCGAAGCGACAGCCCAGCGGACCGTCGAAGTACCAGAACCAGTTCGAACCGAAATTGTGCCGGCCAGGCCCCCAGAAGCTTGGATGACCCAAGTCGCGAAAGCGGTTGCCTGCCTGCATCACTTCACTCGGCCCACCGAGATGGAACGCCATATGCTCAATGCCCTTGAGCTGCGGCGGGCTCTGGATAAGGAACATGGTGTGATGCTCCAGAGTGCCCTTGGAGCGCATGAACGGCCCGCCGCCGAGACGGTCGTTGACGCGAAACTGCAGGCGGTTGACGTAGAACGCCTCGGCCTTGGCCACGTCTGGCACGAACATCGCGAAGTGCCCCAGGCTACGCACCTGCGGCACAACATCCTGATCGTCAACGCCGACACAATTGATTGATCGCTGCAGCGGCGCTCCCGGCGCATTGATCTTCTCGGCCGGCAGGCTGAACTCGCGGCGCCTCGTCAGCTGGAACACCAGTGGGATACCCAGGTCGTCGAGTGCCTCAATGGCACCGTCGGCCAGGCGCTTGACCTCACGGTCCTTGCCCAGCTCGGCAGCGATCTGCTCGAGACTTTGCTGGTCGGCGACGCCATAGATGATCTTGCGCGCCTTGTTGGTCGGGCTAAGCGGCGGCGGCAGGCTTGGATCGCTGGCATCGCAGATGATCACGCCGGTGCCGTCCAGGGTTTCGAACAGCAGGCCTTCACGTACCTGCCCTGCTGGCTTCAAACCGAAATCCGTCATGTACTTGGTTGCGACTTCGATGTCGTCCACACCGAAGACCACCGCATCTGGACCGATGATATTCATGAATCGTTACTCCGTTATTCGCGCAGTGCGCTGCATGGGGCGGCGGCAACGCTCGCCCCGGTCGGATCAGGAAGTGATACTGACGTTCTCGCCACGGCGCAGTGCGGCCATGCGTTCGTTCAGCTCACCGTCGACGTAGTACAGCTCGGTGTAGAAACCGATCAGTTCGCGGGTGTCCCAATAACTCCAGCGACAGTTACCGAACGGACCTTCGAAAAACCCGGCCATGGCTTTTTCCAGCCCCTGCTCCTGGTAGTGGCGCTCGGCTTGAGCGTATTCCTCGGCGCTGGACTGGCGGAAACCGATGTGGTGTGGCCCGTAGCCACGGCTGTCTATCCAGTCCTTGTACAGGCTGTTGCCGCCGTCGTGACGGGCCAGCTCGATCAGGGTGTCGCCGGCGAAGCCGTAGGCGCAGCTGAACTGGAAGTCACCGGGTTGTCCACGGTACTCCTTCTGCGTCTGCGCCTTGGCCAGGTCATGGGCGACGTTCCACACTTCGACACCATTGGTCTTGCTCCACAGGGCCATGGCCGCCTCAAGGTCCGGAACGACGAAGCAGATCTGGTCAAATTTGCGGCCAATCAGGTTTTTGGCTATTTCACTCATGTTTTGCTCCAGTATTCACTCTTGAACCACACGAAGGCTGATGGCGCCAGCCGGGCAATCACTGACCAGTTGCTCAAACTCGCCTTTGCGCGAGATATCCACGAAGCGTTGCTTCAGGTGGGCGAGGTTTGCCACGGAGTCCAGTTCAAAGACGTCATCAGCGCCCAGGCACAGGCCATAGCCCTGGCACTTGAGGCTATCGAGGATCACTTCCACTTTTTCGCTCGCCATATCACCGCTCTCTTGTTTTTGTTGTTACAGGAATACGCCGAGGTTGGGCGTCTGCAGCACCGCATGGGTGATCAATGCCCTGCGCTTGAGCAGCTTCAAACCCTCTTCGGTGATGCGCAGCAAGTCGTGGCGGCGGACCGGGATCACATCACCGGGTTCGTCGTGGCCGCGCTGGCGATAGAGGATCATGGCGCTGACCACCGAAATCACATCGGCACGCTCGGTGGCATCCACCAGCACACTACCGACCACGCGCAGCGTGCGTGACGGCGGCACTTCGGCCCAGGCGTGATCGCTTTCCAGGCGGGCGATGCGCGTCTGGATATGCGCCTTGCAATCCTTGATGCGAAACGCGCCATCAGGAAACTCGTCGGCATAGTTGCGCATGGCGATGCGGATCGGCACGTCGTAGTCGATCTCATCGTCGAGCAGCGCGAACCAGTCACGGAAGCGGCGCTCGTCGAGAATGAGCGCTTCACGGGCGAGAAAGTCCTCTGCGACCCCGCGCATTTCATGCAAATTTTTCATCACTCGCATCCCCCTTGGTCATCGCACTGATCGGCAGGTTTACTCGTGCTCTTGCCTTCGGTCATTTCCTTCACCCAGCGGCGCCAGAAACGCTCCTGGCTGTACTCGCCATAGATCGACGGGTGGAACTCACCCGGGCCTTTCCAGTCCGGATCAGGGCCGCCGCGCTTCTGTTGGTAATGCAGGCGCATGCCTTTGGTACGACCCCAAGGGCTGGAAGCGACCTTGGCGATACCTTCCCACACGGCAGTGTCGTCCTGCTCGAAGATGCCGCCAGAGCCAAAGCCAAACTGGCCGGCCATATACGCTTTGGCCTTGAACTCTTCCGGCAGGAAGTCGTACTCCAACTCGTAGTTCCACAGTTCCATCACGCCCGGCGCCACCGGCTGCCACATACGGATGCTGGTGAACGGAACCGGCATTGCACCCGGCACGTCAGGCTGTGGGAAGCGCAGGAAACTGAAGTTTGGGAAGATGGTGCCGATGGTCGGCGGGACCTTCTTGAGCATCTCCAGTTGCACTTCATCCAGTTTGCTCAGATCAAACTGATCGCGGTATTCCTGCGGGTAGCCCCAGAAATCGAACATTGGCGCGATCAGCTCCGGCAGCGCGTGACCAATAAAGCTGTTGCCGTTGCCGAAGTCGTAGCCGCTGGCCAGGCTGCTGACCTGATTGACCCCAGGAATGAACTCCGACAGCGAGGCCGACAAGTGCGCAGTGCTGACGTGATAAGCGTCGCCGCTGAAGTTTTCCGCACCGCTCTTCCAGTCCGCCTTGACCACAAAACGTTCTGGTTCCTTGAGCACCTTCATGCCATCCGGATGCAGGCCGAACAGCGCATCGAACATCCAGGCCGCGCCACCAAGGTATTCGCGCAACGGCGGCACGTCTTCGCTCAGCGAGGCGAAAACGAAGCCATGGATGGCCTCGATCTTGGCCGCCCGCAACAGGCCCCACTCCTTTTTGTCCAGCGGACCGCCGTAGGCATCCTTGAGGTGTGGCGCGCCGGCCCAATCGCCGTTATTGCGATAGGTCCAGCCGTGGTACGGGCACTTGAAATGCCGGGCATTGCCCTTGTCCTGATGACACAGTTCCGAGCCACGGTGCCGGCAGTGATTGAGCAACACGTTAATCTGATCATCGTCGTCACGGGTGACGATGACCTTATCGATGCCTATGCGGCGCAGTACATAGTCGCCCTTGTTGGGGATCTCCGAGGTATGGGCAACGAAGATCCAGTTGCGGGTGAAGATACGTTCCATTTCCGCACGGAACACGGCGTCGTCGCGAAAGACTTCGACTGGCAGCAGACCTTCGTCCATGCCTTTCGAGACACGCTCGCAAAGATCGTCCAGGTACTGGTCGGGGTTGCCCGGGTAGATAAGATCGTAATTGATCATTTGAGTTGCTCTCCTCACTACTTATTCTTGTTTGTTTTGAGCCTTTGAGCGGTCCCGGCTAGCGGCCGGTATGCTCCAGTACGGCCATATCCACGTTGCAGGACAAAGACTCCGATTTTGTTGCCGAACCCTGCTGCGACTTCAACAGGAAGACGGACAACGAAGGCACCAGGACCAGGGCGCCTAACATGTTCCACAGGAACATGAACGCCAGTAACGCCCCCATGTCAGCCTGAAACTTGATGGGGCTTGCCAACCACGTGGAAACGCCGATGGACAGGGTGATGCCGGTCAGCATAACCACCTTGCCGGTAAAGATTAACGAGCGGTAATAAGCCATCGAAAGGGGCTGCCCGGCCTTCATTTGCACCAGCATCACCGACAGGATGTACAGCGCATAGTCGACACCTATACCGACGCCCAACGCGATCACTGGCAATGTTGCTACTTTCACGCCCATGCCCAAAACGACCATCAATGCCTCAGCCAGTATCGAAGTCAGCATCAGCGGCAATAATGCGACGACGACTGCGCGCCAAGAGCGGAAGGTGATCAGCGCAAGTAACGCGACAATGGCATAAACCAGCAGGTTCATCTGTCGCCACGCATCAGTGACGACCATGTTGGTAGCCGCCTCAATGCCGGCCGTCCCGGCTGCCAGCAGGAATTTCACATCTTCGGTGTTGTTGGCCGAAGCAAACTGTTCGACGTGTTTGACGACCCGCGACAAGGTGGCTGCCTTGTGGTCGGTCAGGTACACGTAGAGCGTCAGCAACGAGCAGCTGTCGTCATAGAGCCCGCGCGGGGCGCTGGCAGTAATCGTGTTGAGCATGTCCTGATTAGGCACAAAGTCGTACCACTTGGGGTTGCCTTCGTTCAGTGCCGCGCTCATGCGTCGGCTCAGCAGGGCCAGGGTATCAGTGCTTTCCACCCCTTCGAGCTGGCGCAACTGCCACTCCAGGGCGTCCACCTTATTCAAGGTCGGTAGCGCAGAACAGTAACCCGCCGAGGTTTTGACCATGATCGCCAGCACGTCGCTGGAAGCACCATAACGGCTGTTCATAAAAGCCATGTCGCGGTTGTAACGGCTGTCCTGGCGCAATTCCGGCGCGCCGGGGTCCAGGTCGCCGATTTGCAGATGGCTGGCAACGATCAACCCGCCGATGGCCAGCAATACACTGACGGCGATTGCACCGATGGCCCAGCGGCGCTGGGTGAAACGGTCGAGCAGGCGCCATACCAGATGCCTGGCCGCCCCGCTCTGCTCGGCGTGTTCGGCGCGCAAGCTGCGCTGTGCGGCACGCGGCGAGACGCCGACGTAGCTGAGGATCACCGGCAGCAGGATCAGGTTGGTGAAAATCAGAATTGCGACGCCAATCGAGGCGGCCAGCGCCAACTCGCGAATCACCTCGATGTTGATCACCAACAGCACGCCGAAGCCGACTGCGTCGATCACCAGCGCGGCCATACCAGCACCGAACAATCGACGGAAGGTCAAACGTGCGGCCGTTAGCTTGCTGACGCCTCGCCCGACATCCTGCAGGATGCCGTTCATCTTCTGCGAGCCGTGGCTCATGCCGATGGCGAAGACGAGGAATGGCACCAGAATGGAATAGGGATCAAGCGCAAAGCCGAGGGTCGGCAGCATGCCGAGTTCCCAGACCACGGCAATCAACGAGGCAACGACCACGGCAGCGGTGGAGCGCCAGCAGCGGGTAAACCAGTAGAGTACGGCGCTGCTCAGGGCCAGGGTGATGAGGAAAAACAGCAACACGCTACGCACCCCATCGATCAGATCGCCGACCAGCTTGGCGAAACCGGTGACATGCATCTCATAGCCGCGCGCTTCGTACTTGTGGCGTAATTGCTCCAGAGACTCTGCCAGTGCGGCGTAGTCCAGTGCACGTCCTTCGGCATCTTTGGCGAGCAACGGCACGAAGATAGCCGTGGAACGGAAGTCGGTAGCGACCAGGCGGCCGATTTCGCCGGAGCGTGCCAGGTTAGCTTTCAGTTGTTGCAAGCTGGCTGGAGATCCGTCGTAGCCGTCCGGAATCACCGGGCCGCCCTCCAGGCCCTCCTCGGTGACACCTGCCCAACGAGTCGACGGCGTCCACAGCGACTTCATCTGCATACGATTGACACCGGGCATCAAGAACAACTCGTCGTTCAACTCACGCAGAGCGTCCATGTACTGTGCGTCATAGACAGTGCCCTTGGGATTGGCCAGAGCAATGCGCACGGCGTTGCCAAGCCCTACCAGGTCTTTCTCATGGGCAGTGAAGTTCTGGATATAGGGATGCCCTTGCGGAATCATCTTTTCGAAGCTCGCAGAGAGCTCAAGATGACGCAACTGGCTAGCGAAGAAGACCGTAAACAGGAAGCACAGCACCACTACAATCAAGCGATGGTTGAATATCGCGCGCTCGACCAGTGAGCCGGAACGGGAGTCGAAATCGGCCATTGGGGCACGTCCTGGCA
This sequence comes from Pseudomonas sp. ASL8, assembly GCF_056680355.1. Lineage (NCBI taxonomy): Bacteria > Pseudomonadati > Pseudomonadota > Gammaproteobacteria > Pseudomonadales > Pseudomonadaceae > Pseudomonas > Pseudomonas sp. ASL8. The sequence continues at coordinate 4,020,758 of NZ_CM155278.1, read as the reverse complement.
GAGAGATATTCAGATTCATTTCAGACCCTCCGCGCGCCCATCGAGCCGCAGCGTGGTCAACCCGCGATTACTGAGCAATACAACGTTTTCGGCATTGACCAGCGCGATGCCGTTCAGCGATGGCAAGGCTTGCTGACTCAACTGCACCAGACCGCCATGCTGCAGGCCGAGCACATGACCGGCTTGGGTCACAAGGTAGAGGGAGCCGTCGGCACCGAGGGCGGAGCCGGTGAATGAAGACGCATCGGCGGCCGTGAGACGCTGCCAGGTCGCCCCGTTGTCAGGGCTACGCAACAGGCTGCCTTTAAGGCCGGCGACGACGATATCCCGCTCGCCAGACAGTTCGGCCGTGAACAGACTGCCCTTGTAAGGGGTTTGCAGGCGCTCGAACGTGGTTCCGTCATCTACGGAGCGCAGCACCAGACCGCGCTCCCCAGCCACCAGCAATTCATTGCCGCGTTGGCGAATCGCATACAGGTGCAGTCCGTCAGGATTGTCCAGGCGCCCCATCCAGGAGCTCCAGTTCTGCCCCTGATCCGGCGAAGCGAAGATCATGCCGTACGCGCCGACCACCAACAGGCGACCTTGATTGTCGATCGCAACATCGAGAAAGGGCTTGTCCGGACCTTCGTCCATCAGCAGCTGTGCATTACCGACCAGCGCAGCATTGTTGTCCGCCTTGGCGGCCTTTAAAGCCAATTGAGCAGCACGCTGGCCGTCCAGGCGCAGCTCCCAGTGCTCGCCACCGTCGCTGCTGGTCAACACCACGCCGCCGTGACCAACGGCAACTCCCTGCTCACCGGCGAAGCGTACGGCCGTGAGGGTCACGCTGACGGGGACGACGCCCTGGTGCCACTGAACGCCGCCATCATCGGACAGTAGCACCATGCCACGCTCGCCCACCGCGACCAGGCGGTTGCTGCCGGTGACGGCAGCGCCCAGCAGGACAGCTTGCTTTGCCTGGTTGGAGACCAAGGCCGTGCGGTGGGCTGGCTCGCCGACCTCGGAGTTCTGCACCGAAGCGACGACGCACATGGAGATTCCACAGAGCATCGCCCCAAGCACGCCGCTGCGCACCTTGTTGGATTTGCGACTCATGGGCATTGCCTCTTGTTGTTGTTTTTAGTGACAGCCGCGCTTTCCGGCTGTTGTGAATCGAGTGTATGGACTGCGCCCGGTACCAGCTACGCATCGGCTTCTAATTCAGATATCTACAAAATGCAGATCTTGAGTGGGGCTGATGCAGAAAAAACGAAGGGGCCTCTCGGCCCCTTCGGTTGTGTGCAGGCATGGCGGTTTCAGCGCACGCTGTTACCGGCCAGACCGTCCGGCGAGAACACCTTGTCGTTGTCGAGTTCCTTGAGCACGTATTGCTTGGGCTTGCTGTTGTTGAGCTGGGCTACGAAGGCGGTGTCCGTTTGCAGGTCGTTGTAGCCAAAGGTGGAGATCGCCGATCCCGGCAATTCGGGTACTACGATGACCTGCGACCACAAGGTTCGCCATAGCTGGCCGTTGCCATCCCATCGATCAGCAAGCACGCAGATCCAGGTGTCCTCGTCGCAGTAGTAGCGGCTCTTGGCGGCCTGATGGCGCTGGCCGCTACGCACGTTTGCCTCGACCACCCACACACGATGCTTCTCCCAACGCACGTAATCCGGATTCAGCAGGTTGCCTTTAAGCAACTCCTCGTCCTTGGTCGGCTGTAGCATGCGGTTGACGTTGTAGGGGATGAACAGCTCCTTCTTGCCTATCATTTTCCAGTCGAAGCGGTCCATACGGCCGGTCCAGGTGTACATCTCATCGAAGGTCATCACGCCGGCGGCGGCTGGCGTTGGAGTATCACAGCAGCCATTGGGCAACTTGCGCACCCGGCGCTGGCCTTTCAAATAGACCCAGGTCTGTAACTTGTCGGCATCAAGGTACTCGTGAGCCAGTAGCGCCTCGCCTGCACGCAACGGTGGTCCGACGTTGCGGATCGCCACCTGCCAGAACGGCTTGCCTTCGCTCTCGAATTGTTCGAGGTTGCTGTTCTTGTCGTAGTACGGCAACTGCTCGTTGATCTCGGCATCGGTGACCAACACGGCGCGGCCATCGGCGACAATTTGATACCAGTTGTTGAAATGCTGGAAACGGGCGCCGCGCCAACGCAGCACGTGGTTCCACATTATTTCTTCAGCGCTATGGGGTATCGGGTATGGAATCCCGCCGTAGACGCCTTTGGGCACGCCCTTATCCAGCGAGCCTCGGGTCGCATTGACGAAGGTATTGTCATATACCCATTGCGGAGCAGCCGCAGTGCGTCGGGTCGGGTAAACGTCCAGACGGAAACCCGGGTACTTTTTTAGCATCGCCTGCACCCCGTCGCTGAGGTTGCCGACGTACTGCGCCATGTTCTGCGCGGTGATCGAGAACTGCGGCTTTTCATCCTTGAACGGATCGCCGCGTCGTCCACCCGGAACGTCGCCAGGTGTCGGTTTGGTAAGCCCACCGGTCCAGGCAGGAATGGAACCGTCGGCGTTACCGGCCTTCTCGGCGCCCACGGGGGTCAAGTCTCCCCCTTTCAAACGCTGGGCCTGGTCGGCTGGAACCGCCGCATGGACGGGCAAGGCGCTGGCGCAGGCCAGCAGCGCCAGCACTGTCCCGAAGGTAAGAACCTTATTCATGACTTCTCCTCATTCTTGTTTTTAAACGGACTGATCAAAAGCTGCGGCGGACGGTGAAGGCGACAAAGTCCCGGTCGGCACGGGCCTGCTTGTAGCTGTAGGAATTGGTGTCATCCAGAAAATTGCCGGATGGCCCGAAGAAGCGCGTGTAGGCCAAATTGAGGTTCCAGGCGTTCATGTACAAACCATTGACGCCGAGGGTGACATCACCACCGTTCTCTGGCGGTACGGCCGCCGGGCCGAGCGGGTTACGCGAGCCCTTGGGCGTAAAACCGACGCCCATCGGCAAGCTGATGTCCCAGCCGAGCATTGCCTGGCGGTACATCGGTTTGAACACCGCACGCATCGACCAGGCGTCGCGTGTGATATTGGGGTCCAGGGCCGCAACGCCGGCGACGGTGGCGTCGCAGTTCTGCGTGCAACTGAGCAGACGGGTCCATGCCACTTCGGCCGCCAGGCTCGCCTCGTTCCACAGTGCCGTTCGTGGCACCGTCCAGATGGTCGAGAGGTTGACATGGCCGGTATTGCCCACCGCATAGGCGGGATGATCGCGGTTGTCCGGCACGGGGCCACCCAACGCGGAGGTGTCGACAGCATGCGTGGTAGCCAGCGACTGGCCCTTGCGTATCGAGGCTTCCATCGCCAGGTTCAAGTCGCCAAAGCTGCGGCTGGCACTAAAGCCGTATAGCTGGGTGTCCTCGTGGTAGGCCAGGTAATAGCCGGTCGGCAGGACTGGCCCGAAGGCGCCGAACGGCTGCCCAAGGCTCGTGACCTGCTGGAAGTCCTTGTCATGAAATTGCAGCGCATAGAATCCCAGGTCGAACTCGCCGACCTGCCAGCGCACCTGCACACCAAACTGCCCGGAGTCCTTGGCATCGCGGTCTGACTCCTTGACGGCCGACAACCCGGTAGTCGGATCAAGCACCAGCCGCTCGGCGCCGGCACCAACGATATCGGACACCGAGAAATAACTCCCCGAAGCAGGGATGCGGTTATGCACGTAACGGAATTGATAATAAGCACCGATCGACAGGGAGTCGTTCAGTTGCCACTGTGCCGACACCTGCGGCACCGGAAGCACGAACTCCTTGGCCTCCGCCGTCGGGTCATCGAGCAAGCGGGTCGTATCGAACGGGCTCTGCGCACCGGCCACCGCGTTGTTAGCGAAGAACAGGCTTTCGCCCCAGACCAGCGAGTGCTGACCAAGGCGGCCGGTCAGCTCGGTGCCACCCAGTTGCAGGCGCCCGAATACGAAGGCATCGCGCAGCTCGGCGTTGCGACCTTGCTGGTCCCGTGTCGAGTGCGTAAATGAGTCCTGGCCGACGGAAAGCTGGTTAGGGTAGGCGCCACCGGCAAAGCCAGGGTTGTCGTTGTCACGGTTGTAGACAGAGTCGTACCAGCCATCGGCACTGATCCGCGCACCGAAACCGCTGGAGTGGACGACGTCCAGTTCGCTGAACAGTTCACCGCGATTGGAAACCAGTCCTGTACTGAAATTCCTGTCACCGTCATCCTGGTTTGGATTCGACAACAACCCGCTATCGCGCTTGTCGACGCGGAACATGGCGGAGTAGCGCAGCGAGTTATTCCAGTCGACCTTCAGACCATCATCTGACTCCCAACTAAAACTCGCCCAACTCTGCGTGGGTGACAAGGCACCGACCGTAAGGACGATTCCCAGGGCGACCGGTAAACGAACACACTTCTTCTGACGATATGTCATGGCACTACCTGCTTTTATGATTGTTTTGGGGGCCACATTGCGGTGAAACGACCCGCTGCATCGTCATGCCGCGGGTCACGTGTTGCTGTGTGCTACATCGGCGTCACGCCGTCCCAGCACAGGTACTTGATCTCGAGAAATTCTTCGATCCCGTAGTGCGAGCCCTCGCGACCAAGCCCGCTCTGTTTGATGCCGCCGAACGGCGCTACCTCGCTGGAAATCAGTCCGGTGTTGATCCCGACCATTCCCACTTCCAATGCTTCGGCAGTGCGCCAGATACGCGCCGCGTCACGGCTGAACAGGTAGGCGGCCAGGCCAAAGTCGGTGTCGTTGGCGATGGCGATGGCTTCGGCGTCCGTGCCAAAACGCAACAGCGGCATGACCGGACCGAATGTCTCATCACGGGCAATGGTCATGCTCAGCGTCACCTCCGAGACCACGGTCGGCTCGAAGAAGGCACCGCCCAGCGCGTGACGCTTGCCGCCTGCGAGCACCCTGGCACCACCGGCCACGGCATTGTGCAGATGCTCCTCGACCTTCTTCACCGCAGCGGCATCGATCATCGGACCGATCTGCACGCCCGCCTCCAGGCCATTACCCACTTTCAGTTCCGCGGCGCGGCGGGCCAGACGATCAGCAAGCTGGTCATAGATGCCCTCCTGGATCAACACCCGGTTAGCGGCGATACAGGACTGGCCGGTATTGCGGAATTTGGCATTGAGAATCCCCTCCACCGCGAGGTCCAGATCAGCATCCTCGAACACGATCAGCGGCGCATTCCCCCCAAGCTCCATCGAGCATTTCTTGATGGTTTCGGCGGACTGCGCGAGCAGCACGCGGCCCACCTCGGTGGAACCGGTAAAGGTGATCTTGCGCACCAACCGGTGACCGGTGAGAACGTTGCCCACCGACCGCGTAGCGTTGCCGGTCAGCACACTGAATACGCCAGCGGGTATGCCGGCACGGCGCGCCAACTCGGCCAGCGCCAGGGCAGTCAGCGGCGTCTGGCTGGCGGGTTTGACCACCATGGAGCAACCAGCGGCCAGCGCCGGACCAGCCTTGCGGGTGATCATCGCCGCGGGGAAGTTCCACGGAGTGATCGCCGCGCACACGCCAATCGGCTGTTTCAGCGCGATGATGCGCTGGGTTTCCTTCGGTGCCGGGATCACGTCACCGCGCACCCGTTTTGCTTCCTCGGCGAACCACTGCAAAAAGGACGCTGCATAGTCGATTTCACCCCGCGCCTCGGACAGCGGCTTGCCTTCTTCCAGGGTGATCAACGTGGCCAGATCGTCCTTGTGTTCGACCACCAGTTGGTACCAGCGATTGATAATGTCGGCACGCTGTTTGGCGGGGACCTTGCTCCAGCGCGTGAAGGCTTCGTGGGCCGACTCGATGGCGAATTCGGCTTCTGCCTCCTTGCACACCGGCAACTCAACCAGCACCTCACCATTCGCCGGGTTGCGGACGGCGTACTTGCCGTGAGGGGTCTGCTCGACCCATTCGCCGTTGATGAAGGCGCCCTGTCGCCACAACGAAGGGTCTTTCAACAATTCAATGCTCATCGACAGGTCCTCAGCAGGGGAATCGGCCGATCAGGTACTGGCTGTCGTCGTCCGAGGTGCACTCGAGCTTCGACGCTACCAGCCCCTGACGCAGGACCTTCATCAGGCGATCCGGGATACGCCCACCCGGAGCGCGCAGCGGACCACCATTGAAACCGGCCAGCCAGTCCATGTATTTCCAGTGCGCACGGTTGATGTAGTTGGAACCCGCCATATAGGCACCGGTAGCCGCGCCCACCGCGCCGCGCGCCGGCTGAATCTGCCAGTGCAGTTGCATGGCCTCTTCCCACTTGCCATTACGGGCGAGGTCAAACATCTTCGGAAAATGGTTGCCCATCCACTGGGTGTAACTGGTGCCGGAAAACTGCAGGTCCATGAACTTCATCAACGGAATCACGTCGCTTTCGATCGGACAGCTGATGATCACTTCCTCACCAAAGCGGTGATAGGTCTCGATCAGACCAGCCACATGCGGGAAGCCCTGTTCAGCTTTGATCGCCACGATGTTCGGACAGTCATCGAGAAGACGACGGATCAACTCGGGGGACATGCCTTGCGGATGCACCCGCTCGAAGCCCCACAATGGGATAGGAAACAGCATCACAGCCAAGTCGGTGGCGTCGCACACGCTCTTGGTGTAGTCGTAAATTTCCTGCTCGCTGGTCGGCCAGAAGTTCGACGGATAAGACAGCAGCACGATGTCGGCACCCGCCTTCTCAGCCAGTTTCAGCGCCTCGATATTCTCGGCCAGGGTGCCAAAGCCGGCGTGAAAGAACAGGCCCAGCTTGTCGCCTGTAGTCTCTTTGGCCCAGGCAGTGAACTGCGCGTTCTCCTGCGGGGTGATGGCGACTTCGGTACACAGCAATGTGTAGGTGAAGCCAAGGTCCGCGACTTTCTGAATGTCGTGACGGATACCCTGTTCGTTGAGGTGCTTGAGGTCAGTGCTGTAGCTGGGAATGGTCACCCCAGAGCAGCCCACCAGCATTTCATTGGCCCAGGCACGGGCGTCTTTGCGTTTGTAGTTGGCCATTATTGTTGTTCTCCTTGGATAGGGTGAATCAGCGGTCAATCGTCACGATGCCCGCAGGGATGAGTTGGTACCGATTGCTGGAGAGCGCCTCGCGCAGCAACATCTCGGCAGTCACGACGTCCTGCAGGGCGCTGCCGACCGACTTGTAGATGACGATGTCGCTGGCTGAACGACGTGCGGGTACCTGGCCGGACACCACCGCGGCGAGACTGACGGTCTTGCTCGCCACATCCACGCCGTCACGGGTCGCGACAAGGGAATCACCCGTCTCGTGCAGCACTTCTTCGGGCATGTCGGCGATGATCAGGTCGGCACGGGCCATGGCGGCCGAGTCAACTTCGCGCTGTTCCGGCAGCGTGGAGCCAACCGACAGCACCACCATGCCTGGCTGCAGCCATTCACCCAGCAGCACCGGCGACTCGTCACGACTGCGTGCGGCGCAGATCACGACATCGACACCGTCGATTGCCGCCTGCGCGCTATCGACGACCTCCAACTGCAGGCCGTGGGATTCGTCAAAGGAAGCGGCGAACTTGGTTCGACTCGCAGGGGTCGGGCTGAATACGCGAGCCAGGGACACTTCGCGCACCGACAACAGCGCAGTCAGCATGCCCTTGGCGACAGAACCGGAGCCAATCACGCCCACACGCAGGGCGCCCTCGGGAATCACTGCATTAGCAGCCACCACCGCAGTCGCGGCAGTGCGCAGGTCGGTGATACGGTTGCCGTCTACCAGCGCGGCCAGCTCCATGGTCCGCTGATCAAACAGAGAAATGAGGTAGCTGGCGCGACGAATTTTTGGTGAGGCGGCAATCAGCTTGCACCCCATGTACTCGCCCGACGGTGAAACCGCACACAGGCTGCGCAACCAGAAGCCCTCACCGCGGGCCATGATGCGCGGCGGGACCATGGCGTCCTTAATGGGCTTGGCGTAGGCCTCAGTGAGGGCCGCTATAACCTTCGGCCACTTAGCCAGTTCAGCGATGTCCGTGTCCCTGATAAAGGGCGTCGAGACTTCAAGCTTTTCAGTGTTTAGGGAATGTGCAACGTCCATAGAAACCTCCGGATCTCGTTGAGCCGGAGTTTATGAACTGCACCGGAGGCGAGCTACGCAAGCCGGCCTAATACAGATATCTATAAAACAAGACGCTTGGATGGCCTTCTGAGAACGCAGCAACCCCGCAGCACAAGAAGGCCGAAAAGCTCTTCGCAATCAAAAATGGATAACTGCTTTATCCAAATCGAGATGGATTCTCCTGCCTGATCAAGGTGCGTCAGCTGCCTATAATGGAGCGTCGCAACCAGCCGAAGCCCTGCCCCGAATGATCGACAACATCGAACCACCTCCCCCCCGCCGCAAGCGCCAGAGCTTTACCAAAACATTGGTTGTGGAGCTTTCCCGACAAATCACCGAAGAGGTGATCAAGTGCGGCGAGAAGCTGCCGACCGAATCGGAAATCATGAGCGCACATAACGTGAGCCGAACGGTGGTACGTGAGGCGATCTCCAGATTGCAGGCGTCTGGCTTGGTGGAAACCCTACATGGGGTGGGCACCTTTGTGCTGGATAATCTCAACACCCACGGCTTGCACATTGATCCGGCAACCATCGCCACATTGCGGGAGGTGATCGACATTCTAGAGTTTAGAACCAGCCTGGAGGTGGAAGCCGCAGGGCTCGCTGCCAGTCGTTGCAGCGCCGAGGATGTCGCCTTGATGCGTAAAGCGCTGGATGAGTTCAATCAAGCTCTTCACTCAAGCAACGTTGTGGCGTCGGACTTCCGGTTTCACTACCAGATCGCATTGGCGACCCGTAATCGTTACTTCACCGACATCATGTCTCACTTCGGGCCCGGTATTCTGCCGAGAACGCGCCTTAACTCGGCGCTGCTGGCTCACAGCGATCCAGAGCAATACCAGGCACGACTGATTCGCGAACATGAGGACATTTATGAGGCGATCGCATGTCGGGATGCTGATGCAGCACGGGCCGCAATGAGATTGCACCTTACAAATAGCCGGGAGCGGTTGCGCAAGGCTCATGATCAGGCGGAGATGACGAACGTGCTGTTCGGCATCCCGCACTCATGTTGCCGGAGATAACGCACAGGTGATGTGCAAAGGCTCAAGCCATCTTATTAAGCACGGCGCCGACGACGGATCAGCCAGAAAACCAGCACGAGAAGGACAATAACACCCACAACAATGGCCCCCTGAGCCAAGGCCGCCAGATGGGATTTCGCCCCGCCAGCACGTTGCTGTTCGACTTGATCCACGCTGACCTTGGCGCCGGGATTGCCGTAGTGTTGGGTCAGGTAATTGGCCAGCGTCGCGATCTGATGGTCAGTCAATTCCCTGGCGAAACCGGGCATCCTCACATCCGAGCCATCGCTTTTACGATGAATCCCTTCGAGGATGACCATCACCAGGTTATGGGTGTTGCTCCGACCGACCGCCGTGTTGTGCGACAACGAAGGCAAGCCTCCGTCGAAACTGCCTTGGCCCTGAGCCTGGTGGCAAGTACCGCAGTAGCCATCGTAGATTTGCGCACCGGTCATCTTGTTCGGATCGGCAGGCAATGCAACGCCACGCAGGCTGCTCAGTTCATCGGTTTTCTGACCCAGGGCATAAACCGGCTTACTGTCCGCAGCTTCACGCTGCGCAGGAACGCTTTTGATGTAAACCGCGATAGCTTTCAGATCAGCGTCGGTGAGGTACTGCAGGCTATGGTCGACCGCTTCAGCCATCGGCCCGGCCGCTTGGCCCTTACCCAGACTCTCGCCCGTCTTCAGGTATTTGATCAACTCCTCGGTATCCCAACCGCCAACCCCGCTGTTGAGGTCTGATGTGATATTGGGCGCGTGCCACGTCCCGACGTCACCACCCGCCAGTTCCTTCGAGGCCACCTCGGCCATCATCAGGTTGCGTGGCGAATGGCAGGCGCTGCAGTGGGTCAGGCCTTGAGTCAAGTAGGCGCCCCGATTCCATTCAGTGCTTTGCGCAGGGTCGGCCTTGTAGGGCTGACTATCGAGGAACAGCAGATTCCAGCCGGCCATCGATAAGCGAATGTTGAACGGAAAGGGTAGCTGGGTCGGCTTCGGTGCAGTCTCCACGGCGGCGACATCGTTCATGAAGTAGGCGTACATCGCCTTCACGTCGTCATCACTGACCTTGGCGTATGAGGTATACGGCATGGCGGGATACAGATGCTTGCCATCAGCGCGGATGCCTTTGCGCAACGCGTCACTGAATTGTTCCAGGGTGTAATTGCCGATACCGACCGTTTTCGAGGGGGTGATGTTGGTGGCGATGATCTCGCCAATCGGTGTTGGCAATGCCAGCCCACCAGCAAAGGGCTTGCCTCCGGGCACGCTGTGGCAGGCCACACAATCGCCGGCAGTAGAAAGGTATTTACCGCGCTGGATCAATTCGTTGTCAGGAGTCGAAGCGTTGGCGTGCAGCGTGACGATACTGGTGGCCAGGATAACCAGATGGCCGATGAGGTGTTTTTTCCAGTTCATTGAAGGTCAGCCTCGCACGTGTTCGATCGATGAGCCGAAGGGCGATACGCGAGCAATGATGCGATCGGGCAGTATGTGATGCGCGGTACGTAGCGCCAGGGCCACGCCCGTCAATGTCGAGTTCATGGTTGCCGCGGTAGGCATCACACCGGTGCTGCAGATGAACAGGTTTTCATGATCGTGGGTTCGACCGAAGCTGTCACACACCGAAGTTTTGGGGTCATCCCCCATGCGCATGGTGCCGGTGATGTGCTGGTTATTGGCGAAATTACCCTCTGCGCTGTAGCGCACATTGGTACCGCCCATGAGTTCGACGATGCGCGCAAAATCCTTGTGCGAGGCCTGTGCGCCACGCCGGGTATAGTCGTCGATGGCGTAATGCGCCTGCGGTTTTGGAATGCCCAACGCATCTTTCTGCGAGCTGAGGGTGATGCGGTTTTCCGGGTTTGGCAACACCTCTAGAACGTCCTTGAGGCTCATTTCGAACGCGGCGCGGTGACGCAGTTGCTTCTCGAACTCCGGACCATAAACGCCGTTGGCGATCAACGAATCGGTAGCGCTGTTGACTCGCGAAATATTGGTGAAGTCCAGGCGGTAAGGTGCGTGTTCTTTGCGAAAGGCACCGTCGCGCATGGTGTTGATCGAGCTGGGACTCTGTGGCCCACGGCCCAGCCACAACTCCTCATCGGCGTCAAAGGTGACCGAGGTGCTTGGGTGATCCATCAGGTTGCGGCCGACCATGCCGGAACTGTTGGCGAGGCCATTGGGGTATTTATCGCTGGCAGACAGCAGCAACAGCTTGGGACTCTCGATACCGTTGGCGGCGAGAATAAAGGTCTTACCGGTGACTCGATGGGACTTTTTATCCGGGTCGAAATAATGGACCGCTACGATCTTGCCTCTGTCGTCATGCTCGATACGGTAAACCACCGCATTGATCTGCATTTTGACGCCTGCATCCACCGCTGATTGAATCGCGATGCCGCCATGGTATTGCGCGTCAATCGGGCAAATCGGCTGGCAACTGTTGTTGCCACAACAGGCAGGTCGGCCGTCGTAACTGCGACTGTTGCGTGCGGTTGTATTACCCACCACCGCGTAGGTCGGAGCAAGCCGCTCACGAATGCGACGCATGGCGTAGGGCTCGGTGACGGGTTCCATCGGAAACGGCTTGCTGCGCGGCGAGCCGGTATTTTCCGCACCCGAGACGCCCCAGATCTCTTCCGCTTCCTGATAGAAAGGGTCGAGTTCCTCATACGTCAGCGGCCAGTCGACGCCCACGCCATACAGGCTGTGGATGCGCATATCGCCCGGTACCACGCGCCAGGCCTGAGCCGCCCAGTGCCACGTCGTGCCACCGATACCACGAATGTATTCCGCCGGATACGGATAGGGTCCGGCCTGCACCAGGTAGCCGTTATCGACAGGCTTGTAGACTGGATGTGGCGCCCATTCCGAGCAGGTATAAGGTGACATCCAATCGCTTTTGCGCGTGGAATTGCGGAACGCCGCAACTATCCGGCCGCGTTCAATCGGCCCGCCAGCTTCGAGAATCAGAACAGATACGCCCTGCTTCACCAATTTCAACGCCGCCAGCGATCCGCAGATCCCCGAACCGATAACGACAATATCAGCCGATAGCTGGTCAGACATTTGGCACCTCTTCATTTGGTTTTTTTGCCCAGCTGCCATAAGGACCATAGGCATAGGTCGGCGGCTTGAGCACATCAGCGACAATCACGGCGTTAAGGGCATTTTCGTAAGCAAGACAGCGCGCATGCTCACCACTGCCCACGACGCCCATGAACCAGGCAGTGGCGATTTTTCGCGGAACAACTGCTAATGGCGACTGTTCGTCATCAAGCATCTTTTGCAGCTGAAGGGGGTCGATCTTGCGTTCGTTGACCAGTGCCAGCAGGTCTTTGACGCCACTGGCGAAGTTCGGATCATCGGCAAGCAGCGCCCGGTACAGGTTTTTCGCCAGCTCACTGTCGAGGGTCTGGCGCCCGGCGATAATCGCCGACATGGCGACAAACGCACCTTGGTCCGCGCTGTCTACAGGTTCGGCCAGCGCCCAGGGAATCAATGACGCGGTGTAAGCAGTCACCAGGCTCTTGAGCAGGGTCCGCCGGGTGGGCTTCATCGCATTGGAGCTCTTTATCGTGTTCAGGTTATTCATGTCTTTTCCTGCGATAACAGGTCATTGAAGGGTCGAAAGCCCCCACAATTCGGTTGGGCTTGTGGCCTTTTAGAAAACGGTGTTGACGGTCAAACCGGCGACGAAAGCATTGTCTACCTCGTACACACCTCCTGGATTGGCCAGGTATTGCAGGTTAGGTCGTACCATTAGCCAGTTTGTCAGTTTGAAGTCGTAGTGAATTTCAGCCGCGTATTCCGCGTGCTGGATTGGCTGATAGGCAGGGTTAGCATAGTCAACGAGATTGTTGACCTGATCATGTAGGCGTTGGTTCTTTGTCAGTGCCGGATTGACATGCAGCTCACTGAAGCCGATGGCCAGAGAGTCCTGAGGGCGAGCATCAAATGGACCCGCATAAATAGCCCCAACCTGGGCCTGCCAGTCCAGCGTGCTGCTGTCCTTGTCGTACCCTGAGTAATGCGCGAACAGACTTAAGCCACGTTTGGCATCACCGTCGACTGTAGTGACTTGTTGCCGCGCGTAGGCGTACCAACCGTAACGGCCATCATGTACATCGGCAGGATTACCGGAGAGTTGCTTGTCGACACCGTTGTTATCTTTGAGCACGTCGTTAGCGTCGGCAGAGTTCCAATACCCGCCAAACATGTACTTGCCTGCCATCCCTTCAGCGCCCAGCGAAGGTGTCCAGCCCAGTTCCCCGACATAGGTCATACCTTCCTGACCCGAGGTGTTCAACTTAAAGCCATTGTTGCTATCCAGCAGCGTCGGGTTGTACTCGTACGCGCCGACCTGGGCATAGACCTGCGGCGTCATGTTGACTTTGATCCGACCGCCCCACTGCCCGACTGGCGAGTTGAACCACACGGTAGACGCGTGACCGACCAGCCCGCCACACATCGAGTTGTTCTGGAACACGCAGCCGGTCGAGTCAAAATCACTGCCTATTGGCAACCGACCCGCTTTGATGTCGAGCACGTCATCGAAAAACTTCTGCTGATAGGCCAGGACCGTGATCCGCCACGTCTGGCCGCGCCCATAGTTTTCTTGCACGGAGGAGCCAATCGTCCCCGTACGCGGGTCCGCCAGCCGATCATTGGTCAGGTCCCGACCACTGCGCTCAGTGATCTGCAGTTGCAGATTCGCGGCGGGCAACCCCAGGATCTTTTGCAGGTCAAGGGCTCCGCCAATATTGAACTGGTCGGTGTAGCGTGCCGTATGATCGTGATCATAACCGCCACTGAGGTTGGCAGCGCTTTCTGACTGATAACTGAGTTGGAAGTCGTAGCCTTTATCGAGTAGCTCTGTACGAAGCCCGCCCCAGTCGCCGGTCATCCATCGGGAAGAAGCAGAAAACATCTCTTCATCGGCATGAGCGGCACAACTGACGCACCCCATAAAAAAGCAACTGCTAACAAACACTCTGGGGCTCATGTATCAGCTCTCCTCGTGGCGAAAGGTGGTTAGAAAGATTAATTGGAAAACTCATTAGCACGACAGTTGATTAGCTTGCTAAGCATTTAGTTATCGACTTAAAGGTGATAGCACGCCTGGCGCGATCACTCGCTATTGATACTGTTTTAGGTTCAATGGTTTAGCGCACAACGCTAAATGCGCTGTTAGATTGTCGCGAACATTCCGCCTTGAATAGCGCGCACTAATATCCGTAAAAAAACAGACTTCCGGATGTCTATGCCCAGTGATAACTAGTTTCATAGGTGACCGCGCCGCGGAAAAGCCGACTCGATCCATCTGGAATCCCAAGGGGAGGATATTTTGAACAGGAGACAGCGAGCCTCTGAGGCAGTGGCCTCACCGGCATAAGGAGCTTAATGTGTGAGGCAGCACATTGGCGCTTGCAAAACGAATAATCGTGTAAGGTGTTACTTATTATAATTTCTTAGCTTCGTCAACGCCGCCCTGGTAATGCTTATACATTTTTTGTTATCACCCTGGGCCTGAGCAGCCTTTGCGTCCGCGATTGTTCTCTCTACCAGCGTCTTGACCACCGCGTGGGTTTGGGCGGTGCTGACCTGTTGATCGTGAAGACTTTGCAAGTTCGCTGCGCACAAGTCCCCAGCGGCAGTCGCCTGCATATTGAATGAAGCGGCAACTACAAACATTCCACCCGCTATTAGCAAGTGCCTCATATCGGTACTCCTCAAAGTGTTAAACGCGTTCTTTTCTGCAGAGAATAGTTTAGGGGGCTTTCCTAAAATGTTCCCGACCGGGTTAAAAGGAGGTGAGCAATAGCGCTCTCCCGGAAGTTTTCCGTCCTGTTGTCTGGCTACAATCCACGACGTCTGGCGCGACGATGGTCGCCTCGGTGCGAACCTTGGCGTCCCCGCGTCTATCGCGTTGATGTGCCGCACAAGGCGTTGCGACCTAGCTGATGCCGCCAAGTTAATTCACTGATAGCGATAGATCAAATCAATAACAGATATAGGTCATATAATCTGGTTAAATAGGTTGATTCATAGCCTGCAGGTAGCCGCTCGCGGCTAGTTGCCTCTCTGATAGACGTAGGTATCTATATGGACTTGTCTCAGATCGATTTGAACCTCCTTGTTTCTTTGGAGATATTGCTGCAGGAACGCAACGTGACCCGCGCCGCACAACGCCTGAGTATCAGCCAACCGGCCATGTCAGCACAACTGGGGCGACTGCGGACGGTGTTCGGCGATCCCTTGCTATTAGCCGCTGAAAACGGTCGAGGCATGACCCCTAGCGCCTTGGCATTAACATTAGCGCTCCCGTTGAGCGCAGCACTCAATGGACTGGAAAAAGTCATCAATTTTCAGCCGACCTTCGACCCCTACAAAGACAGCCGTGAATTCAGCATTGCCATGGGTGAAGATGCAATGTTGGCCGTTGGCATAAAGCTGGTGGGGCTTCTACAAACGCTCGGTCCGCACAAACTACAAATAAAAATCCAGCGACCACGGCCTGACCATATCGCAATTGAACTTGAACGCGGTGAAGTCGATATGCTCATTGATTTAGATCGGATGATACCCAGCAGCATGAAGGCGCGCACGCTGTATGAGGGGGGGTTTGTCATGGCTCAGCGTAAGGGCCATCCGCGCGGTACGGCTGCCTTGGATTTGGATACCTATTGCAATCTCGAACACTTATTGATTTCCAGCGCTTCAGGCAGCCCACAACGCTATATGGACGAATATCTGGCCAATCTGGTGCGTCGACGTCGGGTGGTCATGACGCTGCCACAACTGTCGCTGATCCCCCATCTACTGCGCAACAGTGACTACGTCTGCACATTGCCAGCCGGACATTTTATTCAATTTGGGGATGATTTAGAGCTCTACGAACTGCCTTTCGCGGCCCCCTGCTTCACCCTGCAATTGGCTTGGCATCCACGTAATCATTTTGATCCCGCAGTGATCTGGATGCGTGATTTTATCCAACAGGCTGCAAACCCAGTCCTCTTTGACACGTTATGAGCCCCCTTTCGAGATCACTACCAAGCAGGGAAGCGTTACTGAAGTCATAGGGCAGTTCGGTCAGATCTTTATCGAGTTGGCCACTCTCTGCCTGTTGCTGGTCGATGACAAAGCCACCCCCGATGGAGTAGTAGGTTTCGCACAACAGCAGATGATTCTCGGCAAACGCACTCAACGTCATGGCGTTGAGATGGTAAGGCAGGTTCTCATCCAGGAGGCGCATGTCCCGCTGCCATACAAAAGGCACACGGTATTGACCGGCCAGCAGCAGGCATTGCGTCTCACGCAGATCCATCAGCCGTGGCTCAATCTGTAGCGGGCCGACGGTATGGGAACTGGAGGGGCCGACTCCAATTTTGAACAAGTCAAAAACACTGATAGCCATTGTTGATCTCCGCGCACCACTTTCAAGGTTATTAAGAACTAACCGAATTGTCTGCGTCAGGGATCATCCAGACGTGTCAGATATCGACTCCAAAGTGTTCACCACTACCACTTGCGAGCTGGATGTCTACGCGCGCCGAGTTGCGGGCTGGGCGCAACAGACCGGACGCGGATCTGGTCATCACACTCAGCTGCTCTTTAGATCCATCAGGCCCAATGCCGTGGATCTTTCAAAACAGCCTCATGCTCCGCGAATAGCCTGGGCAACTCAGCCCTGAGAAAATCAACCCAGGTTCTGACTTTGGCATCGAGAAAACGCCGTGATGGGTAGAGCGCATAGACAGTGCGCTCCCGTAGACGATAAGCCGCCAGCAGGCGCAGCAACTTGCCCTCACTCACCGGACGGGTCGCGGTATAAAACGGCAGCAGACTGATGCCCATGCCAGCCTCAGAGGCTTTGACCATGGACTCGGCGACATTGCTCTGAAAGGTCTTGCCGGGGATGACACGATGCTCGCCCTGCTCGTCGTGAAATACCCATTCATCACTGTACAAAGGTTCGAGCATTCGCAGGCAGCGATGCTCATTCAGATCCAAAGGGTTGCCGGGTACGCCGTGGCGCTCCAGGTAATCCCTGGAGGCACAAGGCACGCTGTAGATCTGACCGATGGCCTGTGCGACAAATTGTGTATCGGCTAATTCCTGGGCAATCGAGATGACCACATCGTAGCCTTCTTCCAGCGGGTCTGGATTGCGATGTGAAAGGGTCAGCTCGAAGAGCACGTCGGGGTAGAGCTCTCCATACCGAGCGATCAGCGGCGTGATCAGTACGCCCAGGCCGTTCATGCTGTGTACGCGGAGCCGACCACTGGGCTTGAGATGGGCGCCGCGGGCTTCAGCCGTGGCCTCTTTCATTTCCTCGAGAATCTGCCGGCCACGTAACAGAAAACGCTCCCCGGCTTCGGTCAATACCAGTCGCCGTGTGGTGCGTTGCAGAAGGCGGGCTTGCACATGCTGCTCCAGGTCCGCCACCAACCGCGAGACTTGCGCAGTCGATAAGTCGAGCGCCTGCGCTGCTGCGGTAAAACTGCCGCTGTCCACCACGCGGACGAACACCCGCACGCTATTGAACAGGTCCATAAGTCCTCCCGGCGCGCCGACTGTTGCGTTTCATGTAACGCTGCATCAAGCGAACACCTCTTTATCCATAGCAGGCGAGGAATAGACTTTAGGCATCAGGATCACCACGGAGAAAAGAAAAATGAAAACGTTGATCGGTCTATTTCTGGCAGTAATCGCGACCTCGGCCATGGCGGCCGGCAACGAACAAATCCCGGCGACTCAGTACAACCCCGCGCAGCCGCCCGATATCGCCGAGGTGATATCGGTCACACGAACGGCAGGTGCCTGCGAAGTAGTGCCCGCGACCATGATTTATGTCGATCACCAAGGTGAAACCCATCGCCTGGTTTATAAGGTAATGGGCGGCTGCTCGGGCAACGTTTGATGAAACCCGGGCAGCAGGCGCCCGCTATCACCCCAGGCCAACACCACAGCGCCCACGCCTGCAACCATCAACAGCAAACCTGCCCAGACTTTACGTGCCCTATGAGCCTCCATGCCGATCACAGCGGCGTTCAGGTATGACAGAAGATCAGCCAGTTTTTCGATAACCTCATGTACGCCGATATTGCGCATGGCATCCGTCTCTCATTATTTTTTAAGAACGGCAGACGATAAGTCCATCGTTTTTTTGAGGCCATGTGAGGCTATGGAGGAAAAACAAAATGCAATATCCGACCCGTGCAGATATCTATCCGTTTTGTGCGGAGGTGGCGTCACGGGCCATGATCGGGGTGTTTTTTATGAGTAAATACTCAGAGCAGTTCAAGCTAACAGCCGTCAACGCCTAACTCGCAGGCGGTACCAGCTAGACGCGTGCTTGGCTGTCGCTTCCCAGGATTGCTCGAGACCATTCTTTCTCAGCACTAAGCCGGAGCTCCGGCAAATGCCCAAGCCACCGGCAAGCAGCCCCTCCGACCATCAGCTAACTACGTTGCCCCTGGAAAACGCTATTGTATAAACACTGTCAGTTTCTATAGAATTCGCAAAGCACTGAACAGCCGATTTCGAGCATCGCCAAGCCCATGACCCAAAAGACCACCAAGTCCACGCCTGCCAAACCACGTAGCCGATCCTCGATTGGCGCGGTGCGCAGCCCGCAAAGCACCGAGGCCATCCTGGAAGCGGCCGCCGCTATTCTTGAAGAGCAAGGGTATCGGGCGTTCACCATGGATGCGCTTGTCGAGCGCGCCGGGTCAAGCAAGCCGACCATCTATCGGTGGTGGCGCAGCAAAGGCGCTTTGTTGAGGGATGTTTACGAGCGCGCAGCGTTGACTTTCGTCATCTCTCCTGACACCGGGAATCTGGAACAGGATTTGATTGAGCATTTGCGCTCGCTTTGGAGTTGGTGGCGGTCTTCAAGCGCCGGCGAAACCCTTCGCAGTGTCTTCATTGAAATTCAGTTGGATTCAAAGGCCATTGCGGAATTCCGAGAAGAATTTCTACCGCGTCGCGAACGTACTTTGCGCAAGATATTCGCCAGAGCAGTGAGCACAGGGGAAATTGTCGACGGTCCTGCGGTGGAGGTTGCCGTGTCTATGCTCACCGGCATGTCCTGGCTGCATCTGGTCACCGCAAACCTGGAGAATCTTGACGACATCGACCATTCGGTGGCGTTGATCGTAAAAGGCTTGAGAGCTCGATAGTCGGTTGGGTACCTGAATCTTTTTTTTGCCCCTAACGACACTGATAGTTTTTATTAGCTTCATCGCGCTCATAACCCGTCACCTTTTCATTGCTGCACATCAGTCTTTACGCCAGAGAATACCGTTCATGAACAGTCGAAAAAATGAGGGGTTTACGGACGTGCGATCCAGACGTCCCTTTGCCGCCCAAGCGTCAGTCTCTGTCCTGCTGATCCTGCTTGCCGGTTGCTCCTTCAGCGACTTGAAGCCCCAGTCCAGAATGCTCTCACCCGGGGATGCCGGTGAAACCCTGGCCAATAGCGGCATCACGTTATCGCCTGCCGCTTGGCCAACCGAAACCTGGTGGACCAGCTTCAACGATGCGCAGCTCAACACATTGGTCGAAGAGGCGCTCGCGGATAGTCCGACACTGCGCTCCGCCGCCGCTCGTGTGCACCAGGCTGGCGCCCTGGAGGCCATCGAAAGTGCCTCGCTGTTGCCTCGAATTGACGCGACGGCAAGTACCACCCGCGAACGCTTCAGTGCTAACGGCACCACGCCCGCGCCCGTGAAAGGCACCTGGCAAAACGTCAACCAGGCGACACTAAATGTCGGGTACGAACTGGATTTCTGGGGTAAGAATCGCTCGGCAGTTGAAGCCGCCGTGGGGCGCCGACATGCGCTTGAGGTTGACAGCCGCGCAGCAGCGCTGATGCTATCGGCGTCCATCGTGCAAACCTACATCGCCTTGCAGGACACTTATGAGCAACTGGACGTTGCTCAAGCGTTACTCGACCAGCAAGTGCACATCGAACAGCTGACGCAGCAGCGCTTTACCGCCGAATTGGGCACGCAGATCGACATAAAGCAATCCCAAGCCTCGCTGCCCGCCAGCCGGGCCAATATTGCGGGCCTCAAAGAAGTGATTGAGCTTAACCAGAACAAGCTCGCCTCTTTGCTCGGCAAGGGGCCTGATCGTGGACGCTCGATTGCCCGCCCCCACATGCAGGCAACCAGCACCATCGCGCTACCCAGTAATATTCCTGCTGAGTTGGTCGGGCACCGTCCCGACGTGGTCGCTCAACGCTGGCGCGTAGAGGCATCGGGGCATGAGATTGATGTGGCCAAAGCCCGGTTTTACCCAAACGTGAACCTCACGTCCTTTATTGGCCTGCAAAGCCTCGCGTTCGACACCTTCAACGACCACAGCAGTCGAATTCTAGGTTTTTCGCCGGCGATCAGCCTGCCCATCTTCGAGGGTGGGCGCTTGCGCGGCAATCTGGATGCTCAGGATGCGGCTTACGACCTCGCCGTTGAAAACTACAACCAGACCGTCATCGACGCGCTACGTGACATTGCGGATCAATTGTCTTCGCTGCGTTGGTTGAAAGAGCGCCTGGTACAACAGACTGAAGCGGTCAACACAGCCCAGGCCGCGGCCGATTTAGTCAACCTGCGCTATGGCTCGGGGCTGGCAACGTACCTGCAAGTGCTGGCCACCGAGAACGCGACACTGACCCAGAAAAGTCAATTGGTCACGCTGCAGTCCCGTGCGCTTTCTCTGCAAGCCAACTTGAGCCGGGCGCTGGGCGGCGGCTATCGCCCCGAGTTCTCCACCACCGCCCCTGCACTCCCAACCGTAGCTGATAAATCATGACCACCCAAACACCCTCCCCCGTCCATCCCGCTCAACCCAAAGCTTCCTATCGCCCCCAATTTCTGCTGATCCTCGGCATTGTGCTGTTAATGGCCACCTTGGGAATCTGGCACCTGTTGGGACTTGGTACCGAATCTACCGACGATGCCTATGTGGACGGCAACATCGTTCAGGTGACCTCCCAGGTCAGCGGCACCGTGACGGTGATTAGTGGCGACAACACCGACCATGTCGATGCCCATGCGCCACTGGTCACGCTCAACGCCGTTGATGCCGAGATCCAGTACCAACGCACCCAATCCAACCTGGCCCGCGCCGTGCGTCAGGCGCGGACCCAGTATTACCAAGTGCAGCAACTGGAAGCTGAGGTCAGCCAACGACAGAACGACGTGCGCAAGGCCCAGGACGACGTCCGCCGGCGCAGTCAACTTGCCGCCAGCGGCGCTGTCTCCCGTGAAGAGATCAGCCATGCCGAGGAAGTCCTCAAAAACGCCCTGGCAGGCCTCGACGGCACCCAGCATGCACTGGCCGTTCGCTTGGCTATGGTCGACAATACGACGCTGCGCACCCATCCCGACGTGCTGGTGGCCGCGGCCAATTTACGCGATGCCTTTATTTCCCTGCATCGCACGCAAATCTACTCGCCGGTTACCGGCCTGATCACCAAACGCAGCGTGCAAGTTGGCCAGCGCATCAATCCGGGCGTGGCGCTGATGTCGGTGGTTCCGCTTGATCAAGTGTGGGTGAACGCTAACTTCAAGGAGTCGCAGATCCAGGATTTGCGGATCGGCCAACCCGTAGTGCTGCGTGCCGATGCCTACGGCCGCAAAGTGGTTTTTCACGGCACCATAGTGGGCCTTGATGCCGGTACCGGCAGTGCGTTTTCCTTGATGCCCGCCCAAAACGCCACGGGTAACTGGATCAAGGTGACCCAGCGCGTGCCAGTGCGAATCGCCCTGCAACCCGAGGAAATCGCCGCCAACCCGCTGCGCCTCGGACTCTCCATGCACGTGTCCGTAGATACCACCGACACCAGTGGCCAGGTGCTCAATAAAAAGACGCCCGCGCAACCGGCCTACAGCACCAACGTCTTTGAAAATGAGCTTAAGGACGCCAATGACGTCGTGGAGCAAGTGATCAGCGCCAACGATGACCGTGGCCAATATGCCAAGCATCTGAAACCTTGACGGGGTAGCTCATGTACCGGAAAAACGCCGCCTTGTTGATCACCGTAGGGCTGCTGTGCGCATTGGAGTATCTGCAGGCAGGCATGATCGCCTTTGCCTCCGCCCCCATCCGCGGTGAGATTGACGCCAGCCCTGAAGAATTCACCCTGATTGCAGCGCTCTATGCGTGTATCGCAGTGGTGGTTATCTCAAAACAGCGCTGGTTGGTGGAACGGCTCGGCTGGCGCAACTTCATGCTGGGCTCCATCAGCATTTACGTGTTGGGGGCTTTTGTGTGCGGCGTCAGCAGTGACCTCACCACCTTCACCGCCGGCCGCGTGGTCATGGCGCTGGGCGGCGCATCGTTCATGACCTCGGCGCGCCTGATGGTCAACCTGCTCCCGCCGGGTCCCGGGCGTTTCGTCGGGGTAAAAGTATTCGCCACGGGGCTGGCCAGCGGTACGGCAGCGGCGCCCTTTCTTTCATCACTGGTGGTGGTCGAGGACACGTGGCACGCGATCTTCTGGCTACTGATCGCCGGTGCGTCGGCGGCGGCCGTGCTCTGCACTCGCTTTTTACCCAACACACCGATTCATGAAGATGACCAGACGCCCTCCAGCCCGGCGAACATCCTGTTGTTATCCGTCAGTACTTTCTTCCTGCTGTATGTGCTCCAGCGCTCCTACTACGACTTTTACAATGAGACGTTCATCCTCCTCGCCTTCGCGCTGCTGGCCGCCCTGGGCGTGTATATCTTCTTCCACGCCGAACACGGTAAAGAGGCGCCCTTCCTTAAGGTCAAGGACTTGATGCAGTCTCGCTACATCCTCGGGGTGGCGTTGTTCTGCTTCACCTACATTGTGCTAGGCAGCAACAACTACATTTTGCCGTACTTCCTGCAAACGGCGCTGGGGTATTCCTGGGACACCATCGGTACGTTCCAGGCCTTCGGCTTGGCTGGTGCGCTGTTGACATGGATCGTCATGGCCATCGTCATTCCAAAGTACCCGGCTCCCAAGAAGTTTTTCGTGGCCGGATTCGTTGCCCTGATCAGTTTTGGCATGCTGCTGTCATCCCTGACGCCCGACGCCAATATGTGGTCGAACATCTTGCCTGCGCTGGTGCTTAACGGGTGCTTCGTGATGCTGGTGCTCGCCACGGCGGCCATGCAGACATTTCGTGACGTGACACACCATGACACGCTGTTCGCCCATGCCTATCAGATCAAAAGTATGCTGGCGCAGATTGCCATGGCACTCGGCACCACCGTTGCCACCCTGTTTCTGCAATGGCGCACCACCCTGCAATACAACAACCTCAACGGGCATTTCAGCTCAGGCGATCCGCTCTATCTGGAACAGACTCAGATGCTGACTCAAGCACTCACCCCTGCCGTAGGCGCGGGCCCAGCCAGTCAGATTTCAGTGTCGACGCTTGCACAATCCTTGCACCAACAATCAACCCTGGTCGCAAGCATGGAATACTTTTGGGCTGTCATCGTAGTCGCCGCCATTGCACTGATCATTTCCATGCTGCAAAAGACCTTCAAGTAAATGAAGCTCCAGCGCTTGAGCGTGCATAAGCAAACCTAAAGAGCAATTGTTAGCTTGATCCAGTACCGCTTGGCGCAAGGGTGTCGTCGTCAAAAGCAAGGAGTGTCGGTAACCGGCTCCTCAGAGCCGATCACCGTGACCTGACGTCAGAACGGATAAAGTTGGTCGGAGGGCTCGACCGTGACCCACTTCACTTCAGTAAACTCGTCGATAACGGCGCTGCCGTCGAACCGGCCATAGCCACTGTTCTTCATGCCGCCGTAGGGTGCCTGGGGCTCGTTTTGCACGGTGGCCCCGTTGATATGCACGCAACCCGCGTCCAACCGGCTGGCGAGGTCCAGGGCGAGGCTGACATTGCGGCTAAAAATCGCCGATGACAGGCCGAACGCGGTGTCGTTGGCGACTTCCAGCGCCTGCTCGGCGCCTTTGACTCGCACCACAGTAGTGACCGGGCCGAAGGTTTCTTCATCGTAGATCTCCATCGCCGAGGACACTCGGTCCACCAGCGTCGGCGCCATTTGAGCCTGATCCGCCAGCCCACCTACAACAATATTGGCGCCCTTGCCGATGGCATCGTCAAGCAACTGGTTGATGCGCTGCACGGAGCCCTGGGAAATCACCGGACCCACTACGCTGGCTGGATTGGTCACCGGGTTACCGTGCTCAAGACCGCGGATACGCTGCGCAAACTTCGCAACGAACACGTCCGCCACGGCTTCATCGACAACGAACCGTTCGGTCGACATGCAAATTTGCCCCTGGTACAGAAAGGCGCCAAACACTGCGGCATTGACTGCGCCATCCAGGTCGGCATCATCGAGCACGATAAACGGCGCCTTGCCGCCCAGCTCCAGAAGGCAGCGTTTAAGGTGTTTCGCACTGGTCTGGGCAATCATCCGGCCCACTTTGGTCGAACCGGTGAAGTTCACTCGGCGAACCGTATCGTGGGCAATCAACACTTCCGTCACAGCACCGGCATCTTCGGGCGCAGAGATGATGAAATTCAACACGCCGGGCGGAAAGCCCGCTTCATAGAAGGCCTGCGCCAGCAACTCATGGGTGCGCGGGCTATTTTCCGAGCCTTTGAAAATGACGGTATTGCCACACGCCAACGGGTAGGCGATGGATCGGGTGCCCAGGATGACCGGGCCGTTCCATGGCGCGATGCTCAATACCGTACCGGCGGGCTGACGCAGGGTTACCGATAAAGTGCCAGGTTTGTCGGTGGCAAGGGTTTCACCCTTGATTTGCGTCGTGAGTGCGGCGGCTTCACGGAGCAGGTTGGCGGAAGCCCCCACATTGAACTGCGACCATAACTGGGAAGCACCGATCTCTTCTGCCATGACACTGCAGAAAAGGTCCATCTTGCTTTCCAGTACATCGGCTGCCGCCAGCAACAGACGACGACGTTCGGTAGGACCGACCTTCGACCATGTTTTGAACGCCTGCTGCGAAGAGGCCGCAACACGCCGGGCGTCTTCGACGCTGCAGGCGGCGCCGGTAGTGACAACCTTGCCGCTGACAGGGTCAACACGCTGGTAGGTCTTACCGTCCGAGGCATCTTGCGGGGTATTGTCGATTACGAGCTGAACATTCATCTTGGGTTCCTTTAATGAGCCTGAACAATCACGCCAGGTCGGCCGCAGCCGGCATGCGTAGAATCGGTTTGATCGTGATACCGCTTTCGCTGTCGGTCATCGCTGTGTTGACCTGGTCAAACGCGTAGAACCGGCATAGCTTGTCAAACGGGAAGCGACCTTGCAGGTGCAGTTCGACGAGGGTGGGAATGAAGGCGTTGGCGACCACATCGCCCTGGACAATGCCCATGATTCGCTTGCCGGGGATCATGACGTCGTTGATGTTGAACGCGACCTCAGTACCCATTTTCGTCGCCCCTACAATCCCGCACGTGCCCAGCGTGGTGAGGGCGTCGATGGCCTGACGCAATACTTCTGCGCGGCCCGAGCATTCCAGGCTGTAGTTCACCCCGCCGCCAGTGATCTCGCGAATGCGCTGAACCGGGTCTTCTTCCCTGCTGTTAATCACGTGGGTGGCACCCACTTCAAGCGCAAGGCTCAAGCGACTTGGTGTGACGTCGACGGCAATAATGGTGGTGGCGCCGGCAACCTTGGCGGCCATAACTGCGGCCAGGCCCACCGCGCCAGCACCGAAGGCGGCGAAACTGGCTCCCGCCTCTACCTGCAGAGCCTTGAGTACCGAACCTGCGCCTGTCTGAATGCCGCACCCCAGCGGGCCCAGCAATTCGAGCGGTGCATGCTTGGGCACTTTCACGACATTGCGCTCGTTGGCGATCACGTAAGTCGAAAAAGACGACTGGCCGAAGAAGTGGTCATGTATCGGAGCATCGGTGTCGCAGCTGCAGGTGGAAGTACTGCCGTCGAGGCGCCCGCCACCGAAGTTCAGCGGATGCATATGGGAACAATGTGCGGGATGCCCGGTCTCGCAGGGCAGGCACAAGCCGCAGGACATATAAGTCATGACCACATGATCGCCAGGAACAATGGTCGTTACCGCGGCGCCCACCGCCTCAACCACGCCCGCACCTTCGTGGCCCAAGATGATTGGCAACGGCGTAGGAAAGAGCTGATCACGAACGACCATATCGGTGTGGCAAACACCTGTAGCCACGACACGCACGCGGACCTCGTCGGCACGCGGGGCGGCCAGCTTTGCGCGCTCAAGATGGAGCTTGCCACCTGCTTCACGCAACACGGCGACGGTTACTTCGATGGCTGTGAGATCGCTTGTGGACATGCCTTTATCCTCTTGAATAAGTTTTTCTGGGTATGCCGCTTTGGCTTACTCTTCTTGAAAAGCACGCGGGCGATTGCTCCGTTGCTCCGTTGCTCCGCTTCAGGGTTGGCTGCCGGGCGCAGCTGAAAATCAAATGACAATTGTGCAAAACGTCCTGCCACTTCATGGGCAGCAGCCAAGGCTTGGTCATCGATGAAGTGCACCTCACCAATCAATCCATCCCGGGTGGCGTAAGCGAAGTCATCCCAGAGGTATTTGTCGTTGGACAGGTTGATCTGCGTGGTCAAGTGTTCGTAGCCCGGGGCGGATACGAAAAAGTGGATATGCGCCGGGCGCTGGCCATGGCGGCCCAATTGGTTGAGGCACTCCTGGGTCGGACCCTGAGGGTTACAGCCGTAGCCCGACGGCACGATACTTCTGGCGCGATAACGTCCCTCGGCGTCGGTCACGATGCGCCGGCGCAAATTGAATTCGGATTGGCTTTTATCGAAGTGGGAATAGTTGCCCTGGCTGTCGGCTTGCCACAGGTCTACCAGGGCACCAGCGATCGGCTGCCCTTGCAGATCCAGGATCTGGCCCTCGACAAACATAGGCGTCGCGACATCATCCTCGGCACCATCATACATACGGGCATAGCCCTGACTGAGCGGCGCGCCGGCTACGTACAAAGGCCCTTCAATCGTGCGCGGTGTTCCTCCGGTGCGCCCGGCTTCGGCTTGCTTGGCATCGTTAAGTAGATCCAGAAAGTGCTCAACGCCCAGACCTGCCGCCAGCAGCCCCGCTTCGTTGCTTTTGCCGAGACGGTTGATGTATTCAACACCTACCCAGAATTCATCGTCGCTTATGTCCAGCTCTTCAATAAGCCTGGCGGTCTCTTGCAGGATACGTAACACGATTTGCTTGTTGCGCGGGTTGCCAGCGGCATTCTTCAGCCCTGCTGCGTCTTGGAACAGCTCAAGCATTGGTGCGGTATTGGAAATACGGACAGTCATCGAGGTATTACCTGTTTTTATTGTGGGTGTCGCGCACCAGCCTCAGGAAACGGGCGCATTGCAGGAGCGCAATCAAATGGCCTCTGCCCACCCGAGTCGGGTGCGAGCCTCTGCCAGGTCCGATTGCATGTCGTGGTTCCACAGCCAGTCGAAACGACTGGCCAGGGTTGTCGACAGAAGAGGTTCTTGATCTTCGACCTGACGGTCTCGAAACTCGTAGAGTTCGCCGGCTTCCCAGGACGTTCGCTGAACCCTGCAGGCGCGAGGTCTGCGGATAGCGTCGTACACCTCAAGTACGTTTTGGGTGCCACCTTCAAGCACACGAGGGTCCCCCAGAAGGCGCGCGAGTAGCCAGGCATCTTCCAGCCCCTGCCCTGCACCGGCTCCTTGATGGGGGAGCATCGCGTGGGCGGCGTCACCGATCAGCGCTACGCGACCATGTGTGTAGCCTGCAAGCTCCTCCAGTTCGTGAAGTGCCCAGAGGGTGGGCGCGGGAATGCACTCGAGCAGCACGCGAACGGCATCACCCCACTCAGAGAATGCTTCCAGCATCTGGGCCTGGCTGGTGCTTTTGACCCACGGTGTGTCTTGCGGCCATACCGGGTTGGGGTCAGTGCGATCAGAAACGAATGCAACCACGTTGATCAATCGGCCCTGCTTGACCGGGAACGTGAGGATGTGGGCGTCGAGCCCCAGGTACATTTGTGGGACGTTGATCAGGTGTTCATCAATACCCGCAGCGCGATAGGCGGCGCGCAGTTGCTCACTGTCGATCATTCCACGATAGGCGCAGGTCCCGCTGAATCGCGGCGCGACCAAAGGCTGACCCAGCCCCTGGAGTACATAGTCGCGAATCGAGGATTTGATACCGTCGGCGGCGATCAAAAGGTCGCACTGATAGTCCGTGCCGTCGGTGAACTGAACGCTGACCCTGTCCCCCATCTCATGGACGCCAACCGCACGTTTGTCGAAGCAGGCGATGCCTTCTGGCAATTGCGTTGCCAAGGCGTCGAGGAAATCTGCGCGGTGAACGGAGGACTGACCGACGCCTTGGGCAACGCTGGCACCTAGATAACCGGCATCGACGCCTCGACGCCATTCAAACCAGATGTCTTGCCACGGTTGCGGGGTGCGGTCAGCGATGAGTTCGTAGGGTTTTCCGACACCAAGTCCTTCGATGGCCCTGACGGCGTTCGCACCAAAGGACACGCCTGCGCCGACCTCGCCGAAGGCGGGAGCAGATTCAAATAATTTCACTTCCAGATGCTGATGACGGCAAAGATCCAGTGCCAAGGCAACGCCAGCGATGCCACCGCCGACAATGCCCACTTGCAAGACAGAATGAGGGCTACTCATGGGGGAAACCTTATGTGTTGTTTTTGGAATAGTCCGATCATGACTATTCACAAGTCATTGATAAATGCCCTCAACCCCATACACACTATCACCAACCTGAATATTTATTAACTTTCAAGAGCCGCCTCCAAGCCGAGAAAAGTCGCGATGAATCTGCGTGAACTGGATCTGAATCTGCTGGTGATCTTTCACCAATTGCTGGTGGATCGAAGTGTTTCAGCTGCGGCCGAGAGCCTTGGGCTGACTCAACCCGCCGTCAGCAATGCGCTCAAGCGTTTGCGGAACACGTTTAACGACGAGCTGTTTGTGCGCACCAATAAGGGGATGCAACCGACACCCTACGCCGCTCAACTGGCCGAACCGGTCTCTCAGGCGATCAGCCTCCTGCATGGCGCGATCAATCGCCATGACGAGTTCGATCCGGCGACCAGCCAGAAGCGCTTTGTCGTGGCGATGACCGACATCGGGGAAGTTTACTTTGTGCCACGGTTGATCGACGCCCTGCTCAAACAGGCCCCCGGGATATCGGTCAGCACATTGCGCAGCAATGCAGAACTTTCCGAGAACCTGGCTAGTGGAGAAGTGGATCTGGCCGTCGGTTTGCTGCCGGATCTGCAAGCGGGCTTCTACCAGAGGCGCCTGTTCCACCATCGCTACGTGTGCTTATGCCGCAAGGGCCATCCGCTCACTGAACAGCCCATGACGCGGGAGAGCTTTTGCGAGTTCGGGCATGTCAGGATCATCGCCGCCAGCACGGGGCATGGAGAGATCGATACGCATATGCAGCGGGCCGGTCTGAAACGAGACATTCGACTGGAGGTTCCGCACTTTGTCGCCGTCGGCCATATCCTGCAGAACACAGACCTGATCGCCACAGTGCCGGAACGTTTCGCCAACAGCTGCACGGGCCCCTTCGGGCTGACGAGCCTGCCGTTGCCTCTGCCGCTTCCCGAGATCGCCATCAACTTGTTCTGGCACGGTAAATACAATCGGGACCCGGCCAACAAATGGTTCAGGCAACTGATGTTTGATCTGTTCAGCGATTGAGCGATTAGGGTTGACGGAGTGGCGGTCTCATCCAGCGATAGCACTCACCTGGCGTCAGCCTGTATCACTGCCAATGCTCACATAGCTTGACCAGCTCATCGACCACGTACCTCACCTTCGGCCGCAGATGGGACACCTTTGGCCAGACGGCATGCACATCGACAGCTTCCGGTTCATACGCTTGCAGAACCTCCACCAGCCTGCCCGCTTCGATATCCTCCTGGAACAGGCTGCGTGGCATCTGGCACAAGCCCGTGCCAGCGACTGCCGCGAGAATCATGGCTTCCCCGTCGCCAATCTGATGGGTCGAGGGTGGCGCGTAACGTACGGTCTGCCCCGCCTGCATGACCCGCCATGACAGCGGCTGGCCGCGTCGATGCCCGACAATGCAACGGTGATGGCTCAGATCTTCCAGGGTCTGCGGAACACCAAAGCGTGTCAGGTAGTCGGGGGCGGCACAAATGGCCCAGCGTTGTCGGGTCAGCCGCCGCGCCACCAGACCGCTGGTGTCCTGCAGTTCTCCGAAGCGGACCAACAAATCGATCCCCTCCTCGAAGGGATCAACCAGGTGGTCGGAAAACGTCAAGTTCAGTTGCAAAGCCGGGTACTTGTTGGCGATCTCAAACAGCAACGGGGCGACGACCCGACGCCCGAATGCCACAGGTATGTCTACTCGCAGACGTCCGGAAGGCTCACCAGCGCCGGGCCCCAATCCGCTCTCTGCAGCACCAATTTCCTCAAGGGCGGTAGAGCACGCCACGAAATACGCCTCACCGTCCGCGGTCAGGGAAATCCGGCGAGTGGTGCGATGAAACAGCTGGGTACCCAAGCGCTCTTCCAGGCGCGCAATGGCTTTGCCTACGGCGGATTTTGACAGGCCCAGGCGCTCAGCTGCCTGGGTGAAGCTGGTCGAGCGCGCAGCCACTACGAATGTGATGACGCCCTGAAACGAATCGATAGGTACCATGCCGGCTCGCCGATTGTAGAATTTTAGTCTACCCAGATTATAGTTTAAGGCCGTTTATCGCTAGCATGTTCAACAGTAGGATGTGTTCTAGAAAGACAACGGTGCAGATCGTGATGACACATCGCGCACCTCTCTCCAGATCAATGCCCCAAGAGGACACCATCATGCCCGTCGTACGTGTGAGCTGGTTCGAAGGTAAAGAACACGCGCAAAAAGCCGCTGTTGCCGCAGACATCACCGAAAGCATCGTTAAGCACACCGGTACCGATGCCAGCTATATCTACGTCATTTTTGAAGACGTTGCTGCTTCTGACTGGGCTGGCGCCGGCAAACTGTTCGGGAACGCGCCCGAGAAATCCTGACCCCCATCAGCACCGAATGCATCGGCTGGGCCAGCGATGCATCCTCAACAGGCTTCTTATGAAGCCTCTGACGGAAGCGTTATCCATGCACCCACATATTTCCTGCCTGTTCTCCCTCTCGGTAAAACCCGCCGAGTTTCCAGAGTTCAAGGCGCTGATCGCGAACATCGTGGCAGCCACCAGCACCGAGCCTGACACGCTGGTTTACGAATACAGCGTCAACCAAGACAACAGCACCGTTCACATCCTTGAACGCTATAAAGCCGATGCCGTCGTCAGCCACGTAGACACCACCTTTGCGCCTTTCGGCAAGCGCTTCCTCGAACTGTGCACCGTGACCAGTCTGGTGGTCTATGGCACACCGGATGCCGAAGTCCGCAAACGCCTGGACCCGTTCGGGGCGGTGTACATGACCCCGTTCGACGGCTTCAGCCGCTAAGTTCATTGACAGCGCAGGCTCGACGGCAACAACCGGGACTGCGCGCATCCCCTTTCCCACACAGAGATCACCATGTCCGGTATTGCTGACATTATTAAGTCCCGAATTTCCGCCAACAGCTACGACACTGAACGCCAGCTGACGGATCAACAGGTCACCGACCTGATCGATCTGGCTACACACGCCCCCTCCGCCTTCAACCTTCAAAACTGGAAGTTCCTGGCAGTCCGCAGCACCGAAGCAAAGGCGCGGTTGCTGCCATTGGCCTACGGTCAACAGAAGGTCATGGATGCAGCCGTGACCTTTATTATCTGCGGCACCCTCAATCCTCATGAAACCCTGCCTTCAGCCCTGAAGCCGACGCTGGATGCCGGCATCATTGACCAGGCGATCTACGACATGTGGGTGGGCGCCGCTCAAGGCATGTACCAGGAAAACCCGCAGTTACAACGCGACGAAGCGATCCGCTCAGGCTCACTGGCCGCCATGACTCTGATGCTCGCCGCCAAGGGCCAAGGCCTTGTTTCGACGCCAATGATCGGGTTCGACCAGTCGGCAGTTGCGCAGGCATTTGGTCTCTCCGCGACTGAGATTCCGGTGATGTTGATCACCGTGGGCTATCCCGGCTCGGCCAACTGGCCGCAAAAGCCTCGTAAAGCCGTTAACGACGTTCTGCAGTTCGTGTAAGCGAATGCTGCCAGCGATAGCCAGGCACGCCCTGACTTCGCTGGCGGTGGCTGATGGACTCACAACCACGACATGCCTGGGGCTGTGAAGCAGTGACCGCTATATCCAAATCACCCTCTTCGTTACGCGCGATTCTGACCGCTGCCTGTCTGGGGTTTCTTGTCGTTCAACTAGATGTCAGCGTCGTGAACGTCGGCCTTGGCGCCCTTAAGAGCGCATTCGGCACTGACCTCACAGGCCTGCAGTGGGTCATTAACAGCTACGCGCTGCCGTTTTCTGCCTTGCTCGTCCTGGGGGGCGCATGGGGCGACAAGTGGGGGGCAAAATCCGTCTTTGCCGCGGGTTTCGCTATCTTTACCCTCGCCTCCGTTGGCTGTGCTCTCGCCGACAGCATGACCATGCTGATCACCATGCGCGTCGTCCAGGGCATCGGCGCGGCCTTGCTGATACCGACATCACTCACCCTGATCCGCGTGTCATTTCATGACCCTGATGCACGTCGTGCCGCTGTTGCGCTTTGGGGCGCCTGTGGGGGTATCGCACTGGCGGCCGGTCCCGTGATCGGTGGCCTGATGATCGAGTACTTCGGCTGGCGAAGCGTATTTCTGCTTAATATTCCGATCGGCCTGCTGGCGATCGGGCTGATCCTGCACTACGCCCCTGCCTCTCCTCGGGTTGATAAGCACGTCGACATTCCAGGGCAAATCAGTGTTGCGATTTGCCTGGCATCACTGACCTATGGCTTGACCGAATCCAGTGCAAAAGGTTGGGTAAGCGAAACACTCACCGCGATGGCAATTGCCGTGACCTGTGCAGTGGCATTTATTCTGATTGAGCGGCGGGTAAAACATCCGATGCTGCCCGCTCACCTGGCCAAAAACAAAGTGCTGGGGAGCATGGCGCTCGCAGGAGCTGCGATCAATCTGACATTTTATGGAACGGTCTTTGTTTTCAGCATTTACTTTCAAACATTCCTGCACTACGACGCGTTCAAAACGGGGTTGTCATTCATCCCGCTGACGGCGGTGCTGACACTTTCAACGATGCTCTCGTCAAGGTTCGCCAAACGGTTCAGTGCCACTCGCATTATCACGACGGGTTTCACGGTTCAGGTCGTCGGGTTCATCGCCCTTTCGCAAACCACTTCCAACACCTCGCTCTGGTTGCTCAATGGTGCGCTGATGCTGGTGGGTATTGGCAGCGCCATGTCAGTACCGTCCATCACCAACTCGATGCTGTCCTCGGTCACGCAGCACGACGCGGGCATCGCCTCCGGCCTGATGGCCTCCGCGCGGCAACTGGGCGGAGTGATAGGCGTCGCGGTCTTCGGCACGATGATCGCCCATTCGGATAAGGCCGCTTTTTCCGCCGGGCTATCCACCGCAATGCTGTTTTCAGCGCTGGTTTTGGCACTCTGCATCGCCGTAAACCTGTACGCAGCCTCTGATCAACGTCAATAAGCGCCGGCATGGGTGAAGAGGCGCCCCCTCGCGCCCTGAATCAACTGCGCCATTTCTTCAACTGAATGGGACGTTACTTTGAACCACCCACTGAACAACCAATCGCTTCTCTCGCTGCTCGGCGAAGACGTTCACTCCTGGCATTGAAGAACACGGAAAAGTTCGCCAGCGACCTGCGGGGCTTTCTGGATAAGGGCTGAGTCAGACTGTGCCCGGCGAAATGCCCACTATTGCTCCCATTGAGGGTGGGCAAATCGCTCAGCCAGAAAATTGATCAGCACCCGGACCTTGGTCGCCAAGTGCTTGCGTGTGGGATAGACCACGTAGATGCCCAGTTCGACCGACTGGTACTCAGGCAAAATCTCCACCAGGTCCCCCGCCCGCAAATCCTCGGCCACCATGAAGCTGGGCTGCAAGGCAATACCGCCACCCGCCAAGGCAATACTGCGGCAGGTATCACCATTGTTGCAGCGAACGATAGAGCGGGTGCGCACACTTTCGCTGCCGTCAGGGCCCTGGAACTGCCATTCATTGCCGCTGGCGAAGTGGGTGTAGGCAATCACCCCGTGCTGTGTCAGATCCGCCAAGGTGCGCACTTGAGGGTGGCTCGCCAGATAGTCGGGCGAGGCACACAAGCACATCCGCGTGCCCGCTAGACGGCGCCCTACCAGGGACGAGTTTTCCATGCGGGCAATGCGAACAGCGGCATCGAACCCCTCCTCCACAAGATCCACCAGCCGGTCGTTCAAGCTGATGTCCAACTCAACGTTGGGGTAGGCCTTCATGAAGTCGCCCCATAGCGGCGCCAAGTGCAGCACACCGAAACTGACCGGTGCATTCACCCTCAAAACGCCACTGGGTTCCGGTGCTGTGGACGATACGGCCTCCTCGGCCTGATCCATGAGCGCCAGGACTTCACGCGCCTGGTGGTAAAACTGGCGCCCCTCCTCCGTCAGTGAAAGACGTCGAGTCGTGCGGTGCAGAAGCCGCGCACCGAGTCGTTCTTCAAGGCCGCTCACATAGCGCGAGATGGCCGCCTTGGACATTCCAAGGGGCTCGGCCGCACCGACAAAGCTGCCTTTATCGACCACGGTGCAGAAGACCTGCATCTCCAGCGCTCTGTCCATCATTGTCTCGATAAGTGGAACGGTTAGTCGCATTTGGCCTTATTTATCTCAATATCTCAACCTATAAACTGAGCCCATCGAAACGCACATCAATGCAAATGAGGTCGCTATGAAAATCACAGTAGTGGGTACCGGCAACATGGGTTCGGCGTTCGCAAAACAGCTGTCCAGCGTTGGCCATATCGTTCGTATCACGGGCCGCGACATCGACAAGGCCAAAGCCCTGGCCGCTCAGTTTGACAATGTCAGCGCCTATCCGGCTGCCGAGGCACTGGGTGACAGCGACGTCGTTGTCGTTGCAACCGCCTACGAAGATGCCGCCAAAGCGCTGCAAAGCTTGGGCAACCTGCAGGGCAAGGTGGTTATCGACATCACCAACCCATTGAGCGCCGACTACATGTCGCTGACCATTGGGCACATCACCAGCGCGGGCGAGGAAATTGCCAAAGCAGTGCCTCAAGCCCATGTCGTTAAAGCGTTCAACACCCTTTTCGCCCAAGTGCTTGCCGACGGCCCTACATTCGCTAATGACCAGCGCGGCAGTGTGTTTGTCGCCAGCGACAGCGAGCGGGCCAAACAGACCGCGACCGCCTTGGCACAAAGCCTGGGTTGGAACACGGTTGACGCGGGTGCACTGATCAATGCCCGTTATCTGGAGCCATTGGCAGGCTTGAATATCTACCTCGGCTACGGCGCAGGTCTGGGCGCGTCCATCGCCCCTGTCTGGCTTAACAAGTAATCATTGAGGAGTATTCACCATGAACACTTCGTTCCCCCTGTTGTTTGTGTCTCATGGTGCTCCGATGTTTGCCATCGAGCCTGGCCTGGCGGGTCAAGGTCTGGCCGAGCTCGGTCGCGAACTGCCGCGACCTGATGCCATCGTCATCCTCTCCCCGCATTGGATGACGCGTGGCGAAATCAGCGTTACAGCGAGCATCGCTCCTGAAACCATTCACGATTTCGGTGGTTTTCCCGACGCGTTGTACCAGTTGCGCTACCCAGCACCCGGTGCTCCAGCCTTGGCCGCTCATATCGTGGATCTGCTGCAGAATGCGGGATGGAAGTCGCGGCTTGACGCCCGCCGAGGTCTGGACCACGGCGCTTGGGTACCGCTGCTGCATCTGGCCCCTGAGGCAGACGTTCCAGTCGTTCAGGTATCGATGCCTGCCAGCCTCGATACCCACCAGGCCTGGAAATTGGGCCAAGCCCTCAAGCCACTGCGAGATATGAATGTGCTGATCGTGGCTTCCGGAAGCCTGACCCATAACTTGTATGAGTTTCGGGGCGCGGCCCGCCATGGGGCCGATTACGTGAAAGAGTTTGCGGCCTGGACAGCCCAAGCCCTGCAGGCGGGCAACACCGATTTCCTGCTGGACTATAAGCAGCACGCACCTTCAGCCGAACGTGCCCACCCGACTGATGAGCATTTTTTACCGTTGCTCATCGCCCTCGGCGCGGCCGGCGAACACTATGAGACTCGTGTCCTGGAAGGCGGCGTGAGCTATGGCGTACTGGCGATGGACAGCTACCTGTTTTCTTCGAACAACCCTGGTGGATTCGACTCCACTCAACCCAGCCAAGGCGTTACAGATCATGCGTGATACCTCTTTTTCCGAAGCCGCTCGCGAGCCGCAAACGGGCCTGTTTTTCCGCAAAGGGAGCCGTACTTCGGCGCCCAAGGGTCGCCTGCTTCTGCTGCATGGCGTCGGTTCAAATGAAGCGAATCTCGCGTCATTGGCCGCATCGCTGCCCGAGGAGCTGGAAGTGATTCTGCTCCGCGGTCCGTTGCAGGTTGGCCCACAAGGCTTCGCTTGGTATCAGGTGAACTTCACCAGCAGCGGCCCTTCGTTCAATCAAGAGCAGGCGGAATCCAGCCGGCAACTCTTGCAGCGCTTCATAGAGGCGCAGCCCAAGCTGCCGACCGTGATCGCCGGCTTCAGCCAAGGCGGCATCATGAGTGCAAGCCTTGGGGTCACCGAGCCCGAGCTGGTTGCAGGTTTCGCGATATTGAGTGGCCGGATGCTGCGCGAACTTGATCCCCGGATCGCTTCAGCCGATCGGCTCAAGTCGGTCTCTGCCTTCATCGCCCACGGTCATCAGGACAACGTCCTGCCGGTGGATTGGGCGAAAGAGGCGGACGCCTGGCTGGATCGAATCGGCGTCGTCCACGAAACACATTTCTACGACATGGCCCACGAGATTGTCGCTGAAGAACTGGCCGATTTTTCGCAATGGCTGACCAACACGTTGTCACTTTCCAAATAAACAAAAGGAACTGCACCATGATCGACTCACGTACCGCTCCATACGCCGCCTTCGTAATGCGCTTGGCTCTCGGCATCATGTTCATTGCCCACGGCCTTACCAAAGTGCTGGTGTTTACCCCGGCAGGTACCGCAGGCTTTTTTGAATCCATTGGTTTCCCAGGCTTCCTGGCCTACCCGGTCATGGCCTTTGAAGTCATCGGCGGTTTGATGCTGGTGCTGGGTATCTATGCGCGCTGGGTAGCCGCTCTGGCAGTGGTTCAACTGTTCGTTGCCGCGACCGTCCACTTCGGCAATGGCTGGAGCTTCACCAACGCCAATGGCGGCTGGGAATATCCTGTCTACCTGTCCGTAACGGCACTGGTTGTAGCGTTGCTGGGTGATGGCGCCTTTGCGGCAAAGGCATCCAACAAAGCGTAAGCACCTGCAGACTCAAAGCCTGCCGACGCACTGGGAAGCTCCAGGGCGTTGGCAGTTTGCGTTCAGGCAAGCGTAACGGTTCACGTCAGCCCACCGTCAACGCTTCAGACCTGGACACGGCGTCGTCAATCAGCTTGATTGATTGGCGACGCCTGCCCGGGGCTTATTTTTCTTCGGTAGTGCACAGCGGCTAGTCAAGACTTAATTAAATACCATTCCACCATCAATAATTACGGCCTGACCTGTCATATAGTCAGAATCAGGGCCGGACAAGAATGAAACACAGCCAGCAACATCCTCCGGCTGAGAAAGTCTCTTTAACGCAATATGCTGGGCAAATTGCTCCATTCCCCACTCAACGCTTTGATTAGCATTGTCCGCCACATCTTGGGCAACCTTGCGCATCATGGGTGTATTCACAATACCAGGGCAATATGCATTCACCGTAATGCCGAGGTGGGCCAACTCCCTGGCCGCCGTTTGGGTGATACCACGCACTGCAAATTTAGTCCCACCATACACAGCCAAGTCTGGATTCCCGACATGACCTGCCTGCGAGGAGGCACTGATGATTTTGCCACCGTGCCCCAACGTTTTGAATGCATTTACAGCGGCCTGTATACCCCATAAAACACCACCCACATTGATATCAAACGTTCTCCTGTAAATCTCTGGCGTAATAGATTCAATGGGAGCAATAGGCGCAATACCCGCATTATTGATGACAACGTGTAGATCGCCCAGACCATCCACCGCTTCCTGCACGGCGCTGAAGACATCATCGCGATCGGCCACATCAACTTTTATCGCCAAGGCTCTCCCGCCCTCTTTTTTGATTCTTTCAGCAACATGACGTGCGGTTTCAATATTCATATCAGCACAGGCCACCGCAAAACCATCTGACGCCAATCGCAACGCAATGGCCTCACCGATCCCTTGACCTGCACCGGTAACAAAAGCAACTTTTCCCTGGGATTTACTCATTTTAGTTTTCCTTCTCAATCGTTATGGGGAAATTAGACAGCGAGTACTTACTGCTCTGACACCGACGCTACAATGTTCAATTGCGTATAAAAACGCCGCTTTAGCAGACGGGCTAATGAGTCAAACGCTTAGAAGCTCGCCTGGAGCTTCACGCCTGCGACCAGAGCGTTATCCACTTCGTAAACGCCGCCTGGATTACGGACGTACTGCACGTTCGGGCGCACGGTCAACCAGTCGGTGACATGAACGCCATAGTTGAGCTCAATGTTGTATTCACTGTGCTGGACGGGGACGTATTGCGGGTTGTCGTAGTCGTCAATGCCCGTGCTTTCATTGATCTGGCGTTGGCGTTTGGTCACGGCATCGTTGACCAGTAGCCGAGCGACACCCAGGCCGATGTCATCCTTAGGCCGGGCATCGAACGGGCCTTTGTAGACCGCGCCGATGTTCTGGAAACTCTCGATGCCGCTGGTGGCCTTGTCGTGGACGGTCACGCTGGCAAAAACGCTCAAGCCACGTGACGTATCACCGTGATGGGAGGTGAGTTGCTGCTGGCCCATGATCCACGCGCCATGTTTGCTGCTGCGGGATTTGGGCGCCTGGCCACTCAACCCTTGCGGATCGCCGTTAACATCGTCAAACACATCATTGGCGCTGGCGCTGCTGTGGTAGTAGCCCAACCGGTATTCCCCCGGCAGCGCTTCGCTACCCAGCGTCGGTTTCCAGATCACCTCTACGGGCACCAGCGCGCCTTTGGTACCGCTGCCGCTGAGTTTGAAGCCGTTGCCGGTCTCCAGGTTCGAAGGGTTTTGCTCGTACACCCCGACCTGCACCGCCCACTGTTCATCGATGTTGTAACGAACCCTCCCTCCCCACTGGCTGACGGGACCGCTGTACCAGACATCACCGGCGACGTTGCCGATGGGTGCACTGCAGAACGACAGGCTCTGGAAGTCACAAGGGAAACTGTTGAAGTCTTCGTTGACCCCCAGGCGCCCCAGCTTGAGGTCCAGTGCGCCGTCGAAAAACTTTTGTCGATACCACATCTGGGTCAGGCGCCAGGTTTGTCCCCGGCCCCACACTTCCTGAACGGAACTGAGCTGGCCCGTACGTGGATCAGCAACCCGATCATTAGAGAGGTTGTTGCCGTTGCGCTCGGTCACCAATAACTGGAACTCTGCGTCATTCCAGCCCAGCAGTTTTTGCAGATCCAGGTGCGTCCCCAGGGCCCACTGCGCCGTGTAGCGTGCGGTGCGGTCATGGTTGTAGCCGCCATGGACATTGGTGGCCGCTTCACCGGTGTACCCGACGATGACGTCCACACCCTTTTCCAGTAACTCGCTGCGTACCCCTCCCCAATCTCCCGACCCCCACTGCGATGAAGGGTCAGCGGCGGATACGGGTAAAGCAATGCACGAAAGAAGCCCGAGCCCCAACGGCAGTTTCCAAGAGATGTACATGTCGATTTATCCTTGTTTTTATGTTTTACGACACAGCGTTAACTGGACCGCAGGGCAATGCCGTTGCGGTCACGGA
Organism: Pseudomonas sp. ASL8; assembly: GCF_056680355.1. Lineage (NCBI taxonomy): Bacteria > Pseudomonadati > Pseudomonadota > Gammaproteobacteria > Pseudomonadales > Pseudomonadaceae > Pseudomonas > Pseudomonas sp. ASL8. The sequence continues at coordinate 3,980,718 of NZ_CM155278.1, read as the reverse complement.
GAAAGCGATTCATTGAAAAATGGACAGTGGCGGGTTAACTGCCGGTTAGATGCCCGCCAGACACAGGTACTTGATTTCGAGGTAGTCCTCGAGACCGTACTTGGAACCTTCCCGGCCGACACCGGACGCCTTGATACCGCCAAAGGGCGCAGCCTCGGAGCTTATGATTCCGGTGTTAACCCCGACAATGCCGCATTCCAGGGCTTCACCGACGCGGAACACCCTGCCCATGTTCGCGGTGTAGAAGTACGCCGCGAGACCGAACTCCGTGTCGTTGGCTTTGGCGATGACCTCAGCGTCATCAAAGAAGCGGAAGACCGGCGCCAGCGGGCCGAAGGTTTCTTCCTTGGATACCCGAGCATGGTCAGGCACATCGATCAGGATGGTGGGTTCGAAGAAGTTGCCGCCAAGGGAATGCACCGCGCCACCCTTGATGACCTTCGCGCCCTTGGCCAACGCGTCTTCGATATGCTCGCGCACCTTGGCAACAGCCTTGCCATCGATCAGCGGACCCAGAGTGATCCCGTCGGCAAAGCCGTCGCCGATCTTCAGCGCACCCACCGCGGATGAGAGTTTGTCGACGAAGGTGTCGTACACCTTGTCGTGGACGTACAAGCGGTTAGCGCAGACGCACGTTTGCCCGGCGTTACGGAACTTGGAGGCCAGCGCGCCCTCCACCGCAGCATCGAGATCGGCATCTTCAAAGACAATGAACGGCGCATTACCGCCTAGTTCGAGAGAGACTTTCTTGATGTCGTGGGCGCACTTTTCCATGATCTGGCGACCGATTTCGGTGGAACCGGTAAAAGAAATCTTGCGCACGGCCGGGTTGCTTGTGAGCTCTTCTGCAATCTCCGCTGCCACGCCGGTCACCACCGACAGTACTCCTTTTGGAATGCCCGCCTGCTCGGCCAGGTACACCAACGCCAATGCCGAAAATGGAGTTTGAGAGGCCGGCTTGATGACCATGGTGCAACCGGCCGCCAACGCGGGTCCGGCTTTGCGGGTGATCATCGCGCTAGGGAAGTTCCATGGGGTGATGGCTGCGCAAACACCCACGGGTTGCTTGATGACCAGTAGGCGCTTGTCCACGGCACCCGGGATCAGATCGCCGTAAACACGCTTGGCCTCCTCCGCATACCACTCGATGTAGGACGCGCCGAAAGTGATTTCTCCCAGCGCCTCGGGCAATGGCTTGCCCTGCTCCAGGGTCATGATGTGGGCCAGATCGTGCTGATTCTCGATGATCAGGTTGTACCAGCGGCGCAACGTGTTGGCGCGCTCCTTCGCCGATAGCTCACGCCAGGCGGGCAGTGCGCGCTCGGCAGCCTCGATGGCACGACGGGTCTCGGCCTTACCCATGCGAGGGACCTGGCCGATGGTGACATGGGTCGACGGGTTGACCACGGTGATGGTGGTGTCGTTGTCGGCAGCCAGCCATTCACCGTCGATATAGGCTTGTTGGCGCAAAAGTTCAGGGTTGTTCAATATCACTGCAGGTTCTCCTTTGTGCGGCGCAATTGCGCCCGTTCAACACTCGCCTGGCCACTGGCGCAGCAGGCGAGTGCAACCGTTTTTGCCAGTCTCGCGGTTGTCGATCAGTGCAGTGCTTTTTGCGTTTGCTTGTCCGCTACACTCACGGCCTTGAACTTGAAGCCGCGGTATTCATCGTTTTTTACCGCCGTCAGTTGTTCGCTGAATGCGCCCAAGCCGCCCATGTAGAAGTAAACCTTGTTGCTCTTGCCGGGGATATTGGCGCCGAAGATCCAAGAGTCGGTCTTGGCGAACAGCGTCTGATCGGCGATTTCCTGGCAGGTCACGCCCCATTCATGTTCGCTTTGCGGATCGGGTTCCACGCATGCCAACTCGTTTTCTTCCATGAAGGTAATCAGCTCGGACACCCACTCCACTTCGGTTTCAATGGTGGGCGGCAGGTTGGTGAAAGGACCGTTGGGACCGAGGATCATGAACATATTGGGGAAGTTGGCGGTGGCGACCGACATATAGCTGGAGGGTCCGTCGGCCCAGTGATCGTTTATCGAGACATTGTCGCGCCCGCGAATATCAATGCGCTTGTAGTTGCCATCCACGGCATCGAAGCCGGTGGCAAAGACCAGTACATCCAGCTCGTGTTCCACCCCGTCCGAGGTGCGAATGCCCTTGGCGGTGATTTCCTCGATAGGGTTGGCCTTAACGTCGACCAGCGACACGTTGTCCCGGTTGAAAGTGGCGTAGTAGCCGCTGTCACACAGAGGCCGTTTTGCGTAAAGGTCGCGGGGCATCAACTTGCGTGCGGTTTCTGGGTCATTGACGATTTCGGCAATTTTTCCCCGCACAAAGTCCTGGGCAGCGAGGTTCGCTTCTTCGCTGGTGGCGATGTCATTAAAGGTTTGGAACATGTAGCGAAAACCGCCACCACCGTCCCAGGCGCGCTGAAATATGGCTTTTCGCTCGGCAGCGTCGACACTCATGGTTGGAATGTCGCTTTCCTGGAAACCGAACGCCAACCGCGAGGAGCGCACTTCTTTCCAGATGGCGTCGTAGTTGCGCTTGATGTCATCGACAAATTCGGGGCTAAGCGGGCCATTACCCACTGGCACGGTGTATTGCGCGGAACGCTGGAACACAGTCAAGTGGTCGACCGTTGGCGCGATGGCCGTGATGACTTGGCAACCGGTCGAGCCGGTACCGATGACGCCTACCCGCTTGCCCTTCAGCACAGCATCGGCAGGCCAGTTGGCCGTGTGGTACATAGGGCCCTTGAATTGATCAAGGCCATTGATCTTCGGAACGTTAGTCGCTGAAAGCAGGCCCAGCGCCGTGACGAGATACTTGGCGCTGTATTGATGCCCGTCATCGGTGGTGACCAGCCAGCGACTGCTTTGCTCGTCGAACACAGCAGAGGTGATTGCTGTCTCCAGTTGGATATCCCGGCGCAGGTCATGTCGATCAACTGCGTGGTTCAGGTAGGACAAGATTTGCGGTTGGGTCAGATAGCGAGTGGTGATATCCCACTCCTGGCACAGCTCTCGATCCCAAGAGAAGCAATAGACAAAAGACTCACTGTCAGATAACGCACCCGGGTATCGGTTCCAATACCAAGTGCCGCCGATACCGCCTGCCTTATCAAAGGCGCGAACGTTCAAACCGAGTTCATCGCGCAACTTCTTGAGCATATAAATGCCCCCAAAGCCCGCGCCAATCACTATGGCGTCGTAGTTAATGATGTCGGTGCCAACGGAACGTTTGGCCAGAACTGTAGTTGTCATTATGTTCTCCTGTTTCGGTCATTGCGCCCGCAGACTTCAATAACGGCAGCGCGTTTTTGAAAGCTGCAAGCAAGCCGCATCCGCCTCCCTTAACTAAGCGTCCAGGGAAAGTGGTTATCAACATTGGGGGTGAGCGGGTTAGTACATTCCCGCTAGCTCAACTAGAGCGAGAAGCCGCCATCGACGGCTATCGCCTGTCCAGTGACATGCGGCGCGCAGGCCAGGTAAACCGCCAGTTGGCCCATGTCTTCGACAGTTTGGGCTTCCCCTTGGGGCAGGAGGCTGGACTGGTGCCGCTCCCAGGACTGTACTTCCGTTTCTCCAGGTAGGGCCCAGCGTGCAGAAAGCCCTTCACCACCACGCCACATACCGGTGCCGACTACCCCTGGGCAGAGCGCGTTGACAGTGATGCCTTCGCGGGCAACTTCCTTGGCAAAGGCGTTGGTAAAGCCGATCACTGCAAATTTGGAAGCGCTGTAATGGGACAGATCCGGGAAACCGACTTTACCGGCAATCGAGGCCAGGTTGATGATTCGCCCGAATTTATGCTCGCGCATCAGCTTGAGTTCAGCCTGACAGCACAGGAATACGCCGCGAGCGTTGATGTTCATGATCCGGTCCCATTCGCTGACCGGTAATTCATCGACCCTGCCGAGGCTGACCACACCGGCGTTGTTGACTGCCACATCGAGACGGCCAAATGCCTGTCTGACCTGTTCAATCATGCTTGCGACGCTCTCGGCCTTGCTGACATCGACTTGCAGGGCGACAGCTCGACGACCCAGGGCGCGAACGTTCGCGGCGGCCTCTTCGGCGATGCCAATATCATAATCCGCGAGCACCAGGTCAGCGCCAGCCTGGGCCAGACTTAACGCAATGCCCTGCCCGATACCACGTCCAGCACCTGTCACCAGAGCAACTTTACCTATAAGGGAGAAATCGACAGCTTTGGATTCGCTCATGTGATGCCTCTGTTCATTATTGTTATTGAGATACGGCCGTCTCATGCGGCCCACTGAGACAGTCAGAGCAAGTCGAATGCCAATACCGGAATAACAGGCTGAAAGGTCCGTAACAGAGCGGTTGAGTACTTAAGTGAGAGGACAGAACAGCGGGAGGGACCAAGACATAATGGCTCTCCCTCCTCACGTCCCCTTGCGAATGCTGAGATGTTATGTCTCACCGGGACCGGCTGACCGATTCAGCTTGAAGGGGACGGCCATCGCGCCTTTAATGAGCCTCACAGAAAAATAAGATCCAATCTTCGGAGGTACCATGTCCTCTGGTTTGTCTAAGGTTCATGTCGAACATGTGAATCGCGTGTTACGCACGGCTGGAAATGCCCCGACCTTGCCGGTGCCGAATATCATCCTCGATTCCTGGCGACGCTCGATACAGCATTACAAACTCGACCCTGGGTCATTGCAGGGCCCCAGGGTTCTGGAGGCTCACCAAATCAATGAACACCGCCAGCGTGTCGACGATTTCCTGCACTTGGCCGGTGATGAGATGTCGCGACTGCACAGCCGCGTACGAGACGCCGATTACTGTGTGATGCTCACCGATACGCTGGGTTGCACCGTCGACTACCGGATCGAATCGACCCTGCGCGGCGAGTACCGCCGTTCCGGCATGGACGTCGGCACCTGCTGGTCGGAAAAGGAAGAAGGTACGACAGCTGTCAGCGCTGTATTGATCGACAAACTGCCGGTCACCGTGCACAAGCATGATCATTTCCGCGCGGCGTTCATCGGCAATACCTGCTCGGCGGCACCGATATTTTCACCCAATGGCGAGATCCTGGCGGTGTTGGACGTATCTTCGGTGCGCGCTCCGGATGACCGGCGCAGCCAGCATCTGATTCGGCAGATGGTTATCCAAAGTGCCAGCGACCTTGAAAATGCCTACTTCATGTACAGCACCCAGGACCTGTGGGTGTTACGGGCCCATCCCCTGCCCGGCTACGTCGACAGCCAGCCTCAGTACCTGTTCGCCTGGGACCGTGATGGCCGCATCGAAGCGCTCAACCCCGCCGCGCGACGCCTGCTGTTGCAGCGCTGTGGCCGGACCCCCACTCATATCGACGAAGCCTTCGCATCAGCGCGGCTACCGGCCGCCGGTGATGACAGCATCCACTACTTGCCGTCGATGGGTCTGCATGTGCGCCTCAAGGTGCCAAGAAGACCCACCCGTGTGCCTATGGCTGGCAATGCGGCTTCAGCACTCGATCCCAAGGTTGCTCAAGCGTTGGCGCTCGCCGTGCGCGTCAAGGACCGCGGGCTGCCGGTTCTGATTCATGGCGAGACCGGAGCGGGCAAAGAACACTTCGCCTTGCAACTGCATGCGGCGAGCAAGCGATGTGACAAGCCTTTCGTTGCAGTGAACTGCGCGGCAATACCCGAGAACCTCATTGAGAGTGAACTATTCGGATATGCCGCTGGCGCGTTCACCGGCGCATCCAACAAAGGCATGCGCGGCCTGCTGCAGCAAGCCGACGGTGGCACGCTGTTCCTGGATGAAATCGGGGATATGCCGCTGATGTTGCAAACACGCCTGCTCAGAGTCCTGAGTGAGGGTGAGGTGGCCCCGTTGGGCGGTGCCCGGCCGCAGTCCATCGACATCCAAGTCATTTGCGCCAGCCACCGTGATATTTCTACGCTGGTAGAAACCGGGGGCTTTCGCGAAGATCTGTATTTCCGTTTGAGTGGAGCGCGCTTCGACATACCGCCGCTACGTGAGCGCAAAGACAAGCTCGCGCTGATCAACAAGCTGCTGGATGAAGAGTGCCAGCGTTCGGGAGAGCGGCTCGAACTGAGCGAAGCGGCGCTGGAAATGCTCTTGAACTACAGCTGGCCAGGCAATATGCGTCAGTTGCATCACGTGCTGCGCTACGCGTGCGCAGTCTGTACAAGCCACGTCATTGGTGTGGAAGACTTACCTGCTACCCTCGGCATTAGTGCCCCGGCAAAGGGTCAGGAAACGGTGTCCGGCAGCCCGGAACGTCAGGCGTTGATCGACACGCTGGTGCGCAATCGGTGGAAACCCATACTGGCGGCACAAGAGATGGGGATTTCTCGTGCCACCCTCTATCGCAAAGTGAACCTGCACGGGATCAAAATGCCAGGCAAAGGCTCCTACAACTGACCGTACGCCAGACGCTACGAACATAGCGCCTGACCTCATCGCTTCACGTTTCAGATCAATTGTTGCAATTGCGGCACCGCCTAGAACAAGTCAGCCACCAGGCCGTAATCAGCCACCTGGAAGTTAGGCGCTTCTTCGTCTTTGTTGATCGCAACGATCACTTTGGAGTCTTTCATACCGGCCAAATGCTGGATCGCCCCGGAAATACCGACCGCGATGTACAGCTGTGGCGCAACGATTTTGCCGGTCTGACCGACCTGCATGTCGTTCGGTACGAAACCTGCGTCGACTGCGGCGCGCGAAGCACCCACAGCAGCGCCCAGCTTGTCTGCCAAGGCGTACAGGTGTTTGAAGTTCTCGCCGTTCTGCATGCCACGACCGCCGGAAACGACGGTTTTGGCATCCGCCAGTTCTGGACGACCCGACTTGGTCATCTCTTAGCCCACTAACGTGGACTTGCCAGTATCAATCAGTGACACCGTAAATATACAAGATCGGTTGACCAACCAGACAGGGCCTGGAGGCGCCCTCCCCGCGCCCTGTTCCGTTTCCCTAGCGCACAATCGGAAGTCCGACCTAAAGATGCTTTCGCTGCTTCCGTTTGTCTTCAAAGGCGCGGCACGCGTGACGTACAGCCGGTTTCGCTGATTTGGGATGGTGACCTTTAAGAACGAAGAGTCGGAACTGAACTTCCAGGGTTTAGCGTCGCGGAGCGGGTGAGGATAAACGCCCTAATCGCCCGGAAACAGGCCGTTTTGCAAGGCTATCTGACATGCGAAAAAACTGAGAAAGGAAGAGAAATATCAGACAGGATTGATGCCAAAGGCACCGCGAAAAAGGGCCAAAAGCGGCGTGAACTCACAGAAGCGGAGGCAGACATGAAAAATCGACGAGTCACGCAAAAGTCACGCGCATGAAAAAGGCCAATGCTGTAAACATTGGCCTAAGTCATTGAAAAATATGGTCGGGACGGAGTGATTCGAACACTCTACCCCTAGCACCCCATAAAGGTGAACCGCAATCCAAGCCAGTCTTAATAAATACAACAAAATCACCTAAAGCACTGTATTCATTGGATCATCACAGTTTACACAGTCCAACCGCTTCCGATAGCATTCTACCAAAGCCAGCAAGAAACGGTGACCCAACGGTGACCATCTGGAGCCTGGCCTTTCTGGGGAAGCGAAAGTGGCGACGATCACCGACAAACAGATGAACGCAAAACCAGCCAAACCTACCTGGCTGATCGAGGATGCTCCTCGCGGCTGCGGCCGATTCATGGCACGTCTTCGCCCAGATGGCGAGCGCCTGTTTTACTTCAGGTATACCGACACCAGCGGTGGAAGAGTATTTCTGCCCATAGGTGCATATGACGCCACTGGCACTGATGGACTTACCCTCAAGGAAGCAAGAACTAAAGCTGGAGAGTGGTCACGCCTCTACCAAAGTGGAACTCGCAACTTACGTGAACATCTGGATACCGAGGAAGCTGCCCGTATCGCTGCCCGAGATGGTGAATTGGCACGACTCACCGCCGAGAAAGCAGAAGCCGAAGCCGAGCAAGCTCGCCAGGCGGCACGCAAGACTGTTACTGACCTATTCGAGCAATGGGCTAAGGTTGATCTCATCAACCGCAAGGACAAGGGTGCAGAGGCTCGTCGGATGTTTGAAAAGGACGTTCTGCCCTTCTTGGGCAACTTAGCTGTCGCTGATGTGAAAAAGGGTCATATCACCGAGGTGACAGATGCCCTCCTCGCTCGCGGTGTAAACCGTATGGCCAAGATGGTTTTTTCGCTTATGCGCCAAATGTTCCGCTTTGCCGTAGACCGCGACCTGATCGAGCACGATCCCAGCGCCAGTATTCGCAAAGCTAAGATAGGTGGCAAAGACACCGAGCGCGATCGAGTACTGAGTGATGATGAAATCAAGCTGCTTGCTAAGAAAGCCCCTGATGCAGGCCTGCTGGTCACCACCGAAGCTGCAATCTGGATTGCCCTATCGACCTGCTGTCGAATTGGTGAGCTCCTGAGCGCCCGATGGGAGCATATCGATCTGGAGCAAAGCACTTGGGTGATTCCAGCCGAGCATAGTAAAAACGGCAAATCGCACAGCATCACCCTTTCAGACTTTGCCATTAGCCACTTCAAGCGCGTAAAGCAGATTAATAGCCTGTCACCTTGGTGCTACCCGAACACCTATATAACTGACCATGTATGCCCTAAAACGGTAACCAAGCAGCTAGGAGATCGCCAGCGCCTCCCGGAACAAGGCTCCATGAGCCGACGTAGCGCCAAAGCCCAAGCATTGTTGCTACCAGGCGGAAAGTGGACGCCTCACGACCTACGGCGTACAGGCGCGACGATTATGACTGCTATTGGCGTGCTTCCTGAAGTGGCTGAACGTTGCCTCAACCACACAGAGGAAAACAAGGTAAAACGCACCTATCAACGTCATAGCTATGTTAAAGAAATGGCGGAGGCTTGGGAGGTTCTCGGCAAACATTTATCCAGCCTGATATAGACAGCCACTCCAACAGCCCTGAGAAATGACTAGCACCGCTAAACAAGGACACGATTAGAAATGAAAAACAAAGGGCTTGTTATATCAGCAACTGAATTTCTAGAGGAGCACAGTATCTCCGAAAGTGAATTCAAAGACAGAATCAAAAAGCTGCAGATCCCCCTTCTATGCCGCTGCCCGAAAACAGTTACAGTTTACGTATCCGGCTCGGCTATCGCTCTAAATGACAATGAGCTCAGAACAGCACAAAGCCTATCAAAGCTGCATAAAGGCACGCCTTTTGGCGAAGATCACGACTATTATTCAAAATTAGATTTGGACATAAAGTTTCTTTCCATAAGCGTGACCGACTGGGAGGAAATAGTAGATTATGACGAACTTTCAAAATATAATTTTAATTTATCAGTTTTTTACGAAAGCGGAAAAGACCTCACGCAAACTTCAGCACATGAGCTCTTAAAGACCAGCTTAAAGCCACTTCCGGCTCTCATAATAGATGCAGCTTTCTTCATCACCTCAAAAAGCTCACTCAACAAGCCGGAAGAGATAACAATTAGAGAAGCCGATATACTCATAAGAACAGAGGACTCAAATAGAATCCTAGAAACAATAGCAGAGCTCGATAAAAACATCGAATACCTTGAATGGATATCAGACAAACTTTTCGAATTAAACAGAACCTCGGAAAAATTCATCCACAAGATAAGTATCACCTCAGAAGATGAGCGGAAAGAGCTTATCGAAAAAATAAAAAAACACCTACAAGAGAAGTGCGGATACGAGGGTAATGATTTACTCGAACAGGCGGCCTTCGCAATTCTACCGAACGGACACTACCACGCAAAAGTATCGAAAAAAATACTCGGCGACGAAATTATAAGCCAGTACCCAGAACATGTATCAACCACACTAATGCTTATCAATGAAGCGGCAAAACACTTCTGGCAGGCGACTCAAAAAACAATTCAAAAAGTTCCAGCCAAAAGAACAGACATGATAAAAGACCTAAAAAGTTCAGACTGGGGATTCACGGCAAGGCTAGCAAGCGCAGCAGCTACCATAATCAGCCTAAAAGCCAGAGACCATTAAGCCATGGATGTGTCTAGGCGGCGGTGCGAGGAACTGCCTGAGCAGGCTTGTGGACCCTGGGGCGCCCTCTCTTCACAGACTTCAGCTTAGGCATATTTCCTCTGAAAAATGATCTGCCACTTTCAGGGGAGAGGCGTATCCAATAGTCCACCTTGGTCAGGTAGGACGCCTACCCTATTCTTCAAAGCGCTTACTCTGTCCAACTGATTAAAACTAATCATGCCTATTCCAAGATATCTATATTTATCCTTGACTGCATTGCAATTGTAGTAGCGTCCTGCTCCTACCGTAATTGAGTCTCGCCAATACTCACCAATCATTCTAGCCAAAACCCCATCCTGGCGATGATTTGATCCATTATAAAAAAGTAACAAATGAAAGTGAAAACCCTTCAGCTGACCATACTCCAGCTTACAAGCAAACCCTAACAACCCATCAACTGGAATGCCCTTGTGTAGATCTTTCTGCATTTTTGCCCAATGCGCTTTGACCTTTTTAACATCGCCATAAAAATCTTCACGACCACTTACAAAGCCTGACTGATAAGACAAATCAACGCGCACAACGAGCATCCTAGAGTGCCGAGCAAAAAGTGCATCTATATAACCTTCCAAGCTGTTAACTCGCTTAAAGGATGCTTTACGGAATCGTTTCATAACGGCTTTAAAAACATCACTGGACAGCTCCAAACGAACAAACTCTACGAGATCATTCATTCGAACTAAAAAAGCCTCAGCTGCTCCACTGCGTAACGTAGGCCAGACCTTGAGCGAATGAAGATCATCGACTCGATCAATACATTTGAAAAATAACTCGACATAAGGGTTAACTTCATGAGAGGGGAAGCACCGCTCAAACATCCCCTTCTTCCTCTTCAGCTCGTTAACAAAGTTTCGACCAAGCCTCTCAGCCTTAATTTTTATCCTGTCACGTTTATGAGTACAAGAAGAGAACAAAAAGCCCTTACTAACAGCAAGCTCACACATTAATTTCTCAATAGAACGCAACTCCAATACCAAGCTTTCCTCCACCCTTAACACAGGAAGCCCTCCGACTTCCTCAACCATAAGATCTAACGCACCTCCATTATCGATCCAGTCAACTTCACTTATCACTCACTACCCCCTTCAAGAAACCAGCAGCATGGCTTTGGGGAGCCATGCTACTGACAAATGATCAATTGACATCACAACCGCCAACTATTGCACAACTGATGAAATTTACTATTTACCCAACTATTAACCAATTGATTCAATTAAATTGAACAACCAAACTACAAACCTAACAATCTAATTAAATAGTAATACATAATCAAGCAATAGCCACCTTGCACACACTTTCTATAAACCAAGGCAAACAAACTCACGCAACTCGTAAAACACCTAATACTAAACATCAAAAGAGCCCAAAAAGTTAGTACCCCGAGAAGAGCCTGGCATCATCTGCACACCACCCTGCCAAGGACAGAGATCGATATAAACAGTTTTGTCACCGGGATAATTCAAAACCCGGACAGCACTATTATTCACTAGACGCAATAGAACATGTTCAAGAGCAGCTTTCTTTCTAAATTTTCCAGGCCCGCACTGCAAAATATAATTCTTCTTAACAAACCGTTTACCCACCATGCGAAAACTTTCCAGCCAGCAATTTAATTCCTGCTCTTCATCCTTCTCTTTAGAGTTTTGCCCAAATAATTTTATAAATTCATTGGAGTACCATTTAGCAAGGTCAGTCGCCGCCTGCAAGGTTGACATCGAAATATCCCCCTCAAACCCTTCAAAACAATGAAGCAATGCAGCCAATCTAGAAATCACCTCAACTAACTTTGAGCCATGATCACCTAGCCCATAAAGTATTCCACCTGCACACATCCTTGACTCAATATCATTCGCAATTTCCACCCAAAGCCGAGCCGCTTCGGAGTCGAATCCGATCACTTCTTTTACTTTTTTATTTTCTCTGAAATAAATAAGACCCGCCTCAAGAAAGTGCTCCAACCGCGAAGCAAATTGTGTTTGATGATACCAGGACGGTGCCTGAGTGCTTACATACCTAGTCCCCTGTGTTGAAGCCGGGCGACAGATTAGAAAGCGCGCCCACAAACCAGATCCCCTAGACACCCCGCCTTTATGAGCTATGTACTTCGAAAATACGCTCTCCTGGACCATAAGAGAGACTGTCAGCCGTGCGCCAACAAGTTCAAAGCTTTCCGCCGTCTTACGATCAATTGTGATTGAGTCACCACTCCAAATCGCATTTTGCTTTGATAGGTCATTAAAGGCGCGCCCTTCTAAAACACCGCCACCTTCACTTGAAATCAAACCAGCCGTAGGTAAGTTTTCGTACATCCCATGAAACAAAGCCTCAGAGGTTGAGTCCTCATACAAAATCTTAAATTTTTTTGGTTTAACTGGAGCTTCTTTCTCTAAAGCCAATAGAACCTTCTCCTCTTCGTCAGCAGGAAGACCTTTTGATGCTTTTTTCATTATCGTTTTTAATACTCCATTACGTCGAACCGTCCAAGTATCGTACTTAATCTTCCACACCGACTGACTCTCCCTCACCTCCTCGCACTGCTTAGCCTGAAAGGCTCTAATCGGCTTCAAGAAAACATTCTCAACCGTTGACTTCCTTTCACCCGAGTCAGCAATAGCAAGAAGCATCAGCGAGGTCGGAGCGACCTGACCATTAGGTTTACGAACATCTACATGGCCCTGCAAGACAGCAGAGATCGCGGTTAAGGCCGCATTTTGAATCAATCCCCGTGGAGCCTGAATATTAGCTTGAGCCTCATTTATTGCAGCATCCAACAAGGGAAATTTCGACAAACTCGGATATGAATCATCTCCAAAATTAGGCTTATTTGCGCTTTTTCTGAAATAGTTAAAATACATAGCTCACCCCAAAATACAAAAAAACAACATTAAGAAACTGCAGCAGACATAAGGCCCGCCATTGACCATTGATTCTGCCTAGACAGCTTTACACACCCTTCCATCCACGAATTTATTTCGCTTTCAATCCAGCGCACAGATCCACGCCCAACACGTATCTGCCTTGGAAATTCCGCATCATAATGAGGTGAGGCTACGTCTAGCTTGTTATAAATAGTTGACCTAGAAAGACCTGTGCGTTTTAAAACATCTCTCAAGCGAAGCATAACCAATGTTTCTGATTTTTCATTAAGCATCATTGCACCCTTTAGGACTGGACGAGGCAATCCTATAAGCAGCAACTCAAAACTCAAAGAACGTGAGCGTAACGTTTGCTAACGTTACGCCTTGGAACATGCCACTTTGACAGCAACTCTGTCCCAACCCTCAAAATAGAGTGCCTCTCCCCCTTAGCCAGTACTATTCCAGCTATTAATAGCAAAAATAGCTGCCCATAACGCCAAGCCTCACATCCCGATACCGCCCACAACGCCCCTCCCGGGGACGTTGTTTCGGCAAGCCTCATTCAAAAAAATCTCAGATCTATATCACCCAGATGAACGCTCAACTATGAGCGCGTCATTCAGCATTTCTGCGTGATACGTGGACTCAGTAAACAGAGAGGAATTTTTTATGTATACGCCTTGCCCAAGCTGCAACTCTGGTCGTGTGGTTACTAAAAATGTGGGTAAACAAGCGGGTGGTTTGATTGGTGCAGCGGGCGGTGCGGCCAGTGGTGCCGCTGGAGCACTAACGGGTGCGGAGGCCGGTGCCGTACTGGGCGTGGTCGGTGGGCCGGTCGGGATCGCCATTGGCAGTATCGCCGGGGCTCTGCTCGGTGGACTGTTTGGGGGCGTTGCTGGCGGGATAGCCGGAGCCACGTTGGGTGAACAAATGGATGAAAAAATCCTTAACAACTATCAATGTCTGCATTGCGGTTACAGCTTCAGCGTCAACCGTTAAGCCGTTATGAACTGGCGTCGCTTGTTAATGAAGCGACGCTCTTTCCATTCAATCGCAAGGAATCATTCCCATGGCTCACCTCGTTGAACAAATGGCTTACGTTGGCGCAACGCCCTGGCATGGCCTGGGCAGCCGCCTCTCCCCAAAACAACCCTTAGAAATCTGGCAGCGCGAAGCCGGGATGGACTGGCAGATCCAGGAAAGCCCAGTCCACTTCAAGGCGGATGCCATCGGGCACCTGGGAAGTATTCATACCTTCCCTGAACAGAAGGTGCTGTATCGCTCCGACACCAAGGCCCCGTTGTCGGTGGTCTCTCAGCGCTACCAGGTTGTGCAGCCGCGTGAAGTGCTGGAGTTCTACCGGGATCTGACTGAGGTCTCGGGCTACGAGCTCGAAACCGCTGGAGTGCTCAAAGGCGGTCGCAAGTTCTGGGTTCTGGCCCGTACTGGGCAAGGCACGGCGTTGAAAGGCAATGACCAGGTCAACGGCTATCTGCTGCTGGCTACCTCCTGCGATGGCACCTTGGCCACCACCGCAACCCCCACCACCGTGCGAGTGGTCTGCAATAACACCCTGACCATCGCTCTGGATGGCACCACCCGCGCGATCAAGGTGCCGCACAACACCCGCTTCGATCCGCAGGCGGTGAAAAAGCAGTTGGGTATCGCTGTCTCTCAATGGGACGAGTTCATGCACCGCATGCGAGCACTGGCTGAACGCAAGGTGCAGTGGCATGAAGCGATGGGCTTTTTCATGAACGTGCTGTGTGACGTAACCCCCAATAGCAAACTGCCCGAAGTCCTGCCGAACGAGCGCGCACTGCGTAAGGTTCAAAGCCTGTACGAAGGCGAAGGTCGCGGCGCCACGCTAGAGTCGGCCCAAGGAACTGTCTGGGGCTTGCTCAATGCGGTGACCGAGTACGTTGATCACGAGCGGCGGGCCCGCAGTACTGAATACCGCATGGACTCGGCCTGGTTTGGCCAAGGTGCTGTCATCAAACAACGCGCCCTGCAGGCAGCACTGCAACTCGCCGCCTAGCTCCATTCACCTACTCAACTATTAAAGCGCCTGGTCAGCTTCTGCTGGCCGGGCGTTTTTTATGCCGCACAGGAAAACATTATGGAAACGCAAACGCTGCAAAACCCCAGCACCAAACCCCGTCCAGCCTTGCGCCTGGTGGGCACCAAACAACTGCCCCGTGAGGACTGGCTGGCCGTGCGTAAGCAAGGTATCGGCAGTTCGGATGCCGCCGCTGCCGTGGGCCTGAACCCGTATAAATCCCAGCTGGAACTGTGGATGGAGAAAACCGGGCGTGACACCTCACTGCCCAAGCTCAATCCGCAAGATGAGGAAAGCCCGGCTTACTGGGGCAACATTTTGGAGCCTATCGTGGCGGCGCATTACACCAAGCGCAGTGGCCACCGGGTCCGGCGGATCAACGCTGTGCTGCAACATCCGGACCCGCAGTTGAAATGGATGCTGGCCAACATCGACCGTGAGGTTATCGGCGCACCAGAGGTGCAGATCCTCGAATGCAAAACCGCCGGCATAAACGGAGCACGCCTGTGGAAAGAAGGCGTGCCCGAGTATGTGCAGTTGCAAGTCATGCACCAGCTCGCCGTCACCGGCAAGCAGGCCGCTGATGTGGCGGTACTGCTCGGTGGTCAGCACCTGGAAATCCATCGCATCGAACGCGACGAGTCACTGATTGCTCGGCTGATCGACTTGGAGCGGCTGTTCTGGGATTACGTGGTCAGTGATACCCCGCCACCGGCAGACGGGTCTGTCTCGGCGGAGCAGGCGTTGCGGTGCCTGTATCCACAGGACAGTGGGCAAAGCCTGGACTTCAGCCAGGACACGCTGCTCTGTACAACCTTTACCGAACTGCAGAGCGTGCGCGAGTCGATTGCTCTGCAGGAGAAGCAGGAAGCTCAGCTCAAGCAAACGTTGCAACAGGCCATGGGCGATGCCAGTTGGGCGATCTTCGCAACTGGCTGCATCACTTGGAAGAAAGCCAAAGACAGCGTGGCCCTGGATATCCCCCGTCTGCTGAAAGAAAAGCCCCATCTGCAAGTGCGCTACTCGACCACCAAAACCGGCAGTCGGCGTTTTCTGCTGGCCTGAACGTTTGTTCGCTCCTCCCTTATTCCCATGCCCTTTCTCTCTAACGCCACCCAGGCCGTTTGCGCGGTCTCGGTGGCGTTTTTATTTCAAATACAGGAGAACTCTCATGCTCAAAGGTTTAGCCATCACGCCCCCGATTTTGGGCCGCATTTCCATCGGCAAGATCGTCGAAAAGAACGGCAAGCGTCTGCCGGAAAAGGACGATCAATTCACCCTCACCTCCCAAGTACAGAGCCGCGATGGCTGGTTACTGCATCCACTCAACGAGGAGCTGCGCAATGGCCAGGACGGCAAGCTGCGCAGCATTCCAATCCGGCTGCTGTTCAACGAGCCAGACCTCAACTTTCGGGCTGACTATAGCCTGTTCGACCGTAACACCGGACGACCGGTCTGTGTAGGCAATGGTGAGACCTGCAAGCGTTTGACCAAGGACGGCATTCAGTCGTTGCCCTGCCCTTCACCGGATGGCTGTTCATTGGCTCAAGGCAATGCCTGCAAGCCTTACGGCCGGCTGAACGTGGTGATTGGCGATGACGATCCGTTGGGCAGCTTTGTCTTCCGTACCACGGGCTACAACAGCATCCGTACCCTGGCGGCACGCCTACATTACCTACAAGCCATTTCCGGAGACCGTCTCGCCTGTCTGCCGCTGGAGTTGCGTCTACGCGGCAAGTCCACCCGCCAAAGCCACGGCACGCCGATCTTCTACGTGGACATCACGGTGCGCAGCGGGCTGAGCCTAGAAGACGCCTTGCTGGAAGCCAAGCAACTGGAGGAAACCCGGCAAGCCGCAGGCTTTGATCAGACCGCCTTGGATCACGCGGCACAACAGGGCTTTAGCAACGGAGCCTTTGAAGACAGTGATGAGGACACCGGGGCCATCGTCGAGGAGTTCTTCCCCGCAGCTGAAGATCAAACCAGCAAGGCAGAAGCCCCCCCCAAACCAGCGCCCCCTGCCAAAACCTCACTGGTACAAAAGCTGGAATCCAAATCCCTCCAAAGCGGCAGTGACCACTCTGCTCGCGCCCACTGACCACACTTCCAACCTGACCCAAGGTCTTCCAATTCAAGAGAATACCCATGAAATATCACAAGCTCATAGCCGGTGAAACCACCGGTACCTATGTCATGGAATCACCGGTCACCGAGGCCGACATCCTGCAGATGGCTCAACAACTCGCGATGAGTCGTCTGTCTAAAGGTCGGGCACTGACTGAGCCGAAGCAGGTCTTCAGTCACCTGCAAACACTGCTGCAATACCATGAGTACGAAGTCTTTGCTCTGCTGCTACTCGATACCAAACACCGGGTTATTGGCTTCAGGGAGCTGTTCCGAGGCACGTTGGATGGTACCAGCGTGTACCCACGGGAAGTGGTTAAGATCGCCTTGGAGCAAAACGCGGCGGCCGTGATCCTGGTGCACAACCATCCTTCTGGAGATCCCGAACCCAGCCAAGCCGATCACATCCTGACCACAATCCTCAAGAACGCTCTCAACATGATTGGCACCCAAACATTGGATCATATTGTGGTGGGTCATGAAGGCTGCGTGTCGTTGGCTGAACGAGGTTACTTGTAGTTTCGAGGCTCACACCATCGATAGACTGCCCTGGCTGATGCCTGGGCGGTCATCGGCATGGTGCCCTATCACTTATTTTTTCTCGTGATCCAGCGGTTGTACTTAGCTCCGGCTGCAGCCAAAGCCATGGCCGCAATCCACAAAGGCCCTGGTTGCGACTTGCACAGATAGCTAGCTGGAAGATAGAAGGATGCCTGTCCACCCAGGTAGTCACTGTGCAGGTGATAGGACGGGTTGATGGGGATCTCGACCAAACCGCTGACGGCGCCTACAGGTTCCCATGGCCACCGCGATGCGATAAGCGCTGTCGCCGTCCTTATTCGTGAACTTCATGCTCGCCCCATGAGGGCATGGCAGTTGTCCCCGTAGAGTTGGTAGAGACTGGCGATGTTGCTTGGGTGGGCTGCATATTAGTTAGGATAAACAGGAGCGATGCTCACCAAGACACCAGCTTAAATTACAGACCGCATGTCCGGTGCAGAAATACTGTATTCCCAAACAGGTAAAAAAACTGCCCGGATCATTTGGCTAATCGAAGTTCCGTGGGGAATTTCAGTAGCAATTCGCATTAGATCAAGCTCGAATTATTGACAGTTCTCAGCAGACACCCAACGTGCCATCATTTTGCAATCCAATCCAGCGATAAAAGGACGTACCAATGGCACAGCAGTACTTCACCCCTGCCCTGATCGGGCTCTTCAGCTTGCTGTTTCTGGGGATCGGTTTCTGGATCAATAGCCGTATCGCAGCAGGCAAGCTGGCTCAACAATTCTCCGAAATGCAAGCCAGTCATCAAGCTGAACACCAGCAATTGCTGAACGATGTCGCGCTTGCTCGGCAACGCGAGCAGCAAATGCTCCATGAGCAATCGGAACATCAAAATGAGCTGAAATTGGCCAGTGAGGCATTGGCGAACCATCGAGAGATCGAAAAGCAGCTCAGCATTCAGCTCAGCGAGTTCAAGACTTCGCTGGAGGCCGAGAAGCAACGCACGCTCGATAAGGTGCAGCAACTCGCAGAGGCCGCCGCCCTCACTGAAAAACACAGCGTGGAAACGAACCAACTCCGGCTACAGCTCGGCGAATTAAAACAAGAGCTTGGGCAAGGCCAGGAGCAGACTCGGCAGTTGGATGAGTTGAAGCAGGCGCTGACGCAGCAGCAAGCGCGTTTTGAAGCAGCTCAACTACAACTGCAAAAACAAGGTGAGCATATAGGTCAAAGCGCGGAACAAGCGCATCAGCTCATGGAGGTAAAAACCGCCAATAAGGACCTCCAAAGTCGTCTCGACAATACCCAGGAAGAATTCAAAAAGCAGCGCGAACAATTGGGGCAGGCAGCAGAACAAAAGGACCAATTGGACACGCTGCGCAACACATTGGCCCAACGAGACAAAGAACTAGGCGATACGCGAGATGAACTCAGCCTTGCGAAGCAGAGTCTTGCCGAAATAAATATGCGCCACCAGCGCGACCAGCACTCAGCTACAGAGAAACTGCAGCTGTTGGAAGATAACAAGGTTCAACTCAAGCAGGAGTTTCAGAACCTTGCAAATCAGATTTTCGACAGCAAACAGCAGAGCTTCTCTGAGCAAAGCCGCCAAGGGCTGGACACTCTGCTAAAACCGTTCAAGGACCAGCTCGAATCATTCCGTCAGCGGGTGGATCAGGTTCACTCCGATACCGTGCAAGGCCAAAGCTCGATGAAAAGCGAGCTGGTCAAGCTGATGGAATTGAACGTCCAGATCACAACCGAGGCGTCAAATCTTACCAAAGCGCTTAAAGGTGACAAAAAACTTCAAGGCACCTGGGGCGAGCAAAAGGTAGAGATGCTGCTCGAGCAGGCAGGGCTGCGCAAAGGGTTCGAGTACCACCGCGAGGCGAACTTCAAGGACGACGATGCAGGAAACAATCGACCAGACTTCGTGGTCAATTTACCCGAAGGTAAACACATCATCATTGACAGCAAGATGTCGCTGGTGGCCTACACGGAATACGTTTCCGCCGAAACCGACGAAGATCGCACCAAAG
This sequence comes from Pseudomonas sp. ASL8, assembly GCF_056680355.1. NCBI lineage: Bacteria > Pseudomonadati > Pseudomonadota > Gammaproteobacteria > Pseudomonadales > Pseudomonadaceae > Pseudomonas > Pseudomonas sp. ASL8. The sequence goes on along the minus strand of NZ_CM155278.1, from coordinate 3,961,067 downwards.
CCCTGTCCGCACACGTTCTGGCGTTGAAGAACCACATCAACGGATTGTCCGATAAGAAATACACCGACCTTAACGGCATCAACTCTCCCGACTTTGTGTTTTTATTCATGCCGGTTGAGCCCGCGTATTTGGTCGCGGCTGAGCACAGTCCGGGGGTATTCCAGGCTGCATATGAAAAACGTATTGCGATAATTACCGCCACCACACTGCTGCCAGTTCTGAGGGTCGTATCGAATCTGTGGAGCATCCAACGTCAAAACAGCAGCACGCTGCAACTCGCAACGATGGCGAGCAAGGTCTACGACAAGTTGCGAATCTTCGTGGATAAAATGGACAAGCTCGGTAATCAGATCGCTACGGTGCAGAAAAGCTACTCAGACAGCGTCAATACGCTGAAAGGGGATCACGGAAGCCTGACCAAGACCGTGGACAAGTTCGTCGCTTTGGGCGTCACGGTCTCCAAGCGTCTACCAGCATCAGCTGTGGGAGACGATGAAGAGATGGAAAGCGAGTTGGCAACACTTCCGGTGGAAAGTGCGGCCAATACCTAACCTAAACAGTGAGCGGTAACCCTTGCCGCTCATTTTGCCTCAACAGACCCCAAGCACTCGTTCGAAATCACTGGCTTGAATTTCCCCCGAGCCGCTCAACATATCCCTCGCCAACGCCCGTCTCTTGCTCAACAACTCATCCAGCGTCGCTTCAAACGTTGGCATCGCCGCATCGCGCACTGTTGGGTAATACACGTAAACATCCTTCTCCTGTCCGATACGATACGCACGATCAGTGGCTTGATCTTCCTTGGCCGGGTTCCAGCAGCGGGTGAAGTGGATGACGTGGTTGGCAGCCTGAACGTTGACGCCAAAGCCAACTGCAATAGTCGAGAGGATGATCACAGAGAAGCCCGGCTGATCCTGGAACTGGTCGATCAGTTTTTGTCGGCTGTTCGCGCTCTGGCTGCTGGTGCTTGTGTCGCCGTTGATCACGGTTGCGCGGAATCCGAAATACTCCTGAATGGCGTGTTGGAGTTCACGCTGGATATCACGCAGTTCGGTAAAGAGAATGACTTTGTCACCCTTCCCTGCCTTTTTGATGGACTCAAGGGTATCGAGCAGCCAGCGCAGCTTCGGCGAGTTGTCACGCAGGCGTTTGTCCGGCTGAACACTATAGGGGTGAGCACAGATGAGTTTGAGCTTGTGCAGCAGGCCGAGCATGCCGGAGGTTTTCTGATCAAGCTGTTCTTCGATCTGTTGCTTCTGGCTATAGGCCGAAATTTCCGAGAGGTAAAGATTTCGCTGTAGGGCGTGCATCGACAATGAACGGCAACCCTTGTCTTCGATTTTCGCGGGCAGGTCTTTGGCGATATCCTGTTTTGTGCGGCGCAGGGTTTGCGGCTCAATCAGCCCACGCAAGCGTTCGAGGGCAACGGTGTCTCGCTCAAGTGCAGCTTCGATGGGTCGCTGGTACTCGCGACCAAACTGGTTCAACCCGCCAAGGAAGCCTGGCTGGATGAAGTCGAACAGGCACCAAAGATCAATCAGGGAGTTTTCCACTGGCGTCCCGGTGCAAGCGACCCGGAATCGAGCCGGAACAGCCTTAATTGCCTGAGTCACCAGAGCGGCAGGGTTCTTCAGTTTCTGAGCTTCGTCGCACACGACGATCGACCATTGCTGGCGAGCGAGGGAGAACTCTTGGTCACGAAGCGTTTCATAGGTGGTCAGTACGATGCGTGCACCGCCAACCCAGCCCGGACGAAGTAGGTTCTTGATACCCTTAGCCTTCAAGTCGGCAGGAATCTCATCTTTCTTGAACTTCACCGCGCTCAAAGCCGAGCCGTAAAGCTTCAGGGCTGGGAGTGCGTCAGCAAAGAAGAACCGGTGCAGCTCTCGCTCCCAGTTATCGAGCAATGAAACCGGCGCAACGATCAAGGTCGGCTTGTCTTGAGGATATTGCTCCAGGTACCAAACCAGAAACGTCAGCAGTTGAATGGTTTTGCCCAGGCCCATGTCATCGGCGAGCAAGCAACCTGAGACGTCTGTCGGCGAAAGCCGGAAGAGATGTTGAAGCCATGCAATGCCCTGTAACTGATGTTCTCTCAAGATGACTTCGGGTCTTAGCAGGCTCGGCAGCTCAGGCTGGGCATCGAGGGCTGCTCGTAGGGCTTCCTGACGTACTTGAACGTACGTTGGCTCGTCGATGTTATGACCAATTTGGAGTACCGCTCGACCTACTTTTTCTTCAAGACTCGAAATCTTGGTCTCGGGTGTGGATATCTTTTTGGACCAGGCATCAAACAGCTGCTCTGCCGCCGCGATGGAAAGCGGCGTGTCGGAGAGTGGCATCAGCACCGTGTCATCACCTGCCGCGCGAGCCTCGTCCAGCCGTTGCTCGAACTCGTCAAACTGAGCCCGATCCGACGGATCCCAGCGTCCGAATATTTCGGCGTCGATGCCCAAATCCGCGAGGTCTTTAGGTAACCAGTTTTCTGTCGCCTCCTTGACCAGAAAAGGTGACGTGATGCGCTCTGCTTCGCCGATGCCAGTGACACGATCGCCATAAAGCGACAAATCCAACACTGCGTCGAACTCCGCGCCAGCCGCTTCGTTCTGCCAGCGTTTGAGCAACTCACTGATGCCTGCCAACTGGCGTAAATCGAAGTCGCTTAATTCAAGCTCGTAACCCTGCCAAAAGCCCGCAGGCATGCCTGCAGCCAGCTTCAAATGAAGCTCATGCACGAGGGGAGCAAACTCATAGGCTTCGTTGAACGGCAGCTCTATTGATGCTTGAGGCGTTGACGAAATGGGCTGAAGGGTCAGGTTAATACGCTGAATGCGTAGACCGGTATCGTTGAGCTCGGGCTCAAGATGAAAACGGTGAAAGAAGATACCAGCGTCCGCCAGGTCGCTTTCATAGGTGTCAGCGTCCAACACCTGACTGGCACTATCACCCAAAGCGCTATAGGGATTCCGGATAAATGAAAGCGCATCGTCGCCCGCCACCCGGCGTCCGTGCAGTGAACGCACATAATCGAGTACCGATTTTACTTCCGGCTCGATCAGCACATGGGTCAGTGATCCGTCAGCCCCAATGACCCGATAACGATCCTGCACTTGTTTGTGGGCATCGAAACTTTCCAACCAATTTTCAGGCTGCCCGTCGAAAGTAGGTTCCAGCTCGATGACTGGCGTATTGCCTACGCTCGATTTACGTGGATTGAGACGAAGGTTATCGGGCCTGACCACAACGGTTTTGTCGAGAAAACCGTCCATGCCTGCGCCAGCCTTGCGGGCCAGCTTGCGGACGCTGGCCCAGCCGATCTGGTTGGTAAGTTCGCCGGGGCTTTCTTGTTGCGATAAATGGAGCTGCCGAACAGCACTCACCAGTTGGTAAGTTGCCTCAGGCAGCAGCTCGATTTTATCGCCATGCCTGAGGACAGCGCCCGTGCGTTTGGTTTGCACTGTCGCGGCGGATTCGTGATCGCGCCAAGCACCTATCGATACCATGAAATCGCTCGAAGCAAGACTGCCTTGGCTGGTGAGCTGCGGCGTCAAGTTCGACTGCTTTGGCAATCCGAGTAACGGTACGCTGCTGACGTGTCCTTCGTCATTCAATAGTCGATAAAGCTCGTCCCACGGCAGTAGCCATCGATCACTGAGTTGGGATACGAACTCTTCCTCTTCGAGCTGATCGAGGTAACTTGCCAGTGGCCAAAACTCAGTGCTGTCGGCAAGGCTCAGCGGGAAGCACAATCCCTGCTCCTCTATCGAGTACGTTGGCAAATTATTGAGCTCACCGGACTTCGGCAGCAGGCCTTTTCCAGATAGAAAACGCTTGAGCATTACTGCCTCCAGAATCTCAGTGGCTGATTGTTGACGGGCTTGAAGCCGAGGCGCTGCAGAGAAGCCATGGCAGCTGGCTCATGACTCTCAAGTTGTACTTGAAAGGCTCCGCCTTTGGCGCGGGAGTCATAAACCCTATGAGAAACTCCCTTCATCGCTTCCGCCAACTGCGCTTCGAAAGTAATAGATTTAGGTGGCGACCTGAATGGGTGATCACCTCGACTATCAATGTGCCCATCAGCCTGGATGCCGAGCTCCGCGAGGGTCTCGTCAAATTTAGCCAGCCATCCGCTAACATGGTTTGGCCTTGATGGCACAGCCATATGACCCATGGGCTTTACGGCTGATTTATTTTTCTGTTTCAACTCCGAGTTAAGATCCAGATAAATCTGATCCGGATTGAACGGTGCGCTATCGGCTTTGTAGACGTAACAAGCGTTGCCCTTCTCCGAAAACTCGACGAACAGATAATTTGCAATTTGCATAATGACTGCGTTGTTGCTTGATTTACTGCCCGCCAAGTAGCTCAAACGGCCATTGTTTTTTCGGCGAAAATCAACGAAGTCAGACCCGGCATCCGTTTTGGCGTCTCCACCCAACACAATCCGCGTATAGCTCATTTGATTCGCGAAACGTAGCCAATAGAACAGGCGCGCCTGATCTACATCTGTATCGCCTTTGAGGAGATTGAAGAAGTGCTCAAGGTCTTCTTTCGCAAACCACGCGACCACCATCGCACAAACGTCTTTCTCCACGTACTGAAGCCAGCTGTTTTGTTTGGAACGAATCTGTGGGCTGCCCCAGCTATCCAAAGCAGTCTGTTTGAGAAGGGACGACGGTTTTTCCCGATACGACGCTGCGTGATAACGCGTCAGGCAGGCGCTGAGGAGCGCATTCATGTATGTCGGATGCTGACGCCCGATCTCAATGAAGTCGGGGAATCGTTTCGAGAACTCGTCGTCTTCCAAATTGAAGATTCGAGACAGCAATACGTTAAATATCCGGTGCCATAACCAACTGCTGTTAGGTATCTGCGCGATTGTTTGCAGCACCGAGAGATCACTGATCTCGCCGTTGAACATCTGCTCACCGAGCGTCTCCCCTGCCTGTTCGGAAAACAGCTCCTTATGATGCTGGACGATGCGCATCCATTCTTTTTCACGAGTTTGTTGAGCCTTTACACAAGCGAAACCCTTGCGGATGTCGCCTTGCAACAAGCACCAGACGGGATTCGTGTCGGGCTTATCGGACTCGTAACCGAAGTAGCTGAAACAAAGTGCCAGCCAATCGCGGCGGCTCAGGCGCCGTTTTTCGATCCGCTGACTGACCTCGATATGGATTCGGCCATAAAGTTGCTCGTCCTCAAGAATGGGTCCTACGCGCTCGCTTTTATCTGCGAGACCGGCGAAGACCATGCGCCACTCTGAGGAGGTCAGAGGCAGGACATTCCTGAATTTATTGATGGCGGCTCTACGTTTTTCCTGAGGCGGTGGCAATGCTTTCTCTGCCCGCTCAAACCGGTCGTATAAATCGGCACTGGCAGCTTCCATTCGAGGAAAGCGAGCCAACGGTTCAGAACTGATCGCAATTCTACGGGCATTGAGCCCGAGCGCTATAGCTGACGACAGCTTGGCTAATGCACTTGTCATCGCGTCATCGCCAATTGGCATTTCTCGGACACGGTGCTGGCGAATACCGGAACATCTGGTTTGAGGTCTTCCTCTTTCTCCTTCAAACCGTAGAATTGCATTCTCAGTTCGACTCGGCGGCTTGCCTCGTTGGTGTCTTTTGCGTTGTTGAAAGAAACACCACCCGCCAGGAACATCGATCTGATCTGCTGTTGCCTCTCAGCGGAAAGGCCAATTTGCAGAGGACTGCGACTATCAAGCAAGCTGCACATGACCCACTCGGATCGCTGCAATGATAGGTGCAGGTTGTACAAGTATGAGCCGACGGTATCGGTAAACCCCTCAATAACGACCTGTTTAAACCACTTGCGACCCTCTTCGCTATCCGCCGCATCAAGGATGAGCGGCACTACGCCCTGAAGGGCACTTTGACCCTCGTCGCTCAATGAGTACTGGTTATGCCCAAAACGTCCCGCCTCACCGAAACTGATGCGGTTGTCCTTGCAGTCGACAACGATGGTTGCATTCGAGCCCTTAGCCTTGAGCTGCAAATGCTCGCAGAGCTGGCTAATGTCGCGACTGCGCTGTTTCTCGCCTTGCTCCGCCTGATTAATTCTCTGGGTGACCGAGCTCAGGGCCGCGACCATCACTACGAGAAACAGGATCATCATGGCCGTCATCAGGTCGGCAAAAGAAATCCAGAACGGCTTCTCCGCTTCATCCTTGGCTCGGGCCACCGAAGGCATTTGCTTACCAAACATATGTCAGCCTCCGTTACTGCCTAATTCGTTCCATGATGTCGCCGAAGTCTTCAATGCTTTCCTTCACACCGTCGACGCCGCCAGCCAGACTCTTAACAGCTTTATCCAGCTCCGTATCCAGACTACCCAACGTCTGCCGGAGTACCCTGTCCATGCCGTCGCCAAACTCTTTGAAACCATCACCCAAAACACCACTGATGTTTTCCAGGTACTCATGAACCTCGCGATTGAGCGACTGCATGCGTTCCGATTGTTGCTTCAGATCCTGGAGGTATTGAGCACGTCCGCTGGCCTCAACTTGCGCGCTAGCCACCACACCCTCGATGACGGTTAGTGTTTTGCTCAACGATTCACGGTTGTTGCGATAGTCCGCGACGACACTGTTCAACTCTCGTGAGGCCTGAGCAAGCTCGGTACCAGCCCCTTGAACAGTGCCCAGCAAACTAGCCGTCGATTCACTGGCCTTCGATACACTCAATCCAGCATTTTCAAAGCGCTCTGCTGCGGCTCTCATTTTGTCTGCACCAAGTTGCATGCTTTGCAGATGCTGTTCGGTTTGCGCGCTTAATGCCTTGACGTTGTCTTGCGAGGCTTTATTTTGTTCCGCGACAGACTGCAGCAGCGTTTTGACCTGCTCGTCCAACCCCCCCACCAACTCGCGAGTGCCGTGATGAAGCTCTGCTTGTGCAACGCGAGTGGACTGATCCATTTGCTCGCGCCCACTTTCCAGTTTTTTGAAAACAGTAGAAAGCTGCTCGCCAAGCACTTCTACAGAGCCAGCAATCTTGGCCATGGTTTCTTGCTGACCCTGGCCCATGTTTTTTTGGATTGACTCGACAAACGACTGAAGACTCTCGGCCATCGCCAACTGACGCGCCTCGCTGTCGGCGAACATTTTTTCCAACTGCTGTGCCATACGCGCGCCAGCGTCTTCGCCCTCACTGCCGATGCGAGCAATGGACGACTGCAGATTTGTCAGCATCTCGTTCATCCCCGCCTGCATGGCACTTTGGCCGGTCTGCATGTCGGTAAGCAGCTGTGCAATCATTGCTGAGCTGCTCTGATTCGAGCTTTCACTGGCCGAGCGCATATCTTGAATGAGACTGGAGAATCCTTGTTGCATTGACTGCATGGCAGCGACGGACTGGCCCATCATTTCGTTCAGGCCGTTGAATTGCTGGCCAAAGGTTCCTTCCAGCTTGTTCATGAAAGCAACCAGAACATCCTGAAGCAGGTTCTGCACTTGGCCGGATTGATCGCCGCTGGCAGCCTGTACCGCTCCAGCAATTGCTTCCAATGGTGACTTCAAGCTGTTTTCAATGGCACTGCTGACCTGATCCGCCAACAGCTGCCCGGAGTCACGATAGGTCGTAGATAACGTGTCTGCCAACTTGAGACTTTCGCGGACCTGCGTATCGACCAGGTTTTGCAGCATTTCCCGAAGGTCCGTAACCAGACTGTCTTTCAGCTGGCGAGTCTGGATCGAATTTTCAGCACTGGACCTTACGAGCGCAGCAAGATATTCCTCGCCAACACCACTGTCGAATAGGCTATCGATCGCTTCATTCAGCGATTCAAGGTGCTTATAACAGCGCCCCAATCGCCACTTTTCCGAGACAGTGACGATGATCGACGCCATGATGGAAAGGAATGAACCGATGAAGGCAAAGAGTACGTCCTTCAGGAGCTTGTCGACGCTCGCGTTGACCAGCTCCGGTGTGCTTGGATCAAAGTGCTGCAACCCTAGCATCAGGCCAAAGAAGGTTCCGACAATGCCGACACCCGTCAGGATGCCCGGCAGGTGCTTGAAGAACTCAGTAGCCAGCGGTGTATCGACAACACTCTGACCGGTAAAAAAATTTGCCGCGACAGTGGTCGCACGGGAGCGCACCAGACGCTCCTCACCTTCGTGATACTCAAACTGATTGTGGAGTGTCTCCGAATACTCTTTCCAGAGATGCTTAAGTTTTGTCGCGTTGAATACCTTTTCCAACTCAGTCTGGAGCTGATCGGCCGATTTTGCCTTGATAGCTGTAACGCTACGAGTGAGAGATTTGAGTCTTCTGCTCAACACGAACGATGGAATGAAATATCTTCCGACATACCAAAGGCACAAAACCGCCACCGCCACCATGACCACTCGCGGCGCCATAAGCTGAGCAGTGCTGGCGTCGTCCCACAATTTCAATAATGTCGAAAAGTCCATATATCAGCCTTAAGATTCTATGCGCGCTGTAAACGCCTGCGCAGGAGACGTGCCCGGTGTAAAGCGGCAAGCTGTTCCCATACTTTTTTGGGGAGTGTTTAGTGTCTTACCCTTAGCATGACGCTAACGGTTACAGCGGGGGGAGACGGGCGTTGAGGAGGGCGTCGTCCATACTGACTAATATTTTTATGTCCTTTTGCCAGCACAATACGCTCCATCACGTAACTCGGTAAAGCGATACGCGGTGTCAACCGACTAAGTGCACTATCACCTCAACAGAGTTCAAGCTTCCCCTTTGCATTGGCCAAGAAGCGCCGCCAACGCAGCATTCTGCCAGCGTCAACAACACAGACCGGTTTTATCGACATGATCAGTCCCCCGGATAATCCATTTCGATATCAGCATCAAATTCACCTCCAAAACCCAAGTAATCCCGAGGCACCCGCTCAATATCCTCGGCCATCTTTTCAATCACCCCTCGCATTTCTAACAATTCAAACCAGCACGCCGGGATTTCCGCCATGCCGTACTGAATCCCCAACAAACACCCAGCTATCATCCCCGTGCTGACGCTGTCGCCGCTGTGGTTCACGGCGCTGATGACGCCTTGTTTGAACGAGGTCGCGTTCAGGGCGCACCAGATGCCTATGGCGAGGGCTTCTTCGGCGACCCAGCCGCCGAGTTCGTCGATGCGTTGTGGCGTGGGACGGTAGCCTTCGTAGAAGTAGAACAATACGCGTTCGAGGATGGCGCGGGTTTCTTCCATGCCGGTTTTGTGGCCGTGAGTGGCGAGACTTTCGGTGAGGGCGTGTTCGAGACTGTCCTGTCTGTCGGCCATACGCTGCAGGATGTCGGCGAACAGGCCCGCCGCGAGGTAACCGGTTGGGTGGCCGTGGGTCAGACGACCGGACTCGGCTGCGTAGTCGAATGCTTTGCCGAAGAAGGCGCAAGGTGCCACGCGCATGACGGCTCCACAGCCTTTGCTGTTGTTTTCAGCGAGGAAGCCGAAGTGATTGCTGGCTTTCAAGGCGTTAAGGCAGGTATCGCTAGGTGCTCTTCTCGACCAAAGGGCACGTTCTTTGATAAGCCAGCCATCCTGACTGAGGGGCGTTGCTGGCTGGTAATCCTGAGTAAGCAGCCAGCGCAACAGCGAGTGGTGTATGACGCTGGGCACATGACAGATGCCACGAGAACTGCCGCGAACGTAGGCGCGTAGCAAACCCTCAGCGGTAAAGAGCATCATTTGCGTGTCGTCGGTGATGGCGCCGGTGATGCCATAGGCCGGGGCGAAGTCGACTATGCCCTGAGGGCCGAATTTTGCTTCGATTGCGGTCCACTCCAAAAACTCCACCGGTGCACCCAGCGCATCGCCCACCGCGCCACCCAGCAAACAACCTTTGATTCGCTCGAGCCTGTTCATCCCTGCCCCCGTGATACTGCTGCCATCAACGGCTGCAGCAGTTCCAACTTGCGTTGCAACTGCTCGACATGCGCTTTTTCCGCCCGCAAGGCGGAACGCAGCTCTTTATTATCCAGATCCAAAATGCTCGCTCTGCATGCGGTCCTTTGGCCATCCAGCATTATTTGCCATATTTCGCGTAACCTCAGGGTCTGCATCACCAATATCAGCAGGATGACCCCCAGCAACATCAATGCACCTGTAGAAACCACGTCCAACGTGTTCATGTCCGCTTCCTTGGTGAGTTCGGGGCATCCCGAAGACAGCGGAACGATATGTAGTGTTAAGCTACAGGTCTAGAATGTAGACTTATACAGGTAAAGAATTGGCGCACATGGAGAGGTTATGAAACGCAAGCAATCCATCGAGCAGGTCCGCTGGGATCTGGCACTTCGCTATCGTTTGATCGAGACCGTTGCCTGGTGGGAAGGCCGGCTGACAACGGTGCATCTGATCCAGAGCTTTGGCATCAGTCGACAGCAGGCGTCGAAGGACATCAATACCTACATAACCGAGCATGCGCCCCGAAACTTGACGTATGACAAACAACTCAAGGGCTACGTCCCGAGCAAACAGTTCAAGCCCAAGTTCATCGACGACAGTGCCAGCGCCTATTTACACCTGCTCTATCAGAACAACGAACGGGCTCCGCACATTGATGGACTGGCCCTGGCCTACGCCCACACCAAGGTGCTGGAAGTACCAGATCGACCGATTCGCCCCGAGGTTCTTCGCCCGCTTCTTAAAGCCTGCCGCGATGGCCTGCGCCTTGAAACAGAATACGTTTCGCTGAACACGCCTCAGGTCGATATCCGACTTATCGCGCCGCATACCCTGGTCTACACCGGCATGCGATGGCATGTACGGGCCTATTGCGAGAAGAATCGCCAGTACCGGGATTTTGTGCTCAGTCGGCTACGGGGTGAACCTGAGTTGCTCGACAAGTCCGAGAACATCGCCGCCAAGGACGAAGACTGGAATAGCGAAATACCGGTAATCATCGCCCCTGACGAGCGCCTAGATAAAGCGCAGCGGGCGATCATTGAGGCCGACTTCGGCATGATCGATGGCCAGTTGGTGGTTCCCAGTCGCAAGGCGCTGGTGAAGTATGTGTTGCAGCGCTATCAGATCGACCCGAAAAACCTCAATCCCAACCCTGAGGCGCAGCAGATTGTGGTCAGCAACCTCAAAGAGCTGAAACCGTGGCTGTACGAATAACGCTTTGATGATGGCTGGATATACAGGTCAAGTTTCGGGCAGATTTCGCGAGTAAACGCTCTGGAATAGTTGTTCGAACCCCAAAAAGATGCGGGCGTGTGCGTTTTATTGACAGTTTACGACGATAAACCATAGTGCCATCATACGCCCCGAACACATCGAGCCGACTTTCAGGGCTCCAGTCCAGCGCTGTCTCATCCGGGAGCGGTGGTCCGTCAGGTACCGCATTGATGCGGTACCGGCAGCTTAACAAACAAGGACGTGCGCATGCCTTTGCCACCCCCTCCCATGACCTTCAAGTGCAATCATTGCGCTTGGAGTAAAACCACAGCGCCAACCAGTGATGCGCTGGGCCCCGGCGATTGGTACCAAAAATGCCCGAAATGCGGTAACCCGGATCTGCAACTTTCACGGGCCGGTGCCATTGCCGCGCTGCTGGCAAAGGCTTGCAGACGCTTGAACATCTGAGCGCGCTCGGCACTTGACACCCCTCCCGAATCCCCGCGCCAACCATCAGCACTTAAAGGATTATCACCATGCTTGAGAGTCAGAAAGAGTTTGCCACCTACTTGAAGAAGATGCAGGGGCTGCTCAACGGCCAGGAGTTTTCATTCGATCAGACGTTGCTTCCAAAAGTGATGGAGACCGAGCTCGTAGTTCCCGTGATCGGGGCCTTCAGCGCCGGCAAGAGCTCTCTGTTGAATGCGCTGATGGGAAGCGAAATATTGCCGGTGGGGATTGCCCCAGAAACTGAACTGGCCACAGAACTGCGTTACTCCTCCGAATCCTACCTGCTGGCGATCAAGCCCGATGGTGCGCAGGAACGTCTGCCTGTCGAAGCGTTGAGCTCGATCAATTGTCGTTCCAGCGAATTTTCCCACCTGCGCCTGTACCTCGACAGCGAGGCACTGAAGGCCATTGCTCCTTTGGTGCTGGTCGACATGCCAGGGTTTGGCTCCTCGCTGGAGAACCACAACAAGGCGATTGCTTACTACCTGCCGCGCGGCGTGCACTTTGTGGTTCTGACCAGCATCGAGGACGGCAACATCACGCAGTCAATGCTGCGCAAGCTCGACGAACTGAAAACCTACAACACTGACTTCACCTTCCTGTTGAGCAAGTGCAACCTGCGCGCAGCCGATCAGGTTGATGAAGTGCGTGCCTATGTTGATGACCAGCTTTCGGTGTATTTCGGCGATCACTATACCTCGGTCGCCGTTGGCAATCGCGGAGGCGAGGAACTGACCCGGGCGCTTACCGCGTTGCAGCCCGACGCACTGTTCACGCGTCTGTTCATCGACATCCTCAAGGATCAGAACTTCGATGTGCTGGCGCAGATCAACCTAGCGCTGAGCATGCTCAAGAAGGACAAGGCCGAAAGCGAACAAGCCGCGCGCTCACTCGATCAAGCCCTGGCCAACCTGCTGGAACAGCGCAAGGAAGTCGAGTCCGACCTCAAGGAACGCTACTCAGGAAAGATGCTCGACCGTTGCCTGCGCGGTGTGGATAACGCGCTCAACGACTCGCTCGACGAACTGGTCAGTCTGGGCATGGGTAGAAACCAACAAGGCTTGGCCACTACCATCTCCGACATCATTCGCAGCAGCCTGGCCAGCAACATCAAATCCGAAGTACAGGAAATTTCCAGCAGCATGGTCGACCGGATTGCCAGCAACCTGAGTACAACCAGCAATCAAATGTCGTCACTCGACATCAGCAGCAACTGGAGCGAAGAGCTCTCGAACAAGGTCAAGTTCTCGCTGGAACGAACCACCGAAATGCTGAGTGACTGGTCCGCGCGCCTGAGCAACCGCCCCGAGGCCGACAAAAACGGTGGCGTCATGCTTTACCGCAGCCTGTCTACCGTGCTGGCCGTCACCACCGCAGTGGTCAATCCCCTGCTGGAACTGGTGATCATCTTTCTGCCCGAGATCATCAAGATGTTCAACGGCGGTAACGAGCGCGAGAAATTCCGGCAGAAGCTGACCGGTGAAGTGTTTCCCAACATCAAGGCGGAGCTGCGCGGAAAAATCCCGGCGATCATCGACGAGCAACTCAATGCCATGCTGAAAAAAATCAGCGACGGATTCGAAGAACAGATCAACAAGCAAAAGCATGTGGTCAACACCATTGCCCAGGAAAATCTCCAGCGCGAAGTGCAGATCACCGAAAAAACCGCCGCCCTGGAAGGACTCTCCCATGCAGTGAAAAACACTGCGAACGAACATCTGTACAAGTAAGGCGGACGAACTCATGGATTACCAAGCTCTCGTGGCTTTCAGCGAAAACCTGCACCAACTGGCTGAAAGCAATCAGGACCTGTTCGGACGCGAACTCGATCAGTTCAAGCGGATGAACGGTATCGACCGGCCGCAGCAACTCGACCAGGCCTGCCAGACGCTGCAGAACCAGAATCGGCTGATGAACATCGGCATTGTCGGGCGTGTCAAAGCAGGCAAATCGTCGTTACTCAACGCGTTAATTTTCGACGGCGAACCGATTTTGCCCAAAGCTGCCACGCCCATGACCGCAGCACTGACCACCATCACCTGGGGCGAAGTGTTTCAAGCCAAGGTCGAGTTCTACAGCGAGGCGGACGTCGCCACCATCAGGTTCAAAGCCGACCAGTTCGAACAACGCCTCACTGCACGCAAAGTCCAATGCCTGGAAGAGCTGGTCAAACGCCGCACCGCCCAAGCCAACGGCACGCCCATCAACATCGAAGAGCTTCGCGCTCAGGCCGATAAGCGAGCGCTGAGCGAACTGCAGCGTGAAGAAGGTCTGTTTGCCGCTCACGACCAGTATCAGCGTATGAAACGCTCGGGGCTGGAACTGACCGCCTTGCAATCCCACAGCGAGATCCAGGCCGACACGCCCAAGGAACTGGCAGCGCGTTTGCACGACTACGTCGGCGCCACCGGCGAGTTCATGCCGTTCACCAAGACCGTGCATGTCTTTATGCCGCTCGAAGCGTTGCGCGACATCTGCATCATCGACACACCAGGGATGAACGATCCGGTGCAGTCCCGTGAAGAGCGGACCGTCGAACTACTGAAAACCTGTGACGTGGTGTTCATCGTCAGCCCAGCTGGGCAATTCCTCAATGAACAAGACCTTGAAGTCATGGGCCGCATCACCCAGAAGGAAGGCATTCAGGAACTGGTGCTGGTCGCAAGCCAGGTTGACACGCAACTCTATGGTAGCGAAAAACGCGCCAGGTTGAGCGATGCCCTAGACGCCATCCGCGGCCAACTCTCGACGCGGGCACAAAGCACACTGACTGATCTCAAGCAGAGCAGCCCTGAAGTCGGCGCCGTGTTCGACGGTCTCATCGGCTCCGTGCACCGCAATCTGCTACACAGCTCCGGTTTGTGCCACAGCCTCAACCGCCGTTTCGACACACCTGAGATTTGGGACTCCAACGAGCAAGTGACCTGGGAAAACCTGACAGGCGATTACCCCGACTACTTCACCCGCGATAACCGGGACCTGTCGCTGAACAGCCTCGCCAGCCTGGCAAACATCGACGCGATCAAACTCGTTCTCGCTCAGGTGCGTGAAAAGAAAGCCGAGATCACCCGGCAAAAGCTGGTCAACCTGGCCGTCAGCAAGCAAAAGAATCTGGAGGCGTTCAAGGGCCAGATCATCAACCTGGCCCGCAACCAGATCGCGCAGGTCAAGAATGCCAACGTCGAGCAACTGGACGCCCAGCTCGAACTACTTGAATCCAAGCGACTGGAGCTTTCTCTGGCTCTGGACTTCAGCTTCAAAGGCAGCATGTTCGATTACCGCCAGAAGCTGCGTGACGACATGCGCAAGGTGGCCGACCAACTGCTGCGCGAGTCCAAGGCAACCATCAAGGAAGCGGAAGGTTCCTACAGCACGACCATCACCACCGACAACGATGGTGCCGGCAGCTGGATCGCCAGAAAGCTATGGGGCGGCGGCACCACCGAGAGAACCGTGGTTCGTTCCAAGATCATCAGCAGCCAGGTCGTATCCACGATCAACGGTTTCATGAATGACATTCAGGATGAGCTGGGTGCGAAGGTCGAACGCTCCCATCAGTGGTTGAACGAGGAACTGGGCAGAAACCTGACGCCCAAGATTCGTGAGGTTCTGGAAAAAGACGCCAATGCTCAAATGATCAAGCAAGCGATTCTTTCCGTCATTCAGACTATTCCGGACGATGACTTCAACCTGGGCATCGAACTGCCGGAAGACCTGAAAAGTCGTGGAACGCTCAAAGGATCTGATGCCGAAAACTTCAAGGATACGGCCGACGACTTCGTGGGCTCGCTGGGAAGCAAGGTGAAAAGCAAAATCAGCACATTCATCAGCAACGTAGAGCGCAATGCCCCAACCACGATCTCCGATTCATTCGTCGATGAGATCCAGCGCAAGATCAACGTACTCAAAGATCAGGTCAACAACGCCGCACAAACCATAGACCGGCTTGAACGATTGGTCCGCAAGACCGAAGAGGTTGCACAGTGATGAATCCTCCTCGCATCAATGAGCAGGCATTGCCGACGCTCGAATCGATCTCGCGGTTCTGGCAATTCAAGCGCAAAAAACTGGCTACAGCGCTTCAGGCCCACCTGCTCGATGCTCAAAGTCAGCTCGAAGCGCTGTACAGCGTCAACCAACAGCTGACTGCACAGTCTGCCGCGCAGAATGACGACATCCGCTCACTGCAATCGCGCAGCGAGTCCCTCTCCGAGCAGCTGCAGGCAGAAACGGCCAGCCTGGTGTCGACGTCCGTGGCGTTTGCTCAGGAAAAAATCAAACTTCAGAAAGCCATGGTCGCTTTGACCCAGGCAAAAGCCAACACCAGAGAGCTGGAAGAGCGTCAGGCTCAGGCGCTGAAGCAAATTACCGAACTGGAAACCTTTCTCGAGGACCACAAGATCCAGTTGCTGTCCAAGGAGCAGAGCGTCAAAGAGCTTCAGGCTCATTTGCTTGATGCTCATAGCCAGCTCGACAAGCTGTACAGTGTCAACCAACAGCTGACTGCACAGTCTGCCGCTCAGAATGACGACATCCGCTCACTGCAATCGCGCAGCGAATCTCTCGTCGAGCAGCTGCAGGCAGAAACGGCCAGCCTGGTGTCGACGTCCGAGGCGTTTGCTCAGGAAAAAATCAAACTTCAGAACGCCATGGTCGCGTTGACCCAGGCAAAAGCCAACGCCAGAGAGCTGGAAGAGCGTCAGGCTCAGGCGCTGGCGCAAATTACTGAACTGGAAACTTTTCTTGAGGACCACAAGAACCAACTGTTGTCCAAGGAGCAGAGCGTCAATTTGCTGGAAAACCTGGCCGAGCAACTCACGGCGTCGCACCAACACTTGGAGAACAACTACGAAGAAATCAACCAACGCCACCTGTCACTGACTGAAAAATTCGCACTGGTGAGTAAAGTGCTGGCCCAGCAGCCGCCGCGCAATGACGCGCTGACCGCGTTTGCCGATCTGATCAACAACGACTACATGGACTTCGCCGGCCGAGAGTCGTCATTGGCCGATGAAGCTCAAGCCGTTCTGGCAATGCAGGCGGTACTCGCCGAGATGCAGATGGTCACTAACTTTCCGAGCATTGCCGGTAAGACCATCCTGAGCATCGCTGGCGGCTTCAGCAGCGGCAAGTCGGCGTTCGTCAACAGTTTCATCAAGGATCAAAGCGCACAACTGGCGACGGGCCTGACTCCCGTGACCGTGGTGCCAAGCTATGTGGTCTGCTCGGAAGAAACCCGGATCAAGGGCTATTCCTACACTGGCGGTTCCATTGACCTGGACCCTGACCTTTACGTCTCCCTGTCCCATGAATACGTCAAAGCGTTCGGTTTCGACCTGCGGCGTATCCTGCCCTTCATCAGCGTAAAGGTGCCCATGGACCCCGAGCTGTTCGAAAACCTGTGCATCATCGACACGCCGGGCTATAACCCCGGGGCGTTCAATGGCGCGGAGGGCGCAGACCGAGGTACGGCGGCTTCACTGGTCAACCAGGCGTCAGCGCTGGTCTGGGTGATCGGCCTTGATCCGGCCGGCACCATTGACCAGTCCGATATCGAATTCATTGAATCCACGCCGTTTCGCGGTGATTCGCTGTACATCGTGCTGAACAAGGCCGACGTGAAATCCACGCAGGACATTGAACAGATCATGGAGCAAGTGGCCGATGACCTAAGTTACGCCGACATCGCCTTCTCGGGCATGTGCGCCTACTCGTCCACGCGCAAGAAAGAATACGCGGTCAGCGGTCAAACCTTTGCCGAGTTCTTGCGTTCCATCAACCGAAAGGTGGATGTCGTCGGCAAGGTCGGCACCAAGCTCGATGCGGTGTTCGACGAATACAAGCAAGCGCTTGAGACCGATATCGAGCAACTGGAGAGTCGCAAAGGGGAATTCAACGCATTCAAGCTCGATGCGCTGGAAATAGGTGGAACAGCGTTGTTCGACCGAATTGATCAGGCGTTCCCGCTGACTGAGCAGATGTTCGAATCTTCAGGGCTGGAAAGACTGGTGGATGAATGCGAAAGCCTTCGCCGCAAACTCAAACTCGCAGCTCAGCAAGCCTTGGCTTAACTTGCTGAAGGGACCTTTAGTTTCTTTATCTCGCGGGTGATCAACGAACGAGACAAATTGGCGTGGGCCCTATGCGATGGCACGTAAGAGCGTATTGTGAGAAGAATCGTCAATACTGCGGCTTTGTCTCAGCAAGCTACGGGGGGTTCCGGAGTTACTCGACAGGTCCGCCCCCCGTCGCGATGGACGACGACTGGAACAGCGAAATATCGGTGATCATCACACCCGACGAGC
The DNA here is from genome assembly GCF_056680355.1 of Pseudomonas sp. ASL8. Lineage (NCBI taxonomy): Bacteria > Pseudomonadati > Pseudomonadota > Gammaproteobacteria > Pseudomonadales > Pseudomonadaceae > Pseudomonas > Pseudomonas sp. ASL8. Next base: position 3,943,141 of record NZ_CM155278.1, on the reverse strand, counting down.
GCCTGAACGACACATAGCGAGCGATCATGTGACCTTTCCTGGCGACGCCTGCAGCCCCTGAACGAGCAGCAAGCACCCGAGTAGCAGAGCCGCATCCTCGCCCTGCTCCAGAGCGCCGCCGATACCTATGTGCCGCCTGAACGTGATCAGGGGCTACACCTTCGCCACTCTCCTCATGCAAACGACCCAAAGCCCGCGAGCCCTGAAGATGATTCCAGAGTCGTAGCCTCCAAATCGTTGAGTGCGTCAGGATTATTGGCCAGAACTTCACAGCTAATGGTCTCGTAATGTTTCCGCAGTAGTGACGAATCGAGCAAGACACACCGGGCATTGGCCGCGTTGATGGAATGCTAGATTATCTCGCCTGTAGCCCCCCAATCTCCATTAATTCGCCATGCCCGCTCCGGCGTAGGCAGCCATCAACTCACGGGTTCATGAAACAGAATATTGTTCGTTAATGGCAAGATGCCACGCAATGGCTTGGAGACGTCGATCATGGCGCATCCTTTAAAGAGCATTGCTAGGGCGTCCCACTAGTAAAACATCTGCGCGACACAGCTTGTCGCAAGGATGTCTGAATATCGCTTGCCCCCCATATCGAGGATGAGTCGTTGGATAACATCAAGGCACACGCACTGGTTAAACAGACTTTTGAAATTATCATGCAGGCCCGTTCCTCTGAGGAGCTTTTGAACTTCGTCGAAGCTGATTCACTGCTTAATAAAAATCGGCTCGACCGCGAGGAATACCCCGAATTGAAACTGTTCATCAGCCGGGAAGAAATTACTGCGTTGAAAGCCTCGGGCGTGCTCACCGAGACAGGTCGATTCGATGCTCGGCTCAGCGCCACAAAAATGAGTTCTTTGGAAAAGCTGCTCTATGCGATGGCGTGGAAGAACGGCGACCTACGCAAGATCACTCATATCGTAGACGGCATCCATTCCGCTGGTTCAAGCACTCCCCGAAAGAACGGTGCAGGCCAGGTATTTCATCAATTCGGTCGCCATTTGGCAGATCGCAAAGAACCCATCATTGATCAGCATGTACTGCGCGGCTTCATGCTGTGGAGACATTCCGGAGCAGACGACAAGCAGGTAAACAAGATTCGCCGGATGAACCTACTGGACCGACACGGTGTTGATATCAACGAATACAAAAACTGGCTGAAGACCGCCTCGCTGACCGAAGAACTGAGACAAGAAAGCGACCATGTGATGAACATCGACAGCGTGCTGTTCGCCTTGGGCAAGACTGTCAAGCTGGGCAAGGGCAAAGATTGATTACAGGTTATCTACCCACTCGAGAATGGCGCCAGAGAGTCCCTCATGAAAAACTACTCAGCCTTCATGCAACGCATCGCGGCTCCTGCCGGCCCAAAGGCCAACTTCACCATCACCATACAAGCCGTGACTACCAGTCATGGCCAAGATAGCGGCCGAAGCACAGTAACCTGGCTACAAGTGCATCAACGTACCCACTCAGATGCGCCGAAAAAACACTGAAATGCGGGACGTGGACCGCCCCTCCGCTCACTGATCAAGTACGAACATCCACTCTCCTGGACGCAGTCCATCTTCGGCGAGATCTTGCAGTGCTGAATGGTGCTTGTCGAAAACGTCCATCACATTGGTGACATCCTGGGATTTGCCATCGTTGCTGATCAGCCACAGTCGCCAATCAATGGAATGCTTGCGATAGTCCAGGGCGCGACGTCTTTCATTTTCAGAAACGAAAAACCGCCCATTGGTGGAGAGCGCAACGCGTTTGACCTCGACTTGCAGGAACTTGCCATCACGCGGTACCAGAACATCGAACCCCGCGTTACCGACGTAGTTCGCGACATGCAGCAATTTACGCATCTGCTCCTCGCTGGTCAGGCACTCGGCGCGGCGCAGCCCTTCAGCGCCAAGAAACGCGAGGGGAACAGCCAATGCCTCACGAAACGCCTGCGGTTCCTTGCGGAACCAATTCAAGGCATCAGGTACGCAAACAGCGAGAACCGCTTCTTCGGCACGCAAGCCGCCAGCAGCCTTGCGCCGCTGCTCATGGATGAAGTGATCCTCATCCGGGGGCGTGTCACGAGCGCTCAGGCTGACCTTGGTGACATCGAACGATTTCAGGATCGGTTTGAGCGGCGATCCGGGTAACGCGCCCAACCACAGTTTGCCGTTGGCAAAGTCCAGAGCCTGGGCTGAAGGCAATGCATCCCGGCGCTCAACATTCAATCGGCGATGCAGAACTGCCTGGGAATCGAAAAACATCATTTTCAGCCGTGCACTCTCATCTGGATGCGCAACCTTGATTTCCTTTTGTAGCCGTTCCAGCAAAGCTTGAGTCCAGTGTTCACGAGGAATCGCCTCAATAGCAGAAGCCAGAGCGGGCAAGGTGTCGGCCAGCACCAGCGTCGCTGCGTGGATACCGGCGAAGTCGACAAGCGGACGAAGCTTGCTGATCCCCGCCAATGCCGCTGTCACCTCATCTTCTGCGACATTCCTGGCATTCAGAAAAATCTCCGGTCTGATTACCATTCCCGGGAATGGCTCGTAGCTCAAACCCGACGCAAAGCTTTCCAGCACTTCGCGAACAGATGCGACCCAAAGCAGACGATCTTCGACAGTCAATACCAAGGCATCAATGCGCAGCCGGAACTCCGCAACTTCCTGATCAGATATCCCGTATTCACGGCGAAAGCGCTGGACAGCTCCTGACACGCGCCCGTCTTCACCGACAGAATCCGCAGCATTGCTCCACGCATGCAGCCCATCCTTGAATAACGCGCCGAACGCCCGTTTTTCCGTCAGCAGCTGGCTCAAGGGATGTGCGCACTCGACCAAGGGCACATCCGGTCCATCGAACCAGAGTTCATGCGTCCCTTGCTCATCGACGTGTTCAAAGACATCACCGACCGAGTCTTTGCCCAGGCAGCCGAGCCTGCCGTCGAACGACCATTCGATCCAGACATCGTCGTAGTGACGGATGATCAATCTAGCGAAAACATCCAACGCCTTGTTGGCGTCGAAATCGTTGTGCGCCGCGCTGGCAGCCGCCATCAGATCCGGTATGGCCAGGTGCAACCGGCTACGCAGCTTCGCCGCCAGCGGATCATTGCTGTCGCCGTGACAGCTGACTTTTGCCGTCACTGGCGCGAAGTTTTTTAAACCGTAGTGGGTGGCGTTCTGTTTGCTCAGTTTTCTGACAACCCATAATTTGATGTCATTGAATGAGAGCAACGCGGTGGGATTTTCCCCCGTGTCGTGCCAGATACCATCCGCTGCGCCGCCCCACGCCAATCCCTGTTGACGCCCCGCTTCGCCGATGACTCGATAGAGCAAGGGCGGCGTCAGGCTTTCGTGCTTAAGGGACAAATCCACCAGATTGCGATACAGCTCGCTCAAATCACGCAGTTCCGCCGAGTCCAATGCGCGCGGATCAATGTGCAGCAGGTGCTCAAAGGCACGGCGCACTCGCTCGGCACCATTGGTCTCCAGCGCATTGGCAATCCTGAGCTGTGCGTACCACGTCGCTTCACTACCTCGTTCCACCTCCAAACGTGGCAAAAGCCGGGTTCTGAATCCCCCGCTGGTCTGCTGACGCCAGACGTCCAATGGCGCATAGGGGCCATTGCCCAACAGCCCGTCACGGATCAAAACCGGGCCCCCGCTCTGCAGCCAGCGGCACTGCTCCAGGGCCGCCAACAGATACCGGCCTTCCTCGCGAGCGAGAAAGCCGGATAGCAATGGCCAGTGCGCAATTAGGTCGCTCATCGTCTCGGCCGGCAACTCATCGGGCAACTCGACAGTTTCAGGATTGGATAACGGAATGGGGCCAATACCCAACAGCAGACACAGATCATCGACAGTCGGCAACAGTGCCATGCTGTTAACGACCTCAGCCAGCCAGCGCTCATCCAGTTGCGGCCATGGTCCTCTGATTCGTGCACACGCCTTTGCGGCATGCCAATTGCCATCCAACCCTTTCACCATCAGGCTGGCCAGGCTTGCACCGGCATTGGCGGCAGTTTCTTTGCTCACAAAGCGCCAGGCCGCGCCGACACCACGCTCTTTCGCTCGTTGCAAAAACGAGCCTACTCCAGCGGTGCCTTCATGGCCGGCCAGACCTAGTGCTGCGGTGATCAGCTCGACATGAGCTTGTTCATCAGTGCCGGGACGCAGTTGCGCGAGTATTTCCGGTCGCTCGAAGTTAATCAGCCCCTGGTCCGCGAGGGACATGCCGAGGCCGGGCGCGAAGGTCGTGACGAAGGAATGTTGACGCATGATTACCGGCGCCAACTCCGTTTGCAGATCACGACCAGGACGACGGTGATATATTCTGTCGGTGTCGGGGCCGCGACGCTGCCCCTGAGTAACCTGAAGCAAAGGCAGTGCTCGGCTGACGAGCATGTTCGCGGCAACTTCTTCGCCAACAATCGGCAGGACCGGAGCACCACTGGCCTGAACGCGCTCCATCAAATGCTGGCGATACTGTGAAAGCTGACGTGGCCCGATGCTGCGATAAGCATAATCAGTCCAGGCTTCAAGCGCCTCGAACAGCTGTCGATAACGCGCAACAGGCCATTTTCGATCAGTCGGGAAACTCTCCCTCACCATTCTTTCAAATACCGCACCCTGTCCCTGCCAGAACAACGTGGCGACTTCACGTTTCAGGTGCGGGCAAGTACAAGCGCGCGGAGTGGCGTATTCCCAGAATGTTTCAGCCAGGCAAACTTCCGGCGTTTGCCAAAGTTCGACTATGCACTCAGCGGCCAGCCGCACCAGAGTCGCATTCCACCCGGCCGGATCAGTCGCTTGCGCAGTGCCTTCTAGCTTTCGCAGCGTCAGGTGACGGCGCGAATTGCTCAGGTAAAAATCGCCATGAATATGCACACCAAACCCGGCGGGCTGCTCGGTGGGCAAATAGGACCAGTATCGCGAGTAGCTCGGGTCATCGGACGCAAGTACCCGCACATCAGCGACGTCCAGATCCAGCCCGGTGCTGGCACGCACTTCGACAGGAACTACCATCTGGCGCTGCGCCATCGCCAGGTAATCCGTGGCGTCGATGACATGGGTGACTTTCTTCTCCCCAGCGACGCTCAAGGTAATCCGCAAGCCGGGGACGGCGCGTTCCTGCAGGAAGGCCAGCGGTCCACGGCTTAACTCCGCCATGGACGCCTCAATGCTGGCAACGACCTCAGGCTTGCTGATGTCCTGCAAGCGAATCAGTGTGACATGCTCTGAATCGAGTTCTGGCTGGGCCGAGAGCATCAGCGGCGCGTAAAAGCTGGCCGCGTCCTGGCTGACCCAGCCGTCAACGGCCACCGCGAAGCGCGCCGGATGTTGCAGATGCATGCCCCACCAATGGCCATCTTCAGCACGACTCCAGACCTCGACCTGACTGCCGGCACCAAATACCGAACGAAAGCCGACACCTTTATTGCCAATGCTTTCGCCAGCTGATTTGCTGCTCGAATGCATGCTCAGCAACGCCTGAATATCGGAGCGACGCCCGTCCACGCTCTGGGTCGTGATCGCGCGTCCATCGTTGGCGACTTCGAGAATCTGTCGTTGTCGATCCCAGCGAAGCAAAATATGGCCAGTAGCGCGATCAAGGGCGTTTTGCAGCAGCTCGAAGACAACCCGTCCCGAATAATCCTGCACCACCGCTTTTTCCGAGCCCAGGTCCCGCAGCCGAGTACTTTCCGGCAGGTGCCGATGTTCTTCGAGATGCGCGTGCAACAGGGCCCGCACCTGTGCAAGGTTGTGGGGTAATCCCTTGATACCGATCATCGTTGAGCCTCTTTGGACAACTCAGCCTTTAACTGCAATGCCAGCCCACTCAAACGCTGTACATTGCGGCTCACCGCGCCCTCAAACACCCCAGGGCCGGCCTCAATCAGGCTGAACCAGTTTTTCGCGCGGGTAATGCCGGTGTAGAGCAGCTCCTTGGTCAGCACCGGGTTTAGCGCATCCGGGAGCAGCAACGCGGTGTGGTTGAATTCCGAGCCCTGGGATTTATGCACGGTCATGGCGTAGACCGTTTCGACTTCAACCAGCCGGCTGGGCAAGACAAAGCGTACATCGCCAGTGCCGTCATTGCGGGGGAACGCCACCCGCAGGATCATGCGTCCGGGTTGACTGTCATCGGGCACAGGAAGGTAGAGCGCTATGCCGATGTCGCCATTCATCAATCCCAGGCTGTAGTCATTACGGGTGACCAGCACTGGTCGGCCTTCGTACCAGCCATGGTCGGTGTCGATCAGTTTGCGATGTTTCAGCTCGCCGGCCACGCGCAGATTCAATCCTTCTACGCCCCAAGGGCCACGGCGCAAGGCGCAAAGCAGCCGGAACTCATCGAAGGCTTTGAGAACATTGCTCGCCCATTGCACCCAGCCATCGCTGTTCCAGACAGTGCCAGTTGCCGGCCGCAGCTGTTGCAATTGCTCCAGGTAATAGCGATAGCCCGGGGGCTTGCCGTCAGCCTCGGGATGACCATCGATAATTAGACGGGTAAGTTTGCTGTCTTGTTCGCCTCGCAGTTTCAAGCTGAACAGTTGTTCCGGCGGATGTTCGAGCAGTTGACGAGCCTCGCCAGCATTCTTTTCGTTGACCAGCTTTGCCAGGCGTCCTATGCCTCTGTTGGCATCGAAACGTCGCGAGTAACGCAGCATCACTGTCTGCTGCGCCAAAGGGTCGCCCAGGCCCTCGCCAAGTTGCAGGCCCGTCGCCTCAACTGCTTCGTGGGTGTGTTCAGTGAGCCAGGCGCTGGTCGCCGCAGAGTAACGCCCAGCCTCGGCGTCGCGACACAGGTCACCCAGCACGGCGCCAGCATCGACAGAGGCCAACTGGTCCTTGTCGCCGAGCATGATCAAGCGTGCCTGCAGCGGCAAGACATCGAGCAGGCAGGCCATCATTTCCAGATCAATCATCGATGCTTCATCGACCACCAACACATCCAGCGCGAGAAGATTGTCCTGATGGTGGATAAAGTTGCGCGAGTCGGGACGACTGCCCAGCAAGCGATGCAGCGTCGAAACATCGGTGGGGATGGCCCGGCGAACGTCGTCCGTCACTTGCAGTTCGCTGACCGCCTTGCCGATGGACTCCGACAAGCGTGCAGCCGCTTTGCCAGTCGGCGCGGCCAAGCGAATGCGCAAGGGTTTGCCAGCCTCGACGGCCGGGGTCTGCAGCAGCCCCAGCAGGCGCACCACCGACGTGGTCTTGCCGGTGCCAGGCCCGCCGGTGATCACGCTGAAATGCCCACGAGCAGCCAACGCACAGGCCAGCTTTTGCCAATCGGTGATCCGCTGACCACCGTCCTTGGCCGATTCTGGAAACAATTCATCGAGCCGTTTGGACAAATGATCGGGGGTGATCGGCGGCTGAGTCAGTCGAGCGCTGAGCGCTTTGGCAATTTTCTGCTCGTAGTTCCAAAAGCGTCGCAGGTACAAGCGTTGCCCGGCGAGCACCAAGGGGCGCTCCGAGTAACGTATTGGGGTGTCGCGGTCTTCGACCAGATCACTGGCAGCCAGCGCCTGGCGCCAGGTGACCGCATCCAAACCGTGCAACCACTGCGATGGTAGCTGTCCACCTTCATCGCCTTCAGGCGGCAGCGAAAGGACGAAGTCCGGCGCGCTGAGGGTTGCCGTCAGATCGAGACAGGAATGCCCTCGGCCCAATTGATGGCTGGTCATCGCAATCGCCAACAGGACACTTGGCGGCGCTTGGGGGTCCTGCTCCAGGACGAACGCGGCCATTGAACGATCCAGGGCGCGCAGCCAACCGCGGGTCACCCAAAGCTCCAACTGCTGCAGCAAATCCTGGCTAGAAGCCTGAGACAGGGCAATCGCAGGTGCGTCGCTGCTGCGCTGGCTGTCACTGAGTTGTTTGAGTGTCAGGATCATACTGCCACCTCCGTGTGCTGGCCCATGAAAAGTCTGTCCATTTGTTCGATGAGTTGGCGAGGCGGTCTTTCGAAATGCACACCCTGGCTGGCAGAATGGTGCCCGCGCACGAATAGATACACAGCACCGCCCATGTGCCGGTCGTAGTCATAGTCACGTAGGCGCAACTTCAATTGCCGATGCAGGGCCAGCAGATAGAGGCAGAACTGCAGGTCGTAGCGCTTGCTGAGCATGGTTTCGGCCATCGATGCAGCGTCATAACTGTCGTCATTGCGGCCCAGCCAGTTGGACTTGTAGTCGGCCACGTAGTAGCGCCCCTGATGTTCGAACGTCAGGTCGATAAAGCCTTTGAACATACCGTTCAGCTGGCCGGGATTGAGTACCGGTCGCGGTTCGCCATTCAAGGTATATTGGCGCACCAATTTGTCGAGCTGCTGGACATTTACCGACTGACTGGAAAACCAGAACTCCATCTCCACCTGATAGGTGCTCAAGCCACTCAGGCTGACCGAGCTGCCGTCAAAACGCAGCGGTGTACTCAGATAGGATTTGAGCCAAGCCGCCAGTGGTTCGATCCAGGTTTCCCAGCTTCGCAGGTTGCAACGGCGGCCAACTGTGCTGTCGATCGACTCGGGCATGGCCTGAGCTTTCGCGAAGCCTTCGTTACCCGCCCACTCGAACAACCCATGCAGGAAAGTACCGGGGCCTGCGCCACGGGGAAAACCGTGAATGCCCGGACCCGCAGGAAGCGTCGCGACTATTTCATCCACAGCAAGGCCTTCCTCGGTGAGGTTCGCCTCCAGGGCCGTGGCAGGCTCAAGCCGCTGACCAGCTTCGGAGCCCATCAATTGGTTGCCGTCGGCGATGGACAGTGCCGAGTAGCTGGCGATCCACCAGTTTGAGGCGGGCTTATGCAATGGGATCAATGCCTGGCTGAGCTCGGCTTTTAGTGGTGGTGTATAACAATCATCCGTGGCCTCGGGTGCTGGTTCACAGACGATGTGTTCGCAGTCCCCGCGCAGGTCGGACAAAAGCGATTCAAGTTGCCCGGCAACAATCTTGTCACCGCCAGCCAGCAGATAACCCAGGCCGCCTTTATCCAGATCGGTCGCCTTGCCATTGGAGCGACCCACTGCTGCGATACCCAGCCAGGTGGCGTAACGGGCACGGGTCAATGCCACATAGAGCAGACGCATTTCCTCGCCCAGACGCTCGTCGTTGGCTTTTTCATACGCCACCCTGGCTGCCTCGGACTTGCCCAATTCGATGCACAACTCGCCGTCATCGTCGCCATGGAACATCGGCGGCGACTTGCTACGACCATTGAGTTCAGTCGCGTTGCAAATGAATGGCAGCAGAACCAGTGGATACTCCAGCCCCTTGGATTTGTGGACGGTGATGACTTTAATCAGATCAGCATCGCTTTCCAGACGCAGTATTTCTTCTTCACTGGCAGCTTGCAGCTGCTCGGCCAAGTGACGAATCAATGCATTTTCGCCGTCCAGCTCAGTGGCGCTACGCTGCAGCCATTCGGCCAGATGCAGCAAGTTGGTCAGGCTGCGTTCGCCGTCGGTCTGCAGCAACAAACGCGCGGGTATCTGAAAGTCTGCCATCAGTTTGCGCAGCATCGGCAGCACACCTTGCTGCTGCCAGAGATGACGATAATCCCGGAAGCGTAAAACCTGTTGCTCCCAGTAAAGTTCGTCATGGTTGAGCTGCTCCAGCGTCAGCCAGCTTAAGCCAATGCTGCGCGTCGCCAGCGCCGCCCTGAGCAGCCGATCCACTGAAGGCTCAGCGCAGGCACGCAGCAGATAAAGCAGGTCCTGGGCTTCTGGACTGTCAAACACCGAGTCGCGATCAGACAGATATACGCTGGCCAGTTTGCGCTGGGACAGCGACTTGCGGATGGCCTCGGCTTCGGTTCGATTGCGCACCAGAATCGCGATGTCGGCCGGTCTCAGGGCAACGAAGCTGCCATTGGGCTGACGCAGACCTGCTTGCTGGGCACCATCCGGCACCAACCAGGATTGAATAGCCGAAGCCGCTGCTTCTGCCATGCCTCGCCGGTACGCCCCGGTGCTGATCATGCCGTCAGTGCCGGGTAGGCTCCACAACGTCATCGCGGCAGCGGCCTCACCGCCTATTTCCAGACGCGCCTCGCGCCCCTTGGCAAGCACGGCGGAAAACGGCACTGGATTGGCAAAGCCTTCCCGGGCAAACCGAAAGGCCGCTCGCGGATGTCCTTCGGCAAACTCGAAACAGCGGTTGGCGGCCGTCACCATGGCCTCGGTGGAGCGGAAGTTTTTACCCAGGGTGTAATGTCGTCCACTGGTGGCTTCACGGGCGCTCAAGTAAGTGTAGATGTCCGCGCCACGGAAGGCGTAGATCGCCTGCTTCGGGTCACCGATCATGAACAGCCCGCTGTCCGGTGAATTGTCGGCGATACGGTAGATGCTTTCGAAAATTCGGTACTGCACAGGGTCGGTGTCTTGAAACTCATCGATCAAGGCAACCGGATACTGCTCACGAACAGTTTTTGCCAGTCGCTCACCCGACTGCCCCTGCAGCGCCGCATCGAGCCGATTGAGCAGATCATCGAAGCCGATTTCGGCGCGGCGCAGTTTTTCGGTATCGAAACGCTCGCTGATTTCAGCCAGCGCATGAAGTAGTAACTGGGCCCGAATGTCCTGCTTGCTTGCTTGATGGTCCGCCAAGGCGTCGATGGCTGCGAACGCTGGATGCGATGGGGCCTGTGCGCCACCGGTGAGTTTGAAACGCTCCTGACCAAACTTGCTCAGATTGCCAGGTGCGGTCTGGCCCTGGCTCCAGTTCGCCAAGGCCTCAAGCCACCCGGCAAATACCTGATCATCCTTGACGCCCCGATAGGTATTGCCATGCAGCTTGCTGCGCATGCCGTGCAGCAATTGTTCAATCTGCTGCCGGTCATCGCGCCATGCCGTTCGTGCGAGTTGCTCCAATGCAGAGAGGCTGACCTTCCAGTCAGCAGGCGCCTTGAGCAAGGCCGCCAGGGTTCCGGGGGCAGGCAATACTGCGCCGCCATGCATGAAGCTCGCAGTGCGCCGCGCCAGCAAGGACGAGAGCAGCTGACCGAACTCTTGAGGCCCGCTGAAATAGTCGGCGATCACCTCAGCCTGATCCAGCGATAGCCCATAAAAATGCCGCCGCCAGTAATCCCTCACCACCTCGGCCAGCAATTCGCTCTGATCGGTTTCCAACGTCTGGGTGAACAGGCTCCCGCTGTCGAAGGCATGCTCACGCAACATCCGATAACACCAGCCATGGATGGTCGAGACCGCCGCCTCATCCATCCACTCGCCGGCCAGTTGTAGGCGACGGGCGCAATCGGGCCAATGCTCAGCCGGATAATCAGCCCGTAGTTGCTCCAATAACGAATCGTGACTACCGAGGGGCTCGGCGAAACACTGCGCGGCTTCACTCAAACGCAGGCGGATACGATCGCGCAATTCCTGAGTGGCGGCGTCCGTAAAAGTCACGACCAGAATCTGCGGCGGATTGAGCGGCTCTTTGAATGCATTCGCGCCACCGTGCCCAAGCACCAGCCGCACATACAGCAACGCAATAGTGAATGTCTTGCCGGTCCCGGCGCTAGCCTCGATCAGACGGCTGCCGTGTAACGGAAAATTCAGAGACTCCAGATTCACGGGATTCATAGGTCGCTCCCTGCGCCAGCAGATGAAAGATGGTTAAACAGAGGGCCATACAGGTGTTCGGCCAACAACGTAAATCGTCCATCACCAGACAATGCATCGAAGTCGGGATAAGCGCGGCGCAAGGCGGCCGAACTGGCGACCTCCCCGGTCACCATATAGCCGCCCTCGAATGTTTCCCTGGCCTGGTCCAGAGCCGCGCCCCCACTGCCCGACAACCAGGCGAAAGCAGTCTTGCAGCCAACCGGCAGCGGTTCGCACATGCCCTCGACCCAGTATTGCAACAAGTGCTGCAGATGGTCTTGCGCAGTAGCCTTGCTCAATGGAGGGAACAGCACATTGCCGTTGAGACAAACCAAAATCGTCGTGCACGGCTCGGTACCCAGCTGCAAAGCAAGGTGCCGTACCCAGAGACGAACTAGGTTATGCCAACGAAAACCGTCGTCGGTGAGCAGTTTGTTGCTCACCAGTTGCACGTAGGCCAAGTCCTTCCCGGCGTTACGGCGCAGCCCGCCCAGCCAGTCGACGAAGCCTGGCGTCGAATCCGTCGGCTCGCACCTGAGCTCGATCTGGCCTGGCTCTACCTCGCTCCATTCCTGAATGGCCGCGTGGTAACGCGCCATCAGATCAGGAAGCGGTCCAGCAAGCTTGGCCGCACTCAGTGAGCCGAATGCCGCCAAGGGCAATTTGCCCTCCCGTTGCAAACGCTGCACATGCTGTTCCAGCTGGGCGTCCATATGCTCAGGCTGATAGGACTCCTCGACCCAGCGTTTGAGTGATTGGCTCAAGGTTTCCTGATGCTGCCAATTCTCCAGCGCGTCCAGCTCAAAAGGCTCCTCATCGCGGCTGACCATTTCATCACTGTCGAAATGTACCTTGAGGCGCTGTTGAAAGAACGCAGCCACCGGATCGCGCAGAAAACCCGCCAGTTGGCGCAGGTTCAAAGGCGTGTCTTGCTGGAGCGGTGTCAGCTCGATCGGCGCCAGCACTGCCTCGGCAACCGTATGAACGTTGCGCCACTCATGGGAATAGGTGAACAGACCGTCCGGCCCCGACAGATTCGCAAAGTACGAAGGGCTAAAGGGCTGCAGCGGGTGTTCCAGGGTCAGAGCGTCAATCAGCGCCTTCGGATTCTCCTCGCTACCGCTCAGTCGCCAACCGGTCGACAGGTGATCGCGCAGTTGCCCGATCAAAACCGATGGCACCCGCTCACTGTTGTCGCGGATATTGCGCCCCACCCAACTGACATACAGCTGATCCCTGGCCGACAGTAGCGCCTCAAGCAGCAGGTAGCGGTCATCCTCTCGGCGGGAACGGTCACCGGGACGGTAGTCATGACGCATCAGGTCGAAGTCGACGTGGGACTGCTGGCGAGGGTAGTCGCCATCATTCATGCCAAGCAAGCACACCACCTTGAAGGGGATCGCACGCATCGGCATCAAGGTACAAAAATTCACCGCGCCCGCCAGGAAGCGTTGGGACAGGCCGCCCTGATCCATGCCGCCAAGCCAGGTTTCGTGGACAACGCTCAGCGGCACCGCCTCATCAAACTCAGCCTCGTTGCAGGTTTTCAGCCAGTCATCGAGAATCTTCAGCAGTTGGTTGACGAGCAATTCATCGGCCTCGCCAACGGGCCGGAAAAACACCTTGAGCAGCGACTGTAAACGCTCAACCCAAACCTTCGGCACTGTGGGTTGCTGCAAGTCCAGACGGGCGATTTCCATGTGATCGAGCAGGGTCAGCAACGGGCCTGCCAGCGCGGCTTCGAGGCCGGAGACTTCGTCGTAAGGCTCGATGCCGTCCAGCGCCGGGCCTTTGCCCGCGGCATATCCCAGCAGCATGCGGCGCAAGCCGAAGCGCCAGGTGTTTTGTTCAAGCCCGGCTGGCATGTCCAGGCTTTCACGCTGCGCTCCATCGAGTCCCCAGCGAATACCGGACCCTTCAATCCAGCGATGCAGCGTAGGCAGATCGGCCTCGGTGACTCCAAAGCGGGCACGAAGCGCGGGCACATCAAGCAGGTCAAGAATATCGCTGACCGCAAAACGGCTCTGCGGCAGCTTGAGCAAGTGCTCCAGCGCGATTAACAGCGGCTCGCGACCACGCTGCCCTTGGTCGGCGAGAGTAAACGGGATGTAACGCGGGTCGTGGTAAGGCACTTGCCCGAAGACTGCCTCGATGTGCGGCGCATACGCGTTGATGTCCGGGACCATGACAATCACGTCACGCGGGCTGAGCCGTGGGTCTGCACTGAAACGGGCCAGCAGCTGGTCATGGAGGATTTCCACTTCTCGCTGGGGGCTGTGCGCCACATGGAAACGCACTGAGCGATCTTTGTCCGACAGTACCGGCGCCCAGTGTTCGCGAGTTTCAGTCAGTGGCCGCAGTTCCAGAATGTCGTCCTGCAACTGCGATAGTAGCGTCGGGGCCTCATCTTCACTGAACAGGTCGATTCGCCCGCCATTCACGTTCACAAACAGATGCCGGTAGCTGGAGGGGTCGTCGTAGCTGTCAAGCAGATTGATATAGTCGCGGCCCTGTTTTCCCCAGGCGGCCAGCAGTGGTTGACCGTTTTGATGCAGCGGATCTGCCAGCGTCGGGCTGGCAGCCTTATGTTGTTGACGTTTATAGCTGTGAAGCAGCAGGTCCTTGTCGGCCACGATATCGATCCAGTGATGACGACAGGGGTTATGTACGCAGAGCAGCACCTGACTGAACCGCGAAAGCATCGCTAAGGCTTCGAGCACCTGAGCCGGCATCGACGAAATACCAAACACCACAATGCGCCGAGGTAGACCTTGCGGAGCCTGTTCCACCGATTGCAAGCGGGCAACAAAGCGCTTATGGACACCTGCTCGGCTGCGCTCAAGCGCGCCTTCGCCGACATCCAGCAACAGCTCGCGCCACAGGTCGGCCTGCCAAAGATTATCGGCATCCAGCGGGTTAGGCATGCCATTGATCTGCTTGAGCTGGTCGCGGACTTCAGCCCAGTCTTCCAGCCAGTCCGCACGGTACACCTGGTACTGATCGAACAAATCGGCCAGACGCTCGGCTAACTGATGACACTTGCGAAGATCGTCGTCCTGCTCCAGAAACCGCTGCAGGCTCTGGAAATTAGGCTTGCTCATCAGCTGCGGCAGCAAGCGCATCAGCCGCCAGCTCAGGGGAGTCTTGTCCAGTGGCGAGGTTTCAGGTGTTGAGTCCTTACCCAACACTGATCGATAGGCTTGCCACAGAAAACGTGCCGGCAACTGCACGTCCAGCGCAGCTGCGATGCCGCAACCGCCTGCTTGAGGGTCATCGGCCAGGGCCAGCTTGAGCCACTGCGAAATACCATTACTATGGACCAGCACCACTTCGTTTTCCAGTGGTGCCAGCGGATAACGCTGCATCCAATTCACAGCCAAGGCTCGCAAATCATCGAGACGATTGCTGTGGATAATCATGAAGCCAGGCTTCAACTCGTCAGCGTCCTGCATAAACCACTCCCACATTCTTAGACTGTCGCCAACACCTGGGTGCCGGCATCAGAAAATCTGTTAGTACACTAGGGCCTGATTCGCCCTTAACGCCTTCAAAATCGGAACAAGGCCAAGCGCCGTTGCTGAGCGCAGACGGTTTTTTGAGCCAAAAAAAAGAGGTGTTTTGATGACCGACCGTAATGAAACGATCGGCACTCACCACCGCATAACTGTTGCGGGATTTTTCGGCGAGTTGTCGGTCCTGGCTGCACACGCTTTGTAGCAGGCCATCGAACACATCATGATCAAACAGATAAATCTCGGCGCCGTACTTCCAGATTCGCACGCCAAATTTGCGCAACCACTCATCCTGAAACGCACGAATTGTCCGCTGGGTACAGCGCTGAACGGCATGATGACTGAACTCCCCCCCCTTTCGCCCGCCTGGCGATGATCTACATGACATAGAAAACATCAAATCCTCCTTGATTCAGGCTTCAGCGGTCGGGGCCAAAATTCCGTACACGCAGACGATATGTCGTTAAACACTACCGGGGAATATTGGGCGGATATACAGGTCAAGTTTTGCAGCAGGTTCCTCGCGTCGACAGGGGAAAAAGCAGCATACGGCGAGCGGAGATCCATTGTTGTGTGCGTTTTGTTGACGGTAGGCCACTGTTGGTCGTGATCAAATGAAGGCCAGCACAAGCCCGCCAGATGTTATGCCGGGACGTCCTGACTTTCATCTTGATAAAGAATAGGGGCCAGCTGAATCATGAGCCGCCGCTTCAGCTTCTCCAGGTCGCCGGTGCACAGGTTGAGGTTCTTGAGATGCTCAAGCAGCTCACTCTGGCCAGGTTGGCCGAATGCCAGGCGATACAGGGATAAGATTTTCAGCATCTGCGGATAGCGTTGTTGCTCCTGACTCATCGCCATGACTGGAACCAGACGACGAATCTGAGCATCGCCCTCGGGATAGTGCCAGTAAGGTACGAGGTCGGTTTTCCAGGGCATTTTTGCAGCGGTCTCAAAGAGTGCTGCCCACCGCTGGAACGAGTCGGTCTCTTTGGAAAGCGCCTGGACCACCCGCCGTCTCACGACCAATGACTGGTAGCGATTCACTCGTCCTTCACGCTGTTCCAGGTCGATGGGATTGCTTGGCAGGTTCCAATGCACGACATCACTACAATACCAATGGAAATCCAGTCCTTCTTGACCAATCGACGTCGAGGCGAGAACAAACGGACGAAACGGCGAGTTGAAGCTCTCACGGATACTGACGACCCGTTCCTGACCTGCTTCATCACTGGCCTTCTGCGTACCGAGCTGCACTGCGTAGTGACAACGCAAGTGAGTGCTGTCATCGATCGGACCGGCTTTCCAGACTTTCACGCTGGACGGCTTGGTGCGCAGCGAATTATCGATAGCTTTCACCGCGTCATCGACACCGTTCGATGAGGAGAGCATGTAGAAATACTCCTCCAGCATCGCTTGCAGCCCCCCTTCAGCGCAGTATTTGATAATGCCTCGCCAATGCTGTCGTTTGCTGATGCGCTTGATGACGGCGCTACCGCTGACCCCATTGAACAAGCTGACGAACGCCAAAGCGATGGAGCTGGCATGCCCGGAATTCACCGTTGGATCATCTTCGCTATAGGTCAGAGACAGTGCGCGATAAGCACATATAGCAGGTGAACCAACAGACAACCAGGCGAGATACTCTGGCAAATCGGCAGGCATTTCACCGAGCTCTTTAATGCTGTCCAGCCGCTGAGAGATATCGTCCACTCGCCCTAGAGTGTTTTCGTGAAAATCAGATCCGTTGCTGATACTCGCGATCCAGTCCTCATACCAATTGTCGTTGTGCATGCGGTCGAGCAACATTGGTCCCAGCACATACCAGTGATTCTGATTGCGACTTCCGCTATGCCCCGCCGCCAGTGGTTTGAGCAGCCCGGCAAAGTGTTTGATTCTCTCGGCAAGCAAATCTTTGAGCGATGCTTCATTTCGCTTCAGAGGAACATCGATCAACACTTTGCTCGGATAAACCAGCGACCAGTACGCAAGATCGCCAGCGTCCAGCCGGATCAGACGATTCAGATCATGATGGCTGGCGGAGTCATCTCGCGCCTTACTCCTTGTCTTGCGCGGAAAATAATCAGCCTCAGGCTGGCGTCGACCTAACACCCGCCTCTCGGACTCATAACTTAACAAACCACTGAGCATCCGCGGGACCATGGCCCAGGCAGAAAATAACAGCGTCTTGCTGAATGTTTCGTGGCCGATAAAGACACCTGCCAGCGGATAGTGGGGCATGCTGGGCGGAACCCACAGCAGCATTTCCGGCCCACTTTTCTTACCGTCACCAAACAAATGAGTAGTCAACGACCGCACCCTAGGATTTGGAGCATCCCGTGCGACATTCAATTTATAGTCGTTGACCTGATCCCGAGGCAGCCAAAGGCTCTGGCTGCGTTTTACCCACTTACGCACTTCGGGATCACTCTCGAACTTGCTCTGCAATACATCTTGCAGTTTGTAGCCTGTGCTAAACGACAGCGGCCATGCGGCTGACTTGTAGAAATCCATCATCTGCCGGGAGAAACTCATGTTGCGGTCCTTCTCAAGCAATCTTCCCAGTCGATCCAGCTCTATGTAAGCCTTGATGTCCTCGGCACGCACTTCAGCGCTGCAGTCGAAAGGGGGCGCATCGATCAGACGGTTTACATCGACGGCTATCTGGCTTCGTTCGGTACGGACAATAAGCGGGCGCAGTAGGCTTTCAACCTGCTGGCGAGGGCGCTCATCCAGATCATCAACTTTCACACCCGCCTGACGCAGGCGCTGCAATTCCGACTTCAGCATTTTGCGCACAGGCTCATAGGCCGTAAGCGGAGTCAGGTTCAGAAAACTCAGTATTTGCTCCAGCTTGGCAAGGTGTCCGTCGTCGTTTTCGTCATCGGGGATGGTGCTCAGTGCCTTGAACGGTGTCGCCGAGAGTAAGATGATCTTGCTGCGGCGGTTCTTGCGGAACACCTGCTGGGCAATCATCGAGTGCTCGTTGCCCTCAGACTGGTCGAGCAAACTTTCAAACCGCTGAAACTCGTCGAGGATGAACAAGTCCGCCTGCAGGTGTGCCGCGCAAGATCCAGCAAAAAGCACGCGTAGCCGACGCAACAGGCTGTGTTCTTCGGGGCTGTCTCGATTAACGCCAGTCTGGGCGACCTTCGTCAGCACCTCCATGTTTGACCGGGCCTCACCCGGAGCAACTTCCATCAGCTTGTGATGAAAGTCCTCAACGATCTTTGTATTAAGTCCGCGGACTTGAACTTCCTGAAGCCCGTACTCCCAACCCTCGACGTCCTGCACCCGATCGCGAAACAGATCAGACAATTTGCCCTGCAGTGGGACGATATCTTCATGTTGAAGGAGAGCCGCAAAAATCACCAACCGTTCGCGTTTGTTGCCTGCGCCGTAAGTCATCGAAAAAGAAGTACTGGGCGTGAGCGTACAAACTTCCAGCAAGGCACCGTCGGCCAGATCCGGTTCAGGAAGCAGCGCGACTTCTGCCAGCCTCGAAAAAGCGGGCTCGCGCACCAGGCTAGCCATGCTTGGGTCCTTGAAAACCGCAAGCTTGGAGCGGTTTTCAGTCGCCAACGCAAGGTTGGAGCAAATGTACGTGACGCGAAACGGCCGGGGCTCATGCCAGTCCAGTAACAAAGATGCGATGACGCCTTTGGCAACTATCGTTTTACCCAGTCCCACTTCATCAGCCACCAAAATCCGGTGGTTATGGTTGGGGTCATTGAATAAAGAAGTTATCCGTTGCACCGTAGCCTGTTGGAAATCCTTGAGTCCAGAGAGCGTGGACCTTAACTCCAGGCATGCGCGTTCACGCGTCGTAATGCTTGTATTCACGCTTTTTCCATCCCTAGAAATGCTTTGTAGTTATGCCACAGCTGGTTGAACTCTTTGGGTATCCGGCCTTCCACAGATCGCAGATGACTGAGTACCGCCTCTATTCGCTGCAGCTTTTCGGGCTGCCGGGCTGCACACAGCAGTAGCGACTCGTAGATGGGCCCACCCATCAGATGGCTCAACAATTCGTCAGAGCCATCTAGTGCTGAAGCGCCAGGGTCGCGGGCGAACCATTCAGTTTTTTCATGATCAGGCTGCAACACCATTCGTATGTACGCCAACAGCTTGTGCGGGCTGTCGATCAAATCGCTGACAATTTTCTGCTCTCGACCGTCGCCACCGTCAATGATGAGTGAGGCTTTGATTACCCGCTCGATAACCTTGTCGCCAACCCGCACTTTCACGACCAGAAAGGCACTGACCTGCAAGAGGCTCAGTCGATCCCACACCAACGTCGCCTTCAAGTCCTGGTAGCCAGGCACGTCCAGAAACCGCACCTGGACCGATTCGGAGCTTGCAAGGAGCGGCGCTGAACAGTGAACTTCACACCTGTAGGTGAAGTCGGCATTGACCTTGGCCCTGACACTCCAATCGTCCTTAATCAAGGTGTGCAAAAGTTTGCGCAGACCCTCGTCGTCCGAGCTCTGCTCTTGCTGCTCTTCATTCTGGAACGAGTGAGGAATGAAAACTCCCGTCGGATTTTCCTCGCTACCGATCAGCTCCAATTTCAATTGTTGGGCCGACTGGGCGATACTCGAGCTTGAAAGGCGCAACATGAATTCAGTGTTACGAGGCGGTGCTTGCCTGAGACCACCAAGCGCTGCCTTAGTCGCATTGGCGGAGCCCACGTGCCAGTGACTGGTAGCGCCGTTCTGGACCAAAACCAGCTTTGCATGCAGGTTTTGCGTTTTACCGCTATCCAAGTGATCTTCGCCATTGACAACCCGCTGGTTAAGGGCAAAACACTCCCAACCCGCGAGTTTCTCAGCCCCAAGTCGTTCCAACTCTTCAGCACGACTGAATAACCAATGGCGCTCGCCACGCTCTTTGAGCATGTCGAGTGCCTCCGCATGCAGAAAAGGCGATATCACCAGCACAGTGTTCGTGGAGCTACCCAAGTCCAGCGGAACTTGCTGTGCCTTACCCAACAAGGTTTTTAGCTCTCGAAAACCATTGGGTTTTTGCCAAACGACACGAGGCAGTTCTTTCTTGAATAGAGAGAAGGCCGGGGCGAAATCCAACGCTTTGTCTTTATGCCTAGCGAAAGGTGTGAGCTCCTGCAAAAGCTCCAACAGACCTTCATTCTCCCGACTGCTTTCCTTGGCCACCTCCCCCTCAAGCGCGACCGCCAGATCCCAACTGCGGTCAAACGTCAGATTACGAGACAGCACCAGTAGCCGGTAGCGCACCTGCCGGATGTCATTGGTGAACCGCAGCAGCCATATCTTGGGGTGGAAGGAGCTGAAGCCGCCGCTTGGAACCATAGGCACCAAACATGGTTCGAGGAGCGTAAACAGTGGGGTAAACGCACTGGGAACCTTGATATTGCCTTGCTGAAAAAAGACTTTCAGTCGACCTTTAAGTTGGCGGATGCCCTCAAGCGCAGCCAGCTTGCCGCCATGCGGATTGCCCTCCAGCGTGCCGTTCAAGGACAGTGCCAGGGGTAGGCACAGCAGGGTATCGAGCTCCAGTGAATAACTGGTTGCCACCGCGTAGCTCAGCTGAAACCCTTCTGGGGCCTGCAGCTTTTCGCCGTAGTCAAGACGATCGACGCTCGGATTTAACATGGCAAACCCTCCTGAATATCGCCCAGGATGGTGCGCACTTGAGACCACCGGAAATCAAGACGGCTCATGCCGATCCAACGGTAGTTATCAGGCAAACGCTTTTTCAGAATTGATCGCTCTTTTTTGTTTCCCAAAGCCTGTTTTTCGACCAGAGCATCAAGCACTACTACCGATGCGTTGTTGGCAATGTGCTCGCTCCATTCCATCAAGAATGCCCCCACCCGGCCTTGCAGCGTGATGTTGGTGGCTGCCAGCCATTGCATAACCTGTTCAGGTCCAGCCTGACGAACCTTACGCCAGTCGAGCCAGTGAGACTCGTACTGATTGACCAAATCCTCACGCTGATTATTCCTCGCAACCAGAATGTTGAAGCGAAGATGGGCACCGTAGATCAGCTCACTGAATGCATGAGCCATCTTTACCGTGTCACGGGTGCTCTGAGCCAAATCGGACTTTGCCGCTACCCACCCGGCAAGTTGAGCGAAGCCCGCCAGATCCTCATCTAAAACCTCTTTCAACATGCCACTGAGCTCAAGCTGCGATGGCAGACTATTGATCGGACCGTTTTGAAGTTTGTCGCTGAGAAACACCGCCTCGGACTCGGTCAAGGTGATGTGAACATCCTCGATCCATTGCGGATCGTATCGATCAAGGTGAACCCTGCTATCAGCCGAGACGCCATCGGCATCGTCGGCCTCATCTGGCAGGTTGCTTCCCAAGCTGCTCTCGGGAGGTTTGACTGACCTCAAGAATTGATTAAGCGAAGCCTGGGTATTGATGATGCCCCAAGTACGTAATGCCACCCAATAAACAGACGATGGCAATCGCGCAACCGACTCGCCTTCCTTCATCGTTGAGCCGATGATACCGGTCACACCCTCATTCAGGTGTTGCAGGGTCAGAGCCCTGGCAAGCTGATTTTCCTGTTGTTCAAGATACTGCTGCAGTGACTGCCTGCGTTGTTGCGCTGGCTTGAGCGCCAGATAATCGCGAATGATCCGTGGAATGGTTATCAAGTATTTAGCGCGGGTTTGAATGGTCGAAAATCCAGGAAACATAAGGTCGGCAAAACCATCGCGCAAGGCACCGACTCCAAGTTCATCAAGGGTTCCGGGCTCCGAAAGCTGCTTGATCACATCCCTGACCCGATCCCTGTCCTCGGATGAAAAATCCACCCAACCCATTTCACTTTTATTCAGCATACCGATGACCTTTCCCATGGCGTCCCACTGACGACATCCTTGCTAAAAATCTTGCCAGCATGCAGCAGGCTCTAGTGCATAGCAATTAGCCATTATCAACGATCATTTAATAAATAAAAGAGTGACTCTTGGGTACGACGGAATGAGTCGCGAGCGATCTGACCTCCCTTCCGGTGACGGTCTGTTGCTGGAAAATCTGCTGCTGTTCGATCCTGATGAAGACCGCGACACATTGGCCCCCCATAGCCCATGATCGTGCCTCCTCAGTCTCAGGAGTACCTTTCGCTGGCCAGAGGCAATACCTGCAAGCCCTACGGGGGGACTGAATGTGGTAATCGGCGGCAGTGACCCACTGGGCAGCTTCGTCTTTCGCACTACAAGCTTCAACAGCATCCACACAACAGCAGCATCCATGAGTGTTGTGCGCTTTATTTTTTCTGCTCAAGCTACTGACAATGCAGTCCGACCAAGTGAACTTGGAAATAGGGCTTACGAGTTGAGATCGTTAAAAATCGATCGACGTTATTTTTCACGCACCCGGCGCCGACGCTATCAGCGATCCACGCGAAATCATTCAAAACGCAAAAAACTTTACAGTAAATAAATTTACACTGGCGCGTCGCATCAGGCATTATCTGGACCAGCTCACATTCAGGAATGCCAATGCCGCTCCCCAAACACGAAGCCCTCCTCAGGCTACGCGCGATAGAGCTAATCAGCTATTGGGAGGGTCGCCTAGTCACCACTCAGTTGATGGCATGGTTTGGCATCAGCCGCCAGCAAGCTTCTTCCGATATCAATCGCTATAACAGCGAGTTCAATCCAGGCTCTCTAATTCACAGCCCTGCAGTTAAAGGCTATGTCCCGACGGCTGGCTTTCAGCCCGTACTGAGCGCTGGGCACATAAATGAGTACATGGCACTCATCGGCGAGCAATCTGATCAGCCCGTGTCTGAGATTTTGGAAGCTCACCCCAGCGTCGCTACTGTCCAACTTCCAGATCGTGCAGCCCGCCCTGAAGTGGTTCGCGAGTTAATCAGAGCCTGCCGCAATGCCGGCAGCCTGAAAGTACTCTACGCCTCCATGTCCAACCCGCAAATTCATGAACGTGTGATTTCACCTCACACTCTCGTTTATACGGGTTTCCGCTGGCACGTTCGCGCTTGGTGCCATAAGCGCCAGGCCTTCCGCGACTTTTTACTCTCACGTATCTATCGCACGCCAAAATCGTGCGACGCTCACGCCCCCTTATCGAGTACAGACATTGGCTGGCACGACCAAGTCAACCTGACACTAATCCCTAATGAACTACTCAGCGATGCCCAAAAGTCTTTAGTTGAACGCGATTTCGGTATGCCAGAAGGCCGCCTACAACTGACCGTTCGCACAGCACTTGCCCACTACACCCTTCAACGTTATCAGGCTGCCATCACCTCAGAAGAAGCCGAGCGAGTACGCGAGCATCCATTGCAATTGCTTCCAGCTGATCGCGCCAAGCTAACTCCCTTCCTTTTTAGCTGTGATGGGGAATAGGCATGCATAGCTTCCATTACGACTCTGACTTAATCGGCGGCTCGTTGCAGGTGCGTGAATCACGCATCGTTGCAGACCTGCTGCTGCAGGACGCCAGCCCTGAGCAATGGCATGAGGTCATACAGCAACAGAACCGGCTGCAGAAACGCGCACCAGCTTCGGCCAAGCGTGTGGCTCAAGCCATCCGCAAGCGTCTGGAGCGACTGGATGCCCCTTTCTGGCGGGCAATTCGAGATGGAGATGATGAACTCGCTACCCAAGTGGTGTTCTGCTCGGCCTTGGAGCGCAACCTGCTCCTCGTCGAATTCATCGAGACCATCCTCAAAGACGCTTTCGTCACCCGCGCCGGCGTGCTCGAACCCTACCACTGGAATGAGTTTCTGGATGAACGCAGCCATCGAGATTCGACCATCACCACCTGGACGGAGTCCAGTCGTAAGAAGATGGCGCAGGTTGTCTATCGCATGCTGGCCGAGGTCGGCCTGTTGAAAAGCACCCGCAGCATGAAACTACAAAACCTGATGATTCGGTCAGAGGTCCGCGTATTGCTGGATGACAGCTACCGCTATCGCATAAAAGCCTGTTTGGAAGTATCCAATGCCACCGGACAGTAGGCGTGGAATAAGGAGTGTTCGCATGAATCAGCAACTGCAGGATCGGCTAAACCAGATCCCAGACAAGATCCTCACCGAAGAGTTCTTGAAGAGCCAAGGGTTGGGCAATGAGCTCGGTTTCTGGATCTTCGACTATGCCCCCGAGGATGAGCTGCAGGTGCGCGAATACCTCAGTTTCCTGCAGGGCTTCCTTGCCAAGAAGCACAGTCAGCTCAAAGTGGCTCATATCAATCTGCTGCAGGCTATGCGCGAATATCTGGATCAACGCAGCTTCACTGAAAAAGCCATTCAGATGCAGCAAACCAAAGGTGACCTCGCGTTGCTCAAGGCGCTATCCGGACCGCTGCATATGGACAAATTCGCGCCCTTCCTAATGGAACACAGCAGCGCCGATCAACACGACGTGGTGCTAATCAGTGGTGTGGGCTCAGTTTGGCCGGTTCTTCGCGCCCACAACCTTCTCAACAAGCTACACGCGCTGCTTGGCCACAAGCCTCTGGTTCTTTTTTACCCCGGTCATTACTCAGGGCAGTCACTCGCCTTGTTCGACCGCATTCCCAGCAACAACTACTACCGCGCCTTCAAGCTGGTTCCCTGATCAATAAGGACGATTGCCGTGAGCATTAAAGATATTTTCTTCAAGGAACTCGATCGCCCGATCAACGGCGTGGTTAAGGCGGATCAGTCCGACGACGCAACCGTGCACCAGGAGCTGGATGAGTACGTTGTCACCAACGAGCTGGAAAAACACTTCCGCAGCTTCTTCGAGTCCTACAGTACTGACTTGAACGATCCTTCCATCGCCAACCGCGTGGGCGTATGGATCAGCGGATTCTTCGGCTCGGGTAAGTCGCACTTCCTCAAGACCTTGTCATACCTGCTGGCCAACATCGAAGCGCGCGACGACCAGGGCAACACCCGCAAGGCTGTTTCCTTCTTTGATGCGAGCAAACTGCGTGATGCCACCATCCGTGCCGACATCGACAAGGCCGTTGCCAACAGTGCCGATGTCATCTTGTTTAACATCGACAGCAAAGCCAGCTCCAACGATGCTGGCAACCCGATCCTCAATGTCTTCCTACGGGTGTTCAACGAGCATCAAGGTTTCAGTGGCGACCATCCCCACATCGCCCACATGGAGCGTCATCTGGCCCAGCGCGGCGTCTATGAGCTATTCAAGCAAGCCTTTAATGATTCCACCGGGATGGACTGGACTGAGGAGCGTGATGGCTATCAGTTCTACCAGGATGACATTGAGCAGGCGGTAGCCGCAGCCCTCGATCTGTCTGCTGAGGCCGCGCACAAATGGTTCGAAGATTCCGAGCAAACGTTCAGCGTCTCAGTCGAGAACTTCTGCAACTGGGTGCGCGAATACCTCGACACCCAGCCATCCAAACACCGCGTGCTGTTTCTGGTGGACGAAGTCGGCCAGTTCATCGGCAGCGACACCAAACTAATGCTCACCTTGCAGACCATCACCGAAAACCTCGGCACCATCTGCAAAGGCCGCGCCTGGATCATCGTCACCTCTCAAGCCGATATGGATGCCGTACTGGGCGAGCTGTCCGCCTCCAAGGCCAACGACTTCTCGAAAATTGCCGGGCGCTTCAAAACCCGACTTTCGCTGTCCAGCTCCAATACTGACGAAGTCATCCAGAAGCGCCTGCTGCGCAAAACACCGGAAGCTGAAACCGCACTGCGCGCCCTTTGGGAACAGAAAGGCGACATCCTGCGCAACCAGATCACCTTCGACCGCTCCGGCCCGACCCTGAAGAACTTCGATGGCCCGGAAAGCTTCATCAACAATTATCCCTTTGCGCCGTACCACTTCCAGTTGGTGCAAAAGGTCTTCGAGGAAATCCGCAAGGTCGGTGCCACCGGGGCGCACCTGGCTTACGGTGAGCGCTCCATGCTCGATGCGTTCCAGATGGCGGCCATGGCCATTGCGGATAAACCGCTCGGCGCGTTGATTCCCATGTACAGCTTCTACCGCGCCGTCGAAGGCTTCCTCGATACAGCCGTCAAGCGCACCATCGACCAGGCAGGCGAGAGCAGCGTCCTCGACGCCTTCGATGTCCAAATCCTGCGCACCCTGTTCATGATCCGCTATGTCGACCTGATCAAGGGCACCCTCGACAACCTCGTCACCCTCTCCATTGAACAGGTCGACGAAGACAAACTAGCGCTACGTCGCCGCATCGAAGAAACCCTCCAGCGCCTTGAAAAGGAAAGCCTGATCACTCGCAATGGTGACGAGTTTGTCTTCCTCACCAACGAGGAGCGCGACATCACCCGCAAGATCAAGGCCACAGAGATCGCTGGTTCAGAAGAGAACAAGGCGCTCTCTGACCTGATCTACAAAGACCTGTTCAAGGACAAGAACAAGTTCCGCTACAGCGTCAACAAGACCGACTACAGCATTGGTCGCTACCTCGACGGCCACAGCCTGGAAGGCCGTTACGAGCACGACCTCCGTGTCGAAGTGATCTCGCCACTGGATCTCGACTACGCCCTTTATGGCGAAGCCGGCTGCATCAATAAAAGCAACGAAGCTCCTGCCGGCATGGCTCTGTTCAAATTACCTGACAGCAAGGATTTCTTCGCCGAGCTGCGCACCTGGCTGAAGACCAACAAGTTCATCCGCCTCAACGACGACGGCAGCCAGCCTGAGCTGAGCAAGATCCTCGCCGAACGCGGTCGCGAAAACCAAGAGCGTAAAAAGCGCCTGCGCTTGCTACTTGAAGAGCTGGCCGAGCGCGCAGAGGTCTATGCAAAAGGGCAGCACCTGAAGCTCAAAAGCAACAATATTTTTAGCAAGTTCGACGAGGTGTGCCAGTACCTCCTTGAAAACACCTTCACCAAATTAGGCTACTTGCGAGTATTACAGCAGGAGCCCGAGCGTGAACTCCACTCCATTCTGCACACTAACGACATCGGCCAACTCGGCCTGACCCTCGATGGTGACGAAGGCAATCCGCAGGCCATCAAGGAAGTTGAACAGTTCATCTCGCTGCGCGCCTCCGGCAACGAACGCTTGCTGGTCGCAGACCTCATCGAGCGTTTCAGTAAGCGCCCCTATGGCTGGCCGGACGGAGAGATCCTGCTGGTCCTCGGTCGCCTGGCCGCTTCCAGCCGTATTTCGTTCCACGCCGCAGGCCCCAGCATGCCGCTGCCGGACGCATTCGAGTATCTCACCAACAGCCGAAAACGCCGTGAAGTCTCGGTGCAAAAAAAGCGCCAGACCGACGAAGGACTGCTCAAGCAAGCACGTAATCTGACCCAGGAGCTGTTCAACGCCCTTGGTCCAGCAGGCGAAAAGGAGTTGTTTGAGTATTACTGCGTGCACTTCGGCAGCTGGCGCACCAACCTGGAAAAATACAAAGCTACGGTTAGCGCCGGGCGCTTCCCTGGCAAAGAGACCGTAGAACAGGCCTTGCTCAGCCTGCAGCGCCTGCTGAGCAACACTGATAGCGTCGACTTTTTCAAGGCCGTGGTCGACAACAAGGATGACTTGCTGGATCTGGAAGAGGACTACCGGGATCTACACGAGTTCTTCACCAACCAGTTGCATACCTGGCAGCAACTGCAGTTGGCCTTGCGTCGTTTCGACAAGAACAAACCAGCGCTGGATAAAAACGAGAAAGCCCGCAAAGCGCTGACCGAGCTGAAAGCCATTGAGCAGAACACCACGCCCTACGGTCAGCTGCACCAGGTCGCCACACTGGTTGAAACGGTAGAAACCATTAACGCTGCCATCTTGGCTGAAAAGCGTCAACATGCCCTGGCCCGTGTCGACGAGAAAATCGCCCAATTACAGTCCGAGATTGCCAAAAGCGGTATCGAAACCGCCGAGCTGAGTAACCGCTTACTGCGTCCCCTGCAACTGGTCAAGGCGGACCTAGAGACCGAAACCAGCATCGCCAACATCTACATGCTGCAAACCCAGACCGCTGACGAGCGCCTGAACGACGGCGTGTTCGATCTGGAGCGCGCCATTCAGGTCGAGGTTGAACGCCTGCAGAAGCTTCAGGAAGAGCAGGCCAAGGCCGCACAGGCAGCCAACACAGCTAACGGCGTCAAGGAAGACCGAGCGCCTGCCCTGGTGCCAACCTCCAAACCTGTAGCACCGCCCAAACCGGTGGTCGAGGTGGCAGCGACCAGTGTGTTCAACAAACTAGGGAACGGTTTGTATCTAGAAAGCCAGAGCGATATCGACCGCTTTATCGACGCCCTCAAGGTAGAGCTGGAAAGTGCGATTAAGCAAAACAAACGCATTCGTATTCACTGACCTAGCGCAACCAGTAGGAGATGAGACCACCTCCAGGCCACAGTAAAGCGTCAATGTCAGCTCAAGAGATTAGGGAAAGCCCATATGAACACCAACAACATCAAACGCTACGCCCCCAAGGCACGCACCGCCTTCATTACCGCCATGACCAAGCGCGCAGCGCTGTTTGGCATCCGCGAATCCAGCATCCCCAGTATGGGAATCGAACCGCTGGAGCAGAAAGGCGATCTGGCGCTTATCGGTGATCGTCCGTTCCCGGCAAGCATAATTCGCCCCCGTGCCGCGCTGGTGAAAAAGATCGAGCAGATAGGCTTTGCCCAAGCCATGGAGCAGGCCGCCTACAGTTGGTTCAACCGCCTCTGCGCCATCCGCTACATGGAGCTCAAGGGCTACCTCGATCACGGTCGCCGCGTGCTCAGCCACCCGGATCAACCGGGTAGTTTTCAGATTCTCGACGACTGCCTGGATATCGAGTTGGAAGGCCTCGACCGACAGCGCATTGCCGAACTGAAACTAGACGGCACCAAGGACGAAGAGCTGTACCACGAGCTGCTACTTGCCCAGTGCCATGCCTTGCATAAGGCTATGCCGTTCCTATTCGAGGCGGTCGACGATGCCACCGAGCTGTTGTTGCCGGACAACCTGACCAAGACCGATTCGCTGATACGCGAGCTACTGAACGCCATTCCTGAAGAGGACTGGCAGGACGTAGAGATAATCGGCTGGCTGTACCAGTTCTACATTTCCGATAAGAAAGGCGAAGTCATGGGTAAGGTGGTCAAGAGCGAGGACATTCCCGCCGCCACCCAGCTGTTCACCCCCAACTGGATCGTCCAGTACCTCGTGCAGAACTCAGTAGGCCGCCAGTGGTTGCAAACCTACCCGGACTCGCCACTCAAAGCGAAAATGCCGTACTACATCGAGCCGGCCGAACAGACGCCGGAAGTGCAGGCTCAGCTGACCGCCACTACTCCGGACAGCGTAGACCCGCAGAACATCAAGGTTCTCGACCCAGCTTGCGGCTCCGGCCACATCCTGGTCGAGGCCTACAAGGTGCTCAAGGAGATCTACACCGAGCGTGGTCACCGCAGCCGAGACATCCCGCAGCTGATCCTGGAAAACAACCTGTTCGGCCTGGACATCGACGACCGCGCAGGCCAGCTCGCTGGTTTCGCCCTGATGATGCTTGCCCGCGAAGACGACCGCCGCATCTTCGACCGCGAGGTCAAACTCAATGTGCTTTCCCTGCAGGAAAGTAACCATCTTGATTTAGCAAGCCTATGGAATGCGCTCAATTTGACCAGTGACTGGCAGCGTGGCCAATCACAGGGTCTATTCGACAATGAACAAGCCGACCTCAGCGCTGCTCATGCCGACAACCGCTACCAGCTGCTGAAAACCACCCTGGCGCGCTTTACCCAGACGAAGACCCTTGGTTCGCTGAGCCAAGTCCCAGCTGAAGACGTCAAGCCGCTGTCCGAATTGCTGGAACAGCTGCGGCAACT
This sequence comes from Pseudomonas sp. ASL8, assembly GCF_056680355.1. Lineage (NCBI taxonomy): Bacteria > Pseudomonadati > Pseudomonadota > Gammaproteobacteria > Pseudomonadales > Pseudomonadaceae > Pseudomonas > Pseudomonas sp. ASL8. Next base: position 3,913,247 of record NZ_CM155278.1, on the reverse strand, counting down.
GGCTCGTGACGGCGATGTCATGCAGAGGCCAGCAGCGGAGCAGCTGACTCCCTATATACAGCAGGCTTGGATATTAGCGCAGCGCTACAGTGCGGTGGTGGCGAACCCGCCATATATGGGTAGCAAGGGCATGAATGCTGAACTGAAGACCTTTGCAGCCAAGGCTTATCCAGACAGCAAACCTGACCTTTATGCAATATTTTTGGAACGATCTTTTGGCCTGTTAAGTTATTATGGGGTCGTATCGATGGTGACTATGCAAAGCTGGATGTTTCTTTCTGGCTTTACTGATTTGAGGAGGAAAATACTTAAGCAGAAAACACTAAACTCATGCATTCATATTGGCTTCAACAGCTTTCCAGAACTCAATTCTAAAGTTGTTAGAACTGTGGCGTTCACAATTCAGAATACCCATGTAGATAACTGCGTTGGAGTTTATGTTGACCTAGACTCTGCACCGCAGTCAGCAGACAAAGAACAGGTTTTTTTGGAGCGTACACCATCGCTTGAACATGAGGTAAACCAGAAGCAGTTTGGCGCCATCCCCAATCATCCATTCTCTTATTGGGTTCCCGAAAAAATAAGACTCTGCTTCTCTGAATGCACTGCAACACGTCTAACTAATCCTGGAAAAGTAGCATCCATGCGTGACTTAGGCGATGCGGTCTCAGGGATGTTCACTTGTGACAACGAGAGATTTCTGCGCTTTTGGCATGAGTCTGATTGCTCCGCCATATCTTTTCCCGATGTAAATGACGAAAATCCCACTAAGCGATTCATGCCTTACAATAAGGGAGGCAGTTTTAGGCGGTGGTCTGGGAATTTTATACATATTGTCGACTTTAACCACGGCGGCAATGATATCCGAGAGTACAGGCAGAATGCGGGGCAATCATATTCGCTTCCGGGTCAAGATAGATTTTTCCATGAGGGCGTTACGTGGAACGATGTAACAACAAAAATGTTTTCTGCTCGCTTAATGCCAAGGGGCTTTGTCTATGACAAATGTGCACCCACTGCTTTTTTCAAGAGCCATGATGATGCACTAACAGCACTCGGCATTGTTAACTCGTCAGTTAATGAGTATCTTTCAAAAGTTCTAAATCCATCAATACACTTCACATTAGGGGACTTTAATAATCTTCCTTTCCCGATGAACCTAGACAAAACATCAACAATTAAATTGGTGCTGGAGGCCATTGAAATATCCAACGTTGACTGGGACTCTTTTGAGCTGAGCTGGGACTTTAAAAAGTCACCCCTAACCAGCTCTGAAAATTGCTATTTAGAACATTCATGGACTACGTGGGAGCGCAGCTGCATTCAGCGCCGAGAGCGTCTTAGAGAAATTGAAACAAGCATTAATCAACATATTATTAATGGCTTCGGGTTTAATGGGTTAATTGACCCATATGTTGATGACGAACATGTAACAATATATACTCCCGATCGTAGTTCGACATTTGAATTTCTATTGTCTTATGCCATCGGCTGCACCATGGGCCGCTATTCCCTCGACCGCGAAGGGTTGATCTACGCCCACTCTAGCAATCAAGGCTTTGCCGGACTAGTAGCCGAAGACGCCTACAAAACCCTCCCCGCCGACAGCGACGGCATCCTGCCGCTGACCGATCAGGAATGGTTCGCGGACGACGCCACCAACCGCTTCCGCGAGTTCGTCCGTGCCGTCTGGGGCGACGAGCACCTGCAGGAAAACCTCGACTTCGTCGCCGAGAGCTTGTGCCTGTACACCATCAAGCCCAAGCGCGGCGAGTCGACGCTGGACATTATCCGCCGCTACCTGAGCACCCAGTTCTTCAAGGATCACCTCAAGACCTACAAGAAACGTCCCATCTACTGGCTATTCAGCTCTGGGAAGCACAAGGCCTTCGAGTGCTTAGTCTACCTTCACCGCTACAATGAAGGCACCCTGGCGCGCATGCGTACAGAGTACGTCATCCCTCTCAGCACGAAGCTCAACACCTACGCAGCCAAGCTAGCCACAGACATCGAAAACGAAACGGTCACGTCCGAGAAAAAGCGCCTGGAAAAAGAACTCGCCACCCTGCACAACCAACAAGCCGAACTCGCCACCTTCGACGAAAAACTCCGTCACCACGCCGACCAGCGCATCAGCCTAGATCTGGGTGACGGCGTGAAGGTGAACTATGGCAAGTTTGGAGATTTGTTGGCTGAGGTTAAGGCTGTAACAGGCGACAAGGGCGACTGACCACCCGCATGGAGCATTACCGATGGCACTGAAAGCATTCCGCGGCAGACCCTTTGAGCATACGCACGAGAATCGAGCCTTCAATGAGCTGTTCGATTTGCTCGACTTACACTGTTCGGATTCTGGACAGGACTGGTACCTGCTGGGAAATTTCTATGTGGGCAGCCGTGAACTGGATGCCATGGTGATCAAGCCGAACGCGGTGATCATCCTCGACTTCAAGGAGTTCCGCGGAAAATTACAGTTTTCTGAAGACGGCCCGTGGCTGATTGAGGACGAGGAAGCAGGCAGCAATGTCCAAGTAAAGGGCGGCGCCAGCGTCAATCCGCTGCGCCAGTTGCGTATCAACAAAGGGGTCATGCTTGATTTTTTTGGCCGGAACTTTACTGACCTTAACGCGACCTGCAACTGGCGGCATGTCGCAGCTCTGGTAGCCTTTCAGGGGCCGATTGAATTCGATCATCGCCACTTACCCGGTTCGATAAAGCCCTGGTTCCATATCAGCGATATGGGACGGATCGTTCGCGATTTGGACGCCATTGTCAGCAGGGAGATTTTTCTCTCGCGCGAAAACGTGGAACGGCTCACTGCTCAGCTTGGTATTGATCCTTTTGTTCCGGCAGGCGCTCCCAAGCTCAGGCAATTGAGTGGCCGGGCGGCTTCAAGATCTGACGAAAGCAGATTGACTCAGCAGCAGAGTCAGGTACTAGGCGAGTTTTCGACCTGGCTGAAATCTGGCAGCGGCGTATTTCGTCTCGCCGGCATGGCATCGACCGGCAAGCGCTTCCTGTTTCCCCTACTCGTGGATGCATTGAAAGCGAGTGGCTCTGAACTGATTTTGTTAACTCCCAGCGCACGTATTTCTTCGGCTTATCACCACACTGCTGCAGAACCTGTCTCGATCTATACATGGTTGTACAGCTTGCAGCCCAGTCGCTTTGAGACGAAAGATGGCCGCAAAGTGGGTATTCACGAAGTAAAACCGGATCTTAACTTAGACGGCAAGATGCCCGTATTGGTTGATGCCCACCTGCTGAGTGACGAGGCGTTTGATGCAAGTGAACGACGCTATGGCTCCGGGCGGCTGATTCACGATTTTCTCTCGGTGATTGCAAAGCACAAAACGCCCTTTGTGGTTATCGGCGATCCCTATCAGATGCCAAGGGGATCCCTACAACGGTCCTTGATCAGTGGCGAGATGCTTGAGCAGTTAGGGCTTGGCGTTGTGAATCACCGCTTAACCGATCAAATCCTAGACGATGAGGATGATGCGCTAAGCAAGCTCCAGGCACATCTGGTGGATAGTCTGGACAAAAATCGCTTTAACAAGTTACCGCGCTGTTCCGGCCTGCGGCTTGAAGTTCTTGGGAATGCAAAGTCTCGAACCTGGGTACCGGACACGTCTAATGTCCGGGCAGAATCCATGCTGGTTTGCAGCACTCATGAGCAAGCTGCAAAAATAAATGGTGCAGTGAAAACTCAAATTCTTGGCCATGCCAACCCGACTAAACTGGCAATGGGTGATCGGATTGACTTCCATAACCGCACTCCGATCCTGGTCCTTGAGTCAGATAAACCCAATCAAAGTGCGGTGCCTTGGATCCGTTCCGGCGAGATTGGCCTTGTCGACTTTGTTGAAGACACAATGGAAACCCACCTGATTCAACTTCGTGGGCGCGAAGAGAAAATCAGCCTTCATTTCCAGCGCGCCAGATGCCGAGTTCCAAGCTTTGGAGAGGTGGAGATCCGTTATTTTGTCGATTACTTTGAAGCTGAACGACCTGACATAACTGGCGACCAGTATCTCGCGCTTCAAGTACTGGCTAGGCAGCTTGCCAAACCAGTGCTTGAGCTGCGTAAGAAACAACTACCGGACAAGAGTGATCCCCTTTACAGGCAAGCAAGGGCGGAATACGACAGGTTTGAGTATCAGATTTTGCAAACACAAGGGTATCTGTCTGCCGCGCAGATCCGTCCGGCCCACGCATTAACCGTGCATCGCGCTCAGGGACGTCACTGGCCAAGTGTCTGGGTTAATGCCTCACGCAGCGCCTCCAGTGAAAAGCCCAATAACTCGGACTACTTCCGCTGGCTGTATACCGCCTCGGTCTGTGCAAACGAGATGCTCACGATCCGTCAGATGCCATTTCTAAGCACTCTGAGCAATGCCGCCGTAAGCCGTGCCCATGACGTGAAGATTGGCAGTTTTGCGCTTAAGCGTGGCTTGTTTTATGACGTGACTCGCCAACCCACCGAGCAGGAAGCCTCGATGGTTATGCCGATGGGCTTTAACGAGTTGAGGCTGCGACCCCTGCTTCTTGAGTTAAGCGAGCGGCTTGAAGGTTCGGACTGGTGCCTTGACGATTGGCGTGAGCACAGCTACCAGGTCGTCATCACGCTTACCAGCGAAACAAACGCCACGAGCATTAAAGTTAGGCTGTATTACGACAAAAAACTTGCCATTACCAACGTGGTTTATCTCGACGGTAGCGAGACTGAACAGCAAGCCATTCAAAGGTTTCTGACTAAGCCTTTCCAGCCGCAAAGTGCGGCCTTGGCTGAAGCAGTCGAGACCCTTGAGGAGCTCTTGGCTGAGCATGGCTTTTTCATATTCGACGCTTCGGAGACCAGCTACCGAGTGCAGTTAATGCTTGCAGCGGATAACGAGGGCGTTGAAATTCAAGTCAATGCCGACAAGGAAGGAATGATCAGCTCGATTCGGATAATGAAAGCATCATCAGAGAACATCGCCCAAAAGCTGGAGAAAGCTTTGGCGGTGCAATCATGAGCGTCTTTGATGAAATCCGCGATCACAAGTCGCGCGCAGACTTTGAAGGTGCATGGCAAGTAGGCTACCCGACATTCGAGCAAGACGCTGGAAACACATTCCTGCAGACGTCCTTATTCTGGGTCATTTATGCGGAGCTGAAAAAGCTACTTGAGCCTTTCAAAACACGTGATAACAAAACGCCTCATCCCAATGAGCAACGGCTAATTGACCTTTGGGCCTCACGTATTCTCTTGCTTCAGTTAGAGCTGCCTAACGAGCTGATTGACTATCGCCTGTGGAATCTTTTCCGCGAGACTGGAAAATTCTGCGACCCAATCTGCCTTTTCATTCTGCAACGCGGCAGTTCCCTGTTTAGCCCTGACGATCACAATCCATTTAGTACCGATAAAGGAGAGTCTCCTAGCGTTGTGCTACGACTGGCACGCATGGTGGCCGTAAATTACCTTCACAAAGGCCTAGACAGTCCCCTTCCTGTAAGTCGAGTCGTCGCATTTTTAAAGTACGCCTTGGATAAAGCGGAAGACTCACCGCAAGGGAAAATATGGCTTGAATACGATAAAGCCAGGATTTTTGTAACTGCCGGCGACATCGTTAGGGCACGAGACGCCTATCTGTCTGTGCTTAGAAACAAGCGCGGCGAATCCTGGGCATGGTTTGGCTTGGCCAAAACCTATGAAAACGAACCGGAAAAAGCTATTTGCCTAGTTTCTTTCGGCTTAACTTGCGCTCACGACCCCAAGTTCAGCATACCCGGACTGGTGCGACTGGCGGAGTTACTTGCCCAGACAGGCGTGCATGATTACGCCTCAAAGGCACTGATAAAACTGACAAAAATCTACAGCGATAATGGCTGGGCGCTTAAAGACAGCATCGTTGAGCTTACGTCATCTGCATGGTTTGACGCATCGCTGGATACCAGTGATCTTGATGCTCATGTAGAGGAACTCGCAATAGGTGCCAATCAGTACGCCATGGCCAAACCAACCTACTTGTCAGGTGTACTTCTTTCAGTACACGAGTCAGGTAAAGGCGCCACGATTTATATCCACAGAGATCTTAAATTTTCTGCGCGAAAGGCTGTATTCGAAAATCGAAAAATCCCTAAGCCTGGAACTTTTGTGAAGATCTTTTGCGACATAAGCTCTGAGAGTCAGGATGTCGTTTCGGTTGAGAACATACAGGTGATTGAGACTCAGGATATCCGTTCATTCAAAGGAAGCTTGAAAGTAAGCGAAAAAGGATTTGGCTTTGTAAATGGCGACATTTTTGTCCCGCCAGGTCTGGTTGAAGGCGTACAGCGGGACGCCGAGGTTGCCGGCGCAGCCGTTATGTCTTTTGACAAAACCAAGAGCAAATACGGCTGGAAAGCTATTACCCTGTTTAAAGAAGTCGGCTCACCAAACTCAGCCGAACTCGGACAATTGCAGGGCCAGCCATGAATTATAACTATGGCGACAACCTTGGCTCTGCCAAAATTAAACCTCCGGATGTTTCAAGGAGTACATCTACGCCGAAAAAAACGTACATATTGATGAATTCCGGGCCGTCAGGGATGCATTGTTGTCTTACGATGACATGTCCCACGCTGACCTCTCGTTTCCAGTTTCAGGCTTAGGCGAATAAGTGCATGGACACCCAACAACTGACCCAAGGCCTGAATCAGGCATTCTTCAAAGAACACCACCGCATCGTTTTCTGGTACGACCCTGAGCAGGGCTTCACGGATGAACTCGGCCAGCTTGATCTGCCCGGCGTTCAGGTGCTGAACATGCAAGGGCATTCCACCTTCGGTACCAAGCTCAAGCTGGAGCTCGAGGACACTGGAGGTAAGTACCTGCTTTATTTCCCTTGCGCAGAACCAGACGCGAATGATGACTGGCTGCTGGACATCAAGCTGTACTCGCGCAGTTTCTACGCTGACAAGGTGTCACTGATATTCAATGACCTGGGCTTGCACCAGCAGGTGCTCCGCGAACATCTAGCCAAGCGTGAGCGCTTCCTTAGCAGCAAGGCTCGTCTAGCTAGCCTGAAGCGTTTGATCCAACCAACTGACACTGAGCATGGGTTGGATCTGGCGATGATTGCCGTTGTGCTGGGTGCAAGTGGCAGTGACGTCATGACGCTGGTTTGCACCGTGGCTGATGGTGCCGTACGTGACGATTTGGGTCTTGAGCAGAATCCAGCGGTCATCGAGGAGCTGTACAAGTTCGGCCTAATGCCAGCGTTGCTGCAGGCCTTGCGTGAAGAGGTGGGCTATCCGGCCTCCATCGAGGAGATCAGTGGAGATAAACCCTTCAGCTTTGGGCATTTCCTTATTCGACTGCTGGCAACCGGGTTCTGCGAAAGCATCGGCGATTTACCCAACTGGGCCTCAGCGATTGTTATTCCGTCAGCCAGCGCACGCGCTACTTCACGTGCACTGCTTTCCCGCTGGCGTGACAGCTCACGGTTTTACCAGGCCTATGATGAGATTTCCGGCTGGGTCGGTGAGGCCCTGCATATCACCCAGAAAATTTGTGAAATCTCGTTGGAGAGCTTGGCCAATGTTGCGACCTTCGAAGCCGTCGAGCGGCAGATCATTGTCGACCTGACCAAGGCTATTCCGGAGGCAGATCCGCGTGACCTCGGCCTGTTTTCGAAGATCATCTCCGAGCGACTGGATAACTACTGGGCGACTCGCCATAAGGATGATGAGACACGCCGCAAGTACCGGCTGCTATACACGGCGCTGTCGGCTGCAATCGACCTATTTACGCAGCGTCACCAGCACGCTGCAGGCTTCCATTTCGCCAGCACCGAGGCGTTGTACAAAGCCTATGAGAGTGAGTTGTACCGTTTTGACACGGCTTACCGCCATTATTTCGCTGCCTCTCAGCGCGCCCACGTCGAGTTGCTGAAGAAGCTCGATGAAGCCGTCGAGCAATGCTATGCCTATTGGTATCTCGATCAGCTCGGACGCTCATGGGGCGACCGTGTTGAGGCCGAACAGCGCTTGGAGCGCTGGAAAATACCTGGCGTACCTAACCAGCAGAATTTCTATGAGCGTTGGGTAGCGCCCTTGTTGGAGGGGCATCGTAGCAAGCGCGTTGTAGTGATCATCAGCGATGCCTTCCGCTATGAAGCCGCAGTCGAGCTGTGCCAGCGTATCAATGAAAAGCGTTACAGCAAGGCCAGCTTGAATAGCCAGTTGGGCGTATTGCCGAGTTACACCACGCTGGGCATGGCATCCCTGTTGCCACACCAGGCACTGGAGTATCGCGAAGGCAGTGATGGTGTTTTCGTAGACGGACTCAATACTGGCAACACCATCGCTCGCGACAAAGCTCTTGCCCGGCATGGCGGCATGGCCGTGACCGCACTCCAGGTCAAAGAGTGGTCCCGTGACGCTGGGCGTGAAGCGCTGAAGGATCAGCAGCTGGTTTACGTCTATCACAACGTGATTGATGACCGCAGTGACAAAGGCGGCGGCTCCGAGGTGGATACCTTCCACCACGTCGAGTTCGCCATTGAGGAGCTGACCGAGCTGACCCGCAAGATCCTCATGCACTTCAACACCAGCACGGTGTTGATCACGGCCGATCATGGGTTTCTCTTCCAGCAGAGCAAGCTTGAGGCGGCGGATCGCACTTCACTCGCAGAGAAGCCGGATAGTTCGATCAAGAGTAAGAAACGCTATGTCATTGGCCATACTCTGCCTGCTGCCAAGGATGTCTGGCAGGGATCGACCAAGAAGACCGCGGGCACAACATCGGACACTCAGTTCTGGATACCCAAAGGCGCGAATCGTTTCCACTTTGTCGGCGGTGCACGCTTCGTCCATGGCGGGGCCATGCCTCAGGAAATCGTTGTGCCTGTGCTGACGGTAAACCAGTTGCGCGGTGAGAAAGCGGAGAAACGCACCAAGCGCAAAGTCGGGGTGATCTCGCCGAAGTCAGCCCTGAAGATGGTCACCAATATCCAGCGCTTTGACCTGATCCAGACCGAGTCGGTCAGCGAGCAGGTGTTGCCGGTTACGGTTGCTGTGTCGATCTACGAAGGGGAGCGACCGGTCTCCAGTGAGGAGGTTGTGACGTTTGACTGTGCGACGGACTCCATGAGCGAGCGCCTTAAGCAGGTACGCCTGTCACTATCAGGCAGCGATTTCGACCGGCAGAAAGATTACTTCCTGGTGATCCGCGATAAAGATTTGAACACTGAGCTTGAGCGCTACCGTGTGACGATTGACCTGGCCTTCACCGACGACTTTTTTTGAGAGCACGACACTAGATGGAAACCCAAGTGGATAAAGATCTCGATCAGTTGCTCAATGAGCACTTTGCCGGTCGCGTGGTGCGCAAGGATCTGACCAAGCTGATAAAGGAAGGCGCGAACGTACCGGTTTACGTGCTGGAGTATTTGCTGGGTATGTACTGTGCGTCCGATGACTCAGAGGTGATCGAACAGGGCCTGAAGAACGTCAAGAAAATTTTAGCGGAAAACTATGTTCGACCGGATGAAGCCGAGAAGGTCAAGTCTCTAGTTCGCGAGCGCGGCACGTACAAGGTGATCGACCGAGTCACCGTGCGACTGAATGAAAAAAAAGACCGCTACGAAGCCTCTTTCAGCAACCTCGGCATCAAGGACGCTGAGATCTCTGCTGGCATCGTCAAAGAATACGAAAAGCTCCTTGTAGGCGGCATCTGGGTGATCGCAACGCTGAGCTATTACCACGAGGAAGGCCAATCGGGATCTCCTTTTGGCGTCACGCTTCTCAAGCCGATCCAGATGCCGAACATGAACATGCAGGAGCTGTTCACCGGGCGCACTGCGCTGAATACATCGCAATGGCGCGAGGCCTTGATCCGCTCCATAGGGATGGAGCCCTCGACCCTGGATGAGTCAGTGCAGTGGCATTTGCTGGCCCGCATGGTTCCCTTCGTGGAGAACAACTACAACGTCTGCGAGCTCGGCCCACGCGGTACCGGCAAGAGCCATATCTACAAGGAGTGTTCTCCGAACAGCATGCTGGTCTCCGGCGGGCAAACCACCGTTGCTAACCTGTTCTACAACATGAGCAGTCGCCGCATAGGTCTGGTCGGTCTTTGGGATGTGGTGGCCTTCGATGAGGTGGCCGGCATCAACTTCAAGGACAAGGACGGTGTTCAGATCATGAAAGATTTCATGGCCTCCGGTTCTTTCGGTCGCGGTCGCGAGCAAATGGAAGCCTCGGCCTCCATGGTCTTCGTCGGAAACATCAACCAGAGCGTTGAATCGCTGGTAAAGACTAGTCATCTGCTGGCCCCGTTCCCTGAGCAGATGATCGACGCAGCCTTTTTTGACAGATTCCACGCCTACATTCCTGGCTGGGAAATCCCAAAAATGCGTCCGGAGTTTTTCACCAACAGGTACGGACTAATCGTCGATTACCTGGCTGAGTTTTTCCGCGAAATGCGCAAACGCAGCTTTGCCGACGCCATCGACAAACATTTCAAACTGGGTAATAACCTTAACCAGCGCGATGTGATCGCAGTACGCAAAACAGTATCCGGTCTGCTTAAGCTACTCTACCCGCACGATGTGTTCACCAAAGAAGACGTGCGCCAGTGCCTCGAATACGCACTTCAGGTCCGCCGACGCGTGAAAGAACAGCTAAAGAAGATCGGTGGAATGGAGTTCTACGATGTTCACTTCAGCTATATCGACAACGAAACCCTTGAAGAACACTTCGTCACCGTAAAAGAACAAGGCGGTGGTGGTCTTATCCCTGAAGGGCCAGGAAAGCCCGGATTTATCCACACTATAGGCTTGAGCGGCAAAGGCATGCCTGGGCTATATCGGATCGAACTGCAGGTGACCAAGGGTACTGGCAAGCTAGCTACCTCAGGTCTATGGAACTCCAGCTCTGCCAAAGAACAGGTGAAAATTGCCTTTGACTACTTCAAGGCCAACGCCTCGCGCATCAGCGCCTCGGCTAAGGTGCTGGAGCACGACTTCCATTTACATGTGGTTGAACTGCAAAACACCGGCCCTCTTACTCATATGGCACTACCCAGCCTAGTAGCTTTTGCTTCAGGCCTAATGGGCAGGCCTGCGCAAGGTCAAATGGTAGTGCTCGGCGATATGAGCTTGGGCGGTAGCATCACGCCAGTTGAAAGCATCGCCGAGTGCCTGCAAGTGGCTTTCGACGCGGGAGGCAAGCGCGTTGCGCTTCCAATGAGCAGTGCCAAGGACATCCCTAGCATCCCAGCCGAACTGTTCACCAAGTTTCAGACCAGCTTTTATGGCGAACCAGTAGAGGCTGTATTTAAGGCAATGGGCGTGGATTGAAACAAGTCATCTATTAGCCCGCTTACGATTTTGAGGTGGGCTGCTTGTGCATTACTCGAAGGCCATCTGCAATGCGGAATCAGAATCGACGCTGGTTCCGCCGTGACTTGCTGGTGCTGCACAGAAAGATGCTCCACCACGCCGACGCCACCAAACTCACTGAGTCGGGTGGTATCGACGTGGTCGTCCAATCCCTAGCTTCTACCCACCGTTAATTTGCTTTGCCTGTTTAGCTGCGTGGCCGAAACATGTGCTCGTCGTAGACAAAATCGATGATGTTTTCGACTTTAACCCGGCTGATCGCCGGGTCGCACGGATTGAGCATGATATTGCGCTCAAGAGGTAACACCGCAGACGGAATGATCAGTCCAAGTTACGTACTACCCTTAGCAAAGTACCGCTATAGGGATTGGCACGATGCTAAATCGGGAAAAAGCCACGACGACCCTCTGCTTCACCTACGCCAACAAACTCTGTATGGGCGAGACGCATCTGCAACTGACCGTCTGGCTCCTCATTTTCTAGCACAATGATCTGACCAGACTCCTGGCGATCCGCGAGCCAAGCGTAGAATTTGTCCTTAACGGTCGGATCAAGTGCCTCTTCCGGATTGTTGCTGCCGTGCTTTGGATCTTTGTAAGTAACCACTGGGGAGTCGATGACGATCAATCCAAGGTGAGGATTTCCTTGGTGGAGTGCACGTTCCATTAATGCAACAGCCAACGCGGTCAGAAAGATCCCGCGCTTACCCTTTCCGAACGACACGCGCTGTCGGTTGTTGATGTGAATGTCAGCGTCGTCTTCGTCAAAATGGACCGACTCCACCATTGGTACACCCCATGCCGTCAGCAGCTCCGAGATTCGGCGACAGAGCTCAGTGGCGCTGGTGGAGAAGTCGCGTGAAATAGATTGTTTTTGTCGCTTCGTCTTTGCCTTCATACCAACAAGACGCGCATTGAGCGTATCAATCCGCTCGAAGTTCCTGGCTGCCATAGCCATCTCAGTTCGTCGTGCGGTAAGTGTTCCTAAATAGTCGGCTTCCATATTGGGCGAAGCCGGGCGAAGAAGCCTAGCTTGCTCGCTCAGGTTGGCAGCCGCTTCACGCTGAAAGCTCGTTTCCCGACAGCGCGAACTCTCGATGTCTTCATCGATGTCTGATAGTGCGATCGCAAGCCCCTGCCTCAGAGCATTGATCTTTGATACCTCCGCGCGAGCCGCCTCCCGTAGCATGTCGCCCTGTTCTAGATGGGCATGGTTACGCTTATGATTCAGATCCGTCCGACACAGTGGGCAGGGCTGGGATTCGAAGGTCTCGACAATCTCCGAGGCCGTGATCAACGAACTGAGTCGATGTACGTCGTTTTGATATTTCTCGTCCAGAAGCACAAACCGGCCCTTCGCTTCTAATACCTCGGCAAGCTCTGCCTGCACATCCCTAAGGCCGTCTTCGAGACTTTCGTGCGCTGTCTTTAGCTCCGTTAATTCCTGAGCGTTAGTCCTAAGGAATGTCCCGACTTCTCGAAGCTCATGCTCGATCTTCGTAAGTCCTTCTGCGCAGTCCTCTTTGGACCATGTGCTCGGAATATCGGCATGTAGCGCTTTCAATTCGTCTTCGATCGCCTGCACATGACCTTTAGCGATATTACGTTGATCAGTTTTAACTGTGAGAGTCGCTCCCGAGTCATCCACTCCAATCAAAGCCAGCATAATCACGGACTGAAAGCGCATCTTGAGAAGCTTGTCTTTCCCTTTCAACGGGACCTTATCCAAGGTACGAATTTCGTCAAAAAGACTCAAAAAGCGCAGGTCGTTTGCAGTCACGTTACCGAGAGTTCCGGCTTTAACGAGAATCCTGTTCCCTGACGCCTTACCCCATTCAATTAGATATGGGCCAATTTCTTCTGCGACAGGGGATTGAGGCGACAGCGGTGGCAAAGAATGGAAGCCCGAGTAAACGACTTGACGCTCCTCCAAGAGATCCCGAAAGAAAGTGTACTCAGATCCATCCGGGCCGAGGACTTGTAGAGCAGCGCGCGTATAGCCCTCTGAAAAGCCAACATTTCGCGGATGTTCGTCGCTACCTAAGCAGTAGGCTATGCATTCCTCAATGTAAGACTTGCCCGTATCAGTCGGACCAAATACAAGGTGCGACTCCCCGCCGGGTTTCAGTTCGGCATTGGGTTTATCGGGTCCGGTGAGCACCAGTCCATGGATTGCGATTCTCATACTGCCCTCGGCAAGCCTTCCTTCCCAATGAAATGTGTTCGCCAAAGTCTTCCCTTAGCTCCAAAAATTTCTTCTAGCTGAAAATCGGTGTAACCCCCAAAGTGTTCCGAAACCCAGTTACATCGATCACGTAAATCCTTGGTGTACTGACCTCCTAGGAGGTCAACGAGGGCCGGTCCGCTCTCACCAATGCCATACTTGATCCCCTCTTGTGTAGCCATAGCGTCGACAAATGCTCTAAATGCCATGAGATACAGACCCTGCTCAATTACTTCTCGCCGACTAATGTATTCGGCACCACGCAGCGGAACCGGTGTGTGCAGACTTGGCGGTCCATTCAAATCGCCGGTGTAGATGACTGCATAATCCAGATACATCAGGGTCTGTAAATCGGCCTTCCGTGGATGCAGCGCGTTCAGCAGAAAGACCATCCGCAGTCCTAGCTCGAAGGGGGTATTGAAGACTTCTGAGCTACTCATCGGTGTCTATCCAGCTCAGGCGATCTTGGTTGGCAAGATGATGACAGGCACCTTGGAGGTCACCGGCCTGCAACCGAGCATGCAAGGGGTTGTTAACGACTTGAAGTGCATTGGCGATGGCCAATGTCTCCGTTAGCCTAATCATGCCGCTATCGTGAGGCGTTGCCACTATACCGCCAATACCAATCTCGACTTCAGTGAGGAGCCCATCAAAGGCACCGGAGAGCTTATCTCTACTGAAGCGGTTCAACCCCTCAGCGCTGTAGAACAGCCGACGTTGTGCCACGAAATGTCTCTTCAAATTCCGAGGGATCTCGGGCACCACAGCAACGCAGTTTCCACACTGCTCCTCATACACCAGCAGTAGCGCATCAACATACCGTTGTTCAATGGGGTCTGGTTCCTCGGGCATTTGCGGGTTCGCTCCACGCACGTCAAGCACGCCGAAGTGCTCCCAGTGCTGCGTCTGATTTCTCGAATGAATCTCCAGCAGTTCTTCGGGGGTACGGCGGCCAATAATTTCGAAGGGAAATGTCTGCACAAATAACTTTAGCGCCGGATCTAGACTCCGCTTGAACGTACCAAATTCGCCTTTTTTTTCCTCCCATTGCGCCAGTATCCAGGTGCGCATGCTTTCTGGATTCAGGAGGTAATCGAGCAAAGTCGCCCCAATTCGTAGTGCACAAAGATAATAGCGCCTTGGACAGGTATAGCTTCCGTCGTGCACGCAGGAAAGAAACTTGGCCAGCTCACCTACGATTTGGCTCGGGGAGAGAGTGCTGCTGTAATACTTAGCTTGGTATAGGTCCCAAGTATCCGAAGCAGGTGGATGTACCGTGTACCCACATATATCTCGCCCCTTGTCATTTGCGCCTCCTAGCTTCAGAACCTGCGCGTATTGGCCCTCCTTCTCTAGCTGGCGTGCGCAGCGCTCTATAAACGACTCCCACTGCACGTCATCCATCAGTAGCAAGCGCTGCTGTGGAGTTGGTTCTACCGGACCTGGATGATAAGCACTACTCGAAGACACGGGCCCCCTCCTGGGTAAACTTCATTGCGAATTACACCGCGATCACAAGATTGATTGAACCATATACAGAGGCTATCCAGGCGTCCATAGATGCTTGCTTAACATACAACTCGACTTGGCTCGTTCAGATCGGTGAAAAGGCAGCGTCGCTGCAGGAACGCACGTCCTTGGTCATAGTAGCGACGCCTCTTCGAGCAAGCAGGCACTGACGATGGATGGGCGCGCAGCTACATCGAATCTACTCAATGTGACGAGCTTCGAGAAAGCCTTACTTTGCCAGCCGCTTCGAGCTTTGCCTGACTACCCAGTTCGGGCCTGCCTCCGAACACCAGAAAAATGACCTCCCACAACGCTCATCATGCGACGATCTCCGCTCAAGCAATGCAACGTGATGGGTTCGCGCTTGCGCCGCCTCCTGAGACCATCTGGCTGGCGCCACCCACCTTCACTGTTGCGACAGGTACGGGAACTCTGCCAGCTGCAGGACGAACACATCCGTAAGCAGTTGGTGATCGACCTCGCCCTGATTTGCCATATCCTTCTGGTGGTGATCAGAAAAAAAATCTGAAGACAGCTCGTCGTGTCGATGTCAGCCAGTGCCCGCCAAGAGAAAGTTCGCGAAAAGGAACAGGTCGCAGCCAATACAGTCAGAACTGATCAGCCTTGACAGGCATCAACGCGACGAAGCCCCGCATGGCACTTTACGAGCTTTTTGCTAACGGTGACCCAACGGTGACCAAAATGATCAAAGCCCAGAAACAACAAAGCCCGGTCGTTTCCGAACCGGGCTAAGTCATTGAAATATATGGTCGGGACGGAGTGATTCGAACACTCGACCCCTAGCACCCCATGCTAGTGCGCTACCGGACTGCGCTACGCCCCGACTAGGCGTGAATCTGTTATCGCAACCTGCGAAAAACGATTAGAAATATACCCTAAGCGTTTGAATTATGGAAGTATCTGGACAATCGATTCACTTGCGCAATACCACCAATACATCTTCCAGTTCTGAAATCATCTGGTGGATCATTTGCTTGTATTGCGTGGTGTCGTCCTTCGCCTCATCACTGGACATGCGCAAACGCGCACCGCCGATGGTGAAACCCTGCTCATAGAGCAAGGCGCGGATCTGTCGGATCATCAGCACATCCTGGCGCTGATAATACCGGCGGTTTCCGCGGCGCTTGACCGGGTTGAGTTGAGGAAACTCCTGCTCCCAATAACGCAGAACGTGCGGTTTTACCGCGCAGAGCTCGCTGACTTCACCGATGGTGAAGTAGCGTTTGCCTGGAATGGGCGGTAGCTCGTCGTTATGACTTGGTTCCAGCATAAGCCTCAACTCGGGCCTTCAACTTCTGCCCTGGACGAAAGGTGACCACACGGCGAGCCGTAATCGGGATTTCTTCTCCCGTCTTTGGATTTCTACCAGGCCGCTGGCGTTTATCGCGCAGATCGAAATTGCCGAAACCGGACAATTTGACCTGCTCGTTATCTTCCAGAGCGTGCCTGATTTCCTCAAAGAAAAGCTCTACCAGTTCCTTGGCTTCTCGTTTATTCAGGCCTAGCTCTTCATACAGACGTTCGGCCATCTCAGCTTTCGTCAGAGCCCCCATACGCTACTTCCTTAACGTGGCGTTTAACCTTTCCTCGAGCGAGGTGAGGATTTTATGCGTCGTCGCATTTACCTCATCGTCATTAAGAGTGCGCGATGGATGCTGCCAGGTCAAGCCAACTGCAAGGCTTTTTCTATGCGGATCAATGCCTTTACCCTGATACACGTCAAATAGCCTGAGGTCTGTGAGCCATTCGCCTGCGTTTTCACGAATAACATCCAGCACCGCCGCTGCCGACACATCAAGATCAGCCACTAAAGCAAGGTCTCGACGAACTTCCGGGAAACGCGAAAGCTCCTGGAATTTTGGCAAACGACCTTGAGCCACTTCCGCCAGCACCAGCTCAAAAACGAAAACCGGACGGTCCAGACCCAAGGTTTTCACCAGTTCTGGATGGAGCGCACCCACATACCCAACTTCCCGACCATCACGCTCAATGCGAGCGGTCTGACCTGGGTGCAGCGCCGGGTGATGCCCCGGCGTGAAGCTGAACGCTTCCAGCGCACCGGCAAAACCGAGCACTGCTTCGACGTCGGCTTTGACATCAAAGAAATCAATCGCATCACGGCCTTGTGCCCAACCTTCAGGCAGACGGCTGCCACAAATGACACCTGCAAGCATTGGCTCTTGCTTCAAACCTTCCAATTGACCGACAAACCGCAGGCCGCTTTCAAACATGCGTACACGGTCTTGCTGGCGATTGAGGTTGTACTGCAAGGCCTTGACCAGACCTGGCCACAACGAAGAACGCATGGCGGCCATGTCGACCGAAATCGGGTTGGCCAATAGCAGAGGCTCTACGCCTGGATTGAACAGCTCGAACCATTTTGGATCAATAAAGCTGTAGGTGATCGCTTCCTGATAACCACGGGCAACCAACAAGCGACGCAGCGCAGGCAGATCACCCTGCGCTTCCGCCTTGGCTTGAGGCGCCAGGCGTGCCTGCGGATAACGAACCGGCAGGCGGTTGTAGCCATACAGTCGCGCCAACTCTTCGATCAAGTCGACTTCCAGACTGATATCGAAGCGATGGCTTGGCACTTCTACTCGCCACTGCCCAGCTACTTCAGAAGAAACCTTCAGATCCAGGCCGGTGAGCAGGCGCTCAACCTCAGCCGAATCTATTTCCATGCCCAGCATTTGGCTGATGCGTTCAGCGCGAAGAATGACCGGAGCAACCGAAGGCAGATTCTGTTCGCTGACAGCTTCTACGATCGGACCCGCTTCGCCGCCAGTTATCTCTAGCAACAAGCCTGTCGCCCGCTCCATGGCTTCGCGTGCAAGCTGCCAGTCCACACCGCGCTCGTAGCGGTGCGAAGCATCTGTGTGCAAGCCATAAGAGCGCGCCTTGCCAGCGACCATAATGGTGTCGAAGAACGCGCTTTCCAGAAAAATATCGCGAGTCTTGGCGCTGACGCCACTGTGTTCGCCCCCCATGACGCCGGCAATGGCCAAAGCACGCTGATGATCCGCGATCACCAGGGTGTCAGCACGCAGGCTGACTTCCTGACCATCGAGCAGAACAAGCTTCTCGCCATCTTCTGCCATACGGACGCGTATGCCGCCGTTGATTTCGGCCAGATCGAATGCGTGCAACGGCTGACCCAGTTCGAGCATCACATAGTTGGTGATATCGACTGCGGCATCGATGCTGCGCACATCGGAGCGACGCAGACGCTCCACCATCCACAGCGGCGTCGGGCGGGACAGGTCGACGTTGCGCACCACGCGACCCAGATAACGTGGGCAAGCGGCAGGCGCGAGCACCTCGACAGGACGCACTTCGTCGTGCACGACCGGCACTACAGCCACCTGAGGACGTTTGACTTCAATGGCGTACAACGCGCCAACTTCCCGTGCCAGACCGGCTACCGACAGGCAATCGCCGCGATTAGGCGTCAGATCGACTTCAATGCTCGCATCGTCCAACTCAAGGTAAACACGAATATCCTGACCCACTGGCGCATCGGCAGGCAGCTCCATCAAGCCATCGTTACCCTCGCCCGCTTGCAGCTCGGCAGCAGAGCACAGCATGCCGTTCGACTCAACGCCACGCAGCTTGGCTTTCTTGATCTTGAAATCGCCGGGCAGTTGAGCCCCAATCATGGCAAACGGAATCTTCAAACCAGGACGCACGTTCGGCGCGCCACACACGACCTGGAAGGTCTCTGCGCCATTGCTGACCTGACACACACGCAGCTTGTCGGCGTCTGGATGCTGTTCGGTGCTCAGCACCTCGCCTACCACCACGCCAGTGAATTCACCGGCGGCCAACGTAACGCTGTCGACCTCAAGACCGGCCATCGACAGACGAGCGACCAGCTCGTCGCGGGAAACTGGCGGGCTTACCCAGCCAAGCAGCCATTGTTCACTGAATTTCATCCTGCTCTCCAAATAGATTCGTTACGGGCGTGCGACCTAGCGAAATTGCGCGAGGAACCGCAAGTCGTTGTCGAAGAACAGACGCAAATCATTGACGCCGTAACGCAGCATGGCCAATCGTTCAACGCCCATACCGAAAGCGAACCCCTGGAATTCTTCAGGGTCTATGCCGGACATACGCAGCACGTTCGGATGGACCATCCCGCAACCCAGGACTTCCAGCCAGCCAGTTTGCTTGCACACACGGCAGCCTTTGCCGCTGCACATGACGCACTGGATATCGACCTCAGCCGATGGCTCGGTGAACGGGAAAAAGGACGGACGGAAACGCACCGCCAGTTCTTTTTCGAAGAACACGCGCAAGAACTCTTCGATCGTGCCCTTGAGATCAGCGAAGTTGATATCGCGATCAATCAACAGGCCTTCGACCTGGTGGAACATCGGCGAATGGGTGATATCCGAATCACAGCGATAAACCCGGCCCGGGCAAACGATGCGAATAGGCGGTTGTTGCGTTTCCATGGTCCGCACTTGCACCGGAGAGGTGTGGGTGCGCAGCAGCATGTTCGCGTTGAAATAGAAAGTGTCATGCATCGCCCGCGCCGGATGGTGGCCAGGGATGTTGAGCGCTTCGAAATTGTGGTGATCGTCTTCGACCTCAGGGCCTTCGGCGATGCCGTAGCCAATATGAGTGAAGAATTGCTCGATCCGCTCCAGCGTTCGGGTAATCGGATGCAGCCCACCCGAGGTCTGACCACGTCCCGGCAGGGTCACGTCAATGCATTCCGCCGCGAGCCTGGCGGTCAGTTCCGCCTGCTCCAACGACGCTTTACGCGCATTGAGAACCTCTGTGACACGCTCCTTGGCGACGTTGATGAGCGCGCCGACTTGCGGACGCTCTTCAGCAGGCAAATTACCCAGGGTCTTCATCACCTGAGTCAACTCACCCTTTTTACCAAGGAAGTGAACCCGGATTTGCTCCAGGGCATTGATATCTTCAGCGTGTTGCACGGCCTCAAGTGCTTGAGAGACCAGCGCATCCAGGTTTTCCATTTACAGACTCCAGATACGAAATAGGGGAAGAGCTTAAAAGGCTCTTCCCCTATTTATGACGTTTAACACCGAACCCGGAAACCGGGCTCGGTGATTGTCGGGGACTTAGGCCAAAGTGGCTTTAGCTTTCTCGACAATCGCAGCAAACGCCGCTTTTTCGTTCACTGCCAGATCAGCCAGAACCTTACGGTCGATCTCAATGGACGCTTTTTTCAGACCGGCGATGAAACGGCTGTAGGACAGACCGTTAATACGAGCACCAGCGTTGATACGAGCGATCCACAAAGCGCGGAACTGACGTTTTTTCTGACGACGGTCACGGTAGGCGTACTGGCCTGCCTTGATTACCGCTTGCTTGGCTACACGGAATACGCGTGAACGCGCGCCGTAGTAACCTTTAGCCAGTTTCAGAATTTTTTTGTGACGTTTACGGGCGACTACGCCACGTTTTACACGAGCCATGATCTATTTCCTCTATTCTTGACCAAAATTAGCAAAGGCGCAGCATGCGCTTCACTTTTGCCACGTCAGACGGATGCAGCAAGCTGCTACCGCGCAATTGACGCTTACGCTTAGTGGACATTTTGGTCAGAATGTGGCTTTTGAAAGCATGCTTGTGCTTGATGCCATTAGCGGTTTTCAAAAACCGCTTAGCTGCACCACTCTTCGTTTTCATCTTTGGCATGTTCGGTACTCCGCATTCAGTTGATAAACATAACCGCAAGGCCTGCCGTGCCCTGGTGGTTACTTCTTCTTTTTCGGGGCGATGACCATGATCAGTTGGCGTCCTTCCATCTTAGGATGCTGTTCGACCGAACCGTATTCAAGCAAGTCACCTTCAACCCGCTTCAACAGTTCCATCCCCAGCTCCTGGTGGGCCATCTCACGACCACGGAATCTTAACGATACCTTGGCCCTGTCCCCATCACTCAGGAAACGTACCAGGTTGCGCAGTTTTACCTGGTAATCCCCTTCCTCCGTCCCTGGACGAAACTTGATTTCTTTAACCTGAATCTGCTTCTGGTTTTTCTTCGCCGCGGCAACCTGCTTCTTCTTCTCGAAGATCGATTTGCCGTAGTCCATCAGCTTGCAAACAGGGGGTACTGCATCGGCGGAAATTTCCACCAAATCCAGTTTGGCCTCTTCAGCCTTAAGAAGCGCGTCTTCAATTGACACAATCCCAAGCTGCTCACCCTCAGCCCCAATTAACCGAACCTCGCGTGCCGAGATATTCTCGTTGATCGGGGCCTTCGGTGCAGCTCGTTTATCTTGTCTCATTTCACGCTTAATAATAATTACTCCGAATCATGGCGACCACGCCGGGAAACCGCTTGAGCGAGAAATTCAGCGAATTGTGCGACCGGCATCGAGCCTAGGTCAGCACCTTCACGTGTCCGCACAGCGACAGTTTGCATCTCGACTTCCCGATCTCCAATCACCAAGAGATAAGGAACCTTGAGCAAAGTATGCTCGCGGATTTTAAAGCCGATCTTTTCATTTCTCAAGTCAGACTTGGCACGAAACCCGCTTTGAGCGAGAGTTTTTTCCACTTCAAGGGCAAAATCTGCCTGTTTATCAGTGATATTGAGGATCACTGCCTGAGTGGGCGCCAACCAGGCCGGGAAAGCGCCTTCGTAATGCTCGATCAAAATACCGATGAAACGCTCGAAGGAACCGAGTATCGCACGGTGCAACATGACCGGGTGCTTGCGACTGTTATCTTCCGAGACATACTCGGCGCCCAAACGGATCGGCAAGTTGAAATCGAGTTGCAATGTACCGCATTGCCATACCCGACCCAGACAATCTTTTAGCGAAAATTCAATCTTGGGGCCATAAAAGGCACCCTCGCCCGGCTGCAGATCATACGGCAAACCAGCGCTGTCGAGTGCGGCCGCCAATGCGCTTTCGGCGCGATCCCACAATTCGTCGGAACCTACACGCTTCTCGGGACGCGTCGACAGCTTGAGCTCAATGTCCTTGAAGCCAAAGTCTGCGTACACGTCCAGCGTCAATTTGATGAACGCGGCGGACTCAGCCTGCATCTGCTCTTCAGTACAGAAGATGTGAGCATCATCCTGAGTGAAAGCACGCACACGCATAATACCGTGCAATGCACCTGATGGTTCATTGCGGTGACAGGCACCGAACTCCGCCAGACGCATCGGCAACTCGCGATAGCTTTTCAAGCCCTGATTGAACACCTGTACGTGACACGGGCAGTTCATCGGCTTGATGGCGTAGTCGCGGTTCTCGGACTCGGTGGTGAAC
Source organism: Pseudomonas sp. ASL8 (assembly GCF_056680355.1). NCBI lineage: Bacteria > Pseudomonadati > Pseudomonadota > Gammaproteobacteria > Pseudomonadales > Pseudomonadaceae > Pseudomonas > Pseudomonas sp. ASL8. Next base: position 3,890,866 of record NZ_CM155278.1, on the reverse strand, counting down.
ATGTTATCGGCATAGTTAGCCCAGTGACCGGATTTTTCCCACAGGGAGCGATCGACCACTTGTGGAGTTTTGATCTCCAGATAACCGTTCTCGTGCTGAACCTTGCGCATGTACTGCTCAAGAACCTGATACAGGGTCCAGCCGTTCGGATGCCAGAATACCATACCCGGCGCTTCTTCCTGGGTGTGGAACAACCCCAGGCGCTTGCCAAGCTTGCGATGATCGCGCTTTTCAGCTTCTTCGATCCGCTGGACATAGGCAGCCAGTTGCTTCTTGTCTGCCCAGGCAGTGCCATAGATTCGCTGCAACTGCTCGTTCTTGGCATCACCGCGCCAATAGGCGCCAGACAGCTTGGTCAGCTTGAACGATTTCAGGAACCGCGTATTCGGCACGTGCGGACCGCGGCACATGTCGACGTATTCTTCGTGATAATACAGGCCCATGGTCTGCTGATCGGGCATGTCTTCGACGAGACGTAGCTTGTAGTCTTCATGGCGAGCAGTGAACACTTCGATCACTTCGGCGCGCGGAGTGACTTTCTTGATGACGTCGTAATCTTTTTCGATCAACTGCTGCATGCGCTGCTCAATCGCCGACAAATCGTCTAGCGTGAACGGACGCTCGTAAGCGATATCGTAATAAAAGCCTTCATCGATCACCGGCCCGATGACCATTTTGGCTGTCGGGAACAACTGCTTGACGGCATGACCGACCAAGTGAGCGCAAGAGTGGCGAATGATCTCCAGCCCCTCTTGATCCTTGGGCGTGATGATCTGCAGGCTGACGTCGCCGTCGATGAGATCGCTGGCATCGACCAGCTGGCCATTGACCTTGCCGGCCACTGTGGCTTTAGCCAGGCCTGCGCCAATGGATAGTGCTACATCGGCTACGGAAACCGGATGATCGAATGAACGCTGACTGCCGTCGGGAAGAGTAATGGTGGGCATGGCGCCTCCTCTCCTAGTGGTGACCCCTACCAAAGGTCACGTGGGTTGGGATGAGCCAGTACAAGATCCGGTGGTATGCCTGCCTCACAGTGGCAGGAGCCCTAGGGCCAACCGTTTAACCGAACCAGAGTGACTGGAGTGAAAATAAAATAGCTATAGGTGCGACCCGTCGAGAAACACTTGATACGTCGCGGATGTTCAGGCGCCGCATGCTATCACACATGTTTGACAACAGCACTTCAACTTGAACCAAATCGGTTGCCGCGAACAAATGAAATGACCCAGTGAACTTGAGGCGACCAACGCCCCTCAAATATTGAGTGGATGTTGTGACACAGCCCCCTCACTACAAGGAGCATTCAACCATGCGTCTTTATCGCTTACTCACTCTCGCGGCCCCTATCGCCATGCTGTTGCCCCTGGCCGCCCAAGCAGCCTGGCCACCTGGCGCACGCGATCAGTACATGAACGAGTGCATCGCCACCGCCACTCAAAGTGTCGATAAGGCCACGGCCCAGACGCATTGCACCTGCGGCGCGAACGTCATCGAGAAAAAATTCAGTACAGCAGAGACGAAGGAACTAAACAGCCAGACTGCAGAAGGCGGTGCGTTACGTGCGCGATTGCTGAAAGAAATCGATGCGTCCTGCACAACCAAAAAATAAACGTGACGGCCTGGCAAAAATGGAAATCCCCGGTCAATTTCAGCCATTTTCCGACAGTACAAACAGCAAAAATGGATTTTTTTTACAGGTGGCTGAAATTGGCTGCAAGCAAGATAAATCAAGGCTTCCGGGCGCATTATCCTGTGGCTGGAGCGCATTGCTTTTGTAAACAGTCTTGCGAAAGACTTCTACATCCAAACATTTCGACTATGATAGCTCGGTGTGCCCAGTTGGCCTGAGCAGCACAGTACTACTGAAAAATTATGTTCTTGGAGATACACCATGTCTAATCGCCAAACCGGCACCGTAAAATGGTTCAACGATGAAAAAGGCTTCGGCTTTATCACTCCTAATGGTGGCGGTGACGACCTGTTCGTACACTTTAAAGCTATCGAAAGCGACGGTTTCAAAAGCCTGAAAGAAGGCCAAGCCGTTTCCTTCGTAGCCGAGAAAGGCCAGAAGGGCATGCAAGCTGCTCAGGTTCGCGCGGAGTAATTTCCCCGGACTAAAAAAACCCCGTCCATGTGACGGGGTTTTTTATGGGCGAGACAAAGGTCTCGTGCTGTCAGCCGCAGTTGACGCGAGTAATGATCGAGCGGTCATCTGCGTTCAGATTCAAGCGATCCGACCTGTATTCCAGCGTCACCATATCACTGGGCTTAAGCACGCGGGCATTCTGTGCGCCCGATTTGACGCGAGCCTGCTCCAGCAGTTCTGCGGAGGCCTGCTGACCAATGGCAAATTCCGCTGCAGTTGCATTGCATCGACCAGACCCTGCTTCAGCCGCCGAAACCACAGGCGCCTTGGGCTCAGACATACTGCTACACCCAGACAGCACGAGCGCAGCGATAACAGAACCCAACGATGCGAACTTCCAAGGCATATACGGCCTCCTCACTAAATAAACATTAACCAGAACATGTGCGACAACGGTTGCGATGCGTTTGTTGCAACGGTTACCCGCTGCCCCGCTCCAACACTGGATCCGTGGAAGTCTGCCCCAGCCGACCGACAGGCGCGCAGCCCAATCATGTCAAAACATTTTCAGTACACGTCTACATAATCAAAGCGCGGGTCAGCCCAGTTGTCTTTGAGTGCATTGAATATCTGCATGACCCAGACGCTATCACTGGCCGCCACCGGACCGACGCACCCGGAGCCCGCCGACCAGGTCTCCAATCGAAACAGCAGCCCTTCAATGGCAGTGCCACCCACGTAGGCAGATGAAATCCAGGCGATGCCCGCTTTGCTCACACGCAGCTGGTTATGGACATCGTCGTTGGCTGCAGCGATAAGTTGGCGCACAGCATCAAGGGTAAAGCTAACGGGGTTGTTTAGATCAATTTGCACGTCGGCGTCCTCGGAAATTTGGCGACAAGTTTGGCATGAGCGTCGGCTCATGCCTAAGTCGCAGTGCCAAATGATGTCCGAAATGGTTTACTTACCCGCCTCATTGCAACCGCTCAACGATGGGCGACACACGTGCAATGGCTTTTTTCGGACAATACGGGACACAAATGGCAATCGTATCAATCGACGCTGACATCAAGGCCAAATGGCCCCAAGGGCAATGTTCTTACAGCCCGGGCAGCCCGGAAGAACTGGCAATCATCGCGATAGACTTACTGTTCAAGGCATTGGGCACCGCAGGCGCCCAGGCATTCGTCAGCCAGGTCTTCGAAAAATACCCGCACGACCATTCCGCTGCCAAATAGCAGCGAATGAAGACGTGGGGTGACCTGAGAAGGACTTACTTCAAGCGCCCCAAACGTGCAGTCAGCAGATTGAAGAACCCTTGGGCGTCGCCATTTTCGACCCAGAACACGTTCTTGTCCTGCTTGAGCGTGTCGTACCAATCGGCAAGGGTCTGACCGAAGGTGATGCCTTCGCGGCTATCGATAGCCACATTGATCTGCTTCCCGGTAAATAGCTCGGGCTTGAGCAGGTAAGCGATCACACTGGCGTCATGTACCGGTCCACCGGGCAAGCCGTAATGCGCCATGTCTGCTTTGACATACTCATTGAGAATGCTGCAAACCAGCTTGCCCGCCTGATTGTTCAAGCCCGCAATCTGCTTGAGCCTTTGTTCGCTCGTGAGGATTTTATGGGTCACATCAAGCGGGATGTAGGTCAGTTTGACGCCGCTGGCAAGCACGACTTGCGCGGCATGAGGGTCGGCATAGATATTGAACTCGGCCACCGGGCTCATATTGCCGCCATTGAAATGCGCGCCCCCCATGACCACTACTTCTTTAATACCTTGCGTGATTTCCGGCGCCTGCATCAGGGCCAACGCCAAGTTGGTCTGCGGTCCAAGCATCGCGAGGGTGATACTGTGCGGAGCTGCCTTGCTCAAGGTTTCGATCAGGTAATCCACCGCATTGCCCTTGGCTATGCCCACCTTCGGCTCATGCACAGCAACACCCGGCACCCCCTCCTTGCCGTGCATGTTCTCGGCATATATCGGTGTGCGCACTAGCGGCTTTGACGCCCCAGCGTACACCGGCACCTCTTCGCGCCCAGCCCATTCACGTGCAAGCCTGGCGTTGCGCGAGGTTTTATCAAGGCGCACGTTGCCAGCCACCGTTGTGATTGCCAGTACGTTCAGCTCATCAGGCGACGCGAGGGCCAGCAGTAATGCCACCACATCGTCGGCCCCCGGATCGGTGTCAATGATCAGATCATGCTTTTCGACAGTCTGAACGACAGCGGCACTTAGTAAAGACACAAACATCACGCTCCGTAGTAAGTGCAGGTAATGGCATAGCCGTGCATGGGAGACTTCCTGTTCCGAAAGTGATGGGCTTAGAACGTCACGCCAGCGACTAAAGCAATGTTGGTGTAAGGCTGACATTCGCCCGTACGCACGATGGCCCGGGCCTTGCGACTCAGAGTCTTCAGTTCGTCATGGCTGACAAGGCGTTGCTGACCCAACTCGCCTTGCAAACTCAAACCTTCAATGACCACCAATGCCGGTGGCTGCTTGAGCAGCATTTCCTCGGCCAGCACATGGCTCTCGACCTGCATTTCCGTCAACACGACGCGCAGCACGCTGACAAGGTCCGGGGTTCCTTGTGTGAGTGCAAGATCAATAAGCTCGACACCGGGCGGCACCGGCATTCCGGCGTCGACGATCATGACAATGTCGCCATGGCCGAGGGAGGCAATCAACCGCGACAGAGCGATGTTTAGCAAAGGTGTTTTTTTCATGACTGATGGAAGCCCTGCACGTCATTAAGAGTAGGAATAGAGGGCTGAGCACCGGCACGAGTGACCGATAACGCGCCTGCAATCTGACCAAACCGAATCGCTTCGACCTCACTTTTTCCTTGCGCCAATGCTGCGGCAAACCCACCCACAAAGGTGTCGCCAGCAGCGGTGGTATCCACCGCTTGAACCTTGGGTGCAGGAAAATGCTCGACGCGCTGACCGTCGGCCAACAATGAGCCTTGGGCGCCCAGCGTAATGATGACTTTTGCCGCGCCAGCTGCCAGCAGCCGGGTCGCGGCCGCTTCTGCCGAAGCCAGCGAATCGACAGGCAAACCGCTCAAGGCGGCCGCTTCGCTTTCATTGGGAATCAGATAGTCGATCAGCGAATACCAGTCAGCAGGCAATGGTGCGCTGGCCGGCGCAGGGTTAAGAATGACGATTTTGCCCAACTCGCGGCCGCGTTTGAGGGCATAAGCAACCGTGTCCATCGGCACTTCAAGCTGACAAATGATCACATCGGCTTCAGCCAGCTTCGCATCAAACGCTGCAACGGCATCCGGCGTGAGCCGACCATTGCCCCCGGCCACGATGACAATGGCGTTCTGACTGCTGGCATCTACCACGATCAGCGCAACACCACTGGAAACACCGGCCACCGACGTCACGGCCTGACAATCGATGCGCTCGACCAACAGGCCTGCACGCAGTTGCTCGCCATAAGCGTCATCGCCAACGCAACCTATCATGGCGACACTGGCCCCCAGACGCGCAGCGGCTACGGCTTGATTGGCGCCCTTGCCTCCCGGCACGATCGCGAATGAGTCGCCCGCTAACGTTTCCCCGGCGCGAGGCAGGCGCTCGGCACGGGTGACCAGGTCCATATTCAAGCTGCCCACTACCACTACTTTTGCTTGCATGCGTCAGCACTCTTTAATCTGTTTCAGCGGAAAGCGTTGAAGATATTGGTTGGGGGCGCCGTGGACTCGCGCAGGACAATGCCGGGCTTCACGATCCGATGCTCGACAGCCGTCGCAGCGGGCGCAGCGATGCGCCGCAACAATACCTCGGCGGCCATTTCACCCAATTTCAGGATCGACTGCCCAACAGTGGTCAGCGCTGGATACACGTAGCGACTCATCTGAATATCGTCGAACCCAATGACCGACAAATCACTGGGGACGCGGATGTTGCGCTCGGCGGCGGCGCGCAAAACGCCAATGCCAATCATGTCGTTACCGGCAAATATCGCGGTCGGCGGATTTTGCGCCAGGAGTTCCACGGCAGCCTGATAGCCAGCGGGACTGGTGAAGTCGCTTTCCACCACCCACTCGTTCGGTACGGGCACCTGTGCTTCATGCATGGCGCGGCGATAACCCGCCAGGCGCATCTGGGCGACGCTCGTTTCCGCTGGCCCGCAAATGCAGGCAATATGACGATGACCGAGCTCAAGCAAGTGGCAGGTCGCCAGATACGCACCCAGCTCATGATCAATACGCACCAGATCGGCAACGATGCCTTCCAGATCTCGGTCGACAATCACCATCGGCGTACGCACGGCGGCTAAACCGGCCGCCAATCCGGCGTCGCCGCCCACTGACGAGACAATCAGGCCATCGACACGTTTTTCCAGGAGCACGCGCAAGTAGCTGCGTTGTTTTTCCGGGTTATCGTCGGAGTTGCACAAGATCACGCAAAACCCATTGCGCTCGCAGTAGTCCTCTATGCCCCGCGCCAACTCGGCAAAGTACGGGTTGATCCCGTTAGGAATCAGCAGGCCGATGGTCGACGTCGCCTTGGCTTTAAGGGATCGAGCCACGGCACTCGGCACATAGTCGAGTTGAATGATCGCCGCCTCGACCTTCCGGCGGACTTCGTCACTGACCGGGCGCGACTTATTCAGGACATGGGACACCGTCGTGTAGGAAATTCCCGCCAACGCGGCTACATCTTTGATCGTGGACATATCAAGCCTTCCGACGTGCGCGATTGCTGCGATAGGTATCAAGCACCACGGCGACAACGATTACCGCGCCCGTGATGATGCGTTTGGTCGGTTCGGTCGCTCCGATCTGTGCTAATCCGGCAGCAAGTACCGAGATAATCAGGACACCGAAGAACGTACTGATCACAGAACCGCGCCCGCCCATCAGGCTGGTTCCCCCAATGACGACCGCCGCGATCACCTGCAATTCCAGACCGGAGCCAGCGTTAGGGTCTGCGGCTTCCAGACGCGAGATCTGAAACAGCGCTGCGACCCCAGCCAACAGCCCCATCAGTGAAAACACCAGAATTTTATAGGGTTTTGGATTGATGCCGGCCAAACGGACTGCTTCTTCATTGGTGCCAATACCGATCAGGTAACGGCCGAACACGGTACGGGTCAGCACGGCCTGGGCGATGAAGATGATCAGCAGCGCAATGATGAAGGACGGAGAGACCCCGAAAGCGACCGGGTTCGATAGCCACGCGAACGCGTCACCGATATAAGCGGTTCGCGACCCCGTCATCTGGTAGGCCACACCACGGGCCATTTCCAGCACGCCGAGGGAAACGATAAACGATGGAATGCGCCAAGCCACCGTAATCGAACCGGTTATGGTGCCCGCGACAGCCGCGCAGGCCATGCCCAGCAAGGCTGCTGGCACGACGCCCCAGCCCCAGCCGAGGATCGCCACACTGACTGCAGACGCTGCAAGTGCCAGAACAGAACCCACCGACAAGTCGATGCCGCCGATGATCAGGATGAAAGTCATGCCCACCGCCAGCACCATCAAGTCCGGGATCTGATTGGCGAGGGTGCTGAAGGTCTCATAAGACAGGAAGTGATCACTGAGCACGGAAAACAACGCAATCATTGCGAATAACGCACCGGCCAGTCCCAGGTAGGTGCCGAGGCCGAAATAATGACTGCTGCGCTTGCCCGACGAAGGCAACATTTGGGGTGTGGCTGAGGTTTTCATCAATTGTTCCTGGGCGCGGCGTCGGTGAGCCGCGCATCACGTTTTTGGTAGCCGGCAAACGCGGCGGCAAGCAATTCATCCTGGGTCCAGGTGTCGCGTTCGAAGGTATCGATCAAACGCCCGGCCGATAGCACCCCGATGCGATCGCAGATCAGCATCAATTCACGCAGATCACTCGACACGACGACCAGCGCCCTGCCCTTGCGCGTCAACTCTCCCAGCAACGCATAGATATCGAATTTGGCACCAACATCAATGCCTCGGGTCGGCTCGTCGAACAGCATCACTGTGCAGTCACGTTCAAGCCAGCGGCCGATGACGACTTTTTGCTGATTGCCACCGGACAGCTCGGAGACACATTGCGCCGGGCTGGCGCTGCGAATGCGCATGGCATCGACCTGACGCTGGGCCAGGCGCAGTTCATCATGACGATTGACCACACCGTCTTTGGAAATTGCCGGCATATTGCCCAGCGCGATATTGGCGCTGATCGATTGGGTCAGTAGCAGACCTTCGCCCTTGCGGTCCTCGGTAATCAGCGCAATACCCTGCTTGACGGCATCGACTGGCGAACGGATGGTCACTGGTTGCAGGGGACTGCCAATCTCGATGCCGCCCGTGTCGGCGACGTCAGCACCATAGATCAGGCGCAGAAGCTCGGTGCGCCCGGCGCCGATCAATCCTGAAATACCGAAAATCTCGCCGCTACGCACCTCGAAAGAGACATCGCGCACCTTGTCTGCGCGACCCAGGCCTTTTACCGCCAGGGCAACGTCGCCTATCTGACGTGGACCGAGGTCGATCTGCTCACCCAGTTCACGCCCGACCATCAGCGTGACCAGTTGCTCGCTGTTGTAGTCAGCCATCGGTTCGATACACACCAACCGACCGTCACGCAGCACAGCAATGCGCTGTGCAACCCGGGCCAGCTCTTCCAGCCGATGGGAGATATAAATGATCGACACCCCTCGGGCTTGCAGACGAGTGATCTGCTCGAACAGCATCTCGACTTCTCGAGACGTCAACATCGCGGTGGGTTCGTCGAGAATCAGGACATGGCAGTCACCGATCAGGTTGCGGGCAATCTCAATCATCTGCTGATGCCCGATCCCCAGCTCGCTGACCAGCGTGTCCGGGTCAATAGCATCCAGCCCGACCTGAGCCATGGCCTGAATAGCATCAGCGCGCAGTTGCTTGCGATTGATCCAGCCTGCACGACTCGGCAGGTTGTCCAGGAACAGATTTTCCGCCACGGACAACGTGGGCAGCAGATTCAACTCCTGCATGACCATGCGAATACCCAGCTTTTCCGCCTGGGTTCGACTGCCGGGTTCGTAAGCCTGCCCCTGAAATTGCATCTGCCCGGTCGTGGGCGAGAGCAGCCCGCCGATGATCTTCGACAGGGTACTTTTACCGGCGCCATTTTCACCCGTCAGGGCCAGCACCTCCCCGCGCAGAAGCGTCAGGTCGATGTCGCTGAGAACCGGTTGGGCGTAGGTTTTACCGATGCCGCTGACAGATAGAACAGCCGCCTGAGCAGACGCAGACATAACACTCTCCAGGCGCCCGCCACGATGAGCGAACGCTGCATGCGGGAAACTACTGCTTGGTGATCAGTTCAACTGGCGTTTCGATCACGCCATTGGCGGCGCCCTCGACAGCTTCACCCTTGAGCATTTTCAGCGCAGTCTGGATACCGAACACCGCCTGTCTGGCCGCGAACTGATCGGCAGTGGCCAATATGCGGCCGTCCTGCAGCATGGGCTTGATGGCGTTGATGTTGTCGTAACCCACCACTTTTACCTTACCCGCCTTACCTGCCGCACGAACCGCCGAGACCGCGCCCAGCGCCATGCTGTCGTTACCGGCCAGCAACGCCTTGAGATTCGGGTACTCGTTGAGCATGGCCGAGGCTACGGCGTTGCCTTTATCGATTTCCCAGTTACCCGATTGCGTAGAGACGATCTTCATCTGCGCAGCATCCATGGCATCTTTGAAGCCGGCCGTGCGTTGCTGAGCATTAGTGGTGGTCGAAACACCTTCGATAATGCCGACCTGATCACCTGCAGCCAACTGCCTGGCGAGGTAATCGCCCACCAAGCGTGCGCCTTTGCGATTGTCCGGGCCTACGAACGGCACGCTGATGCCTTTGCTTTTCAGCACATCGGCGTCCAGCTGGTTATCAATGTTAACCACGATAATACCGGCATCCCTGGCCCGCTTGATCACTGTCACCAGTGCCTTGGAGTCCGCAGGTGCAATGACCAACGCGTTGACCTTTTGAACGATCATCTGGTCGACGATAGCGATCTGGGCGCTGGTGTCCGACTCATTCTTGATGCCATTGGAGATGAGATCAAAATCAGCCGAATGCTCTTTCTGGTAGGCCTTGGCGCCGTCTTCCATGGTCAGGAAGAACTCATTGGCCAACGACTTCATCACCAGCGCGACTTTGGGCTTTTCCGTTGTTTGAGCATGCGCAGCAGAAAGCGGCAGGATGGCAGAGGCCGCAGTGAGCATGGCAACAGCGAGAAGACGTGCAGCGAATGGCAGCTTCATGAGTTCACTCCGATCTTATGATTATTTTTGCATCGATTGCGTGCGCGCAAACGTTTGCTTTGCCGGACTATGAGAACGGCAGCTATTTTTGTCAACCGTCACGGCGCGCCGCCATACGAGATAACAAAGTCACGGGGCGCCGTTCCTCCATTCTGTTTTCGGATAGCCGAACAGCAAAGCTTCCAATGTTCGGAAAGCCGAATACCGGCACACACACTTTTAAAAATAAATCGTTATAAATCAATATATTAAGTCAATACTCAATGATCAACTCTGTTGGTACAGATCATGCTCTTGTCTAGTGCGTTCCGGGTCAGGCGTGCCTGTCACAGGTCCGCAAGGCTCATGAATCAAGCACTGTCATAACAAGAGAAATAAAAATTGAAAACTATATTCCATAGCTTCGTACCCTGCGCCCTTGCCCTGATGCTGCTGTTGCCGACAGGCGTTTCAGCCAAAGAAGCAGAGCAACAACAAAAGCTCGCTAACGTCGTCATTCTTGCCACTGGCGGTACCATCGCTGGCGCTGGCGCGAGCGCTGCCAACAGCGCGACTTACCAGGCGGCCAAGGTTGGTATTGATAAATTGATTGCCGGTGTGCCGGAGTTGAGTGCACTGGCCAATGTGCGCGGCGAACAAGTCATGCAAATCGCCTCGGAAAGCATCACCAACGAAAACCTGCTGCAACTGGGTAGACGTGTCGCCGAACTGGCCGACAGCAACGATGTGGACGGCATCGTGATCACCCACGGCACCGACACCCTGGAAGAAACGGCCTACTTCCTCAATCTGGTAGAGAAAACCGACAAGCCCATCGTTGTCGTAGGCTCCATGCGTCCAGGCACAGCGATGTCTGCTGATGGCATGTTGAACCTGTACAACGCGGTTGCCGTTGCGAGCAGCAAAGAGGCACGTGGCAAGGGTGTTCTAGTGACCATGAACGACGAGATTCAGTCGGGTCGCGACGTCAGCAAAATGATCAATATCAAGACCGAAGCCTTTAAAAGCGCATGGGGCCCCTTAGGCATGGTGGTCGAAGGCAAGTCCTACTGGTTCCGCTTGCCCGCCAAGCGTCACACCATGGATTCGGAATTCGACATCAAGCAAATCAGCACGCTGCCTAAAGTCGATATTGCCTACTCCTATGGAAATGTCTCGGACACTGCTTACAAGGCACTGGCCCAGGCCGGCGCAAAAGCGATCATCCACGCAGGCACTGGCAACGGTTCGGTATCGTCCAACGTTGTGCCGACCTTGCAGGCCTTGCGTAAAGACGGCATTCAGATCATCCGCTCATCCCACGTTAACGCTGGCGGTTTCGTACTGCGCAATGCGGAACAACCTGATGACAAATACGATTGGGTCGTCGCTCACGACCTGAACCCTCAAAAAGCCCGCATTCTTGCAATGGTCGCGCTGACCAAGACCAACGACAGCAAAGAGCTGCAACGGATTTTCTGGGAGTATTGATCATTCCTGCACCTGCCCGCTCGCGCGGCACCGCGCAGAGCGGGCAGGTGCGACTCCATCTTGCTGCCAGACCTTAGCGCTTTGTTCCTACACTCCAGGACAGAGACTCGACAAACAGTTGCGAAAATTCTTACGCTGAAATACTGTATGCACGTACAGCAAACCAAGGATTTCCTCCGTGGCAAAGAATTCTGCAGCAACACCTTCAGCCCCTAGCGCCTACGAACGACTCGGCATCCGGGTCCAGAAAATTATCAACTCTCCGACCTCGCAAAAGGCTCGGGCAGCACTGATATACCGATTGACCGATGAAGTAGAAGACGATTGGAATCAGTTACTTGAAGAAATAGCCGAGAACGACAACGTCACCCTAGCCTACCGCGATGACGGTGGCGTGCAGATATTCTGGACCGTGCCGAAGGAAGATTGACGGCATGATTGTCCGAATAATTGCCCTGCTGGCTCTGAGTGTCTGCATCAACGCCCATGCCGACGCGCCTCGCACCTTCAGTGAAGCAAAAAAGATCGCCTGGGGCCTGTATGCACCGCAGTCGACAGAGTTCTATTGCGGCTGCAAATACAGCGGTAACCGGGTCAATCTCGCCGCTTGCGGTTATGTTCCGCGCAAAAATGCCAACCGCGCGAAGCGAATCGAATGGGAGCACATTGTGCCTGCCTGGCAAATCGGCCATTTACGTCAATGTTGGCAAAACGGAGGCCGGAAGAACTGCACAAAAAACGACCCTGTTTACCAACGCGCCGAAGCTGATCTGCATAATCTGGTGCCCAGTATTGGCGAGGTGAACGGTGACAGAAACAACTTCAGCTTCGGCTGGCTTCCGGTTCAGACGGGACAGTACGGTTCTTGCCTGACGCAGGTGGACTTCAAAGCAAAGAAAGTAATGCCACGCCCGTCAATTCGCGGAATGATCGCCAGAACGTATTTTTATATGAGTAAGCAATACCGCCTGCCCTTGTCCAAACAGGATCGCCAACTCTATGAGGCCTGGAACAAGACTTATCCTGTCGATACGTGGGAAATTCAGCGCAATCAACGCGTGGCGTGTGTGATGGGCCGAGGCAACGCCTTCGTTGGCCCCGTTAACCTGAAAGCCTGCACATAACAGCAAAAAAGCCCGGCACTTGAAAAAGTGTCGGGCTTTTTATCGCGGCTGGACCAGATTTTATGGCGCCTCAGCCGCATCCTCTTCCGCCTGAATGCGCAGAGATCGCTGGATCATCAACTCCGACGCGTAATCAGCGGCCAGTTCGGCAGCATCAAGCGGCTCGATGGCACCGCGACTGATCAACCCGGTCAAGGCGGAGGCTGCAAACATATCCCAAATGTCTTGTTCATCATCAAGCAGTGACATGCGTACTTCCTCATTTGAATGTAGACGGCACTGTAACACCAGATGCCTGACTTCACCGTCTGACTTCCCCCTCAGAAACACCAAAAACCGTAAGCCACTCAACCGTTTCAGCTGTGCGTAGGCAGAGTGCCACTGATCGGATAGGCATTCTAATTAATACAAAATAGTGCAAAACGGTGTAATTATTTTTGCGGGAGTGACCCCGACTAAAGCACGGCAGTCCTGAGCCTGATATCGGGCAAAACACTTCACCACGTAATGGCATCCGCGCCGTAGCCGCTTGAAATTGTTTGCATGCCTGCATCGACGTAGAAATGAAAAGTAGTGCGTTACGCGTTCTGCGTTGATGCCCTACAGGTACAAGGGAGCGTACATATTTTCTGAGACGTGATACGTCTAAGGAGCGGAGGGGCGATATGGATCAGTTGAAAGCGTTCGAGATTAATTATCACTTCAAGGGGCAGTGTCGGCATTTTTTTCATGAGGCCCTGCACCTGTGCGAGAGCGATGCATTGCACTTCGCTACGCTGCATGCGGGGGTAGGAAGCGTCAACGACAATGTAGCGGCAGGCCCCGTCCGGCTGGCACTCCGGCAGGCTGAAGGTTTCGGTGTTACCGACGTTCAATGGCGGCGAGCCACGTAGCCGTGGTGTCCTCCCTGCACGATGCGGCTCTGATCATCCATGAGCCGGCCAGAACTGCATCGCATCAGGGGAACAGCAAGCAGACTACAGGCAGTGTCGAATATTCGTCATCCCGACAATTGTGACTTTATTGGTCTGCCCATGTGCATGGAACCGCAGAACGCTCAGACAGGCGCATATTCGCCGGTACCCTCAGGCCAGGGCGTCAGCAGTTCAAAACCAGTCTCAGTGACAGCAACCATATGCTCCCATTGAGCAGAGAGGGATTGATCGCGGGTCAGTACCGTCCAGCCATCGGGCAGCACCCTGGTCCCAGGCTTGCCGACATTGATCATCGGCTCGATGGTAAACACCATGCCCGGTTTGAGCTTGAGCCCTTGCCGTGAGCTACCGTAATGCAGCACCTGCGGTTCTTCGTGGTAGTTACGACCAATGCCATGTCCGCAGTATTCGCGTACGACGCTGAAGCCCTCGCGGTGCGCTACCGTCTGAATGGCATGACCGATATCGCCCAAGGTCGCTCCGGGTCGGACCGCGTGAATCCCGGCGAGCGTTGCCTCGTAAGTGGTGTGCACCAAGCGCTTCGCGGTCGGGCTGACGTCTCCCACGAAATACATCCGACTGGTATCACCAAACCAACCATCCTTGATCACAGCCACGTCAATATTGACGATATCCCCATCCTTGAGAATATCCGACGCCGATGGGATTCCGTGGCAGACCACAGTGTTCGGCGAAATACAGGTGGATTTGGTAAAGCCGTGATAGCCGATGTTCGCTGGAATAACCTTCAACTCATCGACGATATACGCGTGACAAATCTTATCCAGCGCTTCAGTGCTGACGCCAGCTTTGACATGACTGCCAATCATGGCGAGCACATCCGCAGCCAACCTTCCGGCAACCCGAAGCTTGACCAGATCATCTTCAGTCTTGATGCTGATACCCGCACCCATTACAACGCCTCCTGCAAATTATCCATCGACGGCGAGAGAGCGAACGGGGTTACCGACAGAACAGTGCCACCGGCATTTTCGGCACGAATGAGTAATTGGCAAATGTCGCTGTAATTGAGTGCCGGATGCAGTTCAGCCATCATGCCGATCTTCATCCAATGCTCAGCTTGAGCATTGATAGAGCGGCTTAGCGCTGCGCTGGCGGTCCGAGCATTGGCATGCATGTGTTCCGAAATTTTTACCAGGCCCACAGGATCACCTCAGAAATATAATATATGAATCATATACGCTTCATATATCAACGATCAAGAGCGAGGGGCAGGTAGAGAACGCGTTGCAGAAGAAACGGGATGTAGCAGCCCAGCAAGACACTGCTATTCAGTCAGGCATTCCGATAACGACAGCGCCAACTGGCTGATCGCATCCTGGTCCAGGTCGGTCAGTGCACGGTAGTGGATGATCACATTTCTTTCCGCATCACTGAGACTGTCGATGCGCAACGGCGTTCGGCAGCCGGAGAGGAGATAGAGCACATCGACGCCCTTGACACCCAGCGCCGCCAAATAGTCCGAGCGGGGGGTACGCTCGCCACTTTCATACTTGCCTTGCGCATTGGCCTCTACGCCGCCAATTGCAGCAAATTCCTGCTGAGAAAGCCCTAGGGTCTTTCGCTCTTCCTTCAACCGCGAACCAAGATGATTCATTTGGGTTTACCTAAAGAAGAATGTCACTCATAACGATACGCTCACTTTGCCCGCGACGTTGGATAATCAGGCAGGCGCGGCTTGCCGCTACCTGACAGTCGGCCGCCTTCCTCCATCAGAATAGGGCGATAAGCCCCCCCCCTCGACCCTAAATCGCTGGACGCTTTGGTAGTGGCGCGCGATCAGCACATGACCAAGTCGCGTTCAGAGGTGTCAATCATTGGCGCATCGTTGATATCGATATGGCGCTGCTGCTCAAGCCATGTACGTGCCTTTTCAACACTGAAGGACTGATTTTTCGCTTTAATCTCGGCGAAAAACGTCCCACTCACCCGATAGTGGCCGCAGTCGGGACAGCGCAATTCAACCCAATCACTCATGGTCTGGAGGCGCTCGGCGCCCGCGTTACAAATCAAGCAATTCATACCGAACTTCCTTTAATTCACGACGTAACAACTGTAGTTGGCAAATGCCACCAAAGGATCACCGGGGTCGTGATAAACATTGTAACTCCCCCCTTCTGTGATCGATCCACAGATCAGTGCCTGGAACGAGACGCTCGAGTCATATCCCTTCTTCGTCGGGTTTCGTGGGTCGCGGCGAAATGATTTCGAGCGTAGCCAGATTCACCAGCGTGAAATAACCGCTGCCATCAAAACGCCAACCACCCGTATCAATGTGGAAAACGTTGCCCAGCAGCTCGGGTTGGCTCAAAGGGGAATGACCGACAAACAGGGCGCGCACGTCGGGTATTCCACTGGAATCTCTGAGACGAAGGCGCTCACGCGACCATTGGCAGTATTCCGCAAGACGCCCCGAATCCGGCAGATGCCCCAAAAGCGCGCCACGAAGCAATGCCCAGGTAGGTGTCGGACAGTCAGCATGCACCATGCCGATCAGCCCTGACGGGGTATCGACCTCAATAGCGATGGGCATCTGCTTAAAATAGACGGCGAACTTCTGCTGCTCGCTGGGGGCAAGCCTGAGAAACCAGGCGCCACCGCTTGCCCGATACATCGGATAATCAAGATCGTTGTGCTGTACATGCTTGATAGCCAACGCTTCATGATTGCCCTGCACCGCAAAAAACCAGGGCTGGGCCAGCCAATCGAGAACCTGTTCACTTTCAGGGCCACGATCAACCACGTCTCCTACGCTAAACAAGCGATCGACCTCCGGAGCGAAGCCGACCCCCTCTAACGCAGCTTGCAGGCGAGTGAAATGCCCATGGATATCACCCACGACGAAGTCACGGCCCTGCGTGTTTCTTTCAAAGTGTTTGAACCTGCTCACGCCGCGCCCTCCCCTTCGTCGATCAAAATGCCCGCTTCGCCAGGCAATTCTTCAACGCTCAGAATGACCGGTCAGGGCTTAAGCGGAAACTCTTCGTCCTGTTCTGACAAGCTTTTCCCGTCATCTGGATGCTTCCAGTCTTGGGGAGGAGGATTTTCGTCCTCGGTAGGGAGGTCATTGTCCTGATCAGGCATTCCCGATCCGGAGTCTGGAGAATGAGCACCGCCTTGTGTTTTTGGATCAGTATTCATATGCACCTCGCTATGGAACGAACCCTCTGTCGTCGCCTCGCTAAAAGACACTGACATATTGCGCCCCGACTCTTTAGCAGAATAAAGCGCTGAATCAGCGCGTTCAATAAACTGCTCGATATTCCCGGCGACGCCTGGAAAACAGGTATAGCACCCGAGGCTTATGGTGAGGTTACCCAGCGGGTTACGTTGATGAATAATATGTTCACTCACAACCCCCAGCCTGATTTTTTCCGCGATGACAAATGCGCCCTTCTCATCCGTATCAGGCAGAAGCACCGCGATTTCCTCGCCACCATAGCGCACCGCAAGGTCGGCCTCCCGCTGCAAAGACTCACGGACAACACGTGCCACTGCGGCGATGCAGTGATCGCCAGCAACGTGACCATAGGCATCATTGAAGCTTTTAAAATAATCGATATCTAACATGATCAGGCTTATTGGGAGGGTCGTCCGTGCGCCTCGCTTAAACTCAATGTTCAAGGTTTCCTCAAAAAGCCTACGGTTCGCAAGGCCTGTCAGACCGTCGTGCGTTGCCATAATCTGCAAATCGGCTTTCGCGCTGCGTAAATCGGTTTCGACACGCTGACCGTTCCGCAACTGCTGTATGAATAACACCCCGAACAGGCAATTGATGACGAGCACGGCCCCAATGATCGCGGCAGATTTGTACACATTGTTTTGCCATTCGTTAAGAATGGAATCTCTAGAGATGGCGGCTACCACTATCAACGGATAGGTTTTCAGCTGCTGGTATCCGCAGAGCCTTACGGTCTGATCAACCACTGACGTTATCATTGCGGTGCCGGAACTGGACCGGGGCAGATAGTTTTTAAGTATCTCCCCTTGTGCGACAGACGTACCGATCAACGCGTCGTTGAATGGGCGTCTGGCCAAGAGCGTCCCATCGGTTAGCGCGATAAACATCGCACCGTTTTTGTTGATATCGAAACCTTCAAAGAACTTATCGAAATAAGACATCCTGATGGCCGCCAACACCACACCGTTGAAATGCCCTTCTCGGTCATTCACCCGACGGGAGATAGGAACAACCCACTCGCCCGTCGCTCGACTTTGGATCGCATGCCCGATCCGCGGGCCCAGGTTGTCATTATTTTGATGGTAGATGAAATAGTCTCGATCAGAACTGTTCATCTCCGCTGGAATGCCAGTAAACGAAGTGACTACCCATTGACCGTTCTTATCAAAAAAGAACAGTCCATGCAGTTGTTCAATCGCCTTCACGCGCTCGACAAAAACCTCATGCAAACGGTCTACCTGACCAGAGCCGTAACCGTCCGCTTGCAGCCATCCCACCAATCCGGTCAGTACAATATCGGCTTCGTCAAACGTGTCCTCCGCCTCTTGCGCCATCGAGCGCGCGAGGTTTGAAGACGCTATCTCAGCTTGCTCCAGCTCGTGGGCCTTGGATTGTTGCAGTTGAAGCAAAGACAAACCGATGATGGACGAACAGACCACGAGGATGAATATCACCGCACATTTCAGCATCGGTATGCGTTTTAACTCTTCAGCGGGCGAGGCGATCACAGCATTTATAAGTGGAGGCACTGACTAATCCTGATAATGCGGTGTTGTCGCTTAATGAAGCGTGAGCCTGTAACAGTGGAACCAGCCCGCCTGATTCCGCGTCAATTATAGGCTTATATGGCAGTAGGCTGCACGATGCGAAAATTTTTGAGACCTCAGTGCCGTGAGTCAGCCGAAAAGAAAATTATGACGCGACACCTTTCGATGATTCGCGCAATCTATCGCATAACCGCGAACGCATCGCGGCCCAATTTTTCATCTGGACGTCAAATGACCCCCAACGCAGAACTCTACAATCCATCCACCGAATATGCCGACAAACTGGTCACACGCATCGGACAGACGCCTGCATGGATCGCAAAGCGCATCGGTGTCACCGACAGGCGCATACGCTACATCCTTGATGGCTCACGAACCGTCAAAGGGGTAACCAGCCCTATTCAGATGACCTATACAGAGCAGTTTGCCCTTGAGTGCCTTGTGGCCGAGGCAAAAGCCAAAAACAAATAGTCCCATTGCGCGGGCCTCTCCGGAGTTGGAGCCTGTCTGTCTCACTTACGAGTGCCCATCGTTTTTGGGCTCGACACTCCGGACAGTCAACGCCCATTGATCGACCCCTGCATATCGCCGGGGTCTGCGTTCCAACCCGGTAATTGACTGCATACCTCGAGGACTTAGCCGGAGGCTCAAATCGGATGTCGCTTGCGCTGGTTTATGCAGAAGCTAGTGAAATTTGAATTTGCCAGGCTTGCCCTCTGCTGGAGAAGCTTGAGTTTCGCCTGTTTGCATGGCGTATCCATTGGGGATTCTTGCTGCAGGAACAGCTCACAGTCTTTGTCTGCGTCCCTGGCGATTTTAATCAGCCTCTTCGCTTCAATCGGATCTTCAGGTTCGTACATTGTTCTCCCCTACTTAAACAGCGCAACCCCCTCTGCAGCCCTACTCGTGAGCCTTGATAGTTGCGTTCTCACAGACATATATAAACTCTTTTGCACTGTATTGAACTCTTTTGTACATTTGGTAATGATTGTCTGGAGCTCTGCGCGTGACAGAAATAAAGTCGCGCCAAAGTTGTTGAACAAAAAGAGGTCGACAGTAGGTGCGCAGACTGCACACCGAGGAAGGGTCATGCTGATTCTTGAGAGGCACAAAAGGTGAATTCGGTCATGTCAGCGAAGCAGGTGAGTCCACTATTAATCAGACTTACGCCTACCCGGTTTGCAGCCGCCAGAGGCCTTTGCGGCCTTCTGGAACGGACAGCAAAACGGGTTCGCGCTACTGGAACAGCTTACCGGCGATAATCCTGGTCTCCACCATCGCGATCACGCCCGCGATCATGGTCATATCCCCGATCATCGCCACGATCATTACCGCGTCCGTGGTCATGGCCGCGGTCATGATCCCGACCACGTCCTCCTCCATCCTCCCAGTACGGCCAGCAGCCTCCTAGTAGAAGGGAGCCCGAAATCACCAAGATAAATACAGCTATTCGTTTCATTTTATCGTCCGATAAAGCAAGGACAGAACCCCTGCGAAGAGTTGTCGCTGCCAGTGATGTTTAGTCAATGGAGTGATCAACGAGTAATACGACCATTAAGTAGATCAATGATTCACTGCGTGGCGCGGTCAGCCTGAAGGCTGCGCCCACCGCTTGCATCCTGCGTCAAACAAGCTATGCATGTAACACTGAGGTTTGCGCTAACCTCCTAGGAATGTTTGCTTCGGCTTCAAAAGGAGGTCACATGAATGGCATTGGTTTGCGACTAAAAGAAGAGCGAAAAAGACTCGGTCTTTCCCAAGCCGGCCTGGGCGCCGCTGGCGGAATCGAAGCCAATGCGCAAGGTGCGTACGAAAGAGGCAAACGCTTCCCGAACGCGACCTATCTCTCCCTGATAGCAGCCGCTGGCGTAGACATATTGTTCGTGGTGACCGGAGTCAGGAAAGCCAGGTCGATCGACAGCATCACCGCGTTGGAAGCCAAGGTTCTTGAGGAGTTGGACGGTTTGCCAGATGACGTCCAGAACGACATCAAGCATTTGATCAGCACACTTTTTGACTCCGATGAACAAGAGAAAAAAGAGAACAAAGGCAACACCGAGTCATCCTGACCCATTCTGTTTACATCACCACCTGACCTGTCTGCTCAGTCCTCTTTCTCTTTAGGATCGCCAGCGTCAGGCTTTCATTTTTGATCGCTTCAGACCTTTTGAGAGAGGCAGTCGTCTATCAATTGCACCAAGGACTCCAGTGGCATGGGTTTCCCGAGGAAGTAACCCTGAGCTTCATCACACGCAAACGTCTTCAACTGCTCCAGCTGCGCAGCCGTTTCAACCCCTTCAGCAGTAATGGTCAGCGATAATGCCCTTCCAAGGCCGACGATCGCATTGACGATGGATTGCCCTTCAGTCGAGTCGGTTAGATCCTCTATGAAGCTTTTGTCGATTTTCAAGCCATCGAAAGGAAAACTGCGTAAATAACTCAACGACGAATAGCCGGTACCAAAATCGTCCATTGATAGGCGCACGCCTAGCGCTTTCAGGTCAGTCATTATTTTCAACGCGCTGTGTGCATCTTCAATCATCACTCGCTCGGTGACTTCCAACTCCAACCGACTGCTAGGCAATCCGGTAGCAGCGAGGACCAGAGTGATGCGTTCGACCAGGTTTTGCGTTCGAAACTCAACCGGGGAAATATTGACGGAGACCGTCAACGGCATCTGCCACATCACCGCATCCTTGCAGGCCTGAAGTAAAACCCAATCACTCATGGGAATGATGAGCCCGGTTTCTTCAGCCAATGCGATGAATTGATCGGGCATTTGAACGCCCAAGACAGGGTGTTCCCATCGCACCAATGCTTCAACGCCAGACAACTGCGTGCCTTCAATCCGGTATCGCGGTTGATAATGCAAACGTAACTCTTCGTTCTTCAGCGCCAGCCGAAAACTTTTTTCCATCTCGCGACGCTTTACCAGCCGTTCATCCATTTCACTGGCATAGAACATCCAGGTGTTACGGCCACCATTTTTTGCCTGATACAGTGCAATATCAGCAAACCGCAATAGCTCTTCGGCCTGTACCGCGTCGTGGGGAGCGATGGCAATGCCGATGCTGACACCAATGTAAACGTCCTGCTCATTCACGACAAAAGGGATCTCGACGCTCTCGATCAGACGCCCACAAAGGCTCTCAATTTCTTGTGCGGAGCTTGTGCCCGTTACGATAATGATGAATTCATCACCGCCTTGTCGGGCGACCAGGTCTTCCTCTCTAAGGCATTTACGCAGCCTTTCCGATACCTCGTTGAGGACCTGATCGCCAGCGATATGCCCAAAGGTGTCGTTAACCGGCTTGAACCTGTCGAGATCGAGACTCAGCATGACCAAGGGATTGCTACTTGACGGCAGTGCTTTCAGTTTCCCGGCCAGGAACTCTTGCATCTGGACTCTGTTTGGCAACCCCGTCAACGCATCGTGCTGGGAGAGATAATTGATGCGGGCCTGCGCCTCGATTTCATGGGTAATGTCAGATGCAGTGCCACGATACCCAACCGTTTCAGAGCGCTGCACAATAGGTTTTACACTGATACAACACGTTCGCCTTCGGCCTTGCGCCGAGTGATAGCAGCAGCGCAACTCTCGCCGGGTTTCAGCCTGATCGGCTCGACGCAACCATTCAGCCAGTGACTGCATTTCCCCTATCATTAGTTCTTCAAGGCTTCTACCCAACCATGACGCGACGTCATACCCGGTAATCACCTGGAAACGCTCGGACAGGTAGCTGATACGCAGGTCTGAATCAACCTCCCATACCCAATCCGAAGCGGCCTCCGCCACGTTTCTAAAACGCTCTTCACTCATTTTAAGAGCGGCGCTGCTTTCGTTGATCATTAAGATATGTTCATCGATCAACCGTGCACTGGTCATCGCCCTGCGTATAACCAGCCTGGCGATGAATCCGAGGATGATAATGACCACGACAAGCAATGGCAGCAGCAGCTTGAACAGTTGCTCGCCCGGAAGGTCTGGATCCCACTGAAGTATCGATGGGCGATCATCGGCAGAGACTAGACGCAGGGTCGACGGTGACGAATCGTCAATGTTCTCGTCGGCTGTCCGTAGGTTATGGACTGCGTAACTTTCGCCCAAGTGCTCAAGTTTCGGCGGCGTCAGCACATCAACAAAAACCAGAACAGATGACGTTCCAGGAATGGCGGCTATTTTTGGATCGCTTCCCGTCGTCAATGTCGCAGCAGCGACCAACGCGGGACGCCCTCCTACCTGACGGGATTCGATGGCAATACCGCTGTCATCGGCCAACTTGCGCGCACGCTCGATCAGTGCTCCGACATCCCCGCCTAGCCAGTTTTTTAGCTCAACCTTTTCAAGCTGACCGTTAATGACCGCGTACGGAGTTTCGTTGTTGCCGTTGACAACAAACACCCCCTCGACCTGAAAGTCATCGTAAAGAGAAGGCCCCAGATTACGGCTGACATACGCCCATTCAGGGTCGACTTTGACATGGAGATGCTCATAAGCGTCTCCCCAAAAAGCATTATCCTTGAGGCTGGACTTCAGCCCTGCTTCGCGCATCTGCCACGCTTTATCCACCAAAAAACGACTTTGCGTTTCAGCATGATCATTAAGGCGCAAGGCAATGAACACCAACACCAGTAACGCCACAATCAGAGCCGTTCCCAATAGCACCGCCATCGCCAGCAACGTCTGCTTTGCCGAGGAGGCATGATTACTGGTTAACGCACGCTGCGATTTAAAATGAGTTGCAGCCGTCATACAAAAAACCTTTCTTGGGAGCAAATCCTATGCTGAAAACCCGCCGGGCAGACCTTAGTCATATCGGCAAAATAGCCAGAAATATGACGTTCTTATCGAGCAAGCAAACACTACACACCCAAAAAGATAGCATCTTGCCATGATCAGAACGCACTCCCATCCAAAAAGTTTCACAGCCATCGGAGCTACACAGATAAAAAATCAAGCCTGATGCAGTTGAACCGTCAATAGAACATCACATAGTTGCGGACTACTGGGAGGCACCCTCTGGGTAGGGGTCACTGAGTTCAAGCCGGTAGCACATGCCCCCGTGCGGAATAAGCTTTCATTACCTCAACGGCTATGACGGACCCTAGCCGCGAGAAGGGACTCGTCGATAACCTGCTGGACGCTTTCAGTGCGTCTTAGTGGTTTCCACAATCGTAGGTGGCCACATCAAGCTTGGATTGCAGCGCCAAGGCGTACGCACCCGAACACAGCACGCCATCACTGCCGGGTATTCACTTACAATACTTAAAGCCGGTGTCGCCAGACGAGAACCCTCCATGCCCAATAATCAGCGCCCCACCCTTTGCATTTACCACGGTCACTGCGCCGACGGCTTCGGCGCTGCTTGGGTTGTGCGCAAAGCCTTGGGCGCCGATATCGAGTTTCATGCTGGCATTTACGGCAAACCGGTGCCGGACGTTGCGGGCAAACATGTCGTCATCGTGGATTTTTCGTACCCTGCCGAGGTATTGATGGCGATGGGCGAAGCGGCGGCGTCTGTTTTGATCCTGGACCACCATAAGACGGCACAGGGCGACCTCAAGTCCCTGCCGTTCGCTGGCGATACCTATGGACAGTTCCAAACGGATTGCCGGAGCAAATGCATCCGCTCGGGCGCCCCCCACATAGGCGCGCTGTTTGATATGAACCGCTCGGGCGCCGGCATTGCCTGGGACTTCTTCTTTCCAGAAACGCCTCGCCCCGCGCTAATCAACCATATTGAGGACCGGGACTTGTGGCTGTTCAAGCTGGACGGTACCCGCGAGATACAGGCCAGCGTCTTCAGTTACCCCTATGACTTCGACGTCTGGGACACGCTGATCGAGTCTGATCTAACCCTGCTTCGATCAGACGGCATCGCGATCGAGCGCAAGCTGCAAAAGGATGTTGCGGAATTGGTCGGCGTGACCAAACGCCGGATGGTAATCGGCGGCCATGACGTGCCGGTGGCAAACCTGCCGTACACGCTGACCAGCGATGCCGGGCACCTGATGTGCGCGGGCGAGCCCTTCGCCGCCTGCTACTGGGACACACCGGACGGCCGATTCTTCAGCTTGCGCAGCTCCGACGCGGGCGAGGATGTCTCGGCAATCGCTCAACAATACGGCGGTGGCGGCCACCGTAACGCCGCCGGTTTCAGCGTTCCGTTCGGCCATACGCTCGCACGTTGATCAACGCGTGCAACAGCGTGAGTGCTCAACGGCAGCACGGTGATGCACGAGGGAGATCGCCGCCTCCTGGACGCGTAGGGCCGCAGGAATATAGTTGAGCATCTGGAAGCACGCTCAGATTGTGTAATTCTTGAAAAGCTCCTCTTTGATAATCAGCAACGCGTCATCGTAGTAGCGTTCACCGCGGGCCTCACTCAGCGGTATGGACCTGACGCTTCCCTCACCATCGCGCGGCGTGTGCTCGCAGGTGATGAAGAACTCCGCTGTTTCTGCCTTGAACTCCAGGTAATAAAACAGCTCCCGCCCCTCTCGATCCCAGTAACCAATTTCTCTTCGCATCAGTTTCCACCGCAGGAGTGTGAAGTCTCCCCATTCTACCGGGCACAGCCACTGCGCCAAAACTGGCTCATACCTATAAATGTTTAATAGTGATCAAGTGGGCTATTCGTCTTCACTGGCACTCCGTTTGATGCCTAGCGCTACAGCCGCTGCATGAGCCTTGCCGCGTAGTCCTTGTTTAGCACCGCTTAGAACCTGATAGGTGGAAGCGAGGTCGAGGTGGCGAGCTTCAGCGAAATCTTTGACTGAAATCCCTTGGCTGATAATCCAACGCTTTGCCTCCTCTCGTGTGCGTAGGGGGTTCATGAGACTGTCCTGTGGCATGCATATGTCGGAATCTATCCCATCTGGAATCAGCGGCCCAACGGTCGTTTGGTGCTATTTAAGCAATACTTTCGTCTATGTTCAGAGCTTAGCAGGCAGTGGATGGCCTTGGGCCTGACGGGCTAAGCGTGTTCGCGGAATGTAGAAATCTAAAATTCAGGGATCAAACCTGACGCCTCGGACGATAAATCAATGTTTGAGCGCGGAACACTCTCGACTTGGTACTCACTCGCTCTCGCCTGCCTATCTGACGAAGGCTGTAGACATATAACCAAAGTGATCATCCGAATACAAAATTTATACCTTTATCGTAGATCGTGACCGGTTTCCGCCAGGTATTAAGCAACATGGCCGGAAAGCAATAGTGGCATACTGATATCAACGTGAATTCGTATGAATACAAACAACCGAATGGAGTCACTCATATGCCAACACTGGCATCCAGACTGAGATCGGAACGGAAAAGATTAGGGTTAACACAATCCCAGCTTGCAGACCTTGGCGGTGTTGAGGCTAATGCTCAGGCGCATTATGAAAAGGGGTTCCGAATTCCTAGAGCCGACTATCTGGCTGCCTTGGCAGGGTATGGCCTTGACCTCCTGTACGTCGTCACTGGGAATAAGACCCCCATTGAAACTGTTGCCCTTTCAGAAATGGAATACACGGGGTTAATGGCTTTTAGAATGCTGGGCGAAAAAGAACAGAATGCAATTATAGTCATCATCCTCGCGTTAACACCTCCCCCCCTATCTCGCTAACTAACGTTATGGGTTATACCCTTCTGTACCTCTTGGGCTCCTGCTGCAGTTTGGCTCTAAACTTCGGTACATGATCAGCGAGCCGCTTATTAGTGTCAGCAGCAATACGTAGATGTGGGTGCGGATTTGGCATTTTGATTTTGAGGTGGGAGGGTTTGCAAACGTTGTGCAAATCGCCAACAAAAAAAAAGGGCCAACCTTTTGGTTGACCCTTCTAGACCGCCAGCAGAAGCGGATTTTGTTTGGTAGGCGCGACTGGACTCGAACCAGCGACCCCAACCATATCAAGGTGACTTCTATCCACACCTAACCTATTGAATATAAAAGAAAATATATATTTTATCAACTAGCCAAAAATCCCCAATACACGCGATAAGAATCAATAGCTTAGCGTTGCATTTTCATACAGTAGTAGCCCCTCACTGGTATCCTGCCGACCGAACACAACCCCTATTTTTTATAGGCACTCGGAAAAGGTTGTTGTCAGCGCATGACCCAGCCCCAAAGCGCCGGAAACATGATGCCCACGCCCGATATGCTGTACGGAGCATCTGAATCCGTGTCGCCAACGCATAAAGCCATCAATGAGCCCCATCGCTGACCTTGAAGTCAGTCCTGAGGGTTTCTAAAGGAAATTGGCCATAGCCCACAGCAAAGCCAGGAACGACCCAGCCAATAACACCAGGAACATGTGAAACTTAAAATTAGTCATGACTCTTATTTCGCAAGGTCACGGCTAATCTATTTATAATATGTTCTACGGCGTGTTTATCGAAAAAGTCCGCAGTCCGTAAAAACTTAATAAGTGCATATTCATCAGCAGAAAGTTCAGCAACAGCATACGGCGTTCGTTTGCCCGTCACGACGAACAGCACATCGATAGCCGTAGTAGACAATCGGCTCAGGTAGTCAGCCCTCGGACACCTCATTCCGCTTTCATAGAGTAATTGCGCATTGGGTTGTATGCCACCAATGGCAGCAACGGCGCTCTGGGTCAGGCTACACGCTTCACGCTCGAGTTTTAATCGCATGCCCAGATTCATCAACGCCATTCCCTGGATATAACAATGGCGCCATTATACTGGCGCAATGACATCACTGATCAATATCCATTTGGATTAAACCAAGAGAAAATAAATATCCATTTGGATGAAATAATGACTACACATATCAGATCAGTTGAGCAGCCAAGAAATGGAGCACCTATAACGGTATAGGGTTCATAGTGAGATGCTGCATGGGTATCTAGGTCGTTCCCTGAACGCCGCGCCTACGGTCCACGGAAAGACTGTCAGACACTGGTAGAGGAGCGCGGCGGAATTATTGGAGGTGGCGTTAGCAAGAAAATCCACTCTCTGGTTGTCGGAAGTATCGGGAATGAGCAGTGGCGTCACAGTAGTTATGGGGTGAAAATCATGAAAGCTGCAGAGCTACGCCAAGCCGGCTCCCCTATAGCTATCATCGGCGAACACCAATGGCAGCGCGCCCTGTTCAAATAAGCGCGAGCGGTGTGGCGATTTGTAAAATCAGGAGCGTGGTTGTGAGCACCGAGATTGCCAGAGCACACATGATTTCCGAGCTTTCTAGGCTCGCGGAAGAGTTCGAGTTTTCTGCAAAAGGCTTGAGCGAGCTAAGGAAAGCTGAAGGGTTAATTGATACAGAATCAACAGACCTGATAAACCAACTTCTTTACACCTCCTCCCAACTGAGGGCTCTTGCTGATGCCGCCAAAAAGGGCAGCGAGGATCAGGGCAAGGCTGAGTAGTTGGCGCACTGGGGACTTTCAGGAGGTCGACATGGGGCTCAACAAGCCAACACAAGAGCTGAAGCGCGAACTCAAAGACGCGGCGCTGAGCCTGGAGCAGGCAGCGTCTGAAGTACTCGAAATCACCAAGAGCTGCGGGGATGCCGATGTTGTCGCTGCGCTAAAGCTAATTGCGAAGCTGTATGAGGAAGCAGATCGGCTGGCAGCGCTTGCGGATGAGGTGAAGGCGGGAAGGATTGTGCGGGGGAAGGCTGAATAGCTCGCGATCCTAGCCCAAGCATTTTGGCGGGCGACGTATTCGCGCTAAAAATTGAAAGACAAAGCAATGCCCTGCAGAAGGGTTACTGAATGCCGAAGAAACAACCGGAAAGTAAAGTTGCAGTGACTGCTACTGAAATTGAGCGCTCTATCCAGGCCCTGAACAAAATGGCGGAACGCCTTTGGGGAGATGGTCGAGAGGCTGAGGCGAAAGCTCTCCTCGACGCCTTGGACGCATTAAACCGGGCGCTTGATCGAATCAGGATTGGAGAGAGTAGAAGGATTCTCCATTGAGCAAGGCTGGAGTTGAGGATGAGGCTAAGGCGATCCTGAAGCTGGTTCAAAGCTTCAATGAGGCTGAGGACGTGCTGCTTGGGTACACGAAAGAAATCGGTACGGGGCTGATCATCAAGGCGAATACTCACTAACCGACCCAAATCACCGAGTGATTTAGCCTGGCCAAGAACGATCCACTGCCCTCATGCAGCTGTCGCTCTCTGATAAGTAGATGGCAATAACGACACGTCAGGACGACTTGCTGTCACTTCGCCATCCATTGTCCTACAATCGAATCAGCTGATGGATCAGCCCCCTTCGACAGATAGCCCGCCGCGCGCGGGCTTTTTGTTGTCTGCTGCTACGCCTTCTTCTTTTCATGGAGGATTACAAGATGGCTGACAAAGACCTTATCCCGTCCCTGCTCTTCAAGCTCACCAAGGCAAGAGACGCCGCGCATGCTTACGATTACATTGAGCCGGTTGAGCGACCCACTTTCCACGAAATTCGCGCTTTGGGCTCATGGCTTTACGAGCAGCAAGAGTTTCCTGAGGAATACGTCCAGGCACTTCTAGAGCATTCGGATGCGAAGATGACGCGGCATTATCAGGAGGGACACACAGAGAAGACTATCGAATACCAGACCGTCGGAGCAGACTTGAAATACTGATACCGCTGGTTCGTTTTTCCAAAATATTTCCAAAGTTTTTCCAAACGCCAACAACAAAAAAGGGCCAACCTTTCGATTGACCCTTCTAGACCGCCAGCAGGAGCGGATTTTGTTTGGTAGGCGCGACTGGACTCGAACCAGCGACCCCCACCATGTCAAGGTGGTGCTCTAACCAACTGAGCTACGCGCCTGCTGTGGGTCGGCATTCTACGGATATATGGATGTGTGTCAACACCTTTTTCGCGCTAACTCCATGAATATGCGTATTTTTTACGGATCGTCCTCTGCCTGTGATCTTACAGCTCACTGGTCGAGGTTTTTTTTCTCAGGTAGCATCTCGGTATCCGTAAAAAATATAAAACAGAGGTTGCAGGATGGCGAACACTCCTTACCCACAGTCTTATTACGCAGCGTCTGCGAACGCGGTGCCTGAGCGCCCTCGACTGGAAGGTGAGGTGGAAACCGATGTCTGCGTGATTGGCGCAGGCTATACCGGGCTTTCCAGTGCGCTGTTTTTGCTGGAGCACGGGTTTCGTGTGACGGTGCTTGAGGCTGCCAAAGTCGGCTTTGGTGCATCGGGGCGTAATGGCGGACAGATCGTCAACAGCTATAGCCGCGACATCGACGTGATCGAACGCACTGTCGGGCCCAAGCAGGCGCAACTGCTGGGTCAAATGGCATTTGAAGGTGCCGCGATCATTCGTGATCGGGTGGCCAAGTATCAGATTCAATGCGACCTGAAGGATGGCGGCGTGTTTGCAGCCATCACCAACAACCAGATGGGCCATCTGGAAGCGCAGAAGAAGCTCTGGGAGCGATACGGGCACACCCAGCTGGAACTGATGGACAAGCGCCGCATTCATGAGGTGGTGGCCTGTGATGAGTATATCGGCGGCATGCTCGACATGAGCGGCGGCCACGTCCATCCCTTGAACCTGGCGCTGGGCGAGGCTGCGGCGGTGGAGTCGCTGGGCGGTGTGATTCATGAGCAGTCGGCGGCGATTCGAATCGAGCGCGGCGCCAATCCAGTCGTGCATACCGAACACGGTCG
Source organism: Pseudomonas sp. ASL8 (assembly GCF_056680355.1). Lineage (NCBI taxonomy): Bacteria > Pseudomonadati > Pseudomonadota > Gammaproteobacteria > Pseudomonadales > Pseudomonadaceae > Pseudomonas > Pseudomonas sp. ASL8. The sequence goes on along the minus strand of NZ_CM155278.1, from coordinate 3,860,614 downwards.
AGTCCGAGCCAGGTTTGTCATCGTCGCCGGCAACGCTTACCTGGGTAATCTGGTGCCGGAACTGGCCGCCAAGTCGATGCCTTGCGGTACTCAGGTGATCACCACCGAGCCGCTGGGTGAGGCGTTGGCGAGGACGCTGTTGCCGCAGGACTATTGCGTCGAAGACTGTAATTACCTGCTCGACTACTATCGACTGTCCGCTGACAAACGCCTGATTTTTGGTGGCGGCGTGGTGTACGGCGCGCGGGACCCGGCCAACATTGAAGCGATCATCCGGCCGAAAATGCTTAAAGCCTTTCCGCAGCTCAAGGACGTAAAAATTGATTACGCCTGGACCGGAAACTTCCTGCTGACGCTGTCGCGCTTGCCACAAGTCGGGCGTCTGGGCGACAACATCTATTACTCGCAAGGCTGCAGCGGTCACGGTGTGACCTATACCCACCTGGCCGGCAAGGTATTGGCCGAAGCGTTGCGTGGGCAGGCTGAACGTTTTGATGCCTTTGCCGACCTGCCCCACTATCCCTTCCCCGGCGGCCAGTTGTTGCGCACGCCGTTAACGGCGCTGGGCGCTTGGTACTACGCCCTGCGGGACAAGTTTGGCTTTTGAGCAGCCATCTAACAAAAACGGCGCCGAGGGCGCCGTTTTATTATTTCAGTCGGTGCGATTCATCGCGCCTTTAATGCCTTGGTCGCTTCGCCGGCCGCTTGCGCTTGTCCAGCCTGGGTCAAATCATTCGCCGCGTTCAGCCAGCGCGGCTGGTCGACTTGCGCCGGGATCTGCCGCGGACCTTGCACCAGCACAGCCCAACTGCCTGCGTCTTTCCAGGCAGAAGTAAAGCTGCTGAAACTCATCAACTGACGACGGTTCATGCCCGAGTGCAGCAGGACCGTCTGTTTGTTGCGGTTGTAGCCTATCAGCACTGCGTAACGGGGTTCCGCCCACCAGGCCGAACCATCGGTGTAACGCAGCATGACGGGGTATCCCGCCGACACCTGAGTCAGCAGGTCCTGTAATTCCCCATCCAGGGGATAGACCATAAATCCGTACCCACGCGCCACGGCCTGCATGTTTGGCTCGAGCTTGGCTTCGCCACCAGGCAAATGCAGGGGCTTGTCCAGCAATCCAGGCGTGATAATCACCCCTTGTTGCGACAACATGCTGGCCAATACCCCTGGCCCGCTTTGGTAAACGTTACCTTTGAAAAACGGTACCGAATTGAGCTCAACCCGATCGGGTAAACGCTGGATCCCGGGGGCCACGCTGCCAGCACAGGCAGTCAAGGTCGATAGAAGCGCAAGGGCCAGGTACATCCGCTTCGAGCGAGCGGCAAGAATTCGAGGTAATACCAGCAGCATTTTCACTCACTTCAACAAACGCCGGGCAATCCGCGACCCGGCTCGGACCCTGATCATAGGGCGGCTCAAGCCTTCGGCATAGCTCATTTAGTGCAGACTTTTGCCTTGCATAGATCAAATCGATCATGCGTTGCAGACCATTAGTCAATTGTTGGAAACATGCGCAGTACTAGACTGTCAGTCAGATGCACAGAGGCGCTGAAAACAGCGGAGGCACGTATGGGCCCGGAAATAACAATTGCAATGCTGATAGCCGCCTGGCTGGCAGTCGCCTCAGCCATGCTGTGGGGAGTGATGCGCATTTCTCGCCGGCATCATCACCGTGAAGCCGAACACGGAAACCCCACAAGTACTGAGCCCCGGCACGATCATCCCACTTCAAATTCCTTCCGCCTGCGTTGAAAAAAGGTCGGTAATGGAAAACTCCACACCGACCCTTGGACTTTCACCCGCAACAAACCCTCGCACTCAGACAGCCGCGGCCTTCAACTTCGCCTTGAGCTTCGACCTGCGCGACAGCATATTCAGACCTTCGATTACCGCTGAGAACGTCATCGCCGCGTAGACATAGCCCTTCGGAACGTGCGCACCAAAGCCCTCGGCGATCAGTGTCATGCCGATCATGATCAAGAAGCCCAGCGCCAGCATCACCACGGTTGGATTGTCATTGATGAACTTGGCCAACGGCTCTGCCGCAACCAGCATCACCACAACGGCAGCCACCACAGCGATGACCATGATCGGCAAGTGTTCGGTCATGCCCACGGCAGTGATGATGCTGTCGATGGAAAACACCATATCAAGTATCAAAATCTGGCCGATGGCGGCAGCCAAGCCTAGTGTGACGCCTGAAGAAGCCACCTTCTCGTCTTCATGCCTGGCTTCGACGTTGTGGTGAATTTCGGTCGTCGCTTTCCATAACAGGAACAGACCACCGGCAATCAAAATCATGTCTTTCCAGGAGAACACCTGCCCAAACAGTTCGATAACCGGCTCAGTCAACTGCACGATATAGGCGATGGTGCTGAGCAGGCCCAGACGCAGGAACAGAGCCATGCCGATCCCCAAACGCCGCGCTTTGGCACGTTGATGCTCTGGCAGCTTGTTGGTCAGGATCGAGATGAAGATCAGGTTATCGATGCCCAGCACGATTTCCATTACCACCAGCGTCGCCAAAGCGATCCAGGCGGTAGGGCTTGAAGCCAGTTGTAATAGATATTCCATGTGAGTGAGCCCTGATTCAGCCTGAAACATTGAATGAGTTGCCGGGTGCGTAAGGAGACTCGGCGATAGCGCTGCATTCTAGGGAGACAAACACATCAGCAAAATTCGTATTTTTGCCATGTATACTTCGGTTTTTACGAATCGGGCGGCTCATGCTTAATTATCGACAGCTGCATTACTTCTGGGTCGTGGCCAAAACCGGCAGCATCGTAAGGGCTAGCGAGCAACTGAACCTGACGCCGCAGACCATCAGCGGGCAAATCAGCCTGCTGGAGCAAACCTTCGGTGTCGACTTGTTTCGCCGGGTGGGCAGGCAGTTGGAGTTAACCGAAGCAGGTCGCCTTACCCTGCCCTATGCCGAGCAAATGTTTCAGCTCGGAGGTGAGCTGGAAGCGCTGCTTCGCGCCCAGCCCAATGAGCAGCAAATCCTGTTTCGCATCGGGGTTGCGGATGTGGTGCCCAAGTCGATTGTGTACCGGCTGATTGCGCCGACCATGGCGCTGGCTGAGCCAGTCCGCATCACCTGTCGCGAAGACAAACTCGAGCGCTTGCTGGCAGATCTGGCCATCCAGCGCTTGGACCTTGTGATCTCCGACAGCCCAATGCCTTCGCACCTGGACATCAAAGGCTATAGCCAGAAGCTGGGCGAATGCGGGATCAGCTTTTTCGCGACTCAGGCGTTGGCCGAGCGCTATGGTCCGAATTTCCCTCACGGTTTGCAAGGCGCGCCACTCTTGATTCCGGGGCAGGAAACCGTGGTCCGCAACCGCCTCATGCGTTGGTTTGCCGAGCAAAACGTGCAACCACGGATTATCGGCGAGTTCGACGACAGCGCGCTGATGAAGGCTTTCGGCAAATCCGGCAGCGGGATTTTCATCGCCCCTAGCGTGATTGCCGATGAAGTTCAGGCGCAATACGGGGTGCAAATGATCGGTCAGACCGACGCCGTAACCGAGTCTTTCTACGCAATTTCGGTCGAACGCAAGGTCAAGCACCCAGGGATTGTTGCCATTACCGAGGGCGCTCGACGCGGGTTATTCACCCACTCTGATTAAGCACAAACAGGTACGGGCCTGGCGGACATCAACAGCAGCGCCAGCAGAATCGACAGTAAAATAATCCCCGCCGCCGCAAAGCCCAGACTGCCCAGACCGAAACTGTCGATTACCTGCCCACCGATGATCGCGCCAATGCCAATCCCCAGATTCGCCCCGGCAATGTTCAACGAAGCCGCAAAAGCGGGCGCATGGGGGGCCGCCTTCATCAACCGAACGTGGCTGACGAGGAACAACGCTGCCTGCGTGATACCCCAGACGGCCAACGCCAGGCCAAGGCCTAGCGTCGAATGCATGCTAGGCACCACGGCCACCATGCCGGTGATCATGAACGCACTGAAGAACAGACTGGCAATCAGTGGGTGGTGGTCAACCATGCGCCCACCCAACGAGTTACCGAGCAGGCCTACCGCGCCAAACCCCATCAGACACCAGCCCACCACCGTGCCATTGAACCCGGCCAGACGCTCCAGCATGTCCGCCAGGTAGGTATAAGCCGTGAACATGCCGCTGAACACCAGCACCGACAACAGCACATGGCCGAGCATCAATGGACTACGCAGGATTTTGAACTGCCCCAGCAATGAAACCGGCTCTTTGTGCTTATTCGTCGTGGGCAGGTAGATCAACAACAGCAATGCTTTGGCGAACGCTACCACCGCCAGGATGGCGAACGCGCTACGCCATCCCCAGGCATCAGAAATCAATGTCCCGACCGGGATGCCAAACACCGTCGCACAGACGATGCCGAAGCCAATCTTTGAAATCGCTCGCCCGGCGTATTCCGGCCCCACAATATCCACCGCTGTCTCACTGGCCAGCGCCCAAAACACCGGCAGCCCCAGCGCGGGAATCAGTCGCGCAACCGCCATCACGGCAATGTTGGGTGCCAATGCCGCCAACAGGTTGGAAAAACCGAACATGATCAAAATGGTGATGAACAGGCGCTTGCGCTCAAAGCGCGAAAAATACGCCGTCAGGAAAGGCCCGAAAGCGGCCACGGTGAACGCAAACAACGTCACCAACAAACCGGCCTGAGACACCGAGATATCCAGGTCGCGGGCTATCGCAGGCAACAGGCCGACGATGACGAACTCTGTGGTCAGTACCGTAAAACCGGCAGCCGACAACAGCAAAATAGGCAACAACATGAAAACTCCAGAACAACGAAGCAGATCAGGCCATAAGGACCGATCTGTCGGTAAATACATCTACGCGTGACACGAAGCATAAAAAAGCCGCTGCACGAAACATCTCGTGCAACGGCTCGGCGTCAATCCAACAGGTCATTCAACGAATCAGTACGCGCCCATGTAGTCGCGCTTGCCGACTTCAACGCCGTTGTGGCGCAGGATGGCGTAGGTCGTGGTGACGTGGAAGAAGAACTGCGGCAGACCATAGCCCAACAGGTAGGTCTGAGCGTCAAAGCGCTTCTCTTTAGGCGTACCCTGACGCGTGACGATCTCGCGATCTTCCTGGCCATTGATCAGCTCAGGGCTGACGCTACCAATAAAAGCCAGGGTCTTGGCGATCAAAGCTTGCAGGTCGGCAAAGGTTTTTTCAGTGTCATCAAACTTCGGTGGTTCTATACCCGCCAGGCGGGCCGATACGCCTTTGGCGAAATCAGCGGAGATTTGTACCTGACGGATCAATTGGAACATATCCGGGAACAGGCGAGCTTGCAGCAAGGCGTCAGGCTCAATGTTTTTTGCTGTGGCATGAGCTTCAGCCTTGGCCAATACGTCACTCAAAGCAGTGAGCATTTGTTTGAAAACCGGGACGGAAGCGGCGTACAGGGAAATAGTCATGGCAGATCCTGGATTGAAGGTGGCGTGATTATAGTCATGGAGGCCACACGAAAGCGGCTTGTCTTTTATATCACCAAGCCCCTAGGCTAGTTGCCTTCAAACGCCCAGGGAAAGCGCCATGTCTACCGAGCCCGTGTCTACCGACTCCGCCGATAAGCTGCAACTCAACAATGTGGAAGTTCGCATCCTCGGCTGCCTGATCGAAAAAAAGGCCACCAACCCCGAAACCTACCCTTTGACCCTTAATGCGCTGGTCACTGCCTGCAATCAAAAAACCAGCCGCGAACCGGTGATGAGCCTGACCCAGGGCCAGGTCGGCCAAAGTCTGCGCGCCCTCGAAGGCCGTGGCTTGACACGGCTGGTGATGGGCAGCCGTGCTGATCGCTGGGAACACCGCGTCGATAAAGCCCTGGAGTTAGTGCCCGCACAGGTTATCTTGAGTGGTTTGCTGTTCCTGCGCGGCCCGCAAACGGTCAATGAATTGCTCACTCGCAGCAACCGCATGCACGACTTTGAAGATATCGAGCAGGTCGCCCATCAACTGGAGCGCTTGATTGCCCGAGGGCTGGCGACGCTGTTGCCGCGTCAATCCGGCCAGCGTGAAGATCGATACATGCACTCACTCGGTGACCCGGAAGACATCGAGGCTATTCTCGCGGCTCGACAAAATCAGCCCGAACGCGCCAGTGGCGGGTCCGCCTCGACAGAGCGTCTGGACGAACTCGAAGCGCGGATTACGGCGCTGGAAGAGCGCTTGGCAAAGCTGGAATAACCCTGCCCTGCGGCTTATAGAATGGCCTTTGCCAACGCGTGCAAGTCCGGGATAATAGCCGCCGGACACACTTACACAATCTTTACTCACGCGATTCGCAGATTTCTCCGAAACCGCTGTCTTAGTAGTATCCCGTGGCAGTGCCTGAGCGTAACGCAGGCTCGCGACAACGGGGTTGAAAGCCGAGGAATACTCATGATTCGTCACATCCCCAAGGTTGCCTTGTTGTTAGGTGCCCTAGCCATCGCAAGCCAAGCGTCAGCCGACGGGCGCGGTTGGGGTGGTCCAGGTCTAGTGGTAGGCGCCGTGGTCGGGGCCGTCGTGGCTGGTGCCGTGATGTCATCCAACCAACCCCGGACAGTCTATGTGGAACCGCAACCGGTCTATGCACCACAACCGGTTTACTATCAGGCACCGCCGCCACCTGTGTACTACCAGCCGGTCGTAGTGGCGCCAGCCCCGGTTTATTATCGCCCTGGGTATTACGGCCCACCGCCAGGCTACTACGGTCGTCCTCATGGCTATTATGGTCATGACAGGGATGAACGGGGCTACCGGGGTGACGGCCCAGGGCGCTGGTAACATTCTGAAAAACAGCCCTGCCCCCAAAAAGGCGGGGCTGTTTTTTTAGCGTCTACATCAGTTCGATGGAGGTCGCTGGGGGGACAGCGTGTTTGCTTGAGTCCGTCATTATTGACGTCATCGTCGTGAATCCGGTGCTCTTCAGCAACGCTCGTTCAGCGACACCAGCCTTCATAACAATAAGGACGCCCTTATGCCAACTCAGCATCCCCATCATGCGGAGGGATTGTGCACATCGGACAAAGTGTATTGCGCACTGACCGAGCTCAAGAGCCTCGAAGGTCATCGCAGCGCAAAGTTTTTGTCCTTGCTGGCACAGAATCTGGTTGAAAAAGGTCTTCTGAACAATCACGAAGTGATGGCAATGCTCGATCAGGTCGTCGACTGATCAGTCACGGACGCGCAACGGCAATAACCGTAACGAACCTCGTTATCATCAATGTCCACTATCGAGAGCAGTGATTATCACTTGCTCGCAGGGCGCCGTAGAGTAGCGCCATAGATTGATGGAGGTATTTATGACCAAGGTTCAAATCATGTCGGTAGTCGGTAGCGCAGTTCCAGCCCCGCTCAGAGCCTGCGGCCTGCTTGCCTGCTGGTACCTGGTACAGGACGGCGAACCCATCAGCGGCCCCTTTGCCTCCCTGCCAGCGGCCAAGGCCTTGTCCGAGAAGTTCGACACGGGCCAGATGAACGCCTGATGCTGGCTGCCTGATTTTAATACCCGTTTTAACGAATAGTGTTGCCCTGACATCGTGCGTTGCTCCGCACATCCCCTTGCCCGCATCCCTGATGTGGGCTTTTTTATGCGTCGAAAAAAGCCTGATCAGAGACGTTCAGCCATTGCCGCATTGACCTGAGTCCGGTGCGCCAGTTTTTGCAGGCGTTTATCCAGGTTCATCATGACCACCCGGTCTGCACGGCCGCTCTCAAGCTCATCGACCAGCTCGTTAGCCACCTGCCGCAGTTCGTGAGCAATCACCACACGGTCATCATTCAGATCACGCTTATGCGATTCGAATAAGCGATGCAGGAAATCCTGAAGGGTATGTTGCAGGCGATGCCTGTCAGTAGCGCGAAGATGCGTCAGGTTAATATTGATTTTTGCCAGCAGCTCATTGAGCTCGCCGCACAAGTATTGCAGTCGGCGAGCGTACCCCACCTCCCGCTCACGCATCAGTTTGTGTTGGCTCGCGGCGTCCTGCTTTTTCTGAATGCCCGGCACCGCTATCGCCACTATCAAACCAACGATAAGACCGGTCGCCTGAATCCAACCCGCCCAATCCGCAGATTTCTGAAAAAAACCGATCCCAAGCAAGAGCACTGCAACCATAGCCGCTACTATTACCAGTGCGAGGTAATCCTTGCTGATAAAATCCTTGGGCATTGCGCGACTCCTGAGTCGTTTGAGAACACGTGGCATTAACTGCAAAGGATGCTAATCGGTGTGCTCGTCAGACACCATGTCTATTGCTGGTTTTGGTTAGCAATCGTGGTTTTTTCACCTATAAAAGCGCTTAGCTGCTTTAAACCTCAATTCAACTGACAAGACCCATCGACAGCGCCCGGAGCGTGCTCATAAAATGAAGTGTTTTCGTAGAGACCCCGTGCTAAACGGCATATTCCATTATTAGTGAGCCCAGCTCGTGAAAATTCGTCATTCCATTCTGAGCCTATTATTTGTATGTACAGGCGCCGCACTCTCTCAGAGCGCGTTAGCAAATGAACCCGCCCCTCTTAATCGCGACCCTTCACAACTTCACCTGGCCTCGGGCAGTTCCATGGTGGTTGACCTGCAAACCGACAAAGTACTGTATTCGAGCAACCCGGACATCATCGTTCCTATCGCCTCAGTGACCAAACTGATGACGGCCATGGTGACGCTGGACGCGAAACTGCCCATGGACGAAATGATTCCGGTGTCGATCACCAACACCAAGGAAATGAAAGGTGTGTTCTCCAGGGTCAAGCTCGGCAGCCAGCTGGACCGCAAGAACATGCTGTTGATTTCCCTGATGTCCTCGGAAAACCGGGCCGCTGCGAGCCTCGCCCACAGTTATCCAGGTGGCTATAACGCCTTCATCCTGGCGATGAACGCCAAGGCCAAGGCGCTGGGCATGAAGCACACGGTCTATGTCGAGCCAACCGGTTTGTCCATCTACAACGTGTCCACCGCCCGCGACCTGACCAAACTGGTACTCGCCTCACGCAAATACCCCATGCTGAGCGAACTGAGCACCACCCCCGAAAAAACCGTGACATTCCATAAGCCCACCTACAGCCTGGGCTTTAGCAACACCGACCACCTGATCAGAAAATCCAACTGGAACATCACCCTGACCAAGACCGGATTCACCAATCAAGCCGGCCACTGCCTGGTGTTGTTGACCACGATGGCCAATCGGCCGGTGTCGGTGGTGATTCTCGATGCATTCGGCAAATACACTCACTTCGCCGATGCGACTCGTTTGCGCAATTGGATGGAAACAGGGAAAAGCAACCCGGCCCCGCAAGTTGCCGTGCAATACAAGAATCAGAAAAACCTGACCATGAGGCAGGCCGGGATTCAGTCGAAAGAGTAATCAAGGACACTTGCGAACTCGCCGGCCGTGCTTGTTTCCTCTCAATAAAAGCCCGAAACAGCGTGGGGTTCGGGCAAAATCTCGAACAGTAATCTACGACTCGAATACCCGCTGTTGGATGGATTGCTTTCTTATCGTCACGAATGGAGATTCACAACCATGCTCTTCAAATGGTTCCTGGCAACACTGCATCTGCTGGCATACGGCGTTGCACTGGGAGCAGTACTCAGCCGTGGAAGATCTTTGCGCCGGCTCAGCCGCACCAATCCCTCCAAGCTCAGGGATGTGTTTGTGGCCGACAACTTCTGGGGTATCGCTGTAGCCGTGCTGCTGGTGACCGGGGCGTTGCGTGCATTTGGCGGGCTTGAAAAGGGAACCTTCTACTATCTGCATCAACCGCTGTTTCACCTGAAAATGACGGCGTTCATTGCAATCATCCTGCTTGAAATCGCGCCCATGGTTGCCCTGATCAAGTGGCGCAATGCGTTTAAAAATGGCACCCCTATCGATACCCGGCGCGCCCTGCTGTACTCCCGAATCAGCCACATCGAAGTGGGTCTGATCATCGTCATACTCGTGGCAGCCGCAGGCATGGCGCGCGGAGTGTTTATCAGTTAGCCATCGTTGAAAAAAGAGAAGAAGATGGCTGCCTTTAAACCTGCGCAAGGCAGCCACATGAAGATCTGCGGTATCGAAATCAAAGGCAGCGAAGCCATTTTCGCTGTCGCCACGCTTCAAAATAACGCGTTTGAACATCTGCCTCTGACCACAAAAAAAATCGCCCTTGAGGACGATGACGAGTCGTCGAACGTCAAAGCGTTCGCGACCCTCGTCGAGGCGTTTGTTCGTGACAACGGTATCGACCACATCGCGATCAAAAAACGCAGCAAAAAAGGCGAATTCGCGGGTGGCCCGACCACCTTCAAAATCGAAGGGGTTCTACAGCTCCTGAATCAGTGCGAGGTGTCCCTCGTGTCGCCGCAAACCGTCAGCGCTCAACATAAAAAACATGACTTTGCACTGGCCGCCTCGCTGAATAAATATCAGCACGAGGCGTATAAAACCGCGTGTGCAGCACTGATGAAAGCTGGCGTCTGACACTGCGCCCTGCCACATAAGGCATCCCGGCCCAGCGTTACCCGATCCGGGATGCCAGCGCCAAACTCATTCAAATCATTTATACGCATGACGCATCAATGAATGCGAACTATGCATTTCTCAACTCAGTCCCTCTCAGACACTATTCGCTCCTATAACAATCGTGCACGCCAGGTGCATGCATAAAAGTGTCGGGAGACAAGTAGATGGGCTCAACTCAAAGCGTAACAGCGTCCGCCCGTTCCAAAGCAGGTGCGGTTTTCCGGGTAACGTCAGGCAACTTTCTCGAGCAGTTCGATTTCTTCCTATTCGGTTTTTATGCCACCTATATCGCAGCCGCCTTTTTCCCGGCGAGCAGCGAATTTGCATCGTTGATGATGACCTTCGCCGTGTTCGGCGCGGGGTTTCTCATGCGCCCGATGGGTGCAGTCATTCTGGGTGCCTATATCGATGACGTCGGCCGCCGCAAGGGACTGATCGTCACGCTGTCGATCATGGCCAGCGGCACCATTCTGATCGTGCTGGTACCGGGCTACGAGAGCATCGGACTGCTGGCGCCAGCCCTGGTGCTGATCGGGCGTTTACTTCAAGGTTTCTCTGCAGGCGCAGAACTGGGCGGCGTTTCGGTGTACCTGGCCGAGATGGCGACCCCCGGTAAAAAAGGCTTTTTCACCAGTTGGCAGTCGGCCAGCCAGCAGGTCGCGATCATCGTCGCTGCCGGGCTAGGCTTCGCCTTGAACCAGTGGATGCCGTCATCGATGATCGCCGATTGGGGCTGGCGCGTGCCCTTCCTGATAGGTTGTCTGATCGTCCCGTTCATCTTCGTCCTGCGCAGCAAGCTTGAGGAAACCGAAGAGTTCTCTGCGCGCACACACCGCCCGACCATGCGTGAAGTGTTCAATACCTTGATGCAGAACTGGGGGACCGTCGTCGCAGGCATGCTGATGGTCGCGATGACCACCACGGCTTTTTACCTGATCACCGTCTATGCGCCTACTTTCGGCAAGACCGTACTCAACCTGAGCACCGCCGATGCCTTGATGGTGACGCTGTTGGTGGGGGTCTCTAACTTCATCTGGCTGCCCATCGGCGGCGCGCTGTCTGACCGCGTCGGGCGGCGACCGGTGCTTGTGACCATGGCCGCGCTGGCCATTGTTACGTCCTACCCTGCCCTGTCATTTCTGGCCCAGGCGCCCAGCTTCGGCCACATGCTGGAAACGCTGTTGTGGCTGTCCTTTCTATACGGCATGTACAACGGCGCAATGATTGCGGCCCTGACCGAAATCATGCCCGTTGAAGTTCGCGTCGCCGGTTTTTCCTTGGCCTATAGCCTTGCCACTGCGGTATTCGGCGGCTTCACTCCGGCCATTTCCACGGCACTTATCCACCTCACTGGTGACAAGGCAGCACCTGGCTACTGGATGAGTTTTGCCGCCGTCTGCGCGTTGTCCGCGACCCTGTTTCTGTACCGTAGCAAAGCCGTGCAACTACGCCTTGCGGTGTAATAGCCCTTACGTCCCGGCGTGGAGAAATAGTTTATGAAAGCACTGTGTATGAAATTTGCCGCATGGGTATTGCTCGGCAGCCTGAGTATGACGGCGGCTGTACACGCCGCCGAAATCCACGTAATGACGTCCGGCGGTTTTACCGCTGCCTATAAGGCACTTAGCCCAAAATTCGCCGCAGCCACAGGCAATACGCTGGATACCACACTGGGTCCATCCATGGGCAAGGCGCCTGAAGCCATTCCCAATCGACTTGAGCGCGGTGAAAAAGCTGACGTGGTGATCATGGTCGGGTATGCACTCGATGATTTAATCAAGCAAGGCAAAGTGATACCTGGCTCACGGGTCGAGCTTGCTGATTCGAGAATTGGGGCCGTTGTGCGCGCCGGGGCCGATACGCCGAAAATCGCGTCCGAAGACCAGTTCAAGGTGGTCTTGCTCAAGGCTCGCTCAGTCGCTTACTCCGACAGTGCCAGCGGGGTGTATATCCAGGATCAACTGTTCAAGCGCCTGGGAATCGAAAGCCAATTGCAGCCCAAATCCACGATGATTCCGAAAACCCCGGTGGCCTCAGTGGTCGCAACAGGCGACTACGAACTGGGATTCCAGCAGGTCAGCGAACTGCTGCCGGTTTCCGGCGTGACCTTCATTGGCAAGATCCCGGAGTCACTGCAGTCGGTCACGCGCTTCGCCGCAGGGATCCCTGTTGATGCCCAGTATCCGCAGCAAGCAAAGGCCTTGCTCGACTACCTTGCATCACCTGGCGTCCAACCAGAGGTACGTGCGACCGGGCTTGATTCCGTTAGCCATAACTGACGGCACGCAGTCTTAATGCGCCGCCGTCGGCCCCTGGACTGGCGGCGGCAGCGCTTTCATCTCGACAATCAGCCGCTCCAGCTCCAGCGCTGCTGGCGTCAACGTGCGCCCCCGACGCTTGATCAAGCCGACGCTACGCGTCACCTGCGGCTCGGTCAGCGGCACACTCATTAAAATCGGATGCCCGGCGGTAGGCATCGCCATCGCTGGCGCGGCAGCAATTCCCAGGCCCGCCTCGACCAACCCCAGCATCGTCACCACATGCCGTGTTTCGCAGACACTCGGCCGCGCCGGTTTAATGTGAATCAGCGACTGATCGAGCAGGAAGCGATTGCCTGACGTTTTATCCACCGCAATGTAATCGTGCTCAAAAAACTCGCGCCACGTCACGCTATCGCGACTCGCCAAAACATGGTCGCGGCGGCAGGCCAGCACATAGGTATCCTGTACCAATAACTCAAACTCAAGCCCGACATCCAGATTACCCATGAAACTTAGGCCCAAGTCGGCCTCGCCACTGACCACCGCGTCGTGTACGTCGTGAGCGCTGGCGTCGAGCACCTTTACTCTGATTTTCGGGTAGAGCTGGTGATAGCGAGCGACCACCCGCGGCATGAAGTAATAAGCCGCCGACGGCACACACGCGATCGTGACATGGCCCATGCGTGTCGATGCGACATCGCTGATACCCAGTAATGCGTCGTCGAGGTCGTCGAGCAAACGTTCGGCACGCGGTGCGAACGCCCGCCCTACCATGGTCAGGCTGACGCGGCGTGTGGTGCGTTCGAACAGCTTGACGCCCAACGCGTCCTCAAGCTTTTCGATACGTCGGCTAAGGGCCGGCTGAGAAATATGAATCGCTTCGGCAGCCTTGCCAAAGCTGCCTTTTTCCACCACGGCGCGGAAAGCCTGGAGATCATTCAGGTCGAAGTTGATAGCCATGGAGCACGCACGCCAGAGGCAATTAATAGGTTGAATACGTCGCGGCAGGGAACAGGGTCATGGATGCATGGTTTCAGGACTCGCGTCTTTCACCTTATTGCGGCGGCGAAACAGGGTACCAAGGAATTGCATTCAGCGAGACCAAAAGTGGACTGAGCGTCGGGCCCCTCTGAGCCGGAGCCCAGAGGAAACGTGAAGTGCCAACAAGCACATTTCAATCCGCGCTTTTCAAGTAATTCGAGGGGAAAAGCGCACGCCTCGCCTGTTCATCCAACTCTTTCTTGAACGCATGGTCCTTGCCGACGGCTCGCGCTCGAAGCACCGCCGGGCGAGCATCGATTGTCTGGAACCATCGTTTGAGGTTTGGAAAAGCAGCCAGCGGATCGGCTTCGCCTTTCATCACGCGGGGCGCTCGATCCAGCCAACCCCAGGCTGACATATCAACGATCGAATAATCATCACCCACGATGTAGTCGCGTCCGGTCAGACGGTCATCCAGCACCTGATAGTGCCGCTCGATCTCGCGGCGATAACGATTAACTGCATACTCATTGTCATCCGGCGCTGCGTATTGAAAATGCACAGCCTGCCCCGAGAATGGCCCCAGGCCCGTGCCTATGAAACACAGCCACGACAGCAGCTCGGGACGATCAACAGGCGTGCCGATAAAGCGTCCGGTTTTCTCACCGAGGTAGAGCAAGATGGCGCTCGAATCGAACACCCTGGTATCGCCGCCACCCGGTCCTTCGGTGTCAACAATTGCTGGCACCTTGCCATTCGGATTGATGGCGCGGAACTCGGGGGTGTGCTGCTCGCCTTTGCTGGTGTCGATCGGCACGACTTCATAGACAAGGCCCAGCTCTTCAAGCAACAGTGCGACTTTGGCCGGGTTGGGTGTCGGGTGGAAATAGAAGCGGATCATGGCGTTCAGCCCTTATGGCGCGTGCGAGGGAAGTTTTCAGCGACGCTATCGCCACACAGCAACCACCACGTTAATCGCGAAGATTACCCAGTGCAGCACGCTAGATGCCTCGCCTTTGCGTTTTAGAACGATTGATTTAGAATAGTTCGGAAAGGACAAAGGGGCAACGGCTTTGTCCACCTGATGCCGAGGAACAGCGAGATGGCTCGACCAAGAGAATTTGATGAAGCCGCAGTGCTCGATGCAGCCGTGCAATGCTTCTGGGTACGGGGGTATGAAGCCACCTCGATTCGCGACCTTGCCCAGAAAATGGGGATCACGGGCGCCAGCCTTTACAACGCGTTCGGTGACAAACGTTCACTGTATCGGCGCGCGCTGGACCACTACCTGGAACAACGCCTGGTTGAACGCATCAATCGTCTGGAGAAGCTGCCCCCGCGTGAAGCGATTGGCGCATTCTTTAGCGAAATCATCGAACGGTCCCTGAACGATCCGCAGAACAAAGGCTGCATGCTAGTGAACGGGGCGCTCGAAGCCTCCCCCCTTGACCCGGGGTTCCAACGTGCCATTGCCGACGTTTTCACGCAGATAGAGGCTTTTTTTCACCGCTGCGTGATAACGGGTCAGCACACCGGGGCAATTTCCACCTCACAGCCTGCCGATGACTTGGCACGCCTGCTTCTGGGCGTCCTGCTGGGCATTCGCGTCCTCGCCCGCGCACGGCCAGAGCGAGACCTGCTGGAAGGCTTGGTGCGTCCAGCCCTTGCCCTACTCGACCATCACACCACTGCAATGGGAAGCATCCGCCATGATTGAGCTCTATTACTGGCCCACCCCCAATGGCCATAAAATCACCCTGTTTCTCGAAGAGGCCGGGCTGGATTACACCCTCCACCCGGTCGATATCAGCGCGGGCGATCAGTTCAAACCAGAGTTTCTGGCTTTCTCGCCCAACAACAGAATGCCCGCCATCATCGACACTGCACCTGCAGACGGCGGTGAGCCGATAACGATTTTCGAATCTGGCGCCATCCTGATGTACCTCGCGGAGAAGACCGGACTATTCCTGCCCAGCGACGTCCGCGGTCGTAAAACCGTGTCTGAATGGCTGTTCTGGCAAGTAGGCGGCTTGGGTCCCATGGCCGGACAAAACCATCACTTCGGTCTCTATGCGCCCGAAAAAATTCCTTACGCGATCAACCGTTACGTCAACGAGACGAAGCGGCTGTACAGCGTGCTCGACCGTCGTCTGGCCGGTCGGGAGTTTATTGCCGCCGAGCACTACACCATCGCTGACATGGCATCCTACCCTTGGGTTGTCCCATGGAAACAACAGCAACAGAACCTTGACGACTTCCCCAACCTGCGCCGCTGGTTTGAAGCCGTGCAAGCCCGTCCGGCGACGATACGGGCTTACGCCAAAGGCGAACCCTTCTCTAGCCGCCCCGCCGTCACCGAGGACGGCAAGAAAATCCTGTTTGGGCAAACGGCGCCAGAGCGTCCCAAGGGTCAGTAAACCTATGGACCGCAGGAGCGAAGCCGGCCGGTCATCCTCAAACCATCGGCGATGTGCTCACTACCCGTAACGCGAGGCCTTCATAAGCGTCCAGGGTGATGGTGAATTCGCCTTGCTCGGTCAGATCCCCCTCGACTCGTTCATTGATGATATCAACGACCGGGCCGGGGGCGATGTCGGGCAGATGCAAGGTCTCGACGACGGGTTCAGCACTAAAGTTCAGTGCGGTGATCTGGGTGCCCTTCCCGGCTGGCAGTTCGTGAACCATGATCAGCAGACCTGGATGCTGCACGTCAGGGATCAAAATCTGGCGACTCGCGGCGATGTCGTACGCGCGCCGCACAGCCAGTATTTTCTTGAGCTGAGAAACAAAGGAGTCCGGCCGCTGCAATTGATCGACCAAGCTGCCGTACAGCGTCTTCGGACGCGGCATGTTGCCAGCCGAAAACTCCGCGTCAGGGTCGAGGTCGACCAGATCGTAAGCCCCCCGATGAATCCAGCGCGTATCGCCATCCTGCATCAAATGTTGCACCTGCTCGGCTGGCAGCGTCAGCGCGCCCACCAAGTCCCAGCCGGACAAGGCGAAAACACCCGGCTGCATCGCGTTGTACATCACCAACAACAAATGAATGTGCTGGATCTGCTGAATGTCGGCATCTGTGATCGCCTCCAGATCGCGAATACCCAAGGCTGCAGTGATAATGCTGGCCGTGGTGCAGGACACGCCGTTCGTAACGAACTTGAGATTGTAGGGCGCGTGTTCCCCTGCCAGCCGTTCGTACATTTCTTCGCGGATGTGTTCGCGCAAGATGTTTCCAGGGAAGGTCTGCCCCTGATAGTGATAAGTATCGTGGGCGTGCAGCGTCCAGAAGTGCACCAGTTCAAGGGTCAACTCATCATGGTTTTGCAGCGCGTGAATCAGCGAAGCAGGATCAATCCCGAACACATGGACCTGACGCAGCATCAGCCGCAAGAACTCAGTATTCCCGGTCAGTAACGCGTGCTGGTAAGCCGGTCGGGTGATGAAGTCGTAGGACAGATCGGCGCCGCCGTGGGACATGGCAGCGATGTCATCCAGGGTCAGGTTCAGCTCCTGAAAGCTGAAGCCTCCCGCCTTGCGAATGGCCCCGCCCAGCAGTTGATTGCCGGTGATCGACAACGGGTGACTCTCTGACCAGGCATTGCCTTCGGCCTTGCGTTCGACCCCGAGAAAACCATTGGCGTCGAGACGCAATACCCGTGCGCCCATGACATCGATGGCATGCAACGCATCGCCGATGATCATCTGTTGTGCGGCAAAGCTTGGGTCCAGCCAGTTGAGTGATGGCTGCCCTTCTTTGAAATAGTGCAGATACACCCAGCGCCGGTCCTTTCCGTCCACGCCCTGGACCACCGGTGTGGCACTCCAATCGGTATCCTTGATGCCCGGTTCGAAGAAAATAACCCGCTGCAACTGCCCCACGATGTAATGCTTGTCTCTGAGAAAATCGACGATTTCCGGCGTGAGGTTCACCGCATCCCGACCTTGCGGAATGTCAGGCAACAGGTGCCAGTCTTCTTCCCTGATTTCGACCATGTGGTAAAGGCCTGGATAGTCTTCGTAGGCCATTTCAGCCAGACGAAAATCAGCGCCTTTGCCCGTGTGAGAAGGAATCACATCGTCGATGATGACGGCGTTGTGCGCAGCGGCGATGCGGCTCAAACGTTGAAATTGCGCGTCGGTGCCCAGCTCTGGGTCGATCTCGAAACTGATCCTGTCGAAGTTGCCATCAATGCTGGGGGTACGAAGACGCCCTTGCAAACCACCGGAGGTTTTGAGTGGGCCGTTGTGAATGCCATCAATACCGATTTCGGACAAGGCGTGCCACAGCGTCTCATCGGCAAGCGCCTCCAACACAGAGCCGCCCTCACGGGTCACAATCGATGCCGGGTAAGCGGTGAACCAGACCGATGCAATGGCCGAGGCATCTCGGGGACGAGTCTGCGCATAAGGCCTCTGCCAGAGCCTGCCCTGCCCCGAATACAATTTGGCGCGCTGCTTGGCGGCATTGAGCATCGACTGCTCGACCAGCCACTCCACATACTGCTTGTCCGGGGTCGTCATCTGTTCAGTCACTCCCTCTTTAAGGTGGATTGGAGAAGAACGCCTAAAGCGATATGAGCATCCTCAAGCCAATCCTGTCTGCGCTATTGCCTACCTCTATGAGCGCCAGCAGCGGCAAACGTTGCATCGTTTGCCTATTTCTCCCGTCGCAGTGGTTTCGGTGAGGTCGCCCGATCACCCGTTTTTTAGGACCCGCGTCTCAGTCAAGCCAGGCTATTTGGCTTTACGGCGCTTACGGGGGGTCGCGGCCTTGGGTGCGGCTGCACTGCGCTTCTTCTTCCAGGGCGTATTGCCGTGACCCGCCGGGCTCGCGGGTCCGGCAATGGTCAGGCCCAAGCCAGCGCAACGACCCACTTGTTTACTCATCCAGGCTGACTGTTTGGCCACGAAGTCCTCCAGGCTCATCTCGCCGCTCTGGACCATATCCAGCGCCTGCTCCCAGATGGCGGTGGTTCCGGGATCGGCGATGGCTCGGGGCACGGCGTCGATCAGGCTAAAGGCTGCCGGGGTGGCGGCTAATGCCTTGCCCTGCTTGATCAGATAGCCCCGATTGAGCAATCCCTGAATGATCCCGGCGCGCGTCGCCTCAGTACCGATGCCGGTGGTGTCCTTGAGTTTCTGCTTGAGTCGGGGATCATCTACCAGTTTGGCGACGTTCTTCATCGCCTTGATCAGATCGCCTTCGGTGAAGGGCTTGGGCGGCTGGGTCCAGAGGTCTTTCAGCGTCACGTCCGCCACGTCACACTCTTGCCCTTCGGTCAGGGCCGGCAGGATTTGGGCCGGAGGCGCTTCGCGGCCTTTGGCGGGCGCCACGGCTTGCGGAAGTGCACGCCGCCAGCCGGGCTCGACGATCACCTTGCCCACCGCCCGCAAAGCCTGCCCGGCGCAGTCAAAATCCGCTTGGGTTCGGTCGTATTCGTGGTTTGGTAGAAACTGCGCCAGATAGCGCGCCCGAATCAAGGTGTAGACCGCCCGGTGCTTACCTGCCAGGCGCCCAAGGTCTATCGCTGCGGCCGTCGGGATGATGCCGTGGTGAGCGCTGACCTTCGCGTCGTTCCACGCCCGCGAGCGGCGCTTGGGGTCTATGTGTTTCAGCAGGTCTGCCAGGTCCGGATCGGCACGGCCCAAGGCGGCCAGAATCCCTGGTGCTTCGCTGTGCTGGCTCAGCGGCAGGTAGCCGCAATCACTGCGCGGGTAGGTAATGACTTTATGGGTTTCGTAAAGTGCCTGGGCGATGTCCAGGGTTTCTTGAGCGCCAAAGCCCAGTTTCTTGGAGCACACTTCCTGCAGAGTCCCCAAATCGAACAGCAACGGCGGTGCTTCGCGCATGCGCTCGGTGCGCAGCTTGATCACCCGTGCGCTGGCGGCCTTGGCCATGGCGGCTGCAGCCTCTTGAGCCAGCGCCTGGTTCAAGCAGCGACCGTGCTCGTCACACGTGTCTTCGTGCGCGCGCCACTGGGCGGTTAAATACGCGCCGTCGCAGAGTAGCTGCACATCAATCGCCCAATACGGAACCGGCACGAAATCAGCAATGCTGCGGTCGCGGTCCACGACCAGGCGCAGGGTCGGTGTCTGTACCCGCCCCACTGGCAGCACGCCTTGATAGCCGGACTGGCGCCCAAGCAGGGTGAACAAGCGACTCATGTTCATCCCAATCAACCAGTCGGCGCGTGAGCGGCCCAGCGCCGAATGATAGAGACTAAACGTCTCGGCACCGGGCTTGAGCGCCGCCAGCGCCTTGCGGATCGACGCATCGTCGAGGGCTGATAACCAGAGCCGTTGGATCGGCCCACGATACCGACAATACTCCACCAGCTCGCGGGCAATCATTTCACCCTCACGGTCGGCATCCGTCGCAATGACCAGCTCGCGGGCCTCACCGAGCAAACGTTTGACAGCCTTGAACTGGCTTGCGGTCTTCGGCTTGACCAGCATTTTCCACTCGCTGGGTATGATCGGCAGATCGGCCAGGACCCAGCGTTTGTACCGGGCGTCATAGGCGTCCGGCGGTGCCGTTTCCAATAGATGACCGATGCACCAGGTCACCGTGACGTTCGATCCCACCCAGCAGCCATCGCCGCGCCGGTCAGCGCCCAGTACCTTGGCAATGTCTTTGGCCTGGGAAGGTTTTTCACACAGGAAGAGCCGCATGGTCATCATCATTCATTGCGTCGGGGGATGACGTGCAGCATGCGCAGTGTTGGGGGTTGAGGCAATCTTTATCTGTATGGATGTACAGTTTAATCGCACACCTGTTGGCCTGGAGCCTGCTCGGGATCTTCAGCAACGCGAACATCTGGTTGCTTGCGCAACTGGCTATATTAAGGTTGATCCACATCAAATACTGCGCCACGACCTGGAGCATGCTTGCATTAAGTGGCTACCATCGGTGGCAACTAACGACTTTTTCGCCGGGGTGCATCATGACCAATCAACAGCGACTCATGCTCATTGTTCCTCCTTTGCTGGAGAAAACCCCGGCGTTTGAGCGCGCCGCAGCATTGGCAAAAGCCAAAGGTGCTGCCTTGCACATTGTTGCCTTTGATTATCTGGAAGGCTTGGCGACCGCCGGACTGGTCAACGCGCGGGCACTGGAGGAAATGCGCTCCAGCTATGTCGAGCGCCATCGTCAATGGCTGGAAGAGCAAGCGCATCCGCTACGTCATCTGGGCATAGAGGTCACGACAGCAGTGGTCTGGGCTGAACATCCCCTGAAGGAAATGCTCACGTACTTGCACGAAATGCCTGTTGACCTGGTGATCAAGGATTTGCAACACGAGTCCTTACTAAAGCGTGCTGTATTTACCACCCTGGACCTGCAACTGCTTCATGAGTGTCCCTACCCTTTGCACTTTGTTGCAAAAAGCCATAACCCTACGCCTCGCAGAATCGTTGCAGCGGTTGATCTACTGCATCCCGATGATCAGTATTCTGGGTTCAATGACACGATCATTCACGAAGCGTTGAAACTGGGTACTCAATGCAACGCTCAGGTGGATGTGGTGTATGCCTATGACCTGTCGATGATTGATGCGGCGGATTATAGCTACGCCAGCGCCTCAATGATGTTCGATTCAAACCTGGCACCGACTACACCGACCTTGTACGAACTGGAAAACGTAGCCTTCGATACATTGGCTGAACGCAACGGTGTTCCCGTGGAGAACCGTCACTTTATGCTGGGAAGCCCTTCCAAGGTATTAGCCCGCTTTGCCGAGAGCCAAGACATCGACGTTATCGTTATGGGCCGGCTACACCACCGAAGCTTGGGGCATCTGCTGGGAAGCACGGCAGAGCGCATCCTTTACAAGATGCCGGGCAGTGTTTTGATACTCAATCCAGACACCTCGATTTAAGGGCGTTGGTTGAACGGGCACGAAGGCCCCACTTGACGCATTCGAACCAGATCAGGCTCAAGATCGAGACGCCGAGCGCCGCTGCGAGCAACACAGGCGTTGGCGTCACGAACGAAAACAGCCGGCTGATGGCGGGTACGAAAAGCACCCCACACAGCATGGCGATCGTGCCCACCGCGATCCAGCCGAATTGCCGATTGGAGGCACTGCTGCTGTGCCAGGTGCTATGAACCCAAGAGCGATTGGCCTGTATCAGGGCGAGGTTCGATAGCACCAGCACGACAAATGTCAGCGCCCGCGCCATGTCATCACGACTGGCATCCTCAGGCACCACCAAGTGCGCACTCGCGTAAGTCCCCAGCAACAACACCAGCAAACCGCCCCCCTGCCACAAGCCACGCACCATCAAGGCCCTATCGAACAGACGCTGATGCGTGCGCCGTGGCGCAACCTTCATCGCATCCGCCTCCAGCGCCTCGGCTTCGAACACCACCGAACACGCGGGGTCGATAATGAGTTGCAGGAAGAGGATGTGTACCGGCATCAGCAGCATCGGCAAGCCGATCAAAACAGGCAGGATCGACAGTCCGACGATGGGGACATGCGCCGCCACCACGAAGGCAATCGCTTTACGCAGGTTGGCGAACACCCGACGACCATAACGAACCGCCGTTACGAGTGAGGCAAAGTCGTCGTTCAATAGCACCAGCGCGGCCGCCTCGCGCGCGACCTCGGTGCCTCGCGCGCCCATGGCGACGCCAATGTCGGCGGCCTTCAGCGCCGGAGCGTCGTTGACGCCGTCGCCCGTCATCGCGACCACATCGCCCCGAGCGCGGAATGCCCGTACGAGGCGCAGCTTCTGATCGGGCTGCACACGGCAGAAGATATGCGTATCGGCAAGGCGCGCCGTCAGGGCCTCATCGCTCAATGCGGCGAGCTCAGTCCCGGTGATGACTGGCGCCTCAGCACTCAAACCCGCCTGCCTCGCTATCGAGATCGCAGTGGCCGGGTGGTCGCCCGTCATCATCACGACACGTATGCCTGCGGCTTTGCACTCCGCGATGGCCTGCGGCACGTCGGGCCGCACCGGGTCCTCCAGAGCAACCAGTCCGAGGAACTGAAAATCGAAGTCATGCTGCAGTTTCGGCAGCGCCTCTGTATCAAACGTGGCCTGCGCGACACCCAGCACGCGCAGGCCATCGCTCGCCATCGCCAGGACCTGTCTGGCGATCACAGCACTGCGCGTGGCGTCCAGGTGACATAGATCGACGATGGCCTCCGGCGCGCCTTTGGCCGCAATGAGGCGAGCAGGCGAGCCCTTGTCCGGGCTTTGCCATACTCGGGACATTGCCAGCATTTCGGGTGATAACGGGTAGTCGTCGACGAGCGTCCAGTTGCCGTGCAGGTGTTCAGTGTTGGCCAGCAGGCGCTGGCCGGCTTCACCAATAGCCAACTCCATCGGATCAAACGCACGGCGATGACTCGCCAGCACCGCATACTCCAGCAGGCCATGCAACTCCTCCTGCAGCGGTGCCGCTCCCGCCTGCGAGGTGTCGTAAGTTGCCTCTTCGGACCACAGGCGCCGCACCGTCATTCGGTTTACGGTAAGCGTGCCGGTCTTGTCGACGCACAACACCGTCGTCGCCCCCAACAACTCGATGGCGGGAATGCTGCGGGCCAGTACTTTCTCGCGGGCCAGACGCCAGGCTCCCAGCCCCAGAAAAAGCGTCAGCACAACCGGCAGTTCCTCGGGCAGGATGGCCATCGCCAACGTAAGCCCGGCCAATAGACCCTGCAGCCAGCTACCGAGGATGAGTGCGTGAGCAACAGCGAGGGAAGCGGCCAGTGCCAGGCCGACGAGCGCCACGCGTTTGACAACCCAACGCGTCTCCTGCTGGATCGGTGTGGTCTCGACCACGATCCCTGCGAGCGATTGGCCGATGCGCCCCAGCGCGCTGCGCTCGCCAGTAGCGATAACCCGCCCACGCGCAGTGCCGCGTGTGACCAGCGTGCCCGAAAAGGCCCGCGACAGATCCGCTGCATTCTGTGCGATGGCCCCATCGTCATCGATCACGGTCAAAGGGGACGCATGCTTGTCCACCGATGTCGACTCCCCTGTCAGCAGTGACTCGTCGACCGCAAAATTCGGTGCGTCGATGAGCTGCAGGTCTGCAGGCACCCGGTCGCCTTCAGCGAGAAGCACGATGTCACCCAGTACCAGCTCTCGGGCCGCGATCCGGCGTAGCAGGCCATCACGCTGGACCAGGGCTTGCGGGCTGGACAGATCGCGCAGAGCGTCCAACGAGCGTTCGCTACGACGCTGCTGGACAAAGCTCATGCCCATGACGACAAAAACGAAACCCAGAAGCATCAACGCTTCCTGGGCATCCCCCAGCACCATGTAGAGCGCACCACACGCCAGCAACAGCAGAAACATCGGTTCAGTCGCGACCTGGCGAACCAGACGCAGCACGCTTCGTGGTTGCGAAACCGGCATCTCGTTCGGGCCATCCCGGCCAAGACGAAGTTGAGCCTCACACTCGCTCAGACCCACCTCAGCAATGACGTGCGCCTCCAGAGGCGAGAAATCTTTCATCGTGTGTCCTGCATGACAGGCTTTTCATGATTGAGGTCGGTTCGGGGCCACGGATCGACACACACAACAAGAAACATCCCCGAGGTCAGCCGTCCGGCGGTCTCGAAACGCGGGTGTCTGCAGGGGGTAGTTGTCGTGCTTGATCTGACCATCCGCTTGACTCTACTCGTGTTCGGAGTTTGCGTCCGTGCGTCACGTGAACATATATCGGGTGGCAGTGAGTGGCTTGATTTGGGTCAAAAAAAGCAATGGAGCATCGAGTGAGTGGACTCATTACTACGGAGTGCTAAAGTCGGCATTTTCAGGACGAGGAAACATAATGCGGATGCTAATAGGTGCCCTGACCTTGGGGGTGTTGGCTGGATGTACAGCGCCGGCCATGAATGAGGCCAGATCCCAAGGCCCGTACAAGACGTTTTTATCTCAGAAGTCAGGCCAGCTCGTCGCCCAATGTATCCAGTTCGCCTGGCAGGATGAGTCAGTCTTTGGCGTAGAAGGTGATGCGTTTATACATTCCGGTAGCCAGAAAGAACTCACGGTCTACACAAGGGGCTCGGAGTACTTCGTTGATGTGCTCGGTGGCGCGTCCGGTACAACTGTCAATTATTACCAGACACTGAGTAATTCGATTGCAGAGCGCAGGCTTAGCGCGCTGGCGACCTGTCTCTAACCATTCGCGTCAGGTTAAAGGGGATTTAGATCAATCAGATCCCCTGCAAAAAAAGAAAAGCGCTCCGTCCGCTTCACCCTCCCCCACCAACCTCGCTTTTCATGCAACGGTCAATGCGACGTTCCTCTGAGCGTCCTGTCATATAACTGTCATGTCCTTGTTTCCTAATGCGTTTCGAAATGTTGCAGCGCCAACGGTGTTAACCGCCCGCGCTGCCATGCCGTGGCTGACCGGCTGTGCCGGGCTGCCACGGCATAAGTAGTTTGAAATACTCCTGTGAACGAGACCCATGATGATCAAGAAGCTCAACAAACCCATTGTCGGCGCCTTGCTAGGCAGCGTGATGATGTCTGCTCAAGCGGACTTTATTGACGACAGCCATGCCGATCTGACGTTGCTCAATCGCTACCTTAATCAGCAGGGCCGAGATGTGGCGGGCAGCAGCGCCAAGGCCAAAAGCTACCGTGACTGGGGTCAGGGCTTTCAGCTCAACTTCAAGTCTGGTTATACCGAAGGCACGGTGGGCGTTGGTCTGGATGTGGAGGCGTTTTACGGCCTTAAACTCGACTCTGGCGGCGACTTGAACAACAAAAACCATCAAAGTCGTTACCCAGGCAGCATGTTCCCGCTGGACGACGGAAAGTCTGCCAGTGACTTCGCTGTTCTGAGCCCCACCTTTAAAATGCGCTTCCTGAAAGACGAGCTGCGTATCGGCACGCTTTATCAAAACAACCCGATGCTGGCCAACACCGATGGGCGTCTGTACCACCAGACCAATACCGGGGCGCAGTTGGTGTCCAAGGATTTGTCCGACTTCACCTTTACCGGTGGCGATATCATCCGGACGAAAATCCGCAATGAGACCAACGACAGTGACATGACCACTGGCGGCGGTAACAAGCTCAGCGACCGCTTCCTCTATGGCGGTGCCGATTACACGGGGATTGCCGACACAACCTTGAGCCTGTGGTATTCCAACCTGCAGGATTACTACCAGCAAGCCTTTATCGGCGCCAAACACACCACCCAGCTACCTGTCGGCAGCCTCGCCAGTGATTTTCGTGCTTACCGCAGCCTGGGCATCGGCGCCAACTCAGCCGGGAACAGTGACTATGCAACCGCCGGTTACTACGGTGATGGCCTGAAAAAGGGCCAGATCAACCAGTCGACCATCAGCTTGATGGAAAGCTATAGCCTGGCAGGCCATACCCTGGGCCTGGGTCTCCAGAAAAACACCGGCGAAAGCGACTTCCCCTACCTCGACTCAGGCCTGAACAGCGGTGACGCGCGTCAGGGTCCAGGCGCAGGCGCTGATACCCCGGCGTTGACCAACCTGCAATTGAACAAGTTCCAGCACGCTGGCGAGCGCACGTGGCTCGCGCAGTACAAATATGACTTTGGTCAGTTGGGTGTCAAAGGTCTGGGCTTCGCAGCCACCTATGGCCACGGTGACCAGATCAAGGTGGCCAGCGGTGGTAGCAGTGAATGGGAGCGCGACCTTGCGCTGGCCTACCAAGTGCCTGAGGGGAAACTCAAGGGGCTGGGTGTCACCTGGAAGAATGCCCGGGCCAATCCAAGTATGACCGGACAGACGATGCAAGATGAGAATCGCTTCTACGTGAGCTATATCGTGCCGCTGTGGTAATACACGGCCGGGCATGAACGCTGTCAGGGCGAAGTAATCTGGCTTACCCATGCTTCGCGTGGGTAAGTCGCCTTAAAATGAACCGGTTGACTGTTGGCGCAACCACGAAAAATCCCGCTCGAAAAGCAAGGAATCCTTGAAGAGGCATTCGTCGAATTCAAATCCCCTGGGCTTTGCCTCATACTCCGCGCTGAGATATGACGATACCAGCACCTTGACCTCACGAATCATCCCAAGGAGCCCGATACGCTGATGCTGCCTTCCCCCCTTAAAAACCTTACCAATCCCGCACGGCTGCACACACAGAAATGGCGTGGGCGCGTTGGCCTTTGCCTGGTTGCCGGCCTCTCGGTATTGGCAGGCATGACAGACGCTATCGGCTTCATGGCCACCGGCGACTTCGTATCGTTCATGAGCGGCAACACCACCCGTCTGGCCGTGGCCATCAGCGAAGGCGACTTCGGGCTTATGCTGCGACTGCTTGTCGTCGTTGCCACCTTTATCGGCGGCAATACACTGGGCATTGTCGTAAGCCGAATGACGGGGCGACGCGCCCTTCCCTTGCTGCTCTGCATCGCTGCGTTGCTGAGCGCTGCGGCAGCCTTGCCATTGACCGCTCAACTGCCGGCACTGTTGGCCGCTATTATCGCCATGGGCATGCTCAACGCCGCCGTCGAAGAGGTCAATGGCTTCCCCATTGGCCTGACTTACGTGACAGGTGCACTCTCACGATTCGGCCGAGGACTAGGCCGGTGGATGCTGGGGGAACGAAGAAATGGATGGCGAGTTCAGTTGATACCCTGGACTGGCATGTTTGCAGGCGCGGTGATCGGCGCCTTGCTGGAGCAGCAACTGGGGATGAAAGCTCTATTGTTCAGCGGCTTGCTTTCTGCCGTCCTGGGGTTTGCCGCACTGAAAATCCCACGTCGCTGGCAACTGGCTTATATGCCTAAATAAGGGCAATCAGCATTCCCCCGCTTTTCCAGACTGCGCAGCAGCTTGCGGGGGAATAGTCATGCAATGTCGACTCCATCACCCACGACCTACCTTGCCCCAAATGAGGGAACCGGGAAACTTATCCGCACCCTTCTGGTTCAATGTGCTCATTGGCAATTGACCAGATCACGTTGCCGGGTGCGTAGAGAGCACCTGAAAAAGACCCGCTGTGTAGCGCTTCAACCCTCCCCCGCTTAGCGATCCCTGGATCGAAAGACCTCGCGCCAGCACTGGCATGAAACCTGCTTTAGTCCTGACAAACCTGTAGAAATCTCCGACAGGACATCCTTGCGTGGTCACCGACGACCACCTGCCAGCACTGGCGCAGGACGGGTGAACCAGGCAGCGCGGCCTCGGTTAATCACCCCACCACACATCCATGAATACCAGGCAAAGACGCCTGGAGCTGTCACACGGCTCCAGGCGTTTTTTTTGCTTTTTTTTCTGGCCATGCCACGGCAGCGGCTTCGACTGAGGAAAGGTTATGAACGCAACCGCCACCCCGATCAAGAGCGAAACACTGGTCGTCATCGGCAACGGCATGGTCGGCCACCATTGCGTCGAGCAGCTGATCGAGCATGGCGCGCTCGCTCACTATCACGTGCATGTGTTCGGTGAAGAGCGGCAGCGTGCCTACGACCGCGTACATCTTTCCGAGTACTTCGGTGGCCGTGATGCAGAGTCCCTCGCACTTGGCGAGGCTGATCTGTATGCCCGCCACGGCGTGCACCTGCACCTCGGCGTGCAGGTGCTCGACATTGATCGCGAGCGTAAGGAAGTGGTCACCAGCGCCGGACGCCAGGCTTATGACCGACTGGTTCTGGCCACCGGCTCCTACCCTTTTGTGCCGCCGATCCCGGGTGCCGAAGGCCGCTCCCGGTTGGTCTACCGCACTCTGGACGACCTCGACGCCATCCGCGAAGCCGCCACCAACGCCCGACGCGGCGTGGTGGTAGGCGGCGGTCTGCTTGGCCTTGAAGCCGCCAACGCATTGAAATCCCTGGGGCTGGAAGCCCATGTCGTCGAATTCGCCCCACAACTGATGCCGGTGCAACTGGACGCCTCAGGTGGCGAAGCACTGCGGGCACGGATCGAGGCCCTGGGCGTCGGCGTGCACCTTTCACGAGCGACCCAGGAGATCGTTATCGGTGAAGAGTATGCCTATCGCATGAACTTCAACGGTGGCGAATTCCTTGAAACCGACCTGATCGTATTCTCTGCCGGCATCCGCCCGCAGGACGCTATCGGCCGCAGCGCCGGGCTGGACGTGGCGCCGCGTGGCGGCCTGGTGGTGGACAATCATTGCCGCACCAGCGACCCCGATATCTTCGCCATCGGCGAGTGTGCGTCCTGGAACGGCAGCATCTTTGGCCTGGTCGCGCCGGGCTACAGCATGGCGCGTAACGTTGCCGCGCAACTGTCGGGGCAGCATTACGAGCCCTTTACCGGCGCAGACATGTCGACCAAGCTCAAACTGTTGGGCGTCGATGTCGGTTCTATCGGCGACGCTCACGCGGCGACTCCCGGCGCCAAGAGCTACCGCTTTATCGACGAAGCCAGCGCCAGCTATCGCCGTCTGGTGGTCTCTGCCGATGGCAAGCATGTGCTGGGCGCGGTACTGATCGGCGATAACAGCTATTACGACACCCTGCTGCAATACGCACAGAACGGCATAACGCTGCCCAAGGACCCGTCCAGCCTGATCCTGCCGCTGTCAGACGGCGCGCCGACACTCGGTGCCGATGCGCTGCCGGACACCGCCACTATTTGCTCCTGCCATAACGTCACCAAGGGCGCGGTGCGCTGTGCGGTCGACGCTGGTTGCGTCGACCTCGGCGAGCTCAAGGGCAAGACCAAGGCCGCCACCGGCTGTGGCGGTTGCAGCGCACTGCTCAAGCAGGTCTTCGACCACGAACTCAGCGCCCGTGGCGTCGCCGTCGACAAAAGCCTCTGCGAGCACTTCGCCTATACCCGTCAGGAGCTGTACGCCCTGGTGCGTGTGGAAGGCATCATCAGCTTCGACGAAATGCTGGCCAAACATGGACGCGGCCACACGGGCTGCGATATCTGCAAGCCTGCGATGGGCTCGATTCTAGCCTCATGCTGGAACCAGCCGATCATGGACCCATCGTTGGTGCACCTGCAGGACACCAACGACACGTTCATGGCCAACATGCAGAAGAACGGCACCTACTCGATCATCCCGCGCATCGCCGCCGGCGAAATCACCCCGGACAAGTTGATCGCCTTGGGCGCCGTTGCGAAAAAGTACGACCTCTACACCAAGATCACTGGCGGCCAGCGCATCGACCTGTTCGGCGCCCAATTGCATCAGTTGCCGGACATCTGGGGCGAACTGATCGAGGCCGGTTTCGAGACCGGCCACGGCTACGGCAAGTCTTTGCGCACGGTCAAATCTTGCGTCGGCAGCACGTGGTGCCGCTATGGCGTTCAGGACAGTGTGAGCATGGCTCTGCTCCTCGAGAATCGCTACAAGGGCCTGCGCGCACCGCATAAATTCAAGCTTGCGGTTTCCGGCTGCACCCGCGAATGCGCCGAAGCGCAGAGCAAGGACGTCGGGGTGATCGCCACCGAGAAAGGCTGGAATCTCTATGTCTGTGGCAACGGCGGCATGCGCCCGCGTCACGCCGAACTGCTAGCCACGGACCTGGATGACGAAACCCTGCTGCGCTACGTCGACCGGTTCCTGATGTTCTACATCCGCACCGCCGACAAATTGCAGCGCACCTCCGTCTGGCGCGAGAGCCTGGATGGCGGCCTGGACTACCTCAAGGACGTCATCATCAACGACAGCCTGGGGCTTGGGGCGGAGCTGGAGTCGCAGATGCAGTTGGTCATTGACCGGTACGAATGCGAATGGGCCAACGCTATCAATGACCCGGAAAAGCTCAAACGCTTCCGGACCTTCGTCAACGACGAGCGCGGTGACCCGGATATCCATTTCGTCAAAGAACGAGGCCAGCGCCGCCCGGTGCATGCTAACGAACTCCACCTGATCCCCGTTACCCAGGAGGTGCTCTGATGAGCCAGTCAAACGTCGTCCGTATCGAACCCCGCCACGCGATTGAAAGCCCTGCGCAATGGCGGATGCTGTGCAGCCGTCAAGACCTGGTGGCCAATTCCGGTGTCGTCGCCTGGCTCGATGGCGCCCAGGTCGCGTTGTTCCACCTGCCCGACAGCCAAGGCAAGACCCTCTACGCCATCGACAACCGCGACCCGAAGTCAGGCGCAAACGTTATTGGTCGAGGCATCGTCGGTAATCTTAAGGGCGACCTGGTTATCGCCTCGCCGCTGTACAAGCAGCACTTCCGTCTCGAAGACGGCAGCTGCCTGGAGTATCCGGAACAGAACCTGCGCGTCTGGCCGGTGCGTTTGAACGGGGATGCTGTGGAGATTGGAGTGAGTGCAGCGCTTTAGCGTTAAACAGTGAGAACAGTCCTGATGCTGCAGCCTGCACCGCAGCGCCAGGGCGGTTCGCGGCCACCTATAAGAATGGTAGTGGAGAAACCCTCATGAAGACCGTTGCACAACTGCTCAAGCTAAAGGCCATCCACAACCAGCACGTCCACACCATCGGTCCAGACCAGATGGTGCTGGAGGCGCTGCGGGTGATGGCCGAGAAAAATATCGGCGCTCTACCGGTGATCGAAGAGGGTCAAGTGGTCGGCGTTATCAGCGAGCGCGACTACGCACGCAAGATCGTTCTCCAGGGCAGATCCTCCATCGGCACGTCCGTCAGAGCCATCATGAGCTCGCCCGTCGTAACGGTGAACTCCCACCAAAGTATCGAGACGTGCATGGGGGTCATGACCGATAGCCACCTGCGTCATCTGCCCGTCGTGGAAGACGGACAACTGCTCGGCCTGCTGTCCATTGGTGACTTGATTAAAGAAGCGATAGCCGAGCAGGCTGACCTTATCCGGAAACTGGAACAGTATATTCGCGGACATTAAACTGACCGTTTTTCCGACAGATCAAAAAGCAAAAAGAATACAACCGGACTCAACTGATGACAGAGCCGTCTTGGGCCTCAGGTCATCATTGGCTAATGTTTGTAGATTATATATTTGCCGCGCCCGGTCTTTTTAGCTTGATACATCACTCTGTCTGCGGCGCGCAGGAGATTATCCGCAGAGCTTTCCCTGTCCCACAGTGCTATCCCGATTGAAACACCGACGATGCACGATGTGCCGAAAATAAAAAATGGCGTTTTCAGTGCATCGATACATTTAGCGGCGACAGTGCTGACGGCCTCTTCGGCATTGTCGTCCTCAAGGTCACTTAGCAGCAAAACAAACTCATCGCCACCAATACGCGCGAGGGTATCGGACTCCCGCAACGTATTGGCGAAGCGCTTCGCAACCTGCCGCAACACCTCGTCACCGGCCTCGTGGCCGAGCGTGTCGTTGATATTCTTGAAACCATCGAGGTCCATGAACAATAGGCCGACCTGCGTTTCATTGCGGCGTGCGAGCGCTAATACCTGGCGCAGCCGCTCGGAAAGATGCGCTCTATTGGGCAAACCCGTCAGCGTATCGTGATGAGCCATGCGGGTCAGTTCAGTTTGATGGTCATTGAGTTTGATCAACAAACGATTGAACGCCGATATCAAGTGCCCTACTTCATCATCGCGGACGACAGGCAAGGGTTCGAGCGGCAACTCATCCCGCGTCATGCGGTCGGCATGCTCTGCTGCATAAAACAAATGACGGAGGACGAAATACAGCCCGATCGAGGAGAGAACAGCGAACACCAAAATAGCGAAGACGGCATTTTTAATCAAAAAATGCTGCATCCGCCCCACCGTCGCAAACGCTTCGCTGCTCGGCACACGGCCGACGACAAACCAGCCCGTGCTCGAGACAGACACCATT
Organism: Pseudomonas sp. ASL8; assembly: GCF_056680355.1. Lineage (NCBI taxonomy): Bacteria > Pseudomonadati > Pseudomonadota > Gammaproteobacteria > Pseudomonadales > Pseudomonadaceae > Pseudomonas > Pseudomonas sp. ASL8. The sequence continues at coordinate 3,828,174 of NZ_CM155278.1, read as the reverse complement.
GCAGCGACCTCTTCGACACCCTGCTCGTTGACCGTTATCCCGGCACCGCGAAAGCCCGCCATGGCCCGATCATGAAGCACATCGACGCCGGGGGGCGGTGTGGGTTTGAGCACCTTGTCGAGTTCAGAGGAGGCGACAAATAATTTATCTCTCGGGGAGACAAGCAAGAATCCGCCCGTTGCATTACCAATACGACTCTGGAGTAACGAATCAAGAAACCCAGGGGCAGCCAGTGCCGTAACGCCAACCAAAACAGCTTGAACCACACCGCTTTCGTTTCTGATCGGAGCAGAAATCGGCAGAACTGGCTCTTTTGCAGCACGGCCAACCACAGGACGACCGACAAATGAAGCACCGCCTAATCCAGCCTTAACATAGTCACGGTCAGCATAATTGATCGTCAGCGGATCGCGCAGAACAGGATAGTCCGCGATTGGAACGCCATTAGGCGTTACCACGAATAGACCCGCTGAGAACAACGTTTGGAAGTCGAAGTGCTCTTTCAGCCACGCACGTAGTTGCTCAGGCTGCGTAAGCAAACGCGTCGGCAAGGAGGCGGCAAGGCGTTCAAGCAAGACCTGGCGCTGAACAATTTTTCCATCAATATCGTGGGCAACATAAGTCGCCAACGCTAATTGTTGGTTTTCCACTACCGCGCTCAAATCCTCACGCAAAAAATGAGTCAGCACGAAATAGCGAAGGACAGAACCAGAGATAAAAATGCACAGCGCCAGTACCAACAGTCGAGTAACGACACTATTGAAAATACGGGGAAGGCTTGTGCGCCCATAATATTTTTTTGGCATCCCGGGAGTTTACCCGAGGAGCAGCGTTTTTTGTGCACTGGAACAGGCGCAAAGGCGGACTTTGCTGTCAGTTCGCCATTAAATATCCAGGACTTATGCTCTCTCACGGCCTCGGTCGAAAACAGAGGCCGCAATACGGCAATGAATCGCGCCAAGGAGCATCGGCGCGATAGCATTGTTTAACCGTTGACAGGTTCCCTGTATTCAGCGGTAGCGCACATTAGAACGCATCACCGGGCACACGGACCCATCCTTCCATCAGCACGCGAGCGCTGCGGCTCATGATGGCTTTGGTCACCGTCCATTCGCCATTTACCTGACTGGCTTCTGCCCCCACACGCAGGGTGCCTGAGGGATGGCCGAAGCGCACAGCGCTACGCGCGCCACCGCCGGCAGCGAGGTTCACCAGCGTGCCCGAGATCGCCGCAGCGGCACCGATGGCCACGGCGGCCGTGCCCATCATGGCGTGATGCAGTTTGCCCATCGATAGCGCACGCACGAGCAAGTCAGCGTCACCGGCGGTCACACGCTTGCCGCTGGAGGACACGTATTCGGCCGGTTTGGCGACGAAAGCGATTTTCGGTGTGTGCTGACGCTTGGCGGCTTCATCAAGGTCCTGAATGAGGCCCATACGCAGCGCGCCATAAGCGCGAATCGTCTCGAACATCGCCAGTGCCTTGGGATCGCCGTTAATCGCGTCCTGCAGCTCGGTGCCCGTATAGCCGATGTCTTGCGCGTTAACGAAGATAGTCGGGATGCCGGCATTGATCATTGTGGCCTTGAATGTGCCAACACCCGGCACTTCAAGATCGTCCACGAGGTTACCGGTGGGGAACATCGAGCCGCCAGCGCCCTCTTCGTCGGCCGCCGGGTCCATGAATTCCACCTGCACTTCGGCAGCGGGAAAGGTCACGCCATCAAGTTCGAAGTCACCGGTTTCCTGGACAGCGCCATCGGTGACAGGCAGGTGCGCGATGATGGTCTTGCCGATGTTGGCCTGCCAAATGCGCACGGTCGCCATGCCGTTGTGCGGGACACGGTCGGCATCGACCAGACCACTGCTGATGGCGAACGCGCCGACGGCAGCAGACAGGTTGCCGCAGTTGCCGCTCCAGTCAACGAACGGCTTATCGATGGACACCTGACCGAACAGGTAATCGACGTCGTGATCGGGCTTTGTGCTCTTGGACAGGATGACCGTCTTGCTGGTGCTCGAGGTTGCCCCGCCCATGCCGTCGATCTGTTTGCCGTAAGGATCGGGGCTGCCAATCACGCGCAACAACAGCGCATCGCGCGCCGCGCCGGGGACCTGTGCGGATACGGGGAGGTCTTGCAGGTTGAAAAAAACGCCTTTGCTGGTACCGCCACGCATGTAGGTGGCGGGGATCTTGATCTGGGGTACGTAAGCCATGGAAATAGTGTCCTGATAAGACTCAGGCGCAACGTTGCCGTCGCGCCTGAGTATGGTGCTTAGACAGCCGCAGTCGATTCAAGGAAGTCCTGGGCGAAACGCTGCAGAACACCGCCCGCCTCGTAGATCGACACTTCTTCGGCGGTGTCGAGACGGCAGGTGACTGGCACCTCGACACGTTCGCCGTTTTTGCGGTTGATCACCAGGGTCAGCGTGGTACGCGGGGTACGCTCGCCGATGACGTCGTAAGTTTCGCTGCCATCGATAGCCAGGGTGTGGCGGTCGGTGCCCGGTTTGAACTCCAGCGGCAACACGCCCATGCCGACCAGGTTGGTACGGTGAATGCGCTCGAAGCCTTCGGCCGCGATGGCTTCCACGCCAGCCAGACGCACGCCTTTGGCAGCCCAGTCACGCGAGGAACCCTGACCGTAGTCAGCACCGGCGATGATGATCAGCGGCTGCTTGCGTTCCATGTAGGTTTCGATGGCTTCCCACATGCGCATGACCTGGCCTTCCGGCTCGACGCGGGCCAGGGAACCCTGTTTCACCTTGCCGTTTTCCAGCACCATCTCGTTGAACAGTTTCGGGTTGGCGAAGGTGGCGCGTTGCGCGGTCAAGTGGTCGCCGCGGTGGGTGGCGTAAGAGTTGAAGTCCACCTCTGGCAGGCCCATTTTGGCCAGGTACTCACCGGCTGCGCTGTCGAGCATAATCGCGTTCGACGGCGACAAGTGGTCGGTGGTGATGTTGTCCGGCAGCACGGCCAGCGGGCGCATGCCCTTGAGCGGACGAGCGCCAGCCAGCGCACCTTCCCAGTACGGCGGACGGCGGATATAGGTGCTCATCTCGCGCCAGTCGTACAGCGGCGCGACCTTTGGACCGGTGTCTTCTTCGATGGCAAACATCGGGATATAGACCTGACGGAACTGCTCCGGTTTTACCGAGGCCTTGACCACCGCATCGATCTCTTCATCACTTGGCCAAATGTCCTTCAGGCGAATTTCCTTGCCGTCGGCATCCAGGCCCAGCACATCCTTCTCGATGTCAAAGCGGATGGTCCCGGCGATGGCGTAGGCCACCACCAGTGGCGGCGATGCGAGGAACGCTTGCTTGGCGTACGGGTGGATTCGACCGTCAAAGTTGCGGTTGCCCGAGAGTACTGCGGTGGCGTACAGGTCGCGGTCGATGATTTCCTGCTGGATCACCGGATCCAGCGCGCCGGACATGCCGTTACAGGTGGTGCAGGCAAACGCCACGATACCGAAGCCTAATTGCTCCAGTTCGTCAGTCAGGCCGGCTTCGTCCAGGTACAAGGCAACGGTCTTCGAACCGGGTGCCAGGGAAGACTTGACCCAGGGTTTGCGGGTCAGCCCCAGCTTGTTGGCGTTACGCGCCAGCAGGCCAGCAGCGATGACGTTGCGTGGGTTGCTGGTGTTGGTGCAACTGGTGATGGCCGCGATGATTACCGCACCGTCCGGCATCTGGCCGGGAACGTCGTCCCACTGGCCGGCAATGCCCTTGGCCGCGAGGTCCGAGGTGGCCACACGGGCGTGGGGATTGCTCGGGCCCGCCATGTTGCGAACCACCGAGGACAGATCAAAGGTCAGCCCACGTTCGTATTGAGCGCCCTTCAGGCTGTCGGCCCAAAGGCCGGTCAATTTTGCGTAACTCTCGACCAGTTTCACCTGCTCGTCTTCACGGCCGGTGAGCTTGAGGTAGTCGATGGTCTGCTGGTCGATATAAAACATCGCTGCGGTGGCGCCGTATTCCGGGGCCATGTTGGAGATGGTCGCGCGATCGCCCAGGGTCAGTGCCGAGGCACCTTCACCGAAGAACTCCAGCCAGGCGCCGACCACCTTTTGCTGGCGCAGGAACTGGGTCAGCGCCAGCACCATGTCGGTGGCGGTGATGCCCGGCTGCAACTTGCCGGTGAGTTCGACGCCGACGCTTTCCGGCAGACGCATCCAGGAGGCGCGGCCGAGCATGACGCTTTCGGCTTCAAGGCCACCGACACCGATGGCGATCACGCCCAACGCATCGACGTGCGGGGTGTGGCTGTCGGTGCCGACGCAGGTGTCGGGGAACGCCACGCCATCACGCACCTGGATCACCGGAGACATTTTCTCCAGGTTGATCTGGTGCATGATGCCGTTGCCTGGCGGGATCACGTCGACGTTCTTGAAGGCTTTTTTGGTCCAGTTGATGAAGTGGAAACGGTCTTCGTTGCGACGGTCTTCGATGGCGCGGTTCTTTTCGAACGCCTCGGGATCGAAGCCGCCCGACTCAACGGCCAGGGAGTGGTCGACGATCAATTGGGTCGGCACTACCGGGTTCACTTGCGCAGGATCACCACCTTGCAGGGCGATGGCATCACGCAAGCCGGCGAGGTCGACCAGCGCGGTCTGACCGAGAATGTCGTGACACACCACACGGGCCGGGAACCACGGAAAGTCGAGATCGCGCTTACGCTCGATGAGCTGATTCAGCGATGCGGTCAGGGTCGCCGGATCGCATCGGCGCACCAGGTTTTCAGCCAGCACGCGCGAGGTATAAGGAAGTGTGTCGAAGGCCCCAGGCTTGATTCCGTCCACCGCCGCGCGCGTGTCGAAATAATCCAATCGGGTGCCGGGTAAGGGTTTGCGGTATTCAGTGTTCATAGCGTTGGGGACTCAATCACGGAGTGTTCAGAGGAATGGGTGGGAAGCACCGAAGTTCACGGTCCGCTCCCCCTTTCCCAATCAGCGTTGCTCGATTGGCACGAACTTGCGCTGTTCGACGCCGATGTACTCGGCACTCGGGCGGATGATGCGGTTATTGCCACGCTGTTCGAACACGTGAGCGGCCCAGCCGGTCAGGCGTGAGCAGACAAAGATCGGTGTGAACAGCTTGGTCGGGATACCCATGAAGTGGTAGGCCGAGGCATGGTAGAAGTCAGCATTGGGAAACAGCTTTTTCTGGGCCCACATGGTTTTGTCGATGGCTTCGGACACGGCATACAACACGGTGTCGCCCACTTCATCGGCCAGTTTTTTCGACCAGCCCTTGATCACTTCGTTACGCGGATCGGACTCTTTGTAGATCGCGTGACCGAAGCCCATGATCTTGTCCTTGCGCTCGAGCATGCTCAGCGTGCCTTTGACGGCCTCGTCGGCAGAACCGAAGCGCTCGATCATTTCCATCGCAGCTTCGTTGGCGCCGCCATGCAGCGGGCCGCGCAATGTACCGATGGCCGCGGTGACACAGGAATACAGGTCCGACAGCGTCGACGCACAGACCCTTGCGGCGAACGTCGAGGCGTTGAATTCGTGCTCCGCGTACAGGATTAGCGAAACGTCCATCACCTTGCGGTGCAGCTCGCTCGGTTTCTTATCCAGCAGCAAGTGCAGGAAATGCCCACCGATGGATTCTTCGTCAGTCACGCAATTGAGGCGAACGCCGTCATGACTGAAGCGGTACCAGTAGCACATGATCGCAGGGAACGCGGCCAGCAGACGGTCGGTGACATCGCGTTGTTGTTCGAAACTCGCTTCAGGCTCCAGCGTGCCGAGCATTGAGCAGCCGGTACGCATGACGTCCATCGGGTGGGTTTCGGCAGGAATGCGCTCCAGCACTTCCTTCAAGACTTGCGGCAAATCACGCAGGCCTTGCAGCTTTTTCATGTAAGCCGTGAGTTCGGCCTGGGTCGGCAGCTCGCCGTAAAGCAGCAGATAAGCCACTTCTTCAAAACGAGCATCGGCGGCCAATTCACGCACGTCGTAACCACGGTAGGCCAGGCCGGCACCGGCTTGACCCACGGTCGACAGCGCGGTCTGTCCCGCCACCTGGCCACGCAGGCCAGCACCACTCAATACTTTTGCTTCAGCCATTGCTTTCTCCGATCTTGAATTTATTTGGGAAACGGCAATCCGCTCCAGGCGACGTTACGCCTGGAGCGGGCACCCAGAATCACTTCTTCTGCGCGAACAACGCATCGAGTTTCTGCTCGAAGATGTGGTAATCAATGGCGTCGTACAGCTCCATGCGCGTCTGCATGGTGTCGATGACATTCTTCTGCGTGCCGTCGCGACGGATCGCGGTGTAGACGTTCTCTGCAGCCTTGTTCATGGCGCGGAACGCTGACAATGGGTATAGCACCAGAGAGACATCAGCCGAGGCCAACTCGTCAGTGGTATACAGCGGGGTAGCACCGAACTCGGTGATGTTGGCCAGGATCGGCGCGCCAACCTGGGCAGCAAACAGCTTGTACATCGCCAGTTCAGTGATGGCTTCCGGGAACACCATGTCAGCGCCCGCTTCAACGCAAGCCGCAGCCCTTTCCAGTGCCGACTCCAGCCCTTCGACGGCCAGTGCATCGGTACGCGCCATGATCACGAAGCTATCATCGGTACGCGCATCGACGGCTGCCTTGATACGGTCGACCATCTCTTGCAGGGAAACGATTTCTTTGTTCGGGCGATGGCCGCAACGCTTGGCGCCGACCTGATCTTCGATATGAATCGCTGCTGCGCCGAACTTGATCATCGACTTGACTGTACGCGCCACGTTGAACGCGGAAGAGCCGAAACCGGTATCCACGTCCACCAACAGCGGCAAGTCGCAGACATCGGTGATACGACGTACGTCGGTCAGCACGTCATCCAGGCCAGTGATGCCCAGGTCCGGCAAGCCGAGCGAACCTGCTGCCACGCCGCCACCCGAAAGATAGATGGCTTTGAAACCGGCGCGCTTGGCCAGCAGTGCGTGGTTGGCATTGATCGCGCCTACCACTTGCAATGGATGTTCGCTGGCGACGGCATCACGGAAACGTTGACCGGGAGTAGTTTTGGCGGAACTCATTTTTCACCTCGGGCTGTCGGTTGGGGAGCGGCCTGATAATGGCGCTCGATGTTGCGTTTGGATGCGCTGATATGGCGGCGCATTAACAATTCGGCCAGTTCGCCGTCACGCTCGGCAATGGCATCAAGAATACGGTGGTGTTCGGCAAATGCCTGACGCGGACGATTGGGCGTCGCAGAGAACTGAATGCGGTACATACGCACCAGTTGATAAAGCTCGCCACAGAGCATTTGGGTCAGCGTGCGGTTGCCGCTGCCTTGAATGATCCGGTAATGGAAGTCGAAATCGCCTTCTTGCTGGTAGTAGCCCACGCCCGCCTTAAAAGCGGCATCTTGTTCGTGGGTATCGAGAACGCGGCGCAATTCGTCGATCTCTTCGACGGTCATGCGTTCGGCAGCCAGACGACAGGCCATGCCTTCCAGCGATTCGCGAATTTCATACAGCTCGATGAGCTCGGCGTGGCTCAGGGAAACCACACGAGCGCCCACATGGGGAATACGCACCAACAAACGCTGCCCTTCCAGGCGATGGATCGCTTCACGCAGCGGTCCCCGGCTGATGCCGTAGGCGCGTGCCAGCTCTGGCTCGGAAATCTTGCTGCCGGGCGCGATCTCACCCCGCACGATGGCCGACTGGATACGCCGGAACACATGCTCGGAGAGGGTGCCGGACTCCTCGCCTACAACCTGAGTTTCTGCAAGATCTTCCATTACATTGTCGACACATTGGCAATTAGATGGCGGAAAATTACGACCAATCCCCATAAATGTCAAATGTCATTAGACTATTGTCGACAATGCGCCGCACCAACACCGAGACATGGATTAGATCATGCACCGGCTTCAGTCAAGGCCGTGTCGACGGTTATCGAGAGGGCTTCGGGGCCTCGTTTTGCCACGTCGCCGCATCAGAAAATCCTACACGCGGCAACGCCAGAACGGACGGATCTAAAGGTTGATTCAGCGCTCGCAACACGGGGGAGTCGTACCCGTACACGTCAGGTTTAAACGTCACTCGACCATCATCACCCAGGCCCACTGTCCAATAGGCCAGCAGCACAGGCACCTTCACGGGGAGCCTGATATTTTCTGTAATGCCGTTGGCCAGTTGAGCCTGAATACCCGCGGCGTTCCAGCGAACCGGGTCGTTAAACAACAACTCTACCAACTGAAGCGGGTTTTCAACCCTGATACAGCCTGAACTTGTCGCGCGGCGTGCCTGGGCGAACAACTCTCGATGTGGCGTGTCGTGGAGATACACCGAATACTCATTTGGAAACCGTATGGCAACCTGGCCAAGAGAGCTGTCCGGGCCAGCATCCTGGCGCAGTGTGATGCCGCGCGGGTTATGCCAATCAACGGTTGATGGATTCAGGACAGTCCCTTGACGGTCAAGGACGCGAATACGGTTTGCGTCAAGGTAATGAGGGTCCTTTAGAATCTTGGGAAGAACATCATTAGTAAGAATGGTCGGTGGAACTGTCCACGTGGGGTTAAATGTTATGTGCGTAATCTCGGATTGAAAGACCGGCGTACTGCGGAAAGGTTTACCGACCTGCACACGAGAACGCCAGATAACTTTGCCGTCACGGTAGAACGCAATCTTGTACCCGGCGATATCAACAACGACGAACGTGCCCTGAAGTTTATACAATAGCCAACGCGCCCGTTCCATGTTCACGCGGACTTGGTCTATACGCGCGCCTATGGGTATATTCAGCGCCGCAAGTGTTGCCGCACCGGCGGTGCCATCCACGGGAAGGTAGTGCTCGGACTGAAACTGTTTAACCGCCGTTTTAACGACGTCGTCGTAGTCAGTCCGCGTTGCCACTTGCTCGTCCAGATAACCACCTGCCGCCAAACGGGCTCGCAGCGCTGCGACTGAAGCGCCGGCAACGCCTGGCTTGAGTGCCTGCCCGACAGGAACCAGCGGCCAGCCACCCGAGTCTCGACGCTGACGAAGTTGTGCCAACCCCTCTCGCAGCCGGCTGTAAATAGCATCTTGTGGCGGCGCCTGATTGAATGCACGTGCGACGTCATGGTTTTCGACGGCAACAAACAAGTCTTTGAGATCTTCCCGCGGGTCGACATCGACCGGGTCGAAGTTCCAGTGTATTTCCAAACGAGAGGGATCGACTTTGCCGCGCCGCAGCTGGAGCAGCGCTGCGATGTAGGCACGGGTAGCCGTAATATCAAACATGGCGCGTTGCGCCGGGGACGGCGTCGCTGCGTGCATCAACCCTGCGGCCTTGGCCAGCTCATCAATACGGAAATCACGAGGGTCCAGGCCGTCGGCCTGAATGTCGTTCAGGCTCTTCAACAACTGCGCGACGTCGCTAACGTTCGTCCAGGCAGCACTAAAGTTACGTTGAGCATAAAAATCGACGACCGCACGACCGACCTCCAGCCGTTGGTGGCGGGGTGGGGTGGCGGGCAGAGGGGAAGAAGGCGTTGCGCCCGACGGGGCGAGCGTGGACTGGATCGTCTGTGCCACCTCGTCGGCTGGCGCAACGTCACTGACGCTGTGTGCTATGGTTGTCGCCGAGACAGGCAAAGGCTCTGCCGTCGCTGAGTTGCTTATCAGGACTCCCATAAAAAAGACGCGGCTTAACATGGATAAGTTTGATAGTTGCAGCATGGACGTCCTTAGTTTCTCGTATCAATGGAAAGCTAGCATTCCTAACACTGCTAGGCTCGTATAAATAGCCATGAGACAACCCACATGACGCTCGACCGCTTTGGCTTTTTAATGGCCTTCATGCTTCTGATATCCCTCTCTGCCGAGATAGCGTACGCCGATTCGCTTGAGGTCGCGCTGGTCAAAGCCGCACCCGATGCTAACGCCAAGGTTATTGCGCTGGCTGTCCATGCCTCTCAGTGCAGGCGGGCACAAGGCGAATCGCCTGCGCAAAGACTCGCCGTCATTGATTACTCACTGCCCTCCACCGAACAGCGACTGTGGGTGTTTGACCTGCAACGCCGCACACTACTGTTCCATGAACTGGTTGCGCACGGCCGGAACAGCGGCGAAAACATGGCCCGTCAATTTTCCAACCAGAATCAAAGCATGGCCACCAGCCTGGGCCTGTACAGGACGCGTGCGACGTACCTCGGCCATAACGGTTACTCATTGCGCATGGAAGGGTTAGAACCCGGTTTCAATGATAATGCCCTCGACCGAGCGATTGTGATTCATGGAGCACCCTATGTCAGCGGTGATCTAGCGCGTTCGAATGGCCGTATTGGCAGAAGTTTAGGTTGCCCGGCCGTGCGACCGGCAATTGCTCATCAACTCATCGATTCAATGAAAGATGGCCAGTTGCTATTCTCTTATTACCCCGACCCGCGCTGGCTTAATTCATCCTTGTTTATCAATTGCGATAACGCCACCGTGGCGGAAGTGTCAAAACCGGTTAGAACGTTTCAATGAGTTAACGCGGGGTAACATGGGACCGTAGTACCGTCCGCGCCCTACCCCGCTTATGACACAACGACGTTATTGCTACTTCACCAGCACCACCGGAACCGATACCTCGTGAATGACCCGGTTCGCTACCGAACCCAGCAGTAATCCGCCGAAGCTGCCCAAGCCTCGCGTCCCCATGACCACGGTATCGCACCCCAACCGCTTGACTGCCTCATTGACCTGCTCCGCCACATTGCCAAGGGCCGCATGGGTTTCATGGGCAACGCCAGCAGCCGACAATAAAATCGCGGCCTCTTCAAGCACACTGTTGGCCTTGGTCAAAAGCCCTTCGTTGACGTCTTCGACCATGCCGCTCGTAAAGTAGTCCCCGTACATAACCGGCCCATACTGCGCATTAAAAACATGAATCTCCAAGGGCCGCGCACTGTCGCGAAAAAGGTCGATCACGTACTGCAGAGCACGCTTTGAAGGCTCCGAGCCATCAAACGCAACCAGAACTTTATGCATGTCAAATCTCCCTTAATGTGTGAAACAACCATAGACCATTTCACACATCGAGGGACTTACACCTTAGACATCATTGAGGTAGCTAAGGCGGCATCAATCGCTGAAGTCAGCGTACTCGGCGCCTACACTGACACTGCGCATGACTGGGTAGAGCGGCCCATCGACTTTCTCGATAAATAGCAACGCCGTGTCATCGTGCTAGGGGTCGCTGTGCTGTTTGAAGTAATCGGTATCCTGAATAATCAAAGACAGCGGGCTGTTGATTCCGTTAAGCACTACGCCAACAGACAGCACACTCAAATGAGCGCTTTGAGTGCTTGCTGGAATTGTTCGATGTTCTGCTCGTGGCGCTTGTAATACGTCCACGGGCCAATGCGCTGCGACGTTACCAGTTGCGCCCTTTGCAGCGCGGCGAGGTAAAGCGAAACCGTTGATTGCGATAAGTTGGCCCGCGCCTGAATGATGCTCACGCAAACACCGACTTCATCGGCATTGACCTCTTGCTCGGGGAAGTTTTTACGGGGCTCTTTGAGCCACGCAAGAATGGACAACCGAGTGGGGTTGTCCAGTGCCTTCAGGGCTTCGCTGATATCAATACTCATAGGTCATTCGCATCTGCTTTTCGAGATATTACGATATCTGCGCCGAAAATACAGCGCACCGCCCCTCGTGACGCGTCCGATGCTTAAACGCCGTGGCAGGGATAGTCGGTATACCCCATCGCAGTGCCGCCATAGAGGCTGGCGGGATCAGCCAGATTCAGCGGCCAGCCATTGGCGATGCGCTGCGGCAAATCCGGGTTGGCGATAAAGGGCCGTCCAAATGCGATCAGGTCACTCCAGCCCTCGCCGATAGCTTTCTCACCGCGCACTGCCGTGTATTTGCCTGCGTAGATGATGCGACCACTGAACGCAGCGCGAGCCGCGTGACGAAAACTCGCCGGTAACTGCGGTGCGTCGTCCCAGTCAGCCTCGGCCAGCGACAAGTAGGCGATGCCGATGCCTTCCAGTACCTTGATCGCTGCGATGTAGGTTGCATGAGGGTCGTCTTCAACCAGCCCGAGGTAGACGCGCGCTTCGTCGGTGCTTTGAAACAGCGGCGAGAAACGCACCCCCACACGATCCTTGCCCACGCGATCGGCTACCGCTTGAGTCACCTCCCTGAGAAAGCGCAAACGGTTGTCCAGGCTACCGCCGTATTCATCCTCACGCTGGTTGCTGTGCTTAGAGATGAACTGGTTGATCAGATAACCATTGGCACTGTGGATCTCAACGCCATCAAAGCCCGCATCCATCGCATTCTGTGCAGCTTGCGCATAGAACGAAACCAGCTCTGCGATCTCTTCACGTGTCAGCGCTCGTGGCTGGGACGGCGCGCTTAACTCACCCGTACCCGGTCCTGTTTCGACAAATACGCTGACCCCTTGTGCGGCAATCGCCGAGGGCGCTACCGGCGCGCCACCGTCTGGTTGTAGCGAAACATGCGAGACCCTGCCGACATGCCAGAGTTGGGCGAAGATGACTCCGCCGTCGGCGTGCACCTTGGTTGTCACCTTGCGCCAGCCCTCGATCTGTTCTGCAGTGTGGATGCCCGGTGTCCAGGCGTAACCCTGCCCTCTTGGTTCAATCTGGGTACCTTCAGTGACCATGAAGCCCGCACCACTGCGCTGGGAATAGTAGGTCGCCATGAGGTCATTCGGCACATTGCCTGGCTGCGAGCTGCGGGAGCGGGTTAACGGTGGCAGGACCACCCGGTTTTTCAGGGTATAAGGGCCGAGTTCGGTGCTGCTGAATAGAGTCGAGTGTTTCAACGTGGAATCCTTATGAATCACGGGTACTGATTAATAACAGCGGCCACCATAATATACATATTGAGATATCTCAATATGTATATTCGAGCCCGTCACCTCTCAGGGTGGCGGCTCTCGGATTTTTCGTGTCACATCAACAGAACTTAGAACGCGAGACAGATTTTCCCCAGGTGAGCACCCGACGCTTCATGGGCGAAGGCCCTACCGATATCAGTCAGCACGAAGGTGCTGTCGATCACCGGTTTGATACCCGTCGCTTCAAGCCCGCGCACCATGTCCCGCTGGTTCTGCCGGCTGCCCACGATCAACCCCTGCAGACGTTGTTGTTTGGCCATCAATGCCGCCGTCGGCACCGGACCTTCCCATCCTGTGAGGACGCCGATCAGGGCGATATGCCCACCAATACGGCACGCGATTATTGATTGAGGCAGCGTGCCCGGACCGCCGACTTCGATGACGTGGTCCACCCCTCGGCCGCCGGTCAGTTTGAGCACTTCGTTGCCCCACTCGGGCTGATGGCGGTAGTTGATCGTGTGGTCTGCACCCAGCTCTCGAACCTTGGCCAGCTTGGCGTCTGACGACGAGGTGGCAATCACCGTTGCGCCCATCGCCTTGGCCATTTGCAAGGCAAAAATCGACACGCCCCCGGTGCCCAGCACCAACACACTGTCACCCGCCTTGAGCCCACCATCGACGACAAGTGCCCGCCAGGCGGTAAGCCCTGCCGTGGTCAATGTGGCGGCTTGCACATGGCTGTAACCCGCAGGCGCCAGCGTGAACCAGTGACTTGGCTTAACCACCACCTCGCGGGCATAACCATCCACGCCATCGCCGGGTGTCGTGCTGAAGTCGGCAATCGCGGCACCGCCGGTTTCCCAGCTCGGGAAAAAACACGAGACGACATGGTCGCCGACCTTGAACTCGCCGACACCCTCACCCACGGCCTCCACCAACCCCGCGCCATCGGCCATTGGGATACGCCCATCGGCGGTCGGCATCATGCCGGTCACTACCGCGTAATCGTGAAAATTCAATGAGCACGCATGAATGCGCACACGAATCTGCCCGGCAGCGGGTTGTCCAGGATCGGGTAGCTCGACCAGTTGAAGGTTTTCCAGTGACGCAGGCAGCGTGATCTTGATAGCTTTCATTGAGCGATTCTCCAAAAAAGAGGCTTCGATAAGGCTCGCGCACCGCGAAAAGCCAACACTGACATGAGACAGACACCCGAGCGGCGGAAGAAATTCGACCTTCACCCCGAAAAACCGAGAATAGCACCCTGCTCTAGCGCCGACGGTACGCGGGCGGTATCGCTGAGCGGTGGCTGAATATTCAAACGCTATCCGACGCCTTAACACCGCCCGGCCGTCTACTATCATGACTCTACCGAACAGCCTGAAGACAACGACAACGACAATGGAGGTTGAACTTGAATCATCTGATGATCGCGTCAGTCGTTTTCATCTGCCTGTTCGGTAGCGCGCTGCTGGGTTCGTATCTGCGCGGGCGGCTGCCCTCTCAACACCTGAGCGATGAATCCATCAGCGTAGTGAAACTCGCCACAGGCCTGATCGCGACAATGGCCGCTCTGGTGCTTGGCCTTCTGGTCTCGTCAGCCAAAGGCACTTTCGATACGACCAGCGCCGAGCTCGTGGGAACGGCGGCCAAGGTCGTTCAATTCGACCGTGTGTTGTCCCGATATGGGCCGGACACCCAAGAAATCCGCAGCCTGCTAAAGCATAACTACGCGGGCGTCATGCAGGTGCTTGCATCACGCGATGCGTCACAGATCGCAAAGCTCGACAGCCCCGAGGCGATAAACCGTTCTGAAGAACTGCAGCGCAAGGTGGAAGCCCTTTCCCCCGGCAATGATGCTCAGCGTGCGCTCAAGGCACGTGCCTTGCTGGTCATGGATGAAGTGTTTGCTACCCGCTGGCTGGCACTCCTTCAGGCAAATGGCTCGATCCCGTTTACGATGCTTGCGATTCTAGTGTCGTGGCTGTCCATTATCTTCGGCACCTTTGGCTTGTTCGCGCCCCGTAACGGCACCATTTTGGCCGTACTAATGATGTGCGCACTATCAACCTCCGCGGCGATTCTTCTGGTCGAGGAACTGAACAGACCGCTCGATGGTTTGATCGGCGTATCACTTGAGCCCATACGCGACACACTGGGCAGACTCGGTCAGTAGCCAAATCCAGGGCGAGCACCTGTGTGGGAGAGAGGCGCCCCTAGTTTTTCCAATTTGCTTTTAAGCTGATCTGAATCAATGGCCCATGACCGACGGCGCTATAAACAGTACGTTTGACTGAGCAAGGAAATAGCCGAGTTATGTGTAGCTCCAGCCCGCCGGCCCGGATTATCTGCAATGACCATGTACTCGCCAACACGCTGCGCGGCCAGATGGCAACCATAGCACCCGACTGCGAAGTGCTCAGCGCGCCGGATGATTGTAGTCAGGCTCCTTTTTGCCGCTGGCTCGGCGAATCGCACCTTAGCAACGCCGGGCGGGTTCAGGCCGCGCTGATTGAGGCCATCGAAACGCTGGAGCGCTCACGACACGCCTTTAAATCCCGTGAGCTAGGACTACTAAGACAGCGACTGGTCGTTCTTTCGCGAGAGTTGTCAGGCAGTTCGGAATAATGTATTTATGCCACTACTAGTAGGTTCCGCTCGCTGCGGGGACCGGCTTTGCCGAGCAGGACAATGGGCCTGAAAGACGAAGCGCCATGACGCCAGTTCTTAATTGGAACGCGCCGTCATGGCGTTTTTTTTTGGCCGAAAAAAGCCCATTTGGGGACTCAAGGGACAAGGATGAAAATAACAAACGATCTTGCCGAGTTGCTGAAACGTACCCGTCTCAATCCTGAGGAGATCGCCGAACGCTTCCGTTTTCTCGACTGGCAAGAGGAGGATGCCAAGCGCCTAAGCGCAGCAGCACAGCGGATGGCACCAGCGCAGCAAGCGTTCGTCGATCACTTGTACCGCCACTTGGAACAGTTCGCCACGCCGTCCGCACTGCTGCGCATGCCAGAGGTCACTGCCCGTCTGAAGCAGAGCCAGATTGAGTATTACCAGCGCTTATGGGCCGGCCCTTATGATGACGACTACGTCAACGGCCGACTGCGTATTGGAGTGATTCATCAGAAGGTCGGTCTGGAATTAAAGTGGTACCTCGGCGGTTATCGCCTTTACCTCGACGACATGCTATCGAGCTTGTTTGACGATGACCGCAGCATCACCCTCTACTCGAGCCTGTTGAAAGCGGTTTTTTTCGACATATCCCTCGCCATCGACACTTACAGTGCCGCTCAGCACAAGGCTCTGGAAGACAGTGAGGCTCGCTTCGCGCGCGCTCTGCGCGGCGCCAACGACGGGCTTTGGGACTGGCATGTCGACCAGGATCGACTGTATGTTTCCGAGCGATGGGCAAGCATGCTCGGTCTCAGCCGAGACAGCATCGGCGAGACCAGCGCTAGTTGGTTCAGCCGAATACATCCAGACGACCTGCCAGACTTTCACCAGGCCATCGACGCACATTTAAAGGGGCAGACGCCCTCTTTTCATCATGAATACCGTATCCGCCAGCACGACAGTAGCTATATCTGGGTGCTGGTACGTGGCGTAGCAGACGTGACCACACCCGGCCAGCTGCGCATGGCGGGCTCGCAATCCGATATCAGCGCATACAAAGGTGCGGAGCAGCGCCTCAAGCATACCGCCCGCCATGACTCGCTGACCGGCCTGGCCAACCGTATGCGCTTTGACGAGCAGTTGCAGCATGCCCTCTTACGCCAGGGCAACAACGGCACACGTGAAGCTGCGCTACTGTTCATCGATCTCGACCGCTTCAAGCTGATCAACGATAGCCTCGGTCACCGCGCCGGTGATCACGTATTGGTCGAGGTGGCGAAACGCCTGAATGGCTGCCTTCGCCCTGGCGATCAACTGTTCCGCTTCGGTGGCGACGAATTCATCGTGCTACTTGACGACCTCGCCTGCAGCAGCGATGCCGAGCATGTGGCCCAGCGCCTCCTCGATAGCCTGCGTCAGCCACTGCATCTGGATAATCGAACCTTGGTGGTCAGCGCCAGCATCGGCATCACCCCGCTGCAGGACGAAGGCACAACGCTGGATACCCTGCAGGCCGCCGACCTTGCGCTCTACCGCGCCAAAGCGGCCGGGAAGGCGCAGTTCGCCCGTTACACTGAGGGACTGCAGATCGTCGCACAGCACCATCTGGAACTGGAGTCATCTCTGGGCCAGGCGCTGCAAAACGACGAGTTCGAACTGCATTACCAGCCGATCTGCCGAATTGATCAGGACCACGTGCACCTGACCGGGGTCGAAGCACTATTACGCTGGCGGCATGGCGAGCGCTTGATCTCGCCACTGGAGTTCATCCCTGCGCTGGAGGAGTCTGGAGAGATCATCCACGTCGGTGAATGGGTATTGCGCCAAGCCTGCCGACAGACGCGTGCCTGGCAACTGACCGGCCAGGGAGGCCTGCGCTGCTCGGTCAACATCTCTAGCCGCCAGTTGCAACAAGCCGATTTCGTCCCCCGGCTGATAGACATCCTGCAAGACAGCGGCTTGCCACCCTCCAGCCTGATTCTGGAGATTACCGAAAGCCTACTCATGCATGACAACGCGGAGACGCTGTCCTGCCTGAACGAGTTGGCCAGCCTTGGCGTGCAGTTGGCACTCGACGACTTCGGCACCGGTTACTCCTCCCTCGGCTATCTCAAGCGATTCCCGTTGCACATCCTCAAGGTGGACAAAAGCTTCATCGGCGGCACCCCGGACGATAGCGAACTGATCACGATCAGCCGAGCAATCATTGGCCTCGGCCGTAGTCTCGGCATGGAGGTGGTGGCTGAGGGTGTCGAAAGCGACGCACAACTCGACTTCGTTGTCGGTGAAGGCTGTCACTACGCCCAAGGCTACTGGTTTAGTCGACCAAGACCCGCCGCCAAGCTGCAACAGTTGTTCAGCGGAGAGGACTGTTTCGAAGGTCTCTGGTGCCTACTGCCGGACGCGCAACAGACACCCATTTATGACCCCGCAGCTACGGAGGCAGAACAATGAAAATCAATCTCCCGGTAAGTGGTCGCGCAGTCGAATTCAGCACCAGCGCGAATATTCTTTCCACAACCGACCCCAAGGGCGCTGTCACCTACGTCAACCCCGACTTCATAGGTATCAGCGGCTATAGCGAGGCCGAGTTGCTCGGCGTCAATCACAATATCGTGCGCCACCCAGACATGCCGCCGGAGGCCTTTTCGCACATGTGGCAGACGCTCAAATCCGGGCGCTCGTGGATGGGAATGGTCAAGAATCGTTGCAAAAACGGCGACCACTACTGGGTCAGTGCCTACGCGATGCCCATGTTGCGTAACGGCGAAGTTGTTGAATATCAGTCCGTGCGTACACAACCAAAAAAGGAATGGGTAAGCGCCGCCGAGCGCCTCTATGCCGAGCTACGCAGCGGTGGAAAGCCACGCTGCCTGCGTCCGCCAAGGCTGTCCGTGGGCTTGCGCCTGGCGCTTACTGTGGCCGGGCTGAACTTGCTCGGCTTTGCCGCTCTAGTCCTCGTCGGGGCCTTATCCTGGATCAATGCGCTCGTCGCGGCTCCGCTGTTCAGCCTGCTGCTCGGTGGGTTGTTGCGCTACAACCTGCAGCCCCTCGACGCCCTCGCCCGCAAGGCTCATAACATCGCCGACAATCCGCTGAGCCAGGCCCTGTATAGCGGCCGCCGCGATCAATTTGGACAAATTGATTTCGCCCTCCATATGCTCGACGCTGAAACCCGCGCCGTCGTCGGGCGTATCGCCGACTCGGCCTGTCAATTGAACAAGGAAGCAGGCGAGCTAGTCGCCGCGGTGGGCGGCAGCAGCAGAGCCACCCTGCAGCAACAGGGAGAAACTGCTCAGGTGGTCAGCGCGGTCTCCCAGATGTCCAACAGCGTGCAAGAAGTGGCGCGCAATGCTCAGCTAACCGCCAGCGCGGTCAGTTTAGCCGATCAAGAAACCAACCTTGGTCTGCAACTGGTCGAGCAAACCTGCCAACACATCAACCACCTGGCCGACGAGGTGCAGCAGACCAGCTCGGCGATCAACCAACTGGAACTGCAAAGCCAAGACATAAACCGTGTGTTGGAGGTGATCCAGAGCATCGCCAAGCAAACGAATCTGCTCGCCCTTAATGCTGCCATTGAGGCAGCCCGCGCTGGCGAGGCTGGACGCGGCTTCGCTGTTGTCGCTGACGAAGTGCGTGGGTTGGCCTCACGCACCCAGCACTCCACCGAAGAAATCCAAAGCATCATCGACACCCTACGCTGTTCGACCGGCGATGCTGTGGCCGCCATGCAACGCAGTCACCGGATAGCCGGGGTCAGCGTCGAACAGGCACTACTGGCCACCAAGGCGCTAGACGGGATCAACCAGCGGGTCAGTGATATCAGCGAGATGAGTGTGCAGATAGCTGCCGCAGTGGAGGAGCAAAGCGCAATGGGTGACCATATTCAGTCCAGTCTTGATGGCATTCGCATGGCTACCGACAGCAATGTAGTCGCCAGCACCCAGAGCCGCACCGCCTCTGACCATGTCGCCGGACTGGCCAAGCATCTGCAACTGTTGTCGGAACAGTTCTGGGGCCGCCAACACAGAAATTGAGCGCAGCGGCGTAACGAAGAACACCTCCATTCGATCGTGTCCATGTGGAAACCTCGTGATCGTCACCTAGACTCACGCAATTACGTTCAGCGAGGAGGTGCTTGATGTGGCTCATCCATGGTCCGGGGAAAGGGCGACTAAAACAGCGAGCCGGGCCCTCCCATGCGCTCTGCCTTGAAACTGATCTGCCTACTGCTGCTTGGCGTGGCATCCGGGACGCTTCCTGCCGCTAACATCGCGGACACCTCGGTAACGTATGAGGAGGCGTTCACATCAGCAGTTCCCCAAAGCGACCTGCAAACACTACGGCTCCGACTGAACACTCTCAAACAACAAGTGTCGGTCACGACCAATTACACTCAGCTGGTAGGGCTTCAGGACCCCGTACAAGACCTGGTCAGTGACATAGACCAACGGGTCGCCTCGCTACTTCCTGAACAGGCAAAGATACAGGCCCAGCTGGACGTATTAGGACCCGTACCCACCGATGACGCGACGATGGAAAAACCTGACATCGCACAACAACGGTCCTACCTCACCGCTCGAAAATCCCTGTTAGACGGCGACTTGAAACTGCTGGAAGGTATCAAAGAGAACGCCGTTAATCTCAGCATCCAAATTGCCGGTATTCGTCGAAGTCAGTTGGGAACTGAACTGGCGTTACGCACCGGCAGCATCCTGGGCTCCCGGTTCTGGTCACCGTTATTTGCCCCCCTTGCCGAGGACAAGCAGCACCTGAATGCTTTCCTTGAGCAGGCCGCGTCTGCCGTACGGGTAGCGTGGCAGCCGGAGCAGCGAACGATGTCCGTTACACTGCTGCTGTTAGCCCTGGCGGTATGGACCTTGGGTCGCAGGTTGGCTGAGTGGGGACTGACGTGGGTTTGCATCCACTGGTTACCCGAAGAGCGGCTGCGGCGCAGCTCACTGGCGCTGACAACAACACTGGCGACCGTATTGACCACCGTCTGTGCGGTTCAGCTGGTGTATTTTGTCCTTACCCGACAGCATCAATTGACGCCGACACTGCAGAGTTTCTCTGACGAACTCGAAAAGCTGGCCTATACATGCGCCATGATTACCGGCCTGAGCCGAGCCTTGTTATCCACTCGGCATCCATCCTGGCGCTTACCCTCTATTGCCGATCCGGTGGCGCTGGCCATAAAGCCTTTTCCACGCAGATTGGCAGCTCTGCTCATGGTGCTCGTTTCTCTGGTACAGATGAGCAACGTGGCCGACATGAGTTCACAGGTCATTATTTTTGGGCGTGGCGTGGTGGCAATGGGTGTAGCGCTAACCATTGGCGCGTTGCTGCTGCGTGTAAATCACACCCGAAGAATGATGGCGGCGGCGGCAAGTGAACCGCCTGAATCAAGTACTATCTTCGCCGGACTGATTTATGCCAGCGCGAGCATCGTCGTCGTGCTGTCGCTGCTCTCCTTGTTGATTGGCTACACCTCTCTGGCAAGGTTTCTTACTTACGAACTGGTGTGGATTTATATTGTCCTGTCCAGTTTCTATCTGCTGACACAACTACTCAAAGATACCTGCGATAACGTTTTTTCGCCCAAACACTCAAGTGGCAAAGCCATCAAGCAACTATTGGGCATTGGTGACGTACGCCTGGAGCAGGTAGCGATCGTTTTGTCGGGTGCAGGCAGAGCACTGCTATTGTTGCTCGCGGTCATTGCGCTGTTCGTGGGCGGGGTCGGTAGCACGCTTGGACAACTGGTTCACAGCATCTTCGGGGTGCTCGGTGGCGACGGACTGCGCAAACTGAATATTATTCCGGCACACCTCTGGCACGCCGGCCTGGCCCTTGCCATAGGCGTTTATATGGTTCGAACGCTAAGCAAGTGGCTAGACACAGAGCTATTGCCTAAAACAGATATGGACCCGGGCATGTGCGCCTCGCTGAGCACGTTGTTCAGCAACATTAGTTACGCCGTGGTCATTCTGCTGACCTTGTCTACCCTTGGGGTCGAGTGGCAAAGTCTTGCCTGGATAGTCAGTGCCTTGTCAGTGGGTATCGGCTTCGGCCTGCAGGAAATCGTCAAGAATTTCGTCTCTGGAATCATCCTGCTCACCGAGCGCCCAGTCAAAGTCGGCGACCTGATAAGCATCAGCGGAGTCGAAGGGGATATCCGACGGATCAATGTGAGGGCCACAGAAATTCAACTCAGCGATCGGTCGATCGTCATTGTCCCTAACTCCCAATTGATCTCACAAAACCTGCGCAACGTGACCATGGGCGGTAGTTCTCTAGGTGTAGCCACACTTGAGCTCATCTTTCCACTTGATATCGATCCGGAACAAGTCAAAAGCCTGTTACTGGCTGCCTATGACGAACACAAAATCATTCTCGACAAACCCTCACCTTCGGTAAGATTCAGCAAACTGACGCCTGATGGCATCACGTTAACCATCACCGGTTATGTCAATAGCCCTAGAATCGTTAGCGCGACCAAGAGCGACCTCCTCTTTGAAATACTCAAGCGACTGAGCGTTGCCGGCATTCCCTTGGCCAGCCCTAAACCTTGATACCTATGAAATTTTTGGGTCGGATGGATTGTTTAAATGCAGTGGGCCCGTTTGTATAGATAGGCACCTGATTGCACGGATCTGCCTCCCCACCTTCCGACGCCATTCCTGATAAACTTTCGTCTCCCGCCTCATCCACCTAGATACCCAATGCCCCTAAATCTCGCCACGGCAACACCCCAATCCTTCTCCCGCCGCTTCTCCGTGGCCCCGATGATGGATTGGACCGATCACCATTGCCGCTTTTTCCTGCGTCTGTTGTCGAAAAACGCTCTGCTGTACACGGAAATGGTCACGACCGGCGCGCTTCTCAATGGGGATCACGCTCGTTTCCTGCAGCACGACGAAGCAGAGCACCCGTTGGCTCTGCAGTTGGGCGGGAGTGTTCCTGCCGACTTGGCGGCCTGCGCGCGTTTGGCTGAAGCCGTAGGCTACGACGAGGTCAATCTGAATGTGGGCTGTCCGAGTGATCGGGTGCAGAACAATTTGATTGGCGCGGTGCTGATGGCGCATCCGGGGTTGGTGGCGGATTGTGTCAAGGCGATGCTGGATGCGGTGTCGATCCCGATGACGGTGAAGCATCGGATCGGGATCAATGGTCGGGACAGTTACGCGCAGTTGTGTGATTTTGTCGGACAGGTAAGCGAGGCGGGTTGCACGAGTTTTACCGTGCATGCGCGGATTGCGATTCTTGAGGGATTGTCGCCTAAGGAGAACCGCGATATTCCGCCGCTGCGCTATGACGTAGCCGCGCAGTTGAAGGCGGATTTTCCTGATCTGGAAATCATCCTCAACGGCGGGATCAAGACGCTGGACCAATGCCGTGAGCATTTGCAGGTGTTCGACGGCGTGATGTTGGGGCGTGAGGCTTATCACAACCCTTATATGTTGGCCGAGGTCGATCAGCAGTTATTTGGCAGCACCGCGCCGGTGATTTCCCGGGCGGAGTCGCTGGCGGCGTTGCGGCCTTATATAGCTGCGCATATTGCCAGCGGCGGCTCGATGCATCACATCACTCGGCATGTGCTGGGGCTGGGCACGGGTTTTCCAGGGGCTCGGCGCTTTCGGCAATTGCTGTCAGTCGATATCCATAAGGCAAAGGACCCGCTGGCGTTGCTGGATCAGGCGGCGCAGCTGCTCGAAGGTCGGTAGTTACAGCGTCGCTTGGGGAACAACCGGTACAGATCGGGTTCAAAGGATTCTGGATCGCTTATCCGCCTCTTGGAGCGCCGATAAGGATGCGCCCTTGAGTGGCTGGCAGCGCTCGGGTAATGTCTTCTAACCGCACAGGACAGAGCACGCTCATGACTTCCAAGCTGGATCAACTCAAGCAAATGACTACTGTGGTCGCTGATACTGGCGATTTTGATGCCATCGCCCGCCTCAAGCCGGTGGATGCGACGACCAACCCTTCCCTGCTGCTCAAGGCCGCCTCCAGTTCGAACAACGCCGGACTGCTCGCCGATGCTTTCAGCGGTAGCAAAAACGATATTGGACTCGCTTGCGACCGGTTTGCTGTCGCGATCGGGCAAAAGATTCTCAACGTGGTACCTGGTCGCGTTTCCACTGAAGTGGACTCCCGGCTGTCATTCGACACTGATGCCATGATCAAACGTGCCGAGCGTCTGGTTGGCCTTTACGATGATGCCGGCATTGGCCGCGACCGGATACTGATCAAGCTGGCGTCGACCTGGGAAGGCATTCGTGCCGCCGAGAAGCTCGAACGCGACGGTATCCAGACCAACCTCACGCTGCTGTTCTCGTTTGCTCAAGCGGTGGCCTGCGCCGAGGCTGGCGTGTTCTTGATTTCGCCGTTCGTAGGGCGGATTTACGACTGGTACAAAAAGTCGGCTGGCCATGATTTTCTTGGCGCTGAAGACCCTGGCGTGCAATCGGTCACCCGGATCTACAACTACTACAAATCCAATGACTACAAGACCGTGGTCATGGGTGCGAGCTTCCGCAACCTCAGCCAGATCGAGCTCCTGGCCGGTTGTGATCGCCTGACCATCAGCCCGGACTTGCTTGAGCAGCTGTCGAATGATAACGGTACGCTGGAGCGCAAACTGGCGCCGGGCAATGCCGGAGAGAAACGTCAGAGCTTGAGCGAAAACCAGTTCCGCTGGGCCTCGAACGAAGATGCGATGGCCACCGAAAAACTGGCTGAAGGCATTCGTCAGTTCGCACGGGATCAGGAAAAACTCGAAGCATTACTCGCCGCCAAGGCCTGAATGCATCAAAGGGCGGCACCTTCACAGGTCCGCCCTTTTTAATTCCCGCGCATCAATGGCTTCAGCAGTGTCGCTATCAGTGCCGCTCCAGGGCATTGACCAGGTCGTGAAACGCTTCGCGATTAGAGTCGTTCAAGCCCATCAGTATCTTGTGCGCTTCCAGCACTTTGGCCTTCACCACTTCTTCGGACTGATCCTGCGACGGCAAGTCGGTCAGGCACTCAGGACACGGGATCGGTCGATCCACTATGTTGAACACTTGATCAAAGCCCATCGACTGCAACAGTCGAGTGATGTCTTCGTGGGTGGTGACAACCGTCGGCAACAGCCCAACTTTTTGGCGCGACAAGATGGACAACTTGGCCAGCAAGCCGAGCGTCGTGCTGTCAATGCTGCGGGTTTCGGTCAAATCGATGACGATTGCCGAAAAATTCCGCGCAGTGAAGATGCGTTCAATAGTGGCATCCAAAGCCGAACAGAGCGTCAGGCGCACTTCGCCAACGAACTTAAGGACAAAAGTGCCTGCTTGCTCAGCGAACTGGATTCTACCGGTACTCATTAAAGGTTCCTGCTCAACACCAACAAGGCGATATCATCCGGCATCTCTCCTAGCGTGGCCAATCCAAAAACTTGACGCAGACCATCCAGGCTGCCGCCGGCCTTTTTTACCAACTGAGGTAAAATGGCCTCTTTCTCTTTGAGTGTATCACCGGGCAAAAGGTCCAAAATCCCATCAGAGAGTAAAGTCAGGCTGAAGGTCTCAGGCAAGTCCAGTACGTGATCTTGATAGGTCGCCTCATTGAACAGCCCGACCGGCAGGCCACGGCCTTCCAGATAATGGACATCCGTGGGCGTGTACAAAATCGGTAGCGGTAAATGGCCACCGATACTGTAGGTCAATTTCCCGGTTTCTTCGTCGATGACACCACCTACCATGGTCACATGCTTGCCCAGGTTGCAGTTGATCAGTCCACGGTTGATATGGCCCAGCACTTCCGAAGGTTTGAACTCCGGCAATGTACCGCTACGTTTGAATTCGAACAACAGGCGCGTGGTCATGAACTTCAGCAGCACCGTGACAAAGGCTGAAGAAGCACCATGCCCGGACACGTCGGCGAGGTAAAACGCCACGCGGCGCTCGTCGACCCGAAAGTAATCCACGAAGTCGCCTGACAGGTACAGCGACGGGATGATCTCGTGAGCGAACTGGAACTGATCGACCGCCCATGGATTGACCGGCAACATGTTCATCTGCACCTGTCGACCGGCGTTCTGGTCTTCCTGGAGCAAATGCAGGCTGGCTTCGAGTTCGCGGTTGGCCGTTTCGAGCTTCTGACGATAGCGCTGGTTTTCCAGGAGCAGCCGCGCACGATCCAGGGCTCGACGCACTGAGTGCTCGAGCACCGCCAGATCTTCTAGGGGCTTGACCAGGTAATCGGCGGCACCCAAGCGCAAGGCTTCGACGGCGTCGCTCATGACCCCTGCCCCGGAAACGACGATGACCGGCGTTTCAGGCGCGAGGTTAGTTACCTGACGGATAAGCTCGAGGCCGCCCACCTGAGGCATACGCAGGTCGCAGATCACAAGGTCGGGCTTTTTTTGCTCAAAGACCTGAAGACCCTGCAAGCCATTGCTCGCTTGCAGGACGCTGAAGCCACTGTCTTCCAAATAGGCGGCGATGCTCGCTCGCACTACTTCGTCGTCATCGATTATCAGCAGCGTGGCACTGGTTTTCTGCATGTGGGCAAACGGCGCCAGAGTAGGTTGGCGTAGGCGGCTCGGTTTTTTACCGGGCTCGCATACTGGATTCGCTTCTAGCCTCTCTAAAACAGCAATCACAGACTTTTGGTCGTGCGCAGCGCTGTTCAAAGGTGCCCTTCAAGGCGCAGACGGTACTCCCATCCGCCGGGCGTTTCAAGCTCACGCCGATGGTCACGGGATGTCTTTACATCGCAAATCACCCGGAGTTATAAGAACAGGTAAATCAGCAACGAAATCGAAGGACATGTCATGAGCCAAAATGATCGGAACTACGCAGAAAAGAGAGATTACATCCGCATGCGTGTGGATGCCGACGTGACCCTGTTGTACGCCGGCCAGATCATTCCAGCAGTCTGCGTGGACCTGTCAAGCTCGGGCATGCAAGTGGAAGCGCCTCGCGCGTTCAAGATTGGTGACAAGCTGAGCGTGCGGATCGATTCCGACCATGCGGCGCTCAAGGGGCTGGAGGCCGACACCGAGGTTGTGTGGCTGACCGATCAAGACGAAGGGGGTCAGAAACTGGGCCTGACTATTCTCTCAATGAATTGAACCGATTTTTTCGAGAGAAAAATCAAATAAAAAAGGCGACCTGAAGGTCGCCTTTTTTGCAGGCCGGAAGACTAGAAATCGTCTTTGACCTTGCCGTCTTTCACCTTGAACTCGCGATTCTGCAAGTAGGCGTTACGGATGAACGTGTATTTGTCACCACGGATCAACTTCTCGGCTGACAACAGGCTCGCACGGGTGTCGACAATATCCACGCCCCACATGGTGTTGCGGGCCGGTATATCGTTCATGTAGTGGTACGGCGAGGTGTACGTGTCAGGGTACTTGGCGAGACCGTCGCGCACGTTGCTAGGACCGAGCAACGGCAGCACCACATACGGTCCGCTTGGCAAACCCCAATGACCCAGGGTCTGACCAAAGTCTTCATCGTTACGCTGCAAGCCCATCTTGGTACCGACGTCGAAGAAGCCGGCCAAACCAAATGTCGTGTTGAACAGCAGACGGGCCGTGTCGACGCCAGCGGCCTTCGGCTTGGCCTGCAAGACATCGTTGGCGAAGTTGCGAACGTCACCGATGTTATTGAACATGTTGTGAATGCCGTCTTCAAGGAACTGCGGCGTGATGTACTGATACCCCTGCGCCAATGGCTTCAGGGCGTAGGTATCGACTGTATCGTTGAAGCGGAAAATGACTCGGTTGACGCCTTCCCAAGGGTCTTCATCAGCGGCTTGAGCAACCATGGGAACCAGCGCAATACCGGCACAAATACACAATTGAGCCAGACGATCGATAAAGCCTGCACCGGTCACGGGCATAGCAGACACTCCTAGAGACAGTAATGGGGCGGGCGCTATGCCCTGCAACTCAAGACGCGCAGTATAAAGCCTTCTACGACTATTTAGGCAGCTTAGTGGATCCAGATGCTGCCAAAGTACAAATCAACGGCCCATCCTCGTTACCAAAATGTCATGCGACTGTCATCTGCCACCCGTAGCGTGTGAGGATAATTCAGGGACGTGACCATGCCTGCGCCACACGCCACACCCGCACCCTCTCCTTCGCCAATCTTCACTGCGCTGCTCTTCGGCCTCAGTGGCTGCCTGGTCGACTTTGGTGCTCGCGCCCGAGCGGTGTCGGCTAGAAGCGCACTCGGCGCGCAACCGCAGGATATTCAACTCGAGATGAGCGAACAGGCCCGCGTCACACCGGGCGCTCTAGATATTCTGCAAACCCTGAGCCGACAAGGCATACCTTGCGCCTGGCTGGATGACCTTCCCTCCACGGTCAGCCAACACTTGGCGGCGCCACTGCCGGAATGGGTTCAACCGACCAATCACGCCATTGCCTGCGCCGCCTGGCCCGCCCCCGATGCTTGTTGGCAGGCGTTAATGGCCTTGAAGGTGAAACAACTCGATGGCTGCGTGCTGGTCAGCGGTGAACCACACCTGCTGCAGTCCGGGCTCAACGCCGGACTCTGGACAGTCGGCCTGGCATCTTGCGGCCCCCTCTGCGGATTGTCTCCTAGTGAATGGCGAGCGCTGAACAGCGCCGAACGTGAACACCGTCGCGGCCAAGCGACCCTGCAACTGTATGGCCTTGGCGTACATTCAGTGATCGATCACCTCGGGGAACTCGCTTCCTGCCTCGCCGATATCAGCTTGCGCCGCACCAAAGGCGAGAAGCCCTGATCGCGACCCGTTGATCAAGATCATGCATGCAGCTTCGGAGTGGATTAGTCTTATACTTATCAAGGACCTTTAGCTCAGCGCTAAGGTCCATGCCAGAGACTATCCATAAAGGGAGCACGCTATGCCTGCCCGCGAACTGCAAGAACAACTCAACACCCTGCGCGAGCAACTGGAGCAGAATCCGCCGCTGTCTGAATCGGAACGCGAGCACCTGCATGAACTGATGCAGAAGATCGAACTGGAGCTTCAACTGGAAACCGTCACTCAGGACTCGAGCCTGTCTGACAACGTCAATCTTGCCGTCGAACGCTTTGAGCTGGAACATCCAGCCATTGCCGGAACACTGCGCAGCATTGTTCAGACCTTGGGTAACATCGGGATTTAAGCCCACCCGCGAAACACATCGGTTACGCACCACAAAAAACCCGTCTGATTAGACGGGTTTTTTCGTTTACTGACGTGCCAGCCTGCGATTTTCCAGGCTGATCGCCTCGGTACTGCGATAAGGGTTGATGTCCAACCCGCCGCGTCGCACGTAACGTGCGTAGACCGTTAACATCTCTGGCTTGAGCAAGCGCTGCAGATCGAGAAAAATCCGCTCGACGCATTGCTCGTGAAAGTCTGAGTGCTGACGGAAGCTGACGATATAGGCCAACAAACTGGCGTGATCCAGAGCGGAACCGCGATATTCCACGGCAACGCTGCCCCAGTCAGGTTGACTGGTGACCGGACAATTGGATTTGAGCAGATGGCTGTGCAGGCTTTCTTCGATCACCCGCGAGTCATCGCAACGCAGCAACTCTGGGCGCGGCGTCTCGTAGCTATTGATGCTCACGTCCAGCTCATCGATGCAAACGCCCGGCAATGCCGCGACACCCTCCGTTTCAACGTCACTCAGGCTCCGAATTCGAACGCCCACCGGCTTGCCGGCGGCGGCAGACAGATCCGCTTGCAACGTCGCGACCAAGCTGGCTCGATCCGGGAACGGGGTCTGGTTCAGCGAATTGAGGTAAAGCTTGAACGATTTAGACTCAATGATATTCGGCGAGTCTGCCGGGATGGTGAATTCACCAATGGCCACCACCGGCTTGCCCGACGGCAGCAGCCAGGACAACTCAAAGCAGTTCCAGAAATCGACACCTTGATAGGGCAGCGTTTCAGCCGTGAGCCCAAGCTCGGCCCATTTCGCCGCACGCGGGATCGGGAACAGCAGGGACGGCGTGTAGGTGGCAATGTATTCACTGGACTTGCCCAGCGGCG
Organism: Pseudomonas sp. ASL8; assembly: GCF_056680355.1. Taxonomy (NCBI): domain Bacteria; kingdom Pseudomonadati; phylum Pseudomonadota; class Gammaproteobacteria; order Pseudomonadales; family Pseudomonadaceae; genus Pseudomonas; species Pseudomonas sp. ASL8. Next base: position 3,798,722 of record NZ_CM155278.1, on the reverse strand, counting down.
AATGTTCGGCTGCGGGATGCATGGTGGGGACCTGGCTAAATAATCCCCACGAGTTTATAGGGTTTGCCCGCAGCTTTCAGCGCCTAGTCGACGATGTTGATCTTACCGACCATCCCGGCCTGATAATGCCCGGGAATATTGCAGGCAAACTCAAGGTCGCTGGCCTTGCTGAAAGTCCAGGTCAATTCGGCGGTTTTGCCCGGCTCAACCAGCACGCTGTTGGGGGCGTCGTGTTTCATGGGTTTATCATTATTCATTGCACCTTGCATCATGCTGTCATGACCCATACTGCCGTGATCCATTGCCTCATGGCTCATTGCCTCATGACTCATACCCGTCGGCGAGAGCATGCCGCCTTGCTGCATCGCGAGCATTTCCTTCTGATGTTCCGCGTGCATGGCCGCGTCGCCAAGGTTGAACTCGTGCAGCAACTGCCCCTTGTTGACGAGGACGAAGCGCACCGTCTCACCCGCTTTGACCTGAATAGCCTTGTCCTGGAAAAACATATCGCCCAAGGTCAACTCGACCGTGCGAGTAGCCTGAGCCGCCGGAGCAGCGTGACCGAAGTTCAGTGTATGGGCAGACGAAGCCATTAGCGGCAGGCTCAACCCCAGCAGCCCCGCGACCACGGCAATACGAACAAGCGAAACCATAGACTTCTCCAAATAAGCGACAATCAATCACCCTACTGTAGAGAGGCAGCGCTGGCAGTTAGCTGACCGGGAGATTACAACTTTGTCAGCTTCGGCCTTGGATCTGCCATTCGCGTTATAAAGTACCGCTGCATAAGCTCCTCCGCGGTCGCCACGAGTCGCCCATGAAATTACTAATCGTCGAAGATCAACCGAAAACCGGCCATTACCTGCGCCAAGGCCTGAACGAGGCCGGTTTCATCACCGAACTGGTGGCCGATGGCACCACGGGACAGCACTTGGCGTTGAGCGGCGACTACGCGCTGCTGATCCTGGATGTGATGCTGCCCGGCCGCGATGGCTGGCAGATACTCCAGGCCGTGCGCAGCGCCGGACTGGAGACGCCTGTGTTGTTTCTCACCGCCCGCGATGCAGTGGAGGATCGGGTTCGAGGCCTTGAGCTGGGCGCCGATGATTACCTGGTCAAACCCTTCGCCTTCTCTGAACTGCTCGCCCGGGTGCGCAGCCTGCTTCGTCGTGGCAGCAGCGTCGCGCAGGAAACTCATCTGCAACTGGCCGATTTGCGCCTTGACCTGCTGCGTCGGCGAGTAGAACGCAATGGACAACGCATCGACCTGACGGCCAAAGAGTTTTCGTTGCTGGAACTGCTGTTGCGGCGCCAGGGTGAAGTGCTGCCTAAATCGCTGATCGCATCACAGGTCTGGGACATGAATTTCGACAGCGACACCAACGTGATTGAAGTCGCCATCCGCCGCTTGCGCTTGAAGGTCGATGATGATTACCCAAATAAACTGATCCATACCGTTCGCGGCATGGGCTATGTTCTAGAAGAGCGCCCCCTGTGATGGCTCGTCTGTCCCTCAGCAGTCGTCTGGCACTGCTGTTCGCAGCCTGCACTGCCGTGGTTTCGTTGACCGCGGGCGTGCTGTTCAATCGAGCCAGTGAAGCGCACTTCATCGAACTGGACCAACAATCACTCGACAGCAAGTTGCAGACATTTCGCTCGGTATTGAAGGGTGTTGCGAGCCAAGCCGATCTCAGCGCTCGACAAACGACGCTGCAAAGCGAGCTCAGCCATCAGCCAGACCTGGCGCTGCGTCTCAGCGGCAGTGACGGAATCATCTGGTTCGACAGCCTGCCGACGCTCCCGGCAACATTGCCCACTCCGCATGGCCTGCACACCTTGCACAGCACAGAGACTGACTTTCGAACGTATAGCGCCTTGCTCGAGCCCGAGGTCGTTAATTCACCGCAACTGACGCTGTTGCTGGACGTGACCCACCACCAACACTTTCTTCAGCGCATGCAGCACTTGATCTGGCTCACGGTTGGATTTTCTGCTCTGGCCACGGCACTGCTGGGTGCCTGGGCGGCGCGCAGCGGCCTCCGACCACTCAGACAAATGAGCGAAATCGCCGCCAGCGTCTCGGCCAGTTCGCTGACGACACGCCTGCCGCAGACGGAAATGCCCGCTGAACTGGCGGAACTGACGCACGCCTTCAACGCCATGTTTGGACGCCTCGACGACGCCTTTCAGCGGCTCTCGGCATTCTCTGCGGACATTGCCCATGAGTTGCGCACGCCGCTGTCCAACCTGCTGACCCATACCCAAGTCACCCTCACCCGCCCGCGCTCGACCGAGGACTATCGCGAAGCCTTGCTCGGCAATCTTGAGGAACTGCAATGGATGGCGCAGATGATCAACGACATGCTGTATCTGGCCAAGGCCGAACACGGCCTGCTCAACCCGACGCGGGAAACCCTGCAACTGGAAGACGAAGCGGACGCAGTACTCGAGTTTTTCGCACCCTTGGCCGAGGACGCGCAGGTGCGGCTGTCACGCGAAGGCAACGCCACACTGGCCGGTGATCGCAACATGCTGCGCCGCGCTATCTCCAACCTGCTGGACAACGCGCTGCGCTTCACCCCGGCAGGCGGACAGGTCGCAATGCGCATATCCCGCTCGGATCAAGGCGTGCAACTGAGTATCGAAAACAACGGAGCAACCATTCCTGCACCAGCGTTGCCCCATGTGTTCGATCGGTTTTTTCGCGCGGACCCTGCACGCAGCGAAGGCAGCAGCGAGCACGCAGGGCTGGGGCTGGCGATCACTCAGTCAATCATCCGCGCCCACGGCGGGCAGATTCGCTGCGAATCGGCGGACGGCTGGACACGCTTTGTGATTGAGTTCAACCGTGAATCACCGCACGGCAATCACTCGTAGCGCAGCGCATAGGCCGGCTGGATCTGTGCCGCACGCCAGGCTGGGTAGAGCGTCGCGAGAAAACTCAGGATGAATCCGGCGCTGCAGATCAACACAACATCCTCCCATTGCAGTTGGGATGGCAGGTTATTGATGAAGTACACATCGGAACTGAAGATGTGCTGCCCGGTGACGCGCTCCAGCCAGCCCACCATCTCGCTGACATTGATTGCAGCGATCACGCCGAGAACACCACCGATAATGGTGCCCACGATCCCGATGACGGTGCCCTGAACCATGAAGATGGTCATGATCTGCCCAGGTGTGGCACCGATGGTGCGCAAGATGGCGATGTCAGCGCCTTTGTCGTTTACTACCATGATCAAGGTGGCGATGATGTTGAACGCCGCCACAGCGACAATCATCAGCAGCAACAGGCCGATCATGGTCTTTTCCATTTTCATCGCACTGAACAGACTGCCCTGAGTGTGAGTCCAGTCATCGGCGCGGTAACCAGCACCTAGGCCGGCAACAATGGCAGCCGAGACCTGCGGCGCTGTGTACAGATCCTTAAGCGCCAGACGTACGCCTTGCACTTGATCAGGCTTCCAGCGCTGCATTTGCGCAGCGTCGGCGACGTTGATCAGGGCCATGGAGCCATCCAGCTCGGCACCGACCTTGAACACGCCGACCACCGTCAGCCGCTGCAGGCGCGGGGTAATGCCGCCCGGCGCATTACTGACTTCCGGGACGATCAGGGTCAGCTTGTCGCCGACGTTCAGGCGAAAACGTCGAGCGGTGATTTCACCAACCACCACACCAAACTCACCAGCTTTGAGGTCTTCCAGGCGCCCCTGAGTGATGTGTTGGGCAACAATCGAAACCTTGTGTTCCAGCGCCGGATCAACGCCGCTGATCTGGATAGGCTGCATCGAACCCTTATAGGAGAACATGCCTTCCATTTCGGTGAACGGAACAGCAGCGGTCACCTCGGGGTTCGTCATCGCCGCAGCGGCTGCGGGTTTCCAGTCGTCAAGAGGCGTAACGCCGGCGATGACGGCGTGGGGCACCATGCCCAGAATCCGCGAGCTCATTTCACGCTGAAAACCATTCATCACCGACAGCACCACGATCATTGCCAACACGCCCAGGGCGAGGCCAATCATCGAGGTCATCGAAATAAACGAAATGAAGTGATTACGGCGCTTGGCGCGGGTATAGCGCGCGCCAATAAAAATTGATAACGGTCTGAACATTCGCGGAGCACCGTAGAAAAAATGAAAACCCCGACGCCGTGACAACCGGCGCCGGGTTGATTGAATCAATCAGCGACCAAATGACCATCTTCGAGGCGCAACACTCGATCCATCTGCCGGGCCAGAGCCATGTCGTGGGTCACGACCAGAAACGCCGTTTGCGATGAGGTACTGAGCTCCAGCATCAAATCCTGAATGCCCTGCGCCGTGTGATGATCGAGGTTACCGGTGGGCTCGTCGAGCATCACCAGTCCCGGCCGGTTGACCAGCGCCCGGGCAATTGCCACGCGCTGACGCTCGCCACCAGACAATTCCGATGGTTTATGCGCCAGTCGATGCCCCAGCCCTACCCGCTGCAGCAACTCGGTAGCACGCTGACGGGCTTCCGGGATCGCCGTACGGCCGATCAACAGCGGCATGCAGACGTTCTCCAGAGCGGTGAACTCAGGCAACAGGTGGTGGAATTGATACACAAACCCCAGCGCCCGGTTACGCAACAGACCCCGGGCTTTTTCGCCCAACGCCGACAATTCTTCACCCGCCAGCCAAACGCTGCCTTGCGAAGGCGTATCCAGACCGCCAAGCAGATTGAGCAAGGTACTTTTACCGGAACCCGAACTGCCGACAATGGCGACGCGCTCGCCGGGGTGCAACTCCAGTTGCAAGCCCGAAAGGACCACCACTGACTCCGGGCCTTCCTCGTAGGATTTGCCCAGATTGCGGCAACTCAGTACTGCTTTATCACTCATGCCCGACTCACTCATAACGTAGCGCCTCCGCAGGCTGGGTGCGCGCAGCACGCCAGGCTGGATACAGGGTGGCGAGAAAACTCAGAATCAATGCGGCACCGCAGACCAGCAGCACGTCTTCGGCCATCAATTGCGACGGCAGGTAGTCGATGAAGTAGACGTCCGCATTGAGAAACTTGTGCCCGAGCAAACCTTCCAGCGCGGAGATCGCAGCACTGACATTGAGCGCGGCGAAAATCCCCACCACAGCGCCGATCAGCGTCCCGACCACACCAATGACCGTGCCCTGCACCATGAAGATCGCCATGATCTGCCCGGGTGTAGCGCCCAAGGTGCGCAGGATCGCGATATCGCCTTTCTTGTCGTTGACCACCATCACCAGCGTGGAAATGATATTGAAGGCAGCGACCGCAACGATGAGCAACAACAGCAAGCCGATCATGGCTTTTTCCATACGGATCGCCTGATACAAATTGCCCTGCGTCCGGGTCCAGTCACGGGCATAGAAATTATGATCACCCAACCTCTGCGCGATTTCCCACGATACGCGGGGTGCCTCGAACAGGTCGTCGAACTTCAGACGCAGCCCTTGCACCTGATCCGGTTTCCAGCGATGCAGACGCGCCAGATCGGTGAGATTGGTCAAGCCGAGGTAGCCGTCCAGCTCGCCAGCGCCGACATGAAAGATGCCAACGACAGTAAAACGCTTCATCCGCGGAAATATTCCGGCGGGGGTAACGGTCACTTCCGGGGCGACGAAGGTCAGTTTGTCACCGAGACCTACGCCCAGCTTGGTGGCGGCCTTGTCGCCGATAACGATGCCAAAGCTGCCGGGGGCCAGATCATCCAGGCGCCCCTTCAGCATAAAGTTATCGATGATCGAAACTTTGCGCTCCTGCGCCGGATCGATGGCGTTGAGCAACACCTTCTGCACCTGACCGTTGCTGGTCAGCAAACCCTGCATCTGGGTAAACGGCGCAACCGCGACAACCTTGGGGTTTGCCTTGACCTTGTCGCCCAGGCTTTGCCAGTCGCTGATCGGCTGATCGGACTCGATGGTCGCGTGGGGCACCATGCCCAGCACACGGGTGCGCATCTCATGATCGAAACCATTCATGACCGATAACACGACGATCATCACGACGACGCCAAGGGCGAGGCCGATCATCGACGTCAGGGAAATGAAGGAGACAAAATGATTGCGGCGTTTTGCACGGGTATAACGCGTGCCAATAAATACAAAAAGAGGTCTGAACATGTCGGGGCTTGTTCGGAGGAAAGGGAACGTCCTTGTGGCGGGGCTCAGCGAGCAGCTTTACACTCAGAACACCGCCGCTACCATGGGTTCGCCATGTCGACATTAAATGAAGAAGATCGCCGCGAATACTACCGTATCGAGGACACGATCGCACTGGAAATTAACCACCTGTCCGGCACCCACGCGACCCATCAGACGCCTGCGCAGGACACGTCCACGTTGTTCAACCTGCTCAGCGAACTGCACGTCAGCGAGTTCGAGTCTCAACATTTGCTACGCCAGCTAGGTGATAACGACCGCGCGCTCGGCAGCTATCTGAAGGCCCTGAACAAGCGCATCGATTTGCTCGGTCAGGTCGTGGCACACACCGTTCTGGGCAAGATAGGCGAGCCACAGCTGGTGATTCTCTCCGAAGGCGGCGTGCAGTTTCATCATCCGCTGCCGATTCCCGCAGGCACGAAACTGTCCATCAAGATGGTGCTGATGCCACAAGCACTGGGCTTGATGATGAACGCCAAGGTCACGCACTGCGGCGCTCGCGAAATCGGAAATTTCGAGATTGGTACCGAGTTCGAGGACCTCCCGGATGCCCAGCGACAGCTGCTCGCCCGTTACATCTTGCAACGACAATCCCAGCAACGCCGCCTGGCGCGAGAGCAAAGCAATGGCTCAGAGACGTGATACCTGACAAATCTGGCTATCCCGTGAAAACCTCTGAGCCCAGGTAACGAAGACGCTTAGGCAACAAACAGCGCTAAAACCCACAAGGAGTAAACGTGACCCTTATTTACGGCCACCGCGGCGCTAAAGGCGAAGCACCGGAAAACACCCTGACCAGCTTCCAGGAATGCCTCAAGCACGGCGTTCGCCGCTGCGAGCTGGATCTGCACCTGTCCCGTGATGGCGAACTCATGGTAATCCATGACCCGACGCTAAAACGCACCACGGATCGGCGCGGCAAAATCATCGAGCAGGACGCTGCGGACCTGGTGACTTTTGATGCGCGCAAAGGCGGCCCAGGCTGGGTTCATCCCTGCCCGATTCCACGTCTGGAAGAATTGTTCGAACAATGCGCCTTCGATCATTGGCAACTGGAAGTCAAAAGCGCATCCCGCACACGCGCTGCGACCACCGTGCTGGCGATTCGGGAATTGGCCCAGCGTCACGGCCTGCTGGACAAGGTCACCGTTACGTCGAGTTCGAGGGAAGTGTTGCGCGCAGCACTGGAGCTGACACCCGACCTGTCACGCGGACTGGTGGCTGAATACGCCTGGCTCGACCCTCTGAAGGTCGCGCAAAGTTATGACTGCAAGATTCTGGCGTTGAACTGGACACTGTGCACCCCCGAGCGCTTGCAGAAAGCCCAGCGTCAGGGATTGCACGTATCGGTATGGACAGTCAACGAACCCGCGCTGATGCGCAGGCTCGCCGACTTCGGCGTAGATAGCCTGATTACAGACTTTCCCGGTTTGGCCACTGCCACTCTCGGGAATTGCTGAAATCGGTCTCCCCGGCCGGCTCAGGCCACCGGCCGGAGCCGCTCAAAAAAGCCGGTTGAGGCCGTCGTAAGCCGCTACCCGATAGGCTTCTGCCATGGTCGGGTAGTTAAACGTGGTGTTGACGAAGTACTTGAGGGTGTTGGCCTCGCCCGGCTGGTTCATGATCGCCTGACCGATATGCACGATCTCTGACGCCTGGTCACCAAAGCAATGCACGCCCAGCACTTGCAGCGTCTCGCGGTGGAACAGGATCTTCAGCATGCCGACCGGCTCGCCGGAGATCTGCGCCCGGGCCATGCCCTTGAAGAACGCCTTGCCCACTTCGTACGGTATTTTCGCCTGGGTCAGTTCGTGTTCATTCTTGCCGATCGAACTGATCTCCGGAATGGTGTAGATCCCGGTTGGCACATCGTTGACGAAACGCCAGCTGCCATTGTCGACAAGGCTGCCCGCCGCTGAACGACCCTGGTCATAGGCCGCACTGGCCAGGCTAGGCCAACCGATCACATCGCCCGCACCATAGATGGTCGGTACGCTGGTCCGGTAGCTCTCATCGACTTCGATCTGACCACGGCTGTTGGCCTTGATCCCGACGTTTTCCAATCCGAGCTTGTCGGTGTTGCCAGTCCGGCCATTACACCAGAGCAAGGCGTCGGCCTTGATCTTTTTACCGGACTTGAGGTGCAGGATCACACCATGATCCAGGCCTTCGACCTTCTCGTACTCTTCGTTATGGCGAACCATCACGTTGTTGTTGCTGAAGTGATAGCTCAACGCCTGAGAGATTTCCGAGTCAAGGAAGCTCAGCAGTTGCTCACGGTTGTCCACCAGCTCGACCATCACACCAAGACCGCTGAAGATCGAGGCGTATTCGCAACCGATAACGCCGGCACCGTAGATGATCAGCTTGCGCGGGGTATGCCCGAGGCTGAGGATGGTGTCGCTATCGTAAATTCGTTGGTGGGTGAAATCGATATCGACCGGGCGATAAGGACGCGAGCCGGTGGCGATGATGATCTGATTGGCCACCAGCTTTTCCAACGTACCGTTGGGGCATACCACGTCGATGCTGTGCTCGTCGGCAAAACTGCCCGTGCCTAAAAACACATCGACACGGTTACGGGCGTAATAGCCGGTACGCGACGTCACTTGCTTGGCAATGACTTTTTCAGCGTTTTTAAGTACGTCCGGGAACGAGAACCAGCGCGGCTCACCAATAGCCCTGAACATAGGGTTGGTGTTGAAGTGCATGATTTGCTTGACCGAGTGACGCAGCGCCTTGGACGGGATGGTGCCCAGGTGAGTGCAGTTGCCGCCGACCTGACGACGGCTATCGACCATCGCTACTTTGCGTCCTGCTTTAGCGGCGTTCATCGCCGCGCCTTCTCCCGCCGGGCCTGAACCCAGCACCACTACGTCGTAGTTGTAGACAGCCATGCGTACTCCTTTAGAACAGGCCGAGGCGCCACTCTGGCGTCTCTGGCTAAATCATGCCGCGGCCAGCGGCATGAAGGATCGAAACAGGGGCGCAGTCTAACCAAGCGCGGAAGCGGCGAACATTAACCCTTGGTCGCGTCGTAGGCCAATACTGTCTGCACTACATCGCACACAAGGTCGATAAATCGCTGTCGGGCTACTGCGATTTATCGGAAAACAGCCTGTCGAACGCCGAATTGCTGCGGATGATAAAACGCTTGTCGACACGAATCACAAAAAAAGCGGCAATTTCATGCTCTTCAGCGAAAGCCCAACCCCGTTCCGGGCCGAGAATCAGGAGTAAGGTAGAAAATCCATCGGCCATCAATGCCGACCGATCGATGACCGTGACCGATGCCAGTGCGTGATCAATGGGCGCACCCATCAGCGCATCAAAGGTATGGGAATAACGCCGTCCGTCTTGCTCGAAATAATTACGGTAGTCGCCAGATGTTGAAACACCATAGCCATCGAGTTCGATAATTTTTTCGGCAATCTGCTGATCATCTCGGGGCGCTTCGAGTGCAACACGCCAAGGCGACCCATCGGCTTTTTTGCCCACGGCCTTGAGCTCACCTGTCGCCTCGACCAAAAAACTGCGGATACCCAACGCCTGCATCCGAGCGCTGATGCGGTCCACCGCATAACCGGCTGCGATGCTATTGAAGTCCACCTGGACCGGGGCATCCTTGCACAACTGGTCGCCGTCGATGCGCAAGTGGTCATGCCCCACCCGCTGGCGTACCAAGGCCAATTGCTCGGCCGTCGGCACGTGTTCGACCCGGGCCTGCGGGCCAAAACCCCACAAATCGAGCAAGGGTTCCACCGTCAGGTCATATGAGCCCTGGCTGTCGATGGACAATTGCTCGCCCACCCGCACCAACGCCAACACCCCTGCGGGCATCGACTGACAACTGTCCGCTGGCAGCCCATTGAACCGCTCAATGTCCGAATCACTGCGGTAGGTCGACATCTGCTGATCGACTTCAGCCAGAATCGCTTCCACCTCCGGCTGAACGTGCGCAATGTCTGGCCCGGAGGGGCCGCGCACGTATTTCACCGAATACGTACTGCCCATAGTCGGACCGCCAAAACTTTCCAGACCGTCACCCGAGCCGCACGCGGTCATGGAACCCATCAGCAGTACAGGCATACAACGCCTGATGAGCCTAACGCTGCACTTGAACGCGCGTGACTCCGCTATCAAATCGAAACACATTTATTGCTCGCAAGCCCGGCATCGAGCAAAAATTGACTTAACCTGTCAGTAGGCATTCAACGAAGCGCGGCCATTATGCGACATCTGATGATTTACCTGCTGCTGATATTCAGTCCATTGGCACTGGCTAATCAGGCAGAGCGCCTCAAGGAAGCAAACTTCCCCGCGCAACTCAGCGACCACTCACCTGCGCTTGAGCGCAAGAGCCAGGCAGTACTGACGTATTTATGGGTCGACGTTTACGCTGCCGCCCTGTTTGCTGAACCTTCGACCAGCGCCCAACAGGCGGTGTCCGCCCAAAAAACGCAGCGCCTCGAATTGTATTATTTTCGCGACATTGATCGTCAGGACGTGATCAAAGCCGCCAGTGCAACACTCGAACGCCAGCAAAACAAAGCAACCCTCGCCCGCCTGCAGCCACAACTGGATCAGCTCAGCCAGAGCATCCAGAGTATTCGTCACGGAGATCGGTACGCCTTGACCTGGCAGCCCGGCCAAGGGCTGAAAATGGAGTGCAACAACAAGGTCATCTTCAGCAGCCTGGACCACGAATTGGCCCAGGTATATTTCTCGATCTGGCTGGGGACTCAGGGGGTATCAGACGACTTGCGAGAAGCCTTGCTCACGCAGAATTGAACAAGGCTGCAGCGCTTCGTATCAGCGCGTTAATACCAGATAGCCAAATCGCGTCCAAAAAAATGCCCCGAACTGAGTCGGGGCACTTTTCAACCTGTTACTTGGCCTAGCGGTTACTTAACGCGGGAAAGCAGGCGGGTTGACCCCGGACATGTCTTCCATCACGCGAACAACCTGGCAGCTGTAACCGAATTCGTTGTCGTACCAGACATACAGAACAACACGGTTGTCATTGCAGATGGTCGCTTCAGCATCCACTACACCGGCGTGACGCGAACCCACGAAGTCAGTGGATACCACCTCCTGCGAATGCACGAAATCGATCTGCTTGTGCAGGTCCGAGTGCATGGCCATGTAGCGCAGGTACTCGTTGATTTCGTCGCGGCTGGTTGGCTTCTCAAGGGTCAGATTGAGAATAGCCATGGACACGTTTGGAGTTGGAACACGGATCGCGTTGCCGGTCAGCTTGCCAGCCAGTTCAGGCAGGGCCTTGGCAGCGGCGGTAGCAGCACCGGTTTCAGTGATAACCATGTTCAACGCAGCGCTACGGCCACGACGATCACCCTTGTGGAAGTTGTCGATCAGGTTCTGGTCGTTGGTGTACGAATGAACCGTTTCAACGTGACCATTGACGATACCGAACTTGTCGTTGACGGCCTTCAACACCGGCACGATGGCGTTGGTGGTGCAGGACGCCGCCGAAACGATCAGGTCTTCAGCCGTGATCTGGTCATGGTTGATGCCATGCACGATATTCTTCAGCTTGCCTTTGCCTGGCGCGGTGAGAACCACACGCTCGATACCTGCGCAGGTCAAATGCTGGCCCAGACCCTCGGCATCACGCCATACGCCGGTGTTATCCACCAGCAATGCGTCCTTGATGCCGTACTGGGTGTAATCCACCTCGGTCGGGTTCTTCGCGTAGATCACCTTGATCATGTTGCCGTTGGCGGTGATGGTGCTGTTGGCTTCATCGATAGTGATGGTGCCATTGAACGGGCCATGTACCGAGTCACGACGTAGCAGACTGGCACGTTTGACCAGGTCATTGTCGGCGCCTTTGCGCACGACAATGGCGCGCAGACGCAGGCCATCGCCCCCACCGGTTTTCTCGATCAGAATCCGCGCCAGCAGGCGACCGATCCGGCCGAAACCGTACAGCACGACGTCCTTGCCTTTACGAGCAGTGGCGCTTTGTTGACCGACGACATCGGCCAGCTCTGCACGCACGAACTGCTCAGCAGTAAGGCCTTGGCCTTCTGCCTTGAATTTCACGGCCAACTTGCCCAGGTCCACCGAAGCGGCACCCAGTTTGAGTTCGCTCATGGCTTTGATAAGCGGGAATGTTTCGTGTACGGACAGCTCACTGCCATCGGCCTGGCGATGACGAGCAAAGCGATGGGCTTTGAGAATCGCGATGACTGAACGGTTGATCAGACTGCGGCCATAGATCGAGCTCACCACATTGTTATTGCGGTAGAGCTGACCGATGAGGGGGATCATCGCCTCGGCGAGGGCTTCACGATCGATCCATTCACCAAGACACTGGTCGGGCTTCTGAGTCACGGGAACCTTCCACATGTAGGGGCTGAAAAAAGGGGCTACATTATGCCGCCGCCTTTGTTTATGAGCAATGCACGGCTATCAGATTACACGGCACTGCATTTTCCGGCGCGCTGAAAACTGACAGCGCCTGCCTCCGCCCGTTACAATCGCAACCCCTGTTGTAACGCTTGGAGCTCAACCTCCCGTGCCTGTCCTGCGCCTACCGCTACTCCCTGCCGCTGCAGGTAAACAGCACTGGGGCAACTTGCCTGGTGCCGCCCTGAGCCTGGCTATTGCCGAGGCTGCCAGCGCCGCCAAGCGCTTCACGCTGCTGTTGACCGCCGACAGCCAGAGTGCCGAGCGCCTTGAACAAGAGCTTAGCTTCTTTGCGCCTACGCTGCCGGTTCTGCATTTTCCGGATTGGGAAACCCTGCCCTACGATTTGTTCTCGCCGCACCAGGACATCATTTCCCAGCGCATCGCCAGCCTTTATCGGTTGCCGGAACTCGCGCATGGCGTTTTGGTAGTACCCATCACGACGGCGCTACACAGACTGGCACCCACCAAATTCCTGCTCGGCAGCAGCCTGGTGCTGGACATCGGCCAGAAGCTTGATGTCGAGCAGATGCGTACCCGGCTTGAAGCCAGCGGCTATCGCTGCGTCGACACGGTGTATGAGCACGGCGAGTTCGCGGTCCGTGGCGCCCTGATCGATCTGTTCCCGATGGGCAGCAAACTGCCGTACCGGATCGACCTGTTCGACGACGAAATCGAAACCCTGCGCACCTTCGACCCGGAAAACCAGCGTTCCATCGACAAAGTCGAATCGGTTCGCCTGCTGCCGGCGCGAGAGTTTCCGCTGCAAAAAGATGCCGTGACCCGCTTCAAGGCCCGCTTTCGCGAGCGCTTCGACGTGGACTTCCGTCGCTGCCCGATCTTTCAGGACCTGAGCAGCGGCATCACACCGGCCGGCATCGAGTACTACCTGCCGTTGTTCTTTGACGAAACCTCCACCCTGTTCGATTACCTGCCCCAGGACACCCAGGTGTTCTCGCTGCCCGGCATCGAACAAGCGGCGGAAAATTTCTGGAACGACGTCCGCAACCGTTATGAAGAGCGGCGCGTCGACCCTGAGCGTCCGTTATTACCGCCCAATGAATTGTTCTTGCCGGTAGAAGACTGCTTCGCTCGCCTGAAAAGCTGGCCTCGCGTGGTTGTCAGCCAGCAGGACGTCGAACCTGGTGTTGGCCGCGAACGCTTCCCGGCGCTGCCGTTACCGAATCTGGCGATTGAATCCAAGGCCACACAACCGTTGGCGGCGCTGTCGACATTTCTCGAAGGATTCCCAGGGCGCGTGCTGTTCACCGCAGAATCCGCCGGGCGCCGGGAAGTCCTGCTGGAACTGCTTGAGCGCCTGAAACTGCGACCGAAAACCGTGGACAGCTGGCCGGACTTCGTCAGTGGCAGCGAACGCCTGTCGATCACCATTGCGCCACTCGATGAGGGTCTTCTGATTGAGGACCCGTCTCTGGCGCTGGTGGCCGAAAGCCCACTGTTCGGTCAGCGGGTCATGCAGCGTCGACGTCGGGAAAAACGCACCGACGGCGGCAACAATGACGCAGTCATCAAAAACCTTACTGAACTGCGCGAAGGCGCGCCCGTGGTGCATATCGACCATGGCGTCGGCCGCTACCTGGGCCTGGCGACGCTGGAAGTGGAGAATCAGGTCGCCGAATTCCTGATGTTGGCCTACGCCGAAGACGCCAAGCTGTACGTCCCGGTCGCCAACCTGCACTTGATCGCCCGTTACACCGGCAGCGATGACGCCCTTGCGCCGCTACACCGACTGGGTTCGGAAACCTGGCAGAAAGCCAAACGCAAAGCGGCCGAGCAAGTACGTGATGTCGCCGCCGAGCTATTGGACATCTACGCACGACGTGCCGCCCGTGAAGGGTATGCCTTCGCCGACCCGAAAGCCGACTATGCGACGTTCAGCGCCGGCTTCCCGTTCGAAGAGACCCCGGACCAGCAAACCACCATCGATGCCGTGCGTGCCGACATGCTCGCGCCCAAGCCGATGGACCGCCTGGTGTGCGGCGATGTGGGCTTCGGCAAAACCGAAGTGGCAATGCGCGCAGCCTTTATTGCCGTACATGGCGGACGTCAGGTCGCGATCCTGGTGCCGACCACCCTCCTCGCCCAGCAGCACTACAACAGCTTCCGCGATCGCTTTGCCGATTGGCCGGTGAGCGTGGAAGTCATGAGCCGCTTCAAGTCTGCCAAGGAAATCAACGCGGCAGTCGCGGACCTGGCAGAAGGCAAGATTGATATCGTCATCGGCACGCACAAACTGCTGCAGGACGATGTGAAGATCAAGAATCTGGGCCTGGTCATCATCGACGAAGAGCACCGTTTCGGCGTGCGTCAGAAGGAGCAACTCAAGGCCCTGCGCAGTGAAGTCGATATCCTCACCCTGACCGCGACCCCGATCCCGCGCACGCTGAACATGGCCGTATCGGGCATGCGCGACCTGTCGATCATCGCCACACCGCCAGCGCGCCGCCTGTCCGTGCGCACCTTCGTCATGGAAGAGAACAAAAGCACGGTCAAGGAAGCACTGCTCCGGGAACTGCTGCGTGGTGGCCAGGTTTATTACCTGCACAACGACGTGAAAACCATCGAGAAATGCGCCGCCGACCTGGCCGAACTGGTGCCTGAAGCCCGTATCGGCATCGGTCATGGACAGATGCGCGAACGCGATCTCGAACAGGTGATGAGCGACTTCTATCATAAGCGCTTCAACGTGCTGATCGCCTCGACCATCATCGAGACGGGCATTGACGTGCCCAGCGCGAACACCATCATCATCGAACGTGCCGACAAATTCGGTCTGGCTCAACTGCACCAATTACGTGGTCGGGTCGGCCGCAGTCACCACCAGGCTTACGCCTACCTGCTGACCCCGCCCCGGAAACAGATCACCCCGGATGCCGAGAAGCGCCTGGAAGCCATCGCCAACACCCAGGACCTCGGCGCGGGCTTCGTGCTCGCGACCAACGATCTGGAGATCCGTGGTGCTGGCGAACTGCTGGGCGACGGGCAGAGCGGGCAGATCCAGGCCGTGGGCTTCACCCTGTACATGGAAATGCTTGAACGCGCGGTCAAGGCCATTCGCAAGGGCGAACAGCCAAACCTCGACCAACCCCTGGGCGGCGGCCCGGAAATCAACCTGCGCTTGCCAGCGTTGATCCCCGAAGCCTACCTGCCCGATGTGCATACGCGCCTGATTCTGTACAAACGCATCGCCAATGCCGCCGACGAAGAGGGCCTCAAGGACCTCCAGGTCGAGATGATCGACCGCTTCGGCCTGTTGCCCGAGCCGACCAAAAACCTGGTGCGCCTGACACTGCTCAAATTGCAGGCCGAGCAGCTAGGCATCAAAAAAGTCGACGCCGGACCGCAGGGTGGACGAATTGAATTCAGCGCCGATACCCAAGTTGATCCGCTGGTGCTGATCAAGCTGATTCAGGGCCAGCCCAACCGCTACAAATTCGAGGGTGCCACGCTGTTCAAGTTCATGGTGCCGATGGAGCGCCCGGAAGAGCGATTCAATATTTTAGAAGCGCTGTTCGAGCGCCTGACTCCAAAAACGGCTTAAGGATTCACCCATGCGTGTGCTCCACTCATTGATTCTGCTGCTGACACTGGTCGCACCGGCAGCGTTTGCCGACGGCCTGTATCAGGTCGAAATGATCCTGTTCCGGCAGATTGGCCAACCCGCCACGACCAACCAGCCCGCCCCCGAAGCCTGGGCCGCCGGGGCGCAGAAAATCAGCCCCGAAAATGAACGCAGCCCGGCGCTGACCGGAATGGCCAGTAAGCTGGACGCCAGCGGCAACTACAACGTGCTGCTGCATCGGGCCTGGCAGCAGAATCTGAGCGCTGACCCGAGCAAAATGGCGGTCAGCAGTGGTCAGGAGCAGTTCGGTCACTTTCCCATTGAGGGCACCGTCACCTTGAGCCTGGCGCGGTTTACCGATATCACTGCAGACTTTTGGGTCAATCAGCTCGATGCCTATGGTGTGGTGCGCACCAGCGAGCGAATGACCCAGACGACCCGGGTGAAGAATGGCGAATTGACCTATATGGACAATGGCAGCCTGGCCATGCTGATCAAGGTTTCACCTCTTTAAGCATCCAGGGAGCGCGTTGCGCTCCTTGCCCTTTGAGCATCGCTGCGGCGTCGGGCTGTACTGAACTGTGTCGTCCATTCTTGAAAAAGTTCTAGCCTCTTCGTGGGCACAAGTCTTCAAAGCTCAAAGCCTTGAGCGAGGGCGCGACTATGCCCAGCAGCAACGCATCAAGTTGCAGCACCTGAGTCCCGAGCTGGTCAGGACGGTGTGCAGAGGCTCGAGTCTGGAAATCTACACGCAAACCCTCACTTTCAAGGACCCGGCCGAGCATAAGCAATTCGTGGTGTGTAAATGCACCTGCCCCGTGCGCAACAATTGCAAACATTGCGCCGCTGCTCTTTTCTTTCTGCAGGACCCGGAAAACAAGGCCTCGATCCTCGCCGCGCTGGGTGCGCCAGACCGTACGCCTGCGCCTGCGCCAGCACGAGCCGAGCCCAAGCCCGCATTGCCTGAACGCTTGATAGACACCCAACCTGTGCCTCGGCTGATTCTTGCCAGCTTCGAGTTCAGCGCTTACGAACCACGCAATGGCCGTATGCAACGTCATATCCAGCATCGCGCCGCGCTGGCGTTTGGCTACGGCGAGCATTACGCGACAGGGAGCAAAACCACCGACGTCCTGGAACACTTCGACACTGAAACCGTGCGCATACGCCGCTATCCGGAGGCAGAAAAGCACTGGCGACAGATCATCCAGGACCTCGGTTTCAGGCTGGCGACCCGGCAAAGCAAGGCCTTGCCCGACAGCGCCGGGGACATGTTCGAACTGCCGAGCGACAAGGCCTGGCTGAACTTCATGACCCACGACTTGCCACAGCTGCGTGAGCAAGGCTGGGAGATCGACGTCGCGGAAGATTTCGCGTTTGACGTCACGCCTGTAGACGACTGGTACGCGGTCATCAATGAGCAGCCAGAGCGCGACTGGTTCGACCTGGAACTGGGTATCATCGTCAATGGTGAGCGCCTGAGCCTGCTGCCGATTCTGATCAATCTACTGCGCAGCCACCCCGAACTGATGAGCCCGGCCGGGATCGCCAAGCGCCGGGACGATGAGCAACTCTTGGTCCAGCTCAATCACTTCACCCAGCGAGGTGGCGGCCCGATCCAGGTCGCCCTGCCCTACGGCCGTCTAAAACCCGTGCTGGCAACCCTGGGTGACTTCTATTGGCGCGACGACGGCAATAACGCCCTGCGCCTCAATACCGCAGACGCCGCACGCCTGACCCAGCTGGACGATATGCCGCTGACCTGGGAAGGCGGCGAACGCCTGCGTCAATTCGGCGAGCGCCTGGCGGACATCAAGAATTTTTCAGTGACCGTACCCGACGGTTTGAATGCAACCCTGCGACCCTATCAGCTCGAAGGCTTGAGCTGGATGCAATCGCTGCGCGAGCTGGAAGTTGGCGGCATCCTGGCCGATGACATGGGCCTGGGCAAAACCCTGCAAACCCTGGCCCACCTGCTGGTGGAAAAGCAGGCCGGTCGCATTGATCGCCCGTCCCTGGCCGTGATGCCCACCAGCCTGATTCCCAACTGGATGGATGAAGCCGAACGTTTCACCCCTCAACTACGTGTATTGGCGTTGTATGGGCCAGGCAGGCGCCAGGATTTCGCCAACCTGCAGGATTACGACCTGATCCTCACCACCTATGCGCTGCTGCCGCGTGACGTCGAGTTGTTGGCGCAGCAGCCGCTGCATGTGCTGATCCTCGACGAAGCGCAGTACATCAAGAACCCCAACAGCAAGGCCGCTGAGGCCGCGCGCAGCCTAAACGCCCGTCAGCGCCTGTGCCTGAGCGGTACGCCGTTGGAAAATCATCTGGGCGAACTCTGGTCGCTATTCCACTTCCTGATGCCAGGCTGGCTGGGCGACAGCAAGCAGTTCAACAGCAACTACCGCACCGCCATCGAGAAGCAGGGCAACGAAGAACGCTTGCAGCACTTGAATGCGCGGATCAAGCCCTTCCTCCTGCGCCGCACCAAAGAGCAGGTCGCCACCGAACTGCCGCCCAAGACCGAAATCATCC
Source organism: Pseudomonas sp. ASL8 (assembly GCF_056680355.1). Taxonomy (NCBI): domain Bacteria; kingdom Pseudomonadati; phylum Pseudomonadota; class Gammaproteobacteria; order Pseudomonadales; family Pseudomonadaceae; genus Pseudomonas; species Pseudomonas sp. ASL8. The sequence goes on along the minus strand of NZ_CM155278.1, from coordinate 3,780,008 downwards.
ATTGGGTCGAGCTCAACGACGCCCAGCGCGACGTGTATGAGACGGTACGCCTGGCCATGGACAAGAAGGTACGCGACGAAATCGCCCGCAAAGGCGTTGGTCGCAGTCAAATCATCGTTCTGGAAGCGTTGCTCAAACTGCGTCAGGTCTGCTGTGATTTACGGCTGGTCAACAGCGCTCCGGCAACGGGGCGCCATGGCAGCTCGGCCAAGCTGCACAGCCTGATGGAAATGTTTGAAGAGTTGCTGGCCGAAGGTCGAAAAATCCTGTTGTTCTCACAGTTCACCTCGATGCTGACCCTGATCGAAGCCGAGCTGAAACAGCGCGGCATCGAATACGCGCTGCTAACCGGGGCAACCAGAGACCGCCGCACACCGGTACAGGACTTCCAGAGTGGCAAGCTTCCGGTTTTCCTGATCAGCCTCAAAGCCGGTGGCACCGGCCTGAACCTGACCGCAGCCGACACGGTGATCCATTACGATCCCTGGTGGAACCCGGCAGCCGAAAATCAGGCCACCGACCGTGCGTACCGCATCGGCCAGGAGAAACCGGTCTTCGTCTACAAGATGATCGCGCGCGGCACGGTGGAAGAGAAAATCCAGCGTTTGCAGCAGGAAAAATCAGCGCTGGCGTCAGGCGTACTGGATGGCAGGACCGCAGGTGACTGGAAGTTGGGAAGCGAAGACATCGCCGCCCTGTTCGCGCCATTGCCAGCGCCGGTCAAAAAAATAAAGCATTGAGTCAGACACCCTAATGAAATGGTTGCCCCCAGGTACGCGGGGTAACCATAGATGCAGGAGCGGGCTTGCCCGCGATGGCGGCATGCCCGACTCAATCGCATTTTTCAGCCCGCAGCAAGCACCCGCGCCAAAGTCGCCTTCACCTTGCCCATCCCGTCATGCAGTGCCTGTTCAATTTCGGCCATGGTAATCACTGCCGACGATTTTCCCGCCGCCGGATTGACCACCAGCGCCAGACAGGCGTAATCCAGTTCTATTTCGCGGGCCAGTGCCGCTTCAGGCATACCGGTCATGCCGACGATATCGCAACCATCACGCTCCAGCCGAATGATCTCCGCCACGGTTTCAAGGCGCGGGCCCTGAGTGCAGGCATACACGCCTTGGTCGCTGTAAGCACAGCCTTCAGCCGCCAGCGCTGCAATAAGTCGCGTGCGCAGCGCTTCGCTGTAGGGATAGCTGAAATCGATGTGGGTCACCTGCTCCAGATCATCAGCGAAGTAGGTGTGCTCGCGACCGCTGGTGTAGTCGATCAACTGGTGCGGCACGCAGAAATGCCCGGTACCCATGGCCGGATGAATCCCGCCCACAGCATTCACGGCCAGGATCGCCTCGGCCCCGGCCTGCTTCAATGCCCACAGATTAGCCCGGTAGTTGACCTGATGTGGCGGTAGGCGATGGGGGTGACCGTGGCGCGCCAGAAACAGCACCTCACGCCCTGCATACTCGCCAATCTGAATCTCAGCCGACGGCGCACCATAAGGCGTATTCATCGGCAGGGACTGACGGATATTCAAGCCATCAAGTTGGGTCAGGCCAGTGCCGCCGATAATCGCGTAAACAGTCATTAATACATCCTTCAGTCGATCAGTTGGGCAGCACGCAGTGCATCAAGGGCCGCCAGCCAGCGTGGGTGCTGGCGATATTCAGTAGTGGCGTACGCCTGGCCTCGCATCCGCGCGATGCGTGGCGATGGTTTTACCTTCAGCCGTTGCGCGGCATTGAGTGCCAGCTCGGCAGCCGCCCGGTCGTTGCACACCAGGCCCATGTCACACCCGGCGCTCAAAGCAGCCTCGATACGACTTGCGGCATCACCGACCACATGCGCGCCGGCCATGGACAGATCATCGCTGAAAATCACCCCATCGAACCGCAACTCGCCGCGCAGGATATCTTGCAGCCAACGCCGGGAGAAACCGGCAGGCTGAGCATCGACTTGCGGATAAATGACGTGGGCTGGCATCACGGCTGCCAGTTGCTTGCTTAGGCGAGCGAACGGCACAAGGTCCTTGGCGCGGATTTCGTCGAGGCTGCGCTCGTCTGTCGGAATCGCGACATGAGAGTCGGCTTCAGCCCAGCCATGGCCAGGAAAGTGTTTGCCGGTTGCCGCCATGCCTGCGGCGTTCATGCCACGAATAAAGGCACCCGCCAGCAACGCCGCACGTTCGGGATCACCCTCAAAAGCCCGGCTCCCGACCACGGCACTGCGCTGATAATCCAGATCAAGGACCGGTGCGAAACTCAAATCCAGCCCGACCGCCAACACTTCAGTGGCCATCAGCCATCCGCAATGTTCAGCCAGCGATTCGGCATTCAGGTTGTCGGCAATCGCCCGCATCGCCGGTAATCGGACGAATCCCTGACGCAGACGCTGTACCCGCCCGCCCTCCTGATCCACCGCCAACAGCAACTCAGGTCGTATCGCACGGACAGCGGCACTGAGTTCACGAACCTGGCGCGGATGCTCAATGTTGCGGGCAAAAATGATCAGACCACCCACTTCGGGCTGACGCAAAAACTGGCGGTCCTCAGCGGTCAGCCAAGTACCGGCGACATCCACCATCAACGAGCCTTGCAGGCCAGAACTCATATGCAATTCCTTAACTCAACGCAGCCGACGCCCGATCCGGGCGTGGCATCAAAGCGCAGTGAAGACAGCCAGACGCACACACCGCTGCCGATCGGCGGAGCTGGACAAATACGGAGTGGCGTGGGAGACATGAATAAATCGAGGGTACGCATGGGCGGCTAGCTTAGCCGATGAAAGCTGCCACGCCCACCCATCAACGGTCAAACCTTGGCGACGGCGACCGTACTTTTGCTGCGCGGTTTGAGTTGTGCAGAGACCATGGCCGCGTCGGTCACGCCGGTTTCGGCGCGCATGCCGGCTGCCAGGAACGGCACCATTAGACGCATCACCTGCTCAATGGAGGTATTGACCCCGAAATCAGTCTCGGCAATCGCCCGCAACGCTTTGATCCCGGACATGCTGAACGCTGCGGCGCCGAGCATGAAATGCACGCGCCAGAACAGTTCGATCGGTGGAATATTCGGGGCTGCTTCATTGACCAGTAACATGTAGCGGCGAAACACCTTGCCGTACATGTCTTCCAAGTAACGACGCAGGTGCCCCTGGCTCTGACTGAACGCCAGGCCCAGCAAGCGCATGAAAATCGACAGGTCGTTACCGCTCCGCGGCTGCACCACCAACGCTTGCTCGACGAGGATTTCCAGCAGCTCTTCAAGTGTCGGCTTGTGTTCAGGCTTGGCCTGACGGCGCTCCAGCTCTCGATCGAGGCTGATACAGAACGGACCGAGGAAGCGCGAGAAAACCGCCTGAATCAGGGCCTTCTTCGAACCAAAGTGATAATTCACCGCGGCCAGGTTGACCGAGGCTTTGCTGGTGATCAACCGCAACGATGTTTCGGCAAAGCCTTTTTCCGCGAACAACTGCTCAGCAGCATCGAGGATACGTTCAACTGTTTCCGACTGGGCCATGATTCTTCTGCCTGACAAACACTTGTTTGAAACATACGTTTCAGCCGGGCTATTTGTCAAGTCTGCCCGTTCGTTTTCTGGCTGACCAGTCATGCATTTAATCATATAACCCGGGGCCTGTAGCCACCGCGTGACTTATCGCCTCGGATCACCTGCCAGCAGCCCCCTGCACACCGTCCAGCGGCCTGAGTAAAAAGGACGATTGCCAAGACGCAATCACTGTATATAATCCCAGTCACTGTATAAAAAGACAGAGCGATCATCATGATAAAACTGACGCCACGCCAAGCTGAGATTCTGGGTTTCATCAAACGCTGCCTTGAAGACAACGGCTACCCGCCGACCCGTGCGGAAATCGCTCAGGAACTGGGCTTCAAGTCGCCCAATGCGGCGGAAGAACACCTCAAGGCTCTGGCGCGCAAAGGCGCTATCGAAATGACGCCGGGCGCCTCGCGGGGTATTCGTATTCCTGGCTTCGAAGCCAAGTCCGAAGAACGCAGCCTGCCAATCATCGGTCGCGTCGCCGCTGGGGCACCGATTCTGGCGCAGCAACATGTCGAAGAGTCCTGCAACATCAACCCGTCTTTCTTCCATCCGAGCGCAGACTATTTGTTGCGCGTGCATGGCATGAGCATGAAGGACGTCGGCATCCTCGATGGCGACTTGATTGCCGTCCATACCTGCCGCGAAGCCCGCAATGGCCAGATCGTCGTGGCGCGAATTGGTGATGAAGTGACGGTTAAGCGCTTCAAGCGTGAAGGCAGCAAGGTTTGGCTACTTGCCGAGAACCCGGATTTCGCCCCTATTGAAGTGAACCTCAAAGATCAGGAATTGGTGATCGAAGGCTTGAGTGTCGGCGTCATTCGCCGCTAAAGGAGACGTTATGCAGTTCCCCCAAACACCACAGCAAGCACAACTACCACTGTTCGAGGCATTCATGGCACAGCCCATCGCCCCGCTCCTCAAAGAAGTAGTCGAAACGCCCTGGAACACAGCGCCAGACGCTTTTAGTGAACTGTCATTGCGCGGCGCAGCCGGGAACTGCCTGAACCTTCTGGCGCCGATTTTGCGGGAGCTGAGTCAGGACCAGGACGCACGCTGGCTGACATTGATCGCGCCACCTGCGAGTCTGACTCAGACCTGGTTGCGTGATGCGGGGCTTAATCGTGAACGGATTCTTCTATTGCAACCACGCGGTACACAAAGCGCGTTGCAATTGACCTGCGAGGCTCTGCGGCTGGGTCGCAGCCACACGGTTGTCAGCTGGCTCAACCCGATCAATGCCGGGGCACGCCAACAGCTGATCAGCGCTGCCAGGACGGGTGATGCGCAGAGTTTGAATATTCGGCTGGGCTGAAGATCAGCCCGTGATCAATGAAGAACGCGCGGGCCATCGTGTTTATCAAAGTCGCCTTCCGCAAGGCGCCCAGCCATCTGAACGCCGACGCTCAGCATGGCTTTAGCGATTTCTACGTGCTGACCTTGCAAAAAGGCTTTGGCATCAGCAGAAAAATCCAGGGTAACCAAGGAGCCCTCGTCCTCAGCACGGCGCAGTTCGATGCGGCCGTCGGGCAACTCGACAATTTCTAAAAAGGACGTTGGCATAGGATCTGTTCTCCACGAAAGGCCAGCATTGTATCAGCCCGTCGACTCAGCCCCTAGCCCATCGATCAATCAGCACTCGCTCAGCCCTTCGCGAAAACGAATCGTCAGGCTCTTGAGCTGCTGACGCCAACTTTCCATTTCCTCACGGCCCAACTCAGGCTCAGGCTCGTCATCCAGGCTGACAGCAATAATCATTGGCTGCGTAACGTCACCCTTGGCTTTCCTTGGCGCACGCGGCGGCAGGAACAGCGCGTTGTAGGCCGCCAGCAACTGCGCCAGCCAGGTTTCCCGGTTCTGCGCGAGCTCGATCAGCTCGGCCATTTCCGGGATCGCGATAGCGTCCAGCACCTCTTTGGTCAACAGCAGTTCTGCGCGCGGCGCATTGGCCTGGGGCAAACGGTAAAACCCTGCGATCTCATGGCACAAACCGAGCAACGCGCCATACAGGTGAAACAGGACGGACTCACGCTCAGCCTGAACCAGCGCGATAGCATTCATCGCCCGGCTTTCCTGAGCCTTACCCAGCGCCTCAAGAGCGAGCCCTGCAAAATAAATCTTCTGGTTGGTACGGGTATAGAGTTCATGGGCCATGGTGGCACTCTCCATCACAAACAAAAAAGAACGGCTCTACTCAAAGCAAATCTGGCTCGCGCAACGCGCTTTGGGCGCACCGGGCGAGCCAGCATCAGACAATCGATGGGCGCCTGACGGGTGACGTCAGGCGCAATGGATCAACGTTTGTCTTCGACCTTCCAGGCCTTGCCATCGTAGAACGCGCGCCAGCCTGTCGGCTTGCCTTCCACTTCGGTCTGCACATATTGCTCTTTGGTTTTGCGGCTGTAACGAATCACCGCAGGGTGCCCGTCTGGATCTTTCTTCGGTGCTTCGCAGAGGAAGTGGTACTTCGGATCGATTTCGTCTTTGTGCGGCACAATCTCGATCACCAGCGGAGCACGGGTCTCGCGGTTTTTCGGGAACTGACTGGCCGCCAGAAACAGCCCGGAGGCACCATCACGCAGAATATACGTGTCGGTGACCTTCTCGCATTTGAGTTCGGGCATCTTCACCGGGTCCATTTTCGGCCCCGCCGCTTCACCGCTTTTCAGCAGCTTTCGGGTGTTCTTGCAGTCAGGGTTGGTGCAACCGAAGAACTTGCCGAAACGACCGGTCTTGAGCTGCATCTCGGAGCCACACTTGTCGCACTCCAGGCTCGGACCTTCATAACCCTTGATCCGGTAGGTGCCCTCTTCGATCTCATAACCCACGCAATCGGGGTTATTGCCGCAGATGTGCAGCTTGTGCTTCTCGTCCAGCAAGTACGCATCCATGGCCGTGCTGCAAATATGGCAACGGTGCTTGCCACGCAATACGCGTGACTCGGACTCACCCTCATCATCCTCGGCAATTTCGTCGCCGGGGGTGAGGTTGACGGTCGCCTTGCAGCGTTCTTTAGGCGGCAGGCTGTACCCGGAGCAACCGAGAAACACCCCGGTCGACGCCGTACGAATCTGCATCGGGCGACCGCAGAGCTTGCACGGGATGTCCGTCATCACCGGCTGGTTGGAACGCATGCCGCTGTCTGGCGCTTCGGCTACTTCGAGTTTCTTCTTGAAGTCACCGTAGAACTCGTCGAGCACGTTTTTCCAGTCGCGCTGACCTTGAGCGACGTCATCGAGGTTCTCTTCCATACCGGCGGTGAAGCCGTAGTCCATCAGGTTCGAGAAGCTTTCGGACAAGCGCCCTGTAACGATATCGCCCATTTTTTCAGAGTAGAAACGGCGGTTATGCAACGCCACGTAACCACGATCCTGAATGGTCGAAATAATCGCGGCGTACGTCGATGGACGACCAATACCGCGTTTTTCCATTTCCTTGACCAGGCTCGCTTCGGAGTAGCGCGCAGGCGGCTTGGTGAAGTGCTGGCTTGGATCAAGTTTGTTCAGCTTCAGGTTGTCGCCCTGAGCCATGTCCGGCAACACATCGTCGTCGCCCGGCTTGGCCATCTGCGGCATGACACGGGTGTAACCGTCGAACTTGAGGATGCGGCCTTTGGCACGCAGCTCAAAGGTGCCAGCAGCGACGCTGACGGTGGTCGACAGGTATTGCGCCGGTGGCATCTGGCACGCGACGAATTGGCGCCAGATCAGCTCGTAGAGGCGCTCAGCGTCACGTTCCATACCCGTCAGCTTGCTCGGGTGGGTGTTGACATCGGACGGACGAATCGCTTCGTGCGCCTCTTGTGCACCTTCTTTGCTGCTGTAGACGTTTGGCGATTCAGGCAGGTACTTCTTGCCGAACTCGGTTTCGATGTAGCTGCGCGCCATGGTGACCGCGTCGACTGACAGGTTAGTCGAGTCGGTACGCATGTACGTGATGTAGCCCGCTTCATACAAACGCTGGGCCATCATCATGGTTTTTTTCACGCCAAAGCCCAGGCGGTTGCTTCCCGCCTGTTGCAGGGTCGACGTGATGAACGGCGCAGAAGGCTTGCTGCTGGTCGGTTTGTCTTCACGCTTGACGATGCTATAGCTGGAAGCTTTGAGCTTCTCCAGCGCAGCCATTGCGTGGGTTTCATTCAACGGCTTAAAGGCTTCGCCGTTTTCGCGAGCCACTTCAAAGCGTACGTTGGCGCCTTTGGTGGTGCCCAGATCCGCGTGGATTTCCCAATATTCTTCGGGGTTGAACGCACGAATCTCGCGCTCACGCTCCACCACCAGCTTCACGGCAACCGATTGCACACGGCCTGCAGACAAACCACGGGCGACCTTCTGCCAGAGCAGCGGCGACACCATGTAGCCAACAACACGATCGAGGAAGCGACGTGCCTGCTGGGCATTGACCCGATTAATATCCAGCTCGCCTGGCTTGGAGAAAGCTTCCTGAATCGCTTTCTTGGTGATTTCGTTGAACACCACGCGCTTGTAGCGGCTGTCGTCACCGCCGATGGCTTCGCGCAGGTGCCAGGCAATGGCTTCCCCTTCGCGGTCCAAGTCGGTTGCGAGATAGATGATGTCAGCATCCTTGGCGAGCCGGCGCAGCTCCTCGACCACCTTCTCTTTACCGGGAAGGATTTCGTACTTGGCTTTCCAGCCGTGATCAGGATCGACACCCATGCGCGAGACGAGCTGGCGCTTGGCTTTTTCCTTCGGCGTAAGCACAGGCGCATCACCAGCGGCAGCCTTGCCACGCTTGGCAGCGGGCTCTTTGCTGGCGCTAGCGGAACCGCTAGTGGGCAAGTCTCGGATATGGCCGATACTCGACTTCACCACGTATTGGTTACCCAAGTACTTGTTGATGGTCTTGGCCTTAGCCGGGGATTCCACAATGACCAGCGATTTGCCCATGGATCAGAAAATTCCTGAATTCTAGAAATGAAAGGCGGTTGGTGCCTGTCGAGGCCCGCTATATATAGTGGCAATCAGGTGAGGTCAAGCACAGGTTACTGCGCGATCTCAGCTCAAGGCCTTGAAAACAGACTGGGTTCAGCCTGAACCAAAGCAAAGCGAGGCACCTGTTCACCGTCAACTTCGACGGATTCAAGGAACATGCTCAAAGGGCGCACCCACAGGCCGTAATCGCCATAGAGCGCTTGGTAGAACACCACTTCTTCTTCGGTTTCAGAATGTCGGGCAACGCTGAATACACGGTACTCAGGGCCCTTGTAATGGCGATAGAGTCCTGGCTGTAACTGCATGCTGCTGCCCTCGTAAAATAAATCCGAAATAAAAGGTTTCAAAAACAATTCTTCAGAAAAACAAAAGCCGGGGCACAAGGCCCCGGCGTCCATCACTCGAACCTTTTAGACGCGTTCGAAGACGGTGGCAATGCCCTGACCGAGGCCGATGCACATGGTAGCAACCCCAAGGTTACCGCCATTTTGCTTCATGACGTTCAGCAACGTGCCGGAGATACGCGCGCCAGAACACCCAAATGGATGACCCAGAGCGATCGCGCCGCCGTGCAGGTTAACCTTCTCGTTCATCTTGTCGAGAACTTTCAAATCTTTCAGCACTGGCAGGGCCTGTGCAGCGAAAGCTTCGTTGAGCTCGAAGAAGTCGATATCGGCAATACTCAGGCCGGCACGTTTCAACGCTTTTTGCGTTGCCGGCACTGGACCATAGCCCATGATCGCCGGGTCAACACCTGCCACTGCCATCGAGCGGATAACCGCCATAGGCTGGATGCCAAGGTCTTGAGCGCGCTGTGCGGACATGACAATCATGCACGATGCACCGTCGGTAATTTGCGAGGAAGTCCCCGCCGTCACGGTGCCGCCTTTCGGGTTGAAAGCAGGCTTCAAGGCGGCCAGGCTTTCCAATGTCGTTTCTGGACGAATGGTCTCGTCGTAGTCGAACATTTTCAGGAAGCCGTTCTCGTCATACCCTTGCATCGGGATGATTTCGTCCTTGAACTTGCCTTCAATCGTGGCCTTGTGTGCCAGCTGATGCGAGCGCACACCGAAAGCGTCTTGCGCTTCGCGGGTGATGCCGTGCATTTTGCCGAGCATTTCTGCAGTCAGGCCCATCATGCCGGAAGCCTTGGCCGCGTGCAGTGACATATGCGGGTTCGGATCCACGCCATGCATCATGCTGACGTGGCCCATGTGCTCGACACCACCGATCACGAACACATCGCCGTTGCCGGTCATGATCGCTTGCGCAGCAGTGTGCAAAGCGCTCATGGACGAACCACACAGGCGGCTGACCGTCTGTGCCGCCGAGGTGTGCGGGATCGGCGTCAACAACGACACCATGCGAGCGATGTTCCAGCCCTGCTCCAGGGTCTGGTTCACACACCCCCAGATTACGTCTTCCACTTCCGCAGGATCGACCTTGACGTTACGTTCCAGCAGCTTGGTGATCAGGTGCGCGGACATATCTTCAGCGCGGGTATTGCGGTGCATGCCACCCTTGGAGCGGCCCATCGGAGTGCGACCGAAGTCAACAATCACGACATCTCTCGGATTCAAGCTCATAAATTCCTCTCAATCGTTGGGCGCTTAACCGAAGAAGCTCTGGCCATTCTTGGCCATCTCACGCAGCTTCGCGGTGGGTTGGTACAAGGCGCCCAGATCAGCGTATTTGTCAGCCAGCGCGACGAATTCAGCGACACCTACGGAGTCGATGTAACGCAGCGCACCGCCACGGAATGGAGGGAAACCGATACCGTAGATCAAGCCCATATCAGCTTCAGCGGCTGTTTCAACAATGCCGTCTTCCAGGCAGCGTACGGTTTCCAGGCACAACGGAATCATCAACCAGTTAATGATGTCGTCGTCGGACACTTCGCGCTGCTCGTAGACAATCGGCTTGAGTACTTCAAGCACGGCGGCATCGGCGACTTTCTTCGGCTTGCCTTTCTTGTCCATTTCGTAGGCGTAGAAGCCCTTGCCGTTCTTCTGACCCAGACGATTGGCTTCGTAAAGCACGTCCACAGCCGAACGACGATCGTCCTTCATGCGATCCGGGAAACCTTCAGCCATCACGTCGCGGCCATGGTGGCCAGTGTCGATACCGACCACGTCCATCAGGTAGGCCGGGCCCATTGGCCAACCGAATTTTTCCATGACCTTGTCGATGCGAACGAAGTCCACACCCGCGCTGACCAATTTGGCAAAACCGCCGAAGTACGGGAACAGGACACGGTTGACCAGGAAGCCCGGGCAGTCATTGACCACGATCGGGTTCTTGCCGATTTTCTTGGCGTAAGCCACAGCCGTCGCAACCGCGACTTCACTGGACTTCTCACCACGAATCACTTCGACCAGCGGCATCATGTGCACCGGGTTGAAGAAGTGCATACCCACGAAGTCTTCCGGACGCTTGAGGGCCTTGGCCAACAAACTGATGGAAATGGTCGAGGTGTTGGACGCCAGAATGGTGCCTTCCTTGACCTGACCTTCGACTTCAGCCAGCACAGCTTGCTTGACCTTAGGGTTCTCGACCACAGCTTCGACGACGAAGTCGACGGTGCCGAAATCACCGTAGGACAGGGTTGGACGAATTGCGTTGAGGGCCACAGCCATCTTCGCCGACGTCAGGCGACCTTTGTCGACACGGTTGCCCAGTAGCTTGGACGCTTCGTTAAGACCCAATTGAATGGCGTCTTCGCGGATGTCCTTCATCAGGATCGGCGTGCCTTTGACAGCCGACTGATAGGCAATGCCGCCGCCCATGATGCCTGCGCCGAGTACCGCCGCCTGCTTCACGTCTTTCGCGACTTCATCGTAGATCTTGGCTTTTTTCTTCAGTTCCTGATCGTTCAGAAACAGACCGATCAGACTATGCGCAGCCGAGGTTTTGGCCATTTTGACGAAACCGGCAGCTTCGATTTCAAGCGCTTTATCCCGACCAAAGTTGGCGGCTTTCTGGATGGTCTTGATCGCTTCGACCGGCGCCGGGTAGTTCGGGCCAGCCTGGCCTGCAACGAAGCCCTTGGCGGTTTCGAATGCCATCATCTGTTCGATGGCATTGAGCTTGAGCTTGTCCAGTTTCGGCTGACGCTTGACCTTGAAATCGAACTCGCCGGAAATGGCACGCTTGATCAGGTCCAGCGCTGCTTCACGCAGTTTTTCAGGGGCAACCACCGCATCGACAGCACCGACTTTCAGGGCATCTTCAGCACGGTTTTCCTTGCCCGATGCGATCCACTCGATGGCGTTGTCGGCACCGATGATGCGTGGCAGACGCACGGTGCCGCCGAAACCAGGGTAGAGGCCCAGTTTGACTTCAGGCAGACCGACCTTGGCGCTGCTGGACATCACGCGGAAATCCGCTGCCAGGCACATCTCGAAACCACCGCCCAGGGCGATGCCATTGATGGCCACGACGGTTGGAACGCTGAGGTCTTCAAAATCGCTGAAGATTTTGTTGGCTTCGAGGTTACCCGCCACCAGCTCTGCATCCGGCAACTTGAAGTTGTCGACGAACTCGGTGATGTCGGCGCCGACGATGAAGACGTCCTTGCCGCTGGTGACAATCACGCCCTTGATCGAACCATCTGCCTTGATGGTGTCAACGGCCTGACGCAGGTCGTTGAGGGTTAGACGGTTGAACTTGTTGACGGACTCACCCTTGAGATCGAAATTCAATTCGACGATGCCACTTTCAAGAGCCTTAACCGTGATGGCTTTACCTTCGTAAATCATCAACTGATCTCCACGATATGGAAGCTGAACAATACACGTCGGACACTGGAGGCCGGCGTGACTACGACGTTTCGTCAATGCTAACGCCAAACCGCCAGACACATCCGCCGACGTATTAGCCGGGATTCTGTAAGAGCCTTCTGACAATGCAAACGCTCAATTCATACGACCGTTTGATTTGGGTAACACACCTTCACGGAAATCCTGGCAATTGTCAAATCAACAGAACGTCAATAAAAGCGGCGAATTATGGGGGTGCATGATCATTCATTAGCGCCCATCACAGGTTTGATACACGATTGATGGGGAAGTATTCATGCACGTGATGACGAACAGACTGACGCAAAGTGTCGGGCAAACCCTGCACGGTTGAGGTGACGGGCAGCTTTTGCGAATAAAATGATGGGCGCGACAGCGACAAACGCTTCGGGAGCGACTACATTCAGCGCACTGAATGTTTCAGGCCAAACACGTCCGGCCGAAACATCGCGCAGCACAGTGCCTTCCCAGTCTCGTCGCAGGGATCGCTACAGATTATCGGCCTGCCTGGCCACCCCAGCCCGATGTTGTTGTCGGGCTTTTTATTGCCTGGACTTTGAGGTATGGCTGATTGCCAACACAGTCAGAATCGTCAAGCCAGCGCTTTAAGGACGGCGGAGATGCGTTGCAGTATTTCGGGCTCGCCGCGCTCGCCCCAGTACAAGGCGATCATTTGCTGACCCGCCTCGACCTTGAAAACGTTGGCTGGGAGCGTACTGAACTGGGCCATCAGTTGCGCATCCTCGCAGGGCTCGCGCCATTGGTTGAGCCAGACGCCTGGAGTGGTTTGCCAATAGACCCAGCACACGGCCCGTTCGCTACGGCGCGGTCGATGGTATTGCGCGCAGGGGCTTGGCGGCTCTTCTGGCAGCCAGTGCGGCCATTCCTGAGGCGCCAGTTGCATGCCAAGCCCAATACGCCGTGCCTCCATGCGCAGGGCCATCTTGCCGCTCTGATGACGCGAAGGTCGCAGCCACGCCAAAGGGCTCAGGACCAGCGCAAGGATTGACAACACTATCCAGACCGTCATATTTCTTATTCCCAGAAGTAATTATCAATTTAACCGCGCACCCAGCCCTGGGTGAAAAGAGCCATACTTACAGCTATCGCAATCCTAAAGAGGAGCTCCTCATGCCATACGAACACATTTTGGTCGCTATAGACCTCACTGAAGAGTGCGATCCTGTTATCCGCCGCGCTCGCGAACTCGCCGTCAGCAATGGTGCCAAATTGTCCCTGGTGCATATCGTTGAACCCATGGCCATGGCCTTTGGTGGCGATGTACCGATGGATCTCTCCCAATTGCAACAGCAGCAGTTCGACCAGGCCAAAGAGAAACTCGAAGCCTTGAAGCTGAAATACCCGGAAGTCCGGATCGGCGACAGCCACCTCACCTATGGTCAGCCCCGACAGGAAATCCATCAACTGGCCAAGGCGCAGGGCTGCGACCTGATCGTTGTCGGCAGCCATGGCCGGCATGGCTTGGCGTTGCTGCTCGGTTCGACTGCCAACGACGTCCTCCACGGTGCGCCGTGCGATGTTCTTGCCGTGCGCCTGAAGCGCCCTGAGTAACCGGGATGTAAATTGAAGGCAGGTGCGACCCGCCTTCAGTAAAAAGCCCGGGCCATTTGCAAATGGCCCGGGCTTTTTTATTCAGCTCAGCAAAGCAAAGCAAAACGCATTACGCGTCCAGCTCGGCCCAGCGCTCCAGCAATGCATCGAGTTGCGCTTGCTGGTTTTCCATTTGCGCCAGCACTGCAGCAGTCTGCTCGGCTGGGCGCTGATAGAAACCGGCATGAGCCATTTCAGCCGTCAGAGCAGCCATCTGCGCCTCGACATCGTCGATTTGTGCAGGCAGCCCTTCCAGCTCGCGTTGCAGCTTATAGCTGAGCTTCTTCTTGGCCACTGGCATTTCCTGAGCCGCCACAGGCGTCGCAGCAACAACTGCAGTCGCCAGTTCGGCTTTACCGGATTTATTCTCGGTCACACCCAGCAGGCGCGGCGAGCCGCCCTGGCGCAGCCAGTCCTGATAACCACCGACGTATTCACGAACCTTGCCTTCACCTTCAAACACCAAGGTGCTGGTCACAACGTTATCGAGGAATGCCCGGTCGTGGCTGACCATCAACACGGTGCCTTTGAAGGTCAACAGCACTTCTTCAAGCAACTCGAGGGTTTCCACATCGAGGTCGTTGGTAGGTTCGTCGAGTACCAGCAGGTTGGCTGGCTTGCTGAACAGTTTGGCCAGCAACAGACGCGCACGCTCGCCACCGGACAATGCCTTCACTGGCGTACGAGCACGCTGCGGGCTGAACAGGAAGTCGCCCAGATAGCTCAGGACATGCCGGCTCTGACCGTCGATATCGATGAAATCCCGACCTTCGGCCACGTTGTCGATAACGGTTTTTTCCAGATCGAGCTGGTGACGCAACTGGTCGAAATAGGCCACTTCCAGACGCGTACCCACTTCCACGGTGCCGCTGGAGGGTTGCAGGTTATCAAGCATCAGCTTGAGCAAGGTGGTCTTGCCGGTACCGTTGGCGCCCAACAGACCGATACGGTCCTCGCGCTGCAGGACCATGGAGAAATCCTTGATCAGGAACGGACCGCCCGGGTGAGCGAAGCTGACGTTGTCCAGAACCATCACTTGCTTACCGGACTTGTCGGATGTATCCAGCTGAATGTTGGCCTTGCCTGTGCGCTCACGACGCTCGCCACGCTCCACACGCAACTCTTTCAAGGCGCGTACGCGACCTTCGTTACGGGTGCGACGAGCCTTGATGCCCTGACGAATCCAGACTTCTTCTTGCGCGAGGCGCTTGTCGAACAGCGCGTTGGCGGTTTCTTCCGCGGACAACTGGGCTTCTTTGTGGACCAGGAAGCTGGCGTAGTCGCCATCCCAGTCGATCAGACCGCCACGGTCCAGTTCAAGAATGCGGGTGGCCAGGTTCTGCAGAAAGGACCGGTCGTGGGTAATGAACAGAACCGCGCCCTGGAAGCCCATCAAGGCCTCTTCGAGCCAAGCGATCGCGCCGATATCCAAGTGGTTGGTCGGTTCATCGAGCAGCAGCAGATCGGGCTCGGAAACCAACGCCTGGGCCAGCAAGACCCGACGACGCCAGCCACCGGACAACTCAGCCAGGGTTTTGTCGGCCGGCAATTGCAGGCGGCTCAAGGTGCTGTCGACCAATTGCTGCAGACGCCAGCCGTCGCGGGACTCAAGGTCGTGCTGAACATGCATCAGCTTGTCCAGATCCTCGGCGGTGACGATGTTCTGGCTCAGGTGGTGGTACTCGGCAAGCAATGCGCCGACGCCATCCAGGCCTTCAGCGACCACGTCGAACACTGTCCGATCGTCGGCCACCGGTAATTCCTGCGGCAGTTCGCCGATTTTCAGACCCGGGGCACGCCACACAGAACCGTCGTCAGGCTTTTGTACGCCCTTGACGAGTTTCAACATACTGGACTTGCCAGTGCCATTGCGGCCGATGATGCACACCCGCTCACCACGGGCGATCTGCCAGGACACCTTGTCCAACAACGGCATAGCGCCGAAAGCAAGGGACACATCGCTGAATTTGAGCAGGGTCATGAGTTTCTCCAAAAACTGGGCGCGCATTCTACCTGAGATACCCGGACTATGTCGGCATTCAATGACGAACAACCCGCCGCGACTGGACGCAAATCCCTGATTTGCTCCCTATAAAAGAGGCGGATGAATATTTCTGTCACACGTCGCATAGTCGGCAATGCTTTCACCCGGAGCTGGCAAAGGGCTAAGCTAGTAGTACCTTTCACGGTTCATCTGCACGGAAGTCTCATGCGCAGTCGTTTGTTCAGTTTTTTATCCTGCCTGCTTCTCTCTGCGACCGCTGCGCAGTCGGCACAAGCAGCAGATCTCACCCTTCAGCGTCAGTATTACGACGAGGCAAAGCGCGCACTGGCCAAAGGTGATTCCGGCCCCTACGTGCGGTATAGCCAGGCGCTCGCCGATTATCCGCTGGAACCTTATCTGGCCTATGACGAACTGACCGCACGACTCAAGACCGCGACCAATCCGGAGATCGAACGATTTCTCTCGGCTCACGGCGACCTGCCTCAGGCCAACTGGATGAAGCTGCGCTGGTTGCGCTGGCTGGCTGAACGTGGCGACTGGCAGACATTCGCCCAGTATTACGACCCAAAGCTCAACTTCACCGAACTCGACTGCCTCTACGGCCAATACCAGTTGAGCCACAACCTGCGCGCACAAGGTTATGCCAGTGCCGAGAAGTTGTGGATGACCGGCAAAACTCAGCCTGCCGCGTGCGATGCGTTATTTTCGAGCTGGGCGGCTGAGGGCCAGTTACCGGAAGAGAAACGCTGGCAGCGTGCCAAGCTGGCCGCACAAGCACGCAATTACAACCTGGCCAATTCCCTGGTCGACAGCCTCGTTACGCTGGCCCCGCAAGGCAAGCTGCTGATCGCGGTCGCACAGAAACCTGAACTGCTCAACGACCCTTCGCGCTTCACGCCGGTCGATGAAGCCATGTCCGATGTAGTCGGTCTTGGCCTGCGACGCCTGGCCAAGCTGGACCCGCAGAAAGCCATGGACATGCTCGACAGCTACTCGGCGAGGATGCATTTCTCACGCGATGAGCAAGTGGAAATCGCCAAGGAGATCGGTCTGACGCTGGCCCGCCGCTTCGATGGTCGGGCGCTGGAGATCATGACCAAATATGACCCGGACTTGCGCGACAACACGGTCACCGAATGGCGTTTGCGCCTGCTGCTGCGCTTGGGCCGTTGGGACGATGCGTATCAGTTGACCCGCAAACTGCCGCAGGACCTGGCGATCACCAATCGCTGGCGTTACTGGCAAGCGCGCTCTCTGGAGCTGTCTCAGCCGACTAGCCCGCTGGTGCCAACGCTCTACAAAGCGGTCGCCAAGGAGCGCGACTTCTATGGCTTCCTTGCCGCCGACCGTACGCAGACCGCTTATCAGCTGAACAACAAGCCGCTGATGCTCAGTCAGCAGCTCATCAACAAGGTCCGCACCACGCCAGGCGTACGTCGGGCACTGGAGTTTCACGATCGTGGCCAGGTGGTGGACGGTCGGCGCGAGTGGTACCACGTCAGCCGCCTGTTCAGCCGCGATGAAATGGTCGCTCAGGCAAAACTGGCCTACGACATGCACTGGTACTTTCCGGCCATCCGCACCATCAGTCAGGCGCAATACTGGGACGACCTGGATATCCGCTTCCCGATGGCCCACCGCGAGACATTGGTACGTGAAGCCAATGTCCGCGGCCTGCACTCCAGCTGGGTGTTTGCCATTACACGTCAGGAAAGCGCCTTCATGGACGACGCGCGTTCCGGCGTCGGTGCCAGTGGCCTGATGCAATTAATGCCGACCACTGCCAAGGAGACCGCTCGCAAATTCAGCATTCCGCTGGCATCGCCCCAGCAAGTGCTCGACCCGGATAAAAACATCCAGCTGGGCGCTGCCTACCTGAGCCAGGTACACAGCCAGTTCAACGGCAACCGCGTACTCGCATCGGCCGCCTATAACGCTGGCCCCGCCCGCGTTCGCCAATGGCTCAAGGGCGCGAACCACCTGGCATTCGATGTGTGGGTTGAAAGCATCCCCTTCGACGAAACACGTCAGTATGTGCAGAACGTACTGTCTTATTCGGTGATCTACGGCGAAAAACTCAACTCGCCACAGCCTCTGGTGGATTGGCACGAGCGGTTTTTCGACGATCAGTGAGGACTGAAGGTGTCAGGCAGCTCTTCGCTGCCTGACACCTTGCCTTATCGCGACTGAATTCGCTGACAGTCGATGTATGTACCCGCTGCGACCTACTCCAGCACCGTCACCGGCATCCCGACGTCGAGAATGCCCGGGCCGTCGCTAACCATGTTTTGCCCAAACCAGACTTCCCCTTCGCGCTCGCGATAGGTCTTGAGGGTTGTTAATGGTTCGCGATCCTGGGTACGTTCACCGGTCTTGGGGTCGATGGTCGTGAGTATGCAGCGCGAGCAGCCCTTGAGCAGACGAAACTCGATGTCGCCGATACGGATGCGCTTCCAGCCGTCCTCGGCGAATGCTTCACTGCCCTCAACCACCAGATTGGGCCTGAACCGGAGCATCTCCAGCGGCCAGCCGACCTTTGCCGACAAATCATCCAGCGAAGCCTGACCGATCAGCAGCAAGGGGAAGCCGTCGGCAAAACCCACCTTGTCTTCAACCGTGCCGTAGCCACTGGGCAACCAGCGAGCACGGTTGTCGGGCACATGAACCATGCGTGTCGGCTTACCCATGAACTCGCTGAGCCACTGCGCCGCCTCATCCCCCGCATCGGGCACACGCAGGGTGTCGCGCCACACGGTCACACCACGCAGCGACGCTTCGGTGTCTTCAGGCAAGGGCACATCGAGGGCCTGGAAGCCGGGGGCATTGAGGGTCACCCCGCCGTCGGCATTCCACAACACCGACAACTGTGACATGTGCGGCATGGCTCGCTGAGTGAAGAAGCGCCCGGAAGCCTCTTCCACCAACATCCAGCGTCGATCTCCAGCCAGGCCCAGCCCATCGAACCGGGCCTGCTGCAGAGGTTCGGCCATGCCAGATTTGAGTGGAAATCGATAAAGCGCGCTGAGACGCAGCATGGTCAGCTCCGTAATGGACAAAGCGTCAATCTATACGAGTTACCACCCCGTACGACACCCCCAACCCACCCCGAAACCAAAAATCCGTCAGGCCTGATCCAGCATCAGACGCTCACGCACCACGTCGACCAATTTGTCCGGCTGGAACTTGGAGAGGAAGTTGTCGCAGCCGACCTTCTTCACCATTGATTCGTTGAAGCTGCCCGACAACGAAGTGTGCAGTACCACATACAGACCGCGTAAACGGGGATCGTTGCGGATCTCGGTGGTCAGGCGATAACCATCCATTTCCGGCATCTCGGCGTCGGTGAACACCATCAACAGCTTGTCAGTCATGACTTCGCCGGTATCAGCCCATGCCTTGAGCATATTCAACGCCTTGAGACCGTCGCGGGCGATGTGCATCTTCACCCCAAGCTGAGACAAGGTGTCACGCAGTTGCGCCAACGCCACATTCGAATCATCCACCAACAGCACTTCGCGACCACGGGCAAGCTCCAGGACGGGATCCTGAAGTTTTTCACGGGAGACTTTGGCGTTGTAGGGCACGATTTCAGCGAGGACTTTTTCGACGTCGATAATCTCCACCAACTGATCATCGACTTTGCTGATGGCGGTCAGGTAATGCTGGCGGCCAGCACTGACAGGCGGTGGCAGAATCGCTTCCCAGTTCATGTTGACGATGCGATCCACCCCCCCAACCAAAAACGCCTGCACCGACCGATTGTACTCGGTGACGATGATCGTACTGGTGGGCCCCGGTATCAGCGGACGCATACCAATCGCCTGGGAAAGATCGATGACCGGGAGCGTCTGACCACGCAGGTTGACCACACCACAGACAAAGGGATGACGTTGTGGCATCAGGGTCAGCTTGGGCAGCTGCAAAACCTCCTGAACCTTGAAAACGTTGATCGCGAACAGTTGTCGCCCGGCCAGGCGAAACATCAGAATTTCCAGGCGATTCTCACCCACCAGCTGCGTGCGTTGATCTACCGTGTCGAGAATGCCAGCCATTAATGACTCCTGGGGGATAGTTCGTATTGAGAGCGCTCAACCCGTTATCGGCCGAAGTGAGCGGGACCTTAATTGCAACAAAATGCCACGTAACGCCCTTGATGTCACATCAACATCACTGTTTGGGTCATTTGCCTTTCCGAAAATAGCCTCTGCCCGTTACGACGCGAAAGAGATTCGCCAGGCACATTGCAGAGCAGATGCAAATAGACGCTATGGACTCGCCGATTGAACCCGAAAAAACATTCGGAAACGGACTACAGACATCCGTTTGATTTCAACATTAACTTGGAGCCACTCGCCGAGTGCGACCTACGATCGCTGTCCATGAGTTGCGGAGATAAA
The DNA here is from genome assembly GCF_056680355.1 of Pseudomonas sp. ASL8. NCBI lineage: Bacteria > Pseudomonadati > Pseudomonadota > Gammaproteobacteria > Pseudomonadales > Pseudomonadaceae > Pseudomonas > Pseudomonas sp. ASL8. The sequence continues at coordinate 3,759,689 of NZ_CM155278.1, read as the reverse complement.
ACATGTTGAACAGCAATGAGTGGCAACATTCGCTCCCTGATTTTCTGACTAAATCGCAAACACTTCTCGCCAAGGCGGAAGAGTGCCTGAGTCATCTGGAATGGTTCATCAACGACAGGGACGCCATCGAGTGCCTGCTCGATACCCTGTCGATCATCACCGACGAGGCGGATGCCCTGTCGCTTGAGAGCATCGCTGATTTCTCCCGCCATGTTCGTCACCTACTGGAGCTTGCCCATCCCCAGACTTGCCTTCAGGGCGATGCGCTGTCCAGCCTCAGGCGCTGCTTCATCCTCCTTGCCTGGCAGCTTGAACTGGTCGATACCGGCACGGGAATGCTGTTGCTTGATGACAGCGAGCAACAGGAACTGCTGAACGCGTTCGCGGTCATCGTCGGACTTGAAAATCAACGCTCGCGGTTTATGCCCGACACGCGTTGGTCGACCGCCCCGAATCACTCAAACATCTAGGCAAGATCGCCGCCTCTGCTGCTCCGTGCGCGAGCGCGACTCATCAACCTCAATCACCGACCTGCTCACCGGTGCCGAGCAGTGGCGAATGCGCGGGTAAATGCACGCGCAAGGCCGCAGGACGGACGACGAAGCGCATGCTTTCGCCAGCCATGGGTTCACCGTCGAGATTGATGTCCAGCCCCTGCGCCGACTTGATTTCGACCCAGGGCAGCCGTGCGCGTACAAACATGTTATCGATCCCCAGCCCCCCTTCAAGCAATCCCTTTAGCGTGCTCACCACGTCTTGCGGCGCAGGCAGAATACTGATGTCGAGCAGGCCGTCATCGGCCAAGGCTGTCGGGCACAGGACATGTCCGCCTCCGGCTTGACGACCGTTACCAATCCCCAAGGCCAGCAGATCGCCGCGCCAATGGAAGTCTGGCCCGGTCAGTTCACCGTAGGCTGCACTTAATTCACTGAAGCGCGACAGGCCCGTGAAGAGATAAGCCGCCCCACCGAGGATTTTTTTCAAATCCTCTGACGTACTGGCTGTTACCTGACTGCCGAAGCCACCGGTGGCCATGTTCAAAAAAAGTTGGCCGCCGACTTCACCCATATCGACCCTGCGGGGTGGCACATCAAGCAAGTCCAGCGCCTCTTTCATGGTTAACGGGACGCCTGCGGCGCGCGCAAAATCATTGGCGGTCCCCATTGGTAACAACACCAGGCTGGCCTCATCGCTAAGTGGGTGCCCGGCCAATGCCAGCGCCTCGGCGATTTCACGCAGCGTTCCGTCTCCACCGCCGGCGATAATTTTCCGATGACCCGCCGCCAGCGCTTCGGCGACCAGACGCTGAGCATCGCCAGCCTCCCACGTCACTCTCACTTCCAGCTGCCACCCCTCGTCACGCTTGGCGCCCACGGCCGAACGAACCTCTTCATTGAGGGCTTGCTTGCCGTGCAAAATCAAAAATGCCCTGCGCAGTGTCATTGCTGTCTTCTCCCTCTCGAAACTCAATACCAATGCGGCTTGTGAAGACTATTGACCATCCGGCAGGCAAAAAGGCCCCATCAACCAGAAAAAATGATTACCCCCTTAACTCCACCACAAAACGACACCCTCTGTTTCACCTGACTCACGCCACAAAATCAATTCAGTTGGATTGATCTCAGAGGTAAAAACAGAAAGGCCAGAAATATTTTGTAGAAAAAAACTGCCCAGCTGCAAATTGCCATTGAAATGCAATCAGGGCCTGTGTTTAATTCGACAGAATATTGGCTATCTTGATAAGGGAATGCACAAAAGTCATTTTATTGACTTTGCTAATGAATATCCGTCTCAGTGCCGCGGGATTTGGCACTGAATTCATGGCTTGAGGGATGGACAGTTATGCGCCTGCAACCTGTTGACAGTCTTCTGCTTACGCGCTCCAGCCTGGTCGAATATTTTTTGTTCGGTATTCGCCTCGTGCACGGCGTGACCTGCATTCTCCCGGGATTATTGATTCTGGCGTTCTGGCAAACTGACCACCCCATTGCACTGAAGAGCTATTTAGCGGTGCTGATGTTCTTTGGTTTCATCAGCGTATTGATCTTTCAGGCCATCGGGGTCTATTCGGAATCCATCTTCAGCAACCTGCTGCGCTTTCGCCTGACCCTGTTCGCGTGGTCTTCGGCGTTCTGCCTGCTGCTGTTCATGCATCAGGCATTGTCTCTGTTCAACTACATCTCCGATGTGCAACTGATCCTCTGGTTCACGACCAGCTTTGTGCTGTTCGGCGTCGAGCGTCTTTTCCTGCTGATGATGTTCCAGCGCCTCATGCAAAAAGGCTTCTTCCTGCAGAACGCGATCATTCTCGGTGCAACTGAAAACGGTCAGCGCCTGGCCGAGTACCTGGAGCAGAACCAGGACATCCGTTCCGGGGTTTCCGGTTTTATCGACGACCGTATCGGGCGCATGCCTAAAACCGTGGCCAATCTGTCAGTACTGGGCAACTCCGGCGATCTGGAAAGGCTGATTCGCGAAGAGAAGGTCACTCAGGTGCTGGTCGCCCTGCCCTGGACCGCAGAAAACCGTATGGATTACATCATTCGCGAGCTGCGCAGGTTGCCCGTCAACGTGCTGCTGGTCCCAGACATGGTTGCGTTCCGGCATGCTCACAACCGCCTCACCGAAGTGGCTAACCTGCCGATGTTCAACGCATCCGAAGTACCGCTGCGCGGTTGGTCGCCTTTTTTCAAACGACTGGAGGACATGGTGCTGGCAAGCTTTGCCCTGCTCCTGCTGTTACCGGTGATGGTGCTGGTCGCCATTGCGATCAAGCTCGACTCCCCAGGCCCGGTGCTGTTCAGGCAAAAGCGCTACGGCTACAACAACCGGCTGATCGAAGTCTGCAAATTCCGTTCGATGTACCAGCATCAAGCCGATGCGACCGCCGAGACGCAAACCACTCGCGGTGACGCCAGGATCACCCGGATTGGACGCTTTATCCGCAAGACCAGCCTTGACGAGTTGCCACAACTGTTCAACGTCTTCGCCGGCAGTATGTCCATGGTCGGGCCGCGTCCGCACGCCACTGCAACCAAGGCCGCAGGCATTCTTTTTGAAGAAGCGGTCAAAGAATACACGGCTCGCCATCGGGTCAAACCGGGCATTACTGGCCTTGCGCAAATCAACGGCTATCGTGGTGAAACGGACACGTTGGAAAAAATCGAAAAGCGCGTCGAATTCGACCTCGAATACATAGAAAACTGGTCGGTCTGGTTTGATCTGTACATCCTTTTCCGCACTGTTCCTGCAGTGCTATTCACTCGTGAGGCCTATTGATGAGCACTCTCATCCCTTGCATTATCGCTGGCGGCGCCGGCACCCGACTGTGGCCGGTTTCCCGCGAAGCCATGCCCAAGCCCTTCATGCGTCTTCCCGATGGCGAAAGTCTGCTGCAAAAAACCTTCGTTCGGGCCGTCGGATTGGCCGACGTCGACCGAATCCTGACCGTGACCAACCGTGACGTGTATTTCCGTACGGTGGACGACTACCGCCAACTCAATAAGAGCCACGTGAGCCTGGACTTCATCCTCGAACCGTTCGGGCGCAATACTGCCCCGGCCATCGCGGCTGCGGCGCTGCATGTCGCTCGTTTGTACGGCGACGATGCTCACCTGCTAATTCTTCCAGCCGATCATTTGATCAAGGATGTAGAGGCGTTCGCTCAAGCCGTGAACGCAGCTCGAACACTGGCTGACCAAGGCTGGATGGTGACGTTCGGCATCGTACCGACCAAGGCTGAAACCGGGTTTGGTTATATCGAAAAAGGTCAGGCCTTGAATTCGACAGCCACAGCCTATCAAGTGGCCCGTTTTGTCGAAAAACCAGACGCTGATACCGCTCAGGGTTACCTCGACGGTGGATTGCACCTGTGGAACGGCGGCATGTTCTGCATGCGCGCCGACACGATCTTGCGCGAGCTGCAAGAGCACGCGCCGCAAGTATTGGCCTCGGTCAAAGCTTGCCTGGAGCAAAGCACGAGCAAAGAAGGCAATCACGAATTGCAGCTGGAACTGGACAGTGAACTGTTCGCTCTGGCACCGGACATTTCCATCGACTACGCCGTGATGGAGCCCTCGCAAAAAGTCGCGGTGGTGCCGTGCCAGCTGGGCTGGAGCGACATCGGCTCATGGCAGGCCATGCGTGAACTGAGCCCGGCCGACACCGATGGCAACCAATGCAACGGCCAGACCGTCTTGCATGACGTGACCAATTGCTACATCGACTCGCCACGACGACTGGTGGGCGGTGTCGGCCTGGATAACCTGATCATCATCGATACCCCCGACGCGCTGCTGATTGCCGACGCCAATCGTAGCCAGGACGTCAGAATCATTGCCAAGGAGCTCAAGCGCCAAGGCCATGATGCTTATCGCCTGCACCGTACCGTCACCCGCCCGTGGGGGACCTACACCGTGCTCGAAGAAGGCAAACGCTTCAAAATCAAACGCATCATGGTCCGCCCTCAGGCATCGTTGTCACTGCAAATGCACCATCACCGCAGCGAACACTGGATTGTGGTCAGCGGCATGGCGCGGGTGACCAACGGCGACAGTGAATTTCTACTCGACACCAATGAGTCGACGTTTATCAAACCTGGCCGCACTCATCGCCTGATCAACCCCGGCGTGGTTGATCTGGTCATGATTGAAGTACAGAGCGGCGAATACCTGGGTGAAGACGACATTGTTCGCTTCACCGACGTTTATGGTCGCGTGCCCGTGGAAACGCTCAAGGCCTAGCAGGTCGCATCACCCTCGAGAGAACAGCAGGCAGTAGCGGCAGCTGTACCCGCTCAGACCTGCTCGGAAATTTCGATCAGGTTCAGGTCCGGGTCGCGCACGTACACCGAGCGAATGGGCCCGGTGGCGCCCGTGCGCATGATCGGGCCTTCGACAATCGGCCAGCGGGCCTCGGCCAGGCGCTCAATCACCTGTTCCAGCGGAATCGACGCAATAAAGCACAGGTCCAGCGCGCCCGGAACCGGCAGATGCGCCTTGGGCTCGAATTCGTGCCCGCGTATGTGCAGGTTGATTTTCTGGTTGCCAAACGTGAACGCCATACGTCCGGCACCAAAGGTCTCCAGTTGCATGCCGAGCACGCGGGTATAGAAATCCCGAGTGGCATCGGCATTGCTGGCGGTCAGGACCAAATGGTCAAGATGGTCGATCATGGGTTGAGCTCCTTGAACAAGGTCGAAGGCACTTGCTGGTGCATTTTAATGACACGGAATGGAATTGGGTGCCCGAGCACAATGACCCGAATGCCTTGCAGAGGCTGACGAAGTCGACTGAGGCTTTAGGGATGTTTAAGCATTGAATGGCCACGCTCAGTCAACCGATACATCTGCACAGGGCTGCGGGGTGAGTCGGGATCGGTCATTTCCACCAGCCCTGCCGCCAATGCCGGGTTGAGGTACGTGCTACGAAATGATTGCCGATGCACGAGGCCCAATTGCTCCATCAGCTCGCCGGACTTGAACGAAGGATGGCTTGCGAGAACCTTGAGTAGTTTTTTTACCGGGTCGGTTACTTGTGCGGTTACTTGTGCGGTTACTTGTACGGTCTGATCCACGTCGCTCAGAGCCTGCTTCAAGGCACCCAACATGAATTCAACGAAAGGCGTCGCTTCGGCTAACTGATCTGCCGCGGATAGCGCACCGTAATACGCGTCCTGCTGATCACGAATGACCGTTTCTACCGGCAGATACGCCAGCACTGGACGCCACTGACTCAGGATCAGGGTTTGCCAGAGTCGACCCATTCGTCCATTGCCGTCCGCAAAGGGGTGGATGAATTCAAACTCGTAATGGAACACGCAACTGGCGATCAACGGATGCAAATCGCCCCCCTCCAGCCAACCCAGCAAGTCATCCATGAGTGCCGCGACGCGACTGGCCGGAGGAGCCATATGCAGGAGTCGGTCACCGCGATAAATCCCCACCCCGCCCCGACGAAACCGACCGGCGTCATCTATCAAGCCGTGCATCAATAGCGCGTGAGCCTGCAACAGGTCAGAGCGGACATCGGCTTTCCATCCGGGCATAGCTTCGTAAGTAGCGAAGGCATTGCGCACTTCCTGAATCTCACGAGGCAGACCAAGCACTCGCTGCCCGTCCAGCACCGCAGTCACCTGCTCCAGGCTCAACGTGTTGTTCTCGATAGCCAGCGACGCCTGAATGGTACGAATGCGATTGCCACGCCTCAGCATTGGGGTCTGCGTCGTTTCCCGCAACGACGACAAGCGACCGACCTGTTCGCTGATATCTGCGACGAGGGCGAGCATCCGTGGGGTCAGTGTCAACGGTGGCTGGTATTTCTTCATTTACTAAAGTCCATGATCAATCTTCATGTTACAGAGTGGGTCTCTCACTGAAATCCTTTACGTGTTCGATAAAACGCGCCACCGCCGGAGCCTTTTCAAAACGTCGATAGACCAGCGACAAGAATGACGAAGGTTGGCAGTCTTGAATACGCCGGTACACCACATTGGGCAACTTGATGTGGTCCACCATCGACTCCGGCACCACGGCCACACCCTGGCCGAGGGACACCAGCGCCACCACAGCGACCAACCCACCCGGTTGAGGCCCAAGCGTTGGCGCATAGCCGCCTTGCGCAGCGACCTGCAAGGTGCCGGATATCTGCTCGGGGAGAATGAAGATTTCATTCTGCAAATGCGCCGCATTGATTTCTTTCAGACGACACAGCCATGAGCTGCCTGGCAGCGCCAGCGCGAAGCCTTCTACCAACAGACTGATGGTGCTCAGGGCTTCGGGTAAATGCATGGGCGAGCGGATGTAACCGACATCCAACCGCCCTTCCTCGATCAATCCTGGCAACGCCGGCATCAGGTTCTCGCTGATGGCAAAACCGACGTCTGGGTAACGCAGACGAAAGCTGCTGACCTGTTTTTGCAGCACCCCGGAAAACACCGCCGAAGCCACATAACCCAGCTCAATGTGGCCGGTCTCACCGCGCCCCGCTCGCTGCGCATTGAGCTGCGCGGCTTCGAACTGACGCACGGTCAGCTCCGCCTCTGCCTGCAAGGCCCTGCCCGCATCCGTCAGGCTGACCTCGCGTTGCAGGCGCAGGAACAAGCGCGTGCCCAAGGCGCTTTCCATGTCCTGAATCTGTCGGGTAAGCGTCGGCGGAGCAATGCCCAGTTGTGCTGCGGCACGGCTGAAATTCCTGTGCTTGGCGACGGCCAGAAAGTAACGAAAGTGGCGTATTTCCATGACTGTATTAGCTCAAAGGTAATGAAGTGCTCAAGCCCAGGTAACAAAGCGCCTAAAGCAGTGCAATAAGCTTGCTGGCACGTTACCCATAAAGCAATCGTGTATCTGCGAGGAATGATATGAAAACGCCCAGCCCGCGCATGACCCTGTTGACCGCCTCGGCGGTCTGCTCGCTTATCGTTCTGGACACCAATATTGTCGCCGTGACCTTGCCCAGTATTGCCCGTGACCTGGGGGCTAATTTCGCCGACATCGAATGGGTGGTCAGCGCCTACATGCTGGCCTTCGCCGCACTGCTATTGCCCGCCGGCAGCATTGCCGATCGTTTTGGCCGGAAGAAGACCCTGCTCTGCGGCCTGGCGCTGTTCATTCTGGCCTCACTGGGCTGTGGCGCGGCGCCAAACATCCTCTTCCTCGACATTGCCCGAGCGATCAAAGGTGTAGGGGCCGCGCTGTTGTTGACCTCGGCACTGGCGACTATCGGCCATGCGTTCCATGACGAGACCGAACGGGCCAAAGCCTGGGCGTTCTGGGGGGCCTGCATGGGCGTAGCCATGACCGCCGCGCCCACCGTGGGTGGTCTGATTGCCTCATTCGTGGGCTGGCGCTGGATTTTCTACCTGAACCTGCCGCTGGGCTTGCTGCTGGTGAGCATGGTATGGCGCAACATCGACGAGTCGCGCAACGAACAATCGGCACGGCTCGACCCATGGGGCAGCCTGGCGTTTAGCAGCAGTCTGCTGTGTCTTATCTGGGGCCTGATCGAGGCCAATCGCATTGGCTGGGACAATTCATTGACCACCTTGCGCTTGCTGGCCGGCGTACTGTTGATGGTCCTGTTCGTGGTGGTTGAGCGGCTACAGCTTCGGCCTATGGTCGATCTGCAATTGTTCAAACACCCGCGGTTCGTTGGTGCGCTCCTGGGCATGTTCGCTTACGCAGGCTGCGCCCAAGTGATGATGACGCTATTACCGTTCTACTTGCAGAATGGCCTGGGGTTCACTGCTATCGCCTCCGGGCTGGGCATGTTGCCGTTCGCGCTGACCATGCTCACCTTCCCGAAGATCGGCACGCGGTTATCTCGCCTGTTATCGCCAGCCAGCATGATGGCCCTCGGGCTGACCCTGGTCGGTTGCGGCAACCTGATCAGCGCCTGGGCGGTGTCGATGGGCGGCTACCTGAGCTTTGCCTGCGCCACCGCCGTCACCGGGGCTGGCGCCGGACTACTCAATGGCGATACCCAGAAGAACATCATGGCGTGCGTACCGCGCGACCGTGCAGGCATGGCGTCCGGCATGAGCACCACGATGCGTTTCAGCGCGATAATGCTCGCCATCGGTGTGTTCGGCGCCTTGTTGGCTAGCCACTCGCAACAGGCCTTGACCCGTAGCCTGCAACTCGACGCTCCCGACTGGCTGGCTCAGACTGATCACATCGTGTCCCGCGTGGTGGCCGGTGACATGGTCGCGGCGATGCAGCCGCTGACGGAGAATGCGCGACTGATCGTCCAGCCGCTGGCGCAACAGGCATTTGTTTCAGGCTTCAGCACGGTCCTGTGGGTGGCCGGACTGATGGCGCTGCTTGGCGCCCTGCTGGTGGGCACCCTGATGCGCAACCCAATACCGGCGGTCGAGTCGTGGCGATCACCGCCCAACCGGCCATGGCCGAGTTCGTGAGTTTCACTCAAGCTCAGGACGTCAAACGGCTGTGGGCGACCTGATCTATCATCAGCCATCCAGCGAGATGAAGGAGATCACCATGGACGTCACGATCAAACAATTGCCGCCCGCACGGGTCGCCTACATGCGCCTTACGGGTCCGTACGGCCCGGCTATCGGCGTATTCTGGCGTGAAGTGTTCGGTGTTTGGATGGAGCAGAATGGCCTATTGCAACGCGTTCGCTATGGCATCGGCCTTGATGATCCCACCATCACGCCGCCCGCTGAATGCCGCTACGACGCCTGTGTCGAAGTACCTGAAACCTTCGACGCTACCTCGCAAGTCCTGGTTCGCACCCTGCCCGGCGGTCAGTTTTCCTGGACAAGATTCGTCGGTACCGGCGCGGAAATCGGTGAGGCCTGGAACCGACTCTTCCGTGAACTGCCCACCCTCGGCATGCGAGCGGACGGTGGACCTTATTTCGAACGCTACGCGCAAGACTCCCACTACGACCCGCTGACCGGGGTGATGGAGTGTGAGCTGTGCATTCCGGTCCAGCCGCTGTAGTTCATGTTGGCGTTACACAGAATCCCTGTAGGAGGCCTCGCCGCGTCTTCGACGCTGCGCTGTCGCGCAGCAAACCAGGTTGTGATTTGTGTGTCGTAATCAGTGGTGGCGTGTCAGATGAGACGCCTTCGCGAATAAATTCGCTCTCACCGGGATCTTGATTTGCCTTTGGTTTTTGAGTGAATTGACTGCCGAATTACGGCGAGGCCCCGTTTCCAGAAGGCCGAGCGCAGGCGTTGCGCAGGGGGTGACGAGGCAAGGACGCCGAGTAAGCCGCACGGGGCCAGGGACGGCCCCTTGCGGCGACCCCCGAAGCAACGCCGGAGCGAGGGTAGTCGGAGCCATGGCGAGGACCCGTATGGAGGGGCAAGCGTTTTCGGTTACCTTTTAGGCGTTTGTAAAAGGTGACACGCTGTAAGAGCGGAACCGTAATTCCAGCACACCCAAATGCCGGATATACACATCAAGACCAGCGCCAACTCATTGTTTTTAAATAATTAAAAATTAGTTTGATGAGAGCGCGACGCAGCCAACCGCCAGACCCGCGCCAGATCACGGGCTCGATCATGCAACAAGCTCGCGGCGTTGCGACAGGCATAACCGAGCGTCATTGGACCGCTGGTCAACGCAAACGCCGCACTGATGCCATGCGCGTACAGGTCGGCATAGCCCTCCCCCAACGTCCCGGCCAACACGATCACTGGCACCCCCTTGCGTTGGGCAATGCGGGCGACACCGAACGGGGTTTTACCCCGCAGCGTCTGGGCATCAAAACAGCCTTCGCCGGTGATCACCAAATCGGCACCGTCCAGCGCGTAGGCAAGGCCCACAAGGTCGGCCACCACTTCTATGCCTGGGCGGAAGGTCGCATTCAGGTAAGCCTTGGCAGCGAAGCCCATACCTCCTGCCGCCCCGCAACCGGGTTGGTCGCGCACGTCATGACCCAGCACCTGGGCCGAATGATCGGCGAAATGCCCCAGCGCGGCATCCAGCTCCAGCACTTGCTGCGGGGATGCCCCCTTTTGTGGGCCAAAAATATGGGAGGCACCCTGCGGACCGCACAGAGGGTTATCGACATCCGCCGCAACCTCGAAATGCACGTCGCGCAAACGCGCATCAAGACCGTCCAGTTCGATCCGTTGCACCTGCGCCAAAGCCTGACCACTCGGTATCAGAGGCTGATCATTACCGTCGAGAAAACGCGCACCCAACGCCGACAGCATGCCACTGCCCGCATCATTGGTCGCGCTGCCGCCAATCGCCAGGATGATCCGTTGCGCGCCAGCGTCCAGCGCCGCACGAATCAACTCGCCCGTGCCATGCGTGCTACTCAGGCAAGCGTCCCTTTGCTCAAGGGTCAGTAACTGCAAGCCGCTGGCCATGGCCATTTCAATGATTGCGGTCCGGGTCTGCTCCAGCCAGCCCCACTGTGCCTCGACCGCAACACCCAGCGGTCCACTCACAGTGGTGCTCATCCACTGCCCATCACAGGCGGCCAGAACCGCTTCGATGGTGCCCTCACCCCCATCAGCCATCGGGCATTGAACCAACTCGGCGTCAGGCCAGACTTCTGCCAGGCCCCCGGCAATAGCATTGGCGACAGCCTGAGCACTCAGGCTGTCCTTGAAAGAGTCGGGTGCGATGACGATTTTCATGGGGGTCTCCTATCCGTAATGAGTGGATGTTCTCACCCTCGCCGAGGTTTTCCGCCTGACCTTCGCACAAGGAACGTCGGCGGTTATTGGTCATTGGACCAAAACGCCGTACTGGATTTTAGTCCGTGACGATTCGAGGCGTCATTTGCACGCCCAGATACAAGCGCAACAAATCGTCGGTTTTGTAGGGATCGCAGCCGCTGAGTTCAGCAACCTTTTCCAGTCGATAGCGCAGGCTGTTGCGGTGAATACCCAGCGCGTCTGCACAGGCCTGACTTTCACCGCTGTAGTCGAACCAACTGCGCAGGGTTTCCAGCAACTGCCCGCTGTTGCTTTTTTGCAGCCGGATAATCGGGTCGGCCACGCCTTGGGCGAGCCAATCGTTGCGATAACGCCAAAACAGCACTGCCAGACGATGAACGGCCAGGCGTAATAGCCGCTGCTGCGGATGGACATGCCGGGCATAGTCGAGCAAATCACGCCCCGCGGCACAGGCCTGGCGCAACGTCACCAGATCAGCCGATTGCTCGACCGTGACCATTCGCACCACGGGCCAGCCCTGCTCGTCAAACTGCTCCAACAGCAGCGTATCGTCGCGCTCTTTACCTGCGGCGCGGCACCAGTGCAACAACGTCGGCTCGCGCACCACACACCAACTGTGGGCATAACGGGCGTTCAACCAAGTGGCAATCTGGTTGGCCGCAGGCGTTTGCGCAGGCAGCTCGATCAATACCGACTGACGCGGCAATTGCGGTTGCAGCCCCAGATGCTCGGCTTCGTCGACCTGGCTGTCAGGGCAGTCGACCAGCAACAACCGCGACAGCAGGTCCTCGCTGCGCTGATGCCGCCACTGTTGATCCGCCTGCTGGCGACGGTGCTCCATGAGCATCTCGGCAGTCATTTTCACCAGTTCGCCATAGACCCGGACCTCGTCCGGCTCACCGGTAATCCCCAGTACGCCCACCAGTTTCTGGTCAAGCATCAACGGCAGATTGACCCCCGGACGCACACCATTCAGATGCTTGGCCGTGTGCGAATCAATCTCCACCACCCGGCAGTTGGCCAACACCAACTGCGCGCCTTCATGCCGTGTATACAACCGATCGGCCTCGCCACTGCCGATGATGATACCCAGATAGTCCATCACATTGACGTTGCACGGCAGAATCGCCATGGCACGGTCGACGATGTCCTGCGCAAGGTCGTGATCAAGAGCGAACATGGTGGGCTCCGGGGAGAGTGGGGTTGTGAAGAGCCTGCCTGAGATACCGCATTCGCGAATGGACCGACGCGAAATCTGATGCTGCCTACTCAATCGGCGCCAAGCGTTCGCGACTGTTGGTCAAGTGGGTCCACATGGCGGCGCGGGCGGCGTCCGGGTCCTGGCGACGAATCGCGTTCAATAGCGCTTCATGTTCGAGGTTGGCCAGATAACCGTGGTGAGCGAGGGTGTTACCGGCACGTTCGCTCGACGCAATACGGCTGCGCGGAATCATGGCACTGCCCAAGTGCTGCATGATCTCAATGAAGCACGGATTGCCGGTCGCTTCGGCGATCAACAGGTGAAAACGTCTGTCCGCCTCGACGCAGCTGTCGTCCTTGGCCAGCAGGTCCTGATAATCATCCAGAGCCTGACGCATGGCCACCAGTTGCTCATCGGTACGGCGCCGGGCAGCCAGCGCAACCGCCTGAGTTTCCAGACCGATGCGCAGTTCGATGATGTCACGCACGCTGGCGGCGGTTTCCACCTTCAGACGCAAACCGGTCTGACCTTGATGCTCAAGCACAAAGGTGCCGATGCCATGGCGGGTTTCAACCAGCCCTGACGCCTGCAACTTGGAAATCGCCTCGCGAACCACGGTGCGGCTGACGCCGTGCTCGCGCACAATTTCATTTTCCGAAGGCAGTTTTTCCCCCGGATTGATCTTGCCCAGCAGGATGCGCTGGCTCAGTTGCGTCACCAGATCGGTGGCCAGGCTGTGCGAACGCTGTTTGGGGGCGACACGGATTGGGTCGTGCATGCGGATGATGTCCAGATAAAACGTTGAACGCTGCGATAGCGGGATCATACCACCAGCCAAGGGGGCAAGAACCTGCAACAGAAAGCGCCGTTCACTCGCGAAAACCCTCACACTAGCTTGTATGACAACCTGCTAAATACTTCCTGAACCCCTATCCTCTCCCCTAAAGCGCGAACCCTGAATAAGCGCATAAAACAGCGTAATTACTCATCAAAAACCTCTTGCAGAGTAAAATTTTACTTGTATGATGACTGTCAACCAGGCGCATGACCTTGGTGCAACTCAACCCGCATAAAAATAACGAGTGGGAGATCCAACTGTGACTACATCCAATTCCAGGGTGAACGAGGGCGCGAGCTCGGCGCTGCTTTCGGCCGTGTCGAAAGTGAAGCGCCATGTACTGCCGCTGTTCGTCATCATGTTCATCGTCAACTACATCGACCGAGTCAATATCGGCTTCGTGCGCACCTACATGGAACACGACCTGGGCATCGGCGCTGCCGCCTACGGTCTGGGCGCCGGCTTGTTCTTTATCGGCTACGCGCTGTTTGAAGTCCCCTCCAACATTCTGCTGCAAAAGGTCGGCGCGCGAATCTGGCTGACCCGCATCATGCTGACCTGGGGCCTCGTGGCTGCGGGAATGGCATTTATCCAGAACGAAACCCACTTCTACATCCTGCGCTTTCTGCTGGGCGTCGCTGAAGCCGGCTTCTTCCCTGGCGTCATCTACTACTTCACCCGCTGGCTACCAGGGGTCGAGCGTGGCAAGGCCATTGCTATTTTCCTCAGCGGTTCGGCGATTGCCTCCCTGATCTCTGGCCCGCTGTCGGGTGCGCTGCTCCAGGTGAGCGGCTTGGGTTTGCACGGTTGGCAGTGGATGTACTTCATTGAAGGCATGGTCTCGGTCTGCCTGTGCTTCTTCGTCTGGTTCTGGCTGGACTCCAAGCCCCACGATGCCAAGTGGCTGAGCCGCGACGAGCAAGATGCGCTGGTCAATGCCATCGACGCAGAGCAACTGGAGCGCGAAGCCGCCACACCGATCAAACCGTCGCTGACCACCCTGCTCAAGGATCGGCAGATCATCCTTTTCTGTGTGATCTACTTCTTTATCCAGCTGACCATCTACGCCGCCACCTTCTGGCTGCCCAGCATCATCAAGAAGATGGGCGACCTCAGCGACATGCAGGTGGGGTTGTTCAACTCCATCCCGTGGTTGCTGTCGATTATCGGCATGTACGCCTTCGCCTCGTTCTCGGCGAAATGGAAACACCAGCAAGCGTGGGTTGCCGTAGCACTGCTGATCGCCGCTGCCGGGATGTTCATGTCCACCACCGGCGGGCCAGTCTTTGCCTTTGTCGCGATCTGCTTTGCGGCACTGGGTTTCAAATCGGCATCGTCGCTGTTCTGGCCCATTCCGCAGGCCTATCTGGATGCGCGGATCGCTGCCGGGGTCATCGCGCTTATCAACTCGGTCGGCAACCTCGGTGGGTTCGTCGCTCCGACAACCTTCGGCTGGCTTGAAGAACACACGGGGTCAATTCAGGGCGGTCTGTACGGCCTGGCCGGGACCTCGATCATTGCCGCAATCATCGTTTTCGCCGCGCGCAATAAACCCAAAGGAGCACCCGCCGCCATTGCAGGAAAACCGGCGCCGACCCACTCCTGATGCTAATGGCCGCGCGTCGAGACTGATCGATTCAGTGCTCGGCGCCGCCCCGAAACGACCGAATACCTATTTTTACAGGATCACACCATGACCACCTTGAACTCCGAAGTTGTGGGCAAAGCCCCCGTCATCACCAGCATGCAGATCGTTCCCGTGGCCGGCCACGACGGAATGCTCCTGAACCTGAGCGGCGCTCATGGGCCGTTTTTCACCCGCAACATCGTGATCCTCAAGGACAACGCAGGGCATACGGGCGTCGGCGAAGTACCGGGCGGCGAACGCATCCGCCAGACCCTGGAAGACGCCCGCTCGCTGGTCGTCGGCAACCCGATTGGCACGTACCAAAAGATTCTCAATCAGGTGCGCCAGACGTTCGCCGAGCGTGACTCCGGCGGCCGAGGCCTGCAAACGTTCGACTTGCGCATCACCATCCATGCCGTCACTGGCCTGGAAGCCGCCATGCTGGACTTGCTCGGCCAGCACCTGGACGTGCCCGTCGCGGCCCTGCTGGGCGAAGGCCAGCAGCGCGACGAAGTGAAGATGCTTGGCTATCTGTTCTACGTTGGTGACCGCAACAAGACCGACCTGGCCTACCGCAGCGAACCTGACGCCGACAACGATTGGTTTCGCGTGCGCCATGAACACGCCATGACTGTCGAAGCCGTGGTGCGCCTGGCTGAAGCCGCCCACACAAAATATGGTTTCAAGGACTTCAAACTCAAGGGCGGCGTGTTACGCGGCGAAGAGGAAATCGAAGCGGTTACCGCCCTCGCCGAACGCTTCCCGGACGCACGCATCACCCTGGACCCCAACGGCGCCTGGTCGCTGAAAGAGGCGATCCGTCTATGCCGCGACCAGCATCATGTGCTGGCCTACGCCGAAGACCCCTGCGGCGCGGAAAACGGTTTTTCCGGTCGCGAAGTCATGGCCGAATTTCGTCGCGCCACGGGCATGAAGACCGCCACCAACATGATCGCCACCGATTGGCGCGAAATGGGCCATGCGATCCAGTTGCAGTCAGTCGACATCCCGCTGGCCGACCCGCATTTCTGGACCATGCAAGGTTCCGTCCGCGTGGCGCAGATGTGCAACGAATGGGGCCTGACCTGGGGTTCGCATTCGAATAACCACTTCGACATCTCCCTGGCAATGTTCACCCACGTCGCAGCGGCGGCACCGGGCGACATCACCGCCATCGACACCCACTGGATCTGGCAGGACGGGCAACGCTTGACCAAAGCCCCGCTGCAGATCGTCGACGGCTGCGTGCAAGTACCGAAAAAACCGGGGCTGGGCGTTGAATTGGACATGGACCAGGTAGCCAAGGCTCACGAGCTGTACAAAGGCATGGGGCTGGGCGCGAGGGATGACAGCGTGGCCATGCAGTTTCTGATTCCAGGCTGGTCGTTCAATAACAAGCGTCCGTGCCTTGTTCGTTAAGTTGCAGAGGCGATAAGTTGCAAGTGCGGTAAGGCTATTGCCAACGTGGCGCACGGCGCGGAATCACTTCCGCGCCGTTTTTTCTTCTGGCGCAGAGGCCGTGCTAAGGTTCGCGCAGACCCTGACCGCGATGCCCTCCGATGCCCCATCTCGTCCATACCCACCCTCGCCTGACTGCCGCGGCACTGCTCGGTTGTATCGGTGGTTTCCTGTCCAGCTACGTTGTTCCCGGTCTCGCGCCCACCACTCAAATATTGATTGGCTGGAACGTTGGGGTATGGACCTACCTGATCCTGATGATCTGGCTGACGTTTCGCGCTCAAGCCGACGACGTCAAACGCTTCGCTATTATTGAGGACGAAAATGCCGGGCTGGTGCTGGCGACGGTGTGCGTAGCAGCGATTGCCAGCCTTGCCGCCATCGCTCTGGAGCTGGTCGGCAGCAAGGACTTGAGTGCCCATGACAAGGCCCTGCACTACGGTTTTACTGGCGTGACCGTCGTCGGTTCCTGGCTGCTCACCGGCGTGATTTTCAGCCTGCATTACGCCCGCCTGTTCTACACCTCCACCACCAAGGAACCCCCTCTGCGCTTCGCCGATGGCGAGAAAAAACCGGATTATTGGGACTTTCTCTACTTCTCTTTCACCATCAGCGTCGCCGTACAAACAGCAGACGTTGGCGTCGCAAGCAGAGACATGCGCAAAACCGTACTGGCTCAGTCACTGATCGGCTTTTTGTTCAACACCGCTATTCTGGGGTTCTCGATCAACATCGCAGCAGGGCTGTTTGGTTGAGTGGAGCCCTGTTTCGATCGCAGGTTATCCGGCGGCACGGCTAGTCCCGCGAATAATCCCACTGTGTTTTTGGCGAGGAAAACCTCAATGACTGAACATTCCCTCTTACAGATCGCCGTGCTCGATGACTGGCAGTCGGTGGCGAGTAACGTGGTGGACTGGACCGTTCTCGACGCCATTGGCAAAGTCAGTTTCCTGCATGAATTCCCGGCAGATACCGCCAGCATGGTGGCGCGCCTGGAGTCGTTTGACGTGGTGTGTGTCATGCGTGAACGCACCCTGTTCAACGAAGCCTTGTTGAGCCAGTTGCCGCGCCTGAAATTATTGGTCACTGGCGGCATGCGCAATGCCGCAATCGACCTCCCGGCGGCCGCACGATTGGGCATTCAGGTGTGCGGCACTGACAGCTACAAGAACGCAGCCCCGGAAATGACCTGGGCCCTGATCATGGGAATTACCCGTAACCTGGTGGGCGAAGCCAATTCGTTGCGCAATGGCGGCTGGCAGATCGGCCTGGGCGGCGATTTGTACGGCAAGACCTTGGGGATTCTCGGCCTCGGCAGCATCGGCAAATGGATTGCACGCTATGGCCAGGCCTTTGGCATGCGGGTTATCGCCTGGAGCGAAAACCTCACGGCCGAACGCGCAGCGGAATCGGGCGTGACGTACGTCAGCAAGCAAGCGCTGTTTGAACAGGCGGATGTATTGTCGGTGCACCTGGTGCTCAGCGACCGCAGTCGCGGGATGGTCGATGCGCAGGCGCTGAGCTGGATGAAACCCACCGCGTACCTGATCAACACCGCACGCGGCCCGATCATCGACGAAGCGGCATTGATCAACGCGCTGCAACACCGCCGAATCGCCGGGGCAGCGCTGGATGTGTATGAACCGGAACCCCTGCCCGCCGACCATCCGTTTCGGCACATGGACAACGTGCTGGCGACCCCGCACATCGGCTATGTCACCGAGAACAATTACCGGACCTTCTTCAGTCAAATGATCGAAGACATCCAGGCCTGGCACGGTGGCAAACCGATTCGGGTGTTTGATTGATCATGAGCGGCGGGACAAGCGTGCGCAGCACCTACTCGCCCAACGCAAAACGCTTCAGGGTTTCGCCATCCAGCCGGTAGCGAACCCACTCATCCTGCGGCGCGGCGCCGATGGCTTTATAAAAATCGATAGCCGGCGTGTTCCAGTCCAGCACGCTCCATTCGAAACGACCACAACCGCTGTCGTACGCCAGTTTCGCCAGATGCCGGAGCATTTTCTTGCCCGCCCCGCCGCCGCGATGGCTGGCCGAGATGAACAGGTCTTCCAGGTACAAGCCCTTGCGCCCCTGCCAAGTGGAATAGCTCAAGAAGTACACGGCGAAACCAATCGGCTGATCGTCTGACAGGCAGATCAAAGCCCGTGCTGGCGACGGCTCGTCGAACAGGCTGCGCTCGATGTCCGCCACACTGGCCAACACTTCGTGCTCGGCCTTTTCGTAGATCGCCAGTTCAGTGATAAAACCCAGAATAACCCCGGCATCGGCCCTGGTCGCTTCGCGGATATGGATGCTCACGGTCACGCTCCTGAATTTGAACGGTTCTACTTAACGAAATGCTCTCACCCCGGAGGGCGAACGCTCAGCAGCGGATTGTGTCTTAACTCTCAGTACCGTGCAGCATTCGATGCAAACCCGCGTGACGTGTGCGCTGAACTTGACCCGAGGACTTTTATGAACAGCAAAGAAAATGGCAAGACCCCCGGTCTGTCCGCTGAAGAAGAAAAAGACGTCGAAAAAAGCCAACCCCCACGTGCCGCCGTGCTGCACGAAACCATTCGCCTCCAGGGTGATCAGGAGCTGGAGCGCAGCATCGCCGCCCTTTGGTGGTCGGCCCTTGCCGCCGGTCTGACCATGGGTTTGTCACTGATGGCCATGGGGCTGTTCAATGCACGGCTGCCCGCCGGCGAGGCCAGCAAAGTGATTGCCAGCCTGGGGTATTCGGCGGGGTTTCTTGCGGTGATTCTGGCGCGTCAGCAGTTATTCACCGAAAACACCCTGACCGCCGTGCTGCCGGTGATGACCAAACCAACACTGGGCAACTTCGGTCGGCTCTTGCGTTTGTGGGGCGTGGTGCTGGTCGGCAACCTGACCGGCACCCTGCTGGTGGCCTACGTCATGCTGCACTTGCCGATTTTCGATGCAAAAACCGATGCAGCGTTTCTCGATATTGGCCGCAAGGTCATGGAAAACAGCGCGAGCCAGATGTTTTCCAAAGGCATCATTTCCGGCTGGATGATCGCCACCATGGTCTGGATGATCCCGTCCATGGAGAGCGCGAAAATCTGGATCATCATCCTCATCACCTACCTGATGGCCTTGGGCGATTTCACCCACATCGTGGTTGGTTCGGCCGAAGTTTCATACCTGGTGTTCGCCGGTCAACTGCCGTGGAAAGACTTCTGGCTGATCTTTGCCGGGCCGACCCTGGCCGGGAACATTATCGGCGGCAGTTTTATTTTCGCCCTGATCAGCCATGCCCAAATCCGCAGTGAAAGCGGTCCACCCAAACAACAAGGAAGCAAGGACCGGGGTCAGCCTGACAAACACAAGAATGAAGAGATCAAGCGCGGATAAGAGCGCGCGCCTATCTGGAAACGGAGCGGCGCGCCTCAAAGCCACTAACGGCAAATTGTTCGGCAAAGGCGGCGCGGCAGAGCTGTTGGGGCTTAAACCGACGACCCTGGCTTCAAGGTTAAAGCGGCTGGATATTGAGTTGGAAGACGGAAATAAAGGGTAAGTACCCCATCATTATTTTCAGGAATAGTCGCTATCACCCTCGCACCCCTTCTTACTTCGCGGCAGAACAATTAGCCTGCGCGCAATCTATTACCAGACAGCCTTTCGCGCGCGTGTTGCAGGCGTGTTTGGCTCACTTGTCCGCCCGAGAACGCTTTTCTTATGAGTACCACGACCCAAACCCGCCACGCCGAGGCCCCCACGATGACGCGAGGCATGGTGATGCTGTTCGCGTTTTGCTGTGGCGCTATCGTCGGCAATATCTATTACGCCCAGCCAATCATCGAGCTGATTGCGCCGGACATCGGCCTGTCCAGCACCATGGCCAGCGTGATCGTGTCGCTGACCCAGATCGGCTATGCGCTTGGGCTGTTCTTCCTGGTGCCGCTGGGCGATTTGCTGGAGAACCGACGGCTGATGATCATGACCTCGCTGTTGGCCATCATCAGCTTGTTGGGCGCAGCGTTCAGTCAACAACCGAATGTGTTTTTGCTTGCGTCGTTATTGGTGGGGTTCAGTTCAGTGTCCGTACAGATCCTGATCCCGCTGGCAGCGCATCTGGCACCGGAGGAATCCCGAGGGCGGGTCGTTGGCGGGATCATGGGCGGGTTACTGCTGGGGATTCTGCTGGCGCGACCGCTGTCCAGCGTGATCGCCGACCACTTCGGCTGGCGAGCGGTGTTTGTCTCGGCATCGGTACTGATGATGATCATCAGTGTGGTGCTCGCCACCACCATGCCCAAACGCCAGCCTGACCATAGCGCCTCGTACGGGCAACTGCTGTTTTCGCTGTGGACCTTACTGCGTACGCAACCCGTGTTACGTCAGCGGGCGTTCTACCAAGGGTTGATGTTTGCCGCGTTCAGCCTGTTCTGGACCGCCGTGCCGCTGGAGCTGGCACGCAACCATGGCCTGTCGCAGACGCAAATCGCCTTGTTCGCGCTGGTCGGGGCCATCGGCGCGATCGCAGCGCCCATCAGTGGGCGTCTGGCCGATGCCGGCCACACCCGCATTGCCAGCCTCGGGGCATTGGTCCTGGCGGCCTTGAGTTTCCTGCCGGCGCTTATTCACCCTGTTTACAGCGTGATCGGGCTGGCCGTGACCGGCGTGGTCCTGGACTTCTGCGTGCAGATGAACATGGTACTGGGCCAGCGTGCGGTCTACGCCCTGGATGCCACCAGCCGCAGCCGCCTGAATGCGCTGTACATGACCAGTATTTTCATCGGTGGGGCCTTCGGCTCGGCGATTGCCAGTGTGCTGTATGACCACGGCGGCTGGCTGTGGATCGTCGTTGCCGGCAGCGCGTTCCCGGTGGTAGCGCTGCTCAGTTTCCTGAAAAACGCGTCAGGCGAACGGCGCGACGCTGTCATCGCTGGCTGATCAGCGCATTGACCCGTCCTGAAAATAAGGGGCGCCCGGCTCGAAGCCTTCGCGCACTAAACTGCGCGTACCGGGGCGCCCCACAGGTTCAGATCGTCAGAGATGCAACGCATGCCCCAACGCACGCAACGCCGCTTCCTGGACCGCTTCGCCGAGTGTCGGGTGAGCGTGGATGGTGCCTGCGATGTCTTCCAGGCGAGCGCCCATTTCCAGGGATTGGGCAAAGGCCGTAGACAGCTCCGACACGCCGACCCCGACGGCTTGCCAGCCGAGGATCAGGTGATTGTCACTTCGTGCGACCACTCGCACGAAACCGCTTTTCGATTCCAGAGTCATCGCCCGGCCATTGGCCGCGAACGGGAAGTTGGCGACCAGCACCTCCAACCCTTCGGCCTTGGCCTCCTGAGGCGTCTTGCCGACCACCACCAGTTCTGGATCGGTGAAGCACACGGCGGCAATCGCCACGGGATTGAACTCGCGCTGTTTGCCGGCGACCAGCTCTGCAACCATTTCGCCTTGAGCCATGGCACGGTGAGCGAGCATCGGCTCCCCCGCCAGATCGCCGATGGCCCAGACATTGCGCATGCTGGTCTGGCAACGCTCGTCGATCTTGATTGCCGCGCCGTTCATGTCCAGCGCCAAGGCTTCGAGGTTCCAGCCTTGGGTATGCGGACGACGACCGACAGCGACCAACACCTGATCAGCTTCCAGCGCCAGCGTCTCGCCCTCTGGATTGCGCACCTGCAAGGTCTGCGTGACCGGGTCGAAACCTTCGACGCTGTGTTGCAGGTACAGCTTCACACCGAGGGTTTTCAGGGTCTCGGCAATCGGCTGGGTCAGTTCCTGATCGTAAGCCGGCAAGATCCGGCCGCGGGCCTCGACCACGCTGACGTCCGCGCCCAGCTTGCTGTAGGCAATGCCCAGCTCTAGACCAATATAACCGGCACCGACCACGATCAAACGCTTGGGGATGGCGCTGGGTGTCAGCGCTTCAGTGGACGAAATGATCGGCCCACCGAGGGGCAGCATCGGCAGATTGACCGAGGTCGATCCGGTGGCCAGCAGCAGGTGCTCGCACTGAATACGCATGCCAGCGCCTTCAACCTCGACGGTCTTGCCGTCAATGATCCGCGCCCAGCCGTGAATGACCTGAACCTTGTTTTTCTTCAGCAAGGCCGCGACGCCTGAGGTCAAGCGGTCAACGATGCCGTTCTTCCAGTTCACGCTTTGGCCGATGTCCAGCGTGGGTGGCTGGACACTGATGCCCAGCGCCGAGCCTTGACTGAGGCGCGTGGTCTGATGGAACTGTTCAGCGACGTGGATCAGCGCCTTGGACGGTATGCAGCCGACGTTCAGGCAGGTGCCACCCAGTGTCTGGCCTTCGATCAAAATAGTCGGTATGCCCAACTGCCCGGCACGAATCGCCGCGACATAACCGCCGGGGCCGCCGCCGATGATCATCAAGGTGGTGCTAAGAGTCTGCTGCATGATTACTCCACAAACAGGGTGGCGGGTTGTTCGAGCAAGCCACGAATGGCCTGGATGAATTGCGCCGCGTCCATGCCATCGACCACGCGATGATCGAAGGAGCTGGAGAGGTTCATCATTTTTCGAATCACGATCTGGCCTTTAATCACCATCGGCCGTTCGACGATGCGATTGACGCCGACGATGGCCACTTCCGGCAGATTAAGTACCGGCGTACTGACGATGCCACCCAATGCGCCGAGGCTGGTCAGGGTAATCGTGGAACCGGACATCTCCTCGCGACTGGCTTTGCCTGTACGTGCCGCGCTGGCCAGACGGGAGATTTCCTCAGCGTTGGCCCACAGGCTGCGGGCTTCGGCGTGACGGACCACGGGCACCATCAGGCCGTTATCGCTTTGGGTCGCGACACCGACATGCACCGCGCCGTGACGGGTGATGATTTGCGCCTCATCGTCGTAGCGGGCGTTGATCTGCGGGAAGTCGCGCAGGGCCACCACCATGGCGCGCACAAGAAATGGCAACAACGTCAGTTTGCCGCGACTGGCGCCCCATTTTTCGTTGAGGTGGACGCGCAGTTCTTCGAGCGCAGTGACGTCCACTTCTTCGACGTAACTGAAGTGCGCCGCGCGGCGTATCGCGTCTTGCATGCGTTGGGCGATTTTGCGCCGCAGGCCGATCACCGGGATCTGCTGTTCATCATTGCGCTCGGCGTAAGCGGCTGCGGGGGCAGCACTGGCTTGCTGGCTCTGCTCGATATACGCGTCCAGATCTTCATGCCGAATGATGCCGGCCGGGCCGCTGCCCTGCACGAAACGCAATTCGATACCGGCATCCAGGGCCCGCTTGCGCACGGCTGGCGAGGCTAACGGACGATCATCGGCCTGACGGGTAGACCGCGCTTCAAGCGAGCGTTTTACACCGGGGACAGGCGCGGCTTGAGGTTTGGCTTCAGCCACGACGCTGACATCGACCTTGGGCGGGGCGACAGGCGTTGGCTGATGAGCAGGTTCAGCCACGGCAGTCGAGGCAGTCTCCTTGAGGTTACCGGCGCCTTCGACTTCGATCCGAATCAGCTCACTGCCTACAGCCATGACTTCACCGGGCTGCCCACCGAGAGCAATCACCTTGCCGTGTACCGGGGACGGGATATCGACCATCGCCTTGTCGGTCATGACATCGGCCAGCACCTGATCTTCAACGACCATATCGCCGACCTTGACGTGCCACTGAGACAATTCGACTTCTGCAATGCCTTCACCAATGTCCGGCATTTTAATAACGTGCGTGCCCATTCAGACCTCCATGACCCGTTTCAAAGCCGCACCCACTCGGGATGGACCGGGGAAATACGCCCACTCTTGAGCATGAGGATAAGGGGTATCCCATCCAGTAACGCGCTCGATAGGCGCTTCCAGATAGTGGAAGCAGTGTTCTTGCACCAGCGCCACCAGTTCGGCGCCAAAGCCGCAGGTGCGCGTGGCTTCGTGAACCACCACACAGCGACCGGTTTTCTTCACCGAATTGACGATGGTCTCCAGGTCCAGCGGCCAGAGGCTGCGCAGGTCGATGACTTCAGCGTCGACGCCGGTCTCCTCGGCCGCCACTTGAGACACATACACGGTGGTGCCATAGGTCAGCACGGTGACGTCGTTGCCGGGACGGGCAATTGCCGCCACGTCCAGCGGCACCTTGTAATACCCCTCAGGCACGGCACTCGCCGGATGCTTCGACCACGGCGTTACCGGCCGGTCGTGATGACCATCGAACGGGCCGTTATACAGGCGTTTGGGTTCAAGAAAAATCACCGGATCATCATTCTCGATGGAGGCGATCAACAGGCCCTTGGCGTCATAGGGGTTGGACGGCATGACTGTGCGCAAACCGCAGACCTGGGTGAACATTGCCTCAATGCTTTGGCTGTGAGTCTGACCGCCATAAATGCCGCCACCGCAGGGCATGCGCAGGGTCAATGGGGCGGTGAACTCGCCGGCCGAGCGATAGCGCAAACGTGCGGCTTCAGAAATGATCTGATCCGACGCCGGGTAGACGTAATCGGCGAACTGAATCTCGACCACTGGCCGCAACCCGTAAGCCCCCATGCCCACCGCGACGCCGACGATCCCGCTTTCGGAGATCGGCGCATCGAACACTCGCGAGGTGCCGTATTTGCCTTGCAGGCCTTCGGTGCAGCGAAAAACCCCACCGAAATAACCCACGTCCTGGCCAAACACGACCACGTTATTGTCGCGCTCAAGCATGATGTCCATGGCCGAGCGCAAGGCCTGGATCATGGTCATGGTGGTTGTGGTCATGGCGGTTTCCAACTGAATATTATTGTTGTGATCGTTCATGTCAGATCCCCAGTTGCTGGCGCTGCTGGCGTAAGTGCTCCGGCATCTCTTTATAGACGTCTTCGAAGAGGGTCGCGGCGCTGGGCATTTGCCCGCCAGCCAAGGTGCCGTAGCGTTCGGCTTCTTTCTGCGCGGCGATGATTTCGGCTTCGAGCTCGGCGCTGGTGGCTGCGTGTTCCTCTTCGGACCATTGGCCGATGCGGATCAGGTGTTGTTTGAGGCGCACAATCGGGTCGCCCAACGGGAAGTGACTCCAGTCATCGGCAGGCCGGTATTTGGACGGATCATCGGACGTCGAGTGCGGGCCAGCGCGGTAGGTCACCCACTCGATCAGAGTCGGACCCAGGTTGCGCCGGGCGCGTTCAGCCGCCCAGGCCGAGGCCGCGTAGACCGCGATGAAATCGTTGCCATCCACCCGCAGCGAGGCAATCCCGCAGCCCACACCGCGACCGGCAAACGTCGTTGCTTCGCCGCCGGCAATGGCCTGGAAGGTAGAGATTGCCCATTGGTTGTTGACCACGTTGAGGATCACCGGCGCGCGGTAGACGTGGGCGAACGTGAGGGCGGTGTGGAAATCCGATTCGGCGGTGGCGCCATCGCCGATCCAGGCCGACGCGATTTTAGTATCGCCCTTGATCGCCGACGCCATGCCCCAGCCGACCGCCTGAACGAATTGAGTGGCCAGGTTGCCGGAGATGGAGAAAAAACCGAAGTCACGCACTGAGTACATGATCGGCAGTTGCCGTCCTTTGAGGGGGTCGCGTTCGTTGGACAGCAGTTGGCAAATCAGATCCACCAACGGCACTTCGCGAGCCATCAGGATGCTTTGCTGACGATAGGTCGGAAAGCACATGTCGGTCACGTTCAACGCCAAGGCCTGGGCGCTGCCAATGGCCTCTTCGCCAAGACTCTGCATATAGAACGACATTTTCTTCTGGCGCTGGGCGACGACCATGCGGTTGTCGAAAATCCGCGTCTTGAGCATGGCACGCATGCCTTTACGCAGGATTTCGACAGAAACGCCTTCAGCCCATGGGCCGAGTGCCTGACCTTGATCGTCGAGTACCCGAATCAGGCCTTTGGCGAGGTCAGCGGTATCGGACGGTTCGACATCTATTGGGGGCTTGCGGACGAGACCGGCATCGTTCAGATGCAGGTACGAGAAATCGGTTTTACAGCCTGGACGGCCAGAAGGTTCAGGAACGTGCAGGCGCAGGGGTTCGTATTCGTTCATGGGCTTTCTCTACGCTCGCTTTTGTCATGTGTTTTTGTTGGGCGCTGGAGCTTGTTCAATCACTGGACGCCGATATTCCCTTTGGAAAATCTTGTCCTACACAAATCATAGGCCTGAGCGTGGAGAATATTTTTCTCAACTTCGTTGCGTGCAGAGCCATTTAAAGATATTTATTCTGAATAAATAGAATAAACAGGCGTATTTGTCTCATGAGAAAGCTTGATCGTACTGACATAGGGATTCTCAACAGTCTTCAAGAGAATGCCCGGATCACCAATGCCGACCTCGCACGCTCCGTCAATCTCTCCCCTACACCCTGCTTCAATCGGGTCAAGGCGATGGAAGACCTGGGGCTCATCCGGCAACAAGTCACCCTGTTGGACCCGGAGCTGTTGGGGCTGCACGTCAACGTGTTTATCCATGTCAGCCTGGAAAAGCAGGTCGAGGAAGCCTTGCACGAGTTCGAAGAGGCCATCGCCAATCGTCCCGAAGTGATGGAGTGCTATTTGATGGCGGGCGACCCGGATTACTTGATTCGGGTGCTGGTGCCGACCATTCAGGCACTGGAGCGGTTTTTGCTGGATTTTCTGACCAAAGTGCCAGGAGTGGCCAACATTCGCTCCAACTTCGCGCTCAAACAGGTGCGCTACAAAACGGCGTTGCCGTTGCCAGCCAATGGGTTGAGCCTCGAGCGCTAGTGAGCCCGGTACGGACGCTTGTCAGCCATCGCCGTGTTACTATCGCCGCTCATTCGCAGCCGTCTGGCATCGTCGTGAAATCTTCTCTTCTCTTCTCTTTTTGCCCATGACATCAACGTCCGATACCCAACCCGACTTGCCGACAATTCTTGTTGTCGATGACGAGTTGCGCTCGCGGGAGTCGCTGTGTCGGGTGCTGAATCAAGAGTTTGAAGTGCTCCTGGCCGACTCGGCGATCGAGGCTCGCAAGCTGCTCGAAGAGCACCCAGTCTCGGTGATTATCTGCGACCAGCGCATGCCCGGCATGAGTGGCATCGAGTTCCTCCAGGAAGCGCGCGAGCGCTGGCCGGAAGTGGTGCGTATAGTCCTTTCCGGCTACACCGATTCGGAAGACATCATCAACGGCATCAACCTCGCCGGGATCTATCAGTATCTGCTCAAACCCTGGTTACCGGAGCACTTGCTGAGCACCGTACGCAACGCGGTGGAAAGCCAGGCCCTGCAAAATCATATGCAACGACTGGACCTGGAGTTGCGCGCTGGCACTCCGGTGCTGCGACGGCGCAACCAGGAGACCCTTTCCCGGGTGCGTGAAACCTTCGATTTTTCACGCATTGTGCGTGCCGTTGGCGGACCGCTGGATGCGCTCTGTGAAATGGCCGCGCGCGTTGCCCGTTATGACCTTTCAGTGCTGCTGCTGGGGGAGTCGGGCACCGGCAAGGAACTGCTCGCTCGCGGCATTCACTATGCCAGCCCGCGAGCAGCCAACGCATTTGTCATGGAGAACTGCGCGGCGCTGCCCGACACCTTGCTTGAGTCCGAGCTTTTCGGTCACAAGCGTGGCGCCTTCACCGGCGCCCATCAGGATCACATCGGCCTGTTCCAGCGGGCAAACGGCGGTACCCTGCTGCTCGACGAGATCGGTGATACCTCACCGGCGTTTCAGGTCAAGTTATTGCGGGTTCTGCAGGAAGGCGAGTTACGCCCGGTCGGCGCGTCCAGCACAGTACGAGTCGACGTTCGGGTCATTGCTGCGACCCACCGCGACCTTGAAGAGGACGTGCGCGCCGGGCGTTTCCGTAGCGACCTTTATTACCGGCTGGCGGGCGTCAGCCTGGCGCTGCCGCCCCTGCGCGAACGCAGCGCTGACGTATTACCGATTGCCAACAAGTTACTGGATGACGCCCGCCAGGAACTCGATCTACCCGAATTGAACTTCGCCAACGATGCCTTGGCCAGCCTGATCGGCTACTCCTGGCCCGGCAATATCCGCGAACTGCGCAACGAGATCTACCGCGCCGCCGCCTTGTCCGATGGCATGCAAATCAACGCGCGGGCCTTCTCCTGGCGCGTGTTGCAAGGCCAGGCCAGACTTGCCCTGTCCACCAGTACACCGACCTCAAGCCCGACCGGAACACTGCAAGAGCAACTCGACGCCATCGAGGCAACCCTGTTAAAAGAGTCGTTGTTGCGTCATCGCTGGAACAAGACCCACGCGGCCCGTGAGTTGGGCCTGTCTCGCGTAGGCTTGCGGCAGAAACTGCGCCGCTTCGGTTTGGAGGAGTCCTGATGAAAGACAACGCGTTCAATGTGCTTTGGCTCCAATCGGGTGGCTGTGGGGGCTGCACGATGTCGCTGCTGTGCGCCGATACTCAGGACTTCGCAGGCATGTGGCGCAGTGCCGGAATCGAACTGCTCTGGCACCCGTCGCTGTCGCTGGAAACCGGCGACGAAATGGTCAGCATCCTCAACGACTGCTTGCAGGGACGTACCCGTCTCGACGCGCTGTGCATCGAAGGCTCCATGCTTCGCGGCCCCAACGGCACCGGGCGCTTTCACATGCTGGCCGGCACAGGTCGGGCAATGATCGACTGGGTTCGGGACCTGGCCGGGGTGGCCGAGTACACCCTCGGCATCGGTACCTGCGCCGCGTATGGTGGCATCACCGCTGCCGGCAACAACCCGACGGACGCCTGCGGCCTGCAATACGACGGCCATCGCCTGGGCGGCCTGCTGGGTGCCGATTACCGTTCACGTCGCGGCCTGCCGGTGATCAACGTCGCCGGATGCCCGACTCACCCTGGCTGGGTCACCGACACACTCATGTCACTGGCCGCCGGCCTGTTCGCCGAGCCCGACCTGGATGTCCTGGGGCGGCCGCGCTTCTACGCCGATCAACTGGTTCACCACGGCTGCACGCGTAACGAGTTCTACGAATACAAGGCCAGCGCCGAGAAACCTTCGGACCTCGGCTGCATGATGGAAAACCTCGGCTGCAAGGGCACCCAGGCCCACGCTGATTGCAATACACGCTTGTGGAATGGCGAGGGTTCCTGCACCCGTGGCGGCTATGCCTGCATCAACTGCACCGCCCCTGGCTTCGAAGAACCGGGGCATGCGTTCAACCTCACGCCCAAGGTGGCAGGCATTCCCATCGGCCTGCCAACCGACATGCCCAAAGCCTGGTTTGTCGCCCTGTCAGCGCTGTCCAAATCGGCAACGCCCAAGCGGGTCAAGCAGAACGCCACGTCCGACCATCAACTCATCGCGCCCGTTGTGCTTATCCCACGGCGTTAGGAAAGCCTTATGTCACGTCTGGTGGTGGGTCCTTTCAATCGTGTCGAAGGTGACCTCGAAGTGCAGCTTGAGGTGGAGGATGGCCGCGTGCGTTCGGCGCAGGTCAACGCCACCATGTTTCGCGGCTTCGAGCAGATACTGCTGCAACACGCCCCGCTTGATGCGCTGGTCTATGCCCCACGCATCTGTGGCATTTGCTCGGTATCCCAGTCGATTGCCGCCGCCCGTGCACTGGCCTCACTGGCCGGTGTGCAACCGCCTGACAACGGTCTGCTGACGATCAATCTCATGGCGGCGACAGAGAATCTCGCTGACCATCTGACTCATTTCTATTTATTTTTCATGCCCGACTTCGTGCGCCCGGCGTATGCAGGACGACCGTGGTACGCAGCCGCTCAGGCGCGCTTTACGCCGGGCCACGGTAGCCAGCAACGTCTGGCGGTGTCCGCCCGCAAACGCTGGCTGGACCTGATCGGTACCTTGGGCGGAAAGTGGCCGCACACTGGCTCCATCCAGCCCGGCGGCTCGACCCGAGCCATTGATGCGGCCGAACGTCTGCGTTTGCTGACACGGGTTCGCGAGTTCCGCCAATTTCTCGAAACTGAGCTGTTCGCTACCCCGCTGGAGCGCATCGTCGGGCTCGGCAGCGAAAACGAACTCTGGGCCTGGCAGGCAGAAGCGTCGGGCCAAGGCGATTTGCGCCAATTCCTCGACATCGCGCTGGACAGCGGACTGGAGCATCTCGGTCCGGGACCGGGGCTCTATCTGTCTTATGGCGCCTATCCGCAGCCCGACGGGCACATGGTGTTCCCACAAGGTCTGTGGAACGCGGTCACGCAGCGAGTAGAAAGCCTGGACCTGGCTGATATCAGCGAGGACGCCGCCCACGCCTGGCTGGATGACAGCGGCGGCCCCCTGCATCCGGCCCAAGGCCAAACCGAACCGCTGGCAGAAAAACCTGCCGCCTATACTTGGAACAAAGCCCCACGACTGGCAGGCGCGGTGCTCGAAACCGGGGCCTTGGCCCGTCAACTGATCGCGGGGCAACCGTTGCTGCGCGATGCCGTCGCCCGCTGCGGAGCAACCGTCTACACCCGCGTACTGGCCAGGCTGATGGAGCTGGCCCGTGTGGTGCCGCTGATGGAGCAGTGGCTGATGGCCCTGCGCCCCGGCGAACCCTATTATCGCGCCGCAGAACTGCCCGACAACGGCAGCGCCGTGGGCCTCACTGAAGCGGCGCGCGGCGCCCTCGGCCATTGGCTTCGGGTCGAGCACGGACGCATCGCCAGCTACCAGATCATCGCGCCGACCACCTGGAACTTTTCCCCGCGTGACGCCCAGGGTCGGCCCGGGGCACTGGAGCAAGCCCTTGAGGGCGCGCCCGTGCTGCCCGGCGAGAAAACACCGGTTGCGGTGCAGCATATCGTTCGTTCTTTCGACCCGTGCATGGTTTGCACGGTGCATTGAACCAGGAGAACGTCATGGCGCGCAAAGCAGCGCCCGGCAACCTCGACGAGGACGCCTGGCTGGAAGTGATCGGCAAGATGGATGAAGTCTATTCACAGCTGGTGCAGGACGAAATCGCCCTGGAAGAAAAAAATGCCGAGCTGGAACAGTCGCAGCAGTTCATTGCCGGGCTGCTGTCGTCCATGTCCGATGTGCTGCTGGCCTGCGACCCGGACGGGCGCATCGAAGAATCCAACAATGCCCTGCGCACGCTGGTAGGACGCGACGAACAGACACTGCTCGGCAGCCCGGTCTACGCCTTGCTGGCCGACGCGCGAAGTGACGAACAACTGCGCAAGACATTAGCCGGCCTGCGCAGGCCCAATGCCAGTGCCAGCCTCGAACTGAACTTCAAGGACGCCCTCGGCGCGCCACTGCCCGTAGACATCAGCTGCACCGTGCGCAGTACGGGCAACGGACGCTGCATCGGTCACGTGCTCGTGGGGCGCCCGCTGGGTGAGCTGAAACACGCCTACCGCCAGTTGCACGAAGCCCACGAAGCCCTTAAGCGCACCCAGCAACAACTGCTGCATGCGGAGAAAATGGCCTCCCTCGGTCGGCTGGTCGCCGGGGTCGCCCACGAACTGAACAACCCGATCAGTTTCGTGCTCGCCAATGCCCATGTTCTGGGGGGTTACCGAGAGCGTCTTGAGCAGTATCTGGAGGCAGTCAACGCCGACGAACCACGGGAGATACGCGAAGCCCTGCGCCGACAGTTGCGCATCGACCCACTGCTGGCCGACCTGCCGTCGCTGATAGAGGGTACTCTGGAAGGCGCGCAACGGACCGCCGACATTGTCAGCGCGCTGAAGCGTTTTTCGGCGGTGGATCGCGAGACGCTGGGCGAGGTTGCGCTGAACGAAGTGGTCGAGCGAGCCATTCACTGGATCACCCGCGGCATCGCACCGGACCTGCGCGTGCACTGGCACCCCGACAGTGCACCCTGCGTGCACGGCAACAGCGGACAGTTGCTGCAAGTGCTGATGAACCTGATGCAAAACGCCTACGACGCCGCCCAGGCCGCCGAGCGCGAAACAGCGGAAGTGTGGATAAGCGTCGAACAGGAGCCCGGCTGGGTCACCCTGCGCCTGCGCGACAATGGCAGCGGCATTACCGCAGAGCATCTGACCCAAGTGTTCGATCCCTTCTTCAGCACCAAGCCGGTCGGCAAGGGCACAGGCCTGGGGCTGTCGATCAGCTACAGCATTGTCGAACGCTGCGGTGGCCGCCTGATCGCAGGCAATCATCCTCAAGGCGGGGCCGAGTTCACCCTGATCATCCCCAGTCAGTTCGCTGACTAAGCGCAGACGCGCCGAGTGCCACTGCAAAGTGAGTGTCCATTTACCCACGAACAGTGCAAAAGCAGTGTCCAGCGCACGCCACACAAACACGGCTGCTACGCGGTCGAACGGGGCTGGCACAGGGTTTGTATGACATTCTCTTTGATTTCCAGCCTGCCCCCCTTCCTTGCGGAGTACTCATGCCTGTATCCAACGCCGCCGGAACCGCCAAAAGCGTGGCACCTTTGATCTTCAAGCGCCACGTGGTGATGATTTTCGGCGGCCTGCTCGCCGTCAATCTTATGGCCTGGCTCTGGGCCTTCATTGCCTTCCGCGACTACCCGTTGCTGCTCGGCACCGCGTTCCTCGCCTACAGCTTCGGCCTGCGTCATGCCGTCGATGCGGACCATATCGCCGCCATCGACAACGTCACTCGCAAGCTGATTCAAGAAGGTCAACAGACCGCCACCGTAGGCCTGTTCTTTTCCCTGGGACACAGCACCATCGTGATCCTCGCGACCCTGGTCATCGCCCTGACCGCCTCGACGTTCAAGGCGGACATTGAGGCGTTCCACGGTATCGGCGGCCTGATTGGCACCTCGGTTTCCGCCGTCTTCCTGCTATTGGTGGCGCTGATCAACCTGATCATCCTGCGCTCGGTGTACCTGGCTTTTCGCCGGGTCCGGCGCGGCGAGCGGGTCGGCGAACAAGAGATGAATGCAATGCTCGCGGGCGGTGGCCTGATCGCGCGACTGGTACGCCCACTGTTCGGCCTGATCAGTCGCAGCTGGCACCTTTACCCACTGGGTTTTCTGTTTGGCCTGGGCTTCGATACCGCCACGGAAATCGGTTTACTGGGCATTTCAGCGGCACAGGCTTCGCAGGACTTGCCCATCTGGTCGATCCTGGTCTTCCCCGCGCTGTTCACCGCAGGCATGGCGCTGGTCGATACCGCCGACAGCGTGATGATGACCGGCGCCTACCACTGGGCGCTGATCAAACCTGCGCGCAAGCTCTACTACAACCTGACCATCACCTCGGTCTCGGTGTTGGTGGCGCTGCTGGTGGGTGGCCTGGAAGTGCTGCACCTGATTGCCTCACGCCTGGGTCTTGAAGGTGGCGCATGGGACGTTATCGCGTCCCTGAACGACGACTTCGGCTTGATCGGCTACCTGATCATCGGACTCTTCATCCTCACATGGACCCTCTCCCTGCTGTTCTACCGCCTTAAAGGCTACGACCGGCTGGACCTGGATTACCCCGCTGCGTGAACCCGCCGCCCCCGTCTTCGACGCCGCGCTGTCGCGCAGCAACCTGGGTTGTGATTCTGCCCGGAGGGCGTAGGAGCGCGCTTGCCCGCGATAAGGTCCGAAGGATCTTCCTGCGATAGTGGATCCAGTCATTTTGCGACTGCTTCGCAGCCGATCGCAGGCAAGCGCGCTCCTACAGGATCGGTGTTTGGCTGAAAACATAATGAAATTTACGCTTTATTTTTCAATAACTTATATTTTTTTGATGGGAGCAGTTCGCTCCCATCGGGGTCTTGATTGGTCTTTGGTTTTTGAGTGAATTAACTGCCGAATCACGGTCAGCCCGCCCGCCTCTTACCGATCAGTCCGTTGCCAGTAAATAAGGCCACTGGACACCAACTATCCACTTACTTGCAGTCGACCTTAAAGCACCACGCCCGAATAATATTAAAAACTCCTTAAAAAACAACCACATACATGAAATTAAGCGCTACCTGGCAAGACCGCGACGAAATGGCACAGGTCTTGTAGTTACCAGGTATTACTTTCAGTACGCGGCGTGCAACCCCACTCGAAGAATATTCCTGGGGAGGAGAAAACAGGTGACCGAAACATTTTATGAAGTGATGCGCAGACAGGGCATCTCACGTCGGAGCTTTCTCAAGTTCTGCTCCCTAACCGCGACGTCACTGGGGCTTGGCCCTGCGTTCATGCCAAAAATCGCCTGGGCGATGGAGAACAAGCCGCGCACGCCGGTGCTCTGGCTGCATGGCCTGGAATGCACCTGCTGTTCCGAGTCGTTCATCCGCTCCGCGCACCCGCTGGCCAAGGACGTGGTGCTGTCGATGATCTCCCTCGATTATGACGACACCCTGATGGCTGCTGCCGGGCACCAGGCTGAAGCCATCCTCGACGAGGTGATGACCAAATACAAAGGCAACTACATCCTCGCCGTTGAGGGCAACCCGCCGCTGAATCAGGACGGTATGAGCTGCATCATCGGCGGCAAGCCGTTCATCGAACAATTGAAGCGCGTTTCCCGCGATGCCAAGGCGATCATTTCCTGGGGCTCCTGCGCCAGTTGGGGCTGCGTGCAAGCGGCCAAACCCAACCCGACCCAAGCGGTGCCGATCCACAAGGTCATCACCGACAAACCGATTATCAAAGTACCGGGCTGTCCGCCGATTGCCGAAGTCATGACGGGTGTAATCACCTACATGCTGACCTTCGACCGCTTGCCTGAGCTGGATCGTCAGGGTCGGCCGAAAATGTTTTACAGCCAGCGTATCCATGACAAGTGCTATCGCCGTCCGAACTTCGACGCCGGTCAGTTCGTCGAGGCCTGGGACGATGACGCCGCACGCAAGGGCTACTGCCTTTACAAAGTCGGCTGCAAGGGCCCGACCACCTACAACGCTTGCTCGACCGTGCGCTGGAACGGCGGCACCAGCTTCCCGATTCAATCCGGGCACGGCTGTATTGGCTGTTCCGAGGAAGGGTTCTGGGACAAAGGTTCGTTCTATCAGCACCTGACCGACGTCAACGCTTTTGGTGTGGAGGCCAATGCCGATCAAATCGGCCTTGCCGCAGGTGTCACGGTCGGCGCTGCAGTCACTGCCCATGCCGCAGTGACCGCCCTCAAACGCGCCAGCAATGGCAAAACGCCCACTGCACCGCATGACGCCCCAGCGACAAGACAGGAATAACCATCGATGAGCAACTATTCGACCCAGGGTTTCGACCTGAACAACACTGGCCGACGCATCGTCGTTGACCCTGTCACTCGCATCGAAGGCCACATGCGCGTAGAGGTCAACCTCGACGCCAACAACATCATTCGCAACGCGGTCTCCACAGGCACCATGTGGCGCGGCCTCGAAGTGATTCTCAAGGGCCGCGACCCGCGTGACGCCTGGGCCTTTGTCGAGCGCATCTGTGGCGTGTGCACCGGCTGCCACGCGCTGGCCTCGGTGCGTTCGGTCGAAGATGCTCTGGGCATCCGCATTCCGCCGAACGCGCACCTAATCCGCGAAATGATGGCCAAAACCCTGCAGATCCATGACCACGCAGTGCACTTCTATCACCTGCATGCGCTGGACTGGGTGGACGTGGTGTCCGCGCTCAAGGCCGACCCCAAGCGCACCTCGGAATTGCAGCAACAGGTCTCGCCGTCTCACCCGTTGTCGTCGCCTGGCTATTTCCGCGACGTGCAGAATCGGCTGAAGAAGTTTTTCGAAAGCGGCCAACTCGGACCGTTCATGAATGGTTATTGGGGCAACCCTGCCTACCAATTGCCGCCTGAAGCCAACCTGATGGCGGTCACCCATTACCTCGAAGCCCTCGACCTGCAAAAAGAATGGGTGAAGATCCACACTATTTTCGGTGGCAAGAACCCGCACCCGAACTACCTGGTGGGCGGCGTGCCCTGCGCGATCAATATCGACGGCGACCTGGCCGCCGGTGCCCCGCTGAACATGGAACGGCTGAACTTCGTCCGCGCCCGCATCGATGAAGCGCTGACCTTCTGCCGCAACGTTTATGTACCGGATGTGTTGGCCATCGGCACCATCTACAAACAGAAAGGCTGGTTGCATGGCGGCGGTCTGGCCGCGACCAACGTGATGGACTATGGCACTTACGCCAAGGTCAATTACGACGACAGCACCAACCAACTGCCGGGCGGCGCGATTCTCAATGGCAACTGGGACGAGATCCTTCCGGTTGACCCTCGCGATCCGGAGCAAGTGCAGGAGTTCGTCACCCACTCTTGGTACAACTACCCGGACAACGATAAAGGCCTGCACCCGTGGGACGGCATCACCGAAGCCAATTACGAGTTGGGGGCAAAAACCAAGGGCACCCGCACCGCCATCGAAGAAGTCGACGAAAGCGCGAAGTACTCCTGGGTCAAATCGCCTCGCTGGCGTGGGCATGCCATGGAGGTCGGGCCACTGGCTCGCTACATCCTGGGATATGCCCATGCCCTCAAAGGCAACCCGCACTGTCAGCGAGTCAAAGAGCAGCTTGAGGGCGCATTGCAGGCGGTCAACCACAGCCTGCCCAAGACCCTCGGCATGCCTGAGACCGACTACAGCGCCAAAATACTGCTGCCAAGCACCATCGGCCGCACCCTGACCCGCGCGCTGGAAGCCGAATACTGCGCGGAGATGATGGTCGACGACTGGAACGAGTTGATGACCAACATCCGCAACGGCGACCGCTCCACCGCCAACGTCGAGAAATGGGACCCTGCCACCTGGCCGTCCGAAGCCAAAGGTGTCGGCATCGTCGCCGCACCGCGTGGCGCGCTGGGCCACTGGATACGCATCAAAGACGGTCGCATCGAAAACTACCAGTGCGTCGTGCCGAGCACCTGGAACGGCAGCCCGCGTGACGCCAAGGGACAGATCGGGGCTTTCGAAGCCGCATTGATGAACACCCCCGTGGCCATTCCCGATCAGCCGGTGGAAATCCTGCGCACCCTGCACTCCTTCGACCCTTGTATGGCCTGCGCCACCCACGTGATGAGCGAGGACGGCGCAGAGCTGAGCACCGTCAAGGTGAGCTGAGTAATCAAGGCATCCGGCAGGTGCGACAAGGCACCTGCCCTTCCAAAGGTGAAGATATGACCCTCCAGACCGAAACACCCATGGGCCTGCCGGAGTACGTTTACGAGGCACCGGTGCGCCTGTGGCATTGGATCAATGCCGCCTGCATCTTGGTGCTGGCGGTAACCGGGTACTTGATCGGCTCGCCGCTGCCCTCCCAGCCAGGCGAAGCCAGTGCGCACTTCCTGATGGGCTACATCCGCTTCGCGCACTTCAGCGCAGGGTATCTGTTTGCCATTGGTATCCTGGGCCGCGCCTATTGGGCACTCGTGGGCAACCATCACGCCCGCGAGTTGTTCTCGGTTCCGGTGTTTAGCAAAGCCTACTGGACCGATTTCCTCAGCTGGCTGCGCTACTACCTGTTCATCGGGCCTACCCCGGCGCCCACATTCGGGCACAACCCGCTGTCGCGCTTCGCGATGTTTTTCGTCTTCCTGCTGAGCTCGCTGTTCATGGTGCTGACCGGTTTCGCCCTATACGGCGAAGGTTCGCAAATGGGCTCATGGCAGGAACGGATGTTCGGCTGGGTACTGCCACTGCTCGGGCAATCCCAACAAGTCCACACCCTGCATCACGTGGGCATGTGGGTCATCGTGGTGTTCATCATCCTGCATGTGTACGCCGCTGTGCGCGAAGAAATCAGCGGTCGCCTCAGCCTGATCGGCGGGATGATCTCCGGCTACAAGACCTTCAAAAAATGAACACACCGACAGAGTCGCACATGAACACTTCAGAATCGCCCCGTCCGCGCATCACCGTATTGGGAATCGGCAACCTGCTGTGGGCCGACGAAGGCTTCGGCGTGCGCTGTGTCGAGGCCTTGCAACAACGCTATGAGTTCGCCGACAACGTCGCGCTGATCGATGGCGGTACTCAGGGCCTGTACCTGATCCAGCATGTGCAGGAGGCTGATTATCTGCTGATTTTCGACGCCGTCGATTACAACCTGGCCCCCGGTGAATTGAAATTCATCGCCGATGACGAAGTGCCCAAGTTTCTCGGGATCAAGAAGCTCAGCCTGCACCAGACCGGCTTTCAGGAAGTGCTGATGCTCGCCCAACTGACCGCTCACTATCCTCAACGGGTACTGCTGATTGGTTGCCAGCCGGAGCAGATGATGGACTATGGCGGCAGCTTGCGGCCCAGCGTCAAGGCGGCCATGGAAGGCGCACTGGACGAAGCCGTTCGGGTGCTTGAAACCTGGGGTGCCGAGCCGCGCAAACGTGCTTCGCCGCTGACCGGGGACGAAGCCGTGACCCTGCCGCATCTGGAATTGCAACGCTACGAAGGCGAACGCCCGTCCGCGCAGACCGCCTGCCGGATCGGTGACGAACGCATCCTCGCCAGGCGCGCCTGATATGTGCATCGGACTGCCCATGCAAGTGGTTGCCGTCAACCCTGGCTCAGCGGTGTGCCGTGACCGCCACGGCGCGGAACGGCTCATCGATACAGTGCTGGTCGACACCTGCACTGTGGGTGACTGGTTGCTGATCTTCCTCGACGCGGCACGCGAACGCCTCGATGCACAGCGGGCGGCGGAAATTGATTCGACCCTCGCCATGCTCGAAGCCGCGATGTACGGCACCCCGCCAACACCCGACAGCGCACCCGGTTTCAGTCTGCCCTCCGCGATGAACGCCGAGCAGCTCGCCGCCCTGCTGGGCCAGATGCCACCCGTTGCTGCGCACACGCGGCCTAACCTCAAGGAACCCACATGAGTGAATCCGCCGCCTTCATGGCGCCCATTCCCGTCACCCCGGCTATCCCGCCACTGATCACCCGTCTGGTAGAGCAATTCGATGCCACCTGGATTGGCAGCGACAACCTCGACGCCTGGCTCGCTGAAGGCGGTAACTGTCTGTTACTGCTGTGCGGTGACCCGGTGCGCCACCCTGAATCGCTGGATGTGGCAGTGGTGTTGCCCGAACTGCGCCAGGAAGTTGCCAGGCGCCATGGCTGCACCCTGCGGTTGGGCGTGGTCCATCGCGCCGAGGAAGAAGCCATCGCGGCACGCTTCGCCCTGCGCCGCTGGCCAACCCTGGTCTGGCTGCGTGACGGTGGCTATGTCACCACCATCGACGGCATGCATGACTGGGACGAATACCTCAGCCTGGCCGACAAGGCCTTGAACCTGAGCAACGCCCGCATCCCCTTGTTCGCCGAAACGCCCAGCGGCGCTACCGGCGGCTGCCAGTGAATAGAGAAACGCCCATGGCCCCGCAAATGTACATCCCGGTGGTCGATCTAGGCCCAGGCTCTCAAGTGGAAGACGAGGTCCTCGAATACATCAGCATGCCGCAAGGTATGTACACCCACAGCGCCCCGATACTGCCCGAACCGGAAGAACTGGATACGCTGCCCGGCGCCCGTCAGGCCTTGCAGGACCTGCTGCAAATGCTCCACGCCTGCAATCGCGGTGAAGTGACCCAGAGCCTCGACCTCAGTGGGCTTGAGGCCGGCGACCGCACGTTGCTCGATCAACTGCTCGGCGAGGGCGAAGTCAGCGTACGCGTTGTCGTGCAACCTCCGTTGCGCATCCAGGAATCGATCTTCGCCGGGGTCTGGCGAATTTACGGTGAGGGCCACGACTATGTCGAAGTCGGCGCCGCCCCTGTGCAACTGCGCACTACCGCCCATGCGGCGGCCCGACCAGCCGCGTTTGACCTGCCGCCACAACTACCGCCTGGCGTGATGAACGCTCCGGCGATTCTCACCGAGGTGGAAGACCAGACCCGACGCTGGCAAACCGGTAGCCCCGCGCACGTGATCAACCTGACACTGCTGCCGCTGTCCGAGCAGGATATTGCTTTCCTAGACGCTTATTTGCCGGTCGGCCCGGTGCGGGCACTGGCTCGCGGTTACGGTAACTGCCGAATCAGCAGTACCCTGGTGCACAATTGCTGGCGCGTCACCTACTTCAATTCCCAGGACGCACAAATCCTCGACACCATTGAGATCACCGACTTGCCAGAAGTGATTTGTGCTGCGCCGGAAGACCTCAGCGATTCGCTGGAACGTTTCGAGGATGTCATCCAATGGTTCGAAGGACAGTGACATGAGCGACAGACCCAGCTTTGAAGGCAGCTACAGGGGCGACTCAGCCCGCATCAGCGATGCCACCCGCCTGGAGTGCAAAATCTGCTGGTGGGTGTACGACCCGAGCGAAGGCGACCCGGTCTGGCAAATCGAGCCCGGCACGCCGTTTTCAGCGCTGCCGGACCATTGGTGCTGCCCGAACTGCGACGGCGCCGCCGAGCAGTTCATGGTGCTCAATGACGCCGTCTGAATCGCCAGCCTCCCCGAAGCTTCGGGGTGAGGAACTGGCTGCCCACTTTAGAGACATCGCCGACACCCGCATGCGCGGCCTGCCCTTTCTCAACCCAAGGCTGGACGTCGAGGCGGTAGGCTTCGCCGTGCAGGTTGCCGGTGAAGATGCGAGCTCTGGCGTACTCGGCATTCTGATCACGCCCTGGTTCATGAACCTGATGTGGCTGGCGCCAGCCCTGAGTGCGCCGCTGGCCCAAGGGGCCTCCCATGAACACTTTTTCGGTGGCCAGCGCCTGACATTCATAGGCGCAGTTGACGAGGCGTTCGGGGCTTACCAAAGCTGTTCGTTGTTTTCCCCGATGTTCGAGTTCGCCGATCAAGCGGCAGCCCGTACTACCGCCGAACAGGTGCTTTCCCTGTTGCGCGATCCCCCCAAAGAGGAAGCGCAGCAACAGCCGGCGCTCAGTCGCCGCGCCCTGCTGTTCGGGCGTCGGCCGGGTGCCCCGGAATGAATGCCTCAAGCAGTTTTTCACAACTCGGCGGATCGCTGAGAGTGCGTCCCGGTCAGCAACCGGCGATCATTGGCAGTCGGCCATTGCTCGCCGCCCGGCTGTTGCGAGGCCAGCCACCCGAGGCCGCCGCCCAACGACTGCCTCTGCTCTACAGCCTGTGCGGTCAGGCCCATCGTTTGACTGCACAACTGGCCATCAGCGCAGCATTGCAGGGCCAGACGAACACCCAAGTAGCCGCCAGCCAGGCGTTGCTGGCAGAAACTCGTCGTGAACACTTGCGACGTGTCTTGCTGGACTGGCCGCCGCTGCTCGACCCAGGCGCTCCGCGCCCCTCTCCAGGGGAACTGCGCGCGTGGGATCAGGCACCCGAAACGGCCATGACTTTCTGGCTTGGCGGCCCGGTACGCGCCTGGCTACAGCAGTGGGAAGACGACCCTCATCACGCCTTGCTGGAATGGACCGAGCGCAACGAACACTGGCTGAGCCGCATGCTTGCCAACTGCCGCAAAGACGCAGACGCCCTGCAATTGCCGGTGCATGCACTGCAACTGATCACCGATACTCCGGCGCTGTTCGCCGTGGCCGATCACCTGCGCCGTTCCACCGACTTCGCCCTGCGCCCTGAGCTGAATGGCCAGCCCTGCGAAACCGGCAGTTGGACCCGGTTCGGCGAAACACATCCGGAACGCTACACCAGCGCCTGGCTGAGGCTGGGTGCGCGGGTTGCCGAGCTGGCACGACTGTCTCTGCCCGATGCTCGCCCACCGGCGCTTGGGGTGATGGCGCTGGGTCAGGACGAAGCCCTGGCCTGGAGCGAAACCGCTCGCGGTCTGTTGCTGCATCGGGTATGTCTGGAACGCAGCGGCGGCAACGTGCTGATAGCCGACTATCAGATCGTCGCCCCCACCGAGTGGAATCTTCATCCGCAGGGCGTTCTGGCCCTGGCGCTGTCATCGCTGTCGAGCACCGATCCACGCAGCCAGCGCCAGGCTGAACTGCTGATGGCGGCCTTCGATCCCTGCATCGCTTTTACGCTGGAAACAGACAAAGACAACCACCAAGGACAATCAAGTCATGCATGAACTGAGTCTGGCGGGCGGCATTCTCAGCGCCGTGGAAGCAGCGGCTGCCGCTGATCCGTTCGTGCGCGTCAGCCGTTTGCGCCTGGAAGCCGGAAAATTGGCAGGGGTCGAGGTACACGCGTTGCGTTTCGCCCTGGAGGCACTGGCACCGGGCACCTTGCTGGCCGGTGCGCAGATCGACATCGAGGAGCCACACGGTCAGGCCTGGTGCCTGGATTGCGCTGCCACTGTGCCATTGGTCGAGCGCGGCGCACCGTGCCCGACCTGCGGCGGTTTCTGGCTGCAACCCACCGGCGGCACCGAATTACGCATCCTCGACCTGCAGGTCGAGGATCACTGATAGTTGATTTCTGATTTGAAATCTGGAGGAACGCCATGTGTGTCGTTTGCGGCTGCGGTACCGGCCATTCACACGAGCAACACCCAAGCAACGAGTCAACCACCGATAGCGACGTGCGGGTCGACGCCACGGGCGATCTGCATTACGGCGCGGGCGAAGCGCGGGTCTCGGTACCTGGTTTGAGCCAGGCAAGGACGATCCGCATCGAGCAAGATGTGCTCGGCGAGAACGACCGCCATGCCGCGCGTAACCGAGAGAATTTCATCGCCCACGGCGTGCTGGCCCTCAATCTGGTGTCCAGCCCCGGCTCCGGCAAAACCACCCTGTTATGTGCCACCCTCCTCGCCCTGCGCGAGCGCCGCGCCGGACTGCCAATTGCGGTGATTGAAGGCGACCAGCAGACCCGCAACGACGCCGAGCGCATCCGCGCTACGGGGGTTCCGGCGATCCAGATCAACACCGGCAAGGGCTGCCACCTGGACGCGCGGATGATCACCGAAGCCTACGCGCGCCTGCCGCTGCACGACGCGCTGCATGCCGCAGGGCATGGACATCACCACCCAAAGGCCCCGCTGCTCTCCAACCATCACCACCACGCCGCCCACGATCATCACGCTCAAGGCGCAGGCGAACCGGCGGGCATTCTGTTCATCGAGAATGTCGGCAACCTGGTGTGCCCGGCACTTTGGGACCTCGGCGAGGCCGGTAAAGTGGCGATCCTGTCGGTCACCGAGGGCGAGGACAAGCCGCTCAAATACCCGGACATGTTCGCCGCCGCAAAGCTGATGATCCTCAACAAGATCGACCTGCTGCCTCATCTGGACTTCGACGTGCAGCGCTGCCTGGACTACGCCCACCAGGTCAATCCGCAGTTGCAGATCATTCAGCTCAGTGCCCGTGACGGCACCGGCCTGGACGCCTGGCTCGACTGGCTGCTGGCCGGTGCGCCGGAGAGTGACCGCAAGGCTGCACGCATCGCCGCACTCGAAGCCGAACTGGCAGCGCTGAAGGCGCCGGCCAAGGAGGCCTGACGTGCATAGCCAGAAACTCCCCAATGCTAATGTCTGGCCGCCCGTACTGGCCTGCGGTGCCTGGCTGAAAAACGCAGCCTGTCTGCTGCAACGCGATCAAGTGCTGTGGTCGCCGGTGCATGGCGATTTGGGCGATCCACAAAGTTGTCTGGACCTCGACGCCTCGCTGGAGCGTTTGCTCGCGCATGCCGACGCTACCCCGCAGGCTATCGCCCATGACCTGCACCCGGACTTCTACAGTTCCCAACTGGCCGTGAGCCTGGCCGCTCGGCTGGACGTGCCCGCGCTGGCGGTCCAGCACCACCATGCGCATATCGGCGCACTCATGGCCGAACATGGGCTCGACGGTCCGGTGCTGGGTCTGGCGCTGGACGGCGTCGGCCTCGGCAGTGACGGCGCGGCCTGGGGGGGTGAGTTGCTATGGGTCGCGCCCGACGCCTGGCGCCGACTCGGGCATCTGCTGCCACTGCCACTGCCGGGCGGCGACATTGCCGCCCGTGAGCCTTGGCGCCTGGCCGCAGCCGCACTGCATCTACTGGGCCGCAATGAAGAAATCATTACTCGCCTCGGCGCGCTGGTCGGCGAGCAAAGTGCTGGCACCGTTGCAGGCATGCTCCGCCGTAACCTCAACTGCCCACCCAGCAGTGGCGCGGGACGCTGGTTCGATGCCGCCGCCGGTATTCTCGGGATCAGTGTGCGCCAGCAAGCCGAGGCAGAAGCCGCCATTGCCCTGGAACGTCTGGCCAGCGACTATCTGGCAGCGAATACCGAGCCAACAGTCGAAGGCCTGTGGCGCATCCGCGCTGACGGCGTGCTTGATCTACGGCCGCTGCTCACACGTCTATTCGATCTGGCCGATCATGGCCGTAGCGCCGAAGGTGCCGCACTGTTCCACCTGACACTCGCGGCGGCCCTGACCGACTGGGTGCTGCAACAGCCCGCAAAACTGCCGGTACTGCTCGGCGGTGGCTGCTTTGCCAACCGCCTGCTCAGTGCGCGTCTCAGCCACCTGCTCGGCACCCACGGCGTGCCGGTCTTCAGCGCACAGAGCGTGTCCTGCGGCGATGCCGGACTGGCCCTCGGCCAAGGCTGGATCGCCGCCCACTGGCCCGAACTTGAAAGCCAAGCGGCGTTGCCGCTGGAGGAACCCCTGTCATGTGCCTAGCTATTCCCGCCCGTGTGGTCGAACTGCGCAGTGGCGACACCGCGCTGGTCGATCTCGGCGGCATCCGCAAAGAAATCTCTATAGCGCTGGTGCCCGAGGCACAGGTTGGCGATTACGTGGTTATCCACGTCGGCTATGCCTTGGGCCTGATTGATCCAGAAGAAGCCCAGCGCACGCTGGACATGTTCGACGAGTTGAACCGCACGCAACGGGAAGCCTCATGAAGTACATCGATGAATACCGCGACGGCGAGCTGGCTCAACGCATCGCCGCACGCATCCGCGAAGAAGCCCATCCCGACCGCTCTTACCGTTTCATGGAGTTCTGCGGCGGCCACACCCATGCGATTTCCCGCTATGGGGTCAGCGAGC
The DNA here is from genome assembly GCF_056680355.1 of Pseudomonas sp. ASL8. Taxonomy (NCBI): domain Bacteria; kingdom Pseudomonadati; phylum Pseudomonadota; class Gammaproteobacteria; order Pseudomonadales; family Pseudomonadaceae; genus Pseudomonas; species Pseudomonas sp. ASL8. The sequence goes on along the minus strand of NZ_CM155278.1, from coordinate 3,714,722 downwards.
TGCTGCCCGACAACGTGCGCATGATCCACGGTCCCGGCTGCCCGGTCTGCGTGCTGCCGATTGGACGCATCGACCTGGCGGTGAAGCTGGCCCTGGAACACGGAGCAATCCTGTGCAGCTACGGCGACACCTTGCGCGTGCCTGCGTCTGAAGGGCTTTCCTTGCTCCGCGCAAAGGCCCATGGCGCCGATATCCGCATGATTTATTCGCCGCTGGATGCACTGAAAATCGCCGAAGCGAACCCGGAACGGCAGGTGGTGTTCTTCGCCATCGGTTTCGAAACCACCACACCGCCAACGGCACTGATTATTCGCGAAGCGGCGGCACGCGGCCTGGATAATTTCAGCGTGCTCTGCTGCCATGTCCTGACTCCGGCTGCGATTTCGCACATCCTCGCCGCGCCGGAAAAAGACGCCGCGTCGGCGGTGGAACTGGATGGTTTTGTCGGCCCGGCGCATGTCAGTATCGTCATCGGCTCGGCGCCTTACGAAGCCTTCGCCCGCCAATATCACAAGCCGGTGGTCATCGCCGGTTTCGAGCCACTGGACGTGATGCAGGCGATCTTGATGCTGGTGCGCCAGGTTAATGAAGGTCGGGCGGAAGTCGAGAACGAATTCATCCGCGCTGTCGGACGCTATGGCAATACGGGCGCCCAGGCGCTGATGGATGAGGTCTTCGAGTTGCGCCCCAGCTTCGAATGGCGCGGGCTCGGTGAGGTCCCCCTCAGCGCCCTGCGCATTCGCCCGGCTTTCGCCCGCTACGACGCCGAAGTGCGCTTCGACCTGGAGTACCAGGCAGTGCCGGATCACAAGGCCTGCGAATGTGGCGCCATCCTCCGGGGGCAGAAAAAACCCACGGATTGCCGCCTGTTCGGCACCGTGTGTACGCCCGAAAATCCAATGGGCTCGTGCATGGTGTCCAACGAAGGCGCCTGCGCCGCGCATTACGCCTACGGGCGCTACAAAGACATTGAGGTAGTGGCTTTATGAACGCTGGTTCCCCCGTCAAGCGCGGCTATGTCCGCCCCCTGAACCTGCGAGACGGACGCATCGACATGAGTCACGGCGCTGGCGGCCGTGCTTCGGCGCAATTGATCGAAGAACTGTTCGTCGCCGCCTTCGACAACACCTGGCTGCGCGAGGGCAACGACGGCGCGGTCTTCACACCCGAACTCGCCCCCGGCGAGCGCATGGTCATGGCGACCGACGCGCATGTGGTTTCACCGCTGTTCTTCCCCGGCGGCGACATCGGCAGCCTGTCCGTGCACGGCACCGTCAACGACGTCGCCATGACCGGTGCGCGGCCGCTGTACCTCGCCGCCAGCTTCATTATTGAGGAAGGTTTCCCACTCGCAGACCTGAAACGCATCGTCGAGTCCATGGCCCGTGCCTCCCGTGAGGCGGGCGTACCCATCGTCACCGGCGACACCAAGGTGGTCGAACGCGGCAAGGGTGACGGCGTGTTCATCAGTACCACCGGGATTGGCGTGGTCGCCGCCGGGGTGAATACCGGCGGCCATCGAGCTCGCCCTGGCGATGCCATTTTGCTGTCCGGGAGCATTGGCGAACACGGCGTGGCAATCATGTCCAAGCGCGAGGCGCTGGAGTTCGACACCGAGATCCTCTCCGACAGCATCGCCCTGCACGAACTGGTTGCCCATATGCTCGCGACCGCTCCCGGTGTGCGCGTGCTCCGCGACCCGACACGTGGTGGCCTCGCGACAACGCTGAACGAGATTGCCGGTCAATCCGGGGTTGGCATGCTCCTCGACGAAGCCATGATCCCGGTGCTGCCACAGGTCGAAGCCGCGTGCGAACTGCTAGGCCTCGACCCGCTGTACATCGCCAACGAAGGCAAATTGGTCGCCATCTGCTCCGAGGCCGACGCTGAACCGCTGCTGCACGCCATGCGCCAGCACCCGCTGGGGAAAGACGCGGTACGCATCGGCACCGTATTGGATGACTCGCACGGTTTCGTGCAAATGCAGACCCGCTTCGGTGGACGCAGGATAGTAGACTGGCTGACCGGAGAGCAGTTGCCTAGAATCTGTTGATCATAGGGTTCGAGCTGCCGGACAGCCCATGACTGAACGGCCTCGACCCACAGACCAAGAGCATCATTGAACCGATGTATGACCTCCGATCATCGCGACTCCCTCCGCTTTTACGCAAACTCCTGCGACCGCTGCTGGATCCCTATCGACGCTACCGCAACGCCCGGCTTATCCACGCCGTGCGCGTATCGCTGGGGTTGCTCGCGTCGATCTTGTTGACCACCGGCATCAACCTGCCCCACGGGGAGTGGGCCTCGGTTACCATGCTGGTGGTGATCGGCGGGCTGCAACACCACGGCAATATCGGCAAAAAAGCGGCGGAGCGGGCCTATGGCACGCTGATCGGTGCCGCCGTCGGCCTGTTGCTGGTCGCCCAGCAAGCGTACTTGGGCATACCGTTGCTCACGTACCTGGGCATGTCCACGGTGTGCGGCTTTTTTGCTTATCACGCGATCGGCAAAGGCGGCTACACGGCGCTGCTGTCGGCGATCACCGTGTTCATCGTCGCCGGTCATGGCGATAACCCGATATCTGATGGCCTTTGGCGCACCGTCGATATTCTCATCGGCATCGTCCTGGCCTTGGCGTTCTCCTTCGCACTACCGCTGTATGCGGTGTTTTCCTGGCGCTACAACCTGGCGAGCGCACTGCGTGACTGTGCCGCTATTCACAGCCGCATCATCAGCGGCCAATCGGTCAGCGACGACGAGTACCTCAAGCTGATGAACCGCCTGACCGGCGCCATGGTGCAACTGCGTTCGTTGATGCCATCCGTGTCCAAGGAGGTGCGGATATCACTCCATAAACTCGACGCCATCCAGCGCAATCTGCGGCTGTGCATCAGCACCCTGGAGATCCTCGCCAACACCCGGCCCGCCGCCAACGACGAACAGGCCATGGCCTTGTTGCAACTGTCCCTCAAAGCCGAACACAAACAGATACGCGTACAGCTGATTGCGATGGCGCGCGCACTGCAAACCGGTGTCTCGGAGCGGATCGAGCGCCCTGTCGGCGGGCCCGACAACACGGCCACGTTGAGTGCCCCGGTCTACTCGGCGCTGGACGGCTACCGACTGTTGACCCTGCAACTTGCCGCCACCGTCGATGACCTGCGTCAGCAACTGGCGAATACCGCTGTGAAATGGAAGATCTGACTGTTGCTCATTGGGCCGCGAAAACGCCCTCCACGATGAATCAATACACCTGCGACTCTAAAAAGGTGCCCGCACTAATCCGACAGAATGAGCCGTGTTTTTCAGGGCCCCTCCTATACTCCACTGCGCACGCCATCTAACAGCAACACCATGCACGCCTTGTTTTTCATCTATTGAATAACGAAGGGAGCAGACTGTGCGACCCACTCTCCTTGATCAGATTCGCGCAGGGGCCTCGCGCTGGTGGCAAGAGTCCTTTATTGATCGCTATCGTCTTTGGCGCGCCCGCGTTAACGGCATTGAAGTGACTCAGTCGATCCAGTATTACCGTGCTGCCGAACACTTAACCGACAGCGCCGACCGTGGACCGGATAACGCGGTCCAGTTGGTGGCGTACAAAGCCGCCTGGGTTCGGGTTTATGTACGTTCCGGGTTATTAAGCTCCGTTGCCAATGTCACTGGTTCGCTGGACCTCGCGCGCCGTAACCACGCCTTGAACTATGACGCCGTCGCGACTTACGCCGCTCAAGGTGCAGCGACTGTTACGGCTGAGCAAACCGTTGATTACGCGACCGAGCGCAACAACATAAACCGTACCTTGAACTTTCTGATTCCAGCCCAGGAGTGTCATGGCACGTTACGGCTGACGGCGCGCCTGCAAGGCATTGAAGGTTCAGACAGCAGCGTTATCATCAATACGAACCTGATTCAGACCCTGCGTGTGCGTGCGATTCTCGTCGCGTACAATGGTCCCAGTTCCGCCAATACACCCGCACCCGGTCAACCGGCCATTACCCAACTCACGCTTCCCGCGCCGACACTCGCGGATTTGCAAACCAATGCATCGATGGCGTTCGCTGCCATGCCCGTACAGGCCACCGGATCGTTCGCCAGTTGCGGCACCTTGAACTGGGCAACCCCACTGGACGACGCGCGCTCTGGACCGGGAGGCTGTTCAACCAATTGGGGCACCCTGCTCAACTGGCTTGCGCTGCTGCGAGACAACGATGGCAACCGCGCGGACGTTGTGTATTACGGGTTGCTTCCCGCTGGCATCCCGCTCAACGTGCCAGGCTGTGGACAGGATGGCCTGGGCGCCGGAGCAGTGGGTAATCAACTGACGTTCCTGCATGAAATCGGCCATGGCTATGGTTTCCAGCACACCCCGTGCGGCGCGGCGGGTGCGACCGATCCAAACTACCCCACTTACGAACCCTATGCCTCGGCGTCCATTGGCGAATTCGGGCTCGATATTCGCAACGGCGCGGTATACGACCCGACGACGGCGCGGGACTACATGTCCTATTGCAATCCACGCTGGATGTCGCTGTACCAACACGACCGCTTGCTTCAGCACCCGCGACTTGAGCCCCGGTGGTTGAGAGAGCGTTCGATTTTCGATGATTACCCTCTGGAAAGGGCTTTTGACGTCGAGCACCTCTGGTGGCCCGATCCACCATGGCTACAGGACGAACTGCAGGGTCGAACGATGAATCCGGTCATTTCCATCGTGGGTCATGTCGAGGAAAACGGTGAGATCCAGGTTCAATCTGTCGCACGTATCCCTGTAACCGCGTTGCCCACGGGCGTGCAGACCCGCTGGGTTGCGCAACTCATGGACGAGCAGGGCCACGTGATTGCAAGTGGATCGCTGGTGCGCTCCGACTTCCAGGGTGGATGCGGCTGCTGCCAAGGCCACGGACACCCTAACCAAGACCCCGACCGCCCACCGTTCATGTTCAAAGTCCACCTGCCTGACAGGGCGCCCGGCTCATCGCTGCGCATCGCAGGTCCGGCAGAGCACGTCTGGACACGCCAGGCGCCTGCGCGTCCTCCGCAGTTCGTCAGCGCCACAGCCGACGTGACATCGACACAGCAACTGGCGCTGAGGTGGCAGGTCGACGCCGAAGGCGATGTCGACGTCTGGGTGCAATGGACTGTCGATAAAGGCGAGCGATGGCACGGCTTGGCCGTTGGCTTACGGGGTGGTGAAGCTGAGCTGCCGCTGACCGGTTTACCCGCAGGACAGGTCCAGTTGCGCTTACTCGGACATGATGGATTTTTCACCGCACAATCGCCAGCACTGGTCGTCGACTTGCCCGAACGTGCGCCTGAGGTGGCGATTCTTTACCCGCAGAACGGGCAGACGCTGCGAGCCGATCAACCGATACAGGCGTCGGGCAATGCGACCGACTCCGCAGGGTATCCACTGTCAGCTGAGCGACTCACCTGGATGCTCGACGACAAGGTTGTAGGGCGGGGGCGCGAAGTGTGGCTCTCCCCTGCTGCCGGTCGTCATGAACTGGTACTCGACGTCGACTGGAGCCAAGGCCGGGTTCAAACGGTCGTGGTTTTTAATACGGCAAAAGATCAGGGCCGAACGGGTCCTCACGCCCAGTGAGAAAGGCCCCTGCTCAGGACTGCATTCAACCGAAAAAGCACCTACACACGTGGGCCGGCTCATTAAGCGTGTCTGTGCCCACCGCTTACAGGCGATAATGCCCCGCAATCTTGTTATCCACTCAACAAAGGGGCGCTGCAGCAGTGATGTTTGAGATCAAGCAATTCAATCCTGAAACCTATCGACGGCAAACACGACGCAGTACGCTGATCATTATTGTGATCTTTGCGCTGCTGTCCATGGTGCTGTCCAGCGTTGCCGTGAAGCTGTTTGGCGAACCCGGTGGCGATAATTTTCGCTTGAATGCGGCGGGCGTTATGGCCGCGTTGGCACTGACCGTGACAGTGGTGCGGTTCCAGTTCTGGTCGCAGGCATGGATGGCACCGGCCGTTTATGGCTGGCAGCTGAAACGCAGCCTAATGAGCATTACCAACGTCATGCATTACGTCACCGAGGGCGTACAGGCCAGTGACCCGACGGCCATGAAACTGCTGCGCTTTTATCACCTGGGGCTCACGCAGATGCACCAGTTGGATGGCAACTCCGGCGCTGCAAGCCAGACGGTGCGAGAGGCCGACCTGCACAAGGCGCGCATGGAAGCTCTCGGCATTGATACCGACCAGCATCGACTGGATCCTGCCTGGCTTGCGGCGGCGAAGAAAGCCAGTGTGGCGAAGGCGAAGTAACACCCTCGCGATACAGCCATCGCCCCAACGACACGTTGATACCTGAGCGTTGGGGCCAGGCCCGGAGCAATGACAGCCCCGAGCCTTTCAGGCTGTTCTTGACGCCCAGACAATCACTACGGACAGGTCACATCCGGTTTTTACGTGACCACCTGATAACAAGGCACATAGGCCGCGCCGCCTGGCAGCTTCATGCGGTGCTGCTCGACGAACGATTTCAACAAGCGGTCCAGAGGCTGCATCACCGCCGCGTCGCCACGGATCTGGTAAGGGCCATGCTGCTCGATCAGGCGAATGCCCTTGTCTTTCACATTGCCCGCAACGATGCCGGAAAAGGCACGCCGCAGATTGGCCGCCAGCTCATGAGGAGGCAGGTCAAGACTCAGCTTGAGGCTGGCCATGTTGGCGTGGGTGGGGTCGAACGGGCGCTGAAAGCCTTCCTCGATCCTTAGCATCCAGTTGAAATGGAAGGCGTCATTCCGGTCTCGGCGGAACTGCTTGACCGCTTTTAGCCCCGCTGTCATTTGCCTGGCCACTTGAACGGGGTCATCGATGATGATCTCGTAACGAGTCTGTGCGACCTCCCCCAGCGTAGCGCCGACGAACGCGTGCAACTGATGCAGGTAGGGCGCGGCACTCTTTGGCCCGGTCAGGATGACAGGGAGCGGCAGGTCCTTGTTGTCAGGGTGCATCAGGATCCCGAGCAGGTAGAGGAACTCCTCGGCTGTGCCGGCGCCGCCTGGAAAAATGATCACGCCGTGACCAACGCGCACGAAGGCCTCAAGGCGTTTTTCTATGTCAGGAAGGATCACCAGCTCGTTGACAATCGGGTTAGGCGCCTCGGCAGCGATGATTCCCGGTTCGGTCAGGCCCAGGTAGCGGCCACCGATGATTCGCTGCTTGGCGTGAGCAATGGTGGCGCCTTTCATCGGCCCTTTCATTACGCCAGGCCCGCAACCGGTGCAGATGTCCAGGCTGCGCAGGCCCAGTTCGTGGCCGACCTTCTTGGTGTACTTGTATTCCTCGGTGTTGATCGAATGGCCGCCCCAACACACCACCATCTTCGGTTCCAGACCGGGACGCAGGGTGCGGGCGTTGCGCAGCAGGTGGAAGACGTAGTCAGTGATCCCCTGGGAGCTGCTCAGGTCGATGCGCTGGCTGTCCAGCTCACTCTCGGTATAGACGATGTCGCGCAAGGCACTGAACAGCATTTCGCGGGTGCTGGCGATCATCTCGCCGTCGACGAAGGCATCCGCCGGCGCGTTGAGCAGTTCGAGGCGCACGCCACGATCCTGCTGGTGAATGCGCACCTCGAAGCTCTGGTAGGCCTCAAGAATAGTCTTGGCGTTATCTATGTGGGCGCCTGTGTTGAGGATTGCCAGGGCGCACTGGCGGAACAGTTTGTAGATGCTGCCTGCCCCGGCTTCGCTCAGTTGCTGTACTTCGCGTTGGGACAGAGTCTCCAGGCTGCCCCTTGGGCTTACCGAAGCGTTAATTACATGTCTTGGGGCCATTCTAGGTTCCTGAGAGCGATGCCACCGACCCCGTCAGGGTCAGTGGCATCAGGAGGGTGAGTGCCAAATACAGTCGCGCGTGACGGGTATTTTCTCCGGCGACCGGGCTGAAAAGCAAACGTTGCGGTGAGACCCTCCGGGTTCGAGCGCCTTCACCACAACAGAGAAAGCGGCAGCTAAAGGCCAATGAGCAGTTTCGTCATCTTACCCCGGCCTCGCATGGAACGGCGCGAACTCATGGAGTCGCCGGGTTTTCTTGCCCTCCTTTTCACCACCTATACTCAAAAGACCATGATCTGAGGCGCTGAACGCCCCCTTCCGATGAGGAAAGGGCAAAGCGGCAAAAGCCCCCCACACCGTGTGTCAGAAGGATAGCCGCGCACTGAAGCTTGCGATGCAAAAAAGGCGTGGAGTGTTTGCTTGAAGCTCATCCGATGCCGGGTGGGTTAACGCGGTCGAATCTATTTAGAGGACTGCGACCTTGAACCTGCGTTCCTTGATCGTCGCCTTGATCGTCGCCTTGATGATGACGTTGGCAGGGTGCGCCACGAAAGATCGCGCCCCCGACCAGACTCCGCCGGTTCTGGTTTCGGAGGATACCTGGCGGCAGGTCGACTGGGACATTGTCACTGCGTCTGTGGCTGCGAAAGAATCGGTCAAGGACTATGCGCGCCGCTCCATGGCGAACTGGAGGGACCTCGCCTACCAGCGCACCGAGGCAGACTTCATTCCGTGGTTTACCGGCTACTGGACCCAGCAATGGCTGACGCTCAAGGTGGCCTGGTACAAGGTGAGCTCAGGGAAAGAGACAGATCCGGCCAAACGAATGGCTAACTATCTGCAGGAGCAATACCACGATCGCGTGCTGGCCCCTGTCGCCAAGCAGATCAATCCCGACGTAGTCATGGAGCAGGCGACAAAACTGTACGTCCAGCTCCTCGGCACGCAACTTCAGGGCATTGCGCCACGCTACGGTGTACCTCTAGACCAATTCGACCGGCGACTCAAAGACATTCCAGCCATCGCGCTGGCGCCACCTCCCGCCCGCAGCGCTTCGCTCTACCAGATTATCCACACCGATCCTGTCGCCAAGCTGCCGGCGTATGTGGCCCTGGTCAATCAGATCCACACTACCGCACGTGGTGTGGGAGCAGGGCCATCGGACGCAAGCATATCGTCAGTGGCAAAACGGACCAGCGAAAAACTGGAGGCCACGCTCCCAACCAGAGGTGTCGCAAGCGCTGTCGCAGCGGCGGTTGGCCGGGTAGCAGGTACGATGATTTCCCTTGCTGTGTCGGGTTTCGGCGCCATGGCGCACGAGAGCGAACGGTCCGAAATGGTGGAGCAGCTACGGGTAATCCTGAACGTCGCCCTGGATGATGAACGACGCAGTTTGATGGACAATCCCACCACTGGGGTAATGGCAGGGGTTTATCACTTGTCAGGACATATCGAGGGAAGCCTCGTCAAAACCTTTACGCCGCCAGTCGAATTGGAACCGATACCTCAAGACCTTCCCTCGCCAGGCGAGCAACCGCTCCAGGACGACAAACGTGATGAGCAAGCGACCGACAACGGGAACGCGACTGAATAACCCCGCACGGGTTGTGTCGCGTCATCTCATTGCGGTGGCACTCAAGGAAGATAAATAATGAATTGACCGCCGCCCAACTTGCCGCCGTTGGCCAGTTCGATATGCCCATGCACGCCATTGCGCTCATGCCGTTTGGCAATGTGCGCAGCGAAATAGAGGCCCAGACCCGTGCTGCCGCTGCTTTGATTGATGCCCTGCACATAGTCTGACTGACGTTCGATCATCTGCGCTGGATACCCGGGGCCGTCGTCATTGATCGTCAATACGAGTTGATCCCCCTCCTCGTGGGCGCTGATCAATACCGCATGGCGCGCATAGCGGATGGCATTGATAATAATGTTCGCCACCACCGAACCTATTAGTTCACGGTCGAAGAAGCCGAGCACATTAACGCCCTCGAGTTCGTAGCTCGCGACGATCCCATGACTGTTCAAGACATCTTGATGGCACGCCAGTTGTGCTTCGATGAAATCATCGAGTTCATGATAGTCAGGGCGCAGGGGCAACTGATTGACGCCCAGCTTGTACAGCCCGAGCAGTTGCACCAGCATCCCGTTGAGGTGGGCGAACTCGTATTCGATGGCGCCATGCTCGGGGGTGCCTTGCTGCACGTCGGGCAGCCGCATCAACCACTGACTGTGAGCGTGCATCAACGTCGCCAGGGAGTTCTTCATGTCATGCACGATGGAGGCGATCACCATCGAGAAGTCGAGGCCCTCATCGGTAGTACTCATGCGCCAAACGCCCTGCTCTGCAACTTCTGATAACGCTCATAACGGGGATCCGTGTCAGGCATCATGCCGATCATGTTCAGGCACACTCGACATTCTTCAAGCCGTGCAGCATCTGGAGCCACGCCTTTCGCAGGCAACAACGATTGCACCATGTTCAGCGCGATACTGATGTTCTTCGATTGCAACGCCAACGCACGACGGAAAAAATCCTGCGCTTCGGCGAGATTACCGGCCTTGTAACTGCGTACGCCTTGAAGGTTGAGGTCAGCGGCGGCCTTGCCCGCACCAAGGATCGCGGGATCATCGGTCAGGCGGGAGATGCCCTGCATGACTGCGGGGTCATCGCCGTAGATTTCTGCGCAGTTTTTCAATACCCCTGCTCCAGCTTCCTCATGACCCAAGCGCTGAAGCTGGGCGGCAACCGCCAGTGCCGCGTCGGCACCCAGAAAGTTCTCCATCCCCTTAAGAACTTCCAACGCCTGCTCGGTCAGCTTCGCAGCGGCCTCAGGATCCGACTGCTGCAGGCTGGTTGCTTTCATCAGACGAGTGCGCAATTGCAGCCCCTGATCGTTGCCGTATTCCTTCGCGACTTCACCCAGCGTCTGGTTGATCTCCACCCGTGCCCTGGCATCCAGGCCCTTATCACCATTCTTGCTGATCAGTGCTTGTGCCAGGCCGAGGTTGCTCTCTGGATCCTTGAAGCGAGAGTACTGCCCTTGGGACACGGCATGACGATAAGCCTTGGAGGCGCTTTCAAAATCATCGTTACCCATCGCCAGCTTGCCCAGCAACCTTTGCCGACGCACAGCCAATGGCGACAAGCGCACAGCATCCTCGAGCACGCTTTGAGCACGTCGGGCGTCACCACGGGCAACTAACACATCAGCCAGACCATCGTAGAGCGTCGGGATCATCGGGAAAGCAATCATTGCCCGCTCGTAAATCGACTGAGCCTCGCTGGCCTTACCGCGCTTGAACAGTAATTTGCCAAGCGCCGCGTAAGCCCAAGGCGTAGCACGGTCGGCCAGGATCATCTTGAGAAAGCTTTCCAGCGCATCATGCTGATTAAGATCGCGCAGCGCGTCAGCCTTGTAGCGTTGGCAGAGGGGCGCAAAGCGCTGGTCCTTCTCGGTAAGGCTGGTACAGGCGGCCAATACTTCGGCAGGTTTGCCGCGATCAAGCGCCTGGAGAATCGGTTTGAGCAATGTCTTACGCTGGTCAAGCTTTTCAAGGCGCTGGGCCAAGCCCGCACGGTTGAACGGTTTGGTCAGATAGGCATCCGGCTCCCATTCCAGGGCGCTCATCACCATGGCCTGGCTGTTCTCGGCGGTGACCATGACGAAAACACTTTCATGGCTTATCAGCTTGTCGGTCATCAGGTCTTCAAGCACCTGCTGACCATTTTTCTTACCATCACCGAAATTGAAATCATGCAGGATAAAGTCGTAACGCTTCTGCGCGCACATGAGTAGCGCCTGCTCACCCGTATCGGCGGTATCTACTTCCACAACGCCCAGTTCCCGCAGCATGGACCTGACCGAACTACGAAAGTCGGAGAAATCATCGACGATAAGAAACTTTTTTTTGTTGTACGCCAGCATCGAGATTCCTGTCATGGGAAATAAGAGTAGGAGCCCAAAAGCAAATACCAATGCAAGGACGGATTGAGCTTCGCTGCCCATTTCGGCGCGCACATAATAGCTAAGCGTAATAGGTCATCAAGCGACTTTACATAGCAATGCTATCCTTCTTGCTGACCGTATCGCAATGGCCTTGATCCAAGCGTTTCCAGACGTTCAGGCGAACGCTATCAGGGCTTAAGCGGCAACCGGATTTTTGGTCAATTCGGATAGTCGAAAGATAGTCTGCTATCGACCTAAAACAGGGCGTCGCAGCAGACAGAAATCGGCAAGGACGAGACGATGGACAAGAACCGTAATCACACGACAAACAAGGCAGAAAATTACGCATATGTGTCTTCTACTTACAGTGAGTGGCGGACAGGAAACTTTTGCCTTAATACACTAAACGCAATGAGTATTCTTTACCGTGAGAAGTGTTATCTGACCCGCGCCTTTGGAGAATGTATAAAAAACCGGGTTAAGTATCATTTCAGATCAATGGCCGAGGCATTTGTTTGATCGTCCAGGAACATTGATCATGGCAAACATGCTCCTGCAGCTTGATTGCCAGCAGTGATCAGCGATGTTCTATCAGGAGGACGACTCGCAGCGGTTCTCCCCCACGTCCGACAGGTCAAATGAGTAGGTATTGCGACCCGACTTCTTGGCGGTGTACATCGCGTGGTCAGCGTGCTGGACCAAGGCTTCAATATCGTTGCCATCGCGCGGGAACATACTGACACCCATGCTCGCATTGACTCTCACTTCATGACCATCAATGAACAGGGGAAGCTGGAAGCGGTTATGCAGCTTCTCCAGGATGGTGACAATATGCTGGGCATCCTCAACCGCCTCGAAGAAGATGACGAATTCATCCCCCCCCAAACGTGCCACCGAATCGTTTTCGCAGGTGGCAGAACGTAGCAGGTTCGCCACCGCCTTGAGCACATGGTCACCGAGGCTGTGGCCGTACCGGTCATTGATGCTCTTGAAGTGATCGAGATCGACAAACAGCACCGCCAAGTGCTTGCCGCTACTCTGTGAATTGATCAAGGCACGCTCAAGACGATCAAAGAACACCCGACGGTTCGGCAGACCGGTCAGCGGATCATGTCGAGACAGGTGTTCGAAGGCCGTGCGGCTGTGCGTGAGATCCTCCAGTTGACTGAGGATTTCCTCCTGCATTTCGCGGAAACTCTGGGCCAACTGGCCTAATTCGTCCTGACGCGAGGGCAGTTCGCTGATCTTGCGTTCACGGGAAAATAGTTGCACGGCTTGGGTCATGCTTTTCAGCGGACGGATGACCGCACGCGAGGTGATGATCGCTGTGAGCAGGGCCAGCAGACTGAACAGCAGGACGATCTGGACGATCTTCTGGCCTACCCGCGAGGCCTCGGCGAGTACGAGGCTTTGCGACTGACCGAGACCGAGGACGATGAAAGGTTCCGAGGTCTGCGCATTGTTTGAGATGCGCACGAACGCTGCAACCAGCCCATCTTGCTGCTCCTGCGCGACGCTACGGCTGATCAAATGGTCCTTATGCTTCTCACCAAGCAGTCTGGCGACTTCCGGGAACTCGTCCTGGATGAACAGACGGCGCCCTTGGTCAAATCCGAAAGTGCGTTGGTGGTCTGGGTGGACCAGCAGGTCGCCCCAGCGATTACTCAGATACACCTGGTATTGCGCGGGCAAATCCCCCTGCAGTTGATTAAAGAGCTGATCGAGGTCGACGTTGATCACCAGCAGGGCGAATACTTTACCGCTGGCATCCGCCACTGGCGTGGACACATGCAGGGTCGGCTTGCCCAACCCGGAGTGAGCGCCCTGCTCATGGTTAATCACGATCGGGGACAGGCGTGTTTCACCGGGCGCCAAGCGCAAGGTGTCGAACACGTAGGCGTAATGGGCCTTCTCCTGCAGATCGGCACCGCTGACGCGTAACAGGCGCTCACCGTCGCGATCCACCCGCACCAGCTCGAGGCCATGGTCGACCGCGCTGATCAGGCGGATCTGCATATAGTCGGGGTGCACTTGCAACATGGCGCGGAACAACTCGGCAAGGTTGTCTTGGGCATGTAAACGCAGGCTCTGGCTACTGGCGCCCGGAAGCTCGCGCACCTCCGGGCCGTTGGCCAACAGTTGCGCATCGAGACCGATGTCGTCGAGATTGCCGTGCAGGTTGCGCCCGAGCACCTGGACGGAAGTGAGCAGGTCGCGCTCTGCAGCTTTAAGCAGAATGTCGCGACTACTGGTGTAGGAATAGTATCCGGCCAGACCGGTGGGCAGGATGCCGAACAGAGCCATCAGACACCCGAGCTTAAGAGCGATACTGAACCTCATCGCGCCTCCTGCAGGGGCGGCCGGTCGCCGGACATGATGCGCTGCCACAGCGCAGTACGATGTGCATCGTCCTCGACAGGACGCAGCCAAATCAGTTGTGCCGATGGGTCCATGCCAACCGGCTCTACCAAGGTATTGGACAAGCCCTGGCGCTCGCTCAGAGCGCGACTGACATGGGGCTCAAGAGTAAAGTTGATCCAGGCTTCGGCCAACACTGGATCGCGCGCGTTGCGACTGATCGCCCAACAGTCGAGCCAAGCCAAAGCACCCTCTCGCGGAATCACGTAGCCAACATCGGCGCCAGCGTCCTGCAACTGCTTGAGCTGCTGCCGGCCATAGTTGGCGAAGAGCAAAGCCACCGAGTGTTCACGAAATAGTTCGGCAGCTTCCTCGGGCAGAGAATAGAAGGTCAGCACGTTGCGGCGCAGCGCGACCAGCTGATCAGCGACCAAGGGGAAATCAGCGGCGGCGATGTGGAACGGGTCGCCACCGCGCGCCAGGCTAGCCAGAGAGAAGTTATGGCTGCTGGTGTTGAAAGCCAATACACGGCCTTGGAATTTGGGATCCCACATGCTGGTGATTGACTGCGGAGGCTGACTGAACTGCTGTCGGTCATAGATCAGCCCCATGTCCGAATAGGTGTAGGGGATCGCGTAGACATTGCCGCCGGCCATAATCCCGGGGATCTTCGAGTAGTCGCGAAAGCGCAAGAGTTGGCGCGAGGTGTTAGTTATACGCGCAGGTTGCAATGGCTGTAGCAGTTGCTGACCTATGTAGTACTCGACTTCCGCGGTGTTGGCAGCGATCAAGTCGTAGTTGCCACCCTGATTTTCCGCCAGCTTGCTGCGCAGCACTTCGTCGCTGCCAACCAGAGTGACTTCGACCTTCACTTCGTAACGCGCCTCAAACTCCGCGACCAGGTCGCTGTCGGCATAGCCAGGCCAGGCAAGCAGACGTAGCGTTTGGACGCCAGCCTGCGCCAGCGGCGTGGCCAGGGTGGAGAGCAGGACGAGCAGAAATGGGTAGAAGTGCTTCATCGACAAGGCCAAAAAAAGCGAGATTTTGAGTATATAGATGGCTATATGCCTTAGTCTTTAATACCACGCCCAACTTTCGCCGTTGGTCGGAAATAGTCTATTGCGGAGATCAATGAGAGCGACCCGCCTGTGTCGAAACCGAAAAGCTGCTCACCGGAACCCGATCGGGTTTAATTCGAACCATAACAGAGCATTGTGGCTCAGCAATTCCCACGACTGGTGCGTTGATTGCGCTTTCTGCCTTTGCCGTAAAGAAGAAAATAGGTAAGCCAGCAGCCCTCCTTGACCTGTTTTTTCCTGCAAACGCGTTCCGTGCCAGGCCCATCGCTCATCAATAGCAATTGAACAGAGTCACCCTTCTCACTGCGTGGGCGACACGCTTGCTTGTGGCCGACGGCAAAGACTGGCAAGCAACTTGCTTGGCCTGATCACACTTGAGCCATCAACGACGATGGTTTCACAACTATTACGGGCAACGGCGTCCGCTCACCTCCGCATTTCGGCAGGTGAGCGTGCGCCGTTTTTGCGTTCACCCCGGTAAAAAGGAAATCCTATTGCCCGCTCAAGGAATCCTCCCAATGGGTCATGCCACCACAACGCTGCACAGGGACGCAGGCAAGCGCCGTCCTACTGGCACATCGTTTGGGAAAGCATTATTCAAACCAGGCATGGTCCTACTGGAACGCAGCGGGATCAACCTCTGGTTACCGCTCGGTCTTGCCCTCGGCGCCTGCGGTCTCGCGCTAGCCGAACAGCCTGCAAGCGCACTGGCCCTCATCCCTGGCGTTCTCTACCTAGGCGGTGCCTGGCAATTGCGCGAGCGCGATCAACGCCATCTACAGACATTCTGGAACACCGAACTGGCACGACTGCTGCGCAGCTCCCGGGATGCCGACCCCGCGACGCTGCTAGTGACCACAAGCACTTCGCTGCGCAACAGCGAACGCATGCGCAGCGAAGTGCAGTTCGCCAGCCGCGCGTTGGAACAGATGGCCCAGCAGGCCAGCGACCAGGGTGAGGAACAGAGCCAACGGATCGCCATGATCGCCGCTGCCAGCGAGCAGATCGACCAGACCCTGCACAGCATCGACACCTTGGCCCAGGATGCATTGGCGGCCTTCGCCGACGCCCATGCACGGAGTGACGCCGGTTGCCTGGAGGCTCGTGCCGTGGGCGGCAGCATGCTCGCCATCCAGTACAGCCTGGGCAATACCGCACAGGCTGTGGAAGCTTTGCTGCAGCGCACCGCAGCAGTCGAAAAAACAGTGAATAACATCCAGGCGCTGGCCAAGCAGACCCAGTTGCTGGCACTCAATGCATCCATTGAGGCAGCCCGCGCTGGCGAACATGGGCGTGGTTTCGCCGTGGTGGCAGATGAAGTCCGCAGCCTGGCTCAGGCTACCGACCAGGCGACCCACGAAATCACCAAGGTCGCGACGGCGATCGCCATGGCAGTGCGCCAGGTAGATGGCGAGGTCAAAGAACACCGCCACCTGCTGGAAGCCGGCAACCAGCAGAGCGAGCACCTTGCCACCAACCTCGATGACCTGGCTCAACGGAGCCAGACCAATCTGCAACAACTCGGCGCCATGCAACAGGCGCTCAGCGAACACCAACAAGCCAATCACGCTCTCAGCGAACAGCTGCAACAGGTCAATGGGGCCGTACAGGTGCAGAGCACACAGACTCATACGCTGCACGACCTGACTCGCTATCTCAACCAGCTCACCGCCGGAAGCCGCACATGAACCTACAGCCCGCCATGGCATTCGATCTAATCCAGCCGCCGCAGGGCGACCCGGCACTGCGGCGGGCACTGTTGCAGGGCATCGACCTGCTGCAAGGCCTGCAGCAGCATCGCGGTCTCGGCGGACAAACCACCAGTGAAGCACGGCAGCGATGCCAAGCGCTGGGCTCCTCGCTCGACCACCGTTGGAAGGAATGGCCCTATGCTGAACAGCGGCAGAACTGGCAAGCGTTACGCCGTGCTCCCGCAGATTTCGATGGCCATTGCCGTTTGCTGCAAGACCTGCTCGGCACTATCCAGCACCTCGAACTGCACCGTTGTGCGCTCAATCTTGAGCCCCCAAGCATCGCCGAACGCTGTTGGGAACTGGAAGACCTTGGCCGGCTGCGGGGTCTGTCAGTACGCGCAGCCGCCCATCGAGCCTGCCCTTTGGAAATGCTTATCCAGTTGCAGTACCTGCACGAACGCTTACTCAGGCATGCCCCACGCTCGCTGCACAGTGCTCTCGATCAGTTGCAACGCTGCCTCATCGGCACCCAAATAGTATCCATCGCCCCTGCGGAGTGCTACGCCCTGCTTACCCCATTGCTCGACGAACGTCTGGACGCCATCCGACGAGATCTGTAAGCGTCTGCCCAACACACCTTGTGCTTAAGCAGGCATCCACTTATGCGGGAGCAAGTCGGTAATCTCACTCGCCCGCTGCGTCGGCAGGCGGGTGAGAACGTCTTTCAGATAGGCATATGGATCATGGCCGTTGAGCCGCGCCGACTGGATCAAACTCATGATCGCCGCCGCACGTTTGCCGCTGCGTAACGAACCCGCAAACAGCCAGTTTGAGCGCCCCAAAGCCCACGGTCGGATTTGATTTTCTATCCAATTATTGTCTATGGGTACCGCACCGTCGTCGAGATATCGAGTCAACGCCGTCCAGCGTCTGAGGCTGTAATTCAAGGCTTTGGCGATGGCCGACCCCTCGGGCACGAGCTGCCGTTGGGCACTCATCCAGGCGTGCAACGCATCGATAATCGGTGCCGCTTTTTCCTGCCGTATTCGTCGCCGAATGTCCGGTTCCAACTCTTTTACTTCACGCTCGATTTCGTACAGCGCGGCGATGTAGTGCAGCGCTTTTTCCGCGATCTGCCTTTTGTTGGTGGCGTGCAGGTCGAAAAACTTGCGGCGCGCATGGGCCATGCAGCCGATTTCGGTGACGCCCAGATCGAAGCTGGCCTTGTAGCCAGAGAAGTCGTCGCAGACTAACTTGCCACTCCAGTCGTGCAGGAAGTTTCTCGCATGTTCGCCCGCTCGACTTGGGCTGAAGTCGTAAACGACCGCTGCCAAGTCGGCGAACTGGCTGGTGGCGTAGGCCCAGACATAAGCTCGATGGGTCTTTTTGGCACCCGGCATCAGCATCTGCACTGGCGTTTCGTCCGCGTGGACTACGCCATGCTCAAGCACCGCTTCGCGCAAGGCGTCCACCAGTGGTTGAAGCTGTACGCCGCAGGCACCGACCCATTGAGCCAAGGTTGAACGAGCGATTGGCAGGCCGGCTCGGCCGAAGATTTTCTCTTGTCGGTACAGCGGCAGATGGTCGGCAAACTTGGCCACCATCACGTGGGCCAGCAGGCCCGCCGTCGGGATGCCTTTGTCGATGACATGTGCCGGCACCGGCGCCTGGATCAGTGTTTCGCACTGTTCACAGGCCCATTTCCCCCGGATATGACGCTCAACCGTAAAGACGCAGAGCGTGTAGTCGAGCTTTTCGCTGGCATCTTCGCCGATACGTTTCAGGGCGCAGCCACATTGGCAGTGGCTATTGTCCGGTTCGTGATGGATCAACGTGCGAAGAAACTGTGGCGGCAACGGTGCGCGTTTGGGTTGCTGGCGTACGGCGGATGCTGTCGGAGCCGGTTGCAGCGCTTCAAGCTCGGCTTCGATGGCGGCGATATCGGTATCAATCAGGTCATCGAGCAAGCGCCCTTGATCTGGGCTTAGTTGCTCACTGCGCTTGGCAAACTTGAAGCGCTTGAGCAGTGCGATTTCGTGGGCCAGCTTCTCGTTGACCGCCTTGTGATGATGGATCTGCTTGTCCATCGTCTCCACTTTTTGATCAAGGCTCACGACGCGCTGTATCAACTGAGCCGCCAGCGCGCGCAGTTGTTCAGGGTTCAGTTGGTCAAGATTGGCGAGGGAAGTCATGCCCCTTATTTTGCCAAAGTGGCTTGCAGGAGCCGATAGATATTTTGGACAAATGTGGCGGCAAGTCAGCCATGGCGGGCTCTAAAGCAGAGTAATCACACCCCCGGTACCCACTCTTTGCCACGGTAGTCCGAGTATCAGCGCCTGAAGTTGTTCAGCATCCAGTTCAAGCTCTGAACCGTTGCGAACACCAGGCCAGTGAAATCGACCCTGATGCAGTCGACGAGCTGCGAGCCAGATGCCTACTCCGTCATGCACTAACACTTTTATCCGATTGGCGCGGCGGTTGGCGAAGAGATAAGCACAGTGCGGCTTCGCCGCACCGAACACCGACACGACCCTCGCGAGTGCGGTTTCAGTGCCAGCACGCATGTCCATCGGCGCGGTAGCAAGCCAGATAGAGTCGATGCGAATCACTGGGCTAGTCCCCGAACGAATCGGGCACAACCTTCAGGGTCGTTGGCGGGCCAGTTCACCACGAGCTGTCCTTGCCCGCACTGCACATCTATTTTGATCGTGGGTTCGGTACGCGTTGAGACGTTCGGTTCCAGTTTTAAAGGTACGAAAGCAGGCAGATTTTTACCGTCAACGTCGCGGTAAAGCGGTATCCATTTGCGCACGAGATTGGCGTTGATGCCATGACCCAGCGCGACGCTGGCGATAGACGCGCCGGGTTGCAGGCATTCCTGGATAACCTGGGCTTTGAAGGACTTGGGGTAAGAGTGTCGTGGGTGCATGGCGATTCGCTTAATAGGCTAAAAATGGTGTCCACTTAATTAGGTGTCCACCATCGCCCTAAGCGTTGGGATCAGTAAGGTGTGTTGCCCGGACGGTTACCGAGATCTGGATTAAGGCGGATCTCCGCCCGAGTTAGCAACGGAACGTTACAGTCGTATGCGAGCAACTCTTGAGCCCTTTTTTCTGCGCACAAACAAAACCCCTGTCTGCATAAGCAGACAGGGGTTTCGGAATTTAATCTTGACGATGACCTACTCTCACATGGGGAAACCCCACACTACCATCGGCGATGCATCGTTTCACTGCTGAGTTCGGGATGGGATCAGGTGGTTCCAATGCTCTATGGTCGTCAAGAAATTCGGTAGCCAGACCGTTACTTGCGTAACGTGCCAGCGAATGGGGATGTGATAGATTTGTGGGCTGTTGCCAATTTTCGGTTTGTGTCGTCTTCACACACCGCAATCTGCTCTTTCGACGCAAATTGCTTGGGTGTTATATGGTCAAGCCTCACGGGCAATTAGTATTGGTTAGCTCAACGCCTCACAGCGCTTACACACCCAACCTATCAACGTCGTAGTCTTCGACGGCCCTTCAGGGGACTCAAGGTCCCAGTGAGATCTCATCTTGAGGCTAGTTTCCCGCTTAGATGCTTTCAGCGGTTATCTATTCCGAACGTAGCTACCCGGCAATGCCACTGGCGTGACAACCGGAACACCAGAGGTTCGTCCACTCCGGTCCTCTCGTACTAGGAGCAGCCCCTCTCAAATCTCAAACGTCCACGGCAGATAGGGACCGAACTGTCTCACGACGTTCTAAACCCAGCTCGCGTACCACTTTAAATGGCGAACAGCCATACCCTTGGGACCGGCTTCAGCCCCAGGATGTGATGAGCCGACATCGAGGTGCCAAACACCGCCGTCGATATGAACTCTTGGGCGGTATCAGCCTGTTATCCCCGGAGTACCTTTTATCCGTTGAGCGATGGCCCTTCCATACAGAACCACCGGATCACTAAGACCTACTTTCGTACCTGCTCGACGTGTCTGTCTCGCAGTCAAGCGCGCTTTTGCCTTTATACTCTACGACCGATTTCCGACCGGTCTGAGCGCACCTTCGTACTCCTCCGTTACTCTTTAGGAGGAGACCGCCCCAGTCAAACTACCCACCATACACTGTCCTCGATCCGGATAACGGACCTGAGTTAGAACCTCAAAGTTGCCAGGGTGGTATTTCAAGGTTGGCTCCACGCAGACTGGCGTCCACGCTTCAAAGCCTCCCACCTATCCTACACAAGCAAATTCAAAGTCCAGTGCAAAGCTATAGTAAAGGTTCACGGGGTCTTTCCGTCTAGCCGCGGATACACTGCATCTTCACAGCGATTTCAATTTCACTGAGTCTCGGGTGGAGACAGCGCCGCCATCGTTACGCCATTCGTGCAGGTCGGAACTTACCCGACAAGGAATTTCGCTACCTTAGGACCGTTATAGTTACGGCCGCCGTTTACCGGGGCTTCGATCAAGAGCTTCGCGTTAGCTAACCCCATCAATTAACCTTCCGGCACCGGGCAGGCGTCACACCCTATACGTCCACTTTCGTGTTTGCAGAGTGCTGTGTTTTTAATAAACAGTCGCAGCGGCCTGGTATCTTCGACCGGCATGGGCTTACGCAGTAAATGCTTCACCCTCACCGGCGCACCTTCTCCCGAAGTTACGGTGCCATTTTGCCTAGTTCCTTCACCCGAGTTCTCTCAAGCGCCTTGGTATTCTCTACCCAACCACCTGTGTCGGTTTGGGGTACGGTTCCTGGTTACCTGAAGCTTAGAAGCTTTTCTTGGAAGCATGGCATCAACCACTTCGTGTGCCAAAGCACACTCGTCATCAGCTCTCGGCCTTAGAATCCCGGATTTACCTAAGATTCCAGCCTACCACCTTAAACTTGGACAACCAACGCCAAGCTGGCCTAGCCTTCTCCGTCCCTCCATCGCAATAACCAGAAGTACAGGAATATTAACCTGTTTTCCATCGACTACGCTTTTCAGCCTCGCCTTAGGGACCGACTAACCCTGCGTCGATTAACGTTGCGCAGGAAACCTTGGTCTTTCGGCGTGGGTGTTTTTCACACCCATTATCGTTACTCATGTCAGCATTCGCACTTCTGATACCTCCAGCAAGCTTCTCAACTCACCTTCACAGGCTTACAGAACGCTCCTCTACCGCATCACCTAAGTGATACCCGTAGCTTCGGTGTATGGTTTGAGCCCCGTTACATCTTCCGCGCAGGCCGACTCGACTAGTGAGCTATTACGCTTTCTTTAAAGGGTGGCTGCTTCTAAGCCAACCTCCTAGCTGTCTAAGCCTTCCCACATCGTTTCCCACTTAACCATAACTTTGGGACCTTAGCTGA
>NZ_CM155278.1:905000-3690000 GCF_056680355.1 Pseudomonas sp. ASL8 | reverse complement strand
CGCGGCTGCTGGCACAGAGTTAGCCGGTGCTTATTCTGTCGGTAACGTCAAAACACTAACGTATTAGGTTAATGCCCTTCCTCCCAACTTAAAGTGCTTTACAATCCGAAGACCTTCTTCACACACGCGGCATGGCTGGATCAGGCTTTCGCCCATTGTCCAATATTCCCCACTGCTGCCTCCCGTAGGAGTCTGGACCGTGTCTCAGTTCCAGTGTGACTGATCATCCTCTCAGACCAGTTACGGATCGTAGCCTTGGTGAGCCATTACCTCACCAACTAGCTAATCCGACCTAGGCTCATCTGATAGCGCAAGGCCCGAAGGTCCCCTGCTTTCTCCCGTAGGACGTATGCGGTATTAGCGTCCGTTTCCGAACGTTATCCCCCACTACCAGGCAGATTCCTAGGTATTACTCACCCGTCCGCCGCTCGCCACCAGGTACAAGTACCCGTGCTGCCGCTCGACTTGCATGTGTTAGGCCTGCCGCCAGCGTTCAATCTGAGCCATGATCAAACTCTTCAGTTCAAACATCTTTGGGTTTTGACAAAACCCTAAACTTAGCTCAGCAATCGTTGGTTACATCTTTGATTTCTCGCGGAGTAACTTGTGATGCTGATAATCAGTTGACTTCAGTCTTACAACACAAGCACCCACACGAATTGCTTGATTCAATTGTTAAAGAGCGGGTGGTTGAGATCTTTCGTCTCAGCCGAGGCGCGCATTCTACAGCAGCCCCTGTTGCTGTCAAGCGGTTATTTTAACAAGTTTCAAAGTTTCCTTTGCAACTTCAACCACTTGCGCTTCGATCAACTTCACGTCTCTCGTTAGCGGGAGGCGAATAGTACAGCATTAAAATCAGAGGTCAACCCTCATTCCAAATTTTTTCTGCACAGATACAACATATAGAATGACGCCGTCAAAAGACCCTCCACGCCACCGGGCACACCCAGCAGTGTTTTCCTGACAAGCATCATAATGAAGCACATACCTACATCAAGGCAGCCTGCATGCCGAAGGGCAACACACCGCGGTGATTGAACTGCCGGAGGATGCGGCGGCGCTGCATGGCCAGGCCTTCCTGCGATTCCGGAGCGATCTCCAAAACGCGCTCTGCAGGCATATAAAGAGTACTAGTCGACTCCCGCCGCAGATGATGGGCCTGCGCCCCGGCAAATAGCCTTCTTTAATCCCTGCCGAAAGAACGAAAGAGATCGCTCGGCCAGAGCCAAGACGCCTCCTCGCGCCACACGCCCCCCCCCCCCCTGGACAACGGCTTATCACTGAACGTCTTTTAAGTAATCCTTGAGCGCGGCCAACGAAGCATCAAGCGCGCCCATCGTCTCGGCGCAACTCAAACATGCTGCCAGCTTTTGAAGCTCGCGCCCTAGCGGCGTATCCGCGCCGCCCAAAGCTTTCAATGCCAAATTCAGACACTCGCCCATTTTAAGCTGGACAGCTTCGATATCACCTTTACGCACAAGCAAGCCGAACTCGTCTTTCTGATAGCCACCCATTATCGTGTCCTGACGCAAAATAGGACTGTCGCCCTCCTTCTCATAAGCCAGCTTAAGGGAGAAAAGGGCAACCGTTTCCAGTGACAGCTCCATAACGTGAATCCTTGTAATGTCTTTCCGGAACCAGGCCGGCTTGGGCAGGCAGTGAGCAGCCTGTTTGAGGGCAAGCTAATTCACGAGTTGATACATCGACAAAGAGAACGGGGCACCCCACTGGCCGCAGACACCTGCTCGGAAATTTCACGTACGTCGAGCGATCCCATCGGCGACTGCGCTACAGCCCAGGGACAACGGGTGAGTTAGCACTAATGCAACGCGTGCGGGAAAACAGAAAACGCTGAACGCAAAAAGGCCCCGGAATACGGGGCCTTTTCGGTACAAATATGGCGGAGGCGATGGGATTCGAACTCTTATCTAAGGTACCCCCCATATTTCCCAATTGAGTGGCTCGTTCAACCCTTCTCACTACGCTTAAACCATAACAAATCCGGGCCTTTTAGGAAACTCTCGAACGCTCCCCAAGCGTGCATCCAGCTGCATACTTGGAAGTGAAGGGACAATGGCCTCGACCGTCCCAAGTTTTAGCTGATTGAGACCCGACCTGGCCATCTCCATCAACCAGACCTCACCTCAGCGCGCTGGTCATGGCATTCACAGTTATCCGACCTTTGGTCTCACTGTTTTTGCCAACAAAACCTTTCACCCTCAAGGAGCGGATTAACCGTAAATTTGCGTCGGTGACACCGATGGTGAAACTCCGATCTTTGTTTGCCAGCCTTTTGAATCCCTCCTCATCCAAGGATTCAAGGAATATAGTCGTGTGAGGCCAGCCTCTCGAGGAGGAATCTATGATCTGTAGAAGGGCTTCTATTTACTGTCTGACTGGAAAGGCTGCCTGATCTTCCCCAGTCACCCAACCCTCTCATTTAACGTCAATCCTCCCTATGCAAAGCTCTAGCACGCTATGATTAACCCGCGAACCATCTTTCTACCCGAGTCTTGCGTCAGAGCAAAAATAACTTACGCAAAGGAGTGCTCCATGCCAGCCAATTACCCACCCGAGTGGTTCCAGATGGCCGACGTGAGACGGCGTAGATTGTCGGCGGCCATCTGGATTCCTTTGCGCCAATCCGAGGTTCTCCACAAGGGCGGGTACTGAGAGAGAGCCTGGCGCGTTCGAAGAATCGCTTTGCGTGGGCTCCCGGCGGTATATCTGAAGGACGTCCTTAAGCGCCTACCGACGCAACGGGCGAGTGAGATTTCCGAGTTGCTGCCGCATAAATGGCGACCCGTTTAGTTACGCAATACGGGATGCCCGGACGCATACGCCGAAACGAACGCCGTCGGCCAACAAACCCGGCCAGATCCGATGCCAGCCATAACTGCCACGGCTACGGGCATAAGCGACGCGGATATGCACGAGCAATGCCATGTCGCTGACACCTCGTTGAGGACAATTGGCTGCACAGCGGGCTTGGTGGCAGTGAAAACCGGTAGCACTGGCGCCCAGCACCCGGCAACGCACGCCAATAGTCCAGAGACGCCGATGAGTAAAGATGAGCGCGTACTGCAGCTAGATGCTTTTGCAAAGTACGCCGTCGCCTTTTCCAGGATGTCGCGCTCCATTTTGACGCGCGTCAGCTCGGCTCGCAGCCGACTAATCTCCGTCTGCTAGGGAGTGTCAGGCTTGATGTCGGCGCCAGTGAGCCGGCCTTGGAGATGAGCCTTGACCCAGTTGAAAAGCGTTTGGTCGGACATACCCAATGAACGAGCGGCAGCAGCAACCGTCAGGCCAGTATCAACCAGACGCACGGCCTCAAGCTTGAACTCTAGGGTATATTCAACCCGGTCTGTTGGGCTTAGTCATGTCGTATCCTTGCGGCTATTGGGACACCTAGCAAGAGATACGTTTCTCAAGGGCAAGGTCAAGCTAAGCAATGTTCGCTTTCGAATTCGGCCCCCTATTCAATTCCAAATAAGCCGGAATAATCAGCAAAAGCGAGAGAAGGTGCATCTACCCCCAAGGTACGTTCAATTACCGACGCGGAAGGGAGCGCGTGTGCTGGCACACGGTCTCCCATTGCCCATGCCGGAAACGTTCATACTGGCGTACCAGTACAACTTTCCCATTATTCATGGCGTATTCTCCATCTGATCTCAGCGGGCCGCTGATAGCCTTTACATTCCATATGCAAAGCTAGCAAATGAGTGCGAGGCAGGAAGGAGTTCCCTTGGGGTAGATGCGCTAGCGATGCTATCAGGGCTCACTGCTCCTGAGAAGCCTATTCTTAAGCGGTTGGGAATCGTTTCAGCCCTTATAGAAAAGTGAGCTTACGTGAAGCTTACCTGCGTGAATCAGGTCAACGCCCTCTGAAGTGGCAGAAACTGGCCAATCCCACCTGTCCGCTGGGTGGGTAGCCGAGTCAGAAGACTCATCAAATACGCGGCACATAGCTCTTCCATCATCGTTGGTGCTGCGATTTGCCAGTCTGCCATCGCCAATGTTTCTGATTACTTATTTGGTTGAGCGAAACGTCGGGCGTATGCCCAAGTGTCAGCGCTCACTGCTAAGCAGAACCTCGTTTGTACCTCCCGTTCTGGCAGGAGGCACAATCTGAGAAGTCTTGCAGGCGTGTTCTAAGCCATCATCTTGTCAAAATGAGGCCCGTACCCGGTATTTACGAATACCTCGCGAAACCGTGCAACGTACTGAGTTGCATCGATGGTTCCGAAGTCGTTGACGTTGATTGCGTCCGAGTGAGACTCCCGATTCACGTACCGAAACAGAGCACGAAACTCGGGGTTTGCTTCTGACAGATCTGTGAGCGCTTTGCGCAACTTGTCCTGGCTGTGCACGAAGGCGAAGTAGTACTCCAGGATGTTGCGCATCATGTTAGGAATCACGTTGGGAGACGTTCGGCCGGCGATCGCATCCTTGATGGTTTGCCAGAACGATTGATAGTCGTTTTGCACATCCGTTTTAGCCATGGTAACCACCGAGCTATGGACGGCTTTGGTGATTCTGAAAAGGCCCATTGCCTCTTCGTTGTCATCCTGCATCACCTTGATCATCTCATGGAAAAAGAACAGGTTATGCGTGAGGATCATCACTTGTTTAAAGCGCGTCTTTGGGGTGATCACCTGACGCTTTATCAGCGAGGCAATGTCGTAGATGTAGTTGTGTGACAGGCTGGAAATCGGGTCATCGATCACAATGATGCGATCGCTTTTGAGCCTTCCGGCCTGGTTGTGGAGCTCTCCGTTGCACACCTCAAGAAAGTAAAGGAACGATATGAGCGTTTTCTCGCCTTCGCTGAGGCTCTTGAATACCCCGTCGGTCTGATCCGGCCGCTGCAAACGGTATTGCGGAACTGCTCCGTCCTCCTTCACCAGCGAAAATCCGATAAGGCCAAGAACGCCCAGCCAGTTATTGATATTCCCCACCGATTGCTCAATGTTGGTTACTGATGCTTTGGATTGCGTAATGATGTCACGCTGGACTTGAAGCCTTGCCCGAATCGCGACCACTGCATCGTTCTTCTCTTTCCGCTTCTTAGTAAAATTGGCGTCGCTCTTAACTGCTGCGTTGATCAAGGTGTTGCAATCGCAACTTAAGCAGTTCCAGAACCGACCGCTGATTCTCTCTAGATGTATCTTCTTGTTTTTAACCTTGAGGTTAAAGACATCAATTTTCTGTTGCTCATTTTTTATCAGTTGGTTTAATTGCGTCAACGTGTCGCTCGTTGAGTCGAGCACCAAGGAAACAGATGGACTCGCGATCTTTTTCGAGATTGCTAACAAATTCGCCCCAAAAGTAGACTTGAGATTTGCCAACAGGATCTGAAACGCTGGCACTTGGTATTCGGGCTTCGAATACTGAAGAAAAACTCTCTCGATACCACTCTCATACCGAGTTTTTAGTAGGCCCAACTGAGCGATGCGAAGCTCGTACGTCTTGTCGAATACCTTGCTCACCTCTTGCTTAAAATTTTCGGAAATATTCTGCTGACACAGCGGGCAGTGCCCGTCGGCACCATCGATAAACGCGAGGGACTGCTTGATCCAGTCCGAGTTACCCAACTCCTGAATTAATACTGACAGGTAGGAGTTACCCGCCCCGGAAATAACCTCCTGAAAAATATGATGAATTTCTACATCGGCCTCTGGGAAGCTCAGCGCGGCGATACCTGTCAGTTCAACATCGCTCGCTGATTGAAGCTCTAAAGCCTCAGCCATCAACTGCGTGGGAGTATCTGTCGTAAGGGTGGGCGTGATGGCAGTGATTTTTTCTAGGAACTTATCTTTGGTGTTTAACGATGCGAAGCAATATTTCAATGACGTCGTGTCGAACGGTTTTTTCAGCAACCATATTTGGTCGCGATGTTTGTCTTGAGCGCTCTCATGGGCAGCCCTGATAGCACTCCCCGCTGCGATCTCCGCCTCATGCTCTTGTGTCAGCGTCTGGATGGCAGCTTCAGCTGCAGCGAGAGCAGCCTCGGCATCAATGTTGGTTTCATTTAAAGTGAAAACACCGGGTTGCGACGCAGCGCTATGGAAATTTTTTTCCATAAAAAGTTGGTTATAAACGAGCAGTTCACGTTCAGAGTCAACGGGGTCTAAGCCGCACGACCCGTAGCAGTCATCACCAGGGGCCTGGAGGTAGTTACCAATCGTCGTCTTACCCGTACCATTTTGACCGTAGAAAAGGTTAACCCGCTTGAGGGGGCCAATCGTCGTGATGGTCGCAGGCGAGTAGCTAGAAACTTTGCGAAGAGAAATATTGTTGATCACTTAGGCTGTCCTTGGCACATATGGGTTTCCACAACTCATCCTATCCCCGCCCTCTGTGATTGCAAAGTGCAATCACAGAGGGCCCGTCCGTTTTAATGCCGTTTCAACAGCAGCACCACAACCCGTGATCAAGGCATACGTCCCGTGCCCGAAGAATGCTGCCAATTTGAGCCGCGTAAGGGTGTATTTACTCCGACGGCTCGCAAGCTTGCGAATCGGGTCAAATGTCACGGGCACGCTTAACCGCACAATGCGCTTGCGCCATTGTAAGAACCCCTAGTGACGCGCTCCCATTCACCAGGTGTGGTCGATGAAAGCACCAAGCACAACTCATCTGTCAGCCTACGAATCTCATCACTCGCCACCGACTGAGGGGCAATCTCGACAAGGGAGTTAAAGAAACAGAATGACTCCTCAAACGACCGACTTCAGTTATGTATTTGAATTTCCATCAGGTGCGATCTAGTCATGAAGGTTCTAAGTAACGGCAGCCTCAAATCCCTTATCGCCTGCAGGATCTCTGCTTGGTGCTCATGAATCATCATCACAATACTTCGAGCCTCCTCCAACTTTTCAGAATCCTCGATGTACTCTTCAAAATCCGAAAATGCAGTGGAAGGTGCGTGGTTTGTGACCAACCCGCACACCCTAGGGGCAGACCTATTAGGCTGAGGCTTCATCAAGTCATCATGGAAATAGCCCGCGCTCCAGACTGATGCGATGCAGCTGTTATCCAGTACGATTGCGACAAGATCGGACAGTAGCCTCACCTTCTCAAGGTCTCTGTTCAAGTCGAGAAATATGTAGTCATACCTCATCCTGAGATCTTCAAATGTTTGCGGCGCCACCCTTTTTGATAGCAACTTTTCATGCGCTCTGTCTGGCAGCGGATTTATCGTGATCCAATCCGGATCATGTTGAGCGTGCTCATACTCCTGTATTGCCTGCTCGATATGTTCAATCTCGCCTGGGTACATGAGCACATCGTCTTCTCCGATGAAGTCGACTGAGCGCGCCCGTCCCTTGAGGCGAGCACTTATCCAGGAGTCCTCCCGCCCCTGAAGGTTGAAGACTCTGTCGTTAGAGACGATTGCCACCTTTCGACCTGTCGATGCAAGAACGCCCGCGACCGCGACTGTGATAGGCGATTTTCCTACTCCGCCTTTGTAAGTCGTGATGCTTAAAACTCTACAGCCCCCTTTTAGAATTCGCCCATCTTGGCTAACTGGAGGATAAGGCAATCCATGCCGGTCGCAGAATGCGATCAATCGTCCTTGTGGAATCTGAATGTGGGAAGCATTGTCCACGTCGGTTTCGTAGGTGCGCCAGGTACGCTCGTGGACATGCACCGATAAAGCCGCCCTACTCACGGTCAAACCACACGCTTTACGAAGTTCTTTGAGCTGATGGGGTTGGATGGGGGACATGGCAGTAACTCCTATTTTCGACAGAGTACCCACGTGTTTGTGCATGGCATAGACGGTATTTTCTTCCGGTTGGCTACTATGAAGAACGGAAACAGAGACACGTTGAGTCTCTCGACCGACTGGCAATCAATCTCCAACTCTTGCAGCCACACTCCCCTAGCAGATTGAGGCTGCGCCGCCATCGCGGTAGGTAACTGGTAGCCGCCACAGTCCAGTTACGACCGGCTACCCAGGCATCCCGCTGATTCTGGGAATTACCACTTCCCAAGCATCCACCTTCAGCGCCGCGCGAAACTGAGGATCAGCCTCGTCTGCATACCTGGTGACAATACCTTCAACAAGGCATTGGTCGACAACGAATCCTGGATTTAGATTTTTCACGGTACGTCCGACGGCACGTCCCTGCAGATCTAAAAGAAAATAGCGCTCACCGTCCTTTTTTAAGGTCAGCGGGTGTGCCATTTGAAGATCAGCTATTGCGGTGTGGATTAGGTGGCTGGCGACACTTCTACCGGCGAATCCGATGTCGACATCCCCAAGCGTAAGTTGCAGAAACGATCGTTCCAGCAGCAGATCGTACTCACCCTGGTAGACCTGCACACACGCATGCTGTGAGAGCTGTGGACTGAATGCGTTGCCAGCCTCGAACTCACATAGAGTCAGTGTTTCCTCTGCCCGGGTCATGCCCACATAATAGAGGCGGCGCTCGGGGGTGAGACCTGCTGGATCGGAGCTCCAACCACCGTCCAGTAAGCCCACGTGACGAAATTCAAGCCCCTTGGCAGAGTGAACTGTTCCTAGATAAAGTCCCTTCTTCGGCTGTTTGCGAAGCCCGCGAGGATACTCGTACAACCAGTCGACAACGGCGTGGCTGGATAGCTGCAAATCTCCCATTTCCTGGGTAAGGCTCATAAGAGCGGTATTAAAAAACTCCTCCCAATGAGCACCAACAAGATGCGAGCGCAGATGGGTATACACCTGTGCCGCCGACAGCGGCTGATCGATCAACCGCACTGTTTCAACGGCTTTCAGAAAACCGCGTTGACGGGTGATTTGTATCGGGTCTTCCTTGTCCGAAGCAAGAAAGTAAGGGACATCATTGAGTTCGCACCATGCCTGGATAGGTTTGAGATAGCCGTGTGCACGTCCAAGTACGGCGCATCCATCCCATGAGCCGCATTCTTCCAGTGCAATAAGCCTTGCCAGCTCGGTTACGACTGCCTGAGCCTGCAAATTACCTCGAAAGCGAACGCTGCCAGGAATCTTAATCCTCATCACCTTCCCTGTACGCTCGGGATCTCTTGCCTCCCAATGTCCTCCCGCGGGCAAGACCTTGCGTGCCTTGTCGATGGTAATAGGGTGCTCAGCTTTCAAACGGTTTTCATTGGCGCCTACAACGCAGTTTGCCGCGTCGATGATACGTGCAGACGAGCGATAGTTATCGACCAAATAGGTTATGCCTGCATCGTAGTCGTCACGGAACTGTTCGATGTACTGATTGCTGGTATCGCGCCAGTCATAGATATTCTGATCATCGTCACCTACAGCCAGAATACACAGCCGTCCTTCTTCATCGGCCTTACGACCCGCCAGCGCACTGACAAGGCGGTACTGCATCTGATCGATGTCCTGGTATTCATCCACCATAATGTAGCGATATCCGCGCAGAAGCTGTTCGCACAAATCGTCTTCGCCAGTTGCCTGCCCGCCGCCTTCCAAAAGGTGCACTGCGTCTTCGACCACCTGCTTCAGTCGAGCTTCATCTACCGGCTCACCTCGCTCAAACCGCGTGCCCGTGAGCCTCATCGACATCGCGTGGTAGGTCATGATGCTCACGCCATAGGCATCGCTACCTACCAAGGCGAGAAGACGTTTGCGTATTTCGTTCGCGGCATGGCGATTGAAGGCCAAGGCGATGATACTGCTGGCGGCTACGCGCCGGACACGCAGCAAGTAAGCGATCCGATGGACGATTACGCGCGTTTTGCCTGATCCCGGGCCGGCTAGTACGAGTCGATTAAGATCATCGTTGTCTGCGACAACCAGCTTTTGAACACTGCTCAGCGGCTGCACAATCGCCTTCCAGGATTGTTCACTGGTAGCCAATTTCAGGACATCCTCGCGCCCGCTGAAAAACTCTTTGATGAAGTCGCGCTTGGGGTTGCCGAAGTAGGCCAGAACGAGCTTCAGAGCAGGCTCCATATCGGTGATGCCCTTTTCCGCATACTCGCGCATGACATGAACCTGAATGCATTTTTCACGGTAATGCTCATCCAGCTTGGCATAGTCATCTTTTAAAAATCCGACTTTGCTCTCTGCTTTTTCGGCATCAACCTTGATCGTCATTGCACGGCGCATGACGGTCATACCATGATTCAAAATCAGTACATCCTGCTGGTGCAGGTACAGGAGCACATGCTCGACCGCACGACGAAATTGGTCAGCCGGGAGGGTCGATTTCAGAACCATATCGCCCTCAATAACCGCAACCAGCTTGCCGAAGGTGGTATCAATCATCAGATCGCGCCCCCTTGCCCCGGCGGGGAGCTGATCAATGAGAGAATTCATCAGCAGGCTCGCAATCGTGCGACGTTTCTCCCCCAGCGCCTGAATCCTTTTCCAGCTATAACGCCCAATAATGCGCAGCTTTAGGAGATCTCTATTGATCTGACGAAGCTCAAATGTACTGCGCTGCTGACTTTCACTGTCACGATCTTGGGAAAGGCTACGCAGTAGCCGGATGACCTGTACAGGAAGCACGTCGTCACGTCCGACTCTTGCACGTAAAGCGGTATTGAGGCTCGCCAGGTTGATGTCCTGCCAGTCTCCCGACTCGGCATCCGGCGCTAACTCAGGAAGCAACTCGAACAATGCCTTTTCAAGCTGTAGTGCCTGCGCGAGACGTTGATTCGATGACCCACTGATCCCGTGACGTACGAATACCGTCAGTTGCGAATCATTGATCAGAATGCCCATCTGCTCCATCTGCTTCAGAGCGCCCGCGACCTCCTCCTGGGACTGGCCGGTGAGCGCCATTAGCTCGTCAGTGTTGATGCGTTGATCAGAGGTAGCTTGAAACAGATAGGTGATAATCGCCCTGAATTCGGCCAGCCTCCGTACCGACAGGTTTGCCATGAGCAGTCGCTTTTCAGAATCCTCCGCACTTAGTGCTGTCTTGGCCGGAAAGATCCGAGTTTGATTCTCATCCCGTTGAAGAAAGTCACCGCGTTCAAGCCAAGCTATGGCGGTCACAACTTTAGTTTCCGCGTCACGGTCATCTGCTGCAAACGTGGTCTCAACTGACGCATCCAGAAGAATTTCACCGGCGGTTATTACTAGTTCACGCCCTTTGCGTTTTCCGGTTTCGTTCCGTAGCTTTCTCAATATCTGCTGGATGTCGCGAAGGCTCAGCTTGGAGCGCTCGCTGAGCCCGAATTGGGCTTCAATGTCTTGAGGGTCATAGAGAAGTACACACCGCGCATTGTCTTGGTCACGCCCTGCGCGTCCGGCCTCTTGCAAGTAGTTTTCAAGAGAACCTGGAATGTCCGCATGAATCACCAAGCGGATGTCAGGTTTATCTACCCCCATCCCAAAGGCATTAGTCGCGACGATGACCCGAAGCACTCCGCTTTTAAAATCGTTCTGAATGTCAGTTTTTTCACCTGGCGGCAGCCCAGCATGGAAATGCTTGCAGGGCCATCCCTGCCCGATCAGGAACTCTGACAACTCCTCCGCGCCCTTCCTGCTTGAAACAAAAACAACGGCTCCCCCTTCCTGGGTAGTGAGGTTGTCCTCAAGCAGCTGCTGAGCCCGTGGGCGCTTTTCAGCTTTGGTACAAGGCACGACCTCGAAGCGAAGGTTCAAGCGCTCGTGTGAACCGATGACCTCGTGGAAAGTGACCCCAAGCGTATCCTTGAAGTGATCTCGAATATCGGCAAGTACATCTGGCTTGGCGGTCGCGGTGAAGCAACCAATGGGAGCCAATGGACTATGTGAGTGGTACTCACGGATGAACCGTGATGCGTATAGGTAGTCCGGGCGAAAATCATTTCCCCACTTCGACAAGCAATGCGCCTCGTCGAATATCCACGCGCCAACCTGGCGTTGCTTGATGGCTTTTCGGAATGTGTTGTTGCGAAACTGCTCCGGAGAAACAAGTAATATTCCAATGTCGCCCATCTGGATTTTCTCAAGCACATCCGCCCTTTCAGGCAATGTCAGCAATCCATTTAATGCAGCGGCACACTGAACATTACGAGCAAGCAGGCCGTCCACCTGATCTTTCATCAGTGACTGAAGAGGCGACACGATGACGGTTAAACTACCGTTTCGGTGATACCTATTGAGTGCTGGCAACTGATAGCAGATCGACTTCCCCCCGCCAGTCGCGAGAACCGCCAACACATTTTCTCCTCGCATGCCCGCGAGAACGACGTCGTGTTGACGACATAGGCCATCGTTGTCTTTCCGGAAACCGTCGTAACCAAAATAGCGTTTTAGTTCGTGCACCGGATCATGCGTGGTGCAGCAATAACCACAGCTGTCCACACCGCAGGGGACGTCACGCAGCTCGGCGATAAGCCGGCTGACCAGTGGAAATTGGTATCGCACCCAAGGCGCGATGACTGAGTTCCCTCCGGATACTCGAAGCCAGGCGAGAGCATACGCCAAGGGCCAGTGCAGTTCGTCACAACCCAGATCGTTGTCCAGCAGACTGGCGAGTCGAGTCTGACAGACCTTGTAGGGCCTTTGCAGAGCAGGGTCGGTTTCAACCAGCAATTGTGGGATTGCACTGCGAAGCTCGCTTACAGAAAGAGCTGATGACCGAGTGATGCCCGCAAATATCAAATCGAGATCGCTCCCTGCAGGAGCGACTAGGCCTTGATAGCAGGAGAGCTCCAGCGCATTCATCGACTTCAGATCCAGGAATGCTGCCTGCTGATCTCGAAACAACGTTAGCGTGGATCGGCAGTCGCCTAGCGGTGAGTTCAAGCTTTCTCGGATTAGTTTGTAGTCTTTGATCAGTCGGTGATACGGATTCTGTGGAAAGGCCAATGGGGACAGGCGAAGCGTGTCGATCACGCTCAAAGAATGAAGAGCTAGTTGAGGCGCGCAGGTCTGCAGCAACGGAAGATCGTGCGCTATAACATTGTGCCCCAACACCCAAGTCGCCCCCTTACCCATGGCATCCAGATGAGCAAGCGCTGGATCTAGGTCACGAGCGATCTTGAGTTCGAGCTCTTCGCCGCTGTCCGGGCGCAACGCGCCAATCATCGTGATTTTGGCGGGTTTCGAATCTGTGGGCGGCACCACCTCTAGATCGATAATCAGGGCATTGAGAGGTGTTGATTCAGTCATGCAAACAGAGTCCTTTCCCTAGGGAAACCAGTGCAACTTCACTTATATCGAATTGCCATCATCCAGGCGGGCATGTCGAAGATACAGTATTCGCCCATTGCGGGGGGAAACACACCATGACCATGCTGCGCAAAGCAAAACAGGTGGTACCCATTAATTGCCTACATTGACGCACAGCACGTATCATCCGCGCCTCCCACACCCGGATGCTCTACCCCAGGGCATGCAAGACATTCCTGAATAGCCGTCTCCATGAAAACACCTCGTCCTCCATCGCCTGCCCAAGTCGACAATATCATCCGTGCGGCATCGACTATCATTTCAGAGGCCGGGTTTGCTGCGGCGACTGTACGCGCCGTTTGCGATAGAGCTGGAATCGCGAGCTCGAAAATGTACCAAACGATAGGAAACATTGAGCAAGTAATGGATGTAGTAGCTGTATACGAATGGCAAATGTATATCGCGGATCAGAAAGAAGCTCACACTCCTGTATCTAACCTTTACGACGCGATCGAAACCTTGATTCACTATGGCTTGGAGCACACGGGATTGTACCTCGGTGCTACAAAGCCACGAGATGGTGTCGTTTCAGAACTTTGGAGCTTGCAGCAGGAGTATCTAATGGAGCGGGTGCGGGGCGTGGCAATGACTGGTCGCCTGCGCGTAGGGGAAGAGCAAGCAGTTGAAGTTATCCAGCCGTTTTGTGCAGGCATGATTGTGACCTGTGCTCACGAAACCAATCGTCCTACCAATGTAAGCTGGCTTTCCCAGCAGGTAGTCCGCCCGTTGCTTCGTCCTGAGGAACCAGGAATGGTCGCCAATCAAAACGCCCCCGCATTCGCATCGGGATTAAGGGCGAACCTTGGAGAGGTTTCTGTGCTCACCCCCGGAGAGCATGCACTTCTTGCGGAGCTCTTGCAGCGCATCGCCTCCTCGTGACTGCAATGCCATCTGAGGCTGTGTAAGGCCGAATCATCTGCTGATCACAGATGCATCCTGCGAAGCAACGACCTGCGCAGCGGAACAAAGATGGTACATGCCCCTCTAGAAACCCCTCCGGAATAGCCCCACGCAACGCCAATATCAGCTGTTGAATACCCCAACAACAAAAATTTTTATTTTTTTCTCTATTGACAACTAAATCACCACCTGAGACACCGCCTTCCTCGTATTAACAAAAAGTATATTTCCAATATACGTTAAAACCGAGTTTTAGTTAAAAAAACCACGATAGCATCGGCCAACCTGACGCACATGTGAAACGCCATAACGCCGCAACCAATAACGCTGTTAATTAAATCAAGAAACACCGTTAATTAGTTATATAAATAACACCAATAATCGTGAAAAGTGTGCATTAGGATGCAGTTGCGCAACTGCATTCTCTCGTGCAAGTATTTGGCTCCCCCAGCAGTAACGGAAGCCATTATGAAACTTCGATCATCTAATACAGAGCCAGCTCTACGCCCACCATTTTTACTTATCCCAACTGAACGAAACGGTCGGAAGAGCTACCGACTGGTCTCGAATGATCGGTTGCAGGATGAGTTTTTTGATGGCTGGTCTCATCAGCTGAGTAAAAAGAAGTCCATAAGGACAACGAAGGTTTACTCACAATACACAAAGATATTCTTAGAGTACCTACAAGAAGTTAGTTATCAGGAGAACGGACTCACTCACGTTGTGCTGATACAGGCCCTTGAGAACTATGAAAGCTTCTTGGTTTTCGGGACAGCCAGCGATATTCCAGTGGTGCAAAAAGTTGCGAAAGTATTGGGAAATAGAAACCTTTCGGGTAGTTCGGTATCTGTAGCGCTTGCGGGACTCAACAGTTTTGTGGACGCCAGCGAACGTCTGCGTTTAGGCATGATGGAGCTGGAAAGCCACGGGTATATCGCGTCCCAATCGTTGTCAGGATTTTCCCTGGCCCAGACCGTCAAGGTCGAATCGCCTAAAAACGTCCGGGCGGCGATAAAGAAGAACAGTTGGCTTGCCGGGTGCTTGGCAGGTGGTGCACGTCGGGTCAAGCGCAAAGGGCTTTCCGCTTTGTCCAAGCCTTCGTCATTGGCACATGCAGATATGTTTGGTGGCGACGAGTTCGCCTTCCCGCTGGACAAATGCATGGAGCTGATTCGAAGTGCGACCTGTAGCCGCGACAAAATGCTATGGAGCTTGCTTGCTGCCTCAGGAGCGCGCATCTCAGAAGTATTGACCATGTTAGACGTGGACATTAAGACCACTATGGAATCACACCTTAATCAGGTGCGAATCATTGACCCGGCCACTCGACGCAATGTATTGATCAAGTATCTAACAGAGAGCGAGATTAACTCACTCCCGCATAAAGGGCGGGCCCATTGCGAAACTTTTCTGATCGAACCATTTGCGTCCATGTTTTGGATTGCGCTTGAGGAATACAAAGCTGATTTGCGTGAGCAACATTATCTTGCCCCCGTCACTCATGGCTTTCTGCTCAGGAGCCTAAAGAACGGCGACCCGATGCATAAGAGCTACCAGACGCTGTACGAGCGCTTTCACAAGGCTGCGCTTCGTGTGAGCGGAAGAGCCTATGGCTTTCACAGTCTGCGTCACATGTATGGGTATTACTTGGTCAATCATTGCCCGAATCCTAATCCTCACGCCAATCGAAAGTACGGACTGGATCTGGAGACCGTCCAAAAGT
This sequence comes from Pseudomonas sp. ASL8, assembly GCF_056680355.1. Lineage (NCBI taxonomy): Bacteria > Pseudomonadati > Pseudomonadota > Gammaproteobacteria > Pseudomonadales > Pseudomonadaceae > Pseudomonas > Pseudomonas sp. ASL8. The sequence continues at coordinate 3,674,227 of NZ_CM155278.1, read as the reverse complement.
TGATGGGTCACAAGGTTAGCAATACCACCAAACGTTACGCTCGCCAAGATGCTCACTTGCTTCAGGCAACCTTGGCAGCTGCAAACTTTGCACGCCTTTCTGGCGGCGCTAAATCTGTGCTTGAAACGCGCATTGCGTTTCATGAACACGAAATCAAACAACTTCAGCAGCTCGCCTTGGAGGCATCATGATTAATCCATCCCATACCGATCCCATTTGGCTCATAAAGAAAAAGAAGGTTGGCCCAGCTTTTGATATGGCAATGATCGACATAAGGCATCGTTTTTGGAATGCACATCAGAGTACCAGTGGCGGACGGCAACGAGATACCTTGCGAGCGCTCAACGACCTTGGCCCTCGCCCCTTCCTTGGCTTGCGCAGTACTGATGTAGAACAACTATTAACGTGTTGCTTTGCAAGAAACGACCAGAAGGAGGCCATTATCCAGAGAATCATTCCAAACCTTCCAGACGCCAGGATCCCGCAGTTTTGCTCCATGCTGAAACTGGCTTTCATGCGCCTCTGGATGGAGAAACAGGTGATTCTGCCCCTTGGATGGTCGTCCCCAATACACTGCGACGATATTTTGGATGAAATTATCGAAGAACAAGCAAGGCTTTCAAAGTGTGACTTATTGTTAAACATCAGGGCTATCAACCCGGCATCCTCTATTGGCTATTGCGGGGCAATGTCGGAGAAAAATCGAAACCTGCGAGCTTCTGGGTGGCTCAGGTTAGTGATGGCATCGAATGTGGCGAGCGCCGACAACTTCACCATCGAAACCGCCAGAGATTTGAAACTTCGAAGCTTCGGTTCAAAATCCGAACTCGCGCGATACTATACCGACGACTTCTCATTATTTGTTGCGGACGCTTCCAGTGATCCTTCCCTCAGAGACGGTATCAACAAGGTTCTCACAGACAGTCGTGCACAAATGGTGCAATCTCGCAAACTGAAGGAGCCAGCGTTCAAGGAAAAGAGGTTCTCGAAAACACAAGAAAAAATGATGGGTATGACTCTTGAGTATTTGGAGGGTGCCACTCATAGCATCGTCAGTCTCGCAAACATATTCACGGATGCCCGAGATCTGAATGCTGCATTCAGGATCGAAGGCGACGGTGAGCTACCCGGTGGTCTAACGCTCCTTCCTGAAAAGGTTGTCAACTTTTGCAGTCGGGTGACTGCGACCTATCATGGCTACATTAAATCTAGACGGCTAGAGAGGGATAAGAACCACAAAGCACCTCTCTATGCCCTGATCGCGTACTGCGGGCCGTATCTTTACAAATTCTTCATGAATCGAGATGGGAACATCGACCACTACCCAACGACTTTTAATGAGTTCACCTGCGCCCTTTATATCACCGCAGACCACGACCTACTGAAAGATCTAGCGGTGTTTGAAAAAGAACCGCCAGAAACGCTCTTGTTTTTCATTGAAACTTTGGCCGAGCTGAACCAGTGGTCGACGGCCACTCACTACCATCGAGTCTATCCACTCGAAGGCTTGATTGACTACGTCATTGCGCAAGCTGACTTGATCCCGAATGCCGACAAGGTTCGTAATAGCTTCTCCCCAGACTGCTATCCAAAGCTACAGAAACGTTGGGGAACGGTTAAAAAACCAATTCCAAGAACCTACTTTTCAACCTTTTTGAGCATACTTGATTCGCTTGAGTACCTGACCATGCACTTAAACGAGATGGCCGACGGAACCATGAGCGGCGTGATCGCAGGCGCCTTGAAGTGTCCCAATATCAGTGAGCTCGTTCATAGTTCCGACTGGGCAGGCCTATGGGGTTATGAAGGCATGAACTGCACCTGCATAGATTTTTCAGCTTTAAATTACTCACCAATTTTTTTCTACGACGGAAAGCCCACGCCGTTTAAGTACATTCCAAGATTCTACCGGATCTCGGATATGCATATTGGAGGTCAGGTAGAACCACGGATCATCATGAACGACATTCGGGTCACGCAGCTTATGTGCGAAACCGGCATCCGGCAGCAGCATTTGCTGTGGTTGGACTTGGATCGCTATGGATCCTACGTCGAGCGCTCATACAGCAGGCCCCTTGCGCCGCTCTTGGTCAGCAGCGACAAAGCGCATGGAGAGTGGACATCAATTGTGTCGAGTAGGGTTATAGCACTGCTGGACAGGCAAGCCGCTTGGTATCGCCGCTGTACCTCGTCCGACTATCAACAAAACATCTGGTACAACCTCACCAAGGGATCCCAGTTCGGACAGTTCAGGCCCCTCTTCAGGCTGCCGCTCAATTTAAACGCTTGGCCAAACTACGAGTCCTTCCGGTTGATGTTGCTGTGTCTGCAGCACTTCATCAAAGTGGAGTGTAACGACAATAAGGTGCCTGATATTGTCTGGAGAAAATCTCCAGCGGGTGAGCGCAATGGCGATACACCCGTCTATATCACCGACCATACTGTTGCCGGGCTTTCTTCGATTACTGCAAGCACGCTGACGAGTGACTACACACCTCACGGTCTGCGCGCGGGATTCGTCTCGGAAGCTATCAAATTCTTACCGCCCAGCATCGTTGGCCAGTGGTTGACCGGGCAGTCTGAGCCGTTAGTCTCGTATTACTCTGTGTTTGACGAAAGTGATCTGGGCATGACACATCAACAGATGTTGTGCATGGCGCTGATGAGCAATCAAGACAAACTGACCGCTGGCGATTTCCCCGACTTGGCAGAGGCTATATCAAGAATCAACGGTACGCTGCATGACGACATCGCGAAGGATCCGGCGGCAGCAATCACCAAACACCGTTTAATGAACCTGTCAAACGTCAAACGAGAGATGGACACGGGACTGGATCGCATCATCGCGAAGGAAGTCAGCGAACTGGCCTTCAACCCCACCCACATCTGCCCGTTCAACAACACGTGTCCGCAGGAGGTGATTGATCTGTTTCGTGAGTCCCACTGTTGCTCGGCCTGTCCCTATGCGATCAGAGGAGTCGCGCATCTTCCCGCCGTCTCTGCCAGAAAGGATAAGTACAAGGAAATGATGGTGGGAAGCCTGAAATTAATCGATCAGTACTTGAGCCGCAAACCCGGGGCGCGAGTCAGATCGGAGCTTGAACATCTGGAACATGAAAATGACCGTTTCGCTCGTGAAGCCTGTCTCCTGGAGGCGATTGAACATCAGCTCGTCCAGATGTATGAGAATGGCCTCGAAGACTCGCTGATGGTCAAGAACCGCGAAGAAATCATTGGCCACTATCAAAAGCTTGATTTGCCCGAGGAGTCGCGCCTATTGAAGCGCATGAGAGATGTTCAGAACTTCCCGGATACCAGCAGCGAAGAGTTGAACATTCGGTTGGCTCATCTGCGCCACGCACTGCTCATGAGGGAAGGAAATCTTGCCGCCCTTCTGGGAATTGGTGAGGACAACTCAGTGCCTTTGGCCACGAAACTTGCCCTTCAGATTTCCACCATGGTGAAGTCCGGCGCGATCGATGTATTCGAACTCGTCGAAGCCTGCAGCGGCGAAGCCGAAGCGATCAAGCGACTGGCGACGATTGCGAACGAAGCTCCCAAATTAACCCATATGGTCGCCTGACGGGTTAGCCTATAAATGAAAAACACTTTCGACGCGCCTCGCCCCCGAAAACGTTCTACCTTCGATCCATACATTGCTGAAAGGTCTGCGCAAACTGAAAAGATTATTGAGCAAACGCTACGTGTCGTCGACGCTACGAAGTACAGCAACCTTACAAATTACTGCAAAGCACTGGCGCACATTATCTCAGAGATACGCGCGGCGAAGGCTGGAGACCCTTCAACCCCCTTCTACAATAAGACTGTACGCAGTTTCAGCTATGTCACACTGCTTCGCAATGAGAACTACCGGCGTCTTGTGGGAGGGATGTTTGACCACAGCCGGGGTACTCTTGAACAACCTGAGGTCATTTCTGAGGCGGCGATCCTGAAGATTGCTAGCCTGAATGCACAGCTCAATCTTCTGAAGGACAGGCTCAGCGCAACGAAGACAAGTCCAGGTTCCAATGCGCTGGCTGATGCGAGCGCGCTGGAAAACATCGCAAAACTCAGCGAGTTTCTTGCCATCACCCTTGAGGTCTATACCAAAATGCGTTTGGACTTCAAAGCCACAACGAAAGTCATCACCGTTACTACAGATAAATACACTGTCTGCGGGCTGTACAGTCCCTATGGACTCGTGGCTGAAACTGAGGTTTTGCAGAAGATTGAGCTTGGCCGCGAACTTTTGAGTAAATTGCCGAAAGCTTTGGGGACGGATGACTGACCGAACTTAAAGCCTGCAAAAACGGCAAGTGATGCCCTTGGTGAGAACTAACACTAAAGCTTTCCCTGCACCAAACCAAACTCGGGGCTACAGACCCAGATCTGCACATAAAACAAATTCCAACAGGTGAGGTGGCAGTTGACCTTTTGGGCAGAGCAGTAACACATCACGAGTGAGCTCATGCCAGATCCCTTCCTGAATGATGACAGTGTTCACCACTTCACAGGGTTCACCATTAGAATAGGACACATCTTCGTCGACAGGAAAAACCACACCCTTCGGAAGGAGGTCAATCAGGAGTAACACAATGGCTTGTGGGTAACGGCCATTCCCGTCCTTATCCGAGATCGGGTGAAATCTAAAGTCTCCCCAATCCGTATGCCGCTTGACGGTAGGCATGATCGCCTGCCGCAGTTCTTCCAGACTGAAGCTTGCTGCAGCAGTCCACCAGATCAGTTCAACATCTGAAACTTCTAGCCCTTCAGGTGGCACTTCCCTGTAATTAACGTATGACGCAAACGGCACATTCGCCGGACGCGGGATGGGCGTGCCAGGCTTCCATGTTGTGATCGGGACATTGCGAGTATCGGAATCGGACATGGCTCAATAGCTCGAAGGTTATCAAAGGCCGTACCGTATATCCTGTGGTCGCGCGTTCTGCAAATCAGGCGAGCGTTGCACGACAAGAGATCGTCGTAAAACACTCGCACGCAGCGCGAGCCGGATGCATCGCAGTCGTCTGCTGAACGACGAGTGTTGGCCCTGATTGAAAACAGACCCTCCCATGCCCCATGATGCCTTCTGACTGGCATGACGGTATCGTGCGGTATCTAATCAAGGATGAACCATGGCCACTCCCATCACCAATCACATTCAGAAACATCTGGCGGTACTGATCGATGCAGATAACGCGCCTGCAGCGATCGTCGAAGGCTTGTTCGAGGAGATTGCCAAATACGGGGTAGCCAGCGTCAAGAGAATCTATGGCGACTGGACAGGCCCGCAATTGGGAGGCTGGAAGAAAGTCCTTCTGGATCACTCGATTCAACCTATTCAGCAGTTCGCTTACACGAAGGGTAAAAACGCCACGGACAGCGCGCTGATCATCGATGCGATGGACTTGCTGTACACGCGCCGCTTTGACGGATTTTGCCTCGTCTCCAGCGACAGCGACTTCACTCGCCTGGCATCGAGACTGCGGGAAGAAGGATTGACCGTGTATGGTTTTGGTGAAGAAAAAACACCGAGGCCGTTTGTCGCAGCATGCGACAAATTCATTTATATCGAATTGCTGCGCGAGGAGCTGCCAGTAACGAGTGGCGTCGACGCCCACCCTGACTCCGTGGCAATTGCTGATGCAGCTAAGCTTGCGTCTGCCGCCGAGCCCAACAAAAAGCCAAAGGCCCCCGTGGGATTCATTGCCAAAATCATGGATGACATTGCAGACGAAGATGGCTGGGCGCATCTCGGTGCTTTGGGAGCAAACATCACGAAGGTAAGACCTGAATTTGACCCTCGCACTCATGGCTACAAAAAGCTGAGTGATCTGATCAAAGGGTATCCGCAAGCGTTCGAGCTGCAAGCGCTAGGAGCATCAGGAGGAACCGCTGTGATGTACGCTCGGCATAAACAGCAAAGTAAGTAGTCGGTCGAGCGGCTTCGACCGACAGCCATGCGATGGTTAGAGGGTCGGCCAATGAGCCGAGCCTCGTTCGGGTTAATCAGGCTGCCTTGATTTCCTTTTTAAGGCTGTTCGTGTCACAAATCGATACTTAACGTCACCCTTCCCCTCTCGCAGACTCTACTCCGCTGGCACCACCGCTAAATCAACGGTAGAGACGCTGCCGTTCACCTGGCCGGGATCCAGTTGTGACGCGCAGCCTATCTGCTGGTCAAAGATGTGCTTAAGCGAATCAACTGCTGATAATCATCCGAATGTGCGCACTCAGCTAAATGGGTGTACGATTTCATTAGACTGCTACAATACATTTTGGAACGGGTCAAAAGTTGTATTGCTGCTCTTTTGTGGAGCAGAGGAGTGCAAGGCTTTGTAAGCTTCAAAAAAAGTGCGGTTGTAGGTGTCAAAACCTGGCCAATAGTTTTCCCACCCATCGTAATCATATCTGAGAGCGTCATCACGCTCTTCTTCATCTAATGCAGGCCATACGGCTTCAAATCGACGTCTCCAGTCCCGAGCGCAAAGTAGTCGATCAGCTGATTTTTCATCCATCAGCGCAAATTTTATCAGCGCATTCTTAGCATAATCTTCATCTGCAAGATCGCGAGGATCTATTTTTGAGTTTACCTGATCGACAATATCCAAGATCCAACCAATAGTTTGAAAACGACAACGCCGTGCAGAGCGGGATTCCAAGCTGAGGTGGTTGATGTCCACCCAGGCCAAGGTTTGTTCTTCTCTATATTCTATATGGATAACGTAGGCTGACATCTTCTTAATCCTATTCTTGTTATTATTTTGATATATTAACAGCGGTAGTTTTTTATACGCAATAGATATCGGCTTGACACCGCCCGCATTTTCAGTAGACAGGATGTTCCGACTCTATCGGCAACTGGTAGCTATAGCCGTGTACCCTTGCAGTCTCGGTGACAGGAATTGATTTCGAGGACTCTCTCCTCCATGCGTCACGTCCCGTTAGGAGACGAAAAAAGCCCCCCGGGGGAAGAGGGCTATACAATCAAAACTATCAACTGGTCTAAGGGCACCGCCTTGAGCTTACCTTAGAAGAGTCTGCCTCCGCTCAAAGCCTGCACACTTTATGAAGACAGCGGTACCGCATCAACTGCGACAATCTGACGCACAAAAAACCTGCTAAGCATGAGACCCATCCTTTGGTCATCAAGTCGTGTTTGTGTGTGGTGTTTTGTCGCAGCATCCACCCTCATCTCGACACGTGCTTATGTACCTGGAGCGACACCGGAGTATTTACTTCTGATTATAATTTTAAAATCCCTAGTTCATAAGGGTATCGGTAGCCATCGACGAAAGCCCGCCCCCCCTTACCGGTAGGCTATGTGAAAGTGCGCTTTCGTGGACTGATGAAGAATACCCCCCAACTGACCACACCTTCGCGCTGTCGAGCCTGTGGATGGCTCGAAAGCAGCTGATGGATATGGGTGAGGTGCGCCTGTAGCAAGGTAAATCAGGCTGAAAAGCCCGATTGCCTGGTACTTGCGGCCACTTTTTCGCTGATAAAGGCAGAAGTGGCTGTCATCTCGACTGGCGGCGCGGTCACTGCAAGTTGATCGGAGTTTCCCGCAATTTCCATACATACCATCAAGAGTGTGAATATTACTCTTTAGGACGGGCAGTCATTGGCCAGACGAGCCCTTCCTTGAGCTCGTCTTTTTCTGCAATCGTTACTGCGGCACAGGATGCTTGGATGACTCGGCCTGACGGCTCGCAGCGTTCTGAATGAGAAAGACCGGCATAGCGACGGCCCCTATCAGTCCTGGTACTGCCAAGCTTGTCGCGAAAATACATCCGCCGAATTTAGCCCATCATTTCCATGCTGATCACCCTGTGTTTTCCTGCTCAAAATTGAGCAGGAACAGTTGAATACCTGGGTCACTTTTCGGTCAGCGGCGACAATCCACTGCACCGGCGGCGCTGGCCCGAGCGAAATCAATAACATGGAGTCGCTGGTCGATTGGGTAGAGCAGGACAAGGCGCCAGAGATTCTGACCGCAAAAAAAAGACCGAGGCAGACAAAGTGATCATGCAGCGGCCGCTGTGCGCTTATCCCGCCAAGGCTGTGCTCAAGGACCCGAACAACGCCAACAACGTGCAGGGCTGGGCGTGCGAAGCGTCTAACCCGTAAGCCATATCCGAGAGGGGCGACCATCGGCTGATGATCGCCCCCAAGTGAGAGTGAAGCCTTGTCGCCCGCGCTTGCAACTGACGACGCACATTATCGGCCCAGCTTCTTGTAAAGGGTTGTTCGCGATATCCCCAGTTGCGCTGCCGTGGCGGTGATATTGCCGCAGTTGGCGGTCAATGCCGCCTTGACCGTCCGTTGCAAACTTGCCTGCAAGTCGTCGGCGGTAGCATTCGGTGGTATCTGCTGTAGTTCCGGGGGCAAATGCGACAGCTCGATATGCTGCTCCCCTTTGGCCAGTGCTGAAGCGAGGCGCAAAGCCTGCTCAAGTTGGCGAACGTTACCTGGCCAGCAGTAGGTGCGCAGCGCTTGCAGTGCCTGGGGATCCAGTGGCGGGCCAGAATGACGGTGACGCAAACGCTCTATCAAGGTATCAATGTCGTTTCGATCACGCAGGGCGGGCAGGCAGACGCTCAAGCCGTTCAGGCGATAGTATAGGTCTTCTCGAAACGTACGATTGGCGATCCGCTGCGGCAAGTCGCAATGGGTGGCGCTTATCACGCGGACATCGAGCGGGCGTTTCTCGCTACTTCCTAACCTAGTGATCTCTCGTTCCTGCAGCATCCGCAGAAGCCGCGTCTGCAGTGCGCTTGGCATATCGCCTATTTCGTCCAATAGCAGGGTGCCACCGTGCGCTGCCTCCAGTTGACCACCGGCACCGCCCTTGCGCCCTCCGGTAAAAGTACCCTCGGCATAACCGAAGAGCTCAGCTTCGATCAGGCTTTCTGGAATGGCGGCACAATTGATAGCAATGAATGGTGCCTTGGGGTTCCAATGCTCATGGAGAGCTCGGGCAAACACTTCCTTGCCGGTGCCTGTTTCACCCTGCAGCAGCACGGGTACGCCAGCAGCGAACGCCTTGTGGGCTCGCTGAAGCTGGCAGTTCAAATCGGCGTCAGCCCCCATGGGCGAGGACGAAGGATGCAGCCGGGTGCTTGATATGAAAGCCAAGTCAGGTTGGCTGAACACTTGCGCAAACAACCTTGAACCGTCATGCAAAGTGAGCTGGCGAGGTGCGCGCGCAAGTTCGATAGCGCTTGCTTCGAACACTTGGTCCAGGTGGCCGCCGTCGGGTAGGTAGTGCAACCCGAGCAGCCGTTGCGCGGCTCGGTTGGCGTTGCGGATTCGCCCGGCATGATCGATAGCCAACAACCCTTGCATCGGCGTGCCCAGCAAACGCGGGTCGTGTTGCAATGAAAGGATCTGGCAGTCTTCGATGGTGCTGAAAAGACGGTTCTCCGCCGCCATTGCAGCATGGCTCAGTTGTTCCAGCACGGCGCCAGCTTGACGCTGACCAGTGCCGGTGATGTCCAGGGCACCGATGATTTCCCCCCGCAGCCCACGTACCGGAACGCTCACGCAAAAGATGTGCTCGAAATCGCTAAGGTAATGCTGATTACCTACCAGCACCACGGGTATACCTTCAGCAAGCGTGCAGGCGGGCGCGGTAGTACCGATGTCAGCCTCCTGAATACGCCTGCCGATTTGCAGCGGCACCAACGGTGATCCAAGGTTCGGAGATTGTCGAGTGTGCACGATGACGCCTTGCGGGTTGACGCAGAACAGTGTCCAGGAGGCGCCTCCAATCTGTTCCCAAAGACGGTCGATTTCAGGTCTGATGCAGGCCGCCAATTGGTGATCTGCCGCGCTCAGGCGCTGCAGGTTATCGTCGAGTTCAGGCCGCCAGCCGTCCCAGGGCAGCAGGCCGCTGGCGCGAGAGCGTGCCCAGGATTGGGCTACCGCGTCAGGCACCAGACCTACAGGTACAGGCTGGCCTTCAACGAAGCGACGGCGGGCGTGAATCAGTTGTTGCTGATCAACCAGGGCGTGGGCGTCCATGGAGGTATCTCTAATAATTATTCGGGAGGCAACAAAGTACGGCGCCGGTGCTGCCACCGGACGCTATACCTCCTCAGATATACCTTCGACGCTGTGAACGTCAAGCTCAAAAAAGCAGCAGCGCGCGCAGGTTGATTCCGGCATCCTCCTGAAATCCGCCCACCGCGCGAACATCATGGGTGAGCTGGGCGCTTAGCTGTACCCGTTGCCCGACCATCTGCTGGAACTCCAGGCGCACTTGCTGCACCTCGGTCTTCTCCCCGGTGTAGTCACCCTCCAGGTAACGCTTGCCGCCGGTGCTGGCGCTGTACCCGATCGCTAACCGCTGGGCCGGATTGAGGTCGTAGCGTAGGTTGCCCTGAACCTGGTAGGTGGGGTCCTGCTTGAGGGTTTGACGGCCGTCGCCGGCATCGTCGTTGTGGCCGTACACCACAAGGTCGCCGTAAAGCTCCATGGAGAAACGGCCCCACAGTGGCTCGACCCACCCCACCTGCAGATCTCCCTTGAAACGGTTCTCGCCGAGATTGAGCGCATCGTCGCGGTCGTAGCTTCCCAGGGGCAGATAGATCAGCGGCGTGATGCCGAAGTAACGCCCTGATGCTCCGGCAGCCGGCTGGTTAACCAGCCAAACGGTGGCACCGATGATCGGGTCGGCCATTCCAGTGGTACTGCCTAGGGACTGACCACCCACCCGAGCGTCGTAGATGTGTCCGAACGGCAGGAGGATCTGCGGGTCGACGGTTAGCCCACCGATGTCCATGAAATGTATCAGGCGCAGGATGCTGATATTGGATTTAAGGCTGGTGTTGCGGGTGCTGTCTGTAGCGCCATCGGGATTGAAGCGGTCGGCGTGGCCATATTGCTGATACCAAGCTGCGACATTGGTGCCGGGAGGCAAGGCGGTGTAGTCGCCAGCGTTGACGTCGACGGCCAGCGCGTTGGAAGTGCTGACGGCGAGCGCCAACACTCCGAGCAGTGAGCGGGAGAATACATGCATGGAAAGCCCCTTTCTTATTGTTTTGCACGCACAGCCCGGGGCGCGTTGCGCCACCGGGTCTCGACGGATCAGCCGATACGGATGATGGGCTTGAGGGTGATACCACTTTCGCTATCAGCGGCGGCTTGGTTGATCTCGTCGAAATTGTAGAACTTCACCAGCCGGTCGAACGGGAAGCGTCCCTGCAGGAAGAGGTTCACCAGTTCCGGGATGAATTTCTGCGGAACACTGTCGCCTTCGACGATACCGCGGATGGTTTTGCCCCCGAGCAGCAGGTCGTTGACATCAAACTCTGCGGTTGTGCCCAGCGGGGGGGCCCCGACGACCCCCAAGCTGCCGCGGCTGCCTAATGCATCCACTGCCTGGCGCAGTACGGCGGGTCGCCCAGTTGATTCCAGCGCAAAATTGACGCCTGCTCCAGTTATCTCGCGGATGGCGGCCACCGGGTCAGTCTCCTTGCTGTTGATCACATGGGTGGCGCCCAGCTCGGTCGCAAGGGCGAGGCGCGATGGAACTACGTCCACTGCGATGATGGTGGTGGCACCGGCGACCCGGGCGGCCAGCACCGCACTCAAGCCTACGGCACCACCGCCAAACGCGGCGAAACTGCTGCCCGGAGTTACCTTCAGCGAATTGATCACCGCACCGGCGCCGGTCTGGATGCCACAGCCCAGAGGGCCGAGCAGCTCCAGCGGTGCATCCCGACTGACTTTGACGGCATTGTTTTCGCGGCTCAATGCGAATGTTGCAAACGAAGATTGCGCAAAAAAGTGGTCGTTCAGACGCTCGCCGGTCTGATCCTGCAATGCGCTTTCTCCCTGGGGATCCGAGCCGCTGAAATTGCGCCCGAAAAACTCCTGGCAATAAGCGGTGTGTCCGCCGCCGCAGGACAGGCACTGGCCACAATAACCGTAGGTAAGGACCACATGGTCGCCCACCTGCAGGCCTTGAACCAAGGGCCCTACGGCCTCAACCACGCCGGAGCCCTCATGGCCGAGCACGGCCGGCAACGGCACTGGATAGTATTGATCGCGCACGATCATGTCGGTGTGGCACATGCCGGTGGCAACGATGCGCACCAGCACTTCATCGGCTCGAGGGAAACGAATCTGCGCGGATTCAAGGGCGAAGGGTGCCCCTTTGCTACGCGTTACAGCGGCGGTAATAGGACGATAGATAGTGCTGTTCATTATTGTTGTTCTCCTGACTTAAAGCGGGTAGGCGGGCGGGACACCTTTGACGGTGAGCCACTGCCATTGGGTAAACTCTTCCCAGTTCGCGGCACCGCCGATACTGGTGCCGTTGCCGGAGGCGCCGACACCACCGAAAGGGTTGATGACTTCGTCGTTAACGGTTTGATCGTTGATATGAAGCAGGCCGACGCGTAGCTGTTCGCCCAGGGCGAGGGCGCGGCTGACGTTCTGTGAGAGCACCGCTGCCGACAAGCCGTAGTCAGTGTCGTTGCACAGATCGATCGCCTCGGCGTCGTCATCGAAGGGGACGACCACCGCTACGGGGCCAAAAATCTCTTCGTGGAACGCCGGATTGTCACGGGTCACACCGCTGAGCACCGTGGGCTGAAAAAATAGCCCTTCGTAGGTGCCACCCGTTTCGAGCGTCGCGCCTGCGTCGACGGCGGTGCTTACAGCCTGCGCTGCATGATCACGCTGCCGCGCATTGATCAAGGGCCCAAGGTGTACCTCGCTGGCGGCCGGATCGCCGACGCTCAGGCTCTTAGCCTTTGCAACCAGCTTATCGAGGAACCGCTGATAGATGCCACGCTGGACAAGCACGCGCCCGGTCGACATGCAGATCTGTCCCTGGTGCAGATATACGCCCCACGTAGCGTTGGCCAATGCGAGGTCAAGGTCGGCGTCGTCAAGAATGATCAATGAGTTCTTGCCGCCCAACTCCAGGGAAACTTTCTTCAGGTGCCTGCCCGCAGCCTCGCCAACGGCGCGGCCGGCGCCAGTGGAACCGGTGAACTGAATCATCGCAACGTGCGGATCGCTGGTCAGTGCGGCGCCGGCATCGGCGCCACCGGGCAGTACATGCAACAGCCCGCTGGGCAGCCCGGCGAGCTCGAACAATCGAGCGATAACTAGTCCGCCGCACACTGCAGTGCGAGGGTCGGGTTTGAGCACTACCGCATTGCCGGTCGCCAAGGCAGGCGCGACAGCACGCATAGCCAAATACAGCGGAAAATTGAACGGGGAGATGACACCGATGACACCCAGTGGGCGACGGCGGGCCAAGCTCAGACGGCCGGCACTGGAGGGCAATACCTCACCTTGGCTACGTGACGGAAGCCCAGCACTTTCGTGCAATGCTTTGATGGTAAGGCTGACTTCGAAAGCCGCCTTTGGTCGGGTCGAGCCGCTCTCGCGGACAACCCAATTGACGATTTCATCGAAATGTTCTTCGGCGAGTTGCGCGGTTTTGCGAAACAGCGCAGACCTTTCGTCGTAGGGGAGTTGGTACCAGCGACGCTGGGCTTGGGACGCTTGCAGTGTGCTGCTGGCGATCTGTGTCGCGTCGGCGTTTGCAAACTCGCCCAACCTATTGCCTGTCGCAGGTTCGACAACAGCGCCGGGCGCGGCATGACCCGGCTGCCAAGTGCCGGTGAACAGGCGCTGGTGCCATAACGACGCGGGAAGAAACTCAGCAGGTGAGACGGAACTACTCATTGCGGGACCCCTATTTTTTTGTTTTACGTAAGCGCATCGCTCGCTGGCGTTGCGGTGATGATGGAGTCTTAGCAGGGGGCATGCCAACTAGTGGCAGGCATGGGAAGCGCCCGGTCTAGAGCAGCTTTGCTTTTAGCAGGAAAAGTAAAGCCGTTCAGAAAGTGAACGCATCGGCACTCGCGGAGTTCAGCTTCTGTACAGGGCGTTGGTTGAAGATCGTCCGACAGTTTTCAGCGTTTTCGGGACGACCTTATGTTGAGTCTTATGCAGATTGGCGAGAGTCACGTAGTGGCAATGATCATCTTGCTGGGTTAGAAGCTGCTGGGTTGGAGCGGATGCCAGATGATGGTAAAGCCGACTTAAGGAGGCACTGCATAAATAGCCAATCGCCCCACCCTTGGCACACTAAACACCTTCCATCAGCCACCCTCTTCGTGAGCCTTGTTACACGTCATGCAGAAGACCTTCTCCGAACTCGAATACACCCGCAAGAAAAAGCAAACTCGTCGCGATCGCGTCCTTGCTGACATTGAACAGTTGGTGCCTTGGGCACAACTGGAGGCTCAAGTTGCGCCGTTCTACGGCGACACCACTGGCAGGCGCGGGCGCCACTGGCCAATCACTGGGACGGGCTCGTGCCTGCGTTTGTGAAGTTGCACTCGGATTTCCTTGAGCGTTGCCCTCATACGCTTGCTGATGGTCACGCGCCCAACGTCGAACTTCCCGTTCTTGGCTTGACTACAGAAATGCGTGAACCCGAGGAAGTCGAATGTTTCTGGTTTTCCTTCCCCTCGCTTCTTACGATCCTCGACCGCGAACCAGCCAAACCGCAGCAAACGTGTTTTCTCTGGGTGTAGAGTCAGGTTGAATTGGGCGAGTCGAACCTCCAAGGCATGGCGAAAACTCCATGCATCTTCATGTTTTTCAAACCCAAGCACGCTGTCGTCTGCGTACCGCACGGCGATCATCTCGCCCTGTGCGGTACGCCCACGCCATTGCCTGACCCACAAATCCATCGCGTAGTGCAGGTAGATATTGGCCAGCAGCGGTGAAATGGGCGCACCTTGTGGTGTGCCCTGCTTCGCAGGAGTTCGCTTTCCGTTTTCGAGAACACCTGTACGGAGCCATCGAGCTATCAACGCTAACACTCGTCTATCCGCAATTCGGTGTTGCAGGAAGCACATCATCCACTCGTGATCGATGGTGTCAAAGAACGCACGAATATCCACGTCCAATATCCACAGTATCCGAGTTTTCTGTATTCCCACCGATAGAGCGTCCAATGCATCGTGTTGCCCTCGACCAGGGCGAAACCCATACGAAAGTCGAGAAAATTTTGCTCATAAATCGCATTGAGCACTTGCACGAGCGCTGCTTGGACGATCTTGTCTTCCAAGGCGGTAACGCCCAGCGGTCGCTCGCTACCGTCTGCCTTTGGGATGTACACCCGCCGAACAGGTTTGGCTCGATAGCGACCACTGTGCACTTTGTCGTATAGGGCTTTCAGCTTTGTGAGAAGGCCTTGCTCGTACTCTCGCCACGATAGGCCATCCACACCACTGGCCGCATCTCGCTTGAGGTTGTAGAAACTCTCGCGCAATAGCTCGACCGTTACGTGGTGCAGCAAACTCGTGAACTTGACCCGGCGATCCCGCCGGGCTGCTTGACGTACAGCGAGCAACCCTGACAACGCACTTGTCCGGCTCTGAGTCCGGGATGCGGAAGGCTGTTCACTGTTCCCCTTGGCTAGCTCCCTTCCCTCCATCACCTCCGCCGGGGCTGACCCATTGTTCGGCAACTTCTCAGGTACTACGGGGCTATCCGACTTCTCATACGCGTAGACGGCAGACGCTCGGCTTGTGGCCTTTCCTGCCCCGTCTGGCTTGTCACGACCAGACACGGATGAGATCTCCCAGCTTCCGTGCAGTTGACTTCCCAGCATGCTCAGGGTCTACGACCGCGCAGGGCGTGAAACATGACTTGCGATTATCGTCATGCACACTGTGGCCTTCCGCTTCACTTAACAGCGTCGGCGCCCCGAACTCATGATTTCGCGGCTCAATGGCTGGCCTGCTGGTTTCCCCTGCCAACACTTCACCGTACACCTCACGATGCACAGCGCATGACTCGGGGTCGAGGTGTTTCGCCATAACTTCTCTCGTAGGGACTTTCACCCTTTATCAACTGCCAGCTTGGCTGGCGTACTAAGCGCTCCATAAACCCCACATTCAAAGTCACCGCCTGATCCCCGATGCTGTGCTCCCGAATTCTCTCAGGAGCCAACACGTCATGATGCGACCCGACGCCAAAGTCGAAAAAGTCTACCTCTACCCCAAGCCTGTGGACTTCCGAAAATCCATTGATGGCCTGGCCGCCTTAGTCGAACTTGATATTAAAGTCGCCGTGTTCGACCCCGTGCTTTTTGTCTTTCTGAATCGCCACCGTAACCGAGTGAAAATACTTTATTGGGAGCGCAACGGCTTCTGCCTTTGGCTAAAGCGCCTGGAGTCCGAGCGCTTCAAAACATCGCCGGATTGTTCGGATGAAGCCATCGTGCTGACGGTTCAAGAACTCAACTGGTTATTGGACGGTTTTGATTTGTGGCGCAACCGTCCGCATCAAGTTTTGACGCCTCTATTCGTCGCCTGATTCGGTATAATCAAGGGCATGATTTCCATGCCCAAAGACCTTTCTGATGACCCTGTTTTGCTCAAGCGACTGCTTGAGCAAATGCTGAGTGAGCGCGAGTCAGGTAAGGGAAAAATCGTTCATCTCGAAGAAGAAAACGCGCTGTTGCGTCAGCGCCTTTTCGGGCGCAAGTCAGAGCAGACAGCCGACCCCGCGACCCCGCAAATGGCCTTGTTCAACGAAGCTGAAAGCGTGGCCGAGCTTGTCGACGAAACGGTGGAAGAAGAGGTCGTAGCTCCGACCAAACATCGCGGTAAACGCAGCCTCTGCCCGCCGATCTTCCGCGCATCGAAGTCATCCACGAACTGCCCGAGCACGAACTGACCTGCGCCTGCGGTTGTCATAAACACACCATTGGCGAGGACATCAGCGGTAAGCCTCCAGCCCAGCCACCTTTACGCGGTGGCTGTTCTCAACGGCAGCAGCTCATCCAGCCGACTATTCGGCCAGATCGGCAACTTCTCCAACGTATCTTTCAACCACGCACTCGGCTCGATACCGTTCAATTTGGCTGTGGCCAGCAAACTCTGGATCGCCGCCGCCCGCCAACCCGCGCGCTCTGACCCGGTAAACAACCAATTCTTCTTACCGACCGCGATCGGCCGAATAACGTTCTCGACGGGATTATTATCAATGGGCAAGTCACCGCTCAGCGCGTAGCGCGACAGCGCCGGCCAGCGCTTGAGACTGTAATCTATGGCTTTGGCTAGGCTGCCGCCGTTGGCCACGCCTTGGCGAGTCGACTGCAACCAGTCGTGCAGCGATTGCAATTTGGGGGCTGTTTCTTGAGCGCGCAGTTGTTGCCGCTGTTCGGCGTCGAGTTCCCTGCCGCGCCCTTCAATCTTGTAAAGCTCGGCGATCCTTCGTAAGGCCTCAGCGGCCACTGGACTCTGATTGGCCACATGCAGATCAAAGAACTTGCGCCGTGCGTGGGCCATGCAGCCGACTTCGGTAACCCCCAAGCCAAACAACGCCTTGTAACCGGCATAGTCGTCGACCACCAGATGACCTTTCCAGCCATCCAGAAACGCGCGCGCATGCGCACCGCTGCGTCCGGTTTGATAGTCGAACACGGCGAGGCCCGGCCCTTCATCCAGGTCGTTGCTGCGGTAGGCCCACAGATAGGCCCGTTTGGTTTTCCCCTTGCCCGGATCAAGCTGCTGCACCGGTGTTTCGTCGGCATGCAGAATCAAACGCTGGCGCAACAGTTCGGCCAGTCGATCCGCCAGCGGTTGCAGGGCAAAACCATAGCGGCCAACCCACTCCGATAAGGTCGAACGCGCCAGAATGACGCCGTCACGACTGGCAATCTGTTCAAGCCGATACAGCGGCAAATGATCGAGATACTTGCTGATCAAGATCCAGGCAATCAAACCGGGGGCTGCCATACCACCGTCGATGACAGCCGGTGCAACGTCGGCGGAGACAACCCTTTCGCAAGGACGGCAGGCGTACTTGCTGCGAATATGGCGGTGGACGAAGAACTTCGCGGGTTCGACATCGAGCTGCTCGGTGATGTCCTCACCGATTTTCACCAAGACACCGCCACACTGGCCGCACATGCAGACTTCGGGTTCGTGACGATGTTCGATGCGCGGCAGATGTTCCGGCAGCGCCTGACGCCCTGCACGCGGACGCTGAGCCCGCAGTTCAGGTACTTGCACCTCGACTTCGGCCTCGATGGCGGCGCAGTCGGCGTCCATGGTTTCGTGAAACAGATCGCGCTGCTCGGGCGACAGGGCTTCGTTCTTGACGCCGAAACGGATGCGCTTGTATTGAGCGAGTTCGAAGGTCAGCGCCTGGATTTTCAGAGCGTCAAGCTCAACTCTGGCGCGCAACCTCTTCGCTTCTGCCTGGAGCGGCAAAAGCTCGGCGACGAGCTGTTCCCGCAGTGCGGGATCGAGGTTCAGGGCGGTGAGCTTGTCAGAAAAAGGCATGGGCGGATTTTACTGGAAACACCCCCGTCATGCTTGAGATCGAGCGGTTCTAACGCGTTTTTTTACACCTGCCACTGGTGGATCGGACGCGCTTCCAGGCGCTGCCAGTCCACTCCTGTGATCAGCCATTGCCACTGGGCCTGGGTCAGCGTGAAGGTTTTGTCACCCTTGCTCGGCCAAACGAAAGACCCTTGATGCAAGCGCCGCTGGCTCAGCCAGACGCCCGTGCCATCCCATTGTAAAAGCTTGAGCCGAGTGCCTCGGCGGTTACGAAACGCATAGGCCGTGCCGTCACATGGCGAGCGCCCCAGCGTTTGTTGAAGGCGTGATGAAAGGCCATCTATACCCAGACGCATGTCCATGGGATCGAGCACCAGCCAGACTTGATCAGGCAAGACCATCACACCATCTCTCGCAGCAATCGCGCCAGCCAAGTGGGTTCGACCGAAGGCGACAAAACCAACTGCCAACCGTTGGCATGGCGCAGCAGTACTTCAGTCGTGCCAATGGGTTTACTGACTTTGACGGGAACTAAGGTCAGGGTATCGCTGGCTCGCTCGTGGATTCTTACTCGATAGCCAAACGCTTTGGTTTTAAGGCTATGTAGCTGGCAGTAAGCGACTTGAGTGAGGCCGCTGACCTGCCACTGTTCGATGTGTTTTGCCCAGAAAACACGGCATGACTGAAGTGATTTCATCAGAGTGCCCCTTGAAAACCACAACATCTCAGAACGCAGGATCAGATTACAGGTGGCTGGGCTGGAGGCTTACCATCAGCGAGCAGCTTGAGATCGTGCCGATGCAAATCCGTGTGATCAAACATGTCCGCAAGATCTACGGTTGCCGAGATTGCGAAACCGCACCGGTTACCGCGGACAAGCCCGCCCAACTGATTGAAAAAAGCATGGCCAGCCCAAGTGTCCTGGCGATGCTGCTGACGACCAAATACGTCGACGGCTTACCGCTGCACCGCTTCGAAAAAGTGCTGGGCCGCCACGGTATCGATATCCCACGCCAAACCTTGGCGCGCTGGGTTATCCAGTGCGGCCAACACTTGCAGCCGTTGCTCAATTTGATGCGCGACCGGCTACTGGAAGGCCGCGTCAGGTCAGTTCGTGCTCAGGCAATTCGTGGATGACTTTGATACGCGGCAGATCAGCAGATAGAGGCTTGCGTTTGCCAAGGCGTGGCGCTGGAGCAACGACTTCTTCATCGGCATCCTCGACGGCGGGCATCGGTTCACTTTCGGGCTCGTTGAACAGCGTCAATTGCGGTGTGTTGGGCTCGACCGTTTGTTCGGACTTACGGCCAAATATACGGTCACGCAGCAACTTGATCTGCTCTTTCAAATCAACGATATGGGTCTGATAAGCCTCTTTGACTTCCTGATCACGTGCACGCGCTTCATACGTCTCAAGCAGCATCTGCTTGAGACGCACGGGGTCATCAGGAAGGTTGTCAGGCATGGAAATCATGCCGTGGATTATACCCGTCAGGCGACAAATCGTGGAGTCAAAACCTGATGGGGGCGATTACGCCACAGATCAAAACCGTCGAGTAACCAGTTCAATTCCTGGACGCTTAACACGATGGCCTCGTCGGTGGCATCGGGCGATATTTTGAAACGTTCCGACTCCAGACGCTTGAGCCAAAGGCAAAAGCCGTTGCGCTCCCAATAAAGTATTTTCACTCGGTTACGGTGGCGATTCAGAAAGACAAAAAGCACGGGGTCGAACACGGCGACTTTAATATCAAGTTCGACTAAGGCGGCCAGGCCATCAATGGATTTTCGGAAGTCCACAGGCTTGGGGTAGAGGTAGACTTTTTCGACTTTGGCGTCGGGTCGCATCATGACGTGTTGGCTCCTGAGAGAATTCGGGAGCACAGCATCGGAGATCAGATAACGGCTTTGAATGTGGGGTTCATGGATCCCTTACCACCGATCAATGCTGCGCAGGAGATGATTTGGTGGGATGTGGTCTTCAATCTTGAACGAGTAAAACAGCCGTTCCTGTCCACTCGATAATTGTCCCATCATGCTGCGAATCCTCACGCCGGCCGATGTCCATATTTTGCCGCAGGCCGAGTTGAAGGTCTACTTTTTCAACAGAATCGGCCAGAAGCGATCACTGAGTATCATCCATCACGCCATAACAAATCGCGAGCATAATGAAGCGTCTCCAATGATGCAGCATGAGTCGGATCATGAGCGAAACCCAAAGCTGTTTACCAACGAAAGCGCCCGACTGATTGTTGCAAGTCACTACCTAAACGAGCTAGCTCTACTGAAGAACTCATCGTTTGCCCTGACTTAATTGCGGACAGGTCAGCCATGCTGTGAATCTCGATGATGTTTTGGTTGATCTGAACCACTGTAGCGCCCTGCTCTTCTGCACCGGCAGCGATCTGATGGTTCATAGCCTGAATATCAGCTACTGCTTGAGTGATTTCGAGCAACGAGGTACGTGCTTGCTGGGCTAGGTTTACAACATCTCTGGTTCGTAAATTGCCGCGCTGCATAAGCTCCCACGCCGTGTGGCTTCCCTCCTGAAGCGAAATCACGAGACTTTCTATCTCCTTTGTCGATTGCTGAGTACGCATCGCGAGCGCTCGAACCTCGTCCGCGACCACTGCAAATCCCCGCCCCTGCTCTCCTGCTCGAGCAGCCTCGATTGCAGCATTTAATGCCAAGAGATTAGTTTGCTCCGCCACAGCTTTTATTACATCAATCACTTGATTGATGCATGCACTATTGTGCTGAAGTCTTTCCATCGCCCCACCTAACTTAGCCATATCCTCAGAAAGGCATTCTATATAATCGACTGCACCATTTACTACTCGCTCTCCGTCGCGCGCCTTTTCATCCGCCATACTTGCCAATGCGGCTGCTTCCTCTGTGCTTTGCGCAATCGCTTGAACGGTTATCACCAGTTCATTTACAGCAGCAGAGACCTGTGCTATTGCAAACTTCTGCTGCTCATTATCAATTTGAGCCTGCGCGCAAATCGACGAAATTCCCTCGGAGGCAGCAACCAATTGCGAAGCTCCCTGATTGATGTCTCCTACGAGATGACGTAAACCATTCGCCATTTTACGAGTAGCGCTTTGCAACTGCCCTATCTCGTCGTTACGGCAGCTTTCCTCCACATCGACCAAGTCACCAGAGGCAATACGCTCAGCCAACCGAACAGTGGCTTTTAGAGGAGGAACCAATTGACGCGATATGAACCAGACACCACACACGGCGATTAATATAGCAATCACTGAAGCGCCAGCCAAGAGCGCGTATATCAAAGCCACCTTATCATCACGATCCCTGACCAGATCCGACATCAGCTTGTCTACCGACTTCTCCAAGCTCGCATATTGACCAGCCAATTGTTCAGTTTCTTCACTCCAAGTAACTAGCACTCCCTGCGCCAATCCGGAATTATTAGGCACTGAAGCGCGGACCAGTCCAGAAAACGTCCGATCATGGGCAACTAGCTCGCCAGCCAATCCATTTAAGTCATTTGCCGCCGGAGACACAAACAAAGGCAACGCTATTTCAATGCTACTGTTTATCCGCTCCACTGCAGAGTTCCTATCCTGAAAAGTTTGTTCGTCATGAAGAAGCAGGTATTGTCTTTCCACTGCCTTTAGATTTCGAACTTCTACCTTAAGATCACCAATAAGCCCACTTTTTTCTAGCAGACCAGAGAGTGCGTAAACACTGTAAAATCCAGAAAATGTGACAATCATCCCAACACTAATAACCAGGGAAAAACTGAGCATCAACTTGAATTGAACACCAAGCCCTCCCAGCATACGATCACTATCTTCCACAATCATCCCCTTATTTTTATTATAAAATTATAGTTTTGCGTTTCGAATGCACAGCCCTTAAGAAGACTCTGAATAAGTCAGCCCTTTTCAACCAATTGCCGGTCAATTCTCCTTCGACCCTCCACATCAGAACTGTGATCCTAGCAACAAGGATAGCGATTAGATCTAGGCCGACCGAGTCAATAACCAACCTCATGACCATACGAGGGATTCCGCCTTTAATTTATTATTTAATGTTTACCCAAAGAGTGAAAGCGGTCGTCAGGGATAGGAGGAAACCTGGCCATTTGCCGAGCCTTGGTCTAGGATCATGTAGTAATCCTGCAGGGCATCACATGCCCGGAAGGCGATGCGTATTTCACACCCCACACTTGGACTGCTCCCGGCTCCACCAAATCTACATCTAAAGACGTCCGCAGACGTCTTTTTTTGCGCCTTAAATCCAGACAGAATAAGCGCGAAAAATGAGACTATTCCAGCCCTTTCCTGAGGCCCCGCGCAGAAAACTCAACCTAAAATATAAAGCTAAGTTGCCAAGCGGGGTGGTATTGGCGGAGCCAAAGTCGCATCCGCCTTTGCGAACCACTCGAACTTACAAGACATCCAGTTTAGGCACTACGCTAGCCTCATCAAAAAACTCGACCACAAGCCGATTGAATCGGTCGGCCTGCTCAATTTGTGTCCAGTGCCCACAACGCCCGAAAACATGCAACTGTGCACGTTCAATGATTTCGACTAAACGCAGACTGCTGGATAGCGGAACCACCTGATCCTCGCGTCCATGAATAATCAGTGTCTCGTTGGAAAGCCCTTTTATATCTGCATCCGAACTAGCCAGAGCGGCTACCCAGCGCTGACGCGGTGCTGGAAACATCCGGGAAAAAGATTCTTGGAAGCCTGGCTGAATACTCGCTTCATATCGTAGCCTGGCCAATTCATCGCTGACCAAGCTACGGTCATAGGCGAAAATGTCGAGGAGATCACGCATGTTTTTGATTGACGGCGTGTAACCCCAAACCGCATCCAAACCATCCGTGAGTTCGAATTGCGTTCCAGCTGCCCCCATCAGTACCATGCGGTCTATCCGCCCCGGATGCCGTATCGCAATTGCAATCGCCAGTGCCCCGCCAAACGAGTTACCTACGATGTGGGCTTTTTCAATTTCCAAGGCATCCATGACGCCAATGATGTGCTTGACCCAATTATCCATGGAGTAAGTATAGTTTTCAGGCCTATGTGTGAAGCCGAAACCAACTATATCTGCGGCAATAACTCTAAAGTTCTTGCTCAGGGCAGGCATCGTCAGTCTCCAGTTGGCATAAGCACTTACGCCGGGGCCGGAGCCATGAACGAGGAGTACCGGCGCCCCTTCACCAAGATCGTGATAATTTGTTTGAATACCAGCAGCTACAATACTCTTACCTATTTCAGGATTAGCCATTTTTCTATCCTCGGTCACTAAAAATTATTTATGCGTTGAACTAAATAAATAGAAAAGCACCAACGTATCATGGCAAGGACACTATCCAACTCATGAAATGCCATGGATGCTGTCTTCGCCCTAAAGAAAGGGCGGGATATTCAGAATTCGTAAACATAAGCCGTACTTATACTATCCTGAGCATGCGCCACCCTTATTGGCTCGGATGTATTGGGCTGGCTGGAGTTATCCATCTCCTTTTTAAAAGAATGGATCCAGGCAAAGTCCATCTTGCTTGCCCGCGTGAATTGATAAGAAAACCCTGCAGAGCCGAACGTGGTAGGAATAGAAGGAATTACCGCTAACATAGTATCGGAGCGCAACGCCTGAGTCGCTAAGCGCCCCCCTCCTCGCAGCGTCCACTTGCCAGTCTGATAGGCAGCGCCAAACGATAGAGCGGTCTGATCCCTATAATTCTGCGGCAATAAAATATTTATATTCGAGCCATTATCTGCAACAAAATCAACATCAATATCTTTCATTGCGTGCTTCCAGAATATCCGGGAAACGTCGGCAGCAATCAGCCATTGGTCACTAAGCTGATGGCTTATACCCAGATTCAATTGCGCGGGAGTTTGAAAGTCACGTATCTTAATCTTGCCTGACAGCGCAACCTGGCCGACTACAGCGTCTACTGCCGTAAGAGTTGCATTACCTTCCATGTCAGCTAACTTGCTCTCCATGGAATACGCGGCACCAAAAATCGTAGCTCGCGTGATTTTATATATCATACCTATGCGTCCGCCAACACCCCACGCATCCGCACCACTCGCCACTGGCTGGTTCTTGGTAAAACTCAAATGAGCGCCGCGCAAGTCAGGTAGTTCCCCAAGCACAGGAACAAGGCTGCCACTCACCCGCCCAGCCCCGATCAGCGAACCAAGCTGGTCCGCGCCCATCAACATATCCAGGTTCAAGCCCTGCCACACGGCATCAACACTCGCCCCCACAGTCAGCCTATCATTGACTTCGTAGCTCGCCGCAAAGGGAATGTTCAAGGTCAGTAGGCGACTCGAATTCTCGAGACCTGTATCAAGTCCCCCGGTAGCGCGAGAAAGAAAACTCTTGGCTCCATATTCCGTTCCCACCCCACCTTGGGCGAAGACACCTAGGCCAAATGCCCAGGGGCCACCGCGATACGTAAAAGCCAGTTGGGGAGCCGCATAAGGGCCGCGGTTTTTGGAGTGATCATTGGAGGAGGCAGTTTCTCCTGTTGCTTGATTCTTAACTGATAAATCAGGAACGATAACATCTAGGCCTAGATGAATTTCAGAACCTGGCGCCATCAAAGAAAGCGTTGCAGGATTCGTCATCATACCAGCCGCGCCCACATCAAACGCCGTCGCAGCCCCCCCCATCGCACTCGACACTGGGCCATACCCAACGAACCGAAATACATCGCTGCTAGCCAGTGTCGCTTGAGAGGCAGTTGCCGATATCGCAATGGTTATAGCCCGAATAAGTCCTTGATTCATTTTTCTATCTCTTATATTTATAAGAAAAATTATAATTTATGTCCGGATGAAGATTTTCCAGCCTTCCCCTTTCTTGTTTATCGCAAACAAATGCGTTCCCTCGCACTTGCTGCAAATGCATATCGCCGAAGTAGTGTTACCACCCGAAATTTACATGAAAAAATCAGAAGCATAGAAGACAGTACACTTCAAATTAGAAGATGTAGTGACACAACTAATAAATTTTACAATCTATTTTATATATTCGATAACTCGCTCAAGCTTTTGTATACAGACGATAAATTAATGAACTAATAACTCACTCCACTAGAGTGACGCTAGACTGCGGGCCCGCGCCATGGTCAGCGCCGTATCTTCGATCATATCCTCCTGGCCACCGACCATGCCGCGCCGCCCCATCTCAACCAGAATGTCACGTGCCGACACCCCGTATTGTTTCTCAGCACGTTTGGCAAACAGTAGGAACGAACCATATACACCGGCGTAACCCAGCGTAAGCGAGTCGCGATCGATCCGGATCGGGAAGTCCATCATCGGTACCACAAGGTCTTCTGCTACGTCTTGGATTTTGAACACATCAACCCCGGTCTCAATCCCCGATCGGGCGCAGACCGCGATGAAAACCTCCATCGGCGTATTGCCTGCACCGGCACCGAGTCCGGCCGCTGCGGCGTCGATCCTGTTAGCCCCGTATTCTACCGCCACCAACGAGTTAGCCACACCCATCGCCAGATTGTGATGGCCGTGAAAACCGAGTTCAGTTTCAGGATTAAGTTTCTCGCGCAGTAGCCCTATGCGTGCTTTAACATCTTCCGGCAGCATGTAGCCAGCCGAATCGGTGCAATAGATGCAGTTGGCACCATAGCTTTCCATACGCCGCGCTTGTTCCAGTAGTTGCTCGGGCGATGCCATGTGCGCCATCATCAGAAAGCCGACCGTGTCCATTCCTATCTTGCGAGCATATTGAATATGCTGCTGCGAGACATCGGCCTCGCTGCAATGGGTAGCCACACGAATAGTACTTACACCCAATTCATATGCCATCTTCAGATCATCTACGGTGCCAATACCGGGCAGTAGCAACGCAGACACTTTTGCTTTCTTCATCAGTGGGATCACCGACGACAGATACTCCTCGTCGGTATGCGCGGGCAAGCCATAGTTGATTGACGAGCCGCCCAAACCGTCGCCATGAGTGACCTCAATCAGCGGCACGCCAGCAGCGTCCAGGCCCTGTGCGATGCTGGTCATTTGCTCCAGCGTCATTTGGTGCCGCTTCGGGTGCATGCCGTCACGCAGTGTCATGTCATGAACGGTAATTTTTTTGCCTTTGAGTGCCATGTTTATTCCTCACGGAGCAGTTATTTTTGCTTCTTTTTCGTCGAGTCAAGTGTAAGTTTTCCGCTGAGAACTTCTTCGGCGAACATCTCCGCAGTGCGGACAGCGGCGGCAGTCATGATGTCAAGGTTGCCAGCATATTTGGGTAGGTAATCGCCCAGACCTTCAACTTCCAGGAACAGCGAGATGCGCTTGCCGTCAAATACCGGACCGTTGACCAGCTTGTAACCGGGCACGTATTTCTGGACTTCCTTAATCATTGCGTGCACCGACGCAGTGATTTTTTCTCGATCAGGTTCGGTTTCGGTCAGGCAATGAACGGTATCGCGCATCATCATCGGCGGCTCGGCCGGGTTAATGATGATGATAGCCTTGCCCTTTTTAGCTCCGCCGACGATTTCAACTGCACGGGATGTGGTGCGGGTAAACTCATCAATATTGGAGCGGGTTCCGGGGCCTATCGATTTGGATGCCGTGGTAGCTACGATCTCGCCGTAAGCTACCGGCTGTACACGCGATACCGCAGCGACCATCGGGATAGTGGCCTGGCCGCCGCAGGTCACCATATTGACATTCAATTCACGCTGACCGACATGTTTGAGCAGATTCACCGGCGGCACACAAAAGGGGCCGATAGCAGCCGGGGTCAAATCGATCATCATCACGCCCAGCTCATTAAGCTTGCGTGAATTTTCTGCATGTACATAAGCCGAGGTGGCATCGAAGGCAATTTGTATCCCATCTGCTGCGACATGCGGCAAAAGACCATCAACCCCATCGGAGGTAGTTTTCAATCCCATGGCGGCAGCGCGCTGCAAGCCTTCGGAAGTAGGGTCGATACCGACCATCCAAACAGGCTCCAGCACCGTGCTGCGCTGCAACTTATAAAGCAAGTCGGTTCCAATGTTCCCCGGGCCGATGAGTGCGCATTTAACTTTCATCATCTGACATCCTCTCTTTTTTAATGAAAACGAACTGAACAGCAACCGATGCCACCTATCGCGACATGCAAGTTGTCGCCGGCCTTGACGGGCACCATCGCACCGAGTGCCCCGGACAGAATCACTTCGCCGGCTTTCAGCGAGATGCCCAGCTTGCCCAGTGTGTTTGCGAGCCAAACTACCGCGTTGACAGGTGAGTTCATAGTTGCGGCGCCTGCTCCGGTAGCCACCGTTTCGCCGTTTTTTTCCAAAACCATACCGCAAGTCCGCAGGTCGAGCCCGCGCAGATCGACCATGCGGTCACCGAGCACGAAGATCCCGCAGGATGCGTTGTCGGCGATGGTGTCCTGGATCTTGATTCTCCAATCGGTGATACGTGAGTCGACGATCTCGAAGCAGGCCATAACGCCTTCGGTGGCGGCCAACACGTCGGCAGCACTGACCCCCGGCCCCATCAAGTCTTTCTTAAGCACGAAGGCGATTTCGCCTTCAGCCTTTGGCTGGATAAGCATAGCAATGTCAACATCTGCGCCGTCGTCGTGGATCATGCCATCGAGCATGTAACCAAAGTCGGGTTGGCGCACGCCTAGCATGTTCATCACTGCGGCACTGGTGACGCCGATTTTCTTGCCGACGATGCGTTCGCCGGCCTGTAGGCGGCGAGAAATCATACGCAGCTGGATGTGGTATGCATTTTCAATAGTGATATTGGGATAACGGCTAGTCAGCGGCTCTACCATTGTGCGTGTGCACAGGGCAGAGTAGAGCTCGTCGCCGAGAGTTTGGATGAGTTCAGGTAACATATCGGCCGTGGCTTCCATTGATTAATAAATAGTTCTTTATTTCTTTTTGGAGGGCAACATTCTCAAGTCGTCATCCTAAACTTCACCCCCCCCCGAACGCCATAGCTGACTCAGCCTTCTTTCTAGCCTGATCGAACTTGATAAGATCGAAACCCAAATCCAACTCCTGCGGCATAATAAAAAGCAAGCGCAGGACTACAATAGAGTCTCACTTAGGACAAGTTGCATTTTTCAGGATTTCTGAGACTTGCTGCGCAAGGGCTTGTGACCCCACATAGCGGTCCGCTTATGCCGCGTCATCACCCAAGACTGATCATCGACATCTCGCGCCCCCCAGCCAAACTCAAGTTCAAAGCCGGATGGCGTCTGGGCATAGAAGGAAACCATGTGATCGTTAACGTGGCGTCCGATCGTCGCCGTAATGCAGCTAGAAGTGCTATCCCCAAGATTGGAGTCGGTGGTTTTACCACCTATTCCATCAAGACGGTCATATGCATGCCCCATATCATCAAGCGTCAAGGCCTGCAGCAAAAAATGGTGAATGCGCTTTGGTAACGGAGCCTCTGCGATCGCTATTGTGTGATGGCGTCCGTTGCAATGTAAGAAGTATCCTCGCGCAGTCAAATCCGGGCCCATCGCGATATCAATGACGTCAGACATCTGGAAGCCCAGCACTCCTGTATAAAAAGCTAGTGCCTCTTCAATATTCGGTACAGCGTAAAGATAATGCCCTGCACCGTGTGCGCCAGTCAGGAATCCCGTGATACCTGTACCAGAAACGAGAGGCCGCTCGAAATAATCGGTAGCCCCATAGTAGATTTCCAGCGGCATTCCAAATGGATCTTCAAAAGAGATCAGTTCCATCACGTCACGTTTCTCTGCCAACTCAGTGTCGCCGGTCTTCACCTGGACACCAGCCTGCCGTAACCGCGCCGTCATCTGCTGCAACGCCAGCGGATTGGCCACTTCATAACCGGCGAACGCTATATCATCAGCCTCTCCCTTTTGCACGGCAATCCGCCAACTGCGTGAATCCATGCGGTATTGAGCACTATCATCGGAGCCGATGACCTCCATCAAACCCACTTTTTCGGAGAGGAAAGAACGCCATGCTGGCACATCACTTACAGAGAAACCCATGTAACCTAGGCTTTTGATGCACATTGTCATCTCCTTAATTGATGTTCAGTTTTTCGAGAAGATCTTTACCACCTACCGCGGAAAAAATTCCGCGAACGCCCATGCCACCGTCGTAATTCAGCAAGGCCCCGGTGGCCGGTACCGAGTCGCACCGCGTAGCGAAAAACACATAGGCGCCTGTATATTCTTCAGCGTCAGGCATACGGCCAATTGGCAGTACGTCCTGCAGCAACTCAGCCAACGGCAGGCTCGATATCGATTGCTCGCTCATACCCAGCGAGCAAGGTCCTCTCAAATCCGTGCTAATACCACCCACCCCCACGCCATTGACCCTCACATACGGTGCCAGCTCGAATGCCAGTTCGCGCACCAAGCCCACGACCGCATGCTTGGCCGCCGTGTAAAGAGGGCCTCCGCCATTGGGGTAGAAACCTGCATTCGAGATCGTGCAGATCACGCTGCCACGACTCGCGACCAAGGCCGGCAGACAGGCCTTGACGGCATGGATATAACCCTTGACATTGATCTGAAACACTTCATCAAATGCAATATCGATACTATCTTCAGACAGATCGACTAATGGCGTGTTGTAATCCCAGATACCGGCGTTGGGGATCAAAGTGTCGATTTTCCCAAACTTAGCAATGCAACAGTTGGCAGCTCGCTTTTGGTCTTCCAGAGAGCGCACATCGCCGACGATGCATACCACTTCTTCGCCATGATCCGATTCCAACTGTTGCAGGCGTTCCGCGCACTTGTCGAGCACAGCCACCTTGGCACCTTCGGCCACGAACCGATCCACAAGAGCGCGCCCCAGTCCAGCGGCACCACCCGTTATCAATATCACTTCACCTGTCAATCTCATGTCTTGAGCTCTGCTTATAATGGTTAAAGGAAATCGCCGGTCATGTGCATCTCTGCGCTTTAGCTTTCAGCAATTCCCGCAGGTTCAAGCTAGCGTCCTGCAGCTGTTTGGCCGAAACAGGAACCCGGCCAACCAACAAGCGGGTCGCAATGGAAAATTCTTTCACATCATTGATCGCTATTGCTGCTTCAATACGGCCATCAAGGAGCCTGAACAGCACCAACGGTTGACCATTTTGTATGTCACCGCGCAGGACGATTTCTCCGGGACCTCCGAGGTCGCCAATCATCTGCATTCGATGCCCCGCAATCTCAGTCCACGAGGTTGGCACCTGAGGGGCCGGGACAGGCGTGCCTAGCATGGCCGCGGCAGCTGTTTCAGCCTGCATTTGGCTGTTCAGATAGGTCTCCAGCGAGCGCTGTCCGCCGGCCCTCAAAGGCCAGACTGCTACGTCACCGACGGCAAACACCTCCGGGCACGAACTTGCACCCGTCGCATCAACCAGCACGCCGCGTTCACATGCTATGCCGGCCGCCCGGGCTAGCTCGTCGGCTGGCTCTGCACCGATGCTGATGAGCACTGCGTCAGCGGCCACCCGACGCCCATCAGCGCAGACGACGGCACACACGTG
The DNA here is from genome assembly GCF_056680355.1 of Pseudomonas sp. ASL8. Classification (NCBI taxonomy): domain Bacteria; kingdom Pseudomonadati; phylum Pseudomonadota; class Gammaproteobacteria; order Pseudomonadales; family Pseudomonadaceae; genus Pseudomonas; species Pseudomonas sp. ASL8. The sequence continues at coordinate 3,643,395 of NZ_CM155278.1, read as the reverse complement.
TCCCTTGCCCTCGAAGTGCGATGCCTGTGCGTTCAGCTCAACCCGGACGCCCATGAGCTCAAGCTCGGTTCGGCCCCAGGCCCCAATTTTGTGGCCCAGCACACGCAGCAGCAGTTCGTCGCCAGCCTCCAGAATTGTTACCTTGGTACCGGCCTTGCTGGCGGTGGTCGCCACCTCGCAACCGATCAGGCCACCGCCAACAATGACCAGCGACTTACCCGGCTCAAGCACATGCCGCAGCGCTAAACTGTCGGCGCTGTCACGCAAGGTGTGGATGCCGGCCAATTCGCATCCCATGATCGCCATGCGCCGCGCGCGCGCGCCGGTAGCCAGCAGCAATCGGTCGTAGGCCAAAGTATCACCGGATTCGAAAAGTACCTGGCGGCTGACCACATCAATACCGGTCACGCGCACCCCAAGATGGAGATCGATATCGGCCGATGCATACCAAAAGGGGTCCATGATCAAACGGGGCTCGACCAGCTTGCCAGCCAAAACGTCCTTGGATAGGGAGGGGCGATCGTAAGCCACATGAGCCTCCTCCCCGACCATATGGATCTTGCCCTGATATCCTTGGGCGCGAAGGGAGCGCGCAGCAGTTGCGCCAGCCAAGCCCGCGCCAATAATTACTATGGTTTTAATCATGGCGCTAGATACCCAGCATCCAAATCGACATACACATCGTTACCATCGATTCGAATCGGAAATATTTTCAGTGGCTCACAAGGCGGTGCTGCTTTGACCTTGCCCGTGCGAACACAAAACTTGCCCATGTGCAGCGAGCATTCGACAACGTCACCGTCTAGATAGCCGCCTTCGGACAGCGACCAATCGCCATGGGTACAATGGTCTTGTGTTGCGAACAAATCTCCATCGACGTTGAAAATTGCGACGGCTTCGCCGTCACCTCCAACCTTAAAAGCGTCACCCATGGGAACATCCGACAAGTCACAAACTCTGGAAAACGCCATACTACTTACTCACTCTTATAATTAATTTTAATTCCTGATTAAGCGAAATACCAAACCAGCACATCAGACAACTGATGCATTCCAAGATCGCATCAGTATTTCAATGTGGATGCATAGTAGGCGCGCAAGCCCTAGGCAATATAGCCAAAACGCATCATCAGCGTTAACATCCTGAACCACAACACTTCGTAACTCCGCACAATACTGTAAAAACCCCAAATGCCATCTGCACTTCCCATTGCAATGACCACTTAGATAACAACACCGTAGCGGCTTGGTTCGCGTGCGCCCAACAAGGCAATCACGCGGATGGCACCCAATTGCAGGCCAACAAAACCCTAAGCATCCTACCGCTGGGTGAGAACCGACTCGCGAATGTGCAGTTAGACGCTTGGATACATCATATCGAACAACCCCAAGGTTCTAAAAGAAAACGCACCCATGAGATCTTTGATGTAAAAAACTCTTATGCCGATAAAAAATGCGTACTTTCCTCATAGCCGTCTCTTTTAATCGCACCCCACTAACAAAGCCCGAGCGGTGCGATTAATAGTGAGTGGCCAACGCTCTTTCTTTAGAAAAACAAGCTGAGATTGTTAGCTGTTATCGTGCTCTGATCAAGCAAGATCGTCCGCTTGGCAATCTTAAATCCTAGGCCGTTGCTTACACGGCGCAGTACGTCCCGACGCTCGCCAACATAGATATCCGTCATTCGCTCCAATCGGTTGCGGTAACAAAGGAATGAAGAACTAACTTCCACCGTATTGGGATCCTCAGTTTCGCGAACGATCACGTTACTGACAATGTGCCGACTGCGCGATGGCGGATCTTCCGTCCAGTTCAACCCCGAAACTCTTCCACGAATACGCGCGCGCATACTCTCATATGTATCGTCAAAATGGGCATTGCCACCCGCGCGCACGTACTCCAACGCCTTGTTTCGGGAGGTATGGCTAGTACGGATTGGCATCCAGTATTGAATGTCTTCGGCCAGCAAAGTCAACCAGGTCTCATATCGTTGATGATCAAGCAACTGCGCTTCGCGGTAGTAGAACTGTTCAACTGAGTTTTGCAACTCAAGACTAACGGCTTTCTCTGGCCATTCAAAGGCCTGGGTCAAATCAGTGGATGGCATAGTTAATATCCTATATGCATATATTGGGCGACTGGAGTTATCCGCTCACACATAAAACTAAAAACCTTAATAAGATTATCACCCAACTAAAAGCTGTACGTTTTGCATGAACCTGAATAAAAAGCTTTCACGAACTTACAGCAACCATGAGTCCGGCTAAAATCCTTACCTAACAAATTGGTAGCACGATAAAAACACTATTGCTTTTCTTCGATCACTTAACCCGCTCAAGGTTTCAGCGTGTCCCAGCTTGGCTCGGACATCATGCGACTCCAGTGATGGTAGAACCCACGTGCGGCTTCCTCGCTATAAACGTAGCTGGTGTTGCCAGGAAAGTCCGGGGTGTTTTTGTTCGGCACACCGACCCCCATCTGAGCACAAAAAGGTCGACTTCTAGCCATATGACCGCGCAACCCTCGCTGAACCTCAACCCAGTTTTCGCCGTCATCCTGCTCGTAGGTTCCCCCTTGATTGAAGGTAAAGATGTTCTTCCGGCGATATTCTTCCTTAATTTCTTCAGGTGCATCAGCATCCACTAAGATGAAAGACCAGACTTCGACCTCATTAGGGCCGCGCGGGTGCCAAGTACGGATCGTATTGATTCCCGGCAGAAATGAGCAGGTCGGAAAGATGGTCATATGCTGCGCAACCATGCGATTCGCCGGGAGCTTATCCCCTAATCGTTCTTGTGCACGCTCGGCGTTAGGACCCTTGGTCCAGTAGTCGACAATCTTGGGGCCCATAATGGCTCCAAGAAGTGAGAAATCATCATTGAACCAGCCTGTTCCGTGGCCGCCCCATTTGGCCCGGAACTGATTTCCAGATGTAGGTAACTTCACTTGGGACAGGTCCATATCAGGCGGCAGACTGGACACAACACCAGCCAGATGCGCTACCGTGCCAGCATGGTACATGTCACTGCAGAACTGCTCGGCGGCAAATTTCCAGTTGCAGGGAATCACCGTCTTTTGCATGCCAGTGATGACCTGGGTGCCCGCCTCTGTGCGATCGAGCATCACGTCCATGTATGGAGTAGCATCGCTTAGATAAGTCAAGAGGTCAGGCGCTTCGGCATCCCAATTGGCAAAAATCAGCCCTTTGTAGGTGTCCACACGAGCCTGCAACGGCCCCCAATCAGCCTTGTCGAAGCCACAGTCCCCCTCCTTTTTGTCACAAAAGGCCTCTTTTTCATAGGGCACATTCACCAGATTACCGGCAGTGTCGTAGGCCCAGCCGTGATAAGTGCAGGTGAATGACTTGGCATTGCCAAAGTCCGAGCGTTCAAGGCGCATTCCACGGTGCCGACATTGGTTGAGGAACACCTTGATGCTGCGGTCCTTCTGCCGCACTACGATGACGGGGTCTTCACCCATGTAGGTGGTCAGGTAGTCCCCGGCTTTGGGAATATGCCCCTCGTGCCCTAGCAGCAACCAGGATCGGGCAAAAACTCGCTCAAGCTCAATCTCGTACAGATCCTGATCGGAGTAGATACGGGGATCAAGCAACCCATTTTCCTGATCAACGAGTGCACGAACCTCATCGGGAGACCAGTTTCTCACCCATTTTAAAGGGACTTCCTGCGCTTCTATTTTTATTGTTGAACTCATGACCTAAGTCTCCTTCATGATGCTCTAGCTAGAGCCAAGATAACCAATTTTTTATCTTTCCGCGCCGAAAGCCAATACCCATGATGCTGGCGCATTACCGTAAAAATCCAATTTACGAATCTCTGAAATCTATAGCCCAACACGCACCTGAAATAGGTGAAACTGCACATTAGAATACCGTGAGAAAGTACTGATCAAAGTGCCCATGCCGTAAATCCGCGCAACTCCATGTCGCGCTGACGCATTACACCACTTCCACCCCGTCTTGTTACTGGGTCTGGCTTACTGTCACGCCGTACTGTTGCGACTCTTGGCGCCTTGCTCCGATCAGTATGGGTGAGTGAAACCACCGGGATTACTCTGAAGGCACTCAAGAGCTTGCTTCGAGTCGCGCGCCTAATGTATGCGGACACTTCGCGCTGGGTAGATACCTTCACTCTCCGCTGTTATTTGTTGTTAAGACTACGATATGGAGATACGGGGGGATATCCGTTATTTAATTATCGATATCCGTTTTTTGGAAATATCCTAGGACCTGTTCCCGTTTCGTACTAACCCATTGATCCATAAGAGAAAACTCGTATCGTTGTAGTTCTCACACAACACCAATACGAGTTTGCAATGCCCCGATTGATGCTCAGCGATGAGCACTGGTCGAAGCTGCGGGAAATTCTGCTGCACAAGACCATCTACAACAAGCGTGATCTACGGATAACCGTCGAAGGCATGCTGTATCGCATGCGCACAGGCTGTCCCTGGAGAGACTTGCCCGAAGCATTCGGCGGCTGGAGCAAGGTCTACAAGCGCTTCAATGCGTGGTCGACCTCAGGCAAGTGGCTCAAGGTGTTTCAAACGCTTGTGGCTGATCCTGATATGGAGTGGGTTTTCATCGATGGCAGCTATGCCAAAGCCCACCAGCACAGTGCAGGGGCTGCCGGCGGTATGGATCAGGCAATCGGGAAAAGTCGAGCAGGCAACACCAGCAAGATTCACCTGGCTGTAGGTGCCTGCGGGCTGCCCGTCGTGTTTGAGATCACGGGAGGCCAGATCAACGATCTGCACACAGGCGCCTGCCTTGATTGCCAAGGTTCCCGCTGCGCAAGCGATCATTGCGGACAAGGGCTATGAGTGAGGCCATACGGGAACAGGTTGAACAACAAGGTGCCAAAGCCGTGATTCCCAGAAAACGCAACTCAGTGAAAGGTAGCGCGGATCTGGATAGAGGGCTTTACCGCAATCGGCACCTGGTAGAAAACGCTTTTGCCCGGCTGAAGCATTACCGGGCGGTCGCATCACGCTTCGACAAGCTCAAGACAAATTACGAAAGTGTAGTGGCCATGGCCTGCGCCTTACTCTGGCTACCCATGTGAAACGGGAACAGACCCTAGTATGCTGTTTTCGAAATATCTTACCCTTTCATCCGCGCGTCTATCACATCGCGTGCTCGCCGGATCTTGCTCACAATCTCCTCTCCCTTTGCGTTCCATATGTACCGGGTCGGTTGCGTGTTTCGTAATGCCAGGAAGGTGGTAATCGAGCTTCCCAGCTCACGTACCGAGCAGAAACTACCGTCGCGCAAGAACACAGTAATGTCCATGAAAAACCGCTCGACCATGTTCATCCAGGAGCTTGAGGTCGGAGTGAAGTGCACATGGAAACGCGGATGTTTCGCCAGCCAAGCCTTCACTTTTGCATGTTTGTGCGTCGCGTAGTTGTCCACGATCAGATGCAGCTGGAGGTGTTTGGGCGTTTCCTTGTTGATTTTCTTGAGGAACGCCAACCACTCCTGATGGCGGTGCTGGCGCTCGATGCTACTAATCAGTTTGCCCTGGAGATAATCCAGCGCCGCGAACAGCGTGACCGTGCCGTGGCGAGTGTAGTCATGGGGTTTTGTTTGGATATGACCGATCCCCAACGGCAGCCCAGGCTGGGTGCGCTCCAAGGCTTGAACCTGACTTTTTTCGTCGCAACAGAGCACCAACGCCTTGCCTGGCGGGGCCAGATACAGCCCGATGACATCCCAGAATTTCTCCTCGAACTGCGGATCGTTGGACACCTTGAAGATACGTGTCAGATGAGGTTTCAAGTCATTGGCAGCCCATAGCTTGTGGACGGTGGTCGCCGATATGCTGGCGGCACGAGCCATGCTTCGGCAGCTCCAGCGGGGTTCGCCAATACGGGGCTTGGTGACCTGTTCGAGTACGCGACGGACCGTGTCGGGAGGAAGGGAGGATTTGCGTCCGCGGCCAGGCTTGTCGAGCAGGCCTTCTAGACGCAGCGTCTGAAAACGCTGGCACCAACAGGTGATCGTGGGGAGTGAGAAACCGGTCAAGCGAGCGATGTCCACCCTTGAACAACCTTGGGCTGCCAGCAGGATCACTCGGGCGCGACGGCCGTCGCGCTGACTGATGGTGGCTGAGCGTACACGACGGTTCAGTTCGGTCTGTTCTTCTGGACTAAGGACAATCTCTTGGGCGTTCACTTGCGTTCCCCCGAGTGCTGAATGACAGGGAAAGTGTAGCCAAAGATGCAGAAAAGTTATTTCGAAAACAGCACACTAGGAACTCTCCGAACAAGTCCTCAAACGTGCTGAAATACAGACTCATCACCTGACCCGAGTCCTTCATGAACCAGATGAGCTTTTCCGACTTCGGATATGCCAGCAAGCGCAAGCAAACCCGCCGTGAACGCGTCCTTACCGAAATGGATCAGGTGGACGTCCTGGAGTGGTTTGTTGGCGTTGATCGAACCGTATGACCCGAAGGCTGGCGGCTGCCGTAAACCGTATCCAGTTTTTGCGGCCGCCCTGACTAACTTTTTTTGCGAGAGCAGTTGCTAACAACATAAAATTGGAATACAAATTTAAAAAACGTAGTGCCTTGGGCTTGGGCTTGGGCTTTGTTCAGTGCGTATAATAAATATAAGAGCGTTTTGAATTATGGACTTTTATCTGCTAGGTGAGAACAGCCAAGTTTTCGTCAATACTGATCCCGATGCCGTTTCGAGCTATGCTAACCAGCATGCTGGCCCTCACCGGGTGAGCCAGCACCACACCAGCTATCCGCAGGCGAGCCTGAAACACAAGACCATTGGCAGTTTGGATCTGTTTCAGATGAGTTACGGCAATGGAGTGCAAATCACCTCGCCAGAGCGGGAGGCCGTTTACCATTTGCATTTCCTGCTCAAGGGGCACTGCCTGTGGCGCAGCCGCGGACAGGAACACTGCTTCGCCCCAGGCGAGTTGCTGCTGCTTAACCCTGATGCTTCGTTCGACCTGACCTACTCGGACGACTACGAGAAGTTCATCATCAAGCTGCCGGCCTCCTTCATTAACAAGGTCTGCGGCGAGAACCACTGGAGTCACCCCGACGCAGGGGTGGTCTTCGCCCCGGTTCACCGCCTCAAGCAGCTGGATGGCTTCTTCAATCTGCTGAGCCTAGTCTGTCAAGAGGCGGAAACTGAGCCAGCCACTCCTCTTCAGGTACAGGAGCATTATGCTAAAATTATCGTTAGCAAACTACTAAGCTTACCGGGCAGCGACGTTAGTCGCGAGCCGTTGCAGGGGGGGTGTCGGTCATTCGAACTCCTCGCTGAGCTCATTGAGATGAACCTCAAGAAGGACATAAGTGTTGTGCGGCTGGCTGATCTGGCGCACATGAGTGTGCACTCGCTGTTCGTGTTGTTCGACAAGCACGCCGGCACTACACCCAAGCGCTACATACGCCACCGCAAGCTGGAGGCGATCCGTGCTCGTCTGAGCGACTCGCAGGCGGTAGTAAGCAGCGTCACCGAAGTCGCCCTCGACTATGGCTTCCTGCATCTCGGACGCTTCGCCGAGTACTACAAGAATACTTTCGGCGAGCTACCCTCAGTCACCCTGCACCGTCGCAACTTGATCGCGGGGAACTTCCCGCACTCTGATAAAATAATATATTAGGCCATCATTTTTTGGAATGATGAGAAATGTTACGGTTGGTACTGCCATCCGCTGCATATATCGAAGCATGAAAGCTTGGTAGTTTTTACCGAGCGCGTTTTGGCGTCAGTAGTAACGCCGCATGTCGCGTTGCGCAATCGCCAAAAATGCAGATTGGACCGTGCGTGCCTAGGGAAGTGGATAGCCAAAAATCCTTTTTGGTGATTAGCATTTTGAGCATCCACTTATCTGACGCTAACGCTGCCCCCGAAGCAGTTCTGCCAGTCTTGGCTCGCCTCGGGTCTCCGGCTGCGCAACAAGCTGGCTCAATAGTTTCTCGACGCCGTACGGCCAATCGGCCGATTCCTCGGTGAGAATGGCCCCGAGTAGGTTGAGGAGTGCCTGCGGATGCTGTTTGGCAATACTCGACTCAGGATCGATAGACGGAGCGAACCGCAGCGATGCGCTCTTTATTGGAACCAACCTTGGAAGGATAATCTCCACGATCTCAGGAAATCGGTCAGGTAATGCCAAAGCAAGCTCAGCAAGGCGCCCCGATATCAATGCCGTACGGACATCACGCTGGCGTGGCCACACTCGTGTAAGGAAAGGTACTAGGAGATCCCCCCACCGGCTTCCCGATTCGAGGGTCCAGCGTTCGAGATGCCAGAGCATCTGCACACGCAGGTCATCCTCGGCATGAATAAGAATATCGCGCAATTCAATGTCTGAGATCAGGCTTTCGGCGTTGATTGCGTCCTCAGTACCGCCCCAGCCGGCCAACAACATGCCAACCAGAATTCTTGCTTCGTCCCGACGCTGACCTGACTGGCTAGCGAGCGCAATAAACCCAGGCTTTAGCAGCAGATAGAGAGAGTGTTGTGGCGTGTGCGCGCGCCAGAAATAACCCGCCCAGAAAGCGTTACTGTCGTTTCCTCTGCCGCTGGCGAGCGGCAGTAGTTGGTCGTGGACCCAATTAGGATCGATGTGAAATAGCCAGTTAAGTTGCGGTGTGATCATGGCGATGGCGTGCGGTCGATGATCGCCCGGCAGTTCAAGCAGTCTGTCGAGTCGGCGTTTCCAGGCTTCCGGCATGCCCGAGCAAGGCTCAAACGTCGTCTTGGCGGGATCCTTTAGCAGCACATCCACCATTCGTCCAACAGGACTATTCAACCCCTCATCGACCCACGCCCGATCAGGTCTTGGATACCGCTTCACCGAAGGAGCCGCCACGAGTGCTACAACCATGGCTTCCCAGACCAGATCGAAAACTATCGGAAAGTCGGCGAGTAATCGCCCGTGCTGGTCGCTCAGCCATGCCGAGACCGGATGGAGTATCTCCGCCAGATTATCAGCCGGCAGACGCGCCAGCCGCTGCCCTATAGTCGAAAGCATGCGGGGCGACGTCGTTACCTTACTTACCGAAGAAAGTAGTGCGCTCCACGCCCATGGTTCGAACGTGCTCTTTCGCGCAGCGTCGGTCAGAACGCTAAGTGCACGTACTGGTCGCCTCTCGGCAAAGCCACGAAAAGGTTGTCGCTGAATGTGTGAATCGAAATCGTAATGCCCCAGAGCCTTTGCTTTTTCAAGGACTTCACTAATAGGCAACTGCTCAACGGGAGTGGCACTCGTATGGATATCAATGCCCCGAATCTTCGAAACATTGGGCTGGGCCGTGTTCGCGCCAGCACGTTCCGTCCACTCAGAAGCGAGAGCCCGCAGAGCCAAGACTTCGGCATCAAAATCGAAGGAAAAAGTGACTCCCTGAGTTGAGAGCCAATGGAGCCGGTCGAGTCTGTAATGAGCGATAAGTTCGTCGCTATTTTCGTGCTGCGTTGCCCATGAGATTTTCCCATCGCGAAGGCGTGACTCAATCTCCGCGATCGTCGACGGGGGCATTTCGGACCACCTATCGCGTAGGGAAAACAGCAAATCCCGTTTCTGCTTGGATTTCCAAAATGTATCCTCGTTAAGATCCAAAAATATCTGGCCAGCTTCCTCGGGTGTCGTCAGGTCGTTGCGTCCCGCAGCCCAAATACGTAAACGGGTAAAGAGCGGATCGTTTATTCCAGACCACTGAGCGGCTTCTTTACGCGCAGCTGTGCGGTCCTCCACTGTCAGTCGCGCCACCATTTTAGTAAAAATAGCGAGGTGGCCGGTCAGCCCGTAACTATCCTCATCCAGGGCATCGCCATCATCTGGCCGCGTCGTGTCAAAGTACAGATCGTCGTGACCATTGACCTCGCGCTCAAGCTGGACGGCATATCCAAGCTTCTCGCGGAACAGGGTGACAGCGTAGCCGAGCAAGTCTGGCGGAATATCAAGAGTCTGATGCGGTCGCGGATATTCCACATCAGCCCGAATAATGGCTTTGAGTTCAAGTGCCGGATTCGCCTCGGGCGCCATGGCGCCAAAGCGTGATTTAACGGTCAGCATCGGTTGATAAAGGGCGACAGCTTCTCGAACGAGCGAGGGTGACCAACCTTCACGCTCCGCTCTGGCCTCAATATCATATCGGCATTGGTCTGGATCAAACACTTTCTGTTGCCAGCACGCGAGTAGGATGCGCCAACCATCGCGCACAGCCGGGGGATAAAGACTTGCGTCGTGGCGCAGCGACCATTCGATACGTTGCTGGATGGACGGATGGAACCGCGCTTGATTAGCCGCCCACCATAGGGCTGCCGGTTGATGCGCAACTCTAACGATCCATATGCCGATGTGCCAAAGGCGCGGAGGGAGACTTACCGCAACATCTGCGCGAACTCCGCGCAATTGCGCGACTTCCTCAGGCGAGAGATCTGTACGATCAGATGGCAGTGAGGCGATGCCGTCCCAAGCATTTTCTGGCACCGCACGCTTCGTAAAAAGCTGATCGGGATCAATTGGGGTTGGAGGCGTATCGCTGTCTAGACCAAACGCCTCGAACGGGTCGAAACGATCGCTCGTCTGGTCATAACTATTTACCTTGTCGGCTTGTGCGTACCGGGCATTGCGATCAAAGACGCTCAGCCAGTCAGCGGGCAGTGGGTCATGAGTACCGGCCAGCAGTCGGGCGCCGGTTATGGTCGAAGCAAGATGTGCAATCATGCCGCGCTCATGTGGAGGCATCAATATCGGCCCCTTGGACGCGCTCATGATTAGCCGGTCGTGCCAGCCGTCGACGTCGCGAGCGCGCTCGGCCCAGGCACACAACGTCTTCCACAGCGCAGCGTGGCCATTTGCGCTGTCATATGCGATCGGCTCAACTCCTTTATGCGCCCACTGAGCCATCGCCTCCGTCGCATTACCTGATTGGAATGCATAAAGCTTATGGACTGGCTTTTCAAAGCGATTGAGCGCCTCCAGCAGATACTGGACCGGCGGATCGTCGGCTGAGTAACCGACGAACACGATCCGAAAGCGCCGCAGAAGCGCTTGGATATAACGGGTCGCCCAGCCATCCGACAGATAAGCATGGCCAAAATCTGCGCTCGACAGCACAAACTCGTCATCGCAAGCCCTACGATAATCTGTATCGACTCGACCATGAAGATGAACAATGCCGCGAAAGTCGATATCGCGGCGTGGGTCTGGCAGTCGAGGTGGGTTGGACGAGGTGATCCCCGGCTCACACTCCTCGAATAGAAGATCGAAGTTGGTCGTGACGAGCCGTGCAACGCCAGCGCGAGTTCGCGATAGATCGAGCAAAGTACGATGTGCGGCAAGGCCATAGCCTGACTCTGGCTTGAGCGCGATAGCTACCGCCTCCCGTACATCTGTAGGCTCGAATTCCCGCTCTAGCATCCCGAAGATCCGGTCGGTCGCAACCAAGCCAGTGATACCGCTCTCTTTCTCAAACCTTCGTCCGGCGTCGAATAACCGACGCGCTGGGCTATCGAGCGCTGACCCGAGCAGGTCGAGCACCTTTTCAGCAAGAGTCGCAAAGTCCGGCAAATGCGCTTCGGCACGCGAGACGCCAGCGCCGCAGAAAAACAGCACGTCACCAGCATCTCTCGCAGTTAGGAGTTCATCAGGTAGCGACGGACCGTTAGGGATAAAGCGCATGGTATTAACTCGCTTGTTCGGTGCGGCCATTGGGACCTGTGGAAGATTGAGGGAGCCCCGAATTCCGCTACCAGCTCAACATGGCGGCGCTACCGCGACAAAACCTGATTGATCTGAGGGCACCGCTGAATCAACTATTGACGTTCATTTTCCGGCTCGTCGATCAAGGCCAGGAGTTCCTCCACTTGATCAAGGAACGCGGCGAGTTCGGTCTGCTTGCCGGCGCCCTCCGACCGCCACTCGTCCATAGGCCTGACCATTGCAAGCTCTCGGGCGCCCCGCGACAGCTCCTGCAGCTCATCGTCCGCCATGTTGCGCCCGCGCAGGTAGTACTGACTCCATCGAGTAAAAGTCAGAATCCACATCGAGACCTGTATGGCATCGTCCCATCGTGTCCAGTCAGAGGTGCTGGCGAGGGGCTGTTGCACGATCCGTTGCTGTCGCTTCAGGATTGCCTTCATCGACTTCAGCGTGGTCTGCTGGCGCTCAGGGCTGCTATTCGCGAAGAGGAACGCGGTGATGTTAGTCGTCTGGCCTTCGCGCTCTCGTTTAAACAGCAGTGATTGGTATCCCGGTTCTGACCCCAGCGAAGCCGCTAGCTCGCGAACCCATATTTCGCACGCATCGTCTGTGTTGGCGCGGTCATTTTGCAACAAGGGGAAGACAACATCCTGGAAGAGCCACGGCTCGGCCCACGCCAGTTGCCGCATATGCCCACGCATCGAGTCGACCAGGTTTAGCAGGTCGTCCGCGGAGATTTTCGTCGGCAGCGCACTATGGAGTGCCGCTACTAGGCAGGTGTAGATATCAGCAGTCTTCGGTCTCACTGAGGCGCGATGAACCATCCAGCCTAAGACTTGGACCTGCTTAGAGTAGGAAAAGTCAGCCACCAATTGAAGCACGGCGGCGAGCCCTCCCGGATTTTCTAACTGCCGCTCGATAACGTTCAGTCCTATCCATTGCAGCAGACCATTGCTGCTGCGAATGAGGCTGTCACGTTGCGCTTCGCTGGTGTCAAACTCCATTGACAGTGAAATCTCGCTGGCAATCTGGCTCAAAAGGGACAGTCGCACCGCATCGTGACCTTGAGGCTCTATTGGCACGCTAGCCATTTGGGCTTCGGTAATCGCCACCAGAGTGTCAGGGGTATACGCCCATAGAAATTTGACGGTGTAGTACTCCGCCCAGGTCAGGGCTGTGTATTTTGTCGCATGGAACAAGTGATGCGGGTGATAGGAGCTATGCAGCAAGTTATCGACCGGTCTCTGAAACAACTGGGTATCCATAACAGCTAACTCCTTAGTCACCTCGTCATGCGTGCGCTGGAATGATGCCTCTAGAAATCGTGCCAAAAACGCCAGAAAGCCAAGTTCGGATTTGACCTCGCCAAAGTAGCGATCCACCGTGCTTGAATGCGCGAGTACTTCGCCAAGCACCTCCCAAGTCGTCGCGAAGTCCGCGAAGTCTCCGGCCTGCTGGCTCAGGCAATTGCCCAAGCCTGCCCCTGCCGTCTCGGGCAAAGCGAGCGAGTCATTCTTGAGCAGGCCTAACGCAGCCATTCGCTCCTTCAACGGATCCCCGCTCAAGCCTTGTAGCGATAACTTGCCACTCCAAACGCTCAGCACGTCGCCGGAAAGGGCTTTCTCGAGAAAACGAAGAGGCTCATAGCGTCGGTGCGCTGTCGCAGTCGACGACGCCATAGAGTTGAAAAGAAGGCGTATGGAGGGATTTTCGGCCCCGCCTTCGGGCTGCGCAGCCTCCGCCTCCTGCACCAGTTCAGAGGAGTATTGCTCAACGTTAAGCAAGGTATCCGCAGGAATCGGAGTGACCAACAGGGGATAGTTCTCCGAAGCTTTCTGAAACGAGTTGGACAGATTGAAACCTGCAACCGGTAGTCCGTCTGGTGCCATAATTAGAATATAGCGGTCATGTAGCCGGCCCTCCTTCAGGCCGTAGATACGCAGTTTGTTGCGTTGCAGCAGGTGATGGTTGTGGTCACAGCTCGCCACTAGGTTGTTAATCCGGTCCGAGGTGGGATTGTCGGACTTGCGTCGCATGGGTTTGTCTTTATTGGGTGGTTTGGGCAGAGACGTGAAGACAATGTAGTCAGCTTCCGGTGCCGCGCAGATCACTATCAGACCCAATCCGGAGGCGTCAAAATAGGGGTCGAAAATGATCATCTGGTGGTTTTGATACTTGGCCAACAGCGCCCTGAACCACTCCACGAATTGCAGGCGGCCCTCGCGGTCGCCCTCACTCCAACGCAAGAAGAACCGCCCCTCAGACTTCGGTGGATGGAGCCGCGCAAGAAGGGATTGCAGATCGCGGTTGGCCGGGACCCAAGGGTCCATCTCACGCGCACCGATGCGGTTGGTGAATCCCCGATTGCCTGAATTGATTGTCAGGGCTGACTTAACCCGCGCTAACGCGGACGGCCGAGTGGCTTTCTCCAACCAGTCGAACTTAACCGGGCTGGCACTGTGGCCCACGATATGCCCCTGAATATGGACCTCCCGAACGTATCCGATCCGCCACCGACAACACAGTGTGCCCTCACGGGCATGGTCGCCATGAAAGCCGAAGATCTCCAGATCTGTACTGTCGGTTATCGAGTGGATCTGGTCGCTCAGCTCGAATTTGAATTCAAACTCCCCTCCCTCATTGCATTCCGCTCTGCCGATGCTCGAATAGACAATATGGCCATCGTTCTCAATGCTCAGGCGGAACTGGAAGACGCTAAAGTGAGGCACCTGCATCGGATTAAATCTTGCAACCAGGGCGAGCGGGGCATTGGTCCATTTTACGTTCAGTAAACGCCGCTCAAGATCGTCCAGTGCAGGGAAGACCAGCAATTCAAGGTCGCCGAACCTAGTAGTATCGGCTCCGCCGAAGTCCAGACCTGTATCAGCCTTGAGGTACCTAATTACCGATTCGGTCAAGATGGCGTCGTAGTCAAGACCTAAGCGTAATAGCGCCCCCTTGTCAGTCTGAGTGATCGAAGCGCTGAATGCGCCTGCTCCGCCATGTGGGCTGGACGGAGAGTTCCTATCATGTGCATCGCGGTTAAGCAGATAGGCGACGGGGCGATAGACCAGTTCATCGGCTTTGAGCGCTGTCGCGCCGAACCGTGCCTTCAAATCCTTTGAAAGGTCGAACTTTAGTTCTTCACTGATTGCCAAGATGGTTCGGCCGGCGCTCAATTGCCTTAGAATCGCAGCGCACTGAGCGCTTTTGACGTACAGGTTGAGCGGGATAATCTGCGCTTGGACTTTCCCGAAGCTCTGGAGTTTATGGCCATCGCTGGAGTACCAACGATCGCTTGAATGGCTGTAGGGAAGCAAACGACCGTAAACCAAACGATTTTCAATCGATTGCTCGGACTTGATCTGCAAAATCCACAGCTGCAATGCGCAGTGACGGACATTCTTCGAAAACAACCGCATCAGTCGGCTGTCGTTTATCAGGTCATCAAGTGTAGGAGCCATCAATTCCTTATGAGTACTTTTCCGCATTTTTGTGTTGGCGCCTACTCTGAAATGAGCCACCTTTTGGGAAATCTGACGGCGTCAGCAAGCACCGAGCTGTCCGACTCGAAATCCGCATGAGTGCAGGGTCCGCGCACTGATCGGATGACTAGCTCGAATGTCGGTGCGGTGTCTCGAAGCTGAGTCAGTGCCAGCAGTGTAGTGCCCCCTTCGCTGATTGCCTACTTCCGCTCTGGGCCCAAGCTGTGTGAAAACCCGAGGACCAATTGATACCGTGAAGATCGGTCGAGAAATCGCGCATCTATGTGAAATCAAGGTCTGTGGAACCTGCCAATAAATTTGAGATTCCAAATAGAAGCGCAGACTCCAATTTTTTCTTTGAGTTTTCAAACGGCCAGGGTCGAGAGCGGCCTGCGATTACCGGGTATGATCCGCGCTATCGATAGAAACGTGGGACATGGACGATGCGCGAGAGCAAAATTCCATTTGGCGAGCGTGACGGTGTCCTGATTCGGGCATATGAGGCCGAAAATGGACTTCGTTGCGGCTGCATTTGCCCAGGTTGCCATCAGCCGCTAAATGCAGCCAATAATGGAAAAAAAGTCATTCCCCATTTCCGTCATACGCAATCGAATGACTGTATCGATGGTTTCCGTGAAGGAGTAAGACGAGCTGCAGTCGCACTAATCGTGCAGCACAAGCAGCTCATGCTCCCGACCTTCCTAGACACGGTCAGTGTTTCCATTGCAAGCGGCCAGTTGCTGAAAAAAAGCGTCGGACTGACGCCAGTAATCGCTACTGCAGATTCAGTGGAGCGATTTGTTGATCTGGACGGATTAAGAGGCCATGTAATCCTGCATAGGTCGGGCCGCCAGCTGATTGTACGAATCAAGCTGTCCTCCAGAATGGAGCATGAGCGGTACCGTCAGCTAGAGGCTCTGGAGCACTCCAGCATGGAAGTTGACCTGTATAGCCTGACGCTGGAGCAGATCAATGACCCAGACCGCTTCGCGTATGCCGTACTGCAGGATCCGTCGACCCGCTCCTGGATCAGATGTATCCGTGGCGAAAGGCTATTGGCAAACACAGAGCAGAAGCTCCAACTGCACGCGACTGAGCTAAACGCCAAGTGGTTGGATGAAGAGGCGGAGCGAGAAGCTGCAAAAAATGCTCATCAGCTTGCGCTCGCGGAAGAAAAAACCGAGCGCGGTTTGGCCTTGAAAGCACACCGAGCCATGCAAATTGAATTGGCTGCTAAACGACCAGCTATCGAATCGGACTTTACAGTCCAAGACCGAACGCAGCTCATTGCTGCCACCATGTTCAAAGCATTGCGAAACTGGGAAGGTAAAGCCGCCGAGTGCAAAGCCTGCTATCTGCTGAGTCCTCCTGGCTCAAAATTCTGCCTCTACTGCACCGTGGACGGATACGATCTGCTTGAAACGACCGTATCGCCCGACCTACCAGCGACCATTCACAAACGAATGTACTGCTCGGCCAAGCCGGGCATGTCGGTAAGGGCGGCGCCTCTGCTCATCATAAAGCCAGAGGTCTGATTTACCCTCTGCTGCAACCAAACGCACGGCATCGACTGCCATAGACCTTGGTCGCTGACTTGCAGAGGTAATTCACCCGACGGAAGTACTGGTCCATCTCCGCTGGATCATCCTGAGATAGGTGATATACAGCATTGGCAGGGATATGCACCAAACCATTGGTATCGTCGACAGAAATCCTCAATGCACCGGCCCATCCAGCATGAATGCGGCTGTATGTATTCTCTTGTGCCGAGTGAAAGCGTCCCACGGTGTGGTACGCATCTTTGTTGAGCAGTAAGACGAAGTGGTAATGCGGGCGACCCTCCCGCCCAATCTCCCTGACCCAGCACCAGCGCACCTCTGTCTGATGAGCAGTACCGTTCTGGCGCACAGAGCGCTCCCGTGCTGATTGAATTCTGAAGGTCAAGGAATCAACAAACCTGGAGATGACGGTGCTATCTGATTCGGGTACTGAGTCGTCATCTGGGAAATGTAGGTCGAAACGTAGCGCGAACACCCGACGGTGAGCTCTAAGCGCTAACTGAGTGGTTCATATACGCCTTCAAGGTATTTGGTAATGAAGGGGGTATGGGACGTCAGCACGGGTAGCCCTCGAAAGGTGCTCTCGTAGTGCAGGTGGAGATTGCTGTTGCCGGGGTGACGCTTGGGCTGATGTGCCATGGGGATGATCCACTGAGTGAGTTCATAAGCTCAGGGAGCTGTGTAATTTTTTACGGTGGCAAATTTCAGCTAAGCGACTGATGCTGGACCCTGTCACTGGCTGAGCTACGCCTGGGGGACTGAGCTCATGGCGCTCACCGATGGGTAGGCTAGAACTGAAGTGGCACTGCCTTCGCCTGATAGCTCGGGGTGGTTCAGGTTGAGGAAATAGGTGCTTTTCATTTTGGTGAAAAAGACCGAGCTGGTTGCACCGGGTACGTAGGCCCGTATCAAGCCCTGATCAATCAGGCACTGCACCCTATTCTTCAATCGTTCTTTACTGAGGCCCGTGATCTTGCATAGCGCTGAAGAGCCCAGGTCGCTAACCACGCCAAAACGATCAGTACAACACAGCAGCACGCTCAGCAACAGGCGATTCACGATACTCAACTGACCGGGCTGCTTTTTACTCCATAGCTCAGCCAGCGGAGCCACATCCTCGTTCTGTTCCTCCTTTTTTTCGCTTGCTCGGCAGACCTTCCTGCTTTCGTGCTTCAGCAGACTGGCGACGGCTGCCTCATGGTGCATGGCTGTCAGCGCGGTAATCTTTTCGAGTTTCTTGTGAAAGTCATCCGTGAGTCGGTAGCACCTCTTCGGTCGCCCCTTAACCACGATAACGTGACACTCGTCGATATCAAGGCTGCCCCTATCGAGACGATTACAGAGTCCGGAATAAACACCACCCACCAACAGTACGATTTCGATTGCCTTGTTTACGCCACCGGATTCGATGCTTTTACCGGCGCCCTGTTCAAGATGGATGGGTGTTGCCGAGGTCATTGCCAAGGTCCATATGCATACCTTCATGAAAAAAAAATGGAAATCCTCTCCGACAATAAACGATTCCATTACTGTAATTTTACCTCTATTTATGTATCGCTATTTTCAACATAACCAACCTTTCTGCCTATGCAAAGGACCAGTTGTGGATAGCTAGTGAGCGCTAGCACCCAAAGATTCAAGGCCTCTCTAAACCATGGTTTATATCCTTCAGTCTGTAACAGACCTAATCTGAAAGCAGCCTAAATGAAAACAAAAATAAGGAGAGACCATGAAAAAGCGTATCGGTATTGTTGGCGCAGGAACCGCAGGTCTGCACCTCGGCCTCTACCTGCTGCAGAATGACGTCGAAGTCACCGTATTTACTGATCGCAAGCCGGAGGAATACGCCGGAATGCGATTGCTGAATACGGTCGCCCATCATGCTGTCACAGTGCAGCGCGAAGAGGCCCTGAACGTAAACAAGTGGCCTTCAGATGAGTACGGCTACTTTGGCCACTACTACTACGTTGGCACCCCTCAACCAATGTCATTCTACGGTGATCTGAAAGCACCGAGCCGCGCCGTTGACTATCGCATGTACCAACCAATGCTTATGCAGGCATTGCTGGCCCGTGGTGGCGAGATCAAATATGACGCGGTGAGCGCTGACGACCTGGAGAAGCTCTCCGAAGAGTTTGACCTACTTGTCGTATGTACTGGCAAGGCCTCTCTGGGTGGTCTTTTTGACAAACAGCCTGAAAACTCCCCCTTCGAGCGTCCACAACGAGCTCTTTGCGTTGGGCTATTCAAAGGGATCAAGGAGGCGCCAATTCGCGCAGTGACCATGTCGTTTTCTCCGGGTCACGGGGAGCTAATCGAAATTCCGACGCTGTCCTTCAATGGCATGGTTACCGCCTTGGTCATGGAGAACCACTTCGGCGCCGACATGGAAGTACTTTCGACTACCAAGTACGACGATGACCCGAAAGCGTTCATGGCGCTTTTGCTGGAGAAGCTGCGCAAGCACCACCCATCTGTTGCTGAACGAATTAATCCAGAAGAATTCGATCTTGCGAATAGCTCGCTCGACATTCTTCAAGGCGGGGTCGTACCTGCGTTCCGCAATGGCAGCTTCCAGTTGAAGAATGGAAAAACTGTTATCGGCCTGGGAGACATTCAAGCCACAGTTGACCCCGTGCTGGGTCAGGGTGCCAATATGGCTTCTTACGCGGCTTGGATCCTCGGCGAAGAGATCGTTGGGCATTCTGTATACGATCAGCGCTTCTGCGAGCATCTTGAGCGTCGTCGCACGGATCGCGTTTTGTGTGCCACCCGCTGGACTAATTTCATGCTCACCAGCCTGGCGCAAGTACCTCAGGAGTTTGTCGACTTCCTTGTCGTCCTCAGCCAGAGCCGAGAAATGGCGGATGAGTTTACCGACAACTTCAACTACCCAGAACGTCAGTGGGACTACTTTTCTAGTCCGCAGCGCACCGGCACTTGGTGCGCGCAGTACTCGCCAAATGTAGCAGCCTGAAGCCACGGCCGTCGGCTGCCTCAGCAGCCGGCGTAACATCGCTTTACTGGATGAAGAATCATGTCAGCAATCATCAGCCCGCCTAAACCCACGGATGCGTTGTGCTTCCGTCAGTCGATTTCACTTTTCGCTACCGGCATTGCAGTCATAAGTATCAAGGCCGAGGACGGCCAAGTGCATGGCATGACGGTCAACAGCTTCACATCGATCAGCCTCGACCCTCCGACGGTTATGGTGTCACTCAAACCAGGTCGGATGCTGGATCTCATCACTCGCGGCAGACGCTACGGCGTCAGCATCCTTGCTGAACATCAACAGACGTCATCAGCCTACTTCAGCAAACGCATACTGGAAGACACACCTCTGCCCGCGTTTACCGTGCGCAATGAGCTTCCGACGCTGGAAGGTGCGTTGGCATGGTTTGAATGCGAGGTGGAGGAAACGCTGGTCGTGCACGATCACACCCTCCTCATTTCCCGCGTCACCGCATGCGATCTTGTGAGGCACGAAACACCTCAACCTTTGCTTTTCTTTGCAAGTCGCTACCACTGCAACCCATCACCACTTGGCTGATTGCCCAACTCAGCCAGCTTCATCCAATAACAAGAAACTAGGGTTCGATAAGGCTATGCCTAATCGAATCGGTACAAGGAGAACGATAATGCTTAGCACATTCCCTCGAAAGATGGCCGGCCACGGCATCTTGATGATTTTCTGCACACTGCTTTTCGGAGTAGGGCTGTGGATGCACCTTGTTGGCGGCTTTGAAATTATACCGGGTTACATCATCGAGTTTCATATTCCCGGCTCCCCAGAAGGCTGGGCCAAAGCTCACGCAGGTCCAGCCCTCAACGGAATGATGGTCATCACTGTTGCCTTAGTACTTCCTAGCCTCGGTTTCACAGAGAAAACCGAACGCCTTTTGGGCTGGACCATCGTCCTCGATGGATGGTCCAACGTATGTTTTTACTTCTTTTCAAATTTTTCCCCGAATCGTGGATTGACTTTTGGCCCAAATCACTTTGGCGCAGGGGACATCTTCAGCGTGGTGGCGCTCGCTCCGGCCTATCTCTTTGGCGTGCTCGCCCTCGTTGCGCTTTTCGTTATCGGTTACCAGGCACTTAAGACTCCGACCACTAGCAATCAATTGGCCAAGCCGCTACCGAATAAGGATCTGTCATGAACACTATTGAATTGCCTGTCGCAACAAACTCTTTGCGCACCCGGATGTTCATTAATGGTAGTTGGGTTGCTGCCAAGTCTGGCGCTCAACTCCCTGTCTATAATCCTGCGACCGGAGAAATCCTGGCACACGTGCCCGACGCTGACGCTAATGACGTCAACGATGCTGTCAGTAGTGCAGTCCACACATTCAATTCTGAAGCATGGAGGCGAATGCCTCCAGTCAAGCGGGAAGCCATTCTGCTCCGGTTAGCAGACTTGCTCGAAGAAAACGCTAATGAATTGGCCGAATTGGAGACGCTCAACAACGGCAAGCTGCTCATTTATTCTCGCATGGTGGAAGTGGGTGCCAGTGCGCAATGGCTACGTTATATGGCTGGCTGGGCGACAAAAATCAATGGAACCACGTTGGATTTGTCCCTGCCCATGCCCCCTCAAGTACGCGTGCGGGCCTCGACTCAACGTGTGCCTGTCGGTGTAGTGGGGGCAATCATTCCTTGGAATTTTCCCCTGTTGATGGCTGTCTGGAAAATTGCACCAGCACTTGCTTGCGGTAATACCGTTGTGCTGAAACCAGCAGAAGAAACGCCACTCACGGCACTGCGTTTGGGAGAGCTGGCGCTCGAAGCAGGCCTGCCTGCAGGGGCCTTGAACGTTATTACTGGGCGTGGTGAAATTGCCGGCGACGCACTTGTGCGACACCCCCAGGTGAACAAAATTGCGTTCACCGGATCCACCGAAGTCGGTCGTATTATTGGTGCGGCTTGTGGCCAAAACCTTAAAGCTGTGTCACTTGAGCTTGGTGGAAAAAGCCCGGTGATCGTCCTGTCGGACTGCGATCCACAACAGGCAGCTGAGGGGGCGGCAGCTGCCATCTTCTTCAACCACGGCCAGGTGTGTACTGCCGGCTCACGCCTCTACATTCATGAGAGCATTTACGAGGATGTGCTCGAAAGAATGAAGGACATTGCTGAGTCCATAGTGCTTGGCGCTGGACTGGATAAAGACGCACAGATGGGCCCCATGGTATCTGCAAAGCATTATGAAAACGTCTTGCAGCACATTCGCAATGGACTCGATGACGGAGCCGAGCTGGTGTGCGGCGGCGCAGAACGACCACTGCCCCACGGTTATTTCATAAAGCCTACAATTTTCGCCAATCGGACCAAAAATGATATTCGACTCCTTACTCAGGAAGTATTTGGCCCGGTCTTGATCGCAACTCCTTTCAGCAGCGTGGAAGAGGTCCTAGACGAGGCCAACAGTTCAATTTATGGATTGGGGGCAAGCGTGTGGACAAATAACATGTCGGCGGCTTTGCGTCTTGCCGATGAGCTCGAAGCGGGTACGGTATGGATAAACACTCATAACATGGTCGATCCGAACTTGCCTTTCGGCGGTTTCAAAGCTTCCGGGGTCGGTCGTGAGCATGGTGCTGCGGCCGTAGAACACTATACGGAGACCCGTTCATTGGTTATTGCCTACTGAGCTATGGGCCACACAGTGGCCCTACCCTTTTTATCTTGTATTAGGCGCCTTACCGCGCTCCAAAAAAATAACAACAATTGACGAGATCGGAAGATGAAAAACAAGTCTTTTACTCAAGCCGCGAGCTGCCTGCCGCTGGCTATCCTGTGCAACTATGCGTCTGCTACTGATGTGTTACGAATGGAGGGCTTCGGTCCAATATCGCGCGCCATGGGCGGTACCTCCATGAGTTATGACGTCGGCAACGCAGGCATGATGAGTAACCCGGCGACTCTCTCCCTGGCCAAACCTGGAAGTCACTTAAGCATCGGCGCAGATGTTGTGACTACTGATATAACAACCCGCAACCAGAACACTGGTGAAACGGCCCACAGTCACGATGAGTCAAATAACCGAGGTCCCTACTACGCGCCAGAGCTTTCTTATAGCTACCGAGGTGATCGGTGGGCAGCGGGTATCGGCGCCTTCGCTCAAGGTGGGTTGGGGACTGAATATGGCAAGGATAGCTTTCTGTCCAACGGCACCAGTGGATCACCGACGGACTTGGATAACAGCAGCAGACTGTTGGTATTAAACATCCCCCTCGCTTTCAGTTTTGACATCAACGATCAGCTGACCATTGGCGCAAGCATGGATGCCATGTGGATGGGTATGAACATTAACATGATGTTTGGAGCCAACCAGGTTGGATCATTGATTGGCGCAGGCCGTGCCACCGGCAGTCTTGTCCCGGTATTAGGTAGTTTGCCTGCGCTCGATGGCGCGCACATCGGATTCACCAAGGACCAACCCCTGGCAAGTGGTGCAGATGCGTGGGGTTTTGGCGGCCGCCTGGGACTGCTTTGGAAAGCGACCGACTCTACTCAGGTCGGTGTCGCCTATAATTTCGCAAGCAAAATGAACGATTTGAAAGGTGACGCAACTGTAACAGCAGTAGACCGGGTCGCAGGGCAAATTCCTATTTCAGGTAAAATTAAAGTACGCGATTTCCAGATGCCAGCTTCGCTCAGCGTCGGCGTAAGCCACTCAATAACCGAAAACTGGCTGATAACTGGGGATTTTTCTCGAGTGTTCTGGCGCGATGCAATGAAAGATATCAAGGTTAGCTTTGTTGATAACCAAGGCCAAGACCTTAATCTAAAATTTCCACAAAACTACAAAGACCAAACAATTGGAGCAATAGGGACAAGTTATAAACTGGGTGATTGGACACTTCGCGCAGGGTATCGACAAGCCACAAAGGCAGCGGAGTCTTCGCTGCTATTCGCGACATTGCCAGTCACCCCAACAAAACACATTTCGACTGGATTTTCGTATCAACTAACCGAGTCAGGTCATATCGATTTTGCGTACGATCATGCACTGAAAGAGACCACATACAACAGTTCCTTACCTAATACAGCTGTACCAATAAAAAACACCCATTCTCAAGACAACTTCGTACTTGGCTACACCTACGACTTCTAGGGCGAAGAAAATGCATAAGTTAATTGTATTATACCCACACCCTGCTGAACCGGAAGACTTTCTAGCTTATTATGAAGCTACGCATCAGCCCCAAGTCCAGCATCTGCCGGGATTGATCTCTTCATCCTATGGCCGAGTGGACAACCCAAACAGCGAGTATTTTGTGGTGTTTGAGGCTGTATTTAATGATTTGCCTTCGCTGCAGGAGGCCCTAGGTTCGCAAGCCGGGAAAAATCTCGCTGCAGATATTCCGAACTACTCACCAAAGGGTGCCCTAATTCTCACGTTAGAAACGTGCTAGGTCATAACAGATAACATTTGCCCGGGCTTTTGTGTTCCGGGCAAATGAGTTCTATACATTTACTGATAACTCTGCCATCTCGACCGCCTCATAACCTTCCTCTAGGGTATAACTTATCCCTTCCATACATCATTAACATACCGGTAGCAATATGCCCCGCATACCAACTTTTCGAATGGTGGCCATCTGGAGCTGCATCTACGTTTCGGCCATTATTATTACTCTCTCAACTCTTTCACTTGTTTTTATTAGTCAGAGTTACTCAATCACTGACGAAAGCAAATTCATCCATTTTACATGCCAGCCTGATTGCGCTCAGGTACTCAGCGAGATCAATGAGCAGCAGAGATATAGATACGATGAAGTTAAGCTAAAAACTCTTATATCTTGCACTACCTCCATCCTCATCGTTTTATTATCAGTAGTCATTATCACACGGCGCGTATCTCGACTGCTCGGTGCAGAGCTACCCGAGCTCGTCGTGAGCGCCATCGCCCTACAACTCCCAAGATCAAATAGGTCAAAGATCATATCGAGTGTGCAGGAGTGGTTATTTGATTTGAAACTCAAACTTGGTGATCATTCCGAAAAACTTCAGCACTATGCAGATAAAGTGGCGACTGAGTTCAATGAGATATTTTTGGCCTCTGAAAGCGCGAAAGCCGGAATTGCACGTCAATGTACGCTCATTGAGCGTTTAACTACAAAAGCAAATGACCTGAGCAATACTGTAGAAGTCACCTTACTCAATGCCGAGGCCGTAGCTGGAGCGGCAGATGCCGCAAACACTCAAGCACACGTGGGCGCCGATCTTGCGCGCACAGCTGTTGGTCAAATTGAGCTTTTGGAGCAAAGGGTTAAAAAATCCACAGCATCAATAATTTTGCTACAGGAAAACAGCAACCATATCAGCTCAGTACTCGACGTGATTCGCTCGATCGCAGATCAAACAAATTTGCTGGCCCTCAATGCTGCGATAGAGGCTGCGCGAGCAGGTGACAGTGGTCGAGGATTCGCGGTAGTAGCCGATGAAGTCCGAGGATTGGCAATGCGTACACAAACAGCAACCGTAGAAATTCGAGAAATGATTGCGAGCTTGCATGGGACCTTGATCGACGCCGTCGGCGGGATGGAAGCCTGCAGCAAATTGGCAAGCTCAAGCCTTGCCGACGCCTACAAGGCGGGCGGCTCTGTACTGACTGTCACAGATATGATCGGAGATATTCGACTGAAAATGCAGGATCTAGTGGGTAATGCCACTAGCCACAGAGCTGATATCGAGAGACTTATAACTGCCTTCTCCACCTTGAAAGAGAACGCGATTATTTGTGTTGCCAGCGCAGACCAAGCCTTTAAGAGCTGTTCTGCATTACCGAACTTGCATTGCCAAGTCTTGGGTTAATCCAGGAAAAAATCGCGCCTAAGAGCCTCCGACCCCTGGAATTCTTTGGAAGCTGCACTATTACCTATCAAGCTTGATGCGAGGAGGGGCACGATTGTCGGCCTGTAAAATCACTCTAATCGACGCATTGCGGCCCGGCGACTTCAGGGGCAGTGGAAACTCCTGGCAGCTGTCTATGATTTTGCTGTCTCAACTGGCCGAAAAAGCCCTGCGTTTCCATTCGGTCAAGTACGATCATCGAATTGACGCGACATCCCATCACTATGCTCACCCGGGAAATACTACAAGTAACACCCGTGAAATACCCAGGAGTGGGCCTGATGGATGACTATGTCAATTAGCTAGCTTTCTCGAGCTTGAACATAGAACCTTATTATCACCCTGGAGCCATACCGGCCGGCCGTCGAGCAGGAATACCACAAAGTATTCCCCCTTCGCCGGCAGCAACTTCCAGGATGCTGAACAGGCATTGACGAAACCGAGCTTCAGCGCGCCGTACTGACGCGCCCATATATCGCTGGCAATCCCGGCGTCTAGAGGTGCGCATTGAAGGCGCCACAGATGTGGTTGATCTGATGAATCCACTGATCAACGCCATCACGACGTTGTTCAATTGAAGAAATCATGTCAGACCTCGCGCAGGCTTATTTTATTGTCTACGCCAATCCACAGGTTCTGCGTAACCGCAGCGCTCCAGGGCAACAACGGGCTATTTCAGCCCGCCAAACCGCCGGTAAAAACTTTCGCCGACATCCGGCAGCGGGCCATCGGCGGTTTCCAGTGCAGTGTTCAACCATTCCTCGGCTTTGACGTAGATCAACCGGTAAATGTTGCGGCACAACTGGCGGGCGGCCCGACCCTCCCAGTCGCCGGGCAACAATTCGTCCGGCAATTGCGGGTCGCGCAGCAGCAATTTGCGGTACTCGTGAATAAGCAAGACCCGTGCTAGGAAGCAGTCAGCCGGTACCAGGTCCTCTTGCTCACGAAGCGCTTGCCAGAGCGGTCGAAACAGCTGAATGAACTCGCTGTAATGGGTCGCCAGTTCCTCGATGCTCCAGCTCTCGCGCACTTGCAGGCGCAGGGCCTTGGAGGCCAATACGTCCTGAGCAGTGGTTTCGAAAACGATGGTGTCTTCCTGGGCACCTAGGTCGAGCAAGGCCGCGTTGACATCGGTCCGGTCACTGCGCGGACAGGCCAGCACCGCCGGTGAAATCGCACCAAAACCTTGCCATTCCAGTTCTTCGCGCACTTGTTTACGCTTCTCCTGAGTCAGTTGCGAAAGCATCACCAGACACCAGGAACCGTCCCAAGCCGGCATGCTGTTGCTGTAGACCCGCTTGAACGCCTTGTCGAAACGCCGGCGCCCGGTGCCGGTCAGGCTGTAGTAACTGCGCCGTCCGACTTTCTCGGCGGTCAGCCAGCCTTCCTTGGTCAGACGGAAGATCGAAGTACGGATCAGCCGTTCATTGATCCCGATCGGTTCGAGCAACTGAATCAGGCTACCCAGCCACACGGTGCCGCCATGGGGCTCGATGGCATCGCCGTACAGGGTGATGATCAATGAACTGGCGCGAATCGGCGTCTGCTCCTGGAAGCGGGTAATCAGATGGTTCAACGGTGTCAGGGACGACATGGGCGTACCAAGCTAAAAAAGAAAAGGAATATACCGAAAGCTGCCCAATTAAACGCAATCTCTCAAGGAGCTGCTGCAGGCTGCGATTTTTTGATTTTGTTTTTTAGAATCAAAGTCAAAAGATAACACCCTGTGGCAATTCCTACAGGAGAGCCGTGTTCACGCGCCGCTGCCCTTGGGCCGTAAACTGCTGTCGCTGATGCGTGGGCGATCCGGCTCCGGTTCGGTCAGCGGTTCGCAGACTTGCATCTGCTCCAGGCAGCGCTTGGCCAGTTGCTGATACTCGCGGGTCCCCGCCTGCTTCCAGGCCACCTCCTGATCACTGAGCGTGCGCTTGATGCTGGCCGGCGCGCCCATGACTAGCGACTGCTCGGGGCATTCAAAACTGGCCTTAACGAATGCCGCCGCCGACACGAATGAACGCGGGCCGATCCGCGCGTTGTCCATGACCACTGCATTCATGCCCACCAGTGCGTCGGCGCCGATCCGGCAACCGTGCAACACCGCGCCATGACCAATATGGCCGTTGCGCTCGACCACGGTGTCGCTGTCCGGAAAACCGTGCATCACGCAGGTGTCCTGCAGATTGGCGCCCTCCTCCAGCACGATCCGCCCAAAGTCCCCGCGCAAACTGGCCAGCGGGCCGACGTAGCAATGGGGGCCGACAATCACGTCACCGATCAATACAGCCGACGGATGCACATAAGCGCTCGGATCAACCACCGGGGTCAGGCCATCAAGGCTGTAGCAGGTCATGGAAGGTCCCTTCACAAAGCGATGCCAATATTTATTCATTTTGTATCACATCTATTTTAACATCACAAAGGCAAAAAACCGTATCACTTGAGAAAGCCCTTCCCGACGACCTGCCCTGCGCCGCCTTAAGCGGCAAAAAACCCAATAAAATCGGGACAAAAGCTCCCATCAACTACCGCTTTACCCATCCAAAAAAACACCAAACCCATACCAATGGGACACATTAAATATATTTTTGTATTGCATTTGCGTATCACGTTATAGCTATACTTGGGCAAAACCGGCCCCAGCGGCCGATCCAATAACAAGCCGGCACTCCGCCGAGCGTGCATCGTGAGGGCATCCGCCATGCCTCTAACCCTTGCTGTCGAGTTCCTCGAGCCGGGCGTTCGCCTGATTACCCTGCAGCGCCCGCAAGCACTGAATGCCCTGACCACCGAATTGCTCGGTGAATTGGCGGATGAACTGACCGCTGCGCAAGCCGATCCCGACACTCATGCCGTTGTCCTGACCGGCAGCCGCAAAGCCTTCGCGGCTGGGGCCGATATCAAGGAAATGGCCGAACGCAATCTGGTTGGCATCCTCGAAGACCCACGCCAGGCGTCATGGCAGACCATCACCCGTTTCAACAAGCCGCTGATCGCGGCTGTCAATGGCTTTGCCCTCGGCGGTGGCTGCGAACTGGCGATGCACGCCGACATCATCATTGCCGGTGAAGACGCCCGTTTTGGTCAGCCGGAAATCAACCTCGGGATCATGCCCGGCGCCGGTGGCACCCAACGCCTGCTGCGTGCTGTGGGCAAGTCCATGGCGATGCAGATGGTCCTGACCGGCGAGCCGATTGACGCCCGCCAGGCCCAACGTGCTGGTTTGGTCAGTGAAGTGACTCAACCGGAATTCACCGTCGAACACGCTTTGCAGATTGCCCACCGTATTGCCGCAAAAGCCCCTTTGGCTGTGCGCCTGGCCAAGGAAGCGCTGCTCAAGGCGATGGACACCGACCTTGCCAGCGGCCTGCGTTTCGAACGCCATGCCTTCACATTGCTGGCGGGTACCCGCGACCGCGACGAAGGCATCCGGGCCTTTCAGGAAAAGCGCACACCGACATTTACCGGCGAATAACCCGCCGATCAGCCATCGAATTCGAACGACCTCTTAGAGAGCGCCATGACCATGAACTTCGAACACATCCTGTTTTCCATCGAGGCCGGCGTCGCCCTGCTCAGCCTCAATCGGCCGGACCAACTGAACAGCTTCAATGCGCAGATGCACGGCGAAGTGAAGGAAGCGCTGAAACTGGTTCGGCAAACCCCGGACGTGCGCGTCCTGCTGCTGACCGGTGAAGGCCGCGGTTTCTGCGCCGGGCAAGACCTCAGCGACCGCAATGTCGCGCCGGACGGCGCCGTGCCGGATCTGGGTGAATCGATCGAGAAATTCTATAACCCGCTGATCCGCCAATTGCGCGACCTGCCGATGCCGGTGATCTGCGCGGTCAACGGTGTAGCCGCCGGGGCCGGCGCCAACATTCCGCTGGCCTGCGACCTGGTGTTGGCGGCGCGCTCGGCGAGTTTCATTCAGGCCTTCTGCAAAATCGGCCTGATCCCCGACTCCGGCGGCACCTGGACCTTGCCGCGCCTGGTCGGCATAGCCCGCGCCAAGGCCCTAGCCTTGCTCGGTAATCGCTTGAGTGCCGAGCAAGCCGAGCAATGGGGGCTGATCTACCGCTGCGTCGATGACGCTGAACTGCGCAATGAAGCCCTGACGCTAGCCCGCCATTTGGCCACGCAACCGACTTATGGTCTAGCACTAATCAAACGCAGCCTGAACGCCAGCCTGAGCAACACGTTTGACGAACAACTGGAGCTGGAAAAAGATCTGCAACGCCTGGCCGGGCGCAGCGAGGATTACCGTGAAGGCGTCAGCGCGTTCATGGAAAAACGCAGCCCAAGTTTCAAGGGGCGCTGAGTCATGACTGCTCTAAACACAAACGCGCGCATCGCGGTGATCGGCGCCGGCGCCATGGGCGCAGGCATTGCGCAGGTCGCCGCACAGGCCGGTCATCCGGTGCTATTGCTCGACAATCGCCCCGGCGCTGCTGCGCAGGCGATCGATGGCATTGACCGACAACTGGGCAAACGCGTCGAAAACGGCAAGCTCTCGGCTGAAGCACGCACTGCAACCATCGCCCGCCTGCAGGCAGTGGAAGCCATCGAAGCCCTGGCCGATTGCGAACTGATCATAGAAGCCATCGTCGAGAACCTCGAGGCCAAACGCGCCCTGTTCCGGCAGCTAGAAGGCATCTGCAGCGAGCACTGCATTCTCGCCAGCAACACCTCGTCGCTGTCGATTACCAGCATCGCCGCGCAACTGAATCATCCGCAACGTTTGCTTGGCCTACACTTCTTCAACCCGGCGCCGGTCATGGCGCTGGTGGAAATTGTCTCAGGCCTGGTCAGCGATCCGGCGTTGGCCGAGTGTCTGTATGACACCGCCAAAGCCTGGGGCAAAAAACCGGTGCACACCCGCTCCACGCCTGGCTTCATCGTCAACCGCGTAGCCCGGCCGTTTTACGCAGAGAGCATGCGTCTGTTGCAAGAAGGCGCCGCCGATTGCCCGACCCTCGATGCGCTGATGCGCGATGCCGGTGGATTTGCAATGGGTGCGTTCGAGCTGACCGATCTGATCGGTCATGACGTCAACTATGCCGTGACCTGCTCGGTGTTCGACGCCTATTACGGCGACACCCGCTTTCTGCCGTCGCTGATTCAGAAAGAACTGGTCGACGCCGGGCGTTTGGGGCGCAAAAGCGGTCAGGGCTTTTATAGCTATGCCGACGGTGCCGAGCGTGCGCAGCCCGCCTCGATCATCAGCGAACAAGCCATTGAAACCTGCGTCGTGGAAGGCGATCTCGGCATTGCAGAGAGCCTAATCCCACGCTTGCGCGAACATGGCGTCGAAATCATCCAGCGCGATGGTCAAGGCTTGCTGCGGGTCGGCGACGCGGTGCTGGCGTTGAGCGACGGGCGCATGGCCAGTCAACGGGCCAATGAAGACGGTCTACACAATCTGATCCTGCTCGACCTGGCGTTCGACTACGGCAAGGCCAGTCGGATCGCCATCAGCTGCTCGACAGACATCGATCCATCAGCGCTTGAACAAGGCCTCGCCCTGCTGCAACGGGCAGGACTTAAAGTTAGCCAACTCAGCGACAGCCCGGCCCTCGCCGTGTTGCGCACCGTCGCCATGCTCGCCAATGAAGCCGCCGACGCCCTGCTGCGAGGAGTTGCCTCGGCCGCCGACATCGACCTAGCGATGCGCGCAGGGGTCAATTACCCACAAGGCCCGCTGGCCTGGGCCGATGCCATCGGGCTTGCGCAGATCCTCACCGTGCTCCAAAACCTGCAAGCCAGTTATGGCGAAGAACGTTATCGGCCATCGCTGCTGTTGCGCCGCCGGGTCGCTGAAGGAAGGACATTCCATGACAAACCATGAAGCAATGAATCTGGCCAGCACCTGCGCGCAAGCGATGTTCAAGCGCGACGCCGCCAGCCAAGCAATGGGTATGCGCCTGCTCTCGGCGGCGCCCGGCGCAGCCCGCGTGGGCATGAACGTGCGCGCCAAGATGATTCAGGGCCACGGCACTTGCCACGGCGGCTACCTGTTCGCCCTCGCTGACTCGGCGTTTGCCTTCGCCTGCAACAGTTACAACGAAGCTACGGTGGCCATCGGTTGCAGCATCGACTACATCGCCCCGGCGCGCCTGGGCGACACCTTGACGGCCGACTGCACCGAGCAAAGCCGTTCCGGTCGCACCGGCAACTACGACGTACGCATTGAAAACCAACAGGGCCAGTTGATCGCCCTGTTCCATGGCAAATCCTACAAAGTGCGCGGCGCTGTGCTGACGCAGGAGAACCCGAATGAATGACGCCTTGATCATCGATGCAGTGCGGACCCCGATCGGCCGCTACGCCGGCGCCTTGAGCAGTGTGCGTGCCGACGACCTCGGCGCGGTGCCTCTGCGCGAATTGCTGCGCCGTCACCCGCAGGTCGACTGGAATGCCGTCGACGATGTGATCTACGGCTGTGCCAACCAGGCCGGCGAAGACAACCGCAACGTCGCCCGCATGTCAGCGCTGCTGGCCGGGTTGCCGGTCAGCGTGCCGGGCACCACCCTCAACCGTTTGTGCGGTTCCGGGCTGGATGCGATCGGCACGGCTGCGCGGGCGATTCGTTGTGGCGAGGCCGGCCTGATGCTGGTGGGCGGCGTCGAATCGATGTCCCGCGCGCCGCTGGTGATGGGCAAGGCCGAGCAAGCCTTTTCCCGCGACGCGCAGCTTTACGACACCACCATCGGCTGGCGCTTCGTCAATCCGCTGATGAAAAAAGCCTTCGGCGTCGACTCCATGCCGGAGACCGCCGAGAACGTCGCCGAGCAGTTCAACATCTCCCGCGCCGACCAGGACGCCTTTGCCCTGCGCAGCCAGCAGCGGGCTAGCGCCGCCCAGGCCAGCGGGCGCTTTGCCAAAGAAATCGTCGCGGTAGAAATCCCCCAGCGCAAAGGCCCGGCCAAAGTCGTCGAGCATGACGAGCACCCACGCGGCGACACTACGCTTGAGCAGTTGCAGAAGCTCGGCACGCCGTTCCGCGAAGGCGGCAGCATCACCGCCGGCAATGCGTCCGGGGTCAACGACGGGGCCTGCGCGCTGTTGCTGGCCAGCCCGGAAGTTGCGAAGCGTCACGGCTTAACTGCACGTGGCCGGGTGGTGGCGATGGCCACTGCCGGGGTCGAGCCACGCATCATGGGCATCGGCCCGGTGCCGGCGACTCGCAAGGTGCTGGAGCTGGCCAACCTGAGCCTGGCCGATATGGATGTGATCGAACTCAATGAAGCCTTTGCCGCGCAAGGTCTGGCGGTACTCCGCGAGCTCGGCCTGAGCGACACCGATGCACGGGTCAACCCGAATGGCGGCGCGATTGCCCTCGGCCATCCGCTGGGGATGAGCGGCGCACGGCTGGTGACCACCGCCTTGCATGAACTGGAAGAACGTCAGGGTCGCTATGCCTTGTGCACCATGTGCATCGGCGTCGGCCAGGGCATCGCGCTGATCATCGAGCGCTTGTCCGACTAAAGAACCGCGATTCCCGGGGAGCCGAGAGGTATCCTTGGGGCATGCACTCAAAGCCCTTCCGAGGAGGGGCTGAAACACAAAAATAATTAGAGTGAAATCATGAACATGCCAAATGCCCAATCCGTGCTTGATCTTGTGCTGGACCCGATGGAAACCGCCAGCATCGACGAACTCCGTCAGCACCAGCTGGATCGCCTGCGCTGGAGCCTGAACCACGCTTACAACAATGTGCCGCTGTACCGTCAACGCTTCGATGCGCTGGGCGTGCACCCGGACGACATCCAGTCCCTGGAGGACCTGGCGAAGTTTCCTTTCACCACCAAATCCGACCTGCGCGACAACTACCCCTATGGCATGTTCGCCGTGCCGATGCACGACATCGTGCGTCTGCACGCATCCAGCGGCACCACGGGCAAACCGACCGTGGTCGGCTACACCCAGAACGACATCGACACCTGGGCCAACGTGGTTGCGCGCTCGATTCGCGCTGCGGGTGGCCGCCGTGGCGACAAGGTGCACATTTCCTATGGCTACGGCCTGTTCACCGGTGGCCTGGGTGCGCATTACGGTGCAGAACGATTGGGCTGCACGGTGATTCCGATGTCGGGTGGCCAGACAGAGAAACAAGTGCAACTGATCAAGGATTTCCAACCGGACATCATCATGGTCACGCCGTCCTACATGCTCAACATAGCCGATGAAATCGAGCGTCAGGGTATCGACTCGCACAAATTGGCCCTGCGCCTGGGCATCTTCGGTGCCGAGCCGTGGACTGCCGAACTGCGCAGCGCCATCGAAAACCGTTTGGGCATCACCGCGCTAGACATCTACGGTCTCTCGGAAATCATGGGGCCAGGCGTCGCCATGGAATGCGCCGAGACCAAGGACGGGCCGACCATCTGGGAAGACCACTTCTACCCGGAAATCATCGACCCGGTCACGGGTGAAGTGCTACCGGACGGTCAGATGGGTGAGCTGGTGTTCACGTCCCTGAGCAAAGAAGCCTTGCCGATGATCCGCTATCGCACTCGCGACCTGACGCGACTGCTGCCGGGTACTGCCCGGCCGATGCGACGGATCGACAAGATCACAGGGCGCAGCGATGACATGTTGATCATTCGTGGGGTCAATGTGTTCCCGACGCAGATCGAGGAGCAGGTGCTGAAAGTTAAACAACTTTCCGAGTTCTATGAGATTCATCTGTATCGCAATGGCAACCTAGACAGTGTCGATGTACATGTGGAGCTAAAGGCTGAGCACCAGCACCTAAGCGATGAACAGCAAAAGGCGATATGTGGTGAGCTGAGCAAACACATCAAAACCTATATCGGCATCAGTACGCGAATCGTCTTGCAGCCATTCCATTCGATCAAGCGCTCAGAGGGCAAGGCTTGCCACGTCATGGATAAACGTCCGAAAGAATGACTGCTGCACCTTTAGCCCCGCTTTATGCGGGGCTTAATGAGATGGTCAGCCTGACCGAGAAGCCCCACAGGTTTACGCTCGTGGGGCTTTTCTCGTTTTCAGACGGAGGATCTCTCATGAACACTGCGACTCTTCTGGGCATCGACATTGGCAAGCACAGCTTCCACTTGCACGGCCAGGACGCTAAAGGCCATCAAGTGATACGCAAGAAGACCAGCCGAAGCCAATTGCTCTGCACGTTGGCTCAATTACACGCCCGCACGGTGGTGATGGAATCTTGCGGTGGTGCCCACTGGCTGGCTCGCCAGATCGGCACGTTGGGCCACATCGTGAAGCTAATCGCACCGCAATACGTCAAACCTTTCGTCAAAGGCAATGAAAACAATTTCATTGATGCCGAAGCGATTTGCGAGGCGGCGAGCCGCCCTGCAATGCGCTCTGCGCGATCAAAACAGCCGAACAGCAGACCTTGGCGGCACTGCATAGAGTGCACGATTCATTGGTCGGTAACCGCACCGCTACGACGAACCAAATTCACGGATTCTTGCTTGAGTTTGGGATCAGCTTGCCTGTTGGCAGTGCGGCTTTATTGCTGTTTAACCATCTTAAAACCAAGGCACCGACAAGGTCGAACCATCGCAGCTTTCGGCAGCTGCGTGATCGCTCCCACTCTAAACGTGGGACTGTCGCAGAGGATCGCTGCGTTATGCAATCAACGTAAGGCTCAAGTCCTGCGCAAGGGACGCGCGTATCGTCATGGGATGCATTCCCACACAGGGCGTGGGAATACGCGTGCACATTGCCGCTCATCGTCCCGTAGTGTCAGCAGATGGGCTGACCACACATTTGGTTACTTCCTCCAAAGTGACCCGGCGTAAAGGTTAGAACCCTAAGTAGCCGTGACCACAAAACCGGATATACACCCAAAACCAGCCACTCATCCCAAGCTGATACAAAAAATAACTAGATACGGTATTTTGTGTTTGATATTAATTTCTGTATCGCTTATAAAGTTATCAATGCCCTCGAATTGATTCAAGGCGGGAGACCCCCATGTACGCACAGCTTGTAGAAACCGGCGTTAAGCGCATCAAAGACCTCTCGGAAATGTCCGACCAGGAACGCGCCTTCCAGGAAAAAATCGATTCAGAAATCAAGATCGAAGCTAAAAACTGGATGCCTGATGCCTATCGTCAAACCCTAATCCGGCAGATCTCCCAGCACGCCCACTCCGAAATCGTCGGCATGCTGCCCGAAGGCAACTGGGTCACCCGCGCGCCATCGCTCAAACGCAAACTGCAACTGATGGCCAAGATTCAGGACGAAGCCGGCCACGGCCTGTACCTGTACAGCGCCATGGAAACCCTCGGTGCCGACCGCGACGAAGAAATCGCCAAGCTGCACAGCGGCAAGGCCAAGTACTCGAGCATCTTCAATTACCCGACGTTAAACTGGGCCGACATGGGCGCGGTGGGCTGGTTGGTGGATGGTGCGGCGATCGTCAACCAAGTGGTGTTGCAGCGCACCTCTTACGGCCCCTACTCCCGGGCCATGGTGCGGATCTGCAAGGAAGAGAGTTTCCACCAGCGCCAGGGCTACGAAATCCTCCTGACCATGATGCGCCACGGTAATCAGGCGCAAAAAGACATGGTCCAGGACGCGATCAACCGTCTGTGGTGGCCGTCGCTGATGATGTTCGGCCCGAGCGACGAACACTCGCCGAACAGTGCTCAGTCCATGGCCTGGAAAATCAAGCGCCAGAGCAACGACGAGCTGCGCCAGCGCTTCATCGACCAGACCATCCCGCAGCTAGAACTACTGGGCTGCACCTGCCCCGATCCAGACCTGAAGTGGAACGCCGAGCGCGGTCACTACGACTTCGGCGAAATCCAGTGGAGCGAATTCTACGAAGTGCTCAAGGGCAACGGTCCGTGCAACCAGGAACGTGTGGCCACCCGCCGCAAAGCCATTGAAGACGGTGCCTGGGTCCGCGAAGCCGCGGTCGCCCACACTCGCAAAAAACAGAACAAGAACGCCGCCTGATCGGCCACCTGATGTGGAGTCACTGAAATGTCTGAATGGACCCTTTTTGAAGTCTTCGTGCGCAGCAAGCACGGCCTCAACCACAAGCATGTCGGCAGCGTGCATGCCGCCGACACCACCATGGCCATCGAGAACGCGCGCGAGTTGTACACCCGCCGCAGTGAAGGCGTGAGCCTGTGGGTGGTGCCTTCGGCGCTAATCACCGCCTCCTCCCCCGATGAAAAAGACCCGTTGTTCGACCCGTCGGACGACAAGGTTTATCGCCACGCCAGCTTCTACGAGCTGCCGGCCGAAGTCGGGCACATGTGAGGTCGACCATGAACAACAAGACTGATCTGATTGAATACCTGTTGCGCCTCGGCGACAGCGCCCTGATCCAGGGCCAGCGCCTGTGCCAATGGTGCGGCAAGGCTCCGGCACTGGAAGAAGAACTGGCGCTGATGAACGTCGGCCTCGACCTCATCGGTCAGGCGCGCAACTGGCTGGACTACGCCGCCGAACTGCTGGACGATTGTCGCGATGCCGATCATCTGGCCTTCCGCCGAGATGAGCGCGCCTATCGCAACCTACTGCTGGTGGAACAACCGAACGGCGATTACGCGGTAACCATCCTCAAGCAATTCCTCTACGACGCCTGGCACCTGCAAGTGCTCAGCGGCCTGAGCCAGTCCAGCGACGAGCGCATTGCCGGGATCGCCGCCAAAGCCGTCAAGGAAGTCACTTATCACCTGCGCCGCTCCAGCGAATGGGTCGAGCGCCTAGGTGACGGCACCGAGGAAAGCCACAAGCGCATGCTCGCGGCGATCCCAGATGTCTGGCGCTTCACGGTCGAGCTGACCAGCGCCGATGACAGCGAACAGCGTCTGTGCGACGCCAGCATCGCCCCGGACACCGCACAGGTCTCCGCGGCCTGGCAAGCCAAGGTCAGCGAGATTTTCGCCAGCGCGACCCTCCCAGTGCCCGCCGCGCCGAGCTATTTCTATTTGAACGCGCGCCGTGGCTTGCACACCGAACACCTCGGCATTCTGTTGGCCGAGATGCAATTCCTGCCCCGAGCGTACCCCGATGCAACCTGGTGAGCTGATCGCCAGCGACCAGGGCGCACGGTCGGCACAGCCGACCGACCTGGCAGCTGCGTGGGCGACATTGGCGCAGGTCATGGACCCGGAAGTGCCGGTGGTCAGCGTGGTCGATTTGGGCATCGTTCGTGATCTCGACTGGCATGCCGGGCACTTGCACGTGGTGGTCACGCCGACCTATTCCGGTTGCCCTGCTACCGAAGTGATCGAAAGCGATATCCGCGAGGCGCTGGAACTCGCCGGGTTCAAGGCGCCGCAACTGGAACGCAAATTGAGCCCGGCCTGGACCACCGACTGGATTACCGACAGCGGTCGCGAACGCCTGCGCGCCTACGGCATTGCGCCGCCGGAGGGCAGCACCAGCAAACGCAGCCTGCTCGGCGAAAGCCCGGTAATCGTTTGCCCGCAGTGCGGCAGCGCGCACACCGAAATGCTCAGCGAGTTTGGTTCCACCGCGTGCAAGGCGTTGTACCGCTGCTGCGATTGCCGGGAACCGTTCGACTATTTCAAGTGCATCTGAGCGGCGATCGGCCGTCCCAGCTGGAGAATAAAAATGAGTAAATTTCACAGCCTGACCATCAAGGACGTGCGCCCCGAGACCCGTGACGCGGTGTCCATCGCCTTCGAGATTCCACAGCACCTGCAAGACAGTTTTCATTTCACCCAGGGCCAGCACCTGGTGATGCGCACACATATGGACGGCGAAGAAGTGCGCCGTTCCTACTCGATCTGCACCGGGGTCAACGACGGTGAACTGCGCGTCGCGATCAAGCGTGTGGCCGGTGGGCGTTTTTCTGCGTTTGCCAATGAGCAGTTGAAGGCCGGGCACAGCCTGGAAGTGATGCCGCCGGCCGGGCACTTTCACGTTGAGCTCGACCCGACCCGTAATGGCAACTACCTCACGGTCGCAGCGGGCAGCGGCATCACTCCGATCCTGTCAATCATCAAAACCACCCTGCAAACCGAGCCGCACAGCCGCATCACGCTGCTATATGGCAACCGTTCCAGCTCTGGCGCGCTGTTTCGCGAACAACTGGAAGACCTGAAGAATCGCTACTTGCAGCGCTTGAACCTGATCTTCGTCTTCAGTCGTGAGCAGCAGGATATCGACCTGTACAACGGCCGGATCAACGCCGAGAAATGCGAGCAACTGTTCTCCCGCTGGCTCGACGTCAAAGCCCTCGACGCGGCCTTCATCTGCGGCCCGCAGGAGATGACCGAAACCGTGCGCGACAGCCTCAAGGCCAAAGGCATGGCGCCTGAACGCATCCACTTCGAACTGTTCGCCGCCGCTGGCAGCCAGCAAAAACGCCAAGCGCGAGAGGCAGTTCGCCAGGTGGATGCTGCCGTCAGCCAGATCACCGTCATCAGCGACGGCCGTGCCCTGGCCTTCGACTTGCCGCGCAACAGCCAAAGCATTCTCGATGCCGGCAACGCCCAAGGTGCCGAACTGCCCTACTCGTGCAAGGCCGGCGTGTGCTCGACCTGCAAATGCAAGGTCATCGAAGGCGAAGTGGAAATGGACAGCAACCACGCTCTGGAAGACTACGAAGTGGCCGCAGGCTATGTGCTGTCGTGCCAGGCATTCCCGATCAGCGACAAAGTGGTGCTGGATTTCGATCAGCTCTAAAAAACACCAAAACCTTGTAGGAACAGTGGTGCGGCGATCCGACTTGCCAGCGATGGCAGCCTGAGGTTCACCAGTGAGCTCACTTTCCTTATCGCCAGCAAAGCAACTCCTTCAGGAGTACACCCTGGTGCTGTGGTAGATCCCTTAATGGCGCGGTCGCGCCAACACATTCATAACTTGGAGGAATCGTGATGCCTCACGCCCCTACCCTGCAAAGTTTCATCGCCGGTCGCTGGATCGGCCAACACGGTGCTCAGGTCCTGCGCAGCGCCATCGATGGCCATGAAGTTGCGCGCACTCATGAAGAGCGCCCAGACTTCGCCGAAGCCGTCGAGCACGGCCGAAGTCAAGGCGTCAGCGGGCTGATGGCGCTGGACTTCCAGCAACGAGCGCAGCGTCTCAAGGCCCTGGCCTTGTACCTGAGCGAACGAAAGGAACAGCTCTACGCGATCTCCTACCACAGCGGCGCCACCCGCGCCGACAGCTGGATCGATATCGAAGGCGGCAACAGCACACTATTCACCTACGCCAGCCTCGGCTCGCGCGAATTGCCGTCGGGCAACATCGTCCACGAAGGCCCGGCGATGCAGTTGAGCAAACTGGGCACCTTCGCCGGCACGCATATTCTGGTGCCTCGCGGAGGCCTCGCGGTGCACATCAACGCGTTCAACTTCCCGATCTGGGGCATGCTGGAAAAGTTCGCACCGAGCTTTCTCGCCGGCATGCCGTGCATCATCAAACCGGCCAGCGCCACCAGTTACCTGACCGAAGCAGTCGTGCGCCTGATGGACGAGTCCGGTTTGCTGCCGGCGGGCAGTCTGCAATTGATCATCGGTAGCACCGGTGACTTGCTGGATCGCCTGCAAGGCCAAGACGTGGTGACCTTCACCGGCTCGGCCGACACCGCCGCCAAACTGCGGGTCAATCCGTACCTGATCCGCAACTCGGTGCCGTTCAACGCCGAAGCCGACTCCCTGAACTGCGCGATCCTCGCCCCGGACGTGACCCCGGACGATGAAGAGTTCGAGCTATTCATCAAGGAAGTCGCCCGGGAAATGACCACCAAGGCCGGGCAAAAATGCACAGCCATTCGCCGTGCTATCGTTCCGGCCAAACACATCGATGCGGTCGCGACCCGCTTGCGTGATCGACTGAAGAAAGTCGTGGTCGGCGACCCGTCGGTGGAAGGCGTGCGCATGGGTGCGCTGGCCTCCCACGATCAGCAAAAAGACGTTGCTGAGCGTCTGGAAAGCCTGCTGCAAAGCAGCGATATGGTGTTTGGAGCCCGCGACGGTTTCGAGCCGCGTGGTGAAAACGTCAGCCAGGGCGCGTTTTTCGCGCCGACCCTGCTGCAATCGCGCGACCCGCACGCCGAGGGCGGGGCTCACGATATCGAAGCGTTCGGCCCGGTCAGCACTCTGATGGCTTACGACGACCTGGACGAAGCCCTGGCCCTGGCCGCTCGCGGCAAAGGCAGCCTAGTGGCCAGTTTGATCACCAAGGACCCGCAGATCGCAGCCAAGGCCATTCCAGTCGCCGCGGCCTGGCACGGGCGCTTGTTGGTGCTCGACCGCGAATCCGCTGCCGAATCCACCGGCCATGGTTCGCCGTTGCCACAACTCAAACACGGCGGCCCGGGTCGTGCTGGCGGAGGTGAAGAACTCGGCGGTTTACGCGCGGTGAAACACTACCTTCAACGCGCCGCCGTGCAAGGTTCGCCAACCATGTTGGCCGCTGTCACCCGCGAATACGTGCGTGGCGCCAAGGTCATCGAAACCGAAGTGCATCCGTTCCGCCGGTTCTTCCAGGACCTGCAGATCGGAGAATCGCTGCTGACTCACCGTCGCACCGTGACCGAAGCGGATCTGGTTAACTTCGGTTGCCTGTCCGGCGATCATTTCTACATGCACTTCGACGACATCGCCGCCAAGGAATCGCAATTCGGTAAACGCATCGCCCACGGTTACTTCGTGCTCTCGGCGGCAGCAGGCCTGTTTGTGTCCCCGGCACCCGGCCCGGTTCTGGCCAACTACGGCCTGGATACTTTACGCTTCATCACTCCTGTGGGAATTGGCGACACGATTCAGGCACGCCTAACCTGCAAACGCAAAATTGATCAGGGTAAAAAAAGCCCGCAAGGCATCCCGCAAGGTGTGGTCGCGTGGGACGTGGAAGTCACTAACCAGTTGGGTGAGCTGGTCGCCAGTTACGATATTTTGACCCTGGTAGTGAAACGTGAGTAGTAATCAGACACAAAAGCTTTGAGCCGGAGCCCGCTTCTCAGGCCCCGCACAAATGGGGAATTTCTCAAAGTGGGCGTATCGAAAAAGCGGGGAGCCAATACCAAACCTTGAACAAAGGGGGGGAGTTTCGGAACGCATAACTAAAAGATTCCCTACTAAAACCCCATCAACGACAAAGCCCCGACTAATCAGGGCTTTGTCGCATCAAAATGGCGGGCTATAGCCACCAATTTATCGTCCGATGAAATCCAGAAATAAAAGCCTGTAAAACCTAATTTATTGAATCGTAATACTCCTCAACAAGTCTTATCAAATCAGGCAGTGAACGTACCTCCAACTTTTGCATAATGTTGTGACGGTGAACCTTGACCGTCACTTCTGCGATACCCAGTTCGCCACCGATTTGCTTGTTGAGCAGCCCTTTGACAGTGAGCTTGAGCACCTCCCACTCTCGATTGGTCAAAGGTTCGAAACGGCTTTGCACGCTGACCCGTTGTGCGAGATGCTGGCGTCGCACCTGGTCCAGTACCAAACCCTGTTCAATCGCGGACAGCAACGCCTGTTCTTCAAAAGGCTTGGGTAAAAATTCGATAGCGCCTGCCTTTACAGCCCTGACAGCAACGGGAATATCACCGTGAGCGCTGATGAAAATCGTCGGTATGAAATCACTCAGTGCCAGAAGGTGTTGCTGAAGTTCTATTCCCGTCATACCCGGCATGCGCATATCCAGGACTAGACATGAAGGACAATCCGGTCGCGGTTGATCGAGAAAAGCCTGTGCACTGTCAAAGGTCTGTACATTCAAGCCATGAGAGCGAAGTAGATTGCTGAGAGCTTCCCGGACCGAACTGTCGTCATCGACCACAAAAATGGTTGGGCTTAGAGGTTTCATTATGTGCCTCCGATGGCTGTAGGGATAACGATCTGAAAAATACTGCCCGGTGTGGATGCCAAAGGGTCGACCAATCGCAGCTGACCACCATGTGCCTCCATGATCGACCTGCAGATGGCCAACCCCATCCCAAGACCTTGAGTCTTGGTGGTGTAAAAGGCATCAAAAATCTTTTCTCGCTGTCCGGCGTCAATACCCTTTCCTGTGTCCTCGACCGATAGGTAGACCCTGCCTGTGTCGCCAGCAATACCTGCGTGCAGTGTCAGCATTGGAGGGTGTGGCTGCGGTGGTTGCATTGCTTCGATCGCGTTCATTACGAGATTCAGAATTACTTGCTGTATCTGAACTCGGTCTACCAGTACCAATGGAAGATTATCCGGAAGCTCCGTGCGTAGAACTATCTCCTGCATGCGCAGGGTTTCACGAAGAAAATCCAAAACGCTCTCGATCAAAATCTTGAAGTCCAGCGTCTCATGAACAGTCTCTCCCCGCTTGAGAAACTTGCGAATTCGCACAACCACCTCTGCGGCTCGGCGACTGTCTCGGACAATACTCAAGACACTTTTCATCGCCTCTTCTTGGTTTGGCGGATCCGTTTCCAGCCAGCGACGACAGGCATTACCATTTGCAAGTATGGCAGCCAGCGGTTGATTCACTTCATGTGTTATGGATGCCGCAAGCTCGCCCATCGTAGTCACCCGAACGACTCGAGCCAGTTCTTCTCTGGATTTCTCAAGCGCATATTCAGCGAGCTTTCGTCGATCAATGTCTTCAACAACACCAATTAGGGATGGTGGGCTATCTCCACTTCCTGGCATGACGGAAACGCTCGACTGCGTCCAGACACTTCTCCCGCTTTTATGCAGAAATCTTTTCTGATAGCGGTATTCACTAAGCTCCCCCGCCAACAACGCACTCATACGCTCATCTGTTACTACACGGTCATCTGGATGAGTGAGCTCTAGCAATGAAACGTCCTGCAACTCGTCAGGCTTGTACCCAAGCATCAGACAAAAGGCTGGATTACATGTCAGGAAACGCCACTGCAAGTCGACGACTGCGATCCCGATAGCGGAGTTTTCATAAATAGCCCGCCAACGCTGTTCAGACTTCTGTTGAGCTTCAAAGCTACGCTGCAGAGCTCGCCGGCCGGAAATCAGCTCACCAGTCAACTGCACCAAATCCGCAGTGTGTGTTTCCAACTCCGATTGCAGCGCCAATCGCGCCTTACGCATCATCACCAGATTTCGGACCCGACTAAGTAGTTCAGGAATAAAAAAAGGTTTGGTTACGTAGTCCTGTACCAATTCCGAAAGCAGAGTCAAACGGAGTTCTTCGTCTGCCCTCGCGGAAAGAACCAAGACGGGTATCTGGGCCAACGCAGGGACCAACCGCATTCTCCCGACCATTTGGTCGCCGCTAAGCCCTGGCATCATCAAGTCGGTGATGACTAAGTCCGGAACAACCTGAAGCATCGCTTCGAGCCCCTCGTTACCGTCGGCAGCTGTGCAGACTTGAAACTCATTCCCCAATACGCGGCTGATCAATTGCCGCATATCAGTATTGTCTTCCACGATCAGAATCTTCGCGCGGTCTGTATATTCGGCTTGTTTCCCTTCAACGGAGAGCTCGACTGATATGGCGGAGTCCAGCAGTGGCTGCCTCATTTTTGTGACGAGTTGAGGTGATTGCTGTACGCGAGCCTCGCTGGGAGCGTGAATTGGCAGTTCCACCTGAAACAACGCTCCTCCACCTGGAGCGTCATTAGCTGTGACAATTCCTCCGTGGAGGTCTACGAATTCGCGCACGATAGCCAAGCCCAGCCCGCTGCCGACTTGAGGAACAATCAACTCCCCCTCTCCCTGCTGAAAACGCTCGAAGATTCGTTCACGCTGAGGAGCTGGAATACCTGGTCCGCTATCGCGGACATTCAGCAACCAACGCGTGCCTGCGCTTTGTTCCAAATTGCAGCTGATTCGCCCCCCATCCGGAGTCACTCTAAAAGCATTCGACAGCAGGTTGAAAATGACCTGGCCAATTTTATCTGCGTCGACCTCTACCTCAAGTGGCGCACCAGCATGGACAGCACAGACGATCTGACGCTGCAGCGCGTGCGCTTCAAAATGGGAGGCGACGTCACGCGTCAAAGCGACCATGTCAACGCGTGTGTAATTGAGCTGCATCTTGTGGGCATCGATTTTTGC
The DNA here is from genome assembly GCF_056680355.1 of Pseudomonas sp. ASL8. Classification (NCBI taxonomy): domain Bacteria; kingdom Pseudomonadati; phylum Pseudomonadota; class Gammaproteobacteria; order Pseudomonadales; family Pseudomonadaceae; genus Pseudomonas; species Pseudomonas sp. ASL8. Next base: position 3,598,800 of record NZ_CM155278.1, on the reverse strand, counting down.
CAAGTCCAGCAACTCATTGACCAAAGTCAGCAGGCGGACAGTGTTTCGGCGGATACTCGCGATATCGGTTGTTTGACGTGAGGATAATCCCTCCCCGTTTGCCAATAGCTCATCAAGCGGACCAAGGATCAGTGAAAGTGGTGTTCTCAACTCATGGCTCAAATTGGAAAAAAAGCGGTTTTTTTGAGTGTCCAGATCCTGGACTTGAAGCACCAATTTTTCCAGTTCTTCATTTTTGCGAGCAATTTCAAGTTCAATCTGCTTTTTTGCCGTAATGTTTCGGCCTTCAGCCAGCAAAAATACGACCTCTCCCTCGTTATCACGGACCGGTGTTAGCGAGTAGTCCGCGATGATGGTGCTTTCACCACTGGCCTCTCCGTACACTTCAAGATCACAACGAATGAACTCACCACCGGCGACGCGCTGTACGAACTGTTTTTGGAGCGACTGGCTCTCTTGAGAAAGGGCGAACCAACGGGCTTCCCAGAAGGGCTTCCCGCGAACATCATCAATTCGAACGCCAGCGCCCTCTAGCGCGGGTAGATTGATCTCGAGGATCGTGCCGTTTTTGTCGAGCAGCCCAGCGAAGTGATACATCTGATCCAGGATAATACGGGCCATTTTTTCCCGCTGACTTTGAAGGTCATCCTGCTCACTTAGAACTACATTGCCTACACAGAGCTGAGATTTTTGCCTGAATAGTTCGCGATTAACCTTAAGCATTCGGCACACCTACTGAGCGCTAAGTAAAAGTTCTGAACGGCGTTTCGGGCCGCAGCATGAAAAAATCGCTTGCCCGCAGATTCTCATATTGAATGCGCTGAGGGTGTTTTCTCCACAGCATTCGATCAGTCTTGATCCTAACCAGATACCCCATCCATGAAGGAACTACCCGCCGTCAGCCGAATTTTTGACGTGCAAATGATGCTAGCGCAGGGATTCTCGCGTGGCGCTAGCCGCTAGGACGGCCAGTCAATGAATTCCGTTACCATTTCGCCCAGTGGGACGGTGCGGAATATCGGCGGTTGACAAGACTGGCATGGGCATCTTTTCTCGGCCGGGCAAGACGGTGTAATTGCCGCAGCATGCACCATTGCGGATCAGAGCGCTGGAGAGCGGCCAAGGCTGTGGTTTTTTTCCTGGGTTTGGTTGGCCCGAAGTATCGCAGCAGTGGAAAGAAAAGTCAGCGCAGGCCCTGGGCTCTTGGAGCGAAACGGCGATTCATTTATCGAACCTCCACAATCTCCGGCTACGCCTCTGACAACGAATAATAGAAACCGCCATCCGCTGCGAGGCGACTGGTAGGCCATATCCCTATCATAAATATGCACTTCTCGACGGTTCACCGCAGAAAGCTCTTGCAATGGTCCGAATCGAAACCGCCGGCCCACCACCGAGCCCACGGACACGCGCGCCGGAACGTATAACGCGCCGGGGCCGGCGCTCTGCTCGGCAGCTCGGTCATAGAATAATTCCCATAAAGCTATTTTTGCCGAGATCAATCTCGACCATTGCTAACTCGCTCATGATGATAGCCTCCGAAAGGTAACCCCCCGGGAAAGCCTAGCTCTCTCCAAGTGCGGGGTGACCATCTCATTTGGCTACCGCGCTCTTGATGTAGGAAGATCACGAGCGCCCGCGCTGATCAATCAGCTGAACGTCCATGAGCCGGTTGATTGGCTGTACAAAGTGTTTGAAATCAAACGCTCAAGTTACTACGCCAACCGCCTCAAGCGCCGAACGCCCGATGTGACAGGTCGGTACCTTTCGGGAAGTATTGCCGTAGAAGACCGTTCGTATTTTCGTTCGTACCGCGCTGCCATGGACTATGGGGGTCAGCAAAGAAAACCTTCACTCCGGATTCGATGGTAAATCGAGCGTGACCCGATAGCTCCTTCCCACGATCCCAAGTTAAAGATCGCCACAGTTCGACGGGAAGATCAGTCATCGTCTTCTTCAATGCGTTGGCCATGCTCACAGCCCCATAGCCGGCCAGTGCCGGGCCGTTCTTCGTCCGGGGAATTAGCCCATAACCTTCCTCGCGAGGTAGATGGACGAGCATGGTGAATCGGGTGGAGCGCTCGACCAGCGTTCCAATCGCAGAACGGTTCAGACCGATGACCAGGTCGCCCTCCCAATGCCCCGGTACAGCCCGGTCTTCCACCTCAGCAGGGCGACTGGAGATCATGATATCCTCGCTGACATGTGCCCACGCTTTGGCCTGCGCCCTGGCTCTTGGCACGCGCAATGCTCGCCCTGTGCGCAGGCAGCTCACCAGTTCGCGCTTGAGAGCCCCTCGACCCTGAATGTAGAGCGCCTGATATATGGCTTCGTGAGAGATGCGCATGGATTCATCGTCCGGAAAGTCGATCTGGAGCCGGTTGGTGATCTGTTCGGGCGACCAGCCATTGACCCATTTACGGTCACTGCGATGTGGTTTATTTCGGCCTTTGAAGGGCGCTTGTCGAGCGCCCAGCAATCTCACGGCCATCCGCGTCGTGAACCTTACCCTCCAGACGGTCTTGCACGTAGTGATGCAGTCGCGGGTTATTCACCAGTTTCGCTAGCTTCGGCCTCTTGGCCACCAGTTCTGCCTTCCATTGCGCGACTGAAGCTCGATACTCAAGCCGACCGCAACGAGTTGCAGCATTACGTGTCAGCTTCCGTGAAACTGTCGATGGGCTTCGTCCAAGGCGACGGGAAATCTCACGCACACCAACACTTTGCGCCCGAAGCAGCACAATCTCTTCTCGCTCTGCGAACGATAAGTACCGTCCTAATACGTGGTTCGACATGAATAATGGCATCCCGCCCCGATGACGAAACCATCGTGTGCCTACCGCTGATGATACGCCAACAGTCTGTGCAGCCTTTTCGCTTGTGATACCGGTTGCGACCTGCACCCAAAACAGTCGCTCGATCTCATTACGAAGTGACGGCGCGCCTGGAGAATGCATCGCTCCCCGGCCCGTCAATTTTTGCATCCATCTTGCGGGTCGTCCCATAAACACCTCGATCAACGGTGTTGCGACAACCGGTTGAATTCGCCCAGTATGCGAGTCGTTTATTTCGCCAGCGGCTGTGGCGTTATCGAATGCGCCAGAGCACGAGTCGCCGGGAAAATTGCTGGGACTCGCGCCGATGGAGCGCGTGTTCCGCAGTTTGAAAACCGAATGGATAACGACTCTGGGTTACAGAAGCGCCAAAGAAGCCCAGCGCGATATCAGCCCTTTCTTGATGCATCGGTACAACTGGATTCGACCCCATCAATTCAACGGTGGGCTGGCGCCAGCTCGGGTCGAAGAAAAACTTAACGTCGTGTCCGGGATTAGTTGACCACTACATATGCTTTCTGGCACCACGGCTGACGAGTCTACACAGCGTGTTTTTGCTTTCAAAAAAGCCGCCGTTGACCAACCGACGTGAGCAGGACATCGCACGCTATACCGTCGCTTACCAATCCGCTTCCCCTTGCCGCCACACACCTCGCAAATCGTCAAAGAAGCCTCCCTTGCTTTGTCCACCATGTCCCGGCAAACCTCATCACCCCCGCGATAATAAATCCGCAGTCCGTCCCACTTTTCTTTTACCCGAACGACCAGGATCGCAGGAGCGTCCTGATGCGCATCCAGATAGCCTTGAAGCGCCTGACAGAGTTTGTCCAGCAACGACCACCAGCCCGGCATAAATGCAACTTCGCGGATGACCAGGTCATCCAGCAGAAGGCGGTGTCGCGCCGGCAAAACCAGCGTCAGATCATCGTCCATCATCCACCCGAAATTCGCCGCCACACTGCTGCGACAGCGCAAAAACCGCTGGCACGCCAGCAAACTTGCGTGATCCTCGCCCCGCAAGGACGTAAAGCATGCCTTCAGTCTCAAAATAATAGTCTTCGTAGCGGCGCTGGAAACCGGATAGCACGCCACTGGGCGCCTCCCCCGCTCCGTAGCCTGCAGAAACGACAGTATTCGCGTACATGACGGTAGGCTGCAGCCCATTCCCCCTGATCAATGTCTCGTGGCGATCTGTCAACATGACATCAATCAGCATCCAATTTCTGACGATGTAAAAAGCTCTGTCCCCAAACGCCTCAGTTGCCGCGAAGATAAGCTCGTCGTCGTCAAGCCTTGAGCCATGAAGGATTCTGGCGGGCCCAAAAAGCAGATCCGCTAACAATTCAGTTTCCAAAAATCTGCCTTACCTTTAAAGGGGTCTTTACCCTGTACGTTTGCCGAGACTCGACTCGCGCCTGGCGCTGCTGAGGGGCGAAGATCAACTCGTTATTGCCATTACCGCTTGAGCACTACCTCGTTTCCGACGGCCTGGCCCCAGTAGCATGTAGATGGTGTTTTTTGTCTCGAAACAGCATCCCGTGAACGAGCGCTGAAATGTGCTGCGCACCCAGTCGCCCCGCTGTCGTTTCCCTGCGCTATGGAGCGCGACATCAGACGCATAGAGAACGTTAGGAGCGAATCCGTCCGCTGCAAGCGATGCTTGGTAGTCGTCAGAAACTTCCACTTCAATGATCGTCCAGTCTCGGACAAGGCAGTACGGTCGGCCAGAGACGTACAGGATCGCTTCGACTTCAGCCTCCGTCTCATCTCCCTCAAATCCTGACATAGCTTCGGCGTTGCCATAAAGCAGCTCCACGACTTCTGCCAGTAGAGCCGTCATCGCGATATCCCTGTTTTAGTACGCACGTAACGCAAATCCGTTACCGCTTGCTTGACACCTAGACCTTCCTGGCGTGAGCACAAAAGGCTGAAAGTGAGGGCTTTGGAGAACGCTTCGATGGTCATTCGATCCACTGCTTCCCAGCTAACACCCAGGAAATCGATTTGCTGCTGTCGCGCACGCACCACGCCGCCGACGCTAGCCCGCTCTTCCAATATCCCGGCTGATCAAGCACCTCACAGGGATGAACTGATACCCGGCCATCTTTTACCCGAAAAGTCTTGAGAGCCTTGATCGATCGCATTTCATCAGTCATCGGTTTTGGTTTCCAAAAGAGCACATACCCTCCTTCTGCTAATAAAGAAATGACGCACACAGGGTCTCAATGAAGCACCCCTGAAAACCGGGGACTACCGCCTTCCTGGGCCCAGTCGCAGATCACATACCTGCTGCCGCCGATAGTTTCGAACAGCATGTAATCGCCGTGCTCCGCACTCCGGATCAGCGTCGAAGTGCGAATGGTTGCGCCATCGTCAAAACGTCCTCGGCTTTCTCGAAAAACGATGCCCACCAGGCAATTGATGTCGTGATCGAAGAGCGCACAGCAGAGGTAACCTGTGATCGGAACTCCAAATTTTGTGCTGACGGCCCGCTGCACACTCGCCGGCATACCGACAGGTTTGGTTTCCACCGGAGACTGATGAGTCTCTAACAACTTAAAATATCTAGGCATTATTGAACCGAATAAAATGGGCCAAGGGCACCGTTCTGATGCCACCAGTGCGCGACCACATAGAGCCCACCGCCCTGAGCCACGACTACAAGGTAACCATCGCGGTAATACCGTCGCTCAATGGGCGGCGTATGCATAGGAAGCCCTTCAGGGAATTGATGTCTATGGTCACAAAACATCAGCCCAGTCATTACCGGTGGTCGCTCTAGCGCGCAAGCTAGAAACCCGACGATGTCGTAGTCATTGATGACCTCTCTGGCTTTCTGAATAACCGTAGGCAGACGCGAAAAACGAAAGCTGGCAAGAGTCGCTCCGAACGTTTTGATCCGGTAAGTGGCATAGCCTGGAGCCTTTTTATCGACGATAGAAAACGTCATCAGACCTCGATCTCCAAGCCTGCCCGAAACCCCGTTTGCTCAGTGGGATAACCGCGCGGATTCGAGACAACGCGACATTTGTCGAGTATCACGTCAACGAAGTGATGCGTGTGTCCAAACACCCACATATCCGCCTTCTCTATCAGGGTTGGCCAATGGTTTGAATAGGCTGCGTTTAAGTGGCCATCAGTCTTATCGCCGGCAACGGAGGGCGTAGGTGCGTAGTGTGTTATGACCACCGTTTTCCCGTTGAAAGGTTTTTCAAGCTCTTGACTCAGCCATCCCCGCGCCACTCGATTTTTGCTGGCAACATCATAGGGCCGAAGACGACGGTGCGAAGCCTCAGCCCGAATTACTTGGAAATCATTCATCCACTCCCCCGCTATTCGTGCAGCCGCGACGACGTCACCGCTTGACGTGAAATCAGTCCACGCGGTCGTGCCGAGAAAGCGGATTTGCTGCCAAACAAAGACGTCGTTTTCAAGAATGTGTACGTGAGGCGCGGCTGCGTCTTTCATTTTTTTGAGTGTGCGGTCGATGTGGCCTTTGTAAAATTCGTGGTTTCCACATACGTAAATTAGAGGGCACGAAAATGTCTGGTTCGCCCATGTCACCCCTCTGGCGTGAATGTCGATGTCACCGGCTAGGATGACTAAGTCGGCGTCCGTTGGGGGTGGCGTGAACTGAGAAAACTCATTATGCAAGTCCGACAAAATGTAGAGCTTCATAGCCCCCCGCTAAGCTTCGATTTAGACCTATATTGATTGGCATGCCGCTGCAAACGCGGTCATCCACAGAGGCGCGTCACGTACAAAATACAAATTGAGCGCTGATCAGGATAGTCCGGATGGGGAATATATACCGTCGCTCCGGATTGATCAACATGGCCTTATCCTCGCTTTTCCGAGGGATGCTGATGTCACTGAGCAAAGGTTTAGCAGCGGCGTTAAAAGCTGCGCGAGCGGTCAGAGCCCTTTCTCAGCAAGATCTCGGGAATGCAGGTGATCGCAAGCACCTTTGGCTCATGGAAAACGCGAAATCTTCACCGACCCTGAACAAATTTGATGAGCTGTCCCGCGCCCTCAAACTCGACCCGGTTACGCTTCTCGCACTCTGCGTTGCTGCCCGAGACCGAATCTCGCCAGCTGACGCGCTTGTACGGGCGCAAAAAGAGATCGTCGAGTTCGAGCAGCTAGGGGGCATCGAGAAGCTGCAGCGCAACTTCGAAGATGAGCGGAAGATGTCGCACGCCGAACAGAGGGCTCAAAACCTTGCTGCGGTTCAAGAGTGCAAGCGCCAAGGCTTGACCCAGAAAGCTACGATCGAGAAGCTCGGGATTCCGAGGTCGACGGTGAGCGATATGTGGAAAGTTGAAACTCCAGGAGAATAATCTTACCGACCGTGATTGGCGGTGAAACAGTCAATAAACATCCCCTGCCCGCTTATCTTGAGGCGCCCCCTTACGAAAGCAGGCATGCGCTGGTGAACCTGGCGACGGTTGAACAACTCAACCCGGCGCAGCTTAAGGATCGGAGTGCCGGCGGCGCGAGACGCTCCGATGTGTGCTACGTCAGTTCCCGAATCCTAACTGAGTCAGTTGGGACTTAAGGAAGCTTTCCTTCAACACTCTCGGGAAAGACACCGCAAGCTTCCACATCACGTAGATGAATCCTACAGGGACAATAATGCCCAGCCATCCACCCATCAGCAGCCCCACAAAGCTCAGCGGAATAAAGAGCAGGGCCAGCATACCGGCGCTCAACCGCATCTTGCCGATCCACATCTTGAATCCATTCTCCTCATAGATTTTCTGGCCATCTGACTTTTTGATTGCAAAAAGAATGTAGCCCAGCCGACCAAGTTTCACGAAGTAAAAATCACCCTCAATGCCCGGTCGCATGTACGACTCGATGAGCTGCCCTACTCCGACTTTTTTGACGAGCTTGGTGCTGCCGTCTTTTTCGGCAATGCGCAGATAGGTGTATTCGCTGCCATCTGGCTTGTTTGACGATGGGCCGACCACTTCCAGCTTACCGCTGACAACACTGACATCCGACATACGTAGACGTTAGCTCCTCTCACTGAGGTACCGTCTTACCATCGAAACGCCGTAGTCTATGGTAACCCCATAAATGAGAGTCAGCGTAACATCCTTAAGTAGCGCCGGATCCCTCAGTGCAGCAGTTTTCTCTTTAGCTTCCCGGTTGCCCAGGAGACTCTCAAACACTCCAACGGCCTCAGTTCCTGTCCACAAGCCGTCCTCGACCATGGCGATCTTGCCGCCAGGATGCTTTTCGATGGCCTCGGTCAGCGAGTCAAGGATCTGCAGCGTAGGCAGCCGCTTGGTCAACAGATTGGCGATAACCTCGCCACTTTTGATAGTCCCACGGCCATCTTTGTTGTAAACGACGGCATCGGCACCAGAGAGCGGTGACTCAGCGAAACGACGCCCGAGTTCATGAGGGGCGATCAATACAGTGTTGCCCAGGATCGTATCAGCCACCCAAGAAAACTTCCCCAGCCTGCCAAACTGCCCCTTCCACGCGGAAAGCGAGTTTACATCAACAAGCGAGTGACTCCACGCGCCTACTTCGATTCAGATCTGAATGACTATGTGCAGCCGCCACTGCACCCGCAAACCGCCAAAAACGGGTCGAAACGATTCAGCCCGTCCAGGCACTAAAAGCCCAGGGGGTTCAGTCAGGAAGATGTGGCGACACAGCTGGAGATTTCGACGTCAACCATCGGACACCACTGGAATAGAAAGGTCGAGTAACTGGGTGGCTTCCACGCGTCATAATGGCACTGTAGAATCAGTCGCGAAGGGGTGGGTATTTCCTCTCGTGCGAACGAGGGCGGTTCTGATAATTAACAGCTTCGGCTGTTGGGTTTCGGCCCACTGATCCCTAAGGGATGTTCAACGGCACTCAAATCCCCCCGCCCCTTCACCAATTTCTATGGAGAGATGTGTGTGAAAAAGGACAGCGTCTGGTTCACTTACAAGGCACGCATTCAGGCTCACAAGCGCCTGGAGTGGCTGGACTTTCACTCGCAACTCTTGCTGGTATGGTACGCGATCCTTAGCACGGCGCTGGGGGTGCTAACCATCAGGCACAGCACTATCCTTGGCCCCGACACAGACATCATGGCGACGATTCTTTCGGTTGCCTTGCTCGGCATTTCGCTTGCGGTTGCGAACCGCGACTTTCGAGGCCGAGCAATGCTGATGCGCACCAACTATCTGGAGCTGCAGAAACTCCATCGGGGACTGCCTGATGGCTCACCGACCACCACATCCCCTGCGCCAACGCCGGCACAGGTCACCAGATATGACGAACTGTTGGCTGAATCGGAAAATCATCGGGAAATCGATGATCGGATCGCACGCGTTTTTGCCAGCGGCCTCACCACTCGAATGCCCACAGGCTTTGAATACTTTGCTGCCGTATTTTGGCTGACGATGCGATTACTGATCACAGCGTTGCTCTATGCACTCCCGGTACTGGCAGGCCTCTATTCTTTCTGGAACAAGCCATGAGCGCGGCGAGAAGCTTTAAAAAGGTATTTACCCGAAAGCGTCTCCAGGAAATCTACACCGATAAAATCAAAAACTCCGGGGCCATCGGCCTCGACCGCATGCGTCCGGCTAACCTCGATAAACAGTTAAGCGCGGAGCTTGATCACATCATTGAGAAGGTTCACCAGGGTGAATATCGCTTCACTGCCTACAAGGAAAAACTGATTCTCAAGGGGGCCTCGTCGCCGCCTCGGCAGATATCCATTCCAACCGCCAGAGACAGAATCGTCCTACGTGCGTTGTGCAATTGCCTATCTAACGTTTTCCCCATGGCGAAACTCACCCTCCCCCAGACCGTCATCGATTCCCTGAAAACTGCGCTCAATTCCGGCGTGTATGCCGAATACGCCAAAATTGATCTCAAAAGCTTCTACCCATCCATTCCTCACGAACTGGTCGCCGCCACAACGCGAAAAAAAATTCAGAAACCCGAGTTCAGACAGCTGATTACCGACGCGCTCACAACGCCCACGGTGCCTGAATCCAGGGGAGGTAAAGGAGCCGATCGTCCTACCGTCGGCGTTCCACAAGGCCTTGCGATTTCCAATGTGCTCGCAGAGATTGCGCTCCAAGGCATTGATACTCTCTTCGAGTCTCGGACTGGGATTTGGTACAAGCGTTACGTTGACGACATCCTGATCTTGGCACCGGCAGGGGTGGCGCGCTCAACCGCTAATGAGCTCATCGCGAAATTGAAAGCCTTGAAGCTCAATCCGCATGACTTTGAACCGGGATCCAAGTCCAAGGTAGAAAGCCTAACCGACCCCTTCAGCTTTCTTGGGTACCAGATCGAGGGGAGCCAGGTGCTCATTCGCCACGAGAGCATTCTCAGATTTGAGTCATCGATCGCCAAAATTTTCACAGCATACCGGCACAAAATGGCAACAGCCCGACGTCCAGCTGATAAGGAGCGAGCTCTGGCCTACTGCCAGTGGAAGCTCAACCTGAGGATTACTGGCTGCATATTCAAGGGCAAACGCCTCGGTTGGGCTGCCTACTTCTGTCAGATCACCACGACCTCCCAGTTGCGTGCCATCAATCACACAGTCAGGAAGCTCACAGACCGCTTTTGCCCAAGCGGTGAGATCCATCCGAAGTCTCTGATCAAGACCTTCTACGAGCTGCAGAGGGGCATGAAGGCTAATAATGGCTACATCCCGAATCTCGATGCTCTCACGATCAATCAGAAGCGCGAGAAACTTACCATGTGGCTCGGCAATGATGCGCTTAAGCTGAGTGACGCAGAGGTGGAGCGTCGATTTGAAATCAAAGCCAGCAAGGCTGTGCGGGAGCTAGAAGAGGATATCGCTCAAACCTCCTGACCGCCCAGTCGCTGCTCTTTTCTGTATTCCCGTATGTCGCCTTCAGATGCTTAGATGGTGGTGAACAAGGGCCCTGCTAGCGCCCTTTGACTGCTTTGCGTTTGATCCCATCTGAAGGGGGCGCAGGACGCGGGGTCACGACATTCCAATAGGGCTGATCCACCTTGATATAACGGCTTGCCTTCTCCGACGCAGGTACCTTTTCGTCCCAGGAAATGTACCAATAGCAGTAGGTTATGGCCCGAGTAATCGCGACGTAGGCTGTTCGCAGCGCCTCCTGCTGCTGTGCTCTGTCGTAACCGCAGGGCTCGCCCGGATTCGCCATACCAGCCTGGGCATAGAAATCGTTTCTCGAAGGCGATGAAGTGGTTACCTCACAATCCCCCAGCAAAAAGACCGCATCGGCCTGCAAGCCCTTCGAGGAGTGGTATGTCAAAAACTTGATTTCCTTGCTTCGCTTTTCTTCACGCACTCGCTCAATGACGCGGCTTAGCTTTGTCTCAGCGTCTTTTTTGGTGTCGCGTTTATCCGAAAACTGTCGGACATTATTGGGAGGGTTATGATCGTAGCGCAGGTCTGGTGGTGTACCGCCCGCCGACGCTGATTGAGCGAGTTCGTCAAGCGAAGCGTAACCTCGTCAAGAGCGATACCGCTCACCACAGTGCCGAAGAGATCGCCAAGGGGCTTCTCCACCTGGTGAACCTCACCAATCTCACCACCAAGATCAAAGTGGGGAGTCGACAACACGTCCAAGTTCAGCAACTGTTTACCAACTTGGAAGATTTGGCCAGCTACCAACAGCTGGTAGTCGAGCTGCTGTTCACGTCGAATACCATCAGTGCCGCCAGTTGGTCATCCCTCGCTCAGCGCTTTTGGAATTTGGCATCAGTCCTTGCTGGAGCGCATGAACAGCCTGAGTCGGCGCAGGGATACCTAGCATGGGTGCCAGAGAGTTCAGAGGTCGTGCAGGAGGGGGCTGTACAGCTTGCAGTGAACACCTTCAGAAGCACTCACGACACTGGCGTGGTGGACATCAAGCTCGGCTCTATTCATTCGAGCAAAGGGCAGACCCACACCGCGACGCTTGTGCTCGAAACGTATAACCACGAACATTTCATCGGGAGTCTGTTGCCATGGGCTGCCGGCCAAAAAAGTCACGGGGGTATCAGGCCCCGAAAGAGGATAACCCAGCACCTCCTTGCCATGTATGTGGCGATGACTCGCCCGACGCACCTGTTCTGTTTGGCTATAAGCAGACGGACGCTTGGCGAGGGAGAAGAGTTTGATGCCAACTGCGCGCGGCTCTGCGAACAGGGTTGGGATATTCAGCACCTGTAGGTAAGCGGGGCACCATGCGACAGACAATGGCGTTCCCCATGTAACCGCAAAGCTGTCGCAGGAGTAATTTGACTTGCAGTGGTCGGAGGTTTTCCGGTGAATTAGCTTCGACGAGGGAGCCGATGCTAAAGCCAGCGTTGTCACCGGGCCGTGCTGAACCTCGTTCGACTCGCCAGGCGGCATGCATTTTCCGGACACGCCGCCCCCGTCATACCCATCTGATCCTGCTACGGTCAGGCCTTTTTCGCCTGCCGTTGCCGCTGCCGAAATCGCTTGATGAAGTCGGCATCCACCAGCTCGTCAACAGCTAGGTCAAGACCGCAATTCACTAGCGACGCCAAGCCACCATCAGATAGTGCGAATCCGTTGGGTATGAAGCCACACTCTTTCACCCGATTGTCGTCCATTCGAGCCAGGAACGCTTTCACAAAATCCGAGCGGCCCGATTTCCGGCTTTCAGTAGCAGCTGCAGTAGCCGGATCATCGGGGGTAACCTCAGCCATCTCGGCATCAGTGCCTATGGCTTGAACCACCTCACTCAATGCCGGCCAATATTTGAAATCAAACTGGTAGTGGATTCGATCGAGGCCATCCTTCACGTAGCTCTCGTAGAGATGATTGTGCTCCGACGCTTCGTGCACGATATCAAGGATGTGGTATTGGGTATTTGAGCTAAATCCTGAATGGTTATGAAGCTCATCACGCCGATCGAGCAGTGCTGCCATTTGATCGGCGAGCTCGCTGATTCGACTGTTGACCCCTACCAATTCTTCGCGAGCCTGCCGCGCTGCTTGGCTCTTTTCAGGGTTCCAGCCGTCAGCAGCATGGACGAAGACATCCCAGAACATGTGGAGAGCCCGAGGCTTCAGGGACAACGAGGCATAGACTTCTTCATACACGTCTGCCAACTCGATACGGCGCTTGAGCATGCCGTCAATGATGCTGCGTATGTTCGGCCAGATGCACTTGGCCTGGAGATTTTCCATCATGCTGCGCAGAAGCGTCTCGCAGTGCTGAACAGCTTCGGTGGGGGCGTGGGACACTCGGGGGATACCTGTATGGATAACGTGCGCCAAGGCTACCCCTTAACGCCTGAGGGCTCGGTACCTATTGAAAATTCTTTTCTACCTCAATAGGTACGTACCGTCCGAGGCCGACCTTCTCCCACCTCGGCCGGCTACTTCGATAGATCCTTACCGCTTGCCCGCACGTTTCAGTGGAGCTCTAACGTAAAGAAGCACTTCGCCAATGGCTATGGCGTAAGACTTCGGGGCCCAGCAAAAGCAGAGTTTTCTGCTGGTTCCAATTTACCTGATCGACGCTGACAAAAAAGCCTCGCTATGGCCAGGTTTCGCTGCTGCCCGGCTCAGTGGGCGCTGGCGACCATTCCAAGGCTCACGATCCAAGCAATACGCAAAGGTAGTAGATAAACTCCCGAATACCGAGGGGCGCCAAGCAATTGGCCTGCTCTCTGCCCACAGATCCTAGGATGATCAATGAACACCCCAGCCGTCGAGAAACCCGCTGCTGCTGCAGCCCAACCTCAAGTCGAAATTCAGCCCACTGCGCCCACTGAAGCAGCTAACTCACTGGTCGCAGCCCCCAAGCACGTGCGACGTGACGTGTTTGGGTTGAATGATCCTCTCAAGGCAGTGGTGGTGGTCGTGGGCATGATCGCGACCATAATTGCAGCCCTGATTTCGTTCGCCACCGCCACGATTCAGAACGCATCAATCTATCGTCTGGACGAGCAGACGATTGACTTCTTGAGCCAAGCATTCAATGCGACTGTGCTCCTCACCATACCTTTGGTGCTAGGCGCAGTGGGGGCGTTGACCCGATTGCTGCTGTCCGGGATGCGAATCATCGACCACCTTGAGTTGATCGCTGGTTCCAGCCTGATGGCGTGCTTTTCTTGGATTAGTATCAAGAGCGGCGTTCTCGTGTCGATCATTGCGCCCCACCTCGCCACCCATGGGGTCGAAACGAAAGACGCCCTCAGCAGTTCCAGTAGCTTCTATACGATGGCACTGGTGGCGATCGTCGTCGGTATGTTTTCCACCAATCTGTATCTGTTCATCACCCAGCGTGTTGAGCAACTCTCCAACCGTACGCCACACGATAATAAACCTCGTCCGTGAGGTGCTTGGGCCTTCACCTGCTGCATTGCCGGCTCTTGCCATAGCTTTAGATTCGCAGGCAACGCCAAGAGCGGTGCTGATGAAGCCGATCAGAGATTTGGAAGTCCTTGGTCTGATCGGTACGGCCCCGCCATCATCAGCCCAGGCCACAGACACCCCTCATCCCACCACCGCAAGTGCAACCTTTAGTCGCGCCCCAGCGGGGTCAGCCCAGTCAATCGCTATCAAGATCTAAACTGAACACGCTTTTCGCTCAGGCCAGGTCGCCTAGGCTCCAACAGGCGCTTTTCCCTGGCGCTCCTTGTGCAACTGATCAACGCGGTGCTGACAGCCCATATTCATGTTCGGTGCAGAAATCTTCACGACCTCGCTCAATGACTGATGCCCAAAGAGGACTTTAGCAAACGCTGGAAACCAATCGTGACACAAGCCCCCGGCAGCAGCGCTTCGCCTGACCTCAATCGTGGAGGCTCTGTTCAGTATCCACCAATGGATGAGGGCTCACGTGCAACTAATCACGCGACACGGTAGAGTCACCCTGTGACCTAGCGCTCCTCTCGATCAGTCACGCATCGCCTTTTCGTAAGTGTGAGCGTGGTAGGAGCACAAACCGCCATTGTCCTGATCGTCCTGTCTCAGTCTCTCTTCACAGATGGCGCACTCCGTGTAGTCCAACTGCGCTGCGCACCATAGGCAAATTTGCTCATAGATCACGTAGGTTGCACGGTCGCACTGCATACAAACCTCAACGCTCGGCTCTTCGCCGTCACGAGGATCGTAATCATGGGCCTCATTCAGCGCGCCAATCATCAGCGGCGCAATCAATCCCGTGTGTCCGCAAGCGACGCATGTGTACTCGAATTTTTCCTCATCGCGATCAACCAAGTAGTTCGCGTCTATGGACAGCTGAGCCGGGGACAGCAGCGATGACGAGCACGCCTCACAACGACTTTCGTCCAGCCAGGGAATCATCCCCTCAGGAACTCCCGCCCCCGTCCAAGCTTCCTTACATTGCTGCGTTGTGTCGACGAAAAAGTTGTGGTGAAGCAGCATGATCTGCCATGTATGCGCCAGAATTTGCGCAGGCACTTCCCCTAGTTGGGTCTGAATGAAATCCCTAAGCACGGGAAATAACTCGGCCACGAAATCTGCGACTTCCCCTAACGTGGTCGCAGGGTGCAGGTGTTCCAGGTGGTTGCGGCATTCTTGGAGCTTGGCAATCACTTTCCAATCAACCTCAATCCCAAACGCCTGGAAGCGCTTCTGGATCGTCCCGACGTCGATAGTGGTGGATTTGAACTTGCCTACCGGTAGCCATTCGATCCCACCCTCGCCATCGCCATGAGGCCATACCTCAGGAGGCATAAAAATGAGCGCGGCTGCGTCGGCAGGGTTGTCCACGCACGTGGCAATCTTATATTTGAAGAGAAGCAGCACCCCAGCGAACAAGTTGCGCACAGCAGAAAGTGCCCGGGCGGGGTCTCCTCCATCAGCAGGAGCTCTGCGGCTGCGCTCGAAGTCCTCGGCGCCTAAGCGAATAGACGTCAGCGCATTCTCACGAAGCTTGTTTGAATCGAGTTCGGAGATGAGTCGTTTTTCGGCCATGGGGGTTTCTCTTCCTACGAGCTTATCGAACAAGTGGGTAACGTTGGCCGTCGGGTGTCTGACAGACCCAGCGAGTGCGCTGAAGCATGCATCAATCGAGGTTGCTGAAGAAGGTTGGTCTGCGATCTCAGGTTTCGAAATGATGCCTGCCGTCCCAATAAGCAACACGACCCCGATCATCTACCGTTCGCTTCGCGCGAAAGACGGTTCCGAAGTTTTTCACCGTGAGTATCTGGTCATTCAGGACAGGTACTTCGTGACCTTCAAGACCATGGTCATCCTGCCCAGTGATCTGCTTCGGAAGGCGCATGAGTAATGCTGCATGCAGGGTCTCCCTGAGGACGAGGGCAAAGACGTTCGAAATGGTGCTGTATCTACCATGCGCATGCACAACATGATTTCCATGGCCCGCATTGACGTCACGCAGCACCGACAGCAGGTTAGCGTCGGACACCAACATTGATTTGTCCCGGACGCCCCCTCCTTGGGCTTGATGACACCACTGGGCAACGTCGGTAGACGTCTTGAGCTCCAGCACCCCGGATGACCGATGCGCAAAGGTCACTGCGCTGGGAAGGTAACGAGAAGTCGTGACAAATATTCCGCGATCAACGCCATCGTTGGCAACAACGCCCCTCAACGCTGCGACAGCTTCGAGGCCTATAGGGCGGGATGGCGAATACCGCTTGGCTTGTACATAGGCGAGGGTGTCGCCCAGCGGGCCGCGTTGAAGCAATTTGACATCGACACCTCCATCTCCCGAACCCGGGCCTACCTCCGCCTCAAAGCCCAGACTTTGGAAAATTCGATAGAGCAGGATTTCGAATTCGCGGTGGTGAAGGTTATACAACCGGTCGGGGTGAGCATGGAAATACTGATACAGCTCGGCATACAGGTCGCCGAAATCCTCGACGATCAAGCTGCACACCCACTTCCAGTGAAATACTCGTCGTAGGCCCGCTGCAGTGGCTCATTGTTGGCAAAAAAAATGAAGGAGTACCCATCGTTATCGTCGTAGAAGAAACCATGCGTGTCGGCAATCTCAGCGAATTGCTCTCGCAACCTGGGCTCTTAGTCTTCGTCTAAAAGTCGTGCAAGGTCGCAGCTGCTATGCAGGATGAAGACAACGGCGTCTTTTACCTAGCTCCCCATCGACGCGCTCCGCATAAGACTGAAAGCCGCTGTCGTGCCACAGGTCGGCCGCAATCGCCCATTCCTGTAAGGCGATTTGGGCATGCAGGATTCGCTGTTCCAATACCTTGTCCGGACTCCCCATCCAATGCTCCTTTTGAGATGTAACTGACGGGTGACTTCGGCACGCTCTTCCGACGCTCCGGAAAGACACAGGAAGCCCCGCACCGGTTCAGGGTACGAGTGAAACGGCAACCAAGCCTGCTTCAATAGATGGCTAAATCGGACATCGAATTCGGCGTAAAGCCCACTAGGGTCACCACTGGCGGGGCCCATCCGTAAGCATGCAGTTGAACACAAGCCCCTCGCAAGCACGCAACAGAATGCAGTAGCACGCATCCAGACGATTGCATCTTATGATGACGAGGTCGTTGAGGACTGTTCACCTCCAATCCAGCACACCTGCCAGACATATTGCAGGCATAAAAAAAGGGCCCAGATTATCTCTGAGCCCTTGATTTTACTGATGCGTGGCGGGAAACCAGGGATTCGAACCCTGGGAACGCTATTAACGTTCGCCGGTTTTCAAGACCGGTGCATTCAACCACTCTGCCAATTTCCCGTTCTTCATGTCGTGCGTCGCAAGCGTGCAGCTGAGAAGTACATGAGATAAGAACTCATGGACCTGTTACAGTCGGCAGTTTTCAAGACTGCTGCCTTAAACCACTCGGCCACACCTCCGTTGCGTTGCGGGCGCCATAATACCCGAATGAAACACACTGTCAAACTCTCTTCATAACTGGCGGCAAAGCGTCTGTTATGATCTTTGCGTCTTAACATTTCAATCACCAGGAGTTGCGCCATGCGCGAACAGGATTACGCAGTGAAAAACGGCGTGCAGGCCGAGCAGCTAGAGGTTAGCCGCGTCCTGCGCAATACATATGGTCTTCTGGCTATCACCCTCGCCTTCAGTGGCTTGATGGCTTTTATCGCTCAGCAGAATCACGTTCGTTACCCGAACGTATTCGTCGTCCTGATCGGCTTTTATGGCCTTTTCTTTCTTACTAATAAATTACGCGACTCGGCGTGGGGCCTGGTATCGACCTTCGCCCTGACCGGTTTCATGGGTTACCTGCTGGGCCCGATTCTCAACCGTTACCTGGGTATGCAGGGCGGTGCCGAGGTTGTCAGTTCGGCGTTTGCGATGACCGCGCTGGTGTTCGGTGGTTTGTCCGCCTATGTGCTGATCACTCGCAAGGACATGAGCTTCCTCGGTGGTTTCATCACCGCCGGCTTCTTCGTCCTGCTGGGCGCGGTGCTGGCCAGCATGTTCTTCCAGATCAGCGGGCTGCAATTGGCGATCAGCGCAGGTTTCGTGCTGTTCTCCTCTGTATGCATCCTGTTCCAGACCAGCGCCATCATCCAGGGCGGCGAGCGTAACTACATCATGGCGACCATCAGCCTGTATGTATCGATCTACAACCTGTTCGTCAGCCTGTTGCAGTTGTTTGGCTTGATGGGTGGCAGCAGAAACTGATTCGCTGTCGAGCTTCAACAAAAAGCCCGCTTAGCGGGCTTTTTGCTGTCTGACTCTATTATCATTGCCCAAGATTTGTTGACTGAGCCAACCATGAAGTTCGCCATTGCCATTTTTTCTGCGGCCCATGAGCCCTCCTCCCGCCGCGCCTTGCTGTTTGCGCAGGCGGTGCTGGCTGGCGGCCATGAGATTGTCCGGCTGTTTTTCTATCAGGAAGGCGTGCACATCGCGTCGGGCAATATTGTCACGCCTCAGGATGAGCAAGACCTGCCACGCCAATGGCGCGAGTTCGTCACCCTCAACCAGCTTGATGGCGTGGTGTGCATCGCCGCCGCCTTGCGACGCGGTGTATTGAATGAAGAAGAAGCTCAACGCTATCAGCGACCAGCAGCCAATGTGTCAGCCCCGTGGGAGTTGTCCGGGCTCGGCCAGTTGCATGATGCGGTGCAGGCCGCCGACCGACTGATCTGCTTCGGAGGGCCTTGAAATGTCAAAATCATTATTGATTATCAGCCGTCAGGCCCCGTGGTCTGGTCCCGGCGCACGGGAAGCACTGGATATCGTGTTGGCCGGCGGCGCATTCGATTTGCCTATCGGCTTACTGTTTCTCGATGACGGGGTGTTTCAACTCTTGCCTGAGCAAAAGGCCGCTCACGTACAGCAGAAGGACCTGACAGCCAATTTGAAGGCCTTGTCACTGTTTGGCGTCGAGGATATTTTTGCCTGTGACGACAGCCTGGCAGAACGCGGGATTTCCTCTGCCGGATTGAATGTGGATACGCTGCAACTGCTGCAAACGTCAGAAATCCCCATGATTATTGACCGCTACGACCAAGTGATAACGCTCTGATGTCGACTTTGCATGTTTTGTCTCACTCCCCTTTTGCAGACAGCCGTCTGACCAGCTGCCTACGCGTGCTCGGCCCGGAAGATGCCATCCTGCTCTGCGGCGACGCGACGTATGCGTTGCGTCCCGGTTGCGCACCGCTTCGTGCACTGGAGGTGCAGATAGCGTCGTCCAAACTGTTTGTACTCGAAGAGGACATCCTGGCGCGTCATCTTGAGGTTCCGCGCGGGGTCCAAAGCGTCGATTACCCAGGCTTCGTCGCGTTGTCGATACGCTTCGACAAGGTCAACACCTGGCTATGACACAGCTCACGATTGCCGAACACAGCATTGCACTGGACAAGGATGGTTTCCTGGTAGACCTGAACGACTGGTCCGTAGAGGTTGCAACTGCCTTGGCCTTACGGGAAGAAATTACCCTCAGCCCGGAACACTGGGAGATTCTGCAACTGCTGCGTGCTTTTTATACCGAGTTCCAGTTGTCGCCCGCAACTCGCCCGCTGATCAAATACACGGCGCTGAAGCTGGGCCCTGAAAAGGGCAACAGCATGCACCTCAATCGCCTGTTCAATGGCACTCCCGCCAAACTCGCCGCCAAGCTGGCGGGCCTGCCCAAACCGACGAATTGCATATGACCGAATTTTCCCCGCTGATCACTGAAACACCTGCCGAGCACCCGTTCGCCCAATTCGTGCGAATCCTGGGCAAGGGCAAACGCGGCGCCCGCGACCTTACTCGCGAAGAAGCGCGGGAAGCCATGGGCATGTTGCTCGACGAGAAAGTCGAAGACACCCAGCTTGGTGCTTTTCTGATGTTGTTACGGCATAAGGAAGAAAGCGCAGAGGAGCTGGCAGGCTTCACCGAAGCGGTACGAGAGCGTTTGCACGCTCCGGCGTTGAAGGTGGACATCGACTGGCCGACTTACGCTGGCAAAAAGCGTCACCTACCGTGGTACTTGCTCGCGGCCAAGTGCCTGGCGCAAAACGGTGTCCGCGTGCTAATGCATGGTGGTGGCGCGCATACCGCAGGTCGCCTGTACAGCGAGCAATTGCTCGAACTGCTGGGCATCCCGCTGTGCCGTAGCTGGCAAGCGGTCGGTACGGCGCTCGAGCAACACAACCTGGCGTTCATCCCGCTAGGGGATTGGGCGCCGCAGCTGCAGCGAATGATCGACCTGCGCAACATCCTGGGTCTGCGCTCCCCTATCCACTCACTGGCGCGAGCGCTCAACCCCTTGGGCGCTCGCTGTGGCCTGCAAAGCATCTTCCATCCCGGTTACCAGGGCATGCACCGCGAAGCCAGCGGTTTGCTAGGTGACAACGCCATCGTGATCAAGGGCGATGGCGGTGAAGTCGAAATAAACCCGGACACCATCAGTCACCTTTATGGCACTACAGCCGGGCAAAGCTGGGATGAGGAGTGGCCTGCGCTGTCGCCAAGACGTCATGTCAAACCGGCCACGCTCGACCCGGCACAATTAACGGCCCTTTGGCGTGGTGAAATAGAAGACAGCTACCCGCAGCTGGCCCTGATTTCGACCATCGCTCTGGCATTGCGCGGCCTTGGAACCCCACGCGATGCCGCCTTCGAATTGGCTCAGCAGTACTGGGATAATCGCGACAGATCTATTTAATCGATCATAGTCGCCCATGCTTTGCGCTATTCGTTCGAACCAATGCAATTAGACTGGCCTCCAATGCAAAAGAGCTTAGGAGTCAGACATGGGCCTTCTGGTCGACGGACGCTGGCATGATCAGTGGTACGAAAGCAGCAAAGACGGCGCCTTCCAGCGTGAAAACGCGCAACGCCGGCATTGGATCACCGCTGACGGTCAACCCGCCCCCAGCGGTGAAGGTGGCTTTGCCGCGCAAGCTGGCCGCTATCACCTCTACGTCTCCCTCGCCTGCCCATGGGCCCATCGCACACTGATCCTGCGCAAACTCAAAGGCCTGGAACGCTTGATCGACGTGTCCGTGGTCAGTTGGTTGATGCTGGAAAATGGCTGGACCTTCGATAAACAAAAGGGCTCCAGCGGTGACAAGCTCGATGGCCTGGACTTTCTTTATCAGCGCTACACCGCCGATGACGCCGCCTACACTGGCCGCGTGACCGTGCCATTGCTGTGGGATAAACAGCAACAACGTATCGTCAGCAATGAGTCGTCCGAGATCATCCGCATGTTCAACTCGGCGTTCGATGGCCTGACCGGTGATCGCCTGGATTTCTACCCTGAACCGCTGCAACAGCAGATTGATCGATTGAATGATCGGATCTACCCAGCGGTCAATAATGGCGTTTACCGCGCAGGCTTCGCCACTTCGCAAGGCGCTTACGAGCAAGCATTCGATGGCTTGTTTGCGGAACTGGATTGGCTGGAGGTGCTGCTTGGCAGGAAACGTTACCTGGCCGGTGAGTACCTGACCGAGGCCGATGTGCGCCTGTTTACCACCCTCGTTCGCTTTGACGCGGTGTATTACAGCCAC
Organism: Pseudomonas sp. ASL8; assembly: GCF_056680355.1. Classification (NCBI taxonomy): domain Bacteria; kingdom Pseudomonadati; phylum Pseudomonadota; class Gammaproteobacteria; order Pseudomonadales; family Pseudomonadaceae; genus Pseudomonas; species Pseudomonas sp. ASL8. The sequence continues at coordinate 3,577,036 of NZ_CM155278.1, read as the reverse complement.
TTCAAATGCAACCTGCGCCGCATGGCCGATTACCCGAACCTGAGTGACTGGTTACGCGAGTTGTATCAGTGGCCGGGCATCGCTGAGACGGTGGACTTTGAGCACATCAAAGGTCACTACTATGCGAGCCACCGGACTATAAACCCGACCGGGATCGTGCCGAAAGGACCAGCGCGGCACCTTGACGCCAGTCATGACCGCGAACGGCTTACAGGCCGTGGAGTCTGGCACAAAACAGGAGTTTGAGAATAAGGCATGAGGTGATGCCTTGACCGCCCGCACACGCGGATCATCAAGGCACGCACTTAAAGCCTATGCGCTAGAGCTGTCCTTGAGCGCCTTCGAACCACGCCAGCTTTTCCCGCAACTTGACCACTTCGCCGACGATCACCAGCGTTGGCGCATGCACTTCATGCTCAGCGACCAGTTGCGACAAGTTGGCCAGTGTGCCAGTGAACACCCGTTGATTCGAGGTGGTGCCTTGCTGAATCAGCGCAGCAGGGGTGTCCGGGGAGCGGCCATGCTGGATCAACTGTTCACAGATAATCGGCAAGCCGACCAGCCCCATGTAAAACACCAATGTCTGCGCCGGTGAGACCAGATCGCTCCAGGGCAGGTCCGTGGTGCCGTCCTTCAAATGCCCGGTAACGAAGCGCACTGATTGCGCATAATCACGGTGGGTCAGAGGTATGCCGGCATAGGCTGCGCAACCGCTGGCAGCGGTAATGCCCGGTACCACCTGAAACGGAATGCCGTGAGCCGCCAGCTCTTCGATCTCTTCGCCGCCACGCCCGAAAATAAACGGATCGCCGCCTTTGAGACGCAGTACACGCTTGCCTTGCTTGGCCAGATCAACCAACTGCTGATTGATCTGATCCTGCGGCAAAGCGTGATCGGCACGCTGTTTACCGACATAGACCCGCTCGGCATCGCGTCGGCAAAGTTCCAGAATCGCCGGCGCCACCAAGCGGTCGTAAAGCACCACATCGGCTTGCTGCATCAGACGTAAAGCGCGGAAGGTCAGCAAGTCCGGATCGCCCGGCCCTGCGCCCACCAGATACACCTCACCGGGTGCGCTGGGCGCCTCACCGTTGATTTTAGCAATCAGCAGACGCTCGGCTTCAGCGCCCTGCCCGGCCAATTGGCGGTCAGCGACAGGTCCCTGAAACACTTCTTCCCAAAATGCCCGGCGCTGCTGAACATCGGGGAACAGGCTTTTTACCTGACTGCGGAATCGCGCCGCCAGGCCGGCCAGTTGGCCATATGTCGAAGGAATCCAGGTTTCAAGCTTGGCGCGAATCAACCGCGCCAGCACAGGAGCATCACCGCCGCTGGACACTGCAATCACCAACGGTGAACGGTCAACGATGGCCGGAAATATCACGCTGCACAACGCAGGCGAATCCACCACATTGACCGGCACACAACGCTGCCGGGCGTCTTGCGACACCTGAGCGTTAAGTGGCTCGTCATCGGTGGCTGCGATGATCAGTACGCACCCGTCAAGGTCGCCCTGGGCATAGCCACGTAAAATCAGTTCTCCGCCGCTGCGCTCAACCAACTCGCACAATTGCGCTTCTATTTCGGGTGCAACCACCCGCAATAACGCACCGGCATCAGCGAGCAGGCGTGACTTGCGCAAGGCAATTTCACCCCCACCGACTACCAGTACGCGACTGCCACGCAGGTTATGGAACAGCGGCAGGAATTCCATTTAGCCTATGACCTCAAGCCCACCCATGTAGGGTTTTAGTACGTCAGGAACACGGATCGAGCCATCGGCCTGCTGATAGTTTTCCAACACGGCGACCAACGCCCGACCTACAGCCAGACCGGAACCGTTCAGGGTGTGAACCAATTCTGGTTTGCCAGTTTCCGGGTTACGCCAGCGCGCCTGCATGCGTCGCGCCTGGAAATCGCCGCAGTTGGAGCACGAGGAAATTTCGCGGTATTTGTCCTGGCTCGGGATCCAGACTTCAAGGTCGTACGTCTTGACCGCACTGAAACCCATATCACCGGTGCACAAGGCCAGTACGCGGTAAGGCAGTTCCAGCAGTTGCAGAACGCGCTCAGCGTTACCGGTGAGGGTTTCCAGTGCCGCTTGCGACTGGCCAGGCTCTACGATCTGAACCATCTCGACTTTATCGAACTGGTGCTGACGAATCATCCCGCGTGTATCGCGGCCCGATGCACCGGCCTCGCTGCGGAAGCATGGGGTGTGCGCGACAAACTTCAGCGGCAATTGCTTTGGATCAAGAATTTCGCCAGCAACGATATTGGTCAGCGACACTTCCGCAGTCGGGATCAAGTACAGGTCCGCCTCGCCTTCGCGAGTGATCTTGAACAGGTCTTCCTCGAACTTCGGCAACTGGCCCGTGCCCTGCAACGCGGGCGCCTGAACCAGATACGGGGTGTAAGCCTCTTCGTAGCCGTGATCGGTGACGTGCAGGTTGATCATGAACTGCGCCAACGCACGATGCATGCGAGCAATAGGGCCCCGCAACAGTGCGAAGCGGGCGCCAGACAACTTGGCGGCGGTTTCGAAGTCCAGCCAGCCGTACTTTTCGCCAAGCTCGACGTGGTCCTTGACCTCGAAGTCGAACACGGTAGGTGTGCCCCAACGACGAACTTCAACGTTGTCGTCTTCATCAGCGCCAACCGGAACCGATTCGTGTGGCAGGTTCGGCATGCTCAGCAGCATCCCGTCCAGCTCAGCCTGAATGCTGTCCAGCTCGACTTTACCGGTGCTCAGTTCGTCAGCCATACGCTCGACGTCAGCCATCAACGGTGCGATGTCTTCGCCGCGCTGTTTGGCCTGACCGATGGATTTGGAGCGGGCATTACGCTCGGCCTGCAACTGTTCTGTGCGGGTCTGGACGGTCTTGCGCTGGTTTTCCAGCGCTTCGATGCGGGCCACGTCCAGGGTAAAACCACGGGACGCCAGGCGATCCGCTACGTCCTGAAGTTGGGTACGTAACAGTTTGGAATCGAGCATATCGTTCTCTCGTCTATCAAAGTTTGGTCAAGGACAGGCCAGCCCATGTCGCGAGCAGCCCGCCGAATACGGTGATTGCCGCGTAGCCCAGCGCCAGCGGCACCTGCCCGCTTTCCAGCAAGCGCAGCGTATCCAGTGAAAAAGATGAAAATGTCGTCAGGCCACCCAAAAAACCTACCATCAGGCCTGCACGAAGCTCGATTGGTACTTCGGGACGCAACAGGAACAGTCCATACAGGTAACCGATCAGCAAGCAGCCGACGATGTTAACGGCCAATGTTGCGGTGTAGAAGTGTCGCGGCCAGTTCGCCGAGATCCAGCTGGCGGTGGCGAAGCGCAATAATGTACCAGCGATACCCCCGGCGGATACTGCAAGAATCAATCGAATCACTACTTTCTCCGCTTACGTGGGCTTGCTTTGTCCAGTGCCGCCAGATGATTCAGCTTTTCTCCGATCTTCAGCTCAAGGCCACGCGGTACCGGCTGGTAGTACTGGCGCGGCTCTAGGTCGTCCGGAAAGTAGTCTTCGCCAGCGGCATAAGCGTCGGGTTCATCGTGGGCGTAACGGTATTCTTCGCCATAGCCCAGTTGCTTCATCAGCTTGGTCGGCGCGTTGCGCAGGTGCAGCGGAACCTCCAGCGAACCATGCTCGGTCGCTTCACGCATCGCTGCCTTGAAGCCCATGTACACGGCATTACTTTTTGGTGCGCAGGCCAGATAAACGATGGCCTGCGCCACTGCCAACTCACCTTCGGGGCTGCCCAGACGCTCCTGCACATCCCACGCCGACAGGCATAACGTAAGCGCCCTGGGGTCAGCATTGCCGATGTCTTCACTGGCCATGCGCACAACGCGGCGAGCCAGGTACAACGGGTCGCAACCGCCATCGATCATCCGCGCGAACCAGTACAACGCCGCGTCAGGGTTGGAGCCGCGAATCGATTTATGCAGCGCGGAAATCTGGTCGTAAAACGCTTCGCCGCCCTTATCGAACCGACGACGACTGTCGCCAAGCAGGCTTTGCAGCAACTCGACACTGATCTCGGTGCCATCTTCGGCAAGGTCAGAGGCGTTTTCCAACAGGTTGAGCAAACGCCGACCGTCACCATCAGCCGCAGCCAGGAGCATCTTGAAACCTTCGTCGCTCAGGCTCAGTCGATGCTTGCCCAAGCCACGCTCTTCCGTCAATGCGCGCTGCACCAGCTTGTGCAGCGCCGCTTCGTCGAGGCTTTTCAGGACGTAAACCCGCGCACGGGAAAGCAAGGCGTTGTTCAGTTCAAAAGATGGATTCTCAGTGGTCGCACCGATAAAAATCAGAGTGCCGTCTTCTACGTAAGGCAGAAAGGCGTCCTGCTGCGACTTGTTGAATCGATGCACTTCGTCAACGAACAGGATGGTTCGGCGACCGTATTGCCCCGCCTGTTGCTTGGCAATCTCGACGGCCTGACGGATTTCCTTGACCCCGGCCAACACCGCCGAGACCGTTTCGAAATGCGCATCGGAGACTTTCGCCAACAGCCGTGCCAGCGTGGTTTTACCCACGCCCGGCGGCCCCCAGAAGATCATCGAATGCAAAGCGCCCTGCTCAAGCGCCTCACGCAGAGGCTTGCCATGAGCGAGCAGGTGTTCCTGACCGACGTACTCATCCAGATTGGCCGCACGCAGGCGCGCTGCCAAGGGCTGAGCTATCGGATCGCTACGAAACAAGTCCATGGGCCGCGGTTAAAACCTCTTATTCCTGAATGACATCAGCGCCTTTCGGGATATTGAATTTGAATTTTCCGGCAACAATCGGTTCGTTGGCTTTCACGCCCGTGAACAGGATATTGGTGCGCTGGCCAACGCTGTCAATCAACTGCATGTCATTGATGACGCCGTTGCGAAAAGACAGACGCAGGCTGTCGAACAGCGTGTCCTTGGTTTTGGGCTTGAGCACGAAGTCGATCACGCCGCCGGCTTCCTTGGCGCTGATGTCAAAGCTTTCGCTGATCTTGGACACATCACCGGACAACAGCAACGCAGGGGTCTGGGTCAGTCGCTGGTCGAGGGTCTTGATAGTCACCTGCTCCAGATCCGGGTCCCACAACGAGACTTTTTTCCCGTCGGATACCATCAACTGTTCCTGAGGTGCATCCGTATGCCAATAGAACAGGCCCGGACGCTGCAACGCCATGTCACCGGCTGTTTCCTGCAACTGGGTGCCGCCGCCGTCCAGTGTCAGCTGGGAAAACCGGGCGGTCAGGGTTTGCGATTTTTCAAGCAACTGGGTGAGTCGCGCGACATCTTTGCTATCGGCATGGACCGGGATAGCGGAAAAAGCCAGTGCAGATACCAACAGCATGCGGATAAGACGCATGGGAGTCCTCATTGAATTCAGTGGAGCCCTGACAGCACACAGTCGCGCGGTCAGGATTAGTCGCGCATAGGGCTCGGTGCGATGACCTCACGCGAGCCATTGGTGTTCATGGACGTCACAACGCCCGCCATTTCCATTGCTTCGATCATTCGGGCGGCGCGGTTGTAACCGATCTTCAGCTTGCGCTGTACCGCGGAAATGGAAGCACGCCGGCTTTCCAGGACGAAACGCACCGCTTCGTCATACAGAGCATCGCTTTCGCTATCATCAGAGCCTTCGCTGCCGCCATCAAAGCCACTACCGGGCTCTTCAACGCCCGCAAGGATGTCTTCGTTGTAGTCAGGTGAGCCACGCAGCTTCCAGGCCTCCACGACGCGGTGGACCTCTTCGTCAGACACAAAAGCGCCATGGACACGAATCGGCAGGCTGGTGCCCGGCGGCATGTACAGCATGTCACCGTGACCGAGCAGTTGTTCAGCGCCGCCCTGATCGATGATGGTCCGTGAATCGATCTTGCTCGATACCTGAAACGCCATGCGAGTCGGGATGTTGGCCTTGATCAAACCAGTGATCACGTCCACCGATGGCCGCTGGGTCGCGAGAATCAAGTGAATACCGGCCGCCCGGGCTTTTTGAGCGATTCGGGCAATCAGTTCTTCGACCTTTTTACCGACGATCATCATCATGTCGGCGAATTCGTCGACCACTACCACGATGGTCGGCAATTTGGTCAGCAGCGGCGCTATGTCGTGCATGCTTTCGCGTTTGTACAACGGATCTTCAAGCGGCGTGCCGGCGTCTTGAGCTTCTTTGACCTTGTGGTTGAAGCCCGACAGGTTACGTACACCCATCTTCGCCATCAGTTTGTAACGCCGCTCCATCTCGGCGACGCTCCAGCGCAGTGCGTTGGCCGCGTCCTTCATGTCGGTGACGACCGGACACAGCAGATGCGGAATGCCCTCGTAGATCGACAGCTCAAGCATTTTCGGGTCGATCATGATCAGTTTGGCGTCTTCCGGCCCCGACTTGAACAGGATCGACAGGATCATCGCGTTGACCCCCACCGACTTACCAGAACCGGTAGTACCGGCCACCAGCAGGTGCGGCATTTTCGCCAGGTCGGTAATCACCGGCCTGCCGCCAATGTCATGCCCCAGGGCCAGAGTGACCGGGGACTTGGCGTCATCGAACTCCGGAGTGGACAGCACTTCGGAGAAGCGCACGATCTGCCGGTCTTCGTTAGGGATCTCGATGCCAACGGTGGTCTTGCCCGGGATGACTTCAACCACACGCACACTGGTCACGGCCAGCGAACGCGCCAGATCCTTGGCCAGGTTGGAGATTCGACTGACCTTGACCCCGGCGGCGGGCTGAATTTCGTAGCGGGTGATCACCGGTCCCGGATGAATGGAGTCAACGGTGACTTCCACGCCAAACTCTTTGAGTTTGATCTCCAGAAGATGACCGACGGCAGCCAGCGATTCGGGGGAGTAGTTGAGCTTTTTCTTCTCTGCCGGATCAAGGATCGAAATCGGCGGCAAGGTACCTTCCACCGCACTGTCGATGAACAAGGGCGCCTGTTTCTCTTTCTGCACGCGCTTGCTTGGCTCCACTACTTTGGCCGGAGCCGGAGCGATCACCGCAGGTACGTGATTTGCGCGCTCGGTCATGTGTTTGCTGAGCGCTTGTTCACGCTCGATCAAACGCTCTTTGGCCTTGGCCTGTTCCCGACGGTCAGGGGCAACAGGCGCCACTACTTCACTGACACGAGTATCGACCTCGCGCAACTGCGCAACCATCTGCTTGCGCTCGCCACGGGCCGTCCACCAGCGATTGGCAGCGCCTTGGAACAGCTCGAACAGGTCAAGCGTGATCTTGCCGGTGACGTCCATCACTTTGAACCACGAAAGATCGGTGAACACCGTCAGGCCAAACAGAAACAGCGCAATGAACATCAGGGTGCTGCCCTGGATATTCAACGCATTTTTTGCCAGATCGCCCAGGCTTTCGCCCAGCGCACCACCGGCCGATGCCGGCAGGCCCGCAGTGAAGTGAAAATGGATATGGGCCAGGGCCGCACCAGACAACACCAGGAAGACCAGGCCAATCAGGCGCCAGGAGAACAACCAACCGCTCCACTGCCACGGCTCATGACGTTGACGGAAGATTTGATACGTCTTGATCGCCAACAACAGCGGGAAGATGTACGCAAAATAACCCAACACCATGAACAATATGTCAGCCGAGAATGCGCCAGCGCGGCCCGCAGCATTCTGCACCTGCTGGGCACTGCTGGTATGGCTCCAACCGGGATCGGCCTGATCGTAGGTCAACAACGCCATCATCAAATACAGGCACAGGGCGCCGATAGCGATCAGCGCACCTTCCTTGAGCCGGTAGTGCAACTGCTGACGCCAGAGCGGAACGGAACTGGGTGCTACGGTGGATTTCTTCAAAACGCTTCTTTTCCTGCGCCTTAGCGCGAACATCTGATGATTGACTACGAAATACTACTGTCTAGCGTTCGGTAAAAATGAAACACATGGATACGTTTATCTACAACCCGGCTAATCACTTGAAAAAACACCAATAAGGTCGGCATTGTACGGGTTTGCACCGACGTTGCCACGCTAGTCTGGCTTGCGTGTAGCATATCTTCAAGCGCCGGACGAACGACTCAATTTGAGCATGCATTGTCTTTCGTGACAAAGGCTTATGGGGTGTTTTTATGAACGACATCAAACATCCGGATCGTGCCGCGTTGCACACTCAAGCCATTGATTGCATCGTTTTGCTACACATATCCGCCTCAGGTTTCGTCAACGGGACCGTCTACGACCACACCGACGCCGTAGAGTTGCAGTCGTCGAGTGTACCGCCCTCCCCTTTCGAGAAGTCTTGATGCCATGCTGACCTGGTTACAACGTAACAGCCTGACCTTCCCGCCACTGGAAAAAGCCATGCGCGAGCCGAATGGCTTGCTCGCCGCAGGCGGAGATCTATCCGCCGACCGCTTGATTCAGGCTTATCGTCACGGCTGCTTTCCCTGGTTTCAGGAAGGACAGCCGATCCTGTGGTGGTCGCCGGACCCGCGCACGGTATTATTTCCCGAGGAGCTGCACATTTCTCGTAGCTTGAGCAAAATATTGCGCCAGAACCGCTATCAGGTGACCTTCGATCGGGATTTCACGGCTGTCATTCAAGCGTGCGCCGCGCCGCGCGATTACGCCGATGGCACCTGGATCACCGACTCGATGCAATCGGCCTACCTTGAGCTGCATCGACGCGGCTATGCCCACAGCGTGGAGGTTTGGGAGCAAGACACCTTGGTCGGAGGCCTGTATGGCCTGGCAATAGGCCAGCTGTTTTTTGGCGAGTCCATGTTCAGCCGGGCGGACAATGCCTCGAAAGTCGGCTTCGCCACGCTGGTCGAGCGCCTGAAGGCGTGGGGTTTCGTACTGATCGACTGCCAAATGCCAACCGAACATCTGCACAGCTTCGGCGCCAGAGCGATTACCCGCACGACATTTGCCGACTACCTTCGCCAGCACCTGGATCAACCCAATATCGCCGACTGGCTGCCTAGGCGAGTTTCATAGCCTGACATACACTCTTAACTAGAGATTTTATCCGAGGGTTGATCATGACAGAGCTGGCGCGGCTTAAGTTTTATGCCACTCAACCCCATTCCTGCAGCTATTTGCCTGAGGAACAAGCGACGACGCTGTTTCTGGACCCTAGCCAGCCGATGGATGTTCAGGTGTACGCCGATCTTTCCGACATGGGCTTTCGCCGTAGCGGGGACCATCTTTACCGGCCTCACTGCCAGAATTGCAGCGCGTGCGTTCCTGCTCGCATCCCTGTGGGACTGTTTGTTCCAGATCGTCAGCAAAAGCGCATTTTCAAGCGCAATGCCGATCTGCAGGTGACCCCGACTCAGCCACGATTCAGCGAAGAGTACTTCGACCTGTATCAGCGCTATATCGAGCAGCGGCATGCTGATGGCGACATGTACCCCCCTAGTCGTGACCAGTTTTCAACATTTCTGGTACGCGACCTGCCTTTCTCGACATTCTACGAATTCCGCCTCGGCGAACGCCTCTTGGCAGTCGCCGTTACTGACCTTTTACCCACCGGTCTTTCGGCGGTTTATACATTCTATGAACCCGGCGAAGAGCGCCGCAGCCTGGGCCGCTACGCGATTCTCTGGCAGATCGCCGAGGCGGCCAGATTGCAGCTCCATGCGGTCTACCTGGGCTACTGGATAAAGAACTGTAAAAAGATGAATTACAAAACCCAATATCGCCCGATTGAACTGCTTACAAACCAGAGATGGGTCACTCTTTATTGAAGCGCTTGGCTTAACACCTACTTTTCGGGCACAATGCACGCCGCTTTTGCCTGGCGCAGTTGCACCGGGCCATTCTTTGGTTACCGAGGGCTTTTACTGCATGTCGAAAGAAGACAGCTTGGAAATGGAAGGTACTGTCGTCGACACCCTGCCCAACACCATGTTCCGTGTGGAGTTGGAAAATGGGCACATCGTCACCGCGCATATCTCCGGCAAAATGCGCAAGAACTACATCCGTATTCTTACCGGTGACAAAGTGCGCGTCGAAATGACGCCTTACGACTTGAGCAAAGGGCGCATCACGTACCGCGCCCGCTAACAGGTCTTAACAAAAACGCCCGGCCTGTGCCGGGCGTTTTTGTGTGGGCGGGATTTAACCCGCACTGTTGCGCAACACAGATTTCGCCCATAAAAAAGCCCCGCCCCCACCCGATCAAAGGTGAGAAGCAGGGCTTTTTTTGGTTTTGGCTTAAGCCATTTCTGCCGTTGTCTCGAAGTCGAAGGTCATTTCTCCGTCCTTGACGTCGATATGCACCACGCCACCGTGCTCGGCCAACTCACCGAAGAGAATCTCTTCAGCCAGCGGACGCTTGATCTTGTCCTGGATCAAACGAGCCATGGGTCTTGCACCCATCTGTGCATCGTAGCCACTTTCAGCCAGCCAGGTTCTGGCGGCATCAGTCACCTCAAGCAGCACACGCTTGTCTTCCAACTGCGCCTGCAGTTCGGTAAGGAACTTGTCCACCACACTTTTGATGACCTCATGATTGAGGCGACCAAACTGGATAATGGTGTCCAGACGGTTACGGAATTCCGGCGTGAAGCTTTTCTTGATCACTTCCATTGCATCGGAAGAGTGATCCTGATGCGTGAAGCCGATCGAGGCACGCGCAGCAGTTTCCGCGCCAGCGTTGGTGGTCATGATCACGATCACATTACGGAAGTCCGCCTTGCGCCCGTTGTTATCGGTCAGCGTACCGTGGTCCATGACCTGCAGCAGCAGGTTGAAGACTTCCGGATGCGCCTTCTCGATCTCATCGAGCAGCAGTACGCAGTGCGGCTGCTTGGTAATCGCTTCGGTCAGCAAACCACCCTGATCGAAGCCAACATAACCTGGCGGTGCACCGATCAAGCGCGAAACGGTATGACGCTCCATGTACTCGGACATATCGAAGCGCACAAGCTCAATGCCCAAGGCCTTGGCCAACTGCCGAGCCGCTTCGGTCTTGCCGACACCCGTAGGACCGGCAAACAGGAACGAACCGACCGGCTTATCCGGCGATTTCAGACCCGCCCGCGACAACTTGATCGCGGTCGACAGCGAATCAATCGCTGCATCCTGACCAAACACGGTCATTTTGAGGTCGCGCTCGAGATTACGCAGCAGCTCCTTGTCGGAGCTGTTGACATGCTTGGGCGGAATACGCGCAATCTTGGCAACGATGTCCTCAACCTGAGCCACCTCGATACGCTTCACGCGTTTCTCGATGGGCTGCAGGCGCTGATAAGCCCCGGCTTCGTCAATAACGTCGATGGCCTTGTCCGGCATGTGCCGATCATTGATGTAGCGCGACGCAAGCTCGGCAGCGGCGCGCAATGCCTCGTCGCTATACTCGATACCATGATGTTGTTCGAAACGCCCCTTGAGGCCTCTCAGGATGCCAATGGTGTCTTCCACCGACGGCTCGGACACATCAACCTTCTGGAAACGCCGCGCCAATGCTCGATCTTTTTCGAAGATCCCGCGAAATTCCTGGAACGTTGTCGAGCCGATGCAGCGGATATCCCCCGAAGACAGCAGCGGCTTGAGCAGATTCGATGCATCCATCACGCCACCAGAAGCAGCACCTGCGCCGATGATGGTATGGATTTCGTCAATGAACAAAATCGCCTGCGGACGCTTTTTCAGCTCGTTGAGCAACGCCTTGAAGCGCTTCTCGAAGTCACCGCGGTATTTGGTCCCTGCAAGGAGAGCACCCAGGTCGAGGGAATACACCACACTATTGGCGAGCAGGTCAGGCACTTGATTGTCGACGATGCGTTTAGCCAGACCTTCGGCGATGGCGGTTTTACCCACCCCGGCCTCACCGACAAGCAGCGGGTTGTTTTTGCGACGGCGCGCCAGAATCTGCGCCACACGCTCGACTTCCATCTCGCGTCCGACCAATGGATCAATGCGACCCTGACGCGCCAACTCATTCAGGTTGCTGGCGTAGGCATCCAGAGGATTGCCTGAAGAAGAAGACTCGCCGCCCTCGTCATCCTGCATATCTTGCTCACCTTCTGAGTGATCGCCATGCCCTGGCACTTTGGAAATACCATGAGCGATGTAATTGACGACATCGATCCGTGCAACGCTCTGCTGTTTGAGCAGAAACACTGCCTGGCTTTCCTGCTCGCTGAAAATGGCAACCAGCACGTTAGCGCCAGTGACTTCACGCTTGCCCGAGCTTTGGACGTGGAAGACAGCACGTTGTAGTACCCGCTGAAAGCCCAGGGTTGGCTGGGTTTCGCGATCCTCGTCATGGACAGGAATCAACGGTGTCGTGGAGTCGATGAACTCCTGCAGATCATGCTTGAGTTTGTCGAGGTTTGCGCCACAAGCGCGCAAGACGGTCGCGGCAGCCTCATTATCCAAAAGAGCCAGCAAGAGGTGTTCAACCGTCATGAATTCATGACGCTTGGAACGTGCCTCCTTGAAGGCAAGATTGAGGGTGACTTCGAGCTCACGGTTTAACATAGCTTCACCTCATACCCAAGTGGTCGGCGTTAACCGTCCTTCTCGATCTCACAGAGTAGCGGATGCTGGCTTTCCCTGGCGTATTGGTTGACCTGCATTGCCTTGGTCTCGGCGATATCGCGGGTAAACAATCCACATACTGCCCGTCCCTCTGTATGGACGGCCAGCATGACCTTGGTCGCCAGCTCGCGATTCAGGTTAAAAAACACCTCGAGCACTTCGACGACGAAATCCATCGGTGTGTAATCATCATTAAATATAACCACCTTGTACATCGGTGGCGCCTGCAGTGCTGGCTTGGCCTCCTGTAGCACCACTCCAGCAGCACCATCCTCGTGTGTCGGACGGTCCTGATTGAATGTTAGTCGAATCTGGCTGAATGCATGCATGGAAAGAAAGGTTCGTAGGTGGGCGGGTTCAGTAATTAGTCGCAGTCTGACCGGTTTTCAAGTGGACCGCCGCATGACCTTGACTATCGGCAAAACGGTGTTACAAAGAATAGAACCCACATTGGGTAAAAAGGGTCCGTGCAGTCAACCAAATTTTTTTCGGTCCGGCGGATGAGGTGGATCATACTCCAGACGGAGTCCTTTGCAGAGGGATGTGAGCATGGCAAGCAGTAACCCCAAGCGCGGCAAGGTTAAGTGGTTCAACAACGCAAAAGGCTACGGATTCATTATTGAAGACGGCCAGAGCGAGGATTTGTTCGCCCATTACTCGGCGATAAAAATGGACGGCTACAAGACCTTGAAAGCAGGTCAGGCCGTTAATTTTGACATCATTCAGGGGCCCAAAGGTTTGCACGCTGTAGAGATTGCAGCTGCGAGCGAGACCCAAACCTCCTCCCCTATCGACGTTCCAAATCTGACCCATCAACCGCTGGATGTAACCGCCTGATTCGCCAGTAATCAGGCCGCTAAACCAAAAACCAGCCGAAAAAAAACCGGCCAGTTCAAGTTAATTGAACTGGCCGGTTTTGCTTAGCGCTGATCAGCTCACATGTGAGAGATCAGGGCATCGCCAAACGCGGAAGAAGACAGCAATTTAGCGCCGTCCATCAGACGTTCGAAGTCATAGGTCACTGTCTTGGCCGAGATTGCGCCGTTGGTGCCTTTGATGATCAGGTCAGCAGCTTCGACCCAGCCCATGTGGCGCAGCATCATTTCAGCAGACAGGATCAACGAACCCGGGTTCACCTGATCTTTGCCAGCGTACTTCGGTGCAGTACCGTGGGTAGCTTCGAACATGGCAATGGTGTCGGACAGGTTAGCGCCAGGAGCGATACCGATACCGCCAACTTCAGCAGCCAGTGCGTCGGACAGGTAGTCACCGTTGAGGTTCAGGGTCGCGATCACGTCGTATTCGGCCGGGCGCAGCAGGATCTGCTGAAGCATGGCGTCGGCGATGGCGTCCTTAACGATAACGTTCTTGCCGGTTTTAGGGTTCTTGAACTGCATCCAAGGACCGCCGTCAAGCAAGGTAGCGCCGAATTCTTCAGCAGCCACTTCGTAGGCCCATTCTTTGAAGGCACCTTCGGTGAACTTCATGATGTTGCCTTTGTGCACAATGGTCAGCGAGTCACGGTCGTTGTCGACGATGTACTGCAGAGCCTTGCGTACCAGACGCTTGGTGCCTTCCAGAGAAACCGGCTTGATGCCGATACCGCAGTTTTGATCAAAGCGGATCTTGGTAACACCCATTTCCTCTTTGAGGAACTTGATGACCTTGATCGCTTCTGGCGAACCGGCTTTCCACTCGATGCCAGCATAAATATCTTCGGAGTTTTCACGGAAGATAGTCATGTCGACGTCGCCTGGCTTCTTGACCGGGCTAGGTACGCCTTCGAACCAACGCACTGGGCGCAGGCAGACGTACAGGTCCAACTGCTGACGCATGGCAACGTTCAGGGAACGAATACCGCCACCGACTGGAGTGGTCAGCGGGCCCTTGATGGAAACGACGTAGTCTTTAACAGCGTCCAGGGTTTCCTGAGGCAGCCAGGTATCCTGATCGTAGACTTGGGTGGCCTTCTCGCCAGCGTAGACTTCCATCCAGGAGATTTTGCGCTCGCCGCCGTAAGCCTTTTTAACTGCAGCATCAACAACTTTCATCATGACTGGGCTGATGTCGACGCCGATACCATCACCTTCAATGAAAGGGATGATCGGGTTGTTCGGCACATTAAGAGAATGGTCTGCGTTGACGGTGATTTTGTCGCCGACTGCTGGAACCTGAATCTTCTGGTATCCCATGCTGGACTCCGTTTCTTTCGTGGTCTGACATCTGCTGCGCGGATAGCGCAACGGATGGATATTTGGGTCGCGAAAAGGCGCATCATTCTTGTAGCTTTTCTACAGAAAGTCACGCACTTTTCCATCGTCCGATGTCACCCTCACCCGCTACAACCCCCTGAATGCAAGGCATGTAGCCAAACTACAAAGCGACTACATTGCTGCTTTGGGTGAACTGACATCACTCCGGAACCAAACGTCGGTTCGCTGAAAAACAGGGCGAACGGCTATTATGGCTCCTCTCGCGGCCAAGCGACGCCGCTTAATTAAAGGAGATCCACCTTTCATGCGTTTTATTCCGCACGTGACCGTGGCAACCGTCATTGAAGACGAGGGCCGTTTCCTGATGGTCGAGGAAGTCGCTGAGGGCCGAGCCGTATTTAATCAGCCTGCCGGGCATTTGGAAGCCGACGAAAGTCTGATCCAGGCCGCTCTACGCGAAACACTGGAAGAAACCGGCTGGGATGTGGAGCTGACCGGCGTGATAGGCATCTACCTGTACACCGCCCCCAGCAATGGTGTGACCTACCAACGCGTCTGCTTCGCCGGCAAGCCATTGCAGCAGCGCCCTGATTACACGCTCGACGACGGCATCATTGGCCCACGCTGGCTCACTCGAGAAGCGCTTATGGAGCAGCGCGACCGCTGGCGCAGCGAACTGGTGATGCGCTGCATCGACGATTATTTGACCGGTGAACGCTTCGGTTTAGGCTTACTGCGTGAGACTGCTTGATCACGGCCTGCTAGAATTGCGTCCTTTTTGAAGCCACTCATTGAATTCCTATGCGTGATCCAGCCCCCCACGATCCAGTTCCTCATGATCCAGAAAGGACCCGCGTCATTGTCGGTATGTCCGGCGGCGTGGATTCTTCCGTTTCTGCCCTCCTGCTGATTGAGCAGGGCTATCAGGTGGAAGGCCTGTTCATGAAGAACTGGGAGGAAGACGACGGAACCGACTATTGCACCGCCCGCGAAGACCTGGCCGATGCGCAGGCCGTGTGCGACAAAATCGGCATCAAACTGCACACCGCCAACTTTGCCGCCGAGTACTGGGACAACGTGTTCGAGCATTTCCTGGCTGAATACAAAGCCGGACGCACGCCCAACCCGGACATCCTTTGCAACCGTGAAATCAAGTTCAAGGCATTTCTCGATTACGCCATGATGCTTGGCGCAGACCTGATTGCTACTGGCCATTACGTTCGTCGTCGCGACATCGACGGCCGCACCGAGCTACTCAAAGGCCTGGACCCGAACAAGGACCAGAGCTACTTCCTGCATGCCGTAGGCGGCGAACAGATCGCCAAGACCCTGTTCCCGGTCGGCGAACTGGAAAAACCTGCCGTGCGCGCCATCGCGGAAAAACACGAACTGGCCACGGCGAAGAAAAAAGACTCCACCGGTATCTGCTTCATCGGCGAGCGTCGTTTCAGCGACTTTCTCAAGCAGTACCTGCCGGCCCAACCCGGCGAGATCAAAACGACCGAAGGCGAAGTCATCGGCCACCATCATGGCCTGATGTATCACACCATCGGCCAGCGCCAGGGGTTAGGCATCGGCGGTTTGAAAGACGCCAGCGACGACCCGTGGTACGTACTGGTCAAGGACCTGGAAAACAACGAGCTGATCGTCGGCCAGGGCAATGATCATCCGTGGCTGTTCTCGCAAGCACTGACTGCGTCGGAAATCTACTGGGTCAACCCGATCGATCTGAGCAACCCACGTCAACTGACCGCGAAAGTGCGTTATCGCCAAAGCGACCAGACATGCACGCTTGAACAGACAGCCACCGGCTACCGCGTCACGTTTGAAGAACCCCAGCGCGCAGTCACACCAGGCCAGTCCGTGGTGTTTTACGAGGGCGAAATCTGCCTGGGCGGCGGCGTCATCGAAGTGGCCGAGCCTTGGCACAGCAAGGACAAGCGCTGATGACTCCGATGCAAGAGCAACTGGTCGCCTTGGGCGGTGTATTCCAGGCGGCCGTGCTGGTCGACAAGATTGCCAAGACCGGCCAGGTCAGCGAAGCAGCGCTCGGCTGCATGCTGGGCAGCCTGTTGGTCATGGACCCCAAAGACACACTGGAAGTCTACGGCGGCGACGACCTGAACCTGCGCGAGGGTTACCGCTCGTTGGTCAGCGCGCTGGAAAGGGACCCGACCAGCCTGCAACGCGAGCCACTGCGTTACGCCCTGTCAATGCTGGGCCTTGAGCGGCAGCTGGCCAAGCGTGACGACCTGCTTGAAGTGATCGGCAAACGCTTGCCGCAGATCAAGTCCCAGGTTGAGCATTTCGGTCTGGTTCACGACAACGTGATTGCCGCGAGCGGCGCGCTTTATCAGGACACTCTGAGCACAATGCGCCAACGAATTCAGGTACATGGCGACATGCGCAATCTGCAACAACCCAACAATGCGTCGAAAATCCGCGCCCTCCTGCTAGCTGGTATTCGCTCGGCGCGATTATGGCGACAGCTGGGCGGTCATCGCTGGCAATTGGTCATTAGCCGTCGCAAGCTACTCAAAGAGCTTTACCCGATGTTGCGCGGCTGATTCGCAACGCTGTACGACTACTCCCTTGAACACCGACACTATTAACTATTGCGCGCTCTACGCTGGTCAGTCCGAATCGAACTGACCAGCATTTAATGTATGATATGCGCCCCTTTTCGTTGCCCGACTGTCCGAGATCACCCCATGCAGCTTTCTTCGCTCACTGCGGTTTCCCCTGTTGACGGCCGCTACGCCGGCAGAACCAAGGCCCTGCGCCCGATTTTCAGTGAATATGGCTTGATCCGCTTTCGCGTCATGGTTGAAGTCCGCTGGCTCCAGCGCTTGGCTGCTCACCCACAAATCACTGAAGTTCCGGCCTTTTCGGCTGAAGCCAACGCGATCCTCAATACGCTGGCCGAGGACTTCTCCACCGTCCACGCCGAACGCGTTAAAGAGATCGAGCGCACTACCAATCACGACGTCAAGGCCATTGAGTACCTGCTCAAGGAGCAGGCCGCCAAGCTGCCTGAGCTGGCCAATGTCAGTGAGTTCATCCACTTCGCCTGCACCAGTGAAGACATCAACAACCTGTCCCACGCGCTGATGCTGCGCGAAGGTCGCGACGGGGTGTTGCTGCCGTTGATGCGTCAGATCGCCGAATCCATTCGCGAGCTGGCCGTACGCTTCGCTGACGTACCGATGTTGTCGCGCACCCACGGCCAGCCGGCGTCCCCAACCACTCTGGGCAAAGAGCTGGCAAACGTGGTCTATCGCCTGGAGCGCCAGATCGCTCAGGTGGCAGCGGTTCCGCTGCTGGGCAAGATCAACGGCGCAGTCGGCAACTACAACGCACACATCTCGGCTTACCCGGACATCGACTGGGAAGAGAACGCACGCGCGTTCATCGAAGACGAGCTGGGCCTGGGCTTCAACCCCTACACCACGCAGATCGAACCGCACGACTACATCGCCGAACTGTTTGACGCGATCGCTCGTTTCAACACCATCCTGATCGACTTCGACCGCGACATCTGGGGATATATCTCGCTGGGGTATTTCAAGCAGCGCACCATCGCTGGCGAAATCGGCTCATCGACCATGCCGCACAAGGTCAACCCGATCGACTTCGAAAACTCCGAAGGCAATCTGGGTATCGCCAACGCGCTGTTCCAGCACCTGGCCAGCAAGTTGCCGATTTCCCGCTGGCAGCGCGACCTGACCGACTCCACCGTTTTGCGCAACCTGGGCGTGGGCTTTGCCCATAGCATCATCGCTTACGAAGCCAGTCTTAAAGGCATCAGCAAACTGGAACTCAACGCGCAGAAAATCGCCGCTGAACTGGATGCCTGCTGGGAAGTGCTGGCCGAACCGATTCAAACGGTCATGCGTCGCTACAACATCGAAAACCCGTACGAAAAGCTGAAAGAGCTGACGCGGGGCAAGGGCATCAGCGCGCAAGCACTGCAAACTTTTATCGACGGTCTGGAAATGCCCGAGCAAGCCAAGGCTGAGCTGAAAAAGCTCACCCCGGCCAATTACATCGGCAACGCCGCGGCTCAAGCCAAGCGCATCTGACCTGCAGCAACTTTTGCACACGCCCGGCTGTGCCGGGCGTTTTCATTTCAAGGGCTTACAAATGAATCCTGATATTCCTCTTCAACTTCTGGGCGGCATCAGCGCGCGTGAATTCCTGCGTGACTACTGGCAGAAAAAACCGCTCCTGATCCGTCAGGCGCTGCCGGATTTCCAGAGCCTGATCGACGCCGACGAACTGGCTGGCCTCGCCCTGGAAGAAGAGGTTGAATCCCGCATAGTTCTCGAGAATGGCGAACGCCCATGGGAACTGCGCCGCGGTCCGTTTACTGAAGACGAGTTCAGCAAGCTGCCAGAACGCGACTGGACCCTGCTGGTGCAAGCGGTTGATCAGTTCGTACCTGAAGTCAGTGAGCTGCTGGAAAACTTCCGTTTCCTGTCCAGCTGGCGCGTTGATGATGTGATGATCAGCTTCGCCGTACCCGGCGGAAGCGTTGGCCCGCACTTCGATAACTACGATGTGTTTCTGCTGCAGGGCCAGGGCAAGCGCCACTGGCAGATAGGCCAAATGTGCGATTCCGAAACCCCGCTGCTGAAGCACGCAGACCTGCGCATCCTCTCGGACTTTGAAGCCACTGAGGAGTGGACCCTGGAGCCCGGCGACATGCTGTATTTGCCGCCGCGCCTGGCCCATTGCGGCGTTGCCGTGGATGACTGCATGACCTATTCGGTCGGCTTCCGAGCGCCAAGCGCAGCTGAGGTGCTAACGCACTTCACCGACTTCCTCAGCCAGTTCCTGCCGGACGAAGAACGCTACACCGACGCCGACGTACAGCCGGTCAGCGATCCGCACCAGATTCAGCGTGACGCCCTCGATCGCCTGAAAAGCTTGCTGGCCGAGCACATGAGCGATGAGCGGTTGCTGTTGACCTGGTTCGGCCAATTCATGACCGAGCCACGCTATCCCGAGCTGGTCGTCGGCCCAGAACTGGAAGAAGAGGACCTGTTCCTCAGCCTGGAACAAGGGGCGATACTGATCCGTAACCCGAGCGCGCGCCTCGCCTGGTCTGAAGTGGACGACGACCTTCTGTTGTTTGCCAGCGGCCAAAGCCGACTGTTGCCGGGCAATCTGCGCGAACTGCTCAAACTGATCTGCGCTGCCGACGCATTACACAGCGAAAACCTCGGCCCATGGCTGGCCGATGATTATGGACGCAACCTGCTCTGCGAGCTGGTCAAACAAGGAAGTCTGGGGTTTGCCGATGAATAAGATCTCCGTACGTGTCGCCGATTGGCAGAAAGATAACGCCGACATTCGGCGTATTCGGGAAGCCGTTTTTATCGCCGAACAATGCGTACCACCTGAACTGGAATGGGATGCCGAAGACGCCAGTGCAGTGCACTTCCTGGCATTTGAGGGTGATTTTCCCATTGGCACTGCCCGCTTGCTGCCTGACGGTGAAATCGGGCGCCTATCGGTGCTCAAAGACTGGCGCGGCCTGAAAGTCGGTGATGCACTGATGGAAGCAGTGATTGGCGAAGCCGAGCGCCGCGGCCTGAAGCAACAGATGCTCAGCGCACAAGTCCAGGCCACACGCTTCTATGAGCGCCTGGGCTTTGTCATTGTCAGCGGAGAATTTCTCGAAGCCGGGATCCCTCACGTCGACATGGTGCGTAGCGCAGCGTAATCGCCAGACTTAGCGAAGATGCATACCTGACGCCCCGCCCGCTTCACCCTAGGCTAACTATGCTGAGGTCGAAGATGTCGGGGCGTTTTGTTGCCTGCAATTCAACCTGGCCCAACCCGAGCCGATAAACTGTCAAACTCACATCTTTACGCGCCTCAATTGCGGAGATAACGGACATGCTCCTACGCACACTGTTCACGTCGCTGCTGGTGGCCTGCAGCTTTAACGCCATTGCCGCGACCGAGGTCGTGCCCCTGAACTATCGCACCAGTGACGACCTGCTGCCGGTGGCCAGGTCTTTTCTAGGCAATGAAGGCACGGTCAACGCTTACAATAACCAACTGATCGTCAATGCCGAGCCAGAAAAAATTCAGGCGTTACGCAGCCTGCTCTCGCAACTGGACAAGGCGCCCAGACGCCTGCTGATCAGCGTCGATACCAGCGACAGCAATGCGCAAAACGACCAGGGCTACGCCACCAATGGCACCGTGCAGACGCAAAACGGCGATGTCAGCGTCCGCAGCCAGACCCGCATCATCCATAGCGGCACTGACAGCCGTGACGGCGGCGTGCAACAGGTTCAAGCCAGCGAAGGCACGCCTGCACTCATTCAAGTAGGCCAGTCGGTCCCCCTGACGACGACCCAGACAGACGCCTATGGCTACGCGCAAAGCCAAACCCAATACCGCAATGTCACCCAAGGCTTCTACGTCACCGCCAGCCTGACGGGCGAGACCGTGCACCTGAGCATCAGCACCAATCACGATCGCATGAACCAGGAACAGCCTGATGTCGTGAACGTGCAGAGCACCGACACCCAGGTCAGCGGTCGGCTGGGCGAGTGGATTACCCTTGCCAGCGTCAGCGAGCAATCCCGGGCAGATCAACAGGGACTGGTGCAGCGCCGTACCACGCAGGGCCGGAGCGATATGACGTTGCGCGTGAAAGTCGAGGCACTGGACTGACGCTCTGGACTGAACACTGAGACCAAAGCGCCCCGAACTGACTGACTGGTCGTATTAGACCAAAGATGTAGTGCCATATAAAAAGCACTACAAAACATTTGACGGGTCAAAATTCACGAGGCATGATTGCCCCGCTCCCGCTTATCAGAGGCTCTGCAAAGAGCTTTCGAATCGCTGCTCTAACTTACACACCTGAGCCGATTCGTGTCTGGACCGCCCACAAGGCAGTTTGACGAGGTTGCGACTGGATCGAAGTTGTCCCGAGGGACGGAAGCGTAATACGGTAGATCGGCAATACCTCTGCGTGATCGCATCAAGGCATCCACGAGCCAAACTGCGAACATCAGACATGCCCTCAACCTCGCACTCTT
Organism: Pseudomonas sp. ASL8; assembly: GCF_056680355.1. Lineage (NCBI taxonomy): Bacteria > Pseudomonadati > Pseudomonadota > Gammaproteobacteria > Pseudomonadales > Pseudomonadaceae > Pseudomonas > Pseudomonas sp. ASL8. The sequence continues at coordinate 3,555,257 of NZ_CM155278.1, read as the reverse complement.
CCCCTCTCGAGCCCCTCGACCATCCGTCGCGCCCTGCCAAACCCCAGCTCGACCGCTTAAGTTTCTGACAAGTGAGTAGCCAGCAACGTACCTTCTGAAAACCAGGGCGTTTTGGCGGAGCAAGAATTTTCCACCCGAAACCTATGCGACGAGGTTTATCTCCATGGCACTGACACGCGAACAGCAAATTGCAGCTCTTGAAAAAGATTGGGCTGAAAATCCACGCTGGAAACACGTGACCCGCAATTACTCGGCCGCTGACGTTGTCCGCCTGCGTGGCTCGGTTCAGCCTGAACACACGCTCGCCAAGCTGGGCGCTGAAAAGCTATGGAATCTGGTCACCCAAGGTGCCAAGCCTTCCTTCCGTCCCGACAAAGATTTCGTCAACTGCATGGGCGCCCTGACTGGCGGCCAAGCCGTGCAACAAGTCAAGGCAGGCATCCAGGCGATCTACCTGTCCGGCTGGCAAGTAGCCGCGGACAACAACTCCGCCGAATCGATGTACCCTGACCAATCGCTGTACCCGGTGGATTCGGTTCCAACCGTGGTCAAGCGCATCAACAACTCGTTCCGTCGCGCTGACCAGATCCAGTGGAAAGCCGGCAAGAACCCAGGTGACGAAGGCTACATCGACTACTTCGCACCGATCGTTGCTGACGCTGAAGCTGGTTTCGGCGGCGTACTGAACGCTTACGAGCTGATGAAAAGCATGATCGAAGCGGGCGCTGCTGGCGTTCACTTCGAAGACCAACTGGCATCCGTGAAGAAATGCGGCCACATGGGCGGCAAGGTTCTCGTGCCAACCCAGGAAGCCGTACAGAAGCTGACCGCTGCACGTCTGGCTGCTGACGTTGCTGGCGTACCGACCATCATCCTGGCCCGTACCGACGCTAACGCTGCTGACCTGCTGACCTCCGATTGCGACCCTTACGATAAGGAATTCGTGCTCGGCGAACGTACTCCAGAAGGCTTCTACAAGGTTCGTGCCGGTCTGGACCAGGCTATCTCCCGCGGCCTGGCCTACGCGCCGTACGCCGACCTGATCTGGTGCGAAACCGCCAAGCCGGATTTGGCCGAAGCACGTCGCTTTGCCGAAGCGATCAAAAAGGAATACCCGGACCAACTGCTGTCCTACAACTGCTCGCCTTCCTTCAACTGGAAGAAAAACCTGGACGACGCGACCATCGCCAAGTTCCAGCGCGAACTGTCGGCCATGGGCTACAAGCACCAGTTCATTACTCTGGCTGGCATCCACAACATGTGGCACAGCATGTTCAACCTGGCGCACGACTACGCCCGTAACGACATGACTGCCTACGTGAAACTGCAAGAGCAAGAGTTCGCTGACGCCGCCAAGGGTTACACCTTCGTGGCTCACCAGCAAGAAGTCGGCACTGGCTACTTCGACGACGTGACCACCGTGATTCAGGGTGGCGCGTCCTCCGTGACCGCGCTGACCGGTTCGACCGAAGAAGAACAGTTCCACTGATACCGCTTAGCCACCTAAGCAAGCGGCCATTCCAGACCGTTTAAAGAGCAACTGGAATGCCACATGACTAACGCCCCGACTGGTTCGGGGCGTTTTTTTTTGCTGAAGCTTTTATGGCGGCCTCAGCCGAGCGTGACACCACCACAATCGTGAAAGCAGGTCGTGACCTCCACCGGAGGTGCAACACTCGCATGAGACATCACGCGAGCCTTTAAACATTGATCCAGCGCGGTATTCAACGCCGCAAAAAAGAGTAAAACAACGAATCTCGAAACTGCGACACACGGCATATAAAGACTACTTCTCCGCTTTAACCCCGAGCGACAGTTTAAAAACCCCCACAGATGACATCCATTATCATTTATGCGTGTCGACCTTCATTACAACTCCGACAAAACACATTCAACAAAACTCCGGCTAATGCCCGCAGCGTATGGCCTGCGCCTGCTTTTAAGGTCTCGATGTCCTAAAGTATTAGAATAATTTCGCTGTAGAAAATTTACTTGCTACCTGTTTACCCATAAAATCATCGGGATAGATTTCGATGCGACATATCGTCACTGCTTTATTTCTTTATCAAGCCCAGAGACCTTTGCTCTCTGCCAAGGATTACCAGAATGCCCGAATCGACAGGTCTGATCGCCCATAACTGGGGCTTCGCCATTTTCCTTTTGGGTGTTGTCGGCCTCTGCGCCTTCATGCTCGGTGTATCCAGCCTCCTGGGCAGCAAAGCCTGGGGGCGCAGCAAAAACGAACCGTTCGAATCCGGCATGCTGCCCACGGGCGGCGCCCGTCTGCGGCTTTCGGCAAAATTCTATCTGGTCGCGATGCTTTTCGTGATCTTCGACATTGAAGCCCTCTTTCTCTTTGCCTGGTCTGTGTCCGTCCGCGAAAGCGGCTGGACCGGATTCGTCGAAGCACTCGTTTTCATAGCAATTCTGTTGGCAGGTCTTGTCTACCTATGGCGGGTTGGGGCGCTCGATTGGGCTCCTGAAGGTCGTCGTAAGCGGCAAGCGAAGCTAAAACAATGAGGCTTTGTCGATGCAATACACTCTCACCAGGATCGACCCGGATGCGCCTAACGAGGAGTATCCAATCGGTGAACGGGAAACCGTTTCCGATCCGTTAGAAGATCAAGTCCACAAAAACATCTACATGGGCAAGCTTGAAGACGTGCTGAACGGCGCGGTCAACTGGGGACGTAAAAACTCCCTGTGGCCGTACAACTTCGGCTTGTCGTGCTGCTATGTGGAAATGACCACCGCTTTCACGGCGCCCCATGACATCGCACGCTTCGGCGCCGAGGTTATCCGGGCATCACCGCGCCAGGCGGATTTCATGGTTATTGCCGGGACCTGCTTCATCAAGATGGCGCCGATCATCCAGCGCCTCTACGAGCAAATGCTCGAGCCCAAGTGGGTCATTTCCATGGGTTCGTGTGCTAACTCCGGTGGCATGTACGACATCTATTCAGTGGTCCAGGGGGTCGACAAGTTCCTTCCCGTGGATGTCTACGTGCCTGGCTGCCCGCCACGCCCCGAGGCTTTCCTGCAAGGATTGATGCTGTTGCAGGAGTCTATCGGCCAGGAGCGTCGCCCCCTTTCCTGGGTCGTCGGTGATCAAGGCGTCTATCGCGCCGAGATGCCGTCGCAAAAGGAACAGCGCCGCGAACAGCGTATTCAGGTTACTAACCTGCGCAGCCCCGACGAAGTCTGATCCCACTCTTTCTTTTTACAAAAGAGACAAGACTCTGGGTTCATTCTTTACGTTGACCGAAAGCGATCGAGACCATGACTGCAGGCACCGCTCTGTACATCCCGCCTTACAAGGCTGACGACCAAGACGTCGTCGTTGAATTGAATACCCGTTTTGGCCCTGAGACGTTCACCGTCCAGTCAACCCGTACCGGCATGCCGGTGCTGTGGGTTGCGCGCGCCAAACTGGTCGAAGTGCTGACCTTCTTGCGCCAGCTGCCAAAACCCTACGTCATGCTGTATGACCTGCACGGTGTCGACGAGCGCCTGCGCACTCATCGCCGCGGCTTGCCGGGTGCTGACTTCAGCGTGTTCTACCACCTGCTGTCGATCGAGCGTAATAGTGACGTAATGATCAAGGTGGCCTTGTCTGAGGGCGACCTCAGCCTGCCGACCATCACCGGCATCTGGCCCAACGCCAACTGGTATGAGCGTGAAGTGTGGGACATGTTCGGCATCGACTTTGCCGGTCACCCGCACCTGACCCGCATCATGATGCCGCCGACCTGGGAAGGTCACCCGCTGCGCAAGGACTTCCCGGCACGCGCTACCGAATTCGATCCGTTCAGTCTGACCCTGGCCAAACAACAGCTCGAAGAGGAAGCTGCACGCTTCCGCCCTGAAGACTGGGGCATGAAGCGCTCGAGCACGAACGAGGACTACATGTTCCTCAACCTCGGCCCGAACCACCCTTCGGCTCACGGCGCATTCCGCATCATCCTGCAACTCGATGGTGAAGAGATCGTCGACTGCGTCCCGGACGTCGGCTACCACCACCGTGGTGCCGAGAAAATGGCTGAGCGTCAGTCATGGCATAGTTTCATTCCGTACACCGACCGTATCGACTACCTCGGCGGCGTGATGAACAACCTGCCATACGTCCTTGCGGTCGAGAAGCTGGCCGGTATCAAGGTGCCGGAAAAAGTCGACACCATCCGCATCATGATGGCCGAGTTCTTCCGTATCACCAGCCACCTGCTGTTCCTGGGTACCTACATCCAGGACGTGGGCGCAATGACCCCGGTGTTCTTTACCTTCACCGACCGCCAGCGCGCTTATACCGTGATCGAAGCCATCACCGGCTTCCGCCTGCACCCGGCTTGGTACCGCATTGGTGGCGTCGCTCACGACCTGCCACGCGGCTGGGAAAAACTGGTCAAAGACTTCGTTGAATGGCTGCCCAAGCGCCTGGACGAATACCAGAAAGCCGCTTTGGACAACAGCATCCTGCGCGGCCGGACCATCGGCGTTGCGGCATACAACACCAAGGAAGCGCTGGAATGGGGCGTCACTGGCGCCGGCTTACGTTCCACCGGCCTGGACTTCGACCTGCGCAAGGCACGCCCTTACTCGGGCTACGAGAATTTCGAGTTCGAAATACCGCTGGCCGTCAATGGCGATGCCTATGACCGCTGCATCGTGCGTGTCGAAGAGATGCGTCAGAGTATCCGGATCATCGACCAGTGCATGCGCAACATGCCGGAAGGCCCGTACAAGGCGGATCACCCGCTGACCACGCCGCCGCCGAAAGAACGCACCTTGCAGCACATCGAAACCCTGATCACGCACTTCCTGCAAGTTTCGTGGGGCCCGGTCATGCCGGCCAACGAATCCTTCCAGATGATCGAAGCGACCAAGGGCATCAACAGCTATTACCTGACGAGCGACGGCGGCACCATGAGCTACCGTACCCGGATTCGCACACCAAGCTTCCCGCATCTGCAACAGATCCCTTCGGTGATCAAAGGCAGCATGGTCGCGGACTTGATTGCGTACCTGGGTAGTATCGATTTCGTTATGGCCGACGTGGACCGCTAAGCATGAACAGCACGCTTATCCAGACAGACCGTTTCGCATTGAGCGAAACAGAGCGCTCGGCCATCGAGCATGAGATGCACCACTACGAAGACCCGCGTGCGGCGTCTATCGAAGCACTGAAGATCGTCCAGAAGGAACGCGGCTGGGTGCCTGATGGCGCTGTTTATGCCATTGGCGAAATCCTTGGCATTCCGGCCAGCGACGTTGAAGGGGTGGCGACGTTCTATAGCCAAATCTTCCGTCAGCCTGTCGGCCGTCACATCATTCGCGTCTGCAACAGCATGGTTTGCTTCATCGGTGGCCACGAGTCAGTGCTCAGCGAAATCCAGACGTCGCTGGGTATCGGCCTGGGTCAGACCACCGCTGACAACCGCTTCACCTTGCTGCCCGTCTGCTGCCTGGGCAACTGCGACAAGGCCCCGGCCGTGATGATCGATGACGACACTTTCGGCGACGTACAGCCTGCTGGCGTAGCCAAAATGCTGGAGGGTTACCTATGACCATCACGTCTTTCGGCCCCGCCAATCGCATCGCGCGTACGGCAGAAACTCACCCGCTGACCTGGCGCTTGCGCGATGACGGCGAACCGGTCTGGCTTGATGAATATCAAACCAAAAACGGTTACGCCGCCGCACGCAAGGCTTTCGCCGAGCAGTCGCCTGACGAAATCGTTCAAGCAGTCAAGGACTCCGGCCTCAAGGGTCGTGGCGGCGCAGGCTTTCCCACGGGTGTGAAGTGGGGCCTGATGCCCAAAGATGAGTCCATGAACATCCGCTACCTGCTGTGCAACGCGGATGAAATGGAACCCAACACCTGGAAAGACCGGATGTTGATGGAGCAACTGCCCCATTTGCTGGTCGAGGGCATGCTGATCAGCGCCCGGGCGTTGAAAGCCTATCGTGGCTACATCTTCCTGCGCGGCGAGTACACCACTGCAGCCAAGAACCTCAGACGCGCCGTGAAAGAAGCAGAAGCGGCCGGTTTGTTGGGCAAAAACATTCTGGGCACCGGTTTTGATTTCGAACTGATCGTCCACACCGGCGCTGGTCGTTATATCTGCGGCGAAGAGACCGCACTGATCAACTCCCTGGAAGGCCGCCGCGCCAACCCACGCTCCAAGCCGCCCTTCCCGGCCGCTGTCGGCGTCTGGGGCAAACCGACGTGTGTCAATAACGTCGAAACCCTGTGCAACGTGCCGGCGATCGTCGAAAACGGCAACGACTGGTACAAATCCCTGGCCCGTGCTGGCAGTGAAGACCAAGGCACCAAGCTGATGGGCTTCTCCGGCAAGGTCAAGAACCCAGGCCTGTGGGAACTGCCTTTCGGCCTGCCCGCACGCGAGTTGTTCGAAGACTACGCCGGCGGCATGCGTGATGGCTTCAAGCTCAAGTGCTGGCAGCCAGGGGGCGCCGGTACCGGCTTCCTGCTGCCTGAACACCTCGACGCCCAAATGTACGCCGGTGGCATTGCCAAGGTCGGCACGCGGATGGGTACGGGTCTGGCCATGGCCGTCGACGACAGCGTCAACATGGTTTCCCTGCTGCGCAACATGGAAGAGTTCTTCGCCCAGGAGTCCTGTGGATTCTGCACCCCCTGCCGCGACGGCCTGCCGTGGAGCGTGAAGATCCTGCGCGCTATCGAGCACGGCGAAGGCCAACCGGGCGATATCGAAACGCTGTTGGGGTTGGTCAACTTCCTCGGCCCTGGCAAGACCTTCTGCGCCCACGCACCGGGCGCTGTGGAACCTCTGGGCAGCGCAATCAAATACTTCCGGCCGGAATTCGAAGCGGGTATCGCGCCACAGCGTGATGCCAACGCGACCCTGGCCCAACGCCCGATTGTGGTTGGCGCATAACAAGACAGAAAAGGTCGGTAGCCCATAAAGCCGCCGACCTCATACCCGATGACGCCTTACAGGCTGTTTGATACGGGTAGCACCGAGATTCCATTAGCCACGCCCGCTGACAACGGGCCAACGAAGAACTTTGAACCATGGCCACTATCCACGTAGACGGCAAAGCGCTCGAGGTCGATGGCGCAGACAACCTGTTACAGGCATGTCTGTCGCTGGGCCTCGACATTCCTTATTTCTGCTGGCACCCCGCCCTTGGCAGTGTTGGCGCTTGTCGCCAATGCGCAGTCAAGCAGTACAGTGACGAGAACGACAAACGTGGTCGTATCGTCATGTCCTGCATGACCCCCGCCACTGACGGCAGCTGGATTTCCATCGACGACGAGGAGGCCAAGGTCTTCCGCGCCAGCGTCGTCGAATGGCTGATGACCAACCACCCGCACGACTGCCCGGTCTGCGAAGAAGGCGGTCATTGCCACCTGCAAGACATGACCGTAATGACCGGTCACAACGAACGCCGTTATCGCTTCACCAAACGGACTCACCAGAACCAGGAACTCGGCCCGTTCATCGCTCACGAGATGAACCGCTGCATCGCCTGCTACCGTTGCGTGCGCTTCTATAAAGACTACGCCGGCGGCACTGACCTGGGCGTATTCGGCGCCCACGACAACGTGTACTTCGGCCGTGTCGAAGATGGCGCACTGGAAAGCGAGTTCTCCGGCAACCTCACCGAGGTCTGCCCGACCGGTGTGTTCACCGACAAGACTCACTCCGAGCGCTACAACCGCAAGTGGGACATGCAGTTTTCGCCGAGCATCTGCCATGGTTGCTCCAGCGGCTGCAACATCAGCCCTGGCGAGCGCTACGGTGAGATCCGTCGTATCGAAAACCGCTACAACGGTTCGGTCAACCAGTACTTCCTGTGTGACCGTGGCCGTTTCGGTTATGGCTACGTCAACCGTGAAGACCGTCCGCGCCAGCCACTGTTGGCTGATGGCCACGTCAAACTGAGCCTCGATGCTGCGCTGGACAAGGCTGCAGATTTGCTCCGAGGCCGTAACATCGTCGGTATCGGCTCACCTCGCGCCAGCCTGGAAAGCAACTTTGCCCTGCGCGAACTGGTCGGCGCCGAGCATTTCTACTCCGGTATCGAAGCCGGTGAACTGGAACGCCTGCGTCTGATCGTCAAGGTGCTCAATGAGAGCCCGCTGCCGATCCCGACAATGCGTGACATCGAAGATCACGATGCGATTTTCGTCCTTGGCGAAGACTTGACCCAAACCGCAGCACGTATGGCCCTGGGCCTGCGTCAAGCCGTCAAGGGCAAGGCCGAAGACATGGCCGCTGCGATGAAAGTCCAGCCGTGGCTCGATGCCGCAGTGAAGAACATCGGCCAGCATGAATTGAACCCGTTGTTCATCGCGAGCCTCGCCGAGACCCGTCTCGATGACATCGCCGAAGAGTGCGTTCACGCAGCCCCAGACGACCTGGCGCGCATCGGTTTTGCCGTTGCCCACGCCCTGGACGCCAGCGCGCCCGCAGTCGAAGGTCTGGATACACAAGCACTCGAACTGGCTCAGCGCATCGCGGCTGCACTGCTCGCGGCCAAGCGTCCGTTGATTATCTCTGGCAGCTCCCTGGGCTCGACCGCACTGATCGAGGCCGCAGCGAACATCGCCAAGGCATTGAAGCTGCGCGACAAACAGGGATCGATCAGCCTAATCGTCCCGGAAGCCAACAGCATGGGCCTGGCAATGTTCGGCGGTGATTCCCTCGACGACGCATTGCAGGCTGTTATTTCCGGCAAAGCTGACGCCATCGTGGTGTTGGAAAACGATCTGTACCACCGCGTCGACGCTGCTACGGTCGATGCTGCGTTCAACGCTGCGAAAGTCGTGATCGTCGCTGACCATCAGAAAACCCCGACCAGCGACCGCGCTGATCTGGTACTGCCGGCAGCCAGCTTCGCTGAAGGCGACGGTACCCTGGTCAGCCAGGAAGGTCGCGCCCAGCGCTTCTTCCAGGTGTACGACCCGACTTATCTGGACGCCAGCATTCTGGTCCACGAAGGCTGGCGCTGGTTGCACGCCCTGCGCAGCACCCTGCTGAACAAGGCAGTGGACTGGACGTTGCTCGATCACGTCACCGAAGCCTGCGCAGCCAGCACCGCGCAATTGGCCGGGATCGTCAACGCGGCACCGTCTGCGGCGTTCCGGATCAAAGGTTTGAAACTGGCGCGTGAACCATTGCGTTACAGCGGTCGCACGGCCATGCGCGCCAACATCAGCGTGCATGAACCGCGTACTTCGCAAGACAACGACACCGCGTTCTCCTTCTCCATGGAAGGTTACTCGGGTTCGGCAGAACCTCGCCAGCAGGTGCCTTTCGCCTGGTCGCCGGGTTGGAACTCGCCGCAAGCCTGGAACAAGTTTCAAGACGAAGTCGGCGGCCACCTGCGTGCAGGTGATCCGGGAACTCGCTTGATCGAAAGCCAAGGCGATGGCCTGTCCTGGTTCGCCAGCATACCGGGCGCGTTTTCCCCGGCTCGTGGCACATGGCAAGTGGTGCCGTTCTATCACCTGTTCGGCAGCGACGAAACATCGTCCAAAGCCGCACCGGTTCAGGAACGCATTCCAGAAGCCTATGTGGCGCTGGCCAAATCCGAAGCGGATCGTCTGGGTGTCAACGACGGCGCGATGCTCAACCTGAGTGTTGCCGGTCATACCCTGCGTCTGCCGCTGCGGATCAATGAAGAGCTGGGTGCCGGTCTCGTGGCCCTGCCTGCCGGTCTGGCCGGAATCCCGCCTGCGGTGTTCGGCAAAACCGTTGACGGTCTGCAGGAGGCAGCGCTATGACCTGGTTTACCCCTGAAGTGATCGACTCGATCATCTCGGTCGTTAAAGCCATTGTGATTCTGCTGGCCGTCGTGGTCTGCGGCGCGCTGCTGAGCTGGGTCGAGCGTCGTTTGCTCGCCCTCTGGCAGGATCGTTATGGCCCGAACCGTGTTGGCCCTTTCGGTGCCTTCCAGATCGCTGCCGACATGATCAAGATGTTCTTCAAGGAAGACTGGACACCACCGTTCGCCGACAAGGTGATTTTCACCCTGGCACCGGTTGTGGCCATGAGTGCCTTGCTGATTGCTTTCGCGATCATCCCGATCACCCCGACCTGGGGCGTGGCGGATCTGAACATCGGCTTGCTGTTCTTCTTCGCCATGGCCGGTTTGTCGGTCTATGCGGTGCTGTTCGCCGGATGGTCGAGCAACAACAAGTTCGCCTTGCTCGGCAGCCTGCGGGCTTCAGCACAGACCGTGTCCTATGAAGTGTTCATGGGTCTGGCGCTGATGGGCATCGTGGTGCAGGTTGGCTCGTTCAACATGCGCGATATCGTCGAGTACCAGGCACAGAATCTGTGGTTCATCATTCCGCAGTTCTTTGGCTTTTGTACGTTCTTTATCGCAGGCGTTGCGGTGACTCACCGTCACCCGTTCGACCAACCGGAAGCCGAACAAGAGTTAGCCGATGGTTACCACATCGAATATGCCGGCATGAAGTGGGGCATGTTCTTCGTCGGTGAGTACATCGGTATCGTGCTGATCTCGGCGCTGCTGGTGACCTTGTTCTTCGGCGGCTGGCATGGCCCGTTCGACATCCTGCCTTCGCTGTCGTTCTTCTGGTTCGCCCTGAAGACCGCGTTCTTCATCATGCTCTTCATTCTGTTGCGCGCTTCTATCCCGCGCCCACGGTATGACCAGGTGATGGATTTCAGCTGGAAATTCTGCCTGCCGCTGACCCTGATCAATTTGCTGGTGACCGCTGCGATCGTGTTGTTGAACACGCCCGCTGTCGCGGCTCAGTGAGGATAAAGACCCATGCTCAAGTATCTGTTTGACATCGTGCATGGCACCTACACCCAGCTTCGCAGCTTGGTGATGGTGTTTTCCCATGCATTTCGCAAGCGCGACACGCTGCAATACCCGGAAGAGCCGGTGTACCTGCCGCCGCGCTACCGCGGCCGCATCGTCCTGACCCGCGACCCTGACGGTGAAGAGCGTTGCGTAGCCTGCAACCTGTGCGCCGTAGCCTGCCCGGTTGGCTGCATCTCGTTGCAGAAAGCCGAAACCGACGACGGCCGTTGGTACCCGGAGTTTTTCCGCATCAACTTCTCGCGCTGCATTTTCTGTGGCCTCTGCGAGGAAGCCTGCCCGACCACCGCGATCCAGCTGACACCGGATTTCGAAATGGCCGAGTTCAAACGTCAGGATCTGGTTTACGAGAAGGAAGATCTGCTGATCTCCGGCCCTGGTAAAAACCCTGATTACAACTTCTATCGCGTTGCCGGTATGGCCATCGCCGGTAAGCCTAAAGGCTCCGCGCAGAATGAAGCCGAACCGATCAACGTGAAGAGCTTGCTGCCTTAAGGAAGAAAGATGGAATTCGCTTTCTATTTCGCATCCGGCGTCGCTGTTGTGTCCACCCTTCGGGTGATCACCAACACGAACCCGGTGCACGCCCTGCTCTACCTGATCATTTCGCTGATCGCTGTCGCCATGACCTTTTTCAGCCTCGGTGCTCCCTTTGCCGGTGTACTGGAAGTCATCGCTTACGCAGGCGCCATCATGGTCCTGTTCGTGTTTGTGGTGATGATGTTGAACCTGGGCCCGGCCTCGGTGCAGCAAGAACGTACCTGGCTCAAACCCGGCATCTGGATCGGCCCGGTGGCACTGGGCGTACTGCTGCTCGCGGAGCTGCTGTACGTGCTGTTCGCCAATCCGACCGGCGCAGGCATCGGCCACACCACGGTGGACGCCAAAGCGGTAGGTATCAGCCTGTTTGGTCCTTATCTGTTGGTGGTGGAACTTGCCTCGATGCTGCTCCTCGCGGCAGCGGTAACGGCATTCCATCTCGGCCGCAACGAGGCGAAGGAGTAAAGCCATGAATGCAATCCCTCTTGAACACGGTCTGGCGGTCGCCGGTATCCTGTTCTGCCTCGGTCTGGTCGGTCTGATGGTACGGCGCAACATCCTCTTCGTGCTGATGAGCCTGGAGATCATGATGAACGCGTCTGCTCTTGCGTTCGTCGTTGCCGGTAGCCGTTGGGCGCAGCCGGATGGACAGATCATGTTCATCCTGGTGATCAGCCTTGCAGCCGCCGAGGCCAGTATTGGCCTGGCGATCCTGATGCAGCTGTATCGCCGCTTCCACACTCTCGATATCGACGCTGCCAGCGAGATGCGCGGATGAACCTTCTCTTTCTGACTTTCGTATTCCCCCTGATCGGTTTCCTGTTGCTCGCGTTCTCTCGTGGACGCATCTCGGAAAACCTTGCCGCGCTGATCGGCGTTGGCTCCATCGGACTGTCGGCCATCGTGACGGCCTGGATCATTTGGCAATTCAACGTCGCACCGCCTGAGGGTGGTCACTACACCCAACTGCTGTGGCGCTGGATGTCAGTGGACGGCTTCGAACCGAACTTCGCCCTGTACCTTGATGGTCTTTCCGTGACCATGATGGGTGTGGTGGTGGGTGTAGGCTTCCTGATCCACCTGTTCGCTTCCTGGTACATGCGCGGTGAGGCCGGTTACTCGCGCTTCTTCGCCTACACCAACCTGTTCATCGCCAGCATGCTGTTCCTGATCCTCGGCGATAACCTGTTGTTCCTGTACCTGGGTTGGGAAGGCGTGGGCCTGTGCAGCTATCTGTTGATCGGTTTCTACTACAGCAACCGCAACAACGGTAACGCCGCGCTCAAGGCCTTTGTCGTCACCCGCATCGGCGACGTGTTCATGGCCATTGGCCTGTTCATTTTGTTCCAGCAGCTGGGTACGCTAAATATCCAGGAGCTTCTGGTGCGTGCACCGGAGCATTTCAGTGCAGGTGATTTCTGGATTGTGCTGGCAACCTTGATGCTGCTCGGTGGTGCTGTCGGTAAATCCGCGCAACTGCCGCTGCAAACCTGGCTGGCAGATGCAATGGCGGGTCCAACGCCGGTGTCGGCATTGATCCACGCCGCGACCATGGTGACCGCCGGTGTCTACCTGATCGCACGGACCCACGGTCTGTTCGAACTGGCACCCGATGTCCTGCATCTGGTCGGTATCGTCGGCGGCGTAACGCTGGTGTTGGCAGGTTTCGCGGCGTTGGTGCAAACCGACATCAAACGTATCCTTGCCTACTCGACCATGAGCCAGATCGGCTACATGTTCCTGGCGCTGGGTGTGGGTGCCTGGGAAGGCGCGATTTTCCACTTGATGACCCACGCCTTCTTCAAGGCGCTGCTGTTCCTCGCGTCCGGTGCGGTGATCGTTGCCTGCCACCACGAGCAGAACATCTTCAAGATGGGCGGCCTGTGGAAAAAACTGCCACTGGCCTACGCCAGCTTCATCGTCGGTGGCGCTGCGTTGTCTGCCCTGCCACTGCTGACCGCCGGTTTCTACTCCAAGGATGAGATTCTTTGGGAAGCCTTCGCCAGCGGTAACCATGCGCTGCTGTACGCAGGCCTGGTCGGCGCGTTCATGACGTCCCTGTATACCTTCCGTCTGATCTTCATCACATTCCACGGTGAAGCCAAGACCGAAGCGCACGCCGGTCACGGTATCGCTCACTGGCTGCCGCTGTCGGTGCTGATCATTCTGTCGACCTTTATCGGCGCACTGATCACCCCACCGTTGGCCGGTGTCTTGCCGCAGAGCGTCGGCCATGCCGGTGGTGAAGCCAAGCACAGTCTGGAAATCGCCTCGGGGGCCATTGCCATGGCCGGTATCCTGCTTGCGGCCCTGCTGTTTCTCGGCAAGCGTCGCTTTGCTACTGCTGTCGCCAACAGCGCTCCGGGGCGGTTCCTTACGACCTGGTGGTTCGCGGCATGGGGCTTCGACTGGCTGTACGACAAGCTGTTCGTCAAACCTTATCTGATGATCAGCCATGTGCTGCGCAAAGACCCACTCGACCACACCATTGGTTTGATCCCGCGTCTGGTCAAAGGCAGTCATAACGCCCTGAGCCGCACCGAGACCGGCCAACTGCGTTGGTACGCTGCTTCAATGGCTGCAGGCGCTGTATTGGTGCTTGGCGCCATCGTGCTGGTTGCGGTCTGACATGAACCTTGCGAATTTGCGAAAGGAATTGAGCCCGTCATGATTCTGCCTTGGCTAATCCTGATCCCCTTTATCGGCGGCCTGCTGTGCTGGCTGGGTGAGCGCTTCAGCTCTACCCTGCCACGCTGGATTGCGCTGTTGACCATGTCTCTGGAACTCGCCCTCGGCCTCTGGCTGTGGACCCATGGAGACTTCCACTTTGCTCCGGCGCCTGGCGTCGACCCCACATGGGTTGTCGAATTCAAGCATCAGTGGATCGAACGCTTCGGCATCAGTGTGCACCTGGCCCTCGACGGCCTGTCGCTGCTGATGGTGTTGCTGACCGGCCTGCTCGGCGTGCTGTCAGTGCTGTGTTCGTGGAAAGAGATCCAGCGTAACGTTGGCTTCTTCCACCTCAACCTGATGTGGATCCTGGGCGGCGTGGTTGGTGTGTTCCTCGCCATCGACCTGTTCATGTTCTTCTTCTTCTGGGAAGTGATGCTGGTGCCGATGTATTTCCTCATCGCGCTCTGGGGTCATAGTTCATCGGACGGCAAGAAGACCCGGATCTACGCGGCGACCAAGTTCTTCATCTTCACTCAGGCCAGCGGCCTGATCATGTTGGTGGCGATCCTGGGTCTGGTGCTGGTCAACTTCAACACCACCGGTGTGATCACGTTCGACTACACCGAGCTACTCAAGACGAAGCTGGCACCCGGCACTGAATACATTCTGATGCTGGGCTTTTTCATCGCCTTCGCGGTGAAGCTGCCAGTGGTGCCGTTCCACTCCTGGCTGCCGGACGCTCACGCTCAAGCGCCGACCGCAGGCTCCGTCGATTTGGCCGGTATCCTGCTGAAAACAGCTGCTTATGGCTTGCTGCGCTTCGCCCTGCCGTTGTTCCCCAACGCATCGGCAGAATTCGCGCCCATCGCCATGACCCTGGGCCTGATCGGTATCTTCTACGGTGCGTTCCTCGCGTTCGCCCAGACCGATATCAAGCGCCTGGTCGCGTTCTCCAGCGTCTCGCACATGGGCTTCGTGTTGATCGGTATCTACTCCGGTAGCCAACAAGCCCTGCAGGGTGCCGTGATTCAGATGCTCGCTCACGGTATCTCGGCAGCGGCACTGTTTATCCTCAGCGGCCAGTTGTACGAGCGCATGCACACCCGTGACATGCGGGAAATGGGCGGGTTGTGGTCACGCATCGCCTACCTGCCCGCGATCAGCCTGTTCTTCGCGGCCGCGTCCCTCGGCTTGCCTGGCACCGGTAACTTCGTTGGCGAGTTCCTGATTCTGATGGGCACGTTTGTCAGCGCCCCCTGGATCACCGCGATTGCAACGTCTGGCCTGGTACTCGGCTCGGTCTACTCGCTGATCATGATCCACCGCGCCTACTTCGGCCCTTCCAAGTCGGATGCAGTTCTGGCCGGGATGGATGCACGTGAATTGATCATGGTGCTGGGACTGGCGGCACTGCTGATCTGGATCGGCATTTACCCGCAACCGTTCCTCGATACCTCTGCCGCTACGATGCATGGCGTGCAGCAATGGCTTGGCACCGCCTTCACTCAACTTGCTTCGGCCCGGTAGAGCATTATGGACCTGACGATTCAACACTTTATTGCGCTTGCGCCGCTGCTGATTACCAGCGCCACGATTGTCGTGGTGATGCTGGGTATCGCCTGGCGTCGCAATCATTCGCAAACATTCCTGCTCACCGTGGCCGGACTCAACCTGGCACTGCTGTCGATCTACCCGGCGCTGAAAGTTGCGCCACTGGTGGTGACACCGCTGCTGAAAATCGATAATTTCGCCTGCCTGTATATGGGGCTGATCCTGGCCTCGACCCTGGCGTGCGTGACCTTGGCGCACGCCTATCTCGGTGAGAAGTCTTCTGGCTACCCCGGCAACCGCGAAGAACTTTACCTGCTGATTCTGCTGGCGTCGGCCGGTGGTCTGGTATTGGTCAGCGCGCAACACCTGGCGGGCCTGTTCATCGGTCTGGAACTGCTGTCGGTGCCGGTCTATGGCCTGGTGGCTTACGCCTTCTTCAACAAGCGCTCACTCGAAGGCGGCATCAAGTACATGGTGTTGTCGGCCGCAGGTTCTGCATTCCTGCTGTTCGGTATGGCGTTGCTGTATGCCGAAGCTGGCAGCTTGAGTTTCAGCGGTATCGGTGTGGCCCTGGCGGCGACCGGCCTGCCTAGCCCGATTGCGACATTGGGCCTGGGCATGATATTGGTGGGCCTGGCGTTCAAGCTGTCACTGGTGCCTTTCCACTTGTGGACCCCGGACGTTTACGAGGGCGCCCCTGCCCCGGTGGCGGCTTTCCTGGCCACCGCCAGTAAAGTGGCAGTGTTCGCTGTTCTGGTGCGACTGTTCCAGATCTCCCCGGCGGCCAGCAGTGGCGTGCTGCACGATGTACTGGCGGTCATTGCAGTCGCTTCGATTCTGATCGGTAACCTGCTGGCGCTGACTCAGACCAACCTCAAGCGTCTGCTCGGTTATTCATCTATCGCCCACTTCGGCTACCTGATGATCGCGCTGGTTGCCAGCAATGGCATCGCGGTCGAGGCGATTGGCGTGTACCTGGTGACCTACGTGATCACCACCTTGGGTGCTTTCGGTGTTGTTACCCTGATGTCCTCGCCTTACAGCGGTCGTGACGCGGACGCTCTGTTCGAATACCGCGGCCTGTTCTGGCGTCGTCCTTACCTGACTGCAGTGATGACCTTGATGATGCTATCGCTGGCGGGTATCCCGTTGACGGCCGGCTTCATCGGTAAGTTCTACATCATCACCACGGGCGTCGAGTCGCACCTGTGGTGGTTGTTAGGTTCGCTGGTCATCGGCAGCGGCATTGGCGTGTTCTATTACCTGCGAGTGATGGTCACGCTGTACCTGGTCGAGCCCAAGCTGCACCGTCACGATGCCCCATTCAACTGGGCACAGCGTACCGGTGGCGTGATGCTGCTGGTGATTGCAGTCCTGGCCTTCGTTTTGGGTGTCTACCCACAACCACTGCTGGACATGGTGCAACACGCAGGCCTGCAACTGGTCAGCTGATACGTTGAAGCAAAAAAACCCTGCTCACGCAGGGTTTTTTTTGCAGGAAATTTAACCAGGCAAACGCATGGTCCGCTTGGCCCCGACAAACAACCCCCAGGTCGACATGAACAACGCAGCCACCATTGGCCCGATGACAAACCCGTTCAGGCCGAATACCGCCATGCCGCCCAGGGTAGAGATCAAAATCAGGTAGTCCGGCATTTTAGTGTCCTTGCCTACTAGGATCGGCCGCAGGACGTTGTCTACCAGTCCGATCACGAATACCCCGAACAGCCCGAGCACCACGCCTTGCCAGATCATGCCGCTGAGCAGGAAGTAAGCCGCCACTGGCGCCCAGACGATTCCCGCCCCCACCGCTGGCAGCAATGACAGAAAGGCCATCATGACCGCCCAGAGCAAGACACTTGGGATGTCGAGTACCCAGAAAATAAACCCACCCAGCGCGCCTTGGGACACGGCTACCACAACATTGCCTTTGACCGTTGCCCGTACCACTCGGGTGAACTTCAGCTGCAAACGGCGTTTTTGCGGTTCGGCCAATGGCACGGCGATACGGATTTTGCGCACCAGCTCAGGACCATCGCGCAGGAAGAAAAACAACAGGTACAGCATGATGAAAAAACTCACCACAAAATCAAACGTGCCCTGACCCACGCTGAACGCCTGTGTCGCCAGGTATTGGCTACCTTGCATTGCACCTTTGACGATTTTATCGCGCAGGCCATTAAGGTCGCCCATGCCGAGGCGATCAAGTAAATGCCTGAAGTACGGCGGCAATGCTTCTTTGAACTGTGCCAGGTACTTGGCAATGTCCAGTTGCCCGCTTTCGATAGCCTTGTAAAGGGAAGCGCCTTCCTGGACCAGCAACGTGCTGATTACGATAACCGGAAGAATCGCGATCACCAGGCAGACCATCAAGGTGCACAGCGACGTCAGATTGCGTTGCCAACCAAAGCGCAGCAACAACCGCCGCTGGAGGGGCGCGAAGATAATGCCCAGGATCACCGCCCAGAAGACGGCGCCGTAAAAGGGCAAAAGAATCCAGATGAATGCGATGGTCACCAGCACCAACAGCACGAGAAAGGTTTTGTATTGCAGCGTGTTTTCGTTCATGTCCTGTCCACGTCAGTAAGACCCGGGATTCACTCGGCCTACTGCTTAGTCCACCAATCCACAGACGAGTGCCATCCGCTGTGCGATCAGCCTGGATAGGGAAGAGGTCATGGGGTATAGCTAAGCGGGATAAGGCCATTGCGGCCTTATCCCGTGCGGATCAGATACGGAACTGCCCGACCAATTTGCCCAGGCGTTGCCCCAGGTCTGCCAGGCTGCGCGAAGTCTGTGCGCTTTGCTGGGTTTGGTCGGCGACACTGTCCACCGATTGGGCTATCTGATGCACACTGCGGTTGATCTCTTCGGCGACGGCGGTCTGCTCTTCGGCCGCGCTGGCAATCTGCGCGTTCATTGAGTTAATCGTACCTATCAGCGCCGCAATCGTGTCCAGCGAGACGCCTGCTTCGTTGGCTCGCGCCGACGTACCATCGCCTGCCTCACTGGAACGACGCATGGAGTCTACGGCGCCCTGCGTACCCAGTTGCAGACGATCGATCATGCCCTGGATCTCTTGGGTACTCTGCTGGGTCCGGCTGGCCAACGCCCGCACCTCATCTGCTACCACGGCAAAGCCACGTCCAGCCTCCCCTGCCCTCGCGGCCTCAATCGCCGCGTTTAGCGCCAGCAAATTGGTCTGATCAGCAATCGAGCGAATCACCCCGAGCACGCTCACAATCGAAGACACGTCATTCTGTAAGCTGTCCAGGGACGTTCCGCTGCTACGAATATCATCAACCAACGCATGGATCTGCTTGATACTGCCATCCACCACACGCTTGGCCGCCTGGCCTTCGACGTCGGTTTGTTGGGCGGCGACTGCTGCGCCCTGTGCACTTTTAGCCACCTCTTGAGCCGCTGCGGACATTTCGTTGATCGCGGTAGCTACTTGATCGGTTTCGTGACGCTGACGCTCCATCGCTTGCTCGGAGCGATGGGCCTGATCGGACACTTCGCTGACCAATCCAGTCAGTTGCGTGGTCATTTCGGTTATTTGGCGCACCATCCCATGAATTTTGTCGACGAAGCGGTTAAACGAGCTCGCCAGATCGCCTAACTCATCCCCGCTAGTGACCACCAGCCGACGAGTCAGATCGCCTTCGCCAGCGGCAATGTCGTCCAGATTCGCTTTCATCAAACGCAATGGACGCACAATGGTGCCCGCCAGGACCGCCCCAACGACGGCAATTAACACCAGCAGTAGCAGAGCAACGCCGATAATGCTCAGCAACATCTCCTCCAGGCGCGCATCAACGTTCTTCTTGACCTCCGCGACCTGAGCTTCGATCCCGTCCAGGTTGACGGCGGTACCAATGACCATGTCCCACTTGGGCAGGTATTCGGTGAAAGCGAGCTTGGGAATCAATACTTGAGAGTTGCCGGGCAACGACGACGAGTATTGTAAATAATGGGTGCCGGCCTTGCCGACCGCGACCAGTTCGCGGTTGACGTAAACCCCATTCGGATCGCGGGCATCTTTGAAGCTTTTACCAATGTCTTCCGGGCTACTGCCCTTGAACAGACGTACCGCTTCCGAGTCGTAACCGAAGAAATAACCGTCCTTGCCATAGGTAATGGTGGAAAGCATTTTCACCACCTGCGCTCGCACGCTCGCGTCCCCAGGGGCTGCCGCGTCGTACAGAGGCTTGATGCTACCCAGCGCCACGGCGACGTAGCTTTGCAGCGTGGCTTTGGTTTCGTTGAGCAGGCGCTGTCGGGTGTCCTCGACCTCTTTTTTTGCCTGTCCCTGCAACATCAACACCGTGGTAGCGCTGATTACCAGAGCAAAAATCAACACGGGCAGGACTGCCAATGACAGTACTTTGGTCTTCAAATTAAGACGCATAAGTTTTCACTCTTATTGGTATTCCAATGTTTAGGTCGCAACGTTTTATTCGTTAGCGGCCCCAACCCTAAAAAGTTGAGAAGCGTCCGTCAGCTTTGTAGGCAAAAGCGTCATTTGTTGTCGGGATGAAGAAACAATGTGAATCGCGGATAGCGATAAAACGCCCGCCCGACTCGCTAGAAGGACCTCTCCATGTCGCTCAGGCAGTTTTCCATTCAATGGACATTAACGGTGGGTATCCGAATGATCGAGCATCGTTCGCTCGGGAAGATCAATGCGTACCTGAAGTCCGCCCAAAGGGCTGGACAGCAACTTCAGCTGACCGCCCCATGCATCGACAATATCACGCACGATACCCAGCCCGAGACCGTGTCCGCTGACCTGTTCATCCAGCCGTGAACCACGGCCGAGCACCTCGTCGCGACGAGCCTCAGGAATACCAGGGCCGTCATCATCGATCAGCAAACAATAACTCTTCGACTGGTGCGTGATACTCAGGCGCACCGCGCTGTCGGCCCACTTGCACGCGTTGTCCAACAGATTGCCCATCAACTCAAGAAGGTCCTCCCTGTCCCATGGCAGACATAGGCCGGACGTAACCGCCCTGCTCATCTGCAGGTGATCGCCATGGATCATGCCCAGTGTTGCGAACAGGCCTGGCAACTCTGCGTCACAATCGAACTGCGCACCGGGCAAGGCGTCTCCAGACAGGCGAGCACGGTTCAATTCACGGGTCAGGCGCTGTTGAATCTGCTCCAGTTGTTCGCGCAACGTGCTGCGCAAGGCGGGGTAAGCATCAAGCTTTTCACTGGCAGCCAGACTCACCAGCACCGCCAGAGGCGTTTTCAACGCATGTCCCATGTTGCCGAGGGCATTACGTGAACGCTTGAGGCTGTCCTCGGTATGAGCGAGCAAGTGGTTGATCTGTGCAACCAACGGCTCAAGCTCGACCGGCACATGATCATCGAGCTGTGAGCGCTGCCCCAGCTGCAACTGAGCGATCTGCTCTCGGGCAGTCTCCAGTGGCCTAAGCGCACGACGCACCGTGAGGCGTTGCAGGACGAGGATCAAAATCAACGCCGCGCCCCCCAACCCCAGACCAATTTGCTGCACACGCTGAAAGCTGGCTTCCACCGGGGTGTAGTCTTGAGCCACGGTAATGGAAATCGCCTGCCCGAATCGACGGTAGTCCGCACGCAGAACCAGCAATGACTGACCGCTTTGTCCCAGCTCGAAATTGGTGTGCAGGCCCGGCGTTTCCGGGGTGGGGAACTCAATATCCCACAGCGAGCGAGAGCGCCAATGCCCTTCAGGAAAGTCGACTTGGAAATAATGGCCCGAATAAGGCTGCTGGTAGGCAGGTGTCAGGTGACGCTCATCCAGTTGAAGGCCTTCTGGACCCCGTGAAAGTGCTACTAACAGGTTCTGGCTTTCATTGCGCAGCCCTGACTCCAGGTAGCGCTGCAATCCCAGCTCAAACAACCACAAGCTGGTCTGAGCCAACACCAGGCCCACGATGAGCAGCACACTGATCAAACCCAGACTGAGACGAGCCTGTATGGACCTCACTCGACTTCCTCACCGAAGCGATAGCCTTGACCGCGACGCGTCTCGATCACCGTGCGGCCGAGTTTGCGCCGTAGGTGATTGACGTGAACTTCGATCACATTTGAGTCGCGTTCGCTTTCACCGTCATAGAGATGCTCGGCCAAATGGCTTTTAGACAGTATCTGCTCGGGATGCAGCATGAAGTAGCGCAGTAAACGAAATTCAGCAGCGGTCAGCTGAATTTCAACGCTGCCCTGGGTCACGCATTGACGGCCCTCGTCCAGATGCAAACCCGCAGCCTCTAGCCTGGGTTTATTGACCTGACCATGTGAACGCCGCAGCAATGCTTGAATTCGCAGCTGTAGCTCTTCGGGGTGAAAAGGCTTGCTCAGGTAGTCATCGGCGCCCGCCTTAAGCCCTTCAATGCGCTCAGCCCATGAGCCTCGGGCGGTCAGAATCAAGACGGGGGTAGCCAAACCACTGGCACGCCATTTCTGAAGTACGTCGAGGCCCGGCAAACCTGGAAGTCCCAGGTCCAGGATAATCAAATCATAGGGTTCACTGCCCCCCTGGTAAACCGCATCACGTCCATCGGCAAGCCAGTCTACCGCGTAGCCCTGGCGTTTAAGCCCAGCGACCAGCTCATCTGCCAGCGGCACATGGTCTTCAACCAATAACAGCCGCATCAATCATCTTCCTTGTCCTTTAATAATCGACTGTCGCGAGCGTCGAACTTCAACTCCCGGACCACACCTTCCACGGTCAGCAACTCTATGTCGTAGAGGTATACGCCGTGTTTCTCCTCAAGCTCAGCCTCCAACAGCTTTGAGCCAGGGTAACGTCCCAGAGCTTGCCCTATCAGTTGTTCGAGCGGCAGGATCACTCCTTGCTGACGTAATTTCAGCGCTTCATCCTGATCCAGGTCCCGGGCGCCCAGCCCAGAGCAGAACAGAGCCAGGAGCAATGCGAAAAACCTGTAAGGATGCTCACTCACTTTCATTACGTGTCCTGCAGTGCTGTGACGGCTTTCATATCAGGCCTCCGTAAAAATAAATGCTTTGTACGGCTACAACGATAAACAACTCAACTTAATTGAAGCTGAATTTATCTGGCTAGGTGCCATCAGCCATCAGGCGAACAGGCGAACAGGCGAACAGCTTACAGCTGTGCTGGACCTGCGGTTTGTTTTAGCGCATAGGGCAAACCATTGCTGCTAAACTGCCCGCCTGCTTTTATCGCCTTGGCGATAGCCACTTTCTAGAGTCGAATACACTGTGGAAATTTTCAAAGAGTTTACGTTCGAATCAGCACACCGCCTGCCCCACGTACCTGAGGGCCATAAGTGCGGACGTCTGCATGGGCATTCATTTCGTGTGGCCGTCTATTTGGCGGGCAAAGTCGATCCTCATACAGGCTGGATTCGTGATTTTTCCGAAATCAAAGCGATCTTCAAGCCACTCTATGAGCGCCTCGATCACAACTATTTGAACGACATTCCGGGTCTTGAAAATCCAACCAGCGAAGTCCTGGCGAAATGGATTTGGGATCAGCTGAAGCCTTTGCTCCCAGAGCTCTCAGCCATTCGTATTCATGAGACCTGCACAAGCGGTTGTGAATACCGCGGTGACTGAGTTGAATTCAGTCATAAAAAACCACCAGATTGGTGGCTAATGAGATGGTCACCCCCAACACCCTGCGAGGGCTACGCTTTCGCAGGGTGTTTTGTTTTCGGAGGCCATCCTCATGAGCGAGTCAGCACTGATCGGTATCGATCTCGGCAAACACAATTTCCACCTTTACGGCCAAGACACGTCGGGCCGCGAAGTGTTTCGTAAAAAACTCTCACGAGCGCAGATGATGCAGTTTTTCGGCAACTTGCCGAACTGTGTCGTGGCGATGGAGGCCTGTGCCGGGTCCCATTTTGTCGCTCGCCAGCTGATGGCGATGGGGCACACGGCCAAGCTGATTTCTCCGCAGTTTGTTCGTCCCTTCGTCAAGGGCAACAAAAACGACTTTGTCGACGCTGAGGCGATTTGTGAGGCAGCTTCCCGCCCTTCAATGCGTTTCGTTACGCCTAAAACCGAAGCCCAGCAAACCCTTTCGGTGTTGCATCGTATGCGCGAATCGCTGGTGCGCGATCGCACCAGAACCGCCAATCAGATGCACGGTTTTCTGCTGGAGTTTGGAATCAACTTGCCTAAAGGACTGGCGGTTATGAAGCGTTTGGCGAGCGTCTTGGCTGAGCATGAAGTGCCCGTGCGGCTGACGGTGTTGTTGCAGCGCCTGCACGATCACTTTGTCTACCTGGATGAGCAAATCAAGGCGTTGGATAAAGAACTGACGTGCCAACTGGCCGACGATGATCTGGGCAGCCGCTTGCTGAGCATGCCCTGTGTCGGCCCGATCACCGCCAGCCTGCTGGCTGTGGAGATGGGCGATGGCAAACAGTATCGATGCAGCCGCGACTTTGCCGCCTCTGTTGGCCTAGTGCCCAGGCAATACAGCACGGGCGGCAAGGCTAACCTGCTGGGGATCAGCAAGCGCGGCGATAAGCACCTTCGGCAATTGTTGGTGCAGTGCTCCAGGGTCTATATGCAGAGACTGGATCACCAAAAAGGGGCTCTGGCCGACTGGGTGCGCTCACTGCTCAGCCGACGACACTCGAATGTAGTGGCTTGTGCCTTGGCCAATAAACTGGCGCGTATCGCCTGAGCGATAGCCGCCCATCATACGCAATACGAAGCAGGGCCAGACGCCTTGAACGCCTGACCCTGCGGTTGTTGCAGTACCACGAATCACCTTTCAGGTTTTGCGATAGCTGAACAACGGATGACGTGAACGGCCCACCGACCTGGCGAAGATCCTGACATAAAAATCGGCTTCAGAAGCCGATCGATTTTTAAGGATCGTCAGGCGCGACTCTCATCGTGGCGCTGGGGCATGCCCCAAACAAACGCCGGATAGATTTAAGCAAGCCAACCGCTTCATCCATTAATCAGTATTGCAAAAATGGGGGTGACCATAGATTTTTATGGCTATGGATTTTGTACCGCATGCGAGTATGGCTCCCGATGCCTGCGGACTGGAGTTTTTCGATGGGGAAGATATTTTCCCAGCGCACAAACAAAACCCCTGTCTGCATAAGCAGACAGGGGTTCGGAATTTAATCTTGACGATGACCTACTCTCACATGGGGAAACCCCACACTACCATCGGCGATGCATCGTTTCACTGCTGAGTTCGGGATGGGATCAGGTGGTTCCAATGCTCTATGGTCGTCAAGAAATTCGGTAGCCAGACCGTTACTTGCGTAACGTGCCAGCGAATGGGGATGTGATAGATTTGTGGGCTGTTGCCAATTTTCGGTTTGTGTCGTCTTCACACACCGCAATCTGCTCTTTCGACGCAAATTGCTTGGGTGTTATATGGTCAAGCCTCACGGGCAATTAGTATTGGTTAGCTCAACGCCTCACAGCGCTTACACACCCAACCTATCAACGTCGTAGTCTTCGACGGCCCTTCAGGGGACTCAAGGTCCCAGTGAGATCTCATCTTGAGGCTAGTTTCCCGCTTAGATGCTTTCAGCGGTTATCTATTCCGAACGTAGCTACCCGGCAATGCCACTGGCGTGACAACCGGAACACCAGAGGTTCGTCCACTCCGGTCCTCTCGTACTAGGAGCAGCCCCTCTCAAATCTCAAACGTCCACGGCAGATAGGGACCGAACTGTCTCACGACGTTCTAAACCCAGCTCGCGTACCACTTTAAATGGCGAACAGCCATACCCTTGGGACCGGCTTCAGCCCCAGGATGTGATGAGCCGACATCGAGGTGCCAAACACCGCCGTCGATATGAACTCTTGGGCGGTATCAGCCTGTTATCCCCGGAGTACCTTTTATCCGTTGAGCGATGGCCCTTCCATACAGAACCACCGGATCACTAAGACCTACTTTCGTACCTGCTCGACGTGTCTGTCTCGCAGTCAAGCGCGCTTTTGCCTTTATACTCTACGACCGATTTCCGACCGGTCTGAGCGCACCTTCGTACTCCTCCGTTACTCTTTAGGAGGAGACCGCCCCAGTCAAACTACCCACCATACACTGTCCTCGATCCGGATAACGGACCTGAGTTAGAACCTCAAAGTTGCCAGGGTGGTATTTCAAGGTTGGCTCCACGCAGACTGGCGTCCACGCTTCAAAGCCTCCCACCTATCCTACACAAGCAAATTCAAAGTCCAGTGCAAAGCTATAGTAAAGGTTCACGGGGTCTTTCCGTCTAGCCGCGGATACACTGCATCTTCACAGCGATTTCAATTTCACTGAGTCTCGGGTGGAGACAGCGCCGCCATCGTTACGCCATTCGTGCAGGTCGGAACTTACCCGACAAGGAATTTCGCTACCTTAGGACCGTTATAGTTACGGCCGCCGTTTACCGGGGCTTCGATCAAGAGCTTCGCGTTAGCTAACCCCATCAATTAACCTTCCGGCACCGGGCAGGCGTCACACCCTATACGTCCACTTTCGTGTTTGCAGAGTGCTGTGTTTTTAATAAACAGTCGCAGCGGCCTGGTATCTTCGACCGGCATGGGCTTACGCAGTAAATGCTTCACCCTCACCGGCGCACCTTCTCCCGAAGTTACGGTGCCATTTTGCCTAGTTCCTTCACCCGAGTTCTCTCAAGCGCCTTGGTATTCTCTACCCAACCACCTGTGTCGGTTTGGGGTACGGTTCCTGGTTACCTGAAGCTTAGAAGCTTTTCTTGGAAGCATGGCATCAACCACTTCGTGTGCCAAAGCACACTCGTCATCAGCTCTCGGCCTTAGAATCCCGGATTTACCTAAGATTCCAGCCTACCACCTTAAACTTGGACAACCAACGCCAAGCTGGCCTAGCCTTCTCCGTCCCTCCATCGCAATAACCAGAAGTACAGGAATATTAACCTGTTTTCCATCGACTACGCTTTTCAGCCTCGCCTTAGGGACCGACTAACCCTGCGTCGATTAACGTTGCGCAGGAAACCTTGGTCTTTCGGCGTGGGTGTTTTTCACACCCATTATCGTTACTCATGTCAGCATTCGCACTTCTGATACCTCCAGCAAGCTTCTCAACTCACCTTCACAGGCTTACAGAACGCTCCTCTACCGCATCACCTAAGTGATACCCGTAGCTTCGGTGTATGGTTTGAGCCCCGTTACATCTTCCGCGCAGGCCGACTCGACTAGTGAGCTATTACGCTTTCTTTAAAGGGTGGCTGCTTCTAAGCCAACCTCCTAGCTGTCTAAGCCTTCCCACATCGTTTCCCACTTAACCATAACTTTGGGACCTTAGCTGACGGTCTGGGTTGTTTCCCTTTTCACGACGGACGTTAGCACCCGCCGTGTGTCTCCCATGCTCGGCACTTGTAGGTATTCGGAGTTTGCATCGGGTTGGTAAATCGGGATGATCCCCTAGCCGAAACAGTGCTCTACCCCCTACAGTGATACATGAGGCGCTACCTAAATAGCTTTCGAGGAGAACCAGCTATCTCCGAGCTTGATTAGCCTTTCACTCCGATCCACAGGTCATCCGCTAACTTTTCAACGGTAGTCGGTTCGGTCCTCCAGTTAGTGTTACCCAACCTTCAACCTGCCCATGGATAGATCGCCCGGTTTCGGGTCTATTCCCAGCGACTAGACGCCCTATTAAGACTCGCTTTCGCTACGCCTCCCCTATTCGGTTAAGCTCGCCACTGAAAATAAGTCGCTGACCCATTATACAAAAGGTACGCAGTCACCCAACAAAGTGGGCTCCCACTGCTTGTACGCATACGGTTTCAGGATCTATTTCACTCCCCTCTCCGGGGTTCTTTTCGCCTTTCCCTCACGGTACTAGTTCACTATCGGTCAGTCAGTAGTATTTAGCCTTGGAGGATGGTCCCCCCATATTCAGACAAAGTTTCTCGTGCTCCGTCCTACTCGATTTCACTGCAAAGAGATTTTCGCGTACAGGGCTATCACCCACTATGGCCGTCCTTTCCAGAACGTTCCGCTAATCTCAATACAGCTTAAGGGCTGGTCCCCGTTCGCTCGCCACTACTAAGGGAATCTCGGTTGATTTCTTTTCCTCAGGGTACTTAGATGTTTCAGTTCCCCTGGTTCGCTCCATACACCTATGTATTCAGTGTAAGGTAACGGTCTTATGACCGCTGGGTTCCCCCATTCAGACATCTCCGGATCAAAGTCTGTTTGCCGACTCCCCGAAGCTTTTCGCAGGCTACCACGTCTTTCATCGCCTCTGACTGCCAAGGCATCCACCGTATGCGCTTCTTCACTTGACCATATAACCCCAAGCAATCTGGTTATACTATGAAGACGACATTCGCCGAAAATTCGCAATTTAACTCACAAATTTTACCTTAGCCCGTGACACCACCAGTGAAAGTGCTGTCCGGTCTAACTTTCTATCACATACCCAAATTTTTAAAGAACGATCTAATCAAAGACTAGAAATCAACATTCACCATCACATCGATGGAATGCTCATTTCTAAGCTTTACAATACAGAAGCAGTAAGTGGTGGAGCCAAACGGGATCGAACCGTTGACCTCCTGCGTGCAAGGCAGGCGCTCTCCCAGCTGAGCTATGGCCCCGTATCTCTACAGGCGTTTCCCACACAAAATTGGTGGGTCTGGGCAGATTCGAACTGCCGACCTCACCCTTATCAGGGGTGCGCTCTAACCAACTGAGCTACAGACCCAATTTCGGGCTGCTTCTAAATCGTCTTTTTCAATGAATCAAGCAATTCGTGTGGGAACTTATGAAGAAGCTGAGGTCTTCGATTAAGGAGGTGATCCAGCCGCAGGTTCCCCTACGGCTACCTTGTTACGACTTCACCCCAGTCATGAATCACACCGTGGTAACCGTCCTCCCGAAGGTTAGACTAGCTACTTCTGGTGCAACCCACTCCCATGGTGTGACGGGCGGTGTGTACAAGGCCCGGGAACGTATTCACCGCGACATTCTGATTCGCGATTACTAGCGATTCCGACTTCACGCAGTCGAGTTGCAGACTGCGATCCGGACTACGATCGGTTTTCTGGGATTAGCTCCACCTCGCGGCTTGGCGACCCTCTGTACCGACCATTGTAGCACGTGTGTAGCCCAGGCCGTAAGGGCCATGATGACTTGACGTCATCCCCACCTTCCTCCGGTTTGTCACCGGCAGTCTCCTTAGAGTGCCCACCATTACGTGCTGGTAACTAAGGACAAGGGTTGCGCTCGTTACGGGACTTAACCCAACATCTCACGACACGAGCTGACGACAGCCATGCAGCACCTGTCTCAATGCTCCCGAAGGCACTCCGCTATCTCTAGCAGATTCATTGGATGTCAAGGCCTGGTAAGGTTCTTCGCGTTGCTTCGAATTAAACCACATGCTCCACCGCTTGTGCGGGCCCCCGTCAATTCATTTGAGTTTTAACCTTGCGGCCGTACTCCCCAGGCGGTCAACTTAATGCGTTAGCTGCGCCACTAAGAGCTCAAGGCTCCCAACGGCTAGTTGACATCGTTTACGGCGTGGACTACCAGGGTATCTAATCCTGTTTGCTCCCCACGCTTTCGCACCTCAGTGTCAGTATCAGTCCAGGTGGTCGCCTTCGCCACTGGTGTTCCTTCCTATATCTACGCATTTCACCGCTACACAGGAAATTCCACCACCCTCTACCATACTCTAGCTCGACAGTTTTGAATGCAGTTCCCAGGTTGAGCCCGGGGATTTCACATCCAACTTAACGAACCACCTACGCGCGCTTTACGCCCAGTAATTCCGATTAACGCTTGCACCCTCTGTATTACCGCGGCTGCTGGCACAGAGTTAGCCGGTGCTTATTCTGTCGGTAACGTCAAAACACTAACGTATTAGGTTAATGCCCTTCCTCCCAACTTAAAGTGCTTTACAATCCGAAGACCTTCTTCACACACGCGGCATGGCTGGATCAGGCTTTCGCCCATTGTCCAATATTCCCCACTGCTGCCTCCCGTAGGAGTCTGGACCGTGTCTCAGTTCCAGTGTGACTGATCATCCTCTCAGACCAGTTACGGATCGTAGCCTTGGTGAGCCATTACCTCACCAACTAGCTAATCCGACCTAGGCTCATCTGATAGCGCAAGGCCCGAAGGTCCCCTGCTTTCTCCCGTAGGACGTATGCGGTATTAGCGTCCGTTTCCGAACGTTATCCCCCACTACCAGGCAGATTCCTAGGTATTACTCACCCGTCCGCCGCTCGCCACCAGGTACAAGTACCCGTGCTGCCGCTCGACTTGCATGTGTTAGGCCTGCCGCCAGCGTTCAATCTGAGCCATGATCAAACTCTTCAGTTCAAACATCTTTGGGTTTTGACAAAACCCTAAACTTAGCTCAGCAATCGTTGGTTACATCTTTGATTTCTCGCGGAGTAACTTGTGATGCTGATAATCAGTTGACTTCAGTCTTACAACACAAGCACCCACACGAATTGCTTGATTCAATTGTTAAAGAGCGGGTGGTTGAGATCTTTCGTCTCAGCCGAGGCGCGCATTCTACAGCAGCCCCTGTTGCTGTCAAGCGGTTATTTTAACAAGTTTCAAAGTTTCCTTTGCAACTTCAACCACTTGCGCTTCGATCAACTTCACGTCTCTCGTTAGCGGGAGGCGAATTCTACAGCGTTACACGCTGCTGTCAACACCTCTTTCTACCGCTTTCGATCCAGAAGATCAAAACCCCTTCCTCGCCGCTTACTTTGGATAACTCTTTGATTTACAAGGAGTTTTCCGCTTCATCTGCTCCGGAAGAGGTGCGAATTATAGAGAGATTTGACGGGGCGTCAACACCTAATTTCACATACCTGTCACATTGGTAAAACACACCTATATAAGGCTAAGGACTAGCCCCAAGCACACCCTCTCTATATAGCTAGAGCACGCGTCGCTGAGCAATATATTGCTCAGACCATCATTCTTAAGCATCATAGGCTCCGTTATTGAGCTCGCGCCCCCAAACAGATGACCGTGGACGATTAAACCGTAATGACTGATCAACCCCGCAGCCTCGCCTCGACGCTCTTTCCGGTCGGCCTGCTTCTTATAGCAATGGCTTCGATTCAATCTGGCGCATCGCTGGCCAAGAGCATGTTCCCGCTGGTGGGAGCACAAGGCACCACGACCCTGAGGTTAGTTTTTGCCAGCCTGATTCTGTTGCTGGTCCTACGTCCCTGGCGAGCGACGTTGACCGCCAAGTCATTGCGCACCGTCATCATCTACGGGATTGCATTGGGCGGCATGAACTTCCTCTTCTATATGTCCTTACGCACCGTGCCGCTGGGGATCGCCGTCGCGCTTGAGTTCACGGGGCCATTGACCGTGGCGCTTCTGTCTTCGCGTAAAGCAATCGATTTTGTCTGGATCGCTCTGGCCGTCACAGGCTTGCTGCTATTAATACCAACCAAGGAAAGCGGTGCGAATATCGATCTGATCGGGATCGGCTACGCACTCGGCGCGGGAGTCTGCTGGGCGCTGTACATTGTCTCAGGCCAAAAAGCAGGGGCTGACAACGGCATTCAAACCGCGGCGCTGGGCGTATTGATTGCGGCGATATTCATCGCACCTATAGGCATCGTGCACGCAGGCTCGGCATTGCTCAACCCGGCATTACTCACCACTGCGCTTGGTGTGGCCGTGTTGTCGACCGCCCTGCCCTATAGCCTGGAGATGATTGCACTGACGCGACTGCCTGCTCGAACCTTCAGCACCCTGACAAGTATCGAACCCGCGTTTGGAGCGTTGTCCGGATTACTTTTCCTGCATGAAAGCCTGACCCTGATGCAGTGGCTCGCCATTGGCTCAATCATTCTGGCGTCAGTAGGTGCAACACTGACCATGCGCCCGAAATCGCCGACAATGGTACCGGCTGACTGACCCGGCTTTCAAAATAGATACACGATGCCTCTAGCATTTGTAACGTGGTTGAGCCATGTTTAGTCCCGTCGCCGTTATCACCGCTGGAGTTTCATCCCGACCTGGACGTCATCGGCACGATCACGCAGATAAGCGAATTCAGAGCAAGGCGCTGGCATTTATGCATTCGCCAGGTAAGGAAGGGAATGAAACACATACTAATAGTCTTTGCATTGTTGGCGCTCGTTGGCTGCGCGGCAACGGCCAAACCTGTAAAGATTGGCAAACGCGGACTTCATATCAACTGCTCTGGACTCACCTCCTCTTGGGCCAAGTGCTATGAACTCGCAGTCAGCTCATGCGACGCAAAAGGCTATAAGCTCATCGCCAAATCCGGCGACGCCGTGGAAGACCCGGGTGATTATCCTTTCGGCCTCAACCCAGCGGGCTATACCAGCCGCAGCATGATCATCATCTGCAAATAACCTCTACTCACCGGCCTCTTGCGCATCGATTTGGCGGACCAACAAATCGTGGCTGGCATCGAGAACTTGCTGCTGAATCTGAACAGTAGACATCATTCTCGCGACCACCAATGCGCCGATGCATTGCGCCAGCGTAGCCCACGCAAGGCTCTCGCTGTCCAGCGTATGCGCCCACGCCTGTTGCAACTGACATAACCAGCGTTCGGCGTTTAGCCGAACAGCCTGATCAGCCCTGGCAATTTCGGCCCCAAGAGCCGGTAACGCACATCCTTTCTGCGGATTCTCTACGTGCGTCATGCTCAGGTACTGCTTCAGGCACCGCTTCAGCTTTAGGCGATCCTGATCTCCCTCCGCACTCAAACGCCGCAAACTGTTGCTCAACTCCCGCTCGACGATAGCGCCGAACAATTCATCTTTTGAAGAAAAGTGGCTATAGAACGCCCCCCCTGAAAGCCCAATCGCCTTCATAAGGCCATCAACGCCGATCGTCGAAAAACCCTGTTCCTTGGCCATGACCCCGCTGCTTTCCATCAGCTTTTCGCGGGTCTGCTCTTTGTGAATCACTGAATAGCGCACATACACCTCTGGATAACTGCCTTCTTGACGCAAGCCAAAGCGTAGCATAACGTTCGTTTGGTAAACGATCGTTTAGCTAAGGATCAAGCCATGACAGATGACTCAAACAAGAAGAAAGTCGTATTGGTAATCGGCGCAGGGGATGCAACGGGTGGCGCTATCGCCAAGCGGTTTGCGCGTGAAGGCTATATCGCCTGTGTTACTCGGCGCAGTGCTGACAAGCTGCAGCCACTCGTGGACGCGATCAACGCCGAAGGGGGTCAAGCTCACGGCTTTGCCTCGGACGCTCGCAAGGAAGAGGATGTCATCGCCTTGGTGGAGGACATCGAAACCAGGATAGGTCCGATTGAGGCCTTCGTCTTCAACATCGGCGCAAACGTCCCTTGCAGCATTCTTGAAGAAACTGCGCGCAAATATTTCAAGATTTGGGAAATGGCGTGTTTCTCCGGCTTTCTAAATGGCCGGGAAGTCGCCAAGCGCATGGTGAAACGCCAGCGCGGCACGATTCTGTTCACCGGGGCCACAGCAGGCTTGCGTGGCGCATCCGGCTTTGCCGCTTTCGCCGGAGCCAAGCATGGTATTCGCGCGCTAGCTCAAAGCATGGCGCGTGAATTGGGACCGCTGAATGTTCACGTAGCCCACGTGGTGGTGGACGGCGCCATCGATACCGACTTCATACGGACTCAATTCCCGGATCGTTACGCCCTTAAAGATGAGGATGGCATCCTCAACCCGGAACACATCGCCGATAACTACTGGTTTTTGCACAGCCAGCCGCGCGACGCCTGGACGTTCGAGCTGGACCTACGACCATGGAGCGAACGCTGGTAAGGGCGTCTCACAATAACAACAAGGAATATCAAACATGAGCAAGACGGTAGAGTTCTTCTTCGACGTCGGCAGCCCCTCCAGCTACCTGGCCTACACCCAACTCGGCAATATCTGCACGGAAACAGGAAGCCAACTGATTTACAGGCCGATGCTGCTCGGAGCCGTGTTCAAGACCACTGGCAATGCCTCGCCTATCAGCGTCCCGGCCAAGGCTCTCTATACCCTTCGAGACATGGACCGCTTCGCCAAACGCTATGGTGTACCGCTGCGTTTCAATCCGCACTTCCCAATCAATACGCTAAACCTTATGCGCGCTGCTACAGGTGTGCAGTTGCGCCAACCGGAGCGCTTTATCGCTTACCTCGATTGCATCTTCAAGGCGCTGTGGATCGACGGCCTAAATCTCAACGACCCAGCGATAGTGGCTTCGGCTCTAAAAGACGGCGGCTTCGACCCTGAGCTGATAGCCGAATGGATTAATGATCCGCAGGTCAAGGATCAGCTCAAAGCCACCACCGAACTCGCCGTGCAACGCGGCGTGTTCGGTGCGCCCTCCATGTTCATCGGCGATGAGCTGTTCTTTGGCCAGGATCGTCTGGATTTCGTTCGTGAAGCCCTGAGTAGCCACACCCTGTCGACATGAGCAAACGGGGCATGGACAAAGCGCAATCCGCCTAAATCGCGGCCGTGCACGCGCGCATCCATTCCAGCGCAGGCCCTTGTAACAGTGGACTGAGGCGCTCGTTGACCTGAGCGTGATAGGCGTTGAGCCAGTCACGCTCGTCTTGGGCCAGCAAGGAAACCTCAAGACAACGAGAATCAATAGGGCACAGGGTCAGGGTTTCGAATTTGAGAAACTCACCAAATTCGGTTTTCCCGGCATCAACAGCGAGCACCAGGTTTTCAATGCGCACCCCCCAGCGACCAGGACGGTACGTGCCGGGTTCAATAGAGGTGATCATGCCTGGCAGCATCGCCGTTTGCGGCGCTGCAACGGCTTGATAGGCAATAACTTGTGGTCCTTCATGCACATTGAGGAAATACCCGACACCATGCCCGGTGCCGTGACCATAGTCGACGCCCTCAGCCCAGATTGGCGCTCGAGCGATAGCATCCAGCAACGGTGAAGCGATCCCGCGCGGGAAATGTGCACGCGACAGCGCGATCACGCCCTTGAGTACACGCGTGCAATCCCGTTTTTGCTCGGCGCTGGGCGTTCCGATGGGCACCATCCGCGTGATGTCCGTAGTGCCACCCAGGTATTGACCGCCCGAATCGATCAGCAGCAGGCCATCACCTTCAATCTGCGCGTGCTCGCGCTCGGTGGCGCGATAATGCGGCATGGCCCCATTGGCATTAAAGCCCGCAATGGTCGCAAAACTTGGTGAGACATAGCCCGGACGACGGGCCCGAGCCTGACCTAAATGGAGATCAACGGACAACTCACTGACCGGCTCCCTTCCCTGTGTCGCTTCCAGCCAGGCAAAGAACTCACACAGTGCAGCACCGTCCTGCTCCATGGCCTGACGGATGTGTTGCGCATCGGCATCGCTTTTTTGCGACTTGAACAGCGTTGTCGGGTTGAGCCCTTCAACCAGTGTCACCTCAGCTTTAAGGTGGTCCAGCAAGCCACAGGTGACACGCGCCGGGTCAATCAGTAATCGGGCATCGGCCGGGACATCACGCAGCGCCGAGGCAACTTTGGTGTATTCGACGAGTGTGATGCCCTCCCCCTCCAGTGCTTGGCGCAGCTCGGCATCAACTTTGACGGAGTCGACAAACAGGCTGATCCGTTGAGGGCCAATCAAGGCAAAAGACATAAACACAGGATTGTAGGAAACATCAGCACCGCGCAGGTTGAACAGCCAGGCGATGTCATCCAGAGTCGCTATGAAATGCCAATCCGCACCGCGCTCTTGCAACGCCTGACGCAGTTTGGCCAGTTTGTCACCTCGACTCACGGTCGCCTGAGGTGGTAAATGCTGATAAATGGCATTGGTCGGCAACCCGGGACGGTCCAGCCATAGCTCTGTGAGCAGATCAAAATCCGTGCGCAAACTAGCGCCGCGCTCATATAACCTGGCGGCGAGCGTACGTGCCGAAGCAACCGCCAGCACAGCGCCATCCACTGCGACAACGCTGTTGCTCGTGGCCTTTTCAGCCAGCCAATCCAGCGGACCGGGCTGGCCCGAC
Source organism: Pseudomonas sp. ASL8 (assembly GCF_056680355.1). Taxonomy (NCBI): domain Bacteria; kingdom Pseudomonadati; phylum Pseudomonadota; class Gammaproteobacteria; order Pseudomonadales; family Pseudomonadaceae; genus Pseudomonas; species Pseudomonas sp. ASL8. Next base: position 3,519,700 of record NZ_CM155278.1, on the reverse strand, counting down.
ATCAACTTCACCAACTCGATGCCACTGCCCGCCAGCTCTTTAGTGGCTTGCTCCCAATAACGGCTGTCGGCCCACAAACCCGCAAAACTCTGGGTAATGATCAAGGTACCGACCGAGCCATGGAAGCCCGAAAGCCACTGCCGGCCCTGCCAATAGCCCGGCAGGTATTCAGAAAGGTGCGGATCCGCCGACGGCACCAGGTAAGCATCGATACGCTCCCGGCTCATCAGGGCGCGTACTTGCGCCAAACGTTCGGCGACCACTCCGTTGGTTTTCGACTGCGTACTCATTGATTCTCCCGCTGAACCGGTAATTGGCATGTTCCGGTTCAGATAATGGAGCAGCACTCACGACTGAGCAACCGCCCAGAAGGCAGGCTGGGTCAATGAGGCCTTGATCAACCGCACGGCATGGTCAACATCGTCCTCCGTGGTGAAGCGCCCGAGGCTCAAGCGAATGGTCTGGCGCGCAGACTGCTCATTGTGACCAAGGGCAAGAAGCACATGCGACGGTGCATTTTTTGCCGAGTTACAGGCTGAAGTGGAAGAAAAGGCCAAGTCACTGCTCAGTGCATCCAGATTCAGATCGCCCTTGCCAAAGGTCAGGCTGAGGGTGTGCGCGACCCGCTGGGTCGGGCTGCCATTGACGCGCAAGCCTGGGATCTCGGCCAGTTGCTGCCGCAAGCGCAAGTGCAGACGCTCGATCTGAGCGGTCTCATGTTCAAACACTTCGGCAGCCAACGCGAAAGCAGCACCCATGCCCGCAATCTGATGGGTGGCCAGTGTGCCCGAACGCAGCCCCCCTTCGTGCCCGCCACCATGAATCTGGGCCTGCAAGCGCCGGTCGGCACGCGGCCCGACATAGAGCGCACCAATACCTTTGGGGCCGTAGACCTTATGCGCGGAGAACGACATCAGATCAACCGCCAGCGCGGCCAGATCAATGCGTACTTTGCCGGCACCTTGAGCGGCATCGACATGGAACAGCGCGCCGTGCTCACGGACACGTTGGCCTATGGCTGCAATATCGTTGAGCGTGCCCAACTCGTTATTGACCAACATCAGCGACACCAGAAAGGTGTCATCACGAAGCGCGGCGCTGACGGCTGCAGGATCGATCAAACCCTCGGCATCCGGTGCCAGGTAAGTCACCTCATAACCAGCCGCTTGCAATTGCTGCGCTGTATCGAGAATCGCCTTGTGCTCAAGCTGGCTGGTAATGATATGCCCGCCCCGCTGCACTCGAGCCTGTGCAACGCCCTTGAGCGCCAGATTGTTCGACTCGGTCGCACCGGACGTCCAGACTATTTGCGTGGCCTTTGCGCCGACAAGATCGGCAATCTGTTGACGGGCCTGTTCGACAGCTTGCCGAGCCTGTTCACCGTATAGATGGGAGCTGGATGCAGGATTACCAAAATTCCCGGATCGGCCCAGACACTCGACCATGACCTTAATGACACGCTCATCCACAGGTGTGGTAGCGGCGTAATCGAAATACAGAGGAAGACTTTTCATAGACTGATAACTCTAAGGCGCGCACCCCAGAACGCTGGAGTGTTTGCGTGATGTCGAAGCGTCGAGAGCTTGATAGTGCCTGATTTTAAATAGATCAAAAAATTATTAATTATTATTTATATATTCCAAAATAGAATATAGAAAATAGGCCTGACCCCAAGCACGCTTATTCCCCCTGATCCAGACTCATCTTGCCTGTCGGCTCAAGGTGATCAGCGTTGCGAACGATACTCGTCTCCCCTCAAATAGCCCCACTGGAAATAAGGGCTATTCCAATATAGCTGGCAGTCGAGTGCTGAACCGCCGCACTCAACTGATAAAAAGTGAGTCCCCTCTGCGGACGCCAGGAATCGACGCGCTCAACTTTCAACAACCACGTGCAGCGAAAACACTCAACACAATAGTGATAACAGCGACAATGCATTCATTCGGGTAGTCAGTGTCCTTTAATAAAAGCCAACTACACTCACTGCGGGCCGGTGATTACTTGCCCAAACTTCACCGTGATTAATTGCATTATTCCCGCCTTTTTTACGCGTCTAAAAAACGTCGCCGCACCTAAGCGGTGCACGCGATGTTTTTTTGACTCTTAATAAAATCAATAACTTACAATCGCTACAAAACCGTTTATCAAAAATTTAACAGATTTTTGACGAAATAATTTGACAGGAAGGACGCCGCCGTCGATATATATGCCTGTCAGACGATTCGTTGCCACTGCAGCCCTGTCAAAGAACAGAGCGCGCAACGCGTCAAGCCAACATGCTTTACAGCTCTGCCCACACGAAATTAGTTTTAGGCACGGTGCAGTTTCTTGCGCCTGTGGGAGTCCGTTGACTAATTGAACACTTGTTTTTTTACTGAGCGTGCTCGGTCGGGCGGTAGCATTGCCTGAAGGTTTACTTCGGCCGTTTACCTAAGTTGCAGCGTGAACGTTTAAACATTGTTATTCAGTCACCCCGCTGCGCCGGGATCAGCAGATTCGGGCGGTAGCGTGTTTAAACGATGGGGTGTGAAGGTGTTCGTTTGTAATGCGTGCCCTTCAGCAATGGCGCCTGGACCTGATGGCCGTCCAGTTCCCTTACTTACCTATAAAGAGCCTGAAGCGATGCCTTTATCTTTTGACATTGATGAGCAGCAAGTAAAAAAGCTGGCCAATGAGATTGATACCCATGGCTTTGCCCAGCTGAGAGGTGTAGTCAGCGAAGCCGATCTCCAACAGCTGCGCACCTACACCGACCTCCACGCGGACCTCCATCCCGGCGAGTATTTTGCCTATCACGGCGAACAGGCATTGGCTGGCAGCCTGTTGGTGAATATCTGGGCCGACCCCCGATTCAAGGCATTGCTGGCCAGGTTGTATCGCGAAGCCGCAAACAAACAGGCGATCAGTGACAAGATTTTTCCGGTCCTTCGCTGTGTACAAGGAAACGAGGGGCAACGAGAGTCCAATTGCTTTCATTACGACGCCAGTCTGGTGACTGCACTGGTTCCCATCTTTATTCCGCAAGACGGTGAAGAGCGCGGAGATTTAGTTCTGTTTCCCAACTTACGCACCGTGCGCTCGAGCGTGGTCTTCAATGTTATCGAAAAGGCACTGTTGCAAAATCGTTTCAGTCGCAAGCTGATGTGCCTGGCAATGCAGCGCGGCTGGTTCAAGCCCACTACATTGCAGTTGGAGCCGGGAAGTATCTATTTCTTCTGGGGTTATCGCTCGTTGCATGCAAACCGCACTGTCGGCCCCGACCTGAAACGTGCGACCGCCATCTTTCATTACGGCGACCCTCATGCGGGCAGCCTTGCCACACGAATCATTCTTAAAATCAACCAACGTCGAGCCCGGTTGGTCAGCCGCAAAACAGGCAGTCAGCCACCCACCTCAACGCTCGGTTAGTCCCGTACTTCACTGTTCGATATCACTGTTCAGCGTCAGACATGGAGGCTTCGATGATCAACGTGACCAAGACCTACCTCGGCGACATCAACAAGTTTAAAACCTACGTAGAAGGCATCTACGCACGGGGCTGGCTAACCAATCATGGTCCCTTGGTGTGCGAGTTGCAGGAGCGCCTCAAAGCGTTTTTGGGTGTTAAACATGTGCTGCTAACCAATAATGGCACGCTTGCCCTGCAGGTCGCTTATCGCGCACTGGGTCTGAGCGGCAGCGCTGTGACTACACCGTTCAGCTTTGTAGCGACCAGCAGTTCGTTGCAATGGGAAGGTATTCGGCCGATTTTCGCCGACATTGACCCGCGCACCTGGAACATCTCCCCCGACCATATCGAAAGCAGGATCGTTTCCGATACCACCGCGATCGTGGGTACGCATGTGTTCGGCAACCCTTGTGCGGTCGAGCGCATCGAGCAAATTGCGCGTAAACACCAGCTAAAAACCGTCTATGACGGTGCCCATGCATTCGGTGTTCGTCATGCGGGTCAGTCGGTGCTCAAGTGGGGCGACATCAGCACACTGAGTTTTCATGCGACCAAGTTGTTTCATACCATTGAGGGCGGAGCGATCATCACCAACGATGACGAACTGGCCCGGCGCGTGTACCTGCTGTGCAACTTCGGCATCGCCGACACCGACAAAATCGATGGCCTCGGGATCAACGCCAAACTCAACGAGTTTTCGGCGGCCATGGGCCTGTGCATTCTCGACGACATCGACAGCATCTTCGAGCAGCGTGCTGAAATCGCTCATCGCTATCAGTCTCGGCTGGGCGATTACGTGGACTTTCAACAAGCCACACCCGATAGCGAACTCAACAACAGCTACTTCCCCATCGGCCTGCACGGTGAACAACAGCTATTACGGGTGCGGACAGCCCTTAACAATAAAGGCATCAACCCTCGACGTTATTTCTACCCGTCTCTGGACACCCTCGAATACCTGCAGCCCCAAGCCGCCCAGAGCGCTTCGCGGGCGTTGAGCCAGCGCGTACTTTGCCTGCCGATCTATCCGGGGCTGGCACACGATGACCAAGACAAGATCATCGACACCCTTATCGCTGAATGCAGTCTTGGCCCAATCAGCTTTAAAGATACGGCCTTCGCTCAGGTTATCTAAACGCCATGCCGAGAAAACTTTCCGTCATCAGAAACACCACCTTGAGCTATGCCGGACAGGCCTACGCGCTGCTGGTTGGCATTCTGATAATGCCGTTCTATCTCGGCCATCTAGGGGCCGAAGCGTATGGCCTGATCGGTTTCTTTTCCGTCATGCAGGCATGGTTGCAGTTACTCGATGCAGGGATGTCCCCCAGCCTGGTTCGTGCTGTCGCCCATCAGCAGAGCTTGCCAGCCGGCGAGCGAAACGCGGGGCACTTACTGCGCTCGTTCGAAATTATCTTCGTGCCACTGGCAGTACTGTGCTGCGTGGTGATTTACGCGGCCAGCCCATGGATTGCGGTGAAATGGCTCAACGCTCAGGTTCTGGATCACCAAACCCTAATCAGCTGTATCAGCATGATGGGGCTGATCATCGCGTTGCGCCTGTATTCGACGCTTTACAAAAGCGGCATACAAGGTTTGGAACAACACGCCTGGTTGAACATTGCCAATGTGATCATTGCCACCCTGCGCTATTTCGGCGGGTTGCTACTGGTCAGTTCAATCTCGAACGATCCTCGGGACTTTTTCGAATTCCAGGTGCTGGTGGGACTGATCGAAGCCTTGATCTTCGCCGCCCGGGCCTACCAGCAAATGCCAACCCCGCATCTGTTGAGTGGCTTCAACTGGGCACTGGTCAAGCCGATCATTCCGTTTGCCGCCAGCATGTCCCTGACGACCGTGTTGTGGATCGTCTTGACGCAGATAGACAAGGTGTTGCTCTCGGAAATGCTGTTGCTCAAAGAGTACGGTTATTTCTCTCTGGTAGCGCTGATCACCACCGGCATCCTGATGTTGGCCAACCCACTGGCGCAAACGCTATTACCGCGCTTGACTGTACTGATGGCAGAAGGCCGTCAGGATGATATGCATGCTCTGTTTCTATCCGCCAACCGCTTCGTGTGCACCTTTCTGTTTCCACTGGCTGCGGTGATCGGGGTGCACGCCGAACCGCTGATTTACGCCTGGACCGGTGACCACGTTGCTGCCCAATGGAGCCATTCGATACTCCTCTGGTACTCGTTGGGCAGCGCGATCATGGCCGCCAGTGCCTTTCAGTTTTACCTGCAATACGCCCACGGAAGGATGGAGTTGCATGTCTGGTACAGCGTGGTGTCAGCCATAGTGACGGTGCCGGTGATGCTCCTGGCCATCCACTATCAAGGAGCGTACGGCGCGGCCTTGGCCTGGTTCGCTCTGCGTCTGGTGTCTTTTCTGATCTGGCCACCGATCGTGCACAACCGATTGGCGCCGCGCATTAATGGCCGATGGCTACACGATATTTTGCGTATCAGCCTGATGACCGCCATTGGGATTGTCATCAGCGAACCGCTGTTTCGCATGATTGCCGGCGATGACCGCATCACGACGTTCATGGGCCTGGCGGTGTGCGGTCTGGTGACCCTGACGCTGGTGGCGGCAAGCTATAAGCCACTGGCCGTGAAGATTTTCATTTTGTTCAGCAAACCGAGTACTTGAGCCATGGATGCCACCTCGCAAAATGCCACCACAGAGCCGCGCGCTCCCGAGCCACTGCTGAGCATCGTCTGCCCCGCCTACAATCAGGAGGGGTTTATCGCCCAGACGCTCGAGAGCTTTCTGGCACAACAGACGAATTTTCCTTTCGAAATCCTGATCAACGACGACGCGTCCACCGATGGCACTGCGCGCGTCATCGCCGAGTATGCCGAACGCTATCCAGGAATCATCAGGCCGTTTTATCAGGACGTTAACCAGTACCAGCAAGGCAACCCCTGTGTCCCCGCGCTGTTCAAGGAAGCGCGTGGACGCTACATCGCTTATTGCGAGGCCGACGACTACTGGACCGACCCACGCAAACTTCAAATCCAGGTGGACTTCCTCGAAAGTCATCCGGATTACTCACTGACCTATCACGACGCCATGTCCTTCGACAGCGAGGGTGAACGGGGCATCCAGTTACAGGGCGAGTTGCGTCGCGACGCCAGCGCCATCGAACTGCAAAAGGCCCGACCGATTTCAACGCTGACCGTGTGCTTTCGTAATGTTTTTTTCGAACTGCCGCCGGAGTTGCTCCTCGCGCCACTCAACGACCTGTGCTGGTGGTCGCTGCTCGGCGCATTTGGCAAAGGTAAATTTCTCGCCGAGATCAAGCCTGCCATGTACCGCCTGCATCCGGGTGGGGTTTTCTCCATGCGATCGCACAAGCGGAAATTACACATGAGCCTGCAGACGTGCACCAGCCTGGCCAACTACTACAACCGTATTGGTAACCAGGAGCTGTACGAATACTTCCTGATCCAGGTGTTTGGTTTGTCGCTGTCGGCAATAAGGCCGCTGAACAAACTACATGCATTGCTGCTGGTGGCCCGTAACGTCAGCGTCAATCTCAATAAACGTCTGTGGCTGATCCTATCGGGCAGCAAAGGTCATGTTCAGTAACCTGTTAGTGATCTGCGTCGGCAATATCTGCCGCAGCCCGATGGCTGAGGCGATGTTCCGCCAACGCGTGCGGGCACCCGGTGTGCAGATTTCATCGGCCGGGATTCACGCAATGCTTTGCGCACCGATGGACCCGCTGGCCCGCGAAGTCCTGAAGACTCATCAAGTGCCTGCTCACCACCATGAGGCGCGTCAGGTCGACCGACAGATGTTGCGCGAGGCCGAGCTGATTCTGCTGATGGAACAGACGCAGATGCAGAGCATTTTGAAACTGGCTCCAGAAGCGCGCGGCAAAGTGTTTTTGATTGGCAAATGGCAACACGAGCTGGAAATAGCCGACCCCTACCGGCGCCCGAAACTAGCCTTCGAACAGACCTTCGAGCACCTTTCGCGTTGTGTCGATGACTGGCTCCCTTACCTACAGTCAGGAGTAACAAGATAAATGACCGCTATGAACCGCTCTTCCCTGGACTATTACCAGGACACCCGGATCGATTTGGCAACTATCTTGCGCACATTGTTTGATCACAAGGGTCTGATCGCCTCGATCGTCAGCTTTTTTTTCCTGATCGGCGTGGCCTACGCCCTGCTCGCGACACCGGCCTATCAAGCCGCTGCGATGATTCAAATCGAGCCTAAAAAAATCGGCATCGAGGCGACTACCGAAGTCAGCGGCAAGCCAATGTCAGTCTCTCAGGCCACTACCGAGATAGAGTTGATCAAGTCGCGGGCCGTGCTCGGCCGCGTGGTCGAAGACCTCAAGCTCAACATTATCCAGAAGCCACGGTACTTCCCTGTGTTCGGCGCATACATGGCCCGAACTTACAAACCGCTAACCGAAGGCAGCTTCGCTGAACCCTTGTTCGGCCTGAAGAACTACGCCTGGGGAGGCGAACAAATCAGCGTCTTCCAGCTGGAAGTTCCTGACGCACTGCTCGGCGAACCAATGACACTGGTGGCCGACGGAGCAGACGCGTTCTCGCTGTATGACAAAAAAAGTAAACTGCTGCTCAAGGGTCAGACCAATCAGACCGTCGAAGGCAATGGCGTAAAAATCCAGGTGGCCACGCTCAAGGCTCGCCCCGGCACTGAGTTCAAGCTGACCAAAGAGCGCACGCTGACCAGCGCGCTGGAGTATCAGGGCCGCCTGACCATCAATGAAGCTGGCAAGGATTCAGGGATTATTTACCTGTCCATTCAGGACACCAACCCCACCCAGGCCAAGGTTATTCTCGATGAGGTCAGCCGCCTGTACGTGCGCCAGAACGTTGAACGCAGCTCTGCCGAAGCCGCGCAGCGCCTGGAGTTTCTGCGTTCGCAACTGCCGCTGGTACGTAAGCAGCTTGAACAATCAGAGCAAGCCCTGAACGCGTTCCAGGCCAGCGCAAAATCGGTGGACCTGAGCATCGAAACCAAATCGGTGCTCGACCAAGTAGTCAACCTCGACTCCATGCTCTCCGAACTGAAACTCAAAAGGGTCGAGGTTGAACGGCTGTACACCCGCGAACACCCTACCTACCGCGCGCTGATGACTCAGATGGGCCAACTTGAAGCACAGAAACAAGGCTTGTTGAAAAAAATCCAGGCATTGCCTGTCACCCAGCAAGAATTACTGCGCCTGACCCGCGACATGCAAGTCACCACTCAGACCTATACCTTGCTGCTGAACAAGAGTCAGGAACAGGACATCCTTCGCGCTGGCAGCATCGGTAACGTACGCATCATCGACAATGCTGACGTCAACGTCGAAGAGCCGGTCAGGCCCATGCGTAAACTGATCGTGGTGATCGCAACCTTAGTTGGCGCACTGGCGGCAGTCATCGTGGTATTCCTGCGCCAAGCGTTCTATCGCGGCGTGGACAACCCGGAAATCATCGAAAACCTGGGCATGCCAGTCTATGCCTCGCTGCCGTACTCGCGAAAACAAGAGCGCCTGGAAAAACAGAACCAGAGCCGTTCCGCGGGCAAGGAGTCGAAGTTGCTGAGCGTCTCCGAACCCTCCGAGTTGGCCGTGGAGTCGCTGCGCAGTCTGCGCACCAGTCTGCACTTCGCGATGCTCGAAGCACGTAACAATGTATTGATGATTTCCAGCCCGTCACCCGGTTCGGGCAAGTCGTTCGTGTCCAGCAACCTGGCGGTGATCATTGCCCAGACGGGTAAGCGTGTACTGCTGATCGACGCTGATATGCGCAAGGGCTATCTGCACAAGGTATTCGGCCTGCACCCTAAACACGGTCTGTCCGACACACTGGCCGCCCGCCTGACAAGCCGCGAAGTGATCAACGCCACCGAAGTGCCGAATCTGGACTTCATCTCCTGTGGTTTTGCTGCACCCAATCCGTCGGAGTTGTTGATGCACGACAACTTCAACAAGCTACTCACCGACCTGGCGCCGCTCTATGACCTGGTGATCATCGATACGCCACCGATCCTCGCCGTGACCGATGCCACGCTGGTCGGACGCCAGGCGGGCACCTGTTTACTGGTCACTCGTTTCGGCCTGAGCACTGTCAAGGAAATCGAAGCCTGCAAACGCCGTCTGGGCCAAAACGGTGTGGTCATCAAAGGCGCTATTTTCAATGGCGTGTTACGCAAGGCATCAAACAATGCCTATGACTGCTCAGCCTATGGGTATGACTACAGTCCCGCTCGAAAGTGAACGCACGGATATGACTTATCAAGGAGATGAACATGGCCAAGACGCTAGCAATGATGCAGCCGTACCTGTTTCCCTACTTGGGTTACTTCCAACTGATTGCATCAAGCGATGTCTTCGTCCTTGGCGATGACTTGCAGTACATCAGGTCGGGTTGGGTCAACCGCAACCGCATCCTTTACAACGGCGAAGCCAAACTGATTACCTTTCCGCTGAAACGGGATCGATTCGATCTGCCGATCAACCAGCGTGAACTGTGCGACAACTTCGCCGACGAGGCCCAACGCCTGACAAGCCTGATCACCCAAAGTTATCGCAAGGCTCCGTATTTCGCTCAAGTCCTGCCCTTACTGGAGCGATTGATCAACTTCCCGCAACAGAACCTGGCGCTTTACATCGAACATTCGATCAGGGAAATGTGTGCTTATCTGCACATCGATACGCCGATTTTTCGTAGCTCTGATTTGGACATCGGCACCCCCATCGACAAGCAGGATCGGGTGGTACGCATCATGCGTAATTTTGCTTGCGAGCGTTATCTCAATCCCATTGGCGGGGTCGAGTTGTATAACCCTGAGTATTTTGCGCGACATGACCTGTCGCTGCGATTCTTCAAAATCGACCCCATCGACTATCGGCAATACAGAGATCCCTTCGTGGCCAATCTGTCGATCATTGACGTACTGATGTTCAACTGTGTCGAGCAGGTTCAACAACTGCTGTCGTGCTACTCGCTCAGCAACAGCACAGCGCCTCATGGACATGAGGCCTTGGCCGCAACCGCCTGAACACCTGATGTTGTACTACCCAGTCAAACCCGGATTGCAGTGGAGTAAACATATGTCTTACATGGAAAGCCCCGCTCGCTGGTATCTAATCCAGACCAAGCCGCGTCAGGAAGCTCGCGCTGAAGAGCACCTGCAACGTCAACAGTTCGAATGCTATCGCCCACTCAAGGCAGGGGCGCCAAAAAAGCGCAACCCACGGGCCATCAGCGAGGAAGAGTTATTCCCCGGCTACCTGTTTATCCGCATGGACCAAGTGCACGACAACTGGTACCCGATCCGATCAACGCGGGGCGTGGCGCGCATCGTCACCTTCGGTGCACATCCGGTGCCGGTGCAGGACGAACTGATTGAGCAGATTCGCCAACGACTGTTGTCCCCTGCCCCACGGCCGGAGTTTCAACAGGGCGAACACGTACTCATCAAGTCCGGCAGTTTTTGCGACATTGAGGCGATTTTTCTCACCGCGGACGGCGAAGAGCGTGCAGTGATCCTGCTCAATCTGCTGCAACGTGAACAAAAGGTCACGCTGCCCATCAGCAGCCTGGCGCGGATGGAAGCACGAGTCTGAAAGGCCGCTTGCACAGACCTTCGATCTTTTCTAATCGCCTGGAACTCACCATGACCCCTAAAACAACGCTGGTGACACTCACCTATGGTGATCGCTTGTCTTACCTGCAAACGCTGGTCAGTCGTTCATTGGCCAGCCCCCAGATCGAACGGGTGATCATCGTCAGCAATGCGTCGGTGGCGCCACTCGAATCCCTGACTCGGGCCTGGCCCGGCCAGGTTCAAATCATTTACCTGCAGCACAACACGGGTTCGGCCAAAGGCTACTCCGTAGGGATCAAGGCTGCGCTGGATGCCGGTGCTGATTACATCTGGCTGATGGACGACGATAACGCACCGACCGTCAATGCCATCGCGACCTTGCACCAATGCCTGTATCAACGCGAGCGCATTGATGGCCGTGAGAAAGCCGCCGTATTGGGGTTCCGCCCGACCCACCAGGCAGACTTCGCCGCCGGTGTACCCAAGCGCTTCGCCATTCAGCGGCGCTCGAGCTTCTTCGGTTTCCATATCGCCCAGTTGCCCTACAAGATTTGGCGGCGCTTGCCTTGGGGTCATCCTCGGGCCAAACAATCGCAACTGCCCATGGTGCAATTACCGTTCGCGACCTATGGCGGCTTGCTCGCCCACCGCAGCCTGTATGAAAAAATAGGTCTGCCGCTGGACGCGTTGCTGCTGTATGCAGATGACAGTGAATACACCTGGCGTATTACCGCCGGCGGCGGCCGGATATTCCTGGTCCCCGACGCGCTCCTCGACGACCTGGAAGAGTCGTGGAACATCAAGGCCAAAACCAACAACATCTATGAAAGCTTCCTGCTGGGTGGTTCGGACCTGCGCGCCTATTACGGTGCGCGTAATCAGGCATGGTTCGACAAGAACATCTGGGCATCGTCGTCATGGCTGTACAGTCTCAACCGCTGGGTGTTCTTTCGCCTGCTGCGGGTGATCGCCAAACGACGTGGCGCAGAACAACGCTTGAGCCTGATCGAAAAAGCCATTCACGACGGCGAGTCCGGCGTGCTGGGGCTACATCAGTCGTATCCCCTATGAAAGTATTGTTCATCAATAGTCTTTATCCACCGCATATCGGCGGCGGCGCAGAGATCATCCTGCAGCGCACGGCGGAAGGCCTGCAAGCGCGTGGCTGCAAGGTGGTGGTATTGGCCACTGCACCAGAGCCGGGTCTGAGGGAAGACTCGCTAAACCAGGTCAAGGTTTACCGCGCAGGCCTGCACAACCTCTATTGGCACCATACCGAGCAGCGCCCCGGGCAGTTGAGTCGACTTCGCTGGCATATGCGCGACCGCTACAACAGCGACATGCGCGAGTATGTGCGTGACGTGATCCGCGCAGAGCAGCCAGATGTGGTGGTCTGCCACAATCTGAGTGGTTGGTCGATTTCAGCCTGGGACGAAATCCGTGCCGCTGGCTTGCCGATTGTCCAGGTGTTGCATGACATGTACCTGCTCTGCCCCAGTAGCACGATGTTCAAGAATGGCAAAAACTGTGAGCGCCGGTGCTTCAACTGCAAAGTGTTTCGCAAGGGCTATGACTGGCGCTCGGCCCAGGTCGATACGGTGATTGGAGTAAGCCGTTTCATGCTCGACACCTTGCAAGGCCAAGGCTACTTCCAGGGTGCCAAGGCCTATGTCGTGCACAACAGCAGTCCATTCCCCGCGCCAACGGTAAAGCCCCGGCACGCCAATCCCCTGAATACCAAAGAGCCGCTGCGTTTTGGCTACATGGGCACGTTGTCCGAGGCGAAGGGCGTGCGCTGGTTGATCGAACAATTCCAACGCCTGCCGTTCGACGCCACGTTACAGATTGCCGGGCGCGGCCAGCGCAATGATGAAGCGCGGCTCAAGGCGTTGGTGACCTCGCCGAACATCAGTTTTGTCGGTTACCAAGCACCGTCGGAGTTTTACAGCCAGATTGATGTGGCTGTGGTGCCATCCACCTGGAACGAGCCTTTCGGCATGGTCGCCGTTGAAGCGTGTGCCCATTCACTGCCGGTTATCGCCAGCCGTATGGGGGGGTTACCCGAGCTCATTCAGGATCGGCTCAACGGCCTGCTATGCAACCCCGATGACCCTGACTCGCTAGGCTTGGCCATGCTGCGCTTGCATCAGCAGCCGGAGCTGCTCAGCCGACTTGGCGGCCAGGCACGTACGAGCGTCGCGTCGCTGCTTAACCTGGACCTGATGCTTGACAGCTATCAAAGTATTTTCGCCCAGACCCTTCTGGACAAAATCGTACGGCATGAAGATCAACCCCTGTCCCATTCGGTATTGCCCGGCCCGTGACCATGAGCAGCCGCTCCGGACTGCTGTTTCTTCACTGAGATGAAACATGCTCACTCCTAATCTGACCCCGTCACGCCAGCAACTGACGTTATTTCTGACGAGCCTGTTTCTCAGTGCTGCAGCCATGGGTGATGAGTCGTTCATCGTTGGCGTCGGCACTCACCTGCTCAATAAGAACGGTTCATCGGCCACCGCCATGAAATTGATCAGCGACGCTGGGATCGACTCGGTACGTGACGATGCCTATTGGTCGACGGCTGAACCCAGGCGTGGACAGTTACATATCGATCCGGCCTGGAAGACTTGGTTGAGCACAGCGCACGAACATCGATTACGACCGCTGTTGGTACTGGGTTATGGCAACCCGTTTTACGCCAACAATGCAAAGCCCCGCGAGCCGCAAGTCAGGGCAGCCTTCGGCAACTATGCCAGTTTCGTCACTCGGAAGCTGAGGGGCCGCGTCGACTTTTTCGAGATCTGGAATGAGTGGGATTACGAGAATCCGGCCGATGCGGGTTCCTCAGCCGATTACATCGCCTTGGTTGATGAAACTGTGCGGCGCATTCGAGGGCAAACCCACCCTGTAAAAATCCTGGCGGGCGCGGTCACCAGCAGAGGGATCGACCTGGGCTTCGCCGATCGTTTACTCGAAGCTGATGTGCTGTCCAAAGTGGATGGCCTGTCACTGCATCCGTCTGTGTATTGCCGTAATGTCGAACGCCATACCCCGGAGCACTGGATTGCCTGGCTGCGCGAGGTGGATGCAAGTTTCAGGTCGATTGCCGGCAAACCAGTGCCTTTGTACCTGACTGAAATGGGCTGGCCCAGCAACGAAGGCAAGTGCGGCGTGGATGAAAAAACCCAGGCCGCGTACCTCGCCCGCAGCTTCTTTCTGGTGCGCACCGTGCCGGACATCAAGGGCATGTGGTGGTACGACCTCCTCAATGACGGCGAAGACCGCAGCGACCTGAAACAGAATTTCGGCCTGCTTGAGCAAAACATGGCGATCAAGCCAGCCTATCTGACCCTCAAGGCAATCAGTCCAACGTTACGCGAATACAGTTATGAGCCGGAAAAAAGCCGAGTAAATGGCTCGACTTACCTCCTGCGTTTCTCCAAAGGCCCGGAACAGATACTGGTGGCCTGGAGCACAAACGAGAACCCGCAGCAGATACACGTCGATGCCAGCAGCGTGCAGCGTGGCAATGTGCAGATCATTGACACCGACGAGCCCGAAAAGGGCCGTTTCGACAGCGGTATTGCCTGGCAATGCGACGACAGTCGCTGCTCGGCACAGCTCCCGATAAACGGATTTCCTAAAATCATCAGTCTGGGCATCAAACCTCCGCTCTTTAGCCCGGTAAATTGCGCGCCCTTACGGCCATGGCCGGCAACTGACCCTGTTTTTGCCCTTCAAACTTCCCTTCAGGTCGCCTCCGATGATTGTGATCAATGCTCGTTTTCTCACTCAGGAACTGCGCGGTGTGCAGCGGTTCGCTGAGCAGACTTGCCTGGCACTCAAGCAGATGCGCGACGACGTGGTCTTTGTTGCCCCACACGGCATCAAAATGCACGAAAGCGCCAAGGTTCTAGAGGTGCAATGCATTGGCCGCAATAGCGGTCACCTCTGGGAACAACTGGACCTGCCGCTGTATCTGCGCCGCCAGGGCAACCCATTACTCGTATCGCTGTGCAGCACCGCGCCGCTGATGTATGGCAACCAGATTGCCACCCACCACGACATCACTTACGTGCGTCACCCGGAAAGCTACACCCGCGCATTTCGCACACTGTATCGAGTGATGACCCCCATCCTGCTGATGCGAATCAAAGCGCTGCTGACCGTGAGCAATTTTTCAAAAGGGGAAATTTCACAGTTCTATAACTACCCCGAGAACAAGATTTTCGTGGTGCCCAATGCGGTCAGCGACGCCTTTCAACCGGGTCCGCCGCTCACCAACAAGCAGGACTATCTGCTGGCGGTGTCTTCACCCAGTGCGCATAAAAACTTCAGTCGCATGATCGAGGCATTCCTGACATTGCGTACTCAAGAAGATCTGCAATTACACATTGTCGGTGCGGCGAGCGAAATCTTTTCCGACCCCAGCCTGCAACGTCTGGCCAACAGCGACCCCCGCATCCGTTTTCTCGGCAGGCTCAGCGACGCAGAGCTGATCGCTCAATATCAGGGCGCAACAGCCTTCGTATTCCCCTCACTGTATGAGGGCTTCGGCATCCCGCCGCTGGAAGCGCAGGCCTGTGGTTGCCCGGTACTGGCAGCCAATGCCGCATCGATTCCCGAGGTGCTGCAAGCCAGCGCACTGTACTTCGACCCGGTGGACGTCGGCCATATCGCCTCGGCCATGGAGCGCATTCTTACCGATCTTCCGTTACGTCAATCTTTGCGCCGTCGCGGCTTGAACAACGTGACACGATTTTCCTGGGAGGACTCGGCCCGCCGCATTTCCCAGCGCATCGACGCCCTGCTCGCGCAACCCGGTAGCCCAGAACTGCCCCGGCAGACGGCGACGAAGCAGGCCGTTAACGAGAGCATTCCTGCGAAATCGTCTTCCAGCAAGTCTTGACGACGCCAAGACGCAGCCTGCCCGAGCCTGAACACGGGCTTGTGCACACACGAGAGAATCCAATGAAAATTGCTATCGTCCATGACTGGCTGGTGACCTACGCTGGCGCCGAGCGCGTGCTCGCTGCGCTGATAAAGGCCTGGCCGGAGGCTGATCTGTTCTCGGTGATCGATTTTCTCAGCGATCAGGATCGCGCCCATTTGGGTGGCAAGAAGGCTCAGACTACGTTCATCCAGAACCTGCCAAAAGCTAAAACCCATTATCAGAAATACTTGCCGCTGATGCCGCTGGCCATCGAACAACTGGATCTGTCCGGTTATGACCTAATCATTTCCAGCAGCCACGCCGTGGCCAAAGGGGTGCTGAGCGGCCCCGATCAGGTGCACATCAGCTATGTCCATTCGCCGATCCGCTACGCTTGGGACCTGCAACACCAGTACCTGCTCGAAGCCGGACTGAACAAAGGCTTCAAAGGCAAGCTCGCGCGGATGGTTCTGCATTACATACGCATGTGGGATCAGCGCACCGCCGCCGGGGTCGATGACTTTATCGCCAACTCGTATTTCATTGGCCGGCGCATCTCCAAAGCCTATCGCCGCGAATCCACAGTGATCTACCCACCGGTGGACACCTTGGGATTCACCCTGCAAGAAACCAAACAGGAGTACTACCTGACGGCCTCGCGCATGGTGCCTTACAAGCGCATGCCGATGATCATCGAAGCGTTCGCGGCAATGCCGGACAAACGTCTGATCGTGATCGGCGATGGTCCGGAAATGGCAAAAGCACGCGCCATCCACGCGCCGAACGTGACCCTGCTGGGTTATCAACCGTTTGCCGTATTGCTCGAACACATGCGCAACGCCAAGGCCTTTGTCTTTGCCGCCGAGGAAGACTTCGGCATCAGCCCGGTAGAAGCGCAAGCCTGTGGCACCCCGGTGATCGCCTACGCCAAGGGTGGCGCCCTTGAAACCATCTGTGGCCTCGACCATCCCACGCCGACCGGCGTGTTCTATCACCAGCAGACGGTATCCGCACTGGTGGCGGCCATCGGCGAATTCGAAAACGCCAAGCCCCGGATCAGCGCCCAGGCCTGTCGCACCAACGCCGAACGTTTTTCCTGCGAGCGCTTCGAGCAAGAGATCAAAGACTTCGTCGAAGCACGCTTGAGCGCCGCGCACACCTCACGCCATCCTCGACCAGCGAGCGCGACGGCATCGACTCCGCCAGTGGCCATCGCCGATCACCATGCACGTGTAGTTCCGATCAAATCACTCTGAACGAGCACAGGTCATGAGCACACAATTTCGTGGCATTTTGCACGCTAACCAATCCCTGCTATCCGTCGCCCACCGCTTGCTCGATCTAACCGTCATCGTGCTCTGCGGTTATTGGCTGAACCGGATCGAAGGCTCACCCATGGGCGCCGAGCCGTGGATTCTGATCATGCTCTCGGTGCTGGTATTCCACTGGATCGGCGAGTATCACCAGCTCTATGGCTCTTGGCGCGGCGAACGCATTCTGCGCGAACTGACCAAAATCTTCAGTTATTGGTCGACGACATTCGTCATCCTGCTGACGGTGAACTACCTGCTGTTTAACCACGTGAGTGTGCCGGACAACGGTCAAATGGCCTGGTTCGCACTGGTGCTGGTGACCCTGTGCAGTTATCGACTATTGATCCGCAGCCTGTTGCACAGCTTGCGGCGACGAGGCTTTAACACCCGCCGCGTGGCCATTGTCGGCACAGGGCAATGTGGCGAACGCTTGGCCACCTCGATTTCCAGCGCCCCCTGGATGGGCATGAACCTGCTCGGCTTCTACGATGAGGAACCTCAGCAGATGGATCTCACGGCCGTTGGCCGACGCGTGCCGGTACTGGGCAATCTGGAGCAACTGATCAACGATGCGCGCGAAGGTCGCATCGACAAGATTTACATCACCCTGGCGCTCGGTCAGCCAAACCTGTGCGAGTTGGTCAAAGGCTTGAGCGACACCACCGCCTCGGTGTACCTGATTCCGGATATGTTCATGTTCGAGCTGCTGCACGCACGCAGTGAGAGCATCAATGGCCTGGCCAGTATCAGCATTTTCGATTCCCCCATGGACGGCGCCTGGAGCGTGGTCAAACGCGTGGAAGACATCGTGCTGTCCAGCCTGATTCTGTTGATGATCGCCTTACCCCTGGTATTGATTGCAATCGCAATCAAGCTCACATCGCCCGGCCCCGTGCTGTTTCGACAGCGTCGTTATGGACTGGATGGACGGCCGATCATGGTCTGGAAGTTTCGCAGCATGTGCGTGCAGGAAAACGGCGATAACGTCCGTCAGGCCACGCGCAACGATGCACGAATCACCCCCCTCGGCGCCTTCCTGCGTCGCACCTCGCTTGACGAGCTGCCGCAGTTTTTCAACGTGTTGCGCGGTGACATGTCCATCGTCGGCCCACGGCCTCATGCGGTGGCGCACAACGAGCAATACCGCAAGCAGGTCAGCGGTTACATGCTGCGGCACAAGGTCAAACCGGGAATCACCGGTTGGGCGCAGATCAATGGCTGGCGTGGCGAAACGGATACGCTGGACAAGATGCAAAAGCGCGTCGAATTCGACCTTGAATACATCGAACACTGGTCAGTCTGGCTGGACATAAAAATCATTCTGTTGACCCTGTTCAAAGGCTTTCTCAACAAAAACGCATTTTAAATAAATCATCTATCTTTTGTATCACCAGGCTCGTTGAGGAGGCGAACCGGGGCGTGCACGCTTGCAATAACGCGGTACCGGTGTTGGTAAGGGAAGCAATGAAATCACTGTGGTGCACCGTGCACCTTTCGGAAGGATAAAATATATGAAGCGAACCCTAGCTGTTGTGCTGCTTTCCAGCCTGATTTTGCAAGGCTGCGCATTTGCTCCCGGGCAGCATATGACGCCAGATGAAGTCGAAGACAATGGACCGGACGAACCTAAAGTCCACCTCGTGGCCATTACGCCCAAGAGCGTGCAGCAACAACATGTCGCAACCAAAACCTCAGTGCTGCCGCCGGAGCTGTTGAACTACCGTACTCCCGAATACGTGGTCGGCCCAGGCGACACCTTATTGGTGACTGTCTTCGAACACCCCGAATTGACAGCGCCAGGCTCGATGGATCAGCTCGATGCCAACAGTCGGGAAGTATTGAGCGACGGAACGGTGTTCTTCCCCTATGTCGGCAGGATCCAGGCCGCGGGCAAGACCGTCGCACAGATACGTGAACAGCTGAGGATGGGCTTGCTGCCGCAATACACCGAGGTCAAAGTCGACGTCAAAGTCTATCGTTACAACAGCCAGCGCATCGTGCTGTCAGGTGCGTTCAAGAACCCGGGGACGCAACCGATCACCAACGTCCCGCTGAGTCTGGTGCAGGCCATCAGCGCTGCCGGGGTGGATCTGAGCGACGCCAACCTGGCGGGGTTGACCCTCAGTCGTGACGGTAAGGAGTACGTGCTCGATATCGACGCACTCAACCGCAAAGGATCGCAACTGAGCAAAATCCTCCTCAAGAATGGCGACTACCTGCACTTGAACAGCAACTCGCAGAACAAGATCTATGTGTTGGGTGAAGTCATGCGCCCGCAAGTGATCTCTTTCGGCACAACCAGCCTGACACTGATGGAAGCCCTCGGTAATTCCGGCGGTCTTAGCCCGGACTCTGCCGACGGCAATGCGGTCTACGTGATTCGCGCGGCGGATAACGATGGCCAGGGCGCGACGGTCTACCACCTCAACGCAGTAAAACCGACCTCCTATGTGCTCGCGCGTCAATTTGAACTCGAGGCACAGGATGTGGTGTTTGTCGGTCCGGCCAATATCACCCGTTGGAACCGCTTCATCAGCAACTTGCTGCCATCGGCCAGCGTAGTCGCTACCGGTACCGCCTTCAAATAACTGAACCGCACTACAACCCTCCCCGCCTTCGACGAATGCGGGGTTTTTTTTGCCTGCGATTTGCGACTGACGACTGTTGCCACAGAAACAGCGAACCAACAGTTACATGCCGATTGTGCAGTCACAACGACATATCGACGCGCCATGACACTCTATAAAATCGTTTACTTTCAAAGCGTTGGAGAATTATTCAATGCTGGCATGCATGCTGCTTTGTACTGAGGTAACAGACCGAAGCCATCACCATGGCGGGCGACATTGACCCAAGGAAATACAACATGTTGGTAGTTTCTCTCTCAGGCAGCCCGGCCCTGAAATCCCGCTCCGGCGTGGTCCTGGAACATGCGCGTCATTGGCTGCAAGCCCACGATGTGAACGTCCAGGCCCTCAAAATTCGAGACTTTGCTGCGGAAGACCTGCTCTACGCGCACTTCGACAGCCCGCAGGTCATCGACTTTATCGAAGCGGTCAAACAGGCCGATGGCCTGCTAATCGGCACACCGGTGTACAAGGCGTCATTTTCCGGCGCCCTGAAAACCCTGCTCGATCTGCTGCCCGAGCGTTCGTTGCACGGCAAGGTTGTTCTGCCACTGGCCACCGGTGGCAGCATCGCGCACATGCTAGCGGTGGACTACGCCCTGAAACCGGTGCTCTCGGCGCTCAAGTGCCAGGAAGTACTGCACGGCATCTTCGCCATCGATACCCAGATCAGCTACAGCAACAATGAACAAGGTGGCGAACTCGACGATATCCTCACCGAGCGTCTGCATGAAGGGTTGGAACATTTCCATCATGGGTTGCTGCGAAGGGTCCAGGCCCGGCACTCGCTGGCCGGCGGCCATTTGAAGCTGGCGCTGTGAACACCTATTAACCCTGACGATCGGGGTGAGCAACACCCTGCGCTGCATTCATCTCGCCGCGGTTGTCGAATTCATGGACGATTTGTGGCGAGTGGGTCAATTGGGCTTTTTTGGTCTGGTATTCGTCAAACGACAACCCGCGACGGTTCAAATCTTCAAGCGCCAGTTCGCGAGTCTCTTCGGCGGTGTAGGGACGCAGCTCAGGGGAGTGGCTGGCACATCCTGAGAGAACGGCAGCGGTGAGCAACAGGGCAAGGGTCAGTAAGCGATTCATGGGCGTGTTCACAGGGCTCTTTTCGGAATGAGCCAAGGCTACTCGCCACCTCGGCCGAGTAGAAATCATCACGCTCGATAGTCGCTATCGATTCCCCTGTGTTCTCCACTCGTCCTCAGAAAGCCCGGCCACCCAAGCGCTTCTCTAGTGAAGCCGGGCCATTCCCGAGACTTGCTCCTGCGCACACCCGATCAACACCTCACGCAAGGCCTGGGCCGCCGTCGAGAGCGTGTGATCAGCCAGCATCATCAAGCCGATACGCCGTTCAATACGCGGTTCGATCAGCGCGATGCAATGCGCACCCAACTCTCGCATTTGCTGCACGCACAACGACGGTACCGCGCTGACCCCAAGCCCATTGGCGACCATACGACCGATGGTCGCCAACTGATGACTTTCAAACGCGACCGACAGCTTGCCATGCTGCGCCTGCAGGGCTTGCTCCAGCAACAAACGCACGGCGGATGGCCGCTGCAATGCGATGAAGTCTTCCTGCAACAGCTCACTCCAGGTCACCTCCTCACGCTCGGCCAACGGCGAATCCACAGGCACCACTGCGACGAAACGGTCCATATAAAACGGGGTGAACAGCAGAGAATTGCTCGATTCTGGCTCAAAACCGATACCCAATTCCACCCGGCGATGACGCACCATCTCAAGCACTTGCTCGTTAATCACGTCATGCACCGCGACGTTGACCCGTGGGTAGCGATCACGAAACACCTTGAGTGCGCTCGGCAGCCAGTTACCGGCGAATGACGGCATTGCTGCGATCGACACTTTGCCCAACTGCAAGGTGAAGCGCTGGCGCAGCAACTCTTCGGTGTTGTCCCAATCCGCCAGCAACTGACGCGCCAGCGGCAACAGGGTTTCACCCTCCGGTGTGAGGCTGACGCTGCGCGTCGTGCGACTGAACAGCGGCCCACCCAAGTCCTCTTCCAGGCTTTTGATGGTCAGGCTCAACGCTGGCTGGGAAAGATGCAGCCGCTCCCCCGCCTGGGCGAAGCTCAGGCATTGCGAGACTGCCAGAAAAGCCCTGAGTTGCTTGACGTTCATATATTTAGTTTTCTTATCAATCCATCAGAAAAACAAAATTAACAAATCATTACAGGCAAGGGAAGATGCACTGAACGCTCTCCGACAGCCTGCTTGTCGGTCAACAACTACAAAAGAAAAGGCGGATCATTATGGCTGGGCTCGACAAACGAGTGGCAACGTACGAAGAAGCGCTGGATGGGCTAACCGATAACATGACGGTTCTGTCTGGTGGTTTCGGTCTGTGTGGCATCCCTGAAAATCTGATCGCGGAAATAAAGCGCCGTGGCGTCAAAGGCCTTACGGTTGTTTCCAACAATTGCGGCGTCGACGGCTTTGGTCTCGGTGTGCTGCTCGAAGACCACCAGATCCGCAAAATGGTCGCGTCTTATGTTGGCGAGAACGCGCTGTTCGAACGCCAGCTGCTCAGCGGCGAGCTGGAAGTCGAACTGACCCCGCAAGGCACCCTGGCTGAAAAACTTCGCGCAGGCGGTGCTGGCATCCCCGCGTTCTACACCGCCACCGGCTACGGGACTCCCGTCGCTGAAGGCAAGGAAACCCGCCAGTTCAACGGGCGTCACGTGATCCTTGAAGAAGCGATCACCGGCGATTTTGCTATCGTCAAAGGCTGGAAAGCCGACCATTTCGGCAACGTGGTGTACCGCAACACGGCGCAGAACTTTAACCCTGTGGTCGCCACCGCCGGCAGAATCACCGTGGTCGAAGTCGAAGAAATCGTCGAGCCAGGCGAATTGCTACCCAGCGAGATTCACACCCCCGGTATCTATGTTGATCGCGTGATCCTGGGCACCTTCGAGAAACGCATCGAACAGCGCACCGTCAAGAAGGCCTGAGGCCGTTCTTTCGCCGCACTCAAAGAGTCTTCTCGTCCAGAACACTCTCGTTCCGAACAATAAGAGAACCTGACCATGGCACTTTCCCGCGAACAAATGGCACAGCGCGTCGCACGCGAACTGAAAGATGGTTTTTACGTCAATCTCGGCATCGGCATTCCGACCCTGGTCGCCAACTACGTGCCCACTGATATCGACGTGATGCTGCAGTCGGAAAACGGCCTGCTCGGCATGGGTGAGTTTCCGACCGAAGAAACCATCGATGCCGACATGATCAACGCTGGCAAACAAACAGTGACCGCCCGCAAAGGGGCATCGATATTCTCCTCGGCTGAATCCTTCGCCATGATCCGTGGCGGTCATGTGGACCTCACCGTGCTGGGTGCTTTCGAAGTCGACGTCGAGGGCAACATCGCCTCCTGGATGATCCCCGGCAAACTGGTCAAAGGCATGGGTGGCGCGATGGACCTGGTGGCCGGTGCCGACAACATCATCGTCACCATGACCCACGCCTCCAAAGACGGTGAATCCAAACTGCTGTCACGTTGCAGCCTGCCGCTGACCGGTGCCGGTTGCATCCGCAAAGTGCTGACCGACCTCGCTTACCTGGAAATCGCCGACGGCGCATTCATCCTGCGCGAGCGCGCGCCGGGGGTCAGCATCGAAGAAATCATCGCGAAGACCGCCGGCAAATTGATCGTGCCGGACGATGTCGTGGAAATGAGTTTCTGACAGTGACGCGGCGTCTGGCCGATTGCTTTCGCGAAGACGTCAGCCCTCACACCAAAATAGTCGAGAGGTCACCAAACGATGCCTCCACGCTGTGCCATTCTGCCCCTTCAATGATTGAAGGGGTTTGTTGTTTTGTAGCTTCACCGCTTTGCGCGTGCTCTAAAAAAAACGGGCTAGCCCCTTAGTCCCTCAATAATAAATTCAAAAAAGGTAGGACCCATGGCCGCCCATATCGAAGACAGCCGCTATGCCCGCTTTGCCCTGCGTTGCGCCAATTGGGCCGAACGCTGGTTCCCTGACTCCTGGGTGTTTGCCGTGTTGGCAGTGGTTATCGTGGCCGTTGCGACCATGGCCATGGGCGCCAAACCGACTGAGGCCGCCACCGCGTTTGGCGATGGTTTCTGGAGTCTGATTCCGTTCACCATGCAGATGGCTTTCGTGGTGATCGGTGGTTACGTAGTGGCCAGCTCGCCACCCGCCGTACGCCTGATCGACCGCTTGGCGCGCATCCCGAAGAACGGGCGCTCGGCAGTGGCCTGGGTAGCACTGATCTCCATGGTTGCCTCCTTGCTGAACTGGGGGTTGTCGCTGGTGTTTGGCGGCCTGCTGGTTCGCGCGCTGGCGCGGCGCACCGATTTGCGCATGGACTACCGTGCCGCCGGTGCGGCGGCTTATCTGGGCCTGGGTGCGGTGTGGGCGCTGGGACTTTCGTCTTCGGCCGCGCAACTGCAAGCCAACCCGGCCAGCCTGCCACCGTCGATCCTGGCGATAACCGGCATGATCCCCTTCACCCAAACCATCTTCCTCTGGCAGTCTGGCGTCATGCTCGCGATCCTGATCGTGGTCTCGCTGATCATCGCCTACGCCACCGCACCCGGCCCTTCCAGCGCCAAGGATGCGGCAGCCTGCGGTGTCGATCCGAGCTTCAGCCTGCCAGCAATTCCCAAGCGCTCACGTCCTGGTGAGTGGCTTGAGTACAGCCCGATACTGATCATCCTGTTGGTGCTGCTGGCTGCTGGCTGGTTGTTCCATGAGTTCTCGACCAAACCGGCGATCACTGCCATTTCCGGACTGAACACCTATAACTTTCTGTTCATCATGACCGGCGCCCTCCTGCACTGGCGGCCGCGCAGCTTCCTCGATGCGGTGTCTCGCGCAGTGCCAACCACCACGGGCGTACTGATCCAGTTCCCGCTCTACGGTTCGATTGCGGCACTGATGACCACGGTCAAAGGCAGCGATGCGCAAACCCTGGCCCACCACATTTCGACCTTCTTCACCCAGATCGCCTCGCACGATACTTACGCGTTGCTGATGGGTGTGTACTCGGCGGTGCTGGGCTTCTTTATTCCATCGGGTGGCGGCAAGTGGATCATCGAAGCGCCTTACGTGATGCAAGTTGCCAATGACCTGAAATATCACCTGGGCTGGGCAGTGCAGATCTACAACGCGGCCGAAGCGCTGCCAAACCTGATCAACCCGTTCTACATGCTGCCGCTGCTGGGCGTTCTGGGTCTGAAAGCACGTGACCTGATCGGCTTCTCGTTTGTGCAGTTGCTGGTCCATGCCCCTCTGGTGCTGTTCATGCTGTGGGCGTTGGGCACCACACTGACGTATCTACCGCCGGTCATGCCGTGAGCCATTGGCCACTTCTTGCCGATGCAAGAGGTGGCCTTCAAGACGGCGCCTACGCAGCCTACGCAGTGTGGCTAGAGGCCATTCTGTGCGTTTGCCTGGCTACGCGAGAAACGGATCAAGTGCGCAGTGTGAACCCGTGGGGCAGAAGCTGAGCGATGAAGTAACTTTCCTCCTCGCCAACAATAAAAATCTCCGCATCGGGGGCCAGTTCCTGAATCCACTGTCGGCAGGCACCGCAGGGCATTTTTTCGTTGAGGGGGGAGTCGTTGGCGGCGCTCACACAGGCAATCGCGATGGCCGCAATGTTTTGCTCCCCCGCCATTCGCGCACTGGCCAGGGCCACGCGCTCTGCACAGATGCCCAACCCATAACTGGCATTTTCGATGTTGGCGCCGCGATAAATCGCTCCTGACGCGCCAAGTACCGCAGCGCCCACGTGAAACTTCGAATACGGCGCATACGCTTGATCGGCGGCCGAGACGGCTTCATCCGACAGGCGCGTTCGACGCTCGGCGACGCTATGCGTCTTTAGCGGCTTCTTCGTCATTCGAGATGATCCTTCCAATTGAATTAGCCAAGGCTTCCAGCATGTTCCTGGCATTTTCATTGATGATACCGTTCTTGCACCAGTCGAGCTCTTCCGTGCCCCGAACGGAGTCGCAGGTCAGTGTGCCGATGACTGACAACGGCGCTTTGCGGGACCAGACCGGGGCCGAAATGATTGATCTTCCGGCGAATGGCGCATGAACATACAGCCTTGCCAGTTCTGCCGCCAGCAGGGGATTGGGTTCTGACGGCTCACCGCAGATGACCTGTTGTTCATGGAACGCTTTGACATTGATAAACCACACCCTGATCGATTCCCAATCCAGCGGAATCGCCCGGTAGTCCCACGGTTCGGTCGCAGCCTTCCAGTATTTAGGCACCAGACAACGTTGGGCAGGAAGGTCTTTTCCGGGCCGGGTTTTCTCCCACACGTGAACAATGATTCTCAAGTCTCTGGAGGTGATCGGCGTGTTGGAGTTAGCGATGAAGAAGTGAACGCCTAAATCCAGAAGCTCATAAATAATTCGTCTGTTGGTCCGCGAAACGCTCAGGTTGTACCAACATTGAATCCCCAGCAGGACGATCGCCATGCCCATCAACAGGTGCTTGCGATCCGGCATAGGATCTGGCCCCGTGAAGTAGTTCACCCATAAACTCACCAGCACGGCGATAGCGAAGGCGAGCACCAGATTGATCGCGACGGGGTGCTGTTTCAGCCAATGCATATTCAGATTCTCCACGGTTCTAATGAGGATCGGGCAACCTCTCTGAAACCGTCCGACGGGTTTCGACAGCACAATGAGCATAGCCAAGATTCAACCCGCGCATTCCTCCGCCATTCACAGACTCCCTGCGCCTGGCTGATGCCTTTACAATCAAGCCCTCTGATTTGAAGTGAACCCACATGGACATCGACCTGGCTCGAACCTTTGTAGAGATCGCGCGGTACGGCAGCCTTGTCGCTGCCGCCGAACGACTGCATGTCACGCAGACGGCCATTACGGCCCGCGTGCAGAAGCTTGAGAGTCATCTCAACTGCACGCTGTTCATCCGCAACCGGGCCGGCGCTAAGTTGACGGCGGATGGCGAAGCATTTGTCGTGTATGCCAATCAACTGGTGCAGACCTGGGAAGCGGCGCGCCGGGACCTTCCTCTGCCTGAAGGCTACCGCAATGTGCTGCACATCGGTGGTGAAGTCAGTTTGTGCAACCCGCTGATGCTGAGCTGGGTGCAACAGATGCGCGAAAAGATTCCGACCCATGCCTTGCGTGCAGAGATAGGGGACGGCAAGCAGCTGTTGCAGCAACTGGAGCTGGGGGTACTGGATGCGGCGCTGGTCTATCAGCCCACTTACTGGCCGGGCCTGCAGGTCGAGCAACTGCTGGAAGAGAAACTGATTCAGGTGCGCCTGGCATCCAACCCGGAACCCTACGTGTATGTCGACTGGGGCGATGACTTCCGCAAGCAACACGATGCGGCACTTCCAGACCTGGCCAAAGCGGCGATCGGCTTCAACCTGGGGCCACTGGCGCTGCAATACATTCTTGAAAATGGCGGTGCCGGTTACTTCCGTACGCGAGTGGTCCAGAGTTATCTGGACAGCGGCGTGTTCGAGCGCGTGCCAAAGGCGCCAGAGTTCACCTACCCCACCTATCTGGTTTATTCGCGTGATCGTGACTCAGCGGTATTGCAGTCGGCTTTCGAGCTGTTGCGAGACATCGTCAAAGCAGACAGTGATTGGTCGCAACGCTGGGACCCGATCATCTAGTCATCCAAGATGCATGATCAAATCCCGATGAAGCGCTGCAATCAGATCAGTCTGGGTCACGATGCCGACCAACTCTCCTTTCTCGATGACAGGCAGGCAGTGCAGCCCCGATCCTGATAACAGCGGAATCAGTTCGACGACATGCGCATTGCCGCTCACACAGGTGACCGGGCGGGTCATCACGTGCTCCAGCACCCTGCCGCGGCGCAGGCCCAATCGGCCCAACACCCCCAATCGCCTGGTATTGCGCGAATGCCCAAGCAAATCAATCAAGCTGACAATGCCGACAAGACGCCGCTCCTTATCCAGAACCGGCAACGTCTTGAGGTGTTGCGAAGTCAGCATATTCAGCGCCTGCTCGACCGACGTCTCCGGGGTGGCGCACTGTAAGTCACGCGACATGATCTGAGACGCCGTGATATCGCCCATGCTGCGCCGCAACGCGTACTTTTCAGTGGCACGCACGATCTCTTCGAGTTCTTCATGTGTCACATCGACAAACTCGCCGATGTCGGCCAACGCCAGGTCCAGGTCCGCAGAGGTGATACCGACTCGTTCTTGTGGGGCTGGATCGTCAGTAGCGCGCACAGCCGTCACAACGTGCAGTTTGGGATATCGCACGCCCGTGATGTTGTTGTAGAGCAACGCCGCAATCAGCAGGCAAATCGCATTGAGCATGACAGGGTAAAACACCTGAAGGCCCATCCCGGAGAGCTCGGTATCCGCCAACACCAGACACAAGGCCAACGCAGCGCCCGGGGGGTGCAAGCACCGCAATACACACATCGCGCCCAAGGACAGACCAACGGCCAAGGCGGCGCTTAGCGGCGAGTAGCCGAAATAATGAGTGACGATCAACGCCACAGCCGTTGAGGTCAGATAACCGCCGATCACCGGCCAGGGCTGTGCCAGCGCCCCGGAAGAAACGGCAAACAGGATAACGGCCGACGCCGCCACAGGCCCCATCAAATGCAATGCTACTGAACTGCCAAAAACTTCGCGGCAGATCAGCGTGCAGATCAGCAACCCGAGAAAACTTCCAACGCTTGCCCTCAGCCATTCCTTGGGACGCGTATTCATTGCGGCTGGCGCAAAACGACCAAGCCAACCCATAAAACTGTAACGTTGCATAATCAAAACCAGAATTTAAAAGGCGCCCCCACAAAAGTGAGAGAGCCTCGTATCAGCGCGACGATACTAAAAAATATTCATCCCTGGACAGGGAAACGATTCGCATCTCTTGTCGTCAATCAAACCACGGCCGCAATCGGATACTGGGCGTTGCGCTCGCCTGCTCGCACAGTGCGCCAGGTGTTGTAGGCCATCAGCAGCATCCCGACAGCGAAGGTCGAACCGCCGATAAGCCGCACAACGTAGCCTGGGTGACTGGCTTGTAGCGTTTCGACGAAGGAGTAAGTCAGTGTCCCGTCATCGTTGATCGCACGCCACATCAAGCCCTGAGTGATGCCATTGACCCACATCGACGCGATGTACAGAACGGTACCGATGGTCGCCAGCCAGAAGTGCACGTTGATCAGCCCCACGCTATGCATTTGCTCGCGGCCATACAGTTTGGGGATCATGTGGTACAGCGTCCCGATGCTGATCATGGCAACCCAACCGAGGGCGCCAGCGTGTACGTGGCCGATGGTCCAGTCGGTGTAATGAGAAAGCGCATTGACGGTTTTGATAGCCATCATCGGCCCTTCAAAGGTCGACATGCCGTAGAACGCCAGGGACACCACCAGAAACCGCAGGATCGGGTCGGTACGTAACTTATGCCAGGCGCCCGACAAGGTCATCATGCCGTTGATCATGCCGCCCCAGCTTGGCGCCAGCAGAATCATCGACATCGCCATGCCCAGCGACTGAGCCCAGTCTGGCAGCGCGGTGTAATGCAAATGGTGCGGACCCGCCCAGATGTACAGGGTAATGATCGACCAGAAATGCACGATGGATAACCGATAGGAGTAAATCGGCCGCTCGGCCTGTTTCGGCACGAAGTAATACATCATGCCCAAAAAGCCGACAGACAAAATAAAGCCCACAACACTATGCCCATACCACCACTGGACCATTGCATCAGTCGCGCCGGAATAGACTGAATAGGACTTCAGCAAACTGACCGGAACCGAAAGGTGGTTGATCACATGCACCATGCCCGTCACCACGATGAAAGCACCGTAAAACCAGTTACCGACATAAATATGCTTAACGGTGCGGCGGGCGATAGTGCCGAAAAACAAATAGGCATACGCCACCCAGATGACGGCCACCGCTATCGCAATAGGCCACTCCATCTCAGCGTATTCTTTAGACGTGGTGTATCCCAGCGGGTAAGTAATCAGCAGCGCCACAATAATGGCTTGCCAGCCCCAGAACACAACGTTGGCCAGCCTGTCGGAGATCAATCTAACCCGGCAGGTGCGTTGAACCACATACAATGACGTTGCAAATAATGCACCGCCACCAAATGCAAAAATCACCAGATTGGTATGAACAGGCCGCAAACGACCGAACGTGGTCCATGGCAAATTCAAGTTCAGCTCAGGCCAGACTAACTGCGCCGCCAGAACCACGCCCATCGCCATGCCAAGTATTCCCCAGAGCAGGGTCATTAACGTGAAGCGGCGAACGACGTCGTAATTATAGGAAGCGTTTATATCGGGAGCATTGACACGGGCCATAATTATTCCATTACAAGCACACTGAGTGACTCACACTGATCGCCGAAAAAAAGACACGTGGGTGCCTTGAATTCAAGCGTCAGAACTCAATGAAGCAAGCGCTCAAGACAGCGGGGATGGAGACATTAAGCAGTGAGCGCCAGCAGTTTGCCGATCAGCGGCAGGCTGGGCAATGTCAAATTAATGATGTTTGACTTCACTTTTATTGAGGTTACTTGCGTTACACCTTTTGTTCACTTGAGGTGTGAGCCTGCATAACAGACAGGAGAACTTTGCGGCCCCTGCTTATCCAGTTCTTCTTCAAGCCATTCCATCAGCACGACTGCATTGTTATGCGCAGTGTCTTTCGCCGAATAGACGAGTGTCAGCGTGCCTTGCCGGGCAGGCTCGAGCAATCGCCACCAATGTTCCGGATGCGCCGTCAGTTCCTGGCGATACCCCGTACAAAAATCCGTGAAGTTCATCGCGCCACTTTTGAAGGCTTTTCTCAACGGGGTGGTTGGGCCCGTGTCAGGCAACCACGCGTTGAGGACCAAGTGATCTTTGCGCATGTTTCTTGGCCAAAGGCGATCGACCAATACCCGATAACCATCTGCGGGGGACGCCGGGTCATAAGCGCGTTTGCATTGAATCATGGCCTTCTCCTTTTACCGACGGGCTGAGTATAGTTGGGACTTAACCAAGCCTCTCTGCCGCCGGTGGGCCGCCGCTGGCGAAGGCAGGCCCGTAACAGGGTCACAACGTTAACGCTCGATTCAACTGCGCACTGGCGTCAGCACCGGTTGCCCGGAAAAGTACGCCAGCAGATTGTCCGCCACCAACTGAACAGTACCCTGCAAAGCTTCCGGAGAGAGTCCTGCGACATGAGGGGTGAGCACCACGCTGCTCAACGCCTTGAGCGCGTCCGGCACGTGCGGTTCATCATCGAAGACATCCAGCGCGGCGCCAGCGATACGATTTTGTTCAAGCGCCTCGATCAGGTCCGCCGTCGAGATGACGCTGGCGCGCGCGATGTTGACGATAAAACCGTGAGGCCCCAAGGCGCCCAGCACCTGTTTGTCGACCAACTGCCGAGTCCCTGCACCGCCCGGTGTCGCGACGATAAAAAAGTCCGAGGCGCTCGCCAGTTCGACCGGGCTTGCGCAATAAGCGTAAGGCACATCATTGCGGGGCTGGCGATTGTGATAACTCACGGACATGTCAAAACCCAGGGCGGCACGTTTGGCGATCGCCATACCCACAGCACCCAGCCCAAGAATACCGAGGCGCTTGCCGGCCAGCGAAGGACGCATGACTTTACGCCATTCGCCACGCCGCACCGATGCATCGGCACGCGGGATATCACGCACCAGCGACAGCAACAACGCCAGCGCGTGGTCGGCGACCGAGGGCGCATTGACCCCGGCACCGTTTGTCACCGTAATATTCCGAGCCTTGGCGGCCTCAAGGTCGACATGCTCATAACCGGCACCGATCACGCAGATGATTTCCAGATGCGGCAGCGCGGCGATTTCATCCGCATAAAAACCTAACGGACCGCGGGTCAACACCGCATTGATCTGCGCGCCGTGCGCCTCAATGGCTTTTTTACGTTCGGCCGGGCTCGTCGCCAGAATCAGCTTGAAACCATTGCTTTCGAGTATCGACAAATAGTCGTGAATGGTTTCAACCAGCACCAGAACAGTCGTCGTCATACGCCCCTCCACTCCAGAGTCCAAGGTCAGATCACCCAAAATCAGTCTGATGACTATGCCGTCTATCAGGCCCGCCCGTCACGTGGCAAACGGCGGTCGCCCCCGCAAAATGATACAAGGGCATGGGCCATGTAAACTTGCCCACCCGTAAAGCCCTTAGGGACCCCTGTGATGGCCACTCGTTTGACCTTGATCTGCCATGCCCGGACACTCGCACAGAAGCTCGCACGCTTTCCGCTGGACGAGCCTGTCGAACTGGATTGGCAGGCTGCCGGGCATTCGCTGGCCAACCGTTTCAAGCCTTCCGTGCAGTTAATCAGCGCACCCGAGACCCGCGCCCGGCAAACCGCTCACCTGTTCGGGTCGCAGATGGATATCGTCCGCGAGCTGCGCGATTGTGATTTTGGACGCTGGCAAGGCAAGCGCATCAAAGACCTCCAGGCGCATGAGCCCGAAGCACTCCAGGACTGGTCTGCAGACAGCGCTTCAACTGCGCACGGCGGCGAATCGGTGGCTGAGGTCTGCACCCGCGTCGGCGCATGGCTCGACACCCTGCGCACACCGGGACACTGGGTAGCGATCACCCACCCCTTCGTGATCCGCGCCGCCATCCTGCATGCCCTGCAATGCCCACCGGCAGCGTTTAACGCAATCGACATCGAGCCGTTATCGGCGACCGAGCTACGGTTCAATGGGCGGTGGCGGTTACGGATGCAGGAAGGGGTTTTGTGAGGATTTGAGAGCGGGTGCAAAAGGCGCCTGAGACACCCTTATGCATATGATGTCAGGCCCGAAACCAGACGACTCGATGCGGGTCAGATCTGGTTCCGAGGAACGGAGCGAAGGAACTGTTTGCCGTCTTCGTCGTAAATGAAATAAACACGCTTCTGTGACCACACGTACTTGTCATGCATCGAGTACAGCCCGACATCCACTGTTTCCAGATTCTGATCAACGTTTATTTCGTAAAGCAGCTCGGCATCAGTGAACGTGCGGATACAGCTCGAAAAAAAAACGCCCGGCTCGCGCTTCGCTATGTTGAGCTCCAAAAAAGTCTTTACCGTCATCTCCATGCCGAGATAATCCCTCGTTAAAAAATTGGCGCCATTTTAACCGTGACCGAGCGGTTCCGGGAATACCTGTCAGTCGCCGAATCGCTGCCATAGTGACCGACGGCTCACTCACCATTTCGTCATCGACGACTTGCTACAGTGCAGCAGCGACAGCTTGATTGCTCTCGCTGAT
Source organism: Pseudomonas sp. ASL8 (assembly GCF_056680355.1). NCBI lineage: Bacteria > Pseudomonadati > Pseudomonadota > Gammaproteobacteria > Pseudomonadales > Pseudomonadaceae > Pseudomonas > Pseudomonas sp. ASL8. The sequence goes on along the minus strand of NZ_CM155278.1, from coordinate 3,486,495 downwards.
GGTTGCTGTTAATGCTTGAGACTTGGGAGGCCTCGATTTTTCGGGGCCGGCATGGCGATCAAGAAGGTCGTGAATGATCCGTGCAGAAAGGAAAATCAGACATGTTGAAAGGTATTCCACGAGCGGTCGGGCTCATGACACTGTTGGCGAGTGCGCTGGTGATGAGTGAATCCACGCTCGCGATTGAACAGCCGGGCAAGGCACTCGCCGCCAAAATCGGTGTGCCCTGGCCTGCGGTCATTGCGCACCGGGGGGCCTCGTTTGATGCGCCAGAGGAAACCATTCCGGCTTACATGCTGGCTCGGGAGTTGGGGGCCGATTATCTGGAAATGGATATTCAGCGCACCAGGGACGGAGTTCTGATCGCCCTGCATGACGACACCCTCAGACGCACTACCAACATCGCGCAGGTCTACCCGGACCGCATCACGCAACCTGTGAGCAGCTTCACGCTGGCGGAGCTCAAACAACTGGACGCTGGTTCCTGGTTCAATACCGCCTTCCCCGCCAGAGCCCGCAGCAGTTACGTCGGTTTGAAAATACTGACCCTGGACGAAGTCATCGATATCGCCGAGGGCGGTGAGAACAAACCGGGGCTGTATATCGAGACCAAGGTTCCCGCCCAGTTTCCCGGCATAGAAGAAGACCTTAAAAATGCCCTGGCCAAACGCGGCTGGCTCGATCAACGACCCGAAGCCGCCAAGGGCCGGGTGAATGTCGCGCACATGCCTGGCCGCGTAGTGTTGCAGACCTTCGAAAAACCGAGCCTCGAACTGCTGCAAAAAAGCATGCCGCAGGTGCCGAAAGTGCTGTTGTTGTGGTTAGGGGATGGCTACATCCAAGCCAGTTCGGACGCCACGTTCAAGACCTCTGGGGCCAAAGACAAGGCCAGCTTCTATGCCGGGCAAGACGTGAAGTCCGAAGCAGAGTTCGCAGCGTGGATGGACTGGGCCAAAGCTCACGGCGCAATCGGCATTGGACCTTCATCAGCGCTCAAAGACGGTGGTGATCAAAGCTACATGGACCTGGTCAAGCCGTGGATGAACCGCATGGCCCATGACAAAGGCCTGATAATCCATCCCTACACCGTTGATGACGAAGTGGATTTCAAAGCGCTCAGCGCCCGCGGAGTCGACGGTTTCTTCACCAACCGCGCGGCACAACTGCTGGCGTTCTACGGGCGTCCGTCGACAGAAAGCCTGGACACCCTTCTCCGTCGAAACGGCTATTGAGCGTATTTCACCCGTGCTGAAAGCAAGGCTTCGTTATCGGCTCAAGGCAGGCGCTAACGAAGCCTTGCTGTACAGCCTGCTTATAGCGGGATCACACAGGACTCATCGCCGCCATACCGCCCTGCCAGATCAGCCGTCCTCAGGTTTTGTTTGAGTACCGTGCTCAATTGAGCTCACGACCTGGCGCGTATCGGTGAGAACGCATCGGGACGGAATTAAACATCCAGCTGAAAAGTCATGGTTTGATTTCTGCCTGCTTTTTTCGCGGCATACAATGCAGAATCAGCTCTTTTTATCAGTGCTTCAATAGTGTTGTATTCACTGGGTACGCAGGAGTAACAGCCAAGGCTGACGGTGACGACACCCGCGGGGTTATCAACATGCGGTATGTGCCTGGCGAGAATCGCGAGCCTTATTTTTTCAGCCAGCGCATAAGCACCTTGAGTGTCATTGTCCGGCAAAAATATCGCCATCTCTTCACCACCATAACGAACAGCCAGGTCACCTGCACGATTCAAACAACTGCGGATCGCGTCAGCAACCGCAGCAATGCAATGGTCACCGGCATAGTGACCATAGGCGTCGTTAAAACTTTTGAAAAAATCGATATCCAGCATGATCAGGCTCAAGGTCGTCTTTTTCCGCCCACTGCGACGAAACTCGGCATTGAGGACTCTTTCGAAATGCCGCCTGTTGGATAACCCGGTCAGGCTGTCCTGCAAGGCCAGCTTCTCCAGGGAATCCTGAGCCACGCGCATCTTCGCTTCGGCTTGCAAGCCAAAGCGAATCTGTCGGACGAGTAGAACGCCGAATAAAATATTGGCCAATACGGCGATGACAATCACGACGACTGATTTAAGCGCGTTCTGTCGCCATTCATCGAACAGTGACTCTTCCGAGATGGCTGCAGCGACGACCAAAGGATATTTCCCCAGCTGCCTGTACCCGTAGAGCCGGGTGACTTTATCCACAATGGACGTCACCATGGCCGTGCCTGAAGTGGATTTTGACAGGTATTCGGTGAACACCTGCCCTTTAGCGATGGACGCTCCAATCACGTCGTCGGTGAAGGGACGTCGAGCTAACAGAGTGCCATCCGTCATTGCCAGAAAAATAGCGCCTTGACGATCAATGTTGAAACCTTCAAAAAACCGGTCGAAATACTTCATGTTCAGCGTGGCCAATACAACGCCGTCGAACTGGCCTTGCTTGTCATTCAACCTTCTTGAAACCGGTATGACCCAATCGTTAGTCGTTCGACTACGAATCGCCTTGCCTATGTGCGGACCCAGATTGTCGTTCTGCTGGTGATACTGGAAGTATTCGCGATCAGCATTATTGGCGTTTTCCGGCTTGGTCGCAAAAGAGGTCAGGCGCCATGCCCCCGTGCGATCATAAAAAAACAAACCCTGTAATTGTTCAGTTTCAATGACGTGCTGCACCAGGAGATGATGAAGGCGATCGATCTGGGCCGGTCCCAAGCCGTCATTCTGCAGACGCTCAACAAGATCGGCCAATATGACGTCCGCTTCATCAAACGTATCTTCAGCTTGCTGAGCCAGTGATTTGGACAGGTTCGATGTCGCGACGCGGGCCTGTTCAAACTCATGGTCTTTGGCATGTTTCAACTGCCATAAATTAAAACCCACAATCGACACGCACACCAAAAAAACAGCAAAGATTGCCAGCCACAATACCGGTACTCTTTTAACCGGTCGTATTAACGCTTCCTCGCCATCGTCATGTTGGGATATCAATAACTTCATCCTGTTTTAGAGGCCGCAAGCGTACACCACCTTATACCGTAATAGCGCTTTTAGACTCTAAAGTGACTAAAACGCGCCCGTTACAGGGCATCGTCATCACCTTTTTGGGTTGACCCCGCACTCCGATTCACGCGATTGGATAACCATTCAGTACTTTTTTTGTGCTCACCCTATCGACCGGCTTTGTGCGCGAGGCAAAGAGCAAACCATTTTCCTGACGCTCTGGTGTAAGCTCCCGGGCTATCTGGCTAACGCTTCGAGAGGCTTATGCGCTCCACTTTCAGACGTTCCACCCTGCCCACGCTTCGTGGTTTTGCCTTGGCAGCCGATGCCATCACGATGTTGCCCCACGCCGCCGACTACCGACGCTGCCTGCTGGAGAAAATCGCTGCAGCGACGCAACGGATCTACGTGGTTGCCCTGTACCTGCAACAGGATGAAGCCGGTCAGGAAATCCTCGACGCCTTGTACGCAGCCAAAGTGGCGCGGCCGACACTGGATGTCGTGGTGCTGGTGGACTGGTTTCGCGCACAACGAGGGTTGATCGGTGCCGGCAAGCAACCCGGTAATTCCGCGTGGTATCAGGCGCAGAACCTGGAGCATGACGTAGAAGTGCCTGTGTATGGCGTGCCAGTGCAGACCCGCGAACTATTCGGGGTGCTGCACCTCAAGGGCATCGTGATTGATGACTGCGTGATCTACAGCGGCGCCAGCATCAACAACGTCTACCTGCACAAGTTCGACAAATACCGCCTTGATCGCTATCACCTGCTGCAGAACAAGGCCCTGGCCGACTCGATGCAACACATGGTGCGTAACGATGTACTCACGTCCAAAGCCGTGCACCGCCTGGACCTGCCCTCGCCCCCCACCTCTCGCAGTTTGCGGGGTGAAATCCGGGCCTTCAGGAGCCATCTCAAACGCACGTCATACGACACCTCAAACGGCAGCGAAGACACCGGAGGCCTGCGCGTCATACCCCTACTGGGTGTAGGCAACAAGAACCCGCTTAGTCGCACTATTTGCGAGTTGATCGCGGCCAGCCAGACACAACTGACGCTGTGCACGCCGTATTTCAATCTGCCAGTGACCGTGACCCGGGAAATCAATCGCGCCCTCAAGCGCGGCGTAACCATCGATATCATCATCGGCGACAAGACGGCCAATGACTTTTTCATCCCGGCCGACGAGCCCTTTAAAGTCATCGCCGCACTGCCTTATCTCTACGAAATCAGCTTGCGCCGCTTCGCACAAAAGCATCAGCAAGCCATCGCCAAGCACCAGTTGAATCTGCACCTGTGGAAAGACGGCGACAACACGTTCCACCTGAAGGGCCTCTGGGCCGACCAGCGTTACACCTTGCTGACGGGCAACAACCTCAACCCACGAGCCTTCCAGCTGGATCTGGAAAATGCCCTGCTGATCGACGATCCCAAGTCCGAGTGGACTGCACGCCGTGACGTAGAAGTTACTCAACTGATGCGCAATACCCTGCGGGTCGGCAAGTACGACGAACTGGACACGCTCAGCGAATACCCGGTCGCCGTGCGCACGTTTCTGCGAAGGGTCAGTCGGGTTCGCATCGAGCGTTTGTTGTACCGCATCCTCTGATTGCAACGTTCGATGATCGCGTCGAGCAGCCAACACCTGTGCGCCCACGACAGGGCTCAGTGACCGAGCAGGGCCGGATCAGTTTCGCTCGGAGGCGCCTCGAAGCGGCTGGCCCACTCACCCAACTGGCTCAAGCGAATATCCAGTTCGTTGAGCAGTCGCGCGGTCGTCTCGCGAACTTCCCGACCATTAAACAAGCCTGGCTCTTTGGTGTAGAGCTTATAACGCTGATTGATCTCGGCCGGACCCAGGACCTTCCACATCGCCTTGGCATTGTGGTTGACCAGTGCCACCAACATCCCGTTGGGGCTGTCGTCAGCGTTGCAGAAGATCAGCGAAACAACCTGGCCCTTGCGCATGGGGATGTTGCTGTCGAACAGATAGATCGGCTTTTCGACCCCGTCCGGCAGTCGTATCCAGAATTCATGGGCCGTATTGGTGGTGGCGTTGACGAAGGAGTGGCTGGACACATTCATGCTCACCGAGCCGGTCCCTTGCCAAAGAAACCCGCCACCTGTGCCACTGAGCGAATGGCTGGCAGACATCCTCACCTCAGAACGCTTGTCAGACGCCAGTACTTCGCCCGTGATGCACATGAAGTTCAACGCGCGACCGTAATGGTTGAATTTCTCGTCGATGAACGCCAGTGACCGCGGGGTAAGGGTCATCAAGTACATGGTCCTTACGTACTCAGCGTGAGCCACCTTGTCGTTTCGGGCTTTCTCTTGCAGAACCGCACGTTGAACCTTGGCTTCTTCGAGCGCCTTGATCGCCTGCGCCTTAATGATCGGCGATTTTTCCTGGGCATAAGCGCTGGCTTTTGCAGACGCCTGCTTGATCACGGGAGCGGCCTTGTCAGCCATTTCAACAGCGGCCTTCTTGCCTTTCTCCATCAACTCGGACGTGCGAGCGAGCAGATCAGGAGAGGCCTCATTGATCTTGTTCTTGATTTTGTCCAGGAAACTGCTCACGTACGTATCCTCTCTTTCCATTGAATGGACCGATGGTATGGCAAATGGCCTGTAGCGAATAGCCGCGATCCGGACAGAAACCGCTGACTGGCAAGACATACCCATGCGCCTGCCAGCCAGCAAGGCATTTCCTGACCGCTCAAGGCAGGACGCTAGCTCTTCAAGGCATCGTAAGCTTCGAGTGCGTGCAGCGAGAAGATGTACGCGGCACCGGCATTCAACGAAATGGCCGTGGCGAGCGCGGCGGCCACTTCCTCGCGACTGGCACCGGCCTTGATCGCCGCTTCAGAGTGCGCACCGATACATCCGTCGCAGCGGGTGGTGATGGCCACGGCCAGGGAAATCAACTCCCGGGTCTTGGCGTCCAGCACGTTGTTCTCAGCGGATGCTTCATCCAGCGCCTGGTAAGCGCTGACCATTTTCGGATTGGATTTAGCTAATAAACCAAAGCTTTTCTTGATGGTGGCAACGAGATCAGACCAATTGAGGAACATGTTGGTATCTCCTTTTTGAGCCGGGCATAGGCTGCGACGGCAACCCAGACAGTATTGACCAACAGCCCTGAGCGAGCGTGGGCGCCACGCTCAACTTCCGCTCCGGCGGTCGCAAACTCCATCGATAAACGCTTCGCGCCACCGGCCTGTCATTGCGTCTGGCAGGGAACGTCTTGCGGTGCCGATTCGAATCCAACCGGCATTCCGACGATAAATCCACCAAACAAGCCCGCAACTATTAACCCGACATTGCCAAAATCCATTACTACGCCCCCACAAAATAAAGCGTGACTCGATGCACATTCGGCGCGGAGCGTAGTAATTTTTTATGACCATTTATCTCAATATGATATTTATTTATATTTTTTTACCCATTCGGATCATACGTCAGCACGCTCTGCACTTGACCTCAGTGCTCTGCTCGCGAGCAGCAATCCAATTTGCTCAGGATTTGATACGCCAAACGAACCCGGTGCTCGTTGGGATAATTTTTGTTGGCCAGGATCACAATGCCGAGCTTCTTCGCCGGAATGAAGGCAACGTAGGCTCCAAACCCGCTGGTTGAGCCCGTCTTGTTTACCCAGACCGCCTGTTGCGGGGGCTGGGGCGGCGTCAGCTCGGTGGCCGCCTGACTCTCATAAGCCATCTTGTCAGAGTTACCTTCCAGTAGCGTATCGAGCTTCACCGGGTAGCCATACTGCTCCCAGATCAGGTCCTGGGTCATCGGCCCAACCTGGAAGTAACCTATATGGGTATCAGCGATCGCGCGCTTAAGCGTGGCGTCTGTCTGGGCAAGGTTCAGGTTAGCCTCGACGAAGCGAATCAAGTCCTGGACGCTGGTTTTCACTCCGTAGGCTTCGTCGGCAAGCACGCCAGGGCTAAGCCTGACTGGAGCGTCCTGTTTGTTATAGCCCTGTGCATAGAGCGACATCTTGTTCGAAGGCACATTGATGTAGCTGCCGTGCATGCCGAGTTTCGGAAAGAGTTGGGTCTCAAGAGCCTCATCGAAGGGAATGTCCATGCTCTTGGCCGCAATCATCCCAAGCAAGCCGATACTGGGGTTGGCGTAAGTCCTGTGGGTGCCAGGGGCGAATGAGGGCTGCCAAGACCTGAAGTAGTCCATCAACTGCTCGTTGTTCTGGACGTCATCAGGGACCTGAAGGGGAAACCCTCCCGCCGTATGAGTCCCCAAGTTGATCAGCGTCACCTTGTCCAACTGGCTGCCCTGGAGCTGCGGCAGATACTTGCCGGGGTTGTCGCTGAGTGCGAGCCGACCGTTGACCTGAGCGTAAGTGGCCAGGGTCGCCGTGAACGTTTTGCTGATCGATCCGATCTCGAACAGCGTATCGCGGGTGACCTTTCGCCCGGTTTCCCTGGAGGCCACCCCGTAGTTGTAGAAGCTTTGCTTACCATTAGCGGTAACTGCAATAGCCAGGCCGGGAATCTTGTACTGCTGCATGACCGACTGGGCGGCGTCTTGCACGAGGTTGTCGATATCTGGCTTTTCCGTATCCGCAGCTGCGGAGGTGCCGAACAAAGCCGCGCAGGCAAGAAAGAGAAACGGTGCGCACAGTCTTCCATTTGAGTGCATTCGATCGTCCTTTGGGAGTTTTTATTGGACGGCGAAAATTATCACAGGGCTGAGTTTCTCCATAACCGCCGTTTGACGACTCTCGGTACTGAAGTACCTTTTTCGATGATCAAACACAAACCATGTCCCATGCCATCAGTTGCATGATGCGTCTACGTGCGCGCCTATGACGGCGCCTTAAGCGTGTCGGGCCTCGCAGCCGATATCCGAAGCCCCGCGTAGCACTGCAAGCCTTGCAGGGCCCTGAGCACAGGACTCACATATATAAAAAAGTTATAAAAATATGGAATTAGGTTCTTTTGCGGAATAACTCAGAGGCTTTATAACTAGCACTGACTCGACGCAGTGTTGGCCCAGCAACTGTTTACCCGGCAACAGTCATTCAACAAAAGCGTTGCCAGTGAACAGGTGACTGACGTTAGCCAGCGCTGCCCAAGGTGTGAATACGAGGGGGTGTTCGTTGGTACAGCTCTTGCTCAGAGCCCGTGAACTTCATCATCGATTGAGACACCGCTTTTTTTGCCCTACTGCATAACGCGCCGTACCGCTGTTCGGCGTCCATAAAAAATTGGCTGCACATTGTTTGAAGGATTTGTCATGGATGTTTTCTGGTTTCTCCCTACTCACGGCGACGGCCATTACCTGGGCACCACCAAAGGCGCCCGCCCCGTCACCCTGAATTACCTCAAACAAGTGGCCCAGGCAGCAGATGACCTGGGTTATCACGGGGTACTGATCCCCACCGGTCGCTCTTGCGAAGACTCCTGGGTCATCGCCTCGGCGCTGGTGCCATTGACCGAGCGCCTGAAGTATCTAGTGGCCATCCGTCCCGGCATCATCTCGCCGACCGTGTCCGCGCGGATGGCAGCAACCCTGGATCGACTGTCCGGTGGCCGACTGTTGATTAACGTGGTGACTGGCGGCGACCCGGATGAAAACCGTGGCGACGGTATCTATCTCGATCACAGCGAGCGCTACGAAGTCACCGACGAGTTTCTGCACATCTGGCGTCGCGTGCTGCAAGGCGAAGCTGTGGATTTTGAAGGCAAGCACTTGCGCGTGCAGAACGCCAAAGCGCTGTACCCACCGATTCAGAAACCTTACCCGCCGCTGTACTTCGGTGGATCTTCCGAGGCCGCTCACGAACTGGCCGCCGACCAGGTGGATGTCTACCTGACATGGGGCGAGCCACCCGCCGCCGTCGCCGAGAAGATCGCTGACGTTCGCGAACGGGCCGCACGCAAGGGACGCACCGTGCGTTTCGGTATTCGTCTGCATGTGATTGTGCGTGAAACCAGCGAAGAGGCCTGGAAAGCCGCCGATACCCTGATCGAACACATCAGTGACGAAACCATCGCGGCCGCGCAGAAGTCGTTTTCACGCTTCGACTCCGAGGGCCAACGGCGCATGGCGGCGCTGCACGACGGGCGCCGGGATAATCTGGAAATCGCACCGAACCTGTGGGCCGGTGTCGGCCTGGTTCGTGGCGGGGCTGGCACCGCGCTGGTGGGCAATCCACAAGAGGTCGCGGTAAGGATCAAAGAGTATGCGGACCTGGGGATCGAGAGTTTCATTTTCTCCGGTTATCCACACCTGGAAGAAGCCTATCGTTTTGCCGAGTTGGTATTCCCGCTGCTGCCCGAACCCTACGCGAGCCTGGCCGGTCGCGGGATCACCAACCTGACCGGTCCGTTTGGCGAAATGATCGCCAATGACTTGCCGCCTCAGGCCAAGTGATCGGTTGCGCCTGACATACCGTTTTCGCGGGTAAGCCTGCTCACACAGCCTGAACAGGATCGGGGGGGGTGCATGACCCGCCCGTCCGACCCTGCATTCATCATTGAGGAAACCCGTGTGACTGCCAAGCCGCCAAGCGCCCCGTCCACGCCCTTGCAGACAGCCCAAAAACTGGCTGCACAATTTGCCGAAACCGCTGCCGAGCGCGATGAACGGGGTGGTACCCCTAAAGTCGAGCGCGACGCGCTGCGCGAAAGCGGTCTGCTGGCGTTAAGCATTCCTCGTCAATATGGCGGACTAGGTGGGCGCTGGAGTGAAACCTTGAACGTCGTTCGCGAGTTCGCCAAGGTCGACAGCTCCATCGCTCACGTCTTCGGTTTCCATCATTTGATGTTGGCCACCGTGCGCCTGTTCGCCAAGCCGGAACAATGGCAGCCCTGGTTCGAGCAAACCGCGCGCAAGAATTGGTTCTGGGGCAACGCCCTCAACCCGCTGGACACGCGCACTGTCGTCAAAACATTCAACGGCTGGCGGGAATTCTCCGGCAAAAAAAGCTTCTGCTCCGGGGCCAGTGATTCACAAATGCTGATCGCTTCGGCCGTGGACGAAACGGCGGGCGGCAAGTTGCTGATCGCCGCCATCCCCAGCGGACGCAGCGGTATCACCCTGCATAAAGACTGGAACAACATGGGCCAGCGTCAGACCGACAGTGGCAGTGCCAGCTTTGAGCGGGTGCGGGTCGACGAGTCGGAATTGCTCCTTGATCCCGGCCCTTTGAGCACGCCCTTCGCCTGCTTGCGTCCGCTGATCGCGCAACTGACGTTCACCCATATGTTTCTCGGTATCGCCGAGGGAGCCTTCAATGAAGCGCGGCAATACACCCTCACCGAAACCCGCACCTGGTTCAAATCCACTGCCGAGGACATCCGCCAGGACCCTTATGTGTTGGCACACTACGGGGAATTCTGGGTAGCGCTGGAAGGTGTGCGGTTGCTGGTAGAACGGGCCGCCGAATTGCTCGATGCCGCTTGGGCCAAAGGCCCGGATCTGAGCAGCGAGGAGCGCGGCAATCTGGCAACAGCGATCGCCACCGCAAAAGTCGCCGCCACCCGCCAAGGCCTTGAGCTGTGTAGCAAGCTGTTCGAGGTAACGGGGGCACGCTCGACCCACGCGTCCCTGCGACTCGACCGGCATTGGCGCAATCTGCGCACTCAGACCTTGCACGATCCTGTGGATTACAAACTCCACGAACTGGGTGACTGGGCATTGAACCGATCTCTGCCTGTCCCGACCTTCTACTCATAGTGATAGAGATGCCCATGCAGCTTCTGACCTTACCCCCATCTCCAGCCTTGGCGACGTCGATACGGGCCACCGCCCAGGTCTTCGAAGATCCAAAATCCCAGGCCCTGTTGGCGCATGTGCAGCAGGTCGCGCCCAGTGAAGCCAGTGTGTTGATCATCGGCGAAACCGGCACCGGCAAGGAGCTGGTCGCGCGCCATATCCATAACCTCAGTGCCCGGCGCAATCGCCCCTTCGTGGCGGTCAACTGCGGGGCCTTTTCCGAATCGCTGGTCGAGGCCGAGTTGTTCGGTCACGAAAAAGGTGCCTTCACCGGCGCCCTCAGCGCTAAAGCCGGCTGGTTTGAAGAGGCCAATGGCGGCACGCTGTTCCTTGATGAGATAGGCGATCTGCCAATGCCTATCCAGGTAAAACTGCTCCGGGTGTTGCAGGAGCGTGAAGTGGTGCGCCTGGGCTCACGCAAAAGCATCCCCATTGATGTGCGGGTCCTGGCGGCCACCAACGTGCAGTTGGAGAAAGCCATCAATGCAGGGCATTTTCGCGAGGATCTGTATTACCGGCTGGACGTGGTCAGCCTGGAGTTGAGTCCGCTGCGCGAGCGTCCCGGCGATATCCTGCCATTGACCCGGCACTTCATCGAGGTCTATAGCAAGCGCTTGGGTTACGGCCCGATCAGCATCAGCGCAGAAGCCGAACACAAACTCAGGAGCTACAGCTGGCCAGGCAATATCCGCGAACTGGAAAACGTCATCCACCACACCCTGCTCATCTGCCGCAACGGGTTGATCCAGCACGACGATCTGCGCCTGTCGAACATGCGCATCGAGCGCCTGGATGATTCGGCGCCTGTCGACGAATCCGCCGAGGCGCTGCTGACGCGAGCGTTCCAGACCCTGTTCGAAGAGCAAGCGGGCGCCCTGCACGAAAAAGTCGAAGACGCCCTCTTGCGCGCGGCCTATCGCTTCAGCCATTACAACCAGGTGCACACCGCCAACCTGCTCGGGTTGAGCCGCAACGTCACGCGGACCCGGTTGATCAAGATTGGCGAGCTGGCAGTGAACAAACGGCGTCCCAGTGAACAGACGACAGGGGATCGTGTGCTCCAGCTGTCCATCTGAACGCCAATCGGGTGTCTGGCACGGAACGGGATTAAAAAGGTGTAGGACCGTAGCGTTTGGATCAGAAAAAAGTCTCTTCAACCGCTCAAACCCAGCATTTCCGGGGAAAAATACTAACTATTTACTACCGTACGAAATTCCCTACTAAACCTAGTCACGAACCCTTCTTCTATGCAGGAAGCGTCTGACAGATTCAGGGATCGACTCCCGTTATGGTTGCGCCGGCTTATTTATGCCCGAGCACTAACCACCAGGAGTCACCAAACATGAAGAAGTTATACCTTGCTGCCGCTGTCGCCACCCTGATCGCAACAACCAGCGGCTGCGTGAGCTATAACATGAGCCAGCCAACCGCGCCGATCGCTGGCTCGGTCACCGCTGACCTGAAAGCCGATGTGAAAGTCGGGGAACAAATCAGCGGCGAATCGTCTACCACGATCCTGTTCGGCTGGCTGAGCGTGGGTGGCGATACCCAGTTCGCTGATGGCGTTACTTACGGTGGTGCGGGCGGTTCCGCAATCGGCCTGCCTGACCCGATCTCCGCAGTGAAAGCTGCCGCCGCGTTCAAAGCTGTGAAAAGCTCCGGTTCCGACCTGATCGTCGCACCTCGCTACGAAGTCAACGTTGAAGACTACTTCCTGTTCAAGAAGGTCAACGTCAAGGTTACTGGCAACAAAGGCAGCATCAACAGCATCCGCTAAGGACTGCTCGCTCGCTCTGGATTGAACCCCAGTGACGTGAACGAACGCCGCTCAGCACATATCCGCTGAGCGGCGTTTTTTATGAGTCAGTGTTTATCCAGCGAAGCCAATCGCTCCGCCAAGGCTTTGGCCTGACTGGCAACGTCGGTCACTGCCGTACTTTCCCACCACATTCCGCGCAGCGGCGGGCCCATGGCGAACAGTCGCGATGAGACGTTCCCTTGCGCATCGAGCAACGCACCACCGGGCTGCGCGGCAATCCCAAGCGCCAGCGGACCTGGGCGGACAAGGCCCCGCGCCAAAAGCTGCCTGGGCAATGCACGGTCCACCCGACGCCAGTCGTATTCGATGCCCGTGGAGTTAATCAAGGCATCGCCAATGACGTGCGACGACTCAGATTCTCCGCGACGACGGATGCGAATCTGTACCTGTCCTGTCGGCAGCACTTCCACCCCCTGCAATGACGCGGCGTGGATGGTCAGCCGTCCCTCCTCCACACGTCGCGCCAGCAATGCTGCACTTGGCGGCGGTGAACGATGGTGATGGCTTTCCCACCAGGGCCGCACATGGCGAACGAATTGTCGACGCTGCACATCGCTGGCCTGGGACCAAAGACGGCCAATGTGCGTGCGAACCGTGTCCAGCGGCGCCTGCCAATCAATCCCGTCAGCAATGGCTTGTTCGCATTGCTCGCGAACCTTGCGCAGTAACTGCCGCGTGCTGCGAATACTGTGATCTTCGTCCAGAAAATCCACCCACACCGGCGGCTGGCGGCGGACGTGGGGCAACAGACCGTGACGGGAAAATACGTCGATCAACCCGCGATGCCCGGCTTGTTGCAAGGACACCAATGCATCGACCATGGTCAGGCCCGAGCCGATGATCAGTACGTTTGCCAGAGGATCGAGCTGGCGCATGGCGTCGACATCCCAAGGATCGACAGACGCTGCATTAAGCCCGCTGGACTCGCGTTGCGGGGTGCGCGCAGCAGGGAACATGCCTGTGGCCAGCACCGCGAACGTGCCCTGCAATTGGCTGCCATCGCTCAGGGTGATACGCACACCCGCGTCACTGCTTTCCAGATCAGTTGCTTCGCTGTGCACATGTTCCAGGCTAGATCCGTATGGCGCTCCGAGCACCCGCGCGTCTGCCAATCGTTGCTGCACATACAGACCAAAAATACCCCGTGGCGGGAACAGCTCTGCCACGGGTACGTGTTGCTCGGCAGACTCCGGCCAGCCGCCAGCCGCAATGTAGTCGCCCAGCCATTGTGTCAGGTCATCAGGGTTGTCGGGATCGACACCCATGCGTGCAGCGTTGCCATTGAGGGTGTGGCCCAATTCAGTCGCGCTGTAGGCCTCGCCACGTCCCAGTTCACTGCGCGACTCGACAATCAAAATCCGTCGTTTACCTGGCAGTCTCAATAATTGCGCGGCCAACATGCTGCCGCTCAGGCCGCCACCTACAATTAAAATATCGGCTGTACGGACGGCAGAAATCGCCTGCCCTGAATGCGACTCGGTCATTCCCCTATCCTTCAAAAAGCGCAGCAAAAAGTGATGTCTGCCACATACCTTGCACAGGGCATGCCTGATCAAAAATGACCGCTTTTCTTGGCCTTGGCTGCAATCAGGCGGTGAAAAAGTCCAGCAAACCTACACAGTGTTCAAACGCTGTTGATGGGCGAACAGTTCGCGAGCCATCACCCCTCCTCCGTGGACGGCTCACAGCACCACGTTGCGCACAAACCGCACAGCCACCGATCCATCGTTTCGGTAGGTATGGGCCTGACTGCTGGCGAACATGTAGAACTCGCCGCGTTCAACGCGGTGGACGCTATCGGTCAGACCGATATTCAAGCAACCTTCGAACACATAGACCTGCTCACTCCAGCCTTCGGGGTCGGCTTCCGACGCATAAACTTCACCCGGCTCCAGGCAAAACTCCCACAATTCGACTTCGCGCTTGGCCACGGCCTTTGCCAGAAGCACTGCTTTGCTGCCGGGGATCAGTCCCGCCCACGCGACCTCGTTGATGCGGCTGGGGTCGCGCACATCCGGGGCCTGGATCAAATCACTGAATGCCACGTCCAGCGCATCGGCTACCCGATCAAGGGTTGCCAGGCTGACGTTTTTCTCGCCCGCCTCTATCGCCACCAGCATTCTGCGGCTCACCCCGGATTTCTCTGCCAAGGCACTCTGACTAAGGTCTGCGGCATTGCGTAAACGGCGCACATTCTGACTGACGTGTTGTAGCACCGGGGCTCTCTGAGCGATGTCTTTGTGCACTATATTGCTCGCCTGATTCGATTTGCGCAGTATACTGCCCACTTTCGACGCATTCTGCGTCTCACCTTTGTCACACGCAAGCCCCAATAGCCCGGTGAACACCATGAAGTCTACCCGCCTGACGCCACGAATCAGTAAAGCAGAAGCTGTATTGATCCTGATCACCGTGATCTGGGGCGGGACGTTTCTGCTGGTGCAGCATGCACTGACTTCCAGTGGACCGCTGTTTTTCGTCGGACTGCGGTTCGCCGCCGCCGCGAGCATCGTGGCCCTTTTTTCCCTGCGAATTCTACGCGACCTGACGCTGCTCGAGTTCAAGGCCGGGGTCTTCATCGGTGTGTCGATCATGCTCGGCTATGGCCTGCAAACCATCGGCCTGCAAACCATTCCAAGCAGCCAGTCTGCCTTTATCACCGCGTTGTATGTGCCTTTCGTACCGTTGTTGCAATGGCTGGTGCTGGGACGTCGTCCGGGTTTGATGCCAAGTCTGGGCATTGGCCTGGCCTTTGCCGGGTTGATGCTGTTGTCCGGGCCTAATGGCGCCTCGCTGAATTTCAGCCCCGGTGAAATAGCCACCGTGGTCAGCGCGGTGGCGATTGCCGGCGAAATTATTCTGATCGGCGCCTACGCCGGCAAAGTCGATGTTCGGCGAGTGACTGTGGTGCAACTGGCAACCGCCTCGGTGTTGTCGTTTCTGATGGTCGTCCCGACCGGAGAGCCGCTCCCACCGTTCTCCTGGTTGTTGGTGATCAGCGCGGTGGGCCTCGGGGCTGCGAGCGCGGCGATTCAAGTCGCAATGAACTGGGCGCAGAAAACCGTTTCGCCCACCCGTGCCACCGTGATCTATGCCGGTGAGCCCGTGTGGGCCGGAATTGCCGGACGTCTGGCCGGCGAACGCTTACCCGCCATCGCCTTGCTCGGTGCGGCGTTAATCGTTGCAGGAGTGATTGTCAGCGAGCTTAAAGTGCGGGCCAAGGCGGCAGTGGAAGAAGAAAAAGGTCGAGGTGAGGCATTGAGCGAGGCGGATTGAGTCCAATAACACCTAGCTAACGGACAGCCTCAGGGCACGAAAACGACCGCCCCGTCACAACAAATCCCTCGCAAAGCCGGGCCCCCAACTACCCTTGCCTGCAGCCTTTGTAGGATTCTGCCACAGCTTGCGGGTTGGTGATCTGGGACCTGCCACGTATGATTCCAGATAATTCCCAGCAGATTAGAAGCCTATGTCCCTGATAGTTCTACTGCTTTTGCCTTTTATCGGCAGCTGTCTCGCGGCCCTTTTGCCGCACAATGCGCGTAACGCTGAATCCATCCTGGCAGGCCTCGTGAGTCTGATAGGCGCGGTCCAGGTCGCCCTGTGGTACCCGCAGATCGCTGACGGCGGCGTGATTCGACAGGAATTCTTCTGGTTACCCAGCCTGGGTCTGAACTTCGTTCTGCGAATGGATGGTTTTGCCTGGCTGTTTTCCATACTGGTGTTGGGCATCGGAGCGCTGGTGTCCTTGTATGCGCGTTATTACATGTCGCCTGATGACCCGGTGCCGCGCTTTTTCGCCTTTTTCCTCGCGTTCATGGGCGCCATGCTGGGCCTGGTGATCTCCGGCAATCTGATCCAGATCGTATTTTTCTGGGAGCTGACCAGTCTTTTCTCTTTCTTGCTGATCGGCTACTGGCACCATCGCGCCGACGCCCGCCGAGGCGCCTACATGGCGCTGGTGGTCACCGGGGCTGGCGGCCTCGCCTTATTGGTGGGGGTCATGCTGCTCGGCCATGTGGTCGGCAGCTATGATCTGGACAAAGTGCTGGCGGCGGGTGACGAAATTCGTGCCCACGCCCTGTACCCGGTGTTGCTGCCGTTGATACTGATTGGCGCCTTGAGCAAGAGCGCGCAGTTCCCTTTTCACTTCTGGCTGCCCCACGCCATGGCCGCACCAACCCCGGTTTCGGCCTACCTGCACTCAGCGACCATGGTCAAGGCCGGGGTATTTTTGCTGGCGCGATTCTGGCCGGTATTGTCGGGCACTGAAGAATGGTTCTGGATCGTCGGCGGGGCCGGCGCCTGCACGTTGCTGTTGGGTGCCTACACAGCGATTTTCCAGACCGACCTCAAAGGCCTGCTGGCCTACTCGACTATCAGCCATCTGGGCCTGATCACCCTGCTACTTGGCCTGAACAGTCCGTTGGCCGCCGTGGCGGCAGTGTTCCATATTCTCAATCACGCCACCTTCAAGGCCTCGCTGTTCATGGCCGCCGGGATCATCGACCATGAAAGCGGTACCCGCGACATTCGGCGGCTCAGCGGCCTGATCAAGATGATGCCGTATACCGCCACCCTGGCCATGGTCGCCAGTGCGTCAATGGCCGGGATTCCGCTGCTGAACGGCTTTCTTTCCAAGGAAATGTTCTTCGCCGAGACCGTGTTCATCTCCTCTACCGCGTGGGTCGAGATGGCTCTGCCTGTCATCGCGACCATTGCCGGGAGCTTCAGCGTTGTCTATGCGCTGCGCTTTACCGTGGATGTATTTTTCGGCCCAAAAGCCACCGACCTGCCCCATACACCTCACGAACCGCCACGCTGGATGCGCGCACCTGTTGAACTACTGGTGCTGGCCTGCCTGATCGTCGGCATCTTCCCCGCGCAGTCCGTGGGCCCGCTGTTGGCCACTGCCGCGCGGCCGGTCGTGGGGGGCACGCTGCCCGAATACAACCTGGCGATCTGGCATGGCTGGAATACGCCGATGATCATGAGCCTGCTGGCCATGGTCGGCGGCATCGTGCTGTATCTGCTGTTGCGCCCGGCCTTCAAACAGGAGCGATTTACCGGTGCGCCCCTGGTCTCCCGCCTCAATGGCAAGCATCTGTTCGAGCGCAGCCTGGTATTGATGGTGCGTTGCGCACGGCGTTTCGAGCGAAAGATCAGCACCCGCCGCCTGCAGGCCCAGCTATTTCTGCTGGTCCTGGTCGCTTTCGTTGGCGGACTGATTCCGCTCTACCACAGTGGCCTGACCTGGGGTGATCGACCAAAGATTCCAGGCTCGGCGGTGTTCGTGACGCTGTGGCTGATTGCGATTGCCTGCGCACTGGGCGCCGCATGGCAGGCCAAATATCACCGTCTCGCGGCATTGACCATGGTCAGCGTCTGCGGATTGATGATCTGCATCACCTTCGTCTGGTTCTCTGCCCCGGACCTGGCCCTGACCCAGTTAGTGGTGGAGGTAGTCACCACCGTGCTGATTCTGCTGGGCCTGCGCTGGCTGCCACGACGCAACGAAAACGTCGCGCCACTGCCGAGCACCCTCAGCCAGGCTCGGGCACGCCGTCTGCGTGACTTGCTGCTGGCAGTGTTGGTCGGTGGCGGCATGGCGCTGCTGTCTTATGCGATGCTGACTCGGCCAACGCCCAATACGATCTCCTCGTTCTATCTCAGCCGCGCCCTGCCTCAAGGTGGCGGCAGCAACGTGGTAAACGTGATGCTGGTGGACTTCCGCGGCTTCGATACCTTGGGCGAAATCACTGTATTGGCGGCCGTCGCCCTGACGATATTCGCGTTGTTAAGACGTTTCCGCCCTCCCAAGGAAAGCATTCCGCTGCCCGCTCAGCAGCGCTTGCTGGCGCGTGACGTGGTCACCGACCTGGTTAATCCGCGTAGCGCCAGTGACACCGCATTGGGCTTCATGATGGTGCCGGCTGTGCTGGTGCGCTTGTTGTTGCCGATTGCCTTCGTGGTGTCGATGTACCTGTTCATGCGCGGGCACAACTTGCCAGGCGGCGGATTCGTCGCCGGACTGGTGATGTCCGTGGCCTTCATTCTTCAATACATGGTGGCAGGAACGCAGTGGGTGGAGGCGCAAATGAGTCTGCGTCCACTGCGCTGGATGGGCACCGGGATGTTTTTTGCGATGTTCACCGGACTGGGTTCGATGGCACTCGGCTACCCGTTCATGACCACCCATACCGCGCACCTGCAATTGCCGCTGCTGGGCGATATCCACTTCGCCAGCGCGCTGTTCTTCGATATCGGCGTGTACGCCGTGGTAGTCGGCTCGACGCTGCTGATCCTCACGGCCTTGGCTCACCAATCGGTGCGAAGCCATCGACCGACCTCGCAGCCCAAACCCATAGCAACGCAAGGAGCCGCCTGATGGAAGAAGTCATCGCAATCGCCATCGGTGTACTGGTGGCCTCAGGCGTCTGGCTGATCCTGCGACCTCGAACCTTTCAAGTGGTGATGGGCCTGTGCTTGCTGTCCTACGGGGTCAACCTGTTCATCTTCAGCATGGGCAGCCTGTTTATCGGCAAGGAACCGATCATCAAGGACGGAGTGCCGCAAGACTTGCTCAATTACACCGACCCCCTGCCGCAAGCCCTGGTCTTGACGGCGATTGTCATCAGCTTCGCCATGACCGCTCTGTTTCTGGTACTGCTACTGGCCTCGCGAGGCCTGACCGGCACCGACCACGTGGATGGTCGGGAGCCTAAAGAATGACGTTGATGAATCAACTGATCGTCGCCCCCATTCTGCTCCCCCTGCTGACCGCCGCCCTGATGTTGATGCTCGGCGAAAAGCATCGTCCGTTGAAAGCCCGAATCAACCTGCTCTCCACCTTACTTGGGCTGGCGATCTCGATCAGTTTGTTGATAGGGGTCCAGCAGGCAGGTACCACGGGCTCCATCGGCGTATACCTGCCGGGTAACTGGGAAGCGCCTTTTGGCATCGTGCTGGTGGTCGATCATCTTTCCGCGCTGATGCTGGTGCTGACCGGGATCATCGGTGTCTGTGCCCTGCTCTTCGCCCTGGCCCGCTGGGACCGGGCCGGCGCCAGCTTTCATGCCTTGTTCCAGATCCAGCTGTTGGGCCTTTATGGCGCCTTCCTGACCGCCGACCTGTTCAACCTGTTTGTGTTCTTCGAGGTGCTGCTGGCCGCGTCTTATGGGCTGATGCTCCACGGTTCGGGACGCGCACGCGTCTCGACAGGGCTGCATTACATCACCATCAATCTGGTGGCCTCGTCGTTGTTCCTGATTGGAGCGGCGCTGATTTATGGCGTCACCGGCACCCTGAACATGGCCGATCTGGCGATAAAGATCCCGTTAGTGCCCGAATCCGATCGCGGCCTATTGCATGCCGGCGCCGCTATTCTTGCCACGGCGTTCCTGGCCAAGGCTGGCATGTGGCCGCTGAACTTCTGGCTGGTGCCGGCCTACTCGGCAGCCAGCGCGCCCGTGGCAGCGATGTTCGCGATCATGACCAAAGTCGGTGTCTACACCGTGCTGCGGCTCTGGACCCTGCTATTTTCCGGGCAAGCAGGCGCCTCAGCGTTTTTTGGCGGTGACTGGCTGATCTATGGCGGCATGGCGACAATTTTCACGGCCGCCGTAGCGATTCTTGCCGCACAACGTCTGGAGCGCCTGGGCAGTCTGAGCATTCTGGTGTCGGCAGGTATCCTGCTGTCGGCCATCGGCTTTGCCCAACCCAGCCTGACCGCTGGCGCCCTGTTCTATCTGGTCAGTTCGACCCTGACCCTAAGTGCCCTGTTTCTGCTGGCCGAACTGATAGAACGCTCGCGTTCAGACAAAGAAATCCCCCTCTTCGAAGACGCGGAGCGGCCTCGCCCGGTGCAATCGGTGCAACCACTGCCGGGTATAAACCTCGATGAGGAACAGAAAGCCGTGGTCGGTCAGGTGATTCCTAGAACCATGGCCTTCCTTGGACTGAGCTTCATTGCTTGCGCCTTATTGATCATTGGCATGCCGCCTCTGTCCGGTTTTATTGGCAAGCTGACGTTGCTCAGTGCCTTGCTCAATCCACTGGGGCTGGATGTGGCCAAGGACGAATCGGTTTCAGGTCCCAGTTGGGCGCTGATTAGCCTGTTGATCTTCTCCGGGCTGGCCTCGCTGATCGCCTTTTCTCGCGTCGGCATTCAGCGTTTCTGGGCTCCGAGAGAGCGACCTTCGCCCACGCTGCGGCGCAATGAGTGCCTGCCCATCCTGATCCTGTTGGGCTTGTGCATTGCGCTCACGTTCAAAGCCGAGCCGCTGCTGCGCTACACCCAAGACACTGCGGCGGCCCTGCATGACCCGCAGCAATACGTGCTGTCAGTCATGGCCACCCGCCCACTGCCCGGTCCAACCACCGCCGCCCAGCAGGTGCAGCCATGAAGCGTCTGTTCCCGGCCCCGTGGCTATCGCTGGCGCTCTGGTCGCTATGGCTGGTGCTGAATCTGTCCTTCAGCCCCGGCAATCTGTTGCTCGGCGCACTGCTTGGGGTTTTCGCACCCCTACTGATGAAGCCGTTGCGCCCCCTGCCGGTACGGATTCGCAGGCCAGGCGTGATGCTGAAATTGTTCCTGCGGGTGGGATGCGACGTGGTGTCATCGAACATTGCCGTGAGCTGGACGGTATGGAACGCTAAACGGCGACCACCCCGCTCAGCGTTCGTCAAAGTGCCGCTTGACCTGCGTGATGCCAATGGCCTGGCGGCCTTGTCGATGATCACTACGGTCATTCCGGGCACGGTGTGGTCCGAACTGGCGCTGGACCGTAGCGTGTTGCTGATGCATGTGTTCGATCTGAACGATGAGGCGCAGTTCATCGAGCACTTTAAGCACTGTTACGAACGCCCGCTGATGGAGATTTTCCAATGAGTGCCCTGCTCTCCAACGCCATTTTGCTCAGCCTGTTCATCTTCGTGCTGGCGATGGTGCTGACCTTTATTCGGCTGTTCAAGGGCCCGTCCGCACAGGATCGGGTCCTCGCTCTGGACTACCTGTACATCATCGCCATGTTGATGATGCTGGTGCTGGGCATCCGCTACGCCAGCGACATGTACTTCGAGGCCGCGCTGTTGATTGCCCTGTTCGGCTTCGTCGCCTCCTTCGCGCTGGCGAAGTTCCTGCTGCGCGGCGAGGTGATCGAATGAATTCGCTCAGCGTGCTGCCGTTCTGGGTCGAGATCATCACTGCGGCGCTATTAGTCGCCAGCAGCCTGTTCGCCCTGACCGGCGCCCTCGGTCTGCTGCGCATGAAAGACTTCTTTCAGCGCATGCACCCACCCGCATTGGCGTCCACCTTGGGCGCATGGTGCGTAGCGCTGGCGTCGATCATCTATTTTTCGGCGCTTAAATCCGAACCGGTGATTCATGCCTGGTTGATCCCGGTACTGCTGTCTATCACCGTGCCGGTCACTACCCTGCTGCTGGCCCGTACCGGACTGTTCCGCAAACGCATGGCGGGGGATGACGTACCGCCAGAGGTCAGTGGCGATCGTAGCGAAGGTGATTCGGGCGGCAGCTGATTCGCGGCATGTCAGCTGCACCGCCTCATTTCAAGCTGGCGCTGACCTTGGTCGCAATGTCTGCGGGCAGCCACCAGCCTTCAGTCGCGCCCTTTACGATATCGCCGAGGCTGACCAATAGCGCACGAATTCCTCTCATGCTTGTGCAGCTCGAATCAATCTTTTCCGGAAACAGCTTCGCCTGAGCACGAGAAGCCAAGGCTTCAAAATACTCTGTCAGCAGATCGGAGTAGAGGTTCCTTTTCGTCGGAACCCGGCTTCGAGTGGTTGCCTTAACAAGGTGTACGCGCGTTCACGCTCGGGCAAACCGTAGCGTCTTGTTCTCGTGTTATTCACTGGCCTTGAATGTCAGCTCACCCTTGCGCCATTTCGCGGCTTTGCCGGTAACGGCTTTCAAGGTCTTGCTCAACGTACCTTGCAACTGCTCGTTGGCGGCAAAGACCGTGACCACGGCATGACCTTCCTTGAACACAATACCGTGGCCGTCGGGTGTATTAACGTAGGCGTAATCACCCAGGCCATAGACGGTCAACTTGATATCGCGAAACTTCAGTTCGAACTTGCCACCTTCACGGCTGGGCAATACGGCTGCACGAAAGTGATCGCCTACTTTGAGTTCCAGACGCGGTTTGTCGTCTACCACCAACGCGGTTTCGGTATCAATTTCAGCGATGTAAATGCCTTCGGCGGTTTGCTCGGTGACATAGACAAAACGGGATTGGAACTGCTTGACCAGCTTGGCACGAAGATCGCCAAGCACGAATAATGCGTGCATATCCAGATTACTTACTGCCAATGAAGAGTCCTCTAACTTGAAAATGATCTTGCCCGACAACGTTCGAGCACCACACAAAACGGGGTGGATACAGCTATTTATCGTCCCTGTTCGTCGCACAAAAATTATTGACTGACCTTGATCCAGCATCCCTGACGTTTCGAAGAGGATCGTCAACTTATAGCCCGGATGCCTGCCAACAACCCCGCACAGAATATTAATGGATAACCGACTCGGCGTCTCGCCACCCGGGCGTCCAGCCTTGCAGGAAATCACGCTTTCGGTTGCCAGAGGATAGCAGGCAACGAAGTCAGGAATAAAAACGCGATTCTACCGGCTAGCCCCCCCTACAGGGTATATACCTTTCGTCCGGCGACGACGCGAAAAACAGAAATCCACTCGTTAGGACCCGGCCCCGATAACCTGTCATTCGTCATCATAAGTACTAAACCCCGCCTGTCTACCTCAACAACTGCCATACTCGCCAACATCAAAAAAAGACAGACGATACGCCTGCGTGCCGTAGAGTAGTAACTCGTCATCCATGGGAAGGTAATAGTGATTGAATTTGATATTGGCGAGTTCTTCATCTGGGGCGAAGCCAAGGAAGTCGACGGCGAGTTCCAGGCTGTAATCGTGATGCGCGCCAAAGAAGCAAAAAACGCAATCAGCTACCACCAAGTCGAAAAAGACCGGTGGTTCAAAACAGCGGATGTCGCTGCGACTGCCGCAAAAGAAGCTGCCAAAGCCTTGAAAGAAGCGGTCGATGCAGGTGCTTTGAGCCTCTAGTTCACTGCCGTCGGAAGGGGCCAGTACTCGCCGGTTACCGTTACTGGTCATCGGCGCTCAGGATCAAGTACGAGAAGAATCTGTCACTGCCCGCTTATCCCGTCGAACTCTTGCCGGGCGCTGGCCTCTGATACGTTGCCACCGTTTTATTAACGACATTAACGGCGCCCACCACCGCACGGGGTTTTCCCGTCAAGGAGATCACATGGAATTGACTACGCCTACGCTGGCCACCCTCTTCGAACAACTGGGCCTTGAGTCAGACCCGGCCAGTATCGATGCATTCGTCTCCAGCCACTTTCTGCCAGAAAACATCAAGCTCTCCGAGGCCGACTTCTGGACACCGCAACAGGCGCGATTCCTGAAAGAAGAATTGCGCGAAGACGCCGAATGGGCGCTCGTTGTAGATGAACTCAATGAGCGGCTGCATCAGGCCAAGTAGTACCAACGCCGCATCGACCGCTCGATCAGGCCGCTATCGACAATTGAGCGGCCCATGCAGCGCGGCACTCTTCGGCTTCGCTGCGGGTGGAAAAAGCGGTTCCTCGGCGCTCTCCGTTGAGCAAGACCACCCAACAAACGCGACGCCCCTGAGCACGCATTGAAAGGGGAACCCCTGTACCTATCATCACGGCGACATCGACTTTGCTGTGCATGAGCATTCTCCCCGGACTTCACAAGCAACCTAACGATGGCGCCATCATAGAGACTTGCCCAGCCGGGAAAAAGCTATCGCCCGCATAGCTTCGTTACATAACCTGTAACAAAACCCCAGGACTGGCTCTTCGCCCAACCCTTTGCTGATACTTCATCGGGGACACCTTATCGGGGATAACCGGGCTGGCTGACGTGGGGGTGATGAACACGTCCGCCAGGCTGAGGCGCATGGACGAAAACGGCGTCACTCAGACTGCCACCACTAACGACTGCGGCGTTCCAGTGAGCGGAGCGATGGATATAGCGCTGGCGCAACATGCGCCGCTCACTTTCATCGAGCGTGTCGGGGCCGCCCTTGGCGTAGGCAATCAGCTTTTGCGCAACCACTTGCAACTCGGGTACAAGCCTCAACTCGGGGGTGTCCGGTATCGGCCCCAGAGGCACCCCCTCGGCACAGGCCAGCGCGTGCATCACGCG
Source organism: Pseudomonas sp. ASL8 (assembly GCF_056680355.1). Taxonomy (NCBI): domain Bacteria; kingdom Pseudomonadati; phylum Pseudomonadota; class Gammaproteobacteria; order Pseudomonadales; family Pseudomonadaceae; genus Pseudomonas; species Pseudomonas sp. ASL8. The sequence goes on along the minus strand of NZ_CM155278.1, from coordinate 3,461,693 downwards.
CAAATAGACCCTGGAAAGATGGCCGAATACACGACGTTCCAGACTCACAGCGGCCAGGACAGCTTTAACGCCGACCTTGTTGCTGCCTGCGCCGGGATAGTTCTCACAACATTCGACGCACAACGAAGCCCCCACATCCAGAGGATCGAGCCATTGACTGGCATCAATCGCCTGCAGATCCAACTCACTTTCCAGCCAGGCAGCGCTGGCGTGACAGTTCGTATCGAGGCTTACGATGCTTCGGCGCGGTCGGGTCAGAAATAGCTTTTCCCACACCTGCGGATGATAGCCACCGCCAACGTCCGAGTGCGCCCCTGGCACCACGACCTCCCTCGGCCAGTCCGGGGCGATGCTGTTCAAGGCGAAGTTACGCCGCAACTCATCGCCAGCGACCAAGTGCAACACCTGTTGTGCCGACCCTGGAGGCAGGTAGAGGTTGATCCCCCGGTTCGCGGCGTCCCGAACATTACCCCAATCTTTGAGACTACCCATGGCCGCGACGGTGTCGAACAAGCCGATCACTTTCAATCTCACGCTTGCGTTATGCCAGGCGAAATCTGGACTCCATGGGATTTGCTTCTGGTCGAGTAAGGGGCCAAGGGCACCTTTTGCCTGCTTCAACACTTCATTGGCAAAGTGCCGGGCGGCTGCAGCACCGCGACTGAAGCCGAAAAGATCGAGCTCCAGCCCCTCGATAACGCACCCTGGGTTCTCGGCCTTGAAAGCGTCGAGCACGGCACCCAGCTTTTTAACGCCCCTGGCAACCTTGGCGATGACACCCGTGCTGCCACGTCCGAAACTTTGGCCAGCCCACACTGAATCGCACTTCCCGGACGTTGTGCCGATGCCGCTTATATAAATCGGCCAGCACGCGCACCCTCCATTCTTCGTAGCCCTTACTTTGGACTGCCGAGAATAAAGCTCATACAACCTGGCCACATTGCTTAGATCATTACTGTAGCTACTGGCAGGCTGGGTATGGCGCCCCGCGCACTCCCTGATGTGTGCGTTATTTATCACGACCTGCGCACGGCAACGAGCCGCGATGTGGCTATTGATCCGATTGTTGCCTGTCCCGTCGAAAAACAGACCGATGCGCAGCGTAACACGGCGCATTTCCGGGGCACCGCTGCCCGCAGCCTGCTGGGTTGTTTCTATCACGCTCATGGTATTTTCGCCCTGTATGACACCGCTGAAAATCAGCCGGCTTAAATCAATAAACACTTCTGATTTAAAACAGCTTGCTCAGCCATACACAGGCGTCAAGGCACTCAAGACGATTTCAGAATCGTCCCACACACAACAAAGAAGTTAGAGAGTCAATTAACTAATAAGTCTTGCAAGGCAGACGAATAAAGCCGATTAAACGACGTAACGACTGCATTCATTTGAATGAAGCCATCAAAAACCCATCATCGGCGGCAGACATATTTCGAGGGCGATTCCCGGCCCTTGGGAGGTGGAATCGCCTGAACATTCAGAAAGGCCCTACCCGCGCTTGGGTTGCGGCAGACCTTCGGGCTTGTAGCCCAGGCGCAGGCCGCCCCAATGGCGCCCCTTGACCATGATCGGCACCGACAAGTCGTGCATCAGTTCGCCGGTATCGCGGGTGTAGGTTTGCAGCAGTACCGGCTGTTGATGGCTGCCACAACGAATGCCCGTGCGGTCATCGAACTTGCGCTTGGTGCGGTTCTGCACCGTGTCGAGCTTGATGTCACCGGTCAACGGCTGGCTGAACACCTTGTTATGCGTCGGTACGTAGCCTTGCTGCGTACAGGCAATGGCAAAGACCAGACCCTCGTGGCTCGGCAAAATCGGCTCTTGGATCGACGGAAGCACCTGATCGGTATAACGATCAAATCGCGTCTGGAACTTGCTCGGCGACGTCTTGGGAATCAATTGATAACTGCGATCGAACAGGTCCTCGACGCTGATGCGGTTCTGCTCGATATCGGCTTCGAATTGCGCGGCTATCTGGCGGGCACCTTCGCGGGCGAGGTCATAGATACGCTGGTGATAATCGTCCAGCCCGACCTGGGCCAGGCGCTCACTGATGCTCTCTGCCTGCCCCTCCATCTGCACCGCGGCGCTGGCCAGTTGCCGCGTCTGCTCGTCACTGATCGCCAAATCACTGCGCATTTGCTCTACAGCGGTAAACAATCCGCTCAGTTGCTCCTGATTGTTCTGTGCACCCGCAGCAATCCCGTTGACTTGTGCCTCTACACCGGCCGCCAGGCGAGCAATGTTTTCCAAATGCTTGCCGGTGTGTTCGACCTGCTCCACGCCGCTGTCCAGATCAGTGGACAGCTGTCGGATCTGCTCGACCACTTGTCCGGTGCGCTGCTGAATGTCAGCCACCATCTGCCCGACTTCCTCAGTGGCACTGGCGGTACGACCGGCCAGACCGCGCACCTCATCAGCGACCACGGCAAAGCCACGCCCGTGCTCGCCCGCACGGGCAGCTTCGATGGCGGCATTGAGCGCGAGCAGATTGGTCTGACTGGCAATCGACTGAATAACCAGGGTGACACGTTGAATTTCTTCGCTGCGCTGGCTGAGGGCTTCGATCAGCTCACGGCTGCCAATGGCACGCTTGCTCAGTTGGTGCATACGGGTGATGGATTCAGCCAGTACGGTGCGTCCGGCATCACTGCTCTGCCTGGCCTCGCTGGCCGCCGTGAGCGCTTGCTGGCTGAGCTGGGAGGTCGCCTGCTCGGTAGTGATCATCACGTCGGCGCTGCTGACAATCTGCTCGGCGGCATCGAGCTGCGACTGAATCCTGGCCGCCAGCTGGCGTACGGAAAAGGCCACGCCTGCCGCAGAGAGCGCGTTATGGCTGGTGGTACGGGACAAGTCGCGGGTCAGCTGGGCGATATCGGTGCCGCTGCTCTGGGCCACGACCGAAGAAGGCTGACGGGTCAGCAAGCGCGGCAGCCAGATCAGCAACACCGCCACTGGCAAGCACACGTAGACCGACAAACCGCTAAAGGCCATCGCCAGCAATAACAGGCACAGCGCCAGACTCTGCAATAACGGTGCGAGCCAGGGCGATTTTTTAAGGGGGGTCAGTTCAGGGGACTGAGCCTGCGACGCAAGCGTCCCTACGAGAAGTCCGTCTCCAGCCATGTTTATCACCCACCTGTACTTATCGTTATTTGTCTGCATTAAACGCCAGACAACAACCATTAGCCATGAGTCGTTAGTGCTAGATCGACAGGTAATATTTAACGGGTGAAGACGTGCTCAGACGGATAGAACAACAGGCGCAACTCTACCGGGGCATTTGAATGCCCCTATAAAGCAAACGCCAGAGCCGATCAGGCCTGACGCTGGTGCTTGTCGATTTGCTCGTGACGTTCTTGAGCTTCGATGCAGTACTTAGTGGTCGGGCTGATCAGCAGGCGCTTGAGGCCAATCGCCTCGCCGCTGTCTTCGCACCAGCCAAAGCTGTCGTTGCCAATTCGTTCAAGGGCCATCTCCAGCTGAGGAAGCATGCGCTGATCACGATCAATCACGTTGACCAACCAGTGGCGCTCTTCTTCGACCGACGCCGCATCAGCAGGGTCGGAAGGCGTGTCCAGGCTTTCGATAGCGATACGACTCTGCTCGATTCGCGCATGGATCTCGACTTTCATGCCTTGCAGCAGCTCGACGAAGAAAGCGTGCTGCTCGGCATTCATGTAGTCATCGGCCGGCATCGCCAGCAACTTGTCCTTTGTCATTGATTTCTCTATAAAAAATACGTGCATTAAGGCGAATTAAGGAGCGGTTCAGCGTTGCCGAAAAAGCGCCATCGTCTCCAAGGGCCACCTGACACTCAATTTATGAGGGGCGGCAGTCTAAGGCCGGCGTGTTGACTCAGCAACATAATTGACGCGGATTTGCTCAACTAGTCGCGTAAGGAAACAGAAAAGGGCCCAGAAGGGCCCGTTCGTCGGCGAAAGCACTGTCCCTGACACGCCGCAGCGCCCCATTCGTCGGCACTGACTCAGCGTTTTATTTTGCGTTTGTTGCGGTATTGGTCGATCACCACCGCGACCACGATGATCAATCCCTTGATGATGTCCTGGATATAAGCGTCGACGCCGACGAACGTGAATCCGCTGGCCATGACCCCCAGGATCAACGCACCGATCACGGTTCCGGTGATGCGCCCCACGCCCCCGGCCAGGCTGGTGCCGCCGATCACCGCAGCAGCGATCGCGTCCAGCTCGTAAGACATGCCCATACCGGCCTGCCCCGTTGCCGCCCGCGCCGAAGCCACCACCCCCGCCAGCCCGGCCAACAAGCCCGCGATGCTGTAGACGATGATCAAGTGCCGTTTGACGTTGATCCCCGACGTTCGCGCCGCCTGCATGTTGCCACCGATGGCGTAGGTATATTTACCGTATTTGGTATAACGCAGGGCGATGTGAAAAATCACCGCGACTACCAGGAAAATGATGACCGGCATCGCCCCCTGACCGATGGCGGTGTACGAATCCGACAGCATGCTCACCGGCTGGCCTGACGTGTAGAAACGCGCCACCCCGCGCGCCGACACCATCATGCCCAGGGTCGCAATGAACGGCGGAATCCCGGTGATGGCAATGATGCTGCCGTTGATCGCCCCTGCCAGCAGCCCCACCCCCAGCCCCGCGACTATCGGAATCCACACTGGCAGATCGGTGAGCGATGGGAACACGGCCCGGGTAAAGTCCGAGGTTTGCGCCAGACTGGCAGCGATCATTGCCGACAGCGCCAGCACCGAACCCGAGGATAAATCGATACCGGTGGTAATGATGACCTGGGTCACGCCGATGGCCAGCAGACCAATGATCGACACTTGCAGGACCATCAACACCAGACGCTGAGAGTTAAAGAGAAAGCTCTGATCGCGAACGATCCAGCCAAATACTTCGAAGACCAGACCGATACCGATCAGCACCAGAAAAATGCTCAATTCAGTGGGCAAGCGTCGCTTCGATTTGACCGCCGCTACGGTGGGTTTATTTTCCAGAATCGCGTTCATTGCGGTTAATCCTCATGGTCTGCTGCGTGCTGACCCGCTAGTGAACAGAATGACCAGAGGCGAGGTGCATCACTCGCTCCTGGGTCGCTTCGCTACGGTCGAGCATGCCCATCATCTCGCCCTCATGCATGACCATGACCCGGTCACTCATGCCCAGAACTTCGGGCAACTCCGAGGAAATCATGATGACCGCCATGCCTTCGCTGGCCAGATAGGAAATCAATCGATAGATCTCCACTTTGGCGCCGACATCGATGCCACGGGTCGGCTCATCAAGGATCAGCACCCGTGGATTGGTCATCAGCCAGCGTGCAAGCAGAGCCTTTTGCTGGTTGCCACCGGACAAGGTGTCAATGCACTGTTCCAGCGACGGGGTTTTCACCCGCAGTTTCTTGCACATGTCCTCGCACAACGTGCGCAGGGCTTTTTGCTGGATAAACCCGCCATCGGCGTAGTGCGGTAACACCGCCATTTCCATGTTTTCCAGCACTGACAAGCAGGGAAACAGGCCGCTGAGCTTGCGATCCTCGGTTAGCAGGCCGAAGCCTTTTTCGATGGCCAGGTGCGGGTCACTGATACGCACGCTGACGCCGTCTAGCTGAATATCACCACCGTCACTGGGGGTGATACCAAAAATGGTTTCCGCGATATTGGTCCGCCCGGAACCCATCAGCCCGGCGATCCCCAGAATTTCGCCCGCGTGCAGATCAAACGAAACGCCCTGGAACACCCCATCCAGACGCAGATCGCGCACTGACATCAGCAGGTCGCCAATCGGCTTTTCACGTACTGGGAACAACTGTGTCAGCTCACGACCGACCATCATTGAAATCAGGCTGTCACCATCCATGCTGTCAGCACGCTGCAGGCCGATATAAGCACCATCGCGAAACACCGCCACTTCATCGGCGATGCTGAAGACCTCGTTCATTTTATGGGTGATATAGATGATGCCTTTACCCTGCGCCTTGAGGTCGGCAATGATCGAGAACAGGTGGGCGACTTCCTTGTCGGTAATGGCCGACGTCGGTTCATCCATGATCAGAATGTCGGAGTCGTAAGACACCGCCTTGGCGATCTCCACCATCTGCCGCTCGGCGATGCTCAGGTTGCCCACCAACTCCTCCGGATCGAGATTGATGCGCAAACGCTCGAGCAACGCGGCGGTGCAGCGGAACATTTCCCGGTGATCAATCATGTGCAGGCCATTGAGTTGCTCACGGCCGATCCAGATGTTTTCGGCGATGCTCATGTGCGGCATCAGGTTGAGTTCCTGATGGATCATCGCGATCCCGGCCTGCAACGCGGCTAGCGGTGTGTCGAAGCTGACGGGTTTGCCACGCAGGCGCAGCTCGCCGTTGTCGGGCTGGTAGATCCCGGCGATGATCTTCATCAAGGTGGATTTACCGGCGCCGTTTTCGCCCATCAACGCCAGCACCGAACCGGGGCGCACGCGCAGTTGCACATTGGACAGGGCCAACACGCCGGGGAAGCTTTTGCTGACGTTGATGATTTCCAACAGATAGGGCACATCGGCAGTATCGGTCGCAGCAGCGCCAGCCGATCGATCGGCCCTGGCGGTACTCGAAGCAGTAGCTGAAGCAAACATGTGACAGGCTCCTCAAGCGACATTCTTATTTTTGGGAAGAGGCAAAAGAGCTGCTATTTGAACGAATCGACATTTTCCGGGGTGATCAAGCGATAGGGCACCCAGACGGCTTGTTCCACGGGCTCGTGCCTGGCCATTTTCACCGCGGTGTCGATCGAGCCATCGGCCTGGCCCTTGGCATCCTGGAACACCGACATGGTCAGCGTCCCTTTCTTCACCGCGTGCAAGCCATCAGGCGCGCCGTCGATACCCGCGATCAAGACCGAGCCCTGTTCAACGCCCGCCTGTTTGAGTGCCATGGAAGCGCCAATCGCCATTTCGTCATTGTTGGCGACAACCGCGTCGAACTTTTTGCCCTGGGTAATCCAGTCGTTGGTCAGGTCCATGCCCTTCTGACGCAGCCACGTGCCGGTCTGCTCTTGGGTAATCTTGATGTCCGGATAATTGGCGAGCACCTCTTTAACGCCTTTGGTGCGGTTCTGGGTGGAGTTGTTCGCCAGATCCCCCAGCAGGATCACAATATTGCCTTTGCCCCCCATCTTGTCGGCCAGGTACTGCATCTGCATCTGACCGGCCTCCAGGTCATTGGAGGCGACCGTGACCACGCCCTTGGGCAGGTTCAGATCATCGGGTCTGCGGTTGACATAAACCAGCGGGATACCGGCCTTGACCGCAGCGGCGGTAATTTTTTGGGTGGCGGCGGTGTCCACCGGGTTGACCACAATGGCGTCGACTTTCTGGCTGATGAAGTTCTCGACCTGACTCAACTGTTTGACCACGTCGCTGCGGGCGTCTTCGAATTGCAGACTGACGCCGTCCGGCATCGACTTGGCTTTTTTATCCATGAATTCGCGCAAGTAGGTGAGCCAGGTATCGTCGAACTGCGACATGCTCACGCCAATTTTCAAATCGGCCAGAGCGGCCCCGCTACTGAACATCAGGGCCAAGGCAAGAGAGGTGAAGCGAATCCTGGTTTTCATGATCGGTCTGTCTCCAAGTGTTGGTTTTGTTGTATGGATAACCTGGAAACGACTCTATTGGAAAATAATTTCTATATCAATAAATTTTAGAATATTTTTATATTTTCATTTTGACTGCAGAAACAACCGGGCCATCAAACCGATAGATCCACCACCCGCCCCTGTTCAGCACTTAAACGGGCTGCATCCAGTACCACTGCCGACGCCACCGCATCACGCGGATCGACCGGGTTTGCCCCCCTGCCCTCAACCGCGTCCTGTAACTGGCGATAAAACGCGTCCCAGCAACCGCGCTCGGAGGGGATGCGCTCGCGCTGCGCGCCTTGCTCGAACCAGCCCCAGCGTCGATGTTCCTCGACGCCCCAGCTGTCGCCTTCGCTTTTGGGTGACAAACCGGCCAGCGAGGCCGCTTCCTGCCCGTCCAGACCTTCGACGCTGTAACAGCCCGCTGATCCGCTGACCCGAAAGCGCGGCCCAGGGCAGTTCTGCAAACAGCTGCCCCACAGGTGCGAAACCACACCGCTGGCATGGGTTAGAGAAACAAAAAAGGCGTGATCGAGCAGTGTGTCCTGGGTGGCGAAATCCAGCTCGGCATAGACCCGTGATACCGGCCCAAACAACAACAGCGCCTGATCCACCAGATGGCTACCCAAATCACGCAGCATCCCGCCGCCGCTCACCTTGCCCACCGATTTAGGCGAGTAGCGTTCGACCCTGGATTCGAATCGGCTAATGTCGCCCAACACGCCGTTGTCGATCAGTTTGCGCACCGTCAGGAAGTCGGAATCCCAGCGCCGGTTCTGATAGACGCTGAGCAACACGCCCTTCTGCTCTGCGGCCTGGACCAACTCACGGGCCTGCGCCGCATCGCTGGCAAAGGGTTTGTCGCTGACCACCGCCACGCCCAGCCCGATCGCCTCGAGGATCAGCGCCCTGCGCGATGCCAATGGCGTGGAAATCACCACGGCATCGATGCCGCTGGCAACCAGCTCGGCGAGCGTATCGAACGCCGCCACTTTGGGGTGGTCCTGCGCCAGCTCCCGACGCCGCTCCGGCGAACGGGTCACCACGCCGACGAACGTCGCACCGGGCAAACTGGCGATCAAAGGCGCGTGAAAATAGCGCCCACCCTTGCCATATCCCACTAATCCAATGCGCATCGGGTTCTCCTGTTGATGGCGGCTTCTATTTCAAATACTGCGGTGTTTGAGGCACCGCTTTCGCGAAGGCGATCTATCAGACATAAAAAGCTGGACGATCCGCCAAGCTCACCGGGACGATAGCACCGCTGTTCTGTGCTTCGATGCAGGCATCCGCGGTGACTGCCGCCGCATAGCCATCCCAGGCCGAAGGACCGCCAACCTGGCCTGCCCGGACGCCATCAATAAACGCCTGCAATTCGACGTCATAGGCCGCGATGAAGCGGTCCTTCCAGTCCATCAGGATCGCATTGGACAGCTTCGCCCCGCTGCGCAGTTGCACTTGCGAAGGCTCCGGCAGTCGAGCGATGCCGGTCTCACCTACCACTTCGCACTGAATGTCATAACCGTATTGGCAATTAACGAACACTTCGACATCGATGCGCGTGCCTTTGGCGGTTTCCAGCAGAACGATCTGCGGGTCCTTGAGGTGAGCGAAGGCCTTGCCGGACTTGCGCGGAAACACCACCTGCACCGACACATAGTCATCATCGAGCAACCAGCGCAGCACATCGATCTCATGGATCAAGGTGTCGGTGATCGCCATGTCGGTCTTGTAGTTTTCGCCGACGGTCGGGTTGCGATGGGCGCAGTGCAGCATCAAGGGTTCGCCGATCTGACCACTGTCGATCACTGCTTTGAGGGCGCGATAGCCTTCATCGTAAGGACGCATGAAGCCAACCTGAACCAGCCGTTTGCCGTGAGTAATTTCGGCCTCGACGATCCGCCGACAGCCCTCAGCGGTCACTGCTAAAGGCTTCTCGCAGAATACCGGCTTGCCCGCAGCAATTGCGGCAAGCACGAACGCTTCATGGCTCGGCCCCCAGGAGGTAACCAGCACCGCCTCGACTTCCGGCGACTGGATCAGTGCGTGCCCGTCGGCATACACCTCGACCGTCAGGTTCAGGTCGCGGGCGACCTTGGCGGCCTGCTCCAGATTGATATCGGTCAGGGCCACGACCTGACTGCCCAGCAGGGTCTGGCTGCAGCGCCGGATATGGTCCTGGCCGATTGCCCCGGTCCCGATTACGCCTAATTTCAATGCCATGTCAGTACTCCCTTGGATGTGTTTCAGGTCGCTGGAGGGGTTCTCAGTATTTGCGGGCTTTCGCCAATTCTTTATTCAGCTTCTCGAAGACCTGGGCCGTCGTGCCTTTGGTCGAGACTTCGGCCACCCCCACCCGCCACCAGGACAGGTATTTGTGGATCATGGTCTTGGGCAGAACCTTGATGTCGATCAGCGTCGACACGCTTTGTTTCTGCGCATCGATCAGTGCCGCTTCCAGCTCAGGAAGGGTATTCACCTTGTAGGTCTTGCAGCCGTAGGCGGCCGCGCTCATGGCGAAATCCACCGGCACGAAGTCGCCATCCAGCTTGCGGGTTTCCGGGTTACGGAAGCGGAATTCGGTGCCAAAGCTGTCCATCCCGTGCCCCATTTGCAGGTTGTTGATGCAGCCGAAGGTCATGTTGTCGAGCAGGATGACGTTGACCTTGCACCGCTCCTGAATAGACGTGGCCAACTCTGAGTGGAGCATCATGTAAGAGCCGTCGCCGACCAGCGCATAGACCTCTCGCTGCGGCTCGGCCAGCTTGACCCCCAACGCGGCATTGACCTCGTAACCCATACACGAATAGCCGTATTCGACGTGGTAGGTGTTAACCCCGGTGCTGCGCCAGGCGCGCTGCAAATCCCCCGGTAAACTGCCCGCTGCGGCAACGATCACCGCGTCGCTGGGCAGGCTCTGGTTGAGCACACCCAGAACCCTGCTTTGGGTCAGGCAGGAGCCGGTTAACTCGATGAATTCGCGTAACACCGCGGGGTCGAGGTGGTCGTTGATTTCCGGGACAAAATCCTGAGTCTGGTATTCGACCGCGTAGAGACGGTCCACTTCAGCCTCCAACTGCGCCCGAGCCCGTTGTGGCTGGTCACCCCAGGCCGAGCGATAGCCGCTTTCTTCCAGCGCTTCGGTCAACGCCTCCAATGCCACTTTGGCGTCGGCCAGCACTTGCACCCCGTCAAGTTTCTGCGCATCAAACGCACTGACGTTGAGGTTGAGAAACTGCACGTCAGGATTCTGGAACAACCATTTGGATGCGGTGGTGAAATCGCTGTAACGGGTGCCGACGCCGATGATCAAATCTGCTTCCCTGGCCAACAGGTTAGCGGCTAACGAGCCGGTTTCACCTAAGCCACCGAGGTTCAGCGGATGCGCCGAGACGATGGCGCTTTTACCGGCCTGGGTTTCGGCGAACGGAATGTCGAAGCGCTCGGCAAACGCCTGCAACGCGTCCGCCGCACCTGAGTAACGCACCCCGCCGCCACACACCAGCAACGGTTTGCGTTTGCCTTTGAGTAATGCCAATGCATCGCCGAGCATGGCTCCGCTGGCAGGGCGACGGTCGATGCGGTGCACACGTTTTTGCAGGAAGCTGTCGGGGTAGTCATAGGCTTCTGCCTGTACATCCTGAGGCAGCGCCAGGGTTACGGCGCCGGTATCAGCAGGATCAGTCAGCACGCGCATAGCGTTGAGCGCCGCGCTCATCAATTGCTCGGGACGGTTGATCCGGTCCCAATACTTGCTCACAGCCTTGAATGCATCGTTGGTACTGATGCTCAGGTCGTGAAATTGCTCGATCTGTTGCAGGACCGGGTCTGGCTGACGGCTGGCATAGACATCGCCTGGCAATAGCAGCAGCGGGATGCGGTTGGCGGTGGCCGTGGCAGCCGCTGTCAGCATGTTCGCGGCCCCCGGCCCGACCGATGACGAACAGGCGTAGATCTTGCGCCGCAGGTTCTGCTTGGCGAAACCGATGGCGGCGTGGCACATGCCCTGTTCATTGCGGCCCTGATGGACAATCAACTGGCCGCTGTCCTGCTCCAGCGCCTGGCCGATGCCCAACACATTGCCGTGTCCAAAAATGGTGAAAATCCCGGCGACGAATTTACTCTGAACCCCGTCGACTTCGACGTACTGGTTATCGAGAAACTTCACCAGTGCCTGGGCCATGGTTAAACGTGTGGTTTTCATGTTCGCACCTTGTTACTTAGGTGATGTTGACGTGTAGGAGCGCGCTTGCCCGCGATCGCGACTTATGGGGCGAAGAGAGGTGCCGAATGTGCCGACGCCATCGCGCACACACGATTTATTGAGCGGTCGGCATACTGAATTCGGGGCCGTTGGCGATGCTGTCGGGCCAGCGCTGCATCACGCTTTTGTAGCGGCTATAGAAACGCATGCCTTCTTCGCCATAGGCGTGGTGATCGCCAAACAGCGAGCGCTTCCAGCCACCAAACGAATGCCAGGCCATCGGTACCGGAATGGGCACGTTGATCCCGACCATGCCGACCTTGATCGTGCGGGCAAAAGCACGAGCAATGCCGCCGTCACGGGTGAAGCACGACACGCCGTTGCCAAATTCATGGGCATTGATCAGCGCCACCGCGCTGGCGAAATCTGCTACGCGGACGATGCCCAGCACCGGACCGAAAATTTCTTCTTTATAGATGCTCATTTCCGGCGTGACGTTATCGAACAGCGTGGCGCCGACAAAAAAGCCCTGTTCGGCGCCCGGCACCGTGAAGTGGCGTCCATCGACGAGCAGTTGCGCGCCCTGCGCCACACCCTGATCGATGAAGCCCTCGACCTTGGCCTTGTGCACGTCGGTCACCAGCGGGCCCATGTCGATGTCGCTCTGCATGCCGTTGCCGACCTTGAGCTGATCAATCCGTGGCAGCAGCTTTTCAATCAGACGGTCACCCACATCACCCACCGCCACCGCGATGGAAATCGCCATGCAGCGCTCGCCCGCCGAACCGTAAGCCGCGCCGATCAGCGCGTCGGCCGCTTGATCCAGGTCGGCGTCAGGCATGACGATCATGTGGTTTTTGGCGCCGCCCAAGGCTTGTACACGCTTGCCCTGGGAAGTCCCTTGTTGGTAGATGTACTCGGCAATCGGCGTCGAGCCGACGAAAGAAATCGCCTCGATGTCCGGGTGTTGCAGCAAGCCGTCAACCGCCACCTTGTCGCCCTGCACCACGTTGAACACACCATCGGGCAGGCCCGCTTCGGTGAGCAAACGCGCCATCAACAGGCTGGCCGACGGATCGCGTTCGGAAGGTTTTAGAATGAAAGCGTTGCCGGTGACCAGCGCCATGGGAATCATCCACAGTGGCACCATCACCGGAAAGTTGAACGGTGTGACCCCGGCACAGACACCCAGTGGCTGACGCAGGTTCCAGTTGTCGATGCCGCCACCGATGTTGTCACTGAAATCGGTTTTCAACAGGCTCGGTGCACCGCAGGCGAACTCGACGATTTCGATCCCGCGCGTCACTTCGCCCTTGGCGTCGGAGAACACCTTGCCGTGTTCGCGGCTGATGATTTCCGCCAGTTCGTCGTGGTGCTGATCAAGCAGCTCCTTGAACTTGAACATCACCCGCGCACGGCGCAGGGACGACTGATCGGCCCAGGCCGGGAACGCCGCCAGCGCAGCAGCGACGGCCTCGTCCACGGTTTTCAAGGTTGCCAGTGCAACCCGTGCCTGCACGCTGCCGGTCGCTGGGTTGAACACGTTACTGTATCGCTCGCTGGCGCCGTCTTGGACCTTGCCATTGATGTAATGGCCGATAACCGGGGACTCGCTCATGCCGCTGCTCCTCGCACTCAATTCAATCAATAGAAAACAGGATCAAAGATCCAGCAGCCAGCTGTGCTGAGGATCGTTATGGAATTGCCAGGCGCGCTTCGGCCCGGCCATGACGTTCAGGTAATAGGACTCGTAGCCATACGGCACGCTGACCGGGTGATAGCCCTTGGGCACGGTCACCAGATCGTTGTTTTCCACGGCCATCGCCTGATCGATGCTGCGATCGTCGGTGTACACGCGTTGGAACACGAAACCCTGGGGTGGGTTGATCTGGTGGTAATAGGTTTCTTCCAGAAAGCTTTCGTGCGGCAGGTCGTCCTGATCGTGTTTATGCGGTGGATAACTCGACGAATGCCCGGATGGCGTGCGCACCTCCACTACCAGCAACGAATGCGCTGGCTCGGTATCGGGAAGGATGTCGCAGACATAACGGGTGTTGGCCGCCTTGCCACGCGTGCTGCGTTTCATGCTGTCTGGGGTGATCAAGCGTGCAGACAGATTTTTCGTCACATCGCCAGGGGCCGCGCAGACCGCGACTTGTGCGGCGCTGAGCGCGGTGATCTGCGCTTGGCTATGGGGCGGCAAGTACACCGCGAACGGCGATTTGTCTTCGAAGACCGACTTGCGATCTCCGATATTCTCCCACTGGAAACCGCCCTGCCCCGACGCCTCACCCTTGACGCTGACCCGCCCACTGAGCAGGACCAGACACAGCTCCTTGTCCCCGGCACTCACCGGTAGACTTTCGCCGACCGTCAGACGATAGGCGGCGAAGCCCACGTACTCCAAAACGCCGGTACCGAGTTCAACCATGGTGCGGCCTTCACGCTTGCTTTTGACCAACAGGCTCATTGTCCGGCGCTCCTTTTCTGAGCACTGGTCAGCAGACCGCGCAACGTCTCGTAGCCTTTTTTGGCGTAGACGTAACAGGGTGCGACAACCGGATCCTGCTCGGCCTCGACCACCAGCCAGCCGCTGTAGTCCGCAGCCAACAGCACGTCGAGCAGCGCAGCAAAGTCGATATCGCCATCACCAGGCACGGTAAAGGTGCCGTTGATGATGCAGTCGGGGAAGCTCCACAGGTTGTTGCGCACCAGTTGCACCACCGGCTTGCGCACGTCCTTGAAGTGCACATGGCAAACGCGCTGGATGTGCGTTGTCAGCACCTGCAGCGGCTCGCCGCCGCCCATGTAGCAATGGCCCGAATCAAACAACAGCCCAACTTCATTGCCCGTCAGGGCCATCAACCGATCGATGTCCTGCGGCGATTCGACGTAGGCACCCATGTGGTGGTGATAGGCCAGACGTACGCCTTGAGACAAGGTGAAACGTGCCAGCTCGGTGAGTTTGTCGGCGTACTCCTGCCAGGCCTGATCGCTGTGAAAGCGTGGCCGTTCAACCAGAGGGATGCGCTGGCCTTGAATCGAGTCAGCCACCTCGCCGTACACTAAAACGTTGGCGCCGTTTTCGGCGAGCAACTGAACGTGACCGGCGATGGACTCGATTTCCTCCGCAACGGAACGCTGGGCCAGGCGGCTGGAGTACCAGCCAGACACCAGCGCCAGATCGTAAGGGCGCAACACGTCGCCGACACCCTTGGCGTCCTTGGGGAACTTGCCGTTGAGTTCGAAACCTTCGTAGCCGATCTCCTTGCCTTCGCTCAGGGCCGTGCTCAAGGGTGTTTCGCCGCCGAGGGCAGGCAGGTCGTCGTTGCTCCAGGAGATGGGATTGATGCCAATCCGGATCGCCGAAGAGCCAGAGGGAGAGCGCGTGGAAGCGGGCATGGCTGCACCTTTTTTTGTTTTCAACTGACAGATTTCAGATCACAGCGACGGCGTCAGACTCGTGCCTCACGCCAGGACTCGATCAAGAGCACAAAGGTGCCTTGCACGCGGCTGATCAAGGTTGCATCGTCGATTTCGCCGGCCATCCAGGCCCGACTGGGTTCCTGAAAAATTGTCCGGCCCACGGCAAAACCACGGCAGCTGCTGCTGTGGCGAGCTTGTTTGAAGCCATTGGCCAACGCTTCGACAGGCGCGTTCAGGCCCAGCAGCACCACCCCTCGACAATAAGGATCACGCTCGCGGATCAACTCATCGAGTTGCTGCCAGACCTCGGCGGTCTGTGCTTCGATCTTCCACCAGGCCGGGAAAATCCCCAGGTTGTACAGGCGCTTCAGCGCGCGATAGAGCACGTCGGGATAGCTGGACGGATGATCTTTGGGTGGAATTATTTCCAATAGCAGTTCGTGCCCGCTGACCTGTGCGGCCTGGTACAGCCCCATGAGCTGCGCCTCCTGCTCCAGACGCAACAGCGGTTCGTCATCGGGATGGAATTGCACCAGGCATTTGATGATGTGTTCCTGAGGCCAATTCTGCAGATTGCTGCCTATCGAACGACCATGTTCAAACATCAGCGGCCGTGAGCCCTGCACCTCCACTGGGCGGGCGACCCACCAGCCACGGCCGGTCGCGGCGTTCAGTGAGTCCTGACCAAAACGCTGATCAGCCAACAGCCCGACATCGGCTTCAATGCCCCGCGCTTTCAAATCGATGTCGACCCGCTCCACGGCCTGAATGAATAGCTGCTTGAGCTGACCAATGCTGCTCAGGTCACGACCGGCTTTCTGCGCCAGCTCCACCAGTTGCCCACGATGATCGAAGGCGAAAATAAACAGCTGCTTCCATTGCTTACGCGGCACGCTGACCTGATGCAGGCGTTGCAACACCGGGTCCTGATCCGGGCGAGTAATCGGCACCGGGCTGTTGAACAGATAATCGAGTTCCGCCACGGTCGGCATGGCGGGCGCGCAGGCATGCCGGGACACCACCAGACCACCGCAGGCATTGGCCAACTGGCAGCAACGCTCGTCGCTGGCATCGTTCAGCCAACCTTTCAGGTAGCCCGACATAAAGGCATCGCCGGCACCGAGAACGTTCAGTACTTCAACCCGCACGCCGGGGTAGATCGCGCCGTCTTCCAGACGGGCCGGAATCACCCCGTGAATCACCGTGCAGCCTTGCGGGCCGAGCTTGACCACCAGTGTCGCGGCAGTCAGGCCACGCACCGTGCGCAGAGCACTGAGCAAGTCGCTGGAACCACCCGCCATCAAAAACTCTTCTTCGGTACCCACGATCAGGTCGAAGCGCGGCAGAATGCGCTGCACATGCTGGCTGACTTTTTTATCGGCAACGAACCGGGTTTCGCCGTCGGACTTGCCTGCCAAACCCCACAGCACCGGGCGGTAGTCAATATCGAGGATGCGTTTGACGTTGTGTTTTTCGGCGTAATCCAGTGCCTGGCTACTGGCCTTGAACACCTGATCAGTGGAGAAATGGGTACCGGTGATCAACAGGGCTTTGCTGGAGGCGATCAGCGCTTCACTGACGTCTTCGCTGCGCAGCGCCATGTCCGCGCAGTTTTCGCGGTAGAACACCAAAGGGAAGGTTTCGCGGTCCTTGAGGCCCAGCAGAACCAGGGCAGTCAAGCGCTCAGGATCGACCTTGACCCCGCTGACGTCACACCCTTCCCGGACCAGGGATTCGAGAAGGAAGCGGCCCATATGGTCGTCGCCGACCCGGCTGAGCATGGCGGATTTGAGCCCCAAACGAGCCGTGCCGAAGGCGATGTTCGCCGACGAGCCACCGAGGTATTTGGCAAAACTGCTGACATCCTCCAGCCGCGCACCGACCTGCTGTGCGTAAAGATCGACGCCGAGGCGTCCGAGGCAAATCAGATCCAATTGACGCCCACTGGCAAAACGAGTCTGGCCCATGCTGGCTCCTGTTATTTTTATCAGCCTGCGTTGCGCGCCGAGGTTGCGCGAAACGCTCTTGGTGGGTGCAGACTAGAACGTCTACCGACGCCGATCAATATTTATTCTATAAAATATTTATGTGGAATATTTTTTCCAATATGCTTTGGTGTAATGGCACTTCGTGCTAAACAGGCGAGGATATAACTCACAACCCCTGTAAACTGCGCAGTCTATTGTCAGGGGCGCAGAGCCGGTTCTTTCGGCGCGCAATGCCTTATAAGAGCAAGCCAGAAGGATTGAATCGTATGCCCAGCACTGATCAGCACCCGTTGCCCGAAAACAGCGCCGACACGCCTCCAGCGAACGCCGAAGGTCTGCTCAAGCTGATCACCGCTGAATACGAAAACCTGCCGCGCCAGCTCAAGCGCATCGCGACCTACATGAGCCAGCAAAGCGACCGGATCATGGTCGACCGCATCAGCGACATCGCCCGCGAATGCGAAGTGCATCCATCGGCCATCGTGCGGTTTTCCCAGCGGTTCGGTTTCAGTGGCTTCAGCGAAATGCAGGCACTGTTTCGCGAGGCCTATACCCACAAGACCACCCCGGTTCAGAACTACCAGCAGCGCATTCGCAGCATGATCGCCAACAAGTCGCAGAAAGCCAGCGGCGGCGACCTGGCACGTGACTGTGTGAATGCCACGCTGTCCGGGCTGGAGCGCCTGGGCGCAGAACTGGATGACGAAGCCTTCGACGAAGCGGTTGATCTGGTGGTCAACGCCGACAATATCTATGTGGTCGGTGTACGCCGGTCCTTCGCGGTCGCCGACTACCTGGTGTACAACCTGCAGCACACCGACAAGCGTATCCACCTGATCTCAGGCCTGGGCGGCAGCTATCGCGAACAAATGCGCAGCGTGCGCGCCAACGACCTGGTCATCGCCATCAGCTTCACGCCCTATGGCAAAGAAACCCAACACTGCCTGCGTATCGCCCAGCACAATCAAGCCAAGACCCTGATCATCACCGACAGCAACCTATCCCCCTTGGCCAAACGCGCCAACGCAATATTGCTGGTCAACGAAGGCAGCTCCTTCGCCTTTCGCTCCCTGAGCGCAACGCTGTGCCTGTGCCAGGCGTTGTTCATCGCCGTGGCTTATCGGCTGGAGCTGAAAGTCGATCAGATACATGAACAGGTAGGGTTTGAGGATTAGGGTCGAGCAACGGCCGACAGGTTCAGGGCGCCCGCTATTCGCAACCTATCCAAAACAACAGCATGCAATTCAAACGAATATAAGTTGTACAAAAACAAAATTATGTACAACTAATTACAGCTTTTTAGACCAAAATACGTATGATGGCCTTCTAGCATAACCCCATGTAAGAGGGCATCTGTTCGCCACATTGGCTACGGACCAGGCGCTTTTACTCATGCCTTTTTTCCTGAGCCAGGTGCAGCATGCTATTTTCGTCACGTAAAAAAGCTATACAGGACTTGCAACAAACCGTTGCCCAGCAAGCCAGTCTGCTGCAGGCCATCGACCGCTCCATGGCGATCATCGAGTTCGACTTGAACGGCATCGTGCTCAGCGCCAACGACAATTTTCTCAGCACCCTGCGTTATCGACGAGAGGGTGTGATCGGTAAAGAACACCGATTGTTCTGCACTTACGAATACGGTCAAAGCGACGAATACACGCAGCTGTGGTCACGTCTGCGGGCGGGGGATTTTGTGTCCTCGACCTTTCGCCGCGTCGCAGGCGATGGGCAACCGGTCTGGCTCGAAGCCAGTTATAACCCGGTCAAGGACGCCACGGGCAAGGTGGTGAAAGTCGTCAAATATGCCCTGGACGTCACTCAGAAAGTCCAATTGGAAGCTGAAGCGCGCAACAAGCTTCAGGCCATCGATCGCGCCATGGCAGTGATCGAGTTCGATCTGGATGGACGCGTTCTCGCCGCCAATGGAAACTTCCTGAAACTGGTGGGCTACACCCTGACTGAACTACTAGGCAAGCATCACCGAATGCTATGCCCGCCCGAAATGATCAACAGTGATGAGTACGCGGATTTCTGGCGACGCTTGAACACCGGTGAATTTTTCAGCGGCCAATTCAAACGGGTTGGCAGGCACGGCCAGACCCTCTGGATGGAGGCCAGTTACAACCCGGTGTACGACGCCAGCGGCAAATTGTGGAAGGTGGTCAAATTTGCCTCCGATATCACCGCACGCATCGAACAACATGAACAGGATGCCCGTAGCGCCGCGCAGGCGTTTCACATCTCGGTCGAGACACAAAAAGTTACCGAGCAAGGCTCACAAGTGATTCAGCAGGCCGCCAGTGAAATGCGCCAGATATCCCTGAACATCGAGGACTCCTCCCGGATCATCACCCAGCTGGGCGAACGCTCGGACCAGATCAGCGCCGTCGTCAATACCATCCGCAGCATCGCCGACCAAACCAATTTACTGGCCCTCAACGCAGCCATTGAAGCCGCGCGGGCCGGGGATCAGGGGCGAGGATTCGCGGTGGTTGCCGACGAAGTCCGGCAACTGGCAGGACGTACAAGTCGCTCCACCGCAGAAATATCAGACATGATTCAGGTGATCCAGAGCGAGACCCAACGGGCCATCGACAGCATGAACAATACCCGGGCCACCGCCACCAAAGGTGTTGAACTGGCCGATCAGGCTGGCGCGGTCATTGTGCAAATCAGCGACGGTACAAGCCATGCCGTGGATGCGGTGAGGATGTTTGCTCATCAGGATGTGACGCGCTGATAAAAGAGCGATTCAGCACCGCTGACCCGCCCCGCTCATCGGTTGCTTATCTTATTCGTTAAACCTTTTCGGGCGCATGACTTCCAATACTTTGCGAGCCATCAAGACCTCGCCACAGCACGCATCCATAGATGCGTGATCGTTTAGCCTTTCTGAGCCTTGTTGTTTATCCGTCTGAGGTATTCAAGCATGAAGCTCTCTTCTTCTATCTTTCGAGTCACCAGTTTTGCGCTGGTACTCGGCATGGCCTGCGTGCCTGCCTATGCGGCTTCCCCGGCAGTCTTCGTTGACCACGCCTCGGCCAAAAGCATGGCGGAAATCCAGACCAGCCAACTGGCGCTGGAAAAGAGCCAATCCGAAGACGTGAAAAACTTTGCTCAACAGATGATTAAGGACCACACCGACGCCAACCAGAGACTGGCCACCGTTGCTAAAGCGTTGAAGGTACCGCTGGCGCGCGAAACCGATTTGATGGATCGGGCCAAGAACATGGCTCTTCAATACCGCGGCGCATCGTTCGACAACGCCTACGCCAACAACCAAGTGAAGGCGCATGAGGTCATTATCCAGTTGTTTGAAGATGAAATAAGGACGTCGCAGACACCAGCACTCTCTGCCTTCGCCAAAGAGACATTACTCATGTTGCAGGAGCACCTGAAAATGGCGAAACAGCTCCAGGCTAAATACAACCAGTGAACTAGACCCGGCGCGCCCCTCACAGGCAAACCGTGCACGCCATATGGTCCTATTCAACAGGGTCAAGCGCGGTCGAAGCCCTCTTCGCCTTCTCTCGACTGCCGCAGATACTCATCTGGCACCAGCGTCGACGACCATTTTTCGAGGTGTCGAGAAACAGCCAGTCGCAGGCGTGGGTTGAACAGAGTTTGAGCCGGGCCAACTCCGGAGATGTCAATAATGAAGCCGCCTGCACCGCTAAGCGACCGATCAGGCTTGCCATCATTTCTTCCAGCGTATTGCTACGACACCACCCCCATATCGTAGCGCCCTCCACTGACTCCAATTGATGGTAAGGCGCTGCATCCACCAAGGCTTTATTGAGGGAAGCAAGGGCTGCGGGAGTTATCCGGTGCCCCTCGGCAATAGGGAAGAATAATCCATACAGCTGTTCGCGAAACGCGATCAGCTGCTGATAAGCACCGTTCTGCTCATAAGACGAAGCCGGCATCAATGTCAGAAGATGGTCGCGTTCGGCCGTACTGATCAAGTTCGCATGTTGAAACCAATAGATGATGTCTTCCAGGGTCAACAAGCTTTCGGCAACTTCGCTCAATGACGTTCCTGGTCGGCGACCATTGCAACTGTTTAAAAAATCCAGCACCGCCATACCCCCCACCAAGCGAAGCGACTGTATCCTCATGAGACGAAGAGGCATGGCGAACTCCTGTCACTATTAAAAAAACAATAATGACAGAGAATAACGGCTTGCCAATTATTTTAGACGGAGCGTTCTAATGTTATGCCGAACGGCTCGATCAGCCCCGCAGACGCGTGCACATCCATGACACGATGATATCCACTGCCTCCTCGACGGTCACACAATCAGACGGTATATACAGTTCAGGGCATACCGGCGCCTCATAAGGCGAGTCGATCCCTGTGAAGTCACGGAGCTGTCCGTTCCTGGCTTTGCGATACAGCCCTTTGGGGTCTCGCGCCTCGACCACGCTCAAGGGCGCATCGACAAACACTTCGACGAATCGATCATTGCCAATGATCGAGCGAGCGTGATGACGTGAGGCCGAGGTCGGTGAAACCAGCGCCACAATAACCAGTAATCCCGCATTGACCATGAGTGCCGCAACTTCGGCAACACGACGAATATTCTCAAAGCGGTCATCCAGGGTAAATCCCAAATCTTTGCACAGACCGGTCCTGAGCGAGTCACCGTCGAGAACGCAAGAGGGACAACCGGCGGACTGGAGCACGCTGTACAACGCACCTGCAATAGTCGATTTCCCTGAAGCCGACAAGCCGGTTAACCACACGACAACGGAGGCCTGTTTGAAGTCGGTAATGTCCGGCTCGCTAACGGTGGAGGAAAAAAAGTTAAAGGTCGAAGTTGAGCCCACGCACTGAGTTTTCATGACGCACCGTCCCTGGTTTAGAGGTCAATCATTCGTAATGGATCAGTCGTTTTGGCGCACGTCAGGCAGCATGGCGACCACCACCAGTTGCACCAGCAGTAATATCGAAATGAACATGTAAAGGGGGGCGAACGAGCCCAGTACATCTTTGCAAACTCCCCCCAGAAAGTTGCCGCACACCCCGCCTAGTCCAATCAGCACATTGGCGATACCGAACGCTTGGGTCAGACGACTGACACCCACGATCTGGCCGATATACGTCGGCACCAGGCCGAAAACCGGATAGAACGCCAGGGCAAAAAGAAAGCCGGCAACATAAAAATAGCCCTCACTGTCGAAGTGATAGACGCACAGGCTCGCCACACAGGCGCTGGTGAAACACAGGATCAACGCCAGACGAGCGCCGACTCGATCAGCGATCCAGCCCACCAGAAAGCCGGCCGCCATACCCACCGCTCCAATGGTCGACCAGACCAGCCCTGCGGTGGAGGCGGAGAGGCCGAGCTCCTCGCGCATGAACGGGGCCAGGTAGGTTTGAAAGGGCAGCAGAGTCAGGCCATTGAGAAAAGCCACCAGCCACATCATATAGAGGGGGCCGCTCAGCCATTTCTGATCGCCCTGCTCGACAACCGATTGCTCGCTCGCCGGGATGGCCGGTGACGGCGTGTTGCGCAGTAAAAAGTAAGCCAGGACGCATAATGCCAAGGACACCAGACCGGCAGTCAGCCAGATATTTCGCCAACCACCCAGCAAGGTGAGTGAGCTGACCAACAAACCATTGATGAACACCCCGTAACTGGTACCACTGGAAATCAACCCCATGACGCGTGCGCGCTTGTTCGCCGCGAAGCTTTTGGTCACGATCTCTGCCAGCGGGATATAGGCCGATGCTGAACAGCCGCCGAGCAGTATCAACAATGCACCCGACAACCAGATGTTGTTGCTCACGGCCAAACCCAATAGCGACAGGGCTGTGACGAGGGTCGAATAGAGGCTTATTTTCCACCCCTGAAAAAATCTCCCGAGGTAGCTGGTCAGAACCGAAAAGCTCAAAAACCCTAACTGCGCGCCCCCGGTTATCAGGCCCACGGCGGTATAGCCGAAACCCAGATCACGGCGCATATCGACCACCAGACTGGCGAACAGGTACACGCCAAAACCATAGGTGCTGGCGACAAAACCTGTCAGCACGATTGCCAGAACAACCCCATTAACGCCCGGAGCCCGCGCACCTATCGCGTAAGTTGTCATTGAACGTTCCTTTCGATGTTGATGTTCTGCCAACGATTGAATACCTGTTACAGCGCGATGGCCGTATGAACAATGAAGTCACTGTTCATGGTGTCGTAAATCGGTTTGAAATCACCATAGGATCGGGGCTGACTGAACGCGGCCTGCTCTATTTCATCGCTTAGTTGTTGGGGAAGAATGGGGTACACCCGTAATCGGAAAGTGGCGTTATCACTGAAGGTGTACACGAACTCGCAAACATGCGGATTCACCTCACCGATGCTCACATGAGCGGTTTTACCGCAGTAGTAATACCGACCGGACGCCTTGAATTTACCGGCCCGTATCGCCTGAAAGTTGCGCTGATCAATGATCAGCAAACCACCCGGATTCAATAGACTTCTGAAACGCTGGAGCACCTGATGTCGCGCCTTTTCATCGAACACGTGACACAGCGAGCTCCCCAGACAGACCACCGCATCGAATTTACCCAGGGCCTGAGTGTCCAGCTCCAGCCAATCGGATTGGCGGATGGGAATATTCAAACCATGCCGACGAAAATTGACTTCAGCGCGCTTGACCATCGTCGGGCTGCCGTCACAGGCCACCACATGAAACCCCGCCTTGCGCAACCGCACCGCGTGAAAGCCGCTCCCGGTGGAGACATCCAACACCTTGAAAGCGCCCGCCTTGCGCAGCAGATCGATGAAAAAAGTGCCCTCGCCTTCGGATCGCTTTTGCCAATCGATCAACTCGTCCCAACGACTGACAAAGTCATCGTCGTATTGATGAGCATAATCGGCGTCGGGATAGGCGCCGGAACCTGCTTTGGCTTCGGCAGCGTTAGTGTCGGCAGCATCATTTGTCACGGTAAACGTGGACATGGCTTGATTCCTTTCAAGGGGGGGGCGGTTACCAGGCGCTATCAGCGTAGGCTTTGTATTTGTGTGCCAGTTCGACTGACCACTGGCGTGCATCGTGAAGTTTCATTTTGGGCATGGAGAAACCCAACAGCGTCTCCATAACAGCCATCTGCTCCGACTCGAACGTCACACTGGCGTCGGCGTCTATCGAGTGGATACCGTCCTGGCGCTGACAGCGTTGGTTGATGGCAATGGCATCAGCCCGCGACACGCCACGGGGCAATGAAAGCAGCACCCGACCCTGGCCAATTTTTACCGGATACCCACCCGGCAGACCGTGCGGGCCGGGGGCGTGTGCTTCCACCTCCTCCGGGGAGAGAATATTGCTGATCACAGTGACTGCCGACGCGGCAGTCAGGAACTGTCCCGCCACCCCTCCCAAGCGCCGAAAATCCGTACGGACACACCGGAAAATTTCGGCATCCTGAAATTTTCCCGTCTGATCGGCACCCTTGATGCTGTAGGACAGCCTGTAGTTGGCCTCACTCGGTAACCCGCCGCGGGGGACGAAATGGCTGAAGTAATGCTGTGCGATAAGTTTGACCTGGACCTGATCCGGCGTGCACTCGTCGAGTTTGGCGATCGCTGAACGTATCGCCGGGACAAGATTGGCTACATTGCCGATGCCGACATCAGGCGCCATGCCGACCTTGTCCAGCACGACGTTGACGGTATCGGGAAACGCAGCATTGATGGTCACTGACCTGACACCGGATTGCTTCACTGCGCGCATCAGGTCGTAAGCGGGCACGAGGTGCATCGGTAGCCAGGGGCCAAACTGCGCTTGATCCAGAGCAACGAAAAAAGGCGTAGGCAGCTCGGTAATGATTCGCCATGACTGCAAGGTCGCGCAGTTGACGATGATATCGGGCCTGATCCGAGCGATGGATGCGGCCGTCCTGGAGATATCGCTCAGTTCCATCTCGATGGGGGTAATCGAACTGACCACCCCGAGTTGCAATGCCCCGAGACGCACCAAGTTGCACAACCCCGTGGTTTTCTCCAGGTTTCGGCTAGCAACGTAAAAGTGAAACGTGTCACGCGGGGCCAGAATTTGCAGGATCTGCAGACACAAATTGCCACCCCCGACGATGAGTAATTTTTTCCTGTGCATGGCCGTCTCCTGTTGTCTTTCTATTCGCTATCGGGGGTAGGCGCCGTTATCCACTGCAACGATTTTCCCGGTCAGGTGACTGCTCTTTTCTGACAGCAAAAAAACGATCACATCGGCCACACCAGCGGGTGTGATCGGGTCTTTAATCACCTCTTGGCGCTCGTACTCTTCTCGTCGGTAATCGGGAATCATGGCGTGAATTGCGGTCTCGCGAACCAGGGCCGGCGAGACGGCATTCACCCGGATGTAAGGGGCGAAGTTCCAGGCATTGGCTTTGGTCAAGCCGATCACCCCTGCTTTGGTAGCGCCGTACAACGCATCACAACTGCCGACCTCTCCCGCCACCGAGGTGATGTTGACGATGCTGCGAAAGGCTTTGGATTCCATTTCCCCTTCTGCAAAGTCTTTGGACAGGTACACCAGGGCTTTAAGGTTGACGGTCCAGATTTCGTCGATTTCTTTATCGGTATAGCGATAAACACTTTTGCCGTGATAAACACCGGCGTTATTGACCAGTGCGTACAGCGAGTCGTGTTTCTCATACAGTCCAGGAATGAACGACTTGATTGTGGAAAAATCGGAAAAATCCGCGAACTGAATCTCCAACTGTTCACACCCGACTTCCGCGGCCAGGCATTTAAGCCCGACGCGGTCCTTGTCTGCGGCAATCACATAGAACCCTTCGGTAATGCATGCCTTGACCGTCGCTTTGCCAATGCCGTTGGCGGCACCGGTGATCACTACCTTTTTCATCAGGATTACCTCAGTGGGTGAACTGATTCATGCGTTCATAAAAGGGCCGGCGATAGTCGTAATACGCCATTAACCGAGGGATACGTTTTAGCGCGTCAGCATCAAAGGCCGAGGCCAGGGTTGCGGTTATCCCCGTGCTGTTTTCCGCGTCTTCATGCCAGCGCCTCCACGGTAGCCATTGCGGCGGGCAGGCCTTATTCCAGTTAAGGGCCTGAGGCAAATACTCGATCTTCAGGTGCTCGCATAACCGGCGCACTGTCGTCTCGGGGTTGCGGGCCAAGTCATCGGCATTGATAACGTAGGGGATTTTTCCGGTGAGTCTGGTCACCTCACAGAACACTTCATAAAGGGCTTTATGCCCAATGGCACTGAGGGGCATCTCGGGGAAAATAGCGAAATGTGAAAGGATGGAACGACCCGGCTCACGAATAATGAATATGTTCTCTTGCTCGATCAAAAACTCCCGGTCTGCCTTGAGCTCACTGAGGCAGTGGTAGCACATGTCTTTATGGAAGACGTGGCTGCGCTCGCGTGCCGAACGCAATAGCGCTTTGATCGCGACGTAGGTTGTGGGTAGCCCGCAATCAAGGTTGTCCGAAGGGATCGCGGAGTTGTCATCGAAAGCCATGTGCGCAAAGGGTTCGTGAAACACTTCAAAATCCCTGCGTTCGATAAACACACGCTCCAGCACAGTCGAGCGTGATCGAGGGTGAGCCCAGAGCGCGATCATTTTGTTCATGCTGACGCTCGCAACAAAACAGCCTGATTGACGGTCTGTCCGGGCCGAGACACGGCGCCGATGAAAGGCATGCTCATCGGTACCGCCTGGCTCGCCCCCTGGATGAAGTCTGACAGCCGCTGATGTGCCAAAACGGCTTCAGCGTGGGCACAGATAAATGCCGGGTGCCGGGCAAAATCGCGGGCAGCGATAGACTCTTCAAAACGAGCGTCGCGAAAATAAGGAATCTTCATCAACTTATGGAGAACCTCGCGAGGAACGCGCGAAGCCGAAGGTTGTACCGAACAACCGATGCTTTCGCGCTGCACCAGAAACTCAATAATTTCCGGCGTCAGCGTGTAGCAGGTTTCGCGCTCCCCGGTTTTTTCAAGGTGCCAGCAACGGCTGAGCTCGCCGGGCATACGGTCAACCTTGATGCTGGAGATCAAGAGTCGGGCCGGGCTATTGGACCGCAACAAAAGGGCCTGAATAGCGTGATAAATCGCTATCTCTGCCCAGCGCTTATCCACAGGCGTCAGCTCAATCCCGCGCTCACGGGCTTGCGTGCCCAAGAGCGACTCGGCGCCAAACCGGCCGATCATGAATGTAATCACGTAGCGCGCGCCGCTCACGTCCGTGCCGTTGTGCAAAGCAACTGCCTGACCCAAACGAATGGCCCTCAGGCAGGCTGCAAACTGCGAAACGGTGAAACAAAACGTGTTGTTGATTGAGCACCCTTGCGCGACCAGTTGCTCAATGGCGTCATAACCGGCCTGGCTACCCGGCACCTTGATCATTACATTGGGGGCGATTTTCGTCAGCGCCAGCCCTTGTTGAACCATGCGCTCGGCGCAATGAATGTCATTGGCATCGACCTGGGCCGAGAGCCAACCCTGGCGGTGCCGGGTTTGTTGCCACAGCGGGTTCAACAGGGAAGCACCTTGGCTAATCAACTCGGTATAGAGCCTTTCCTGAACGTGCGCGGTGCTGAGTGTCTGACTCAGTGCCTGAATGCGCGGCACCCACCTTGACGATTCGTCGAGAATGGCGGCAGTGACCAGCCGGGGGTTAGTGGTCGCGCCACTGACCCCAGACGGACTGCAGGCAAACTGCTCAGGTAACAATTCATTGATGTAACCGCTCACCGTCGGATAGCGGTGTAATAACTGTTGTTTGAAGGCCGCGTAGCCTGTCGGCGAAGCGTCCCACCAGACTTCGGAGTTGGCATTAAAACTTTTTAGAAGGCGAACAAAATCCCGGTCGTCCATGCTAGTGATTCCCTTCGTTATCGAAATAGATTCAAGCCATCAGGCTGTGCAGTTGATTCATGCTGGAAAAGGTCACGGCGCCCGCCTCTTTCAGTTCGGGATGTCGATCGGGAGGGCCGAACCCCAACACCCGTATCCCGGCAGCCACTGCGGCCTGAACCCCGGGAATGCTGTCTTCTATGACCAATGCCCGATCAGGACTGACGCCATTGCTCAGACACGCGGTCTGGAAAACCAGCGGATCAGGCTTCCAGGTGCCCACCTCGTAGCAACTGAAGACCTTGCCTTCAAACCAGGGCCACAAGCGGGTCAGTTTCAAACACTGCTCGACCTTCGAACGCGGCGCGCTCGAGGCCACACACAGGCGAGTATTGAGGCTCGACACCAGATCAATAATGCCTGGGGTGGCCTGCAAATCAGTTGTATAGCGACTTAAGGCCTGCTTCCTCAGCACGGTTTCAAAATCGAGTGGCAGCAGGGTCGAATACTCATCCTGAAGTTCATCAAGGCACGTATTGATCTTGCGTCCTCTAAAGCGCTGGATGCAGTCGTTGATCTCCAGCGGAGGCCGCACTGGAGGTTTATCGAGCAGGTGGGCATTGAACAAATGTGCCAATACGCTGAGAGTGATTTCTTCGCTCTGGACCAACACGCCGTCGCAATCAAAAATGATCAGGTCGGGCAGGCTTTCAAGACGTAAGGCTTCAATGATGCGAAGTTTTGAAGTGACGTCTTGAGCATAACTGTTGGTGCGCATGCCCCGCCTCCCTGTTGACCTTTAGCCGATGTGGCATTTCAGAAATATAGATTGGATCCATCCAAGAAACCTGTCAAAGCTGTTTTAGTGGCCCCACAAGCACAAATAAGAATTAAAAATATATTTTTTATTACTTAATACAAATTATTTTAGTTAAGTCACTGATATATATAATATTTAACTTATTTCGAGAATCCGAAAATTACCCATATGAATAGTATTGTTATCGTAAAACACTCGTTTGATTATTTTTATATCACCGCATACGGTCTTAATGTTCAAAGTCATTCATATCCGAAATGACCACGACCGTCTGCGTAGATAGCCAGCCAGATCGTGTCGGTCAGAAGTCCAGCTTGGCACGAGCAACCAGCTGGCGAGGTTCGCCAATGACGATGGCTGGCGAACCGAGACCACTGCTGGACACGTAGTAGCGTTCGTCAAACACGTTTTTCAGGTTGAGCTGCAGCGTCAGGTCACGGTCTTCAATCTTCATTTTGTAGCTGACAAACGCATCGGCTACGGTCGAAGACGGCAAGTAATACTCGACGCCAGCGCCATCGTTCACCCCCCAGCGGCTGGCGTAACGTGCGCCCGCTCCAGCACGCAAGTCGCCCACACCGACATGGCCAAAGTCTCGGGTCAGGTACGCCGCCGCGGTGTGCTTCGACACGCCGTCCAGGGGAGCCCCTTCAAGGATCGGGTCTTTGAGCACCTCGGTGTCGGTGTACGCGTAGCTGCCAGTGATGCTCCAGAACTCATCGAGCTGGCCGGTGATGTCTGCTTCAAGACCACGGGAACGCACCTCGCCGGAGACCCGGGTGCAAATTTCAGTGCCGCAGGCTTCGCTGGTCTGCACGTTTTTCTTGTTGATCGTGAACAGCGCTACCGTGGCGGTGATCGCGTCATTTTCAAACTTGGTGCCGAACTCATAGGCCTTGCCTTCTTCCGGTGGCAAGTCACCAATCGGCGTGGCAATCGAGGTGTTGGGGCGGAACGATTCGGTATAGCTGCCGTACACCGACCAGTCGGGTTGGATCAGGTACACCAGCCCTACACGCGGCACGACTTTGCTGTCCTTGACGTCGGCACCCACCACAAACGGTCGGCCCTTGCCGGTGATTTCATCGAATGCGTCGTAGCGCAGGCCACCTTGCACAATCCAGCGCTCGCCCAAGTGCATCGAGTCCTGCACGAAGAACGCATGGGTTTGCAGATGGTCGCTCTGGTCGCTGTTTGCTGCGCTGACCTTGCTGGGCAGCGGCGCCACGCCATACACCGGGGCGTTGTAATTGAAGTCGGCACTGGCGGTGTTACGCAGCAGATCCCCCAGATCCCGCTGGTTATTCATGTAGTCGGCGCCAATCAATACTTCGTGCAGCGTATCGCCCCAGTACAGCTTGCCCAGGGTATTGACCGTGGCGGTGTGGGCCACCTGCACCGCATCGCGGGTCGCATCGGCGCGCCGGGTTACCAGACCGGTGTCGTCATTCGCCGACATGAACCGCGATTGATTGTCGTTGTAATAGTTGCGGCTGTAGCCATAACCGGTGTTGAGCGTCCAGCTGTCGTTCAGGCGATGTTCCATACGCAGGTCCACCGAATCCGAACGCCCGGTGGTGACGTTGAAGGGCTCGTCCAGGCGTCGAGTGCGCGGGATGTCGAGCACCTTGCCGGTTTTCGGATTGATCTGCGTGCCTCGGTCGAATGGCACCGAATATTCCATGTGTTCGTAGGCGATAGAGACCTTGGTGTCCTCGCCATACCAGGCCAGCGACGGCGCAATCACCGTCTGGTCGATGCTGCCGAAATTGCGCCAGTAATCGACGTTCTGTTTGTCGGCGATCAACCGGTAGGCCAGACCGCTATCGCCCAGCGGCCCGGTGAGATCGATCTGCTCGCCTCCGCCGCCAAAGCTGGAGCCGAATGCAGAGATCGAGTGAGCGGCTTCCAGCTGTGGCTTTTTGGTCACCACGTTGATGATCCCACCGGGGTCCTGCACGCCATACAACATCGACGCAGGGCCTTTCAACACTTCGATGCGCTCGGTGGTGGGCGTGAAATTACGCGCCTGCACTGACTGCATGCCGTCGCGCATGATCGAGTTGTCACGGTTGGTACCGAAACCGCGTTTCTGGATCGCGTCCTGAGTGCCGCCCAGGGTGTTGCCCTGTTTGACCCCACTCACCGCATTGATCGCTTCGTCCAGACTCGCCGGTTGGCGGTCTTCGATGACCCGGTTGGTGACCACGCTCACCGATTGCGGGACCTCCACCAGACGCGCATCGGTGCGGGTCGCGACCGTGGCGCGCCGTGCCTGATAGCTTGTGCGGCTGCGCTCAAGCTCCTCGGCGTCGAGCGATTGAGCCTTGGCATCGATGTTGACGGCCTCAAGCTGCATCTCCTCGGCAAAGGCCATCGGCGCACTCAAGGCGCACAGCGTGGCCGCCGCCGTGTACAGATTGCGCAGTCGATACGACAGAGGCGCAACCGCTGTCGGCACGGGCACATAAAAACCGGCTTGATGCTTTGTCATGGATAAACCTGAGCTCTCGAATAGTGTTTTCGCTTATATAGAAACGAATCTTATTCTCAATACTCGATTGCTGAAACGGTTTACCTCACATAATTATTCAAATTATTTTCAGTAACCGTGGTGGTTTCTGCACAGGTGCGATGGCGTTGGTGTTGCGGGGCGAACCTGAACCTAACCTGTACGAGCCTGCAAAAGATTCAGAATTGGAAAAAAACGGTGTTCTCATTCGGTAATGAGTATCATTATGTTGCAGATTCTCAAACGCGCCTCACCCTCCGTTGCGCACCCGGTCACTCGCCCTACCGCTATTATTTTGGTGACACATGCTCGTGCCTTTTTTGATCATGCTGCGCGAAGGGATTGAAGCCGCGCTTATCGTTGGCATCATCGCCAGCTACCTGAAGCAGACCGGCCGCGGGGAGTGGATGCCCGCCGTATGGATCGGCGTTTTTCTCGCGGCAGCCTTGGCGCTGTTGGTCGGGGGCGGCCTGGAGTTGGTCAGCGCTGAGTTCCCGCAAAAACAGCAGGAGTTGTTCGAAGGCGTGATCGGTCTGGTGGCCGTGGGCATTCTCAGTTCGATGGTGTTCTGGATGCGCAAGGTCGCACGCTCCATCAAGCACTCATTGCATGCCTCTCTCGACGCCGCACTCGCCACGTCGAAAAATCAGGTCTACGCGCTGATCGCCATGGTGTTTTTTGCCGTCGCCCGTGAAGGGCTGGAGACTGTTTTTTTCCTGCTGGCGGTGTTCCAGCAGAGTGAAGGGACGGCAGCCCCGATGGGTGCCCTGCTCGGCCTGATCCTGGCCATCGGCGTGGGGTTTGCCATTTACAGCGGCAGCATGCGCCTGAATCTGGGTCTGTTTTTCCGCTGGACCGGCCTGTTCATTCTGGTGGTCGCCGCCGGGATTCTCTCCACCTCGGTGCAAGCGCTGCATGAAGCCGGACTGTGGAATCACCTGCAAACAATCGTGTTCGACATCAGCGCAGCGCTGCCGATGGACGGCCCATTGGGCTCGGTATTGGCCGGCATGTTTGGTTATCAAGATGCGCCGACCGTCAGCACCCTGAGCGTCTATCTGATCTACCTGATCGGCGCGCTGGTGTTGTTCTTCCTCCCAGCGCCGGGGGCTCAATCGGCCAAACCCGCGCATCACCAATCATCTTCCGCTACGAACGAATAAGGGCACCCATGTCGAATCTTCCCTCTGGGCTTCCTGAAAAAGCCAGTTCTCATAACGTCTTGCGATTGGCCGTCGTCGGCTCTGTGGTCATCATGATCGCGGCCGGCGGGCTGTTCTACTATGCCTCCCGCGCCGCGATGCAAAAGCGCCAGGCTAATAACAGTGCCGAGACCCTCGTCAGCATTCATGCCCACAGCTGTGAGCCTAATGCGTTGACGGTACCTGCGGGACGCACCGCCTTTCGTATCGTCAACCGCTCCGAGCGCGCCGTTGAGTGGGAAATCCTCGACGGTGTGCTGGTGGTCGAGGAGCGCGAAAATATCGCGCCCGGCCTGAGCCAGGTGATCACTGCCAACCTGATACCGGGCGACTACACCATCACCTGCGGCCTGCTGAGCAACCCGCGCGGCACCCTGCATGTGACCCCCACCGCTGAATCCGACGCCAGCGCAAAGGCCCGACCATCAATGGTCGCGTTTATCGGGCCGCTGTCCGAATACCGCGTTTATTTGAGCAGCCAGAGTTCAGCGCTGATCAAGGCCGTTACCGCCCTGCAACAGGCCATCGACGCCGCTGACCTGGATCAGGCACAAGCGGCTTACCTGCAGGCCCGTGTCGTCTATCAGCGGATCGCGCCTGCCGCACAGCGCTTTGCCGATCTGGATAACGCCATCAACGCTCGCGCCGATTACTACGAAAAGCGCGAACAGGACCTGGGTTTCAATGGTTTCCATCGCATTGAGTACGCCCTGTTCGATCAGCACAAGGTCGATGGCCTGGCGCTGACGGTGCAGCGTCTGCAAACCGACGTCACTGGCCTCAAGCAACAATTGATGGCGCAAACCATGGCGCCCGAGCAGTTGGTCAGCATCATCACCCGCAACATGCGCACGCTGGCCGAAGTCCGCAGCAACGGCGAAGAAGAGCGTTACAGCCATGCCGACCTGAGCGGTTTTGCCGCCAATCTGGAAGGCACACGCAAAGTCATCGATCTGTTACGTCCGCTGCTGGCCAAGACGGCCGGCGAGCTGCTGCAAAGGATCGATGCGGCTTCAACGACCTTCGGCGCTGAACTCGACCGTTTGAAAACTGACAGCAGCTACCGTCCGTACGATCAGGTCACGACTGAGCAGCGCCAACAGATAGCAGGTAGCGCCAAGGCATTGGCCGACGCACTTGATGGAATCGATCCCGCCTTAGGCCTCAAGGGCCTCTAAGCAGTGTCCTTTCAGACCGGTAATAGAACGAAGACCTCATCATTATGAAAGATTCAGACATGTCCAACGCCCCGCTTTCAGCTCAACGTCGCCGCGTGCTTCTGGGGCTCGGCGCGGCGGGTGCCGCATTGGCGGGTAGCAGCCTGAGCGGCAACGTTTTGGCGGCGTCCCAGGCGCAAGTCACCGAAGCGCCGCACAGCGAAAAGACTCAGGACCATAACCTGTTCCATGGCCGCCACCAGACCGGCATTGTCACCCCTCGCCCGGCTGCGGGCATGCTCGTATCGTTTGACGTACTGGCTGCCGACCGTGAAGATCTGGAGCGCCTGTTCCGCACGCTGAACGAGCGTATCGCATTCCTGATGACCGGCGGCGTCGTGCCGCAGGTCGATCCAAAATTGCCGCCGGTGGATTCGGGCATCCTCGGCCCGGTGGTGACGCCGGACAACCTGACCATCACCGTGTCGGTCGGTGAGTCGCTGTTCGACGAGCGTTTCGGCCTGGCGTCGGTCAAGCCCAAGCGCCTGATCCGGATGATTGGTTTCCCTAACGACGCGCTGGAGCCTGACCGCTGCCACGGTGACTTGAGCATTCAGTTCTGCTCCAACACCCCCGACAGCAACATTCACGCCCTGCGTGACATCGTCAAGAACCTGCCCGATTTGCTGCTGGTGCGCTGGAAGCAGGAAGGCACCGTCCCGGCTCAAGCCCCCGTCAAACCCGGGCAGCCCGCAGAGAGTGCACGTAACTTCCTCGGTTTCCGCGACGGCTCGGCCAACCCCGATTCCAACGATCAAAAAGCCATGGACTATCTGGTCTGGATTCAACCCGGCAGTGATGAACCCGCATGGGCTGCCAGCGGCAGCTATCAGGCGGTGCGGATCATCCGTAACTTCGTCGAGCGCTGGGACCGGACGCCTTTGCAGGAACAGCAAGCGATCTTTGGCCGGGTCAAGACCACCGGCGCGCCGATGGATGGCAAGCAGGAGACCGACGTGCCGAACTACGTCGCCGATCCCCACGGCAAGCAGACTCGCCTGGACTCGCATATCCGTATGGCCAACCCACGCACCGCCGACACCGAACGCAACCGGATTTTGCGCCGTCCGTTCAACTACTCCAACGGCGTGAGCAAGAACGGCCAACTCGACATGGGCCTGTTGTTCATCTGCTACCAGTCCGATCTGGAAAAAGGCTTTATTACCGTGCAAACCCGCCTCAATGGCGAACCTCTGGAGGAGTACCTGAAGCCCATTGGCGGTGGCTACTTCTTCACGTTGCCCGGTGTCGTCGGCGATCAGGATTACCTCGGCCGGTCGCTGCTTGCCGCCTCCACACCGACGAAAACGCTTTGACCCACACTCATCTCACCCGGAAAAGTCCCATGAAAAAGTCGCCTCTCGTTGTGATGCTTACCGTTGGCTTGCTCCAGACTCCCTTGGCCGCCTTCGCCGCGACAGCGCCGCTGGACCTGGTGGGACCGATCTCGGACTACAAAATCTACGTCACCGAACAGCTTGATGAGCTGGGTAGCCACACTCAGCAGTTCACCGACGCCGTGAAAAAAGGCGATCTGGCCACCGCCAAAAAACTGTATGCCCCGACTCGCGTTTACTACGAGTCCGTAGAGCCCATCGCCGAGCTGTTCAGCGACCTGGATGCGTCCATCGATTCACGCGTTGATGACCACGAAAAAGGCGTCACTGCTGAAGACTTCACCGGTTTCCACCGCATCGAATACAGCCTGTTCTCCGAGAACAGCACCCAGGGCCTGGGCGAACTGGCCGATAAACTCAACAGCGATGTCAAAGACCTGCAAACACGCGTTGCCGGCCTGACCTTCCCGCCTGAAAAAGTGGTTGGCGGTGCGGCGGTGCTGCTCGAAGAAGTCGCTGCCACCAAGATTTCCGGTGAAGAAGACCGCTACAGCCACACTGACCTGTATGACTTCCAGGGCAACATCGACGGTGCCAAAAAAATCGTTGACCTGTTCCACCCGCAGATCGAAAAGCAGGACAAGGTGTTTGCCGCCAAAGTTGACAAGAACTTTGCGACGGTCAACAAAATCCTGGCCAAATACAAAACCAGGGATGGCGGCTACGAGACGTATGACAAAGTCAGTGCAAATGATCGCAAGGCGCTGATTGGCCCGGTCAACACCCTGGCTGAAGACCTGTCCACCTTGCGTGGCAAGCTGGGTCTGAACTGAGAAATGCGCGCACCTGCAACTAATGTAGGAGCGCGCTTGCCCGCGATCGACCCCGGCCTGTCGCGGGCAAGCGCGCCCCTATAAAGCTGATTTTTAATCCTTTAAAAGCAATTCGTTGGCGCTGGTCTTAATGTGTATATCCGGCATTTTGGTGTGCTGGAATTACGGTTTCGCTCTTACAGCGAGGAACCTTTTTCAGACGCCAAAAAGGTACCCCAAAACGCTTGCCCCTCCATACGGATCCTCGCTTAGGCTCGGATTTCCCTCGCTCCAAATCCCAACAGCAGATCAAAATCTCTGTAGGAGCTTCAGAAGGCTGCGATCAACCGCGCAGCGGTTGCTTTAACTCCCGCTAAACCAGTTGTAGCCCTGGTCCTCCCAGTACCCGCCCGGGTAGTCATTGGTCACGAACAGTTCGACGATGTGCTTGGGGTTCTTGAACCCCAGCTTGGTTGGCACCCGCACACGCAACGGATAACCGTAATCCGGTGGCAGTGCTACTTGGCCGAAATCCAGCGCCAGCAAGGTTTGTGGATGCAGCGCGGTCGGCATGTCCAGGCTTGAGTAGTATTTGTCCGCACATTTGAACCCGACGAATTTTGCCGTAGTGTCCGCGCCAATGTGTTCCAGAAACGTGCGCAAAGGGACCCCGCCCCATTGGCCAATCGCGCTCCAGCCCTCGACGCAGATCAGCCGCGTGATGTCGGTGCGTTGTGGCAGCGTGCGCAAACTCTCCAGGGTCCAGGGTTGCTTGTCCCGCACCCGCCCGGAAACCCCCAGGCGATAAGTGGAAAGGTCGACCTCGGGCACATTGTATTCGGGGTAGAACGCATTGAACGGGAAAGGATTAGTGACCTTTGCCAGATCGTAGGTCGGTGCCAGACGTTGACCGCTGAACAGCCAGGCCTGAACCCGGTCGTTCCAGCGCGACATGGCCCACAAGGCTTTATCCACAGCATCGTCACTCTCCAGGTTGCAGCCGGTGAGCATCGACATGGCGCCAATCGTCAACCCGGCGCGCAGAAACGAGCGCCGTTGAATATTAATCAGTTGGGTCTGCTGCGCCGGTTCCAGGCGCAAGCGGGGTGGCCGCTGCTTGGGTTCAGTCATTGGCGTTCTCCCGAGTGCCACCGGTAATCATCGGCACAAATGTACGTGGCACCAGCAGCACCAACACCAAATGGACGACGACGAACGCACCGATCCCGGCCATGGCGCCAAAATGCACAAAACGAGCGAAGTCGTACCCGCCCAGCAAGCTGCACAGCACCTGCAACTGGACCGGCTTCCAGATCGACAGCCCGGACAAGACCACCAGCACGCCCAGCGCCAATACCAGCCAATACGACAACCGTTGCACGGCGTTGTAGCGCCCCTGTTGGTGAGCCAGACGAAAGCGCAAGGCATCCCCCAGATCACGTCTCACGGCGCTGACTGAAATCGGTAACAAATCGCGTTTGAAGTGCTGACTGAACACGCCATACAGCACGTAAGCCAGACCGTTGAACACCAACAGCCACATCAGCGCCAGATGCCAGGCGATGGAGCCACCGAGCCAACCCCCAAGCGTTATCTCGCGGGGGAAGCGGAAAGAGAATAAAGGTGAAGCGTTGTAGATGCCCCAGCCGCTCATGAACATGCCAACCATGCCCAGCGCGTTGAGCCAATGCGTAAGCCGCACTGGCCAGGGGTGGATACGTCGAGTGCTCATGGCGGTCTCCTGCGGTGTCTGATCCGACGCCCTCGCTCTGCATTACATTGGCGGTGTGAAACCATCTTTGCCCACTGCAATACCGCGCGCGGATTTACCGTCATCGGCCGGGAACAGAACGATCTTGGCACCGGCTTTCAGTGTGCTGCGCTCGCCAGGTTGAACGTAGGCGATAGGCACGTCTTCGGGTACGACCAGTTGTTTTTCGCCGCCCTTATAGAGCACGGTCAAGGTGCGACCATTGGTTTTTGTCAGCGTGCCAACCGTGCCGTTGGTCATGGTACCGGTACTGCCGTCGGCATTTTCCCAACCGTAGTGGCCTTCACCGCTGCCTTTGAGGCTAGCTTCGAATACGGTAACTTCCAATGCTTTCAACGTGCCGTCAGCCTGCGGCGTGGCCGCCGAACCGATAAAGCTGTCAGCCTTGATCGAATCCAGACTGGTTTTGGAAATCGAGCGGATCGCGGTCTTGTCGGTCAGGCCGATGCTCTGATGCTGGCCGGCACGGTTGGTGAAATTCAACGTATCAGCCTGGACGCTGTCGACAGTGCCGCGCATGGGCTTGACCACTGGCATGTCGGCGGCCTGGGTCATGACTGCGGCGCTGAGCAGAAGCAAGCCGAACGTGGTGGACAGTGCATTCTTCATGTCGATACCTGGTTGAGTGAGTTCGCAGCCATCATCACCCCCGAACCCGCACGGCAGCATGACCGCCGAATGACATTTTTGTCATTCGGCGCAGGTCGATCGCGCATGACAAAAATGTCACCAACACCCGCATGGCACTTGGTTAAACTCCAACCCTGCCCAACGCTCCTCGTTGGAAACGCTCCAGCCTGTGTGAAGAACGTGGAGACCCAACGGTGCATATACTGCTCATCGAAGACGACACCAAGACCGGCGAGTACCTGAAAAAGGGCCTCGGCGAGTCGGGTTATAAAGTCGACTGGACCCAACACGGCACCGATGGCCTGCACATGGCCCTCGAACAGCGCTATGACCTGATCGTGCTTGACGTAATGCTGCCGGGCATCGATGGCTGGCAGATCATCGAAGTGCTGCGTGCCAAACAGGACGTACCCGTGCTGTTCCTCACCGCGCGCGATCAATTGCAGGATCGCATTCGTGGCCTCGAACTGGGTGCCGATGACTACCTGGTAAAACCGTTCTCCTTCACCGAATTGCTGTTGCGCATCCGTACCGTGCTGCGTCGGGGTGTGGTCCGTGAACCGGATCACTTCCATATCGCCGATCTGGAGCTGGACCTGCTGCGACGCAGGGTGACTCGCCAACAACAGGTGATCGTCCTGACCAACAAGGAATTCGCGCTGTTGCATCTGCTGCTGCGTCGCGAAGGCGATGTGCTGTCCAGGGCACAGATCGCCTCGGAGGTCTGGGACATGAACTTCGACAGCGACACCAACGTGGTCGATGTCGCGATCAAACGTCTGCGCAGCAAGATCGACCTGCCCTACCCGGTCAAACTCATCCATACCGTGCGCGGCATCGGTTACGTCTGCGAGGTGCGACCATGCGGTCCCGACGCCAGCCATCCCTGACCCTGCGCACCACACTCGCGTTCGCCCTGGTGGCAATGCTCACCGTGGCTGGCGCCGGCCTGTATCTTTACGTATCGATAGAACGGACCGTGACGCAGCGCAGCGACCATGCCGTGCTGGCCCGGCTCGATCATTTTCGCAAACTGCTGCGCTACGACCTGACCCTGGACAAACTTGAGAGCAGTCCGCAACTGTTCGAAAACATGCTCGACAGCGAAGAAGACATTTTCATCATCGGTGAACCGGGCAAACCCCCCGTGATTTCGGTCAATCCGTCGCGCGCGCCGCTGCCGCAGGT
This sequence comes from Pseudomonas sp. ASL8, assembly GCF_056680355.1. Classification (NCBI taxonomy): domain Bacteria; kingdom Pseudomonadati; phylum Pseudomonadota; class Gammaproteobacteria; order Pseudomonadales; family Pseudomonadaceae; genus Pseudomonas; species Pseudomonas sp. ASL8. Next base: position 3,422,132 of record NZ_CM155278.1, on the reverse strand, counting down.
GCCGGTGGTCGGTCAGGATCAAGCCCTCAGCGACGCCGACCTGCGCAGCGGGATGAGCCTGGAAGGCGTGCCCTTGCGCGCCGCGTCCGTGCAGGCGCTGTCGGGCAACACCGAGGTGCACCTGCTGGCCGCGCATGTGATGGTCAAGGAAATGGCCATGCTCGCCAGTTTCAGGCAGCGCATCTACGTGGCCATGACCCTGGCTTTCGTCATCGCCGCGCTGCTCGGTTATCTGTTGTTGCGCCGTGGTTTACGCCCGTTGCGGCGAATGGCGGCACACGCGGCGGACATCACCCCGGCGACGCTCGACAGCCACCGAGGCCGCCGTCTGGACAGCCACGACACACCCGTGGAGCTGCATCAACTCAGCGACGCTTTCAACGCCATGCTTGATCGCCTGGCCGACGGTTATCAGCGGCTGATGCAGTTTTCCGCAGACCTGGCCCATGAGATTCGCACACCTGTTGGCTCACTGATGGGGCATTGTCAGGTTGCGTTGCGCCAGACCCGCAGCGTGGATGAATATCAGGCGTTGCTGGCCTCGAATCTGGAGGAGCTGGAGCGGATTTCCCGACTGGTCGAAAGCATCCTGTTCCTCGCCCGGGCTGATGAAGCGCAAGCCGTGCTCGAACGTCAGCCGCTGGATCTGGAGAACGAACTGCAGCGCGTCGCCGGCTATTTCGAAGGGTTGGCAGAAGAGCGTCAATTGCACATCCAGACCTCCGGCGGCGGGACCTTGAACGCTGACCCGATCCTTCTGCGGCGGGCGTTGAGCAATCTGGTGGCCAATGCCATTCGGTACGCCGATGCGGGCAGCGAGATTCTGGTGCACGTCGACAGCCACGATGGCGAATGGCTTATCCAGGTGGAGAATCAGGGCCCGGTGCTGGCGCCCGCGGCCTTGACCCGGTTGTTCGACCGCTTCTACCGCGGCGACGCTTCACGCCATCAACGCTCCGACTCCAATGGCCTGGGGTTGGCCATTGTCGCCGCGATCATGCATTTGCATGGTGGACGCGTCACCGTCGCGCAACCGGTTGCCGCACGGATTCGGTTTACCCTGGTCTTTCCGGCTTGATCCCCACTCAAGCCTTCTTGTCATGGGCAATCGTCAGTTTGTAGAACGTCGCCGCGCCGCCTTCGGTGGTGTAGCCCGTGTTGTCCTGAATGTAGACGCCTGCCTTGAAGTACAAAAGCCGGGTGCTCCAGGATGAATCCAGGGCTGCGGTCCAGGCGTGATCGAATGCGTTGACGGTCAGGTTGCCGTTGGGCGTCAGGTGAATGGTGTAGGTGAAGCGCTGATTCATCGGCACTTGCTCGGCAATGATGATGACCTCAGGCTCCACGCCGGGTGCGCGCCGAAACTTGACGACAATGTTGCCGGTCTTGAGCTTTTCCTTGTACTGGTATTCGAGCTTGAGCAGCGGCTCTGCGCTCTGATAACAGTGAATCTGACCAATCACGATTTTGCCCGTCGAGGGCACCTGACTGACCAACAGCGCCGCACGCAGGACATTGTCTGCCTGGGGAAACTTCCAGTTACTGACGCTGCCATCGGCTTTGGTCTCGCGCAGTTCTGTCCGGGGATATATCGCATTTTCGGTTTTGGAGCCGGTCACCGGCGCCCAAAAGAACAAGGTGTCCCCCGAGCGGAAGTAACCATCCTGATAACCACCCACCAGTGTCGGCGTATCGATGGTGACGGCGGGCGGACCGACAGGGACGGAGAGGTTCCAGGTGGCGAGATCGATCATTTTTAACTCGGAGGGGTGCGGCTTGCGCACCAGCAAGGACGGATCGTTAAAGGTGGTGTGCAACCACCCAGCGGTGTTGTCCTTGCTATCGGCTGAATCAATGATTGGTGAAACTCAATCGCCAGCCTAATGACGTCAATAAACAGGCGATCCACTGCAAGGCCACTATTAAGGCATCATTTGATGGCGACATCAGGATGAATCAAAGGTTCACCACAGCCTGCATTAATAAAGGACCGAGGTCCGAAACCCTGTGTCATTTTTTTGAATGAGCGCGTGACAAAGGCGCCCAATACCGTTTTTTATTACCGACAAGCGGTAGTCATTTACTCAGAATCCACTGCTCTTTTTGCCAGAGCAAAGCTCTGGACCGGGCATCTTGCGCATGAATGGGGATGATCACAAAGTCACTGAGGTGGGTGCCCACGCACGTCAGCCGTGTGTGACTGCCTGAACATGCAAGATGACGGTTGACGGCACAGCAACAGTGTTACAAACTATTTATAGTTAGCAAGCTAATAATGTGACTTCAAACTATTATCACTGGCAACGCCATGACTCTCGATATTCTCCAAATGAGCATCAGCCGCGGCATCGTGGCAGCGTCCCGTCACTGGCGGCGCATCTGTCACACGACGCTTGTCGACTACGGCATCTCCGAAGCGTGCGCGATGCCTTTGCTGATGATTCTGCGCTTGGGCGACGGCGTGCGCCAAGTGACCGTGGCCCAAGCCGCCGGGATGGAAAGTCCTTCGCTGGTGCGCTTGCTCGATCAATTATGTGCAGCAGGCGTGGTCTGCCGCACCGAAGACCCCACTGACCGTCGCGCCAAATCCTTGAACTTGACCGAGAAGGGCCGCGAGCTGGCGTTGTCGATTGAAAATGAATTGCTTCGTCTGCGCAGGGACGTGCTCAAAAATGTCGACATCGTGGATCTCGAAGCCACCCTGCGGGTGCTGAAGGCATTTGAAGATGCGGGCCATCACAACACGGTGTGGGCATCTTGAGCGGTTTTTTTACCGGCGTACCGCCAGCACGTGACTGGTTCTATGGCGTGCGTACCTTCGCCGCCTCAATGATCGCGCTGTATATCGCATTGATCATGGAAATGCCTCGGCCTTATTGGGCCATGGCCACGGTCTATATCGTTTCCAGCCCCTTTGTTGGCCCGACCAGCTCCAAGGCGCTCTACCGGGCGCTTGGAACCTTTGTCGGCGCGGCGGCGGCGGTCTTTTTCGTACCCTTGTTCGTGCAGACCCCGTTTTTACTGGCCATCGTGATCGCCCTCTGGACCGGGACCTTGCTGTTCCTCTCGCTGCACCTGCGCACGGCCAACAGTTACGCGCTGATGCTCGCGGGCTACACCCTGCCGCTGATTGCCTTTCCGGTTGTGGATAACCCGCTGGCGGTGTTCGACATCGCGGTTTCACGCACTGAGGAGATTTTCCTCGGGATCGCCTGTGCTGCCGTGGTGGGCGGCATGTTCTGGCCCCGCCGACTGGCGCCAGTGATGCTGGGTACGGCTGGCAACTGGTTTGCCGACGCCACCGCTTACAGTGAGCTTTTTTTGGCGCGCACTCAGGCCCCGGAAGACATTGGCCGCCTTCGCACCTCGATGGTTGCTACGTTCAATACGCTGGAACTGATGATCGGTCAGTTGCCTCACGAAGGTGCGCGACCTCAGACAATGCGCAACAGTAAAGAACTGCGCGGACGGATGATTCACCTGTTGCCCGTTGTCGATGCACTCAACGACGCCCTTTTGGCTCTGGAAAAACGCACCCCCGAACAGGCCGAACGCCTGGCGCCGCTGCTGGCAGAGACCTGCGCCTGGTTGCACAGCACCCGCGAGGGCGCGCCGGTCGAACATTGGCAGGCGCTGCGCGATCATCTGGAGCGCTTGCAACCCAGCTCGGCGCAGCTGGATGATCGACATCAATTGCTGCTGTCCAACGCCCTCTACCGACTCGGCGAATGGATCGACCTGTGGCAAGACTGTCGCAGCCTGCAACATGCGTTGCGCACTGACGACCAATCCTCGTGGCGCGCGGTCTATCGACACTGGCGTCTGGGCCGGCTGACGCCGTTTTTTGATCGCGGGTTGATGCTGTATTCCGTGTTTTCCAGCGTCACCGCAATCATCGTCGCGTCAACGTTGTGGATTCTATTGGGCTGGACCGATGGCGGCAGCGCGGTGATTCTGGCCGCTGTGGCGTGCAGCTTCTTCGCTGCCATGGACGACCCCGCACCGCAGATCTATCGCTTCTTTTTCTGGACAGCGATGTCGGTGCTGTTCGCCAGTCTCTATCTGTTCCTGGTGCTGCCCAACCTGCATGACTTCCCGATGCTGGTGCTGGCCTTTGCCATCCCCTTCATCGTCATCGGCACCTTGACCGTGCAGCCGCGTTTCTATTTGGGGACCCTGCTGACCATCGTCAATACGTCCTCATTCATCAGTATTCAGGGCGCCTACGACGCCGACTTCCTGGCCTTCGTCAACACCAACCTGGCGGGGCCGGTGGGGCTGTTATTCGCGTTTGTCTGGACCCTGGTGGTACGCCCCTTCGGCGTTGAATTAGCCGCCAAGCGTCTGACCCGTTTCAGCTGGCGCGACATTGTCACCCTGAGCCAGCCGGCGACACTGGCCGAGCATCGACGCATGGGCGTGCAGATGCTCGACCGCCTGATGCAGCATTTACCGCGTCTGACCATCACCGCTCAAGACACCGGGGTTGCCCTGCGTGAACTGCAGGTCGCCCTCAACTTGCTGGATTTGCAGGCGTATATCCATCGGGTACACGCGGTGCCCCAAACGCTGCTACAACAGGTGATCGATGAGGTCGGCGTTTATTTTCAGGCCTGTCTCAAAGCCCACCAACGCTTGCCCGCGCCCAAAGGTCTGTTGATGACCATGGACCGCGCGCGGCGCTCGTTGACCGCGCAATGGATGGACGACGATCCAACCCGCACCCACCTGCTGCATGCATTGAGCGGTCTGCGCCTGGCGCTGCTGCCTGGCGTCGAAATCGTGGCCGCAGGTAAAACCGAAGAACAACCGCCCTATGGCATCGACGGAGCGCCTTTATGATCGGTGATCTGGATATCAGCGGGGTGATCGTGCCCACGCTGATGGTACTGATGGGCATCACGTATTTGCTTTATCTAGCGGTGCACGCACTGCTGACGCGCGCCCACTTCTATCGCCTGGTCTGGCACCGGGCATTGTTCAACGTAGGTCTATACGCTGTGTTGCTCGGCGCTGTGGATACTCTCAGTCGATACCTGATGAAATGAAAAAACCCTTACTGACATTGGGCCGAGTGGTCCTGACCCTGCTTATCGTGACCTTCGCCACTGTCGTGGTCTGGCGCATGGTGATGTATTACATGTTTGCGCCCTGGACCCGCGACGGTCGTATTCGCGCCGACGTGGTGCAGATTGCGCCAGACGTTTCCGGCCTGATTCAGAAGGTCGAGGTGACCGACAACCAGGTGGTGACCAAGGGCCAGGTCCTGTTCACCATCGATCAGGACCGCTTTCACCTGGCCCTGCGTCAGGCCAAGGCGACAACGGCCGAACGCCAGGAAACCTATGAACAGGCCCGTCGTGAAAACAAACGCAACCGGGGCCTGGGCAATCTGGTCGCCCAGGAACAACTGGAAGAAAGCCAGTCTCGCGAAACGCGTGCATTGTCGGCCTTGAGCGAGTCACAGGTTGCGGTCGATGCCGCACAACTGAACCTGGACCGCTCGGTGATCCGCAGCCCGGTGGACGGTTACCTCAACGACCGCGCACCGCGTTCGCAGGAGTTTGTCACCGCTGGCCGTGCCGTTCTGTCGGTGGTCGACGGCACCTCGTTTCATATCGACGGCTACTTTGAAGAAACCAAGCTGTCTGGCATCCACATCGGCCAGGCTGTGGATATCCGTGTGATCGGTGATAGCGCACGCTTGCGCGGTCATGTGCAGAGCATCGTCGCCGCTATCGAAGACCGTGATCGTAGCAGCGGCACCAACCTGCTACCCAACGTCAACCCGGCGTTCAGCTGGGTACGGCTGGCACAACGGATTCCCGTGCGAATCGCCTTCGACAGCGTGCCGGATGACTTCCGCATGATCGCCGGGCGTACTGCCACGGTGTCGATCATCGAGGACGCTCACCCTCAGGAGACCGCGCAATGAAACAAGGCGCACGTCTGGCGACCGTAGGCCTGGGTTTGCTGTTGTCCGCCTGCCAGATGGTGGGGCCGGACTATCATCTGCCCAAGGACGCCGCACTGAACCGTCCGGATTTGCAGGGCGAAATCGCGGGTCAGGGTGCCAATGCGATGTCAGCGCCGGTACCGGCAGATTGGTGGCGACTGTATCAGGACCCTCGGCTCGATGAGCTGGTACGTCAGGCCATGGCCTCCAACACCGACCTGCGGGTAGCGGCCGCCAATCTGGCCCGGGCCCGGATGCAAGTGGAGGAAGCCCAGTCTTTGGGGGGATTCCACAGCGGCGTAAAAATGGGCGCACAACGCTTGCAGGAATCGGGTGAAGCCTTTCTGTTGGCCGATAAAGTACCCGTGGCCAATGTCGGCGACATCGGCATCAGCACCTCTTACCAGTTCGATCTGTTCGGCACCCTGCAGCGCGGCATCGAAGGCGCACAAGCCAATGCCGATGCGACCCAGGCCGCAGCGGACACCGCGCGTATTACCCTGGTGGCCGACGTTGTGCGCGCTTACACCCAGGTCTGCGCCGCCAATGAAGAGCAGAACATCGCCCTGCATTCGCTGGACCTGCAACAGCAAAGCCTGACCATGACCCAGCGCCTGCGCGACGCGGGGCGTGGGGATGAAACCCAAGTCACTCGCTCACAAACCCAATTCAAATCCCTGCGTGCCGAATTGCCGCGCTACAACGCCGCCCGTCAGGCCGGGCTGTTTCGCTTGTCGATGCTGCTGGCCAAACCGCTGGCACAACTGCCTGCTGGCGTGACGACATGCGCTGAACTGCCCCACATCGCACAGCTCATGCCCGTCGGCGACGGTGCCGCATTGCTCAAACGCCGACCCGATATTCGGCAGGCAGAGCGTCGACTGGCAGCCGCCACCGCGGATATCGGCGTGGCCACCGGCGCGCTGTACCCGGACATCAGCATTGGCGCGAGCATTGGCACCGTGGGTATCCTGGAAAACCTCGGCAAGCCGGCGACCAATCGCTGGGGTTTTGGCCCGTTACTGAGCTGGACGGTGCCATCGAACGGCTCCCGTGCGCGTGTCCACGAAGCCGAAGCCTCGACCCAAGCCGCGCTGGCGCATTTCGATGGCGTGGTGCTCAACGCGATCCGCGAAGCCCAGACCGGCCTGGCGCAATACACCGCCCTGCTGGAGCGGCGCGATGCGCTGGCCGACGCCGAGCAGTCGGCCCGGCAAGCGGCCGATCAGACTCACCGCTTCTTCCAGGCTGGCCGCGCCTCATTCCTTGCCGACCTACAAGCTACGCGCACCTATACTGATGTCCGTGCCCAATTGGCCTCGTCTAATACCCAAGTCGCCATGGGCCAGATCGATCTGTTTCTGGCATTAGGCGGGGGCTGGGAGAACGGCCGCACGGCAGTGGTGAATAAATAACCGACATCACCGCTTTTCCCGGCCCGTTTTGAACCTGCACGTGATCCTGCTGCCAGAATAAATATCACCCACTGATTGTAGGAGATCACATGCAAACCCTCGAATTGGCTGGTTCATCCGTCCCCGTCATCGGCCAGGGCACCTGGCAGATGGGCGAAGATCCGCATCAACGAAAACAGGAAGTGGCCGCGTTGCGTTTGGGCATCGAACACGGCATGACCCTGATCGACACCGCTGAAATGTACGCAGAAGGCGGTGCCGAGGAAGTGGTCGGCGAAGCCATCACCGGGCAGCGCGACCGCGTGTTTCTGGTCAGCAAGGTCTACCCGCACAACGCCAGCCGCACCGGTATAACGGAAGCGTGTGAACGAAGCTTGCGGCGCCTAGGCACAGAACACATCAACCTGTACCTGCTGCACTGGCCCGGCCAACACCCGCTGGAGGAAACCGTCGAAGCCTTTGAACGCCTGCGCGAAGCCGGCAAAATCGGTGGCTGGGGCGTCTCCAATTTCGACGTCACCGACATGGCGCACCTGGCCAACCCGGCCTGCGCGACCAATCAGGTGCTCTATAACCCTGAACAACGCGGCATCGAATTCGACCTGTTGCCCTGGGCGCAGATCCACCTCATGCCGCTGATGGCCTACTGTCCCATCGCGCAGGCCGGGCACCTGCTGAAAAACCCGGTGCTGCAGGACATCGCTGCCCGGCATGACGCCACCCCCGCCCAGATCTGCCTGGCCTGGGTGCTGCGCAATAAGGGCATCATCGCGATTCCCAAAGCCGTCAAGCCCGAGCACATACGCCTCAACGCTGCCGCCGCGCAGTTGACCCTGACCGCCGAAGACCTGCACGCCATCGACAGCGCCTGGCCGGCGCCCACTCGCAAGCGAGTGCTGGCGATGGTGTGAGCCGCTGCTTAAGCGGTCACGGACACACCCGACTATCCGCCGAACAGCCTCATCAGCGTGCGGCGGATTACCACGGGAGGAAGCACTACGCCATTGGATCGCGATCAACGTCTTGGTAGCTCCCCGCGATATAAGTATTGTCTGGCCGCGAAGGGATCATCGCCAGTTGCACTTTGACGTTATTCTCTTTATGAGCCCTCCAGCGCTATGGCTAACAAATGCCTGGGTTTCGGTACCCCCGGTCAATTCCGGGTCGGTGTAGAAGTGCAGCTTGGCCGGAGGTTTCTAATTAAAAAGGGGTCTCGAACTTAAAAGCACTTTTGATTCACAACTGAAGGACCCACTTCATCATAGTCTTTACGGGTAATCCACATTGTTTGAAAGGTGCTGAGCGAAGCGAGTATAGAACCACCAAGCCAAACGCTGTATTTACGTTCAGGTGGTGCAATAACCTTAATTTTCATGGTGGAAGGTGCTAGCTTGGTGATTTCCTTTTGCAGCCTTTCAGCCATGCCCGAAAACAGTGTAGAGCCACCAGTTAAAACGATATTGTTATAAAGCTCTTTTCGAATATCAACATCGCACTTCATGATGCTGTTAAACATCGTATCATGAATTCCATGGGCTTCGGATCCAGTTAGTGAAGGTGTAAACAACACCTCCGGGCACTGGAAACGTTCGGTACCCACAGTGATTTCTTGGCCATCTTCCAGTTCATACGATTTCTGAAGACTGCTGGAGGTCGCTGCTCCTTGCATTTCAGCCTCAAAATCCACTGCGACGTAACACAGCTTCTCTTTGATCTCCTGAACAATTGAAGACTCTGCCTTTGTGGCAAAAGAGTAGCCGCTTTCTGACAGCATTGTAACCAGGTAGTCCGTCAGGTCTCGCCCTCCAATGTCCGTCCGCAGGACTGCGTGAGGTAACGCATAGCTTTCGTAAATCGGAACAGCACGAAAAAAGCTATCGCCCACCTCCAAAACTATCCCCGTTGTACGTCCTGAGGCATACAGAGCCAAAACCGCTTGAATCGAGAGATAACAAGCGCGGCAATTAAATACCTCAAATAATATTTTAACCACTTTCTCCCGGTTACTCGTTGGATTAAGCGGCGGTTCCGTCAAGAGTATTTCATACTCGGTAGGCTTCACTTTTAATACGTTGTCAAATACATGGCGTAGAATGAGCTCGAAATCGTCCCAGTCATTGATAACGTCATGCTCTACCGGGTAGCTAAGTTTCAATGTATCCCTTTTAGCTAGCGCTTCCTCACCCACGTACACTGCCTTTGGGTTTGCATCAGCCGATTTTGGCCTGCCTACTACTGTGGGAAATACCGCTGGACTGTCTTCACCGGCGAAACCCACCTTCATCGTGCTACTGCCAATATCAATAACTATCGCCCGGGCGTCTTCACTCATGATGTATTGCTCCTATTATTTAATAATGACGGGCAGTCGCAATGATATTTGCATTAGCCCCCCAGTGATTGAGCGTATGGTCGTCATCATGCTGCCCGTTGTTCACGTACAGTTTCTCCAATAAGGTTTTTGCCGTCTACTGTCATATATGACAGTGCCCCATTCTCTTTTCGAATACTTTCTTATCTTTTTATAGTCATATTTATGAATGCTTTTGAGCATTCCGAATTCCGTGATCTGATCTGCCGCGGCCAGCGACCCGTCCGGTAGGGTTGACGACCTCTCGTCAACTACCGATAGGCAATAGCCCCCGGTGTCAGGACAGTTATTGCCTCTGCGAATTTTCTTGAGAAATCATACCGGGGGCGGAAAGAGATTGGCCGTGGCGTACTGTTCATCCGAACGAAAAACCGCATTGCTCAAGAAACCCCGGCGTCCGCCGACCTCTAGGTACGGCCTTGAAGGACAGGGATGTCTTTGCCGTACCCCGTTCCCCGCGTGGAATGCCTTATCCCTGGCCATGAGACACACCCCATGTTTTTGCAAAAATCCCTGAGAGCCCAGATTCTGGCGTTGCTCGGTGGCAGCCTGTTGGCGATCCTGCTGATCGCGCTGGCCTGTTTTCATTTCCTTTCCAATGGCCTGCAGAACTACAAAGGCCTGATCGACGGACCGCTGCACACATCGCAACTGCTCGATGAAGCTAACCTTCAATTCAAAATTCAGGTGCAGGAATGGAAGAACGTCCTGCTGCGTGGCAAGGAACCGGCAGAGCTGAATAAATACTGGGGACAATTCGAAGAGCGCCAACATCAGGTGCAAGACATCCTTGGGCGCCTCGCCAGCCAGACGACCCCCGAGCTGAAAACCCGGATCGATAAACTGCGCGAAGCCCATCGGGTGCTGGGCACTGCGTACCAGAAAGGTCGCGATGCGTTTGTAGCTGCTAACGGCGATCCTGTTGTAGGTGACACGGCAGTCAAAGGCCTGGATCGGGCCGCCAGTGAACAAATGAGTGAGTTGGTCGCCCAATTGCGCGAACAGGGCAACCAACAATCCGAGCACATCAGCGCGGACGCAAATCAAACCATTTTTCTCGGCACTGCGGTGATGCTGATGTCCGGGCTGTTGATCGGACTGCTGAGCCTGTGGCTGGTCAACCGCAATCTGATCGATCCAATCCGACGATTGATCGAATACGTCGCCCAGCTCAGCCAAGGTAAATTCGGTGAGCGCGTGAGCACCGCGCGTCAGGATGAGCTCGGCCGTCTGGCCGTGGCCGCCAACACGCTTCGGGACTTTCTGGCAGAGACCTTCAACCGCTTGAAGGGCAGCGCTACGGACCTGGATGGCGCCAGCAGTGAGTTGAATGCGATTGCACAATTGATCGCTCAGGGCACCAACGAGCAGTTCGAGCGGACCGATCAGGTCGCCACGGCGATGAACGAAATGTCCGCCACCGCGCAAGAAGTGGCCCGTCACGCAGCACAGGCGGCCGCTGCGGCGGACGACGCCGACCGCAGCGCCCAGCAAGGCGAACAGGTCATGCAGTCAACCATTGCCGCGATTACTCACATGCGTGGCGAGATATCCAATACGGCCTCGGTCATCCGTCAGTTGGAAACCGACAGCGGGCGGATTGGCAAAGTACTCGAAGTCATTCGTGGTATCGCCGAGCAGACCAATTTGCTGGCCCTCAACGCGGCCATTGAAGCGGCGCGCGCCGGCGATGCAGGCCGCGGGTTTGCCGTCGTCGCCGACGAAGTCCGCAGCCTGGCACAGCGCACCGCCGCCTCCACTGCCGAGATCAATCAAATCATCCACACCGTGCAGACCGGCGCCCTCGATGCAGTGAAGGCGATTGAGGGTGGCCAGTCTCGCAGCGAAGAAAGCGTCGAGCAGGTCACCGAAGCGGGCCATATGCTGCATCGCATCACCGAAGCGGTGGAGGCGATCCGCGACATGAACCGACAGATCGCCACGGCTGCCGAAGAGCAAACCTCGGTCGCCGAGGACATCTCGCGCAACCTGGTAGAAATCACTCAGATCGCCAACACCAACCAGGACAATGTAAAGCGCACCGAAACGGCCAGCCGTAACCTGCACAGCGTGTCGGGTCAGTTGAATGAGGTGACAGCGCGGCTGAGTGCCTGAGACACCGACTGAACTGTAACAAAACTGTCAAAACAGATTGCCATGATGCGGCTTTAGCAATCCTGTGTCCCTGACAGGCGTATTCAGGTCAGCGAGCCTTCATGAACAACAGCATCGTGCACAACCATCAGGATTCAGACCTGTTCGGCTTGATCTATGGGTTTCGTTTCCGCCCCGGCGAGCGGGGTCGGGAAATCGATTCGGCCGCCGCCCTGGAGTGTCTGCACACCCCGGGCGACCCTGAAGAGTTCATCTGGCTGCACTTGAACCTGGCCCATGCAGGCTGCCAGCGCTGGATGAAATCGCACCTTGAACTGCCGGAAGAGTTTTTCGAAGCCCTGCATGAAGGATCGCGCTCGACCCGCATCGAACACATCGATTCGTCGCTACTGGCAGTGGTCAACGATGTGGTGTTCAACTTCGGCATGGTGTCCTCGGACATCTCCACCTTGTGGGTCTGCACCCGCAGCCACATCATGATCAGCGCCCGCTTGCAGCCTCTGCATTCGGTAGACAGGCTGCGTCACTCGGTAAAACGCGGGGAGTGTTTCCGCTCGCCGCTGGAGCTGCTCGTGCATTTGCTGCGCGATCAAGGCGAAGTTCTCGAACAGATTGTGAGGAAAACCACGGTCAGCGTCGATCAGATCGAAGACCAATTGTTGTCTTCACGCCTGAGCGATAACCGCGCCGACCTGGGTGCCATGCGCCGGGTGCTGGTGCGCCTGCATCGACTATTGGCCCTGGAACCCAGGTCCCTGTTGCGCCTGCTCAACCGCCCACCGGCCTGGTTCCAGAAAGAGGACGTGCAAGAGTTGCGTAAATCCACCGATGAATCCGCACTGGTGATCAGCGACCTCACCGCGCTGGGCGAGAGGATCAAGCTGTTGCAGGAAGAAATCGCCGCCAAGCTCAACGAGCAGAGCAGCCGCACCCTGTTCACCTTGACCGTGGTCACCGTGCTGGCGCTGCCGATCAATATCATCGCCGGCTTCTTCGGGATGAACGTCGGCGGCATTCCACTGGCCACTGACCCCGAAGGCTTTTGGGTCCTGGTGGCGTTGGTCGCAACGTTCACCCTGATCGCGGGCCGCTGGGCCTTTCGCAAACGCGACGACTATTGAGCCTCCTTTTGTCTGAAAGAATGCTTTCGCAGTGTACAAACCTGGCGCCCTGACTTCCTCCGCCAGAGCTACAAAATCCAACTCCAACGCAAACCTGTCACACTTTGTAATGATCATGAGGCGAAACCCCCGACAAAAATAGGATTTCGTATCATGCCAAGCACCACATTGGCCTCGGATTCGCGGGCTCAGGCCCCTGCTTCAAGGCCGCATATAGACCGTAAGCCTAGCCTTGTCACCTGGATCATTTTTTTTGCGGTGCTTGGCAGCGGTCTTCTGTTCACCGCTTATAGCTTCATGAACGACGTGGACAATGTGGGATCGGTGGTCACCACCTGGACCCCCTTTCTGCTGCTGGGCGTGGCGCTGCTGATTGCGTTGGGTTTCGAGTTCGTCAATGGTTTCCATGACACCGCCAACGCCGTCGCCACGGTGATTTATACCCACTCGCTGCCGCCCAACTTTGCCGTGGCCTGGTCCGGCTGCTTTAACTTTCTCGGGGTATTGTTTTCCAGCGGTGCCGTGGCATTCGGAATCATCGCGTTATTGCCGGTGGAACTGATTCTGCAAGTAGGCTCTTCAGCCGGCTTTGCCATGATCTTTGCCCTGTTGATTGCCGCCATCCTGTGGAACCTCGGCACCTGGTGGCTGGGACTGCCCGCCTCTTCTTCCCACACACTGATCGGCTCGATCATCGGCGTGGGCGTGGCCAACGCCCTGATGCATGGCCGCGAGGGCACCAGCGGCGTGGACTGGAGTCAGGCGATAAAAATCGGTTACTCACTGCTGTTGTCGCCCCTGATCGGCTTTGCCTGCGCGGCATTGCTGCTGCTGGCCCTGCGCTTGCTGGTGAAGAACCGGGCACTGTACAAAGCGCCTAAAGGGAATGCACCGCCGCCGTGGTGGATTCGCGGCATGCTGATCGTCACCTGCACTGGCGTGTCGTTTGCCCACGGTTCAAATGACGGACAGAAAGGCATGGGCCTGATCATGCTGATCCTGGTCGGGACATTACCGATGGCCTACGCGCTTAACCGCACCATGCCCGAAAGTCAGGCGGTGCAGTTCGCTGCCGTGGCCCAGGTCACTCAGCAGGCCTTGACCAAAAGCGTGCCACTGCCTGCCCCGGCCGATTCTCGCCAGGAACTCTCCAATTACGTCAGCACTAAAAAGGCCACACCCGAACTCATCCCTGCCCTCGCGGTCATGATCGGTAAGATCGGTATCCAGGTGAACGGTTATGGCTCGCTGTCGAAAGTGCCTGCCGAAGCCATGGCCAACGTACGAAACGACATGTACCTGACCTCCGAAACGGTCCGTTTAATGACCGCGAACAAAGTCGGAAATTTTGACGCCGATACCCTGGATAAATTGCAGCTGTTTAAACAGCAGATCGATGGCGCGACCCGCTTCATTCCGCTGTGGGTGAAAATTGCGGTGGCGATTGCTCTTGGGCTGGGCACCATGGTCGGCTGGAAGCGCATCGTGATAACGGTCGGCGAGAAGATCGGCAAGACCCATTTGACCTATGCCCAGGGCGCTTCTGCGGAACTGGTGGCGATGCTCACTATCGGCGCAGCGGACATGTACGGCTTGCCGGTTTCAACCACTCACGTACTGTCGTCCGGTGTGGCCGGGACCATGGTCGCCAACGGTTCCGGGTTACAAATGCGCACAATCCGCAACCTGGTGATGGCGTGGGTGCTGACCCTGCCCGCTGCGATTCTGCTGTCCGGCTCGCTGTACTGGCTGTTCACTCAACTGTTCTGACGGGCTCATCTCAGGGCTGATCGTCATCAGCCGGATCAGGCGGTACTTCACCGCTCTGGCGGGTGTCGATGCTCACCACCACCGACATCCCCGGCCGCAAGCGTTTGGCCAAGGGTTGATCAGGGTCAACGACGATCCGCACCGGTATCCGCTGGGCAATCTTGACGAAGTTACCCGTGGCATTGTCCCCGGGCAGCAGGCTGAACTCCGAGCCTGCTGCCGGCGAAATTCGCTGCACCCTGCCCTGCATCTTCTGATGATCAAGGGAGTCGACAGTGAAGGTTACCGGCTGACCAAGGCGTACGTTGGCCATCTGGGTTTCTTTCATATTGGCGATAATCCACAGCCGATCCGGCACCAGCGCCATCAGTTGCGCCCCCGAATTGACATAAGCGCCCAACCGAACGCCGATCTGCCCCAACTGACCATCACGCGGGGCTGTAACCCGCGTGTTGGACAGGTCGATACGCGCCAGCTCGATGGCGGCCTCGGCATTGGCCACCGACGCCTCCAGCGAGCCACGATTGACGATCACGGTTTGCAGGTCCTGACGGGAAATCTCCAGCGAAGCTTGCGCCTCGGCGACGGCGGCGACAGCTTGGGCATTGTCTGCGCGGCTCAGGTCCAGGTCGCGCCTGGACACTGAGCCATCAGCGACCAGATCCTCGTTACGGCGCAAATCAGCGGCGGTCTTGCGGCCTTGCGCAATGGTGTTGGCCAGCGCGGCCTGTCGCAGGAGGATGGTCGCCTCGGCACTGCGACGCTGCTGCAGGTTGTTGGCCAGCGCCGCTTTCTGCACCGCCAGTTGGGCCAGCGCCTGATCCAGGTGCTGCTTGTAGATCCGGTCATCGAGGCGCACCAACACATCGCCGGCCTTGACGAACTGGAAGTCCTGCACGGGCACCTCAAATACATACCCGCTGAGCTGAGGCCCGATGATCGTCACCTGCCCCCTGACCAACGCGTTTTCCGTACTCTCGATGGCACTGCTGAACGGCGGCAGTTGCCAGGCGTAAAGCACGATCAATACGCCGATGAGCGCAATCGAGCCAAATATCAATGAAGAGAAAATTCGCACCCGCAACGGACGCGGCTGAGTACTCGGAGGTGCCGTGACGGGCGCCGGCGGTGGGCCTGAAGAGGCCGCTGGTGTGGCGCTTGCCGGGGTATTGGGCTCAGTCATGAAAGTTCAGCGCCACTGGAGGGATCGGAAGACGTCGTTGTCGGGGCAGGAGCGATTTTTTCGGTGGTCATTTTCAGCCAGAGGCTGCGCAGGAAAATCCAGATAAGGGTCAGCACTGCGATCAACGCGATTATCATGAATATATCGTTGTAGGCGAGAACATTTGCCTCACGGGTCGCCGCCGCAGCAAGGGTGCGAATCCCCTGATTGGTAAGCAGCGACGGGTCGGCAATGGCGGAGGCATAACTGCCGCTGGAGATTTGCAGGCGCGACTGCACCTGGGCATTGATCAACGTCAGGTGTTCGACGATGTGACTGGAGTGAAATTTCTCGCGCACAACCTGCAGCGTGCCCAATGCCGCCGACCCAATCAGCCCGCCAAGGCTTTGGGTGATACCGAACAACACCGAAAAGCTCACCAGATTACGCGGGTTGCCAATCACCCCGCTCATCCCCTGCACCAGGGTCGGACCGAGGAAAAAGGTACCCCCGAAGGCCAGCAGAAACTGGCTCAGGTACATGTTCTCGGGCCGGGTCAGATTGGTCGAACTGCTGTCCATCCAGGCACCCACGGCCATTGCCGCCAGCGAAATGATCACCGGCTTGAACAGGTGCTGCGGATCGATGGTCAGCGCACTGGCCGCCAGCCCCACCACGCTGCCCAGCAACATCACCAGATACAGGCTGTGCATCTGCTGGCTGCTCATGTTCAACGCCTGCAGAAAGCCCACCGCGCCGATGGACTGCTCCGACAACACGATACGAATCAACATCACGGCCAGGCCCAGACGAAGGATTCGGCCGCTGCCCAGCCAGCGGGTGATCAGCAAGGGATTGGTGCGGTTATGTTCGATCGCCAAGCCGGCAAGGACCAGCGCGATCGATGCCGCCGAGGCAATACCGATCCACGGCGCCTCGAGCCACCAGTCAATCCGTCCCAGCGACAGCACGGCGCACAACAAGGCAAAACCGCTGGCGAGCAGGCCGAAGGTGAGAAAGTCGAGTGCTTCAAACGCCTTGAACCGGTCGCCTGGGGGCAGTTTGAGCAGAAGCACGCAGCCCAGTGAGAGCAACGCCATGCCCAGTTCAAAAAGATAAAGGCCGCGCCATTCAGCGATTTGCAACAGGTCTTCGGACACCAGTCGCGCCAGAGGAATCGCCAGTTGCGCAGTGCCCAGGCCGAGGACCAGCGCCTTCATTCGCCATTTCTGCGGGAAGGCCTGAATCATGTAGTACAGACCCAACGAACTGAGTGCCGCGCCGACCATACCGTGGGCCGCACGCACGGCAACCGCCGACCCCAGATCGTTGACGAACAGATGCGCGAACGTCACCAGCGCATACAACACCAAAAACACTTCAGTGAATGCACGCAAGCCAAACTGCTGGCGGAACTTCACCAGCAGCAGGTTCATCGACACGTTGGTCATGACATACGCGGCGGGCAGCCAGGCAATTTCCGCAGTCGTCGCACCCAAAGCGCCTTGCAGGTACGGCAAATTGGCAACCACCAGTGCATTACCCAGACCGCCGGTCAACGCAACGATCACACCGACAATTGCAAACGCCCAACGTTTGCCCGTCGAGTGCAACGGCGTGGACGGGGAACCAGGCAGTGCCGGGCGCTCGTGGGGCGCCCAATGGCGAGGGGTGTACTCGTTCATCGAGTGGACCTGATGGAGTATCTCCTCAAATGTTCATGAACCGAGTGAGTCCAGATCAGTAAAGCGCGCGGTTAATGCGTAGTAAACCGTAGGACAGGAGTTCTTGCCAGCGTTGGGTGAAACCGATTGAAACGAGCCTTGGGCTCGCTGATTCCACGCGTTCAGGAATACCCGGCAGCTTTTTATATTCCGCGATCCGACATTCGGTTTGAACATTACGCGCGCACCGCACATCACAGTTATTACCCCTGTCAGGGTGATCTTCAAAACCGAGGGTGTACAGGGCTGAACAACCCGACAGCCATTGAACTGCCGAAGAGAGGACCTGATGATTAGCACCTCAAGCGAGCGACGTAACATCCCCACCGGCAACGCGCGTCTCAAGCGCTATCTGTCTATTCGACGCAGGACCGAGCACCTGATCGCACCACTGAGTGCCGAGGACATGGTCGTTCAATCAATGCCTGACGCAAGCCCGGCCAAATGGCACATGGCCCATACCACGTGGTTCTTTGAGACGTTTCTGCTGGCTGAAAACGTTGTCGACTACCGCCCTTTCGATCCGGCATTCGGTTACCTGTTCAACTCGTATTACGACGCCGTCGGCCCGCGTCATCCCCGACCGCAGCGCGGGCTGATGACACGTCCGAGCGTGGACAGGGTGCTGGACTACCGCAAGCATGTGGACGAACACATGCGCACGTTGCTTGAGGCGGACATAACCACGGCCACTGCCGATTTGCTTGAGCTGGGTCTGGCCCATGAGGAACAGCATCAAGAATTGTTGCTGATGGACATCTTGCACCTGTTCAGCACCTCCTCGCTCAAGCCGACCTATGACCCTCGTTGGCCCAAAGACCTTTCCGGGCGTCGCGGCCGGTTCAAGCCGCTCAAGGGTGGACTGACGGAAATCGGCCACAAGGGCCAGGGCTTTGCCTTTGACAATGAAGGCCCCCGACACACCACCTACCTGCAACCCTTCGAAATCAGCGACCGCCTGGTGACCAACGGCGAATGGCTGGCGTTCATGGCGGACGGTGGTTACACCCAAGCCGGGCTATGGCTGTCGGACGGTTGGGCCGCAGTCCAGGAACATGGCTGGAATGCCCCACTTTATTGGCAATACGACGCGCCCGGCTGGCGCCAACTGACCTTACGCGGACTGGAAACCGTTGACCCGACAGCGCCAGTGATCAACATCAGCTATTACGAAGCGGCCGCCTTTGCCCACTGGGCTGATGCGCGTCTGCCGACAGAAGCCGAATGGGAAGCCGCCGCAGAGGCCGGACTGCTGGAGCAGGTGGATGACGTCGCCTGGCAGTGGACGCAAAGTGCCTACAGCGCCTACCCGGGGTTTCGCCCGGCTGCTGGCGCGGTGGGCGAGTACAACGGTAAATTCATGATCAACCTGATGGTCCTGCGCGGCGGGGCCAGTGTCACCTCCCCTGGTCACACCCGCACGACCTACCGCAACTTTTTCCACCCGGAAAAACGCTGGGTGTTTTCAGGCCTGCGCCTGGCCCGTGATGCCCGCCAGCCTGGCGCAGTGAACAGCCACGACAGCGAGTTCGCCCGCGATGTGATTGCCGGGTTGTCGGCGTCGGTGAAAAACCTGTCGCCCAAGTACTTCTATGACGCTGCTGGCTCCGAGCTGTTCGAGGCCATTTGCGAGACCGACGAGTACTACCCGACCCGCGCTGAAACCGCCCTCTTGACTCAAGTGGCCCAACAGCTTGCCAGTACGATTCCAGACGGTGCAGCGCTGGTGGAATTCGGCAGTGGTGCCTGCGAAAAAACCTGTCTGTTGCTTGATGCAGCACCGCAGCTCGCGTTGTATGTACCGATCGACATCAGCGCCAACGCATTGAAGAAGGCCGCCATACGACTGAAGAAGCGCTACCCGCAATTGAACGTCGTGCCGCAGATTGATGATTTCAGCCGCGCCCTGCAATTGCCGGCCGAGGTTGCCGGGCACATCTGCGTGGGATTTTTCCCCGGATCGACCATCGGGAACTTCACTCACGATCAAGCGGTGACGTTTCTGCGTTCAGCCCATACCTTGTTGGGCGATCAGGCACATTTCATCGTCGGGGTGGATCTGCTCAAGGACGCCGACATTCTGGTGTCCGCTTACGATGATGCCGAAGGTGTCACGGCGCGCTTCAACAAGAATCTGTTGACCCGTATCAACCGCGAACTCGACGGCGACTTCAACGTCGAGTCCTTCGACCATCTGGCGCTGTGGAACGAAACCGAGGCGCGCATGGAAATGCACTTGGTGAGCCGCCGCGAACACGTAGTCAAGGTCGCTGGACACACGTTCCACTTCAACACTGGCGAACGCCTGCACACCGAGAATTCACACAAGTTCAGCATCGAATCATTCACCGCGCTTGCCGCGAGCGCCGGGTGGTCGGTGAGCGATTCCTGGGTGAGCGAAGCACCGCAAGTGGCGCTGTTCAGTTTGAAGGCTTGAGGGCTCTTTGGCGCACCCCCTCTTTGGCCCATGCAAAAATGCCCAACCGCACTGCAGTATTCCCGATTGTCATTTGCAAATTTGCACTGGTAGCATCCGGGGGTCATTTCTCGCACCAGATGAGAAGCAGAACAATAAAGCAGCAGGGAGATAGCCATGACTGCCCAGGAATTATCCGTTGAAACTGGCAACGCCGTACTGGCCACAGTGCGTAACCATATCGGCCATCTGACCCTCAACCGCCCCGCTGGCTTGAACGCCCTCACCCTGGACATGGTCCGCATCCTGCAAAAACAGCTCGATGCCTGGGCTCAGGACGATGAGGTGTACGCCGTGGTCTTGCGCGGCAGCGGCGACAAGGCCTTCTGCGCCGGTGGCGATATCCGCTCGTTGTACGACAGCCACAAAAATGGCCTGAGTGTGCATCTGGACTTTTTCGTCGAGGAATACGCCCTCGACCTGGCCATCCACCGCTACCGTAAACCCGTATTGGCGCTGATGGATGGCTACGTACTTGGCGGCGGAATGGGCCTGGCCCAAGGCGCCGATTTGCGGGTGGTCACCGAACGCAGTCGACTGGCGATGCCGGAAGTCGCCATTGGTTACTTCCCGGACGTGGGCGGCAGTTATTTCTTGCCTCGAGTACCCGGCGAGTTGGGGATTTACCTTGGGGTCACGGGCGTACAGATTCGTGCGGCGGACGCACTGTATTGCGGGTTGGCAGACTGGTGCCTGAACAGCGAGGTTTTGCCGCAGCTGGACCAGCAACTGGACAGCCTGCTGTGGAATGGCAACGCGCTGAAGGATTTGCAAAGCCTGCTGGCAAAGAACGCCGTGCAGCAATTGCCCGATGCCCCGCTGAAAAAGCTGCGTCCGGTCATCGACCATTTCTTCAGCCAGCCGAACGTGCAGAGCATCATCGAACAACTGCGCGAAGTCACCGTGGCTAACAGCCACGACTGGGCGATGAGCACGGCGGCCTTGATGGAAAGCCGCTCGCCGCTGGCGATGTCGGTAACCCTGGAAATGCTGCGTCGCGGTCGCCGTTTGCCGCTTGAAGCCTGCTTCGCTCTGGAACTGCACCTGGATCGCCAGTGGTTCGAGCGCGGCGACCTGATCGAAGGGGTCCGCGCACTGATTATCGACAAAGACAAAAATCCACAGTGGAACCCACCCACCTTGCATGCGCTCAGTGCCGAGCATGTCCAGAGCTTCTTTAACGGCCATGAGGGCTAAGCCATGCACGACCTTGAACTGACAGAAGAACAGGTAATGATTCGCGACATGGCGCGCGACTTCACCCGCAACGAAATCGCACCCTATGCCCAGGCGTGGGAAAAAGCCGGCTGGATCGATGACGCCCTGGTCGCCAAAATGGGCGAGCTGGGCCTGTTGGGCATGGTGGTCCCGGAAGAATGGGGCGGCACTTATGTCGATTACGTGGCCTACGCACTGGCCGTGGAAGAAATTTCCGCAGGCGATGGCGCGACAGGTGCGCTGATGAGTATTCACAACTCGGTGGGCTGCGGCCCGGTGCTCAACTACGGCACCGAGGCGCAAAAGCAGACGTGGCTGGCCGAGTTGGCAAGCGGTCAGGCCATCGGCTGCTTTGCCCTGACTGAACCGCAGGCGGGCTCCGAAGCGCATAACCTGCGGACCCGCGCGGAGTTGCAGGGCGACGAATGGGTCATCAATGGCGCCAAGCAGTTCGTCAGCAACGGCAAACGCGCCAAACTGGCCATTGTCTTCGCCGTGACCGATCCCGAATTGGGCAAGAAAGGCCTGTCGGCATTTCTGGTACCGACCGACACGTCGGGCTTCGTGGTGGACCGTACCGAACACAAGATGGGCATTCGCGCGTCAGACACCTGCGCCGTGACCTTGAGCAACTGCCGCGTTCCCGCCGCCAACCTGCTGGGCGAGCGCGGCAAGGGCCTGGCCATTGCCCTGTCCAACCTCGAAGGCGGACGCATCGGCATTGCCGCACAGGCCCTGGGCATCGCCCGCGCTGCGTTCGAAGCCGCATTGGCGTATGCACGCGAGCGGGTGCAATTCGACAAGCCGATCATCGAGCACCAAAGCGTCTCCAATATGCTCGCCGACATGCACACCCAACTGAACGCTGCACGCCTGCTGATCCTCCACGCGGCGCGCCTGCGCAGCGCGGGAAAACCGTGCTTGTCAGAAGCATCGCAAGCCAAGCTGTTCGCATCGGAAATGGCTGAGAAAGTCTGTTCCAAAGCGATGCAGATCCACGGCGGCTATGGCTACCTGGAAGACTACCCGGTGGAACGCTATTACCGGGATGCGCGGATCACCCAGATCTACGAAGGCTCCAGTGAAATCCAGCGTTTGGTCATCGCCCGTGAGTTGCGGCACTACACGATTTGATTCGCCGGGATAAAAAGAGGTAAGGCGAGCCGCTTTAAAAAGCGGCTCTTTTTCAATGCAACCTCGATGCACCCGACAAGCGAGTCAAGCGGCGAAGCGTTGGCGCCCCAACAACGTGACGAGAAGGCCCAAAGAGTCAGCGTTTCCCAGCATGATTTCGCTGCGTTTTTCAGCATCGGCCAGAAAAACCGGGCGAGCGTCTGCCAGGGTTGTTTTTCCAGTGACGCTCAGAACAAATTGCTTACCTTCCCCTTCATCATTGATGTCTTGCCACTGGCCGTTTTTAAAGTGCTTGAACAGCTGACTGATGGGGGTCCGATGCGAAAGATAGCGGTGATGCAATTCCTCCAGATCGGATTTGATCCGAATCTGGTCCGGCGTGTCGGTGGCCAACAAATCGAGGAAAGGGGCCGTGGCCTCCAGGTAAGCGATATCGTGCGTATCATTGCTCAGGTGAGACAGCTCGTGGAGGAGTGCAGCGGCCCGATAATGGGATCTCAGATTGAAACCCGCGCTGCCAACGGCTGGACGCTTGAGGTGATATTTCGACGCTTCGAAAAACTGCTCACTCAGGTAGATACGCTGGAGTGGGTCAGTTTTTAGCGTGAACGCGACAGTCGTTTCGTGCCCTGCACGGTTCACCCCCAGGACAAACCGGGGTGAAGAATAGGGTGCCAAAGAGGCATCCATCGCGGCGTTGAACAAGCCCGTTGTCGACTTTTTGATGGCGTCGACAAGCCCGGCACTCGGCGTCTGTACACCAAAGAACTCGCAAATGATTTTGTTGACCTGTGCATCGAGCGGTGCGGCAGGCGTCCGTACGTTCAGGTTTTCCAGGCAGGTCTCGAGATAGCGTTTGGTCTGCAGATGGGCGCGACCAATCCTGCGCGCGTGGTCTCGATACCCCAGACGTATCGCGGGCATTCCACTGGCCAGAACGTCGAACTCATGATTGACCGCTGCGTCGATTTCACTGAGGGTGAAAGCATCAGACGATTTGGGCCGAGTGAGAAGCCCTCCTCCCCCCCTCAGCCCCCAACGCACATTGAGTTCCCATTGCTGATGATCATTGAGTTTCAGGTTCGGCCCGACGTTGTCACCACTGACAATGTGCCAGGCCCCCTCATCCCGCATTTCTACCTGATAAACCTTGCCGGCAACGGCCGCATATTTTTTCAGCGTCAAGGGCGCCTGGTAAAGGTTGTACAGCTCATCTTTCATCAAGTCGCTCAATGCGATATCGGACACTTCGAACGCCTGCAAACGGACTTTTACGTCTGCGGGCAATTGAGCATTTCGCCATGAGAATGCTAGCGGCGAGTCAAGATCACTCAGCACCTCAGTGGCGGGATCGTCGACCTCCAGCGCCTCCAACGCTGAATGCTTGGCCGAAACAAAAACGGCCAAAGCAGCGGTAAACTCCGACACTGCCTCACCCCAGTGTCGACTGGCGGCCGAGGTGGCTGATGATTGAAACAACGATAGCCCTTGCCAGTTAGCAGCCAGCAGGCCGAGATCGCCGGGCAGAAAAATAAGGACTTGCTCGGCCTGAAGCGTCATCAGATACGTGAACGACTCCCAATCTGCCTGGGCGGTGGTCACTGCCTGCTTTTTCGCCATTTCCTTGAGTACGCTCACGGCATCACTAAACAGATACTGCAAAACGTTGCCTTCGACCGGGTCGCTGTCCAGGGTGACAGGCCCCAATGGAAACATTGGAAAATCCGTATAGAACTCGGTACTCCACACCGGAGGCAGAAGGAAGCTGTGATGCCCATAACGCGTCTGCACCTCGGGTGTGACACGCTGCATGAGTTGAGCCTGCAGACTGCTCGAGTTACGTATGTCCCACAGCAGGCTGGCGTTGTCGGCGTACTCCTTGAAGCAAAAATTCTGGTTAAAAATCGAATACAGGATCACCGGCCCCTGAGATGAGTCCTTTGGGCCTATGACGTAAAAACCGGGCACACTGTCGGCCGTGGCGCCCGCCTGCGCGATCAGTCGAAGCGGACACAGGATAATGTCCTCTTCATGTACGGTTTGCCGGGCAAGACCATCGGGCATCTCCATCAGGCCCTCTATGTAATCGTAAGCGCTGGCACTGAGCTGCCCTTCAAGCTTTTTCTGAAGAGCCGTTTCGATCATCAGCGCTGGCCACTGTTTGAAAAATAAACGTCTGCGGAGACTGTGGTCCGAATGACTGTTGTCCAGCTTTTGCGCCAGCAGTTTTTGATAATGCGCCCCCACATCCAGCGTGTGGATCAATTCCCGAAGGTAAGCGGGCGTCAACAGCACGGTAGCCGGACTCTCTTCAGCAGAACTCACCGCCAGGCTCGCCCCCTGGATCGTCGAAAAATGATTAAGCGAGTATTCGGTCAATGTTTCGGTGTTGACGTCGGTCACAGCCGGTAGAAAAGAAGGCGTCTGCCCCGTTCCCACCGGAGTTCCAACATAGCGCGTAAGGGTTATCTGCAAGGTGTCCGGGTCAAATGACTGACCGGGAAAATCGATACGCAACTGGCCGAGTATTTTTTCGCGGGCGTACGCCTTTAGATAAGGAATGCCGAATAAAAAATCTTTTTCCGGATCACCGACCCGAAAGTAACGCTTGAGCACGTCGACATAGCTCTGCAAGTCATCAATCGAGGCTTTTTTTAACCAGTCCGGCATTTGCGCTTCGAACAGGGCACTCTGAATCGCGCCTGACATGGCATCCAGCGCTGCATCCATCTGGTCATCGGCCTGGGCAGCGGTCATGAGGTTACTGAACAGTTTCGTCTCTAGACGGCAGTCCGTGGCGAATTGAACCGCGTGCTCGATAGCTTTGCATTGCCGGTCCTGCTCGACCCGTTGCAACTGCTCAATGAAATGCTCATCCAACGGAATGGTGTCGATAGACATCCGCTTGCGATCGGTGTGCGCCAGATGTTTGCGGATCATGCCCTTTTCAGGCTCGGGAAAAAGATTCAGCCACTGTTCGCGGTGATGAGTGTTCGTCAGCTTCGCATTCAATAACCGCTTGAGATCAAAAAGTGAGTCAAATCGTCGTATACCCAACAATGGAGACCAGAGCACTACACCCGTGGGGGCGAGTGAGGGTTGATGCAGCATGAAAAGGTTGGTCATCTGCACCGATGGGAGATTCTCGTCATAGGTGTACGACAGGGCGCAAACTTCGACGATAGCGTCGCCAAATACGCGGCGCAGGCTGTGCACGGGGTAGTTCAGTACTTGCTCAAGCATGACCTGCCCTGGCTGATCGAGTTCGTCCAGACGTCCCTCCAGGTTCAGCTCCAGGCGAAGCAGTGCTGCGGTTATCTCGCACGACAACGCACGGGGGTCCAATTGTGAATTGACCTGACGCAGAGCATGCGTGTGGAACCGCCTGGTCTGGCGTGCCAGCGCTGCGGAAAACCGGGCATGTGCGTATTTCAGCAGATGATTGACCAACGCAGGCGTCAGCAGTGTGCTGGGGCCCGTCTGCGCAACCGTTACCGGGGCAAGGATAATCTGATTGTCGACGTGCACATCGACCACTCGATGACCGCTCACCCGGTCGAGCAGCAGGGTGATCAGATCGACTGGGGGCGTTGTCGCACTGACTACGCCAGGTCGGGCTTCTGCAGTGTTTCTCAGGGCCTCGACAGGCAGTGCCTCAATGAGCTGCACGTGAATATCCTTAGCATCCAGACGGCCATCACAAAGGATGGCCAACTGCCTGTTCAGCACATCGCGAGCGCAGGACTCGATACTCGGGTGCGCTTTCCAGATAAGTAGGGATGCATCATCAAGCGTCTGCATCCGCTCCAGCCAGGATGGACTGTGCGTGGCCGCCACGGCCTTGGCAGGTGATGGTACCAGTGGGACCGAGGGTGCCAGGAGCCATGCTTCACCGAACGTGCCCGGTACCTCGCGCCATCGACCGCCGCCGCCAAGCCGCGACAGGCGATGGTCAATCAGATGACGGATATCCAGCGCATCGTCAATCATGACGGCTGCCAGATCGCGGCCCCTGCGAGGCTGACCGATAACGAAAGCCAGATTACGGTTCTGTAAGGCGATGACCGAGTCAATTCGATCCAGAAACAAGGGCCTGTCGATGTTTTCAAACGCCAACCGCAACCTGGCCGCCGTACGCACCCGAGCGTGATCCTCCAGCGACAGGTAGTGAAGCAGTTCCAAGCGTCCTTCACTTGTGGAGAAGTAATCGTTCAATTCCGTTCGATTTCGAAAAGAACACAGCCCCTTTTCCGCTGAATAGAGCAGCAGTTCCGACAGCGACGGCACAACCGACTCAATCGTAAACACGCCCGCCAGCTCCGACGGAGCTCGATTATCAAGAGACAGCGTGAGCTTCCTGAGGTGAACCTGACCGCCATCGCCCCATTGCTCAAGAGACGGATCCAGCAGTGAGCTGACTCGTCGAAACTCATGAGCGTCGAGCGTGGCGTCGTGCCTGCGTGCCAGCAGCGCCTGTCGGAAGCATTCGGACAACGCCGCGGCAACGTACTCACGACGCGTCTGGCCATGACCTACCGGAGACCACCAAAAATGACCCAGTCGACTATCAAAAGACGCGTTCAGTCCCTTGACCGTATCAGACAGTGCTTGTCGTTGAGGTTGCGCCGCCAGTGAGTCAAGGGTAGTACCCAGCGGACCCAGAAAGCGGTGCTCAGCACCTTGCGGCAATTCCCGGCCGATGTACTCGTCCAGTGCCGCATCCACGAGCGACTGGACGCCCGTGACGTCTTTCACCGACGACTGCGTTGTTGACTGGATGATCTGCAGAATGTGCGTCGAAGGATCGATCATTGTCTCGGGCACCGCGACCTTGAACTGCTCTTGCAGGGCATATTTCAGTACCGCTTGCAGTGAGGGTGTCTGCTCTAAATGCTGGGCCAGCTCAACGACTTTTTCCACTTGGTGATCGATGATTTTCAGCATCCGAAACTCAAACAACGGCTCGTCGATCAATTGATTTTCGAACGCCGGCACGTCATTTGTTTGCGATCCGAAACGTTTTAGTAATTTGACCAGCAGTTGTTCCCGATCCTCGAATCGCTCCAGGCCATACAGCAGGGTACTCAGGTAAACGGTGGTGTCGCTCGATGGGTAGCTGATTAACACGGCCGCAGCCAGTTCAACGTCAGTGGGCAGACCACCGGTTTTGATCACGCTGTCCAGCCGCGGTGGTATCACCGTCCCGCCCAGAACAGGGGGACTCACCAGCGTTCGCAACCAGCGTGCTTCGTCCTCGTCTATACGTTCGGCGAGGACGGCGTCGCTCAGGTCTTGGGTAAATCGTTGTTTGAGTGATTCAGTATGGAAATACGGATGAGAGGGGGATGTCATGGCAAGTTTCCTTTTGCGCTGAAAACCACCACGCAGAACGAATTCCGCAACGGTGGTTGAACGTGAAAGAGAAACTTACCGAATTACCTCGCCTGCCCTGCGTTACATAATGCAAGGCAGGCGCTGGCGCACCGCCTTTAGGCGTTAAACCTTCTTATGCAGCTCAACCCATGCCGCAAACGCGTTGATGAACGTTTGCAGGAAGGGTTTGGTTTGCTCCGACACCGTGCCCGCCGCATCGAAAAAAGTCCCGGCGTTGCCCAGGTAGGCCTCCGGTTGCTGCATGCACGGTACGTTGAGAAAAACCAGCGATTGACGCAAATGATGGTTGGCGCCAAAACCGCCGATGGCACCCGGCGAGGCACTGACTACCGCCCCCGGCTTGCCGCCCCAGGCACTTTTGCCATACGGGCGCGAACCCACGTCGATGGCGTTTTTCAGGACGCCCGGTACCGAACGGTTATATTCCGGGGTGACGAACAGCACGCCATCGGCTGCACTGATTTGCTGGCGAAAGGCCGTATAGGCGGCCGGAGGAGAATCGATATCGATATCTTCGTTATAGAGGGGCAAATCGCCAATTTCGACGATATTCAGCTTCAGGCTGCTGGGTGCCAACGCGACCAACGCGCGCGCAACCTTACGGTTGATCGAGTCTTTTCTCAGACTGCCGACAACAACAGCGATCGTATAGACCTGGCTCATGAAGATTTCCGCTCACTGATTAAAGGAGGTGTAAGTTATAGATGAAGTCGCCCATTAAGTCTGGTTTTCAGGTCCGACCATTGCGCTTGAACTGTTGAAAACACCACGCAGAGCCACTGGCTGCTCACAGGACAAACGGCTCAGACTATTTTTTTAGCACTGGAAAACTAGCCTGAAAAACAGCGGTCTGACAGATATGGGTGTAGCAACTGAACCAATTCGTTCAGACTTACCTTACAAGCGGGCATCGATTGTCGGCGCGCAGTGTTAGCATGTCAGCGCAAATGAGCGGTTATCTCCAGAGGTTACAAAGCAAATGGCTTCAGTTCTCGTCCGACATTTTCATGCAAGAGATGCGGAAGGCCGCGTCTACTCGGTGCATGAATTCCAGGAATCACAGCCCGATGCGGCCAGCGGCACGGAGCCAGTTTCGACCTACCGTCTGGCCATTGGCGATCGAGTCAATCACTTGGGCGGAGACGACTTCGAGTTGCTTCAGTCCGGCGTAAAAATGACCCGCACTCCCTGACCCGGGAGCGATGCGTCGTTGACTGTGCTGAATCGTCAGGCTACCTGTGCGCCGCTTTAACGCCCGGCACTCGCATGGGCGCACGCGGCGATTCAGGTCCCTCTTTCGGGCATGATCAAATTGCCGCGTTTGCGCTTACTGTAAATCCAAATCGCTATCACCCTCCCCGCATGACCCAGGAATAACGTTCAGCAATTTCTGGCGTTAATCTTCAAACACCAAGTACCAGAAAATCGCGGCTTCCCGTGTTTCAGGATCGATAGCCCGATACAGCATGTGATCGATGCCACCCATCACAAAGCCGCAACGCTCGTAGAGCTTGCAGGCCGCCAGATTATTGTTTTGAGTTTCAAGCATCAGGCCCGGCAGGCTGTGCTTGCGGCTCCAGAACTGCGCGACATCCAGCAGTGACCTTGCCACCCCCTGGCGACGCGCCGAAGCGTCCACCGCCAGTTCGTCCACATGGGCAAAGCCATTCCAGTGAATGCTGAGCACCACATGGCCCACAGCCCGCTCGCCTAGCCAGGCCACCAACACCGTGCTGCCAGCAGCGTCCCGGTAATGGCAGAACTCCTGGGAATCAATCCCGTAATTCTTGCTATAGGGTTCGACGGGGTCAATTTCCCAGGAGTCGACACGCTGACCCACCTGCGCCAACGCATAGCCGCTGACGGTGAAGGTGAACTCGCTGTTGAGGATGTAATCCTCGAAGCACTCATCCGCGACTCGAATGGACAGTGCCGGGTTTGCCTGAGTCATGACACCACTGCGTTATCGGAGAATGAGGTTACTGGGGAGTTTGCGCTTGAGCCTCTTGCAACTGCACCCACAACGCTGGCGCACCGGCAGATTTCGCAATGGCCGCCATGCGCACGTCGTGTTCAGCCATTTCGCTATCACTGGCCCGGATCACCCGCGCCGGTTGCCGATCCGCTGGCAGACGGCGAATTTCACTGGCAGTGTTGCCCGACCCTTCGCCCGAGCCATTGCCGTCGGTCGCATTGCCCGCCAGAGACAGGCTGGTCTGCCCGCCGGTCATGGTCAGGTATACGTCGGCAAGGATCTCGGCATCGAGTAACGCGCCGTGCAATTCACGGCCGGAGTTGTCGACACCATAACGCTTACACAGTGCATCGAGGCTGTTGCGCTGACCAGGATGACGCTCCCGGGCCATCGCCAAGGTGTCGAGGATGGTGCAATGCTGGGTGATATCAGCCTTGTCACGCTGCCCCATCAGAGCGAATTCGTTATTGATGAAACCGACGTCGAACGCCGCGTTGTGGATGATCAGCTGCGCGCCCTTGATGAACTCGAAAAACTCCTCCGAGACTTCATTGAAGCGCGGCTTGCCCACCAGGAACTCGTTGGTGATGCCGTGGACCCCAATGGCGCCCTCGTCGCTCTCGCGATCCGGCTGCAGGTACACGTGAAAATGCCGCCCGGTCAGACGGCGGCCGATCAACTCAACGCAACCGATCTCGATGACCCGGTGGCCATCGGTAACGGGCATACCGGTGGTTTCGGTATCGAGTACGACACTACGCATGTTTGATGCCTCTCACTTCGTCTACACCGCGGTTGGCCAACTGATCGGCGCGTTCGTTGCCGTCATGGCCGGTGTGCCCACGTACCCACTTCCAGGTCACGGTATGGCGATTGACTTGCTCATCGAGCAACTGCCACAAGTCGGCATTTTTCACCGGTTGCTTGGCCGCAGTTTTCCAGCCGCGTTTCTTCCAGTTGACCAGCCACTCCTTCATGCCCTTCATGACATATTCGGAGTCGGTAACAACCAGAACGTTGCAGTGTCGCTTGAGCTCTTCAAGACCACGGATGGCAGCGGTCAGCTCCATCCGGTTGTTGGTGGTATTGGCTTCGCCACCCCACAGTTCTTTTTCGACACCCTTGCACACCAACAAGGCGCCCCAGCCGCCAGGGCCTGGATTACCTTTACAGGCGCCGTCGGTGAAGATTTCAACGCTTTCGCTCACTACAACCGTTTCCATCAAACCTTCCATCGAGCTTTCCACCGAACGTTTATCGACAAACCATCAACCGGTTTGTCTTGCGTGACGCTTTACGGCTGCGGATTGCGCCGATTGACCTTGGCCATCGGCAATGGCAGCAGTTTGCCCATGGGCTCACGCCGCACCTGACGCACAGGACGCAGACCGACCACGATCTTGCGTGCCACCAATAAATAGAAGCCGCCGCCGGGACTTTGCCAACCGTCGCCGAGGCGTTCCAGCCCGGCCAGTCGTGCTTGCCAGGCCGCTGAAGCAAGCGGCGGACGATAGCACCCGAAGCGTCGTTTCTCCAGCGCAAAGCCCAGCAGGTTCAACCAGTCCGCCACCCGCGACGGCGAAATACAGCGGGCCTTGCGCAAGGCATCATGAGCGAAAACATGCCGCAACCCCCAGGCGCTCCACGGGTTGATCCCGATAATCAAAAGATGTCCACCGGGGCGCACACTGCTGGCCGCTTCACGCAGCAAGCCGTGAGGCGACAGACAGAAATCCAGGCCATGCTGCATGACCACAACGTCAGCCGCATGCTCGCTCAGGGGCCAGGCCTGTTCTTCACAGACGATTTCCACACCGGGCAAAGGTGCACCCAGACGAACGTTACGCTGGACCTGTTTTGCCGCTGGCGGCGTTTCGGCAGAAGGGCCGTAATGCACCAGATAGCCGCCAAAAAAACGGCCCAGCTCATCTTCGAGTACTCGCCGCTCTTCCTCCAGCAGCAGTTGCCCGACCGGTCCGGACAGCCACTCACGGGCCGAGCTGATCAGCGCAAGCCATTCAGGATCAGCCTGGGCGAAAGCTTTATCAGTCATTTGTGTTCTCCATGAGGGCACTCGCGTAGAACCTCTATAGACCCTAAGATGCACCATTGTTTCCCGCTTAGCGAACTGCGCCATGATACAGATCGATGCCCTGCCCGCTTTCACTGACAACTACATTTGGTTGTTACAAAACACTGCCAGCCGATGCTGCGCGGTGGTCGATCCTGGCGATGCCGCACCGGTTCTGGCCTGGCTGGAACAGCACCCGGGTTGGCAGCTCAGCGACATTCTGGTCACCCACCACCATTTCGATCATGTCGGCGGCGTCGAGCAACTGAAAAAAGCTACTGGCGCCCGGGTACTGGGTCCTGCGGCCGAAAACATCCCGGCGCGAGACGTCGCGCTTAACGACAACGACACGATCAGCGTACTCGGCCTGACCTTTGCGGTGTACGCCGTGCCCGGTCATACCCTGGGCCATATCGCCTTCTACCACGACGACCCGACCGCGCCGTTGCTGTTTTGCGGCGACACCCTGTTCGCGGCAGGTTGCGGCCGACTGTTCGAAGGCACACCCGAGCAAATGCATCAGTCATTGAGTCGTCTGGCGGCGCTGCCGGACAGCACACTGGTGTATTGCACGCATGAGTACACCCTGAGCAATCTGCGCTTCGCCCAAGCGGTAGAACCGGGTAATTGCGACATCGCCGAACGCTTCGCCCAAGTGAGCCAATGGCGCAGTGAAAACCGGATCAGCCTGCCTTCCAATTTAGCCCTGGAACGACGCACCAACCCATTCATTCGGACCCATGAAACATCCGTTAAAGAAAAAGCAGACGAACGGACCGGCACGGACAATCAGTCGCCAAGTGCTATTTTTGCTAGCTTGCGTGCTTGGAAAGATAAGTTCTAAGAGCTATCTTGATCGGCATAGAAATTCTGAAAGGTTGACCGTTGGCTGGGTGGTTCCTAGAATCGCCCGACATTTTCGCCTGGAACTACCCCCCAGCCAATGTCGTCATCCATACGCAAAGCCATCAATTCAGACGCATTGACCCGACTGGTCCAGGCTATCGCCGTGGCCCTGAGCGTGACGCTGGCTGGCTGTCAGACCACCCGCCAAATCGACTCTGTCAGCACCCACCGCGCGCCGAATCTCGCCGCCGGCACCAAGCAAAAACCCATTTTCCTCAGTGACAAGCCGACCCCGCTGGTACCTCAGGATGTCTGGGAGCGGATGCGTCAGGGCTTCCAGTTGCAAGAAGGCAACGGCCAGAACCCACGTATCGATCAACAACGTCTATGGTTCGCCAACAATCCATCCTTTCTGGAAAACGCTGGCGAACGCGGCAGCCTCTACATGCATTACATCGTAGAGCGCCTCGAAGAACGCAACATGCCCCTGGAGCTGGCCTTGCTCCCGGTGATCGAGAGCGCCTACAACCCCTTGGCCTATTCACGCAGCGATGCGGTGGGCCTGTGGCAGTTCATTCCATCGACCGGGCGTTACTTCAATCTTCGCCAGACCAGCTTTTACGACGGCCGTCGTGACATTACCGCCTCGACCATCGCCGCCCTGGACTACCTGACACGCCTGCACGACATGTTCAACGGTGACTGGCTATTGGCGTTGGCTGCCTATAACGCTGGCGAAGGTACCGTCAGCCGGGCCATCGAACGCAACCAGAAGCTCGGCCTGCCCACTGATTACTGGAACCTGCCCCTGCCGCAGGAAACTCAGGATTACGTGCCCAAGTTCCTCGCATTGTCGCAAGTGGTGCTCGCACCGGAAGCCTACGGCGTCAACCTTAATCCGATTGCCAACCAGCCCTACTTCCAGGTCGTTGAGCTCAACCAACGCATGAACCTGTCAAAGGTCGCTGCCATGGCGGATATCGACGAAGACGAACTGTTCCAGCTCAACCCGGCGTTCAAGAAACGCATGACCGTCGACGGTCCACAGCATTTGCTGGTGCCGACCGCCAAGGCGCAGCTGCTGACCGCCAGCCTGTCGAACATGAAACCGCAAGAACTGGCGGACTGGCAGCAATACCGCGGCACTGGCGACACGCTGGCCAGCCGTGACAAACCCACGCGAAGCCGCAGCTACAGGGTGAAAAAGGGCGATAACCTGGTGGCCATCGCCAAAGCCAACAAAGTCGAGGTAAAGGACCTGCAGCACTGGAACCAGGTATCCGGTCAAAACCTGAAAGTCGGGCAGACCCTGGTCATGCAGGACATGATCAGCCCCAAGGGTAAAGCCAAAGGCAAAGGCAGCAACAAGAAGTCGACCCAGTACACGATACGCAAAGGCGATTCGATGTACATGGTGGCCAAACGTTTCAACGTCGAGATGGAGCATCTCCAACGCTTGAACCCGCGTAGCGGCCACGCCCTCAAACCAGGCCAGACCCTGACCGTGTATCAGGCCCCTTGAGATCCACTGGCTCCCGCCCCTAAATAACCAGGCGGGAGACGCCGCAAAGGGCCACCCGGGAGGTGGCCTTTTTCCAACGGATACAAGCTGTTACTGTACCGTCCAAGAAGCCCAAGCCTCCTGGATCGAATCTCCGACTTGATACGCCTCCTCCTGTTATTCACCTTGGTCTTGAGCTTTTCCGCAGGCGCAACCATCAGCGAAAGCCATGGTTACGCGCAGTTCGGTGTACTCAAGTACCCAGCCAGCTTTACCCATTTCGACTGGGTCAATCCCGAGGCGCCGAAAGGCGGCACCTTGCGGATGATGGCATTTGGCACTTTCGATACGCTCAACCCTTACACCTTCAAGGGCAGCAGCCCGATTTCGACGCCCAACTTTCTGCAGTACGGGGTCAACGAGCTCAACGAACCGTTGATGGTCGGCACCGGTCAGTACGACCCTTCCGGCGACGAACCTACCTCCAGCTACGGCCTGATCGCGCAAACCGTCGAATACAGCGAAGACCGCAGTTGGGTGGTCTTCAACCTGCGCCCGCAGGCGCGTTTCCACGACGGCAAACCGATCACCGCGTATGACGTGGCGTTCTCCTACCGGTTGCTGCTCAAGGAAGGCCATCCGCAATACCGCACCGCCCTGCAGGAAGTGCAGCGGGTCGACATTCTTGGCCGCCATCGCATCCGCTTCGTCTTCAAACGCGCCGGCAACCCCTTGCTCATCCTGCGCCTCGGCGAACTGCCGGTATTGCCCCAGCACTACTGGAAGGATCGCGACTTCAAGGCCACCACCTTCGAACCACCCGTGGGCAGTGGTCCTTATCGGATTACCAAGGTGCAACCCGGACGGCAACTGGTGTTCGAGCGGGTCAAGGACTGGTGGGGCAAGGATCTGGCGGTGAACCGTGGCAAGTACAACTTCGATCGGGTCGACGTGGAGTTCTACCGCGACAGCGATGTGGCATTCGAAGCATTCAAAGCCGGTGAGTTCGATATCTATATCGAGCATCAGGCCAAAAACTGGTCCAACGGCTACACCTTTCCGGCGATCGCCCGTGGTGAGGTGATCAAGGCGCAGATCCCGCACAAGATTCCAACCCAGACCCAAGGGTTGTTCATGAACACCCGGCGCGGCACCTTCGCCGACGTCAAGGTGCGCGAGGCGCTGGGGCTGATGTTCAATTTCGAGTGGACCAATCGTGCGCTGTTCAGCGACGCCTATACTCGCTCGACAAGTTATTACCCCAACAGCGAATTCTCCGCGACCGGCCTGCCGACCGGTCGCGAATGGTTGATGCTGTCGCCCTGGCGCGATCAGTTGCCGTCAAACCTGCTCACCCAGCCATACACGGTGCCAAAGACCGATGGCGGTGGCATTCCCCGGGAAACCCTGCGCAAGGCGCTCGGTCTGTTTGCCGAAGCGGGCTGGAAGTTGTCGGATCAGCGACTGCTCAATCGCAACGGCCAGCCCCTGCGCTTCGAAATCTTGCTGGTCAATCCCAACCTCGAGCGGATTCTGCAGCCTTACATCGAGGACCTCTCTCGCCTCGGGATCGACGCCCGCTTACGGACGGTAGATCGCGCCCAGTACAAGCAGCGCCTGGACCAGTTCGATTTCGACATGATCTTGATGACCCTGAACCAGAGCCTCAGCCCCGGTCTTGAGCAATGGCAGTACTTTCACTCCAGCCAGGCAGGGATCAAAGGCAGCAAAAATTACGCCGGCGTATCCAGCCCTGTGGTCGACAGCCTGCTCAATCAATTACTGGCGGCACAAACACGCGACGAACAGCTCGCCGCAGCCCGCGCCTTGGACCGGGTGTTGCTCTGGCAGCACTACAGCATCCCCAACTGGTACCTCGATTATCATCGACTGGCGTACCGCAACCGGTTCGCCCTGACCACCACCCCGCCCTACACTCTGGGTTTGCGTGCGTGGTGGCTCAAGCCTTCGGAGAAAACCCAATGATTGCTATGCGCTCCCTGCTGATGCGGGCCAGCGGCATGTTGCTGATGAGCGTGGCCTGCGTAGCCCTGGCCGCCCCCGAACACGCAGTGACCCTGTACAACGAGGCGCCGAAATACCCCGCCAATTTCAAACACTTCGATTACGTCAATCAGGACGCACCCAAGGGCGGCAGCTTTCGGCAGGCCGGCTTTGGCGGCTTCGACAGCCTCAACCCCTTTATCAACAAAGGCGTGCCGGCTGACGACATCGGCATGATTTACGACACCCTGACCCGCCACAGTCTGGATGAACCCTTTACCGAATACGGCCTGATTGCCGGCAAAATCGAAAAAGCGCCGGACAGTAGCTGGGTGCGTTTCTATTTGCGCCCCGAAGCCCACTTCCATGATGGCCATCCCATCCGCGCCGAAGACGTGGTGTTCAGCTTCCAGACGCTGATCAAGAACGGTGCCCCGATGTATCGGGGCTACTACGCAGACGTTGATCAGGTCATCGCCGAAGACCCTCTGCGCGTGCTGTTCAAGTTCAAGCGCAACAACCGCGAGTTGCCGCTGATCCTCGGCCAACTGCCGGTCCTGCCCAAGCACTGGTGGGAAAATCGCGACTTCGCCAAAGGCAATCTGGAAATCCCGTTGGGCAGCGGCCCGTACAAGGTGGCTGAAGTCAAAGCCGGGCGCTCGATTCGTTACGAGCGGGTCAAGGACTACTGGGGCAAGGACCTGCCGGTTAACCGTGGTTTTTACAACTTCGACACCCTGTCCATCGATTACTATCGAGACAACACCGTCGCCCTTGAAGCACTCAAAGCCGGGCAATTCGATTATTGGCTCGAAACCAGCGCCAAGAACTGGGCCACGGCTTACAACACGCCGGCCGTCACCGCCGGTCGGCTGATCAAGGAAGAAATCCCCAACGGTAACCCTACCGGCATGCAAGGGTTTGTCTTCAATCTGCGGCGCCCTATATTTCAGGACGTGCGGGTGCGTGAAGCGTTGAACCTGCTGCTGGATTTCCAGTGGACCAACAAGCAGTTGTTCAACGGCGCCTACACCCGGACCAAAAGCTACTTCGACAATTCGGACATGGCCTCCAGCGGCTTGCCGAGTAAAGACGAACTGGCCGTACTCGAGCCGTTGCGCGGCACCATTCCTGACCGGGTGTTCACTGACGAGTTCAAGTTGCCGGTCACCGACGCCAGCGGCATGATTCGCCCCCAACAGCGTAAAGCCTTTCAACTGCTGCAAGAGGCCGGCTGGAGGATCGTCGGCGACAAGATGGTCGACGCCCAAGGCAAGCCAGTGACCCTTGAGTTCTTGTTGGCGCAGACCGAATTCGAACGCATCCTGCTGCCCTTCAAACGCAACCTCAGCGACCTCGGCATCGATCTGGTGCTGCGTCGGGTCGACGTATCGCAATACGTAAACCGTTTGCGTTCGCGTGACTTCGACCTGATTGTCAGCGGCTTTCCGCAATCCAGCTCACCCGGCAACGAACAACGCGAGTATTGGCACTCCTCCAGCGCCGAAAAGCCCGGCAGCCGCAACTTCATCGGCCTCAAAGACCCGGCCATCGATAGCCTGGTCGACGGACTGATCGATGCCGACTCGCGGCAAAGCCTGATCACCCACGCCCGGGCGCTGGACCGCGTGCTGCTTTGGGGCTACTACGTGATCCCCAACTGGCACATCAAAACCTGGCGCGTGGCGTACTGGGACCATATCGGTCACCCCAAGGTGACACCGCTGTTCGACGTCGCCACCTCGACCTGGTGGATAAAACCCGACGCCAAACCGGCCAACCCGGCACAACCCCCTGAGCAAGCCGAGCCGGCGAGCGTGGAGCAATAAGATGCTGGCTTACATTTTTCGGCGTTTGCTGCTGATCATTCCGACGCTGTTCGGCATTTTGCTGATCAACTTCGTGATCATCCAGGCGGCGCCCGGTGGTCCGGTGGAGCAGATGATCGCCAAGATCGAAGGCTTCGATGGCGCAACCAGTCGCATTGCGGGCGGTGGCGCAGAGGTGTCGGTGGCAGGCTCCAGTTATCGCGGTGCGCAAGGGCTTGATCCGGCACTGGTGAAGGAAATCGAACACCTGTATGGCTTCGACAAGTCTGCGCCAGAACGCCTGTGGATCATGATCAAGAACTACGCCACGCTGGATTTCGGCGACAGTTTTTTCCGCGATGCCAAAGTGATCGATCTGATTATCGAGAAGATGCCGGTGTCCATTTCCCTTGGGCTGTGGAGCACCTTGATCATGTACCTGGTATCGATCCCGCTGGGGATCGCCAAGGCGACACGTCACGGTAGCCACTTCGATGTCTGGACCAGCTCGGCGATCATCGTCGGGTACGCCATCCCGGCCTTCCTGTTTGCCATTCTGCTGATCGTGGTGTTCGCTGGCGGCAGTTATTTCGACTGGTTCCCCTTGCGCGGCCTGACCTCGAACAACTTCGCCGAGCTGAGCTGGGGCGGTAAAGTCTTCGATTACTTCTGGCACCTGACGTTGCCTGTCACTGCGCTGGTGATCGGCAACTTCGCGACCATGACCCTGCTGACCAAAAACAGCTTTCTCGACGAGATCGGCAAGCAGTACGTCATCACCGCCAAGGCCAAGGGCCTGAGCCAGCATCGCGTGCTGTACGGCCATGTGTTTCGTAACGCCATGCTATTGGTGA
This sequence comes from Pseudomonas sp. ASL8, assembly GCF_056680355.1. Classification (NCBI taxonomy): domain Bacteria; kingdom Pseudomonadati; phylum Pseudomonadota; class Gammaproteobacteria; order Pseudomonadales; family Pseudomonadaceae; genus Pseudomonas; species Pseudomonas sp. ASL8. The sequence goes on along the minus strand of NZ_CM155278.1, from coordinate 3,383,217 downwards.
TCGCAGGTTTCCCTTCGGCCTTCATCAGCATTTTCTTCACCGGCTCGCTGCTGGTGGAAGTGATCTTCTCCCTCGACGGCTTGGGTTTGATGAGTTTCGAGGCGGCCATCAACCGCGACTATCCAGTGGTCTTCGGCACGTTGTTTCTTTTTACCCTGCTCGGGCTGGTGGTGAAATTGATCGGTGACATCACGTATACGCTGGTTGATCCACGTATCGACTTCGAAAGCAGGGAGAATTGATATGACCCTCTCTCCTCTCAATCGCCGGCGCTTCGAGCGCTTCAAGGCCAACAAGCGCGGATGGTGGTCACTGTGGTTGTTCCTGGTTCTGTTCGGCCTGAGCCTGGGCGCCGAACTGATCGCCAACGACAAGCCGCTGGCCGTGCGCTATGACGGCGAGTGGTATTTTCCGGTGTTCAAGCGCTATCCCGAAACGGTCTTCGGCGGCGAGTTTCCGCTGGAAGCGAATTACAAAAGCCCCTACATCAAGGAGCTGCTGGCAGCGAAGAACGGTTGGACCCTGTGGGCACCGATCCCCTACAGCTACCAGAGCATCAATTACGACCTGAAAGTCCCGGCCCCCGGCCCGCCCTCGCGAGACAACTACTTTGGCACTGACGATCAAGGCCGCGATGTGCTTTCACGGGTCATCTATGGCTTCCGCATTTCCGTGCTGTTTGCGCTGACCTTGACCGTACTCAGTTCGATCATCGGCGTCGTCGCGGGCGCCCTGCAGGGTTTTTATGGGGGGTGGGTGGATCTGCTGGGGCAACGCTTCCTGGAAGTCTGGTCCGGGCTGCCGGTGTTGTACCTGCTGATCATCCTCGCCAGCTTCGTCCAGCCTAATTTCTGGTGGCTGTTGGGCATCATGCTGCTGTTTTCATGGATGAGCCTGGTGGACGTGGTACGCGCCGAGTTCCTGCGTGGGCGTAATCTGGAATATGTACGCGCCGCACGGGCATTGGGCATGCAAAACGGGGCGATCATGTTCCGCCACATCCTGCCCAACGCCATGGTCTCGACCATGACCTTTATGCCCTTCATTCTCACGGGCGCCATTGGCACCCTGACCGCCCTGGACTTCCTCGGTTTTGGCTTGCCAGCCGGTTCCCCGTCGCTGGGTGAATTGGTGGCCCAAGGCAAATCCAACCTCCAGGCCCCCTGGCTTGGGATCAGCGCCTTCGCCGTGCTGGCCCTGATGCTCAGCCTTCTCGTGTTCATTGGCGAATCCGCCCGCGACGCTTTCGACCCAAGGAAATGAGATGAACAAGGACAATTTGATCGAAGTCCGCGATCTCGCCGTCGAGTTCGTTACCGGCGAGCAGGTCCATCGCGTGGTCGAAGGCATCAACTTCGATATCCGTCGGGGCGAAACCCTGGCGCTGGTCGGCGAAAGCGGTTCTGGCAAGTCAGTCATCGCGCACTCGTTTCTGCGCCTGCTGCCCTACCCGCTGGCGCGCCATCCCAGCGGGACCATCTACTACGCCGGACATGACCTGCTGACGCTGAGCGAGAAAAGGTTGCGCGCGATCCGTGGCAACCGGATCGCTATGGTTTTCCAGGAGCCGATGACCTCGCTTAACCCGCTGCAGTCCATTGAGAAGCAAATCAATGAAGTACTTGGCCTGCATAAAGGTTTGCAGGGCAAGGCGGCCACCCTGCGCACACTGGAGCTGCTTGAGCTGGTAGGCATAACCGAGCCCGAGAAACGACTCAAAGCCCTGCCACACGAGCTCTCAGGCGGCCAGCGACAGCGTGTGATGATCGCCATGGCCTTGGCCAATGAGCCTGAACTGCTGATCGCCGACGAACCGACCACCGCACTCGACGTCACGGTACAGCTGAAAATCCTCAAATTACTCACCGAACTGCAGGCCCGACTGGGCATGGCGCTGCTCCTGATCAGCCATGATCTGAACCTGGTTCGAAGAATTGCGCATCGGGTATGTGTCATGCAGCACGGTCGCATCGTCGAACAAGCGTCATGTGAGGAGCTGTTCCGTTCACCTCAGCATCCGTACACGCAAGAATTGCTGGGGGCCGAGCCCAGTGGTGGCCCGGTGGACAACGTTGCAGGCGCACCGCTGCTCGAAGTCGATGACTTGCGGGTGTGGTTTCCGATCAAGAAAGGCCTGTTCAAAAAAACCGTCGATCATGTCAAAGCGGTCGACGGCATCACCTTCAGCCTGCCCCAAGGGCACACCCTGGGGATTGTCGGTGAAAGCGGCTCGGGCAAGTCGACGCTAGGCCTGGCGATTCTTCGGCTGATCGGTAGCAAGGGCGCCATACGGTTTCAAGGCAAAACGCTAGACTGCCTGACGCAACAGGAGATTCGTCCGCTACGTCGGCAAATGCAGGTGGTGTTTCAGGACCCTTTCGGCAGCCTGAGCCCGCGCATGTGTGTAGGCGAAATCGTGGGTGAGGGCCTGCGCATCCACGGCATGGGCACAGAGGCCGAACAGGAACTCGCCATCATCGAAGCGCTCAAGGAGGTAGGGCTGGACCCGGAAACCCGGTACCGCTACCCCCACGAATTTTCCGGTGGGCAACGGCAGAGAATCGCCATTGCCCGGGCATTAGTGTTAAAACCGGCGCTGATTGTGCTGGACGAGCCCACCTCGGCGCTCGACCGGACCGTTCAGCGCCAAGTAGTTGAGCTACTGCGCTCACTGCAAAAAAAGTACAACCTGACCTATTTGTTTATCAGCCATGACCTGGCGGTAGTCAAAGCGCTTAGCCACCAGTTGATGGTGGTCAAGCAGGGGAAAGTCGTTGAACAGGGTGCGGCGCGCAGCATTTTTGCCGCACCGCAACATACCTATACACAGCAGCTGCTGGAAGCCGCCTTTTTGGCGCCGGTAGCTGTCGATTAACCTGAAGAGGAACAACACATGGGTTTTCTCGCCGGTAAGCGCGTCCTGATCGTCGGTGTCGCTAGCAAACTGTCCATCGCATCCGGCATCGCTGCCGCCATGCATCGCGAGGGCGCAGAGCTGGCCTTCACGTATCAGAACGACAAACTGAAAGGTCGTGTCGAAGAGTTCGCCGCAGGTTGGGGCTCAGGCCCGGAACTGTGCTTCCCTTGCGACGTGGCCAGCGACGAAGAGATCGCCAAGGTCTTCGAAGAACTGGGCAAGAAGTGGGATGGCCTGGACGTGATCGTTCACTCGGTCGGCTTCGCCCCTGGCGACCAGCTTGACGGTGACTTCACCCAAGCGACAACGCGCGAAGGTTTCCGCATCGCTCACGACATCAGCGCCTACAGCTTCGTTGCACTGGCCAAGGCCGGTCGCGAAATGATGAAAGGCCGCAATGGCAGCCTGCTGACCCTGTCCTACCTGGGTGCAGAGCGCACCATGCCTAACTACAACGTGATGGGCATGGCCAAGGCCAGCCTGGAAGCCGGTGTACGTTACCTGGCCGGTAGCCTTGGCCCGGAAGGCACACGCGTGAACGCAGTATCGGCTGGCCCGATCCGCACCCTCGCCGCCTCCGGCATCAAGAACTTCCGCAAAATGCTCGCTGCCAACGAAGCGCAAACACCGCTGCGTCGCAACGTGACCATTGATGAAGTCGGCAACGCCGGCGCGTTCCTGTGCTCGGACCTCGCGTCCGGCATCAGCGGCGAGATCATGTACGTCGACGGCGGCTTCAACACCACCGCGATGGGCAACCTCGAAGAGTAAAAACTCAACGCGCGGCACCCAAAAAGCCCGCCGCTCTCACGAACGGTGGGCTTTTTTGTTTTCGACCCTACGGGAATTTCGAAAGCACCTGTTCAGGCACAAAAACTTGAGACAAAAAAAGGCCGCTCATTGAGCGGCCTTCTTTTTTGTCGCGGGATCAGACGTCAGTAACGGGTGATCTTCGCTTTGCTTTGCAGCTGTGCGCGGTAAGCAGCGAAATCCTGCTGGCCGGCACGCGAGGCGAGGAAGCGACGGTACTGGGCCTTCTCATCAGCTGTCGGCGCTGCGGCTTCGTTGACACCATTAAGACGCACCACCACGAAGCTGCCATCAGCCAACGTCAGGCTGGTGTAGGACGGCTTGTCCTTGCCTAGAGGCTTGGGCATGCGGAACAACGCCTGCAGAACCACCGGATCGATGCCTTCCTGACTGCGGGTGACCGCTTCCAGGACTTTCCAGCTTTGACCGTTCTGCTTCGCAGCAAGAGCGATCTTGCCATCACGCAGACCTGTAACCAGCTCGGCACCCTTGGTCTTGACCGCTTCAGTGGCGTGATTCTTGATCAGCTGTGCACGAATGCTGCTGGCAACGCTTTCAAGCGGCAACTGCTCTGGCTGACGGTGTTCCTTCATCCGTACGACCACAACCGTTTCCGGATCAAGTTCCAGCGGTGCACTGTTGGAGCCTTCTTCAAGCACTTCCGGGCTGAACGCGGCCTGGATCACTGCACGGTTGGAGGTCAGGCCTTCACCGCCCTCACGACCAAATGGCGCAGTGGTTTGCACTTTCAGTTTCAGCTCTTGAGCAGGCTGCACCAGATCGGACGCTTCGAACGCCGAATCTTCAAGCTGCTTGGTCACGTCAACGAAACGCTGCTCGACCTGCTGGCTTTTCAATTCGTGGGTGAGCTTGTCTTTCAAGCTGGCGAAGCTCGGCACCGACGGTGCTTCAACGCCCAACAACTTGATCAAGTGCCAACCGTAGTCGCTGCGTACCGGCCCCGAGACCTGATCTTTCTTCAGGTCATACAGCGCCTTTTCGAAAGCCGGATCATAGACACCCTTGCCCGCGTAACCCAGGTCACCACCTTTGCTGGACGAACCCGGGTCCTGGGAAAACTCCTTGGCCAGGGCTGCGAAATCCTCACCTTTGGCCAGACGCTGTTGAATCTCTTCAACCTTCGCTTTGGCCTGAGCTTCGTTCAGTTTGTCATTCACTTCGATCAGAATGTGCGCAGCACGACGCTGCTCGGCAAGGTTGCCGATTTCTTTCTGATAAGCCGCCTGCAAATCGGCGTCCTTGACTGCAACCTGATCGAAGAAAGAAGACTTCTTCAATTCGATGTAGTCGAGTACGACCTGCTCCGGACTCATGAACTCTTTGGCGTGTTCGTCGTAATGCGCTTTGACTTCATCGTCGGTCACTTTCGCGGCAGCAATGTCAGCCTTGAATGTCAGCGTGGCGAAATCGCGAGTCTGTTTTTCCAGACGAGCGAACGCATCAACCTGAGCATCGGTCACGAAAGCGCTGCCTGCCAGACCGGCACGCAACTGACCAATGAGCATTTCCTGGGTCAGCATTTGGCGGAATTGCAAACGGCTGAAGCCCAGTTGACGAATCACCTGATCGAAACGGTCAGCGCTGAATTTGCCGTCTACCTGAAATTCAGGTGTCTGCAAAATCTGCTGATCCAGAGCCGCTTCGGAGAAAGCAAATTTCGAATCGGCTGCACCTTGCAGCAACAACTTGCGATCAACCAGCCCTTTCAAGGCTGCGTCGTGCAACATTTTGTCATCCAGCAGCGCAGGATCGAAATCCTTGCCCAACTGCTGAATCAGCTGACGGCGTTGCATATCGACCGCCTGACTCAGCTCGTTTGTCGTGATTTCTTCACCATTGACCTTGGCAGCATCCTGACTCGTGCTGGTGGCCCTGAAAATGGCGTCAAAACCAGTCAAGGCCATCAATGCCACGATGACCCCGATGATCGTCTTGGCAATCCAGCCTTGGGAATTGTCCCTGATATTTTGCAGCATGCGTCCCCCAGAACGGTTGTAAAGATTAACCAACCGCGGAGCGTGGGTGGAATCCGGATAGAAGAAAGGCGCATCCGAGGATGCGCCTTCTCGTAACTGGCGGAGCGGACGGGACTCGAACCCGCGACCCCCGGCGTGACAGGCCGGTATTCTAACCGACTGAACTACCGCTCCGCTGCCAGGACAAGAATGACCAGGTCCTGGATGGGCAAAGGCTTGAAAGAAACTTAGTTAACAGCTTCTTTCAGGGCTTTACCGGCTTTGAAACCTGGTTTTTTGGCTGCTGCGATTTCCAGCGTCTTACCGGTCTGCGGGTTACGACCGATACGAGCAGGACGATCTGTTACGGAGAAAGTACCAAACCCAACCAATACCACAGAGTCGCCAGCCTTCAGAGCGCCAGTGACGGATTCGATTACTGCGTCCAGCGCACGGCCAGCAGCAGCTTTCGGGATATCAGCAGATGCAGCGATAGCATCAATCAGTTCCGACTTGTTCACTCTAAGTCCCCTTATATCTATATTGAGTATGTTTCTAAGTTTTTTGGTGTAGACAAAAACGAGTGCTGAATGGCCTACAGACACTTTAAAGAGCCGCTTTATAACAAGGGCTCTAAAAAGCTGTCAAGGAAGGCCATTCAGGCTAATGCGTGCTGATTCTCTCCTTAGAGTCAGTCTCGCGCTTTTCGTCCTTTGCAACCATCTCCGGGGCCACATCCGGCAAGGGCTCCGGCGCGTATTGCAGCGCAATTTGCAGGACCTCGTCAATCCATTTAACCGGTTTAATCTGCAGGTCCCGTTTGATATTGTCCGGAATCTCTTTCAAGTCCCGTACGTTTTCCTCGGGAATGATCACCGTTTTGATTCCGCCACGGTGTGCCGCAAGCAGTTTTTCCTTCAAACCGCCGATGGCCAGAACCTGCCCCCGCAGGGTGATTTCACCGGTCATTGCCACGTCGGCACGGACCGGGATCTGTGTCAGCGCTGAAACAAGGGCCGTGCACATGCCTACGCCAGCGCTAGGGCCGTCTTTCGGGGTGGCCCCTTCTGGCATGTGGATATGAACGTCACGCTTCTCATGGAAGTCCACGGGGATTCCCAGGCTTTTCGCACGACTGCGCACAACGGTCAGGGCAGCCGTGATGGATTCGACCATCACATCACCCAGTGAACCGGTCTTGATCAACTGACCTTTGCCAGGCACTACGGCCGCTTCGATGGTCAACAATTCGCCGCCCACCGACGTCCACGCCAAGCCTGTCACCTGTCCGATTTGATCCTGTTGCTCGGCCAAACCGTAGCTGAATTTGCGCACACCCAGGAAATGCTCAAGCATTTCCGCGGTAACACGGACCTGGAAGCGTTTTTCCAGCGAGTGTTCCTTGACCGCCTTGCGGCAGATCTTGGCGATTTGCCGCTCCAGGCTCCGCACGCCGGCTTCACGGGTGTAGTAGCGGACGATGTCGCGAATCGCTTCCTCGTCTATCTCAACCTCGCCTTTCTTCAAGCCGTTGGCCTGAATCTGTTTTGGCGACAGGTATTTGACCGCGATGTTGATTTTTTCGTCTTCGGTATAGCCAGGCAGACGGATGACTTCCATCCGGTCCAGCAATGCCGCAGGAATGTTCATCGAGTTCGCGGTGCACAGGAACATCACGTCGGAAAGGTCGTAATCGACTTCCAGGTAATGGTCGTTAAAGTTGTGGTTCTGCTCAGGGTCGAGCACTTCCAGCAATGCAGAAGCGGGATCGCCACGCATATCGCTGCCCATTTTGTCGATTTCATCGAGCAGGAACAGCGGGTTGCGCACGCCCACTTTTGTCATCTTTTGTATCAATCTTCCCGGCATGGAACCGATATATGTCCGGCGATGACCACGAATTTCCGCTTCATCACGCACACCACCGAGGGCCATCCGCACGAACTTGCGGTTAGTCGCATTGGCAATCGACTCTGCTAGAGACGTTTTACCCACACCCGGTGGACCTACCAGGCACAAAACCGGACCGCGAATTTTCTTCACGCGTTTTTGCACGGCGAGGTATTCAAGGATGCGTTCCTTGACCTCATCCAGACCATAGTGGTCGGCATCAAGAATGTCTTCAGCGCGAGCCAGGTCCAGACGCACCTTGCTCTGAGCCTTCCACGGCACTTGCACCAACCAGTCGATGTAGGTACGCACCACGGTCGCTTCAGCCGACATCGGCGACATTTGCTTGAGCTTGTTCAGCTCAGCCAGCGCTTTGGTCAAGGCATCCTTAGGCAAGCCGGCAGCGTCGATGCGTTTTTTCAGCTCTTCGATTTCGTTGTGACCTTCGTCACTGTCGCCCAGCTCTTTCTGAATGGCCTTCATCTGCTCATTCAGGTAGTACTCGCGCTGGCTGCGCTCCATCTGCTTTTTGACGCGGCCGCGAATACGCTTCTCGACCTGCAACAGATCAATTTCAGCATCCAGCAAAGCCAGTACGTGCTCTACCCGTGCAGGCAGATCGACGATTTCAAGAATGGCCTGCTTCTGCTCGATTTTCAGCGCCATGTGCGCAGCCATGGTATCGACCAGGCGGCCCGGCTCATCAATGCTATTGAGAGATGACAAGACTTCAGCCGGGACTTTTTTGCCCAACTGCACATACTGCTCGAACTGGGCCAGCAAGCTGCGCACGAACACTTCAGATTCGCGGTCAGGTGCATCGACCTCGTCGATCAACGTCACTTCAGCGCGGCAATGGCCATCGACCTCAATGAAGCGTTCGACGGTGCCACGCTGCTCGCCTTCGACCAACACCTTAACGGTGCCATCAGGCAACTTGAGCAGCTGCAATACGGTTGCAACGGTGCCGACGCTATAAAGCGCCTCTTCACCTGGATCATCGTCTGCAGGATTTCTTTGCGCGAGCAAAAGAATCTGCTTATCCCCCGTCATCGCGGCCTCGAGGGCTTCGATAGATTTCTCGCGCCCCACAAACAGCGGGATAACCATGTGCGGATAAACCACGACATCGCGCAATGGCAAGAGAGGCAATTCTATGGTGGTCTTCATGATTTCGCCTCTACGGCGGCCATAAGGCCGGAACATATGGAAGTTAGCTTGAAGTCAAGATGGGGGTAGCGTCTTAAAAAAACAAGCTCTGACGCAGGAAAAGCAAAAGGGGCCCGAAGGCCCCCTCTTTATTACCTGTCAACGCAGCAGTTTCGCTTACGCGTCTGGGGCAGCCTTGGCAACCGGCTCGCTGTTTTCGTAAATCAACAACGGCTTGGACGTGCCCTCGATGACGCTCTCATCGATCACCACCTTGCTCACCTCGGACTGCGAGGGGATCTCGTACATGGTGTCGAGCAGAACACCTTCGAGAATGGAACGCAGACCGCGAGCGCCTGTTTTGCGCTCAAGTGCGCGTTTGGCGATCGACTTCAGTGCGTCAGCACGGAACTCGAGTTCCACACCTTCCATTTCGAACAGTTTTGCATACTGCTTGGTCAACGCGTTTTTCGGCTCGGTGAGAATCTGCATCAGAGCAGCCTCATCCAATTCGTCCAACGTCGCCAGAACCGGCAGACGGCCCACGAACTCTGGGATCAGACCGAACTTGACCAGATCGTCAGGCTCAACCTCACGCAGCGATTCGCCAACCTTCTTGCCTTCCTCCTTGCTGCGTACCTCGGCATTGAAGCCGATGCCGCCGCGAGTGGAACGGCTCTGGATAACCTTTTCGAGGCCCGAGAAAGCGCCACCGCAGATAAACAGGATGTTACGTGTGTCCACCTGCAGGAATTCCTGCTGTGGATGCTTGCGACCCCCTTGAGGAGGAACGGAAGCCACGGTGCCTTCAATCAGCTTCAGCAAGGCTTGCTGCACGCCCTCGCCGGAAACATCGCGAGTAATCGAAGGGTTGTCGGATTTGCGCGAAATCTTGTCGATTTCATCGATGTAGACAATGCCCATCTGGGCTTTTTCTACGTCGTAGTCACATTTCTGCAACAGCTTCTGAATGATGTTTTCCACGTCCTCACCCACATAACCAGCTTCGGTCAGGGTGGTGGCGTCAGCGATGGTGAACGGCACATTGAGCAAACGAGCCAATGTTTCAGCGAGCAGCGTCTTGCCGGAGCCCGTTGGGCCGATCAGCAGGATGTTGCTTTTACCGAGTTCAACATCATCATTCTTCTTGTCGCGCTGGTTCAAACGCTTGTAGTGGTTGTACACCGCTACTGCCAGAACCTTTTTTGCACGTTCTTGACCAATCACATACTGATCAAGGATGCCGCTGATTTCTTTAGGCGATGGTAATTTATGCGCGCTGCTTTCGGCCTGAGCTTCTTGCACCTCCTCACGGATGATGTCGTTGCACAGGTCGACGCACTCGTCGCAGATAAAAACCGAGGGGCCGGCAATCAATTTGCGCACTTCATGCTGGCTTTTGCCACAGAAGGAGCAATAGAGCAATTTGCCGTTGTCCTCGCCGTTGCGGGTGTCAGTCATTCGATCGATCCAATCCGGTAGGCTTGCAACACAAGATGAAGGCTATTGCGGGCTTTTTCAAGTCCGCAGGTGGCCAGTTGTTCCAACCACCTACGATTGAGCTGCTTAGCGAGCCATTTGACGCTGAGTAAGAACCTGATCGATCAAACCATATTCAGCAGCGCGCTCGGCGCCCATGAAGTTATCCCGATTGGTGTCTTGCTCGATGGTCTCAATCGTTTGCCCGGTGTGGTGCGCGAGAATTTCATTCAAGCGAGCACGAATGGACAGGATTTCCTTGGCATGGATATCAATATCCGATGCCTGCCCCTGAAAACCGCCCAGTGGCTGGTGAATCATCATTCGCGAGTTTGGCAGGCAGTAACGCTTTTTAGCGGCGCCGCCAGCCAGCAGGAAAGCACCCATGCTGCAGGCCTGACCGATGCAAATGGTCGACACGTCTGGCTTGATGAACTGCATGGTGTCGTAGATCGACATGCCCGCAGTCACCGAACCGCCTGGTGAGTTGATGTAGAGATGGATGTCCTTGTCCGGGTTTTCGGCTTCAAGGAACAACAGCTGCGCCGCAATCAGGTTGGCCATGTAGTCTTCTACCGGACCTACCAGAAAGATCACCCGCTCCTTGAGGAGGCGCGAGTAGATGTCATAGGCGCGTTCGCCACGGGCGGACTGCTCGATAACCATCGGGACCAGGCCGCCAGCGGCCTGGATGTCAGAGTTCTGCTGAATATAAGAATTGCGGGACATGTCTCGCATTCACTCCCAAATAGTCATTTCTTGAATACACATAAGCCAGCACGAAGGCTGGCTTATGGGTGTTTTCGAACGAGAGAAAAAATCAGTCGGCTTGTGGAGCTTCTACCGGCTTGACTGCTTCTTCGTAAGAGACCGATTTGTCGGTCACGCTAGCTTTCTGCAAAACAGTATCCACAACTTGTTCTTCCAGCACAACCGAACGCACTTCGTTCAGCTGCTGGTCGTTCTTGTAGTACCAGGACACGACCTGCTCAGGCTCTTGGTAAGCCGATGCCATTTCCTGAATCATCTCGCGAACACGAGCGTCATCAGGCTTGAGATCGAACTGCTTGACCACTTCAGCAACGATCAGGCCCAGCTCTACACGGCGCTTGGCTTGTTCTTCGAACAGCTCGGCTGGCAGTTGATCCGGCTTGATGTTACCGCCGAACTGCTGAACAGCCTGCACGCGCAGACGGTTCACTTCGTTTTCGAGCAGTGCTTTAGGCACTTCGATCGGGTTGGAGGCCAGCAAGCCGTCCATCACCTGGTTCTTGACCTTGGACTTGATCGCCTGACGCAGCTCACGGTCCATGTTCTTGCGAACTTCGGTACGGAAACCGTCGATGCCTGTTTCCTTGATGCCGAACTGAGTGAAGAACTCTTCGTTCAGCTCAGGCAATTTAGGCTCGGAAACAGTGTTGACCGTCACGGTGAACTCGGCGGCTTTATTGGCCAGCTCCAGGTTCTGGTAGTTTTCCGGGAAGGTCAGGTTCAGAACACGCTCTTCGCCGGCTTTAGCGCCAACCAGACCGTCTTCGAAGCCAGGGATCATACGACCGGAACCCAGCACCAGCTGAGTACCTTTGGCAGAGCCGCCAGCAAACACTTCGCCATCAACCTTGCCAACGAAATCGATGTTCAGTTGATCTTCGTTCTGAGCAGCACGCTCAGTGACTTCGAAACGAACATTTTGCTTGCGCAGGATTTCCAGCATTTTGTCCAGATCGGCGTCAGCCACGTCTGCACTCAGACGCTCGACAGCGATGGACTCGAAGCCTGCAACCGTGAATTCCGGGAATACTTCAAAAGTAGCCACGTATTCCAGGTCTTTACCTTTTTCAAAGGTTTTTGGCTCTACAGAAGGTGCGCCAGCTGGATTGAGCTTCTGCTCAACCACTGCTTCGTAAAACGTTGCCTGAATCAGATCGCCCAGTGCTTCCTGACGAGCGCCGTCTTCATAACGCTGACGGATCACGCTCATAGGCACTTTGCCAGGACGGAAGCCCGGGATCTTAGCTTTACGGGCAGTCTGCTGCAGACGCTTGTTGACTTCAGTCTCGATGCGTTCGGCAGGCACGCCAATGGTCATGCGGCGCTCAAGAGCGGAAGTATTTTCAACAGAAACTTGCATGGATATTCCTCGTTGCACAGACGTTAGCCGGCCGTTTCCGACCCCAGAATCAAGGGCATGCATTCTAGTGGGTCAAACTCAAGAAGTCACCCCACTGAAAAGGGTAAGTAAGCAGCATGAATTCAAGCAGCCGGCAGGGGGGCGACGACGCCCATTGCGAACGATTGACGCAAGGCAGCAAGCGACGCGTCTGGCACACCCTATATAAGGAACCCCTGGTGCGCAGCCTGCCCTTTATATCAACCAAAAAACCGCCGAACGCCAGTAAAAACGGACGAAGCGGGTGGTCGCGCCGGGCGAAATTTTCAATATTCCGAAACAAAAAAAAGCCGCACTAGGCGGCTTTCTGTTGCTTTATGAATGCCGCGGGCATTTCACAAAGCTTGTATCTTGGTGCGGACGGAGAGACTCGAACTCTCACACCTTTCGGCGCTGGAACCTAAATCCAGTGTGTCTACCAATTCCACCACGTCCGCGCTTCAAGCCTTTAAAGCAAAGGCGCCTGATTTTTAAGTCAGGCGCCTTTCGAATATGGGGTGGACGAAGGGGATCGAACCCTCGACAACGGGAGTCACAATCCCGTGCTCTACCAACTGAGCTACGCCCACCATATAGCGTGTGACCGATGTAACATTACTTGTGCCAAAGTTGCCTAAATGGCGCACCCGGCAGGACTCGAACCTGCGACCATCCGCTTAGAAGGCGGATGCTCTATCCAACTGAGCTACGGGCGCTTATTTAATCTGTATTCATTAACCGATTACAAATTAAGAGCTTCAGTCACGCTGAGCCAATCTACAACTCTGCCCGACATTCTTAACCAGTGCTAGGCTGTGCCCGACAAGTGCGACGAATCTTATAGACGAGCCCCGAGGTCGTCAACTCTTTTTCGAAAAAAATTCAGTTAGATAAAGGAGTTAGAGGAATATACAGACCAAGCGCCTTTGCCCTCGCGCCACGGCATGCGAGAATGCGCGCTCTTTTTCAATCCCTTTCGATGGTTAATCACGCGTCATGACAGCAAAACTAATCGACGGTAAAGCGATCGCAGCCGGCCTGCGCCAGCAGATCGCTAAACGTGTCACCGAGCGTCGCGAACAGGGCCTGCGGACACCGGGCCTCGCGGTGATTCTGGTTGGCAACGACCCCGCGTCCCAGGTTTATGTCTCGCACAAGCGTAAAGACTGTGAAGAAGTCGGCTTCAACTCCAAAGCCTATGACTTGCCTACCGACACCTCGCAGGATGAGCTGACCGACCTGATCGATCGCCTCAACGACGATCCGAATATCGACGGCATCCTGGTGCAACTGCCACTGCCCGCGCATCTGGATGCCTCAAAACTGCTGGAGCGCATTCGCCCGGACAAAGACGTGGATGGCTTCCATCCTTATAACGTCGGTCGGCTGGCGCAACGCATCCCCCTGCTGCGCCCATGCACCCCCAAGGGCATCATGGCCTTGCTGGAAAGCACCGGTGTCGATCTTTACGGGATGGACGCAGTCATCGTCGGCGCCAGCAACATCGTCGGCCGCCCGATGGCGATGGAACTGTTGCTCGCGGGCTGCACGGTCACCGTGACCCACCGCTTCACTCGCGACCTGCCAGGCCATGTGGGCCGTGCGGATCTCGTGATTGTCGCTGCCGGCAAACCCGGCCTGGTCAAAGGTGAGTGGATCAAGGAAGGCGCCATCGTGATCGACGTTGGCATCAATCGCCAGGAAAACGGCAAGCTGGTCGGCGACGTAGTGTATGAAACCGCCCTGCCCCGCGCTGGCTGGATCACTCCGGTACCGGGCGGCGTTGGCCCGATGACCCGTGCCTGCCTACTGGAAAACACCTTGTACGCTGCGGAAACCCTGCACGTCTGAGTGCCCGGGATCAGGCATAAAAAACGGCACCCTCGGGTGCCGTTTTTCATGACTCAACAGTCAGTCAGTCCGCCAAACGCCAGGTCGTACCGCCTTTGCCGTCTTCCAACACCACGCCCATCGCCGTGAGTTGGTCGCGAATGCGGTCCGATTCAGCCCAGTCCTTGTTGGCACGAGCACTCAATCGAGCCTGAATCAGCGCTTCGACTTCAACCGCATCGACCCGACCCTCTGCGCCTGCACGCAAAAAGTCATCCGCCTCGAGCTGCAAAACACCCAACACACTGGCCAACTCTTTCAGACGTGCCGCCAAACCCGCAGCAGCCGCCAGATCGGTGTCACGCAGACGGTTGATTTCGCGCACCATCTCGAACAGCACCGCGCAGGCTTCCGGCGTGCCGAAGTCGTCGTTCATCGCCGCAGAGAAACGCTCGACGAACGCGTCGCCACCGGCAGGCGCTACGGCAGGCAAGCCTTTAAGGGCGTGATAGAAACGCTCCAGCGCGCCCTTGGACTCTTTCAGGCTGTCTTCGGAGTAGTTGATCGAGCTGCGGTAATGGCTGGACACCAGCAGATAACGCACCACTTCCGGCTGGTATTTCTCCAGCACGTCGCGAATGGTGAAGAAGTTGTTCAAGGACTTGGACATCTTCTCGCCATTGATGCGGATCATGCCGCAGTGCATCCAGGCATTGGCGTAAGGCTTGCCAGTGGCCGCCTCGCTCTGGGCGATTTCGTTTTCGTGGTGCGGGAACTCTAGATCGTTGCCGCCGCCATGAATATCGAAGGTCTCGCCCAGGCAGCAAGTCGACATCACCGAGCATTCGATGTGCCAGCCCGGACGCCCTGCGCCCCACGGCGACTCCCAGCTCGGTTCGCCCGGCTTGACGCCCTTCCACAGCACGAAGTCCAGCGGATCGTCCTTGGACTCATCCACTTCGATCCGCGCACCGATGCGCAGGTCTTCGATCTTCTTGCGCGACAGCTTGCCGTACCCCATAAACTTGCCGACGCGGTAATACACGTCGCCATTGCCCGGAGCGTAGGCATAACCTTTGTCGATCAAGGTCTGGATCATGGCGTGCATGCCCGCGATATGATCGGTCGCGCGCGGCTCCATGTCCGGCGGCAAAATGTTCAGCCGCGCCTCGTCCTCGTGCATCGCATCGATCATGCGTGCAGTGAGCGCCTCGAAGGACTCGCCGTTTTCACGGGCACGGTTGATGATCTTGTCGTCGATATCGGTGATGTTGCGCACATAGGTCAAGTCATACCCACTGAAACGCAACCAGCGGGTGACCAGATCGAACGCGACCATGCTGCGGCCATGCCCAAGGTGGCAGAAGTCGTACACGGTCATGCCGCACACGTACATCCGCACCTTGTTGCCGTCCAGAGGCTTGAAGACTTCCTTGCTCTTGGTGAGCGTGTTGTAAATTGAAAGCACGATGATTCCTTAGCTCTGACCCCATGAGTCACGCAGCGTCACAGTACGGTTGAACACCGGCTGACCGGGTTTCGAGTCCTTGATGTCCGCGCAGAAATAACCTTCGCGCTCGAACTGGAAACGGTCTTCCGGCTGCGCTTGCGCCAATGACGGCTCAGCACGGCAACCCGTGAGCACTTGCAGGGAATCAGGGTTGATGTTGTCCAGGAAACTGTCGCCGTCTTCCGCTTTGTCCGGGCTCGGCGAGCGGAACAGACGATCGTACAGACGCACTTCGCACTCGAGGCTTGCAGCGGCCGGCACCCAATGCACCACGCCTTTGACCTTGCGCCCTTCAGGGTTTTTACCCAGGGTTTCCGGATCGTACGAGCAACGCAGTTCGACGATGTTGCCGTCGGCGTCCTTGATCGCTTCGTCGGCGCGAATCACGTAACTGCCACGCAGGCGCACTTCGCCGTTGGGCTCGAGACGCTTGTAGCCTTTTGGCGGCTCTTCCATGAAGTCATCACGGTCGATGTAGATTTCGCGCGCAAACGGCAGTTCACGTACCCCCATGTCTTCTTTCGGGTGACGCGCCAGCTCGAGCATCTCGACCTGACCTTCCGGGTAGTTGGTGATCACGACTTTCAGCGGACGCAGCACACACATGGCACGCGGCGCGCTGTGGTCGAGGTCATCGCGGATGCTGAATTCGAGCATGGCGAAATCGACAACGCCATCGGAACGGTTAGTGCCGACCATCTCGCAGAAGTTACGGATCGAACCGGCGGTGTAGCCACGACGACGGAACCCCGACAAGGTCGACATGCGCGGGTCGTCCCAGCCATGCACGTGCTTCTCGTCGACCAGTTGCTTGAGCTTGCGCTTGCTGGTGACGGTGTAGCTCAGGTTAAGACGCGAGAACTCGTACTGACGCGGATGGCTCGGCACTGGAAGGTTGTCCAGGAACCAGTCGTACAGCGGACGATGGCCTTCGAACTCAAGGGTACAGATCGAGTGGGTAATGCCTTCGATGGCGTCCGACTGACCGTGGGTGAAGTCATAGTTCGGGTAGATACACCACTTATCGCCGGTCTGATGGTGATGCGCATGGCGAATGCGGTACAGGATCGGGTCGCGCAGGTTCATGTTCGGCGAGGCCATGTCGATCTTGGCCCGCAGTACACGCTCACCGTCTTTGAACTCGCCAGCCTTCATCCGGGCAAACAGGTCCAGGTTTTCCTCGACGCTGCGCTCACGGAACGGGCTGTTCTTGCCAGGCTCGATCAGGTTACCGCGGTATTCCTTGGACTGCTCGGGGCTCAGGTCGCAGACGAACGCCTTGCCCGCCTTGATCAGCTCTACGGCCCAGTCGTGCAATTGATCGAAGTATTGCGAGGCATAACGCACTTCGCCGGCCCACTCGAAGCCCAGCCACTTCACGTCGCTTTCGATGGCGTCGATGTATTCCTGGTCTTCCTTGGCCGGGTTGGTGTCATCG
The DNA here is from genome assembly GCF_056680355.1 of Pseudomonas sp. ASL8. Lineage (NCBI taxonomy): Bacteria > Pseudomonadati > Pseudomonadota > Gammaproteobacteria > Pseudomonadales > Pseudomonadaceae > Pseudomonas > Pseudomonas sp. ASL8. The sequence continues at coordinate 3,366,069 of NZ_CM155278.1, read as the reverse complement.
AAACGCAGGTGCGTTACGCCACCGAACTCCTGAGCCAGACCGAAGTTCACGCAGATCGCCTTGGCGTGGCCGATATGCAGGTAACCGTTGGGCTCAGGCGGGAAACGGGTCACGATCTGGGTGTGCTTGCCCGAGTCCAGGTCTGCCTGCACGATTGCGCGCAGGAAATTGGTCGGGACAGCAGGACCTGCCTTGGAATTCGCAGTGGAGTCAGTGGGCTTGCTCATAGGATCCTTGAACGTACAAGTGCGCGGCCAGGGTAGGCCGACTAAATCAAAGCGCTTATCATAGCCGAAGCTGTCAAGGTGTTGCGACCAGCGCGCGCGCCTTCCACGAATTCAAAACGAGCGATTTTCACAATGTCCAAAGTCAAACTGAGCACGAACCACGGCGACATCGTCCTGCAACTGAACGCCGATAAAGCGCCGGAAACCGTGGCCAACTTTGTGCAGTACGTTAAAGAAGGCCATTACGACAACACCATATTCCATCGTGTGATCAGCAACTTCATGATCCAGGGCGGCGGTTTCGAGCCGGGCATGGCACAGAAAAAAACCCGCGCCACGATCAAAAATGAAGCCAACAACGGCCTTTCCAACCTAAAAGGCACCGTGGCCATGGCCCGCACCATGGAGCCGCATTCGGCGTCCTCGCAGTTCTTCATCAACGCGGGCGACAACGATTTCCTCGACCACACCGCACCGACTGTTCAAGGCTGGGGCTACACCGTGTTTGGTGAAGTGGTAGACGGCATGGACGTGGTCGAGAAAATCAAAGGCGTGGCCACCACCATGAAAGCGGGTCACCAGGACGTGCCTGCCGAAGACGTGATCATCGTGAAAGCCGAGATCGTTGAGTGATATTGCTGATCTCTGATCTGCACCTGGAAGAGCAGCGCCCGGACATCACCCGGGCGTTTCTGGCATTACTCGACGGCCGGGCCCGCGCGGCCGAGTCGCTGTACATCCTCGGGGATTTTTTCGAGGCATGGATCGGCGATGACGCCATGTCGCCGTTCCAACTGTCGATCTGCAAAGCTCTGCGCGCACTAAGCGACAGCGGCACGCAGGTGTTCCTGATGCACGGCAATCGCGATTTCATGATCGGGAACGCGTTCTGCAAGGCTGCAGGCTGCACCTTGTTGAAAGACCCAAGCGTGGTGCAACTCAATGGCGAGCCTGTGCTGCTGATGCACGGCGACAGCCTGTGTACCCGCGACGAAGCCTACATGCGCATGCGCCGCTACCTGCGCAACCCGCTGACCTTGTGGGTCTTGCGCCATTTGCCCTTGGGCACCCGGCACAAGCTGGCGCGCAAGCTGCGCAACGAAAGTCGCGCGCAGACCCGCATGAAAGCCAACGACATCGTCGACGTCACGCCCGAGGAAATCCCACGGATCATGGCGCAATACGGTGTGCGCACGCTGATCCACGGCCACACCCACCGCCCGGCAATTCATAAACTGCAGGTCGGCAACGATGCAGCAAAGCGGATTGTCCTGGGGGATTGGGATCGTCAAGGCTGGGCGCTGCAGGTCGATGAACAGGGTTTCCAGCTGGCGGCGTTTGATTTTGTGCCTGTACCGGCATTGACTCACTGACGCCATCGCGGCGGGGTCGCGTCCGACGGAACCGGTCGCTTTCTTGAGACCGCTGAAGGTCCTTTGGACCTTATCGCAGCCTTCGGCAGCTCCTACAGGACCCAGTTTGCTGCGCGACAGCGCGGCGTCGAAGACGGGACGGTATCTCTTATCAAGCAACCTTTAACTCATTGAAAAATAAAAATAAATTTTATTATATTTTCATCCGAACGCTGATCCTTTGTAGGAGCGTGCTTGCCCGCGATCGGCTGCGAAGCAGTCGCAAAATGGCTGGATTCACTATCGCAGGAAGGTCCTTCGTGTCGGACGCCACCCCCGGCCTATCGCGGGCAAGCGCGCGCCTACAGTTTGCTACGCGGTTGCAGACGGGGCGGCGGGGTCCGCCTATCAATGCCCCGCCGGCGGTCCCGCCTTCGCCGTAAACGGTGGTTTGGCCATCCACACCAGCACGATCAAGCCCATAAAAGCCCAGCCCAGCATGTGGAAGTAGTCGACGGTCGACATCATGTACGCCTGGCTGTTGAGCATCCCCTCAAGCTGCGCATACGCCTGACTGCCCGCCCCGCCCAGATTGTTCAGCGCGTCGCGGGTCGCAGGTTCGTAGGTGCTGATGTTTTCGCTCAAATAGGCATGGTGCTGATTCGCCCGCCGAATCCAGATCCAGGTGGTGAGCGATGCGGCAAAACTGCCCCCCAGGTTCCGCAGAAACGTCGCCAGCCCCGAACCGTCGGCGATCTGATCAGGCGGCAAGTCAGACAGCAGGATGGTCAACGTCGGCATGAAGAACAGCGCCACGCCCGCCCCCATGAAGAGTTGCACCAGCGCAATATGCTCAAAATCAACCTGATTGGTGAAATCGGCACGCATGAAGCAGCTCAGCCCTATCGCAAAGAACGCCAGCCCGGCCAGCAGTCGCAGGTCGAATTTGTGCGCGTATTTTCCGACAAAAGGCGACATCAGCACCGGCAGAATACCAATGGGCGCCACCGCCAGCCCGGCATAGGTCGGGGTATACCCCATCTGTGTCTGTAGCCATTGCGGCAGCAGCAGGTTGATGCCGAAAAATCCCGCATAGCCCCCCACCAGGGTGATGGTCCCGATGCGGAAGTTACGGAAGGCGAACAGGCGCAAATTGACGATGGGATGACGGTCGGTCATTTCCCAGATGATAAATATCGCCAGGAAGACCACTGAAATGATGGTGCCTATCACGATGAAGCTGGACGCGAACCAATCCAGGTCATTGCCCTTGTCGAGCACGATTTGCAACGCACCCACACCCACAATCAATGTCAGCAGGCCGACGTAATCCATGGGCTGACGGCTGGTAACCACCGGCCGCGTGCGCATTTGTGTACGCACTACGAACGCAGCGAACAGGCCGATTGGAATATTAATGAAGAAAATCCATGGCCAGCTGTAGCTGTCGGTGATCCATCCGCCGAGGATCGGCCCGGCAATGGGCGCCACCACCGTGACCATCGCCAGCAATGCCAGTGCCATCCCCCTTTTGGCCGGGGGATAGACCGCAATCAATAGCGTCTGTGTCATGGGGTACAGCGGACCGGCGACCACACCTTGCAGCACGCGGAAGCCGACCAGCTCGGGCATCGACTGGGAAATCCCGCACAAAAACGACGCCATCACGAACAGCACGGTGGCCCAGATAAACAGTTTTACCTCACCCACCCGACGGCTGAGCCAACCGGTCAGCGGCAAGGCGATCGCGTTACTGACCGCAAACGAGGTGATGACCCACGTGCCCTGCTCCGAACTTACCCCCAGATTACCGGAGATGGTCGGCAAAGCGACGTTGGCGATGGTGGTGTCGAGCACCTGCATAAAGGTCGCCAGCGACAGGCCGATGGTGCACATCAACAAACTGGGCGGCGTAAAAGAGGCCGGGGCGGTCGAGCTCATCGCGAATCCTTTAACACTTGAACGTCGCTCCGGCCAGAAGGCCGGAGCACACGGATTGGCGAATCAGCGCTGAACCGTTCGGCTGTTGTTGGCGCTGTTATCGTGGATTAAACGCGTGATCAGGGCGTCAGCGTCAGCCAGTTGTTCCTCGTAGATACGGGTACTGAACGAGGCCTTCTGCGGCGGTTGCTGTGCCAATACCGGGCCACTCTGATCGTGCAGGTTGACGTTGACCACGGTCGACAGGCCAATGCGCAACGGATGCTCTTTCAACTGCTCAGCGTTGATGTGAATCCGCACCGGCACGCGCTGTACGATCTTGATCCAGTTACCCGTGGCGTTCTGCGCTGGCAGCAAGGCAAACGCGCTACCCGTGCCGGCACCCAGGCTGTCAACCGTGCCGCTGAACTTCACGTCACTGCCGTACAGATCAGACTCAATGTCCACCGGCTGACCGATGCGCATCTTGCCCAGCTGGGTTTCTTTGAAGTTGGCATCGATCCACAGCTGATTCAGCGGGATCACCGCCATCAACGCGGTGCCGGGTTGAACCCGCTGGCCCAATTGCACGGTGCGCTTGGCCACGTAGCCGGTGACCGGCGCAATCAAGGTGCTGCGGGCGTTACCCAGGTAAGCCTGACGCACCTGCGCGGCAGCCGCTTTCACATCCGGGTGCGAGGACACCACCGTGTCGTCCACCAGCGCGGAGCTGGTAGCCAATTGCTGCTGGACGTTGTTCAACGCATTTTGCGCGGTCGTCAGGTCGTCGCGGGCATGGGACAACTCTTCCTGAGAGATCGCCCCGCCTGCGGCAAGATTCTTACGGCGGTTATAGTTGTCCTGGGCTTTCTGCACCTCGGCCCGTTGCGCGGCCAACTGAGCCCTCATCCCGTCGACATTGCTGTAAAGACCGCGCACCTGGCGCACCGTTTTGCCCAGATTGGCTTCGGCGCTTTGCAGGCTGACTTCGGCATCGCTCGGGTCGAACTGGATAAGCACCTGGCCCTCACGGACCAGATCGCCATCGTCGGCGCCGATGCTCACCACCGTCCCGGTAACCAGCGGCGTAATGGCGACCACGTTGCCGTTTACATAGGCGTCATCGGTGCTTTCGTTCCAGCGCCCGTAGATTTCATACCAGCCCCAGATACCGAGACCGCCGAGGATCACCAGCATCAGGACCACCAGCAACCAGATCTTGCGCTTGCGCGGGTTCTGATCCCGATCTTTGTTCTGAACTGCGTTCTGAGCTTTTGGGTCGTTTACAGACGTATTTTCGGTAGCGGCAGTAGCCATGACGATTACCTTGAGTTATTCAGTCAGCGAAGCGGTTGATGAGGTGTTCAGGCCTTGGCTTTCACCCTGAAAGCCTCCACCCAGTGCCTGCATCAACTGGATCGACAAATCGATTCGTTCGGCGTTGAGATCCGCCAGTTGGCGTTGTGACTGGAGCAATTGCTGTTCAATGCTCAGCACATCGAGGTAGTTGCCTATCCCCGAACCAAATCGTTGAACCACCGTGTTGTAGGAGTCTTGAGCGATGTCGGTGGCGCGTTGCTTGGCGTCGATCTGACCACCGATGGCACGCAGTTGAGAGAGCGTGTCGCTGACATCACCCAACGCCCGAACCAGGCTTTTGTTGTACTGCGCGACGGCCAGGTCGTAATCGGCATCGCGAGCATCGAGATCGGCGCGCAGGCGTCCACCATCGAACAACGGCAAGGACACGGCAGGCGCGATATTGAAGAAGCGGCTGGCCGAACCGAACATCGCGTCACCCAGCAAAGACTCGGTGCCTGCGGCGGCACTGAGGTTCAGGTTCGGGTAAAAACGGGTTTTGCCAGCGACAATACTTTTGCTCGCGGCTTCTACCCGCCAACGCGCGGCCACCAGATCGGGACGACGCCCGAGCAGCTCAGCTGGCAGCGCCGACGGCAAGGCGACGGCGCTGGGCTGAAGAATAGTCGGGCGGGCGATGTCTTCACCCCGGTCCGGCCCTTTGCCCAGCAACACCGCCAAGGCTATTTTCGCGCTGTGCAGACGTTTTGCCGCATTGATCAGTTGTTCTTCAGAACTGGCTTCGAGGCTTTCGGTCTGCTGGAACTGATAGCGACTGTCGATCCCGGACTTCAGACGACGGTTACCCAGTTCAAGCATTTGCTGGGTGCGTTTCAGGTCTTCAGCCGCCAGGTCATGGACCACATGGGCCTGACCAAGGTCGCTGTAGGCGCGGGCAACGTCGGCAGCGAGGGTCAGTTGCGCGGCTTGCTGATCGACTTCGGCGGCACGCGCCTGACCCAGCGCAGCTTCCCAGGTGGCGCGTTGGCCGCCCCACAGGTCGAAGGTGTAATTGAAATTCACACCCAGATTACGCACGGTAGAGTAGGTGCCGCCCTCGCCTGTCGGGCTCTGATCGCGCGCCAGACGTGACCGCGTGCCCCCCCCTTCGGCGTCGACAGTCGGCATCCGCGCGGCATCGGCAGCATACGCCGCAGCACTGGCCTGATGCGCCCGGGCGCTGGCGATTTGCATGTCGGGGCTGTCGCGCAAGGCTTCGCTGATCAGACCATCGAGTTGCGGGTCACCGAGGCTTTTCCACCAATCGCTTTTTGGCCAGGCGGCGGGCGACAACGTCACGCCATCGAGCGTCTGCGCGGCCTGGAGGTTTTTCGCATCCAGGCGTGTGCCTTCAGTGCCAAGACCACGGTAACTGGCGCACCCGGCCAGGCTCATGGCGAGAAACACCAGACTCAATGAGGTCCGCAGGGTCACGTTACTCATTTCGCACCTGTCGCTTTAAAACCCAGGCGGGCAATGGTGATCTGATCATCGGCCGCCACCAGCACCTTGGTCAGTATCTGCTCAAGGCTCTTCAGTTCGGCCGGTTCGAGCGCACCCAACAGCTCGTTCATGGCCTCGGCACCGATCTGCGGAAGCCGGTCCGAAAGCGTTTGTCCCTCTTCGGTCAACGCCAGATGTACCTGACGCCGATCAGCGTCCGAGCGGGTGCGGGTGATCAGCTCTTTTTGCTCAAGGCGGTCCAGCATGCGGGTCATTGAGCCACTGTCGAGCGACAGGTGACGGCACAGCTCGGCCGGGGTGTCGGCAGCAAACTGGGCAATGATAACCAGCACTTTAAACTGCGATGCGGTCACACCGTAGGGCACCAGATGCATGTCCAGCAGGCGGTCTTTGAGCGCGTTCGTGCGCCCGATCAACAGACCCATGAGACCGGAGTTGAAGTTGTCAGACGTGAAATGCTTCATCGAGCCACCAAAAAGCTGCCTAGGCAGAGAGTTGGCGAAATATTACTGCCTAGGCAGCGAATGTCAACGCATTAATTAGCAAGCTCACTAACTGAATGACAAACGATCCCACTCTCAAGAGAGGGGATCGATTGATAGCAGAGGGTCAACGAACGTGGAGGGACCGGGGCGTCAGTGCGCTTCTTCCAGTTCATCATGAAGCAGTCCGAAAATTTCGCGCTTCATGTCGATGAATGAACGCTCCATGACCATGTCCAGAGTACGAGGACGTTCGATCGGCACATCAAGAATCTGCTTGATACGCCCAGGGCGCGCGCCCATGACATAGACGCGATCACCCAATAGGATGGCTTCGTCAATGTCGTGGGTGACGAACAGTACGGTCTTTTTGCTATGCCCCCAAACCCGCAACAGCAATTGCTGCATCTGCAGGCGGGTCTGGCTGTCGAGTGCGCCGAAGGGTTCATCCATCAGCAAAATCTGCGGATCGTTGGCCAAGGCACGAGCAATGGCGACCCGTTGCATCATGCCGCCGGAGAGTTGTTTGGAGAAGTTATCGGCAAACTGCGTCAACCCGACTTCGTTGAGGTAATAGTCGACGATTTCCTTGCGCTGGGCGGCGGGCATTTTCCGCCGTTTAAGGCCGAACTCGATGTTCTGCCGTACGGTTAACCATGGAAACAATGTATAGCCCTGAAAGACCATGCCGCGGTCGGCGCCCGGACCTTCCACACGCTCACCGCCGACATAAATCTCGCCTTCCGTAGGCTCCGCCAGCCCTGCCGTGAGGTAGAGCAAGCTCGACTTACCGCAGCCGGACGGCCCGACCAACACCGCGAACTGCTGGTCGGGAACCTCGAAGGAGACCTGCTCCAGCGCGGTGAAGGTGCCGCCACTGGGGCTTTGATAGCGCAGGCTGACGTTGTCCACTTGCAAGCGTGGCGCAGCGTGCGATGAAGGCATGGCCGGTGGCGTGACAACACGTGGTTTCGCTGCAGTTACAGAGCCCATGCGGCCACCTTCAGTCGTAGGAATCGAAACAGTTGATCGGTGATCAGCCCCAACAGGCCAATGATCGCAATCGCCAGGAAAATCACATCCACCTGGAAACCACGCATGGCTTTCAGGCTCAAGTAACCCAAACCGCTGGAGGCGGCCACCAACTCGGCAACCACCAGGTAGGTCCAGGCCCAGCCCATGGTCACTCGCAGCGTATCGAGCACGCCCGGCAACGACGCCGGGGCGATCACATGCACCACCGCGTCCCGGCGGCTCGAACCCAGGGTGTAGGAGGCGTTGATCAAGTCCTTGGAAATACCTTTGGACACGTCGGCGATCATCACCAGTTGCTGAAAGAACACCCCAAAAATAATCACCGAGACCCGCTGCTCCAGACCGATCCCGATCCAGAGAATGAACAGCGGTACAAAGGACGTCACCGGTAAGTAGCGGATGAAGTTGACCATCGGTTCAAGGAACGCCTGAACGATGCGAAAGCTGCCCATCAGCAAACCCAGGGGTACCGCCACCAGGGACGAGACGATGAAACCCACCATCACCACCTCCAGGCTGGCCCAGACGTGCAGCCCAAGCGTGCCGTCACGGCTTAACCGCACTGCGGCGTCAAAAACCGCCCCCGGTGTCGGCAGAAACATGCCCGGCACCACGCCGCCGTATGACAATCCGGCCCACAGGCCGATCAATAACAGCCAGGCCAACCCGCCTGCACTCCAGATCAATTGCACCGGCAGCCCGGTCTTGGGCGTAATACAACGGTTCAGCCATGAATTGCGCTTGGACATGCTGAGCTCCTATCGCGGGGTAACAAACCGGCTGTCGACCAGGTCGTCATAGCTGACGTTGAAAGGCTTGCCCTGCAGCTCGCTGGCGGTTTCATTTGCCAGCTTGATCACGGTAGAGCCCTCACCCGGCTTGCCCGGCGAACCCAACAATTTCTCGCTCATGGCCTGATCGTAGAAACGCACGCCTTTGGCGGCGGCAGCCAGCTCTGCAGGATCGGCCAGGTAACCGCCGACGCCCTTGGCCATGATGGTGTATGCCTCTGTCGGGTGGTCCTTGGTGTACTGCACCGCTTTGTACAAGCCCGCAACCAATGCCTTGACGTCACTCGGTTGTTTTTCGATGACGGAACAGTTGAGGGCTACCACGTCAACGATTACACCGGGGGTCGAGCTGCTGTCGATCAACACCTTGCCTTGTTGCTTGGAGCGCACCAATGAGAGATGCGGTTCCCACGTCACGGCAGCGGGCACACGACCGGCAATGAATGCAGTGGCGGCATCGTCAGCGGTCATGTTCTGCACGGTGATGTCACTCATTTTCATGCCGTTCTTTTTCAACAGATAAGACAGCCAGAACTGCGACACCGAACCTTCGTTCACCGCCACGGCTTTGCCCTTGAGCTCCTGCAGACTGTTGACCTCCTTGCCCACTAACACGCCATCGCCGCCATGGCTTTCATCGAGCGCGGCAACCGCTCTGAAGCAGAACTGCGGACGATACTTGAGCACTTCATCGAGAGTCGAGGCCGACCCGGAAAGCTTGCCCGAGGCTTGGGCGGCCATGTACATCGAGGCTTCTTCAATGACTGGCAATTCGACGGTCAGGCCGTTTTCCTTGAAGTAGCCAAGCTCCTGGGCCAGGTACAAGGTGCCGTAGCCGACCCAGGTGGTATGACCGATAGACAGCGTTCCGGCCTGGGCGCTGGTGGCGACACCGATAGCGATGGCGGTCAGGGCAAGGGGACGAGCAAAGCGTGTTAGCAAGGGCTTGATCATGAAGGCACTCCCACAGTTATTGATTTAGTTTTGTCTTGCGGGGCAGTACGGCCAATGGCCTTGAACGGGTGCGACGTACGGTCTCTGATGGACCTTGAAGTGCCAGTCGTTGGCTGACTGGCGTGGTCGATGTTGGCCTAAGCCAAGGGATAGGAAAAATACTAAATATGTCTTTGCGAACGATGAAAAACCTCATCAGCCCGCACTGCAAAAGGGCGCCGTAACCGCCAATGCCCGGGGTGGGTGCGGTTTTGATAGAGGGGTATGCAGAACACTACTTTCGCGCGTGAACCCGCTTCCGTTGAGGCTCGACAAAGCCCCTCCGTGAGAGCGAGTTTATTCGCGAATGGCGTGACGCGGCCTTCCTGACACGCTGCCTCCAGAACGCAAGCGGGCCTCCTCCCCATGCTCCTGCACGATCATCTCCGCAGCCTTCTCGCCGATCATGATGCACGGTGCATTGGTATTGCCGCTGACCAGTGTCGGCATGATCGAGGCATCGGCGACGCGTAGCTTGCTGAGACCATTGACCTTCAACTGGGGAGTGACCACGCTCATCGCGTCCACCCCCATTTTGCAGGTGCCTACCGGATGGAACACCGTGGCTGCGTGTTGCCGGACGTACGCCAGCCATTGCTCGTCCGTCTGCACCTGATCACCCGGCAGCATTTCCTTGCCGCGCAGGCCGTCAAAGCTTGCGTCCGCGAGAGTCCTGCGAGCCAGTTTCAGGCCCTCGATCAGTACCCGGGCGTCGTCCATGTCGTCGAGAAAGTTGTAATCCAGCTCAAGCTGGCGGTTCTTGCCCAGACGCAGGCTGCCGATGCTTTTGGGCCGCAGCACGCACGTGTGGATCGCGTAACCGTGCCCCCATTCGAACAACCGACCGCGATGGCTGCGATAACCCGGCACAAAATGAAACTGCACATCCGGCAGCGCGCCCGCTAAAGGCGTTCGCGCAAACCCGCCCGCCTCAACATAGTTGGTGGTGAGCCAGCCGGTTTTTCGCCAAAGGTACTTGAACGGCGACAGCAACACCGTGGGCAGGGACCCCAGGGAAAAGCCCAGCGTCAGCGGGCTCGGCGAGCGCACCGTGACCAACCCGTCGAGGTGATCCTGAAGGTTCTTGCCAACCCCGGGCAGGTCGACCTTAACGGCGATGCCGGCCGCTTCCAGCTGGGCTTTGGGCCCGACACCGGATTCCAGCAGAATCTGCGCCGAGCCGATTGTGCCCGCACACAGCAACACTTCCCGGCTGGCGCCAAGCCGCAACAACTGGCCGTTCATGTCAACCAGCACGCCTTGCGCCGCGCCGTTCTCGATGACCAGCGAACGCACCTGACAATCGCTAAGCACCGTCAGGTTAGGCCGCTGTAATACTGGGGCGACAAAAGCGCGATAACTGCTCAGGCGCTTCGCCTCTTTTTGCGTCAGGTTATAGAGGCCGGCGCCTTCGAGGGTCGCACCATTAAAGTCATCGTTGCGCCCTAAGCCTATGCGCCCGGCGGCTTTGACAAACAGTCGCGACAGCGGATTGGGGTCACGCGCCTGATCAACGCACAGCTCACCTTGGGTGCCGTGGTAGTTCAGGTCCTGGCCCAGCAGGTTGCGCTCGGATTTTTTGAACAGCGGCAACACCTGCGCCCAACTCCAGCCGTGACAACCCAGTTGCGCCCAACGGTCGTAATCAGCTGATGCGCCACGGATGTAGATCATGCTGTTCATCGACGTCGAGCCGCCGAGCACCTTGCCTCGCGGGCAATGCAGCGATCGTTCGTTGAGTTGTGCTTGCGGCGTGGAGTGGAAGTTCCAGCTGTAGGTTGGGCTTTTATAGAGCGTGATGGTGCCGGCTGGCGTCTGGATACGCGGGCTGTTGTCATGCCCACCGGCCTCGATCAGACATACCCGCCAGGCCGGGTTGGCACTCAAGCGGTTTGCCAGCACACAGCCAGAGGACCCCGCGCCGACAATAATGAAATCGTACTGCTGTTCAGCGATGGTCATAAGCGCTCTCTCAGATCCGTATCGTGTAGCGACCGCATGGAGGGCAAGCCCGCGATACGGTCCGCAGGGCCGTCCTCAGAGCCGACCCAACTCCTCGGCGGTGCGGTCTACCGCACGCCGGGTTTTCTCGATCAGTTCATCGATTTCAGCGTGAGTGGCCACCAAGGCCGGGGCCATGATCATCCGCCCCAGCGTTGAGCGAATAATCACGCCTTCCTCAAAGCCCAGGGTCCGGCAGCGCCAGGCAATGTCGTTTTCGTTGGCAAAGCGTTTGCGCGTGGTTTTGTCCTCGGCAAACTGCAAAGCCGCCAGCATCCCCACCCCCTGGATATCGCCCACCAACGGGTGCGCGCTGAACACTTCGCGCAGACACTGCTGCAGGTACGGACCGATATCGGTTTTCACCCGACTGACTACGCCCTCGTCCCGCAACGCCTTGAGGTTGGCAATGGCGACCGCCGCTGCCACCGGGTGCCCGGAGTAGGTCAGGCCGTGAGCGAACACACCACCCTGCTCCACCAACACTTCGGCCATGCGCCGGGACAGCACCAGGCCGCCCATGGGGATGTAGCCGGACGTCAGGCCTTTGGCGATTGACAGGGTGTCCGGTTCAAACCCGAAATATTCATGGGCGAACCATTCGCCGGTGCGACCGAAACCGCCGATCACTTCGTCGGCACACAGCAGCACATCGTATTTGCGGCAGATGCGTTGAATCTCCGGCCAGTAGCTTTCAGGTGGAAAGATCATCCCGCCTGCGCCCTGGAACGGCTCGGCGACAAACGCCGCCACCTTGTCTGCGCCTAGCTCGAGAATCTTCTCTTCCAACTGCCGGGCGGCGCGCAGACCGAACTCGGCCGGGCTCAAATCGCCTTCGTGGGCATACCAGTAGGGTTCGTCGATGTGCTCGACGTCGGGGATCATCCCTCCCATCTCATGCATGAACTTCATGCCACCCAGCGCAGAACTGGCCAGGGTCGAACCGTGGTAACCGTTCCAGCGACCGATCATGATTTTCTTCTCGGGCTTACCGAGGATCGTCCAGTAACGCCGCACCGTGCGGATCAGTACTTCGTTGGCCTCAGAACCGGAGTTGGTATAGATCGCGTGGCTGTAGTGGTCGGGCAACAAGCTGAACAGCAGTTCCGACAGCTCAATCACCGACGGGTGCGTGGTGTGGAAAAACAGGTTGTAGTACGGCAATTGCTCCAACTGCCGGGTGGCTGCGGCAGCCAGGTCCTTGCGCCCGTAACCCAGATTGGTGCACCACAGCCCGGACATGCCGTCCAGGTAACGCTGACCATCGTTGTCCCACAAATTCAGGCGGTCCCCCCTGACCATCACGCGCGGGCCTTCGGCGTTCAAGGCCTTTTGATCGACAAACGCATGGATGTGGTGGGCGGCATCGGCTGCCTGGTAGTCGCGGGTTTCACGTTGGATCGTCATCGCCAGATCTCCCTTTTTATAATCAGCGCAGTTGAAACCAGGTGGTCTTCAACTGGGTGTATTTGTCGAATGAATGCAGGGACAGGTCGCGGCCGAAACCGGACTGTTTGCCGCCGCCAAACGGCACCGTCACGTCCAGCGCGTCGACGGTGTTCACTGAAACAGTACCGGCACGCAATTGCCGCGCCACGCGATGGGCGCGGTTGAGGTCGTCGGTCCACAGTGAAGCGGCCAGGCCATACACGCTGTCATTGGCCAGCTGCAGGGCGTGGGCTTCGTCATCGAAAGCGCTGACCGCCAGCACTGGACCGAAGACTTCCTCGCGGAACAAGCGCATGTCCGCTCGCACGTCGGTGAAGATGCAGGGCGTAATGAAGTTGTCGGAGCCATTGAACGTCTGTTTCCGTCCGCCGCAAACCCAGCGTGCGCCCTGCTCCTGGGCGCCGTGGATGAAATTCATGATGCGTGCGGTCTGGCGGCTGTCGACGATGGCGCCGAGTGTGCTTGCCGGGTTCAGCGGATCGCCCGGCTGCCAGTACTCGGCATGAGCCTGCAGGCGCTCGACGAACTGATCATGGATTGAACGCTCGACCAGTAACCGCGAATTGGCCGAACAGACTTGGCCCTGATTGAAGAAGATACCGAAGACGGCTTTTTGCGCAGCAAGGTCGAGGTCCTGGCAATCGGCAAAGACCAGGTTCGCGCTCTTGCCGCCGCATTCCAGCCACACCTGTTTGAGGTTGGATTGTGCGGAATACTGCATGAACAATTTGCCGACTTCGGTGGAGCCGGTAAACACCAGGCAATCGACATCCGGGTGCAACCCCAAGGCCTTGCCTGCTTGCTCACCCAGGCCAGGCACCACATTCAGCACCCCTTCGGGCACACCGGCTTCCAGCGCCAACTCGGCCAGGCGCAACGCGGAGAACGGCGATTGCTCGGCAGGCTTGAGCACCACCGAATTGCCTGCGGCCAGCGCCGGGGCAAGTTTCCAGGCGGCCATGTCCAGCGGGAAGTTCCACGGGACCACGGCCGCAACCACCCCAAGCGCTTCACGGGTGATGGTCGCGAGCACATTCTGCGCACTCGGCGCGACCTGGCCGTAGAGCTTGTCGAGGCTTTCTGCGTACCAGCGAAATACCCCGGCAGCACCCGGCACATCGACGTTGTAGGCGTCCATCACCGGCTTGCCCATGTTCAGCGAGTCCAGAAGCGCCAGTTCTTCACGGTTGGCCATGATCAAGTCGGCCAGGCGCAACAGCACCTGTTTGCGTTCAGTCGGTGAACGCGCCGACCAACTGCCCGACTCGAACGACTGACGAGCACTGAGCACTGCGGCATCGACCTCTTCACTGTCGCACGCAGCCACCTGCGCCAGGCACGCTCCAGTGGCGGGGTTGATCGCAGCGAAGGTCTGCCCCGACTGCGCGACCACCTGACGGCCGCCGATCAATGCGCGGTCACGAAAACGCAGCGCTGCAGCCTGGCGTTGCCAATATTCAAGTTCGAACACCTTCAGACTCCTTTTACCGGGCGCACTCGAATCGGCGCGCGGGCTCGTGGGTTCGATGGTGGCTGAACCCGGCAACGAGGAAAAATATTAAATATGTGTTCGCAGGCCATGAAAAAACTGGGCAGCCGACAGGCCTCGTCGTGGGCTTTAGTCGCTAAAGTGCGTAGGTACCAAGGTGCGACGGTGTGCAAATTGCTTGTACTTGAAGCGGGGTCATTACGTGCTTCGAAATCACCCACACACCCTATTGAACGAGGTTCGCTGTGGCTGCTTACAATCTGCGTCAACTGAAGTACTTCATCACCACGGTCGAATGCGGCAGTGTCGCCGAGGCCTCGCGCAAGCTGTACATCGCACAGCCGTCGATTTCCACGGCGATCAAAGGGCTGGAGGAAAGCTTCGGCGTGCTGCTGCTGATCCGTCATCACGCCCAAGGCGTTTCACTGACCCCCAGTGGTGCACGCTTCTACCGCAAGGCGCAGGAATTGCTGCGCATGGCCAAGGAATTCGAACAGAACGCACTGGCCGACAATGATGTGGTTGCCGGACAGATTGATATTGGCTGCTTCGAAACCGTCGCGCCGTTGTACCTGCCGCAGCTGATTGCCGGGTTCAATGCGCTGTATCCGGGGGTGGAGATCCGCATCCGCGATGGCGAACAACAGGAACTGGTGCAGGGTCTGACCTCTGGCAGTTTCGACCTGGCGATTCTGTATGAGCACGACCTGGACAGCACCATCGAAACCCAGCCGCTGATGCCTGCACAACGCCCCTACGCGCTGTTACCCGCCGACCATCGTTTCGCCCAGCAAGCCCAGGTTTCGCTGCGTGACCTGTGTCTGGAACCGATGATTTTGCTGGATGTACAGCCAAGCCGGACGTACTTCGTCAGCCTGTTCGAAGAACTGGACCTGACACCCCGCATCGCGTTCAGCTCGCCATCGATTGAGATGGTTCGAGGCATGGTTGGCCAGGGCTTCGGCTTCTCGATCCTGGTCACCCGCCCGCACTCGGAATGCACCTACGACGGGAAGAAGGTGGTGTGCGTGGACATCGTGGAAGATGTCACCGGCTCAGGGCTGGTGGCCGCCTGGCTCAAGCGTGGGCAACTGACCAAACCGGCACAGCTGTTTGCCGATTACTGCTGTGAACAACTGACGGCAAAATCCCAACAGCCTTGAGCCCATCACAGTACAAAGACCCAAGCGTCAATCCGGCGCACGCAACCACTGCACCAACCGATCAAGCATTCGCTCACAGCCCTGCATCTGCTCGACAGTGACGAACTCGTCCGGCTTGTGGCCCTGCTCCATGCTGCCCGGCCCGCAGACCACGGTGGGAATGCCGGCTTCGTCAAACAACCCCCCTTCCGTGCCAAAGGCCACCGTGCCGAAATCGCTGGAACCGCTAAGCCGGGCAATCAATTGAGCGGCAAACCCTTGTGGATCGGTCGCCAACCCAGGGTAGCCACTCAGCGGCTGAAAACGGATGGCGGTCTCTGGACGCACGGCCTGCATCCTTGGCAACAGTTCTGCTTCGGCAAACGCTTGCAGTTCCGTCACCACCTGTTGCGGATCGAAGCAGGGCAAGGCCCGTACCTCGAAATCGAACTCACACTGCGCCGGGACGATATTAAGCGCCGTGCCGCCATGAATGATGCCGGTCTGCACGGTTGACCACGGCGGATCGAAACGCGAGTCATGGGCCTCGACCCGCGCCAACGCCTCACCGATGTGCCCCAACTTGCCGATCAAGCGGGCCGCATATTCGATGGCATTCACCCCTTGCGGCGCATACGCAGAGTGACAGGCCGCACCCTGGACGCAGCAACGCATGGCCAGCTTGCCTTTATGGCCGAGCACCGGTCGCAACGCTGTCGGCTCGCCGATAATGCACGCCAGGGGTTTGGGCTCGCGCTGCGCCAATTCGGCTAATAACGAACGCACGCCGAGGCAGCCGACTTCTTCATCATAAGAAAACGCCAGGTGCAGCGGCACCCGTAAGGGTCGTGCGACAAAGTCCGGCACGGCGGCCAACACGCAGGCTATATAACCTTTCATGTCCGCCGTGCCCCGGCCGTACAAGCGCCCGTCACGCTCACTCAAGGCGAACGGGTCGACGGTCCACGACTGGCCGTCCACCGGCACCACGTCGGTATGGCCGGACAAGACAACCCCCGGACGCTCGCCGGGTCCGATGCTGGCGAAGAGATTGGCCTTGGTCTTGTCCTCGTTGAAGAACAGTTCACTGACCACGCCAAAACCCGCGAGGTAGTCGCGGATGAACTCGATCAAGGCCAGGTTCGACTCACGACTGACGGTATTGAAGGCGATCAGCCGTTCCAGCAGCGCATGACTTTTAAACAGGTTCATTCATCACCGGGGACGCCATACCGAGGGGCGCGAGTCGGGTCCAACGCACGGATAACGTAGTCATCCATCTGCGGACGATAGGCTTGCCAGAGTTGATCCAGTTGGCCTATCGGGTCGTGTTCCGCCCAGTCCACCCGCAGGTCCACAATCGGCCAGAGCAAATCGCTGACCACTGACAATGCCGCCGAATGCACCGGGCCGGCTTCACCGCCAGCCGCCATGGCAGCGTGCATGGCCGCCAGCAGACGATCGGCCAGTGCTTCACCGTTTGTTGCCTCGAAAGCGGCGACCATCGCCGAGATGACCGCTGTATCGGCCAATAGATTTCCGGCGGCCACGCATTGCTCACCCGCCAGCGCATGGTGCAGACCCAGCGCCTGATTGCCGGTGAACAGCGCCGTTGCGCCGTGCTGGTCAATCACTGCCACCTGCCGGTATTGGCTGAAACCATGCCGGGTCAAAGCCTTATCCAGCGCAGCACTCGCGCTCTCCCCGGCCTCCAGCAGGTCGAGAATTTCCGGACCGAGCGCGGGCAGCGTGATGTTCTGGGTCGCCACGGCCCCTGCCCCGGCCCGTAGCCACGGGCAACGTGCGCCCACGGCGATACTTGACGAACTGATGGCGATACCGAACTGCCCGGTTTCGGCACAACGGCCAACAATAGAGAAGGTCATGGCGTGCCTCCTGCGTCCGGGATGACTGCGATGACGTCGATTTCCATCAACCATTCAGCTTGGCCGAGACCGGCGACCACCAGCCCGGTAGAAATCGGAAACACGCCCTTGAGCCACTTGCCGACCACCCGATACACCGGCTCACGGAAACGCGGATCGGTGATGTAGGTGGTGGTCTTGACGATATGGCTCAGGTCGCTGCCGGCTTCTTCGAGCAATTGTTTGAGGTTTTTCATTGCCTGTTCAGCCTGGGCAGCTGGATCGCCAAGGCCGACCAACTGACCTTCGAAATCGGTACCGACCTGGCCCCGCACATACACCGTGTTACCCGCCACAACGGCCTGACACAGATCGTTGTCCAGGGTCTGGTTCGGGTACGTCTGTTTGGTATTGAACATCCGGATACGCGTGTGAGTGGGTGTGCTCATGCTGGGAACCTGCAAAAAATCGTCAGGGCCTGGCCGCTAAAAGCGGCCAGTTCTAATAGGTGGATCAGGCTTTCACCGCCAGCTTGGGCGGCATTACCGGCGCGGCGGCTACCGGCTTGGCTTTGTTGCCCATGACACGTTCGGAAAGCCCGGCAGACTTGCGCACGAAATCCAGAGGACCGTCCCAGTCGAAGTTGCGATAGACCGCCGCCAAATGCGCGAACGGCGGCGATTGGGCAAACAGCTGGAAGGTCAGTCGATGCCCGGCGTAATCCGAATTCATCAGGTCGCGGGCGAAAGCCAGCAGTTTGCGGCGGTCTTCGGCGACCCAGTCTTCATTGACCGAGTAATACTTGTTCAGCCACTTGCCCGCTTCCGGGTGTTTGAAACTGGCGGCGTCCGGGGTCACGCAGATCTGCCCGCCGCACAATTCGCGGGCGATGTGGGTCATGTTGTGCAACTGCGAGGTTGCCAGCACGCGCCCGGTGTACAGCAGCGACTGGTTGGGCATCAGCAAACCGCCGGGGCTCTTCTCCGCCAACGCGATGGACGCGGTCAGGTGCGCATTGATCCCTTCGCGATAACAGGCCAGTTGTGCGAGCTTTTCCTGCACCGCCTGCTGATTTTCCAGGCCGGTCTGACGGGCATTGAACAGCGCCGCCCCGATCAGCATGTCTGCCACTTTCAAGTTGCGCTGCACAAAGGCGAATGCGCTGTAGCGGTGCAAGGTCGAGCGAATGAAGGTCGCGGCTTTGGTGTGCTGGTAGAACAGCACGTTTTCCCAAGGGATCAGGACGTTGTCGAAAATCACCAGCGCATCGACTTCATCGAAACGGTTGGCCAATGGGTAGTCATCATCGCTGCCACGCCCGGCAAAACCGCTGCGACAGATAAATTTCAGCCCCGGCGAACCCAGGTCGCAAATAAAGCCGACGGCATAGTTCGACAGCTCGGAGTTACCCCAGTTGGCGATGGTCGGTTTAGTGAACGCCTGGTTCGAATAAGCGGCAGCGGTCTCGTACTTAGCCCCGCGAACGATAATCCCGGCATCGGTTTCCTTGACCACATGCAAGAGCATGTCCGGGTCCTGATCCTGCGGACGCTTGGATCGGTCGCCTTTGGGATCGGTGTTGGCCGATACGTGGAAGGTGTCGCTGTAGAGCACCTTGTCGATGTGATTACGAATATTGGCCGAAAACTGCGGATTGACCTCGTTGAGCACATCCTGGCCGTCGAACAGCGACCACATTTCACCGACCGTTTCGTCACCCACACGGGTAACCACACCACCGATATCGTTGAGCACCGCATCGGTGGAATTGCGTTTATCCCACCAGTCCTGCTGGGTACGCGGCAGCTTCAGGCCAATGGCATGGGATTCACCGCTGGCGTCCTGATAGGTCATTTTGCTTTTGGTGGCGGCATCATGCTGCATGTCATAGATGCGGGCCCGAATGTCCACCAGCGGTTTGAAGGCAGGGTGTGAAGGAACGTCCAGCACCCGCTCGCCATTGATGTAAACCTCACGGCCGTCGCGGATGGAGTCGCGATACTGCTCACCTGTTCTGATCATTGTGAATCCCCATGATGTGCCAACGGTTGTTTGCGCCGGGCGCTGTGTCTGGGGGCATTCTGTTCATGAGGTCGGGCACAAATAAATTAGGTTATTTGTGGTTGTTGCCTAGCTAAAAGCTGGCCTTCAGCTTTTTAGGGTCAAGCCAAACAAATTAAGTAATTTCGGTATTGAGCGTCCACTCGCAGAATCAAGCCATCTC
Organism: Pseudomonas sp. ASL8; assembly: GCF_056680355.1. Classification (NCBI taxonomy): domain Bacteria; kingdom Pseudomonadati; phylum Pseudomonadota; class Gammaproteobacteria; order Pseudomonadales; family Pseudomonadaceae; genus Pseudomonas; species Pseudomonas sp. ASL8. The sequence continues at coordinate 3,346,276 of NZ_CM155278.1, read as the reverse complement.
CCAGCGACAAAGAGGATGTGCGCAATGAATACTTCCGTGCGGTTTCAACCCGATGATGTCAGCGTGCTGACCGCCGCGACCCTTGCGGCCAGCCCGGCCGAATTCATTGCCGCCATGGGCAAATGTGCCACGGGAGTAACGGTGATCACCACCGACGGTGCCGGTGGTCGCTTTGGCGTAACCGTTAGCGCGATGACCTCGGTCTCGGCTGAACCGCCGCTGTTGCTGGTGTGCGTGAACCGCAACAACCTGGCGTCGAAAGCCATTGATCAGAACGGCTGTTTTTGCGTCAACGTGATCGAAACCGAACAGCAGCCGGTGGCCCAGGTGTTTGCCGGGCAGATCAAACTGGAAAACGGCGACCGCTTTGCCTGCGCTGACTGGACCCAACACACGACAGGGGCGCCCCTGCTGGACAACGCGCTGGCCAGCTTTGATTGCCATATCGAACAGCAGATGGATCTAGGGACCCACACCGTGTTCATCGGCAAAGTCGTGGCCGTCAAAAGCCGCGAAGGGGCGCCGCTGGCCTATTCACACAGAAAGTTCTGCGGGCTGCAGGCGCTTGAGGGTCTTTAATCGCGGGACAACTGGCTCGGAATACCACTGTGGAAGCGGAACTCGACATCGGGACTGTCGATGAGACTGGCTTCGAGCACCCTGACTTTTTCGACGGTCCGCTCGACGTCGGCGGCTTCACCGTATTGATAGGCCAGCTTGAGGTAACCCTGGAAATGCCGGGCTTCACTTTTCAGTAACCCGTCATAGAAGCGGCCCAGCTCTTCATCCAGATACGGCACCAAGGCTTCGAAACGCTCACAGCTTCGCGCTTCGATAAACGCGCCCACCACCAGCGTATCGACCAGTTTAACGGGCTCGTGGGTCCGCACCGCCGCTCTCAGCCCAGAGGCATAACGACTGGCTGACAAGGCGCGCCATTCGATTTTGCGCTTTTTCATCAGCCGCAAGACCTGTTCATGGTGCACCAACTCCTCACGAGCCAGGCGCGACATCATCATGACCAGGTCAGGATACGAACCGTATTTGGCGATCATGCTCATGGCCGTGCTGGCGGCCTTGAACTCACAGTTCTTGTGATCAAGCAGCATCCTTTCCTGATTGACCAACGCCGCCTCGATCCAGCCCGCGGGGGTCCTGCACCCTAGAAACTCATGGATTTCAGGCAGCACGGGCGTCCTCGAAACCTTGGTTACAGGATGTGAAGCGTCGATTTCAGGGTTCAGTTGCATAGGCTCACAGCACGGCTGGGTGGGCAAAACGCAGCATTATACGAGGGCGGAGCGAATGAACCAGCGCCTTGCAGCAGATTTGACCTGATCTGGATCAACAACCCGGTCGGCAGACTGCAACTATAGTTGTACTTAAACAGCCGCTGTGAAAATAGCCAGTCGCATCCAGGGAGATCCAACTCATGCAAGCCGTTCGCAGCATCCTCGTGATAATCGAGCCTCAACATGCCGAAAGCCTGGCCCTTAAACGCGCCAAACTGATATCCGCGGTCACTGGAGCGCATCTGCATTTGCTGGTCTGCGACAAAAAACATGACCATTTGGCCCTCCTCAGCGTTCTCACGACCGGGTTGGTCAGCGAAGGCTTCAGCGTTACCGCTGAGCAGCAGTGGAACGAGACGCTGCATCAAACCATCATTGATGCTCAGCTGGACAAAGGGTGTGGCCTGGTCATCAAGCAGCACTTCCCCGATAACCCACTAAAAAAAGCCCTGCTGACCCCCGATGACTGGAAATTGTTGCGGCTGTGCCCGAGCCCGGTGCTGATGGTCAAAACCTCGACGCCGTGGACTGGCGGAGTGGTTCTGGCGGCGGTTGATGTCGGTAACTCTGACGGCGAGCACCGCGCCCTGCATTTCAGCATCGTTGATCACGGCTTCCAGATTGCCGCGCTGGCCAAGGCGCAACTGCATGTCATCACCGCGCACCCTTCACCCATGCTGTCAGCAGCCGACCCGGTGTTTCAGCTCAAGGAAAGCATCGAAGCCCGCTACCGCGATCAATGCCGGGCGTTTCAGGCCGAGTTCGATGTCGATGACGCCCACCTGCACATCGCCGAAGGCCCGGCCGACGTTCTGATCCCCTATACCGCGCGCAAACTCAACGCCGTCGTCACCGTGATCGGCACTGTGGCGCGCACGGGTATTTCCGGCGCACTGATCGGCAACACCGCCGAAGTGGTGCTCGATTCACTGGAAACCGATGTGCTCGTGCTGAAAACCGAAGAGATCATTGCTCATCTGGAAGAGCTGGCGGCCAAGGGCTGATAGCGTTTGCGCTTGTTACATCGCCTTCGCGAAGGGCTTGAAGCGATTTACCTGACGCCAAACGCATCCTTGAGAAAACCCGGGGCGATGTACCGTTCGTAATGGGCTTCTGACAGCAGAAAAAACTCGCGATCAATCGCATCGCGCAATTCTGGCAGAGCCCAGCTACGAAACTCTGGCATCAGCACCACGCCATACGCGTCGAGTTGACTGATAACCCGCGCACCGCGGGCAATCAGTTGGTAGGCCCAGCAATAGGCCGACTGATGCGGCACAAAGCGGATTTTGCGTTTTTCCAGCTGCTGACGCAGCTTGGCGGCGTCGAACACTTCAAGCTTGGCGGTCATGACCTGGACGAGCAGTTGCTCCAGGCGTAGCCAGACCGCACGCTTTTCATCCTCGTTGTAACCATTCCAGTTGATCACTTCGTGGTGGAATCGCTTGCAACCACGGCACACCAGATCCCCATAAACAGTGGAACAGAGGCCGATGCAGGGGGTCTTGATGGTTTGATTGGACATGGTCGAGAGGACGGCAACAGGCAAAACAAGCGCGTATGTTAGCCCTTTGTCTAACGAGGGTCACCCCTGAACATGCAGGGTCTAACTTACCTTTACCCGATTTTTGCCGTAGAATCATGGAGCCTTTTAAGGCGCCAATGTCCGTTAGAAGCTGTTTTCAAAGCGTCACGAGCACAGTCAAGTAACCCAGCAGTCCGGTGTTGATGCAGGTATTTCTCTTCGAAAAATCCTGTGTCGACACTCATCAGCCGTCCTGCAGGCGTAAAACTTTGAAAACAGCTTCTGTAAGAAATTACCGACTCCCCGGCCAAATGGCTCAAAAAGCCTAAAAAGCGCATGGGTGCGGATAATTTTCTGGATGAGCGTCCCGGACACCCATTTGGGACCACTGATGAGGGTAATACTGTGCTTGAAGCCTACCGTAAACACATCGAAGAGCGTGCCGCCCAGGGTATCGTGCCCCAGCCGCTTAACGCCGAACAAACCGCAGGCCTGATCGAGCTGCTGAAAAATCCCCCGGCTGGCGAAGAAGCTTTCCTTGTCGACCTGATTACAAATCGCGTTCCACCAGGCGTTGACGAAGCTGCATACGTCAAAGCTGGCTTCCTGTCCGCTCTGGCCAAAGGTGAAGCCACCTCTCCGCTGATCGACAAAAAGCGTGCCGTTGAGCTGTTGGGCACCATGCAAGGTGGCTACAACATCGTCACCTTGGTTGACCTGCTGGACAACGCTGAACTGGCACCAGTCGCGGCCAAAGAACTCAAGCACACCCTGCTGATGTTCGACGCGTTCCACGACGTGGCTGAAAAAGCCAAGAACGGCAACGTTCACGCTAAAGGTGTTCTGCAATCCTGGGCCGACGGCGAGTGGTTCCAGAAGCGCCCTGTTCTGGACGACAAAATCAGCCTGCGCGTGTTCAAGGTCACCGGCGAAACCAACACCGACGACCTGTCCCCTGCACCTGATGCCTGGTCCCGTCCTGACATCCCGCTGCACGCCCTGGCCATGCTGAAAATGGCCCGTGACGGCATCGTGCCTGATGAACAAGGCGTGACTGGCCCGATGAAACAGATCGAAACCATGCGCGGCCAAGGTTTCCCTATCGCCTACGTCGGTGACGTGGTCGGTACCGGTTCTTCGCGTAAATCAGCTACCAACTCGGTGCTGTGGTTCTTCGGCGACGACGTTCCTTTCGTACCGAACAAGCGCTCCGGCGGCTTCTGCTTCGGTAACAAGATCGCTCCAATCTTCTACAACACCATGGAAGATGCCGGCGCTCTGCCGATCGAATTCGACGTTTCCCTGATGAACATGGGCGACGTGATCGACCTTTACCCGCATGCCGGTAAAGTCACCAAGCACAACAGCGAAGAAGTCCTGGCCACCTTCGAAATGAAGACCCCGGTACTGCTCGACGAAGTTCGTGCTGGCGGCCGTATCCCGCTGATCATCGGCCGTGGCCTGACCGAAAAAGCCCGTACCGAACTGGGTCTGCCACCTTCGACCCTGTTCAAGCTGCCTGAACAACCGGCTGCCAGCACCAAGGGTTTCACCCTGGCGCAGAAAATGGTCGGCAAGGCATGCGGCGTCGCCGGCGTTCGTCCAGGCACGTACTGCGAGCCGAAGATGACCACCGTCGGTTCCCAGGACACGACTGGCCCGATGACCCGCGACGAATTGAAAGACCTGGCTTGCCTGGGTTTCTCTACCGATCTGGTCATGCAGTCTTTCTGCCACACCGCGGCATATCCAAAGCCGATCGACGTCAAGACTCACCACACACTGCCTGACTTCATCATGACCCGCGGCGGCGTTTCCCTGCGTCCGGGCGATGGCATCATCCACAGCTGGCTGAACCGTATGCTGCTGCCGGACACCGTCGGTACCGGTGGTGACTCGCACACCCGTTTCCCAATGGGGATTTCCTTCCCGGCCGGTTCCGGTCTGGTCGCGTTCGCTGCTGCCACTGGCGTTATGCCGTTGGACATGCCGGAATCGATCCTGGTCCGCTTCAAAGGCAAAATGCAACCGGGCGTCACCCTGCGTGACCTCGTTCACGCCATTCCTTACTACGCGATTCAGGCTGGCCTGCTGACCGTAGAGAAGAAAGGCAAGAAAAACGCATTCTCCGGTCGCATCCTGGAAATCGAAGGCCTCGACAACCTGAGCATCGAACAGGCTTTCGAGCTGTCCGACGCCTCTGCCGAGCGTTCCGCTGCCGGTTGCACCATCAAGCTGTCGAAAGAGTCCATCTCCGAGTACCTGAAGTCCAACATCACCCTGCTGCGCTGGATGATCGGCGAAGGCTACGGCGATGCTCGTACTCTGGAACGTCGTGCTCAAGCGATGGAAGCCTGGGTTGCCAACCCTGAGCTGATGGTTGCCGATGCTGACGCCGAATACGCCGAAACCATCGAAATCGACCTGGCTGACATCAAAGAGCCTGTGCTCTGCGCGCCAAACGACCCGGACGACGCCCGTCTGCTTTCCAGCGTTGCTGGCGAGAAGATCGACGAAGTGTTCATCGGTTCGTGCATGACCAACATCGGTCACTTCCGCGCTGCAGGCAAACTGCTGCAGAAAGTTGAAGGTTCGCTGCCAACCCGTCTGTGGCTGTCGCCTCCGACCAAAATGGACGCGCACCAGTTGACCGAAGAAGGCTACTACGGCATCTACGGCAAAGCTGGCGCACGCATGGAAATGCCAGGTTGCTCGCTGTGCATGGGTAACCAGGCACGCGTTGAACCTAACGCTACCGTGGTGTCCACGTCGACCCGTAACTTCCCCAACCGTCTGGGTGATGGCGCGAACGTTTACCTGGCCTCGGCCGAGTTGGCGTCTGTTGCATCGATCCTGGGTCGCCTGCCGACCGTTGAGGAATACATGGCCTACGCGAAAGAAATCGACACCATGGCAGCGGACGTTTACCGCTACCTGAGTTTCGACCAGATCGCAGAATTCCGTGAGTCGGCAGCCAATGCCAACATCCCGGTAATTCAAGCGTAACGAAACACTGCGTTGAAAAAACCCCGTCCTGGTGACGGGGTTTTTTTATGGGTTCAAGATCGTCCCCGTGCTACAGAGCGCGAGAACGCATATATTCCGAACGCCGCTGATACTAATAGTTAAGAATATCAACAGAGCGGAACCCGTACTAAATCAAAGTCCCGCCGCATCGGCATGCCATTAATACCGTGAATACTCATCATCTTACCGCTAATTTTGTAGCCCATATGTGAGTAGCATTTCAGCGCGGTAACTGTGCTAACGATTACACCTCTAGTGACTCCTAGTGTGCTGTCTCACAAATAAAGCGCCTCATGCCTGTGCGGCAATTGCCACACGGGCTCGCTGTATCTTGTTCAAAATATCCTCTCCCTTGGCGTTCCAAACGTAGCGAGTCGGCTGTGCATTTCGCAGCGCCAGGAACATGATGATCGAGCTTTCCAATTCACGAACCGAGCTGAAGCTGCCCTCACGCAGGTACACCGTGATGTCGCGAAAGAAGCGTTCAACCCTGTTCATCCACAAGCTGGATTGCGGTGTCACGGGGCAAAGTGACTGAATGGCCGCCTACGACCCAGGCTGTCGGTGGCGATAGGCAGTAATCGGCCAAAGCCGACGGTTGCAGGTCAAGTCAATCGCTACCCCACGGTGATCAGCAGCATGAGCCCGATCTAGATTTCTAGTTGACAAGCACCTTGCGGGTTGAGAGTTTAAGACCATTCACCCATCGGAATAGATCTCTGTGTCGAGCAATAATCTCAAGCCAAGAACCACCTACATCAAGTTCGCTTACGGCATCGACGGTGACGGATCACCCAGCACAACACAAAATTCAAACTAGAAAAAATTTTCTTGGAGCATCCAATGACATTCAAAGTTATCGGAAAAACGATCGATCTAAAAAGTGGTTCTCACGTAATATACTGCCAGGCATCACCAGGGCGATATTTAGAAATTGTCGGAGAGAGATTTGGAGAGTTCTCTATACAGCGCAAAAGAGAAACTCACAAAGCATATAAACGACTGAAGAACGATATAATCGAAGGCTCCTTACTTCCTTCCATAACGCTATCCGTTAAGCATCATCTCGTGGACGAAATCACTAAAAGTTTCGATGATAATGCTGTACTGGAAAGACTGCTATCTGGGCATGATGTGGTAGACATCCTCGATGGCCTTCAAAGAACATTTATTCTTTCTGATATTAAATCAGAAGGAATACAATTCAAAGAAAATCAAGAGCTTCTTTTAGAGTTTTGGCTTGAGCCGGAAATTAGCAAATTAATCTATCGAATGATAGTACTTAACTCTGGACAAAAGGCAATGTCCATGAGGCACCAAGTTGAGCTATTGTTTCTTTCGCTTCGAGAAACTATTGTCAACAAGGTTGACGGAATCGAAATCATCAGAGAAAAAGACACGAAAAGAAGAACTCAGCCAAACAAGTATTCCCTAAACAATATTGCCTCGTCGTATCACGCTTTTATCACGGCACAACACGAGACCGACAAGGAAAACCTCGTAGCACAGCGTTTAATCGATGAAGATGCTTTCGATTCCACCGAGCAAGAACTTACAGAGCAATTCGAAAACTATATAAAATACCTACGAATATTTTATGAACTAGATCAACTATGCTGGCAACACTATACTAATATAGACTTTGATAAACTATTTGCAGAAAGAGATGATGACAATCTGCAAATTCAACGAGATGCTCTGGAAGACGCCTCCCCGTGGTTAGGCACAGAAAACGTAATGCTGGCTTTTTTCGGGGCTATATCACAATACATTAACCTTGGCAAAAAGAATAGAGTTGACAATGCGCTCGCCTCATTAATTGAAGACGCCAAAAATGCAGATATAATCGATCCGCTGGGAATCGTAAGCTTTAATACAGTCAAGTCAGGTTTGAATGCGAGAAAAACAAACGTCGGTTTTGCCACAAGGAAGCTCATAGCAACGGGATTCAAAGAATTTTTCCGCGAAGACGGCGAAGTAAAACTGCACAGATGCTGGCCATCTGCAGCGGAGTGACCAATGAACGTTATAGGGATTTCGAAGCATATTCAGTCAATTGTTCAGCTATTTGAAAATGCTGGCAGTGAATTTAATCCTGAATGGAACGCAGAAGAACATTTTATTATTAATGACTTTATCGCCCTACCTGTATTCGAGCTAGAATGCTCAATCAACGCCGAGGAAGATATTGATATTAATGATGAGCACGGAAATTTATTGGGAGTGCTTTGCCCAATGGGGGCTCCAGGGGATATTTATTCAATAAACGAATTGAGTACTCATAAGCTCAATGCATTTATTCACGATATAGACGACGACCAATTTGGGCTGAGTCAGTCACACATCTTTAAAAGCCACTACCTACTTATTCATAAAGACTTCATTACTCAATACACCTCAGATTTCCAAGAATCCGCCCCAATTTGGGGTGGATTCACTCACAAACCGAGATCCCCAAGATACAAAAAAACAATTACAAAAATAACAATCTCGAGGAAGATGTTCACGCCAACAATTCGCCACAACGCTGACCTTGAAAGAGCGATATCAGCGGCGAATGGTTTTGATCGATTCCTAAAATACTATCATCAGCTTGAGCTTCTATTTGATGTTATTTTTGTTTCGAAAATCAGAAGTCTACCCAAACACTCCATTGAAGGATTTAGCTCTGTTGTAAAGGATTACCAAAGGAAAGAGCTTGAGTCACTAAAGGGAATTTTTAAAGATTATGTTACCGACTCACAAGCACTACTATCTATCATGACAAGCTGTACGCCATACATTCAAATCATGGAAGCTGTTTTCCAAGATTACTCAAAAGAGGGAAACCCTGTATCTTCTGACCGGACAAAATGGGCTAACCTCCTCACATTTCTTCAAGGCAATGACCATACTTTCGCCAGAGCAAAGCAGCTAACGTTAATCACCCAGAGCACAAGCAGCTTACTCGATCAATTTATATTGAACCTAACAGCGTACTGGGTTTACCGTATACGCTGCTCGATAGCTCATAACAAAATCGGAGAGTTCATCTTCAGCGACTCACATGAAGAATTTATCGTTGAGTTTGGCGAGAGGCTAATCAAAGAGGTCATAATGCAAATTTTTTCGAACAACGACCTCGAAGGAGTTTTATCCAGTTAGGACAAAAACCATTAAAGTCCGAAGCCTTCATAAGAAGGGGGATACCTTGAGGGCACCCCCTTTAACGTTAAGTTCTACAGATCTGAAAACAATAGGGGCTCTAAGATTGAGATCACATACTGTGGTAATCGTTATTAACGACTCACGGAAATTTTCTACATTTGTGACATGAAAGCCTAGCGAACATCAGCCCGTTACCTTCCAGGCGCACTCAGTCAATACTTAGCAACTTTCGAAGGCTATACAATTGAGCCGCATAAAAATGCTTGGTCACTTCAGTCTAGTCGCCTGAAACTGTTCCTAACGAAGCGTCCGCTTTCGGCCGATTCCGGACCTTGGTGCTTTCGCTTCAAAGAAGACGTTCGCACCCACTCAAGCAACACTAGGCGTTGCTTAAAGGCGGTCTAGCCGCAAAGCGCAGATAATTCCGTCCGGAATGGATGCATGAAATTATTGAGGTGTCCGAAAATCATATTGCTTGGTTTCGAATACTTGAAAAGTATGAGATTACGCAACCGACCGGCTTTGTACTCAATTAAGTGAATGGAGCCAACTCTAATCTGAGCTTTGCGGCTGGAACCGCCTCTCAACGAGCGTTAGTGCCGACCCGATGCGATTCGGAACCGGCAGCTGCTCGCAATGACCGAGTTAAGTCGGACTTCTGTGTCATTTGCTCAGGTACTCGTCAAGCGTTACAGCACTGGTTTGTCACTGCGCGCCTTGAGATTGGCTTTGAGCTGTTCGCTCATCGGCATATTCAGATTCATTCCTTTTGGAGGAATCGGTGATTGAAACCACTTGGTGTATAGCCTTGCGAATTCGCCCGACTCCATGAGGCGGGTTATGGTGCCATCGACCAATTGCTTGAATTCAGGATCATCTTTGCGAAGCATGCAGCCGTAGGGTTCGACTTGCAGCGCATCACCCACGACTTCGAGCGAATCGGGATTTTTGGAGTTCGCCATGAGGCCAAACAGCAGGATATCGTCCATGGCAAACGCCACGGCACGATCATTTTCAACCAGCGCCAAGGAGTCGTCATAGTCTTTGCCCAAGACGACCTGTATGTCTAGATTGTTGTCGGCACTGTATTGGCGGAGGACCTTCTCGTTCGTGCTGCCGACGGTACTTGCGACAGTCTTCTTTGCGAGATCGGCGTAGTTCTTTATGCCGGAGGTCTTCTTAGTCAATAGGCGCGTGCCGGTGTAGAAATGGCTAATTGCAAAAGCCACGTCCTTGCCACGCGCAGCGTTGTTGGTGGTGGAACCGCACTCCAGATCGTAATTGCCGTTGACCAGCAACGGAATTCGGGTTTGTGAAGACACAGGAATGTAAGCCACTTCTAAGTTCGGCTTCTTGAGCTTCCTACGCACATCATCAACGATGGCATCGGTTAAATCGACTGAGAAACCCACGGCTTCGGTAGGACCGATCAAGTAGCTGAAAGGTACCGATGCCTCGCGGTAAGACACGGTGATTTTGTTGCTATCGGCAATTTTTTCGAGTGTCTGCGAGTTGGCGGGAGATGCAATGGCAGACAAGCCTGCGGCGAGGATTGTCGTTGCTACGAAATATGAGGTTTTCATGGGACACCCTTTAAAGTATGAAAAAGGCAAAAACATCTCAAAAACACACTGAAAAACGTAAAGGACGTGAGCACCAATTTCCGGCGTGTCTACGAAACGTTATTGCAAACACTACGCCCAGGGACGGTAGATACTTTGAGCCAGATCAGAAAACCGAGTCATGTGCGAAGTCGCACGAATTCCATCGCGACGTTCAGGCGCAGAACAGGTAGTTTTATTATATTAATACCGCTCGGATCGCCGGCGCGTCAGCTTCAGACGCCACGCTGCCGATTGGAGTATTTGGGGTTGCGGAAACGAGGGAAGATGTTTCGCTGACACTTAGGCGCATCTAAAGCCTGGGGCTTAACGTATCGATCGATATGGGCGCCGGGCGAAGAAGCCGCGTAGCGCCGGGTTAGGCCAGACCTTGAATGTCTGCTCCCCAAGCTGGCTACTTCAGCTTTTGGCCGACTTCTGCCGGTGGCGACCGGTAGAAATCGGCCAATAGCGGTCGCTGACGAATGAGCCGATCACCCCTAGCGTCCGTTCAGGGCACAGTAGTCATTTAAGATGGCCACGCTGGTTTACCGACCCGGCATGACATGAAAATCCCGGTCTAGTACTGGTTTTTAGATTATGTGCGGGACTCGGAAGGAATGAGGACGACCAGATCAGTATCGCCTACGTCGACACCCGCTTGTGACAGCAAGGTAGTAACTTGGCCTCGGTGATGAGTCTGGTGGTTGAAGAAATGCATGACCAAGCCATAAAAGCTCTTGTCAGCGGGGGCTCCTTTCATGCTTGTATAATTGAGGGTGTAATCTAAATCCGACTCTGTAATGGAGCGAGACCACTCGACAATTACCTGATCGAGCCAAACGCGATGTGCCGAAAGTTCTCGGATATTTGAAAGCAGTAACTGGTCGAGGCTTTGGGGGGCAGGGAGCTGTCGAATCGGCTCCAGAGCCAAGTGATTCGCTGGGTGTTTGGCAAATCGCTTTAGCCAGATAGTGTCCCCGACCACCAAGTGGTTCAACGTCCCGAAAATAGAACCAAAGAATGCCTTCCTATCCACTGACAGCTCTTCATCGGTCAGACTTCTGGCCGCCTCATAAACCTTTGCGTTCATCCAATCGTTATAGATCGCCATCAGGCAGATATGGTTGGTGCGGCCCATCGTGTTCATCCTTTGAGTGAATACTTGACAAGCAATGCACGCTCATCTGGGGGGCCATTCTAGAGCAGGGCTTTTTGAATCGCCCCTGACTTCGTAGACACGTGACCGGCTGCGACGGGGCGTGCTCTGACCTTGAGCACTGCCGCACGCGTAGGTCAGGTCGAATGCAAACGGCTGGTCAGCGGCTATGCAAATGGGTGGTCATGCGCCATGCAATTACACAGGTGGCCAAATTCATACAATTTCCCAGAGCCCTCAATCAACAAAAAAGCCCTACATCTCTCGATGCAGGGCCCTTTGTTACCGCGTCAACTCAAACCATCAAACCACAACAGCCTGACCACTCATCGCCAGATCCAGCAACTCACGGTTGGCGACCGCATACATCGCGTAGTCAGTTCCGCTGGCCGCACGCAGCTCGACCAGCATTGCGCGCCAGCGCTCGACCATTGGCAGGTGCTGTTCAAGCCACAACGCCAGACGTGCTTCGACATCCGCTGGAGCATCCGGCATCTGCAGGACCGACACGGTGATCGCCCGTTGCTGCCAGTCGATGTCGTCACGGAAGGCTTCACGTGCCAGGGCCTGCCAGTTGTTTTCCACCGGCAGGTTGCTGATCTGTTGCAAGTACCAGGTCACGTCCAGCGCGCTGCCCACGGCGAAGTAAGCCTTGGCCACGTCGGCAGCATTCTGCCCGGTGACGTCCGACGCCTCGATGATTGGCAACAGCGTGTACAAGTGGCTGGTGCCTGCGACCATGCGCGCCAGCAACTCGGGTACGCCGGCTTCGACATACGCCTGATAACGGGTCTGCCAGACTTCCCGGGTCGGGCCTTCCAGCAGCTCGTCGAGCTTGAGACCCAACGCCGCGATGTGCGGACCGAAGTGTGCGACGTCGCGTCCAGCATCCAGTTCGTTGCGACGACTGCGCAGGAACCAGCGCGTGGCGCGACGCCCCAGACGCATCAGCTCGTCCATCAGGGCCAGCTGGATTTCGGCCGGAACCTTGTAATCCAGCGCCTCGATCTGACGGAACCAGTGTGGCAGGTGGAAGATGTCCCGCACGATCACGTAAGCGCCCGCCACATTGGCCGCACTCATGCCAGTGGACTCTTTGAGCCGCTGAACGAAGGTGATGCCCATATGGTTGACCAGGTCGTTGGCGATCTGGGTGCTGACGATTTCGCGTTTTAGGCGGTGACGACGCATGGCCTCGGAGAACTTGGCGGCCAGTGAAGGCGGGAATGCCGTCTCCATGTCGCGCACCAGATAATCGTCATCGGGAACGCGGGATCCGAGCAGTGCTTCCTTCAGGTCGATTTTGCTATAAGAGATCAGCACCGACAGTTCGGCACGGGTCAGACCATGGCCCGCCGCAGTGCGCTCGGTCAGCTGCTCTTCGGTCGGAAGGAACTCGATGGCACGGTCCAGCTTGCCCCGCGCTTCCAGATCGCTCATCAGACGCTTGTATTCAGCGATCCGCTCATAGGCGCGACGCGCGGCCAGGGACAAGGCCTGCGTCTGCTTATAGTTGTTGCCCAGCACCAGGCTGCCGACTTCATCGGTCATGCTTTCGAGCAGCAGGTTGCGCTGCTTCTCGGTCATGTCACCGGCCTGAACGACTTCGTTGAGCAGGATCTTGATGTTCACTTCGTGGTCGGAGCAATCCACACCACCGGCGTTGTCGATGAAGTCGGTGTTGGAGCCGCCGCCATTGAGGCCGAACTCGACCCGACCCAGTTGGGTCATGCCGAGGTTGCCGCCCTCGCCCACTACTTTGCAGCGCAGTTCGTTGCCGTTCACACGCAGCGCATCGTTGGCCTTGTCGCCGACATCGGCGTGGCTTTCTTCGCTGGATTTGACGTACGTACCGATACCTCCGTTCCACAGCAGATCCACCGGCGCCTTGAGCAAGGCATTGAGCAGTTCGGTCGGGGTCAGCTTGTCGGCCGTGATGTCGAAGCGTTCTTTCATCTGTGGACTGATGGCGATGCTTTTCGCACTGCGCGAGAAGATCCCGCCGCCTTCGGACATGATGCTGGCGTCGTAGTCGCTCCAGGCAGAACGCGGCAGATCGAACAAGCGCTGACGCTCGACGAAGCTGTTGGCCGGCTCAGGGTTAGGATCGATGAAGATGTGCAGGTGGTTGAACGCAGCAACCAGCAGCAGCTTGTCGGACATCAACAGGCCGTTGCCGAACACGTCACCGGCCATGTCACCGATACCGATCACACTGATGCTGTCTTGCTGGACGTTGATGTTGCGTTCACGGAAGTGACGCTGCACACCGACCCACGCGCCTTTAGCGGTGATGCCCATTTTTTTATGGTCATAACCGGCTGAACCACCCGAGGCGAAAGCATCGCCGAGCCAGAAGCCGTAATCGATGGCAATGCCGTTGGCGATATCGGAGAACGTTGCGGTGCCTTTGTCGGCAGCAACGACGAGGTAGGGATCATCCTCGTCATGACGTACCACATTGGTCGGCGGCACCAGGCCACCGTCCTTGAGGTTGTCAGTGATGTCCAGCAAGCCGGAAATGAAGATTTTGTAGCAGGTGATCGCTTCAGCCTGAGTCTCGTCACGGCTGCCGCCAATCAACGGCAGGCGACGCGGAATGAAGCCACCTTTGGCACCCACTGGCACGATGACCGAGTTCTTCACTTGCTGGGCTTTTACCAGGCCCAACACTTCGGTACGGAAATCTTCCTCACGGTCCGACCAGCGCAGGCCGCCGCGAGCAACATTACCGAAACGCAGGTGAACGCCTTCAACACGTGGCGAATAGACGAAGATCTCGAATTTCGGCACCGGCTTGGGCAGCTCGGGAATCAGACGCGGGTTGAACTTGAAGCTGAAGTAGCTCTTGTTATGACCGTGGGCGTCTGGCTGGTAGAAGTTGGTCCGCAGGGTGGCCTTGATGAGGTCCAGGTAGCGACGCAGGATGCGGTCTTCGTTGAGCACCTGAACGTTGTCCAGTGCCGCCAGAATCGCTTGTTCCAGACGCTGCTGCTTGTCTTCCAGGTCGTCGGCAGTCAGTTTGCGCGCCAGATAGAAGCGCGTTTTGAACAACCGCGTCAGCTCGCGAGCGATATCGGTGTGGTTGTTCAGGGTGCTGGCGATATAACCCAGATCAAAGCCCAGACGAATCTGCTTCATGTAGCGGGCATAAGCACGCAGCAACGCGACATCGCGCCATGGCAGACCCGCCGTCAACACCAGACGGTTGAACGCATCATTTTCGGCATCGCCGCTCACGATGTGCACGAACGCGTCTTGCAGCGTGTCATTGAGCTGCTGAATGTCGAGATTCAGGCCTTCACCCGCCGTAAAGGCAAAGTCGTGAATCCAGAACTCGCGGCCATTTTTTCGACGCAGACGATAAGGGAACTCGCCCAGCACGCGCAGGCCAAGGTTTTCCAGAATCGGCAGGACGTCGGACAAGGCCAGCGGGGTATCGGCGTGATACAGCTTGCAATGCAGTTGCTGCTTACCGGCTTGCGCCAGCGGCTGGTAGAAGCTCATCACCAGCGGATTGGCTTCAGTCAGGCTGAGCAAATGCTGCATGTCGACCACGGCCGAATGCGCAGCGAAGCGCTCGCGGTAACCGGCCGGGAAACCTTTAGGGAAGTCGGACAGCACATTGGTGCCGTGGGCTTCGCCGAAGCTTTCAATAACAAGGCTGGAGTAATCGTCCTGCCACGAACGGCAGGCCTGTACCACTTCGTTTTCCAGCTGCTGTGCGTCGATGTCGAGACGGCTTTTCGGGTCCACTCGCAGGATCAACTGCACGCGCGCCAGGACTGACTCGGAGAAGAAGGTCCAGAATTCGCAATCGCTGGCCTTCAGGCGATCCATCAGTACTTGCTGGATTTTCTGCCGGACTTCGGTGGAATAGACGTCGCGTGGCACATAGGCCAGGCAGTAGCAGAAGCGGCCATACGGGTCTTTGCGCAGGAACACGCGAATCTTGTTGCGCTCCTGAATCTGGACGATGGACATCACGGTGCTGAACAGCTCGTCCACCGGGGTCTGGAACAGGTCGTCGCGCGGCAGTACTTCCACCACCTGCGCCAATTCCTTGCCCAGATGCGCCTTGGCGTCGAAACCGGAGCGACGCTCGACTTCGGCAACCTTGCGGCGAATGTAAGGGATCTGACGCACGCTCTCGCCGTACACCGACGAGGTGTACAGGCCCATGAAGCGGCATTCCTTGATCACTTTGCCGGTAGCATCGATCTTGCGGATCGACACGTAATCGGGGTACGCCGGGCGATGCACGCGGCTTGGGTGTGCAGCCTTGGCGAACGACAGCAACATCGGCTCTTGCAGGTAATTCACTGCATAGTCTTCGATGTGCAGGTCTTCTTTGGTCAGCCCTGCGCGCAGCAGCTTGGTCAGACCGAGGAAGGACGACTCGTCATACACCAGGTAGCCGCCGCCATTGTCATTACGGACTTCGAACTCTTCGTAGCCAAGGAAGGTGAAGTGGTTGTCCACCAGCCATTGCAGGAAGACCTTGACCTCGGACTTCTCGCCTTCTTCAACGGCAAACTCAAGGGTGTCGATACCGGCCAGCAGTTCGTTGATCTTGACCTTCATCGGCTCGAAGTCAGCGACCGCGATCCGTACTTCATCCAGCACTTGCTCAAGTTCACGAACCAGCACATTCATTTCGGCAGCATTGGCGCAGCGATCAATCTCCAGGTACATCAGAGATTCTTCCAGGATGTCCTCGCCGTGAGAACCCTTGGGCAACAACTCCAGCAATTCGCCCTTGCTGCCGCGACGCACGCTCAGCACGGTGGTTTGCAGGGTGTGAATGCTGTAACCGCGACGGTTCAGCTCGGTACGAACCGAGTCCACCAAAAACGGCAGATCGTGATGCAGAACCTCGACCGCGGTGTGGGTCGATTGCCAGCCATGGCGCTCGTAATCAGGGTTGTAGACCCGCACTTGCGGATGAATATGTTCAAAACGTTCAAGCAGTCGCCAGGCAGACAAGGTGCAACCGGCCAGGTCGGATAGCCGGCGCTGGGTCAGTTCATCAAGGGAAATAATGCCGAAGAATTGCTCAGCGAACAGCGCCACTTGTGGCAGTGCCTGTTCACTGATGTGCTGCGCCAGTGCCGCTTGCAGTTGATGCTGGAAGTCGGACTTGCTGGCTGCGGTGAAGAACGCCATCTGTGGTACTCCGCTTGGGCTTTTTATTGATGGAAGCGTCGCATCCCGTTCAGGGGATCGCCATCACGCGTGCTGGGTTTCAAACAAAAGCAGCACAGCATGACAGGGTAGTGAAGCTAAAGAACAAACGCTCGTCACGATCGGGTAGTCACATTCATTTTCCCGGGAGTGAACCCGGTGAAGAAAATGGGCATCTACAAAAACGACTGCCCAGGCGGGCTGTGTCTTTAGAGGTGTCCATCCTGCTGCGAAGCTTAACGATAGCGGGCCCGGCCCTGCTTGCGGTGCTGCGACATATTCGGTCATCGGCACGTAACAGGCGCGCGAAATCCCCTCTAAACAGAGGTCGACACCGAATGAGGTGTTCTTGAATGATCAAGGGAAGGCATTGCCGATACTGAGAAGAGGATCACAGCCAGCAGGATGAAGCGGGGGATTGTGGGTAAAACGTCACGGGGTGCGATTGCGCACCCCTGGACAAGCAGCCGATGATCAGGGATCAGGCTTTTTTCAAGAACTCGGTACGCAATACCAGGCCTTTGACTTTCTCGACCTTGCATTCAACTTCGTCTTCGTTATCGGTCAGGCGAATGCCCTTGACCATGGTGCCGCGCTTCAGGGTGACCGAAGTGCCTTTGACTTTAAGGTCCTTGATCAGCGTCACTGAGTCGCCGTCGGCCAGTTGGGTGCCATTGCTGTCTCTAACAATCAGGGTCATATCGAGTAAACATTCTTAAGCATTACGAAGGTGTAATGGCCCGCATTATAGCCCCTGCCCCGACCAATAAAAACCTAGCGGGCCGCTGGGACATAGCGTGTAATTAACCGACAAACAATCGCCGAGACTGGCAAAATCGCATTCCGCCCGTCTCGATAGATCAGGAAACCATCATGCAAATCAACACGACCGCCCTCATCGTCAACCCATGCGATGACGAATACGACGACATGGCCTTGTTCTGCTGCCACGGGGAAACAGGCGATCTGTTCTCGCTGACCCGCTTCCCTGACGAGAATCAGGTGGAGATCACGGTCGGTGACGACAAGACAATCACCCTGGAAAATTTGAAAGTCACCTTCAGCGCCGAACGCCTGCTGGTTGAAATCGACCCCGCCGACGCTGAGCAGCTCGAGGGTCATGTCACCTATGAAATTCGTCACTCGACACCGGCAGACGAGTTGCGCGATGTCCAGGAAACCCTGGAGATCATTCTGGAAGACATCGGCACCTACGTCAGCGAAATTGCCTGAACCCCATCGCTTGATCGTTAACCGACACCAAGACGGGAACAGTCATGACCCCATCGATTTTCGACGCTCACTGCCACATCATTGATTCGCGCTTTCCCCTGGTGCCCAACAACGGTTATCTGCCCGAGCCTTTTAGCGTCGAGGATTACCTGGCCCAAACCCGGCCACTGGGCGTCACTGGCGGCGCCGTGGTGTCCGGCTCTTTCCAGGGCTTCGACCAGGGTTATCTGCTCGACGCCCTGCATCGACTGGGGTCAGGCTTCGTTGGCGTGACCCAATTGCCTGGCCGCGTGACCAACGCCGAACTGCAAACCCTGAATGGCTTTGGGGTGCGTGCACTGCGCTTCAATCTCAAGCGTGGCGGTTCGGAGCAACTGGATCAGCTTGAAGCGCTTGCCCATCGCGTGCACGAGCAAGTGGGATGGCACTCCGAGCTGTACATCGACTCCCGCGAGTTGCCCGAGATTGAACAACGCCTGCTGCAATTACCGGCGATCAGCATTGATCATCTGGGTTTGAGCAAAGAAGGTCTGCCCAGTGTCCTGCGCCTGGCCGAAAAAGGCGTACGTATCAAGGCCTGTGGTTTTGGTCGGGTGGACTTCCCGGTAGCCTCGACCCTGAAAGACATTTTCGCCGCCAACCCCCACGCCCTGATGTTCGGCACCGACCTGCCCTCCACCCGCGCGCCACGGCCGTTTGCAGCGAGCGATATCGATCTGCTGATCGATGCAGTGGGCGAACAAGGCGCACGGCTGGCGCTTTGGGACAATGCGGCGGCATTTTATCGGGTGTAAGTGCTGCAGAAGGCTGTGATGGAGATCTACCCAGCACCAACTTCCTACACAGCTTCGACACGACACGTCAGACAATTCCGAGACTTCCGCAGTCTTAATCTGACAATCACAGAAAAAAGCCCATAGCCGTTAGTCGGCACAGCCCCGGATGGATTAAAGTAACGCCCCCAACCTCAGTGTCATTTGACGCTGTCGGTCACCCTGCCAGGAACAGTCAACGATGGAACATCGTGAAGCGCTGATTGCGCTGCGAACCTTTCTCTCAACGCAGATTCTCGGCCAGGAAAAACTGATCGAACGGCTGTTGATTGCCCTGCTCGCAGACGGCCATATGCTGGTCGAAGGCGCACCGGGTCTGGCCAAGACCAAAGCGATCAAGGAACTGGCCGAAGGCGTCGAAGCACAATTTCACCGCATTCAATTCACCCCTGACTTGCTGCCTGCCGACATCACCGGCACCGAGATCTATCGTCCGGAAACGGGCAGCTTCGTCTTCCAACAGGGGCCGATCTTCCACAATCTGGTGCTCGCCGACGAAATCAACCGGGCCCCGGCCAAGGTTCAGTCAGCCTTGTTGGAAGCCATGGCCGAACGTCAGGTCAGTGTCGGGCGCAGCACCTATGAACTGTCACCGCTGTTTCTGGTGATGGCGACGCAGAACCCCATCGAGCAGGAGGGCACCTATCCGCTGCCCGAAGCCCAGCTCGACCGCTTCCTGATGCACGTCAAAATCGGTTTCCCGGACGCGGCAGTCGAACGCAAAATTCTTCAGCAGGCTCGCGGCGAAGCACTTAATGGCGAAACCAAGCCAGAACGCCGGGTCAGCCAGCAGGCGATTTTCGCCGCACGCAAGGAAATCCTCGGGCTGTACATGGCCGATGCGGTGGAGGAATACCTGGTGCAACTGGTTATGGCCACGCGCACACCCGCCAAGTTCGACCCGGAAATGGCCGACTGGATCGCTTACGGCGCCAGCCCTCGCGGCTCGATTGCCCTGGACCGTTGCGCGCGGGCTCATGCCTGGCTGGCTGGCCGGGATTTCGTCAGCCCCGAAGATATTCAGGCGGTGCTGTTCGACGTGTTGCGCCACCGGATTATTCTGTCGTTCGAAGCGGAAGCCGCCGGTATCGATCAGGACCGCGTGATCCAGCGCATCCTCGACGTCGTGGCTGTCGCCTGACCCCATGCAACCCCAACCGATTGCCGAGCCGGGAATACGCGTCAGCCTCGCCGAGCTGATCGAGATGCGCCATCGCGTGCGCGAAGTGCAACTGTTTTCCACCCCGAGCCAGCGCAGCCCGTTGATCGGCCTGCACCACTCGAAGCTGCGCGGGCGTGGCGTGGACTTCGATCAGGTGCGGGTTTACCAGGCCGGCGACGACGTGCGCACCATCGACTGGCGTGTCACCGCCCGCACCCAGGAGCCGCACACCAAGCTGTTCCATGAAGAGCGCGAGCGCCCAATCTTCATTCTGGTGGAGCAAAGTCGTCGGCTGTTTTTCGGGTCGGGCCTGATGTTCAAATCGGTCCTCGCCGCTCAGGCTGCGGCACTGATCGGCTGGGCCGCCCTGGGCCATAACGACCGGGTCGGCGGGCTGGTGTTCGGCGACAACGAGCACTATGAGATCAAACCCCGGCGCAGCAAACAGAGCCTGTTGCAATTGCTCAACCGGCTGGTACGGGTCAATCAATCGCTGCACACCGAAATCCCCGCCGACCGCGACGCGTTTGGCACCGCCCTGCGACGCGCCCGTGAAGTACTGCGCCCCGGCAGTCTGGTGATCGTGATCTGCGATGAGCGGGCGCTGTCCGATGCGGCCGAGCAGCAACTGAGTCTGCTGTCCAGGCATTGCGATCTGCTGCTGTTGCCGCTGTCCGACCCACTGGATCACGCCTTGCCGGCAGCCGGCTTGTTACGTTTCTCCGAACGCGGCGCGCAGTTGGAACTCGACACCCTCAAACCGGACTTGCGCCAGGCCTATCGTGCTCAAGGCGAAGCCCGGGTCGCACGCTGGGAGTTACTCGCGCAAAAACTGCGTGTGCCATCGATGCCACTGAGCACGCAGAGCGAGATGGTCGAGCAACTGCGCGAATACCTGAACCCCCAGCGCCCCGGTAAACAACGATGAATACCCTGGAGCAACTGCAACCGCTGATCCCTCCCGCAGCGGTGAGCTTCTGGCCACCGGCGCCGGGCTGGTGGCTGCTCCTGCTCTTGATTCCAGTGGCGGCGTGGGGGCTGTGGCGTTTGCGTCGATACTGGCCTGGCAAGCGCCCGGTCAGCCGCGCCGAGCAACCGCTGGACCCTGTGAGGGTCGCTGCCCTGGAAGAACTCGCCGGACTGCCCAAGCCTTACGACGGCGCACCTGCTGGCGCCTGGCTGCAGCAGATCAACGCGCTGCTCAAGCGCCTGTGTCGCAACCACTATCCCTACAGCCAAAGTCACACCTTGAACGGCCGCAAGTGGCTGGCCTTTCTCGACAACCGGTGTCCCGCTGCCGGCCTGACCCGCTGGATGGTGCTGGTCGAAGGCGCGTACAAACCGGAGTGCAAACTCGATGACAAAGCCATCACCGGCCTGAATCAGGCGGTCGAGACCTGGATTCGCAAACATGTTTGAGTTCGCTTGGCTGTGGGTCTTCGCCCTGCTGCCGCTGCCCTGGCTGATGAGAATACTGTTGCCTGCGGCAGACAGCGGTGAAGCGGCGCTCAAGGTCAGTTTTCTCAGCGAACTGGAAAGTCTGGCCGGGCGTCGAGCGCGGGTTCATCTGCCCGGCTGGCGGCAGCAGGCACCGTTTATTCTGCTATGGCTGTTATTGCTGATGGCCGCTGCCCGTCCAGAGTGGCTGGGTGAACCGTTGCCGATCGCCGCCAGCGGTCGCGACTTGCTGGTGGCCGTGGACGTCTCCGGTTCCATGGACTACCCCGACATGCACTGGAACAACGATGAGGTCAGCCGCTTGACCCTGGTCCAGCACTTGCTGGGAGACTTTCTCGAACATCGCGAAGGTGATCGGGTCGGGCTGATTCTGTTTGGCAGCCGGGCCTATCTCCAGGCCCCCCTGACGTTCGACCGGCACACCGTGCGCATCTGGCTGGACGAAGCGCGGATCGGCATTGCAGGGAAAAACACGGCTATCGGCGACGCTATCGGCTTGGGTCTCAAGCGTCTGCGTCTGCGCCCGGCACAAAGCCGGGTATTGGTGCTGGTCACCGACGGCGCCAACAACGGCGGCGAAATCGATCCGGTGACCGCCGCGCGCCTGGCCGCCAGTGAAGGGGTAAAAATCTACCCGATCGGCATTGGCGCCGACCCGGAACAAGGCGGAACGCTGGGCATACAGGGATTGAACCCGAGCCTGGACCTGGACGAGCCCACCCTCAAACACATTGCCGACATCACCGGGGGCAAATATTTTCGCGCACGTGACGGCCAGCAATTGCAAAAAATCAGACAAACCCTCGACACCCTGGAGCCGGTCGCCCAACAACCGACCCAGGCACGCTCGACCCAGGCGCTGTATCACTGGCCGCTGGCCGCCGCGCTGCTATTAAGCATGCTGTTGGTGATCCGCGAACGCTTTCCGAACAACGTGCTGCAACGCTTTTTCAAACAGAAAGTTTTTCTGCCGTCGAATGAGCAATGGCGTCAGCGACTCAAGCGTTTGCGGAGGCGTCGATGATCACGTTCTGGCCGCACTGGCTCAGGCCTTGGTGGTTGCTGTTACTGCCGCTGCTGGGCTGGTTGCTGTGGCAACTCTGGCACCGACAAAAACGTGCAGGACGCTGGCAGATGATCCTGCCTGTGGCTTTCCACGCGGTATTGCTCGGAGGCGGCAGTGGTCGCGACAGCAAATTGCCGTGGGTTGCGCTGGGCCTGGCCTGGACCCTCGCCGTGCTGGCGTTGCTAGGGCCGAGTTGGCAGCACGTCGAGCAATCCAGCCAGAAGCCCGCCGACCCGTTGGTGGTGTTGCTGGAGCTAACCCCGGAAATGCTCGCCACCGACACTCCGCCGACTCGGCTAGAGCAGGCGCGACGTAAACTGCTCGACCTGTTGCAGAGCCGCAGCGATTCGCAGACGGCGATCATCGTCTATGCCGGTAGCGCTCACACCCTGGTGCCACTCTCTGACGACCTGGCCACCAGTCGCAACCTGCTCGAAGCGCTCAAGCCCTCGATCATGCCCGAGGCCGGGCACCGCGCCGATCTGGCGGTAACCAAAGCGCTTGCCCTGCTCAAGCAAAGTGCGCAGGGCCAGGGCCGCTTGCTGTTGATCGGCTCGTCACTCAGCGAACAGGAACGCCAAGGCATCCGCGAGGCGTTGAGCCGCCAGTCGCCGCCGCTGCTGATCCTCGGCGTCGGCACCGCTGACGGTGCCCCGGTCACGCAGGAAAAAGGCGGCTTCCTCAGAGACCCACAAGGCGCGATTCTGCTGCCTCGTCTGGACAGCCCAAGCCTGAAGGACTTCGCCAGCCAGATCGACGGGCGCTATCGTCAGGCCCGACTGGATGACTCCGACCTGCGAGGGCTGGGCCTGTTCGACAGTCCGCAAAGCCTTCGCAGCGATGGTCAGACCGTGCATCTGGACAGTTGGGACGACCAGGGGCCCTGGCTGCTGCTGCCGTTATTGTTGCTTGCGGCCTGCGCCGGGCGCCGAGGCTGGTTGTTGTGCCTGCCGCTGTTGTTCATGCTTCCGCAGCCCAGCTATGCTTTCGAGTTCAACGACCTGTGGTTGCGGCCCGACCAACAGGGCCAGCGCCTGCTCGAACAAGGTCAGCCCGCCGCAGCTGCGCAACACTTCAAGGACAGGCAATGGCAAGGCGTGGCGCTGTACCAGGCCGGCGACTACGCCAGTGCCGCTCAGCGATTTGCTGAAAGTAACAACGCCGCCGACCACTATAATCGCGGCAATGCGCTGGCCAGGGCTGGCGAACTGGAAGCCGCGCTGGATGCCTATGAACAGGCTCTGGAACGCCAACCCGATCTGCAGCCGGCGTTGAAAAACAAAGCGCTGGTCGAGCGTTTGCTGGAACAGGACAAGCAGCAACAGGCCTCCAGCCCCAGCAAGCCGGACGACAGCAAAAAAGACGACATCAGCGAAGACCCACAAGCTGGCGCGGCGACAGCACCGCAGAATCCAAATCAGCCTCCGTCAGGTGACGACAGCAGCGCCAATAACAGCACCGTTACCAGCAACCCGAACAGCCCGGCTGGCGGCAACGACGTTCCAGGCTCACAACTGGGCGATGAAAACACCACCCGACCACCGATCAAACCCGCCGAAACCGCCCTCGACGGAGAGCGACGGCAAGCTCTGGAACAATGGTTGCGACAGATCCCGGACGATCCCGGCGAATTGTTGCGACGTAAATTCTGGTATGAACAGCAACAGCGTCAGGAACAGACCCGATGAGTCGCCCGTACACTTTATTGATCAGCCTCATGCTGGGTCTTATGGCTCTGTCGGCTCAGGCTGCCGAGCTGGTGGCCAGCGTCGATCGTGCGCGCCTGAACTCCGGCGAGACCGTAGAGCTGACCCTGGAATCCAATGACGTCACGTTGTTCGGCAAACCCGATCTGACCACGCTGGAGGCTGATTTCGACGTACGCGGCACGCGGCAGATCAACCATCTGACCACTCTGGATGGCGGCGCTCAAGCCACCACACGATGGATCATTACCCTGCTGCCGAAGCAGAATGGCACCGTGATCATCCCCTCGTTGCAACTGGGCGAACTGAAAAGCCAGCCCATCACGTTGCAAGTGGTGCAAAGCGAAGCCCAGGACCAGGGCACGCTGGCGCCGGTGTTCATCGACGCCAGCCTCGATCAGGAAAGCGTCTACGTTCAAGCTCAAGTCGTGCTGACCCTGCGCATCTATCACTCGGTCGCACTGTTCGACGACAGCAACCTGACGCCCTTGCAGATCCAGGATGCACGGATCGAGAAACTTGGTGATTCGCGCACCTATGAAAAACTGATCAATGGCATTCGCCACGGCGTCATCGAGATACGCTATGCGATTTATCCACAGCACAGCGGCGAGTTGCTGATTCCCGCGCAAGTCTTCAGTGCAACGTTGGTGCAGGACGCTCAGGCCCAGAATCAGGGGCAAGCCCAGAGTGTCAACCCGACCGGTCCCAAGCCAGGCAAGCAGGTGCACGTCAGCTCCGCCGAAATCCCCCTGTGGATAAAACCCCAGCCCGCCGACTACCCTGC
Organism: Pseudomonas sp. ASL8; assembly: GCF_056680355.1. Lineage (NCBI taxonomy): Bacteria > Pseudomonadati > Pseudomonadota > Gammaproteobacteria > Pseudomonadales > Pseudomonadaceae > Pseudomonas > Pseudomonas sp. ASL8. The sequence continues at coordinate 3,321,096 of NZ_CM155278.1, read as the reverse complement.
CGACGCTCCATGGCTGCCCGCACGCAGCGTGAGCCTGAGCGAAGCCTGGAACCCGGATCCGGAACACAGCCAGGTCGGCGACTCCCTGACCCGCAGTCTGACGATCCGCGCCGAAGGCTTGTCCAGCGCGCAACTGACGCCACTGCCAGGCACCGACGTCAGCGGCCTGCGTCGTTACCCCGATCAGCCTCAATTGGCCAACCTGACCAGCGAACGGGGCCTGATAGGCAGCCGTGAAGAACGCGAAGCCCTGGTGCCTACACGCACAGGCGCAATCGATTTGCCGGCGGTGGACGTGGTCTGGTGGAACACCCTTGAAGATCATCTGGAGCACAGCAGCCTCCCCGCGCGCACCCTGCAGGTGGTGAACAACCCGAGTCTGTCCATGGACGCTCCGATGGGCACCGACGCGAGCGGCCTGACCATCACCGGGCAATCGTTGTGGGCGTGGCAACTGAGTACGTTATTTCTGGCCTGCACTACCCTGCTCGGCTTTGGCCTGTGGTGGCGCGCGCGTTGGCAACCGGCAGTGTCTCGGGTTGTGCAAACGGGTCCGAGCCCGCGCACCGTGCTCGATGAGCTCAGGCGTGCCAGTCAGGCCAACGATCCACAGGCGACCCGTCAGGCTCTGGATGCCTGGGCTCGCCAACAACCGGAAACCCTGGCCGACATGGCAGCACGTTTCGTGCCCTTGTCCGACGCCCTCGACGGCCTGAACGGCGCGCTGTACAGCGAGGCCGGCCAGTACTGGCAAGGTGAAGAGCTGTGGCGCGCCGTGCGTACCTTGCCAGCAGGTGAGCGGGTTCAAAATCCGGCCACCGACACCAGCCTGCCACCGCTGTACCCGAAATAATGCTGAATATCTGCGGTTTTTATTCGATCTTCATTGACTGACCCGGCCTCTTCGCGGACAAGTCCGCTCCTACAGGCTGTACAAGGATTCCCCATGCGTTTGTTCCACACCTCCGACTGGCACCTCGGCCAGAACCTGCATGGCCAGGAGCGAGACTTCGAACACGCCTGCTTTCTGACCTGGCTGCTGGGCCGCCTGGTCGACCGCCAACCTGACGTGCTGTTGATCGCGGGGGACATTTTCGACACCGTCAACCCGCCGGTCAAAGCCCAGGAGCGCCTGTACGACTTCATCGTCAACGCTCACGAACAGCTCCCGCTGCTGACTATTGTGATGATCGCCGGCAACCACGACTCCGGCTCGCGCATCGAACTGCCCGCACCACTGATGCGCCGTTTGCGCACCCATGCTCTGGGGCGGGTGTTGTGGCTTGATGACGGACAACTGGATGCCGAGCGCCTGTTGCTGCCGCTATCCAAGGCAAACGGCGACATCGGCGCCTGGTGCCTGGCGCTGCCCTTTCTTCGGCCCGCTGAAGTCACGGGCGCCACCCTGGGCGACGACTACCTGCGCGGTATTGGTCGGGTCCATGAACTGCTGATCGAAGCCGCCAACCTCAAGCGCCAACCGGGACAGGCCTTGATCGCCATCAGCCACGCGCACATGGCCGGTGGCTCGGTGTCCGAAGACTCTGAACGCAGCCTGATCATCGGCAACGCCGAGGCCCTGCCCGCCAGTCTGTTCGGTCCGAGCATCACCTACGTTGCCCTTGGCCACCTGCACAAACCGCAGAAGGTCAACGGTGAAGATCGCATCCGCTACAGCGGCTCGCCGATCCCGCTATCGTTTTCGGAAATCGGCTATCAGCATCAGATTCTCGAAATCAATTGCGACGGCGATCAACTGATCAGCGTCGAACCCTGCCTGATTCCTCGCGCAGTCAATCTGCAACGCGTCGGTCCGGCACCGCTGGCCGAGTTATTGGTGCAACTGGCGTCCTTGCCAAATATCGATCTGCTGGCTGACATAGAACGCCAACCCTGGCTGGAAGTTCGGGTGCGCCTCGACGAGCCACAGCCCGATCTGCGCCAGCAAATCGAAACCGTCCTGCAAGGCAAGGCCGTACGTCTGGTGCGCATCGCCACCGAATATGCGGGCAACGGCGGTGCCGGGGGCGATGACAGCGGCAATGGCCTGATCGACCTTGACCAACTCAGCCCGCTGGAACTGTTCAGCCGCGCCTGGCAGGACAGCTATGGCAGCGAGGTCGACGAACAAACCCTCAAGGATTTCGCCACGCTCTTGCAGGACGTGCAACTGGAGAGCGAACAGCCATGAAAATTCTCGCCATTCGCCTGAAAAACCTCGCCTCCCTCGCCGGTCCGTTCGAGCTGGATTTCACCGCTGAACCGCTGGCCAGTGCTGGCTTGTTCGCCATCACCGGGCCGACCGGGGCCGGCAAAAGCACCTTGCTCGACGCGCTGTGCCTGGCGTTATTCGGCGCCATCCCACGGCTGAGCAATGTCGGTCAGTCCAAAGTGCCGGAGATCGATGGCGATATCAGCACCAACGACCCGCGCACCTTGCTGCGGCGTGGCACCGGCAGCGGTTATGCCGAAGTGGATTTCATCGGCATCGACAGCCGTCGTTACCGTGCCCGTTGGGAAACCAACCGCGCACGGGACAACGCCAGCAAAAAACTCCAGGCCAGCCGCCAGACCCTGACCGATCTGGACAGCGAACAGGTGTTGAGCAGCCAGAACAAAACCGAATACAAAGCCATGCTCGAAGCGCGCCTGGGCCTGAACTTCGAACAGTTCACCCGCGCCGTCATGCTGGCGCAAAGCGAGTTCAGCGCCTTCCTCAAGGCCGATGACAAAGAGCGCAGCGAACTGCTGGAAAAGCTCACTGATACCGCGATCTACAGCCAACTGGGCCGCCGCGCGTACAGCAAGAGCAAGGAAGCGGAAAAGGTCCATGAAGATCTGAAAGCACTGGCCACCGGCGTAACACCGCTAACGCCAGAGGCCCGCGCCGAACTCGACCAGCGTTTCAACGAAGCCCAACAACAGCTGAAGACTCAGCAAGCGCAACTCAAGCAACTTGAGCTTCAGCAGCAATGGCTCAACGTCCTGCGTCAGTTGCAGGACGAACAGCAAAGCGCTGCCGAACAGGTGCAACAGGCCCAATTGCAGTGGGACGACCAGAGCGCCGAACGTCTGAAGCTGGCCCGGCTGGAACACCTGGCGCCGCAACGTCACCAGTTCGCTCGTCAGGCCGAGCTGAATGCCCAGCTCAGCCCGCTGGCGGCGCAGATTCAGCAACATCAACAGCAGCAGATCGAACGTCAGGCCCAGCAGGCGCAGCTCGAGAAAACCCAGGTCGATGCCCACGCAGCGTTGCTCAACGCTCAGCAGCAGCAGGCCGACGCCACGCCGCTGTTGCGTCAAGCCTTCGAAATCCAAAGCACTGTCGCACGCTTGATCGACGAGCTGAGCCAGGCGGCTGAACTCAAACAACAGGCCGAGCAACAATGCGCGCAGGGCCAAAGCGCCCTGCAAGGCCTGCTCGACCAGCAACGCCAGGTGGCCGAGCGGCTGGAACGAATTGCCGGACAGCTTGAGCAGAGCAGCACATTGGCCCCGCTCAGCGAAGCCTGGAATGCCTACCGCGAACGTCTGAAGCAAGTGATGCAGATCGGCAGCCGCTTGAAACAGGGCCAAATCGAGTTGCCACAGCTTGAGCAGCGTGCCGCCAGCGCCAGCCAACACCTCACCGAGCAACGCAACGCCCTGGAATTGCTGTACAGCGAAGCCGGTGCTGAAGCGCATGCCGTCGGTGAGCAAATCCAGATCCTTGGCAGCCTGCTGCAAGACAATCGAAAACAGCAACGCGCCTTCGAAGACCTTGCGCGCTTATGGACGGAGCAGCAGGAACTCGACACCCGTTCGCTGGCGCTTGCCCAGAAACAGCAGCATGCCCAACAACAGCGCGAGCACCTCAACCGTGAGGGGATTCAGGCCAAGGATGAACTCAAGGTCGCCGAGCAAACCCTGGCAGTCACCCAGCAACTGCTGGAGCGCCAACGCCTCGCCCGCAGCGCGAGTGTCGAGGAATTGCGCGAACAGTTGCAGGACGACCAACCGTGCCCGGTGTGTGGCAGTCACGAGCATCCGTACCATCAGCCTGAAGCCCTGCTGCAAAGCCTGACCCGGCATGACGAAAGCGAAGAAGCCAACGCCCTGAAAGCCGTAAATGTCCTGCGGGAAAAGCTGGTCGACCTGCGCGCCAGCGTCAGTGGGTTGATCGCTCAGCAAAAAGAATTCCTGCACCAACAGGAACAACTGTCCACACAGCAACACGCCTTGACCCCAAGTATCGAGGCTCATCCGCTCAGCGCCCGACTCCTGGAGCAGGACGTAGCCAAGCGCGATGGTTGGTTGAGCCAGCAGTTAAGTCAACTGTCTCAAAACATCACCCAGGATGAGCAACGCCAGAGCGCATTGCTTAAACTGCAACAAGACGCCGGGCGCCTGCAGCAACAACTGCAAAGCGCCACCGAGGCCAGCCAGACCGCCACGCAACATGTGGCCGAACAGCAGCGGCAACTGGCCAGCGACCATGAGCGCCTGGAAGAAGAACTGGCGGCGTTCACCCCACTGCTGCTCGCCGAGATTATCAATGGCTTGCGCAACGAAGCAGCAGCGACGGTCATGCAGCTCGATCAGCAAGTGACCCAGCGCCTGGACCAGTTGGAGCAGCAACGCGATGAGCTGCTTGAACAGAGTGGACGTCAGCAAAAAATCGAGCAGGAGCAGTTCCAGCAACACGCCCGCGCCAAGCACCTGGAAGACCTGCAACAACGTTTCGCCGCCCTCACGCAGCAGCAGCACACCAGCCAGCAAACGCTCGCTGAACTGCTGGGTGGCCAAGCCGGTGAACAGCGCAGCGCTGAACGCTGGCAGCAACAACTGGAACACGCCGTCGAGCAGGCGCGCCACGTCGAAAGCACTGCAGGCCAAGCGTTGCAGGACGTACGCAGCCAACTGATCCAACTCGCCGCCGAACTCAAAGCCAGGCAGGAACGCCTGCAAAGCCTGGAGCAAGAACGCAGCGAGCTGAGCGCCAGGATTGCCGAATGGCGCAGCCGCCATAGCGAGCTGGATGACAGTGCTCTGGAACAGTTACTGAGCATCGACGATGAACACGTCAGCCAACTGCGCCAACGCCTGCAGCACAGTGAAAAAGCCATCGAGCAAGCCAAGGTCCTGCTGCACGAGCGCGAACAGCGTCTGCAAAGCCATCAAGCGCAACACAACGGCAACCTTGACCCCGAGCAACTGGACAGCGCATTGAGCGAGCTGCAAGGTCTGTTCGCCGCCAATGAACACCTCAATGCCGACCTGCGCGCCCAAAAAGCCGACGATCAACGCCGCCAAGACGCCAATCAGGCGTTGGCGCAACAGATTGCCGACGCCTATGCTCAGTATCAACGCTGGGCGCGTCTGGCCACGCTGATCGGTTCGGCCGAAGGCGACAAATTTCGCAAGATCGCTCAGGCCTACAACCTTGACCTGCTGGTTCACCATGCCAACGCGCAACTGCGCCAACTGGTGCGCCGTTATCGCCTGAAGCGCGGCGGCAGCATGTTGGGCTTGCTGGTAATGGATACCGAAATGGGCGATGAACTGCGCTCGGTGCATTCGTTGTCCGGCGGCGAGACCTTCCTTGTGTCGTTGGCCCTGGCCCTGGGCCTGGCCTCAATGGCCTCGAGCACGCTGAAAATCGAATCCCTGTTCATCGACGAAGGCTTCGGCAGCCTCGACCCCGAATCCCTGCAACTGGCCATGGATGCCCTCGATGGCCTGCAAGCCCAAGGGCGTAAAGTGGGGGTGATTTCCCATGTGCAGGAAATGCACGAGCGAATCCCCGTACAGATTCAGGTACGGCGCCAGGGCAATGGTTTGAGTACGATTGAGGTCAGCAATTGATAAACCGACAGGCAGCCCCCATTTTCTGTGTCAGACAGAACTGCCAAGCGGAATTTCTGTACCCTACACACCCACGGCGCGACCCGTTGCGCCACCTCAAATGAGAAGGTAACTACCCGTGTCCAATTCAAAAGTATTTTTCGACATCACCGCAAACGACGAGCCAATGGGTCGCATCGTGATGGAACTTCGCGAAGACGTGGCACCGAAAACCGCTGAGAACTTCCGTGCCCTGTGCACCGGCGAGAAAGGCGACGGCCTGCACTACAAGGGCTCTTCGTTCCACCGCGTGATTAAAGACTTCATGCTGCAAGGCGGTGACTTCACCAACCACAACGGCACCGGCGGCAAGTCGATCTACGGCGAAAAGTTCAAGGACGAGAACTTCACCCTGAAGCACACCGAGCCAGGCGACCTGTCCATGGCCAACGCCGGCCCGAACACCAACGGCAGCCAGTTCTTCATCACCACCATCGTCACCAGTTGGCTGGATGGCAAGCACGTGGTATTCGGTAAAGTCATCGAAGGCATGGACGTCGTGCGAGCCATCGAAGCACTGGGCTCGCAATCAGGCAAAACCAGCAAAAAAGTCGTGATCGCCGACTGCGGTCAACTGACTGCCGAAGCGTAAAGAGACCCGTTGTCGAGCGCAGTGAACACCGCGACGCCGATTCTTTACTCTTTCCGGCGCTGCCCCTACGCCATGCGTGCGCGCATGGCGTTGTTTTACGCGGGCTGCGCACTGGACATTCGCGAAGTCAGCCTCAAAGAAAAGCAGCCGCACATGCTCGCCTGTTCACCCAAAGGCACTGTGCCCGTCCTGATCTGTGAGGGAGGACGCGTGATCGACGAGAGTCTGGGCATCATGCGCTGGGCACTGGCGCTCAACGACCCCGATGACTGGCTGCTGGCAAACGACCCGCAGGCCCAGAGAGACATCGGGGCATTGATCGAAGAAAACGATCACGTCTTCAAACGCCATCTGGATCACTACAAATACGCGGTCCGCCATCCTGAACACTCGCAGGAACACTACCGCGACCTGGGTGCGGTGTTTTTGCAAATGCTTGAAGAGCGCCTGCAACAACGGACCTTCCTCACCGCTGAGCACGTGACGCTGGCCGACATCGCTCTGGCGCCCTTTGTGCGGCAATTCTGCTACGTCGACCCCGACTGGTTCTGGCAAAGCCCCTACCCTCGCCTACGGGCCTGGTTACAGCGCTTTCTCGAGTCGGCGTTATTCATGAGCGTGATGACCAAGCCCTTACTTGGCCGATAAATAACGTTTCATGGTCTTCTGGGTAGTGACCTTTGCCATATAAGAGCACTCAGGGCACCAATGGCCATTACGTATGATTGCCAGGCTGGTATGCCAGCCATGCCCTCGTCCGCACAGCCAATGCATTTTTGTGTAGCAGTTCTCGTATTCGGTGGACAGGCATTCCCCGCCTCTCGCTCGCGCGGCCTGATGGGCATCGTCGAGGCTTAGCCTGCTCTTTGGGCACCGCTTGCACCAACCACCTTGTCGGATACCCCCCATCCGGGCAAGCCAGCGATGCCCGTTCTGGCATTGCCATTGAAGATTGATTTGGGCATTTACATACTCAGTGGACAGGCATTGTCCCCCTTTCGCCGCCGCGGCCCGATGCGCGTCATCAAGAGTGAGCGTCTTCGCCTTCAGGTGGCATTTCACACACCAGCTGCCATGCAAGGCGCTCGATCCCAACCTCGTCCACTCATGCCCGGCATCGCAACGAAAGCGATAGTGATGCTTTACGCCCAGGTATTCCTGGTCAAGGCAGACCCCGCCATGGCGTTCAGCCACTTCACGCAAACGTGCCAGTCCATCCACCCCCTTTTCATGGATAAGTCTGGGTTGAATCGCGCACTCATGGCACCACGCACCGCCCATGATATTGACGCCTAGAGACTCCCAGACGTGCCCTTGGGCACAGCGAAAACCATACCGTTGACGGGTACTGGTGTAAGCATCAGCCAAACATACCCCGCCGTGCTGCGCAGCGATCTGCTGCAAACGGGTCAGGCCGTTGGAGAACCCCTTGAGGTTTCTGGCCTTGTCGCGTTTGCAGACGCTGCAATCCGGGTGCAAGCCCATGGTCGAAGATTTACGCTGCCACGTGTGCCCCTGCGAACAACGAAAGTTATGGGGCACGCCATAACCCCGCCACTGCTCATCCAGCCAGGTCACCCCGGCTTCCAGGGCAATGGCGCGGACCCGCTCCGTAAAGCGATCCTGAATGCACTCCTGACAACTCTCCTGGCTTCGGCTCATCCGCCTCGGGGTCTTGAGAAAAACATGCCCTTTAGAACAGACAAAACGATGCAGCTCGTTCCAGCCCAGCCACGTACTTTCCAGGCACCCCAACTGCTGTCGGTTAGCGGCGGCACACAAGGGTTCGGTTTGATCGAGTACAGGGTGTTTGGCCGTTGACATGGCAGTGTGTCGCCCACAAAAAAGTTCGGAAGAACTGCAAGATGCGGCGACACAGGAGTGGTTTCAATAAGGTGGGCGCAGGTAGGGAGTTGTCTTGCGAAGTTTAAGGATGGGTCCTACGTGCGTTGACGTGGGAGTGTCCAGCGACCATTAATATCCGTACTTAGGCGGAAATCTCGACAGCGGCGGATGGGTTTTCGCCCACTCTTTGGCGTACGCCTTGCCGGCTTCGATTTGTTCGGAGGTCATTTTGGCTGCGACCCTTGGCAGTACTTGCCCTCCGTAGCCAGGCGATGACGGCCCTCTGCCGGGGTCCGCTTCTGCCATAAGCAGTGTCAGACCGTAGGCTTTTACCAGATCAAGCGGGTAGCCGACTTCGTCGGGCATATGCGCCGTCCACGCGGCATAGTCGGACATGGCGCCAAAGTCTCCGGCTTTGGCCGATTTCTCAATCCAATAAGCAAAACCTTGACGGTCTCCGCGCTTATTCAGCAGATCGGCGTAACTGTTCATACCGGGTGGATAGCCACTTTCCGCCGAGGCCTTGTACCATTTCTCTATTTCTTTTTTCCGGTTGCCGGGGATCAGAAAAGTGCCAACACCTTCTTTATATAAAGAGCCGAGCCATTCCTGCGCATCAGGGAAGCCGGACTCCGCTGCTTTGACTAACCAATCAAAATGACCGGTTATCATGAAAAGTTGCTGCATGGCCTCACCATCCCCCTGAGCGACTCTTTCTTTGGCCAGTGAGCGAGCGCTTTCCAGCCACTCTTGAGGTGTTTTTATATCCGCCGGGCAGTTCTCCATGATGTGGCAAAGGTCATCACCTTTATTGGACAATCGCATCATGGCGTAAATATCGCCTTTTTCGGCGGCGGCTTCGTACAGCTCCTGAGCTCTCGGCGTTATAATTTTTTGGTTCCGCCTAAGAATTTCAGCCAAGTAATACTGTGACTCCGTGTCCCCAGCCTCGGCTGATATTTCAAGAAAAGGGCTTGCCTTTGCACTCTTGATCATATTTAAGAAAAATAGACCTTGGCTGCGCGCCTCTTCTTGCTCTGGTGTTAATTGAGCCCATGCACAATTACTTAACAGAAATAATAGACCGGCTATTTTCACTGCGACAGTCAATATTTTGGCCATGGTGCCAGCTCCGTTCCTGCATCTGGGTCCCAGAATTTTGTCTGTGATGAAAAATCACAGACAGTGTCCATCGCCTCGCCCAATCGACGCCTCGCTTTTCTATAACGTTCTTGCATATTCCTATCTTGTTGTCGCTCACCAGCATTTGCCGCCATGAAATTACTCATCCGGTATACATTTTCACAGTAAATAAACTTGGGATTATCCGGCTTATTAAAGGATGAAAAACGCAGCACTGCTTTGCCAAACCGCTCTTGCGCCGAGGCCAGGCTTTCATAGCCGATCGTGTTATATGCGCTTGCCGTGGCAAGCTCATAGATGGAAGTTAAAATGATTTCGATCGCGTGCTGCTGCAATAAATGGCATTGCTGCGCTGTATACCTCACCGTCCTTGTGCCACCCATATCGCCCTGCGCTTCTACTTCAAACGCCCTTGGCCTTTGAAGTAGCGTATCCAGCAGCGACCCCAACCCCTCTGGCGTCAAGGTTGAATACCACCTTTTCAATTCCTGATCGTCTTGTTTATCAAAAATCTCATGAGCCATCGGCCCCGCCCGCCCCCCAGCCTTTATCGCGTCATACACCCGACTCACAACGTTATACCCCCGCAAGAACGCCCACTGCATGTCCACACCCAGCGCGCTAAGCAGTTGCAGTTTGCTGAAGTACGCGAAGGCCTCCGGTTGTACCCAGACCATTTTCTTATAGTTGTTTTCAACCAGGGCTTTATTGAAGATATCCAGGATCTGGATAATCGCCTTGTAGCCCACGACGAAGTTGAAAGCGCCTTGCACGCCAACACCGGCGACAGCGGAGGCGTTCATGCGCAGGATCACGTAGCCGTTTTGCAGGGACAGGTTAAGCCCGGCCTTGGTGCCGACACCTAATGCGGCGGAGGCGTCGATGCCCAGGGTGGCGAGTTCCAGCCAACCGTCGTTGTCGACGTGTTTCTTGAAGATCGGGTGGCGCAGGGTCAGCAGGTCGTCGGGCGGCGCCCAGAGCAGTGAGCCATTGATTTTGACCCCACCCTGTACGCCAGCGAACAGGTTGAACTGTCCGCCGAGGAGGTCGTCGTGGCGGATGTAGGGTCTCAGGCCGGTTTCTGCGCGGCTGAGGCGGCGCTCCGCGTCGCGGCCGGTGTCCAGGCCTAGGTCGTCGTTTTCCTGTTTGTTCGGGCCCACACGCAGGTTGGCGCTGAGCATCATTGAGGCGCCGGCGAAGCCCCAGGCCTTGATGCTGCCGGTCAGGCAAACCTTTCCGAACTTGACGATACCGTCTGCGACTTTCTGGCCCTGGTCGTCGTTCTCGTTTTTGTAGCTCAGTGTCATGTTTTCCGCGTCAGCCCGCCCAGGCAACTCAAACGAGGCCACCTCAATTTCGCCCTGCGCCAGATTGACATCCATTGTCACGTTGGCCGACGCGCCCAGGCCTTTTTTCAGGCTGACGCTGGGGGCGAGGACTTGGCTGGCGAGTTGCACGCTGCTTGGGGCCGGGGTCAAGCAGCGGATCAAGCGCGCTTGCGGGCTGTTATCGAACAAGCGCAACGGGCCGAGGGTGCTTTGCTTGAACAGTATCTGGCGCAGGTCTTCACCCCACGCGTCGAAGGTGGCGTCGTCGCGCAGGTTCTCGATGTAGATCTGTTCGTTCTTGATGTAGCGCTTGAACGTTTCAGGCTGGAAAAAGCCGTTGCGGTCGAACCAGCCGTCCTGGATTTCAATGGGCCGAGCGTCGTTCATTTTCAGCCAGGAGGTGAACAGGTCCGGGTCGGCACTCGTATTGCCCGCAGTCACTTTGACGGTGGGGTCTTTGGCTTGGGCCAGTGCTTTGTTCAGGTCTTCCTTGAGCAGGTCACGGGTGCGTTGGTTGAGGTGGTTGAGTACGTCGGTGAGGCTCAAGTGGCGCAGGCGTGTGCGCTCGGTAGGCACGCTGATTTCTCGCAACGGAAAGTGGGTACGCACCAGCCGTTGTTGCGGTTGTGGCGCGAAGGTCTCGGGGTTCCAGAGCAGATGACGCAGGGGTTTGGAATGTTTGACGAACGCTTCGGCCTTTTTCTTCAGCGCCTGCTCTTGGGCTTCAAGTGCCTGCCACTGCACGGCTTCCGTGGAGAACAGGCTGCTCGGAGGCTGTTGTTTGGCAACATTGACCCAATTGTCGAATGATTTTTCGACGTGTTGATCCAAGGCTGCTTTTTGCCTGAGCAAGGCGTGGTATTTCTCGTACGCCTCAAACCCTTGCTGAATCTCCCCGCTGTCGCCTTGCAGGGCGTACTCGGGCAAGGCCAGGCCGTAGGCGGCGGCTTCGAGAAGGGTTTTTGTGAATTCGGAATAGTGAAATTGCTTTCTATGTGTCAACAGCCACTGCTCGGCATCCAAACGTAGCGGCGCGTTTCGGTTGTAGGTGTATTTCAGATCGGCTTTTAGCGTGTCGTATTCCTTTTGAAACTCAGCTATTTGCTCCTGACTAAAGTGCGGCTTACCAAGATCCACCAGAATCTGGCGCTGTTTGAGGTAGCGCTGGATGATCTCGCGAGCGTTCATCGCCTCGGCGCTGTACAGATGACCGTCTTCAAAACTGTAGCCGCGTTCGCGGGCGATTTTATGGCCCTTGGCATCGAGTGCAGCGTGTTGCTGACGCAATGGCTGATAAGCACGCTGCCGTTCACCTACGTACTTGCGCTGTTCGCCCGACATGTTCGGCGTGTTATCGATATTCAGGCCGTTCTGCGCTTTGGCCTCTGCTTGTGTGCGTTCAATCTCGCCCCTGATCGTCGACAGCTCATGCTCGATTTCCAGATACCGCTGACTGTCCTGAGCATCGAGAAAGCTGCTGGTTTTGGGTTCAAGAAAGGGCTCCAGCAGACCCGCGTCATTCAGGGCGTTGATGCGTGAGTCGGGATCGGTGGTCAGCAGTTTTTTTTGCAGACCATCGGCAGCGGCGACCAGCGTATTCAGGGTGTGTTCGCGCAACAGCCAGAAGCGCTCCTGGCCGACTTCGTAAATAACGTCGGCGTAATGGGTGTCTCGCGTGCACGGCTGCTCGCCGCAGAAATTGACGGTGCAGTGTTCCGGCGGCGCGGCAACGGGATCGAGGTGCAACACCTCCAGGGCGCGGGTGTCTGGTGCGGGCGGCGGGCTGTCCGCCATGGGTGCGTCGGCGGTGTCCGGCACGTTCAGTGTCCAACCCGTGCGGATGTAGTTCGGGTTGTTGATAAAGGGATTGAGGCGCCGTAATTCGTCGACACTGCTGTTCAATCGCTGCGCGAGACCGCTGAGGGTGTCGTCTTCCTGGACGGTATAAATGTGAGTGGTCATGGCTGTAATCCCTGTAGCAACTGCTCGACCCGACGGTGTGGCCGCTCGCGCGAGGTAAGGATCGGGAGCAGGTCTTCGCGCTCACGCATGTCGCCGTGGGTGAGCAGCCCGGGATAGTTTAGAAACCGGATGATCGCGTCAGACATAAGCCATCCTTTGATAGGTCTGCCAGAAAGGGCGAAACATGCCGTGGATGACGAACGGGTTCAATGCGGGGAGATACGAAGGAGACGTTTCCGGGGTGGTTTGAGGATGAGTCCTACACATACGACGAGAGGGTAGGTAGCACCCGTAGCATTTGCTACCAGTCCGGAGGACTCTGCCGGGGACGGTTTGAACGGTGAAAGCGCCCGCCGGGGCGCTTCCTCAAGCCAGCCTTAAAAACCGCTTCAACTGGTCACTCTGGGCCAGGGCATCGCGTCGGCCCAGTTCGATCAACTCACTGCAATACCCGGTTTCGAACAGCAGGTAACTCAGCACGCCGGCGCCGCTGGTTTTAGTTGCGCCCGGCCCGCGCAAGAACATGCGCAAGGCGGCTGGCAACTCGTGCCGATGACGTGCAGCGATTTCGTCCAGCGGCTGACTGGGCGCAATCACCAGCACGTCGACCGGTGCCAGACCCAACGTGCGCACAGGCTGTTGCAGAGACAATAAATGACTCAACTCATTGAGCCGTTCCAGCAATTCAATGTCGCTTTCCAGGCTGTCGATAAAGGTGCTGTTGAGCATATGCCCGCCAATCTGAGCCAGACTCGGCTGCGCGCCCCGTGTTGGCCGGTGCAGCGGACCTTTTACTTCGACACTGCGCGGATTGCCGCTGACCCCAACCACCAGCACCCGATTCGCGCCCAAGTGCAGCGCCGGGCTGATAGGCGCTGATTGACGTACAGCTCCGTCGCCGAAATATTCCTGCTCGATCTTGATCGGTGCGAACAGCAAGGGGATCGCTGAGCTGGCCAGTAAATGATCGACCGTCAGTTGCGCCGGCAAGCCGATACGCCGATGACGCAGCCAGGAGTCGATGGAGTCCTTGCCTTGATAAAAGGTTACCGCTTGTCCAGACTCATAACCAAACGCTGTTACCGCCACGGCACGCAGGTGCCGGGCTTCGATGGCGTGGTCGATACCGCCAAGGTCCAGACGGGCGTTGAGCAGGTCGCGCAAGGGCGAGCTGTTGAGCAACGCCACGGGGACTCGCGAGCCAATGCCCATCAGATGGTGGCCGACGAAGCGGCCGGCTTGATGGACCACCCCCGCCCAATCGCTACGCAGCACCTGATGACTGCGAAAGCCCTGCCAGAATTCGGTCAATTGGTGAACGGCGGCGCAGAAGTGCGAAGCACCGCTGGCCAACTTCACGGCATTGATGGCGCCAGCCGAGGTGCCGACGATCACCGGGAACGGATTTGGAGCACCGGCAGGCAACAAATCAGCTATCCCGGCCAGTACGCCGACCTGATAAGCCGCCCGTGCACCGCCCCCGGAAAGAATCAGCCCGGTGATCGGCTCTGCGGAAGAGATCTCAGCGGCACTCATGACCGCCCTTCTATGACGCGTGAACGCATTTTTATTATTCAGCCTGTTTAGTGTCAGCCACGCTTCTTATACAGCTTCGGCTCGCCCGCTGGTCGGCTTTTAAAGCGTCGATGCGCCCATAAGTACTGAGACGGACACTCGATGATGGCGCGTTCGACCCACTGATTGATCCGCAGACAATCCGCCTCGTCGCTTTCGCCGGGGAAATCGCTCAGCGGTGGATGAATTACCAGTCGATAACCACTGCCGTCGGCAAGGCGTTGCTGGGTAAACGGCACCACTTGAGCACGACCCAGCTTAGCGAACTTGCTGGTGGCGGTCACGGTCGCCGCCTGAATCCCGAACAGCGGCACGAACACGCTCTGCTTGGCGCCATAATCCTGATCAGGCGCGTACCAGATGGCCCGGCCAGCGCGCAGCAGCTTGAGCATGCCACGCACGTCTTCACGCTCGATGGCGAGGGAATCCAGATTATGGCGTTCACGGCCGCGACGCTGAATGAAGTCGAACAGCGGGTTTTTGTGCTCGCGGTACATGCCATCAATGGTGTGCTGCTGGCCGAGCAAGGCCGCGCCGATTTCCAGCGTGGTGAAGTGCAGCGCCATGAGAATCACACCCTGCCCCTCCAACTGCGCCTGTTTGAGGTGCTGTAGGCCTTCGATATGGGCCAGTTTGGCCAACCGCTGGCGCGACCACCACCAACTCATGGCCATCTCGAAAAAAGCGATCCCGGTGGAAGCGAAATTTTCCTTGAGCAGCTGTTTGCGCTCGGCTTTCGACAGATGAGGGAAGCACAATTCCAGATTGCGCGACGCAATACGCCGACGGTCACCGGCAAAACGATACATCACCGCACCCAGCGTCCGACCAACGGCTATGAGTGTGCGAAACGGCAACTGAACGATCAGCCAGAGCAGCCCCAGCCCCAGCCATAGCGGCCAGAAACGTGGTAGAAGAAAACAAGCTCGAAAACGCGGGCGATCCATTACAGCTTCCGTAAAGATAAGGGCCGCGCATTCTACATCGGTTCGGCGACATCGGTTCGGCTTGGCTTGCGACAAGCGAGCGTTCTCGTTATAAGTCTCGGCACTTTTAGCGACAAGCTGCTTTGTGCCGACCATGAGCCAAATCGAATTGCAAGACCAGGATCCTGTGTTCCAGCTGAAGGGCAGCATGCTTGCCATTACCGTGCTTGAGCTGGCCCGAAACAATCTTGAAAGCCTTGATCGCCAGTTGGCGGCCAAGGTTGCCCTGGCACCGAACTTCTTCAGCAACACCCCGCTGGTGCTGGCCCTGGACAAGCTGCCCGCTGGCGAAGGCGCGGTCGATCTGCCTGCGTTGATGCGTGTGTGCCGGCAACACGGCCTGCGCACCCTGGCGATTCGTGCCAACCGCATCGAAGACATCGCTGCCGCCATCGCTATTGACCTGCCCGTCCTGCCCCCTTCGGGTGCACGGGAACGTCCGCTGGAACCGGTCGAAGGCGAAGCCGCGAAGAAAAAAGCGGAAAAGCCGCCTGAGCCGACCCTCAAACCGACCAAAATCATCACCTCCCCCGTGCGTGGTGGTCAGCAGATTTATGCCCAGGGCTGCGACCTGGTGGTCATCGCCCCGGTCAGTCCCGGTGCGGAACTTCTGGCCGATGGCAACATCCATGTATATGGCCCTATGCGCGGAAGAGCATTGGCCGGGATCAAAGGTGATACCAAGGCACGGATTTTTTGCCAGCAGTTGGGCGCCGAACTGGTCTCGATCGCCGGGCAATACAAGGTTTCCGAAGACCTGCGCAGAGATCCGCTGTGGGGGGCCGGGGTACAGGTCAGCCTGTCCGGTGAAGTGTTGAACATCACCCGTCTTTAACGGATACTGCCGCCATTTTAAAGCATCCCTGATTCGTCGCGAAAACGTAGCAAAAGAAGTCGGAAGTCGGAAAAGCCAAGGTTTCCCAACGGTTAAACCTCTGATTCAGGGGTTCTCGATTTCCAGTATTGCTCGACTGTTGTCGTTTCAAGGGATGCCCTTCAGGGACTAACCGTCCTTTTCCTCTAGGGGTGAAACACCTTGGCCAAGATTCTCGTGGTTACATCCGGCAAGGGTGGTGTGGGTAAGACCACCACCAGCGCCGCTATCGGTACCGGTCTCGCTTTGCGCGGCCACAGAACAGTGATCGTCGACTTCGACGTCGGCTTGCGTAATCTTGACTTGATCATGGGCTGCGAACGCCGCGTGGTTTACGACTTCGTCAACGTCGTGAACGGTGAAGCAACCCTCACCCAGGCACTGATCAAAGACAAACGCCTGGAAAATCTTTACGTGCTGGCCGCAAGCCAGACCCGTGATAAAGACGCCCTGACTCAGGACGGCGTTGAAAAGATTTTGATGGAACTCAAGGAAACCTTCGAATACGTGGTCTGCGATTCCCCTGCGGGCATCGAGAAAGGCGCGCATCTGGCGATGTATTTCGCCGACGAAGCGATCGTTGTGACCAACCCGGAAGTGTCTTCGGTACGTGACTCGGACCGCATGCTCGGCTTGCTGGCGAGCAAGTCCCGTCGTGCCGAGAAGGGTGAAGACCCGATCAAGGAACACCTGTTGCTGACCCGCTACAACCCAGAGCGTGTCACCAAGGGCGAAATGCTTGGCGTCGAAGACGTCGAAGAGATTCTTGCGATCCGTCTGCTGGGCGTGATTCCTGAGTCGCAGGCAGTCTTGAAAGCCTCTAACCAGGGTATCCCGGTCATCCTTGATGACCAGAGCGACGCCGGTCAGGCGTACAGCGATGCCGTGGATCGCTTGCTGGGCAAGGAAGTTGCACACCGTTTCATCGATGTGCAGAAAAAGGGATGGTTTCAGCGAGTCTTTGGAGGCCGTGAATGAATATTTTTGACTTCTTTCGTGACCGTAAGAAGGAAAGTACAGCTTCGGTAGCGAAAGAGCGTCTACAGATCATCGTGGCGCACGAACGCGGCCAACGCAGCACCCCGGATTACCTGCCGGCTTTGCAAAAAGAGCTGGTTGAAGTCATCCGTAAATACGTCAACATCGAGTCTGAACAAGTGCATGTCGCTCTGGAAAACCAGGGCAGCTGCTCGATCCTCGAACTCAATATCACCCTGCCAGATCGTTGATCCGGCGGGTGCCTGCGGCGGTATTTCGGACCTTTTGAACAGAAGGGTCTGAATACCGCCGTTGGCGTTTCCAGCGTTTCGAGGCCCGTTGCACATGCCGTTGTCGAACATCCGCATCATTCATCAGGACGCTGGCGTTCTGGTGGTCGATAAACCGACCCTGCTGCTTTCCGTTCCCGGCCGTGCCGAGGACAACAAGGATTGCCTGATTACCCGCCTGCAGGAAAACGGTTACCCCGAGGCCCGCATTGTCCATCGCCTGGACTGGGAAACCTCCGGCATCATCCTGCTGGCCCGCGACGCAGACACACACCGCGAGCTGTCACGGCAGTTTCACGACCGTGAAACTGAAAAAGCCTACACCGCCCTGTGCTGGGGCCAGCCGGAACTGGACAGTGGCAGCATCGATTTGCCTCTGCGCTATGACCCGCCTACCAAACCCCGGCACGTGGTCGATCACGAATTCGGCAAGCACGCACTGACATTCTGGAAAGTGCTGGAGCGCTGCGGTGATTACTCCCGTGTCGAGTTGACGCCGATTACCGGTCGCTCACACCAACTGCGCGTACACATGCTGTCCATCGGCCATCCGCTGTTGGGCGACGGGCTGTATGCACACCCGCAAGCGCTGGCTGCTTACCCACGCCTGTGTCTGCACGCCAGCATGCTCAGCTTCACTCACCCACAAACGGGTGAGCGGATGCGCTTCGAGTGCCCTGCGCCGTTTTGATTGCACGCAATCCGGACCGGACGCACATGCAAATCCCCACAAGGTCGGCGTCAGTCACAAGATACGGTAAACTCGCGCCACTGCTGTCTGGAGTAACCTAATGCGCGAAGAGTTGAACCAAGGCCTGATCGATTTCCTCAAGGCCTCCCCCACCCCCTTTCATGCCACCGCCAGCCTTGTTCAACGCCTGGAAGCGGCGGGTTATCTACGTTTGGATGAACGCGAAACATGGGCCACCGAGGCTGGCGGGCGCTATTACGTCACCCGCAATGATTCGTCGATTGTCGCCTTCAAGCTGGGCCGCCTATCGCCCTTGAACGGCGGCATCCGCCTGGTCGGTGCCCATACCGATAGCCCGTGCCTGCGGGTCAAGCCGCAGCCCGAGCTACAGCGCCAGGGTTTCTGGCAACTGGGTGTCGAGGTCTACGGCGGGGCATTGCTAGCGCCGTGGTTCGACCGTGATTTATCGTTGGCCGGGCGCGTGACCTTCCGCCGTGATGGCAAGGTCGAAAGCCAGCTGATCGATTTCAAACTGCCCATCGCCGTGATCCCGAATCTGGCGATCCACTTGAACCGCACGGCCAATGAAGGCTGGGCGATCAACGCCCAGAACGAGTTACCGCCCATTCTGGCGCAGGTGGCAGGCGATGAGCGTGTAGATTTCCGCGCCCTGCTGACTGATCAATTGGCCCGCGAACACGGCTTGAATGCTGATGTGGTGCTCGACTACGAGCTGAGCTTTTACGACACTCAAAGTGCTGCGATCGTCGGCCTGCACGGTGATTTCATCGCTGGCGCACGCCTCGATAACCTGCTGTCGTGCTTTGCCGGCGTACAAGCCCTGCTCACCGCCGAAACCGACGAAACCTGCCTGCTGATCTGCACTGATCACGAAGAAGTTGGCTCCAGCTCCGCGTGTGGTGCAGACGGTCCGATGCTGGAACAAATTCTTCAACGCCTGCTGCCTGAAGGCGATGACTATGTGCGCACCATTCAAAAATCGTTGCTGATCTCGGCCGACAACGCCCACGGCGTCCACCCGAACTACGCTGACAAGCACGACGCCAATCACGGTCCGAAACTCAACGCCGGCCCGGTGATCAAGGTCAACAGCAACCAGCGCTACGCGACCAACAGCGAAACCGCCGGTTTCTTCCGCCATCTGTGCATGGCCGAAGAAGTCCCGGTACAAAGTTTTGTGGTACGCAGCGACATGGCCTGTGGCTCGACCACCGGCCCGATTACAGCCAGCCACTTGGGTGTGCGCACCGTCGATATCGGCCTGCCTACCTTCGCCATGCACTCGATTCGCGAGCTGGCAGGCAGCCAGGATCTGGCGCATTTGGTGAAAGTGCTTACCGCGTTCTACGCCAGCCACGAACTGCCTTGATCCGGCAAATCGTCTTCGCGGGCTGGCCTGCGAAGACGATCACTTGGTCCGTCTGCAAAAACCCACCTAGACTGAGACTATCGAACCAGACAGGTGCAGTGCTCATGGATCCGTTCCACTCGATGCTAATACCGATAGTCACCGGCATGCTCATGCTGTGTGTGGGCTTCTCTTACCAGGAGCGCGGTGTCGGTGTGCTCTTGCTCTGGCTGGGCATGGTCTGCATCCTCGGGACGGTGGTTTACAAACTCCTCGACAAACTGGTGTAAGCCGCGAGGCGTGTGGCGTGCATCGCCACACGCCGTCTATACAATGCGCTCGCCAAGCCTAAGCGTCACTCGTACACTCGCCAGTCATTGCCTGATGACACCGGGCATTTTTGTGTTGATTTGAGGTTCACCGCCCAGTGCCTGTTTTTGTCCGACTGTTCGCTCTCCCGCGCCTGTTTCTGATCTGTCTGCTGGCCTTGATACCCATTGGTGCCGCTCAAGCCCTAAGCCTGCCGGGGTCGCTGGGTGGCTCGCAGAAAGGCCAGCCGCAAGCGCAGGAACCTCTTGGGCAATCGCTTGATGAAGTGATCAAAACGCTGGAAAACGATCAACAGCGCACCAAACTCCTCGACGACCTGAAAAAACTCCGCGACACCACCAAAAAAGCTCAACCAACCGCCGAAGAAGGCGTGCTCGGGCTAATCGGAAGCACCCTGTCCGGTTTCGAGAAGCAGTTCAGCGGGGATGACAGCCCGATTCAACGGTGGTCCGACGAGCTGAGCCTGGCGCAGGAAGAGCTGCGGGGGCTGATGCTGCCCGCCAACCAATGGCTGCCGGTCATCTTCGGTTTCGCCCTGGTGATACTGCTCTGGAGCCTGCTGGCTGCCGCGCTGATCTGGCTCAGCCATCGGGTGCGCCTGCGCTTTGGTCTGCCTGAAGAGCTGCCACAACACCCTCGCACCTGGGACATGCTGCGCTTTGCCCTGCGCAAACTGGGGCCGTGGCTGGTGGCCCTGGTGATCACGGTGTACTTGAGCTATTCCCTGCCCTCTTCGCTGGGCAAGGATTTGGCCATGGTGCTGGCGTATGCCTTGGTGGTCGGCACGCTGTTCTCGGCCATTTGCGTGATTGCCTTTTCCGTTGTCGATGGCCCTCATCGCCGCCGAGCCCTGTATATCCTGCGTCATCAGGCGTTTCGCCCGCTGTGGTTGATCGGCAGCTTTGCCGCCTTCGGCCAGGCGTTGAGCGACCCGCGCCTGATCGCCAGTCTGGGCGAGCACCTGGCGCACACCGCAGCAACCCTGGCCAACGTGCTGGCCGCGATCTCCACGGGGCTGTTCATCCTGCGATTCCGCCGCCCCATCGGCCACTTGATCCGCAACCAGCCGCTGTCCCGTCGCCTGACCCGTCGCGCCTTGAGCGACAGCCTCTATATCCTGGGTTCGTTCTGGTATGTACCGGCATTGATGCTGGTGGCGGTGTCACTGTTCGCCACGTTCTTCTCTGCTGGCGATACCAGTACTGCGCTGCGTCAGGCCTTGATCTGCGCGGTATTGCTGGTGCTGTGCATGGTCATCAATGGCCTGGTGCGCCGTCATGCGCAACGGCCATACCATGGGCAAAAACGTCATGCGCTGTATTCGGACAGACTGAGAAACTTCTTCTATACCCTGGCGCATCTGTTGGTCTGGTTGCTGTTCATCGAGCTCGGCCTTCGCGTGTGGGGCTTGTCGCTGATTCGTTTCGCCGAGGGTGACGGCCACGAAGTCAGCGTCAAGCTGTTCAGCCTGGGCGCGACATTGCTGTTCGCCTGGCTGGTGTGGATCCTCAGTGACACCGCCGTGCATCATGCCTTGACCCGGTCACGCAAAGGCCTGGCCAATGCCAGGGCGCAAACCATGATGCCGCTGATCCGCAACGTGCTGTTCGTGGCGATTTTCATCATCGCCTTGATCGTCGCACTGGCGAACATGGGCATGAACGTGACCCCTCTGCTGGCCGGTGCCGGGGTTATCGGCCTGGCCATCGGTTTCGGCGCACAGTCGTTGGTGGCGGATCTGATCACCGGCCTGTTCATCATCATCGAGGACTCATTGGCCATCGACGACTACGTGGACGTCGGCGGGCATTTGGGCACGGTCGAGGGTTTGACCATCCGCACGGTGCGCTTGAGGGATATCGATGGCATCGTCCACACCATTCCGTTCAGCGAGATCAAAAGCATCCAGAACTACTCGCGGGAATTCGGCTATGCGATTTTCCGCATTGCGATTCCGTTCAGCATGAACATCGACAACGCGATCAAACTGGTTCGTGAGGTCGGGCATAAAATGCACAGTGACCCGTTGGAGCGGCGCAACATATGGTCGCCGCTGGAGATTCAGGGGGTCGAAAGTTTCGAATCCGGCAGCGCAGTCCTGCGGGCGCGCTTCAAGACGGCGCCGATCAAACAGTGGGAAGTCTCGCGCGCCTTCAACTTGTCGCTTAAACGCCATCTGGATGAAGCCGGACTCGATTTGGCAACCCCACGCCTAAGCGTGCAGGTGAGCACCGGCGGCGGTAGCGTGATTGGCGTTGGAGCGGTCAAGGAAAGGCAATGATCGCTACCAGGCAAGGCGTGACGACATAATCGCGCCCTACCCCGGCACCACCGCGCTCACATGAATCGCATCATGGCGCCAATACTCAAGGTCGCAGTCGATCAAACGGCCTTGCTGATCATAGTTGACCCGGGCAATGCGCAAGCCCGGGCTGCCAACAGACACTTTCAATGCTGCTGCCGCCTCGACCTGCAAGGCCGTCGGCACCATCTCGAAACGCACCTGGCCATACCGCAAGCCGTAACGGCTGGCGTATAACTCGGTCAGCGACTGGCTCAAATCGACATCAAGTATCTGGGGAAAGAACTCCGGGTTGAGGTAGTGCTCAACGTACAACACCAGTCGTTGATCAATGCGCCGCGCGCGACATATCTGGATCACGCTGGATAACGCTGGCAGTTGCAACCAGGCACATACCGCCGCCGACGCGGGCTGCAGACGCGCTGAAATCACCTCCGTCGAAGGCACTCGTCCCTGAGCACTGACCATGGCGTGAAAATGGCTGCGGCGCATCAAGTCGTAAGCCAGACGCGGCGGCGAGATAAACCAGCCTCGTCGCTCCTCGCGATAAACCAGCCCCTGGGCCTCCAGCTGCAACAGCGCTTCACGCACGGTGATCCGCGTGGTGCCAAACAACTCGCTGAGTTTGCGCTCGGCAGGCAGCTTGCTACTGGCCGGCAACAAGCCATGCTCAATCTGTTCCTGCAAGGCCAGACCGATGGCTGTCACCGCCTTTGGTGCATCTTCGCGCATCAACGTTACCTATCTGGACTAGTCCAGCGCTGTTTATGAGCAGGACCGAGCATGAATATCGCTCCTGTGAGTATCGGTCAGCCTAGACAAAGCACATGACTGATCAATGACAAAGCTGCTGAGCCGCAGCCTGAGACGGTTGTTCCAGATTAACAAAACCGATGAATATCAATATTTTAGCCATGGTCTACGCTTACCTAGCACTGACCTGCCTTAGCTGATGGATACCCTTGCAGGAGTGATGCCGACATCAAAGTGTCATTCAGCAGGCTTAAATTGGCTCAGGTATTGCTGACCTAGACCAACCCAACCGCACTAACGTCGATAAAAACGTAGCGTTGAAAACGCCCAAAAGGAGCTTCGGATGAAACATCTTTTCCTGGCATCACTGTTAGGTTCGACCATTGCCCTGTGCACAGCAGCCATGGCTGCTGATACCGACTTGAAAACCCTGGAGGCCGCGGCTAAAGCGGAAGGTGCGGTCAACAGCGTCGGCATGCCCGATAACTGGGCCAACTGGAAAGGCACCTGGGACGACCTGCTGAAAAACTACGGCCTCACCCATATCGACACCGACATGAGTTCGGCCCAGGAAGTCGCTAAATTCGCTGCGGAGAAAGACAACGCCAGCGCGGACATCGGCGATGTGGGTGCAGCCTTCGGTCCTATCGCGGTAAAACAGGGCGTGACCCAGCCGTACAAGCCAAGCACCTGGGCTCAAATCCCGGATTGGGCGAAAGACAAAGACGGTAACTGGGCACTGGCCTATACCGGCACCATCGCGTTCATCATCAACAAGAAATTGCTCCATGGCTCCGACGCCCCCAAAACCTGGGCTGACCTGGAGAAAGGCAAGTACAAGGTCTCCATCGGTGACGTGAGCACCGCCGCCCAGGCCGCCAACGGCGTGCTGGCTGCTGCCATTTCCAAAGGTGGCGATGAAAAGAATATTGAACCAGCACTGTTGATGTTCGCTGAAATCGCCAAGCAGGGGCGCCTGTCGCTGTCCAACCCGACAATCGCCACAATGGAAAAAGGCGAAATCGAAGTGGGCGTGGTCTGGGACTTCAACGGCCTGAGCTACCGCGACAAGATGGTCAATCCTGACGATTATGAAGTGCTGATCCCCTCCGATGGCTCGGTGATTTCCGGCTATACCACCATCATCAACAAATACGCCAAACACCCGAACGCCGCCAAACTGGCGCGCGAATACATCTTCAGCGATGCCGGCCAGACCAACCTGGCGCGGGGCAATGCCCGTCCGATTCGTGCTGAGCACCTCACGCTGCCGGCTGAAGTACAAGCCAAGCTGCTGCCTAACGAGCAGTACAAACACGTGAAGCCGATTGCCGACGCAGATGCCTGGGAAAAAACCTCGAAAAGCCTGCCGAAAAAGTGGAACGAGCAAGTCATCATTGAAATGAAATAAGACGTCTGTTCGCAGGCAGGCCCGCCCCCACACGTGTAGGAGCGCGCTTGCCCGCGATGGCGGTTTGTCAGACGCAGAAGGTCCTACGGCCCTTATCGCGGGCAAGCGCGCTCCTACAGACAGCTGCATTCATGCGCTAATACACCCGCGAACCCGGAGCCTTGCCCATGAAACACAACGTCATCCTGGTCGTGCTCGATGGTCTTAACTACCAGGTCGCCCGACATGCCATGGGACACCTTCAGGCATACGCAGGTGCAGAACGCGCCGCCCTGTACAGACTGGAATGCGAACTACCGTCGCTGTCCCGACCGCTGTACGAGTGCATCCTTACCGGCGTGAAACCGATCGACAGCGGTATCGTGCACAACAACGTCTCACGCCTGTCGAATCAGCGCAGTGTGTTCCACTATGCCACCGACGCCGGCCTCAGCACTGCCGCCGCTGCTTATCACTGGGTCAGCGAACTGTATAACCGCTCACCGTTCGTTGCCGCTCGCGACCGCCACACTGACGACACACACCTGCCGATCCAGCACGGGCACTTCTACTACGCCGATCACTATCCGGATTCACACCTGTTCGCCGATGCCGAAAGCCTGCGCCTGCGCCACGCGCCGAACTTCATGCTGGTACACCCTATGAACATTGACGACGCCGGGCACAAGCACGGCCTCGATACCCCGCAATACCGCAACAGTGCGCGCTCTGCCGACATCATCCTCGCCGACTACCTGCAAGGCTGGCTAGACGCCGGCTACCAGGTGCTGGTGACCGCTGATCACGGCATGAACAACGACCGCTCGCACAATGGCCTGCTCCCGGAAGAACGCGAAGTCCCCCTGTTCATGCTCGGCGATGCCTTCAGTTTCGATAGCAATGCCCAACCGAAACAGACTGATCTGTGTGGCACGGTCTGCGAACTGCTCGGCGTCCCTCATGACAAGCCTGTATGCCGGGAGTTGTTAAAATGAACTCAATCACCCGAGGCAAATGGCTGGCGGCCCTGTGTCTGGTGCCCTTCGCCGTGTTTTTCATCGTATTCCAGATCGCCCCGCTGGCCTGGGTCGTGATCCACAGCCTGCAATCGGAAGACAACGGCTGGGGCCTGGCTAATTTTACTGAAGTGTTCAGCTCTAGGTTCTACCTGCAAGCGATCCAGCACAGCCTGGAGATCAGCTTCTGGTCCAGCGTGTTCGGGATCATCATCGCCGTGCTCGGCAGTTACTCGCTGCGCCGGGTCGACTCGCGACTGCGTAACTTCGTCAACGCCTTCGCCAACATGACCAGCAACTTCGCGGGTGTGCCGCTGGCCTTCGCCTTCATCATCCTGCTGGGGTTCAACGGCAGTATCACGATCATGCTCAAGCAAGCCGGAATCATCGAGGACTTCAACCTGTATTCCAAAACCGGGCTGATCATCCTCTACACCTACTTCCAGATTCCATTGGGAGTGCTGCTGCTCTACCCGGCCTTCGACGCCCTGCGCGAAGACTGGCGCGAATCCGCGGCCTTGCTCGGGGCCGACAGCTGGCAGTTCTGGCGGTATATCGGCCTGCCCGTGCTGACACCGGCGCTGATCGGTACTTTCGTGATTCTGCTGGCCAATGCCCTCGGCGCCTACGCCACCGTGTACGCCCTGACCACAGGCAACTTCAACGTGCTGCCCATCCGTATTGCCGCCATGGTTTCAGGCGACATCAGCCTCGATCCGAATATGGCCAGCGCCCTGGCCGTAGTGCTGGTGGGCCTGATGACCCTGGTGACCCTCGTGCATCAGTGGCTTTTGAAGAGGAGTTACCATGTCTCGCGCTGAACCGGGCTCCGCCGTCCTCTACCACCGCGTCGTGGTGTACCTGCTGTTCATCATTCTGTTGCTGCCCTTGGCAGGGACACTGATTTACTCGATTGCCACCAGTTGGTCGGCAACTATTCTGCCCAGCGGCTTTACCGTCAAATGGTATGTAGAGCTGTGGAGCGACCCGCGTTTCCTCCATGCATTCGGCCAGTCGCTGCTGGTATGTGTCGGCTCCCTGGTGCTGTCAGTGGTCCTGATCCTGCCGCTGCTGTTCGTCGTGCATTACCACTTCCCCAAGCTTGATGCGCTGATGAATATCCTGATCCTGCTGCCCTTCGCCGTGCCTCCCGTGGTGTCCTCCGTTGGCCTGTTGCAGCTCTATGGGTCCGGGCCTTTTGCGATGGTTGGCACGCCGTGGATTCTGATCGGCTGCTATTTCACCGTGGCGCTGCCGTTTATGTACCGGGCGATTACCAACAACCTGCAAGCGATTAACCTGCGCGACCTGATGGACGCCGCGCAACTGCTCGGTGCCAGCACCTGGCAGGCCGCGTTCCTGGTGGTGCTGCCAAACTTGCGCAAAGGCCTGATGGTCGCGTTGTTGCTGTCGTTCTCCTTCCTGTTCGGTGAGTTCGTGTTCGCCAACATCCTGGTCGGTACGCGCTACGAAACCCTGCAGGTCTACCTGAACAACATGCGCAACAGCAGCGGTCACTTCACCAGTGCGCTGGTGGTTTCCTACTTCTTCTTTGTGCTGGTGCTGACCTGGGCGGCCAATCTAATGAACAAGGACAAAAGCCAATGAGCTTCGTCAGCGTCGATCACCTGCAAAAGAGCTACGCCGGCACCGCCGTGTTCAGCGACATCAACTGCGACATCAAGAAAGGCGAGTTCGTGACCCTGCTCGGCCCTTCCGGGTGCGGCAAATCGACCCTGCTGCGCTGTATCGCCGGTCTGACGGCAGTTGATGGCGGCAAGATCCTGCTCGACGGCCAGGACATTGTCCCGCTCAGCCCGCAGAAGCGCGGCATCGGCATGGTGTTTCAGAGCTATGCGCTGTTCCCCAACATGACCGTCGAGCAAAACATCGCATTCGGTCTGCGCATGCAAAAGGTCAACGCCGACGACAGCCGCACGCGAGTCGCCGAAGTACTGAAACTGGTCGAACTGAACGACTTCGCCGCACGCTACCCGCACCAACTGTCAGGCGGCCAGTGCCAACGGGTTGCGCTGGCGCGTTCACTGGTGACCCGACCACGCCTGCTGCTGCTCGATGAGCCGCTGTCGGCGCTGGATGCACGGATTCGTAAACACCTGCGCGAACAAATTCGTCAGATCCAGCGTGAATTGGGGCTGACGACGATTTTCGTGACCCACGATCAGGAAGAGGCGCTGACCATGTCAGACCGGATTTTCCTGATGAACCAGGGCCGGATCGTGCAAAGCGGCGATGCTGAAACGCTGTACACCGCGCCGATCGACGTGTTTGCCGCCGGTTTTATAGGCAACTACAACCTGCTCGACGCCGACAGCGCCAGCCGCCTGCTGCAACGGCCGATCAACAGTCGACTGGCGATTCGCCCGGAAGCCATCGAGCTGAGCCTGACCGGCGACCTGGACGGCGAAGTGCGCAGCCACAGCCTGTTGGGCAACGTGATCCGGTACCGGATCGAAGCCCGAGGTGTAGAACTGGTGGTCGACGTACTGAACCGTTCAGCCGCCGACTTGCACCCAAATGGCCAACGAGTAGCCTTGGCTATCGATCCGTCGGCGCTGTGTGAAGTAGCCTAGCCAAAATATTCAGAGGACAGCAGTAATGGCTTTAGCGATTTTTGATTTGGACGAAACCTTGATCCACGGCGACTGTGCCAGCTTGTGGAGCGAACAAATGGGTCGCCTCGGCTGGGTGGACGCTGAGTCGTTCATGCGCCGTAACGATGAGCTGATGGCCGCGTACAGCGCAGGCGAACTGGCGATGGAGGAGTACATGACCTTCAGCCTGGAGCCCATGGCCGGGCGCACGCCGGAAGAGGTCGCGCACCTGGTAGGCCCTTGGGTCGAAGACGTGATCGAGCCGATCATCTTCAGCGAGGCCTGCCGGGCCATCGCCGCCCATCGAGCGGCCGGTGACCGGATTTTAGTGATCTCAGCGTCAGGCACGCACCTGGTCAAACCCATCGCCGAACGGCTGGGCATTGACGAAATACTGGGGATCGAACTGGAGGTCAAACATGGCGTCTACAGCGGTGCAACATTGGGCGTACTGACCTACCGCGAAGGCAAGGTCACGCGCTTGCTGGAGTGGCTGCAAAACGAAGGCGAGACGCTGGAAGGCGCCAGTTTCTACTCTGACTCACGCAACGACATGGCGCTGCTGCTCAAGGTCCAATACCCCCGTGTCGTCAACCCGGACCCTGTACTGCGCGAGCATGCAGAAAAGGCCGGCTGGCCGATTCATAGCTGGAAGTGATAGCTGAATAAGCGGCCTGGCAGGCAGGCCGCTTAAGCGAATGACTTCACACGCTGTATCAGACCAGACTTTCGTCGATCACCAACACCAGTTTGCCTGACACCTGATTGGTCGCCAGCTCGGCGAAGGCCGCTTCGGCGTCTTTGATCGGGAACGTCCTGGCCAGTTGCGGCTTGAGGCGTCCTTCGACAAACAACGGCCACACGTGCTGACTCAGATCACTGAGCAAATCCGCTTTGAATTGATCATCACGGCTACGCAGGGTCGATCCCAGTATCTGCACACGCTTGACCAGCACTTGCGCCAGGTCCAGTTGCGCTTCGCGCCCGCCCATCAGACCGATCAGTACCAATCGCCCGTCAAGGTTCAGCACTTTGATGTTCAAGGCCGCGTAGTTGGCGCCCACCGGATCGAGAATGACGTCGAACGGGCCGAGGTCTTTCAAGCTTTCCAGGTTGTCGCTGCGCACGACCCCGCCCTGGGCCCCCAACGCTTCGCAATACGCCAGACGCTCGGCAGAGCCGACGCTCACCCAGACCGGGTTGCCGAATGCCTTGCAAAGCTGAATGCCAGCTGAACCAACACCACTTGCTCCGGCGTGCAGCAATACCTTTTCACCCGGCTTCAATGCAGCCAGTTGAAACAGATTCAGCCACGCAGTGGCATACACCTCGGGGATACCCGCCGCTTCCGGCAACGACATGCCCTCGGGAACCGGCAGCACATGCCGTCCGTCGACTACGACCTCTTCAGCCATGCCTCCGCCTGCGAGCAGCGCGCAGACTCTGTCCCCCACGTGCCAGGACGAACCCGAGCCGACTTCGCTGATCACCCCGGAGCACTCCATCCCGAGGGTTTTACTGGCTCCCGGCGGTGGCGGATACAGCCCGGCCCGCTGCAATAGATCCGCGCGATTGAGACCCGCCGCAGCGATCCGAATGCGTACTTGCCCTACATCACATGTCAGGTCGGGTTGTTCTACCCATTCCACATGTCCGTCAACGCCTTGCAATGCCTTCACAGTGCCTCCATAGTAAGTCTGGACTGAGCCGGTGCTATAGACGCACGGGCTTTTTGCATTATGCGACCGGATCCGACGGAACCGGCGACTTCAAAGACGGCCTAATATGCGTTATCAATTGTCCCCGCGTCGAATCAGCATGAAGCATTTTTTCCCCAGCACAGCGCTTGCCTTTTTCATTGGCCTCAGCGTGTTGCCGCTGTCCGCCAATACGTTCGCAGCCAATAGCTGGGATAACCTTCAGCCAGATCGCGAAGAGGTCATTGCCAGTCTTAACGTTGTAGAGTTGCTCAAAAGGCATCACTACAGCAAGCCGCCGCTGGACGATAAGCGTTCGGTCATCATCTACGAGAGCTATCTGAAGCTGCTGGATCCGTCCCGTAGCTACTTCATGGCCGGTGATATTACCGAATTCGACAAATGGCGCACGCAGTTCGACGACTTTCTCAAGAGCGGCGACCTGAATCCCGGCTTCACCATCTACAAGCGCTATCTGGATCGCGTCAAATCGCGCCTGAATTTTGCCTTGGCGGAACTGGACAAGGGCGTCGGCAAGTTCGACTTCACTGCTCAGGAAACCTTGCTCGTAGAACGCAAAGATGCCCCGTGGGCCAAAAATACTGCCGAGCTGGACGATCTGTGGCGCAAACGCGTCAAGGATGAAGTCCTGCGGTTGAGGATTGCCGGCAAGGAACCCAAAGCGATTCAAGAGCTGCTGACCAAGCGCTACAAGAATCAGCTGTCGCGTCTGGAGCAGACCCGCAGCGAAGATGTGTTCCAGGCCTACATCAACACCTTCGCCATGTCTTACGATCCGCACACCAACTACCTGTCGCCCGACAGCGCGGAAAACTTCGACATCAACATGAGCCTGTCGCTGGAAGGCATCGGCGCCGTGTTGCAGAGCGATAACGACAACGTCAAGATCGTGCGCCTGGTTCCGGCTGGCCCTGCCGCCAAAACCAAGCAAGTCGCCCCGGCGGACAAGATAATCGGCGTTGCCCAGGCCGACAAAGAGATGGTCGACGTGATCGGCTGGCGTCTGGACGAAGTGGTCAAACTGATTCGCGGGCCTAAAGGCTCGGTCGTGCGCCTGGAAGTGATTCCAGCCAGCAATGCACCGAATGACCAGACCAGCAAAATCGTCGCGATCACCCGCGAAGCGGTCAAGCTTGAAGAACAGGCGGCGAAGAAGTCGATCCTCAACCTCAAGCAGGATGGCCACGACTACAAACTCGGCGTCATCGAAATTCCGGCGTTCTATCTGGACTTCAAGGCCTATCGTGCTGGCGATCCGGAATACAAGAGCACCACGCGTGACGTGAAAAAACTGCTGACTGAACTGCAAGCCGACAAAGTCGATGGCGTGGTCATCGACCTGCGTAACAACGGCGGCGGCTCGTTGCAGGAAGCCACGGAATTGACCAGCCTGTTCATCGACAAGGGCCCTACCGTGCTGGTTCGCAACAGCGACGGCAAGGTCGATGTCCTTGAAGACGAAGCCAAAGGCGCGTTCTACAAAGGCCCGATGGCGTTGCTGGTCAACCGTCTGTCTGCCTCGGCCTCGGAGATTTTCGCCGGCGCCATGCAGGACTATCACCGCGCATTGATCATCGGCGGCCAGACCTTCGGTAAAGGCACCGTGCAAACCATTCAGCCGCTCAACCATGGCGAACTGAAACTGACGCTGGCCAAGTTCTACCGGGTTTCCGGCCAGAGCACCCAGCACCAGGGTGTACTGCCAGACATCGCGTACCCGTCGATCATCGACACCAAGGAAATCGGCGAGAGCGCCCTGCCCGAGGCCATGTCGTACGACACCATCAGACCGGCCATCAAGCCTGTTGTCGATCCGTTCAAACCGTTCCTTGCACAACTCAAGACGCGGCATGATGAGCGCTCGTCCAAGGACCCTGAGTTCATCTTTATCGAGAACCGTCTGGACCTGGCGCAGAAGCTGATGGCAGAGAAAACGGTTAGCCTCAACGAAGCTGAACGTCGCGCTCAACACGCCGACATCGAAGGCAAGCAGCTGGTTCTGGAAAACACCCGCCGCAAGGCCAAAGGTGAAGAGCCGCTCAAAGAGCTGAAGAAAGAAGATGAAGACGCGCTGCCGGTAGAAGACAAGACCAAACCCGAGGATGACGCCTACCTGGCCGAAACCGGGCGCATCCTGCTCGACTACCTGAGTTTGAACGCCGCTATCGCAAAGAAGTAAAAAGACAGGATGGGTGATCGTAAAATGCTGGCCATTTAGTTTTCTCTAGTGGCGTTCAGTCATCAAACAGTCATCAATCTGTCGTGAAATAGAGGGGCTGAGCGCTAGTGCGCTCAGCCCCTTTTTTTTTGCGCAGAGATCACCATGACCGTCACTGAACAGCTGAGCGCACTGAGTTCAATCCTGGCTCACCGCGATTTGCACAGCTTGTTCCAACCGATACTGTCGCTATCGGACCGCCGGATTCTCGGCTATGAAGCCTTGACCCGAGGCCCGTCCAACAGTCCCCTGCATTCGCCCATCAGCCTGTTCGCAGTGGCCCGCCAAGCTGGGCGGCTCAGCGAGCTGGAGCTGGCCGCGCGCGAATGTGCCTGTCGGCGTTTCAGCGAGCAGAAACTTGAAGGCAAGCTGTTCCTCAACGTTTCGCCTGAGTCGCTGCTGGAACCGGCTCACCCGCCAGGTCGCACCTTGGAATTGCTGAACGCCTACGGCATTTCTCCCAGCCAGGTGGTGATCGAGCTGACCGAGCAGACACCCACTGAAGATTTCGAGCTGCTGTACAACGCACTGCATCACTATCGGGATATGGGTTTTTCCATCGCTATGGACGACTTGGGCGCGGGATATTCCAGCCTGCGCCTATGGTCGGAACTGCGCCCGGACTACGTAAAAATCGATCGACACTTTATCGACGGCATTCATCAGGATGCGGTCAAGCGCGAGTTCGTCGGTTCCATGCTGCAAATGGCCAGGGCCTCCAGAGCGATTGTGATCGCCGAAGGCATTGAGCTGCCGGAAGAGCTCGCGGTGCTGATCGACATGGGCGTGGATCTGGTTCAGGGCTATCTGCTCTGCCGTCCGCAAGAACATCCGCCGCGTGATGCCCGCGCTCTGCTGCCCAAGCTCGATCCAACGGCACCGGCGCTGAACGAAGACGCCTGCGACCTAAGCGCCCTGCTCAACGAACAACCCGCAGTCAATCAGTCCACACCGACTGCCGCCGTCCTCGAATACTTTCGCAAGCAAGCCAACCTCAACTCCTTGGCGGTGCTGGACGAGCACTCGCAACCTTGCGGCATCGTGCATCGGCACTCGCTGTCCGAGGCCCTGCTAAAGCCTTTCGCTACAGACCTGTTCGCACGCAAACCGATCAGCCGCCTGATGAGCGACGACTTTCTTGCTGTCGAGCTGAACCAGTCCTTGCAGCAAGTCAGCCGCCTGCTGACCAGTCGCGCCCGGCAGCGTATCGAAGAGGATTTCATCATCACCCTCAATGGCTGCTACCTGGGTCTGGGGCGGGTGATTGATGTGCTGAAACTGATCACTGAACTGAAAATACAGCAAGCCCGCTACGCCAACCCGCTGACCTTGTTGCCCGGAAACGTGCCGATCCAGCAGTGCCTGACCCGCCTGCTGCAACAGGGCCATGAGTCAATGATCTGCTACGTGGATATCGACAGTTTCAAGCCGTTCAACGATATCTATGGCTACGGACGTGGCGACGAAGTATTGCTCTGCCTGGCGCAGTGCCTGAACGACCGGATCGACCCGAGCCGCGACTTTGTCGGACACATCGGCGGAGATGACTTCTTGATGGTGCTGGGCTCCGAAGACTGGCGCAAACGCCTGAATCTTTTGCTCGAAGATTTTCAGAATCAGTGTCGGCGCTTCTACCGGGCCGAGCATCTGGAGTCGGGCTGTTTCACGGCCCTCAATCGTCAGGGCCAGCGTCAGGACTTCGCACTGTTATCACTGTCCATTGGCGTCGTCCACTTGCACCCCGGTGCCTGTGCGAATCTGGATGCCAGTCAACTCGCGGAAATGGCGTCACAAGCCAAGCACCACGCAAAGAACGTGGCGGGTGCCAGCGTGCACGTTATCGACACAATGGACTGCGGCGCACTCCTGGCAAGCTAAAGACCCAACTGCCGGGTATGGGCCTGAACCGCTTTGGCGCGCTCCAGATCAGGGGGTAAGCCGGGGCCGCCCTGTTGGTACAACTGCGACAGTTTGATGGCCGCCAGTGGATGCCTGGCCTCGACTGCCATGCCCCACCATTGGGCGGCATCGACAGCATCAGGGGCCTTGCGTGTGTCACCCGCCAGGCTCAACACGCCGAGCTGGTAAGCCGACTTGCCATCTCCCCCCAACGCCGCCAGACGCAACAGACGCACGCCTTCCTCGCGAGCACCCAAACCTTGACCGCGAAACGTCAGGATATGGCCGTAGAAGCTCTGAGCGCCAACATCTCCCAGATTCGCCATACGCGAGAATTGACCTTCGAGCCATTGCCAGCCTCGAGGTTGTTGCACGAACCACGACCAATGGAATAACCGTCGAGCCAGCAAGTAGCTCAATCGTGCTCGTAAACGCCACAGACTTGGTTTCACACGCTCTCCGGATAGCTGTACTCAAAGACCCGCGCCACTTCAGACGCATGCCATGACGCTGCGGCCACGCCGTCGGAAGGGCCCGAGAATCGTCCAAGCCGTTCGACGCATTCAAAGAAGCCGGTACGCGGCAAACGACTCGCACCCTGACTGATGACCAATGAACTGCGCAACGGCTGTTCGGCGCGAGCATCCAGCGCTGCCAAGTGCTCAAGTGCGGCAGTGAGGGTGAGCATCGCGGGACTGGGAAGTTGCAACCGCTCAAGTAAAGCACGGTAGGTCAACAGGTGCCGTTGCCGGCGCGCCTGGTCCAACTCAGTCAGCAGCCCTTCCCAGTGCAGACGACTGATGCGCACACTCATGACTCACCTCCCCAGCCAGGGACACCCAATTCCCAGGCCAGGCTTCGGCGAATGGCCGCATCCGGCAGTCGCTCGCCACTTTCGATCAAGTCCAGGTACGACGGACTGATCCCCACTGCACGCGCCAACTGCGCAACCTCCAGGCCTTTGGCGGCGCGCAAGGCACCCAGTTGATCAAAGCCGGGATGATCGACAGGCGCGGCCTCAGGCGGTTGCGGCGGGTGTTGAGTGATTGTGTCCGAGATCCCGGCCGCTTTGAGCAGAGCCTGATACTGAGCCCAAGGCAAAACTGCGTACTCTGGCTCTCCATCACGTGTAATTATCTGAAGATCCATACAACCCCCTGTAGGACTACAACACTTTGCGAGTAGGCTTTTTCCCTGTGTTGATATCTTAACAGCGGACAGAGGCACCTTGCGTCCTCTGAATCGACAGACGATCACTCAAAACGACGATTACGCCAATAAATCCGGGTGTTTCAGGGTTTCTGATGCTCTAGCGCAAGGAGCTCCGGTGTTGCTGGCAATCGTTCGACGACGGCAAGTTTCTCCGGTGCCTGCCTGGCTCGCCACGCCCGAAAGGCATTCAGCTCACTTTCCAGGCTTTTCATGACCCAGGCCAGCACTGCGATGTCGTCGAGCATGCCGATCCCGGGTATCCAGTCCGGCACGGCATCGAACGGGCTGAGGAAATACATCAACCCCGCCACCACCGAGAGCATCGTCTTGGTGCTGACGGCTCGGTACTCACCGCGCCAATAGGCCAGGCACAGAGCCTGCAGCAAGCGCAGGTCATCCTTGAGCTTGCCCAAACGGTCACCCTGCCCGGCGCCCTTGCGTGCGACAGCAAAGATCAAGGCTGGCAAACGCCCACGGCTTAGCAAGCGCTGAGCCATGGGCAAAAAACGAATCAAATTCCACGGTGTTTTCATGATCGCTCCCAACGGAGGTTGCAACAGGTGTCACCACTATGCTGTACAAAATGTTATCCACACAAGTTGTGGATAACCTTGTGAACAGAGCCTGTTTTCAGGCCTGAGACGCCCGCCCTATAGGGCTTTGGCTCAAATCGGGCGTTTTTTACTCACATTAAAAATACGACAAATTCGTTGACTTGGGGCCTGACTGAAGTTACCCCCACCCTATTGCAGTGGGTCGCAATCGATCGTCCTACAATCTACCCGCGATTGCCAATCAGCCAACGGTATTACGACTGCGTCAAAGGGGATCCGTTCGTTTCCAAACGCCACAAACAACAACGCCCCGTCAATGCGGGGCGTTGTGCTCAAACCAGTGCGCTCAATTACTTGGCGGCTGGCTCTTCAGGAGCTTCTGCAGCTGCAGCGGCAGGATCCTTGATCGCCAACAGTTCCAGATCGAAGACCAGAACGGAGTTGGCAGGGATCGTCGGGCTTGGGCTTTGCGCGCCGTAGGCCAGGTCGCTAGGGATGTAGAGTTTGATTTTCTCGCCAACGTGCATCAGTTGCAGGCCTTCAACCCAGCCAGGGATCACGCCGCTTACCGGCAGATCAATCGGGCTGCCGCGTTCAACGGAGCTGTCGAAGACTTTGCCGTCAGTCAGCTTGCCTTCGTAGTGAACAGTCACTACGTCGGTCGGCTTAGGCTGAGGGCCATCGGCTTTCTTGATGATTTCGTATTGCAGGCCAGAAGCGGTGGTGGTCACTTCTTTACGCTTGCCGTTCTCAGCGAGGAATTTCTTGCCGGCGGCTGCCGACTCTTCGCTCATTTTGGCCATACGCTCTTCAGCGCGCTTTTGCAGGGCAGCAAAGGCTTCGACCAGCTCATCATCCTTGAGCTTCTGTTCTTTCTTGCCGACGGCGTCTTCGATGCCTTGGGCTACCGCTTTGGAGTCCAGATCATCCATACCTTCCTGAGCCAGGCTTTTGCCCATGTTCAAGCCGATACCGTAAGAAGCTTTTTGCGCCGGGGTTTTCAGCTCTACGTTGGTATGCGAGTCACAACCCGCGAGTACCAGACCTACCAGGGCTACCGCCGCCGCCAACCGATGCTGTTTCATACTAATTCCTTGTTCATGCGCCAATAGGGCAAACGAGTAAAGCCGCGAGCTTATCAGGCTGCCGCGATCAGTGGCTACCGGCATGAGAGGCAGAAAAGTCAGATAAGTTCAGGTATCCAAACGTTTTCTTGCGCCGCATGCATGTCGTACAGCGTTGGTTCAGCTGCGTAACAAGAGCCCATACGGCCAGGCTGATTATTTCGTGATCTACAGCGTAGACGATGCTGTAAACCAGACTTTGTTGATTCCAGGCTTTATTCAAACGAGATCGCCCCTGACTCGCACTGTTTCAGACCCTCTTGAGCCCCCCTTGAACAACCCTCAACACTAACCAGGTCAACGCTCTCTCTAAATTTTCACATCTTTTTCACAGGCCACCTACCTGGCCTGCTCTAGATTTCTCCGATCATGAAGGCGCTAACCCGTCTCGCAGTTGTTTCGCATCGAATACTAATAATCCCGGAGCAACAAGATGCAGGAAAGCACAACCACGCCTGTCGTTACACCCACGCCAGCAAAGCCCAAGGCTAAAACCCGGCGAAAGAAGCAGGTGCTGTGGGCTGTGGTCGCCCTCGCGGTGCTGCTGATTGCAGGCTTTGGAGTGTGGCAAAAATCGCCCACTAACCTGGGCAAAGGCGACAACATGAAAGCCGCCGGGGTCTATGCCCGCTGGGATGCAGGCGACGTGGTGGTGTTGGTTCGGCATGCCGAGCGCTGCGACAGGTCCAGCAACCCGTGCCTCGGGCCTGCAGACGGGATCACCCGATTGGGTAGCGATACCGCTGCCGAGCTGGGTAAAGCGTTCATGACCATGGGCATGAGCAACGCTGACGTATTCAGCAGCCCATTGACCCGCACGGCACAGACTTCACTTTATATGTTCGGTAAAGCCAGTGCCGAACAGGACTGGCTGGTCAACTGCGAGACATCCATGCTTCAGGATGTGATCGCGCACAAAACGCCCCATCGCAACCTGGTATTGGTTACCCATAGCGGATGCATCAGCAAATTTGAACATCAACTGGGGTTTAAGCATGCCGCGACCAGTGAATACAGCAGTGCGCTGTTTGTGTCGGTCGGCACTGATGGCAAGCCCAACGTGCTAGGCATTGTGAATGTTCAGGACTGGCCATCTGTACTGAACAAAAAACCGTAACGCCCACATCACTTCATTGCGGTATCTAGAGTGCCGGCGGCGCACTCATAGATACTTGGAGCCGTGACCTCAGTCAGATGAGGCCACTAAATTTTGAACAAAAAAAAGCGACCCTAAGGTCGCTTTCTGTTGCTTCAAGGAGTTCAAGGGCCTTGGAGCTTAATATGGCGCAGCGGACGGGACTCGAACCCGCGACCCCCGGCGTGACAGGCCGGTATTCTAACCGACTGAACTACCGCTGCGCGTAACACTGAGAAGGATTGGTGGGTGATGACGGGATCGAACCGCCGACCCGCTGCTTGTAAGGCAGCTGCTCTCCCAGCTGAGCTAATCACCCTTCACTCTCGGTGTGGCGCGCATTCTATATAGCGACCCTATCTCTGGCAAGCACTTTTTTAAATAATTTTTATAATCCTGCCAAAGGCTTAGCACAGGGTTGGCCGCAGAGGCCGAGGAGCGAATAATGCCCCCACTTTGTACAAAGGAGAGATTCACCCCATGTGGTTCAAAAACCTGCTTATCTATCGCCTGACCCAAGATCTGCCTTTTGATGCCGAGGCGCTGGAAACCGCATTGGCGACCAAACAGGCGCGCCCTTGTGCCAGCCAGGAGTTGACCACTTACGGTTTCGTCGCACCGTTCGGTAAAGGTGAGGACGCTCCTCTGGTTCACGTCAGTCAGGACTTCCTGCTGATTGCCGCACGCAAGGAAGAACGCATTCTGCCTGGCAGCGTGGTGCGTGATGCATTAAAGGAAAAGATCGAAGAGATCGAAGCCGAACAAATGCGCAAGGTCTATAAGAAGGAACGTGATCAGATCAAGGATGAAATCATCCAGGCCTTTCTGCCCCGCGCCTTTATTCGTCGCTCGGCGACCTTTGCTGCCATCGCGCCGAAACAGGGCCTGATCCTGGTTAACGCCTCCAGCCCGAAACGCGCCGAAGACCTGCTCTCCACCCTGCGCGAAGTGATCGGTTCGCTGCCGGTACGCCCTCTGACGGTGAAAGTCGCGCCAAGCGCAACCATGACCGAATGGGTCAAGTCCCAGAAAGCAGCTGACCACTTCTTCGTCCTCGACGAGTGCGAGCTGCGTGACACCCATGAAGACGGCGGCATCGTGCGCTGCAAGCGTCAGGATTTGACCAGCGATGAAATCCAGCTGCACTTGAGCACCGGCAAGGTGGTCACTCAGCTGTCATTGGCCTGGCAGGACAAACTGTCCTTCGTGCTGGACGACAAGATGGTGGTCAAACGCCTGAAGTTCGAAGACCTGCTGCAAGATCAGGCCGAACAGGACGGTGGCGAGGAAGCCCTCGGCCAACTGGACGCCAGCTTCACCTTGATGATGCTGACCTTCGGCGAATTCCTGCCTGAGTTGTTTGAAGCGCTGGGCGGCGAAGAGCTGCCACAGGGCATCTAAGCCATCTGCTGTTATGCGCTACCGGCTGCGGTAGCGCATTTCTCCTCTAATAAAAAAGGAACAAGCCATGCGTGCGCTGGCTGCGTTGAGTCGTTTTGTCGGGAATACCTTCGCCTATTGGGTGCTGCTGTTTGCAGTGTTGGCGTTTGCGCTGCCCGATTGGTTTATCGGTTTGAAAAGCGCCATCGTGCCGCTCTTGGGCCTGGTGATGTTCGGCATGGGCCTGACGCTCAAGCTCGATGATTTTTCTGAAGTCGCTCGCCATCCTTGGCGTGTGGCCTTAGGGGTGGTCGCGCATTTCGTGATCATGCCCGGCGTCGCCTGGCTGCTGTGCCAGGCGTTTCATCTGCCCGCGGAGATCGCTGTGGGCGTGATTCTGGTGGGTTGCTGCCCGAGCGGCACGTCCTCCAACGTCATGACCTGGCTGGCCCGTGGCGACCTGGCGTTGTCAGTGGCTATTGCCGCAGTGACCACCCTCCTTGCCCCGCTGCTGACACCCGCGCTGATCTGGTTGCTGGCCTCGGCCTGGTTGCCGGTGTCTTTCATGGACATGTTCTGGTCGATTCTGCAGTTGGTCTTGCTCCCAATCGTGCTCGGCGTCGTCGCGCAACGCGTGCTCGGCCATCGAGTAAAAGCAGCGGTAGACGTATTGCCACTGGTGTCGGTGGTCAGCATCGTATTGATCGTCGCCGCGGTGGTTGCCGCC
Organism: Pseudomonas sp. ASL8; assembly: GCF_056680355.1. Taxonomy (NCBI): domain Bacteria; kingdom Pseudomonadati; phylum Pseudomonadota; class Gammaproteobacteria; order Pseudomonadales; family Pseudomonadaceae; genus Pseudomonas; species Pseudomonas sp. ASL8. The sequence goes on along the minus strand of NZ_CM155278.1, from coordinate 3,281,207 downwards.
AGCCAGGCGAAAATCGCCGAGTCAGGCTTGTTGATCATGGCAGTGGTGATGCTGCACAACAGCTTCGGTTTTGTGCTCGGCTACTTCACCGGCAAGCTGTTCAAGCTGCCGCTGGCGCAGCGCAAATCCCTGGCACTGGAAGTCGGCATGCAGAACTCCGGGCTGGGCGCCGCATTGGCCAGTGCCCACTTCTCGCCACTGGCCGCCGTGCCCAGCGCGCTGTTCAGCGTCTGGCACAACATTTCCGGCGCGTTGCTTTCGACGTATTTCCGGCGCATGAGTGAACAAGCGGACCGCGAACTCGCCACTCGATCCGTTACCGACTAGCCGCTTTGTCGATACCCTGACTTGCCCCCGAATCGTTTTGTGTGCACTATACTGCGCACAGTCGGGACGACCTGACTGATCCATCAGGAAAAACGATTCGGGGACGACCCCTTTTATAGGAGGTCATCATGTCCTGGATTATTCTGTTTTTCGCCGGTCTGTTCGAAGTCGGTTGGGCCGTCGGCCTGAAATACACCGAAGGCTTCACCCGCCCCCTGCCTACAGCCCTCACCGTCGCAGCCATGCTGGTCAGCCTGGGCTTGCTGGGCGTGGCCATGAAAGAACTGCCGCTGGGCACTGCCTACGCAATATGGACCGGTGTCGGTGCGGTAGGCACCGTGATCGCCGGGATCATCCTGTTCGGTGAATCCGCGGCGCTGTTTCGGCTGGTCAGCGTGGGCTTGATTCTGTGTGGATTGGCAGGGCTCAAGCTGAGTGCTTGAGGCAGCCACACGCCGCATTAAACTAATCGCGGGCAAGCCCGCTCCTACGGCCTGGCGGCCAGAAGCAGCTCATATTGTAGGAGCGCGCTTGCCCGCGAAAAGGTCGGCACGGCCTTCCGGGGCCCGTGAAACCAACCATTTTCATCACCGCGACGCAGTCGATCACGGAGCATCCACAGGGCGCTGTGTACTACCGGACGGTGCCCCGCAACTCCGCCACTCGCGCCTGCAAACTCGCCGGTAACGCCGCATCCATTGCCACGGCGGGCCCGGCCACCACGGTGATGCGCGACCACAGCCGACGAAAAATCCCCTTGTTCGGATCACGGCTGAAAAAACTACCCCACAAGCCTTGCAAGGCCAGCGGAATCACTGGCACCGGGGTCTCTTGCAGAATCCGGTTCAAGCCACCTTTGAACTCGTTGATCTCCCCGTCAGCGGTCAGCTTGCCTTCGGGGAAGATGCACACCAACTCACCGTCTTTCAGGTATCCAGCAATTTTCTTGAAGGCCTGATCGTAGATCGCCAGGTCTTCGTTGCGCCCGGCAATCGGGATGGTGCCAGCGGTGCGGAAAATGAAGTTGAGCACCGGCAGGTTGTAGATTTTGTAATACATCACGAACCGAATCGGCCGCCGCACAGCCCCGCCAATCAACAGCGCATCGACAAAGGACACATGGTTGCAAACCAGCAGCGCCGCACCTTCGTCCGGAATCAGCTCCAGGTTGCGATGCTCGACACGGTACATGGAATGGCCGAGCAGCCAGATCATGAAGCGCATGGTGAACTCGGGCACGATCTTGAAGATGTAGGCATTCACCGCGATGTTCATCAGCGAAATCACCAGAAACAGCTGCGGAATCGACAGCTTGACCACGCTGAGGAGCACGATCGAGACGATGGCCGACACCACCATGAACAGCGCATTGAGGATGTTGTTGGATGCGATGACCCGCGAACGCTCGTTCTCGGCGGTGCGCGACTGGATCAGCGCGTACAGCGGCACGATATAGAAGCCGCCAAAAATACCAATGCCCAGCACATCGCTCAGCACCCACCACGCCTGACCATAAGACAGCACCGTCAGCCAGTCATTGGCCTGAACGTTTTGCGGAAAGCCGCCCGAATGCCACCACAGCAGCAGCCCGAACACGGTCAGGCCCATCGAGCCGAACGGCACCAGGCCGATCTCGACCTTGCGCCCGGACAACCGCTCGCACAGCATCGAACCCAGGGCGATGCCGATGGAGAACACGGTGAGAATCAGCGTGACCACAGTCTCGTCGCCATACAGCCACTCTTTGGCGTAAGCCGGAATCTGCGTCAGGTAAATTGCGCCGACGAACCAGAACCAGGAGTTGCCGACAATCGAGCGTGACACGGCGGGCGTCTGACCCAGCCCCAGACGCAAGGTGGCCCAGGATTGACTGAAAATATTCCAGTTCAGGCGCATTTCCGGCGAGGCGGCCGCTGCACGCGGGATGCTGCGACTGGCGATATAACCCAGGCACGCCACCAGCAAGATCGCTGTCGCGACAATGGGCGCGTAGTGCGCGGAAGACATCATGATCCCGGCGCCGATGGTACCGGCCAGAATCGCCAGGAAGGTGCCCATTTCCACCAACCCGTTGCCACCGACCAATTCATCCTCGTGCAAGTGCTGCGGCAGAATCGAGTACTTCACCGGCCCGAACAACGCCGAGTGCGTCCCCATGGCGAACAACGCCAGCAACATCATCCACAGGTGGTTGAGCATGAACCCCGCCGCGCCCACCAGCATGATCGCGATCTCGCCCAGTTTGATCAGACGGATCAATGCATCCTTGGCGTATTTCTCGCCAAACTGACCCGCCAGTGCCGAGAACAAAAAGAACGGCAGAATGAACAACAGTGCACACAGATTGACCCAAATCGAGCGATCACCGTCGATGCTCAGCTTGTAGAGGATGGCGAGGATCAGCGATTGCTTGAGGATATTGTCGTTGAAGGCCCCGAGGGACTGGGTGATGAAAAACGGCAGAAACCGGCGTTTTCCCAGCAAACTGAATTGCGACTGACTCATCGTCCGTGTACTCGAATAGCGCCGGGGTCGGCTTTTTAATTGGAGTGTCTATGTCGACTCCGAGCCACATTGGAAACGTTACGCAAGCAGATGTCGATAGGACGCGTCTGGTTTGATCGTCTCCCACGTCTTTAATACTCACTTGCCCCCGGCACCCACCCCCGCGATACAGGGTGAAACGAACAGCTCTCCTTTATAGGCACCGCGCGCGGTCCGGCTCATGACGATCAGCCACAATATCGTCAGACAGCACACCAACGCACAACCGGCCAGCGAGAAGAATGTCAGGTGCAGCCTTGCTGCAAGCTTCAGGGTCGCCAACGCGTAGACGCCCAATGGAAAGGTAAACCCCCACCAGCCGAGGTTGAACGGGATGCCGGTGCGCAGGTAGCGCACAGTGATAAGCACAGCCATCAGCATCCACCACAAGCCGAAGCCCCAGAGTGTGATACCTGCCACCAGACCTATGCCGTCAGCGATTTCACCGAGCTTGGGCAAACCATTGGCCGCAAAAATCGCCGGGGCGTCTTCGCCCATCAACAACATGCCCAACGCTCCGGTGCCAATCGGCCCCAGCGCCAGCCAACTCGAAGCAGCCATGTTTTCGTGGGGCAATTTATGCAGGGCCATGCGCAACAACAGAATGGACAGGATGCTGAACGCTACGGGTACCGAGAACGCCCACAACACGTAGCTGGTGATCAGCACGCTGAATTGCGCGGAGGCGTCGGCCAGATGCGGTGCCAGCAGACCACCGCTCGCCGCCGCCACCTCAGCCGCAACCACGGGCAACAACCACACGGCCGTCATCTGGTCGATACTGTGTTCCTGGCGTGTGAACATCATGAACGGAATGGCCACCCCGCACGCCAGCGCGATGGCCACGTCCAGCCACCAGAGAGTCTCGGCAATGGGCACGACAGCCCCGCCCCATCGAGGCAGGCCGAAGAATAGAAAGCCGTTGATGATGGTCGCCAGCCCCATGGGGATGGTGCCGAAAAACATCGAGACCGTAGAGTGCCCAAACACCCGCCGCGCCTCATTGAAAAACAGCACCCAGCGCGCCATATACACCATGCTGAAGAGCACGAACAAACCTATATTGAACAGCCACAGCCCCTCGGCCAGCAGGTGCAAACCCGGGATCTGCACGGGCAGTTGCCCCAGTGTCAGGGCCAGAATGCCGGTGCCCATGGTCGCAGCGAACCAATTCGGGGTGAACTGACGAATCGCTTCTCGCGGATGACTCAGCGTGCTCAACGGCAGATTACGTTGGTTGGCAACGGTGTGTGGCGCAGGCGTATCAGGGCAAGGCATGCTCTTCTCCAGTCCTCCGATGAGGTGAAATGAGCTTATAGTTCGATTGCATATCTATATAACGGGTAATTTCTCTATAGGTCATCTGCTTTACCTATATGCAACACCGCAGACCTCGTACTGCGGCACCAGGCCGCGCCAAGACCTTGGTCGGCACTGACGAACCCTGAACATCATGCGAGACTGTCCAGCCGGAGCAGGATCGCTTCTGGTCGGTCATTTTTTAACGAGCGCTGTTGAGAGCTATCTAGCGCTATCTGGAGTTTTACATGTCGCTGTCCAGTGGGCTGATTGCTGCCGTCGCCCTGACCTATATGGCCGTTATGTTCGCCATCGCCTTTTATGGCGATCGACGCAGTGCGCCTCTATCGCCACGCCTGCGGGCTTGGGTCTACAGCCTGTCGCTGGCGGTGTACTGCACCAGCTGGACATTTTTTGGCGCAGTGGGCCAGGCGGCCGAACAACTCTGGTCGTTCCTGCCGATCTATCTGGGCCCGATATTGCTGCTGATGCTGGCGCCTTGGGTGCTGCAGAAGATGGTGATGATCAGCAAACAAGAGAACATCACGTCTATCGCTGACTTCATCGCCGCGCGCTATGGCAAGTCGCAATCGTTGGCGGTGGTGGTTGCACTGATCTGTCTGGTCGGCGTTTTACCGTACATTGCCTTGCAGCTCAAAGGCATCGTCCTCGGGGTGAACCTGCTGATCGGTGCCGTCGCCGAATCCACGGGCACCCGCGCCCAGGACACCGCACTCATCGTCTCGCTGATCCTGGCACTGTTCACCATCCTGTTCGGCACTCGCAACCTCGACGCTACCGAACACCACCGCGGCATGGTGCTGGCAATTGCCTTCGAAGCGCTGGTCAAACTGTTCGCGTTTCTCGCAGTGGGCGCGTTCGTCACCTTCGGCCTGTACGACGGTTTCGATGACCTGTTCAGTCAGGCGATGATCGCCCCTCGCCTGGATGAATACTGGAAGGAAACCGTCAACTGGCCGTCGATGGTGGTTCAAACCGGCGTGGCAATGATGGCAATGGTCTGCCTGCCACGGCAGTTTCACGTGACCGTGGTCGAGAACATCGAGCCGCAGGATCTCAGGCTCGCCCGGTGGGTTTTTCCGACGTACCTGGCCCTGGCGGCGCTGTTTGTAGTGCCCATCGCCCTGGCCGGCCAAATGCTGCTGCCCAGTTCGGTGCTGCCCGATTCGTTCGTGATCAGCCTGCCGTTGGCCCAGGCGCACCCGGCGCTGGCCCTGCTGGCGTTTATCGGTGGTGCCTCGGCGGCCACCGGCATGGTGATCGTCGCCAGCGTTGCGCTGTCGACCATGGTCTCCAACGACATGCTGCTGCCGTGGCTGTTGCGCCGCAAAACCGCAGAGCGTCCCTTTGAGGTGTTCCGCCACTGGATGCTGTCGGTACGTCGGATTAGCATCGTGGCGATCCTGTTGCTGGCTTACGTCTGCTACCGGTTGCTCGGTTCAACGGCGAGCCTGGCAACCATCGGCCAAATCGCCTTCGCCGCCATCACTCAACTGGCCCCGGCCATGCTCGGCGCGCTGTATTGGAAACAAGCCAACCGCCGAGGCGTATTCGCTGGCCTGGCAGCTGGCACCTTTATTTGGTTTTACACCCTGGTGCTGCCCATTGCGGCCAACAGCCTAGGCTGGGCGCTCACCCTGTTCCCGGGGCTGGCCTGGCTGCACGGTAACCCATTGCATTTACCGATTACCCCGCTGACCCAAGGCGTGGTGCTGTCGCTTGCCGGTAACTTCACCCTGTTCGCTTGGGTGTCGGTGCTGTCACGCACACGGGTCTCCGAACACTGGCAGGCCGGACGTTTCATCGGCCAGGAAATCAGTGCGCGCCCCAGCAACCGTTCGTTGCTGGCGGTGCAGATCGAGGACTTATTGAGCCTGTCGGCGCGCTTCGTGGGTGAGGAGCGCGCGCGGCAGAGTTTTATTCGCTTCGCCTATCGTCAGGGCAAGGGCTTCAGCCCGAACCAGAACGCCGATGGTGAGTGGATAGCCCACACCGAGCGCTTGCTGGCCGGTGTGCTCGGCGCGTCCTCGACCCGAGCAGTGGTCAAGGCCGCCATCGAAGGACGGGAGATGCAGCTCGAAGACGTGGTGCGCATCGCCGACGAAGCCTCCGAGGTGCTGCAATTCAACCGGGCGCTGTTGCAAGGGGCCATTGAAAACATCACCCAAGGCATCAGCGTGGTCGATCAATCGCTGAAACTTGTGGCCTGGAATCATCGTTATCTGGAACTGTTCAATTACCCGGACGGCCTGATCAGCGTTGGCCGGCCGATCGCCGACATCATCCGCTATAACGCCGAACGCGGCCTGTGCGGCCCCGGTGAAGCTGAAGTGCATGTGGCGCGCCGGCTGCACTGGATGCGCCAGGGTCGAGCGCATACCTCAGAGCGGTTGTTCCCCAATGGACGCGTCATCGAGCTGATCGGCAACCCGATGCCCGGCGGCGGTTTCGTCATGAGTTTCACCGACATCACCGCGTTCCGGGAAGCCGAGCAGGCGCTCAAAGGCGCCAACGAAAGCCTTGAACAACGCGTTGCCGAGCGTACCCATGAGCTGTCACAACTGAACGTGGCGCTGACCGAGGCCAAGGGTACTGCGGAAACCGCCAACCAGTCGAAAACCCGCTTTCTTGCAGCGGTCAGCCATGACCTGATGCAACCGCTGAATGCGGCGCGACTGTTCTCGGCAGCCCTGTCCCACCAGGAAGACGAGATTTCCAGCGAGGCCCAGCAACTGGTGCACCACCTGGACAGTTCGCTGCGCTCCGCAGAAGACCTGATCAGCGACCTGCTGGACATTTCTCGCCTGGAAAACGGCAAGATCACACCCAATCCCCAGCCGTTCCCCCTGAGTGCGCTGTTCGACACCCTCGGCGCCGAGTTCAAGGCACTGGCCCAGGAACAAGGCTTGAAATTCCGGGTACGCGGCAGCAACCTGCGGATCGACAGCGACATAAAGTTATTGCGGCGGATTCTGCAAAACTTCCTGACCAACGCGTTCCGCTACGGCAAGGGCCCGGTACTGCTGGGCGTAAGGCGTCGGGGCGCGAAACTGTGCCTCGAAGTCTGGGACCGTGGCCCAGGTATTCCGGAAGACAAACGTCAGGTGATTTTCGAGGAGTTCAAACGCCTCGACAGCCATCAGACCCGCGCCGAAAAAGGTCTGGGCCTCGGGCTGGCCATTGCCGACGGGCTTTGCCGCGTATTGGGTCATGAACTGCAAGTGCGCTCCTGGCCTGGCAAAGGCAGTGTGTTCAGCGTCACTGTGCCCCTGGCCGCTCATCAAATGCCATTGGCCGCCAGTCCAGCCGAGCCCAAGTCCCAGCCACTGAGCGGTACCCAAGTACTGTGCGTCGACAACGAGGACAGCATTCTGATCGGTATGAACAGCTTGCTCACGCGTTGGGGATGCCAGGTGTGGACGGCACGCAATCGCAGTGAGTGCGAAGCCCTGCTGGGCAAAGGCGTGCATCCGCAGCTGGCGCTGGTGGACTATCACCTGGATGAAGGTGATACCGGCGCCGCACTGATGGCCTGGTTGCGCACGCGCCTGGGTGAGCCGGTACCCGGCGTGGTCATCAGCGCGGACGGTCGACCTGAGCTGATCGCGCAGATCCACGCTGCCGGCCTCGATTACCTGTCGAAACCGGTCAAACCGGCGGCGCTGCGGGCATTGTTGAGTCGGCATGTCAGTTTGAGCTGAATCAGAAAAGAGGGGGCAGCGTAATCTGCCTGACACAGGATGGCGGACACCCGCTATTCTTTGCCTACCCCTTTGTCAGGCGAGTGACTTCATGCTTCAGGTGCAAGGCGTATTCAAGAGCTATGCGACGCCACAAGGCCCGCTGGCGGTGTTACAGGGGGTCGATTTACAGCTCGAACACGGCAGCAGTCTGGCGCTGATGGGGGAATCGGGCAGCGGTAAAAGCACCCTGCTGCACCTGGTGGCCGGGCTGGACCAGATCGATCGCGGCAGTATCCGCGCCGGCAGACATCGCCTGGATCAGATGAGCGAAGCACAGCTTGCCCATTGGCGGCGCACCGAGATCGGCCTGGTGTTTCAACAGTTCAACCTGATCAGCAGTCTGCCCGTCGAAGACAATCTGGCGTTTCAGGCGCGCCTGGCCGGACGTTATGATCCGTCCTGGCAAGCACAGTTGATCGAGCGGCTGGGACTCGGCGCGCTGCTCAAGCGCTACCCGGAACAACTGTCAGGCGGCCAGCAACAGCGCGTCGCCATCGGCCGCGCGCTGGCCTCGCGCCCCGGCCTGCTGTTGGCCGATGAGCCCACGGGCAATCTGGACGAAGCCACCAGCGATGACGTCCTGCAACTGCTCCTGGATCTGCTGAAAAACACCCCGACCAGTTTGTTGATGGTCACCCATAGCCCGCGAGTCGCGGCTCGACTGGCAACCAGAGTGGTACTGCATTGCGGGCGACTGGCTGACGCCAGCGAGCGCTGAGATGCGCGTATTTTATTGGACATTACGCGCCCTGCTCAGCCATTGGCGTCAGCATCCGGTGCAGTTTTTCAGCGTGCTGACCGGGCTGTGGCTGGCGACCAGCCTGTTGACCGGCGTGCAAGCGCTGAACAGTCAGGCGCGGGAAAGTTACGCCCGTGCCAGCCAACTGATCGGCGGCGAACCCCAGGCCAGTCTGAGCGCGCCGAATGGCGCACCCTTCTCTCAGGATGTGTTTGTCAGCCTGCGCCGCGCGGGTTGGCCGGTGTCTCCGGTGCTGCAAGCGCGCCTCTCGCTCAAGGGGCATGACGATCAGCGCCTGCAATTAATGGGCATCGAACCGGTGTCGCTGCCGGGCGGTTCGGCGGTGGCCGGGCAAGCTCTGGACATGGCGCAGATCGTTGGATTTTTCAGCCCACCGGGCAGCACTTGGATCGCCCCGCAAACCTTGCAGGCCTTGGGTTATCACGAAGGAGAACAACCGCTGACCGAGAATGGACACGCCTTGCCACCGCTGCACAGTAAGGCCGACATGGCCCCGGGTTTGCTGCTGGTGGATATCGGCTTTGCCCAACACCTGCTGGGCATGCCCAACCAGGTCTCGCGACTATTGTTGCCTAAAGACTTTGCGGCCACACAACCGGCATTGCCTGCCGAACTGGTCGGACAACTGGTGCTCAAGAGCAGCGGTGAAGAAAATAACTTGTCGCGCCTGACCGAGAGTTTTCATTTGAACCTCGATGCGCTGGGCTTTCTGTCGTTCGTGGTCGGTTTATTTATCGTGCATGCCGCCATTGGCCTGGCACTCGAGCAGCGGCGCGGACTGCTCAGGACCCTGCGCGCCTGCGGTGTCAGCGCCCGTATGTTAATTCTCAGCCTGGGCGTGGAGCTGGGTGGCCTGGCCTTGCTGGGTGGCGTCGCCGGGGTCGTCAGTGGTTACTGCCTGGCCAGCCTGTTGTTACCCGATGTCGCCGCCAGCCTGCGGGGCCTCTACGGCGCCGAAGTGGCCGGGAAATTGAGCTTGAGCCCCCTGTGGTGGGCCAGTGGTGTGGGTTTGAGTCTATTCGGTGCATTGCTGGCCGGCACCAGCAGCTTGTTGCGTGCAGCGCGGTTGCCGCTGCTGGCCCTGGCCAACGCACAAGCCTGGCATCAGGCCCATGCTCGCTGGTTACGACGCCAGGCGTGGGTGGCGGGCATCGCAGGCGTGACGGCGTTATTGGCCTTGTTATTGGGTGACAGCCTGGCCAGCGGCTTTGTGCTGATGGCCGCCCTGATGCTGGGCGCTGCGCTGAGCCTGCCGGTGCTCCTCAATGCGCTGCTTGAAGCCTTGCTGGGCCGTAGTCGCTCGGTATTGGGCCAATGGTTTCTTGCCGATTGCCGCCAGCAGTTACCGGCGTTGAGCCTGGCGCTGATGGCGCTGTTGTTGGCCCTGGCCGCCAATATTGGCGCGGGCAGCATGACCTCGGGATTTCGCCAGACATTCAATAACTGGCTGGAACAACGGCTGACCGCAGAGCTGTACCTCAACCCACAGAACCCGGCCCAGGCACGCAGTCTTCAGACCTGGCTCAACGAGCAGCCACAGGTCCAGGCCGTGTTACCCACCTGGCAGGTCTCGATCCAGCTACAGGGCTGGCCTGCGGATGTGGTCGGCGTTATCGATCATCCGACCTACCGTCAGCACTGGCCGCTGCTGGACGCTCAGGCGGGCGATCCCTGGGATCAACTGGCACGGGAAGACACCCTGATGCTCAGTGAGCAACTGGCACGCAGGCTCAAGGTTCAGGTCGGCGATCAGTTGACGATTCCCACCCCACAAGGTCAGTGGTCGCCGCGCATCGTCGCGATCTACGCCGACTACGGCAATCCCAAGGGCCATCTGCTGGTCAATGCTCAGCACCTGCTGCGCTATTGGCCGCAGCTGTCGCCCAATCGCTTCAATCTGCGCATCGCCCCTGCGTCGGTGCCGCCGCTGGTGCGCGAACTTCAGTCGCGCTTTGCCCTGGAAGACAGTCGCATCGTCGATCAAAGTCGACTCAAGGGCTGGTCCACACAGGTCTTCGAACGCACCTTCGCCGCCACCGCCGCGCTCAATAGCCTGACGTTGGGGGTCGCGGGAGTGGCGCTGTTCATCAGCCTGCTGACCCAAAGCCAGAGTCGGCTCGGACAACTGGCGCCGCTATGGGCGCTGGGCGTGACCCGGCACCAACTGATGCTGCTCAATCTTGGACAAACCTGGCTGCTGGCGGTGCTGACGCTGTTGTTCGCCCTGCCATTGGGCCTCCTGCTGGCCTGGTGCCTGGACGCGGTGATCAATGTGCAGGCCTTTGGCTGGCGCTTGCCGTTGCAGGTGTTCCCTGCCCAACTGGTGCAGTTGATGGCGCTGGCCCTGCTGGCGACCTTGCTGGCCTCGGCGTGGCCGTTGATCAAACTGTATCGCAGTCGCCCGGCCGACCTGCTGAGGACCTTTGCCAATGAGGATTAGATGGCTGCTGCTCTTGCTGGGCACCCTGCTATTGAGTGCCTGCGATGATCAAAAACCACCTGCCGATGGTTTTGCCGGGCTGGGTAACGAGGCCACTACGTTTGCCCAGGTCGTCCCAGGCAAGGTGTTCAGTTTCCCGCAGGATCACGGCGCCCACGACGGCTTCCGCATCGAGTGGTGGTACGTCACCGCCAACCTCAAGGATGACCAGGGCCGGACCTTCGGCGTGCAATGGACGTTGTTCCGCAACGCGCTGCAAGCCGACACCCAGGCGCAGGGTTGGAGCAATCAGACGATCTGGATGGGCCATGCCGCAGTGACCTCGGCCAACCAGCACTATGCCGCCGAACGCTATGCCCGTGGCGGCGTCGAGCAGGCCGGGGTTAACGCCTCGCCGTTCAAGGCGTGGATCGATGACTGGACGTTCGACAGCCAGTCAAGCGCTGAAAACCCGCTGGCGAACATGCAACTGCACGCCCGTGGACAGGCGTTCAGTTATCGACTGCAACTGACGTCCAGCCAACCGCTGGTGCTGCAAGGCGAGCAAGGCTTCAGTCAAAAGTCAGAACAGGGCCAGGCTTCGTATTACTACAGCCAGCCGTATTTCCAGGCAAAAGGCACCGTCGAAATAGACGGCAAGACGTATCAGGTAGCAGGCCCGGCCTGGCTGGACCGCGAGTGGAGCAGCCAGCCACTGACAGCCAGTCAAACTGGCTGGGACTGGTTTTCCATGCACCTGGACAGCGGCGAACAACTGATGCTGTACCGCATGCGGCAGAAAAACGGCGAGCCGTATCTGACAGGCACCTGGATCAGCGCTGACGGCCAGACACAGGTATTGAAGGGGCAAGAGATCCAGCTCACGCCACTGACCTCAAGTGACATCGCCGGGCACGCGCTGCCAACCCGCTGGGCAGTGAAAATCCCCGGTAAACACCTCGACATCACCACGACCGCGCTAAACCCCAATGCCTGGATGAACCTGCGCATCCCGTACTGGGAAGGTCCAGTGCAGTTGAGCGGAAGTCATTCGGGCACAGGGTACCTGGAAATGACCGGGTATTAAGTCGAACGGGGCTCACACCCGACACAGCCCGACAGCCGAATGCACTTCGGCTGTCGGGCACTCTGCGGGAAACGATCAAATGACCGTGATCAAATGCCTTCCAACGTCCACCGCTCCAATAGGGTCAACTCGCTCAACACGCGTTTTTCTTCCTCCTCTCGCTCCTGGCGCAAGGCATTTATCTGATTGAGATACTCACCCTCCATTGCCGGGGGTGACGCTGTAAGGTCTTCGAGTCGCTCATCGAACGAAGTCAGCCTTTCCTCGAACCGAGCTGCATAGTGCTGGTGCAAGTAATCGCTCCAGAAGCGCTTTTGGATCATGGAGTCAACGTACTCAAGCGCCTGCTCGCGCTGCAAGACGGTGCCTTCGGCGCTGATGATCGCATCCTCGCTCACCCCCGCTATTCGCCTGAAATTCATGCCGTGGGGCTGTGCAGGCAAACCCAGCCGGTCAGCCAGATCCGTTCGATAAGCCAAACGTACCTCGGCTTCATCGACGAGCAATCTCATGCTCTTCCTGGTGGCGATATCTTTCTCGGCGATTGCTTCGATGGCCTCGAGACGAAACAGACTCTTGCCCAGCTTGAACAAAACGCCGCCTTTTCCTTCCTCGGGCACGTTCAACAGGGCATTTCGGCTGTAGACCTCTACCTGAACATCGCTGAACAGCAAGCGCGCACCGTCCGTGCAGGTTTCACAGCCTTGTGCCGCTCTCGCATTCAGCGTGCCTCGCAACTCAGCGTCTTCTGCCACGGCCTCCAGCACCCCAAGTACTTCAATGGTCAGTTCTTCATGGACCCGGCGGAAGTCTTCGCTGCCTTGCAATTGTTGAATCAGCGATAGCAGATAGGGGGCATCGTTGGCCTCCTCAACCCGTTGCCAGGCGAGCTCGATTCGACTGTTCAGTGAATCGTTTCCCGGTACCTGCCAGAGATGCACACCCTCCGCGGCCTGTGGATCTGGAGTCGATGGCTCCGAGTCTGAAGATTCAGGAGAGGAAAATAGACTGTCCGAAGCCTCAGAGTCCGAGGACGACGCACGCCGCGAGGGGAGCCGCCTGATGTCGCCCGGGTAATCCGCAAGCAACGAATAGCGCTGATTCCAGCCACTGTCATTGACCCATGCGGTCTGCAGATCGTCATGGGAAATCGGATTCCCATACGCCCTGACAGTCAAATGTTGGTCGCTGGAGCGTTGGTTCTGCACAATGTGATCGGGTAAATGCACGATCTGGTTATCGGATATGTCGAGTTCCTGCAGTGGAATGTCCTCGACCCACTGCGGCCATTCGGCCAACCCCATCGACTCAAGGGCCAACGTGTCCAGCCTCAACCCGCTGCTACCGACAAAACTGCCCAGTGTATTGCCCGACAGATCCAGCGTCAGCAACCGGGGCATCGCAATGAATACGTCCATGGCCTGCTGGTCAATCACCATGTCCTGACAGGCAATAGACACATAATTCAGTTGGGTGAATCCGGCCAGCCCTGGGGGTACACGTGAAAGTCCGCCGTTAGTAATAGACAGTTCTTTTAGCCCTGTAAATTTGCTCAAGAACACATCGAGTTGCCCGGCGTCAGCCGTCACATTGCTCAGGATGATTTCTTTAATTTTGCTGTAGTAATCCGGCAGATCCGGCAGATCCGAGAGGTCAGGCAAGGTAAAGGAATCGAGACTAAACGTGGTTCGCGGCTCTGGCATGACGGCTATCACATGCTCGCTGTAGCGCCAGGCACGAGAAAGTTCGTCTGCGATTCGCCCTCTTGTTTGACGTTCCAGCGCAGTCAGCAGCGGATTGGACTCCGAAATATCGACCCAGCCATCCAGTGCATTGCGCAAGGTGCCGAATGCTTGAATCTGCTCATTCAAACGCTCGCTGACCCGCGCTACATCTCGGCCGGCCAACCGGTCGATGTGGCCCGCATCAGCGCTTTCAGGATAAAACGTGCGCAGTCTTTCACTGAGTGCCTCTACGCTCTCTTGCTGATACACAACAGCCGCTGCCATCGCCCCACGCCCACTCAACGGATAGCCGATTCGGCTATTGGACAGACGGGACGGCAGAGTGAATATCTGTCTGACGCGCGATTGGCCGAGAACCCTGGCAGCTTCATCGCGCTGACCCATGGCGACCGTGGCCAGGCGTTCTTTGAACTGCCTGACGTTCCAGACGTCGGGTACGCCGATAGACTCACGGACCGAGTCAGGCAACGCCTGCATAACCGCAGTAAAAAAATCAGAAGGCGCGTGTAGCTCGTTGCCCTCGCTGTCATGAGCCTGATAAGTCTTGCCACGCTTGACCAGCGTTTTAACCTGGGACGCCGTCGGGCTGCCGACACGATTCAGCAACTGACCACTCGTGGAGCCCTGTCGGACCTCTATCGTCAGGTCCGCCAGCCAGCCCGGCAGCTTTTCAAACGAGACCAGCGCGAGCTTGAGGGTGTCTGGGTGAGCACTGCCCGAAGCAAGGAAAAACCCTTCATAGGCACGGTTCAGTTGTGTTTCCCGCACATAGACACGGGCCTGTCCTGCCAGACGCACGGGTATGCGTTGCTGTCCGGTCATCTGCGCAACTTCGGCGGCACTGGCCTCGGCTACAATCTCCTTGGCGGCTGCCGTTGTAATGCTCGGAAAGTCTCGTTTGATCACGTTGACGAGCGGATCGGCGGAGGCCTCGCTGGCCTGATACTGCGCGTTGAATACCGCGGGCAAGTCCTCGTGCGTACCGGACTGCACCAACGCCTGGTCCAGTCGAAACCGCTTTATGGTGTCAGCCAACTGTGGTGTCGGGGCCTGGTTTCCCAGGTGGATCCTGCGCAGCCGCGTTTCATCAGTCCCTGTGAGTGCCAGAATGTGCTCGGCTGTTTTTTCGGAAAGGGAATCTACCGAATGCCCCAACCGCTTGAATAGCGTTTTGATCTGCCAGCTGTGCGGGCTTTCGCCCTCGACCCGCCATGCGCCTGCGCCGTTATGTTCAAGGAGGGGCGAATACGTTTCGGTATAGACCGGGGGTTTGATCCGCCAGGCGTTGATCGCCGGATCAAGCGCTATCCGATAGAGTTTGTCGTTCAATGGCAGGTAGTCCTTGCCCTCATGAGTGACGCGCCCTTCGGCATCCGCCGCGACCCAATCAGGCAGCAGTACGTCAGATTCAAACGGCTTGAGGTCGAGCTTCCACAGGCGGCTCTGACCATTGGCCAGTTTCACTTCGATCAGCGAGTCGATAAAGGCCGAACCTTCGACGGCTGGCATTTGGGACGCCCCGCTTGCCCCCAACGCAATGATCAAGGCCGCATTAGTTGCCACACCAAAAAGGTGCGCCAGCGTTTCCTCCATTTCAGCGTGATTCCAGGCCTCGATACCTTCGAAGAACTCATTGAACAACTGCGCGCCGGCCACCACCATCATGATTTCGCCCACACCCGGAACGAAAAAAGCCGCGAGATTCAGGACACTCAAACCAATGCCCAGAAACTCATCGTAGAAGGCCAGGCTGCTCTTGAAATCCTCATCGTCGGTGCGCACCGCCAAGTAGCGCGCATCATCGAGCACTTGTTGCAGTTGCTGACGGTAAAGCGTCACGAACAGGTTACCCACCAGTGCTGTTTCACCGAAGCTCAGGGTGGCATTTTTATCCAGTGTTTGCGTCCAGACGGCTCTCGGACTGGGGAACAGTCTTTTGATCAAGGACGTATCAGCAGCGCCCTTCTGCAGAACAGGGTCTGGTGTGAAGGCGCGGTAAGGCAGCGAAGGAAAAAGCCGCGAGTTCAGGGCTTTGAAAAAAGCAGGCCGTTGCCGTTGAGTGATAAAGCGACTGAAGAACTGCTGATAATCCGCTGACCCTAAACGCTCGGTCAGCGCCTTGGCGAAATCAGCAGTTGAGGCGTACTCCTTCAATGGGTGCAGAGGGTCTCCCGGGATATACGCCACGCAGGGCAACGCCTTTCCATCCTCATGGCTTCGATCCGCGCTGATCACCACTATTTTATGGATCGGCGTCTCGAACAGGGTTAATCGTACGACACTCGCCAGTGAAGTCTCCGAGCGCTGAGCGGCCACCTGCAACATCATCTGATAGGCGCTTTCGCTGATATCCCCCTTGATGCGTGCGACAGTGATTTCCACCGATAGCGCATCCTTCTCACTGACCAGGAACAGCGCTCGACGATTAGCGCGTACCGCTGCGGGATTTTCATCCAGCCCGGTGTAGGGTTGAAATACCGAATCAAGGTGATCCTGATAAAGCTGCCCCAGGTTCAGATTGCGACAAGCACGGGCAAACTGTTCAGGGGTAATGGGCAGACGCTCTCCAGAGTGCTCATTGAGAAACACGCCAGAGCCTGTTTTGAAGCCACCATCGTTACCCTCGTGCGCTTCGAAGTTTTGCAGCGCAGCCTCCAGCAGACTGCTGCTGGACCTTCTGTAGTCGACGTTGCGGTTAAAGAACATCGCGGTGCGCACATCCACCTTCACGTTGAACCAGTCGTGCAACGCCTTGGTCAACAACGGCTCGGCGAAAGTGTCGATGCTCTGCAGTTCCTTAAGCACCTCGGCAACCCGCTTTCTCGAAAAACTACTGACTGCCATTTGCACCCGCAGGGTTTCACGCAGCGTGGGGTTTGCCTCCTTTAGCCAGGCGGGGATCTTGCTCTTGATGAAATCGAGGTTGGGTTGAACCGGTTTTTTAGCGTTTGAACGGGGTGAGACAGTCATAAAATACAACCTGCTGACATGAATAGGACTGACCACGTTATGTATTCGGAGGGTTCAACTGAGGTAAACAGTTAGCACCGACGAGGTCAGCCCTTCTGCTTTGAACAGCAAGGTGTGGATTTGCGGGCCGCCAAGGGATAAACAATGGCTTACTCTCTTAGCGGCACAACCATTGGGGTGCGTGCACAGCATCCAGCCAAAAGGAAATAACACGCTGTGGATGATTTCGACAGTATTGCCAATTTCGCCGCCGCCCTGGGCATTGGTCTATGGGTGGGGTTGGAGCGCGAGCGCAGGAAAGGCCAGGGCAAGGACCGTAGCTTTGCCGGCCTGCGGACATTCACCATTACCTCATTGCTTGGCTACGTCAGCATGCTGTTGGGTGGGGAGCTGTTGCTTGCCATTACGCTGCTTGGCGTGACCGTACTGGCGGCCATTGCCTATTTCAAAGCCCGCAGTCAGGACCCTGGCTTGACCACAGAGATTGCCCTGCTATTGGTTCTGGTGCTGGGCGGGCTGTGCTCAATCGATCCTGCTCTGGCCATTGCCTTCGGCGTCGTCCTGTCACTGTTGCTCACCTATCGTCAGGGCCTGCATCACTTTGTCCGCACGCAGTTGTCCGAGAGAGAGGTCCGTGACGGTCTGATCCTGGCCACCGCCGCGCTGGTCATAATGCCCCTTGTGCCTGATCGATTTATCGGTCCGTTCGCTGCGATCAACTTGCGCACAGTCTGGACACTCACCGTCTTGATAATGGCGGTTGGAGCCGCCGGTCATGTGGCCATGCGCTTGCTCGGCACACGCAATGGACTCGCCATCACCGGCATCGCTTCGGGCTTCGCTTCAAGCGCTGCGACCATCGCGGTCATGGGAAGTCGTGCGCGTAAAGAACCGGCACTGATGCTGCCGGCCAGCACCGCCGCCATTCTGTCCTCGCTCGCCACCCTCGTACAAATGAGCCTGGTCCTGGCCGCAGTCAGCCTCCCGACCCTCGAACTGATGTGGCTGCCCCTGTCCCTGGGATTCACGACCACCCTGGTCTATGCCCTGATATTCATTTATTTGGGGAGAAACACCGAAAGCAGTCCTGCCGATGATGTCGGTGGTGCTTTCAGCATCAAGCTGGCGCTGCTGGTCGCCGTGAGTATCGCGGGCATCTCGCTAATGTCTGCAGCGCTATTGGCCTGGTTCGGTCAAGGCGGCGTGTTTATTGCCACGGTTCTGGGTGGCTTTGCCGACACCCACGCCCCTTCTGCCTCTGTCGCCTCGTTGGTAGCCGCCGGTCAACTGCCGGCGGCCAGTGCTGTTCTGCCGATTCTAGCGGCCATGAGCAGCAATGCCTGCACAAAATGCCTGGTCGCGTGGACCAGTGGCGGGGCAACGTTTTCCCGGCACGTGATACCGGGCCAAATACTGCTGCTGTGTGCTCTGTGGGGCGGCGCTTTCATCCAGCGATGAAAAGGGGGCAAATCGCAGATCGAGACATGGCGCCTCCGTCGATCCTGCGTTTACACTTCGACACTTATCCATTCGCGTAGATCAACGTCCATGTCTGAAGGCTTCGAAGTCCCCAGCCCGCACGAACATCATCTGGAACACGTCAACAAACACGCCCATGCCAGCGGCGACAATTTCGCGGGCAAGATAGCGGTGATGACGGCGATTATGGCGACCCTCGGCGCATTGCTCAGCTATCAGGCCGGCTCCACGGAGAGCGAAGCCGCAATGGACAAGAACAACGCCGCGATCAAAAAAACCGAAGCGTCCAACCTGTGGAATTACTACCAGGCTAAATCCAGTCGGCAAAACCTTTCTGAACTGGCGATCCATATCCCCGGCCTGGATGCCGCGCATTACACCGCCGAAGCCCTGCGCTATAAAAATGAAAAAGAAACCGTGCGCAAGAACGCTGAAGCCCTTGAGACAGAGGCGCGAGCGTGGGATGAAAAGTCAGAGTTGGCACTGCATCAGCATCACCGCTGGGCGCAGGCGATGACGGCAATTCAGATCGCTATTTCGCTGGCGGCGATTACCTTGTTGACGCGCAAAGAGTGGCTCAAAAAGGTGGCGTACAGTGCGGTGGGTGTCAGCGTCGTGCTGGGCACACTGGCGTGGTTACATATTTAAGCCAGACCGGGGCCCCCTCTTGTCGTCGGCCACGGAAAAGGCCGATTCAATCATCGAGCCGTCCAGCAGGGACCCCGCCAGCAAGCACAGCTGCTGGCGGCATGAGCACTGTCATCAAGCGTTCAGTTTCAGCGACTAAGCCAAGTGAACGCGAGATTGATGCCGTGTCGCAAGGCCTCGCCAAAGGTGCGCCACTCGCCCATTTCCTCGCCGAGTTTTACGCTGTCATTGCCAGCCCTGAGCCAAATAGTAATTCCGATAGGCGCCATACTTTTTGGATCCCCCCAAATGAAGTCGATCTTTGCTTGCTCTCCGTTTGGATGGATGTAGTCCACGGGATAAGGTCTTTCCACAACCAAATGCATGGCAATCTCCTTGAGCCGGCCCCGCGCCGGAATACACAAATAGACCATGAATTGGAATCACGCCACTCAGCGAAGTCCCCCTCAGCGCCATCAGAAAACAAGCTCCATCCCGAAGCTCCGGGGCCAGAGCAGCGGAGCGTGTTGATTAATTTTCCGATGCATATGCCTCCCCATCACCTTACGTAATTTCTACGCTTTTTCTTATACCGGTATGTGCCCGGAGGCGTTGACGGCCCCGTGCTGTAGCGAGGTCGACCGGCGACAGCGAACCGCCCGACCTTGCCGGATACTCATCAATGGAAGCGTCTGGGAAAAGCCCCCAACCAAGACCACTCGGGAAGTTCTATTGAACGATCGAGCGCTGCATGTACTCGAAAAAGCACGACCACTTACGGCGGCGCGCTCTGATGATGTGTTTGCGCCGGAAGGAACGGGTGAAAGATCAGAGCACTATGTCCGTTCCAAAACAGGACCTGACCGCTATGGGTTGAGCGTGCTGCGAACACCTGGTTTGAGGTATCGCAGTGGGTATGTGCCAAGCACCCATAGCCCTGGAAGGTCCGGAACACATAGGGTTTAAGCACCATGTGCGGATTAGCTGGAGTATTAGGAAATGGGGATATAGGGGCTTTGCGGGGCAATAAACACCCCTGAAACCCCCTGAAAAAACCTCATTTGGTACAGAAAGTGGTACGAGCAAATACCCTTCCCCGGCGTCCTGCCGACCGAACACAATCTCAATCACGCGACTTGCAATACCACGACTGCGCATAAAGAAAGCAGTCAATCTCTTCCACGCTACTCAGTGCGAAATTGCACTCCACTTGATTCCCGTGTTTGCATTTGATCTGACCAACGATTGCTTCGGATTTGACCAACACGCTTCGTAGCCATGATCGGTAGAAAACTGCCGATCGGTTCCGATTCAGACAATTGCGCATGCCAGCCTCCAGAATAGGCTGCGGAAGTAATATGTAACGTTCCCAAATCCGGAGTAATGCCTTCAGCGATCTACCCGGCAAGAGAACTGCGGCAATCGTATTGCCGTCCCTCAGTCTCAGCTAAGTTTCGCTAAGTATCTTCCCCCCTGCGCAAGTTCAGCGCCGCTCAGGAGAGGCTACCCGCACATGAATCCCGAAAAATCCGGATGGCTCAACAAAGTACCCGAGGTGACGCTGTCATTCTGGGTGATCAAGATTCTGTCCACGACGGTGGGTGAAACCGGAGCGGACTTTCTGGCCGTGGATGCCGGTTTTGGCGCTGGTTGGACGAGCATCGGTATGGCCGTCTTGCTAGCGCTCGCGTTGTGTTTCCAACTGCGTACCAAGGCCTATTCACCCCGGATCTACTGGTTAACCGTGGTGCTGGTAAGCATCGTCGGGACACAGATCACGGACATCATGACCGACATGCTCGACATCAGCCTGTACACCAGCACGGTGGTCTTTGCCGTTCTGCTGACGATCAATTTCCTGGTCTGGTACCGGGTGGAGCACAACCTGTCGATCCGCGAAATCGTCACCCCGCGACGGGAGCTTTTCTACTGGACGACAGTGCTTTGCACCTTTGCTCTCGGCACAGCAGCGGGCGACCTAGCCACTGAAGCGCTGGGCCTGGGCTTCACCCTCGGCGCCGTGATTTTCGGTGGGCTGATCGCCACCACCCTGGTGGCCTGGCGCTTGGGCGGCAATGTCGTGCTTACCTTCTGGATCGCCTACATCCTTACCCGTCCGTTTGGCGCCTCCCTCGGCGACTTGCTGACCCAGGCCAAAACCTACGGCGGCCTCGGCATGGGCGCCGCCTGGACCAGCGCTATCTTCCTGTGCGTCATTGTTCTTCTGGTTGCGGTCGCGCAAATCAGCATTGGCAACCGCAAAACCGTCACTCAGTAACCCTTCAAAAGCCAATCAAGGATTTGTCATGCGTCCACTTCAAAATGTCATTCGCCACGTTGCCATCGTCTCGTCGATCTTTTTACTCAGCGTCGCCGCCGGCTGCTCGAAACCTGCGGACAAACCCGGTGCCGGCACGCCGAACACATCGGTGAGCGCATCCGCCCAGTCCGGTTCAAAACTGGGCGATCTGTCCGAGTTCCGCACCATCGCCACCGATGTCGCCGCGCTCGTCGATAAAAATGACCTGCCGGGGGCGAAAACCCGCATCAAGGATCTGGAAACGTCCTGGGACTCCGCCGAAGCTGGCATCAAACCCCGGGCTGCAAGTGACTGGCATGTGCTGGACAAAGCCATTGATAGGGCACTCGACGCCCTGCGCGCCAGCACACCGAAGCAGGGCTATTGCAAGGCTTCGATGGATGATCTGTTGAAAGCCTTCGACTCCATGAAGGGCAAGCAGTGACCGACAGCCGCACATTGCGTTGATCCGGCGACGGACAAACGCCGGCCCAGATGCTTCAATACAGGCGCGACGGTCATGATCGGCGCGCCTTTTTCTGGAGTGATAAATGCGGATATTGCTGGTCGAAGATGACCCTATGATTGGGGATGCCATTCAAGGCGCGCTGAACGATGCTAGCTACGCCGCAGACTGGGTAAAAAACGGACTCACCGCCCTTGCAGCACTGGAAACACAAGCTTATGACATGGTGCTGCTGGATCTCGGCTTGCCCGGCAAAGACGGGCTCGATGTCCTCGATGGCATTCGTGGACGCAACAACCCGGTACCGTTGCTGATCATCACCGCAAGGGATGGACTCGATGATCGCCTGCGCGGCCTCGACGGCGGCGCGGACGACTTCCTGCTCAAACCCTTCGCAATGGCAGAGTTACTGGCACGTATGCGCGCCGTTTTACGCCGCAAAGGCGGCAGTGCCCAGTCAGTGCTGGACAACGGTGTAGTGTCGCTGGATCTGCTATCCAAACAAGCGGCTACCGCCGAAACCCCCGACATTCAACTCTCCAGCCGCGAGTTCGCCCTGTTACAGGCCCTATTAATACGACCTGGTTCCATTCTCTCGCGCAGTGAGCTGGAAGACCGTATTTACGGCTGGGGTAATGAAGTGGAAAGCAATGCGGTGGAGTTTCTGATTCATGCACTGCGGCGAAAATTGGGGAACCATGTCATCAAGAATGTCAGGGGAATGGGATGGATGGTTTCAAAAAGCGCTTGAATGACTCGGTACAGGTACGTTTGTCTGTAACGTTGTCGCTGGCCATCCTGATCGTGGCGGTACTGGCAGGTTTTTTCGCTTTTGTCTCTGCGATTAAAGAGACGCACGAAATGCAGGACGAGACCTTGCGTCAAGTGGCCATCCTTTTTGATCGGCAAAAGATGACCTTTCACTATCCTATGGTTGAACAGGTAGTTGGCGACGACGAAGAGTCCAGGGTTATCGTCCAATACCTGACCGACAGCAGTAAAGCGACCGGCAGTGATGACGCAACAACACCGTTGCCCTTCCCGGCAAGACTAGCCGATGGCTTGTCGACCTTGAGCGTGGCAGGCGAAAATTTTCGCGTGCTGGTTAGAACAATGGTCGGTGGCGAACGCATCGTTGTCGCCCAAGAAGCTGACGTGCGTGAAAAAGAGGCGCGAAAGAGCGCTTGGCGTAGTCTGTTGCCGTTTCTCATTCTGTTTCCGGTGCTGTTGCTGGTGGTTAGCGATCTGATACGCAAACTGTTCCGTCCCATAGCAACCCTCTCGGACGAAATCGATCAGCGCGACGAACAGGCGTTGCATCCTATCGACGATAACCACCTGCCAACCGAGATCCGACCTTTCGTCGTGGCCATCAATCGATTGTTGACGCGCGTTGCGCAGTCCATGGAAGCCCAGCGTCGCTTCATCGCCGACGCAGCCCACGAACTGCGTTCCCCGATGACGGCCCTGTCACTACAAGCCGAGCGACTGTCAGCCATAGAAATGTCGGCGGCGGCCTATGAACGTTTTTTGCCATTGTCTCGGGGAATTGAACGCAGCAGACAATTGATCGATCAACTGCTGGCCCTGGCGGCAGCACAATCAAGCTCGGATCGATCACAGACATCAGTTTCAGTCCATGAAGTCTATCGACGGGTACTAGAGGACTTACTGCCGCTGGCAGAGCGCAAGCGCATCGATATCGGTGTTGAAAGCATCGAAGACGTACAGGTCAA
Source organism: Pseudomonas sp. ASL8 (assembly GCF_056680355.1). Classification (NCBI taxonomy): domain Bacteria; kingdom Pseudomonadati; phylum Pseudomonadota; class Gammaproteobacteria; order Pseudomonadales; family Pseudomonadaceae; genus Pseudomonas; species Pseudomonas sp. ASL8. The sequence continues at coordinate 3,257,685 of NZ_CM155278.1, read as the reverse complement.
TATCAACGCAATGGATCTGTTAATCCTGGTCAAGAATCTGGTGGATAATGCTATCCGTTATACCCCCATTGGCGGACGAGTCGACTTGACGGTCGAGTTGGCGCAGGAAACAGTGATCCTTCAAGTCAAGGACTCAGGCCCAGGCATCAGCGCAGAAGAACAAATGCTGGTGTTCGATCCGTTCTACCGCAGTTTGGGAACCGATGAAGCAGGCTCCGGGCTGGGTTTATCGATTGTAAAGGCGATAGCCGATCGTGCGGGGGCGCACATCCGATTGAGTTTTTCGGATGAGATGAAGAAGAGCGGATTATGTGTTTCGGTCTGTTTTAAAAGAGGTAAAACGTGAAGCTTTTGTGCTGGGTTGTGAAGCGTCTCCAATATCCTGGAAACCATAACGAGCAGCTATGATTCGACTTCTGCCGGTCAAGTCCGATGCAAAAGGCTGGTCAGGTCGAATGCTAACGGGTGGGCAAGTCAGTGCAATTACCCAACTCAGCGCGAATCCACCGGTAGCCATCCCTGACAGCCTGACATCGAGCAAGGGGTTGAGCTGCTCCGGCCCGACCGGATTGCTCTTCCTGACGGTGGCTATCTCCGCATTCCGGTTCAACGCTTCGCACTGAGCTGACTGGACATAGATGTCGCCCTCCAGCGGAAAGATGGCATGAATTTTATTCCAGGGTAAAGCGGCTTCGCGTCGCCTCATCTACCGAATAAAAAAGTACATGGCGCAGCCCTATAACTGCTTATCCATACAGTTAACTTTCATTTAGACTCAACGTCAATTACAAGCATGGATAACTCGACGGAGGGCTGACCGGGTGCGGAAGACCGACCCGGTATCGGGGAGCCACGCTTAGGCTTTTCTGCCTATGACGTATACGATATCGCTCGGGAGCAGACGTAATATTGGTAGAGATGCTGCCACTACACAATAAATAAAGATTCGTGATGCAATGCTAATCTTCCCGGCATTAGAAATCCTGGTGTAAAGCCCGTGCAGGCCAAGCGTAGGAAGCGTTCCCGATTTTATAGTTACAAATCCACTCTTTGTCAGAAGCTCGGAAATATTTTTAGCGTTGAAGTAGTGAACGTGAGGTGAAGGAAGGCCCTTCTGCCATAGCCGTTCAAAAAAACTGAATTTACCTACCTTCGTGAATATTCTAGAGATTTGGTAAAAAATGCCATCGCTGCTTGGCAGATTCAATACGAGTAAGCCATCCCCATTAAGTCTCTCATGGCACGCTTTCAGTACTTCTTCTATCTTAGGTATATGCTCTACAACGTCGTTGAACACTATTACGTCGAATGCTTCCCCGGCTTCCAGTGCATCCGGAAAATATCCCTTCCTGACTGGCAATCCCTTTCCTGCTGTAACGTTGAATACTGCTTCGTCGGGCTCAATGCCAAGAACGTTGAATTGGGTTTTTGCTGCTTCTAAAAACCATCCATGAGCACAGCCAACATCGACTAGCGTTCCGCCAGAAGGCTTAAGTAAAACTATTTCTCTCAACAGCTGTCGGAAATTACCCATCCTAATTTCGCGAAGGCCAGCTTCCCTTTCAGGCTCATTAACGAGTTTGTGTGATGATGTTTCGTTAATAGAGGGCTGCAGATTGCTTTTTTCGTAGAGGCAAGCACGGCATTTGTAGTGCCACGACTGGACTCCAGCAGAAAGATTGCTGCTGCATACGGGACAAGTACTGTTAGTCATGCGCATCCAAATATCCATATTTAATGGTCGCAAACCTACTACATCACAATTACCACGTCCACGTATAACTGCGGGAGCCCAGCACGAATGGGTCGCAGCCATCTCTATATGTCCTGCCGAACGAACACATCCCTATCGACACACATTCATCACATACGACCGCAACGCCTTCAAGGCTGCTTGGTCGGCAATGATCCCGGCCCTGATGGAAAGAATAGTTGATCCAGAAGCTGGAGAGAGTTCGACGGTTCCTGCATCGCCCATGCCGGAGCTGATGGCGGTGCTGGGCACGCTGCCGCCACTGGCACTACAACTTCCCGCGATGCGCAGCCAGCGAGCACCAGAAGCAATATCAGCGCGCAGCTTGTCATTTTCAGCGAGTGCATTCGTTTTTTCCTCTGTGGCTTTCTGATCGAGAGCGGCCAGGGCCTGCTCAGCGGATTGTTGTTTGGCGAGAGCCTGGCGTGACTGGGCCGCGCCATCGTTGGCGATGCTGGTCAGATCAGTGTCGAAGGTGGACTTCTGGGTGGCGAGTTGCTTGTCGTAGCTGTTGGCCTGCCAGTTCCATGCGCCTGCTGCGCCGATCCCGATCAGGGCCAGCGCGACCACCAGAGCCCCGATGAGCTTTGCGACTTGATCGTTCATACCAATGCCCGCCGCACGCCTTCCGCAATGACTGCCGGCGCATAAGGGTTGCCGCCGTTCTCATGCTTGATGATTGCGGTCACTACCCCCAGCAAGATGCTCGGTGTGCGGATGTTGATAGGCGCGTTCGGCGTTACGCCAGCAGCATCAGCTACGGCATCAACATAAGCCTCGGTGTCGTTCTCCACGGAGGGCGCCCAACGATTGATCGTCTCGCGTACGGTGTCGATGCCATTGAGGCCGATACCGGGCATGCCATCCTTGCCGCGATAGTTGATGAGCAGCTTACCCAGTGCCCGAATTCCATTTTCAGGGCAGTCGAAACGAGCGAAGCGCTTCTCGATGGTAGGGTCGGGCGGCAATTGGCCCTGCCAGTCATTGCGTGGGTTGTAGTCGATGTTTCCGGGGTTGTTATTTCTGAGGCCGCGAGCAATGGGCATTTACTTTTCTCCAGGCAAAAAATACCCGCTCAAGGCGGGTGGGGTATTCGGTGGATAGCTAGATCAATACATCTGGCGCAAATATAAAACGCCGGCAACTGGGTCAGCGTTCGGGAGGATCTGCAGCACCTGCTGCTGGGGGATGGGAATGGTTTCACCTAAAAATTAATTTAATCGGCAATTTGGCGTTGACGGAAGATAGCCAGCGGTTAGGCTATACCCGCTTCGCAGTGAGGCAGAGCACTGGAGATTTATTAAACAATGACGTCGTTAAAGCTTGAGGATAAATTGCAGGGCGCCGCGAAACACTCGCCGATTCAATACCGTAGTGATATTGATGGGTTGCGCGCAGTTGCAGTTATTTCAGTTGTGCTCTTTCATGCATTCCCCTCGCTACTTGCTGGCGGGTTCGTCGGGGTCGACATATTCTTTGTAATCTCAGGCTTCTTAATTTCTTCGATACTTATCAAAGAACTTCAAGTAGAAAAATTCTCAATCGCAAATTTTTATTCAAGACGTATTGCCAGAATTTTCCCAGCGCTTATTACGATTATGATCGCCTGCCTCGTATTCGGCTGGTTCGCGTTGCTCGGCGATGAATACAAGTTGCTCGCCAAGCACTCAATTGCAGGAGCCGGGTTCGTTTCCAATCTAGTTCTGTGGAGCGAAACAAGCTACTTCGATGTTACTGCTGATACAAAACCGCTGCTTCATCTATGGAGTCTGGGCGTTGAGGAGCAGTTCTATTTCGTTTGGCCCCTGCTGCTGCTCGCCATATGGAGGCTGCGCTTACACCTTCCGACTGCGATTGGGCTGCTCATAGCTGTGTCTCTGGTCCTTAATATTTGCCAGTCCGTAAACGACCCTACGGCTGATTTCTACTCCCCGCAAACGCGATTCTGGGAGCTTCTGGTTGGCGCACTGCTGTCCTGCTTGGCTGAGCGCTGCAGCCCATCTGCACGCCTTGCCAACGTCATGTCCCTGGCAGGGGCGGCGCTGATTGTGCTTGGCCTTCTGACCATCACTAGTGACCATGCATTCCCTGGAGAGCTCGCGCTGATTCCGGTTTGCGGCGCAGCACTTTTGATTTCGGCGGGCGCACGCGGGGTGGTAAATCGCACGCTGCTTTCTAATCGATTGATGGTATTAGTCGGCCTAATCAGTTACCCGCTGTATCTCTGGCACTGGCCACTGCTTTCTTTTGTGCGAATAATTGAAAGCGAAACGCCAGCGATTTACGTTCGAGTACTGGCAGTAATAGCAGCCACAGCATTCGCTTGGGCAACCTATCAGTTTGTAGAAAAGCCTGTACGAGCAATAGGCTCTGGAAGCAAGACAAAAACACTGTCGCTTGTCCTCCTCATGCTCCTAACAGTAATGGCATCTATCGCTATATACGTGAATGAAGGGTTTTCTTCTCGGGTAGGCGCAACCCCTGTCGCAAAATTTTCTAACGACATAGGTAGGGACCCATACATCATATACATGAATACAAAATTCTCGAAGTGCTCCAATCAAAAGTTAAAAGAGCTTTCCTCGCTGGATCCAGTTTATGGATATAGGTGCTTTCAATCTCAGCCCAACACTCAGATCGACACCTTAATAATTGGCGACAGCCACGCCGAGCAACTTCTTCCAGGAATGGCTGACCAGCTCAAAGGAGTAAATGTCGGCGCATTCACACAGCTAGAGCTTCCGGGAGTTGACAGTCCGCAATTCACGCAAGCACTAGAGCTAATTTCCCAAGACAAGCATATCAAAACGATAATAATAAGCGCGCTATGGACCGACAAAATAAAGCCAGGAGTAAAAGACCCAGAGCTGAGCATTACGAAAACTTTGAAAATGCTGCTCGACTCCGGGAAGTCAGTATACCTATTTGGCGATATACCCGTTTTTTCGTTCAGTCCGGAAAAGTGCAAATATGGTCGCCGATTCAGCTTGAGCGATAACAACTGCGAAATGCCTTTGCAGGAACACATAAATGAAAAATCTTATTATCTTGGCATACTCATGGACTCAGTCAAGGCTGCGAGTAGGGCAAGGTTTGTACCAGTAGATCAGTTTTTCTGCAGCGAAAAAACCTGCAGTATGGCAAACAAAAACGATCTTCTGTACCGAGACTCTATACACCTAAACGTTGAAGGCTCAATGTATATAGCCAAGATGATTATTGGATCCGGAGCGCTGAAACTATAGCGTTTGAATCTCGGATTATCATGATGCGCTAGCGACATTAGTTCCGGCGCATCTTCCAAGACCGAGCGGACGGTACCTATGGAGCTTATTACCCCGGAATGTCCGGCCATGTCGGCGATTCTACCGTTAGATCTACCACCTGCACTGCTCGATAGTAGGCCTGCCACGACTTCGCCAAAGCAGTCTCATCAGTCGTGGCATTTCCCAGCTGCAAGGATAGAAGCAGAGGCGTCATGGCCTGCGTTGCAGCTGTAAGTAGCAGTGTTTGAGTTCTGGTATTGGCTGCCAAAATCTCGACAGTAGTCGGAGGTACAGCCGGAGGGGCAGAAAACGCGCCATCCGCATAGGTCCAGCCGATACTGGCGACATCCGTCTGAATGACGATACAATCGTCCGGAGGGCCCCAGGCTGCGCTGTCATCTAAAACAATGGTGTTTACTACCATGCCCGTAGAGATTTCAATCAGTGCGTAATTACTCATGCGTATTCCTCGATGATTAGAATGCCTGAAGATCCAGCAGTGCCACCCTTGGCTGCTGCCGATGGGTTGTTTGTTACGCCTGACGCACCTGGCGCGCCAAGATGTGAAGATCCTCCCGCACCAGGCGCAGTACCGCCGTTAACTGTCAGACCTGAGGCGCCAGCACTGCCGACACCATTAACAATGTTGCCTCCCGTAGCAATCGCCCCCTGAGCCCCGCCCGGAGATACGCCTGCCGAGCTGGTGGATACTGCTCCTGCGGCACCACTACCTAGACTACCCGGGGCGTTAAGTAGAGCTCCGAATGAGGTCGCACCCCCCGCACTACCGTTTGCGCCCGCCGCACCCGCAGCGCCCGCTCCGCCAACGATTACCGACTGACTAGCCCCGATTGTTGCTGCCGAAAGCCACGCATCAAAATAACTACCCGCCGCCGTGCCGCCAGACACTGCGGTCTGTGCAGCCGCGGTGGCTGCAACTCCGCCGCTACCACCAGTGCCGCCCGCCCCTCGCACCCGAGCGTTATTCATGCCGGCCGTGGGCGTGTAGGTTCCGCTCGCCGTAAACTCCTGGATATTGAGTACGCGGCCGACGGCCTGGCCGAGCTGCATCGCATGCTGGCTTTTCGTGGCCGTGGCTACCTGCTCAGCCGCGCCTGTGCAAAACAGCAGGACATAAGACCCGGCGCCCACGCTGGGATTCCACTGCACCCACGCATCACCATTGGCGAGCAGTTCGCCACCCTGAAGCGGTGTATGCGCTCCACCTACCAAGGGGGCCACGCCAAGGCCATCATTGAGCGTGCAGGCTGCGGTATTGGTGGTTTTTACCTTAATCCGCAGCGGGGCCGATTCATTACGAACCGTAAGCGCGGGCGTGAAGGCGCACACATAGGCATTGGCCACCCCAGTATCGGCGGCAAAGCTCGGGCTGCCGGATTGCAGTTGACCAATAGTGGCGGCATGGCTGGAGGCTGAGCCGGGAGCGACTTGGACGGCCCCGCCCAGCGCCTCAGTAATAATCCAGGCACCATTACCGCTGTTTACCCCCGCCTGGACCAGATAGCGCAGCACGGCGATGCCCACGGGCAGTTCGCCACCCTGAAGTGGCTGCAGACCCAAGCCATAGATCGGCTTAGCGGCCAGGCCATCCGGCGCATAAGTCGCCGCCCCGGGGTTGGCGTGCGCGATGTTGACCCACTGCGCGTAGCCGGTGGACGGAAGCGCAGTAAGCGCCGGAACGTTCACCGCCGAGTAGGCGCCGGCAATGCCAGTATCAGCAAGGATAGCGGCCTGTCGGTTCACGCCGCGAATCGCTGTAGCCAGCTGGGTGAAATTCGACTTTGACGGTGCAACGCCAGCAGCAGATAGAACCCCCAGCATCTCCATCATCAGCATGTTCATGAATTCGGCGGGCAGGATCGTCGCCGGAATATTGCTCACCGGGTTGCCATCGGTGAAAAAACCGGGCGAACCTACCGCCGTACTCGCGGGGATGACAGCAACGGCGGTTGAGTTATCAATTTGATACATCTAGGGCCTCACGAATAATGGAATTGCAAAATGGTATGGGCGGGCTTGGCTTCGGACAGCTCGCACTCCAGCACCGTGTTGCCCCAGCAGGACAAGGGCTCGCCCATGGCCGATTGCCCGGACTGGAAGTGGCTGATGGTGTTGATCGGGGCATTGATCGCCCAGGCGAAAAACCAGTCGAGGCCGCCGAGCTGCTGACCGCAGATGCTTTGCCCGCAGCGAAACGGAGCGTATTGCGTGACGGTCACGGCGTACCCCAGCCCCAGGGCAAACGCCTGAAAGAACTGGATGGATTGCCCGCCGCTGTTGGTGAAGCGGGCTAGCACCTGGTTGCGCCGACCCTGAAAGGTGGGTGACATGCCTGCGCAAGGATCGGGCAGGCCCAGAGTGGCCTCCCACTCGCCCAGAAAGTTGATCGTGGTCGCGGGGAACATGTCGCCCAGCAGGCCCACAGCGCTATCACTCAGGCGCTGGAAGGTCGGGGCGAAACAGGACACGGCCTGCGCTTGAATGCTGCTCAGATCCTTGGGCCATACGCGCCCGCGCGGGAGCAAGCCCAGCAGGGCCGAAGTAAAGTCAGCACTGGAAAACGAATATTTCGACATGGCGGCATCACCCATAAATGATGCTGCCCAGCGTCGGCAGGTAGCCGGCGGTGTTCGTCAGGTTGGCCACCGGGGCGGTGATGACAAAGCCTTTGGTCGAGGCGATGGCAGCGATGGCCGACTCGATGTCGCCTAGAGCGACAAAGGAGCCATCCGCCTGCGGTGCGCCCTGCTCGACAAACAGCTCGGCGATGGCCGCCGCAATCGCGGCGCGGACCGTGGCAGAAGCCCCGGTCAGGCCGGTGATGGTGAAGTTGATCGGCTTGGGCAGCGCCGCGCAGACGTACACCATTGCCGTCACTGGCTGGAGGCTGAACAGGCTGTTGGCCACCGTCAGTTGATCGCCAGCCGCCAGACTCGGAGCCGTCACCCGGTTATCGCTGGATGAGATCCCATTCGTGCCTTGGGGAAACCCCAGGTAGGCCGAATTGGCATCATCGAACATCACATACACGACCACGGTGCCGGTGCCGAAGCCATTCGGCGTACACCAGGCGCGGGTCACCCCCTGAACCGCCTCGGCCCAGAGCACGTAATCGTTGCTGGAGCCACCATTGGGCGTGCTTTGGTAAGCCGCCAGCATGCGGCTGAACAGCGAATCGTCTTGCTCCTGGTCCGCACCGCCGGTGATCACGGCGGTGACCGCCCCTGTCGACTGCACCCCGGGAAGCGAAGCACCCAGGGTCATCAAACTGCCGGCTGGGGTATTGCCCGCCTCACCGACCACGTCCGCACTGACCAGGACCGTAATGGTGTTCCCCGCCCCGGCCGTCGCCTGAGCCTGGACACTGAAGGTCGCCGTGTCGGCGCGCACCACTTGCGTACCAGCGGCAATCATTACCCCGGGGGTCGCCGGGAAGGTCACCGCCCCCGGTGCCGCAGGCAACACCCCAGCGGCGGTAGGGGTTTTCCGATAGACCTTTTTCAGTGCCGCCCAGGCTTCCAAAAACTCGCCGGACGCGGTGTAGGGCACCCCCTGGCGGGCGATCCAGTCCAGATAGCCGTAATTCAGATGACCGAGGCCCGCCACCGCCTTGCCCATGATCTGTAAATTGGAGAATCGCAACAGGCCGTCCGCTGTCGGCAGCCCCGAGGTGATATCAGCGGCCACCATCGACCGCAGGTCCGAGAGTGAAGGTCTTGCAAATGGCATGGCGGATAAACTCCAGGCAAAAAAATACCGCTCAAGGCGGTCGGGGTGGGGCGCGGGTTCAGCTCTATCGCCAGGCCCAGCTGAAGCTAAGCGGGATCACGCGGCCATCGCTGCGGGCAATATTGATCAGGGTGTTGAGCTGGCTGTTGCCGGCAATCGCTGTCAGCACCGTGACACTGGCGGCCACGCCATCGTCGATCAGCCATTTCAGTGCCTCTTCCATGTAGATCCGCGCGGTATTGGCGGTCTTCGTGTCCAGGCGCGAGCGATCCAGCAACCACAGGCGCGAGCCCAGAGGGATGTCCTCACCCGCGTCCCCCCACCAGCCTCGGCGATCCGTACTGCCATCCGGGGGAATATCGGACTCATCGGCCAAGCGATCCGTAAACAGGCTGAGCAGGACCGCCGTGGCCAGGTCATCGCCGCTGGCCAGGGCACCGTCACTGATCGACCAATCGCCAGTGCCGTACTCGACGAGCCAGGTGGTGCTGATATCGGTCATTACGCGGTTACCACTGGCGGAACTGCCACCACGCACTGCTCAAAGCTTGAGGCCTTGGCCGCGATGGCGGTCGACAGCGCAGACATCTGCGCCACCAGTTCCGCCAGCTGGGCGGTATAGGTGGTGCACGGCTTGGTCAGCGGGGTCAGGAAACTCGCAATAAATGAGTTGATCCAGGTAACGATTGCGCCCAGGTTAGCCGACGGGCCACTCAGCAGACTAAGCACCGGGGCTAACAGTGCCAATTGGGCCTCAATGCTCGCGATCATCGTATTGATCGAGGCATACGCATCGTTGGTCAGCGTCTGCAGATCTGCGCAACTGGCCGCGCCGTTAACCTGGTCAGTCAGCGACTGGAAGTAGCTAGTATTAACTGGTTGTGATCCCTGGGGATTCATAAGCACCTCAAACACAATTGGTGGTAATTCCGTCTTGTACCGTGACGACTTGTCCGGTCGGGGTGGAATATGAACCGGTCCAGCCAGTACCGACCTTAACCACCCCACCGACGCCATTGAGGCCGGTCACCTGCAACAACGGCGTATTGAGCTGGACCTTTTCCGAGGCGTTTATCGTCACCACCGTGGCGTTATTGACCGTGACCGGGGTGCCCTGCGCCTCGATCACGATGCCGCCATCCGCTGTCAGATAGATGCTCTTGCCCCACAGGTCGTAGAGCATGCTTTCACCACGCACCAGGTCCCGGGGGCGGCTGGGCTGATGCCCCGTCGCCACGACCACCCCTTTCGAACGATCACCGCCCAGAAACACCAGCACCACATCCGACTCATCCGGCGGCCGCGAGGTGAAGCCAAATTCCGCAATGCGCGGGGTGCCGTCGCGGGTTTCCGAATCATTGAGTTTGATCTGTAGCAACTGCGCCGATTGGCTGTCATCACTGAAGCTGACCCGGCCCCAGCCCGTGACCAGTTGCAAGCGGCGCCATAGGCGTTGCATCACCCCGTGGGCATCGTTCATGGATGCACCTGAGCGACATCGCCATACAGGCGCATGAGGTTGATAGGCTGCGGCAGGAAGGCTTCCGGGGCCATCAAGGTCAGTTCGGCCGTGGTCCCCGAGTAGGCATTGCGCATAAAGGTGACCTCACTGATCAGCAGGCTTTCGGCCCTGAACTTCAAGCGCGGCAAGGACACCGGCACCAGGGTATTGGGCTCCCACAAGGCGCCAGAGGCATCACGCCAGCTGTCGGTGGTCAGACGGATGATTCGGGACCGGCCAAACCGCCGGGCCGATTCCCATAGCGCCCGCTGCACTGCCACCTCGTTGCCCAGCCCACCCCCTTCGGAAATGATCACCATCGCCCGGTGCCGCTTGCAGTTCAGGTCATGGGTAGGGATTAGCTGGTTACCGCCCTGGCCCAGGTCGGTATAGGTGTCGATAGACTGGATATAGGTGTTGTAATCCGAATAGATCTGGTCCGCCGAAAAGTCGATATATGCACGCTCGACATTCACCCCTTCGGTAAAACCACTGGCTGCGCGCCGGGTCCCGGCCTGGGTCAGGAACAGGCTGCCATCGGCCAGGTCATAGGCCAGCACCGCCGAGAAGCGCGCCATGCGGTCGATGATTTCAAAGGCCGACTCGCCCAGCATCAGGTTGGTCTGCGGCAGGATAATCAGGTCTTTGACATCCGTCGTCACGGCAATGCCCTCCGGCACACCGTTGATCAATGGCCCATATACCGAGCCCAGCTTCTGGGCGATGCCCAGCACCGTGGTCGCGCTGATCTGCCCCCCCGACCACTCGGCGGCACAATCCACCAGGTCTGAACACTTGGACCGGCCACTGACGCGGATGGAATGATCGCCCGGGCCAATGCTCGGTACAAAGTGGTCCACATAGCCGGTAATCACCGGATCTTCACCTAGACGCACCTGGCAGGGGGCGCCGGGCTCGATGACCAGGTGCGCCAGTTCATCGGGGTACAGCTCAGTCAGGCCAATATTGAAGTCGCTGGGCAAGCGCTCAATGCCCCGCGTGACCCGAATATCTGTCCAGCCGGTGACCACCTGATCGCCTGAGGTCAGATAGAGTTCGTCGTCTTTCACGGGGTGTCCTTACTTGGCCAGCGCCTGAACGCTGATGGGCATAAACGCCGGATGAATCGGGTTGGCCTGCTGGATCAGCTCATCAGCCCGGGCGGGGTCCTGGTACAGCCGATTGGCCATGACCAGGGCCGGCAGTGGCGCCCGGAAGGAAAACGTCTCCAGCGCGGGCAGCGTGGCGCCCGTGGTGGTCAATGCACTGACCACACCCTGGCGCAGCCCGATCAAGGCCCGGTAACTGTCATCGTCCCCGGCATCGCCAGCGACCAGAATTTCCGCGTCGATGAAGCCGGTCACCGTGGTCAGGGTGCGCATGGCTTCGTCATAGGAATTGGGCACATAGGCCGCCACCACCTTGCCTATTGATGCCAGCGCAGCACGGCGCAATAGGGCCGCCGTAGCATCCTGGGCAATCCCACGGGCCACACCAATACTGCCGCTGCCATTGAAGGCGGCCGGGGTGTAGCGGGCCAACGGGGCCAGCAGGGTCAAGGCATGCCCCGGATCGGCAATCCCGGCGACCAGGGCATCCATCACGCCCTGAACCGCAGCGGTGAAGGCCAGGCCGCTGCTGGCGTCCAGATTCGCCGCTGCACTGACCAGGGTATCCAGGGCCGTATCCACTGCCGCCCGGTTGGTGGTGTTCTTGGCGATCAGATCCGCCATGGTTGCACTGCTGTTCTTGGCTTTTTTGCTGTCGATCCGGGCGTTGCTCAGGTTGCCGTCTGCGTAGCGCCCAAAGTTCCCGGTCAACAACCCGGCCAGACTGGTGATGCTGCGCACATCGCGCATGATCCGCCCCACCAGCATTTTGAACGAGGCAATCACCCCGACGACCATGCCGACAATCGCCTTGCCGAACTTGATGACCCCCTCGACCACATTGATGACCGCCGTGATCCCGCCAATGACCTTGCGCACAAAGTCCAACACCGACGACAAGCCCAGGGCCGCCGCCAGCTTATCCAGCAGGCTGCCGGTGGACGTGGTGATACTGGGAAAGATCCGGTTGCCTGACTCGATGAAGGTGAAGCTGATCTCGAAATAGCGACCCATGTCCCAGCGCTCTATAACGCTCAAGCCTTGGTCGGGGATACTGACATTCAGAGCCCCTAGCGTGGGGTGCATCAATGCACCAGGGCCTGACTGCTCTGCCGCACCCACCAATAAATCGCGCTGCGCCAGAACGTTGCCGCCGCCATAGACAAGGCTGTCCGTCACCAGAAAGCCCGTCATCCGGATGCGGCGAGTCGAGCGCCCCATGTCCTCGACAAATGGTTTATCGCGACCAGGGTATTCGTGCAGCGCCAAGCGGCGGCCGAACCGCGCCTCGCCTCCGTAGACCGCAAACGGTACACCCCGGAACGAAGCCTGGTTGAGCATTTCGGGCCATGTCTTATTGGCGTCTGTGGCGATCTGGATGATATCGGACAACAAGCTCATGCGATTGACCCCACTCCAGAATAAGCGATGCGGCTGGATGCCTGGACGTTACCCTCTGACTTCACATTGACCTTTGTGCCTTCTGGCAAGTTTTTGTGCTCGATCTCGACCTTCACCGTTCCGGTGGGACCGGCGGCTCCCGCGGCCCCATTGGCGTCAGCTGGTTTGCTGTAAGGGCCGGCCGGTGCCAGAGCAGGCAGCGTCAGTTGATTGGCTAGGGCGCCGCGTGTGGCGGCCTCTCTTGCCCTTGCTTCTTCACTTGTTCCAGGACGTAGCCATGCCCGCGACCCTACTTCGCCGGCAGACTCGGCATCGGTGGTGCCTTTTAACGCTCTGCCCGCTGCAGCCTCCTTTCCCTGGGTGAGCTCGTAGTTGGCAAATTCCAGTTGTTTCAGTCGGTCGGCTCGATCATCTGTAATTTTGAAGCCAGCCCAGCTCTCAAAGTCTTTTTGCCGATCGGGATGTAACTGAAAGATCCCGCGGGCCGTAGGCCCCGTTAATCCCCAGTCGCCCGTTGCTTTAGGATCAAGATTGCTCTCGGCAATGCCGTTGCCGACGATGCCAGCGGCCTGCTCTTTGGTCCAGCCCTGAGCCTTGAAGTAATCCATGGCGGAGGTTGAAGTGTCTTTGTCGACACCCTTCAACTTCTTCCAGGCATTGGAGGCGGCATCCAAGCCCGGGGTTTTCCCTTCGGTTGCCGAACGACCTTGTGACAACCTAATGCGCTCAACCTCTTTGTCTTCCCCATCGTTCAGCGTGGGCGAATAAAGCATCGCGGCCACGCCTGTCCCGACTGCGGCCGTACCGGCGCCAATCCAGCCCAGCAAACCTCTACTCGCTGCTGCAGCATCAGTTGCAGCGCCTGCCTCCAGCGCCGCGACTTTCCAGCCGCTGAGCAATCCCGTGAAAGCCACGATGCCGACACCGGCACGGAGCAGCGTTGCACCCAGAGAAAGTACGCTGCCGATCAAGCCGATATTCATCACGCCGACGACTACAAGCGCTGCGTTCTCCCAACCTCCCAGCCAGCCAACGACCTTTCCAATACCGTCGCCAAATTTGACGATTCCATCGCCGACGCCTTTCCAGTCGATGCTGTTGATCCACTTGGCGAAGCCTTTCGCCCACTCACCGATGTCGGTGGCGATTAACTCCCGGTTGGTCGCCAGCCATATGCCGAACTGGTCAACCAACGGTTTCATGACAGGAATAAGGTTGTCACCGATAGAGTTTTTGACCCCATCAACAGCAATGCCGAGGCCGGCCAAACTCATGGAGAATTCTTTTCCGCGCTTCACGGCGTCATCACCCATCACATAGCCCAGGCGCTTGACCATCGTTTCGTAGCGCTCGATGCCGTCCGCACCTTCCCGCAGGAATGGCAGCATTGCACCAAGACCTACGCTGTTGGCGATCAGCGCCTGAACCTGCGGGTTTGTTTCCTTGGCGATCGCGTTGGCCACCGCCTTGTATTCACCAATGACGTCGCTCGCTCCTTCCTTGGTCTTCTTCAAGCCGATACCGAGCTTGTTGAGCATCAACAGCGCTCCCTGATTACGACCCCACTGCGCATCCTGCATTGTGGTGGCCAAGCCATCCAGGCTGGCAGTAGTCGTCGACGCATCAATGCCGAGCAACTTCGCCGCACCTTGGGCGCTTTGTAGTTGACCGGCAGAAATGCCGATGCCGCGCGCGCTGTTATCGATGGACCGGCCCAGGTGAGCCCAGTTATCGGCGAGTGCCGCTATACCGGCAACGGAGCCAAGGCCAGTGATAGCGGCCATAGGGGCAACAATGTTGCCGATACTGCGTGCCGCGCTCCCGGCATCCCGCCCTATGCTGCCAAGGCTTTTACCGATTTTTTCGAAACCCAGTTCGTGGCCGAGGCTTTTGAAGGACTTGCCGACGTCTTCGAACGGACGAGTCAGGCGACCAATAGCATCGTTGACCTTGCGCACGGTCGCCGTGGCTTTATCCACCGCGCTGATCGTGATCGTGAAGCTATTGGCCACGTTGCTCACCCTTTTATTCGTAGAGCCTGATCATTCCAATACATCAGCTCGGTCAGATTCAGGGACCACGCCTCACGCGGGCCCCATCCGTAAAACTTGGTCAAGTCAGCGATCAGCTCTGGCCAGCCGCCTCCTCCTGCTGGCCAGCGGCTGTAAAAGTCTGGAAAAACTTGTCAGCCGCCATCAGGTCACGGCGCGTGATTTTTTCGACAACACCGCGCGGAATTAAGGCAATCAGACTGACCAGGGTAATTACAGTGCCGATGTTGGTGTCAGCCCGAGCGGCCTTCTCCATCTCGCCTGCAGTTGGCTCGCGAAGCTTGAGCTCTTCGTAGGTCTGAGCTGTGGCGTCTTTGCCGATGATCACCGGCTTACTCAGGGTGATGGTGATTTCGTCTTCAAACATGGATCAACTCTCCGTGACGGATGCGCCTTCCCACTTCATTTCGATAGTGGCGTCGGCAGCTTTGGATTCGGGTTGTTCGGTAGTCCACATGGCGCTACCAATGACGGTTTTGCCGTTGGCCAGTTCGGCCACAACGGTGACGTTGCTCATGGCGTTGAGGTCGGACAGGCTCAGGTTGGAGGAGTCGCGTAGCGTGCCCGCGATGTACCCCTGTTCGGGCTTCTCGCTATAGCCATGGACGCCATCCATACCCTTCAAGGTTTCTCGCGAAACACCGGAAACCTTGTAGGAAAAATCGCCAGCCAGCATGTAAGTCACACCGTCAACGGACAGGTATGCCGTGCCGGCGAGACGATTGGGGTTATCAGCCATGTTTTTCTCCAGGCGAAAAAAAACCGCTCAAAGGCGGATGTGGTCGAAGGGCCTGGATTACAGGCGGAACTGCAGGAGCAAGGCGAAGACGCTCAGCTGATCTATCAAGGTGTCAGGCGACAAGACATCAACACGGTTCCGGTTCGTACTGTTGCGCTCAACAATCAATGCCTTGGCATAGAGATCAGCGTCTTGAACCATGCCGGTAGTTTCCATCTTTCGATAATTGGCAATCAGATCAGCGCGGATCATGTTAGGAGTCACAATTGCGGAACCAGGTGCGAACCGTGTGCCGTTGTCGGCCAGCTTCACCCGTGCGTATTTGGAGGTCACCAGGGCTTGCTGGGCGCGCAGGACGTACATCAGCAAAAACAGAGTTACCACTTGCAGATAGCTGTTGTCAGCGGCGCCGAAGCTGTTTTTCTGGTAGGTGGTGATCAGGTTTTCAATCGCCACCGTGCCGTCACTGGCCACGGTGAAGGTGGAAATCCCGTCCCAGAGCATGGTATTGCGCTCGCCTACATCAAACTGCGAAGCCACTGGCGGTGGCAGTGCGGTACCCAAAGTCAGGGTCTGCAATGGGCGGCCCGGGTCGGCACGCAAGGCAACCGCCGCCGCACCAGCCACATCCGCCGCCCAGATCCAGGCCGGCGACGGCGAGTCGTAAACCCCCATGATGCTTTCATGCTGGTTGTTGCGCGCATTCCCGGCCGTGGCCAGGGTCGCCAGCGTGCCCCGCTGAGCCGCAAACACATGGCCATAGATCTGGCTCACATAACTCCAACGCCCGGTCTTGTCGCTGAGCAGGGTTTTCAGCGAGTCCAACGAGGCCGTATCAGTGTACGGGCAGACAATGAAGTCGAAGGGCTCGTTGGCCAAGTTACTCAGCGCCGTATCCAGCACCGGGTTAGTGGCGCCTGAGGCCATAGCCGTGATCGTCAGCGTCAGACCGGCCGGAGTGGCTTCGCCGTTAGCCGTGCCCCGGTAGTTCAGGCGCAGATCAATTTCGTTACCGGCTAACCCCTTGTTCTTGGCGGTCAAGGTCACCGTTGCGGTGACAGCCGTGGCAGTCACAGGCAAATCCGGGGTGGCGTTCACCAAGGCCGCCAACGCCGTCGCGATAGCCGCGGCGGTTTGGGCGGCCGTGACCACCTGGCTGATCACCTGCCCAGCGATGTACAGCGAGATCACACCGTTGGCCGTCGGAGTTCCGGCGATCAGTAGTGTGCCTGTCGCGGCTACACCAGCGGCAGCGTCGGCCAGCGGCAGAAACCAGACCTCGCCAAACCGGTCAGAGCTCACATAAGCCGCTGTCATCAGGGCGAGCATAGAGCCTAGGCCGCCCTTCGTCTTCGCATCGCTAACTCCCTGACCAAGGACCGGGATATTCAGCACAGCATTACCACTGGCGGTAACCTGACCAATGATCAGGGTGCGCTGGTTTTGTGCGCCACTGTTGGCCATGGAATTGTCGACTTCCGCATAAAACAGCGGAACCCGTAAATTGGCCGGCGTATTGTTAAACGGTACGGTCACTGTTCATCGCTCCCATCAAGGGGGTGGATGGGGCTGCGGCGATCTCATCGCTCACCAGATCCGCTGCCGAGGCAGACAGGTCCAGGGTCGCGTCCCCGCAGGAAATGCGGCGCAGCCAGTAGAAGTCGCCATCGGGAACATCGCGCCCCTCTGGAGGGAGAAAATCGCGCATGACTGGGTCACGTACCAGTAACCCTGGAGAGGGATAAACGTGCATGAGTGCTCCTATTGAGTGAGATCGATGTCGAGCTCGCCTTCTGCGCGGCCGTCAGGACCAGCAGTACGCGGAGCAGCGGTGACCGCACCCGGGAATGGGGGGTTGTCGTAAACGCCAGTGGCATCGAAGACGTTGGTAAGGTCGGTGGTGATGTTCATGTGTTGCAGCGGTGCGATCGGCTGAAGGGCTGCAATCTCAGCAGCCGGGTCAAGTACCGGCGTCGGGGTCTCGTTCACTTCCAGTGGGTAGAAATCTTCGGGGCCCTGGTAGAACTCCATGCCGATATCCATTACCAGCTCCGCCAGTTCGGTCTCCCCCTCACCGTTGTCGCGGAAGTGAGACCTAACGAACGGGTACTGCTGGAGGCGCCTCATTAGCGGCGGGAAGTTGATCAGCGCCATCTTGATCTGCTGCTGCATGTCCTCGAGTTGGGCCTGCGCTACTGCCGCGCCGCCATTCCTTGGCAGGTTTTTCACCTGGACGCGAGCGCTGACCCGGATCGTGGCGGTGACAGTGAACTGAGGCGCGCTGACAGTACCGAGCGAATCCATGTCTTCGTCAGGCGAATGCAGGTAGAGAATCGGGTAATTCCCGTCCCACGTAGACCAAGTCCTCGCCACGAACACATTGTTGCCCGCGATGGTTTTCCCCTTCAGGCCTTCGGCCGAAAGCAACCGCAGATCAGACGTCGTCGTCATTTACATTTTCCCCAGCATCAATTTTGCCCATCCATGGCTATCGGGCCGGATTTCCTTGATCAGGTACATGTTGCCGGTGCTCGGGATGAACACCTGGTCATCAGGAATCGGGGCCACGGGGAAGATGGCGAGACGAACACCCAGCACAGGGACGACGGTGTTCGCATCGACAAAGGTGTCGACCAGGTGAATGTCGCGGTAAGCCGCGTCAAACACCCCGTCGATGGGGTAAGGCGTGCCGCCGTCGGGATAGAACATGATCGGCCCGTCGGCCTGCACACCTTCGCCGAATACCTTGGCCAGCGGCCCGAGCACGGCCTTATCCCAGTCGACGGCCACAGTTACTTCAACTTGGCCGACTGGAGTACTTCAGGACGAGTGCAGATGTGCAGCGGGTAGCTGTACGCCTCGACCTTCCACCAAGCCTTGCGCTGGGTATCGAAAATCGGCAGGAGGTAGATCGGCTTGCCGGGGGTGTTGACCCACTCGAAAGTCTCACCCGGGGCATAGGCCACCTTGAAGATGCCAGGTGCGCCTTTCGGGAAGAACTTCACCTCGTCCGGCTTGATGCTGATGGTGGTAGCGTCGTCCGAACCGCGGTAGTTGAACCAACTGATACCACCGAAGCGCATCGCCTGGAACGCGCTGCCCTCACGTAGTTCTGCAGCCGCCGCCCAGTTGTAGTAGGTCTTGATCACATCCGGGTGATTGGTAAGGGCATCCCAGAATGCGTCCCCACACAAGGCGTAGACCTCGGTCCCATTTTTGAACGCACCTTGGGACTTGCGAGCCATGGTGCGCACGATTTCGTTGCACAGAGGGCGCACCGAATTCGGCTTGGTGGCAGACCCATCAGCGGTCAGGGTCAGGTCAAAGACGATGTCCTTAGGCTTGCTGATGCCGAACTCTTGGAACCAGTCGTACTTGATCGAGCCATCGGAATCGAGGCACTGACCCTGGATCGCGGCCAGCCGCTGGAATTCCCAGGTGTACTCGATGTTACTGGTCAGGCCAGTCGGGCCATTGACCCGACGAGCGACTTCGGTCTCCAGTTGCATCAGCTCCGATTCGGTACCGAAGGCGCGGATGTTCTGGATTTCCTGAGCGGTGATGGTGTCGTCGTGCATCAGACGCGGAACTTCGAAGTAGCGCGCTTTGCGCTTCTCGGTCTCGCGCTGAGTACCTTCAGCACCGCGCTCACTGAACGGGATGAGGGTAAGTTTTCCTTGGCGCTCCTCGACCGCCAGCGCGGTTGTGCGAATCGGGTCAGGCTCGAACAGCTGGAGATCACCAATGCCAGTGGGCTGGAACGGGTATTTTTCAACAAAGGTAGTCAGGGCAATCGTGGAAAAGATGTCCTGGTGAAACACGTCCAACGTGGCCATGGATACGGCTCCTTAAAAAAGAAAAAGCCCGCAAGTGCGGGCTTCTGTCGGTGGGGTAAGGCGCCTGATTAGCGCGAAATGACGCCTTGGGCCTTGAGGCCGGCCGTAGCTGAATCCTGCTGTGCAGCGCTCAACGAACTGTCCCAGACCAATTCGGCCTGGTTCACCTCTGCCTGACGAACCACCACGGCCGCGTGCGCGGCACCATTGGTGGTGTCGACGCCGCGATACAGCAGGCCGTATTGGGTGATTCCGCTCGAAGTGCTAATAACGGGAGCCCAACCAGCACCGGTATCGGTGACTGCGATGGTGAAGCTATCGCCCTCGATGAAGGCTGTTGCACCAGCAGTGACCAGGAAGCCGATCCCCTGCGAGTTGAAGACCACGCCAACGGTGCCTGGGCCGGTGACGACCTGATCGCCGCCTAGGTCAACGGTGCCCCCCAGAGCCTGAACGGTTTCGCCATTCGGGTTGATCACCATGAACTCGGTAGCCGAGATCATCGAGACCGTATAGGTGCCAGCCAATGCCGGTACAACAGCTGCAGCGCCACCGAGAGTGCCGTTGCCAGTGTTACCAGCGGTGGCAGCGCCAGTGGCGGTGAAAGTTTCACTGGTGAAAGCGATGACGGTGCCAGCCTGTAGACGACCGTGGGCGCCAGCCAGGGTCACGGCGTCAATCGACTGATGACCGTTAGCGAGCGAAACAATAAAGCCGCCCGCGTGGCGGTTTTCCACCAGCGGGGTTTGCGGGGTGTAAGTCATGGTGGTTCTCCTGGTGACCTATGAGCCGGGCGCGATCAGCGGCCGGGGATCTTCGACATGGCACGATCCCAGCGACTGGCGATGGTTGCTGCACGGCCTGGGGCCTCACCGCCACCAGAACCCAACTCGGGGTTTTTCTCGGACCGGGAGTTGTTGACGTTGGCGTTGCCGCCAGCGGGCGTATCACGCAGGACATTGATGGCCTGTGTACGCGTCATGGTGGTGTTGAAGGCCAGGTTCGCGGCCAAGACTGGATTGCGGCTTGCGTAACGGGAGCCGAAGATTTCAGCACAACGAGCGCGCTCGCGACGGCGGGCGCCTGCAGCAGCGCTTTTTCCGTGCATTTCTTCGTCGTCGTCCTCGGCATCAGCATCATCGTCATCGGCCTTGGCGCGCTTGGACTTTTTACCCTTGTCCTTTTGGTCGTCCTCTTCACCCTGATCTTCGTCGTCGCCTTCGTCATCACCGGCATCCTCACCAGCCTTGGCGCGCTTCGCCTTACGGGACTTTTTGTCGGTCTTATCCGACTCTTCGTCCTCATCATCGTCCTGATCGTCTTCGGCACGAGAGTCTTTTTCGCGTTCGTCTTCTTCGTCTTCAGCGCGAGCTTTTTTGCCGCGCATTGGCCCGATTCCGAACAGATGAGCGAACGAAAGCGCGCCCGCCACGCGTGGAAGCTTGGACATGTGAACCTCGATTTTTTAAATGGAGTGGAATGCTTCAGCCCAACTCGGCGAGCAGGGAACGGAACGCCTCGTCCGGCGCCATTACAGCGTCAGCGAAGCCAATCTCGACGCCGGCGGCGCCAAGGAAAGTAGTGGCCTGGGTATCCCGGACCGTCTTCACCGAAAGCCCGCGGTTACGGGCAACGGTTTTACCAAACAACTTGCCCATGACGTCGACATCGGACTGGTACCGAATGCGCGCAGGGGCTGAAAGCGGCTCAGTGTCTGCGCCATCAGCTTTGCGGGCGCCGTAGTGGATCAGCGTGACTTCAATGCCTGCCTTGTTGTACGCACGGGAATACTCGGTGTGGGCAGCGATGACACCCACCGAACCGGTCCCGCCTGTGCGGGGGACGGTCACTTGAGCGCAGGCGCTGGCCAAACCATATGCCGCTGAATAAGCAACCTCGCTGCAGATCGCCAGGCTTGGCTTGATGGACCTGGCTTTGTAAATCATGTCGGCAAGATCGAACAACCCAGCGCAGTCTCCGCCCCCGCTATTGATGTTGAGCACGATCGCATCAACATCCGGATCGGCCAAAGCCTGCAGGAAGTTGATTCGTATCCCGTCATAGCCGGTCACGAAACCCCAGCTATGGACCGTCCCTAGGTTTTGAACCAGCGTCCCCAATACGGGAATCACGGCAACGCCGTCGACAACCTGGTAGCCACAACCTCCTGATTCGACGTCGTCATACCCGCGCGCATCGATGGCCATCGCTGCCTGGAAGTACCCGGGGTGAATAGCCAGCGGTTTGCCCAGAAGCAGCCCGGAGAGGGCAGTTGGTTTTACGATCATTTCAGAGCCCTGTGGTTTAAGTCGCTCGAAATCACTGAGCGTTCTGCGTGTCTTCAGGAGTTGAAGCGTTGGTCGCATTCGCTCCGAACCAACTCGGAGGTGGTAGACCCGCCTCCTGGAACGCTTTCACTTCTGCGGCGCGCTGCTGGATGACCTCTTCGTAGTCGAGGCCCTGCTCAGCACACTCGCGCTTGAGTGTGGACAAGCCAGCGTCCATGCCGAGGATCGCGCCCTGCTTCTCTTTCACCGGATCCACCCAGCCCCGAGCGACACCAAGCCAGTCACAACGGGAGTAAGCGGTGCGAGCCTCCATAAAGTCAGGTGCACCGTTGGGCAACGGCAGATCGTTGCGATCCATCGCCTCATGCAGCCAGCTGGCAAACATAGGTGTGGCCGTGCCGATCTTGAATTCGGTGTTGCGCCGGGTGAGCGTCTTCCAGCTTTCCAACAGGGCAGCCCGCGCACTGGAGTAGTTGGTCTTTGACCAGTCCTGCGTGATCTGCTCGGCAGAGATCCCTGCGGCTGCGGCAAACGTCCGAGACATTTCACTGGCAAATTCGCCGAATCCGTTATGAGGGTGCGCGGCGCCGACAGAAGTGATCGACTCGCCAGGTGCAAGTGTTGGAATTCGAGCACCAGACAGCATCGCAGGACGCTCTTCCGCCCAGTCAGCTCGCATGCCTTGGTACGCTGAAAGCTCATCGGAACTGTCCAGGGCTTCTCGGACCTGATCGGGATCATAGGGGCTGGTGACATAAGTGCCGAAAGTCGCAGCGATGGTTGCGGCCTGCAGTTCGACACCGTAATAACGCGCGAGCATCTTGAAGCGCGCCAGCACCGGAGTGAACACACCAACGCCCCGATTTTGTCCGGCGCGATCGTGTTCGAAGTCATGAATGACGCGGTTCCAGCCATCCTCGTCCTCGCGCAGCACCCGCTCCCAATCCATGCTTTCGATTGAGTTGTACCAATCGTTCTGGTGGGCCTTGCGAATGTGATAGGCGACCGGGACGCCGTGGTCATCAATCTCGACCCCACCGCGCATGTATTTACTGTCGACCATCTGGAATGGATTCGAAAGCCGATCAGGATCAACCACCATGAACGCCGTGGCGTAGTCCGCGCGGCCATAGCCCACACGCTCCGGCATCCAGTAGTTGACCACCAGCGAATCGCCATCGATGAGCTTGTGTCTTAGCGCCAAGCGCATCTGCTGAGAGACGGTCAACTGCCGCGAAACATCTCCGTAGCGCCCGATGTCATCGGCATATCCGCGCCACAGCGCCTCAACCGTGCGCCGATATTCCTCAGCCCACACTGAATCAAACTTGCGATTGCCAGTGCGCGCCGCCAGCGCCCGATAATCAGGGTTAGCTGAGAGACGCAGCGAGGCGCCCACGGTGTTGTCGAGAATCCGGGTGATACCGCCGGCGGCCAGACCATCATTTCGCACCAGATCACGGTGGCGCGCCACCATGCGGTCACGGAACTGGTTTATCTCGGAGTCAGGCGACCGAATCCACGGCAACCAGCTGCCCATTTCCTGGGTTTCCCAGGCGGCCGCCTCGTAAGGGAAAACCGACTGGCCGGCCATTCCCTCAGTCAATGTGGTGGCATTGCCCCGTGCCTTGGGCGGCATGGGGGTGAGTGGCTGACCGCGAGAGTCGACGATTACCGATTCTATAGTCATCAGAACACCGGCCGGATCGCACGGCGCCGACGCATGCCAAGGGCATATTGCAGCGCGAGGATATGAGCTTGCAGCGCGCCGAGATCAGCGCGGGTATAGGTCACCGACTTGGAACCGTCGCCCTGGGTGTAGCTGTAAGACTCGCCCTTGGCGCCGGTGCTCAGTTCATGCAAAGCCTGCTGCGCTTCGATCAGCCATTGCTGCAGGGTGGCCGGTGGCATGCCGCTGAAGTTATTGAGGCGCGGTGTGAACATTGAAACTCTCCTACGCCATGCGTGAGATCGACGACTTTTTGGACGATGGTTTTGCTGGGGCGGCGCGCTGGATCACCGCATCGAGGACTTGTGGTGCCTGCTCAGTCGGTCGTTGAAGCGGTAGCCCAATCAAGGCGTTGACCTCGTCGGCGCGCTTATTCAGTTTGAGTCCGAGGTGCAACAGGCCGCATAGCGCGGCATAGGCATACACGCGGCAGTCGAGCGCTTCGTTCGCGCGCCCTGGCGGGAGCTCCCACATGCGGTAATGTTGTCCACCGGATGTTTTCCGAACGGAACGTTCCGAGGTCAGTTGCGCGAAATAGTTGATGTCGCGTTCAGTCGGAAAGTGCATGTAGCCCGGGCCTTTTTCGACCAGGTGCAGCCGTGAGCGAACCGAATCCTTGGCCGCGTTGACGCCAATGATCACAGGCCGGAAGGCCGACTTGTTCCGCTTGCTTGGGGTCTTGGTTGGCCAGACCGGAGAGCGCTTACCGCCGACTGCTGACTCACCCTTGATCGCCCAAACGCGCCGACCAATACGGGCCTTCGCGAAGTCATAAACTTTTTGCGTGTGGTGACCGCCAGAGTCATGACAAACCGCCATGGCCTCAAAGCCCCGACCATCTGTCCGGTACCAGATTCGCTTCAGATAAGCGTCGAGACGGTCCCAGATATCAGGCGTCTCCATGTCGCCGGAAATGACCTCGAAGTCGATGGACCAACTTTCCTCATTCGCCCCCCACCCAACCACTTCACATTCAAAGCGGTCGCCTTGGGTATCGACACCCACGGTCACGACAGCAACGCCGTCGGGGACTTCGGCGCCCCACACTTCGCAGCGGGCGGCAAGCTTGTCTTCCTGCAGCGCGCGATCGCCGCGGTCCTCGTAGGTCTCGCCCAACACCAGGTTGACGAAGGTCTGCCGCATCAGCGGATCGTCTTTGACCTCCAGCCATTCGGCAACCAGGTTGCGCCAGGCCGCGTTGACAAAAAGGCTGTATGCCGCCCAGATATGGAAGCCTGCGTGCCCTTTGAACGGTTTGGTAGCACGCCACTCGCCCCGCCCGACCATCTCCTCCTTGTCGGTTTCGAAGATAACGCAGGCGGTAGCCTTGCAGACATAGAACACGCTTTCGGGAATACCGACGCCGTTTTCGTCCTTGTCCCACTTCATGCCGTAAGGCGTATCCGGGCCACCCCATTCGAGGACCTGATACTCACCGCAGTGTGGGCAGGGGACGTAATACTTGCGCTGGTCGCTGTTGGCGTAGCTCTTTTCAATCCGGCTTTCGCCCTTCACCGTTGGCGTGCTGCCCAAGATGATCTTGCGATTCCAGAACGACTCGGTACGTTTGATGCCCAGCTTGATCTGGTCGCCTTCCTTGCCGGCGCCCATCACGGGGTAGCCGTCGACCTCATCAAACACCACCACTCGGGCAGTGATCCGCCGGAAGCCGCCAGGGCTGTTTGCCCCGACGAACGATATCGAAGCGCCGTTGCGAAAGATCCGCTTGGCGATTTTCTGTTTCGAATCCTTCCGTTTCAGGTCTCCCGTGATTTCGGCAAGCACTGGCGTGTCGCGCAGCATCGGCTCAATTTCGGTGACGCTGTAGTCCTCGGCATCCTCAACCCGCGGTTGAACGACAAGAATGGGGGCCGGGTCCTGGTGAATATGAAAACCGGCCACATGGTCCATGATCTTCGTGTAGCCAACCCGCGCCGACTTCTGCACGGTGACCGTCTCGACCGTCGGGTCCGTGATCGCGTCCATAATCCCGTTTTGGTACGGGAAAGCATGAAAGCGGCCGGTCTGCGCGCTGGTCTCAGGGGAAAGCATCGCGTAGCGATCAGCCCATTGGCTGAGGCTTAACTTCGGGGGTGGCTGAATGTTCCGGCGGCGAGCATTTAACAGGCCTGCTTGCAGGGCGGCAAAGCCCTCGGCATACCGGCGTCCTTCAAGGGCTGATCCCATCTCCGTCACGGGTCAACTCCTCAAGCGCTTCAACAATGATTCCGTGCAGGGCGTCTTGGATCTCCAGTACGGACTTCAGGCGATGGATTCGGGGGGCATGTTCTGAGGGGATGGCGAGCAAGCGCGTTCGCACCCTGGCGTATTCCACGCCGACGGCCCGCGTCACATCCTCGACGGCTACAACCAGGCGGGCTTCGCGGTCATATTCCAGTTGCTCGCGCAGGGCCAGGTAGTTCTCCTTGACCCGTTTCGCCTCATCGATATTCATGTTGGCGCCGATCGCGATCAGGATCCGAGCGGTGGCCTGCTCGAGCGTCTCACCTGCCTTGATTGTTACCCTGGCGGAAGCGCGGGTAACGGCCTTGGCCGCGCCCGCCGAGCTGTTACCCGAATCCTCTTGGGTAACAACATCGCTGCCATCGCGACGGTACTTTGCGATCAGCGCATTTGAAGCGTCGACGTCGAGCGAATTTCCCTCAAACACAAGCCAGCCGCGCTCTTTCCACTTGGTGACTGTCTTCCGACTGACACTGTGGAGTGCCGCAAATTCGCTCTGGTTCATGGGTCGCCTTGTTACCTGTTACCCAAATTGAAAAATTGCGCAGCTAGAGAAACAGAAAACTGCGCAATGCCCTCGATGCCAGAAGGGCGGGGAGGGACCCGTTGAAGGGGGGGGTCCACCTCGACGGACGGTCACCCTGCCCTCACCCTCACCCCGCCGGGGCAGACGCAGGCCTCAGCCCTGCCCGCCCAGCACCTGCACAGCACGCGCCACGTCAGCGCCTGTCAGCCCGCAGTAGTTGTTCGTCAGCACCACTTGGTGCGCGACCTCAAGCAACTGCTGGAGCTGGTCATCGATGACGACATGATTCGGATTGCCATGCTCAGCAAGCCAGCGGCGAATCTCATTGGATCGCATCGGACCATCTGCATCCGTGCGCCAGTCCTGGTGGAATTGCCCAGTGAACCCACGCTGCGCAAAGATCGCTCGTACATCACGATCAATGCGCCACATGCTCGAGACCACGACGTCGGCGCCGGTATATGCACACAGATCGTTGAGGTGTCGCATCGCAACCGGATCAATCGCCCGTGTTGGACGGCGTACCAGACTGCGGAACAGAGGACGACCATCTAAGGTCCAGCCGGCGCCCTTGCGGGTGCAGATCACACCATCGATATCGAGGAAGATGATCATCGCTGTATCCCGCTACTTGGCAGTGGCCAGCGCCTTGCGCATCGCCGTGTCGAACGCTGACTTAAATTTTCTATTAACAATGGCTTGCGCCCGACTGCGATAGTTGAGTCGCTTGTTGACGGCAAGCGCATCACCAAACCGAATCAGCAGTTTCAAGTGACCAGGCTGGGCGGCTGTTGCTGCTCGACCACGTCTTGCCTTCTGCCCGTCTTTCGGTGGTATCCGCTGCCAAACGCCATTGATAGTTCCAGACTTCGCCTTGACCGGACCAATGAAGATGTCCTTACGTGCGCGCAATTTCTCCAGAATGTTGCGCGGCAACTGACCGAAGCTGTCGAGCTTGATGTCCTTGGGGTTCAGCAGCTTCTGGCCCGGCAGCACATGCACGCCGCCATCCTCATACGGCCGCAGGTATTTCGCGGCGATGGGTTTGACGAAGACGATCGCGGTCAATGTCCTTTTGGTGGCGCCCCGCATGCCAACTGAACGCTGAGTGAACAGCCGAGGCTTTTTGAACGTCGCCTTGATGTTCGCGATTTCTTCCGCTTGGACTTCCTTGGCGATCTCGGTCAGTGCCAGCGCCGTAGCGAATGCAATCTGCTTATGGGCCAGCGCCGAGAGCTTTTTGCTCAGCTCTTTGACATTGGCGCGAACAGAGATGTCGATCGGGCTGGCCATGGCGTCACTCCTTCGAGTCGGCTTGCGGATCATCTTTAGGCGCTTGGCTCAGCACGCGCACCACGGCAACGCCGATGCCAAGCCCCATGTTGATGGCGGCATAGATCAGCGGGTTTACGGCGCCTTGGAACACGGTCCAGCCGATGGCGCCCGCGTTCAGAACTGAGCCAGCGAGTGCCAGACGTACCGACCAGAGTTGATGCCACTTCATAGTTCGCCCGCCTTGCGTTCAGACCAGCGCTTGCCGAGTTGGCGCACCTGGTCAACGCCGAGAATCCCGACGAAGCCAGACGCGAAGAATGCCCAGCCGCTGCTGAGCCCAAAGTTTTGAACCGTCAGGCCGACGACCATAACCATCAGCGCGCCAAGCGTTGCCTCGATCAGCTTGCGGACAGTGCTCGTCTCTTTACCTTCGTACTGAACGCGAAGAAATATCAGGGCGAACGTCAGGGCCATAGCCAGGCCATTATCCCGCAGCGCGGTGAGGACCAAGGCCCAGAACGAGGGGTCTTTCTCGGGCATGATCTTCATCCGGCTTCCTCCCTTCTGGGAGTTGGGAATAAAAAAGGCTGACTGCCAGCCAAAGGAATAGGTGCCTCCCATCTACGCGTTGCCGAAGCAAGAGGCTTGGAGGTCTTTGGGGGAAATCGTTATTCAGCCAGGGTGAAGTCGATGTAGTACGCCCTGCCCGGTTCGAGCTTGTCAGCGACGGACTTGACGATCTTTGCCGTGTAAGAAGCCATCGGCGTGAATTTCCCGAACACGGCGTTCTCACCGGGCAGATCGCCTGGCAGGGCACATACAGCACCGAATCGAACGTCGCAGAGCGGATCTACGCGATCCTGATTGACGTGACGGGTATGCGTGACTTCGTGACAGGTCATTTTGCAGCGCACAACTGGAGACATGATGTTTCCTCGGGTTGTGAGCAGGAGGGCCTATCAGTCTTTCGCCTGCGGAATTTTTGTCACAAAAAACCCCGCACTTCGCGAGGTCATTCATCGAAACGTTTCATCTACTGAATTTTTTCTGCGTTGTCGGTGATGAAAATGTAGTAACCGATCGGCAGTGGTGATTCACCCAAAGCGATCTTCGTTTGAGAAAGCTGTAAGAAATGATCTGGCCCACAGAACTCATCCCAAAGCTCGCCGAGCAACCGCCAGTCAGCAGCAGTGATCTTCTGCTTGTCGAAAATTGCAACCATCTCCCAGCGGTCAATCCTGACAATGCCTTCAGACCATAATTGGTCAAACTTGAGATACAACTGATTTTTATGACGCGTCTGCATAGCCATTGCTCATTGCTCCACACCCCGCTTGCGAACTGCTGCGGGTCAGAGAGCAATCTACCTAGCAAATATAAGAATTTCAATGAATATTAGAATTTTTATATGTATTAAGATTTTAAGAGCCTGCTCGGGGACCACAAAAAACCCGACACAATGGCCGGGCTTTCTCTGCGGTGTCGCGCTGAAACAGCTAAACACGGTGCTATAAAAACAGAGATTATCCGCGCGGAAAAGCTTTTTTACGCGGCCTCGCT
Organism: Pseudomonas sp. ASL8; assembly: GCF_056680355.1. NCBI lineage: Bacteria > Pseudomonadati > Pseudomonadota > Gammaproteobacteria > Pseudomonadales > Pseudomonadaceae > Pseudomonas > Pseudomonas sp. ASL8. The sequence continues at coordinate 3,228,657 of NZ_CM155278.1, read as the reverse complement.
CAATCCCTCCAAAACCCCGTCGATCCATGCAGAGCCTTGCCGTACAATTTCCCGCGCAGTCGCTTCGCCCATCTTGTAATGCCTGGCTAACCGAAGCATTGGCCACTTAGCACCGAAGTAGAACCAAACGAAGTCACCCATCTGAGGGCTTCGCTTGCAGAGCCTAGCGACCGCCCCATCGATAACCAGTGCTTGGTCGTCGGTGATGCAATAGCTTGGCATGGAGCTTTCGGCTACGACGCTGTCGCGCATCAAGGCATAAGACGGCGAGATGTACCGAGGTACGCCCATCCCACTCATTCGCCAAAGCCCCCATTGCTCGAGCAAGTTTTCGGTGTCGCCAAGTGGTCGTTCCTGCGGTTTTCTAACAGTCATGCTGCTTTCCTCGGATCTGGATCACTCAAGCCAAACAGGTCACGCAGCAACCGATCAGCAACTTTGTTTTTTGCGCCGCCATCAATCAGCCAGCGCTGACCAAAATCATGAAAACCAATCTCGGCCCGACTGCCGTGCCAGCTGGCGACCATGTTCAACAAACAAGCCAGGGCAGTCGGGCCACCCATCTTGACCTTGGCTAATTCTTCACCCGCGATCTTGAGGAACTGACGCTCCAGGTCGCTCATGGATTTGCGTGGCAATGCTGCAGATACCTTACTCATTGCCGTCTCCTGGCAGGGTTGGGAAAGTGCTGAGGCTGGGGGCTTCATGAGCCTTTTCGGCTAATAAGCTCCTCCCTTGGGATGGATGCATGGAATCGCTAGAGGCCACGCCACTAGCGGTCTGCATGGGTAATGGCGCTCCCGCGTGTCCCGGATATGTCTCACTGTGCAAGGCAATGAAGCCATGCCCATCAAGGTGCTGATGCCACGTCTCCAGGGCTTTGCGTTTCATGCCCTCGGCAGTGGTGTGGATGTAGGTCGCATCGAGGTCTTTCATGGCGTGGTTGAGCAGCATTTCACCCACCATGTAATCCACCCCCAGATCCGCCCACGCGGTGCGCGCCACCTTGCGCAGGTCGTGGCTCGACCATTCACCATTGGTCATCCCCTTGAACAAGGTGCTGGCCGTGGACGCGCTAATGGCCCCACCAGTGCGCCCAGGGAACAGGAATGGCCCCTGATACCCAATGGCCTGTTGAGCGGCCCGGTAACGCTCGATCAGGGCGCAGGCTTGCTCGGTCAGTGGCAGCGTGTGCTCTGCCTTGGTCTTGGTGTCCGGCGCCGGGATGAACCATTGGCGGGTCGTCAGGTTGATGCTCTTCCAGCGGGCCAGCCGTGTTTCGCCCAAGCGCGTGCCGTGGCAGAGCATCATCAGCGCGAGCATGGATTCCACTGGCGCTCGCTCAATTCGCTCCTGCAGGTCCAGCAGCAGCTCGGGCAGGTCATCGCCGCGCAAACGGGCAGGCTTGGGTTTAATCCGGGTGCGCACGAAGTCGGAGTACTTGAGGTCCGCCATGGGGTTCACCCCCAGCAGCGCCAGGCGGCTGGCTTGCCGAAACGCAGCGGCCAACACGCCATAGACCGAACGCACAAACGACAGCTCGTATTTTTCCTGCATGGGCCACATCAGCAGACGGTCCAAAGTGGCGCGGTCGAGGCTGGCCAACTCCAAATGCTGAAGCGTTGGCACCAGGTGGCAACGTAGCGCGGACTGGGCACTGGCCTTGCGCTTGGTCGACAACCCACGGTCACGGCTCATCCGGTCGGTGTACCAGGTCAACACATCGCCGACAGTGGTCCAACTGGTGGTGGTCGAGGCGGCAGCAGGATCGGCAGAACGGCGCGCCAGAATGGCCGGTAGCGTCGCCTGCATCAGCTTGGCGTTGATTCCCGGATAGTTACCGGCCTTGCCCCACTTGCCGCGCACCACGACATGCCACGACCCTTTGGCGCGGTCGACGGTGGAATACCGAAAGTGCAGTGCTGGGTGGCGGGCATCACGCAGTGCACGAACATGCAGACGCTCAGCGTGCCGACGAATCTCGGCATCGGACATGATGATGGTCAGCGTTTTCACTTGATCACTCATCGCTGCCTCTCCCGCGATAGGTGTTGCCCTTGAAGTTGCGGCCCATTTCAACCTCTTCGCTCGACGGATTGGATTGACCCGCGAAGTCAACAAACCGGGCGTACTGACCCTGCTGCTGTACGTTGCGCGAGCCCACCGGCGCGTGTCGGCACTTGGGCATGATCAACTCGGTGACACCGTTCTGACCTGGCTCTGAATCCATGTCGCGATGAACCAGGATGATGCAGTGCGCGTCGGCCTCGATCTGGCCAGAGTCACGCAAGTCGCTGGCAATTGGCTTTTTGCCCGGGCGCTTGGTGGAGTCGCGGTTCAGTTGCGCCAGCAGGATGACCGGTACGTCCAGCTCCTTGGCGATATTCACGATGCCGGTGGAGATCGCGCCCAACTCAGCGCTGCGGTTGAACGCCTTCCCCTCCGACTTGATCAGGCCTATGTAATCGATCACCACAACGTCAAGGCCGTGTTCTCGCTGGACCTGCCGGGCAATGCTGCGGATCTTGGCGACAGTGAGCCCGCCCCGATCGCAGACGTACAACGGCTTGTTGTTGATCTGGCTCACGGCGGAGGTGAGCTTGGGCCAGTCCTCATCGCGCATGGACACCCCATCATCCAAGCGCTTGAGGTCCACCGTCCCCAGAGAGGCCAGCACACGGTTGGCCAACTCCTCCTCAGGCATTTCCAACGAGAACACCATGCCAACGCCAGCGCCAGTACAGGCGACATGCTGGGCGACCTGCAGGCCAAGCGTTGTTTTGCCGCTGCCAGGCAGGCCTGCGAAGATGGTGACGGTCTTCTTCCGCAAGCCCCGGATCAGCTCATCGAGCGCCTCAAGACCAGAGGACAGGCCGCTTGGCAGCGCCCCGTTAAATTTGGCATCCAGCGTATCGATGCTCCGGCCAACCACCTCATCCATCCGCTTGAAATCGCGCTCACCGGTGTCCAGGTCGCGCAGGTCTGCCATTGCCTGCTGACAGCTGGCGATGATCTCGGCGGCCGGGCGTTCGTCGTAACGCATTTCCACAGCCAGGGCGCCAAGCTGAGCGATCTTGCGCAGCGAGGCCATTTCCTGAACGTTCCGGGCATAGGCGCGCCAGTTGGCCAGAGACGGAACGTCACGGCTAAGGGTGGCCGCGAACGCCAGGGTGCTGCCGCCACTTGGCAGCAGGTTACGGTCGTAACTCACCGTGACGGGATCGACTGGCAAACCCTGCTCACGGCACTTCACGATCGCTTCGAACAGCGCGGCATTGTCGTCGTGGCAGAAGTCGGTCGTTTTCATCATGCCGATGATGTCCTCGACAATGCCCTCGTCCTGCTCCAGCGCGGCGAGCAAGATTGCCCCGAGCACACCATGCTCGGCTTCTGGCAAATAAAACGGAACGATCTCGCTCATGCTGTGGCCCTCATCGATGACCAGGTGAAGCCCACCGCCTGCCCACCGTTCTGGCGCAGTCGATCCAGCGCGCGATCACCGATATAGCGGCTCAGATCGGCGGTGGCCAGATTGCTGATCAACACTGTCGGCAAGACCAACTGATAACGCTTGTCGATGATTTCGTGCAGCAGACCCAGTTCGTAATCACTCCCCTTCTGCGCCCCCACCTCATCGATGACGAGCAGATCGAGGCTGGCCAACTCGTTGAGCACATCCCGGTCGGTGTAGGTGGCAGCCTTGGCCATCGTGCCACGCGCTACCCGGACAATCTCCGCGACCGACACGATGAGTGCCCCGGCACCGTGGCGACGAATCACTTCCTGCACCATGCCGCTGCCCAAGTGCGTTTTCCCGGTACCGACGTTGCCGGACAGGATCAGCGAACGACCGGCCTTGTGGTTTTCTTCGAACTGATCGACGTAGGCCTTACAGGTGGACAGCGCCTTGGCCGCAGACAAATTACCCTCAGTTCGAAAGTTTTCGAGCGTACAGCCTGCAAAGCGAGGTGTGACTCCAGAGCCTATGAGTGCGGTGTTGAGGCGCTCCGACTCGCGGCACGCAATCGCCCTGCTCCGGCTGTCGCTGCCCCGTGGCGCTAGGTTGAGGGCTTCCCACATGCAACGCTTGCAGGTGCGGACAAGCATCGAGCCGTCGAACTGCTCGACTTCGGAACCGTCGACCTCTCCGTGGATAGCGCAGTTCTCTGCGAAGTAGCGGACACGCGGCGCCCGACTGAAATTAGAAATTGGGTTGGCCATCGGTCATCTCCTGATACATGTCGTCGGTGTGCGCTGGCAGGTTCTGAAAATTGGACGCCTGGTTGCCCGCAGGCTTCAGCACGTCAGACCAGCGCTCACCGTTGAGCCAGGTAGCGGCGTTCAGCACGTAGCGGCCACCATCCTTGGTCCAGTCTTCGGAAATGCAGTGCTTGCCTAAGGCTGTGATCAGGGTCTGGCGTAGCTCATTGTTCGGTTTCAGCTTCGCCCAGGCCTTGGCGGCGTCCTTGCGTCCCTTCTTCTTCGGGTACAGTTTCCAGAACTGCTCGAACCCCTCCATCGGTTCCGATTTGCACAAAGGTTTAGGTTCATTGACTGGTTCAGAAGGGTGACTGGTTCTGGTGCTTTCTGGGCCTACACCCCCTGTAGGCTGTGTGCCTACACCTGTGCTTTCTGGGCCTACAGGTGTGCTTTTTTGGCCTACACCTCGGAACGTCAGGTAATAGAGGTTTGTAGAGTTTCCTTTTGGACCCTCTCGGTTCTCAATGCGCAGCAACCCTTGCTCCTGCAACTGCTTGATATGCCTACGAACAGTGCTGCGGTCGATCTCGCATTGGTCGGCAATATGCTGATACGACGGCCAGCACTCGCCCTGGTCATTGGCGTTATCCGCCAGCTTGATCAGCACCAGCTTACGCAGCGGACTGCCCACCTTGGTTTTCATGGCCTTGACCATTAATTCCATACTCATTGCAGCGTCTCCCCCGGTTTGCGGCTGATCTGCGCAGCCATGGACTCCAAAGAGCCGCCTGAAAGACGCAAGACAAGCTTGTGCAGAACAGTGGTTGTGTCGATGGCATGGACACGCGCCTGATCCACGGCCAGCGCCTGCGGGGAGCTGGTCAAAATTGCGTCGCGCACACGCTCGCTGTAGTTGAATGCAGCGCAGGCCATTTCCTGATCGGTGAGATCTTCAAAAGCCTCTGACGGCAGCGGGCTCATTGGAGCGGTAACCATAGGAATGAACTGTTCGGGCTGCGGAGCACCTTGCAGCAGATAGCGCCCCATGGCCTCCCAGTGATCCTGCGCGACACGCTTGGCGTCATGCCCGGTCTTGCGCTTGAACAGGACCTTGAGCGCGTAGAACGCCCTGATCAGGTCGACATGCGTGTCGTCTTCCACCTCAATCGTGCATTCGGGTTCACAGATCACTTCCAGAGTGTCCTTCACGACCTCGAAACACTTCAGCAGCAGCGCAGCATCGGCGTATTTTTCGAAGTAGGCCTCGTCGATGACTTCCACCATTGGCGGGGCGAGATTCACAACGTTGGTCATAGGGTCTTCCTCCGGCACAGCTTGAACCGGCCTTGCTGGATATCGGGATGGGTTGCGAACTGCTCTGTTTCGAACGTGCATTCGGAGACGAACCGGTCGAAGAGCCGCGTGATATCGGCTACCGGGTACACGGGATAGGGCTTTCCGCCATCGTCAGCGTGTTTACTTTTGACGAACCCGAAGGGCTTGGGGCAGTAAGGCAAAGCCCTCATGACCTCATTCACAACCCAGGCAGGCACGCCATGACGAAGGCCTATGCGCGAACGCAAGCCCGTAATCGACTCAAAGCCCGCCGGTATCGATTCGAAGTAACGGGTGTGCTCGACTTGAGCCACGCGCGTCTCGATGACTGCTACCGCCTGTTCGGTGTGCACCTGGCGGCGCTCCATGTCGACCATGACTTGGGCGTTGGCCAGCAGTTGCTCGGCTGGGGATAATGGTCGTGAATAGCTGCCTGTCTTGCGGATAGCCGGCAAAACCTCACCCACCACCCATTCCTCGAACGCCTCAGCGGCAGGCATTTGCGAGCGCATAACCAAGCGGTAAAGGTCGCGTTCCGGGATGACTTTCACGTGTCGGACCTGACCCGCCATTTCGACGGGGTAGGTTTTGGATGCCTTGCAGTGGGTGCGAATAGCCTTGTCTGTATCGGAGTATTCGAGAAGATCGGCCACATCCTTTGCGATAAACCAAGGTTCTCCCTGATCATCGGTTATGACGCGAATGTCGCTGCCTTTAAAATTGAAAGGGATCAGGTTCATTAGATGACCTCCGCTTTATCGGTGGCGCAGTCGAACGTCCGGAACGTCTCGGCAGCTGAAGAAATAACGCTGTGCAACATCAGCTCCGGGATATCGGCGACCTGCGCTTCAACGGCGAGATGAAAGATCACGCCGCCCAGGACGACGCCGATGGGCATACCTGCTTGCGTTGAGTGGTCGCAGGCCTGCTCAAAGAACTTTTCTGCAAGTTCCGCATAGTCCGACAGGGCCGGCGATTCGATTCGATTGGTCATTTGGCAAACCCCGCCATGAACGAGGCGTCATCGCGCAGCAGGTGACCGTTTGCCTGCTCGACAAATGACTGCTGCGAAATGGCGTCAAAACTTGATCCAAGCTGGTAAGCAGCAGCGCCGAGCCAGTATGAAAGTTCGCCCAAGAAGCCTGTCCGCTGGCCTGCTAATGCGCGCTCCTCGTCTTCGGTGGAGGGTTGTTTTGCGGCAAGACTGGCGAGCATCGACGAAAGAAGTGTCGATGTGAGACCGACAGGGTTGTCCCGCTCGTCCCTGGCGTACTTCAGATACAGTCGAGCAGCGACTTTTCCGGCTTCGATACCGCCAAAGAAGCCGCCGGTCATGGGGATGTCCCAGCAGGAGGCGTGTTTGCCGTGGTCCTTACCTACAAATGGCAGGCGGTCCCATGCACTAGCTTGCTCGGAGTGGAGGCGCAGGCCCAGTGGCTTACCTTTTGGCAGTGGACGCTTGGATTTAGGGATAGAGGTCTTCATTGGGCGGCCTCCTGATCGACTGCATAAAGAGCTGTCTCTGCACGCTTGATCCAATCCGCTGCATGGGTCGACCATTCATCTGCATGCTTCACTCCGAGATGCGCCAACTCATGGGCAGAGTCTCCTGCCGGCTGGAGCTTGCGGATGGCCACGAAAAGAACCTTCGCGTCATCCAAGGCTTCTTTCAGGCTTTCGAGGTCGTCGTGAAGCTCGTCAGCAATGGCTTGCAATTGGGCGCTCATGCCGGCACCTCCACAGTGCGCGACACGTTTTCGTTTTCAGCGTTTTGTGTCGCGGAATCGAGACGCCTTCTAACCTCTGTAGCCTCATCGGAAAGAACCGCGCCCGCGATCCGAAGACCTGCACCAAGCCCGTCCAAAACAACCTCACCGCCGATCTCGTTGAGAAGGTCGTGATCAATGATCCCGCTAAGCAGTTTTCCAACAGCAAACAGAAAGCTTCCCGCGTCACTCATTGAATGACAGCTGTTCTCTAACATTACGTGCAGGCTGACTTCGCGATTCATTGGGCACCAACTTGGCGGTTGCCATGCTCGATGCTGCAAGCGGATGCATCAATAAGAGCGGCAGACGCATCAATCAGAAACCTAATACCGTAGATTTCGTTCGCGCTCATCCCGTGCTCAGTGAGGCGCTCCATAAGCTCAACCGCTGAATGCAAGAGCATTGAACTCTGAGAGAGCGCCTCGGAAGCCGACTTCCCAGCGCATACTTGAAGTAGGCTTGAATCTCCGTCTCCGACTGCAAGGTAGAAAAAAGGCATGGCTTCGGTAAATGGGGCCTCTTGCGCTTTGGTTGGGGTGGTGGTATTTTTTGAGTGCGTCATTAGTTCGTCCTTTCGGAAGACGATGAGAAACAAAGCACCTGTTGAAGCAAGTGCCGATTTAGAAAGCCCGCCTACGAAGCGGGCTTTTTGTTGCCTGGCAGAAAGTCAGCCGGACAACAAATACGGGGATGGGTAATGCGGGATCATGCAGTCGCCTGCTTAGCACTGTACAAAACGCCAGCACCATCAGAGGACTGATCAGCGGGCGAGATTGGGCGTATCTTTTGGTTCAAGGTCGGAAGCGCCTCTGCCCTGAGGCTTCCCTCGGTCAACCTCTCCAACTGGTACTGACGGAGCTCGGGGACTTCCTCCCACTGGCGAACGGCCTCGTAAGTAACCTTGAGGACTTTTGCCAAGGCAGAAATTGAACCGAAATGGTTGATCGCTTGTGCTTTATTCATATTTGAGTCCTTTGAGCTATATTAATTCAAGCATGCTTGTGCTTACAAAGCAAGCATGCTTGCCAAGTCCTCTTGTAGATTGCCCACATGAAAATCACCGATCGTATTACCAGCCTCGTCCTGCTCAGAAAACCTGATCTAGGTGCGCGCGGCTTCAAAAGGGATGTAGCAGCCACCTGTGGAGTGAGCTATGAAGCCGTTCGTCAGTGGTTTGCCGGTGACACAGGCAACATCAAGAACGAGAACCTGATTGCGATCGCCGAAGGCTATGACACGACCGTCGACTGGCTGCTTTCAGGGAAAGGTGACCCGCCACGGCGCAAGGAGCCGGGCCAAGCGAAAACAGACTTCAAATCCTCGGCCGCCATGGTTCAGCAAATGCTTGCGAAGCACGGCAATAATCTGTCTGAGGATGCCCGGCAGCGGATTGCCGACGCAGTTGAAGAGACGGCGAGCGAAGTAAAGTCTGGCAACGTCATCCCGGCGAACTACGCAGCTCTGAGCCCTACCAATGGCGAAATTCTGATCCCTCAGTACGACGTGCGCGGTGCCATGGGCCACGGCCAGGTTCCCGGCGACTACAACGAGGCTGTCCGAAACCTTGTCGTGCGCGAAAATATCCTGCGTGAGAAAGGCGTCACCTACACGACAGCTTCAGCCCTCGCAATGATCACTGGCTGGGGTCAGAGCATGGAGGGCACGATTAACGACAAAGACCTGGTGATCGTTGATCGCGGTGTTAAAGATTTTATCGGCGAAGGCATTTACGTCGTGACTTGGCACCAAGAGCTATACATCAAGCGGATGATGCGTCTGGACGAGGAACACTACAGATTGATTTCAGATAACCAACATTACGAAAACCAGACAGCGCGGATCGATGATGTGACGATTCATGCAAAGGTATTGCTGATATGGAATGCCAGGAAGGCTTGATGCATCAAAACGAGAATGCGTTTGTCGCAGGAAGCAAAAGCTAGGAAGCGAATCTAGACATGATCCAGTTGAATCCGATTGACGTTGCAGATTGGGGTCGTCACTTAGAGTTTTCGGAAGCCTACCCTGAGGGCGCGCGCCCTAAAAGAATAGTCGTTTCGCCTGCAGTGCCGGTTCAAGCTGTCATCAGGCCGAGCTGGCAATATATGTTTAAGCTTTCCGACCCTAAATATCTAGAGCAATTTTGGGCTGAACTCATAGCTTACCAAATAGGGCTTCTGCTTAGCATTCCCGTCCCGCCTTCTCATGCTGCTTATGATTCCATGACAGGCGAATGCGGCTCTTTAAGCGAATGGTTTTATAAAGAAGGCGAAGATATGTTTTTCGCTGCAGGCCATTTCTTTTACAGAGAAATACGAGGTTTCGACAAGGAAAAAGGAACCCAGCATAATTTGCTAACCGCTCAAAAGCTAAATATAGACTTCATAGGTGAAAGTCAAATTTACGACTTCTGGTCAATGATGATGTTTGACTCAATCATTGGAAATACTGATAGACATCAAGAGAACTGGGGATATCTTTTGAGCTTGTCCGCCAACACAAAAAGCGTGGCAAGGCGTAAAGGTGAACATTACAGTGTAAAACTTCGATTTGCCCCTTGGTTTGATAATGGGACGAGCTTGGGATACCAAATAATCCCAAGAAAATTTGAACAATGGGATGATACACGCCTAGATAACTACATAAAGAAAGGGCGACACCACATTCGGTTTGCGATGGATAACTTAACTCAAATCGGACACCTAGAATCGATAGAATTTATTGCAAAACATAATGCTTTGGTGCGCACGTTGCTCCTTAAGAAACTGAATTCATTCGATACTGCAAGTTTCGTAGGCATGATGTATGCGCTTGTTGACCTGCCTATGCCTTTGCATGCTAGACTCACAAAGAGCAGAGCTGAATTTGTAATTAGGCTAACCTTGAGGCGTATCGAAATTATTACGGGCAAATTAAATGAACATAATTGATCATATATTTGAACCATCACGCCTTTTCCTTGTTTGGCACTGCGCATCTGAGGGAGTGGATCACCACAGACGTATAGTTGGTGAACTATATAGAACTGAAAACTCAGTATCCTTTCAATATTTAAAAGACACCGAGGACTATGTAAAAGCTGAAGAGGAAGGCTTTATTGGCTTTCCTGCATTTACTATGAGAGGTCATGAAAAGTTTGAAAATGCTATTGGCGCTTTTATGAGTCGATTGCCGCCACGCAAGAGGGCTGACTTCGCTAAATATCTAGCACAGTACGCACTACCGGCAAATTTTTCAGGATCGGATCTTTCTCTGCTTGGATATACCGGCGCGCGCCTAGCTAGCGATAGCTTTGAGCTTTGCCCAGACTTCTCGGATGCGTCAGAACCAGTTGATTTAGTCCTAGAAGTTAGCGGCACCCAGTACAATATGGAGAAAGAAACGGCTCTTATTGAAAATGAACCAGTCCAGTTTAAACTAGAACCAGATAACATCTATGACCCAGACGCTATCGCGATTCATGCCAAAAGCGGAAAGCTGGGCTACGTCAGCCGAGCTATGAATAAAAGCTTCAAGTCTTTACTGCAAAGGTGCAATGTAAGTGGCTCTGTTTTGAAGTTTAGCCAACAGCAACACCGATTGCAGGTATTAGTCTTAGCAAGCTTCAGGTAACTACATATCCATATTCGAAAGCCCACCACCCGAGTGGGCTTTTTTGTGACTGTCAAAAAGGCGTAGGCACCTCCACCGATACAAATTCATCCTGCGCCTCTACCTGGGGATCTTGATCGGAGGAAGCCTCCCACTCCAGCAGCACTGATCCGTCCTCATCACTGAAGGTCATCCCAATCCCGTCGGTCTCGCCAAGCACGCTCATCACCTCCTCCCACTCTCGATCTCCATCCGTGTCTAGTCGATGAATTTTCACCCAGCGCTGATCCTGCGCAATGGGGTGATTAATCATTGATGACACCCTCAAGCCAAGCCGCTCGATACCACTCATTTCCTGCCGGACTACCGGTTTAGCCTGTTTTTTTGCCATGCCGCCCACTCCTTTGAAAAACTGTATATCCGTACAGTACTAAAAATTTACACAAGCTTGCTTGCATTATTGATCACCTCATGTTTTTATTAATGCAAGTTTGCTTGCCTTAAAACACAGGCATGCTTGAATATCTATCACTCGGCACGGAGCACTACTCATGACAATCACTTTCGCAGGATTAACCGGCCAACTCGGCAAGGGCGTGGCTCCAAGAGAGCTGCAGTGCCTGCTGGCAGTAGCAGCAGGCATGACTTCAAAAGAAGCTGCCCGCGAGCTGGGCCTGGCGCCAGATAGTGTGGACAAGCGCCTTCTTGCTGCATCGACAAAGCTGGGCTGCACGAAGCGCGCAGCATTGGTCGCCAAGGCTTTTGCAATGGGCCTCATCAGCTTCTCGGGCGGCATGATCCCTGCCCCGCAACGTCAGCAAGAGCAGGAATCTACCCAGGGCATTTTCGTTGCGTGATTGCGTGCGCAGCGGCGAGCCACTTCAGCGGTGTGGCTGTCCAGTGCTCAAGCGATAGCTGACCACGTAATCCAATACAGATTTTTGCGAAAGCCAACAGCGCGGCGGGCATTTGCTCGCTCTGAATAAAGCCAACAAGGAGTTCAAATGCTAATCCTCACGCGCCGCATAGGCGAAACCATCCGCATAAATGACGACATCAGCGTCACAGTTCTCGCAATCACCGGTAGCCAGGTGCGGCTGGGTATCGAGGCGCCAGAAAGCGTCGACGTGCACCGCCAAGAAATCTATGACCGCATTCGTGCAGGTATCCCGGCTAAAGAAGGGGCGCGCCATGCCGCTCAGTGAATTCAAGGCGCGGCCAATCATTGACCGCATCAGCATTGTTCTTCGCCCGGCAGAAGGTGGCTCTCTGGAGCAAATCGCCCAATACGTAAAGCTCGGCGCGCCAGTCGCGATTGGCCGTGCAGGCGCGGTGATCGCCGCGGCGAGCGATGAAGACTTCCACGTCACCATCGGCCGTGAGCGCGAGCGGCACGCCGAGCAGGTTGACCTGCTGCAGGCGGCGCTGGCGGTTGATCCGCTGCTCACCGCGTGCGCACCCGAAATGTTCAGCCTGCTAGAGCGGATCGAAGTTAAGTGCGGAGGATTGAATGCAGTCTTGGGTCACGGCATGGAGCCTTCAGAACAAATGTGGGAAGACTCGCGGCAAGCGCTAGACGATGTATGGCCGCTGCTGTGCAAGGCCCAAGGAAAGGAATACGCGCCCGATCCAGTTGACACAGAGCAAGTCAACCAAATTGCCCACGAAGGCGAAAACGTCAACCAAGAGACAGAGTTCTGCATCGACGATCACGTCCGCATGGCAGCCAACGCCAAGCGCTACGAGTGGCTGCGCAATGTAGCTTTCGATACGCCCCGCCAGGATTTGGTGCCGCGTGATCGCCACCAGAACATGCTGATCGAACAGGGTCTCGACGCAGAGATTGATCGTGCAATGAAGGCTTATTCGGGCGAGCGGGAGGCCTACCCATGCGAGCGGTAATCGCCATCACCCTGCTGCTGATCGTTGGTCAGGCCAGCGCCGGTCAGGCCGAGCAAGTCATCGACGTTCAGCACGATGCCCGCCGTGGCGTCACTTGCTGGATCGTGAACGGCACCGGCATCAGCTGCCTGCCCGACTCGCAACTGAACGGCAAGCCCAACCAGACATCAGCCGCCGACCAGGATCAGCCGACTCCTGCTAGCACCCCTACCCCTCGCAGCCATGAGGAGATATTTCAGCTATGAGACGCCACAACGGAGCCAAAGGCCAGCGCCTGATCGAGCTGTTCAACGCCCTTCAGTGCCGGGAAACCACCTTCGGCCAGATCTACGCCATGTCGGCATCGTGCGGGATTGATGCGCGCCGGGTGCTGGCTGACCACTTTCAGCGCGGTGCTAGTTATGGGTAGCCAAGACGAGCTGAACCGAATGAGCTTCATGGATCACCAGGACGGGGAAATCGTCAAGTGCGCCCACTGCTGGAACAAGGTGAGCCGGGCGCATATCAGCCTGAACGACAGTGCCTGCCCGCGCTGCGACCGATACCTCGACATGGATGAGGAGCCCTACGTCTCCTCCAGCCTGGGAGAGCAGCCATGCGAATGAAGCCTGAACACTCCGACCGTTTACTTCAGATGCTCCAAGTGCAATTCAGTACCCCGCGTAGCGAGCTGATCATGGCGCGACGTGTTGCCCAGTACATCCATGGTGAGCGGAAGTTCTTCAGGGCTTTCAATGATGTGGAAATCCCAAAGGCTGAAGCGGGCCTCCCCTTCACTGCGTCACGCCTGAAGATGCTGAAGGAAGCTCGACGCGAAGCCTCAAAGGCTCACCGCGCGACCCTGGAGGATGTCGGCGTGTGGCTGTACCACAATGACTGCAACCTTACCGCCAAGTATGGCTTCGACGGCATTTGCGACATTTTGAATGTAAACCCAGCTCATCGCCCCGAAGCACTCGACTGCATGGAGGACAAAGGCCGAGCAATTTCCGCCATCGCCTTCATCGCGGGGATCGAGGATAGCGCCAGCATTCGCTCGGGACGCAACCAGCCCGACTTCAAGGATGGCCCTCTCTTCAACGCCTACATGGAGGTGATGATGAAGACAATGCGCGAAAACCCTGGCGCTATGCCAGATCCAGCAGCGCCAGGCGGACCGCTGTACGGGCTACCAACCTACACATGCCAACCAGACGGAACCATGGCGAGGAACAAACCGACGCTCACGGTGCACAGCCCTGATGGGTCGTCGAAGGTTATCAAGGGTAAGCAGGGGGTGAATCATGGCTAAGACAGTCCTCAAGGTCCGTCAAGACGGTGTCGCCTTTTACCTCAACGAGGTGTCGGCCGGAACATCGAACAGCTGTAAGCGCTACGCGCTGAGCCGCACCAGCCAACACAGCGGAACCAAGGACGGATGGGTTCGGGTCAACTCAACGGAATGCCGGGTACTGATCGGCATATCCACCGAACCGGATTTATTCAGGGCGTTCGTGAATATGTTCGATGGCAAAAAGCAGCGTCCACATGCCCACCACGGTGGAATCCGCGGCCTCGCAGGAAAGTGGGAAGGCGAGGCTTTTCCGGCGCGCGTGACGCTCGGCCGTGACGCATCAGTTTCCATGCATTCGGAAAACCTGATGAGTCAGGAGGAATAGCCATGTCCGCAGCCGAAAACCTGCACGAAGACGCAGGGCACGACAAGATCACTGAAAAACGGATGGGAGAGTTGGTGGGGTGTACTGCGAAGGCGCTCCAACGCAAGCGGGAGAAGGGAGTCATCCCCAACTGGGTGTGGATGAAGATTGATGGTCGGATCATTTACAGCAAACGGAGATACGAGGAATGGGTAGAAAGCCTGTGGACCTGCCAGCCGGGGTCGAACTTATCGGGCGGTCAATCCGAATTCGTTTCTCCTGGAACAAGAAGCGGTGCTGTGAGACGCTCCCCCTCCCCCAAACTGCGAAAGGAATCGCAGCAGCAGCGAATTTACGTGCTCAAGTAAAGGGCCTAGACAAGCTCGGCGCTCTCACGGCAGAGAAGTATGCCGGGCTGTTCCCCAATACGCGCAGCGTGGCCGTGCAAGATCAAGTCGCACCTATTTTCTTTGACTACGCCCAAGACTGGCTGGACAGCCTCCAGATCGTCGACGGCACTCGCAGAAACTACAGGTCGGCCCTGCAAGTTTATTGGATTCCGTATCTAGCCAAAATGCCTATCGACACCATCACGTCGGTCAGATTGCGCAAGATCATGAACGAGATCGAATGGACCTCGCCGGTGAGGCGCAAGGGCGTGGTCGGCTTATTGGTGTCGATATTCCAACAGGCCATGATCGACGAAATAGTTACCCGAAACCCAGCCCTATCTATCCCCGGCGCGAAAGTTCCCAAGCGTGACGTTGACCCGTTTACGAAGGAAGAAGCAGATCTCATCATCGCCCACCTGTACAAAACGACGAGCGGATTGACTGCAATCTACGCGGCCTATTTCGAGTTTTGCTTTTACACAGGGATGCGCCCGGGTGAGGTGATGGCGCTGCGCTGGAGCGAACTCGATACCCGCAAAAAAACCGCACATGTTTGCCGAATTCAGATCCGTGGAATCATCGAGGATCGGACCAAAACGAAGAGGCCACGCACAGTTTTATTGAACGATCGCGCTTTGCACGCACTCGAAAAGGCTAGACCACTCACAGCGGCGCGCTCTGATTATGTTTTCGCGCCGAGCGGAACAGGTGATAAATCGGAGTTGTACATACGCTCTGAGACTGGTCAAAAACGTTACTGGCTTACTGCTTTGCGGAAATTAGGAATTAGACGCCGCAGGATGTACGACACCCGCCACACGTACGCAACGATGTGCTTGATGGCCGGCATGAACCCGGCATTCATCGCCGCGCAACTCGGGCACAGCGTACAGGTACTGCTTTCTACGTACGCCAAGTGGATCAGCTCGCCGAACGATTGGGCAGAGCTTGAGAAGCTGAAAATGCTGGAAAGTGGTACGAAAGTGGTACGAGTAAAAAGCCAGTGACGCCAAGAGTGCCGAAACACATAGGGTTCAAGCTACATGTGCGGATTAGCTGGAGAGTTACGTTTCGACCATCAACCGGCAGACCTCGCGGCGGTTGAACGGATCACCCATCATTTGGCCCCTCGCGGCCCGGACGCCTGGGGCTTTCATAGCCAGGGGCCTATCGCGCTGGGTCACCGTCGACTGAAAATCATGGACCTGTCCGAAGGCTCGGCACAGCCCATGGTCGACAATCAGCTCGGACTGGCGCTGGCGTTCAACGGTGCCATCTACAATTTCCCGGAACTGCGCGCTGAACTGGAAGCACTCGGCTATCCGTTTTATTCCGACGGCGACACCGAAGTGCTGCTCAAGGGCTATCACGCCTGGGGCGTCGATCTGCTGCCCAAACTCAACGGCATGTTTGCCTTCGCCATCTGGGAGCGTGACACCCAGACCTTGTTCATGGCGCGCGACCGGCTGGGCGTAAAGCCGCTCTACCTGTCACACACCGACAAGCGCCTGCGGTTTGCCTCATCGTTGCCTGCGCTGCTCAAAGGCGGCGATATCAGCCCGATGCTCGACCCGGTCGCGCTGAACCACTACCTGAACTTCCACGCAGTGGTTCCGGCGCCACGTACCCTGCTCGCGGGCATTGAAAAACTGCCACCTGCCAGCTGGATGCGCATCGACGCCAGCGGCAAGTCCGAGCAAAAAGTCTGGTGGCGCCTGCCCTATGGCCCACGCGCCGACGAAGCGAATCTGACCCTCGAAGACTGGACTGACCGGGTGTTGGACAGCACCCGTGATGCCGTGGCGATTCGTCAACGTGCCGCGGTGGAGGTCGGCGTTTTGCTGTCTGGCGGCGTCGACTCCAGCCTGCTGGTCGGCTTGCTGCGTGAAGTCGGGGTCAAGGAGCTGTCGACCTTCTCCATCGGTTTTGAGGACGCAGGCGGCGAACGCGGTGACGAATTTCAATATTCCGACCTGATCGCCAAACACTACGGCACTCAACATCACCAGTTACGCATCAACGAAAGCGAAATCATCGAGCAGTTGCCTGCGGCGTTCCGCGCCATGAGCGAACCGATGGTCAGCCACGACTGCATTGCCTTTTATCTGCTGTCACGTGAGGTGGCCAGGCACTGCAAAGTGGTCCAGAGCGGCCAAGGCGCTGATGAGCTGTTCGCCGGGTATCACTGGTACCCACAAGTGGACGGCGCCAGCGACCCTTATGCGGCCTATCGCGCGGCGTTCTTCGACCGCACGTATGACGAATACGCCGCCACCGTGCAGCCCCAATGGCTGACCGCCAATGATGCGGCGGGCGACTTTGTTCGCGAGCATTTCGCCCAACCCGGCGCTGACGCCGCAGTGGATAAAGCACTGCGCCTGGACAGCACGATCATGCTGGTCGATGACCCGGTGAAACGTGTCGACAACATGACCATGGCCTGGGGTCTGGAAGCGCGTACGCCGTTTCTCGACTATCGCCTGGTCGAACTGTCGGCCCGAGTGCCGGGGCGCTTCAAGTTGCCCGATGGCGGCAAGCAGGTACTGAAAGAAGCGGCGCGAAGGGTGATCCCGACCGAAGTGATCGACCGCAAAAAAGGCTATTTCCCGGTGCCGGGGCTTAAGCATTTGCAGGGCGACACGCTGAATTGGGTACGCGACCTGTTGCTCGACCCGAGTCAGGACCGTGGCCTGTTCAACCCGGCCATGCTCGACAAACTGCTGACCGATCCCGAGGGTGGATTGACCCCCTTGCGCGGCTCCAAACTGTGGCAGCTCGCAGCGCTGAACCTGTGGCTCAGCGAACAAGGACTTTGATTGATGAAACAGAATGCTTCGGCTTTTAGCCAACGCCTGTTGCGCGGTCAGGCGCCCTCTTATGAGCGCCTGCAAGCACGCTTCGCGGAAGACGGCAGCGAGCCTGACGCCCAACCTCTGGCCCTGCATTGCGGCTGGGGCCGGCTGCTGATCGGGCACACCTACCCTGACCCCGCGACGCTGGCTAACGACTTGCTCAATGAGAAGCCCGGCGAGCGTGATATCGCCCTGTACGTCGCGGCGCCCCAGCAGGTGCTGGCGCAATCGCCACAACATCTGTTCCTCGACCCTTCCGATACCTTGCGCCTGTGGTTCAGCGATTACCGGCCGGCACAGCGAGTGTTTCGTGGTTTTCGCATTCGCCGTGCGCAGAACGATGCGGACTGGCAGTCGATCAACAACCTGTACCTGGCGCGGGGCATGCTGCCCATCGACCCTGCCCTTCTGACTCCGCGCCATCACGGTGGCCCGGTGTACTGGATTGCCGAGGATGAGAACAGCAATGCCGTGATCGGCAGCGTGATGGGCCTCAATCATCAAAAAGCCTTTCACGACCCGGAGAACGGCAGCAGCTTGTGGTGCCTGGCGGTTGACCCGCAATGCACCCGGCCGGGTGTGGGCGAAGTACTGGTGCGGCATTTGATCGAGCACTTCATGAGCCGTGGCTTGAGTTACCTTGATCTCTCGGTGCTGCATGACAACCTGCACGCCAAAAACCTGTACGCCAAGCTCGGTTTTCGCAACCTGCCGACCTTCGCCATCAAGCGCAAGAACGGTATCAATGAATCCTTGTTTCTCGGGCCAGGACCACAGGCGGACTTCAACCCCTATGCGCGGATCATCGTCGAAGAAGCCCATCGACGAGGTATCGACGTACAGGTCGATGATGTCGATGCCGGCCTGTTCACCCTCAGTCATGGCGGACGGCGTGTGCGCTGCCGTGAATCCCTGAGTGACCTGACCAGCGCCGTCAGCATGACCCTGTGCCAGGACAAGAGCATGACCCACCGGGCGCTCAAGGCAGCAGGTTTGAATTTGCCGGCCCAGCAATTAGCGGGCAACGTCGATGACAATCTGGAGTTTTTGAACGAACACGGGCAGATCGTGGTCAAGCCGCTCGATGGTGAACAGGGTCATGGCGTCGCCGTGGACCTGCGCACGATTGAAGACGTCCAGAAGGCCATCGAGCGCGCCCGCCCGTTCGACAGCCGGGTGTTACTCGAGAGCTATCACCCGGGGCTGGATCTGCGCATCGTGGTGATTGGCTTCGAGGTGGTGGCTGCCGCCATCCGCCGACCGGCCGAAGTCATCGGTGATGGCCACCATGCAATTGGCGCGCTGATAGACGCACAAAGCCGACGCCGTGAGGCCGCTACGTCGGGGGAAAGCAGCATTCCGCAAGATGAAGAAACCCAACGCACAGTGCGCGACGCAGGGTTCGACTTCAATACCGTGTTACCACCGGGTAAGCGCCTGGCGGTCCGACGCACCGCCAATTTGCACACCGGCGGTTGCCTGGAAGATGTGACCGCAATTCTGCACCCGGTGCTGGCGGATGCGGCAATACGTGCGGCTCGGGCACTGGACATTCCAGTAGTAGGCCTGGATTTGATGGTGCCCGCCGCTGACCAACCGGAGTACGTGTTTATCGAAGCCAACGAACGGGTCGGCCTGGCCAATCATGAACCCCAACCGACCGCCGAACGTTTCGTCGACCTGCTGTTTCCACACAGCCTGCCTGCACACAGCTAACCGCATCGCTTCAGGAGCGCCCCTCATGACCCCTGCAAAAATCCTCGAACCGGATCTGAATTACCTGCAGAAAGTCCTGCTGGAAATGCTCGCGATCCCCAGCCCAACCGGATTCACCGACACCATCGTGCGTTACGTCGCCGAACGCCTCGAAGAACTGGGCATTCCCTTTGAGCTGACCCGGCGCGGGACCATTCGCGCCACCTTGAAGGGCAAGCAAAATAGCCCCGACCGTGCCGTCTCAGCACACCTGGACACCATCGGCGCCAGCGTACGAGCCGTGCAAGACAATGGGCGCCTGTCCCTCGTACCGATAGGGTGCTGGTCGAGCCGCTTCGCCGAAGGAAGCCGGGTCAGCGTATTCACTGACACCGGTGTGATACGCGGCAGTGTCCTGCCTTTGATGGCGTCAGGGCATGCGTTCAACACGGCGGTGGATGAAATGCCGATCAGTTGGGACCATGTCGAGCTGCGTCTGGATGCCTACAGCACCACCCGTGCCGACTGCGAATCGCTGGGCATCGGCATCGGCGATTTCGTCGCATTCGACCCCCTGCCGGAGTTTACTGAAAGCGGGCATATCAGCGCGCGACACCTGGACGACAAAGCTGGCGTCGCGGCCTTGCTGGCTGCACTTAAAGCGATTGTCGACAGTGGCGCCGAGCCGTTGATCGACTGCCATCCGTTGTTCACCATCACCGAAGAAACCGGTACCGGTGCGGCAGGTGTGCTGCCGTGGGATGTCAGTGAGTTCGTCGGGATCGATATTGCCCCGGTCGCCCCGGGTCAGCACTCCAGCGAACATGCGGTGAGTGTCGCGATGCAGGACTCAGGAGGTCCGTACGACTACCACCTGTCGCGGCACCTGTTGCGTCTGGGGGCCGAGAACGAACTGCCGGTACGCCGGGATTTATTTCGCTACTATTTCAGCGATGCACACTCTGCCGTCACGGCCGGGCATGACATTCGCACCGCCCTGCTCGCCTTCGGCTGCGATGCGACCCATGGGTATGAACGCACCCACATCGACAGCCTCAGTGCCCTGAGCCGTCTGCTGGGCGCCTACATGCTTAGCCCGCCGGTGTTCGCCAGCGATGCACAACCGGCAAAAGGGTCGTTGGAGCGCTTCAGCCATCAGCTCGAACATGATGCCCAGATGGAATCCGACACCCGCGTACCGGCGGTGGAGAGCTTGATCGGTCAGCGCGCCGAGGAGGTTTGAGGCGTTGGGCGGTGGGAAACCTCCTGCCGCCCGGATGGAAGCACCGCCCAGGGATGTAGCCTGCCGACCTCAACCGCGCTAGCATCGCGGGAATTCATACGAGAACACCATGCTGATTCCCTACGACCAACTTGAAGCCGACACCCTCACCCGCCTCATCGAAGATTTCGTCACCCGTGACGGCACCGACAATGGCGACGAGACACCGCTGGAAACCCGCGTACTGAGGGTGCGTCATGCCTTGGGCAAGGGTCAGGCGGTGATCGTATTCGAACCGGAAAGCCAGCAGTGTCAACTGATGCTCAAACACGACGTGCCCAAGGAATGGTTCGACTGATACCGGTCACGCCGTGGGCTCCGGCTCTTGCTCCGCCAGACGACTGGCCATGCGCATGAAGACTTCCGCTCGATTGATTTTGATGTGCTTGGGTGCGGTAATACCTAGCCGGACCTGATTGCCGTTCACGCTCAGAATCTGCACGGTGATGTCATCACCAATTGAAAAGGTCTCTCCAACTTCTCGCGTCAATATAAGCATTTTCCCCACCCTTTTTTGTTACAAAGAGCAAAGATTGCACGGCGAAATCGGCCTCTTCAATGCATCTGAAGTAAATCAGTAATGCCCTTCATGCCCGCCAGACCGATCCTACGGAATCGGCCCAACTGCCGACCAAAACTATAGGAGAAGTCCGCAGCGCGGGCAGGTTTTGGGTTTCTCAGGCGTTGGACAATCGCGGGCCGAACAAGATGATGCTGGCGCCGATCACGCAGAGTGCAGCACCCAGCCAGTCGGACGTCAGTGGCCGAACCCGCTCGATCAGCCCCAGCCAACCAATGGATGCCACGATATAAATGCCGCCATAAGCCGCATAGGCGCGTCCGGCGTAAGTGGCTTCGATTCGGGTCAGCAGCAACGCAAACAGTGTCAGGCTGAGCAGCGCCGGCAGCACCCATAACACGCTCTTGCCCATGCGCAACCACATCCAGAATGCATAACAACCGGCGATTTCGAACAACGCCGCAAGAAAAAACCACAGATAGTTGAGCACGTCGGCATCTCGTCAAGGTTGCTGGGGCAGATTCCGGCAACCCTAACTGCATGCCGGGGCTGGAGCAAGTCGGCGATACCGCATCAGTAAAGCGCGCCCCGGTTGCTGCTTACTCGCGACCCTGCCTGGCCTTGCTGCGCATTTTGTCGGCCATGGAAATCATCTCGTCGTAGAGCATCTGCGGGCTCTTCTGTTTCAGCTGCCAGGCCATGCGTCCTTGCTCGTGGGGCAGGATCATGAATTCACCTTGGGCGACATGCTCAAAGATGTAGTCGGCAATATCGCTGGCAGTAATCGGCGAGCTTTCCAGCAGTTTGCCAACCTGGGCTTTCATCGCCGGGGTTGGACCACGGAAAGAATCGAGCAGGTTAGTCTGAAAAAACGACGGGCATACCACGTGAACACTGACTTCCTGTTGATGCAGTTCGACCAGCAGGCTTTCCGACAGCGCCACGACGCCGGCCTTGGCCACGTTGTAGTTGCTCATGGCCGGGCCCTGCATCAAGGCGGCCATTGACGCGATATTAATGATCTTGCCCTTGCTCGTTTCCAGCAACGGCAAAAACGCCTTGCAGCCCTTGACCACGCCCATGAGGTTGATCGCGATCTGCCAATCCCAATCCTCAAGCGACAGCTCGCTGAAAAAACCACCGGAAGCAACGCCCGCGTTGTTGACGATAACGTCTATGCCGCCAAACTTCTCTTCGCACGCTTGGGCGAAGGCGGTCAGTTGGCTGTAATCCCGCACATCACAGCGTTGGATAAAGCCGTCACCACCGACCTCGCGTACTGATTTAAGGGTTTCCTGCAAGCCAGGTTCATTGACGTCCGACAACGCCAACTGCCAGCCTTCGCGGGCCCAGCGCAGCGCGATTTCGCGACCCAGGCCTGACCCGGCGCCGGTGATCATCATGCGATTTTGCATAGGAAAATGCCTTGTTGTTCCGGGGAAGATGAGTCGCAGTGTAGCGAAGGTCACCCCCGTAACACCTCACCATCCAATTGCTGAATACCAAGGGCAAACCCACGGGTTATAAGGCGTTGCGCTGACGCCGATGGCGCCTTATCACA
Organism: Pseudomonas sp. ASL8; assembly: GCF_056680355.1. Taxonomy (NCBI): domain Bacteria; kingdom Pseudomonadati; phylum Pseudomonadota; class Gammaproteobacteria; order Pseudomonadales; family Pseudomonadaceae; genus Pseudomonas; species Pseudomonas sp. ASL8. The sequence goes on along the minus strand of NZ_CM155278.1, from coordinate 3,205,921 downwards.
CAGAAATAGACCACCCCGTTGATCACCACTACCCCGGCGCCTAACCACAACTGGGTCTGCGGCGTCAGCCCTGCGGGGTAGATCAGCGGAATCAGGTAATGCTCGATAAACCCACCGCTGAAACCTTGATCACCGGCCTTCACGCGCAATCCGTTTTCCAGCGGCGTAAGCGGGCAGTACAGATGAAATACCTCGACAGCCGCGCCCCATGCAACCGCCGGAAGGTGCAGCGCAATAAGCCAGCGCCAACGTATTGCCAGTAATCCACCGAACAAGGCAAAGACAATAAACAGCACATGCATGAGGACAACGGCATCGGCGGCAATGCGATACAGCATGGTCCTGCCCCTCCCGCGAAATATTACGACACAGTCCACGGACTTTTTTTAAACAGCCGCAGTCGGATCATTTAAGCAGCACACACTTTACGCATTGGGCGTTAAATGCGTGAACTGCAGAAGCCACTCACCAAGAAGGAACTCGTCATGGGCATCGGCACAATTCTTATCATCATCCTGATCCTGCTACTCGTTGGCGGTCTGCCGGTATTCCCGCACTCCAGAAGCTGGGGTTATGGGCCATCGGGCATCATCGGGACTATTCTGGTCATCCTGTTGATACTGGTCCTGCTCGGCAGGATCTAGTCCTCTGGCTGCAGAACGCCCCGCTTTTATAGCGGGGTTTTTTATGGTTCAGCAAAAACAATCATTTTTCACGCCCATAAAAAAAGCAGCCCGAAGGCTGCTTTTTTCATGACATCAACAGACGTTAGTGAGCAACGGCGCCAGTGGCACCCAAGCCAGTCTGCGAGCGGACAAATTGTGGGAGGAACAAGGCACGTTCTCCCTCTGCCGCTTTGGACTTGTCGGTGATGGAGAAGAACCAGATACCGATGAACGCGATGGCGATGGAGAACAGCGCCGGGTATTCATACGGGAAGATGGCTTTCTCGTGGTGCATGATCGTTACCCAGATGGTTGGGCCAAGGATCATCAAGCCTACTGCGCTGACCAAGCCCATCCAGCCGCCAATCATGGCGCCACGGGTGGTCAGGTTTTTCCAGTACATGGAAAGCAACAGGACAGGGAAGTTACAGCTTGCCGCGATGGAGAACGCCAGGCCAACCATGAACGCGATGTTCTGGTTTTCGAACAGAATGCCCAGGAAGATAGCCAGGACACCCAGTGCGAGAGTGGTGATCTTCGATACCCGAATCTCATCTTTCTCGTTGGCTTTGCCGCCCTTGATTACGCTGGCATACAGGTCGTGAGACACCGCCGTTGCGCCAGCCAGGGTCAAACCTGCAACCACTGCCAGGATGGTAGCGAACGCCACCGCCGAGATGAAGCCCAGGAACAAGCTGCCACCGACCGCATCGGCCAGGTGAATCGCTGCCATGTTGTTACCGCCCAACAGCGCGCCAGCAGCGTCTTTGAAGGCCGGGTTGGTGCTTACCAACAGGATCGCGCCGAAGCCGATGATGAAGGTCAGGATGTAGAAGTAGCCGATGAAGCCTGTTGCGTAGAGCACCGACTTGCGAGCTTCTTTAGCGTCGCTCACGGTGAAGAAGCGCATCAGGATGTGTGGCAGGCCAGCGGTACCGAACATCAGTGCCAGACCCAGAGAGAACGCCGACACAGGGTCTTTCACCAGGCCGCCCGGGCTCATGATCGCTTCACCTTTAGGGTGAACCTTGATCGCCTCGGAGAACAGGGTGTTGAAGTCGAAGTTAACGTGCTTCATGACCATGACTGCCATGAAGGTTGCACCCGACAGCAGCAACACCGCTTTGATGATCTGAACCCAAGTAGTTGCCAACATGCCGCCAAACAGCACGTACATGCACATCAGGACGCCCACCAGAATCACCGCAATGTAGTAGTCCAGACCGAACAGAAGCTGAATCAGCTTGCCGGCACCGACCATTTGCGCGATCAGGTAGAACGCAACCACCACCAGAGAGCCGCAGGCAGACAGCGTGCGAATCTGTGTCTGGCCGAGGCGATAGGACGCCACGTCAGCGAAGGTGTACTTGCCCAGGTTACGCAGGCGCTCGGCGATCAGGAACAGAATGATCGGCCAACCCACCAGGAAGCCGATCGAGTAGATCAGGCCGTCGTAGCCGGTGGTGAACACCAGCGCGGAAATCCCCAGGAACGAAGCTGCCGACATATAGTCACCAGCAATCGCCAGACCATTTTGCAGACCGGTAATTTTACCGCCCGCCGAGTAATAGTCTGCCGCCGACTTGGTGCGTTTGGACGCCCAGTAGGTGATGCACAGGGTGAAACCGACAAACACCACAAACATGGCAATAGCGGCAACGTTCAGCGGTTGTTTTTGCACTGCGCCTGTCAGCGCTTCAGACGCCCACAGAGTCGGCGCGAACACAGCAAGGCCAAGGGCCGATAGTAGTCGCCGGATCATTGTTTGGCCTCCTTCAGAATCGCTTTGTTCAGGTCATCAAATTCACCGTTCGCACGGTATACATAGATCCCGGTGAGGACAAACGCTGAAAGAATCAGCCCGACCCCTATCAGGATCCCCCACGTGATTGATGATTCGGGGCTGATTTTGCCCCCGAGAACCGTTGGCGCATAAGCGATTAAAAAGATAAAGCCCGCATACAACCCAAGCATGATCGCTGAAAGAATCCAGGCGAACCGCTCTCTTTTGGAGACCAGCTCCTTAAACAGGGGGCTGTTTTGAATCGAGATGTAAATGCTGTCGTTCATTATTTTTGTCCTCGCAGCACAGATGAGTTTGAACGAATTACACTTTAGTCTGCTCGTGAGCGCACTCCAGACGACCTTAGTATTAGAACGACATTAGCTAACGGCGCGCGACAATGCACGTCTATATGAATAACGCAGGGAATGATTCAGCGAGGGGGGTCGGAAAGCGCGCAGCAAAAGGAAGGCAAAAAGCCACCTGGCAGCGATGCCAGATGGCCTTGAAAGGTGCGACGTAGACGTGTTTAAGCGCTTTTACTTAGTCCACTCGGCAACACGCTCCGGGTGCTTGGCAACCCAGTCTTTCGCGGCGACTTCAGGCTTGGTGCCGTCCTGAATCGCGAGCATGACTTCGCCGATTTCATCCTTGGAGTTCCAGGAGAATTTTTTCAGGAAGGCCACCACTTCAGGTGCCTTTTTCTCTAAACCCTTGCTGCCGATGCTGTTCACCGTCTCGGCTGCGCCATAAACGCCTTTTGGATCTTCAAGGAAGCGCAGTTTCCACTTGGCAAACATCCAGTGCGGAACCCAGCCAGTGACGGCAATGGATTCATGCTTTTCTTCAGCACGGGTCAACTCGGCAATCATTGCAGCGCCGGAGCTGGCCTGCAATTTGTAGCCATCCAGGTCGTAGTCCTTGATCGCTTGATCGGTCTTCAGCATCACGCCTGAACCGGCGTCGATACCCACGATTTTTTTCTTGAAGGAGTCATCGGTTTTCAGGTCGGCAACACTTTGCGCTTTGACGTATTCCGGAACGATCAGACCAATCTTGGCATCTTTGAAGTTAGGACCGTAGTCGACAACCTTGTCCTTGTTCTTGGTCCAGTACTCACCGTGCGTGACTGGCAACCAGGCCGACAGCATCAGGTCGAGTTTACCGGTCGCAACGCCCTGCCACATGATCCCGGTCGCAACCGGCATCAGCTTGACGTCATAACCGAGCTTCTGCTTGATCACTTCAGCGGCCACATGGGTCGTGGCAACGCTGTCGGACCAACCATCGACATAGCCGATGCTCAGGGTTGATTTTGTTTCTGCAATCGCCAGCGTGGAACTGATCGCAAGTACCAGAGCGGCACCTGCGCCAAGGATTCGTCGAATCTTCATCGTTACTTCCCCGAAAGTGCTAAGCCCGACGACTGTCGAGCATGTTTAACGTTGTTTTTAGGGACCGCAGTTCATGCCCGGCTTTGGAGCGCTGCCGCCCCTTCACGCTTCGCCTGTTCACCTGCACAGACACATGTACCGTGCTGGCACCTTGATAATCAACCTGCGGGGGGATGCCTCCTGCTCTGTCAGCGACCTCAAGGCACCGAGAAACGACATCACCAATCCATCAACGACAAACGACTCTAAATAAGTGGCCAAGTCCGCCCGAACTTTGCATGTCCCTCTTCAGGTCAGCGCCAAAGAGCTTATCCCGCCCTGGAAAAATACAGGTAACATGCCGGCCTCAGCCCCATTACGGCCCCATCATGCCTGCGATTTCCCGCTTTCCCGTTGCACCTTATCTGTTCGCTTGCCTGCTTGGTCTGTTCGCCCTTTGCGGCTTCTGGTATGGACTGGGGAAGCCGGTGATTCTGCCGGACGCGGCCACGCCCACGCACAAACTGCAGTGCGCCTCGTACACCCCGTTCGACAAGGATCAATCGCCGTTCGACCAGCCCTTCAAGCTGCGACCAGAACGGATGGATGCCGACCTGGCCCTGCTCGCCACCCGCTTCCAATGCATTCGCACCTATTCCATGACCGGCCTGGAAGCCATTCCGGCGCTCGCGCGCAAACACGGGCTGAAGCTGATGCTAGGCGCCTGGGTTAACGCCAATCCCGTGGACACCGCCAAGGAAGTCGATGCACTGATCGCTTCGGCCAATGCCAACGCTGACGTGGTCACTGCGGTGATCGTCGGCAACGAAGCACTGCTGCGCAAGGAAGTGACCGGCGCACAGCTGGCAAAGCTGATTCTTCAGGTCAAGGGCCAAGTCAAACAACCGGTGACCTACGCCGACGTGTGGGAGTTCTGGCTGCAGTACCCGGAAGTCGCGCCTGCGGTGGATTTTCTGACCATCCATTTGTTGCCGTATTGGGAAGATGATCCCAAGGGCATCGACGACGCCCTGGAGCATGTCGCACAGATTCGTCAGATCTTTGGCAATCGCTTTGCGCCCAAAGACATCGTGATTGGCGAGACCGGTTGGCCCAGCGAAGGTCGTCAGCGAGAAACTGCTGTGCCGAGCCGAGCCAACGAAGCGCGATTCATTCGCGGTTTTGTCGCCATGGCCGAACAGAACGGCTGGCACTACAACCTGATCGAAGCCTTTGACCAGCCATGGAAACGTGCCGCCGAAGGCGCGGTAGGCGGTTACTGGGGATTGTTCGATGCAGACCGCCAGGAAAAAGGCGTGCTGGCAGGCCCTGTTTCCAACCTGCCTTACTGGCCTTTCTGGCTGGTCGTCAGCGGGCTGTTATTTGCGATGACGCTGGCGGTTGCTGGCCGCGTGTCCACCACACGCGCGGCGTTGGTCTTACCGCTGCTGGCCGCGCTGGGTGCTTGCTGCATCGGCACTTGGGGCGAGCTGGCACGGATTACTAATCGCTTTGCGGGCGAATGGGTCTGGGCCGTGCTGCTGGTGGGTTTGAATCTGCTGGTGCTGACCCATGCCACGCTGGCGCTGTCGGCCAAAGACGGCTGGCGGACTCGCGCATTCCTGTGGTTTGAGGCCCGTGCCGGTTGGTGGGTAACCGCCACCGGGTTTGCCGCTGCGGTGATGATGCTGGCCATGGTGTTTGACCCGCGCTACCGCAGCTTCCCCACGCCGACCCTGCTGCTGCCCGCCTTGTTCTATCTGTTCCGGCCAGTGCGTGTTCCGCGCCGGGAAGTCGCGCTGCTGACGTTCATCGTCGGTGTCGGTATCGCGCCGCAGTTGTTCCAGGAAGGGCTCGCCAGCCAACAGGCATTGGGCTGGGCATCGGTCAGCCTGCTGATGACCGCTGCGCTGTGGCGTTGCTTGCGGGTCCGCCACGCCTGAACAGCCTTTGAGTGTACCCATTGTGTTACCGGCCACACAAAGGCTGGTACCCAATCGGGTAACACGGAAACAAATGCTGATGATTTTTATCGACCACACCGATACGATTTTATCTAAGCCACTGTTTTTAAACGAATTTTAAAAACTGGCACGGCTCATGCTATATCTCTTGCACAACAAAAATAAAAACTAAGCAGCAACCCAATAAAAACAATACGTATCGGCTCTGACATAACAAGAACAACACGGACAGAGACGCAGCTAACAGATTTTTTTGGAGTGGAAAGGCTTTACCGGGGTTTCGATCCCGCAACCTGGCAGAGAACAATAAAACTACCTCAGGTAGCTACCAACGGGTTGGATCGCATCAGTGATCAAAGCAAGTCAGCGCTCAAAAAAATACGTTTGCTCTTGATCCCCAATGGGGATCGCACAAAACAGCAGTAAAGGGACAGGTCGCCAAAAACAAGAACAGGCCGCCCTACAATAATAAAAAAAGAGCACGCAATACGATTAGAGGGGAGCCTAGGCTCCCCTCAGTGCTGTCTGGGGTTTGAGATTCTGGATGTGGAATCAGCGCACAGCGCGCGGCGCTCTGACCAACCGCAATCCGGCAATCACCACGGCAAACACGGCAAGGCTCGCACTGTAGAGCACCAGTGCCGGAGTCCCGAGCAGTACCGCCAGCACTGCCAAACCCCATCCGGCGCGACCTGGCACACAGAACGCGATGACCGATGTCACCAACGCAGCCCAGGCGATCACCCCGAAATGAATCATCAACCCAAGGCTCGAACGCATCTGGCATTCCCAGTTCAATGCCTCGTTGGCGCAGAGGCCGACCCAGCGGGCATCTTCCATCAACGAATAGCGTAAGCCATAGCTGGCAGCGAGCCAGAGCGGCAGAACGATCAGCAGCGCAATCAGTGGCAGACGACGGGACATGCAATACTCCAGAAACCAGCGCGGCCGAAGCCGAAAACGGCGCCCAGCATAATCGCCCGACACCCGTATGCAAGGGGCTCCACCAATAATAAGACTAGCTGTACTGTCAGTTAATGGTACAGAGCGTGTATCGTCTCAAACCTATACACGGCGTTCGCTTGAAAGTGCGGCACTTTGGCACTACACCCGTGGTCATAGCCTGCGTACCTCACTCAGCACTTTTCCCAAGGGATTTAGTCATGCTCCGTTTTCTGCGCTGCGCTGCCGTTTTCGGCGGCCTCATTTTGAGTGCGTCCGCTCTGGCGGTCGATGTCGACCCGACCAGTTATGGCTTTCCCCTGACCAACCCCTTCGAAGCGACCATTGCCACAACGCCTCTGGACCTGCGTCCAGACCTGCCGGCCGATGCCAATATCGATCAAGCCGATTACACCCTTAACTTGCGCCCTGAGCGCGACTTCACCCTGCCTGACAATTTCTGGGCGGTAAAAAAACTGCGTTATCGTCTGGCCAAGCAAGATCATCCGGCTCCGTTGGTCTTTTTGATTGCGGGCACCGGCGCGCCATACACCAGCACGCTCAACGAATTCCTGAAGAAGCTGTACTACGGCGCTGGCTATAACGTCGTGCAGTTATCGTCGCCCACCAGCTTCGACTTCATGAGTGCCGCCTCGCGCTTTGCAACACCCGGGGTTTCCAAGGACGACGCGGAAGACTTGTATCGGGTGATGCAGGCCGTGCGTGCCCAACAATCGAACTTGCAGATCACTGATTACTACCTGACGGGTTACAGCCTGGGCGCACTGGACGCGGCCTTCGTCGCCCACCTGGACGAAACCCGACGCAGCTTCAATTTCAAGCGGGTGCTGCTGCTCAACCCGCCAGTCAACCTCTACACCTCGATCACCAACCTCGACAAACTGGTACAGACCGAGGTCAAGGGCATCAATAACAGCACCACGTTCTACGAACTGGTACTGGCCAAGCTGACCCGCTACTTCAAACAAAAAGGTTACGTCGATCTTAACGACGCGGTCCTTTTTGACTTCCAGCAGTCCAAGCAGCACCTGACCAATGAACAGATGGCGATGCTGATCGGCAGCACCTTCCGTTTCTCGGTGGCCGACATCGCCTTCACCTCCGACCTGATCAACCGCCGTGGGTTGATCACTCCGCCCAAATACCCGATCAGTGAAGGGACCAGCCTGACCCCGTTCCTCAAGCGAGCGCTGCAATGTGATTTCAATTGTTACATCACCGAACAGGTAATCCCGATGTGGCGTGCCCGCACCGACGGCGGCAGTCTGCTGCAACTGGTGGATCAAGTGAGCCTCTATGCGCTCAAGGATTACCTGCACAACAGCCCGAAAATTGCCGTGATGCATAACGCCGACGATGTGATTCTCGGCCCTGGCGACCTCGGTTTCCTGCGCAAGACGTTTGGTGACCGCTTGACTGTTTATCCCTACGGCGGCCATTGCGGCAACATTAACTACCGCGTCAACAGCGACGCCATGCTGGAGTTCTTCCGTGGCTAAACATCTCTTGTTTGTCGCTGCTTTGTTGTGCGCAGGCGTAACCCATGCCGCCGATGTACCACCCGCCGCCCACCCCCCGACTGTTGCCAGGGTCTCCAATCCGGACGGTTTCACCGAACCGTTGAAGTCGCTGAAATTCAACCCGGGCCTGGACCAGCGAGAGTTCGAACGCGCAACCCTCAACGCCCTCAACGTCTATGACCCGTTGGAGTCGTGGAACCGTCGGGTGTATCACTTCAACTATCGCTTCGATGAGTGGGTATTCCTGCCGGTGGTCAACGGCTATCGCTACATCACACCGAACTTTTTGCGCTCCGGCGTCAGCAACTTCTTCAGCAACCTGGGCGATATCCCGAACCTGTTGAACAGCCTGTTCCAGTTCAAGGGCCAACGCTCGCTGAACACCACGGGCCGACTGCTGCTCAATACCACGATCGGCGTCGCCGGGCTGTGGGATCCGGCAACCATGATGGGCCTGCCGCGTCAGAGCGAAGACTTTGGTCAAACGTTGGGCTTCTATGGCTTGCCAAGTGGTCCGTACCTGATCCTGCCAATCCTCGGGCCATCGAACCTGCGTGACACCGCGGGCCTGGTTTTCGACTTTACGGCCGAATCGCAGATCAACTTCCTCAACGTCGCCCAAGTCAGCGACGACCACCCGGAAATCTACCTGTTGCGGGCTATCGACCGGCGCTACACCAACAGCTTCCGTTATGGTCAGGCGAACTCACCGTTCGAGTACGAGAAAGTGCGCTACGTCTACACCGAAGCGCGTAAGTTGCAAATTGCCGAGTAAGCAACTGAGCAACTGAGCAACTGAGCAAGCGTCACAAAACGGCCAGCCTGGGTAACAGGCTGGCCTTTTTATTGCCCGGCTTTTATTGCCCATAACGATCAACTGCCGCTGACAGGGGAAAGCATCAGAATAATTGATAACCAACACATAAAAATCGCACCCTTCCCTCGGCCAGACAGGCATAGCATGGATGCCATTCCCACCTGAACAGGAGCTGCCTTGATGACTCAATTTCGCAACGTGCTGGCGATTCAAGCCGGTCAGCCTACTTCCGACGGTGCCGGCGTGCGCCTGACACGGGTGTTCGGCGGCGAAAGCATGGAGCTGTTCGACCCGTTCCTGATGCTCGATGAGTTTGGCTCGGACAAGCCCGACGATTACATTGCCGGTTTCCCTGCGCACCCGCACCGTGGTTTCGAGACGGTCACGTATATGCTTGAAGGTCGGATGCGCCACGAGGATCATCTGGGCAACGTAGGGCTGCTCGAAGGGGGTGGCGTGCAATGGATGACGGCAGCCCGCGGGATTATCCACAGCGAAATGCCTGAGCAAGAGGAAGGCGTGATGCGCGGTTTTCAGCTGTGGCTCAACCTGCCGGCCAAGTCCAAGCTCAACCCCGCCAGCTATCAAGACATTCAACCGCAGAACATTCCCCGGTTGACCACGCAGGCAGGCGTGGAAGTGGTCGTGATTGCCGGTCAGTTCGACGATGGTCAGGTGCAACAGGCGGGTGCGGTGCAGCGCCCGGATACCGAACCGTTTTATTTCGACCTGCACATCCCCGCAGGCGCGAGCATCAGCCCGCAGATTCCACAAGGCCACCGCGTGTTGCTGTACGTTTACGAGGGCACCCTTGAACTTGCAGGTCAGCCACAAACAATCGACACCTGCCGTCTGGCACGTTTGTCTGACGTCGGTGAGTTGCAACTGCACAGTGCCTCGGGGGCGAAGGTGTTATTGATCGCAGGCAAGCCGTTGCGTGAGCCCATCGTGCAATACGGCCCGTTCGTGATGAACACCCGTGAAGAGATCGAGCAGGCATTGCGTGACTTTCGCGATGACCGCCTGACCGCCTGACCGCCTGACCGCCTGATAGACCGCGTAGCCGTTGGCATTGCAGAGAGGACGGATGACGCAGCATCCATAAAAACGCGGACGAATCCATTCCCCGTTATCGGTCTTATCGTTAACGGGGAATGGATTCATTTCAGAGGGGTGTTCATTGCTGGGTTTTGTGATCCAGTGCCGCGTAGAAATGGGCGCTCTGTTGCAGATACTTGGTGGTGTAGCTTTGGGTGATGTTCGATTTTTTATCGCTGATCTCGACACTGGCGCTGGCAGGCAGGGCGACAGTGGCAGAAATGGCGGACGCTGCAATGACAGAGAAGATATTGAAATTCATGTCGTAAGCCTCGGATGTTCGGGTTGGGTAGCTGCCGTTTAAGGCCGTGACTCAAACTTACGCCCGGGGGTCCGATCTCAGAAATGCTTTGTACTGGTAGCCCATATCAACTCAATTAATAACAGGCTGCAGCGCCCGAAAACCGGGGCTCAAGCCTGTTATACGCGGGTTAGCGGGTGAGGAATCTGAAGTCCGAAGGTGAGTCGACGTCGATTTTTTGCACGGTTTCGCCCAGAAGACCGGTCTTGGTATCGCGGCGGAGGATGACGATCTGGTTGCTTTTCTGATTGGCAATCAACAGAAAATGGCCAGTGGGGTCAATGCTGAACTCACGCGGCTCGGTGCCCTCGACCGAGCGCCGCTGGATTTCCTTGAGCTGGCCGGTGGCCGGGGCGATGGTAAACACCACTAACTGATTGGCCTCTCCCCGATTGGCGACGTACAAAAATTTACCGTCCGCCGAGCTATGCAGGCCACCTGCGCTGTTTTTCTGCTGCACGCTCTTGTCCGCCAGATCAATCAGCTGGGTGCGCTTGAAAACCCCGTCGTGGTAGTCGAACAGCGCCACCTGCGCCGACATCTCCAATGTCAGGTAGGCATGCTTGCCGTCGTGACTGAACAGCACGTGGCGAGGTCCACTGCCCGCAGGTAATTCCACCGCCGGGTTTCTGGCGGGTTGAAGGGGTTGCCTGGCCTTGCTGTCGTAGCGGTAGACAAACAGCTTGTCGGCTCCCAGATCACTGGCTATCAGGTACTTGCCGTCCGGTGTCGGTACGACCGAATGCACATGGGACGACGCTTGGCGCTCTGGATCGACGTGGCTGGCCGGATGGGTGCTGGTTTGCGCCACGGCAGACAGCTTGCCCGACGTATCCACCGGCACCACGGCCAGCGCGCCGCCCGGATCGGGGTGCACGGCGTAGTTGGACACGAACAGAAAGCGTCCGTCGGGGCTCAGGCTGGAATGGGTCGGCTCATCGCCCTTGCTCTCGACCTGATTGATCGGTGTCACTTCATGGCTCTTGCCATTGATGGCAAAGCTGCTGACCTTGCCCACCGTGTCGCGCTGGCCTGGACCGTTCTCATTGACCACAAACAGGCGGCGCTGATCCTTGGAGAGCGTCAGCCAGGACGGGTTTTCGCTTTTGATCACTTGCCGCGGTTGCAGGTCGATCTTTCCACTCTGACTGTCGAACCGGTAGCGGTAGATGCCTTCACTTTTACCTTGGGTGTATGACCCCACCAGCACATCGTAGTCAGCGACGTTTTGCGCTAGAACGGGGAAAGCGCTGATCCCGCAGACCATCACCAGCCAGGGCAGAGTTTTACGGTTCATGAGCAGTTCTCTAATTGTTGGAGGTGTTGGGCGCCCTACTTGGCCAATCGCGCCATGGCCATCGGTTCTATGACAGCGCCCGTGATGCAATCGTTTTATCGCGGCGTGTTATCAAGGCTTGGGCAGCGCAAAGGCCATCACGTAATCGCCCTTCCGGGTGCCGAGCGAACCATGACCGCCGGCCACAATCAGCACGTATTGGCGACCGTCTCCACCGGTGTAGGTCATGGGCGTGGCTTGACCGCCCGCTGGCAGACGGCCCTCCCATAGCTGCTTGCCGTTGCGGATGTCGTAAGCCCGCAGGTATTGGTCCAGTGTACCGCCGAGGAACGACACGCCACCGGCGGTGCTGATCGTGCCCCCCATGCTCGGCACGCCCATGGGCAAGGGAATCGGCAGCGGCGCACTGTCGCGGACCGTACCGTTCTTGTGTTTCCAGATCACTTTGTGGGTGGTCAGATCAACCGCCGCGACATAACCCCACGCAGGTGCCTGGCACGGCAAACCCAAGCGCGAAAGCAGTGGCGACAGGATCACCCCATACGGCGCGCCTTTGTTCGGCTGCACGCCTTGGGTTTCACTTTTGCGTGCCGGGCCGCCCTGCACGGCGGTGCGTGGCACCAGTGTCGAGACGAAGGCCATGTAATTGGGCGAGAGAAAGGCAACCTGCCGCACTGGATCGACGGAGATGCCGCCCCAATTGAAGACGCCGACATTGCCTGGATAGATGATCGAACCCTGAGTCGAGGGTGGCGTGTAAATCCCGTCATAGCGCAGCGAACGAAACGTGATGCGACACAGCATCTGATCAATCGGGGTCACGCCCCACATGTCCGCTTCGCGCAGGCGCGGCGGCATCATGTTCAGTGCCGACATGGGCTGGGTCGGCGAGGTGAAATCACCCTCGACAGCGCCCGGCGGCACAGCGGTTTCCTTGATGGGCACGATGGGCATACCGGTGCGGCGGTCGAGGACATAAATGCTGCCCTGCTTGGTCGATGCCAGCAATGCAGGCTTGATCCCGCTCTCGGTCTTGAGGTCCATCAGCGTCGGCTGCCCGCCGACGTCCATGTCCCACAGGTCATGATGAGTGAACTGAAAGGTCCAGCGCACCTTGCCCGTGGCAATGTCCAGCGCGGTCACGCCAGCGCTGTACGGTTCAGGCTGCTGGCGATCACCGCCCCACTGATCCGGCGTATGGTTGCCCATGGGCAGGTAGAGCATGCCCAGCTTTTCGTCGACGCTCATCACCGACCACATGTTGGGCGAGTTGCGGGTGTAGGTCAGGCCGGGCAGGATCGGCTCGGTATTGTCGGGGTTGCCGCTGTCCCAGTTCCACATCAGCTTGCCGCTGCGCACGTCGAAGGCACGAATCACCCCCGACGGCTCGTCGATGGATTCATTGTCGGTCACATGTCCGCCAATGATCACCAGATCGCGGGTGACCGCAGGTGGCGATGTCGAGTAATACCCGCCCGGGGTGAAGTCCCCGATATTGCGGGTCAGATCGACCGAGCCTTGATCGCCAAACGCTTCGCACAGCGTGCCGTTATCCGCGTTCAGGGCGATCAGCCGGGTATCTGCGGTGGGCACGAAAATGCGCCTGGGACAGGTGTTCGTCACAGCCGCGACGGCTTTGCCGGAGGGGGTTTTGCCAGAAGGCGCTTTACCATCAGGGCCTGTGGGATACGCCCCGACATCATGGTAGGCCACACCACGACAGGTCATGTGCGCCCAACCTTTGAAGTTGGCGGCATTCTGCGTACTGAGTTTGGGGTCGAAGCGCCAGATTTCTCTGCCAGAATCCGGGTCCAGGGCGATCACCTGACTGTGCGGCGTGCACAGGTAGAGCATGCCGTTGACCTTGAGTGGGGTGTTCTCGGCAGTGGTTTCCTGCGGATCGTTGGGACCCGGCAGATCGCCAGTGCGAAAAGTCCACGCGAGTTGCAGTTGATGCGCATTGTCCGGGGTAATTTGCGCCAGGGGTGAATACCGGTCACCGAACGCACTGCGCCCGTAGGACTGCCAATCGCCGTCAGGCTGCTTTGGCGCACTCTCCTGCACACCCGCATCAGCACGTGCCAGTTCACCCTTGATCTCATCGTACTGCGTGTATTGACTGGCCCACGCTACAGCACCGGCAACCAACACTGCCAGGCTCAAGCTGGCAGTTGAAAACCGTTGATACTGCGGCCTCAAAGGACGCCGGACTGCCGGCAACAACAGCACGATGCCAAGGACAAACCACAAGGACAAGCGCGGAACCAGCTGCCACCAATCCAGCCCGACTTCCCACCACGCCCACAGCGTGCTGACGAGCAGCAGCACGGCGTACAGCCCAATCGCCGCACGCCGAGCCAGAATCAGCAACACCCCGCTCAACGCAAAGCCGGCACCGGCCAGTCCGTAGTAGAACGACCCGCCCAACTGCGCCAGCTTGACGCCCCCGGTCACCATGACCAGTCCTAACGCCAGCAACACCATCCCGACCAGCGTCGGTAACAGGCCCGCGCGATTTTTTGTTGCACCTTGGGTGCTCATAGTGGATCTCCCTATCGTTTGTGGCTCAAATCCTTTGGGCCGATGTGAAACGCAGTATAGCCGCCGTAGGAGATTCGACCCCCACCGACGCGAATCAGTCCCGCCCGGAAGCGTCGTCGACGTCGACGTCTTCGTCCGCATCATCATCGCTTGGCGTAAACGCACTCAGGCACACGATCCGGTGATCAGCGTTGTCATCGCTGAGGGTCCAGCTCTGCAATTGCGTATCAAACGTCGCTGCCTGCACCTGCGCCAGGCTGAAACGCCAGAATTTGCGCTCGCGACCGTCTATTGCCTCGATCTCCAGATGTTCGTCGCCCAGGGAAAACTCCCAGGCATGCAGCCCGTCAATTTCCAGCATGTTAGACGTTTGCAAGGCCGCAAGCAGGGTTTGGTTAGTGCTGGTCATAACGTTCAATCGCCTGAGTTAAAGGACGAATGATAGGCCAAACGGCTTCCCAATTCCTCAGAGAACACGATGATCGGGTTCCCTGCCAGCCAGTACCTGACGCAAATTGTCTGCCGCCGTACGCGCCATCAAGGCTCGCGCTTCCACGGTGGCGGAGCCGATATGCGGCAATGCCACCAGGTTTTTCAGGCTCAACAGCGGCGAATCGGCAGGCAACGGCTCTTTCTCGAACACATCCAGCCCGGCGGCGCGAATTTTCTGCGCGCGCAGGGTTTCAATCAACGCTGACTCGTTCACCACCTGACCGCGCGACACATTGATAAACAGGGTCTGCGGACGCATCAACCCGAACTCTCGAGGGCCGATAAGCTGCTCGGTTTTGGCCGACAAGGGTACGCAAACGCAGATGATATCGACGCTTGCCAACAACGCGTCCAACTCGAGCTTTTGCGCGCCCAGTTCTTGCTCCAGCGTGGGCTTATGTGAACGACCACTGTAGAAAATCGGCATGCCAAACCCAAAGTGACCACGACGGGCAATCGCCCCGCCGATTCGGCCCAGACCAATGATGCCCAGGCGTTTTCCATGCACATCGACGCCAAACAGTGAGTCGCTAATGTTCTTTTCCAGCCACTGACCGGTTTTCACCAGGTCGGCAACCTCCAGCGCGCGGCGCGCAACCATCATCAACAGGAGAAACGCGGTGTCGGCAGTGGTCTCGGTCACGGCATCTGGCGTATGGGTCAATTGAATGCCCCGCTCGCGCAGGTAATCGAGATCATAATTGTCAACACCGGCCGACACACTGGCGATCACTTTGAGCCTGGGTGCCAGCTCTAGAATGCTACGGTCCAGTTTGAGACTCGCGCCGAGCATCGCGTCGGCCTCGGGCAATGCGTCGAAAAAGCGTGCCTTGTCACGCCCCAGCGGCGCTTCGCAGATCGTCACATTGAACTGCTGCTCCAGCTCGGCCACTACCTCAGCCGAGGACACGCGGCTGAAAATCACTAAATTCTGCTTCATTACCGGTTCCTCAATCGTGAATCGTTTCGCGCACGTAATAACGCGTCGGTATGCCCCAGATAATCAGCGCTGTCGCCACCAGACAAACCGCGCCGAGCAGGTACAGTGCCGGGGTCGCGGTGCCGGTCAGGTCTTTGATGCGCCCGACCATGAAGGGCGCAATTACCCCGCCGAGCTGGCCGAGAGAGTTGATCAGGGCGATCCCGGCAGCCGCAGCCATGCCGCTGAGAAAACGCGGTGGAATGGTCCAGAAAATAGGCATCCAGGCGATGATGCCGGTTAGGATCATCGTCATGCCGATCATCAGCGGCGTGAGCTGCCCGGGATAAACAGCGCAAACCAGATAACCGGCTGCCGTCAACAAGGCGCAACCGGCCATGTGCCAACGGCGTTCGCCATGCCGGTCGGAACTGGCACCAATTAACAGATTGCCGATGACCGCGCCCACGTACGGGATCACGGTAAGCAAGCCGATATTCAAGGTATCTGCCACGCCTGCGGTTTTGATCAACTGCGGCATCCAGAACAGCAGCCCGGTCAAGGCCATTACCAGGCACAGGTAGATGCCCGACATGACGTACGTGGTCGGTTGTTTCCAGATGTCTGCAAACGTGTGCGAAGCCTCCGGCTTTGCCTCCTTGGCCATGCGGTCCAGCATCACCTGCTTCTCTTCGGCGCTGAGCCACGGCGCATCCTGAATGCGGTCGCAGACCAGCCAGAACACCACCCCACCGAGCAGGATCGAAGGAATACCTTCAAGCAGGAATAGCCAGCGCCAGCCGGCAATCCCCAAGGCACCATCAAAATGACCGAGGATCAAACCGGCAATCGGGCCACCGACGATCCCACACAGGCAGATCGAACTTTTAAAGTAGGAATTGACCCGCGCCCGACGCGTGCCTGGGTACCACTGGGTGAAGAAATACAGCACGCCGGGGACGAAACCGGCCTCCATCACCCCGATAAGAAAGCGCAGGGTGTAGAACCAGAATTCATTCTGCACAAACATCATGCAGGCCGAGGTAATCCCCCACGTAACCATGATCCGCGCAATCCAGACGCGCGCGCCGATCTTGTGCAGGAGCATGTTGCTCGGCACTTCGAACAGGAAATAACCCACGAAAAACAGGCTCGCGCCCAACCCGTAAACAGTTTCGCTGAACCCAAGATCGCTCTGCATCTGCAACTTGGCAAAACTGATATTCACCCGGTCCAGGTAAGCGAACAGGAAGCAGGCAATGAACAGCGGAATGATCCGCCAGTTCACCTTGCGATAGATGCTGTCTTCGAACGATTCGGCATACGGTTGCTCAACCGGCACTGTATTAGCGGTCATGGCGTACCTCATTATTGTTATGGTTGTACGGAGCGCGACGAAATTTTGGGTCGATTTTGGCCGAAGACCGTAGGCGCTGGCTCGCCAGCGATCAGCCTGATGCGTTGGATCAGGCATACCGCCATCGCGGGCAAGCGCGCTCCTTCAGGTCTTATGTACGCGTCAGGCTACAAGCCAATCGCAGCCGTTGACGCCACCCCATCCACCAAGCGCTGAATGCCCAGTGGGTTGGCGCTTTTCAGGGCATCGGGCAGTGCGCTGTCCGGGTAGTTCTGGAAACACACCGGGCGCAGGAAACGATCGATCGCCAACGTCCCTACCGATGTCCCACGGGCATCGGAAGTCGCGGGATAAGGTCCGCCGTGCACCATCGAATCGCACACCTCGACCCCGGTCGGATAACCGTTGAGCAGGATACGGCCGACTTTCAGTTCCAGCAGCGCAGTGAGTTCGCCGAACTGCTGCAAGTCGCCCGGTTCGGCGATCAAGGTGGCGGTGAGCTGACCGTGCAAACCGTGCAGGGCTTCGCTGAGTTGGGCTTGATCGGCGACTTCGACGACCACGGTGGTCGGGCCGAACACTTCTTCCTGCAACACCGCGTCGCCCTTGAGCAACAGGCTGACATCGGCCTTGAACAGTTGCGGCCGGGCCTGATGGCCCTGCTGTTCACTGCCTGCCAGATGCGCGATGCCCGGATGCGCCTGCAATGCCTGCAAGCCTTTGGCATAGCTGCCTAGCGTGCCCGCATTGAGCATGGTTTGCGGCGCTTGATCGTTGATCTGCGCGCTGAGTTGTTGCACGAATTCGCTGAACGCGGGCGAGCGCAGGCCAATGACCAGACCGGGATTGGTGCAGAACTGACCGCACCCTTGAACCACTGACGCGGCCAGTTCACTGGCAATACTTTCGCCGCGTGCAGCCAAGGCCTCGGGAAGAATGATCACCGGATTGATACTGCTCATCTCGGCGAACACCGGAATCGGTTGTGGGCGCGCTGCGGCCATGTCGCACAGGGCGCGGCCACCTTTGAGCGAGCCGGTGAAGCCCACGGCCAGAATCGCCGGATGTTTGACCAGCGCTTCGCCCACCCCAGCGCCGTAGATCATGTTGAACACGCCCGCCGGCATGCCGGTTTTTTCAGCCGCGCGGATGATCGCATCAGCGACCTGTTCGGCGGTTGCCATGTGCCCGCTGTGGGCCTTGAACACCACCGGGCAACCGGCCGCGAGGGCCGACGCGGTATCGCCACCGGCCGTCGAGAACGCCAGCGGAAAGTTACTGGCGCCGAACACGGCAACCGGGCCCAGGCCGATGCGGTACTGACGCAGGTCCGGGCGTGGCAACGGTTTGCGTTCCGGCAACGCCTGATCGATTCGCGCACCGTAGAAGTCTCCACGGCGCAGGACCTTGGCGAACAAGCGCATCTGGCCACTGGTGCGCCCGCGTTCGCCCTGGATACGCCCGGCAGGCAGCGCGGTTTCGCGGCAAACCACGGCAACGAAGTCATCACCCAGCGCGTCGAGTTCATCGGCGATGGCGTCGAGGAATTCAGCCCGTTTCACTGCGCTCAATTGACGATAGATCGGGTACGCAGCAGCGGCGGCTTTCGCGGCGCTATCGACTTCTTCGAGGGTGGCCTGATAGAAATCATGGGGCAGCTTTTCGCCGGTGCTGGCGTCGACGCTGTGCACGATGACCTTGCCGGCAGCGCTACGCTGGCCGCCGATGTAGTTGTGACCAAAAATGTGGGACATGAACGATGCTCCTTAAAGGGTGCCAATGGCGCCGGGCTGAAAAGCCGCTTCAGCCGGGGCGATGCCGTTGATCAATGGGGCGCCGAAGTCGGCCTGACTGATTTCGAACGTATCCCCCGGCCGGGCGCACACGCCGTCGGCAAAAGACAGGGTCGCAGTGCCGAAGAAATGAATGTGCACATCGCCCGGACGCAGGAATTGGCTGTACTTGAAGTGGTGGTATTCGAGGTTCTCGAAGCTGTGGCACATGTTGGCCTCGCCACTGAGGAACTCTTTTTCCCAGAGCACTGTGCCGTCACGGAGGATCCGGCTGGTGCCCGACAGGTGTTGCGGCAATTCACCCACCCGCAATTCCGGGCCAAATGAGCAGGCGCGTAATTTGGAGTGAGCGAGGTACAGGTAGTTTTTGCGCTCCATCACATGGTCGGAAAACTCATTGCCGATGGCGAAGCCCAGACGGTACGGCTTATGGTCAGGACCAATCACATACAAACCGCTCAACTCCGGCTCTTCGCCAGCATCTTCAGCGAACGGCGGCAGCGGGAACGAGCGCCCAGGGCGAACGACAATGCTGCCATCACCTTTATAGAACCATTCCGGCTGCACCCCGGCCTGGCCGGCGGCCGGTTTACCCCCCTCAAGACCCCATTGGAAAATGCGCATGCTGTCGGTCAGCGTCGCGTCATCAACCGTGTGCTGGTGCATTTTGTCCCGCGTCGCAGCACTGCCCAAATGCGTCAGGCCGGTACCGCTGACCAGCATGTGCGCCGGATCGGGATGGTCCAGCGGCGGCAGAATGCGCAAGTCTTGCAGCAGTTGCGAGTAATCATGGTCAACACCCAGCCCCTGGCGCTCGACCTGCTGCACCAGACTCACACCCGCCTCGATGGCGGCCAGCGCCAGTTCGCGAACGCTGGCAGCGCCCTCCACTTCGCGCACCTGCTCGCCATTCACCACGCCAACTCGACGCTGGCCATTACTCAATTCGAACTGTACTAAACGCATGTGCATGCTCCCCTCTTTGCAGGATTCAAGGACGGCTGGCAGGCTGAGCCCTTTGGCTTCGGGCGCTGGCAGCAAATTCGGTCGGAGCCAGAGCGTGTTTACGCTCCAGCAGGCGGTAGACGACGCCGGTCAGGAACAAGCCGAAGACCATGACGCCAGACAGGAAGTACAGGCCCGAGGCAAGGTTGCCGGTGTACTCCTTCAGCGCGCCGATCACGAACGGTCCGATGTAGCCACCGAGGTTGCCGACCGAGTTGATCAGGGCGATACCGGCCGCTGCACTGGCCCCGGCAAAGAAGCGTCCCGGCAAGGTCCAGAACACTGCCGTACAGGAAAACAGCGCAAACGCTACCAGGCACAGAGCAGCCAGTTGCAGCACCGGCATCGTCAGCCAGGCGCTGAGAAACAGGCCAATGGCGCCGAGCACATACAGCACCGCCAGATGCCCGTAGCGGTCATTCAATCGGTCGGAGCTGCGCGGGATGATCAGCAAACCAATGATGCCGAAGATATAGGGCACCGCCGAGACGAAACCGGTGGTCAGGTCGCTGCCGCCGAACTGCTTGATCAAGGTCGGCAGCCACAAGCCCAGTCCATAAATGCTCAGGGTCACGGGCAGGTAGAACAGCGCCAGGAGTAACACGCGCTTGTCTTTAAGGGCATGCAACGGATTGCCGTGGCGGGTCTGGCCATACTCTTCCAGGTCCTTTTTCAGCTCACCGGCCAACCAGTTCTTCTCGGCCTGGTCCATCCACTTCACCTGTTTCGGACCATCCGGCAACCAGCGCAACACCGGCCAGGTCAGCAGAATCGCCGGGGTGCCGATGACGATGAACAGCCACTGCCAGCCGTGCAGACCCAACACGCCATCCATCCCCAGCAGGCCACCGGAAACCGGCCCGGTGATCATCATGGCGATGGGTTGCGACAGGATAAACAAGCCGAGGATCTTGCCGCGATGGCGAACCGGGAACCATTGGGTGATGTAGTACAACACCCCCGGAAAGAAGCCCGCCTCCGCCGCGCCCAGCAGCAAGCGCATCACGTAGAAACTGTGCGGCCCTTGAACAAACGCCATGCCGATGGTGATAGCGCCCCAGGTGATCATGATGCGGGCGAACCAGCGGCGGGCACCGAAGCGTTCAAGCATCAGGTTGCTGGGGATCTCCAACAGGAAGTAGCCGATAAAAAACAGCCCGGCGCCCAACCCGTAGGCGGCGTCACCGATGCCCAGGTCCGCGCCCATGTGCAGCTTGGCGAAACCGACGGCAGAGCGATCCACGTAAGCGATCAGGTACAGCAGGATCAGGAAGGGAATCAGTTTCAGGGTGATGCGGCGTATAAGCCGGAGTTCCTGGCTCATGAAGGTGGTCTCCAATTGTTTTTGTTATGGAACCTCGGGGATCGCCTCTGCACCTTACAGCACTGGCAGGGTCGTCCCTCACTGGAAATCGACTATATAGTATTACTATTTAAGCCACAACTCTTCCAAAGACAGGTTTTTAGGCTTACTTTAACCAAAGTAAACGCCATTAAGTATTACAATAAGAGTGATGACCATGTCTGATTCCGAAAAGAAACCACCCCTGCGTTCTGCCCAATGGTTTGGTACTGCCGATAAAAACGGCTTTATGTACCGTAGCTGGATGAAGAACCAGGGCATCGCCGATCATCAATTCCATGGCAAGCCCATCATTGGTATCTGCAATACCTGGTCGGAACTGACGCCGTGCAACGCGCATTTCCGGCAGATCGCCGAGCACGTCAAACGTGGGGTGATCGAAGCTGGCGGCTTCCCGGTGGAGTTCCCGGTGTTTTCCAACGGCGAATCCAACCTGCGCCCTACCGCCATGTTCACCCGCAACCTGACGAGCATGGATGTCGAAGAAGCGATCCGTGGGAACCCTATCGATGGCGTAGTGCTGCTGACTGGCTGCGATAAAACCACCCCGGCACTGCTGATGGGCGCCGCCAGTTGCGACGTGCCTGCCATCGTCGTCACCGGTGGCCCGATGCTCAACGGCAAACACAAGGGCAAGGACATCGGCTCCGGCACCGTGGTCTGGCAACTCAGTGAACAAGTGAAAGCCGGGCAGATCAGCCTTGACGACTTCCTTGCAGCAGAAGGCGGCATGTCCCGTTCGGCAGGCACCTGCAACACCATGGGCACCGCCTCGACCATGGCCTGCATGGCCGAAGCCCTCGGTACGTCGCTGCCACACAACGCGGCGATTCCCGCAGTCGATGCCCGACGCTACGTCCTGGCGCATATGTCCGGCATGCGTGCGGTGGAAATGGTCCGTGAAGACCTGCGCCTGTCGAAAATCCTGACTAAAGAAGCCTTCGAAAACGCCATTCGCGTCAACGCCGCCATCGGTGGTTCGACCAATGCGGTCATTCACTTGAAGGCGATTGCCGGACGTATCGGCGTCGAACTGGACCTGGACGACTGGACCCGCATGGGTCGCGGCATACCGACCATTGTCGACCTGCAGCCCTCGGGGCGCTTCCTGATGGAAGAGTTCTATTACGCGGGCGGTCTGCCTGCGGTGCTGCGTCGTCTTGATGAAGCCAATCTGCTGCCCAACCCGGATGCCCTGACCGTCAACGGTAAAACCCTCCGCGACAACAACAAAGCCTCGCCGATCTATGGCGATGACGAAGTGATCCGTACGATCGACAACCCGATTCGCGCCGACGGCGGCATCTGTGTGCTGCGCGGCAACCTTGCACCACTGGGGGCCGTACTCAAACCGTCGGCTGCCAGCGCCGGATTGATGCAGCACCGTGGCCGTGCCGTGGTGTTCGAGAACTTCGACCACTACAAGGCACGGATCAACGACCCTGAACTGGACATCGACGCCAGCTGCGTCATGGTGATGAAAAACTGCGGACCGAAGGGTTATCCAGGCATGGCCGAAGTCGGCAACATGGGTTTGCCCGCGAAACTGTTGGCTCAGGGCGTGACCGACATGGTGCGTATCTCCGACGCGCGCATGAGTGGCACCGCTTATGGCACGGTGGTCTTGCATGTGGCACCGGAAGCCGCCGCGGGCGGACCATTGGCGGTGGTGCATGAAGGCGACTGGATCGAACTCGACTGCGCCAACGGCCGTTTGCACCTGGACATCTCCGATGCCGAACTGGCCGGGCGTCTGGCCGACTGGCAGGCGCCAGAGAAATTACTGCTGGGTGGTTATCGCCAGCTGTACATCGACCATGTGATGCAAGCCGATCAAGGCTGCGATTTCGACTTTCTGGTTGGCTGTCGTGGCGCCGAAGTACCGCGTCATTCGCACTGAGTCTGCGGGATAAATAACAGGGCGACGATACTATCGTCGCCCTGTCTGGCCCCCTGCGCGATGCTATTATGCGCAGCACTTATTGCTCAGGAACGACCCGCCCCTCATGGACTACCGTAAGCCCTCCGTCCGCAAAAGCATGCATGCCCGAATCGTTCAGGACATCGGCATGCAGATCGTATCCGGCCGCTTCAAGCCCGACGATAAACTGCCTGCCGAAACGACCTTGTGCGAAGAGTACGCGGTTAGCCGGCCAGTGCTACGTGAAGCCACGAGGGTGTTGGTCGCCAAAGGTCTGGTGTATTCCCGGCCGCGGGTCGGCACGGTGGTCAAACCACGTCGCGAATGGCATTTGCTCGACCCGGACGTGCTGCATTGGGTCATGCAAAGCAGCCCGCAAAATGAATTCTTCAACCTCCTGACCAGCGTACGCAGCATCATCGAGCCCGCTGCGGCCGCCCTCGCCGCCCAGTACGCGACCGATCAGGACATTGCTTCGATTGGTGAAGCCTACCAACGCATGGAAGCCGCGCCGACGCCTGAAGCACTGTTGCAGCCAGACCTCGACTTCCACAGCCGGATCGCCGACGCCACCCATAACGACCTGCTCGCACACCTGTGCAACATGCTGTCGCTGGCCCTGCGCGAAGCGTTGAAACACTCCAACCAACGGCCGAACCTGCATGAACTGGCGATGCCTCGTCACAAAGCGATCCTCACCGCCATCGAAAACCGCGACGCCCTCGGCGCACGCCATGCAACGCTGGTGCAACTGGATGACGCAAGAAGCGCCCTGAACGTGGTACTGGGACAGGATGTGGCGTTGTAACAGGAACCGCGCCAGGGCTTACACAGATCAATCGTAGGAGCGCGCTTGCCCGCGATAACGGCCGCAGGACGTTCCTGCGGTTGTGGATCTAATTCATCTGCGTCTGCACGCAGTTGATCGCGGCAGAACGCGTAGTTGCAAGCGGCGTTCCTACAATCTAATCCAACTCGGCAATAAAAAACCGCAGCCCTTGAGCTGCGGTTTTTTTATTGCGGACGACTTCAGTGAGAGAACAACGAGTTCCCGACCTTGCCCGCCATTTTCTCCGGCTTGATCAGGAACCGCGCCAGTGCTGGCAGTAGCCACAGGGCACCGAACATGTTCCACAGGAGCATGAAGGTCAGCATCAGGCCCATGTCGGCCTGGAACTTGATCGCCGAGAAGATCCAGGTGCAAACCCCGATGGAGAGGCACAAGCCGGTAAACAGCACCGCTTTACCGGTGGACTTCAAGGTCTCGTAATACGCTTCTTGCAGGGGCAGACCCGCACGCAGGAAGCTTTCCAGACGGCTGTAAACGTAGATCCCGTAATCCACACCGATACCCACACCCAGCGCGACCACCGGCAAGGTCGCGACTTTCACCCCGATGCCCATGAAGGCCATCAAGGCGTTACCCAGTACGGACGTCAGCACCAGCGGCAGGACGATGCACAAAGTCGCCGCCCACGAACGGAAGGTGATCATGCACATGGTCGCCACGCAGATGTAGACCAGGATCAGAATCGTCAGCTCCGACTCCTTGATCACTTCGTTGGTGGCCGCCTCGATCCCGGCATTGCCCGCGGCGAGGAGGAATTGCAGACCGTCCCTGTCGTTGTCCCTGGCGAAGTCCTTGACTGCATGCACCGCGCGGTCAAGAGTTTCGGCCTTGTGGTCGTTGAGGAACACCAACAGCGGTGCCAGCGAGCAATCGTTGTTGTACAGACCGTCAGCGCGGGAGATGGAGTTGTTCAGCACGTCCTTGTTACGCGACAGGGATTCCCATTTCAGGTTGCCCTCGTTCATGCCCTTGATCATCTGCTTGGACACAGTCACCAGGGAAATCGCCGACTGCACGCCTGGGGTGTTCTCCATCTTCCAGGTCAGTTCGTTGATGGCAGACATCGTCGGGTAGGCCGAGCAGCCTTCTGGCGGGGTCTTGACCATCACCACCAAGACATCCGAGCTGGTGGAGTAGTTTTTGATGATGAAACTGTTGTCTTTGTTGTAGCGCGAATCCGGACGCAGTTCCGGCGCACCCTGGTCGAGGTCACCGATTTTCAGGTTCTGGCTGTACCAGAGCCCACCACCGAAGGCCAACAGCGCCAGGACGATAGACACCGGAGCAACTTTCGCGCTGGCGAAATTCGACAGCAGGCGCCAGAACGGATGCTCACGCACCGCATCCTTTTTGCTGCGCTCAACGGCTTTATTGCTGATGCCGACATAGGAAATCGCCACCGGCAACAGGATCAGGTTGGTGAAAACGATGACCGCCACACCAATCGACGCGCCGATGGCCAGCTCGCGGATCACGCCGATGTCGATAATCAGCAAGGTGATGAAACCCACTGCGTCGGCAAGGATCGCGATCATCCCCGGCAAAAACAGTTGGCGGAACGTCCGTCGAGCAGCGGTCAACGCGTTGTCGGCGTCGCTGGACTGCATGGCGATGCCGTTGATTTTTTGTACGCCGTGGGAAATACCGATGGCGAAAATCAGGAACGGGACCAGCATCGAATACGGGTCCAGGCCGAAGCCCACCACGTGCATCAACCCCAATTGCCAGACCACCGCAATCAGCGTGGTACTGAGCACCGCGATCGTGCTGCGGATACAGCGCGTGAACCAGATGAGCAGCACCAGGGTGATCAGGAAAGCCACACCAAAAAACAGGACCACCATGATCAGGCCATCGATCAGGTCGCCGACTTTCTTGGCGAAACCGACGATGTGTACCTTCACATTAGGGTTCTGCGCCTGGAACTTGTCGCGAATTTTCTCTTCGAGCTGATGGGAAAACTGCCGGTAATCGAGGGCGAGCAGCTTGCCTTGATCATTCGGGTCCGGGTAGGACTCGAGCAACGGAATGTCCACGATGCTCGATTTGAAATCGTTGGCCACCAGTCGACCGACCTGACCCGATTTGAGCACGTTGTTGCGCAGTTGATCGAGGCTGTCTTCGGAACCGTTGTAGCTTTGCGGGATGACTTCACCACCGGCAAACCCTTCTTCGGTCACTTCGGTCCAGCGCACGCTGGGACTCCACAGCGACTTCAACCCGGATCGATCAACGCCGGAGATGTAGAACACCTCGTCATTGATCAGTCGCAGGGTCTCCATGTACTCCTTCGTGAAGATGTCGCCGTCGACCGCTTCCACGGAAACCCGTACGGTATTGCCGAGGTTGGCCAGATCGTTACGGTGTTCAAGCATCTTCTGGATGAAGGGATGCTCGAGCGGAATCATTTTTTCGAAACTGGTCGAGGGCCGGACCAACGTGGCCTGATAGAACAGGAAGGCACTGACCAGCAGGCAGATGAAGACCACTACCGGGCGATTGTTGAAAATCAACCGTTCAAGGAGCGTCGCCTTGTCTTGATGATGAAGTGGTTGATGATTGGTCATGCGAAAACTTCCTCGCCTTAATAGGTCTTATTGTTGGACCAGCTCAGCGCCGGTTGGCGAGGTAACGCGAACGCCACCTTGTCCTACCAGAATCAGATCGCCCTTGTCGTCGGCGGTCACGCCTGCCAGGGAGATGCGGTCAGGGCGATTGGACACTTTGAACGAAACACCGTCGTCCGTGCTGCGCATCACACTGCCGCCATTGCCCACCACCACCAGCGAGCCGTCCGGCAGCAGGGCCGCATTCGACAGGCCGAACTCCAGCGGGCCGCGTGCGCCCTTGAGCTCAATGGCGGTCCAGGTAGTGCCAAAGTCAGTGGACCGAAACAGGTTACCGCGCAGGCCGTAGGCCAACAGCGTGCCGGACTTGGCAGTGCCGATCACACCAAACAGGGAACCCTGATAAGGGCTCTGTACGCGCTCCCAGGTTTGTCCCTCGTCGGCAGAACGGAACATGCTGCCCATTTCCCCCACGATGAACAGACCCGAATCCTTGACCTGGGCGATGCCGTTGTAGTGGTACTGGTCCTGATTGTCGATGCGGTCGCTGACATCGGCCCAATGCACGCCGCCATCAGTGGTCGTCAGCAAGGCGCCATAGGCACCCACGGCAAAACCTGTCTGGGAGTCTTTGAACCAGACATCCAGCAAGGGTGCTTCGCGGTTGAGGTCTTCGAATTGCTTGGTCCAGGTCGCGCCTGCATCGGCACTGGCAAGAATCTGTGCATCGTGCCCGACGGCCCAGCCATGCGTGTCGTCGGCAAAATAGACCGCCGTGAGCAACTGCCGGCTCGGCACTTTGGCCTGAGTCCAGGTCTTGCCCTGATCATCGGAATACAGAATGTGGCCCCGGTCGCCCACGACGACCAGCCGCGCACCGGCATGGGCCACGTCGAGCAATAACCCGCGAGAGGATTTGGGCGATTCGATGGAAAAAGTAGAGTCTTCAGCCGTGCTTTGCGCAGCCTGCAAGGGCGCGGCAAAACCAGATACCGACAGCGCGCCGAGCAGCGAGATGGACACTGAGAGTGCTGCTGCCAGGGACTTGCCTTTACGTAACGCCGATGGACGGCTTATAGCCACATCCACACCGGACTGGGTGCGCCGATTTACAGGCTCACTCATAGACCTCTCCCCCGTTATTGTTATTAGGTCGACCTCAAGGTGTCCCAGAGGGCCGCAACCGCTCTAGAAAAACCCTTTGGAAGCAGACCTATCCTATCCAGCTTTAGAAACGTATGACAATCGACATGACGTTATCTTTTGTTAAGCCGGGCGTGCGTGATTGATGGCTTATTCGTTTGCCTGATGACCGAGGTGCGAGCAGACATACCGTACCGACAAGGGCACATCTGATCGCAAGCCTGCGCATCCCGGCAGATCGTGTACCTCTGTGGTAGCACGCGAGACTGCGATGAAGGGGCCAGCGCAGTCTCGCCGCCCCCTACCGGGTACCGCGCCGGCGCAAGGCCGCTGGTGTGAACTCGCTTTCCTCAGGGCTGATCTGGCTGAAGTCGATGGTATTGGGCTCCTCGTTGTCCAGGTTCTGCACGTGATAGCGGCGGGCCTGAAGATCGTGGAACACATCCAGTGCGGACCAGGTGGTGGGCAACTCGTAGAAGTTCTTCAGGTAGGCCATCGAGACCCGCCACAACTCACCGCGGCTGTCGTACTGATCGACCACCGCCGCTTGCCAACTGTCCTCGTCCAGATACAAGGTCCGCTTGGAGTAGATGTGCCGTGCGTTCGGTTTGAGCGTGCCTTCCACCACCCACACCCGATGCAACTCGTGACGCGTATAGGCAGGGTTCAGATGGCCCGTCTGCAACAGCTGCTTGTAGCTGACCTCAGGGCTGGACACCTTGTAGTTGTTGTAGGGGATGTAAATTTCCTTCTTGCCCATCAGCTTCCAGTCGTAACGGTCCGGCGAACCGTTGAACATGTCGGTGTCATCAGCCGTGCGTAAACCGTCGGCAGCGGGGATTGGCGTGTCATAAGCCAGATTCGGCGCGCGTCGCACCCTGCGCTGGCCGGCGTTATACGCCCAGGCCTGACGCGGTTCCTTAACCTGATCAAGGGTTTCATGCACCAGCACCGCAGAACCGGCTAGGCGCGCCGGGCTTTTGGTGAACGACAGGTAATAGAACATCACATTGCCCAAGCCGGCGTACGAGCCATCGGGTTCATAGAACTTGAACTTGGCCTCCTGCTGCGACGTGATCGGACTGAAACTGCCATTACGCTGTACAGCCACTTCCGACGCACGACGCACCACATAGGTACCGCGGTAGCGGGCAATGTGGTTCCAGAGCGCTTCAACCCCGCTTTGCGGCATCGGGAACGGAATACCTCCGTATGCATCGACAAAGCCGTTGCCGCCACTGATCAATTTGGCGCTGCCGGCGTTCTTGCGGGTGTTGTCATAAACCCATTGCGGCGCCGCACCGCTGCGGCGAGTGGTGTAAACCGGCATCTGGTAGCTGTTCGGGTATGCCTCGAACATCGCGATCTGGCCCGGCGTCAGGCTTGCTTTGTATTGATCCAGATTGGCCTTTGTGATCGTGAACAACGGCGTGTCTGTGCCAAAGGGATCGACATGCGGTTTGCCGGGGCCTTTGTAACCCGCAGGCGCTTGGGTGAGACCACCACTCCAGGCCGGAATGGTGCCCGCAGCGTTGCCAGCCTTTTCAGCACCCAATGGGGTCAGGCTTTTATCCCATGCAGCAGCGTCCGCGGCCTGGGCAGTGTTGGCCGTCAGCGTCAGGACAAAGGCGACTGCCATTGACCGATGCGTCTTGAGCATCTGTTTCATGAACATCTGCGCTCTCCTTGATTTCAAAACGAATATTTGACGTTCAACCCGATGTTGTCCCGGTCGCGAATGGCACTGTTCTGCCCTGCCCCATAGAATTCGGTGTACTGCAGCTCCGCTTCCAGACGGTTCTGGTAGCTGGCCCTGACGCCGAGGGTGTAAGCCTTGCGTCCCTCAATAAAGTTGCCGGTCTGGTGGGAGTTGCCCTCGAAGTCATCCTTGTAGATCACGAAGGGCGACAGGTTGACCCCCGCATACGCATCGTTCCAGGTGCCCTGGAGCATCAGCGTGTAGCCAAAAGCGTTTTTGTTGACCTGATCGTTCCGGTCATGGCCATTGATGTACGGAACGTTGCCGCGGCTGGAGTAATAGCGGGTGCTGCCATCCCAAGCGGTATATTTCAAGCTGCTACCGCGCAAGTGCTCGGAAGACAGCTCGGCGACGCCGGTCAACGAATCAAAGCTCATTCGTGGGCCGAAGTTGTAGATGGTGCCCAATGAGGTGTTGAACATTTCTACGCGCTCGGCGTTATGGATCTTGTCCCCCAGCCCCACGTCATTGCCGCCGATATTGACGTGGGCACCCGAGGCCATTTGGGGGGCCTGCATCAGCAAATCGCCGAGCAAATCGCTGGTGGTGGCGATGCCGATCGGCATATTCGGCCGATAAGCCAGTTCCCCGAACAACGAGGCGTCACCCAGCGTCGTGTTGAAGCTGACACCGAACATGCGGATGTCTTCAGCGTATTCGCGACGCCCCTGGACCTGATTGGCGACGTCCATGGTGGCTATCCCGCCCACCGCAGAGGTCAGGGTGCTGCGATAGGCCTGGGCCAGTGGCGAATTGGGGGCGGCAGCCAGGGCAGCCTGCAATTGCGCCACGCTGATACCGGCCTGCGCGGCCACCGCCTGTTGAATCGCAGGTGTGGTCGCGGCGGTCAGTTCGGCCAGATTCAACCCGCTGTAGCTGCCCAGGTCCGCGTAAATGGTCGGTTCCTTGGCGTGGTAGTTGACGAAGTAGAAGCCGAACTCGGTGGCGTTGAGCTGTTCGGCCAGATAGCGGAAAGCCACGCCGTATTGCCCGTCGTTTTTTGCGTTGATATCCGGCCCGATAGAGGCCACTTTGAAATTGCCGACGGCGTCAGCACCACCCCCGCCTTGCAGGCCCCCGGCACCCGCGGCACTGAGGCCCTGATACAAACCGTTGAGTGCAGTCAACTGCGGCATCACCGCATAGGCCGTATTACCGCCATCGGCAAACAGGTCGGTCTCCGAAAAATAGGTGCCTACCGGATCAACCTGGGTTTCCTTCCAGTTGAATTGGTAAAAAGTTTCCATCGACAGGTTGTCGCTCAACCCCACGTTGAAGTTCAGCGCCTCGATGGGCACCAGTACCTCCTTGAGTTCAGAGCCCGGCAAACGGAATTGCGCAGCATTGATCGGGTTGGTGGTGTTGACTCCACCTCGATAGAACAGCCCTTCGCCCCAATTGAATACTTGTCGGCCCAGACGCGCCGTCAGCGGCAAATCACCGACATCCCAATTACCGTAGACATAAGCATCGAGAATTTGCGCATCGCGCCCGGCACTGTGACGAGTGTCGTAGGTGAAGCTGTCGTTATCCGGAAAGTTCTGACTGGGTTGCGACGGGTTATTGCTACCGGAGTAATCGGTACGTTTATCCATAATCCGTGTGTCATAAAACGCTGAGCCGCGTACGAAAGCTCCATAGTTCTTGTAGGAAACTTCCAAGTCGCTCGTAACTTTATAAACTTCCGAAACCAATCCGGTATCAAAATTACGATTACCGTCATTGATATTGACGTCATCATTAGTTTTGTCCTGGCCTTGCACTCGCCACAACTGACCATAAGACAATGTGGTATCGAACGAGCCTTTGATTTCATCATCGGCGAAACTGAACTCGACAGCCTCGACCTCGGCGCCGCCCAGCAAGGGCAAAAGCCCGGCCAAGGTGAAGCCCGCAACCCTTGGTGCAAAACGCAACCGCGCCCTGACAGGTCTCATCTCCATAATTTTTTTGCTCCCTGAAGTTACTTATTTTTATACATTAATTATTTCCATAAGAAACATCCCTTTATCTTGTAGGAAATTTCACAAGTTAAACGTACGCGAGCCGTTTTCAAGTTGAAAACCCGCAACCCGGATGACAAATGTAATAATAAAAGTGAGGATAAGTGTTACAGAACAAAAAACCAATCATTAAAGCAATAGCATGCGTAGCTCAACGCACAGGGAATATCCCGAGGAGTGTTTCAGGAGAGAATACAATCCGACACACCGCTGAAAGTTAGTAACTGAATGTAAGTTATCCGCCCGAGACAGACAGCCAATATTTTCTTTACGCAATAAAAAAGTGTTACCCCATTGTTTGCGGGTAACACTTTTCAGAGGGGACTTTCTGTTATGCCCTTTGCTGGCGAAGGCGATGAATCAAGCCAGACTTTTGCTCACCACCTCATACACGTCGCTCGACAGATCGCCCGAAGCACGGATGCGCTCCAGTTCGGCCTTCATCAGCGCCTGACGGGCGCTGTCGTATTTGCGCCAGCGTGTCAGCGGTGCCAATTGGCGCGAAGCGATCTGTGGGTTGAAGGCGTTCAGTTGAATCACCAGGTCCGCCAGGAAGCGATAGCCCGAGCCATCCGCCGCATGGAAGTTGATCAGGTTCTGACCGGCGAACGCGCCGACCAACGCACGAACCTTGTTCGGGTTTTTCATCGTGAAGGCTGAGTGCGACATCAACGCTTTAACCCGTTGCAGGCCACCGGGCAAGGTGCTTGCAGCCTGGACGCTGAACCATTGGTCCATGACCAGCGGGTTGTCCTTGAAGTTGTCGGCGAACGTGGCCAGGGCCTTGGCTTTCTCTTCGGCGAATGGCGAGTTCACCAACACCGCGAGCGCGGTCAAGCGCTCGGTCATGTTGTCGCAGGTATCGAATTGCTCAAGGCACGCCGCGAGCACCTGCGGTTTGCCACTGAGCATCAGGTATGACAGGGCGATATTTTGCAGGCCACGACGGGCAAAATGCTCGGCCTCGGCGATGTAAGCGGTCTTTTTCGACAGCTCGCGGTTGGCCTGATAACGCTGCCATAAGCCTTCGAACAAGCTGTCGGCCAATTGCTTGCGGGCAAACTCGCGGGCGGCATGGATCGCGTCCACGTCGGCGACTTCGCTGATTTCTGTCAGGTAGGCCTCGCCCGGCAACGACAGCATCTCGGCGACCATGGCCTGATCAAGCTGATCGTCAGCCAGCACGCTGTTCAAGGCCGTGACCAGACGCTGATCAAGCACCAGGGCCTCACCCTTCTGGTGTTGGCCGATCAATTCCTGCAGCACCTGTACCGACAGCTGCTGCCCGGCTTCCCAGCGATTGAAGCCGTCGCTGTCATGCTGCATCAGGAACATCAGTTGATCGCGGTTGTATGGGAAGCTCAGTTTTACCGGCGCCGAGAAACCACGCAGCAACGACGGCAGCGGCTTTTCAGCGATGTCGACGAAGGTGAAGGTCTGCTCGGCTTCGTTCACCGAAATCACCCGCGAGGTACCCGCCGCCGCTGCTTCGCCGGACAGGCGCAAGGCGATTTCGCCGCCCTGTGCATCCAGCAAGCCCAGTTCCACCGGGATCACGAAGGGTTGTTTTTCCTGCTTGTCCGGGGTCGCCGGGTAGCTTTGACGGAAGGTCAGGCTGTAGGTTTTCGCCGCGCTGTCATACGCCTCGCTGACCGCCAACCGTGGGGTGCCCGCCTGGCTGTACCAGCGTTTGAACTGGGTCAGTTCGACGCTATTGGCGTCTTCCATGGCTTTGATGAAGTCATCACAGGTCACGGCCTGACCATCATGGCGCTCGAAGTACAGGTCGCTGCCTTTACGGAAGCCCTCGGTACCGAGCAAGGTGCGCAGCATGCGCACCACTTCCGAGCCCTTTTCGTACACGGTCAGGGTATAGAAGTTGGAAATCTCGATGAAGCTGGCCGGGCGCACGGCGTGGGCCATCGGGCCGGCATCTTCGGCGAACTGGTGGGTACGCAGGTAAGCGACGTCTTCGATGCGCTTGACCGTGCGCGAGTTCATGTCGGCCGAGAACTCAGCGTCACGGAAGACCGTGAAGCCTTCCTTGAGCGACAGCTGGAACCAGTCGCGGCAGGTCACGCGGTTGCCCGACCAGTTGTGGAAATATTCGTGGGCGACCACCGCTTCGACCCGCTGGTGCGCGGCATCGGTGGCGGTTTCGGCACGGGCCAGCACACAGCTGGAGTTAAAGATGTTGAGGCCCTTGTTCTCCATGGCGCCCATGTTGAAGTCGTTGACCGCTACGATCATGAAGATGTCCAGGTCGTATTCACGACCGTAGGTCTCTTCGTCCCAGCGCATGGACTTCTTCAGGCTGTTCATGGCGTGCTGGCACTTGTCGACGTTTTCAGGCTCGACATAAATGCGCAGTGTCACGTCGCGCTGGTTCATGGTGGTGAACACATCTTCGATGCACCACAGATCACCGGCCACCAGCGCGAACAGGTACGCCGGTTTCATGAACGGATCTTCCCAGGTCGCCCAATGCCGACCGTCCTCTCCCGGGCCGCTGGCAATCGGATTGCCGTTGGACAGCAGCACCGGATAGCTGTGCTGCTCAGCGCTGACGGTGGTGGTGAACTTGCTCATCACGTCAGGGCGGTCGAGGTAATAGGTGATCTTCCGAAAGCCTTCGGCCTCGCACTGGGTGCAGAACATCCCGCTGGATTTGTACAGGCCTTCCAGCGCGGTATTGGTTTCCGGGTGGATCCGTACCGAGGTGTCGAGAGTGAACTGCGCAGCCTTGGGTTGCACGGTCAGGTGATCGGGGCTCTGTTGGTAGTCGCCAATACCCAGTTCAGTGTCGTCGAGCTTGAGCGACAGCAGTTCGAGCAACTGCCCGTCCAGTACCAGCGGCGGCAAACCGGCACCGCGCGCCGGGTTGCGACGCATCACCAGTTGCGCATGGACCAGGGTGTGGTCCTCGAACAGTTCGAAGGTCAGGTGCGTCTCGTCAATGAGGTACTCAGGCGCCTGATAGTCTTTCAGATAGATCATTTTCGGTTGTTCTGTGCGCATGCTGGAGTCCTTACTGATGCACGGCGAGCTGATAAGCCGTGTATTTACGAATATTGATCACGCCGGTATCGAAGATCAGGTATTGCCCCTTGATCCCCATCAGCGTGCCTTCAGCGATCGGGTTCTTGTCCAGATTGAAGCTGACGATCTTGGTCGGATATGCCTCGACCGGGTAACGAATTTCAATCGGCTCGACGTCATGCAAGAGTTGGACGGCCTGCAGGCCGAATCGTTCTTGCAAGCCGAGCAAGCCTTCGCCGCAGGTGTCGAACAGTTGCTGGCGAACGGCTTTAAGGTCCACCGGCGGTGCATCGCCCTTGAGCAAGGCACGCCAGTTGGTACGGTCGGCCACCTGACTGCGCAACAGGTCTTCGACAAAACCGGACTGCTGACGCGTCGCGACGCGCACAATCGGCACCGCCTGACTGGCGCCCTGATCGAGCCAGCGGGTGGGCAACTGCGTGGCGCGGGTGATGCCGACCTTGACCCCGGAAGAGTTGGCCAGATAGACCACATGATCAGTCATGCAGAACTGCTCGCCCCATGCCGGATCACGGCAGGTACCGTGTTCGTAGTGGCATTTCTCCGGGCTCATGATGCAGATATCGCATTGCGCCAGTTTGGTCATGCACGGGTAGCAATACCCCTGGCTGAAGCTGGTCTTGGTCTTGCGCCCGCAATGGGTGCAATTGATCGCGCCCAGGTATTCCAGGCGCACGGTCTTGCCGATCATGGGGTTGACCGGAATCTCCGCGTCGCCCAGACGAAAACCGTACTGCACTAATGGCGCGTCCAGGCGCGCCGACATTTTGCTGATTGCACCGCGGCCAATCTCGATCAATGGATAGCATCCGATTTGAACAGGATGTTAGGCACTGTTATCGATTTTGAGCTGCATTCCTGCGGCCCCATGTAGCCGGTGCGTTGTTCCTCGGGCAAGTTCTGGACTTCCCAGGCGATCAACGCTTGCAGGGACAACTCACGCTGCTCCTGGGACAGCTTGCGACCGTCGGACCACTTGCCGATTTCCACTGCCAATTTCAGGCTTTGGTAAATGTCCGGGGTAATGTTTTCGATCATTTCA
The DNA here is from genome assembly GCF_056680355.1 of Pseudomonas sp. ASL8. Classification (NCBI taxonomy): domain Bacteria; kingdom Pseudomonadati; phylum Pseudomonadota; class Gammaproteobacteria; order Pseudomonadales; family Pseudomonadaceae; genus Pseudomonas; species Pseudomonas sp. ASL8. The sequence continues at coordinate 3,170,325 of NZ_CM155278.1, read as the reverse complement.
ACAAAAGAGGACATACCACTCTCCACAGTAAGGACGCAATTTTAACCAGCCCGGCGAGCTAAAGCTCCGCCTACAAGGCCCGTAATACAACCGATGATCAGGCCGCCGACATGAGCGCCGTTGGCGATGGCGCCGAAGCCCAGCATGCTGATCAGACCCGACAGGCACAGCAGCAGCCACACTAGCATCATGATCAACACGCCACGGGGCAGACGATAAACAGGGTTCGGCGCCAGCCACTGGAAGATCCAGCAATGGCCGAGCAAGCCGTAGAGCACCCCCGACAGACCACCAAACAGGGTCGGCCCACTGACCAGATATTGGGTGTAGTTGGACACCAGGCTGAACAGCAACGTCAGCCCGAGCAAGTGCCAACTGCCCTCGCGCGACTCGATCCGCCGCCCCAGTTCCCAGTACCACATGCCGTTCATCGCCAGATGGAGAATACCGAAATGCACCAGCATCGGTGTGACCAGCCGCCACCACTGCCCCGCCGCCAGACTGTCGGCCAGTGGCATGAAGGTGATGTAGTCACCCCGCACGCGGAAGTCGAGAAAAGTCAGCCAGCTCAGGGTGTCAAACTGATCACCTAGCAGGGTGACGGCACCCACCACCAGGCACAGCAGCAACACCAGGGTCGTGAGCGGGCTGTTGCGCAATTGTTGGACAAAGCCCGGCCGGGCGTAGGTCGCCCCCAGCTCGGCAGCGGGCAATTCGTAAGAGGGATCGCCTTCGGGGAAGCGTTGATACAGCACTCGAATGTCATCTGCCAATTGCGCATTTGGCACCCACAAGACTTGCTCGCCCGCCTCCTCGCTGACTCGATGAGGCACGCGCAGGCGTCGCAACAAGCCGACGAAACCGCTCAAATCAGTGGTCAACGGCAAGCGTAGTACTGCAACAGGACTCATTGCACAGCCTCTGGACGTTCAACATCTACCCAGACGAATTTGCGTGGGTCGATGCAGGTTTCCTGGTCCAGCCGATAGGCGACCAGTTTGCCGTAAAGCACGGCGCTGTAATCCAGACAGGCCAGGTTCGGCCGGATTGGGGCGGGGTTGCCACTGCGCCAATAATGGCCAACGAACAGCAAGGGCTCGTCGATGCCGTAGCGTAACAAGGCATTTTTTTCGAGAGGCGACAACGGTGTCTTCGCGACCAGATCCGGCAACGCGTCCGGCTGAAACACGACGTCGCCGTACGTTTGCGGGTCGTCTTCCCAGAACTTGGTGCGGAAAAACGCACGGGTCAGGCCATCGCCGCCGGTCAGGGTCAGGCCGTGCGGCAGGCGCATGTCTGTCCCACGCAGCAGACGGTCGAAGACGTTGCTGGCGAAACTGCCTGGCTCGGCGGATGCCTGAACAAAGTGCTCATCAATGCAACCGTCGCTGTATTGCGCCCGCAGCGGCTCGATCAAACCCGCGTCCCAACAGGCGTGAACCATGCGAAACCGGCCGGCATCGATAAACAGCGGCATCGTGTAGAACCACGCGAGGAAGTCATGCCAGTCCTGAGGATGCTGGTCGAACTGGCTCAGGGTTTCCTCAAGCAGCCGCGCGTGACGCGGTGTATGTTCGCGCACGAATTGCTTGTGGCTGCCCGGCAAAGCCGGCGTGCTCCAGCCCAGCGCATTGAATTCATGGTTGCCCATGATGCAGTGGGCCTGGCCCGCTTCGACCATGTCATGAACAATGTGCAGCGCTTCGCGGATCCGCGGGCCACGGTCGATGATGTCGCCAAGAAACAGCGCGATACGCTCAGGGTGGCGCCAGACGCCCGCCTGAAAACGGTAACCGAGAGTGTCGAGCAAGTGCTCAAGGGTATGGGCACAACCATGCACGTCACCGATCAGATCATAGCTACGCGCGGGATCGAGCATCAATCGCCTCCACCACCGAGCCGGCTGCCCCAGCCAAGCTTGGTGCGGCAGACTTCGTAATAGTTGTGATCCAGTGGATGAATCAGCCGCAGCTTTTGCGGCTTCTTGCTGATGTTGATCGTATCACCGGGCGCGCAGGTGAAATGGTTCTGCCCGTCGCACGAGACTTGCGGGTAGATCTGCATGTCTTTGGACACGACGATCTTCAATTCGCTGTTGCCATCGACCACGATCGGCCTGCCGGACAGGGTGTGCGGGTACATCGGCACAATGACGATAGCGTCGAGTTTGGGGTGCATGATCGGCCCGCCCGCCGACAGCGCGTAGGCAGTCGAACCGGTCGGCGTGGCAACGATCAGACCGTCGGCCTTCTGGCTGCAGACGAACTGGCCGTCGACATACAGCTCGAACTCGATCATCCGCGTCGATTTGCCGGGGTGCAGCACCACGTCGTTGAGCGCATCCCCCTGACCGATGGCGTCGCCATGGCGCCGCACTTCAGCCTGCAGCAGGAAGCGATTCTCCACCAGATAGTGGCCGTCGAGCACTTCAGCGACTTTCACTTCCAGCTCGTCGGGACGGATATCGGTGAGGAATCCCAGGCTACCCCGGTTGATCCCCAGCACCGGCACGTTGTGACGCGCCAAGGCCCGGGCGGCACCCAGAAGGCTGCCATCACCGCCGACGACGATGACCATGTCGCAGACTTCGCCGAGCATTTTACGTGTCGATGTCTGTAGACCATGCCCCGGCAAGACTTCGGCGATGGTGTCTTCGAGGATCACGTGCATGTGCCGCTCGAGCAGAAACGCCTTCAGTCGGCGAACGGTATCAAGCACCTGCGAACTGCCGAGGCGACCAATGATGCCGATATTGCGAAATTGCTCCATGGGGCTCCTGCGGGATTCGATACGACTCAAAGAAAGCGATTATGGGTGAAAGGCCTGCCCAGCGGCAAACCGGCGCGGATTATTTGCCTGCCCGGCCATCCTCGCGAATGACGCAACCCCGTCAACACAGGCTATTCTCGCTGAATGACTTTATTCCCGAGCCTACTCGACCTGCCCCGCCAGTTGCGCCACCCCGAAGTGCGCGACCTGGCGTGGGTCATCCTCGCGCCGCCGATGCTCGCCGAAACGCCCTGGCCGCAACGTCACCCATTGACCGGCAGTGATTGGGTACAGGCGCCGCAAGTGCTGGCCGACTGGTTATTGCGCCTGGATCAGAACAGCAGCGCCCTGAATCACTGGCTGGCACTGGGCGCCACCCGACGCCTGGGTCTGTACTACGAGCGGCTCTGGCAATTTGCCGTGCAGCAGGCACCCGGCGTTGAAATGATCGCCGCCAATTTACCCATTCGCCTGGCCGGTCACACGCTGGGGGAGCTGGACATGCTCCTGCGTGACCGGGACGGCGTGCACCACGTGGAGTTGGCGATCAAACTCTATCTTGGGCCGCAACGGGGCGATGGCAAGGACCCCGCACAATGGCTGGGACCGGGTTGTCATGACCGGCTGGACCGCAAGCTCGCGCACCTGAGCCAGCACCAACTGCCGATCTCGGCACGACCCGAAGCCCGTGAAGCCCTTGATGCGCTGGACATTAGCCAGTTCAGCGCTGAACTGTGGCTGGGGGGTTACCTGCTTTATCCATGGCCCGGAAAAGCACAATCACCGGCGGGAGCGCACCGTCAGCACCTGAACGGACGCTGGCTGCATCAGCATGACTGGCCGGATTTCATCACGCAAAGCGCCGCAGGCCGCTGGCAACCCCTGCCGCGCCATGCCTGGCTGGCCCCCGCCCATTACAGCGAAGCGCAGACCTGGCAGGCCGATCAGTTGCAGGAGTGGCTGCTGCAACTGGACCCGCTGGCGCCAGCACAGCTCTTGGTGCGCTTGACCGAAAACGGTGGCGGCGATTGGGAAGAGGCCGAGCGCCTGTTCCTGGTCTCGGATCAGTGGCCCTATCTCGGGAATACCACCAACGCCGTCGCCTCAATCGCCGTGCCAATGCCGTCCGTCTGAGCGCTCGACCGGAATCTATGCGGTGATCGGTGATCAGACTTTCCTGGTGTTGGGCAACAGAACCGTAAAAATCCCCAGCAGTGGCAGGAACGAGCAAAGCGAGTACACGTAGATGATCCCGTGGATATCCGCCAGGTAACCGAGCAACGCCGCGCCAATCCCGCCGAAACCGAACATCAAGCCAAAGAACACCCCGGCGATCATCCCCACGTTGCCTGGCACCAGCTCTTGAGCAAACACCACAATGGCCGAAAACGCCGAGGCCAGAATGAAGCCAATGATCACGCTCAGCACGCTGGTCCAGAACAGGTCCGCGTAAGGCAGCATCAAGGTGAACGGCGCCACCCCAAGAATCGAGAACCAGATCACCGTTTTACGCCCGACTTTGTCGCCGATAGGGCCGCCAAAGAACGTGCCGGCGGCCACCGCACCGAGAAACAGAAACAGGTGCAGTTGCGAACTGGCCACCGACAGGTCGAATTTCTGGATCAGGTAAAACGTGAAATAACTGGTGAAACTGGCCATGTAAAAGTATTTGGAAAACACCAGAAAGCCGAGGACCATCAACGCGCCGATCACCCGATTTTTCGACAGGCCATGGGTCGCTTGCTGCCCTGCCTTGAGTTTGAACAGGTTCAGGTGCGCACGGTACCAGCGGCTGATCGCGTACAGCAAGCCGATGGCAAACACCGCAAACAGCCCGAACCAGGCGACATTGCCCTGGCCAAACGGAATGATGATGGCGGCTGCCAGCAGAGGGCCAAATGCCGACCCTGCGTTGCCACCGACCTGAAAAGTGGACTGGGCCAGGCCAAAGCGGCCACCCGAGGCCAGTCGGGCGATACGCGACGCCTCCGGGTGAAACGTCGAAGAACCGACGCCGATCAATGCCGACGCCAGCAGAATGAGCGGAAAGCTGCCGACCATCGACAGCATGACAATCCCTACCAGCGTACAAATAGCACCGGCCGGTAATAACAGCGGGTTCGGATGACGATCCGTGTAATAACCCACCCACGGCTGCAACAGCGATGCGGTGATCTGAAAGGTCAGGGTAATCAATCCAACCTGAGTGAAACTCAGCCCGTAATTGGCCTTGAGCATCGGATAGATCGACGGCAGTACTGCCTGAATCAGGTCGTTGATCAAATGCGCCAGGGCCACGGCACCAATGATGCGCATGACCAGCGGACTGCTTTGGCTCGCGGCCAAGGGCGGGACCGGGCTGGACTGAGTATTGCTGATAGCCATGAAGATCATCCGTAACAATGGGTATGCGCTTTACAACCGTGATTGCAAAGGATGCCGCCAACAGTGGCGGCGCCAATGTGCCACTTTTTAGCGCATGAATGCCATTTTTTGTTGCGGACTTTGCCTGGCAGCCAAGGTTTATTCTCCCTGATACCCGTGCATCCAAAAGCATCAGTCGAGGTATTCGCTAAGCGACAGATCCCAGCGGCGACACTTCGAATTCATCTGAGCCATCAGCCCCATGCAAGGAAACCTTCGACGTCTCCGGCAGCGCCAATCCACCCGCCAGCGCCAGCACCGCGACGGCCATCAGGTAAAAAGCCGGGGACAGGTTGCTACCGGTCGTGGTGATCAACCAAGTGGCAACCAGCGGCGCGGTACCGCCAAAAATCGTGTAGGCCATGTTGTAGGTAATCGCCGAGGCGGTGTAACGCGTACGTGTAGGGAACGTTTCGGAGAGCAAGGCCGCCGTGACCACACCACAGAGCACCGCCCCCACCGCCAACAACATAACGCCAATGATCGACGCGATGAACGAGCCGGAACTGGCCATCAGGAATGCGGGATACACCACCACAAGCAACAACACGCCAGCGCTCGCCATTGTCGCCCGCCGCCCGACCCTGTCGGAAAACATCCCGGCCAATGGACAGATCGCTGCGGCAAAAATCAGCGCGATCACCGACACCAGCAATGCCGTGGCCCGGCTCAGGCCGCCTGCGACTTGCAGGTACGTGGCGAAGTAGGTGGTGAACATATAAAACGACAGCGCCGTCAGCGACACGAACGCGCCCAGGCAGCAGATCGCAGCACCGTGGGTACGCAAGGTTTCGCGTAATGGGGAATGGGCCACCGCCGCCTCATTGGCGACGGCCTGAAACGCCGGGGTTTCATCCAGCTTCCAGCGCAGATACAACCCGACCAGCCCCAACGGAGCCGCCAGCAGAAACGGTAAGCGCCAGCCCCAAGTGCTCATGGCATCCAACGACAACGACGACTCCAGCGCATAGGCCACCACCGCCGCGCAGGCAAAAGCGGAGAACGTCGAGACCGGCACAAAGCTGCCATACCAGGCACGCTGGGTGCGCGGTGCATGCTCCATTAGATAAGCGCAGGCGCCTGCGTATTCGCCCCCGGCGGAAAACCCTTGAGCACAGCGGATCAACGTCAACAACACCGGCGCCAGCACGCCAATGGCTGCGTAATTGGGCAGTACGCCGATCAGCGTGGTCGCACCCGCCATCAACAGAATGGTCAAGGCCAGGGTTTTCTTGCGCCCTACCCGGTCACCGAGCATGCCGAAGAAAATACCGCCCAAGGGCCGAAAAGCGAACGCCACGGCAAAGACAGCGAACGTCTTCAACAACGCGGCGCTCGGGTCACCGCTGGGGAAAAACTGCTGAGCGATAGTCGTCGCCAAAAAGCCGTACACCGCAAAGTCGAACCACTCGACGAAGTTGCCAATGGCCGCCGCACAGATCACGCGTCTCAAGGTAGCAGGGTCTACAGCCTTCATTGCTTGGGTTGTCATACTGACCTCGGCGCGCTCATCAGGAAGGTATCGATTAGAAGCTATCGATTATCGGGGCCGCGCCGAGATGTACCTGCTCCACATGTGTCATCCGCGTACTCAGGGCCGACCCGTGACCGAATGAGGGTCGCAGGATTCATGCCATGAGAATCAGAGCGTGGTCCTCGCCGTCATCCCGCGCCGCCCCTGCAAGCCGCCGGTGTGCACAAAAATCAGGCGAGTACCTCGGGAAAACAACCCCGCCGCCACGCGATCATGCAACGCCAGTAGCGCTTTGCCGGTGTACAGCGGCTCCAGTGGCAGGCCGCTGTCGGCTTCGCTGACGGAAATGAAGTCGAGCAAATGCGGATCGGTCTTGGCAAAGCCACCGCGGCTCGCGTCCAGCAGGTGATAACTGCAATGGCGCTCGTTAGCCTGCTCGATGACAGCAGAGACGTGCTCGGCGACACCGTGGTCGTCCGGTACCGCCAGCGCGCCATAGACCGGATGGGCGCCTGCTTCGGCCAGGACAAGCCCGGCCAGGGTGGTTCCGGTGCCTGCCGCCAACCACCAGGCGTGATAATCGTCCCAACCCAGTTGACTCAATTGGCGGCGCGCTTGAACGACCAAATCGGCACACCCCAAAGCACCGGGCAATCCACCGCCGCCTTCGGGTACCGGGTGCAGGTGCGGGTAACGGGCTTGCCATGGCAACCAGAAATCCGCCTGATGCCGAGCGCGATAACCGGCGTAACCCAGCCAGTGCAACTGCATGCCAAATGCTTGCAAATCGAGACTTGTCGGGGTGTCTTGCGCATGACCGCGCAGCAGGCCGACGGTGGGGAAGCCGAAGCGTTTGCCCGCTGCGGCCAAGGCATGCAGATGATTGGAATGCGCACCGCCCAAGCTGATCACGCCTTCAGCACCGGCCTCGGCTGCCGCCGCCAGATGATGAGTCAGCTTGAACCACTTGTTGCCGGAGATCAGCGGGTCGATCAAGTCCAGACGAAGGACTGCCACCTCGACACCGGCCTGTTTTAGCCAGGGCAGATGCAAGGGTTCAAGGGGAGCGCTCGGTGGGCTGGGAAGTGGCGGGGACATTGCGTTTGAGTCGGTGAACCAAAGAGGCCGCAGTTTAGCATTGCGGCCTCTTTGGTTTTTTCAGGCAGACCAGCGACTCGGGTTCATTCGCGACAAAGGAGCATCAGAGCTCGGCCGCCAACCGCGAACCCTGATTGATCGCGCGCTTCGCGTCCAGTTCGGCAGCGACGTCCGCACCGCCGATCAGGTGCACGCTCTGCCCGGCTTCGACCAAGCCGTCATACAGCTCGCGCAACGGGTCCTGACCCGCGCAGATGACAATGTTATCCACAGGCAAAAGCTGCGGTTCACCTTCACCGATGCGGATGTGCAAGCCTGCATCGTCGATGCTCAGGTATTCGACACCGTTGAGCATTTGCACCTGCTTGTTCTTCAAGCCCGTGCGATGAATCCAGCCAGTGGTTTTACCCAGGCCATCACCGACCTTGGTTTTCTTGCGCTGCAAGAGGAACACCTGACGCGCCGGAGCCTGCGGCTCGGCCTTGATTCCGGCGACGCCACCACGCGCTTCCAGCGTCGCGTCGATGCCCCACTCTTTCCAGAACGCAGCGCGGTCGAGACTCGTGGACACGCCCTTGTGCACCAAATATTCCGATACGTCGAATCCGATACCGCCCGCGCCGATCACCGCAACGCTTTTCCCGACCGGCTTACGCCCCAGAATCACATCAAGGTAATTCAGCACTTTTTCATGCTCGACGCCAGGAATAGCCGGCGTACGCGGGGCAATGCCCGTCGCCAGAATTATCTCGTCGTAACCGGCACTCAGCAGATCGCTGACCGCCACCCGGGTGTTCAAGCAGACCTCGACACCCGTGGTTTGCAGCTTGCGAGAAAAATAGCGCAGGGTTTCGGAGAACTCTTCCTTGCCCGGCACCCGTTTGGCAACGTTGAACTGGCCACCGATCTCGCTGGCAGAATCGAACAATGTCACCTGATGCCCACGCTCGGCAGCCACCGTTGCCGCAGCCAGACCGGCTGGACCAGCACCGATCACCGCGATTTTCTTGATCTGCTGCACGGGCAGGTAGTTGAGCTCAGTCTCGTGGCAGGCGCGCGGATTGACCAGACAACTGGTCAATTTGCCACCGAACGTATGGTCCAGACAGGCCTGATTGCAGCCGATGCAGGTGTTGATTTCGTCACTGCGACCGGCGGCGGCCTTGTTGACGAAATCCGCATCCGCCAGAAACGGCCGCGCCATGGACACCATGTCGGCATCGCCCTCGCTGAGGATCTGCTCTGCGATTTCCGGGGTGTTGATGCGGTTGGTGGTGATCAGCGGAATGCTCACCGAGCCGCGCAATTTAGCGGTGACCTTGCTGAAGGCAGCGCGCGGAACCTTGGTCGCGATGGTCGGGATTCGTGCCTCGTGCCAACCGATACCGGTGTTGATCAGGGTTGCGCCCGCCGCCTCGATGGCTTTGGCCAACTGCACGATTTCTTCCCAGACGCTGCCACCTTCCACCAGATCGAGCATCGACAGGCGATAGATAATAATGAAGTTCGGGCCTACCGCCTCGCGCACGCGACGGACAATTTCCACTGGCAGGCGCATGCGATTTTCATAGCTACCACCCCAGCGATCGGTGCGATGGTTGGTGTGAGAGGCCAGGAACTGGTTAATGAAATAACCTTCCGAGCCCATGATTTCAACGCCGTCGTACTCGGCGATCTGCGCCAGGGTCGAACAGGTGACGAAATCCTGAATTTGTTTTTCGATGCCCTCTTCGTCCAGCTCTTTGGGCTTGAACGGGTTGATCGGCGCCTGAATCGCGCTTGGAGCGACTTGCCGGGGGCTGTAGGCATAGCGTCCGGCGTGGAGGATCTGCATGCAGATTTTGCCGCCCGCCTCGTGCACGGCCTTGGTGACGACGCGATGTTTGTCCGCTTCTTCAACCGTGGTCAACTTGGCCGCGCCGGAATACACCCCGCCTTCATCGTTGGGGCCGATACCACCGGTCACCATCAGGCCAACACCACCACGGGCCCGCTCAGCGAAGTAAGCCGCCATGCGTTCGAATCCGCCGGGCTTTTCTTCAAGGCCTGTGTGCATCGAGCCCATCAGGGTGCGGTTGCGCAGCGTGGTGAATCCCAGATCCAGCGGGGCCAACAGGTGCGGGTAGAGAGCGGCGGCCATAGAAACTCCATCGAACGTCATCACGGATGCGGGGGCCTCTATGGGCTCCCGTCAATTATTCAGGCAGGAGGCAAACGCCACTGACCTGTTCATAGCGCAAACATTAAAGAGCCGCCCGGTCACACTCAATGACTGAAAGTGACAAGTTATTGATCCAAACGTACAGCGAGGGTTGGCAAGCGCGGCTCATCGCCCTACCCTAATCGGTGAATCCCCTTATTTTTCAGCCAGACGTGGACTGTGTTCAGTAGGGTTGGACTGATCGCACCGGATTAGAGCAAGAACTGTAGAAAGCCACCTAAGCCGCAGAGGCATAGGTGGCTTTTTACATATAGGAATTGGGATCGCCGCAGGTATTCGTCATAACGGCAGGTGAAGGCTGGGAAGGCACACTCAAAAAACTGTCGCTGCTGTAACAAGGCGAAAAAAGCAGGGCGCCAACTGCGCGTCCTGCTTTCAAGCGGGCCGGACTCCAGCGCTTACAAAGACGCCTTTAACGACTCAACCCCCATCTCGTCCCAGACCTCTTCGGCCAAGTGAAACGTGGCGTTGGCTGCTGGAATGCCGCAATAGATCGCGCTTTGCATCAGCACTTCCTTGATCTCATCGCGGGTCACGCCATTGTTTTTCGCTGCCTTGAGGTGAAGACGCAACTCGCCCTCACGATTCATGCCGATCAGCATGGCGATGGTGATCAAGCTACGGGTGTGGCGTGGCAACCCTGGGCGGGTCCAGATATCGCCCCAGGCATGCCGGGTGATCATTTCCTGGAACTCACCGTTGAAGGGTGTCAGGTGTTCCAGGCTGCGATCCACGTGAGCATCACCCAGCACTTCGCGGCGCACTTTCATGCCCGCTTCGTAACGTTGTTTCTCGTCCATTTCAGGATCCTTTTTCAAGACTCAAAGCGTAAAAGCGTGATGGTCGGCAACCGCGCGCTCGACCCAACGTTGCGCCTGCCCCAGGTAATGGGCCGGGTCCAGCAAGCGATCCAGTTCATCAGCAGACAGCTGCGCAGAGACTTGCCCTTCGGCGCCAAGCACCTCACGCAAATGGGCCCCCTGCTCCACCGCTTTGCGGCAGCACTGTTCGATCAGATGGTGTGCAGCATCGCGACCGATGCGTTGGGCCAGGGCAATGCTCACGGCTTCGGCCAGCACCAGCCCTTGGGTCTGTTGCAGATTGCCCAGCATGCGCTCAGCGTCGACTTCCAGCCCCGGTATCACCTGTAATGCCTGCTGCAAAGAGCCAGACACCAGGCAGCACAGTTCCGGCAGGGTCTCCCATTCAGCATGCCAAAGACCGAGGCTGCGTTCATGTTCTTGCGGCATGGCCGCGAACATCGTTGCAACCAACCCAGGCGCACGCGTCGCAGCACCGATCATCACCGCTGCCCCAACGGGATTGCGCTTATGAGGCATGGTCGAAGAACCGCCCTTGCCTGGTGCTGCGGGTTCAAATACTTCGCCCACTTCGGTCTGCATCAGCAGGCTGAGATCTCGCCCCAACTTACCCAGGCTGCCAGCGATCATCCCCAGCCAGCTGGCGAACTCCACCAGCCGGTCACGTTGTGTATGCCACGGTTGCTCAGGCAGGTTCAGCTTCAGTTCGTGAGCCAAGGCTTCGGACACCGCAAATGCTTGATCGCCCAATGCCGCCAGGCTGCCGGAAGCGCCGCCGAATTGCAGACAGAGCAAGCGCGGTTTGATTTCAACAAGACGCTGGCGGTGACGCGTGACGGCGCCCAGCCAGCCGGCGACTTTCATGCCCAGGGTCACCGGCGTCGCTTGCTGCAACCAGGTGCGCCCGGCCAGCGGCGTGCTCGCGTGACGCAGCGCCTGCTGGGCAAGGGCATCCGCCAGTTCCGCCAAATCGTTTTCCAGCAAATCAATGGCTGAACGCAGTTGCAGCACCAGACCGCTGTCCATCACGTCCTGGCTGGTTGCACCCATGTGCACGTAGCGTTCGGCGGTTTCGTTGCACACGGCAATCTTTTTGCCCAACGCCTTGACCAGCGGAATCGCCGAGTTGCCGGCACTGCCAATGGCAATCGCCAGTTCATATAAATCGTAGAGTTCAGCACGACAAGCCGCCGCAATATCTGCCACGACGTCATTGGGAATCAGCCCGATGCTGGCTTCGGCGCGTGCCAAAGCAGCTTCGAAATCGAGCATGCCTTGCAACCGGCCCAGATCGGAAAAAATCGCCCGCATCGCCGGTTGCGTAAAATAAACATCGAAGAGTTGATTGGTGGGTCTGTTCAAGCCGCTACTCCAGTATTCGAAAATGCTGAGGACGCCGCCGTACGGGAACGACGTACAGACAAACGCCCCAATAACGTACCTTGTCAGGTCGCTTGGGGCGAAAGTCCTTGCAGCGCACGCAGGCTTGAACCATCAGAAATCGAAGAACACTGTTTCGCCTTCGCCTTGTATCCGGATATCGAAACGATAGGCCAACTTGCCATCAACCGTGCAACGTTTGGCGATCAGTGTCTCCCGACGTTGAGGCTGCTCAATCAGATTCAGTACTGGATCGACCGCATTGGCCTGCGCTTCATCGTCGAAATACAGGCGGGTCTGCAAGTGAATATTAATGCCCCGAGCGAACAACGAAACATTGATATGCGATGCCATCGGGACACCCGCAGCGTTTTTCAGGGTACCCGGTTTGATGGTATTGACCGTCCACTCGCCAACATCCGTGGTCGCGGTACGGCCAAAACTGTTGAAGGGCTTTTCCAGGTCGTAGTCGCTGTCGTAGACGCCTTCATGGTTGGCCTGCCAGAACTCCAGGAATGAGTCGCGGATCAGGTGACCATTGCCGTCGTAGACGCTACCCACCAGCAAAATGTGCTCGCCCGGCGCGCCGGGTTTGGCCATCTCGTTCCAGATTTCCTGTTCACGAGGAAGATTGCCGGCAGCCTCCAGCGCCAAACCGATATGCACGTAGGGGCCAGCGGTTTGCGAAGGCGTTTCTTGCAGAAGTTGAACGGGCATGAGCGTGCCTCCTCAGCGGTTTTCGAAGTGAGTCTTGCGCTGGCCGCGCAGGACAATATCAAAGCGATAAGCCAGGCAATCCATGGGATTGGCCATGCTCATGTCGAGCTTGGCGATCAGGCTCTGTACCGCTTCCGGGTTAGCGATCGACTTGACGATCGGGCACATCGGGATAAGCGGGTCACCTTCGAAATACAGCTGAGTGATCAAACGCGTGGCAATGGACGGGCCGCTGATGGAGAAGTGAATATGCGCCGGACGCCAGTCGTTGGGACCGTTGCGCCACGGATACGGGCCAGGCTTGACCGTGCGGAAGCTGTAGTTGCCGTCGCGGTCAGTCAAGGCACGGCCGACGCCACCGAAGTTAGGGTCGATGGGGGCCAGATAGCTGTCTTTCTTGTGCCGATAGCGACCGCCGGCATTGGCTTGCCACATCTCGACCAGGGTGTGTGGGACTGGCTTGCCGTATTGATCGCAGACGCGACCGGAAACAATGATGCGCTCGCCGATCGGCAAGCCACCGTTGTTGAAGTTCAGCAGCAGATCATTGTCGTGCTGCCCCATCTTCAGGTGGGAAAAGTCTGGGCCGCTGGTTTCCGACAGGGACTGGGGAATGCTCACCAAGGCCTGGCGCGGGGAGCGAAGGATAGAGGTTTTGTAATCAGGCGTCAGGGCTTTGGGGTGCCAATTGCGGTCACGAATGACGAAGCGGCTGCTGTCCGCATCAGACATATCTGTCTCCTTATTTTTATGGATAAAGGCTGCTTGAAAGCAGTCCGTAGCCCAGTCTCCCCCGATACGACCTGATGCAACATTGAAAAGAAAACCCCTATCCATATCCAAATGGTTATGGATAACGCCCCTCTCGATAAAGCCGTGCATGACCTGCTGCCAGATTTGTTTTCGACCGTCCGCCAGGAAAACGCCACAACGTCGAACGCGAACATCGCGGAAGAGTAGCTTTCAAAAAAAGCTATTTCACGCCTGCGCGATCTTACGTGTGGTCTGTGCAAAATCCTTGTTCTGGCGCCCCCTTGAAGTCATTGGATCCAACCGAATCTAGAGTTATCAGTGGCGGCCACTGGCACGGCGTTTAGCCTCCCCCGGCGGTTTTACTACCGGGTGCCCCGCCGCCAAGGCGCGACGAACCCGGAGTCGAGATTCACGCGGTCAAAAAAACCATAAGGACTTCATCAGTTGGCAAAGGGTTTTACGTAGGATAATCATTGGCTTGGTTTATTTGGTTTTCACTGAAAAAAATTTAATTATTTAGCAAAACCACAATTAACTCCTTTTTCCCGTAGTCTCGACCCAACTTTTAATACAAAACCATGAATCCTGCTCACGGCTGCTCTCTGTGTCTCCCATGCGCAAAATTTTCAGTGTCTCCGTTGCCCTGCTGCTGATCGCCATGATCACCGGTTATGCCATTTGGACCGGGCAACGCCCCGTAAGCCATTATCTTTCGGATCTGCGCATTCAACTGGCAGTGAATGACGGCCAACCCGGCGAGCGCGGCAACCTGCTGGGTATCCAGCCAGAGCTGTTCCCCACCGATTATCAAAGCCTCGAGCATCTGCACCGCAAGCTGGCGGCCTACCTGCAACAAGCCCGTGACCAAGGCCTGCTTAACGACAAAACCATCGTGGTGTTGCCTGAGCACATCGGTACCTGGCTGTTTGCCAGAGGCGAAAAAGATGAGTTGTATCAAGCCACGACGATCAATGAAGCCATGAACTGGCTGTCGGTCAGCAACCCCCTGCAATTCCTCAACGCGCTGATACGGGCCAAGGGCAGCAACCGGCTCGACGACGCTCATCTACGCATGAAAGCACGGGCCATGGCCAAGGATTACCAGGCACTGTTCGGCGGTCTGGCCAAAGAGTTTGCCGTGACACTGGTGGCAGGCTCAATCGTATTGCCCGAACCGAGCATCGATAACGGCCAACTGCACATCGGCGCAGGTCCTCTGTACAACAGCAGCCTGGTGTTCGGCAGCGACGGCCTGCCAATTGGTCAGCCGCAACGTCAGCTGTACCCGACGTTCGCGGAACGCAATTACATCCAGCCAGCGACACAGGCTGCGCTGAATGTCGTCGACACCCCGGCGGGACGTCTGGGGGTGCTGATTGGCAGTGACAGCTGGTATCCGCGTAATTACGCACAATTGAACAACAACGGCGCCGAATTGATTGCCGTACCGGCGTTCGTCGTGGGCCATGGCCTCTGGTCCAAACCCTGGCGGGGTTATAAAAGTGCCTCGACACCCGAGGGCGTCAGCCTCAAGCCGGGAGAAACCAGCGAAGGCGAAGCCTGGCGCCGCCTGACCCTGACTGGCCATGCACCGGCCAGTACCGCCCGGGCGGGGATCAGTGTGTTCATGCGTGGCCAGTTCTGGGATCAGGGCAGCTCCGGCGATAGTTTTGCCAATCGCCAAGGGCTGACCGGCACCAATCAAATCAGCGCCAACCAGCCTGGGCAAGGTGCGCGCTTGATCAACCTCTGGCTGTGAATCGATGACTTCGCCACGGGTGCGCTTGGGTGATTTGTCAGTAGGCTTCGTGCACAGCCTGGCCGACGCTGTGCGCAGTTTCGGCCAGGACCCGGAGCCGTTGCTGGAACAATACGGGCTGGACCCGGCACGCCTGGCTGAGCCGGGTGCACGCCTGTCGATCCCGCGTTACATGCGCCTTGGGCATGCCGCCATCCAACTGACCGGCGAACCGGGGTTGGGCCTGCGCATGGGCCGGTTGAGTCGTATCAGCCAGGCAGGACTGGCGGGCGTCACTGCCGCGCAGGCGCCCACCGTACGCGAGGCGGCACGCTGCCTGATCCGTTTTGAAGCGCTGTACGGTTCGAATTACCGAGGGCAGTCGAGCTTTCATGAGGACGCCCAAGGCGCATGGCTGCGTTTCTATTCCATCAGCCCGTACAACGCCTACAACCGCTTTGTGGTGGATTCGATTCTCGCCAGCTGGATTCAGCAGCTTTCAAGTCTGGCCGGTTGCCGCCTGCGGGCGGAAAAGGTCGACATCGAGTTTCCCGCGCCGGCCTACGCCGCGTCTTACAGCGACTTGAGCGATAACCCGATAAATTTTGCTGCTGACATCAATCAACTGCGCCTGAGCCAGTCGAGCCTCGGGCTGCGCAACCCGGACCACTGCCCCAGCACTTGGCGGCACTTGTTGCAATTGTGTGAGAAGGAACTGGAACAGCGCACCCGCACCCGCAGCCTGCGAGAGCGCATCACTCAGTTGCTCGGGCCGTTATTGAATGGGGGGCGGGAACCGGATCTGGAAGAAGTGGCCGCACGACTGAAGCTGCCGACCTGGACATTGCGTCGCAAATTGGCCGACGAAGGCACGCAGTTTCGCGCCATTCTCAATGACACCCGCCGCGACCTGGCGATGACCTATATCCGTGATACAGAGCTGGCCTTCGGTGAAATCGCCTACTTGCTCGGCTTTGCCTCGGCCGAGGCTTTTCAACGCGCCTTCAAACGCTGGAACGGGCACACCCCGGGAGAGTTCCGCCGCAGCCAGCGTCAAGCCGGTTGACGCTTACAGCTCGGTAGCGTCGTCGGCCGGTTCCAGTGGATCGAGTTCGAAGGCCTGAAATTCAAGCAGTTCTTCCTGATATTCGTCCATTACGCATGCCCTCTTTGGCTGATGCTCACTGTTGGTTTTGTTACTGACCACGGCCTTCACCTTAAAGTGCCAATGTGACGGAAAAATGAATGCATCGAACACCTCGACACGGCCTGTGCAGGCTTGACTTGCCCACGCCATCCGAAATAATCTTCGAGACATGAACCTGACCCCGCATGTCGTCCGCCCGATTATTATTACCGCCATTCCTATCTTGGCGGGCTAGCTGACGGCTGCACCCAACCCGCCCTCGAGGCGGGTTTTTTCTGTCTCCTGGGCAACACCTCTCGCACCAGGAGCCCATCAATGAGCGATTTGCTCAAGCAGTACGCCAAAAAAATCCTCACCTCGCGCGTCTACGACGTGGCCGTTGAAACCCCCTTGCAGCAGGCCCGCCAGCTGTCCGAGCGCCTCGGCAATCAGGTATTGCTCAAGCGCGAAGACTTGCAGCCGGTGTTCTCGTTCAAGATTCGCGGCGCCTACAACAAGCTGACGCAACTGAGCGAAGCCGAACGGGCCAAGGGTGTGGTCACCGCGTCGGCAGGCAATCACGCGCAGGGGCTGGCGCTGGCGGCCAAGGTATTGGGGGTCAAGGCCACCATCGTCATGCCCAAAACTACCCCCGAGATCAAGGTCGAAGGCGTGCGTTCACGCGGCGGTAAAGTGGTGTTGCACGGCGATTCGTTCCCCGAGGCGCTGGCGTTTTCCCTGAAACTGGTCGAAGAAAAAGGCTACGTCTACGTCCACCCGTATGACGACCCGGACACCATTGCCGGGCAAGGCACCGTGGCGATGGAGATCCTGCGTCAGCATCCGGGCCCTCTGGACGCGATTTTTGTCCCGGTGGGCGGTGGCGGCTTGATTGCCGGCATCGCCGCGTACGTGAAATACCTGCGCCCGGAGATCAAGGTGATCGGCGTCGAGCCGGACGACTCCAACTGCCTGCAAGCGGCCATGGCCGCAGGCGAGCGCGTGGTGCTGAGTCAGGTCGGGCTGTTTGCCGATGGCGTGGCGGTGGCGCAGATTGGCAAGCACACCTTTGATGTCTGCAAGGATTACGTCGACGACGTGATCACCGTCAGCACTGATGAAATCTGTGCGGCGATCAAGGACATCTACGACGACACCCGCTCGATCACTGAACCTGCCGGCGCACTGGGCGTGGCCGGGATCAAGAAGTACGTCGAGCTGTACGGCGTCAGCGGCCAGACCCTGGTGGCCATCGACTCCGGGGCGAACGTCAACTTCGACCGCCTGCGCCACGTCGCCGAACGCGCCGAGCTGGGCGAAGGCCGCGAAGCGATCATCGCGGTGACCATTCCCGAGAAGCCGGGCAGCTTCAAAGCCTTCTGCAAAGCCATCGGTAAACGCCAGATCACCGAATTCAACTACCGCTATCACACCGATCGCGAAGCGCACATCTTCGTCGGCGTGCAGACCCACCCGGAAAACGACCCGCGCGCCGCGCTGCTCAGCAGCCTGACCGAACAGGGCTTCCCGGTGCTGGACCTGACCCACAACGAACTGGCGAAGCTGCACATCCGGCACATGGTCGGCGGTCATGCGGCGCGGGTCAGCGATGAAGTGGTGTTCCGCTTCGAATTCCCCGAGCGTCCCGGCGCGCTGTTCAACTTCCTCAACAAACTCGGTGGCCAGTGGAATATCTCGATGTTCCACTACCGCAACCACGGCGCGGCGGATGGCCGGGTCATGGCGGGGCTGGTGGTGCCGGAGGACGAACGTCACCTGATCCCTGCGGCGCTGGCCGAGATTGGTTATCCGTACTGGGATGAAACTGATAACCCGGCGTACAAGCTGTTTCTAAGCTGAGGTGCACCGCCCATTAAAAAGCCGCTGAACGGAAAAGTCTCAGCGGCTATCTTCATGGCATCGGGTGCTGCTCGCCAGACGTTAAGGTGTCGTTTCCACTGGCGGAACAGGCGTTACAGGCTCGACCTGAATAGACTGCTGTTCCGCGGGTGCCGGCGCCGGTTCGCTTCCGCTAGTGGCAGGCGCGGCTTCCGGAGCAGTTTCTTTGGCAGGTACCGCCTCTGGAGTCGCAGGCTTGGTCTCGACCAGCGCTGCCGGCTTCGGCGCTTGAGCCACCGGTTCTGGAATGCCCAGATCGGTTTTCGGCTTTTCAGGGATATGGGCGGCTTTTTTCACTTCAGGTGGCAAGAAAATCTCCACCAGAGTGAAGAAGCGATCATAGAACTTGGGCGACGAGACCGTCTCGCTGGCGACCTTGACCATCGAATCGTCAGTGGAGCCGATCGGCATCGACACCGAACCCAGCACGCCAACACCCACGCTCGCCGAATTGTTGACCTTCTTCAGCGCATAACGGTCCTGCAAAGCGTTGGCGAACATCGTCGCCCCGTTAGCGGAAGTGCCATCAGACGCGCAGACCACACTGAAGCTGATCTCCATGTGGGTTTCACCCGTCTGCTGGAAGCTTTTGTGCCCGCTGATCACTTTCGGGTCACTGCTACTGATGATGTAGCCCTGACTGAGCAAGGCCCGACGCGCCGCCTCACAGGAAGCAGAATCGGTGACCGGGTAGTTTCTCGAAAAAGTACCGGAATCGTCGAAATTTTCATGCTCGTAGACCGCCGGTTTGGGCGATGAGCAGCCTGCGGCAGCCAGCAGGGTGGTGACCCAGCATGCGGTACGAAAGCTCAGTAATTTAGACATTGAAAATCCTGGGAGAAATAGCTGTCAGCAGAACTGCAGTCCTGAAACGAGGGGGTAAGTCTGCAACAAGGCTGGCGTTCGATCAACGCAGTTTGGAGGTACGGTCGATTTGACTGACGCTTGAGGATTCTACACCGGTTCGGTTAACGCGCCGACGTTGATTATCCAGGGCGCCGATGGGCGTGACGAAATTGAGCTTCTCCCGTAATGTCGACACTGTGCGACGCCGCCTGAGCCAATCGAAGGCCGCCTGGCCCTGATTTGAATTGAACCGATTTTTCCAGGCTGTGATTACGGCCCGCGTATCAAGGATTTCCCATGCATTGCGACACCATCATTCTGGGCGCCGGGATTGTCGGCGTCAGCACCGCCCTGCAGTTACAGGCACGCGGCCGCAACGTGGTATTGCTCGACCGCGAGCAACCCGGCAACGGCACCAGCCATGGCAACGCCGGGCTGATCGAGCGTGCCAGCGTGATTCCCTATGCGTTTCCGCGCCAGTTGTCGAGCCTGTTGCGCTACGCCCTCAACCAGCAATCCGATGTGCGCTACAGCCTGCGGTATCTGCCCAAGGCAGGTCCGTGGTTGCTGCGATACTGGCGTAATTCGGGGCCCAAAGGCCTGGCCGCCGCGACCCGCTCCATGCTGCCGCTGGTCGAGCGCTGTGTCAGCGAACATGACCTGCTGTCGGAACCGGCAGGCATGGGTGGGCTGATCAAGGACAGTGGCTGGATCGAGGCCTTCCGCAACCTGCCCGCGTTTGAAAAAGCCAAAGAAGACGCGGTGGCGCTCAAAAAGTACGGTTTGAACCATGAAGTGCTTGATCAGCAGCAGGTGCACGAGCGCGAGCCAGGGCTGCATGCCAACGTCGTCGGCGGTATTCACTGGCTCGACCCGAAGACGGTCAGTGATCCGGGCGGCCTGACCCGCGGCTATGCAGAACTGTTCATCAAGCGCGGCGGCGTATTCGTGCTGGGTGATGCCTTGAGCCTGAGCCAACGCGCAGGAAAATGGGAGGTGCAGAGCGAAAAGGGCCTGATCATTGCCAACGAAGCCGTGGTGGCCCTCGGTCCTCAGGCCAGAGGCATTTTCGAGCCGCTGGGTTACCGGATTCCGCTGGCGGTCAAGCGCGGCTACCACATGCACTACGCCGCCAAACCCGGCACTCAGTTGCACCATCCCATTGTCGACCGTCAGGGCGGTTATGTACTGGCACCGATGGTGCGAGGGATTCGTCTGACCACCGGCGTCGAGTTCGCCGACAGCGACGACCCTATCAATGAAATCCAGCTGCGCCGTTGCGAAAAGCTGGCACGCGGCTTTTACCCCCTTGGAGAACGCCTGGATGCCGAACCCTGGCTGGGTCGGCGCCCGTGCCTGCCGGACATGTGCCCGGTGATCGGTCCGGCCAAGCGTCATCCAGGGCTGTGGTTCAACTTCGGCCACGCCCACCACGGCCTGACGCTGGGCCCGGTCAGTGGTCGCCTGCTTGCGGAGATGATGACCGGCACCGAACCGTTTACCGACCCCGCCCCCTATAGCGCCGAGCGTTTCCACTGATCGCTGGAGGCGGCAAACTACCCGCGTGAGCGTTACATCGCGGGTCAACCCAGCGCTGAGGCCATTGCAAACTCAAGGGTAAACACAGCCCCGGCGCCGGGCCCGTCACTGTGAACCGTCAAGGTGCCGCCCATCTCCTTGGCCGCCAACGCGCAACTGTGCAGGCCAAAGCCATGGCCCTCTTTGCGTGTCGTGAAGCCATGCACGAAAAGCTGCGGCAGATGCTCGGGCGCGATACCTTCGCCTTCATCTTCCACACTCAATTGCAAACGCCTGCCCTCGCTGTTTTTGACCACCCTTGCGCGCAGGGTGATCGGGCCTGTCAGGTCATCGATAGCGTCCATGGCCTGCTTGGCATTTCGCAGCAAGTTGACCAAAATCTGGATAAACCGCGACTTATCCAGCAGCAGCGCGGGCACATCCGAATACTCCTTGAGCGCGATAATCTGATGCGCACCTACAACCCCGCCCCCCAAACGCAGTACATCCTCGAGCGCGGCATCCAGATCGACATCTTCGATCATGCTGGCTGAGCCCGCATGGGACTGTTGGGTCGCGACGATACTTTTGATGTGGTTGATGTTCTGAGTCAATGAGCCAAGCTCATCCAGCACGTTGCGCTGCTCGGCGGACAGCGCGGCCGCCAGCTTGAACAGGTAAGGCAGCAACAGCTTTCCTTTTTCATCTCGCGCCAGAAACTCACCGATGTCGTCCGGGTGTTCCTGGATAAGCTCCACGACATTACTCAGGCTGCGAACCTTCGATTGTCGCAGCGTGGAACACACGATGTCCGCCGATATATTCACGCTGTTAAGGACGTTGCCGACGTTGTGCAGGACGTTGTTTGCGATTTCGGCCATACCGGCCAGGCGTGCGGAGGTCACCAGCTCGCCCTGGGCCGCTTTCAGCTCGCGGGTGATGCTTTCGTTATTGCGCAGCGCGGTTTCCAGATCCTGTGTGCGCTCATGCACCATGTCTTCCAACATGACAGTGGTCTGAAACAGATCGAAATCGGAACCTTGACCGTTGCTGCCGCGTTCGGCGCGGTCCATCAGGACCTCGATGATCTTGTCCTTGCGAGCGATCTCGGCGCACAGGCGCTTTTCGTCATTAGCGGACAGCTGGATTCGCTCAAGCATGATTCACCTCGGGCAACGCCGCGCCAATCGCGATACCGGTCAATGTCTGGTTGACGTGCACTCCGCGAAATTGCTCACCGTAGGTCGTGAACCCGGTGACATTGTTGCTGCGAAAAATATCCTCAACGGCGTCATTAATGTCATTGAGGGTGATTTCCATCCTGCGCAGGACGCAATCGAACCCCAGAACCAGTTGCGGCGGCCCGATTTCCGAGTTGAATGCCGCAAAGGACTGCTTGAGGTTTTCCACCAGATCCTCGCCATGCGCCAGGCGTAGCACCAGCCCTTCCTCAATGGCACAGAAGAACGTCAGGCTTCCGTCGCTGTTGGCCGACTGAATGGCACGCACATAGCTCGTCTCGCCGATCACCACCACCAGGGGCGATGCGGCGAAACTCAAGGGGTTCAGATCGCTAACCTCAACACCGATATAGCGGGCATATTCCTCGGCGGCGGGCAATCCGTTGATTTCTTTCACCACGCGATGGGCGGGGTCGGCGGCGGTCACCACCAGCCTTTTGGACGTCGGTACAAAATGCTGGATTTTGAACAGCTTGAACGGCAAAGGCGTACTCAGCAGAACCACGGCCGCGCTATCGCTGTGAAATGCCCCGTCGAAGTAGACGTAGGTATGACCGAAAGACAACGCATCGGCTGCAGACCCACCGATGAGTGGCAACTTGCCCAAGGACCGTTGCAACGCATTGGTCAGCGGCTCTTCACGCACTGAAAGGCCATCGGTCAGGAGCAGCGCAAAACCGCTCGGGTCCGCCACCCCTGGCGCCTTGATCGTCAGCCTCTGTAGTTGCTGCTGAGCAAACTCCATGACCTTGGCCGCTTCAAGTTGCTGCAGGTGGTCAATGGCACCCACCACCGCCACAAAATCGCTTCCAGGAAAACTGACCCCAGTGATGCTGTCGGTGCAATAACCGACAGGGCCGATCTCCCCCGCCGTCGAGCAGCCGACAACGTCTACGCCTGGAAACAGACGCGCCATTTCTTGCGCGACTATCTCCCGGTCATAGGTCGGCGAACAGAAGAACAGCACCAGCGCCATGTCGTGCTGAACAACCCCGGCGTGGAACTCGCGCACCGCCTCTCGTGTATCGGAAGCAAATGACTGCGCCCTGCGAATACTGCCTGGAGACTCCATGAGTCACTCCCTCTCATTCCACCACGGCCGCAACCGATGCCAAAACGCCTTCACGCTTCGAGCATAACCCAATCCCGGAGCATGAAAGAAACAGAAGCACTCACCGCATGAGTACTGGAGAGGGCGTTATGTGGAATTCAGGACGCAAAAAAGCGACCTTAAGGTCGCTTGTTTGTTTGCTTCAAGGAGTTCAAGGGCCTTGAAGCGGGATATGGCGCAGCGGACGGGACTCGAACCCGCGACCCCCGGCGTGACAGGCCGGTATTCTAACCGACTGAACTACCGCTGCTTGTCGCTCGAGCTTGCACCCGATGAACTCATTTGAAACTGGCCTTCGAGAGCCTGTTTCGTTGTAACCCTGACTGATCAGCCTTGCGGCTTTCCAGTCTCAGACCGGGCGAACCCAATCTGAAAAATATGGCGCAGCGGACGGGACTCGAACCCGCGACCCCCGGCGTGACAGGCCGGTATTCTAACCGACTGAACTACCGCTGCTTGTCGGTGGACTTTCGTCCTGTTCTCGTTAAAGAACACTCAATAAATGGTGGGTGATGACGGGATCGAACCGCCGACCCGCTGCTTGTAAGGCAGCTGCTCTCCCAGCTGAGCTAATCACCCTTTGCTTCGTTGAGGCCGCGAAATTTACGCAGATATCGAACCTAAGTCAATACCCTGCTTGAAGTTTTTTTAAAAAGTACCCTTTTGAATCAATTGCCCGATATCGCTTTACCGAATCACATTTGCGGGAACGTCTCTATCCGCGAACAGATCGGCACCGCCAAATCACGCGGATCTGATGCGGCGCTTTCGCTGAAAACCTCAATCCTGATAAACCATCTTCTTGGTCATGCCGCCATCAACCACAAACTCCTGGCCGGTGACGAACCCTGCATTTTTCGACAGCAGCCAGACCACCATCGCCGCCACGTCCTCAACCGTCCCCACCCTGCCCACCGGGTGCTGGGCATGGTCGCTATCGGACAAAGGCTCTGCACGACGCACAGACGGATCACGGGTATCGATCCAGCCGGGGCTGACAGCGTTTACACGGATCTCCGGGCCCAAACTGATGGCCAGGGCATGGGTCAACGCCAACAGGCCGCCCTTGCTCGCCGCATAGGCCTCAGTGTCCGGTTCCGATTGTGTGGCACGGGTCGAGGTCAGATTGACGATGGCGCCACCGTGAGCGCGCAGGTAAGGCGCGCAGTGCTTGGCCAGCAGCATCGGCCCACTGAGATTGACGGCCAGTACCCGGTTCCAGTCATGCAGGCTCAAGCTTTCCAGTGTTGCGTTGTGGGGATCGGCAACCGCCGCATTGCACACCAGCGCATCAAGGCGACCGAACTGGCCCAGCACTTCCGCCACACATAGCGTCACTTGCTCTTCACTGGACACGTCCATGGCAATGAACCAGGCGTTTTCGCCAAGCACCTTGGTCACTTTCGAACCGCGAACACGATCCCGGTCCGTCAACACCACCTGCCAGCCTTCGCTGATCAGCCAGGCGGCAATGCCCAGACCGATACCGCGAGCAGCCCCTGTGACCAGCGCGACCCGGCCATTGCTGGCCGGGACAGCTTCCACCGCCCACTCACTCACAAAGCCGCCAGCCCGCGCGCCAGATCCGCCTGCAAGTCGGCAACGTCTTCGAGACCCACTGCAACCCTGATCAAGCTGTCACGAATCCCGGCAGCTTCGCGCTCTTGCGGCGCCAGACGCCCGTGAGAGGTAGTACTCGGGTGGGTAATCGTGGTTTTGCTGTCGCCCAGGTTAGCGGTGATCGAAATCAACCGCGTGGCATCGATAAAGCGCCAGGCGCCCTCTTTGCCGCCTTTGACTTCAAAACTCACCACCGCACCAAAGCCCTTTTGCTGACGTTGCGCCAAGGCATGCTGTGGATGGCTCTTGAGGCCTGCGTAATGAACCTTTTCGATGCCGTCCTGCTGCTCCAGCCACTCGGCCAGAATCTGGGCGCTGGCGCAGTGAGCGCGCATACGCAGACTCAAGGTTTCCAGGCCCTTGAGGAAGATCCAGGCGTTGAACGGGCTCAGCGTCGGCCCGGCGGTCCGCAGGAATCCCACCACTTCTTTCATCTGTTCGCTGCGACCCGCGACCACTCCGCCCATGCAACGGCCCTGGCCGTCGATGAACTTGGTCGCCGAATGCACGACCACGTCAGCGCCCAGCAACAGAGGCTGTTGCAGCGCAGGCGTGCAGAAACAGTTGTCGACGACCAGCATCGCGCCTTTGGCATGCGCAATTTCGGACAGTGCAGCGATATCCACCAGCTCGGCCAGAGGATTGGACGGCGACTCGACGAACAGCAGCTTCGTATTGGCCTTGATCGCTGCATCCCAGCCAGACAGATCGGCCAGCGGAACGTAGTCGACTTCGACACCGAAACGCTTGAAGTACTTCTCGAACAGGCTGATGGTCGAACCGAACACACTGCGCGACACCAGCACATGATCACCAGCGCTGCACAAGCTCATCACTACAGCCAGAATCGCCGCCATGCCTGTGGCGGTAGCGACGGCCTGCTCAGCACCTTCGAGGGCGGCAATACGCTCCTCGAAAGAACGCACAGTCGGGTTGGTGTAACGCGAATAGACGTTGCCCGGCACTTCACCCGCGAACCGCGCCGCCGCATCGGCGGCAGTGCGGAACACGTAACTGGACGTGAAGAACATCGGATCGCCATGCTCACCTTCCGGCGTGCGGTGCTGACCGGCACGCACGGCAAGGGTATCGAAACCCACGCCATCCAGATCACTGTCCAGCCGGCCTGCATCCCATTCGTGAGCCATGCCGCCTACCCCTTCTTAGTTGTTGTACAAATCAATAATGGCACTGACCGCCTGAGTCTTGACCTTGGAGGCGTCGTTGCGCGCCTGCTCGATCCTGTTCAGGTAGTGCTCGTCGATATCGCCGGTCACGTACTTGCCGTCGAATACCGCGCAGTCGAAGTTTGCGATCTTGACCTTGCCGCCGCCCACTGCGTCGATCAGGTCGCTGAGGTCCTGATAAATCAGCCAGTCGGCGCCGATCAGGTCTGCAACGTCCTGCGTCGTACGATTGTGTGCGATCAGCTCGTGAGCGCTCGGCATGTCGATGCCGTAGACGTTCGGGTAACGCACAGCAGGTGCCGCAGAACAGAAGTACACGTTCTTCGCCCCGGCTTCACGGGCCATCTGAATGATCTGCTTGCAGGTGGTACCGCGCACGATGGAGTCATCCACCAGCATCACGTTCTTGCCACGGAATTCCAGCTCGATGGCGTTGAGCTTCTGGCGTACGGATTTTTTCCGCGCAGCCTGCCCCGGCATGATGAAAGTGCGACCGATGTAACGGTTCTTGACGAAACCTTCGCGGAATTTCACGCCCAGGCGATTGGCCAGTTCGAGCGCTGCGGTACGGCTGGTGTCAGGAATCGGGATAACCACGTCGATGTCGTGATCAGGACGCTCGCGCACGATCTTGTCCGCCAGTCGTTCGCCCATGCGCAGACGTGCCTTGTACACCGAGACGCCGTCGATGATCGAGTCAGGACGCGCCAGATAAACGTGCTCGAAAATGCACGGCGCGTATTGCGGGTTGGTCGCACACTGACGAGTGTGCAGCTTGCCGTCTTCAGTGATGTAGACCGCTTCGCCCGGCGCCAGATCACGGATCAGGGTGAAACCGAGCACGTCCAGCGCAACGCTTTCCGACGCAATCATGTACTCGACGCCTTCGTCGGTATGACGCTGACCGAAGACGATAGGACGTATGGCATGCGGGTCACGGAAACCGACGATGCCATAGCCAGTGATCATGGCGACCACGGCGTATCCGCCACGGCAACGATGGTGCACATCGGTCACGGCCGCGAAGACGTCTTCTTCTGTCGGCTGCAACTTGCCGCGCTGGGCCAGTTCGTGAGCAAAAATGTTGAGCAACACTTCCGAATCGGAGTTGGTGTTGACGTGGCGCAGGTCAGATTCGTAAATCTCCTTGGCCAGTTGCTCGACGTTGGTCAGGTTGCCGTTGTGCGCCAGGGTGATGCCATACGGCGAGTTGACGTAAAACGGTTGAGCTTCGGCCGAAGTCGAGCTGCCCGCGGTGGGATAGCGCACATGGCCGATACCCATGTGACCGACCAGGCGCTGCATATGGCGCTGGTGGAACACATCACGGACCAACCCATTGTCCTTGCGCAGGAATAACCGGCCGCCATGGCTGGTTACGATACCGGCAGCGTCCTGGCCGCGGTGCTGGAGGACGGTTAGCGCGTCATACAGCGACTGATTGACGTTCGACTTACCGACGATACCGACGATGCCACACATGCGACGCAACCCCTACTTAGTGGAACTGGATTTACCGAACACTTCTTGCGGTATTGTTGACGGCAGGAGGTGTTCCTTGAACGGGAGATCAGCGGGTACGCTGATACCGCTGGCTAGCCACTTGCTGGACAACCCGAGAATCAGGTTTTTCGACCAGTCAGCGACCAACAGAAATTGTGGCATCAGTTTCGACTGCTGCCACCATTGATCTTGCTGTACGGGGCCCAGGCTCAACAGCCCGACCGCGACAACCACTAGCAAGCCTCCGCGCGCAGCGCCGAAGACCATACCCAGAAAACGATCGGTCCCGGAAAGCCCGGTGACGCGAATCAGTTCGCTGATGAGAAAGTTGACCATGGCGCCTACCAGCAAGGTGGCGACAAACAGGATGGTGCAGCCGGCAATCACGCGAGCTGAAGGTGTCTCGATATAACTGACAAGGTACTGCGAAAGCGAGCCGCCGAACATCCAGGCAACAACACCGGCAATGATCCAGGTGAGTAACGACAATGCTTCCTTGACGAAGCCGCGTTTCAAACTGATCAAGGCGGAGATGGCAATGATCGCAATGATCGCCCAATCAACCGGGGTAAATGGCACGTTGAAGCCTACGGACGGATAAGGCGGCGTATTTTAGCAGAGCACTAGCCCGCCCGTAAGCAGCGATTACCGATTAGATTGTGGACTCAATTTCGCTCAGGCTGAAAGCGCACCACCAAACCGTTGAGTTTCTGCTGTTTGCTCAACTGATCACGCAAACGATCAGCCTCGGCACGCTCAATCAGCGGCCCGACAAACACTCGGTTCAAGCCATCCGAGGACCGAATATAGGCGTTATAGCCCTGAGCGCGCAGGCTTTTCTGCAACGTGTCGGCACTGGCGCGATTGGACAGGCTGGCCAGTTGCACCGACCAACTGACCGACAGGCCATTGGCATCCACACGACTGGGTTCTGCGGCGGGCTTGGCGGGCGCCTGAGCCGCTGCCGGCTTGACTACCGGAGCTGGCTGCGTGGTCGCGACCGACGGGGTCACCGTGGTTATTGGCACAGGCACCGAAGAGGCCTTGGGCTGAGCAAGGTCTTCGTCCGTCGGCACAGGCTCCTGCGGCAACGATTGAGGCTCTGGAACCGCTACAGGCTCGACCTGCACTTGAGACGTTGCCGGTGTTTGCGGCGTGGCGGGCACATCGACCGACACGCGACGCGTTTCATCCTGGCGCGAAAACAACATCGGCAAGAAAATCACCGCCAATGCGACCAATACCAGTGCACCGACCATCCGCTGCTTGAACACGTTATCCAGCAAAGCCATTTGCAATGTCCTCCTTGGCGCGACGGGCCAGCCATTCCAAGGCCTCGGCGACGCAATAAAATGATCCGAACAGCAGAATTTCATCTTCGGCTGTCGCTTGATCGCACTGCCCTTCCAGCGCCAGCGCGACACTCTGATAAGACGTCACGCTTGCGCCAAGGTTCTGTAGCGCAGCCTGCAACTCGCCAGCCGAACAGCTACGGGGGGTCGGTAAAGGTGCAACAGCCCAATCCTGAACGCTGCCAGCCAGTTCGGCCAGTACACCCTTGAGATCCTTGTCCACCAGCAATCCGAAAACGGCCAGGCGTTTGCCAGCGGGGGGCCGACCTGCCAGACGTTGCGCCAGATAGTGTGCCGCATGAGGATTATGGCCGACATCCAGCAAAAGCTTCAGTGGCTTGCCATGCCAGTTGATCTGGCGCCGATCCAGACGACCGGTCAACCGCGTGCCGCTCAAGGCTGCACTAATGTGTTCCGGCACCCAAGGAAGATCCAGCAGCAGATAAGCCTGCAACGCCAATGCGGCATTTTCCATCGGCAGGTCAAGCAGCGGCAAATGGTGCAGTTCAACCAGTCGGCCGCGCGCATCATGCCCCTGCCAATGCCAGTCACTGTCGGTCACCGCCAGATCGAAATCACGGCCGCGCAACAGGAACGGGCAACCGAGGGCCTTGACGCGTTCGAGCAATGGCGCGGGAGGATCGAGGTCGCCGCACAGGGCTGGACGCCCCTGACGCAAGATCCCGGCCTTTTCGAAGGCGACCGACTCACGGGTATCACCCAACCAGTCAGCGTGATCAACACCAATACTGGTGATCACAGCCAGATCGGCATCAATCAGGTTCACCGCATCCAGACGTCCGCCGAGGCCGATTTCCAGGACCACCGCGTCCAGCGCCGCGCGCTCGAACAGCCAAAACGCTGCGAGCGTGCCCATTTCGAAATAGGTCAGGGAGATGTCGCCGCGGGCGGCTTCCACCGCTGCGAAAGCCTCGCACAGCTGACTATCGGTGGCCTCAACGCCCTGGACCTGTACCCGCTCGTTGTAACGCAACAAGTGCGGCGAACTGTAAACACCCACCTTGAGCCCCTGCGCTTGCATCAATGAAGCAATGAACGCGCAGGTCGAACCCTTACCGTTGGTCCCCGTGACCGTGATCACCCTGGGGGCCGGCCGGGTCAATCCCAGCTTGCCCGCCACTTGTTGCGAACGCTCCAGCCCCATATCGATGGCCGATGGATGCAGTTGCTCAAGGTAAGCGAGCCAGTCGCCCAAGGTACGCAGGGTCATACAGTGGCCGGTGCCGGCGGAACGATGATCGGTTCCGAAGGTGCGGCGATGAATTTAGGTGTCGGCAAGTCCATCATTTGGGCCAGCAGATTACCCAGACGCGGACGCAGTTCTTGACGCGGAACGATCAAATCGATGGCGCCATGCTCCAGCAGGAACTCGCTGCGCTGGAAACCTTCTGGCAGTTTTTCACGCACAGTCTGCTCGATCACACGAGGACCCGCGAAGCCGATCAGGGCTTTGGGCTCGGCAACGATCACGTCGCCCAGCATCGCCAGACTGGCGGAAACACCGCCGTAGACGGGGTCGGTCAGGACCGAGATGAACGGCAAGCCTTCCTCGCGCAGACGCGCCAGCACCGCCGACGTCTTGGCCATTTGCATCAGGGAAATCAGCGCTTCCTGCATCCGCGCACCGCCGGAAGCAGCAAAGCAGACCATTGGGCAGCGATTTTCCAGTGCGTAGTTGGCCGCGCGTACAAACCGCTCGCCGACAATGGCACCCATCGAGCCGCCCATGAACGAGAATTCGAATGCGCAGACCACGACAGGCATCCCGAGCAGCGTGCCACTCATGGAGATCAGCGCATCTTTCTCGCCGGTCTGCTTCTGTGCAGCGACCAGGCGATCCTTGTACTTCTTGCTGTCGCGAAACTTCAGGCGATCCACTGGCTCGAGGTCGGCGCCCAGCTCTGCACGCCCTTCCACATCGAGAAAGATGTTCAGACGAGCACGTGCGCCAATGCGCATGTGGTGATTGCACTTGGGGCAGACGTCCAGGGTTTTTTCGAGTTCCGGACGATAAAGCACCGCTTCACAAGACGGGCACTTATGCCAAAGCCCTTCTGGTACCGAGCTTTTTTTCACCTCGGAACGCATGATCGAAGGGATCAGTTTGTCTACCAACCAGTTGCTCATGCTTTCTTTCTCCAGTACCGGTGGCTCGAACGCGCTAGCGATTCACAGCCCCGCGTATGCCCTTGAGCTAATTCATGTGTACAGCGGCGACGGGCAACTTCAGGGATCGGCATACCGCCGGACCTGCCTGAAACGAACCTCGTCACTCGCCATTGTGACGACGCGCATCAGCGTCGTCGCTTATTCAATGTCGACCCGCGCGCTTATCGCTACGCCAGGCTTATGGACGGTGGCCAAACACCAACCGTCACATCAGGCAAACAACCTGTCAATGACCGAATCAAGAACCCCGCACCGCGTGCATGAACGCACGGATCCTGTCGTGGTCCTTGATTCCCTTGCTCATTTCAACTCCGCCGCTGACATCCACCGCATAAGGTCGGACCTGAGCAATGGCTTGCGCGACGTTGTCTGGCGTCAAACCGCCCGCCAGAATAATCGGTTTACTCAGCGTCTGCGGGATCAACGACCAGTCAAACGCTTCGCCTGTGCCGCCCGGCACGCCGGCAACATAGGTATCGAGCAGAATACCGCTGGCCCTGGAATAGGCCCGGCAACTGGCGGCGATGTCATCGCCCGCCTGCACGCGCAACGCCTTGATGTAAGGTCGATGATAGCCGTCACAGTCCTCGGGCGTTTCGTCGCCATGAAACTGCAAGAGATCCAGAGGTACGATTTCCAGTATCTCGGTGAGCTCGCAACGGCTGATATTGACGAACAAGCCAACGGTGGTAATAAACGGTGGCAAGGCAGCAATAATTGCACGCGCCTGCTCGACGCTGACGGCCCGAGGGCTTTTGGCGTAGAACACAAAGCCGATGGCATCGGCCCCTGCATCAACCGCGGCCAACGCGTCTTCTATGCGGGTAATCCCGCAGATCTTGCTGCGAACGCCTGACATGCAGTGAAAACCTCAAGCCTTGTTCGGGAAAGTCCCGGATGTTAGCAAATGCTTTTCCGGGCGTCAGCCGCCAAGTTCAGTGAAGCCGGTCAAGAAGTGCGGGCCGACGTAACGTTCCGGCAAGGCAAACTCATCGTGGTATTCCACTTTCACCAGGTAAAGCCCGAACGGGTGCGCGGTCACGCCACCGGTCCGACGGACGCGGCTCTCCAGTACGTCCCCGGCCCATTCGATTGGCCGCTCGCCGGTGCCAATGGTCATCAACACGCCAGCGATATTGCGCACCATGTGGTGCAAAAAGGCGTTGGCGCGAACGTCGATGACGATCATTTGACCGTGACGCGTCACCCGCAGGTGATGCAACTGCTTGATCGGTGACTTCGCCTGACATTGCCCAGCACGAAACGCACTGAAGTCATGGGTGCCGACCAGGTACTGAGCGGCCAGCGCCATGCGTTCTGCATCCAGCGGGCGGTGATTCCAGGTGATTTCCTGGCCCAGGTGCGCCGGCCGGATTGGATCGTTGTAGATGACGTAGCGGTAACGGCGGGCAATCGCCTTGAACCGTGCATGAAAATGCGCCGGCATGACCTGGGCCCAAGTCACGCTGACATCGTGAGGCAAATTGATATTAGCGCCCATGACCCAGGCTTTCAGCGACCGCTCGGCCTGAGTGTCGAAGTGCACCACTTGCCCACAGGCGTGCACACCCGCATCGGTACGCCCGGCGCACAACAACGAGACGGGGGAAGCAGCGACTTTGGACAATGCATTCTCAAGGGTTTCCTGAACGGTCAGTACGCCGGAAGCCTGGCGCTGCCATCCGCAATAACGCGAACCTTTATACTCGACGCCTAATGCGATTCTGGAAAAGCCGGCGGCAGCCATCTCGGCTGCCGCAGTGGTCATATTTTTCAATTTGTTACGCCAATATCGTTTTCGCAGTGGCGGCCATTATACGCACCTGAAAGCTGAGCACCACGCAGGCCAGCCTTCCTTTATAGAGCGTTCCGTGACCATCGAAGAAACAGTGGCTCGCCGGCCAGCACCTCCACAGCCTGTTCTCGCGTGCTATCTGGCCGCTCTTTTCACCACTCTTTTTTTGCAAAAAAGTGACACTAAGGTGCTCAAGCGCCGCGATTCATCTGTTCCAGCCAATGCTTGAGGTCGGCCACTTCAGCTTCATTGATCGAATGCCCCAAGCCGGGGTATGCATGAAACTGCACCGTGACCGAACCCCTCTTCAAGAGTCGATCCGCCTCGATAGCCAAAGCAAACGGCAATATCGAGTCGGAAGTGCCATGCCCGATGAACGTGGCCGGCATCCCCAGAGGCTTACCCGGCTCCACTTCAGCGCGCAACGAGGGCAGCATCGTTCCGCTCAGCGCCGCAATTCCGCCGATAGCCTGTGGATGGTGCAGTGCAACGTAGTAACTCACCATCGCACCTTGGCTAAAACCTACCAGATACACCTTGTTCGCCGAAGTCCGGTACTTCTGAATCGCCGCAACGACAAACTCGGCGATCAGCCGCTCACTGTTTCTCATCTGTGCAGTGTTGCCGCCGTATTCACCGGTGCGATTAGTCTTGTCGAACCATTGGAAGACGCCATCGGTCAGGGTCATCGGCGCGCGAACAGACAGATAGGTGTAGCGGGCAGGCAAAGATTCTTTCAGCCCGAACAAGTCATTCTCGCTACCACCATGACCGTGGAGAAAAATAACCAGAGGTTGATTGTCCGAACCTGGCTGGGTCTGTTCCAGATAGTTAAGCGGCAAGTCGCGTTGCACAGCCTCTTCGGCATAAACCAGAGACGAGCACAGCAGAACCATCAGTACGAGCCACTTACTCATTATTCACGACCTGATTGAATGAAAGAGGCTAAAAAGATTAACACGTCGGGTTCACGGTATTGCACGCAATGGCGAAGACCACACGTTGTAGGCGATCATGTTCAAGCCCGATAAAATCGCCGGCCGCCTTTATGTGTCGTACGTTCTGAGCGACACACATGGCCACTTGAACCTTGACGGAGTCGCTCATGCAGTTTCTCGAGAACGCACCACGCTTTCTGTTTTTTACCGGCAAGGGAGGTGTAGGTAAAACGTCGATTGCCTGCGCTACAGCCCTGGAACTAACGGCACGAGGGAAACGCGTACTTCTGGTGAGTACCGATCCTGCATCCAACGTCGGTCAGGTATTTGGCATCAGCATTGGCAACCGCATAACCCCTGTACCCGCAGTTGCTCATTTGTCTGCGCTCGAAATCGACCCGCAGGCGGCAGCCCAGGCCTACAGAGATCGTATTATCGGGCCTGCACGCGGCGTGCTGGACGCCAATGTCGTCAAGGGCATGGAAGAACAGCTGTCCGGGGCATGCACAACAGAAATCGCCGCTTTCGATGAGTTCACCGCCCTACTGGTGAGCGCCACGTTGCTCCATGACTATGACCACATCATCTTTGATACCGCCCCTACCGGGCACACTATTCGCCTACTCCAACTGCCTGGCGCCTGGAGTGGATTCCTTGAAGCAGGCCAAGGCGATGCCTCTTGCCTGGGGCCATTGGCAGGTCTCGATAAACAGCGCGATCAATATCGCAAAGCCGTTGAAGCCTTGTCCGACCCGGCACTTACCCGACTCGTCCTGGTCGCTCGCGCCCAGAACGCCACGTTGCGCGAAGCTGCTCACACCCACGAGGAGCTCGCGAGCATCGGCCTGCGCCAGCAATATCTGGTGATCAACGGAGTTTTGCCCAGGACTGAGACGGATAAAGATACTTTGGCCGCCGCAGTATATGCACGGGAACAACAAGCCCTTGCGCAAATGCCGGACGCGCTCAAGGCGTTGCCCGTAGATCAACTCCCCCTGAAAGCTTTCAATCTGGTTGGGATTGACGCGCTGAAACAGTTGTTAAGTGAGGATGACGGCGCGGTCGAAGCGTTTGAGTCTCCGACTACCGAGATTCATGCGCCCAGCCTGAGCGACCTGGTAAACGAGATTGCGGCTGATGGCCATGGGCTGGTTATGGTCATGGGTAAAGGCGGCGTCGGCAAAACAACACTGGCGGCGGCAGTAGCCGTCGAGCTCGCACACAGAGGGTTGCCGGTTCACCTCACCACGTCCGACCCAGCGGCTCATCTCGCAGAAACCCTGGACGGCTCAATGGCAAACCTCACCCTGAGTCGCATTGATCCTCACGTTGAAACCCAGCGGTATCGCGATCAAGTGATGGCCTCTAAAGGCGCGCATCTGGATGAGCAGGGAAAAGCGCTTTTGGCAGAAGACCTTCGCTCTCCCTGCACCGAAGAAATCGCGGTCTTCCAGAGCTTCTCGCGCATTATTCGAGAGGCGGGCAAGAAGTTCGTGATCATGGATACCGCCCCGACCGGGCACACCCTTTTGCTGCTTGATGCCACGGGTGCCTATCATCGCGACATCGCCCGGCAGATGGCAGGCAGCAGCACGCACTTCACGACGCCGATGATGCAGCTTCAAGACCCCAAAAAAACCAAGGTTTTACTTGTCACGCTGGCTGAAACAACCCCCGTGCTAGAGGCTGCCAATCTGCAAGCCGATCTGCGGCGGGCAGGTATCGAGCCTTGGGCCTGGGTGATCAACAACTGCATCGCAGCGTCCAGGACCCAATCCCCATTGCTTCGTAAGCGGGCGATAAATGAGCTCAAGGAAATTGATCATGTGATCCACGAGCATGCTCAACGCTATGCCGTGATCCCCTTGATGGCTGAGGAACCTGTCGGGGTAGAACGCTTGCTTGGACTGAGTGCAGCACTGTAGTTTTTCTGCTGTTTTTCCTTTACAAAAGCGGTGCCGTGCGTACGACAAGCTGCAATCTCTCTGCCCCTTCCACCCCCAAACAAGCCCCTGTTTGGCGGGCGGAAGGCAACGAGACAGCGGCGTGGTTATCTGCGCGTGGGAACTGGCACAAACCTGATACCCGACTAAGCTTGCGCTTGCCGATCGCCAGCAGTAAACATCCACACTACACAGGCGTTTTACGATGAGGGACAGAAGCTATTGGGTTGATTACGCAAAAGCGATAGGTATCATTTTAGTTGTATATGGTCACGTCGCCAGAGGCGTTTACAGTGCCGGCCTGCCTATTGATGCCTATACATTTCGAATGGTAGACAGCATTATTTACAGCTTCCACATGCCGTTGTTTTTCTTCTTGTCGGGCCTGTTCTTTTACGAGTCTCTCACGAAGCGTGGCGCAGGCGGACTGATCGTCAACAAGATTGACACCATCGCCTATCCATTCATCATCTGGTCTTTGTTGCAAGGCAGTATTGAGCTTGCACTGTCGAATTACACCACCCACAGCACCTCTTATCTCGATGTACTTTCTTTTGCCTGGAACCCAAGGGCGCAGTTTTGGTTCTTGTATGCTCTTTTCTGGATCTTTGTTTTAAGTGCGCTTATTTACTCGCTGGTCAGCAAGGCTTATTCAGCACTGTTGCTCTTGTTTTTCGCTGTCCTGTTTGTGGTCAGCAAAGAGCTGCACGCAGGGGTCATCGTGTATTACATAGCCGGAAATACCGTTTTCTTTGTCTTCGGCATCGTGTTCAACGATATAAAGGATTTTTTCGAGCGGCGCTGTAGGGCGTTGGCGATGGGCCTTGGCATTGCTTTTCTGGCGGGGCAATACATTTTTCACTTCGTACTGGGACTGACCTACGACGTCGTCGGCGTTACGGCATTAATGCTCGCGGCGGTCTCGATTCTTTTTGTTGTGTCGTTGTCCATGTGCCTGGATAAAGTTCGCCTGGAATGGTTCATGTTTATAGGGACGTCCTCCATGGCGATCTATCTAATGCATGTTCTGGCCGGCAGCGGTGCACGGATAATCCTGGTGAAGGTCGCCGGAGTACAGGCTGCGTCCGTTCATTTGGCGGTGGGAACCCTGGTTGGCATAACCGTACCACTGCTCGCCCTCACGCTCATTGAACGCTACAAACTAAACTTCCTCTTCGTACCCCCTCCGTCGATTTCTGCAACCTGCCTGGTCGAAAGGCTGAGTAAAAAGGCCAGCTCAACTTAAACCCTGAGTCGCCGGGGTGCTCCTCAGCGAGGACGCCCCGCACCTTCCATGACGAACCTGCTAAACCCCATAAACGCAAACGACCGCCAAGGCGGTCGTTTGCGGTAAAACCCTGGGCATCGACTCAGACCAAACGCGCCAGCATCTCCTGCGCTTCGGTTTTCTGGGTCTCATCACCTTCACCGACTACTTCGTCGAGAATATCGCGAGCACCATCGTTGTCGCCCATTTCGATGTAAGCCCTGGCCAGATCAAGCTTGGTCGCAGCCTCATCCGTACCCGCAAGGAAGTCAAACTCAGGCTCGTCGTCCGCGAGAGCCGCGTCTTTCGCGGTAACGGCTGGAGCTTCGAACGGCTTGGCGATCGGTGGCTGTTCAAGGCTCTGGGACAAACGATCCAGCTCGGCATTGACGTCGTTGAGTTCCGAATCGAAGGCATCGGGCGCTGCTTCAGCGTCGATTTCATCGGCCAAGGACAGGTCGAAATCAGCAGGCAACTCCAGATCGTCCGCAGTCGCCTTATCGTCGACGGGCTGATCCAGGGTCGGAGCGTCATCAAAAGCGGGAAGATCTCGCAGGTCATCTTTGAGGCTCAGCAGGAAATCATCCTCGGCACTCAACGATGGCTGCTCTTCCGGGAGATCCAGGTCGAAATCGGCCAAATCATCGGACTGGGCTTTCCTGGCTTCCGTCTGCTGTTGCAACACCGCGTCAAAATTCAGGTCGTCATCGAGCAACGCGTCGTTCACCAAAGGCGCATCGAGGCTCAGCTCGTCGTCCACAACAGGCTCATCCTCGAGCGTCGATTCAATCGGGTTTTTGATGATCGCAGGCGAGGCCTCCTCCAGATCATCCAGACTCAGGTCGAAATCCTGGTCGAACTCATCGAGATCATCTGATTCCGCGACAGGCGCCGGAGCGGGCGCTGGA
Source organism: Pseudomonas sp. ASL8 (assembly GCF_056680355.1). Taxonomy (NCBI): domain Bacteria; kingdom Pseudomonadati; phylum Pseudomonadota; class Gammaproteobacteria; order Pseudomonadales; family Pseudomonadaceae; genus Pseudomonas; species Pseudomonas sp. ASL8. The sequence continues at coordinate 3,132,486 of NZ_CM155278.1, read as the reverse complement.
GCTGGAGCCGGAGTAGCTGCGGGTGCGGGTGCAGGTGCTTCAGGCTCGTCAAGCATCAGGTCCTTGACGTAGTTGGCGTCAAGCTCTGCTGCCAGGGCTGCAGCGCTCAAGCCAGCAGCAGCTGCCACCAGCATCGTCGGATAGCGGCTTTTCAGTTGTTCGACTTCAGCGTGGTTTTTGCCGGTGGCCACCAACTGGCGTTCCTGGCCAGTAAAGCCATTGCGATTACCCTGCTCTGCATAGACTTCCATCAGCTTCAGGCGCAGGTCGCTGCGTTGCGGCTCTTCCTTGATGGCCTCTTCCAGAAGTTCGGCAGCCTGATTGAGGCGACCGTTGGCGACATGAGTCTCTGCCTGATCAAGAACGTCAGTCGACCGTTCACGCACCGGCTCAACGACAGGCATCGGCGCTGGCGCCAGCATCACGCTTGGCGGCGGAACATCGACACCGTCGAAACTGTCTGCAGGCAAATCCATGTCAGCGGCAAACTGGGTTTCTTCGGCCAGCGCCCGTGCCATACGTTTATGTTTGTCAGACGCTTGCCGAGCATTGCGACGTCGAGCCAGGAGCAGCAACAAGAGCAGCACAATCAACAGCGCGCCACCCCCGACCAACCCCAACATCAGCGGGCTGGCCAGCAATTTGTTCAACGCATTATCTGCGTTTTCTTCTTCTGCGGGCGTGGCAGGCGCAGGGGCAATCGGCTCTGCATCCGGCGCTGCGCTGGCTTGCGCAGCACCCGGTGGCAGGGCATCTTCGGGCGCAATCTCGCCTGGGACCTTAGGCGCCATATCAGCCGACGGCGCAGCAGCGACCAGTTCAGCGGGTATCGGTGGCACGGTATTAGCGGCACCAGGTGCGGTCGCACCCTCAGCCTGCATCTTCGCCAACTGATCGTTTTTCAACTGGATCAAGCGCTGCAACTTGTCCAACTGACTTTGCAAGTCAGTCATGCGGCTTTTCAGTTCAGCATTATCACGACGCGTCGTGTCGAGGTTTTCCTTGGCTATCGCCAGCTTGCTGCTGAGCGCCTTGCTATCACCCGAGGCACCTTTGCCGCCCGCCTTGGAACTGCCCGAGACCAGGCTCAAGTTGTCCTGCGCGTCGACCTTGGAAGGTGCGGCGTCGGCACGAGCGCGACGGGTCGCATCAACCTGACGCGCGGCCGCGGGCAAACTGCGACGCTGGCGCCAGGCAGCATTTTGCTCCGCCACCTGAGCGACGGCCTGCGGCTGAGGGAGCGTGGCGATTTGCTGCTGATCGGGAAGACGCAACACTTGACCGGTTTTCAGCATATTGATGTTACCGCCGATAAACGCATCCGGGTTCAGCGCCTGAATGGCCAGCATGGTCTGCTGAACCGACCCGCCATTGCGCACGCGGGCGGCAATTTCCCACAACGTATCGCGTTTGCTGGTGGTGTATCGAGCAGGTTTGGCCTCCGCGACCGGGGTCGGCGCGGGCGCCTCTGCCGGTGCTGGTGGCGTTGCGGCCGGCGCTTGAGGCTCGACGGCAACGGGCGCAGTGGCCGGAAGTTGCGCGGCAGCGACAGCGGCGGCCTCAGGCGCGGCCTTCGGCGGATCGAGTAACAGGCTGTATTCGCGCAACAACCGGCCGTTAGGCCAGAGCACTTGCACGAGGAATTTCATGTAGGGGTCGCGAACCGGCTTGCTCGACGTAATCCGCAGAACGCTTTTGCCGCTGGCATTCAGCACCGGGGTAAACGTCAGATCATCGAGAAATGCCTGCCGAGCAACACCCGCCTGGGCGAAATCAGCGGATGGCGCCAGGCTCGGCACTACCTGCCTGGCATTCAGGTCTCGGGCATCGAGCAGCTCGATCTCGGCAACCAGAGGCTGGTTCAGGGTCGACTTCAAGGTCAGTTCCCCGAGCCCCAACGCATGCGCCATACCGGATGACAGCGTCGAAGCGGCAGCGATTGCTAATACCAGTTTGCGAACCTGAACCATAGCCCATCCCTTGTTTGAATATTCCTCGGCAACCGAGAAGGTAAAGTCTGAAAGCTAAAATGATTCTTGAATTGTTGCCAAGTATCTTTTACACAAGGTCTTTTATCAACAATTCAGCCACTTGCACAGCGTTCAACGCTGCACCCTTGCGCACATTATCAGACGTGATCCACAGATTAAGTTCCTCCGGGTCGTCGATCCCTGTACGCACTCGTCCTACATAGACAACATCCTGGCCAACGGCATCGCCAACGGCCGTGGGGTAATCGCCCGCTTCAATCAGTTCGATTCCCGGCGCAGCCTCCAGCACAGCATTGACTGCCGCAAGATCGACCGCACCCGATAGCTGCAGCGAAACGCTAAAGCTATCGCCAAAAAATACAGGCGCTTGAACGCAGGTAGCGGACACCTTAAGCAATGGCATGGCCAGCAACTCACGCAATTCCGTGACCAAACGCTTTTCCAGCGGCGCATGGCCTTGGGCGTCGGGCGTACCGACCTGGGCCAGCAGGTTGAACGCCATCTGCCGATCAAAAAAGCGCGGTTCCATCGGTCGCACATTGAGCAACTCAGCGGTTTGTCGAGCCAGTTCCGCCACACCTTCGCGGCCTTGACTGGACACCGCAAGGCACGCGGTAACATTGACCCGAACGACGTCGAGCAGCGCACGCAACGGCGCGATCACCACTGCCAATGCCGTCGCCGATGGGCTGGGACTGGCAATTTGATACGGCTTTTTCAGCGCGCCAAGCAAGGCCGCGTTGACTTCTGGAATGATAGTGGGCGCCTGCTCGGCCGGCAAACCGCCCGACAGTTCAATCACCGTGCAGCCCGCTGCTGTCGCCCGCGCCGCATAGCTGCGGGTAATCGCTGGGCCAGCGGCAAAAAAGGCCAGTTGGACTTTGCTGAAATCGAATTCATCCACTTCACGCACGCGCACGTTCTTGCCCTTGAACGGCACCGAATGGCCAGCCGATTCGATGCTCGCCAGCAAGTGCAGACTGGCCACCGGAAACTCGCGCTCTTCAAGAATCTGGACGAGGGTTTCGCCAACAGTGCCGGTGGCGCCGATCACGGCAATATCAAAGGACTGCTTCATGCAAAAACCTCAAGCAAAAACGGGGAGCGGCACTTTAACCGTCGAGGTACCGACAGGCAATTAACCGCAGGAACAGAGACAGGTCCAGCGCTACTGACAGCCCATTTCAGGGCTCGAGTCCGATTCGAAAAAATTCTCCACCACTCCATACACCCAACCAACGCTGGCCGTCTATTTCTCGCGTCACCGCCAAATCAACCAATTGATAGAACACATTGCGGTGCATCAGCGCTTCCAGGTTGACCCGCACATGGACGTAGGGCGTTGGTTCCTGGGTAACCGGGTCGATTTCTACCCGTATCGGATGCTCGGGCCCCGCCTCGGTCTGATCCTCGACATTGGTGGTGAAGCGCAAGCGCTGATCTTCGCCCTGGCCTTCCACTTCAAGGCTGACCGCGACAAAGGGCGCGTCATCCACCCTGATCCGGACCTTCTCCACCGGAGTGATCAGGAAGTAGTCGTCGCCGTCACGGCGCATGATCGTGGAGAACAGGCGCACCATAGGCTTACGTCCAATGGGCGTGCCGAGGTAATACCACGTGCCATCACGGGCGATACGCATGTCTATATCGCCGCAAAAATCAGGATTCCACAGATGAACAGGCGGCAACCCCTTCGACTTGGGAATCTGCGCGAATAGATCGTTGGCATTGCCGGGACCACTCATGCCTTTCTCCTTAGCGACTCATGCCTAATAGACTGCGAGCGTAGTCCTCCAAGGGTGGACCAAGCAAATCTTCGGGCTTGGTGTTGCGCAGTGTCAGCAATCCGCCGCGAGTGTGAATCCGTGCGGTATCGATCAAATAGCGGGTGCTGGTTTCGATCAGCATCAGCTGAATCACGCCGCTGTCGACACCCAGCCGGTCCACGGCTTGCTGGTCGTGCCATTCGTCAGTGTTGCCGATCCTGTCGTCACCTTTGGCGAAACGGGTGTACAGCAAATAGTGCGCACCCGCCGCGCGCGCCTCACTTAAGGCAGCGTCCAGGCCAATCGGCGCTCGGGCCCGACGAACCATAGGGAAGTATTCGACAAAGCCGTTAAAGGCTTCTTCCGCCACGACATTAGGCCGCGGATAGGCATTGCCGGGGGGAACGAATGAGCCTTGGGCGATATAGATGAAGGAGTCTGCCTGGATACGCAGATTGTTGGCGCGACTCGTGTTGCTGTGATCGAGCAAGCCCGCATCGCTCAACTGATCGTGAGCGCCCTGCCCCATGTCACTGACACTCATGCAGCCACTCAACGCCAGCAGCGTCAGTAGCAAAACCAGACTACGCATCATCCACTCCCTCGTGCCGGTGACGGAAAACCGGCGAATGGGCACAAGATGCAGCTTCCGCGCCATCAGGCAGTGCATGAGCGACAGTGGTGGACAGTTTTGCGCGGGACGCCGGGAGGCGCGAGGCTTAGCCGCCGATAATTTTCATGATCGTGGCGCCGCCGGAAAACGCTACTTCTTGCTTGTCGCCCAAGGCTTTGACCAGCAAACGCTGCAGCGCTGGCAAGGCTTCGTGGCGTGGCTTATCCAACAGATCGCCGACGTAATGGCGGTTGCTGGAGGACAGGCAGCCGTGCAACCAACCCGTGGAAGAAAGGCGCAAACGCGAGCAGGTACGGCAGAACGGCACGCTTTCGTTGGCAATCACGCCGAAAAAACCAAGGTCGGGAATTTGATAGCGGACAGCTGTCGCATCGACCGGCGCATCGGCTTGCAGGTACTCATAACGCTCGCCGATCAATGCCAGCAATTGTTGCAGGCTGACAAACTGCTGCAGGAAGGCATTCGAATCGCTGGCCAGATGGCCCATGCGCATCAGCTCGATAAACCGCAGCTCGTACCCGCGCTCAAGGCAGTAGTCGAGCATCGGCATCACCTGATCCAGGTTTTGCCCACGCAGCGGCACCATGTTGACTTTGATTTTGATCCCGGCAGCGCGCGCCTGATCCATGCCATCCAGCACGCTGGCCAGATCCCCGCCACGGGCGATCTGGCGGAAGGCCACAGGGTCGAGGGTATCGAGGGACACGTTGAGCCGGCGAATACCCGCATCGACCAGCAATGGCAGCTTGCGAGCGAGTAATTGTCCATTGGTGGTCAGGCTGATGTCGGCCAGACCCAACTGCCCGACTCGACCCATGAACGCTTCCAGCTTCGGGCTCACCAGTGGCTCACCGCCGGTAATGCGCAGACGCTCAATGCCCGCGGCTTCGATCAGATACGCTACGCCACGCGCCATGGCATCGGCCGACAACTCATCCTGCGCAGCCACCAACCGTTTGCCGTTGGGCACACAGTAGGTACACGCATAGTTGCAGGCTGAAGTCAGGCTGATTCGCAAGTTGCGGAAACGCCTGCCTTGACGGTCAACGATCATGAGCGACTCCGGCTAAGAAATTAGGCCGGCGAAACATGACTGAGCATCACGTTTTTACCAACCCCGGACCCCAGTATATTCCCGCGCCGACGATCCCTGCATTCACTACCTGTCGCTATAAAGGTACCGAATATATCAGCTGCCTGGCGGGGTATCGGTATCACGCTTGCGCTTGTTGCCCATGCGCACGCCGATGTCCATCAGGAACTGAAAAAAGCCCTCCTGGTCTTCCAGCACATTGCTCCAGAACGGCGAGTGATACAGGGCCACGGCGCCATGCACCAGTGCCCAGGACGCGCAGAAATGGAAATAAGGGGGCACGTCTTCGAGCTTGCCTTCGCTGATCCGACCCTTGATCAACAAGGTCAGGCGCTCGAAGTTCGACGCGCGAATCCGGTGCAACTCCTCGACCATCTCCGGTACTTGATTGCCCTTGACCACTTTTTCTTCCAGACGATCGAACAACCGGTAGCGCTGAGGATCGCGCATGCGGAATTCGAAGTAGGCGCGGGATAAAGCTTCCTTATCCTTGTCGACGTCGGCAGAGTGGAGCAACTCGTTCAAATCGCGCTCGTAGTCGAGCATCAGGCGCAGGTAGATCTCCGCCTTGGACTTGAAGTGCTTATAGATGGTGCCTTTGCCGATACCCACGGCATCAGCGATCATCTCGACGGTGACACTGTCTTCACCTTGATCGAGGAACAGCTTTAGCGCGGTATCGAGAATTTCTTGCTCGCGGCGACGAAACTCACGGACCTTACGAGGTTCTTTTTGCATAAGAAAAGGTCTGTAGGGGTCAAAATCGAAGCCGCGTATTATGCCTAACTTGCGCCAAATTGCACGGATCATCCGACCATGTCTACGTTTCTTGATGAATTTGCACAGGCCCCGGGCCTGCGATATTTAAACCACGCTGCGGTCGCCCCCTGGCCAAAACGCGCCGCGACCGCCGTCAGCCGCTTCGCTCAGGAGAACGTTTTACTGGGCGCGCGGGACTATCCGGACTGGATGGTGGTAGAGCAACGCTTGCGTGAACGCCTGATGCGTCTATTGAACGCGCCGTCGACCGATGACATCGCCCTGGTCAAAAACACCTCGGAAGCGCTGTCATTCGTTGCGTTTGGACTGGACTGGAAAGCCGGCGACCAGATCGTTATCAGCGACGAAGAGTTTCCATCCAACCGCATCGTCTGGGAGGCGCTGGCGCCCCAAGGCGTCGAAGTCATCCAGGTCAGCCTCAAAAATGACGACCCGGAAGCGGCGCTGCTCGCCGCCTGCGGTGCTCGCACACGGCTGCTGTCGATCAGCGCAGTGCAATACGCTTCCGGCCTGCGCCTGGATCTCGAACGCCTGGGCCAGGGCTGCAAACAACGCAGCGTGCTGTTCTGCATCGATGCTATCCAGCAATTAGGCGCCCTGCCCTTTGATGTTCAGGCTAGCCAATGCGACTTCGCCATGGCAGACGGCCATAAGTGGCTGCTGGGCCCGGAAGGCCTGGGCGTGTTTTATTGCCGCAGCGAATTGCGGCCACAACTGAAACTCAGTGAGTTCGGCTGGCACATGCTCGAGCATATGGGTGACTACAACCGCACGACCTGGGAACCGGCCCTGTCCGCGCGCCGCTTCGAATGCGGCAGCCCGAACATGCTTGGCACCATGGCATTGGAGGCCAGCCTTTCGCTGCTCGAAGAAGTCGGCATGGAAACAGTGGGGAAAGCCATTGCCGAGCGTGTTCTCTGGCTCGAAGAAGGGTTGAGCGCCATTCCAGGTGTCCGTTTGCACACCCCGAAAAACCCTGAGAAACGCGCGGGAATCCTGAGCTTCAGCCTGGACGGTATAGCGAACGCCCACGTATTCGAGCACCTTAAACAGGAACAGGTGGTGTGCGTTCAACGCGGACCCGGCATCAGATTTTCCCCACATTTCTATACTGAATCGCGGGTGATCGAGGAGACATTGGCCATCGTACGCACGCTGTCTGCTCGTTGAGAACTCAACAGAAGCGGGTGTATTCCAAATCTGTTTAAAAAATGAGCACCTGCGACTGGACGTCCGCCAATCCTGACCAATACTAAGTTAGTTGACGCGACATCTCCCCCAAGTGACGCGTCAATGAAGGTGCCGATGGACCGAGCGCCTTTGTTTTACTCCTAATGGTCTTAACCCGGATTCCCCCCCCAGAGCCCGGGTTTTTTTTGCATAAAATATCCTGCGGGACAGCGCTCGGGAGGAGACTCGGGAAAAGATCCCCTAGCGCTTCACATGCGCCAAAGGGAACAGCCGCATAAAGTTTTCAGTGGTCTGCTCGGCAAAACGCTCGTAGGACTCACCGCGCAACATCGCCAGGAACTCTGCCACTTCCCGCACATATTGCGGAAGGTTGGGTTTGCCCCGATAAGGAATCGGCGCCAGGTAAGGCGAATCGGTCTCCACCAGTAATCGATCAGCGGGCACCTGACGTGCCACGTCTCGCAGCGCATCGGCATTACGGAAGGTGACGATCCCGGATAACGAGATATAAAAACCCAGATCCAGCGCCGCCTTGGCCATCTCCCAATCTTCGGTAAAGCAGTGCAGTACGCCAGCGTGTGGCAACGCAGCTTCTCGCAACAGGTTCAAGGTGTCGGCGCGAGCGCCACGGGTGTGCACGATGACCGGCTTGCCCGTGATGCTGGCAGCCTGCAGGTGCAGGCGAAACGATTGCTGCTGAAGCTCGGCAGCCTCGGGCTCATAGTGGTAATCAAGGCCCGTCTCGCCAATGGCCACCACCCGCGGGTGATTCAGCTCATCCAGCAGCCAGTCCAGTGCAGGCGCCTCGCCCGGTTGCAGGTCCAGCGGATGAATACCCACCGAACAATCCACGTCGTCATAACGCTCAGCCAAGGCTTTGACCGCTCCGGCATTCTCGGCGCTGACACCGATACACAGAAAATGCCCGACGCCTCGCGCCCGCGCCGCCTCAAGGGCGGCATCGAGCGAACCTGCATGCACAGCGAGATCGAGACGGTCGAGGTGGCAATGGGAATCTACAAGCATGGCAGGATGGCAACTACATGGTATGGGTTGGACGGTCGGATTTCAGGGCTCCGGCCAGGTACGTTTCAATCTTGTTCCGGGCAGTGTTGTCGCCATCATTGAACTGGACGCCAACTCCCGCCGCCCGATTACCCTGGGCGCCCTTGGGCGTTATCCAGGTAACCTTGCCTGTCACCGGGATTTTTTCCGGCTCGTCCATCAGGTTGAGCAGCATGAACACCTCGTCACCCAGCTTGTAGCTTTTGCTGGTGGGGATGAACAGCCCGCCATTTTTTATGAATGGCATATAAGCGGCGTACAACACGGATTTGTCCTTGATCGTCAGGGACAAAATACCATTCCGTGGGCCTGGACTCAGCGGCAAGTTCATTGCAACTCCTGGGGACGTGATCCGAATGACTGAGTCTAACCTTGTCCGGGCAAGCCTGCCCACTGCACCAACAACGCTTCGAGCAACAACACCCGGTTAAGGTTGGCTTTGGACATGACTTTCTGACGCTGGGCCAGCACCCAATCCTGAATACCGAGCACCTTGCCCTGAGTGGATTTCTGCGCCAGGTATTGCAGCACCTTACGCATATCACCCAAACCGAGACCCGCTTCGTCCTGAGTCAGCTGATAGCGCAGAATCAGATGCGACCAGTCGCAGAACCAGTCGAACAGCAACAACAGCGGAATATCTTTCCAGCCTTCAGCCAACTGAGTGGGTGATTGCTGGTGCTTAAGCAGTTTTTTCACACCGTCCACCACCAGCGCCCGCTGCTCCCGTACGCCCTGAGCCTGCAGGCTGACTGCCGCCAAGGGGGAACCGGCGGCCAGAGCCAGCAGCTCGACGCGTTCATCCTCCGCGCAATCGGGCAACGCGTTGGCCAGCCAGTCCAGGCTCATTGCCTCACTGGGCAGCGGACAGGCCTGTTGCACGCAACGGCTTTTGACTGTCGGCAACAAACGGCTCGGCTGATGACTGACCAGCAACAGCACGGTATTGCCAGAAGGTTCTTCGAGGCTTTTGAGCAATGCGTTGGCGGCGTTGACGTTCATCGACTCTGCAGGCTCGATCAATACCACCTTTCGACCGCCCATTTGCGCGGTCTGCACAACGAAGCTGACCAGATCGCGAACCTGATCGACCTTGATCGCTTTGTCCGCCTCTTCCGGCTCCAGCACGTAATTATCCGGGTGACTGCCCGCGACCAGCAGCAGGCAGGACTTGCACTGGCCACATGCATCCAGCCCTTCAGGGCGCTGACACAACAAGCGAGCCATAAGGCGCTCCGCCAGTGCGCGCTTGCCGATGCCCGCAGGCCCATGAAGCAAGTAAGCGTGCGCGTGCTGGCTACGCCCGGCCAGTTGCTGCCAAAGACTTTCTTGCCAGGGGTAGGCCTCAGCCACGTTGAAGCTCCAGCAACTCGGGCAGCAAGCCATCAAGTGACTGCTGAACCTCAGACAGCGACAACGCGGCGTTCACCAGACGGTAGCGCTCAGGACTGGCGGCCGCACGCTTCAGATAGGTACTGCGCACGGCGTCGAAAAACGTCCGGCCTTCCTGCTCGAAACGGTCGAGCCGCCCACGGGCCGTCGCACGCGCCAGACCGACTTCCACCGGCAAGTCGAACACCAGGGTCAGATCGGGACGCAGATCACCCTGGACAAAATGCTCCAGGACGGCGATTCGCTCATGGGACAAGCCACGGCCACCCCCTTGGTAAGCGTAGGTCGCATCTGTAAACCGATCACACAACACCACTGCTCCGCGAGCCAGTGCAGGACGAATAACTTCAGCCAGATGCTGGGCTCTGGCAGCGAACACTAGCAACAACTCGGTATCGGCATTCATCGGCTCATCGCTCGGCGCCAATAACAGCTCGCGAATCCGCTCGGCCAAAGGCGTGCCGCCCGGCTCCCGGGTCAGCACAACATCGACACCATGGGCGCGCAGACGCTCGGCCAGGTATTCGCGATTGGTGCTTTTTCCAGCGCCTTCCGGACCTTCCAGGGTAATAAACAAGCCAGTCACAGGCAGTCCTTAATCAAATTCATTGCGGGCCCTGCTCGCTTTTTTCATCTGGCGTGGCAGTGGGTGCGGGAGCCGGTGCGACCTCTGACTCCGACGGTGACACGGCGCCCGGGGCGGAAACAGGCGCCGGACTGGAGCGATAGTCCGCACGTCGTTTGAGCTGAAACTCGCGAACCGCGTTGTTATGGGCGTCCAGATCAGCAGAAAACACGTGACTGCCGTCACCGCGCGCAACGAAATACAAGCTGCTGCCAGGCACCGGGTTAAGCGCGGCATGGATGGCTTCGCGTCCCACCAATGAGATCGGGGTCGGCGGCAAGCCAGCGATGACATAAGTGTTATAGGGCGTTGGCTCTTTCAGGGAGGCGCGGGTCAGCTTGCCGTTGTAGCGCTCACCAAGGCCGTAGATCACGGTCGGATCGGTCTGTAACAACATCCCCATCTCCAGGCGCCGGACAAAAACGCCCGCGATTTGCGCACGCTCCTGTGGCACGCCGGTTTCTTTCTCGACCAGCGAGGCCATGATCAACGCATGATACGGGTCGACGTAAGGCACGTCGGCCGCGCGCCGGGTCCATTCCTCCGCCAGGACTTCATCCAGTCGGTTGTACGCCTGCTTGAGCAAGTCGACGTCGCTCATGCCGCGTACGTAACGGTAAGTGTCAGGGAAGAAACGACCTTCAGGGAATACATCGGCATGGCCCAGCCTGGCCATCAATTCCGTGTCGCTCAACCCGGCCAGGTTCTGCTCAAGCTTGAGCTGTTTGGCCAAGGCCGCACGGACCTGACGGAAATTCCAGCCTTCGACCAGTGTCAGGCTGTATTGCACGACCTCGCCACGCTGCCACAACCCCAGCAGCGCCTTGGCGTCCATTGCGGGTGTCATGCGGTATTCGCCGCTGTGGAACGACTGATCAGACAGATTGAAACGCCAGTAAAGACGCAACCAGAAGGCGTCTTTGATCACACCGTCGGCCTGCAAACGATTAAGCACGCCAGTGGGCGTGGAGCCTGCGGGGACGTCGAGCAACTGCTCCTGGGTCAGGTTCAAGGGTTGCTTCAGCGCTACATCCTGTTGCCAGACGGACAGACCCAGCAGTAACCCTGCCAGGACCAGACAACCTTCGAACAACACCAATAATTTACGAATCACCGATCAAACATCCAGAAGCGCGCGAGCAATATCCTGCAGTTTACGGGTGAGCGGGCCAACCGGCCAGTTCAGCTGTGCAAACCCTCGCACGGGCCACACACCATAGACACTGTTGCTCAGAAAAACCTCGTCCGCCTGCTCCAGATCGAGCCACTGAATGTCGCGCTCTTCAGTGCCAATGCCCAGCATCCGGGCTTGAGCCAGCAGTTCTGCGCGCATCACACCGGCCACGCCGCAACGGCTCAGGTCAGCGGTCAGCAGCACACCCTCCTTGATCAGAAAGACGTTGCTGTACACGCCCTCGATAATCCGCCCGGAGGTATCGCACATCAGCCCTTCGGCGTATGCGCTGTCCTGCCACTCGCTGCGCGCGAGCACCTGCTCGAGCCGGTTCAGATGCTTGAGCCCGGCCAGCAGGGGTTGTTCAGATAAACGAGTGAGGCATTGAAACAGGTAAACACCCTGCTCGGCATGAGCCGGCGGATAGGCTGGCGCCGCGCTGCCCTGAAGGATGCGCCGCGGCTCGGCCATGAGTGCGGGTGCGTAGCCACGCAAGCTGTCGCCACGGGTGAGAATCAACTTCATCACGCCTTCGCCCAACTGCGCAGCAAACGCCAGCAATTCGCTGCGGACCAACGATTGATCCGCAGCAATCGCCAATCGACTGCAACCTGTCGCCAGGCGCTGCAGGTGACGCTCGAACAGCAAAGGTTGCCCAGCCTTGACGGCAATGGTTTCAAACAAACCATCGCCGTAAGCCAGACCCCGATCCGTCACGGGCAGGGTCTCGGCCGGAAGACCATTGATCCAGCTCGGCATCAATCCGCGTACCGACGGAACACCAGCGACCCATTGGTGCCGCCAAACCCGAAGGAGTTGGAGAGCACAACATCGATAGGCATGCTTCGGGCCTCGTGCGGGACAAAGTCCAGATCGCAGCCTTCGCCCGGCTCATCAAGGTTGATCGTCGGCGGCGCGACCTGACCGTTGATCGCCAGAATACTGAAGATCGCCTCGACCGCCCCTGCGGCACCGAGCAAGTGGCCGGTCATCGATTTGGTCGACGTGATAGCCAGTTTGTAGGCGTGATCGCCAAAGACGGTCTTGATCGCCGACGCTTCGGCCAAATCGCCCGCCAGGGTCGATGTGCCGTGAGCGTTGATGTGCTGGACTTCATCGACGTTGATCTTGGCATCACGCAGCGCGTTGGCAATGCAACGTGCAGCACCGGCACCGTCTTCAGGTGGCGATGTCATGTGATAAGCGTCGCCGCTCATGCCAAAACCGATCAGCTCGGCGTAGATGGTCGCGCCACGCGCCTTGGCGTGCTCCAACTCTTCAAGCACCAAGGCTCCAGCGCCATCGGACAAGACGAAACCATCGCGCCCTTTGTCCCACGGACGGCTTGCCCGGGTAGGGTCGTCATTGCGGGTAGACAGCGCCCGAGACGCACCAAAGCCACCCATACCCAGACCGCAGGCAGCCATTTCTGCACCCCCGGCGATCATCACGTCAGCTTCACCGTAGGCGATGTTGCGTGCGGCCATACCAATGCAATGGGTGCCTGTGGTGCACGCAGTTGCGATGGCGTAGTTAGGCCCCTGTGCGCCCAGATGGATCGACAGGAAGCCGGAAATCATATTGATAATCGAACCCGGCACAAAAAACGGAGAAATCCGCCCTGGTCCTTGCTCATGCAACGAGCGTGCGTTGTTCTCGATATTGGTCAAGCCACCGATACCCGCACCCATGGCAACGCCAATGCGATCACGGTTAGCGTCGGTCACTTCAAGCCCGGAGTTGCGCACGGCTTGAAAGCTCGCGGCCAAACCGTACTGAATGAAAAGGTCGAGACGCCGTGCCTCTTTGGGCGCCAGATATTCCTCAACGTTGAAGCCTTTTACCGAGCCGCCAAAACGGGTGGTAAAGGCCGAAAGGTCCGTGTGTTCGATCAGACCAATGCCACTGCGACCAGCCAGAATGCCCTGCCATGAGCTCGGAACGTCCGTGCCCAATGGCGACAACATACCCATACCGGTGACTACGACGCGTCTACGCGACACAGCACTCTCCTTTAATCTATTGACGACTCTTTACATCACTTCTAAAGAAAAAACCGCACGCCATGATGGCAGTGCGGTTTTTCCCGACAGCAAGCGACGATTACAAACCATTACGCCTGGTGGGCAGTAACGTAGTCGATAGCGGCTTGAACGGTAGTGATTTTTTCGGCTTCTTCGTCAGGAATTTCGGTCTCGAATTCCTCTTCCAGAGCCATTACCAGCTCCACGGTATCAAGGGAGTCAGCGCCCAGGTCTTCAACGAAAGAAGCAGCGTTTGTCACTTCCTCTGCTTTGACGCCAAGTTGCTCCATAACGATTTTCTTGACGCGCTCTTCGATGGTGCTCATACCTTGTTTTAACTCCTAGTGGACAAATTCAGGCAGCTGGCCGGTGGGTAAGTGTAGCGAAGAGGTTTTACGCATTTCAAGCTCAATGCTCATCCTCTGTAACCACACCCGCCTTCCGCCTATTAATAGATTGCAGCTTTATAACGGATTTTAGACCGCTCGTATGACATTTTTTTGAAGCGATCCGTCACATTCAACTCATGTACATGCCGCCATTCACCGGGATTGTAGCCCCGGTAACGTAGGCTGCACCTTCAGATGCAAGAAAAGCGACCACGTGCGCGATCTCTTGCGCCTGCCCCAAACGTCCCAAAGGAATCTGGGTAATCAATGCCTCACGTTGCGCTTCTGGCAGCTCGCGGGTCATATCAGTATCGATAAAACCAGGTGCAACCGCGTTCACGGTGACCGCACGCGAGCCGACTTCACGGGCCAGGGCCCGGCTGAAACCTTCCAGACCGGCTTTCGCGGCCGCATAGTTTACTTGGCCTGCGTTGCCCATGGCACCCACTACCGAGCCAATACTGATAATTCGACCCCAACGCGCCTTGGTCATGCCGCGCAAAACACCCTTGGACAGCCGAAATAGACTGTTCAGGTTGGTGTCGACAACGTCATGCCATTCGTCATCTTTCATTCGCATCATCAGGTTGTCACGGGTGATACCGGCGTTATTGACCAGAATCAACGGGGCGCCAACGCGCTCCTGAATCAATGCCAGCGTCGCACTGACAGACGCATCGCTGCAGACGTCGAGCGCCAGCCCGAAACCTTCAATGCCGTTTTCCTTGAACGTCGCGCTGATACGCTCGGCGCCGGACTCGGACGTTGCCGTCCCGACCACGATCGCACCATGACGTCCCAACTCAAGGGCAATGGCTTGGCCAATACCGCGGCTCGCACCGGTGACCAGTGCAACTTTACCTTGCAGGTTCATGCAAGCTTCTCCTAATCAGGCCAGTGCCGCACGGGTGGCGGCGAAGGCGTCTGGGGTATTGAGGTTGTAGGTTGTCACGCCTTCGGCGCAGCGCTTGTTCAAACCCGCCAGCACTTTACCCGGCCCGCACTCGACCAATCGGGTCGCGCCATGGGCTGCCAGGAACTGGATAGATTCGACCCAACGCACAGGTTTGTACAATTGTTCCAGCAAATCGCGCTTGAGGGTATCGAGGTCGGCCACCGCTGACGCGCTGACATTCTGTACCAGCTTGATCTGCGGCGCCTGCCAGGCAATCGCCTCAATGGATTCAGCGAAGCGCTCAGCGGCCGGACGCATCAATTCGCAATGCGACGGCACGCTCACAGGCAATGGCAATGCACGCTTGGCGCCACGGGCCTTGCAGGCCTCGATGGCACGCTCGACAGCGGCAGCAGAACCTGCGATCACAACCTGGCCCGGCGAATTAAAGTTCACCGCACTGACGACGTCACCCTGGGCAGCCTCGGCGCACGCCGCGAGCACATCGGCATCGTCCAGACCCAGAATGGCAGCCATGCCGCCCTGGCCCGCAGGCACAGCCTGTTGCATCAACTGACCCCGGCGCTCCACCAGCTTGACCGCATCGCTCAAGGTCAGGCTGCCTGCCGCTACCAGCGCGCTGTATTCACCCAGGCTGTGCCCGGCGACATACGCAGGGCGCAAAGCGCTTTCAGACAACCACAGGCGCCACAGCGCCACGGAGGCCGTCAGGATCGCAGGCTGGGTTTTATCGGTTTGATTGAGTTGCTCTTCCGGCCCTTGCTGGGTCAGCGCCCAAAGGTCGTAACCCAAGGCTTCGGAAGCTTCACTGAAGGTGTCGAGGATCAGTTTGTGCTGAGCGCCCTGCTCGGCGAGCATGCCGAGGGACTGTGATCCTTGACCCGGAAAGACGAATGCGAGGGATGCAGACATTGATCAAGCCCCTAATGATTTGTCGTCGAAAATTGACGCCCGGCCAAGCCCGGCGCAAAACTCAAAAATTAACTGTCCGTGAATGGCAGTTGGATGACTGACCAGTCACCAGCGTCACATTTGCGCAACTCACGCCCGGAGACAGCCTAAAGCAGCTCCTCAAGGCGTCCACCCAAGCGTTGCGGGAGGTTTTCCTGTATTTCGATCAAGGCCCGTTGAATCGCACTCTGGAAGCCTTGCACGCCTGCGGCACCGTGGCTTTTCACGACGATGCCCTGCAAACCCAAAAAACTCGCGCCATTATGCCGCGCAGGCGCCAGGTCAGCCCGCAAACGCTTGAGCATGGGCAGCGCTAACGCACCCACGACCCTTGTAAACACATTCTGCTGGAACAGCGATTCGATCCGCGCACCGATCATCGTCGCCAGCCCTTCGCTGGACTTGAGCAGGATATTACCGACAAAACCGTCGCACACCACGACATCAGCCTCGCCACGGTACACCCCATCACCCTCAACGAAGCCGATGTAGTTCAAACCCGGCGCAGCCTGAAGCAGAGTAGCCGCCAATTTGACTTGCTGATTACCCTTGATGTCCTCAGTGCCGATATTGAGCAACGCCACTCGAGGCCGGGGAACACCCAACGCCTCAGCCGCGACCGAACCCATGACGGCGAACTGGTAAAGGTTTTCGGCACTGCAATCGACATTTGCTCCCAGATCCAGCAACTGGCAATAACCACGCTGGGTCGGGATGGCTGCGATCATCGCGGGACGATCGATGCCCGGCAAAGTCTTGAGCACAAAGCGTGACAGCGCCATCAACGCGCCGGTATTACCCGCACTTACACAGGCCTGAACCTGGCCCTCGGCCAACAACCCCAACGCCACCCGCATCGACGAATCGGGCTTGCTGCGCAACGCCTGCGAAGGCCGCTCATCCATGGCGATCACTTCGCTGGCATTTACAACACGCAGACGTGAGCGATCCACACCGGAATGGCGAGCAATCAATTCTTCAATAAGGGGGGCTTGACCGACGAGGGTCAGGTGCAACGAGGGCGTAGCAAACAAACAAGCGATACTGGCCTGCACAATGCTGCGGGGACCGAAGTCCCCACCCATTGCGTCAATCGCGATGATCGGAGCGGACAAGAAATTACTCGTCAGCGCCCTTGTCGATCACTTTGCGACCACGATAAACACCTTCCGGCGATACGTGGTGACGCAGGTGAATTTCACCTGTGGTTTTTTCTACAGACAGAGTGCTTGCCACAAGAGCGTCGTGCGAACGACGCATGTCACGGGCAGAGCGGGATTTTTTGTTCTGCTGAACAGCCATAATTGATTAACTCCTAAACGTTTGGGTCACGCTTTAACTGCGCCAATACACTGAACGGGTTGGACCGCGTTACCTCGTCCACGCTCGGCTCGGACTCGTTAAGGTCCGCCGGCTGCTGGCATTCTTCCGGATGATGAGCAGGCACAATGGGCAAGGCGAGCAACAGCTCCTCCTCGATCAATGCCAGCAGATCCAATGGATCTTCGCCCAGTTCCAGCACGTCATAACCTTTCGGTAACGACTGGGTATTCGCACCCTCTTTCACCACAGCGTAACTGCATTCGCTGTGGATCGGCAGGGTGACCAGCTCAAGACAACGCTGGCAAACCATTTTGACCTCGGCGTCGATGGAACTGTGGATGACCACAGATCTGCGCTCGTCTCGCTCAAAAATGAATTTAGCCTGCACCGTACCGAGGTTATCGGAAAGCGGGTCGCAGAGTCTCTCCAAATCAGCCAGCAGTACTTCTCCCTGAAGAGTAGTGCCACGATCAGCTAATTTGCGCGGGTCAACGTGAGGTGGAATCGGGTCATTCAACATAGGCGCAGCATTCTAGGGACGAGCCCTCCCTCTGTCAAAGGAAATTCAGGCCTTTCAATCTGTTGAAACTACTGCACTTGACAATGCTGCGTTGAGAGCAGGCTCGAAATGCTCATTTACAGCCCGTAAACTCCGCTTTCTCGCCTTCGCTCGCTACGCTTCAGCAGACTGAAAGTCTCAATATTGAATGCTGATTAGAATGACCTTTCATCCTTTGGAGAACAGTATGCCGCCTCTGCTACTCGCATCGAGCTCGCCCTACCGCCGTGAATTACTGGCTCGCCTGCGCCTGCCGTTCACCTGCTGCTCACCTGATATCGATGAAAGCCGCCGCCCTGAAGAACCCGCGATCGAACTGGTTCAGCGCCTGGCCCGAGAGAAAGCACAGGCGCTTGCCGACAGTCACTCAGACCACCTGATCATCGGCTCGGATCAGGTCGCGGTCCTCAATGGACAGATTCTCGGCAAGCCCCACACGTTCGAGCGCGCCCTGGAGCAACTGTCAGCAGCCCGTGGCGCCAGCGTGACGTTCCTGACCGGCCTGGCACTGCTCAACAGCCGTACAGGCCACTGTCAGGTCGATTGCGTGCCGTTCACCGTCCATATGCGCGACCTGGACCAAGCCAGCCTTGAGCGCTACCTGCGCGCCGAGCAGCCCTACGATTGCGCAGGAAGCTTCAAGGCCGAAGGATTGGGTGTAAGCCTGTTTCGCAGCACCGAAGGCAGCGACGCCACCAGCCTGATCGGCCTGCCCTTGATTCGCCTGATCGACATGCTGCTGATCGAAGGGGTCGCGATTCCTTAGTCGCTGAAATGCAGAAGCCCGACCAATGGCCGGGCTTCTTTGCACACACCGCTGATTTCGTTAACGCAACGACGGCCCCTGGAAGCCCATCCACATCGCTATCTGATTAGCCATGCTGACGCCCAACTTCTTGGAAAAGCGATCAAACGGCGACTCTTCAATGGTGTAATCGACTATTTCTTTCTCACCGATGATCTCACGCGCCACATAGCTGGCACTGCCGAGACCATCAACCAGGCCAAGCTGTTGCGCCTGCTCACCGGTCCACACCAACCCGGAGAACAACTCGGGATGATCCTTGTCCTTCAGGCGATCACCACGGCCCTGCTTGACGCTGGCGATGAACTGCCGATGAGTGGTGTCCAGCACGCCTTGCCAGAATTGAGTCTCATCGGCCTTCTGCGGCTGGAACGGATCAAGAAACGCCTTGTGCTCGCCCGACGTGTAGGTCCGACGATCAACGCCCAGCTTATCCATGATCCCGACGAAACCGAAACCGGCTGCCGTTACCCCAATGGAACCCACGAGACTCGCCTTGTCGGCATAGATCTGGTCGGCGGCACTGGCAATGTAATAGGCACCTGAAGCCCCGAGATCGGTGATGACCGCGTAAACCTTGATATCCGGCTTCTCGGCGCGCAACCGACGTATTTCGTCATAAATATAGCCGGACTGTACCGGGCTGCCACCTGGGCTGTTGATACGCAGGATCACACCTTTGGTCTTCGAATCCTCGAATGCCGCACGCAGACTGCCAACGATGTTATCGGCGCTGGCCGGCTCCTTGTCCGCAATCATGCCCTGCACTTCAATCAACGCAGTGTGATTCTTGCCGCGAGAAACACCTTTTTCGACATCCATCAGCGGCGTAAACAACATCAGCGCGCCAATGAGATAAGCGAACGTCAGCAGCTTGAAGAAAATACCCCAGCGTCGTGAGCGGCGCTGCTCTTGCACACCGGCCAACAAGGTCTTTTCCAGCAGTTTCCAGCTTTTGTCGTCGGAACTATTGCCCGCGACTTCAGCCTTGCTGTCTTTCCATTCGTCCGACATGTTCAATCACCCTAAAAAATCAGCGCGCGCCCAACCAGGCGTGCAACTCTGGAAAACTCTCGATAGCCAGACGCGGCTCGTACTCGCGCAGCGATGCCAGAGATTGCGCACCGTAACCCACCGCCACCGAATCCATGCCTGCGTTGCGCGCCATCAACAAATCAAACGATGAGTCGCCGATCATCAGCGCTTCCTCGGGTGCGACGTCGCAGTGCCGAAGGATTTCGTGCAGCATTAAAGGGTCCGGCTTACTCGCGGTCTCATCGGCGGCACGGGTGATCTCGAAGTAATCCTCCCAGCCATGCGCGCTCAGCACCCGATCCAGGCCACGGCGCGATTTGCCCGTAGCCACCGCAAGCTGATACCCCTGGACACGAAACGCCTCAAGCGACTGCACAACACCTGCGAACAACGGAGAAGGCTCGGCCTCCAGCGCGATGTAGCTTTGCGCGTAGTGATCACGAAAGGCCGTCATCAGGCTCGGAGAAATTTCGGGGTACAACGTGCGAATCGCTTCAGGCAAACCCAGACCAATGATGCCTTTGATCGAAAAATCATCGCGCGCGGCCAGATCACTAAGATGCGCGGCAGTACGCATGGCTTCGACGATACGACCAATGGAATCGGCCAGCGTGCCGTCCCAATCGAAAATCAGCAATTTATAATCAGGGCGCACTCAAACGCTCCACGGTTTTGGCCCACATGTCATCGACTGGCGCTTGCAGCTTCAACTCACCACCGTCGGGCAGCGGCACGGTCAGCATATAGGCGTGCAAGAACAGACGCTTGCCGCCCAGATCACGAATTTCACGACTAAAGTCTTCATCGCCATATTTGGTGTCACCTGCGATGCAATGCCCGGCATGCAGGGTGTGGACACGAATCTGGTGCGTCCGACCGGTGACGGGTTTAGCCTCGACCATGGTGGCAAAATCACCAAAGCGACGCAGCACCTTGAAGAGTGTCAGCGCCTCCTTGCCCTCATCGTTGACCTCGACCATGCGCTCGCCGGACCGCAGGTTACTCTTGAGCAACGGTGCATTTACGCGCTTCTGAGCCGTTTCCCAGTGGCCACGGACCAAGGCCATATAACGTTTATCAACACCATCACCGCGCAATGCTTCATGCAGATGACGGAGCATGCTGCGTTTTTTCGCAATCATCAGCAGACCAGACGTATCCCGATCGAGCCGATGGACCAACTCCAGCTCCTTGGCGTCCGGACGCATCTGACGAAAGGCTTCGATCACCCCGTAATTCAGACCGCTACCGCCATGCACAGCGATGCCGGCAGGCTTGTTCAGCACGATCAGCGCCTTGTCTTCGTAGACAATGGCCGCCTCCAGGCGCTGCAACAGGCCCTGAGCCACAGGCACAGGTTCATCACGCTCAGGCAGGCGCAAAGGCGGGACGCGAATGATGTCGCCACCTTTCAGCTTGTACTCAGGCTTGATCCGACCTTTGTTCACACGCACTTCGCCTTTGCGCAAAATGCGATAAATCAAGGTCTTGGGAACACCCTTGAGATAGGTGAATAGAAAGTTATCGATGCGTTGACCGGCAAGTTCCGGCGCAACCTCAACCAGCTGGACGCCGGAGGTTGGGGGGGCAATATTCGTCATGCCGCAAATCATAACAATTTTTATGGATTTGAAGCACTTAATGATTACTGTTATAGTCGCGAACGTCGCCAAAAGCGGCCTGGACAGCGGACAAACGGTATAACCACCGGCCCTGACCATCGCAATTACAAGGACGCAAGGCCGTCCGACGGGGCTTTCGCTGGATAACGGAAGGTCTGGAAACGTAACGAGCGCAGGTGACATGAGGCCTGAAACAAGCCAGATCGCAGAGTTATCACTCGCCTTCGGAGCCTATATTCACGGCCAGTTCACAAAGTGCAGTCGCTTTCAGACACTCAGAGCGAATGCTTCGGAAATAAAGCCTCAAGCAATGATGCGCGATCTTCCCTATCGAAGACCGCGGTAAATGCCAACCCGTTGCGGATTCTGCGCGCGGCAGCACCCGAATTATCAGGGATACGTGCGGGGTGGAGACGCACAACCATCGGACCGTGTAGCACTAGGCTTTATTCAAGACGCTTCATATCGTCCGCTGCCGATGGTTGATTCCTCCTCCTGACAAAGCTTTTGCTGACAGGGTGTCTTTTGTCACCACAGCAAGCAGGAAACGTCGTCGCGACTCCGACCCCTCTGGTCGAAACTCGTTAGACACTGGAGTGGCCAACCGCTCCTGACGCGCCCTGACACCGACCGTGAGAAGTCGTGTGTGCCGAACGCCGTTTCCGGCAGCCCGGAAACCGACGGTACTACATGAAAAGAATGCTGATTAACGCAACCCAACCCGAAGAGTTGCGTGTTGCACTGGTAGATGGCCAACGCCTCTACGACCTGGACATCGAATCCGGTGCGCGCGAGCAGAAGAAGGCCAACATCTATAAAGGCCGGATTACTCGCATCGAACCAAGCCTTGAGGCTGCCTTTGTCGATTTTGGCTCTGAGCGCCATGGTTTCCTGCCACTCAAAGAAATCTCCCGCGAATACTTCAAGAAAGCACCTGAAGGCCGCGTCAACATCAAGGACGTCCTGACCGAAGGCCAGGAAGTTATCGTTCAGGTCGAAAAAGAAGAACGTGGCAACAAGGGCGCAGCCCTGACCACCTTCATCAGCCTGGCCGGTCGTTACCTGGTGCTGATGCCGAACAACCCGCGTGCCGGCGGCATTTCGCGCCGCATCGAAGGCGAAGAACGCAATGAATTGCGTGAAGCGCTGAACGGCCTGATCGCTCCGGCCGACATGGGTTTGATCGTGCGCACTGCCGGCCTTGGCCGCAGCAGCGAAGAAATGCAGTGGGACCTCGACTACCTGCTGCAACTCTGGACCGCTATCAAAGAAGCGTCGCTTGATCGTTCCGCGCCGTTCCTGATCTATCAGGAAAGCAACGTCATCATCCGCGCCATCCGCGATTACCTGCGCCAGGACATCGGCGAAGTACTGATCGACAGCGTTGAAGCTCAGGAAGAAGCCCTGACCTTTATCCGCCAGGTGATGCCGCAGTACGCCAGCAAGATCAAGCTCTACGAAGACAGCGTACCGCTGTTCAACCGTTTCCAGATCGAAAGCCAGATCGAGACCGCTTTCCAGCGCGTCGTCGAATTGCCTTCCGGTGGCTCCATCGTCATCGATCCGACCGAAGCCCTGGTATCCATCGACATCAACTCGGCGCGCGCCACTAAAGGCAGCGACATCGAAGAAACCGCACTGCAAACCAACCTGGAAGCGGCTGAAGAAATCGCCCGCCAGTTGCGTCTGCGTGATATCGGCGGCCTGATCGTCATCGACTTCATCGACATGACCCCGGCCAAGAACCAGCGCGCCGTGGAAGAGAAAGTCCGCGAAAGCCTGGAACAAGACCGTGCCCGCGTCCAGGTGGGTCGCATCTCGCGTTTCGGCTTGCTGGAAATGTCCCGTCAGCGCCTGCGTCCATCGCTGGGCGAAAGCAGCGGCATCGTTTGCCCTCGTTGCAACGGCACCGGCATCATTCGTGATGTTGAATCGCTGTCACTGGCAATCCTGCGCCTGATCGAAGAAGAAGCCCTGAAAGATCGCACTGCCGAAGTGCGCGCTCAGGTGCCAATCCCGGTGGCTGCGTTCCTGCTCAACGAAAAACGCAACTCGATCACCAAGATCGAACTGCGTACTCGCGCTCGCATCGTCATCCTGCCGAACGATCACCTCGAAACGCCGCACTTCGAAGTGCAGCGTCTGCGCGATGACAGCCCGGAAGCCCACACCAACCAGTCCAGCTACGAAATCGCTGCGGCTGCCGCTGAAGTGGAAGAAGTGCCGCCGGCCCCGGCCGCGACCCGCACTCTGGTTCGTCAGGAAGCTGCAGTCAAAACCGCTCCGCCGCGTGCCAACGCGCCGATGCCGGTTGAAGCCGTTGCCGTTGCACCGACACCTGCTCCCGTTGCCCACGAACCAAGCCTGTTCAAAGGCCTGGTGAAGTCGCTGGTCAGCCTGTTCGCCTCCAAGGAAGAGCCAGCAGCACCGGTCGTGGTCGAAAAACCAGCCGCTGCTGAACGCCCTGCTCGCACCGAAGAGCGCCGTAATGGTCGTCAGCAGAGCCGCAGCCGTACTGGCCGCCGCGATGAAGAACGCAAACCACGCGAAGAGCGCGCCCCTCGTGAGGCCCGTGAAGAACGTGCACCGCGTGAAGAGCGTGCCCCTCGTGAAGAACGTGCGCCACGTGAAGTTCGTGAGGTGCGCGAAGAAACTGCAGCCCCTCGCGAAGAGCGCGCACCTCGCCCGCCTCGTGAAGAACGCGCCCCACGTGCTCCACGCGAAGATCGCAAGCCACGCGAAGAGCGTCCGGTCCGCGAACTGCGCGAGCCTCTGGATGCTGTTGCTCCAGCTGAAGCCCGTAGCGAAGAACGTCCTGAGCGCGCCCCGCGTGAAGAACGCCAACCGCGTGCACCGCGTGAAGAGCGTCAGCCACGTGCCGAACAGGCCGTAGCCGTCAGCGAAGAAGAAGTGCTGCCTAGCGAAGAGCTGCTGCAGGATGACAACCAGGATGACGCCGAAGGCGATCGCCCTCGTCGTCGCTCACGTGGCCAGCGTCGTCGCAGCAACCGTCGCGAGCGTCAACGTGATGCCAACGGCAATGTGATCGAAGGTTCGGAAGGTTCGGAAGGCGCTGAAGAAAGCACCAGCGAAGAAACAACTTCTGATCTGGCTGCCGGTCTGGCAGTCACTGCCGCCGTTGCCAGCAGCGTGATCAGCGCACCGGCCGAAGCCGATGCACACCGTCAGGCTGAACGCGCCACTGCCGCTGTAGAAACAACCGAAGCGCCAGCCGTCGAGACCCCAGTGGTTGAAGCGCAGGCCGTAGACGTTGCACCCACTGCAGCAGAAGCCGCTCCGGACGTTGAAGTCCAGGCTGTAGTACCCCGCGAAGAACTCGCAGCACCGGTTGAACAACCAGCAGCCGCTCAGGCTGAGCTGTTCAGCGCACCGGTCGTCGAGCAGGCAGCGTCGTACCACAAAGCACCTGCGGCGCCTGTTCAGGAAGAGGTTCAGGCAACTGAGTCGCCAGAACTGCCGACCGAAGCACCTGCTGCACCGGCCGTCGCTGAACCTGTCATCGCCGAACAGCCTGCACCCGTGACGCCTGCTCCGGAAATCAAAGCCGAACCAGCACCTGAAGCAGTGGTTGAAGCCATCGCTGAAGAAGCCCCGGCTCTTCCAGTCAGCAGTACTGGCCGCGCGCCGAACGATCCTCGCGAAGTGCGTCGTCGCAAGCGTGAAGCCGAGCGTCTGCTGAAAGAAGCTGAAGAAGCAGCTGCCAACGCTCCACAGGTTGTCGCTGTAGAAGCTGCTCCAGTCGTTGCTGAAGTCGAATCGACCCAGCACGTTGAAAGCACCGAACAAGCGCCGGTCATCGATGAGAACCTGCGTTCGATTGAAGAAGTTGTAAAGCTGCACCCTGAAGCACTGGAAGAAAGCAAAGAGCCTAAACCGCTCGCTTAATCCCGGCTGATGAAAAAGCCCCCACCTGCGCAAGCAGATGGGGGCTTTTTCATGCCTGCGAAACGGGTATATCCATCGGACACGAAGGCGCCAAACCCGACATTTCAGCGAATCAAGGCGTGAACACCAACGCCGCTGGCGTATCAACGTCCCACAGCACGCCGGGGTCGTCGACCGGCACTTCTCGCACCCGCCCAAGCTGAAACAAGCGTTTTGCGCCCCGCTCGCCCGCCAATGCCATCAACGGCAGGCAAAACTGACGGCCGAATGCCACGGGATGACCGTATTTTCCGGCGCTGACCGGCACACTGATGGATCCGTCTTCCAGTGACCCCACCACCCGAACCAGGGTATCGGCCAAGATAAATGGCATATCCCCCAACACAATCAGCCAACCACGATGGTCGGGCTGAGCGGTAACCGCCGCAGCAATGCTGTCGCCCATACCACCTGACGCCAGCAACTCCACCTGGCAGCCATAACGCAGTCCCAGCTCAATGACCTCAAGACGCTCAGGACGGGTCAGCAGCACACAGTTATCCACAGCCCCTTTATCCACAGCCGCTTGCAGGCCCAGCAACACCTGCTCAAGCACCGGGCGCACAACGCCGTCGCGCCCGACACACGGCGCCAGCAACTTATCCTGATCCGCGCCGGCAACGGCCCGGTAGCGACTGCCCTGCCCTGCGGCAAGTACCACAGCGCACAGGGTTGTGCTCAATGTGCAGTCTCTGCGCTGAGCGGTCTTTTCTGCTTCAAGGGAATGCCGTTTTTAAGGGCCACGATCTCTGCCATCAACGACAGCGCGATTTCTGCGGGAGTATGGCTGCCAATGTGCAGACCGATAGGCCCATGCAAACGTCCGATAACTTCAGCATCCATGCCCAGTTGAGCAAGGTTTTCCCGGCGCTTCTGGCTGGTGGCCCTCGACCCAAGCGCGCCCACGTAGAACGCGTTGGAACTCAATGCCGTGAGCAGGGCCATATCATCCAGACGCGGGTCATGGGTCAGGGCAACGATGGCGGTGCGTTCATCGGGCTCGATGGTCAACACCGCATCGTCTGGCATGCCAGGCACGAAGCGCGCCTGCTGATCTTCCCAACCGTAGGCAAATTCCTTGCGTGGATCACAGATCAGCACGTCGAAATCCAGCAGACGAGCCATCTCGGCGACATACCGTGACAATTGCCCCGCGCCAATCACCATCAAACGCCAGCGCGGCCCATAGATTGTGCGCAGGGTCTGCCCATCGAACGTCACCCCCTCTTCACGGCTGGCCGGGTGCAGGCTGACAGCGCCAGACTGCAGATTCAGCTCACGAGCGACGATCTGATGATCCTCGCAGCGCTGCAACACCTCGACAACCCACTGCACATCGCCGACCCACTCTTCGGTCAAACGCAGCGTGCCACCGCACGGCAGACCAAATCGGGCGGCCTCATCACGGGTCACGCCATAGGTCACCAGTTGCACGCCATCGCTGGCGTGCACACGCCCTTCCTGCAAGCGCGCAATCAGGTCGTCCTCGATGCAGCCACCGGATACGGAGCCGATGACCATGCCGTCGTCGCGCAAGGCCAGCATCGCGCCGGGCGGCCGAGGCGCGCTGCCCCAGGTCTGCACCACGCTGTACAACAGCACGCGGTGTCCCGCGCGGCGCCATTCGAGCACGCTGCGCAGGACATTCAGGTCAACGCTGTCCATCAGACCTTGGCCTGTTTCGCCTGCCAGCCGTTGAGCTGATAGCGAACCGGCAGGCTGCGGATCCGTTGGCCCGTGGCGGCGAAGATCGCGTTGCACAAGGCCGGCGCAATCGGCGGCACACCTGGCTCGCCAACACCGCCCAACGGCACGTCACCGGCAGGGGTCACCAGGTGCACGGCGACGTGCTTGGGCGCCAGCGACATGCGCGCAACTTCGTACATATGGAAGTTGTCCTGTTGAACCTTGCCGTCCTTGAAGCTGATCTCGCCCAGCACCGCGTTGCCCAGGCCCATCACGCAAGCGCCTTCGAACTGCGAACGAATCCGCTCCGGGTTGATCTGCGGCCCGCAATCCACGGCGATGTCGGCTTTATGCACAATCAAGGTCCCGTCATCCTTGACCTCGACTTCAATCACCGCCGCCACATAGGTGACGAAGCTGTAATGCGCTGCCAGGCCCAGACCACGACCCTTGGGCAATTTACGCCCCCAATCGGCTTCCTTGGTGGCCCGCTCGATCACTGCACGCAAGCGCGCGGTATCAATCGGGTAACGCTCCGGCGATTCACCGTAATTCCACTCTTCGCTGAGGGTGCGTGGATCAATCTGCCGATCCGGACCCAGGAGTTTGAGCTGATATTTCAGCGGATCCTGATTCGCTTTGGCCGCCAGTTCATCGATAAAGCTCTGTACCGCAAACCCGTGGGGAATGTTCGATACCGAGCGGTACCAGCCCACACGGGTATGCGCAACGGCTTCGGGGTTTTCCAGGCGGACATTGGGGATTGCGTACGGCATGTTGGTGAAGCCCATGCCCAGTTCGAACGCCCCCTCGTTCTTGACCCCCGGCGCGAACAGCGCGGTGATACTCGGCGCTACGGTGCGGTGCAACCAGCCAGACGGCATGCCGTCCTCATTGAGGCTGGCCTTGAGGTATTCCGCCGATACCGTGTGGAAGTAAGAGTTATGAACATCGTCTTCACGCGTCCATTGGACCCGCACCGCTTTACCGGGCATGGCTTTAGCAAGGATCGCCGCTTCGATCACGAAGTCCGGTTTGGATTTGCGCCCGAAACCGCCGCCCAGCAAGGTGACATTGACCGTGACCTTGTCGAAGTGGATGCCCAAACGGTCCGCGATCCGCGTGCGGGTCACTTGCGGCGCCTGGCTCGGCGCCCAGGCTTCGCAGACGCCATCCTGAAAACGGGCGATGGCAACCATCGGCTCCATCGGCGATTGCGCCAGATGCGGCAAGTAATACGAAGCGTCGAGCGTGCTGTGAGCCTTGCTCAGGGCGGCGTCGATATCACCAGTGCTGCGGACCACTTTGCCTGGCTTCTGCGCGGCGGCTTCAATCTCCTTACGGTAAGCGACCGAGTCATAACTGGCGTTGACGCCATCGTCCCACTCTATTTTCAGCGCATCACGGCCTTTGATCGCGGCCCAGGTGTTGCTGGCGATCACCGCCACACCGCCCAGCGGCTGGAACTCGGAAGGCAGCGGGCTGCTCTCGATTTCCATGACTTTGATCACGCCGGGTACTTTCAGGGCAGCGCTGGAATCAACGGATTTAACCTTGCCGCCATACACCCGTGGCCGCGCAATGGTGGCGTAGAGCATGCCGTCGAAATGCACGTCAGCGCCATAAATCGCCCGGCCATTGACGATGTCATCACCATCGAGGGCGCGCGTTGCTTCCTTGCCGATGTAACGGAACTCGGAAGGCTGCTTGAGGCGCAGGCTGTCACGGGCAGGCACGGCCAACGCACCGGCAGCAGTGGCCAGCTCGCCATAACCCAACTCACGGCCCGTGGGCTTGTGGATAACTTTATGCAGCTGCGCGTGGCATTCGGCCAACGGCACTTTCCACTGATCGGCAGCGGCTTGTTCGAGCATGGTCCGTGCAGCAGCACCGCAGCGGCGCATCGGCTCATACCAGTGGCGCATGCTGCGCGAACCGTCGGTGTCCTGGTTGCCGAAGCGTACCTCGTCACCGGGTGCCTGCTTGACCTTGACCCGCGCCCAATCGGCTTCCAGTTCGTCCGCGACCACCATGCTCAGGCTGCTGCGAATGCCCTGGCCCATTTCGGAACGGTTGCACGTCACAGTTACGGTGCCGTCTGCATCGATGCTGACGTAGACCTTGGGGTCGTCGACCGAACCGTGCGGCATGCCGTCGGCGCCGAACTTCTTCTCATCGGCAAAGGCATCCTGCCAACCCCAACTGGCAGCCAGTACCAGCGCGCTGGTTGCGCCGACGCCTTTAAGGAAGCCGCGACGGCTCAAATTATTCAGGGCGAAATCGTTCAAGGACTGGCTCATGCCTTGGCCTCCTTCAGGTGAGTCGCGGCCTGATGGATCGCGGTTTTGATCCGGTTATAGGTACCGCAACGGCAGATGTTGCCAGCCATATAGTCTTCAATCTGAGCATCGCTAGGTGCCGGATTGCTCTTGAGCAAGGCGGTCGCAGACATGATTTGCCCACCCTGACAGAAGCCGCATTGGGCCACGCCGTTGTCGAGCCAGGCTTGCTGCACCACTTGACCGACCGGATCGCTGTGCAGGTTATCAATGGTGGTGACCGGTTGACCGACCACGCTGCCGATCGGGGTGACACATGAGCGCGCGGGCTCACCGTTGATGTGGATGGTGCAGGCACCACACACGCCCATGCCACAGCCGAATTTGGTCCCGGTGTAACCCGCGATGTCCCGGATAGCCCACAGCAGCGGCATATCGTCAGTCGCATCCAATTGGTGATCTTTGCCATTGAGATTCAGGGTAATCATGGAGCACGCCGCCTATTTATCAGGGGTTCGAGACGAGCGATCTTTCTCTGGATTCAGCTCTTTGGCTGAGGCAGATCGGCTCAGGCTAATACAGGACCGTGTCGCACGGTCCTCGGTTCGGATGCATCAACGAGTCGCTCGCTTTACACATATCGATAGCAAGCTAACTAAAAAGCGTTTAAGCGAACGAGTCCGCCTCAGAGATTCTGATGGTTCTAACGAAACAGGAACAAAGCGAGGGTAGAGAATAGCCCTAAACGCAACCGAACCTTAGTAAAGGTTCGGCTCCATTTCCAATTGCACGTTATAGCGCTGGGCGATGTCGTTTTGAATACGTTGCGCCAGGTTCAGCAGTTGCAACCCGGTGGCGTTGCCATAATTGACCAACACCAGTGACTGCAGGCGATGTACCCCCGCCCCGTTGCCCGCGTCGCGATACCCTTTCCACCCCGCGTGTTCAATCAGCCAGCCCGCCGCCAGCTTCACTTGACCATCGGCCTGTGGATAAGCAATCAGACCCGGGTAGTGGCGCTTCAGTTCAGCAGCCAGTGCCGCAGGTACCAACGGATTCTTGAAAAAACTGCCGGCATTGCCCAATACGGCCGGGTCCGGCAGTTTTTCGCTGCGGATCGCACAGATCGCCAGACTGACATCCTTGGGCGTCGGTTGACCGATGCCCTGTTCATCCAGACGCTGACGCACCGGGCCGTATTCCAGATGCAGGTGCGCCGCGCGACTCAGCACAAAGCGCACGCGCAGAATCACCCAGCGCCCTGTTTCGCGCTTGAACACGCTGTCGCGGTAAGCAAAGGCGCAGTCACCGAGGGAAAACTCAAGCAACTGGCCTGTCTGGCGGTCCAGCGCCGTCAGGCTGTGGAATACATCCTTGATCTCGACACCATAGGCACCGATGTTCTGCATCGGCGCAGCGCCCACGGTGCCGGGAATCAGGCTGAGGTTTTCCAGGCCGGACAGGCCCTGCTCAATGCTCCACAGCACAAAGGGATGCCAAGACTCACCCGCCTCGGCTTCCACGATGACCTGCTCGCCATCGTCGGCAAGTAGACGAACGCCGCGACTGGCCATGCGCAGCACCAGTGCATGAATATCGGCCGTCAGCAACAGATTGCTGCCACCGCCAATGACCAGCAATGGCAGTCCGTGTTCAGCCGAAAACGCCAATGCCTGACGCACGTCATCGTCGCTGCGGGCCTCGGCGAACGCTTTGGCCTGCACGTCAACGCCAAAGGTGTTGAAAGGCTTGAGGGAAACGGCGGACTGCACCTGCAAAGTCATCAAACCTCCAGCAAGCGGCGCACGCGCTCAAGGTCTTCAGCGGTGTCGACACCGGCCGGCGGCGCTTCCACTGCATCGGCGACGTGAATCCGTACGCCATGCCACAGGGCACGCAGTTGCTCCAGGCTCTCGGTGTCTTCCAGCCAGCACGGGCCCCAACTGACGAAGTCGTGAAGGAAACCCGCACGGTAGGCGTAGATCCCGATATGTCGGCGATAGGGCACGCCGGCCGGCAACTGATCGCGATCCTTGGCCAGGGCATCACGCGCCCAAGGCAATGGCGCGCGGCTGAACGTCAAGGCCAGGCCATTGAGATCAGCCACGACCTTGACCGCGTTCGGATTAAACAGGCTGGCGACATCATCGATCGGTTCGGCCAGGGTCGACATCCGCGCTTCCGGATGCGCAGCGAGGTTGTCCGCCACTTGATCAATCACCGCAGGCGGGATCATCGGCTCATCGCCCTGCACGTTGACCACGATGGCGTCGGGCGCCAGGCCCAGTTGAGCGGCGACTTCGGCCAGGCGGTCGGTGCCGGAGTTGTGATCGTCACGGGTCAGCAGCACTTCGGCGCCAAAACCACGGCAAGCCTCGACGATGCGCGCATCATCAGTGGCCACTACCACGCGCTCAGCGCTGCTTTTACACGCCTGTTCCCAGACGTGCTGGATCATCGGCTTGCCAGCGATCATTTTCAGGGGCTTACCGGGGAAACGGCTGGAGCCGAAACGTGCCGGAATGACAACAGTGAACACTGCAGTCATTTATCCAGACGCTCTTCGGTGGACAGGGTGCGCGCTTCGCTTTCCAGCATCACCGGAATGCCATCACGAATCGGATAGGCCAGGCCAGCGCCTTTGCTGATCAGCTCGGTTTTGTCGGCGCTGAGCTTGAGCGGCCCTTTGCAGATAGGGCAAGCGAGGATGTCGAGCAATTTGGTGTCCATAAGAAATCCTGTGGTGCTGCTGTTATTTATGGAGAAAGCGGAGACAGTGACGAAAAGGGCAACAGGCGTAACAACTGCGAATCGAACCAACTGACGAAGGCGGCCGAAGGCTCCGCATCCACAGCCAGATACCACCAATCATCAGCGGCGAAGGTCCGGCACTTCACGGCGTCCTTCTCGGTCATGATCAGCGGCAACGACGGTGTGAACGTCAACGCCTGCGCGCTATAAACTGCATGGTCGGCGAACGCGTGGGGAACAGGCTGCCAGTGTAGACCTTCGAGGGTGTTGAAGAAACGTTGTGGATTGCCAATACCGGCCACCGCATGCAGCGCTTGTCCGACCGGAAAGTGATCCAGCGGCAGACGCTCGCCGCTGCGCAGGTTGACCAGGGCGGTGGGCTTGAGAGCAAAGGCGAAGCCGTCTTCGCGGTCGCTGGTGGCGCCGTTATAAAGCACCGCATCGACGCTGCTCAGGCGCTCCATCGGTTCGCGCAAGGGCCCAGCGGGCAGGCAGCGGCGATTACCCAGGCCGCGAACAGCATCGATCAATACCAGTTCCAGATCCCGGGCCAGACGATAATGTTGCAGGCCGTCGTCGCTCAGGATCAGGTCCAGCGGCTCGGCATCGAGCAAGGCACGCACGGCGCGACTGCGGTCCGGGTCAATCATCAGGGCTACACCGCTGCGCTGCACGATCAACAGCGGTTCGTCACCGGCCTCGCTGGCACTCTGCCCGACACGGACCCGCCACGGGAAACTCGGCGGTGTGGCGCCATACCCCCGGCTGACCACACCGACCCGCAGACCCTGGCGGCGACAGTGCTCGATCAACCACAGGATCATCGGCGTCTTGCCGGTACCGCCCACCGTGACGTTACCCACCACCAGCACCGGGACCGACGCCTTATAGATGTCGCCTTCACCGGCCAGGAAGCGCGCCCGTTTGTTCTGCACCACTCGCCGGTACACCCATTCCAGCGGGCGTAACAGGCCAAGCGCAGGATGGCCGGTGTACCAGGCATTGAGTAAGCGGTCGGTCAGCGCCATCAGTTAGCCGTTGGCGCCTCGACGGTGGTCATGCGCAGGTGGCTGAAACCCAGCTTGCCAGCCGCATCCATCGCTGTGATAACTGCCTGGTGAGGGGTTTTGCCGTCGGCGCTGATCGAGAGCGGCAGTGTCGTGTCACCTGCCGACTCCTTCTGCAGCGCGTCGATCAGTGTTGGCAGATCATTCTTGGGCAGCAACCGATTGTTCAGCGAATAGACGCCATCGGCACTGATCGCGATGTCCAGGTGTTTGAGTTCCGAATCGGTTTCCGGGCTGCCGGTGACCGCTTGCGGCAATTCAACGCGTAACTGGGTCTCACGGGTAAACGTGGTGGTAACAACGAAGAACAGCAGCAGGATAAACACCACGTCGATCAACGACACGAGGTTGATGTCGATGATCTCCCGCGGTTTACGGCGGCGGAATTTCACGCTTTACCCTCGGTCAGATCGACGTCACGGTCGCCCTGCACCACTTCGACCAGCTTGATCGCTTCCTGCTCCATGCCCACCACCAGTTCATCGACCCGACTTTGCAGGAACCGATGGAAGAAGATGGCAGGAATACCGACCATCAGGCCGGAAGCGGTACAGATCAGGGCTTTGGAAATACCGCCGGCCAATATCGCCGCATTGGTGGTCATACCCGAGTTCACGAACGAACCGAAGATATCGATCATGCCCAGCACCGTCCCCAACAAGCCGAGCAACGGCGCCATGGCCGCAATGGTGCCCAGGGCGCTCAGGTAGCGTTCGAGTTCATGAATGACCCGCGCCGCAGCCTCTTCGATGCACTCTTTCATGATCTCGCGACCATGCCTGGAGTTCGCCAGACCGGCCGCCAGAATCTCGCCCAGCGGTGAATCAGCGCGCAGTTCCCTGAGCTTGTCGCTGGTGAGCTGCTTGTCTTTGATCCAGCGCCACACCTGACCGAGCAAATGTGGCGGGGTGATGCGGCTGGCACGCAACGTCCAGAGCCGCTCGATGACGATCGCGACAGCAGCGATGGAACTCAGAATGATTGGCAGCATCATCCAACCGCCTGATTTGACCAGTTCCCACACAGTGACGACCCCTTGAAAAAAGTGGCGCCACTCTACCATAGGGCCGCCCGCTCGCCGAACCCCGCGATGAATAACCGCCCTGATCAATCACGCCAGAAGCGCCGTCGGGCCCGCTCCCCCTGCGCTTCACCGAACACCCCCAGTTGCAGACGAATCGCGCCCAGTTCGGCGCTGTCATAAGGCTGCACGGCCAGGGCTGCGTAGCGCGCCATCACCTGCGGGTGCGGATGCCCGAAAGCATTGTTGCGCCCACGGGAGATCAATACCCCTTCAGGGGCCACCGCCTTGAGAAACGCCATGGATGAGGAACTACGGCTGCCATGATGTGGCGCCTGCAACCAGTGGGCACGCACATCGAACCCGCTGTTGAGCACGGCACGTTCGGCCCCGGCTTCAATATCGCCAGTCAACAACAGGCGCTCACCATTGGCCTCGACCCGCAGTACGCAGGAAGCCTCGTTACTCTCTGTCGCGTGTTCCCAGCGCCAGGTCGAGAAATGCACGCCATCCCACTGCCATTGCTCACCGTTCCGACAGGGCTGAGCCTGCAAGAGCGGCGGCAAACTGGCCGCCTCGCCCGCTAATACGCGGGCAACGGGCAAGCTTTTATAGACGGCCTGCGCCCCACCCGCATGGTCGGCATGCGCATGACTGATCAACATCAAGTCGAGCTGGCGTACGCCGGTCTTGCGTATCGACGGCAGCACCACGCGCTGACCAATATCGAAATCACCGAAGCGCGGGCCAGCGTCATACAACAGCGTGTGCTGGCGCGTCCGCAACACAATCGCCAAGCCCTGCCCCACATCCAGTTGCATCACCTCGACCTGACCGTGGGGCACGCTCTTCACTGGCGGGAACACGCACAGCAGCAACAGCGGCCAGCCCAACAGACGCAACGGCACGCCCTTGGGCAGCAGCAACAAGACGCCGCCAAGCACGCTCAGCCACCACGCCCACCACGGCACGGCGCTGCCGATCCAGGCCGGCACCCATCCAGCGACCCATGCCAACCCCTGGAACAGCCACCCCAGCAGACCACCGGCCAGCCACAGCAAACCCTCGCCAATACCGGGCACCTGCAATAACACGGTGCCGAGCAGCGCCAGCGGCAGCACGACGACGCTGATCCACGGCACCGCGAGCAAATTGGCCAATGGCCCGCTGAGACTGACCGGCAGGTTCAATGCGAGCAAGACCGGGAGCAACCCGATAGCGATCAACCATTGCGCACGGGTCCAGCTTTGCAGCCAGCTCCAGGCGCCCAGTCGGCCACTGAACACCAGAATCAGAATCGCGACGGCGGTAAAGGACAACCAAAAACCCGGTTGCAAGCTGACCAGCGGTTCGACCACCAGTACCGCGTTCAGGGATAACAACAAGGGCCACCACACGCCCAGGTGGCGAAAGCGCAGGCGCCAGAGCAGGACCATGCCGATCATCGTGCAGGCTCGGCGGACCGGCACTTCAAAACCAGCCAAGAAGCCGTAACCAAGCGCGGCGGCAAACGCCAGACCGCACGCACAGGGCAGCCACGGCAAACGGCGCGGCCACAGCCCCCAACGCGCCAGCCCGGCGACCAGCGCGTAAATCGACCCGGCGAGTAACCCGATATGCTGGCCCGAGATCACCAGCAGGTGCACGGTGCCGGTGTCCTGCAGCACTTGCCAATCAGCCGGCGTCAGCCCTGAATCGTCGCCCAGCACCAATGCCGCCAACCCACCTTGACGCCCTTGTGCATCGACTGCCAGCAACCGCTGACGCACCGCATCGCGCCAGGCTGAACGTGCGGGCGCGAGCAATTGCCCATCCACCACGGTGCCGGTCGCGCCAATGCGCTGCGCCAACAACCAGGCTTCGTAATCGAATGAGTCAGGATTGACCAGGCCCGCCGGACGTTTGAGCTTGACCGCCAGCCGCCAGTGCTCGCCACTGCGCACATTGGAGCCGCCGTACCACGCCAGACGCATACGCTCAGGCAACCGGACACGACGTGATTGCGCACCGTCGAGCTGAAAGCGCACCACGCCGTCGCTCGACTGCGGCAGGCCGACCACCTTGCCTTGCACCCATAGCGTCTGGCCGTCGAGCCGGGGCAGCAGGCGATCATCCAGTGCCCATTGCGCCGACACACACGCCCAACTGAAGCCGAACAGAAAAAATGCCAGTGGATAACTGCGAAACGGCAACAACATCAGCGCCACGACAGGCATCAACAGCAACAGCCAAAACGGCGGCAATGCCGGCATGAAGCGAATAGCCAAAAGACCCAGCGCGAGCGCCACCATCCCTGTGCGCATAAGTCTGTCCTTGAGAAGTCCCTCCCTTGGATTAGCGCACCCTGCCGGACCCCGCTTTTATTAATTGTCACAAAGTCTGAATTTGATGCAGGCAGAATCTAGGCATACTGACCCACACACCCGGGACGAGAACCCCTATGCCGCGTCGTCTATTCAAACGCTACATGCCTGACCCGACCCGCATCAGGGAACACAAATCCTTACGCTTTTTCGGTCGTCTTCTGCATGACCCGAACCTCTGGCACCTCAATCGCCACTCTGTCTCGCGTGCGATGGGCATCGGGCTGTTCGCGGCATTCATGCCCATTCCCTTGCAGATGTTGTTGGCGGCCATGCTGGCCATCGCGGTGCGCGGCAATATGCCGATTGGCGTCAGCCTGGTCTGGCTGACCAATCCAGTCACGATACCTCCGGTGTTTTATTGCACGTACCAGATCGGTGCCTGGCTGATGCAATTGCCACCACGCCACCTGCCGCCTGAACTGTCCTGGGAGTGGATCAGCGGGCAGCTATCAACCTTGTGGCAGCCCTTCTTGCTGGGCTCGGTGGTGACTGGCATCGTTTTTGGGACACTGGCATACGGCCTGACCCAGCTGTATTGGCGCTGGTGGGTTGGCAGGCAGTGGCGTTTGCGGAGGGAGAGGAGGAAGTGAGGGTGTTACGGCTGACGCAATCCGTGGGAGCGAATAAATTAGCTCCCACGGAGATTGAGTACACCGCCTGCACAGGATGAAGCAAAAGACTACTGACGCATCCCTCGCCCACTGATCAACAGACGCGCACAGCCCAGGTACAAAACAACGGTCGCCACCACCATGAACGTGAGGGCGATGCTGATGCGGATGTCCGACACGCCCAGGATGCCGTAACGGAAGGCGTTGACCATGTGCAACACCGGGTTGGCCATGGACACGGTCTGCCAGAACGGCGGCAGCAGGTTGATCGAGTAGAACACCCCGCCCAGGTAGGTCAATGGCGTCAGGACGAAGGTCGGGATAATCGAAATATCGTCGAAGTTGCGCGCAAAGACGGCGTTGATAAAGCCCAGCAGCGAGAAGATCGTCGCGGTCAGCACGACCACCACTATCGTGATCCCCAAATGATGGACCTGCAGGTCGGTGAAGAACATCGACAACAGGGTCACGATCAGGCCCACCATCAAACCGCGCAGTACGCCCCCCAGGGTGTAGCCGATCAGAATGGTGTGCGGCGAGACGGGCGAGACCATCAACTCTTCGATCGAACGCTGAAACTTGGCACCGAAGAAGCTCGACACAACGTTGCCGTAGGAGTTGGTGATCACCGACATCATGATCAGGCCCGGCACGATGTACTGCATGTAGGTGAAGCCACCCATGTCGCCAATCTGCCGGCCGATCAGGTTGCCGAAGATCACGAAGTACAACACCATGGTGATCGCTGGCGGCAGCAACGTTTGCGGCCAGATCCGGGTGAAACGACGGATCTCGCGATAGACGATGGTTTGCAGGGCAATCAGGTTGGGACGCAGCTCGGAGCCAGGATTGGAACTCATACCGCCACCTTCGCCAGGTTTTTTTCCACCAGAGACACGAACAGTTCCTCAAGGCGATTGGTTTTATTGCGCAGGCTCAGGACTTCGACTTTCTGCGCGGCCAACTGACCGAACAGCGCGGTAATGCCAACAGTCTTGTCCACTTGCACTTCCAGGGTATGGCTGTCGACCAGCTTCGCCGGGTAACCGATCAAGGTCGGCGCCACCTGATACGAATCCCTCAGATCAAGCAAAAACGTCTCGACGTGCAGCGTGTTCAACAGCTGCTTCATGCCCATGTTCTGGACGATGACGCCGTGATCGATGATCCCGATATTACGGCACAGGTGCTCAGCCTCTTCCAGATAGTGCGTGGTGAGGATGATGGTGATGCCTTTCTCGTTCAGCTCGGTGAGGAACGTCCACATCGAGCGACGCAGCTCAATGTCCACGCCTGCCGTCGGCTCATCAAGAATCAACAGCCGCGGCTCGTGAATCAACGCCCGAGCGATCATCAGACGGCGCTTCATCCCGCCGGACAACGCACGCGATGGCACGTCACGCTTGTCCCACAAACCCAGTTGAGTCAGGTATTGCTCGGCCCGCTCTTTGGCGATTTTGGGCGGGATACCGTAGTACCCGGCTTGGGTCACCACGATGTCGAACGTCTTTTCGAACTGGTTGAAATTGAATTCCTGCGGCACCACGCCGATGCACCGTTTGAGCGCTGCGGGCTCGCGGTCCAGGTCATGACCAAAGATATTCACTGTACCGCTGGTTTTGTTGACCAAGGTCGAGATGATGCCGATGGTGGTGGATTTGCCGGCGCCGTTAGGGCCGAGCAATGCGAAGAAATCACCTTCAGCGACATCCAGATCGATACCACTCAGGGCCTGGAAACCGTTGCCGTAGGTTTTGGTTAGCTGCCGGATGGACAGAGCGGAACTCATATCTGAAATACGCACCAAGAAGGGGGAAGGAAGAATAAATAAGGTCGAGCGCAATCAATAACAACTGCGGCCAACCGGACAATGGTGCTTGGCAACGCCGCGCAAGTACAGCGACATGTGTTGATAGTCAGTATTAACTCAACGCGGTCATCACTGCTTTCTGATAGGCCGGCCGCGCTTTCAAGCGCTCATACCACGCTTGAAGATGGTGCATCGCCGGGCGTTCAATCGGCATCTCGAACCAGGCATATATAAAGCTGCCCAAGGGAATGTCGCCCATCCCCAACGCCTCTCCGGACAGGTACGGCTGTTTGGCCAATGCGTCGTCGACCACGATCAACAACGCCTGGCACGTTTTGATTGCACCGTTGATCTGCACCCAGTCCTGCTGATCGGCCGGGGTGCGCAACACGCCCCAGAACACGGTCTTGAAGGGTTCGGCAAATGTTGAGGTGGTCCAGTCCATCCACTTGTCCGCCGACGCCCGCGCGGTCAGGCTGTCAGGGTACATGGCCGAGCCCGGCGCATAACGAGCGGCGAGGTAGCGCACGATGGCGTTGGACTCCCAGAGTACGAAGCCGTCATCCTCAATGACCGGAATCCGGCCATTGGGGTTCATCGCCCGGTATTCGGGTTGATCGACAATGCCAAATGCGCCACCGGCATCAATGGTTTCATACGGCACCGCAACCTCTTCTGCGCACCACAGCACCTTGCGCACGTTGGAAGAGTTTTTCCGCCCCCAGATTTTCAGCATGCCTTTCCCCTGTCAAACCTGTGATGACCCAATCGTGCATCAGTTTAATCCGAGCACGCCCCTCTAAATCCAGCTATCTATTATGGAGATTGATCGCCCGCATCGCGGGGTCGGAGCTGAAACCGCGCTCATGCCCGGCGAACTCCGCCACGGCTGGGTGGTCACTATCGATGCGCTCGCTGTTGTCGCCATCTTCACCTGATGCCGACTAAGCTCTTGATGGCGGATTTTTTGCCGCTGTCGTCACGGAGGATTACCTATGCTGTTGTTGTGGACACTGGTTCTGGTCGTCGGGGTTGCTTATCTGGCCCACCGACGCGTCGCACCCCTGCCCGCCCTGGGTGTGGTCGCTGTCTTTTTGCTGGCCATCGGCGCCTTCAGCCACGCGCCGGGCTGGCTGCTGGTGGTGTTCTGGGCGTTGTGGCTGGCAGTCGTAGTGCCTTTGGCTCTGCCAGACCTGCGCCGCAAGTACCTCACTGCGCGGTTGTTCTCATGGTTCAAGAAAACCTTGCCGCCTATGTCGCAGACCGAGCGCGATGCCATCGACGCGGGCACCGTCTGGTGGGACGGTGAACTGTTCAGCGGTCGCCCCGACTGGAATACGCTGCTGGCCTACCCCAAAGTCCAGCTCACAGAAGAAGAACAGGCGTTCCTCGACGGCCCGACCGAAGAGTTGTGCGCGATGGTCAGCGACTGGGAGATCGGCCAGTCAATGGACTTGCCGCCTGAAGCCTGGGAACACATCAAGCAGCACGGCTTTTTTGCCCTGATCATCCCCAAAGAATATGGCGGCAAAGGTTTCTCGGCCTACGCCCACTCCCAGGTGGCGATGAAACTGGCCACCCGCAGCGGCGACCTGGCGTCCACGGTCATGGTGCCCAACTCCCTCGGCCCTGCCGAACTGCTGCTGCATTACGGCACGGACGAACAACGCAATCACTACTTGCCACGCCTGGCACGCGGCGACGACATTCCATGTTTCGCCCTGACCGGCCCCTTGGCGGGCTCCGATGCCGGCGCGATGCCGGACACCGGGGTGATCTGCAAAAGCCAATGGCAGGGTGAAGAAGTCATCGGCCTGCGCCTGAACTGGGAGAAGCGCTACATCACCCTCGGTCCGGTCGCCACCTTGCTGGGCCTGGCGTTCAAGGCATTCGACCCTGAGCACCTGCTCGGCGACAAGGAAGACCTGGGCATCAGCCTCGCGCTGATCCCGACCGAGACCCCGGGTGTGGAAATCGGGCGCCGTCACCTGCCATTGGGCGCCGCGTTCATGAACGGCCCCAACAGCGGCAAGGATGTATTCATCCCCCTCGACCTCCTGATCGGTGGTCAGGACATGCTCGGCAAAGGCTGGATGATGCTGATGAACTGCCTGTCGGTGGGTCGTTCGATCTCCCTGCCGGCGGTCGGCACTGGCGCGGCCAAGTTCACCAGCCTGGTCACCGGGCAATATGCGCAGGTGCGTGAACAGTTCAATGTGCCGCTCTCGGCTTTCGAAGGCATTCAAGAAGCCCTGGCGCGGATCGGCGGCAACGCCTGGCTGATGGACAGCGCGCGGATGCTCACCGCCAACGCCGTGGACCTGGGGGAAAAACCCTCGGTGTTGTCGGCGATCCTTAAATATCACCTCACCGAACGTGGCCGTGAATGCATCAGCCACGCCATGGACGTGCACGGTGGCAAGGGCATCATCATGGGCCCGAACAACTACCTGGGCCGCAGTTGGCAAGGGGCACCCATTTTCATCACCGTGGAAGGTGCCAACATCCTTTCGCGCAACCTGATGATCTTCGGTCAGGGCGCAATTCGCTGCCATCCGTTCGTGCTCAAGGAAATGGCCCTCGCCAGCCGCGAGGATCAGGAACGCGCATTGGAGGAATTCGATGGCCTGCTGCTCAAGCACATCGGTTTCGCGGTCGGCAACGCGGCCAGCACCTTGATTCTCAACCTTGGCCTTGGACGTTTCGAGGCCGTACCGGGAGACAGCCTGAGCCAGGGTTACTTTCGCGCACTGAATCGCCAGGCCGCGGCTTTTGCCCTGCTGGCCGACTTGAGCATGATGCTCCTGGGCGGCGAGCTGAAACGTCGGGAACGGCTCTCCGCGCGCCTCGGCGATGTGTTGAGCCATCTGTACCTGGCCTCCGCCGCGCTCAAGCGTTACCACGACCTCGACTCACCCGAGCACATGCGCCCCCTGTTTCGCTGGGCCATGGAGGAAAGCCTTGGCGAGTCCGAGCGCGCACTGGATGAGCTGCTGAGCAACTTCCCGAGTCGGGTAATGGGTTGCCTGCTGCGTGCGGTGGTGTTCCCGTTCGGTCGCCGGCACACCGGCCCCTCGGATGCACTGGATGCAGAGGTCGCCGAAGTGATCGGTCGCGCCAAGGGTGATCCGACCCTGGAAGAACTGCTAGCTGGCTGCTATCGCCCGCAGTCGGCAGATGACCCGGTCGGCGCCCTGCAATACGCCAGTGACTTGCTGAAAGCCAGCCAACCGCTGCAACAAAAACTGCACCACGCGCTGAAAAGCGGCCAGCTGAAACCAGCGGCAGGTGAGCACGTTATCGATGCCGCCTTGAACGCCGGCGTATTGCTACCGGCCGAAGCACAAACGCTACGCGTAGCAGAGGCAGCGCGGCGCACAGTGATTGATGTCGATGATTTCACTAAAGAGGAACTCACGCTGGCCGAGGGCAAGACTCGCTAGTTGACCAGAGGTAAGACAGCGGGCGCACAGAGCTTTATACTCGTGCGCCCGTTTTTGCTTTAGAGGACTCCATCATGGCCGACGCCACGCTCGACCACCAACTTGCCCTGCTTGCGCACCTGCGCAGCATCCTGGTCGCCCTTGGCGAGGCCGAACAAGTTCCTGAAGAAAGCCATGAGCTGTTCATGGAGCGCTTCGACGAACTGGTCGCGCTATTGCCGCAAGACCCGATCGAAAGCCAATACCTGGGCCAGGAAATGCTCTGCCAGGTCATTCAGCGCTACCCGCAAATTGCCCACCTGGTCCCGCGCGACCTGTTGTGGTTCTTCGCTGGCGACTGCCTGCACTTCATGCCCGATGACGAGATCGACCTGTATCAGGCACTCGAAGAACGCCGCTACGAAGCCGAGCAGAATGAAGAACCGTTCGACTGGAATCAGGAAAAACAACTGATGGCGCTCTCGCTACAAGACAGCAAGCACTGATTGATCAGCCTTCACCTTTGAGCGTTCACCCACAATGAGCTGACGCGTAGTTACACGTCAGCTCCCGGGGCCACACCAAAAAACGCACACACAAAAACGCCGCTCAATGAGCGGCGTTTTTGTTTGTATATGGAGCGGGAAACGAGACTCGAACTCGCGACCCCGACCTTGGCAAGGTCGTGCTCTACCAACTGAGCTATTCCCGCAAATGGCGTCCCCTAGGGGACTCGAACCCCTGTTACCGCCGTGAAAGGGCGGTGTCCTAGGCCACTAGACGAAGGGGACGCTGCCCGAAACATACAAAGTATGTTCCAGTGTCCAAAACATGATCCTAAGACCCTGCCTTGGTTTCACCAGCCCTGCCCGAGAGCAAGACTGCTTAAAAATGGAGCGGGAAACGAGACTCGAACTCGCGACCCCGACCTTGGCAAGGTCGTGCTCTACCAACTGAGCTATTCCCGCAATGGCGTCCCCTAGGGGACTCGAACCCCTGTTACCGCCGTGAAAGGGCGGTGTCCTAGGCCACTAGACGAAGGGGACACACGTACAACTTCACTACTTATCTGCGTTTCGCTGTGTGCTTTACGCTGTAAGTGGCGCGCATTCTATGGATGCCGGGGCAAGTCGTCAACCCCCATCTATAAATATATCTAAATCAACGACTTCCCTACGCTTTGACAGCTGGCCCCGCGCGCATAGGCGCCTGATTTCCCACGCCGTTAGTTTGACGATCGACTGTTACACCTATCGGCAAAAAGGCTTAACCACTACACTCGACGCAAACTACCCGAATGAGGCTTCAACGGTGACACCACTCACAATCACCCTGCTGATAGTCGCTGGCATCGTCATTCTGATTGCCATCGGCTTCCTCAACCACGTCTCCGAAAACAACAAGCTGGAAAAGGCTCGCCTTAAGGTCGAGCTGACTGATCGCCTGCGCCGCTGCGGAGAGATCACCGAAACGTTCCCCGGCCAGTTGATGACGCCTGCTCTCAAGCAGCTGCTGACGCGCCTGGAACTCAACGTGAACCAGCGCCTGCTCGCGCTGAACAAGGGCAACAGCGCGCTCAAGGCACGTATAGATGAACTCGTAACACTGGTGAATCAGGGCAATGCGATCCCGATCAACAACCCACCCGGCCCAATCCTGACCGAAGCCAAGGCCAAGGACGTGCGCTTTCTATTAGAAGCCTTGCACGGCCAGGTGACCCGCGCCGCACACGATGGCTTCTTGCCAACCATCGAAGCCAAGTACTGGATCAAGGAAATCCGCAACATTCTGGTACTGGTGCACATTGAGTTCTTCAATAACCTGGGACAACAGGCGTTCTCCCAAGAGCAGCCCGGCCAGGCGCGACTGGCATTCGAACGCGGCGTGCAGTACCTGCGTAAACAGCCGGACCCAGTCGTTTATCAGGAACAACTCCGGTACATGGAGAGCATGCTGGCCCGCGCCAACTCAATGGTATTGACCAATACCGCGCCTGCCGAAGGCGAAGTAAACGAATTGACCGACGGATTGAAGACTGTCGAAGCAGACGGCGACTGGAAAAAGAAAGTCGTCTACGACTGAGACTCTGGCTGCAAAGCAGACAGGCGCAACGCCTGTCTGCCGATAAACTCATCG
The DNA here is from genome assembly GCF_056680355.1 of Pseudomonas sp. ASL8. Classification (NCBI taxonomy): domain Bacteria; kingdom Pseudomonadati; phylum Pseudomonadota; class Gammaproteobacteria; order Pseudomonadales; family Pseudomonadaceae; genus Pseudomonas; species Pseudomonas sp. ASL8. Next base: position 3,088,057 of record NZ_CM155278.1, on the reverse strand, counting down.
ATTCTGCAATAGCCACACCATCAGACAATCAATTGCACGTGGTCAGCCTGAGGAAGATGGCGACCAACTGCTCCAGACCTGCTTGATCCTGCTCGGAGAAGCGCCCAACACTTGGGCTGTCCAGATCCAGCACCCCAATCAATCGCCCGTCCTTGACCAATGGCACGACCAGCTCGCTGTTCGATGCACTGTCACAGGCGATATGCCCGGCGAACGCGTGGACATCTTCGACCCGCTGAGTCTGACGGGTGGCCGCCGCCGCACCGCAAACGCCACGACCGAACGGGATTCGCACGCAGGCGATCTGCCCCTGAAAAGGCCCCAGCACCAACTCTTCGTTACGCGCCAAATAGAAGCCAGCCCAGTTCAGGTCATCGAGCTGACTGAACAAAAAGGCAGAAAACTGTGCGGCATTGGCAATGAAGTCACGCTCGTCCGCCAGCAGCGACTCCAACTGCGCGGCGAGCAAGCCGTAGCCATTCAGGCCAGCGCCGGTGTTTTGTAAATCGATCATGCTTGTTGCTCCAACAATTTTAGTCCTACCCAATAACGCGCAAATTGATAAGCACAACGACCGTTGCGATTGCCGCGCCCGGTCGCCCAACGGACCGCCGTAATATCCAGCGCCTCATCGCGCTGCCACTCAAGGCCCGACGCTGATGCCAATTGACCAATCCAGTGCTCGACCACGCTCAGAAAGTGTTCCTGAGTGAAGGGATAGAACGATAGCCACAGGCCAAAACGGTCAGACAAGGCAATCTTGTCTTCCACCGCCTCACTGGGGTGCAGCTCGCCGTCGACCCGCTGCCAGTTTTCGTTATCGCTTTCCTTCTCCGGCACCAGATGGCGACGGTTGGACGTGGCGTACAACAGCACGTTGTCCGGCGCCTGTTCGAGCGAACCGTCCAGCACGCTCTTGAGCACGCGGTAATCGCTCTCGCCCGCCTCGAACGACAGGTCATCGCAAAACAGCACGAAGCGCTGGGGCAATTTCTGCAACTGCTCCACCACGCGTGGCAGGTCGCCCAAGTGATCGCGCTCAATCTCGATCAGACGCAAACCACGCTGATGATTTTCAGCCAACAATGCACGGACCAGCGAAGACTTGCCGGTCCCTCGCGAGCCCCAGAGCAACGCATGGTTGGCGGGCAAGCCATCAATGAACTGCCGGGTATTGCGCGCCAGTTGATCGCGCTGTTTATCGACACCGATCAGGTCAGACAAGCGCGTGTCCAGGCTGACGTGGAGTGGCATCAAGTAACCACTGCGACCTTCCTGCACCCAACGCGCGGCCAGGGAGTGCGTCCAGTCGACGGGATGACGAGGTGCCGGCAATAGCGGCTCCAGACGGGCCAGTACCGCATCGGCGCGTTCGAGAAATGCATTTAACCGAGAGTCCACGGTGTCTCCTTAATTAAACTGAATAAAGGCAAGGCCTGATCGGCTATGATTTCCCGGCGAAGAAACACGAGGAATGGCTTTCCCCCATGGATATATCGTTCACCAACCGTCTGTCGTTCAAGCAAGCACGCCTGACAGTGCTGGTCGGTTTCGCGTTGGGAACTGTGCTTAGCCTGATTCAAATCACCCTCGATTATGCCAGCGAAGACGCCTCCATCGATCGCGAAATTCGCTCCCTGCTGGAAATCAGTCACAACCCCGCCTCGCGAATCGCTTACAACATTGACGCCGAACTCGCCCAGGAACTGACTCTGGGTTTGCTGCGCTCCCCCGCCATCATGGGTGCGAAGCTCAGCGACAACAATAATGTGGTGCTTGCCGACGTCGAACGTCCACGGGCGGAGAGTCGCTACCGGATGATCAGCGACTTTCTTTTTGGCGAAAGCCGCCAGTTCGAAGATATCCTGCACCTGAACCACATGCCCAACGACTCGATCGGCACCCTGCACCTGAATGTCGACACCTTTGCGTTTGGCAGCCACTTCCTCCAACGCGCCGAAATCACCCTGATCAACGGGTTTGCCCGCAGCCTGCTGCTGAGCGGCATCTTGCTGGCGATGTTTTATTTCACCCTGACCAAACCACTGGTGGGCGTGATCCGCGCACTGAGCCGCAGCGACCCGCACAGCCCGGAGCAGACCCGGTTGCCGTGCCCGCCATGTCATGAGCAAGACGAGATTGGTGTCCTGGTGCAGGTCGCCAATGAGCAGTTTGAAACCATCGCCAGCGAACTCGCCCAACGCCGGACGGCAGAAAACCGCCTCACCGAGCATATGAGCGAACTGGAAAACATCGTTTCAGCACGCACTACCGAACTCAAGGCCAGTAATACCCGGCTCAGCCAATCCAACGAGGAACTGCAGATAGCGCGCAGCACCGCTTTGGACATGGCCCAGGCGCGCTCAGCCTTCCTGGCCAACATGAGCCACGAAATCCGCACCCCGCTCAACGGCCTGCTGGGCATGCTCGCGCTGTCTCTGGACAGCCCCCTCAACGCCGAACAGCGCCAACAGCTGTCCATTGCGCATGACTCGGGCAAGGTTCTGGTGGAGTTGCTCAACGACATTCTTGACCTGTCGAAGTTCGATGCCGGCCAGCTGGAGCTTGAGCATATCCCGTTCGATCTGGGCGCTTTAATCGAGGACACCGCCAACCTGCTGTCGCAAAACGCAGCACCCAGCGTCGAGCTGACCTGCCTGATCGATCCGCACTTCCCGGCATTGGTACTCGGCGATCCCACCCGGGTTCGACAAATCGTCAGCAACCTGCTGTCCAACGCATTGAAATTCACCCGCCTTGGCCGCGTCGATGTGCGCCTGAGCACCCACGCTGACGGCGTCCGGATCGAGGTCCGGGACACCGGCATTGGCATCGCTCAGGACGCCCAGGCAAAAATCATTCAGCCGTTCATGCAGGCCGCAGCCGGCATCACCCGACAGTTCGGCGGCACCGGTCTTGGGCTGGCACTGACCCACAATCTATGCGGTGCCATGAAGGGCTATCTGAGCATTGAGTCCCAAGTCGGCTTCGGCAGCCAGTTCTGCGCCGAGCTACCCCTGCCCAGCTACGCCCCGGCGCCGGTGTTCGCACCGCTCAAAGGGCAAGTGATTGTCGTCAGTCCTGCAAGCAGCGGCCTGGCGGAATTGCTGAGCAGCCTGCTGCCCAGCTGGGGCATCGCGTACCGGCGCTATGGTATCGGAGACAGCCTTTACGGCCTTGAGCCCGACCTGCTGATCACCGACTGTCCGGAATGCCTGTTTGGCCTGCGTCCCGCGATCAAAGCACCGATCCTGCTGATCACGGCGTATGGCAACTTCATGCCCAGCGACCAGGTCATGGCCCTCGAGCCCCTGCAACAACAGGCCCGCCCGCTGGCACGCAATGCGCTGTACCAGACCTTGCGACGGGCGCTGCACACAGACGAACCCGACCATCGCGAGCTATTGCTCGGGGATCAGGCAACAGCGCGCAGAGCGCGAATCCTGCTGGTCGAAGACAACCCGGTCAATCAACTGGTGGCCAAGGGCATCCTCAGCAAACTTGGCTGCGACGTGGTCGTCAGCGGGCACGGCGCCGATGCGCTCGAACGGCTTGAGCATCAGACCTTCGATCTGGTACTGATGGACTGCAACATGCCGGTGATGGATGGCTATGAAGCCAGTCGGCAGATTCGCCAGTCCGGACGCTGGCAACAGTTGCCGATCATTGCTTTGACGGCCAACGCCATGCCCGAAGAACGCGAACACTGTCGCGCGGCGGGCATGAGCGACTACCTGGCCAAGCCCTTCCGCCGCGAAGAACTGATCAGCCTGCTGGACAAGTGGCTGCCCGTTGTTCTTGGCGAAGCCCCCTTGTAGGTGCCGGCTTGCCTGCGCTTAAAGCAACGCTTCGATTTCGCTGGAGAGGTCCTCTGGCTTGGTCAGGGGTGCAAAGCGCTTGACCAGCTTGCCGTCCTTGCCAATCAGAAACTTGGTGAAATTCCACTTGATGCGTTTCGAGCCCAGCAGGCCCGGCGCCTGTTTTTTCAACTGGACGAATAAGGGGTGGGCGTTACTGCCATTGACGTCGACTTTCTTGAACAGCGGAAAGCTGACCCCGAAATTCAATTCACAAAACTCGGAAATAGCCCCTTCATTCCCCGGTTCCTGATGACCGAACTGATTGCAGGGGAAGCCCAGCACCACCAGCCCCCGGTCTTTGTAACGCTGCCAAAGCTGTTCCAGGCCTTTGTATTGGGGGGTGAAACCGCATTTGCTCGCAGTGTTGACCACCAATACGGCCTTGCCAGCAAAATCTGCCAACGTCTTTTGCTCGCCCTTGATGGTCGTGCACGGGATGGACAGTAGATTTTCGCTCATGGCAAAGCCCTCAAAGGCTGGAGTGTGGGGGAAACATAGTGCGCAATTAAATTGCGCGCAATTTAATTCACCTCATCAATATCACAGCATAGGCAAATAGCCCGGCGGCGCGTTACTCCCGAGGCACCAGGTCCAGGCACACCGAGTTGATGCAATAACGCAGACCCGTCGGCGGCGGGCCATCAGGGAACACATGACCCAAATGGGCATCGCATTTAGCGCAGACCACTTCGGTGCGGATCATGCCGTGGGTCATGTCGCGAATTTCGACGACCGCACTGCCCTCAAGGGGCGCGTAGAAACTTGGCCAGCCGCAGCCTGAGTCGAACTTGGTCGAAGAATCGAACAACGCCTCGTTGCAGCACACGCAGTGATAGACCCCAGCGGTCTTGGTGCTGTTGTACTTCCCGGAAAAGGGCCGTTCGGTCGCTTTCAGGCGACACACGTTGTACTGCTCCGGATCGAGCATCGCTTGCCATTCTTCACGGGTTTTTTCCAACTTTTCCACGGGTACACCTCCACATCTTAAAAAGCCCGATCTGTATCTTTTCCGCTGATCAGGCGGCACGTATCATTGCGCCTCGTTAGACGTCAGTCTGGCATCCGAGTTTCGCGCATACAAATCCATTTTCATGGCGCTATGCCCGGCAATCCAGGCTATGTGAATACAGTGGATCGTCCATTTTCGGGATCAATCACCATGCAGGTCAGCAAATCGAACAAGCTCGCCAACGTCTGTTATGACATTCGCGGCCCAGTGCTCAAGCACGCCAAACGCCTGGAAGAGGAAGGCCATCGCATCCTCAAGCTGAATATCGGCAATCCCGCGCCATTTGGTTTCGAAGCGCCGGACGAAATCCTTCAGGACGTCATCCGCAATCTGCCGACCGCACAGGGCTACAGCGACTCCAAAGGCCTGTTCAGTGCACGCAAGGCCGTCATGCAGTACTACCAGCAAAAGCAGGTAGAAGGTGTCGGCATTGAAGACATCTATCTGGGCAATGGCGTCTCCGAGCTGATCGTGATGTCGCTGCAGGCCCTGCTCAACAATGGCGATGAAGTGCTGATCCCGGCACCCGATTACCCGTTGTGGACTGCCGCCGTGTGCCTCGCAGGCGGTAGCCCGGTTCATTACCTGTGCGATGAACAGGCTTATTGGTGGCCTGACCTGCAAGACATCAAGGCCAAGATCACACCGAACACTAAAGCCATGGTGATCATCAACCCGAATAACCCGACCGGCGCGGTCTACCCCAAAGAAGTGCTGATGGGCATGCTGGAACTGGCGCGCCAACACAATCTGGTGGTGTTCTCCGACGAGATCTACGACAAGATCCTTTACGACGACGCCGTACACATCTGTACCGCTTCGCTGGCGCCAGACCTGCTCTGCCTGACGTTCAACGGCCTGTCCAAGTCGTACCGCGTCGCGGGCTTCCGTTCAGGCTGGGTTGCCATTTCCGGACCCAAGCACAACGCCCATAGTTACATCGAAGGCATCGACATGCTGGCCAACATGCGCCTGTGTGCCAACGTGCCGAGCCAGCACGCGATCCAGACCGCACTGGGCGGCTACCAGAGCATCAACGACCTGGTGCTGCCACAGGGTCGCCTGCTGGAGCAGCGTAACCGGACCTGGGAACTGCTCAACGACATTCCCGGTGTCAGCTGCGTCAAACCGATGGGCGCGCTGTACGCCTTCCCGAGGATCGACCCGAAAGTCTGCCCGATCCACAACGATGAGAAGTTCGTTCTCGATCTGCTCCTGTCGGAAAAGCTCCTGGTGGTTCAGGGCACAGCCTTCAACTGGCCATGGCCGGACCATTTCCGCGTGGTGACCCTGCCGCGTGTCGACGACCTGGATCAGGCGATTGGCCGCATCGGCAACTTCCTCAAGACCTATCGCCAGTAAGCTAACGATTCACGCTCTGCCTCGCGCGACCTGAACGGGCCACGCCGCCAGCCCACGTGGCTTTCCGCGCCCCAGGGACCCTGGATCGCACAGGTGTGGGCTATGCTGAACGGGCAGGGGAAACAGACAGATGACACAGTTTGAAATAGTCCCCCTGTTGAATAGCCGCGTGCATCCCCTTATATACCCCGCATCACGTTACATACTTTCATGAGGAGAACGTTTCAACCATGATGCGCATTTTGCTGTTCTTGGCCACTAACCTGGCGGTCGTGCTGATTGCCAGCATCACGCTGAGCCTTTTTGGCTTCAACGGGTTCATGGCGGCCAATGGGGTTGATCTGAACCTCACTCAGCTGCTGGTTTTCTGCGCAGTATTCGGTTTCGCCGGCTCGCTGTTCTCGCTGTTCATCTCCAAGTGGATGGCGAAGATGAGCACCAGCACCCAGATCATTTCCCAGCCACGCACTCGCCATGAACAATGGCTGTTGCAAACCGTTGAGCAGTTGGCCCGTGAAGCCGGGATCAAGATGCCTGAAGTCGGCATCTTCCCGGCCTATGAAGCCAACGCCTTCGCCACGGGCTGGAACAAGAACGACGCACTGGTCGCCGTCAGCCAGGGTTTGCTGGAGCGTTTTTCGCCCGACGAAGTAAAAGCAGTCCTGGCGCACGAAATCGGCCACGTTGCCAACGGCGACATGGTGACCCTGGCGCTGGTACAAGGCGTGGTGAACACCTTCGTCATGTTTTTCGCGCGGATCATCGGCAACTTCGTCGACAAGGTGATCTTCAAGAACGAACAGGGCCAGGGCATGGCCTATTACATCGCGACTATCTTTGCCGAGCTGGTATTGGGCTTTTTGGCCAGCACCATCGTCATGTGGTTCTCGCGTAAACGCGAATACCGGGCGGACGAAGCCGGTGCACGCCTGGCAGGCACCAGCGCCATGATCGGCGCCCTGCAGCGCCTGCGCTCTGAACAAGGCGTGCCGGTGCAAATGCCGGACAGCCTGACAGCCTTCGGCATCAACGGCGGCGTTCTCAAGCACGGCCTGGCGGGTCTGTTCATGAGCCACCCGGCACTGGAAGATCGTATCGAGGCGCTCCGTCGTCGTGGCTGATAAGCTTCAGGCAGTGTTACGAGAGGGCGACGCGAGTCGCCCTTTTTGTTTTATCCGGATCAGGGAATAAACCGTCATGCGCTCGCTCGCCCTCGCCTGCATCGCCCTGTTCGCCCTGAGCGGCTGCCAAAGCGCGTACTTCGCCGCCATGGAAAAAGCGGGCATCCCAAAACGACAAATGCTGGTCAGCCGGGTTAATGACGCACGCGACGCGCAACAAGATGCCAAGCAGCATTTCAGCAGCGCGTTGCAGAACTATCGCAGTGTGGTGCAATTCACGGGTGGCGACCTGGAGAAACGCTACAACGCGCTGAATGATGATTACCAAGCCAGCGAAAAAAGCGCCGCCTCCGTACACCACCGCATCGGCGCCATCGAAAACGTGGCCGATGCGTTGTTCGACGAATGGAATGACGAACTCGATCAATACAGCAACAAAGACCTGCGCGCCGCCAGCGCCAAGGAGCTGGTTCGCACCCAGACCGAATACCGAGAGTTGCTACAGAAAATGAAAACCGCTGAAAGCCGCATCGAGCCGGTGCTGAGCGTATTACGCGATCACGTGCTGTTCCTCAAGCACAACCTCAACGCCCAGGCGATTGGCGCACTCAAGGGTGAAAACAGCAACCTGCAAGGCAATGTCGACCAACTGCTTAAAGACATGCAGCGCTCAATCGACGATTCCAATGCGTTTGTTCGCCATCTACAGGGCAGTGCGACGCAGTAGGCGATAGGCCCGCTCCTCAAGCCGCGTAACGCCGCCCTGCAAAAATCTCCAGCTCTTGCCCAGCACATCGCACTCATCAAGGGCGTCCAACTGCCAGTCCGCTGCCAGCAACTGCTGCACTTCGGCATCAGGCACTGAAAACGGTGGTCCGTCGATTTGAGTCTGATCGTAATCCAGGGTGATCAATAACCCTTGGCACCCGCGAGGCAAAATCTGCGTGAGGTGCCGCGTATAGCGTTGGCGCATCTCAGGTGGCAGCGCGATCAAGGCCGCACGATCATAAAGCCCGACACACTCACTGACGTCTTCTGCCGTGAGCGCGAAAAAATCGCCACACCACAACTCGATCGACTCAACACTGTAGACCTTGAACGGCCCGCGCTGGCTGATCTGCGCATCCAGTTGCTGTTCGCTGAAGAAGTCCTCCACGGCCTTTTCCGACAGCTCGACACCCAGTACGTGAAATCCTTGGCCGGCCAACCAGGCCAGATCAAGGCTTTTACCGCACAGCGGCACCAGCACCCTGGCGTGCTCCTTGAGCTCAAGCTCGGGCCAGAAGCGTTGTAAATACGGATTAACCTCGCCAAGATGAAAACCGATCTGATCGAGTGCCCAGCGCTTGTGCCAAAAGTCCGGCTGCATAAATACTCCTGATAATTCGATAAAAATACGCGAAAACTTATATTAGATTTAGATCAATGTTCTACCTGAAGATAGCCCCATCTTAACGCTCAGGACGCTCACTATGTTTCCCAGCTTATTTATCTCTCACGGCTCGCCGATGCTTGCACTCGAACCTGGCGAAAGCGGCCCCGCACTTGCTCGCCTGGCCGCCGAACTGCCTAGGCCGCGAGCCATTGTGATCGTATCAGCCCACTGGGAAAGCCAGGAACTGCTGGTCAACGCCAACCCTCATCCGGAAACCTGGCATGACTTTGGAGGCTTCCCGCCTGCCTTGTTTGCCGTGCAGTACCCGGCACCCGGCTTACCCGAACTGTCAGCACAGGTGGTCGAACTCCTGACCGCTGGCGGCCTGACGGCGAAAATCGACAGTCAGCGACCGCTTGATCATGGCGTCTGGGTGCCATTGTCGTTGATGTACCCGCAGGCCGATATTCCCGTCGTGCAAGTTTCGCTTCCCACCCGCCAGGGGCCTGCCCTGCAAACCCAGGTCGGTCGCGCACTCGCCAGCCTGCGTGAGCTAGGTGTGCTGGTGATTGGCTCTGGCAGCATCACCCATAACCTGCGCGAACTGGACTGGCACGCCGGACCGGAAAGCGTCGAGCCCTGGGCCAAAGAGTTTCGTGACTGGATGATCGACAAGCTGAAGAACAACGACGAAACCGCCCTGCACGACTATCGCCGCCTGGCGCCCCACGCCGTTCGTAGCCATCCCAGCGATGAACACCTGCTGCCACTATTCTTCGCCCGCGGCGCTGGCGGCGAATTCAGCATCGCGCACCAAGGCTTCACCATGGGCGCGCTGGGGATGGACATCTATCGGTTTGGCTGAAAGCCGGTATACCGCGTCACGCTAATCGCGGCGGGACGCGCAGTTGCAAGCCTGCTCCTACAGGGTTTGCGTCAACTGACAGGCAAAAAAATCCCCGAACCAGTCGGGGATTTTTTTGTTCAGACGATCAGCTCAAGAGCAGATCAGTCTTCGCGATAGCGACGCAGCTTCAACTGCTTGCCAGCAACGCGGGTGTCTTTCAACTTGGTCAGCAGACGCTCAAGGCCATCTTCCGGCAGCTCTACCAAGCTGAAGCTATCACGCACCTGGATGCGGCCGATTGCTTCGCGGGCCAGGCCGCCTTCGTTGAGGATTGCACCCAACAGGTTTTTAGCAGCGATACCATCACGCGCACCCAGCGCGGTACGGCAACGAGCACGGCCTTCAGCCAATGGAACCGGAGCGCGACGCTCACGATCAGCACCGCTGCGCTCAGGACGATCACCCGAAGATGAACGATCGCTACGCTCACGTGGCGCGCTGGTCGGAACCAGTGGGCGATCACGTTCGATGGCTGCCAGCGTCAATGCTTGACCGTTGGTAGCTTTGCGCAACAGAGCGGCGGCCAGGGCACGTGGGCTGCAACCGATATCGGCGGTCAGGCGATCAAGCAGATCACCGTGGGTCGATTCAGCGTCAGCAACCAGTGGAGCCAGGCTGTTAGTCAATTTCTTGATGCGGGCATCGAGAACTGCTTGAGCATCCGGCAGGCGGACTTCAGCAACTTTCTGACCTGTAACACGCTCGATCACTTGCAGCATGCGGCGCTCACGTGGAGTCACCAGCAGCAATGCACGACCTTCGCGACCGGCACGGCCAGTACGGCCGATACGGTGAACGTAGGACTCTGGATCGTAAGGCATGTCCACGTTGAATACGTGGGTGATACGCGGAACGTCAAGCCCACGGGCAGCAACGTCGGTCGCAACCACGATGTCCAGACGGCCATCCTTGAGCGATTCGATGACGCGTTCACGTTGGTTCTGAGCAATGTCACCGTTCAGCGCAGCAGCTTTGTAGCCTTTGGCTTCCAGGGCGCTGGCCAGATCCAGAGTCGCTTGCTTGGTCCGCACGAACATGATCAGTGCGTCGAAGTCTTCCACTTCCAGGAGGCTCAGAACAGCAGAGGTCTTCTGGTCAGCGTGAACCAACAGGTGAGCCTGTTCGATCGCGGTAACAGTCTGGGTCTTGGTCTGAATCTTGACGTGCTTCGGATCGCGCAGGTGGCGCTCAGCGATGGCACGGATCGATTGAGGCAAAGTGGCCGAGAACAGAACGGTCTGACGGGTCGCTGGCAAGGCCTTGAAGATAACTTCGAGGTCGTCCATGAAACCCAGCTTCAACATTTCGTCCGCTTCGTCGAGAACCAGGTGGTTCACGGTAGCGAGAACTTTTTCGTCACGGCGAAGGTGATCGCACAGACGACCCGGCGTGGCGACAACGATCTGCGCGCCATTACGGATAGCTTTCAATTGCGGGCCCATCGGCGCACCGCCGTAGACAGCCACAACCGTTACGCCCGGCATTTGCTTGGCGTAGGTTTCGAAAGCGGTAGCTACTTGCAGGGCCAGTTCGCGAGTTGGCGCAAGAATCAGCGCTTGTGGTTCGCGTTTGGTCGGGTCGATGCGATGCAGGATCGGCAAGGCGAACGCGGCGGTTTTACCCGTACCGGTTTGCGCCTGACCAATCATGTCGTGACCGGCCATGATGATCGGGATAGATTGCTGCTGAATAGCCGAAGGCTCTTCGTAGCCAGTCGCGATAACGGCTGCAAGAATAGTAGGGTGTAGTTCAAAAGCGGCGAAGCCGCCGATTTCCTGGGTCATGGGTCTGCCTCTAGTGCATCCGCAAAGACCCATGTTCCAAAGCTGCGCGTGCCGTGTAAGACCCTAGAGTCGCCCTGGCTGCTTTGTCGGCGGGGATTTGCGAAAACGTTTGAATGAATGGATCGTCAAGGATAGTCCGCAGAGCGAACAAGCAGCCGAAGCTGGCTTCGGGGAATTGCAATACCTGTACGAGGGCCCTGTTAAAGGCCGGCGCGCACTATACCGGAATTACGCACAAAAGTGAGGGTTTTTTAACAAAATAATGGCTGCGCGTCCGTCCGTCGCAGGCTTTGCGTAAATTCGTCGCAGTGTCTATTTTGCAAAGGCCCGGTATCGCGAGGCCACGCTGCTTAAACGGTTCACTGATCCAGGTGTTCACCGCACGTCAAATGCCACTCTGCGCACAAGGATTATGCCTATGCCCTCCCCCTCCATCGGCCGAGTCAGTCGCGAACAGCGGGGTCATATCATGCTGATAGGCTTGGATCGCGTCGCCAAACGCAACGCCTTTGACCTTGACCTGCTCAATGACCTGAGCCTCGCCTACGGGGAGTTCGAACGCAACGATGAGGCAAGAGTGGCCGTGGTATTCGCCCACGGTGAGCATTTCACGGCCGGCCTTGATCTGGCTTCGGCTGGACCGACCCTGGCCAGCGGCTGGGAAGTGCCCGAAGGCGGGTGTGATCCCTGGGGCGTGTTCGCCGGTCCCAGGGTCAGCAAGCCGGTGATCGTCGCCGCGCAGGGTTACTGCCTGACCATCGGCATTGAGCTGATGCTCGCCTCGGACATCAACCTGTGCGCCAGCAACACCCGCTTTGCGCAAATGGAAGTGCAGCGCGGGATCTTTGCGTTTGGCGGCGCCACCTTGCGCCTGCATCAGCGGGCGGGTTGGGGCAATGCCATGCGCTGGCTGCTGACTGGCGACGAGTTCGACGCGCATGAGGCTTATCGAATGGGCCTGGTTCAGGAAGTCATGGCCAGCGAGGATTTGCTGCCCCGCGCGATCAAACTGGCCGGGCGCATCGCCGAGCAAGCACCGCTAGGGGTCAGGATCACCCTGGCTTCAGCCCGTCAGGCATTGCTGGAGGGGGAAACCGCAGCGGCGAAAAGCTTGCCAGAGCTCATTCGCAGCGTCATGGACAGCGAAGACGCCAAAGAAGGCGTACGGGCGATGCTGGAACGCAGGCCAGGCGACTTCAAAGGCAACTAGCGGTCCCGACAATCACGTCGCCGGGCGGATGGCCTTGATCAACGGCAGCAGCGAATAACCGAGGCGCGGCGCGAGGGTTTCGGCGCGCTCGGTCAGTTGTTGCAGGTCCAACGTCTGCTCCAGGTTCGCCGGCACCATCAGAATCACGTTGCCCTCCTTCACCGGCAGTTCCCAATAGTGGCGGTGATAAAGACCGCGCAACAGCGCAGCGCCCAAGGGTTTTCCGTCATCGGTCGCCCATTGATTGATCACCAGCCAGCCACCCGGATTGAGGTGCTTCTGACAGTTTTCCAGAAATTGCCAGGCCAGATGACCGACACCCGGGCCCAGATCGGTGTACAAATCAACGAAGATCAGGTCGGCGGTTTCGGCAGTGCCGAGCAATTCAAGGGCATCGCCAATGCGTATGTACAGGCGCGGGTCGTCATCCAGACCGAGAAACTCGATGGCCAGCCGCGGTACGTCAGGGCGCAACTCGATGGCTTCGACGTCTTCGAGCGGCAAAAACTTGAGGCAAGCCTGGGTCAATGTCCCCGCGCCAAGGCCCAGAAACAGTGCAGTTTCCGGCGCTTCGTGGCACAACGCGCCAATCAGCATGGCGCGGGTGTAGTCGTACTCCAGCCAGCTAGGGTCGGCGGTGAACGTGCAGCTTTGCTCGATGGCGTCGCCGAATTCGAGGAAGCGATACTCGTCCACTTCCAGCACGCGAATCATGCCGAAATCATCGTGCACCTCAGCCAGTACACGCTCCACCCTCTCCTCAGTCATTGCCGCTCCTATCAAAAAACCAGTAACTAATTGAAAAATAAATAAAATCTTCAGACAAACGCTGACCCTGCAGATCCCGTCTTGACCCTCACCGCGCAAGCGCACGTTCTGAGTCAAACCCAGCCCCGCCGGAAGCCCGTGCCGGGCTTATTCGCAGACAAGTCAGCTCCTACATGCACATCAAAAGCATTGCCACACCGTCCTAGCGCGCCCCGGTCGCTCCGCCCTACGGGCAGAATCGAGACCGAGCTTGCTGTACGAACGCGCGGATTGTCCGCGAACAAGGCCCGAGAGGTCACGTTAATTATTGATTGAGCCTACAGCCCCCTCCGCTGGCACCCAGGCACTGAACTGCTAACATGGCCGTCCGACCGCACTGACTTAGAGTTCACCATGAGCCAACCCTGGAGCCCCGACAGCTGGCGGGCAATGCCTATTCAGCAGCAACCTCAATACCCCGACGCCGCGCACTTGTTGCGTGTCGAGCAGAGCCTGGCCGGTTATCCGCCGCTGGTGTTCGCCGGGGAAGCCCGAGAGTTGCGGCGTCAGTTTTCCGAGGTGACCCAGGGTCGCGCGTTCCTGCTGCAAGGTGGCGACTGCGCAGAAAGCTTTGTCGAGTTCTCTGCAGCGAAGATTCGCGACACCTTCAAAGTGTTGCTGCAAATGGCCATCGTCATGACGTTTGCCGCCGGCTGCCCGGTGGTCAAAGTCGGACGCATGGCCGGTCAGTTCGCCAAGCCTCGCTCCTCCAACGATGAAACCATTGGCGGCGTGACGCTCCCGGCCTACCGGGGCGATATCGTCAACGGCATCGGCTTCGATGAAAAAAGCCGCGTGCCCGATCCAGACCGTCTTTTGCAGGCGTATCACCAGTCCACGGCCACCTTGAACCTCCTGCGCGCATTCGCCCAGGGCGGTTTTGCCGACCTGCATCAGGTGCACCAGTGGAACCTCGACTTCATCGCCAATTCAGCGCTGGCCGAAAAGTACAGCCAACTGGCCGGCCGCATCGACGAAACCCTGGCCTTCATGCGTGCGTGCGGCATGGACACCTCGCCGCAATTGCGTGAAACCAGCTTTTTCACCGCCCACGAAGCCTTGCTGCTGAATTACGAAGAAGCGTTCGTGCGCCGCGACAGCCTGACCAACGATTACTACGATTGCTCGGCGCACATGCTGTGGATCGGCGACCGCACGCGACAGCTGGACGGTGCCCATGTCGAGTTCCTGCGCGGGGTCAAGAACCCTATCGGGGTCAAAGTCGGCCCGAGCATGGACCCCGAGGACCTGATCCGCCTGATCGACACGCTCAACCCGGACAACGATCCAGGCCGCCTGAACCTGATCGCCCGCATGGGTGCGAACAAGGTGGGCGATCACCTGCCGCAACTGATTCGGGCAGTCGAACGCGAAGGTCGCAAGGTGCTGTGGAGCTCCGACCCGATGCACGGCAACACGATCAAGGCCAGCAGCGGCTACAAGACCCGTGACTTCGCGCAGATTCTCAACGAGGTCAAACAGTTCTTCCAGGTGCATCAGGCCGAAGGCACTTACGCTGGGGGGATCCATATCGAGATGACCGGTCAGAACGTCACCGAATGCATCGGCGGCGCACGCCCGATCACCGAAGACGGCCTGTCTGATCGTTACCACACCCACTGCGACCCACGGATGAACGCCGACCAGTCGCTGGAATTGGCGTTTTTGATTGCCGAGACGTTGAAACAGGTTCGGCACTGATTGAGCCGTTTCTAATGTAGGCGCTGCCAAAGGCTGGGATCGACTCCAGCCTTATTGCAGCCTTTGACGGCGCCTACAACGAGCCGGATGCCACCCGTAACCGTGTCGCGCTCGCCCGCTGACAATTGATCTGAATATCCGGCAATCCCAGCCAGTCGGCCAGTTGCCGCAGATTTCGCGCCAGCGCCTGCATGCCCTCCTCGTCCAGCCCGCTTTCTTCCTCATGCACCGCGTGTACCGCCAACCGTCCCAACCCTCGCTCAGCCCGCAAGTCGACTCGCGCGGCGATCCGTTCGTTGTGCAAAAACGGCAACACGTAGTAGCCGTACACCCGTTTGTGCTGCGGGGTGTAGATCTCCAGGCGATAGCGAAAGTCGAACAACCGCTCGGTGCGACTGCGTTCCCAGATCAGCGAATCGAAAGGCGACAGCAAGGCACTGGCCGATACTTTGCGCGGCAGTTTGATCTCCGGCAGGCAATACGCGGGCTGGCGCCAACTGTCGACCTGCACCACCTGCAACGCGCCCGCCTCTACCAACTCGGCCAGACCCGCACGACTTTGCGCCGGACTCAGGCGGAAGTAATCGCGCAGGTCTTTGTCAGTCCCCACCCCCAGCGCCGTCGCGGCGTGCAACAACAAACCGCGCTGGGCCTCGGCGTCACTCAGTTCCGGGTGATCGAGAATCGCGACGGGCAATACCCGCTCAGGCAGGTCATACAAGCGCTCGAAGCCACGACGACCCGCCACCGTCACTTCACCGGCGGCAAACAACCACTCCAGGGCATGTTTCTCCGCGCTCCAGTCCCACCAAGGGCCCGCGCGCTCCTGGCGACTGCTCAGGCTCCCGGCGCCGAGCGCACCTCGCTCGCGAACCACCTGTAAGACACGGGCAATGGTCGCTTGCTGTTCGCGTCCGAATTTAGCCATCTCCTGATAGATCCCGACACCCTGGGACGCCTGACGCATCCGCCAGCGCAGCAAGGGATAAAGACTGAGCGGCAATAACGAGGCTTCATGCCCCCAGTACTCGAACAACTTGCGCTGCCGGCCCTGGCTCCAGGCCACTTGATCCAGCAACGGTTGGGGATAGTTACCCAGACGGGAATACAGCGGCAGGTAGTGCGAACGCACCAAGGCATTGACCGAATCGATCTGCAGAACGCCCAAGCGCTCGATCATCTGGGTGATGTGCGCGGCCTTGATCGAGGCTGGCGGCTGGCGCCCGTTGAATCCCTGGGCGGCCAGCGCCATGCGCCGTGCCTGTTTGAGCGATAGACCTGCGGACATACAGAACCTCCTGTTCAGTCCACAACGCTACCTGATCGACCGCCGTGCTGTCAGCGTTTCATTGGGTCATTCCAGAACGGCCGCTCGACTTCTTGCTGGGTATCGGCACGACTCAGGCCGATGTCCTTCAGGGCGTCATCACTCAGGCTCGCCAGTTGTTGGCGCTGACGATGCAGTTCATACCAGCGCAGCAACTGGCGCGTGATCATGCTGATCAGGCGTGTACCCAATGAACTGCGATTCACCCTGCCCTGCACCAGCACATAACCTTTTTGACCTTTCATCATCTTGTCCTCCAAGTGGGGATGACTAAAGTCTCGCGCCAGCGCTAAGATCAATCCAACGAATGTTTCTTATGCGCTGCATCTGGGAGATTGATGAATGGCCACCTACCCGAGCATCGACAGCGAGCTGTTGCGCACCTTTGTCGCGATTGCCGACGAGGGCGGGTTCACCCGTGCCGGAGAAGTCGTCAACCGCACGCAATCGGCGGTCAGCATGCAGATGAAACGCCTGGAAGAAGACATTCTTCAGCGCTCACTCTTTCAAAAGGACGGTCGCACCGTCAGCCTCACAGTCGAGGGCCAGGTGCTGCTCGGTTATGCCCGACGCATCCTCAAACTGCACAGCGAAGTGTTCAACACCTTGCGTGAGCCGCACATGGTCGGCGTGGTGAAAATTGGCTCGCCGGACGACTACGTGATGCGGTTTCTGCCGGGGATTCTGTCGCGCTTCGCCCAGGCCTATCCTCTGGTGCAGGTGGAAGTTCACTGCGAACCCTCCAAGCAACTGCTACAGCGCCAGGACCTGGACTTGAGCATCGTCACCCGAGAACCGGGCACCGAAATCGGCCAGATTTTGCGTCAGGAGCGCTTTGTCTGGATGGAGGCGCGAGGTTTTTGCCCTCACGAACAAACGCCGCTGCCGCTGGCGATGTTCAACACCGACTGTTTTTGCCGGATATGGGCCTGCAATGCGCTGGACGCGATGCAGCGCGAGTACCGTATCGCTTACACCAGCGCCAGCCTGTCGGCGATCAGTGCCGTGGTCACCGCTGGTCTGGCGGTGACTGCGCAACTCGAGAGCTTGCTCACACCGGACCTGCGCATCATTGGCGAGGCCGAAGGAATGCCGCAATTGCCGTCCGCCAGCATTGTGCTGCTGCGCAATCCGAAAAATACCTCGCCGGTCACCGAATGCCTGGCCGAACACATCGCTGACGGCTTCAAACTTTAAACGCGAGCACCACGGCGCAAATCACCAGAAAGCCGCAGAACAGCGAACGCAGGAGTCTTTCGGGCAGTGAATGCGCCAACCTCACGCCCCAACTGATGCTCAGCAGGCCGCCCACCGCCAAGGGAATGCCCATCTGCCAGTTGACGTGGTCATGCACCGCGTAAGTAACCAACGTGATGGCGGTGCTGGGCGCTGCCAACGCCAGCGCCAACCCTTGCGCCGCCACCTGTGTCGCGCCGAACACGCCGGTCAGAATCGGGGTCGCCACCACCCCGCCACCGACACCGAACAGGCCGCCCGTCATCCCCGAGCCGACACCCAGCAGCCAAAGCCATTTCACATGCCGCAATTCGCTGCTGGCCTGGCCCTTGTGCCAATACATCTGAATCAGGTTGAACAGCGTCAACACAATCAAGAACGCGACGAAGCCCAGACGCATGCTGTGCGCATCCAGGCGCACCGCCCACAACGACGTCAGCCAGGCGAAGCAAAAGCCGGGAATGATCAGCATCAGGGCATTGCGCAGGGAGATCCGGTTGCGCTGGTGATAACGCAACAATGCCAATAACACGTTAGGCAAGACCATGAGCAACGCCGTGCCTTGTGCCATTTGCTGGTTCAGACCAAACAACACCCCCAGCGCAGGAATCGCGACCAGTCCGCCGCCGATACCAAACAACCCACCCAACGTCCCCATGACGGTGCCCAATAAAACATACATCCCGATTTCAATCACACCGCGTCCCCAGTCAATCCATGGGCGCATGCTACGCAGTCCGATGACGCAGGGAAACGCATAGGCAGGCTCAACGCCTTCACATTCCATGCACAGAGGCTTCACCTTTCATGAATGCGACGGCGACTGACGCTGAGCCGTAGAATTTATCTGGTGCATTAAAGATCGCGGCACTAAATTAGAGCGCATTACCGCACACAGGACTCTCACATGAGCGCTGACGACAGCTCCACCCGCAACGCAGACAATGGCAACCATTTGCTGCTCGACAGTCAGCTGTGCTTCGCCCTTTACTCGACATCGTTGATGATGACCAAGGTCTACAAGCCTTTGCTGCAAGCCTTGGGCCTGACTTATCCACAGTACCTGGCGATGATGGTGCTCTGGGAACACGACGGCATGACGGTGGGTGAAGTCAGCACGCGCCTGCTGACCGACCCGGGCTCCCTGACACCCTTGCTCAAACGCCTTGAAGGCGAAGGCCTGCTGAGCCGCACCCGGAGCAAGGAAGACGAACGTGTTGTGCGGCTGAACCTCACCGAGCAAGGCCGTGCGTTACGCGAAAAAGCCAAAAGCGTGCCCTCCTGCATCTTCGCCGCCACAGGCACGACGGTGGACACGCTGAAAAATCTGCAAAGCGAACTGCTCGCCCTGCGTGGGAATTTGCACGACAGCCTTTGACTGACCGTCACACCGCGAAGACGATTTATCAGACAAAGGCGCGCGCGCCCCGCCCCTAAAACCCGCCGGTCATCACATTCCTCACTATTTATCTTGCGCACTAACTATTCGAGCGATACATTTGCCGCTCATTTAGTTAGCGCGCAAACATTTGGCGCGCTATTTAAAATAAACGCTATGAGGACTCACCATGAACACGCTCTATACCGCTGTCGCAACCGCTACCGGTGGCCGTGATGGTCGCGCTGTTTCCAGCGACAACATCCTCGACGTCAAACTGGCTACCCCAAAAGAACTGGGCGGCGCTGGCGGCGAAGCCACCAACCCTGAGCAACTATTCGCTGCGGGCTACTCGGCCTGCTTCATCGGCGCGCTGAAATTCGTTGCTGGTCAAGAAAAACGCACTGTCCCGGCAGACGCTTCGATCACCGCCCACGTCGGTATCGGCCAGATCCCCGGTGGTTTTGGTCTGGACATCGACCTGCACATCAGCCTGCCAGGCCTGGAGCTCGCCGACGCACAGCAGTTGGTCGAAGCCGCTCACCTGGTTTGTCCTTACTCCAACGCCACCCGTGGCAACGTCGATGTACGGTTGCACGTCACGGTCTGACTCGCTGATGGTGAAGCAAGCCGCCTACTTCACCCATCAACACGTACAAAAAAGCCCGACTCGATGGTCGGGCTTTCGTGTGTTGCGGAACAAGACAACGCTTATTTAGCGCGGCCTTTGTAAGAACCGCCATCACGTGTGTCGATCTCGATCCTGTCGCCGATGTTGACGAAGTCAGCAACGCTCAGCTCGGTACCGTTTTTCAGTTTGGCTGGCTTCATCACCTTGCCCGACGTGTCGCCACGTGCGGAACCTTCGGTGTAGTCAACTTCACGAATGATGGTAGTCGGCAGCTCGACGGAAACCAGGCGTTCTTCAAAGAAGATCGCTTCGCAAACGTCAGTCATGCCTTCTTCGATGAACGGCAGAACAGCTTCCAGGTCTTCAGCGTTCAGCTCGTACATGGTGTAGTCGGTGGTGTCCATGAACGTGTAGGTGTCGCCGCTGATGAAAGACAGCGTGGCGGCCTTGCGATCAAGGATCACGTCGTCCAGTTTGTCGTCGGCGCTGTACACGATCTCGGTCTTGTAACCGGTCAACAGGTTCTTCAACTTGGTTTTCATGATCGCGCTGTTACGACCGGACTTGGTGAATTCAGCTTTCTGAACCAACCAAGGGTCATTCTCGAGCCGAATCACGGTGCCGGGTTTCAGTTCTTTACCAGTTTTCATTACGAATATCCGAATTTGGATGGATTTACAAATATCTAGGCCGCGCATCATATCCAATTTCGGTAAAACTGTACTAGAGCCGCTGCAAGATCTGCCTGCGAAGCCTGCTCCTGACACCAGTATTCGGCGTGCCGGGTGACTTCCGACCAGTGTTGCAGTACATCAGACCAGCTTTGACCCATGTCCTGTCCGGCATTCCAGGCTCGCCAAACATCCCTCAGTGCCTGGGCAGCCGCAGGCGAGAGGCCCTGGAGATAGAGATCGAGGAACGCGTCGAGCTTGACCCAGTGTGCATCGTCATCTTGTTCATAGATGTGCCAGAGGAACGGTCGACCGGCCCATTGTGCACGAACAAACGAGTCTTCCCCGCGTACGGCGTTGAAATCGCAGCACCACAGGAGGCGGTCATAGTCCTCCTGTCGGACGAATGGCAGCACGTGGACCGTCAGCGAATCACGGACTTCCAAGGCTCCCGGCCGCAAACCCTCGACGCCCAGCCAACGCTGCAGGGCGCCCAGAATGCGCCCTTCCGGCACCAACAAGTGGGTCGGTCGGCTGTCGGCGGCCAATGCCGTCAGCCAACTGGCCAGCCCGGCGTTTTCATAGGAGAACAGCGACATCAGGCGCGCGCCTTCCTCCGGAACCACGCCCAAGCTTCGTAAAAAGGTTCGCTGCAGGGCTTGGTCCTGCTGGAAAGCGTGGCGCTGATCGAGCAAGCCGGCTTCGCGCAACAAGCCCCCGGTCGTCTGACGAAACCCGGGAAAGAAGAAAATCTTGCGCAGGCCGTTGGATTGCGGTGATGGCAACGCATGGCAACCGGACACCCACTCCTCGGCGCTGAGGTAGTCCAGGTTCAGCCACAGCGGCGGGCGCATGCGTTGAGGCATGGCGTCCCGATACGCCTGGGGCAAACGGCAGGCAAACGACTCGATCACCACGTCCGCCGGTTCGGTCGGCTGCCAGTCCTTGGTCCAATGGCAGACGCTGACCCCCTCCTGCCACTGCTGCGCGGCGTCCACTTGGGCACCCGGACACAGCCGCACGAAGGGCTGTAAATCATCTACCCACAAACGTACCGCGAAGGGGTACTCCGCCGCCAATTGCCGGGCCAGACGCCACGTAACACCGATATCGCCGTAGTTATCGACAACGTTGCAGAAAATATCCCAGGAGACTTTCATGCCTGGTTCCCTAAAGAAGAAACGCTAAAGCCGCTGATTGTCTGTCATAACGGCCTGTAAGCTCCAGCTTCGGCCGTCTGTCGTGCGACAATCGTCGGCATCCGCTGATCACGCCAGGAACTTGCAATGCTCTCTCAACCCCTGAAATTGATTATTTGCATTGCCTTGGGCGTCTGGCTCGGGTTCATCGCTATCGCGGTGACGGTGGGACTGGCTTACACCACGACGCTCGCCAGTCAGGTCAGCGCATTGAACAGCGTTGTCAGCCAGTTCAAGGCCTCCACCCTCGGCTCGCGTCCTCCGGCGCAACCGGCGTCGGAAAACCCGATGTTCGACAAGTACAAACAGAACCTGCAGGACAGCCAGGCCCAGCAAGCCCAGGAACAGAATCAGGCCGCTCAGGAAAAACGCCTCAGCGCGCCGAAATGCCAATTCTGGCTACAGCAGGATCAAACCGCGCCCAGTGAAAAAACCCGGGCCAATGTCAGTCAGTTTTGTGGTTAGGCCTGATGCAATCAACCCTGAATAAGCAGTCTGTACTCGAACTGATCATCGCCAGACTCGTCGTTGATCTGGACGTTGCGCAACGTGCGGCCCAGACCGCCTACGAAACCGCGACCCACGAAGAAAATATCGCCGAAAACAAGTACGACACCCTGGGCCTCGAAGCGTCGTACCTGGCAGCAGGTCAAGCACGGCGCGTCGAGGAAATCCGCCAGTCGCTGGTGCTGTACCAGAACCTGAGCCTGCGACCTTTCGACGAGCAACGCGGGATTCAAATCGGCGACCTGCTCAGCCTGGAGGCCGGCAACGGCAGCCAGCAGCAGTTATTCCTCGGGCCCGATGCCGCAGGCTTGAAGATCTACCAGGGCGACGTATTGATCACGGTCATCACGGCCCGCGCGCCGCTGGGGCAAAACCTGCTCGGCAAGGCGGAGGGGGATACCGTAGAAATCACCATCAACGGCGCGCGCCAATCGTTCGAAGTCACTCACGTGATGTGAAACCTATCCGTTTGCAGGGTTGATCCCCCCAACTTTTTCTGGGTAAGGTGCACTGTCGCTACATCACCAGTGGCCTGGACAG
Source organism: Pseudomonas sp. ASL8 (assembly GCF_056680355.1). NCBI lineage: Bacteria > Pseudomonadati > Pseudomonadota > Gammaproteobacteria > Pseudomonadales > Pseudomonadaceae > Pseudomonas > Pseudomonas sp. ASL8. The sequence goes on along the minus strand of NZ_CM155278.1, from coordinate 3,065,432 downwards.
ACATCCGGGAACAAGGACTCAATACGCAAGGAGATTTTTCATGACGAACGTCATCACTTTCCCTGACGCCCATGAACGTGATCGCCTCAAGTCCGATGACCATCCTGGGTTGTTATATCTGAGCAAGAAAGAGCGCCTACTGATCGAGGAGCTGCGACTGACCAGCCATGCGGGTCGGCAATACGTCTACGACTATGCGCACATCATGCAGGTGTCCAAGCCCTTGCACCCTGATTAAGAGCGACCGGCGGTATCGGCTTGCCGAACATATCGAGGCGGCTGGAGTGCGGCTATAGTGGCGGCAAGGGCGTTAGTGCCCGTCCGTTTACTTGAGCATCAGGAATTTTTCATGACTGCCGCCGCGCCCGACTCCCCCGCTTCCGATCCCGCCGCACCGACTGCTCCGAAGAAGGCGCATGTCGATCACTTGCGCTTCCACAAGCAGCATGCCCACCTGTCGCCCACGTTTGGCAACGACAGCTTTGCTCTCAAGGCTGAAGCATTCGCACGCTTCTTTGGCACGCCAATGTTTCTTGGCGGGCAAACGTTGATCGTCGTGCTGTGGATCGGGGTCAACCTGAGTGGCTTCACCCAATTCGACGTCTATCCGTTCATCCTGCTCAACCTGGCGTTCAGCCTGCAAGCGGCCTACGCCGCGCCCTTGATCCTGCTCGCCCAGACCCGTCAAGCCGCACGGGACAAAGCCCACGCAGATGCCGATGCGCAGCACCGTGAAGCACTGGCGTTAGCCAATGAGCAGCGCATGGCAATGGCCGCACAGAACGCTGCGCAAATGCTTCAACTGCTCGAGCAGAACACCCGCCTGACCGAAATGACCAAAGCCCTGACCGAACGCGTCGAGACCCTGACCATTGAGATGCACGGGCACTTCGTCAAAAAGAAAACGGACCCTGTGTAGCGCGCTGTCGCGCAGAAACCGAGGGGTCAGCGTTCGGCCGGAAATCCCACCAAATAAAACGATTATCATTCAATGAGTTACAGCCTTTCCGTAGGAGCTGACTCGTCAGCGAAGACCATTCAACGAGGTCTGTCAGGCACACCGCGTTGCGGCTTTCGCAGACAAGTCTGCTCCTACAGAAGAGCGAAGACTATTCAGCCAGGCCTGTCACTGCCAGCCGAAGCGTCGGATGTAGAAGCCTTTCACCGCCTGGGTCAGGCCCATGTACGCCAGCAGAATCACCGGCAGAAAGGCGAAGTACAGCGACGGCAACGCTTGCAGTTTGAAGTAGTGCGCCAGCGGCCCCATCGGCAGGAAGATCCCCACGGCCATGATGACGAAGGTCATCACCATCAGCGGCATGGCCGCGCGGCTTTGCAGGAACGGGATCTTCGGCGTGCGGATCATGTGCACGATCAAGGTCTGGGTCAGCAGCCCGACGACAAACCAGCCCGACTGGAACAGGGTTTGATGGTCTGGGGTATTGGCGTCGAACACGTACCACATCAAGGCAAAGGTGGTGATGTCGAAGATCGAGCTGATCGGTCCGAAGAACAGCATAAAGCGCCCGACATCCCCTGGCTGCCAACGCTGCGGTTGTTTGAGCATTTCCTCATCGACGTTATCGAAGGGGATGGCAATCTGCGAAATATCGTACAGCAGGTTTTGCACCAGCAGATGCATAGGCAACATTGGCAAGAACGGGATGAACGCGCTGGCCACCAGTACCGAGAACACGTTACCGAAGTTGGAGCTGGCGGTCATTTTGATGTACTTGAGCATGTTGGCGAAGGTCCGACGGCCTTCCAGTACGCCCTCCTCCAGGACCATCAGACTTTTTTCCAGAAGGATGATATCGGCCGCTTCCTTGGCGATGTCCACCGCGCTGTCGACTGAAATACCGATGTCGGCCGTACGCAACGCCGGAGCGTCGTTGATGCCGTCGCCCATAAACCCGACCACGTGCCCGTTGGCTTTGAGCATGCGCACAATGCGTTCCTTGTGCGCAGGCGTGAGCTTGGCGAATACGTTGGTGGTCTCCACCGCGACGGCCAATTCAGCATCGCTCATGCGCTCGACATCCCCCCCGAGCAGCAGCCCTTGTTGCTCGAGGCCCACTTCACGGCAGATTTTCGCGGTCACCAGCTCGTTATCGCCGGTCAATACTTTTACTGCCACACCGTGCGCGGCCAACGCCTTGAGCGCCGGAGCGGTGCTTTCCTTGGGAGGATCGAGGAACGCCACATAGCCGATCAATGTCAGCTCTTGTTCATCCGCCAGACTGTAGGTGTCTCGACCCGGCGCCATTGAACGAGCAGCCACCGCCACAACCCGCAGACCCTCTTCGTTGAATGCCGCAGTCACCTGACGAATACGCGCCAGCAGTTCAGCACTCAGCGCTTCATCGTCATCGCCATGGCGAACACGCTTGCACACCGCCAGTACTTCTTCCACAGCACCTTTGCAAATCAACACGTGTGCCTGATCCTGCTCGGCCACCACCACCGACATGCGCCGGCGGGTGAAGTCGAAGGGGATTTCATCGACCTTCTGAAACGCGGTGGCGACTTTCAGCTCGCGGTGCACTTCAACGTGCTCCAGCACCGCCACGTCCAGCAGGTTTTTCAGACCCGTCTGGTAATAACTATTCAGATACGCCATTTCCAGGACGTCGTCCGACTCATCGCCCCAGACGTCAACGTGGCGTGCGAGGAAAATCTTGTCCTGCGTCAGCGTGCCGGTTTTGTCCGTGCACAGCACGTCCATGGCGCCGAAGTTCTGGATCGCATCAAGGCGTTTGACGATGACCTTCTTGCGCGACAGGAACACCGCGCCTTTGGCCAGGGTCGAGGTGACGATCATCGGCAGCATTTCCGGGGTCAACCCGACTGCGATGGACAGCGTGAAGAGCAGCGCCTGAGTCCAGTCGCCCTTGGTGAAACCGTTGATGAACAGCACCAGTGGCGCCATCACGAACATGAAGCGGATCAGCAACCAGCTGACTTTGTTAACCCCGGTTTGAAACGAAGTCGGGGCGCGGTCGGTAGCGCTGACCCGTTGAGCCAGCGCGCCAAAATAGGTGTTATTACCCGTGGTCAGAATCACCGCCGTGGCGGCACCGGACACCACGTTGGTGCCCATGAACAGAATATTTTCCAGGTCCAGCGGGTTGTGGGTGCCGGCATCCTGCTGACGCGCGTACTTCTCGACCGGCATGGATTCACCCGTCATCGCCGCTTGGCTGACGAACAGGTCCTTGGCGCTGAGCACCCGGCAGTCAGCCGGGATCATGTCACCCGCCGACAACACAATCAGGTCACCGGGCACCAGTTGCTTGATCGGCAGTTCGATCCGCGATGCACCTTGAACCGCCGCTGCAGCACCATAAAATCTGGCGAACATCGGCGTCGCTTCTTCACTGGCCCCCCGACGCATGACGGTCGCGGTGTTGCTCACCATCGCCTTGAGGGCGTCAGCGGCCTTGTTCGACTTGGCTTCCTGCCAGAAGCGCAGCAACGTCGAAAGCACCACCATCGAGAAAATCACGGTGGCAGCTTTCATGTCTTCGGTCAGCCAGGAGATGACCGCCAGCAAGGTCAGCAGCAGGTTGAAGGGGTTTTTATAGCAATGCCACAGGTGAATCCACCATGGCAGCGGTTGCTCATGCTCGACCTCGTTGAGGCCGTATTGCTCGCGCAGTGCTTCGGCTTCGCTGTCGCTCAGGCCTTCGTTGTGGCTGCCGAGTTTCTCCAGCAAAGCACGCGCATCACTGTTGGCCCCCGCCACCAGGGTTTGTGCCAAGGTCGGCGGCACCTCACGGCTGACCGTGGCATCGGTCACGCTGTCGAGCAGCGCCAATCGACGGAAGTGCCGGGAGAAATGCCGGGTCCGCAGAAAACCTGCGAAAAATTCTTTCAAAAGGGTGAGTTTCATCGCTGTTCCCCTAACGGTTTACGGCAGGAGACCTCTTGGCAGGCACAGCCAACCTGAAGCCCTGCTCGACTTATCGGCAAGGCAGGCTTGGCCCGCATGTCGAAAACGACACGCGCGTCCGCAGCACCGCGATGACCGACTCGGGGGTCGGTCAACACGCACTGTTCAGCGTCGATGAGAGGACTTCGGGACAGGAACCTGGTCAGGTCTGTCGGGCTGCCGCTTCTCGCTTTTCGGCGAGACAACGGCAAGGGAATCTGCGCGTTATCGTGCCGAGAATATGCCGGTTATCAAAACCGGCCGACTACTGTCGCTCGAACAAGTACCCACTGTGGGTCTCCGCAATTGGTGAAAACGAGCGAAGCTTACGCCTCGGTATCAAGGGGAGTAAACCGCTGAAAAGCATCCGACGGGTCTATCAGAAACTTCTTCAGGAACGGTTCAGGAACAGTCAGGTAATCGAGGGTTGATCGCGCCAAAACGCCCATGTGAGCGCGATTCCCCTCTGATGCCGATCAGTCGATCAACGAATAAACCAACGCCGAAATAGCCACCAGACCGACCACAGTCACAAAGACATTGGACGCCTTGCCCGCGTAACGACGCATCGCCGGGACTTTATGAATGGCGTACATCGGCATCAGGAACAACAGCGCGGCGATAACCGGCCCGCCCAGGGTTTCGATCATGCCGAGGATGCTCGGATTCAACGTCGCCACCAGCCAGCAGACCAGCAACATGAATGCCGCTGTCAGCCGATCCAGAGTACGCGGCGCCGGACGACGCCCGGTTTTGACGACCAGGCCTTTAAGGCCTTCACTGGCACCAATGTAGTGACCCAGAAACGACTTGGTAATGGCCACAAAGGCAATCAGCGGCGCGACGAAAGCAATCGTCGGGTTGCTGAAGTGATTGGCCAGGTAGGACAGGATCGACAGGTTCTGCGCCTTGGCTTCAGCCAGTTGCAGCGGCGACAAGGTCAGCACGCAACTGAACACAAAGAACAGCACCATCACCACCATCAGGCCGTGGGCGCGCGCGAGAATCTGCGAGCTGCGTACTTCGGCGTGACTGCCGTACTGGCGCTTCTGGTCCACGGCGAAGGCCGAGATGATCGGCGAATGGTTGAACGAGAAGACCATCACCGGAATCGCCAGCCACAAGGTGTGCAACAACGCCGAGGGTTCAGGCAGCGTGGTCGCGGTGGCCAGGATCCCGCCATTCCAGTGCGGGATCAGAAACACCGCCAGGAACAGCAACGCAACGATGAAGGGGTAAACCATCAGGCTCATCGCCTTGACGATTGCCTTCTCGCCACAGCGCACCACAGCCAATAGCCCGACGATCAGCAAAAATGCCAGCAGCGCTCTGGGTGGCGGTTGCACATGCAGTTGATGCTCGAGAAAACTGCCCACGGTATTGGTCAACGCCACGCTGTAAATCAGCAGGATCGGGAACACCGCAAAGAAATACAGCAAGGTAATCAGCGCGCCGGCAGTCTTGCCGAAATGCTGTTCGACGACCTCGGTGATGTCAGCGCCTTCGCGTCCGGACAATACAAACCGGGTCAAGCCACGGTGGGCGTAGAACGTCATGGGGAACGCCAGCACAGCCAGAATCAGCAGAGGCCAGAAGCCCCCGATACCGGCGTTGATCGGCAGAAACAACGTACCTGCACCGATTGCCGTGCCAAACAGGCCCAACATCCAGGTGGTGTCATGGTGGCTCCAGGAGGCAACGCCCGCTGGCACCGATTCAACGCGTTCATCGACGCTGGTGGCCTGGTCATTCATCCGCTCGACATCTCCGCTAGCCAGTCATTACTGCAAGGCCGGGGCGGATCACAACACTTTACAGTCCGCGCCCCCAACCTTAAGAGGGGCGCGATTGTCCGGGATTAGGCTTAAGAATCAAAGGCCTGTCTGAGGAACGGTCTTCCGCGCGTCAGCAAAACCATGCTCAGCGCTTCGCGAAAAACCCTTACATCCAGCCTAGCCACTTCCAGTAGGTCGCGCCGAACACCAGCATCAGCAGGTACCCAATCAGCGTGACGACCAGGCCGACCCGGGCGAATTGTTTGGCGGTGAAAGTTTCCGTGCCCAGGCACACCATATTCTGCGGTGCATTGACCGGCAGGATGAAGCCGTAGCTGACCGCGAAGCCCAGCAGCATGGTCATGCCCAGTCGATTGAAATCGCCGGGCAAGGTTTGCAGCACGGCAATCAGGATCGGCAACATGGCCGAGGTCAGCGCGGTTGCACTGGCGAAACCCAGGTGAATCAAGATCAGAAACGCCCCGAGGATTGCGAAGACGCCCAGCGGACCCACTTGGTCCAGGCCGGTATGGCTGACCACCTGAGTGCCAAGCCATTGACCCGCATGGGTGGTCAGGAGCGCTGTGCCGAGGCTGATCCCCACTCCGAACACAATCACCGTGCCCCATGGAATCCGCGACTGCACATCCTTCCAGGTCATGATCCCCCAGCGCGGCAGCAGCAGAATCACCAGCCCGGCATAGGTCGTCGAGGTGGTGTCGAAGCTGTGCAGCTTGCCCTCGGTGGCCCAGACCAGAAGCAGCAGTATCGAGACGGTCAACAGACGTTTCTGCGCGCCGGTCATGGGCCCGATATCGGCCAACGACTTGGCAACCGCCTCCTTGCCGCCGGGAATGCTGTCGCTTTCAGGCGGGAGCATTTTCAGCACCAGGAACATCAACACACCAGACATGATGATTGCCCACGGAGCGCCGGCAATCAGCCAGTCGATCCAGGCCACACGCTGACCCAGCATTTTGTCCATGAACCCGGCCGTCAGCAGGTTCTGCGCGGCGGCGGTCTGAATCCCGACGTTCCAGATGCTGGTGCCCTGCGCCACGATGATCATGATCGCGGCGGCGATATTCGAGCGTTTATCCACACCAAATGCAGCAATGACCCCCATCATGATGGGCACGACACAGGCACTGCGCGCCGTCGCACTGGGGACCACAAGGCTCAGTAAAATCGTCACCACGATGGCGCCGAGCATGATGCGTCGGGTGCTGGTACCGATCCGCGACAGCGTAACCAGCGCTATGCGCCGATCCAGCCCGGTATGGGTCATGGCCGCGGCGATGAACAGCGCACCCACGACCAGCGCCAGCGCGGCGTTGGAAAACCCGGTCAACGCCATGGTAATCGCGGCAGAAGAACCGTAAATCACCGAAGGGTCCTGAAGCGTCGGCGCGGTCCCCAGCAAAAACGCCATGAGCGAGGTAATCATGATCGCGCTGGCTTCGTACGACACGGCCTCGGTAATCCAGACAACCACGGCGAACGCCAGAATCGCCAGCATCCGATGGCCTGCGACAGGCAAGTCGGTCGGCAACGGCAAGAGCAGCACGCCCACCATTACCAGCGCGGCAACCACCAACCCCACAGGGAATTTGATGCGGGCCGCAGGCTGCGCCGGCACGGTCTCGGGTGCATTCATGTCCATCCCCACTGATCCTTCATGACCTGATTCAGACAGACATCCGCAACACCGCGAGCATCCAGCTACTGCGCGCAGAATAGCAGCACACCCGCCGACAGGCCTTGACCCGAGTCAACAGGCCCGGGCCTGAGCCTTGATCCATCATCAATGCAGGGGGCTACTTCGCCTGATTGCTCCGCAGTGGCACACGCAGTTCGACGCGCAAACCATCAGGTTGGCTGTCGAATGTCAGGGAGCAAGCGCAGCGCTGAACAATGGCTTGGACGATGGCCAGGCCCAGGCCGCTTCCAGGGCTTTTACCGTTGCGCCAGAAGCGTTCGGTGAGGTGCTGCAGGTCCTCGCTCGCAATCCCGGGGCCGTGGTCGCGCACACGGAAGCAGGCGGTGTGCGCATCGGTCTCAAGGCTCAGCTCGACCTGTGCCTCGGCAGGCGTGTGGCGCAACGCGTTATCCAGCAGATTGCGCAACGCGGCGACGGCCAATACCGCAGGCATCTCCACCGCCGCGAGGGAGAGATTCTTCGGCATGTGCAGCTCGATGCGCGAACTGTCGCCCAGGCTAGCGTCGTGGATGGCCAACCGCGCAACCTCTTCAGCGCTGCACTGCACCCCATCATCAAACGACAGACTGCCCTCCACCCTGGCCAGTAACAGCAATTGCTCAAGAGTTCGGTGCAGACGGTCGGCACCCTCTTCCGCGTGGGCCAATGAGCGATCCCGCACCGGGCCTTCGGTCATGCGTGCCACTTGCAGGTGGGTTTTGATAGCGGTCAGCGGGCTGCGCAGTTCATGGGCGGCATCACCGGTCAGGCGGCGCTCGCGCTCAAGGGTCTGGGCGATGCGCTGGAACAATTGATTCTGGGTATCCAGTAACGGCTGCAGCTCGCTGGGCAGATCGGGGACGTGCAGCGGCTCGACGGAGTCCGCACTGCGCCGCTTCAAGGCATCGCGCATTCGATTGAGCGGCGCCAAACCCTGACCAATGCCCAGCCACAGCAACGCCAGGCTACCGAACAAGGCCACCGCCACCGGCACCGACGCCGCGAGCAAGATGGAATGCTGGAGGGTGTCGCGTTCAGCCTGTCGATCTGCCGTGGTAATGCGCAGATCACCCTGGGTCAGGGTGAAACTGCGCCAGTGTTCGTCATTGATCATTTGATCGTGAAAGCCCGACTGCTGGGCGTCGAGGGCCTGATCGGGGTCGGCATGACTGCGCACCAGCACCTCCCCCCGCAGCGAACTGACCTGGCACGCGAGCCCGCCGGGAATACCCAATTGCTCGGCACTCAGAGGCGTGCCGTCACTTTTGCCAGGCGTCGGCAACTGCTCAAGCAGACCGGCAACCATGTGCGCCGACGCGCCCAGACGCTGGTCGAGGGACAGCATCATCTGGCTGCGCAAATCGCAGAGCATCCAGGCCGCTGCCAGGGCCCAGATCAAAACGAACACCGACCCGAGAATCAGGCTCAGGCGCACCCTTAAACTCATCATGGCGCCTCCGGGCCGGTGCTCTTGGCATCCGCTGGACCGAGGCGATAACCCAAGCCACGCACGGTTTCGACGATCGTGTGGCCCAGCTTTCGACGCAGATGGTGGATGTGCACGTTGAGTGCATTGCTCTCCACTTCATCGCCGAAGCCATAGACGCTGTCCTTCAATTGCTCACTCGACAGCACCCGACCGTGGTTATGCAACAAGGCGTGCAACAGCGCCTGTTCGCGACGGGAAAGGTCCACCGGCTGCCCGGCCAGCAGGGTTTCGCGGCTGCTGGGGTCATAGGTCAGGCAGCCATGTTCGATCAGGTTCACCGAGCGCCCCGCCACCCGACGGATCAGGGTATGCAAGCGAGCGCTCAGCTCGCGCAGATCGAAGGGTTTGAGCAGGTAATCGTCAGCCCCCGCCTGTAAACCGGCAACCCGATCAGTCACCGTGTCCCGCGCCGTGAGAATCAGCACGGGCAACTCAAGACCGTTCTGGCGCAACTGACGCAGCAGCGTCAGGCCGTCTTCATCGGGCAAGCCGAGATCGAGAATCAACACATCGAACTGCGCCGCCAGCACCATCGCCCGCGCAGCCGCCGCCGTGGCGACATGGTCCACCGTCAGCCCCTGGGCATTAAGGCCCGCGACAATGCCGCTGGCGATCAAGTCATCGTCTTCGCAGAGCAATACGTGCATGGTGGACTCGGGAAAAAAAGCCATTAAAGCAGAACACGATTAACCCGCGATTAATGATCCCGTGTCCACCCATCCCGGTAAGAGACTCCGCGGCGCCGAAGACAGTGCTCACGCTCAGCCATTAACGCTCGCTTAATCGACACCCCGCATCCTTGCCCCATCTGTCACTTCAAGGCTTTTTTGTTCATGCGGATTTTTTGGCTGTTTATCTTTTACCTGATACCCGCTCTGGCCCAAGCACTCCCGAGCACCGACCCTTTCGCTCAGGCGGACTTTCTGCCTGCGGACAAGGCGTTTACGTTCAGCTCCGAGCGCCTGGCCTCAGGTGAGACGCGCCTGCACTGGCGCATCAGTGAAGGGTATTACCTGTATCAGCAGCGACTGAAATTCGAGGGCTTGTCGCCGGAAAACAGGCCCGCGCTGCCTGAAGGCGAGGCCCACAGCGATGAGTATTTTGGCGAACAGGAGGTCTATCGCACTACCCTGGCGCTACTGATCCCCGCCTCCGCCAGCGGGCAAGTGAAACTGAGTTGGCAAGGGTGCGCCGACGCCGGGCTGTGTTACCCACCGCAAAACAAAGTGCTCGACCTGGGCGGCAACAGCGACGTCAATCCAGGCATTTCCCAGGCGCCGGACCAGGCACTGGCGAGTAGCCTGCAGCAACGTGCACTCGGCTGGAGCCTGTTGATTTTCTTTGGCCTGGGCCTACTGCTGGCCTTTACCCCTTGCTCGTTACCGATGCTGCCGATTCTGGCCGGCGTGGTGGTCGGCAGTGGTGCGAGCCCAAAACGCGGGCTCGCCCTGGCCAGCAGTTATGTGCTGAGCATGGCGCTGATCTACGCAGGTCTCGGTGTACTGGCCGCGTTGCTGGGCGCCAACCTGCAAGCGCTGTTGCAACAACCCTGGTTGCTCGGCAGTTTCGCCGCGCTGTTTGTCATTCTGGCGCTACCGATGTTCGGCCTTTTCGAACTGCAACTGCCCGCAGCCCTGCGTGATCGACTGGAAAGTGCCGGGCGCCAGCGTCAAGGCGGGAGTCTGGTCGGTGCCGGGGTGTTGGGCGCCTTGTCCGGGCTGATGGTCGGCCCTTGCATGACCGCACCGCTGGCCGGCGCATTGCTCTACATCGCACAAAGCGGCAATGCGCTGCACGGTGGTCTGGTGTTGTTTGCCATGGGCTTGGGCATCGGTGTGCCGCTCTTGCTGCTGGTCACGGTGGGCAATCGCTTCCTGCCAAAACCGGGCGCCTGGATGAACCTGCTCAAAGGCGTGTTCGGCTTTCTGTTCCTTGGCACCGCGCTAATCATGGTGCGGCCGCTTCTGGATGAGGCGCTGTGGGTCGGCGTGTGCGGTGTTCTGCTATTGGTCGCGGCCTATGCCGCCGTGATGCAGGCCCGGCAACTCAAACGCGCCGCGATCCTGTTCGGCCCCGGCGGACTGGTGATCGGGCTCTGGGGGGCCTTGATGCTGATCGGCGCGGCAGGCGGCGCCGAAGATCCGTTGCGCCCATTGCAGGTGTACAACGCCACGCAGGGGGCAACGGTGCAAAACGCCGTTGAACATAGCGCGTTCACCACAGTCAATGAACCCGAAGCCCTTCAGCGCGAACTAGACGCCGCAAAGACGCAAGGTCAATGGGTGTTGCTCGACTACTATGCCGACTGGTGCGTGTCCTGCAAGGTCATGGAGAAACAGGTGTTCGCAAAACCCGAGGTGCTGACTGCATTGAAAGAGGTACGCCTGCTACGCCTGGATGTCACTGCCGACAACGCCGCCAGCCGCGAACTCCTCAGTCGCTATCAAGTACCGGGGCCGCCGAGCCTGCTGTGGATAAGTCCAACGGGCGAAGAGCGGCGTGACCGACGCATCACCGGCGAGGTGGACGCCCAGCCCTTTTTGCAACACTGGCAAGCAACCCGGGAGCGTGGCTGATGTTGAGTGTCTCGATTGGCCCCTTCGCCCTCGCGATGAACCACGTGCTGCTGATCGTCGCCCTGGGGTTGGCAACCCTGGTCGGCTGGCGTGTCGCCAAACGTGGCGGCGTCAATCCCGAATCAGCGCTCTTCAGCCTGTTCGTGCTCGGTCTACTCGTCGCGCGGCTGGGGTTTGTGATCGCTTACTGGCCACAGTTCCGCGAAGAACTCTGGCAGATCATCGACATTCGCGACGGTGGCTTTCTGATCTGGCCCGGCGTGCTGGCAGTGATACTCGGCGGCCTTTGGCGCGGCTGGCGTCAGCACGCATTGCGTCGACCGTTGGGCCTGGGCTTGAGCAGCGGCCTGCTGTTCTGGTTGCTGGCAACCATGGGCCTGAACATCTACCAGGAAAGCGCGCGCCTGCCACAGATGACCTTGCGCAATGCTGCCGGAGAATCGGTGCAACTGGCCGACTACACAGGCAAACCGTTGGTAATCAACCTGTGGGCAACGTGGTGCCCACCGTGTCGCCGGGAAATGCCGGTGCTGCAAAAGGCACAGGCAGAACGCGAGGACGTGGTCTTCCTGTTCGTTAACCAAGCCGAAAGCCAGCAGACCGTCGCCGGCTTTATCGCCGACCAAGGCCTGCATCTGCGCAACGTGCTGTTCGATGGCAGCGGCAAACTGGCGCAAAGCGTCGGCTCCATGGCCCTGCCCACCACCATTTTCTATACCGCCGATGGCCGCCTACATGGCAGCCACCTCGGCGAACTGTCCAACGCCAGCCTGGCGCGCTACCTCGATAGCGTCGACAGCGATGCGCCCTCTTCACGCTCAAGGACTATCCCATGACATTACCCCGTCAATTTTTAGCCGTTTCCATCAGCCTGATCGCCCTGCAAAGCTCGCTGCTGCACGCCGAAACATGGCCCGAACCGATCCGGGCGCTAGAAGCCAAGGGCGCGCGCATCGTCGGCAGTTTCGATGCCCCGGATGGTCTGCGTGGGTATGCCGCCGAGTATCAGAATCAAGGCATGGCGTTCTACCTGACACCGGATGGCAAACATGTGCTGGCCGGCAATCTGTACGACGAAAAAGGCAAGGACTTGAGCAAGGCGCCGCTGGACAAGCTGGTGTATGCACCAATGGCGAAAGAAGTCTGGAACAAGATGGAGAACAGCACCTGGATCGCCGACGGCAGCAAGACCGCGCCCCGAGTGATCTACCTGTTCAGCGACCCGAATTGCCCTTACTGCAACATGTTCTGGGAACAGGCACGACCGTGGGTCAAGGCTGGCAAAGTACAGTTGCGGCACATCATGGTCGGTATTATCCGCGAAGACAGCGCCGCCAAATCCGCCACGCTCCTGGCCGACAAATCCCCCGAAACCGCGCTGAACGCTCACGAAAGCGCTGGTAAAAGCAGCCCGCTCAAACCCTTGGCAACCATCCCGAAAGAGATCCAGACCAAGCTCGACGCCAACCTGAAATTAATGACCGACCTGGGCCTGTCCGCCACCCCGGCCATCTTCTACCTCGACGACCAAGGCCACCTGCAACAGCAACAAGGCGCACCATCGGCCGAGACGCTGAGCACAATAATGGGGCCCAAATAACCCTGGCAGGATATGAAGCGGCCTTATCTGCGAGGACAGCGCAGCATTTACCACAGAGAATCAGCGGCGTTTCAACGTCACCGACGGCAACTCACCGAATTGATTCTTGTAGTACTCGGCGAAACGGCCCAGATGGAGGAAGCCGTAATCCAGAGCGATTTCGGTCAGGTTGCGCACGCCGTGACTCGGGTCGGACAAACTGGCCTGGATGCGTTCGAGCTTCTTGCTGCGGATGTAGTTCATCGGCGTGGTGCCCGCATGGCGTTCAAACAGCGCATACAGCGACCGAACGCTCATGTGGCTCAACTGCGCCAGTGACTCGACGGTGATGTCTTGCTTGAGGTTCTGCGAAATGTACTGGGCCAGTCGTTCGAATGGCGCGGACTGCACGTCAAGCGTCTCGCGGTTGACGTTGGTACCCAGTAGCGAGAGCAGTTTGCTCGCAATGATCTGGGTGTAATGCTCACGAACCCGAGGTAACACCAGGTCCGTTTCCGCTTCCTGACAGACCAACCCCAACAGGCTCATAAAACCATCGAGCTCGGCCAGGTTATGGCGATTGGACGCAAAACGAATGCCTTCGCTTGGCTTATGCCAGCGTAACTCGGCGCAGGTCAGGTCGAGCAAAGGCAGCGGCAACTTGAGAATGAATTTTTCGCAATCGGCGGAATACATCAGGTCCACCGGATCGTCCGGGTTAATCAACAGCAACTCGCCCGGCGCGAAGTAATGCTCCTGCCCATAGGATTTGGACAGGCACTGACCCCGCAGCAGAATTTGCAGGTGATAGATGGTTTCAAGCGCGGGAGACGTCACGTGGACACTGGCGCCATAACTGATGCGGCACAGGTCGAGACTGGCGAATTTAGTGTGATTAAGACTGGCCTGCGGCCTTGATGTTGCAGGCAGCCGGATGCAGTGGGAACCGACGTGCTGATTGACGTATTCCGACACCGCGTAAGGGTCGGCGCGCTCAAACACCATGCTCTTTTCGTTAAGCAGAAGGCTTTGCATACACCGCACACCCATCTTGTTTTTATAGTTGCTCACAGTGCCCGGAAGATCCGGGCATTGGCACTATCAAGAGGGTACTGGAGATAGCGGGCAAACAACAGACGACTGTCCGATCACCGAACACTCTCTGCAATCAACTGATAGCCGGGCAACTGTCCAGTGAATGTTTGATGCAGCATGTTGCGCATCCATGTAAAAATGACATACACCATCTCATGAGCCCTAAACGGGAGGCTCCAGCAATGCGCTACTCGGAAGACCATAAAGCCCAAACTCATCAACGGATCGTCAAGGAAGCGTCTGCGCGCTTTCGGCGTGATGGCATCGGCGCCACAGGCCTGCAACCGCTGATGAAAGCCCTGGGCCTGACCCATGGTGGCTTTTATGCTCACTTCAAATCCAAAGATGACCTGGTCGAACAATCCCTGCGCAAGGCTGCCGACGATCTTGCTGATCACTGCAACAATCTTTTCGCAGAGGAAAGCCCGCTGGTAGCCTTTATAGACAGCTACCTGTCGTCAGAGCACCGTGCTTCGCCAGATAAAGGCTGCCCGCTGCCGACCATGTCTGCGGAGCTGGGCCAACGCGGACAGGCCAGTCCGACGACCGATGAAGTTATCCAGTCCCGGCTCAAGTCCATCGAAAACACACTGCCCGACCAAACCCGTGCCCGCGAGCAAAGCATCGTCATGCTCTCGACCCTGGTCGGTGCATTGCTACTGTCGCGCAGCGCAAATGACCCAGAGCTGTCCGACCAAATCCTCGACACCACGCGTGAGTGGCTGAAGCAGCAAGTAACCGCTTGACTATTCGCTTACATACCCCACCGTTTCTGGCCGACAGGCCGTGGGAGCTGACTTGTCTGCGAAGGCCATACGCCTCGGATCGCCTGACCCTTCAGGTTGTCTGACCTTCGCAGCGGGACGCGTAGCTACTAGTCAGCGTCTACAGAATAGACATCGTCCTCACCCCTCAATCGTGCCAGCGCCGAAACAGCACGCTCGCATTGACCCCACCAAACCCGAACCCGTTGGACAAGGCATATTCAATAGCCATTGGCCGTGCCGCGCCATGGACGATATCCAGGCCCTGCGCCGCTTCATCGGGATTGTCGAAATTGAGAGTGGCTGGCGCAATTTGATCGCGAATCGCCAATGCCGTAAAGATCGCCTCGATCCCGCCCGCCGCGCCGAGCAAATGCCCAGTGGCTGACTTGGTCGACGTCACTGCAATCGACGCCTGATCACCAAACACCGCCTTGATCGCCGCCATCTCCCCCTTGTCGCCCACCGGCGTGGACGTGGCGTGCGCATTGAGATGCTGGATCTCGGAAGGTTGAATCCCGGCCTGACGAATCGCCGCCTGCATCGAGCGCCGGGCCCCGCTGCCATCTTCCGGCCCCGCGGTCAGGTGATAGGCATCAGCCGTGGTGCCATACCCCACCAACTCGACAATCGGCTTAGCTCCACGCGCCAACGCATGTTCCAGCGACTCAATCACCAGAATCCCTGCGCCCTCACCCATCACAAACCCATCGCGGTCACGATCAAACGGACGCGACGCACGCTCCGGCGTGTCATTGAAGGCACTGGACAACGCCCGCGCCGC
Source organism: Pseudomonas sp. ASL8 (assembly GCF_056680355.1). NCBI lineage: Bacteria > Pseudomonadati > Pseudomonadota > Gammaproteobacteria > Pseudomonadales > Pseudomonadaceae > Pseudomonas > Pseudomonas sp. ASL8. The sequence continues at coordinate 3,049,740 of NZ_CM155278.1, read as the reverse complement.
CGCAAATCCGCCCAGACTCACGCGATCAATCGCCGCCTCAGCACCGCCGCAAACCGCAATATCTGCCTCGCCGCAACGAATCATCCGCGCCGCATCGCCAATCGCCTGAACACCCGCAGCGCACGCCGTCACGGGCGCGCCCAGCGGCCCCTTGAAACCATGCTGGATCGAAACATTGCCTGCTGCGAGGTTGACCAGAAACGAAGGGATCGTGAACGGCGACAAACGACGCGGGCCACGGCTGTCCGTGATCCGAACCGCCTCGGCAATCGCACTGAAACCTCCCACACCAGAACCAATGATAGTCGCCGTGCGCTCCTGAGCGTCTTCGCTGTCAGCAACCCAACCCGCCTGAGCCACCGCCTCCTTGGCCGCCGCCAGCGCGTACAGAATGAAGCGGTCCATCTTCTTCTGCTCTTTAGGCGGCGCAGCAGCGTCCACATCGAACCCGGCCTCGGCGTCATCGGCGATCAATGGCACAACGCCACCGACCTTGCCCGGCAGATCGGCCACCACCTCTTCCGGCAAACGAATTACCCCGGAACGGCCCGCCAACAAGCGTTGCCACACCGCCTCCACGCCACTGCCCAAAGGTGATACCAGGCCCATGCCCGTCACTACGACTCGGCGTTCGCTCATGCAATAACCCTCGACTTTAAAATAGAAGCTCAAGCAACCGGAGCTTTGTAACGAGCCGCCGCACTGCTCAAAGACAAACCAGGACCCAGCGCACCACGGGCCGCCATCGCAGCCTCCCAGTCCGCTGCATTCGCCAGAGAAGGAATGGTCACCCGTTCGCCCTGATCAAAACCCGCCAGCGCAGCATCCACCATCTCGCCGACCTCCATCACCATCTCCGGCGGAAACTTATTCACATCCATCCCGCTACGCTCCCAGATCTCAGTACGCGTTGCACCGGGCAACACAGCCTGAACCTGTACACCCAACGGACTGATCTCCTCACTCAACGACTGGGTAAGACTCAACACATACGCCTTCGTCGCCGCATACCCCGCATTGAAACGCTCAGGCATCAACGCCACCACCGAACCCACATTAATGATCGCGCCGCGCCCAACCGTGGAAAACCCCTGCGCCGCTGCCGACGCCAAATGTGTCAACGCCACCACATTGAGCTGAATCATACGATCCACCCCCTGCAGATCCGCCTCGGCCAACGTACCGGCAAACGCCACACCTGCGTTATTGAGCAACAGCGAAATAGACGCATCGCCCCGCAAACGCTGCTCGACCTTCAGCAAATCAGCCGTATCGGTCAAGTCCGCCTTCAGGACCTCTACCTTTACACCCGTTTCGCTGCGCAGTCGCGTTGCCAAGGATTCGAGGCGATCCAGATCGCGCGCAACTAACAACAAATCGTAGCCGCGTTTGGCGAAACGGTCGGCATAAGTAGCGCCGATACCAGAAGAAGCGCCAGTGATCAGGGCCGTGCCTTTTGCGTTCAAGGTGCTCATTGCAATTCTCCTGGGCGCTGAAGGCCCCGTAGCGGAAGACACATTTAATATTACGACCGTAATTTTAAACGATTATATGTCGACCAACATCAAACGTGTCAAGACACTACAGGGAATGGATTCTGCCGGGGGCGTAGGAGCTGACTTGTCTGCGAATAAGCCCGGCACGGGCTTCCGGCGGGTTCGGGTTTAACCCTGCAGCCATGATCACCTGCTGGCGGGTGTTGGATCGAGCTGCGGCAGGTGGACCGGCGCTGAATGGTCTTCGCTGACAAGTCAGCTCCTACAAATAATCTTCTATTTCAAATGGTTATCAATTTTTTGATAGGACTGTCGCGCAGCAAACTGAGTCCAGGTAACCCTGCAGCCATGATCACCTGCTGGCGGGGGCTGGATCGAGGTGCGGCAGGTGGACCGGCGCTGAATGGTCTTCGCTGACAAGTCAGCTCCTACAAATAATCTTCTATTTCAAATGGTTATCAATTTTTTGATAGGACTGTCGCGCAGCAAACTGAGTTCAGGTAGGAGCTGACTTGTCTGCGATAAGGTCGGCACGACCTTCCTGCTGTGGTGAGTCCAGCCATCTTGCGACTGCTGCACAGTCGATTCGCAGACAAGTCACCCCCCATTAAAAAGGCCAGTCAAAAGACCAGCCTTTCATCCACCAACGCCTGTTTAGTTAAGGCTTACCTTGTCGCGATTTTTTTCAAGGATCGCTTTGCCGATGCCTTTCACCTCAAGCAGCTCATCAATCGACGCAAACTCGCCGTTGGCTTCACGGTAAGCCACGATGGCCTTGGCCTTGGCGTCCCCCACTCCAGCCAATTCGCGCTGAAGCATCTCGGCATCCGCAGTGTTGAGATTGATTCTTTCGCCCTGCTCGGCCTGCATGGCCGGGGCGCTAATCGGGACCGGCGCTGAAACCTCGGCAACAGGCGCGGCACTCACAGCGACCGAAGCAGTGGTGAACAAGGCAAACAAGAAGGACGAGAGGACAGAAGTACGCATAAGTGACGCTCCATGTTATCCAGGGTGAGAGCAGCTTTCCGAAGCTGCCTCTCAAAGGTAGCCGAGCGTCGCTCCCCGTCAAAAACCGAAGCGTTACCGAATATTTGATCGCGCGTGCAAAGCCATAGCGAGCATCGGCTCCGTCCTAAAGCGCCCATCAGGTTCATTTGAAACCATTATTTTTCAAACCCATGCTTATTCTGCGTGAGCGACATAATTCTGTCGAAGCACGACAACTCCATATTTTCCCGTGCTATCCATATGAAATAATTCATTTAAATAAGTGACAAAAAAACGCCAAAACATAAAAACGTCAACTTGCCGGCAGCCACACAAACACAGCTCCGAAAAAACAAACAAAAGCCGTTTTTTTGACGACAAAAATAACGGACTTTAACTTGAACAACTTAATTTTAGAGGTAAATTTAGTTCAGGATTTTTTTGACGCTGAGCAAAAAAGGCTCAAATCCGCGGTTGTTCGGACAAAGACATACCGAATCAGGAGCAACAAAATGTTAACTTTTTTTCTGTGCTGGGGCGCTGCTTCGGTAGTCGGCACTTTAATCGCACTAAGCCTTATCTGGAGCGGGAAACGCGCAAGTCAAGAAACCAGCGAACTATCATCCCGCACTGCCCCTGATTCAGCATCAGCGTCCAGAACACTGCAGGCCTGAACACTTGCAACTTCTGCTACTGCCTGAACCCCCCCAGCAGAATCGCCCCACCTGTCATAACGGATCTTTACGACCCTGCTGGTACATCCAGTCGACAATCTCATCCTCGGGGCTGTAGCCGCTGACCACTTCGCGAAGCAACTGACGAACACGCTCGTAGTCATTGGCGTCAACAGCGACCAGTAACTCAGTGATGCTCGCTTTCAATTGATCCCAGCTCAGATGAGCCTCATTGGCGCACATGATCATCGGGTGCTGGGTCTCGGAGACGTTATCTCCAATCAGCAGCTCCTCATAGAGCTTCTCACCAGGGCGCAGGCCTATGAACTCAAGCTCTATGTCGCCCTGAGGGTTTCGCTCCGAGCGAATGCTCAGGCCTGACAGGTGGATCATCTTTTCAGCGAGCTCAACAATTCTCACAGGCCGCCCCATGTCCAGCACAAACACATCCCCACCCTTGCCCATGGAACCCGCCTGAATAACCAACTGAGCGGCTTCAGGGATTGTCATGAAGTAGCGGGTGATCTTGGGATGGGTGACGGTCAGCGGCCCGCCGCTTTTAATCTGCTTGTGGAACAGGGGGATGACTGAGCCTGACGATCCCAACACATTGCCAAACCGAACCATCGTAAAACGCGTGTTATTGACTTGGGAAACATTGGCCTTGTCGCCAAAAAGTACCGGCGCCAGTTCCCGGCTCAATGCCTGCAACGTCAGCTCCGCAAGTCTTTTGGTGCTGCCCATCACATTCGTGGGGCGCACGGCCTTATCGGTGGAGATCAATACAAAATTTGAAACACCGGACTGCAGTGCGGCCTCAGCGGTGTACAGCGTACCCATCACATTATTCAATATGCCTTCGGCAATATTGTGTTCGACCATCGGCACATGCTTATAGGCGGCAGCGTGGTAAACCGTGTCCACCTTCCAGGTGTTCATCACCTCAAGGAGTTTCCACCGGTGCTGCACCGACCCCAGAATCGGCAATAACTCAACAGGAAGCGACTCGCGTGCGATGCGCTTTTCAAGCTCACTCAGAATGCTGTAAAGATTGAACTCGCTGTGATCGAACAACAGCAGTTTTACGGGTCCAAGATGGACGATCTGCCTGCACAACTCAGAACCAATCGACCCGCCCGCCCCCGTCACCAGAACGACCTGCTCTTTAATGCAATGCTCCAGCAACTCCTCTTGAGCCGGTACCGCATCGCGACCCAGCAAATCTCCAATATCCACCTCTTGGATATCACTAACCTTAACCCGGCCACTGGCCAGGTCTGTGAAGTTCGGTACGCTGCGTACGTGCAGTGGAAAGCCTTCCAGATAACCGAGAATCTCCCGACGCCGCGCACGGGTCGAAGACGGCAGTGCCAGCAATAGCTCGGTTGCGCCGGTGACCTCAATCATCTGCTGGATATGCTTGGGTTTGTACACCTGCAAGCCGGCAATCACCCGATCAGCAATGTTGGGATCGTCGTCAATAAATGCCACGGGGCGCAAGACACGCCCCATGCGCAAGGCGGCAACCAGCTGGTTACCGGCGACACCGGCCCCATAGACCGCAACCTTGGTCAGGCCATCGTCACGATTGGTGAACGGAACATGATGGGCACCCGAAAACCAGTCACCCATAAAATACTGGCGCATGGCGAGGCGCAGCCCGCCGATGATCACCATGCTCAACCACCAATAATTGAAGATGATCGAGCGCGGCACGAGGGTCTTGTGATCGCTGTACCAGTAAACGACGAACGCGAGTATCAGCGCAGACAGGCTGACCGCCTTGATGATGGCAATCAGCGCATCATTACCAAAATAGCGCATCACCGCTCGGTACATGCCGAAACGAATAAACAACGGAATGGCCACCACAGGGGCAGCGATAAATAACCACGTGTGCTGGAACAGAGGATGAGTCACATCCTCCACCCCCAAACGAACGACGAACGACAGCAGCAGCGCAACCCAGACCAGCACGATGTCCGCGCAGACCTGTATCAGCCGCTTCCGCCTTCTTGGCAGTCCCACCAGAAACGCACGTAATTTATCCATAAATCGATTAGCCCCTGAAGGCCCCATGCCTCGTGTCAATCAGCGGTGGCAATTGTACGTACCTTTGCACTTTCATCACTGAAAAAATTGGACAACTGCAATGATGCTTAATTACCGCGACCGGGAGTCTCCAGCTCGCCGGCATGAAACTTAATCGCCAAGAACACCAGCGGCACATAGGCCACGATCAGCCCGAGCGTTCCATCCAGTCCAAAACAGGCGACCGCTACAGCGATAGGCAGCAACCAAAGGAGATTAATCAACCCCACGGCCAAGGTGACAGGCAAGTGCCTGCCGTAGAGGCGAGAAGCAAACTGATAAGCATGACTGCGATGCGCCTCATACACTTTGTCCCCGCGTATCAAGCGGCGACTCAACGTAAATGTAGCATCGACAACAAACACCCCCAGCAAAATCAGCCACCCCCAGAATAGCTGAGGCGCAGCCCAGGCGGCCTGAAGAGACAACACCCCAAGCATCACCCCCAGGAACCCGCTGCCGGCATCGCCCATAAAAATTCGGGCAGGAGGAAAATTCCAGCACAGGAACCCTGCCACTGACACAGCAAGCAGCAGGGGCGCCCACATCAGGTCGCCGTGCCCAGTCAATCCATACAGCAGGCAAGCCCCTAGACAGACACAGAGCGCTTCGACACTGGCCAGACCGTCGATACCGTCCATGAAGTTGTAAAGGTTGAGCATCCAGACCAGATAAAACAGAGCAAGAACCTGTCCGAGCCAACCCAACGAAATCGACATGCCAAAAAAGCTGATCGCGGGCAACCCGCCAAGCCAGAACAAGGCCCAGGCTGCCGCTGCGAAATGCCCAAGCAAACGCCATCTGGCAGCAATGTGCCCGTGATCATCCATAAAGCCGATGACCGCGATCAGCACCCCTGCCCCACCCGCCGCTAAAAAAGCGGCTTGCGTCAGTACCCCCAGCCAACATAGAAACCCTAGGGACAAAAGAAACGCCAACACAATGGCCACCCCACCACCCCGGGGCGTAGGCAAAGAGTGAGAACTTCGATCATTAGGGATGTCCAGCAGGCTTCGGGCGAGCGCATAGCGGCGTAGAGCACCGGTCAGAACGAACGATAAAACAGCAATTGCGGGGGGAAGCCACCAATAACTCATGAGTGACCTGATTCCAGAAAGTGGTGCGCAGTCAGTCTTAACCCTTGATCCAGACCGACCGTAGGCGTCCAACCTAATAACGCTTGGTTTTTGCTGATATGCGCTTGCAGTGACCCAAACAGCCGCTGAGCCACATGCATGACAAACTCCAGGCCTGGCAACGCTGGCTGCCGGCTCGTCGACGTTTCAAGATCCGCGATGACCAGAACCTCGACAGACGCAGGAAAGCAAAAGCTCAGATTTCTACCTGGGTCTCTGACGGAAAAAGCTTCAGATGAAGCCTGGTACCTGACCAGCGAAGCGCCCAGAAAACCGTTCACCCACGTAACAAGAATTGATCGACCAACCATTTCAATGACTCTAGATGATGCAAGCGCAGACGCGAGACTGCTGATGATACTGAGAGACCAGAAGACCGTCTTTAGAAAACTCATGAAATTATGTGCGTGCGCCACTCCTAATCGATTCCAGCATCTAAACCCAAGACAGGAACAGTTTAGCGTTGGGACGCACCATGACGTGCTGGCGCCGAAAGGAAATCAGGAGCAACGCGTCAGCCGCACTGAATGTGGGGACCATGAGGCGAATAGGGTGTACTCAGCGCCTGAAGCCGCTGTCTCGCCCCGCTTTTCTCAAAGCGTCATCCGCCTTTAATGGGGGTTGCCAGCAAAGTAAATTTCGAGCTTTGCTGGAATCAACCACCAACGAGCTGCACAGTTGTTCAACTACATGCTGTCTGCCGACAACACCAGCACTTAAACGCATTAAGCTAACAGGCACGGTTAGCAGGCGCACTTTTTTACTCATGCCCTCAGCCAAGTACTTCACGATCTCAGATATGGAAAAATCAACCCCATCCGATACTAAAAAAAGCTCATTGGCAGCGGCAGGATGATCCGTACAAAGAACAATAAAATCTGCTAAATTCTCCAAGGCCACCATGCTGCGCTGATTACGCACCAAGCCAAACGGCAGTGGCACACCCGACGCGACCAGCTTCAATAAACGCGAAAAATTACCCGGTGCATGCCCCGCATACACAAGCGGTGGCCTAATAATAACCAGCTCCATAGTCGTATCCTTCAACAACGCCAATAAAGCTTGCTCAGCCTCAAATTTTGATACCGCATAATCAGCATGAGGATCGGGCAAAGACAGCTCAGAAAAAGGAAAATCTAGAGTACGAAAACCATTAACCCCAATAGAACTGATAAAAACAAAACGCTTTACACCTGCATGCAAAGCCTGTCTGGCCAAAGACAGAGCAGCCTCAACATTGATGCGCCGAAAATCAACTAAAGGATCATTAGAAATTTCTTTTAACACATGAGCGCGCGCTGCAAGATGGACAACTACATCTACGCCAGACAGTGCAGCAGTCCAGTCAGTCTCCGAGGTTAATTCAGCAATCTGCGCAACGCTGACAGCGTCGGAGAAAACTGCAGAAGAACTGCGAACAGCAACAGTCAAAGAATACTTAGCGTCCATAATAATGCGTTGGGCAACAGCTTGACCGACAAAACCGGTGGCACCTGTCAAGAGTAGTTTCATAGTTGATATTTCATCCAAATTCAAGAGTTTCTCATGGCACCGTGCGCGCGCTCGACACAGGCAATACCGTCCATTAAGTTATAGAAATTGAGCATCCAGACCAGATAAAATAGTGCACGAATCCGCCCGAACCATCCCAACGAAATCGACATCCCAAAAAAACTGATCGAGGGCAGCCCGCCATGCCAGAATGATGCCCAGGCTGCCACCGCAAATGCCCGAACAAATGCCATCTAGCGACATTGTGCCGCCCGTGACCATCCATAAAGCCGATGACAGCGACAAACCCCATGCGCCGGCGCCGCAAAAAACGCAGCGGACGTAACCCCCATGGGCCTAGGCAGGTGCTAACCCACTGATGATACTGGCCGGTCTTCAGGTCATTTGGGAGATGACAAGCAGGCGAGGCCTGTCTACGCGTATCGCCGACCAGATGCACTGCGTCAAGCCAAAACACATCCTCACCATACCTACCCCGGGAAGCCAGTCTCTTTCCAGAGAAAACCTATTTCAGAGGCAGTACAAGCAAGCTCCACAGACTTTTTTGAAAATACAACCTAACATACAGTCGGGAAACCGATCCACGTAACGCTTATCGAAAACGCGCCACCTTTCAGCTAGCGTACTCGCATCTAATCAGTTACGAGATTTTCAGATCTTGGTATGTTTGAGATTAAAAAATGAACAAACAGCTATATCCACCCCTTCAGGATGAAGCCAACAATATTTCGGAGGACTCAGCTCCGCCGAAGCCTTTCAAGGACAGGGTGGCGATTCTACTCTGCACCTACAACGGCTCAGCCTTTCTTGAACAGCAATTAGAATCATTCGTATCTCAGACTCATGGCAGCTGGGTCATCTATGCATCAGACGACGGCTCAAGCGATGAAACGCTCGATATTCTCACAGGCTTTCAAACCAAATATGGTCAAGACCGCCTGACTGTCTGCAATGGGCCGCGTCAGGGCTTTGCTAAAAACTTCATGTCCCTTGTCAAAAACCACACGATCACGGCTGATTATTTTGCTTTCAGCGACCAAGACGATATTTGGTTAGAGGACAAGCTCGAACGCAGTATCGCTAAGTTGGCCGGTTCCCCTCAAGGTGTACCAACTCTTTACTGCTCCAGAACACGCTTGATCAATGCTGACAGGCGCGTGACTGGATTTTCACCGTTATTCACCAAACTTCCTGGGTTTCGCAATGCACTGGTCCAGAGCCTGGCTGGGGCAAACACCATGCTGATCAACAATGCGGCGAGAGATTTGCTGGCTGAAACTGCAGACGACGCCCAAATCGTCGCTCACGATTGGCTGGCCTATCTCTTGGTCAGTGGCTGTGGCGGAAAGGTCATCTATGACCCGGTGCCGACACTCGACTATCGCCAACATGGTGGCAACCTGATCGGCGCTAACTCGAGCCTGAAGGAACGCTTGGTAAGATTGGGCAAAATGTGCTCTGGCAGATTTAGCAGATGGAGCTCACAGAACCTTTACATCCTCAATAGCTTCAAGCCCAAGCTCACACCCGAAAACCGGCTGACACTCAGTGACTTTGAGCAGGCTCGCCAAAGCTCGTTCATACAGCGACTATCCCTAATGAGAAAATCGGGCGTTTACCGACAAACCCCTCAAGGTAACGTCAGCCTGATACTCGCTGCCTGCCTTAACAAAATCTGACAAAATCTAAACATCGCTCAAACCCCCAATGCGCTCGAGCTTGCCGAACCGCAATCAAACCGCAACCATTGAAAATGCCACACCCTATTTCTGGTGGAGACCTTGTACCCATGAAAGCCACACCCCTTGCCATTCCTCAAGTCGTTCTCTTTGAGCCAACAGTCTTCGGAGATGATCGTGGATTCTTCTATGAAAGCTTTAACCAGAAAGTTTTTGAAGAGGTGGTGGGGTACCCCGTGCAATTCGTTCAAGACAACCACTCCCGCTCTGCAAAAGGTGTGCTTAGGGGGATGCACTATCAAATCAAGCAAGCCCAAGGAAAACTGGTGCGCGTCACACAAGGTGAGGTCTTTGACGTTGCTGTCGATATACGCAAAAGCTCACCAACATTTGGGAAATGGGTAGGTGCTCACTTGAGCGCCGAAAACAAGCATCAAATGTGGATACCAGAAGGTTTTGCACATGGCTTTGTGGTGCTTTCGGAAAACGCGGAGTTCCTATACAAAACCACGGACTACTGGGCACCAGAACATGAGCGCAGCCTGGCTTGGAACGACCCAGCCATCGGCATCGAATGGCCTTACAGTGCGCCTCCCATCTTGTCGGCGAAAGATCAGGTTGCGGCCCTACTCGAACAAGCAGAGCTCTTCGCCTAAAAAACCTGACTTTTTACGTGATGGGTAGAACGCTTAAGAGTCGGCTAGCTCTCAACATGGCCAGCCGCCTCTTCCCTTGAGCCTGCGCTAGACTCGAGGCGAAAATCTTCCGCGAGCCTACAAGCCAAAAGCTTGGCTTTCTGTCGCAACTCCGGAACCGCCGTAGCCTCCCAAAAGTCAGCCTTGAGCATTGGACCAACATAAGACAACCATGAGGACGCAACGCCTTCAACACTTTTAACCGCCAGCCGCCCATCCACACGCAACCCCAAACCATGTGGGTCCGGCTGCACAAGCCCCTCGTCACATAGCTGGACAATCAGACGGTCATTGACACGATGTAGATTCGAGTTGGGACCGGTGCAATTGATAACCTGCGCTACATCAATCTGCTCAATCCTCTCTCCACCACGCCGCTGAATACTCACCCGCACACCTACAGCACCAGGATCCATAGCCTTGATCCGCCCCGCCATCGGTTTGATACGCCCACTCGCCAACGCCTCTTGAAAGCGCTTGTAAGTCTCGGGGGCAACACGATGACGATGCACATCCCAATAAGGTTGGAGATGGCGCAAGAAGCGGCGGCGCTCTTTTTCAGACAACCGTGCCCAAAGCTCAGGTGTAGCTGGCCGCAAGGTCGCGAGCAAGTCCCGCCAATCAACATCATCATTGGCACCCGCCTTAACCTGCTGACGAATTTCGCGAAGATAGCGACTTGCCGTAGGTGGCACATTCAGTAATCGTTCACTAAACCCAACGACGGGGGCTACGCCACTATGGTGGAGACGATGGGCCAGAGGCAGCAACCCGCGACGCGACAACATATAGATGGGGCCAGGATTGGTCTGGTTGAAACCCAGAGCGACATCCAGCGCCGTCAACCCTGACCCGAGCAACAGCACAGGCTTGCCTGTTTCAGCCTGCACATGATTACGCTCCCAAGGGTCTTGCTGGTAGCGACCAGCGAGAATCGCCGGAGCTACGCCAGGAGGATCAAGGGGCGCAAAATGCCCGAACGCCAATACCACTTGATCAGCGTTCAATACCTCACCATTTGCCAACTCAACGACTGCACCGCTCTCAGCCGGCCGCAAACTATGTACCTCAGTCGATAAACGATGTAGCGATACATCACGACAATTGCGCTCAGCTGCATCCAACATTGAGGCTAGATAATCGCCATAGAGTTTGCGCGGCACAAACGAAGACGCAAGGACACCTGGAAGCCTGCTCTGGCAAAAATTCAAAAACGATTCTGGCTCATCAACCAGGGCGGTCATATTGCCAACCGGCACATTCAACAAATGCTGGGAGCTATTGGTACCGTACGCCAAGCCCCGTGCCATAGCGCCTGATCGATTGATCAGTATCACGCGCACACCACGCGGGCTATGCTTCAAAAACTGAATAGCCGTAATCGCACCACTGAAACCCGCCCCAATAATCACCAGGGTTTTCATGCGAGGCCTCGTTCATCCAGATAGGCCAGAATCTTTCCTACAGCCATCGGTAAGTCATCGACGAGGGTATTGATGCGGATATCTGGATCAACCGGATCCTCGTAAGCAGAATCAATACCCGTGAAATTCTTGATAGCCCCCGAACGTGCTTTCACGTAAAGCCCCTTAGTATCTCGCCGCTCGCACTCAGACAAAGGGGTATCGATGAAAATTTCGACAAAGGCCTTGTCACCTATCACGTTACGCGCTATGGCACGATCACGCTGGAACGGGGATATGAATGCGGTAATGACAATGAGGCCAGCGTCCACAAATAATCTGGCTACCTCGGCAATTCGCCTTATATTTTCCTCCCGGTCCGTATCACTAAACCCAAGGTCCCGGCACAACCCCATCCGCACATTGTCACCATCAAGCAGGTAGGTATGCCGACCGCGCTCAACCATCGCTAACTCTAGCGCGTTGGCAATGGTTGACTTGCCAGCACCACTCAGGCCCGTTAGCCATAGAGTGACCGGCTTCTGTCCTTTCACAAGCGCTCTCGTTGACGCATCTACAACAGACGCTTGAAAAACCAAATTTTTGTTCACTGTCCGGATATCTCTTAAAATCAGCTGTTCCATTAAACCCACCTACCGTTAGATGAGCTTTCCGTTTACCGTAACATCTCTGGCATACAGTTTGTAGTGGCCAACTAATACAAGACCGCTCGTCAATTGTTTCCTCGGCGACTGTCAACGTCAAACCACCGATTAACTGATTGGGCCGATGCCAGTTATACCGGTCGCGGTAGGAATGGCAGTGACCTGCCCCCCCCCCGCACAGATTCGTACGTGCAGAATTACCACATACGGCTCCTGCCTTGGGTTTTGACGCCGAAGCGGGTTATGAGATAAGGATGCATCGTTAGGGAAGGTCTGAAGTAAGCAGCAGTTTTTAACGGCCTCGCTGTTTGAAGTTCAAAAAACGCCGACTTGATCGAAAATCAGACCTTTCCTCCCCCTCAGTGCTCGGCCGTGCTGCGATCGACCAGAACATCTGGCGATCCTGATGTTCGGGACGCTTGTCCACACCGGTGTAACCTGCATCGCCAGAGACGTAAGTTTCCCCGCCATGCAGCAATTGATCGCCCTGAGACACGTCCGCCACATTACCCGCCGTGCCCAAGACGCGGTGCACCAAACCAGATTCAGCATCAACACCGATGTGCGATTTCATCCCAAAATAATACGGATTTCCTTAATGAGATGGTCAGCCCAGCTCGAGAAGCCCAGAGTGCCTAGACTTATCGGGTGTCACTCTTTACCGAAGGAGGATCTCTCATGAACACCGTGACGCTTTTGGGTATCGACATCGGCAAGAACACCTTTCACTTCCATGGCCAGGACGCTAGAAGAAATCAGCTCTTGCGCAAGAGGCTCAATTGTAGCCAATTGCTGCCGTATCTGGCGCAGTTGCCAAGCTGCAAAATTGCCATGGACTCCTGCGGTGCTTCGCAGTAGCTGGCTAGGCAGACTGACGGCTCAGGCCACCGAGTGCAATTAATCGCGGCGCAGCATGTGAAGGCCTACGTCACCGGCAACAAGAATGACGTCATCGATGCAGAGGCCATCTGCGAAGCAGCGTCGCGACCCAGAACCCGCTCGGTTACGGTAAAGACACTTGAGCAGCAGATCCTGTCGACCGAGCACAAGCTGCGCAAGTCTTGGTGGATAATCGCACGGGCATCATCAACCAAGCGCCCCCCTAATGTAACGGTACGTGGGGTTCAAGGGTCGCTTACGATTTTTCCTCAACCAAGTATTTGTGAGGCTCAGGCTTTAACCTGAGTTTGTTAGCATGTAGTCTATGCCTGACTTGCCGCGCAACCATTGAGTTGGAGATTCAACGAAGAATGACATCCCTGAAATTAGAAGATGTTCCCGACCACGTAATAAATCCAATTCATATTAAATACCGCTCCGACATTGACGGGCTTCGTGCAATTGCCGTCTTGTCTGTCGTCCTGTTTCATGCCTTCCCTTCTTTAATTCGGGGAGGTTTTATCGGGGTTGATATTTTTTTCGTGATTTCTGGGTTCTTAATAACATCAATACTAATCAAAAACTCAAAGAAAGAAATATTTAGCATCTCAGAGTTCTATGCTCGACGAATCACCAGAATTTTTCCGGCACTGATTGTCGTACTGATAACCTCTCTCACATTGGGTTGGATTACTTTACTCGCTGATGAATACATGTTGCTCGGCAAGCATACATTGGCTGGGATTGGTTTCGTATCCAACCTCGTTTTTTGGAGCGAAAGCAGCTATTTCGAGACTGCTGCCGAAACCAAGCCACTGCTGCACCTATGGAGTCTTGGCATTGAAGAGCAGTTTTATTTGGTCTGGCCCCTCGTTCTTTGGGCATGCTGGAAAAAAAGATCAAGCATCCTTGGCGCTATTTTAGTAATCGGAGCCGTATCATTCGCTTTGAATCTCTATGAAGCTGTCAACAATCCAATCGCCGACTTCTACTCACCGTACACCCGCTTTTGGGAGCTGCTGGCAGGCGCCTTGGTTGCAAGCATCCTTAACGAAAGACAAGCTGCGCTACCGCAGGGACGTCTTGCCGACGCTCTGTCTTGCTTAGGCGCCATCCTGATCATCGCCGGCTTGGCATTTATCTCCCGTGCGGCGACTTTCCCTGGAATGTTCGCCTTACTCCCTGTTCTAGGTACAGTTCTAACTATTTCTGCTGGCCCGAAATCCATCATTAATCGGACTGTACTTTCCAGCCGCCTGCTTGTTTGGGTTGGTCTTATCAGCTACCCACTATACCTATGGCACTGGCCTCTGCTCTCATTTGCAAGGATCATAGAGAGCGAAACGCCTTCACTTTATGTGCGGGTGATGGCCGTGCTGATGGCAATCATTTTGGCTTGGGCAACTTATTTGTTTGTCGAAATGCCTCTGCGAACAGGGCAGGTGAAGCGGTCGATAGCCATTCCAGCCTTGATAGGCATCATGGCGTCGATCGGTCTGGCGGCCTGGATCGTCTATGCTAATAATGGCTTTAGTTCACGGACCGGGGCAAATCCAGTTGAAAAGTTCTCAAACGACTTGGGGCGAGACCCATACCTGACTTATATAAGCAACAATTTTTTTCGATGTTCTGACGTACAACTTAAAGAGCTATCGTACCCAGATACAGTTTATGGGTATAGGTGCTTCCAATCGAAACCAAACAGTCCAGTCGAGATACTCTTAATCGGCGACAGTCACGCAGAACATTTGCTACCGGGAATAGCAGAGCAATTCAAAAACATAAATGTTGGATCTTTCGAACAATCAGAACTACCTTCTGTTGATAGCCCACATTTTACAAAAGTACTGCAACTGATCGCGGACAACAAAGATATAAAAACCATAGTGATTAGCGCACTATGGTTCGATAAAATTAAATCCGGAGCAATGGAGTCAGAGAAGCAGATGCTAAGAACATTTCAGTTTCTTGCTCACACAAATAAGAAGATTTATGTTTTAGACGACATACCTGCGTTTTCATTCAGTCCTGAAAAATGCAAATACGGTCGGCGCTTCAGTGGCAGCGGAACCACCTGCGACGCTCCTCTGCAAGAGCACCTGAATCAGAAGAAGTACTACTTCGATATTCTAACTTCTGCCGTCAAAAACTTCAGCAACATCAAGTTTATTCCTGTCGATCAGTTCTTCTGCGATGAAAAAATTTGCAAAATGACCTTTGGAGGTACTCTTTTGTACCGAGATACCAATCACCTGAATATTGATGGCTCGAAGTATCTGGCTAAAATGCTGATTCAGGCCGGGGCGTTCTGATCAGAACCGACGACAGGGAAATCAGGTTATACGTGGTTGCACCAGATACTTGAGCGCCTGCCGCAACTCTGCTCGCGGTAGGAATGGCAGTCACCTACCACCGCCGCACAAGCAGATAACTGACGGCCGGGGAAACTCTGAAAAGGCTCCCACGTCTGGTGAAATACGCGTGTCCCACAAACTGAACGGTTGGGTCCCGATGAAGTAAATATCCTTCTCAGATGCCGAATACGCTGGCAAACGTAAGCATGCCCGCCGCGAGCGTTTCCTGATTGAGATGCATCAGGTCGCGCATTGGAAAAGCCTGTCTGCATTATCCGAAGGGCGAAGGCGGTCGTCCGGCGTATCCGTTGATGGCCATGTTGCGGGGGCATTTGATGCAAAACTGGTTCGGCTACAGCGACCTGGCGATGGAAAAGTCTTTCTACGAAACCACGATTTTGCGCCAGTTTTCCGGACTGCATCTGGATCGGACTCCGGATGAAAAAACGATCCTCAACTTCCGCCGGCTGTTGGATAAACATGAGCTGGCTGGTAGGATTTTGCAGGTCATCAACGGCTATTTGGGCGAAAGAGGTTTGCTGCTACGCCAAGGTACTGTGGTCGATGCAACGATTATTCATGCGCTCAGGCCGACCAAGAACAAGGATGGTAAACGCGACCCTGAAATACACCAAACCAAGAAAGGAAATCAGTGCTTTTTTGGGATGAAATCGCACATCGGCGTCGATGCTGAATCCGGTTTGGGCATAGCGTAGTGGGTATCGAGGCGAATCACGTCCGGGCCAAGGTTGAGCATCCATTCCGGATGATCAAGCGCCAGCTTTATTATACGGAAGTCCGCTTCCGAGGCTCGGTTAAAAACACCGCGCAGCAGATCACACTGCTTGCCTTGTCGAACCTGTGGATGATGCGAAAACGGCTGTTGAATGTAGGCGAGGTACTCCTGTGATTCGGACAATGAGCCCTGAAAACGTGCTATTCCGCAAAAAATAGCGAACTGACAGGAGGAAAGGTTTGCTTTCCGACTAAGTCAGCGTTTTTTGAACCTCAAACAACGAGGCCATTAAAAACTGCTGCTTACTTCAGACCGTCCCTAGACGACCTCAGTCGCTGGCAAGACGTGTACCATAGGTTTCATGTTTCACATCCATCTTATAGTGTGAAATACTTATGAAAATTGAGCTCCATGAACGAGATAAGAAACAAAAGACTCCCAGCAAAGTCGCAAATAACAACCATTCACAGGAAAGACAGATAGCCTGTTGACTTAGCTTTCCGATATGATGGCCTCTGGTGCGTTGTCATCCTCCTTAAAAGAAACTAAAAATGAATATTTCGAATAGTCTCACACAGCAATTAAAGGGATTAGCAATTATCCTTGTAATTATTGGGCATTTATCACAGACCGGCTTTGTTAATCTCGCCCCAGTATTTATTGTCGCTGGCGGATGGGGCGTTGCCATATTTCTTTTTATTTCTGGATACGGCCTATCTAAGTCATATTTAAAAACTGGAATCACGCTTCAAGTAATTTTAAAAAGATTGCGTTCAGTCTGGTTTCCCTACGCACTAGTGACCCTAGCGTTGTTACTTATGGATCACTTTATATTCAGGGGCTCGTATACCACCCTAATATCGCTAAAACTTTTACTAGCAATTGATTTTTCTTATTCTTACGATAAAACCATGTGGTATATCTCATATATCATGATGTGGTACGGCATATTTTATGCCGTATTTTCGATCAATATCTTGAGGAGAAGCCATAAAGTATTTCTACTTTTTATCCTCTCTTTAATTCTCTCACTCTTCATAAAATCACCCGTCCTAGATTGGAATTTTTATTATTTCATTTTCCCATTTGGCGTTCTTATTGGCTGCTATACGGATGAGTTAATGGCCATTGATAAGCCTCGTTTCTATGGTGCACTCGCCATTGTATTTTCGATCTCGATAGCAGTTTTTTCAGGCTCATCTGACTGTTTTCACGACTTAAGCAAAACAATATATGTAGCTCTATTTTGCTTCTCTTTCCTTGTCTGCACTT
Source organism: Pseudomonas sp. ASL8 (assembly GCF_056680355.1). Lineage (NCBI taxonomy): Bacteria > Pseudomonadati > Pseudomonadota > Gammaproteobacteria > Pseudomonadales > Pseudomonadaceae > Pseudomonas > Pseudomonas sp. ASL8. The sequence continues at coordinate 3,032,161 of NZ_CM155278.1, read as the reverse complement.
TAATAATTTTTTATATCACGCAGCTCGAGTCTTCCTTTTTGAAGTGGATTGGGGCAATATCATATGAGATCTATCTATTGGAAGGGGTTTTATTGTGGCGGTACAAAGTTCCTTATTTTTTCAGCAATGCATTCATTTCCACAGCATTCTATTTATTTTCTCTCACTCTTGCGTCATATATACTTTCGCGACTAATTACTGCAATAGACCGCAGAGTATTTGGATCACCGCATGACAAGCCGCCACACTTATTAAAATCCGAATAAACCTCAACTAATTCAGTGAAATAGAATACCAATTTCCCGAAGTACCTATAGGACTTCGAAGTAACAAATATTTTTCGTTCACGACGACGTTTTGCAAGGTCGGGTCGTCAAAAAGAATCACAAACTGATTCGGCGGCCCGCCGGTTTGCCCCCACATCCAGGATTGGCTGGTGGACGCTCGATCTGGCTCTTTCGTATCCGATCCATGAACTACACCTACTGCCAGACTACCGCCTCGTTTCGAAAGTCCACCGGCTTTGGGCAGAGGTACGCGTCGGGTCGCATCATGACGGTGCTGGCTCCAGAGAGAGATCGGGAGCACAGCGTCAGGCATTAGTGGGCGGCTTGGAATGTGGGCTTTATGGCGCACTTACGCTAAAGCGAATAAACAACCTCAATAGACAGAGACCTTGAAAGACAGGGTACTTAAAACAGAGCCCGGTCACGATCAGTTTTTGTTGCGCATATAGGTCATTATGAATGAGACTAATTCTGCCGTGATAGCTTTTGATGTAACTGTTCTATAGCAATACACATCGTAGGCCAATCAAGAAAGCCGCGTTGTTCATAATAAAGAGGCCCTTGATGCGGAGGCTGTTCTAGTCGCTGTCTGTTTACACCTTGCAAGGACTGGACACCATGAAATAAATAATGTCCACCCACGAATGGGAATAGGCCTATCCAACTCCGCCATTGAGATGGATAGGAGAGGCAAAGTCTTATGTAGCGAAAACGATCTCGCCAGGCAATGGGCTGTCGTTCAATGGGACCATTTTCTGGAAGCGGTGACAACGCACGGAAAAATGGACCCGAGCAATTCCGGCCATTATAAAGTGGATATTGCCAGACTGTGGGTGAGTTTGCTCGTGCCGCTAGTAACTCAACGACAATAGCATGCAGCAGGTCATGGTCAGGGTGACCGCCTTCCCAGGCAGGCACAAAACAGGCCTGAACAGTTGGGTGGTCATTAAGGAAACAATCAAGCCAGTCTACAAACACACCAACATGGTGATGCATTTGACCATCTGTAATTGATAATTTCCGACCGATAAAAAAAATGTCATCCGCGGCAACACCTAACTTTTGAAGAACTGCTCGCGACTCACTATCTCGACGATCAGGATCAGCAGTGGCGGAACCATCGGTCACGTAGATGCAGCGGACCCACCGACCAGTACTTAACTCATGCTCGATCTGGTGGAATACTCCGAACTCGTCATCTTGATGAGGCATAAAAAATATAGAAGCTGATCTCATGTAGGCATCCCCCCGAAATTAAGGTATATCAATTGTGTCGAGATCAAGAAATTTAATCTTCTTCAAGAAAACATTATTATTTTTCGCGTTGTCGGTAAGGCATTTGTAGCCAAAATTTCTCGGTTCAAAAAGGAAATTGGGCATCCTAATAAAAAAAGCACCCGGTCGATAAGCGGATAGCGTTATCACAAACCCAACATTAGACGAGTACAGCCCATCTCTGCCGAGAAGGTGGACGAATAATGGCTTTTTTCTAGTGTACCATCCTCCCGTTGGCCTAATTGCTTTCCACAAGCCACTGTCTTTGATTGTTTTTCTAAAAAAACGCCAAAAAAATGGGATACCTACATACAGATACAGGTTTCCATCAAGGGTCCACCCCAGGCCTTTTTCACGTATCTTCCTAATATTATTATTGGGGTAGCCACAAACTACAGATATATCGTCCTCAATAAATGTTTTATACAATCGCTTTCCCAGAATAACTGATGAGCCCTTTTGGGTTCCATCGGACATGGTGTCTGTAGAAAGGAAAATAGCGGAGTCCTCATGGCTTAATTTTAAGCCACAATACGCGGCCACCATGGTGCCGTCCTTAATTGTGCAACAGATCCTTGAATCGTTTAGTAGGTACTTTTGAAATACACGAGTAGCATTTTCCTCGGAGCCTCCGAAACATCTTTGGAATAAGCGAGTCCATTGCGCAATGAATTCATTGCTAAAGTCGCTGCGCCTAGTTATATGAATTCCGTCATCCAGTAAGTTGCTCATGACAAGTTTCGCTCCGTTTGAGAACTATAAATTTTGATTGCGCATAACTGATCAAACTGCAAACTGCTTTTTTATGCGTCAGCATCATAGCCAATCGGCGGGTAGCTAGACGGAAAATTGTAAATGGTTTGGCTGAAACCTCCAAATAGTTTGTATTCGATCCATGAACTACGCCTATCGCCAGACTATCGCCTCTTTTACCGTGGCATCTCTGGCGAGCAGTTCCATGGCAATAGCGCTTCGTAGTCGGCCACCGACTGCGCATGTGGCAGTCGTTCCAGTACGTGGAGCAGCCACGTGTAGGGCTCTTGGCCGTTGACCTTGGCGGTCTCGACCAAACTGTATATCTGCGCACTGGCCGTCGCCCCCTTGGGCGTCTGCTGAACAGCCATGCCTTGCGCCCGATGACAAACAGTTTTATTGCGCACTCAGCTCTGTTGTTGTCTATCGGTAAAAAACCAGCCTCCACGTAACGTTCCAGCCGGCTCCAGTTGCTGGCCAGATAACTGACGGCTCGGCCGAGTACGCTCTGCGGCGTAATCTGCGGATGCGTTTTCTCCAGCCAGCTTTTCAGTTGCGCCAGGACCGGCAAACTCTTTTCCTGCCGATCAGCCAAGCGGTGTTCATCGCTCACGTCTTTCAGCTTATGCTCGATGCCGTACAGCTTGTTGATGATCGTCAGCGCAATATCGGGCACGGCCAGTTTTGCCTTTGGGTTGCACTTTTTGCGCTTCGACGAACTTGCGTCGAGCGTGCGCCAGACAAGCCAGCCGCGTAACGCCCGGTTACGCACCCAAGGCGTTGTAGCCGGCGTAATCGTCCGTCATCACATAGCCGCGATAATCTTCGAGCAGGCATAAAGGCACGCAGCAACTTGATCTGCTCTTTCAGATCAACGATATGGGTCTGGTAAGACTCTTTGACTTCGTGATCACGTGCACGCACTTCGTACGTCTCAAGCAGCATCTGCTTGAGACGTACCGGGTCATCAGGAAAGTTGTGAGGCATGGAAATCATGCCGCGGATTATAACCTTCATACGACAAACCTTGGAGTCAAAACCTGATGGGGGCGGTTACGCCACAGATCAAAACCGTCGAGCAACCAGTTCAATTCCTGGACACTTATGGCGCGCTTACGTTACAGTTTTTCCGTCCCCGGTATACTTTTTCAGGAGACGTGGAAGAGACGACAACTATCCTGATACCGGGGTATCTGCAAGGTAATATGTAAAAAGGCTACCGTCTGATGGTAGCCATTTTTGCTAGTTGAGTTCTATCTTCAGAGATTTCACACTGATCGACGTCGTATCTCGAGAAGTGATATAGACATCACCGCTGCTACTTCCTAAAGGAACAGTAATCGATTCGGTAAACGATACGATGCTATCTGAACAAGGCAGGAGTTTGTAGTATACAGGGCTTTTGTTCCAGTTCACTTGTGCAACAAAAAAACCTGTGTGAGATTCACATTTAAACGAGACAGAATATCTGGCGAAGCTCGCACCCTTTGTCTCTATTTTCGCGATGATGTGAGGCGTCTCATTAGCTATGCCTGTTGTACTAGCTGCTGACGGAGGTATCGCTGATAGGGTCGAAGTCAGATCGACTGAGGTATTATAGTAAGTTTTAGTGGGTGATAGACGATATAAGATCCAAGAGCCAGACTGGTAGATGGGTGTGCCATATTCAGAAAGATAATTGTGAATCAGATCTCGCCTGACTTGCTTACCTAAAGGACTCATACCCCATGCGATAAACTGAATGCCTTCCGTTTGCATATAATTTGAAATATCAGCCGTGCTTTCCAGTGGTGCGATTTTTTGTTCGCTGCTGGGTGCATACCAATTCGAAAATACTGGGCTGCCGTTTAAGGTTGCACCGTATGGACTGTCGGAATCGAAAAATACTTTAGAGCCAGGGGCAATGAAATTGACGTGCTGAACAAGCCGCTTCGCTGGCGCCAGTTGCTCTGTGGCGACTCGCTTTCCTGCCTCGCTATAGAGGCTTTGCAGTGGTGTAGTGAAGAACCATGAGGCGCCAGGCAGAAAGTACAGATTAACGGCTATGGTAAAAATAATACAGATGCGGACGACTGCTTTACTTATTTTGCGAGTGCTAGGCAGGTCTTTGAGAAGCAAGCCGATAGCAACAGATGCAATCGGAATAGCAGGAAAAAGATAGCGCCAATACTGGGAAGCTGCAAACATGATGAAACCGAAACCAACGCCTACGAATACAAGAGGAACATAGAGCAATCGTTTTTTTGAGAAAGCAGCCACTAATAGTGCGATGGGAAAAAGTGTCAGGTATTGAAAGCCCGCAGTGAAGTTCCTTACTTCGTAGAACTCACCAGTTCGAAAAAAAGTACTCCAGTAGCTTTTTAGTGAAAAGCCCTTTTGGTAGCGGAGATCGGAAAAATTTATCAGTGGAAAGTAAGGGGACTTAAATATTGCATTGTAGAGAGGGAAGACGGGGTTGTGTGTTTTTATCCACGCGTTAATATAGGGGTGCAGTGCTACAAATACAAAGACCAGAAAAAGGCTCGCCAAACCAAAGATAGACTTTTTATCAAGCGTTAAACGTAGCGAGGTATTATTAGCATAAAGGTGGGTAATGAGTGAAACCACCAATAATAAAGAAATCACTGCACCAGGCAATTTTGTAGAGCAGGAAATCGCTGCTGCAAATAACACTCCGAGTGTGCCAGCCCAGACATCGTGACGCTGCAAAAGGTAGATCGAGCGAACGCCCGCAACGGTGGCGAGCCCAAGGAAAAGCTCTGTTTGTAGTGAGCCTAAAAGATTGGCGATAATGGGTGTACTACTAAATAATGCTAATATTAACAGACGGTCTTTATTGTCTGTCAGAAAAAGCTTGGAAAGTTCGCTTATTACTAATAACAAAAGGGTAAAAAATAGTAGATTGAGCGCCCCACGAGCGTCGCTGTCTGCCATGAACGAGGTAATGCTATGCAGAAGGTCAACTGTAAATGGGGCAACCGACCAAATTTGCGCGGTAACGTCAAAGGAGTAAATACCTGTGTTCGTCAACTCACTCCACATTCTTAAATGTTGTGCGTTGTCGTCATATCCAATGGTTGGGAAAAATGCAAAGCGCGCCACCGAAGTTACTAGGACAAGGAAGGAAAATAAATACAGCCCAGGCGTGGTCTTTAGTGTGCAAAGTTTTGTTGTGAGTACCTGCTTCGCTGTTGTGAATATTTTTTGCTGCGCGTGAGATGAGAAGATCAGAAGCAGTGGAAGGCTGATGATTGTCCAATATACCTCGCGCGTGTTTGCATGAGTGTGAATTAGACAGCCAAAAATAGTTAGAAAAACGCCCGTTCCGACGAGAATACCTGGAGTTGGATGCATCAGATACGTTGTGTCGCGGTAGAAAAAAGAAATTGCAAAGGAACCCAGTAAATATGAGCTTGCGAGAAACGCTACGCAGGCAAAAAAGTTGCCTACGCCAACTCCGACAATTAGATATAGGGCGCTGAGCAGCAGGAAGGCAATTTTATGATGCGAGGGCAATAAAACCTTTAAAATAAGATAGGCCGCACCGCAACTTGCTATCCAGCCTATAAAGTCGAATGCTGTTGCAGACGTCCAGTAAAATGGAATGTTATCGCTATAGTTAATGATGCCTAGGATCATGGTTAGAGTTCCAAGCACCAGAGCGATGGGAAGACCCATTTCCTTCAAGAATATATTACATGGCATTTGTTATATCTCGAAATATCTATCGGTTAGCGTACGTTAGGACCTAACGGCAATTACAATGCCCGCGACAATTAACATCACGCCAATAAAGTACTGTGGGTTGAATTTTTCTTGGAAGAACAGATAGCTGCCGATGGGTACAATGACAAAAGCGAGAGCCATAAGAGGGTAAATTTTTCCTAGATCTGCCTTCTGCAGGACCCAGATCCAAGCGATAGTTGTGATCCCGTAAAGGGCAAAGGCCGAAAACACTGTAAGGAGCGTTGACGGGTCGAAGAAACTACCGGTCTTGTGCAGAGAGTTAGCGCTAAGTTTGAATAAAATTTGGCCGGCGGCGATGCCCATGACACATATTAGTGCTACCAGGTAAGTCATCATATTATTCCGTTTTTTTAAATTTTGTACGAGTAAGGTGGAAGGCACGCTTTGGCACTGCGGCAATGTCATGTCCTAAAAAGGCAAGTACCAGTTGTGTGCCCAAAATGACAGGGAGTGCAGATAACATTACAGTCCCTGCCGGGGTTGCTATACCAGCGCTCGATGAAGAGATCCAATGAGAGAGGCCGACTCCGCCCCCTATTACCATTAACAGAAGCCCCAGAGGAAGCTCAATGGAGGCTAATGACATATTGCGCAGGTAGTAGTTGTAAAAGATCCGCTTTAAGAAATTACGCAAATGCTTGACGGCAAACTCTCCAACAATGCGTGATATTTTCAGATTGCTTTCTTCATCTCCATATTTAGCATCCATTGGGATGTCGATAACGACTGCCCGCAGAGTATTCAATCGGAACAAAATATCGGTTTCAAAAAAATAACGTTTGCTGATTTTTGCGAATGGTAAATGTTTAGCAACGGTTGCGTGAATAGCAGTATAACCATTCGTAGGGTCAAACAGATCCCAATAGCCGGAAGAAAGTTTGGTTAGGAACGACAGAGCCGCGTTACCAAATAAGCGCATTTTAGGCATGGAATGAATTTCTTCCAGGTCAAAAAATCGATTACCCTTTGTATAGTCGGCATCACCCTTCAAAATGGGGCTTATGAAATCGTAGATCAGGCTTGGATCCATTTGGCCATCACCATCAATTTTGACAATAACTGTAGCGCCTTCACTGATTGCCGCCTGATAGCCAGTCATGACCGCGCCACCGACCCCCATGTTTTGAGGATTTCGTAACACCTTGACTCGGGGATCTAAGCAATTGTCTTCCACAAATTGGCCAGAGCCTACAGGGCAACAGTCATCGACAACATAGATTACATCGATTTCATTACCAATGGCAGCAATGACCCCCAAAATATGCTCTTTAACTTTATAGCTGGGTATCACTACTGCAATTTTGTCGCTGTTTTCCATAATCGCTCTCAATTGGGTATGGGAAAAGCCAATAGTAGCGTAAGCGCTCCATGAACCCCACCTATTCAAAAATAGGTGGGGTTCATGGAGCGCTTACCATCCTGTTGACTGGCTCCTGATGGAAGTCGGGAGCACCGCATCAGACAGCTTTGAATACGCTGTTCGCTCTGTCGAACCTGTAGATGGCTACTGAAGGCGGGAGAGGCGCGTCAGTAATGCGGCAAATGCCGTTGAAAAAGACGCAGCGCACTGAAAAGCGCGACGAAACTGTGGCAAAAATTCGAACTTCAGTTGCTCTTGTATTTTTTGAAGTAATTGGCGCGTAACGCTGTAAATAGAAGGCCCTACTTTCAGACCTTCCCTACATCGCTGCCCACAAGCAAGCAACAAGAGCCTTGTTAGAACATCCAATAATTCCAAAGGAGGATGGCCATCCAGGTACTACACCTCCCCGTAACTGAAAAAACCCGAAGGTAACCGTTGCTCGCACAAGGATCATGGGGTTTTAAGAGTTCATCACCTGATAGCCAGCCCCTTTGCGCCTATACGTTTCAATTTTGCTTTCCAGTACCGCATTACTTTTATCAATCATTTCATTGTAAAAAGAGTTTTCGAACCCCCAAAGGGTCGATTTTTGTTCCTCTTTGTGGCCGACCAGAAATGGATGAATCGTGACAACGCGGATACCTACATGATTTTCCATATAGCGATCAATGGCATTGCCGTGGACATCATGATTGCTCTCATCCCATTTCAAAATAGCCTGATAGAAACTAGCGTTGTACACGTTGAATACAGCACTGACCATCTTATCGATATGTACAAGTTCCAATCCATCCTGTTCTGCGATGCTGACAACCTGAGTGTCCTCATGCAGGTCTGCAATGAAACCGGAAAAAATGTCCCAATCATTCGGATGCGCTTGTAGGTAGGTCAATATTTTACTCAACCGCTCCTCCCAACCAGGCGTAAACTCCACATCGTCCTCACAAACAATGATCCACGGCAGTTCCTGCTCAGCAGCCTTACGCATGATAAACTTGTAACTCATGCCGCAACCAATCCAACCCAAAGGGTGTCGCAAACCCGGAAAATATTGGATGCCGTAGACGTTGTCCTTGTCAAAATCAGCACGACGTTCGACTGACTCAGGCAATCCCAAACATAAAAAATTGCCAGAAAACCGTATATTGTCGGCGGCCAAACTATAAAACCCTTCGAAATTAATATTTCCACTGGCTAGCAAGAAACGCTGGAAGTAGTATTCGAATTCGTTTGGCTGCCGTCGAAGTATTTCAATATTATCGGTTAAGCGCACTTCACACGCATGCTCATCGGCAAGCCAGTAATCCAGCCTCGCCAGCATGCCGTCGGCATCTCCCACCTCAACAAAGTCAACAACCTCGCTCAACTGCTGATGTTGTTTGATATCGGAGCTACTTTCCGATACAACCAAACACCCCAACGATAGACACTCATAAAGGCGAGTGGTCTCTAGCAACGCGCCTTCATAGTAGTGCACGTTAATCACCACTCGCGCCTTGCGCAACTCACGATACAGTTCTTCACCAAACAGGTTATCGATCAGTTTGACCTTGTATTTCTCTTCAATCCGAGCAATGAATTGACGACGTCTTTCATTATTGGTATCACCATAAAATAGGACATCGTATTCCTTCTTTAGCTTGCAGCCGGGTACACCCGTATAGTAGTCCGGCAACCAGCTGATAGGCATGTAATTCAGCTGCTTCTGGCTCACCCCGTGCTCAGAAAAGTAAGCGAGATTATTCAGCGAGTAATCGAATACTGCGAAAGAGCCTTCAAGAACCCGCAGATACTCTGGCGTAAGCCAACGAGAACTTACAGTCTGCTCCATCTGAAAAGCAACGTACAATTCAGGTAATTCGGTGAACATCTGTGGGCAAACAACGAAGTGGGGCACATTACTGAAACCGTCGATAGGCTTCTCAAATATCACGGCGCACTTTATGCCAACCTTTTTCAACTGGCGGGTAATCAGCTCAGCAATGAATAGGCAATGACGTGTACACAGCACATATACCTGCTCATGACCATGAAGCTCAAAGCAAGCTACAGGCATCATGGAATGCACTGTCGGCGCCCCAGTAAGTACCTCGCGAGCACGCCGCAGGGCGCTAGCCAAACCGTGGGTACGGACATGAGCAACAGCGTTAGATAGACGACTAAGGTTTCGTGAGAAATGGCCCAGTGCTTTGAGGTTTGCCCTAAGACCTTTCGCTCCCCGCTTCGATACCCAGCAACGCATTAGAAAGCGAAGAGGCTTAGTCAATAACCATGATTTGGAATTATAAATCGCGGACAGTTCAAAACTTTTTTGCCTTATATCCTCTCGTAATAATTCAATCTCATACTTACTATTTTCTACACTCTCGTTGAGGGCCACCACTAGCTCATTATTCAAGCCTGCCTGAACAGTCAACTCCCGCTTAAGCTCGAGGATCTCCCCTTTAAGTTCGAGAACCTCCCCTTCGCGTAAATCCGAAGAAATACTCACTGTTGAGGCGATTGCACTTATCAACTCAGAGGCGTCTTCGATTGCAATAATCGAATACACCTCATTGGCAGGTAGGGATATTCTCCCCAGCTCCGCCAAAGAATCAGCATCTAATGCCAGAACTGTTGCCGATGCGACGCCGGCATCATCTATATTTCTTGAACGGCTTAATCCTACGTAAATAACACTACCAACAACACATATTCCTCTGGAATAGCCGTCCAACCTTACGGACCTAACAAGATCACCAGAAAGTGTATACTCTCGAAGTTCTTTATCTTCAGAACTTGCAACTAATAAATTTTCTCCGTAGGGGACGAGGCTATGTGGCTGCGACAACCCCTTAATAAGCCTGTCACCTGAAAGTAAATCCTGAACATAACCTGAACCTGTGGTTTTTCCTTTATAGCCCCGCGCCTCTTTAAAATCACCAAAGGCTGAAAAAACCACTCGTTCATTCCAAACGCCAAGGCAATTTAAATGTCTCGAATCATCAGCACCAGGGTACACCCATCTTTGTACTTCGCGACCGTCGAGATCAAGCTTTACAACCTCATTTTTCGTAGTACCGACCAAGTAATAAAAGCCATCAAAACCAAGCACATCGTGGATATCAGGAAACAACACCTCTTCACTCGTTGCCATAAATGGCCTATCACCGCAAATCCACAAGGAGCTTGGTTGTGCCGCACGGAGAAGAGCATTTGGCAACGCATAGAGCCCCGTTGTATCGACACCATCTAGCTTGAAGAGTTGGCCAGCATGAGCTAAAAAAACTCCTCCACCATTGGGACAAGAGACTAATAACTTAGAAAATAATTCACTCATGAATTTCTATACCTGGTGTGCAGTGGAAATCTATCAACTCTGTTGCTAAATTGTTTTCAACAGGAGCCACACGAAACACAACAGCATCTACCAGACGATGTAATACTGTTTCCTCCTGCCCTGCTATCCCAAAAGCCCCAGCATTCAAAAAATAAGTACCTGGATTCAACGCGCACTCGAAGTTAAATCCAACGGAGACAGTGGTACCTGCAGCCACGTAGGGAATAACTTCTGATGCCGAAGCAGTGAGAGAGCCACCTAATGAAAAGCCAGACGTTGTCTTAATAACCATCCCAAACCGCACCTGTGTCGCCGCACTGACAAACCTTACATCAAAGGTATATTTATAAGTTTCCCGGCGAATCAAGTTATTAACTTGACGACCATTGAGCGTCCGAATCATTGGAGCTTCAATATGAGCCCCATGCGACTCGTACTCGATAGTGCTACTTGATATGAAACCCGGATCAAAAAACTCCATTCCTTCTTCACCACCGGAATTTTTTTCAAGTTCTATATTATTCCGTGCGTGCTCCAAGCCCGACTGATCAATCTCAGCACACGATGCTTTGATTTCATCAATAATTAGGGCTCGTTTATCATTAGGTGCATAGATAAGCTTTTGATACTTTGCGACCATTGTTTTAGGAAGTCCCATTGCTAGCTTTTCGCCAGAATCAAGAAGAACTACACGATCGCAAAGTTCAACAATTGCACTCCCGGAATGGGAAACAAAAAGTATCGTAGCACCCTTTTTTTTGATCGCTTCAATGCGAGAAAAACATTTCCGCTGAAAAACCTCATCACCTACAGAAAGTGCCTCATCAACTATAAGTATCTCTGGATCTACGTTGATTGCCACTGCAAATGCCAATCGCACCAGCATTCCGCTTGAATATGTTTTTACGGGTTGCTCAATAAAGTCTCCAATATCAGCAAAACTGACAATACCTTGGTAGCGCGCATCGGTTTCCTGCCTGGACAGGCCTAGTATCGATGCGTTCATGTATACATTTTCACGCCCCGTAAACTCAGGATTAAAACCCGAACCCAATTCAAGCAAGGCGGCAATTCGTCCATTTGCCTTAATACTTCCGCCGGATGGATTGAGCGTACCGCAGATCATCTGTAGCAGAGTCGATTTACCGCTACCGTTACGCCCTACAATACCGACTGTCTCCCCCTTCATTACTTCAAAGGATATACCCCGAACAGCCCAAAACTCGCGGAAATACTGTTGGCGACCACGCACCAGCATCTGCATAAGTCGGTCGCGTGGCTTTTCATAAATATGATAGCACTTGCTTAAGTTTTCAATTTTTATTGCAACTTCAGAGGACATCTGCAAAACCCTTTCTTGTCTTCTGGAAACAGGCAAAACCAACACATGCAATAATTATCGAAACCAAAGTATAGATAGCCAGCAGAGAGAACCCGGGCAACTTCCCCCAGAAAAGCACGTCACGAATCTGCTCGATTGCAGGAGTGAGCGGATTCATATATAAAAATTTCCGATATTGTTCTGGAAGCGCAGTTACTGGATAGAATATTGGGGACACAAACATCAACATGGTAGTCACGATACCAATGAACTGGCCCGCATCACGCAAGTAGACACCCAACGAAGCCAATGCCCATGAAACCCCAACGATAAAAAACACCAACGGAATTATTATTAAAGGAAGAAAAATAACAGTAATATGAGGCACCCCATAAACTGCCATGTAAGTGACCAACCAAACCATTAAACTCACGAGCGCATGAAACAGAGAGGCCCCTATCGCCACCCAAGGTAAAATCTCCAATGGAAACACTACTTTTTTAACATAGTTAACATTGGACAAAATCAGACCAGGAGCTCTACTTACGCACTCAGAAAAAATATTAAAAATCATCAGTCCTGCAAATAATACGAGCGCAAATTCCGCTTTCGAATTAGATCCACCGTCCCAACGAGCCTTAAATACAAAGCTGAACACAAAAGTATAAACAGTCAGCATGAAAATCGGATTGAGGAGAGACCATAAAATCCCCATAATGGAACCTCTATAGCGACCTATCACTTCCCGTTTTATCAGAGCGCCAATGAGATTCCGATTACGATATAGGCTTACAACCATTTCTTGTGGGGAGGCAGAAAAATTCTGCATCAGGTAAACACCTCGGCCTGATTCATGGATAAGCCTCTCAGGTCCTTTGCGGACTGAAAAAAGCTTCATTTATCGGTTAAAGCGATACTGACGGCCGGAACATTCCGGCAAGGCATCACTCACCTTCGCATCCCAATTCACTTACAGGCAGTAGACATTACGAAACTTAGGTTTTCAAAATTGCGCGATGAAACCACCTCGATCCCCTGCGCTTGAAATCCTTTTCCTGCTTGACATCTACCACCTCAAAGGGAGTTGACTGCTAAGTTTATTCGAGTTTTCGCCGTTTCGTCAACCCGACTAACATAGCCGCCCCTCAAAATTCGGGGAGTACGCATTGTCATGCAGCCCCCAGCACGCCGATGGCTACAATCTGGTAATTTGGTACAGGTCTGCCCTCCAAACTGCCTTTATGTAGTGAACTCCAACGCTAATCCGAGAGCAAAAACAGAACCCCTATCATCCAAACCTTAGAGTCTTTCATATATGTTTATTTCCAGCAGCAGCTGTCGCACAGCAGATAAACAAAAAGAAAAACTTATCCCGCACTCTCCTGCGGCAGTTGCAGCTACTCAAGGCCAATCGCAGTAATTGCAAACGCCCTAATTTCAGCCAGTTTTTAACAAACGGGTCACTTCCCTTCCCAACCAGGCCGGTGATCAATCGAACCTGGGTAAACCACCACCCGTTACTGATTTTTTTGTATCGTACGATCAGTGATGACATCCCGGCATTGGCCCCCATCTGATTCCGCTCATGCTGACGGTAGCGCATGCCAGGCACGGGGTCGATAAACCATTTGTAGCCATGACTACGGGCAAATGCGTAACAGTACCAGTCATGCAACGTGACGAGTTGCAGCGATTCCCAACTGGCCAACATGGCGGCCTTTAGCTCATCTGCCATTTTTTTACTGAACACATAGGTACAGCCAGGCCCAGCGGCTTCGAACAGAAAATCCCATTCGACTTGGGGCTGGGCTTTGTCCAGCAAAAGGGTTCTGCCATCGGGCCAAAAGGCGGTGACATTGCTTGAGTAAGCATCGCACTCGCCAGCCATCAAGACCTGTGTTGCCCGCTCAAGCTTGTCTGCGTACCAGACATCATCCTGATCGGCAAAGGCGACGAAATCGAAACCGTCAAAATCGACATCCCTGACCAGACGGAAGAAATTGCGCGCAGCACCTGAAAATTTGCCCGCAGGAGGCAGCAATCGCACATTGCTGTGCGTGGCCGCGTACGCGGCACACCAGGCTTCGGTACCATCCGAAGAAGGATCGACGCTGATAAACAGCGTTATGTCGACATCCGACTGGTTGAGGATCGATGCAACTTGCTCCTCGATCCATTGCATACCGTTGTAGGCAGCCAATAAAACTGCAATTTTTGGTTGCTCTACTGGCATGCTCTCACCCGTTTGCAGTGTCTGAAGGTTTCCGACGGTCAACATCGACGATCCCAGATCAATGAGTGCCTGCATCCAACAATCGTTGCAAATACTGACCATAGCCAGTCTTCTTCAGTTTCTCAGCCTGCTCTCCCAGCTGTTCTGCCGTGATCCAACCACTGTTGTAAGCGATCTCTTCCAGGCAGGCGACCTTTAGCCCTTGCCGTTGTTCGATGGTATGAACAAAGTGGCTGGCCTCAAGCAAGGACTCATGGGTACCCGTATCCAGCCATGCAAAACCTCTACCCAGCATCTCGACATTCAGGCTCTGCTGTTCGAGGTAAGCGAGGTTCACATCGGTGATTTCCAGTTCGCCGCGCTCAGAAGGCTTGATGCTCTTGGCGATTTCCACGACCTGGTTGTCGTAGAAATACAGGCCGGTGACCGCGTAATTGGATTTTGGCTGGAGCGGTTTCTCTTCGATGCTCAGCGCACGGCCGGATTTGTCGAATTCAACGACACCGAAGCGTTCCGGGTCAGATACGTGGTAGCCGAATACCGTTGCACCGTGGGTCTGATTGCTGGCTGAACGCAGGTTGTCAGAAAAATGCTGCCCGTAAAAAATGTTATCGCCGAGGATCAAGCAGCATGGATCCTTACCGATAAATTCCTCACCGATGATAAAGGCTTGAGCCAGGCCATCCGGGCTAGGTTGTTCTGCGTAGGTCAGTTGAATCCCGTACTGGCTGCCATCACCCAACAGCTTGCGGAAGCATGGGAGGTCTTCCGGGGTTGAGATGATCAAGATTTCACGCATGCCTGCAAGCATCAGAACCGACAGCGGGTAAAAGATCATCGGCTTGTCATAGATAGGCAGCATTTGCTTGGACACACCCAGCGTCAATGGGTGCAAGCGCGTGCCCGAGCCGCCAGCAAGGATGATGCCTTTACGTTTAGTCGTGATCATTTACCTGAAATCTCCATAAGCATTCTGGTTACACCACTTTGCCAATCCGGCAAGTGCAAGGAAAAAGTGTCGCGCAGCTTCTGTGTATCCAAACGAGAGTTCAGAGGACGGCGAGCGGGCGTCGGATAGGCGGCAGTGTCGATAGGTTCGACTGTCTCCGCGGCCAAAACATCACCTTGGGACCGAGAAAAATCAATCACGTGCCGCGCATAGGCGTGCCAGGAAACTTCACCCGCCGCCGCCAAGTGATAGACGCCGCTGATCTGAGGGCAATCCAATGCCTTCTGCAGCGCCAATACCGTGACGTCGGCCAACAAATCCGCACCGGTGGGCGCACCCACCTGATCTGAAATAACGCTCAAGGTTTGGCGATCCCTGGCAAGCCGGAGCATTGTCTTCGCGAAGTTATTACCCCGTGCCCCATATACCCAACTGGTGCGAAAGATCAGGTGCGTGCAGCCCGACGCCTGAATCATTTGCTCGCCAGCGAGCTTGGTCGCGCCATAGTGGTTTACCGGCGAGACGGCATCGGTTTCTGCCCAGGGACGATTGCCACTGCCGTCGAATACGTAGTCTGTGGAGTAATGAATCAACCAGGCATTGAGTGCCAAGGCTTCTTCGGCCATCACTTGGCTCGCCAATGCGTTGATCCGGTGCGACAGTTCACGGTCGGTTTCAGCTTTATCAACGGCGGTGTAAGCGGCTGCGTTTACGATCACATGGGGGCTGACGATGCGAATGGTCTGACGCAGCGCATCAAGGTCGGCCAAATCACCGCATAGTTGACCATAAGGGCTGTCGACAACGTTACGGTCCAGCGCAACCACTTCGCCAAGCACGCTGAGCGCACGCTGCAACTCCCAGCCCACCTGGCCGTTTTTTCCGAGCAGCAGGATTTTCATGCTTTACCTGAACGAGAGGCGTAGTTCTTGTCGATCCACTGCTGATAGGCACCGCTCTTCACGTGATCGACCCATTCCGGGTTGTCCAGATACCATTCCACTGTTTTGCGAATGCCCGACTCGAAGGTCTCTTGCGGTACCCAGCCAAGCTCGCGCTGAATTTTGCTCGCATCAATTGCGTAACGCAGGTCATGCCCCGGACGGTCCTGAACGTAGGTAATCAGGCTTGCGTGGGGACGGAACGCGGAATCAGGTCGCAACTCATCAAGCAATGCACACAAGGTGTGGACCACTTCGAGGTTCTGTTTCTCGTTATGGCCACCGATGTTGTAGGTCTCGCCGAGCTCTCCTTCCGTGACCACTTTATACAAGGCGCGGGCATGGTCTTCGACGTAGAGCCAATCACGTACCTGATTGCCTTTGCCATAGATCGGCAATGGCTTGCCTTCGAGGGCATTGAGAATGATCAGTGGGATCAGTTTCTCAGGGAAGTGGCACGGGCCGTAATTGTTCGAGCAGTTGGTCACCAGCGTTGGCAAGCCGTAGGTGCGGCTCCAGGCGCGGACCAAGTGGTCGGAGCTGGCTTTACTGGCCGAATAGGGCGAGCTTGGCTGATACGGCGTGCTTTCGGTGAAGAGGTCTTCGGGACCTTCGAGGTCGCCGTACACTTCATCGGTTGAAATGTGGTGAAAGCGGAATGCCGCTTTACGTGTGTCGTCCAGACCATTCCAGTACTGACGGGCCACTTCCAGCAACGTGTAGGTACCGACGATATTGGTCTGGATGAACTCCGAAGGCCCCGTGATTGAACGGTCGACATGAGACTCGGCTGCCAGGTGCATCACCGCGTCGGGGCTGTGATCACGGAACACGCGCTCGACGTCATCACGGTTACAGATGTCAACGCGCTCAAAGGCATAACGATCACTGTGATCGACCTCAGAAAGCGATTCCAGATTACCTGCGTAGGTAAGCTTGTCGACGTTCACGACCGAGTCGGCCGTGTTGGAGATGATGTGGCGAATGACCGCAGAACCAATGAATCCGGCGCCGCCGGTGACTAGAATCTTCACGCGAAGTCCATACTTTAAGTGTCGAACAAGGCTCATGGCGGTCTTGTCCAATCTATAAAAAACAAAAGCTACCGCATCAGCTCGGGCTTTTGAGCAAGTAAGCTGTACGAATTGGATTGAGCTCTGGATAGAGCTGAATCAGAGGCAATGCAGAGCGACATTTTACAGTTAAACGAAGGTATTGCTAACGTCAGTTGACAAACTGCGCCCTCGAATTCAAGTAATTGACATCCTCTACTTGAATGATTGATGTCAAAATAATACCACCCAGTCTGAATACCGCGCCAACCGCCATGCTGTAGCGGGTATACGACCGTTCAATCGGTGCAGCCAGGCATCCAAATGTTTAGTTGAACAATGCCATGACACGGGCACTTCTCGAAAACCAGATTCCAGCCAGGGCTTTTCAGGTAGCCCCGGCTGGAGCGTTACCCTCAACTACCCGGTATTACTACCTCAATGCTACGTTTCGCTAGCAGGTATTTTCTTTGCAAAACATTGCTCAGGGCCTTTTTCGCCTGAGCTTCGCCATGCACCAGTCGCACCTCTGCAGGCCATTCGCTCATGCCGGTTACAAAATCCACCAGACCTTGCTGATCGGCGTGAGCGGAGTAGCCACCTAGGGTGGTAACGCCTGAGCTGATAGCAAAGCGCTCACGATCAAGCTCGACATATCCGGCCTTTGGACCGTAGGCCTGAATCGCTGCGCCTGGCGTGCCTTTGGCCTGATAACCGACGAACAGCACATTGTGCCTGCTGTCACCGAGCATGGCTTTCAGGTAGTTGACGATACGACCACCGGAGCACATCCCGCTGCCCGCGATGACAATAGCGGGTCGGCCAGTGCTGGCGAGGTAGTTGACCGTTTGCAGGTGCTTTGCATGACTGTCGATGGTGATCAGTTGGTCAAAGCGCAGAGGTCGACGGCCGTTGTCTAATCGTGCAGTGGCTTCAGCATCCCAGAACTCATCAAGTTCCTGATAGACCTTGGTAAACCGGCTGGCCAACGGTGAGTCGAGGATAATTGGCAACTGGGGCCAATTGATGGGTAAGGAGCTGTCTGAATCTTGCTCAAACACTGGATCTCCCGGAGCCCTCCCCTCGCTGCCTGAGTCTTTACTCAGAAGAGCTTTGCGATGAAGGATGTCTTCGATTTCGTAGAGCAGTTCCTGGGTTCGCCCGATGCTGAACGCCGGTATCAATACGGTGCCGTGGTCAGCCAAGGCCTTATCAATGACGTCTTCGAGCCGCGCTTGCCGCGTGCTGCGTTCTTCATGCAAGCGATCACCGTAGGTGCTCTCCAGCACCAGCACGTCTGCCCTTTCGGGTGATTTTGGGCTTGGTAGCAATGGGGTATGAGAGGCACCCAGATCGCCGGAGAAAACCACACGTCTATTGCGATTTTCGGCGGGGTATTCGATGTCGCATTCCACGTAAGCAGAGCCGAGAATATGCCCAGCACGCTGCAGGCGCACACGACAGATCAGCGTTGGGGTTTGCGCCAGGCTGAACCACGTGTCGAAAGGGAGCGCGATCGTCCGCTGCTCGATCAGTTTGAGATAACGCTCAAGCTGCTTTTCGTCGCGGCCATGTTCGAGTTTAAACGCATCCTCCAACACCAGCGGTAACAGCTTGGCCGAAGGCTCGCTGCACAGAATCGGGCCTTTGAAGCCAGCGGCCAGCAGATTCGGGATACGCCCCACGTGATCGGCATGCACGTGGGTGATGATCAGGGCCTTGACGGTTTCTATGGAGAAATCGACAGCCATTGAGTTGGCGACCACATTCCCTTGTTTATTTTCTTCCCCCTGGAACAAGCCGCAGTCGATTAACAGACTGGTCACTGCGTCCATTTGCAGTTGATGGCATGAGCCGGTGACACCTTCAGTGGCGCCGTGATGAATTATTTCCGGGTAGAGCATGAGAGTTCCTCTCGATATTGCTGAGTAAAAGACGATCTCCGCCCACAAAAAGCGCGCAAGCATAGCCGGACCCCACGCTTGGACGAGTCTTTAACGTTTTACAAATTCTTTCGGTGGTTATCTGAGGTTTCGCCTATCTGGCGAGAGCTGACGCGCTTAGGTGTCAGCGGGATTTATGCGTGGGGTGCGGGAGGACACTGGCGAGCCGTGGGAAGGGGAAAGGCTCGCTGCGTATCGCGATATACGTAGCGATTAAACACTGTCCGGCTCAGACAGCCCTGATGGTTTTTTTGCTCTTTTTACGCAGGGACATGACCCAAACCAGGAAGGGGCCGATCATCATCCCGATCAGCAAGGCCACAATCACGGGGACAGCTACCGACAGCTCTGGCGCTGACCAGCCGAGAAAGACCAGGGAAACGGGTTGTTGGTTTTCGAGCACGAACACTACCGTCGCCAATACGATCAGCAGTGTGATTACCACCACCATTACGCGCTTAAAGTTCCGCATCTGCCGCTCCTTTTGTTGGGGGGGCGTTAGAGGCCCTCTTCTTCGTCTTCGTTGACCCGATCACGCAATTCTTTACCCGGCTTGAAATGAGGGACGAATTTGCCGTCCAGGCTCACGGATTGGCCGGTTTTCGGGTTGCGCCCTACACGCGGTGAGCGGTAGTGCAAAGAAAAGCTGCCAAAGCCCCGAATCTCGATGCGATCACCGGTGGCGAGGCATTGAGACATTTGCTCAAGCATGGTCTTGATAGCCAGCTCGACATCCTTGGATGAGAGCAGCCCTTGATGGGTAACAATTCGATCGATCAACTCCGACTTCGTCATATTTTTCCCTTCTTTTTCAAGCAGCTAGATAAGCGCTCCGAAGGTTTTAGCATGACTGGAAGGATTTGAACAGTCCGAGTATTGACTTATGTGAAGGATGATTGGCGGACCGTGAAGTTCCCTTCATTTATGACATTTTCTGGTGCATATCCAGGATTCAAACGATCAATTACAGACCACGAGCATGCGCCGGGTGAAATAGCCGGCCGGGTTCCACCCGAATGGATAGTCGTCCGGATCTTCTTTGACGTCGCTGGACTTGCCGAGAACTTTGAAGCCACCAGGTTTGCATTCACGGGTCGCGCGGGCATAGCACCTGTCCCAATTGGAGGTCATCCCGGAGCATTCGACCATCAATCCGCTTTGACCACGTATGACTTTGGTTTTATGGGAGGTGGCACAGCCTGTGAGAGCGAGTATGGCGAGAACAATGATGATGCGACGCATGTGCTTCCTTATGCAGGGCGCGCGCCCTGCGACAACTCGTAGACGCTTCAGTCTAGCCGCGGCGTGAAGGGCTTGTCTTGTTGAAAAGACAGGAGGGGTGATGTGTTGGTGGTATGTGTCAATACCGGTAGAAATTGACACAGCCTGCGGATTTTAATTTGACGCGAAAGCCATGGTGCGTTTCACGGCGAAAACCACCTATGGCAGGAGGTTGATCGGGATCGAGGGGCAGCAGATGAACCGCGCTGAATGGTCTTCGCAGACAAGTCAGCTCCCACAGCCCTACCGGCAGGAGCAGACGGTGGGCAACATGCTGTTGATAGGTAGGAGCTGACCGGGACGCGTAGTTTTGTCTGCGAATAAGCCCGGCACGGGTTTCCGGCGGGGCTGGATTTGACCGCGCAGCCATGATCTGGATCGGAGGGGCGGCAGGTAGACCGCGCCGTATGGTCTTCGCAGACGAGTCTGCGCGCCCCGGTCTCTCCTACGGCCCTGCGGGCAGAAGTTGGGATAGTGTGATGTTAAAGCCATATTGCGTCCCACAGGGGGTAGTCACCCATTCGCTTGACCAGCCCGGCTCGCAAGGGGTTTGCGACGATGTAGCGGGCGAGTTTTTTCAGGTCGTCTTCGGTGCGGAGGGTTGTGTCGTGGTATCCGCGTTGCCATACACGGTTTTGGCTTTGGATGGCTTTGTTGATTGCGATGGCGCTTCGGGCTTTGACTTGCTGCATGACGCTGGAAAGGGATTTCTGCTTCAACTCGATGAGCCAGTGCAGGTGATCGGGCATCACTACCCAGGCCAATGAATGAACCAGGCTCTGCTCTTCGGCTCGCTTTAGTTCGGAGACGACCAAGCGTCCCAGGTGCAGGTCTTTGAAGAGGGGGTGGCGGTTTTGGGTGACGGTGGTTAACAGGTAAATTTGGCTGATTTCAGAAAATCGGCCATGGCGTAGGCTGCGGCTGTGCGCGTGTTTGGGCATTCCGTTGCCCCTCCCATTGAGTTAATCAGGTGTATGTACAAGATTAGCCAAGCGTTGGGTGGACTGCAGGTAGGTATGTTTGGCGAGGTGTGTCAGATGAAACGCGCTGAATGGCCTTCGCAGCGGGACGCGTAGTTACAAGTCAGCTCCCACAAGAAATAGGTGTTTGGCTGAAAATTTCTGAAGCCAAATTTCAGGCACAAAAAAGGGCGACCGAAGTCGCCCTTTTTCTATGGTCAATCAGAACTTAGTTCTGTTTTTCCATTTGTGCGCGAAGCAGGTCACCGATGGTGGTAGGACCTGTGCTTTCCGCAGTTTCTGGCTTCGCGCGCAGGCTTTGGATAGCTTCTTTCTCGTCTTCAACGTCTTTCGACTTGATGGACAATTGGATTACGCGGCTCTTGCGATCAACGCTGATGATCTTGGCTTCAACTTCTTCGCCTTCTTTCAGAACGTTACGCGCGTCTTCAACGCGGTCACGGCTGATTTCGGAGGCTTTCAGAGTAGCTTCGATGTCGTCGCCCAGAGTGATGATGGCGCCTTTGGCGTCAACTTCTTTAACGATACCGCGAACGATAGCGCCTTTGTCGTTGACCATCACGTACTCAGAGAACGGATCGCTTTCCAGCTGTTTGATACCCAGGGAGATGCGTTCACGCTCTGGATCAACAGACAGGATCACGGTGTCGAGCTCATCGCCCTTCTTGAAGCGACGTACGGCTTCTTCGCCCACTTCGTTCCAGGAGATGTCGGACAGGTGAACCAGGCCGTCGATGCCGCCGTCCAGACCAATGAAGATACCGAAATCGGTGATCGACTTGATGGTGCCGGAGATTTTATCGCCCTTGTTGAACTGGCCAGAGAAATCTTCCCATGGGTTAGATTTGCACTGTTTGATGCCGAGGGAGATACGACGACGCTCTTCGTCGATGTCCAGAACCATAACTTCCACTTCGTCGCCAACTTGTACGACTTTCGAAGGGTGGATGTTTTTGTTGGTCCAGTCCATTTCGGAAACGTGTACCAGGCCTTCAACGCCTTCTTCCAGCTCAGCGAAGCAGCCGTAGTCGGTCAGGTTGGTAACACGGGCTGTTACGCGAGTGCCTTCTGGGTAGCGAGCTTTGATCGCGACCCATGGATCTTCGCCCAACTGCTTCAGACCCAAGGAAACACGATTGCGTTCGCGATCGTACTTCAGGACTTTTACATCGATCTCATCGCCAACGTTGACGATTTCCGATGGATGCTTGATGCGTTTCCAAGCCATGTCGGTAATGTGCAGCAGGCCATCGACGCCACCCAGATCGACGAATGCGCCGTAATCGGTGAGGTTTTTGACGATACCTTTGACTTGCTGACCTTCTTGCAAGGATTCCAGCAGAGCTTCGCGCTCAGCGCTGTTTTCGGCTTCAAGGACGCTACGGCGGGAAACGACAACGTTGTTGCGTTTCTGGTCGAGTTTGATGACCTTGAATTCGAGCTCTTTGCCTTCCAGGTGAGTCGTGTCACGCACTGGGCGGACATCAACCAGAGAACCAGGCAGGAACGCACGGATGCCGTTAACGTCGACAGTGAAGCCGCCTTTAACCTTACCGTTGATAACGCCCTTGACCACTTCTTCAGCTGCGAAAGCCGCTTCCAGAACAATCCAGCACTCAGCACGCTTGGCTTTTTCGCGGGACAGCTTGGTTTCGCCAAAGCCATCTTCGACCGCGTCCAGTGCAACGTGCACTTCGTCGCCGATCTTGATGGTCAGCTCGCCAGCGTCGTTGTGGAACTGTTCCAGCGGGATGAGGCCTTCAGATTTCAGACCGGCGTGAACCGTAACCCATCCAGCCTGGTAATCGATATCAACGATGATCGCGGTGATGATCGAACCGGCCTGAAGGTTGAGGGTCTTTAGGCTTTCTTCAAAAAGTTCTGCAAAGCTTTCGCTCATTTTAATTCCTGTTGATCAAGGGCGAAGAATACGCCCATCTGCCACGTTCCAGACAACGTGGGTTTCGTTCAAATAAAAGAAGGCCTGTGGGACTATGCCTGGTCTCCCACACGCTTCCTTGTCATCCGGCGAGATCGCGAAGTGCGATTTCACTCAAAATGCGTTCCAGCACCTGCTCGATGGATAATTCAGTGGAATCCAGCTGTATGGCGTCATGCGCCGGCTTGAGCGGGGCTACCGCTCGCTGGGTGTCACGCTCGTCGCGTGCACATATCTCATCTAGCAGACTCGACAGACTAACATCATCGCCCTTGGCCTTCAACTGCAAGTAACGGCGACGTGCACGTTCCTCGGCGCTGGCGGTCAGGAAAATCTTCAGCGGCGCATCCGGGAACACTACGGTGCCCATGTCGCGGCCATCGGCCACCAACCCCGGCGGCTCCTGAAACGCGCGCTGGCGCTGGAGCAAGGCATCGCGCACCGCTGGCAGTGAAGCCACTTGCGAGGCGCCATTGCCGATCTGTTCGTTGCGGATGGCGTGGGTGACATCTTCGCCTTCCAGAGTAATCCGCTGCCCGTGATCATCGGTGCCGACGTTGAACTGCACATCCAGATGAGCGGCCAGCAGCTTCAGGGCTTCTTCATTCGTCAGGTCGACGCCATGGTTGCGCGCGGAGAACGCCAGCAAACGATAGAGCGCTCCGGAATCGAGCAGGCACCAGCCCAGGTGCTTGGCCAACCGGCCAGCAACCGTGCCTTTGCCCGAACCGCTAGGCCCATCGATGGTGATGACTGGCGCTCGAACCCTCATGACTGAGCCTCTTCTGCTACACGCATGCCGACTTGAGCGCAGAGTGCGAGGAAGTTGGGGAATGAGGTCGCTACGTTGGCGCAATCATGGATGCGGATCGGTGCCGATGCGCGCAGGGAGGCAACGCTGAAAGCCATGGCAATCCGGTGGTCGCCGTGACCGTGGACTTCGCCGCCGCCGATCAGGCCGCCATCGATAATGATGCCGTCCGGGGTTGGCTCGACTTTAACGCCCAGCGCCAGCAAGCCGTCGGCCATGACCTGGATACGGTCAGATTCCTTGACCCGCAGCTCTTCGGCGCCGCGCAGGACGGTACGCCCTTCCGCACAGGCCGCCGCCACGAACAGCACCGGAAATTCGTCGATGGCCAGAGGGACCAGCGCTTCAGGGATTTCGATGCCCTTGAGCTTGGCCGCGCGTACACGCAGGTCCGCCACGGGTTCACCGCCGACTTCGCGCTGGTTTTCCAGGGTGATGTCGGCGCCCATCAGACGCAGAATATCGATGACGCCAGTACGCGTCGGGTTGATGCCGACGTGTTCCAGCAACAGGTCAGAGCCCTCAGCAATAGAAGCAGCGACCAGGAAGAAGGCGGCCGAGGAGATATCAGCTGGCACTTCAATGTGGGTCGCGGTGAGCTTGTGACCCGACTCTACGGAAGCGGTGCTGTTCTCAACGCTGACCGGGTAGCCAAAGCCGCGCAACATGCGTTCGGTATGGTCACGCGTCGGTGCAGGCTCGGTGATGCTGGTCTTGCCATCGGCATACAGGCCAGCCAGCAGCAGGCAGGATTTAACCTGCGCGCTGGCCATTGGCAAGGTGTAGGTCAGGCCGGCCAGGCGATGGCCGCCGCGAATAATCATCGGCGGACGACCTTCAGCAGCGGTCTCGATCACTGCGCCCATTTCACGCAATGGATTGGCGACGCGGTTCATCGGCCGCTTGGACAGCGAGGGATCGCCGGTCAAGGTGCTGTCGAAACTCTGCGCGGCCAACAAACCGGAAAGCAGGCGCATCGAGGTGCCTGAGTTGCCCAGATAGATTGGGCCCGGCGCAGCTTTCAAGCCATGCAGGCCAACACCGTGGATGGTCACGCGGCCATTTTGCGGGCCTTCGATCACAACACCCATGTCACGGAACGCCTGCAAGGTTGCCAGCGCGTCTTCACCTTCGAGGAAGCCCTCGACTTCGGTCGTGCCTTCGGCCAGCGAGCCGAGCATGATTGAGCGGTGGGAAATCGATTTGTCGCCTGGAACGCGGATACGTCCGCAAACGCGTCCACCAGGATTAGCCAGGAAAATCAGGTCGTTGGTGTTCATAGCGTCCACATAAGCCCGGCGGGCAAGGATTTTACTGAAATGCTCGCGAGCAACACGGGCGCGAGTGAATACGCCCAGTAATTGAAGCCCATCCCCTGCATCTACCGCGTCGCGCAAGGCGTCGAGGTCTGTGCGAAATGTATCTAATGTGCGTAACACCGCCTCGCGGTTGGCGAGAAAGATGTCATGCCACATCACCGGGTCACTGCCCGCGATCCTTGTGAAATCGCGGAAACCGCCCGCTGCGTATCTAAAGATTTCCAGATTCTCGTTGCGCTTGGCCAGTGAGTCCACCAGGGCAAACGCCAGCAAATGCGGCAAATGACTGGTCGCCGCCAACACTTCATCGTGGCGCTCGACCTGCATGTGCTCGACATCGGCGCCCAGCTCAGACCATAAACGGTCAATCAGGGCTAACGCTTCCGGATCTGTTTCGGCCAGAGGTGTCAAAATCACTTTATGCCGACGGAACAGCTGGGCGTTGGAGGCCTCTACCCCACTCTGTTCGGACCCGGCAATCGGATGCCCGGGCACGAAACGCGAGGGCAAACCGCCAAACGCCAGACGCGCGGCGCGCACCACATTGCCCTTGGCGCTGCCAACATCGGTCAGTACGGCATTACCAAGGTCAAGGGTCGCCAACAGCGTCAGCAGCTTTTCCATCGCTAGAATAGGCACGGCGAGCTGGATAACGTCAGCGCCGCGACAGGCGGCAGTGATGTCTTCCTCGCACCGGTCGACCACGCCCTGCTCTACCGCTAGCTGGCGCGAGCGCGGATTCAGATCGACACCCACCACTTCCCGGCACAAGCCACTTTCACGCAAGCCTTTGGCGAACGAACCACCGATCAAACCGAGGCCGATCACCACCAGGCGCCCGATCATAGGTTGAGTTGATTGCACGGGCATGACATCAACCACGTGCCAGAACCTTGGCCAAAGCCTCAAGGAAGCGCGTGTTTTCGCCCGGCAGGCCGATGCTGACCCGCAGGTGGTTTGGCATGCCATACCCCCCAACCGGACGCACGATTACGCCTTCACGGAGCAGGCCTTGATAGACCGACGCGCCCTCGCGACCGAGATCAATGGCAAGGAAGTTGGCCTTGGAAGGAATCCAGCTCAGGCCCAACACACGCAGCCCTTGTTCAAGCTGTTGCATCCCGGCTTCGTTCGCGCGGCGGCTTTGGGCCACGTACTCGACGTCATCCAGCGCAGCACACGCCGCCGCCAGCGCAAGGCTGTTGACGTTGAACGGCTGACGCACACGGTTCAGCACATCAGCTACAACCGGCGAAGACACGCCATAACCGACGCGCAGCGATGCCAGGCCGTAGGCTTTGGAGAAGGTGCGCGACACCAGCAGGTTCGGGTAATCCGCCAGGTAGTTCAGGCCATTCGGCAGTTCCGCGCCTTCGGCGTATTCGATATAGGCCTCATCCAGCACCACCAACACGTTTTCCGGCACGGCGGCGAGGAAGTCAGCCAAGGCACTCGGACCGAACCAGGTACCGGTCGGGTTGTTCGGGTTGGCGATAAACACGACGCGGGTGTTGCTGTCGATAGCCGCCAGCATCGCCGGCAGGTCGTGACCCCAGTCCTTGGCAGGCGCAACGCGAGCGTCGGCACCAACGGCTTGGGTGACAATCGGGTAGATGGCGAACGCATGCTCACTGAACACCGCGTTCAGGCCCGGCGCCAGATAGGCGCGAGCGACCAACTCCAGAATGTCGTTGGAGCCATTGCCCAAGGTCACTTGATTAGCTTGCACACCGCAGCGCTCTGCAAGACGCGCCTTGAGATTGAAACCATTACCGTCCGGGTAGCGGGTCAGCTCGGCAAGCTCGTCGCGAATCGCGGCCAGGGCTTTAGGGCTGGCACCCAGCGGGTTTTCGTTACTGGCCAGCTTGATGATCCGGGCCGGATCGATGTCCAGTTCGCGCGCCAGTTCGTCCACGGGTTTGCCCGGGACGTAAGGCGAAAGTTTTTGCACGCCCGGCTGGGCCAGGGCGAGGAAGTCGACGCTCATGTAGTGCTAACCCCTTTAGAGAACCGCTTTCGGGTAGGAACCCAGCACCTTGAGTGCCACTGCTTCCTGACTGATCTGTTCCAACACGGCCTTGATCAATGGATCACGGTGATGGCCGACGAAGTCGATAAAGAACACGTAGGTCCATTTACCGCTGCGCGAAGGTCGGGTTTCGATACGGGTCAGGTCGATTCCGTTCTCATGGAAGGGCACCAGCAATTCATGCAGCGCGCCTGGTTTGTTGCTCATCGACACGATGATCGAGGTTTTGTCGTCGCCCGTCGGCGGGACTTCTTGACTGCCGATGATCAGGAAACGCGTGGCGTTATCCGGGCGGTCTTCGATTTTTTCTGCGATACGGGTCAGGCCGTACAGCCCTGCCGCCATATCGCCGGCAATGGCCGCCGAGTTCCACTCACCCTTGACCCGCTTGGCCGCTTCGGCGTTGCTGGCAACCGCGATGCGCTCGACATTCGGGTAGTGCGCGTCCAGCCACTTGCGGCACTGGGCCAGCGACTGCGCATGGGAGTAAATGCGGCTGATACTGTCGGTCTTGGTATTTTCACCGACCAATAGATGGTGGTGGATACGCAATTCGACTTCGCCACAGATGACCATGTCGTGTTCGAGAAAGCTGTCGAGGGTGTGGTTGACCGCGCCTTCGGTGGAGTTTTCCACCGGGACCACGCCAAAATTCACCGCCCCGGCCGCGACTTCACGGAACACTTCGTCGATGGCGGCCATCGGCAAGCTGATGACTGCGTGACCAAAGTGCTTCATGGCGGCGGCTTGGGTGAAGGTGCCTTCAGGGCCGAGATAAGCCACTTTCAGCGGCTGCTCCAGCGCCAGGCACGAGGACATGATTTCGCGGAACAAACGCGCCATTTCCTCGTTGCCCAACGGCCCCTTGTTGCGCTCCATGACACGCTTGAGCACTTGGGCTTCGCGCTCTGGACGGTAGAACACCGGCACTTCGCCTTCAGTGAGCGTGGCCATTTTCACCCGCGCAACTTCTTGCGCACAGCGCGCACGCTCACTGATCAATTCCAGGACTTTCTCGTCCAGGCTGTCAATGCGGATGCGCAGCGCCTTGAGTTCTTGCTCAGACATTAGCCGTGTTCCTTCTCGAACTCTGCCATGTACGCCACCAGGGCGTTGACCCCATGGATGTCGACGGCGTTGTAGATGGAAGCACGCATGCCGCCAACCGAACGATGGCCCTTGAGGTTGAGCAGGCCACGTGCTTCGGCGCCGACCAGGAACGGCTTGTCCAGGCGGTCATCGGCCAGACGGAACGGCACGTTCATCCACGAGCGATCGGTTTTGTTGATCGGGTTGCTGTACAGGCCGCTGGCGTCGATGAAGTCGTACAGCGTGCGCTGCTTGATGTCATTGAGCTTGCCGATGGCTTCCACGCCGCCCTGCTCTTTGAGCCATTCGAACACCAGTCCGGACAGGTACCAGGACAGGGTCGGCGGGGTGTTGTACATCGACGCGTTGTCGGCGGCGACTTTGTAGTTGAGCATGGTCGGACAGATCGTACGGGCGTGACCGAGCAGGTCTTCGCGAATGATCACGACGACAATACCGCTCGGGCCGATATTTTTCTGGGCGCCTGCGTAGATCATGCCGAACCTGGAAACATCCACGGGGCGCGACAGGATGTCCGAGGACATGTCTGCCACCAGCGGAATGTCGCCGGTTTCAGGAATCCAGCTGAATTCCAGGCCGCCAATGGTTTCATTGGGTGCGTAGTGAACGTAGGCAGCGTCTTTGGACAGCTTCCACTCGTTCTGGCCAGGAATGGCGAAATAGTCGTAAGGCTTGGCGCTGGCAGCGATGTTGACGTTGCCGAAGCGCGAGGCTTCTTCAATGGCTTTCTGCGACCAGATACCGGTGTCGATGTAATCGGCACTGGCGTTTTCCGGCAACAGATTGAGCGGAATCTGGGCAAATTGCTGGCTTGCGCCGCCTTGCAGAAACAGCACTTTATAGTTTGAGGGGATGGTCATCAGGTCGCGCAGATCTTGCTCGGCCTTGTTGGCAATGGAGACGAACTCATCACTGCGATGACTCATTTCCATGACGGACAGGCCTTTGCCATGCCAGTCCAGGAGTTCTGCCTGGGCACGCAGCAGAACAGCTTCAGGGAGCGCAGCAGGACCTGCGCAGAAGTTAAAAGCTCGCTTGCTCATATCCACTCTCGTCAATGCTTGGGTCTGTACGCTTTCGGTGTTGCTTCTGACTTTCCGTGACCGCTTCGCGGTCAATCGCAGGCAAGCCAGCTCCTACAGAAATTCGTGTTCGGCCGGGCATCTGTTTCTGGCCGAAGGCCGTAGGCGCAGACAAGTCAGCGCCTACGGGTATCGCATTACTCTTCTTCCGGGGCGTCGGCTTGCTGGGACTCGTCGATGTCGCTGACATCCAGCACTTCGCCTTCAAGCTCTTCGCCTTCCAGCACCTCACCTTCGAACTCTTCGCCTTCGACTTCCGATGGCTCCTGAACACGCTCCAGGCCGACCAGTTTTTCGTCGCTGGCGAGCTTGATCAAGGTCACGCCCTGGGTATTACGACCCAGACTGGACACTTCATCAACACGGGTACGAACCAGGGTGCCCTGGTCGGAAATCAACATGATTTCTTCGCCGTCGAGCACTTGTACCGCGCCGACCAAACGGCCGTTACGGTCGTTGCTGACCATGGCGATAACGCCCTGACCGCCACGTTTGTACTCAGGGAACTCGGTAATCGCAGTGCGCTTGCCGAAACCACGCTCGGACGCAGTGAGAATCTGGCTGCCTTCTTCCGGGATCAGCATGGAAATCAGCTTCTGACCTTCTGGCAGACGCATGCCGCGCACACCGCGAGCGGTACGGCCCATGGCGCGAACGTCGGACTCTTTAAAGCGTGTCACTTTGCCGCCGTCGGAGAACAGCATGACTTCGCGTTCGCCGTCAGTGATGGCGGCGGAAATCAGGATGTCACCTTCGTCCAGCTCCAGCGCGATCAGGCCAACACTGCGTTGACGGCTGAATTGCACCAGCGGAGTTTTCTTCACGGTGCCGTTGGCAGTCGACATGAAGATGAACGGAGCTTTCTTCCGGTCTTCTGCCTTGATGCGGGCCTTTCTGTCTTCTTCGCTCTCGTCGCCTGCTACGTCGTCCAGTTCAGGAGTGATGACATCGTCACCGCCTTCTTCTTCGGATTTCTTGCGCATGGCTTCCATGTCTACCGGCAGCATGGTGGTGATGTATTCACCCTCACTCAGCGGCAACAGGTTGACCAGTGGGCGACCACGGGCAGCACGCGAGGCTTCCGGAATTTCGTATGTCTTGAGCCAGTACACCTTGCCTTTGCTGGAGAACATCAACAGCGTGGTGTGACTGTTGGCAACCAGCAGGTGAGCAATGTAGTCCTCATCCTTGACGCCGGTAGCCGATTTGCCTTTACCGCCACGGCGTTGAGCCTGGTAGACGGCCAACGGCTGAGTCTTGGCATAACCACCGTGAGAGATAGTAACGACACGCTCTTCTTCGGTGATCAGGTCGCCGAGGGTCAGGTCCAGACGCGCATCGAGAATCTCGGTGCGACGTACATCGCCGTATTCAGCACGGATCAGTTCCAGCTCTTCGCGGATGACTTCCATCAGACGTTCGGCGCTGTTGAGAATACGCAGCAGTTCGCCGATCTGGGTGAGGATTTCCTGGTATTCGGTCAGCAGTTTTTCGTGTTCGAGACCGGTCAGACGGTGCAGACGCAGTTCCAGAATCGCCTGAGCCTGTTCTGGCGACAGGAAATACTTGCCGTCACGCAGGCCATATTGCGGGTCAAGATTGTCAGGACGGCAAGAATCTGCGCCGGCACGCTCAACCATTTCCACAACAGCACTGGATTCCCACGGTGTTTCGATCAGCGCTGCCTTGGCTTCAGCCGGTGTCGGCGAGGCTTTGATCAACGCGATAACCGGGTCGATATTCGACAGGGCGACCGCTTGACCTTCGAGCAGGTGACCACGCTCACGGGCTTTACGCAATTCGAAAACGGTACGACGGGTAACGACTTCGCGGCGGTGACGAACGAAGGCTTCCAGCAGGTCCTTAAGGTTGAGGATCCGCGGACGGCCATCGATCAACGCAACGATGTTGATACCGAAAACGCTTTGCAGCTGGGTCTGGGCGTAGAGGTTGTTGAGGATCACCTCAGGCACTTCGCCACGACGCAGCTCGATCACTACGCGCATGCCGTCTTTGTCGGACTCGTCGCGCAGCTCAGTGATGCCTTCGAGCTTTTTCTCTTTGACCAGCTCGGCGATCTTCTCGATCAGGCGTGCTTTGTTCAACTGGTACGGGAGTTCGGTGATGACGATCTGCTGACGACCACCGACTTTGTCGATGTCTTCGACCATCGAGCGGGCACGCATGTAAATGCGCCCACGACCGGTGCGATAGGCTTCGACGATACCGGCACGACCGTTGATGATCGCGGCCGTCGGGAAGTCAGGGCCCGGGATGTATTGCATCAGCTCATCGATGGTCAACTCTGGGTTGTCGATGAGTGCCAGGCAACCGTCGATGACTTCACCGAGGTTGTGCGGCGGGATGTTGGTCGCCATGCCCACGGCAATACCGCTCGAGCCGTTGACCAGCAAGTTCGGGATACGGGTCGGCATGACCGCTGGGATCATTTCGGTGCCGTCGTAGTTCGGCACCCAGTCCACGGTTTCTTTATGCAGGTCGGCCAGCAGCTCGTGGGCCAGCTTGGTCATCCGGACTTCGGTGTATCGCATGGCGGCGGCGTTATCGCCGTCCACCGAACCGAAGTTGCCCTGACCGTCTACCAGCAGGTAGCGCAGGGAGAATGGCTGAGCCATCCGTACGATAGTGTCGTAAACAGCAGTATCACCATGCGGGTGATACTTACCGATAACGTCGCCGACCACACGGGCAGATTTCTTGTACGGCTTGTTCCAGTCGTTACCCAGTTCGCTCATCGCGAAGAGTACACGCCGATGCACGGGCTTCAAGCCATCACGCGCATCCGGCAGTGCCCGTCCGACGATTACGCTCATTGCGTAGTCAAGGTAGGACTGTTTCAGCTCGTCTTCGATATTGACCGGGAGGATTTCTTTGGCCAGTTCGCCCATGAGAAGCCTGATTCCTTTTTCTGGTGAAACCTCGTCACATCCATGCGGGACGAACGAAGCTCGCCGCTGCAGGCATTTGCCATGCAACGACTTACGACAAATCAACGAGTTATGCCATGGATCTGCGCAGTAAAGGCAGGCGCATCGCGCTACCCTGGAAACCGCCGAATGTTATCACAAACGCGATCAGGGACCTATCCCTTGGATAGCTTGCCAAAACACTAATCGACCAACGATCGGCCTTTATAGCGCCTCTGAGGGCCTTGCGTGGTTTGTTAGCTGTATCGCCGAGCACTTGTAGGCGCTGGCTTGCCTGCGATAAGGCCCGAAGGGGCTTCCTGCAAAACCGTGCCCAGCCCATTTACGACTGCTTCGCAGACGATCGCGGCGGAGCACGTACTTGCAAGCCCGCCCCTACAGGGATCAGGGCACTGACAGGATCAATGCAACCGCTTGCGACACATCAGTTGCGCCATCTTGGCGGCGTCGGGGCGTTCGACGATGCCTTTCTCGGTCACGATGGCGTCGATCAAATCCGCTGGCGTCACGTCGAACACCGGGTTGAACGCGTCGACATCAGCCCCTACGCGCTGGCCGCCGAGCTCCAGCAACTCTCGACCGTCGCGCTCTTCGATGGGGATGTCTTCACCACTGGCCAGGGCCATGTCGATGGTCGAACTCGGCGCCACCACCATGAAGCGCACACCGTGGTGCATGGCGGCAACGGCCAGTTGATAGGTGCCGATTTTGTTCGCCACGTCGCCGTTTGCGGTGATGCGGTCGGCGCCGACGATGACCCAAGTGATGCCTTTGGTGCGCATCAGGTACGCAGCAGCCGAATCGGCAGTGACGGTGACGGGGACGCCCTCATTCGCCAGCTCCCAGGCCGTCAAACGCGAGCCTTGCAGCCATGGCCGGGTTTCATCGGCGTAAACGCGCTCGATCATGCCTTCCAGGTACGCCGCACGGATCACGCCCAGCGCGGTGCCGAAGCCGCCAGTCGCCAGCGCACCCGTGTTGCAGTGGGTCAGCACGGTTTGCAGATTGCCCTGATGCTTGCGGATCAGGTCGGCACCGAGCTGGGCCATGGTCAGGTTGGCTTCGCGATCACTCAAGTGAATGCCGACCGCCTCCGCTTCGAGCGCGGCCAGAGGTGATTCACTGCCCTTCAAGCGTTGCAGGCGGTCGCGCATGCGATTCAGCGCCCAGAACAGGTTGACGGCGGTGGGCCGCGACTCGGCAAGCAGGGTGAAGTCTTCTTCCAGTGCCGCTTGCCAGTCGCCGCCCGCGGCAAAACGCTCGCGCGCTGCCAACACCACGCCGTAGGCCGCACTGATACCGATGGCGGGCGCACCCCGCACGACCATCGAGCGAATGGCCTCAGCCACGCCCGCCGCGCTGGTGTACGTGTGCCAGGTTTCCTCGAACGGCAACACGCGCTGATCGAGTAGATGCAGAGCGCCGTCCCGCCAATCGATGGCCTTCACCTTCTCCGCAGCCAATAGTCGATCGCGCATTCCACACCCCATGTACTTAAAAATAGAAAGCCAAGATCAAGAGCAAAGCATCAAAAGCCGCCGATTATAGCGAGCC
The DNA here is from genome assembly GCF_056680355.1 of Pseudomonas sp. ASL8. Classification (NCBI taxonomy): domain Bacteria; kingdom Pseudomonadati; phylum Pseudomonadota; class Gammaproteobacteria; order Pseudomonadales; family Pseudomonadaceae; genus Pseudomonas; species Pseudomonas sp. ASL8. The sequence goes on along the minus strand of NZ_CM155278.1, from coordinate 2,997,925 downwards.
GCCCAAGAAGACGCTCGGGTATACTTCGCCGGCCCTGAATATAAGCTCTGGATGTCCTGCCATGCCCAATCCTGCTGCCCCGCTCGACCTGCTGCTCCTGCCCACCTGGCTGGTGCCGGTCGAACCTGCTGGCGTAGTCCTCAAAGAGCATGGCCTGGGCATTCGCGACGGCCTTATCGTGTACATCGGTCCCAGAGCCGAAGCGTTGAAGCAAACTGCGCTGCAGGTACGTGAACTGCCGGGCATGCTCCTCAGCCCTGGCCTGATCAACGCCCACGGGCACGCGGCCATGACTTTGTTTCGTGGCCTGGCCGACGATTTGCAGCTGATGACCTGGCTGGAGCGCCATATCTGGCCTGCCGAAGCCAAATGGGTCGATGAAGCCTTCGTCCGCGACGGTACCGACATCGCGATTGCCGAGCAGTTGAAAGGCGGCATCACCTGCTTCTCCGATATGTATTTCTTCCCCAAGGTGGCCAGCGAACGCGTGCACAACAGCGGCATCCGCGCGCAAATCACCGTGCCGGTCCTGGACTTCCCTATTCCGGGGGCACGCACCCCCGAGGAAGCACTGCACACGGGCGTCGAGTTGTTTAACGACCTCAAGCATCATCCACGAATAAACGTCGCCTTCGGCCCCCATGCGCCTTACACCATCAGCGATGAAAACCTGGAAAAAATACGGGTTCTGGCTGACGAACTTGACGCGATGATTCATATGCACATGCATGAAACCGCGTTCGAAGTTGAGCAATCCGTCGAGCACCGCCATGAGCGGCCTCTGGCACGCCTGAGCCGTCTTGGCTTGTTGAGCCCACGTTTTCAAGCGGTACACATGACCCAGGTCAGCGATGAAGACCTGGCTTTGCTGGTAGAAAGTAATGCCAGCGTGATCCACTGCCCGGAATCGAACCTGAAACTCGCCAGCGGCTTTTGCCCGGTAGAGCGCTTGTGGCAGGCTGGAGTCAATGTCGCGGTAGGCACCGATGGCGCGGCCAGCAACAATGACCTGGACCTGCTCGGCGAAACCCGCACGGCGGCCCTGCTGGCCAAGGCTGTCGCGGGTTCGGCTACCGCACTGGACGCACACCGCGCCCTGCGCATGGCCACACTGAACGGCGCCCGCGCCATGGGCATCCAGGCGCAAACAGGCTCGCTGGAGATCGGCAAGGCTGCGGATCTCGCCGCCTTTGACCTGTCCGGGCTGGCCCAGCAACCGGTGTATGACCCGGTATCGCAGCTTATATATGCCACCGGGCGCGACTGCGTGACCCACGTATGGGTCGCCGGCAAGCAACTGCTCGAGGACAAGCGCCTGACGCGAATGGATGAACAAGCGCTTATTGAAACGGCCAAAAACTGGGGCCAGCGCATTCATGGCCATAAAGAGCAGCAGAAAACAGAATAAAGACCGTCCGAACCCTCGTTCGAACGCTCGCCAGCATTATCAAGTTTAAGAGGACACCCCATGAGCAACGTTGACCACGCTGAAATCGCCAAATTCGAAGCCCTGGCCCATCGCTGGTGGGACCGCAATAGCGAATTCAAACCGCTGCATGACATTAACCCGCTACGGGTCAACTGGATTGATGAACGCGTCCAGCTGGCCGGTAAAAAGGTGTTGGACGTTGGTTGCGGCGGCGGCATTCTCAGTGAAGCCATGGCCCTGCGTGGCGCCACGGTAATGGGCATCGACATGGGCGAAGCGCCGTTGGCGGTCGCGCAGTTGCACCAATTGGAATCGGGTGTGACTGTCGACTATCGGCAGACCACCGCCGAAGACCTCGCGGAAGAAATGCCTGAGCAGTTCGACGTGGTGACGTGCCTGGAGATGCTGGAACACGTCCCGGACCCGTCGTCGGTGATTCGCGCCTGCTTCCGCATGGTCAAACCGGGTGGTCAGGTGTTTTTCTCCACCATTAACCGCAACCCCAAGGCGTACCTGTTTGCCATTGTCGGCGCGGAGTACATCATGGGCCTGTTGCCACGCGGCACCCATGACTTCAAGAAATTCATCCGCCCTTCCGAGCTCGGTGCCTGGAGTCGCGAAGCCGGTTTGCAGGTCAAGGACATCATCGGCCTGACCTACAACCCGCTGACCAAGCACTACAAGCTGGCGTCCGATGTCGACGTCAATTACATGATCCAGACACTTCGAGAGGCATAAGGGCATGCGTTTGAGAGCGGTTTTATTCGACATGGACGGCACGTTGCTCGATACCGCGCCGGATTTCATCGCGATCTGCCAACGCATGCTTGCCGATCGCGGCCTGGCGTCGGTGTCGGACAAACTGATTCGCGATGAAATTTCCGGTGGTGCCCGGGCGATGGTCGCGGCAACGTTCGCCCTGTCGCCGACGGAGCCTGAGTTTGAAGCGCTACGCCTGGAGTTTCTCGAGCGCTATCAGGCCAACTGTGCCGTCCACAGCACGCTGTTCGATGGCATGGCCGAGTTACTGGTCGACATTGAGAAAGCCAATCTGATCTGGGGCGTGGTCACCAACAAACCCGTGCGCTTTGCCCAACCGATCATGGAGCAACTGGGTTTGGCCGAGCGCTCGGCAATCCTGATCTGCCCGGACCACGTGACCCACAGCAAGCCGCACCCGGAGCCGTTGATCCTGGCGTGCAGCATGCTCAACCTGGACCCGGCCAGCGTGCTGTTCGTCGGCGATGATCTGCGTGACATCGAGTCTGGACGCGACGCCGGCACCAAAACCGCAGCCGTGCGTTATGGCTACATCCATCCCGACGACAACCCCGATCACTGGGGTGCCGATGTGGTGGTCGATCATCCACTGGACCTGCGCAAGGTGCTGGATAACGCATTGTGTAGCTGCTGAAGAATAGACTGATCTGCTTCTGGCCACAGGCCGCAGGAGACGGGTGCCTTTTTAATTATTGAGGTTTTTCATGTTTGATTATTCCGCTCGTCCCGAACTGCTCAAGGATCGGGTGATTCTGGTCACTGGCGCTGGCCGTGGCATTGGTGCAGCTGCCGCCAAGGCCTTCGCTGCGCATGGCGCCACTGTGTTGCTGCTGGGCAAGACCGAAGCCAATCTGACTCAGGTCTATGACGAGATCGAAGCCGCGGGCCACCCTCAGCCCGCAGTGATCCCCTTCAATCTGGAAACCGCCCTGCCGCACCAGTACGACGAACTCGCCGCGATGATCGAGACCGAATTCGGCCACCTGGACGGTTTGCTGCATAACGCGTCGATCATTGGCCCGCGCACGCCGACCGAACAGTTGTCCGGCGAGAACTTCATGCGCGTGATGCACGTCAACGTCAACGCGATGTTCATGCTCACCAGCACCTTGCTGCCACTGCTCAAGCTGTCCCAGGACGCCTCGGTGGTGTTCACCTCCAGCAGTGTCGGGCGCAAGGGTCGTGCCTATTGGGGTGCTTACGGGGTGTCCAAGTTCGCCACTGAAGGCTTTATGCAGAGCCTCGCCGACGAACTGGAAACGATCTCTTCGGTGCGCGCCAACAGCATTAACCCAGGCGCCACACGCACCAGCATGCGTGCGCAGGCTTACCCAGGTGAAAACCCACTGAACAACCCGACGCCCGAAGAGATCATGCCCCTCTACCTGTACTTGATGGGCCCCGACAGCACCGGCATCAACGGCCAGGCTTTCGACGCGCAGTGAGAGCTATTGCGCTGTAGCACAGCAACCCCCATCAAGGCGCCGGGCTTAAAATTGAGGTGACATAATATTGTCACCTCAATGAACTTGGTGGCCGAAGGCTACCAAACGAGTCAATGAACCGCCTACCCCGCGACACCTCCCCGCCTTATAGTTCCCTAACTCACTGAATATCAATGAATTTAATTAAATGAACTGTTTGGCACGACTTTCGCTCTAAAACACCAGCTAAGACTGCGTTATGTGTTTTAGGAGTAAAAACATGAATTCTTCTACCCAGACCAACGCAATTGATTTCGATAGCGCTAAATTGCAACGACTGGGATTTGGCCAATTGCAAAACGCCGCCCAGCGGCCTGTCGATGTGGCGCAATTGCGCCACCAGCTTGGCCTGCAATTACAGACCAGCCTTGAACCTGAAAGAATCCTGACGATTTTTTTTCGCGGCATTCAGCGAATGATTCCACTCACGGCGCTGAGTTACGAACACCGCGCCAGCGACCTGCACCTGAAAGTGGGCGAGGGTGGGCATCATCGTGTCAGTTACAGCTTGAGCAATGAAGGCGAACACCTGGGCGAGCTGGTCTTTCAGCGTAACCAGCGTTTTTCCGAACACGAATTGAGCCAGCTTGAGTCTTTGTTGCCTTGCCTGTTGTTCCCTCTGCGAAACGCCCTGCTCTATCGCGAGGCGACACAGAGTGCCCTGCGCGACCCGTTGACCTGTACCGGCAACCGAATCGCCATGGATCAAACCCTGTCTCGGGAAATCGAAGTAGCCCACCGTCATAAACACCCGCTGTCCTTGCTGATGCTCGATATCGACCACTTCAAGCGGGTCAATGACGATTACGGCCATAGCACGGGCGATGAAGTGCTCAAAGCCGTCGCAAATTCCATCAAGGCCCAACTGCGCAATATCGATATGGTGTTTCGTTTTGGGGGTGAGGAGTTCTTGATAGTGCTCTCGAACACCGGGCGTGAAGCCGCTGCGATGATCGGCGAGCGCCTGCGCCTGGCGGCGAGCCATCTGACCTATCCAATGCTGGATCACCCGATTGAACTGAGCGTCAGCCTGGGCTGCGCCACCCTGTTGCCGGCCGAGTCGGCCGAAAGTGTTCTGCGCCGCGCAGACAGCGCGCTGTACGTAGCCAAGCGTCAGGGGCGCAACCGTCTGGCGATGGCGGGCTAAGCTCGGCTAGCTCGATTTGCCAAGCCTGCCCGTCACTCAGCTTTCGACCACTATCACGCGCTCACACGTTCACGCGATTGCGTCGCCTGCTCCAGCTGCATGCAGCGCTCCAGAAACAGGTACATGTAGTCGTAACTTTTGGTGACCGCCTGGCGCAGCTCAGTCTGCAATTGGACACTGGGGTTGTTACCGGCCAGCGTGCAGATGATTTCCAATGCCTCCCAAGGATGCGAGTCGTCGTATTGAGCGTGCATTTTCAGCCACTTCATCGCGCGCTTACGCTGATCTTCTGGGAAAGCGTCGGCATACACACCGCTTGAGCAGACAAGTGCCGACCATTCACCGGTGGCGCCTTCGATGGCATAGTTAGTGGCCGCAATGGCGACGATCAGCGAGTCCGACGAACTGGAATGCCAACACCAATGGCTCAGGGCGTGCAATTCAGGTGGAACTTGCTGGGCCTGCAACTCTTCCAGGCTTACTCCGTGGGCCAGGCTCCAGCTTACCCAATAGTCGGCATGATTGAGTTCCACGCGAATATTGCGCATTAACCAACGACGCGCCATGTCTTCACCCGGATGACGGGCGAAGCGGGTTTTTGTCAGGTTCTGCGCCATATACAGGGCGAACTGTTCAACCACTGGCCAGCCGCCGATCAGGTACTGCCGCATGGTTTTCGAACTCAGGCGGCCATCGCGCATCCGCTGATACAACTCATGCTCAACCACTCGGCGCTTGGCTTCGCTGCACTCTTGAATCAACTGCTGTGCCCACGCCGGATAACTGGTTGCTTCCATGAGCGGACCGGTTCTGCAGAAAGTATCGATCACTGTTTTGGCCTCCTTTTTTTGTGGTGTCATTGTTCGGTCGCGCACTGCGTATTAGCGGAATGTTCCTGGCACCCTGAACAACAAAGGTGCAGGGCGAACCGGCCGGGTATACAGACTTTCACACGTAAACACTTGCGGACGCTGGATAATGTAGCCCTGCGCGAAATCGACGCCGATCTCAAGCAGTGCCTGTTCAATCTCCGGGGTTTCAACAAACTCGGCGATGGTCCGTTTACCCATCACATGCCCGATATGGTTGATCACTTCGACCATGGCGCGATTGATAGGATCATCCAGCATGTCTTTGACAAAACTGCCATCGATCTTCAAAAAGTCTACCGGCAGATGCTTGAGGTAGGCGAACGATGACATCCCGGCACAAAAGTCATCCAGAGAGAACAGACACCCCAAGCCTTTCAGCTCATTAATAAAACGGATGGCACTGCCCAGGTTTGAAATGGCACTGGTTTCAGTGATCTCAAAACAAATCAGGTCGGGCGGTATTTGGTACGTATCGAATTGCTCTTTCAGGTACTCCAGAAAGGCATCATCGCCAATACTGGTCCCCGACAGGTTGATCGCGCACATGGCCATCGGCCCGCTGTGCTTTGCCTCGCGCAGGCATTGCGCGATGACCTTGAATACATTCTGCACCACCCAGCGATCCAGCGTGGTCATCAGGCCATAGCGCTCGGCGGCCGGAATAAAGCTGTCCGGCAGAATCATCTGACCTGTTTCATCGCGCAGTCGCAGGAGAACTTCGATGTGCCCTCCAGCATGCTCACTGACATTCCCGAGGTCGGCGATTTCCTGGGAGTACAGGCAGAACCGATTTTCTTCGAGAGCCATGTGCAGTCGCTGAACCCAGGCCATTTCGCCGAAACGCATGGACAGTTCCGAATCGTCTGCGTGGTAGACCTGCACCCGGTTGCGGCCCTTCTCTTTGGCCATGTAGCACGCCATGTCGGCAGTGCGCAGTGAGGCCTCAAGGGTGGTAGGCACATGGGCAATATGCACCAACCCGACGCTGATGGTGGTGACGAAAGGCCGACCTTTCCAGACAAAGTGCAGGCTTTGCACGGTTTGACGAAGGCTTTCAGCGATGATTTCCGCCGTTTCCGGCGGGCAGTTTTCCAGAAGGATGCCGAACTCATCACCGCCCAGGCGCGCCAGAGTGTCGCCTTCGCGCAGGCCCTGTTGCAGCAAGGTACAAATGTGCCGCAGCAACTCATCCCCCGCCGCGTGACCACTGGTGTCGTTGACCAGCTTGAATTGGTCCAGATCGAGAAACAACAGTGAATGGCGACCGGCCTGACGTGCCAGATTATTGAGGGCCTGCTCCAGCCGATATTCAAACTCGCGCCGGTTGGCCAGCCCGGTCAATGCATCATGGGTCGCCTGCCAGGACAGATTGGCGATGTATTGCTGCTCTTGGGTCATGTCATGCAGGACCAGCACGGCACCGCTGACCTTGCCGTCGGACTGGATCGGCGAACCCACCAGCGCTACTGACACCGTGGTGCCGTCCAGACGCTGAATAGACCGCGAATGTTCGCTGGCGCCGCTCAGCTTGCCACCCAGGATGTGCTCTATCAGGGTGAAACTGTCTTTCTGGTCGTTCTCGTCCAGCAGATTGAACAGCGCCGCCAGCGGCAAACCGCTGGCCTGCTCGGTCTTCCAATGGGTCAGATGCTCGGCGGCCGGGTTCATGTAAGTGATCGAACCCTCGACATCGGTGGTGATCACCCCGTCGCCGATGGACTCCAGCGTGATTTGCGCCCGCTCTTTTTCCAGTTGCAGCGCACTGGCGAAAGCGTGCCGCTGTGTCAGCAATTTATGCGTGCGCAACAGTGCCAGAAGAATCAGCACCACTGCCGTTGCCAAATTAGTGATCAGCAACAGGCGCAGAATGAACCGCGAGCCCTCCCCCAGCGCATCGCTGAAGGCTTTGGCCGCGGGTGTCACGCCCTCGTTGATCGCATTGATCTGAGACTTCCAGCCGCGCACATCATCGTTGGTCGCATTGCCCTGGCTGATACGGGTATGCATCTGCCGGGCAACGGCATCGAGTTGTACCAGGTAGCCGTCACCGACTTTCCACAGCTCAATGGCTTTTTCCATGTAGCTGAAATGACGAAAATTCAAATACAGCCAGATAATACTCGGGACGTCATCCGGGTGGTTTCCGCCTTGCAGGATGCCGAGACGAGCCGCTCCGATCTCCGGGATCGACCCGTCGAGCGCGACCCGTAGGTCATGGCTACCCTGCGGAATGGCGATGGCTTGCTGGTACTTCTGATAATGCTGCTCATCCCGACTGTTGGCGTACAGGTTGAGGTAGTAAATGGCATCCTTTTGCCCTTTGGACCACATGCTCTCGCCCGCGACATACCCGCGAACGGCGGACAGCACATACAAGCTCACGCACCCCAGAAGCGCCTGGAACAGCACGACCGCTATAAATGGCCAAACAATCCCCAACAGACGGGGCCTCTCCAGAATCCGCTTTTCCTTCATGGTTTCCCTTACATAAGCGTTTCTGATACTCACCCTGCAGCTTGAGTGATAGTCCTGAACAGAGCCTAGGCTAAAACCGGACAAGACGGCAGACCATTTTCTCAAATTTGAGACGTGCTACCGCCTGACGGAGTCCTTTCGTTGGCGGTCCATATAAGAGATAGAGGGCTTAAAAGAAATTCGTAGCGCTAGATTTATTCATAACCGGATCTTCGGCAAGACCGTTTGGTGATTATATTTGCTGCAAATGACCGTACAGCTTTGCGTACAGGCCACCCTCGGCGATCAATTGGTGGTGGTCGCCCTCTTCGGCAACGCGTCCACCATCGAACACCAGGACCCGATCTGCCTGTTTCACCGCTGACAGGCGGTGGGCAATGATCAGGGTTGTCCGGCCGCTGAGGAAGCGCGCCAAGGCCTGGTGCAGGTTGTATTCCGTCGCGGCGTCGAGTGCCGAGGTGGCTTCGTCGAGAATCACGACTTTGGGGTCGGCCAGGACCATGCGCGCAATCGCCAGCCGCTGACGCTGACCACCGGACAAGCGCACGCCAGAACGCCCGACGATGCTGTCCAGCCCCTGCGGCAGGGCGCTGATGGTGTCGTCGAGCTGGGCGATTTCCAGCGCGCGCCAACAGGCTTCATCGGTGCGCTCACGGCCCATGGTCAGGTTGGCGCGTACCGTGTCGTTGAACAACGCCGGATGCTGGAGCACCACCGCGACGTGTTCGCGCACGGTTTCCAGACCGATCTCCTGCTGGCTTGCGCCGCCAAACCGGATGCTGCCCGCTTGAGGCGTATACAGCCCCAGCAACAGTTGGACCAAGGTGCTTTTGCCACCCCCACTGGCGCCTACAATCGCAACCTTCTCTCCCGGGGCGATCGACAGGTTCAATTGATCCAGCACCAGCTCTTCGCCATACCCAAAACTCAGGCCTCGCACCTCGATATCGACCGTTTCCCGACCGGTGAACGGGTCTGTACCGCCGGGGTATTGCGGCTCATCGGCGCGCGCCAGCAGCTCGTTGATGCGGGTCAACGCCCCGCCTGCCGCGTAGTAGGCGTATTGCAGATTGAGCAGTTGCTCCACCGGACCGATCATGAACCACAGGTAGCTGAACACCGCGAGCATCTGGCCGATGGACAGGTCGGAAAACAATACCGTGAGCATCGCCGCCGCGCGGAAGATATCGATGCCGAACTGGAACAACAGCCCACTGGCCCGGCTTGAAGCGTCGCTTTTCCATTGGGAGGCGATGGCGTAGTTGCGAACCTCTTGCGCCCGCACCCCCAGGCGTCCCAGAAAAAAGCCCTGGCGATTACCGGCACGCACTTCCTGAATCGCATCCAGGGTTTCGGTCAGCGCTTGGGTGAAGCGAGAGGTGCTGTCGTTCTCGAGCTTTTTCAGGTGTTTGACCCGCTTGCCCAACTGCACCGTGGCGTAAATCACCAATGGGTTGAACAGCAGGATCAGCAGCGCCAACTGCCAATGCATCCACACCAGAATGGCAGCGGTGCCGGTCAGGGTCAGCATGGCGACGAGGAAGCGGCTCAGGGTTTCGCCGACGAATTTGTCCAGGGTGTCGAGGTCGGTCACCAAATGCGTGGTGACCGTGCCACTGCCCAGGCTTTCATACTCGCTGAGGGAGATGCGTTTGAGGCGCTCGATCAGACGAATCCGGATGCGGTAGACGATGTCCTTGGCCAGCCGGGCGAACAGGCGCGCCTGCAGCACGTTGAACACCAGCGCCCCCAGGCGCAGGGCAAACGTCACCAGCAGCATCAGGCCGATGTAGCCCACGGCCTTTTGCAGGCTGTCGGGCAGCAGATGGTTCATGAACTTAAGCGCTGAATCGCCGTGCCCGAGCAGCACTTCATCGACCAGCAAGGGCAGGAGCAAAGGGATCGGCACACTGCACAAGGTCGCCAGCACAGCCACGCCGTTGGCGATCCACAGGGCCTTTTTATGATGAAGTGCCAGACGGCGAATTTCGGCCCAGCTTAGTCGATCGATACGAGGTGCAGCTTCAGGGCGGCTCGGTTGCTCATGCACAGGCAGCGCGCTCCAGCCAACGGCCGAGCAACGGAGCTAATTGGTCGAGAGGTTGATAACCGTTGGTCAGTAACGCCAACTGACCGTTGCGCTCGGCGAGCAAGGTCGGGAAGCCGGCGATGCCCAGATCCTGTACCCAGGTAAAGTCCGCTGCCGTGGCCGCACGCTGTTCAGGACTGTCGAACGCCTCGGCAAATTCGATTCGGGGCAAACCGGCCTGTTCCGCCAGCTCCACCAGAACCGAGGCACGGGTCACATCGCGGCCTTCGACGTAGAACGCCTGCTGAATCAATTTGACCAGCGTCCAGGCGCTGTCCGGATCGAGGTCTCGCGCCGCGACCAGTGCGCGGCAAGCCGGCTCGGTGTCGTAAACGAAACCGTCCGGCAGCGCGCCCTCAAAACGAAAAGGCTGACCGGTGGTGTTCGCCACCGCTTGCCAGTGTTCGAGGATATAGCGCTGTGTGGTGGGCTCCAGCGCCGCACCACTGCCCGTGCGCAACCCGCCCGCCACCAGATGCAATGCAACGCCCGCCGCCTTCGCCTGTTGCACCAGGGCCTCGGCCACCGGAGCAAAGCCCCAGCACCATGAGCACATAGGGTCCATCACGTAGAGCAGGCGGGCTTGCATGTCTCAGGCCTCTGTTGGCAGTCGGTAGTTGCGACCAATCGGGTGCGGTTGATTGCGTGCCTTGGCCAATTCGATCTGCTTTTGCCGATCGATGGCGCTGCGGCGAGTCTTCTCGCTTAATTTATCCCAACAGTGCGGGCAACTGATACCCGGCACGTAGTGTTCGCTGGCACGGTCCTCAGCGCTGATCGGGGTCCGGCAGGCGTGGCACTGATCGTAATCCCCTTCGCTCAAGTCGTGGCGCACGGTGACGCGGTTGTCAAAAACGAAGCAGTCTCCACGCCATAAGCTGTCTTGCTGCGGCACTTGCTCAAGGTATTTGAGGATGCCGCCCTTGAGATGATAGACCTCATCGAAGCCCTGGCCGAGCATGTAGCTCGAGGCTTTTTCGCAGCGAATGCCGCCCGTGCAAAACATGGCGACTTTCTTGTGCTTGGCTGGGTCGAAGTGGGCTTTGATATAGTCCGGGAACTCGCGAAAACTGGTGGTTTTCGGATCGATGGCGCCTTCGAAGGTGCCAATCGAGACTTCGTAATCATTGCGGGTGTCGATCAGCAGGACTTCCGGATCGCTGATCAGCGCGTTCCAGTTTTCCGGATCAACGTAGGTGCCGACATTCTTGTTCGGGTCGACGCCTTCGACGCCCAAGGTGACGATTTCTTTTTTGAGTTTGACCTTGGTGCGATAGAACGGCTGATCATCGCAGTACGATTCTTTGTGATCGATATCGACCATGCGTGGATCGTTTTTCAACCAGGCCATCAAGCCGTCGATGCCTTCGCGGGTACCGGAAACGGTGCCGTTGATGCCTTCTTCAGCGATGAGCAGGGTGCCTTTGATGCCGTTATCGACCATCGCCTGCAACAGCGGTTCGCGCAGGGCGACGTAATCGGTGAGGGTGACGAACTTATACAAAGCCGCCACGACAATCTTTTGATTCATGCTGCGTCTCCAGGTGGGTGCTCTCGCAAAGAGCCGACCCGATGCTAAAAAAAACGCGCCGGCTGATGCGGCGCGTTGTGGATTCTAGCAAAACTGCAGTGTCTGAGACAGGCATCGAATCTGACTCTGGCCTAAGGTCGTAGCAACTGAGTTCATCACGCCAATCGCTGATCCCCTGTAGGAGCCGACTTGTCTGCGATCGGCCGCGTAGCGGTCGCAAAAATCGAAACATTGCGCAGCATTCGAAATATTTTAAGGTCCTTCGGCCCTTATCGCAGACAAGTCAGCTCCTACAGTTTGCTACCACCAGCGCAGGTCGGTGAGTCTGGAGCCGCACCGGTTTTCGCCCATTCTTCAGGCGTGTAGGTGTGCAGCGCCAGGGCGTGGAATTCGCCCATCAAATCACCCAGCGTGGCGTAAACCTTCTGGTGACGCTTGACTGCATTCAACCCGGCGAACTGATCACTGACCAATACCGCCTTGAAATGGGTCTGCAGACCACGGCTGTGCATGTGACTTTCATCAAGCACTTGCAGATGCTGCGGCTGCAAGGCGGCCAGAGCCGCCTCGATTCGCTGTTGCATGGTCATATCTGCCTTCATTAACGATTAACGTCAACTGCGCTTATGGCTTTTTGGCCGGAGCAGCAGGAGCAACGGCTTTTGCCGGTTCCAGTTCTGCAGTCATGTCAGCCAGCAATTTGTTGACGACAGGCACTGCGCTTTCCAGTTTGCCTTGGGTCAATTGAGCCGACTGCTGAGTCAGTTCAGGCATCTTGGTCAGCACTTTCTTGCCCAATGGGGACTGATAGAACGCGACCAGATCCTTCAACTCGCTTTCGGTGAAGTTGGCGGTGTAGAGCTTGACCATGTCTGGCTTGAGTTTGTCCCAGCCGATAGCGCGATCCAGGGCTGCGTTGGCTTTGGCCTGATAGGTCTCAAGCAAGGCTTTTTTCGACTCAGGGGCTTTGGTTTCGGCAAAGCGCTGCTGGAACATTTGCTGCACTTGCATGTAAACCGGTGTGCCCAATTTGTCGGCATGAGCCAGCTTCAGGAATGTTTCAGCACTGGCGTTATGGCTGGCGGTGTCGGCAAAAACCTGGCCGCTGGCGCATACCAGAGCAACCGCGGTACAGATGGCACGAAGACGGGTCATCGAGTTTCCTTATCATCTAGCAGGCGAGGCAGAACCCCAAGACCGGCCATTCTGCGCCCATGTCTGCTTACGGCTCAACCCCCGACTGGCGAGCGGTTAAAAACGGAGCTTAGGGAACCCAACCCGGTTAACTGAGCCTAAACTTTGCAATCAGACCTTAAGGAGTGAGCCCGATGAGCCGTATCGAGACCGACAGCATTGGCCAGATAGACGTACCTGACGATGCCTACTGGGGGGCACAGACTCAACGCTCACTGATCAATTTCGCGATTGGCAACGAGCGTATGCCACTGGCCGTGTTGCATGCCCTGGCGCTGATCAAGAAAGCCGCCGCGCGAGTCAACAACCGCAACGGCGACCTGCCCGCCGACATCGCGCGCTTGATCGAACAATCGGCTGACGAAGTGCTCAACGGTCAGCTGGACGAACAATTCCCCTTGGTGGTCTGGCAGACCGGCAGCGGCACCCAGAGCAATATGAATGTCAATGAGGTGATCGCAGGGCGCGCCAACGAGCTGGCCGGCAAAGGGCGCGGTGGCAAAGCGCCAGTGCACCCCAACGATCACGTGAACCGCTCCCAAAGCTCCAACGATTGTTTCCCGACGGCGATGCACATTGCGGCGGCGCAAGCGGTTCAGGAGCATCTGCTGCCGGCGATTGCCGAGTTGTCCGGCGGGCTGGCCGAACAGTCGACGCGGCACATGAAACTGGTCAAAACCGGGCGCACCCACCTGATGGATGCCACTCCGATCACCTTCGGCCAGGAGCTCTCGGCGTATGTCGCGCAGCTCGATTACGCCACACGGGCGATTCGCAGTGCGTTGCCTGCAGTGTGTGAACTGGCTCAAGGCGGCACCGCTGTCGGTACCGGCCTGAACTCGCCACACGGGTTCGCCGAAGCGATTGCCGCCGAATTGGCCGCCCTTTCCGGCCTGCCGTTTGTCACTGCGCCGAACAAATTTGCCGCGCTGGCCGGTCATGAGCCACTGACCACGTTATCGGGCGCCCTGAAAACCCTGGCCGTGACCCTGATGAAAATCGCCAATGACCTGCGCCTGCTAAGCTCTGGACCACGTGCCGGGCTGGCCGAAGTGAGGCTGCCGGCCAATGAACCTGGCAGCTCGATCATGCCCGGCAAGGTCAACCCGACTCAGTGCGAGGCGTTGTCGATGCTGGCCTGTCAGGTACTGGGCAATGACGTGGCCATCGGCTTCGCGGCCAGTCAGGGCCATCTACAATTGAACGTGTTCAAGCCAGTGATCATCCACAACCTGCTGCAATCGATTCGTCTGCTGGGTGATGGCTGCAGCAATTTTCAACAGCATTGCGTTGCCGGCATGGAACCGGATGCCGCGAAAATGGCGGAACACCTGGAGCGCGGTTTGATGCTGGTGACCGCACTGAATCCACATATCGGCTACGACAAATCGGCGCAGATCGCCAAGAAAGCCTACAGCGAGGGACTGACCTTGCGCGAAGCGGCCCTGGCATTGGGTTATCTGACCGAAGAACAGTTCGACGCCTGGGTGCGTCCGGAAAACATGCTGGAGGCGGGCAGCAATGGGTGATCCGAAAAGCGGCGCCACTCCACTGGAAGGGGACGGCAAACGCATCCTGATGATTTTTGGTACGCCGAAAACCATCAGCCTCTGCCACGCATTGGGCGAAGCGTATGCCCGAGGCGCACGCAGCGAGGGGCATGTGGTGCGAATGCTCAAATTAGGTGAGTTGGAGTTCGATCCGGTGCTGCGTTACGGCTATGAACAGAGCCAAACCCTGGAGCCTGACCTGTTGGAGGCTCAACGACAGATTCATTGGGCCCAGCACGTAGTGTTTGTTTACCCCATCTGGTGGGGTGGCCTGCCAGCGTTGCTCAGCGGCTTTTTCGACCGGGTATTTTTACCCGGCTTTGCGTTCAAGGCCCACGGTCGCAAACACCCATCGAACGAGCTGCTCAGAGGGCGCACCGCAGAGATACTGGTGACCATGGACACCCCGCCGCGCTACTTCCGGTGGGTCTATGGTGCCCCGGCGCACCGGCAGATGGTGCGCACGATTCTGGATTTTTGCGGGATCAAAACCCAGCGCTTGAAAGAGTTCGGCCCGGTGCACAGCTCGTCTGAAGAGCAACGACAGAAATGGTTGCGAGAGGCCGAGCAGTTGGGCCGGGTTTAGGCGGCGACCTTTTCAGGACGCCTTGGCGAAAGGGCCGACACGCTCCACCTGACACCGATCAAACTCCGGCCATCCTGGCCCGCCGTGCTCGCAAGCCCGCCATCAACGAGGGGCCCAGGGCCGTGAGGGCCGAGCCGAGTACCACCAACACCGCACCGCTGTAGCCCAACCCATTAATGTCTTCGGCCTGCACATAGTCAGGCCACAACCAGGCGGCGGTCGCCACGGAAGCAAAAGTCACCAAGGGTGTGATCGCCAACGTCGCACTCACCCGCGACGCTTCCCAATGGGCCAGCGCTTCGGCAAAGGCACCGTACGCCACCAGCGTGTTCAAGCAGCACGCCAGCAATAACCAGCCTTGCAACGGGCTCAGCTGCAACGCCTCCATCGGGTGCGCCCACGGCGTCACCAACAGTGCGCAGAACAGGTAAATCACCATCATCACTTGCAGCGAGTTCCACACCGTCAGTAACTGCTTCTGGCTCAAGCCATAAAACGCCCAGACAGCGGACGCCAGCAGCACCGTGAGAATCCCGGCCGTGTAGTCGCCCAGCGAGGTCAGCAACTCGATCAACCGCTGATTGAAGAACAGGCCAAAGCCGATCAGCAGGACCAGTAAGCCTATCCCCTGCCCCAGACTGAAACGCTCCTTGAACAGGAAAATACTGCTGATCAGCAGCAGGACCGGCCCCATCTGGATCACCAGTTGTGTGGTGCCCGGACTGAGCATTTTAAGGCCGATCAAATACAGCACGTAGTTGCCCACCAACCCGCAGACCGCAAGCGCCACGAGCCCTTTGCCCTTGCGCCCCAGCACTTTGAAGCTTGGCAGACGCCCCACCGATGCCAGCCAGATAAACAGCAGCGAACCGGAAACCAGTAGCCGAAACCAGGTCACCGTGACCGGATCCATCACTTGCAATACTTGCTTGAGCTTGACCGGCAGGATGCCCCACAGCACCGCTGTCACCAACGCCAGTGACAGGCCGTACAACCAGCGCCCAGAAGAGACATGCATCGCAGAGCATCCTATAAACGAGCCGTAAAAAGGCAGTACAGCAGAGCCGCCATTCTAGGCGCGGTTTGGCCCGCGACACAGGGACAGTTGTGCGCAGAGATTTCCGCAAAGTGTGTTAATTGATGGCCGCCGGCCACTTATCCGATGTATTCCTACCTGCTATTGGCAAGATTTAAACTAGGCTTTGTCCGCCACCACAGCTGTCCACTACGTCCAATCTCAGGAAACGACCATGTTCGGAAAGCGCGCACAAGACCCAGTCCCGACCGTCCACTACCGCTGTGATCGTGTTTCGCTGGTCAATGGGCAGTACTTTTTCAGTACCCGGGAAAACACCCTGGAAGGCCCGTTCCCAAGCCGCACCGATGCGGAGCGTGAAACCGATGCCTATATCCAGCGAATGCAGCGGATCAAGGCAGAGCAACAGTCCTCACTGAACCGCTGATGCTTAAAGATGGTTACGCTGATAGGTGTCCTCGCCCATCGCCGCAATTTGCCCGTCGATAAGCGCCTCGAAAGGCCGCAATAGCGCCTCGAACGTTTTTGGCGCCTCCAATGTCTGCAACGCCTGGACAATGGCTTCTACTGTCGACAACGCACCCGGCCCCGGCGCTTTGCGCAATCGATAGCGTGAAGGCACGGCTTGCGCCAGGGTCACCCGGGGCAAGGCCGCCAACAGCGGATTGAGGTGCAGTAACTTGCGCGCCTTACGCCAGGTGCCGTCCGGCACTACCAACAACATCGACGTACTTCCCGCCTCACCGCCTTCGCTTCGGTAAGCCTCCAACGGTTGCGCATCGTCGGCGGGGAACAGCAGCCTTGCCTGATAACCGGGCGGGTTCAACAGCGCAGACAAGTCATCGAACACTTCCCCCACAATCAACTCGGCATTGTTCAGCCCCAGCGCCGCCAGCCGTGCGGTGCTCAGGGCGTGATTGACTTCGCTCGGGTGCTGCAAAATCAACACCCGGGTGCGGCTGTCGAGGTGCGGGATCAGCGCGCACAGGCAATGAGTTTCAGGTCGCAGGCAGCGGGCGCATTGGGCACGGGACATAGGTTCTCCTCAGCTCTGATTGAGCTGCGCCTTGAGCAAGTCACGGAAAGTCTGGATCAACGGTTCGCGACTGCGCCCACGGCGCACGATCATCGAGAACGGCGCCTGGTAGCCGAACGTCGCGGGCAGCAACACCCGCAGATGACCGGAGTCCGCCCAGGCTTGCGCATAATGCTCCGGCAGGTAGCCGATATAGGCGCCGGACAGCACCAGAATCAGCTGCGCCTCCATACTTTCCACCGTCGCAGCGCTGTGCTTGAAGCCATGCCGCGCCAGCTCGGCCTGGCTCCAGTAACCACGTCCGACCATGCGCTGCTGAGTGATGACTTGCTCGGGGATGCGCCGTTCAGTGAACAGTGGATGGCGATTGCTGCAATACAGCCAGTGTTGCTCGCGGTACAACGGCTGATAGACCAACCCGCTCATGCGTGTGGAAAAGGCGCCGATGGCCAGATCGAGCCGATTGTCCTGCACGCCGAGCTGCAATTCGTAGGGACTCATCACTGACAGGTGCAAATGCACCGCCGGATGTTCCTGGCTGTAGGCGCCAATGGCTTCGGCGAACGGCAGTGCACGGTCACTGACAGTGGAGTCGATCACCCCGAGATTGAGCGTGCCACGCAGTTCGCCTTTGAGGGCGGCGGCGTATTGCTCGAAATCCTCCAGTTCACCGAGCAGACGCAGGGTTTCCTGATGGAACAACTCGCCCTTGCTGGTCAGGCTGAAACCGCCCCGCCCACGATGGCACAACACCAGCCCCAAGGCCGCTTCGAGCTGACTCATGTAGGTGCTGATGGCCGAGGTCGACAGGTTGAGTTCCTGCTGAGCGCTGGCAAAACCCTGATGCCGCACCACGCTGACGAAGATGCGCAACAGTTTCAGGTCGGGTAACGCGTTGGCCATGGTGGTTCCGGGTATTTACAGACCTGGCTCAATCTCCTGTAGGAGCTGGCTTGCCTGCGATCGAGTGCAAAGCGCTCGCAAAAAGGGTGAATTCATTACCGTAGGAAGGTCGTTCCGACCTTATCGCAGACAAGTCGGCGCCTACAGAGGTTGCGTACGGCACAGTCTAACTGTGATTCCCTCGATAGTTTAGAAATCTCTGAACTAAGTATTTTGCCTCAGCGATTCTTTCAATCCTTCGTACTTTGCAAAATCCGCCTAAATCACAACAACGATGAGGCAATCCCGTGGAAAAGATTTTTCACCAACCACTGGGCGGCAACGAAATGCCGCGCTTCGCCGGCATCGCCACCATGATGCGTCTACCCCACCTGCAATCGGCTGCTGGCCTGGATGCCGCCTTTGTTGGCGTCCCGCTGGACATTGGCACCTCGCTACGCCCTGGCACCCGTTTCGGACCGCGCGAGATTCGCGCCGAGTCGGTCATGATTCGCCCGTACAACATGGCCACCGGCGCTGCACCTTTCGATTCCCTGTCCGTGGCTGATATCGGCGACGTCGCGATTAACACCTTCAACCTGCTGGATGCCGTGCGCATCATCGAGGAGTCCTACGACAAGATTCTCGAACACGATGTCATCCCCCTGACGCTGGGCGGTGACCACACCATCACCCTGCCCATCCTGCGTGCTATCCACAAAAAGCATGGCAAGGTCGGACTGGTACACATCGACGCCCACGCTGACGTCAATGATCACATGTTTGGCGAGAAAATCGCCCATGGCACAACCTTTCGCCGCGCAGTAGAAGAAGGCCTGCTCGATTGTGATCGTGTGGTGCAAATTGGTCTGCGCGCTCAGGGTTATACCGCCGAAGACTTCAACTGGAGCCGCAAACAGGGCTTCCGTGTGGTTCAGGCGGAAGAATGCTGGCACAAATCCCTCACCCAGCTGATGGCTGAAGTCCGTGAGAAAGTCGGCGGCGGCCCGGTGTACCTGAGCTTCGATATCGACGGCATCGATCCCGCTTGGGCTCCCGGTACTGGCACCCCTGAAATCGGCGGCCTGACCACGATTCAGGCGATTGAAATCATCCGTGGCTGCCAGGGCCTCGACCTGATCGGTTGCGATCTGGTAGAAATCTCGCCGCCTTACGACACCACCGGTAATACCTCGCTGCTGGGCGCTAACTTGCTGTACGAAATGCTCTGCGTACTCCCCGGAGTTGTGCACCGCTGAGGGATGACCATGAGCGACCGTGATGATGTCCTGCAAGCCGCCGCCGACCTGGTGACGGCGTTTGCCAAAAATGATCGCGAAGCCTACTTCGGTGCCTTCAGCACCGATGCGAGCTTCGTGTTTTACACCCTCGAACAACCGTTGTTGTCGCGCGATGCCTATCAGGCGTTGTGGGACAGCTGGCGGTTGGAGGGGTTTGAAGTACTCCGCTGCGTTTCCAGTAATGCTCACGTCAGCCTGCAAGGCGACGTCGCGATTTTTATCCATGACGTTGCCACCGAGCTGCGCATGCAAGGGGAGCAAAGCCTTAGCCAAGAGCGCGAAACCATTGTGTTCCGCCGACAACAATCCACTGAAAAACAACAAGAAGGCCGTTGGCTGGCCTGCCATGAACATTTGTCCGCACTCCCTTAAGGCTGCCACCTCCTTAGCCCAATGAAATGATCGGAGCAGATCATGAATAACAACAACAACGACCAAAGCATCAACAGCATCGAGACGTTCGGGGTTGAACAGATCCCCGATCACGCACGTACCGCGACACCCCGCGACCTGTTCCGGATGATTTTTGGTGGGTCCAATACCTTTGCGACCGCCGTACTCGGCAGTTTCCCGGTGCTGTTCGGCCTGTCTTTTCAGGCCGGCGTCTGGGCAATTGTGCTGGGCGTACTGGTCGGCTCGATCATCCTGGCACCCATGGGCCTGTTCGGTCCGATCAATGGCACCAACAACGCGGTCTCTTCCGGCGCGCATTTCGGTGTGCACGGGCGAATCGTCGGTTCGTTCCTGTCGCTGTTGACCGCTATCGCGTTCTTCTCGCTGTCGGTATGGAGTTCGGGCGATGCCTTGATCGGCGGCGCCAAGCGCTTGATCGGCCTTCCGGAAAACGACCTGACCCTGGGCCTGGCCTATGGTTTGTTCGCGATTCTGGTGCTGACCGTGTGTATCTACGGCTTCCGCTTCCTGCTGTGGGTCAACAAGATCGCTGTGTGGAGCGCCAGCCTGTTATTCCTGCTGGGCATCTTCGCCTTCGCCGGCCCTTTCGACATCAACTTTGCCGGCAGCGTCAGCCTGGGCAAAGAAGGTTTCTGGGCAGCCTTTATCGGTTCTGCACTGGTCGCCATGAGCAACCCGATTTCTTTCGGCGCGTTCCTCGGAGACTGGTCGCGTTATATCCCGCGCGAGACGTCGAAAACCAGAATCATGCTGGCCGTGATCATCGCTCAGGCTGCCACGCTGATTCCGTTTCTGTTTGGCCTGGCCACGGCGACCATCGTGGCAATCAAAGCACCTGATTACATTGCGGCAAATAACTATGTCGGCGGTCTGCTGGCCGTTTCACCGACCTGGTTCTTCTTGCCGGTGTGCCTGATCGCGGTGATCGGCGGGATGTCGACTGGCACCACTTCGCTGTATGGGACAGGCCTGGACATGTCCAGCGTGTTTCCACGGGCGTTGTCACGAGTCAAAGCCACCTTGCTGATCGGCGTGATGTCGATTGCCTTCATCTTCATTGGCCGCTTCGCTGCCAACCTGGTGCAGAGCGTATCGACCTTCGCCGTGCTGATCATCACCTGCACCACGCCCTGGATGGTGATCATGATCATCGGCCTGCTGGTGCGTCGCGGTTTCTATTGCCCGGACGATCTGCAAGTGTTCACCCGCGGTGAAAAAGGTGGCCGCTACTGGTTCACCCACGGCTGGAACTGGCGCGGCCTGGGCGCCTGGATCCCAAGCGCGCTGGTGGGCCTGTGCTTCGTCAACCTGCCGGGGCAATTCGTAGGCCCGCTGGGCAATCTGGCGCAAGGTATCGACATCAGCCTGCCCGTAACCCTCGGCCTGGCGTCGGTGATGTACTTCCTGCTGCTGAGCCTGTTCCCGGAAACATCGCTGGTGTATGCGCCCACCGACCCACGCCGCCAAGACAACAAAGCCGCTGATACCGCCACACTGCGACAAACCGTCTGATCCATCAACGCTCGCGGCGGGCCTGCCTGTGTGACCCTGCCCGCCGCGACGCCGCGTCAGATTTGCGCTTCAACATAAAAAAAATAATAGGAAACCCTCCATGGCTTTAGATATTTTCGTCGTCCTCATTTATGCCGCTGGCATGCTGGTGCTCGGCTGGTACGGCATGCGCAAAGCAAAAACCCACGAAGACTACCTGGTCGCCGGGCGCAATCTGGGCCCAACCCTGTACATGGGCACCATGGCAGCCACCGTCCTCGGCGGCGCGTCCACCGTCGGCACCGTACGTTTGGGGTATGTGCACGGGATTTCCGGTTTCTGGCTGTGCGCGGCCTTGGGTCTGGGGATCATCGCGCTGAACCTATTCCTCGCCAAACCACTGCTCAAACTGCGCATTTTCACCGTTACCCAAGTGCTGGAAAAACGCTATAACCCGATGGCCCGTCAGGCCAGCGCGGTGATCATGCTGGCGTATGCACTGATGATCGGCGTGACCTCGATCCTCGCCATTGGCACCGTGATGCAAGTGCTGTTCGGTTTACCGTTCTGGGTATCGGTATTGCTCGGCGGCGGTGTCGTGGTGGTGTATTCGGCGATTGGCGGCATGTGGTCGTTGACCCTGACCGACATCGTTCAGTTCGTGATCAAGACCGTTGGCCTGATGTTCATCCTGTTGCCGATCTGCCTGTACCGCGTTGGCGGCTGGGATCAACTGGTCGCCAAGCTGCCAGCGTCGAGTTTCAGCTGGACCACCATCGGCTGGGACACCATCATCACGTACTTCCTGATCTACTTCTTCGGCATCCTGATCGGCCAGGATATCTGGCAGCGTGTGTTCACTGCGCGCACTGACAAGATCGCCAAGTACGCGGGCTCCATCGCCGGGGTTTACTGCATTTTTTACGGTCTGGCCTGCGCGCTGATTGGCATGGCCGCTCATGTATTGCTGCCGGACCTGGACAACGTCAACAACGCTTTCGCCGCCATCGTTAAAGTCTCGTTGCCCGACGGCTTGCGTGGCCTGGTCATCGCCGCTGCCCTGGCCGCCATGATGTCCACCGCCAGCGCCGGTTTGCTCGCCGCATCGACGACCCTGACCGAAGACCTGCTGCCACGCCTGCGCGGCGGCAAACAGTCGAGCCTGGGCATCAACCGCCTGTTTACCCTGCTCACGGGCCTTGTGGTACTCGCCATCGCACTGGTCGTTAATGATGTGATCAGCGCCCTGACCCTGGCCTATAACCTGCTGGTGGGCGGCATGCTGATTCCATTGATCGGCGCAATCTACTGGAAGCGGGCGACCACCTCGGGGGCGATCACCAGCATGGCACTGGGCTTCCTGACTGCACTGGCGTTCATGCTCAAGGACGGTTTCGACGCCAACACCCCGATCTACTACAGCCTGTCGGTCGGTTTGATCAGCTTCGTGGTGGTCAGCCTGTTATCACCCCGCCCCATGACAATGGCTAATACGGTCAAGCCCCGCGCAGCCTGAATCTGGATTACCTTGAGCGGGTGGCACGCATGGCGTTCCACCCGTTTTTTTGGCGCAGAGGAAAAGACCTCGATGAAAATCGTCAGCCGCGACACATGGTTTGAAGTGAAGCCCCTGCATGA
Source organism: Pseudomonas sp. ASL8 (assembly GCF_056680355.1). Classification (NCBI taxonomy): domain Bacteria; kingdom Pseudomonadati; phylum Pseudomonadota; class Gammaproteobacteria; order Pseudomonadales; family Pseudomonadaceae; genus Pseudomonas; species Pseudomonas sp. ASL8. The sequence continues at coordinate 2,974,990 of NZ_CM155278.1, read as the reverse complement.
TGGCGTCAGTCTGATTCATGAGCCCTATATCCGGCCCTTCTATCGCTGCAATCTGTGGCATATCCGGGGGCGCGACAAAGACCTGTTGGTCGACAGCGGCTCCGGACTGGTCAGCTTGCGTGAGCAGTTGCCGTGGCTGACAGAGCGGCCCTTGCTGGCCGTGGCCAGCCACTGCCATTTCGACCACATTGCCGGTCATCATGAGTTCGCTGAACGGCTGGTACACCCTGCCGAAGCGCAGATTCTCGCTGAACCCGATGGCGACAACACCTTGGCCACCGCCTTCGTCGGCGATGACATGTTCGAAGCACACCCCGACTGCCCGCTGTGCTACGCCGAATACCGGGTCAAAGCCGCGCCTGCCACACGTCTGATCGAAGAAGGCGACGTGCTCGATCTGGGCAACCGGGTCTTGCAGGTGCTGCACACGCCAGGCCATTCGCCGGGCGGCATCAGCCTGTGGGAAGCCGCAACGGGCACTCTGTTCAGCGGCGATATCGTCTACGACGGCCCGCTGATCGAAGACGCCTACCATTCCAACCTGGACGACTACGTCACCAGCCTGCAGCGCCTGCGTCAGTTGCCGATCCGCACCGTGCACGGCGGCCACTTCCCGAGCTTTTCAGGGGAGCGCCTGCGGGAGTTGATTGACCAGTGGATGCGTGACCACGCGACCAGGTAAATCTCCGACACCTGATACACCACGGATTGAGCTAGCCTGATGGAGTAGTGGCCTACCCACGCTATAGGCCGCGCACGATTCCCTGGTTTCGGCAGTACCGGGTTAACTCTCTGGACATCGCAGAAACAGGGGCTTTCATGGAGCGGCCAGACATTCAGCAGCGCGTCTACAACACCTTGGGTGTCATGCTGATCGATAAGTCCGAGATACGCGAAAACGCAACGCTCAGGGACTTGGCGCTGGACGATCTCGAGGTAGAGGATTTACTCGACCAGCTGGAATTTGATTTCGACATCATCTTCCCGGCCCGCATCAAAGACCGAATCTACAAAGTACCAGAGCATCTGACCCTGCAAATTCTGGTCGACGTGATCCTGGTGCTAAGCACAAACGACTGAAACTCAAAGGTTTTTTTGCGAGAGACAAGAACGTAGTGGCCTGGTTCTGCGATTGATTTAGTCAACAGCGAAACCGGGCCTTTTTAATGCCAGCAGATGAAGCACTGTAATAATGAAACCGTCGATAACTTACCGACGCGGGCGCCGCCGTTCATCATCAGTGCGGATAGGAATGGGCTGGAGTTTTGGCCGTTCGATCAGGCCCAAGGCAACTCCGAGGTCATGGAGCCATTCTTGCAATTTACTGTTCATCACGCCCCCCTTCAGGGAAATACTCAACGACTGACATCAGATAGCCGCGTCTTATTCATCATAGTGCCGGTATCTACTTTACGCCTGCTACAGAGCGTCGCGGAAAAGAATTTGTGACATATAAACTCATTTTACGTAGCGCTCGTCGTTTCACGGCCCAAGGAGGCTGTCACTGAGAGGTAAGCCCGGATTCTCTGATCATGTGGTCAATCAAGCCCTGGGCTTAAAACGGCGGCGTATCCACTGCTCGCCGCTGACCAGCGTAATCCCCAACAGCACCAATACTGCCCCGATCACGAAGTTGAAGCTCAACGGTTCATTAAGCAGAAGCACGCCGAAGGTCACGCCAAACAGCGGTGTCATGAATGAGAACACCGCCAGATTTGACGCCAGGTAACGGCGCAGCAACCAGAACCAGATCAAATAACTGAAGAAGGAAACAACCAGCGCCTGAAACAGCACGCTGGCGACTGCGACAGGCGTCAGGGTCACGTGGCTGACCTGACCATTGCTGACGGCAATCAGCAACAAGGCGACAAAGCCGACCATCAGTTGATAGAACAAGGTCAGCGTCACCGGCGTTTCAGACAGCCGCGACGCCCGCACCACCACCGTGGTTGCGCCCCACGCCATGCCCGCAAGAACACCCAGTGTGTCGCCGATCAGCATATTGCGGTCCATGCCACTCAATGACAGGCCGCCAACAAAGGCCGTGGTGATGCCTGCGAACGCGAGAAAAATGCCCATCCATTGCAGGGTGCGCAAGCGTTCGCTGGGCAGCAGCCAGTGCAGGCCCAACGCAGTGAATACCGGAGCGGTATAAAGAAAAACCGACATGTGTGCCGCCGAGGTCAATTGCAGGCCCTCGGAGATAAACAGGAACTCGAGTGCAAACAAGGCACCGGCGAGTAGACCGCCGCGCCAGGTACTGCTCATGTGCCGCAGACCACCACGCCAGACCATAAGAATGCCCACCAGCAGCGCGGCAATACCCGAGCGACCAGCAGCCTGCATGATGGGTGCTATATCCGGCGCAGCCCACTTGATCATCACTTGTTGCACGCCCCAGATCAGGCAGAGGCCCAGCATGACTTGCAAGGCAAAAGCATCGGCACTTTTACGCGGCGCACTCATGATTGAACGTGATACAGGCTGAACATGGCAGATCCAGATAGGCAAAATGTTGTGAATTATTGATCAATCGGTCGAAAAATGTGTGGGCAAAAGCGACATTGGTTTATTTAAAAGAATCAATTACGACAGGGAGAGGGTCTTCGCAAATGAATTCGCTTCCACTCAGGATCACTCAGGCAACTGCACCACCCCGTCGTCATCGGTCATCGCCCTTTCAAGCAGGTCCGCTGGCAGGTTTTTACTGGCGCGAGCACCCAGTAGCTTCAGTTGCTCGCTGCGGCTGACCAGGTTGCCGCGCCCTTCGGTGAGTTTGTTGCGGGCGGCCCCATAAGCTTTGTCCAGCTGTTGCAGGCGGTTGCCGACTTCGTCCAGGTCCTGGATGAACAACACGAACTTGTCGTACAGCCAGCCTGCCCGCTCAGCGATTTCCCGCGCGTTCTGGCTCTGACGTTCCTGCTTCCACAGGCTGTCGATCACGCGCAAGGTGGCAAGCAAGGTGGTCGGGCTGACGATCACGATGTTGCGATCGAACGCCTCCTGAAACAGGTTTGGCTCCGCTTGCAACGCGGCGGAAAAGGCCGCTTCGATGGGCACGAACAGCAACACAAAGTCCAGGCTGTGCAAACCTTCGAGTCGCTTGTAATCCTTGCCCGACAGGCCTTTGACATGGTTGCGCAAGGACAGCACATGCTGCTTCAACGCGGCTTGACCAATCACCTCGTCATCGGCGCTGACGTACTGTTGGTAAGCGGTGAGACTGACCTTGGCATCGACTACCACTTGCTTGTCGCCGGGCAACATAATCAGCACATCCGGCTGAAAGCGCTCGCCATCCGGGCCTTTGAGACTGACCTGCGTCTGGTATTCACGCCCTTTTTCCAGCCCTGCATGCTCAAGCACCCGCTCAAGAATCAATTCCCCCCAATTACCCTGGGTCTTCTGGCCCTTGAGTGCGCGCGTCAGGTTGGTGGCTTCATCGCTCAAGCGTTGATTGAGCTGCTGCAGACGCTCCAGCTCTTTGCCCAGCGAGAAACGCTCGCGAGCTTCCTGCTGATAGCTTTCTTCAACGCGTTTTTCGAAGGACTGAATCCGCTCTTTCAACGGATTGAGCAACTGCCCCAACTGCTGCTGGCTGGTCTCGGCGAACCGCTGTTCGCGCTCATCGAAGATCTTCCCGGCCAGCTCGGCAAACTGCGCACGCAATTCATCACGCGACCCTTGCAGATCGCTCAGGCGCTGTTGATGGCTTTCCTGCTGCTCGCGCAATTCGGCGCTCAGCGATGCACAGTGCGCGTCAAGACGGCGCAGCTCGGCTTCTTTGCTGGCACGCTCCAGACTCCAGCCTTGAGCGGTTTCGTGGGCGTTATCGCGCTCCTGACGCAGCAGTTCGACTTCCCGGCGCACCGCCGCGAGGTCAGCCTGTTTGGCCGCATTGGCGTGGCTCAGGTCACTGATTTCGTCACGGCTGGCGTCGAGCTGGGCGCCAAGGCCATCTTGAGCCAACTGCGCAGTACTCAGACGCTCGTCGAGCAGCGCCGCGTCGGCCTGCTGCTGCGCCAGCCGCCGCTGCAACTGCCAAGCCAAGGCCAGCAAGGGCAATGCCGCGCCAGCAAGGCCAAGCAGCAGGCTGGTCAGGTCAAATGCCATAAAAACTCCGGGGGTTATAACGTCTTTGCGCTGAGGGGCAGCGTGCCGGGCATTATGCTTAGAACAGCCCGCCAGGGCGACAGTCGGTGCCCTTATCCGAGCCGATTAATTCCAAAAAGAAATAGCGGGCGCCATTGATAAACGATCATTTCCACGGGGAATTTTGCGAATTTCCCTACGTCACCCATGGCACCCGCGGACTAGAGCAAGCGCTCGGGACAATCCACAGAAGCTGTGGATAACTCAGTGGACAACCCACCGTGAACCTTCGCAAACGCCTATAGAACGTGGCCTGCGTTCAAACTGACGCTTTTTTCACCAATGAAAAAAAACGATGTTTTTCATTGACTTAATAATTCACCACAAGAAATCAAGCGCTTGGGATCGGATGTGACAGTGGCATGACAGGTTGTCGCCCCAGTGTGTACAACTCGATCACTGGCGGTTATAACGCGACCCTCATTTTGACCGAACATTTGCATAGAACTCGGTAGACGGCATTACCCCTACCACAGCCAGCCACGCGCACCTGCAATTAATTTGATTAGCTGGCTTCCAATCCAGGACTCGATCCGCTATCATCGCGGCAGTTAGTACCAAGCTGAAAGTCAATTATGGTCGAAACAGTCCCCCGGTAAGCGCTTTTCCAATGTGAAAGTGTTGCCGACCACACGGGATCGACCACCTCGATGGTTTCCAGGCATGAACTCGACACACGGCCTTCCTCAATGACGGGAAGGGTGTAGCGCAGCTCTCGTGCCCTGACTCAACCAACCTGCAGATTGATCAGGAACTTCACCCCGGGCCTCGAACCTTTGCCCTTGTTGTGTTGCCTGCCCTCCTAAGTACCTACCAGTCAGCCCAAGCGCCATACGATAAAGCGCGCTTCAAACTGTCTGCTTTGTTCCAGTCAGGTTCTTCGCCCCGCCGTGCTTTGCACTGGCCCGCGTTTTACTGGAACGTTTTTATTTTGCACGGTCTTATACCGTGTCGTTTGTAGGAAACACCCATAACTATGACTACTCATATCCAGACTCAGAATGCCATTCGCACTCTAACCAGCGCATTTGCCCCAATGAATTGCCTGATCATGGCCGCTCGCAAAGGCTGCTTCAGCTTCACCATCGTCAACGAACACGGCATCGCTCGTCACAGCGAACGTCTGTACCCCGATCAGTATTCCAGCGCCGAGCCGCTGCAAGCCGTGATCGAGCGTACACGCCAGGCACTGGTTGCCTGACGGAATGCCAGCCGCTGGCTGAAACGCTCCACCAAAAAACCTCGCCCTTGCAAGCGAGGTTTTTTATTGCCTGCGATTTGCCGTGCGGCTGGACTGGCAGTTTCCAACGGCCTGCTTTGCGCCTGGATATTTGTTCCTTTATCACCCGAGCAATAAGCATGAGCTAAGCACAAAGGGATATATGCGCCAGAACCGGCTGGCACAAATATTTTAAAAACAGCCCTTTACGTTCGAAATATGACACTACACTTCAACTCAAGCGGCCTTGGCTGCTTCCGGCGAGCCTGATCCGATTCACCGCTGCCACGCGCCACGGCCTCGCCGGCCCTAATTGTTTTACAAGGGATGTAACGAGGGCTTTATGGGAATCGCCGCCAGTGAACTGTGTCGATATGTGATCCGCCCCACGCTGATCTATCTCGGCCGCTATTGCTCTACTGCCGAATCCTTGCTGCTCGGGGTCGCCGCCAGCCAATCGGCACTCGGCGAAGCACTGGACAGCCGGCGCGCTCATGGGCTGTACCGCATCACCGAAGTTCGTCACCAGCATCTCTGGGATGACTACCTGGCGCTGGACCCGGAACGAGCCAGTCTCGTTCGAGGCCTTGCCAGTCAGCACGCATTTCTCAAGGGGCCGCACTTGGAACTGACCGTTAATCTGCGTTATGCCACCGCCATTGCCTGGCTGTTGATCGAAGCACAAGGTAAACCCTTGCCCGCTGAAGACGACGTGCTGGCCATGGCAAGAATTTGGCGCCAAACCTTCCAGCCACAGGGTCGCTTACGCGATTTCACTGCGGCCTGGCACTCCTGCGTAGCCCCCCTTCATCACGTTGCCTGAGGTTTTTCTCCAGCTGCAAGATCGCTGCAGATCGACGCACTTGGGCAAATTGTCCTACAAGAAGGCTCTATCTCGGGCCATTCAGGCTATGGCGCTTAGGCGAAAATGTTGGTAATTTCCGCCCGGTGATCAACACGGAGTTCTAATAATGAAAAAAGTAATGCTCAAGACCACACTTAGCCTCGCCATCGGCATGGTATCCACTCAAGTTTTTGCCTCAGGCTTCGCGGTCAACGAGCAGAGCGTCAGCGGCATGGGCACTGGTTTCGCCGGTCGCTCCTCCTCTGCCGAAGACGCCAGCACTGTGTTCGGTAACCCTGCCGGTATGTCGCGCATCAAGCGTGAGCAGGTCAGCCTGGGCGCTGTAGTTCTCGACGCAAAAACCGATATCCATGACGGTGTCGGCCGTCCATTCGGCGGCAGCAATGATGGCGATATGGTTCCACTCATCGCCGTACCCATGGGTTACTACGTCAAGCCCATCGATGATCACTGGACCTTCGGTGTCGGCATTTACGCCCCATTCGGCCTGGTCACCCAGTATGAACATGGCTTCGCTGGTCGCTACTACGGTAAAAAGAGTGACGTGAAAGTCGTTACTTTGCAGCCTACCGTCAGCTACGCGTTCAACGACAAAATCTCCATCGGTTTTGGTCCGACCATCAACCGTATCGACGGCGAATTGACCTCGGCCACCCCGACAGTAACCCGTGCTGGCGTAGGCCCTGACGGCCAGGTCAAGATCAAGGGTAACGACACCGCCCTTGGTTACAACATCGGTATCCTCGCTCAAGTCACCGACCACACCCGTGTAGGCCTGACCTACCACTCGATGGTCGACTTCAAACTTGATGGCCACACCGAAATTGATGGCGCAGGCTTTGGTCCGTACAGCGGCAGCAAGTACGACGCTTCGCTCAGCCTCAAGACACCTGAATCCACGGACTTTTCGGTCACTCACGAACTGAACGACGACTGGACCCTCTACGCGGGTACCACCTACACCCGCTGGAGCCGTTTGCAAGACATCACCGTGAAGAACAGCGGTGTCGCAGCGGCATTGGGTGGCAGCGCAGGCCCGATCGGCACGATCACCGAAGAGCAGAACTGGCACGACACCTGGGCGCACGCTATCGGTGCCGCGTACAAGCTCAACAAGCAGTGGACCCTGCGCACCGGCTTCTCGGTTGACCAGTCGCCCACCAACGACACCAACCGCTCACCGCGCATCCCGACTGGCGACCGCAAAATCATCAGCTTCGGCGCTGGCTATAGCCCGACAGACGATCTGACCATCGACGTGGCTTACTCCTACCTCAAGGAAGAAGACACCACCGTCAATCTGGCCAGCCCGACCAAGGGCACCTACAGCTCCACCTACAACAACAGCGCCCACGGTTTCGGTACCTCTGTGACTTACCGCTTCTGATGAGCCCATTCGCGGCGAGCTGAACGGCTCGCCAGCCGAATACGCAAAAGCCCTGCATCTGTGATGGATGCAGGGCTTTTTCATGGTCGCGGCTTGAGGTTCAGGCCTTCAGGGTTTTGACGCGATGGCTTTCTCGACAGCCGCAATAAAAGCGGCATCATCGGGTTTGGTCAGGCTGGAAAAATGGGCGATCACGTTACCTTGACGGTCGATCACGTATTTATAGAAGTTCCAGCGCGGCTCGCTGCTCTGCTCCGCCAGCACTTTGAACAGGTGGGTGGCATTCGGGCCCTTGACCTGCTGAGGATCGGTCATGGTGAAGGTCACGCCGTAATTGACGTAGCAGACCTTGGCGGTTTCCGCATCGTCCTTTGACTCCTGCTTGAAGTCATTGGAGGGCACGCCGATCACTTCCAGACCTTGCCCCTTGTAACGTTGATTCAAGGCCTCAAGGCTTTTGAACTGCGGGGCGAAACCGCAGAAGCTTGCGGTGTTTACCACCACCAGCGGCCTGCCCTCAAAACGCTGACACAAGTCGATAGTCTCTTTGGCGCGCAATTTTGGCAGCTCGCCTTGCAGCAGTGGCGGGCACCCGGCAGCCAACACAGGACCGCCCATCATCAGCAGTAAAACGGGAATCGAACACCAGCGAATTGTCATCACAGCATCCCAAAACTTCGATAGAGGTCAATGTGTCTGAAAGGCAAAATTCGCGTCACCCGTGGTGATACCTAGCAAGTGCTCATGCCCAATTGCAGTGCCCCCAGCCCCATGTGCTGCCAGCCCCACCACACCAGCGCCAGCAGCAAAAACCCGAGGGTTATGCCACCAAGCCAAGGCCAGACGCTGTTCACAACACCACGCCCTGAACCTGCAACCGCGCCACCGGCCGCTCGCGCACCGGCCAGTTCAGGGCGGCAGCCATCAAGCTGAGCAGGATAGACACTTGCCAGATCAAATCGTAATTCCCCGTGCGGTCATACACCACGCCACCCAACCAGCCACCGAGGAAGGCACCCAATTGGTGGAACAGGAAGACGATACCACCGAGCATCGACAAGTTGCGCACCCCGAACAGGGTGGCGACCGTACCGTTGGTCAGCGGCACGGTGGACAGCCATAGCAGGCCCATGGCGACGCCGAACAGGTAAGCGGTGGTCTCACTCAGCGGAACCCACAAGAACAAGCCAATTACCACCGCGCGCATCAGGTACAGGCTGGTCAGCAAGCGCGGCTTGGACATGCGCCCGCCCAGCCAGCCGGCCGTGTAGGTGCCGAAGATATTGAACAGGCCAATCAGGGCCAGCACCGTGGTGCCGACTTTGGCGGGCAGGTGCTGATCAACCAGGTACGCCGGCAGATGCACACCGATGAATACCACCTGAAATCCGCAGACAAAAAATCCCAAGGCCAAGAGCCAGAAACCCGAGTGGGTACAGGCTTCATGCAGGGCTTCACGCAGGGTTTGTTCGCCTCCGGTGAGCGGCGTCGGCACGTCTTTGATCATCGCCACCAGCGGCAGGATCATCGCTACCAGCACGCTCAGCACCAGCAATGCCCCCGACCAGCCAAGCCAGCCAATCAGGCCGAGGGAGCCGGGTAGCATGGCGAATTGACCGAATGAACCGGCAGCACTGGCGATGCCCATGCCCATGCTGCGCTTCTCGGGTGGCAGCGCTCGACCGACCACGCCCAGAATCACCGAAAACGAGGTGCCGGACAAACCGATACCAATCAATACACCGGCGCTCAGGGACAGGGACAACGGCGAATCGGCCATGCCCATGCAGGCCAGGCCCACGGCATAAAAAATCCCACCGACAAACACCACTTTCGCCGCGCCGAAACGATCCGCCAGTGCGCCGGCGAACGGCTGGGCCAGGCCCCAGATCAGATTCTGGAACGCAATCGCAAAGGCAAATACCTCACGCCCCCAACCGAACTGGGCACTCATGGGTGCCAGAAACAATCCGAAGCCATGCCGCACACCCAGGGACAACGCGAGGATCAACGCACTCCCCAGCAAAATCCAACCACTGGTACGCCAGACCGATGTCATTTTTATTCTCCGGCTCGCTCATCAAGCCCTGCAAAGTAGGCGTCTATGCCCGTCATACAAACGAGCAAAACTACGCGCTGGGTGCAACGGGTGTCAATGAGAGGGAATATGGACAATACAAAGGGCCAATACACGCTTTGATACGTCAAACCAACGCCAACACCACCAGCACCGCCACTTCCAGCAATTCCAAAAGCGCGCCGGCGGTGTCGCCGGTAGTGCCCCCGAGTCGGCGCAGCATCAGGTGCCGTAGCCAGAAAAAGCAGACACACGCCACCAACAGAGCGATCAGCCCGCTCATGCCTGCCAGTAGCACGCACCCCACTGCGCTCGCCAGCAAAACCTGCTGGCCCAGCGTACGCGGCAGGTGATCGGCCAGCGCTTGCCCCAGCCCGCCCGCCCGCACATACGGCGTGCCCAGAAACAACGCGAGCATGGCGCTGCGCCCGATCAATGGGGCCAGCAATAAGGCCACGCTCTGCGGGTGTTCGATCACTGCCAGCAGGGCGCAGAATTTAAGCAGCAGCACCAGCACCAGGGTCACGACCGCAATCGGTCCACTGCGCGGGTCTTTCATGATGGTCAGGGTGCGTTCACGGTCACCAAAACCGCCGAGCCACGCATCAGCGCTGTCGGCAAGTCCGTCCAGGTGCATGCCACCGCTGAGCAACACCCAGGCCGTCAGCAGCAAGGCCGCGTGCAACATCGACGGCGTACCACTCAATAGCGCATTGAAGCCCATCAGCAGCAGCCCGAACAGCAGCCCCACCAACGGATAGAACAACAACGACCGCCCTAATGCTTGCGGCTCCGGCATGCCCGGCAGGCGAATGGGCAGGCTGCTGAGAAACTGCAGGGCAATCCAGAAGGGCGACAGGTTCATTCGCTCAACACGCAGCCGCTGCCGACCTGAAGCGTCAGCAGTGCGCCATGCCCGACTTCAACCTGAAGCAACTGCTCACGCGGTAAACCCCGGGCCTGAGCCAGCAACAGGCGCATCACCCCGCCGTGGCTGATCAGCAACACACCCTGACCGGCATAGGCCTGATGCAGTCGCTCGACCGCCGCCAATACCCGCGCGGAAAACGCCGTCAGCGGTTCAGCCTTGGGCGGGGTAAACGCATAAGGATTGGCCCAGAACAGCCCCAGGCTCTCAGCATCGGTCTCCATCAGTTGCGCAGCGCTGCGCCCTTCCCAGTCACCGAAGTGCAGCTCCTGCAGATCAGCGTCCATGTGCATCGGCAATGCCAACTGGTCAGCCAGCTCTTGGGCAAAGCGTGCACAGCGTTGCAGCGGCGAACTGACGATTCGATCCCAAGGGCCGGCCTCCGCCACCGCCGCGCGCATCTGCGCCCAGCCAGCGGCGGTCAGGGCGTCGTCCAGGCTGCCACGCAGGCCACCGCCGAGCTCGGTTTCGCCATGACGCAGCAGATCCAGACGCAAGGTCATGCCGGGCGATCCGCCACTGCTGCTTCGGCAAACGTCGCCATGCCGTTGTGCAGCTCACAGGCCAGACGCAGCAAAGGCACGGCCAACGCTGCGCCGCTGCCTTCACCCAGGCGCAAGCCAAGGTCGAGCAAGGGTTCGGCCTGCAAGGTTTCCAATAAATGCCGGTGACCCGGCTCGGCGCCACGGTGGCCAAACAACAGCCAGTCGCGACACGATGGATTCAAGCGCACTGCAACCAAGGCCGCAACACTGCAAATAAAGCCGTCGACCAGCACCGCGATACCTTCCTGAGCACAGGCCAGGTAGGCACCGACCAACGCTGCAATCTCGAAGCCGCCCAGACAGAACAAAGTGCGCAGCGGATCGCCGGCATGCTCAGCATGCAGCGCCAGCGCGCGCTCGATGACCAACGCTTTGTGCGTGACGCCCGCCGCATTGAGCCCAGTGCCCGGCCCGACCAGCAACTGCGCCCGGCATTCGAGCAAGGCGCACCCCAATGCGCTGGCCGCCGCAGTATTGCCGATGCCCATCTCGCCGCCAATAAACAGCTCCGCGCCCGCCGCCAATGCACGGCGAACACTGTCGCGCCCGGCTTCCAGCGCGAGCAAACCCTGCGCCTCGGTCATTGCCGGCCCTTCGACGAAGTTCGCGGTGCCCGCGCCCAACTGCAAATGCCGGACGCCCGGCAGGTTCAACGGCGATACCGTCCCCAGATCGACCACTTCCAGCTGCGCCGAAAGCTGACGCGCCAGCACGCTGATTGCCGCACCGCCGGTCACGAAGTTATGCAGCATTTGTCCGGTGACTTCCTGCGGAAAAGCCGAAACCCCTTCTGCAACCACGCCATGATCACCCGCAAAAATAGCGATCCACAGGTTATCGACGCAGGGTTTGAGTCGCCCCTGCAACCCGGCGAGTTGCACCGCTACCCGTTCCAGCTGCCCGAGGGAGCCAGCCGGTTTGGTCAACTGCTGCTGACGGGCCAGGGCCTCTTCACGCGCCTGACTATTGATTGCCTGCGCCGGTTTCAGCCACCAGGAATTGCTCATATTGCGGGTCCTTTCAAGGTCAAGGGCAGGCCAGCGACGGTCAACACCACGCGCTGGCAACGTTCGGCCAGGGCTTGATGCAGCCAGCCGGCTTCGTCGACATAACGGCGAGTCAGCTCACCGAGGGGCACGACGCCCATCCCGGTTTCGTTGCTGACAAAAATGATTTCACCGGGCAACCCGGCAAGGCAGTTCAACAACGTCTCGCGCTCGAGGGCCAGACGTTCAGGGTCTTCGAGCATCAGCAGATTGGTCAGCCATAAGGTCAGGCAATCCACTAACAGGCAACGCCCGGCACTGGCCTGCTCGACCAGTACACGGGCCAGTTCGAGCGGTTCTTCAATCAGGCCCCAGCTGTCAGGACGACGTTGGCGATGGATCGCCACGCGCTGGCTCATTTCGCCATCCAGCGGCTGACTGGTGGCGATATAGATGACGTCGAGGCCGCTCTGGGTGGCCAACTGCTCGGCCAATCGACTTTTGCCCGACCGAGCGCCGCCTAGAATCAGTTGCAGCATGTCAGTTGCCCTCCAAACCAGTGCTGTCCAAACCACACAGGGTTCGCAAAAGCACGCCATCCAAGTGGTTCTCCACCAGGTCCGCCAGTCGCTCGATGTCGCGTTCGCGCAGCGCGTGGTAGTCGACGTGCTGCGCGTTCTCCAGGCCCGCCCAGCGCAGCAATGCAGCACACGCTGGCGGCGACTCGAACAGGCCGTGCAGGTAGGTGCCGAGAATTTGCCCGTCGGCACTCTGTGCACCGTCATGGCGACCATCATCAAGGCGCACGGCGGCATACTCCAGCGCCGCGCCAGTGGTCACCCCCGCGTGAATTTCGTAACCGCTCACGGGCGCGTCTTCCAGTGCGAGATGGCCACGCACATTGCGCAGTTGTTTCTGTTCTTCCAGCACGGTATTGATGTCCAGCAAGCCCAGACCGGCACTGGAACCGGGCGCACCTTCGAGCCCCAGCGGGTCATGAAGGTGCTGGCCGAGCATCTGCAAACCGCCACAAATGCCCAGCACCTTGCCGCCATAGCGCAAGTGTCGGGCGATGGCGATATCCCAGCCATGGCTGCGCAAGAATGCCAGATCGCTGCGCACGCTTTTAGAGCCGGGCAGGATAATCAGGTCCGCAGCCGGGATCGGCTGACCGGGGCCGACAAATTGCAGATTCACCTGTGGGTGCAGGCGCAGCGGGTCGAAATCAGTGTGATTGCTGATGCGCGGCAATACCGGCACCACCACATTCAGCACCTGTTCGACCTTGTCGGTCTGGCGCTGATCGAGGCCATCTTCGGCCTCCAGGTGCAAATCCATCACGTACGGCAGCACGCCAACCACCGGTTTGCCGGTGCGCGCTTCCAGCCAGTCGAGGCCCGGTTGCAACAGGGCGATATCGCCACGAAAACGGTTGATGATGAAACCTTTGACCCGCGCCTGCTCACTCGGGGACAGCAGTTCCAGGGTGCCCACCAGATGGGCAAAGACCCCGCCGCGATTGATATCGGCAATCAACAGAACAGGGCAATCCACCGCTTCGGCGAAACCCATGTTGGCGATATCGCCTGCGCGCAGGTTGATTTCGGCAGGCGATCCGGCACCTTCGACCATGACCACCGGGTAGGCCGCACTCAAGCGTTGATGCGAGGCCAGCACCGCCTGCATCGCGATCTTTTTGTAGCCGTGATACGCCACTGCGTTCATGGTGGTCACCGCCCGACCATGGATGATGACCTGCGCGCCCGTGTCGCTGTTGGGTTTGAGCAACACCGGGTTCATGTCAGTGTGCGGTTCGAGGCCGGCGGCCTGGGCCTGCACCGCTTGCGCTCGGCCAATCTCGCCACCGTCCGCCGTCACTGCGCTGTTGAGCGCCATGTTCTGCGGTTTGAAAGGCACCACGCGAACGCCCTGACGGGTCAACCAGCGACAGAGCGCGGTCACCAGCGTGCTTTTACCGGCGTCTGACGTCGTACCCTGCACCATCAAGGTGGTCATGGTATTTCCTTGGTGTATTCGCTGAGGGCTTGTTCGAACCGTTGCCAGTCGACTTCTTCAGCCGGCAGGCCGAAACGCAGGCTGCTGTGATGGGGACTGCTGGTGTTCAGGAACAGCCGCAACAGAATCCCGCGCCGAGCACAGAACTCATAAATCCGAGCGGCGTGTGGGGTCGTCAGCCATTGAAACAGCGCGCAACCACCCTGAGGCTTCAAGCCATACCGGCTCAGCAGTTCAGCCAGGCGCTGGCTGGCGTGCTCGGTACGCAAGCGTTGCAGGCGATGACCTTCGACATCGCTCAAGCACACTTGCCCCAGCACGCGCGTTGGCCCACTGACGGCCCAAGGGCCAATCTGCCGCGCCAGCAATTTGAGCAACTGTGGTTCGGCAATGACAAAGCCCAGACGCACGCCCGCCAGCCCGAAGAACTTGCCGAACGAACGCAACACAATCAGGCCCACGCGCCAGGCTTCGGCGGTCAGGCTCAACTGCGGCGTGTTGTCCATAAAGGCTTCATCGACCACCAACCAGCCACCGCGCTGGGCAAGGTGCGCGTGCCATTCCAGCAAGCGCTCCGGGGCGATGCTCAGCCCGGTGGGGTTGTTCGGGTTGACCACCACCAACACGTCGAGGCTGTCGATGAAAAAATCCACTTCGTGCTCGAACACTTCACGCACCCGAAAACCATTGGCACGCCAGGCTTCGGCATGTTCGGCATAACACGGCGATAACACACCGACCTTGCCCGCACGACGCAAACGCGGTAACGCCTGAATCGCGGCTTGCGAACCGGGCACCGGCAGCACGCGGGGGGCACCGTAGTAAGCACAGGCCGCCAGCTCCAGGCCATCGTCGGTTTCCGGCAATCGCGCCCAGGCCCGCGCCGGGATTTCCGGGATCGGCCAGGGCCAGGGCGAGATACCACTGGACAGGTCCAGCCACTCGGCTTCAGCGATGCCGTAGTGCAACGCTGCACCGCGCAAGCGACCGCCGTGCTCAAGCATACAGTTCAGCCCCCGCGCACAGGACCAGCAACCACAACCAGACACCGCGCTGGACCAATTGCCAGCCACGATCGATCGACTGAGCATCAGCAGGCACGCCTTCGCCCAATTGCGGACGCTGGTGCAGCTCACCGTGATAAATCGCGGCCCCGCCCAACTCCACGCCCAGCGCGCCCGCACCGGCGGCCATTACCGGACCGGCATTCGGGCTGTCCCAGCCGGGCGCTTGAGAACGCCAGCAGCGCAGGGCCAGTCGGGTGTTGCCCAGCAGCGCGTAGGTCAACGCCACCAGCCGTGCCGGAATGTAATTCAAGACATCGTCGATCTTTGCCGCCGCCCAGCCAAACCGTTCGAAACGTTCATTGCGATAGCCCCACATGGCATCCAGGGTATTGCTCAAGCGATACAACACCACCCCCGGCGCCCCCGCGACAACAAACCAGAACAGGGCGGCGAACACTGCATCGCTACCGTTTTCCAGGACTGACTCGGTGGCCGCGCGGGCGACTTCGGTCGAGTCCAGCTCCGCTGTCTGCCGACTGACCAGATAGCCCACGCGACGACGGGCTTCGTCCAGGTCACCGCTGCGCAGGGCCTGCGCCACCGGCTCGACGTGCTCGCCAAGGCTGCGCAGACCCAGCGCGCAATACAGCGCCAGAACCTCCACCCACCCGCCTATATAGGGCAACCAGCTGAAAAGAGTCACCAGCAGCGTCAAGGGGATCACCGCAATGAACCAGGCGGTGACCCCATGACTGCGCCAACCGCGCCCGGCCGAATTGAAGCGCCGCTCAATCCGGTCGGCAAAGCGCCCGAACGCCACCAGCGGGTGCGCCCGTTTCGGCTCGCCCAGCAGCGCATCCAGCGCGACCCCGGCGACGCTCAGCAACGCCACGCTCATCGACTCACTCCCCACTGATTTTCATACAACAATTCGCTCAGCGGACGCGCCTGCGCCCACCCTTCAAGCACCAGCATGGGCGCCGGGTAAAACTCGGCCACCGGCCCCAGGCACAGTATCGCCAAGGGTTTTGCACCCGTCGGCATGCCCAGCAGGTCGGCCAGCGCTTGCGGCTCGAACAGTGAAACCCAGCCCATACCCAACCCTTCGGCACGTGCTGCCAGCCACAAATTCTGAATCGCGCAGGACAAGGACGCCATGTCCATTTCCGGCAAGGTGCGGCGCCCGAAGATATGCCGCTCGCGATCATCCATCAGCGCCGCGACCAGCACTTCCGCGCAATCGTTAATGCCTTCGACTTTGAGCTTCATGAAATCGTCGGAGCGCTCACCCAAGGCTTCTGCGGTCAGAATCCGCTCGGCCTCGACCTGCGCCTTGATGCTCTCGCGCAGCGACCGGTCGCTGATGCGAATAAAGCGCCACGGCTGCATCAACCCGACGCTGGGCGCCTGATGCGCCGCTTCGAGCAATCGCGCCAGCAGCTCTGGCGCCACGCTGCCACCGATGAAGTGGCGCATGTCGCGACGCTCGGCAATCGCTCGATACACCGCCGCACGTTCGTCGGGGCTGAACGCCTGATCATTCATGGTTTGAAAAGCGCCGCAACCGCTTGAGGGTTAGAAGGGAAATAGAAGTGCACGTAAGACGCCGTCATGCGCCCGTCACGATAAACCGCCTCGGCGCCGCGTCCACCGTTAGGGCTCAGGCCTCGGGCGATGGGCTGCAACTCGGTACTGGTCAGCGAGTGGTGATAGGTGTGCCCACGCAGCAAGCCTTCCGGCAGTTCGACCGCTTGCAAAGCCAGCGCGGCCAAACGTTTCTGCATCACGGCTTCGCCCGTCAGCAGCCCTACCAGCTCCGCACGCTGACCGTCGACATCGGTCAAGGCATCAAGCAGGTAAAGCATGCCGCCGCACTCAGCCAGCAGGGGTTTACCCGCGGCATGATGAGCGCGAATGGCGGCCAGCATCGGCAGGTTTTGACCCAGCGCGACGTGGTGCAATTCGGGGTAACCGCCAGGCAGATAAAGGCTGTCGGCATCGGGAATCAAGGTGTCGTGGATCGGCGAGAAGAACGACAACTCGGCGCCCATGGCTCGCAGCAGGTCAAGGCTGGCGCCGTAGGTAAAGGCAAACGCCTCGTCCCGGGCGATGGCAATGCGCACCCCCTCAAGCAAGGGTTCAGTGTTGACGATGTCGGGCGCGTCGAATTCGACTGCGGGCGGCAAGGACACCTCGCACGTGCTGCCCAGAGCGGTGGCGGCTGCGTCGAGGCGTGCATCCAGATCATTCAGTTCGCTGGCCTGCACCAGGCCCAAATGACGGCTGGGCAATTCGATCCCGGTTTCTCGCGACAACGCGCCGTACCAGCGCAAGCCCTCCGTCAGGCTGCCTTCGAGCAGTTGCGCGTGGCGCACGGTGCCGACGCGATTGGCCAAGACCCCGGCAAACGGCAGGTCCGGCTGATAGCGCGCCAGGCCCAGGGCCAGCGCGCCAAAGGTCTGGGCCATGGCGGTGCCGTCGATCACGCCCAGCACCGGTACGCCGAAATGGCGCGCCAGGTCTGCGCTGGACGGCGTACCGTCGAACAAGCCCATGACCCCTTCAATCAGAATCAAGTCGGCTTCGCCCGCCGCTTCCCACAACAGACGGCGGCTTTCATCCGCGCCGACCATCCACAGATCCAGCTGATAGACCGGCGCACCACTGGCGCGCTCGAGAATCATCGGGTCGAGAAAATCCGGGCCGCATTTGAACACCCGAACCTTGCGCCCTTGATTACGGTGCAGTCGGGCCAACGCGGCAGTCACGGTGGTCTTGCCCTGGCCTGAAGCCGGCGCGGCGATCAATACCGCCGGGCAGTGACGCGGCGCTCTCATGAAGGACTGCTCATAGCTCGATGCCTTTCTGCGCACGGATACCGGCCTGGAAGGCATGCTTGACCACAGCGATCTCGGAAACCGTATCGGCCAGATCAATCAGCTCGGGTTTCGCGCCACGCCCCGTCACCAGCACATGCTGCATCGGCGGACGGCTTTGCAGGTCACTGAGAACCTGCTCCAGATCCAGGTAGCCGTGCTTGAGGGCGATGTTCAGTTCATCGAGCACGATCAGGCCGATGCCTGGGTCGCGCAGCATTTCCCGGGACACTTCCCAGGCAGCTTCGGCGGCGGCGATATCGCGCTGGCGGTCCTGGGTTTCCCAGGTGAAGCCCTCGCCCATGACGTGATAACGCACCTGCTCGGGGAAACGACGGAAGAACAGCTCTTCACCGGTGCTGTTGCGACCTTTGATGAACTGCACGACGCCACATTGCATCCCGTGGCCCATGGCGCGGGCGAGCATGCCGAACGCGGAGCTGCTTTTGCCTTTGCCGTTCCCCGTCAGGACCAGCAACAACCCGCATTCATTCGGCGAACTGGCGATACGCTCGTCCATCACGGCTTTTTTACGCAGCATGCGCGCCAGGTGGCGTTCGTCACGTTCGGGGGATTCGTTCATCTCAGCTCTCCGTTTGAGCAGGGCACGCGAAAGCAAACGGAAGGCACAGGAATTGACTGCCAGCACGGTCAAAAAAGACCCTGCGCAGAGCATCGCCCGCCGTGATGCTGTTGGATGGATCAGGCCGGTCTCCGGACTCATGAGCGGGCTTTGCCCTCACTGCGCGCCTTCCCACATCCTTTACGATGCAGTGACTGAATGCGCAGCTTTGACTCATTTACCGTTGCGGGGGCAGCGCCGGAATCGGTCGCTGGACGCGCCCTCACCGGCTTCCCTGTTTCACTCAGCCCATCAGCGATGGCTGAGCACCTGAAACACGTCGCGAAGGGTAGAGGGTTGGGGGTAGAGCGTCAATCGAAGCGCCCTTTCCTTTCGTTTAATAAAGCTGTTTGCCCCGTGCGAGGCATATTGATTGATATTAAACGACAGCCCTCTCGCGCCACCTACTAAGCTTGCTAACTATCAACTCACCTGCAAAAGGTTGAACCTCGACAGCCCACCCTCCTCTACTGCTTTACGCGCACCTTTCGTTTTTCATGGAGATCCTCATGTTCACACTCAGACCTCAGTTGGCAGTACTGCTTGTACTGATGGCCGGCCTTGCTGCTTGCGGCGAGACCGCCCGCCTGCAAATAGCGGAAGGCACCGGCCCGCAACCGAAGCTGCCGGAACCGAACAAAACCCTGATGCCGACCGTGAACATCGCCCCTGCCGTGGGCTGGGCAAAGGGTGCGAAGCCTGTCGCTGCACCGGGCACCCAGGTGGCGGCGTTTGCCGAAGACCTGGATCACCCGCGCTGGCTGTACGTGCTGCCTAACGGCGATGTACTGGTCGCCGAAACCAACTCACCCGCCAAGCCCGATGACAGCAAGGGCATTCGGGGCTGGGTCATGAACAAGGTCATGGGCCGTGCGGGTGCGGGCGTAGCGTCCGCCAACCGAATCACCCTGCTGCGCGACAAAGATCATGACGGCGTTGCTGAAACCCGCACCGTGTTCCTGCAAAACCTCAATTCACCCTTTGGCATGGCCTTGGTCGGCAACGATTTCTATGTCGCTGACACCGATCAACTGCTGCGCTTCCATTATGAAAACGGGCAAACCTCGATTACCGGCGAGCCAAGCAAGGTGACAGACCTGCCCGCAGGGACACTCAATCACCACTGGACCAAGAACGTCATTGCCAGCAAAGACGGTAAAAAGCTGTACGTGACCGTGGGTTCCAACAGCAATGCCGGTGAGAACGGCCTGGACAAGGAGGTAGATCGAGCCGCGATCTGGGAAGTCGATGCCGCGACAGGCGCGCACCGGATCTTTGCCTCCGGCCTGCGCAACCCCAATGGCATGGACTGGGAACCGCAGACGGGCAAGCTGTGGACCGCCGTCAATGAGCGCGACGAAATCGGCAGCGATCTGGTGCCCGATTACATTACGTCAGTGAAGGATGGCGCGTTTTATGGTTGGCCGTTCAGCTACTACGGCCAGCATGTGGATGTGCGTGTCTCACCCCAGAACCCGGCGTTGGTGGCCAAGGCCATTGCACCGGATTACGCCGTCGGACCCCACACGGCGTCTCTGGGCCTGACCTTCAGTGACGGGAAATCGCTGCCGGCACCGTTCACCCAAGGCGTATTCATCGGCCAGCACGGCTCGTGGAACCGCAAACCCCACAGTGGTTACAAGGTGATATTCGTACCGTTCGCCAACGGCAAACCCAGCGGCGCGCCCGTCGACCTGTTGACCGGTTTTCTCAACGCAGACGACAAGGCCCAGGGCCGTCCGGTGGGCGTGATCAATGATCAGCATGGCGGCGTGCTGGTGGCCGATGACGTGGGGAATAAAATCTGGCGGGTGACAGCAGCGAAGGCGCAGTAAGCCCCGCTTTCGACGGGGCAGGATTTCCTGCGCGCTGCGATCACGTCAAAATCAGGGGGTATTACGCGCAAGATGCTCTGGCTGAATGACGCGCTTGGCGTTGAGATAGGTTTTTTGCCAATAGCTGTTGTCGAGGCTGTCCAGGCGCACTGTGCCGCCCGTTGCTGGCGCATGCACAAAGCGCCCTTCCCCCACGTAGATCGCGGCGTGGCTGACCTGCGAACCGCCTGAAGTGGCGAAGAACAACAGATCACCTGACTGCAAAGCGTTACGTCCGACGTCCGGCGCGTGCATCACAATCAACTCACGGGTCGAGCGTGGTAGCGCGATGCCGGCCGCGTCACGGTAGACATAACCAATCAACCCACTGCAATCGAAGCCCGAATCAGGCGTATTGCCGCCCCAGCGATAAGGCGTGCCGACCAGGCCCAGCGCGCGAAACAACACGTCTTCAGCGGCAGGCGAGGAATACTCGGAAGTCATAGGCGCAACAGGTCGAACAACCCGTGGCTTTGAAGGGGGTGGAGCGTGGCTTGCGCAAGCGCCAAGAAGCGCAGCGACCAATGTAATCAACCCTAGGCGTACCGTAATCGACATAAACACAACAACCTGATCTGGATGCGGCTTACTCTGCCGGGAGCCCGAACTGCGTGTAACTTGAGTTACACGCTCCGGTAATGACTAGCGTTGGGTTTGGATTGTAGTCGGCGCCATCGCTAACGCACGTTTAGCTTCGATGAAGGTCTTCTTCCAGTAGCTGTCGTCCAGGCTATCGACCCGAACACCACCGCTGCGGCTGCTGCTGGAATGGATGAATTGATCATCGCCCAAGTAGATGCCGGCATGGCTGACACGACCGCGACCTTTGGTACTGAAGAACAGCAGATCACCCGGCTTCAGGTTGTTGCGAGCAACCAGCGGAGCATTCAGGTTGATCATGTCGCGAGTTGAACGTGGCAACGTCATGCCCGCTTCTTCACGAAAAAGGTAATTGATGAATCCGCTGCAATCGAAACCGGCTTCCGACGTACCGCCTACACGATAACGGGTACCGATCAGGGACATGCCGCGTTCCAGGATGCTGTCGGCAAGGACTGGCATGCGGTAAGGCTTGCTGTCAGAAAACTCGGCCAGTTCTTTTTCAGTGATCAACTCTTCGGACAGCACGGAGTCAGATCCGTCGGCCATCTGGGAGGAGCGTGCAGACTGTGCAGTAATCGAGGTATGAGCCTGATTCTGGACGTGCTGCTGGTTCGAGGCAGGCATGTGAGCCGCGCAACCAAAAAGGAGTGAAACCAGTGCGAGAGGCACGAGGGGTGCGAAGCGATTTAGCATGGGCACGACCGTGGCTGATGATGTAAAGGAGGTGAGACTATGCCTTCTATCACCCTCATTTGCAAATTCAATCGATCTAAATGTGACTTACCAGTTCCTCCATAACTTCTAAGGCTCTACAGCCCAGGAAAACATCCATGCCTGCGCTGTGGTCGGTCGGCGTCGGATTTATCTCGGCGGTAAAGCCTCCCGACACCCGCGTCCGCAGGACCGGCTCGTGAATATACGGGAAGCTGGCGGTGGTGCCGATGCTCAATACAGCGTCGAAACCCTTGGCCATTTCTTCGTACAACGTTTCCAGCGCCCGCTCGGGCAACATTTCCTCGAACAACACCACTGGCGGGCGCAAGACCCCATGGCAGTGCTTGCACAAGGGCGGCAATGGCCGTTGCAGGTGCTCGCTCAGCTCCGGGTCGACCGCGCCACAGGATTGGCAAAACAACGGCGCCAACTGCCCGTGGATTTCGATCAAGCGTTCAGGTGGGCTGCCAGCGGCACGATGATAGCCATCGACGTTCTGCGTCAGAACCCAGCATTCAGGCTTGAGCCGCTGTAACTGAGCGATGGCGTAATGGGCGGCATTGGGTTGCGCACCAAGACAAGCCCTGCCCAACTCGGCGATATATTTCCAGCACAGCGCAGGGTCGCGGCGCAACATCGGACCGGACAGCGCCATTTCGATGGGCAGCCCGTCCGCCGTCTTTGCGTTATACAGCCCGCCAACACCCCGATAAGTCGGGAGGCCCGAGTCGGCCGACAAGCCAGCCCCGGTAATAATCAGAATGCGCCGGGCATGACGCAGCGCCGCCGCTGTTTGCAGCAACAGCTCGCGATCTACCACGGCCGCGCTACCAACCCAACGTTTCCTTCAGGAAAGGAATCGTCAGTTTGCGTTGCGCTTGCAGCGACGCCTGATCGAGACGTTCGAGCAGGTCGAAGAGCGCGCTCATGCTGCGGGTGCCGCGCGTCAGGATGAAATGACCGACTTCATCAGTCAGGTGCAGGCCACGGCGCGAAGCGCGCAGCTGCAAGGCGCGCAGCTTGTCTTCATCGGACAGGCCACGCATCTGGAACACCAGGGCCATGGTCAGCCGTGATTTGAGGTCGAGAAGTTTGACCGGCAATTCCCGTGGAGACTGGGACGCTGCGATCAACAGGCGACGGCCGCTGTCGCGCAGGCGATTGAACAAATGGAACAGCGCCTCTTCCCACTCCGGCTTGCCAACCACCGCTTGCAGGTCATCCAGGCAAACCAGTTCGTACTGTTCGAGATTATCGAGCAGCTCGACGCCTTGATCCATCACCTCTGCCAACGGCAGGTAAACCGCCAGTTCGCCCAACTGCTCGAAGCGCAGGCAGGCGGCTTGCAGCAAGTGCGTACGCCCGACGCCGTCCTTGCCCCAGAGATAAATCAGGCTTTCGGTCCAGCCAGCGTCGGCTTCGCACAGCCGCTCAACATAGCCGAGTGCTGCGGCATTGGCGCCTGGATAGTAATTGATGAAGGTGGCGTCATCACGCAGACGCACACCCAAGGGCAGCTGAATCGGTTTCATGCTGGCTGAACGGCTCAAGCGAGCCGCTAGGGGCCTCTGTGTAAAGTGGGCAAAGTTTATACCGGTGACGCCGGGCGCACAATGCGGCAGACCACAAGCAAAATCAAAGGTTTGCGATTGCTTCGCGTCATGCGGTGTAACAGACGGATCACCTACAGATCAGGATCTCCCATGCCACCGTAAATATCCGACTCTTTATAGAGGTCGTGCACATGGCGCACCAAAACCATGATGACGGCCGCCACCGGCAACGCCAGTAGCACACCCGTGAAACCGAACAGCTCACCGCCCGCCAGAATCGCGAAGATCACCGCCACCGGGTGCAGACCAATCCGGTCACCCACCAGCAACGGGGTGAGAACCATGCCTTCCAGGGCCTGACCGACCATGAACACCGCGACGATACCCATCATTGGGTACAGGTCGCCACCGAACTGGAACAGCCCGGCGATGACGGCAGCACCGATGCCAATTACAAACCCCATGTACGGCACAATCGCAGCAAGACCGGCAATCACGCCGATCAACAAGCCCAACTCCAGACCTACCAGCATCAAGCCGGCGGCATAGATAAAGCCCAGCGCAACCATGACCAATAACTGACCACGAATAAAGGCACCCAGCACTTCATGGCACTCGCCTGCCAGCTTGACGATCTGTCCTTCGCGATGGCGCGGCAACAGGCTGCGGACTTTGGCCATCATCACGTCCCAGTCGCGCAGCAGGTAGAAACACACCACAGGGATCAGCACCAGATTGGTCAGCCAGCCAATCAACGCCAGACTGGATGCGGTCGCCTGGGCCAGCACCACGCTGACAATATCGCCCGTCTGCCCCATGTGTTCGGAAATGGCGGCCTTGACCTTGTCGAACTTCCAGAAACCATCAGCCAGCCCCAGTTTGGCCTGGGTCCATGGCAATGCCGTGTGCTGCAACCAATCGAGTATCTGTGGCGCCAACTCATAAAGGCGGAACAACTGCTTGGCCAGCATCGGCACCAGCACCAGCAGCAGCGCCATGAGAATCATGGTGAACAAGCCGAACACCGCGACCACACCCAAGGTGCGCGACAGCCCGGCAGCTTCCAGCCGATCGACCAAAGGGTCGGCCATATAGGCCAAAAGCAGCGCAATCAGAAAGGGCGTCAGGATCGGATGCAGCAAAAACACAAACACACACAGCAGGACAACCCCGCCAATCCAGAACCAACGACGTGAGTCAGCCATTACCGCCCCTCAAACCCAAGAATAAAAACCAATCCGATGCGCCTTCCAGCCGTTACCAACGAAAGTGCAACTGCGGTGCAGAAGACGGTTGTGTCACGGGGGCAGCACCATCGACCGGAGGTTGCTGCGCCGGAACTGCAGCACTCACCTCGCCCGCAGGGACTTCCTGCAATTTGGCCAGGGACAATTGCGAACGAAGTTGATCGGCACTGCCGTTGACCTCATAGGTGATGCGATCACCGCTCACCGTTTTCAGCTTGGCGCCAAATGGATCGAGCAAGCGACTCAACTGAGCGTAACGTTCAAGGTTCATGCCCTGCACTTCCAGTACCAGCCCGGTCGACGCACCCGGCTTGACCACATAGCGCGGCGCCAGACGCTGGCTGACCGCCAGCAGTACAGCATCGGCCAAGGCTCCGCTGTCCGCGCCGGTGGCCGTGCCCTGCTCACTCTGCTGGCCCAGCCACAAACGCCATTTACCCTGCCATTGACCATTCTCTTCACGGGCATGCACCGCCAGCAAACCATCGGCGCCATATCGCTCGGAAGCGGCCTTCAACGGCGTGGAGTCAGTGCCTTCAAGATTCTTGGCCGTCGCGACGATCTGCTCGCTCAAGTCCGCCAAAGGCAGACGCAACGGCAAACCACGGTGCTGCGCCGCACGACGCAGGGGTTCGGCGGCACTCTGACCGTCACCCACCAGATTGGAGCCGTCAGTGGCGTCGCTCAACCACCAACCGAGAATCGTCGGACGGTTACTGCCCCACACAGGCAAGCCTGCCTGATGCAGCGAGCGCTCGGTGCTGGCGGGATCGAAATCAACCAGCAAGCTCTCTGGCGGACCCGCTTCGTAGCCGAACTGAGTGATAATTTGTTGCGGGTCTTTGCGCACCCCGGCCAGGCCAGCGCTTTGCAGGGCCTTGGGATCACCCGTCAGCCGCAGAATCAGGGTTTCCAACGCGCGTTGCGTGGCCTGAGTGCGCTCATCAGGGGTTTGCCCACTGACGGTTTCACGCACTTGATACAAGTTGCTCACGGTTTCAGCAACGCTGGGCAGGCTGATCAACGAAAGGCAGCCCACAAACAATAATTTAGAAAGACGCATGGAAGGTTCCCGACGGGCAAAAGCGGCATGAAAAAGGCCGCGTGAAAACGACTGACATGGTTCAGACCACACATCGAGCCGAATCATTCATACAAAATCATAGCGACACCTTATACAGCCGCCGACAAACGAGCCAGCTTGAGCGCATGCATCGATTATTTTGGGTTCTAATAAGCCTGCCCGTCGGCCTAAGGATGGCCGCTGCCCTGTAAGCCTGATAAAATCGCGCGCCTTCGCAGACTGGCGATGGCGGTGGCCCCTGAAAACGCAGCATTCCTTGTATGCAGCGTTTTTCGAGAGGCCCTGCCGACTTCGGTCGACCCCCCGAATCCCCTTAAAGGCCTGGATTATGAGCAAGCAACCCTCCCTGAGCTACAAAGACGCCGGTGTAGACATCGACGCCGGTGAAGCATTGGTCGAACGCATCAAGAGCGTGGCCAAGCGCACCAAGCGTCCGGAAGTCATGGGCGGTCTGGGTGGCTTCGGCGCCCTCTGCGAAATCCCGGCCGGCTACAAGCAGCCTGTACTGGTCTCCGGCACCGACGGCGTGGGCACCAAGCTGCGTCTGGCGCTGAACCTGAACAAACACGACACCATCGGCATCGATCTGGTCGCCATGTGCGTCAACGACCTGGTGGTTTGCGGCGCAGAGCCGCTGTTCTTCCTCGACTACTACGCCACCGGCAAACTCAACGTCGAGACCGCGACTCAGGTCGTGACCGGCATCGGCGCTGGCTGTGAGCTGTCCGGTTGCTCGCTGGTAGGCGGCGAAACCGCAGAAATGCCTGGCATGTATGAAGGCGAAGACTATGACCTGGCCGGTTTCTGCGTCGGTGTCGTGGAAAAAGCCGACATTATCGACGGTTCGAAAGTCGCCGCCGGTGATGCCCTGCTCGCCCTGCCGTCTTCCGGCCCGCACTCCAACGGTTACTCGCTGATCCGCAAGATCATCGAAGTGGCCGGTGCCGACATCGAAAACATCCAGCTCGACGGCAAACCGCTGACCGACCTGCTGATGGCGCCCACCCGCATTTATGTCAAACCGTTGCTCAAGCTGATCAAGGACACTGGCGCAGTCAAGGCCATGGCCCACATCACTGGCGGCGGCCTGCTGGACAACATCCCGCGCGTACTGCCAGCAGGCGCTCAGGCGGTGGTCGATGTCGCCAGCTGGCAGCGTCCTGCCGTGTTCGACTGGCTGCAGCAGCAAGGCAATGTCGCTGAAACGGAAATGCACCGCGTCCTGAACTGTGGCGTGGGCATGGTCATCTGCGTCGCTCAGGAACACGTCGAAGTGGCCTTGAACGTGCTGCGTGAAGCTGGCGAGCAACCTTGGGTCATCGGTCAGATCGCCACCGCTGCTGAAGGCGCTGCGCAGGTCGAGCTGAAAAACCTCAAGGTACATTGATGTCAGTGCAGATACCTGCAACGTGTGATGTGGTGGTGCTGCTGTCTGGCACCGGCAGCAACCTGCAAGCCATGATCGACAGCTTCAAGGGTGTCGACAACCCTGTCCGTATCCGCGCGGTGATCTCCAACCGCGCCGATGCGTTCGGTCTGCAGCGCGCCAGGGACGCAGGCATCGAAGCCCGCGTCCTCGATCACAAGGCGTTCGAAGGTCGAGAGGCCTTCGATGCCGCGCTGATCGAGCTGATCGACACCTTTCAGCCGAAGCTGGTGGTGCTCGCCGGATTCATGCGCATATTGAGTGCGACATTCGTCCGTCACTATCAGGGCCGCCTGCTTAATATCCATCCTTCTCTGCTGCCGCTTTATAAGGGCTTGCATACTCACCAGCGAGTGCTTGAAGCTGGTGACAGCGAACACGGCTGCAGCGTGCATTTCGTGACAGAGGAACTCGATGGGGGTCCACTGGTCGTACAGGCAGTAATCCCGGTAGAGTTGAACGACTCGCCAGCCAGCCTGGCACACCGGGTTCATGCTCAGGAACACGAGATTTATCCGCTGGCAATACGATGGTTTGCCGAAGGAAGACTAAGCCTCGGCGAACAGGGCGCATTACTGGATGGCCAGTTACTCCCGGCCAGTGGCCACTTGATTCGAATCTAGGAGATATTATGCGTCGCGCTTTGCTCTTCGCTTTCGCTCTGCTCGCACTGCCTGCTGTTCAGGCAGCAGACCTTCAGCCGTTTTCCGCCAGCTACACCGCTGACTGGAAACAGCTGCCCATGAGCGGCACCGCCGAACGCAGCCTCACGAAAAACGCGAACGACACCTGGACCCTGAGTTTCAAGGCTTCCATGATGATCGCCAGCCTGACCGAGGTCAGCACCCTGCGTGTCGACAAGGGCACCCTGCTGCCACAATCCTATAATTTCGAACGCGGCGGTCTGGGTAAAACCAAAAAAATCGACATGGCGTTCGACTGGAGCAGCAAGGTGGTAAGCGGCACAGATCGCGGTGACGTGATCAACCTGCCCATCAACCCCGGCGTGCTCGACAAGTCGACTTACCAGTTGGCGTTGCAAAAAGACGTGGCTGCCGGCAAGAAGAGCATGAGCTACCAGGTGGTCGACGGTGACTCTGTAGACACCTACGATTTCCGCGTATTGGGTTCGGAAAAAGTCGATACCAAAGCTGGCAAGATCGACGCCATCAAGGTCGAGCGTGTACGCGACCCGACGCAAAACAAACGCATTACCGTGATGTGGTTCGCCAAGGATTGGGATTACCTGCTGGTTCGCCTGCAACAGGTCGAAACCGACGGTAAGGAATACAACATCATGCTGTTGAACGGCACCGTCAATGGCAATGCGGTCAAAGGCAGCTAACAGGCCTGAGTTCGCCAGCAAGACCCAAGCCTCCGCTTTTTAGCGGGGGCTTTTTATTGCGCGCAGGACCAAGGCAAAACTGAACGTAACCTGTCTAAGACGCCAACACCACAAACCCCCAACCTCCGCGACCTCCATACAGCCTGCGCCCTGGAGCCATTCCTCCACTTTCTGCAAAGGTGTGTTACCGCTTTTAGTCATTTACTTAGATAGCTAGCTAACGATATAACAGGGACCTGCGACGTGTTGCCGCAGTTACCCAGAGTCAGGAGCTTACAAAGATGACCGTAAAAGTTACTGAACGCGACGCTTCCCATATCTCCCACGAAAGCAACGCCGCGGGCGTACAGATCTGGGATGTGCACCAGCAGGATTTGCTGGTCGGGATGTTCCATAACGAGACGGACGCTCATCAATACAAAGCAGAACTGGAAACACTGGAAAGCCAGCGCACTGCGTAAGACGTTATTTCGGAATCGCTGTAAAAACAAAACCCGCAGAAGCGGGTTTTGTTTGTCTGGGGCCAGGACTTACCACATCAAGTCGTCAGGCACCTGATAGGCCGCGTACGGATCATCGGCATCCGGTGCTTCGGTCGGTGTGTTAAGCAGCACGACTCGGCGTGGGTCGCGCTCCTGAATCTTCAGCGCCGCTTCACGCGGGATGATCTCGTAACCGCCGCCATGATGAACGATGGCCAGCGAGCCGCTGCTGAGTTTGTTACGCATCAGCGTGTTGACCGAGATGCGCTTGACCTTCTTGTCGTCGACGAAGTTGTAGTAGTCCTCGGTGGTCAGCTTCGGCAGCCGAGAGACTTCGATCAACTGCTTGACCTGAGCGGTGCGGGCTTTGAGCTCGACCTTTTCCTGCTGCTGGCGATTGAGCTCCTGATCACGCTTGGCTTTTTCGGCCATGGCGTCCTGCGCGGCACGCTTTTGCGAGTCATCGGCTTCGATCTGGCCCTTGTGCACCAGGCGTTGTTCTTTTTGCTTGTCTTTGCTGACCTGCTTGGCCTGCTTTTGGTTGACCAGACCTGCTTTGAGCAACTGGTCGCGAAGGGAAATGCTCATGATGCGTTCTTTTCCTGACGTTTGGCTTCGCCCCAGAGAGCGTCCAGTTCTTCGAGGGTGCAATTTTCAATGGGACGATGGGTCTGGCGCAATGCCTGTTCGATAAATCGGAAGCGTCTTTCGAATTTAGTGTTTGCCGCACGCAAGGCGCTTTCAGGATCGACCTTAAGGTGCCGGGCCAGATTCACCACCGCAAACAGCAGGTCACCGACCTCATCCGCGATGGCCGGGACGTCATTGTCCGCCATGGCTTCCAGCACTTCATCGAGCTCTTCACGCACCTTGTCGACCACCGGCAAGGCGTCTGGCCAGTCGAAACCGACCTGCGCCGCGCGCTTCTGCAACTTCGCCGAGCGGGACAAGGCTGGCAGCACGCAGGGGACATCATCAAGCAGGGACAATTGCTCAGGCACGTCAGTCTTGGCCGCTCGCTCTTCGGCTTTGATTTCCTCCCAGCGTTGCTTGACCTGGGCCTCGTCCAACTGCGGCGTTTCCAGCGGCGCATACAGATCGCCAGTAGGGAACACATGCGGGTGACGACGAATCAGTTTTCGGGTGATGCTGTCGACCACGCCATCGAACTCGAAGCGCCCTTCTTCACGGGCCAACTGGCTGTAATAAACCACCTGGAACAACAGATCGCCCAGCTCGCCCTGCAAGTGATCGAAGTCACCGCGCTCAATGGCGTCGGCGACTTCGTAGGCTTCTTCTAGCGTGTGAGGCACGATACTGGCGTAGGTTTGTTTGACATCCCACGGGCACCCGAACTGCGGGTCACGCAGTCGGGCCATCAGGTGCAGCAAGTCTTCGAGTGTGTACATCTATAGGTCTCATTCAAACCAAAGCCGCAGGTACTCAGGGTGTGCGGTTACGCCGCGTCTCGATGATGTTCGGCAACTGGGAGATCCGTCCCAGGAGCCGTCCTAGCGCATCCAGGCCCGGAATTTCGATGGTCAACGACATCAGCGCGGTGTTGTCTTCCTTGTTCGAGCGGGTGTTGACCGCCAGCACGTTGATCCGCTCGTTGAGCAGAACCTGAGAAACGTCACGCAGCAAACCGGAGCGGTCGTAGGCACGGATGACAATGTCCACCGGATAGGTGAGCACCGGCACCGGGCCCCAGTTGACCTGGATGATCCGCTCAGGCTCGCGACTGCCCAACTGCAGCACTGCCGCGCAGTCCTGCCGGTGAATACTCACGCCACGGCCCTGAGTGATGTAGCCCACAATGGCATCACCGGGCAGCGGCTGGCAGCAACCGGCCATTTGCGTCATCAGGTTGCCAACGCCCTGAATCTGGATATCGCCACGCTTGCCTGGCTTGTAGCCGGTGGCTTTGCGCGGGATCAACTCCAGCTGTTCGTTGCCGCGTTCCGGCTCGACCAGTTGTTGCGCGGCATTGACCAACTGCGTCAGACGCAGGTCGCCCGCACCCAGGGCGGCAAACATGTCTTCGGCGGTCTTCAGATTGGCTTTTTCTGCCAATTTGTCGAAATCCACCTGTGGCAATCCCACGCGCGCCAGTTCACGTTCCAGCAGGGTTTTACCGGCCGCGACGTTCTGGTCACGCGCCTGTAATTTGTACCAGTGGACGACCTTCGCCCGCGCCCGCGAGGTGGTGATATAGCCAAGGTTCGAGTTCAGCCAGTCGCGACTCGGCGTACCGTGTTTACTGGTGATGATCTCAACCTGCTCACCGGTCTGCAGGCTGTAGTTGAGCGGTACGATACGCCCGTTGATCTTCGCGCCACGGCAGTTGTGACCGATTTCGGTGTGCACGCGATAAGCGAAGTCCAGCGGCGTCGAGCCTTTGGGCAGGTCGATGGCATGACCATCCGGGGTGAACACGTATACCCGGTCGGGCTCGATATCGACCCGCAGTTGATCCGCCAGCCCGCCAATATCGCCCAGCTCTTCATGCCACTCGAGTACCTGCCGCAGCCAGGAAATTTTCTCTTCGTATTGATTGGAGCCGGATTTGACGTCGGTGCCTTTGTAGCGCCAGTGCGCGCACACGCCCAGCTCTGCCTCTTCGTGCATGGCGTGGGTGCGAATCTGCACTTCCAGCACCTTGCCTTCGGGGCCAATCACCGCAGTGTGCAAAGAGCGATAGCCGTTTTCCTTGGGGTTGGCGATGTAGTCGTCAAACTCCTTGGGGATGTGCCGCCAAAGCGTATGCACGATGCCCAGCGCGGTATAGCAGTCGCGGACTTCAGGCACCAACACGCGCACGGCACGCACATCGTAGATCTGGCTGAATTCCAGACCCTTGCGCTGCATTTTGCGCCAGATCGAATAGATGTGTTTGGCCCGACCGCTGATATCGGCTTTCACCCCAGTGCTCAGCAGTTCGTTTTCCAGTTGGCCCATGACATCGCTGATAAAACGCTCGCGATCGAGGCGGCGCTCATGCAGCAATTTAGCGATCTGTTTGTACTGTTCGGGCTCCAGGTAGCGGAAGGACAAATCCTCCAGCTCCCATTTGATATGCCCGATACCCAACCGGTGCGCCAGTGGCGCATAGATGTCGAACACTTCCCGGGCCACGCGGTTGCGCTTTTCTTCGTCGGCGTTCTTGACCGCACGAATCGCGCAGGTGCGTTCAGCCAGCTTGATCAGCGGGACGCGCACGTCATCGACCATCGCCACGAGCATCTTGCGCAGGTTTTCTACCTGGGCCTGAGACCCCATCACCAACGACTCGCGAGGGCTCAGACTGGCACTGATAGCCGCCATACGAAGCACGCCGTCGATCAGTTTGGTCACCGTCGGACCAAAACGCTGACTAACGTCCGCCAAGGGGATCTTGCCTTCGCGCACGCCCCGGTAGATCACGGCAGCGACCAGTGAGTCCTGATCGAGCTTGAGGTCAGCGAGGATCTCGGCGATTTCCAGGCCAGCCTGAAAACTGGAGGCCCCTTCTGCCCATAAATTCTTTGATGCATTGTCCTGTTGCTCGGCATGGCGGGCAAACTCGCAAGCCTCTTTCAAGGCCTGTCGGTCCAATGCAAGGTCGACGCTGACTATATGATCGAGCCATGCATCAAGATTGATACTGCCATCGGTGTTGATCGGCTGGTGCGCTCTCACCTGTACCATGTTGCTTACCTTCCCTACGGCGCGATAAAAAGCGCCTTCAGTCGCTGGGCTTCTTGGGCAAACGCTCCTTGCTGGGCAGGCAAGGGCTGTGCGTCCGCGGGCCAGTCGGATTAAACGAGATTCCCTGTGAGCGGCTGACTCATTTCCTTAAGCCGTGTCGCTCACTTACTCGCTTCAAATAAAGCCATCGCCTCGACATGAGCCGTTTGCGGGAACATATCGAGGATTCCGGCGCGTTTTAATCTATAGCCCTGCTTGATCAATTCGACCGTGTCGCGCGCCAAAGTTGCAGGGTTGCATGACACATAAAGCAACCTTTTGGCACCTAATGTCGACAGCTTGCGCACCACCTCAAAAGCACCGTCGCGCGGTGGGTCCAAGAGTACCGCAGAAAAGCCGTTTTCGGCCCAGCTCGCGCCTGCCAACGGCTGCATCAAATCGGCCTGAATGAACTGCACATTGTGCAGATCATTGCTCATTGCATTGCCCGTGGCACGTTCGACCATGGTCGCGACGCCTTCTACCGCCACCACTTCGCGGGCCTGTCTGGCCAATGGTAATGCGAAGTTACCCAGCCCGCAGAACAGGTCCAGAATCCGCTCGTCCGCCGTGGGCGCCAGCCAGTCCAGTGCCTGCGCAACCATCGCGGCATTAACCGCGGCGTTGACCTGAATGAAATCCCCAGGCCGGTAGGCCAATTGCAAATTCCACTGCTCCAGTCGATAACCCAATTGCTGACTTGGGTCGACCGGTTGCGGCTCGCCCTCGCCATGCAGCCAAAGCTGGGCGTCATGGGCCTGACAGAAAGCGATCAGAGTCGCCAGATCGGCCTCGGCCAACGGCGCGGTATGGCGCAGCAGCACGGCCGTCGACGAACCACTGAACAACTCGACGTGCCCCACGACCTGCGGCTTGCTGAAACGACGCAGCATGGCCGGCAACTCGGTCATGATCGGTTGCAAGGCCTGTACCAGCACCGGGCATTCGTCGATGGCGACGATGTCCTGACTGGACGCAGCCCGGAAACCCACATCAAGCCGTTTGGCCTTGGCATCCCAGCGCACGGCGATGCGAGCCCGACGTCGGTAGGCGAACTCTGGACCGGTCAAGGGGGCTGCCCACTCCTCGGGCTCGACACCCGCAACCCGGGTCAACTGCTCGGCGAGCATGCGCTGTTTCAGGGCAAGCTGTTCGCTATGGGGCAGATGCTGGACGCTGCAGCCGCCACACCGACCGAAATGCACACAGGGTGCCGGCCGGCGCAGAGGGCTGGGCTGGAATACGCGCTCAGTACGGGCTTCCACGACTTTGCCGTGGGCGTTGAGCACCCGCGCCTCGACCTCTTCACCGGCCAGACTGCCGGCCACAAACCAGGTGCGACCTTCGACGAATGCAATACCGCGTCCGTCATTGGCCAGGCGCTCGATGGTCAACCGCTGTTTCTTGCCTGTCGGCACCTGGGGCACCTTTGTGCCGCCAGTGGGCTGGAAGCGCAGGCCTCTCTCTTGCTTGGCCATCAGTTAGGCACATCGTAGACGCCGGTCGACAAGTAACGGTCGCCTCGGTCACAAATGATCGCGACCATGACTGCATTCTCGACTTCCCGGGACAAGCGCAACATGCCGGCGACGGCACCACCGGACGACACACCACAGAAGATGCCTTCTTCGCGGGCCAGTCGGCGCATGACGTCTTCGGCTTCGGCCTGGGCCATGTCGACGATCCGGTCAACGCGGTCGGCCTGGTAGATCTTCGGCAGATATTCTGTCGGCCAGCGACGGATGCCGGGGATGGAGGCCCCGTCCATCGGTTGCAGACCAATGATCTGCACCTTGGGGTTTTGCTCCTTGAGGTAACGCGAAACACCCATGATGGTGCCCGTGGTGCCCATGGAACTGATGAAGTGGGTGATGGTGCCGCCGGTCTGCTGCCAGATTTCCGGGCCGGTGCTGACGTAATGCGCTTCCGGGTTATCCCCGTTTGCGAATTGATCGAGCACCTTGCCACGGCCTTCGGCCTGCATGCGTTCAGCCAGGTCGCGGGCGCCTTCCATGCCCTCGTCCTTGCTGACCAGAATCAGCTCGGCGCCATACGCGGTCATTGCCGCCTTGCGTTCGGCACTGGAGTTATCCGGCATGATCAGAATCATCCGGTAGCCTTTGATCGCGGCAGCCATGGCCAGCGCGATGCCGGTGTTGCCGGAAGTCGCT
The DNA here is from genome assembly GCF_056680355.1 of Pseudomonas sp. ASL8. Lineage (NCBI taxonomy): Bacteria > Pseudomonadati > Pseudomonadota > Gammaproteobacteria > Pseudomonadales > Pseudomonadaceae > Pseudomonas > Pseudomonas sp. ASL8. The sequence goes on along the minus strand of NZ_CM155278.1, from coordinate 2,940,085 downwards.
TCGATCAGGGTATCGCCCTGATGGATCTGCCCGCGCAACTCGGCGCGAGTGATCATCGACAGCGCCGGGCGGTCCTTGACCGATCCGGCAGGGTTGTTGCCCTCAAGCTTCAACAGCAAGGTATTAGTAGTCTCACCCGGCAGGCGCTGCAAACGGACCAGCGGGGTGTTGCCGACGCAGTCGGCGATGGTTTGATACTGCAGGGTCATGACGTCTTCGCAATCCAGACTGCGGGGGCGCCTATCATAACGGCAAACGCCTAAACCCCATATCACGCAAAGTGCGTTGCATAGGGCGAAAAGATATAAGCAGTCAATCCGGGCTCAACTGCGTTATATAAATAGCCTTCGCGAATGATTTAGCTCACAGCGGGATTGTTGCCTGGAACGTGCCTCCGCTTTGGGCCGACGTAGACATGGGTAATTTGCCGAGATTGCCCGCGAGCAACTCGCTACACTGCCGGAATATCGATCGCTGGATGCGGTCTTGAACAAAGTGGCGTGGCTGCTGGAGAAATAGCGTGCTGAACAAGCTGGGTATCAAAGGCCGTGTGCTGCTGTTGACCATTGTCCCCGCTCTGCTGATGGCAGTGGTGCTGGGCGGTTATTTCACCTGGATGCAACTGTCCGACCTGCAAAGCCAGCTGCTGCAACGCGGTGAAATGATCGCCGAAGAACTCGCACCGCTGGCCGCCCCGGCGCTGGGCCATAGCGACCGCGCGCTGCTCGAACGCATCGCCGGGCAGGCGCTGGAGCAAACGGACGTGCGAGCCGTGTCCTTTCTCGGCCCCGACCGCGACCTGCTGGCCCATGCCGGGCCGAGCATGATCAACCAGTCACCCATCGGCAACAGCACTCACTTGCTGCAGCGCTCCGGGAACGACGCCACCCGCTATCTGCTGCCGGTGTTCGGTCGTCAGCGCCACCTGAGTGGCGATCTGATCCCCGAGGAGGCCGACCGTCTGCTCGGCTGGGTCGAGTTGGAGCTGTCCCATAACGGAACCTTGTTACGCGGTTATCGCAGCCTGTTCGCCAGCCTGCTATTGATCGTTACAGGGTTGGTGTTGACTGCGATTGTGGCGATACGCATGAGCCGCACCATCAACGAGCCGATCAGCCGGATCAAAATGGCGGTGGCGCAACTCAAAGACGGTAATCTTGAAACTCGCCTGCCGCCGCTGGGCAGCCTGGAACTGGATGAGCTCGCTTCCGGCATCAACCGCATGGCCGCGACCTTGCAGAATGCCCAGGAAGAATTGCAGCACAGCATCGATCAGGCCACTGAAGACGTGCGGCAGAATCTGGAAACCATCGAAATCCAGAACATCGAGCTGGACCTGGCGCGCAAAGAAGCGCTTGAGGCCAGCCGGATCAAATCCGAATTCCTCGCCAACATGAGCCACGAGATTCGCACCCCGCTCAATGGCATTCTCGGCTTCACTCATCTGCTGCAAAAAAGCGAGCTGACCCCGCGCCAACTGGATTATCTGGACACCATCGAAAAGTCCGCCGACAACCTGTTGGGCATCATCAACGAAATTCTCGATTTTTCGAAAATCGAAGCCGGCAAGCTGGTGCTGGACAGTGTTCCGTTCAACCTGCGCGACTTGTTGCAGGATGTCCTGACCATTCTTGCCCCGGCCGCCCATGCCAAACAGTTGGAACTGGTCAGCCTGGTGTACCGCGACACGCCGTTGTCGCTGCTCGGCGATCCGTTGCGGCTCAGGCAGATCCTGACCAATCTGGTCAGCAATGCGATCAAGTTCACCCGCGAAGGCACCATCGTCGCCCGCGCGATGCTCGAAGATGAGCAAGAAGACAGCGTGCAACTGCGCATCAGCGTGCAGGACACCGGCATCGGCCTGTCCAGCCAGGACGTGCGGTCGCTGTTTCAGGCGTTCAGTCAGGCGGACAATTCGCTGTCGCGACAACCGGGCGGCACCGGGTTGGGGTTGGTCATTTCCAAACGACTGATCGAGCAAATGGGCGGTGAAATAGGGGTCGACAGTACGCCGGGTGAAGGTTCGGAGTTCTGGATCAGCCTGAACCTGCCCAAAGCCCGCGATGACCTGGAAGACCTGCCATCCCCGCCCCTTCTCGGGCGTCGGGTCGCGGTGCTGGAAAATCATGAACTGGCACGCCAGGCCTTGCAGCACCAGTTGGAAGATTGCGGTCTGGAAGCGGTGGTCTTCAACAACCTGGAAAGCCTGATCAACGGGGTCACGGCGGCGTATCAAACAGCGCAGGCCATCGACTTGACAGTGCTGGGCATCACCGCCCACGAACTGCCGCCCGAACGGCTGCGTCAACATATCTGGGACCTTGAAAACCTCGGCTGCAAGGTGTTGGTGCTGTGCCCGACCACCGAACAGGCGCAGTTCCAGTTGGCCGTACCCAACGCCCACAGCCAGTTACAGGTAAAACCGGCCTGCACGCGCAAGCTGCGGCGCAGCCTGTCCGAACTGATCAGCCCCAAACAACAGCGCATCGATACCTCTACCCCCCTGTCCAGTCGGGCACCGCACTTGCTCTGCGTCGATGACAACCCGGCCAACCTGTTGCTGGTGCAAACACTGCTCGAAGACATGGGCGCCAAAGTGCTGGCCGTCGACAGTGGCTATGCCGCGGTCAAGGCGATACAGAAAGAAACCTTCGACCTGGTGCTGATGGACGTACAGATGCCCGGTATGGACGGGCGTCAAGCCACTGAAGCGATCCGGGCCTGGGAGGTCGAACAGCAACGTACCTCGCTACCCATAGTCGCCCTCACCGCCCATGCGATGGCCAACGAAAAGCGCGCCCTGCTGCACAGCGGCATGGACGACTACCTGACCAAGCCCATCAGTGAGCGGCAATTGGCCCAGGTGGTGCTCAAATGGACCGGTCTGGCACTGCGCAATCATGTGCCAAAACGTCACAGCGACAGCACACGTCACAGTATCGACCAACAGGTGCTCGACCCTGACGAGGGCTTGCGTCTGGCGGCGGGCAAGGCTGATCTGGCAGCGGACATGCTGGCGATGCTCCTGGCCTCGCTGGACACCGACCGTGAAGCCATCCGCTACGCCCGCGAGGCCCACGACAAACTGGCGCTGATCGAAAGGGTCCATCGCCTGCACGGCGCAACCCGTTATTGCGGGGTGCCGCAACTGCGCGCAGCCTGTCAACGCAGTGAAACCTTACTCAAGCAGGATGCACCCGAGGCCAACGCCGCCCTCGACGAGCTGGACATGGCAATCACACGACTGGCCGTCGAAGCACGCGTGAGCGTTTGAAGGGTGATCCCTTTGCATGAACGGCCTTCGGACGTTATCGCGGGCAAGCGGGCTCCTGCCAGGAAACATCGCCACAAGGAGATTTTATGCGGACCCTTTTATTCAGCAGTCAGAACTATGACCGCGACAGCTTTCTTGCGGCCCGCTTACCGGACGGCGTGGATCTGCATTTCCAACCGGCACGCCTGAACCTGGACACCGTTGCACTGGCCAACCACTATCCGGTGGTCTGCGCCTTTATCAATGACGACCTCAGCGCGCCCGTACTCGAACAACTGGCCGCAGGCGGCACGCGTCTGATCGCCTTGCGCTCGGCGGGTTATAACCATGTGAACCTGGCAACTGCGCACGCCCTCGGCCTCAAGGTCGTGCGCGTGCCGGCCTACTCGCCTCACGCCGTGGCCGAACATGCCGTGGCCTTGATTCTGGCCCTTAACCGTCACCTGCACCGCGCATACAACCGCACCCGCGACGGCGACTTCACCCTGCATGGGCTGACCGGCTTCGATCTGGTGGGCAAAACCGTCGGCGTCGTCGGCACCGGGCAGATCGGCGCGACCTTCGCCCGGATCATGTCCGGGTTCGGCTGCACGTTGCTGGCTCACGACCCCTACCCTAATCCGCAAGTCGAAGCTTTGGGCGCGCGTTACCTGAGTTTGCCGGACCTGCTGGCGCAGGCGCAGATCATCAGCCTGCACTGCCCGCTGACCGCGCACAGCAAACACCTGATCAACAGCGCGTCCCTGGCGCAGATGCAACCCGGCGCGATGCTGATCAACACCGGTCGCGGCGCGCTGGTCGACACACCGGCGCTGATCGAAGCACTAAAAAGCGGGCAATTGGGTTATCTGGGACTGGATGTGTATGAAGAAGAAGCGCAATTGTTCTTCGAAGACCGTTCCGACCTGCCACTGCAGGACGATGTGCTGGCCCGCCTGCTGACGTTTCCCAACGTGATCATTACCGCTCATCAGGCTTTTCTGACCCGCGAAGCGCTGGGGGCCATTGCGCAGACCACTCTGGACAATATTGCCGCCTGGGCCGAGGGTTCGCCGCAGAATCTGGTCGAGGGTTAATCACAGGCTGCATGATAGGATGCGCGCAGATTTGGAGGACCCATGGTCGAACACGATTTCCGCTATACCCTGTTTAACCCACAACACACGCTGATCGAATGCCGCGCGCTGGCCCCCGGTCGTTATCAAGTCACCGGCAACGGCGGCTCGATCCACGCTGATGATGTGCTTTTGGTCACGCTCAAAGGGAGCAAGGACTTGTCCATGCGCCTGACCGTGGAAAAAGTCAGGCACCTGATCAACCCTCGCGGCCAATGGGTCGCGGTGGCACAGGGGCCGGTCTTCGCTGAACTGGCGATTCATCAGTGGAAGGCCAATTGCAACGGTTGCGCGACCGAACTGAACGTAGAGTTCGCGGTCGATGCCAAGCTCGGCATCAAAGCGCAAAAGCCGGCTGCTGCCGCTCGCATTGCCGAACTGGGCTGGAAAACCGAGGGCGACAAACACTTCTGTCCGAAATGTCAGGAGAACGCCGCATGATTCGCGCCGTCCTGTTTGGCCTGCTCGGCAGCACCCTGATGGGCTGCGCCGCCAAGCCGGTAGAATTGACACGCGATCGGGGCTACATGCTGGAATGGATCGGTGAAAATCCGCTGGTCGACCGCAGCCACCTGACCATGACCCTTGGTGAGGACGGCCGAGCCTACGGCACTGCAGGCTGCAACCATTGGTTCGCACCGTATACGGTGGAAGACGACACGATCAGCTTCGGCATGGTCGGCAGCACCCGCAAGATGTGCGCGCCAGCGCTGATGGAGCAAGAACAACGCTTCCTCGACGCCCTGACCAAAGTGCAACGCTGGGACATCTCGCCGATCGACCAACTGCGCCTCTGGCCTGTCGAAGGCAAACCGCTACGGTTTTGGCTGGAAGACAGCTGATTTAATGGCGGCTGTACCGCCTTCACGAATGAATTCACTCCCACTGATACGCAATAGAGTGGGAGCGAATTCATTCGCGAATGGCTCGCGGTGACTGACCTGCGCTACCCCTCGCCCCGCAATACCGCCAACCGCTGACTCACACCGGCTGCGGTCTGCTCGCCGAGCAATTGCTCCCGTACCTTGCCCTTGTCATCAATGATGTACGTCACCGGCAGCGCTTCGCTATGGGGCAGGTCGTAACGTTCGGCCGGGTCCAGGGCCAGGACAGTGAACGTGATACCCAACGCGGCAGTGGCGGACTTCAGGTCTTCGCCTTGCAGGCCGTCGAAGTTGACCCCGAACACACTCACCTGCCTGTCTTTGAGCTGATTGGCCAACGCGTTGAGTTCCGGGATCTCCGTACGGCATGGCCCGCACCACTCAGCCCAGTAATTGATCACCAGCCAATGCTTGTCGACCCGCTCGCTGGCAACCTTCTGCCCGTTTTGATCAGGCCCCAGGTCTGCGCCACAACCACTGAGCAGCAAACTGCCGATGAGCGCTGCCATCGCTGCCAATCGCCTTGTCATGTGCCCTTCCTTCATCCAGATATTCACTTTAACTGCGACCAATCACCGCCCAAGGTTCAGGAGCGGACCTCACACAGGTAGAATAGCCGCCACCTTACGCAAGATGCGACCCGCAAATGACCGATCTGACGCTTTATCACAACCCGCGCTGCTCGAAATCTCGCGGTGCGCTGGAACTGCTTGAGGCCCGCGGCCTGACGCCGACCATCATCCGCTACCTGGAAACCCCGCCAGACGCCGCGCAATTGCGCGACCTGCTGGGCAAGCTGGGCATCGGCGCCCGGGAGCTGCTGCGGACCGGTGAAGAGGAATACAAAGCCCTGAACCTGGCGGACGCCAGCCTGAGCGACGAGCAACTGATCGCCGCGATGGCCGCCCACCCCAAGTTGATCGAGCGACCGATTCTGGTGGTGGGCGACAAAGCCATCATTGGCCGTCCACCAGAAAGCGTGCTGGAGATCCTGGCATGAGTGCCCCGTACATCCTGGTCTTGTTCTACAGCCGCAACGGCTCGACCAGCGAGATGGCTCGGCAGATTGCCCGGGGTGTCGAGTTGGGTGGCATGGAAGCGCGACTGCGCACCGTGCCCGCGATTTCGTCCGAAATCGAAGCGGTCGCGCCAAGCATCCCCGAGCAAGGCTGCTTATATGCCAGCCTCGACGACCTGAAAAACTGCTCCGGCCTGGCCTTGGGCAGCCCGACGCGCTTCGGCAACATGGCCGCGCCGCTGAAATACTTCCTCGACGGCACCAGCACCCTGTGGCTGACCGGCGCCCTGGTGGGCAAGCCCGCCAGCGTGTTCACGTCGACTGCGAGCCTTCACGGCGGCCAGGAAACCACGCTGATGTCGATGTTATTGCCGTTGTTGCACCACGGCATGCTGGTCGCAGGCCTGCCCTACAGCGAAGCCGCGTTGCTGGAAACCAGCGGCGGCGGCACGCCTTACGGCGCCAGTCACCATGCCGGTGCCGATGGTAAACGCGCGCTGGATCAACACGAAATCACCCTGTGTCGCGCGCTCGGTCAGCGCCTGGCTAAAACCGCTTTGTTGTTGGAGACGCCTCGTGGCTAAAAAGCCTAAAGTCCTGCCCGCGCTGGAATGGCTGGAGCCGCGAGTGCGCCTGAGCCGGATCGCCAGTCTGATCTGTTTTTTCGGCCTGATCCTGCTGCTGGCCGCGTATTACCTGATCTTCGCCGACCTGCATGGCGCGCGCCCTTGGGTGATCCTGCTCATCGAACTGGTGCCGTTGATCCTGCTCGCTCCGGGCATGATCAGCGGCAGCGCCCGCGGTCATTCGTGGACCTGCTTTGTGATCAACCTGTACTTCATCAAAGGCGCACTGGCCGTTTACGACCCGAACCGCAGCCTGTTCGGCGCCCTGGAGATGCTCGCGAGCCTGGCAGTGTTCGTCAGCGCTTTGCTGTATGTGCGCTGGCGTTTTCAGTACAACCGCAAGCTGGCGGGAGAAGGTCAGGCCTGAGATACCGAAGACATGTAGGAGATTTCGCCGCGTCTTCGACGCCGCGCTGTCTCGCAGCAAACTGGGTCCTGTAGGAGCTGCCGAAGGCTGCGATAAGGTCCGAAGGACCTTCAAGGCCCCTAAGCCAATCGCAGCCTTCGGCAGCACCTATCAAACAGACTTTTAATCTTTTAAAAACGATGTGTTGGCGCTGGTCTTGATGTGTATATCCGGCATTTGGGTGTGCTGGAATTACGGTTTCGCTCTTACAGCGAGGAACCTTTTTCAGACGCCAAAAAGGTACCCCAAAACGCTTGCCCCTCCATACGGATCCTCGCTTAGGCTCGGATTTCCCTCGCTCCGGCGTTGCTCCGGGGGTCGCCACAAGGGGCCGTCCCTGGCCCCGTGCGGCTTACTCGGCATCCTTGCCTCGTTACCCCCTGCGCAACGCCTGCATTCGGCCTCCTGGAAAAGGGGCCTTGCCGTAATTCGGCAGTCAATTCACACAAAATCCCCAAGGCAGATCAAAAACCTGTGTGAGAAGACTTGCAACTACGCGTCCCGCTGCGAAGGCGGCTTGTCTGACACACCACTAAACCATCACACCACGCAAATCAAAACCAGCTTGCTGCACGACAGCGTGGCGTCGAAGACGGGGCGGGCCCTCCTACAATGATTTCTTGATCAGGAACTGATGCGCTGTCAGTGGTTGACCGTATACGCCAGCATCAGCGACAGCTGACACATCGGTCGTCCACTCTCTGCGTGCCACTGATTGAACACACCTTGCACAGTGGCGAGGTCCTTGAGGCTGGTGGGCACTTTGTCGATGATGCCCTGCGCATTGAGCCCGGCGACCACGTCGTAGGTCGGGATGAACGTGTCCTTGCCGACCATGCGCAGAAAGCTCGGCGCTGACATCCCGCCCAATTGGTGCCCGTGTTTGGCCAGGTACTTCCACAGGCCGACGATATCGGTCACGGGCCAATCGGCGATGAAATGACCGAAGCTGCCCTTCTCCTTGCTGATGTCCAGAATCATCTGCGCATTGCGTGGCACACTTTTCAGCTTGCCCAAATGGCGAATGATTCGTGCGTCCTGCATCAGGCGCTCCAGGTGCTCGGCGCCCATCAGCACGACTTTCTCGGGATCGAAGCGAAAGAACACTTCTTCGAACATCGGCCATTTGGCGTCTACCAGGCTGTGCTTGAGGCCTGCGCGAAACACCCGCCGGGCGAGGGCCGACAGGTAACGGTCATTGCTGATTGCGCGAAGTTGCGCCGGGGAATTGGGAACAGGCAGATGCGCTTCGAGCGCCGAGGCCGAGCCAAAGCGGTTCAGGCAATATTCATGAAGCCATTTGTAATCGCGCATGCCCTTTCCTACTGACAATTGATAGAGGTCTGACACTTCGCCGAGGCCAGGTGTCATGCAACAAATAGAACAGAGTGTCGGGATCGATCAGAGGTTCACGACATTGACGAAGCGCGAGGCCGCGGTTTCATCAATACGCAGGTTGGCGAAGTCGAACAGAGTGCGGTCCGCCAGTTGCGACGGTTGCACGTTCTGCAACGCACGGAAGATGCTTTCGGTACGGCCCGGGGTGGTGCGTTCCCACTCCGACAGCATGTCCTTGACCACCTGACGCTGCAGGTTTTGCTGAGAACCGCAGAGGTTGCAGGGAATGATCGGAAACGCTTTCAGATCGGAAAAAGCCTGAATATCACGCTCGTTGCAGTACGCCAGCGGACGAATCACCACATTACGACCGTCGTCAGCCCGCAGTTTGGGCGGCATGGCCTTGAGCGTGCCCGTGAAGAACAGGTTGAGAAAAAAGGTCTCGATGATGTCGTTGCGGTGATGACCCAGCGCCATCTTGGTCGCGCCAATTTCATCGGCAAAGGTATACAGCGTGCCACGGCGCAGGCGCGAACACAGCGAGCACGTGGTCTTGCCTTCCGGGATAAGCTCTTTGACCACCGAATAGGTGTCTTTTTCGACGATGTGGTACTCCACACCCAGCGCTTCGAGGTACGCAGGCAGCACATGCTCGGGGAAGCCTGGCTGTTTCTGGTCCATGTTCACAACGACGATATCGAATTTGATCGGCGCCACTTTCTGCATATGCAGCAGCACATCAAGCAAGGTGTAGCTGTCTTTACCGCCCGACAGACACACCATGATCTTGTCGCCTTCCTCAATCATGTTGAAGTCGGCCACCGCTTCGCCCGCGAGCCGACGCAGACGTTTCTGCAGTTTGTTCTGATTGACTGAAAGGGTGCCCATGGCGCAGATATCCGCTAACGATGACTCGGTAAAAGGCCGGCATTTTACGCGACAAGGGTCATAGGCGTATGCCGATTTATTGCTGGCACTCAAATAGCGCATTGCGATTAACAGCAGTCTCTAGAGCACAATTTACTCTAAAGCGCCGCGTCTTCCCTTCCTATACTGCGTCATAGGGTCGCACCCATTCCTGTAGCGAGGCTGTGGCCTTACACCTGTCGTGGCACTTAGGCCCGACAGGCGCTCCGCTGGGGGGCGACGGTAAAACAAAAAGGAGTGACCGGCATGATCCATCACGTTATCGGACTGTTCACCCATCCTGATCAAGAATGGCAGCAAATACGTGGCGAAAAAGAAGAAAGCATCGGCCACATGTACCTCACGCATACCCTGATTCTTGCGGCGATTCCCGCAGTCTCGGCTTATATCGGCACCACTCAGGTGGGCTGGGTGATTGGCAGCCGAGCGGCGGTCATGCTGACCCCCGTAAGCGCGCTGTGGATGACCATCATGTCCTACCTCGCCATGCTGGCCGGCGTGGCTGTCATGGGAGCATTCATCCACTGGATGGCGCGCACGTACGACGCCAGTCCGAGCCTGGCGCGCTGTGTCGCCTTCGCCACCTACACCGCAACACCGCTGTTCATTGGCGGGCTGGCGGCCCTGTATCCGCATATGTGGCTGGGAATGATGGTCGGCCTCGCGGCCATTTGTTACACGGTCTACCTGCTATACGTCGGCTTGCCGACGTTCATGAACATCCCGTCCGATGAGGGTTTCATGTTCTCAAGCTCCGTATTGGCCGTGGGCCTGGTGGTGCTGGTCGCTATCATGGCGTTCACCGTCGTCCTGTGGGGCGTCGGTGTAGGGCCTGAATACACCAACTGATACGGTTAACCGTTGACCATGAGCCGCCTTTGAGGCGGCTCATGCGTTTTACCATGACCATTGGGCACCTTCAGTTTTCGGCAGGCCAGGGCTTTACGGCATACTGGCCACCTCTGGAGAGCCTTTAAGAATGCCCGAGCAGCTCAATACCCGCGTCGAAGTCTGTTATCAGCAAGCCGAAGCCTTTTTCAAACGCCCCTTCAAACGGCCGGTGGTCAGCCTCAAGCTGCGTGGTCAAAAAGCGGGCGTGGCCCATCTGCAAGAGAATCTGTTGCGCTTCAACCCACAGCTGTACCGGGAAAACAGTGAAGATTTTCTCAAGCAGACGGTCGCCCACGAAGTCGCACACTTGATCGCCCATCAATTGTTTGGCGAACGTATTCAGCCCCACGGCGAAGAATGGCAATTGATTATGCGCGGGGTATACGAACTCCCGCCCAATCGCTGCCACACTTACGCGATCAAACGTCGCCGCATGACCCGCTACATCTACCGTTGCCCCTGCGCCAACAGCGATTTCCCGTTCTCTGCCCAGCGCCACCAACTGGTCGGGAAAGGCCGACGCTATTTATGCCGGCGCTGTCGGGAGACGTTGGTGTTCAGTGGAGAAGTGCGGGTCGAGTGAGGACAGTGTCAGCGACACTGCGTCAAATCTCTCGCCCGCCCAGACAACCCCATAATCAGCCAATAACCCCAGACTTGCGCAACGCCACAATCTGATCAGGACCGTAACCCAGTTCAGTCAGCACTTCCTCGCTGTGCGCACCCAACGTCGCGCCGATATGCCGGGGCTCGGGCAGGCCGTCGGAGAACTTCAGCGGGCAGGCCATCTGCGCCTGTAGGCTGCCGTCTTCACGGGGCACTTGGCAGACCAGCTCACGCGCCTGCAACTGTGGATGCTCGACCGCTTCGGCAACGCTCAGCACCGGTTCGACACAGGCATCCAGACCGGAAAAGCACGCGCACAGCTCTTCGAAAGAGCGTTTCTCGAATTCAATTTTCAGCTCGTCCTTTAACAACGCCTGCACCTCGGGGCTCGACGACAGGCCGAGCGCGGCCAGCTCCGGTCGGCCCAGTGCGGCACATAGAGGTTGCATGAACGCAGGCTCCAGGCTGCCCACGGAGAACCAACGGCCATCGCGACAACAGTAGTAATCATAAAAACTACCGCCGTTGAGCATCTGGCTTTCCCGGGCCGGCTCCACGCCGCACGCCAGATAGCCCGCCCCGGCCATGGCATTCAGGCTGAACACACAGTCGGTCATGCTGACATCGACGTATTGCCCGAGCCCGGTTTGCTGGCGAGCGATCACGGCAGCCAGCAGACCGACCACCCCATGCAGCGACCCTCCCGCCACATCCGCCGCCTGAATGCCCAATGGCACCGGCCCACTGTCATGGCGCCCGGTATAGCTGGCGATGCCCGACAGTGCAAGGTAGTTGATGTCATGCCCGGCGCGATCCCGATAAGGGCCTGTCTGGCCGTAGCCGGTGATCGACACATAAATCAGCTTCGGGTTGATCGCCTTCAACGCCTCGTAGCCCAGCCCCAGCCGCGCCATGACACCCGGTCGAAACTGTTCGAGCACGATGTCGTATTCAGCCACCAGTTGCCGGACCACTTCGAGCGCCTGCGGTTGTTTCAGGTCCAGGGCGAGGCTGCGCTTGTTGCGATTGAGGTAGGCGTGGCTGGCAGACGTCCCGTGATCGTGAGGCGGCAACAGCTTCAGAAGGTCCATGCGCGTCGGCGACTCGATGCGCAACACGTCGGCCCCCATGTCGGCGAGCAGCAACGAAGCGAACGGTCCCGGCAACAAGGTGGAAAAATCGAGAATCTTGAGCGATGACAATGGCCCTTGCATGCTTACTCCCTTAGCAGTCCTGTATCCAGACCTTACACCTGAGGCCTTCAGAGTAAGCAACCCCAGGCCACCCTTCAATGGCCGCACCACTCATCGTCGCTGACTGATTCGATCAATTGACAGGCAAAAAAAAACCCATCCGGAGATGGGTTTTTTATCACTGCGCCGCGTTATGCAGTTTTAGGCGCGGTGCTGGTTACCGTCGCTGGAATCGGGCCTTCATTCACGCCCAGGTCATCTTCCGGGCCTGTGTTGGAGATCCCGCGACCACCGGAAGCCAGTTCGATTTGCAGCTTGTCTTCGTCCAGTTCTTTAACCCACTTGGCCACAACCAGGGTCGCAACAGCGTTACCAACCAGGTTGGTCAGCGCGCGGGCTTCAGACATGAAGCGGTCGATACCCAGGATCAGCGCCAGACCGGCAACCGGCAAGTGGCCAACGGCGGACAGGGTGGCGGCCAACACGATGAAGCCACTGCCGGTCACACCGGCTGCGCCCTTGGAGGACAGCAACAGCACCACCAACAAGGTGATCTGGTGAGTGATGTCCATGTGGGTGTCGGTCGCTTGGGCGATGAACACGGCAGCCATGGTCAGGTAGATTGCAGTACCGTCGAGGTTGAAGGAGTAACCCGTCGGAATAACCAGACCGACAACGGACTTCTGCGCGCCCAGGCGTTCCATCTTGACCAGCATGCGCGGCAAAGCGGATTCCGAGGATGACGTACCCAACACGATCAGCAGCTCTTCACGGATGTAGCGGATCAGCTTGAGTATGCTGAAGCCGTGAGCGCGAGCGATGCCGCCCAGCACAATCAGGACGAAGAGTGCGCAGGTGATGTAGAAGCACAGCATCAATTGACCGAGCTGCACCAGCGAACCGACACCGTAAGCGCCAATGGTGAAGGCCATCGCGCCGAACGCACCCAGCGGAGCCAGCTTCATGATCATGTTGATGATGTTGAACATCACGTGAGCGAAACGATCGATGAAGTCGAGCAGCGGTTTACCGTAGGCACCCAGGCGATGCAGGGCGAAACCGAAGATCACCGAGAACATCAGCACTTGCAGGATATCGCCGGTCGCAAACGCGCCAACGATGGTGCTTGGGATGACGTTGAGCAGGAAGCCGGTGATGCTCTGGTCAGCGCCTGCAGCAACGTAGGCCGCGACCTTGGAAGCATCCAGCGTTGCCACGTCGATGTGCATGCCTGCACCCGGTTGAACGACGTTAACCACGACCAGACCGATCAGCAGTGCGATGGTGGACACGATTTCGAAGTACAGCAGCGCATAACCGCCGGTTTTACCGACTGACTTCATGCTCTGCATGCCAGCGATACCGCTGACGACAGTGCAGAAAATGATCGGGGCGATGATCATTTTGATCAGTTTGATGAACCCGTCACCCAGCGGCTTGAGCGACACACCGGCTTGAGGATAGAAGTGGCCGATCAGAATGCCAATGACAATGGCTACGATGACCTGGAGATACAGGGATTTATACAGCGGCTGACGAGTCGTCATTGCAAGTTCCTCAAGAGCCTCGCCGGTCATCATCCATCTGATGCGAGCGATGCCATAAAGCGCTAACCCTCCTGCACTGGAGGGATTTGTTTTGGCGAGTTGCGCGGGCGGACCCATCGCAAACCTCTGCTGGTGTTATTGCAGGGCGCGTGCCACTTCCGACAAAACCGCTCTAGATCAACAAACTCGCTGACCTTCGCCTGAATTCCGGGGCGTTACCGGCCAGGAATGTGGCGGATTTCCGCCCATTACCGCAAAAATACCCCCTGCATTGGCGGGTATCCGCCTTGTCCGTTGCCCGTGCGATGACTACCATCGGCCGTTCACCGGATGAGCACCCTATGCGCCAACGCACGATCGCCAGTCACTTCGCCCGCGCTGCCCTCGGTGGCGTGCAACGGCGTGGCATCGATTGTTCGAACCTGCTGCAACAATCGGGGATCCAGCCTGAGCTGTTGAGCGAGCCTCGCGCCCGCATCGCTCCGGAACAGTTTGCTCGCCTGATTCAATTGGTCTGGCAGCAACTGGACGATGAATACATGGGCTTCGGCCATGGCCCGAGCACGCGCGGCACGTTCGCCATGATGTGCCATGCGCTGATCCACTGCCGCAGTCTGGAAAAGGCACTCGCACGCGGCCTGTTGTTTTATGGCTTGTTCCCCGACGCGCCGCGCCTGAGCTTGCGTCGCGAGGGGGATTGGGCGCGGCTGAGCCTGGACGACTCGGCGCTGCGGGACCCGGACCATTTTCTCAGCGAGTGCCTGCTGGTGATCTGGCACCGGCTCGGCAGTTGGCTGATCGGCCAGCGCATCCGCCTGGAGCAAGCGACATTCAGTTATGACAGGCCGGAGCACAGCGGCGAATACGACCTGCTGTTCCCGTGCCCGATCCTGTTCAATGCCGAAACCACCAGCCTGCTGTTTCACGCGCGCTACCTGAGCATGCCGCTGCTGCAGGACGAACGCACGCTCAAGCATTTTCTCGAACGCTCCCCCGCCGATCTTCTGGCCCGTCCCGACGATGGCGACAGCCTGAGTAACCAGCTGCGACGCTTGCTCAGCCGCGATTGCAACCGCTGGCCCGATCTGGAAAGCGTCGCCGAGCAGATGCACATCAGCCCGCAGACCCTGCGCCGGCATCTGCGTGAAGAAGGCACGAGTTTTCAGGGATTGAAGGATCAACTGCGCCGCGACATGGCGATTTATCACTTGAGCCGCGCCGAGCTGTCATTGCAACAGATTGCCGAACAGCTCGGTTTTTCCGAGCCGTCGGCCTTTCATCGCGCGTTCAAGAAGTGGACCGGACTGACACCGGGGGCTTACCGGGCTCAGGAGGTCTGACGGCCCCCATGATGGAGGTATGCCGGGTACGCCGCGAACACGACAGGACGCCTCAATTGGCCTGAAAATGAATCCGGAATGCTGCGCCGCCCAATGGAGAGTCCTCCAGGGTCAGGCGCGCGTTGTAACTTTCAATGATGTCTTTGACCACCGCCAGACCAATGCCCTGCCCCGGATTCTGCCGATCCAGCCGCTCACCACGCTCTAGAATCCGCGCCCGCTGACTCTCTGGTACGCCAGGGCCATCGTCTTCGACGCACAACTCGTCACCGGACAACGACGCGTGCAGGCTGATGCGTATTCGGCCCAGACAGAGGCGATAGGCGTTTTCCAGCAGATTGCCGAGCATTTCGAGCAAGGCGCCCTGCTCCATCGCCACTTGGCATCCGTCGGGCAGATCAAGGCAGACGTTGACCTGTTTGTCGCGATAGACCTTGTCCAGGGTATTGCACAGGCTTTCGACCACCGGTCGCAACACCACATGGTGCCGCACCAGTCCACTTTTGCGCAGGCTGGCGCGTTGCAGCTGGTAACTGATCTGCTGACTCATGCGCTCGATCTGCGATTGCAGGAGGCGGGCCTGTTCCAGGTCTTGCGGACGTTTGGCCATGGTTTCGCTGACGCCTTGCAGCACCGCCAGCGGCGTTTTCAAACTGTGGGCCAAGTCGCCCAGGGAATCGCGGTAACGGATGCGCTGCTCGCGTTCGCTGAGCAGCAGTCGGTTCAGTGAGCCGGTCAGGCGCAGCAACTCTAACGGGTGTTCCTCACTCAGGCTTTCCCGCTCGCCGGTTTCGACCTGATCCAGCTCCTGACTCAATCCCCTCAGTGCTTTAAGGCCCCAGGTCAGGCCCATCCAGAGCAAGGCCAGCAAGACCACCAAGGCGGCACCAAAGCCCAGATAGAGTTTCTCGCGCAGCGCGGAGATGATCACCTGATACTCGCGCACCGGCTGCAAGGCGACGATGCTGAACGCTGCGTTTCTGCCGCCCAGCAATTTGATTTCTACGTCATAGACGAAAAACTCTTCGCCATTGGCGTTCTTGATTTTACCGAACTGATTACCCGTCCCGTCATAACGCGGGCGGTAGTCGATACCGGCCAGTTCGGTGGCACGCGAACGCCACACCAGCTCGCCATTACGGTTGTAGATATAACCGAGGAGACGGCTGTCTGACAGATTGAATTGCTCGCCCGGCAACAGCAGGGGCATCAACAAACGATTGTCCTCGACCCGTGCCGCGGAAATCATTGTGGTCACGTCCGAGGCCAGGCGTTGCTCGATGGAGTCCTGCAGGGCCAGGCTGTAGGCGCCCTGCAACGCGGGCAACAGGGCCAGCATGAAGATCAACGCGAGCATCGCGGCAGCCATCATCAACCGCAGCCGCAGCGAACGAATCATCGACAACGCTCAGTGAACAGATACCCCAGGCCCCGCACCGTTTCGATAGGCTTGAAACCCAACGAGCCTTCCAGCTTGCGGCGCAAGCGCCCAACCAGCACCTCGATCACGTTCGGATCGCGCTCGTCATCGTCGGGGTAGAGCTGCTCCATCAAGCGCTCTTTGGCCACCACCTGCTGATGGTGGCGCATCAGGTATTCGAGAATCCGGTACTCATAGGCCGTCAACGCCAGCGGCTGTTCTTCAAGGGACGCCTGTTTGCGGTTCAGATCCAGCAGCAAGGGCCCGGCGGTGATGGTCGACTGGATAAAACCACTGGAGCGGCGCAACAGGGCATTAAGCCGAGCTTCCAGTTCTTCGAACTGAAACGGCTTGACCACATAGTCGTCCGCGCCGGCGGCCAGCCCTTCGACCTTGTCCTGCCAGTTGCCACGGGCCGTGAGGATCAGGATCGGGAATGCCTTGCCCTGGGAGCGCAGCTGGCGAATCAAGTCCAGCCCGCCCATGCCCGGCAAGCCCAGGTCGATCACCGCCAGGTCATGGTTGAACTGCCCCGCCTGATACAGCGCTTCCTCTGCATTGGCCACGGCCTCGACCACATGGCCGCTCTCGGTCAGTCGGGTTTGTAAGTGATGGCGCAACAAGGCCTCATCTTCAACCACCAGCAGTTTCATGAGGCTCTCCCAGGCAAAATCATTCCTCTCAAGATTAAGGCTAATACACCATGACCGGTTGAACAGCGCCCCGCCTGTTGAGTCTGCGGGCTGGGCGGAAAATGTCCAGCGTCAGTCTGTTAACGGTTAAAAAATGTAGTTGGAGCGCAGACCAGGGTCGAAGCTGCCGAGCAAGATGGCCTGGCTCAGTTGAATACCGTTATGCGTACCGGAGACGTTGGGATAACTCGAGTAATAGTGATCCGCGACGGCCCCCAGATAGGCGCCGTAGGCATCGACGCTCTCGCCGGTCTTGCCCTGAACGAGTTTGCTGCTACCGTCAGTGGCCTGCGCGGTGGCGCTGCCGCCGAGAAAAGCCAACGCAAAAAAGAGCTTATTTAAGGTGAGCATGGAAATTTCCTCTTGCGCCGGGCGCTGTTGGGGTACGCCACAAGACTAATCACCCGGCCCTGAACCCCCACTGAACGCGGCCTGAACCTAAGCTGAATGGACCCATCGCCTCAATGCCGAACAATCGTCTAGGCTCTTTTGATTAATCTACGTTCCCTATCAACCACAGGAGAAACCGACCATGCGTTTCTGGACAGCGTTAATCATGATGAGCCTGGCCGGGCTGACTCAGGCCGCGATCAAGACTGAAACCATCGACTATCAAAGTGCTGACGGCACCAAGCTGATCGGCTATTACGCCTACGACGACGCAATCAAGGGCCAACGCCCCGGTGTCCTGGTGGTGCATGAATGGTGGGGCCTGAACGACTACGCCAAACGCCGCGCCCGCGACCTTGCGGCACTGGGTTACAGCGCCATGGCCATCGACATGTACGGCGAAGGCAAGCACACCGAGCACCCAACGGACGCCATGGCGTTCATGCAGGAGGCGACCAAAGACAGTGCAGCCTCGGCCAAGCGTTTCGATGCAGGCCTTGAACAGCTGAAAAAACAAGCGCAAACCAATCCAGCCAAGATCGCTGCCATTGGTTACTGCTTCGGCGGCGCGGTGGTTCTCAATGCGGCGCGGCGTGGCGAACCGCTGGCCGGCGTGGTGTCTTTCCACGGTGCGCTGTCGACCCAGTCACCGGCCACACCTGGCAGCGTCAAGGCGCCACTTCTGATCGAGCACGGCAACAGCGACAGCATGGTCACCCCGGACAGCGTCATCGCCTTCAAAGCGGAAATGGACAAGGCCGGTGCCAACTATAAATTCGTCGGTATCGATGGCGCCAAACACGGTTTCACTAACCCCGATGCCGACCACCTGAGCCACGGCGACCATGCCCCCGACATCGGCTACAACAAAGCCGCCGACGAGAGTTCATGGGCAGACATGCAGGCATTTTTGAAGAAAGTGTTTGGTTAAATACCTGATCCTGCAAGAGATCTATGGCGGGCCTCAATCTGTAGGAGCTGACTTGTCTGCGAATAGCTTAACGCGGTGTATCTGACACACCGCCTTCGCGGACAAGTCCGCTCCTACAATTAATCTGTGCTCGACGCAGCCACAACGACACCCCCTACCCAGCCCGCCTCCGACACTGCAAAATGCCAGGCATGACTCAGCCCCCAGTACTCCCCGCCTGTTGCCCCGTGCTCGACACCCATTGGCCGCTGCCCCAAACCCTGCCCGGCGTGGTGCTGGTCAGTGGCGCGTTCAATCCGCACCATCTGGCTGATGGCGATTTTCAGCGTTGCCTGATCGAATCACCCGACAGCATTCAGCGCTCCGTCGCCAAGCGTCAGGCCGAGTTTCTGGCGGGACGCCTTTGCGCTCGAGAAGCCTTGCAGCAGCTGGACGGCCGGCACTATGTGCCGAGCATCGGCGAAGACCGCGCGCCCGTCTGGCCAACAGATGTCCGGGGCTCGATTACCCACAGCCACGGCTGGGCGGCGGCCATTGTCGGCCACCAGCAGCAATGGCGCGGTCTGGGTCTGGACATGGAGCCCCTGCTAGACCACGAGCGCGCCCAGCGCCTGGCCGGGGAGATTTTGACTGACGACGAATTGCAACGCATGGCCGCCGGCCCGGATGCGCAGATTGCACTGCTGGTCACCCTGACCTTCTCTGTGAAAGAGAGCCTGTTCAAGGCGATCTACCCCCTCGTGCAAAAGCGTTTCTATTTCAAAGACGCGCAAGTGCTGGAGTGGTCAGACAGTGGCCGTGCCCGCCTGCGTTTGCAGATCGACCTGTCCGGCGAGTGGCGCAACGGCACCGAACTGGACGCGCAATTTCGCGTGGACAATGGCAAATTGCTGAGCCTGGTCAGCGTCGCGGCCCTGTGACTCAGGGCTTCTCCTGCTGACGCGGCCACGCCAGACTGAAGCAGGCGCCGCCTAGATTTTTGCTTTTACTGATCAGCGCCCGACCGTTGTGCCAGTAAATGATTCGCCGCACGATCGACAAGCCCAGGCCATGCCCGCCCGACGCCCGGGTGCGACTGTCGTCCAGACGCATGAAGGGCGTGAATATCCGTTCCCAAGCACTTTCCGGGACGCCGGGGCCGTCGTCCTCGATGTCGATGCGACAGCGTAACTGACCGACCTGATAACTGACGCTGACCCTGGATTCGGCGTGACGCATGGCGTTGCTCACCAGATTCTGCAAGGCCCGATGCAAATAGCGCGGCTCAGCCTCGACCCACGCCCCGTCGTTATCGGCCGCAGCCAAGCATTGCCCGCGCGTGACCGTGACATTGGCGCGCAAGGGTGCCAGCTCGGCAATCACCTGATTGACCAGTGCATCCAGATCGACGCGCTGAAAATTAAGGGTTGGCGAACCCTGCTCCAATCGCGCGTACGTCAGCATCTCGTCCACCAACTTGTCGAGGTCCTGAATATCGCTGTCCATGCCGAGCCTGTACTTATCCCGAGCCTCTTGCGTGGAGGCCTGGCCGATCATTTCCAGGCCAAAGCGCAAACGCGCCACCGGCGTGCGCAGTTCATGGGAGACCGCACGTACCAGCTCTCGCTGCATCGCCAGCGAACGTTGCAAATGCTCGGCCATGCCGTTGAACGCTGCCGCCAGCCGCCCAACCGAGTCAGCCCCAGCAGTGGGCACGCGGGTTTCCAGGCTGCCCTTGGCGATGCGGGTGGCGGCCGATTCCAGGCCCAAAAGGCGGCGCTCAAGCCGACGCACCAACAGGTAAACCACCACCCCGATAAAACACAGGCCCAGAAACGCAATCAGCACCAGCAGCTCAGGCGGGTAAGGGTTCATTTGGTAAAGGGGGCCGATCTCCAAGACCCACGGCGTGCCGACCATGCCGGCGAACACGCGGATCGAGTCACCGCCCTTGCCCAGCGCCATCACGGTATCGCCTTCATCGACCCGACGTCGCTGGTCCTCGTCGACATCCGCCTGCTCCAGGCGGATCAGACTGATGTCGAAACCAAAGCCCTTGTCCCGTTTCAGGGCGGCCAGGCGACTGGGCTGTTCATCGATGGGGAAGCGCACCAGTTCGTCGGTCAGCAGATAAATCGTCGCCCGCGCCAATTGCTCACTGATCTGCTGCACCTCCCCGGTCAACACCCACGGTTCCGCGTCGCTGACCAGCCGGAACACCTTGGCCGCATGAGGCCCGGTTTGTTCGACCACCACCTGCCCGCGCAGCAGGCGACTCTGGTCACCGCTGTCGAGATGGGCTTCACCGAGTGTTTGCAGGGTCAACGGAATCCCCAGCAAACGCTCCCAGACCGCCAGCGAACGATTGCGATCAATCGCGTTCATCGGTTGCAGGTTGTCGGCCATCAGAGTGAACGTGCCGTGGGCCAGGCGCTCGCGGTACTGCTCGCCGCGCACCTGGTTGACCAGATGCAGGGCCAGCACGCCGAGCAACGCCACTAGCACCAACACACCAAGCATGCCGCCGTAGATACGCAGGAAGATGGAGTTCATGGCGTCAGGTGTTCAGCACGTAACACGTCAGGTCTTGCGCCGCTTCCGGAACGAACAGGTACCCTTTGCTACGAATGGTCTTGATCAGGCGCGGATGAATCGGATCGTCGCCGATCTTGGGTCGAATCCGTGAGATACGGACATCGATTGAGCGGTCCTGACCGTCATAACCAAAGCCGCGCAAGGCCGTGAAGATCTCTTCGCGGGAAAGAATCCGCCCTGCGTTGGCCACCAGCAGCCATAACAAGTCGAACTCGGCGCTGGTCAATTCGATGCTGTTGCCTTGCAACCAGGCTTCGCGCAGGGCGTTGTCGACCACCAGCGGGCCGAACACCAGGCGCCGCGGGTTCGTCGCCGCCTCAGGCTCAGGCCCTTCGCTGCGCCGTAACAACGCATGAATGCGCGCCAACAACACACGAGGGTGCACCGGCTTGCAGACAAAATCATCGGCACCCATGTCCAGCCCCTGAATTTGATCGGTGTCATCGGTGCGCGCCGTGAGCATCAGAATCGGTCCGTCATAGCGATCGCGCACCTTGCGGCAAATGCTCAGGCCATCTTCACCGGGCAGCATCAGGTCGAGAATCACCAGATCCGGCTGCTCGGCGATGATGCGCTCAGCGGCGCAAGCACCATCACCTTCGAGGGTTACCCGCAGGCCATTACTCTGAAGGTAGTCACGGGTCAGTTCAGCCAGACGCTGATCATCCTCGACAATAAGCACCTGCCAGGCTTCTTGCTCCACGGGTTACCTCTGCTGCCATTGTTCTTATTAATAGAGACATCTTTTGTCGAATCATCGCGCAAAACACCCTGTGTCAGGGCGAGATCGAAGGCGATTGTAGCAACCGCTCGCGCCAAGCACACGACATGCCAAAATACCCTTGTTATCTGTGTTTTTTGTGATAGGGTTCGCGCCCGCAAAAACCCGCGAAAACAGTAAAAAGCAGTGACAAGCGGTGCAGTCCAGCAGCGGCGCGGCCTACAGCCGACTTCCCCGTTTCATACACAATATACCCACAGCTTTATCCACAATGACCACGTTGCAATCCATCCCCAAAACGCTTTATCTTGTATGTCGCGGCGAAAAAAACCCTACATGTAGGGTTTTCGACCAAAAACCAAACACATTTCAATCGAGAAACTCAAGCAGTTTTCTTGTGTCAGTTTGGTTGAACTTAAGCATTTTTCAGTACACCAACCGCTGATGCGGATGGCCGCTGCTCTGCCTCAATCATCGGGGCAAAACGGCACACGTGTTGCAACAAATAGCGAGCATCCTCCAAAAGATTTCCGGTAGCGGGCATTGGCCCGAAACCATCGACTTCAAAGCCAGGGAATGGCGGCAAAAGCCTTCCTTATCCGTTTTGAAGTCTTTCTAGCTGGCGTTTGTCGGCTGACTGCCTCAAGACGGAACGGTGGGCACGTATTCAGTGCCCAAACAAACATAGAGAACGTGGAGACACCCATGCAAACCGACACAACCCGCGAGAACCCGCAGGCCACTGCGCCGCAGGCTGGCGAATCCCATCAGGATCTGTCCGCTACGGCACCTGGTCAGCTGCGCGTGATCAAGCGCAACGGCACTGTCGTTCCTTACACCGATGACAAAATCACCGTCGCCATCACCAAAGCGTTTCTCGCAGTTGAGGGCGGCACCGCTGCCGCCTCGTCGCGTATCCACGATACCGTTGCGCGCCTGACCGAACAGGTCACTGCCACGTTCAAACGTCGCATGCCTTCGGGCGGCACTATCCACATCGAAGAAATCCAGGATCAGGTCGAACTGGCCCTGATGCGTGCCGGCGAACAGAAAGTCGCCCGCGACTACGTGATCTACCGTGATTCACGTGCCAAAGAGCGTGCTGTTCGCTCTATCGACGAACCAGTACAAGCGCACCCGTCGATCCGCATCACCCGCGCCGACGGCAGCCTTGCGCCGCTGGACATGGGTCGCCTGAACACCATCGTCACCGAGGCCTGCGAAGGTCTGGAAGAAGTCGATGCGAACCTGATCCAAAGCGAAACCCTGAAAAACCTCTACGACGGCGTAGCGCTGAAAGACGTCAACACCGCCCTGGTGATGACCGCGCGCACCCTGGTAGAGCGCGAGCCTAACTACTCGTTCGTGACTGCTCGCCTGCTGATGGACACCTTGCGTGCCGAAGGCTTGAGCTTCCTGGAAGTGGCCGACAGCGCCACTCACCACGAAATGGTCGACCTGTACGCCAAGGCTCTGCCGTCCTACATCGCCAAAGGCATTCAGCACGAATTGCTGAACCCGATTCTGGCCACCTTCGACCTGGAAAAACTGGGCAAGGCGATCAACCACGAGCGCGATCAGCAGTTCACCTACCTGGGCCTGCAAACCCTGTACGACCGTTACTTCATCCACAAGGATGGCGTGCGTTTCGAACTGCCACAGATCTTCTTCATGCGCGTGGCCATGGGCCTGGCGATCGAAGAGAAGAACAAAGAAGATCGCGCCATCGAGTTCTACAACCTGTTGTCGTCCTTCGACTACATGTCGTCGACCCCAACCCTGTTCAACGCCGGTACCCTGCGTCCACAGCTGTCCAGCTGCTACCTGACCACCGTACCGGATGACCTGTCGGGCATTTACCACGCCATCCACGACAACGCCATGCTGTCCAAATTCGCAGGCGGCCTGGGTAACGACTGGACGCCGGTTCGCGCGCTGGGCTCTTACATCAAGGGCACCAACGGCAAATCCCAGGGCGTCGTGCCGTTCCTCAAAGTAGTCAACGACACCGCAGTAGCAGTCAACCAGGGCGGCAAGCGCAAAGGCGCGGTCTGTGCTTACCTGGAAACCTGGCACATGGACATCGAAGAGTTCATCGAGCTGCGCAAGAACACCGGTGATGATCGTCGTCGTACCCACGACATGAACACCGCCAACTGGATCCCTGACCTGTTCATGAAGCGCGTCTTCGATGACGGCCAGTGGACCCTGTTCTCGCCCTCGGAAGTGCCAGACCTGCACGACCTGACCGGCAAGGCTTTCGAAGAGCGTTACGAGTACTACGAAGCCCTGTCCCAGTACCCAGGCAAAATCAAACTGTTCAAGACCATCCAGGCCAAAGATCTATGGCGCAAGATGCTCTCGATGCTGTTCGAAACCGGCCACCCATGGTTGACCTTCAAAGACCCGTGCAACCTGCGCAGCCCGCAGCAGCACGTCGGCGTGGTCCACAGCTCGAACCTGTGCACCGAAATCACCTTGAACACCAACAAGGACGAAATCGCCGTTTGCAACCTGGGCTCGATCAACCTGCCGAACCACATCGTCAACGGCAAGCTGGACACCGCCAAGCTTGAGCGCACCGTCAACACCGCCGTGCGCATGCTCGATAACGTGATCGACATCAACTACTACTCGGTGCCGCAAGCGAAGAACTCCAACTTCAAGCACCGTCCAGTCGGCTTGGGCATCATGGGCTTCCAGGACGCGCTGTACCTGCAGCACATCCCGTACGCCTCCGACGCTGCCGTCGAGTTCGCCGACCGCTCGATGGAAGCTGTCAGCTACTTCGCGATCCAGGCTTCCTGCGATCTGGCCGACGAGCGTGGCGCTTACGAGACGTTCCCGGGCTCGCTGTGGTCCAAAGGCATCCTGCCGCTGGATTCGCAACAGATCCTGATCGAACAACGTGGCCAGAAGTACATCGACGTTGACCTGAACGAAACCCTGGACTGGGCGCCTGTCCGTGCCCGTGTACAGAAAGGTATTCGTAACTCCAACATCATGGCCATCGCACCGACCGCGACCATCGCCAACATCACTGGCGTATCGCAGTCGATCGAACCGACGTATCAAAACCTGTACGTGAAATCGAACCTCTCCGGCGAGTTCACCGTGATCAACCCGTACCTGGTTCGCGACCTCAAGGCTCGCGACCTGTGGGACTCGGTCATGATCAACGACCTGAAGTACTACGATGGTTCCGTACAGCAAATCGACCGCATCCCACAGGAACTCAAAGACCTGTACGCCACCGCGTTCGAAGTCGACACCAAGTGGATCGTCGACGCCGCCAGCCGCCGCCAGAAATGGATCGACCAGGCGCAATCGCTGAACCTGTACATCGCCGGCGCATCGGGCAAAAAACTCGACGTGACCTACCGCATGGCTTGGTACCGTGGCCTGAAAACCACTTACTACCTCCGTGCCCTGGCCGCGACCAGCACCGAGAAGTCGACCATCAGCACCAGCAAGCTCAACGCAGTATCAAGCGGCAACCACGGCGACGACTCCGTACTCGCCGCCCCTGCCGGTCCAGCGCCAGTGCCTAAAGCCTGCGCTATTGATGAGCCGGATTGCGAAGCCTGCCAATAAGCTAGACGCCAGTCCGAACGCCCCCTCGCTGGGGGCTTCGGCCCTGCGGACAGCCGAACTCTCCCATTCCGCGCCTCGTCGATAACCTCCCCTTTCAGCTATACTGAGCGCCTTCCGAGCCTGGAGGCAGCGACCATGCCCAACCCCTCCCTTGCAGCCAAAAAAGCCTACTGCGCCAAAACGCGCAAATCCAACTACGCAGCCAGCCTGCGCCTGGAAGGTTTCGATACCACGCCACTCGACGCCGAACGCCCCCTCGCGTCGCGCGAAGAACTGCTGAAAACCTACCGCAACAAACAGGCCTGATGCTCGATAAGTACGGTGTTGGCCAGGATTCCTACTGCTATCCCGGCACAGCGATCCTGCGCAATACTCTTGGCCTAACCCACGAGCAAACGCTGGCAGAAGCAGAGCGCGCCCTTTCTGAAGTCGCCGCAGACGCCATCGAATTTGCACCACCGCCCTACGATCTCTCCTACCTGCAAAGCATCCACCGCCGACTGTTTGCTGACCTTTACGAATGGGCGGGAGAGTTGCGCACGGTCGACATATCCAAAGGCACGACCCATTTCTGCACAACCAGCCGCATCGAGCCCGAAGCTCAAAAGCTTTTCAGTTCGCTGGCCAAATCTAATGGGTTTGAAGGCTTGGACCGTTCAGCGCTCGTATCGGCGACCGCTGAGCTATTTGGCGACTTGAACGTTGTGCACCCCTTCAGAGAAGGCAACGGAAGGGCCCAACGAATCCTGTTCGAGCACATTGTCGTAAATGCCGGATACGAGATTAGCTGGTGGGAAGTAGATGCACAGGAATGGATCCAGGCAAACATTGATGCAGTGGTGTGCGATTACAGAGCGCTGACAGAAATATTTGAGCGGTGTATTGGGCGCCTGATCGAGGGATAATCGGTTTCAAACGAAGACTGCGCATCATGTGTTGATTCGTTATGAAATTTAAATCGCCGCTTACCGTCTGTCAGGTACGTTGACGGCCACATAAAACGCGTCAAGAGCTTCTGATCGAAAAAACCACGTGATATGGGGCTTTTGAGCGGACAGGACTCGGGTAAGAGCGTCTCCAAAAACTGCCCCATGTCATCACGTGCAGTTTTAACCAAATCTGGTGTTGCAACGTCAACCCGAAAAACTATATCGTGTGCCTCAAGATTAGAGCAAGCACTACATATGGGATTTAGACCCTCATTAATCGCCTTTTCGTCAAGTGATGAATGGATGACGTTCATGAGTCAAAACGTTAATCAAAATACAAGACAGATGGGTCGTAAGACACACGGACAATGCAAATTTCCGTATACTTGCGCCCCTCAACGAAGGACAAGAACATGACCACATGCGCTCACCAAGCCGGCGTCATTTACTCGGCCCCAGTACGCACGTTTCGTCAGCATTTTGCTCCTTGCGCGCGCAGTGGCCCTGGCGCTTAAAAGCGGCCGCCACGCCCCTCCGAACAATCAGATTTTCAGAGAGAAACCTCTCGACCGATTTACTGCCTGAGTGTTCTCACATCGGTAACCTATTAATCCAACTGGCCGCCAAGGCGGCCCTCAAGCAGGAGCCTCATCACCATGCTGAGCTGGGACGAATTCGATAAAGAAGACGGCGAAGTAGCCGCCAAAGCAACCAACGCCGGTCACGCCAACGAAGCCAACATGGACCGCCTCGACAGCGCGGGTGGCGCCGCCGCCCTCGCCGCCCGTGCAGTCACAAGCACCGACTCGGCCGCGATCATCCGCGCCAAGGCCGCCCTGGACAGCCTCGACGTCGCCGAAGGTCTGGCTGAACTCGAAGGCGCCAGCGCCCGGGTTGCCGTTGACGAAAAGATGATGATCAACTGCCGCGCCGACCTCAACCAACTGGTCCCGTTCAAATACGACTGGGCCTGGCAGAAGTACCTCGACGGCTGCGCAAACCACTGGATGCCGCAAGAAGTCAACATGACCGCCGACATCGCCGTCTGGCGTGATCCGGAAGGCCTGACCGACGACGAGCGCCGCATCGTCATGCGCAACCTCGGCTTCTTCTCCACCGCCGACTCCCTGGTTGCCAACAACCTGGTACTCGCCGTATACCGCCTGATCACCAACCCGGAGTGCCGCCAGTACATCCTGCGCCAGGCCTTCGAAGAAGCGATCCACACCCACGCCTACCAATACTGCATCGAATCGCTGGGCATGGACGAAGGCGAGATCTTCAACATGTACCACGAGATCCCGTCGGTCGCCAAAAAGGCAGCCTGGGGCCTCAAATACACCCGCTCGATCTCCGATCCGAAGTTCGAAACCGGCACCGTCGACACCGACAAAGAACTGCTACGCAACCTGATCGCCTACTACTGCGTGCTGGAAGGGATCTTCTTCTACTGCGGCTTCACCCAAATCCTCTCCATGGGCCGTCGCAACAAAATGACCGGCGTCGCCGAGCAGTTCCAATACATCCTGCGCGACGAATCCATGCACCTGAACTTCGGCATCGACGTGATCAACCAGATCAAAATCGAAAACCCACACCTGTGGGACGCTGAAATGAAGGAAGAAGCCAGCCAAATGATCCTCCAGGGCACCCAACTGGAAATCGAATACGCCCGCGACACCATGCCTCGCGGCGTACTGGGCATGAACGCGGCAATGATGGAGGACTACCTCAAATTCATCGCCAACCGTCGTTTGAGCCAGATCGGCTTGAAAGAAGAATACCCAGGCACAACCAACCCGTTCCCATGGATGAGCGAGATCATGGACTTGAAGAAAGAGAAAAACTTCTTCGAAACTCGGGTTATTGAATATCAAACGGGTGGGGCATTGAGCTGGGATTGATTGCTCGATTTGCTTAACTGATGTTTGAAGTGGAAAAGCCAGAAGCGGTTGCTTCTGGCTTTTTTGTTTGGGCTGACTCGGCAGTGATACACCCGACGCAAATCCCCTGTAGGAGCGGACTTGTCCGCGAAGACTGAGTGACAAACGCATAAAATTTCAATGACTTGAAACGGATCGAGAACGCCCAACAGCTTGGTATAAAGGGGAAGGAGTTATTTAGGCAGTGTGAGCAATGCACTGCTGAATAGACAAAGGCAATCCCTCTCCCCCAGCAATCAAAACCCCCTGTTCCAAATCAAAAGGCAAGACCCAAAGTTTGAGCTGTGGCGAGAACTCGAAAATCTCCAGCGGTTCGTTGAAAGTCGAACGCCTCGGGTAGATCAATACCAACACACCCTTCCCACCCAGATATTTATGCCCGTAGGCAAATAGCTGATAAAAATCAGATTGGCTTAGCCCGTAATTTTTATCACGAGCGGCGCTGTCCAGACGTTTCCATTTGGTGTCCAGCACCCAAATTTTTCCCTGATGGTGAACTATCAGGTCAGGGCGCAGCTGGAAGAAGTTTTTACCCATGTACTGACATAGGCATTCACTTCGAGCCTGAGTAACCAGCTTGGCATCACTAGGTAATGTCCGCTGCAAGCTTGCTGCAACGTAACGCTCAAATAGTTTTTCCATCGGGAACAGCAAGCTCATACCCTGCCAGTCTCCCGCGACGGCCAAGGGCATTTGCTGGTTGATGATAAGTTCACACCACGGTTTGACAGCCCGGTAGTGGGCCATCAGTCGATCTGAACTCCAGCGTATTAAGTCCTGCGCAACATGACGGCTTGCCGGGACCTCCAACAAGAGCGCTCGCAGCTCGTGAGACAGTCGCCAGTTGCTGGGGTCTTGCGTGGTTTTGCAGACGACGTCCAAGGCCAGTTTCAACAGCCGATTTTCTGGTCGATCCGGCAGGAAGACGTCGTGGCGGATTTGAAAATGGTGCTGACGACCCAGAGGTTGGCGCATCTGTCGAGTGACGTCGAGTTGACCGCGCAGGAAGCGCTGCTCTTCCTCGATGCGTTGGTAGTCGAAACGTATGCCACGTTTGATCAGGTGATCCAGCGCCTCTAGAAAACGGCGCATGACCCATTCGCTCAAGGGCGCATCGAAACGTTGCAGGTCGGCAACGCCCACTTCTCGGGTAGGTAAATCAAGCGACGCCTGAATCATGCGTTGCAACAAGGTACGGCTCCGTGCGATGCAGTCGCCTTGTTCGAAATGTTTGGGGAGGATTTCTATACGCGTGCCGCAAGGGGTTTCCAGCACGCCGACGTAGTTATCGAGTTTGAGATGGCGTCGGTCTTCAAGTAAGACCAGAGCCGCACCCGCTTGGCTGAAAGATGCGCTGAGCCTGCACAACCAATCGAACGCCGAGGTCGAAACTTGGGCCAGGTCGGGTGAAGGATGCTCAACGTGACTGGTGGTCAGTCGAGCATATTCGCGGACCGTAATTGAGTGCTTCACCCGGCAAGGCTGCTCAGCGTCCGAGGAGTCTTCGCAACATGATCGCAATCAATCACGCCTAGGTACGCCTCAACTCGCATAAAAGCGTCCCGATTTAGCACCCAGCGCTCATTCTGCTGACTGATTGCAACTTGGTCGCCAAATAGCCAATCAAGATCCTGACTGGGTTGCAGTAGGAAACGATTCTCAGTGGACTTGCGCTGATCGTTCAGCACCCATTGAATGCGCTGCCAATCCTCAAAGAAGTACTCCTGAAGTAACGGCAGGACTTGCTCACGAAAGATCAGAGCCAAACGCTCTAGCGAATTGTCCTCTTTCAGCGGCATAAAATAGGCATGCCCTAAACAATGATCACGATCCAAAAGCACAGCGATGCGCTCGTTCATGATGTGTAGCAGTTGGGCAATGTCAATGCCCTCTACGCTCACGCCAGCAAGAAGCTCAGGCTCAGGTGGCACCTCGATAAAAGTGAAGCGGCGACGTAGCGCAATGTCTAACGCGGCAAGAGACCGATCAGCAGTGTTCATGGTACCGACTAGATAGACGTTGTCAGGTACGCTGAAGCACTTCTTCGAATACGGCAGCATAACTTCCAGTGCTTCGGCAGCCCCAGCGCGTTTGGATGGTTCAATGAGTGTGATCAGTTCGCCGAATATCCGCGAAATATTCCCTCGGTTGATCTCATCTATGATCAGGACTTTAGCGGGCTTTTTCTGCGATGGACTCGGCTCGAATAAGCCCGACTCTGACTGGCCAACCATGTGCTTAACCATAGAAGGCAAAAAATTCTTGTAACCGTTTACCAAGAACGGATCGAGCGTCGAGTCAGGCACTTTCTTGTCCCACGCGCTATTACCGAGATCCTCAATAGTTAACTTTTCGTCCCGAACATACGTAGCGAGCGCGTTCAGCATGCTCATACCGATGGCCAGATGCTTACCTTGAGGTTTCTCTAGTTCAACCGCGTCGACTGAGGCGTCAATAACGGTGTAGCCCGTCCCGAAACGATCTCCAACTTTGAAAGCTCGATAGCCGCCGTCCGCTGACTCACAAAGACTTTTGAAGACCCCGGAGACGACTTCGTATCGAAGCTGACCGTCCTTACCGCTTTCAGCGCGTAGTCCTTCGACAAAGTCCTCGTAGCTGAAGCTCTGGTGGAAGGTCACGAAACGGACATCACCTACGTTGACCAACTCGTCGAAACGCCTTTTCAGAGCTGCACGGTCAGTTCTATGGGCATCGAGAAATGATAGATCAAGGATCTGCAAAGCCGCTTCGACGGTCGCATAGGTTTTCCCCGTACCGGGTGGGCCGAAGAAAATCTGGTTGAGCGAAGCCATTGCGGACGGTCCTTGTAGGATATGTCCGACAACAGTATCTAGATTGCCATCATGGGTAAAGTCATAGAGGTCCGTTAGCAAAGAAGGACACCCGGCTAGTTGTTACGTAGCAGCCATCCGACTTGTCAAACCATTGAATCCGCCCTTCCACGCCCCATAAAGCCCGTTCCAGAGCCTCGCGCCGATTATGATGCCTGACTAAAGCGATGACCGAGGTCAGGGTCACACAGCACTCAATGCCGTAACATGTCCTACTTCAATTCTGCTTTCTCCCGGTTTTTGCCGGTCAGTATTTATTCAGAATTATCGTTAAAGCCGTAAATGGCTGGAGCATGCGTCCTTGAAAAGCTGGCACTGTATCGTTGGTATTCTGCTGATCACGGCAATGACCCTGCTCATCGAGATTCCCTCCGACACTTGGCTGACCTCGGCGACGCTTAGTCTGATTCTAGGCACTGCGGCGTTGGCCTATATGGCGGTTGCCGCCTTGCTGGCCAGTCGCTCGCGGGCCGTTGAGGTTTTGTTCGGGGGCCTGGATCGGGTCTATGAAACCCATAAATGGTTGGGTATTTGGGCGCTGGTGTTTGCCTCTTACCATTTTGTGTTCAAGGCCAATCTGGACGTCTGGCACAGCGTGCCGATCCTTGAGATGTCTAAATACTGGACGCGCCTGGTGCGCCAACTGAGTTACGTGGCGCTGGGCATGATTGTGTTGCTCGCCTTGAACCGGAATATCCCTTATGGCCTGTGGCGCTGGTGGCACAAGCTGTCGGGCCCGCTGTTTGTGATCGTCATCCTGCATTGGCTGAGCTTCAAGTCGCCTATGACGTTGAGCAATCCTGCCGGCCTCTGGTTGGCGCTGCTGTGTGGCGCGGGTGTACTCGCGGCGTTCTACAAACTGCTGCTTTACCCCTTCATCGCTACCGCTGGCGAATACAAGGTGTCGGCCGTTTCCCTCGGCAAGAATTCCCTGAGCCTGGAGCTTGAGCCGATCCATAGCGGCTTTACGTTCAGGGCTGGGCAGTTTGCGTTCCTGGCCATGAAGGAGAAAGGCTTGCGCGAGCCTCACCCCTTCACTATTGCTGCCGCCCATTCCGAGAGTGGACGTATCAAGTTTGTGATCCGCGCCTTGGGGGACTACACGCAGAAACTGCGCGAGCAGGTCAAGGTTGGGATGCTGGCGGATATCTATGCACCGTACGGACGCTTCAAGCGTCAGCCCGGTGCGCAGCGGGAAATCTGGATCGGCGGAGGTGTCGGTATTTCGCCATTTATCTCTTGGCTGCAGGACACGTCTGCCGGCCACTTCGACAATGCCACTCTGGTCTATTGCTTTAATCCGTCGCGGGCATTCCCGAGCGTCGAGCTTTTGCAAGGTATGGCCGAAAAGCGTGGGGTCCAGTTCGTTAGCAATGGCGGGGGTGCCGATCAGTTGGCTGAAACCGTGCGTCAGGCAGCCACCCAGACAGATCCGGCACAGATCCACGTTAGCTTCTGTGGTCCCAAGGGCTTGATGTCACGCGTCCGTGAACTGATGCGCGAAAGCGGGATTCCTGAAGGCAATCTCCACTACGAATTTTTTGAGTTCCGCTGAAGCGAAGTCATGGCTAAAAACCACCTCACTCGGCGATCTCTTCACCATCGCTGGCGAAGTCCCATGATGGGTGGACACAGTGATTGCTCAATCCATGCAACACGCCACTCACCCAACCAAATGTCGTTTGTTAGCGTTCAGCCAATGCTCAACCTGGACTAGCAAAGCCCGAGCATGAGCGATTGCTTCCAGCGCCATGCTTTCACTAACCGGATCTCCAGAGTAGTCACTGACATTGCGCTGCTTGCGAAGACCATCCAGGACGATCATGGTTTTCGCATCCAGACCAATAGTCAGAGGCAAGCTCTGGATCATCGTCTGATGATGTCCGGGCTTGCTCGTCAACGTTCGATACCCATTGGCCTGCAGAGCCGAGTTGGCAGCTTGCATGATGGCTTTGTACGCCATGTCGAAACGACCTTCGCTACTCATGTTCGTCAACTGAGCATCTGCCAGGCTGCGCCGTGCCGCATCCATCAAGCGGCTGATGCTCGCGGCATCAGGCTCGACCTTCTCCAGTGACAGTCCCAACAAATTCGCCAACGTCATCATTAAGCCTCATCAACCACCAGATCTTGCTGATGCCCAATCACAAATAGCTTTGGCTTGCTCAACACGTCCCGCACAAACGCGCCCTTCTCTTCTATTAGGCGGCGCCATTCACTGATCGAGTACTGCTTGGGATTAATCTCCCTGCCGAGCGCCTCCTGAAGCGGATAGAGGTGGGTAATCAAGTCGCTGAACCTTGCGTCACCGATAACCATCAGATCGATGTCACTGCTTGAACCCGCTTTGCCGCTGGCCATGGAGCCGAATACAAAAGCCACCTTGATAGAATCTGCCAGCGGTTCCAGCGCTTCTGCCAGCGACTGAATCCAACCCTCCGTTTTGCGAAGGATACTGGCTAACTCTTCGAAAACCGGACATTCCAGATTAGCTTTGTATTGCACTTGGTTACCGACACGCATTTTTTCCAGCAAACCCGCTTCCACCATCTTGGCTAGCTCACGACTCAGGGTGCCTGAAATGGTATCGGTGAGACGGGCAATCTCACGTTGGTGATAACGTTCGTCGGGGTGGAGCAACAACAACGCCAGCACCTTTCTGCGGTAATCGGAAAATAGAAACGTACTCAGCGACATGGCAACGCCCTTATATGCTGCTTTTAAGGCAGCAATTGAAGCCTAAAAAGCAGCAATATTCAAGCATTGCAGGACGAGACAGATCGCACTCCGTAGACACCGAATCACCCTGCACGTATCTTCAGATGGCCTTTCAATATCAGCGAAGTCATGGCTAAAAAAACCTCCCCATTCGAAGACCTCTTTTACATCGCCAGCAAACTCCCGTGGTGGATCAGTGCAATGATCGCCATTGCGTCAGGTATGTATCTGCATTCGATCGCCATCGCCTCGACACCGATCTATTCGGACCTGCAACACCTGGATTCAATGATCTTCAACACTGCCTTCAAAACATTCGCCACCTTCGGCCAGTACCTGGTCCCGCTGATTTTTCTCGGCGGTGCTGCGGCGTCGGTGTTCGGTCGACGTAAACGGCGTCGGTTGCTGGCGGCGGTCGCGATGCCGGGTGGCAAGACGCTTGAAGGCATTACCTGGCAGCAGTTCGAGCTGTTGGTGGGTGAGGCGTTGCGGCATCAGGGCTTTAGCGTTCAGGAAACCGGTGGGAACGGGCCGGACGGCGGGGTCGATTTGGTTGCTCGCAAGGACGGCGAAAAGTATCTGGTGCAGTGCAAGCAGTGGCGGTCGCTTCAGGTTGGCGTGCCGACGGTTCGCGAACTGTATGGGGCGATGGCGGCTGAGGGTGCGACGGGCGGATTTGTGATCACCAGTGGCCGCTTTACGGCGCCAGCGAAGCAGTTCGCTTCGGGACGGAACCTGCGGCTGGTCGATGGGGAGCTGCTGAACCAATGGGTCACAGCGACCAAGCGTCCAGGGCCGCGGCCTACTTCGGCTGTCGTAGAGGAACGGGTGGAACCGGTCATTGTTGCTGAGGTTGCAAAAGCGCCACCAGTCGCTGAACCTCCGGCCAAACCATCCCCAGCTAAACCGGTAGCGCCTGCTTGCCCTCATTGCAGGAAGCCGATGGTGATCAGAGTCGCCCGAAGTGGCGCTAATGCGGGGGGTGACTTCTGGGGGTGTTCTTCATATCCGGGTTGTAAGGGCATTCGTCCTATATTCCGGCCTCTGTAAGATGGCTCCTGTTAAACAGCTTATAAGCAATTGAAATGGCTGGATTCACCACCGCAGGAAGGTCCTTCGGACCTTATCGCAGACAAGTCAGCTCCTACCTGAACCGAGTTTGCTGCGCGATAGTCCTATCAAACAATCGATAACCATCTGAAATAAAACATTATTTGTAGGCGCTGACTTGTCTGCGAATAAGCCCGGCACGGGCTTCCGACAGGTTTGGGTTTGCCCCTGCAGCCATGATCAGCTGCTGGCGGGTGTTGGATCGAGTGCGGCAGGTGGTCCTGCGCTGGATGGTCTTCGCAGACAAGTCAGCTCCTACCTGAACCGAGTTTGCTGCGCGACAGTCCTATCAAACAATCGATAACCATCTGAAATAGAACATTATTTGTAGGAGCTGACTTGTCTGCGAATAAGCCCGGCACGGGCTTCCGACAGGTTTGGGCTTGACCCTGCAGCCATGATCACCTGCTGGCGGGTGTTGGATCGAGTGCGCGAGCCTTAGTCTGGTAAATCCAGCGCCATGCCGCCGGGGTGTTGTTTGATTTCGCTGTAAGGCACTACCGACCACTCCGGGCTTTCGCAGGCGCGCATCACGCGGGCGAAGGATGGACCGAAGTACAGGCCGCCGGGTTTGAAGTACCAGGCCGGGAAGCTCCAGATGTTCGGATCGCTAAAGTTGCAGTCCTGGTCTTTTGTTGCCGGTTTTTTCATTTTTTCCGGGGCGGAGATTTTCAGCTGGCTCACGATCCAGGGCGCGAACTGCTTGTTGCGGTAGTTAGAGAAGGTGTCAAAGCTCACGCTGGATGAGTCTTTTCCGTTAGCGTCCTCGCGATCATCGTAATGGAAGGCTTTGCCTTTACCAATCCAGAGCACGTCTTCCAGCGACAGCGATTTGCCCGTGTTCACATCGACGCTGATCGGCGAGTCGCCGAAGTCAGGATGTGCACCGCCACAGTTGTAGCGGGTGAAGATATTCACGCTGACGATGCCGGGCGACAGCAGCTCGGGCGTGACCGTTTGCTGAAAGTCGGCGCCGAAGCGGCTGCCCTGGAGCAGGCAGGCGTGGTAACTGACCACTTCATTCCACAGACGGGCGCGCAGTTGTTGATTGATGCGATCACGCTGCTCCGGTGTGTAGCCCGAGGTGATCTCGAACAACGAGAGCTTGGATTCCGGTTCCGTCCACCATTGCAGGGTGTAGCCCATGAAGGTCTGCATCCTGTCCGGCTGGAGCGGCAAGCCTTGCAGGCGCAGGTAATCGTAGGGTGACTGTTGATAGATCGTCTGCCAACCCGCCTCGGTACCTTCAGGCGGTGGCGGTACTTGTGTTTCGGTCAGTTCAACCATGAGGGTTTTACCCTCCGGGCCTCTCCATTCACCTTGCCAGTCTGATTGTGCGCCTTGATGCAAGAGCAGCTCGGGAAGCACTTTGCCGCTGTTGTCATCCAGACCCTCCTCGAGGGTGAGATCCTTCCCGCTCAAGACGCCGCTGAGTGGCAAGTCATTGTGGTACTCCTCGTAGAAGTACCGACCGCTGACCACCATCGGATCGCTCAGGTCCAGCTCCAGTACAATCGGCATATTGCCCAGTGTGCCTGTGAAGACGTGCAGGGGTTCGCTGGCGTGAAGGGTGAATGGCAGGAGTGCACAGAGGAGGATGGCGTACGCAGGACCGGGGCTGAACAATCCTTTGGTCATGAGGCAATCCTTTAGCAAAGGGATGGACGATCCTCGAACTCTAGATACAAAGCTCATTTCGTGCCCGAACAATTGCAAAAGGGGCTGACTCATTGATCATCAATGAACCGCCCCTTTTACCCTCGTTTCGAACAAGATCAAGCCTTCTTGGCGTAGTTGGTTGCGCCAAACCAGTCGACCAGCACGACCGTTTCGTTGCCAACGACCCAGGCATCATGGCCTTGGGGCAACGAGGTGATGTCTCCGGGTCCGGCGATAAACTCTGTGCCGTCATCCATGCGAATGGCGATTCTGCCCGCGACGTGGTACTGGAAATGCGGCGCCTGGCAGCTGGCTGTTTTGGCCAGAGGCTTGATGTCATTTGACCAGCGCCAACCGGGCTCGAAGGTATATCGGCCCACTTCTGCGTCGCCGATTTTGAGGATTTCAGCTTTGCCGTGACCAAACTCCCGGACTTCATCGGGTTTGGAGTAGGACTTGTGTTCGGTTTTTTGCTCGTGAGTGTGCATGACAGGGTTCCTTGATCGAGTGACTGGATAATCCCAAGCCCCGGAGCCGATGTCCCGACCGCTACAAGGCTTGGGGGGCGCCCCCAATAAAGTACCTAATCAGTCTAGTACCGAATTCTGGTCCCCCCATTGATTGATCTTGAGAACGGTGACGTTCGGTTGGCATTGGATAACGAGCGCTTGGTGTCAGTTGAATGCGTTCACCCGCGTGCACCCAGGCTTACCAGCAGACTTTCGGGTGTTTGTTCAGCAAAAATTTCACTCAGTGGTTTGTCCAGAGTCAGCGTGCCGTAGAGCCGCTCCTCGCGCTCCAGATAGCGTTGTTGCACGTCCCGATAGCCCTCCGGATAAATGCTCTGCTCTACTGGCAGCAAGGCGTCGAAATGTTCAAGCAGGCCTTTAAAGACCACCCTTCGCTCAACCGTTTCATGGGTTGTCGCGATCAAGCGGGCGAAAAACTGGCCATCGAAGGTCCGAAGTTCTTCACTCGCGGCATAACGCTCAGCAAGGTTATAGGGGCCTAAATCGTCATAAACGATGCAGCACAGCGAAGCCCTTGGCAGGTCGGCGAAAGGGTTCTCGCCAGACGCTCGACGCTGCTGGCAACCCAGTGCAAATTCCAGCGCTTTTTCAGCCAGCATCAGCCGCGTTGGGTCAGTGCTTTCAGGCAATATTTGAAGGTAGGGCGCCTGCCGCCCCTGCTCAGCCACCTGAATGGAAAAAGCGGCCAAAATACCTCGCGGACCCACGATTCTCCCTTGCAGGTCCTGCAGTTCAGGTTTCGACAACCTGGCCTGTCGAGCCGCCAACTGCGAACAGTCCATCGGCAAACACTCATCGATATTGCAGAAGTCGATCCATTGCGGGGTATAGACGGTTGCATCAGCCGCGGTCATGGAAACATTCACGAGGGTTACTCCACTTGTTATTAAGAAGACGTCCTGATTTTGTATTTCTTTGCATTCACTCATTGTCCCACTGCTGCCGACCAGCAAGGGAACACCCCCCGACCCTGCGAGCAAATAAGTCAATGCGAGTTCAATACACGCCATTATCGTTAGTCGATAATGTGAGCATTAACGTTTATTCAAGGCAGCCGAATGCCTGCCAAGACAAACACACTCCAAACAGTAAATTGATAACTAATATTGACGATCGTCAATGGCACCGATCCGCATTCAGTCCGTCACAACGCCCGATACGAACTCAGCGATTAGTATTATGAACACCCTGACTTCACACACAATCCTACAGATGTAGGGGGTCATGGTTATTTTGAATCTTGTTTGGACATATACTGCGCCATTAACGCCGCACGGGTCTTGACTCCATTTTTCTTCAACAGAGACGAGACATGGTCACGAGCGGTGTAGCCGCTGATACCCAGGGCCTCAGCGATTTGCTTGTTGGTGTTACCGCACAGCAGAAGGGACAGGACATCACGCTCTCTCCGTGTTACCCGCATAGGTTTCAAGCCTTTTATTATTGAGCATCCGACACACACAGGCAGACAGCTTCTTACTGCCTCCTTTCTTGACCTTAAACAGTAAGTCGGCACATCGGCCCATTTATTTAGAATGTTTTCACGCAAATAAATATCAGGCATTTTTTTACGATTGCTCGCTACAGCACTTGGCACTTAGAGAATATTCCTACAATAAAATAGGACCTAACACGTAGGTCAAACACTAACGCCGCACATAAAATCTGCGCAAAAAAATCCTCATCGATCATTTACCCCACCGGGTAAACCCTCAACGCGCAGAAGCATTTCGATATCAGTTGTATAGACAGGCAGAATAAACTTCAGGAATGATAATTACAATCATCTGTTACAAATAACGCTGTAACAAAACAGCACTTCTGTTGTCGAGCATGGCGGTTTGCCGAGGGATGTCGCAGACCAGCACGCCGAGCTGACGGAGGTCAGACTGGCGACGTGCTGAGTATCGCGGGGACCGTCAGGCCTGCATTTGTTTGAAGGCCACTTCGGCACGCTTGCCGATTTGCTCGGGCGTCAGGTCTTCCTTGTGGGTAGCGATGAACCACAAGTGTCCAAAAGGATCTCTCACCGCGCCAGAACGGTCACCGTAAAACTGATCCTTGACCTCACTCACGACCGTGGCCCCTGCCTCGACGGCGCGCTTGAATTGCGTGTCGACGTCGGGCACATACAGGTACATGCCGAATGAAGTTTTACTCATCGGATCGGCGCTGTTGAACCCGCCTTGATCACACGGATCGGCGAGCATCAGCCTGGAATCACCGATCTGAATGTCGGCGTGCCCGACTTTACCGTCGGGGTTATTGAGGTGGAAATTCTCAGTGGCGCCAAAAGCCTTTTTGTAAAACTCGATGGCCTTGGCTGCATCTTTGACGCCCATGTACACGGTCAGGCTATGGAAGCCCTCCGGGATTGCTTTGACGCTCATGTCCATTCTCCTTTTTACGAAGATAGGTTCGGCTTACAAAGACAGGTACGCCGGTTGGTCAACTGAAGACCAGGTCCGTTCGTTGCGGCAGATCAGACACAGCTGGCCGTCTTTAAGGAGGGCCTGTCGGTCGAGGCGGTTTCTGCCTCCCGACGTCGCTGCTCACTGATGCCTTATTTTATGACGCATTCGGTTGCCTCGAAAGGTCCTCAGCGTGCGGCTCTTACTGCCATGACACCATCAACTTCAACGCCTCGATGCAGGCCGAAAAAAGTCGCCGTCAGCACACCCACGACACCCATGATTGCGCAATAACCTACGCATACCCACGGGCTCCACGGCATCAGTGCGATCAACATCAACGGCGTTGTGCTGGCCCAGAGTGCGTAGGCAATATTGTAGGTGAAGGAAATACCCGACACACGGATATGCGCCGGGAACAGCCCGACCATTACCGACGGCACCACGCCGACGATGCCGCAGGACAACCCCGCGATGGCATAGGCAAGGCCGGGGGAGAGCCAGCCGCCGATCAGGCTGGCATACAACAACGTAATCCCCAGCGGCAACAGCAGGCTGTACAGCACAACGCCGCGCCAGGCGCCGAAACGATCCACTACCAGACCGGCCAGAACGCAGCCGATGTTCAGAAAAACAATCCCCAGAGCGCTCAGGGCGAACGTGTGGCTCGCAGTCATGCCGAATCGTTGCTGCATCACTGTCGGGGTGATCACCACCAGCACCACCACCGCAGAGGTC
Source organism: Pseudomonas sp. ASL8 (assembly GCF_056680355.1). Classification (NCBI taxonomy): domain Bacteria; kingdom Pseudomonadati; phylum Pseudomonadota; class Gammaproteobacteria; order Pseudomonadales; family Pseudomonadaceae; genus Pseudomonas; species Pseudomonas sp. ASL8. Next base: position 2,899,708 of record NZ_CM155278.1, on the reverse strand, counting down.
AGCACGCACGTCAGCAACGCCGCAGGTAATAATGCCTGGCGATGCTCGCGCAGCACCGCTCGCAACGGAAACTCGGGCTGGGCTTCACGCTGGGCCTGCAGGGCCATGAACACCGGGGTTTCGCTCAACCAGCGCCGAAGCCAGACACCCACCACGCCAAACACACCGCCCAGCAGAAACGGAATGCGCCAGGCGTAATCGAGAATTTCCGCAGGGCTGAACACCTGCGCCAGCCAGGTCGCCGTCAGCGCGCCCAGCAAATAGCCAAACGTCAGCCCGGCTTGTAGCACGCCCAGTGCATAGCCACGATGGCCTCTGGGCGCATGCTCGGCGACGAACACCCAGGCGCTCGGGACCTCGCCACCCACTGCGGCGCCTTGCAGGATACGCAGAGCCAACAGAATCAGCGGCGCCCAGTAACCGATCTGGGCATAGGTCGGCATCACCCCGATCAGCAGGCATGGCAGTGCCATCAATAAAATGCTCAGGCTGAACACGCGCTTGCGGCCCAATCGGTCAGCGAAATGCGCCATCAGGATGCCGCCCAGCGGCCGCGCCAGGTAACCGGTGACGAAAATGCCGAAGCTTTGCAGCAAGCGCAGCCATTCAGGCATGTCTGGCGGAAAAAACAGCTGACTCAAGGTCAGCGCGAAGAACACAAAGATGATGAAGTCATAGATTTCCAGCGCCCCACCCAGCGCCGCAAGGCCCAGGGTTGTGTAGTCCGCCCGGGACAGCGGCTGGAGGCGTGGTCGGATAATGGCTGTCATGAGCAATCCAGAACGTGAAGTGATTAAGGCTCGACCGTCACGACAGGCCGCTCCGTTGAAACTGTCACGCGACGCTTTTCGCCCGGACGCAGGACGCGAAGCATAGCAAAGTGCACTTGATGGGCTACGCCCTCTGACGGGCACGCTTATCAGAAAGCGCACTTCAATAGCGCACAAAAACGACATTTAAATAGGGTAAAACGCCAAAAAACGACTGATATGTCTGTATTTTTGTGAAAAAACGCACTTATTTTAGGGCATGGCTCGGTCCTTGCGTGTTCGCTGGCATCTTTGATGCCGTTGTTTAAGGAGTCCGGCATGACCTTGCACAGTGATTCAATGCAGCTATCCACCGCTGAAAAGCATTGGCTGCCCTGGTTCGGCAAGACAGGAAAACTGGCCATGAGGCGCTCCTGTCGCATGAACAAGTCCACTTACTCAGTGATCGAAGGCACGTTCGAATCAATCGCCGAAACCCGCGTCAAATTGCTCCAGCACTGGGCTCAAGAGTATTGGGAACACGTGAGCGAGCTGAGCACCAACGTCGCACGCGACCTCACCCGAATCGACACCACGGTACTGGTAGAGAAGCTCAGCCAGGCGTCGGACTTTTCCGAACTTTTTGTCGTCGATACTCAGGGCGAGGTGCTTGCCTCGACATGGCCGGCGCATTGCAAAGCCAAAGACCTGGACCCTCGCGCACTGGCAGAAGGCCTGAAAAAGCCTTTCTTGCACGGCCCCTACAGCGATCCACTGACCTTGAAGATTGGCCCGTCGTCCTCACGCTTCCATGACGAAGTCACCCTGATGTTCTATCAGCCGCTCTTGCTCGATGGCAAAGTGCTGGGGTGCCTGTGCGGACGGGTGCCGAACGATGTGCTTGGGGATTTGATCCAGCGCGAAGCCGGGCATATCTACCCTGAGTCTGGCGATAACTACCTGTTCATGGTCAAGGCCGGTTTCGACCGTACCTTGCAACCTGGCATCGCACTGTCCCGCTCGCGCTTCGAGGACAACGCATTTACCCACGGGGAAAACCTCAAGACGGGCGTACACACGGCTTGGGGCCCGGTGCAGATCCAGCGTCACACCGAACTCGAATTGCGCTTTATTGATCCCGCCACTCAACAATTGCACCCCGGCGTGCGCGAAACCATTCGCAGCGGTTCTAACCTGTTCGTCACCTATCCCGGTTATTCCGACTACCGGCACATCCCGGTGATTGGCAAAGGCGTGACCTTCCAGTTGCCCGGCTCGGCGGATCGCTGGGGCATGATGTGTGAAGCCGATCTGGAGGAAGTCTATCGGCGCCGCTCTCTGAGCTACGGCCTGATGAAACCCTATCTGGCCACCATGGGCGGCCTGTTCACCTGCAATTATCTGGTCCAGCACTACAGCGGCCTGGGTCAGTTGCAAATCGACGGCATCGAGATATTCAGCATGGCGATCACCGCCCTGCTGTTCTCGTCGTTCGGGCCCAAACGTCTGGCGGTGCGCCTGAGTGACATGACACAAGTGATTCGCACCATTGCAGAAGGCGAAGGCAACCTGCGTCAGCGCCTTGATACCAAGAAGATGGCCAACGACGAAACCGGTGACATGAGCCGCTGGATCAACAGCTTCATCGACAATCTGGATGCGGTGGTCGGCCAGGTGATTCACGCCTCCAAAAGCATGGGCAAAACTAACGCGCTCATGCTCGGCAGCAGCCAGGAAGCCGGTTTTACCTCCACCGAAGTGGCTGAAGCGGTAAACCGCATGATGCTGATCGTCGAGGGGCAACTGGGCGAAATCAACCAGGCGTCATTGACGGCCGAGCAGATGAAGCAGGCCATGGACGACGTGGTACGGCGTGCTCGCGAGCAGTTTGAGGCGGTCCGCGTCGGCACCCAGTCGATTCGCGACGTGGTCGAGCGCTCGGCTTCCAGTGTGCAGTTGCTCGACAGCAGGATGGCGCAGATCAGCAATATCGTCGGTCTGATCACCAACATCACCAATCAGACCAACCTGCTGGCGCTCAATGCCGCCATCGAAGCCGCTCGCGCCGGTGAGCACGGTCGTGGCTTTGCGGTAGTCGCCGATGAAGTACGCAGCCTGGCCATCCGTACCGCCAGTGCCGCCGATGACATTAAACACATGGTCGAGGGGCTGCAAAGCGAAACCCAACAAGCCGTGGCCTTCATGGAGAGCGGCGTGCAGGACGTCGACAACCACCTGCGCACGACCGAGGACGCTTCATCGGAAAACGCTCAGCTGCACCATGAGGTGGAAAGCATGATCAGCATCATCCAGCAACTCAGCGACCGCAGCCTGGATTATGGCAAGACCATCAAGCGTGTCGACTTGGCCTCAGGCGAGATGCGCCAGACCGTGGTTGTCCTGCAAAGCAGCGCGGAAACCGTGCGCCTGAATGCCAACAAACTGCAAAAACTGGTGGGCCAGTTTGAAGTCAGCAGCGCGCGGGAGAGAAGCGCTTTGGCTTCGTAGATACACGGCCTCACAGGCACTTCGACAAGGACGTCGTCCCCTCACTTACTGCCCAGGCGTGACCGCAGACTCTGGCAGCACCTTCTCCATATACAGACTGCGCAAGCTGATGCCGCTGGGGTGGACGTATTCCTCGTCCCTGATCGCGATAAAGCCAGCCGCCTGATAAAACGCAACAGCATTCAGCGAGGCAAACAGGTACAAGCGCCTGAATGCGTATTGCAACGCCAGTGCCTCGATGCCCAGCAGCAATTGTTTGCCGATGCCTTTTCCGCCGTGGTCCGGGTCGACGAAGATGGCATCGACTTCACCGGTTTGCAGGTCGAGGATCGCATAGCCCCGCAGTTGGCCATCCTCTTCGGCGATCAACGCGCCTTGGCTGGCAATCAGTCGGAGGTACGTCTCTGGCGCGGTCGTCGCACTCCAGATGTCGATCTGTGCCGGCGAATAATGGCTGGCGCAACTGACCCGCACCGCGCGGGTTCTGAGCGCCCACAGGCGCGGTATATCGTCGATGAATGCCGGTTTGAGTTCGATCATTGCCTTGTTCACACACCCTATCGAGAAGTCATTCAACTGCGAGCGGCTCGAGTGCGGCCGCTTGCCTTTGCACGGAAATATCCCTGTTACCGTCGTCATGGCAGGAAGGTATTTCCAGCGAACCGGAGACAATTAAGCCTGAATTAAGTCTGGGGGGTTACTCTGGACTCAATCAAACAGTTGAACCCAAAGGAAAATCCAATGAAAACCTTGAATGCCATGTTCGCCACCCTTGCCCTGACGGCTGTAGCGGGCCTCGCACAAGCGGATATCGGTCCCGATGAAATCGTGCGCTTGCACAAGGCTGGCACCGTAATGGACTTCGAAGTGCTGAACAAAGCAGCGCTGGTCAAACACCCTGGCGCAACCCTGCACAGCACCGAACTGGAAAACTCCTACGGTCGCTACATCTACCAAACCGAAATGGTCGACGCTAAAGGCGTCAAATGGGATGTAGACCTGGACGCCAAGACAGGTGAAGTACTGAAAGACAAGCAAGATACCTGAGTGAGCATCATTGCTGCCCGGCCAACTTTCTGCGCCTGACACAATGCTTCGCGAGTGAATTCGCGCCCACAGATTGTTCATAATTCTGTGGAAGCACATTCATTCGCGAAAAGGCTTACTCCAGCCCCACCTTCAACAACGCCCCGTCATCCGAGTCTGTCAGCACATACAGGTACCCATCCGGGCCCATCCGCACGTCGCGGATTCGTGCTTTCAACTCGCCCAACAAACGCTCCTCATGGACGACTTTGTCGCCATCGAATTGCAGGCGAATCAACGTCTCCGCTGCCAACGCACCAATAAACAGGTTGTGGTTCCAAGGCTTGAAGCGATCAGAATCGTAGAACGCCATGCCGCTGATGGCCGGGGATTTTTCCCAGACATGCCTGGGCGGCACGGTGCCTTCGACGGTTTTGCCTTTGGCTTCCGAGATCGGCTGCAAGGTGTAGTCGATGCCGTGGGTTGCTATCGGCCAGCCGTAATTCTTGCCGGCTTCGATGATGTTGATTTCATCCCCGCCTCTTGGCCCGTGCTCATGGGTCCAGAGGGCGCCGGTCCAGGGGTTCAGCGCCGCGCCTTGCGGGTTGCGATGGCCATAGGACCAGATTTCAGGTCGTACCCCTTGCTGCCCGACAAAGGGATTGTCCTCCGGCACTCTGCCGTCGGGGAAGATACGCACGACCTTGCCTTGCAGCTTGTCCAGATCCTGAGCCGTTGGACGGTCGTTGTTTTCGCCCAAAGTGATGAACAGATAGCCGTCGCGGTCAAAGACCATCCGCGAGCCGAAGTGATTGCCCGTCGACAGTTTCGGTTCCTGACGGAAAATCACGTTGAAGTTCTCCAGCCTGCTCATGTCGAGGGAGAGCCGGCCACGACCGACAGCCGTGCCAGCCGTCCCGCCCTCGCCGCCACCCTCGGCATACGAGACGTAAACCAGACGGTCATTGGCGAAGTCGGGGGACAGCACTACATCAAGCAAACCACCCTGCCCTTTCGCCCAGACCTTCGGCACGCCTGACAGCGGTTTCGACAGTTTGCCGTCTGCGGACACGATACGCAGATTGCCTGGCCGCTCGGTCACCAACATGCCCTGCTTGTTCGGCAAGAACGCCAACGCCCAAGGGTGATCCAGACCGTTCACCACCTCACTGACACTGACCGCCCCCAATTCACTGTTGAGCTTTTGCGGCTGAGCAGCGGACGCCATCAAGGGCACGCCGAACAAGACGCTGACGCAGAGTGTCGCGATCAATGTTTTCCGCGGCGTGCGGTTCAATTCAGGTCCCCGCGCTGGATTTTCTTCACGCCCCCGGAGGGTTGCTGGCGGGTCGGGTAACCATTGCCAATGCCGCCGTTCTCCAGGGTAGGAGGTCGCGGGTTGGGGACGGTATTCGGCCCGCGCACCGGAGGAGTACTGGATTCTGTGCCTTGTCGACTATTGGGGTTGGCGCGACGGATGGGGCTGTTGTAGGGGTTATTGTTGCTGTTGTTGAGCATGCCCGGTGAACTGGCACCCGCGAGCATCAGGTCACGATCCAGATCCATAGGGGCTGAAGCGCTTTGGGAGTGGGCCATGCTGGCCATGCCCATTCCCAGAAACCCACTCAGCGTCAGTGTTGCAATACTGCGCACTAGACTATTCATCGCTTACCTTCTGTTCGAAACGGTCACGACACAGGTGTTTGATAACCGTTGCGTCTCTAGGTTCGCCCTCAAACTGCAAACAGATCAACCTGTGCGGGAATCAGTGTGTAACAAAAATAGTCTGCGCCAATGGACGGCTCACATTCCAGTGGCAAAGCGTTTCTGCCACGCGCCGAGCTGACTGAATGCGGTTACAGTGATCGGCACGGATTATGATTCTGTCAGCCCGAGGTGAAGGAGCGGTGGCCATAATGGAAAAAGCAGCCGAACAAGAGGCCGTAGGTCCGCAGTTCTGGCGTGATGAACACCTGCCATTCATCGAAGCCCGGTCGATTCAGGATGGGCGGCAGATCTGCTATGACCGACACGCCCACGAAACTTTTTCCATCGGCGCGGTTACAGGCGGGCACAGCACCTACCTGAACGGACGCTCGCAGGAACGCATCGGAGCCGGTGTGGTAGTGCTCATGAACCCGGACGATGTTCATGCCTGCAATCCACTGGATGATCATCCGTGGTCTTATCGAATGATGTACGTGGATGTTGCCTGGCTGACGCGCCTTCAGCATGAACTGGGTTTTAGCGAAAATCAGGACTTCAGAGCGTTTTCGGCGATCATGAGCACGGAGCCCGCGCTGTATAGGGGGCTCAATCACCTGTACGCGGTGCTCACCGACACCCAAACCGATACGTTGCATAAGCACACTGCCGCTATCGAGTTTTTCACCCATGTACAGCAGACGCTCAACCCTGCTCCGGCCTTGGCCAAAGATGCCAACTTAAAACTCAAACGTGCCGCGGACTTCATCAGCGAGCACTGCACGCGATCATTGAGCCTGGAAGAGATCTGCGCGTCGGCTGATTTGTCGGCGTCCTACCTGATCCGCGCGTTCAAGCAGCACTACGGCATGACACCCCATGCGTACCTGATTAACCGCCGCCTGCAATTCGGCCGCGCACAGCTCAAGCGGGGTCATCGGATTGCGGATGTTGCCCTTGAGGCGGGCTTTGCAGATCAGGCGCATTTTCAGCGGGCATTCAAACGCTTCCATGCCGCCACGCCACGCCAGTACCGAGGCTGACGGGCATCAAGCGACCAGCAGGTACACGGCGCTGCCGGCCAACAACAATGCCATCGCACGATTAAACACGCGAACCCGCGCCGGCACCTGTAGATAACTGCGCAGGCAGGTGCCCGCATAAGCCCAGCAGGCAATCGAGGCGTAGCAAACCACGAAGTACACCCCCGCAAACTGCCAGATCAACAGGTCTGCGCCATTGGCCGCATACGCGCCCATGCCTGCCAGCGATGCCAGCCACGCCTTGGGGTTGAGCCACTGCATCGCGGCCCCGTATAAAAATGACGGACCTTTGACCTGCTTCCCGGCGCCCAACGTGCCGTTATCGACCGCCAGCTTGTAAGCCAGGAACAACAGGAAAGCCACGCCCGCCCACTGGATGACCCGGGTCAGGAACGGCCAATGGCTCGACAATTCATGCAACCCCAACCCAATCATCAACAGCAACACCGTGAAGCCCACCGTCGCACCACTCACGTGCGGCAGACTGGCACGAAAGCCGAACTGCGCGCCGGAGCTCAAGGCCACGATGTTCACTGGCCCCGGCGAAATAGACGACGCCAACGCGAACGCGGCCATGGAAATAAGCATGCTCATTGAGTACCTTCATTTTTTTGCGGCGTTTGAGAGATAGCCAAACGAAGGTAAAGGCTGAGTGGTCTCACTTATTGAACAAAATAACCCTGTGCCGGGACCAATACGGCAGGTGAGCGCGGATCTATCAGCGAAAACACACTCTTTCGGATAGTCACAACACTCGTTTGCATATATTTATTTATCTGCCTATGCTCTGAACAATGCTGACACGGACTGACGCAATAGCCTTATACACAGTTGATGCAGTTGTTTAGGACACGTACAGCATTGACCGCCAAATCAGCGCTCTGACAGCGTTCCCGTTATGCCATATACCGCCTTTTAAGTACCCTCTAAAAATACCTGCTGCCCCTTCAATTCAGGCCAACAACGGGCCATTTGATACGTCACAACACAATAAACAGGTGATTTTAATATCACCTTATTAAGCGACTATTACCTTGGGTGACAGCAACATGTTCAATTCTCAACGGAAAGCGGATAAAGCCAAGCTTGAAATATCCACTGCCGCGTTAGACAGCGCAAACGCCAAAATGGCCGCCATTAGCCGTTCCATGGCCATGATCGAGTTTTCGCCGGACGGCATCATCATCGATGCCAATGAGAATTTCTGTAAAACCATGGGCTATCGCGCCGAGGAAATTCGCGGCAAACATCACCGTATTTTCTGCGAAAAAGAATTTTACAGCAGCGAAACCTACGCCAAAATGTGGCGTGAACTCGGGCGTGGCGAGCCTCTTAGCGAAACGTTTCTACGCCTGGACAAGACAGGTCGTGAGGTCTGGCTGGAGGCCAGCTACATGCCCGTCATCGGCGCCAATAAACACGTCACAAGCGTGATAAAAGTGGCTTCCGATGTCAGCGCGGCCATGCACAAAGAACGGCAAAATCAGAGCATGATCAATGCGATCAGCCGTTCCATGGCGATGATCGAGTTTACGCCAGACGGTAAAATAATTACCGCCAATGAAAACTTCCTGAACAGCATGCATTATCAACTTAATGAAGTTGTCGGGCAGCACCACAGTCTCTTTTGCAAACGCGAGGAAACTGATTCCCCTGGGTATAAAGCATTTTGGGCGTCATTAAACCGAGGGGAATTTCATTCCCATCGATTCGAGCGGGTGGATAAACAGGGGCGCACGGTTTTCCTCGAAGCGTCTTATAACCCGTTGTTCGACGCCAAGGGCCGTCTTTATAAAGTGGTCAAGTTTGCCAGCGATATTACCGCGCAAGTCAGCGTGCAGCAGTCGGCGGCAAAAACAGCTCACGACACGTCCGTGCAAACCGACGCCTGCGCGCAAAAAGGTTCGGCGGTCGTGCAACAGACCGTACAGGTCATCGAGGAAATCTCCAGCGACTTGAGCGAAGCCGCACGCAGCCTCGATGCGGTCAACACCCAATCGGAAATCATCGGCAGCATCGTCCAGACCATCCGTGGCATTGCTGACCAGACCAACCTGCTGGCGCTCAACGCCGCCATCGAAGCCGCTCGCGCAGGGGAACATGGCCGAGGCTTCGCCGTGGTCGCCGATGAAGTCCGGAGCCTGGCGGCGCGTACCAGCAAGGCCACACTGGAGATTGTCGATGTGGTGCGGCAAAACAATGAACTGGCCCGTAACGCAGTGACCAGCATGCAATCCAGCTTGAGCCGGACCGGCGTCGGCGTCGAATTGGCCAACGAAGCCGGGGCGGTCATTCTGGAGATTCAGCAAGGCGCACGGCATGTGGTCGACGCTATCAGTCAGTTCAACTCGACCCTGCAACTTAAGTGATCGACAGCCTGCCCTCTCGCCAAGGGCACGCCGGCTCAATGCATGGCAGGCTTATTCGCCAATATCTTCGTTCCACAGTTCTGGCTTGCTGGCGATAAAGCCGCGCATCAACTCGATGCAGGTGTGATCCTGGACCACGTCGACCTCCACGCCTCTGGAGCGCAACAGTGCTTCCTCCCCCATGAACGTCTGATTTTCGCCCACCACGATTTTTTGAATGCCATACAGCAGGATCGCGCCGCTGCACATCGCACACGGCGACAACGTGGTGTAAAGCACTGACTCCTTATACGTACGCGCCGGCAAACGACCCGCGTTTTCGAACGCGTCCATCTCGCCGTGCTTGATCGCACTGCCCTCCTGCACTCGCCGATTGTGCCCACGGCCAATGATCTGCCCCTTGTGCACAATCACCGAACCAATCGGAATCCCGCCCTCGGCCAACCCCAGTTGAGCCTCTTCAATCGCCGCCTGCATGAATGGGTCCATGATTTCCCCTGCTATTGAACAGATAAAAAGAAAAGGTCCGACCACCGCTGTGCACCGACTATTTGCCTGAGCATGATGGCCTGAACGTTAATGACTGACAGTGTCCTGTGCATCAAGCAGTGCTTTGGAGACGAAGGTGTTAAGCAATTCGTCAGACTTTGCTTTCATGCTCATCCCGACATCCTTCTGTTTGGCGCGGAATTTATTGGCCAGTACAGAGGGGGGGCTTCCTTCATTCAGCTCGCGCAATTCTTCAGGGGTGAAGGACTCCGCATAAGCGGCGGCCATGTTGCTGTTCCACTGTTCCTGATAACGCGGCTGAAGATGCTGTAACGCATCCTGGACCGTGGTTTGCGCCTGGGTCTTGCCCACCTTTTGCACGAGGGTTGCAAAGGTCACGGTGCGCGAGGCGACCTGATAACCGAGCCAGGCCAGGCTGTCGCCCAAGTGGCGCTGCTGAACGAATGCCAAGGCGGCGTCATTGCCCTGCACAGCCAGCGCACCGCGCGGACCGCCCAGCAACACAAGGACCAGTAACCCGAGGATCACATTGCATGCCGACTGCGAAAACGACGTGCGGTATTTCGTCATGTCGCCCTCTTGGCAACAGCACTGGGTGAGTGCCAGTCCGGCAGCGTCATCCGATAGATTTTGACCCCGCGCCGATGGTATTGGCTGTGGATGAACGTGTTGAAGCCTAGCTTCTCAATCACATTCACCGACGCGATATTTTCCGGCTCGACAATCGCGATCACCGAATCAATGCTCAGCGTTTCGAACGCGTAAGTCAGAGTGGCCATGGCCGCCTCAGTCGCCAAACCTCTGCCCCAGAAAGTACGGCCCAGCCGGTAGCCGATTTCCACTTCCTCGGCACCGTCCACGGGTTCGGCATTCAGACCGCAGAACCCGACAAACGCCGACGAACACTTCTCGACCACCGCCCACGGACCGAAGTCATTGGCCTGATATGAAAAGATGCACCCGGCCACGAACTCACGCGTCGCCTTCTCGCTCAACACGCCCCTGACCGAATGCCGCATAACCTGTGCATCACCCAAAATCAACGCGAGCGCGGGCACATCCTCGGCCGTCAACTCGCGGATAATCAGTCTGTCGGTTTCTAAATGCAGTCCTGTCCTGCCCATTTGTGCCTCGTTGTCGCACGCATGGGTTGGATTTACGCACATCATCCAGCCCTTGTGCGAGCGCTTCGCACCGAGTCACCACGAGCCGGGTGCGACGCGACCTAATGGCTGAGCGTCTGGTTGAGGACATCGACGGGGAAATCGACTCTCGGGAAGAGTTGCACATAAAAACGGAGCCTGAGAAGGCTCCGTAGGGTTGGATCAATGACCAAAAGCACCGGCATCGGATTTTTTGGCTTTTTTATCAGCGCGTTTTTCATCGAGGGTTTTAGCCGGTTTCTTCTTTGCGGCTTTCTTTGATTCCATGCCTTTGCTCATGATGCGCTCTCCAGGGTGAGTGATCTGGCCTCAGTTATACACCTAATCGGTTGCCACACTGGTACCGATTGCCGCGCGCTATGATGCGCTGCCCGTAAGGCCGTCTTTATAGATTAGGCCTTCTTTGATTTGCTGCCGCCGCGCTATCGAGCCTCATGTCCGCCACTCAGTTCTACGTGTTGTCCGAGGTGTCCAGACCGCTGCTGGACAAGTTCTATCGAGCACACAAGTCACCGATGCGTGCGGGTAAAGACGCGCAACTGTGGGTGGCGAAACAGGCTGAAATCATCGGTGCAATGTGCCTGACGCCGGTCGCCAACGGGCATTGGCTGACCGGATTGTTTGTCGCCCCCTTATTGCGTGGCCAAGCTATTGCCAGTCGCTTGCTCGGCGAGGCCCTGTCGCACACTCATGGACCGGTCTGGTTGTTTTGCCATCCAGATTTGTTGGGCTTTTATCAGCGCGCGGGGTTCGAGGCGGTGTCGGTCTTGCCAGAACCGTTGTCGGATCGATTCGAACGCTACACACGCACCAAAGCCCTGATAGCGATGAGCCGATCAGACCTCCGGCCTTAGAACCTTTAGTTCAGTGGCGTGCGCAAAATGTGTGGTCGCGAGGGTAAATCTGCGTGGTAGCCTCCGAACTGAATGGGCTCGAGTCGGGCCTGGACGACAAGGACTGGTAATGAAACGTCAGCTTATCGCTTGCTCCCTCGCCACCCTGCTCGGGACCGCTCTGGCCCAGGCCGCCGAAAAGCCTGCAACCACACACCCTGTAACGCCGCCGGCCCTTGCTTCTACCGTCACGGCAGAGCAGTTTTCCAGGGTGTTATCGGGAACATGGCGATCACCGGAAAATCGCGCGAGGGATCAATACCGTCATCCGCAACAAACCCTGCAATTCTTCGGTTTTCGCCCCAATCAGACCCTGATTGAAATTACTCCTGGCAACGGCTGGTACAGCGAGCTGCTGGCGCCATTGCTCAAGGACGAAGGTCATTACATCGCCGCCGTACAGACACCCGCCAGCGGCGATTATTACCGTAAGGCCGCCGACAGTCTGAAGCAGAAGTTCGCCGCCGATCCAGCGCGCTACGGCAAGGCGCAGATCATTGAGTACGACCCGCAAGCACCGATCTTCGGCAAACCGGCATCTGCCGATACCGTGCTGACGTTCCGTAATGTGCATAACTGGGTCATGGCTGACGACGCGCCCGCGATGTTCAAGGCGTTTTACGCGGTACTGAAACCGGGCGGCACCTTGGGTGTGGTCGATCATCGGGCCAAAGAGGGAGCCTCGCTGGAGGCTATCAAACAGAGTGGCTATCTGCCCACCGCGTATGTGGTCAAGCTGGCCACAGACGCCGGGTTCACCCTGGCGGACGAAAGCGAAATCAACGCCAACCCTGCGGACACCAAGGACTACCCACAAGGGGTGTGGACCTTGCCACCGTCCTTGAGATTGGGGGAACAGGACCGGGCCAGGTACCTGGCGATTGGCGAGTCGGACCGAATGACATTGCGCTTCATCAAGCCGGTCCAGATCGCCCACTAAACATTCGCCGACCGGCCGATTCACTCGTCCGCGTCGGGGTCCATGTCCGGAAACAGCACTTCAGTGTAACCAAATTTACTGAAGTCGCTGATCCGCGACGGGTACAACCGACCGATCAGGTGATCGCATTCATGCTGCACCACGCGGGCATGAAAGCCATGAGCAATGCGCTGAATCGGGTTGCCATCCGGGTCGAAACCTTCGTAACGAATATGCTCGTAACGCTCCACCGCGCCGCGCAAACCCGGTACTGACAGACACCCTTCCCAGTCCTCTTCCAGGAATGGGCTGAGGGGTGTGATCAACGGATTGAGCAGGATGGTTTGCGGCACGGCATCCGCTTCAGGGTAACGCTCGCTGTGCTCGAAACCGAAGATCACCAATTGCAGATCGATACCAATTTGCGGTGCCGCCAGGCCGACCCCGCCGACGCTGTCCATGGTCTCGAACATGTCTGCAATCAGGGCCTCAAGTTCGGGCGTACCGAACAGGGCTTCAGGTACCGGGGGCGCGATTCGCAGCAAACGCTCGTCGCCCATTTTCAGAATTTCTCGAATCATAAAAAGCCTTATAGGTCAGCCAAGGGCACAATCGTGCCACATCATGCTCAGGATTCGTCAGCCTTCACAGGCATGGGGATGGAATGATCACGCCCGAGCCCGGAAACGTGATGCTTGTCATCAGGCTGATTGCTACCGTCCTTGAATGCTTTGTCCCCCGGATTCTTGCCCTCGGTGGACATATGTTCGATCACCGCATTCATTTCCGCACCGAGCAACAGCACTGCCGCCGAAATATAGAAATACAGCAACAGCACAATGATCGCGCCGATGCTGCCGTACATGGCGTTGTAATCGGCAAACGTTTTAACGTAATAACCAAAGCCCAGTGAAGCAACGATCCAAACCACCACGGCCAGGACCGAACCGGGAGTAATGAAGCGAAACTTCTGCTCCACATCCGGCATGACGTAGTAAATCAATGCCACCGCCACCATCAACAACATAATGATCAAGGGCCAACGCAGAACGGTCCACAAGGTGACGATAAAGTCTTCCATGCCGATCTGCCCGGCCAGCCAGTTCATCACTTGCGGTCCGGTGACCATGAACGCCGCGGCAGCCAGCAACATCCCGGCAATGCCCACGGTGTAGAGAATCGACAGAGGGAAACGCTTCCAGATTGGCCGCCCTTCCACCACATCGTAGGCAGCGTTCATGGCACTCATCATCAAGCGCACACCTGCTGAGGCGGTCCATAGCGCGATCACGATACCGACCGACAGCAACCCGCCCTTGGACTGCTGCAACTGATCAATCACTGGATTGACCTGCTCAAGCGCCTGTGGCGGCAACACCAGTTCCGATTGCAGGCGCAGCCAGGAGAAAAAGTCCGGCAGGTGCAGAAAGCCGATCAAGGCGATGAGAAACAACAGAAACGGAAAAAGCGAAAACAGCATTTGATACGCCAATGCTGACGCATAGGTCGACATTTCGTCATTAATGAACTCGTTGACGGTATGCACCATCACCTTACCCAATGGAAGCTGGCGCAACTCCGGAAAAATCATCGTATCTCCTTACCCTACAACTCAAGCCGACTTCGTTGATCGATAGGTGGGCGCTTCAACTGCTCAGCCTGTCTGTCCACAGGCAGGCGTTCTACCTTAAGGTAGCCCAATTGGCGACGCTAAAGAGGTCTCAATCCTTTCCCGGTTATTCGGCCCGTTACTCACGCCCTGTAAACAGCATGACCAGATAGAACAACGGCCATCAAAAGATGACCGTTGCGATTCACTGCAAGCCCACTTACACACTCAGATTTTATCGATACCCTTTTTCACCGCATCCTTTGCTTTGCCTACGGCTTCCTGGGTTTTACCTTTGATTTCCTGAGCCTTGCCTTCAGACTTGAGTTTCGAATTATCAGTGGCTTTGCCAATGCCTTGCTTGACGTTACCCACTGCTTCGTTGGTCATGCCTTTGATTTTATCGCCAGTACTGCTCATGGTGTTTCTCCAGAGTAGGAAAATAAGCGTCATAACCTCGACATAAGGATTGACCCACCTTCGTCGCGCAGAGTTTCAAAAATTTTCCCGGTCGGTCTTTCCGTTCGTCGCAGACTCAATCCTCTAAAACCCGGCGATTTCACCGGGTAATGCAGGTTTAACTTTAAGTTTGCGCAACAACCCCCGAGAATGCGCGACGCAGTCAGGCTGTGGTGGTCAAGGCCACCGCGCTGTACACACAGATCCACAGGAACGTTATGAAACTCGATAAAAAGCTGGCCATCGCTCGTAGGAACCAGGAACTCGGCGGTGCCGTGCTCGGTGTCAACAACACTCATTTCACGGTGCTGAACACCAACAAGAACATCTGGTGGTTTGACCTGCCCATGAGCCGCCTGAAGATCGGTCAATACGAATGGGTGCACTTGCTACTGCACACGCCAAGCACCGATGAACTGCTGCATTTGAAAGTGCCAACGGTGTATCTGCGCGATCATATGGAAGGCCTGGTGGTCCGTAACAAGGACAAACGCAACGCGAGCCTCAGCCTGGAGCTGAGCGCCGACAAGGACTCGTTCCTCAAGGATGTTCGCCCAGCGGGTGCCAATGTGCCGTTCGCGTCATTCGTGCAGAAATAGGCTTCCTGCCAAAGCAGATAGGCTGTCCTGGGGACATCACATCCCCAGGCTCACGCAAACCTGCGCGTCCACAGGAAACTTCCTGCCCCCGCCAGGCCCGACACCACGGTGCCCCACGCCAGATCAACCAGCGCCATTTGCGTCGGCCAGCCTTGCAGCGTCGCCCAGTTGGTCAAGTCATACGTACCGTAGGCAATCAACCCGAGCAACGCGCTACGTCCTGCTGCCTGCGCCAACCTCCCCCGCCGCAGGCCCGGCATGACGCCGAACACCACGATCCCCACGCCATACAGCATGTAGAAGGTCACGGCCGGCCCCCACAACGGTTGTTTCAGCATTAACGGCCCTAGCCATGCCTGGTAGGTAGGCCCCATCAACAGGCCAAGCCAGATCCCGTCGCACACAACGAACACCAGAAGGGCGCTGATATAGGCCGTGAGGTATTTTCCCATGAGACATCCCTGCGAGATTGAGCCGGCGGCGTGGGCTTTTTCCTTAAACGGACCGCGGATCGAACGCACTGCGGGGCCACACCCTGGCCTGTCGGCACTGCGTTCGGAAAGGCCGAGCCTTCAGACCAGCTCGATGCGGTCCGCGTGAATCACGATCTGGCCCTGCTTGTACAGCGCACCAATCGCTTTCTTGAAGTTACCTTTGCTGACCCCGAACAAGCCGCTGATCACTTGCGGATCGCTCTTGTCGCTCACCGGCAGCACGCCGTTGTTTTCCCGCAATTTGGTGAGGATCTTCGAGTTAAGACTGCTGGCCGCTTCCTCACCGACAGGCTGCAGGCTCAGGCTGATATTGCCGTCGGCGCGAATTTCTTTGATGAAGCCTTTCTCTTCTTTGCCCGGACGCAAGAATTTGAACACTTCGTTCTTGTGAATCAGGCCCCAATGCTTGTTGTTGATAATGGCCTTGAAGCCCATGTCCGTCGCTTCAGCCACCAGCAAATTGACTTCCTGTCCGACCTTATAATCGGCAGGCGTCTTGTCCAGGTAGCGATCCAGCCGGGCGGTGGCGGTGATCCGGCGCGTGTGTTTGTCCAGATAAACGTGGACCACGCAATAATCGCCGGCCTGCAACGAATGCTTTTCTTCGGAGTAAGGCAGCAACAGATCCTTGGACAAGCCCCAATCAAGGAAAATACCAATGCTGTTCACTTCAAGGACTTTCAAGCTGGCGAACTCACCGACCTGGACCTTTGGTTTTTCAGTGGTGGCAATCAGCTTGTCGTCACTGTCCAGGTAAACGAAGACATTGAGCCAGTCCTCATCTTCACTGGGAATATCTTTCGGGATATAGCGATTGGGCAGCAAAATTTCGCCGTCCTGAGCGCCGTCCAGATACAAACCAAAGTTAGTGTGTTTTACCACTTGCAAGCTGTTGTAGCGCCCGACTAAAGCCATTTCCAAATACCCTCATTGCGTGGGCGGCATTCTACCCGAGTTTGCCATTGTGTTCGCGGCTCCCGCCGACGAGGCGCGAGACCAATCAGAAAGGCTATAAAAATCAAAGATTTGCTCATGGCGCTGAGCGCCCAGCCGCTCCGCTCGTCAGATCAATAGAGGCCCTGGCCCCCAGCCCTATTCCAGAAGAATCCGCGCCTGAAATAACTTCTCAGTTAAAACAGTCAGTTGCGGCCCAATACCGTGACGGCCTGTCCGGCAGGAGAGGCCCAACCCCTATACGTTTCAGGGCTATATTTACCAAGCAATTGTCAAGCATTTCATATACAATTGCTGGCCGTATTGAATTTTACATAGGTTAATGGAAGCCATGCGCGTAAAAGCATCCAACTCGAAACCAAAGGCAGCTCCGGCCGTTGAGACCAGCGACTCGATCAATGCACAGATTGCTACGTTCCTGAAATCTGGCGGTCAGATTCAGGAGATTGCTAAAGGCGTCAGCGGCCAGACTTTCGGCCCGTCCAAGCAAATCACCCTCGGCAAGAAGTAATACCCCCGCCCCAATTGTCGATCTCTATGCGCTTTGTTTTTCAAGGCGCTAGGGCTATCGATCCTTCGTTGCATGATCTTTTTCTCGAGCGTTACCTGGCCCTTTGACACAGCTACGTTGCACAGCCGTAGCGGGACAGGCAGGATGATGACTTGACGGTCAGTTCCTTTCGCGGAATCCACAATGAACAAATGGATGTTTTTCTGCGCACTGCTTTGCCTGGGTGGTTGTGCATCACATCGTTGCGACACCTCAACCCGCTACGACGAACCGTCCGGCGACTCCCTCTGTCGCTCAACGCATCTGCTCTATCAGAACGACATGCTCCAGGCCAAGCTGATGATCAGCGCAGGCGGTAGCGACAATATCGAACTGGCCAAGGCATTGCTCGAGCGTGCTGCCAGCCAGGACAGAAGCGGTGAAGCCGAGTTTTATCAGGCTGTCCTCTTGATACGTGCGAACAGCGATAACGCTGAAGCCATTGACCTGCTCGAACTGGCAGCCAAGCGTAATCATCCACTGGCAATCGCCCTGCTCGCCCAGCAACTGGCCAGCAGCGACGCCAAAAAAGCCGAACAGTACCGCGCCAACTATGCCGACCTGGATGTCGCCAAGAGCGGTTACCCGTCGTTCGAGCAAGCCCTCCATGTCGCCAACGGCTTGATCACTCCGGTGCTCTAACCCCTCGGCAATTCGACCGGATCGACGAACGGTCCGCACCTCCCACATTTCACCGGTATCCTTGCAAGGCTCTATTTCGCGGGTTCTGCGTGATCCTGCGCGCAAATCCAGAGGCGCGCCAACGTCACCCCTGACACTCCGTCGCCTTCTTCAGGAGTGAAGCATGTCCACGTACACCTATCGAGCGCTGGCGCTCAGTGCCTTGCTGGTCTACCAGTCGGCCTCCGCGCAACTGCTGGAGCGCGACCTCGGCGACTTCGACCTCAAGCTCGGTAGCACACCGGCACGTAGCATGGCGCAAGGTTTGGTGCAGCCTACCGGTGTCGGCTCGTTCCATGGCGGGCTGGACCTGACCCACGACAGTGGCTGGTACGCGGGGCAATGGTCACCCAGCGTGGGCGCCACCTCCAGCGCTGCCCTGGAAGTCGATTCGTACCTGGGCTTCAAGAAACCCTTCGACAAAACCCTGGGCTATGAACTGGGGATGATCCGCTACACCTACCCGGACGCCAGCCAGACCGACAGCCACCAGTTCTACGCTGGGCTGACCGTGCTGGGCAGCCGCTTTGGCGCCGCACTCAGCAACGACCCCGGGAATCGCAACAGCACCTTGTTCGTTGACTTGGGCACGCTTCAGCCACTGGGTCTTGGCCTGCGGGTGCAGTACGCCAATCACCAGTTCGATACACCGCAAATGATCAGCGACGGCAGTGCGGTGAGCGCCTTCAATGACTGGTCGCTGAATGTCTCGCGCCCCTGGTTTGGGGTCGACCTCAACCTGACTTACAGCGACTCAAGCCTGAGCGGCAACAGTTGCAGTGCTTACACGGGGCATAACGCCCAGTGCGAAGGGATGTTCACCCTCAAGGCCGTGCGCTCGTTTTTCTGAGGGCGCGGCCGGGACACGTCGTGTTGCCTGCTAATGGCTCAGCGCGCCCTACTCATTCAAGCAATCTGCGCCTTGGCAGCGACTTGATCAAAGGTGTCGGGGTCCAACGCATCGGCCTGTTCGTCCAGTATCTGGCGCGGATGCTCACTGCCCGGAATGCTGCTATCAAGTAGCGCCAACAAGCTCGCGCCGCGCGGGGTCAGGACAAAATTTTCGCCATTGCCACCTTGCTCTTCAGGACGAGTCTCGATAAATCCGCGCTTGAGCAGCAAGGCTTCATAGTCCGCAGCCAACGTTTTGAGATGATCCAGATTGCCGGTGGGCTCGCCATCAGCCGCCTGAGCAGCCGCCTGGTCTTCGGCGTAAGCACGCGGGGCAAAACTTTTGTCTGCGCTATTCTGCACTTCGTGAAGCAGGCGTTCGATAAGGTCCCAGTTGTATTGCGTCATGATCCAACCTCCAGCCAGCATGGGTAATGTCCGTGGCCTCCCGCCATCGGGATTGGCACTCATAGGTTGTGACAGGTTCTCGCAGTGGTCGTTCAGCGTCCGTCAGGCGCAGAACTTTTGCCGGGCCCCACCCTCAATAAAGTAAGCCCATCGCAAAGAGACAGACCATGAAAACCCTGCTGAGCATCACCACCGCCCTGACCTTACTGACCGCCATCCCTACCTGGGCCTGTACCCCGGAAGAAGCCACGGCCAAGCGTGAGCAACTGGCCCAGGAAGTACAGAAAATCACTCAGAAAAATCCGACGAAGGCCAAGGAGATAAATCAGGAGATTAAAGACATGAACCTGGACACCGCCAGCAAGGACTTGCCAGACAAATGCCAGTTGATCGATCAGCGAATCAAGGATCTGGACCGCGCAGCGCAGAAGGCAGATGGCTGATCTGTCGCCTACAAGGCCTGCGCAACACAGATTTCGCCCACAAAAAAGCCCAGCGTCACGGGGGACGCCAGGCTTTTTTTGAATCGCTTACGGCTTATTCAGCAGCAGGCGCTTCTGGCTTGCGTTTTTTCAACGGAGCCTTGCCGTCTGCACTGACCAACGACAACGCGTCGGTTTTTGGCCGATTGGTTATCTTGCGTTTGGTCGGCGCCTTGGCGCTGCCTTTCTTGTCGGTTTTCTTGTCGCCGGTCTTTTTCTTCTTCACGCCGACAGCCTTGCCCGACGCCTTGACCTTTTTCGGCCCGCCGTAGGTGCCTTTGACTTCCTTGATCACACGACGCTCGAAGCTCTGCTTCAAATAGCGCTCGACGCTGGACATCAAGTTCCAGTCGCCATGGCAGATCAACGAAATTGCCAGACCTTCGCCACCGGCACGGCCAGTACGGCCAATACGGTGGACGTAGTCATCGCCACTGCGTGGCATATCGAAGTTGATCACCATGTCGAGACCTTCAACGTCCAGACCACGGGCCGCCACATCAGTGGCTACCAGGATCTTCACGCCGCCCTGCTTCAGACGGTCGATGGCCAGCTTGCGATCTTTCTGGTCCTTGTCGCCGTGCAGAACAAATGCCTTGTACTCCAGCGCGACTAAACGACCATAAAGGCGGTCGGCCATGGCGCGGGTGTTGGTGAAGATAATAGCTTTTTGATACGTCTCGTTGGCCAGCAGCCAATGGACGATCTTCTCTTTATGGCTGTTGTGGTCGGCAGTGATGATCTGCTGACGCGTACCCGCAGCCAGCTCACTCACGCTGTTGACTTGCAGGTGCTGTGGATCCGTCAGGATCTTGCTGATCATTTCGCGCAGGCCGGCACCGCCGGTGGTTGCCGAGAACAGCAGGGTTTGCTCGCGATTCTTGCACTCGCCGGCCAGACGTTCGACGTCTTCGGCAAAGCCCATGTCGAGCATGCGGTCGGCTTCATCAAGCACCAGCACTTCGACCTGCGACAGGTCCAGGTTACCGGCGTTGAGTTGCTCCAGCAGGCGCCCAGGGGTGCCGATCAGGATATCCGGAACCTTGCGCAACATGGCGGCCTGGACCTTGAAGTCCTCACCGCCAGTGATCAGGCCGGATTTGATGAACGTGAACTGGGAGAACCGCTCGACTTCCTTGAGGGTCTGCTGCGCCAGTTCGCGGGTCGGCAGCAGAATCACTGCGCGAATGTCGACGCGAACCTTGGACGGGCCCATCAGGCGATTGAGGATTGGCAGCACGAAAGCCGCAGTTTTGCCGCTGCCGGTTTGGGCAGTCACCCGCAGGTCATGCCCTTCCAGCGCCAGCGGGATGGCTGCTGCTTGCACAGGCGTAGGCTCGACAAATTTAAGCTCGGCCACGGCTTTAAGCAGGCGTTCGTGCAGGGCGAATTGGGAAAACACGGGTGCTACCTCGACGAAAAACAAAAAAACAGTCGCATAGCCTAACGGTTTCGAGCGCCGAGGCCGAGTTTCTTTACGACATAAGGGCTATTTCTTTAGTAAAAGGTGAGTTTTTTGTTACTCGATTTGCACACGACGGACGATTAGGGGGCAGGAATGTTCTAATTGCTGACCCTAATGACAGGACTATCACTCGCACCCATGGACATTCAAACGGTATGGCTACGCACCCAGGAACTCTGGGGCATGCTCGATCAACACCCTGCATTACACGCTGGTTTGGGGTTGGTGCTGCTGTTGGTTGTCGCGCTGGCGTTGGGCCGGGTGGCGCGTTTCGTCATCCTGCACATGGCCAAATTGCTGGGCCGACAACCGGCCATGCACTGGGTTGTCGATTTACTGCACAACAAGCTTTTTCACCGGTTAGCGCAGATGGTGCCTTCTCTGGTCATCCAGTTCGGGCTGAACCTGGTGCCGGAACTGAGCAAGACCAGCAACCACTTCCTCGGGAATGTGGCGCTGGCGTTCACCATCCTGTTCCAGGTGCTGGCCCTCGGCGCCCTGCTCAATGCTCTGCTGGATATCTACGCCCGCACCGCTCACGCCCGCACCCGTTCGATTAAAGGCTACGTACAACTGGCGAAGATGATTCTGTACATCTTTGGCGCAATCATTATCGTCGCGACCCTGATAGACCGGTCGCCGCTGCTGCTGTTGTCGGGCCTGGGCGCAATGTCGGCAGTGATTCTGTTGGTCTACAAAGACACCCTGCTGTCATTCGTCGCCAGCGTGCAGTTGACCAGCAACGACATGCTGCGGGTCGGCGACTGGATCGAAATGCCACAAGTCGGTGCCGACGGTGACGTGGTGGACATCACTCTGCATACGGTCAAAGTGCAGAATTTTGATAAAACCATCGTCTCGATTCCGACCTGGCGAATGATGTCCGAGTCGTTCAAAAACTGGCGCGGCATGCAGCAATCCGGCGGGCGCCGGATCAAACGCAGCCTGTTCATCGATGCCAGCGGCGTGCGTTTCGTGCGCGACGACGAAGAAATAAAACTCACTCAGATTCATCTGCTGACTGATTACATCGGCCGTAAACAGGCTGAACTGAAAAGCTGGAACGAAGCCCAGGGCAATGTCGCCGCACTGTCCGCCAACCGTCGACGCATGACCAATATCGGTACATTCCGCGCCTATGCGCTGGCCTATCTGAACAGCCACCCGGATATCCAGCCAGAGATGACGTGCATGGTCCGGCAGATGCAGGCCACCGCACAGGGCATCCCCCTGGAAATCTACTGCTTCACCCGGACCACCGCCTGGGCCGATTACGAGCGGATTCAGGGCGACATCTTCGATTACTTGCTGGCAGTGATGCCGGAGTTTGGGCTAAGCCAGTATCAGCAGCCCAGCGGTATGGATTTTCGGGCCGGATGGACAGGCAAATAAAAGCCCGATCATCACAAGGATGATCGGGCAGTACACCCAAGGAGCAAAAGGTGCCAAGGGAAGTCGGTGGAGCGCAGGGATCAGGCGACCTGGGCGAGTTTTGCTTTGGCCTGATTCAGGCCTTTCTCGAGGAAATCACCGCCCATGTTCAGGCCTTCGGCGTGAATGAACGTGACGTCGTGGATGCCGACAAAGCCGAGCACTTGACGCAGGTAGGGTTCCTGATGATCGAGGCTGCTGCCCGCGTAGATACCACCGCGAGCTGTCAATACATAGGCACGCTTGCCGATGAGCAGCCCCTGCGGACCTGTCTCGCCGTATTTAAAGGTCACGCCGGCACGCAGCACATGGTCGAACCAGGCTTTGAGGGTGCTGGGGATCGCAAAGTTGTACATGGGCGCGGCCAGCACCAACACATCGGCTGCGACCAGTTCATCCGTCAGTTGATTGGAGCGCTCAAGGGCCAGTTGCTCGATTTCATTGCGTTGCTCGGCCGGTTTCATCCAGCCTCCGAGCAAGGTTGAATCCAGATGCGGCACAGGGTTGATCGCCAGGTCACGCACGGTTATCTGATCCGCCGGATGCGCAGCCTGCCACTGGCTGATGAATTGCTGCGTCAATTGGCGTGAGACCGAGTCTTGCTGGCGGGCGCTGCTTTCAATGATCAGTACGCGGGACATGGGATGTTGCCTCCATCGAAGAGTGTCTTGAATCGATGGAGTTGAGGTTAGACAGGAACGTATCGATTAAAAAGCGTAAAAATCTGCTACAAACCATCTAATAAATTGTTTTATCGAAAACGGGGCACTATTCTCGTTTGAGAGCGAACCCGCCCCGTTCCGTCATTTATTTAGGCTCGCAGGTCAGCTTGATCCGCAGCTTGATGATGCTGCGACTGAACTTGGCGGAGACGTCCACGCTCTTTTTTGCAAGAACGCTGACCCGCCGGGTGCGCGGTGCTTCAGGGCCATTGCTGAACACCACCACGCACTGAGCATCAACGGTGCCGTAGTTGTTCAGCGTGATGGCGCCCATGTCGTAGTCGGTATCGTGGCTGGTGTAGTCGATCTGAACACCGGTGTATTCCTTTTCCACGTCAATCGGATACGCGAACGCACTGACGGGCAACAACGCCAACAACACACAACAGAATTTTTTCATTCGGCAGTCTCCAATTTGGAGTGCCAGCTTAGACAAGAGGAGCGAGTGATGAAAGCGCCCCGCGTGACCCTGGATCAATGGCGGACACTCCAAGCGGTGGTCGACCACGGTGGCTTCGCCCAAGCGGCCGAAGCGTTGCACCGCTCGCAGTCTTCCGTGAGCTACACCGTGGCCCGGATGCAAGACCAGCTTGGCGTGCCGCTATTGCGTATCGATGGGCGTAAAGCGGTGTTGACCGACGCTGGCGGGGTGCTCTTGCGTCGCTCCCGGCAGTTGGTCAAGCAGGCCAGTCAACTGGAGGACCTGGCCCACCATATGGAGCAAGGCTGGGAGGCGGAGGTGCGGCTGGTGGTCGATGCCGCCTACCCTAACGCGCGACTGGTGCGAGCCTTGACCGCGTTCATGCCGCAAAGCCGCGGCTGTCGCGTGCGGTTGCGCGAGGAAGTGTTGTCCGGGGTCGAAGAAGTGCTCCTTGAAGGCGTGGCCGATCTGGCCATTAGCGGCTTCAGCATACCTGGGTATCTGGGGACCGAAATGAGCGCCGTCGAGTTCGTCGCCGTCGCCCACCCGGAGCACCCGCTGCATCAAATGAATCGCGAGTTGAATTTCCAGGACCTGGAAAGTCACCTGCAAGTCGTGATCCGCGACTCCGGCCGTCAACAGCCCCGCGATGTCGGCTGGCTGGGCGCTGAACAACGCTGGACGGTAGGCAGCCTGGCAACCGCCGCGACCTTTGTCAGCAGCGGCCTGGGCTTCGCCTGGCTGCCACGGCACGTGATCGAGCGCGAACTCCAGGAAGGCACACTCAAAGCCCTGCCGCTGGATCAAGGCGGCAGCCGTCATCCGGTGTTCTATCTTTACTCGAGCAAGGACAAATCGCTGGGCCCCGCGACGCAGATTCTGATCGACCTGATCCGCACCTTCGACACGGCCCCGCTGAGCACCGCATTTGCGGCCCCACAACAAGCCTGACAGGGAAATCGACCATGGCCTTTTTTGAGCATGACGGCTGTTCATTGCACTACGAAGAATATGGTCAGGGTTCGCCGCTGCTATTGGTGCACGGCCTGGGTTCAAGCTGCCAGGACTGGGAATACCAGATCCCGACCCTGGCCGCGCACTACCGCGTCATCGCCATGGACATGCGCGGCCACGGTCGCTCCGACAAGCCCAATGAGCGCTACAGCATTCCCGGTTTTGCCGCCGACGTCGAAGCGCTGATTGAACATTTGCAGCTGGGGCCGGTGCACCTGGTCGGGCTGTCGATGGGCGGGATGATCGGCTTTCAATTGGCGGTCGATCACCCGACCTTGCTCAAAAGCCTGTGCATCGTGAACAGCGCGCCACAAGTCAAACTCAAAACCGCCAACGACGGTTTGCAATGGGCTAAACGCTGGGGCCTGGGGCGGCTGTTCAGCATGTCCGCCATCGGCAAGGGCCTGGGCCAGACCCTGTTCCCCAAACCCGAGCAAGCCGACCTGCGCAACAAAATCGCCGAGCGCTGGGGGCAAAACGACAAACGCGCTTATCTCGCCAGTTTCGATGCCATCGTCGGTTGGGGCGTGCAGGAAAAACTGTCACGAATCAGTTGCCCGACCCTGATCGTTAGCGCCGATCACGATTACACCCCGGTGGCCTTGAAAGAAGCTTACGTGGGCCTGATCCGCCAGGCTCGACTGGTCGTGATCAAAGACTCCCGGCACGCGACGCCGCTGGATCAACCTGAAGCATTCAACCGGGAACTGCTGGCATTTGTCGATGACGTTGAAGCGGCTTCAGGCCGATGAATGAATCGTAGGGGGCACCTCCATCCGGGCGCTATCCGTTCGGACAGTGCGCCCGGCACTGTCCAAAAAAACCCAAACGTGCTTACCTTGTGCCCTTGATCGCACCCGCATGAATTGCTTTTTTGCAGTCGAAACCACTACCCAGGATCACTGACCCATGCTGAAAAAAATCGTCCTCGCCGCCTGTTCCGTGCTGTTCGCCGCCAACCTGATGGCCGCACAACCGCCCGCCAAGCCGACCCACGTCCTGCTGACCACCGACATGGGCGAGATCGTCATCGAGCTTGAAGACACCAAGGCGCCGATCAGTACCCAGAACTTCCTGGGCTATGTCGACAGCGGCTTCTACGCCAACACCATCTTTCACCGGGTCATTCCGGGCTTCATGATTCAGGGCGGTGGGTTTAATCAGTACATGGTACAAAAACCGACCAAAGACCCGATCAAAAACGAAGCCAACAATGGCCTGCATAACGTGCGTGGCACCATCGCAATGGCGCGGACGTCGGACGTAAACTCGGCCACTAGCCAGTTCTTCATCAACCACAAAGACAATGACATGCTCGACAACGGCGCTCGCGACTTCGGGTATGCGGTGTTCGGTAAAGTCATCAAAGGCATGGACGTGGTCGACCAGATCGCCCAGACGCCTACCGGCACCCAAAAAGGCATGCAAAACGTACCCTCAACCCCTGTGTTGATTAAGTCAGCCAAACGTATCGACTAAGTCGATGCACATCGGACCGCCTGCAACCGCCGTGAGCAACGTCGGAGACAGGCGGTGTGATGAGGGAAGTTTTTCACCTGCAAGGAGAGCCTGCTGCGGCGGGCGTCAGAACCAATGTTCTATCGTCGTTTTGAACAACTGATCGATATTTTCCGCGACGCCCCCACTGCCGCCCCACCGAACAAAGTCCTGCCGTTTTATATTTATTACCTGCGTCAGGTGTGGCCGAGCTTCGTCGCGTTGCTGGTGGTCGGGCTGATTGGCGCCCTGATCGAAGTCGCGCTGTTCAGTTACCTGAGCCGGATCATCGACCTGGCCCAAGGCACGCCCAATGCCGATTTTTTCAGTGTGCACAGCACTGAGCTGATCTGGATGGCGGTGGTTGCGCTGGTGTTCCGACCGATCTTCGTCGGCCTGCATGACCTGCTCGTGCACCAGACCATCAGCCCCGGCATGACCAGCATGATTCGCTGGCAGAACCACAGCTATGTGCTCAAACAGAGCCTCAATTTTTTCCAGAATGACTTCGCCGGACGCATCGCCCAGCGGATCATGCAGACCGGTAACTCGCTGCGTGATTCAGCGGTGCAGGCGGTGGACGCCTTGTGGCATGTGCTGATCTACGCCATCGGCTCACTGGTGCTGTTCGCCGAAGCCGACTGGCGCCTGATGATCCCGCTGTTGGCCTGGATCGTCTGCTACATCCTCGCCCTGTGCTACTTCGTGCCGCGAGTCAAAGAACGCTCGGTGGTGTCGTCGGAGGCCCGCTCCAAGCTGATGGGTCGTATTGTCGACGGCTACACCAACATCACCACCCTCAAACTGTTCGCTCACACTAATTTCGAGCAGCAATACGCTCGGGAAGCGATCAGCGAACAGACTGAAAAAAGCCAACTGGCCGGTCGCGTGGTCACGGCCATGGACACGGTGATCACCTCCATGAACGGGGTGTTGATCGTCAGCACCACGGGCCTGGCCCTGTGGTTGTGGACCCAATCCTCGATTTCGGTGGGCGCCATCGCCCTGGCGACCGGGCTGGCGATCCGCATCGTCAACATGTCCGGCTGGATCATGTGGGTGGTCAACGGCATCTTCGAGAACATCGGCATGGTCCAGGACGGCCTGCAAACCATTGCTCAACCAGTCAGCGTCACCGACCGCGAGCCAGCGCCTGCATTGAAGGTCGAGCGCGGCGGTGTGAAGTTCGAGCATGTCGATTTCCACTACGGCAAAAGCAGCGGAATCATCCACGGCCTGAATCTGGACATCAAACCCGGCGAAAAAATCGGCTTGATCGGGCCGTCCGGCGCGGGCAAATCAACGTTGGTCAACCTGCTGCTGCGCCTGTATGACCTGCAAGGCGGACAGATTCTGGTCGATGGGCAGGACATTTCTCACGTTGCCCAGGAGAGCCTGCGCGAACGCATCGGCATGATCACCCAGGACACCTCGCTGCTGCACCGTTCGATCCGTGACAACTTGCTCTATGGCAAACCCGACGCCACCGATGCCGAACTGTGGGAAGCGGTACGCAAGGCCCGCGCCGATGAGTTTATTCCGCTGTTGTCCGACGCTGAAGGCCGCACAGGCTTCGACGCGCATGTCGGCGAGCGCGGGGTCAAGCTGTCGGGTGGTCAACGGCAGCGGATCGCTATCGCTCGCGTACTGCTCAAGGACGCGCCCATCCTGATCATGGACGAAGCGACCTCAGCCCTGGATTCGGAGGTTGAAGCGGCGATCCAGGAAAGCCTGGAAACGCTGATGCAAGGCAAAACGGTGATCGCCATCGCCCACCGGCTCTCGACCATCGCCCGCATGGACCGTCTGGTGGTCCTTGAAAAAGGCCAGATCGCCGAGAGCGGCACCCACGCTGAGCTGCTGGCCCATGGCGGCCTGTATGCGCGGCTATGGCAGCATCAGACCGGCGGGTTTGTCGGGATTGATTGAAGATGGCCCGATCAGGTGCCTTAAATCTCAATCCTGCCGATACGGCAACGCGGTCCGCGCCTCTTCGGCGTAGGCCAGGATGCCTTCGCGCTCCTGGTCGAGGAAGTCGCTGACCGCCGCCTTCAACCCTGGATGCGCCAGGTAATGCCAGGAGTGGGTGATGACCGGTTCAAAACCCCGAATCAACTTGTGTTCGCCCTGAGCGCCGGCATCGAAACGCTGCACCCCATGGGCGATCGCGTAATCCATGCCTTGGTAAAAGCAGGTCTCGAAGTGCAACCGGTCGAACTCGGCCAGGCACCCCCAGTAGCGCCCATAGAAACTGTCGCCGCCGATCAGGCTGAACGCCATCGCCACCGGCCTTGAGCCCTGCTTGGCCAAGACCACACGAATCGCTTCAGGCATGCGCTCTGCCAGGAGGCTGAAGAACTCGCGAGTCAGGTACGGCGTTTGTCGGCGTACGGCATAGGTGTTGGCATAACAGGCATACACGAAGTCCCATTGCGCTTCGCTCAGTTGATGGCCTTCCAGCCATTCGAACTCAATGCCCTGCCCCGCCACTTGTTCGCGCTCTTTGCGCATCTGCTTACGCTTGCGCGAACTCAAGGCGTCAAGAAAGTCCTGGAAGTCGCGATAACCGCGATTCTGCCAATGAAACTGGCAACCCAACCGCTGCAACCAACCCGGCTGTTCCGCCAGCAGGGCGTCGGCCACCGGATCGGTGAAGTTGATGTGCGCGCTCGACAGCTTTTCGATGTCGATGTAACCGGGCAGGCACGCCAACAGCTCAATCCCGGCTTCCGGGGTCGCCGACAGTAAACGCGGCCCGCTCACCGGGCTGAACGGCACGGCGACCAACAGCTTCGGGTAATAGTCGATACCGGCGCGTTTGCAGGCATCAGCCCACGCGTGGTCAAACACGTACTCGCCATAGGAATGCCATTTACGGTAGCTGGGCAGCGCCGCAATCAGCTGGCCATTTTCGTAGTGCAGCAGGTGTTCTGCTCGCCAACCTGAATGTGGCCCGAGGCTGCCGCTGTCTTCCAGTGAGCTGAGAAAGGCATGGCGTAAAAAAGGCTGGGCAGTGGGCACCAAGGCGTCCCACAGCTCAGGTGCCAGCGCTGAAAGGCTGTCCAAACGTTGTAGCGGCATCAGCATTCCCCACGCGTTATCGCACACAAGCCTGGCGAGTATCGCGCATCCGCCGAGTAAGCCGAAATAAAAAACCCCGACGAGGCGAGGCCTTTGCCATGTGCTAATCCTTGCCGAACATCTGCTGCTCATGCGCCAGGCGCAGGGCGATCTCATCCAGATCGGCAATCGGCGGTTCGCGCATCGCCCGCAACGTGGCGCGCATCAAGCGCATTTGCTTGATGAAACGTCGGCAATTAGGGCAGAACAGCAGATGATGGCGCGCCTGAAATCGCTCACGAACGCTCAACTGGCCGTCGAGAAAATCGCTGGATCGCGCTACCTGTTCCTTACACGTCAACATTCGCCCGTCTCCTCAAAATGCTCGACGGTCGCAAACACCTTCAAGCGCGCCCGATGCAGCAGGACTCGCGCATTAGAGAGCGATATCTCCAAAAGATTACAGATCTCTTCCACTTCCAGGCCCTGTCGCTCACGCAACAGCAATACGCTGCTCTGCAATTGGGGCAAGGTGAGCAAGGTGTGTTCGAGGCATTCGCGCAATTCGTTTTCGGTCAGCAGCGCTTCGGGCGTGTCCTCATGCCAGGCGAAGGGCGCCACGCGCCAGTGCCCGTCGCTGGCAAAACGCTCATCGCCAAGGGTGCCGTGAGGCGATGGCAGGTCGTCCAGCAGCACTTCGCGGCGGTTGTGTTTGTAGCGGGTTTTTGCCGCATTGGCAGTGATGGTCAGCAACCAGGTTTTCAGGCTAGAGCGCGCCTGAAATTTTGCCAGATTGCGCACCACGGCAAGCCAGGCTTCCTGCACCACCTCATCAGCGTGACGACTGCCGGCAATGGCGTACGCCACGGCCCGCATCGCACTCTGATAGGTGCTGACCAATTCGCGATACGCCCGCTGTTCGCCAGCCAGCAGGCGTTGAATCAGTAACGCGTCGTCAGCAGCAGACATCGTCGATCAATGCTTACGCAGGATTACGCTGCCGATTGAGTAGCCGGCACCGAAC
The DNA here is from genome assembly GCF_056680355.1 of Pseudomonas sp. ASL8. Classification (NCBI taxonomy): domain Bacteria; kingdom Pseudomonadati; phylum Pseudomonadota; class Gammaproteobacteria; order Pseudomonadales; family Pseudomonadaceae; genus Pseudomonas; species Pseudomonas sp. ASL8. Next base: position 2,869,063 of record NZ_CM155278.1, on the reverse strand, counting down.
GAGCTGAGCACGCCCAGCGCGCCGCTCGGCAAGTCGTCCTGGTACGTGTGCAGCGCGATCACTGAACCGGCCGAACTGGTATTGGCGTACGTGTCGAGAATCACCGGCGCTTCTTCCAGCGAGGCTTCGCGACCCAGCAGTTTCTTCACAATCAAGTGGTTCATGCTGAGGTTGGCTTGATGCAACCAGAAACGCTTGATATCGCTGACGTTCAGGTTGTTTTCCTGCAAATGGGTGCCGATCAGCTCAGCCACCATCGGGCACACGTCACGGAATACTTTGCGGCCTTCCTGCACGAACAGTTTGTCCGGGGCACCGATGCCCTCTTCCCCTGCGCGGTTGAGGAAGCCAAAGTTGTTGCGAATATTGTTGGAGAATTTGGTCAGCAGTTTGGTGCTGACAATGTCGAACTGATGCGGCGAGGTCGCGAGGTCTGCACGCTCGATGACCACGGCCGTAGCGGCATCGCCAAAGATGAAGTGGCTGTCGCGGTCACGGAAATTCAAGTGGCCGGTACAGATTTCCGGGCTTATCACCAATACCGCGCGGGCCTGACCCAACTGAACGGTGTTGCACGCTTGCTGGATACCGAACGTCGCGGACGAACAGGCAACGTTCATGTCAAAGCCGAAACCCTGGACACCCAGCGCGTCCTGAATTTCGATAGAGATCGCCGGATAAGCACGTTGCAGGTTGGAGCAGGCGACAATCACGCCGTCGATGTCGGCAGCGGTTTTGCCTGCGCGTTGCAAGGCTTGTTCGGCGGCAGCGACGCCCATCTGGCAGAGGATCGACCACTCGTCATTGGAACGTTCTGGCAAACGCGGCGCCATGCGCAGCGGATCGAGTATGCCTTCCTTGTCCATGACGAAGCGGCTTTTGATGCCGGAGGCTCTTTCGATAAAAGCAGCGCTCGATTCTGTCAGCGCCTGAACGTCTCCGCGCTCAATCGCTGACGCGTTTTCGGCATTGAACAGGGCGACATAGGCATTGAAAGACTGCACCAGCTCATCGTTGGAAATGCTGTTGGCCGGGGTATACAGGCCAGTGCCACTGATGACGACGTTATACACGGTCGTTCCTCTCTTATTGATCGTTGCAAGCAACGACTTGCTGGGCTTGAAGATTGGCACAAACGTACCAATACGTACGGAAAGTTATCCCGTTAAGGCACGGGTTTCAGGTTGGATCAGTTGGCAGGCGGGCCGATCTCCGGCACCTGGGCTGGCGTCTTCGCGAATTCAATCGCGAAGACGTCGGCGCTGTCAGCGACAGCTCTATCAGACAGTCTGCGAACAATGACGCGAAGTGTGCCATATCGGCCCGATTTTCGCGCTATTCAGCCATCCACCTGGCTCCATTGCTTACTCAGACGCTTGTCCGAGACCGGAATTTTTGTCCCCAACTGCTGGGCAAACAGCGACACGCGATATTCCTCCAGCCACCAGCGATACAGCACCAACTCTGCGTCGCGCTTACCTTCCTGGGCATGCTTGCCGGCGCGGGCCTGATACTGAGCCCACAAGCCCGCCAGTTCGATGCTCCAGACCCGGTCTTTCTGCACTTGGCCGGGCAGTTTTTCCAGGCGCATTTCGATGGATTTCAAATAGCGCGGCAGCTCCTTGAGCCACTGCGCAGGCGTTTCGCGGACGAAGCCCGGATACACCAGATACTTCAGCTGCGACTTGATGTCGTTGAGCGCTACCGCCTGCGCCAGATCAATCTTGCCCTTGAAGCGCTTTTGCAGGCCATGCCACAGGGTAAGGATATCCAGTGTCAGTTTCGCCAGGCGCTCAGCATGCTCGGTCCAGCCGGCACGTTTGCGTTCGGCCAGTGCCGCCAGCCCGGCACCGTCACGCGGCAGGCTGTCTTCGCCATCAAGAATGCAGCTGTCGAGGCTGGCCAACAGAATGTCTTCGATCAACCCATCGACCCGGCCCAGTTCGCGGTGGAGCAACGCCAGTTCGGTCTGCCCCGGCAATTTGCTGCGCAGGAACTTGGCGGGTTCGGCGAGTTGCTGCAACAGCAGGCGCTGCAAGGCCCGACGGTGTTGATACTCCGCTTCAGCAGGCGTAGAGAAGCGCCCTTCCTTGACCGTGCCAGACTCTTCGACCAGCGCCGGGTAAACCGTCATCGACAGGCCCGCGATGTTTTGTTGGGTTTTTTCGGCCACAGGGGCGAAGATTTTGGCCTCGACAGGCAGTTGGCTTTTCGAGGTTTGCGGCGCGGCCAATGCCGCTTGGCTGGCCTCGGCGAAACGCGCCGTCAACTCGGCCAGCTCACGTCCTTCACCGAGGAACTTACCGCTGCCGTCGAGGATTTCCAGGTTCATCTTCAGATGGCCGTCGAGCTGCTGGGCCGCTTCGACCCAGGCTTCGTCCGTCACCCGTGCGCCAGTCATGCGCAGCAGCTCACGCCCCAGCGCATGCGGCAACGAGCCCTCGCCGAAGGTGATGCGCTGCAACGCGGCCTTGATGAAGTCAGGCACCGGCACAAAGTTTTTGCGAACCACCTTGGGCAGGTTGCGCACCAACGCGATGCATTTGGTTTCCAGCAACCCCGGTACCAGCCATTCCAGACGCTCGCCAGGCAATGCCGGCAGCAATGGCGCGGGCACCCGCAGGGTTACACCGTCGCGCGGATGATTGGGCTCGAAGTGATAACTCAGCGCCAGGGTCAGATCGCCCAGGCGCAGGGTGTCCGGGTAATACGCTGCCGTGATTTCGCTGGCTTCGCGGGCCAGCACGTCTTCTTCGCGCATTATCAGAAGCTGCGGATTTTTCTGGCTTTCGACCTTGTACCAACTGTCGAAGGTCGCGGTTTGATGAATCTCCGCCGGGACCCGTGCTTCGTAGAAACTGAACAGCGTGTCTTCGTCGGCCAGAATGTCACGACGGCGGGCCTTGGCCTCGAGCTCGTCGAGTTGTTCCAGCAACTGAGTGTTGGCGGTCAGGCACTTGGCCCGCGAAAGAATCTCGCCACGCACCAGCCCTTCACGGATGAACAGTTCACGGGATACCTGAGGATCGATCGGACCGTAATGCACCGGACGCCGACCGACCACAATCAGGCCGAACAAAGTGATCTGTTCGAACGCCACGACCTGGCCGCGTTTTTTCTCCCAATGCGGCTCGAAATGGTTCTTCTTGATCAGGTGCCCGGCCAACGGCTCGATCCAGTCCGCATCGATCTTGGCCACCATGCGCGCGTAGAGCTTGGTGGTTTCCACCAGCTCGGCGGCCATCAGCCATTGCGGGCGTTTCTTGCCCAGGCCGGACGACGGATGAATCCAGAACCGCCGCTGGCGCGCGCCCAGGTAATCACCGTCTTCGGTCTTCTGCCCGATCTGACTGAGCAAGCCCGACAGCACGGCCTTGTGCAACTTGGTGTAATCGGCCGGTTCCTGGTTGACCGTCAACTGCAGGTCGCGACAGATCAGGCTCAATTGCCGATGGGAATCGCGCCACTCGCGCAGGCGCAGGTAGTTGAGGAAGTTTTTGCGGCACCAGTTGCGCAGCGGGCTGGCAGTCAGGGCCAGGCGTTGCTCTTCAAAACCGCGCCACAGATTGACCAGCCCGGCGAAGTCGGAATCGATGTCCTTCCATTGCGCGTGGGCCTGATCCGCCGCCTGTTGCCGCTCTGGCGGACGTTCGCGAACGTCCTGCACCGACATGGCACTGGCAACGATCAAGACTTCCTGCAAGCTGCCTTGTTTGGCCGCCTCCAGCAACATGCGCCCCATGCGCGGGTCCACCGGCAAGCGCGCCAACTGGCGACCCAGCGGCGTCAGCTGGTTCTCGCGGTTGACCGCCGACAACTCTTGCAACAGGTTGAAACCGTCGCTGATGGCCTTGCCGTCGGGTGGCTCGATAAAGGGGAAGTCAGTGATCTCGCCCAGACGCAAATGCAGCATCTGCAGAATCACGGCCGCCAGGTTGGTCCGCAGGATTTCCGGATCGGTAAACTCCGGTCTGCCGTTGAAATCTTCTTCGCTGTACAGGCGCACGCACAGCCCCGGCTCGACCCGGCCGCAACGACCCTTGCGTTGGTTGGCGCTGGCTTGGGAAACCGCTTCGATGGGCAGACGCTGAACCTTGGCGCGATAGCTGTAACGGCTGATCCGTGCAGTACCGCTGTCAATCACGTAGCGAATGCCGGGCACCGTCAACGAGGTTTCGGCAACGTTGGTCGCCAACACCACACGCCGTCCCGGATGGGACTGAAAAATCCGTTGCTGTTCGGCAGGCGACAGGCGTGCGTACAACGGCAGGATTTCGGTGTGTTTGAGTTGAGCCTTGCGCAGCATCTCTGCGGCATCGCGGATTTCCCGTTCGCCCGGCAAAAACACCAGCACATCGCCGGGGCTCTTGCGTTCACTGCGCTCGAACGCTTCCAGCTCATCAAGGGTCGCCAGAATCGCCTGATCGACCGTCAAATCGTCTTCGACCGCATTGCCCTCCTCGTCCTGCTGGGACGTCAGCGGGCGGTACCAGGTTTCCACCGGGAACGTCCGGCCAGAGACTTCGACAATCGGTGCATCATTGAAGTGCTCAGAGAAGCGCTGCAAGTCGATGGTCGCTGAGGTGATGATGAGTTTCAGGTCAGGGCGACGCGGCAGCAGGGTTTTCAAGTAGCCGAGCAGGAAGTCGATGTTCAGGCTGCGTTCGTGGGCTTCGTCGACGATGATCGTGTCGTAGCGTTCCAGGTAGCGGTCGTGCTGGGTTTCAGCCAGCAGAATACCGTCGGTCATCAGCTTGATCAGGGTGTTGCTGTCACTTTGATCTTCGAAACGCACTTGATAGCCAACCAGCGCACCCAATGGCGTCCCCAGCTCTTCGGCGACCCTGCTTGCCACGCTGCGGGCAGCGATCCGACGCGGCTGGGTGTGGCCGATCAGGCCATGCTGGCCACGACCGATTTCCAGGCAGATCTTCGGCAACTGCGTGGTTTTGCCTGAGCCGGTTTCACCCGCAATAATCAGCACCTGATGCTTGAGCAACGCCGCCTTGATCTCGTCGCGCTTGGCGGCAATCGGCAGGCTGTCGTCGTAGCGAATCACCGGCAGGCTATCGCGCCGGGCCGTGACCTGGGCAAAAGACGCCTGCACGCGCGCCGACCACTGCGCGAGCTTGGCCTCGTCGGGCTTCTTTTGAAGCTCATGCAACTGACGACGAAAGCGATGACGATCAGAAATCATCGCGTGGTCGAGGTTTTTCAGCAGTTGGTCGATGGAGGGCGATTCGTCAGTCATCAGGTGCGCAGAGTCTTTTGATGGGTGCAAAGGCGGGGATTGTCGCACAACACAATCCCTGTAGGCGCTGCCGGAGACTGCGATTGGCCGCGAAGCGGTCATACGGACCTGATCGCGGGCAAGCGCGCCTGCAAAAACAATCAAGCCCCGCATCGGCGGGGCTTGGGGTGTAGCGCTGCTTGGCTTATTTTTTCAGGCCAAGTTTTTTCAGTTCTTCATCACGCAGTTCCCGGCGCAGGATCTTGCCGACGTTGGTCGTCGGCAACGCGTCGCGAAACTCAACCGACTTCGGCACTTTATAGCCGGTGACATTGGCACGCATGTGTTCCATGACCTGGTCTTTGGTCAGGGTCACACCCGGTTTGACGACGATGAACAGCTTGATCGCCTCGCCAGATTTTTCGTCAGGGATACCGATGGCGGCGCACTGCAGGACGCCGGGCAACATCACCAGCACGTCTTCAAGTTCGTTGGGGTAGACGTTGAAACCGGAGATCAGAATCATGTCTTTCTTGCGATCGACAATGCGCAGGTAACCGTCTGGCTGGATGATCGCGATGTCGCCGGTTTTCAACCAGCCCTCGGCGTCGAGCATTTCATCGGTGGCTTCCTGATTGTGCCAGTAGCCCTTCATGACTTGCGGGCCTTTGACACACAACTCACCAACCCCGCCCAATGGCAACTCATTGCCTTCGTCGTCGATCACGCGGCACAACGTGGATGGCACCGGAATACCGATGGTGCCCACCTGAATCTTCTGGATCGGATTGACCGTGGCCACCGGGCTGGTTTCGGTCATGCCGTAACCTTCACAGATCGCGCAACCGGTCACTGCTTCCCAGCGCTCGGCTGCGGCCAATTGCAGGGCCATGCCGCCGGAGAGGGTGACTTTCAAACCAGAGAAGTCGAGCTTGCGGAACGCTTCGTTATTGCACAGCGCCACGAACAAGGTGTTGAGGCCGACAAAGCCACTGAACTTCCACTTCGACAGTTCCTTGACCATCGCCGGCAGGTCACGCGGGTTGCTTATCAGGATGTTGTGGTTGCCGATCAGCATCATCGACATGCAGTGAAAGGTGAAGGCATAGATGTGATACAGCGGCAGTGGCGTGATCAGAATCTCGCACCCTTCATGCAGGTTGGAGCCCATCAGCGCCTTGCATTGCAGCATGTTGGCGATCAGGTTGCGGTGGGTCAGCATGGCGCCCTTGGCCACACCGGTGGTGCCACCGGTGTACTGCAACACCGCGACGTCGCTGCTGACAGGCGAAGCGTCCTTCACCGGCTGACCATGGCCCTTGCTCAGCACGTCATTGAATTTGATCGCCTTGGGCAAGTGATACGCCGGGACCATTTTCTTCACGTACTTGATCACGCTGTTGATCAGCAGACGCTTGAGCGGTGACAGCATATCCGCCACTTCGGTAACGATGACGTACTGAACCTCGGTCTTGGGCACCACTTTTTCGGCCAGATGCGCCATGTTCGCCAGGCACACCAACGCCTTCGCGCCAGAATCGTTGAACTGATGCTCCATCTCCCGCGCGGTGTACAGCGGGTTGGTGTTGACCACGATCAAGCCGGCGCGGATAGCTCCGAACACAGCGATCGGGTATTGCAGCAGATTGGGCAACTGCACGGCGATACGGTCGCCCGGTTGCAGGTTGGTGTGCTGTTGCAGGTAAGCCGCAAACGCACCCGACAATTCATACAGTTCACCGTAAGTGAGGGTCTTGCCCAGGTTGCTGAAAGCCGGTTTGTTGGCGAAACGCTCACAAGACTGCTTCAATACCGCCTGAATATTTGGATACTCGTCAGGATTGATATCGGCAGCAATGCCAGACGGATATTTATCCTTCCAGAAATTTTCGATCATGGAAGCCGACTCCTCAGCGACAGCGAATTCTACACACCGCTTGAATGCGATTATTTTTTTGTGTTTTGTTGCGGGCTTTTTGCTTACCAATGGGGCAAAAAGCGGGCCGAGAGTAGCAGCTTTGCCAGGGGTCGACTAGAGCCAATAGTGGCCCGAACAGTCACAATAGTGACTTATAAACATCTATTGGTCACATTTAGAGTAAAAATACTACTCAGCGAAAAATGGGGTGTCAGTGACTCCGTGTGGAGCCATTCGCAGACACGTCAGCGCCTGAAAATTGATCAAGGAGCTGACGTGTCTGCGAGAGCGGTGTGTCTGGCACAACGCTCTACGGAACTAATGACTCAGGCGATATCACGCAACTCACGACGCAGGATTTTGCCCACCGGGGTCATTGGCAATGAGTCGCGCAGCACGATGTGTTTGGGCACTTTGTAGGCGGTGAAGTTTTCTTTGCAGTAGGCCTTGAGCTCTTCAACACTCACGCCCGACTCCCGCGCCACCACGAACAGCTTCACCGCTTCGCCCGAGCGATCATCCGGCACGCCGATCACCGCGCAACTGGCGACCCGAGGGTGCGCCATGACGACATCTTCGATTTCATTGGGGTACACGTTGAAGCCGGAGACGATGATCATGTCCTTCTTGCGGTCGACGATGCGTACAAAGCCGTCCGGATCAATCACGGCGATGTCGCCGGTCTTCAACCAGCCGTCAGCATCCAACACTTCGGCGGTGGCATCCGGTCGGTGCCAATACCCCTTCATCACCTGTGGGCCCTTGATGCACAGCTCGCCACGCTCTCCAATCGCCAGCTCGACACCGTTGTCATCAATGATTTTCAACGCCGTACCGGGTACAGGAATCCCCACCGTGCCCAGCCGCGCCTGATCGCCGTATGGGTTGGTGCAGGCCACCGGGGAGGTTTCGGTCAGGCCATAACCTTCAACAATTCGGCAACCGGTAAGTTGCTGCCAGCGTTCGGCCGTGGCCTTGACCAGCGCGGTGCCCCCGGAGTTGGTGAGTTTGAGGTTGGAGAAGTCCAGGCTTTTGAAATCCGGGTGCTCCATCAAAGCCACGAACAACGTGTTCAGCCCCAATAACGCAGAGAAGCGCCACTTTTTCAGCTCTTTGATGAAGCCGCCGATGTCCCGTGGGTTGGTGATCAGCACGTTATGGTTGCCGCTGACCATCATGCACATGCAATTCGCGGTGAAGGCATAGATGTGGTAAAGCGGCAACGGCGCGATCATCACTTCGCTGCCCTGCTTGAAGAGTTGGCTACCGTCCGGGCCATGCTGCGACATGCAGGCATAGACCTGCTGCATGTTCGCCACCAGGTTGCCATGGGTGAGCATCGCGCCTTTGGGCAAACCGGTGGTGCCGCCGGTGTATTGCAACACCGCAATATCGTCACTGCCGACCTTGACCCCTTGCAAATGATGGCCGCGACCCAGCTTCAATACGCTCTTGAACGACACGGCCTGTGGCAGGCTGAACGCAGGGACCATCTTTTTGACTTTGTCGACCAGGGTATTGACCAGCCAGCCTTTGGCCGCAGGTTGCATATCGCCCATCTTTACTTCGATCAGGTACTGGATATCGGTGTCGGGCAGAACGTCCTGCACCAGCTTGCCGAAAATATTCAGGTAGACCAGTGCACGGGCACCTGAGTCCTTGAACTGATGGCGCATTTCGCGAGCGGTGTACAGTGGGTTGGTGTTAACCACGATCAGGCCGGCACGCAACGCACCAAACACCGCAATCGGGTATTGCAGCAGGTTGGGCATTTGCACCGCGATGCGATCACCCGGCTGCAAGTCGGTCTGTGTTTGCAGGTAGGCGGTGAACGCCGCCGAGTAACGTTCCAGCTCGGCGTACGTGAGGGTTACCCCCATATTGCTGAAGGCCGGGCGATCAGCGAACGTCTTGCAGCAGCGTTCGAATACCTCGTTCACTGACCTGTAAGCGCCGAGGTCCACCTCAGAGAGCACGCCTGCGGGCCGTTTGTCGTTCCAGAATTCAGGTTGCATTGTTTTTTTGTCCTTTTACCTGAGTGTGTCTGGCCCGCTGCATTAAAAGCGGGGCTTGCCGGACGTTAGCAGCTAACACCCACAAGGCAAATAGCGCGCAGTGCGTCATCAACAACGTGAATCTTACTGCTGGTCGGACTGCAATTTGTCGATGCGCTATACACTGCAAACAGTAGGTCACACAGGGCATAAGGAATCGCCATGAGTCATGATGCTTTCTGGCTTGATACCCACGATCACAGTCGCCTCTACGTCAGCCATTGGCAGCCCTCTGTCACGCCCAGGGCGGTAGTGATGCTGTCACATGGCATGGCCGAGCACAGCGCTCGCTACGAGCGGTTCGGCACAGCCTTGACTGCCGCGGGTTTCGAGCTCTACGTCCCTGATCAGCGGGGGCATGGTAAAACCGCCGCCCACGGCGTGCTCGGGCACTACGCCGATAAAAACGGCTGGAACAAAGTGGTGGGTGATCTGGCCTGTCTGAGGCAGTACATTGCCCAGACGCATCCAGGCCTGCCGGTATTCCTGATGGGCCACAGCATGGGCAGCTATATTGCCCTGGCGTATCTGTTGCTTCACAGCGCCGGCCTGCAAGGCGCAATTCTCAGCGGGTCGAACTTTCAGCCGGTTTCGCTTTATCGCAGCGCCCGCCTGATCGCCCGGCTGGAGTCCTGGCGCCAAGGGCCTACCGGGCGCAGCGCACTGATCGAATGGCTGTCGTTCGGTTCGTTCAACAAAGCGTTCAAACCCATGCGTACCGCGTTCGACTGGCTCAGCCGCGACCCGCAAGAAGTCGACCGCTACGTGAACGATCCGTTATGCGGCTTCCGCTGCACCAACCAATTCTGGCTCGACATGCTGGCCGGATTGCAGTACATCAGCAATCCGGAGAACCTCGAACAGATTGACCCGGGCATGCCGCTGCTGGTGATGGGTGGCGAATGTGATCCAGTCAGCAATGGCACGCGTCTCAAAGACCTTGCCGACGCCTTGATTTCGGCGGGCAATCTAGCGGTAGAGCTGAAAATTTACCCACAGGCGCGGCACGAACTGCTCAATGAAACCAACCGCGATGAAGTCACTCGTGATTTACTCACGTGGCTGGAGCACGCTCTGGCCAATCCACGACCACCGCGCACCGAATGAATGAATCGTTTTTTTCAAAACATCGATACGTAAATCGTCAACCAACACGCCACAGGATTATTCAATGACTCAAGTCACCAATACGCCTTACGAAGCTCTCGAAGTCGGCCAGACCGCCAGCTACAGCAAAACTGTCGAAGAGCGTGATATCCAGTTGTTCGCTGCGATGTCGGGCGATCACAACCCGGTGCACCTTGATCCTGAATTCGCAGCCCAAAGCATGTTCAAGGAGCGTATCGCTCATGGCATGTTCAGCGGCGCACTGATCAGCGCGGCAGTCGCGTGTGAGTTGCCTGGACCGGGCACTATTTATATCGGTCAGCAAATGAGCTTTCAGAAGCCAGTGAAAATTGGCGACACCCTGACCGTACGCCTGGAAATTCTGGAAAAGCTGCCAAAATTCCGCGTGCGCATCGCTACCCGTGTATTCAACCAGCGGGATGAACTGGTGGTAGATGGCGAAGCCGAGATCCTCGCCCCTCGCAAGCAACAGACTGTCACCCTGCCGACCTTGCCGCCTATCAGCATCGGCTGAGATCACCGCGCCCGCACTTTGGTGCGGGCACGACTAAAATCGAAGACGAAAAAAAGGCGACCGAAGTCGCCCAAAGTGCCTTGCGTGCTCATGTACCGAAACAACTCTCAGCCTTACTTGCGCTTGTGCGAGTCCTTCCAGATAAAAACTCCCAGGCCTGCGAAAAACAACACCATCAAGCCCACGGTGACAACACCGGCGATAACCACATTATCGAGAAACATAACCGCCTCCCCTGACCTGCCTTGTTCGATAGGGCTAGGTTAGCCAAGGTGACGGTGGGGGAAATTGACCCAGATCAAGCGCCACCGCGACAGCGCGCGGCAGGTGGCTAATAACTGATCTGTGTCAAATAACGGAAGGGGGGGAAGCGAGCGTTCAGGGCTTTTTCGGTTTGCCCTTGGGCTTTTTCTTGGCTTTGCCCATCGGCAGCGCCTGCTCGAAAGCCTTGCGCACTTCGTTGAGGCGCTTGTCATTGAGGTCATGCGTGCGCTTGGCGCGTTCAGCGCCCAGGTCTATCAATTTGTCGTCTTCGCTCATGGTCTGCACGTCTTGACTACGGGAGTGCTGCCAATAATGCGGGGTGACGGCGGCCATGACCAGTGGTGATCTGCCTTCTTACACGACAAAAACATTCAGCGCGACCAGGCATGCAGAGAACCTGTGAAGGACGCCTGAACAACTCATACCTCGACATCCACCCATAAGCCCTGCCTTGGCTCATCATCCATCAACGCCACCACCGGCACGGTGTTGTCGGCGTTCAATGAGTCGCCTGGAACGGCCAGGGGTTCGTCCTGCACATCCTGATGACCCTTGCCGCGTTGCCGTTCGTGCTGACGCCGCTGCTCTTCACGCAACATGATCGCGGTCTGTTCGGGGTTGCGCTTGCGCAGGTCGATAGTGCTTTCGTTGGAACTCGGCTGTACCGGCACCACAGGCGGGATTTCCGGCCTTTGCTTAACGGGGTCGAGTTGCGAGGTGACTGGCACTGCACTCAGCGGAATCATTGGTGGCAGCATGGTGGTTGTTCTCCTTATCAGCAGGCTGTCGGCTGCCAGTTCGTCGACTTGAGCCGCTTGACGCAGGACTTTCGACTCTGTTCTGGCCAACAAGTGCCTTGCACGGCCCTGTGCGAGGGCCCGTATCCAATGAATACGGGCTGTTTTGACGGGGCCCTTTGGTTTGGGTGCCCTGATCCGTTAATATAGTCGGCTTTTCACGGCGGGAGTCAGGCAGCATGGCGCAGCAGTATCAACCGGGGCAACGCTGGATTAGTGACAGCGAAGCCGAGCTGGGTTTAGGCACCGTTCTGGCGCAAGACGGCCGCTTGTTGACCGTGCTCTACCCGGCCACTGGCGATACACGCCAGTACGCACTGCGCAATGCACCGCTTACACGCGTGCGCTTTTCGCCAGGTGACGTGATTACGCACTTCGAAAGCTGGAAAATGACCGTGCGCGAAGTCGACGACGTCGACGGCTTACTGGTTTACCACGGCCTCAACGCCCAGAATGAACCTGTCACCCTGCCGGAAACCCAGCTGTCGAACTTCATTCAGTTCCGTCTGGCCTCTGACCGCCTGTTCGCCGGGCAGATCGACCCGCTGGCCTGGTTCTCGCTGCGTTACCACACGCTTGAGCACACCAGCCGTCAGTTGCAGTCCTCGCTTTGGGGCCTGGGCGGTGTCCGTGCGCAACCCATTGCTCACCAATTGCACATCGCCCGCGAAGTGGCTGACCGTATCGCGCCACGGGTTCTACTGGCCGACGAAGTAGGCTTGGGTAAAACCATCGAAGCCGGTCTGGTGATCCATCGCCAATTGCTGTCTGGCCGTGCCAACCGGGTGCTGATCCTGGTTCCAGAAAACCTCCAGCACCAATGGCTGGTGGAGATGCGTCGCCGTTTCAACCTGCAAGTGGCGTTGTTCGACGCCGAACGTTTTATCGAAAGCGATGCCAGCAACCCCTTCGAAGACACGCAACTGGCGCTGGTCGCGCTGGAGTGGCTGGTCGACGACGAAAAGGCCCAGGACGCGCTGTTTGCCGCGGGCTGGGATCTGCTGGTGGTCGACGAAGCTCACCACCTGGTCTGGCATGAAGAACAAGCCAGCCCTGAATACTCGCTGGTCGAGCAACTGGCGGAAGTCATACCCGGCGTTCTGCTGCTGACCGCCACCCCGGAACAACTGGGTCAAGACAGCCACTTCGCTCGTCTGCGCCTGCTCGATCCGAATCGTTTCCATGACCTGCACGCATTTCGCGCCGAAAGCGAAAACTATCGCCCGGTGGCCGAAGCCGTGCAGGAATTGCTCGATCAGGGCCGCCTGTCGCCTAAGGCACACGAAACCATCCACGGATTTCTGGGTGCCGAAGGCGAAGCCCTGCTGGGCGCGGTGGCTGATGGCGATACCGAAGCCAGCGCACGCCTGATCCGCGAGTTGCTTGACCGCCATGGCACCGGCCGCGTGCTGTTCCGCAATACCCGGGCTGCCGTGCAAGGCTTCCCGGAGCGCAAACTGCACCCGTATCCGCTGCCCTGCCCGGCCGAATACCTGGAGTTGCCGGTGGGCGAGCATGCCGACCTGTACCCGGAAGTCAGCTTCCAGTCGCAGCCAGACGTCACTGAAGAAGAACGCTGGTGGCGCTTTGACCCGCGCATCGACTGGTTGATCGACACCCTGAAAATGCTCAAACGCGTCAAGGTGCTGGTGATCTGCGCCCACGCCGAAACCGCGATGGACCTCGAAGACGCGCTGCGCGTGCGTTCCGGGATCCCGGCCACCGTGTTCCATGAAGGGATGAACATCCTTGAACGTGACCGCGCCGCTGCGTATTTCGCCGATGAAGAGTTTGGCGCGCAAGTGCTGATCTGTTCGGAAATCGGTAGCGAGGGCCGCAACTTCCAGTTCGCCCACCACCTGGTACTGTTCGATCTGCCGGCGCACCCGGACTTGCTGGAACAGCGGATCGGTCGTCTCGACCGGATCGGCCAGAAGCACATCATCGAGCTGCATGTACCGTATCTGGAAACCAGCCCGCAAGAGCGCCTGTTCCAGTGGTATCACGAAGCGCTGAACGCCTTCCTTAATACCTGCCCGACCGGTAACGCCCTGCAACACCAATTCGGCCCGCGCCTGCTCCCGCTTCTGGAAAGTGGCGATGACGACGAGTGGCAAGCCCTGGTCGACGCGGCACGCGAAGAACGCATCCGCCTGGAAGGTGAACTGCACAGCGGTCGCGACCGTTTGCTGGAACTCAACTCTGGCGGTGCTGGCGAAGGCCAGGCACTGGTTGAGGCGATTCTTGAACAGGACGATCAGTTCACGCTGCCGATCTACATGGAAACCCTGTTCGACGCCTTTGGTATCGACAGTGAGGACCATTCGGAAAACGCGCTGATCCTCAAGCCGAGCGAAAAAATGCTCGACGCCAGCTTCCCGCTGGGCGATGACGAAGGCGTGACCATCACCTACGACCGCAATCAGGCGCTCGCGCGTGAAGACATGCAGTTCATCACCTGGGAGCACCCGATGGTCCAGGGCGGCATGGACCTGGTATTGGCCGGTTCCATGGGCAACACCGCAGTGGCACTGATCAAGAACAAGGCGCTGAAACCCGGCACCGTATTGCTGGAACTGCTCTACGTCAGTGAAGTGGTTGCGCCGCGCTCGTTGCAGCTGGGTCGCTACCTGCCTCCTGCGGCACTGCGCTGCTTGCTCGATGCCAATGGCAACGATCTGTCGGGCCGTGTTTCGTTCGTGACCTTGAACGAGCAGCTGGAAAGCGTGCCGCGTGCCAGCGCCAACAAGTTCATCCAGGCACAGCGCGATGTGCTTAACCCACAGATCAATGCGGGCGAAGCCAAGATCGCACCGAAACACGCCGAGCGCGTGGCTGAGGCGCAACGTCGACTGGCCGCCGAGACCGACGAAGAGCTGGCACGCCTGACCGCTCTGCAAGCGGTCAATCCGACCGTGCGCGACAGCGAACTGGTCGCGCTGCGCAAACAACGCGAACAGGGCCTGGCCATGCTTGAGAAAGCAGCGCTGCGCCTGGAAGCCATTCGGGTGCTGGTAGCCGGTTGATCTGCTGACTGCTTGACCGACAAAGCCCGCTGATGCGGGCTTTGTTGTTTCCAGCGCATCACTAACGGGGGGTGTCAGGCCGTCACCGCAGGCATATCCGGCTCATCCGCCGCCATCCCCACTTTCATCCGCTCGGCATCTCGAGCGAAGCAGCGCGACGCCTGGAGCAGGAACAACAGCGTCAGGAACAGCGCCACCGGAATCAGATACATCGCGTCGTGCAAGCCATCGGCCTTGAACACTTCGCTCATCTGCCCGGCACCCGCCGACAACATCGCCGAATGGGCAAAATAATCGGACAGCAGTCCGACTACCACCGGCCCAAGCCCTCCTCCCAACAGATACAATCCGGCGAAGAACAACGCCATGGCGGTGGCCCGCAGGCGCGGCTCGACCACATCCTGGATCGCCGTGTAGACGCATGTGTAAAAGTTGTAGGAAAACAGCCAGCCCACGCTGAACACGCCGACGAACAGGCCGATTTCAATGCGTCCTGAATGCAGCGCGTACCCCGTAGCGATAGCCGCTACCAGCATGCTGACGGCGGCAAACAGCAGGCGTCCATTGGCGACACGCTGATGAATCTTGTCGGCAACCCAGCCACCAAGGGTCAGGCCGAACAACCCCGTCACACCCACGATCAGCCCGGTCGCCATGGCGGCGTCCTGCAGTGGCAGCAAAAAATAGCGCTGCAACATGGGCACCATGAACGAGTTGCAGGCGTAGGTGGCGAAGTTGAACGTCAGGCCCGCCAATACCAGCCAGCCAAAGGTAGGAATCGATAACACTCGACGAATCGGTTTGTCGATTTTCTCCTCAGAGATTCGCATGCTTTCGGCGGCACCGCGCTTGGGCTCGCGGATAAAAAACATGAATATCGCCAGGAGCAAACCGGGCACTGCCGCGATGAAGAACGGCGCACGCCAACTGCCGAATGCCTGGACCAACGCACCGGTGGTGAAGAACGCCAATACCAGCCCCAGCGGCAGACCGAGCATGAAAACGCCCATGGCCCTCCCGCGACGGTGGGCCGGGAACAGGTCCCCGATCAGCGAGTTGGCCGCCGGTGCGTAGCTGGCTTCACCGATACCGATGCCCATGCGCACCAGCAGGAACGCCCAAAAACTCCCAACCAGACCGTTGGCCGCCGTCAGCCCGCTCCATATTGCCAGGCCCCAGCCCATTAATTTGCGCCGCGAACCGGTGTCGGCGATGCGACCTAACGGCAGCCCGGCAATGGCATAAACCACGGTGAATGCGGTACCGATAATGCCGATCTGAAAATCGCTCAGGTGCCATTCCATACGGATTGGCTCGATGATGATCGCCGGAAGGGTGCGGTCGAAAAAATTGAACAGATTTGCCAGGAACAGCAGGAACAGAATGCGCCAGGCATTCTCCGCTTGGGTTGAGGTCTGCATGTGGGGTCCGTCTCTTTTATTGTTATTCAATTGGCTTTCAACACACCCAACCGACAACGAGCTTGCGAACTTCAAGCCTGCCGCAGCCGAGCGTGGAAGCTCCAATCTAGAACCCGCAAACACACCTGTCTGTAAACATTCGTCACGCTGATAGGGGGTAATGGGCAGAGCACGCAGAACACCCCAGACCTTGGTGGCTGGATGCGAACACCACCGAAAAACTGTTCACCAAGAACCCGAACGACCTCGCTAACGCATCGATTACGCACTCTGCCGACTGATCGTACCCAGTCAATCCCTACTACCCCGCTAAAATCCGCTCCGATTTTATTAAAGACCGCGATCATTCAGCCGACTATTCAGGTGCTTGAAACTACGATAAACCCTTGATTCACTATGGTTAAACCCTATCGCTCAAGCTCAAGACGCACTGTAAAGTCGTAATTTCTTTCTCTGTGATGGCCCGATAACACTAGTCGAGCAGCCATCCTTTCCAGACATATGGCGCACGATGACTAAAAAAAACGATCCGGCCAGCGCGGTATCAGAGTTCCTGTCTACGGCTCCTGTCGCCCCTCGCGGCGCTTACAATCCGCAGCCAATGCCAGCGCACCAGTACCTGTATTTCACCGAGACCGACACCGATCGTATCCTCGATAATCTGGACGGTCTGCGTGACATCGTTTTCCCGCCTTCGATTCACTTTGATGACCAAGACGAATTGCGCCGCGACCAACAGTTCCCGTCGGTATGCCTGATCGGTCTGGGTCGTTGCGGGTCGAACATCGCGCTGGATGTCGCTGAGTTGGTGTACAACGCACGCAAGTTCTACCTCAACCAGTTCAGCAATGAAGATCGTCTGGCAGACGAGAAAGGTTACAGCCCGGCCCGCTGGATTCGTAACAATCTGCGTCTGGTGCAAAACAAATCGGCCAAACCGGTTTTTCTGGTGGAGCCGCTGGTGATGCTGGGAGACCTGGACAAGGACATTGCCGGGCGCATCCGCTTCTCCCGCAAGGGTGAAAAAGGCGGCTTCATCAATGACTACAGCAAAATGAAAATCATGGACCTGTCCGAGGTTCATGCGGGCGGCGCTGGTAACGCGCCGATTCTCGGTCAGTACCTGGCCAAGATCATCCTGAACAAAGACACGCAAAACTTCTCCAGCACCGACTGGAAACTGATTCACTCGTACCTGATTGACTCCTGCGGAATCAAGGCTAACCAGTCGCGCCTGTACTTCTATATTTTCAGCGCCGGCGGTGGCACCGGTTCAGGCATGGCTTCAGAGTTCGGCCTAGCGCAGCAGTACTCGTACATGAACAAGACGTTTGACACCAAACCGATGGGTGAAAACGACGGCAAGCGTGGCCGCTCCTTCGTCTTTGAGCCAATTTTCACCAGCGGCATCTGCATCCTTCCGAACATTTCCGACCACCGCAGTGAAATGTCCGAAGCCCTGCACATCAATGCCGGACGACTGCTGTGCAAGTATCTTGCTGAAGAATGGGACTTCTCCTACAACTTCGAGAACGAAGACAGCAGCGAAGCCAGCGTCATGGGCCGTATCCGTCCGTGGAACGCGATGATGCTGATCTCCAACGACATCATGCGTTACGCCGAAGAAAGCGATGACGGCAATATCGAGAACATCGACGTCAACGCCATGGAGCGGCACGCCAACCAATACATCTCACAGCAGATTTTCAACATTCTGACCGCGCAGGCGGTCACTACCGACTACGATCAGAACTACTTCCGTCGCGCCGGGATCGATATCGGCGAAACCATTCGCCTGGATGCCAACGACCTGTTCATGAGTCTGGCCGGCCCCGTGGCGATTGCCTACGCCGAATCCGTCGTACCGGAAACACCGGCACCGAGCACGGACAAGTTGAAACTGTTCGAAAAAGAACCGGCACGGCTGAACATCGACGACCTGTTCTTCCGCTCCATCGACCTGCCGCACTTCAACAAAGTGACCCAGGCCATCGAAGGCATCAGCCTGCTACCAATCGAGTCCAAGCGTTATCGCGCGGCGCTGGAGCAGTACAAGGCCTCCGGATATGACGCGGCGGCCCTGCACGACCTGCACTTCTTCAAGAATTGCTCGTCGGTGGTCTCAATCGTTTCGTTACCCAAGGACTACAAACTGTCCTACATGGACCTGAACCGGCTCAAGACTCACCTCAACAGCCTGTTTCCCAACACCACGCTCAAGCGTTATGCGTTGGTGATCGGCGCTTCGGCCAACCTGTCGCTGACCACCCTGATCGCGAAAAGCCCGTGCCTGTCTGATGATTTCCTGACGCTGATCGTAGCCTTCATCAAGCGCTGCTTCGCCCGGACCGAATACCGTTTCGACGACACACTGGACAACGCCATTCTCGATTTCATCGTCAGCGACGAGTTTAACGAAGGGAACATCGACGCGTTGCTCAACGAATATGAAAACCCGGCGAAGATCCTCGACACCAACTGGTACGCGATCAAACCGATGTACGAGAAGAAGTACCGCGAGTTGATCGACGACAAATCCAAGTTCGTCTCGATCAACGACATCCGCCTCTCCCGCGATAGCGTAAAGAAAGCGGTCAAATACCTGCGCGAAATTTACCGTCACCGTATCGGAAAAACACGGGTCATTTCGCTTAACCGTCACACGGGCAAAACTGAGCATTGAGCCCAATTCGCCGGCAAACCTGCTCTCCCAAAGGAATGCACGCCCCTGTGCAGACTGTATGGGAGCAGGCTTGCCAGCGAACGGCTTGAGACGGCATGCCAGCCAGATCCCTAAATCAGAAATCAGATGGCAGATGGGATTTTTCGCTACGGCACTTCGCCATACTTTATCGCGCAGTTACCGAGCTACCCACTCGCCAGCCATTACGCACCAATAAAGAGCACTATATCAGGCCTGCGCCCTGTCCTGGATCAACACCCAAGGTGCCACGACAACCGCCCACAGAGGTGGATCTCGTTCAAGAAGATCCAGCGCCCGCGATTCAGCCACCTTGCTGACGTCCCCCGCAGCAAGCCAGGCAGCTACTTTATCGGCCTGATTTTCGGCCACTGCGTGCGCCACTTCGATCAAATCCAAGGGGGCTTCGACCCACAACAGGGCACCCCTCGCAAAGAATGGTTGCAATTCACTCCAGGTGATTGCGGCGGTTTCGCCAAGCAGTTTGGCATAGAGGGTGCTAGCTTCTTTCGTCATGGGTTTCACCAAAGAGAAAATCGGCGCAATCATAACGCCGCAATTTCGACAGACAAACCCAGATTTAAGTGGTTGATTGCACGACAGGTTCAGAAACGATCGGGGGTGCGGACGGACATGTGCAGCTCACATGCTCAAGAAGCCGGTTAGATTCTGTATCTTTCTTTCAATTAAGCGACATCATGCGGTTTTCCCCCCAGTAGCCAGCTTTTCAAGCGACAAACCGGCGCTCTACACTGTACCGGTACAGTTGCCAGGGGGATGACCGGGCGTTTCTAATCCGGTCCTGCAGCTTTGGCCGCCAGGATTATAAAAATTAAAACACAAGAGTGGAGCATCATGACTAAGGGTACTAAGCAGATTTCCAAGCTGTTTGCCGCATTGGTTCTGGCAGGGGTTGCCAGCCATTCGTTCGCTGCCGATACCATCAAGATCGGTATCGCCGGCCCTAAAACAGGTGCTGTTGCCCAATACGGCGATATGCAGTTCAGTGGCGCAAAAATGGCCATCGAGCAAATCAACGCCAAAGGCGGCGTTGACGGCAAGAAACTCGAAGCTATCGAATACGACGATGCCTGTGATCCGAAGCAAGCGGTCGCGGTTGCCAACAAAGTCGTCAACGATGGCGTGAAATTCGTTGTGGGCCACCTGTGCTCCAGCTCGACTCAACCGGCTTCGGACATCTACGAAGACGAAGGCATCATCATGGTGACCCCGGCCGCTACCAGCCCGGAAATCACCGCACGTGGTTATAAAATGGTCTTCCGCACCATTGGTCTGGACAGCGCCCAAGGCCCTGCGGCCGGTAACTACATCGCCGATCACGTCAAACCGAAAGTCGTTGCTGTCATCCATGACAAGCAACAATACGGTGAAGGCATCGCGACCGCAGTGAAGAAAACCCTCGAAAGCAAAGGCGTAAAAGTCGCCCTGTTCGAAGGCATCAACGCTGGCGACAAAGACTTCTCGTCGATGATCGCGAAGATGAAGCAAGCCAATGTCGACTTCGTTTACTACGGCGGCTACCACCCGGAATTGGGTCTGATCCTGCGTCAGGCGAAAGAGAAAGGCCTGAAAGCCGGCTTCATGGGTCCAGAAGGCGTGGGTAACGCGTCGATCTCCCAGATCGCTCAGGATGCGTCCGAAGGCCTGCTGGTGACCTTGCCTAAATCTTTTGACCAGGACCCTTCCAACAAGGCACTGGTAGAAGCATTTGCGGCGAAGAAAGAAGACCCAAGCGGCCCGTTCGTATTCCCGGCTTACGCAGCGGTTGAAGTGATCGCAGACGGCATCAAGAACGCCAAGAGTGAAGACACCGCCAAAGTCGCTGCAGCGATCCGTGCCGGCACCTTCAAGACCCCGACTGGCGACCTGAGCTTTGATGAAAAGGGTGACCTGAAAGACTTCAAATTCGTGGTCTACACCTGGCACAAAGACGGCACAAAAACAGAAGCTCCGCTGAAATAACCGGCACGCTTGTGACTCACCCAAAGCCCACTGCATCCACAGTGGGCTTTGTTTTACAAGGTAACGGGAAGAGCGCTGCGCTATAGCAACTCTTCCCCCCTGAAAATCTTGAAACCGTCACCAGTGATTCACTGGGCTCACGTGAAACGTGGACAAATACCACGACGCGCGGGCGGGAAACGACTTCACCAGTGGAACACTCAGTAGGTTTTTAGGAGCGCTGTAATGCCTGAGATAGATGTCTATCACTTTTTCCAACAGCTGATTAATGGCCTGACCATTGGCAGCACCTATGCCTTGATCGCCATCGGCTACACCATGGTTTACGGGATCATTGGCATGATCAACTTCGCCCACGGCGAGGTGTACATGATCGGTTCGTACGTGGCGTTCATCGCCATCGCCGGCCTGACCATGCTCGGTCTGGACAGCTTGCCGCTGCTGATCACCGCCGCATTCGTCGCAAGCATCGTCGTCACCAGTGCTTACGGCTACGCCATCGAGCGTGTTGCCTACCGCCCTTTGCGCGGCAGCAACCGGTTGATCCCGCTGATCTCGGCCATCGGGATGTCGATCTTTCTGCAAAACACGGTCTTGCTCGCTCAAGACTCGAAAGATAAATCGATCCCCAACCTGATCCCCGGCAACTTCGTGTTCGGCACCGCCAGTACCCATGAGGTGGTGATTTCGTACATGCAGATTCTGATTTTCATCGTCACCCTGGTCGCCATGCTCGCACTGACCTGGTTCATCTCACGCTCTCGTCTGGGCCGCGCCTGCCGGGCCTGTGCCGAAGACATCAAGATGGCCAACCTGCTCGGCATCAACACCAACAACATCATCGCCCTGACCTTCGTCATCGGTGCCGCGCTGGCTGCGGTCGCTGCGGTCTTGCTCAGCATGCAATACGGCGTGATCAACCCCAACGCCGGCTTCCTCGTCGGGATCAAGGCATTTACCGCCGCAGTACTGGGCGGCATCGGCAGTATTCCCGGCGCGATGCTGGGTGGATTGGTATTGGGCGTAGCTGAAGCCTTTGGTGCCGATATTTTCGGCGACCAATACAAGGATGTGGTGGCCTTCGCTCTTCTCGTCTTGGTGCTGTTGGTCCGGCCGACCGGCCTGCTTGGCCGTCCGGAGGTTGAAAAAGTATGACCAGGAATCTTAAATCGGCGTTTTTCAGCGCCTTGCTGGTGCTGGCAGTCGCCTACCCGATTCTCGGCCTCAAGCTGGAAATCGTCGGCGTCAATCTGGCCGTCATTGGCACCAGCAACACAACGTTGTTCGCTATTTTCGCCTGCGCTGTGGCGATGTTCCTGCGGGTGTTGTTCCACGAACCTATCGCCGCGGCCTGGCGTTCGACGCCAAGCATGCCGCTGATTCCAGCCAAAGCCAGCAACTTCCTGACCCTGCCTTCGACTCAGCGCTGGATCATCCTTGGCTTGATTCTGGTGGCACTGGTCTGGCCGTTCTTCGGCTCGCGCGGCGCGGTGGATATCGCCACACTGATCCTGATCTACGTGATGCTCGGCCTCGGCCTGAACATCGTGGTCGGTCTGGCCGGCCTGCTCGATCTGGGTTATGTCGGCTTCTACGCCGTCGGCGCCTACACCTATGCCCTGCTCGCGCATTACTACGGACTCGGTTTCTGGATCTGCTTGCCGATTGCCGGGATGATGTCAGCGCTGTTCGGCTTTCTCCTCGGTTTCCCGGTGTTGCGTCTGCGCGGTGACTACCTGGCGATCGTGACCCTCGGTTTCGGCGAGATCATCCGTCTGTTGCTGCGTAACCTGACAGGCCTTACCGGTGGCCCGAACGGCATCAGTAACATCCCGAAACCAACCCTGTTTGGCCTGACGTTCGAGAAAACGGCGGCTGAAGGCATGCAGACCTTCCACGAGTTCTTCGGCATTGCCTACAGCTCGGTGAACAAGGTGATTTTCCTGTATCTGGTCGCGCTGTTGCTGGCCCTGCTGGCGCTGTTCGTCATCAACCGCTTGCTGCGCATGCCCATTGGTCGTGCCTGGGAAGCGTTGCGTGAAGACGAAATCGCCTGCCGCGCATTGGGTCTGAACCCGACCATCATCAAGCTCTCGGCCTTCACCCTTGGCGCCTGCTTTGCCGGTTTCGCCGGTAGCTTCTTCGCGGCTCGCCAGGGTCTGGTGACCCCGGAATCATTCACCTTCATCGAGTCGGCGATCATCCTCGCCATCGTCGTGCTGGGGGGGATGGGCTCGCAACTGGGGGTAATCCTCGCCGCCGTGGTGCTGATCCTGATGCCTGAATTGATGCGTGATTTCAGTGAGTACCGAATGTTGATGTTCGGCGCCTTGATGGTGCTGATGATGATCTGGCGTCCACAAGGTCTGCTGCCCATGCAACGTCCCCATATGGAGCTGCAGCGATGACCCGTCCGATTCTGCAAGTCAGCGGCCTGTGCATGCGCTTTGGCGGCTTGTTGGCGGTCAATGGCGTCGGCCTGACCGTTAATGAAAAACAAGTGGTGTCGATGATCGGCCCGAACGGTGCCGGCAAAACCACAGTGTTCAACTGCCTGACCGGTTTCTACAAACCCACGGCGGGCAGCATCCTGCTCGACGGCGAAGCGATCGAAGGTCTTGCTGGCCATCAAATCGCCCGAAAAGGCGTGGTACGTACCTTCCAGAACGTGCGGTTGTTCAAGGAAATGACGGCTGTGGAGAACTTGCTGGTTGCCCAGCATCGCCACCTCAACACCAATTTCCTGGCAGGCCTGTTCAAAACCCCGGCGTTCCGCAAGAGCGAGCGCGAGGCGATGGAATACGCAGGGCATTGGCTGGAGCAGGTCAATCTCAAGGAGTTCGCCAACCGCCCTGCCGGCACCCTGGCCTACGGTCAGCAACGCCGTCTGGAAATCGCCCGCTGCATGATGACCCGCCCGCGCATCCTGATGCTCGACGAGCCGGCAGCCGGTCTGAACCCGCGTGAAACCGAAGACTTGAAAGCCCTGATCGGCGTGTTGCGCAACGAGCACAACGCCACGGTGTTGCTGATCGAGCACGACATGAAGCTGGTCATGAGCATCTCCGACCATATCGTTGTGATCAATCAGGGCTGTCCCCTGGCGGACGGCACGCCTGCACAGATCCGTGACAATCCTGAAGTGATCAAAGCCTACCTGGGGGAAGCGTAAATGCTGCAATTCGAAAACGTTTCCACCTTCTACGGCAAGATCCAGGCCCTGCACTCGGTCAACGTCGATATTCGTCAGGGTGAGATTGTCACCCTGATCGGTGCCAACGGTGCCGGCAAATCCACCTTGCTGATGACGTTGTGCGGTTCCCCGCGCGCTCACAGCGGCAGCATTCGCTACATGGGCGAAGAGCTGGTCGGCCTGGACTCATCGCAGATCATGCGTAAAAGCATCGCGGTGGTGCCCGAAGGCCGTCGTGTGTTCGCACGGCTGACCGTGGAAGAGAACCTGGCCATGGGTGGGTTCTTCACCGCAAAAGGCGACTATCAGGAGCAGATGGATAAAGTCTTGCACCTGTTCCCGCGCCTGAAGGAACGGTTCAATCAACGCGGCGGCACCATGTCCGGTGGTGAACAGCAGATGCTTGCCATCGGCCGCGCGCTGATGAGCAAACCCAAGCTGCTGTTGCTCGACGAACCGTCGCTGGGTTTGGCGCCGATCATCATTCAGCAGATTTTCGAGATCGTCGAACAACTGCGCCGTGATGGTGTAACGGTGTTCCTGGTGGAACAGAACGCCAACCAGGCCTTGAAGATCGCTGACCGTGCCTACGTGCTGGAGAACGGCCGTGTGGTCATGCAAGGCACCGGTGAAGAACTGCTGGTCGATCCGAAAGTGCGGGATGCCTATCTGGGCGGTTAACGTGTTGATGCTCTGAAAAACGGCCTGCGGGCCGTTTTTTATGCACGATGAGTTGTTGGGCACCCGCCACTCGGGCGGCTGCTTCAGAGCCGTTCCAATGCAGCGCTGCTGCGCTCGAACCAGCCCATGAGGTAATCCGCCAGTACTTTCGTGCGCCGGGGCAAACCGCCTTCATAGGGGTGTACCAGATACAACGGTGAGCTGCGCGTCTGATAATCGCGCAGCAGCCAGCGCAGGCGCCCGTCATTGATCTCGGCATGCACCATGTAGGAAGGCAGTCGCGCTATTCCTGCACCCACCAGCGCACCCTTCTTCAACAGGCTGTAGTGGTTACTGGCAAAAGGACCCGCCACCTCCACGCGCATCAATTGATGCTCTTGGTGATAAAGCCACTCCTCGCGCCCCCTGTAATGGCTGTTGAGCAGGCAACGGTGCTCGCTCAACGCCATGGGATGAGTCGGCTCCCCGCAACGCTCAAGATAGGCCGGGCTGGCACAGGTCAACTCCTGCATGGCCAGCAGCGGCTTGGCGACCAGCCGCTCATCACTGCCCACGCTGGAGCGAATGGCAAGATCGAATCCGTCCCGGTGCAGGTCGCGAAAACCGTTGTTCAGCTCCAGTTCGACCTGCACCAACGGGTACTCCTGGGAAAACTCCGTCAGCAAACCCTCGAAAAACGTTTCACCCAACGACACCGGCACCGTCATCCGCACTGCACCGGATACTTCATCCTGCAATCGGGCCAGTGCTTGCCGGGCTCGCTCGACCTGTGTGATCAGCGCCCTGGCTTGGGGCAGCAGGGCAGCACCCGCTGCGGTCAGGCTCAAGCGGCGCGTGGTGCGATGCAGCAGCACCACTGAGTAACTGGTTTCCAGGAACTTGATGCGTTTGGACAACTGGCCTTTACTGCACCCAAGCCGTTGTGCGGCCAAAGTGAAACTGCCCGCTTCGATCAGGACTGCAAACGCCGCCAGATCATCCATTTCACTCATTCAATTGTTTCCTTTTGAAAACCAAAGGTTGCCTATTAGCACGCTTATCGACGGGAAAAAGCCACCTTACACTGCAGCTTCATCCACTCACTTAAAGGACTGCACGATGAAAATTCTCTTGATTGGCGCCAACGGAACCATCGGCTCAGCGATCTACCAGGAGCTGGCCTCGCGTCACGAGGTCGTAAAAATCGGCCGTACTAGCGGCGATTTCCAGGTAGATATTAGTGACAGCGACTCAATCAGAAAACTATTCGAACGGACAGGTTCATTCGATGCGCTGGTGTGCGCGGCCGGGAATGTGAACTTCGTGCCATTGGCAAAAATGACTGAAAAAGACTTTGCATTGGGTCTGCAGGACAAATTGATGGGCCAGGTCAATCTGCTGCTGATCGGCCGCGACTTTGCCAACGACTGTGCCTCGTTCACCTTCACCACCGGCATTACCAGCCACGACCCGATCCGTACCGGCGCGTCGGCCAGCCTGGTCAATGCTGCAATCGATGGTTTTGTTCGCGCAGCGGCCATCGAACTGCCTCGCGGCTTGCGGGTGAACTCAGTCAGCCCGAACGTGGTGCTGGAGTCGATGGCGGGTTATGCGCCCTACTTCCGCGGCTTCAAGCCGGTTCCGGTAGCCGATGTGGCGCTGGCTTACGCGAAGAGTGTCGAGGGGTTGCAGACGGGGCAGACCTATCACGTCGGCTGAAGCCCTTGTGATCAGGCAGCAGGGTCAGTACCGTGGCGCAACTTGTCTGGAGACCCGCCATGTTCGCCGCCCGTTCCGTTTTGATGTTTGCCCTGCTGCCAGTCTTTGCCGGGTGCCAGATGTTCAACGCAAAGTCCGAGACACCTAATGCCGGTCTGCCTCGTATGCAAGGCGACCTGATCGGCGAAGGCGGTCAGTTGCTGTTCCAGCCGTGCAATGAACAGCGCCGGTTTGTGGTCAAGGACGGTGGCAATACTGGCGTCCTCCAGGAAGCCGCAGGTCTGGCGGCTCGCAAAGGCAAGCTGTTCGCTGACCTGCGTGGCAGTTTCGTTGCGGGCACAACGCCCGGCACCGATGGGCAACTTAATCTGCAACAACTCTATCGCGTCGAACGTTCGGGCGCGGCCTGTGACGATGCCAACTTCAAACGCCTGACCCTGCACGCCAATGGCAATGGCCCGGCGTGGAACGTCAACGTCAGCGGCAAGGGCATGGTCCTTGAGCGCGAAGGCAAAGAGCCGTTAGCCGTGCCCTTCCTTGAAGAGCAATTGCCGGATGGCCGTTTCAACCTGAGCAGCGAAGCCAATAACCAGCACATAGAGCTGTGGGTTGCGCCCCAGCGTTGCGTCGACCCTGTCGACGGTTCTGTGCAGCATTTAACCGCCGAACTGCGCATCAATGGGCAAATCCAGCGTGGTTGCGCCTATTACGGCGGCTTACGCAACGACTGATTCCGTCGGCCGACCGTTTTTTGCCTGACGGAAACCCCTCGAACCGGCTTATAATTGCCGGTTCGCGTAAAGCTGGCCCGGATACTGGACCCTGTCATGTTACGAATCACCGAATTCAAGCTGCCAATCGATCACCCGGAAGAAGACCTGCGACCTGCACTCTTGCAGCGCCTGGGCATCGACAGCGATGAACTGCTCGACTTCACCCTGTTCAAGCGCAGCTACGACGCGCGGAAAAAATCCTCTGAGCTGTGCTTCATCTACACCGTCGATTTCGCCGTGCGTGATGAAGCCGCTCTGCTGCACACGTTCGCCGATGATCGTCACATCGGTCCGGCGCCGGATGTCAGCTACAAGGTCGTAGGACACGCGCCAGAAGGCTTGAGCGAACGCCCGATCGTGGTCGGCTTTGGCCCCTGCGGGATTTTCGCCGGATTGCTGCTGGCACAGATGGGCTTCAAACCGATCATTCTGGAGCGCGGCACGGAAGTCCGTCAGCGCACCAAGGACACCTGGGGTCTGTGGCGCAAAAATGTGCTCAACCCTGAGTCCAACGTGCAGTTCGGTGAAGGCGGCGCAGGGACATTCTCCGACGGCAAGCTTTACAGCCAGATCAAGGACCCGAAATTTCACGGACGCAAGGTGCTGCACGAGTTCGTCAAAGCCGGTGCCCCCGAGGAAATCCTCTACGTCAGCAAACCGCACATCGGCACCTTCCGTCTGACCGGCGTGGTCGAACACATGCGCCATCAGATCGAAGCACTCGGCGGCGAAGTGCGCTTCCAGCAGCGAGTCACCGACGTCCTGATCGATAACGGACAGTTGCAAGGCGTGGTGCTCGGCAGTGGCGAGCACATCAACTCGCGGCATGTGATTCTCGCCCTGGGGCACAGTGCGCGTGACACCTTCCGGATGCTGCACAGCCGTGGCGTGTACATGGAAGCCAAACCGTTTTCGGTCGGGTTCCGTATCGAGCACCCACAATCGCTCATCGACCGCGCACGCCTGGGCAAATATGCAGGACACCCAAAACTGGGGGCGGCCGACTATAAACTGGTGCACCACGCCAAGAACGGTCGGTCGGTGTACAGCTTTTGCATGTGCCCTGGCGGCACCGTGGTGGCTGCGACTTCCGAGCCCCACCGCGTGGTCACCAACGGCATGAGCCAATACTCACGCAACGAGCGCAACGCCAACTCCGGGATTGTGGTCGGCATCACGCCGGAAGACTATCCAGGCGGCCCGTTGGCAGGGATCGAGTTGCAGGAGCGGCTGGAGTCCCACGCCTACATTCTGGGCGGCAGCACCTATGAGGCACCCGCGCAGCTGGTGGGCGACTTCATTGCCGGCAAGGCCTCCACCGCGCTGGGCAGTGTTGAACCGTCCTACAAACCCGGTGTGAAACTGGTGGACCTGGCCGACGCCCTGCCCGCTTACGCCATCGAAGCAATTCGTGAAGCGCTGCCGGCGTTCGACAAGCAGATCAAAGGTTTCTCGCTGCACGATGCGGTGTTGACCGGGATCGAGACCCGCACCTCGTCGCCACTGCGCATGACCAGAGACGCCACCCTGCAGAGTTTGAACGTCAAAGGCCTGTTCCCGGCCGGTGAAGGCGCCGGGTACGCTGGCGGGATTCTGTCTGCCGGGGTCGACGGTATTCGCATTGCCGAAGCGCTCGCGCGGGATATGTTGGGAATCGTGGAGTAAACACCCATACGGGGGCGGGTCTGGATTCAAATCCCCGCCCGCAACACCCCTTCCGGCAAGGCCTCGCCCCGTTCGGCGCAGGCCTTCACGCTGTCGATCAATCCGGCCAAATCATAGCCCTGAGCCTGCAACCAGTCCTGATCGTAATAGGTCGTTGCGTAGCGTTCTCCGCCATCACACAAAATTGCCACGATAGACCCGGACGCTCCTGCGCTGACCATTTCCCGGGCCGCCAACAGTGCGCCGATCAGGTTGGTCCCACTCGAACCTCCGACCCGTCGGCCTAAACGCTGCGCGAGGTAATGCATGGCCGCCAGTGACAAGGCGTCCGGCACCTTGACCATCGCGTCGATCACCTTGGGCAGGAACGAGGCTTCGACCCGAGGCCGGCCAATACCTTCGATCCGCGAGCCGCAGTCCAGGCGCAAGCTCGCATCACCGCTCTGGTAATAGTCAAAGAACACTGACCGCTCGGCATCCGCGCACAACACCCGCGTGCAGTGCTGGCGATAGCGCACGTAGCGCCCCAGCGTCGCGGTGGTGCCCCCTGTGCCAGGGCTTGATATCAACCAGCTGGGTTCGGGATAACGCTCAAAGCGCAGCTGCTGGAAGATCGACTCGGCGATGTTGTTATTCGCCCGCCAGTCGGTGGCCCGTTCGGCATAGGTGAACTGATCCATGAAGTGCCCGCCGCTTTCATGGGCCAGACGCTCGGACTCGGCATAGATCTGCGTCGGGTCCTGCACCAAGTGGCTTTTGCCCCCATAAAAGGCAATTTGCGCGATCTTTTCCTGAGACGTGCTGGCGGGCATGACCGCAATAAACGGCAAACCCAGCAAGCGCGCAAAGTAGGCCTCGGAAATCGCCGTGGAACCGCTGGACGCCTCGATCACCGGAGCCCCGGCCTTGAGCCAGCCATTGCACAACGCATACAGAAACAACGAACGCGCCAGGCGATGTTTGAGGCTGCCAGTCGGGTGACTGGACTCGTCCTTGAAGTACAGTTCGATGCCGGGCAAGCCGGGCAATTCCAGAGGGATCAAATGGGTGTCGGCGCTGCGCTGAAAATCCGCTTCGATAATGCGGATCGCTTCACGGGCCCAGTGACGGTTATCGCTCATTATCAGGTTCTCTTTGAGTCAAACATGTTCAAGGGCACACCAACACGTTGCACCTTGAGCCACAGAGTAAATGAAGTGGCTGCAGGCTGACTTACAACCTGAATCTGGACACTAATTCTAAGAAAGTTCCTACAAGCGCAACAGGTACAGTCGCGACGCAATTAGTTACATAACTGCTAGGCTTTTTTGACTTCCATTATCACGCACACATATATAACAAAAAAGAATATAACTTTTGTTTTAACAACTAACAGTAAGGGTTAGGGTGTCAGTCCTTTTGAACCATCATGGAGAGTGACCTTGCCTCTGCGTAGCACATTCACGCGTTTCTTTCAGATGGAAGCGGCCAGCGGCCTGTTACTGATCGCTGCGGCGGCGCTGGCCCTGATCATCAACAACTCACCCTTGGCCTGGTTGTACAACGGCCTGCTCGACGTACCCGTGGTTGCACAGGTCGGCGCACTGAAAATCGCCAAACCTCTGCTGCTGTGGATCAACGACGGACTGATGGCCCTGTTCTTCCTGCTGATCGGGCTTGAGGTCAAACGCGAGGTACTGGAAGGCCATCTGTCCAAAGCGTCGCAAATTGTCTTGCCGGGTGCGGCAGCGATCGGCGGCATGGTAGTGCCCGCCCTGATTTTCTGGGCCCTGAACAAGGATGATCCCTCAGCGCTCAGCGGGTGGGCAATCCCGATGGCCACCGACATCGCTTTCGCCCTGGGCGTGCTGGCGTTGCTCGGCAAACGGGTGCCGGTATCGCTCAAGCTGTTCCTGATGACCCTGGCGATCATCGACGACCTGGGGGCGATCATCGTGATCGCGCTGTTCTACTCTGGCGAAATGTCGAGCCTGTCGCTGATGTTGGCAGCGCTGTCCATCGTCGCCCTGATCGCGATGAACAGACTGGGGGTGATCAAGCTCGGGCCGTATCTGATTATCGGATTGCTGCTCTGGATCTGCGTACTCAAGAGCGGCGTGCACGCGACATTGGCCGGTGTGGTACTGGCTTTCTGCATCCCGTTGCGAACCAAAAATGCGGAGTCCTCGCCGCTGCTGACCCTGGAGCATGCGCTGCACCCGTGGGTCGCCTTTGGCATCCTCCCGCTCTTCGCCTTCGCCAATGCGGGCGTACCGCTCAGCGGCGTGACACTCGAGAGTTTCACCCATCACGTGCCAATGGGCATCGCTGCGGGCCTGTTGCTGGGCAAGACGCTGGGCGTGTTCGGCCTGACCTGGCTGGCGGTGAAAACCAGCATGGCCACGCTGCCGACCGGGGCGAACTGGGGGCAAGTGTTCGGCGTGTCGATTCTGTGCGGGATCGGCTTCACCATGAGCCTGTTTGTAGGCTCCCTGGCGTTCGCACCAGGCGCCAGCGAATACGCCGGCATGGACCGCATGGGTATCCTCACCGGCTCGATTCTCGCCGCGTTGATTGGTTACGCGGTAACCGCCATGGCCAGTGGTAAAAACCACAAAGCCTGATACCTGGCGTTCACCCGCTCAAAAAAAGACCCCGGCCAATAGCCGGGGTCTTTTTTTCAGGTCACATTAACAACGCTTCAATGCTTAGTGAGAAACACGGCTCGTGCCATTCACGCTCATGATGCGTACGCGCTCGCCGACCCGGAAAATTTCGTTTTCCGCAACGGCCTGCACATAGGCGCGCATGGTGCCGTCGTCTTCACGCACGGTGATTTCCACACCTTGCGTACGGGTCAGGCCCTCTTCCGAGGCCGCACCCAACAAACCACCGGCTACCGCACCAATGACTGCGGTAATAATACTGCCGCGACCACCACCGACCGCACTCCCTGCCACGCCGCCGACGACTGCGCCAGCACCCGCGCCGATTGGGGTTTTGGTGCCTTCGATTTTCACTGGGCGCAATGATTCAATGGTGCCCATACGCACGGTCTGTACTGTTCGGGCCTCATCGCGAGAGTAGGAATCCCCGGTCAGACTTGAGGAACAGCCGCCCAGTGTCAATGCCAAGGCAGTGAACGAAGCAACCAGCAGAACAGACTTACGCATAAGATCATCTCCAAAAGGACAGATAGCCATTAGACTCCGCGACAAGAACGCTGTCACGACCCCGCAGAGAGAAATTTACGTTCGTTCAGCGGGAATACAGTAACGCGCTGTTCCTGATTGATAGACGGCTGTGCTGACATTTAATTCAACGTACTACCGTGAGAAAGGATGTTATGGACTACTTCATCATCGCAGTCGCCACCGTGTCTGCCCTGTACTTCCATTGGTGGCTGCACAGACGTATCAAGCGCTGGATGGATCGCGATCTGGCGTTATCCCTGGCGGGCAGTGATCCCGAAAAGAGGACGCTTATGCTGCAGCGCCTGGAGCAGGCGCAGCAGCAGAAAATCAAACGCCGCGATTTAGCCGCTTGGCTGCAAGCGGCTGCCGGGCAGGCTCCAGAGGTCCAGGCGGCGCAGAAAACGCCGCAAGGCGATTAAGGGGCCAGTCGCTCGCGGATCCACTGCTGATTATCCAGACGATAATTCAGGCGGTCATGCAGACGGTTTGAACGACCTTGCCAGAACTCGATTCGTTCGGGCAACAAGCGATAGCCACCCCAGTGTTCGGGGCAATGCGGCTGACTGTCGCTGAAGCGTTGTTCGGTGGTCTTGAGCAACGCTTCAAGCTCGGCGCGATCGGCAATGACCCGGCTTTGCGGGGACGCCCAGGCGCCCAGGCGGCTACCCAGCGGGCGAACCTGGTAGTAAGCGTCCGAGTCTTCAGGGCTGACCTTGACCACACGGCCCTCGATGCGGACCTGGCGTTCCAGGGTCGGCCAGAAAAACGTCATCGCGCCAAAAGGACGCGCTGCCAATTGCTGGCCTTTATCACTGTCGTAATTGGTGAAGAAGGTAAAGCCCAGCTCATCCAGCCCCTTGAGCAACAGAACCCGACAATGCGGTCGCCCGTCTTCATCAACGGTGGCCACGGTCATGGCGTTGGCTTCCACCGGCGCCTGCTCGGTTTTCACCGCTTCGTCGAACCATTGGCGGAACAAGGTAAAAGGTTCGTCCGGTGCCTGGGCCTCGGTCAAACCATCACGGACATACTCACGGCGCATATCGGCCAACGCTCGGGTCATGACGTGCATCCTTCGCTAAAAAATCCTGGAACTGGGGCCTTAATTGGCCTTGGCTTGATCAGTCGGCTGAGTTTTCTTAACTGGCGCTACAGCTTTGGCTTTGGCCTTGGCTGGCGCGGCCTTGGCAGCCTTCTTCACCGGTGCTTTCTTGGCAGTCGGGGCTTTCTTCACCGGCACAGCTTTTTTGGCGGGTACATCGGCGTTGGCGACAAGCGCCACAGGCATCGGCTGCACCGTTTTAACCGCGATCCGGGTTGCAGCCGGCGCTGGCATATTGTATTTGCTGAGCAAGGCAAGCATGGTGTTTTGCGGGGTCATGAAGATTTCGAC
Source organism: Pseudomonas sp. ASL8 (assembly GCF_056680355.1). Lineage (NCBI taxonomy): Bacteria > Pseudomonadati > Pseudomonadota > Gammaproteobacteria > Pseudomonadales > Pseudomonadaceae > Pseudomonas > Pseudomonas sp. ASL8. The sequence goes on along the minus strand of NZ_CM155278.1, from coordinate 2,835,451 downwards.
CCGACGGTTCAACGATCGGCCTTCCACGCTGTCATTCGCCGCTCGCGGCATCAACGACCCCATGCCACGCAGGTTCAGACGGTCACGTTCCAGACCACTCAGGCGAAAAATCGACGCCACTGACTGGGCGCGATCCTGACTCAATTTTTCACTCTCAGGCCCAGCGCCTACGGTATCGACATGGCCCAGTACCAGCACTGAGGTTTTAGGATCGCTTTCAATCGCTTTGGCTAGACGAGTAATCGGACCCAAGGTCACCGGCAGCAACATGGTCGGGCGCTTCGGGTTGAAGGAACTGTCCGCCGGTGCGGTAATCACCAGCACGTTGTCACGGCGCTCCAGCTCGAAGGGGCTGTCTTTGATGGCCAAACGCAGGCGTGGCTCGTAATCATCAAGCCAGGCCTGGGTGATTTTCGGGTCTGGCATCGGGATAGGGGCGAGCTTGGCCTCGTCCTTTTTACCTTCGAAAGGCCACCACCAATGGCTAGCGGAATCTGCCTTGGCAACGACGGGCGCAGCGTTCGCCTGGGCACCGGCCTTGGCCGCAGCAACGTCAGGTTTTGGTGCAACGGAGGCCGTCGGTGCGGCGACGCCGGAGGCGAATGGCCACCACCAATGAGTAGCACTGTCAGCCTGGGCTGCAGGTGCACTGGCAACCGCTTTCACGTCTGCTTTCGGTGCGGCGGCCTTGTCAGGGCCGGACTGAGCGACCTTGTCGGAACCAAAGGACCACCAGTGGCCGCCCTCGGCAGAATCATTCTGTGGCGATTGAGCACAGCCGGTGACAGCCAGGCACAGCGCGAAAGCGAGACTTTTGTTAGATGACATTGTTGACCCACAAAAATAATAATTAAGCAGAAATTGAGCTTTCGGAAGCCCGCTTAAACAGACGGTTTGATAACAAATACAGCCTTCAAGTTCCCTGAGCGCGGCCTTAACAGACAGTCGGCCGAGCTACAGGCATTCGCCCAACACGCGCGCCAGCTTCTGCGCACGAGGGTCCATCAATACGTAGGGGCCGAGCGTATTCGTCACGAAGCCGAAGGCCACCTCTAGCTCGGGGTCGGCAAAGCCAACGGAGCCGCCTGCGCCGGGATGGCCAAAGGCTTTAGGGCCCAGGCCAAACGTGGCATTCGGCACGTGCGGTTGGTCAAGCATGCACCCCAGACCGAAACGGGTCTGGGTCAACAAGGTCTTGTCTTGCCCGACACTGTGCTCGCGGGTCAACTCACTCAACAGTTCGGCTTCCAGCAAACGACCATCAAGCAGGCCGCTGTAGAAACCCGCGAGGCTACGGGCATTGCCATGGCCGTTAGCGGCAGGCTGTTGCATACGCCGCCATTCCGGCTTGTTGGTGCTGGTCATGATCGACGGTGGATTGGTGAAGGCCCGTGCGGTCATGGACGTCGGTTCGCGCATCACCGCGTGCAGCAAACGCTGGGCGGCTTCATCGCCTGCGCCGCCCTTGCCGCGAGCGATGTACGCGACACGGTGGAACTCTTCATCCGCCAGCCCGACATGAAAATCCAGACCCAACGGACGCGCAACGCGAGCCACGATCGACTCTCCCGGGCCGCGCCCGTCCGCACGGCGCAGCAACTCGCCCACCAGCCAACCATAGGTGATGGCGGCATAGCCATGGCCGTGGCCAGGTGTCCACCAGGGTTCTTCCGCCGCGAGCGCATCCGTCATGGCTTGCCAGTCGTACAGCGCTTCGGCCGGCATGATGTAGCGCAGCGCTGGCAAACCCGCCTGATGGCAGAGGAACTGGCGCAACGTGATTTTCTCTTTGCCAGCGGCAGCAAACTCGGGCCAGAGTTTGACCACAGGTTCGTCCAGACTCAGCTTGCCTTCGCCCACCAGTTGCAGAGCGGTGACCGCGGTGAATGTCTTGGTGCACGAGAACAGATTGGCGATGGTGTCGCTGTGCCAGGCCTCAGCGCCATCCCTGTCGGCCGTGCCAGCCCAGAGGTCGAGGACGGTTTCCCCGCCGATCTGAATGCACAATGCACCCCCGCGTTCCTGGGGATCATCGAAGAGCGCAGCGAAGGCTTCACGCACTGCTTCGAATTTAAGCTCGAAATGACCCTGAATCTGCACCCGCTCGCTCCCAGACAACTAAATCTACAAAGTGGCGTGCATTGTTCCAGCGATTGAGCGCTTTGGGAACAGACTCAGGCAAGAGGATGGCGTTTAGCAGCTAGCGAGTAGCCTCCTCCCCCCCTTGATCACTATTGCTTGCCGCCGTCGCCTTTATCGGACGCTGCCGGAGCCGAGGGTGTTTTGGCTTTAGCCGCAGCGCTGGCCCGAACCTCTTTCTTCAGGACGTCGGCCACCTGCCCGTTGCTTTTGCGCACCGCCTCGACAAAACCCTGAAACGGCACATCGGTGATGCCGACCAAGCCCACGTGACCATTCTCGCCATCGAGCAAACGGCCCGTGACGGGTTGATCGAGGTACTGGAACCAGTGCACGCCGACGATTGAAGGCTCTGCCAGCGCTTGTTTGAGGAAGTTGGCGTAAGCCGGACCGCGATCTTCTTCTTTGGCAACTTCCATCATGCCGCCCCAGAACGGGCCGCGATCACGCGAGCCAAAATGGAATTCGCCAACCAGCACAGGCTTGCCCAGTTCGCGCAGTTGGGCGAAGTCATAACCGTCTTGAGGTTTTGGCGTGTAGAAGTTGAAGCTCAGCACGTCGCAATACTGGGCGCACGACGCCACGGCTTCCGGGGTGCTGACACCAAAACGCCCGCCCAATAACAGGTGATTGGGCGCGTGCCATTTCAACGCATCGGAAATGGTCTTGAAGTACGTGTCGGCGAATACGCGCTGGAAGTATTTGAAGTCAGCTTCTATCTCGGGGTGTTCAGCGCTTGGCAGCGGCGGCTCGAACCCTGGGTCTTCCATCAGTTCCCAAGCGGGCAGTTCAACACCCCAGGCTTTGGACAGGCCCTGCTGATTGCGGTACTTGTCGCGCAGTTGCTTGAGAAATGCCCGTTTGGCCGGAGCATCGGTGGTCATTTTCAAGGTGCCGTACGCTAAGGCGTAGCGCGATTTCGGGTCATCGCCGGGGCCAGCCCAGGCCAGTTCATTATCGGCAAAATAGCCCACCAGCCACGGATCATCACGATGATCGCGGGCGGCGATGGCCACGGCACGCTCGGTGGCCATGGCGAAACGCGGATCGAACGGATCCGGCATGCCTCCCCACCAGTCCTTGCCGGTGCTGATACTGCTGTAATCGCCCACGATGGACAGCGGCAAGGTATACGGCACGCGTTCATTCACACCCAGTTCCGGAGCACTCCAGTTGCCGATCGTGTTAAAGCCCCAGGCTTGCAGACGATCCAGCGTGTGGTGGGTCCAGCGTTTGGCATCGACGGGCGGCGAAACGCAATCAGCAGGGGTCGCTGCGGCCACTGGCTGATCCTGCGCAACCCCGTGGGCGTCGACCTTGGCGCATTTTTCCTGGCCATACGTGCGTTGCAGGTTAGCGCCATAGAAATCGAACCAACGACCCTGATTGAAACTGCGGTCCTTGTTGGCACCTGTGTTACTGCGGTTGTCGGCCTTGCCATAAAATACGGCCAGGGGATCGGTATCTGCCGGCAAGCTCGAGAACATCCGCTCGCGGCCTTCAACGTAGGTCCGGCTGTCTTCCGCCGTCACGGCGTTCACACCCAGGGAGTAGAACGGATGACCTTCGGGGGTGACCAGGTACCAGCGTCCATCGAGTTTCTCGGTGCGGAAGAAGCCCTTGGCCTCAAAGGCCGGACCACCGAGCCAACCGCCAAACGTATCCTGCTTGGGCCTATCGGCCAGCCAGGTCTTGAGCTGCTGCTGTTCCTTGACCGATGAGGCTTTCAGTTGCTCATCGCTGACAATTTTTTCCGGCCATTTGGCCCGGGTGAACTGACCATAGGCATCGACGATATTGGCGTAGGCCGCTTTCTGAATCGCGTCACCTTCCTGCACGCCGAAACGCTCAAGCAGGATGCTTTGCGCAACGTTGGGGTGGCTCATCGCCACGGTAACCGAGACTACATGGCTGCGGTCCAACTCACCCGCCGCACTGGCCAAGAGCACGCGCTGCCCTTCGTAGGTCCACGGCATCGGCGGGCCGGCGCGCATGCCCTGACTCAGGGGCGAGCTGGTTTGCAGGGGAATGAATAAGGTCTGAGCAGGTCCGGCGGGCAAATCGACGCGACTGGTGATCACTTTGCCATCAGCGCTTTGAATCTGCACATCAAGGGTCAGCGCCCAATCCATAGCGTTCTGGATGCGCAGCGTCATGGCGCTGTCATCGGACCAATCCCACACGCCGGTCTGCGGCGTCAGGCTCAGGCTGGGGCGAGCCACTGGATTGAAGGTAACGCGACGCAACACTTCGCCTTCGGCCGTCTGCTCGGCGTTGGATTGCGGCAGGCTGGCATCCTGCGTTGCAACCTGAACCACATCGGCGGGACGAACGAAGTTGAATAACGTCTGTTGTCCATCCGTGGCCGCAAACAGCGGACCGGAACACAACAGCGCAAAAACCGTGGACAGCGAACGGCGAATCATTTGATTAAGTGCTCCTAAACGACCCGTTGATGGCCAGACTTCAGAGTGACAAACAACGTGGCAAACATGGACCGGACCGGGATAAGACCCGATCCGGTGCAAATGATGCCCAACAGCTGTCAGGAAATTTCGCGGCGGAACGGCGGCAGCGCGTTGAGGATCGCTTTGCCGTAACGCTGGGTGACGACTCGTCGGTCGAGCAGCGTGATGGTGCCTCGGTCTTCTTCAGTCCGCAGCAAACGTCCACAGGCCTGCACCAGACGCAACGACGCGTCAGGCACGGCGATTTCCATGAACGGATTGCCGCCACGGGCTTCGATCCATTCCGCCAGCGCCGCTTCCACCGGATCATCGGGGACCGCGAACGGGATTTTGGCGATGACCACGTGTTCGCAGTACGCGCCGGGCAAATCCACCCCTTCGGCAAAACTGGCCAGGCCAAACAGTACGCTGGACTCACCACTGTCGACCCGCGCCTTGTGCTTGTTCAGGGTTTCCTGCTTGGACAGGTTGCCTTGAATGAAAACCTGCTTACGCCAGTCGCGCTCAAGGCCGTCGAAGACTTCCTGCATCTGTTTACGCGAGGAGAACAGCACCAGGGTGCCGCGCGAGCCCTCTACCAGTTTCGGCAGTTCGCGAATGATGGCAGCGGTGTGCGCCACGGCATCGCGGGGGTCTGCCTTGAGGTCCGGCACGCGCAACACACCCGCATCGGCGTGATGGAACGGGCTTGGCACCACAGCAGTGACTGCGCCTTTGGGCAGGCCTGCACGCATGCGAAAACGATCGAATTTACCCAGTGCGGTCAAGGTCGCCGAGGTCACCAGAGCGCCATAGGCAACGTTCCACAGGTTACGCCGGAGCATTTCCGCCGCGAGAATAGGGCTGGCGTTGACTTCGATATCGAACAACGAACCGCTGTCGGCCAGGGTCAACCAGCGCGCCATGGGCGGGCTGTCTTCCGGGTCTTCAGCGGTAAAGGCCGTCCACAACTCCCAGTTGCCATGTGCGCGGGCCAGCAAGCTGCCGAACAGCGGGTACCACTCTTCGGCCTGATGGCTGGCAATACCAATGTTGACCTCGCCATCCATCCCTTCCTTGAGCAGCTCCGTCAGGCGCGTGAACAGGTCATCCAGGCGGGAAAAGCCCTTCTTCAACTCGATGCCCATGTCGCGCATGTGCTCGGGCACCACGCCACCGATGAAGCGGTGACGTGGGCGCTCGCGGCCTTCCATGTCTTCACCGGCCTTGAAATCGGCCAATTGCTCGCAGGCGGCGAACATGAACTGTTGCTGGGTCTTGATCTCACGGGCCAGCTCCGGCACCTGCTCGATCAACTTGCCCAAGTCGCCCGGCAAAGGGTGCTGGGCCAGCAGTTTGGCGAGGTTCTTGGCGGTCTGCTCCAGCCAGTCCGACGTCGAGCGCAGGCGCGTGTAATGGGCAAAGTGGCCGATGGCTTTATCCGGCAGGTGATGGCCTTCGTCGAATACGTACAGGGTCTCGCGCGGGTCGGGCAACACCGCGCCGCCGCCCAACGCCAGGTCGGCCAGCACCATGTCGTGGTTGGTGACAATGACATCGACTTTACTCATGCCCTCACGGGCCTTATAAAAAGCGCATTGGCCGAAGTTCGGGCAATGGCGATTGGTGCACTGGCTGTGGTCAGTGGTCAGGCGTGCCCAATCCTGGTCTTCCAGCGCTTGCGGCCAGCTGTCACGGTCGCCGTCCCATTTATTGCCGGCGAGCTTTTCGATCATGCTGGTAAACAGCTTCTGACTGGCCTCATCGACTTCGATTTTGAAGCCTTCTTCTTCGAAAAGCTGGGCAGTGGCGTTGGTTGCATCACCTTCCTGCAGCAGCATGTCGAGCTTGGACAGGCACATATAGCGGCCGCGCCCCTTGGCCAGGGCGAAGCTGAAGTTCAATCCACTATTGCGCATCAGGTCCGGCAAGTCTTTGTAGACGATCTGCTCCTGCAGAGCGACGGTGGCCGTGGCGATTACCAGGCGTTTACCCGCCGCCTTGGCAGTCGGAATCGCTGCAATGGCATACGCCACGGTCTTGCCGGTGCCGGTGCCCGCCTCGACGGCGACCACTGCCGGGTCGCCCGAACGCCGGCCTTCCTCGTCAGTGTCGATGTCGCCCAGCACTTTGGCGATCTCGGCGATCATCAAACGCTGGCCATAGCGCGGTTTGAGGCTCTTGGCTTCGAGGAAACGCGAATAGGCGCCCTGGATCTGGGATTTGAGTTCGTTACTGATCATTGGCTTAGGGCGCTACGAGTGCTGGATGAGGGTGCTGGATAAATTTTCAGTGTTTCTGAGAGGCCGCTATCATACCGTGCTAATTCCTCTCGCGCAGAATGGAGTACCCGAATGACCGCTTTCGCCCTTGTCTACACGTTGCACGTGCTGGCCGCCCTGATCTGGGTCGGCGGTATGTTCTTCGCCTGGATGGTCTTGCGCCCGGCAGCCGGTGTCGCTCTGGAAGGTCCTGCGCGCCTGAAATTGTGGGTCCAGGTGTTTCCGCGCTTCTTTCTCTGGGTCTGGGTGGCGGTGGTGGTATTGCCCGTCACCGGCGTAGGCATGATCCATCTGCAGTTCGCCGGTTTTGAACTGGCGCCGCGTTATGTGCAGGTAATGATGGGCTTGTACGTGGTGATGGTGGCGCTGTTTATCCGCATCCAGGCACTGCAATTGCCTGAACTGCGCCGTGCGGTGGCAGCCGAACAATGGCCAGAGGGCGCTGCTGTATTGGGCCGTATTCGCCGCCTGGTGGGGATTAATCTGATCGTGGGGCTGGTGCTGGTGGCCGTGGCTGCGGCTCGGTTCGGGTTTTGACCAGCAATCGGTGAAGCGCGCCTGATCAGAGGCTCAGCCTCGGGCGGTGTATCGGATACACCGCCCGAATACCGGCTTACAAACGCTGCAAGGTCAACGCACCATTGGGACCTGCCGCGCCGGGCTGGCCCGGTTGACCTGGCTTACCGGCTTTTCCGCCGTCAGCACGATAGACCACGCAGCCCTTTGAAGCGCCACCCTTGCCGGGACGGCCGCCCTCTCCTGCCAGACCACCCGCGCCGCCGTTGACCTGCACGTTCACACGCTCTGCCGGAAAGCTTTGTGGCAGTTCGATACGCACCTGCGCACCCGCTGCACCGTCGTGACCGTTGCCCCCATTGTCGCCATCATGCCCGCGACCCGCCTGACCCCAGGTGCAACCCGGAGCCTGACCATTCGCGCCGTCCAGGCCGACAAAACCGGGCGCGCCCGAACCACCACGGGCATCGACCGACAACGCTTCTGCCGTCAGGTTTTCCAGGCGCAAGGTCAGGTTACGGCCGGGCAATGCGGGTTTGAGGAATGTGCCGGGAGCGCCACGGGCAGTGATCTGGCTACCTGACGCCAACTGACCACGGCCTACCACGAGATTGAAGCCCTGTTCGCTGGGCACAATCGCAATCCGCGCTTCGTGGCCCAGTATCAATTCACCGACCTTTACTTCGACCAGGCTGGAGGGAATCAGCAAGGTGCCGTAATCGGCGACTTCCAGACGTTCCAGTTGCAAGACGCTGGTTTTACCGGGCAGACGCATCAGCGAATGCGACTCGACCGTGACCACTTGGGCGATGGCCATCGGGCTGCACAATAAGGCCAACAGGCAAAGCTTACGCATGAGCAACCTCCGCCGATGGGCGGGAAATGGACTGGATGTGAAAAATACCGAACACAAGAATTTGCAGGCGGTCGCGCCATGGATGAACACGCCCGCGCAGGTTGCTATTGAATAGCATCAGTTCAAGCAGGTGGGTCAGCAATGCCAGGCTGCCGGCCAGACTGAGCAACACATCGAAAGGACTTGGCAGCACAGTGACCCTATTGACCAGCACCATCAGCCAGAATCCCAGCGTCATCACCTTCCCCACCCCCCAAAACAGCTTCATACATGCCCCTGGCAATTATTCTTTCGCGCACAGTAACGGCTTCTGCGCGAGATTTGCCAGCGGCCATTTAAAAATGTTCGAGCGCCCCGATTAGAGGTGCTGTCTGCACCGTTAAAAATGTCGAGGCGACACACACGCATCGACCCGACATGTGTAAGCGCATCAACGGTTGATTTTAATTTCCACACGACGGTTCAAGGCGCGCCCTTCAGCCGTTTTGTTATCGGCAACCGGACGACTTTCGCCTTCACCCACTACGGAGACGAAGCTGCTGCGTGCAATGCCCGTACTGACCAGATAGTCAGTGACTGACATCGCCCGTTTTTTCGAGAGCTTATTGTTGTAAGCGTCACTGCCGACACTGTCGGTGTGCCCGCTGACATGCAGTTGAGCGCTCGGCGCTTCTCTTTTCAGTCGCGTACTGATGAGGTCGAGTTTCGATTTATCAGCGGGGGTCAGTTTCGCCGAGTCGAACTTGAAGTACACGTCGTTGATAACAATCGTTTCTTCTTTAGGCACAACCGCTTCTACGACGACCGGCTCAGGCGCCGGGGCCACAACAGGTGGGCAGCCATTGGCATCGACCTGCACGCCTTTAGGCGTACCTGGGCACTTGTCGCGGCTGTCCGGGACACCATCACCATCTTCGTCGCCATCGCCGTGCACCCAGCAATAAGCGGCTGCCACGCCGCCGCCGATCAACACACCATAGCCCGCGAAAGTGGCGTTTTGAATCGCCCCTAATCCCGCACCGGTTACGCCACCGACGGCGGCACACATAGGCCAGTCGGTTTTTTGCAAACCTGCACAACCCGTTAATACACTGGTCAGCAGAATAAGAGGTAACGCTACCCGAAACATGCTCATTGAGTTCATCTCCTATGGGATCGGTCCAGAACCGATGCATTTGGAGTAAAGACCCCACTTTCAGAGTGCGCCAACCCACTGCAATAAAAGCGTCCCGCAAACGTGATACGCATAGGACTAGGCCATCTCGCTACAGCAGGCTAGTCTTGCAACTCAATTGAGGATTTTCGATGACCGAAGGCTTTTCTGTGCGCACGCCCCAACAGGCGCTGGCCGCATTACTTGATCGTTACGCACCCAAGCGTTTGTTGTTGATCGGTGCCGGAAGTTTTCCTGCACTTGAGGCGTTTCAGGCTGCTCACCCGGAAACCGAACTGGCCCATGCCGCACCCGGCGCCTTGCCGGCCGAGCTGGCGGCGCAACGTTTCGATCTGGCACTGGTGGTCGATTGCCTGGAGCATTTGCCCAAACGCATCGGCCTGGAACTGCTGGGCGGGATCCGCAACCTGAACGCCAGCCGCATTGCCGTGCTGGCAGATCTGCACGCGTGCGGCTGGCAGGACACCGACTTTTATTCACTGGCACTGCAAGCCAGTGAACGCTTTGCTCGTGACGAGCAGATTCTGACCTTGTTCACTTACGACCTGCGTGAATACAAACAAGTCCCCGACTGGCTGAACGCCAAGTTCTGGGCCAATCCAGAGAATTTCGGCAAGTACTGGTGGTAGATCATGAGTAGTTCGATCTGCCCGTGTGGCAGCGGCAATTTACTGGACGCCTGCTGCGGGCATTATCACGCGGGCCTCCCCGCCCCGAGCGCGGAAGCCTTGATGCGCTCGCGCTACAGCGCCTATGTACTGGGCTTGATCGACTACCTGCTGGACACCACGCTGCCCGCGCAGAAGGAAGGTCTGGATCGCCAATCGATCAGTGACTGGAGCGCACACAGCACCTGGCTGGGCCTGACCGTCGAAAACGTGGAAGTGTTCGGCGGTAAACCCGAGCATGCGTTTGTAACCTTTGTTGCTCGCTGGCATGACGGCAGTGGCGAACACAGCCATCGTGAGCGCTCGGCGTTCGTGCAGAATGAGGGTCGTTGGTATTTCATCGATCCCACCGTGCAGCTCAAGGCCGGACGCAACGACGCGTGCCCCTGTGGCAGCGGGCAAAAATTCAAGAAATGTTGCGCCGGTTATCTGGGCTGAATCGGGTTCAACTCAACGATAGGTACGACGTGTCTGGCGCAGGCCCTGGCTTGGGCCTCTCTAGCTGGCCCATGTCACTGCCCACTGGCGCCAGGCTGATTTGTGACAAATCCAGACGCGGCGCTGGCGTCTCGGCTTTTGGGTCCTGCATATCGCTACCCACCTCTGCGATCGAGAAATCAGGGGCATCTACCGCCGAAAAAGCCGCCATGTAGGCGTCTCTTGGGACCACTTGTGATCGGTGACCAGGTTGAACCGGGCGGTTAAAGCCAGGCGCATCGGGCGGCGGCGCCAGTTCCACTTCCTCCATATCAACCTGCATGTCGACCTTTTCGACCAGGGCCCCGGCGCGCTCAAGCGTCGAGCGATATTTCTCTGCCGCAGCCTCATCGAGATTGTTCTTGAGCACCAGACGACGTCCGGAAAACAGCAGCTCGATGCGCTGGGCATCCGCTTGAAACAACTTCGCCAGGTTCGCCTCGACCCGCTCGCGCTGGGCGCCGGGGACCAATTGGCCCGTAAAGACAATTTCGTAAAGGTTCATTGGCCATACTCCTACTGCACATGCCCCGAGTATGGCGCAAGCCCACGCTCACAGGTCAAGAGGAAGTGCTCAGAGCCCTGCTGGCTTGGGGAGATCGACGTGATCGAGGTCTGGCTTGCTCCAAGGGTCGACATGCGTCATCAGGTTCAATACTCGATGACGTTGCATCACATTCTGACGCGCCTCAACTGCAATCTCATGCCCCTCTTCAACGGTAATCGAAGCGTCCACCTCTATATGGGCGTCAACAATGATCATGTCGCCCATTTTACGCGTGCGTATATCGTGAACACCCTTGATACCAGGCGTTTCAATGAGCGTATTGCGAATCATGGCGACTTCTTTCTCGTCCGCAGCGCGGTCCATCAGGTCATGCAACGCATCCCAGCTAAACGACCAGCCCATCTTGGAAACCATGCACCCGACAATCAGTGCCGCGATTGGATCAAGGATCGGATAACCCGCAAGGTTACCGACAATGCCAATCCCCACTACCAGCGATGAGGCGGCGTCTGACCGGGCGTGCCAGGCATTCGCAACCAACATGCTTGACTTGACCTTCTTGGCAACAGCCAGCATGAAACGAAACAGCAACTCTTTAGCGACAAGTGCTCCGGCAGCGACCCATAAAGCAATGACATGCACGGTTTGCACGGTCTCGGGTGCTTCGAGCTTACCGACGGCCGACCAAATCATGCCGACACCAACGGCCAGCAACAGTAAACCCAGCACCATTGATGCGGCGGTTTCAAAACGCAAATGCCCATAAGGATGGTCTTCATCCGCGTCCTTCTTACTGTTGTGGCTGGCGAACAGCACAACAAAGTCTGCCACCAGATCCGACAGCGAGTGAATACCATCGGCGACCAGGCCTTGAGACTTTGACAGTATCCCCACCGCAATCTGAGTGAAGGACAGAACAACGTTTACCCCAACACTTACCCATGTGCAGCGAGAGGCAGCCGCTGCCCGTTCAGCAGGGCTATGGAGCTCGTCCTCTGGATCGTCAGCGAACTCTGGATGACTCATGTGTAGCTTCTCCTGTATCGGTAGAGGACGGCGTGCTGCCCACGTTGAGTTCACTGTGAATTCAGGAGTCTCCAAAGCGGATATAACACGCGTTGAACGAACAGCGTGAATGAACAACGCATTCAATACTCAGGGCAGACCATTAAATAGGCATTTAACAGGGTGTACATGCGAACGATTCAAAGTATGCAAACATTCTTATTTAGCAGGGTGCTATTTTAGATGACCCGTTTCTGTTGAGACAAGCGCATTACTTCATACAAAGCTTAAGGTTTCCTGAACACACGTTAATTTTACATTCATAAGAGGGGGCTGTAATAACAGGTGTTGTTTATCAAGTTGCCGTCCCGCCAGGCGGCTCTTTTTACTTCAGCGTCCGGGCCTCTTTGACGCCCGCCTGACGCCACAAGGATGACCGCCCTCCGGGAAAATATGACGCTACGCAGGAATTGGGCGATAATTCCTGCCGATTTTATTCTGGAGCGACCTCGATGAACCAAGAAACCCACGTTCATGGCCCTGACTGCAACCACGACCATGATCACCACCACGACCACCAGCACGCACACGTCCATGGTCCGGACTGCGGCCACGCGCCCCAGGAGCCAGTGCGCAACACCTTGAAGGATGTTGGCCGCAACGACCCATGCCCTTGCGGCAGCGAGAAAAAATTCAAGAAATGCCACGGCGCTTAATGTAACCAGCGCATCGCCAACCGCGCTGCGAGCCAACGTGTGTATGCGTTGGTCTAAAAGGTCAATCCGCTGAAGCCTTGAATGCCCGGCGCCTGAAAGGGCGCCTTCGCAGGCAACGTAGTCCACATCCCTGGATAAATCCGCACATTAGCCGCGATGGCTGCTTGCGTGGCGCGTGCCTGCTCACTAACGTAGCGCCTTTCCACGCCAACCCCCGCAGGAGCTTTGCCATGGCCTCGCCAGCCCTCTCACATTTTCTACCCCGGTTCGGCGTTGCCGCAGCAGTCGCTGGAGCCCTGAGCCTGGCCGGTTGTCAGCTCAACGGCGGCGGTAGCGACACGCTGCCACCGACCTCTGGCGTGTACCCGCTCAAAGGGTTGGCGCAAAACGTTTCGGTACGCCGCAACAACCTCGGCATGCCGCTGATTGAAAGCAACACCTTTCACGATGCGCTCTTCACCCTGGGTTATGTTCACGCCAGTGACCGTATCAGCCAGATGGTCGGCATGCGTTTGTTGGCCCAAGGTCGCCTGTCCGAAATGGCCGGCCCCAGCGCGCTGGAAATCGACCGCCTGATGCGCTCGGTCAACCTGAAGAAAAGCGCCAGCGAGCTGTACAACGGTTCTTCGCCACGCCTGAAACGCTTCTTTGAAGTCTATGCGCGCGGCGTTAACGCCTACCTGTTCCGCTACCGCGACAAGTTGCCGGCGGATTTGGCTGCGTCTGGTTACCATCCTGAGTACTGGAAACCGGAGGACTCTGCGCTGATCTTCAGCCTGCTGAACTTCGGCGTGTCGAAAAACCTCCAGGAAGAACTGTCATCCCTGGTGTTGGCGCAAAAAGTCGGCGCGGACAAACTCGCCTGGCTGATCCCGACCTACCCCGATGAAGAGTTGCCGTTCGCAGAAGCCGACAAGCTCAAGGGTTTGAACCTTGGCCAGGTGTCCGGGCTGAGCGATCTGAATCGAGTCGCCAGCCAACTGTCCGACCTGAACATGCTCGGTGTGGCGGCCTCCAACAACTGGGCGATCTCGCCACAGCGCAGCAGGAGCGGCAAAAGCCTGCTGGCCAACGACATACACCAGAGCGCAAAACTGCCTTCGGCGTGGAACTTCGTGCAGATCCGCGCCCCGAAATATCAGGCTGCCGGCGTCTCCATTGCAGGCCTGCCCTTAGTGATGGCGGGCTTCAACGGCAAGCTGGCGTGGAGCATGACCGGGGTCATGGGCGACAATCAGGACCTGTTCATCGAGAAGCTCAAACGCGAAAACAACACACTGTTCTACATGGCCGATGGCAAATGGCAGCCCGCCATCGTTCGCAATGAAACCTTCTTCGTCAAAGGTGAACGCCCCGTTCGCGAAGCCATCTACGAAACGCGTCACGGGCCGCTGCTCAACAGCGCGCTGGGCGAACGAACAAGCCCGCAACAACCGGTGCAACTGAACAGCGGTTTTGGTTTGGCCCTGCAAACACCAGACTTCAAAGACGACAAAAGCATGGACGCGTTCTTCAGCCTGTCCCGCGCTCAAAGCGTCGAAAAAGCCTCCGATGCCAGCCGCGAAATTCGCGCCATAGCCCTGAACATGGTGTTCGCCGATGCGCAGAACATCGGCTGGCAAGTCACCGGCCGCTTCCCGAATCGCCGTGAAGGGCTTGGCTTGCTGCCGTCTCCGGGCTGGGACAGCCGTTTTGATTGGGACGGTTTCGCCGACCCGATGCTGCACCCCTACGATCAAGACCCGGTACAAGGCTGGATAGGCACCGCCAACCAGCGCACCGTGCCTAAAGGTTATGGCATGCAGCTGTCGAACTCCTGGAACTACCCGGAGCGCGCCGACCGCATCGCCGAAATGGCGGGCAGCGGTAAGCAGGACACCCGCAGCATGATCGCCATGCAGTACGACCAGACCACGACCTTCGCCGCCAAACTGAAAAAGATGTTCGAAACGCCGGGCATGGCTCAATCGCTGAAACAGGCAATCGAAGCTCTGCCTGCTGCTGATCGCGCCAAGGCACACGAAGCGTTCACGCGCCTGATGGCATTCGATGGCAAGCTCTCCGCCAACTCGGCCGATGCGGCGCTGTATGAGCTGTTCCTCCAGGAAAGTGCCAAGCAGATATTCCTCGACGAGCTGGGTTCTGAAACCAGTCCGGCCTGGAAAGCCCTGGTCGAAAGCGCCAACCTCTCCTACTCAGCCCAAGCCGATCACCTGCTGGGACGTGAGGACAGCCCGTATTGGGATGACACCCGAACGCCGCAAAAAGAAGACAAACCGACCATCCTCGCCCGTAGCCTGGCAGCGGCCATCACAGCAGGCGAAAGCCAGCTGGGCAGCGATCACAAGGCTTGGCAATGGGGCAAACTGCACCATTACACCTGGACCTCGGAAGGCAGCCAGCGCAGCCCCGTGCCCGCCGGCGGCGACCACAGCACGCTCAACGAATCGGCTTACAACTGGGGTCAGAACTTCGATACCCGGCTGATTCCGGCCACGCGCATCATCGTCGACTTCGGCCAGCAGGAACCGATGATGGGGCAGAGCACCGGCCAATCCGCCAACCCCGCCAGCTCACATTACGCCGATGGCATCGACCCTTGGCTCAAAGGCCAATACATGAGCATCCCGATGCAGCCGCAGAACTTCGACAAGGTCTATGGCAAGCAACGACTGACGCTGACACCCGGCAAATAATGGGATGCGGCGTGTCTGGCACGCCGCATCGCCCCACGATGGGGCGTCGTCCGCGCGTGTGCTCGACGGACGATTCCAGCGTGCTCGTTTTAGTGGCATATTGGCCCGCGAAGAAACTCGTCTATTCTGTAGCTCGTTCTGAGCTCGCAATGAGCGCGCATCGATCAAAGTCATCATTGCGACAACTCTGTACATTTAAAACGCACGTTCGTCTCTTTGGTTCAAAAATTGCTATCTTCTTCGGGTCTGGCGCTCGCCGGTAGCAAGCCTCGCGTGTTCCCAACGCTCATTTTGGTTTTAAGGACTGATCAATGAAAAAAGCATGGCTGACCCTTTCCGCATTGGCTATTTGTCTGGCCGCTGGTAATGCAATGGCCAAGGAATACAAGGAATTGCGTTTCGGCGTCGATCCTTCTTATGCGCCTTTCGAATCAAAAGCCGCCGATGGCAGCCTGGTGGGCTTCGATATCGATCTGGGCAATGCGATTTGCGCCGAGCTGAAAGTTAAATGCAAATGGGTCGAGAGCGATTTCGACGGCATGATTCCGGGCCTGAAAGCCAACAAATTCGACGGCGTTATCTCGTCGATGACCGTTACAGATGCGCGGATGAAGGTGATCGACTTCTCCAATGAGCTGTTCTCCGGCCCGACTTCGCTGGTGTTCAAGAAAGGCGCTGGCGTAACCGCCGACCCTGCAACACTCAAAGGCAAGAAAGTTGGCTATGAGCAAGGCACCATTCAGGAAGCCTACGCCAAGGCCGTATTGGACAAAGCGGGTGTAACAACCCAGGCCTATGCGAACCAGGACCAGGTTTATGCTGACCTGACTTCTGGCCGTCTCGATGCCGCAGTGCAAGACATGCTGCAAGCTGAACTGGGCTTTTTGAAGTCGCCAGCAGGTGCCGGCTTCGAAGTCAGCGAGGCTATCAACGACCCACTGCTGCCGGCAAAAACGGCAATCGGTATCTCGAAAGGTAACAAAGACCTCAAGGCACTGCTGGATAAAGGTATCAAAGCGTTACACGACGATGGCAAATATGCAGAAATCCAGAAAAAACACTTTGGCGATCTGAACCTGTACAGCGGTAAATAACATCCCAACGCCCGTCGATTTCAGGTGAAAATCTGTCACCCGATTCGATGGGCGTTTTTTTGACCGCAAAAGGTTTGATCCATGTTTGACGAAATGCTGCAAACCCTTGGATTGTCCGCCTTCAGCTTGAAAGGCTTCGGCCCGCTGCTGCTTCAAGGCACCTGGATGACCATCAAATTATCGCTACTGTCGCTACTGGTGAGCATCGTGCTCGGCCTGATCGGCGCCAGCTGCAAACTTTCGAGTCTGCGCATATTGCGCATACCGGCGCAGCTCTACACCACCTTGATCCGTGGCGTGCCCGATCTGGTGTTGATGCTGCTGATTTTCTACAGCCTGCAAACCTGGCTGACCGGTCTCACAGAAGCCATGGACTGGGACTACATCGAAATCGACCCGTTCGCGGCCGGGGTCATCACCCTCGGGTTTATCTATGGCGCCTATTTCACAGAAACGTTCCGTGGCGCGATTCTCTCCGTCCCACGCGGGCAGGTCGAAGCCGCCACCGCGTATGGTTTGAAACGCAGCCAACGCTTCCGTTTCGTGGTGTTCCCGCAAATGATGCGTTTTGCCCTGCCAGGCATCGGCAACAACTGGATGGTGATGCTCAAGGCCACCGCGCTGGTGTCGATCATCGGCCTCGCCGATCTGGTCAAAGCCGCTCAGGATGCAGGCAAAAGCACGTATCAACTGTTTTTCTTTCTGGTCGTGGCCGCACTGATCTACCTTCTGATCACCAGCATTTCCAATGTTGCTTTGCGCTGGGCCGAACGACGCTATGCCGCAGGTAGCCGGGAGGCACAACGATGATCGAACTTCTCCAGGATTACTGGCGGCCCTTCCTTTATAGCGACGGCTACCACATCACCGGCCTGGCCATGACCATGTGGCTGCTCAGCGCTTCGATCGCCATCGGCTTTGTGGTATCGATCCCGCTGTCTATCGCCCGGGTGTCGCGCAAGTTCTGGGTGCGCTTGCCGGTACAGTTCTACACCTACCTGTTTCGTGGAACACCGCTGTATATCCAACTGCTGATTTGCTACACCGGTATCTACAGCATCGCAGCCGTGCGTGCCCAGCCATTGCTGGATGCGTTTTTCCGCGACGCGATGAATTGCACGATTCTGGCGTTCGCCCTGAACACGTGTGCTTACACCACGGAGATTTTCGCAGGAGCGATTCGCAGCATGCACCATGGTGAAGTCGAAGCGGCCAAAGCCTACGGGCTCAGCGGCTGGAAACTCTATGCCTACGTGATCATGCCATCGGCACTACGGCGTTCGCTGCCGTTCTACAGCAACGAAGTCATTCTGATGCTGCACTCGACCACCGTGGCCTTCACCGCGACCGTGCCGGACATTCTCAAGGTGGCGAGGGACGCCAACTCGGCGACCTTCATGACCTTCCAGTCCTTTGGTATCGCCGCCCTGATTTACTTGACGATCACCTTTGCCCTGGTCGGCCTATTCCGATTGGCCGAGCGCCGTTGGCTGGCGTTCCTGGGCCCGGCTCACTAGGACTTTTTTCATGCGCCACCACACGCACGATCTGCTCGCCCCGCTGCCCGGGACCGCGCGGCAGATCCACAGTTTTCATTACGGCCCGGAAAACTCTGGCTGCAAGGTTTATATCCAGGCGTCCCTGCATGCGGACGAATTGCCCGGCATGCTGGTGGCCTGGTACCTGAAGCAGCGTCTGGCCGAGCTGGAAAGCGCCGGCCTGCTGTTGGGCGAAATCGTCATCGTCCCGGTCGCCAACCCCATCGGACTGGAACAAGTGCTGATGGACATCCCGCTGGGTCGCTACGAGCTGGAGAGCGGGCAGAACTTCAATCGCTGGTTTGTCGATTTGAGCCTGCAGGTCGGTGACGATGTCGAAGCGCGGCTCAATGATGACCCGCAGCACAACCTTGAACTGATCCGCAGCAGCCTGCGCGCGGCGCTGTCAGCTCAGGTCGCTGATACGCAGTTGCAATCGCAACGGCTGACCCTGCAACGTCTGGCGTGCGATGCCGACATAGTGCTGGACCTGCATTGTGATTTCGAAGCGGTGGAGCACCTTTACACCACTCCCGAGGCCTGGCCTCAAGTCGAGGCGCTGTCACGCTACCTGGGCGCTCAGGCCAGCCTGTTGGCCACCGATTCTGGCGGGCAATCGTTCGATGAATGCTTCACCCTGCTTTGGTGGCAATTGCAGCAGCGCTTCGGCGCACGCTTTGCAGTCCCCATGGGCAGCTTTTCGGTGACCCTGGAATTGCGCGGCCAAGGCGACGTCAATCACGCCTTGGCCAGCCGCGACTGTCAGGCACTGATCAACTATTTGACGCAGCACGGCGTGATCGCCGGAGATCCGGCCCCCCAGCCAGAGCTGTTGTACCCGGCGACACCGCTAGCCGGTGTCGAGCCGGTCGCAACGCCGGTCGGCGGTCTGCTGGTGTTCTGCGCCCAACCCGGTGAGTTTCTGGAAGCCGGGCAACAAATCGCCGAAATCATCGATCCGATCAGCGATCGGGTAACGCCGATCCACACTCTCAATCCCGGCTTGTTGTATGCCCGCTCCTTGCGGCGCATGGCGACCGCCGGCATGGTCATCGCTCACGTCGCAGGCACCGAAGCCTACCGTAGCGGTTACCTGCTTTCTCCTTAAGGACTGCACGGCATGTACAAACTGACCATCGATGGCCTGCACAAGTGCTATGGCGACAACGAGGTGCTCAAAGGCGTATCGCTCAAAGCAAGCACGGGCGACGTGATCAGCCTGATCGGTGCCAGCGGCTCGGGTAAAAGTACCTTTTTGCGCTGCATCAACTTTCTGGAAACACCCAATAGTGGCTCCATGACCCTGGACGGCCAGCCCGTGCGCATGGTCAGCGACAAGCGCGGCATGCACGTCGCCGACCCCGCCGAACTGCAGCGCATCCGCACTCGCCTGGCAATGGTGTTCCAGCATTTCAATCTATGGAGCCACATGACCGTGCTGGAGAACGTCAGCATGGCCCCGCGCCGTGTGCTGGGTGTTTCCAAACGCGAAGCCGAAGACCGTGCGCGCAAGTACCTGGACAAAGTCGGCCTGCCGGCACGCGTTGCCGAGCAATACCCGGCGTTCCTCTCAGGCGGCCAACAACAGCGAGTGGCGATTGCCCGTGCGCTGGCGATGGAACCGGAAGTGATGCTGTTCGACGAACCTACCTCGGCACTGGACCCTGAACTGGTCGGCGAAGTACTTAAAGTGATTCAAGGCCTGGCTGAAGAAGGCCGCACCATGATCATGGTTACCCACGAAATGAGTTTTGCCCGCAAAGTCTCGAATCAGGTGATGTTCCTGCACCAGGGCCTGGTCGAAGAGCAAGGGCATCCTGACGACGTACTGGGCAACCCGCAAAGCGATCGGCTGCGG
Source organism: Pseudomonas sp. ASL8 (assembly GCF_056680355.1). Taxonomy (NCBI): domain Bacteria; kingdom Pseudomonadati; phylum Pseudomonadota; class Gammaproteobacteria; order Pseudomonadales; family Pseudomonadaceae; genus Pseudomonas; species Pseudomonas sp. ASL8. Next base: position 2,815,477 of record NZ_CM155278.1, on the reverse strand, counting down.
CAGTTTTTGAGCGGGAATTTGAAATAGCGGGGGAAGCCCTCTCGCGCGGTAGTACGAACCGAGTACACACGCCACTCGCCACGTTCGGGCGTTGCATTCAAACGACGGGCTTGGGTGGCGCCTCATCTGGAAGGGTTGGCACACCAGGTTCCGTGGGCTCGGTCGGCTCTTCAGGCTGCTCGTTGGGTGAATCGGGGTCTGGTTGGCCGGGAATGCCACCGATCATGTTGATCTGGGGGAAAGCGAGCAATGACCACGCCAGCAGGCCCACATGGTTGTGCTTGCTGTCTGCGGCGGGGGCGATGCGTTTCGAACTTGACGTCATAGGGCACTCCTGAGTGTCGACTCCCCTCGCTCGGCGCGAGAGGGAACAGTCCAGTCAATAGAGTGCCAAAATGGCCACTAATTCCCCGAGCGCCCGATCAACGGCAAATCAAGTACGCGGCAACGTCACGCCGCGCTGACCCTGATACTTGCCGCCACGATCTTTATAAGAAATTTCGCACTCTTCGTCGGATTCCAGAAACAGCATCTGGGCCACACCTTCATTTGCGTAGATTTTCGCCGGCAAGGTGGTGGTGTTGGAGAATTCCAGCGTCACATGACCTTCCCACTCAGGCTCGAGCGGCGTCACGTTAACGATAATTCCGCAACGCGCATAAGTACTTTTGCCCAGACAGATGGTCAGCACATTACGCGGAATGCGGAAATATTCGACCGTGCGCGCCAAGGCAAACGAGTTTGGCGGGATGATGCAGACATCGCTTGTCACGTCGACGAAGCTCTTTTCATCGAAATTTTTCGGGTCCACCGTCGCCGAATTGATGTTGGTAAACACCTTGAACTCAGCGGCACACCGCACATCGTAACCGTAGCTCGACACACCGTAGGAGATCAGCCGGTTAGCGCCTTCACCGCGGACCTGGCGCTCTACAAAGGGCTCGATCATCCCGTGCTCTAGCGCCATGCGGCGAATCCACTTGTCCGATTTGATGCTCATGGCGGTGTCCTGAATAGCGAGGTGGAAAAAGATGTCTGGCATCTTACCGGGCCGGGCCTTCGGGTTCAAAGACTCTAGAGGTCACGGCCATCGATCCGGACCCGTCTTTAGGCGTGATTGAAAATAATCCTGAACAAGGCATTGGCACTTCTCGAAAAACCAGTTAAGGTGACGTCACTGTGTTGCTTGTGTCACTGAGAATCTCTACACGATGTTGAATTTCGATCCAACCATCTCCAAGAATTTTTCCTGCTCTTTGCACTCAGTCTCGGCCAGGGTTCTTCCTGTGTCGCAGTTAACTTTGTCCAAGGAGATACACCATGTCTAATCGCCAAACTGGTACCGTTAAGTGGTTCAACGATGAAAAAGGCTTCGGCTTCATCACTCCACAATCCGGTGACGACTTGTTCGTTCACTTCAAAGCTATCCAATCTGACGGCTTCAAAAGCCTGAAAGAAGGCCAACAGGTTTCTTTCGTCGCTACCCGCGGCCAGAAAGGTATGCAAGCTGAAGAAGTTCAAGTTATCTAACTTGTACTGAATCGCTTAAAAAAAGCCCCGCCCTCAAAAGCGGGGCTTTTTTACGCCCGTAGAAAATGTAAATGCGTTGCTGCGACAGCGTGAGCACCCAGCGGATGCCCACGGCAATACAAAATCAGTCGTCGCTAATGGTGATGTTCGGCATCGCCTGCGCCTGAGCTTCCTGCAAGACGATTCTCGCCCCAACGTGACGGGCCAGTTCCTGATAAACCATGGCAATCGGGCTTTCTGGATCAGCTATCACCGTCGGCTTGCCACCATCGGCCTGCTCGCGAATCACAATCGACAGCGGCAATGACGCCAGCAGCTCGACATCGTATTGCGCAGCGAGCTTCTCGCCGCCACCCTCACCGAACAGATGCTCCGCGTGACCGCAATTGGAGCAGATGTGCACGGCCATGTTTTCCACAACGCCCAACACCGGAATGTTGACCTTACGGAACATTTCGACGCCTTTCTTGGCATCCAGCAACGCCAGATCCTGCGGAGTGGTGACAATCACCGCGCCCGCCACAGGGACTTTCTGCGCCAGCGTGAGCTGAATATCCCCCGTACCAGGCGGCATATCGATGACCAGATAATCCAGGTCATTCCACGCCGTTTGCGTAATCAGTTGCAGCAGCGCACCGGAAACCATCGGTCCGCGCCAGACCATCGGCGTGTTGTCATCGGTCAGGAACGCCATGGACATGACTTCAATACCGTGCGACTCGATGGGCACGAACCACTTCTGATCCTTGATCTTCGGCCGCGTGCCTTCGGGGATGCCGAACATCACACCCTGACTCGGACCATAGATATCTGCATCGAGAATGCCGACCCGTGCGCCTTCGCGAGACAACGCCAGCGCCAGGTTTGCGGCGGTAGTGGATTTGCCCACGCCGCCCTTTCCGGAAGCAACTGCGACGATGTTCTTAACATTGGCCAAGCCCGGGATTTGCCCCTGAGCCTTGTGCGCGGTGATCACACTGCGCACCTCGACCTTGGCCGAGGACACACCCTCCATCCCCTCTATAGCCATTTGCAGCATTTGCGCCCAGCCGTTCTTGAACAGGGCGGCGGCATAACCCAACTCAAGCTGAACGCTGACGCGATCGCCTTGAATATCGATGGCACGCACACAGCCCGCGCTGACAGGGTCTTGATTCAAATAAGGGTCGGTATATTGGCGAAGCACGGCTTCCACCGCTGCGCGATTGACGGCGCTCATGGCTACTCCCGGTAAAAAGACTGAGTAAAACAGACGGCTATCCTACCCCTTCTGAAAGGTGCCGGCATGCTTTCACAGCATGCCGATCTGTTGGCTGATCACGGGCAATGCTCGCCAACGGGGTGAAATATATCGCCCAGACCTTTATAGTGACCGACCTCCGTTTCACTTCAAATAGCCGAGCCCCATGTCCGAGCCACGCAAGATTCTCGTCACCAGCGCCCTGCCCTATGCCAATGGATCGATCCACCTTGGCCATATGCTTGAGTACATCCAGACCGATATGTGGGTGCGCTTCCAGAAGCATCGCGGCAATCAGTGCATCTATGTCTGCGCGGACGACGCCCACGGCTCGGCAATCATGCTGCGTGCTGAAAAAGAAGGGATTACCCCGGAACAGCTGATCGACAACGTCAAGGCTGAACACAGCGCCGACTTTGCCGACTTCCTGGTGGATTTTGATAATTTCCACTCGACCCACTCCGACGAAAACCGTGAGCTGTCGAGCCTGATCTATACCCGCTTGCGCGACGCTGGTCATATCGCTACCCGTTCGATTACCCAGTATTTCGACCCGGAAAAGCAGATGTTCCTGGCCGACCGGTTCATCAAGGGCACCTGCCCTAAATGCGGCACCGAAGATCAGTACGGCGATAACTGCGAAAAGTGCGGCGCGACCTACGCTCCGACCGACCTGAAAGACCCGAAATCGGCGATTTCCGGGGCAACTCCGGTACTGAAAGAGTCCCAGCACTTCTTCTTCAAGCTGCCAGACTTCGATGCCATGCTCAAAAGCTGGACCCGCAGCGGCACATTGCAGGACGCCGTGGCGAACAAAATCGCCGAATGGCTGGATGCAGGCCTGCAACAGTGGGACATTTCACGCGATGCCCCGTATTTCGGTTTCGAGATTCCAGGCGAGCCGGGCAAGTACTTCTATGTCTGGCTGGACGCGCCAATTGGTTACATGGCCAGCTTCAAGAACCTTTGCGCACGCCGTCCTGACCTGGACTTCGATGCTTACTGGGCCAAAGATGCCAAGACCGAGCTGTACCACTTCATTGGCAAGGACATCATCAACTTCCACGCCTTGTTCTGGCCAGCCATGCTCGAAGGTGCAGGTTTCCGTAAGCCAAACGCAATCAACGTCCACGGCTACCTGACCGTCAACGGCCAGAAAATGTCGAAATCGCGCGGCACCTTCATCAAGGCCCGTACGTACCTGGACAACCTGTCGCCGGAATACCTGCGCTATTACTACGCGGCCAAGCTCGGCCGGGGCGTCGACGACCTGGACCTGAACCTGGAAGACTTCGTGCAAAAGGTCAATTCCGACCTGATCGGCAAAGTGGTCAACATTGCCAGCCGTTGCGCCGGTTTCATCCATAAAGGCAACGCCGGCGTGCTGGTCGCAGGCAATGCCGCGCCAGAATTGACCGACGCGTTCCTTGCCACCGCCCCCAGCATCGCCGACGCCTACGAAACGCGCGACTTTGCTCGCGCCATGCGCGAAATCATGGGCCTGGCCGACCGCGCCAACGCCTACATCGCAGAAAAAGCACCCTGGTCGCTGGCCAAACAGGAAGGCAAGCAAGACGAAGTCCAGGCTGTTTGTGCGCTGGGCATCAACCTGTTCCGCCAACTGGTGATTTTCCTCAAACCCGTCTTGCCGCTGCTGGCAGCCGACGCAGAGGCCTTCCTGAACGTCGCGCCGCTGACCTGGAACGACCACCAGACGCTCCTGAACAATCATCAGCTCAATCCGTTCCAGGCGCTGATGACCCGAATCGACCCCGTAAAAGTGCAAGCCATGACCGACGCCTCGAAAGAAGACCTGACCGCCAGCCAGACCTCCCCTGCCCCACAAGGTAATGGCGAACTGGTCAAAGAACCGTTGGCCGCCGAGATCGATTTCGGTGCATTCGAAGCAGTAGACCTTCGCGTGGCCCTGATCCTCAAGGCCGAACACGTTGAAGGCGCCGACAAGCTCCTGCGCCTGACCCTGGATATTGGCGACGAACAGCGCAATGTCTTTTCCGGAATCAAGAGCGCCTATCCGAATCCAGCCGAGCTGGAAGGTCGCCTGACCATGATGATCGCCAACCTCAAACCACGCAAAATGCGCTTTGGCATCTCCGAAGGCATGGTGATGGCGGCGGGTCCTGGTGGCGAAGAAATCTACCTGCTCAGCCCGGACAGCGGCGCCAAGCCTGGTCAACGCATCAAGTAAGCCCGACAAAAAGCCCGCGAACAGTGCTGTTCGTGGGCTTTTTTATGGAAGAAGTACGGCCTGCATCCTTGCCGGGTACTATCTTTCTTAAAGGCTCCCTCGCCTGATCGCTCACTCCCGGCATGACCATGACCGACTTCATCCTCACCCTCATCAGCGCCGCATTGATCAACAATCTCGTATTGCAATTGCCGCTGGGTGTCGACCCGCTACTCAAGGCCTCGCGCCACTCTGACTTCACCCGCTCGCAGGTGCATGCACTGGGTATCGCAACCGCCTGGATAATGCTTTCAGGCACGCTCATCAGTTACCTGCTGTATCGCTATCTGCTGATGCCGCTGGAGCTGACGTACCTGCGTTTGTTTGTATTCCTGCCGGTCAGCGTAGTGTTGATCACGCCCTGCTTATCCATGCTTTCTCGATTCTTGCCGCGATTGCCCTTCGACGGGCTGTGGCCGCTACTGCTGGGTAACGCCGGGATTCTCGGGTTGGCGTTGCTGAGCGCACAGGCCGATAAGGGAATTTTCTTTACGCTGGCGTTGAGCCTTGGGGCCGGACTGGGTTTCTGGTGGGTACTGAGCCTGTTTCACGATCTTCGTCAACGTATTCATACCCAGGATGTTCCACTGCCTTTTCGCGGCATGCCGATCGAACTGATCAGCGCCGGTTTGATGGGACTGGCCTTTCTCGGCTTCAGTGGGCTGGTCAAACCATGAACCTGATTCAACATATCGATGCGCTGCTGCCGCAGACACAGTGTGGCAAATGTGGGCATCCCGGCTGCAAGCCCTATGCAGAAGGAATCGCCAGCGGCGAAGCGATCAATAAGTGCCCGCCCGGCGGCGACGAAACCATCGCCGCACTCGCCCGGCTACTGGAAGTCCCTGTCGTACCACTGGACCTCGAGCGCGGCCCCGCGCCAGCGCAGATCGCCTTCATCCGTGAAGCCGAGTGCATTGGCTGCACCAAATGCATTCAGGCCTGCCCGATAGATGCCATCGTTGGCGCCGCAAAACTGATGCACACCGTCATCATCGATGAGTGCACAGGTTGCGATCTGTGCGTGGCGCCTTGCCCAGTGGATTGCATCGAAATGCACCCGTTGCCACTCAGCGTGATCCCCGTCGTTGGCGGCATGGCGTTTAACAGCGAAGCGCAACAAGCCCGCGCCAGCAAGCGTAACCATGCGCGCCGACGTTTCGAGCTGCGCAATGACCGGCTGCGCCGCGAAGAAGAGCATAAGCAGGCCGAACGGCTGGCCCGCGCTCAACGCCCAGCTCAAACACCCGTAACCGCAGCAACGCCTGCACTCAATCCCGTACAGGCCGCCATCGAGCGCATCCGGGCGCAAAAAGCTGCGGCCAATGACCAGGCCCTGAAAAAAGCCAAGATTGCCTTGGCAATGAGCCGGGCGCAGTTGAACAAGTCGCTCAAGGCTTTCGGCCATCCGCCCACCGCCGAACAGCAAGCGCAACTGGTCGTGTTACAGCGCGAATTCGAAGCCGCCGAACACACCTTGATCACGCTTGAAGCAAACGCCCAGACGCAACCCAAGGTCGACGCTCATGCCACCGCCTGAAGCAGCCGCCAGCCCGACCGAACAGGTCAGCGAGCGCCTGCAAAAGACCATGAGCCTGGTGTTACTGGCCACGGTACCTGGCGCACTGGTGCTCTTGTGGTTTTATGGATGGGGCGTTTTGATCAATTGGCTACTGGCGGCCAGCATGGCCTTGGCAGCCGAAGCCCTGGTGCTCACGTTGCGTCAACAGCCACTCAAGCCCTCGCTGAGCGACGGCAGCGCACTGGTCAGCGCAACGCTGCTGGCATTCGCCTTGCCGCCCTATTCACCGTGGTGGCTGACGCTGCTGGCCAGCGGCTTTGCGCTGCTGTGTGGCAAGCACCTGTTCGGTGGCGTGGGGAAAAACCCATTCAATCCGGCCATGCTTGGGTATGCCTTGGTGCTGGTGTCGTTTCCGCAACAGATGAACCACTGGCCCGCGCCTCACGGCCTGAACCTGATGGGCGGCCTGCAACAGATTTTCGGTTTCAGTCTCGGCTCGACGACGCCACCCGATGCCTGGGCTCAAGCCACTGCGCTGGACGCCTTGCGGATCAACAAAAGCCTGACCATCGACGAACTGTTCGCGGGCAATCTGTCATTCGGCCAATTCGGCGGCAAAGGTGCAGAGTGGGTCAACCTGGCATTTCTCCTGGGAGGTGTGTTTCTGCTGCAACGCCGGGTAATCGCCTGGCATGCGCCAGCGGGAATGCTCGGTAGCCTGTTTATCATCAGCTTGCTCTGCTGGAACGGTTCGGGGTCGGATTCCCATGGCTCGCCGCTGTTCCACCTGCTGACTGGTGCAAGCATGCTCGGCGCGTTCTTTATCGCGACAGAACCGGTGTCCGGCCCCAAAAGCCCGCACGCACGCCTCTTGTTTGGCGCCGGAGTGGGCGTGATCACCTACCTGATTCGCACGTGGGGCGCCTACCCTGACGGGGTCGCTTTCGCGGTGCTGTTGATGAACCTTACAGTGCCTGCGCTGGAGCGCCTGGAGCGAATGCGGCCTTCCGAAGAGAACCCGGAACCGCGTCATGAATAAACCCTCCAGAGCACTCAGCGTGTTGATCATTACCCTCATCGCCTGTGTCGGCGCGGGCCTGACGATCGCTCTGCAACACGGCGCAAGCGCGCGAATCATCGCGGCGCGTGAGGCGGCTCAGGCACAAGCGTTTCTATCGATTCTGCCACCGGACAGTTTCGACAATCACCCCTTGCAGCACCCTTTGACCTTGCCTGAGCGCACGCCTGCAACCCAGACAGTCATCGCCGCGTACCTTGCAACGCTAGGTGATCAGCCCAGCGCCATCCTTTTCCACAGCCAGACACAAGGCTACTCCGGGGCCATCGAGCTGCTGATTGGCGTTTCGACCACTGGCAAACTGATCGGTGTAAAAGTCCTCAAGCAAAGCGAAACACCGGGTCTGGGCGCGCGTATCGCGACCGAACCTGGCTGGCTGGCACGCTTTCTCGGCAAATCAACGAATGACCCGGCAGAGTCGGGTTGGGCATTGAAAAAAGACAACGGCCAATTCGATCAGATCGCGGGGGCGACGATTACGTCTCGAGCCGCCACCGGTGCGATCCATGAAACACTGCAATTCTTCGATGCCTATCGAGCGCAACTCCTGTCGCCATCCACAGGTAACCCGCCATGAGCGAGCGAGCGCAACAGAACAACGACTTCAGTCCCCTTCTTGGCCCGCTGAGCCTGACACCCCTCCTGGGTGTCACTGATTCGCTCGTACGGGCCATGGGGCTCTTGTTGGTCCTATGGATTGTCGGCGGCCTGCACAATGTATTGATCCGGTGGATGCGCCCGCTACTGAACCCCGGCTCGCACCTGCTCGCCAGCGCACTGCTGGCCGCCGCACTGGTCAGTTGCGCTGAACTGGTGTTGCAGGCCCAAGCGCTGGCGCTCTATCAGGGCCTGGGGATCTACCTGGCATTGATCGGCACTCATTGCGTGCTGAGCGAGTGCACAAGCGACGTGACTGACGACCGGACTCAGAATTATCCCACGCTGATCGTTCTGTTCAGCGTATTGATGCTGACCCTCGGGCTGCTGCGCGAGTTACTGGGCAACGGCACCCTGTTCAGCCATGCCCAGTGGCTGTTCGGCGCAAATGCGACACATTGGGAAGTGAATGTATTTTCAGGGGGGCTGCACCTTGCCCTCCTGACGCCAGGAGGGTTTATCCTGCTAGGAGTGCTCCTGGCTGCGAGAAACGTCTGGGCAAGCCGCTCAGGCCCAATTCGAACGCCTGATGCCGAGAACATCGATCGACTCTCCGCCTCCAAGGAAACGCTTCAGCCATGAATGCCGCAAAACGCCTGGAAATTTTCCGTCGCCTGCGCGAAGACAATCCGGAACCTAAAACCGAATTGGCCTACAGCTCACCGTTCGAACTGCTGATCTCCGTGATTCTTTCGGCCCAAGCGACAGATGTCGGGGTAAACAAAGCCACCGCGCGCCTGTATCCGGTGGCCAATACTCCTCAAGCGATTTACGACCTGGGCGTGGCGGGCTTGTCCGAGTACATAAAAACCATCGGCCTCTACAACAGCAAAGCAAAAAACGTCATCGAGACCTGCAGGATGCTGGTCGAACTGCACGGTGGTCAGGTACCGCAGACCCGAGAAGCGCTGGAAGCACTGCCGGGCGTCGGACGCAAAACCGCCAACGTCGTTCTTAACACCGCTTTTCGCCAACTGACCATGGCGGTCGACACCCATATCTTCCGCGTCAGCAATCGCACAGGCATCGCCCCCGGCAAGAATGTAGTCGAGGTGGAGAAGCAATTGATGAAGTTTATTCCGAAGGATTTCCTGCTCGATGCTCATCACTGGCTCATCCTGCATGGCCGTTATGTTTGCCAGGCCCGAAAGCCCCGTTGTGGCAGTTGCAGGATAGAAGACCTCTGCGAATACAAGGACAAGACGTCTGACGATTGAGCGATAGAGGTTCCAGGGGGCAATCGATTGAAAAAATCTTTTTTACCCGGTCAGGAATTGTCGCTATAAGGTGCGCCAATGACAGCCTAAGCCTGGAGTCACTTTATGAGCACTGGCAAAGAGCAACTGGACGCAGAAGACGACTTCGCTACCGTCGAAGCGGATGACGACGAGCAGGCGCCTGTGGAGCAGGCAAAGACCAATTTGAGCAAACGTCGCACCATCGACAATCTTCTGGAAGAGCGGCGCTTGCAGAAGCAACTAGCCGAGTATGACTTCGACCTTTAAAGCATCGAATCTACCCGACCTCAATGCCTGGCAGCCTCTTATTCCAAAGGGCTTGCCCGTATAAAGCCTCTCACTCGCGAGAGGCTTTATCGATGATGAGTTATCCATAACGACCACGGCAAAGCCCGTTCTCTCTCCAATATTCCTGCTATCCCCGAGCATGGCGAAACGATGTCTCAGACCAGCCCATTGCGCTGAGCGAGCTCAATCAAATCAACCAAAGAACGGGCGTTAAGCTTGAGCAACAGGCGCGTCTTGTAGGTACTGACAGTTTTATTGCTCAAAAACATCCCGTCAGCAATTTCTTTGTTGGTTTTACCGCGAGCCAGCTGCTGCAACACCATCATCTCTCGGCCAGACAGCCGATCGACCATATCCGCCTCACTGGCGTTCCCCAGGCTTGAGCGCACGGAATGAAGTGCCTGGTTGGGGAAATAACTGTAGCCCGACAACACTGCCTTGATCGCACTCAGCAGCTCAGTGAGATCCTGTTGTTTACAGACATAGCCGGCAGCACCGGCTTGCATGCAGCGCATGGAAAAATGCCCCGGAGCTTGCGAGGTCAGAATCAGAACCTTGAAAGGCAACGTCATGGCTGTCAGACGGGCGATAACCTCCAGCCCGTCCAGCTTGGGGATACCTATGTCAAGAATAACGATGTCGGGCAAATGCTCGCGAGCCAGTTGCAAGGCGTCCACGCCATTATCCGTTTCCGCGATGACCTCATAGCCATGGCGCTCCATTAGCATGCGTACAGCAAGGCGAATGACGGGGTGATCATCCACGATCAGCACTTTATTCATGGGCAAGTCCAATTTTCGCTGTTCGATTTTTTAGAGTCAGCACAATAGCCTAGTCGTTTAGTGCTTTGCATAGCGCCCCCCCCCCGAGGACCAACAGCCAGAGACCATTCCTACATATACGACAGATACGCCCTACAAAAGACGCCATGCGCGATGTACTTTTTGATCCTTTTGACAATCGGCAACCCTCAGTGGCGGATGAAATGGTTTCAGCTTCATTTGCTGATCTCCAGCATCGTGATTCACGTAATAGAATTATCACCGTTTGGTCAAGCACTGATCCGACACCTCGATAAACTATTCAATCCTGACCTCGATTTCATTTTCGAGCATGCGAGGAGTGAAACCGAGACCTGACACTTTCAGTGATCACTCAGGATCCTGCGCGGCACAAATATAGCCATAAGCCATATTCCCAACGCTTTCAACCCTCAGTCTGCGGTGCCGGAAACTAATCGTTGAACAGGGCATCAGTGAGCAATGAACGCACTGATGAAAGCGCGTGTCGACCCTCTGTTTATTCAGAGATATGTCGGATTGTCGGACACAATACAGAGCAACGGTCATAAATTATTACCGATTATATTGCGTGTGTCTCAGCAAGACCTACAAATATAGAATTTAAAATCCACGCACTTGCACAGCTTTTTTATTATCTTCATCCACTTTAGGAAAAAAGCCACACGGCATTCAGAAAAGTCCTAAAGCCCGCACACCCACTCAACCTGTCACCTACAGGAATACTTAACCCAATCGAACTGAATAGACAGTCCACATCACCGCGCAGGTTATTTTCGCCGCAGTCTTAAAAGCCCATTTAGTAAACAAGGTACGGCTCCGGAGTGCAGACCTGAAAAAGCCATCAACCTTACAACAAAATGCATATCTCCCTATACAAAGAGCTCATCCGACCTAGAGTTAATGCTATTCGTTGAACACTGGCCATACCTGGCGACACGAAGAGGAAACGTACTACATCACATTAAGAATACCGACACCGCCATTGTAAGGAACTCGCACAACTCGCCACGCAATTCATGCAAAGCACTTTTTTCACTTGCAAATTCTATTACCAGTCGTTACTTTTTATCAGCAGCGACTCTATTAGAACGTATACCTGCCCTGCTTATTCGAATCACTGAGTAAAGTTGCTCACCGAGCCTGCACACTATGCCGCCCGTGATTCGGCAATCTCATTGATTGTTGAGCGAACCCATTAAACTCGACAACTTAAAATCCGCCTTTTCAAGAGCCCTTGCTTTTCCGGCATAACCGGATAGAAGCGACTCACACCCTATGGTGTGCCCACTCCCCCAGCAGCATACAAACACAGGCCTATTACCATGAACAATAAAGACCCCCATTCCCGCCCTAAACATGCGCCTCTACTGGATTTGGCGACTGCCGTTGACCAGTTCATTCAGCGAGGAGGCGTTATCAATGTTATCCCGATTGGAGAAACCGCAGAGACTATCCTGGCGTCGGAAATCCCCACCCGCCTTGATATAGATCTGGAGGAAGACACCCATAAAAAGCTGGAACTATTGAAAAGTTTGGTGGCCAAGGGTGCTGGCGTCAATGCCCTCCAATACTCCCTGAGGATGAACAAGAAGGATGTGAGACGCATGGCTGGGGAGCACGGCCTGAAGATATCCTATAGCAGACCTATTCGCGGTATCCGGAATGAAAAGAAGGTAGAGCCTGCTACCGTTGATGACGACATTGCAGGCCACGCCATGCATTATTCCAGCCTGGGGTATACGGCATGGGAGATCGCTCAGAAATTGAACTTGAGCGTGCGTCAGGTATGGAAAATCGGGCAGGACTATCGATTTGAATTCAGACAAGCCCGCGACAGAACCGACTCACGCGACTTGCCTGAGGCGTAACACATTGAGCACCCCGACCTTCATCCGAGCCTGCTCTTGTGGGTAACGCAGCCTACCAAAACCGGTGTAAGCGTGATGACCGCATCACCGTCAGCCTTGATGCCTCGCAAGGACCGGTTTTGGACTTTTCAACCCTTGCCTGCCAGCGCCAGGCAACCTCAAGCCCGTTGCTAACCGACGTCATCGAAAAGCCCCACAGCGTCCCTCTCTAATAACTACAGAACTTAGTTATCTATCGCAATTTACTCTGACCCCGCTGCTACCGTTAAACATGCCCGCTCGGGCTTGCCTATTGCAAAAATTCCAGCAATCCGCTTAAACAATATTACTTACCCCACATCAACTGATGCTACCCCCAGGAACTAACATGAATAAAAACTCCATCACTGGCATGAACCCCGTGCGTATAATTGCGTTGTTCGCCGCGCTCTCCGAAGCCTCCGCCGCCACGGCGCTGCCCTTTTTACACGAGGACAACCAGGCTATTTATGTTTGGTTCCTCATTGCTTTCCCTTGCACCCTGACGTTTATGTTTTTTTTGACATTAAATTTCAACTACAAAGCCCTCTATGCCCCTTCTGATTTTTCCAATGAAAAAAACTTTATAAAAGTTTCAAAAAAAACCGATCCTTCTTCTAAAGACACTCCGCAGCATGCCGCACTCAAAGTGCCTGCCACCGGAAACAAGAAGAAATCATTCTCGAAACTCTTGCTCCACCCTGCCAATAGACTGGACGTTTTTTATGGAGGGCCCCTCTCCTGTCAGCGCGACTTAAAGAATATTCTATCCCTGCTCACTGCCCAGGACGGCCCCTCTCACAGCAGCGCATCTCAATCAACCCGGTGGATTCTAGTGCTCAAAGACTGGGACGAACCAATGCCCCACGATGAGCTCATTGAGTTAATTAACCACTGGACAACAAGCACGCCATATACCGATATTTTCGCCGTATGGGTGATTGAATCAAACACCGTTTCCTTTCTGTGAAAACGCCCAAAACTCTGGAACACAATTCAACTGCCCGCTGCCCACCGTAGGAACAACACGGCGGCCGTCATGGGTAACTCTAAAATTCACAATGCTCTATTTACTTTATTGCGTAGGCGCTCACCTTGAACAGACGCGGCTTTTTCTTCCAGCGCTGTCCGACCAACGATAACAGCCTTACATTCCTTGGATGAATCTGAAAGGAACCGCTTAAATTCAGACTCTTTTTTAGCCGTGTGACGCGGCACGTCTTTCTATAAAAACAGCTAATGTAATGAGAAGCCGAGTACACATATTTCCCGCCTTAAACGCACACGTAACCTACCCCAACAAGTTCGTACCTACGACCGAGAGAACACGACAATGACGCTATTAAAAGACTATCACGACACCCAAAAAGCGCTTGAACAACAACTGCTGTTGCTGGCGTCACTCAAAAAAAATTTATCGTTAACAAAGGAGCTGGAGTTCGAGAAAAAAATCAAAGCGTTGATGACGCGCTACAGCAAAACGCTGAAAGACGTCGTTACACTTTTTGACACCGCTGCACCGCTTACTAGCACGACTGTTCACGAACGTCCTGTCACGTACACAACGGGCGCCAAGAGACTGAAGAAGACACCCGAATCAAAGCGTCAGTGATCCATTTCACGAGCGTACCCGCGACGGCAGAGTTGAATCACAGGGCGACCTGGCAGCCCCTATGCGATGACCTGGCAGCGCTAAAAAGCGTTGCCAGACCAAATTCAACGCTGGCCCTTGACCCGCTTCCATTGGAAAGACGGGTCAAGGGTTCTATCGCTTCCGTGCACAAATACCGCAAAAAAACCCTGGTTTATTCAACGGCACCCGGCACCGGCCATCAGAACAACTTACGGCCTTTGTTTGCAGCGATGCGCATGCGCAGAGCATTCAATTTGATAAAGCCGGCCGCGTCCGCCTGGTTGTAAGCGCCGCCGTCCTCTTCAAACGTCGCAATGTTTGCATCGAACAACGACTCGTCAGATTTACGACCTGTGACGATGACATTGCCTTTATACAGCTTCAGACGCACAACACCGTTCACGTGGGCTTGAGACGCGTCGATCATCTGTTGCAACATCAGACGCTCAGGGCTCCACCAGTAGCCGGTGTAAATCATGCTGGCGTACTTAGGCATCAACTCGTCTTTGAGGTGAGCGACTTCACGGTCCAGGGTGATTGACTCAATGGCGCGGTGGGCGCGCAGCATGATGGTGCCACCTGGGGTCTCATAACAGCCACGAGACTTCATGCCAACATAACGGTTCTCGACGATATCCAGACGTCCGATACCGTTTTCGCCGCCGATGCGGTTCAGGGTGGCCAATACTGTCGCAGGCGTCATATCTACGCCATCCAGCGCCACGATATCGCCATTGCGATACGTCAGCTCAAGATACGTTGCAACGTTCGGCGCGTCCTCTGGGGACTTGGTCCAACGCCACATGTCTTCTTCGTGCTCAGTCCAGGTGTCTTCCAGCACGCCGCCTTCATAGGAGATGTGCAGCAGGTTGGCATCCATGGAGTACGGCGACTTCTTCTTGCCGTGGCGCTCGATCGGGATGGAGTGCTTCTCAGCGTAATCCATCAGTTTTTCGCGCGACAGCAGATCCCATTCACGCCACGGGGCAATCACCTTGACGCCGGGCTTGAGGGCGTAAGCGCCCAGCTCGAAACGAACCTGATCGTTGCCTTTGCCGGTGGCGCCATGGGAAATGGCATCAGCGCCGGTTTCGTTGGCGATTTCGATCAGACGTTTGGCGATCAGCGGACGCGCGATGGAGGTCCCCAGCAGGTACTCGCCTTCGTAGACGGTATTGGCACGGAACATCGGGAACACGAAATCGCGCACGAACTCTTCGCGCAGATCGTCAATGTAGATTTCTTTCACGCCCATGGCTTTTGCCTTGGCACGCGCGGGCTCGACTTCTTCGCCTTGGCCCAAGTCAGCAGTGAAGGTCACTACTTCGCAGTTG
Organism: Pseudomonas sp. ASL8; assembly: GCF_056680355.1. Lineage (NCBI taxonomy): Bacteria > Pseudomonadati > Pseudomonadota > Gammaproteobacteria > Pseudomonadales > Pseudomonadaceae > Pseudomonas > Pseudomonas sp. ASL8. Next base: position 2,800,020 of record NZ_CM155278.1, on the reverse strand, counting down.
TACGTGTCCTGCAGCCACTTGAGGATTACCGAAGTATCCAAGCCACCGGAATACGCGAGAACTACCTTGTTTACGTCCGCCATGCCATCACTCCACCGGGTTGTACGGAAAACCGGTGATTCTACCGCTCAAACCTATCAATTTACAGAGGCGCGACAGCGTGTGACGACGAAGCGACAGTTAGTGTCGAGAGTACGACCGATTCATGCGGTTCAGGACGTGGCAGCCGCATTGCTCGCAGCCGCAACAGGTGCGGGCTCATCAGGCGCGACACGTTCCAGCTGGATGTTGACCCGACGGTTGCGCGCACGGTTGGCGGCATTGGTGTTGGGCACCAGCGGATAGCGCTCGCCATGAAAGCGCAGGGTTATCTGTTTTTCCTGCACGCCTTGAGTCTTGAAGAAGTCCATCACCGCCAACGCCCTGCGCCGCGACATATCGCGATTGGTCAGGCGATTACCGCTGTTATCAGAATGGCCATCGAGTTCGATGTGGTTAACGGTGGGATCGGCTTTGAGGAACTCAGCGATAACTTGCAGCTTTGCCCGCGCTGGCGCATCAAGATCGACGCCGTTACCCGGGAAACCTATTTGCGCCTGCTTGACCTGTTCGAAGTTCATCGGTAGCAATTTGGCGGTACAGGCCTGGTAATCACTGAACGCCTTGTTGAACCTGACCGGTAACAGCCGCACTTCCACGGCACTACCACCCTCTTGGGAGTAATGACGAATAACCGGACTGCGACCTTCAAGCAAGCCTGCCATCAGGCGCCCGGCCTGACCTTGAGAGCTATTGAAGGGAATGCCGCCATTGCTCATTTTGACCGAGCCCAGATTGATATCACCGCGCCCCGGCTGCCAGGGCGCTGCCGCCGCCAACAGGGTCGCAGAACCCGAGCCGAGCATACTGCCGCTAGCCTTGAGACGAAACGTGGCCTGCTCACCCGCGCGGCGCACGAATTCGCCCACACCGAAATCGGTGATAGGTTGGGTCAGGCGACACTCAAATTTGTCGCCTTCGACTTTCCATTCGATACTCTCCAGACGCGTCTGGAAAGTGATAGCCACTGCCGGCAGACTGGCAAACACGCTGAGCAAGGCTAGATAACGCTGGCGCACGGGAGGCTCCACTAGAAAACTGCATACGTCTGGCTATCGGTAACTTCCCGGAAAACTTGATAGCGAGTGCCTGGAAGAGTCTTTTCCGGTAGCATTCCCAGCGAGTTTGACCCGCCTGGAATCCCCAATGTCTGACCGCCTGACCCTTCTGCGTCCCGACGACTGGCACATTCACCTCCGTGATGGAGCTGTTTTGCCTCACACCGTCGCTGACGTAGCGCGTACTTTTGGACGCGCAATCATCATGCCGAACCTGGTGCCTCCCGTGCGTAATGCACAGGAAGCTGACGCCTATCGCCAGCGCATTCTTGCTGCGCGCCCGGCAGGCAGCCACTTCGAACCGCTGATGGTGCTGTACCTGACCGACCTGACCCAGCCGCAGGATATACGCGCGGCCAAGGCCAGCGGATTTGTCCATGCCGCCAAGCTGTACCCGGCCGGGGCAACCACCAACTCCGATTCCGGCGTCACCAGCATCGACAAAATTTTCCCGGCGCTCGAAACCATGGCTGAAGTCGGCCTGCCGCTTCTGGTCCACGGGGAAGTGACCCGTAGCGAAATCGACGTTTTCGACCGTGAAAAAATCTTCATCGATGAGCATTTACGTCGAGTGGTTGAGCGCTTCCCAGCGCTGAAGGTAGTTTTCGAACACATCACCACCCGCGAAGCCGTGCAGTTCGTGAACGACGCTTCGGCGAACGTCGGGGCGACGATCACCGCCCATCACCTGCTTTACAACCGCAACCACATGTTGGTCGGTGGCATTCGCCCACACTTCTATTGCCTGCCGATTCTCAAACGCAACACTCACCAGGAAGCATTGCTCGATGCCGCCACCAGTGGCAGCGCGAAATTCTTCCTCGGTACCGATTCAGCGCCTCACGCCCAGCAGGCCAAAGAAGCGGCGTGCGGCTGTGCCGGTTGCTACACCGCTTACGCTGCCATCGAGCTGTACGCCGAAGCGTTCGAACAACGCAATGCCCTGGACAAACTGGAAGGTTTCGCCAGCGTTCACGGCCCGGCGTTCTATGGCCTGGCACCCAACCGCGACACCATAACGCTGGTCCGTGATGAATGGACCGCACCTACCAGCCTGCCATTTGGCACGCTGTCCGTAATTCCGCTGCGCGCCGGTGAAAAACTGCGCTGGCGCCTGCTAGAGGAACACGCGTGAGCGAAGATCATTTCGACGACGAACAGGACGGTCATGGCGGCGGAGGCGGAGGCGGCTCTCGGCACCCGATGGCTGCCCGTTTCCGCGGCTATCTGCCGGTCGTTATCGACGTAGAAACCGGCGGGTTCAACTCGGCGACCGATGCGCTGCTGGAAATCGCCGCAGTCACGATCGGCATGGACGAAAAAGGCTTCGTGTTCCCTGAGCACACTTACTTCTTCCGTGTTGAGCCGTTCGAAGGCGCCAATATCGAAGCTGCCGCGCTGGAGTTCACCGGCATCAAGCTCGATCACCCGCTGCGCATGGCAGTCAGCGAAGAAACCGCGCTGACCGACATCTTCCGTGGTGTTCGCAAAGCCCTGAAAGCCAATGGCTGCAAACGCGCGATTCTGGTGGGGCATAACGCCAGTTTCGACCTCGGCTTCGTAAACGCTGCCGTCGCGCGCCTCGACATGAAGCGCAACCCTTTCCACCCGTTCTCCAGTTTCGACACCGCGACCCTCGCCGGTTTGGCATACGGTCAAACCGTGCTCGCCAAGGCCTGTCAGACCGCGGACATCGACTTTGATGGCCGTGAAGCACACTCGGCCCGCTACGACACCGAAAAAACCGCAGAGCTGTTCTGCGGCATCGTCAACCGCTGGAAACAAATGGGCGGCTGGGAAGACTTCAACGACTGAAGCCTGACCTGCTCTCTGAGAACCGGCCCACGTGGCCGGTTTTTTTTATGTTTGCTGACCTGCCCGGAACAAGGTCGACACATTCAAACCTGCCTACAGGACAAAACTGGCTTATCCGCCACCTCCCCATCGTTCCCTGCCCGTAGTCGACAGCTCTAATCCGGGCCTCAGATAAACTGCTTTGACAAGCATTCTCATTACCATTAGTATCTCCAGCACTGAGTCATCAACCAGCGACGGTTCTCACTTATGTATGTCTGCCTCTGCCAAGGTGTTACTGATGGGCAAATCCGGGACGCGATCCTTGAGGGTTGCTGCAGTTACCGTGATGTCCGCCAAACATTGGGCGTTGCCAGCCAATGTGGCAAATGCGCCACCGTTGCCAAAGCCGTCGTGCGTGAGACCCTGACTGAGCTGCAAAGCAGCCAGGTGATGCTGGCCTACCCCGCAGAATTTTCAGCTGCCTGAATATCGCCTTGTCAAAGGACCGGACCGTGTGTCCGGTTTTTTTATGTCTTTAATTCAAACGCTTAGCCCATAAATGCAGAACTAAAACGCTCTTATCAGCATTTAATTCGACTTATTATTCAATACCTTAGGTTTGACAGCCCCTATAGTGCGGCTCAGACTCCGAGCTTATCTACATCAGCCATAGACAGGACCTCGACATGAAAGGCGACATCACCGTCATCCAGCATCTCAACAAGATCCTCGGAAACGAGCTGGTCGCAATCAATCAATACTTTCTGCATGCCCGCATGTATGAAGATTGGGGCCTGAAAAAACTCGGCGCGCACGAGTACCACGAATCCATCGACGAGATGAAGCACGCTGACAAGCTGATCAAGCGCATTCTGTTCCTGGAAGGCCTGCCTAACGTACAAGACCTGGGCAAGATCCTGATCGGCGAGCACACCAAGGAAATGCTTGAGTGCGACCTCAAAATCGAAAAAATAGCACTGGCTGACCTCAAAGCGGCCATCGCTCACTTTGAAGTGGTTGGCGACTTCGGTAGCCGTGAGCTGCTCGAGGATATTCTCGAATCCGAAGAAGAGCATATCGACTGGCTTGAAACCCAGTTAGGCTTGATAGATAAAGTCGGGATCGAGAACTACTTGCAGTCGCAGATGGGCGACTGATTTGACGGCTGCGCATCAATAAAAACGCCCCGATTTTTCGGGGCGTTTTGCTAAGAGTGAGTGAATCAAAAAGGCCAGTTTCGCAGGATCCATCCTGTTCTCGCACAAAGAAACAGCCTGCATGCCAATTTTTTATAGCGGGATCACCACTCAATATTTTCCCGGCTATCCTCATCGTCCGAAGGGTTCATAGCGTCACGCATATACGCGGTGAGCATGAAGTTCATGCTAAACGCGCTACCAAATGCTTTCATGGCGCTTTTGTAGGCATTGCTGTCTATCTGCCCCTCTTCCTTGAGTCTGGCCATCGCCAGTTGCAGCACTTCCATCTGCGCAGCCGTAGTTCTGAACGTTTTTTCTCCGTCAGCACCGACATGGTTCTTCAAGAACTCCAACGCGTTGAAATTTTCATCCTGACGCATTAGCGCCGAATAGAAGTTGTCGAAGTCAGGCTGCGAGCGTGCGTCAACGGCATTGGCAGCGTCCTCCCCAGGCGCAATAGCGGTTTTCACGCGCGCCTCAAGGGCCGACACAGATTGCTGCCCGCCAGCACCTGAAAATTGCGTAATAGTTGAAAGCGCATCAATGGTCATCATCGCTGCAAGCTCCTGGTTGAAGGTGGGAAGCATCTAAAGGCGGCTCATCATCTTGATCGGTATAACCCGCAACCAGTTGCTTGAGCACGTGCACAGCCTGCTGATCCAGGCTGCGCACCGCAGCAGGCAAACCCTTAAGCTGCGTTAGTAATCGTGGGGCCAAGCGAGCCTGAATTGACTCAATGTCGAACTCCAGCACTTGGTCGGCCAGACGCAACAAATAACGCTCTTGCGCGTGGTACTCAATGGACACTGGCCCCGACCACAGCTCCCGTAAACGGCTGGCCAGCGACATGTCTTTTGCCCTGCAACGCTGGGGCAGTACCACCTGCAACGTGCACTGCGCGCTTCGGTCCTGGCCGTTCAACCACTGGCTCAGCACATCGTCAAGCCATTCGTCACGCTGAAGCAACGTGCGCAGCAGTTGCGCGGCGCTTTGCCCTAACTCGGTTCGTAACTGCTCGGTCAACGTGCAACTTTGCACCAGCATCCTTGCCATTTCCGTGCTGGCCTGCAGCATCGCCTGGGCATAACCCTCCTGAAACGCAAAGGCGCGAATCAAATCGACTTCGGCATTGGCCTCGGCAATACAGTCGCGAGCGCGTCGTTGAGCCTGTTCGAGCAACAAACGGCGATGGCGGGCAGCTACGATATCCTCACGCGAAAACCTCCCGTCATTGGGAGAGGGAACATCAGTGAGTGTTCGGATGGACTCGAGCATGTTGTACCGCCAATGTTAATAAAGCCGCATCGGGAATCACCGTTGGCATGAGTTGTTGCCATTCGACGACCTGAAGGGAGAATTGCAGGGGCAAGCACTTGACCAAGGCATCGGGCAGTTGTGCTCGCCAAGCCAGCAGCGCATTGAGGCCAATGGCCTGTAGCTGTTCGCCTAGCGCGCCCTGACACGCTACGAATGCCGACAAGCGCGGCGCCACCGAGCACGGAGCAAAGCCACGTTCGCAAGCCGTCAACTGTTGTACCCGCGCGCCCCTGGCAAGGTGCGGCCAAGCCGCTTGTGCGCCGATCAGGCTGGCGACCTGTGGCAACAGCGTCCAGTTATCGATGCACAGATCACCTGCCGCTGAGATCTGAGTCTGCAAACAACGCTCGTTCAGACCCAACCCCCGCCGCAGAATGCCATTGAGCACCTCACGGGCCTTCGGGCTATCCATCAACAGCGGCAGGCTCAGCCGTTGCGCATGAAGGTAGTCCAGAGGGTGGGCGACAATGCCCTGCAACCGCTCAGCGCGCGACGACATCGTCTGTTCCATCGCGTGGGCGATGGCGCTGCCACCAGAACACGCCCGTGCCTGCACTGATCAGTAGCACTAACAGCACCACCGACCAATACCAACCGACGTGGGTGCCACGAGGCTCCAACGAAGGTAACGCATGCTGGATCGCTGAACGTTTGGACAACACCACCGAGATATTATCGTAGGAGACCTCGGCAAAGCTGTTCTTCAAAAAACGCTTGATATCGCTGATCAACAACTGCGGTTCGACATCGGATTCGTAAACTACCAGCGCCGACAGATGAACAGGGGCAGTCTTGCGCCCGCCTTCTCCGGCATCCACGTCATAGCTGACGTGCACGCGCGCGGTGGCAATACTTTCCAGGGTCTTCAGCGACTGCTCAAGACGCTGCTCCAAGGCCGAATACAGCCGGGCTTTTTCGGCACGGGGCGACGCCACCAGTGAGTCTGCCGGAAACATCTGGGCGACTTCCACTCGAGGACTGGAGGGCAGCGAGTACAACGTGAGCAGGTCAACCGCTGCTGCAAAATCAGATGGGCGAACATTTACGCTGAAACCTGTCTTGCCGGTCGCTACCTTGTTGGCCGCAATGTTATTGCGCTGCAACACCGAAACCACTTCATTAGCCTGCAGTTGGTCGAGCCCCTCTAGAAGAGTCGGCTCGCGGCATCCCACCAGCATCAGACACAGCAGCGCCAGCGCTGCAAACTGCTTCATGATGACCGCAGCAAGGTTTCAGCAGTGCTCACGCCTTTACGCACCAAGGTGTTAATCATCGATACATCGACCGTGTACTCACCGATGCGTTGTTGCAATACGGCCAGAACTTCCGGATCAGTGATATCCGAACGCTTGGTCATCGCTTCGACCGTCGAAGCCTTGCGCCCCGTGTCAATCGCAGACTCCGCGAATGCCTGGAGAAGACGATCCTCAAGGTTCACCACTGACGCCTCACCGGGCACCTGCAATTGGGCGACCTGAGTCTGGTCAATACCCGGCGTTGAAATACTTTGAATAGACATAAAAATCTTCTCCGAAACGCTGGCGACGACGAATGTCTGACCGCCAGCCAAAATACCGTTGCCGATCTACCGATCAGCGGGCCGCCTGCACGATCGACATGTCGATGTCTTTAAACGCCTTAACCGTGTTGGTCTGAACGTTCCGGAACACCGTGTACGAACCCAACGCCGCCTGATAGGCAGCCAACAATCCTGGGTCAGAGGAGTTTGCTTGCAGATCTGTCAGGGCAGTGTTGAGCGCATCGTGCAGGTTGACTGCGCCATCCTCGAACGCCTTGGCTTGCTGGCCGAGAAAATCGGTATGAAAACCTGGAGCTGGATCGACTAATGCCATACATCACCTGTTAAATAGGTTTAGGAAAATACCAAGAGGACGGGGCCATCTTGACGTAGCCATTTGGGCCATATTGGAACGATTTGCCCTTGAGCCAGTCATCCTTCAACTCAATAGCGAAATGGACATAGCGATCACCCCACTGCTGATAGAAACCGCTCACATAAGCGCGAACCGCCTCGATTTCCGTGTCTTGCAGGCTGCCTTCAAGCGAAAAGGTCACGCCATCGGGACCAACCTGTCGGTGATACGAGACGGCCAGGCGTTCAAGACCCTGCTCAGCCTGACTGGCCAGCATCCAATCATCGCGACCTTCAACCACCACATCGCGGGCATAGGGCGCAGCTTTAAGCAATGTCTGCGTCAATCGCTGATGCAGCGCAGGCGTCAGCAAGTTACGTTGGTTACTGACTAACAATCGGGGCACGGCCGGATCGGAGAGATCAATACGGTGATAAGCCAGGGCTGGCTCGACGTCGAGCAAGAGCCACTCAAGGCGCTGGCTTTCGTTATTAGGCGTCATCAGCCGGGTGGACGACCCAACGGGATTACGCGCCAGGACCTGTCGCCCCCAGTTGGCATCTCGCTCGGAGGCGGCGAACACGTACACCCGATGATCGCTGCCGCGCAGCACCACATAATCCGCGCCAGCCCCGGCAATCAGTGCCTGGATATCGTCGACCGGATTTGGTCGGGTGAGATACCAGGCACTGGCTATCAAGGCGAAAACTACAACACCGGCCAGGCCCATTCCCCAACGGGGGAAAGCCGCAGGCGACAATATTGCGCCCGGCACAGGCTGAGGCGGCTCCGCTGAATTGAGAACCGATTCATCCCATGTTTCGTCGTCGGCACGTAGCGCAAAGCGCAATCCACCCACAGATTCGAGACATTGGGCCTTGCACACTCGCTCGTCTGCGGCGTCTTCGGCTAAAACTCTTAGAAACACGCCGTTGTCGACGTTATCTTTGATGTGTATTTCGAAGTTGAGCCCGTCGCGTTCCAAGGGAACATAAATCGCGTCTGCGGGTACAGACAGTGGATGTTCCTGATCGCAAAAGCGGCCCTGAGATCCAACCACGAATAAAGTGCGACGCTCGGTCAGCTGGAACTCGCACCCCTGCAATGGCCCGTTGAATATGCGCAGTACCCAAAGCTGGGCAGGCGAGTCCTGCATGCTGATGACCCTTTTCATTTAGTTTGTCTCTAGCGCACGGCGCCGGTTGACAAACATGCTAGGGAAACGCCTGCTCAAGTTCCTGATCGGACGTGACAATTATCACGATCATTCGATCAGATTCGTCCACCCTCGGCAGACTGAGCGACCAACTTGCGATAATGCCCCCACACCTTTCGTGCATAACGCAAACGCGCCTCCTGTTTATTAGCAGCGTTGCCAGCGTTATAGGCACCTACTGCCGTCCAGTTATAGCCATAACGAGACATGAACCCGACAAGAATCGAGGCGCCAACGTCGATCGATAAGCAAGGTTCATCAAGCAACCGCTGCTCGGTAATACCCCGCTTGTACAAGCCAGGCATGTGCATGCTGTTGATCTGCATCAAGCCTAAATCCCGCGATCCATTCTTGTTGGCGTTAGTCGCGTCCGGGCGCAGACCCGACTCGACGATGGCGATGGCATATAGCAACTCTGGCTCGACGGCATACTTGGCCCCGACCAGACTCCAACAGTCGGCACACGCAGAAACCTGCACACCTAACCCAATTACCAGACTCAAGATTGTTCGCACCTTCATGGCTGACATCGCTTACTCGCTGCTACTCGCCTGAACGGGCACACCTTTCAAAAGGGGGCCGTCGTGCAGACGGTTAGCCACTTTCCCAGGCAGACGCTTAATGGCCTCCTTGAAGACGGGACTAGCCAGCACGGGACAGGATCGAATGGCTTGTTCGCTGCGAGGCCCGAGTGGACAAACGCGTCTGTAACGGGATTCATGGCTGTGTTCGACGACAGAATAGCCTCGAACTTCAAAATGACAGGATGACCAGACAAGTCGTCCCGCAGCGCCTGCCGAATCATGATCAGAGCCGCGGCCGGGTCACTATGCCCGACAATGCGCAATTGCAAGATGCGGGCGCAGACCGATTCAGGATCATGCAGCAGCGAGGTCTCGATACTCTCCGCAGCTCGCGCCTCTCGTCCGTGAAACCATTGGTGCCAGGCATAATGGTAGTGAGCGTCGGCACAATCACCGCTGAGCAACGCCCGGTGGAACAAGGCCTCGGCGGCATCGACACTGCCCTGAAAACTTGTCAGTAATGCCAGACGCAGTAAAGCTGCATGATTACCCGGCTCCAGCGCGAGCGCTTTGTTGATCGCGATTTTAGCCTGCTCGATTGCCCGGTCTTCGGCACACAACCCCAGAGCTGACTGCGCCAGCCAGGCTTCTGCCAGCCCCACCCAAGGTGGCGCGTAGCTTTCATCCAGTCGCACGCATTGACGAAAATGCTGCAAAGCCTCAAGCAGACTTTGCGGGGTGTAGGTTTGCAGTCCCATACGGCCGTTCAGATAGGCCAAAGCCTGGGGATAAGAGGAGCAGGACTCGCTTTTGAAGCGTATGCCGGGAATCCGCTGCGCGACCAGATACACGATAATTTCAGCGGCCTCATCGACATCCCTGACAGTCATTGCCCGCGTGTGCATCACGACATGGTCGCTGGTTCGCACCAGCTCGACCGACAGCTCAAGGCTACCCTTGACCCGCGCGCACCGACCGCCCAGATAGAAATCAGGCGCCAACCGCTCGACTACCCCCAACGCATCTGTCACACACGGCTGATCCGCAGTCATACTGGCCGGCATGACTCGCAGAATCTCGGAGAAAGCATGCGTTAGCCGTCGGATCAGTTGATCATGCATGTCTGCGCTGAGGTCGGCTTCTGTGCTACGAAACGGCAAAACCACCAGCGAAGGCGCGAGTGGTTTGGCCTGTGAATCTTTCAACTCGACAACAGAACAGGTTAACCGGTAGCCCTTTCCGTACACGGTCGCGATGTAGTCTTTGTTGTCACCAAGCAACTTTCGTAATGAGTAAATACACCGTGTCAGAGACTCTTCTGCCACATCGCTGCCGGGCCACACGTTATCCAATAATGTATCTTTGCTGATCAGCGCACCATTGGCATCGAGCAACTGACGCAAGACTGCCAGTTCTTTAGGCGGCAGGTGTGCCCCGCGCCCCTCCTGCCCCGATAACCAATCACTGCGCAAGACTCTTGGCCCAAACGCATACGAACGCATCGACGATTTTTCATTGATTCGAACCATATATGGGACTCATCTCCAAATGCGGAACTGACACCTGATTTTTTCGTCAGGCGAACCAGAACGCAGTCAAACCCTTAAAACAAACTTATTGTCAGATAGATACCTGGTAATAGCAGACAGACATTAGTATAAGCGGGGGCGACCTACAGCCGCACCCCGTCAGGTCCTAAAAAACGCGACACATCTTGTAGGATATCTCCTACGAAGTAATTGCAACATCAAATGACAGAAGTACGGCATCAAATTTTCAACCCATTTATTCCAGCACGAGAAAAAAGCCCGGCGCCGAAACGTCGAGCTGTAAATGTATATCGGCTTAACGCCAAATAAAGCCTGTATTATTATTGATGCAATTGTTTCACCAAATGACAGAGGTCACTTACGGTACGAACACGCGCCAACGCCGGCTCGGGAATATCTACATCGAAGTAATCGTTCAGCGCCAATGTAATTTCGAGTATTTCCAGCGAGTCGGTACCCAGGTCTTCGACAAGGCGTGAACCAAGCACGATTTCTTTGCACTCCCGCTGGACGTAATCCGCTATAACCATAATCACGTGCTCGCCGAGAAGGTCCGACATACTTTCAAGCTGCTTTTTGCTCATCTATTCACGAGCGCCAACGAGCTTGGATTGAAGCTCAGATAGTGGTTACGACCTGCCGTTAAATTCACCTCTGGGGAATCAGCACCGTTGCGATCTGCTGAGTCATTACCCCGTTTACTGGCGTAGACCAAGCGATTGAGCCGGTTTTCAAGGGCCGGACTATGCATACACAAAGCTACATAAGCGGGATTCTCCCTCATTTCCACTTGTGATTTTCCCTCTCCGAGATCGGCCCTGATCTGTTCGAACGCAGGATGGACCGTGGCGTGCAATTGAAGCACCGACTTTATCTGCTTATTGAAATTAATAACGGCAGTGTTGTTCCCCTGCGCATCAACGTCGCCATTAAAATTGATTGGAGCCTGCCCAGGCAGGTTATTCAAAACCACACGAACCCCTGCATTGCCTGCATTGAGCATTGTCAGAAACTCCTCTGCCGTCGGCGTTCCTGGAGTTTCAACGATGGCTGGCTGCCCGCTGGCGGCCCCATTCACATAAGGAAGCTGACCCGGTTTAAATGCAGCTGGAATCGCAGCATTGTCGCGAGCATTCAGAAGCAGCGTCATACGTGATGCAAAGCTAGGATTGAATTCTGCCGCAGCTTGATATGCAGGGTCTTTTTGAAGATTCGCCAGGGACATTCCATTATCAAGGCTACTCTTCAAATCAATGAACGCTTGCATCGGATTTAAGCCAAACTGAATAGCTTCGCTCACCGACCTATTAAAGTTTTCATTCCGTTTGGATAAGGGGAGCCCAAAATCAATGACATAAGCAGCGGGCAAATTATTAGTACGGATGGATATATCAGCGCTGCCATTGCGCAACGTGCTGAGCAAGCGCGCTACATCGCTATCTTCTGACTGCGTTTCAGCAGCGGATACAAAAGGCTCAACGTCAATAGGTGAGCTCGCAATTGCGTCATCTATAACCGACGAGCCACTGCCAACGGCAACTTCCCGCACAAACCTCGAGGCAGCCAGCAATGGATTATTCTCTGGCCGGGGTGGTGGCGGCGGGATGCTGGAAGTGCTCGAAGCGCTGGTATTACTGACAGAGGCCAACGCTACTGGTTGCGGTACACAATCGCTATCCGCCACACCTCCCTCTTCGTTAAGCCCGTCACGTCCTTCAGTGTTTGATGACGAATCAGAGCGCTCGACAACATCAGTCTGCGTCGATTGGGACACTGTCTCTTTCACGGCACTTGAGATGAGGGCCGGGGGAATTCCATGACTAATCGTTGCGCGGGGTGTGTTTATGGAACGATCATTGTCAGCGACTGTGACATCCGCATCTTGCGAGTTATTCACCGCGCCGCCGTTATCTTGGCGTTGCATATCACGAATAATATCGCGGACCTGCGCTTCGGTAAGCCCCACGTTAACACCTCCGGTCGACATCGTTGGACTGACCGTAATGTTCGGCACACTCCCATGCCCCCCACAACAGCGTATTAACTGCTCGGGCAACATTGATCGTGGTTGATCGTCAGGGCGGCTGGCTTCGGGATCCGCTGCTCGTCCGGTCCTGTGCAGGTCCATGGTTTTGAGCGTCTGGCGGATAAACTCGCCAAGCGTCCGTCCAGTGCCACCTGCTTTAGCCACTTTCAGTTGCCCGTTCAATACTTTACCGGCGACGGCGGTGAAGTTGCCGTTCTCCATCACGGCGCGCGCATCTTGTGCGGTCAACGGCCCCCAATCGGACTCAACCCGCCCCCGCAAACCATCGACGACATAGGCCGACGTCAGTTGTAGTTGGATATTATCAAATACTTTGTCAGAGCCTCCTGGTGCTTCGCTCAACAACTTATCGATTTTTTGAGTCAGCGCCGCATAGTCGTAATAGCGAGTACGGTGAGAAAGATCAAGCCCCACCATAGACCTCGACGGTCGCTGCTGGAAACGCTCTGCGAGATGCTGAAGAGCCTCTTCAACAGGCTTTAGCGCCTGCGGGCCAACAAGGCCTGACTCTTTTATCAAGTGAACATTGACGGCGCACTCGAGCAATGCCAGAGCACTGGCGTCTTTGTTGCGCATAGAGGTTTTCTGCGCACTATTAAACACAAACTCACTCAGGCCGTCTTTGCTGAAACAGGCATCACTTGCCTGTTTTTGCAAGTTGGAATAAGCGTCCTTCGAGCTGATCAGCACTACACTCGATGCCCCCGCCGCCCGTGATGGCGCATCAGAGTTAGCTGCACGCCGAAGATTTTCAGCCAGGGAGCTTCCTGCAACATCCTGATTGATAGCGCGAGATGCAGATGCACCTGAAATATGAGTGATCGTCATTTCATTACCCCGACGGGGCTGCAACTGGAAAGCGTGGAGCGGATAAAACAGCCAAGCGACCGTCCATTGCCATTTGCTTTATACTGTCTCATTGGCAAGTTCAATACTCTACCGGTGACTTCGGTGAGGTTGCCATTTTCCATCACAAACCGGGCACCCTGTGCGCTCAGTTGCCCCCCATCGGACTCAACCCCCCGCCCTAGCAAACTATCGACGCTGTAGGCCGATATCAGTTGTAGGTTGATATTATCAAATACTTTGTCAGAGCCTCCTGGTGCTTCGCTCAACAACTTATCGATTTTGTCGATCAGGGCCTTATAGTCGTAATAGCGAGTACGGTGATTAAGATCCAACCCCACCATAGACCTCGACGGGCGCTGCTGGAAACGCTCTGCGAGATGCTGAAGAGCCTTTTCAACAGGCTTAAGCGCCTGCTGGCTAACAAGACCCGATGTTCTTATCAACTGAACATTAACGGCGCAGTCGAGCAATGCTAGAGCACTGGAGTTTTTGTCGTCCATAGAGCTCTTCTGCGCATTCCTAAACACAAGCTCACTCAGGCCGTTATTGCTGAAACAGGCTTCACTCGCTCGGCGTTGCAGGTGGGAGTAAGCGTCCTTCGAGCGGACCTCCACTATAGTCGACGCCCCCGCCGCCCGTGTTGGCGCCTCAACGTTAGCTGCACGATGAAGACTTTCAGACAGAGCGCTTCCTGCGACATCCGGATAAATAGAGCGAGGTGCAAATGCAGATGCAGATGCAGATGCAGATGCACCTGAAATATGAGTGATCGGCATTTCATTACCCCAAGGCAGCAGAAAAAGCTTTTAACATCTCAAACAACGCCGACAGCGTGGAGCTGATTACTTTTTGCACGTTGTCGTGGATAGAGTTGGCGTTACTGTATTTTTGCGTGTGTTTTTGCAGGGCGCTTTCCACCTCCTGCTGCTGTGCATTGAACGCTGCTTGCCAGGCCTGGAAAGCCGCAGGCAGTAGCGACGCTTTTCCATTACCGTTGCGCGCTGGCAGGCCGTCGATCATGTGCGACAACGGCGAGAGGTCCATCACGACACAATAAGAACCGTCTGGTAATTGTTTGAGACACGATGAGGGTAAGCCCATTGCCGCCAACCACTTCAACGCATCCTCTTTACTCGCACCCCCGACCGACCCGTCATCGCCCGGAACAGGAAACAAGACACTGTTCGGGTTCGGTAAGGAATATCTGGAAATCAACACTTGCAGCGCTTGCTCAAGTAAGCCGACATCCAAAACAATAGTGCCTTTGTCATCCCCTTGTGGAGAAACCCACTCAGCCAATTTCGCCAGAATATCTGCATTAAACTCTGAATACAGCTTGGCGTACGCTTCAACTAACCGCGCATACACATCAAGGTAATCATCTTTGATGACGCCTATCAGGTCTTGCAGCCCATCGAGAATATCGTCGAAAGAAGCACGCTCCCCTATCGGGTTCTTAATGCCGGAGTCGGACAATGCACCGTCAAGTTTTGGAGCGAGTTTAGGGGCAAGATCCTCGGCAAACTGCTCACAGTGTTCCGGCGAGAGCTTCTGGGCGACTGAACGGGCAAATTCCATTCCGGCGAGAGAGGCCTTGCTTGTCAGTTGCCCGGACAGTTTGCCATTTGAAATACGCTCGAGAAGCGCAAGGGCCGCTTTTACCTTGGGCGACGCATCCGCCGAACTTTCATTAAGCATGGCGCCGAGTTTGGCCGCTACCGTACGCGCCGCGGTCAGATTATCGCTGTGCGCGCGTAGCTTGTTTTCAAGATCATTGAACAGCGTCTCACTGAGATCCGGCAACGCTGCTGAGAGCCCCGCAGCGAGATTGTCGGATTGCGGTTTGACGACACGTTCAGATGGAATGGCGGAACGGCCTTGGCCGGAAATACCTGACGGACTAATCATAATATTTCCTTAAACCTTCATGCCGCTGGCGATAGAGCTGGAGGCGGCGTTGCGCCCTTGCATGATCTGCATAAATACTTCCATCAGCTTTTGCATCAGCGCATTGTCTTGAGCAACTTCCTGCGCCTGCTCCTCGGTCATGCTCCGGGCGATGGTTTGGGTCGACTGGTGTTCGACCTCGTTTTGCCGCTCGGCATATTCTTTCATGCGTACAACAGACGAAACCATGGTGCTCAAGACCATGGCGAGAGCACTAAACGTCTGGCCGACGGTGATGTTTCTGGAGTAGTTTTTTTCAGACAGCGCACTGTCTAAATCCATGTCATTGGCTTTTTTGTTAAGCAGGTCAATATTGTCACTCAGGTCTGCACGATCTTTCGGCGTCATTGTATTAGCACTTGGATCGAGCACGATTTCGCGAGTTTTGCCTCCTGGGTCAGTGACGGTGAAGGCTTTGACTGCCTCACTCGGGTTGGCAACAAAGTTATTCTGGGCAAGGGCGATCTCCTGTTCGGCGGCCGCCTTGCGCGCCTCCATCGCACCGTTTTTGTTGACAGTAATATCCGTGTGTTTCTGGCTTTGACCTTTCAAGCTCAAGGTCATACCACCCAGCGCCATGGTGCCGGCGACGGCCGCGGCGGTAAGCGCGCTATTCATAACCGCTTTGCCAGCCTCGATGATCGACATACCTTGAGCCCTGGCGCCTTCGGCAGCCATCACCGCATAGGTGCCCTTGAGACCTGCGCTGGTCTGGCGGGAAATATTCACCGCCATGATCGCGGCAACCAGAACACCTACATGCTTTTCCCAAGATGCCGGGTCGAATTTAAGCACCGACTCGAGGCCTTCTTTGCCGACGCGTTTCTCGACTTCATTTAATACCTTCTGGTTTTCAGCATCAGTGAAATCCGAGCTATCAGTCAGTTGTTCCAGCTGTTCCAGTGACGGTAACGGCACCCAGACCTTACCCAGCACCTGAGCGTTGACGCTGTTGTTCACAGCGGGCGAAGAGCCCATGTTCTTGAGCGTATCCAGTTTGACGATGCCGGTGGCGAGAGCAGTCTGTTCAGGTGTTTTTTGTACTGCCGTTGGCAAGAACGTAGCACTAGAAATAGTGGTCATTTAAGGACTCCTGTATCAACTCAATTAATTAAATATTGCGAGCGATGCTGAGATTGGTGGTCATGCTGTTTTGCATCTCCACGCCGAGCCGCTCGATCAACTGACTCTGCTTGTTCAGCGACTGACCGAACATCTCAACCGCTTCTGCGATGAAATTGCTCATGGCCTCCACAACGGAAGTGGCGATGACAACCGCAGCCAATTTTTCGGCAGCCCGGGCTTGATGCACACCGGATTTGACCTGGAAGGAGGACTGCGCACCGACTCCAGCGAATTCAGTAACCGCCACCCCGGCGTCAAGGCGTGTGGAGTATTTGGCCATCGAAACCGCATCGTTTTTGAGGCCAACCGAGCGGGCCATTTTGCCTACGAACTGGCTCGTAGCTTTGAAGGCTGCCTGGGAGCTTTGCTTGAGGACATCGGGCACAACCTTCGAGACGACGGAGCCGATCATCTTGCCCATTTGCGGGCCAATACGAGCAGCGGCACCTTTGCCGACGACAGCAACCACAACCATCACGACCACCATCAGCAGTGCGGCGGCAATCGCAGCCCCGATGCTGCCAATCATTTGTGCTTTTTCAGCTGAAACACCCAGTGACTCAAGCGCACTCGAAAGCTTGTCGGCCATGAACTTGATCAGCGGAGAAAGCACTTTATCCATCATTGGCTGCATGGCTTTCTCCATGAAAGAGACGCCTGTGATGGCCTTACCAACTACATCAGCGACCATCAAACCGATACCGATGACACCGATAGCCGCAGCGATAGGGCTGGCAGTGCCCAAGGAAGCGACAGTAATAATGACGCTGGCTACCATCATCAGACCGCCCAGAATTTTGCCAATGCAGCCTGCGGTTTTGGCTGCCGCTTCGGCCTTGGCAACCTGCTTTTCATGTTCGAGGGCTTCGGCCTGTGCCTTGGCCGCTTGCGAATCGCGCACAGCGGTCGCAATTTGTTTGTCGGCTTCCAGGCGAGTGTCGGCGGCGTCACCCATCAGTTCCGCGAACTTGGCCATGATCATGACCATCTGAGCCGCAGCACCCATTTGTTTTTTCTGTGCTTCCTTTAAAGACTCGTTTGCACGAACACCGCCGCTTTCCGCACGGTTGCCCAGCGTCTCCAGCTTGAGGTTGGCGGCTGCCGCCAGATCAACCGCCTTGGTGTGCGCGGTGACAGCCAGACCAAGACCTTGCTGGGCGGTTTGCAGGGTGGTCCTTGCTGCGTCGCGTGCGGTCAGAGCATCGGCGTATTCTGGCGAATCAGGGTCCAGGCCATCCAGCGCAACCTGCGCGGTGTCCAGTTTGCCTTGCGCAGCATTCACCCGCGCCTGGGCTACTTCAAGGGCTTGCTCAGTAATGGTTGCAGAGCCGAGTGCTTTTTCCAGCTCGGCGAGCGCCGCCTCAAACTCGGTTGCCAAGGCCTGATGGCCTTCGATAAGTGATTGAGAAAGAGCACGCATACCCGCCAGCCGGCTTTCCAGGCTGTTGATGCCTGCCTCGCCGATCAATCCCATGATTGTTGCCATGAGCCCAACGAATCGGCTGGCTGAATCTGGCTTTTTTGCATCGCTTTGCACTGTAGGTGGCGCTAAACGGGGACGTCCTGCAAGGCTCTTCGCGCCGGCGTCGCCGTCAGTTTGATAATTCACTTTGCCGATATCGATCAGTGCTTTTTTGGCAGCCAGCTGGAGTGATTCGGTCTTGGCTGCGCTGCGTGCCGCATCAGCGTAGTCGATTTTCAGGTCATTTCCCGGCGCCCGGTTGACCAGTGAAAGGGTATTAAGGGATAGAACGTAACTCATATTTCTCAGTCCTCTGAGCAGTCACTTTCGATATGTGCCAAAGCATCCAGGTAGACGCGCGCCTGCTGGCACAGATCGTCTTCCTGAACATGCTCGATCACATAGTCGAAGCACAATTTGGCTTTGCCGGCCTTGCCTAGCGCGAGCTGGCACTGGCCGGTGTAAAACATCGGACGGTAGTCATCATTGCCTTGGGCGAATGCCACGGCGTAGAGGTCCACGGCCTTCTGATAGTTCTGTTTGAGATGGTGTACAGCGGCCAGGCCCATCCAGTAATCGGCGTTGTAAAAGTCATAGATGCACAGGAAGTGGAAAAACTTTTCCGCGTCGTCCAGTCGGCCCTGCTCATAGAACTCATGAGCGAAGGCATACAGACTGTCCATCTGAGTGGCCGTGATGCCGCGCACGTCCTTGAGAGTGGCGCCATCCGTCACGGCCTGCGCGATTTGCTCGGCAATCCGATCCTCCTCTTTATGTTTTTTACGACTCATTGAACGCACTCCTTAGCATCGCCAGCTTTGCTGACCTGGGCATTTAGCCAAACTACGGATGCACGAACCGTCAAAAAGCGCTCATGCCTCAAGGTTTGGGCGAATTAGACAAATGAGGCGGCCCCGGATTGGCCGCCCGGCGTCAGGCCTGCTCGACCTGTTCGATCCAGATAAGCAAGCGCAGCACCTGCTCGATTTCCTGCTCTTGAATGAAGCTGTAGCGCCGATGCGTGCGCAATATTCTGCGCGCCAGAGCTACGTCGGTGATCACCGGCACACCAACCTTTGCCGCGTAGGCCCGCACGGCCAAAGCCCGCTGGTTGGTTTCCATAAGCGAGATAAATGGCATTACCGTGATTTCCGGGCGGAAATAGATGCCGATGGCGATGTGCGTTGGATTAGCGATAATGACCCGCGACCCCTTGATGTCCGACTTGACCTGCTCGGACAACAGCTCCATATGCAGGTCTCGACGCCGGCCTTTGATTTCCGGGCTACCTTCCTGCTCTTTGTGCTCGCGCTTGACCGACTCTTTGTCCATCTTCAGCTCTTTGATGTAGAGCCAGTACTCGCACAGCGCATCAAGCATCACGATCAATAAAATGCAGCCCAAAAACGTCAGCACCAGCACCAGCAACAAGTGAGCCCAGATCTGAAACAGCTCCAGTGGCTGGGCGAACAGTTGCGCAAACAGCAGTTGCCGCTGGGTCAACCAGACCACCCAGAACGCAAGCGCAAAACTGCACAGATAAAGCACTGCTTTGACGCCGTCCTTGACCGTGCGCAAGCTGAACAATTTCTTGAAGCCGTTGATGGGATTGAGCGCACCGAAGTTCAGCTTGAATGCCTCGCTGGCCAGCGCCAGACCTGTCTGCAACAGCGTCGGCACCGCACTGGCCAGCACGCAGATCAGCAAAATTGGTATGACCGTACGCAGCGCGATCCACATCAAGTCCATCAGATAAGGTTGCATCTGAAGATCAAAACCGCTGGCAATCACTCGTCGGTAAACCACCATGACTTCAATCAGGGTGGAGTTGGTCACCAGGAAGCCGATGCCACAAAGGACCAGGCAACTGGTCACCAGATCCTTGGCTTTGAATGTCTGTCCCTTTTTGGCCGCATCTCGCCGACGCTTGGGCGTCGGCATCTCTGTTTTGGATGAGCTGGACATATCAGTGAATGTCCTCCGTTATGAGCCAGGCACTTAACTGGTTTTGAGCCGTGGCTCCCATTCGTAGGATTTCGTCAGGCAAATAGGTGCCGAAGTACAGCAGCAACACCAACAGCGCGACGGCGCTTTTCACGGTCAGCGACACGGAGAAGGCATTCATTTGCGGCGCGAAACGAGCCAACAGCCCTAACAACGCTTCACTGAGCAACAAGGTGGCAACCACTGGCGCGCTAATAACCAGAATTTTGCTCATTAGCGGATCAAGCATCGTCAGCAAGGGTTGCAACGCCAACGCGCAATCTTGATACGGTGAACATAGCCGATAACTGTTTACGAACGTTTCGACCACGACACGCATCCCGCCGCCTTCAAGGAAGATGACAGCGGCGAATAGATTAAGAAAGTTGGCCAACTCGGAAGTATCGACGCCGTTGGCTGGGTCGATCGTATTACTGAGCATGGCACCGCGTTGGTTATCGATCAGGTTACCCATGCCGTGCAGCACCCAGAAAGGCCAACACAGCAGACAGCCAATGACCACGCCAATACTGATTTCCCGTAGTACCAACCCGTAAAACGCCAACGTATTCAAGGCTGGCAACAGTTGCTCGCCGGCCGGCCATAATGCCAAGGCAACCAGCATGATCACTGCAGCCCGCGGCGCACCACTGAGCACTCCGGTATTGAGAAAAGGCAACATGAAAAACACCGGTGCCAGCCGGGCAAAACCTAACGCGGCCGCCGCCATCCAGCTGTGCAGGTCGAAAAATAGCGCAAAAGGCATCAGGGCATCACTTCAAGGCCAGGCGCATGACTTCGCGACTGAAACCCAGCAGCGTGTCGCCATACCAGCCCGACAGCAAAAACAGGCACAGAGCCACCGAAAGCAGTTTGAAACCGAACGGCAGCGTCTGCTCCTGAAGTTGAGTAACTGTCTGAAACAACCCCACCAACAGCCCGACCACGGTCGCGACAATGATCGGCCAGGCGACCATCAACAGAATCAGGTAGAGCGTTTTATTGCCCGCGTAGACAAGATCATTCATCGACTTTTTCTCATGTGGCAAGGGTCAGGTATTGCTCGACCAGCCCGGTAGAAAGCAGTGCCCAACCATCCAGCGCCACGAACAACACCAGCTTGATGGGCACCGAAATGATCACCGGACTCATCATCATCATGCCCAGCGCCAGCAAAATGCTGGAGATCACCAGATCGACGATGACGAACGGCAAGTAGAGGTAGAAACCGATTTTGAACGCGGCTTTGATTTCGCTCAGGGCGTAAGCCGGCAGCAACGCGAACAACGACGGTTCAAGCTCTTCATCATCGACGACGCGCGGTGCAAAACCGTCCTCGACCTGCGAGGACTGGGCTCGCTCGAAAAACAGTGCCAGCTCGGGGTCGGTGTATTTGCGCAAGTAGTCCTTGTAACCGCCCAAGCCGTTATCCGCGAAGTCGACCACGGACTCAATGCTGGTAAAAGCGATCTGGTGTTCTTTGTAATAGCCATAACCTTGCTGCATCACCGGGGTCATGACGAAAACTGCCAGCATCAACGCCACTGCGTTAAGCGTCATGTTCGAGGGCACCTGCTGGAGCCCCAACGCGTTGCGCACTATCACAAACACGATGGAGAATTTGATGTAGCAGGTTCCGGCAGCGATCAAAAAGGGCAGCAATGAGGCAAAGGCCAGCAGGCCAATCATGGAAATATCGTTCATTCCCAGGCGCCTTGGCAGACCTTATGTAGCTCAACCCCCAAGCACTCGTCCCATTGCACCAACTCACCAAACGCGACCGTCTTGCCATTGGCACGTACTTCGACGCTATGTTGGGCCGCAGGTAATAATGGCAAGACTTGCCCTGTGCTAAATGCCGCCAGTTCGGCCAATGAGCACGTGCTTTGCTGCAGGACAAATTCAAGGCGTACCGGCAGATGACTCAATGCATCAATTGCTGTTGAGAGGTCCCCGTCCCCGGATTGATCGGCGGGGGTTGGCGGCATAGTAATTTCCATATGAAAACCTTCTTTATTCAAGGTAAAGCGGCCAACGTAACGATCAGCCAAAGACACATGCTGGCTGCGCTCGCTAATCGGCAGAACGTCACCACATGCCAGTCGCACAAGCTGGCCGGGGCCTAACAGACTAGTGCCCAGCGTCAAATTCAGGTGCAGCGGCAACTTATTGATCCAGGCCGGCAACGACATATGAGCAGCGCTGGACGCTGGCAATGCGTCCAGCAACCACAAAGGACCCTCTTGCGTGACGAGACAGGGCAGTCGAGCCTCCTGCAACAGGCTGCCATCGATCAATTCAAGCCCTGAAACAGACTGGTAATTCAGCTCGGTAACCGGGATCTGAAACGGCTGGCCATGTGCCTGGAACAAAGGCAGCACATCAACATCTGCACAGGCGGAGGGCAGCAACGTGCTCAATTGGGGCAACACAGCTTGCAACCACTGCTGCGCACCCATAAGCCCCCGCCAAGGACCCCGCGGCCCTTGGGCAACGAACGTCACATAGGCGTAATCCGGCGGCGGTGCGCTGACACAGGCTTCATGCCCCTGCGCTTGCCAACCTTGGGTCAGTTGCCGAGCGGTGCAGGCTCGGGGATCGACACGTCGCAGGACATTCAGGCGCGTCACCCCTTCCCTTCCTGATGTTTGCTCTGCACAACTGGCTCGTCTGGATCTTCGTCGGTATGGCCATTAGAATCACGGCCCTGCTGCTCAGCAGAGTCGCGCGAGTCGGTCAGTCGCCACGTCGGTTCAGCGCTGTGCAGATGCTGCGCCAAGTGTCGGGAAATATCGGAGTTACTGGCTGTCAGATTCAGCTGTGCAGGCAAGTCACCCGCAGGTTTACTCACGTTGACAAAGCCGACCGCGCCGTCCTTGGCGAACGGTAACCGCAGGTAGGCCTCGACGGTTTTGTCCGCCAGATCAGCCGGCGGCATCGGCAATCGCGTAAGCAGCGAAGCCGCTTTTTCCGTCCCGGACGAGAGATCGTGACGCGTGACCGGACCAGGAAGCGGGTTGCCAAAAATCACTTGCAACTGCGACGCCTTTTCTACCCGCTCGCTCGTGGTTGCACGCAGCTGCTCACCACCCGCAAGACGAGTGTCGGGACCCGCGCCGAGTGTCGGTCGTTGTTCGCTGGTGACCCGCTCAGCAACCTGGGTTATTTCGAGTTGTTTACCAACATGAACCGGCGTAGCTACGATCAGATTCCGGGTAATCGTTTCGATGGATAAGCTCACACCACGAGGCTCAGACCGCTCCCTGCTTTCAAGTCGTTCGGTTCGCCGAGCGGGTTGCCTCCCCTCCGGCAAGCGTGGCGCCGGGTCCGGGCCGACGGCATCGTGCCGCCCGCCGGACAAACTTAGCCGGGGGCTGATAAGTGGCAACTTCTGAGGTATCAACTGTTGGAGCAGGGACAACACTCCCTGGGGCATTTCCTCGTTCTCGTCACCGAATTCGCAATGTTTGTCACCTTCACCCAAGCCAACTTCGCTTTCGACCGGGGGAAGCGGAACAGCGCCGGATATTGCCGGGATATTACTCATGTCGGACCCTCGATAATTCTTCGATCTCGGTTTCTTCACGGCGCAGCAAACGTTGTCCATGCTCGCGGGACAGGCGTTGATGCAAGCCAGTGAATTTCACGTGTTTACGCAGTAACAGTTGTCTTGCCTGCTGCTGGACCTGAACCTCACGTTCCATCCGCGAGCGCTGTTCGTTGAGGCGCGCGCGCTCCAGCGCAATGTTGTGCAGCTTGCGTCGCAATAACGCCTGGCGACGCAGCAATGCCATCAGTTCAGGGTGGCTCAACACGCAGGCCGCAGCTCTCTGAGTGAGCATCAACTGCTGTAACTGCTCCTGTTCAATAGCCATCCCAGACAGTTCACCCGCAACCGGCAACAGACGGTTTTGCGCCTGCTGCAACGTCTGTTCGCAACGTTGCTGGCGATGGTTACTCAACCGCAAAAGACGGGCTATATCAGGCAAGGAGTTCATGCAGGCTTTCCAGAGTAAGGGCCGGGTCGGACGGCTCATCCATCGACTGACGAAGCCAATCACTAAGCGCATCGCGGCGCTCCATGGCGTGGTCGTTGGCGCGGTGATTGCCTGGGCTGTATTCGCCCAGATCGACAAACACCTGCAATTCTTCAAGACGTGACATCAACTCACGCGTATCGGAGGCCAAGCGCTGCGCATCCGGCCCAGTAACTTGCCGGGCAACCCGACTAGCACTACGCAAGACGTCGATGGCAGGAAAATGACTTTTGGCTGCAAGTTTGCGGCTCAGGTAAATATGCCCGTCCAGAATCGAGCGTATTTCTTCGGCAATCGGGTCCGGCTCGTCGTCACTTTCCAGCAAGACGGTGTAGAACGCCGTAATGCTGCCGTCGACTGTCACGCCCGGACGCTCAAGCAGCCGCGGCAATGCATCAAATACCGAGGCTGGATAACCGCGCCGCGCAGCAGCCTCTCCGGCGGCCAAGGCCAAATCGCGCCGAGCGCGGGCATAGCGGGTGATGGAGTCGATGAACAGCACCACCTGTTGACCCTGATCGCGAAAGTATTCGGCGATCGAGGTGGCCTGTAGCGCCGCATTGCAGCGGTCTATCGAAGAGAAATCCGCGGTCGCGTAAACCACAACACAGCGCGAGCGCTTGGGCGAACTACGTAACGACTCAACGAACTCGGTAACTTCACGTCCCCGCTCACCAATGAGGCCGATTACGAATACATCGGCCTGCGTGTGGTTGATCAACATATTGATCAACGAGGTTTTGCCCGATCCCGCGGCGGCGAAAATACCCACACGCTGACCAACACCGCAGGTCAGCAAGCCATCGATAGTTCGCACACCGGTGGTCAGCGGCTGATCAACGGGGCGTCGCTGGTGATAACCGGGAGGTGCCGCATCGACCTTGTAGTCTGCACCGCCGACACCCGTCGAAGGCGCCAGGCGCTCGACAGTTTCGCCATGCGGATTGATGACGCTGCCCAACATCGCCGCGCTGCAATGCAGCTCGAGCACCGCCCCGGTGGGCAACAGCAATGACTCCCGTGATAATCCATGAGCGTCACCCAGCAGACTGAGCAGCACCGCACCCGGTTTAAAGCCGATTACCAGGGCCCTGGCGGTGCATTGCGAGTCACGCCAATGCCTGCGAACTTCGCAGACCTCACCAATGACCACATCCGATAACGCAGCCTCGATCAGCGGCCCGCTAACGCGCAATGGGTGTGCCCCGCGTCTTTGCAGGGTAAACATGTTCATTGGCAAACAATGCCTTGTAAGCGCAGTGCATTTTCCAGAAACCCGTCCAGTGCATCCGCGAGAGCTTCTACGCTGGAAACCGCCTGAGCACTGAGCATGACGCGCAACTCGAGCCCGTTATTAGCCTCAGCGATTTGCATTTGCCCAGTGCGAGCAAAGTCGCAGTGCTGCAGCAAAAGTTGCAGTAAATCCGGTGCGCAGTGATGAAGCATCGAGGTACTCGACTGACTCACTGCACTCCACAGCCATATGTCCTCATCTATGTGCTCGACGTTGAGGTTCGGCAGGTCGTTCAGCTCCAGCTCGATGGGACTGTGGCCATCGAAATCCCCCACTTGTTCGCGACTGCAACCCCGGCTCAATAAGGCGCCACGGAGCAAGTCTGCAATATCTATGTGTTGCATCTGCGTCCCTCTTAGAGTGTCTTGATGACATGTACTGAAATGGTTTCGGAGACTTCACCGAACGAAATGACGTCCAACTCGCGGAAGCGGCCTTCGATGAGTTTCTTGATGTAGCGGCGCACATCCACTGACGACAGGATCACGATGTCTTTCTGGGGGATGTACAAACTGTCCATGCCCACGGCCAAACGATCGATGAGTTCTTCGGAATCGGCCGGTTCGAGGTTTAAAAAGTTGCCGCCTGAGGTCTGCCGTATGCCTTTGCGCACCACCTCTTCGAACTCGGCCGAGAGCAGTAACACGCGCAGATCGTTGCCACTGGCAAACTTGTTGCTGATATAGCGTGCCAGGCTGCCCCGGACGTGTTCGACCAAAGCAATTACGTCTTTTTCACGCGAAGCCCAGTGCGCCAGCGACTCAAGGATCAACTTCATATTGCGTACCGAAATCCGCTCGCCCAGTAGACGCTGCAAGACCTCGGCGACTTTTTGCACCGTGGCATGCCGGTAGACTTCTTTGAGCAAGTCGGGATACCGCCCCTCCATCTCGTCGAGCAGTGTTTTGGTTTCCTGCACGCCGAAGAATTCGTGGACGTTGCGCGCCAGCAGTGTCACTAGACAGCGGTAAAATTCGTCGTAGGCCGGGCGCAACTGGTATCCCAGATCCTCCAGCTTTTCCTGGTCGGAGCTACTGCCCCAGTGGCTTTCTTGCTTATTGCTGTCGAGCCCTGAACTGATTTCCAGGCCAATGCCTGCCAGCTCAGCTGCATAGTTGAGAATACGTAAACGACCGAAATGAATGTCGAACTGATCGGCACGCACCTCGTTGATCAGCACTGCAACCTGGTGCTCCGCAAGGGCATCACTACCGCGTAATTGCGGCTCGGGAATGCGAATCCCGTAATCAATAAAAAATTGGCTGCGGAACCGCTCGGCGATGCGTGCGTTGTTCAGCTCTTCGAGACGCGAGGCTGGCACCAGCAACATCAGTGGTACGGTCTCGGTCGCCAGGTCGTCGATATTTTCGATCAAGCCCAGTTCTCCGCTAGCCGGTTCGCCCTCTCCGACCACCAATTGACCATGGCCGCCAGTCCCCGCCTGCTTGGTCTTGGACCGGTGGCGCATGAAAAGCAGCATTCCTAACGATAAGGACAGGATCACGAACGTCATTAAAGGAAAGCCCGGCAGCACGCCGACCGCTAACGCCAATACGGCAGTGACACCTACCACGAAGGGGTTGCCGAGCATCTGAGTGATGATGTTGCGCCCCAGGTTTGCCTCATCGCCGTTGACCCTGGTGACGATGAAACCGGCACCGATTGCAATCAGCAACGCCGGAATCTGTGCCACCAGGCCATCACCAATGGTCAGCATCGTGTAGGTTTGCAACGCTGTGGGCATGTCCATGCCCAACTGGCCGACACCAATTGCGATACCGCCAATAAAGTTGACGAAAATAATGATGATGCCGGCGATTGCATCACCCTTGATGAACTTCATGGCGCCGTCGAACGAGCCATACAATTGGCTTTCACGCTCCAGAGTGCTGCGTCGCTCCCGCGCTTGAGTGGCGTCGATAACGCCGGCCTTGAGGTCGCCGTCGATACTCATCTGCTTGCCTGGCATGCCATCCAGAGAGAAACGCGCGGCGACTTCGGCGACCCGTTCCGAACCTTTGGTGATGACGATGAACTGGACGATGGTCACGATGGAAAAGATCACGAAGCCAACAATCAGGCTGTCGCCGATGACGAAATCACCGAACGACGCAATGATGTCGCCGGCGTCCGCTTGCGTCAGAATCAAACGGCTGGTGCTAATCGACAGCGCTAACCGAAACAAGGTCGTGATGAGCAGCACTGACGGAAATGTCGAGAAGTTCAGGATGCGTTCGATATAGAACGATCCCATAAAGACCAGCAGTGAGATAACGATGTTCAGACCGATCAGAAAGTCTACCAACCAGGTTGGTAACGGAATAATCAGCATGGCGATAATCGTCACCATGAGCGTCAGAATCAGCAGCTCCGGGCGCGACGTCACGTTCCGCAAAAGTGTATTGAACATGGGGTAGTTCCGAATCGGGAAAACGTTAAGGAGCACTCAAGAATCCGGGGTAGCTCGCCGCTCGATGGTCTCGTGCGCGAAAGCGATATCGGCCAACTGCGTGAAGCTCTCAGCCAATCGCTGCAGCGCTTCGAGATCGGGAAACAGCTCCGCAGGCAGGGCCAGGCAAGCCTTGCGCATGACCTGCAACACCCTCGAGCGCTCGCCGTGGGTGATCAGCAGTACGGTTTCACCGAACGTGCCGTGCAACAGCTGGTCAAGCTCATCCGGATAACGCAACAGCCCGAACAAAAACACCAACAGGTCCGATTCCTCGCGGTCGTGGCGACGGATCAGCTCATCAAGCAAAAGTGTCTTGATGAACGATTCATCAGCGGAACGCAGCTGTTTGAGTTGGGTCAACTTGCTCAGCAACTCGCCAAATTCGCTACGTGAACAACTGGGGTCCTGCGCGTCGATATCCGTGAGCAGGGCTGCCTCGATAAATGCCAACACTGTTGCCCGGTGCTGCTGGCCGTAAAGCGACACCCAGTCCGCATAACATTCAACAGGGCCTTCTTCAGCCTCCAGAAATGAGCGGTAGGTTTCACGCATCAACGTTGCGCGCAGGCCGAGGGTCTTGCCGAACAACCGGCTTTTGAGCGCGCTGTTGATTCCAGCTTTCAGGCGTTTGGGCGGCGCTTGGTCGATCACCGTTTGCAGGATTTTTTCCAGACGCTGCCGGGCCGCTTCAGGTAGCTGTTTCTGGCGCAGCAACTCACGCAGGACCAGTACCAGATCGCTATCGTCAGGAAACATCCCGCGGGCCATTTGCAACAACCATTCGACCGAACGATCGCCAGACTTAGCCAGTGCAAGGATCTGTTTCGCTTTGGGCACTGCGTCATCGTCGAGGATCTTTTCAAAGCCGCCGGCGAGGGTCTCGGTGTTAACTTCAAAGTTGCGCCGATTGCGAAACTGAGTCAGTGCGGCGGACATTTCGTCACTGCTCTGGACGAAGCGCTGAAGCGCACCCGCGGGCGATGCATCGTCGCCAGCGTCCTCAACCGCCTGCGGACCAGGATCGACTTTGGAGGTGTCCTGGAGCACTAACATAGGCGGGCGCGTAGTCGGACCGATGATCGCCATATCAGCGCTCGATCGCTTTGAGAACAGCTCGATCAGTCGCATCGTGCATGCCAAAGTCACTGGCCTTGATAGCGAGCGTACGAGCATCCACTTCCATGGGGCTCACGATTTCTCTCGGCTGAATCAGGAATACGCGAACTGTGTTGGCCTTGCGTGTCTGGCGATAGCTGAACAGACGACCCACATAAGGAATGGAACCGAGCAGGGGTATGCGGCCAATTTGTTCGCCGCTTTCGTCGCGGGTAAAACCACCCACCAACAGGCTTTTGCCTTGGGGAACGCGGGCCACAGTGCTGATTCTTGTACGACCTACGGTGGGCAATGTACCGGCTTCATTGTTTGCGCGATCAATAGTGGCTGCATCAACCTCGCTGCCGTCTTCGATACTCAACGACATTTCAATTTGATCGCCCAGGGTAAAGCGCGGCAAAACACTGACCATGGTGCCGTAAGTGACGTGCTGCAAATCGACGGCATGATCGCCAATTAATTGCGCGTAGAACGTGCGGTTGTTATCGAAGATAGCCGGCACGTTTTCCTGAGTCAGGATAATCGGCCGGGAAACCACGTTGGCGCGATTGTTACGTTCCAGCGCCATCACCTGCGCCATAAAAGAAGCACCATCAAGGGTAGTGGCTGACGTCCCGCCATTGAGGGATGCCGAGAACTGGCTACCCACCTTGACAGCCCCCTGCCAATTGACCCCCAATTGGTTGAGGTCGTCTTTTTGCAGATCAATGATCCACAGCGATAATTCGACGTGACGTTTGGCTTCGTCCAGGGCGAAGGCCAGGTTTTCGATGAAGCGCACCTGGTCCGGCAGCCCCTTGACCAGCAAGCTGTTAGTGTCCGGGTAGGCCACAACACGAATGTTGCCGGCACCCAACTCTCGGGCAATCGCTGTTGATTCGTTGCCGGTAGCACCACTCGACGCAGCGCTGAGGCCCTGCAGTGGAAAATCTGGCATCGCCATCGGACTTCCTGACGCCCCCACCCTACTTACGCTCGTGTCGACACTGCGTTTCTCGCCCCGTAGCAACGCCTCGATAACTGTCGCCATGCCCGGCACGGTGACGCTTTCGTCGCGCATTTCATATTTGCGGTCACCGACGAAGGTGTTTTGCAGGCGAATCACGCCGATGCGCTGCTGTCCCAGTTGCAGGTCGGAGCTTTGGTTGTCCATGAATTGCGCTGCTTGCATCACTAGATCGACGTAAATCGGCGGACCCGAGATGTAGAAGGTGCGCAGGCCATCGGTGCGCAACGGATAGCGCGCATCCAGCAATCCTGAACGGCGAAGAAAGCTCTGAAGTTTGTCGACGGTAATGGTGTTCAGCGCAATGACCGTGCTTTTTGCCTCTGCAGCGTCGTACAAGTAGACGGTCTGGCCATCGTCATAACGAATCAACCCCATCTGCCGGGTGATCTGCTCAAGCGTGCGCTGCGGCTGTTGCAGAGAAAAATCTCCAGTAATCGTTTTACGCGCAACAGCCTTGCTAACGACTATCGGTTTGCCTAGTGGGGCGGAAAGAGCGTCGAAGAACGTGCGCAAACTTTCCTGGCGAGCCATATACCCCTGGCCTTTTTGTGCCGGGGCGGCAATCACAGTCATCGGTATAACGCTGCAAACCAACCACAGCGTGAAAGTAGAAAAGCGACTTTTGGAAATCATTGAATCATTTGCTCGAAAGACGAGTGATATCGATCAGGCTGCTGGGTTTCACACCCACCAACTTCCGTATTTCTTTGGAAAAGTGCGAAGAAGAGGCAAAACCGAACTCCAGCGCGACATCTGTCAAAGATTGCTTGCCCTTGGTCATGGCCAGCAGTGCCTGCGCTGTACGCCATTCCCGCATCTCGGATTTGGCAGCGCCGCCAAGAGCGTGGTGGCAGAGACGGCGAAAATGCGAAACTGATACCCCGTAGCGGCGAGCCAAATCACCCAACTTCTCGCTGGAAGCTCCTTGCATCAATAAGAAGTGCACGAGGCGGTAGTTCTCGCCTTGCCGCAGCAGGCCAGCAAAGACCTGAGCATCGGGCTCACCGGATAACGTTCGGGCGATATACCAGTGTTCCAGCGCCTTATCGCAGCTCAGCGAGTCAGGGGGCACCACCAATGACGCCAGCGACTGACACGCCTGAATCACCGAAGACGGCATCGCCTGGTCGATGAACATTTGCAGCTTCACCAGACCAGCCAGCATCAATGGCAGTATTCGCGCGTTGCCTTCGATCACCGTGACACCCGTGCGAAATGCCAACAGGCCCTGCCATCCGGGCGGGTATACCTGTGGCTGCGCCTGATCACGATCAGCCACGCATAACGGCTGGTCGCCCACCGAGATGGCGATAACCTTCGACGTTAGTTGTGACTGACGAGAACAGTATTCCAACGTGAGACCAGGCATTGGCGCTTGATCAATAGGCATATCCGACGCACCCACAATAAGGTTGCTTCAAGGGATACGGATGATGAAGAGTCGGGGAAATACAATCTTGATGAGATACTGACGGCGCACTGCAGATTGTTGCGGCGAGCCGCACAGACGGTGCTGTGCGGCTTGATGTTTATTCCCAGGTACGGCTGTCGCTGGAGTCGCAGTCGGAGTATTGGCCAGAGGCGTAATCGTGTTCATTCACCCCAAGGGTTATGAAGTCGACCGGTTGATTGCGCGTCAAGTCATTTGGACAGTTACCGGAAGCCGGGACCATAGGTAGTGCAAGGCTTGGTATCTGATTTGCTTTACCAATATTAACAAGCGCCTTGGCCAGCCCATCATATTTTACCCACTGGGCGTCCAGGCGATGGAGCGTACGTTTACATTGCATTTGACCCTGCAGCCAATCCACTGACAGAGAAGCGGCTCGGGAGGCGGTAGCGCTTGAGCCCACGCCCCCACCGGCTAAGGTAATTAGCTGGTGCAGCTCGCCCGAGGTCGACTTGTAATATTCCAACGTTGACATCGCCTTGACCAGAGAAGACTCAACCTGAGCATTTTTTGCCAAAATCAGACGGTTGGCGAATGAAAAGTATTTGGCAGGGTTTTTCTCCGCCAGAGAGACTGCCGCCCTAGCACTGCGACAGACCAAGACTCGAATGGCTAGACCGATACTCATGTGTCAACTCCTGCTAATAGGATGCTGCGGGCCGTTAACCTCTTTTTACTGAGGGGCGCGATGCTGATCAATTTCAACAAGTCATTGAGATAAGTGTGCTCTTGAATCAAGCGTGCAGGTTGTTGAGGTTAGCCGCACAGACGACGCTGTGCGGCTAGTGATTAAGAGTTAAGAGTCAAATTTCCAGTTTTTGACGGACATATACTCCTTTTGGTGATTTGCCACGTCCCCCTCGTCCTTCCACGTCACATGCCTTACAACTTCACTGCGGCGCTCTGGCCCCCAAAACTCCGAGGTTTTTACTTGGGCTGATAGACCAAGGCTCCTGCCGCCGACAGCAGCGAGGGACTCAGCCAGACCGCTATATTTTCCCTGTTTAGCATTGAGGCGATTTACCTCGTTCTGACATTCCCAATGATCCTGATACCGGTCCATTAATGAAGACGCGGATCTTGAAGCTCCTGCACTCGAACCCAGGCTTCCCTTTTGTATATTTCCAACCTCACAGAGCTCGCTAGCCCCTAGCTGGCATCGCTTGAACTCAGTATTGGCTCTGCTCAGAGAGGACTCAATGTGGCTGTTTTTCGCCAAGATCAGCTTTTCAGCGAATGGAAAATACTTGGCGGGATTTATCTGCGCCAATTTGACGGCTGCCGTGGCACTGTGACAAATGTAGGCATGAAAGCGTGTACCGATATTCATGTGTTATCTCCTGCTAAATAGAATGACTCAGGGTTGTTATCCTCGCCGGCGAGTAGAACGTCGCTGCGGCAGTAAGAAATAAAACTGCTGAACCCGAGCATCGCCACGTACTTCCTTTATCGAGAGGCATGATTCTCTGATCATTTACAGGAACGCATTTTTATAATTCGCTCAACGATCTGGAGCCGCTGGCACTGGCACTGGCACTGGCACTGGCACTGGCACTGGCGTCAGGATGACGGAGCGGTTACTTTGCTTTGCAAGCGATACGAGTTCCCATTCCAGTTTTATATATCTAGCCTGTTTGTTTGTTAGCCAGTGTATCTTGAGTTCGCATGCCGGCTGATTTTTAAACCGCTCAACGATCAAAGATTCACTTTTTGATAATACGGTGCGCGAGAGTCGGGTTCGCTGGCATGAATCTACATACTTAAGCAGCTCCGGCCCCTTTAACTCGTTAATGATCAACTTATTCACGGCGTTGATCCTGGCAGAACTGACCTGGGAATTTTTGGCCGCGATTAATGCCTTGGCGAATGAAAGGTGTTTGGCGGGATTTTTCGTCGCCAGCGAAACCGCCGCCTCAGAACTGCGAAAAACATGCGCTCGAATGTAGGTACCCGCGTTAACTTTCATGTGGTATCTCCTATGGAATTCAATGGCGCCGGGGCGCTATCCTCGACAGGGAGCGAGTAGAAAGCGACGCCTGAATTTGCGATATTCGGCCTGCCCGTTGGACGCTTGCAGATCGCATGCACATAGCGAGGGGCCAGCTCTTCAGCAATCTGTCGTTGCCACTGGGCTGCGAATGGATAGACCCCTCTCGGTTCCCGATTGCTGACGCAGTAAAGGCATTTCGCGACATAGCCCTCTAGAAACTCCACAGTGGGCGCGGCGGCGACCGCCCCGTCGCAGGGACTATAAGAAATAAAATTGCTAAACAAGAGCATCGCCACGCACTTCCTGTATAGGGGGGGCGTGATTCTCTAATCATTTTCAGACGGTCATTTACACATTTCGCTCAAGGGCCAGGCGCACAGCCCAAAAAAACGAAAAAAGCCCCGCATCTCACGTTGAGAGCGGGGCTTTTTCATGCCTGTTGGTTGAAAACGGCGCATCAGCTACACCGTTTCAAGCCACTCCCAGGCAGACCTGCCGTGAACCGGGCAGGCTGACAACTGCAATCAAGCGTCGGCTTTATCAGCCGCTGCTTTGGCGGTCGCTTCTTTGACCTGCGTTTGCAGCTCACCACTGGCAAACAGCTCAGTGATGATATCGCTGCCGCCGACCAGTTCACCACCGACCCACAGCTGTGGGAACGTCGGCCAATTGGCATATTTAGGCAGGTTGGCGCGAATTTCCGGGTTCTGCAGGATGTCGACGTAAGCGAACTTCTCGCCACACGCCATCAATGCCTGGGAAGCTTTCGCCGAAAAGCCGCACTGCGGGGCATTCGGAGAGCCTTTCATGTAAAGCAGAATGGTGTTGCTGGCAATCTGCTCTTTAATAGTTTCGATGATATCCATGGAGCACCTCGGCTAAACTTTCCGACTCAGATGTCGGCACGGTGGCGCATTGTAACGGAATCCCGAGCACTGCGCTCGGGCTCTACTCAACCGCCGACGGGTTACTTACGCCGCCGCCACATGCACCGGCACCCCGTTCAGTACGGCGTTGCCTGACAGTGCGTCCAGTCGGTGCTCATCCGTCAGGTCGTTGGCGCTAACGCCCGGCTGCTCGCTGGCGATGCTCATGTGCACCCCTGGGCGCGCATGGCCCCACCCATGAGGCAGGCTGACCACTCCCGGCATCATCTCGACACTGCCCAGGACTTGCACCTCGACCACCCCGACCCGCGAACTGACCCGAACCCATTGCCCGTCAGTCAGCCCGCGGCTGGACAGATCATCCGGGTGCATCAGTAACTGATGACGCGGCTTGCCTTTCACCAACCGGTGATAATTATGCATCCATGAATTATTGCTGCGCACATGGCGACGGCCAATCAGCAGCAGCTCTCCTGCTTGTTGAGGCACCTGCATTGCAGAGAACCGCGCCAGATCGGCAAGGATCACAGCGGGTGCCGCCTGGATCCGCTGATTGGCCGTCTTCAGACGCGATTGAAGGTTGGGTTTGAGCGCCCCCAGATCCAACCCATGCGGATGATCGCGCAACGTCTCCAACGAGAGTTTGTGTTCAGTCGCATCGCCGTACAGCCCGGCGCGCAAACCCAGGTCAATCATGCGTGCTGGCGGGATTGTCGGCTTCAACTCGCGCCCAGCCTTTGCGGCAAATGCCTGGGCCAGGCCGACGAAAATCTCCCAATCGTGCAACGCACCTTGGGGCTTTTCGAGAATCGCACGATTGAATCGCGTGACATTGCGCACCGCAAACATATTGAACGTGGTGTCGTAATGATCGTTTTCCAGCGCAGAGGTCGATGGCAGAATCAGGTCGGCATAGCGCGTGGTTTCGTTGATGTACAAGTCGATGCTAAGCATGAATTCCAGGCCGTCCAGCGCCTGCTCCAGCTTGCGCCCGTTAGGGGTCGAGAGCACCGGATTGCCGGCAACCGTGATCAGCGCGCGGACCTGCCCTTCCCCTTCGCTTAATATTTCTTCAGCCAAGGCAGAAACCGGTAGCTCGCCCGCGTATTCCGGCAGACCCGAAACCCGGCTCTGCCAGCGATTGAAATGCCCGCCCGAGGTCGAGCTGACCAGATCTACCGCTGGCTCGGTACACAGCGCGCCACCGACACGGTCCAGGTTGCCTGTGACCAAATTGATCAGTTGCACCAGCCAATGGCAGAGCGTGCCAAAGGACTGTGTGGAAATCCCCATTCGCCCATAACACACCGCTTTATCAGCACCGGCGAAGTCACGCGCCAGCTGGCGAATCTGCTCCGCCGGCACGCCACAACGCGGGCTCATGGCTTCAGCATTCAGCTGCGCGATAGCCTGGCGCACCTCATCCAGCCCATCCACCGGCAGATGACTGTCACGCGTAAGGCACTCTTCGAACAGGGTATTGAGCATGCCAAACAACAACGCCGCATCCCCTCCGGGCCGCACGAAAATATGTTGATCGGCAATCGCCGCCGTTTCGCTGCGACGAGGATCAACCACCACCACCTTGCCGCCGCGTGCCTGAATCGCTTTAAGGCGTTTTTCAACATCGGGGACCGTCATGATGCTGCCGTTCGACGCCAGCGGGTTGCCGCCAAGAATCAACATGAAATCGGTGTGATCAATGTCGGGAATGGGCAGCAACAGACCGTGCCCGTACATCAAATGGCTGCTCAAATGATGAGGCAGCTGGTCCACGGACGTCGCAGAAAATCGATTGCGGGTTTTCAGCAACCCCAGGAAATAGTTGCTGTGGGTCATCAGCCCGTAGTTGTGCACGCTGGGGTTGCCTTGATAGACCGCCACCGCATTTTGCCCATGACGCTGTTGCAGGGCGAACAGACGGTCTGCGACCAGGTCAAACGCGGCTTGCCACTCGATAGGCTGCCATTCGCTGCCCACTCTGAGCATCGGCTGGCGCAGGCGGTCAGGATCGTTCTGGATATCTTGCAGCGCCACCGCCTTTGGGCAGATGTGACCCCGACTGAAGCTGTCCAGAGCATCGCCCTTGATCGACGTGATCCGGGCCCCGGCACCCTCTTGGGTCGTGGTCTCGATGGTCAGCCCGCAAATGGCTTCACACAGGTGGCAGGCACGGTGGTGGAGGGTCTTGGTCATTGCCAGCCTCATTTTGTTTTGGGCCACCTTACGGCAGCGGAAACAAAACTATGGCGGTTGAGGGGCGAGTACGCCAGAGAGGTTCGTCTTGTGAATCGGGGGGCATCAAGCGGGCCGATACGGCCCGCGCAGGTGTGCCGATGCGCGTCAGTTGATCCGCAGCATCAGGTTATCGGCGTGACTGACTTGTGCTGCATTTGCAACTCATCGACGGTTTCGATCTGCTCCTGAGCGACATGAACGCCGGTCAGTTCGCCGATCAGGCGCCAATGATCATCGAGGCCCACGCTGATGGTCGCCATGCGGTCAATCATGCGCCGCCCCGCCGACCGGGTAATCTCATCGTTGCTACGCAGCAACTCGAATGACATGGACGTTATCGACGCGGTGAGGTGCGTCAGAGTACGTGCCGTCAGTCCGAGTAATTCCGTAAGCTGCTGTTCTTTAGAATCCATTCCCCGCGGCTCCTGTGATGAGCAATTGCTATTTATACCTCAGCCTCGACATTTATGAAATGCTCAACCAGCCCGCTCAGGGCCGGGGCAGACAGTAATGTTATGGAACTGTTACATGATCGACATTAATTGCCAAGGTCTTGGACCCCAGTGTACAAATGCTTCTGTCTTTCCAGAAGTCAGCGAGCTATTGGCAATACGCGACATTTGCTTATAACATCGCGCCTTTCCCTATTCGTCGCCCCGTGCGGCTTTCGCCGCAGGTCTCGCCCGTTTTCCTGATAAAACCCGGCTTTGAGTATCTGCGGTCTGTTGCAAAAAGGTAGTTAATGATGAGCGCAAGGCACTTTCTCTCGATGATGGATTACACGCCAGAAGAGCTAGTCAGCGTGATTCGTCGCGGCATAGAGCTGAAGGACCTGCGTAACCGCGGCGTACTCTTCGAGCCACTGAAAAACCGGGTTCTCGGCATGATTTTCGAGAAATCCTCGACGCGCACGCGCATATCGTTCGAAGCCGGAATGATCCAGCTGGGTGGTCAGGCGATCTTTTTGTCGCCCCGCGACACCCAACTGGGTCGAGGCGAACCGATCAGCGACTGCGCCAAAGTCATGTCGCGCATGGTCGATGCGGTGATGATCCGGACGTTCGCCCACAGCAACCTGACGGAGTTTGCCGCCAACTCCCGCGTGCCTGTGATCAACGGCCTTTCCGATGACCTGCACCCCTGCCAGCTGCTGGCGGACATGCAAACCTTTCTCGAACATCGCGGTTCGATTCAGGGCAAAACCGTGGCGTGGATCGGCGATGGCAACAACATGTGTAACAGCTATATAGAAGCCGCGATCCAGTTCGATTTTCAGCTACGTGTCGCCTGCCCAGAAGGTTACGAGCCCAATGCCGAATTCCTCGCACTGGCCGGTGACAGGGTCAGCGTCGTTCGAGACCCTCGGCTAGCCGTGGCGGGCGCACATCTGGTCAGCACCGATGTCTGGACCTCAATGGGCCAGGAAGAGGAAACCGCCAAGCGGTTGGCCTTGTTCGCCCCCTTCCAGGTGACGCGCGAGTTGCTTGATCTGGCCGCCGAAGACGTCCTGTTCATGCATTGTCTGCCCGCTCACCGCGGTGAAGAAATCAGCCTCGATCTGCTCGACGACCCTCGGGCTGTGGCCTGGGATCAAGCCGAAAACCGTCTGCACGCGCAAAAAGCACTGCTTGAATTTCTGGTCGAGCCGGCCTACCACCACGCATGAGCCAGCCTTTACTGCTGAATCTGCGCAATCTGGCGTGTGGCTATCAGGATCAACGGGTGGTGCAGGACCTAAACCTGCACCTCAATACCGGCGATATTGGCTGCTTGCTGGGCTCCTCGGGGTGCGGCAAGACCACCACACTGCGTGCCATCGCCGGGTTTGAGCCGGTGTATGAAGGTGAAATCACGCTGGCCGGCGAAGTGATCTCGCGCCCAGGCTTCACCCTCGCGCCCGAGAAGCGCCGGATCGGCATGGTCTTTCAGGACTACGCGCTGTTTCCGCACCTGAGTGTCGCGGAAAACATCGGCTTCGGCATTCGCAAACACCCCCGCCTCAAGCAGGTCACCGACGAACTGCTCGAACTGGTCAACCTCGGCACGCTGGGCAAACGTTACCCGCATGAGTTGTCAGGCGGCCAACAACAGCGTGTCGCACTGGCTCGAGCCTTGGCACCGGAGCCTCAGCTGCTGTTGCTGGATGAGCCGTTTTCCAACCTCGACGGTGAGCTGCGGCGGCGCCTCAGTCATGAAGTCCGCGAGATCCTCAAGGTACGTGGCACCAGCGCAATTCTGGTGACTCACGATCAGGAAGAAGCCTTTGCTGTCAGCGATCACGTCGGCGTCTTCAAAGAAGGACGCCTTGAGCAGTGGGATACGCCCTACAACCTCTATCACGAACCGCTGACCCCCTTCGTCGCCAGCTTTATCGGTAAGGGCTATTTCATCCGAGGGCAACTCGTCAGTCCGGAATCGGTGCAGACCGAGTTGGGTCTGTTACGTGGCAATCGCGCCTACGTTTGGGCGACCGGCAGCGCCGTGGACGTGCTGCTAAGGCCAGACGACATCGTCTACGCGCCAGACAGCCCGCTCAAGGCGCTCGTTGTGAGCAAAACCTTTCAGGGCGCCTCGACACTGTATCGACTGCAAATGCCAACAGGCAGCCAACTGGAGGCGATTTTCCCCAGTCACGCTGACTATCGCGCGGGCGATGAGGTCGGGATTCGTGTGGCGGCTGATCACCTGGTGCTGTTCCAGGCAGCCGGCAGTCTCAGGCAAATCTAACTCCTCTACCGGGGCATCAACCGAGCAATAGCTTCCCGCTCGCCACCAAGGTTGCATGCCCACCGATTTTGACGCGCTCCCCCTCCAGTCGACAGAACAGCTCGCCGCCACGGGTCGAGCATTGGTAGGCGGTCAGCCCTTGTTTGCCAAGACGCTTCGACCAATAGGGAATCAGGCAGCAGTGGGTCGAGCCGGTCACAGGGTCTTCGGGGATACCGATAGCCGGTGCGAAGTAGCGGGAGACAAAATCATGCTGGGTGCCCATGGCAGTGACGATAACGCCTGGCCACGGTAAACGCGCCAACGCAGCCATATCGGGCGTGCAGTCGCGCACCGCTTGTTCGGACTCCAGAACCACCAGCAACTCGGTCGAGCCCAACACATCGACGATATCGATGCCCAGCGCGCGCTGAAGCTCGACAGTCACTCCCACTTCGTGAGGCACCAGGGCCGGAAAGTCCAGCAACAACCGATCGTTTTCGCGGGTGACGCTCATGACACCGGACTTGCCAATAAAATCTATCCGCTCGACCGGCTCTTTGTAGACCTCGAATAACACGTAAGCGCTGGCCAGGGTGGCGTGACCACACAGCGGGACTTCCATGGTCGGAGTAAACCAGCGGATGTGCCAACCCTGAGCTTCGCGGACCAGAAACGCGGTTTCCGCCAGATTGTGCTCGGCAGCGATTCGCTGCATCAACTCATCCGCTAGCCAGGCATCCAGTCGATAGACCATCGCCGGGTTGCCACTGAACGGGCGGTTACTGAAGGCGTCGACCTGATGAAATTCAAGCTGCATGAGCTGGCCCGTCCCTGACATTATTTGCCCCAGCATGCGCGTCTGCCGGATGCACCGCCAGTCACAGAACGTGTCGTTATCGACAATACAGAGCGCTAAGCGCGACCAATCCCGGAAAACGTTGCCTGGGTGAGCTCCGCCAGTACAGCAGCCGAAAGCTCCACCTCCAGGCCCCGGCGCCCGGCGCTGACGAAGACAGTGGCGAAAGACTGGGCCGATTGATCAATGAAGGTACGCAACCTCTTCTTCTGCCCTAGCGGGCTAATGCCGCCCAATAAATAGCCTGTGGCGCGCTGAGCGGCTGCGGGATCTGCCATTTCGACTTTTTTGGCGCCCGCTGAATGCGCCAACGCTTTTAGATCAAGACTTCCGACGACCGGGACCACCGCCACCAGCAATTCGCCTTTTTCAGTCACCGCCAACAGGGTTTTAAACACCTGTGCAGGCTCCAGACCAAGCTTCTCCGCAGCCTCCAGACCATAAGAGGCCGCCTTCGGGTCGTGTTCATAACTGTGCACACGGTGCTCTGCGCGAACTTTTTTCAACAAATCCAATGCGGGGGTCATGCAGCTCTCCGGGATGTCGCAGGGCGTTGAGATCAAAACGCCTACTTTAGGACATCTCCAGCCAAAACACCTTATTGGCAGCGATATTCAAGCTATGTCGCCGTCATGGCTGATACCAAAAATAAATTTAAGGGCAGCAATAAGACGTTTCCTACATAGAAATGGGCAACGAACTAAAGACTGGCGGTCCGATTATGGCCTACGGTTCACTTTCGACCTTTGACAGCATTCTTTCTTGTCTATATTTTTTCGATAACGAATATTTTCGGTTTGGTGGTGACTAAGGATCGTTGGCTGCTCGGAGACGGGGACTTCTCTGATGTGGAAAAAGATAAGCGCTGATGACTTTCCTTCAGCGCTTCAGAACAACAAAAAAAGAGGCTTCCATGACAACGGCTATACAGCAACCCCTGCAACAACCGACGCTGACGGGTCAATGCCTGGCTGAATTCCTGGGCACCGCGTTGTTGATTTTTTTTGGTACCGGTTGCGTTGCAGCGCTCAAGGTCGCTGGCGCCAGCTTTGGGCTGTGGGAAATCAGCATCATCTGGGGCATTGGCGTCAGCATGGCGATCTACCTGACCGCAGGCGTATCCGGCGCACACCTCAATCCTGCCGTGAGCATTGCGCTGTGCATTTTCGGTGACTTTGAAAAGCGAAAGCTGCCGTTCTATATTCTCGCCCAAGTGGCCGGCGCCTTTTGTGCGGCCGCTTTGGTGTACCTGCTCTACATCAGCCTGTTCTTCGAATTCGAACACGTGCACCACATGGTTCGCGGGACTCAAGCCAGTCTTGAGCTGGCTTCAATCTTTTCCACATACCCCAATCCCGCGATATCCACCGGGCAAGCCTTCTTGGTTGAAGTGGTGATCACCGCCATTCTCATGTGCGTGATCATGTCCTTGACCGACGACAACAACGGCTTACCCCGAGGCCCAATGGCGCCGTTGCTGATCGGCTTGTTGATCGCCGTGATTGGCAGCGCCATGGGCCCGCTGACCGGGTTTGCCATGAACCCTGCACGGGATTTCGGTCCTAAACTGATGACATTCTTCGCGGGGTGGGGTCCGATGGCGTTTACCGGCGGCCGTGAAATCCCCTATTTTCTGATCCCGATTTTCGCGCCAATCCTTGGCGCCTGTCTGGGTGCTGCAAGCTATCGCGGGCTGATCGCTCGCCACCTGCCCAGCGCCCTTGTTGTAGAGCAGAAGGACGCCAGCGTCGTGCGCAGCAAAGCTCAGGCTTCATCTTGAACCTCACCCATCCAGTGCAAGGCAATCGACATGACTGACACACAGAATAAGAACTACATCATTGCCCTTGACCAGGGTACGACCAGTTCACGCGCCATTATTTTCGACCGCGATGCCAACGTGGTCAGTTCCGCGCAAAGCGAGTTCGTCCAGCATTACCCGCAAGCGGGATGGGTCGAACATGACCCTATGGAAATCTTCGCCACCCAGACCGCGTGCATGACCAAGGCGCTCGCCCAGGCTGATCTGCATCATGATCAGATTGCGGCCATTGGCATCACCAATCAGCGTGAAACCACGGTCGTGTGGGAAAAAGAAACCGGCCGCCCTATCTACAACGCGATTGTCTGGCAATGCCGCCGCAGCACCGAGATCTGTCAGCAGCTCAAACGTGATGGCCTGGAAGACTACATCAAGGACACCACAGGACTGGTCACCGACCCTTACTTCTCAGGCACCAAGCTCAAGTGGATTCTCGATCACGTCGAAGGCAGTCGTGAACGCGCACGCAAAGGCGAGCTGCTGTTCGGCACCATTGATACCTGGCTGATCTGGAAATTCACTGGCGGCAAGGTTCACGTCACCGACTACACCAACGCCTCGCGCACCCTGCTCTTCAATATTCATACCCTGGAATGGGATGAAAAGATGCTGAAGGTGCTGGATATTCCACGCGAGATGTTGCCCGAGGTACGTTCCTCCTCAGAGGTTTACGGCCACAGCAAAAGCGGCATTCCTATTGCGGGTATTGCGGGAGACCAGCAAGCGGCCTTGTTCGGCCAGATGTGCGTCGAACCCGGTCAGGCGAAGAACACCTACGGCACCGGCTGCTTCCTGTTGATGAATACCGGAAAAAAAGCCGTGAAGTCGCAACACGGCATGCTGACCACCATCGCCTGCGGCCCACGCGGCGAAGTCGCTTATGCCCTTGAAGGCGCCGTATTCAACGGCGGATCCACCATCCAGTGGCTGCGAGACGAACTGAAACTCATCAATGACGCGCTGGACACCGAGTACTTCGCCGGCAAGGTCAAGGACAGCAATGGCGTCTACCTTGTACCCGCCTTTACCGGGCTGGGCGCGCCGTACTGGGACCCGTATGCCCGTGGCGCATTGTTCGGCCTGACCCGCGGGGTCAAGGTCGACCACATCATTCGTGCCGCGCTTGAGTCGATCGCCTACCAGACACGTGACGTGCTGGACGCCATGCAGCAGGACTCCGGCGAACGCCTCAAAGCCTTGCGCGTGGACGGTGGCGCTGTGGCCAACAACTTTTTGATGCAGTTCCAGGCCGACATTCTCGGGACGATGGTCGAGCGTCCGCAAATGCGTGAAACCACTGCACTGGGCGCCGCTTATCTCGCTGGGCTGGCCATCGGCTTCTGGGGCAGCCTGGACGAGTTGCGCAGCAAAGCGGTGATCGAGCGCGAATTCGAACCGCAGCTTGCCGAAGAGGAAAGAGAAAAACTCTATGCCGGCTGGAAAAAAGCCGTGAGTCGCACCCGCGATTGGGAACCGCACGAAGAAAGCAACTGATCGACGACTGCCCGCAAGGGCGGGGAGCGGTATGAGTTTCCGGCTGACAGCGCTATTGGGCTGCGGCATGATGGTCGCCATTTGTTTGGCAGCCCGATAGGAAAATCAAAACAATGAACCTGCCTCCCCGCCAGCAGCAGATCCTAGAGCTGGTACGCGAACGCGGCTATGTCAG
This sequence comes from Pseudomonas sp. ASL8, assembly GCF_056680355.1. Lineage (NCBI taxonomy): Bacteria > Pseudomonadati > Pseudomonadota > Gammaproteobacteria > Pseudomonadales > Pseudomonadaceae > Pseudomonas > Pseudomonas sp. ASL8. The sequence goes on along the minus strand of NZ_CM155278.1, from coordinate 2,756,444 downwards.
CATCGAAGAAATGGCTCAGCTGTTTGTCGTGACCCCGCAAACCATCCGCCGTGATATCAATCAATTGGCGGAAATGAGCCTGTTGCGCCGCTACCATGGCGGCGCAGCCTATGACTCGAGCATCGAGAACACGGCCTACGCCATGCGTGCGGACCAGATGCGCGATGAGAAACAACGGATCGCCGAGGCCATCGCCGCGCAGATCCCGGACCACGCCTCGCTGTTCATCAATATAGGCACCACCACCGAATCCATTGCCCGTGCGCTGCTCAATCACAGCAACCTGAAAATCATCACCAACAACCTGCATGTTGCCTCGATCCTCAGCGCCAAGGATGACTTCGAAGTCCTGCTGGCTGGTGGCACTGTTCGCCGCGATGGCGGTGTGGTGGGCCAAGCCTGCGTCGACTTCATCAATCAATTCAAAGTCGACTTTGCATTGGTCGGCATCAGCGGCATCGATGAAGACGGCAGCTTGCTGGACTTTGATTATCAGGAAGTACGGGTGTCCCAGGCGATCATCGCCAACGCCCGGAAAGTGCTGCTGGCCGCCGACTCCAGCAAGTTCGGACGCAACGCCATGGTCCGCCTGGGACCGATCAGCCTGATCGACTGCCTGGTCACCGACGAGGCCCCCGTCCCTGCACTGATGCAGTTATTGACCCAGTACAAGATTCGTCTGGAAGTGGTCTGACCTCCCGACATCTATCTATTGCAGCTTTCATCGCGAATAAATTCGCCCCCCCCCCCCCAGAGACCACAAACGTTCTGCGGGAGCGAGTTCATTCGCAAGGAAAGCGACGTGCGCGTGCCTGACACACTGAATTAAAATGTTCGAATTTATTCACTTCCCTCCCATCAGTATTTTCAATGAATGCACGCTGGATGCGCGCTCTTTATTGCGCTATGATTTTCGAAATTGAACATAAATGTTCGGATTCGCCGTTCGAAGCCATGTTTTGAAGATCCAGACAGGAGGCCATCAAATGCCCCACACCACCTTGCCCGTGCCACCGCTTTCCGAAATCTACGACATCGCCGTCATTGGCGGTGGTATCAATGGCGTAGGGATAGCAGCGGACGCAGCCGGTCGCGGTTTATCGGTGTTCCTTTGCGAAAAGGATGACCTGGCTAGCCATACATCATCAGCCAGCAGCAAGCTGATTCATGGTGGACTGCGCTATCTCGAACATTATGAATTTCGCCTGGTACGAGAAGCACTCGCCGAACGTGAAGTGCTGCTGGCCAAAGCGCCCCATATCGTCAAGCCGATGCGCTTCGTGCTTCCTCATCGTCCGCATCTGCGCCCGGCGTGGATGATCCGTGCCGGCCTGTTCTTGTACGACCATCTGGGCAAGCGGGAAAAACTTCCCGCTTCGCGCAGCCTGCGCTTTGGCAGCGACAGCCCGCTAAACGCCACGATAACCCGCGGTTTCGAATACTCCGATTGCTGGGTCGACGACGCTCGCCTGGTAGTGCTCAACGCCATGGCCGCGCGTGAAAACGGCGCGCACGTTCATACCCAGACGCGCTGCATCAACGCCCGCCGCAGCAAGGGCCTGTGGCACATGAACATGGAACGCTCCGACGGCAGTCTGTTTTCCATTCGCGCCAAAGCGCTGGTCAACGCTGCCGGGCCCTGGGTTGCCAAATTCATTCGTGATGACCTGAAACTCGACTCCCCTTACGGCATTCGCCTGATTCAGGGCAGCCACCTGATCGTGCCCAAACTGTACGAGGGCGAAAACGCGTTCATTCTGCAAAACGAAGATCAGCGCATCGTCTTCACGATTCCGTACCTGGAACGCTTCACCATCATCGGCACCACGGACCGTGAATATCAGGGCGACCCGAACAAGGTGACGATTACCGAAGACGAAATCGACTACCTGCTCAAAGTGGTCAATGAACACTTCAAAAAACAACTGAGCCGCAGCGACATCGTGCGCACTTACTCGGGCGTTCGTCCGCTGTGCAATGACGAATCGGACAACCCTTCAGCGGTGACCCGCGATTACACTCTGTCACTCTCGGGCAGCGCTCAAGAAGCCCCGATCCTCTCGGTGTTCGGCGGCAAGTTGACGACTTATCGCAAGCTGGCAGAATCGGCGATGACCCACCTTGCGCCCTTCTTCCCGCACATGAAACCCAGCTGGACCGCCACTGCCAGCCTGCCCGGCGGCGAAGACATGAGCACGCCACAGGCCCTGAGTGGCGAATTGACGAAACGTTTCGACTGGCTGCCCAGCGACGTTGCCCAACGCTGGGCCCGCACCTACGGCAGCCGCAGCTGGCGCCTGCTCGAAGGTGTACAGAGCCTCGCCGATATGGGCGAGCACCTCGGAGGCGGCCTCTACACCCGCGAAGTCGATTATCTGTGCAGCGAGGAATGGGCCCTGAATGCCGAAGACATTCTTTGGCGTCGCAGCAAGTTGGGTCTATTCACCACGCCGAGCGAGCAGGTGCGCGTGCAGGACTACCTCAATACCGTCACGCGCAATAAAAGCAGCATCGAAGCCGCCTGACCCTCCCCACCAATAGCCTCCTCGCAAAGGGGAGGTTGTTGTGCAGCAGCCTCAAGTCATTCGGTTTTCCGAACGCGCCTCCCCGATTAGTTCGGACTGCCGGACGCGGCCAGATTCTCCTGCGCTCTAAATCCAAATAAATACCATACAAATCAATATGTTAATCCTTGTCACCGCTTTGGCATGAGTCATGCTCTACACTCCATGTCGAATGTGCCGACTGTAGCGTGCGCCTGATTGGGCCGCCGCTGAACGCACTCGTTTACCCAGAGGACCTCCACACGGGTCCCCATAAAAAAAACAAAGTCGAGGATTAACTGATGCGCATCGTTCCCCATATTTTGGGCGCAGCAATCGCTGCCGCTCTGATTAGCACTCCAGTTTTCGCTGCCGAACTCACCGGCACACTGAAGAAAATCAAAGAGTCTGGCACCATCACCCTCGGACACCGCGACGCTTCCATTCCGTTTTCCTATATCGCTGACGCTTCCGGGGTTCCGGTCGGCTACTCCCACGACATCCAGCTAAAAGTCGTCGAAGCCATCAAGAAAGACCTGGCCATGCCCGACCTGAAGGTCAAATACAACCTGGTCACGTCGCAAACCCGTATCCCGCTGGTGCAAAACGGCACTGTAGACCTTGAGTGCGGCTCCACCACCAACAACGCCGAACGCGGTCAACAAGTTGACTTCACGGTGGGCATTTTCGAAATCGGTACGCGTCTACTGGCCAAAAAAGACGCTCCGTACAAAGATTTCGCCGACCTGAAAGGCAAGAACGTCGTGACCACCGCGGGCACCACGTCCGAGCGCATCATCAAGTCGATGAACGCCGACAAGCAGATGGGCATGAACGTCATCTCTGCCAAGGACCATGGCGAATCCTTCAACATGCTCGAGTCCGGCCGTGCGGTCGCGTTCATGATGGACGATGCCCTGCTCGCAGGCGAAATGGCCAAAGCCAAGAAGCCTGATGACTGGGCAGTGACCGGCACCGCGCAGTCCTATGAAATCTACGGCTGCATGGTTCGTAAAGACGACGCCCCGTTCAAGAAAGCTGTCGATGACGCAATCAAGGCAACCTTCACCTCGGGCGAGATCAACACGATCTACGCCAAATGGTTCATGACGCCGATCCCGCCGAAGGGTCTGAACCTGAACTTCCCGATGAGTGACGAGCTGAAAAACCTGATCGCCAACCCTACCGATAAGCCAGCTCCCGACAAAGCCATCTAAACACTGGCTAATCTTTCACTTGAGCACGCAAACGCGCGCTCAAGTGAAATAAGGCGCCTGTGAATCGATCAAACTGAGGGGAGACCCTAATGAATTACAACTGGGACTGGGGCGTTTTCCTAAAGTCCACCGGCATAGGCAACGAAATCTATCTGGACTGGTACGTCACCGGTCTGGGCTGGACCATTGCCATCGCCATTGCTGCCTGGATCATCGCACTAACGCTGGGCTCGGTGCTCGGGGTCATGCGTACTGTGCCTAATCGCTGGGTGTCGGGCATTGCCACGGTCTACGTGGAAATCTTCCGCAATGTGCCGCTGCTGGTGCAATTGTTTATCTGGTACTTCCTGATACCTGACCTACTGCCTGACAATCTTCAGCAGTGGTACAAGCAAGACCTCAACCCCACGACATCGGCCTTTCTAAGTGTCGTGGTCTGTCTTGGCCTGTTCACTGCTGCACGGGTTTGCGAACAAGTGCGCACCGGCATACAGGCGCTGCCTGGCGGCCAGGAATCGGCGGCCAGAGCCATGGGCTTCAAACTGCCGCAGATCTACTGGAACGTGCTGCTACCCCAGGCATACCGCATCATCATTCCACCCCTGACCTCGGAATTTCTGAACGTCTTCAAGAACTCGTCCGTAGCCTCGTTGATCGGCCTGATGGAGCTGCTTGCGCAGACCAAACAGACCGCCGAGTTCTCCGCCAACCTGTTCGAAGCCTTCACCTTGGCGACGCTGATCTACTTCACCTTGAACATGAGCCTGATGCTGTTGATGCGCATGATCGAGAAGAAAGTTGCAGTGCCCGGGCTGATTTCCCTGGGAGGTAAATAATGGACTTCAGTGGAATTGTTCCCGCCCTGCCGGGCATGTGGAACGGCATGGTCATGACCCTGCAACTGATGGCGCTGGGCGTCATCGGCGGCATTGCACTTGGCACTGTCCTGGCGTTGATGCGCTTGTCATCTAGCAAGTTGCTGGCAAGGCTTGCCGGCGCTTACGTGAACTACTTTCGCTCGATCCCGCTGCTGCTGGTGATCACCTGGTTCTATCTGGCGGTGCCGTTTGTGCTGCGCTGGATCACTGGCGAAGACACCCCGATCGGAGCGTTCACCTCCTGTCTGGTGGCGTTCATGATGTTCGAGGCCGCGTACTTCTGCGAAATCGTCCGGGCCGGTGTCCAGTCCATCCCCAAAGGCCAGATGGGCGCAGCCCAGGCGTTAGGGATGAACTACGGGCAAATGATGCGTTTGATCATCCTGCCTCAGGCGTTTCGCAAGATGACCCCGCTGCTGCTGCAGCAGAGCATCATTTTGTTCCAGGACACTTCGCTGGTGTATGCCGTCGGCCTGGTGGACTTCCTCAATGCCACGCGCTCCAGTGGCGACATCATTGGCCGTTCCAATGAGTTCCTGATCTTCGCCGGTCTGGTGTATTTCACGATCAGCTTTGCCGCCTCGCTGCTGGTGAAGCGTCTGCAAAAAAGGTTCGCCGTATGATTTCCATCAAGAATATCAACAAGTGGTACGGAGACTTCCAGGTGCTGACTGATTGCAGCACCGAGGTCAAAAAAGGTGAAGTGGTGGTGGTTTGCGGCCCATCCGGCTCTGGCAAATCGACACTGATCAAGTGCGTGAATGCGCTGGAACCCTTCCAGAAGGGCGACATCATTGTCGACGGCACCTCGATCAGCGACCCCAAGACCAACCTGCCCAAACTGCGTTCGCGGGTAGGCATGGTGTTTCAGCATTTCGAACTGTTCCCACACCTGAGCATCGTCGAAAACCTGACCATCGCCCAGATCAAGGTCCTTGGCCGCAGCAAGGCCGAAGCCACCGAAAAAGGCCTCAAGCTGCTTGAGCGTGTCGGCTTGTCCGCGCATGCCAACAAGCACCCGGGGCAACTTTCCGGTGGTCAGCAACAACGTGTGGCGATTGCCCGTGCGTTGGCGATGGACCCAGTGGTCATGCTGTTCGATGAACCGACCTCGGCTCTGGACCCGGAAATGGTCAACGAAGTGCTCGACGTCATGGTGCAACTGGCCCACGAAGGCATGACCATGATGTGCGTGACCCATGAAATGGGCTTCGCCCGTAAAGTGGCGAACCGGGTGATCTTCATGGATCAGGGGCAAATCGTCGAAGATTGCGAGAAAGAAGAGTTCTTTGGTGATGTGACCGCACGCTCCGAGCGCGCCCAGCACTTCCTTGCCAAGATCCTGCAACACTAAGTAAGTCCAGCTGTCTGTGCCCAAGCTTATCGGGCACAGACAGCTGGTCGGTCCTGGACGACTGTGATGAAATGCGATTCCAACCTTTATCGCGCCGCGCCGCCATCACTTGCCGTGAAACCCCGCCTGATACGCCACCTGTTTCTGCCCCCGCTGGTCGTCTTGCTGATGGTCGCGCTGGGCTATGTCAGCTATCTGATCAGCGAGCACAACGGCGTTCAAGCCCTGAGCGAGAACGGTGAACGGCAGCTGGAGCTGCACGCCCGCACCGTAGAAAGCGAGATCAGCAAATACACCTACCTGCCAAGCGTGCTCGAGCTCGAAGCCAACGTCTCGCGTCTATTGAATGACCCTACGCCGGAGCTGCGTCAGGACGTCAACGAATACCTGGAAGGCCTGAATCGCCGCAGTCGCAGCCGGGCGATTTACGTCCTCGACACCACCGGTCGCGTGCTGGCCACCAGCAACTGGCGTGATGCCGACAGTTATCTGGGCGAAGACCTGTCGTTCCGCGCTTACTTTCAGGACGCGGTGCGCGGCCTGCCCGGTCGTTTCTACGGGATTGGCAGCACCACCGGAGAGCCCGGCTATTACCTGGCCCACGGCCTGGAACAGCAAGGCAAGATCATTGGCGTCGCCGTGATCAAAGTGCGCCTCGAAGCCCTGGAAGAGCGCTGGCAACGGGCTCGGCTGGAAGCCTTTGTCAGCGATGAGAATGGCATCATCATTCTGTCCAGCGACCCCTCGCGCCGACTGAAATCGGTTCGCCCGCTGACGCCGGAAACCAAGGAACGGCTCGCACGCAGCCTGCAGTATTACTGGTGGCCACTGAATGAACTGGTGCCACTGGCCCGAGAGCAACTGGCCGAAGGCGTCGAGAAGCTGACCTTCCCCGCCAATACCAGCGTCGATCACGACCCTACCGACGTCAGCTACCTGGCCCAGACCCGACGGCTGAACGATACGCCGTGGCACTTGACCCTGCTGACGCCCTTGCAAGAGTTGCGCAGCGAAGCCGCGCGCCAGGGAATGTTGGTCGCGGTGGCCTGCGCACTGGTCGCGTTTCTGCTGATCGCCTGGAATGAGCGGCGCAAAGTGATCGCCACTCGACTGGCTGCCCGCGAAGCCCTGCAAGAAGCCAACAATGAACTCGAGCGCAAAATTGCCGAGCGCACCGCCGATTTGCGCGCCAGCAACGAACGCCTCAAAGCGCAGATCCGCGAACGGCGCCTCGCCGAAGACACATTGCGTCGCGCTCAGGATGAACTGGTCCAGGCTGGAAAACTCGCCGCCATCGGCCAGATGTCCACCAGCATCGCCCACGAACTCAATCAACCCTTGGCCGCCTTGCGCACCCTGTCCGGCAATACCATACGCTTCATCGAGCGCGGCGCGCTGGACACCGCCAGCACCAACCTGAAAACCATCAATGAGCTGGTCGATCGTATGGGCCGGATCACTGCCAGCCTGCGCGCCTTTGCCCGACGTGGCGATGACAAAGGCCAAGCGTCGTTGCGCAAGGCTGTCGACGCCGCGCTGCAAGTACTCAATGGCCGACTGGAGAACTTCGACCTCACGCTGCATGAGCATTTTGAGGACGTGGCCTTACGAATCGATCAAACGCGCCTGGAGCAAATTCTGGTCAACCTCGTCGGTAATGCCCTGGATGCGATGCAGGCCCAGCCCTTGCCCGAGTTGTGGCTTGAAGGTGAAATCGCCGACGGCCGCTATCGCCTCTATGTGCGTGACAACGGTCACGGCATCGGTCCGGAAGCGCGCAAGCATTTGTTCGAACCGTTCTTCACCACCAAACCCGGTGAACACGGCCTTGGCCTTGGCCTGACCCTTTCTGCCAGCCTCGCTGCCGCAGCCGGGGGCAGTCTCAGCGCCGAGCATCCGTCCAGCGGCGGCACCGCTTTTATCTTGAGCCTGCCACTGCTCGATACACCCGCACCTCCTGAAGCCGAGCCGATATGAGCCGCTATTAATGAGCCGAACAGCATGAACAGCGACCTGACCGTTCTGATCGTCGAAGACGACCCTCATGTCCTCCTGGGTTGCCAGCAAGCCCTGGCCCTGGAAGACATTCCCAGCGAAGGTGTGGGCAGTGCCGAAGAGGCACTGGCGAGGATTGGCGAAGACTTTGCCGGCATCGTCATCAGCGATATACGCTTGCCGGGCATCGACGGGCTGGAACTGCTGACCCGCCTCAAGGCACGAGACCGCAGCCTGCCGGTGGTGCTGATTACCGGTCACGGCGACATCTCCATGGCCGTCAACGCGATGCGCGACGGCGCTTACGACTTCATGGAAAAGCCCTTCTCCCCCGAGCGCCTGGTGGACGTCGCCCGACGCGCTCTGGAGCAACGTGGCCTGGCGCGTGAGGTGTGGTCGCTGCGTCGGCAACTGGCCGAGCGAAACTCACTGGAAGGCCGAATCATCGGGCGCTCGCCAGCCATGCAAAACCTGCGGGCGTTGATTGCCAATGTTGCCGACACCTCAGCCAACGTCCTGATCGAAGGCGAAACCGGCACGGGCAAGGAGCTGGTTGCCCGCTGCCTGCACGACTTCAGTCGCCGCCATTCTCAGCAGTTCGTCGCGCTCAACTGTGGCGGTCTGCCGGAGAGCCTGTTCGAAAGCGAGATCTTCGGCCACGAAGCCAACGCATTTACCGGCGCAGGCAAACGTCGCATCGGCAAGATCGAACACGCCCACAACGGCACGCTGTTTCTCGATGAAGTCGAAAGCATGCCGATAACCCTGCAAATCAAGCTGCTGCGGGTGTTGCAGGAGCGCACGCTGGAACGCCTGGGCTCGAACCAGAGCGTCGCAGTGGACTGCCGCGTGATTGCCGCGACCAAGTCCGATCTGGATGAGTTGAGCAAGGTCGGTCAGTTTCGCAGCGACCTGTATTACCGGCTGAACGTGGTGACCCTGGAACTGCCTCCGTTGCGTGAGCGACGCGAGGACATTCTGCAGTTGTTCGAACACTTCTTGCAGCTCGCGTCGTTACGCTTCGATCGCGAAACCCCGGAGCTGGATCGTCAAACCCTGTCGAACCTGATGAGCCACGACTGGCCAGGCAACGTGCGCGAGCTGCGCAACGTCGCCGAGCGTTACGCCCTCGGCTTGCCGGCGTTCAAGAAGTCCGGCGCGAGCATCGCCGGCAACAGCCTGGACTTTGCCGAAGCGGTGGAAGCATTCGAAAAAAACCTGCTCGGCGATGCCTTGCAACGCAGCGGCGGCAACCTCAGCCAGGCCAGTCAGGAACTGGGCATGGCCAAGACCACGCTGTTCGACAAGGTCAAAAAATACGGGTTGGGTTGATCGATCCAACCCTGTGCCATCTGGACAAAAGGCCCCGCGCTGTCGCGCAGCAAACTAGGTTGCGATTTGCGTGTCGTGTTTGATGGCATATCAGATAAGTCGCCTTCGCGAATAAATTCGCTCCCACCGGGGTCTTGATTTGCCTTTAGTTCTTAAGTGAATTGACTGCCGAATCACGGCAAGGCCCCGTTTCCAGAAGGCCGAGCGCAGGCGTTGCGCAGGGGGTAACGAGGCAAGGACGCCGAGTTAGCCGCACGGGGCCATGGATGGCCCCGTGCGGCGGCCCCCGGAGCAACGCCGGAGCGAGGGAAATCCGAGCCTAGGCGAGGATCCGTATGGAGGGGCAAGCGTTTTCGGTTACCTTTTAGGCGTTTGTAAAAGGTGACCCGCTGTAAGAGCGGAACCGTAATTCCAGCACACGCCGATGCCGGATATACACATCAAAACCAGCGCCAACACATTGTTTTTAAAAAATTAAAAAGCAGTTTGACAGGAGACCATTGTGGACCTGATTTTCAAAGCCCTGCTGGGTGCTGCTGTGGTGGTGATCCTAGCTGCGCTGGCCAAAACCAAAAATTACTACATCGCCGGTCTGGTGCCGCTGTTCCCGACCTTCGCCCTGATCGCCCATTACATCGTCGGTAAGGGGCGTTCACTGGACGATTTGAAGACCACCATCCTGTTTGGCATGTGGTCGATCATTCCCTACTTCATTTACCTGGCAGCGCTGTACCTGATGGTCGACCGCTGGCGCCTGGAAGTCTCCCTTGCCCTGGCGGCACTGGCCTGGCTAGTTGCGGCGACCCTGCTGGTGACGTTCTGGATTCGATTTCACGGGTAACCGCGTCGACACATTCGCAGCGGGACGCGTAGTTGCAAGCCTACTCCCACAATGACTCAGTGGCCGTCGCATCCCTGCACTGGCCCATCCCTTGCATTCACCCGATGCACTTCCCCTCGGCCAATTGGCAGGAGCTGTTCCCTTGACCCCAACCGTGATCCTGCTGATCGCGCTGTGCATCGTGCTCGATGTGATTGGCCAACTCGCCTTCAAGCTCGGCCTGGATCGACTGCCGGAGCACGTCGGCGGCTTTCGCTTGCGCCATTTCTGGCGACAAATCGCCGGAGCCCCCCTGCTGTGGTGTGGGGTTGCCTGTTATTCCGTGCTTTTCGTTGCCTGGCTGGAGGTGCTGTCACTGGCGCCGCTGAGCCTGGTATTTCCAGCGATCAGCCTGAGCTATTGCGGGGTGGTGCTTGGCGGGCGTCTTGTGTTGGGCGAAACCGTCAGTCGCCGACGCTGGCTGGGCACTGTCGTCATCACTACCGGCGTCATGCTGGTTTGCGCCACGGGCGTTTGAGGCCTCTATGACAAAGAGTTGGATCGAAGGGCGCGGCGCAAGCATCGGCCTCTGGGCACTGTTGATCGCCTTTGAAAGCGGCGCGCAAATCTCGCTGAAAGTGGGCGGAGACGGGTTGGCCTCCATTCCGTTCGGTGTGGGCTGGCTACTGGCTGCGGTGAGCAATCTGGCGGTCATGGTCGCGATTGTCTGCTATATCGGCTCGTTCCTCAGCTGGATGCTGATCCTGCGCCGCAGCAACCTGTCGCTGGCTTTTCCCTTGAGTTCACTGGTGTTCGTGGTGGTATTGCTCGGCTCATGGCTGGGCCTGGGTGAAACCATCAGCCCGCTGCACTGGCTGGGGGTGTGCGTGATCATTGGCGGGATTGTGCTGCTGGCGGAAGGGCAACAACCAGCGGCCACGTAAAGGTCGGTGCTCGCTTCCAGCCGACGCTTCTAGAGGCCGTTGAAATGATAAGCCACGGCGACACTGACTTCGCCCTGATTATCATTGCCCCGTTGTTTGACGATTGAACTGTCTGCGGCTGAACCGACCAGATGCGTCCAGCTCGCGCTGGTCAGCAGCGACCAGCCTGGAGCCAGGGGAAACTGCGCGCTCTGGGTCAACGTGACGTTCTGCAGGCCGCCACTGGCGTCGTATTGGCGGATGCCCGAAGCCTGTGCCTCTTGTGCGCTGACGCCATAAAAGGTTTGAGCCTGCCGACCATCCGCATAGTTCGCCGTCACCGACGTATCGCCGATGATGCCCAGCCCCAATGGGTAACCCAGCTCGCCACCGATCCGTCCCAGCACCCCGCCCTGGCCGTCACTCCCCCCCGCCACACGACCCGCCTCGGCAAACACACGCCAGAAATCTTCAGGGCTGTATTGCACGAAGCCTCCCGCCTCGCCCATGCCCGACACATCACGCAAACCGCGCAATGAGCCATTGGAATTGCGGCCCGGAACATAGTTAAGGAACGGCCCGGCGCTCCAGCCGCCACCCTTCAGCACCTTCCAGGACAAGCCATCGTCCGAACTGAGACTGAGGTCACCCCAGGTCAGATCCATATAGGGCAAGGGTCGGACTTCGTAACGGCTGCCGCTGGGGTCATGGGGTTCATAACTGAGCGCCATACCAAGGTCGCCAACGATTGGCTCAGCCTGTCCAGGCGTGCTGAAACCGACAGCACACGCAAAACTTGCGAACAGAGCACAGCGATTGAACCTGGAAAGGGGCATTAAAACCATATCGAACAATGAAACATGCGCGCATCAACCCCCAAACAGGGGCTCCTGCGCAAGCACTGATGTTGTTTGTAGCAACCTACAAAAATTGTAGCTTGCAGGTCCGTTTTTTTTGACCGCCACCGCCAAGACCCACTGCCAGAAGGGTTCCGGCACTTTGGCACAGTCCATGCTCAACCCCACCGCAAGCGCAAAACGCGCTCTCTATTTACCTGATCGACCTTATCAAATAGGCACCTGCAGATGATGCACTGGCATATCGTGTGTGATTTCGATGGGACCGTCACCCGGACCGACGCTGTGGATAACATCCTCGAGCGTTTTGCCGATCCAAGCTGGGAGGCCATCGAAGACGAATGGCTCTCTGGCAAGATCGGCTCGCGAGAATGCCTGGGTCGGCAGCTCGCGCTGGTGAAAGCCTCACCCTCCCAGCTCCTCGACTATTTCGACAGCGTCGATATAGACCCGGCGTTTTCTGACTTCGTCGAACTTGTCCTGAGTCGCGGCGCGACGCTGGACATCGTCAGCGACGGCATCGAACAAGGCATCGCCCGCGTTCTTTCGCGGCATGAATGCCCGCTGCTGCCGATCATTGCCAATCGCCTGCGCCAGGTCGATCAGGACAGCTGGCGCATCGAGTTCCCGCATTCCAGCGATGCCTGCCGCGCAGCCTCCGGCAACTGCAAATGCAAGTCCGCCCCCAAAGGCAAGCGCATCCTGGTGATCGGTGACGGTCAATCAGACATGTGCGTGGCCGGGACCGCCGACTTCGTATTCGCCAAAGATCGCCTGGCCGAACATTGCGAACGCAGTGGCATTCCGTATGCCCGCTTCGACTCTTTCGCCGACTTACCCGCTTTGCTCGCCCGCTTGCCTCACAGCGATCCGGCCCACGCAATCAGCCTCCCTCTTGAACAGCAGGAACTCTTCCACCATGTCTGACATTCGTATCGCGAGCCCAGAAGACCAGATTCTTCTGGAGAAAGAAGCCAAGTATTGCTCGTTTGGCGACACCGTTCACTACATCGACCCGCCACGCATCTTCAATCGTTGCGAAGGTTCGTACGTCTACGACACCAGTGACCAGGCGTACCTCGACCTGCAAATGTGGTACTCGGCGGTCAACTTCGGTTACGCCAACCCACGCTTGAACAACGCACTCAAGCAACAGATCGACTCCATGCCGCAGATTGCCAGCCAATACCTGCACCGTGGCAAAATCGAACTGTCAGAAATGATCGCCGTAGACGCCAAGAAAAAATTCGGTCTCGACGGCCGCGTTCACTTCAACGTCGGCGGTTCGCAGTCCATCGAAGACTCCTTGAAAGTGGTACGCAACGCCAGCAACGGCAAAAGCCTGATGTTCGCGTTCGAAGGCGGCTACCACGGCCGTACCCTCGGCGCGTCGTCGATCACTTCCAGCTATCGCTATCGCCGCCGCTACGGCCATTTTGGCGAGCGCGCGCAGTTCATTCCTTTCCCTTACCACTTCCGTGGCCCGAAAGGCATGACCAAAGAAGAATATGGCAGCTACTGCGTCCAGCAGTTCGCCCGCCTGTTCGAGACTGAATACAACGGTGTCTGGGACCCGAAAACCAACCAGTGCGAATACGCGGCCTTCTACGTCGAGCCGATTCAAGGCACCGGCGGCTACGTTATCCCGCCAATGAACTTCTACAGCGAGCTCAAGCACGTACTGGATCAGCACGGCATCTTGATGGTGGTCGACGAAATCCAGATGGGCTTCTACCGCACCGGCAAGCTGTGGTCCATTGAGCACTTCGACGTCAAACCCGATGTGATCGTGTTTGGTAAAGCGCTGACCAACGGCCTCAACCCATTGGGCGGCATCTGGGCTCGCGAAGAACTGATCAATCCAAAAATCTTCCCGCCAGGCTCGACTCACTCCACCTTCGCCTCCAACCCACTGGGTACTGCGGTAGGTCTGGAAATGTTCAAAATGACCTCCGAAGTCGACTACGGCGCGATGGTCATGGAAAAGGGCAAATACTTCCTGGCTGGCCTGCAAGACCTGCAAAAACGCTATCCGATCATTGGCGACGTCGACGGCCTGGGTCTGGCACTGCGCGCAGAAATCTGCGGCCCGGATGGCTTCACCCCGGACAAGGCCACACTCGACTTCATGGTTGATGAAGGCATGAAAGGCGACATCGAAATCGACGGCAAGCGCCTGGGCCTGATCCTCGACGTGGGCGGCTACTACAAGAACGTCATCACCCTGGCTCCGTCGCTGGAAATCAGCTACGCAGAAATCGACTTGGGCATTGCCCTGCTCGACCGCCTGCTGCATCGAGCCATGAAGCGGTGAACCTGCCTGAGATCGATATGGGCGAAGGTAACGCCAGTTTCGTTCTCGGCAGTGGTCCGGTCGCGGTGTTGTTAATCCACGGCCTGACCGGCACCCCGACGGAGTTACGTCGGGTTGCCCAAGGCTTGGCCAAGCGGGGGTACACCGTGTACGTACCCACGCTTGCCGGGCACTGCGGCGATAACGCCGACCTGCAAGCCACGGGTTGGAAAGACTGGTACGAGAGCGCGCGCAAAGCCTTTGTCGGCATCCGCCAACGCCATGCACAGGTGTTCGTCGGCGGGCTGTCGATGGGCGCTGTGATGTCCATGCACATGGCTGCCGAGCATCCGGGGCAAATCGCCGGTTTGCTGCTGTATTCGACGACCTTGCGCTACGACGGCTGGAACATGCCGAAAGTAGCGAAATTGAGCCACTTGGTCATGGCGATCCCGTTTGGTGTGCACCTGTGCCGCTTCAACGAGACCTCGCCTTATGGCATCAAAGACAAGCGCTTGCGGGCTATCGTCGAACGCCAGATGAAAGCAGGCGAAAGCAGCAGCGCCGGGTTGCTGACCATGTCGGGAGTCAACGTTCGCGAGCTGCATCGATTGGTTGCGGTCGTGAAACGAGAAATGCCTTCGGTCACCACGCCTGCGTTGGTGTTGCACTCCATCGAAGACGACATCACCAGCCGCTGGAATGCTGACTATGTCGAGAAACACCTCGGCGGCAAGGTGACTAAAGTGCTGCTCGACAACTGCTACCACATGATCACCGTGGACCTGCAGTACCGTAAGGTGATCACGCTGAGCGCAGACTTTATCGACAACCTGACCGAGCAACTGCCCCTCCAGGCTGTTCCTCTGAATGATCGTCGGCAACTGGCCTGACCTCACCATGCTCATCCCACCTCCCTTCTTAGGCCTTTGGGTAAGCAGCGCCGCCTGCAATAATTGTTTTCCCGGGGCGCTGGAGGACTGTATTGAAACGGGGCAAACTCGCTGTACACCGGAGCGGTTCGACCCAGGCACGGCTGCTGCAATAAGCGAGCGTTGATGAGCGAAGAAAAAAGCCGCACCCGAAAAACGTTTACCCTTTCGCGCTGGACCGTACAGCGCAAGCTGGTCCTCGCGTTCTGGCTGGTCAGCGTCATTCCGACAATGATCGCCGCCGAACTGGCGGCGACCACCGTGTCGCAGATTTTTGAAAGTAACGTCAGTACTTGGCTCCAGGAATCGACCCGGATCGTCCAGGACGAAATCAGCGAAATCCTGCGGGTTAACACCAGGGTGTCCCGGCTGTTCCTGCAAAATACCCGCCCCTCGACACCCTCCACCGCCCGGCACAACAAGTTGACCTCCGATCTCGCCAATGCCATGGGCATCGACGTCGTCGCGCTGATCCGCAGCAGTGACCACAAAGTGGTGTTTTCCACCGTTGCCGACAACATCATCGAGCAGATCAGCATCGCGCCCAACGCCGTGCTGCAAACCATCCATAACGGCAGCGTGTTCACGGGCGTCGTTGTGTCGACCTATCAGTCAACTCAGGATGGCGTCGATTATGAGTTACTAGTCGGGACCTTTCTGGACAGCAGTTTCCTCACCAGCGTGGCTGATGTGCACTCCCTCGACCTGCGGCTGTATATGAAAGACACTGCTGGCTTCAGCGAGATTTTTTCAACACAGCGCTTCATGAACCACCCGGCGATCGTGCCGCCCGAAATCGAGCAGACATTGCGCGATACCAAAGAGCCCAGCGAGCAGTTCACCAGCAGCTACGCCGGTCTGTATACCCCGGTATTCAATGACACCGGAGAGCTTCAAGGTATCATTTTCAGTGGCCTGCTACGGCATGCCTCCCTGGTTGGACTGGTCAATCAGACCAACTTATTCCTGCTGATTCTGCTGCTGGGCTCAGCCCTGTCACTGAGCGTCGGCTGGTTGATTTCCCAACGCCTGACCAAACCGCTGCGCGGTTTGTCCGAAGGCGTACGGGCTGTGACCGCTGGCGATTACCGTCAGCACGTCGAGGTCATCGGCAACGACGAGCTGGCTGAGCTCAGCGTAACCTTCAACGACATGACCGAGCGCCTCAAAGAGCTTCAGCACCTGGAAGCACAACTGCGCCGCCGTGACCGCCTGCATACCTTGGGCGAAGTGGCCATGGGGTTGGCCCACGAGATCCGCAACCCGCTGGGCATCATCAAAACGGCCACCCAACTGCTGCACCGCCGTGCGCAGTTGCCGGAAACCGACATGCGCCACCTGGAGTACGTGATTTCCGAGGTTACCCGGATCAACGACCTGATCACGGAGTTCCTCGACTTCGCTAAACCCAGCCCTCCGATCCGCTCCACGCAACGGGTCAGACCCCTGCTGGATGACTTGCTGGGGTTTTGTGCCCCGGAATTGTCGACCCACAACATCGATGCGGTGATCATCGAGCACACCCCCAATGCCACGGTGTATGCCGACGCCCGGCAGTTGACCCAAGCCTGTCTGAATCTGGTCCTCAATGCGATCGACGCGATGCCCACCGGCGGGCGCTTGACGATGGGCATTGCAATTGTTCAAGACACCACGATCATCAGTATTTCCGACACCGGCCATGGCATTGAATCTGACATGACAGAACGCATTTTCAGCCCATTTGTCACGACCAAGGCATCCGGCACCGGGCTAGGCCTGGCGAAAGTATTTTCGATCATGGAGAACCACGATGGCCGGGTTGAATGCGTCAGCCAGCCGGGGGCCGGGGCGACGTTCAATCTGTACGTGCCCGCTTATGGAGGAGAGCGGTCATGAGCCATAACGTACTGGTCGTCGATGATGAACCCAAGCTCTGCGATCTGCTGGCTTCAGCCCTGAGCCAGAATGACATCCAGGTGTTCACCGCAGGCAACGGCCTGCATGCCCTGGCGGTGCTCGAGCGCGAAGAGATTGATCTGGTGATCACTGACTGGCGCATGCCAGGCATGGATGGTCCGCAATTGCTGGCTGAAATAAAACTCCGCTTCCCACTGCTGCCGGTGATCGTCATGACCGCCTACAGCACGGTGAAAAATGCCGTGCAGTCGATGCGCAACGGCGCGTATGACTACATCAGCAAGCCCTTTGATATCGATGAGCTCGACATCACGGTCAACAAGGCCCTGCAATTTCGCGACATCCTGCGTGACAACGCACGCCTGCGCGCCGAACTCGATCAGCATCAGCAGATCGACAGCCTGGTGGGCGAGAGTCCGGCCTTTCGTCGGGTGTTGCAGGCAGTGGATTCAGTGCGCGAAAGCAACGCCACCATCCTGCTGACCGGCGAAAGCGGGACCGGCAAAGAGATGGTCGCCCGGGCGATCCACAAACACGGCAACCGCGCGGACCAGCCCTTTATTGCGGTCAACTGCGCGGCAATCCCCGAAGGCTTGCTTGAGAGCGAAATGTTCGGCCACCGCAAGGGCGCCTTCACTGGCGCCGTGGCTGATCGCGTCGGACGGTTCATGCAGGCCGACAAGGGCACGCTGTTTCTTGATGAAGTCGGCGACATGCCACTGGCGCTGCAGGCGAAAATCCTGCGCGCCTTGCAGGAACGGGTAATCGAGCCCGTGGGTGATTCACGTGAGCGCAAGGTTGATGTGCGGGTGATTGCCGCGACCAACAAAGACCTGCTTGAAGCCGTGGCGAAAAAGGAGTTCCGCGAGGACCTTTACTACCGCCTGAATGTGTTCCCGATCCCCCTGCCCCCCCTGCGCGAGCGGGCCGAGGACGTCGCACCGTTGGCCATGCATTTTGCCCACACCCTGGGCGCCGCAGCGGGCAAGCGCATCACCGGTTTCAGCCCGGAAGCCATGCTGGCGATGGCCAATTACCCATGGCCGGGCAATATTCGCGAGCTACAAAACTGTGTAGAACGCGCCACCATCGTCGCCTCCAGCCACACCATTGAAGAAAGCGATCTACCGGCCTACCTGTTTGGCTCGCGCCCGGTAGACAGCAGCGTCATCAACCTGGTCAGCGAAGGGACAGCGATCCCGAAAGACCTGGAGGCGGCCCTCGCCGAAGTGGAGAAAGCCTACATCCTCGCCGCCCTGCATGAAACCCACGGCGTCCAGGCCGCTGCCGCGCACTTGATCGGGGTCTCCGAGCGCAGCCTGTGGTATCGCCTGAAAAAACTGGCCATCCACGTCGACAAAATTGTCCGGTAGACGTGTTATTGCTGCTCCGCAGCCTCAGTAATGATCTGACGAATGGCGTCGGCGAACGCTTCCACCGGTTGCCCGCCAGACACCGCATAACGGTCGTTGAAGACGATGGTCGGCACTGAGCTGACCCCGCGCGAAACCCACAGCTGTTCCAGTTCACGGACCTCCGCGGCGTACTCGCCTGACGCCAGAATTGCTTCGGCACGCTGGCGGTCCAAACCCACCTGTTCAGCCACGGCTGCCAGTACTTTATGATCCGAAGGGTTGGCGTGATCCGTGAAGTACGCGGCGAACAAGGCTTCTTTCAACGCTTGCTGCTTGCCTTCCAGCTCAGCCCAATGCAACAGGCGGTGGGCGTCGAAGGTGTTGTAGATGCGTCGGTCACCCTGCGAGAAGGTAAACCCCAGCTCGGCACCTCGCTGGCGAATCACTTCGCGACTCTGCCGGGACTGTTCGGGCGTCGAACCGTATTTCTCGAAGATATGCTCGTTGATGTCCTGACCTTCAGCGGGCATGTTCGGGTTGAGCTCGAACGGCTGGAAATGGATCTCGGCCTTGACCTCATCGCCCAGCCCGTCCAGCGCCTGGGTCAAGGCCCGCAGGCCGATCACACACCAGGGGCAGGACACATCGGAAACGAAATCGATTTTCAGGGGTGTGCTCATGGAACCCTCGCTCACGTATTGCAGTGGGAAAGCTCGCACCTTACACCTTCGTCGGCGTCCTTTTCACCTGAGCTACAACTGCGCGACGTGACTGCCATCGCGTTGATGCGCTTTCAGATACGGCAGAACCGCCGCCAGGAGCGGCGCCTTGAACGCCTCCTGAAAACGATGGGCCAGCCCCGGAATCAAGCGCAACTGACTGCCCTGAATATGCGCGGCCACATGAACGCCGTGCATCACCGGCAACAACGGATCGGCCGTGCCGTGCACCACCAGCGTCGGCAGGCGCAGACGATCAAGCAGTTCCACACGGCTGGACTCGGCCAGAATCGCCAGGATCTGGCGCTTTACGCCATCGGGATTGAAGGCGCGGTCATAAGAAGTCGCCGCCTGCTGCAACAGCACCTTGCGATCATCCAACACCTGCGGGCTGCCCAGTGCGGCAAGCAAGTCGGCCTGCTGTTCAATGGCCACCTCGCGACTCGGCGCACTGCGTCGGGCCAGCAGTTGCAGCAATGCCGGGCTCGGTGCAGGCAACCCCTGCGCGCCGGAACTGGTCATGATCAGGGTCAGGCTTTCTACGCGATCCGGCGCAATGTCCGCCAGGTGCTGAGCGATCATCCCGCCCATACTCGCGCCCAGCACATGGAATTGCCGAACGTGCAGCGCGTCCATCAAGCCCAGGGCGTCGTCGGCCATATCGGTCAGGCTGTAAGGTGCAGAAACCGGTAAGCCAAGCTTGTAGCGCAGGACTTCATACGTGAGGTTGGGACTGGCTGGCGCCTGTGTCCAGGTGGACAACCCCACGTCGCGGTTGTCGTAACGGATGACCCGAAAACCTTGCTGACAGAGCGCGACCACTACCTCGTCAGGCCAGTGAATCAACTGGCCACCCAGCCCCATCACCAAAACCAGAGCCGGATCGGAGTTACGCCCGATGCTCTGATACGCCAGGTGCACCTCTTTGAGATCGGCCACTTGCGTGGGGACGTTGACGTCGCATCGAGAAGCCGCAAAAGACGGCAGGCCGCATAGAAGTGCGACCCAAAAAATTAACACCCGCATGAAAAACACCAAGCCGCCTATCCCCAGTAGGTGCGAAGTTTGATGATGTTTTTCAAAGCGCGCTGCCACAGTTGCATGACAATTTGATGAATGCTGCCCGGTGGTCGGGGTTCAGTCCGCTCTCACGCCAATTCGCGCCGCAGTTGCCGCGCCGCCGCCACCATGTTTGCCAACGCGGCTTCTGTCTCGACCCAGCCACGGGTTTTCAGGCCGCAATCCGGGTTGACCCACAACCGTTCAGCAGGGATGTGCCGGACCGCCTTGGTCATCAGCTTGACCATCTCGGTGGTGTCTGGCACGCGTGGCGAGTGAATGTCGTAGACGCCCGGACCGATGTCGTTCGGGTAATCGAACGCGTCGAAGGCCTCCAGCAATTCCATATCCGAGCGAGACGTTTCAATGGTGATCACGTCGGCGTCCATCGCGGCAATGGATTCGATCACATCGTTGAATTCGCTGTAACACATGTGAGTGTGGATCTGGGTTTCGTCACGCACGCCAGAAGCACACAAGCGAAAAGCCTCCACCGCCCACTCCAGATACGCCTGCCACTGCGACCGACGTAGCGGCAAGCCTTCACGAAAAGCGGCTTCGTCGATCTGCACGATTTTAATCCCGGCCCGCTCCAGATCCAGCACTTCGTCACGGATTGCCAGCGCCAGTTGTTGCGCCTGAACCTTGCGTGAAACATCTTCACGCGGGAACGACCACGTCAGCATGGTCACCGGGCCGGTGAGCATGCCCTTCATGACCTTGTCGGTCAGGCTCTGCGCGTAGCACGTCCATTCAACCGTCATCGCCTGCGGACGGCTTATGTCACCGAATATCACCGCAGGCTTCACGCACCGCGAACCGTAGCTCTGGACCCAGCCAAACCGGCTAAACGCATACCCGTCCAACTGCTCGGCGAAGTACTCGACCATGTCGTTACGCTCAGCCTCGCCATGCACCAGCACGTCCAGGCCCAGACGCTCCTGAGTCTCCACCGCATGGCGAATTTCGCCGTGCATGGCTTCGGTGTAATCAGTGGCCGACAAGGTGCCCTGTTTGAACGCCTGCCGCGCCAGACGAATAGACGCTGTCTGTGGAAACGAGCCAATGGTGGTGGTCGGAAACGGCGGCAGATTCAGCCGCGCACGCTGCTGTTCAATGCGTTCGGCAAAAGCGGACTGACGTTGACTGTCAGCCGCAGTGATCGCCGCCAGACGTGCCTGGACCTGCGGTTTATGGATACGCGACGATTGCTCGCGGCTGAGCTGTATGGCCCGGCTCTCGGCCAGCGCGGCGTGCACTGTCGCCGCGTGCGGATCGTTCAACGCCGTACTGAGCACCGCGATTTCTTCGCACTTCTGCACCGCAAAGGCCAGCCAGCTTTTCAGTTCAGCATCGAGCGTGTCTTCGCGCTCGAGATTCACCGGGCTGTGCAACAGCGAGGACGAAGCGGACACCCACAGATTGTCGCCAAAGCGGACGTGCGCGTGTTGCAGTTGCTCCAGTGCGTTGTCCAGATCGCAGCGCCAGACGTTACGCCCGTTGACCACGCCCAGCGACAGCACTTTATAGGTCGGCAGGCGATCAAGTACCGCCGCCAGCTGTTCCGGCGCGCGCACCAGATCGATGTGCAAACCCGCCACCGGCAGCGCCACCGCCAGCCCAAGGTTGTCTTCCAGACCGCCGAAGTAAGTGGCCACCAGCTTTTTCAGCGGCGAGTATTGCAGGCTGTGATACGCCCGTTCGAACGCGTTTTTCCAGTCTTGTGGCAGGTCGAGGGTCAGGATCGGTTCATCGATCTGCACCCATTCAACGCCCTGAGCCGCCAGACGCCCGAGGATCTCACCGTACAACGGCAGCAGGCGTTCCAGCAGGTCAAGTTTGTCGAAGCTGTCACCCTTGGCTTTGCCCTGCCACAGATACGTCAAAGGACCGATCAATACCGGCTTGACCGCATAACCCAGCGCCAGGGCTTCGTCGACTTCCTCGAACAACTGCTCCCAGCTCAGTTGAAAACGCTGATCCTCAGTAAACTCAGGGACCAGATAGTGGTAGTTGGTGTCGAACCACTTGGTCAGCTCTTGAGCGTGTTGCGCCTTGCCGTGGCTATCGCCGCAGCAGTGATCGCTGGCGCCACGGGCCATGGCGAACAAGGTATCGAGGGTTGGCAATCCAGCGTCATTTTTAGCACCCGCGAAGCGCTCAGGGATCACGCCGAAGGTCAGCGAATGCGTCAGCACCTGGTCGTACCAGGCAAAGTCGCCGACTGGCAGCAGGTCAATCCCGGCATCTTTCTGTAGCCGCCAGTGAGTAGCGCGCAACTCACGACCGACTGCACGCAGACCCGCTTGATCAAGCTCGCCTTTCCAGTACGCTTCAAGCGCTTTTTTCAATTCACGGTCTGCGCCGATGCGCGGAAATCCAAGCGTGTGGGCCAAGGCCATGACAACGTCCTCCCAATAAAAGATGGCCCTATTGTCGACAGCCTGACCAACATGAGACAAACTCATTGTATTCGTGTTGATCACAAAATTTACTCATGGAGCTCTCTGTGCTGGAAATCCGCCACCTGAAAACCCTCCACGCCTTGCGCGAGGCCGACAGCCTTGTGGAAGCAGCCGAGCGCCTGCACCTGACGCAATCTGCCTTGTCCCATCAGTTCAAGGAGCTGGAAGAGCGGATGGGCATGTCGCTGTTCACACGCAAGACCAAACCCGTGCGCTTCACCAGTGCAGGGCTGCGCCTGTTGCAACTGGCGGATTCAGTCCTCCCGCAATTGCGGGGTGCCGAACGTGACATCGCCCGTCTGGCGGGCGGAACTGCGGGGCGCCTGCACATGGCTATCGAGTGTCACAGCTGCTTCCAGTGGTTGATGCCGACCATCGACCAGTTCCGCGACGCGTGGCCGGAGGTCGAGCTGGACCTGGCCTCTGGATTCTCATTCGCCCCTCTGCCGGCGCTGGCCCGTGGCGATCTGGACCTGGTGGTGACCTCCGACCCACTGGAGCTGGTGGGTATCACTTACGTGCCGTTGTTCACTTACGAAGCCATGCTGGCGGTCGCCAATCAGCATCCGCTGGCGAACAAGCCGTATATCGTCCCGGAAGACCTGCTCAAGGAAACCCTGATTACCTACCCGGTAGAACGTGACCGCCTGGACATCTTCACCCGCTTCCTGGAACCCGCCGATGTTGAACCGGCGCAAGTACGGACCTCGGAGTTGACGGTGATGATGATGCAACTGGTCGCCAGCGGACGCGGCGTTTGCGGCATGCCCCATTGGGCGCTGCATGAATACAGCTCGCGGGGCTATGTGAAGGCCAAGCGGCTAGGCGAAAAGGGCTTGTTCGCCACGCTGTACGCCGGTATTCGCGCCGACATGCTCGACGCGCCGTACATGCGTGACTTCCTGCTGACCGCCAAAGACACCTCGTTTTCCACGCTGGATGGGGTGAGTGCCGTTCGATAAGACCGGGCCGCCTGATTCGACCCGAGGCTTACGCAGCAAGCGAAGCGGTCTGTCTGGCAGACCGCATGCGTGTGGATCAGGCAGCTTCCTGAAAGTCGATTTCCGGTGGCTGACGACGGAAACCACCGGTAAGCCATGCCAGGTAGACGCAACCAATCGCCAACCAGCTCAGGCCCAGGATGATCGCCAGCTTGTCGAGGCTGACCATCAACCACAGGTCAGCGACCAGGCCGATCAACGGGAAGATCAGGAACAGCACCAGCTCGCGCAGGCCACGCTTTTCACCACCGATCCAGTAATGGAAGATCACTGACAGGTTAACCAGACTGAAGGCCAGGAACGCGCCGAAGTTGATGAAAGACGTCGAGGTAGTGACGTCCAGTTTCAACGCCAGCAGGGCCACCACTCCGCACAGCACAATGCTGTTAACAGGTGTACCGAAGCGCTCGTTCAGACGACCGAAGAAAGATTTCGACAAAACCCCGTCCCTGCCCATGGCGAATAACAGCCGCGAACCGCTGGCCTGTGCCGACAAACCTGAGGCGAACTGACCGACGATCAAACCGATGAGGAAGATCGACACAAACAGGTCGCCGCCAATGTTGCGGGCGATTTCATAAGCAGCCGAGTCGACATTTTCGAACACGAACGAGGGATGCGCCAACTGCACAAAGTACGACACGCCGACAAAGATCAAGCCACCGATCAGGGTAATCAACATAATCGCCCGAGGAATGGTGCGGCGTGGATCTTTGGTTTCTTCAGTCAGGGTACTGACTGCATCGAACCCGAGGAACGAATAACAGGCAATCGCCGCGCCGCTCATGATCAGCGGCATCTGCATGTCGCCACTGAAGAAAGGGGCCAATGTCCACAGAGGTTTGCTCGCATCACCGCCGATGTAATGAATGCTTAGCGCGACGAACGCCGCCAGCACCAGGAATTGCACGATCATCAGCAACGCGTTGATCGTATTGGCAAGCTTCAAACCAACCACGTTGATCACGCTGGTAATGACAATGAACGCCAAGACCCAGATCGGTTGCGGGATCGCCGGAAAGGCCGAACCGAGGTAGGCCGCGCCGATCAGCCAGATGGCCATGGGCAGAAACAAGTAATCCAGCAGCACCGCCCAACCGGCGATAAAGCCCAGTTTCGGGCTAATGGCTTTGCGCACGTAGCTGTAAGCCGACCCTGCGACCGGGAACGCCGAGGCCATGCGCCCGTAACTCATGGCGGTGAAAAACATCGCCACCAGAGCCGCCAGATACGCCGCCGGCACCATGCCTTGGGTAGATTGCGCGAGGATGCCGAAAGTGCCGAGAACGATGATCGGTGTCATATAGGCGATGCCAAACAGCACCACCGACCCCAGTGAAAGGGTGCGTTGCAAACGAGCCATGAGCGACTACTCCGGATTTATTGGTTTTATGGCAGAGAAAAGTTCGGCAGAACAAAAGCAGTTATTGTTATGAACATCTGTACTTATCGAGGAATCAACAGCTCACGCAGACCATCGGCGTGTTCGAGGACTTCGCCTGGTAAACGCAAGCGCTGGTCGTTCAAATAACGGTAATCGCGGCGCGCGGCAGCCAGTTGGCTGAGGTCCAGCTCGACGCTGAACTGGCTTTCTTCGCGCCCCGCTTCGTACAGCAGACTGCCAAACGGGTCGACCAACGCACTGCCTCCCGCAAACAGCAGGCCGCCATCGCCTTCGCCGACACGGTTAACCATCAGCGCAAACGCCTGGTTCTCCTGGGCTCTGGCCATGATTGCGGTGCGGTGCGTAGGGCCGTACGGGTCCATGTTGCCGTTGGTGACGATGATCAGATCAGCCCCCAACTGCGCGAGGGCACGGGCCGTTTCCGGAAACTCGATGTCGTAACAGATCAGCAGACCGACCCGTATGCCGTTCCACTCACAGGTGGCGAAGCGGTCGCCGGGGCTGAACACACCACGGTCCGACGCCCACAGGTGCGTCTTGCGATAGCGCAGGGCAATACCTTCAGGGGTGATCAGCAGCGTGGTGTTGAAATACTGGCCGTTATCATTTTCGGCGACGCCGATCACCACGGCTACATTGCGCTCGCGGGCCGCCTGTTGCACCGCTTGCACCGTCGGCCCATCCAGCGGTTCGGCGATCCGGGCCACGGTTTCGGCCGACGGAAAGCCCATCAGATGGGTTTCCGGAAAGACGATCAACCGGGTGTCGCTGGCGCAGGCGGCAATCGCTGCCAAGGCACGCCGCAGATTGTAGTCGGTGCCGTTATCCTGGCCTGCCAGTTGGGCGAGTTCGACCTTCATGGGTTCTCCTTATTCATTGTCGTGGCCGATCCGGCACAATAAATGCTGGCCTGGTCATCGGCTCTGCGGGCAGTATGCGCATCAGCAGCGTGCGCGGGGAATTACGCAGCTGTGGTAACCCAATAGGGGTAGAAGGATGACAATCGCATTACAGGACATCGCCTGGCATCGCTCGGTCGCGCAATTGATAGACGCGTTGGACAAGCCGAATTTCTGGGCGCAACTGGTCCGCATGCTCAATCAATACGTGAATTTCGATAGTTGGGTCGCGCTGCAGTTCAGCTCAGGGCAACGCCCGCTGGTGTTCGCCGAATGCCCCGGTGAAGATGGCTCGCCCGACCCGTTGTTCCAGGATTACCTCAAGGGTCTGTACCTGCTTGACCCGTTCTACATCGCCAGTCGCGAGCAGTCGCAGACCGGATTGTTTCGTTTGGCGCAAGTCGCCCCGGAACACTTCGAGCTGACGGAGTATTATCAGCGCTACTTTCGCCTGAACGTAGTGGCCGATGAGATTCAGTTCAACTGCCAACTCGATGCGGATCGCACTGTGTGCCTGTCACTGGGCTCGACCCAACGTTTCAGCACCGAACACATTGCCCTGCTTTCAATGATTCAACCCTGGGTGGTGGCCTTGCTCCGGCAACGCATGCCGTTCGAGCTGCTTGAGCCGGACGCCCAATCCGAGCAGCACGTACAGCCGCTGCAACCCGTCAATGATTGGCGTACCCAGCTGGAAGCATCGGTACAGCAAAGTAGAGGTGCACAATTAACCGCCCGTGAGCTGGATGTCGGGCGGCTGATGCTCAGCGGTTGCTCAAGCAAGGAGATCGCCCGCAAACTGGAAATCTCCGCCGAAACCGTGCGGGTGCACAAGAAACACATCTACAGCAAGCTCGGCATCAAGTCGCAATCTGAGCTGTTTTCGATTTTTCTTCAGGCGCAAAGCGCCTGAATCGAGGGAAGGTCTCATTACCGGTCCACAGAGACACGGAGTGAAACCACTGATTGATAGGCGCGGAACAGCGCCAGCGTTTTCGTCATTAACCGTCATAAAGCCCCAGGATTCCGCATGAGCCTG
Source organism: Pseudomonas sp. ASL8 (assembly GCF_056680355.1). NCBI lineage: Bacteria > Pseudomonadati > Pseudomonadota > Gammaproteobacteria > Pseudomonadales > Pseudomonadaceae > Pseudomonas > Pseudomonas sp. ASL8. The sequence goes on along the minus strand of NZ_CM155278.1, from coordinate 2,729,459 downwards.
TCCCTCCTCAGTCGTTACGCTTTTTTTGTGTTTTGCGTATGTTTCACCTTCGCCAGCATTCCGTTCTGGCACCACGAGTGGCTCTGGCCATTCACCTTGGTCGCCGGCGTACTCAGCCTGATTGGTATCGGCGATCTGCTGCAGACCCCGCACGCGATACGCCGCAATTACCCGATCCTGGGCAACATCCGTTACCTGGTTGAAGGCATCCGCCCGGAGATCCGCCAGTACCTGCTGGAGTCCGACAGCGACGCCCTGCCCTTCTCTCGGGCCCAGCGTTCATTGGTGTATTCGCGCGCCAAAAATGAAACGGCGGACAAGCCTTTCGGCACGCTGATCGATGTCTACCAGACCGGTTTCGAATTCATCGGTCACTCGATGCGCCCGGCACCGTTGAGCGACCCCCATGCCTTTCGCGTGCTGGTCGGCGGTCCGCAGTGCAAACAACCGTACTCGGCCTCGGTCTTCAACATCTCGGCGATGAGCTTCGGTTCGCTTAGCGCCAATGCGATTCGTGCGCTGAATCAGGGCGCCAAACTCGGTAACTTCGCCCACGACACCGGCGAAGGCAGCATCAGCCCGTATCACCGGGAAAACGGCGGCGATTTGACATGGGAACTGGGCAGCGGTTACTTCGGCTGCCGGACATCGGATGGGCGTTTCGACCCGGTGCGTTTCGCCGCGCAGGCAAAGGATCCGCAGGTGCGGATGATTGAAATCAAGATGAGCCAAGGCGCCAAACCGGGGCACGGCGGCATCTTGCCCAAAGGCAAAGTGACCAAGGAAATCGCTGAAACCCGCGGCATCATGATGGGCGAAGATTGCATCTCACCCTCCCGGCACAGCGCATTTTCGACTCCTTGCGAACTGATGCACTTCATTGCTCAACTGCGCGAGCTGTCCGGTGGCAAACCCGTGGGCTTCAAGTTTTGCCTGGGCCATCCGTGGGAGTTCATGGGCATTGCCAAAGCCATGCTCGAGACCGGTATCCTTCCGGACTTCATCGTGATCGACGGCAAAGAGGGCGGCACTGGCGCCGCGCCGGTGGAGTTCACCGACCACATGGGCGTGCCGATGCGTGAAGGCCTGCTGTTCGTGCACAACACCCTGGTCGGCCTGAACCTGCGGGACAAAATCAAGCTGGGCGCCAGCGGCAAAATTGTCAGCGCGTTCGACATCGCCAGCGTGCTGGCGATTGGCGCCGACTGGGCCAACTCGGCACGCGGCTTCATGTTTGCGATTGGCTGCATTCAATCGCAAAGCTGCCACACCAACAAATGCCCGACCGGCGTTGCCACCCAGGACGCATTACGTCAACGGGCACTGGTGGTGCCAGACAAAGCGCAGCGGGTGTTCAACTTCCACCGCAGCACGCTTAAGGCATTGGCCGAAATGCTGGCTGCCGCCGGCCTTGATCATCCTTCGCAGCTTGAGGCCAAGCATCTGGTTCGACGGATGTCCGCCACAGAGATCAAACTGTTCTCCCAGTCCCACGTATTCCTCAAACCCGGCGAATTGCTGACGGGCGAAGTGGATGGCGAGTTCTACTCGAACATGTGGCAGATGGCGCGAGCCGACAGTTTTGAGCCCAACACTGCCGCAGCCTGAGGCAGACTAATGCGTTGAGCCCCGACGAGGAACGATGGTCGGGGCTCAACGTTACTAACACTGCACTTAGTTACTGGCTGCTCTCAACGGCCCACACACGGCCGTTGTGCAGACGGCATAAAGCCAGACTTGCGTGTCGCCCGTGGTCAATGCACTGACGGGCAGCCAGTTTTTCGGGACGGTCATGGCTTCGTCCGGCTCACTGCCCTGCACGACCCACACCCGCTTTGTCTCGGAAGGCAGTGAGCCGAGGTTGTCGACATACAGCGCGTCTGCATCTTGATACAGCAAAGCACCTTCGGCCTGTTCGCCCGGACGTCCGGACTCCCCCGTTGACAACGGCGGGGTGTAGAGCAACGGATTCGTCCCGGTTTTGTTGTAGTAGGCAACACTCAAGTACCAGTAAATATCGTTTACCACGATGCGGTCACCTGTAGCGAAGTGTTGATTAATGTAATCGGTCGTCCTGTCGATCTGATTGTTTGGCTGATTGACCGTGTCATTCAATTTATTCGTCTGGGTATAAACGTTGTAGAGCCCTACCCCCTCTCCACCGACTAAAACTGTCAGGCATACGATGGCAAGCGTTCGATACCGATGCGCCAGCCGATCAAGTGCGATGGCCAACATCAGCGGCAACCCAATCACAGCGAACATGAAATAACGGGGCACAAAGAATGAGTGTTTAAACGAAATTAAAAACACCACTCCTATTGGTACAAAGGTGTAGATGGCCAGTAATGCATGAAGTTTGTAGGTCCCCTTGTCGCGCAGGACACTCCATCCGGAAGCCAGCAACATCCACACAGGAAGGGCAATAAATATCGGCCAGGGCAGGTCCCTCCCATCATTGAGCGTTAACGATTCCCAGATAATGGAAGGCACGCTGAAGACCGTGACAGGTGGTATCCAGCCCACTTCCCCGGTCAGCGACAATTGATTGATTAAATGAGGGACCCAAGGCAAGTAAAGAACCACCACGGCAGCGTTGGCGATCCACCAGGCAGGTCGTGTAATAAGGTGGCATGTACGTGAGGGCTGGAAACGTAGCAACAGCAGATAGAGCCAATGCGAGACCACACACAGACCCGCGAAATAGTGGGTATAAAGCCCCGCGGTCATTAACAACGTGTAGACGATCAGGTATCGATGCTGCTGCGGATGTTTAATCCAGTAAATCAGGGCAATTGTCGCCCCCATCAGCCAGGCCCCCTGAAGTGCGTACATCCGCACCTCTTGGCTGTAACGCACGGCAATAGGCAGAAGTGCCAGAAGCAGCCCGGCCAACATTGCGGCTCGACGCGTTGCAATCAACCTCACCAGCCAGACACCCAACCCAACGGTCACCCCACCCGCCAACACACTCATGGCCCGAAGCGCAAAAACCCCGTTGCCAAATGCAGCCGTCCACCCATGCAGCAGCAGGTAGTACAGAGGCGGATGGACATCGTATGTGGTGTGAGACCAAATGAGAGGGAGCGAAAACTCACTCATCAGCACGCTGGCGGCTTCGTCGTACCAGATGGCCGGCCCGGTCATGTCATAAAAGCGCACCAAGGCCGCAAGGGCCAGGATGGGCAGCAGCACCCAGCGCTCCCGAAAAAACCATGCAACACGTTCAGCACTCGTCCTTTTTTGGGGCTGAAGTAGCTCCATCATGCGAATTTCCCCCGACTTGCGCTTAAGCTTCCAGACTGATCCTGAGCACTGCATACCCTGCAGACTGTGACCATTGCCTAAGGTTCCACCGCTGCAGCCCCCATGCTCCCGAGACATTAAGTAATAGCCTGTTTTTGCATTTATTCACCAATGACGCCACCCTGCGCGCGGCCGATGTGCGGCATGGAACCTCTAAGGCCGCGCACACCTCCTTATTGAATACCCGCTCAAGAGCCCGCCGGCATGACTAACGGACGCGATCCTCGAATCGACTTCTTTCGAGGTCTGGCGCTGATCTTCATTTTCTGGGATCACGTGCCTGGCAACCCCTTCGCCCAACTCACGGTGCGCAACTTCGGCTTCAGCGACGCGGCGGAGATCTTCGTGTTCCTCGCCGGTTACGCGGCAGTACTGGCCTATGGGCGCATCGCCCTGCGCGACGGGTTTGTCGTCGCCTGCGTCCGCATTCTGCGGCGGGCGTGGGTACTGTATGTGGTGCATATTTTCCTGTTGACCCTGCTGATGGGCATCGTGTTCGTCGCCAACAATCATGTCGAAACCCGCGACATGATCCAGGAGATGGGCTTGGGCTACTTCGTCAGAAACCCGCAACAAGCCTTGGCCGATGAGCTACTGCTGCGCTTCAAACCCAACCTGACTGACCCGTTGCCGCTCTACATTCTGCTGTTGCTGGCCTTGCCACTGATCCTGCCCTGGATGCTGCGCCGGACCGAATACGTGGTCGGCCTGTCCGTTGCGTTGTACCTGATGGTGCCGCTGTCTGGCTGGAATCTGTCGGCGTATGAAGGCGGCGTCTGGTACTTCAACCCCGTGGCCTGGCAACTGCTGTTCGTCCTCGGCGGCGCCTGCGCGATTCGTGGGCAACGACCGAGCGTCCAGCAACCACGCCCGCTGAAGCAGCAACCGTTGTTCATCATCTGCGCGACCTACGTGGTGATCTCCGGGCTGATTACCCTGTCGTGGAAATGGCCGGGGCTGCACGACATGTTGGTACCCAAAGCCATCTCCAACCTGCTGTACCCGATCAGCAAAACCGACCTCTCGCCGGTGCGCCTGGTGCACTTCCTGGCGCTGGCCTACTGCACCGCAAAATGCCTGCCGACGGGGCACGCATGGCTAAACAACTGGCCTGCCCAGCAAACCTGCCGCATGGGCCGCTATTCCCTGGAAGTCTTCTGCCTCAGCGTCCTGCTCGCGCCGCTGGCCGACATGGCCAACGCACTCGCTGGCGATACCTGGCCGATGCAAGTGTCTACCGCGCTGCTGGGTTTGGCCTTGATGATGCTCATGGCGAGCGGGTTGGAATTGAATAAACGGCTGGGGACGCCGGGCCGGGTGGCGGCAGTTTGAGAACGCCGTCTCACTGAAACGCACTCTCGGAAGTTTCCTACGGGTTTATCAGGCCAAGTTTTTTGAAGGTGGGTCGTTATGCAAGGAGAGTGAACGAATCAGAGAGGGAAGGATGATGGAAATCAAAGGTACTGGCGTTTGGGTGGGGGGATATCAGGCGGTTGAGGAACCACTGCAACCGCTGCCTGAAAATTGGAGTTGTCCGGAAGATCTAGCGGCAATGAAGCGCCCCAGGATGTATAGCCTAGAGGCGCTTTGGCCGAAAAGCTGTTTCCCTGTCACCGTGTCGGAAGACCAACTTTCAGAGGTCTACACGAGGGGGACCGATCCTTGGGGAACCCATATGGTCCCACTGACAGAAAAAGAATGCTGCTGGACATGCCGCGCGTTCGACACATGGAATGTGAGATGGAATGCCGAGCTGGAGCTGGAAAGCGTCAGATCCGAACTCCTCGCGTTCAGAAAAACACTCAGCTTATCGAATCCTGAGTTATCGAAAAAAGAGTTCAGTTTCACGCTGGACAAAGAAACCAGACTCCAAATTATCGACTTTAAAGAAACGCTCACATCGCAAGAAAAACCCCAGCTTTTAGAAGCCATAAATTTATTCAAACCCTTAGTCTCGGCTATCAACAGACACGCTAACTCGCTAGTGACGCTCGCCAGTTACTATAAAGACAAGGACGGCGCAGGCAAGCTGACAAAAGAAAACTTCAGCGCACTTATCAACTATCAAGAGTTACTGTCCAGCTCAAAGAAAAAAAAACACATACCCATCAACAACTGACTCATTGGCTGTTACCCCTTCGCAGCAAAAACTTATCAGCATCAAAGCCTAGACATCCTCGCGCCTCATAATAGGGGAGACCGTGAGGCGTATAAAAAAGCCCTGATCATAATGTGAACTGACCAGGGCTCTTGCGTTTCAAGCTGTATTATTACGCCGTACGTGCAGCACCCACTGCTTCGTTTTTCGGCGCCAGTTTGAATACGTAGAACAGTACCGTCAGCAGTATCAGGAACGCTGGCCCGACATACAACGCGATGCGGGTTTCTTCGAAGTAAGCCATCAGGCCTACCACCAGGATCAGGAACGCCAGCGCCAGATAGGAGCTGAGCGGCCATAGCCACATGCGGAATTTCAGTTGGTCGCGCTCGGTTTTGCTCAGGCCACGGCGGAACTTGAGTTGCGCCAGCAGGATCATGGTCCAGGTCCAGATCGCACCGAAGGTCGCGATGGCCGTTACCCAGACGAAGACTTTTTCCGGCACCAGGTAATTGAGGAATACGCCGATCAACAAGGCGAAAATCGACAGCAGCAGTGCACGACGCGGTACGCCGTTGCTCGAGGTTTGGGCGAAGCCACGCGGTGCCTGGCCGTTCTGCGCCAGGCTGTAGAGCATGCGTCCGGTGCTGAAGATACCGCCGTTGCAGGACGACAGTGCCGCAGTGATGACCACGAAGTTGATGATGCCGGCGGCGGTCTTGATTCCCAGACGCTCGAAGGTCATCACGAAAGGGCTGCCCTGGGTGCCGATTTCGTTCCACGGGTAGATCGACAGGATCACAAACAGCGCGCCAACGTAGAACAACAGAATCCGCCAGAATACCGAGCCGATGGCGCTGGGAATGGTTTTCTGCGGGTTCTTCGCTTCACCGGCGGTCAGACCGATCATTTCAACGCCGAGGTAGGCGAACATCACCATTTGCAGTGACATCAGGATGCCTTGCACGCCGTGGGGCATGAAGCCGCCGTGGCTCCACAGGTTGGCAACGCCCAGCGCGACACCGTCATTGCCGAAACCAAAGGCGATGACACCGATACCGCCGACGACCATGGCGATGATGGTGACGATTTTGATCAGGGCGAACCAGAACTCGAATTCACCGAAGGCTTTGACGGCGATCAGGTTGATGGAGCCCATGCTGATCAGTGCCGCCAACGCCCAGATCCAGCGCGGGACCTCGGGAAACCAGACGCCCATGTAAACGGCCACAGCGGTGATTTCCGCAACGCAGGTTACCAGCCACAAGAACCAGTAGTTCCAACCGGTAAGGAAGCCCGCCAAGGGGCCGAGATAGTCTTGTGCGTAGCGGCTGAAGGAGCCGGCGACCGGGTTGTGCACGGCCATTTCGCCGAGGGCGCGCATGATCACCAGGATGGCCAGGCCGCCGATGATGTACGACAGCATGATCGCGGGCCCGGCCATCTCGATGGCTTTGGCAGAACCGAGAAACAGACCGACACCAATACAGGCACCTAGAGCCATCAGGCGGATGTGGCGCTCGCCCAACTCTCGTTTCAGAGGCCCGCCTTGAGCGGTCTCTGTGTGCAAAGTGTGTTTGCCGACTGGCATAAATTTACAACCTCGTATTGTTATTGGATATGGAGTCAGTCGACGATTCAAAGCACTGGCGGGTAAGCCTGCGCGTCGCATTATCAGGTTCATCCTTATGAGTGAGCCCGTCATGCGCGAATAGTCCTACTGAAATCGGAGGCGAACCTCGCACAAAAAACGTGCGCACTGCGCCTCAAAAAAGAGCATCCATCGAAAAGGGTCAGGCACACACTCTCGCAATGGTCGCGCAGTATAAAAACCCACAGCTAGTGGCTTTCACTATATAAACACTTTTATTTGGCGATAATTCACGGCCAAAACGGCTTTAGAAGAGGGAAATATTCTGCCATAGGGTTTTAATCCATCAGGTACGCAAAGAGGGTTTCCATCGCCCACCCGCCCCGACCTGACGCACTGCTGGCGCCTCGATATCGAGCAGTGGGTTTTAAGGGATTTTTCCTACATGCGTCTTACAAAGTTTTCATCAATCGCGACCAGCGTCTAAGCTTGTGACAGGTGCGATTAACACGCTTAACCGGGCCAATCGACTATGGGCGCTTTGTGGCATTCCGATTCAAAGAAGACCGTGGTTCCTGCTGACGGTCCTGATGACGCTCCCCTGCCTAAACGTCCACGCCGTAAACGGTATGGCTGGCGTCTGTTCTGGTTGCTGTCGCTGATAGGGTTGGCCGCTCTAGGGCTTGCCATATCTGCCGAAACCCGCAGTTCCAAACTGCAAGCCCGGGAGTTCAGCCGCTTTGCCGCCACGCTCAGTTATTCGATGCAGCCCGGTCCCAGCAACTCGATCATGTACCCCGGCGAGGGCCCGTTTGATCGACGTCTGGGGTATTCGGCGCTGGATGAGTTTCTGCCGCGCCTGCTCAAGCGCGATTATCTAGTGACCCAGCAAACCCGGTTCTCTCCCGACCTGCTCGCCTATAGCCAGCGCGGTTTCTTCGTGCCCTATCAAGAGAAAATTCAGGCCGGGTTGTCGATTACTGATTGCCAGGGAGCTCCGCTCTATCAGTTCCGTTATCCGCAGCAGCTCTACCCCAGCTTTGCGGCGATCCCGCCCATGGTGGTGCACAGTTTGCTGTTTATCGAGAACCGCGACCTGCTTGACCCGCAACAACCCTTGGCCAACCCTGCGGTCGACTGGCCGCGCTTTGCCAAGGCCGCGTTCTCCCAGGTCGCCAAGCTTTTCGCCCTGCCCGGCCAATCCGCGGGCGGCAGTACCCTCGCCACGCAACTGGAAAAGTATCGCCATTCACCCGATGGCTTGACCCAGTCCGGTGCCGAGAAGCTGCGGCAGATGATTTCCGCCAGCGTCCGTGCCTATCAAGATGGCCCGCAGACATTGGAGGCACGGCAACGCGTGGTTCGTGATTACCTCAACAGTGTCCCGCTGTCCGCCGTGCCTGGGCATGGTGAAGTGCATGGCCTGGCTGAGGGGTTACGCGTCTGGTATGGCGCGGACTTCGACAAGGTCAATCAACAACTGACTGACACTGCCAGCGACCCAAAAAGCCTCGCTGAACGCGGTCTGGCGTTGCGTCAGGCGTTGTCACTGGTGATCGCCCAACGTCGGCCTTCGCATTATCTGGCCCGAGGTCGCGAAGAGTTGGCGCAACTGACTGACAGCCATATCCGCCTGCTGGCGCAGAACAATGTCATTGACCAGGCGCTGTCGAATGCGGCGTTGGCCAGCGCTGTGACTTATCGTGACTGGGCCCAGCAACCGACCCTTCAGCCCATCGAAACCAACAAGGGCATCAGTGTCGCCCGCAGTCGCCTGTCGACTCTGCTCAATCGCCCTCTGTATGACCTCGACCGTCTGGATCTGGCGGCGACCAGTACCTTGCAAGGCGAGTTGCAAACCAGCGTCAGTCAATACCTGCGGAACCTGGCAGACCCGGCCTTCGCCACAAAAATGGGCTTGATCGGCGAGCATTTGCTGACGCCGACCAGCACCCAGGAGGTGCGTTACAGCTTCACCTTGTTCGAACGCGACCCGGAGGGTTCTCGGGTGCGGGTGCAGACCGACAGCACCGACCAACCGTTCGACATCAACGAGGGCAGCAAGCTGGAACTGGGCTCAACTGCAAAAATGCGGGTGCTGACCACCTACCTGGAAATCATGTCTGAGCTGCATCAACGCTACGCCGGAAAAATGCCCTCCGAACTGAAAAAAGTCCCGGTCGAAGACCAGGATCGGCTAACCCGCTGGGCCCTCGATTACCTGATGCAGAACAAGGATCAAGACCTGTCGAAGATGCTCGCCGCAGCGCTGGATCGGCAGTACTCCGCCAGCCCCGGCGAAAGTTTTTTCACCGGCGGCGGGATGCATCACTTCAATAACTTTCGCAAAGAGGACAATGGCCGGAGCCCAAGCTTGCGCGATGCGATACGTGAGTCCATCAACCTGCCGTTCATACGTTTGATGCGCGACGTGGTGCGTTACAGCATCTACCAGTCGGCCAACAGCAGCGCCCTGTTGCTCAAGGATGACAATGACCCCAGACGTCAGGAATACCTGAGCCAGTTTGCCGACCGCGAGGGCACGGTGTTTCTTCTGCGCTTCTGGAAGCGCTACAAGAACAAGTCCACCCAGGACCGGCTGGATACTTTCCTCGACGGCATGCACCCCACGGCGATTCGCCTGGCTGCCGTGCACCGTTACTTATTGCCCAATGCCGATCAGAGCGCGTTTAACGCTTTCGTTCGCGCGCACCTGGCCGATGACAAAGCGGCGGTCGACAAGTTGACCGAAAAGCGCCTCGGCGAGCTGTATCAAAACTACGGGCCGGGCGCGTACAACCTGCCCGATCAAGGGTATATCGCCAAGGTTCACCCACTGGATATGTGGCTGGTGGGCTACTTGCTGCAACACCCGCAGGCGAAGTTCAACGAGGCACTTGTTGCCAGTCAAAACGAGCGTCAAGAGGTGTATAGCTGGCTGTTCAAAAGTCGGCACAAAAGCGCTCGTGACAGCCGGATTCGCACGATGATGGAGATCGAAGCGTTCCTCGATATTCACAGCCGCTGGCAACGACTGGGTTATCCGTTCGATCACCTGGTGCCGTCACTGGCGACCGCCATTGGCAGTTCGGGGGACCGTCCGGCAGCATTGGCCGAGTTGATCGGGATCATTCAGAACGACGGTATCCGCCTGCCCGTACTGCGTGTCGACAGCCTGCACTTTGCTGCCGGGACACCCTACGAAACGCAGTTGGCGAATAACCCCAATCTGGGTAAGCGTGTGCTCCCGGTCGAGGTCGCGACGGCCATGCGTGAAGCGCTGTCGCAAGTGGTGGATGCCGGCACGGCGCGGCGTGTGCAGGGCAGCTTCAAACTCGAAGACGGCACCGTGCTGGCCATGGGCGGCAAAACCGGGACCGGTGACAACCGGATCGAGAGCATTGGCGCCAGAGGCCGAATCCTCGGGTCGCGGTCAATCAACCGCACGGCGACGTTTGTGTTCTACATCGGAGCCAATCACTTCGGGACGCTGACGGCATTCGTACCTGGTCGCGCGTCTGAAGCCTTCAAGTTCACGTCAGCGTTGCCCGTGCAGGTACTCAAAGGCATGGCGCCGATCCTTAACCCCTATCTCGTGCCGGGCAGCCACACCGCCTGTAACGCACCGCCCGTACCATTGCAGGCCAGCACTCAATAAGAATAGTTCTCTTTTATCTCTTGCACTCAAAGTTAGATATATCTTAAGGTATATCTAACTTACGCAGGAGAGAGAGAAATGAGTGAACCCAGTGACCCCACTCACCATGCCCATCGAGACCACCGCGATCACGGTGACGGTCGCGACGGTTTCGAAAAACGTCCCGGCCGTGAGCGCGGAGGACGCGGCCCGCGTGTCTTTGCCCCCGGCGACCTGAAATTACTGCTGCTCGCGTTGATCGCCGAACAACCCAGCCACGGCTATGACTTGATCCGCCAGATCGAAGGCATGTTTGACGGTGCCTACAGCCCAAGCCCGGGGGTGATCTACCCGACGCTGACCTTTCTTGAAGAAAGCGAAATGATCCTCGGCGACGCTCAGGGCGGGAAAAAACACTACGTCGTGACCCGGATCGGCGAGCAGTCGCTGACGGAACAGGCCATCGCGCTGGAGGGTGTGCGCACGCGCATCGACGTCAGTAAGCGCGCCTTGCGCGGACATGATCGGCCACCGCAAATCCATGAAGCCGTGCACAACCTGCGGCATGCACTGCAACTGCATCACGGGCGCTGGAATGCTGCAGAAATCCTGCGCGTGAGCACCCTGCTGAACGACACCGCCAAAGCCATCGTTGATGGCCCTGTCCGCCCCCCGGAGAAGTCTTGATGAGTTCGCAACAGACCATTCACCGCGTCAGCCATGACATCAAACGCCGCAAGCTGGAGGTGCTGCGCGTCATCGACCTGACACCCCGGATGCGCCGCATCACCTTGGGCGGGCCGCAACTGCAGGGCTTTGTCAGCCAAGGCACCGACGACCACGTCAAACTGATCTTCGCGCAAACGGCCGAAGAGCAGGCAGCACTCGAGACCTTTGTCCCCGGCGCCCCAAGCGATGGCCCAAGCCCGGCGATGCGCGACTACACGCCCCGCCGCTATGACGCAGAGGCCGGCGAGCTGGACATCGATTTCGTCCTCCACGGCGAGGGTCCTGCCGCCACGTGGGCAGCGCAGGCCAAACCGGGGCAATCGCTGTACATCGCCGGCCCACGGGGCTCGATGATCGTCCCGGACATTTTCGACAGCTACTTGCTGATCGGCGATGAAACCGCCCTCCCCGCCATTGCCCGCCGTGTAGAAAGCCTGCCGGCCAACCGCAGTGCGCTGGTGGTGGTCGAGATCGCCGACTCGTCCGAACAGCAGACGTTGCACAGCCAGGCTCAGGTCGACGTGATCTGGATTGTGCGGGGCGAGCAGGATCTGGTGGAGGTCACCCGCAGGCTGGAAATGCCGGAAGGCAAGCTATACGCCTGGGTGGCAACTGAAGCGGCATTGTCACGCAAGGTTCGTCGTGTATTGCTGAATGAGTTTGGCCTGGACGAAAGCCTGGTAAAAACGGTCGGTTACTGGCGCCTGAATGAGGCCGACAACGGTTGAAGGTGCTTCGCAACAGGAGGTACCGGCGATGCGGTCTTGAACAGACCGCATTCCTTCATCCTCTGGCGTTGCGGCCCTTGACCCTGTCCAGCCCGACCAGCACCAACGAGACCATGACAAACCCTGCCAACACGCCACCTGCATTGATAAAGGCCTTGGCATAACCGAGGGTGCCGATATCAATAAAGGGGTACATGTAGTCGCCAATCAAATCCCCCCGCAACAGCACGTAAGCGAAATACACCAGCGGGTAAATCGCCCACAGCAGCACGTGGCTCAAGCGCAATACCCCTTTCTGGACGTATAGCCACCAATACACCAGAAACAGCAGCGGCATGATGTCGTGCAGCAATTCGTCCGCGATCCATTGCCAGCCCTGGGGCTGCCACAAATGGCGCAGGAGCACGTTGTAAGCAAGGCCCACCAGCACAATGCTGGCGGCAATGCCGCTGCACACCCAAGGGGTTCGGAAAAAGCGATGAACACCATCGCTTCTCCTAACGACCGCGCAGGTCAGGGCACTCGCCACCAAGGTGTTCGTGAGTATGGTAAAAAAACTGAAGAACCTCACCAGCCCACCGAGCAGACTCGCTTGATCCGCCCACCGCGCGAAAAAAATCAGATACAACTGGATAGCCAATGCCGACCATCCCAGCAGTGCTGCAATGATGATGAAGCTGCGCTGTCCTTGCGACTGTTGCGAGTGTTCGCTGTGCATCGTTTTAATCATCCTTGGGTGTCGGCAACCTCACCAGCCTTTGCTGCGTGCCAGCTTCACGTACAAACCTTCGACCTTCTCCCGCGCCCACGGGGTCTTGCGCAGAAACGTCAGGCTGGACTTGATGCTCGGATCGCTTTTGAAACAACGAATATCAATACGCTCCGCCAATCCCGACCATTCGTAGTGCGCCACCAGCGCGGTGAGGATCTGCTCCAGCGTTACGCCATGCAGAGGATTGTTGTTGGATGTCGTCATACCAGGCCTTCGAGCTGATTTAAGCGGGGTTTGCCCCGTAAGGTGCGCACCTTAGCCGAGCCTCCCCGTAGCGGGAAGAGCTTAGCGTGCCGAGGCATCAGATTGGCATCAGACAAACACCGATAGAAGTTGTAGGAAATAACCCCTTCACCTGCGCTGCGCTGCCTGCCTTTCACTGTTGCTGAATCCGCAACAAGCCTTGGCGCATCCTTTCCTTTCGCTTATGGGCTCAGGTCTCTATCATTACAAATCATTGCTGAATCGATTCATCAACGAATACATCTCATGTTGGGCACAGAGGCCTGAACTCTGAGCATCGATAGCTGCCTATGAAATAACCCCGTCAAATCCTGACTGCGCCCCCCGCCGACGGAACGCATCCAGTCGCCAAAATCAGTGGTTTCAATGCGCATGCATGTGACTGGACTAGGCTCACAAACAGACGTTACGCACCAAGCGACACCCCCCTTAATCGTCCTGGAGAAACACATTATGAGCACTGATGGTGCTTTAAGCAGAACACGCCTGTTACCGACATTGCTCGGTCTGGTGTTGCTGCTGATGGGCCTGGTCATGTTGGCAGGAGGTATCAAGCTGACGCTGCTGGGCGGCTCGCTGTACTACCTGCTGGCCGGTATCGGCTTTGCCCTGACTGGCGTGTTGCTCATCGCCGCACGCCGTGCCGCGCTAGGCCTGTACGCGCTGCTTCTGCTCGCCAGCACGCTCTGGGCACTGTGGGAAGTGGGCCTGGATTGGTGGCAACTGGTGCCGCGTCTGGCGCTGTGGTTCGCGTTGGGCATCGTGCTTTTGCTGCCGTGGTTTCGTCGTCCGCTGCTGCGTGGGCAACCCGCACCCATGGCCACCGGCGCATTAAGCATCGCTGTGGTGCTGGCCGGTCTTACAGCGTTGGCCAGCCAGTTCACCCACCCTGGTGAGATCAAAGGCCAACTGGACCGCGAGACCGCAGGCACCACCAACACCGCCCCGGCCATGCCCGACGGTGATTGGCAATCCTATGGGCGCACCGCGTTCGGTGATCGCTATTCGCCGCTGGCGCAGATCACCCCTGAAAACGCGGGCAAGCTGGTGCCTGCCTGGACCTATCGCACAGGGGATATCCCTGGGCCGAACGATCCGGGGGAAACCACGGCCGAGAACACCCCGCTCAAGGTCAACGGGTTGCTCTACGTGTGCACGCCGCATAGCCAGGTGATCGCGCTGGACCCGGACACCGGCAAGGAAATCTGGCGTTTCGACCCAAAGATCAGCACGCAGAAAGCGGCAAACTTCAAGGGTTGGGCGCACATGACCTGCCGTGGCGTGTCGTATCACGATGATGCCGCTTACGCTGCGACCCCCGCTCCGGCGCCGTCGGCAGTGCCTGCGCGAAGCCCTGCGCCAGCAGCAACAGCGGCGACCAGCACCAACGCGTGCCCACGTCGCCTGTTACTGCCAACCGCGGACACCCGTCTGATCGCGCTGAACGCCGACACCGGCAAGCCGTGCGAAGACTTCGGTGTTAACGGCTCGATTGATCTGGGCGCCAACATCGGTGCCTTCACGCCAGGTGGCTACTACTCCACCTCGCCGCCTGCCGTGACCCAAAATCTGGTTGTCATCGGTGGTCACGTCACTGACAACCTCTCCACCGATGAGCCGTCCGGGGTGATTCGCGCGTTCGACGTGCACACCGGTCGTCTGGTCTGGAATTGGGACAGCGGCAATCCGAACGACACCACACCGATTGCTCCGGGCAAAACCTACACCCGCAACTCTCCCAACATGTGGTCGATGTTCAGCGTCGACGAAAAGCTCGGCATGCTTTATCTGCCGATGGGTAACCAGATGCCTGACCAGTGGGGCGGCAATCGCACCCCTGAATCAGAGAAGTACAGCGCCGGCCTCGTCGCGCTGGACATCGCTACCGGCCACGTACGCTGGAACTTCCAGTTCACCCATCACGATTTGTGGGACATGGACGTCGGCGGTCAGCCGACGCTGATGGACATGAAAACCGCGGATGGCATGAAACAAGCTGTCCTGGCATCGACCAAGCAGGGCAGCATCTACGTGCTGGACCGCAGCAACGGTCAACCGATCGTGCCCATCAACGAAATCCCGGTACCACAAGGCGCGGTTGCCGGCGATCACACATCGCCGACCCAGCCCAAGTCTGACCTGAACTTCATGCCGCCGCCCCTGAAAGAGCGCGACATGTGGGGCGTGACGCCGTTCGATCAGATGCTGTGCCGGATCGACTTCAAATCCCTGCGCTATGACGGCCCTTTCACTCCGCCATCGCTGCAAGGTTCGATCGTCTATCCAGGCAATTTCGGCGTGTTCGACTGGGGGGGCATCTCGGTTGATCCGGTGCGTCAGATCGCGTTCGTAAACCCAAGCTACATGGCCTTCAAATCCAAACTGGTTCCCGCAGCAGAAGTTGAAGGTGGCCCGGGCCGTAAAAGCGAAACCCAAGGCGTACAACCCAACAAAGGCGCGCCTTATGGGGTGATCCTCGAAGCGATGCTGTCGCCGATGGGCCTGCCTTGCCAAGCGCCAGCCTGGGGTTACGTCGCAGCCGTGGACCTGACCAATCACACCACGATCTGGAAACACCAGAACGGCACTGTGCGTGACAGTGCGCCAGTGCCAATCCCGTTGACCATGGGCGTACCTAGCCTGGGCGGCACGTTTGTCACCAAGGGTGGCGTGGCGTTCCTGAGCGGCACCCTCGACCAGTACCTGCGCGCCTACGATGTTCGTAACGGCAAGCAGCTGTGGGAAGGTCGCCTGCCAGCAGGCGCCCAGACCACACCGATGACCTACACCGGCAAGGACGGAAAACAGTACGTGCTGGTCATGGCGGGCGGTCACGGTTCACTGGGCACCAAACAAGGCGATTACATCCTGGCGTTCAAACTGCCGGACTGATAATGCAATGACCCAATGAAAAAGGCGGCTACCGAAAGGTAGCCGCCTTTTTTGCAGCGCTGATCAGCCTTACTTCTCGATCACATCCCCACGCAGGGGCGCTAACGTTGCGATCAAGCGATTCTGCGTCGGGACTGAAATGCCCTGTGCGTCCATGGCGTCGATCAAGTCTTCAACCAGCGCGTTGAAATCACTGCGGGACACATGCTGACCTTTGTGGACCTCTGGCATGGGGTCGCCGGTGTAGCGGCAAGGGCCGCCCGCTTTGACACAGAACTGTTCAACCAGTTTGTCGCGCAAGCGCACGATATCGACCTTTTTGAAATGCTCGACGATGCGCTTGTCATGAGCGACGTTGATCAGCATGCCTTCCACGATCTGCTGAATGCCTGCGCGCTGCCCCAGCGCGTTGTACAGGCTCGGGTCATTCTCGACTGGCGGGGCGGAGTGTTGCGCACAGCCAGCCAGAGCGGTGATCAAAATCCACGGTAACAGGCGCATGATCAAAAGCTCCCCTGTACCGACAGGTAAGTACCGTTCTGATTGTCCAGCGTAGCAATCTCGCCGAGCCGCGCATAAGCCAGCACGACCGACAGGTGTTTGTTCGGAAAATAACCGATGAACAGGTCCGACCAATCGCTCTCGCCGGAGAACGACAGGTTGTCCGGCTTCTCGCGGTACTCCATGCCCAACGCCCAACGCGGGTTGAACAGCACGGCCACCGAGCCCTCCTTAAGCACGCTGCGGGTGTCGCGTCGATCACCACCGAAGCCAAGCAGCCCCAGCTCGTTGGCCCGGCTGTAGCGCAACCCTCCGTTGATCAGCAGGTTGTAGCCAAAGGCCCCGCCCATGAACAAACGACTGGCGGTCAAGTAACCCTCGGTGTCCTGATCACGCTTGGCGCCGACCAGGCTGGGGATCAGGAAATCGTTCTGGTGCTTGTATTCCAGCCCCAGGGACACCTGCGGCAGACGGTCGTAGATCACGTCACCGAACAGCCTGACTTTCACTCCGACAATGTCCTGACTTAGGCTGTCCTCGGGCAGGTGAAACTTGCTGACCAGCGAACCCAGGTCCAGACGCTGGCGTGCAAAAGACACCTCGACGCGATTATCGAACGCAACGGCCAGGCCCACTACATCCAGCCTGTAGTCCGGCAGATCGACATGCGTGGCGAACACATTACCGCCCCACTCGCCTTGCTCGCCATAACCCGCCAGCACCGCCCACGGGGTAATCCCTCCACCGGACGCGCCCTCAAGACTGCTGGCACCTCCGGTGGCGATCAACCGGCCCTGATCAGCCAGAACAGTTTGTTCGAATAACCCCAGTAAACACCCCAGTAACAGGAAAAAACGACGCGGCATAAATCAATGGACCATCAGGCTGGAGGAAGGTAGGGGTTGGGCGATCCAGGCTTCAAACGCAGCGGCCGTCAATGGCCGGCTGATCAGATAACCCTGCGCCGTGTCGCACTGCCAGCGCTCAAGCAGGCGCAGGCTGCGCGCGTACTCGACGCCTTCGGCGACCACTTTCAGGCCAAGGTTATGGCTCATCTCAATGGTGGAACGCACGATCACGGCGTCTTCACTGGTTTCATCGAGGTCGCGCACAAACGACTGGTCGATTTTCAATTCCTGAACCGGCAACCGCTTGAGGTGCGCCAGCGACGAATAACCCGTCCCGAAGTCATCAATTGAAAGGCTGATGCCGCATTCGCGCAGACGGTGCAGAACGTCAAGCGCATGTTCCGGTTCACGCATGACCGCGCTTTCCGTGATCTCGAAGATCAGTTGTTCGGCAGGGACACGGTATTGCTTGAGCAACACAGACACACGGTCAACCAAATCATGGCTGAGCAGGTCTTCGGCCGAAATGTTCAGCGACACCTGTAGCTGCAACCCACGCCCGGACCACTCGGCAATCTGGCGCATGGTGTCTTCAATGACCCAGTTGGTCAGCAACTGAATGCTGCCGGTGCGCTCGGCCAACTCGATGAATTCTGCGGGCGAAACCAGACCCAACTGAGGATGCTGCCAACGTAACAGCGCTTCGGCCTGACGTACCCGCCCCAGACGAATATCCAGCTTGGGCTGATAATGCAGAACCAACTCGTTATTGGCCGCTGCATGGCGCAGGTCACGAATCAAACGAATCTGGCGCTGGTGAGCCACGTCGCGACCCTGCTGATAAACCTGCAAACGCCCAGGCAATTGCGCGGCATCTTGCCTGGCGATAGCGGCGCGACTGAGCAATTCCTGCGGCGCGTCGCCGTCGGTGGGATACGCCGCGATGCCGACGCAGCAGTCCAGCGTAATCTCGTGGCCGCCTATCTTCTGTGGTTCGATCAACAACTGTTGCAGGGTATCGGCCATGGCCACCGCGCCATCGCTGCCGGTATTTTCCAACAACAGCAAAAATTCGTTGGCCGTCAGCCGAGCCACGGTATCGCCCGGACGCAACGCCGCCTGCAACCGTGCACCGGCCTGTTGCAGCATCTGATCGACACCTTCAACACCACAGCTTTCGTTGATGGCCCGATAGTTATCGATGCCCAGGTACAACAGCGCCACCGAACGCTCTGCCGCAATTGCACTGCCCAGGCGCTCCATCGCCAGCGCCCTGTTGGGCAAACCGGTGAGGGCGTCATGCAGCGCGTTGTGCGCCAATTGCTGCTCGCGTTCGGCGATGCCGCTCTGCATCGAGTTGAATGCACTGGCCAGCAACCCCAATTCATCGCTGCGCTTCAGGGCCACGGGGGTCTGATAATCACCCTCGCCAATGCGCTCGGCCGCCCGTGCCAAGGCACGCACCGGCAACGAGACACTTCGCGCCAGCAACAGCGCGCCAACCAATGAAGCCAGCAACGCCGCAAGGGCGATCCAGAAGAGTTTCTCGTCGAGCGGAGCAAAGGCCTGCATGGCCTTATCGAGCGGGCTTTGCAGCAAAGCAATCACTTGCCCGTCACTGCCATCCCCGGTGTTGACCAACAATGACTGACTGAGGAAACGCGCGCTCTGGTGTTCCGTCATGCGCATATGCCGATCCTGAGAGGGATCAAGCATGAGCGCGTTCAGGCTGGCATACAGCGAATCCGGCTGAGTACTGACCATTTTCCCCGGCTGCTGATTTTCAACCGCGAGGAAGGACACTTCCAGCCCGCTCAGCGAGCGTAGTTCCTGGGCAAAACCACTGTCCATCGCAAAACCCATGACCACGCGACCGATCGGCAACGGCGCTAGCACGGTGCTTTCCACCAGAAGATGCGGTTTGCCTTGCGCCGGGACGATCAACATCGTTTGATTCTTGCGCCGGGCCTCGCGCAGCGCTGTGTCGTAGCGGAACTGGCTGCCCTCAGGCACTTGGGCCACGGTACTGGCCATGACCTTGCCATCCATGCTGAGCAGGAACATGTCACTGGCATTGATCCGCGCGCCATGGTTGCGCAACACCGAGCGAATGGTCGCAGATTCACCGCTGGCCACCGCATCGCGAAAGCCGAAATCCGCCGCCAGCAGTTGCACGCCGTCACGCAACTGCCGACCACGGATCTCCAGCAGCCGCTCGAACACCCGTGTGCCGACTTTCAATTGTTCCTCAGCCTGAGTGTGTACCGCGCCGTTCGTTGCAGCTTTAACCGAAAAATACACAGCGCCCACTACCACAAGGGGCAGGAGGATCAGCACGCAGGCGATGCGCGCCTGAAAACTACCGCGCAGTTTCATTCGTACGCTGCTTTATGAAAGGCCTCGCCGAACTCACTGGGCACCGGAGAAGGCATGTCCCGCGCTTTGGGTCGCACGATCAGGCTGAAACGCTGTTGAATGCCTGTGGCCTGCACGTCGATTTCACCACCGGATTGTGGCTGCATATCAACAGATTGCGGATGCCACAGGGTCACTCTGTAGCGCCCGACGGGCAATTGGTCGAGTTTCAGGCTGCCATCATCATCGCTGACCGCGAACCACGGGTCATCAGTGACATAGACGTAACCCAGCATCCAGTCATGGATATTGCAGCCGAGCACCACCACGCCGGGCTTGTCGAACAACACCGGCTGCGAGGGCGTGCCTTCGTATAAACGCAATTCAAAACGTTTAGTGGGGGAGAAAGAGTAAACCTGATGGCGAATGTTATCGCTGTTGGGGAAAGCAATCTGGGTACCGGTATGGACTGCCAACACATACGGCGCGAACTGTTTGTCACGCTGGTCCATATCTGCTTTTGGTGCAACAAATGGCTTACCCAAGGGCCCTTGCAGGGTCAGCACCGCATCGTCCAACGGTTTGCCCTGTTGGTCGACGATAACGGCGTCAAGAGTCGCCGCCGACGCCCATACACTGAAAAATACCGACAGCCCCGCAAGAGCACTCGCTAGAACAGCCGAAGGTAGAACGTTAGACATACTGTCTCCCACTTGTAACGGTAGAGCCGATTAAAGTGCGCCAGCCTTGGCAACAACATGCGGCGTACCCTTATTAGTTGGCGACAGGGAGAAAGTCGCGCGCAACGAAGGCCCTTGGCCATCATTCTGACAGGATTACCCAAGATTATCGACACATGGCACGGCAACCCAAGCTCGACCGAATCTATTTGTACTCGCCATTGAAACCCTTGCTGCTGCGCCCCATCTAAACCCCATGTTCAATTGTGCAGGTGCCCCATGAGCGACCAGCAAGCAGACTCACAAAATTTGTCAGATGACGTTACTGCCGAGCACAACATAAACCAGGGATCGACCAACACCAGCCTGGCCCTTCCGGGGCAAAACCTCCCGGACAAGGTCTACATCATCCCGATCCACAACCGCCCGTTCTTCCCGGCTCAAGTGCTGCCAGTGATTGTCAACGAAGAGCCCTGGGCCGAGACTCTGGAGTTGGTCAGCAAGTCGGACCATCATTCACTGGCGCTGTTTTTCATGGACACGCCCCCCGACGACCCCCGCCATTTCGACACCAATGCCCTGCCTGAATACGGCACGCTGGTAAAGGTCCACCACGCCAGCCGCGAGAACGGCAAACTGCAATTCGTGGCCCAGGGTCTGAGTCGGGTACGTATTCGTACCTGGCTCAAGCACCATCGCCCGCCGTATCTGGTGGAAGTCGAGTACCCGCATCAACCCAATGAGACGACCGACGAGGTCAAGGCCTATGGCATGGCCCTGATCAACGCGATCAAGGAACTGCTGCCGCTCAACCCCCTGTACAGCGAAGAGCTGAAAAACTATCTGAACCGCTTCAGCCCTAACGATCCGTCGCCGCTCACCGATTTCGCTGCGGCGCTGACCTCGGCCACCGGCGTCGAACTGCAAGAAGTCCTCGATTGCGTCCCCATGCTCAAACGCATGGGCAAAGTCCTGCCTATGCTGCGCAAGGAAGTCGAAGTCGCACGTCTGCAGAAAGAAATCTCCGCTGAAGTGAACCGCAAGATCGGTGAACACCAACGCGAATTCTTCCTTAAAGAGCAGCTCAAAGTGATCCAGCAAGAGCTGGGGTTGAGCAAGGATGATCGCAGCGCTGACATCGAGCAGTTCGAGCAGCGCCTGGAGGGCAAAACCCTGCCGCCTCAGGCTCGCAAACGAATTGACGAAGAAATCAACAAGCTCTCGATACTGGAAACCGGCTCACCGGAATACGCGGTGACGCGCAACTATCTGGATTGGGCCAGTTCGGTGCCGTGGGGCGTTTACGGCAAGGACAAGCTCGACCTGAAGCACGCGCGCAAAGTGCTGGATCAGCACCATGCGGGCCTGGATGACATCAAGAGCCGGATCCTCGAGTTCCTCGCGGTTGGCGCTTACAAGGGTGAGATCAGCGGCTCCATCGTCTTACTGGTCGGTCCGCCGGGCGTGGGCAAAACCAGCGTGGGCCGCTCGATTGCCGAATCACTGGGTCGGCCGTTCTATCGGTTCAGCGTCGGCGGTATGCGCGACGAGGCTGAGATCAAGGGCCACCGTCGCACGTACATCGGCGCGCAACCGGGCAAACTGGTCCAGGCGCTCAAAGACGTCGAAGTGATGAACCCGGTGATCATGCTCGATGAGATCGACAAGATGGGCCAGAGCTACCAGGGCGACCCCGCCTCGGCGCTGCTGGAAACCCTCGACCCGGAACAGAACGTAGAATTCCTCGATCACTACCTGGACCTGCGTCTGGACCTGTCGAAAGTCCTGTTCATCTGCACCGCCAACACCCTGGATTCAATCCCTGGCCCATTGATCGACCGAATGGAAGTGATTCGCCTGTCTGGCTATATCACCGAAGAAAAGGTCGCCATCGCCAAACGCCACCTGTGGCCTAAGCAGTTGGAAAAGGCGGGTGTGGCCAAGAGCAGCCTGTCCATCAGTGACACTGCGCTGCGGGCCGTCATCGATGGATATGCCCGTGAAGCCGGGGTCCGGCAGTTGGAGAAACAACTGGGCAAGCTGGTGCGCAAGTCCGTGGTCAAGCTGCTGGATGAGCCGAAAGCGGTGATCAAGATCGCGCCCAAAGACCTGGAAGCCTCGCTGGGCATGCCGGTATTTCGTAACGAACAAGTGCTGTCAGGCACCGGCGTCATTACCGGTCTGGCGTGGACCAGCATGGGCGGCGCCACATTGCCGATCGAGGCGACCCGAATCCACACGCTTAACCGCGGCTTCAAACTCACCGGGCAACTGGGGGACGTGATGAAAGAGTCGGCGGAAATCGCCTACAGCTACATCAGCGCGAACCTGGCGCAATTCGGTGGCGATCCGCGTTTCTTCGACGAGGCTTTCGTGCACGTGCATGTGCCCGAAGGCGCGACGCCTAAAGACGGCCCAAGCGCCGGGGTGACCATGGCCAGCGCCTTGCTGTCCCTGGCCCGCAATCAAGCGCCGAAAAAAGGCGTGGCCATGACCGGAGAACTGACACTGACCGGGCATGTACTGCCGATTGGTGGCGTGCGGGAAAAGGTCATCGCGGCGCGTCGACAGAAGATCCACGAACTGATTTTGCCTGAGCCAAACCGTGGCAACTTCGAAGAACTGCCCGACTACCTCAAGGAAGGCATCACCGTACACTTCGCCAAACGCTTTGCCGACGTGGCGAAGGTGTTGTTCTAAGAGACCGCGTCACACCTTTCGCCAACACGTGGGTTCCTACAGAGAATCGTGACCCTCTGTAGGAACCCACGTGTTGGCGAGGCGGCGTCATGAACGCCCCTGCCTTAGCATCTCCCCCATCTTCAGTTATGCTCCTTGTTCGTTGTATACGACTGGAGCCTCCATGACTGCTGTCCGCCTGCTCGTCCCGCTGAGCCTTGTCCTGCTTGCTGCCTGTGCGCAACAACCACGGCAAATCGTCTCCGTTGAAAAGCAAAGCCAGTGCCCGTTGAAGCTGAAAACCGGGCAAACCTTGATCCTGACCCTGCCCAGCACACCCACTACAGGTTATCGCTGGAAGGTGCAGTCCCCTGCGCCGGGCGTGCTGCGCAGCCTGGGGCCGGAGGTTTATAGCAACCCGGAAGAGGTAGGGCTTGTGGGGAGCGCCGGGCAATCGGTATGGCGCTATCAGGCTGCCAACGCCGGAGATGGGCAGCTATTGATGATGTATCAACAGCCGTGGGCGCCTGAAGTGGCGCCTGTTGAGACGTTCAATTGTGCGATCTCGGTTAACTGAGGGTCAGCGCCGACATTAGCGAAGGCCCTGATGCGACCCGTCTGACAGGACACATCGCATCCTGAGCGCAAACTGGCTAAAATGCCGGCCTTTTCGCCCTCTCCGCTGGAACCGCCGTGAGCAAAGAACCCGACCGCATTTTCGCCCAGCCCCTGGCCCAAGTGCCGGACTTCGCCTTTAACGAGGACGTGGTGCGGGTGTTTCCGGACATGATCAAGCGTTCGGTACCGGGCTACCCGACTATTGTCGAGAACCTGGGTGTGCTTGCGGCGCAATTCGCCCAGCCCCATAGCGTGTTGTATGACCTGGGCAGTTCGCTCGGTGCCGTCACCCAATCATTACGCCGCCACGTGCGCAGTGAAGGCTGTCGCGTGATCGCTGTGGATAACTCGAGCGCGATGGTTGAACGCTGCCGCGAATACCTGAAAGCTCAAGACTCGATGTTCCAGGAGTTGCTGCCGGTCGAGGTCATTGAGGGCGATATTCTTGCCCTGCAGTTCCAGCCCGCGTCGGTGGTGGCGCTGAACTTCACCCTGCAATTCATTGCCCCGGAACAACGGTTGGCTTTGCTCGGTCGCATCCGCCAGGCGCTGGTGCCCGGTGGTGCGCTGATCCTGTCGGAAAAACTGCGCTTCGACGATGAGCAGGAACACGCGCTGTTGACTGATCTACACGTCGCGTTCAAGCGCGCCAATGGCTACAGCGATCTGGAAATTGCCCAAAAACGTAGCGCTATCGAAAACGTAATGAAGCCCGATAGCCTCGAAGAACACCGCGAACGTTTGCTGGCCGCCGGCTTCTCCAAGGTGGTCCCATGGTTTCAATGCCTTAACTTTGCCTCGTTGATTGCCCTGCCATGATTGATCTCGCTCCTCTGGCCCGCCGCTTGGCGGGCACCCCTCTGGCTGAATGGGCCAATGGCCTGCAAGCGCAACTCGATGCCAAAATGACCAAGAGTCACGGCGACCTGCAACGCTGGCAAAGCGCGCTGGAGGCCCTGCCTGAACTGGTGCCGACACGCATCGACCTGGTTGAAAGCTTCACCCTTGATAACGACTGCGATGCCGAAACGCGGGTGCAGTTGCACAAAGCGCTGATGGGCCTGTCGCCTTGGCGCAAAGGGCCGTTCGATGTATTTGGTGTGCATGTCGACACCGAATGGCGCTCGGACTGGAAATGGTCGCGGGTATCGCCGCACCTCGATTTAAAGGGCAAGCGCGTACTGGATGTCGGTTGCGGCAACGGCTATTACCAATGGCGGATGCTCGGCGCCGGGGCCGACAGTGTGATCGGTGTAGACCCGAACTGGCTGTTCTTCTGCCAGTTCCAGGCGATCCAGCGCTACCTGCCCGATCTGCCCGCCTGGCACCTGCCATTCGCCCTGGAAGACCTGCCGGCTAATCTCGAAGGCTTCGATACTGTATTTTCCATGGGTGTGCTCTATCACCGGCGCTCGCCCATCGACCATTTGCTGGCGTTGAAAGACTGCCTGGTCAAAGGCGGAGAGCTGGTGCTGGAAACCTTGGTGGTGGAAGGCGACGTGCAGCAAGTGCTGGTGCCCGAAGACCGTTACGCGCAAATGCGCAACGTCTGGTTCCTGCCGTCGGTACCGGCCCTTGAGTTATGGCTGCGACGTGCCGGATTTGTTGACGTGCGTTGTGTGGACGTCAGCATCACCACCGTCGAGGAACAGCGCGGCACCGACTGGATGCGCTTTCAGTCACTGAGCGACTACCTCGACCCGGCCGACCACAGCCGCACGGTGGAAGGCCTGCCCGCCCCGATGCGTGCAGTGATCGTGGCGCGCAAGCCCTAACAGCTTCGCAGGCAGGCCTGCTCTCATCAAACAACAGATAGTCATTTGAAATAGAACAGCATTTGTAGGAGCGCGCTTGCCCGCGATGGAGCGCGAAGCGGTCCCAAAACGCTGAATACGGTTTTCACTGGTAGAGTCGAGCGAGCTGATTTACGACTGCTGCGGTCGAGCGCGACTCAGAAGCGATCGCGGCGGAACGCGTAGTTGCAAGCGCGCTCCTACAGCTTGCTACGCGACAGCTTGCTACGCGACAGCGCAGCGTCGAAGACACAAGCAGGCTTGCAACTACGCGTCCCGCTGCGAATGGCTTGACGCGGTCAACCCTTGGCAGCCGCCGCTAATATCAACGCCTTCATCTCCGCTACAGCCGATTTGAAACCGACGAACAGGGCATGAGCCACCAACGCGTGGCCGATGTTCAGTTCGTTGATGCCCTTGATCGCCGCCACCGCCTCAACGTTGTGGTAGTGCAAGCCATGACCGGCATTGACGATCAAGCCTTGGGCCAGACCAAACGCCACGCCGTCAGCGATGCGTTTCAGTTCTTCCGCGACTTCGCTCGGTGTTTGCGCGTCGGCATAACGGCCGGTGTGCAGTTCGATGGCGGGCGCACCTATGCGTTTCGATGCCGCTATCTGCCGCTCATCAGGATCGATGAACAGCGATACTTCACAGCCGACTTTCGCCAGACGGTCCACCGCAGCCTTGATCCGCGCTTCCTGACCGGCAACGTCCAGACCGCCTTCGGTGGTCAGTTCCTGCCGTGTTTCCGGGACCAGACAGATATGTGCCGGACGCAGACGCTCGGCGAACGCGAGCATTTCTTCGGTGACGCCCATTTCGAAGTTCATGCGCGTTTGCAGCACATCCTTGAGCAACAGTACGTCGCGCTCCTGAATATGCCGACGGTCTTCACGCAAGTGCACGGTGATGCCATCGGCACCCGCCTCTTCAGCATCCAGCGCTGCTTTCACCGGGTCCGGGTAGCGAGTACCACGGGCCTGACGCAGGGTGGCGACATGGTCGATGTTCACGCCAAGAAGAATGCGAGTGCTATGGGTCACGGATCTCTCCTAGAAATTTGATCAAAACAGACCGCGCAAGCATAAAGCTTGCTCACGGCTTGCGAAACAGTTCACGGCTGACTAACGGGCGACCGCCAAGGTGCACGGCCAACGCCTGGCGCATCAATCGCTTGGCTGCTGCCAAGGCCCCTGTGGCGCTCCAGTCGGCTTCAGCCATGGCCAACAGCTCAGCCCCCTGAAACAGCCCCGGCTGCAACAACCATACTCGCTCCAGGCCCGCATCCACTTGCAAGCGATACAAGCCGTCGGCTTCCACCGGATCGCCGTTGATGTCGGCGTCCAGATCGAAGCCGTAGCCCAGATCATCGAGCAGCCGCCATTCAAAGGAGCGCAACAGGGGTTCGAGTGGCCGACCTTCAGCCAGTGCCAGCAAAGTGGCGGCGTAGTGATCGAAAACAGCAGGGTGAGGATCTTCGGCGGGCAGCAGGCGGATCAGCAACTCATTCAGATAAAGACCGCTGAACAACGCTTCACCCACCAGCCAGGTGGAAAGGCCTGCGCTTTCCATGCGCCCGACGTTTTTCAGTTCGCCGCGCCCACGAAACTCGATTTCAAGCGGGACAAAGGGACGCGCCAGGGTGCCTGCCTTGCCGCGAGCGCTGCGTAACACGGCTCGCAATCGGCCTTGCGGGGTAAGGAAATCGACCAATGCGCTGCTTTCGCGGTACGCCCGGCTGTGCAGCACATAAGCAAGTTGGCCGGTGGGCGTGCTCATCGTTCAGGCAGGCTCGCAGATCGCAGCAGTAGGAAGGGCATAGCGAGGAAAAGGTGCAGCGTTGCCCGGTGATCGGCGGCGAGGCGGCCAATCACCAGGCTTATGAGGCTTACAGGTCGCCGTAGCCCAACGAACGCAGGGCGCGCTCGTCATCGGACCAGCCGCCTTTGACCTTGACCCACAGGTTGAGCATGACCTTGGAGTCAAACAGCAACTCCATGTCCCGGCGTGCGTCCGTGCCGATACGTTTGATCCGCTCACCCTTGTCGCCAATGATGATTTTTTTCTGGCCGTCACGCTCGACCAGAATCAGCGCGTGGATGTGCAGGGTCTTGCCCTGCTGCTTGAACTCTTCGATTTCCACGGTGATCTGGTACGGCAACTCGGCACCGAGCTGACGCATGATCTTCTCGCGGACCAGCTCGGCGGCCAGGAAACGGCTGCTGCGGTCGGTGATTTGATCTTCCGGGAAGAAGTGATCGTTTTCCGGCAAATGGGCGGCGATCAGGCCTTCAAGCGCTTCGAGGTTATGACCCTGCTGAGCAGAGATCGGCACGATCTGCGCGTTCGGCAACTGGCCTTGCAGCCACTCCAGATGCGGCATCAGCGCGGCTTTGTCTTCGAGGCGGTCAGTCTTGTTGATCGCGAGAATCACTGGGCCCTGCACGTATTGCACGCGTTCGAGGACCATCTGGTCTTCATCGGTCCAACGGGTACGGTCAACCACGAAAATCACCACGTCGACGTCTTTCAACGCGGCCGAAGCAGTCTTGTTCATGTAACGGTTGAGCGCTTTCTCGCCGTTCTTGTGCATGCCGGGGGTATCGACGTAGACCGCCTGTACCGTGCCTTCGGTCTTGATACCGAGCATGTTATGGCGAGTGGTCTGCGGCTTGCGCGACGTGATCGCCAGTTTTTGCCCAAGGATGTGGTTCAGCAGCGTGGACTTGCCCACGTTGGGCCGGCCAACAATGGCAACATAGCCACAGCGTGTTGCAGTTGAATCAGTCATGGCCGTTCTCCACGCCAAGGGCAATGAGTGCTGCGGCCGCTGCTACCTGTTCGGCAATACGACGGCTGACACCCTGACCCCGGCTTTTTTCATTCAATAAGTTGATCTCGCACTCGACGAAAAACGTTCGGCAGTGCGGCTCGCCCTGGATATCCACCACTTCGTAACGCGGCAGGTCACAGGCACGCGACTGGAGAAACTCCTGCAGTCGGGTTTTAGGATCTTTGTTGGTGTCGACGAGGGTCAGGCTGTCGAACTCGGTGGTCAGCCAGGCCAACACACGCTCACGCGCCATGTCCATACCGGCATCCAGGTAGATCGCACCGATCAGCGCTTCCAGGGCATCGGCCAGAATCGATTCGCGGCGAAAACCACCGCTTTTCAATTCGCCGGAGCCAAGGCGCAAGTACTCGCCCAAGTCGAAACCACGGGCCAGCAGGGCCAGTGTCTCACCCTTCACCAACCGCGCCCGCAAGCGCGACAACTGGCCTTCGCGCGCCAGAGGGAAGCGGTCGAACAAGGCTTCCCCGGCGACGAAGTTCAGAATGGCATCACCGAGGAATTCCAGACGCTCGTTATTGCGCCCGGCAAAACTACGGTGAGTCAGGGCCAGAATCATCAGTTCCTGGTCTTTAAAGGTATAGCCGAGCTGACGCTCCAGGCGACTCAAGGAAACGCTCACGGTTTGCTCACGCTGAATTCGTGGTCGAACTTGACCACCACATCGATGTTCTGGATCAGTGGTTCACGATTTTCGTATTTCAAATGGGCGAGAAACTTGTTGTTCTCCACCGTCACACTTAACGCCTTGTTCAAATCCAAATCCCGAATGCTGTTGACCTGCATGCCTTTACTGACATGGCTGTAAAATTCGCTGACCGTTGTAATTTCCAGCGTTTTGTCGGTTTCGACCGAGCTAATGATTTTCTTCATCGACATGTAGTCGAGGTAATGCGGAATCAGTTTAAAGGCCGAGCTTGCCGCAAACGCGACCAAAGCCAAAGCCAGCAACCACCCCACGAACGACAAGCCTTTCTGCGAACCGGCAGGTGTCATGTTCGACCTCAAGCGTAGCTGTTCTATGGTGCCGGCAAGGTTGGTGTTCCATTGCCATCGTTTCAACGCAGCCCAAATGACGTACGGCGCTGTTGAGTACAGCGCCGCATTGGCTACTTGATCAGACCAACCCGCGAGAAGTTCGGCAGGTGGCTCAGTTTCGGCTCAGGCCAGCTCATCCAGACAGCAAAGGCCTTGCCGACGATGTTCTTGTCGGGAACCATGCCCAGCTCATCCTTGGGAATGTTTGGATCATCCCAGAAACGGCTGTCGTTCGAGTTGTCCCGGTTGTCACCCATCATGAAGTAGTGCCCGGCCGGCACAGTCCATTCATGATCTGGCGGCGCACGGTAGCGGCTCATCTCCTGGCGAATCTGGTGTTCAACGGCGCCAAGCTTCTCAAGATAAAGATCCGCGCTGCCCAAGGTCCCCGGCTCGGAGCCAATCAGCTGCTTGGCCACCAAATCACCGTTGACGAACAGACGCTTGTCGCTGGTGTAACGGATCTGATCACCTGGCAAACCGACCACACGCTTGATGTAGTTGACGGTCGGGTCGCTTGGGTAACGGAACACCATCACATCGCCGCGTTGAGGATCACCGATCCGAATCACTTTCTGATCCAACACTGGCAGGCGAATACCGTAGGAGAACTTGTTCACCAGGATGAAGTCACCCACATCCAGCGTTGGCTTCATCGACCCCGAAGGGATCTGGAAGGGCTCGACCAGAAATGAGCGCAGCACCAGCACGATAAACAGCACCGGAAAGAACGATTTGCCGTATTCAACCAGCAAAGGCTCTTTGTCCAGGCGTTCCAATACCGCGACATCCGGCTGGCTGACGCTGCCCTGATAAGTCGCGATGGCCGTCCGCCGGCGTGGTGCCAGAATGAGCAGATCGAGCAATGCAAGTGAACCGCATACGACGACAGCGATGACCAACAACAGCGGGAAATTTAGTGACATAGGACCTAACTATCCAACCTGAGCACTGCAAGGAAGGCTTCCTGTGGAATTTCCACGTTGCCCACTTGCTTCATGCGTTTTTTACCGGCCTTTTGCTTCTCGAGCAGTTTACGCTTACGGCTGGCATCGCCGCCGTAACATTTGGCCAGTACGTTCTTTCTGAGCGCCTTGACGGATGTACGTGCGATAACCTGACCACCAATGGCGGCCTGGATTGCCACGTCGAACATCTGCCGCGGGATCAGTTCTTTCATCTTTTCGGTCAACGCACGACCTTTAGAGTTCGCGGTATCGCGGTGCACGATCAACGCCAGAGCGTCGACTTTTTCACCGTTGATCAATACATCGAGCTTGACCAGATTTGCTGACTGATAACGGTTGAAATGGTAGTCCAGAGACGCATAACCACGGCTCACCGACTTGAGACGGTCGAAGAAGTCCAGGACCACTTCGTTCATCGGCAGGTCATAGGTCACCTGTACCTGAGTCCCCAGGAACAACATGTCGTGCTGCACACCACGTTTTTCGATGCACAGTGTAATGACGTTGCCCAGGTGCTCTTGCGGCACAAGAATATTGGCCCGCACGATCGGCTCGCGCATGTCTTCGATCACGGACTGATCTGGAAGCTTGGACGGGTTGTCGACGTGAATCGTTTCACCGTTCTTCAACAGTAATTCAAAAATTACCGTTGGCGCGGTGGTGATCAGGTCCAGATCGTACTCGCGTTCCAGACGCTCCTGGATGATCTCCATGTGGAGCATGCCCAGGAATCCGCAACGGAAGCCGAAACCCAGTGCGTCGGAGCTTTCTGGCGAGTATTGCAGGGACGAGTCGTTGAGCGTCAGCTTTTGCAGCGCTTCGCGGAAGTCTTCGAAGTCATCCGAGCTGACCGGGAACAGACCGGCATACACCTGCGGCTGAACACGCTTGAAGCCTGGCAGTACGTCCACGTCGGGCGTAGTGTTCAGGGTCAGGGTGTCGCCGACAGGGGCGCCGTGAATATCCTTGATACCCGCGATGATGAAGCCTACTTCACCGGCTTTCAGGTCAACAGTCTGCGTGTGCTTGGGAGAGAAAACACCCACGCTGTCGACCAAATGCACCTTGCCGGTGGACTTGACCAGGATTTTGTCGCCCTTGCGTACGCAACCGTGGCGTACACGCACCAGCGAGACAACGCCCAGGTAGTTGTCGAACCAGGAATCGATGATCAACGCTTGCAGCGGGTCTTCGATGTTGCCGGTCGGCGCAGGAATCGTGTGAACCAGACGCTCAAGCACTTCGTCGACGCCCAGACCGGTCTTGGCCGAGCATGCAACCGCGTCGGTGGCATCGATACCGATGATTTTCTCGATCTCTTCCTTGACGCGGTCCGGGTCGGCCTGCGGCAAGTCGATCTTGTTGAGTACCGGCATGACCTCAAGGCCCTGCTCGATAGCGGTGTAGCAGTTGGCGACGGACTGAGCCTCGACCCCTTGACCCGCATCGACAACCAACAGCGCGCCTTCGCAGGCGGCCAGAGACCGGCTGACTTCATAGGTGAAGTCTACGTGGCCTGGGGTGTCGATGAAGTTCAACTGGTAGGTTTTGCCGTCCAGCGCTTTGTAATACAGGGTAACGCTATGGGCCTTGATGGTGATGCCGCGTTCGCGTTCCAGGTCCATGGAATCGAGGACTTGAGCTTCCATTTCGCGCTCGGACAAGCCACCGCACATCTGAATGAAGCGGTCGGCCAGCGTCGACTTGCCATGGTCAATGTGGGCGATGATGGAGAAATTGCGGATATGACTCAAATCACTCACGGATCAACACTCAAAAAGGTTGCAGGCAGATTGCCCGCCGAAAAATAGCCGGGAATTGTACCTGATGGAAGACTGGGGCGTCACGTTCGCAGGCCACACCAGCGGTCAGTAACCGCATTCTCTGGACGACAGGCGCAAAAAAGGGCGGTGATCACCGCCCTTTTCGTCACGCCAATCTGTTAATCGGCCAATTTGAAGGTGATGAAGCTCGCTCGACCCTGACGCAGAACGCGCATGGACACGGAACGATTCTTCGGCAACTCCTTGGCAACCTCAGTGAAGTTCTTGGCCGACGTGATCGCCTGATTGTTCAGGTGCGTGATCACATCGCCCGGTTGCAAGCCGATCAAGGCCGCAGGACCGTCCTGCACTTCCTTGATGACCACGCCACCCTTGAGGTCGTAGCTTTTTTTCTGTTCAGCGGTCAGTTCGACCACCGACACACCCAGACGATTGCTGCTGCGCTCGACGCCAGAATCCGGAACATCCATTTCCTGGCCTTCTTCGGGCAGCGCGCCGATGGTCACGGTCAAGTTTTTACGCTTGCCATCACGGATCACTTCCAGATCGGCCTTGCTGCCGTCTTTCAGATTGCCGACCAGATGCGGCAAATCGGCAGACATCACAATCGGCTGACCATTGGCACTGAGGATAACGTCACCCACCTGCACGCCGCCTTTCGCGGCCGGACCGTTTTCCAACACCTGAGCCACCAGCGCACCGGCCGGCTTATCAAGACCGAAGGACTCAGCCAGGTCTTTGTTGACCTCCTGAATCACCACGCCCAGCCAGCCACGATTGACCTTGCCGCCCGCTTTCAACTGGTTCGCGACATCCATCGCGACGTCGATCGGGATGGCAAACGACAAGCCCATGAAACCACCGGAGCGGGTGAATATCTGGGAGTTGATCCCGACCACTTCGCCAGACATGTTAAACAGCGGGCCGCCGGAGTTACCCGGGTTGATCGCCACGTCGGTCTGGATAAACGGTACATAAGTATCGTTCGGCAGGCTGCGGCCCTTGGCGCTGACGATACCCTTGGTTACCGAGTGATCGAAGCCGAAGGGCGAACCGATGGCCAGCACCCACTCACCGACTTTCAGTTTTTCGGAGTTGCCAATCTTGACGATCGGCAGGTCTTTGCCTTCGATCTTCAGGACCGCGACATCCGTGCGAGGATCTGTGCCGATCAATTTGGCCTTCAACTCGCTGCGGTCGGAAAGACGCACGAGAATCTCATCCGCGCCGTCGATGACATGGTTGTTGGTCAACACATAACCGTCGGCAGAAATAATAAAGCCGGAGCCCAGAGACTGGGTTTCGCGCTGGCGATCACCTTTGGGCGTGCGTTGCCCCTTGGGTATGTTGCGCTCAAAAAACTCGCGAAGCTGCGGTGGCAGCCCTTCCAGGTCCGGCATTTGATTGCTCACGGTGGAGCGCTCAGGCATTTTCTGGCGGGTACTGATGTTCACCACGGCGGGCGAGGCTTGCACAACCAGATCGGTGAAGTCAGGCAAGGCTTCCGCTTGCGCGGCGGCCATCTGGCCCAGTATCAGGACTGCGGTGACAATTGACAGATAAGACTTCAAGCGTGGAATCAACATACGGCTCCCGTTCACAACGAGCATGGTTAAACAGTACGGACCAAGTGGCCCGAGGAGCATGGGCACATCACAAGCAACCGCTGCGCGTCTCCTCGGGGCATTTTTTTACCCCAGAAACGACGAAGGCCAAAGCTGCCAAGCCATGACCTATAAAAAAAATCGAAGTTTTTTGCAACCTGGAAGTATCACCAAACATGTCAGCATCTCGGCCGCAAGACAAGCACAGGCTTGCCTCGCAGAGAAAACAGCCGGGCATGAACGTCTCTCATTCCAGGCACCGCCTCCTGCTCTCGCTTACCCAGCCGTTCACTTGGTGACCTGCCTGGTTTGGTCATCCACGCTGCGCATCGAGAGCGCAATCCGCTCTGCGGTACCTATCGGTATCTCTCCCACCACCGTGACCATGGCGTCTCCGACAGCTGTCGTCACCCGACGCGATACTGCCACTGTCGGACCGAGCTGGGTTCGGATATCAGTAACAGCAGCCCCGTTCAATGGCTCGATAAAAACCGAGAATCGTGCAAGACCGTCGTCGTACATCAAGCTGGTCACCAAAGCCTTGGTAACGGGGTCCTTGCGCGCTGCGCTGCTGCTCAACTCGAAGCCGTCCGGCAACCAGTCAGAGCGCCACGTGGAAGGCGTATTGGGGGCGTCATCCTTGGTTTTGACCATCTGTACCGGCTTGCAATCAGAACTGACTTCAAGCATTTGATCGGTTGGGACGTCCCGGGTATCAAGCTCGGTAAACTGGAAGCGCTCGAGCAATTGACCTTTGTCGTTCAACAGCAACGATTTCAAAGGCAATGCTGTTTCGCTGTCCAGGTGCAATTCGACGCCGTAGCGGTGTTGATCTCGAGGCGTCATCGAAACGATGATCGCATTACGACCCGCGACCCGCGATTTCCCGACGACTTTCATGTCATACCAGGCAGACAGTTTTTTCGAGTCAAGAGCCCGTGCCGACGAATCGCGCACATTGGCCACACCCGGTACAAGCGTGCCGCTGACGCATTGGGTAACCCCATCGACCCGCAGCACTTCCTGTGCAGAACCATCCAGCTGGAGCAGATGCTCACGAACTTTGCCATCAATCACACGATGCCAAATACGATGGGTAGAGAAACTACCGTTACGCTCGTAAACGAAAGTGCCTTGGAAACTTTGTGTTTGCTCAGCCTGCGCAAGACGCTTGAGCATGTCTTGCGCGTCATCGGCATGCGCTGGAAGAACCAGCCATCCACCGAGTAGAAGCGGTAATAGAGGGATGGCGCGCATGATCCTCCTTAACGGTTTTCCAGGCTGGCAGCACGAGCATATGGCAGGGCGCTTTCAGTGCCCTTCAAAGCGGCTTGCTGAGCATGTTGACGCAGATAGCCTGGCAGACGCTGATCATGCCAGCCAGCCTGACCTTGCAAAACACCACTGGCCATCGGACCCGGGGCTTGCTCGGCGCTTTCATTATAGCCGGCCAATACTGCTGGGCCTTTTACTTGTGGGACCGACAGATTCGCTGGCTGAGCGGCTTGCTGAGCCAATTCGACACCCGCGATATTGTCCTGATTGTACAAACGTACACCGGCCAATACAGCAACGGTTACCGATGCGGCAACTGCCAGGCGACCCAAGCTGCGCCAAGGGCTACGGCTTGCTTTCAGCGGAGTGACTTCGTCGGCAATCGCAGCAGAAACAGCCGCCGAGATATCCAGATGAGGCAGTAACAAGTCTTTGTGCATGGCTGCACGGGCAACTTGATAACGCGACCATGTGGCACGTGTATCCGCATCGCCGAAGGCATTCAATACCCGGCGCAATTCCAATTCGTCCGCTTCGTTATCCATCACCGCGGACAGCGATTCCTGCAGGGCTTCACGACTCATGGCGGTTCCTCTCTTGGCTATCGCCGCTGTCTCAGGAGTCCTGCAACAAGGGTTGCAGGGCTTTGTCTATGGCTTCCCGAGCGCGGAAAATGCGAGAGCGCACGGTACCCACCGGACACTGCATGACGCTCGCAATGTCCTCGTAACTCAGACCATCGAATTCACGTAAAGTTAGGGCTGTCCGCAAATCTTCTGGAAGTAACTGGATAGTTCGATGGACAGTGCCCTCGATCTCATCCCTCAACAATGCGCGCTCTGGCGACTCGATATCCTTGAGGCCATGATCGCCATCGTAGAACTCCGCGTCTTCAGACCTTACATCGCTATCGGGTGGTCGCCGACCGCGCGACACCAAATAGTTTTTTGCCGTATTAATAGCGATGCGGTACAGCCATGTATAAAAGGCGCTGTCGCCGCGGAAATTACCCAGTGCACGATAAGCCTTGATAAAGGCCTCCTGTGCAACATCCTGCGCTTCATGGGTGTCGTGCACGAATCGCACGATCAAACCAAGAATCTTGTGCTGGTATTTCAGCACGAGCAGATCAAAAGCTCGCTTGTCGCCGCGTTGTACGCGCTCGACCAGCTGCTGATCTTCTTCCTGGGTCAACATGAACGCTCCTCATTGAAGCTGAAGGAGTGTTGCATCAACCCTTGAACAGGCTTGCAAACATAGACTCGGGCTTTGCGCAAAAGTTCTCCCCTCTCAGCAAGTTTCCTGCGGGCAGTCATTAGACCCGCACGAAAAACGCAGCCCGGACATGGCCGGCTGCGTGAATAATCTTGTCGTCGAATACGCGCGTGGTGGAAGCTGCTTTTGACCCCCCGCAAATACCCAACATGTTCCTTTATGGGCAACCTGCTATTGAGCCCGGGCGTGCATGAAAAGTTCCCTGGTTTCGCGCTCAGGTGTAAGAAGCTCACGGCGGCTCTCGAGTAAACGCTGATTCCGCCCTGAAACAATCGCAACACCGACCCTTTCGCAGGGAAAACGGTATGCATCATCGTTCCGACTGGAGCACAATCCCAGCCCGCCGTGGTTTCACAATGCCATAAAGGCGAGGCTATTGTGCCGATCCACCCCTCTATATACTAGTGGCCGCCAAGCTCGGAATTCAGACATGAGCCAACATTTTCAACACGACGTCCTGGTGATTGGCAGCGGTGCCGCAGGGCTGAGCCTTGCGCTAACTTTACCGAGCCATTTACGTGTTGCCGTTTTGAGCAAGGGCGACCTGGCCAGCGGCTCGACATTCTGGGCCCAGGGCGGTGTTGCGGCCGTGCTGGACGACACCGACACCGTGCAATCCCACGTCGAAGACACCCTCAATGCAGGCGGTGGCCTGTGCCATGAAGACGCCGTGCGCTTCACCGTCGAGCACAGCCGCGAGGCCATTCAGTGGCTGATCGACCAAGGCGTGCCGTTTACTCGCGATGACCAGTCAACCACGGAAGACGGCGGTTTCGAGTTTCACCTGACCCGAGAAGGTGGCCACAGCCATCGGCGCATCATCCACGCTGCCGATGCGACAGGCGCTGCGATTTTCAAAACCCTGCTCGCGCAAGCCCGGCTCAGGCCCAACATTGAGCTACTGGAACAGCGCGTCGCGGTCGACCTGATCACCGAACGTCGTTTGGGTCTGGACGGTCAACGCTGCCTGGGCGCCTACGTGCTCAATCGCGCCACCGGCGAAGTCGACACCTACGGCGCGCGCTTTACCGCACTGGCGTCCGGTGGCGCGGCAAAGGTTTACCTGTACACCAGCAACCCCGACGGGGCCTGCGGTGACGGCATCGCGATGGCTTGGCGCTCCGGTTGCCGGGTGGCAAATCTGGAATTCAACCAGTTCCACCCGACCTGCCTGTATCACCCACAAGCCAAAAGCTTTCTGGTAACCGAAGCCCTGCGCGGAGAAGGCGCCTGGCTAAAACTGCCGAACGGCGAGCGCTTCATGCAACGCTTCGATCCTCGGGCCGAACTGGCGCCGCGAGACATCGTAGCCCGCGCTATCGACCATGAAATGAAGCGTCTGGGCGTTGATTGCGTCTACCTGGACATCAGCCATAAACCGGCAGAATTCATCAAGACCCATTTCCCGACGGTCTACGAGCGCTGCCTTGAGTTTTCCATCGACATCACCAAGCAGCCGATCCCGGTGGTGCCGGCCGCGCATTACACGTGTGGCGGCGTGATGGTCAACGAACAGAGCCGCACCGACGTGCCGGGCCTTTATGCCATCGGCGAAACCAGTTTCACCGGCCTGCACGGCGCCAACCGCATGGCCAGTAATTCGTTGCTGGAATGCTTCGTCTATGCCCGCTCTGCCGCAGCCGACATCATCGAGCAACTGCCCAATGTGCCCCTCCCTGAAGGACTGCCTACCTGGGATGCCAGCCAGGTCACCGACTCCGACGAAGACGTGATCATCGCCCACAACTGGGATGAGTTGCGGCGGTTCATGTGGGACTACGTGGGTATCGTGCGCACCAATAAGCGCTTGCAGCGCGCCCAGCATCGGGTTCGCTTGCTGCTGGACGAGATCGACGAGTTCTACAGCAACTACCGAGTGAGCAGAGACTTGATTGAATTGAGGAACCTTGCTCAGGTAGCCGAACTGATGATCAGATCAGCGATAGAACGCAAGGAGTCTCGGGGTCTGCACTACACGCTGGACTATCCAGAGATGCTGCCAGAGGCCCTGGACACTATTCTGGTGCCGCCCACCTACGTCGGCTGAACTTCAACCGCACGCGCAAACGCCGGTGTACTTCCGGCGCCAGCGCGTCGTGTGGAATGCACACACTGCGCACTCGCCGTCCGGCGACGCCTGACGCTCCTGCCAGACGAAAACGCAGCACCACCGCCAAGGGCAGCGCCAGGCTGTCTCGACGCAACTGCACCGCCTTCCAGCCTGAACGAGCACTCCACAGCTGCCAGCCGTCGGCATCACGGCGTAAACCGGTAAACGCCGACGAGCTGCTCAGCAAAATGAAGCGCGGCAGCGCCCAGCCCCCATGAATCAGGCACAGCAATACACCGAGCGCGCCTGCCCAGTCGGGGACATCAAGAAAATATAACGAAACCAGGGCCAACGCCTGAGCGATCAGATAAGCCGTCAGCAGGAGCCGTGAGGCCTGCCAACGGCATTCGAAACGATCACTTCGGCTGGACACGATCCAGAATCATGCGAACCATGCGCTGCAGCTCCGGATCTTCAGATTCGGCGCGCTGCATGAACCAGCCGAACATATCCTGATCTTCACACGTCAGCAATTTGCGATAAAGATCGCGATCTTCGGCGTTAAGGGTGGGATAAACCTCCCTTACAAAAGGTACCAGCAACACGTCCAGCTCAAGCATGCCACGACGGCTGTGCCAATAAAGCCGGTTGAGTTCAACGTCATCGACCATGGAGCGCTCCTCAAATAGGCGGCAAGTATACAGGCGCAGTTCCAGAAGACGCACTGCGCTTTGGTCGCAGCAGTTTTCAACGACGTGTGATCACGCCTGTACCCATTCTGCGGACACGGCACTATCATGGGGCCCAGACTTTTTACTCTGCGATGACCAATGGCCGACTCAGCTTTTTTCTGCACGCTGTCCCACGAGGGCATTCTCGCCGTCCGCGGCCCTGACGCCAGCAAATTCCTACAGGGCCAATTGAGCTGCAATCTCAATTACCTGAACGACACCACCGCGACCCTGGGTGCACGCTGCACGCAGAAAGGCCGCATGCAATCGAGCTTTCGCATTCTGCTTGAAGGCGATGGTTGCCTGCTGGCAATGGCGTCTGAACTGATTGAGCCGCAGTTGGCTGATTTAAAGAAATATGCGGTGTTCTCCAAATCAAAACTGACCGACGAAAGCCCTGCCTGGGTCCGTTTCGGCCTCAGCAACGGCGACGACGCACTGAAGAGCCTGGGTCTGGACGTACCACACGCGTCAGACAGCGTGGCACGGGCCGATAGCCTGATCGCCATTCGCGTATCCCCGGCCCGCGCCGAACTGTGGGTGCCAGCCGATCAGGCCGAAAACGTCCAGGCTCGTCTTGCCACGCAACTGCCTCAGGGCACATTGAATGACTGGCTGCTGGGTCAGATTCGCGCCGGTATCGGTCAAGTGCTGGGCGGTACTCGGGAAACCTTCATTCCGCAGATGATCAACCTGCAAGCCGTGGGCGGCGTGAGCTTCAAGAAAGGCTGCTACACCGGCCAGGAAATCGTCGCGCGCATGCAGTACCTGGGCAAACTCAAGCGACGGCTGTATCGCTTGACCCTGACTGGCGCTGAAATCCCCGAGCCTGGCACGCCACTGTTCTCGCCGGTTCATGCCAGCGCCGTAGGCGAAGTCGTGATTGCCGCGCAGGCAACCCACGGCATCGAACTGTTGGCGGTATTGCAGGCCGATGCAGTGGAGGACGGCAATATCCGACTCGGCGCCCTGGAAGGCCCGGCGCTGCTGTTGACCGACCTGCCTTATACATTGGACGCCAAGCTCGAAACCCAGCGCTGATCGCGGCGAGTACTCTCTTCCCCGCTCAAACCAAAAACCCGGAAAATCCCCCCAAGCGCTGATAGAGCGCTTGGGGCTCGGATCACGCAATACCAAGAGATTCGACATGAGCGACATGGCTGACAACGTGCAAGCGGACTTGATCAAGGCGATCAATAACGATGCGCTGTTTCTGCCAACACTGCCGGAAGTTGCGCTGAAAATTCGTCTCGCCGCCGAAAATCCTGACATCAGCGTCAGCGAACTGAGCAAGGTGATCGGCGGCGACACCGCGCTTTCAGCACGCCTGATCAAAGTAGTGAACAGCCCGCAGATGCGCGCCAGTATCGAGGTCAGCGACCTGCACACCGCCATCACCCGGCTGGGGATCAATTACAGCTGCAATCTGGCGATCGGACTGGTAGTGGAGCAGATGTTCCAGGCCAAATCCAAGGTGGTAGAGCGCAAGATGCGCGATATCTGGAAACAAAGCCTGCAAGTGGCGGGTATCAGCTACAAGCTGTGCCGCACCTACTCGAAGCTTAAACCGGATCAAGCGACCTTGGCGGGCATGGTGCACCTGATTGGCGTACTGCCAATCCTGACGTACGCCGAAGACCATTACGAGCTGCTCTCGGACTCCGTCAGCCTCAACCATGTGATCGAGCATATTCACCCGATTATCGGCGAAAAACTGCTCATCAGCTGGGAGTTCCCGGAGCCGCTCGCCAAGGTGCCGGGGCAATTCCAGGATTTCACCCGCCAATCGGAGTGTGCCGATTACGTCGATCTGGTGCAGATTGCAACGGTGCACAGCTACCACGGCACCAGCCATCCTTACGCTGAAATTGAACTGAGCAGCTTGCCTGCCTTCGCCCGGCTGGGTCTGGACCTTGGTGATGGCCGCCTTGTTTCCGAAATGAATGAAGCCATGAACATGCTCTATTGAGCGCCGTTTTGAACGGGGACAAAACTCACCCGCACCTTCAAACCGCCTTCGGCACCGTCATGCAGGCTGATCTGCGCCAGATGTGCGCGACAGATCTCGCCGACAATCGCCAAACCCAAGCCTGACCCCGCACCCTGTTGATGACGCCGATAGAAGCGTTCAAACACCCGCTCACGCTCTGCTTCGGGGATCCCGGGGCCGTCGTCCTCGACTTCAAGGATGCAGGGCGCCCTCACCCGCAGAATCACGTTGCCACCTGACGGCGTATGCGCCAGGGCGTTATCCACCAGATTACTCAGCAATTCGTTGAGCAATGTCGGCTCGCCGCGCAGCCACACAGGGTCTTCGGCCTCCAGCGCCAACGCAACACCACGCGCATGGGCCAGCGGCGCCATCGCCATGCCCAACTCGCGAGCCAGTTGGCTCAAGTCGAGCAACTGGGCGCCCCCTTCAGCAATCGCCCGCGCACCGTTTTCGATACGCGCCAGAGACAGTAATTGATTGGCCAGATGCGTCAGACGATCAGTGCCCTGCGCAGCTGATTCCAGGGTGGTGCGCCAGTTTGCCGGATCGGTATCACGCAACCCCAGCTCGATGCGCGCCTTGAGCGCGGCTAACGGTGTGCGTAACTCATGGGCGGCATCCGCGATGAATTGCGCCTGACGCTCAAACTGCACGCGCAGGCGTTCGGTGAAGTGATTGAGCGCACCCACCAGCGGGCGCAACTCACGCTGGACTTCCACCAGCGGCAACGCGCTAAGATCGTCCGGCTGGCGCTCTTCGACCGCAGTGCGCAAACGCTCCAGCGGGCGCAACGCGGCACTGACGGTGAACCATACCAACACCAATGCGCCCATGCCGAGCATGCCCAGACGCAATAACGTGTCAGCCATCAGGCTGCGCGCCATACGCACCCGGGCTTCCTCCGTCTCGGCCACGCGAATTTCGGCCATGCCGTTCATGTTAGGTTCGCTGACGGGCTTGAGCAGGCTGACCACCCGTACGTCCTGCCCCTGATACCGCCCATTGTAAAAGCTCGCCAGCGCCGGATAGTCATCCGTGCGCAGGGTGCCCGGCGGCGGCGCGGGAAGGTTTTCATAGCCAGAGATCAGCTTCTTGTTGATGTCGTTGACCTGGTAATAGATCCGCCCCGCACTGTCATACGCAAAGGTGTCCAGCGCGACATAGGGCACATCGGCGCTCAAACCGCCGTCGCGCTGCGAAAGCCCGGCAGCAATGGTTCGCGCCGACGCCAGCAAGGTTCGGTCATAGGCGGTGTCGGCCACTTCGCGACCATTCCAGTAAGCGCTCAAGCCGCTGGCCAGCATCAATACGGTGAGCAGCAGACCCAGGTTCCACAACAACCGCCAGCGCAGGCTGCTGTGGGCGAGCAGCCTAAGCATCACGGCTTTCCAGCAAGTAACCAAGACCGCGGAACGTGACGATGCCGACAGGCTGACCATCAAGCTTTTTGCGCAGGCGGTGCACGTAGATTTCAATGGCATCGGGGCTGGCGTCTTCATCAAGGCCGAACACTTGCGACGCCAATTGTTCTTTACTCATCACCCGGCCAGGTCGGGCGATCAGCGCCTCAAGCACTGCCTGCTCACGAGACGTGAGGGCCAACAGCTCCTCGCCAAGGGTGAAGCGCCGAGTGTCGAGGTCATAGACCAGCACCCCGCAACGCTGCTGGCGTTCGCCGCCGAGCACGCTACGGCGGAGCAACGCCTTGACCCGTGCTTCCAGCTCGGTAAGTTCAAAGGGTTTGGCCAAATAGTCATCGGCACCCAGATTGAGGCCATGCACACGGTCTTTGACATCGCTACGCGCGGTCAGCATCAGCACCGGCAGATTCTTGCCTCGGGCACGCAAGCGGCCCAACACGTCAAAACCGTCCATGCGTGGCAAGCCCACGTCCAGAATCGCGACCGCGTATTCCTCAGTGCTCAAGGCCAGATCGGCGGCCACTCCATCGTGCAGAACGTCCACGGTCAACCCCATATTTTTAAGGGCTTGAGCCACGCTTTCAGCTAATTGCAGATGGTCTTCGACGAGAAGAACACGCATCGACTTCTCCAGATTCTTGGGCTTATAGGGCCCGGAGTTTACAGCCGCATCGCTGACTGTGAAGCACAGAAAAAAATCAACGGCGGCTGAAAGACCGCTGAAAGGTTAGTGAAAGCTTCACCTTCTAGCATCGAACTGCGGTGGGTAATGCCTGCCGAAAACTGAAAAGCGCCTCGAAGCGTTTTCAGAGGCTTTATTAAAAAATAATAACAACAACGGAGTATTTCATGACGCTGTCCTTGCAGCCTCAGGCCGCCTCGCCTGCTCGTTCCCTTCGCCTAAACCCCTCCGCTCTTGCCAGCGCCGTTGCCCTTGCCGGTTTCAGCCCGCTCAGTTACGCCGATTTTATCGACGACAGCAGCGCCAGCCTGGAAACCCGCAACATGTACTTCAACCGCGATTTCCGCGACGGCACCAGCGCCCAGCAATCCAAGCGCGACGAGTGGGCCCAGGGCTTTA
Source organism: Pseudomonas sp. ASL8 (assembly GCF_056680355.1). Classification (NCBI taxonomy): domain Bacteria; kingdom Pseudomonadati; phylum Pseudomonadota; class Gammaproteobacteria; order Pseudomonadales; family Pseudomonadaceae; genus Pseudomonas; species Pseudomonas sp. ASL8. Next base: position 2,685,915 of record NZ_CM155278.1, on the reverse strand, counting down.
TCCTCAACGTCCAGTCGGGCTACACCGCAGGCACCGTTGGGTTCGGCCTGGACGCCATTGGCATGCTGGGGGTCAAGCTCGACTCAAGCCCGGATCGCACTGGCACCGGCCTGCTACCGACCCACGACAACGGCCGCGCCGCCGACGAATATTCCAAGTGGGGCCTGACGGGCAAGATGAAAATCTCGGCCACCGAACTGAAAGTCGGCACGCTGATCCCTGAGCTGCAAACGTTGAAGCCCAATGACGGGCGCATCCTGCCGCAGACCTTCGAAGGCGGCATGCTCACCTCCAAAGAGTTCAAGAACCTGACTTTTACCGGCGGTCGCCTGGAGAAGGTCAAGGACCGCGATGACACCAGCAGCGAAGACATCGCGCTGAACAACAAGAACAAACGCTTCACCGGCACAGTGATGGGTGATCACTTCGACATGGCCGGGTTTGATTACAAACTCACCGACAAAATCACTGCCAGCTATCACTTTGCTCAACTTGATCAGGTCTACGACCAGCACTTTGTCGGCCTTGTCGCCTCGCAACCCGTGGGCCCCGGCACCCTGGCCACTGATGTGCGTCTCGCGGTCAGCGGCGACCAGGGTTCGGCTCGCGGCGGTAACATCGATAACAAATCGCTCAACGGCATCGTCAGCTATGCCCTCAGCGGCCACAAATTCAGCGCCGGTTATCAACACATGTCCGGTGATAACGCCTTTCCGTACATCGATGGCAGCGATCCCTTCCTGGTCAACTTTGTACAAATCGGTGATTTCGCCGAAGCCAACGAGCATTCCTGGCAAGCGCGTTACGACTATGACTTCGCCAAGCTGGGCGTCCCCGGCCTGACATTCATGAGCCGCTACGTCAGTGGTGACAACGCCAAAGTTGCGAGCCATGACGGCGAAGGCAAAGAATGGGAACGCAACAGCGAAATCAAATACGTGGTACAGAGCGGCGCGCTGAAAAACGTCGCCGTGCGCCTGCGCAACGCGACATACCGGTCGAACTTCGCTCGGGACGCCGATGAAGTGCGCCTGCTGGTCAGTTACACGGTCGCGATCTGGTAACCGTTAGAACAGCTGAGCCCAAAATAACAACTCCCCTGGAGACAACCATGACTTTATCTTTGCGTCGTTTCGCCCTCGCCGCCAGCTGCATGTTAGTGGCGACCCAACTGGTCGCGGCTGAACCCAAGCGCCCGGAATGCATCGCGCCGGCCTCGCCGGGGGGCGGATTTGACCTGACCTGCAAGCTGGCACAGAGCGCGTTGGTCAACGAAAAGCTGCTGAGCAAACCGATGCGCGTGACCTACATGCCCGGCGGTGTCGGCGCAGTGGCCTACAACGCAGTGGTTGCCCAGCGACCGGCCGACGCCGGCACGCTGGTGGCCTGGTCCAGCGGCTCGCTGCTGAACCTGGCGCAGGGCAAATTCGGCCGCTTCGATGAGAACGCCGTGCGCTGGCTCGCGGCGGTCGGCACCAGCTATGGCGCCATCGCGGTGAAAAGCGACTCGCCCTACAAGAACCTCAACGACCTGGTCGAAGCGCTGAAAAAAGACCCGAGCAAAGTGGTGATTGGCTCTGGAGGCACCGTCGGCAGCCAAGACTGGATGCAGACCGCCCTGATCGCCAAGGCCGCTGGCATCAACCCGCGCGACCTGCGCTATGTCGCCCTTGAAGGCGGCGGTGAAATCGCCACTGCGTTGCTCGGCGGCCACATTCAAGTGGGCAGCACCGACATCTCCGACTCCATGCCGCACATCCTCAGCGGAGACATGCGCCTGCTCGCCGTGTTCTCCGAAAAACGCCTGGACGAGCCGGAAATGAAAGACATCCCGACCGCCAAGGAACAAGGCTACGACATCGTCTGGCCGGTGGTTCGCGGCTTCTACCTCGGGCCAAAAGTCAGCGACGAAGACTACGCGTGGTGGAAAGCGGCTTTCGACAAGCTGCTGGCCTCCGATGATTTCGCCAAGCTGCGTGACCAGCGCGAATTGTTCCCCTTTGCCATGACCGGCCCAGAGCTGGACGCGTACGTGAAAAAACAGGTCGCCGACTACAAGATCCTGGCCAAGGAATTCGGCCTGATTCAGTGATTGAACTCAATTGATATCAGTGGTTGCGTCGCCCATTCGCGGCGATGCAACACAGGAGTTACCCATGCTCTTACAACGAATTTTCGCCTCGGCGTTGCTGCTGGCGTGCGTCGGCCTTGCGCTGATGGCCTGGCCTTATCAGGCCGCATTTTCCTATGAACCTGTAGGGCCTCGGGCGTTTCCCCTGCTGATGTTGGGACTGATGGGCTTGGGCTTGCTGTACATGCTGTTTCGCCCGACACCCCTCGTCCACAGCGAAGAAGACCCTCAACTGGACCGCCCTACCCTGATCAAAATCGCCGCCTGCACGGTGTTGCTCCTTATTTTCGCCGGCCTGTTCGAACCCTTGGGCTTCATCCTCAGCAGCATCCTGATCGGCATCCCCATGGCCCGCCTGTACGGCGGTCGCTGGAAGCTGAGCGTGGTGGTCGTGACCTTGATCAGCATCGGCCTTTACCTGTTGTTCGATAAAGCCATGGACGTTCCGTTGCCGTTGGGCCTGCTCGACGTTCTGGAGAATTAATGTGGACACTTTTAGCTACCTGAGCCAAGGCTTCGGCGTTGCGCTGACCCCTTACAACTTGATCACCGCCCTGTGTGGCACCCTGATTGGCACCGTTGTCGGCCTACTGCCCGGCCTTGGCCCGATCAATGGCGTGGCGCTGTTGATCCCTATCGCGTTCGCCCTCGGGTTACCCCCTGAGTCGGCGTTGATCCTGCTGGCCGCGGTGTACCTGGGCTGCGAATACGGCGGCCGGATCAGCTCGATCCTGCTGAACATTCCAGGCGAGGCGTCCACCGTGATGACCACCCTCGATGGTTACCCGATGGCTCGCCAGGGCCTGGCCGGTGTCGCCTTGTCGCTGTCGGCGTGGAGCTCGTTTATCGGTGCGTTCATTGCCACCTGCGGCATGGTGCTGTTCGCCCCTTTGCTGGCGAAGTGGGCGATTGCCTTCGGACCGGCGGAATATTTCGTACTGATGGTGTTCGCGATCGTCTGCCTCGGCGGCATGGCCGGTGATCGTCCGCTGAAGACCTTTATCGCAGCGCTGATCGGGCTGTTTCTGTCCACGGTCGGCATCGACGCCAACAGCGGTGTGTACCGTTTTACCGGCGACAATATCCACCTGACTGACGGGATTCAGTTCGTGGTGTTGGTTCTGGGGCTGTTCTCGATCAGCGAAATTCTATTGCTGCTGGAAAAAACCCATCGCGGGCAAGAGGCGGTCAAAGCCACCGGCCGCATGATGTTCAACTTCAAAGAGGCCAGCTCGGTGTTCGTGGTGAACCTGCGTTGCGGTGTACTAGGTTTTATCATGGGCGTGCTGCCGGGTGCCGGCGCGACACTGGCCAGCGCCGTGGCCTACATGACCGAGAAGCGTCTGGCGGGCAAGTCCGGCAAATTCGGACAGGGTGACATACGCGGCCTCGCGGCCCCGGAAACCGCCATCGGCGGTGCGGCATGTGGCGCGCTGGTGCCGATGCTGACCCTCGGCGTTCCAGGCTCGGGCACTACGGCAGTGATGATCGGCGCGTTGTCGCTGTACAACATCACACCCGGCCCATTGCTGTTTCAACAGCAGCCCGACATCGTCTGGGGCCTGATCGCCTCGTTGTTCGTCGCCAACGTCATGCTGGTGATCCTCAACATCCCGATGATCCGCATCTTCACCCGCATCCTCGCCGTGCCGAACTGGGCACTGGTGCCGGTGATCGCGATCATCACTGCGATTGGCGTCTACGCCGTGCATGCCACCACCTTCGACCTGTTCTTGATGGTCGGCATCGGTATCTTCGGTTACATCCTGCGCAAGATGGACTTCCCTCTGTCGCCGGTACTGCTGGGCTTTATCCTCGGTGGTTTGATGGAGCAGAACCTGCGCCGTGCGCTGTCGATCTCGAACGGTGCGCTGGAGATCCTTTGGTCCAGCCCGATCACATTCGGGATATGGGTGCTGACGGCCATCATGCTGTTGATGCCTATCGTGCGGATCTGGCGCAAGCGCTCCCTGCAGCGGCGTGCCGTGGCTAATGTCTGATCGCCCCTTAAACACGTGGTGGGGAACCCCGCTGGTCGGCCTGCTGGGCGGTTACCTCGCCAGCCAGGTCGGCTGGCCGCTGCCGTGGATGGTGGGCTCGCTGCTGGCGATCATCCTGGTGCGCTGCCTGACGCCCTGGCAACTGGCGGAAATCCCCGGAGGACGTAAAGGCGGGCAGTGGATTGTCGGGATTGGCATCGGCCTGCACTTCACGCCGGTTGTCATCGAACAGGTCATGTCGCATTTCGGCCTGATCTTCTTTGGTGCACTGGTCACCAGTGTTTCCAGCGTGGTCGGAGTCTGGCTGATGCGACGTAGCGGCGAAGATCGCGCAACGGCGTTCTTCTCCAGCATGCCGGGCGGCTCTGGCGAAATGGTCAACCTCGGGGCGCGCAACGGCGCGATCCTCAGCAGCGTCGCGGCGGGACAGAGTTTGCGGGTACTGATGGTGGTGCTGTGCGTGCCAGCACTGTTCAAGTACCTGCTCGGCGACGGTGCGCCCGCATCGAATCCGGCAGCCGTCGACTGGCCCTGGCTGCTGGTGCTGTTTCCCGCAGGCGGATTGCTGGCGTGGCTCTGGCAACGGCTGAAGCAACCCAATCCATGGTTGTTCGGGCCGCTATTGCTCAGTGCGGCCGTGAGCATCACTTGGGACTTGCACATCGGCTTACCCCAAGGCGGCAGCCAGATCGGCCAATGGCTGATCGGCAGCGGCCTGGGCTGCCATTTCAATCGCTCGTTCTTTCGGCGGGCGCCGTCGTTTATTGGCCGAACGTTGCTGGGCACCGCACTGACCATGCTGATCGCCGCCCTCGCCGCGTTAGGCCTGAGTGCGCTGACCCATCTGGATCTGCGCTCATTGACCCTGGGCATGATGCCCGGCGGCATCGCCGAAATGAGCCTGACAGCAGAAGTCTTGCAACTGTCGGTGCCGCTGGTCACGGCAATGCAGGTCATGCGCCTGCTGTTTGTGCTGTTCCTCGCCGAGCCGCTGTTTCGGCATTGGGATAAGCGGGCTGAGTAGAGATTACTTGATCACTAATCGACATCAAACTGAAATATGAGCGAACTATTTCAGCAAAGCAAGAAGCCAAAGAAGACTCGCCATGGTCATGGTAGGCCATTGAAATTTCGAGACTATCTAATAATGGAAACCCATCGGAGCGACTCAATGTGCGCAAATCCGGTGCAGCCGTGCTAGCAAGGAGAGCCGACACTGAACATCCAGAACGGACAGCGGCTAATATCCCCGCATGGCTAGTGCTGTGAAAGTTTATGCAGTAATCTTTGTGGACGCCAGCCAGTGCCTTAATTGCAATATTTCTGTCAGCACAACCCTCCGTAAACAAGGCAAGGGGGACTGGATTATTTTGATAAACATTACTATCTTTTGCACACACCCATCGCAGAGGCTCAATATGTACCCGCTCTGATTCATAACCGGAAGGGCAACACTGTGTAAGAGCCAGATCTAACTGACGCTGCTCGTATTGAGTCCATATATCCCGACTGTAACCACAATGAACCTCGATTTCCAAACCAGGATAAACTCGAGAACATTCGCGCAAAATGCCAGAAAGAAAACATGTCGCGTAAGTATCGGAGGTACCGATCCTAAGACGTCCGACTGGTACCTCACGAAGTAGAGAGAGTACCGCCTGGTCATTTATAGCAAGCATTTTCAAAGCGAACGCAAGCAAAGCCTCACCTTTTACGGTGATCCGCAGTCCCTTTCGGTCTCGGATGAAAAGCTCAAAACCGACCTGATTCTCTAGCCTCTGAATCTGCTGACTTATTGCAGACTGAACCCGAAAAAGACGCTCTGACGCCTTTGTGAAGCTTCTAAGCTCCGCCACGGTGGCAAAGATCCTGAGTTGCGCGGTGTCAAGATTCATGTCTTTCTCGATCACAAAATATGATGCAAAGCATCATATTTATGATCTTTAGTGATGTAAAGCATGTCTGTACACTTTCTCCATCATTCAAAGGAGAAGCACATGCCATCACACATCATTGGTGCCATCAACATGGATGGATACAATGTCACTTCTGACCTCGCTTATTTAAATTCAATTACAAAGTTATCCGAAGAATACGACGAGTTCGCACAAGGTTACTGGAAGAATTTATCTCTATTCAACAGTTCTGGCAACAAAGATGATTCACAATACAAAAACTGCGCAACCTCTTTGCCTACTGAATACATGGCACACTGCCCTAATATCATGAGGATGCTCAACGATAACTTTAACTTCGCGAACGTAAAGATGGTTCGCGCAAGAAATCTTATTGAGGGCATGGTCATTCCTCATCGTGACTTCGTAGAGTTTGATTCAAACGTTACCTACTTTCGGGTCTTTGTGCCCATAGAATACAACGCAGACTCATTTCATTCGGATGAGCACGCTGTATTCCAGATGCGGCCTGGAGAGGTATGGTTTTTGGACGCAGCCATAAACCATGCCGCTATAAATTTCTCCAACAAAAGCAGAATGTTCATTTGTTTGGACTTCGTTTTTGACAAAGCCTTTAAAGACACAGATATTTTCCATCCCGCAGCAAATATATCCAAAGGAAGCCGCCACATACACATTGATCGCCCGGACATGCCGAAAGAAAAAAGCAATGAAATCATTGCAGCCATAGGGGAAACAATCTCAAAAGAGAACTTCAAAAATTATCTTTTTGAGTATTCAAAATATCATTTCAAACACAACATATCGGTTACAGCATGCTATGACTGGTTGATCCAAGGCGCTACCGTCGCTAAAAACCAGGCGGTAGTGGAAAAGTCCAAAGCACTCAAAAAGTATCTCACTGAGCACCGAGAGATAGGTGAGCGATTCACTATTGAACGCTGGGAAAACTGAGGAGTAACTTCAATGACGCTCCTCATGAGAGGCGTACCACTTGTATTCCTGTTGATGTGGAGCAGTGGAGCAATTTTTGTAAAACTTGGACTTCAAGAGGCATCCGTATGGTCGTTTCTTGCCGTCCGGGCCATCGGCACGCTTTTGGTTTTGTCTTTCATATGCGCACTCATATTTAAGCGAGCAGTATTTTCTGAACTTATCAAGCTGCCAGCTTTATTGATAATGAAAATGCTGTTTACAGGCATCCTTCTACAAGTGGCGTACCAAAGTTTCTTTTTTCTAGCCATCGATAATAAATTATCACCTGGTGTACTTTCAATCATCCTCGGCCTACAGCCGATTCTCACCCCAATAATTGCGAGAGAAGAGGTTGGAGCAAAAGGCTATCTGATATTACTGTTGGGATTTTTAGGACTGGGAATCGCAGTCTCAGGCGCTCGTGAAATCAGCGAATTAACATACGTGGGTATTACATTTGGCATCGCGTCTGTATGTGCGATGAGTGTCGGCACCGTTTGTCAAAAAAAGGTCGCCGCTCACCCTCTTGTCTCAGCTTTTTATCAAAACTTGGCGGCTTCTATCATATTTTTTATTGTAGCCTTGTGCACAGACTGGCAGGCCACGATAAACGCGAAATTCATTATAGCCTCGGCATGGATGATTCTTGTCGTTTCAACAGGCGCAGTATTGTTGCTATTTTACATGCTATCAAAAAACGCAGCCAGCAATGTCAGTGTGCTTTTCTACATGGTCCCGATTATAACAATAGCATTGGATTACTGGGTCTTTGACAACACCGTCACCCCTTTAACGGTGGCGGGCGCCATTTTAGTTATTATGGCCATCCTCTTCTATCGAAGCCTTTCCGAGAAAAGAGCATGTCCAAAAAAAGTACCCTCTTGAAATTCACTGATTGAACCCGCCTGCTCAACAGTTTGAGCGCTATCGCAGGCGTTTCTCTAGTTCCCTCCTGCCGATATGCCAGGGTGCATTTTCTACATCGCCGACCTCCCACAAAGACCATAAAGCGCGTCCACACGCATGCCTCATCAATCAACTAAAGCCCACTCTATGTCCCGCAGGCTATCAGCCATACCGCGTTAAACCGGCGGCAATCTCCAGTCAATCGGCGTCAATCCATTCTGCTGCAAGAACTTGTTGGCCCGGCCGAAGTGCCCGTTGCCGAGAAAGCCTTTGTAGGCGGACAGCGGCGAGGGGTGTACTGAGGTCAGTACCAAGTGTTTGCTGGCGTCGATCAGTTTCTGTTTGCTTTGGGCATGAGCCCCCCACAGCATAAACACCAGATGCGGCTGGTGTTCGCTGACCACCTCGATCACCTTATCGGTGAAGATCTGCCAACCTTTTTTCGCGTGTGAAGCGGCGTTCGCGCGCTCTACGGTCATGGTGGTGTTGAGCAGCAGCACGCCCTGATCAGCCCAGGACTGCAAGCAGCCGTGATTGGCGATGTCGATGTTCAGGTCGCGCTTGAGTTCTTTATAGATGTTGACCAACGACGGCGGCGTCGGCACGCCTGGCTGCACCGAGAAGCACAAGCCGTGGGCCTGACCGGGGCCGTGATACGGGTCCTGGCCCAGGATCACCACCTTGACCTTGTCCAGCGGCGTCGAATTCAAGGCATTGAAGATCATCGGGCCCGGTGGATAGATTTCCTTGCCTGCGGTGTGCTCTTGGCGCAGGAACTCACGCAGTTCGTTCATATACGGCTTTTCGAATTCCTCACGCAACGCGTGCTTCCAGCCGGATTCGAGTTTGATACGGTCGTCGTTTGTCATGGCACACCTGCAAAAATCAATGCGCGGACACTAGGAAAGCTGGCCGCCGATGTCAATCGACCAATGTCATTGCACCACGCCGCTCTCGCCTCTTTCCTACACTCCCTGCAATCACCGTTTGCAACTTACCCCCGCATAGGGGTATCACAGACTCAATGGACAGTTGCCCCGCCCCCCGAGAGGTCATGATGAATCTGCAATTTGAAGAACTCCACGCCCAAGACGGCGCGCGCATTGGTGTTGCCAGCCTGGATGCGGAAAAGTCTCTGAACGCATTGTCGCTGCCGATGATCCAGGCGCTGATGGATCGTCTTGAAAAATGGGCCGATGACCCGCAAATCGTTTGCGTACTGCTGCGCGGCAATGGCTCGAAATCTTTTTGCGCGGGCGGCGATGTACGAACATTGGTCGACGCTTGCCGTGCCCATCCCGGCGAAGTCCCACCACTGGCCGCACATTTTTTCGCGGCGGAATACCGGCTCGATTACCGTCTGCACACGTACCCCAAGCCCTTGATCTGCTGGGGCCATGGTTACGTGCTGGGCGGTGGCATGGGCTTGCTGCAGGGCGCAGGCATTCGCATCGTCACCCCGACCAGTCGCCTGGCAATGCCGGAAGTCAGCATTGGCTTATACCCTGATGTCGGCGCCAGTTGGTTCCTTTCCCGACTGCCCGGCAAACTGGGGCTGTTCCTCGGATTGACCGGCGCACACATCAACGGACGCGACGCGCTGGATCTGGACCTGGCTGACCGCTTTCTGCTGGATGAACAGCAAGAAGAATTGGTCGAGGGGCTGCTGCAACTGAACTGGCAGGAACAAAGCTCGGTGCAACTCAACAGCCTGCTCAAGGCGCTGCAACAGGAGGCCATTGGGCAATTGCCCGATGCGCAATGGCTGCCGCGTCGAGCGCAGATCGATGAGTTGCTGGACGTCGCGACCCTGCCGTGCGCCTGGCGCGCCATCAGTCAATGGAACACGCACGGCGATGCCCTGCTCAGCCGTGCGGCGAAAAATCTGACTGAAGGTTGCCCGCTGACTGCCCATCTGGTGTGGGAACAAATCGTCCGTGCCCGACACATGTCGCTGGCTCAGGTATTCCAGATGGAATACACCCTGAGCCTGAACTGCTGTCGTCATCCCGAGTTCAGCGAAGGCGTCCGGGCGCGACTGATCGATAAGGATCAAAAGCCTCATTGGCATTGGCAAGACGTCGCCAACATCCCGGACGCCGTGATCGATGCGCACTTCGCCAAGGTCTGGGAGGGACGGCACCCCCTGGCGGACCTTTCAGACTACTAAGCCCTTGAAGCAGGTGAAGCGCCGCCGAAACGACTCGTCACCTGTTTCCACCCCGACCATCGCCGCCACGGCCGTCGCCTCCGCGATTACCGTGATCACCCCGGCCGCCTGAACCATTATCGTGACCGCGACCGCCACCACCGTGGCCACGGTCACCGTCATTCCGGCCTTCATTCCATGAAGGGTTGGCGTGTCCGCCACGACCGTCGTGGTCACCCTGACCACCGCGGTAGTAACCCCGCCCGGCGTAGGGCATAGGTCTAGGACCATAATCAGGCCGAGGGGCGTAGTAAGGCGCCGGACGTGGCCCGTAATAGCGGGGAGGCGCTACGTAATAGCTCGGACGGTAGGATCGATCGTAACTGCCGTAGTAAGCGCCACCGTAAACGGGCTGTGTATAGACATCGGATTCGTAATAACCGGGACCTGCATAACAACCAGAGAGGGCTAAACCCAGCACAACTATAAGCAAGGGTCGTCGATACATGGCGGCCTCCTGGACCGCTAGAGAGCACAAACCAGCGACGCTGGTCGGCATCGGTCAAAACCGCTGACTGACGAAAAATCAGACCGCAAATAATCCACCGAGTGCCCTGCCGCAAAAACTATATCCGCTTGAACCGCGCCCCGAACCGGTGCGCACCCGCACCACGATAAAGCGCCAACGCCCATATTCACTCCCCCCTCAACGGCGCAACCCACCTGCCGCAAGGCTTGGTGAAACTTGGCACGCCTCTCGCTTATGACTTGATGTGCAGGAGTCAAAACAGGTTCGCGGCACCACAATTTGCAATAGCTGACTAGGGTTCCGATTCGCTTGACGCGAGTGGCTGGTCCGAGAGTTGGCGACCTCCAGTAGAGGTTACACGGCGGGATAAAAGCCCGGGAGACAGGACACCAGTGGTGTCGCGTGACTCCTGACCGCTCGTTTTTTTCCTACTGGAGGTTCTTACATGCAGAACAACATTAAAAAACCCCGTCTGTTCGCCATGCTCGCTGCTGGCCTCGTCGCGGCATTGAGCCTCTCGGCACACGCCGCCCCGAAAGAACACTTCAACGTTTGCTGGACCATCTATGCCGGCTGGATGCCCTGGGAATACGCAGGCACCCAAGGCATCGTCGACAAATGGGCGAAGAAATACGGCATCACCATCGATGTCACCCAGATCAACGACTACGTCGAATCGATCAACCAATACACCGCAGGCCAATTCGATGGCTGCTCCATGACCAACATGGATGCCCTGACCATCCCGGCCGCAGGTGGCGTCGACAGCACCGCGCTGATCGTCAGCGATTTCTCCAACGGCAACGACGGCGTCGTGATCAAGGGTGAAGGCAAGAAAGTCGCCGACCTCAAAGGCATGAAGGTCAATCTGGTCGAGCTGTCGGTGTCTCACTACTTGCTGGCCCGTGCCCTGGACAGCGTTGACCTTACCGAGAAAGACCTCAAGGTCGTCAACACCTCCGACGCGGACATTTCTGCGGCATTCAACACCGATGACTCCAAAGCCGTGACCACCTGGAACCCAATGCTTTCGGACATCAAGGCCAAGCCCGGTGTGACCGAGGTGTTCGATTCGAGCAAGATCCCTGGCGAAATCATGGACATGATGGTGGTCAACACCCAGACCCTGAAAGACAACCCGGCACTGGGCAAGGCCCTGACCGGCGCCTGGTTCGAAGTGGTCGCGCTGATGAACAGCAAGTCCGCCGCCAGCACCGCCGCGCTGGAGCACATGGCCAAAGCCTCGGGCACCGACCTGGCTGGCTTCCAGTCGCAACTGGACACCACCAAGCTGTTCGCGACCCCCAAGGAAGCGCTCGACTTCGCCACCAGCGCTCAACTGCCACAGACCATGCGCAAGGTCGCCGAGTTCTCCTTTCAACATGGGCTGCTCGGTGAAGGCGCCAAGGACACCAGTGCAATCGGCATGTCTTTCGCCAACGGCGTGACCAGCGGCGACAAGAACAACCTCAAGCTGCGCTTCGACCCGAGCTACGTACAGATGGCTGCCGAAGGCAAATTGTAATCGCGTCCCAGCCCAAAGGTTATTGCCATGCGCTTGATAAACCGCCGCCCGGATCGCGCCAGCCGTCTGATTTTGGTGATCCTGCCGTTCGCCTTGTTGCTGTTCGCCTATTTCATGGGCTCAGCCACCCGGCTGACGGAAAACCCCAACGACAAACTGCTGCCCAGCGCGGTGCAGATGACCGATGCGGTCAAGCGCATGGCCTTTACCGAAGACCAACGCAGCGGCGGCTACCTGCTGTGGCAAGACACCGCCTCCAGCCTGAAACGCCTGGCGATTGGTCTTGGCATTAGCGCTCTGCTCGGCCTGTGTCTGGGTATCGCATCGGGGATTCTGCCGCTGTTCGGCGCACCGTTGTCGCCGCTGCTGACGGTGTTGTCGATGGTCCCGCCGCTGGCGATTCTGCCGATCCTGTTCATCGTGTTTGGCTTGGGTGAGCTGTCGAAAGTCATGCTGATCGTGATTGGCATTACACCGATCCTGGCGCGGGATCTGGAGCAGCGCGCCCGGGAGATTCCGGTCGAGCTGCTGATCAAGGCGCAAACCCTTGGCGCCTCGACCTGGACCTTGATCCTGCGGGTGGTCTTGCCGCAACTGCTGCCACGTCTGCTGATTGCCTTGCGTCTAGTGCTGGGTTCGGCCTGGTTATTCCTGATCGCGGCCGAAGCCATCGCGTCTACCGACGGGTTGGGGTATCGGATTTTTCTGGTACGGCGCTACCTGGCCATGGACGTGATCCTGCCCTACGTGGTCTGGATCACCCTGCTCGCCTGGCTAATGGATTGGGGGCTCAAGGCCCTGACCCGGCGTGCATTCCCCTGGTATGAAGGGGCACGCGGATGAGCTTTATTTCGGTGAAAAACGTCTGGCAACAGTACGACGATCAAGTGGTGCTCGAAGGCCTGAACCTGAGCGTCAACGAAGGTGAGTTCTGCACCTTGGTCGGCGCCTCGGGCTGCGGCAAATCCACGTTCTTGCGCTTGTTGCTCGGCCAGGAAGTGCCCAGTCGCGGCCAGATCCATCTCGACTGCAAGCCGCTTGCCGGCGAACCGGACGCCAGCCGTGGCGTGGTGTTTCAGCGCTACTCGGTGTTTCCGCATCTGTCAGTCCTGGACAACGTTGCTCTGGGTCTGGAGCTGCCTCGCTCGCCCCTGCTTGGACGCCTGTTCGGCACGGCCAAACGCGAGGCTCGGGAACAGGCCGCAGCACTGCTGAGCAAAGTGGGCCTGGCCCATGCGCAGGACAAGTACCCGACGCAACTGTCGGGCGGCATGCAGCAACGGCTGGCCATCGCTCAAGCGCTGATCATGAAACCGCGTGTGTTGCTGCTGGACGAACCTTTCGGCGCGCTCGATCCGGGTATCCGCAAGGACATGCATGTCCTGTTGCTGGAGCTGTGGCGCGAGACCCGCCTGACTGTGTTCATGGTCACCCACGACCTGTCCGAGGGCTTCAACCTCGGCACCCGTCTGCTGGTGTTCGACAAGGTTCGCCATGACCCCCACGCGCCCGGCGCTTATGGCGCCCGCATCACCTACGACATTCCCTTGAACAGCGATCGCCACGCCGCACGCGCCGCTATTGATTCGCTGCAAACGGTTTAGAGGATCATTTTTATGAACGCGCACATGACCGATTCAACCTCCCTGTTCCCCGTCTTTGCTGAAGAAATCTTGCCCGGCGGCGGCCACCGTTCGTTCGTGCTCAAGCGCGGCCAACTGCTGCGCCTGACCGACATCCGTGGCGGTGCCAACGTCAGCCTGACCCTGCTTAACGCCAACGAGAAAACCGAGCGACTGAACCTGCCGGACAGCCTCAAATGCCAACACACCGCCAAGCTCACCCGCGGCCATTGCCTGTACTCGGACATGGGCCGGGTGCTGGCAGCGATAACGGCGGACACCTGCGGCTGGAGCGACAGCTTCGGTGGAGTGCTGTGCGCTGAAGAGGTCGCGGAAAAGTATGGTCAAGGCCGCTATCAGGAGCTGCGCAACGGCTTCTTTCGCAACGGCACCGATAACCTATTGGTGGAACTGGGCAAATGGGGCCTGGGCCTGTCCGACCTGTTGATGACCCTGAACCTGTTCAGCAAAGTCAGCGTCGACGAAGACGGACACTTTCACTTCGTTGCGAACAACGCCAAAGCCGGTGACTACATCGAGCTGTACGCGCCGATGGACACCCTGGTGGTGCTGACGGCCCTGCAGCACCCGATGGACCCTGATCCACAGTACGCGCCCCAACCGCTCAAGCTCAGCTGGATGAACGCCGACCCCGGCGTCGCCGAACACTGCCGCACCTCGCGCCCGGAAAACGAGCGCGGCTTTATCAACACTGATCGCCTGTTCGCCTGAGGATCGCTGCCATGACCACACTCTCCAAACAGCCGGAAGCGGCGATCTACAACGCGACCATCCCCGCAGGCGAGCCCTGGCTGACCGAAGTCAAGGCCGGGCAAACCCTGCGCATCCTCGACCTGGAAGGCAATCAAGCGGTCGATACGCTGTTCTACAGCCTGGCCAACCCCCGCGAACGGTATGACGTGCAGCGCACCTTGCGGCGGCAGAACAGCGTGTACCTGACCACCGGCAGCGTGCTGTATTCCAACCTCGGCAAACCGATGCTGACCATCGTCGAAGACACTTGCGGACGCCATGACACCCTCGGCGGCGCCTGCGCGCAGGAGAGCAACACCGTGCGCTACGCCCTGGAAAAGCGCCACATGCACAGTTGCCGCGACAACTACCTGCGCGCCTGTGCCCATGACGGTCGCCTGAGCAAAGGTGACATCGGGCCGAACATCAATTTCTTCATGAACGTGCCGGTCACCGCAGACGGCGGCCTGACCTTCGAAGATGGCATCTCGGCGCCCGGCAAATACGTCGAACTGCGCGCGGAAATGGACGTGATCGTACTGATTTCCAACTGCCCGCAACTGAACAACCCGTGCAACGCCTACAACCCGACACCTGCGCAGCTGCTGATATGGAACTGAATCTTTTGAAACTGCGCCGCTGGTTATTCAGCCTGTGCCAAAGCCGCTCTGGACAGTGCATGCCGCCAGAACACCACCCCTTTCTGTAGGAGCTGCCGCAGGCTGCGATCTGTCGCCTTGGCGGCAGCGCTCCAGCAGAGCTTCGGGCCTTATCGCAGCCTGCGGCAGCTTCTACAAGAGCACCGGGTTTAGCCATCGAGGACGGCCTCGAGGCACTACGAAAACAGCGGGACGGCCCGCTTCCCAGCACGAAACCGATCAGCCATCGGTTTCTGGGGTTTATGCCATGTTCAACACACTGCTGATCGCCAACCGTGGCGCCATTGCCTGCCGCATCCTGCGTACCCTTCGCGCCTTGCAGGTCAAGGGCGTGGCGGTCTATTCCGAAGCCGATGCCGCCAGCCTGCATATTCTTCAAGCCGATGAAGCCCACAGCCTGGGTGAAGGTGGCGCAGCCGGGACCTATTTGGCGGTGGATAAAATACTCGCCATCGCCAAGGCCAGCGGCGCCACGGCGATCCATCCCGGTTATGGCTTCCTCTCCGAAAACGCCGCGTTCGCCCAAGCCTGCGAAGACGCTGGCATCGCCTTCGTCGGCCCGACACCCGAACAACTTCGGGTGTTCGGCCTCAAGCACACTGCGCGCGCTCTGGCCAAGCAACACGGCGTGCCAATGCTCGAGGGCACCGAACTGCTCGACAGCCTCGACGATGCCCTCAACGCGGGCGAGCTGATCGGCTACCCGGTGATGCTGAAAAGCACGGCCGGCGGTGGCGGGATCGGCATGCGCGTGTGCCGCAGCGCGGTCGAGCTGAGCGAATCGTTCGACGCGGTGAAACGTCTGGGGCAGAACAACTTCAGCGACGCCGGGGTCTTTATCGAGAAGTACATCCAGCGCGCCCGGCACCTGGAAGTGCAGGTGTTCGGCGACGGCCAGGGCGACGTTATCGCCCTCGGCGTGCGTGACTGCTCGGTACAACGACGCAACCAGAAAGTCCTCGAAGAAACCCCCGCACCGAACCTGCCAGACGGCATGGCCGACGAACTGTGTGCGGCAGCAATCAAGCTGGCCAAAGCGGTCAATTACCGCAGCGCCGGGACCGTGGAGTTCGTGTTCGACAGCGAGGACCAGCGTTTCTATTTCCTCGAAGTGAACACCCGCTTGCAGGTCGAGCACGGAGTCACCGAACAAGTGTGGGGCGTCGATCTGGTCAGCTGGATGGTCCAGCTGGCGGCGGGTGATTTGGCGCCACTCAGCCAGTTAAGCGAGGGCTTGCAGGCGAACGGTCATGCGATTCAGGCGCGGCTGTATGCCGAAGACCCGGGCCGGGATTTCCAGCCCTGCCCCGGTTTGCTGACTGCGGTGAATTTCCCTGCGGCCGATGGCAAAACCTTGCGCATCGACACCTGGGTCGAAGCCGGTTGCGAGATTCCGCCGTTCTTCGATCCCATGATTGCCAAGCTGATCAGTTGGGCGCCAACCCGTGAGCAGGCCAGCGCCGGACTTGCTCAAGCGCTGAGCGACAGCCACTTGTATGGCGTAGAAACCAACCGCGATTACCTGCGGCAGATTCTACTCGACGCGCCCTTCGCCAGCGGCCAGCCATGGACCCGCTGCCTGGAAGGTCTGGTGTATCACGCCAACACCTTTGAAGTGCTGAGCGGTGGCACCCAGACCAGCGTGCAGGACTATCCAGGGCGTCTCGGTTATTGGGCGGTCGGTGTGCCGCCGTCCGGGCCAATGGACAGTCGCGCGTTACGTCTGGGCAACCGCTTGCTGGGCAACGCCGAAGGCTGTGCCGCGCTGGAAATCACCATGAGCGGCCCGCTGCTGCGCTTCAACACCGACGCAGTGGTGGCCATCACCGGCGCGCCGATTCCGCTGACCCTGGACGGTCAACCCCAGGCGCTGAATACCGCGTTGCTGGTACCCGCCGGCTCGACGCTGGCGCTGGGCACCATCGCTGGCGTCGGTGCGCGCAGTTACCTCTGCGTGCGTGGTGGGCTAGAGCTGCCGGACTATCTGGGCAGCAAAAGCACGTTCACCCTGGGTCAGTTTGGCGGGCATGGCGGCCGCGCTTTGCGTGCTGGCGACGTGCTGCACATTCCAGCCCTGAGTGATCGCAGCGCCGGTCAGTGCGTACCGGACAATCAGCTTCAGGCCTTGCCGGCAGTGCGCCAGATCCGGGTCATTTACGGCCCGCATGGCGCGCCGGAATATTTCACCGAGCGCTACATCGAGACCTTCTTCACCACCCAATGGGAAGTGCATTTCAACTCCAGCCGTACCGGCGTCCGCCTGATCGGTCCCAAGCCGGAATGGGTCCGCGCCGACGGTGGCGAAGCGGGCTTGCACCCCTCAAACATCCACGACAACCCGTACGCCATCGGTGCCGTGGATTTCACTGGCGACATGCCGGTCATCCTTGGCCCGGATGGCCCGAGCCTGGGCGGTTTCGTCTGCCCGGTGACCATCATCGAAGCCGACCTCTGGCAGTTGGGGCAACTCAAGGCCGGGGACAAAGTGCAATTTCATCCGGTCAGTATCGAGACTGCACGCGCGATCTTCTGTAGGAGCGAACGTGTTCGCGAGGAAGGCGACGCGGTGCCAGATCGGGCCTCATCGCGGGCAAGCGCGCTCCTACAGGATGAAGGTATCGCCGCTCAGGACTGTGGGAGCGAATTCATTCGCGAAGCAGACGATGCGGTGTCTGATCTGGCCTCATCGCGAATGAATTCGCTCGCACAAGGGTTAATTTCACCTGTTGTATTGGACATCGGCCAGGACGACACGCGGCTGGTGGCGCGCCTGTCTGGCGACACTCATTTGCTCCTGGAAATCGGCGCACCTGAGCTGGACCTGGTATTACGCTTTCGCGGCCATGCGCTGATGCAGGCCCTTGAAGCCAAAGCGCTACAGGGCGTAATCGACCTGACACCGGGCATTCGTTCCCTGCAAGTGCACTACCAGCCCGAGCAACTGCCGCTTGCGGATTTACTGGATATCGTCGTCGGCGAATGGGACGCCGTGTGCGCCGCCAAAGACCTGCAAGTGCCGTCGCGAATCGTGCACTTGCCGCTGTCCTGGGATGACCCGGCGTGCCAGTTGGCCATCGAGAAGTACATGACCACCGTGCGCAAGGACGCCCCGTGGTGCCCAAGCAATCTGGAGTTCATCCGCCGCATCAACGACCTGCCCAACCTCGACCAAGTGCAGCGCACGGTGTTCGACGCCAGTTACCTGGTGATGGGCCTGGGCGACGTGTACCTCGGCGCGCCTGTCGCCACCCCGCTCGACCCACGGCACCGGCTGGTTACCACCAAATACAACCCGGCACGGACCTGGACGGCAGAGAACTCGGTCGGCATCGGTGGCGCCTACATGTGCGTGTACGGCATGGAAGGCCCCGGTGGTTACCAGTTTGTCGGGCGCACATTGCAGATGTGGAACCGCTACCGCGAAGTCGCGGCGTTCGATGGCAAACCGTGGCTGTTGCGCTTCTTCGATCAGATTCGTTTTTACCCGGTCAGCGCTGAAGAACTGCTGCGCATCCGCCGCGATTTCCCCTTGGGCCGGTACCCGCTGAGCATCGAGCACAGCACCTTGAACCTGGCTGACTATCAGGCCTTTCTCGCCCGTGAAGCCGAGGGCATCGCCGCATTTCGTGCGCAGCAGCAAGGGGCCTTCAACGCCGAACGCGAACGCTGGATCGCCAGCGGCCAGGCACATTTCGAAAGCGACGAAGCCGCTATGCCAGCCACCGACGATACGCCCCTTGACGCAGGTCAGCATGGCGTCGACAGCCATATCGCCGGCAACCTGTGGCAGGTGCAGGTCGAGGTCGGCCATCGGGTTGAAGTGGGCGATGTGCTGGTGATTCTGGAGTCGATGAAGATGGAGATTCCGCTACTGGCAACCCTGGCCGGCACCGTGCTTGAAGTGCGGGTGCAACCCGGCTCGGCAGTGCGCGCCGGGCAGCGGGTCGTGGTGCTTGAAGCTGACTGAACCTACTTATTTTTTTGACGGAATTACGCCATGAGCCATGACCTGCATTCAAGCGACCTGCGCCTCGACAGCGTTCGCGCCGCGTATCAAGACGGTCGCCAGACACCGCGGCAACTGATCCTCGCCCTGCGCGAAAAAGCCGCTGCGTTGAACCCGGACTATCACCTGTTCATCCATCTACTGAGTGCTGCCGAGCTGGAACCGTATCTGGCCGCGCTGGAACACCGCGACCTCAACGACTTGCCGCTGTATGGCGTGCCGTTTGCGATCAAGGACAACATCGACCTGGCCGGCATCCCCACGACCGCCGCCTGCCCGGCATTCGCCTATACCCCTGAGCGCTCGGCGACCATCGTCGAGCAGTTGATCGGCCTCGGCGCAATTCCGTTGGGCAAAACCAACCTCGACCAGTTTGCCACCGGGCTGAATGGCAGCCGCTCACCCTATGGAGCCTGCCCAAACAGTGTGCTGGCCGGGTACCCGTCAGGCGGTTCCAGCGCAGGATCATCCTTGGCCGTGGCCCTTGGCGTTGCCAGCTTCGCCCTCGGCACCGACACCGCTGGCTCTGGACGCGTGCCCGCCGCACTGAACAATCTGGTGGGACTCAAAGCCAGCAAGGGCCTGATCTCCACTGCAGGAGTGGTGCCGGCCTGCCGCACCCTCGATTGCGTAACCACCTTCACCGCTACTGCGCGCGAAGCCAGCCAGTTGCTCGGTCTGGTAGCCCGACTCGATCCGCATGACGAATACAGCCGCAGCAACCCGCTGTGGAACGATGCCTCTGCGTTCGGCGCGCCCCGCCCGTTTCGTTTCGGCGTGCCCCGTGCGCAAGACCTGGCGTTCTTCGGCTGCGAGCAAGGGCCCCTGCTGTTTGGCGATGCCATCGACCGTCTGACCGCGATGGGCGGCGAAGCCGTGACGCTGGACCTGTCGCCCTTCCTCGAAGCTGCGCGCCTGCTGTACGACGGTCCATGGGTTGCCGAACGCTACAGCGTTGCGGGCGAACTGATGGAGCAGAACCCGGAAGCGGTATTGCCGGTGATCCGCGCAGTACTGTCGAAAGCACCGGCCGTGACCGGCGTGCAAACGTTCCGTGCACACTACCGTCTGCAAGTGCTCAAAACCTTGTGCGACAAAACCCTTGAAGGCCTCGACTGCGTAGTGACGCCCTCCATCGGTCGCCCGGTGACCCTCGCCGAACTGGAGGCTGAACCGGTGCTGCGCAACTCGGAACTGGGTTACTACACCAATTTCATGAACCTGCTGGACTATGCCGCCGTCGCCGTGCCGAGTGCCTTCATGGACAACGGCCTGCCGTGGGGCGTGACCCTGTTCGGTCGGGTCTTCACCGATCACTACCTGCTCAGCCTGGCCGACGCTCTGCAACGCCATACCGGCCTGCCGGTGATCGGCGGCCATGCACCCAACCTGTCAGCACCGGCCACTGTCGCCCGCAGCGACATGGCACGCTTGGTGGTGTGCGGCGCGCACCTGGATGGCCTGGCGCTGAACGGGCAACTCAAGCAGCGCGGTGGCCGCTTGCTGGAGGTCACCCAAAGCTCGGCGGATTACCAGCTTTACGCATTGGCCGGCGGACCACCGTTTCGGCCCGGCATGCTGCGGGTCGCGCAAGGCGGCGTAGCGATAGCCGTGGAAGTCTGGGAACTGCCCAGCCGCGAACTGGGCTCATTCCTCACCGGCATTCCAGCGCCCTTGGGCCTGGGCAAGGTTCAGTTGGCCGACGGGCGCTGGGAAAGCGGTTTCATCTGCGAACCTTATGGCCTGGAGGGCGCGACAGATATCAGCCACCTGGGCGGATGGCGCGCCTATTTGAGTGCCTGACCCAACCGTTGAATAGCCCGACGGCGAACGTGGCAGCGCACGTTTTAGTGCGCAGCCATAGCGTCCTGCATACCCCTGTTTACCCGCGCCCCGTCGTTACATAGATGTACGACGTGAAGAGATCCCTGATGACACAGTGACGCGCCCCTCCTCACGTTCAGCCATGCACATGAATGACAACGAAAACTCAGTCCCCCCTGCTCCAGCACGCATTGCATCCGCCTCAACGCACAACCTCGAACACCCTGCGCTTACGCACCTGACCGGCAAGCACAGCGAACAGAGCGATACCCTACCCTCCTCTGGAGCCTTCGCGCTGTCGCCGTTTTATTACGCAACGCCCGACGATCATCTGGAGGGACTGTCGCACGAGCCGCCACCCGCCACAGCGCTAAACCACAAACAACTCGCCACGCTCAGAAAGAGTCGCGCCGCCAGACTGCTCGCCATGTCGACCTTGAGTTTGAAGGCCTGGCAGATGGACATGGACTGCCCGCCGGGAGTGCACGCCTATGTCAACGAACAACTGACCCGACTTCTATTTGAGCAGACCGGCAAGCCCTTCCTGCCGGATCAGATGTACGTGGACTTCACGACCGATACGCGTCCGGCCGTCTTTGTCGATGGGCAAGAGCTTTACACACGGCGTCTGTCCCTCACCGACGTGGCGGTTACCTCTTTCGATGCTGCCAGTTTTTATGCCCTGATGCAGAGTGCTGAACCTGAGCGCCCGCTTGATGAGGGAACACCTTCGCTGACCACGACCCTGGTCCTCACGCTGATCGACAAGGCGGACTGGCCTCGACACTACGAGCCCCTGCTTACCGCCTTCTGGGCCAGGCATGAATTGACGTATCGCACCCTCGCCAAACTCTCATTTCTCGACACGCTGGGCCGGTACCACACACGTAAAATGATCAGCCTGGACGGCTATAACCTGACGCTTGAAGCCATGGGGCTCGACCGGTTCCCCACCACCGTTGAAGCCCTGGAAACATCAGCCAAAGGCGAGCACACGGTCGTCCGTGTGGTGCTGCTAAATGAGCAAATCCTGCCGGGCATTTTTCAGCTGACCTCAAAAAATACATCGCACAGTTTTATTCACATCACCGGTCAGAGACCCGCCGTTTTCGAATACATCAGCGACAACCCTGAGTTGATGAGACAAAAACTCCTCAACGCCTTGAACACGTCGCCCTGGCTCGCGTCGTATCTGGACGTTGCCGATAAACAAGGAAGTGCGCCCTTCACTCTCGATATAAAAGTTCTCGATGAGGATATTTTTTCCGCGCTCACCCGCGCCCAAAAAGCCTTTTCATTCGAGTTGCACTCACAACACACCCACGCGGACGCCTTGTTCATGTTGGTCGAACGCGGCCTGACCCTGGTAAGCGCCCTTGATCGCTGGGAACTTCAACCGGATATCGTGAAACGGATACCCAACCCATTGAAGGCCGCCAACCAATTGATGCGCGGCTACCTGAAAAACAAACATCAACTGGATATGAATCCGGATCATGTCTTCATTCGCTATGTTCGAGGCACATCGACCAGCCCCTTGGGCAGCGCACACTCGCCCATCACGTATGTTCAACCCCCCGACGAAACCCCGATCAGCCTGAGCAACGCCCTGTTGAGTAACTACCGGGTCGAGCGGCCGGTGGGTTATATCGATAACGACGCTCGTACGACGGTTTACACCGACCCTACAGGTAAGGGGCAATGGTCCGAGGGCGCTGCACTTGAGATCTCCCCGGAGGTCATCGAAAGCCACATCAGGAGCATTAACTTTCTTGACCTGATGTCGACACAACTCAACCGGTTTTGGGAGGAGCAGGGAACCGCTATCGAGCAGTCGTTCAAGACAACCTTTATGGCGCAGGCAGTGATCAGCCTCAAACAGAAGCAGTTAACACGCGCTGGATTCGATCTCATCGTCGAGATGCTGGACACGACGTCTACCAGCATCCGCTGCAAAGCGTTGGGTTTTTACCTGAAACCCTCGCTGATAGAAGGCACGCAATGCCAACCCTGTGCCGGTCTGCTGGTATTCACTCACACCGACACACCCTTGACGGTGCTCTACCAGGCCGGTCAGTCCGTGGCATTTGTCGAATTCAGTAGCGACATTGAACTTGCGCGGTATATACAAACCGCCGCCAAGGATAAGCAATGGCAACGCATGCTGTTGAGCTATATACCGATCAGACTCCACGAGAAGTTTATGTATCTTCTTGATATCTGGAGCGGCAATAAAATCCCCGACCCGGCCTCCTCCCTGCTTCGGCCTTGGACAGACGTGGTTTACGCCAACGACCTGCATAAAGCCAAAGCCCGCGCCCTCTGCGAACAGCCCATTACTTCGTCGCCGTTCGTCTTTATGCGCGAGACGCTTGAGCGCAACTATCAAGATGATGCGAATGAACACATCGTGACCTCGAAAGAAGTTTCGCTGCGCTATTGGACGCGTCAACTCAACCATCTACAGCTGTTGCTGGCGCCCATGTCGCTGCTCTTGACGCCCGTGGCGCTGGCCTCTCTGGCGACTCACGCCGGCTCCATTTACCTGGGCATCGCGACAGCAGCATTACCGGGAAACCGGGACACCGAAAAAACCCAGACAGCGCTCAACGTGCTGTCTCTAGGGCTGTTGCAACTCGCGCCCTACACCCCCCGATTGCTGCGTTTGTTCAACACATTCAACGTTCTGGGGAAAACAGCCATTGCGGTGACCGGCGCGACACCCACCGCCACAAAAAACTTCGGTTCCTGGCTTGGCCGATCAATGAATGCCCGTAAAACCCGCCTGGAAACATTTTTCAATACCAACAGCCTGCTCAAGACCTGGAACATTCCCGGTCATCGCGCCTTCGGCACCTCACCCGCCAAAGCCTGGAAGCTTGATCGCAAATTCATGCTCTGGACCTCGGACACGGCGCAAGCCAGAACCCTGGTTGTGAGTACACACGGGCATTACTTGCCGTGGACTAAAACTGCACGGATACCCAATGGCACCGAACTTAGAACCTACGCACCCCATGGTTATGAGCTGGTCGACCCGACGCTTCACCGAGTCGTGAGCCAGAGGGTCAAACCGTTTTCTATTTTAAATAACGCAAACAACAGCCTCGCGCTTCCTCCAGGCCCGCTGCCGCCGTATGCCATCACTGATAAAGTACTGGCCGGAACATCCCTTCCGGGCAGTATCAAGAATTATTCGCTGATGAAATTCCAGAGTATTCACGGCGAAACGTATCAAGAGATCAGTCATGTGGTGCGTCATTCGAATCTATCGCCTTTAAACGGACTGCCCGCTACGCCCATGGATGTACTGACTGTCAGAAATCGCTTCGGCATGACTTATCCGAACCTGCAGGATCTTTTCAAATCATTGTCTGAACAGGGTATTCACTACGACAAGATTTTATTGGTGCACTGCCGTTGTTCTGCCATCAACTCCTTGATGGGCCGCTCACCCGCTTATATAGCACCGACCGCGAGCCTGCCGATTACACCGTGAACTTGAATAGGCCATAGCGCAGAACAGTAGCAACACGCTAGCATGCGGCCACTCTTGATCTTCTCCTCACCGGACTCGTCATGCCACTTCGCTCTCCTCTCAATTCCCAACGTTCATTGATCCTGACGTTGGTGGTCCTGTTGGGGAGCGGTTTTCTGGCGACATCTCTGCTCAGTTACTACGCCTCGCGGGCGTCGATTCGCGACAGCATCGTCAACACCGAGCTGCCATTGACCTCGGACACGGTGTATTCGGAGATCCAGAAAGACCTGGTCCGGCCGATTCTGATTTCCTCAATGATGGCCCGCGACACCTTCATGCGTGACTGGGTGGTGGCTGGCGAGCACGACCCTGAGCAAATGACCCGTTACCTCAACGAAGTCATGAGTCACTACAGCGCCTATACGGCCTTTTTTGTCTCCAACACCAGCCTCAAGTATTACCAGGCCAAAGGCGTCTTGAAGAAAATCGACGCCAACGAGCCACGCGACACCTGGTACTACCGGGTACGCGACATGGCGGCGCCCTACGAAATCAACGTCGATCCAGACATGGCCAACAAGGACAACCTGACCTTCTTCATCAACTACAAGGTGTTCGATTACAAAGACAACTTCATTGGCGCCACGGGTGTGGGCCTGACCGTGGATGCGGTGATCAAGCTGATCGATCGTTATCAGCAGCGGTATCAGCGAAGCGTGTACTTCGTCGACGCCTTCGGCCGGATTGTGCTCACCGGCGCTCAAGGTGGACCACTGGGAGCCGTCATTGGCCAGTCCCTCAAGGACCAGCCGGGCCTGAGCGACTTGCACGACAAACTGCCCAAGCCACAGACCGGCAGTTTCGAATACCAGGCGCAAGGCCAGAGCCACTTCCTCAACGTGCGTTTCATTCCAGAACTGAACTGGTACCTGTTCGTCGACAAGCAGGAAGACGGCGCCCTCACCGATATCCGCAAGTCGCTGTACCTGAACCTGTTCATCTGCCTGGTAGTGACGCTGGTGGTCCTGTTCCTGCTGCACCGGGTCATCGGCCGCTATCAGCGCAAGATCGAAACTCTGGCCACCCTCGACAGCCTGACGGGCCTGCCCAATCGCCGCGGCTTCGATTTGATGGCGCTCAAGGCGATGCAGGAAGCGCAACGCGAGCCAAAACCCTTGGCGACGCTACTGATCGACATCGACCACTTCAAGCGTCTCAATGATGACCATGGCCACCTGGCGGGCGATGAAGTGCTCGTAGGCTTCGCCCAGGACCTGCAAAGCTGCCTGCGTCAGTCGGATATCATTTGTCGCTGGGGCGGCGAAGAGTTCATCATCCTGCTCAAGGACACCACCAGCGCCAGTGCTCAGCAAGTCGCGGAAAAAATCCGTCTGCTGGCAGAGCAGCACCCCTACACCTTTTCCGGCACGTCGTTGCAGATCACCGTCAGCGTTGGCCTGACTGAACTGCAGCCTGACGACACCCTGCACAGCCTGATTGCCCGCGCCGACCACGCGTTGTATCGCGCCAAACACACCGGGCGCAATCGGGTGTGCATGGAGATGGCCCGGTCTCAGTTTGAATAGGCGCGTCATGAACAGCAGCCACACGATGGAAAAAAGCTCAATCGATCCTGACCGCTGCCCGGTCTGCGGCGCCAGCAACCGCTGCACTCTCGCCGACCCACGTACGGCGGCGCAACCCTGCTGGTGTTTTTCAGTCAGTATCGACCCGACGGTACTCAAAGCGCTGCCGCTGGAGGTGCGCAATGCCGCCTGCCTGTGCCCGCGTTGCGCTCAGATCGAAACCGACGTTCAGTCGAAGCCCAACGACTAGATCGCGTACCATGCCCGCCCCTTTCCCGGTCGTCTGTCACTGCCATGCGTCTTGATCGATTCCTCAGCAACCTGCCGCGCTTCAGCCGCAAAGACGTGCGATTTGCGTTGGCGGCCAAGCGCATCAAGGTCGACGGTCAGACCGTCAGCGATCCCCTTCATGAGGTGCGTGAGTTCACCCGTGTGGAATGCGACGACGACGTATTACAGGCCGGCAAACCGGCACGCTATTTCATGCTGCACAAACCACCGGGCTGCGTCAGCGCGACGCTCGACCCACAGCATCCGACGGTGCTCGACTTGCTGGATGAGCCGGACAAAGAAGACCTGCACATCGCCGGTCGACTTGATTTCAACACCACGGGCCTGATGCTGATCACCAATGACGGTGTGTGGTCGCGACGATTGACCCAGCCGCAGACCAAGCTGGCAAAGATTTACTACGTAGAAACCGAGCAAGCGATCAGCGACGACTACGTACAAAAATTCGCTGAAGGGTTTTATTTCGCGTTTGAAGACCTCACCACTCAGCCCGCCGAACTGACCGTGTTGGGGCCTCACTGCGCGCGGCTGAGCATCGTCGAGGGCCGCTACCATCAGGTCAAACGCATGTTCGGCCACTTCAACAATAAAGTCCTGCGCCTGCATCGCGAGCGCATGGGCCCCCTGCAACTGGACGCCGGTTTGGCGCCTGGGCAATACCGCGCCTTGAGCACCGAAGAAATCCTCGCGGTCTGATCAAACCGACCACTCAGCAGAAGTTGTCGAACAATTTACCAACGGCACTTGCGGGTTGTCCCCGAGCCTGCTTGAATCCAATCGTCAGTCTCCATGTGACTGATTGGTCACTAACTCATTCTAAGAAACTTTTTGCCGTCTCGAGAACCTCAGGTTCCGTGCCGACAAACCGCCCGCCAATAACAATACCTGTCGAACAGATCGTTTCGGATCGACATGGGGCCCCCTTTCCAGGCGCATGCCTACCTGTCACGAAACTCGTGCAACCTCTTTTGCGCGCATACCTGTTTTCGCCAGGAGTCTATGTTATGAGGCCAGAAATCGCTGTGCTTGATATACAAGGTCAGTTCCGGGTTTACACGGAGTTCTACCGCGCAGATGCCGCAGAAAAGACCATTATTTTGGTCAACGGCTCGATGGCCACTACTGCGTCCTTTGCTCAGACCGTTCGCAACCTGCACCCGCAATTCAACGTGGTGCTGTACGACCAACCCTACGCGGGCAAATCCAAAGCCCACAACCTGCATCGGCAGCCGCTGACCAAAGAGCTCGAAGGTCAGATCCTGCTTGAGCTGATCGACCACTTCGCCGCCGAGCATGTGCTGTCCTTTTCCTGGGGCGGCGCGGCAGCCTTGATCGCCCTCGCGCAGAAACCACGACGCATTGAAAAAGCCGTCATCAGCTCGTTCTCACCCGTGGTCAACGAACACATGCGCGACTACCTCGAACGCGGCGTCAGGCACCTCGGTGCGTTTGATCGCCACGAGGTCGGCCATCTGGTGAACAACACCATCGGTAAACACTTGCCGTCGTTGTTCAAGCGCTTCAACTATCGGCATGTCAGCAGCCTGGATATCCATGAATACGTGCAAATGCACTTTCATATCAGCCAAGTACTGACCATCGACCAACTGTGCTACCTCGACGCCGCGAAAAGCATCGACGTGCCCGTGTTGTTCCTCAACGGCGAGTGGGACGAATACACCGCAGCAGACGACGCCCAACTCTTCGGCGACCACGTGCGTCATAGCGAGTTCTGCACCCTTCGGGCCACCGGGCACTTTCTGGACATGGAACACAAAGCCGCCTGCCGCGACTCGCAAGAGGCCTTGTTGAGTTTCCTCAAGCCCGCCCCCGTTGCAAAACGACCACGCCACACCCAGGTACAGAGCCACCATGCATTTGCACTGTGAACGGAAAGCACGACTCCCTGTAGACGCTAGCGTGTGCAGGGAGTGTGTGATTCACCTGATCCGCAACACAAAAAAACCACGTGAAGAAAAATAG
Organism: Pseudomonas sp. ASL8; assembly: GCF_056680355.1. Taxonomy (NCBI): domain Bacteria; kingdom Pseudomonadati; phylum Pseudomonadota; class Gammaproteobacteria; order Pseudomonadales; family Pseudomonadaceae; genus Pseudomonas; species Pseudomonas sp. ASL8. The sequence continues at coordinate 2,657,579 of NZ_CM155278.1, read as the reverse complement.
CGCTTCAGTTCAGCGCCGACATCTGGTACAAAGTCAGCCGCTCAAAGCGGGTGTCGTATAATGGTATTACTCCAGCTTCCCAAGCTGATCACGCGGGTTCGATTCCCGCCACCCGCTCCACTTTCCTGATTTCACATGTTCCCGCGTATAGCGGAGAGCAGTGAAAACCAAAAAACCGGCCTCTTAGCCGGTTTTTTTGCGCCTGTCTATTTTCGTATAGCGGACGGCGATGGGGAAATAACGGCTTAACGCGCAAGCCGCTGCCGTGAGTCAAATCGCCTATAGGCATTTGACTCACGGCGCAGGACCTTCAAACGCGAAATTGATCCATCAGTTTCATCTGGTGAGTCGCCAAGGCGTTGAGTTGGTGGCTGACCTGCGCCGACTCGGTGGCCTGACCGGCAAGGGTCTCGGTGACGGTGCGAATGGCCGAGACGTTGCGGTTGACCTCTTCGGCGACGGCGCTTTGCTGTTCGGCGGCGCTGGCGATCTGCAGGTTCATGTCGCTGATCACAGTGACGGCGTCACTGATTTTGCCCAGTGCCTGAACCGCTTGATGAATGTGTTCAGCGTTCTCCTGAGCCTTGCTGTGGCTTGAATGCATGGTCTGCACGACACCGCGGGTGCCGCTTTGGATGCGTTCGATCACGTGGCGAATCTCTTCCACGGAATCCTGGGTGCGCTTGGCGAGATTGCGTACCTCGTCGGCAACCACCGCAAAACCGCGCCCGCTTTCGCCGGCGCGCGCAGCCTCGATGGCGGCATTGAGGGCCAACAGGTTGGTTTGCCCGGCAATGCTGCGGATCACTTCCAGCACCGAACCCACCTGTTCACTATTGACCGCCAACGCTTCGACTTCGGTCACGGCATTGCTGACTTCTTCGGCCAGCAAGGTGATATCGCGGGTGCTGCGCTCAATGATCGTCAAACCGTCCTTGACCGACTGGTCGGCACCACGAGCAGCATTGGCCGCACTTGAGGCATTGCTGGCAACGTCCTGGGCGGTGGCGCTCATCTCGTTGGAAGCGGTTGCCACCTGATCGATTTCGCGAAACTGCACCTGCATGCCATCACTGGTACGGCGGGCGATGCCTGAAGACTGATCGGCGGTTGCACGGGCTTCGGTGACGCTTTGCTTGATCTGGGCGATGGTCGGTTGCAGTTTGTCGAGGAAACGGTTGAACCAGATGACCAGTTCGCCGAGCTCATCGCGCTTGGCGTATTTCAGGCGTTGGGTCAGGTCGCCGTCTCCGCTGGCGATGGCCTTGAGCATGCTCGCCACACTGTTGATCGGCCGGGTCACGCCCGAGGCCGTCAGCCAGATCAGCAGCAGGCCAAGTAGACCTGCGAGGGCTGCGACCAGCAGGGCCTTGACTGTGCCACTGGTTTGCGCGGCATCGAGCACGGCCTGCAATTTGACCGCGTCGGCCAGGAGCACCTGTTCTGGCAAGTCGATAACCACACCCCAAGGCTTGGCATCAGCGATCGGTGTCACCGGAAGAATCGCCCGGATCACGTCACCCTGTTTGACCACGCTGACCTTGTTGGCACCAATCGCCCGGAGGATTTCCTTACCGTCGCCGCCCAAGACCTGCTCGATGCCCTTGCCCAATGTGCCGGCGTCGACGCTGTTGGCGGTCAGCAACCCGCTGCTGGAGACAATCAGCATGTGCCCGGCGCCGTCGAACAGTTCTTTCTGGGAGCTGACCGCTTCTGCCTGTAGCGAACTCAGGGCCAGGTCCACACCTACTACACCGATGACATTGCCGTCGACACGAACGGGCACGGCGATGGTTGTCATCAACACCAGTTTGCCGCCGACCGTGTCAGCGTAAGGCTCAAGCAGGCAGGTCTTGCCACTACGGAGCGGGCAGGTGTACCAGGTGTTGTAGGGCGTGCCGCTGAGGTTGAGTTCAGTTTTGTTCATGTCGCTTTCGAGAATGACGGTGTTCAAGCCAGTGCCATCTGCACGGCTCCAGTAAGAGGAAAACCGTCCCACTTCATTGGCGCCGTGCTTGGCGTCATTGGCAAACTCGGCGTCTCGACCATCCAGTGCGTTGGGTTCGAAGGATAGCCAGACACCCAGCACGCCGGTATTGCGTTCGAAGACGGTGCCCAGGCTGTGGTTGAGTTCTTCGCGCAGCGCGGCGGCGTCCAGTGAGCGGTGGTTGGCCATGGTGCGCATGTCGATGACCTGGTCGGCCATTGCATTGACGATCAGCAGGCTTTCACCGAATGTCTTTTGTACCAGCAACGCTTTTTCCGTCGCCTTTGCCTGCAACAGGTTCTGCACACTGTCGGTGAGCATTTTCTTGCTTGAGGCGCCGACCAGTTGGTCATTCTGGTTAGTCTGGTAAAGATTCATCCCGACGATCAATCCAACCACACCCAGCAGGCAAAGTCCTGAGAGCAATACAATCTTCAGGCGGATAGAAAAGTTATCGAACATAGGTGTTCTCATAGTGGACCGGCCGGGAGGATGGCGAGAGCCGCATACGGTGTTACCCGCCATATTCTTGTAGTTATATATCTGTAACGGCCTTGGGTCTCGTAACTTGAGATCGAAAAAAACTTAACGTCGCAACAGTCCTGATACCCGCTCAGTCACACCTTTCGAACATTCACTTCCCGATGATGGTGCCAGCGCAGTCGTCAGCCTGCGCACACAGACTTTATTTTCTCCGGAGGCGCGCTCCCCTCTTGGCTAATACACGCGGTGCCTTGCTACGAAGGTCATCGGCCGAGGATTTCCGTGGCGTTCAACTTTGCTATTTGAGCCGACGTTATTGCAGTGCCATCAAGGACAGACACCTGTTTCCTGTTCTGGAAACACGGGTCTGTCCTGACGCTCAAGCCTCTTCACGCCCCTCCCTTCAACCTCCGCACCGCCGTGATCTCCGGCAAATCCACGCGCCTCACATAAATCCGCAACGGCTCGGTGATGTTCAGCCGATCATCGATATTCTGTTCCAGCAACAATGCCAACAGATCGCGCTTGAGTGTCATGACCTGATTGTCGCCGGCTTTCCAGACAAACTCGTGAGTGGGGGTGATGGTGTGGTCGGGGACGTCCATGCCGAAGGCGTCTTCGCTGAAGCGGACAATGTACCGGTCCGCTTTGTGGTGGTAGCCGACAAAGCCTTTAAGCAGGTCGGAAGCGTCACAAATGACGCTCGAGGTAATGCTCATGGTTAACCTCTGGGACGTATTAAAGTGCGCTGCGGAAAATCGCTTCGATCTGGTGCTGCTCAGCCGGGCGCGGGTTGGTCAGACCGCAGGCGTCTTTCAAGGCGTTGGCAGCCAGGGTCGGAATGTCTTCCTCCTTGACGCCCAGTTCCCTGAGGCCTGCAGGGATGTCGACGGCGTGAGACAGGTTGCGAATCGCGGCGATGGCCGCCCGGCTGCCGTCTTCAGGGGAGAGGCCGCGCGTGTCTTCGCCCATGGCGTGGGCAATGTCGGTCAGCCGTGACGGGCAGACGCTGGCGTTGAAGCTTTCGACATGGGGCAGCAAAATTGCGTTGCACACGCCGTGGGGCAAGTTATAGAAGCCGCCCAATTGGTGAGCCATCGCGTGCACGTAACCCAAGGAGGCGTTGTTGAACGCCATGCCTGCGAGAAACTGCGCATACGCCATGTTTTCCCGCGCGACCATGTCGCTGCCATTGGCCACGGCCTGGCGCAGGTTATCGGCGATCAGCGCCATGGCTTTCAGGGCGCAGGCATCGGTGATGGGGGTAGCGGCCGTTGATACATAGGCTTCAATGGCGTGGGTCAGTGCGTCCATACCCGTGGCCGCCGTGAGCCCTTTAGGCATCGCGACCATCAGTCCGGGATCGTTGACGGAGAGCACGGGGGTGACGTTGCGGTCGACGATGGCCATTTTGATGTGGCGGACTTCGTCAGTGATGATGCAAAACCGCGTCATCTCGCTGGCGGTGCCTGCCGTGGTGTTGATCGCAACCACAGGCAGTTGCGGCTTGGCCGACTGATCGACACCTTCGTAGTCACTGATGTGCCCGCCGTTGGTTGCGCAGAGTGCGATACCTTTTGCGCAATCGTGGGGCGAGCCGCCGCCGAGGGAGATCACGAAATCGCAGCCGCTGTTCTTGAGCAGCGCCAGGCCCTTCTCGACATTACCCACGGTAGGGTTGGGTTGCGCGCCGTCGAACACCAAGGCATCGATGTCCTCTTCGGCCAACAACCCGACGATTTTCGCCGCGACACCGGCCTTGGCCAGCCCGACGTCGGTCACGATCAACGCTTTGCGAAATCCGAAGTTGCGGATGGCGGTCATCGCCTCGGCCATGCAGCCGATGCCCATGATGTTCACCGCGGGGATGAAGAAAGTGCTGCTCATGGCAAGTCTCCTGTAACCAAGCCAAGCCAGTCGATCCGGTTTGGCGAATGCGTGCAGCATCTTCTGATTGCAAACATTTCGCATTGATCTGGCTCAATACCGGCATCAACATCGGGATCAGCCGACAGGCGTGATAAAGTCCCGGCGCTGCCTTTCCCGACCTGAGACGACGAACAGAGACTATGGACTTCACGGATTTTGACGCTGAGCTTGCAGACTGGAATGAGCTGCGGGCGACCACCCCATTTTCCGGTTTGCTGGTCGGCAACGGCGCGAGCATGGCGGTATGGAAGAACTTTTCTTACGACTCGCTCTTCGAAAAAGCCGAGACCACCCGCAACAAACCGTTAAGCCATACCGAACTCGCCGTGTTCAAGGCCATGAACACCAGCAATTTCGAACCCATCCTGAGTGCGCTGAAAACCGCCATGAGGGTCAACGCCGCACTGACCATCAGTTCTTCATCGCCACGTAATCGTTACTTCGCGATTAAAGAAGCGCTGATCCACGCCGTGCGTTCAGTCCACATTCCATGGCGTCTGGTAGAAGAAGGCACCCTGGCCCGTATCAATCAAGAACTCAGCCAGTACCGTACTGTTTATTCGACCAACTACGATTTGCTCTGCTATTGGGCCGTGATGCAGTCGCCGCAGGCCTTCAACGACCTGTTCAACGATGACGCCACTTTCGACCTCAGCAATACACCGACCCGCGCCACGCGCATGCTGTATCTGCACGGCGGCTTGCACCTGGTGAAAAACCTCGACGGCAGCGTTCGCAAGCTGCTGTCATCGGAAAGCACCCTGCTGGGCAGCTTCGCCATCAATGCCCTGGACGACGTGCCGATATTCATCAGCGAAGACAACAGCGCGAACAAGCTGAAGATGATCCGTCACTCGGATTACCTCTCTTTTTGTTATTCGCAACTCGCGACTCATGAAGACGCTTTGTGCATCTTCGGCCACGCCCTTGGCACCCAGGACAAACACATCGTCGACGCGATCAGGCACGCCGGGGTCAAGACCATCGCCCTCTCCATTTACCCGCGTAGCGCTGCCTTTATCCAGCACCAGAAGCGGCACTACAGCAGCGTCTTCGCAGGACAGGATGTGACCTTGAAGTTCTTCGATGCCAAGACCCACCCGCTGGGCAGCCCTGAATTGTCGGTGCCGGTCGAACGTCTGAATACGGCTGCGAGCGCACCGAAGCCTGCGGGCGCAAAACCCTGAAAGCGATTCACGCCTGAAGCAGCACCCGAACTGTACGGATAAATCTCTCGGTAGCTGTGAGGGCGCGCGCGAGTCGGTTTGTGGCTAGATGAGATGCTCTTGTATCCCATAACAACAAGGCCACGTTTCGATCATGTCCTCTCGCGAAAACACCGGTATGGCCTTGGGCCTGATCGGGGTGATTATCTTCAGTCTGACGCTGCCCATGACCCGCATCGTGGTCCAGGAAATCCACCCACTCCTCAATGGCCTGGGCCGCGCATTACTGGCAGCGATTCCAGCTGCGGCGCTGTTGCTGTGGCAGCGCGAAAAGTGGCCGACCTGGGCGCAGGTCAAAGGCCTGAGTCTGGTAGCGCTTGGGGTGATCGTAGGCTTTCCGGTGCTGTCCGCCTGGGCGATGAAAACTCTGCCTGCGTCCCACGGCGCGCTGGTCAATGGCCTGCAACCCTTGTGCGTGGCGATCTATGCGGCGTGGCTCTCACATGAGCGCCCATCGAAAGCTTTCTGGGCCTGCGCGGCGTTGGGCAGTGCGCTGGTACTCGGCTATGCCTTGATCAGCGGCGCCGGGAATATTCAGGCGGGAGACCTGTGGATGCTGGCGGCGGTGGCCATCGGGGGGCTGGGTTATGCCGAAGGCGGTCGTCTGGCCAAACAGATGGGGGGCTGGCAGGTGATCTGTTGGGCCTTGGTCCTGTCCAGCCCGCTGCTGCTCGGCCCAGTGATTTATCTGGCAATGCAGCATCAAGGACCGATCTCCACAAGCACGTGGTGGGCATTTGGTTATGTGTCGATTTTCTCGCAGTTCATTGGTTTCTTCGCCTGGTATGCCGGCCTGGCCATGGGCGGCATCTCGCGAGTCAGTCAGGTACAACTGCTGCAGATTTTCTTCACCATCGCCTTTTCAGCGCTGTTTTTCGGTGAGCGCATCGAGCCGATTACCTGGGTGTTTGCCGCGGGCGTGATCGCGACTGTGATGCTGGGACGCAAGACCACAGTCATTGCGCCCAAGCCGATCACCACCCGAGTCTAATCAGCTGATGTAGCCGTCTGCCTGGAGCAAGGTTTCCAGGCAGTGCTCCTGAATACCGTAGAACGCTTTCAATTCCTGGATTTTGACCAACAACTCCGGCTGCTTGAGCGGCTCGGCGCGTTTGACCGCCAGAATCATCTTGTTCTTGTTGGTGTGCTCCAGCGAGATGAACTCGAACACCTTGGTCTCGTAACCGCAGGCTTCAAGGAACAGGGCACGCAAGCTGTCGGTGACCATTTCTGCCTGCTGGCCCATGTGCAAACCGTATTGCAGCATCGGCCGCAGCAGCGTCGGGCTTTGAATCTGCAAGCGGATCTGTTTATGGCAGCACGGCGAACACATGATGATCGACGCCCCGGAACGAATGCCCATGTGGATCGCGTAATCGGTGGCGATGTCGCAGGCGTGCAAGGCAATCATCACATCAATGGCACTCGGCGCCACAGTGCGCACATCGCCATGCTGGAACACCAGGCCCGGGTGCTCCAGACGCGCAGCGGCGTTGTTGCACAGCGTGATCATGTCCTCACGTAACTCGACCCCGGTGACATGGCCTTCGGCGTGCAAGGTGTTGCGCAAGTAATCGTGAATCGCGAAGGTCAGGTAGCCCTTGCCCGAGCCAAAGTCCGCGACCTTGATCGGCTGATCCAGCGCCAGCGGCGAGGTGCTCAATGCGTGGGAAAACACCTCGATGAACTTGTTGATCTGCTTCCATTTACGCGACATGGACGGGATCAGTTCGTGCTGCTTATTGGTCACGCCCAGGTCGGTCAAAAACGGTCGATTCAGTTCCAAAAAGCGCTTTTTCTCACGATCATGTTCGACCGAGGGCGCTTCACGTTGCTGCTGGGCCTTGCTGGTGAACAGCGTACTTTTACCTTTTTTGCTGTACTCCAGCTGCACTTCGTCAGTCAGCGATAGCAAGTGCGCGTTCTTGAACAATTCGGGCAATAAGCCCGCGATCACCTCGACGCCTTCGGCCAGCGGGAAATTCTTGGTGATGTCGCGGGTTTTATAGCGATACACGAACGACAGGCGCGGCAGTTCCTTGATCGTCGTCAGCTTGATAATGATGCGCTGCAACTCCACCTCAGCGCCGACGTACTTGGCCAGCACCAGCTTGATAAAGGAGTTCTGCGACAGACTGGTGTCCAGCAGACTCAAAAACTGCGCACGATGATCCGGCACAGACTGGGTGGGCGTTGCAGTGGCTGACATTGGAAAGCGCCTCGGACGGGCTAAAAATAACGAGGCGGCCATTTTAGGTGGGTTGAGGGGTTAGGGTTAATTTAATTACGGGTTGGCGATTGGCGGCGTCAGCTCGGACCACTGAAATGCGCCGTCACCCCAACACCACCAACCGATTCGGCAACTCATTGCGCGTTTGCGTCACGGGCACATGGGTCGCCAGCAATTCGCCGCAGGCTTCGATGCAACCCAGGAACCCTTGCAAGGTCTTACCGTCGCTGACCTGTTGAGTGAACACCTCGATCAGCGCCTTCCAGACAGTGTCGTCCACACGGCTGCTGATGCCTCGGTCTACGAGAATTTCTACGTAACGCTCAGCTTCCGAGACAAAGATCAGGACGCCAGTGCCGCCGAGAGTGCGGTGCAGATTTTGTTCGAGGAATTGGCGGCGAGCCAGGTTGCCAGCGCGCCAATGGCGTACGGATTTAGGGATCAAGCGGGTTGTCACCGCCGGAATACGCATGATCAGCGCGGCAACGATAAAGGTCCCGATCTGGCTCAGCAACAATCCATTGGCGCCCAGCCAGCCTGGGTAATAGTTGATCAACCCCGGCAGCAACAGCGCCACCAGCCCGGCCCAGACCAGGGGCACGTACGCATAATCATCCGACCGCGCGGTCAACACCGTGACCAGTTCGGCATCGGTTCGCCGTTCGACCCGGGCGATGGCCTCGGCGACCTGAAGTTGCTCGTGTTTATTCAGTAAAGCCATGTTTGCATTACCCATTGAGCCATCGTTTACCAACTGCCGGACGCGCCGCCGCCGCCGAAGCTGCCACCGCCGCCACTGAAGCCGCCGCCACCGGAGCGTGAGCCTCCAGAGCCAAAACCGCCCATGCCGCCGATGAAGCCACCGCCACCGCCTCGTCCTCTGCCCCAGAGCATGTTCATAAAGATAAAGATCAAGAACAGCGCCAGGTACACCATGTTCTGCACAGCGTCACCGGAGCCATTATCGGCGGCGGGCTCAGCCAGCGGATTGCCCCCGAGCACCTGAATCATGGCCTGCACGGCCTGGCTGATGCCGCCGGCGAAATTACCGGCCTTGAACGCCGGGGTGAGTATCTGGTTGATGATCACCGAAGACTGAGCATCGGTCAGGCGCTCTTCAAGACCGTAGCCCACCTCAATCCGCACTTTATGATCATCGCGGGCGACAATCAGCAACGCGCCGTTGTCTTTGCCCTTTTGCCCGACGCCCCAGAAACGGCCCAGTTGATAACCGTAATCCTCAATGCTGGTGCCTTGCAGGTTGGGCAGCGTGACCACCACAACCTGCTCGCCGGTCGCCTGCTCATGAGCCTCAAGCATCTGCGACAGTTGCGCTGCGGTTTGCGCATCGATCAGTTGCGCGGTGTCGACCACGCGTCCGGTCATGGTTGGAAATACAAGCGCGGCCAGCGCTACCGTGGCGCCAGCCAACAGTAAGCCCACCATCACAAGCCGCAGGGCGCGCATCAGAATTTCACTTCCGGGGCTTTCTCGGAATCTGGCGACGTGGCTTCAAAGTTTGGCCGGATCGGCAGATCGCTGTACATCACGGTGTGCCAGAGGCGACCGGGAAAGGTACGAATTTCGGTGTTGTAGCGCTCGACCGAGGCGATGAAATCCTTACGTGCCACGGCAATGCGGTTTTCCGTACCCTCGAGCTGCGATTGCAGGGCAAGGAAGTTCTGGTTGGATTTCAGATCCGGGTAACGCTCTGAGACCACCATCAGGCGACTCAGCGCGCCAGTGAGCTGACTCTGGGCTTGCTGGAATTGCTTGAGCTTTTCCGGATCGTTCAAGGTGCTGGCGTCAACCTGAATCGACGTGGCCTTGGCCCGTGCTTCAATGACAGCGGTCAGGGTGGTCTGTTCCTGTTTGGCGTAACCACGCACAGTCTCGACCAGGTTGGGGATCAGGTCGGCCCGACGCTGATACTGGTTCTGCACCTGCGCCCAGGCAGCCTTCACCTGTTCGTCATAGGTCGGAATGTTGTTGATGCCACAACCGGCCAATAACGTGCTCAGCAGCATCAGCGCCGTCATGGACCAACTGAAACGAAAGCCCCGTTGTGTTTGCATGTTTTTTTCTCCCTGTTTGAAATGCTTTTTCATTCTGACCCGACAGACTGACTTTAGCCAAACCAGACGATCCGCTGCATAATCCGCGGCCAGGACTGGATTGCTAACGCGCAATACGCTAAAACTCGCTGCGCTAAAGATGCTCTGCGCGACAAAGAGTTCAGTGGCGGCCCCTTCGCCCTGATCGACAATAAGCGCAACAGGCTCAATACCCAACATTTGGCTGACCAGTACTTAACGTAAGTTGCTGAAGAACGCCTTGAGAAAATATTCATGAATAAGCTGTGTTTGCTGGGCCTTGTCGTCGGCCTGGCCAGTCACTCGGTAATGGCCGAGACCAATGACACCACCTTGCAGACTAAAAACCTCTTCATTTCCGACCTGATGAAACAAATGACCCTCGATGAAAAAATCGGGCAGTTGCGACTCATCAGTATCGGCCCTGAAATGCCGCAGCCGAATATTCTCAAGGAAATTGCCGCTGGCAGAATCGGCGGCACGTTCAACTCGATCACTCGTTCCGAAAACCGTCCTCTGCAGGAAGCGGCTGTTGCGAAGAGTCGACTGAAGATTCCCATGTTTTTCGCCTACGACGTGGTCCACGGCCACCGTACGACCTTTCCGATCAGCTTGGGTCTTGCGGCCAGCTGGGACATGGACGCGATAGCCTTGAGTGGTCGCATGTCGGCCATCGAAGCCAGCGCCGATGGTCTGGACATGACCTTCGCACCGATGGTCGATATCTCCCGCGATCCCCGTTGGGGCCGCAGCTCGGAAGGGTTTGGCGAGGACACCTATCTGGTGTCGCGCATTGCCAAGGTGATGGTCAACGCTTATCGCGGCGAGCATCCCGGTGGCGCTGACAGCCTGATGCCCAGCGTCAAACACTTTGCGCTGTATGGCGCTGTCGAAGGCGGTCGTGACTACAACACCGTCGACATGAGTCCGGTGCGCATGTACCAGGACTATCTGCCGCCTTACCGCGCCGCCATCGATGCCGGTGCTGGCGGGGTAATGGTCGCCCTCAACTCAGTCAACGGCGTACCGGCCACGTCCAATACCTGGTTGATGCAGGACCTGTTGCGCAAGGAGTGGGGCTTCAAGGGCGTGACCGTCAGCGACCACGGCGCCATCAAGGAACTGATCCGCCACGGTGTGGCCAGCGACGAGCGTGAAGCCGCCAAGCTGGCGATCAAGAACGGCATTGACCTGAGCATGAATGACTCGGCCTATGGCAAACACTTGCCTGGCCTGCTCAAGGACGGCGAGATTTCCCAGAAAGATATTGATAACGCCGTTCGCGAAGTGTTGGGCGCCAAGTACGACATGGGCCTGTTCGCCGACCCGTACCGTCGCATCGGCAATGCCGCTCATGACCCAGTGGACACCAACGCCGAAAGCCGTTTGCACCGCAAAGAAGCGCGTGAGGTGGCACGCAAGACCATGGTGTTGCTGAAAAACGATAACCAGACGTTGCCGCTGAAGAAGCAAGGCACCATCGCGGTGATCGGCTCTCTGGCGACAAGCCAGATGGACATGCTGGGCAGTTGGTCCGCTGCAGGCGTGCCGAAACAATCGGTCACTATTTTTGACGGTCTGGCCAACGCAGTCGGCGACAAGGCCAAGCTGGTCTATGCCCGCGGCGCCAATGTCTCTGACAACCCGAAAGTCATCAACTATCTGAACTTCATGGTCACCGAAGTCGAGATCGACCCGCGCCCGGCCGAAGAAATGATTGCCGAGGCGGTCAAGGTCGCCCAGCAGGCTGATGTGGTGGTGGCGGTGGTTGGCGAGTCGCGGGGCATGTCCCACGAATCGGCGAGCCGCACTGACCTTAATATCCCCGGCAGACAGCGCGACCTGATCAAGGCACTCAAAGCCACCGGCAAACCCCTGGTACTGGTGCTGATGAACGGCCGTCCGCTGACTCTGGTCGAGGAACAGAAACAGGCTGACGCGATGCTGGAAACCTGGTTCACCGGCACCGAAGGCGGTAACGCAGTGGCGGACGTGCTCTTTGGTGACTACAACCCGTCAGGCAAATTGCCGATGTCCTTCCCTCGTTCGGTGGGGCAGATTCCGGTTTACTACAACCACCTCCGCACCGGCCGTCCTTTCACGCTCGGTTCGCCGCCTAACTACACGTCAAACTACTTCGAAGAAGAAGTCACTGGCCCGCTCTTTCCATTCGGTTATGGCTTGAGCTACACCCAGTTCAGCCTGTCGGACGTCACGCTGTCCAATAAACACATGAAGCGCGGCAGCCAGTTAACCGCCAGCATCGCGGTAAAAAACACCGGCAAGGTTGCTGGCGAAACGGTGGTGCAGCTTTATCTGCACGATGTTGCTGCCTCCATCAGTCGCCCGGTCAAAGAGCTGAAGAACTTTCAGAAAGTCATGCTCCAGCCGAAAGAAGAGAAAGTCATCAACTTCGTCATCACCGAAGACGACCTGAAGTTCTACAACCCTGCGCTGAAATACGCGGCTGAGCCGGGCGAGTTCAACGTGATGATTGGTCTCGACTCTGAAGACGTGAAAACAGAGAGCTTTGAGTTGTTATAAGCGGTCCTGCATCAGGCGCGGTCCAGCCCCAGGACCGCGCTGCGTCCTTCGCCAATAAATTCGCTCACTCGATTCGTGAAGTCTGAACATCAGGCGACATAAAATCTCGACTTTCGCCCAGCGTTCTCGGTCCTGTCGCATGCTAAGGTGCCTGCCGACTCACTTCCGTCTCCGCCACCATGCCTTTCACCTCCCGCACCTTTCGCCTGCCTCTTTATGTGCTGCTGATCCTGGCGGGCGCGGTGTTGGCTGCCGGACTGGCGATGCGGCAGACCGAACGTCACGCCCTGGCCGACGATGCCGAGCGAGCCCATGGGCAACTGGCGTTGTATGGCAATACGCTGCACACCCTGATCGAACGCTATCGCGCCCTGCCTGCTGTGCTGGCGCTGGACCCTGAACTGCGTTCGGCCTTAAGCGGACCGGTCAGCGCAACGACTCAGGACACGTTGAACCGCAAGCTGGAGCAGATCAACAGCGCGGCGCAGTCATCCACCCTGGAGCTGCTCGACCGCAACGGTTTAGCGGTTGGCGCCAGTAACTGGCGGTTACCGAGCAGCTATGTTGGCCATAACTACGCGTTTCGCCCCTACTTTCAGCAGACCAGGGCCCAGGGCGTGGGGCGCTTTTATGCGGTTGGCGTGACCAGCGGTATTCCCGGTTATTTTTTATCGAACGCCGTCACCAGCGACGCGGGCGAATTTCTCGGGGCCATGGTGGTGAAACTGGAGTTTCCCGAGCTGGAACACGAATGGAGCCAAGGCAGCGACCTGCTGCTGGTCAGCGACGCCAAGGGCATTGTGTTCATCGCCAATCAGCCCGGCTGGCGTTATCGCGAGTTGCAGCCGATTTCCGCCAGTGACCGCGCGGAACTGGCCGCCACCCGCCAGTACGACAAACAACCGCTGTCGGCCCTGCATCGCCAAGTGATCCACACGTTCGACGACAGCGGTCAACTCGCCCGGGTCGAAGGCCCCGACGGTGCGGTGGATTATCTGTGGGAATCTTTGCCACTCACCGCCGAAGGCTGGACCTTGCATCTTTTGCGCAAGCCGCAGGTGGCGGCCGAAGACATGCGCAACGCAGCTCTGGCAGCGGCGGGCACCTGGCTGACGTTGGTGTTTCTGAGCCTGTTTCTTTATCAGCGCTGGCGTTTGGCGCGTTTGCATCAGCGCAACCGTGAAGAGCTGGAGCAACTGGTCGAAGAACGCACCCGCGACCTGCGCACCGCTCAGGACGGGCTGGTGCAGTCAGCCAAGCTCGCGGCGTTGGGGCAGATGTCCGCAGCGCTGGCCCACGAGATCAATCAGCCGCTCACCGCCCAACGCATGCAACTGGCCAGCCTGCGTCTGCTGCTCGATCACGGCCGCATCGACGACGCCTATCAGGCCCTGACCCCGCTGGATCAACAACTGACGCGGATGGCGGCGCTGACCGGGCATTTGAAAACCTTTGCCCGCAAAAGCCCCAGTGGCTTGCGTGAACAGCTGGATCTGGCGGCGGTGGTCGATCAGGCGTTGCTGTTGCTCGAACCCCGGCTGCGCGATGAGCGCGTCAGTTGCGTCTTGCACCTGACCCGGCCCGCGTACGTGCGCGGTGATGCGATTCGCCTGGAGCAGGTGCTGATCAACCTGCTGCGCAATGCACTGGATGCCATGCGCGATAAACCGCTCAAACGTCTGGAGGTGCGGATTGAGGCTGAACAGCCGCCACACGATTCCACTAAGCCCAGGCAGTGGCGCCTGACCGTGGCCGACAGCGGAGGGGGTATTGCCCAGGATCATCTGGCAAATGTCTTCGATCCGTTTTTCACTACCAAACCAGTGGGCGATGGGTTGGGGCTGGGCCTGGCGGTGTCTTATGCCATCGTCCATGAGTCCGGCGGCACGCTGTGCGTGGACAATCATGACGACGGCGCGCGATTCACACTGACTCTACCCACTGACCCGGAGGCCTGATCTGCATGCTGAATTCTGTAATTGTGGTCGATGACGAAGCCAGCATCCGCGATGCGGTACAACAATGGCTGTCGCTGTCCGGGTTCAATGTGCAGGTGCACAGCCGCGCTGAAGATTGCCTGGCCGCCCTCCCCGATCATTTCCCCGGCGTGATCCTCAGCGATGTACGCATGCCAGGGATGAGCGGCCTGGAGTTTCTGGCCCGCCTGCAACGCTTCGACCCGGACTTGCCGGTGATCCTGCTGACCGGCCATGGCGATGTGCCCATGGCGGTGGATGCCATGCGCGACGGCGCCTATGACTTTCTGGAGAAACCCTTCAGCCCGGAAACGCTGATGAGTAGCCTGCGTCGGGCGCTGGAGAAGCGGCAGTTGGTCCTGGAAAACCGACGCCTGCATGAACAGGCCGATGCCAAGGCCAAACTGGACGAAACCCTGCTGGGCATTGCGCCCAGTCTGCACACCCTGCGCCGTCAAGTGCTGGAGCTGTCGCAACTGCCCGTCAACGTGGTCATTCGCGGCGAAACCGGCAGCGGCAAGGAGCTGGTCGCGCGCTGCCTGCATGACTTCGGCCCCCGGGCGGGCAAACCCTTTGTCGCGCTCAATTGCGCGGCGATCCCGGAGCAGTTGTTCGAAGCCGAATTGTTCGGCCACGAAAGCGGCGCCTTTACGGGGGCGCAGGGCAAGCGCATTGGCAAGCTGGAGTACGCCGACGGCGGTACGTTGTTTCTCGATGAAATTGAAAGTATGCCGCTGGCCCAGCAGGTCAAATTGCTGCGCGTCCTTCAGGAGCAGCGCCTTGAACGGCTGGGCTCTAACCGGAGCATCTCCGTCGACATCCGGATTATCGCCGCGACCAAACCGGATCTGCTGGAAGAGGCACGGGCCGGGCGTTTTCGCGAAGACCTGGCGTACCGCCTGAACGTCGCCGAACTGCGTTTGCCGCCGTTGCGCGAGCGCCGCGAAGACATTCCACTGCTGTTCGGCCATTTCGCCCGCACCGCCGCCGAACGCCTGGGCCGCAAGGCGCCGGTATTGAGCGGCGCGCAATTGAGCCATCTGCTCAGCCATGACTGGCCGGGCAATGTCCGCGAACTGGCCAACGCGGCGGAGCGTCAGGTCCTCGGGCTGGGCCAGATCGAGCCTGCGGTCATCGGATCGGGACAGTCACTGGCCGCACAGCAAGAAGCATTTGAAGCCCATTGCCTGCGCGCAGCCCTGACCCGGCACAAAGGTGACATCAAGGCCGTCCTCCACGAACTGCAACTGCCACGCCGTACCCTCAACGAGAAAATGCAGCGCCACGGCCTGCAACGGGAAATGTTTCTGCAGGGCGCTGAATAAGCCGCTCTATCGGCAATTTTCCGCTCATGGGAATCACGCCAATGAGCGGATTCCCGCCTAAAAAATCACCAAAACCCCTCTAGAACGGCCATCACAGGCCTGGCACAGCTCCTGCTATAGGACTGCCAGGCTGCGCGTGCGCGTGCTCCACTAAAAACAATGACTTAAAGGATCCGTGATGGACATCCCCAACTCCCTGTCTAAAGGGTCGGCTGACGCGTCGACCAAAGAAAAAACCACAGGCAGTCGCCTGAAATCGATTTTCAGCGGTTCGGTCGGCAACCTGGTCGAGTGGTACGACTGGTACGTCTACGCCGCTTTCTCACTGTACTTCGCCAAATCGTTCTTCCCTCAGGGCGACACCACTGCACAACTGCTTAACACCGCTGCGATCTTCGCCGTGGGCTTTTTGATGCGCCCGATCGGCGGCTGGCTGATGGGCATTTACGCCGACCGCAAGGGACGCAAAGCCGCACTGATGATATCCGTGCTGTTGATGTGCTTCGGCTCGCTGATCATTGCCTTGACCCCGAGTTACGAGATCATCGGCGTCGGCGCACCGATTCTGCTGATATTCGCCCGCCTGCTGCAGGGCTTGTCAGTGGGTGGCGAGTACGGCACTTCGGCGACGTACCTGAGCGAGATGGCCACTAAAGAGCGTCGCGGCTTCTTCTCCAGCTTCCAGTACGTCACGCTGATCTCCGGTCAGCTCATCGCGCTGGCGGTACTGATCATCCTTCAGCAAACCCTGACCACTGAGCAGCTGTATGCATGGGGCTGGCGTATTCCGTTCGTGATTGGTGCGCTGTGTGCGGTGGTCGCGCTGTACCTGCGGCGCGGGATGGAAGAGACCGAGTCGTTCACCAAGAAAAAAGAGAAGCCAAAAGAAAGCCTGATGCGCACCTTGATGCGTCATCCGAAGGAACTGATGACCGTGGTCGGCCTGACCATGGGCGGCACCTTGGCCTTCTACACCTACACCACCTACATGCAGAAGTATCTGGTGAACACCGTCGGCATGAGCATCTCCGACTCCACCACCGTTTCTGCGGCGACCCTGTTTCTGTTCATGTGCATCCAGCCCCTGGTCGGTGCACTGTCGGACAAAATCGGTCGGCGTCCGATCCTGATTGCGTTCGGCGTGCTGGGTACGCTGTTCACGGTGCCGATCCTGACCACCCTGCACACCGTCCAGAGCTGGTGGGGCGCGTTCTTCCTGATCATGGCGGCGCTGATTATTGTCAGCGGCTACACCTCGATCAATGCCGTGGTGAAGGCCGAGCTGTTTCCTACCGAGATTCGCGCCCTGGGCGTGGGCCTGCCTTACGCCTTGACCGTTTCGGTCTTCGGCGGCACCGCTGAATACATCGCGCTGTGGTTCAAAAGCATCGGTATGGAGACGGGCTACTACTGGTACGTCACCGCCTGCATTGCCGTTTCGCTGCTGGTCTACGTGTTCATGAAGGACACCCGCAAGCACTCACGGATCGATGCCGACTGAGGGTGAACGCCGATATTTGATCGGGACACGAAATAAAAAAAGGGGCGACCACTTGAAGTGGTCGCCCCTTTTTACTGCGCGCGTTTCTGCGCGCGTATACCAGGCCTGATTTTTTATGGAGGTTATGAAGGCTCGGCAGAGACCTGACGCATATCCCGGTTCTTATAGACGGACGCCGCCACGATCATCGCCAGCAGAATGCCTGCCAATACCAATGATGAGCCCACGGTGCCGAAATCCAGGCCACCCTTTTCGTGAGATTTGGTGAGGAAGTCCCCCACCGTTGCACCAAAAGGACGAGTCAATACAAACGCGACCCAGAACAGCAGGACGGACGAGAGCTTTGTATAGAACTTGAGCAACACCACCAACGCGATGGTCGAACCAATCAACAAAGCTCCCCCGGCAAAGCCCAACCCTGAGTCGTCTGCCAGAAAATCACCCAGCGCCGTGCCCAGGGTGTTGGAGAACAGGATGGCCATCCAATAGAACATCTCGCCCCGAAATGTCCGGATCTTGTTGACGTTCAACGAGTCGCCGCTCAAACGCCAGGCGGCAAAGATCGCTATCAATATGGCGATCAGGATCATCGAGCCGGAGGCATACCCCAGCCCCAATGTCCGGTCCATGAAATCGGACATGGTTGTGCCGGCAGTACTGGTGGACAGAATCACGATCCAATACAGCGCCGGGTTATAGGTTTTCGATCGCAACTGCGTGATCAACGTCAGCAAAAAAACGCTGATCAAAATCATTGAACTGACGGCGTAACCGACATTGAGCGTCATCGACAACAGGTCGCCAGCGGTTTCCCCCAGGGTGGTTGCACATATTTTCATGACCCAAAACGCGAGCGTGATTTGAGGAAGTTTATTCATGGAGTTGAGTAGCCTTTATAGGGAGTGACATCCAAACAAGGCACAAATTGTACTGTTGCACGGGTGAAAAATAAGTGATCACGGTATGAAAAATGCGTACTTCGCCCCGCCAGAATAATAATTCCACGCTCA
Source organism: Pseudomonas sp. ASL8 (assembly GCF_056680355.1). Classification (NCBI taxonomy): domain Bacteria; kingdom Pseudomonadati; phylum Pseudomonadota; class Gammaproteobacteria; order Pseudomonadales; family Pseudomonadaceae; genus Pseudomonas; species Pseudomonas sp. ASL8. Next base: position 2,639,275 of record NZ_CM155278.1, on the reverse strand, counting down.
GTCTAACGCTGCCTGTTTTCCGCCTGATGTCGCCGAGAAATCGCGCCTGAAGCGCACTGAAAGCAGCCGAAAAAAAACGCCAACTATCATCTCAATACAATGATTTTATTGAGTTTTTTTGTACTATCAATTTCAACGATAGTCTCTAGCATCCTTAATGACTTCTTAATGAAACCGAGCGGCGTAACATTCACGCCATAGCAACTTACAACCCACGAACATCGCAGAGCAAACATCATGAAAACTTCAAAATTTATCTTTGGCCTGGCGTTCTCGGTATTGGCCAGCAGTGCTTTCGCTCTTCCCGCTTTTGCAGAAAATGGTTCGGCTCACACTAGCGCTACTCATGTTGCTGCTGACGGTGCTGACCACGTCGGTGCAAACCGTGTCGCTGCTGATGGTGCTGATCACGTCGGTGCAAACCGCGTCGCCGCTGATGGCGCTGACCACGTCGGTGTAAACCGTGTCGCCGCTGATGGCGCTGACCACGTCGGTGCAAACCGCGTCGCCGCTGATGGCGCTGACCACGTCGGTGCGAACCGTGTCGCCGCTGATGGCGCTGATCACGTCGGTGCAAACCGTGTGAGCTAACAGCTCACACTGCTCCTTCCAGCCCGGCTTATGCCGGGCTTAATTTTGCGCGGCATGAAAGTCTGGAAACGCTGGTCGATGCCTTGCACTATGGCAGTCTTCCCCGAAGCAGCTGTTGTCATCAGGAATCCAGCCATGCCAGACGATATACATTTCTACGAACCTTCCCAAGGGCATCGCCTGCCCCACGACCCGTTCAATGCCATCGTCGGCCCGCGTCCTATCGGCTGGATTTCATCTCAGGATGCTCAGGGCAATCTGAACCTGGCGCCTTACAGTTTCTTCAACGCCTTCAACTACATTCCGCCAATCATTGGCTTTTGCAGTGTCGGTCGTAAGGACAGCCTGAATAACATCGAGCAGACGGGTGAGTTCGCCTGGAATCTGGCGACCCGACCATTGGCCGAAGCAATGAACAAGAGCTGCGCAGCCGTCCCGCCGGGGACTGATGAATTTGAGTTGGCGAACCTGACCACCGTGGCATCGCGCATCATCAAGGTGCCGCGCGTGCTGGAGACGCCGGTATCGTTCGAATGCAAGGTCACGCAGATCGTGCAGTTGCAACGCGCAAACAGAGAGTTGGTGCCGAGCTGGCTGATTCTTGGCGAAGTGGTGGCGGTGCATATTGCCAAGTCGCTGTTGAAAGACGGCATCTACGATACTGCGGCCGCAGAGCCCATTTTGCGCGGAGGCGGCCCTGCCGATTACTTCCAGCTGGGCCCTGAATCACTGTTCAAGATGTACCGGCCTACCGTTTAAACCGGGTTAAAACACCAACTCGCCGTCCACATCGACATCGACCAGACGGGCCAATACCTCGGTCGCGGCCTGGTCGGCTTCATGCGCAGTTTTGAATTTTTGCCCGTCCAGCACACGATGAAAACGTGGCGCGCCACCCGCACCATGGGCTTTGACGGCAATCGCCGCATCGTAACCGCCCTCACCGGGCATGACTGCGGAAACCGCTTCGACGTCTTTGAATTCTTTACGTGCCATGCCGCTTATCCTGCCTGTTGATGGAAACGCGGCAATTCTAAACCGTTTGCAGGCCGGGCCGAAGGGCGATGGTCGTGTCCACACTGTGCATCTGGCTAGCCTGCGCCGCGCTCACAGTGGCAAAGGTATGAAAATCCAGACTGCTGACCACCAGTTCCTGCACCAGGTCAGCGAAAACGCTTAATTCAGGTGTCGAGAAATAAGCGTTCATTGCCTGCTCGCTGGACCATAGGCCGGACACCAACCACAAATCCGGGTCGCACATTGATTGCTGCAACGCAAAGTGCAGGCAGCCCGGAGCCTTCAACGTCGGGTCTATCAGGCTACTCAATCGCACGCCCAGGTGTGCACTGCATCCGGTTCGGGCACGGGCAAAGGCAAGGTGACTCACGGGGCCTGGATTGGGCATGATCTGCACTCCTGAGGTGGACAGCTTTTATGGGGCGCGGCGCAACTCGCTACAGCACCAGAGATTAGGCCCGGAGGGGAATTTGCCGTTAGCCGGTTTCTGCCCGGTTATTGCCTATTACTGCATCAGGGTGTTTGCTGCCTGTTGCACCTGACCCTGAGCGCGACAATTTCGCGCCTGTCGAGCAACGGAGCATCAAGCAAGTTCAGGCCTTGATAGGCGGGAGTTGCTACCTCTCTGCGTACATGCCGACAGAATCAGGCAAGCATTGAGCAGAATCCAGGTAGCGCTTTTGTTTGCACAAAAATAGGCTGTGCTCATCGGTGAACCATCAGAGGATCAGAGGCATGTTGCAGAGTCAGCCCCCCAGCGTTCAGGTAGACGATGATATGGAAAAGCAGCGTGCCGAGCTGGCCGATATCATTCGACGCTTTGCGCCTGAAGACGGCATTTTCACCACTGCCATCGCGCCGCTGTACATGGTTCGCTACGATCATCCGGTCCAATCGTTTCCGACCTTGGTGCAACCGGCCCTGTGCATCCTCGCCCAAGGCAGCAAGGACGTGCGCCTGGGTGACGAAAGCTACACCTATGACCCGCTGAATTATCTGGTGCTCTCGGTGGCGATGCCGCTCAGTGGCCGTATTCAGCATGCCACGCCCGAGCACCCGAACCTGGCGCTGCGTCTGGACATCGACCCCGCGCACATCAATGCCCTGATCGCCGAAGCTGGCCCCATGAGCGTACCGACCCGCCCGACCGGACGCGGGCTGTATATCGAGCGCATTGATTCGCAACTGCTTGATGCAGTGCTGCGTCTGACACGCTTGCTGTCCACCCCAAAAGACATCGCCATGCTCGCGCCGCTAATTCAGCGCGAGATCCTTTACCGCCTGTTACGGAGTCAGCAGGGCTATCAGCTGTATGAAATCGCGATCTCCAACAGCCAGACGCATCGCGTCACGCAGGCGATAAAATGGCTCAACAGCAACTACGAGCAACCCTTGCGGATCGAGGATCTGGCGCGTGAAGTGAACCTCAGCGTGTCAACGCTGCACCACCGCTTCAAGTCGGTGACGGCCATGAGCCCCTTGCAGTACCAAAAGCAGCTGCGTTTGCAGGAGGCCCGACGGTTGATGCTGGCCGACGGGCTGGACGCCTCGGCAGCCGGTTATCGGGTCGGCTATGAAAGCCCTTCGCAGTTCAGTCGCGAATACAGCCGCCTGTTTGGCGCGCCGCCCTTGCGCGACCTGGCTCGGCTGCGCAAGCGTGTTTAACCGGCCGCCAGCGGTCAGTCATACACGTTCAGGCCGTCAGTACCCGGCAGGCCTCGGCAGGAATAGTGATCGACACCGGATTGCCGATGCTCAGACCGAAGCCCTGGCACGGGGTACTCAGTGCGGTCAGCGAAACACCGGCGCAGTCGATAGTGGTTTCGATGGTCGCGCCGATATCGCGAACGAAGGTCACGGTGCCCAACAGACGATTGCCGGCGGTCGGCAGCGGCAACGACAGTTGCAGATCCTCCGGGCGCACCAACATTTTGATCTTGGCACCTGCTTCAATGCTCGCGCAGATCGGCACGTCCAGCGCTTCACCGCCGGGCAAGCCGACGCGCCCGTTGCCGAGTGCGGTCGCAGGAAAGATATTGCCCGAGCCGATAAAGTCGGCGACGAACTCGTTGGCCGGGTTGCGATAGATCTCAATTGGCGTGCCGACCTGCTGCACACGATTCTGCCCCAGTACCACCACGATGTCGGCCATGGTCATGGCTTCGCGCTGATCGTGAGTCACCAGAATAGTGGTGATATTCAGCCGTTGTTGCAGCTGGCGGATCTCCACCTGCATCGACTCGCGTAGCTTGGCATCGAGTGCCGATAAGGGCTCATCCAGCAGCAAAAGCTTGGGGTGCGATGCAATCGCCCGCGCAATGGCCACGCGCTGACGCTGACCGCCCGAGAGCTTGGCCACTGGCCGATCAACCATTTGCTGCAACTGGATCAACTCGAGCAATTCTTTGACCCGCGCTTGCTGATCGGCCTTGCTCACGCCCCGCAGCTTCAACGGGTATGCGATGTTTTCCCCCACCGTCATGTGCGGAAACAGCGCCAGCGACTGGAACACCATGCCGAAATTGCGCTGGTGCGCCGGGGTATGGCTCACGTCCTCGCCATCAAGACGAATCTCGCCGCTGCTCAAGGTTTCCAGGCCCGCGATCATGCGCAACAAGGTGGTCTTGCCGCAGCCGGAGGGGCCGAGAAAGCACACCAGTTTGCCTTCGGGCAGGTGCAGATTGACGTCCGTTACCGCGCAGGCCGAGCCGTAGAATTTCTCGACGTTTTCCAGGATTAATCCGGTCATTTACCTAAACCTCAAAAAATTAGAACGAAACGCCACCTTCACCGACCAGCTTCTCCAACGCCCAAATCAGGACGAAGTCGATCAGCACGATCAGCACGGCAAACGAAAAGACGGTCGGGTCCAGCGAAGACACGGTGCGGCTGTACATCCAGATCGGCACGGTCATCACGTCAATGTTGTAGAGGAAGTAGGTCACGGTGAATTCGTTGAACGAGACGATAAACGCCAGCAGCATCCCGGCGAGAATCCCTGATTTCATCAACGGGACGACCACGTCGACAATGGCCCGCAACGGTGAGGCACCGAGCATTTGCGCAGCCTCCTCGACTTCGCTGCCGATTGACATCATCGCCGCCGTGCAGTTTTTCACCACGAACGGCAGCGCCAGAATCACGTGCGCAATAACCAGCCGCGAGGTGTTCATCTGAAACGGCAGGCTGTCGAATATCAGCAGCAACGCCAAGCCGAGCACCACCATGGGGAACACCAGCGGCAGCGACATCAGTTGCAGCGCCACACCCTTGCCGCGAAATTCGCAGCGTGTCAGTGCGTAGGACGCAGGCACCGCGACCAGGGTTGCCAGGACCATGGTCAGGCACGCGACCCACAGGCTGGTGGTCATGGCTTTGCCAAGGCTCAACACATCACTGGCATCGGGGGAAACAAAGGTATTCCAGGCGGCCTTGTACCACTGCAGGCTGTAGCTGCTGGGCGGAAAGTCCAGGTTCGAGGCACCACTGAACGACATGACGATCATGGTCAGAATCGGCAGCACGGCCAGCAACAGAATGAAGCCTGAGAGAACACCCGCCAAGCGGCCGGTGTCTCCGGGCAAGATCGGTTGAAAGCGCAAGCGGCTTTTCGAGGGGCTGCTCATTGCGAAGCCTCCAGCAGACGGCGGCGACGGCCGGTGATGTATTCAGAGAGGGTCATGATCGCCAGGGTGGTGACAATCAACACCACACCGGCAGCTGAGGCTGCTGGCCAGTTCATCAGGGGCGCGATCTGGTCGTGGACCATCACCGCCAGCATCGGCACCCGCCGACCGCCGAGCAGTAACGGCACAACGAAACTGCTGGCGTTGTAGGCGAACACCAGCGTGGCGCCGGTGATGATGCCGGGTAGGCTCATCGGCAACACCACTTGGCGAAACACTTGAAAACGGCTGGCGCCCAAAGTGGCGGCGGCTTCCTCATAGCTGCGCGAAACACCACGCATGGCGCTGGCAATCGGCAATACCGCCAATGGGAAAGCGGTTTGCACCAGGCCCATCAGCACGCCATTCTGGTTGTAGAGCATCATCACCGGACGGGTGATGATGCCCAGCCCCATCAACGCCTGATTGAGCATGCCGCCCGGGCCGAGAATCACCAGCCAGCCGTAGCTTTGCAGCAACAGGTTGACCAGCAGCGGCAAGAGGACGGCAGCGAGAAACACCCGACGCAACAATGGCGACTGCAAGCGCGACATGGTGTACGCCACCGGAATCGCCAGCACCACCGCGATCACCGCACTGAACAACGCCAGGCGCAACGTCAGCAGTAATGACTTCAGGTAATACGGCTCAGCCAGTTGTGCGTAGCTGGCAAGGCTGAAGCCGGTCCATTCGGCGCCCTTGGTGCCGACGCTCATGCGCAACACCAGGAGGCTGGCGGCAATCAGCACGGCGAGAAACAGCATCGACGGCGAGAGGAAAAGCCAGGCGCGTGCCGTGGGGGAAAACGTTTTAGCCCGGCGTACCGGGGGCGCGGCGGCCGAGCTGATCAAAGGAGGGTGTTCCATGGCGATGATCTCGTTGGAGATGGATTCAGCATCGCGGGCAAGCCCGCTCCTACAGGAGCATGTAGGCGCTTGCTTGCCCGCGATTCGCAACTCAGGAAGAGAAGATTTCCGTGTAACGACGAATCCACTGATCGTGAACGGTGGCCAGGAAAGCGTTGTCGTGCATGATCGCTTTGTCGGCAATCTGCTCTGGCGTGAGGATGTACGGGCTCTTGCGCGCTTCTGCCGAGATGATTGCCTTGGCGTTGACCGGGCCGTTGAAGATGTCTTCAGCCATCTTGCCCTGGACCAGCGGGTCGAGAGAGTGGTTGATGAAGGCGTAGGCGAGATCAGTGTCGCCCGGACGATTTTTCGGCATGACCGACTGCATCAAGTCGGTGTAGAAGCCTTCTTTCATACCGAAGGTAGCGCCCAGACCGTAGGCCGGATCGCGAATCTGTTTCGGAAAGAACGCCGGGGCATACAGGCCACCCATGTCCAGCGAACCCGTGCGGAATAGCTCTGCAATCTGGTTCGGGTTCTCGCCCAGGGTCACTACGCGATCCTTGAGCTCTGCCAGTTTCTTGAAGCCGGGTTCGATGTTGTGCTCATCGCCACCGGCCAGTTTGGCGGCGATGATGATCAGGTCCATGGCCTCGGTCCAGTTCGGCGGCGGCAGGAAAATGTTCGGTGCCAGATCCCGATCCCACAGTGCGGCGTAGCTGTCCGGTGCTTCTTTTACCGTGCGGGTGCTGTAGATCAGGCTGTTGCACCACAGTAGATAGCCGATGCCGTGACCGTTGGCGCCTGTGCGGTACTTTTCAGGCACGTCGACAATATTGGGGATGCGATTGAGGTCTGGTTTTTCCAGCAGGCCCGCAGCGGCCAAGCCTTCAGCACCGACACCGGCGAGGGTGATGACGTCGTATTGCGGACGATCACCACCGGCCTTGAGCTTGGCGACCATTTCCGAGGTGCTGCCAGTACGGTCGGCAATAACCTTGGCACCGGTTTTGGCTTCGAAGGTGGCCGCGATATTGCGCAGTGCCGCCAGGCCAGTGTCGTCGGACCAGGTGAGCAAGCGCAGGGTTTTCCCCTGAAACCGGGTGTCACTGGCACTGGCCCGGATGAAGGGCATCGACATCGCAGCCGCGGCGACCGATGCAACGCCCACCGTCTTGATGAATTGCCTTCTGTTCAGATCATGCTCGCCCATGACGGACTCCTTTTGTTTTTCTAAAAGTGAGGATTGATCGCAGCTTCGCCCCAGGCTGAGTGCGCCAGTTGATCCCGCTACAGCTCCCGTGCTCCGGGGGCCGTGGCTGATTCGACACGGTCATCCTGAAGCGGGGCTTGAGACGCAACAATCGAAAATTTGTCATTGAAGCCATGTGTCAAACGCATGCCTCCACAGGAGGCATGCGTGAGCTGCTTTGGTGCTAAAAGGCGGCGCGGATGACGTGTTTGATTTCCTGAAAAGCCTGCAACCCCCACGGCCCCAGCTCGCGACCGATGCTGCTCTGCTTGTAACCGCCCCACGCAGCCTGCGGAAAAATCACCTGGGGCGCGTTGATCCATACCAGGCCTGCTTGCAGTGCATTGGCGACACGATCAGCCGTGCCCGGATCGCGACTGACCACGCTGGCCACCAGACCGAATTCGCTGTCGTTAGCCAAGGCGATGGCCTCGTCTTCCGTGGCGAAACGGCGCACGCACAGCACCGGGCCGAAAATCTCTTCGCGCCATAACGCACTGTCCAGGGGCACATCGGTGAACACCGTGGGCTGTATAAAATATCCGCGAGGCAGATCCGCAGGCCGCTTACCGCCGCACACCAGGCGTGCGCCGTCGTTCATACCGCGTGCGATATGCCCGAGCACCCGTTGGTATTGCGCCTGATTGACCAGTGCGCCCATCTCGACTTCAGGCTCGAAGGGATCGGCCACGCGGATGGCTTCGGCGCGTGCCTTGAGTCTTTCGAGGAATGCATCGGCCAATTCATCGGCCACCAGCACACGACTGGTGGCTGAACACATCTGCCCGGCATTGAAGAATCCACCACCGCTGGCCAGTTCCACTGCCAGATCAAGATCGGCATCGGCCAGCACCAACAGCGAGGACTTGCCGCCCAGCTCCAGGCTCACGCCCTTGATCGTTTCAGCGGCGCGCTGCATGACCTGAACCCCCACCGCAGTGCTGCCGGTGAAGGAGATTTTCGCGACGTTCGGATGTGCCGCCAGTGGCGCACCGACTGCCAGCCCGGTCCCGCAGACCAGGTTGAACACCCCGGCGGGCAGACCGCTTTGAGCAATGATGTCGGCCAGTTCGAGCTCCGGCAGCGGCGTGACTTCCGACGGTTTCAATACCACGCAACAGCCAGCAGCCAAGGCGGGGGCCAGCTTCCAGGCGGTGGTGACCATCGGGAAGTTCCACGGCACGATCAACCCGACGACGCCACAGGGTTCACGCCGCAGACGCGCCGCGAAGTCTTCGCTGGGTAGCGTCACGGTGCTGTCTTGCTGCCCGTCCAGCGCTTCGGCCAGGCTGGCGTAATAGTCGAATGTGGCGATGACATCATCGACATCGATTGCGGCCTCAAACAGCGGCTTACCGTTGTTGCGCGATTGCAGCTCAATCAGTCGCTCGCGTCGTTCCTGCACCCCGCTGACGATTTTGCGCAACAGCACACCACGGGCCGCTCCGGAGGTCTTTGACCAAGCCGGGAATGCCTGACGCGCTGCTTGCACGGCGTATTCGACGTCCTTGGCATCGCCACCAGCCACCGTCGCCAGCGGCGCTTCGGTGGCCGGGTTGATCACCGTCAGTTGCTCACTGCCAGACAACCATTGGCCGTCAATGTAGAGGCCTGCAAGGGGGGTGTGATTCAGGTTCGCTTGAGCGTTCAGCATGCTTTCATTCCGTTCATCCAGAGGGTCTGGTCGATTTCGATCAGGGTCGGGCCTTGGAGGTCGCCCGCTTTTCGCAATGCCGCTTTCAGTTCCTCGACACCCGACACGGGCTCCGCCGCACAGCCCAGGGCTTTGGCAACACCGATAAAGTCAGGGGTATAAATGTCGACGCCCACCGGCTCAATCGAGCGGTTGACCATGTATTTTTTGATTTCCTCATAGCCCTGGTTATTCCAGAGCAGGACGATGATCGGCGTGCGCGCTTCCACGGCGCTGGCCAGTTCCGAGAGGGTGAATTGCAAACCGCCATCACCGATCAGGCACACCACGGCGCCACGGCCGCTGGCTTCAGAGGCGCGTCCCAGGCAAGCGCCAATCGCGGCAGGCAAGGCGTAACCGAGGGTGCCGTAACCGGTCGATGAGTTGAACCAGCGACGCGGCTGCTCCAGGTTCAGGGTCAAATTGCCGGTGTAGACGGGTTGAGTCGAGTCGCCGACCAGCACCGCATCGGGTAACACGTCGAGCACCGTCTGTAAAAAGACGGTCTGCCCGCGAGTGGCGTCGTCCCAGGTGGTCGCCAGGGTTTCGCGCAACGCAGCGGCGCGCGTGTGGCCCCAGTCCGCTCGGCGTGGAGCCAGTTCTTTGTTGCAAAGCCCGGCCAACAAGGCTTGCACGGCCGTGTCGGCATCGGAGACCAGCGCCACTTGCGGCGCATAGTTGCGTACGGTCTGGTCAGGATCGATATCAATGCGCAGCAACGCACCTGGGATCTCGAAACCACCGGCGAAGGTGATGTCGTAATCGGTTTCGGCCAGTTCAGTGCCGATGGCCAACACCACATCGGCCTCGGCCACCAGCGCGCGCGTCGCCACCAGCGATTGGGTTGAGCCGATCAACAGCGGGTGACGCGATGGCAGCATGCCCTTGGCATTGATGGTCAGCGCTACCGGGGCTTCCAACTGTTCAGCAAGCCGTGCCAACGCAGGCGCGGCATCGATGGCGCCGCCACCGGCCAGAATCAGTGGCCGTTTGGCCGCCGCCAGCAGACTGACCATTTGCGCGATGGCCTCGGGCGCCGCACCGGCACGGCTGACACTCACAGGTTCGCTGGCGAGCAACGCATCGGCATTTTCTACCAGTACATCGAGGGGGATTTCGATGTGCACCGGCCGTGGACGACCGGCCTGAAACAACGCAAACGCGCGAGCCAGCACCGCCGGCAACTCCGACGCCGACATCAACGTGTGGGAGAACGCGGCAACGCCCGCGACCAGATTGCTCTGCGATGGCAGCTCATGCAACTTGCCGCGCCCGCCGCCCAACTGGCTGCGCGACTGCACACTGGAAATCACCAACATCGGAATCGAGTCAGCGTAGGCCTGGCCCATGGCCGTGGTGATGTTGGTCATGCCAGGACCGGTGATGATGAAACACACACCCGGCTTGCCGCTGGTGCGGGCATAACCGTCGGCCATGAAGCCGGCGCCTTGTTCATGACGCGGCGTAACATGGTTGATCGACGAACCCGCGAGCCCGCGATAGAGCTCGACGGTGTGCACACCCGGGATGCCGAAGACCTGCTCGACGCCGTAGCCCTCGAGCAATTTGACCAATACTTCGCCGCACGTTGCCATGTTCGTCTGCCTTTCTTTTATTCGGGAACTGCACGTTGTCGCGGCGCTCAGGCCTGCCAGACACGCTACAGATGAGGCTCAATTGGACCCGTCATGCCGTAGCTGTGACAACGCAAAAAATGTCATGCTAGGCATGTCCTCTATTCATGCCTGAGCCCCGATGAAACGCCTGCCGCCCTTACCTGCCCTGCATACTTTTCTGATTACAGCCCAGTGCTGCAACTTCACGCGGGCCGCAGAACTGCTGCACATCACCCAAGGCGCGGTGAGCCGGCAGATCTCGGGGCTGGAAAGTCATCTGGGCTATACGTTGTTCCAGCGCCAGGCGCGCGGACTGAGCCTGACCGCCCAAGGGCGCGAGCTGTTTCCACGGATTCAGAAAGTGTTTTCGCTGATCGACGAAGCGGTCGAACACGTCGGCGCGAAACGCGAAACCCTGCGACTCAAGGCCCCGACGTGCATGATGCGTTGGCTGCTGCCGCGTTTGTTGCAGTGGCAGAAAGAGCGCCCGGATGTGCCCGTCGAGCTGACCACCACCGTGCAGCATGCCGTGGACTTCCGTCGCGAAGAGTTCGATGCCGCCGTGGTGTACGGGGCGCCGCCGGCCAATTCGGTGGCGGCACATCATCTGTTCGATGAGCAATTGACCCCGGTCTGTTCTCAGCAACTGCTGGCCGGGCCGATACCGCTCAAGACCCTGGCCGATCTGGAGCAGCACATGCTGCTGCACCCGACTCGCGACCAGCGTGATTGGGAAAGCTGGCTCAAGGTCGCCGGAGCAACCGTCAGCAATATCGCCAAGGGCCAGCATTTCGACACACTGGACCTCGCCATGTCGGTCGCATCACAAGGGACAGGCGTGGCCATCGGCGATTGGGCCTTGATCGGCGAGGACCTCAGCGCCGGACGACTGGTGGCGCCCTTCGACCTCAAAGTGCGCACCGGTGCAGCGTATTACCTGGTCTATCCCGAACGCTCCGACCCATCGCCCGAGCTACGCGAACTGATCGACTGGCTGCTCGTCCAGGCGGCCGAGCGCGCCAGTCAATAACTGACGCTCAATAGCCGACTGTAAAACGCTGGCGCGGGTGCGCGTGCTGCTCAACTTCATCGAGCATGGCGATGGCGTAGTCGGCAAAACTGATCGAGCTTTTACCGGCGGCACTGACCAGCAAATCGTCCTTGCCCAAGCGGAATGAGCCCGTACGCTCGCCTTCGAAGAACTCCGCCGACGGCGAAAGAAAGGTCCAGTCCAGCGACTTTTCCTGACTCAGCGTCTCCAGAAACGCCACACCCGCGCCGGCTTCGGCTTTGTACTCTTCAGGGAAGTTTGGCGTATCGATCACCCGCAGACCCGGCGCGACGAACAGACTGCCTGCCCCGCCGACCACCAACAGACGGGGAACCCCAGCCTGCTTCACCGGTTCAATGGTGGCGCTGGCCGACACGCTGGAAAAATGCGTCGCACTGATCACCACGTCATGCCCGGCGACTGCATCGGCATAGGCCTTGGCATCGCTGACATCCAGGTTTTTGCAGACCACGCCCGCACGTCCGGCAAGAGAGGAAGTGTCCCGAGCAATAGCCGTCACGCTGTGACCACGGCGCAGGGCTTCTTCTAACAACTGACTTCCGGCACGGCCGGTGGCACCGATAATTGCGATTTTGCTCATGGTGATTCTCCGAAGGTAAGGTACTGAACAGAGCTTAGTTGCGCGACTCAGTACAAAAAATGCGATGCTTGAGCATAGTTTGTTTCTAAAATCGGGCAAATCATGGATCGGCTAATCGCAATGCGGGTGTTTGTGACGGTGGTGGACAGGGGCAGCCAGTCGGCAGCGGCGGACCATCTGGACATGTCGAGGCCAGTGATTTCACGCTACCTGGCCGAGCTGGAAGACTGGATCGGCGCACGCCTGATGCACCGGACCACACGCAAACTGAGCCTCACCGCCGCAGGCAACGAAACCCTGCCTCGCTGCCGACAGTTATTAGAGCTGTCGGCCGATATGCAGGCGGCTGTCAGCGTTCCGGCCGATACGCTGCGCGGCGCTTTGCGCATCAGCGTCAGCACGTCTTTCGGTCACGCACAAATGGCCGATGCGGTCAGCGACTTCGTTAAACGGCACCCCCGCGTGAACATCGACATGCAGGCCCTGGACCGCACGGTGAATCTGATCGACGAGCGCATTGATCTGGCCATTCGAGCCAGCAATGACCTGGACCCGAATCTGATTGCGCGACGCCTGACGGTCTGTCGCTCGGTGATCTGCGCGTCACCGGGCTACTTGCGCGAGCATCCCTCGCCTCTGCGGGTAGAAGACCTCAGCGAGCATAATTGCCTGACACATTCCTATTTCGGTAAAAGCCTGTGGCATTTCGAGCAGGATGGCGAGCAGGTTGCTGTGCCCATCCACGGCAATATCAGCGGCAACGAAGCCACCGCCCTGATGCGTGCAACCATGGCTGGAGCCGGCGTGGCAATGCTGCCGTCGTACCTGGCCAGCCCGTTTCTGCGCAACGGTGAGCTGATCCGGCTATTACCCGAGGCACGGCCCCTGGACCTGACCCTGTATGCGGTGTACGCCTCACGCAAGCACATGCCCACCCCCTTGCGCAGCTTGTTGGATTTCCTCGTCGACCGGTTCAAGGCAGAGCCGGATTGGGATGAAAACCTCTGATCCTGAGTTGCAGTTTGTTATTCAGTCCAGCATGCATATGACCCTATCGAGTAGCCTGCTATCGGTCTAGACTAGCCTACCCTGTCCTGCCGACTTTTACGGCGAGGTCACTGCTAGTTGAGCCCCTACTTGACCAGTCTCAACCAACCTAAACCTGCAATCCGAGGCGTGTTATTCGCGCTGATGATGGCGGTCTTTCTCAGCGCACTGGATCAGACCATTGTTGCGGTCTCGATGCCGGCGATCTCTGCACAATTCAACGATTTCGACCTGCTCGCGTGGGTGATCTCCGCCTATATGGTGGCGATGACTGTTGCGGTGCCGATTTATGGCAAGCTCGGCGATCTGTATGGACGGCGACGCCTGATGCTGTTTGGTCTGGGGATGTTCACCCTGGCCTCATTATTCTGCGGCGTGGCCCAAAACATGGAACAACTGGTGCTGGCGCGGGTCCTTCAGGGCATCGGCGCGGGCGGCATGGTTTCGGTCAGTCAGGCGATCATTGGCGACATCATCCCGCCTCGCGAACGCGGGCGTTATCAAGGTTACTTCAGCGGCATGTACGCGCTGGCGAGCGTGGCCGGGCCGGTACTTGGCGGTTTCATGACCCAATACCTGTCGTGGCGCTGGGTATTCCTGATCAATCTGCCCCTGGGCATCAGTGCCTTGTGGATCGCCCACCACAGGCTGGTCGGGCTGCCTATTCCACAACGCAAGCCGATCATCGACTACCTCGGCACGCTGCTGATGATCATCGGCCTGAGTGCGCTGTTGCTGGGCATTACCGAAATCGGCCAGGGCCATGACTGGCGCGACAGCCAGGTACTCATGTTGCTGGGGATCGCGCTCTTGGCCCTGATCACGTTTGTCGGGTACGAGCATCGCACCCAGGAACCCCTGCTGCCGATGCACCTGTTTGCCAATCGCAACGCGGTGCTGTGCTGGTGCACGATGTTCTTCACCAGCTTCCAGGCCATCTCCCTGATCGTGCTGCTGCCGCTGCGCTTCCAGACCGTGACCGGCGGCGGTGCCGACAGCGCAGCCCTGCACCTGATGCCATTGGCCATCGGCATGCCCATCGGCGCGTATTTCGCCGGCCGGCGCACCTCAATGACCGGGCGCTACAAACCGATGATTCTCATCGGAGCACTGTTGATGCCCCTTGCCATCCTGGGCATGGCCTACACCCCGCCGCAAGCAGCGCTGCTCAGCAGTGTATTCATGCTGCTGACCGGTTTTGCCAGCGGCCTGCAGTTCCCCACGTCGCTGGTCGGCACTCAAAATTCGGTGGCGCAGCAAGACATGGGCGTCGCCACCAGCACCACCAACCTGTTCCGCTCACTGGGTGGCGCAGTCGGTGTGGCGCTGATGTCGGCGTTGCTCCTGGCAATGCTGCAACGGTCCGGCCTCGCACAGCTCAGCGGCACGGCCATGGGGGCCGAAGGCAGTTCGGGCAACGTATTGATGGACGGCCTGAATGCCGCCAGCGGACCGGCGCAACAACACTTGCGGGGGGAATTGCTCCTGACATTCCGGCATTTGCTGATGGTCAGCGCGGGGATTTCGCTGTTAGGTCTGGCCGCGGCACTGGCGATGCCTGACAACCTGCTGCGCGGACGCGGGGACAAAGACGTCTGAAACGGCTGCGTCAGGTCGCTGACTCGCGGCGGCCTGACGAAGCGATGGGGTCGATGAGGTTATAGGCTGTAATAACCTACCGCGACCAGATAGTGGCCGACCTTGCGAACATACGCGTGCTTGTTCTCTACCTTGTTGGTCACCGGGTTGCGCCAGCGGTAGGCGTATTCGCCTTCATCCTGTTTTTTGATCAACGCCAGAATCGGCTCACCCACGGGCTTGCCTTCAGGGTCTTTGACCTTGCTGAAGTCCGTATTGATCAGCCGCAGATTGGTGCCGTGGGCTGCATAACGCTGGTTATTCAGATCGACCACGAACACATAGAGATCATCGTGAAGGAACCCGCCTTTCAAGCTGTTGATAGCGCTGAGGGTGCCCTGTTCATCCTTGGCCAGTTCAGCGGAGGCTTTGTCCAGCAGGGCTTTGGCCTGCTCGGACGATGCGCGTGGCAGGTAATAACCGACTGCGAGAATCCGGTCGCCCACGCGCTGGTAGTACACGTGCTTGCGCTCGACCTTGCCATCGCTCCAGTTCTGCCAGCGGTATTCGGTCTGCTGGATGCCCTCGGTTTGCGGTGCCGCCAGGCCTTGCTTGAAGGCTTTTTGCAAATCCGGCCCCAGTAAATCGGACACGTCACGCCCGATCAATGCCACGGAAGGTCCGCCACTGGCCAACATCACGCCGTTGGTATCGACCACATAGACATAGAGTTCCCCCTTGACGAACTCCCCCTGACGGCTGAACTCGGCAAATGCCTTATCGCCCTGATCGTGGTATCGAGCCAGCGCCTTAACCAGCAAGGCCTTGGCCGCCTGCCCATCATCGGCCGTTTCAGCTGCCGCCCAGGCATGGCTGAAGCACAGGCATAACAACCCGCCCATTACAGCTTGTTTCAGCAAACCCCTCATTGCGCATTCCCCAATCTTATTAGTGTCGTCATAGCTTAGACGGCTGGTGGGGATAGGGAATTATTCACAAAGACAAGGTTCGCCGGACCGACCTTTTAAGCCGAGCGTGCTTGACCGGCCTCGCCGAATGTTTCAATCGGAAATCACCTGACACCCCGTGGCATCCTGCAGCGCGTGCAGGCTCACCCCCGGGGCAATTTCCACCAGTTTCAAACCGGCCTCGGTGACATCCAGCACGGCCAGGTCGGTAATGATCCGGTCGACCACGCCAACGCCGGTCAACGGCAGGTCGCAACTCTTCAACAGTTTATGGGCGCCGCCCTTGGCCGTGTGTTCCATCAATACGACGACACGTTTGACCCCAGCCACCAGGTCCATGGCGCCGCCCATGCCCTTGACCATCTTGCCGGGGATCATCCAGTTAGCCAGGTCACCTTTTTCAGAAACCTGCATGGCGCCAAGAATCGACAGGTTGATATGGCCGCCCCGGATCATCGCAAACGAGTCGGCGCTGTTGAAAAAACTGCTGCCGGGCAAGGTAGTGATGGTCTGTTTACCCGCATTGATCAGGTCAGGGTCGACTTCGTTGTCACGCGGAAACGGGCCGATACCGAGCAGGCCATTTTCACTTTGCAGCCAAACGTCCATGCCTTCGGGAATGTAGTTGGCGACCAACGTCGGCAAGCCGATACCGAGATTAACGTAGAAGCCGTCCTGCAATTCTTGGGCAGCGCGCTGCGCCATTTCTTCACGAGTCCAGGCCATGATCAGGCGCTCCGCACAGTGCGTTGTTCGATACGTTTTTCCGGCGTGGCGTTGAGCACCAGACGCTGCACGTAAATGCCCGGCAAGTGAATCTGATCCGGGTCCAGCTCGCCGAGCTCGACGATTTCTTCGACTTCGACCACACAGACTTTCGCGGCCATGGCTGCCAGCGGGTTGAAGTTGCGCGCGGTCTTGTTGAACACCAGATTGCCGGACTTGTCCGCCTTCCAGGCTTTGACCAAGGCAACGTCGGCGCGCAGGGAGCGCTCCATCACGAACCACTCGCCATCGAACTCACGGGTTTCCTTGCCCTCGGCGACCAGGGTGCCGTAACCGGTTTTGGTGAAAAACGCCGGAATGCCCGCGCCGCCGGCACGCAGCTTTTCGGCCAATGTTCCTTGGGGGGTGAACTCAAGCTCCAGCTCGCCTGCCAGATACTGACGCTCGAACTCTTTGTTCTCGCCCACGTAGGACGAGATCATTTTGCGGATCTGCCGGGTGGTGAGCAGTTGACCCAAGCCAAAGCCGTCAACGCCAGCGTTGTTGCTGATGACGGTCAAGTCACGCTTGCCGCTGTCTCGTAGCGCGGCGATCAAGGCTTCCGGAATACCACACAGGCCAAAGCCGCCAACCGCCAGGGTCATGCCATCTTCGACGAGACCGTGCAGGGCTGATTCGGCGGTCGAGTAGATTTTATTCAATTGTTATTCCTCGAAGATCACCACGCCCAAGATTATCGCGGGGCAGCGGCGCAGGTTTCGGGTCAGGGCTTTACCGTGTCGTCTGAGCGTAGACGGCTGATGGGGAAGTGCACTATTACTCAGCCCCTTCCACCCAAAACCATTGAGCCCGCCCGGCTTTCAAGTGCGGGAAAGCCGGCATGATTTCACCTTCGGTAAACAATCGCCGCGAGCGCGCCGTGGCGTTGCTGAACCAGTAACCGGTGTGCGTGCAGGAGTCACCCGCATTAAGCGCAGGCTTGGGCTGTTCGTCGAAGCGCGCATACCACCGCGCGGTGGACGCTTCGCTAAAGCCTCCATGCACGGGATAAGGGTGCAGGCAGCCGGTGTCCTGAACCCGTATCGATTTGAGCGCCGTGTTCACATCAACGTAAGCCGCTGGCGACGCCTCACCCTGGCCGCCCAGGTCCGGCAAGGCGCCGGCGCGGATGATCAAGCCATCGTTATAGGCATGAAAAACGACGTTACTGCAACGGCTGAGCTGTCGGCGCAATGCATCGCTGCCGCCCAACCGCGCGACAAAGCGGCGACCAATAATCGTGTACCAATTCACCCCTTTGATGTGGTCGAGCAAGCGCAAGCTGTCTATATGCGGCAAGGGATCGACCATCAGGCCGGTGTATTTCTGCGCCAGTTGGTATTCCAACGGGAAGTAGTGATGGCCGTCATCAGGAAACACGCACGCCAGACCGCCATAGCCATGCTCTGCATGCACCTGATCACACAGGTATTTAAGCCAGCATTCATAGCGTTGAGCGCCTTCGGGCTCAAGCAGCATCGACAACGGCAAGACCATTTTCAGACAGGAGCGATCAATGTCGGCGTGGCTTTGGGGCGTGTTCATGACAAACAACCGATATTCGGCAGTGTCTTGCAGCGTGCCACTGCCAATCGACCAGATAAATTGCTCGTCAGGCGAACTGTCGAGAATCTTGCGTCGACAAACGGCAAAGCTGCTGGACGTCATTTTGCGCAGGTGCTTGTAGAACTGCCATTTGAGCCTGGCTTTGAACTGCTGACGAAACCAGACGAAACATTCGTCTATCCGCTGCTTGGTTTCCAGTGTGTGGCCGTGCCTGAAGTAGAGCGTGGTAATCAGCCCCAGGCGAAAGACTGGATCGCCTTCAGCAGAGTTGATCGCCAGACTCGCAGCCTGATACCTGAGCCGACCCAACGGGCTTACGTCATCAGAGACAATTTCTGACATGCCCTGTCCTCTCAATCTGAAGTTTTCTGACTGCGGAGACTGAAGGCTCTTTCGGAGAGGGGCAATACGCGGAAATTACTTTGGGAAATCAGCCACACATATCAAGAAGTGTCCTACTCATTTCCTACAAGAACAGCGACTTTCTCATCATTTCCGAGACATGGCAGCGCAGGCCCAAGGGCAGCAGGATGTTCTGCATGCCCACGCACGCAGGCAAAAAAGGTAGGTAAATACTTAGTAAGCTAACTGTCCAGACAAGGTGCAGGAAGATATAAATACAGGCCAAGCGCCATCCGGTTATATTCGTTCGGATAGCGCTGCCTTGGCACCGTTCAATGACGTAACGCGGGGCTCAAGCGAAGCATGTCCAGAACGGTATCGACCAGTTGCTCGGCCTCTTTACAGAGCGCAAAGCTGTCCGGGATCAGCAACCACTGGCCAAGAATGCCATCTATATAGGCATGCAGACAGATCGAGGCGCGTGCGGTGTTCAGATCAGCAGGCAATTGGCCTTTACGCACGGCATTGTTCAGGGCCAGCCCGATACGGTCATTGCAGTCGAGGGCTGCAGCTTGACGCTGTCGCCGCATGTCACACATTTCATCGGTGAATTCGCATTTATGAAACAGAATTTCATTGATGCGACGGGTTTTAGGGTCCAGTGCAACTTGATGAAACAAATGAATCAGCAATTTTCGCATGCAGCCCAGCGGGTCGACTTCGTCTTCACTTTCGCTGGCTTTGGCCATTTCATCGAGCGGCTCATGCAGGCTGTCGAGCATCGCCTGAACCAGATCCGCCTTATTGCTGAAGTGCCAATAAATAGCGCCACGAGTCACACCCGCAAGCTTGGCGATGTCCGCGAGCGTGGTGCGGGCCACCCCCCGCTCATAGAACGCGTTCTCGGCAGCTTCCAGAATCTGGCTTCGGGTTTCCTGAGCTTCCTCTTTGGTGCGACGAACCATGGCAGTAAAACCTCAATCAAAATGTCGCAGACTGATGACGTCTATCGGCCTGCGACTGCACCGGGCAGCCTTTGTATTGCCTTGTCCCGGACCTACTTTCATGCCTTGCCGTGCTGGAGTGTCGCAGGACAGGGTATTTACAAACAACCATGAACGTAAGTATATTCCTTAGCATGCTACTTATCTAGTCACCCCTTTTTTCACCTTTTTACTTTCTTGAGCAACTCAAGCTCCTGAGCCGAGGATCTTCATGCAATTCAAGCCAGCTGTTACCGTTCTGGTCACTGCCGTCGCCCTGGCAACACTGCTCAGCGGATGCAATAAAAAGCAAGAGGCTGCGCCTGCGCCGCCCCCTCCTCAGGTCGGTGTAGTGACCCTGCAAACGCAAGCTTATACCCTGACCACTGAGCTGCCGGGCCGTACCACGGCGTACCGCATTGCTGAAGTGCGTCCTCAGGTCAACGGCATCATTCTCAAGCGGTTGTTCACTGAAGGCGGTGACGTCAAGGCTGGCGAGCAGCTTTACCAGATCGACCCGGCGCTTTACGAAGCGACGGCCAACAGTGCCAAGGCGACCCTGCAGTCGGCAAAATCGCTGGCTGATCGTTATAAGCAGTTGGTTAACGAGCAGGCGGTGAGCCGCCAGGAATACGACACGGCACAAGCTTCCGCCCTGGAAGCACAGGCAGCCCTGCAGACCGCTCAGATCAACTTGCGCTACACCAAAGTGCTCGCCCCGATCTCCGGGCGTATCGGCCGCTCTGCCGTCACCGAAGGCGCACTGGTCAATAACGCCCAGACCAACGCCATGGCAGTGATTCAGCAACTGGACCCGATCTACGTCGACGTTGTCCAGTCTTCGACCGACATGCTCAAGCTGCGGCATGAACTTGAAGGCGGCCAACTGCAAAAAGCCGGAGAAAACGCGGCCAAGGTCAAATTGACCCTGGAAGACAACAGCCCCTATCCGCTCGAAGGCAAGCTGGAGTTCTCGGAAGTCTCGGTCGACCAGACCACAGGCTCCGTCACCCTGCGCGCCAAGTTCCCGAACCCGGCTCACACCTTGCTGCCAGGCATGTTCGTGCATGCTCAGCTGCAGTCTGGCGTGAACAAAGCCGCGATTCTGGTTCCGCAACAGGGCGTCACACGCGACCTGAAAGGCACGCCGACCTCGCTGATCGTGAACAAGGACAACAAGGTCGAACTGCGCACCCTTGTGGCCTCGCGCACCGTTGGCAACGACTGGCTGGTCGAAAGCGGCCTGAACCCGGGTGACCGTGTCATTACCGAAGGTCTGCAGTACGTCAAACCAGGCGCTGAAGTGAAGGTCGCCGAAGCGACCAACGTCAAGGCAGCAAACCCGGCACCTGCACCGGCCACTGAAAAAGCCGCGAGCAGTAAAGGGGAGTAATTCATGTCGAAATTTTTTATCGACCGTCCAATCTTTGCCTGGGTAGTTGCCCTGATCATCATGTTGGTCGGGGCACTCTCGATCCTCAAACTGCCGATCAACCAATACCCGGCCATTGCACCGCCCGCTATCGCGATCCAGGTGACCTACCCAGGCGCGTCTGCACAGACCGTGCAGGACACCGTGGTTCAGGTCATCGAACAACAACTCAACGGTATCGACAACCTGCGTTATGTCGGTTCTGAAAGTAACTCCGATGGCAGCATGACCATCACTGCGACGTTCAATCAGGGCACCAACCCTGATATCGCGCAGGTTCAGGTCCAGAACAAACTGAACCTGGCAACACCCCTGCTGCCGCAAGAAGTGCAGCAGCAAGGTATTCGCGTGACCAAGGCGGTGAAAAACTTCCTGATGGTCATCGGTTTGGTGTCCGAAGACGGCAGCATGACCAAGGACGACCTGGCCAACTACATCGTGTCGAACATGCAAGACCCTATCTCACGGACCTCCGGTGTCGGTGACTTCCAGGTCTTCGGCGCCCAGTACGCCATGCGTATCTGGCTGGATCCGGCCAAGCTGAACAACTTCCAGCTGACCCCGGTGGACGTTAAAGCCGCTATCACGGCACAGAACGTTCAGGTTTCATCGGGTCAGATCGGTGGTCTGCCTGCGCTTCCCGGCCAACAACTGAACGCCACCATCATCGGCAAAACCCGTCTGCAAACAGCCGAACAATTCGAAAAAATCCTGCTCAAGGTCAACCTTGATGGCTCCCAGGTACGGCTGAAAGATGTCGCCAGCGTCGGCCTGGGGGGCGAGAACTACAGCGTCAGTGCCCAGTTCAACGGCAAAGCGGCTTCCGGCCTTGCCATTAAGCTGGCCACCGGTGCCAACGCACTGGACACCGCGAAAGCGATCCGCACCACGATTGCCCAACTGGAACCTTTCTTTCCGCCTGGCATGAAAGCGGTGTATCCGTATGACACCACGCCAGTCGTCACCGAATCGATCTCGGGTGTAATCCACACGCTGGTCGAAGCCATCGTTCTGGTGTTCCTGGTGATGTACCTGTTCCTGCAGAACTTGCGGGCCACGATCATCACCACGATGACAGTGCCCGTGGTATTGCTCGGTACGTTCGGTGTCCTCGCGGCGGCGGGCTTTACCATCAACACCCTGACCATGTTCGGCATGGTGCTGGCCATCGGCTTGCTGGTGGACGATGCGATTGTGGTGGTGGAGAACGTCGAACGGGTAATGGCCGAAGAAAAACTGTCGCCCAGAGACGCCACGCGAAAATCCATGGGTCAGATTCAAGGGGCTCTGGTCGGTATTGCCTTGGTACTGTCGGCGGTTCTGCTGCCAATGGCGTTCTTCGGCGGCTCCACAGGGGTGATTTACAAACAGTTCTCGATCACCATCGTTTCAGCCATGGCGCTCTCGGTGCTGGTTGCCCTGATCTTCACGCCAGCGTTGTGTGCAACCCTGCTCAAACCGATCGACCACGAAAAACACGGCCAACCCAAGCGTGGCTTTTTCGGCTGGTTCAACCGCACCTTCGACCGCAGCGTACTGAGTTACGAGCGTGGCGTCGGCAACATGATCAAGCACAAAACTCCCGCTTATCTGGCCTATGCGCTGATCTTTGCCGGGATGGTCTGGATGTTCAACAGCATCCCGAGCGCGTTCCTGCCAGAAGAAGACCAGGGCGTGATCTTCGCCCAAGTGCAGACACCTGCGGGCTCATCCTCAGAGCGTACGCAAACCGTACTCGACAACATGCGTAGCTACCTGCTAGATGAGGAAGGCGCAGGGGTCAAGTCGGTGTTCACCGTGAACGGCTTCAACTTCGCCGGTCGCGGCCAAAGTTCGGGCCTCGCGTTTATCATGCTCAAACCCTGGGGCGAGCGCACGGCCGAGAACAGCGTGTTCGCGTTGGCCAAGCGTGCACAGGCACACTTCTTCAGCTTCCGCGACTCGATGACATTCGCTGTCGTTCCACCCTCGGTACTGGAACTGGGTAACGCCACAGGTTTCGACCTTTACTTGCAGGATCAGGCAGGGCTCGGTCATGCCAAGCTGATGGAGGCCCGTAACCAGTTCCTCGGTCTGGCCGCCCAAAGCAAGATTCTTGCAGGCGTGCGCCCCAACGGTCTGAACGATGAACCGCAGTACCAACTGGTTATCGATGACGAACGTGCCAACGCCTTGGGCGTGACGATGTCAGACATCAACACCACGCTGTCGATTGCGCTGGGTGGCAGCTACGTCAACGACTTCATCGACCGAGGTCGAGTCAAGAAGGTCTACGTTCAGGGCGAAGCCGGCAGCCGGATGTCACCTGAAGACTTGAAGAAGTGGTATGTGCGCAACGTTACCGGCGAGATGGTGCCCTTCGCCTCCTTTGCCAGCGGCAAGTGGGTGTATGGCTCGCCGAAACTGTCGCGTTACAACGGCGTAACGGCTGAAGAGATATTGGGTGTACCAGCGCCGGGTTATAGCACCGGGCAGGCCATGGACGAAGTCGAGTCCATCATCAAAAAACTCCCGGCCGGTATCGGTTACTCATGGACCGGTCTGTCCTATGAAGAACGCCTGTCCGGCTCTCAGGCGCCAGCGCTGTACGCCCTTTCGCTCTTGGTGGTGTTCCTCTGTCTGGCAGCCTTGTATGAAAGCTGGTCGATTCCTATCTCGGTCATGCTGGTGGTGCCGCTGGGGGTTATCGGTGCGTTGATAGCCACCAGCATGCGCGGCCTGTCCAACGACGTATTCTTCCAGGTAGGCCTGTTGGTGACCGTTGGTCTATCGGCGAAAAACGCCATTCTGATCGTCGAGTTCGCCAAGGAACTGCATGAGCAGGGGAAAAGCTATACCGAAGCGGCGATTGAAGCCTGCCGCATGCGGTTGAGGCCAATCGTGATGACGTCCATGGCGTTCATCCTCGGCGTGGTCCCGTTGGCGATTTCCACGGGCGCAGGCTCGGGCAGCCAGCACTCGATCGGTACCGGGGTAATCGGCGGTATGATTACGGCCACGGTCCTGGCGATTTTCTGGGTGCCATTGTTCTTTGTTTCGATATCCTCGCTGTTCAAAAGCAAGGTAAAACCGACAGAAACTCCACACGATGAGGCTGGCCAATGAGCAAGTCCCTGATCGCTCTGGCAGTCACCGCGTTCATTCTTGGCGGCTGCTCGTTGATCCCCGATTACAATCAGCCAGCAGCGCCGGTGCCGGCGCAATGGCCGCAAGGTCCGGCTTATTCGCCAACTGAATCGGCCGCGGTCGCCGCTGCCGAACAAGGCTGGCGTCAGTTTTTCCAAGACCCTGCCCTGCAACAGCTGATCGAGACCGCGCTGGTCAACAACCGTGACCTGCGTGTCGCGGCCCTGAACATCGACGCCTACCGTGCGCAATATCGCATCCAGCGCGCTGACCTGTTCCCGGCCGTTTCGGCCGATGGCAGCGGCAGCCGTCAACGCGTTCCGGCCGACCTGTCCACCAGCGGCAAAGCGGGCATCACCAGTCAATATTCGGCGACCCTGGGCATCAGCGCCTATGAGCTGGATCTGTTCGGCCGCGTACGCAGCCTCAGCGAGCAAGCGCTGGAGACTTACTTCTCCAGCGAGGAAGCTCGCCGCAGCACGCAGATCAGTCTGGTGGCCAGCGTCGCCAATGCCTACCTGGTCTGGGAAGCTGACAAGGAGCAGTTC
This sequence comes from Pseudomonas sp. ASL8, assembly GCF_056680355.1. Lineage (NCBI taxonomy): Bacteria > Pseudomonadati > Pseudomonadota > Gammaproteobacteria > Pseudomonadales > Pseudomonadaceae > Pseudomonas > Pseudomonas sp. ASL8. The sequence goes on along the minus strand of NZ_CM155278.1, from coordinate 2,614,586 downwards.
AAGCTGACTCAGGACACGCTTAAAGCGTTCGAAGAAAGCTACCGGCTCACCGCGCGCAGCAATGAAGTCGGCGTGGCTTCTGCGCTGGACGTGAGCCAGTCGCGGACATCGGTAGAAGGTGCCCGGGTCAAACTGGCGCAGTACCAACGGCTGGTCGCTCAAGACCAGAACAACCTGACGCTGCTGCTGGGCACCGGCCTACCGGCCAACTTGCCTGCAAGCCAGCCGCTCAGTGCCGACCTGCTAAGCAAAATGCCGGCGGGCTTGCCGTCGGACTTGCTGCAACGGCGCCCGGACATCCTTGAAGCCGAGCATCAGCTCAAGGCCTCCAACGCCAACATCGGCGCAGCGCGCGCCGCGTTCTTCCCGAGCATCACCCTGACAGCCAATGCCGGTACCGCCAGCCCTGACCTGTCCGGGCTGTTCAATGGCGGCTCGGGCACCTGGTTGTTCTCGCCGAAAATCAATCTGCCGATTTTCAATGCTGGCAGCCTGCGGGCCAGCCTGGATTACTCGAAAATCCAGAAAGACATCGGCGTCGCCAAGTACGAAAAGACCATTCAGACCGCGTTCCAGGAAGTCTCCGACGGGCTGGCCTCACGCCAGACCTACAACGACCAGCTCAAGGCCCAGCGTGATCTGGTTGCCGCCAACCAGGACTACTACCGTCTGGCCGAGCGTCGTTACCGGATCGGGATCGACAGCAACCTGACATTCCTCGACGCCCAGCGCTCGTTGTTCAGTGCGCAGCAGTCATTGATCACTGATCGCCTCTCGCAACTGGTCAGCGAGGTCAATCTGTACAAAGCCTTGGGTGGCGGTTGGTACGAACAGACCGGACAGGCCAAACCTGCGACCGGCGATGTGCCTGAAACCAGACTGTTCTAGTTTCAGCAGCGCATAAAAAACCCACCGTCTGGTGGGTTTTTTATGGGGTGTGATACCCCGTTGCCTCGATCCTGCCTCAGCTCAACAAAAACGCCAACACCCGACTGGTAAACACCTCGCCCGCCTCTACGTTGGACAGGTGCGCCGCGTGGACTTCTTCGTACTCGGCGCCATCGATATGGTCGTGGATAAAACGCCCACCCACAGGCGGCGTCACCGGGTCGTGGATACCGGAAATGATCAGTGTCGGCGCGCTGATCGACCCCAGGTCCTCACGGAAGTCCGCATCGCGCACGGCGGCGCAGTTTGCGGCATAACCTTCGGGCGAAGTTGCCGCGAGCATATCGGTAATGCGCTTGGCCTGATCCGGGTTAGCGGCGGCGTACTCAGGCGTGAACCAGCGTGCGATTGACGCATCACGCAACGCGACCATAGCCGCCGGACCATCGCGCAGCACCGTTTCAATTCGCGGATCCCAGGTCTCGGGACCGCCGATTTTAGCCGCGGTGTTGCACAGCACCAGCTTGTGCAGCCGCTCATTGGCATGAATGCCCAGCCATTGGCCAATCAAACCGCCCATGGACAAACCGCAGAAATGCGCCTGTTCAATATTCAATCCATCGAGCAACGCCAGCACATCCTGACCCAACTGCTCGATGCTGTAAGGGCCTGGCGTCACCAGCGAGCGACCATGCCCGCGGGTGTCATAGCGCAGAACACGGAAATATTTGCCGAAGGTCGGTAGCTGGGTATCCCACATATGCAGGTCGGTGCCCAACGAGTTGGACAAAACCAGTACCGGCGCATCTTTCGGACCATCAAGTTGATAGTGCAGTTGACCATCGGCAAGTTGTACAAATCCCACAGCAGCCTCCTTCGGGCGCGTTACATAAACGCATAATCTGAATGACGCGCGCCCTTCCGGACGCGCGCGGATGGATCAATGATCGTGGTGCAAATACGCCGGCTGTTTCGGCAGGCGCAGGCTGAACAGGAAAGCGATCGCCATCATGACGGTCACGTACCAGTAGAAGTTGCTCTCCATGCCCATGTTCTTCAGGTTCAGCGCGACGTATTCAGCCGAGCCACCGAAGATCGCGTTGGCCACGGCATACGCCACGCCGACACCCAACGCACGCACTTGAGGCGGGAACATCTCGGCTTTTACCAGACCGCTGATCGAGGTGTAGAAGCTGACAATCGCCAACGCCAAGGTGATCAGGAGAAACGCCATGAACGGATTGGTCGTGGTTTTCAGCGTCATCAGAATCGGCACCGTGCACAGGGTGCCCAGCGCGCCGAACCAGAGCATCGAGTTACGGCGACCTATCTTGTCCGCCAACATGCCGAACAGTGGTTGCATGCACATATAAAGGAACAGCGCGCCGGTCATGATGTAACTGGCGGTCTTGGCTTCCATGCCCCCGGTGTTCACCAGGTATTTCTGCATGTAGGTGGTAAACGTGTAGAAAATCAGCGAACCGCCGGCGGTGTAACCGAGCACGGTGATAAAGGCCGTTTTGTGATCCCTGAACAACGCCCTCATGCTCCCGGCGTCTTTGTCCTTACGCGTTTCTGCCGTCGTGGTTTCTTTGAGCGAGCGACGCAGGAACAGGGAAATCACCGCAGCAATGGCGCCAACCACGAACGGGATGCGCCAGCCATATGCACGCAGCTCTTCAGTGCTGAGGAACTGCTGCAGGATGACCACCGTCAACACGGCCAGCAACTGGCCGCCGATCAGGGTCACGTACTGGAACGAAGCGAAGAAGCCACGCTGCCCTTTGAGCGCAACCTCGCTCATGTAAGTCGCCGTGGTGCCGTATTCGCCACCCACGGACAAACCCTGGAACAGCCTGGCGACCAATAGCAAGGCCGGTGCCCACGCGCCAATCGTGCCGTAGGTCGGCAGGCAGGCGATGACCAGTGAGCCACCGCACATCATCAGCACCGAGATCATCATGGAGTTCTTGCGGCCGTGCTTGTCGGCCACCCGGCCAAACAGCCAGCCACCGATCGGACGCATCAGAAAACCGGCAGCGAACACGCCCGCCGTGTTAAGCAACTGCACGGTCGGATCGTCGGAAGGGAAAAAGGCCGGCGCGAAATAAATGGCACAGAAGGCATAGACGTAGAAGTCGAACCACTCCACCAAGTTGCCCGAAGAGGCACCGACGATGGCAAAAATCCGCTTGCGACGCTCCTCCCCGGTGTAATGCACGGGCTCGGAGACGGTGGTACTTGTTATTGTCATTGGGAGTTCACTCTGAGGGGTAACCACCCCATTCTAGACACATTCTGTAATCGACTGACCTCTCAAAACGCAATCATCCAGAAGAGGGTCCGCCTGTCGTGAAGGCGGTCCTTTCCTGGATGCTTGAAAACGTTGTGATCAGACTCTTTCGATGGCTAACGCCAAGCCTTGCCCGACCCCCACGCACATCGTCGCCAGCCCTTTCCGGCCACCGGTTTTTTCCAGCTGATGCAAGGCTGTCAGGATCAGACGCGCGCCACTCATGCCCAAAGGATGACCCAACGCAATCGCCCCGCCGTTGGGATTGACCTGCGGCGCATCGTCGGCGAGACCCAGTTCACGCAACACAGCCAGGCCCTGACTGGCGAAGGCTTCGTTGAGTTCGATCACATCGAAATCAGTCACGGCCAGGCCAAGACGCTCGACCAGTTTGCGAACTGCCGGCACCGGACCAATACCCATGACGCGCGGAGCGACTGCCGCGCTGGCCATCCCCAGCACCCGAGCCCGTGCGGTCAAACCATGCTTTTTCACGGCATCGGCAGAGGCCAGAATCAAGGCTGCCGCGCCATCATTGACGCCTGAAGCATTGCCGGCGGTGACGGTCTTGTCCGCTCCGTTGACTGGTTTGAGCTTGCTCAGGGTTTCCAGGCTGGTATCGGCACGAGGGTGTTCATCGTGCGCGACAATGGTTTCGCCTTTTTTGTGCGTAACACGCACCGGCACGATTTCTTCAGCGAAATAGCCTGCGGCCTGAGCCACGGCCGTGCGCTGCTGGCTGCGCAGAGCAAAAGCATCCTGATCAGCACGCGAAATTTTATAGTCATCAGCGACGTTGTCGCCGGTCTGCGGCATGGCATCGACGCCGTACTGGGCCTTCATCAACGGGTTGATAAAGCGCCAGCCAATGGTGGTGTCTTCCAGTTTCATGTTGCGCGAGAACGCGGCATCAGCCTTGCCCATGACGAAAGGCGCGCGGGACATCGATTCAACACCGCCAGCAATGGCCAGCTCCATCTCGCCGCTGGCGATGGCGCGGAAGGCTGTACCGACCGCGTCCATGCCCGAGGCGCAAAGACGGTTGAGGGTCACCCCTGGAATGCTCTGCGGCAGGCCAGCCAACAAGGCAGCCATACGCGCTACGTTGCGGTTGTCTTCGCCGGCCTGGTTGGCGCAGCCGAAAAACACTTCATCGACCTCGTCCCAGTTCACCGACGGGTTACGCTCCATCAGCGCCTTGATCGGCAGCGCAGCCAGGTCATCGGCACGTACCGTCGACAGACCACCGCCAAAACGGCCAATCGGTGTACGAATCGCATCACAGATATAAACGTCACGCATCATGCTTCTCCCGGTGTCTGACCATGAGCGATGGCGGTACGCGCTTCCAGATCACGCAAAGCAGTCAATTCGGTTTCAGTAGGTTCAGCCGAATACACGACATTCTCGGCGAAGCGCACTTCCCAACCGGTGGCGGCAATGACTTGCTCGCGAGTCACGCCCGGGTGCAGGGTCGTAACCACGAACTCATGGGTGCCTGCCTCGGGTTCCATGATGCACAGGTCGGTGATGATCCCCACAGGACCGGCACCGGGCAAGCCCAGTCTCTTGCGCGAATCCCCGCCTTCGCCGTGACCGACGGACGTGATGAAGTCGAGTTTGTTGACGAACGCCCGCGCCGATTGCTTGAGGATGATCAACACCTGCTTCGCGGAACCGGCAATCTCCGGCGCACCGCCGGCCCCTGGCAAGCGGACCTTCGGATTGTCATAGCTCCCCACCACTGTGGTGTTGATGTTGCCGAAGCGGTCAACCTGAGCGGCGCCCAGGAAACCTACGTCGACCCGGCCACCTTGCAGCCAGTAGCGAAAAATTTCACTGGTAGAGACGACGGTGTCGGCGGTTTCCGCCAGTTCGCCGTCGCCAATCGACAGCGGCAGCACGTTCGGCTTGGCGCCGATCGGGCCGGATTCGTAAATCAGCACCACATCCGGCGAGGACGTCAGGCGGGCCAGGTTAGCGGCCTTGGAAGGCAGACCGATGCCGACAAAGCAGACCGAACCGTTCTTCAAACGACGGGCTGCCGCGACTGTCATCATTTCATTGGTGGTGTAAGTCATTTATTGAGCCTCCGAAACGCTAGCCAACCGGGCTTTGAATTCATTGAAATCAGCGGTGCCGTGAATATATTCGGCAATCCACGCAGTGAAGCTGTCACGGTCGCGGGCAATAGCGTCCCAGGCTTGATAGAAGCGGTTATCACGCTCGTAGTAACCATGGGCATAGGATGGATGTGCACCACCCGGTACCAGGCAGACGGCGCTCAGGGCCCAAGTCGGCAGTACGCAGGCGTTCATCGGGGCCTTGAGGTCGTCAACGATCTCTTCAACCGTGACGATGCAGCGCTTGGCCGCCAGTGCCGCTTCTTTCTGCACACCCAGAATGCCCCACAGCAGCACGTTGCCTTTACGGTCGGCCTTCTGCGCATGGATCACCGTGATGTCAGGGCGCACAGCCGGGACCGCCGCCAGCACTTCACCGGTGAAGGGGCAGGTGACGGTTTTGATCATCGGGTTGACCTTGGGCAGGTCGGAACCGGCGTAAGCACGCAGCACCGCGAAAGGCAGCCCGGACGCACCTGCAACATAGGCGTTGGCGAGGTCCGCGTGGCTGTGTTCTTCGATTTCCATCGCATGCGGCCACTGTTTCTCGACCGCGTCACGCAGGCGATGCAAGGAGCCAACACCAGGGTTGCCGCCCCACGAGAAAATCAGTTTTTTCGCACAGCCGGCACCGATCAATTGGTCATAGATCAAGTCGGGGGTCATGCGCACCAGGGTCAGGTCTTTTTTACCCTGACGAATGATTTCGTGGCCCGCAGCAGTGGGAATCAGATGGGTGAAGCCTTCCAGTGCAACGATGTCGCCATCGTTGACGAATTGCTTCACGGCATCGTGCAGAGAAAGAATTTCAGCCATGGAGTTGCTCCCGATCTCGCATCACAATCAATAAATAGCGCAAGTGAGCTGCGCTGGAATGCGAATCAGGTTATGCCTGAGCGGAGGGGCAAACAATCCGATAATCGACTAACTGTTCGTTAATCGCACAAATTAAAGGGGGCTACTAAAGTGGTCGCCCTTAGCGAAGGGATCAAACAGGCGCCCTGTATTCAAAGCATCAGGTAAACAGCTGCGTACTCAGATCACGGCTGGCATCGAGCATGATCGGCAGAAAGCGCTGTTCCAGTTCACTGCGGGCCACGCGTCCAGCACTGGTGCTGACGTTGAGTGCAGCCAACACCTGACCGGAGGCGTCATAGACAGGGACGGCAATCGAGCGCAGGCCTTGCTCGAGTTCCTGGTCAACGATGCACCACCCCTGCTGGCGAACCTGTTGCAGGCATTCCAGCAAATCCTCGGGTGTTGATAACGTGCGACTGGTTTTAGGTTGCAGGTCGACGTGATCGAGGTATTCACCGAGCGAAACATCGTCCAGCGCGGCCAGCAGTATTCGCCCCATGGACGTGCAATAGGCAGGCAACCGTCCGCCCACCGACAGGTCCACCGAGATCAATCGCTGGGTCGTGGCCGAGCGAGCGATATACAGAATATCGTCGCCTTCGAGGGTCGCCATGTTGCAGGCCTCATGCAATTGATCGCTCATGCGATCCAGATAAGGCTGGGCCGAGATCGCAAGCGGCGTCGATGACAGATAGGCATGCCCCAACGTCAGCACTTTAGGCAGCAGCGAGTAGGTCCGGCCATCACTGGTGGCGTAGCCCAGCTTGATCAATGTATGCAGGCAACGGCGTACCGCTGCGCGGGGGATTTCCGTGCGGTGGCTGATCTGGGCAATGGTCAATTGACGCTTACGTTCCTGAAAGGCATGGATCACCGCCAGGCCTCTGGCCAGGGACGTCATGAAATCCGGGTCGCCGGTCAGCGCCTGAATCCGCTTGGCCGGTGACGCCACAATCGGCGGCGCCAGCGAGGCAAATGAGTTGCGCAGTTGATCGTTCATCCCAAACACCGCCTATCGACGCCTTTTCAGGCCGGATACAAAGCCCTTCACAACGCTTCACTAAGGAATTCATCGGGCCCGTCCCGGGCGATTATCGAACCAATGACCGATAATCGCAATTGACCCGTCGCCTTTATCCTTATACCTTTCACTCGCCGCTTAAGTGGCTTCTTGGAAATACTGGTCAGGTACCCACGAGAAGTCCATCGGTACGGCCTTGCCCACGAAGCGAGGCCGTTTTCTTTCAGCGCCGTACACGAGCGCAACGCTATCCGATACGCAGCCTCTTCCGGCACCACGGAAGAACCGCTGCGCTATTGTTTCTGATGAGCCCAATCTGCCCCTGCGCTCCGAGCCGCGAAAACCGTGGTTTATACCCGTGCCCCTACTGATCATCCTCAATTGGAAACAGTCTGCGGCCCGGGCATGAAGTTGTAGTGGTATTCAATCGCCGTCTAAACTTCAGAACTGTCGTACAGAAAAGAGTACCGATGGAAGACGTGTCGTAACAAACACGCACATAAAGTTGACGGCACCGAACATCTTGGAGATAGTGTTCTTCGGTCGACTGGCTATAATGCCCCGCAGTGATTGAAACTCCAGCGCGCTAAGCGTGGATCCAGTCACATGGACCCTGCACTGACCCAGTGCACGATCCAGACAGTCCGCGGATGAGATGCCGAGCCATTGATAGCCACCGCGCTTGTAATCCATATCTGTTGCTACGACAGCTGTTTTTTCTGGTGCCCGTAGCCGCGAGCAGCAAGAAGGTATTTACACGTAGTGTGTAAAGGAATGTCCGACTGTTTAAACAGCCCGACAGACTGGACATAGACGGTGTAAACACTTCCAGCGCTCTGCGCTGTCACCGGAATTAATCTCGACTTTATTAGGTAACACTGTGACGAAAGATGAACTGCGCGTGGAACTTGAGCGCCAGGAACAACGTTACAAGGATGTATACGGCGGGGAAGTCACCACCTACGCCGCACAACCAGAGCCCGAACGTAAGCCTTGGCGCAAAAGAGCCAGCCTTCTCGATCAGGCTTTCAAGCAAGAACTGCAAAAAATGGAAAAAGACCTCAAGGAAGAACCTTAGCCTTTGCGGCTAAAATCAGTCGCGGTTTGCGGTGCGCCCCTTTCTTGATGGGCGCAGAGCCCGTTTTTACTGAGGTTTGAGGCAACGATGAACGCAGGGCTGTCTTCCCGACAGCCTTGAGGGCGGTAGCTGTGGCCACCCATTTCGTTTAATGATGTAACCGATGAGCAGCAAGTGCATCGATTTATAGGGTTTTCTGGCATAATCGCGCCCCCTTACGACCGGGTCAGAAGATTTTCATGATCGATTTATTCAGCGGGCTAGATGCTTGGGTACTTGTGAGCTTGCTGCTTGCCCTGGCCTTCGTTCTCACGTTCGAGTTCATCAACGGCTTTCATGACACCGCTAACGCGGTAGCTACTGTCATTTACACCAAAGCCATGCCGCCCAACCTGGCCGTATTCTTTTCCGGTTTGTTCAATTTTCTCGGTGTATTGCTGGGCGGTGTAGGCGTGGCCTACGCCATCGTCCACCTGCTGCCTGTCGAACTGCTGATCAACGTGAACACCGGCCATGGCCTGGCCATGGTGTTCTCGCTGCTCGCGGCGGCGATTACCTGGAACCTCGGCACCTGGTATTTCGGGATTCCGGCGTCCAGTTCGCACACCCTGATCGGCTCTATTCTGGGTGTCGGACTCGCCAACGCATTGATTACCGGTATTCCGCTGGCCGACGGCGTCAACTGGCAAAAAGCGATCGACATCGGCGCGTCGCTGATCTTTTCGCCGCTGGCAGGCTTCATCGTTGCAGGTCTGTTGCTGCTCATTCTGAAATGGTGGCGCCCGCTGTCCAAGATGCACAAGACGCCGGAGCAGCGCCGCAAGATCGATGACAAGAAACACCCGCCTTTCTGGAACCGTCTGGTATTGGTGGTTTCCGCCATGACCGTGAGTTTCGTGCACGGCTCCAACGACGGTCAGAAAGGTATCGGCCTGATCATGCTGGTGTTGATTGGTATCGTGCCAAGCCAGTTCGTTCTCGACCTGAGCAGCACCACCTACCAGATCGAACGTACCCGGGATGCAACCCTGCACCTGAGCCAGTTCTATCAGCGCAATACCGATACCCTGAGTGAGTTCCTGGCCTTGGGCAAATCGAAGGATGGCGACTTGCCGGAGCGCTTCAGTTGCAACCCGACGCAAACCGAGCCGACCATCAACGCCCTGCTCAACACGCTTAAAGGTGTCGTCGATTACCACGCCCTGTCGACTGAAAGCCGCATCGAAGTGCGTCGCTACCTGCTCTGCATGGATGACACAGCCCGAAAAGTCGGCAAGCTTTCCACCTTGGCGCCTCGTGAAAAATCCGACCTTGAGAAGCTGCGCAAAGACCTGACGGCCACCACTGAATATGCGCCGTTCTGGGTCATTCTCGCCGTCGCCCTGGCGTTGGGCCTGGGCACCATGATTGGCTGGAAGCGCGTGGTACTGACCATCGGCGAAAAAATCGGCAAGCAAGGCATGACCTATGCCCAAGGCATGTCGGCACAGATCACCACCACCTGCGCCATCGGCCTGGCTAACGTTTTCAGCCTGCCGGTTTCGACCACCCACATCCTGTCCTCTGGCGTCGCCGGGACCATGGTCGCAAACAAAAGCGGTTTGCAGAGTGGCACTGTGCGCACGATTATCCTGGCGTGGGTCTTGACCCTGCCTGCGACCATCGCGCTGTCGGCTGGTTTGTTCTGGTTGGCGTCAAAAGCACTGGCTTAAACAGTAAGTCTCAAAACAAGCGCCCTGTTGGGCGCTTTTTTTTGAGCCAGGAATTACGGGCGTTTCTTCGTCCCGCCCAGCAACGACCCCATCAAGCCCCGCACCAATTGCCGGCCGATCTGATTGGCGGCCTGGCGCATTGCCGTTTTCATCGCCTGCCCCGCCAGACCGCCGAGGAACGCCCCCGCCTGATCGCCAAAGCTGGATTCCTCCTTTGCGCCTTTGACAGGCACGTCTGAATCAGCTGGCACCGCGACCCTGCGCGCCATCAGCATCTCGTACGCAGACTCACGATCAATCGGTTTATCGTAGCGCCCGGCCAACGGCGATTGCGCGATCAAATTGGCGCGCTCAGCCTCACTCAATGGCCCGATACGCGACTGTGGCGGGGCGATCAACACACGCTGAACCATGGCCGGCGTGCCTTTGTCTTGCAAGGTGCCGACCAGCGCCTCACCGATACCCAGCTCGGTCAGCACCGCCAAGGTGTCGAAATCAGGGTTGGGCCTGAAGCCGTCAGCCACGGCGCGCAGTGATTTTTGCTCTTTGGTGGTAAACGCGCGCAACCCGTGCTGAATGCGCAAACCCAATTGAGCCAGCACATCGTCGGGCAAATCGCTGGGCGACTGAGTGAAGAAATACACCCCAACCCCTTTCGAGCGGATCAAACGGACCACTTGCTCCAGCCGCTCCTGCAAGGCTTTAGGGGTGTCGGCGAAGAGCAAATGGGCCTCATCGAAAAACAACGCCAGCAGCGGTTTATCACTGTCCCCACGCTCCGGCAGCTGTTCAAACAGTTCCGCCAACAACCACAGCAGGAAAGTCGCATACACCTTGGGTGCTTCATGCACCAAGCGGCTGGCGTCCAGCAGATGGATGCGCCCACGACCATCGCTGGCCGGGTGCAGGATGTCCTCGAGTTGCAGCGCGGGTTCACCGAACAACGCCTCTGCACCTTGCTGTTCCAGCACCGCCAGGCGCCTTAATAACGCTTGGCTGGAGCCGGTCGTCAGCAGCGCGCTGTCCTCGCCCAACAGCTCAGGCTGCTCCCTCAAATGATTGAGCAGCGCCTTCAGGTCCTTGATATCCAGCAACAACAGACCTTCGCGGTCGGCCACCTTGAATGCCGCGTAAAGCGCTGACTGCTGACTGTCGGTCAACTCCAGCAAACTGCCCAGCAGCAATGGCCCCATTTCAGTGAGGGTGGTGCGCAACGGATGGCCTGTCAGGCCATGGATATCCCATAGGGTCACCGGATAAGCCTGTGGCCGATGATTGAGCCACGGCATGCTGGCGATTCGTTCCGCGATTTTGCCCTCAGGGTTGCCTGCCGCACCCAAGCCGCAGAGATCACCTTTGATGTCCGCGGCAAACACCGCAACGCCAGCATCGCTGAACGCTTCGGCCAGGCGCTGCAAGGTGACAGTTTTCCCCGTTCCGGTAGCGCCCGCCACCAAGCCATGACGATTGGTCAGGCGCATGGCCTGGGTGATCGGCCGCCCGTTCAGATCGCTGCCGAGAAAGAATTGCTGAGAGTCAGGCATGTATTCACCCCTGGTTAAATCTGGATAGGCAACCGTCATACAAGTAGAGCAGAAAGTTTAAGTTCGGCGCGGCCGTCCAGCGCCCTGCTTTTGTGCACCGAACATCTATTCTTGTCAGTGGTCAACCTTAGGAAGGCTTCCACACTGGGGGGATTATTACTGTGCATATCGCTGACATGACCATGTTCTACGCCCCTGCCAGCGGTGGCGTGCGTACTTATCTAGATGCCAAACATCGTCGCCTGGGGCGTTATCCGGGCGTTCGTCACAGTCTGTTGATCCCCGGCGCCAGCTTGAGCCACAAAGACGGGATTTATAAGGTGCCGGCTCCGGCCCTGCCCTTCAGCAACGGTTATCGCTTCCCCTTGCGCCTCGCACCCTGGCGCAATGTCCTGCACGACCTGCATCCCGACGTGATCGAAGTCGGCGATCCTTATCTGACGGCGTGGGCCGCGCTGGATGCACGCCGCGAACTGGATGTGCCGGTCATTGGCTTCTATCACTCCGACTTACCGCTGCTGGTGAGCAATCGTATCGGCAACTGGCTTGGCACCAACGTCGAAACCTACGTCAGCAAGTTGTATAACAATTTCGACAGGGTCTTGGCGCCCAGCACCATCATGGCCGACAAGTTGATCCGGTTGGGCGTCGAGAATGTGCACGTGCAACCGCTGGGCGTGGACCTTGTGACGTTTACACCCACCCTTCGCGATCCGGGCCTTAAAGCCGAGCTAGGCCTCAACGAAGCCACCCGCCTACTGATTTTTGCAGGACGCGGATCGCGTGAAAAAAACCTGCCCGTGCTGCTCGACTGCATGAAACGGCTGGGCGCCGACTATCACCTGTTGCTGGTCGGCTCGCACATGCCCGATGCGGTTCCGGACAATGTGTCGGTCATCGGTCACTTCTGCCCGGCCAGCGAGATAGCGCGCTTATTGGCCAGTGCCGACGCCTTGCTGCATGCCGGCGATCAGGAAACCTTCGGCCTGGTGATTCTCGAAGCCATGGCCAGTGGCATTCCGGTAATTGCCGTGGCAGCCGGCGCGTTTACTGAAATCGTGCCTGAAACATGCGGCTTGCTCTGCGCACCGAACAATCCGTTGGCCATGGCCAGCGCCGTGCGGGAGTTGTTCAGCCACGACAGCGCGCAAAAAGGCTATCAGGCCCGGCACTACGTCGAACAGCGATATGCCTGGGACACCGTGGTCGAGGGTCTGCTCGAACATTATCAAGCCGTCCTGGGCAGTCGCTTACCGGTGCTCGCTCATGGCTGACATCAAACGTAGCGTATTGCTGGTGCTGCATGATGTAGCGCCCGAAACCTGGGCCGACTACCAGCCGTTTATCCAGGCGGTGGACGCGCTGGGCAATATCCCCATGACATTGCTGGTGGTTCCCGACTTTCATAAACGCAATCCGGTGAGTGCCGATATTCACTTTCAGCGAGTGCTGGAAAATCGCCTGGCCTGCGGCGATGAACTGGCACTGCATGGCTACTACCATTGCGACGACGGCCCGCCGCCGCGCACTCCGCACGACTATTTCATGCGGCGTATTCTCACGTGGGAAGCTGAGTTCTATGCCCTCGACCGCGAGCAGGCGTTGACCCGCCTGCTCGCAGGTATCGAATTATTTCAACGTATGGGTTGGCCGCTCCATGGGTTCATTGCCCCTGCCTGGCTGATGAGCGAGGGCACGCGAGACGCCTTGCGCAGCCTGCCTCTGCACTACACCAGCGATGCTCAGCATCTGTATCGGCTGCCGGATTTTACCCGGATTGAAGCGCCGGGCATTGTCTGGAGTGCGCGCAGCGCTTGGCGTCGCGGCGTGTCGAAAATCCTCAGCGACCGCCTCGAACACAGATTCAAGGCGGCATCCACCATCCGACTGGGCTTACACCCGGTTGACATGCGCCATGAGTATGCCCGTCACTACTGGCTACAAATCCTGAAAAGACTGATCGAGAGCGGCCGCACGCCCATGACCAAGGCACACTGGCTTGCCGCACAGCATCCAGCCATGAGGTCAGCCGCGTGAAACGACTCGCCTGGTTATTGGCAGGGCTGCTCACCGCCCTCCTGATTCCGCTTGTGTTGGGCGGCAGTGAGATGTTCCTGCGCCTGAGCAGTTTCCCCCTTGACCTGTTGCTGGGGATGCTCGGCATGATCGTGGCGTGCTGGGGCTTGAACGCACTGCGCTTGCGTCTATTGCTGGGGGACAGCGTGGGCGGGTTAAGCCTGCTGAAAAGCCTTGGGGTGGTCATGGCCACCGAGTTCGCGATTTGCGCGACGCCGGGCGGCAGTGGCGGGCCACTGACATTGATGACCGTGCTGTCGCGCAATGGCGTACGCCCGGCTAAAAGCAGCGCGGTCTTCGCCACTGACCAGCTCAGTGATCTGCTGTTCTTCCTGTGCGCCCTGCTCGGCATTCTGCTGTATGCGCTGTTTCACGAACTCAGTCAGAAGCTGGAGTGGATGCTCAGCCTGAGTGCGATTCTGATGCTTGGCGGATTGTGCCTGGGCATTGGCTTCGCCCGCTATCATCGGCAGATCATCAAACTCAACGGGGGCCTGCTCAAACGCCTCAACACCACCGCCACGACTCGTCGGCACTGGGCACGCAAACTGCTGCACTTTCGTGATGCGTTTGTCGACACGCTGAAGATGCCTCGGCAAAAACTGGCGCAGGTGTTCGTGCTGACGTGCCTGCATTGGGGCTTGCGTTACAGCGTGCTGTATCTGGCCTTGCGCGGTTTGGGCGTGGACATCCAGTGGGCCTGGAGTTTTCTGATTCAAATGCTGTCGCTGAGCGCGGGACAACTGAGCCTGTTGCCGGGTGGCGCAGGCGCTGCAGAGCTGACATCGGCGGCACTGCTGGCCCCCATTGTGGGTAAGTCCACGGCCGCTGCGGCGATCCTGATCTGGCGGGCGGTGACGTACTACTTTTACTTGATCGCCGGTGGGCCGGTGTTTTTGCTGCTGGTCGGACGACCGTTGCTGAACAAGCTGATGCGCCTCAAACACGCCTGATTATTTTTTCGGCGTGTCCGTTGGCGCCTCAGGTGTTTGTTGCAATTGCTGCCAAAGCTCGACGGCGCCGTCGAAGTCCGCACCGTCCTCTGGCCCCAGGGCGTCCGGGTCATAACGACTCAGGCAGCCCTCGCCAAGCGTGGGTGGTGCGTTTGATGTGGCTTTGTCGAGTGGATCGGTCATCTTCGCCTCCATCGCTACGCCTTCGCGAATACATTCACCCCCACGGTAAACCTGTGTGGGCGCGGATTTATTCGCGAATGGCGGTCAGTCAGGTGCTTGAGACTAGTCGAATACAACCGTCTTGTTCTGATGCACCAGCACCCGATCTTCCAGGTGGTAACGAAGCCCGCGGGCCAACACCATCTTTTCCACGTCGCGACCGAAGCGCACCATGTTTTCGATGCTGTCACGGTGGCTGACGCGCACCACGTCCTGTTCGATGATCGGACCCGCGTCGAGTTCTTCAGTCACGTAGTGACAGGTCGCGCCAATCAGCTTCACGCCACGCAGCGAAGCCTGGTGGTACGGCTTGGCCCCCACGAACGACGGCAGGAAGCTGTGGTGGATGTTGATCACCCGATGCGCATACTCACGGCACAATTGCGGCGGCAGAATCTGCATGTAGCGCGCCAGCACGACTACGTCCGCCTCATGGTGCTTGACCAGACGCGAGACTTCGGCGAACGCCGGCTCCTTGTCCTTCGAGTCCACCGGAACATGGTAATAGGGGATGTTGTGCCACTCGACCATGCTGCGCAGGTCTTCATGGTTGGAAATCACGCAGGCGATTTCGCAGTCCAGCTCATCGGTGTGCCAGCGGTGTAGAAGATCCGCCAGGCAGTGCGATTCACGACTGGCCATCAACACCACGCGTTTTTTCTGCGCCGAGTCCGTGACGCGCCAGTCCATGGAGAACTCTTCGGCAATCGGCGCGAACGCCTTGCGAAATTCTTCAAGTTCCAGGGGGACTGTATCGGCACGAATCTCGTGACGCATAAAGAACCAACCACTGAGATTGTCCGAGTGATGGCTCGCCTCGGTAATCCAGCCATTATAGGCGGCCAAAAAGTTACTGACTTTAGCAACGATGCCGACGCGGTCCGGGCAAGCAATCACCAGCCGAAAAGTGCGCATGAGGGAAAAACTCCAGAACTTCGCAAAGGCCGCCATTCTAGCGATTACGCAGGAAAACTGCAGTACTCCTCTCGCCGAGCCTGAAACCGCCGTGGCCATTGAGGCATCGCGTCCCCAGGCAACACCGTTTCCCCTGATAGCTGTCCCGTCAGTGCCGATAGAGGCCTTGCATTAAAAAGGGCCATTATGGCGATATCCTTTAGCGCCCACGGTGCAATATCTAATGTTGTCGCGCTGTTGCGCAGGGCCGATTTTATAAATAATTGCCCTAAAACTTTTCTTTAATGTTTACTTGATCAAACTGTCTGACTATTATTGCGTCACTGTGTCCCTGCCACCCTCTGAACATAAGGTACCCCTTCATGTCCCTGATCAACGAATACCGTGCCACGGAAGAAGCCATCAAAGAACTGCAAGCCCGTTTGAAAAGTCTGTCGCAAGACGACAAACTGCAAACTGAGCTGGAATTCGAAGGCAAACTGCGCACCCTGATGGGCGAATATCAAAAATCGCTGCGCGACATCATCGCGTTGCTTGATCCAGAATCCAAAGTTAACAAGACTCCTCGCGGCGCCGTGAAGACTACCGGCACCAAGCGTGCACGCAAGGTCAAGCAGTACAAGAACCCGCACAACGGCGAAGTCATTGAAACCAAAGGCGGCAACCACAAGACTCTGAAAGAGTGGAAAGCCAAGTGGGGCGGCGACGTAGTTGAAGGCTGGGCAACTCTGCTGGGCTAAGTGAATACCGGTCGTCAGCAATGACGGCTCATAAAAAACGCCAGCTTGCTGGCGTTTTTTATTACCTGTCGTTTAGGACCCGCCGTGTATTACAAAAAATGTCTCCCCCCAGCCAGGCGGCCCTTCAGAGGCTGAAGCGCACGCGCAGTTGCTGGGCATAATCCTGCCATTGGCTCAATACCTTAAGCTGAGCCGGTGTAGCACTAAGGGATAACTCAACCAGGGATTTTGTAAAACTTTGTAATGTATTAGGCGCTCCGCTCTCAGCCCGCGATAAGCGCTGCTGACAAAAGGCATGCCAGCGCTGTTGCTCCTCGACAGTCAAGGTCTCGGCAAAGTTCCTCGCGCGGTATCTGAATAATAATTCAGGCAGACGCTCATCATCAAAAGGCCATTCGTCGCGGGCCAATTGTTCTGGCTCGGCAGTGCGTACTTGCTCACACAACCGTCGATCACGATCACCGAGGAACCCGTCATATAACTGCTGCTCCGGGTCTTCACTGGGCGTAAAATTTTCACGGCCATAAACGGCTTTCACTTTATCCTGCCAAAGTTCCTGCGCGTCTGTTAACTGCTGCGCGCGCGCCTGATAGTGGGCCATGTCCAATTGCAAACGCTGCTGATCTTCGGCACGCAGCACGTTGAGCGGCGCGACCACCGGGCAGCGGTTTATATGCAAGAGCTTGAGCGGCACCGGCAATTCACCGTCGGCAAGATCATCTCGCCGGGTATATAAGCGCTGACGCAATGTATCGGCGTCCTGCTCAAGCAATGGCGCAGGGTCCTGGTGTAAATCACAGACAATCAGCGCATTGCGATTGTGCGGATGCCACGCCAGCGGCAATACCACGCCCAAGTAACTGCGCGCAGCGGAGAAGCGTCCGGAGATGTGAACCAGCGGCTGCATCAAACGGATCTGATCCTGCACTCGCTGTTTGCTGCGCAGCTGAAACAAGTAGTCATACAGTTTCGGCTGCTTCTCACGAATCAAACGCGCCAAGGCGATCGTAGCGCGCACATCGGACAAGGCATCATGAGCCTGACCGTGATCAATGCCATTGGCCGCAGTCAGACGTTCAAGCTTCAAGGTCACTCGCCCCTCTTCCTCGGGCCAGACGATCCCTTCAGGGCGCAACGCATACGCCGTTCGCACGACATCGATCAAATCCCAACGGCTGTTACCGCCCTGCCATTCGCGCGCATAGGGATCGAAGAAATTGCGATACAGGCTGTAACGGGTCACTTCGTCATCGAAGCGCAACGTGTTGTAGCCTGCGCCACAGGTGCCTGGCGCCGACAATTCAGCATGCACCCGGGTCATGAAGTCGGCTTCACTCAACCCCTGTTCGGCCAGGCGGTCGGGGGTGATACCGGTGATCAGGCACGCTGCCGGGTGCGGCAGGATGTCCTCGCTCGGCTGACAGTAGAGGTTAATCGGCGCAGCGATCTCATTGAGCTCAGCGTCCGTGCGGATACCGGCAACCTGAAGCGCACGATCATTGCGCGGGTTGATGCCAGTGGTTTCATAGTCGTACCAAAAGATGCTGGAGGTCACGGGCTATTCCTGAACAGAAGACCGGCAAAGTGTAGGGGGTGCGCAGCATAAATGGCCAATCGGCTGATTCAGGTACGCGGCGGATACGCGTGTTCACACTGCTTGCGCCTGTCCGTTTAGAGAGTCTGGTTGCTTCGAGGGCCCGTGCTGGCTAGCATCGGGCTTTGTCTTCAGGCGTGCACCACTCGATAATGTCCTTCCCCCCAGCTTTGCCCAGGAGTGCTGCGCCGCACACGCCACTGGATACTCGCGCCCGCATCGAAACCCCGGAAGGCATCGATCTGATCCTGCGCCCTGCAGGCCTGGTGCCACGTACGCTGGCGTTTACCCTCGACCTGTTGGTTCGTGTGCTAGTCATGGGCGGGTTATTCATCTTCCTCCGCCTGTTCGATAAGTTCGGCATGGGCCTGAGCGCGCTGGTGCTGTTTCTGGGGACGTGGGGGTACATGGTCCTGTTCGAGGTGCTGAATCAAGGGCGTACTGTCGGCAAGCAGATCATGGGCCTGCGCGTGGTTCACGACGACGGCACGCCGATTGGCTGGTCGGCGTCATTGACCCGCAACCTGCTGCGTTTCGTCGACATGCTGCCCTTCGGTTACTTTCTGGGTGCCGTGAGCTGTCTGCAGCATCCCACCTTCAAACGTCTGGGCGATCTGGCCGCAGGCACACTGGTGGTCTATTGCGACCCGCCCAGCGTGCGCCCGACGCTGCCCCACGCATTGCCGCTGATTGCCCCATTCGCCCTGACCCTGGATGAACAGCGCGCGCTGCTGGGCTTCGCTGAGCGGCAGGCCAGCCTGTCCGCCGAGCGCACGCAGGAGTTGGCCGCGATTCTTGCGCAGCCCTTGCAAGTCCCCGCAGATCAAGCCGTCGCGCACCTCAATGGGATCGCTCGCGGCCTGCTGGGGCCGACATGAAGCAATCCCTGTTTGAAAGTCGCCATCAACCCGACTGGCAGCGCTTCGCCGAACTGCTGGACGCGCTGGAGCACGGCAAAGCCGAGAGCAAGGCCTGCGAGGCATTCGCCAGCGATTACCGCCGAATCTGCCAGCAATTAGCCTTGGCGCAAGAGCGCGGCTACAGCAGTCATCTGGTCGACCCGCTGCAACACTTGGCGATGCGCGGCCATCAACAGTTGTACCGGCACCGCAGCCAGCTGGGTGCGCATCTGTTGAGTTTCGTCCTCGCCGACTTTCCGAGACTGGTCAGGACGCAATGGCGTTTCGTGCTGGTCGCCAGCCTACTGTTTTTCGGCAGCCTGCTCGGCATCGGCCTGTTGGTGTATTTCTTTCCGGACCTGGTCTACAGCGTCGTCAGCCCCGCGCAGGTGACCGAGATGGAAAGCATGTACGACCCGACGGCGCGGCGCATCGGCGAGGCAGCGACGCGGGGCTCCAGCGAAGACTGGATGATGTTCGGTTACTACATCATGCATAACATCGGGATCGCCTTTCAGACCTTCGCCACCGGATTGCTGTTCGGCGTAGGCAGCCTGTTTTTTCTGTTCTTCAATGGCCTGATGATCGGCGCGGTGGCTGGCCATCTCAGCGGAATCGGTTATGGGCAGACCTTCTGGTCATTCGTCATCGGCCATGGTGCTTTTGAGCTCAGCGCCATTGCCCTCGCCGGTACCGCAGGCCTCAAGCTGGGCTGGGCCTTGCTCGCGCCCGGGCCTCTACCGCGCAGTGAGGCGTTGCGGCTGGCGGCAAAAGTGAGCGTGCGGTTGATGTGCGGGGTGATGCTGTTTCTGCTGATCGCGGCCTTTATCGAGGCCTACTGGTCATCGATGACGTCTTTTCAACCGCTGACCAAATACCTGGTCGGCGCCTGCCTATGGGGGCTCGTCGGGGCGTACCTGATCTTCGCTGGACGGAGTGGTCATGCGCCTGACTGACGCCAGTGTCGTGATTCGCCCGCGCAATCCCTGGGAAGCTATCGACCTTGGCGTGCTGCTGGCTCGCGAGCATCGCGGCTTGTTGATGGGCAGTTGGGCCGCCGTCACGCTGCCGATCTTCGCCCTGCTCAGCCTGGTGTTCTGGAACTCTCCGACGATTGCGATCCTGGTGTTCTGGTGGCTCAAACCGGCCTTTGAGCGCCTGCCGTTGCTGATTCTTTCGCAAGCGATTTTTGGCTCGACGCCCAGCCTCAAGCAAGCCCTGAAGGCCTGGCCAAAAGCACTCAAGCCGCAGTTGCTGGCCAGCCTGACCTGGCGCCGATTGAGCCTCAGCCGCAGCTTCAAACTGCCGGTGCAACAACTTGAACACTTATCCGGCCCGGCACGCCAGCAGCGAATCGGCATTCTCAGCCAACACAACCTGCGCGCCGCACGCTGGCTGACCTCGGTCGGCAGCGCACTGGAAATGACCTTGTGGCTCGGGCTGATGAGCGTCTTCTATTTGCTGATCCCGCAACAGGTCGAACTGAACTGGAGTTGGAACAGCCTGCTCGACATCGAAGGCAACTGGCACTGGCTCGAACACCTGAGCAATGCTTTTTATGCCTTGATCCTGATTTTCTGGGAACCGGTTTATGTGGCCAGCGGCTTCACCTTGTACCTGAACAGGCGCACCGCGCTGGAGGCTTGGGATATCGAACTGGTGCTGCGCCGTTTGCGCCAACGCCTGATCGGCAGCGCCTATGTCATGTTGATCGGCCTGGGCCTGGTGTTTTCAACGGTCACCCCGTCCGCCTGGGCCGCAGAGCAAAGCTACAGCTGCCCATTGCCACCGCTTGATCCTGCATCACCCGAGCATGCTCCAGCCGGGCCAGACAGCCCGCGCCTGACTCATCAAGCACTGACCAGCAACGCTGCGCGTGACAGCATCAAGGCGCAACTGGCACTCCCGCCGTTCAAGAACCCGAAGACTGTGACGGGATGGCGCCTGATCGAAGACAAAGTGGCTACCAAAGCGGAAAAACCTGCTGATTCAGCACAGTGGCTGCTGCGTTTGATCAACTGGCTGGCGCGTATCGCCAACATGCTTGCCCATGTGTTTGAAGTGCTGCTGTGGGCAGGGGCGATCATCCTGGTCAGCGTATTGATCTGGCGATACCGGGCCTGGATCAGTACCTTCGTCAGCCGTCGCCAAGGCCCGGAAAAAATTCAACGCAACGTCCCCCGGCAATTATTCGGTTTGCAGGTCAACGCCCAAAGCCTGCCCGATGATGTGGCTGGCACAGCCGAACGCCTGTGGGCCACTCAACCTCGCAAGGCGCTGGGCCTGTTGTATCGAGCGCTGCTCAGCCGCCTGCTGACCGACTACCAACTGCCGCTGAAGAATGCCGACACCGAGGGCGAGGTGTTGCAGCAGGTTGCGCAGCTCAAACTGCTGGCATTACACGAGTACAGCCAACGCCTGACTGAACACTGGCAGAACCTCGCCTACGGCCATAACCTGCCCCCGGCGCACCTACAGCAGGAACTGTGTGACGGCTGGCGACAACTGTTCGGTTCGGGGGCTCCCCGATGACCCGACGCAACGCACTGCTGATCGGCCTACTATTGATAGTCGCGCTCGGGGTGGCCGGCCGTTATCTGTACACGCACATGGAGCGCTACACCGAGGTCATCGACCAAGGTCCGTCACCTGAAGTGCGCGGCAACCCCTACCTGGCGGCCGAAAACTTCCTGCGCCAACGCTCGGTGCCGGTTCAGGTCACTGATGCACTCCAGAACTTGCCCGACGCGCGTCAGGAGTCGCAGACCCTGATGCTCCTCGCCAGTCGCGAAAACATGACGCCCCGGCAAGTCGAGCGACTGCTGGACTGGGCCAAATCCGGCGGTCATCTACTGTTCGTCGCCGAGCAACTCTGGGATGAACAGAAAGGCCGCAGCGGCGACCTGCTGCTGGACCGGGTGCAGATTCACCAATTCCTCAGCGCGGACCTGCAAACACAGGACCGGGCAAAAGTCATCGTGCCCAGGCAGCCTACCCCCTTGGCACCGACGGACTACCCCGGCCTGACCAAGCTGTACCTGGAAAACGAAGACGAACCGGCCTATTTCAGTTTCGATACCGACTTTCACCTGGACGACCCCAGGGACCGTGCTCAGTCCTGGGCCAACAGCGGCTTGGCCACGCACATGATGCAATTGGCCTATGGCAACGGTTTGATCACCGTTTTGAGCGACAGCGACCTGTGGAAAAACAGAACCATCGCCCGCTACGACAATGCCTGGCTGCTGTGGTATCTGACCCAGGACAGCTCGGTGACGATGCTGCTGCAAACCGAGCACGCTGATCTGTTCAGCCTGTTGCTGCGGTATTTCCCTGAGGCGTTGACCGCACTGGCATTGCTGACCGGTTTGCTCCTGTGGCACGTCGGCCTGCGTCACGGCCCGCTGCAGGCTCCGGCCTCACGTGCGCGCCGGCAATTGACCGAGCACCTGCGTGCCAGTGCCGACTTCCTGCTCAGACGCAGCGGTCAACAGGTCCTGTTGCGTGCATTGCAGCAAGACATCTTGCGTCGCGCCCGACAGCGTCATCCCGGTTTCGAACACCTCGGCGTCGCCGACCAATGGCAGGTGCTTGGGCGCCTGACGCGCCAACCCACCAGCGCTGTCAGTCAGGCCCTGCGCCCACGCCCCGCTCAGCGACTGTCCAGCGCAGAATTCACCCGCCAGGTTGCCCACCTGCAAACTCTCAGGAATGCCCTATGAGCGACTACCCGATGGACCCGCAAAGCAGCGCCGAGACAACGGCAGCGCCCGGCAACCAGGCCCAGCAACGCCAACGTGCCAGCCATCTGGCTCAGACCCTGCGCCAGGAGCTGCAAAAAGTCGTGATCGGCCAGAATACGGTGATCGACGATGTGCTGACTGCGCTGATCGCTGGCGGCCACGTGTTGATCGAGGGTGTTCCGGGGCTGGGCAAAACGTTACTGGTCCGCGCCCTCGCCCGCTGCTTCGCCGGGGACTTCGCCAGGATTCAGTTCACCCCCGACCTGATGCCCAGCGATGTCACCGGCCACGCGGTGTACGACCTCCAGACCGAACAGTTCAAACTGCGCAAAGGTCCGCTGTTCACCAACCTGCTGCTGGCCGATGAAATCAACCGTGCTCCGGCGAAGACCCAGGCCGCGCTGCTCGAAGCCATGCAGGAACGACAGGTCACCCTGGAGGGGCGCGCCCTGCCGATCGCACAACCGTTCATGGTGCTGGCCACGCAAAACCCTATCGAGCAGGAAGGTACTTATCCTCTGCCCGAAGCTGAACTCGACCGCTTCATGCTCAAGTTGCGCATGGACTACCCGGACTCCGCCGAAGAACTGAGCATGGTCCGTCAGGTCACGCGCTCGACCAAAGCCGACATGCTCGATGTACAGCCGCTGCGCACCGTCCTGCAAGCCAAGGACGTGCTGGCCCTGCAACGCATTGCCAGTGAGTTGCCGCTGGACGAACAGGTACTCGATTACGCCGTGCGCCTGGCGCGCGCAACCCGTAGCTGGCCGGGCCTGACCTTGGGTGCAGGGCCACGGGCGTCGATAGCACTGGTTCGCGGGGCACGGGCACGGGCCCTGCTGCGCGGTGGCGAGTTCGTGATCCCGGACGACATCAAAGGCTGCGCGCTTGCGGTATTGCGCCATCGGGTCAGGCTCTCGCCCGAGCTGGACATCGAAGGGCTGTCGGTGGATCAAGTGCTCAAACAACTGCTCGATCAGGTTCCGGCGCCACGTCTATGAAGCAGGCGCTAAAGCCCTCTCGCTTATTGCTCGGCTGGCTCGGCGCACTGATGGGCCTGGCGGTGGTCCTTGGCACTTTGGACGCGTTGGGCATCGACCTTCCCGCGAAACTTTCGGCGGTAGGTTGGGGGTTGTTGATGGCGCTGATACTGCTCAGCCTGCTTGATGCCTGGCGGCTCACGCGCCAACCCTCGCCGCGCCTGCAACGTCAACTGCCGGGCAGTCTGGCGCTGGGACGCTGGAGCGAAGTGCGCATCACGGTCGAGCACGATTTCAGCCAGCCGCTGACACTGAGCGTGTTCGATCATGCGCCCGAGGGCCTGACCGTTGAAAACCTGCCGCAAAACATCACCCTGCGCCCCGGTGAACATAGCCAGCTTGGCTACCGTCTGCGCCCGCTGAGTCGCGGCCATTTCGGCTTCGAACGCTGCGAAATCAGCCTGCCCAGCACCTTGCGTTTATGGACCACGCGCCGCTATCTGCCGCTGGTCGATGCCACCCGCGTTTACCCCGACTTTGCTCGTGTGTATGGCGGCCAGCTAATCGCGGTGGATAACTGGATCAGCCAACTGGGCGTGCGCCAGCGTCAGCGTCGCGGCCTGGGACTGGAGTTTCATCAACTGCGCGAATTTCGCGAAGGCGACAGCCTGCGCCAGATCGACTGGAAAGCTACCGCACGCCAACGCACACCCATCGCCCGCGAATATCAGGATGAACGTGATCAGCAGATCGTATTCATGCTCGATTGCGGCCGACGCATGCGCAGTCAGGATGGAGATCTGGCGCACTTCGACCATGCGCTCAATGCCTGCCTCCTGCTCAGTTACGTCGCGCTGCGCCAGGGCGATGCGGTGGGGATTACCACCTTTGCTGGCGAAAAGGACCACTACCTGGCACCGGTCAAAGGCTCGGGACAGCTGAATGTGCTGCTCAATAGTGTCTATGACTTGAAGAGCACGCAACGTCCCGCCGACTACGGCGTCGCCGTGCGCCAATTGCTCGCCCGGCAGAAACGCCGCGCACTGGTGGTGCTGGTCACCAACCTGCGGGATGAAGACGATGAGCAATTGCTCGGCGCGGTCAAACAGCTGAGCCGCCAGCATCGGGTATTGGTCGCCAGTTTACGTGAGGAAGTGCTGGACAGCCTGCGTCAGACACCCGTGCAAACCTGGCAGGACGCCCTCGCCTACTGCGGCACCATTGATTTCTTCAACGCACGCGCAACTCTGCACGAACGTTTGATCGCCCACGGTGTGCCAGTACTGGATGCGCGCCCCGGAGAACTCGGGGCGCAATTGGTCAGCCGTTATCTAAGCTGGAAAAAGGCCGGCACACTTTGAGTCAAGGCAAGTTGAATGCAGTGCCCGCGCCAAACAGACCCAGTGCTCAGACCGGGGCTTCCAGAGAATGAAAGCTGAAGTAACGCTGCAACGCACGAATCAACTGTGCGTACTCGATGGGTGAAGCCTGCAGCATGAACCCTGAATCGTAGTTCCTTGGCGTTTCGTCTTCGTGACACCAGAGGCAACGACCATCGATATCGATGGTTCTCTGTTCGCCATTTTCATCCGGTATCTTCAAACGCAGCTCAAAATCCGCGCCTACCAGAATCGGCAGATCGCTGATCAACATCAAACCGTCTTGTGACACATTGCCGAGACACCCCAGCGGTTTATCGGTATATCGATTAAAAACCTGCAAAAAATAAGGCAGTTGATGACGTTCGATTCGTCGTTCGATAAGCATGTTTGACGGTCGCTATGAATGAACCATTAAGCATGGTTGCGCTAGTGCTTTTCGAGTTCGCGGGGGCGTGGCGATAATCGCTGCCGAGGCAAATTCTCCCTTGATACCTGCACGCCATCAAACACTTCCACAACCTGAGCCCTTTAAGCAGAGCCTCGGAATAGAGCGATTTTTGCGTGATGTACGCCGGTCCATGGCCACGTGTGCGACTATTTTTACGTATTTTTACTCCCTGCACCTAGAGACTAGCTCAACACAGCCGTATGAGCACTCCCAAATATGACCGCCCATCCAATCGGGTGTAATTAAAGTGAGGCAGGGCTCGGCTGTGCCGGCTCACCGCGACGGTAGTGGCCGAGTTGCTGCAGGGTATCAAGACGTGCGTGCGCTCGAAACGCATACTCGCTGGAGGGGTACTGGGTAATGATGAACTGGTAGGTCTGCGCCGCATCGACGAACAGGTTTTGGCGCTCCAGGCATTGCCCACGCAGCATCGACACCTCCGGCTGGATGTATCGACGCGAACGGCTTTCACGCTCGACCTGGGACAATTCGAGCATCACGCTGTCGCAATTACCCTCGGCATACGAGCGGTAAGCGCTGTTCAAATGCTGGTCCATCGACCAACGCGTGCAGCCGCCGACACTGGCCATCAAGGCTAAAACGATCAAAATTCGCATGAGTCTCTCCTGTGCTCTGCAATGTATCGACCCGACCAGGGATTTCTTCAGGGTGTTTTTTGCCCATAAAAGACGGGCCGAGGTAGTGCAAAGGAACAATGACTACAGGACTGGACAGTAGTAGCCTCTCGCTGCGCCTCAGCAAAGGAGTCTGTAAATGACCGTTCGTCGTACCAAAATCGTCGCTACCCTTGGCCCTGCCAGCAACTCGCCGGAAGTTCTCGAACAACTGATCCTGGCAGGTCTGGACGTCGCTCGTCTGAACTTCTCCCACGGCACGCCGGACGAGCACAAAGCTCGCGCCCGCCTGGTCCGCGAGATTGCCGCCAAGCACGGGCGCTTCGTCGCACTGCTCGGTGACCTGCAAGGCCCGAAAATTCGTATCGCCAAATTCGCCAACAAGCGGATCGACCTCAAGATCGGTGATCAATTCACCTTCTCTACCGTTCATCCACTGACTGAAGGCACCCAGGACGTCGTCGGCATCGACTACCCGGATTTGGTCAAAGACTGCGGCGTAGGCGACGAGCTGCTGCTCGACGACGGACGTGTCGTCATGCGCGTTGATACCGCCACCGCCGATGCCTTGCATTGCACGGTGTTGATCGGTGGTCCGCTGTCCGACCACAAAGGCATCAACCGTCGCGGCGGTGGCCTGACGGCGCCAGCCCTGACTGAGAAAGACAAGGTCGACATCAAGCTGGCAGCAGAAATGGAGCTGGATTATCTGGCCGTTTCGTTCCCACGCGATGCCGCCGACATGGAATACGCTCGCAAACTGCGCGACGAAGCTGGCGGCACTGCCTGGCTGGTGGCGAAGATCGAACGCGCAGAAGCGGTCGCAGACGACGAAACCCTTGATGCGCTGATTCGCGCCAGTGACGCCGTCATGGTTGCCCGTGGCGACCTGGGTGTGGAAATCGGTGACGCGGAACTGGTCGGCATCCAGAAAAAAATCATCCTGCACGCACGCCGCCACAACAAGGCAGTGATCGTGGCTACGCAGATGATGGAGTCGATGATCCAGAACCCGATGCCGACTCGCGCTGAAGTGTCCGACATCGCCAACGCCGTGCTCGACTACACCGACGCAGTGATGCTCTCGGCAGAAAGTGCTGCGGGCGCGTACCCGATCGAAGCAGTCCAGGCCATGGCACGGATTTGCGTCGGCGCTGAAAAGCACCCGACCAGCAAAACATCCAGCCACCGCATCGGCAAGAAATTCGAACGTTGCGACGAAAGCATTGCGCTGGCGGCCATGTACACCGCCAACCACTTCCCCGGTGTGAAGGCGATCATCGCCTTGACCGAAAGTGGTTACACGCCGTTGATCATGTCGCGGATTCGTTCTTCCGTGCCGATCTACGCGTTCTCTCCGCACCGCGAAACCCAGGCACGCGCCGCGATGTTCCGTGGCGTCTATACCGTACCGTTCGACCCGTCGGTTCTGCCACCGGGTCAGGTCAGCCAGGCGGCAGTGGATGAGTTGGTCAAACGTGGCCTCGTCAAGCAAGGCGATTGGGTAATCCTGACCAAGGGTGATAGCTATCACACCATTGGCGGTACCAACGGCATGAAGATTCTGCACGTCGGCGATCCAATGGTTTAAGGCTATTCAGGCAGTATCAAAAGGCCCCGCAGTTCACGTTGAACTGCGGGGCCTTTTTTGCGCCTTGAATATATCCCGTGTCTGAACGGGCATCTTCGAGAGTGGCTTGGCGCGTTGTATCGGGAGATCAGCGCTCAACCGCGACTGAGAAACACATCGGCCAACAGTTGACTGCGCGGCAAGCCCGCAAGATAGAGGCGCTTGGCGAAAATCTCGACACTGGCAGGGTGCCCGCAAAGCAAGGCGATGGTCTGTCGGGAAACAAGCCGCAGTTCCGCCAACGCGGCCGGAAGCTCGGCTACGGTGAGTAATTGGATCTGCAGGTGTGGATAAGCCGCCGCCCGTTCAGCCAGGGCTGTGGATAAGTAATGCTCGCTGGCGTCGTGGGCCACATGGATCACGCGAATGGTCGCCTGATGCTCCTGACGCAGCGCCTCGCGCAACACGCCCCACAGCGGACCAAGACCCGTGCCAGCCGCCAGGAGCAATAGCGGGCGACTGGACCAGTCCGGATCATAGTGCAGAGCGCCACCGCGCAGTTCGCCCAGGCGCATCGGGTCGCCCGCTTTCAACTGTCGTGCGGCATCACTGAAGGCGCCGGGGTGACGGCAATCAAGATGAAATTCAAGGAAGCGATCTTCTTCCGGCAAGCTTGCCAGCGAGTACGGGCGAGCGATGCCGTTGGCGGTCCACAACACCAGATGTTGCCCGGCGCGGTAGCGAAATGGACGCTCGGGTGTCAGACGCAAACGCAATACCGTCGGGCTTAGCCAGTCGCAACTGGCAACCTTGGCCGGCAAGCCATCGCGGCTGGGGTCGAAGACTTCCACGGTCAGGTCTTCGACGACCCGACACTGACAGGCCAGTCGCCAGCCCTGCTGACGCTTGTCGGCGTCCAGCGCCTCTGGCTGAGCATCTGCGGGTTCGCCTTGCAGGCAACGAACCAGACAGGCATGGCAACTGCCCGCCCGACAGCTGTAGGGCACGGCGATCCCGGCGTTATTCAGGGCATCGAGCAGATTGCTCGCTGCCGCGACCGGCCATTGCCGGTCACCGACACGGATGTCAGGCATCGGCGTTTTCCCACGCTGCGGCGCAACGATTTCGCCCGCCGCGCTTCGCGCGATACAGCGCCTGATCGGCACGCTGCAAGGCTTCGTCAAGATCGTCGCCCACTTCCAGCAAGGTCATCCCCACTGACAGGCTCAATTCAGTCACGTCCAGGCCGACCAGCTCGACATGGGTAAACGCTTCGCGCAGCCGCTCGCAACAACCGGTCAGGTGTGCAGCGGTGCAATGCGGTAACAACAGCACGAATTCCTCCCCGCCGTAGCGAGCCAATACGTCGCCCACGCGCAGACAGGCAGTGGCAACAGCGGCGAAAGCCTGCAATACCTGATCACCGGCGGCATGGCCGTGGACATCGTTGATGCGTTTGAAGTGATCCAGGTCGATCAGCGCCAAACCGTGAGAATAACTGTTGTCCATGGTTCCCAGTTCCCGGGACGCCATGCGCAGAAAGTGTCGACGATTATATAAGCCGGTCAGTTCGTCAGTCGCCACCAGATCTTCAAGCTGACGCATCATTCCGCGCAAGGTGTCCTGATGCGCCTGAAGCGCAAAGCGGCGCTGACGCATGCGCTGCCGTGAGGCCTGGACATAACGAGCGTACAGACATAGCCAAAGCAATACGATGAACAGCGCGAAGACTTGTAACGCGGCCAAGCCTGGATCTGCCAGTTTCAACTGGAAGGCTTCCCACAGATTCAATCCGGCGAAGCACAAGAACACGAACGCCACGCAGCGCACAAACACCTTGGGCGTCAGATGGAACAGGCCAAACAGCATGATCAGCACATACATGACCAGGAATGTGCCCCGGGCGCTATCGAGATGGGCCAGCAGGTACGTTTGCCACCCCAGCGCCAACAACACTTGAAGCTCGGTCAGGCTCGGGTCTTTGAAACGCAGGTTGAAGCCGCCGAGGAACATCCCAAGCAACAGCAACTGGCAAAGCACCACCAGACAGCTGCCAATGACCGCCGTGCGCAGGGGAGCCTGATAATAGTCAGTAAAAATCGCCACCCAGACGAGTGCCAGCACCAGCGCATACGTGCTGGCAGCCAAAGCAAATCGTTTCAGCAACAAATGCTGTATGGCTTTAGGGGTCACTCGTTGACTCACCGTGCTCAAAGGGACTCCTTCCCGAACTGGCACAAACGGCCTATGTGGCTAATTCCATTAGTCAGCGTTCTGCCTGGACACCCGGTGCTCGCTGCCGCTACCCCTGCCGGCCTGCGACGCCTTGCAGCGCATGAATCAAGAATTCGGACTATTAAAACCGTCGAGCGGACAAGGTCCAGCATAGAGGCCATTTGCTACTTTAGTGCGACTACTCAAAAATGACTATTCAATTCTCGTCCCCCATTACGGCAACGTTTTTCTAGCCACGCAAAAACAGTGCCCACCCTTTGCCCGACCTTCGTTTGCACGCAAGCGGATGTGCCCGGGCCAACCCCACGCTATACTGCGGCGCCTTTTTTGCGTCGGCGTTGTGAGTCGGCGCGCTTACTTAAAGATGTTTTTCAGCAGAGCACGGCGGTACTGTTGGAAACAGCTAATCGAATGTTCCCGTCCTAGCAGAGGAGCGTGCCACATGACCGTGATCAAGCAAGACGACCTGATACAGAGCGTCGCCGACGCCTTACAGTTCATTTCTTACTACCACCCCGTAGACTTTATTCAGGCCATGCATGAGGCCTACCTTCGCGAAGAGTCGCCTGCGGCCCGTGACGCCATCGCCCAGATCCTGATCAACTCGCGCATGTGCGCGACCGGCCATCGGCCGATCTGCCAGGACACCGGCATCGTGACCGTATTCGTTCGTGTGGGCATGGACGTGCGCTGGGACGGTGCCACCATGAGCCTGGACGACATGATCAACGAAGGCGTGCGTCGCGCTTACAACCTGCCGGAAAACGTCCTGCGGGCTTCGATCCTGGCCGACCCGGCTGGCGCTCGTAAAAACACCAAGGACAACACCCCGGCAGTCATCCACTACTCCATCGTCCCGGGTAACACCGTGGAAGTGGACGTGGCAGCCAAAGGCGGCGGCTCGGAAAACAAGTCGAAGATGGCGATGCTCAACCCGTCCGATTCGATCGTCGACTGGGTGCTGAAAACCGTACCGACCATGGGCGCTGGCTGGTGCCCTCCTGGCATGCTCGGCATTGGTATCGGCGGCACCGCCGAGAAAGCTGCAGTGATGGCCAAGCAAGTGCTGATGGAGTCCATCGACATTCACGAGCTGAAACTGCGCGGCCCGTCCAACCGTATCGAAGAGATCCGTCTGGAGCTGTTCGAGAAGGTCAACCAACTGGGCATCGGTGCTCAGGGCCTTGGCGGTCTGACCACCGTGCTCGACGTGAAGATCATGGACTACCCGACCCACGCGGCTTCGTTGCCGGTGTGCATGATTCCTAACTGTGCGGCGACCCGTCACGCGCACTTCGTGCTCGATGGCAGTGGCCCGGCCTCGCTGGAAGCGCCACCGCTGGACGCCTACCCGGAAATCGTCTGGGAAGCTGGCCCGTCCGCGCGCCGCGTCAACCTCGACACCCTGAAACCGGAAGACGTGCTGAGCTGGAAAACCGGCGAAACCATCCTGCTCAGCGGCAAGATGCTCACCGGTCGCGACGCCGCGCACAAACGCATGGTCGAGATGCTGAACAAAGGTGAAACCCTGCCTTTCGACCTCAAGGGTCGCTTCATCTACTACGTTGGCCCGGTCGACCCGGTGCGTGACGAAGTGGTTGGCCCTGCTGGCCCGACGACCGCAACGCGGATGGATAAATTCACCCGCCAGATCCTCGACCAGACCGGCCTGCTGGGCATGATCGGTAAATCCGAACGTGGCCCGACTGCCATCGAAGCGATCAAGGACTACAAAGCCGTGTATTTGATGGCTGTCGGCGGCGCGGCTTATCTGGTTGCCCAGGCGATCAAGAAATCCCGTGTCGTGGCCTTCCCCGAAATGGGCATGGAAGCGATCTACGAGTTCGACGTCAAAGACATGCCGGTCACCGTTGCAGTTGATAGCAAAGGCGAATCGGTACACATCACTGGGCCGGCTATCTGGCAGAAAAAAATCAGTGAAAGTCTGGCGGTAGAAGTTCAGTAAAAGCGTCGCATCAAATACGCCAATCGCATAAAAAACCCACCGCCTGGTGGGTTTTTTTATGCCTTGCGCATTACTTGGCGGCGGAGCGCACCACGCTCAACTCAGGCGCCACCACACGGCGTTGACTCAAATACCGCGTGCAACTGACTCGCAGGAACGAGGCAAAATTGACCACCTCACCGCGATAGTCCATGACCTCTTCATACAGTTTGCCAATCAGTTGATTGGTGGTCATGCCGTCGAGCTGAGCGATCTCGGCGAGGATGTCCCAGAACTGATTTTCCAGGCGTAGCGTCGTCACCACGCCGCAAATGCGCAGCGACCGTGAGCGCGACTCGTAGAGAATCGGATCAGCTTTGACATACAGCTCGCACATACGCCCTCCTTACAGAATGATTTCGGTTCCGAGCAGTTTCAGGAAGCCATTCAACCAGCTCGGATGCGCAGGCCAGGCTGGCGCGGTGACCAGATTACCTTCGGTGTGCGCAGCGGTAACCGCGATGTCGATGAACTCGCCACCGGCCAGACGCACTTCTGGCGCGCACGCAGGATACGCACTGCATTGGCGGCCTTCGAGGATACCCGCTGCGGCGAGCAGTTGCGCGCCATGACAGACCGCCGCGATGGGTTTATCGGCCTTGTCGAACGCACGTACCCACTCCAGCACGGTTTCGTTCAAACGCAGGTACTCCGGCGCACGACCACCTGGCACCAGCAGCGCGTCGTAGTCCTCAACCTTGACCTGGTCAAAATCGAAGTTAAGGGCAAAGTTGTGCCCGGGTTTTTCGCTGTAGGTTTGATCGCCTTCAAAATCGTGAATCGCCGTACGCACGGATTGGCCATTGGTTTTGCCCGGACAGACCGCGTGGACGGTGTGCCCGACCATCTGCAGCGCCTGGAACGGCACCATCACTTCGTAGTCTTCGACGTAATCGCCAACCAGCATGAGAATTTTTTTAGCGGCCATTTGAAGCTCTCCTTGGATGTGGGGCTTGGGCAATAAGCGTAGTCAAGCTACGGCCGATAGGGACGATGCAGGTAATAGGCAACTACTACGACGATGAAAAGCTGCGGGAAGGCTCAGTCACGTCGGTCGAGGACATTGACAACCAAACGGTCAATCCAGCCCCAGACACGCTGCTTGACCCGACGCCAGAATGGCCGAGCCTCCCAGGCTTCGAGACTGACCTGTGAGCTGAGCGCAAAGTCGTGTTCGAAACTGGCAGCGACTGCGAGTGTCAGGTCGGGGTCGAGGGCTTCGAGATTGGCTTCCAGGTTGAAGCGCAGGTTCCAGTGATCGAAGTTGCACGAACCGATACTGACCCAGTCGTCGATCAAGACCATCTTCAAATGCAAAAAGCACGGCTGGTATTCAAATATCTGCACGCCCGCCTTGAGCAATCGAGGGTAATAGCGATGGCCTGCATAACGCACCGACGGATGATCGGTACGCGGACCGGTCAGCAGCAGGCGCACATCGACACCCCGCATAGCGGCTCTACGCAGGGATCGACGGACTTTCCAGGTCGGCAGAAAATACGGGGTTGCCAGCCAGATTCGGCGCTTGCCGCTATTTATCGCACGCACCAGCGATTGCAGAATGTCGCGGTGCTGGCGGGCGTCGGCGTAAGCCACGCGGCCCAACCCCTGACTGGCGGCTGGCACCGTGGGCAAGTGCGGCAACCCGAAGCGAAGCGTCGGCCGCCATGCGAACGGGCGATGATTAGCGTGAAATTGTCGGTCGAACAGCGCTTGCCAGTCAGCAACCATCGGCCCCGTGATTTCCACCATCACTTCATGCCATAGGCAGGTGTTCTGCTCCGGCAACCAGAATTCATCGGTCACGCCCGTCCCCCCCACCACCGCCAGACGCTTGTCCACCAACAGCAACTTGCGGTGATCGCGGTAGAGGTTATGAAAACCACGGCGCCAATGCACCGGATTGTAAAAACGCAGCACAACACCGGCTTCGATCAAGCGATTGCGCAGGTCCAGGGTGAATGCCTGGGCGCCGTAGTCGTCGAACAGGCAGCGCACAGCAACCCCGCGTGACGCCGCGTGGACCAGCGCTTGAACCACCGCATCGGCACAGGCCCCGGCTTCGACCAGATAAAGTTCCAGTTCAACCTGATGTTGCGCCTGTTCGATAGCCTCGATCATGCGCGGGAAAAACGCCGGACCGTCGACCAGCAAACTGAATTTATTGCTGCTGCGCCAGGCAAAGATCGCTCGACTCATGTCAGCGCGCCGTGAAAATCAGCACCGCACCCACCGGTACCGACAAGCTGATTGCCGACAACCCGGCGACCTTACGCAACGCGCTCAGGCCAGGCACCAGATCGAAATCCTCGGCATTTACCACTAAAGGCTCCAGGGTGACCACCTGAAAACGTCGATCATCGAGCCGGGTGGCGAGCAGTTCGGCACTGTAGCGGTGGGAGGCGCCGTGCAGGGTGACGGTCAGCGGCAGGCGCAGTTCCAGTTGAGCACCGGGCGCCAGGTCGTTGATCGGCTGCAGGTCGAGCTGCGCGGCAATCTGCGCCGAAGGAAACTGTTTAACCTCAAACAGCTGATCACGCATGCGTTCGTCGCGCAGGGGAATACCACTGCTAACGGAGTCGAGTTCGACCTGAAGTTCGGCCATGCCTTTCAGATCGACCTTACCGTGCAAGGTGAGGAAGCGGTGCACTTCAGACGTGTCAGCATTTTTGGTAGAAATAAACGACAGTCGCGATGACTCGTTATCCAGATACCAACTGGCGTGGGCCGGCAAGGCCAGGAGCCCGAGCAGGGCCTGCACGCCAAGGAGGGCCAGGCGGGTCATCGTGTGCATGCAAGCTCCAGGTGCGCATTTGGCGCCAACCTTAACCGGCTGTCAGGGAGCTGGCAAACGCTAAGCGGCGGCGGACAACGCCTCAGCCAGTCATGGATCCAGCTGACAGCCCTGACGCGGGTTCTGCCACGCCGCGCTGCTGCTACGGCCCAAACCACTGGCGATCACGCGCTTATGCGCAACGTCATCAAGCAGGCTGCTGGGCAAGTATTGCTTTACGTAGGCTGCGCAATAGTCAGAAGGGTTGTCCATCACGTATCGGCACGAACAATATTCCTTGGCCGTATAGGCGCTGATGATGCTGGGGAAAACCCACAATGCAACGCGGTTCTGCCAAGCCAGCACGGTGATCATCAGGGCCACCAGCAACAGCAGGCTGCTGAACGGCCGGCGCAGGATAAACCAGCGGTGACTGTTCACTGGCCACCCTCCCCGGCAAATGCAGCCAGTGCCCGCTTGAGCAGTTGATCGTCGTTGTAACGCTCATCACGGTCATCGGCGTAACGCACGATCACCAGATTGGCGCTGGGCACTACATACAAGGCCTGCCCCCAATGCCCGAGCGCGGCGAAGGCATCCGGAGGGGCATCGGGCCAAGGCCTTATTGAGGTGTCGGACCCGCCATCGGGCAGGCGATTCAACCACCACTGTCCGCCCGGCACTTCATTTTCTGACACAGACTGATTGTGAGCGAATGGCGTCAGGCTGAAATCGATCCAGGCCTTGGGCAGTAACTGCTTATCCTGCCAGCGACCGCCGCGCTGCATCAGCAGGCCGATGCGCGCCAGATCCCGTGCGCTCATGTAGGCATAAGACGAGCCGACGAAGATGCCGCTGCCATCGGTTTCCCACACCGCGCTGCGAATGCCCAGCGGCTCGAACAGCGCGGTCCAGGGGTAGTCCGGGTAGGCCTTGTCACCGACCATGCCTCTCAAGGCTGCAGACAATACGTTGCTGTCACCGCTGGAATAACGGTAGACAGCTCCCGGCGCGCTGGCCACGCCATGCCCGGCGGTGAACCGGGCCATGTCGCCGTGCCCTCGGGTATAAAGCATCGCCACCACTGACGAATTGAGCGGCGCGTATTCGTAGTCTTCCTGCCAGTCCAGACCCGAAGCCCAATGCAGTAAATCCTGCACACGGATGTCCGGATGGGCCTTGAACGGGGGATAGAATGTGCTCACTGAATCGCCCAGCTGGAAACGCCCTTCACCAAACGCGACACCGAGTACGCTGGCCATCACGCTTTTGCTGACTGACCAGGTCAAATGCGCGGTGTTGGCCGTGGTCGCGGCCGCATAGCGCTCGTAAACCAGTTGCCCGTCGCGGATCACCAACAGCGCATCGGTGCGAATGCCTTTGCGGGTGGTGTCATCACGTGCAGGGAAAGCGTAATCCTCCAACGCTCGCACTGCGGGGCTCTGTACCGCCGGTGCGCTTGACCATTGTTCGCCAGGCCAGTTTTGCGCCAACGCCGAATGGGCGCAGAGGCCAAACACCACGGCCTGGCACAGACGCGAAAAAAGCCGAAGATTCATGGCGTGATCTCTTGCGAAGTCTCTATAACCCTAGCAGCGATTCGTGACAAACCAGAGAGGACCGCGACGGCAATCTGCCAGGCAGCGATGACCCTCCGGCGGCCCTGTCATACAAGCATCACCAAAGCTTAATGGTGGTGACATCGGCTCTCCCTAGCCTAACTCCGTACCACACAGTCGACCGGCCGCAAACCCATGGCTGGCTTACGGAGACGACCCATGACCCAGATCGCCCGCAGTCGTGACACAGGTGCCGAACGCCGCCTTCAGGCCGAACGCCTGATTGGCGCACAGGCACTGCATGAAGCCCAGTCTTTACGCTTCAGCGTGTTCAGTGGCGAGTTCAACGCCAAGCTCAAAGGCGCCGAACTTGGCCTGGATAGGGATGACTACGATGTGCACTGCTCGCACATCGGCGTACGCGACCTCGCCACGGGCCGTCTGGTGGCGACTACCCGTTTGCTCGACCATAAAGCCGCCAACACCCTGGGACGTTTTTACAGCGAAGAGGAATTCAGCCTGCACGGCCTCGGTCATCTGCAAGGCCCGATCCTGGAGCTGGGGCGTACCTGCGTCGATCCGGCGTACCGCAACGGTGGCACCATCGCGGTGTTGTGGAGTGAGCTGGCGGAAATCCTCAATGAAGGCGGCTACAGCTACCTGATGGGCTGCGCCAGCATTCCGATGCAAGACGGCGGCATCCAGGCTCACGCGATCATGCAACGCTTGCGCGAACGCTATCTAAGCACTGAACACCTGCGCGCCGAGCCGAAAAATCCGCTGCCGGTCTTTGACCTGCCCAACAACGTCATCTGTGAAATGCCGCCACTGCTCAAGGCCTACATGCGGCTAGGGGCGAAGATCTGCGGCGAGCCGTGCTGGGATGAAGACTTCCAGGTGGCCGACGTTTTCATTCTGCTCAAACGCGACGAGCTGTGCCCCCGTTACGCCCGCCACTTCAAGGCGGCCGTGTGATGAGCCGGCTACGCGGCTATGCCCGTGTCGCACGGGTGCTGTGGGTCATTGCGCTGGGCTTGACGATTGCCGGCGCGTTCGGTGTGCTTGAACGCTTGCGCATCGGCAACTCCATGGCGCGTCGGCAACGCTGGGCCAGTTGGTTCATGACCCACCTGAGTGGCGCCCTGCCCTTTCGCGTGACCGTCAGCGGCGAGCTGCCGCGTGAGCCGATGCTGTGGGTCAGCAATCATGTGTCGTGGACCGATATCCCTTTACTGGGGATGCTCGCCCCTCTGTCCTTTCTGTCCAAAGCTGAAGTGCGGACCTGGCCGGTAGCCGGTTGGCTGGCGTTGAAAGCGGGCACCTTGTTTATTCGTCGAGGTTCGGGCGATAGCCGATTGATCCAGCGACAAATGACCCGGCACTTGCAAGAAAATGATGCGCTGATGATTTTCCCCGAGGGCACCACCACCGACGGCCGCAGCCTGCGTACCTTCCACGGTCGCCTGCTGTCCAGCGCAATCGATGCAGGCGTACCGTTGCAACCGGTTGCCATTCGTTATCTGCGTGACGGCAAGCCTGACCCTATCGCGCCGTTCATCGGCGACGACGACCTGCTTTCACACCTGCGCCGCTTGTTCGCCAACGAGCAGGGCGATGTGCATATCCAGTTGCTCCCGCCGATTGCCAGCCAACATCAGGAACGCGCATCGCTGGCGTTTCAGGCTCAGCAAGCCGTGCACCTGGCCCTGTTTGGCGAGGTCGCTCAACCAAGGGAATTGCGCTCGGCCAAAGCCGCCTGAGCAAAATCCTGCAACAGCGGGTAGAACGTCGCGAAATCCGCACTCAATGGCTGATACAGCGCCTGCAATTCATGCATGGCGCCGGCCAATCCCTGCGGTCGCGACAAGCGTCGGGAAATCCCGCTCAGCACCTGCTCCAGCACCTCGAACTCCCGATAAGAACCCAGCCAATCCTGAGCCGCCATGCGCGGCGCGATCAAGGCCAGACGCTCCGGTAACGCCGGTTCGGCGGCCAGCACCCTATAAACCCTGGAGGTGAATGCATCCAGCGGTTGTTCGGCATACACCGCCCAGTCCCGCGCCAGGCAATGATCGAAAAACACATCCAGCACAATGCCAGCAAAACGCCGTCGCTCCAGCGGGAAGCGGGCGATGGATTGCTTGATCAGCGGGTGCGTATCGGTGAACGAATCAATGCGGCGATGCAGCTGGATCGCCGCTTCGAGTTCGGGGGTAAAACGCCCCGGCAGCGGTCCTTTGACGAAATCGCCGTACAGACTGCCGAGCAATTGCGCCGAGCGCTGACCGCCCAAGTGGAGGTGTGCGAGATAATTCATGAGCTCAGCGTACGCCTATTCCGCACCGAGGCCTATATCGATATAACCCGATATAGCGTTTTATGCGATGCTTAGCACCCCTTCATATTTGTATATCGCGAAATATAGATATAAAGTTCGCCACATCGCGATATACCGCTATACACGGATTTGAGAACGACATGCCTATCGACCTCGACGAAATAATAAAAGCGCTTGCCCACCCTGTTCGCCGCGAAATACTCGCGTGGCTCAAAGACCCTCACGCCTGCTTTCCCAATCAGGATCACTCGCTGGACAACGGCGTTTGCGCCGGACAGATCGACCAACGTGCCGGCCTCTCCCAGTCCACCGTTTCTGCGCACTTGGCGGTCCTGCAACGTGCCGGTCTGATCACCAACAAAAAGGTCGGTCAATGGCACTTTTTCAAACGCAACGAAGACGCCATCCAGGCGTTCCTGCAAGAAATGAACAAGCAGCTCTGATTTCTTCCCACTTTTCAGGAGACGCTTCGTGCCTCTTTCGCTACTGATGCTGGCCTTGAGCGCCTTCGCTATTGGCACCACGGAATTCGTGATCATGGGGCTGTTGCCCGATGTCGCGGCTGACCTCGGTGTCTCGATCCCTGGCGCTGGCTGGCTGGTGACCGGTTACGCCCTGGGCGTGGCCATCGGCGCACCGTTCATGGCCCTGGTCACCGCCAAGCTGCCGCGTAAGGCCGCGCTGGTTTCGCTGATGGTGATTTTCATCATTGGCAACCTGCTCTGCGCCCTCGCCAGCGACTACAACGTGCTGATGTTCGCCCGGATCGTCACCGCCCTGTGTCACGGTGCATTTTTTGGTATCGGCTCGGTAGTGGCTGCAAACCTGGTCGCGCCCAATCGCCGCGCTTCGGCCGTCGCCTTGATGTTCACCGGTTTGACCCTGGCCAACGTGTTGGGTGTGCCACTGGGCACCGCGCTGGGTCAGTTGGCTGGCTGGCGCTCGACCTTCTGGGCGGTGACGGTGCTCGGTGTGGTCTCGTTGATCGGTTTGATGCGCTTCCTGCCGGCCAAACATGACGAGGAAAAACTCGACATGCGTGCCGAACTGGCCGCCCTCACAGGCGCCGGAATCTGGCTATCACTGAGCATGACCGTGTTGTTCGCCGCGTCCGTGTTCACCCTGTTCACCTACATCGCTCCGTTGCTCGGCGACGTCACCGGGGTATCACCCAGCGGTGTGACTTGGACCCTGCTGCTGATCGGCCTGGGTTTGACCTTGGGCAATGTGATTGGCGGCAAGCTGGCCGACCGCAACATGTCGCTGACCCTGATCGGCGTGTTCACCGTCATGGCGGTGGTCTCTACCGTACTGACCTGGACCAGCACTGCGTTGATTCCAGCTGAAATAACCCTGTTCCTCTGGGCCACCGCAAGCTTCGCCGCCGTGCCCGCCCTGCAAGTGAACGTGATGACCTTCGGCAAGGCCGCGCCCAACCTGATTTCGACCCTGAACATTGGCGCCTTTAACGTCGGCAACGCCCTGGGCGCCTGGGTGGGTGGGAGCGTGATCGCACACGGCTTCGGCTTGACCAGCGTGCCTGTGGCCGCTGCAGCGCTGGCGGTGCTCGCACTGCTGGTGACCCTGATTACTTTTCGTCAGAGCGTTAACCCCGACCTGGCACCCGCTACCAACTGATCCTTAGAGGGTTCTACACCATGACCACTATTTTTGACCCGATCACACTGGGCGATCTGAAATTGCCGAACCGCATCATCATGGCGCCGCTGACCCGCTGCCGCGCCGATGAAGGTCGCGTCCCCAATGCACTGATGGCTGAGTACTACGTTCAGCGCGCCTCGGCGGGCCTGATCATCAGCGAAGCGACCTCGGTCACGCCAATGGGCGTCGGCTACCCTGACACGCCCGGCATTTGGTCCAACGACCAGGTACGGGGCTGGAGCAACATCACCAAAGCCGTGCACGCTGCGGGCGGCCGTATCGTTCTGCAACTGTGGCACGTTGGCCGGATTTCCCATCCGTCGTACCTCAACGGCGAAACGCCGGTCGCTCCGAGCGCGATTGCCCCTGCGGGCCACGTCAGCCTGGTTCGTCCGCGGTCCGACTACCCGGTGCCACGCGCCCTGGAAACCGCTGAAATCGCCGAGATCGTCGATGCTTACCGCGTGGGCGCAGAGAACGCCAAGGCCGCCGGTTTCGACGGTGTCGAAGTCCACGGTGCAAACGGCTATCTGCTCGACCAGTTCCTGCAAAGCAGCACCAACCACCGCACCGACGAATACGGCGGCTCGCTGGAAAATCGTGCACGCCTGATGCTGGAAGTGACCGATGCGGTCATCGAAGTATGGGGCGCGGGCCGTGTCGGCGTGCACCTGGCGCCACGCGCCGACTCCCATGACATGGGCGACGAGAACCTGTCCGAAACCTTCACCTACGTAGCCCGTGAACTGGGCAAGCGCGGGATTGCGTTTATCTGCTCCCGTGAAAAAGAAGCCGGCGACAGCCTTGGCCCACAACTGAAAAAAGCCTTCGGCGGCCAGTACATCGCCAACGAACGCTTCACCAAAGACAGCGCCAACGCCTGGCTGGCCAGTGGCAAAGCCGATGCAATTGCGTTCGGCGTGCCCTTCATCGCCAACCCGGATCTGCCGGAGCGCCTGCAACACGATGCACCGTTGAACCCCGCACATCCGGAAACTTTCTACAGCAAGGGCCCGGTAGGTTATATCGATTACCCACGCATGTAAGACGTTCACGTTAAACTAAAAAAGCCCCGACTCTGAGAGCCGGGGCTTTTTTGTCTAACGAACTAGATAAACAACTAGCGCTCGTTATAAACAGTGCCCGCACAGTAAAATTTTATTCCTGCGCTTCCTACGCACGCTTGCCGACGGGTTTACCGTCTGCGTCGATGACAGTGCCATCATCATATTCAAAAGTGCCGTCGACATGACGCATCACTTTGTCTGCCGAGTAATACCACCTTCCATCCGGGTATTTGATATCACCGGCGGGGTCTTTGATTGACCCATCCGGATATTCGGTCGTTCCATCTGCGTATTGTTTGCTTCCGTCTGGATGAGTCACGGTCTTTTTAGCGTCATCAATGACTTTCCCATCGGGAAGTGTAACCGTCGACGTTTCGTTATTGACCACGGTTCCGTCCGCCAGCTTAGCGATGGGGACGGGTTGGCCGGTGGACAGGTCTTTGATGGAGGACGCGATCGAAAACGCGTTGGCGGCTATATCAAAGGCCGTACTGACGCTTTCCAGGGTACTGCGGGCCGCCGGTTTTTCCGGAAGTTCTCGGGTGGGCAAGCCCGCCTGATCCACTTGAGGCTTGGCCGGCGGAGCTTTTGGCTTGTCCGAGACCATCGGAGGCCTGGCGGGTGGACCTTTTGGCTTGTCCGGGGAAACCGATGGCCTGGCTGGCGGGCCCTTGGGCTTATTCTTGGAGATCGACGCGCGGCCTTCAGAAGTATCTTTTCTGGCGGGAGGCTTAATCTTCGAGACTTTTGGCGGCACTGCAACGGGCATGACCAACGCCTCAGGGTCATTAAAATAGTTTTCGATAGCCGGGTTATTCGAATCAACAGGTCCATTCATAATATCGTCCTTTACCTGAACACGCACACCGTGCATGACCCGGTATTAATTAGTTATCGCAGAAGTGTTTATTTAACGGGAATAAACCATTTTTATAACCCGCCTCGACCAGGAGCAACTCAGCCGCTAACGACACCTTACAAAACAACTAACAAAAGACAAGCCCCTCCGCCCCTCATTATCAAGAAACCGCAATAAACAGAAAAGCCCCACACACAACCGACCTGATTCCAATCACTGTAAATACTTCGGGCCACGCTACGCATCGGTTTTATCGATACACCGATGCGTGCGCGCGCCTTTATGTGTTCACTGCTGACTAACGAGCGTTAATCTGCTGTTGCAGATTCTGAATCTGGCTCTGCAAGGTGCTGATGTTGCGCGTGACTTGCCCACGGAACGCATCAAACTCAGCGGTACTGCCACCTTGAGCCGCTGCAGCCGGACGATTGTCCTGCTCGCTTTTGAGCACCAATACCTCTTGCTCGAGACGGTCGAGGGCCACACTTGGATTGCCCTGCTTTTTCAGCGCTGCCACATCAGCGTTCAGGCTTTTCATCTGAGCATCAAGCTGAGCTTGAATAGACTGCGTGGCCTTCATGTCAGGCTGTGCACCTTTCAATGCCGCCAGTTCGGTGCCCAGGCTTTTCACTTGCTCTTGTAGCTGAGTATTAGCGGTCTGCAACTGGGCAGTCTGCGCAGACATCTGTTCCAGGCGCTTGCCCAAGCCACTTTGTTGGCCGACGACGCCCTCTTGCTGTTTGTCCTGATCGTCCAGTTTGCTTTCCAGCTTCTGAATTTGCAGTTTCAACGCTTCGCTGCCATTGCTGGCGACCGACTGGGTCGCCACCACTTTCCCGGAGATGTCCTGTAACCGCCCTGCCGCTTCCTCGCTGATGCGCGCAAAGCTTTCCTGAGTCGCAACCAGTTGCTGCTCCATCAACGAAACCTGCTGAAAACTCCACCAGGCCAGCCCAGCGAAGGCAATGAACAATGCACCGACCAACGCCCAGATAGGCCCGGTATTGGCGCGTTTGACCCTCACCACAGGCGTGCTGCGCGAATACACCGTCGTGCGATCACGAGCACCGGCAGTCGGTGCGAAATCGTCATCGTCGTCTTTGGCACTGAGGTTCGGCACATCATGGAAGTCATCGTGCGGGTCGTTACGCATGGTTAAACCTTTTGGAAGCTGCTGAAGACTGAAAAGGATTGCAGTATAACCACTCGCCTCGCCGGCCAAGAGGTCCTGCGTCAAATCGACTGTTGCGCTTTCCACCAGCCGCAAAACTCGTCCAGTGCCGTCCACAGGCTGACCCGTGGCTGATAGTCCAGATAATGCTGAGCCCGGCTGATGTCCAACGTGAAATCCTTGCTCATCATCTGCACGCCCAG
Source organism: Pseudomonas sp. ASL8 (assembly GCF_056680355.1). Classification (NCBI taxonomy): domain Bacteria; kingdom Pseudomonadati; phylum Pseudomonadota; class Gammaproteobacteria; order Pseudomonadales; family Pseudomonadaceae; genus Pseudomonas; species Pseudomonas sp. ASL8. The sequence goes on along the minus strand of NZ_CM155278.1, from coordinate 2,571,040 downwards.
CCGCGACAATGTCGGTTCAGGGCGCCCAGGCCACAACAGGCAGGCGCCTTCGTTCAGGGCGGCGGCGCTGTAAGCCAGCGCATAGGAACGGTAGCGGGTGACTTGCGGCAGTTCCATCTGACGCATCACATAGTTCACCACATCCCACAGTGGAACTGGCGTGCCGTTGCTGATGTTGTAGGCCTTGCCCAAGGCGGAACCGGCCGCCAGCAGACTGCTGAGCAGTGCGTCATTGAGGTTCTGGATGCTGGTGAAGTCGACCTTGTTCAGGCCATTGCCGACAATCGACAGGCGCTTTTTGCGCTGCATGTTCAACAGCCGCGGGAAGATGCTGTTATCGCCTGCGCCCGTGACAAAGCGCGGGCGCAGGGCGATGACTTCCAGCCCGAACTCCTCGGCACCGAAGACCTTTTGCTCTGCCAGGTATTTGGTCGCCGCGTAGTGATTGATGAAGCGCTTGGGCACCTGTTCTTCCTTGATCCCCAGATGCGAATGACCGTCGAAGTAAATCGACGGTGAGGACAGATGCACCAACCGCCGCACCTGCTGCTTGAGGCAGCCTTCGACGATGTTTTCCGTCACTTGCACGTTGCCTTGCTGAAAGTCCTGACGACGACCCCAAACCCCCACGGCTCCGGCGCAATGCACCACTGCTTCGACGTCATGGCATAGCCGCTGTACCAGTTCGGGATCGGACAAATCACCCTGAATGAATTCCGCACCACGGCGCACCAGATGCTCGACGCCCTCGGCACGACGGCCGTTGACCCGCACGGTAAAGCCCTGCTCTAACGCGAAACGCGCAAAGCGTCCGCCGATGAAGCCGCTTGCACCGGTGACCAGAATCTTCATTTACCGCTCCGTTAACTGTGTGTTCATTACGTGTGTTGTTTATTGCGTGGCTCGAAGCAGGTGACGCTCACGGAATGTTAAGCGGCACTAGCCATTGGCCTGCCCGGTGGGTCAGGTGCTCCGTCAACTGCGTCAGCAACTGACCACCATTGCGCCAATGATGCCAATACAACGGGACATCGATGGGGTGATCAGCCAACAGTTCCACCAGCAGGCCGCGTTGCATCTGATCGCGCACCTGCTCCTGCGGCACCAGCCCCCAACCGAGCCCTGCCTCGGCCATGCGCAGAAACCCTTCGGACGACGGACACAAATGATGCTCGAAGCCCCCCTCCACGCCCAGCGATGCCAGGTAACGGTGCTGAAGAAAGTCATCGGGACCAAACACCAGCGCGGGTGAGCGCGCCAGTTGCACGGCGGTCACGCCCTGCGGAAAGTGCCGGGCGATAAAGCCGGGACTGGCCACTGCACGATAGCGCATGGCGCCCAGCAGCACGCTGCGCGCGCCAGCCACCGGCCGCTCGGTGCCGCACACGCAGGCGGCCACTTCGCCGGCACGCATCCGCTTAAGACCCACGTCCTGGTCTTCGACCACCAGGTCCAGCAATAGATGCTGCTCGGCGCAAAAATCGCCGACTGCGGCTGCCCACCATGTCGCCAGGCTGTCGGCGTTAAGCGCAATACGCAGGCGTTCGGGCATGCCTTCTTCGTCCAGCGCCGGCACCTGGCTTTGCAGATCACGTTCAAGCAGGCGCACCTGCTGCACATGGTTGAGCAAGCGTCGGCCAATCTCTGTCGGGCTCGGCGGGGTGGCACGGATCAACACGGGTTGACCGACCCGCGCCTCGAGCAATTTGATCCGCTGCGATACCGCTGATTGGGACAGGCCCAGGACCTGAGCGCCACGCTCGAAACCTGCCTGCTCGACGACGGCCGCCAAGGCAGAGAGCAATTTGTAGTCGAACATCATTTTCTCTAATGAGTGATGAGCATTATTGGTTTTTCTTATACAGCCAAGCACCCCACACTCGCCACACAAACTGCATGAATCAAGCAATTACGCCTCCATTTTTGACGCTGATGGCCGCGCAAACATGAGTAGCTTTAAAGAGGAATGACGGATATGTGGCAAAGCTATCTCAATGGCCTGTTGGTGGCCGCGGGGCTGATTATGGCGATCGGCACGCAAAACGCGTTCGTCCTCGCACAAAGCCTGCGCCGCGAACATCACCTGCCCGTGGCGGCATTGTGCGTCGTATGTGATGCCCTGCTGGTGGCCGCCGGGGTTTTCGGGCTGGCGAATGTGCTGGCTCAAAACCCACTGCTATTGTCGATTGCCCGCTGGGGCGGGGCGGGATTTCTGCTGTGGTACGGCAGCCTGGCGCTGCGTCGCGCATGCTCCCGGCAAAGCCTGCAACTCAATGAAAAACCCGGGCTGCGCTCACGGCGTGCCGTGCTGCTCAGTGCTTTGGCGGTAACGCTGCTCAACCCCCACGTGTATCTGGACACCGTGCTGTTGATCGGTTCGCTTGGCGCGCAGCAAAGTGTGCCCGGCGCTTATGTGGTCGGTGCCGCCAGTGCCTCATTGTTGTGGTTCACCACCCTGGCCGTGGGTGCGGCGTGGCTCTCCCCGTGGCTGGCGCGGCCAGCGACCTGGCGCATGCTGGATCTGCTGGTGGCGGTGATGATGTTCAGTGTGGCGGCGCAATTGATTCGAGCGAGCTGAGTCCGGAGTGTTGGGGCAACGCATAAAACCCGTGGGGCAGCCCCCCATCTGCGGTTGTTATCAGGTCTCGTTGGCTGATCAATATTTATCATCAGGTTTACGACAAGGCTCTGGAACCTCTATCCCACACAGTTGTTGCGTGGTTATGGCGCAGGCCGGGTGCTATGATCCAGCCCCTGCGTCGCAAAGAGTACAAACTCCCCGACGCATGTTTATGTCTGGCCGCCCGTGATCGGCCTTGCGCTCACCGCAACTGACCTGATTAGGAGATTAACCATGGCTTTTGAATTGCCAGCGCTGCCCTACGCACACGATGCCCTGCAGCCGCACATTTCCCGTGAAACCCTGGAATACCACCACGACAAGCACCACAACACCTACGTCGTGAACCTGAACAACCTGGTGCCAGGCACCGAGTTCGAAGGCAAAACCCTGGAAGAGATCATCAAGACTTCTTCGGGCGGTATCTTCAACAACGCCGCTCAGGTCTGGAACCACACGTTCTACTGGAACTGCATGGCGCCAAATGCTGGCGGCGAACCTACCGGTGCTCTGGCTGACGCGATCAACGCTGCGTTCGGCTCCTTCGCCAAGTTCAAAGAAGAGTTCAGCAAAACCTCCATCGGCACCTTCGGTTCCGGCTGGGGCTGGCTGGTGAAAAAGGCTGACGGTTCCCTGGCTCTGGCCAGCACCATCGGCGCCGGCAACCCGCTGACCAGCGGCGAAACCCCGCTGCTGACCTGCGATGTGTGGGAACACGCTTACTACATCGACTACCGCAACGTGCGGCCGAAGTACGTAGAAGCGTTCTGGAATCTGGTTAACTGGAAGTTCGTCGCTGAGCAATTTGAAGGCAAAACCTTCAAAGCCTAAGCGCTGATCCAGACAAAAAACCCGGCATTGCCGGGTTTTTTTTCGTCTGTGCTTCGCTCTTTTCTGTATTGTCACCGTGCAATAGCAGACTAATATCAGTTTCTTGACAGCTTTACAGGTCAGCGCTCAAGTTCCACGTGTATTCGACCGACATAAATAAATAGAGACAGCCTTACCTCGGTCTCTAGAACAGCGTTAACGGCAGGCACACGCAACTGACCTCCAGATGCGATTGCCCCTTTGACGAGCCGCTTGTGTTTACCAATACTCGCACACGGTCACACGCTCCCAGCACGGATTAAGGAATAACCATTTGAAGCTGGAACTCAAAAACAGCTTGTCGGTAAAGCTGCTGCGCGTGGTGCTGCTCTCGGCGCTGATCGTAGGGGTGGTCTTGAGTTGTGCGCAGATCGTCTTCGACGCCTACAAGACCCGACAAGCCGTCGCCAGTGATGCCGGACGCATCCTCGATATGTTCCGCGACCCTTCGACCCAGGCGGTCTACAGCCTGGACCGGGAGATGGGCATGCAGGTCATCGAAGGCCTGTTTCAGGACAATGCAGTGCGCATGGCGTCCATCGGGCATCCGAACGAAGCCATGCTCGCGGAAAAATCCCGTGAACTGAAACAGACGCCCACCCGCTGGCTGACCGACCTGATCCTCGGACAGGAGCGCAGCTTCAACACTCAACTGGTCGGTCACGGCCCGTACAGTGAGTATTACGGCGACCTGCGCATTACCCTCGACACCGCCACCTATGGCGAAAGTTTTATCGTCAGCTCAGTGATCATCTTCATTTCCGGCGTGCTGCGAGCCTTGGCCATGGGCCTGGTGCTGTACCTGGTCTATCACTGGCTGCTGACCAAACCGCTGTCGAAAATCATTGAACACCTGACCAGTATCAACCCCGACCGCCCCAGCGAGCATCAACTGCCGCTGCTCAAGGGCCATGAAAAAAACGAATTGGGCATCTGGGTCACCACCGCCAACCAGTTGCTGGCCTCGATTGAACGCAACACGCATCTGCGCCACGAAGCCGAGAACAGCCTGCTGCGCATGTCCCAGTACGACTTCCTCACCGGCCTGCCCAACCGCCAGCAATTTCAACAACAACTGGACAAGATTCTGGTCGATGCCGGCCGCCTGCAACGCCGGGTGGCGGTGCTGTGTGTCGGGCTTGATGACTTTAAAGGCATCAACGAACAGTTCAGCTACCAGACTGGCGACCAACTGCTGCTGGCGCTGGCTGATCGCCTGCGTGGTCACAGCGGCCGATTGGGTGCCCTCGCCCGCTTGGGCGGCGATCAGTTTGCGTTGGTACAAGCCGATATCGAACAGCCCTACGAGGCCGCCGAGCTGGCGCAGAGCATCCTCGACGATCTGGAAGCGCCCTTTGCGCTGGACCAGCAGGAAATCCGTCTGCGCGCGACCATTGGCATCACCTTGTTTCCAGAAGATGGCGACAGCACCGAGAAACTGCTGCAAAAAGCCGAACAGACCATGACCCTGGCCAAGTCCCGGTCGCGAAACCGTTATCAGTTCTACATCGCCAGCGTCGACAGCGAAATGCGTCGACGTCGCGAGCTTGAAAAAGACCTGCGTGAAGCCTTGCCACGCAATCAGCTGTACCTGGTCTATCAGCCACAGATCAGTTACCGCGATCACCGCGTCGTCGGGGTTGAAGCCTTGATACGCTGGCAGCACCCCGAACACGGCCTGGTACCGCCGGACCTGTTCATTCCGCTGGCCGAGCAGAACGGCACGATCATCGCGATTGGCGAGTGGGTACTCGATCAGGCCTGTCGGCAGTTACGCGAATGGCACGACCAGGGGTTCAGTGACCTGCGCATGGCCGTCAACCTGTCGACCGTACAACTGCACCACGCCGAATTGCCGCGCGTGGTAAACAACCTGCTGCAGATTTACCGCCTGCCGCCGCGCAGCCTGGAACTGGAAGTCACCGAAACCGGCCTGATGGAAGACATCAGCACCGCAGCCCAGCACCTGCTGAGCCTGCGCCGCTCCGGCGCGTTGATCGCCATTGATGACTTCGGCACCGGTTATTCTTCCTTGAGTTACCTCAAGAGCTTGCCGCTGGACAAAATCAAGATCGACAAGAGCTTCGTCCAGGACCTGATCGATGACGACGATGACGCCACCATCGTGCGCGCTATCATCCAACTGGGTAAAAGTCTCGGCATGCAGGTGATTGCCGAAGGCGTAGAAACCGCCGAACAAGAGGCTTACATCATTTCTGAAGGCTGTCACGAAGGCCAGGGCTACCTCTACAGCAAGCCCCTGCCTGCCCGCGAACTGCTGGCTTTTTTGAAGCACGCCCAGCGCTCCAACGCGGAAATCCTGTAACCCGGAACGGCCCCGCCCCACCGTTCCTTCCCCCGTGGTTACATGCCGAAATGGTGTGTAACCAAGTTTTTCTGCGCTGCCCCTTTACATAGAATGCATATCTTTCGCATTATGACGCAGTTTTTCCAATTGCTAACGCGTGTTATTCACTTCTCGACGCAGGATTTCGTCATGATTCGTATGCCTCTCGCAACCGCTAGTCTGTTGGCCATCGCTATCTCGCTCGCTGGCTGCGGCGAAGGCAAGGACAAAGCCGCTGCGCCGCAAGCACCGGTTGCCGCTGCTGCTGCCACAGCCCCCGTTACCGCAGGCCAGCTTGACGACGTCGCGGCCAAGGCAGTGGTCGCCAACTACACCAACATGGTCTTTGCCGTGTTCAGCGATGCCGAATCCACCGCGAAAACCTTGCGCACCGCAGTGAACGACTTCCTCGCCAACCCCAACGACGCATCCCTCAAGAAAGCCCGTGCTGCCTGGGTTGCCGCTCGCGTGCCTTACATGCAGAGTGAAGTCTTCCGCTTCGGCAACACCCTCATCGACGACTGGGAAGGTCAGGTTAACGCCTGGCCCCTGGACGAAGGCCTGATCGACTACGTCGCTGGCGATTACCAGCACGCGCTGGGCAACCCGGGCGCGACCGCCAACATCATCGCCAACACCGAAATCCAGGTCGGCGAAGACAAAGTCGACGTCAAGCAAATCACCGGCGAGAAACTGGCCAGCCTCAACGAGCTGGGCGGTTCCGAAGCCAACGTCGCTACTGGATACCACGCCATCGAGTTTCTGCTCTGGGGTCAGGACCTGCATGGCAACGGTCCAGGTGCCGGCGAGCGCCCGGCCACTGATTACGTCGAAGGCGCAGCAGGCACTGGCGGCCACAATGATCGTCGTCGCGCCTACCTCAAAGCAGTGACCGACCTGCTGGTCAGCGACCTGGAAAAAATGGTCGACAACTGGAAACCGGGTGTTGCGGACAACTACCGCGCCACCCTGGAAGCCGAGTCCGGCGAAAGCGGTCTGCGCAAAATGCTCTTCGGCATGGGCAGCCTGTCCCTCGGCGAACTGGCTGGCGAACGCATGAAAGTCGCGCTGGAAGCCAACTCCAGCGAAGACGAACACGACTGCTTCAGCGACAACACGCACAACTCGCACTTCTACAACGGTCTGGGCATCCGCAACGTCTACCTGGGTGAATACACCCGTGTGGACGGCAACAAAATCAGCGGCCCGAGCCTGTCCTCGCTGGTCGCCAAAGCAGACGCCACCGCCGACGCCACGCTCAAGGCCGACCTGAACGCCACGCAGGCCAAGCTGCAAGTGCTCGTCGACCACGCCAACAAGGGCGAGCACTTCGATCAACTGATCGCTGCCGGCAACACCCTGGGCAACCAGATCGTGCGCGACGCCATCGCATCACTGGTCACCCAGACCGGCGCCATCGAACAAGCGGCGACCAAGCTCGGCATCACCGACCTGAACCCGGACAACGCTGATCACGAGTTCTGATTCAAGGTTCACACCCATTACATGTGTAAATGTGATGGCCTCTTCGTGAATGAATTCACGCCCACAGGGAGACGCATGTTTTCTGTGGGCGTGAATGCATTTGCGAAGGCGGTATGTCAGGCCAAAACCGCACTATCAGGATGCTCCAGTGATTCCCTTGCTATCCCGCCTATCCCTTCCCCTGCTCCTGGTCATGACCATGAGTGCGTGCGATCACGCGCCGCGCTTCACTAAAGCCGAGCCGGGTGAAGCGTTGTCAGGGGGAAGCGCGACGGTGAACAAGACGGACCGGAATGCTTTTTCTCTGCCCTCAGCCAATCTTTCGCCGGTGCGGCGTCTGGATTTCAGCGTCGGCAATAGCTTTTTTCGCAGCCCGTGGGTGATCGCGCCGTCGACCACCACCGCTCGTGACGGCCTGGGCCCGCTGTTCAATACCAACGCCTGCCAGAACTGCCACATCAAGGACGGCCGCGGTCATCCACCCGCGCCAGGCGACAGCAATGCGGTGTCGATGCTGGTGCGCCTGTCGATCCCCAATGACCCCGCCTACGCCACGCTCATTGAGCAATCGGGCGTGCTGCCCGAGCCCGTGTATGGTGGGCAATTGCAGGACATGGCGATCCCCGGCGTGGTACCGGAAGGTAAAGTGCGGGTCGACTATGACCTGCTGCCAGTCACCTTCAAGGACGGCACGCGGATCGAATTACGCCAGCCCAAACTGCAGATTACCCAGCTCGGCTATGGCCCGATGCACCCCGACACCCTTTTCTCCGCGCGGGTCGCACCGCCGATGATTGGGTTAGGTCTGTTGGAGGCGATCCCGGAGGCGGCAATTCTGGCCAACGCCGATGCTCAACACAAACAGAACAATGGCATTGCCGGACGCGCCAACCGGGTCTGGGACGATGCACAACAGAAAATTGTGCTGGGGCGATTTGGCTGGAAAGCCGGGCAGCCGGCTCTTAACCAACAAAATGCGCACGCCTTCTCGGGTGATATGGGCCTGACCACTCGCCTCAAAACCGTCGATGACTGCACCGCGACCCAAGTCGACTGTCTCAATGCGCCAACCGGTAAAGGTCCTGAGGGCGAACCGGAGGTCAGCGACAACATTCTGCGTCTGGTACTGTTCTACAGCCGCAACCTGGGAGTGCCCGCGCGACGGGATGTCGACAACCAACAGGTGCTGGCCGGCAAGACTCTGTTTTATCAAACAGGCTGTCAGCAGTGTCATACGCCACAGTTCACCACCGGTGCCGACGCCGCAGAACCCGAACAGGCCAATCAAGTGATCCGCCCTTACAGCGATTTGTTGCTGCATGATATGGGCGAAGGGCTGGCCGACCATCGCAGCGAATTTCAAGCCACTGGCCGCGACTGGCGCACTCCGCCGTTGTGGGGCATTGGCCTGACCGAAGCCGTCAGTGGTCACACACAGTTTTTACACGACGGTCGTGCTCGAAACCTGCTTGAAGCAGTGCTCTGGCACGGCGGCGAAGCGCACGCCGCGCAGCAACAGGTATTGGCGTTTAACGCCGAACAACGCGCGGCGTTATTGGCGTTTTTGAACTCTCTTTAACGATTTACTCCCTATTGATGAGAAGAGGAGCCGGACATGTTCCGCCCCAAACTGTTATTCACCAGCCTGGCAGCCTTTGCCATCGCCGCCTGCTCGCCACAAGACCCACAGGCCGTGACGTCTGCCGCCATCGCCAAGCAGGTGATTCTGCCGACCTACAGTCGCTGGGTCGATGCCGACCGTCAGTTGTCGATCAGCGCCTTGGCGTTCTGTCAGGGCACATCAGACCTGGACACCGCCCGCGCCGACTTTCTGCACGCGCAAAAAGCCTGGGCTGAATTACAGCCATTGCTGATTGGTCCATTGGCCGAAGGCAACCGCGCCTGGCAAGTCCAGTTCTGGCCTGACAAAAAGAACCTGGTGGGGCGCCAGGTCGAGCAATTGGTCAGCGCACAACCGCAGATCAATGCCGACGCACTGAGCAAGTCCAGCGTCGTGGTGCAGGGCCTTTCGGCGTATGAATACATCCTGTTCGACGCCAATGTCGACATGGCCAACGCCGAGCAAAAAACCCGTTATTGCCCCCTGCTGATCGCTATCGGTGAACGCCAGAAAGCGTTGGCCGAGGAGATCCTGACCGGCTGGAACAGCACTGATGGCATGCTCGCGCAACTGAGCAAGTTTCCCAATCCGCGTTATGCCGACGCCCACGAAGCCATCGCTGAATTGCTTCGGGTGCAGGTCACTGCGCTGGACAGCCTGAAGAAAAAGCTCGGCACGCCATTGGGTCGTCAGACCAAGGGCATTCCGCAGCCGTTCCAGGCCGACGCCTGGCGCAGCAAGGCATCGCTCAGTAGCCTGGAAGCCAGCTTGATCAGCGCCGAGACGGTGTGGTCTGGCGTCGACAACCAAGGCCTGCGTGGCCTGCTGCCCGCCGAACAAAAACCACTGGCCGACAAAATCGATGCTGCATATGCCGCTAGCCGTCATCTGCTTTCAGCGTTGAAACCTCCGTTGACCGACCTGCTCGCCACCGACGCGGGTCGTCAGCAGCTCAATGCCTTCTACGACAGCCTCAACGCCCTCCATCGCTTGCATGAAGGCGAACTCGCCAAGGCGCTGGGTATCCAGCTTGGCTTCAACGCTAATGATGGTGACTGATATGTTGCGACGTCAGGCCCTGGCCCTTGGAAGTCTGCTACTCGGCGCCTGTACCCTGGGCGGCTGGACACTTTTTCAGCAAAAGGGGCTTCGGCAAAAAGGGGTGAACCCTCTGGTGCTTTCCGCTCGGGACGATGGCAACGGCCAGCACTATGCCGTGGGTTATCGTCTGGACGGCAGCCAGGTCTTCGCCACTCAGGTCGGCCAACGTTGCCATGACATCATCAATCACCCGGACCTGCCCTTGGCGCTGTTCGTCGCGCGCAGGCCCGGGACGCAAAGCTACCTGATCGACTTGCGTGACGGTCGTTTGCTCCAGACCATTACGTCCCGGCCCAACCGGCACTTCTACGGCCACGCCGTCATTCACAAAAGTGGCGAATGGCTGTACGCCACTGAAAACGACACCACCGACCCGGGACGCGGGGTGCTGGGCGTCTATCAGTTCGTCAACGAACGCCTGGTGTACAGCGGCGAAATCCCCACCCACGGCGTCGGCCCTCATCAGGTGTCGTGGATGCCCGACGGCGAAACCCTGGTGGTCGCCAACGGCGGGATTCGCACCGAAGCCGAAAGCCGGGTCGAGATGAACCTAAATGCCATGCAGCCCAGCCTGGTGCTGATGCAGCGCGATGGCACCTTGTTGAGCAAAGAAACCCTCAGCCAGTCGATGAACAGCATCCGCCATCTGGCCATCGCCAGCGACGGCACGATTGTCGCGGGGCAGCAGTTCATGGGCGAGGCACACGAGTCGTCTGAACTGCTGGCGATCAAACGCCCCGGCCAGCCCTTCGTGGCGTTCCCGGTGGCCGACAGCCAATTGCAGGCGATGAATCACTACACCGCCAGCGTTGCCGTGCACAGCGAACTGCGTCTGGCGGCCCTCACCGCGCCGCGCGGCAACCGCTTTTTTATCTGGGACCTGGACAGCGGCGAAGTGCGTCTCGACGCGCCACTGCCCGACTGCGCAGGCGTCGGCGCAGTGGCGGATGGTTTCGTCGTCACCTCAGGCCAGGGACGCTGCCGATTCTACGATTGTCGGCAAACAGAGCTGCTGGCACAGCCTCTTGAATTGCCAGCGGGGCTCTGGGATAACCATCTGCATCTGGTTTGATGCAGGGCCAGCGAAGCTGGCTTATCCTGCATCAGCACACCCGTAACTCCGGCAGTATCGCCCCGAGGCAACACCGGGGCAGCGGGACTCATGTGCTCACCCGATTCAACGGTCTTTCCAAGGAAGTGGAATATGCTGCGTCGCCGGATGCTGATCATGCTGGGGGTTGTGCTGCTCGTGGTGCTGAGCCTCGGGGGCTATAAAGCCTTTTCCGTCTATCGGCAGATCCAGGTATTCGCCACGCCCAAACCGCCCATCAATGTTGCCGTCGTGACCGCCAACGAACAACCGTGGCAGAGTCAGCTACCGGCTATTGGCACCCTCAAGGCCTTGCAAGGGGTCGATCTGAGCCTGGAGATTGCAGGGACGGTCAAGGCCCTGCAGTTCGAGTCCGGGCAAAAGGTCACTGCTGGCCAGCTGCTCCTGCAACTGGACAGCGATGTTGAAAAGGCGCTGTTGGGCACCGCTGAAGCTGAATTGGGCCTGGCGAAGATTGAGCACGGACGTGGCAGCCAATTGGTCGGCAGCCAGGCGATCTCCAAAGGTGATTTCGACCGGCTCGCCGCGCAGTTGAAAAAAGCCTATGCCTCGGTCGCCCAATTAAATGCCGCGTTGGCGAAAAAAAGCATCCTCGCCCCCTTCAGCGGCACCATCGGCATTCGTCAGGTGGATGTCGGTGATTACCTCGCGAGCGGCACGATGATCGCTACGTTGCAGAACTTGAGCAGCTTGTACGTCGACTTCTATGTGCCTGAGCAAGCGGTGCCGAAACTGGCGGTAGGCCAGATAGCGCAGGTCACCGTAGCGGCCTATCCGGCACAGACTTTTGAAGCGAAAATCAGCGCAATCAACCCGAAAGTCGATGATGCCACGCGCAACATCCTGGTCCGCGCCACGCTGCCAAACCCTGGCGGCGAGCTGCTACCGGGGATGTTCGCCAGTCTGCACGTATTGCTACCCGGCGCCAACACCCGCGTGGTAGTCCCGGAAAGCGCGATCAGCTATACCCTCTACGGCAACTCGGTGTATGTCGTGGTGCCGAAAAAAACCGCCGGGGGCGAACCCGAAAAAGACGCCAAAGGCGAGCCGCAATGGACCGTGGAGCGGCGCTTCGTCGAGACTGGCGAGCACCGCAATGGTCGAGTGGTTGTCAGCAAGGGCCTGAGCGCCGGTGAGCGGGTGGTCAGCGCCGGCCAGCTCAAACTGGACACTGGAGCCCATGTCGCCATCAGTGCCGACAAGACACTGCAAGCCGAACAGAACAGCCAGCCACGCGTTGACTGATCAAGGAATTCTTCATGGCGTTTACAGATCCGTTCATCCGTCGTCCGGTGCTGGCCACCGTCATCAGCCTGCTGATTGTGCTCTTGGGCTTCCAGGCGTTCAGCAAGCTGACCATTCGCCAATACCCGCAGATGGAAAATGCCCTGATCACCGTGACCACGGCTTACCCCGGGGCCAACGCCGAGACTATCCAGGGCTATATCACCCAGCCGTTGCAACAAAGTCTGGCCAGCGCCGAAGGCATCGATTACATGACCTCGGTCAGTCGTCAGAATTTTTCGGTGGTGTCGATTTATGCACACATCGGTGCGGACAGCGACCGGCTCTTCACCGAGCTGCTGGCCAAGGCCAACGAGGTCAAGAACAAGCTGCCGCAAGACGCTGAAGACCCGGTATTGAACAAGCAGGCGGCCGATTCAACCGCCCTGATGTACATCAGCTTCTACAGCAGCGAATTGAGCAACCCGCAGATCACCGACTACCTGTCACGGGTGATTCAACCCAAGCTTGCGACCCTGCCAGGCATGGCCGAAGCAGAGATTATCGGCAATCAGGTCTTTGCCATGCGCCTGTGGCTCGACCCGGTGCGCCTCGCCGGTTACGGCCTGACCGCCAGTGATGTCACTGCTGCCGTACGCCGTTACAACTACCTTTCCGCAGCCGGCGAAGTACGAGGCGAATACGTGGTTACCAGCATCAATGCTGCCACCGAATTGAAGTCTGCCGAAGCCTTTGCCGCCATCCCGCTGAAAATATCGGGTGACCGTCGCGTGCTGCTCGGCGATGTCGCCCGCGTGGAAATGGGGGCGGAAAACTACAACGCGATCAGTTCTTTCGATGGCACGCCGTCGGTCTATATCGCTATCCGCGGCACGCCCAGTTCCAACCCGCTGGACGTGATCAAAGAAGTGCGCAAGATCTTGCCGGAGCTGGAAACCCAGTTGCCGCCCACCCTGAAAATTTCCATTGCCTATGACGCTACCCTGTTTATTCAGGCATCGATTCATGAAGTGGTGAAAACCCTGATCGAAGCGGTGCTGATCGTAATTGTCGTGGTGTTCCTGTTCCTCGGCGCCCTGCGTTCGGTGCTGATTCCGGTGATTACCATTCCGTTGTCGATGATCGGCGTGTTGTTTTTCATGCAGCTGATGGGCTACTCGATCAACTTGCTGACCTTGCTTGCGATGGTGCTGGCGATCGGGCTGGTGGTGGACGATGCAATTGTGGTGGTGGAGAACATCCATCGGCATATCGAGGAGGGAAAGACGCCGTTCAACGCGGCCATCGAAGGCGCCCGGGAAATCGCGATGCCGGTGGTGTCGATGACGCTCACCCTGGCAGCCGTCTATGCGCCTATTGGTTTTCTTCAAGGCCTGAGCGGGGCGCTGTTCAAGGAGTTCGCCCTGACCCTGGCGGGCGCGGTGGTTATTTCGGGGGTGGTCGCGCTCACGTTGTCGCCGATGATGTGCGCCCTGCTGTTACGTCACAACGAGAATCCTCGCGGCCTGTCGCACAAACTTGATCAGACCTTCGGGCGCCTCAAGGCCCGCTACCAACGCATGCTGCACGGCACGCTGAATACCCGGCCCGTGGTGCTGGTGCTTGCCTTGATCGTGTTATGCCTGATTCCGGTGCTGCTCAAGTTCACCAAGTCGGAATTGGCGCCCGATGAAGACCAGGGCATTATTTTCATGATGGCCACGTCGCCACAACCGACCAATCTCGACTACATGAACGCCTACACCGATGAATTCATCGAGATCTTCAGGACGTTTCCCGAGTATTACTCATCGTTCCAGATCAACGGTTTTGACGGGGTGCAGACCGGCATCGGTGGTTTCCTGCTCAAGCCGTGGAACGAGCGCAGTCGCACGCAGATGCAGCTTCTGCCTGAGCTGCAGGCCAAGGTGGCGAAGATCGCGGGCTTGCAAGTGTTTGGTTTCAACCTGCCGTCGCTGCCAGGCACGGGCGAAGGCCTGCCCTTCCAGTTCGTGATCAATACGCCGAACGACTATGAGTCGCTGCTGCAAGTGGCCACCCGGATAAAGACGCGCGCGACCGAGTCAGGCAAGTTTGCCTTTCTCGATATTGATCTGGCCTTCGACAAGCCCGAGGTGGTGGTCGATATCGATCGGGCCAAGGCGGCGCAGATGGGTGTGTCCATGCTGGATCTGGGCGGCACGCTGGCGACATTGCTCGGTGAAGCGGAGATTAACCGTTTCACCCTTGATGGCCGCAGCTACAAGGTCATCGCGCAAGTCGAGCGGCCGTATCGGGACAACCCTGACTGGCTGAATAATTACTATGTGAAGAACAACAAAGGCGAACTCCTGGCACTGTCGACGCTGATCAAGGTCAGTGACCGGGCCAAACCGCGCCAGTTGAATCAGTTTCAGCAGCTGAATTCGGCGATTATTCAAGGCGTACCTATTGTCAGCATGGGCGAGGCCATCGAGACCGTCCGCCAGATCGCAGCAGAAGAAGCCCCACACGGTTACGCCTACGACTATGCGGGCGCTGCGCGGCAGTTCGTGCAGGAAGGCAATGCCTTGTGGATGACCTTCGCCCTGGCCCTGGCGATTATTTTTTTGGTGCTGGCGGCGCAGTTCGAAAGCTTCCGAGACCCATTGGTCATTCTTGTGACGGTCCCGCTATCGATCTGTGGGGCGCTGATTCCGTTGTTTCTGGGGCTGTCGAGCATGAACATCTATACCCAGGTGGGACTGGTGACGCTGATAGGGCTGATCAGCAAGCACGGCATCCTGATCGTTGAGTTCGCCAACCAATTACGCCGGGACAAGGGCCTGAGCGCCCGCGAAGCGATCGAAGAGGCCGCTGCAATTCGTCTGCGCCCGGTATTGATGACCACGGCTGCGATGGTATTTGGCATGGTGCCGCTGATTCTTGCTACCGGCGCCGGGGCCGTCAGCCGTTTCGACATCGGCACCGTGATTGCCACGGGAATGTCGATTGGCACGCTGTTCACGTTGTTCGTGCTGCCATGCGTGTACACGCTGCTGGCGGCGCCTGACAAGAAGGCTGATCTGGCCCTCAATCTGTAGAAACCAAAAGGCTCCGTAAAAACGGAGCCTTTTAGTTGACGAAGGTTTTCAATTTTCTTGTTTCATCCCTTGAGCCAAGCCATATATCAACAGTAATAGATCATGATCGGGCCTCATCGACTCCTGCACCTTGGCCACACGTGGCAAGAGGCATCGATCCTCACCATGTTGTGCACTCAATATCCTGGGCCCAGGTTGCTCCCACAGCGTCAGCGCCAAGGATGCGATCCCTAAAGCCCCCACCAAAAACAAACCTCGGGCTATTTCGAGCTTCATTAGTGTAAGCCTTTGATAGCGCTGCCAAACGCTGTCTCGTAAAAGTAGACGAGTTTCTGCCAATCCGTTGCACTGAACGACGAATGGCGACGCAGTTGTTTCATGTCATGTTGCGCGGCACTGTTGGCGGTCCAGCGACGTCGGCACTTCTCGAGATCCAGCAGCGCGACCTCGACATTAGCGTCAGCCCCCTCACCCGTGACCCGCACAAAAACATGCTTGCTGTACAAGCAGCTGTGCTGCCAGCGTCCCAGATGCATGCGCGCCAGATTGAGCGCAATCTCTTGAAGCATCCGTTCGTGCAACGCTTCGCCGTATCGCTCGCGTCCACCGGCGGCATACCAGTTATCGATTTCATCAAAACCGTCGAGCGCCGCTGTCACCAGCAAGGCGCGCCACTGCTTGTTCGAGTCGCGCTCGGCGCCTGCGTAAACCAACGCCGGCACGCCCACATTGAGCTGCCGCAACCCGTCCAGTGCATCGCGCTCACGCAACACTGTGGGCCGACCAAAAGGGTGTAACCAACTGCGATAGATATGGCCGGTCTGACGTTTGATGTAGAGCAGCTCTCCGTTGGCAGACATCACACGTTGCACACCACTTTCGCCACCGCGACGAAGATTGGGTTCTTCAACCCACTCACCTCGCAAGCTCCAGAAGTACGCGAAACGATCCTGAGCTGCAACATTCGGTTCTGCTACAAAGTCCACCGCCATCCTGTTACCTCTTGCGCAATAAAAAACTCAGCCTCACCCGCTGGGCTCACACAGACAGCAAAGCCAACGTGGGACAGTCTGCGGGCGAAACTGTTCCCGTGTTTTTGCAAATATGTTCGAGCATGCTTGATTAATCCAGCGCTGCGGCCTCAAGCCGATGCAGGCAACGTTAGCGCGTACCCTGTCATCTTCAGGTCGTGCTCATGTGAAATTTTCGTCCCTTGACGGGCGAAAATATTACAAGGCATTGCGAGCACCCAATGGTGGCATTGGGCCGCAGCCTGCAGAACTCAGCGTGGCGCCATCTTCAGATCAACGCGAAAACGACAGCCATTGGGCTCCATGTTGCTCAGACTGACGCTCCAGCCCTGGTTTTCACAGATCCGCTGGACCAGTGAAAGCCCCAAGCCCAAGCCTTCGCCTCGTTGCTCGTTGCCGCGCACGAACGGCTGGAACATGGCTTCACGTTTTTCCTCGGGAATCCCGACGCCGCTGTCCTCAACCACAAAGCCTTCAGCTTCCAGCGTAAGCCGGATAAACCCTTGGTCGGTGTAATGCAATGCGTTGCGCAGCAAGTTGCCCATCACCGCATGAAGGAAGGTAGCGTTGTAGCAGGTCGTCGAAGGCTGACCCGGCTCGAATAGCAGCGTCAGCCCCTTACTTTCAATGGGCTCGCGCCACAAAGAGATCAATTGCTCAGCCACGGCATCAAGGGAGACCTTCGGCGCCATACCAGCATCCTCACGCTGAGTACGCGCCAACATGAGGAAGGTCTGCACCAGATCGCGCATTTCCTCACAGGCCCGGGCAATGCGCTCGACCTGAGCACGCGCGCGCTGATCGAGGGCCGGGTTTTCCAGGAGCAGCTCGCAGGAGCTCGCGAGCACCATCAACGGCGTACGCAGCTCATGGCTGACGTCACTGGTGAACAAGCGCTCACGCGTAAGGGCCTGACGCAAACGCCCCAACGTCGCATCGAAGGCCACTGCCAGCTCGCCCACTTCATCGGCGGCATAGTCTGGCGCCAGGGGCGGTGCCAGCCCCAGCAGTTGGTCGCGGTGCCGAACCTGCCGGGCCAGCCTGACCACAGGCGCCATTACTTTACGTGCCAATATCCAGCCCAGGAACACCGCCAGCGCCAGCGCCAGCACGAACCCCACCAGCGCCACGGCGAACAGCACCCGTTCACGCTCTTCAAAATCGCTCTGATCCTGCAACAGCACGTAACGGCGCCCGTCGACGATTTCCACCATGGCGTGGTAAGAAAGGTCATTGCGAAACACTTCGTGAAACCCTGGGTCCAGATGCCGTAAATCTTTGGGCAACTCGAAATCGCCACGACCGTTGCTGAAATAGAACAACTGGTCTGGCTCAGGGCGATGGCTCCAGTCGCTGACGCTGTCCATCAACAGCAAGCGGTTGAGGTCGCCCCCAAGGCCTGCGGAGATCAGCTTTTCTTCGACCACATGGACGGTCGCCACGATCCCCAGGGCGAACGACCCCGCCACCAATGCGCTCATCAGCGCAAAGGCGATGATGATCCGCTGGGCAAGGCTCTGTTTAAACTCCATCACGGCCCTCGGCCAATCGGTACCCCACGCCATGCACCGTTTGCAGCAGCGGCTTGGCAAACGGCTTGTCGATCACCTGGCGCAATTGATGCACATGGCTGCGCAGGCTGTCGCTGTCCGGGCAATCGTCGCCCCACAAAGCCTCTTCAAGAATCTCCCGACGCAGCACATGCGGGCTTTTCTGCATCAGCACCGCTAGCAGTTTGAGGCCGACAGGGTTGAGTTTGAGCAGGCGCCCTTCACGCGTCACTTCCAGGGTGTCTAGGTCGTAAATCAGGTCGGCGACCTGCAAGGTGCGACGGCCGCCACCTTGGGTCCGACGCAATACCGCTTCGATTCGCGCGGCGAGTTCGGACAGGGCGAAGGGCTTGAGCAGGTAATCGTCGGCACCGGAGCGGAAGCCCTGTAGCCGGTCGTCCAGTTGATCGCGCGCAGTCAGCATAATCACCGGGGTATCGCGTCGGGCATCCTCGCGCAGACGCTTGCACAAGGTATAGCCATCAATGCCGGGCAGCATGATATCCAGCACGATCAGGTCATAATGCTCGGTGGCCGCCAGGTGCAAACCGGAAAGCCCATCCTGCGCGCAGTCGACGGTATAGCCCTTCAAACCCAGGTAATCCGCCAGGTTCGCCAGGATGTCGCGGTTGTCTTCAACCAGCAGAATTCGCATGAAGCACTCTCTCTGTATGCTGTTAAGGCCTTTGAAACTGGCGCAGCTTAAGGCGAAGTGACGCGCTCGACCAGATCTAACAGTCAGCCGGGCCGAGCCAGAAAAGAGACATGGTCGCAGGTTCACACCTACTTAACGATTTTTTCACTATCGGTTCACAACCGCATTACAGTGTCGCGGTCAAACTTTGGCCATTGCTACAAGGAATTAACAATGCGGTTTACCCTATCGGCGCCACTGCGCTATTTGCTTCTACTCACCACTACCTGGTTTGCGGTCTTCCTGTTAACACGGTCCGTTTTGCTGATCAGCCATCTGAATGAGGCCGGTAGCAACCCGTTGTCGATCTTTGGGATCGGCCTGCTCTATGACCTGAGCTTTCTCGCCTACGCCGCGCTGCCTCTGGGCCTGTACCTGTTGTTCTGCCCTCCCGCGCTCTGGCGGTCACGTGGACACCGCTGGTTTCTCCAGGGCGTACTGAGCGTCAGTATTTTCATCATGCTCTTTACCGCCGTTGCAGAATGGCTGTTCTGGGACGAGTTTGGTGTGCGCTTCAACTTCATCGCGGTCGACTATCTGGTGTACTCCGATGAAGTGTTGAACAACCTGCTTGAGTCTTACCCTATTGGCACGTTACTGGGCATCCTCGCGCTGATTGCCATTGGCCTGAGCGTTGCCCTGCACACGCCACTCAAACGTGCGCTCAATGCTCCATTACCGACAATGCGCAAGCGTCTGGTCGGGGCCTTTTGCCTGATCGCAGTCGCCGGCCTGAGCCTGCAACTGGTCGATCAGGACAGCCCTCGAGGTCAAGGTGGCAACGCCTACCAGCACGAGTTGGCCAGTAACGGTCCGTACCAGTTCTTCGCCGCATTCAGGAACAACGATCTGGATTATCAGCAGTTCTACAGCAGCTTGCCGGTCGATCAGATCGCCAAACAGATGCGGGCCGAACTCAGCGAACCGAATGCGCAGTTTATCGGCACCGACCCACTGGATATCCGACGCATGATCGTCAATCCAGGCACGCCGCGTCAGCCCAATATCATTCTGGTCACGATCGAAAGCCTGAGCGCCAAATACCTGGGCAGCAATGGCGATAAGCGCAACCTCACGCCCAACCTCGATCAACTGCGCAAGCAAAGCCTGTACTTCAATAACTTCTACGCCACCGGCACCCGAACTGACCGGGGACTGGAAGCCATTACCCTGTCGATTCCGCCGACGCCGGGGCGCTCGATCGTCAAACGTGTGGGCCGTGAAAGCGGCTTCGCAAGCCTCGGGCAACAGCTCTCGGCCATTGGCTACGACAGCGTGTTCGTCTACGGGGGGCGCGGTTACTTCGACAACATGAATGCGTTCTTCAGCGGTAACGGCTATCGAGTTGTCGATCAGAGCAGTGTCGATGAGGCGCAGATCCACTTCAAGAACGCATGGGGCATGGCCGATGAGGACCTGTACCGACAAACGCTGAACCTGGCTGATGCCGACTTCGCCAAGCAGAAGCCCTTTTTGCTGCAACTGATGACCACCTCCAATCATCGCCCTTATACCTACCCTGAAGGCCGGATCGATATCAAATCGGGCAACGGTCGCGACGGTGCGGTGAAGTACACCGATTACGCCATCGGTCAGTTCCTCAGTGAAGCCCGGCAAAAGCCGTGGTTTGATAACACCATCTTCGTATTTGTCGCGGACCACACTGCTGGGAGCGCGGGCATCGAAGACCTGCCGATCACCAATTATCAGATTCCGCTGTTTATCTATTCGCCCAAGCTGATAGAAGCCCGCGAGTCGTCGCAACTGGCCAGCCAGATCGACCTGGCCCCCACGTTGCTAGGGCTGTTGAATCAGGGTTACCAATCGACGTTCTTTGGTCGTAACTTGCTCCAGGAAAATTCACTCCCCGCCCGAGTCGTGGTCGGAAATTATCAACACCTGGGCTTGTTTGATGGCAAGGATCTGGCCATTCTCAGCCCGCGCAAAGGGATGCGCCGCCATGATCAGGCGCTGCAGGAGAGTCGTGAGTCCAGTGCAACCGCTACCGACCCGCTGATACTGCGAGGTATTACCTATTACCAAACCGCAAGCTATGGCTTCAAACATCAATTGTTGGGGTGGAAACCGTCTCAGGACTCGTCCGCGGTGAGTACCCAGCAATAACCACGCTCCAGGCTGATGGGTCTGGGGCTTTTATCTACACGCTCAGGATCTGTCATGCCGTCTCTTTCTGCCCGACCTTACTCTCGCCCACTCAATCTTTGGGTGGGTTTGGGTATTCCACTGATTACAGCGGTCGTTCTAATTCTGCTGGAACTGACCTCCCTGGATATGGATATCGCCAAACTAGCCTATAACCCGGAAACGGGGGGCTTTATAGGTCGGCACAGTTACTTTCTCGAAGACATCCTTCACGATCGCGCCAAGCAGGCCGTGATTCTGCTCAGTCTTTGTGCCCTCGCGGCCTTTGCAGGCGCTTTTTTTGTGCAGCGCCTGAAGCCGTGGCGTCGTGAACTGGGTTGTCTGGTGCTGTCCATGGCGCTGTCCACCAGCTTCGTGACACCCATCAAAGTCGTCACCTCGGTGCAATGCCCATGGAGCCTGACTGAGTTCGGCGGCCAGGAAACCTACAGCGAGTTGCTAAGCCCTCGTCCTGCGACCGACAAACCTGGGCGCTGCTGGCCCGGCGGTCATGCTGCGACCGGCTTTACCCTGTTCGCACTGTTCTTCGCCTTGCGTGATCGCCGTCCTCGCATGGCACGAGCCGCACTGGTATTTGCCTTCAGCCTGGGCACGATTTTCTCGATTGGCCGAATGTTGCAGGGCGCGCACTTCTTCTCTCACAACGTCTGGACAGCGGTGTTCTGCTGGCTGATTTGCCTGGGCTCGTATTACGCCGTGCTGTACCGGGCCCCGAAAAAGGTCGCGGTGAGTCAACCGCTAGTGGCTGAGGCCGGTCAAGCCTGATTCTGTAAGGTGGATCAGGTTCGCCGGTTTACCCGGCAAGCCTGATCCCGCAAGACCTTGGTAACCGTCAGGTTCGACAGACATAAAAAAACCCCGCACAAGGCGGGGTTTTTTATGGGAGGGGTAAAGCTGGCTTACATCATGCCGCCCATACCACCCATGCCGCCCATGTCCGGCATGCCGCCGCCAGCAGCCTTGTCGTCAACTACTTCAGCGATCATCGCTTCGGTAGTGATCATCAGGCTGGCGATGGAGGACGCCGCTTGCAGAGCAGAGCGAGTCACTTTAGCCGGGTCAAGGATGCCCATTTCGATCATGTCGCCGTATTCGCCAGTAGCAGCGTTGTAACCGAAGTTACCCGAACCCTGCTTGACCTTGTCGACAACTACGCTTGGCTCGTCGCCGGAGTTGGAAACGATCTGACGCAGTGGAGCTTCTACAGCGCGACGCAGCAGAGCGATACCGACGTCCTGATCAGCGTTGTCGCCTTTCAGGCCAGCGATTGCTTGCAGGGAGCGAACCAGTGCCACGCCACCGCCAGGTACCACGCCTTCTTCAACGGCTGCACGGGTTGCGTGCAGGGCGTCTTCAACGCGGGCTTTCTTCTCTTTCATTTCAACTTCGGAACCGGCGCCGACTTTGATTACTGCAACGCCGCCGGACAACTTGGCCAGACGCTCTTGCAGTTTTTCTTTGTCGTAGTCAGACGTGGTGTCTGCTACTTGCGTGCGGATCTGAGCGATACGCGAGTCGATATCGGCACGAACGCCAGCACCATCAATGATGGTGGTGTTTTCTTTGTTCAGCACAACGCGCTTGGCATTACCCAGGTGTTCCAGGGTAGTGGTTTCCAGGCTCAGGCCGATCTCTTCGGAGATAACGGTACCGCCAGTCAGAACAGCGATGTCCTGCAGCATGGCCTTGCGACGATCACCAAAGCCAGGGGCTTTGACGGCTGCAACTTTCACGATACCGCGCATGTTGTTCACAACCAGAGTCGCCAGGGCTTCGCCTTCAACGTCTTCAGCAACGATCAACAGCGGACGGCCAGCTTTGGCCACTGCTTCCAGAACTGGCAGCATTTCGCGGATGTTGGAGATTTTTTTGTCGACCAGCAGGATCAGCGGACCGTCCAGCTCGGCAACCATGGTGTCTGGCTTGTTGATGAAGTACGGGGACAGGTAGCCACGGTCGAACTGCATGCCTTCAACAACAGACAATTCGTTTTCCAGGCCAGTGCCTTCTTCAACGGTGATAACGCCGTCTTTGGTCACTTTTTCCATAGCTTCGGCAATGATGTCGCCGATGGAGCTATCGGAGTTGGCGGAGATGGTACCCACCTGAGCAATGGCCTTGGTGTCGGTGCAAGGCTTGGACAGCAGCTTGAGCTGAGCAACGATAGCGATGGTCGCTTTGTCGATGCCGCGCTTCAGGTCCATCGGGTTCATGCCGGCAGCGACGGCTTTCAGGCCTTCGTTGACGATCGATTGAGCCAGAACGGTAGCGGTGGTGGTGCCGTCGCCTGCGTCATCGTTTGCACGGGAAGCAACGTCTTTAACCAGCTGCGCGCCCATGTTTTCGAAACGGTCTTTCAGTTCGATTTCTTTTGCAACGGAAACGCCGTCTTTGGTGATCAGCGGAGCGCCAAAGCTTTTTTCGATAATGACGTTACGGCCTTTAGGCCCGAGAGTCGCTTTAACTGCGTCAGCCAGGACGTTGACACCGGTGAGCATTTTTTTACGGGCGGAGTCGCCGAATTTAACTTCTTTTGCAGCCATGATCGTTATTCCTTAAATACTGGGTAGTAACGGAAATTCGCGGGAAATACTCAGGCTTCGACGACTGCGAGAATTTCGTTCTCGCTCATCACCAGCAGGTCTTCGCCGTCTACTTTCACAGTGTTGCTGCCGGAGTAAGGGCCGAACACCACTTTGTCGCCTACTTTTACGGCCAGCGCACGCACTTCACCGTTGTCCAGCACGCGGCCGGTACCCACAGCGAGGATCTCGCCACGGTTTGGCTTTTCAGCAGCCGAACCCGGCAGAACGATACCGCCAGCAGTTTTCGATTCTTCTTCGCTGCGACGGATTACGACGCGGTCATGCAGAGGACGAAGCTTCATTGTCGATCTCCTAATTATGGTTTTGAACGTCCGGTGACTGCACCGGCGGGTTAGAACATCCGGCGTTGCCGGTTACGGTTCGACGAGCGAACCGCAGAATACGGTCTGGCGAATCCACCAGAAACCTTGCGGTGACCCTTACATAAGGGCGAGCAAGGTGATTACAAGGCTTGGCGTGTAATTTTTTTGCAGAGAGGTACAGCCTTTTGAAACGTATGCGGCACCGAACGGTCCCGCACAGGCCGTTGCGTACAGGCTAGAGCTTACTGATCGCGATGCTCGAACTCACCTTCGATCACGTTAGGCTGACGGTTGCCGGGGTGTGCGGCACCGGGACGGTCCGGGCCACCCGCGGCTCGCACGTCATCGGCAAACGCACGCTGGCGGATCGCTTGCTCTTCAGCGCGCTTGCGCAGCGTGTTGACCAGCACCTTACGGGTGAACGGCAGCAGGCAGATCAGCCCCAGTACGTCACTGATAAAGCCGGGCAGCAGCAGTAACCCACCGCCGACGGCGACCATCAGACCTTCCAGCATCTGCTGGGCAGGCAACTCGCCGCGTGCCAGGCTCTCGCGGGCACGCAGCGCCGTGGCAAAGCCTGCGAGCCGGATTATGAATACACCGAGCATGGAGCTGGCGACCACCAACAAGAAGGTCGGTAAAAAGCCAATGGCCATACCCACCTTGACCAGAACAAACAGCTCCAGCACTGGAAACAGTAGAAAGAGCAACAGAAAAACGCGCATCAAATGAGTTCCTCAACGGAAGAATGACTTCCAATAAACCCTATGTGACGTCGCCAAATCGTGAATTCAAGCCTCTTGGGCTTCATTCGCCGGCCATTTTTCAGCATGGGCCAGCTGGACCAAGGCTTCGCGGACTTGTTTCGGAGTGTTACAGGGGTGAGCAAAGGCCAGCCAGTATAAACCCTGCCCTATGCGTAAATGCATACCTTCGCTGTCGATACCGACCATCTGAGCGGGCTGCGTCTGCGGCAGACCGGACAGCGCTACGTAATGGGCGATGGCTGTGGTGTGGTCATTATTCATGTGTTCGACCATTGCGGTTTCCGTTGCGCCAGCAAACGGATTGGCCAGGGCGACCTCATCGAGCCAGTGAATCGCGCCAAAACCGCCGATATAACGATATCGCACCGGGACCAGCACCCAGAAGTCAAAGTCGTGGGCACTGTGATAGCTCTGCGATTCGGGGAAATACCGGTAATAGCGCTCGGCCGCTGCTTCAATGGCAGCGCTGTCAGTCAGTTTCTCGGCCTCGGCCAGCAAGGTGACACGGCCCACCGCCTGTACATCTTCAGCACTGCGCTCACCCACCAGCAACGAGCACTTGGGGTCCTTTTGCAGGTTATGCGTGTGCTGGGCGATGCGGCTGATCAGGATCAGTGGCCTGCCCTGATCATCCAGGCAATAAGGCACCACAGAGCCGAACGGGAAGCCGGGCATGGACTTGGAGTGCGTGGACAGCGCACCCCGGTATTCCTTGAGCAGCAATTCTCGGGCATGCTTAGCGGCTTTAACGCTCATCTTATGACTCCTTATATAGAATCCGTCGAAAACGGACGGGCGCTCGGCATTTTTGCAGCGCCACCAGGGCGACTCCAAACGCGGACTCCGCGAGTGTGGGTCATCTGGTAAGGATAACCACCGACTGTTTATTGGGCACGCGCATGCATTTGAAAGACAAGATAATTATTATCACTGGCGGTTGCCAGGGTTTGGGCCGTTCGATGGCCGAATATCTCGCGGCCAAAGGCGCGAAGCTGGCCTTGGTGGACTTGAACCAGGAAAAGCTTGATCTAGCGGTCGCCGCTTGCAAGGCATTGGGCGTGGAAGCACGGTCTTACCTGTGCAACGTCGCTAACGAAGAACAAGTGACGCAGATGGTTGCTCAAGTGGCTGAGGACTTCGGCGCGATTCACGGCCTGATCAACAACGCCGGGATTCTTCGTGACGGCCTGCTGCTAAGGGTCAAGGACGGCGAGATGACCAAGATGTCCCTCGCCCAGTGGCAAGCTGTCATCGACGTCAACTTGACCGGCGTGTTCCTGTGCACCCGTGAAGTAGCGGCAAAGATGATCGAACTGAAGAATCAGGGCGCGATCATCAATATTTCCTCGATCTCCCGCGCTGGCAATGTCGGTCAGACCAACTACTCGGCAGCCAAAGCCGGTGTCGCTGCCGCCACCGTGACCTGGGCCAAGGAACTGGCGCGCTATGGCATACGCGTCGCAGGCATTGCGCCAGGCTTCATCGAAACCGAAATGACCTTGGGCATGAAGCCTGAAGCGCTGGAAAAAATGACCTCAGGTATCCCGCTCAAGCGCATGGGCAAACCTGAAGAGATCGCCCATTCGGCAGCGTATATTCTGGAGAACGACTACTACAGCGGTCGTATCCTGGAGTTGGACGGCGGGTTGCGGATCTAGGTTTTATTGCTGATCAGGGAGATCGCGTCAGTCATACGCGACCCTGATCCGTTCGCAGGGGAACGCCTGGTTGCAAGCGCCCCTGCGATAGCCTCATCGGAGGCTTACCACGTCACCCCAAAGCCAGCCGTATAGCGGGTCTTGTCGAGATCCCCGTCGGAAGAACCGCTAATGAGGTTTTTCTCAGCCTTCAGGTTGAGCGAGGCCCACTCGGTGACCTTGTAACGCAGCCCAATCTCACTGTCCAGACTGTAATTGGCAACGCCCGTGAGTGATTTGTTCAATTCACCATTGGTGAAGAATTCAACTTTCTTGCCAATCAAGAAACGGTTGTAATCCCACTTCATACCCGCGGAATAGAAATTGGCTTTCTGACCGTCGGCGTATTCGTAGTCGGTGCGGTTAAGCAACGAACCCAGCGAGAATGCACCCAGCTCGTCATCCCAGAATTGATAGCCCGGACCGGTACCGATTGTACGTTGGCGGGTCAAATTTTCTATATCGTCGCGTTTGTAGGTAACACGACCATCCCAGAACCATTTTTCGGTGAAGAAACGGTCAATGGAGTACTCGGCGCTCCAGTTATCCGTACTGACGAGGCCGTCCTGAGTTTCGCGGTTGTACTCGCCTTTGGCGTTATGCCGCCAATCGCCGTGACGCGCCGAGGTCTTGAAGGCGATGTTGTAATCGTCGGTGTTCTTTTCCGCCCGCTGAAAATCCAGCGCTGCATCAACGCTGCCTTTCCAGACCAGATCCGTGATCACCGGTTTGGGCTTCATGATCTGTTGGATGCTGGCCAGCTCGACAGTCTTGGGCGCCTCACCATTAGCCAGCGTCACCTTGCCATCCTCGGCCGGCTGCAACGACTTGGCGATTTCGCCAGGGTACTTGTCCTGTTTGACCAGAAGCTTCTGATCACTCTCCAGGGTTTTGATCTGTTTCCAGTCCAGCGGGATCGCTCCGGCATACTCGGTCTGGAGCAACAACTTACCGCCATCGAAGACTCTAATGGTCCCCGTCAGCCGATCACCATTTTTCAACCAGACGGTATCGGCGAGTACAGGCACGGAGGTGCTGATGATAGCAATGCACAGCAAGGTTCTAGACAGCATAAGCAACGTCAAGGCTCAGGTTTACAGGGAAATCGGGCATCATCTCCAGGACGACAACGAGCAACAAAAGACCCATGAAACGGGCTGTAGTTCCGCAAACCCTGCCTTAAAGCGCCTTTCAACAGGAATAAACGCGTGACCGATCACCCGCCAAAACAGGACGACACCGCTCAATTAACGCCGGCCGAAGTCCGGCGTAGAGCGCTCTACGTGACCCTCCATCAAGTCCCGGAAGGCAAGGTCGTGAGTTATGGACAATTGGCTGAATTTGCCGGATTGGGTCGTGCCGCACGCTGGGTTGGACGCACGTTGAGTCAATTGCCTCAGGGCACCTCCCTGCCCTGGCACCGGGTGCTGGGGGCCGGCGGTAAAATCAGTTTGCCCGTCGGAACCGCCTCAGGCGACGAACAGCGTGCACGTCTAAGGGCTGAAGGCGTCACTATCGAGAATAATCGGGTAGATATGCGGTGCCATGGCTGGCGCCCGATAGAGCACTGCGGTTAGAGTGCGCCCTTTGTTTTCGTAACCTGAGGCAGACTTCAGCCCATGCCCCGTAAATCCTGGCGCGCCGCGCTCGCCGCTTATGCCAGTCCCTCGACACTCGTGCTATTGCTGCTCGGATTCGCTGCGGGCATGCCTTACATGCTCGTGTTTTCCACGCTGTCGGTCTGGCTTCGCGAAGCGGGTGTTGCCCGTGAAACCATCGGTTATGCCAGCCTCATCGGCTTGGCTTATGCCTTCAAGTGGGTGTGGTCGCCCCTGCTCGACCAGTGGCGCCTGCCATTCCTGGGCAAGCTTGGCCGGCGGCGATCGTGGCTGATATTGTCCCAATCGCTGGTCGTGCTTGGCTTGATCGGCATGGGTTTTTGCGACCCGCAAAAACACCTGTCCTGGTTGATCGCCATTGCCGTACTGGTGGCATTCTCGTCCGCGACGCAAGACATCGCGATCGACGCCTATCGCCTGGAGATTGCTGAAGACAGCCGTCAGGCTGCACTGGCGGCGAGCTACATGTCCGGGTACCGCGTTGCCGCCCTGCTTTCAACCGCGGGAGCACTGTACTTTGCCGAAGGCTTTGGCTCGACCGGCTTCAGTTACAAACACTCGGCGTGGGCAGGCACTTACATTCTGTTTGCTCTTTTGATGCTGCCCGCACTGGTCACCACCATGGTCATGCGGGAGCCACCGGTACCGCTGCGCACCCAACTGTCTGCGGCGCGCTACGGATTCAACCACCAACTGGCGTCAGTCTTCGTGCTGATCATTTTGCTGGTTTCGGTCCCCGCGATGTTCACCCAGCTGTACTACACGGACTTCGCCAGCGTGCTGTTCAACGGCACCAGCTGGGTCACGTTGCTGCTCGAAGACCGAGCATTTTTACGCGCCATCCTGTACATCACCCTGACCACCCTGTGCCTGTCATCCATTGGACGACGCGGGCTGGCACCGGTACTGACCCCGATCAACGACTTCATCAGGCGCTATCGCTGGCAGGCATTTTTGCTGCTCGGCCTCATCGCCACCTATCGAATGTCGGACACCGTAATGGGGGTGATGGCCAATGTGTTTTATATCGACCAGGGCTTCACCAAAGACCAGATCGCCAGCGTCAGCAAAATATTCGGATTGATCATGACCCTGTTGGGCGCGGGCTTTGGCGGCCTGTTGATCGTGCGTTTCGGCATCTTGCCGATCCTGTTTATTGGCGGGGCGGCTTCTGCGGCCACCAACCTGCTGTTCCTGTTGCTCGCCGACATGGGCCCGAATCTGCAGATGCTGGTCGTGACCATCTCTCTGGACAACTTCAGCGCCGGGTTGGCTACGTCTGCTTTCGTCGCCTATCTGTCGAGTCTGACCAACCTGAAGTTCTCGGCGACACAATACGCCCTGCTCAGCTCGATCATGCTCCTGTTGCCACGCCTGATCGGTGGCTATTCCGGGGTGATGGTAGAACGGTTCGGCTACCACACCTTCTTCCTGATCACCGCCGTACTCGGCCTGCCAACCTTGGTGATGATTGCCCTGCAATGGTCTCAGGAGGCGCGACGGGCCAAAGCCGTGCAGGTGTCGGAAGCGATTGAAACGCCGGTCAGCGAACAGCCTTAGACCGCCCTGCAAGCAAAAGCCCCGACTCGCGGGGCTTTTTGTTTTTCAGCAGAATCAGTTTATTGTGCGGCCGTCTCCTGCACCACGCGAACCATCCGCTGTGGCGCAGGGATATTGATGTTGGCGGCCTTCAAACGATCCCGCGCTTCGATGTTGAAATGGGCGACGACATCGGCATAGTCGCCGGTCTTGGCCCATGCACGCAGCGACAGGGTAATAGCATTTTCACCCAACGTTGCGACCACGGCCTGAGGCGCCGGATCCTGTAACACGCGAGGATCCTGAGCCATCTCCAGCAGCACCTGCAGGGCTTGCCGCAGATCAGCGTCATGCTCCACACCAATGTCGAACACCACCTTACGGGTTGGCTGACGGTTGGTGTTGGTGATGATGCCATTCGACAGGATGCCGTTAGGCACGATCACTGTCTTGTTATCACCTGTGCGCAGAACCGTATGGAAGATCAGGATGTTGTCGACCGTGCCGCTGACGCTTTGGGCTTCGATCCAGTCGCCAATGCGGAACGGGCGAAACAGCAAAATCAGCACGCCGCCAGCAAAGTTCGCCAGGCTGCCCTGCAACGCCAGACCGATGGCCAGACCCGCGGCACCGATGGCGGCCACGAACGAGGTCGTTTCGACACCGATCATCGACGCGACGCTGACGATCAGTAGTACCTTGAGAATGATGTTAGCCAGGCTGCCGATGAAGCCCTGCAAGGCCAGATCGGCATTGCGCAGCGCCAAGAGCCCACCCAACTTACGGGTCACTGTGTTGATCACCCACCAGCCGATGCCAAGGGTGACCACTGCCAGTAGCACGCGGCTGCCGTATTGCAAGAACAATGGAATCCAGGCTTCAGAGAGCTTCTGCAGATGACTGACTTGAGCATTCAAATCCATTTACGCCTCCTTTTAATCGCGGAAATTGTTGAACTGTAAGGGCATGCCAAACTCATGACCACGCAGTACTGCCATCGCGTCTTGCAGGTCATCACGTTTCTTGCCCGTCACTCGAACTTGCTCGCCCTGAATGGCAGCCTGTACTTTTAGCTTGGCGTCTTTGATATGAGCGACGATTTTCTTCGCCATCTCTTTATCAATGCCTTCCTTGAGTGTGGCTTCCTGCTTCATCAATTTGCCGGACGCATAAGCATCCTTGAGCTCAAGGCATTGCACATCAATCTTGCGTTTGACCAGGCACAGCTTGAGGATTTCGACCATCGCCTCGAGCTGAAAGTCTGCCTCGGCGGTGAGGTTCACGGTCAATTCCTTGAACTCGAATGTGCCTTTGCCTTTAAGGTCGTACCGACGATCCAGCTCTTTGATGGCATTGTCGACGGCGTTAGTGACTTCGTGTTTATCCAGTTCGGACACTACGTCGAACGAGGGCATGTAATTTCTCCAGATAAACGGCGCGGCTCAATATGAAGATGGAGCACGCCTGACTTGACGGTATGAATGCGCCGTCATTATAACGGGACTTTCCCCACCGTCGCTGCGAGCCTGCCATGTTGAATTCCAATTCCTTCATTCAACGCCTCGTCATACCTTCGCCAGTGAATGGCTGATGGCTGTTATCTGGCATGTTTTAGGCGTCGGCAGCCTCGGTAGCTTGTGGGCGACCCGCCTGGCACGCGCCGGATTGCCGGTACGCCTGATTTTGCGCGACCCGGCGCGTCTGGCGGCTTACGAGGCCGCCGGCGGTCTGACTCTGGTCGAGCAAGGCCACAGCCATACCTTGGCCATCCCCGCGCAAACATTCGACGCAGCAGAACCCATCGAGCGACTGCTGGTGGCGTGCAAAGCCTATGACGCCGAAGCCGCCGTCGCCCGCCTGACTCCGCGATTGAGCGCCACCGCCGAATTGATCCTGTTGCAAAATGGCCTCGGCAGTCAGGATGCGGTCGCGGCAAAGGTGCCTCAGGCCCGCTGTATATTTGCGTCGAGTACCGAGGGTGCTTTTCGCGACGGCGACTGGCGTGTGGTATTTGCCGGCCACGGCTACACCTGGCTGGGCGACGCCAAGGACCCGACGCCGCCCACATGGCTGAGCGAGCTACAGACCAGCGGTATCCCTCATGAGTGGACCCCGGACATCCTCACCCGGCTCTGGCGCAAGCTGGCGCTGAACTGCGCGATCAACCCACTGACCGTGCTCCATGACTGCCGCAACGGTGGGCTGGCAACCCACCACTGCGAAGTCGCGACACTGTGCGCTGAATTGACCGAACTGCTCGGTTGCTGCGGCCAGCCCGCTGCAGCCGAGGACTTGCACAGCGAGGTCGAGCGGGTGATTCAGGCGACGGCAGCCAACTATTCGTCGATGTATCAGGACGTCGCCCACGGCCGCCGCACCGAAATCAGTTATCTGTTGGGCCACGCCTGCGCGGTAGCGGCGCGTCATCAGTGCTCGCTGCCACACCTGACTCAACTGCAAGCGCGACTGATCACCCATTTGCAGTCACGCGGGTTGCGCACCGACTAGATTACGGCGTGGCCAATATTGCTCAGTGCCTGAACCGCGCGTTACCCTGCGGGTTCATCAATCGCCAGTGATTCGCCCGATGCCATTGCGCCAGCGCCTAGAAAATCTACCGGTAGGACAGAAGCTTCTGGCCGCCTTGCTGGTCTTGCTGACCACAGTATTGTTGGTGGCCAACCTGACCTTCATCAGCGCCGCCTATTACATTTCCCAGGAAAGCATGGCCCCGCAGGCCTTGCAGACCATTGGCCGGCTGCTCAGCAACCCCGCTCTCAGCCAGGACGCGTTAACGTCGGAGAGCAACGCCAAAGCCTTGCTCAAGGAGCTCAAGAGCTATAGCCCATTGCGTGCGGCAGCGCTGTACGACAATAACGGCGAGCGCTTGGCGCAGGTGCAGCAGGGCGAGAAACTCAACTTGCCCGAACACTACAAGAACATAGAAGGCTGGCGCCTGACCGAGTTTCGCAGCACCCAACTGATTCCCATCCCCAAGGCAGGCGAAGCACCAGGCTATTTATTGCTGGTGGCCAGCAGTGAGCTGCCGATGGCGTTTTACACCGGCACGTTCACCGCCAGTCTGGGGATTCTGGTGTTCAGCGTGTTGCTGTGGCTGATCATCGCCCGGCAGATTCGGCGCCTGATCACCGAGCCGATCTATCAGCTCGAAGAGCTGTCGCGCCAGGTGACCCGCGAGGAAAACTACGCGCTGCGGGCCAAACGGGGCAACGACGATGAAATCGGCAGCCTGGCTGAAGCCTTCAACACCATGCTTTCGCGTATCGAAGCCCGGGAGCAGCAGCTCAAACGTGCGCGGGACGACTCTCAAGAGGCCTACGACCAAGCGCAGGGCCTGGCAGAAGAAACCCGCCACACCAACCGTAAACTCGAACTCGAAGTGCAGGTGCGCAGCAAGATCGAGAAGAAACTCACCGGTTTCCAGAACTACCTCAACAGCATCATCGACTCGATGCCGTCAGCGCTGATCGCGCTCGACGAACAGCTGTATGTCACGCAATGGAACCAGGAGGCCAGCGCCCTCTCCGGCACGCCACTGGATGAAGCCCTCAATCAGCCGATCTTCCTCGCCTTTGAGCCGATGAAGGCTTTCCTGCCGAAGATCAAACACACGGTCGAGCGGCACACGGTCACCAAGATCGAGCGGGTCACCTGGATCAAAGATGAGGTCCCTCACCACTACGCACTGACCTTTTATCCGCTGACGGGCGGCGCAGGACGTGGCGTGGTGATCCGCATCGATGACATCACCCAACGACTGTCGCTGGAGGACATGATGGTGCAGTCGGAGAAGATGCTGTCCGTCGGCGGGCTTGCGGCCGGCATGGCCCACGAAATCAACAACCCCTTAGGCGCGATCCTGCATAACGTGCAGAACATTCGCCGACGCCTGTCGCCGGATCTGGCGAAAAACATCGAACAGGCCGATCAAAACGGCATTGATCTGGCGTTGGTCAACCTGTACCTGGAAAGCCGGGAAGTGCCTAAATTACTCGAAGGCATCCAGCAGGCTGGCGCCCGAGCCGCCAAAATCGTCAGCCACATGCTCAGTTTCAGCCGACTCAGCAACCGACAGATGGCGCCCTGCGACTTGCCCGCCTTGATCGATCAGGCCGTAGAGATCGCCAGTAACGACTTCGACCTGACCATCGGCTTCGACTTCAAGGGCCAGGCCATTATTCGTCAGTTCGACCCTAACCTGGGCCCCGTACCCGGCACGGCTAACGAGCTGGAACAGGTGCTGCTCAATTTGCTGAAGAACGCCGCGCAGGCCATCCACCAACGTGAAAATGACAGCGAACCGGGACGCATCATCCTGCGCACCCGACTGAACCCGCCATGGGCCGAAATTCAGGTGGAGGACAATGGCGTCGGGATGCCCGAGAATGTACGAAAACGCACCTTCGAGCCGTTTTTCACCACCAAGGAAATCGGCCAGGGCACAGGGCTCGGTTTGTCCGTGTCGTACTTCATCATCACCAACAACCACAAAGGCCAGATGGAAGTGCAATCGACCCCAGGCCAGGGCACCTGCTTTACCCTGCGCCTGCCGCTGGCCGGCAGCGCGATCAACGTTCAGGAACAGTCCCTTTCGGAGTTATAACCATGGGCTTTCGCCTGTCGAAAATTTACACGCGTACGGGCGATAAAGGCGAAACCGGCCTTGGTGATGGCCGCCGCGTACCCAAGGACCACCCGCGTATCGAGGCCATTGGCGAGGTCGATACATTGAACAGCCAAGTGGGCGTATTGCTCGCGGGGTTGGCTGAACAGGTCGAGCGTTATCCGGGCTTGAGCGAGCTGATCGAGGTACTGACGCCTTGCCAGCACCGGTTGTTCGATCTGGGTGGCGAGTTGGCGATGCCTGCGTATCAAGCGCTCGACCACGCTGATATCGAGCGTTTGGAGGCAGCCATCGATCTGTGGAACGGGACGCTGGGACCGCTGGAAAACTTCATTTTGCCGGGCGGCTCGGCGCTGATCGCCCAGGCCCACGTGTGCCGCAGCCTGGCCCGTAGCGCCGAACGCCGTTGCCAACACCTGAATGCCCTCGAGCCACTGGCAGGGGTTGGCCTGGCCTACATCAACCGACTGTCGGACCTGCTGTTCGTGGCGGCGCGCTTGATTGCCAAGCGTCAGGGCGTTGCCGAGATTCTTTGGCAGGCGGCGCCTAAACCGTAGGAGCGTGCTTGCCCGCGATAGCGGTGTGTCAGGCAAATCGTTATCGCGGGCAAGCGCGCCTGCAAGAGATCGCGGCGGTCAGACCTCAGGCCAAAACGCCCGAATCCCTGCTACGCCTTGCGCGCCACTTTCCCAGGCGCGCTGACGATCATCGACACCGACACCGCCTAGCAAAAACACGGGTTTGCTGAAGCCGGCGATCAACTGCGTCGCCTGCTCCCACCCCATCGGCAGCGCGTCTGGATGGGTTTGTGTGGCCTGCACCGGAGACAACGTGACGAAATCCACCCCCATCTGCTCGGCCAGCGCCAATTCCTCAGCGTTGTGACAGGACGCCGCCAACCAGCGCGTCGCAGGGAACGGTCGGCCTGCGCTGGCGAGTTTGCGCAACTGCGCCGCCGTCAGGTGCCAACCAGCAGCGGGAAAGTCACCCAGCCACTCCAGCGGTCCTTTGAGCATCAACTGCGCCTTGCCTGCGCACAGTCCAACGGCATCCACCGCCAGGTCGCGATATTTCGGGTCGTACCCGTTCGGCGAACGCAGCTGTACCAGCTTGATTCCTCCGGCAATCGCCTTCTGCAAACCGCGCAGTAATTCAGGCGTTTCCAGCCCCTCGGGGGTAATCAGGTATTCGCCGGGCAAGCGTGCTGCCGCGACGACAGGCTGATTCGCCGCCGGAAAGTCGTAGTCCGCCAGCTCGCGCGCAGACACCCACGCCAATGGCTGGCCTTCGGCGCCATGCGGCTCGCCCGTGAACACCGACACTTCCCAGACATCCAGCAACACCTGTTTGTCCGGATAGTCGTGCTGAACCTTGATCAGCGGGCGAGCGGTGACAACCACGATACCCAGCTCTTCCAGCAGCTCACGTCCCAGCGCCGTCTCGACCGTTTCACCGGTCTCGACCTTACCGCCGGGAAACTCCCACAAACCGCCCTGATGCTGAGTATCGGCACGCCGCGCGATAAGGATTTTGCCGTCGTTACCACGAATCACTGCCGCTGCTACATGAACTCGTTTCACCGCACCACTTCCTCTAAACCTGCTTTCTGCCAGCGCTGAAAAGCAGGCCACTGGTAAATTGTTTCAACATACGCCTCAGCCTCGGCGGGCAATGCCACGCGATAGGTCCGCAGGCGTACGGCAACCGGAGCGAAAAACGCATCCGCCGCGCTTAGTTTGCCGAACAGGTAAGGGCCGCTCTCAACGGCCGCTGCACGACACTCAGCCCACAACGCAACGATACGGTCGATGTCGGCCTGAGCGTCGACAGGGATCACGTCCAGCGCCGCATCACGCCGAAGGTCGAACCCCATGTGCGTGCGCAAGCCCATGAACCCGCTGTGCATCTGTGCGCAGGCGGAACGCGCCTGGGCCCGAGCGGCGATATCCTGCGGCCAGAGACCGGCCTCAGGAAAACGCTCGGCCAGGTACTCGATAATCGCCAAAGAGTCAGCAATGGTCCCGTGTTCGGTTTTCAGGAGAGGCACTTTGCCGGTTGGCGAATGCTCAAGCGCCCGCTGTCGGCTATCTGGCTGATTCAGCCAGATCACTTGCTCGGTATAGGGCACGCCGATCATATCCAGCGCCAGCGCAGGACGCAGCGACCAGGAAGAAAAGCGTTTGTCGCCGATAATCAGGTGCAAGCTCATGTTCGGGACTCTCCAGGAGGGCGGATCGATCACGTCAGGTGGGAGCAAATACATTCGCGCCCACCTGTTCAGCTAAAATGCGCGTCCAGATTACGTACGGTATTCCGCGTTGATCTTCACGTACTCGTGCGACAGGTCAGTGGTCCAGATGGTTTCGCGGCATTCACCACGGCCCAGCTCGATGCGGATGGTGATTTCAGCTTCGGCCATGACCGCCGAGCCTTGAGCTTCGGTGTAGGTGGTTGCACGGCAGCCCTGGCTGGCGATGCACACAGCACCGAGGAAGACGTCGATCTTGCTGACGTCCAGGTCCGGCACACCCGCACGACCCACCGCCGCAAGGATCCGGCCCCAGTTGGGATCGGAGGCGAACAACGCGGTTTTGATCAACGGGGAATGCGCCACGGCGTAAGCCACGTCCAGGCATTCCTGATGATTGCCGCCGCCATTCACTTCAACGGTGACGAACTTGGTTGCACCCTCGCCATCACGGACGATAGCCTGAGCCACGTCCATGCACACTTCGAATACGGCTTGTTTGAGCGCGGCGAACAATGGGCCTTTAGCCTCAGTGATCTCCGGCAGTGCGGCCTTGCCCGTCGCGATCAGCATGCAGCAGTCGTTGGTCGAGGTGTCGCCGTCGATGGTGATGCGGTTGAACGATTTGTTAGCCCCATCACGCAGCAGGTCCTGCAACACGCTCTGAGCGACCTTGGCGTCAGTGGCAATGTAGCCCAGCATGGTCGCCATATTAGGACGAATCATGCCAGCGCCTTTGCTGATACCGGTGACGGTAATGGTCACGCCTTCATGCTGGAACTGACGGCTCGCACCCTTGGGCAAAGTGTCAGTGGTCATGATCCCGGTCGCCGCAGCGGCCCAGTTATCCACAGACAGATCGTCGAGGGCGGCTTGCAGCGCACCTTCGATTTTCTCCACAGGCAACGGCTCACCGATCACCCCGGTGGAATAGGGCAGCACAGTATTGGCGTCGACACCCGCCAGCTCCGCAAGCTTGGCGCAGGTACGCGCAGCTGCGGCCAGCCCCGGCGCGCCGGTGCCCGCGTTGGCGTTACCGGTGTTGGTCAGCAAATAACGCACAGGGCCTTGTACACGCTGTTTGGCCAGAATCACCGGCGCGGCGCAGAACGCGTTCAGCGTGAACACGCCCGCCACGCTGGAACCTTCAGCGCAGCGCATGACCACCACGTCTTTGCGCCCTGGGCGCTTGATTCCGGCAGAGGCAATGCCAAGTTCAAAACCAGGAACCGGGTGCAACGTCGGCAAAGGACCAAGACCAACAGCCATGAAGTGCGCTCCTTGAAAGCTATCTGCGCCGCCCGCATCGGTACGGCTCAATCGATGGAAAAACGCCGCGACGGCTGGGCCGGTCGCGGCGCGGGGTATTTCAGGTTAACAACGCCAGGCTGAACTTAGTTGATCTGGCCGTGGCAGTGCTTGAACTTTTTGCCCGAACCACACCAGCACACTTCGTTGCGACCCAGTTTCTGATCATTGCGAACCGGTGCAGCTGCGACGGCAACATCGCCCTCCTCCAACAGCGCTTCGGGCTGATCCAGACCTGGAGCCTCGGCGTGTTCGAACTGCATACGTTGAGCCAGCTCCTCGGCGTCGCGACGCAGACGAGCTTCTTCTTCGGCCGGGTCTTCGCGGCGGACCTGAACGTGAGACAGCACACGGATAGTGTCGCGCTTGATCGAGTCGAGCAGTTCCTGGAACAGCGCGAAGGACTCGCGTTTGTATTCCTGTTTCGGGTTCTTCTGTGCATAGCCACGCAGGTGGATACCGTGACGCAGGTGGTCCATGGTCGACAGGTGGTCTTTCCACAGGTCGTCGAGGACACGCAGCAGAATCTGCTTCTCGAACGTGCGCAGCGCTTCGGCACTGGCTTGCTCTTCTTTATCGTTGTACGCGGCCAGGAGCTCTTGCAGGAGCTTCTCGCGCAGGGTTTCTTCGTACAGATGATCGTCTTCGTCGAGCCACTGCTGGATCGGTAGCTGAACACCGAAATCGCTGTTCAGCGCCGCTTCCAGGCCCACGACATCCCACTGCTCTGGCAGCGACTGTGGCGGAATGTGCTGGCTGACAAGGCTGTTAAGCACGTCCAGACGGAAGTCAGCGATGGTGTCACCAATGTTGGTCGCAGCCAGCAGGCTGTTACGCATGTGGTAAATCACTTTACGCTGTTCGTTGGAGACGTCATCGAACTCGAGCAGTTGCTTGCGAATGTCGAAGTTACGGCCTTCGACTTTACGCTGCGCCTTTTCGATCGCATTGGTCACCATGCGGTGCTCGATCGCTTCGCCGGACTGCATGCCCAGCGCTTTCATGAAGTTTTTCACCCGATCAGAGGCGAAAATGCGCATCAAGCTGTCTTCCAGCGACAGGTAGAAACGGCTGGAACCTGTATCGCCCTGACGACCGGCACGACCGCGCAGTTGGTTATCGATACGGCGCGATTCATGACGCTCGGAAGCAATCACATGCAGGCCACCCGCTTCGATCACTTGCTGATGGCGTTTCTGCCAGTCGGCTTTGATCTGAGCGATCTGCTCAGGGGTCGGCTCTTCCAGGGCCGCGACTTCCACTTCCCAGTTGCCGCCCAACAGAATGTCGGTGCCACGACCGGCCATGTTGGTGGCGATGGTCAGCGCACCCGGACGACCGGCCTGGGCGATGATTTCGGCTTCTTTTTCGTGGTACTTGGCGTTCAGAACCTTGTGATCGATGCCTTCCTTGATCAACAGGCTGGACATGTGCTCGGAGGTTTCGATGGTTGCCGTACCCACCAGTACCGGACGCCCCTGGGCCAGGCACTCTTTGATATCGGTGACAATGGCGGCGTATTTTTCTTCGGCTGTCAGGTAGACCAGGTCGTTGAAGTCTTTACGCGCCAGTGGCTTGTTCGGCGGAATAACCGTTACCGACAAGCTGTAGATCTGATGGAACTCGAACGCCTCGGTGTCCGCTGTACCGGTCATGCCGGACAGCTTGTTGTACAGGCGGAAGTAGTTCTGGAAGGTGGTCGATGCCAGGGTCTGGCTCTCGGCCTGAATGTTCAGAACCTCCTTCGCTTCGATGGCCTGATGCAGGCCTTCGGACAGACGACGACCCGGCATGGTACGACCGGTGTGTTCGTCGACCAGCAGGATCTGACCGTCCTGGACGATGTACTCGACGTTGCGATGGAACAGTTTGTGCGCACGCAGACCGGCGTAAACGTGGGTCAAGAGGCCCAGGTTGTGCGCCGAGTACAGGCTTTCGCCCACCGCCAGCAGGCCGACTTCAGTCAGCATCTCTTCGATGAACTGGTGACCGGCTTCGTTCAGTTCGACCTGACGGGTTTTCTCGTCAACGGTGAAATGCCCGGCCTTGGTAACAACACCCTCCACTTCCTCGATGTGCTGCTCGAGTCGCGGGATCAGTTTATTGATTTCGGTGTACAGCTTGGAGCTGTCTTCAGCCTGACCGGAAATGATCAGCGGCGTACGCGCTTCGTCGATCAGGATCGAGTCGACTTCGTCGATTACAGCGAAGTTAAGCTCGCGCTGGAATTTTTCTTCCATGCTGAAAGCCATGTTGTCGCGCAGGTAATCGAAACCGAATTCGTTGTTGGTACCGTAGGTGATATCCGCCGCATAAGCAGCGCGTTTCTCTTCCGGCGGCTGGAAAGGCGTGACAACGCCGACGGTCAGACCGAGGAATTCGTACAGCGGACGCATCCAGTTGGCGTCACGACGAGCCAGATAGTCGTTCACGGTAATAACGTGCACGCCCTTACCGGACAGCGCGTTCAGGTAAACCGCCAGTGTTGCCACCAGGGTCTTGCCTTCACCGGTACGCATTTCAGCGATCATGCCTTCGTGCAGGGCCGTGCCGCCAATCAACTGGACGTCGAAGTGGCGCATACCCATGACACGCTTGCCGGCTTCGCGGGCAACCGCAAAAGCTTCAGGCAGCAGTTGATCGAGGGTCTCACCTT
Source organism: Pseudomonas sp. ASL8 (assembly GCF_056680355.1). Classification (NCBI taxonomy): domain Bacteria; kingdom Pseudomonadati; phylum Pseudomonadota; class Gammaproteobacteria; order Pseudomonadales; family Pseudomonadaceae; genus Pseudomonas; species Pseudomonas sp. ASL8. Next base: position 2,530,753 of record NZ_CM155278.1, on the reverse strand, counting down.
TGGCTAAACGGGCCTTGAACTCTTCGGTCTTGGCACGCAATTGCTCGTCCGAAAGGGCCACCATTTGCTCTTCGAAGGCATTGACGGTGACGACCGTCTTGAGCATGCGTTTGACTTCACGCTCGTTCTTGCTTCCAAAAAGTTTCTTTAACAAAGGCGCAAACATATCGACAGGATCTTCCACACATAGGGATGGAGGGCGGCCCCGTGAGTCGCCCGTGCAGCCCTCATGGCCGCATGCGAACGAGCATTCTACCCGGAAACGGTGGTGAGGAAAGTGGCGTTATTCCACGATACCGGCACAACGCTCTAATGGGGCAGCTTTACAATTGGGTCGTTTTTTCCGACTTCAACCCATTGAGGGAAGAAGTGGCGCACTTTATGTGTCCATAAAAGCACGAAAAACCCATCTAACAAGGCCGTACGGGCGCTTTCTGCTACCATGGCCGCTCTGTAACTCAAGGTGTCCCACATGGCATTTCGTCCCCTTTCGGCAAGGGCGCCGGCCGTCTTGCTCCGCGAGGCGAAGCCGCTTAAAGCCATATTCCACCACGCGCAGCGCCTGGCCCATTTACAGCGCCTGCTCGAAACCCAGCTGCAACCGGCTGCTCGTGAACACTGCCACGTCGCGTCCTGGCGTGAAGGCAGCCTGTTGCTGATCGTGACCGACGGTCATTGGGCCACGCGCCTGCGCTATCAACAGAAACGCCTGCAACGACAGCTGGTCGCTTTTGAAGAATTCGCCAGCCTGACGCGCATTCTGTTCAAAGTACAACCGCCTACCGTCCAGCAGGGCGCAACAGGACACACCATCCACCTGTCGGCCTGCGCCGCAGAAAGCATCCAGGCCACGGCAGAGGGTATTACCGACCCTAATCTGCGTGCCGCGCTGGAGCGGTTGGCGAGTCATGGCAAGCCCAAGGGTTGAGGTTTTCTGTTCCGCACAATGATAAGTAAGGTTAAAGCGCGGCACACCGGCCAACGGGCGCGAGGCGCCGTTTATGTAACGTCCGGACCTGGGCGCTCGCGCGCAGCAAGTCAGCACTGGGCTTGGCCCATTACTTTTTGGGCAACCATCAAAATCCCATAAAAAAAGGCCACCCGAAGGCAGCCTTAAAAAATAAAAGGAAAGAGAGAGTACTAATTACACGGCCGCAACAGGACGCATGTAAGAGATCGGAGCGGTGCTGGCGTCTTCGAAGGTCACGATTTCCCAAGCATCTTTCTGCGCAATCAATGCGCGAAGAAGGACGTTGTTCAGTGCGTGCCCAGACTTGAAGCCTCGGAACTCGCCTATCAGGCTATTGCCCAGCAGGTAAAGGTCGCCGATTGCATCCAGGATTTTGTGTTTGACGAATTCGTCCTCGTACCGCAGACCGTCTTCGTTAAGCACGCCGTCCTTGTCGACCACGATGGCATTTTCTACGCTACCGCCAAGTGCGAGGTTGTGCTTGCGCAGGTACTCGATATCACTCATGAACCCAAAGGTACGGGCGCGGCTGACTTCTTTAACAAAAGAAGTGCTGGAAAAATCCACGGTTGCACTTTGGGTACGGTTACGGAAAACAGGGTGGTCGAAGTCGATCTCGAAACTCACCTTGAACCCTTCGAAAGGCAGGAAAGTGGCGGTTTTGCCGTCCTCTTCCACGGTGACTTCTTTCAGGATACGAATGAATTTCTTGGCTGCGTCCTGTTCTTCCAGGCCGGCAGATTGAATCAGGAATACGAAGGGTCCCGCGCTGCCGTCCATGATTGGAACTTCGGAGGCAGAGAGTTCGACGTAGGCGTTATCGATGCCAAGGCCAGCCATGGCCGAAAGCAAGTGCTCTACCGTGTCCACCTTGGTGTCCCCGCTGACCAAAGTGGTCGACAGGGTGGTGTCACCGACGTTTTCCGCACGGGCAGGGATCTGCACCACAGGGTCGAGGTCGGCACGACAAAACACGATGCCGGTATTCACAGGTGCGGGCTTGAGGGTCAGGTAAACCTTTTCCCCCGAGTGCAGGCCTACACCTGTGGCACGGATAATATTTTTCAGGGTGCGTTGTTTAATCATGGCATTGGCCGCTTCAGCGCAAGTTGCGAACTGGTATCAACAAAGGCTGGCGATAATAGCAGACCCGGCCTTTGCTGAACACCAATCACCCTAATACCCCTGATACATTTCATCAATCGGCCTGGCGACGCAGGAAAGCCGGGATATCCAGATAATCCAGGTCATCGTGCGGATTCATCTTCGCAGCAGCGGCAGCACCGGCGTGAGCCTGGTTGCGCATCACAGTCGGACGGTCCAGATCGCGGTAATTCACCGACGGCAGCTCCTGACGTGCAGAAGGTTGCACCGCTGCATGTTGTTGCGAGGTCTGCAGGGTGTTGTCGATCACCTTCACAGGTTTCTCGATTTTCGCGCCCAGGCCAGTGGCAACCACAGTCACGTGCAACTCGTCGCGCATGTCCGGATCGATAACCGTACCGACCTTGACCATCGCGTGCTCGGAGGCGAACGCTTCAATGATGCTACCCACGTCCGAATACTCACCCAGAGACAGGTCAGGACCGGCAGTGATGTTGACCAGGATGCCGCGAGCACCTTGCAGGTTGACGTCTTCGAGCAGCGGGTTGCGGATGGCTGCTTCAGTCGCTTCACGTGCACGGTTCGGACCGCTGGCGCAGCCAGTGCCCATCATCGCCATCCCCATTTCGCTCATCACGGTGCGTACGTCAGCGAAGTCGACGTTGATCATGCCCGGACGTTTGATGATGTCGGAGATACCGCGAACGGCACCGGCCAGTACATCGTCAGCCTTGGCGAAAGCCGACAGCAGGCTGGCGTCCTTACCGAGGATGGTCAGCAGCTTCTCGTTAGGAATGGTGATCAACGAGTCAACGCTTTCCGACAGCAGACGGATGCCTTCATCGGCGATCTGCATGCGCTTGCGGCCTTCGAACGGGAACGGACGAGTCACCACTGCAACGGTGAGGATCCCCATTTCCTTGGCCACTTCGGCAATGATCGGTGCAGCACCGGTACCGGTACCGCCGCCCATGCCAGTGGTAATGAACACCATGTTGGTGCCCTGTAGCACTTCAGCAATGCGCTCACGGTCTTCCAGTGCAGCCTGACGACCTACTTCAGGGTTGGCACCAGCACCCAAACCCTTGGTCACACCAGTGCCCAATTGCAGGATGGTCCGTGCGCCGATGCTTTTCAGCGCTTGCGCGTCAGTGTTGGCGCAGATGAATTCCACACCTTCGATGTTGCTCTTAACCATATGGTTAACAGCATTACCACCACCACCACCGACACCGATAACTTTGATTACCGGGCTTTGCGGGACGTTGTCTACGAGTTCGAACATTTTCCCTCTCCTTTCATTTTCTCTAGTTTTTTCGCCTACTGCCTACCACTACTACTGCTTTGAAACTTAGAAATTGCCTTGCACCCAGCGCTTGAGGCGCTCGAATACCGGTGTTTTAGGTTCATCGCTATAGCTGCTGCTACTGATGCCGGACAATGAAATACCGTCGGATTGCTTTTGCAGTCCGTACAGCAACAGCCCCACACCAGTGGAATAGATTGGGTTGCGGACGACGTCCGAGAGCCCTTTGACACTGTGCGGCACGCCGAGGCGTACCGGCATATGGAAGATTTCCTCGGCCAGTTCGACCGCGCCTTCCATTTTTGAGGTACCACCGGTCAGCACGATGCCGGCCGGGATCAAATCCTCATACCCACTGCGGCGCAGTTCGGCCTGAATCAATGTGAACAACTCGTCGTAACGCGGCTCGACCACTTCAGCCAGCGCCTGACGGGACAGCTCACGTGGTGGACGGTCGCCGACGCTTGGTACTTTGATCGTTTCACCGGCGCCAGCCAGTTTGGCCAGGGCACAGGCGTAGCGAATCTTGATCTCTTCGGCGTATTGGGTCGGTGTGCGCAACGCCATCGCGATGTCGTTGGTGACCTGGTCGCCCGCAATCGGGATGACCGCGGTATGACGAATCGCGCCTTCGGTGAAGATGGCGATGTCAGTGGTGCCGCCGCCGATATCAACCAGGCAAACGCCCAGTTCTTTCTCGTCATCCGTCAGCACCGAATACGCGGAGGCCAACTGCTCGAGAATGATGTCGTCGATTTCCAGCCCGCAACGACGCACGCATTTTTCGATGTTCTGTGCGGCATTGACGGCGCAAGTCACCACATGAACCTTGGCTTCCAGACGTACGCCCGACATCCCCAAAGGCTCACGTACGCCTTCCTGGTTGTCGATCACGTAGTCCTGCGGCAGGGTGTGAAGCACCCGCTGATCCGCTGGAATCGCCACGGCCTGGGCGGCATCGAGTACACGCTCCAGATCCGCCATGCTGACTTCACGATCACGGATCGCCACGATGCCGTGGGAGTTCAGGCTGCGAATGTGGTTGCCCGCTACACCGACGAAAGCCGAGTGGATACGGCAACCGGCCATCAGCTGAGCTTCTTCAACGGCGCGCTGGATCGATTGCACGGTGGACTCGATGTTCACCACCACGCCCTTCTTCAGGCCGCGGGAAGGATGCGTGCCGATACCGACGATTTCCAGGGTGCCATCCGCCCCGACTTCGCCCACCAGCGCCACCACTTTGGAGGTGCCGATATCCAAGCCGACGATCATTTTCCCGCTTTGCACGTTTGCCATGGTCCTGCCTCTTATCAATTCTTCGCGACGGCGGGTTTGTCCGTCGTAGGCGCAACCTGCTCACGCCATCCCACGGCAAGGCCGTTGGAGTAACGCAGGTCGATGCGCGCAATATTCGTGATCTGTTCTTTAAGCGTTTTTTCATAAATGGCAATAAATCGGCGCATTTTTTCCACCAGGTGGTCGCGTCCCAGTAACAGCTCGATACCCGGGCCCGCACTGCCTGCACCAGTGGTCAAAAACCAACTGCCACGTTCACGTAATTCCAGACGTACGATGGAAAAACCCAACGGCCGTAACATCTGACTCAACACCTGATACTGCTGCATCACCTGCTGCTGGGCTCGCTGAGGGCCGAACAGTTGAGGCAGATGCTCGTAATTGGCCAGCTCGCGCGGGGTAAACGCCTGACCCTGGTTGTTCAGCAGCGCCTCTTCACCCCAGCGCGCCACCGGCAATTGTTCTTCCAGACGAATGACCACCTGATCGGGCCAGACACGCCTGACTTCGGCGTGGGCGATCCATGGCATTTGTTCCAGTTCGGTGCGCATCCCTGTGAGGTCGATGGTGAAGAAGCTCGCCGCCACATACGGGGCAATCCGCTGCTGCACCGCTTGCTGGCTGATGTAGCTCAGATCACCCTGCACATTGATCCGGGTAATTGGCCGGTCGGCATACGGCAACAGCCGCTGTGCGGCTTCGTAAGTGCCGAAGCCCAGAACGACCAACATCACAGGCCAGAACAGACGCTTGAAGAATCCGAAGTTTGCTTTAGGCAGGCGCATCGACAGCGGCTCTTTGGCCACCATCCGACTGGCACCACGCGGCACCGGCTTGCGGCCGGGAACGGGTTGCTGATGACGTAGCATCGCGCCTTGCATGGGATTAACCTCGCGCCTCGACACTGTCAGCCAGAATCGCTAACACCAACTGTTGAAAGTCCAGACCCGCCGCTCGTGCCGCCATAGGGACCAGACTGTGGTCGGTCATGCCTGGGACGGTGTTCACTTCCAACAACCAGAACTTGCCGTCAGCATCCTGCATAACGTCCGCACGCGCCCAACCTGCAATGCCAACGGCCTCGCAAGCACGCGCAGTAAGATCTTTAAGCTCTTGTTCTTTTGCACTGTCGAGCCCGCAAGGAATCCGATACTGAGTATCGGAAGCCAGGTACTTGGCGTCGTAGTCGTAGAAACTGTGGGGAGTGCCCAGACCGATGGGCGGTAATATCTGGTCACGCAGAGTCGCGATAGTGAACTCCGGACCCTGGATCCATTGCTCGACCAATACTTGTGAATCGTAGGTGCTGGCAGCTTTCCACGCGGCGATCAATTCATCGACGCTGGTCACCTTGGCCATACCAATACTCGAACCTTCATGGGCGGGTTTGACGATTAAAGGGAAGCCCAGTTCCGTTGCCGCAGAAATACAATCAGCTTCAGTGCTCAATGCGGCATGCCGAGGTGTCGACAAGCCCAGACTTTGCCAGATCTGCTTGGTCCGCAACTTGTCCATGGCCAGCGCAGAAGCCAGCACACCGCTGCCGGTGTAGGGGATGTCCAGACATTCCAGCAAGCCTTGCATGCTGCCGTCTTCGCCGCCACGACCGTGCAAGACGATAAAAGCACGGTCAATTTTTTCGCTGACCAGGCGCTGCAGGAAGTCGTCACCGACGTCGATGCCGAACGCGTCGACACCTGCGCCTTGCAGGGCCTCGAGCACTGCCTGGCCGGATTTCAGCGACACTTCACGCTCAGCGCTTTTACCGCCGAACAGCACGGCGACACGGCCGAAAGCCTTGGGTTCGAGCGTGGACAACAAGGCGGATTGCAGGGTCGAAGTCATTTCAGTTTCCCCTCGGTCGGGGCCACGACAGCACCTGCAAACAGCGGGCTTCGAAGCAGTTGCGGCGCGAAGCCACCAATGTCACCGGCGCCCTGGCACAGCAAAATATCGCCAGCACGCAACAGTGGTTTGACCAGCGGTGCCAACTCGACGCCACGCTCGATGTAGATCGGGTCCAGCTGACCCCGTTGACGGATGCTGTGGCACAGGTTGCGGCTGTCGGCACCAGGAATCGGTTCTTCCCCGGCTGGATAGACTTCCATCAGCAACAACACGTTGGCTTCGGCCAGTACTTGCACGAAGTCATCGTAAAGGTCGCGGGTGCGGCTGAAGCGATGAGGCTGGTAAACCATGACCAGACGACGATCAGGCCAGCCGCCACGAACAGCATTGATTACCGCAGCCACTTCACGCGGGTGATGGCCATAGTCGTCGACCAGCATCACATTGCCGCCTTCCACCGGCAGCTCGCCATAGATCTGGAAGCGTCGACCGACGCCCTGGAAGCCCGACAGCCCCTGAACGATGGCCTCGTCGCTGACACCTTCATCGGTAGAGATAGCGATGGTCGCCAACGAGTTGAGAACGTTGTGGTTGCCCGGCATATTTACCGAGACATCCAGCGGCGCGCGGTCACGACGCAGCACGGTGAAGTAAGTCAGCATGCCTGCCTGACGCACGTTGATGGCCCGTACGTCGGCTTCTTCGCTGAAGCCGTAAGTCAGCGTCGGACGCTTGATCAGCGGCAGAATTTCACGCACCACCGGGTCATCGATGCACACCACGGCCAGCCCATAGAACGGCAGGTTGTGCAGGAACTCGACGAAGGTTTTCTTCAGTTTATTGAAGTCGCCCTCGTAGGTCGCCATGTGGTCGGCGTCGATGTTAGTGACCACGGCCACCAACGGCTGCAAGTGCAGGAAGCTGGCGTCGCTTTCATCCGCTTCAGCGATAAGGTAACGACTGGTGCCTAACTGAGCGTTGGTTCCGGCAGCATTCAGGCGACCACCGATAACGAACGTCGGGTCCAGGCCACCGGCCGCGAACACCGAAGCGATCAAACTGGTGGTGGTGGTTTTGCCATGCGTGCCAGCGACTGCGATGCCGTGGCGATAGCGCATCAGTTCGGCCAGCATTTCGGCACGCGGGACCACAGGAATGCGACGCTCCAGAGCAGTAGCGACTTCCGGGTTGGCGGTATTGACTGCACTGGAGACCACCAGTACGTCAGCCGTCGCGATGTTCTCGGCGCGATGGCCGATAAACACTTTAGCGCCGAACGATTCAAGACGTTCAGTCACCGGTGAAGACTTCAAGTCGGAGCCGGACACTTCGTAGCCCAGGTTAAGCAGCACCTCGGCAATACCGCACATGCCCACACCGCCGATACCGACGAAGTGGATGCGACGGATGCGGCGCATTTCCGGCTGGGGCATCGCCCTCTTGTTCTCAACCATGAGCCACCTCCAGACAGATATCGACCACAGTGCGCGTTGCATCAGGTTTGGCCAGGTCGCGAGCCGTGCGGGCCATGCTGTTCAATTGTTCGGGTTGCATCAAAACCTCTTTCAGGCGTGCGGCCATTTCGGCTGCGCCAGTTGTCGCTTGTGGCATGACGAAGGCTGCACCTTCGCGGGCCAGATAGTCGGCATTACGGGACTGGTGGTCGTCGATCGCGTGGGGCAACGGCACCAACAACGACGGCAGACCAGCCGCCGCCAGTTCACTGACGGTCAGCGCGCCTGCGCGACAAACCACCAGGTCGGCCCAGCCATAGGCTTGGGCCATGTCTTTGATGAAGGGCGCCACTTGCGCCTCGACATCGGCAGTGCGATAGCGCTCTGCGGTGATCTGGTCATGATTCTTGCCGGCCTGATGAAACACTTCAGGTCGCAACTCCAGCGGCACCAGTGCCAATGCGGCGGGCAGCAGTTTGTTCAGTGGCTCAGCGCCCAGGCTTCCGCCAAGAATCAGCAAACGGGCTTTACGTCCGGCCAACGCCTGACGCGGCGTTTCGAGAAACAGCTCGGTGCGTACCGGATTGCCGGTGGTACGGCGTTTTGCCGAAGCCGAAAATGTGTTCGGGAAGGCTTCGCACACGCGAGTGGCAAACGGCGCCAGGCTGCGATTGGCTGTACCGGCGACAGCGTTCTGTTCATGAATGATCAGCGGTACACCCGCCAATTTCGCTGCCAGGCCGCCAGGGCCGGTGACGAAACCACCCATTCCCAGTACGCACACTGGCTGCAATTGACGAACAATCTTGCGCGCTTGCAACAAAGCCTTAAGCACCACAAACGGCGCCTTCAACAGCGTAAGCACGCCCTTGCCCCGCAGGCCGGTCACGTTGATCAAGTGCAGCGGCAAGCCCGCTTGCGGGACCAGTTCGTTTTCGATACCGCGCGGTGTGCCGAGCCAGTGCACGCTGTAGCCGCGTGCCTGAAACTCGCGTGCGCAGGCCAGCGCCGGGAAGACGTGCCCGCCCGTGCCGCCCGCCATGATCAGCACGTTAGCGCCCATGGGTCGGCTCCTCGGTGAAGTCGCTTTCATTGAATTCCGTTTCTTCGCTGCCGGTATTGGTCCGCGCTTCCCACTCGATGCGCAGCAGCAAGCCCAGGCTTGCGCAGCAGATCACCAACGAACTGCCGCCATAACTGAGGAAGGGCAAGGTCAGGCCTTTGGTCGGCAACAGTCCGACGTTTACGCCGATGTTGATCAGGAACTGACCAATCCACAGGAACGCCAGACCGTAAGCCACATAGGCTGCGAAATATTGCTTGGCCCTCTCGGCCCACATGCCGATGTACATGGCCCGGATACTGACGAATACGAACAAGCCCACAGTGATCAGCGAGCCGACCACGCCCAATTCTTCCGCGAGCACGGCAAACACGAAGTCGGTGTGCGCTTCAGGTAAATAGAACTGCTTCTGAACGCTATTACCCAGACCGACGCCGAACCATTCGCCACGGCCAAAGGCAATCAGGGCCTGGGTCAACTGATAACCGGAACCAAACTGATCGGACCAGGGGTCGGTGAAGGTGATCAGACGCGCCATACGATAGGGCTGCGCTTGAACCAGCACGAACACCGCGCCCACCGCCAACACCACCATCAGGGTGAAGCGGAACAGTCCTACGCCACCGAGGAACAGCATCGCTGCCGCAGCCCCCATCATTACGACGGTGGCACCGAAGTCCGGTTCCATCAGCAGCAAACCTGCCATCGGCAGCAAAACGATGAATGGCTTGAAGAAGCCCATCCAGCTTTCGCGAACTTCCTGCTGGCGCCGTACCAGGTAACCGGCAAGAAAGATCACCACGAACACCTTGGCGATTTCCGAAGGCTGGACGTTGAACATCCCGAAACCGATCCAGCGCATCGAACCGTTAACCTCACGGCCCAGCCCCGGCACCAATACCATCACCAGCAAACCGAAGGCGCCAATCAACATCAGCCAGCCCAGGCGCTGCCAGGTCGAAACAGGAATCATCATGGTCACGCCACAGGCGCCCAAACCGATGACCAGATACACCAGGTGACGCATCATCATGTACAGCGGGTTGCCGGACTGCACGGCGGCCACTTCTGACGAGGCAGAAGTGATCATCACCAGCCCCAGGCCCAGCAGCGCAAGGCAACCGGCCAACATCGGGAAGTCGACATCAATGCCGCGACCGCTGATCAGCGGCGATGGATAAGGCTTGATCACACCCAGAATCATGACAAGGCCTCCACGGCGTGAGCGAACAAACGCCCACGCTCTTCAAAGTTCTTGAACATGTCCAGGCTGGCGCAGGCGGGAGACAGCAGTACCGCATCCCCGTCCTGAGCCCATTCGGCAGCACGTTGCACAGCTTCTTCCAGGGTTTTGACGCGGACTAAAGGCACCGCATCGCCGAAGGTCTTGGCCAGCAATTCAGCATCGCGGCCCAACAACACGACCACGCGGCAATAGGCGACGACAGGGGCACGCAAGGCGCTGAAATCAGCACCCTTGCCATCTCCGCCTGCGATCAACACCAGCTTGCCCGTGATATCCACGCCCAGGCCTTCGATGGCAGCCAGCGCGGCGCCAACGTTGGTGGCTTTGGAGTCGTCGTAATAGCTGACACCTGCACGCTCACGCAGCCATTGGCAGCGATGCGCGAGGCCGGTGAAGGTGCGCAAGGCGCTGAGCATGGCGTCAAACGGCAAGCCCACTGCATGCCCGAGCGCCAACGCAGCCAAGGCATTGGATTGATTGTGTGCGCCGCGAATTTTCAGCTCGCGGACCGGCATCAGGGTGTCGAACTGGAAGGCGAGGTATTTTTCGCCGTTCTCTTCGCGCAGACCGAAACCGTGGAAATCTGGTGTGTTCAGACCGAAGGTCCAGCACGGCAAGCCTTCACCGATCAGCGGCCGCGACAGTGCGTCCTGCCGATTGACCACCACTTGCCGGGCACCACGGAAAATCCGGTGCTTGGCCAAGTGATACGCCGGCAGGCCGCTGTAACGGTCCATGTGATCTTCGCTGACGTTCAACACAGTCGCCACTTCAGCGCCGAGTTGGTCAGTGGTTTCAAGCTGGAAGCTGGAGAGCTCAAGCACGTACAACTCGACCGAGTCATCGAGCAGGTCCAGCGCCGGGGTGCCGAGGTTGCCGCCGACTGCAACACGTTTACCCGCTGCGGCCGCCATTTCACCCACCAGCGTGGTGACCGTGCTTTTCGCATTCGAACCGCTGATTGCAACGATGGGCGCCTTCGCGTTACGCGCGAACAACTCGATATCACCCGACAATTTCACGCCACGGGCCGCCGCTTGCTGCAATGCAGGGGTCGCCAATGCCAGGCCGGGGCTGACGTACAGCTCGTCGGCACGGCAGAGAAACTCCACATCCAGCTCGCCGCAACGTACTTCCACCTGCGGGTAGTCCTGACGCAACGTCGCCAACTCAGGCGGATTGTCCCGCGTATCAGCCACAGCAAACGACACGCCCTGCTTCGCCAGGAAGCGAACCAGGGACATGCCGCTCTTGCCGAGACCGACAACGATGCGGAAGTGGTCAGAAACGATCAGAGACACTCGTTCTACCTCAGTTTCAGGGTGGCAAGGCCGATCAGCACCAGAATCACGGTGATGATCCAGAAACGGACAATCACGCGCGGCTCGGGCCAGCCTTTGAGTTCAAAGTGGTGGTGAATCGGTGCCATGCGGAACACACGGCGACCGGTCAACTTGAAGGACGCGACCTGGATGACGACTGAAAGGGTTTCCATCACGAATACACCGCCCATGATGAACAGGACGATTTCCTGACGAACGATCACGGCAATGGTGCCCAGTGCGGCGCCGAGTGCCAAGGCACCGACGTCGCCCATGAAAACTTGCGCCGGGTACGTGTTGAACCAGAGAAAGCCCAGACCTGCGCCAATCAACGCGCCGCAGAACACAATCAGTTCACCCGCGCCCGGTACATAAGGGATCAGCAGGTATTCAGCGAATTTCACGTTACCCGACAGGTAGCAGAAGATACCCAGCGCACCGCCAACCATCACCGTCGGCAGGATCGCCAGACCGTCGAGACCATCCGTCAGGTTGACTGCGTTGCTCGATCCGACGATGACGAAATAGGTCAGCACCATGAAGCCGGCACCGAGCGGGATGCTGGCATCCTTGAGCATCGGCAGGATCAGGGTGGTTTCTACCGCGGACGGCGCAGTCGCATAAAGGAAAATCGCGGCGCCAAGGCCGAACACTGACTGCCAGAAGTATTTCCAGCGGCTAGGCAGCCCCTTGGAGTTCTTCTCGATCACTTTGCGGTAATCGTCGACCCAACCAATGCCACCGAACAGCAACGTGACGATCAACACGACCCAGACATAACGGTTGCTCAGATCAGCCCACAGCAGGGTGCTGACGGTAATCGCCGAGAGGATCAACGCGCCGCCCATGGTCGGTGTGCCCGACTTGGAGAGGTGAGACTGCGGACCGTCATTACGTACCGATTGGCCGATCTGGCGATTCTGCAGGGTGCGAATCATCCATGGACCCAGGCACAGCGAGAGCGACAACGCAGTGAGCACGCCGAGAATCCCGCGCAGAGTCAGGTATTGAAAGACCGCGAAGCCTTTGTAGAACTGTTGCAGATATTCCGCCAGCAGCAGCAGCATTAGTGTTTCTCCCGGCTAGAACCACACAAAGCCGCGACGATGTTTTCCATCGCAGCGCTGCGTGAACCCTTGATCAAAATAGTGGTATTAGTGTCCTGCTCGGCGCCAAGCGCCGCGATCAGGTCGGTCTGGTTGGTGAAGTGGCGAGCGTGCTGGCCAAAAGCGTTCACGGCATGGGTCATAAAAGGCCCCACCGCATATAACGCCGACACCTTGCCCGCAGCGTATGCGCCGACCTGACGATGGCCTTCTTCCGCCCACTCGCCCAACTCGCCAATATCCCCGAGCACCAGAACGGTGCGCCCAGAAAAGCCGGCGAGTATATCAACGGCAGCGCACATTGAGGTGGGGTTAGCGTTATACGTGTCGTCGATTACGCGAATACCATTAGTGGCCAATTGCGCAACCGCACGACCTTTGACTGGCTGTACCGCATTAACCCCTGCAACGATGCCTTCCAGCGAAACACCCAAGGCATGCGCCGCCGCAGCAGCAGCCAGGGCGTTGGTGACGTTGTGCGTGCCCAGCAGATTGAGCTGGACAGACGCCGCGCCGGACGGACCGTGCAATGTGAAACTCGGGCACCCGCGAACATCGCGGGTCAGATCACGCGAGTAGAAATCAGCAGCCTCGTCGCTCAAGGAAAAGCTCACGACCTGGCGTCCATCCGCCCGTGCTTGCCAGATGGCGAACGCCTTGTCATCACGATTGAGTACCGCGATACCGGTTGCGTCGAGGCCATCGATAATTTCACCCTTGGCCTGGACAATTTTTTCCGGGCCGCCGAACTCACCCACGTGGGCAGTTCCGGCATTGGTGATCAGTGCGACATGGGGTTTGGCCAGGCTGACGGTGTAGGCAATTTCGCCGACACGTGAAGCGCCCAGCTCGATCACTGCGGCCGTGTGTTCAGGCGCCAGCTCGAGCAGGGTCAGCGGAACCCCCAGGTCGTTGTTCAAATTACCGCGCGTGGCCAGTACCGGCCCGCGCGTGCGCAAGATGCTCGCGAGGATTTCCTTGACCGTGGTTTTACCGCTGGAGCCGGTGATCGCGGCAAGCGGCTTGTCGAACGCATTACGGTTCAGGGCACCGAGCTGCGCCAGCGCCTGACGGGTATCTTCGACCACCAGTTGCGGCAGAACGGAGCCTGCAACCTCACGCTCGACCAACGCACCGACCGCGCCTTTGCTCGCGACGTCATCAAGATAATCATGGCCGTCGAAACGTGGACCGGTCAGCGCTATAAACAGCTGGCCCGGAACAATCGCGCGGCTGTCGATGCTGACACCGGTAAAGCTGCAATCTGCATTGACCTGACGGCCAGCGAGTGGCCCGATCAGTTGACTGAACGTCAGCGGCTTAAGCATGTGCCACCCCCCATGCAGTCAACGCTTTGCCGGCTTCTTCCAGATCGGAGAACGCATGGCGCTCGCCCTCGATTTCCTGGTAGTCCTCATGACCCTTGCCTGCCAACACGATCACGTCCGCCGCGCTGGCACTGGCAATCAATTGGGCAATGGCCTGACCGCGACCGGCAACAAAGCTGACTTTATCGACGGCAACAAACCCTTGGCGGATGTCATCGAAAATCTGCGCAGGCACTTCTGTCCGTGGATTGTCATCGGTGACCACGACCGTATCCGCCAGCCGCTCAACCACTTCAGCCATCAACGGACGCTTGCCGCGATCTCGATCCCCGCCACAACCGAACAGGCACATCAGCCGGCCCTTGGCGTGCGGGCGCAGAGCTTCGAGGACTTTTTCAAGCGCGTCGGGGGTGTGTGCGTAATCGACCACGACCAACGGCTGGGTGCCGCCGCCCAGGCGCTGCATGCGACCGACCGGACCTTCCAGTTTCGGCAGCACGCTTAAAATTTCATCCAGCGCGTAGTCCAGGCCCATCAGCGCGCCGACCGCAGCCAGCACGTTGCTCAGATTGAAACGACCCAGCAGGCTACTTTGCAGATTGTGCTCGCCTTGCGCGGTGACCAGCATGGCGCGTACGCCATCGTCATCGAAGTGCGCATCACGGCAGTAAAGGTCTGCGCGGGGATCGTCAAGGCTGTAGCTGATCAGCCGCGATTCGTGTTTTTCTTTGACCAGTTGCCGACCGAAATCGTCATCCAGATTGATCACCCGGCAATGCAGATCTGGCCAGGCAAACAATTTCGCCTTGGCGGCTGCGTAGGCTTCCATCGTGCCGTGGTAGTCCAGATGATCACGGGACAGGTTGGTCAGCACCGCGACGTCGAACGCCAATGCAGTCGCACGTCCCTGATCCAGACCGTGGGAAGACACTTCCATCGCCACCGCACGCGCGCCGGCTTTCTTCAAATCGGCCAGCATCGCTTGCACGGCTATCGGATCAGGCGTGGTATGACGGCCGCTTTGCAGCGCGCCGTAAAACCCTGTGCCCAGGGTGCCAACAATCCCACAGTGTTGCCCAAGCTGATCCAGCGCTTGCGCGACCAACTGGGTGACACTGGTTTTACCGTTGGTGCCGGTGACGCCCACCAGATTCAGGCTGCGGCTCGGGTCACCATAAAAGCGCCCGGCGATGTCGGACAGTTGTGCCCCCAAGCCCTTGACCGGAATCAACGGCGCATCAGTGATGGGCAAAACTGTTGCGCCTTCAACTTCGTAAGCAACTGCCGCAGCGCCCCGCTTGAGCGCATCGGCGATATGCGCACGACCATCGAGTTTGCCGCCCGGCACCGCCAGAAACAGATCGCCAGCCCGCACATTACGGCTGTCGAGAGTCAACTCGCGGATCAACAGATCGCGCTCGGCGTGGGCAAAAATCTTGTTCAGGCTAACAGGCATTAACCACGCCCTCCTTTAACAACAGGCGCAGCATTGACTTGTTCCTGCGTGGGAATAGGGGCCAGGTTATCCGGGGTAACGTTCATCAGTCGCAACGTGCCGGACATGACCTTGCTAAATACTGGCGCCGACACCAGACCACCGTAGTAGCCCGCTTTGCCGGGTTCGTCGATGACCACGACTACCGCGTACCGCGGGTTGCTCATCGGACCAAAGCCTGCGAACAAAGAGCGATAGGAGTTTTCGGCGTAACCCTTGGTGCCCACCGCTGTTTTACGTGCGGTACCGCTTTTGCCGGCCACATGGTAGGACGGCACCCGGGCGCGGAACACACCACGCGGGTCTTCGATCACTTGCTGCAACATGCCTTGTACGGTTTTTGCGGTGGCCTCCGGAATCGCCTGGGTAGCCTCCGGTGGCGTATCGGTTTTCAGGATGGTCAGCGGCACGATACGGCCATTGTTGGCCAGCGCGGAATAGGCATGCACCAGTTGCAACGCGGTGACCGACAGACCGTAGCCGTAGGACAAGGTCGCGGTTTCTGCTTTGCGCCACTCACGGTAGTTGGGCAAATTGCCAACGCGCTCGCCCGGGAAACCCAGGCCAGTGTATTGGCCCAGCCCGACTCGCTGCATCGCACGGAAAATCGCTTCGCCGCCGACGTCGAAGGCCACCTTGCTCATACCGACGTTACTGGAGTTGATCAGGATCCCGGTCAAATCGAGGATCGGGCCCTCGGTCTTGGTAACGTCACGAATGGTGTATTTGCCGATCTGCAGTGTGCCTGGGTAAACCTCGACTTTGTCGGTAGGTTTCCAGCGGCCACTGTCCAGAGCGGCGGTCATGGAGATCGGCTTCATGGTCGAGCCGGGCTCGAACACGTCGATAATGGCGCGGTTACGCATCGCCGCCGGCACCATGGTGCGACGGTTGTTGGGGTTGTAGGTCGGCGAGTTGACCATGGCCAATACTTCGCCAGTCTTCACGTCCATGATCACCAGGCTGCCAGCTTTGGCGTCGTTTTCCTGAATGGCGTTGCGCAACTCGCGGGTGGCCAGATATTGCAGGCGCAGATCAATAGACAAAGCCAAGGTCTTCCCGGCCTTGGCGTTTTTTGTAACCTGGACATCCTTGATAAGTCGTCCGCGCCGATCCTTGATGACCTGTCGCTTGCCCGGTACACCGGCCAGCCAGTCGTCATACGCCAGTTCGACCCCTTCACGACCGTGGTCGTCCAGGTCGGTGAAGCCGACCATGTGCGCAGTGACATCGCCCGCCGGGTAGAAACGCCGGAACTCTTCGATGCCATAGACGCCTGGGACTTTCAGGTCGAGCACGACTTGACCTTGCTCCGGCGTCAGGCCGCGAACCAGGTAGATGAATTCTTTACCGGCCTGAGCATCCAGGCGGTCGCCGAGCAGTTTTGCGTCCTGGCCCAGAGCGGCGGCAAGCGCAGGCCATTTTTCTTTGGCCAGTTGCATTTCTTTCGGGTTGGCCCACAGCGTCGTCACGGGCGTACTGACCGCCAACGGCTCGCCGTTGCGGTCGGTGATCAAGCCACGGTGAGCCGGGATAGGGATGTGCCGTACGCTGCGAGCATCGCCCTGACCTTTCAGGAAGTCATGGTCAATCACCTGCAGATCGATGATGCGCCAGCAGATCGCGCCCACCATGATCCCAAGCAGCCCCACCACCACGCGAAAGCGCCAGGGATAGAGGGCGCCCTCGAGCTTCATCATGGCGCCACCATCCGCACTTCAGCAGCGCTGGGGATACGCATTTTCAGCTGTTCGCTGGCCAGCGTTTCAATCCGGCTGTGGGCGGTCCAGGTGCTTTGCTCGAGAATCAGGCGCCCCCACTCTGCCTGCGCTTTGTCGCGCACGCTCAGCTCGGAGTACAGGGAGTTAAGTAACTGCCGGTTCCAGTGTGCGCTGTAAGCCACGCCGATCGCCGAAACGAGCACGGCAACGAACAGCAGCAACATAATGAAACTGCCGCCAGGCAGAGGCTTGAGAAAAAGCCGGCTCACCGGAGCTTCTCCGCCACACGCATGACAGCGCTACGCGAACGTGGATTGGCTTTGGTTTCAGTCTCGGAGGCGAATTGCGCCTTGCCCAGGATTTTGATTTTTGGATCAAACGCCTGAAAACGAATCGGCAGGTCGCGGGGCATTTTGTCGGCTTCGCCTTTGGCGAGCTTGCGCATGAACAGTTTGACGATGCGATCTTCCAGCGAGTGGAAGCTGATCACAACCAGACGGCCACCGATTTCCAGCGCTTCGAGTGCAGCCTCAAGCCCGGCTTCAAGATCGCCCAGCTCGTTGTTGACGTGAATACGCAATCCCTGGAACGCGCGGGTCGCTGGATTCTTGCCTTTTTCCCACGCAGGGTTGGCAACCTTGAGCACTTCAGCCAGATCGCCCGTGCGCTCGAAACGCTGGGTCTCACGACGCTGAACCACGGCATTTGCCATGCGCTTGGCAAAGCGTTCTTCGCCGTATTCCTTGAACACACGGGCGATTTCTTCTGCTGATGCAGTGGCGATAAAATCGGCAGCGCTGATGCCACGACTCGGGTCCATGCGCATGTCCAGCGGACCGTCGTTCATGAAGCTGAAACCGCGCTCAGGGTCGTCCAGCTGCGGAGAGGACACGCCAAGGTCGAGCAAAACGCCGCTGACCTTGCCCGCAAGACCGCGACTTTCGAGTTCAGAACCCAGCTCGGCAAAGCTGCGCTGCACAATGACAAAGCGGCCGTCTTCGGCCGCCAGCGCTTGCCCGGTGGCAATTGCCTGGGGGTCTTTATCGAATCCCAGCAAGCGACCGCCGGGACCCAGGTGCTGCAATATCAAACGGCTGTGTCCGCCACGCCCAAACGTGCCATCCAGGTAGCAGCCATCGGCACGCACCGCGAGAGCCTCTACAGCTTCATCAAGCAGTACGGTGATGTGGGTAAAGCCGCTATTCATAGTCACAAGATCAAATCACGCAGTTCATCAGGCATAGCGCCCGGTTGTTGAATGGCCGCCAGATCCGCTTCAGCAAGAGCGTTCCAGGCGTCCTCGTCCCACAGTTGAAACTTATTAAGCTGGCCAACTAACATCACGCGCTTATCCAACTTGGCATAATCGCGAAGGCGCGGCGGGACCAGAAAACGGCCGCTACCATCAAGCTCTAAATCAACCGCATTCCCGATCAATAACCGTTGCAAGCGACGGTTCTCTTCACGAAATGTCGGCAAATCACGCAATTTGGCTTCAATCAATTCCCATTCGGACAATGGGTACAAACATAAGCAGGGGCTGGCAGCATCAATTGTCACGATCAACTGCCCGGCGCTAAGCGAATCCAGCTCGTCGCGGTACCGGCTCGGCATAGCGAGACGGCCCTTTGCATCGAGATTGATTGCATTAGCACCACGAAACACAACCGCGATCTCCGAATATTAACTTTTTACGGCGAAAAAACCCACTTCATGCCACTTCTCGCCACTTGTGCACACTATAGGAATGCGCCCACCACACCGTCAAGGCGCGGTCCTAAGGAAAACCCTTACAGATCGGAGATTTAGGAGGGGAAAAACAGGTGAAGGAACAATTTCTCAATTGTTTTGACGAATAAACCTGAATTGACTCAAAGCACTGTGGCTCGAAGTTAAAGTGATTTATCAAGAGTAAGATTTTTTTGATATTACAAAAGCGCTTCTGCTACGAAAAAGCAGAGAGGGGGAAAAGGTGGAGAGTCGATCTGTAAGCCGGGTTCTGTCGAGGACAGTCATTCCTCTACGACGGCCATCACTGGACGCCTTTAGCAACCTACCCGGTTCCAGCGCGGGCCACGCCTTGGAACCCTATTTGGTCTTGCTCCGAGTGGGGTTTACCTTGCCACGAACTGTTGCCAGACGTGCGGTGCGCTCTTACCGCACCTTTTCACCCTTACCGGCACCGAAGTGCTTAGGCGGTTATTTTCTGTGGCACTTTCCGTAGGCTCGCGCCTCCCAGGCGTTACCTGGCACTCTGCCCTATGGAGCCCGGACTTTCCTCCCCCCCCTATTGCGGAACAATAGAAGGCAGCGACTGTCCAATCGACTCTCCGCCGCCAAGGTTAGCGGCACGGAGGCTCAAGAACAAGCTTTAATAAGTCCCGCGCATTTTGACGGTCAGGCCAAGAAGGATCTTTTATGCATCTTTTTGTTTTTCCAGCGCTACCTGATAAAGCAAATTCTTGCGCACCCCGGTGATCTCCGCCGCCAAGGCCGCCGCGCGTTTGAGAGGCATCTCCTCCAGCAGCAAATCCAGGATACGCCGAGCTTCGGTACCGATGACGTCCTCATCTTCGGGCAAGGTCCAGCCTGCCACCAGCACCACGCATTCACCGCGCTGCTGATTACTGTCACCTTCGACGAACGCACGAAGCTCCGCCAAGGGCAGACCTTTGAGGGTTTCGAAGGTTTTAGTCAGCTCGCGCGCCAACAACGCCGGACGCTCAGGGCCGAACACCAGTTCCAGGTCTTGCAGGCACTCAAGGATGCGGTGTGGCGCCTCATAGAAGATCAAGGTGCGCGGCTCTTCTTTCAGCAGTTCAAGTCGCGCCCGCCGCCCTACCGCTTTGGCTGGCAAGAAGCCTTCGAAAATAAACCGGTCCGAGGGCAAGCCGGCCGCTGACAAGGCCGCGATCAGCGCACAGGCACCCGGCACTGGAACCACCGCGATGCCAGCGGCACGCGCCTGTCGCACCAGGTGATAACCGGGATCAGAGATAAGCGGCGTCCCTGCATCAGAGATCAGTGCGACGTCATCGCCCGCGAGCAGCCGTGTAATGAATCGACTCCCCTCCTCACGCTCGTTGTGCTCGTGACAGGCAGCCAAGGGCGTGGAAATACCGAAATGCTGCATCAGCCGTAACGAGTGGCGAGTATCTTCAGCGGCAATCAGCGCAACCTCTCGCAACACTTTTAATGCGCGCACGCTCATATCATCCAGGTTACCGATAGGCGTGGCCACGACATAAAGCGAGCCAGCAGCGGAATTCAAAGCACCTGGAGCAGTCAAAGCGCACACCTCTTGTGTTGGTGAAAAAAACGCATTGTACAGATTACGGCATGAACCAATGGGTAGCCGGCCAAGGTCAGCACTTAAAAAAGAATGAAAAAAGCGTTTGCTTTCGTTGCAACAGAGGATGAACAGCATGAAAAAAGGCTGGATTCATCCTTATTTCCCGGCCCAACGACCAATATGACCGCTTTAACGCCACTAACATCGCGCCCCGGCCAGTGCTTGGGTACAATTCCCCGCTAATTTGCTCGAGTATCAGGAACACTTACATGATCGCTTGCCTGCGGCTGTTCTCTGCCCTCTTTCTTGCTGCCCTGTTGGCAGCTTGCGCCAGCTCGCCCTCGTCAAGTCTTGGCGAGCTTCCACGCACTCCGGACGCCAGCATCGAGCAATTGCTCGAACAAGCCGCTGCCGCCAAGTCGCCCGATAAAGCTGCACTGCTGAGACTCAGTGCAGCCGATCAGGCCAATCGGCAAAATGACCCAGGTCGCGCCGCGCGGATTCTCGAGCAGGTGCCTCTTGATCAGCTCAAGCCTGCGCAACAGGTGTATGCCAGCACGCTATCCGCTGAACTGGCGCTGGGCCGCAACCAGCCCAAGGCCGCGCTGACAGCCCTGAGCCACCCTAGCCTGCAACGACTGGGTGAGCTGCCGGTCGAGCAGCAGATACGCACCGGGCTGGTCCAGGCACGCGCCCTGGAAGCTGACGGGCAGATCATGCCTGCTGCCAGCGAGCGAGTATTTATTGCGCCATTGCTCAAGGGCGCTCAAGCCAGCGCTAACCATGAAGCAATCTGGGCACTGGTTGCCGGCTTGCCCGCCGAGCAACTGCAAAGCACCAGCAACAATGACCTGAGTGGCTGGCTGAGCCTGGCCCGCGCAGTCAAAGGCGGCGGCACCCTGGAGCAACAACAGGCGGCCATCGATGCCTGGAAAGCGCAAAACCCACAGCACCCGGCCGCCCTGCAACTGCCAGCCCCACTGGCCCAACTCAAGGCGCTGACCAGCGAACCACTGACCAAAATCGCCCTGCTGCTGCCGCAAGACGGCCCGCTCGCGTCTGTTGCCCGCGCATTGCGTGAAGGCTTTATGGCGGCGCACTACCAGGCGCAGCAAGCAGGCCAAAAGCCGCCAGCCATCGAAGTGTTCGACAGCTCGCACCTGACCTCTCTCGATGACTTCTACCGCCAGGCCAAAGCATCAGGCGTGCAGTTGGTCATCGGTCCGCTGGAAAAGCCGCTGGTCAAACAACTGAGCAGCCGCCCGCAATTGCCTATCACCACACTGGCGCTGAACTACAGCGACGCAGGCCGGGACGGACCACCGCAGCTGTTCCAGTTCGGCCTTGCCGCTGAAGACGAAGCCCGCGAAGTCGCACGTCGCGCCTGGGCCGATGGCAAGCGCAGTGCCGCAGCCATGGTCCCTAAAGGCGAATGGGGCGACCGCGTCCTGGATGCCTTCCGCCAGAGCTGGCAAGCGGCCGGCGGCACGTTTATCGTTGCTGAACATGTCGACCAGCCTGTCGCCCTGGCCCAGCAAATCGCTGACATGTTCCAGCTCCGGAACAGCGAAGCTCGCGCCAAGAGCCTGCAAAGCACCGTCGGCACGCAAGTAGCGGCACAACCGACACGTCGCCAGGACATCGACTTCATCTTCCTCGCGGTAACGCCTCAGCAAGCGCAGCAGATCAAGCCCACGCTGGTGTTCCAGTACGCAGGCGATGTTCCGGTGTACGCGACTTCACACCTGTTCACCAACAGCGGCGACCAGGCGCAGTATCTGGACCTGGAAGGCATTCGCTTCTGTGAAACGCCGTGGCTGCTCAACACCAACGATCCACTGCGCCAGCAAGTGACCGTGCAATGGCCACAAGCGGCAGGCAGCCTTGGCCGACTGTACGCCATGGGGATCGACGCTTATCGTCTGGCACCGCGCCTGGCACAGCTCAAAACCCTGCCAGACAGCCGCATCGACGGCCTGACCGGCAGCCTGAGCATGGGTTCGGGTCAACGTGTCGAGCGTCAATTGCCATGGGCCCAGTTTGTCGGCGGCAAGGTTCAGCATCTGCCGGACACTCCGCGTTAATGCCGAGCACCCCTCGGCAACAAGCAGGGCGCGAGGCTGAAGCCTACGCCCTGCAACATTTGCAACAACAGGGCCTGCGCCTGATTACGCAGAACTGGTTATGTAAACGAGGCGAGCTCGATCTGGTCATGCTCGACGGCGATACAGTAGTATTCGTCGAGGTTCGCTATCGACGTCACGCAGGCTGGGGCGGAGCGCTGGAAAGCGTCGATGTCCGCAAGCGTGGAAAGCTCATACTCGCCGCACAGTTTTTTCTCCAAAAAGAGTCGCGCTGGGCAGATTCCCCATGCCGTTTCGATGTGGTGGCCATTAATGGCGACCCCGGCAGCGCACCTCCGCTGGACTGGGTGAAGAACGCATTTGATAGCTGATTCAAAGCGCCCGACTGACCCTTTGGACGGCGCGTTTCAAGCCCTGACGTATAGAAAGCCCACACACCGATTTCGCTCTTTGCTTTGCAGGCTGCACTTTCTTGTGCCTGGAGCAGCCGCCCTACTTAAGGTCACCCGATGGACATGCAATCCCGAGTTCGCCAGCTTTTCCAGGCCAGCATCGATACCAAGCAGCAGGCGATGGAAGTGCTTGCCCCCTACATTGAGCAAGCCAGCCAGGTCATGGTGAATGCCCTGCTCAACGAGGGCAAAATGCTTTCCTGTGGCAATGGCGGCTCGGCCGGTGACGCACAGCACTTCTCCTCGGAGCTGCTCAATCGCTTCGAGCGTGAGCGCCCAAGCCTGCCCGCGATTGCGCTGACCACCGACAGCTCGACCATCACCTCCATCGCCAACGACTACAGCTATAACGAAATCTTCTCCAAACAGATCCGCGCACTGGGTCAACCGGGCGATGTCCTGCTGGCGATTTCCACCAGCGGCAACTCGGCGAACATTATTCAAGCCATCCAGGCCGCACATGATCGCGAAATGATTGTCGTAGCATTGACGGGGCGCGACGGTGGCGACATGGCCTCGTTGCTACTGCCCGAGGACGTGGAGATACGTGTCCCGGCCAAAGTCACCGCACGGATTCAAGAAGTCCATCTGCTGACGATCCATTGCCTATGCGATTTGATCGACAGCCAACTGTTCGGGAGTGAAGAATGACCCCTAATCGCCTTAGCCTACTGGCTTTGACACTGTGCCTCAGCATCAGCGGATGCAGCTCGGTCCTGACCGCAACCCGCGACAAGCCCATTGAGGATGATCGTGGTACCCGGACTTTCGGTAGCAAGATCGATGACTCCCTGATCGAAACCAAGGTCGCGGTCAACGTTGCCAAGGCCAACCCCGATCTCGACGAAGGCTCGCATATCGTCGTGAGCAGCTTTAACGGCATCGTATTGCTCGCGGGCCAGACACCACGCGCCGACCTGAAAGCCCTCGCAGAGCAAGCCGCCAGCTCCGTGCAGCGCGTCAAGAAGGTCAACAACGAACTTCAAGTCATCGCACCCTCCTCGCTGCTGGCGCGCAACAATGACGCCTGGCTGACCACCAAGATCAAGACGCAAATGCTGACTGACAACACCATTCCAGGCTCGCGCATCAAAGTCGTGACTGAAAATGGCATCGTCTACCTGCTGGGTCTGGTGACTCAACAGGAAGCCACCCGCGCAACCAACCTGGTGCAGGGCGTGTCGGGCGTACAGAAAATCGTCAAGCTGTTTGAGTACATTGATTAACAGCAGCACGCCGGTTTTGTCTCGATGGCAAAACCGCGAATCAAAAAAGGCGATCCCTGGGGATCGCCTTTTTTTTGACTCTTTGCTTCAGGTTACTTGACCACTTTCAGACTGGGCCTGCCGGTAGGTCGCGGTGGTTCGCTACCCGGTGGCGGACTGTCATCATCGGGTTCGATCACGCCATCCTCTTCCAGAGGAGGCTCCAGATCGAAAACCATACCTTGGCCATTCTCACGAGCATAAATGCCCAGGATCGCGGCTATAGGGACGTACAACGTATGTGGCACGCCACCGAAGCGGCCTTCGAAGCTGACGGCGTCGTTATCCATGTGCAGATGACGCACAGCACTGGGCGACACATTCAAAACAATCTGACCGTCATTGGCAAAGCCCTGAGGGACCTGTACCGACGGGTACTCCGCATTGACCAGCATGTGCGGGGTGCAATCGTTATCGACAATCCACTCATACAAACCGCGAATCAAATAAGGGCGACTGGAGTTCATCAACGGCTCCTTAAGCCTTAGCGCATATCGCGTTCAGCACCGGACAGACTTGTCTGGAAAGCTTCACGCGCAAATTGGCGCTCCATGTAATCAAGCAGCGGCTTGGCTGGCCGCGGCAATTCTATACCCAGGATCGGGAGACGCCAGAGTATGGGCAATAGACAACAGTCGACCAGACTTTGATCTTCACTGAGGAAAAAAGGTTTATCAGCGAACAGCGGAGAAACGCCGGTAAGGCTTTCACGCAGCTCTTTACGCGCCTGAACACGAGCAGGCTCTTTGCTGCGCGAATCCAGAATCAAATCCACCAGACCACACCAATCACGCTGAATGCGATGAATCAGCAGACGGCTATTGGCACGCGCGACCGGATAGACCGGCAGCAGAGGTGGATGCGGGTAACGTTCATCCAGATATTCCATTATCACTGTCGACTCGTACAGCGCCAGGTCACGATCGACCAGTGTTGGCACGCTGCCGTACGGGTTCACCTCGATCAGCTTTGGCGGATGACGACCCGCCACTACATCAATGATCTCAGCGCTGACACCTTTCTCTGCGAGCACAATGCGCACGCGGTGGGAATAGTGGTCGGCGGGGTCGGAGTAACAGGCCAACCGATTGGTCACGCCCATGGCGGTCCTCCTCGCTTGTTAAAGTTTTCAGAAGCAGAAAAACGAGCGCGCCCAAAGGGCGCCTCCGATATCGACCGCGCAGAAACAGGTGGCCGTTGAAAGCAGCCCGGCGGCTCATCCATCAAACATGAATGACCCAACCTGACCACCTTCGCCCTACCTGCCCCACGCTCGTTATCTTTAAAGAGACGCCCTAGGGCGCGCATCGTTAACAGCAGGGATTACAACTTGATCAATGGACATCTTTCCAGTATTCGCGCTTCAGCAGGTAAGCGAATACGAAGAAGAACGCCAGGTAGAGCAATACATACGTACCGATGCGCTGATGTTCCAGCTTCACCGGGTTTGCCGAGTAGGCCAGGAAGGTCACGAGATTCTTGACCTTCTCATCGAACTGCTCTTCGTTCAGCGCACCGGTTTTCGGCAACACGGTCAGTTGATCGCACGCTTCATGAGTCAGCGGAGTACCGGTCAACGGATCATATTGCTTCTTGCCGCCCTCAACCACTTGCACTTGCTTGCAACCGATCACCTGACGACCTTGCAGGCCGACCAGAACGTTTGGCATGCCGACGTTCGGGAAAATCGTGTTGTTCACGCCCCAAGGACGCGTCGGATCTTCGTAGAACGAACGCAGGTAGCTGTAGAGCCAGTCAGTACCACGAACACGGGCCACCAGGGTCAGATCGGGCGGTGCCGCGCCGAACCAGGCTTTCGCGTCAGAAGGCTGCATGCCGATACTCATGTGGTCGCCAATTTTGGCGCCGGTGAATATCAGTTTTTCCTGCATCAGATCGTGAGAGATGCCCAAATCGTCCGCAACGCGTTCATAGCGCTGGAACTTGGCACTGTGACAGCCCATGCAGTAGTTGGCGAAGGTACGCGCCCCATCCTGCATCGCGGCCTTGTCAGACACGTCGATATCGACCTTCTCCAGCTCAGGACCCTCTGCGTTTGCAAAGGACAAGGTAGGCAGAAGCGCAAACATCAATACAGCAAATAGCTTTTTCATCAGCCAGTCACCCTTTCTGGAACCGGTTTGGTCTTCTCGAGCCGGGTATAGAACGGCATCAGAATGAAGTAGGCGAAGTACAGGAATGTACAGACCTGCGACAAGATCGTGCGCTCAGGGGTTGGCGGCAGAACGCCCAACACACCCAGAATCACGAAGGCCACGCAGAACACTACCAACCAGCCCTTGCTCAGCCAGCCTTTGTAGCGCATGGACTTGACCGGACTACGGTCGAGCCATGGCAACACGAACAGCACGGCAATCGCAGCACCCATGGCGATAACGCCCATGAGCTTGTCCGGAATCGCACGCAGGATCGCGTAGAACGGCGTGAAGTACCAAACAGGAGCAATGTGCAATGGAGTCTTGAAGGCGTTCGCCACTTCGAAGTTAGGCTTCTCGAGGAAGTAGCCACCCATCTCAGGGAAGAAGAACACGATCGAGCAGAAGATGAACAGGAACACCACCACGCCGACGATATCTTTCACGGTGTAGTACGGGTGGAAGGCAATGCCGTCCAGCGGTATACCGTTTTCGTCTTTGTGCTTCTTGATGTCGACGCCATCAGGGTTGTTCGAACCGACTTCATGCAGCGCCAGAACGTGCAACACCACCAGACCCAGAATGACGATCGGCAACGCGACCACATGGAGGGCAAAGAAGCGGTTCAGGGTAATCCCGGAAATCAGGTAGTCACCACGAATCCACTGCGTCAGGTCGCCGCCAATCACCGGGATCGCACCGAACAGCGAGATGATCACCTGGGCGCCCCAGTAGGACATCTGACCCCAAGGCAGCAGATAACCCATGAAGGCTTCAGCCATCAGCGCCAGGTAGATCAGCATCCCGAAGACCCATACCAACTCGCGCGGCTTCTGGTAGGAACCGTAGAGCAAGCCACGGAACATATGCAGATAAACCACGATAAAGAAGGCGGAGGCCCCGGTGGAGTGGAGCAGGCGCAGGATCGAGCCGTATTCCACGTCACGCATGATGTATTCGACAGAAGCAAACGCCTCTTCAGCCGACGGCGTGTAACTCATGGTCAGCCAGACACCCGTAACGATCTGATTGACCAGCACCAGCAAAGCCAGCGAGCCGAAGAAGTAGAAGAAGTTGAAGTTTTTTGGTGCGTAATATTTGCTGAGATGGTCTTCCCACATTTTTGTGGCGGGAAAGCGCGCATCAACCCAGTCCATGAACTTGCTCATCACGCTTTCTCCGGATCGACGCCAATGACAATAACATTGTCCGACTCATAGGAATGCGGCGGCACTGGCAAATTCAAAGGGGCTGGTTGCGATTTGTAGACGCGGCCTGCCAGATCGTAGTGAGAGCCGTGGCATGGACAGAAGTATCCGCCCACCCAGTCTTTACCCAGATCAACGGGTGCGACTTCAGGACGAAACGTCGGCGAACAGCCTAAGTGGGTGCAAATTCCGACCAACAGAAGAATCTCTGGCTTGATCGAACGTGTCTCTGGGTCGACGTAGGTCGGTTGTATTGAGTTCTTGGAGTTCGGATCGGAGAGTTGCCCTTCGATCTTCTTCAGGTTTCCCAATATTTCCTCGGTACGACGAACGATGAACACCGGCTGACCTCGCCACTCAGCAATCATCTGCTGACCTGCTTCGATCTTGCTGACATTCACCTTTACCGGTGCACCTGCGGCTTTCGCCTTGGCACTGGGAAACCATGACCCCACGAACGGGACCGCAGCCCCCACCGCTCCTGCAGCACCCACGACGGACGTGGCTGCTACGAGGAAGCGACGCCGGCCTGCATTCACGCCGTCATTGCTCATTCCGTTCCTCTCCCATCAGCTCTGTGACCTGTTAAACCAGGCATCTACTAAGTAAAAATCTGAACTGTGTAAAAATTTTGCCGAATGGTAATGAAAAGCCCCTTAGTTGACAAGGTAATTACCATCCTGAAACGGCTTGAAGCCTTATAACACGCGGCGCCCGTTGATGTGGCAAGTTGTCACACCTAAAATGAACGCCCATAAAAAACGCCCAGCTCCGAAAGGAAACTGGGCGCTTTTGAACGAAGCAGCGAATTAACGCTTCGAGTACTGCGGACGCTTACGCGCTTTACGCAGGCCAACTTTCTTACGTTCAACTTCACGAGCATCGCGAGTTACGAAGCCTGCTTTGCGCAGAGCGCCGCGCAGGGTTTCGTCGTACTGCATCAGAGCGCGAGTGATACCGTGGCGGATTGCGCCAGCTTGACCACTTACACCGCCACCGATAACGGTGACGTAGATGTCGAACTTCTCGGTCATCTCGGTCAGTTCCAACGGCTGACGAACTACCATACGGGCAGTTTCGCGACCGAAGAACCCGTCGAGGGTACGGTTGTTGATGGAGATGTTACCGGTACCTGGACGCAGGAAAACGCGAGCGGTTGCGGTCTTGCGACGGCCAGTGCCGTAATTTTGAGTCGCCGACATAATGAACTATTCCGTTAAAACTTCAGTTCTTGGGGCTGCTGAGCAGTATGAGGGTGTGCAGTGCCCGCATAGACTTTCAGCTTACGATACATGTCGCGACCCAGCGGGTTTTTAGGCAGCATGCCTTTAACCGCGGTCTCGATCACGCGCTCAGGAGCTTTGGCGATCAGCTTTTCAAAGTTGATCGACTTGATCCCGCCCGGAAAACCGGAGTGTGAGTAGTAGATCTTGTCGGTGGCTTTAGCACCGGTAACGCGGATTTGCTCAGCGTTGATAACGACGATGTAATCGCCAGTATCGACGTGCGGAGTGTATTCCGGTTTGTGCTTGCCACGCAGACGGCTCGCGATCTCGGTCGCCAGACGACCCAGAGTCTGACCAGCAGCGTCGACGACGAACCAGTCGCGCTGAACTGTTTCCGGTTTAGCAGTAAAAGTCTTCATTCTTTAATAGCCTCAGGGGCCGCCCTGATAAATTAGACGGCGGATCTTACTGAATAGTGCGTACTTTGACAAGGTCAAAGGCAGCCGGAAACAGACGCTGTCGGGGGCTCGGGTCGGCGCGTCCGTAATACGGCAAGATTCTTCGGCAGACGGCGCATCACTTCCACTGCAAAGAGCTGCGGAATTATGCAGATTGCGAAAAAAATTTCAACCTGCTTTTATGATTCCCCTCAATTAAAGGAGAAAAATATGGATTACCGCCGACTCGGCCGAACCGACCTGAACGTCAGCGCCCTGTGCCTGGGCACCATGACCTGGGGCGAGCAGAACAGCGAGCCAGAGGCCTTTGAGCAGATCGAGAGAGCCAAGGCTGCCGGGATCAACTTCATTGATACGGCGGAAATGTACCCCGTACCGCCCAAAGCCGACACCTACGCTACCACTGAGCGGTTCATCGGTAATTATTTCAAAACCCGAGGCGATCGCGCCGACTGGATTCTGGCCAGCAAGATCGCCGGGCCTGGCAACACCATTGATTACATCCGTGACGGCAGCCTCAAACACAATCGCGAGCACATCGTTGCCGCCGTGGATGCCAGCCTCAAGCGCCTGCAGACTGACTACATCGACCTGTACCAGCTGCACTGGCCCGAGCGCAGCACCAACTTCTTTGGCCAGCTGGGCTACACGCACAAGGAAGGCGAGTTCACGCCGCTGGAAGACACCCTCGAAGCACTCGACGCGCAGGTCAAGGCTGGCAAAATCCGCCACATAGGCCTGTCCAACGAAACGCCGTGGGGCACGATGAAGTTTCTGGAATTAGCGCAAAGCCGCGGCTGGCCGCGTGCAGTGTCGATCCAGAACCCTTACAACCTGCTCAATCGGACGTTCGAGATCGGCCTTGCAGAAGTCGCCATTCGTGAGCAATGCGGCCTGCTGGCTTACTCACCGCTGGCGTTCGGCGTGCTGTCAGGAAAGTACGAAAACGGCGCACGGCCACCCAAAGGCCGCCTGAGTCTTTACAGCCGCTTCAGCCGCTACTTCAACCCGCAATCGGAAGCCGCCTGCAGCCGTTACGTCGCGTTGGCGCGAGAGCACGGCCTGGACCCGGCGCAAATGGCCCTGGCTTTCGTCACTCGCCAGCCGTTCGTCACCAGCAACATCATCGGTGCGACCACCCTCGAACAACTGGACAGCAACATCGCCAGTTTCGAGCTGAATCTTTCCGACGAAGTGCTGGCGGGCATCGAAGCGATTCACAAGGATCACCCAAACCCGGCGCCGTAGTACGGCGCCAACCTGCGTTACAACGCCCGGGCGATGATCTCTTTCATGATTTCGTTGGTCCCGGCGTAAATTCGCTGTACCCGAGCATCTGCCCAGGCCCGGGCAATCGGGTATTCCCACATGAAGCCGTAGCCGCCATGCAGTTGCACGCACTCGTCGAGCACCTTGCATTGCAGGTCCGTGCACCAATATTTCGCCATCGCGGCCGTCGGCACGTCCAGCTTGCCTTGCAAATGAAGCTCCAGGCAACGATCAACGAATACGCGGCCGATCTGCACTTCGGTCGCGATTTCAGCGAGTTTGAAGCGGGTGTTCTGGAACTCGGCAATCGCCTTGCCGAACGCTTTACGCTCACGGGTGTACGCCAACGTCCACGCCAACGCCGCCTCAGCCGATGCCAAGGCCCCTATGGCGACGGTGAGGCGCTCCTGCGGCAATTCCTGCATCAAGTACGCGAACCCCATGCCGGCCTGCCCCAGGAGGTTCTCCTTGGGCACACGCACGTCCTGGAAAAACAGTTCAGACGTGTCTTGCGCCTTCATCCCGACCTTTTCCAGACGCTTACCCTTGGCGAAGCCCGGTGTATCGGCTTCAACCAGGAACAAACTGGTGCCTTTGGCGCCCGCCTTGGGGTCGGTTTTCGCTACCACAATGACCAAATCGGCCAGAAATCCGTTGGTGATAAACGTTTTCGAGCCGTTGATCACATACTCGTCACCGTCCAGCACGGCGGTTGTTTTCACCCCCTGCAGGTCCGAGCCTGCGCCCGGCTCGGTCATCGCGATCGCGGTCACCATCTCGCCCGACACCAGTTTAGGCAGGTACTTGAGCTTCAACGCTTCGCTGCCGTAATGCAGGATGTACGGCGCAACGATGTCCGAATGCAGAGAAAAACCAATGCCGGTCAAACCCAACCGACCGACCTCCTCGATCACCACGGCGCTGTAAAGGAAGTCAGCCGCCATGCCGCCATATTCCTCGGGCAGGTGCGAGCACAGCATCCCCTGCTCCCCCGCCTTGTTCCAGAGCGCACGGTCGATGTAGCCCTGTTTTTCCCATTGAGCATGAAAAGGCACGGCCTCCTGTTCGAGAAATTTACGCACGCTGCTACGGAAAAGTTCGTGCTCGGAGCTGAACAGGGTTCTAGGGATCATGCGGCACCTGCGAAAGTGGGTAAGCCCGGATTGGCATGCAGAGCCTAAGCCGATGACCTGCGCGAGGACACTGGACACATCCGCCAAAAAATAAGACGATCCAGCCGTTGTTTGACCACTTTCCCATATAAGAACAAAAGAATTATGTCTACCCAACACTCCGCGCCCCTGCGGCGCGTCAGCATCCTGGCCATTGAAGGGGTGTTCGCTTCAACCCTGATGCAAGCCAAAGATTTTTTCCATCTCGCCAGCCTGCGCTACGGCAAACAGCTGGGCCAGGGCCTCAAGACGACCTTCGAAACCCGCATCGTCAGCCCGGACGGGCTCCCGGTGCGCAGCTTCAGCGATGTGATCCTGCCCGTGGATGGCGGCCTGGAACAGAGCGACGTGATCATCCTGCCCGCGTTCTGGGATGACTTCGATGCACTGTGCCTGCGCTACCCCCAGGTTTTGCCATGGCTGCGCGAGCAACACGCCAAGGGCGCCGTGCTGTGCGGCGAAGCCAGCGGCGTTTTCTGGCTGGCGCAGGCAGGCCTGCTCGATGGCAAGGAGGCGACCACTTATTGGCGATTCTTCAGCGAGTTTGGCGAACGCTTCCCCGCAGTACTCCTCAATCAGGAAAAGCACCTGACCGATGCGGACAATGTGTATTGCGCGGGCGGCACGACGTCAGCCTGTGACCTGTACATCTACCTGATCGAGCGCTTCTGCGGGGCAAATGTCGCGCAAGCCGTAGCCCGCGACATTCTTTACGAGGTGCAGCGCAATTATTCGCCGGGACGAATGGGTTTCGGCGGGCAAAAACTGCATCAGGACGTGATCATTTTGCAGATACAGCAATGGCTCGAAGAGCATTTTGCTGACAAGTTTCGCTTCGAAGATGTCGCCCGCGAACACAGCATGAGCATCCGCAATTTCATGCGCCGCTTCCAGACCGCCACGGGAGACAAGCCCCTGCATTACCTGCAACGGCTGCGCATCGAAACCGCCAAGGGCCTGCTTTCCGGCACCCGCAAAAGCATCAAGACCATCAGCTACGAAGTCGGCTACGACGATGCCAGCTTCTTTGCCCGGCTCTTTCGCCAGCACACCGAACTGTCACCGAATCAGTATCGACAACAGTTTCTGCAAGCAGCTTGAGTTGAATGGGCACACCCTACGAAGGCTGTGCATCCAGCCCTACGGCTTGTGTGCCCGCGACAGGAACTCGTGGGACTGCATTTCCAGCAGACGGCTGAGCGTGCGCTGGAACTCGAAGTTCAGGCGCCCACCGGTGTACAGGTCTTTTAGCTCGACCTCGGCGGAAATGATCAGCTTGACGTTGCGGTCGTAGAACTCGTCGACCATGTTGATAAAGCGTCGGGCGATATCGTCAGTGGTCACACTCATCTGCTCGACGCCGCTGATCAACACGGCGTGGAAGATTTTTCCGAGTTCAATGTAGTCGTTCTGGCTGCGCGGACCGTCGCACAGCTCACGAAAATCGAACCAGGCCACGTCATCGCACGTCAGCAGCGCGCGAATCTCACGATTCTCGATCATCAGCACGTCGTCTTTGGTCGCCTGAGCGCAGTCCGGGGTCAGCGCACGGAAACTCTTGCGCAGGCTCTCCTCGGCGGCAGCATCGAGCGGAAAATGGAAAAGCTCGGCTTGCTCCAGATGGCGCAGACGATAATCCACGCCGCTGTCGACGTTAACGATTTCGGTGTGCTGCTTGATCAGGGCGATGGCAGGCAAGAAGCGCGCGCGCTGCAGACCGTCCTTGTACAGACCGTCAGGCACGATGTTCGACGTAGCGACCAGGGTTACGCCATTTTTGAACAATTCTTCCATCAAGGTGCCGAGAATCATCGCGTCGGTGATGTCCGAAACGAAAAATTCATCGAAACAGATCACCCGCGCCTCATCGGAAAAACGCTTGGCGATCAGGACCAGCGGGTTCTTCTCGCCGCTGAGAGTCCGCATCTCTTCGTGCACACGCTTCATGAAACGGTGGAAGTGAGTGCGCACCTTTGCCTTGAACGGCAAGGCTTCGAAGAAGGTATCGACCAGGTACGTCTTGCCCCGGCCAACGCCACCCCAGAAGTACACGCCCTTGACGGGCACCTGTTCTTTCTTGCCGAACAGTTTGCCGAACATCCCTGGCTTGTTCTGCTGCGCGGCGACCAGATCGTCGTACAGGCGCTGCAAATGACGCACAGCGTTTTCCTGCGCGGCATCATGGAAGAAGTCAGGGTTTTTCAGATCAGCTTGATATCGTTCTAGGGGAGTCATATTCGTTAGCAAGGCAACAAAAACGGGCCGCCACTGTAGCGACGACCCTTGAAAATGGCAATCAGACCTATTGCGGTGTCAGTGCCGTTTTCAGGTTTTCGATGGCCGCGTCACGCGCAACGCTGTCGGAAAACAGCGGACTGTCTGCCACACAAGCACCCTCCAGCCATACGCTAAAACGGTCATCCTCACTGCGCAGGTCCAGTTCGCCGCCTTGCTGCAACTGCTTGCTGACGGCACCCGCCGTCTTGCCGTCGGCAAAATTGCGCGACAGCAGCAATTGCTCGCCATCGGCAGCCAGCAACCGGAAACGGAAACTGCCGTCGTCTTCACGGAAGCTGACGAAACGCGCGCCCTTCACTGCTTTTTTCTTACCGCTGTCCGCGCTTTGGACGACGCTACGGAAAGAACGCAGGCCGACGGCCTCACGCAACTCACCGAGAAACGGCGTTGCAACGCTGCGTGCTTTTTCCGCACCGGCCAGAAGAATGTCTTCCAGATCGGCCGGACGTTCCATAAACCCGTGGTAGCGCTCACGCGCCTCGCTCAGCTCGCCCTCAAGCAGCTGGAACAAGCGCTGCTTGGCCTCGCCCCAACCCAGGCCCTGCAACAGCTCAGAACGGAACTCAGCGCCTTGCTCGGGCGTTGCGAAGGCCTGATAGAGCGTAAACAGGTGCGAATTATCAGGATCCTTGGCTTCACCCGGCGCACGTGAGTCAGTAACGATGCGCGAAATCGCCTCTTTCATGTCCTTGGGGCTACTGAACAACGGGATGGTGTTGTCGTAGCTTTTGGACATTTTGCGCCCGTCCAGACCCGGCAGCGTGGCGACGCTCTCCTCGATCAAGGCTTCGGGCATGACAAAGAATTCCTTGCCCTTGCCGAACAGATGGTTAAAACGCTGACCGATGTCGCGGGCCATTTCGACGTGCTGAATCTGGTCACGACCGACCGGCACTTTATGCGCGTTGAACATCAGGATGTCGGCGGCCATCAGCACCGGGTAGCTGTACAAGCCCATGGTGATGCCTGCGTCCGGGTCTTCGCCGGCTTCGACGTTTTTATCCACCGAGGCCTTGTAGGCATGCGCACGATTGAGCAAGCCCTTGGCCGCGACGCAGGTCAGCAGCCAGGTCAGCTCAGGGATTTCCGGGATATCCGACTGGCGATAAAAAGTGACCCGATTCACGTCCAGGCCAGCAGCCAGCCAGGTTGCGGCGATTTCCAGACGCGAGCGCTGAATGCGCAGCGGGTCATCGCATTTGATCAGCGCGTGGTAGTCGGCCAGGAAATAGAACGAATCGGCACCGCTCTGGCGGCTGGCGACGATGGCCGGACGGATGGCGCCGGCGTAGTTGCCAAGGTGTGGCGTGCCGGAGGTGGTAATACCGGTCAGGATACGAGTGGTCATGGCTAGTCGCTTATAGGGTTAGGCGCCTATGGAGTCAGGCGCTTGTGGCTGCAATCAATTCGAAAGGCGCGGCAGGACCAGCTCTTTGAGTTCGGTCAGCTTGCCATGAAAAAAGTGCCCACATTCTGCCACTTTCAGTAGCTCATGGGGGCGTTCAAGGGCGTCGGACCACGCGTAAACCGCTTGCGGGTCGACCACCTCGTCAGCTTCGGGCTGAATCAGGGTCAGCGGGCAGTTCTGCGGCAGTACATGCTCATTACCCAGACGCGCCACCGCCGCCGCCACCATGAACAGATGACTCAACTGCTCACCCTTGGCTTCCAGGCGTCCGCCCAGGCTCGCCGCGACAAAGCCGCCGAAGGAAAACCCGAACAGCGTGATCGGCAGATCGGGATGCTGCTCGCGCAACCATTGTGCTGCGGCTTCGGCGTCGTCGATTTCGCCAGAGCCCATATCGTGTGCGCCAGCGCTGGCGCCAACCCCGCGATAATTGAAGCGCAAGGTGATCAAACCGGCGTCGCGAGCAGTGCGCTGCAACGTCGACACGACTTTATTGAGCATGGTTCCACCCTGCACCGGGTTAGGATGGCAGATCAGCGCCATGCCGCGGGCGTCCTCAAGATCGAGGTAAAGGGCTTCAAGCTGGCCTACCGGGCCATCAATCAATACAGGGGTTTCGCGGATGAGCAAGAATGAACTCCGTGACCTCGAAATGGGTCGACTCGTCTAGCTGATAGTCTGTGACTTGCATACCCGTGAGCGTGCCACGGTATACAGCGCAGGTTCGAGCCGTTAACGTAAAGCAAAGCCGTTTATAGAGGAAGGACTCGTGGAACTCTCGCTCTTAGTTTGGTTGTTGCCGACGCTTGCCCTGGTTGTCGGCGTCGTCGTTGGTTTCCTGGTCGCACGTCTGCTACCCGGCGCCGCCCCTAACAGCACGCAGCGTCAGCTGGATGATGTTCAGGAGCGCTTCAACAGTTATCAGAACGAGGTGGTTACCCACTTCAACAGCACGGCAACCCTGGTGAACAAGCTTTCGCAGAATTTCCAGGAAGTACAGGACCATCTCTCCGATGGTGCCAACCGCCTGGCGCTGGATGAAGTGACACGTCAACGTTTGCTGGCCAGCCTGCACGCCGATGCAGCACAAGCGCCTCGCGACCGCCTGACCCCACCCCGCACCACAGAAGCGCCGAAGGATTACGCGCCCAAAACACCGAATGCCCCCGGCATGCTCGATGAGCATTACGGTTTGAAAAAATGATTTGAGTTCCAAAAACAAAAAACCGCCGCTCTGACCGAGCGGCGGTTTTTTTATTTGGGCGGGACGCGTAGTTGCAAACAAGCCCACAGGGTTTTATGTGCAGCAAACCTGTAGAAGCGCTTGCCCGCGATGGCGGTGTGTCAGACACACCGCCTCATACCCATCAGATCGCGCCGCGGCTGCGTAGCAGCTCCAGGACTTGCTTGACGCTGTCGTCGAGTGACAGCGATTGAGTGTCGATCACCAGATCGGCATTCAACGGCACGTCATACGCGAAGGATTCACCCGGAATGTTGTCGCCATTGGCGGCATACAGACCCTGCGGATCACGCTCGCGGCAGACCGCTGGCGAAGCCTGGACGTAAACGGTGATCAGACGATCATCGCCAATCAGCGATTTAGCCTGTTCGCGACCTTCGGCGTCCGGCGCAACGAATGCCGCCAGTGTCAGCAGGCCCGCTTCGTTGAACTGACGCGCCACGTGCGCGGCACGTCGCCAGTTTTCGGTACGCCCGGCACGGTCCTGCGGTAGACCCTTGTTCAGGTCGTGGCGCAGGTTCTGGCCGTCAAGCACGTAGACCGCACGGCCCATGTCGAACAGCTTGCGTTCAACGGCATAGGCCAGGGTGCTTTTGCCAGCGCCGGACAAGCCGCT
Source organism: Pseudomonas sp. ASL8 (assembly GCF_056680355.1). NCBI lineage: Bacteria > Pseudomonadati > Pseudomonadota > Gammaproteobacteria > Pseudomonadales > Pseudomonadaceae > Pseudomonas > Pseudomonas sp. ASL8. The sequence goes on along the minus strand of NZ_CM155278.1, from coordinate 2,493,344 downwards.
GAACAATACCGTGGCAGGCTGTTGACCGAAACGACGCGCACGTTCTTCAGTGGCAACGTGAGCCTTGTGGTCGTGGTGGCTACCACCAACAACGACTGGGCGGGCGATGATCATGCCCGCAGCAACGGTGCCGTTGGTCAACCGATCGATGACGATGAAAGAACCCGTGGTGCGGTTGCTGTCATAACCATCCAGCGCAATCGCGCTGTCGAGGCTGATCTTGACCCGACCGATTTCGTTCAGTTGCAACGCGCTGGCCGGACCTTCGGCCAACGTGTTGACGTCGACCCTGTAGGCGATGCTGGCAACAGAGCCCTGCACGTAGCTGGTGGCACGCTTGATGTCGTACTTCTTGCCCGGCAGCATCGGCTCTTCAGCCATCCACACCATCATCGCATCGAAGCTGTCAGTGATCTGCGGAATGCTGTCGGCATGCACCAGCAAGTCGCCACGGGAGATGTCGACTTCGTCTTCCATGGTCAGGGTCACGGCCTGGCCTGGACCGGCGTGTTCCAACTCGCCATCAAAGGTGACGATGGATTTGACCCGGCTGGTCTTGCCGGACGGCAACACGATGATTTCATCGCCTTTGTGCACGATGCCGCTGGCCAGGGTACCGGCGAAACCACGGAAGTTCAGGTTCGGACGGTTAACGTACTGCACCGGGAAACGCAGGTCGGTGAAGTTGCGATCAGCCGCAAACTCTACGGTCTCGAGAATCTCCATCAACGTCTGGCCGGTGTACCACGGCGAACGCTCGCTGTGATTGACCACGTTGTCGCCTTTCAGCGCGGACATCGGGACGAAATGCATGGTGGTCGGCTTGAGCGCGATGCCATCGGCAAACTTCAGGTAATCGGCCTTGATCGACTCGAAAACACCTTCATCGAAGTTCTTCAGGTCCATCTTGTTGATGGCGACGACGATATGTTTGATGCCCAACAGCGAAGCGATGAAGCTGTGGCGGCGGGTCTGGGTCTGCACGCCGTAACGGGCGTCCACCAGAATGATCGCCAGGTCACAGGTCGACGCACCGGTGGCCATGTTGCGGGTGTACTGCTCATGGCCCGGGGTATCGGCAATGATGAATTTGCGTTTGGCGGTGGAGAAATAGCGATACGCGACATCGATGGTGATGCCCTGCTCACGCTCGGCCTGCAGGCCGTCTACCAGCAACGCCAGGTCGATATCGTCGCCGGTGGTGCCGACTTTTTTCGAGTCGCGGGTAATGGCTTCCAGGTGATCTTCGTAGATCATCTTGGAGTCATGCAGCAGGCGGCCGATCAGCGTGCTTTTGCCGTCGTCGACGTTACCGCAGGTGAGAAAGCGCAGCAGTTCTTTACGTTCGTGCTGGCCCAGATAGGCGAGGATGTCCTCGCTGATCAATTCTGATTGATGCGACATGTGAGACACCCTGTTTAGAAATAGCCCTGACGTTTCTTGTCTTCCATGGAACCGGCGCCATCGTGATCGATGACTCGGCCCTGGCGTTCGGACGTTCGCGTCAGGAGCATTTCCTGAATGATGTCCGTGAGGCTGGTCGCCTCGGACTCAACCGCGCCCGTTAACGGGTAGTCGCCAAGTGTACGGAAACGCACTTTCTTCTTGACGATACGCGCCTTGTCCTCATCGCTGAGGTGATTCAGGAGACGCTCGTCGTCGATCATGACCAGGGTGCCATTCATCTCGATCACATCACGCTCGGCCGCAAAATACAGCGGTACGATCGGGATGCCTTCGAGGTAGATGTACTGCCAGATATCCAACTCGGTCCAGTTCGACAGCGGGAATACCCGGATCGACTCGCCCTTGTTGACCTTGCCGTTGTACACGTTCCACAACTCGGGACGCTGGTTCTTCGGGTCCCAACGGTGCTTGCTGTCACGGAAGGAATACACGCGCTCTTTGGCGCGGGACTTCTCTTCATCGCGGCGAGCACCACCAAACGCGGCATCGAAGCCGTATTTGTCGAGGGCCTGCTTGAGGCCTTCGGTCTTCATGATATCGGTGTGTTTGGAGCTGCCGTGAGTCAGGGGGCTGATGCCCTGCGCCACGCCGTCCGGATTGACGTGCACGATCAGATCCAGGCCCAGTTCTTCGACCATGCGGTCGCGGAAGCTGTACATTTCCTTGAACTTCCACCGGGTATCGACATGCATCACCGGAAACGGCAATTTGCCCGGGAAGAACGCTTTACGCGCCAAGTGCAGCATTACGGCGGAATCTTTACCGACGGAGTACAGCATCACCGGGTTATCAAACTCGGCGGCGACCTCGCGGATGATGTGGATGCTTTCCGCCTCCAGCTGTTTCAGATGCGTCAGTTTGTCGACCATAGCTACTCACGAAAACGTACGGATGGACGGCCAGCGGGCCGTGTTCGAGCCGGGCACTCTAGCACAGCGCCTGCTTCTATTCAGGGGGCGAGCTAGATCGAAACGTTCTATGAATAGATCGCCTCGTTTGGGTCTTCAAATTGGATTGGGGCAATCGATGAACAGATGCTCCAGCGCAAAGCGTCGCGCCAGATAATCCCCCAGCGCTTGAACACCATAGCGCTCGGTGGCGTGGTGACCGGCGGCGATAAAACTGATGTCGTTTTCCCGCGCGCTATGGAACGTCTGCTCGGAGGCCTCGCCACTGAGGTACAGATCGACACCGGCCAGTACACCCTGATCGATATAACCCTGACCACCCCCGGTGCACCACCCGACCCGACGAATCATTTTGCTGCCTTCGATCAGCAGCGGCTCTCGACCCAGCGCGTCCTGCACGCGCCGGGCGAAGTCACGGGGCGTCACCGGCTCGGCCAACGAACCGACCAGCCCGACGATGCGCGGATTGTCCGGGTCCAGCGGCCCTTCGACGGTGATGTCCAGCTGACGAGCCAGTTGCACGTTATTCCCGACTTCTGGGTGCAGGTCCAGCGGCAAGTGGTAAGCCAACAGACTAATGTCATGCTTGAGCAATGTTTTCAGGCGACGCTGCTTGATGCCGGTGATGCAAGGATTCTCGCCCTTCCAGAAGTAGCCGTGATGCACCAGGATCAAATCCGCCTGAGCCTCGACCGCGGCATCGAGCAAGGCCTGGCTGGCAGTGACACCGCTGACGATCCTCATCACTTGCGGGCGGCCCTCGATTTGTAATCCGTTGGGGCAATAATCCTGGATCCGCGAGCTATTCAGATAGCGGTCCGCTTCCTCGACCAGGGTGCTCAGGGCAACAGCCATAAAAGACTCCTAAATATGCAGTTCAGCGCTGCTCGGTACTCGTATAATGCCCGCCATTATGGCGCAGCTCAGGCAAAAAGCTGCTGCGCTTGGCAATCATCAGGACTTTGCTCAATGCTCAAGGCACTGCGTTTCTTCGGCTGGCCGTTGCTGGCCGGCGTGCTCATCGCTCTGCTGGTTATTCAGCGCTACCCGCAATGGGTGGGGCTGCCCAGCCAAGACGTGAACCTGCAACAGGCGCCGCAGTCGTCTACGGTGCAGAAGGGCCCGGTGTCCTATGCCGATGCGGTCAGCATCGCCGCACCTGCCGTGGCCAACCTGTACACGACCAAAGTGGTCAACAAATCAAATCACCCGCTGTTCGAAGACCCGCAGTTCAGACGCTTTTTCGGCGACAACCTGCCCAAACAGCGGCGCATGGAGTCGAGCCTCGGTTCAGCCGTGATCATGAGCCCGGAAGGCTACCTGCTGACCAACAACCACGTGACCGCGGGCGCTGATCAGATCGTCGTGGCACTCAAGGATGGCCGTGAAACATTGGCCCGGGTAATTGGCAGCGACCCTGAGACCGATCTGGCGGTCCTGAAAATCGACCTGAAAAATCTGCCCGCGATCACCATCGCCCTCTCGGACAACATCCGTATCGGCGACGTCGCGCTGGCCATCGGCAACCCGTTCGGGGTTGGCCAGACCGTGACCATGGGCATCATCAGTGCCACCGGGCGCAATCAACTGGGCCTCAATACGTACGAAGATTTCATTCAGACCGATGCGGCGATCAACCCCGGCAACTCCGGCGGTGCGCTGGTGGATGCCACCGGCAATCTGACCGGGATCAACACGGCGATTTTCTCCAAGTCCGGTGGCTCGCAAGGCATCGGCTTTGCGATCCCGACCAAACTGGCGCTGGAGGTGATGAAAGCAATCATTGAGCACGGCCAGGTGATTCGAGGCTGGCTAGGGATTGAAGTTCAGCCACTGACCCAGGATCTGGCCGAGTCTTTCGGCTTGAAAGACCGCCCAGGCATCGTGGTAGCCGGTATTTTCCAGGACGGTCCGGCGCAAAAAGCCGGCCTGCAACTGGGCGACGTGATTCTGAGCATCAACGGCGAACCTGCCGGCGATGGTCGGCGCTCGATGAATCAGGTAGCGCGCACCAAGCCCAGCGACAAAGTCGACATTGAGGTTATGCGCAACGGCAAGGATCTCAAGCTGACCGCTGAGGTCGGCTTGCGTCCGCCGCCGCTGACGAAGCCAGCAACAGAGGAATAACGCGGTACATCGGCCAAGCCGTGGGAACGAATGAGTTCGCGCCCACGGTTTTTCTGGCTAGCCTTATAAATCAGAGCTCGCCCAAGCCGTCCAGCAACGCCTGATTCTGCTCTGGCGTGCCAATGCTGATCCGCAGGAACTGCGCGATGCGTTCCTGTTTAAAGTGCCGAACGATAACGCCCTGCTCCCTCAACTTGGCCGCCAGCCCCGCGGCGTCATGCTGCGGGTGACGTGCAAAGATGAAGTTGGCCGCTGAAGGCAATACGTCGAAACCCTTGCCCTTCAACTGCTCGACCAACGCGTCACGGCTGTCGATAACTGCCTTGCAGGTGGCGTCGAAATACTCACGGTCTTCAAACGCAGCTGCCGCACCGACAATCGCCAGACGATCCAGTGGATAAGAGTTGAAGCTGTTCTTGACCCGCTCCAACGCATCGATCAGGTCCGGATGCCCCACCGCCAAACCTACCCGCAGCCCCGCCAGCGAACGCGACTTGGACAGGGTTTGCGTGACCAGCAGATTCGGGTAACGGTCCACCAGACTGATCGCGGTTTCGCCGCCAAAGTCGATGTATGCCTCGTCCACCACCACTACCGATTCGGTATTGGCCTTGAGCAACTGCTCAATGGCGTCCAGCGCCAGCAGGCAACCGGTTGGCGCATTCGGATTGGGGAAAATGACGCCGCTGTTAGGCTGCGCGTAATCCTCGAGACGAATCTGGAAGTGCTCGTCCAGCGGCACTGCGGTGAAATCAATCCCGTATAAACCGCAATACACCGGATAGAAGCTGTAGCTGATATCCGGAAAAAGCAGGGGTAGATCGTGCTTGAAAAACGCGTTGAAGGCGTGAGCAAGCACTTCATCGGAGCCATTGCCGAGAAACACTTGATTGCCCTGCACGCCGTAATATCTGGCAACCGCCTGCTTAAGCAGGTCGCTGTTCGGATCCGGGTACAGGCGCAGGTCGTCGGAGAGCTCGGCGCGCATCGCCGCCAATGCTTTTGGCGATGGCCCATACGGGTTTTCGTTGGTGTTGAGCTTGGTCAGCTTGGTCAGCTTCGGCTGCTCGCCCGGCACATAAGGCACCAGACCGCTGACGAAAGGACTCCAGAATTTGCTCATATTATTTCGCCTCATTGCCAGCTGCGGGCTCTTTATTGTCGACGATCCGGTATTCGGCGCTACGGGCATGGGCGGTCAGGGACTCACCACGCGCCAGCACCGAGGCCGTTTTGCCCAACTCGGAAGCACCTTGCTCCGAGCAATAAATGATCGACGAGCGCTTCTGGAAGTCATACACACCCAGCGGCGACGAGAAACGCGCGGTGCCGGAGGTCGGCAACACGTGGTTCGGACCGGCGCAATAATCGCCCAGCGCTTCGCTGGTGTGACGCCCCATGAAGATCGCGCCAGCATGGCGAATCTGCGGCAACCAGGCTTCAGGATCGGCCACCGACAACTCAAGGTGTTCCGGAGCAATACGGTTGGCCACTTCAATGGCTTGCTGCATGTCGGCCACTTTGATCAGGGCCCCACGGCTGGTGATCGAGGTCTTAATGATCTCGGCGCGCTCCATGGTCGGCATTAATCTGGCGATGCTCGCCGCCACTTTGTCGAGGAACTCGGCATCCGGGCTGACCAGAATCGCCTGAGCATCTTCGTCGTGCTCGGCTTGGGAGAACAGGTCCATGGCGATCCAGTCCGGATCTGTCAGGCCATCGCACACCACCAGAATTTCTGACGGACCGGCGATCATGTCGATACCCACTTGGCCAAAGACGTGACGCTTGGCGGTGGCAACATAGATGTTGCCAGGGCCAACGACTTTATCGACCTTGGGTACGCTTTCGGTGCCGTAGGCCAGCGCGGCCACTGCCTGAGCGCCGCCGATGGTGAACACGCGATCAACGCCCGCAATGCACGCCGCCGCGAGTACCAGCTCATTGATTTCGCCACGAGGCGTTGGCACGACCATGACCACTTCGGCCACGCCAGCCACTTTGGCCGGAATCGCATTCATCAATACCGATGACGGGTAAGACGCCTTGCCACCGGGCACGTACAGGCCGGCACGGTCCAAAGGCGTGACTTTCTGGCCCAGCACCGTGCCGTCGGCTTCGGTGTAGGTCCAGGAGTCCTGTTTTTGCTTTTCGTGATAGATGCGCACGCGCTCGGCAGCTTTTTCCAGCGCTTCGCGTTGCGCAGCAGTGATGCGGGTCAGGGCAAGTTCCAGGCGCTCGCGGGGCAGAATCAGCTCTGCCATGGAGGCGACTTCAAGCCCGTCGAAACGCTGAGTGAATTCCACCAATGCAGCATCGCCGCGCTCACGCACAGCCTTGATGATGTCGAGTACGCGTTCATTGACTGAGTCGTCAGACACACTTTCCCAGCTCAGCAGATGATCCAGATGGCGTGCAAAGTCTGAGTCAGCAGCATCAAGTCGGCGTATTGCAGTGGAAGCGGTCATAGCGAGGCCTCAATAATTGGCGATTTGCTCAGGTGCCGGGTGGGCGTGATCGCCCTAAGCTACCAAGCCATCCGCGCGGGCACCTGAGAAATTTGGCTATGACACGGATAGATGGGCGCGACTTAACGTCGCGCAGGTGGATCAGCCGCGGTGTCGCGACTCAACTGCTTTACGCAGCGTATCGATCAGCGCCTGAATGCGCGCATGTTGCATCTTCATCGAAGCCTTGTTCACCACCAGACGCGAACTGATAGTTGCAATCAGCTCCTGGGGCTCGAGGCCGTTGGCACGCAGCGTGTTGCCGGTGTCGACCACGTCGATGATTTTGTCGGCCAAACCGATCAGGGGAGCGAGTTCCATCGAGCCATAAAGCTTGATGATATCGACCTGACGGCCTTGCTCGGCGTAGTAACGCTTGGCAACGTTGACGAACTTGGTCGCCACACGCAGACGGCCCTTTGGCTCGATCGCGCCGATGGCACCGGCAGTCATCAGACGGCACTGGGCAATTTGCAGGTCCAGTGGCTCGTACAGGCCCTGACCGCCGTATTCCATCAGCACATCTTTACCGGCAACGCCCAGGTCGGCGGCGCCATGTTCGACATACGTTGGCACATCGGTGGCGCGCACGATCAGCAGGCGTACATCTGCCTGAGTCGTGGGGATAATCAGCTTGCGGCTTTTGTCCGGATTCTCGGTCGGCACAATGCCTGCTTCAGCGAGAAGCGGCAGGGTGTCGTCAAGAATGCGGCCCTTGGACAGTGCGATGGTTAACATGGGAAACGTAGGTCCTTAGCAATCGGGCACATCCGTGTGCCTCACGTGTCCTGTGCTGAACGAATTCAGGTCCAGGACATTAGTGCAGAACGATCAGTACGCAGGCCCTAGCCCGGAACGCGACGGATCTTGGCGCCGAGCATCTGCAGTTTTTCTTCGATGCATTCATAACCACGGTCAATGTGGTAAATGCGATCGATCAACGTGTCGCCCTGAGCAACCAGCGCCGCGATCACCAAACTGGCCGACGCACGCAGGTCGGTCGCCATGACGGGCGCGCCTTTGAGCAAATCAACACCGGTCACGACCGCGGTATTACCTTCAACCAGGATCTGTGCGCCCATGCGCTGCATCTCATAGACGTGCATGAAACGGTTTTCGAAGACCGTTTCAATCACGGCACCGGTGCCTTCGGCGATAGCATTCAGCGCAACGAACTGCGCCTGCATATCGGTCGGGAACGCCGGGTAGGGTGCGGTGCGCAGGTTCACGGCTTTAGGCCGCTTGCCGTGCATGTTCAGTTCGATCCAGTCAGCGCCAGTAGTGACTTCAGCGCCTGCTTCCTGGAGCTTGAGCAACACAGCTTCCAGAATGGTTGGATCGGTGTCCTTGAGCTTGACGCGACCGCCAGTGGCCGCCGCCGCTACCAGGTAAGTGCCGGTCTCGATGCGGTCGGGCATCACTTTATAGGTGGCACCGTGCAAACGCTTAACGCCATCGATGGTGATGGTGTCAGTGCCCGCGCCGGTGATGTTCGCACCCATGGCGATCAGGCAGTTAGCGAGGTCGACCACTTCCGGTTCACGGGCAGCGTTTTGCAACACGCTACGGCCGTTGGCCAGACTGGCTGCCATCATGATGTTTTCGGTACCGGTCACGCTGACGGTATCGAAGAAGAAGTTCGCGCCACGCAGGCCGCCTTCTGGCGCCTTCGCTTTGATGTAGCCGCCTTCAACGTCGATGGTCGCGCCCATGGCTTCAAGGCCACGGATGTGCAAATCGACCGGACGTGAACCGATGGCGCAACCGCCAGGCAACGCCACTTCTGCTTCGCCGAAACGGGCAACCATCGGACCCAGCACCAGGATCGAAGCACGCATGGTTTTCACCAATTCGTACGGGGCGATCAGGGTCTTGATGGTGCGTGCGTCGATTTCAACGCTGAGCTTTTCGTCGATCACAGGCTCGATGCCCATGCGCCCGAACAGCTCGATCATGGTGGTGATGTCGTGCAGGTGCGGCAGGTTGCACACCGTCACCGGCCCATCGGCCAGCAACGTTGCAGCAAGAATCGGCAGGGCAGAGTTCTTTGCCCCGGAAATGCGGATTTCGCCATCAAGACGAACGCCGCCAGTAATAATCAGTTTATCCATTAGAATCTCGACGCCAATTGGCTCAGGTGCGCTCGGCCCATGCAGCGCGGCTGAAAAATTTCATAGTGATCGCATGGATGCTGCCATCAGCGATCCAGGGGTTCAAATGGGCATAGATCTGCTGCTGACGCTTGACTGGGCTAAGGGTCGCCATCTCGTCACTGATCACATTCAGCTGAAAATTGCAGCCTTCACCTTCAACTTCTACCTGGATTTCCGGCAGCTTTCCTTCAAGGAAGCTTTTAACTTCTACGGCCTGCATGCTTAACCTCGATCGGCGCCCTACGCGCGCGGGTCGGCCATCATACAAAAAAGCCCCCTCGCTGCGAACCCCGGAATGACAGACTCGGACGGAAAGCTTTCTTTTATGACGGCTGATTCGGTTCCAGCAACTCAATCAAGCCGGACACTTGGGCGATTTGGCGCATATCGTCCGGCAGCGACTGAACGCTGACACTTTTTCCGGCTGCGTCGGCGTCGCGCATGAAAGCGAGCAGCAACGCCAGGCCGACACTGCTGGATTTCTCCACAGCGGAGCATTCCAGAATCAAGGTCGGCGCAGTGCAGGCCTTGATCAGGGCCTGGCCTTGCTTGCGCAAAGCCGGCCCGGTGCGGAAGTCGAGCACGCCACTCAGGTACAACTCACCTGCCGCGCCAAGACGAACACCTGACTCACTCATTGACAGGTTTCTCGGCCGCTTGATCGATGGTGCCCTTGGCCTTGGCAACTTCGCCCGCCCAACCGTTGATGGTTTTATCAAGGTCATTGCCATTGTGTTGCATGGCGTCAGCAAACTGATCACGGAACAGCTTGCCAATGTTGATGCCGTTGATAATGACGTTACGCACTTTCCACTCGCCGTTGATTTTCTCGAGCGTGTAGGACACAGGGTACAGGGTGCCGTTGGTGCCCTTGACCTGCATATCGACGCTGGTCCGGGTGTCGTTTTCATCTTTGGCGGCGGCGACTGTAATGCCCTGGTTGTTGTACTCAAGCAGTGCGTTGCCATAGAACTGCATCAGGCTCCGCTTGAAATTATCCTGAAAGCGCAGCATTTGCTCAGGTGTCGCTTTGCGAGAGTACTTGACCGTCATGATGCTTTTCGAGATGCCCTCGGCATCCACTACCGGGCCGACAATGCGGTTCAAGGCATCGTAAAAAGCGCTCGGATTGGTTTTGTATTGCTCTTTATGCGCGGCCAGATCGCTCAACAATTCCTTGGTCGTGCGATCCACCAGATCATGGGCGGACGGCGCGGCCGCCGCATTCGCGACCAATGGAAGCGCAGCCAGCAACACAAGCAGGCCACGGCGCAAGATTGAGATCATAGAGAAGCTCCTCATTTGGCGTCTTTACTCACGGTATTGAGCAGGAATTTGCCGATTAGATCCTCCAGCACCAGCGATGACTGGGTATCGTGAATCGTGCTGCCGTCTTTGAGCAGCGCCTCTTCCCCGCCCACGCTGATACCGATGTATTTCTCGCCCAGCAAACCGGCGGTAAGGATGGAAGCCGTGGAGTCCGATGGCAGGTTATTCACCCGCTTTTCAACTTCCATTGTCACCCGACCGGTAAAGCTGTCGCGATCCAGATCGATTGCAGTGACCTTGCCGATTGTCACGCCCGCCATGGTCACCTTGGCTCTGACAGTCAAACCGGCAATATTGTCGAAGTAGGCATAGAGTTTATAGCTGTCGTTGGTCGCGCTTACGCTCAAACCACTGACCCGCAAGGCCAGCAACAGCAAAGCCAAGATCCCGGCCAGCAGGAATAGGCCGACACCGGTTTCCAGGGTGCGGTTTTGCATCAAAAGTCTCCAAACATCAGGGCAGTCAGAATAAAGTCCAGGCCTAAGATGGCCAACGAGGCATACACCACTGTTTTAGTGGTGGCACGACTGATCCCTTCCGAAGTGGGCTCGCAGTCGTAACCCTGAAACACGGCAATCCAGGTAACAACAAAAGCAAAGATTACGCTTTTAATAACGCCATTGAGCACATCATCCGTGAAAGACACGCTGTTTTGCATGTTTGACCAGAATGAGCCTTCGTAAACGCCCAGCCAGTCGATCGCAACCCACGAGCCGCACCAGATCCCGACCACACTGAAGATCATCGCCAACAGCGGCAGAGAGATGAATCCAGCCCACAGACGCGGCGCAACGATGTACTTGAGCGGATCGACGCCAATCATTTCCAGGCTGGACAATTGCTCAGTGGATTTCATGTTGCCGATTTCAGCGGTCAGCGCAGAACCCGCGCGCCCGGCGAACAGTAGAGCCGCAACCACAGGCCCCAACTCACGCAACAGGGTCAACGCAACCATCTGCCCGACGGCCTGCTCCGAGCCATATTTAGTCAGGATGTTGAAGCCCTGGAGTGCCAACACCATGCCGATGAAGCCCCCCGAAACCACAATAATCAGCAGGGACATGACGCCGATTGAATGCAGTTGCCTGACCAGCAGTTGAAAACTGCCGCCAATGCCGCCGCGGCCGAACAACACATGAACCAGAAATATGCCGGAGCGCCCCAGCACCGCAATGCTATCGATCGCAGCGTGCCCGAACAGACGAATCCGCTCCAGTAGTGACTTTCTGCGCATCAGCGCTTCCCCAAAAGTTCTTCGCGATAATCCGGTGCCGGATAGTGAAACGGCACAGGGCCGTCAGGGTCACCGGTCATGAATTGATGAATACGAGGGTTGTCCGAGTTCATCAACTCCTCGGGGGTCCCCTGCCCCAATACCTGGCCATCGCCGACTACATAGAGGTAGTCAGCGATACTCGCTGTTTCGGCAAGATCGTGGGACACCACAATGCTGGTGATCCCCAACGCATCGTTGAGCAACCGAATCAAGCGCACCAGCACCCCCATGGCAATCGGGTCCTGGCCCACGAAGGGTTCGTCGTACATAAGGATTTGCGGGTCAAGGGCAATCGCCCGAGCCAGTGCCACACGACGCTTCATGCCGCCTGACAACTCGTCGGGCATCAGCTCGATGGCGCCGCGCAGTCCGACCGCCTGCAATTTGAGCAGGACGATGTCGCGGATCATTTCTTCCGGCAACTCGGTGTGCACACGAAGCGGAAAGGCCACGTTCTCGAACACATCGAGGTCCGTGAACAAGGCGCCACTCTGAAACAGCACGCCCATTTGCTTGCGTGCGTCGAACAGGTCGCTGCGCGACAATTCCGGCAGATTCTGGCCGTTGACCCAGACCTCGCCTTTGCTGGGACGCAACTGCGCGCCCATCAAACGCAGCAAGGTCGTCTTGCCACAGCCGGAAGGTCCCATGATGCCGGTGACCTTGCCCCGCGGAATACGAATATCAACATTATTGAAAATGCTGCGCGTCCCGCGCATGAAGGTGACACCCTTCAGCTCGACCGCGTAGGCGTTATCGGCACTCATCTAAACTCCTTGCGATGCAGCCTCACACTCTGACGCCAGGTCCGTGCCGCAAGACACGCGCTGTGGCTGTCCGGGGGGCAGAACCGGCGGCGAACTATACCACCGCCCGCGCGTGCGGCCCACGGTAGAAGCCTCTTTCGTTAAGGTGTGGGACAGATAATTCGAACAATTGCGAAACGTCCTACAAAGGACACAATCAGTCCATGTGTACCTGACCTGATTTTTGGGCGTACGACAAAGTCGGACGATCAAGCGTGAGGGATTGAGCCATTACCGCTATAATCGCCGCCTTTTCATCAGGCTGACCGATTTTTGACATGAGCCAATCCAGCGACCTGATTCAAACAGCACAACGCACCATCCGCCTCGAAATAGAAGCCGTAGAAGGCTTGCTGGCCCATATCGACGCGGATTTCGTGCGCGCTTGCGAGATGATTCTGGCCGGCACAGGCCGTGTTGTAGTGGTCGGCATGGGCAAATCCGGGCACATCGGCAACAAGATTGCCGCCACCCTGGCAAGCACGGGCACCACCGCCTTCTTCGTCCACCCGGCTGAAGCAAGCCACGGTGACATGGGCATGATCACCCGCGACGACATCATTCTGGCGATCTCCAACTCGGGTTCGACCGCCGAAATCGTCACCTTGCTGCCGCTGATCAAACGCTTGGGCATCAAGATGATCAGCCTGACCGGCAACCCTGATTCGCCGCTGGCCAAGGCCGCAGAAATCAATCTCAACGTCTACGTCACGCAAGAGGCCTGCCCGCTGAACCTGGCCCCGACGTCCTCGACCACCGCCGCACTGGTGATGGGTGACGCACTGGCGGTCGCCCTGCTCGAAGCGCGCGGCTTTACAGCAGAAGACTTTGCCTTCTCCCATCCAGGCGGCGCGCTTGGCAGACGTTTGCTGCTCAAAGTCGAACACGTCATGCATACCGGTGAAGACTTGCCGAAGGTTCAGCGCGGCACGCTGCTGCGTGATGCGCTGATGGAAATGACCCACAAGGGCTTGGGCATGACCGCCGTTGTGGAGGCCGATGGCCGCCTCGCCGGGATATTTACCGACGGCGATTTGCGCAGAACCCTGGACCGCAGCATCGATATTCGCAAAGCGACCATAGACGAAGTGATGACACTCCATGGCAAGACCGCTCGCCCCGAGATGCTTGCAGCCGAGGCGTTGAAAATCATGGAGGACCACAAAATTGGAGCCTTGATCGTGGTCGACAAGAACGACCACCCTATTGGCGCCTTCAACCTGCAAGACCTGCTGCGCGCGGGGGTTATGTAATGAGCGAAGTGACGATGCAGGACCTGCTGCAACGCGGCAAGAACATCAAACTGGCCATTTTCGACGTCGATGGCGTGCTAACGGACGGCCGCCTGTACTTTCTCGAAGACGGCAGTGAGTTCAAAACGTTTAATACGCTCGACGGTCAAGGCATCAAAATGCTGATCGCCTCGGGCGTGCACACCGCTATCATCAGCGGGCGCCGCACACCGGTGGTCGAGCGCCGCGCGCAGAATCTGGGCATCCAGCACCTGTATCAAGGCCGCGAAGATAAACTGGTCGTTCTTGACGAACTACTTGCCCAACTCAATCTAAGCTATGAACAAGTCGCTTACCTGGGCGACGACCTGCCAGACCTGCCCGTCATTCGGCGCGTCGGCCTTGGCATGGCGGTCGCCAATGCGGCCAGCTTTGTCCGGCAACACGCCCACGGGATTACTCAGGCTCGCGGCGGCGAAGGCGCGGCTCGCGAGTTTTGCGAGTTGATCCTTAGTGCTCAAGGCAGCCTTGAAGCGGCCCACGCCGCCTACTTATAGAAGTCATTTATGCTGAGTAAAAAGATTCGCCGGTTTTTGATTCTGGGTGTGCTTGCGCTGATGCTGGCGGCGGCAGGCTACTGGAACATCAGCCCTGAAACCTTTCTGGAGCAGCGGGCTGCACCTGTTGACGCGGCCACCATCGATTTTTATGCGATGAATGCTCACAGCGTGCAGTTCCTCCCGGACGGCAAGCTTCAATACGACATGACCGCCGACAAGGTCGAGCATGTGCAGATTTCCGACATCACCCTGCTGACCAATCCGGACCTGCAACTGTATCGCGGCGCCCTCTTCCCTTGGCATGTCCAGAGCAAGAAGGGAGAAGTCTCGCCCGGCGGCACGGAGGTCGAGCTCATCGATTCGGTACGTATCGCACGCACTGACGAAAAAAACCGGACAACGATTATTACCAGCAGTCGAATGACTGTATTCCCACAGAAGCAATATGCGCAGACCGAGCAAGCCGTTAGAATCGATGGTTTCGGCGGTGTATCCACTGGCACGGGTATGAAAGCGTATTTGAACGACGGCAGGATGCACCTGCTGTCCAACGTAAGAGGACAGTATGAGGCTCGTTAAAACCCTCCCTTTTTTGCTCGGTTTGGGCGCAGCACTGGGAAGCGTGAGCGCCTGGGCTCTGCCGACGGACCGCGATCAGCCTATTCATATTCAGTCTGACGATGCGCAACTCGATGACAAGCAGGGCATTGCCACCTACAAAGGCAATGTCATCATCACCCAAGGCTCGATGAAGATCACCGGCAACACCGTGACCATCACCCGGACACCAACCGGTGAAGTCGACGTATTCACCGCCGTCGGCAATCTTGCTTACTACGAACAGAAACCTGCCGTCGACAAGCCTATCGTTCAAGCGTACGGCGTGACCATCCAGTACTTCGCCGCCCTCGACCGGATCATCCTGATCGACAAGGCCAAGGTCATCAACGACGGCAATACGTCCGAAGGCGAGAAAATCGTCTATGACACGGTGAAACAGATCGTCAATGCCGGCCGCGCCAACGGCGCCAAGGTGACGGCACCACGTCCGCGAATCGACATGGTCATCCAGCCGAAAAACAAACCTGCACCGCAGAAGGCTCCGTAATGGCGACGCTTAAAGCCCAGCATCTGGCTAAAAGCTATAAGGGTCGTCAGGTTGTGCGTGATGTCAGCCTGTCGATCGAGAGCGGGCAGATCGTGGGACTGCTGGGCCCTAACGGCGCGGGCAAAACCACCTGTTTCTACATGATCGTAGGGTTGGTCCAGGCCGATCAGGGCCGCGTCTTGATCGACGATCAAGACGTCAGCCATCAACCCATGCACGGTCGCGCACGCGCCGGGATCGGCTACCTGCCGCAGGAAGCCTCGATTTTCCGCAAGCTGTCGGTTGCCGATAACATCATGGCGATCCTCGAGACCCGCAAGGAACTCGACCGCACGGCACGTCGCAAGGAGCTGGAAAGCCTGCTGCAGGAGTTCCACATCAGCCACATACGCGACAACCTGGGCATGAGCCTGTCCGGTGGTGAACGCCGCCGTGTGGAAATCGCTCGCGCCTTGGCGACTTCGCCAAAATTCATCCTGCTTGATGAACCGTTTGCCGGTGTCGACCCCATTTCCGTCGGCGACATCAAGCAAATTATTTATCACTTGAAAGCCAAGGGCATCGGCGTACTGATCACCGATCACAACGTACGTGACACCCTGGATATTTGTGAAACAGCTTACATCGTCAACGACGGGCAACTGATCGCTGAGGGTGATTCAGAAACCATTCTGGCTAACCAACTGGTTAAAGAGGTTTACCTCGGCCATGAATTCCGCCTGTAAGTTCTGCGGTGTTTCGCTCTTCATCGGCGACGGACGCTAGGGTGCAGTGCTAACAAGAACATTAATTGTCATCACACCCTAGGCAAACACTTAGGTTTCAGGCATATAATTTGCTTAAGCTGGCGCTTCGGCGCCCTGTAGTGGATGGCGCATGTGCGCCGGCGAATAAGGTGTTAAGCCCCTGCCATGAAACCATCGCTAGTCCTGAGAATGGGCCAGCAGCTGACGATGACACCGCAGCTGCAACAGGCCATCCGCCTCCTCCAATTGTCGACCCTGGACCTTCAACAGGAAATCCAGGAAGCGTTGGAGTCGAACCCTATGCTGGAACGCCAGGAAGAAGGCGACGACTTCGACAATGCCGATCCGCTGGCCGACAACATAGAGAAACCCAATCCTGACGTGCAGGAACCCACCTACCAGGAGCCCGCCCCGACGGTGGACAACCTGGAAGAAGGCGACTGGAACGACCGCATCCCCAGCGAGCTGCCCGTTGATACCGCTTGGGATGACGTGTATCAGACCAGTGCCAGCAGCCTGCCCAGCAGCAACAACGATGATGACGAATGGGACTTCACCACTCGCACATCGGCCGGCGAGAGCCTGCAAAGCCATCTGCTGTGGCAATTGAATCTGGCACCCATGTCCGATACTGATCGATTGATCGCTGTCACGCTGATCGACTGCATCAACAATCAGGGCTACCTGGACGAGTCGCTTGAGGAAATCCTCGATGCCTTTGATCCGGAAATGGATGTCGAACTGGATGAAATCGAAGCGGTACTGCACCGTATCCAGCAATTCGAACCCGCAGGTATCGGCGCTCGCAACCTGAGCGAATGCCTGTCGCTGCAATTGCGTCAGCTCCCCGCGAAAACGCGCTGGCTGGCCGAAGCACAACGCTTGGTCGGAGACTTCATCGACCTGCTTGGCAGCCGCGACTACGCTCAGCTGATGCGGCGCATGAAGCTCAAGGAAGACGAGCTGCGCCAGGTCATTGAACTGGTGCAAAGCCTTAACCCGCGCCCCGGCTCGCAAATCGAGTCCAGTGAGGCCGAATACGTCGTGCCCGACGTGATCGTGCGCAAAGACAATGAACGCTGGCTGGTAGAGCTCAATCAAGAGTCCGTGCCCCGCCTGCGGGTCAACCCGCAATACGCAGGGTTTGTCCGCAGGGCCGACACCAGCGCTGACAACACCTTCATGCGCAATCAGTTGCAGGAGGCCCGCTGGTTCATCAAGAGCCTGCAGAGCCGCAACGAAACGCTGATGAAAGTGGCCACACAGATCGTCGAGCACCAGCGCGGCTTCCTTGAGTATGGCGACGAAGCCATGAAACCCTTGGTTCTGCATGACATCGCCGAAGCGGTAGGCATGCACGAATCGACGATTTCACGGGTAACCACGCAAAAATTCATGCATACCCCGCGCGGTATTTACGAACTGAAATATTTCTTTTCCAGTCACGTAAGCACCTCGGAGGGCGGAGAGTGTTCGTCCACAGCCATCCGCGCGATCATCAAAAAACTGGTTGCCGCGGAAAATCAGAAAAAGCCGTTGAGTGACAGCAAGATCGCTGGTTTACTGGAGGCACAAGGCATTCAGGTAGCCCGACGCACTGTCGCTAAATACCGCGAATCACTTGGGATAGCACCGTCAAGCGAACGCAAGCGATTGATGTAAGGGTGGCCGTACGCCGTAGCGTTCCAGTGGTAGGCATTCAGGCCTGCCTCTTTATGTACTGGCAACGAAGGAGACGCTGTATGCAAGTCAACATCAGTGGACACCAATTGGAAGTGACCAAGCCCCTGCGCGAATACATCGAGCTCAAACTCAAGAAGCTCGAAGGGCACTTTGACAAGATTACCAATGTGCAGGTCACGATGGCGGTCGAGAAACTGAAACAGAAAATCGAAGCCACGCTGCACATCCACGGTGGAGAGGTGGTCGCTAACGCAGAACATGACGACATGTATGCGGCAATCGACCTACTCACTGACAAGCTGGACCGACAATTGCTCAAGCATAAGGAAAAGCAGCAGAACATCCTAAAGGGTGCGACAGCTCGCTAACACCCACAACCCATGATCCGACTTGAAAATATCCTGACTGCCGGCCGTTCACTTGTGAACGTGCCGAGCAGCAGTAAAAAAAATGTTCTTGAGCAAATTGCCAAGCTGATCGGCCGTGAAACGGAGCTCGATTCGGATTTGGTACTCACGAGTCTTATCGCCCGCGAAAAACTCGGCTCGACCGGCTTCGGTAATGGCATCGCTATTCCGCATTGCCGGCTGACGGGCTGTCCGATGCCCATCAGCGCCCTTTTACACCTCGACACCCCCGTAGACTTTGACGCCATCGACGGCAGGCCTGTGGACCTGCTTTTTGTGCTTCTGGTCCCGGAAGCTGCCACCGATGAACACCTGGAGCTGCTGCGCCAGATCGCCAGCATGCTCGACCGCGCCGATGTGCGCGACCGCCTACGCAGTGCCCAAAGCGATGAAGCGCTTTATCAGGTGGTACTGGACGTGCAGAACGGCCACTGATGATGCGCATGATCATCGTCAGCGGCCGATCCGGCTCCGGCAAGAGCACCGCGCTGGATGTACTGGAAGACAACGGTTTCTATTGCATCGACAACCTGCCTGCGGGCCTGCTCCCGGAGCTGGCCGAACGTGCCCTGATTCATACTGAGCTGGCTCAGCCGCTGGTCGCAGTCTCCATCGACGCGCGCAACCTGCCGAGCCATCTGTCGCGCTTTCCCGAATTGCTGGAAGAGGTCCGCAGCCGCCACATCCAGTGCGATGTGCTGTACCTCGACGCCGATGAAGAAACCCTGCTCAAACGTTTCTCTGAAACCCGTCGTCGCCACCCCCTGAGCAGCGCCAACCGCTCGCTTGCCGAAGCGATACGTGACGAGAGCAACTTGCTTGGGCCGATCATCGATCTGGCCGACCTGAAAATCAACACCACGCACCTGAACCTCTATCAGCTCCGTGACATGCTTAAACTGCGCCTGCTGAACAAGCCGGAGCCGGGCACTGCGTTTCTGGTTGAATCGTTTGGTTTCAAGCGTGGCATGCCAGTAGATGCTGACCTGGTATTCGATGTGCGCTGCCTGCCCAACCCCTACTGGAAGCCGGAGCTGCGCGAACTGTCCGGGCTCGACCAGCCCGTGGCCGATTATTTGGCGGCACAGCCGGATGTCGAAGAAATGTTCCAGGACATCTACACCTACTTGAACAAATGGTTGCCGCGCTTTGCGGCCAGCAACCGCGCCTACGTGACTATTGCCATTGGCTGCACCGGCGGACACCACCGATCCGTCTACCTGACCGAGCGCCTGGGTCAGGTCTTGCAACAATCTCTCAAGAACGTTCAGGTCCGCCACCGCGACCTCAGCTGAAAGGACCTTCATCGCGATGCCCGTTCGTCAAATCACCATCATCAACAAGCTTGGCTTGCACGCGCGCGCCGCCGCTAAATTCGTCGGCGTCGCCGGAAGATTCCCCTGCCAGATCAGAGTAGGTCGCGCGCCCGACAGCATGGTCGA
Organism: Pseudomonas sp. ASL8; assembly: GCF_056680355.1. Taxonomy (NCBI): domain Bacteria; kingdom Pseudomonadati; phylum Pseudomonadota; class Gammaproteobacteria; order Pseudomonadales; family Pseudomonadaceae; genus Pseudomonas; species Pseudomonas sp. ASL8. The sequence continues at coordinate 2,473,593 of NZ_CM155278.1, read as the reverse complement.
CGGCAAAAGCATCATGGCCGTAATGATGCTGGCTGCAGGCAAAGGCACCGACATCCACCTGCACACAGAAGGTGAAGACGAGCAGGCAGCACTCGAAGGCTTGATCGAGTTGATCAACAACCGGTTTGATGAAGGCGAGTGACCGTATCAGTAAGCGATGAACCAAAGTGACTTATTCGCAGACAAGTCAGCGCCCACCTCGACCGAGTTTGCTGTGTGACAGTGCAACGTATTGAGGCCGCTCGTACATCAAGGCGTTTCATGCGGGGAGCATGAAGCGCCTTTTTTAATGCAGATCAGCTACCCGCAACCGTCATGCGTTCGATCAGCACAGAGCCTGTGCGGATATTGCTGCGCAGTTCGAGATCGCTGCCGACCGCGACGATCTGTTTGAACATGTCACGCAGGTTGCCGGCAATGGTGACTTCCTGAACCGGGAACTGGATTTCGCCGTTCTCGACCCAAAAGCCTGCCGCGCCACGAGAGTAGTCGCCGGTGACCATATTCAAACCACTGCCCATCAACTCAGTGACCAGCAAGCCGCGGCCCATGCGACGCAGCAGCGCTGTCTGATCTTCCACACCGTGGGTGACGAACAGGTTATGCACGCCGCCTGAGTTAGCGGTGCTCGGCAGACCCAGCTTGCGGCCTGAGTAAGTGCCCAGAACGTAGGACACTAAATCGCCGTTCTCCACGAAGGGCTTGGCATAGGTTGCCAGGCCGTCACCGTCGAACGCCGAGCTGCCCATGGCACGCATCAGGTGCGGCCGTTCGTCGAGGGTCAGCCATTCAGGGAACAGGCGCTGCCCCATCGCTCCTTCCAGAAAGGATGATTTACGGTACAGATTGCCACCGGAAATGGCGGACAGAAGATGACCGAACAAACTGCCCGCCAATTCCGCAGCGAACAACACCGGAACTTCACACGTCGGTACAGGACGCGCACCCAAGCGGCTGGCCGCGCGCTGTGCCGCACGACGACCAATGCTTTGCGCGTCCGCCAACAACTCGCCCTGGCGACTCACGTCGTACCAGTAGTCGCGCTGCATCTGCCCTTCGCCCTCGGCGATCATCACGCAGCTCAAGCTGTGGCGCGTCGAGGCAGAGCCGCCAACAAAACCGTGGCTGTTGCCATACACGCGACACCCTTGATGGGTGTTGAGCGTGGTGCCGTCGGCATTCTTGATCCGGCTGTCGGCATCGAACGCCGCCGCTTCACAGATCAAGGCACGCTCAATGGCTTGTTCCGGGGTGATATCCCACGCGTGGAACAGATCGAAGTCTGGCTGTTCTTTAGCCATCAGCGCAGCGTCGGCGAGGCCGGAGCATTCATCTTCGGAGGTGTGTTTGGCAATCGCCAACGCAGCCGCTACGGTTTCGCGAATGGCGTCAGCGCCGCTGGCGGAGGTACTGGCCGAGCCTTTGCGCTGACCGACATACAGGGTGATACCAAAGCCCTGGTCGCGGTTGAACTCGACGGTTTCCACTTCACGCTGGCGAACCGTGGTCGACAAGCCCTGCTCCAGGGACACCGCCACTTCACAGGCGCTTGCGCCCTGACGCTTGGCTTCGGCGATGATTTGCTCAACCTGTTCTTGCAGTGCAGGCAAGGCTTGCGGGCCTACGCTTTGAGCTGTACTCATGACTTTCTCCATCAAATTCTGCTTTCGGCACAGGCCGAATACCGACCGGGCCGGACAAGTGGCCCCTGACTGGTTATCATGGCGGCGTTTATTAGCGGACTGCCCCCATGGTTGATTCTTACGACGACTCCCTCGATGAGGGTAAAAGCAAAACTCAGGTCAAACGCGAGCTTCATGCTCTGGTTGACCTTGGCGAGCGCCTGACAACACTCAAGCCTGACTTGCTGGCGAAACTGCCCTTGACCGACGCGTTGCGCCGGGCCTTGGCCGAAGCGCCCAAGCACACCGCAAACATTGCGCGTAAACGGCATATCCTGTTCATCGGCAAGCTGATGCGCGATCAAGACCTGGACGCCATTTTGGTGTTGCTTGATCAACTTGATGCCTCCACTCGCCAATACAACGAACGTTTTCACGGTCTGGAACGCTGGCGTGATCGCTTGATCACAGGCACCGACGACGTAGTCGAGAAGTTTGTCGGCGACTATCCGGAAGCGGATCGTCAGCAACTGCGTTCGCTTATACGCCAGGCCCAGCATGAACTTGCCCAAAGCAAGCCACCTGCTGCCAGCCGCAAACTGTTCAAGTACATCCGCGACCTGGACGACATGAAGCGCGGCCTGCGCTAGTGTTCAAGCACCGAATGAGTCGCACCCTGCGATTCATTCGGTGCAGTCTTTCAGGAACCCGTACCGCCTACCGTGATCGCATCGATCTTCAAGGTCGGCTGACCGACGCCTACTGGCACTGACTGACCGTCTTTGCCGCAAGTGCCCACGCCGCTGTCCAGCGCTAGGTCGTTACCGACCATCGACACCCGACTCATGGCTTCAGGCCCGTTACCGATCAAGGTCGCCCCTTTGACCGGCGCAGTGATTTTGCCGTCTTCGATCAAATAGGCCTCACTGGTCGAAAACACGAATTTGCCGCTGGTGATATCCACCTGACCGCCGCCAAGGTTGGCGCAGTAGATGCCCCTCTTCACCGACGCGATGATTTCCTCAGGATCGCTTTGCCCAGCCAGCATGTAAGTGTTGGTCATGCGGGGCATCGGCAGGTGCGCATAGGACTCGCGACGACCGTTACCGGTACGCGCCACACCCATCAATCGAGCGTTGAGCTTGTCCTGCATGTAACCCTTGAGCACGCCGTTTTCGATCAGCGTGGTGCAGTGGGTCGGCGTGCCTTCATCGTCCACCGTCAACGAACCTCGACGACCGGCCAACGTGCCGTCATCGACAATCGTGCACAGCTTGGACGCCACCATTTCACCCATTCGCCCGCTATATGCCGAGCTGCCTTTGCGGTTGAAATCGCCTTCAAGGCCATGGCCGACCGCTTCGTGCAGCAGTACGCCGGACCAACCGGAACCAAGCACCACCGGCAACGTGCCGGCAGGTGCGGGGATCGCTTCAAGATTCACCAGCGCCTGACGTAACGCTTCACGGGCATAACCCATGGCACGGTCCTCCGTCAGGAAATACCGGTAATCGGTGCGCCCGCCACCGCCATGCCCGCCTCGTTCGCGTCGGCCATTCTGCTCGACGATGACGCTGACATTAAAACGTACCAGCGGACGCACATCCGCCGCCAGGCTGCCATCGGTGGACGCGATCAGAATCCGCTCCCACACCCCGGCCATGCTGACCGTGACCTGCTGAATACGTGCATCCAATGCTCGCGTGGCAACGTCGATGCGCTTGAGCAGCTCGACCTTTTCCGCGCGCGTCATCACGTCCAGCGGGTTGTCCGGCGCATACAACTGGGCCACATCCTGCGTGGTGAATGCTTGCACCCGGCCTTCCTGCCCGGCGCGGGAAATCGAACGGGCAGCGCGCGCGGCAAGGCTCAATGCCTCAGGGGTAATCGCATTGCTGTAGGCAAATCCGGTTTTCTCACCCGATTGCGCCCGTACACCGACGCCCTGATCGAGGTTGAAACTGCCTTCCTTGACGATGCCGTCTTCCAACGACCAGGACTCGGAAATCTGCCCTTGGAAATACAGGTCAGCCGCGTCGATCCCGGGGCCAGCCAGCTCGCCCAGCACCGACTGCAAGCTGTCGAGGCTCAGGCCGCCAGGCGCTAAAAGGTGTTCGCTGACAGAGGACAAGTCGCTCATATTCACTCCGAGGTGTGCGCAGGCCGCAATGCGTCCCGCGAAAAAAATCGCCGGTGATCAGACACCGGCATCCGCGCCCGTATGGACGCCTGTTCATCGCTATCACGTTCGGCCAGCAGCACCGCTTCGCCCTGGGCCTGCTCAGCCAGCACGCGCCCCCAAGGGTCGATGATCGCGGCATGCCCGTAGGTTTCCCTTGGGCCGGGGTGCATACCCCCTTGCGCCGCCGCCAGCACATAGCACTGGGTCTCTATCGCGCGCGCCCGAATCAGAATGTCCCAATGCGCGGCGCCGGTGACGGCAGTGAAGGCCGACGGTGCAGTGATCAATTGCGCGCCCGCTTCACGCAGCGCGCTATACAACTCAGGGAAACGCAGGTCGTAACACACGCTCAAACCCAGGCGCCCCACGGGTGTATCGGCAACCACCACGTTGTCACCGTGGGCGTAATCATCCGATTCCCGATAACGACCCCGGTTGTCGGCCACGTCCACATCGAACAAATGCAGTTTGTCATAGCGCGCCACTTGCTCGCCGTGCTCATCGATCAGCAACGAACACGCGGTGACTTTGCCCTGCGGCCGATCAGCCGGTGGTAGCGGTAACGTGCCAGCCACTATCCATAATTTGAGGTCGCGAGCGGCCAGTTTCAACCATGGCAGGATCGGACCCTGGCCTTGAGCCTCGGCGCGACCGATATCGGCAACGTCGCGACGGCCCATGGCGGCAAAGTTTTCCGGGAGCACCGCAAGGCGCGCGCCGGACTCGGCAGCCTGTTCAAGCAAGCGGCGAGCCTGAGCCAGATTGGCCAGGACATCGCTCTGGCTGACCATTTGAACTACAGCAAAAGACATGGCGCGCTCCGGACAAGACATGCCACCACTGTACTCCATGGCGCGCTATTGAGGTTTTTCAAAGGGTTTGTCGAAGGTGATCTTGGGTTCTTTCCAGGGGCCTTCAACGCGGTATTGCACGCTGGCGAATCGCGCCACGCGGTCGCCCAGCAATTTGTCGACCAGGAACAAGGCACCACCAATGGCCGGCGCGCCAATGAGTAACGCCGCGATCGGCAAGTTATTGGTCACCGGCAATGTCACCAGAAGCTTGGCATCGACCCGGTCGTTGACCATGTCCAGCGTGCCCTCGAGCTCAAGATTGCTCGACGGCCCGGTCAGGGTGATCGGGTTTCGGGTCACATACACCCCGTCGCTGGAGACCAACAGCCCTTTGACCCGGTCGTAACTCAGGCCCTTGCCGAGCAAGTCCGAGAAATCCAGGCGCAAACGACGGCCGATGGAGTTGAAGTTGAGCAGACCAAACACCCTCAGGGCTTGTGCGCCCCCTTCCACTTCAACGAACTGACCGGAGCGAAGCGTCGCATCCAGGCTGCCCGAGTAACGCTTGACCCCTATCCAGGCCGGCGAACCGGGCCAACGGCCGTCGGCGTTCAGCTCGAACGTATCGCTGGTCACGGTCGGTGCAAACCCCCAGGCCTTCAATACATCCGCAAGGTTCTTGCCGCCGACACGGCCCTTGTACCAGCTACTGGTCGATCCCGGCGCGCCTTCCCAGCCACCGTCGCCCTGTAACAACATCCCCTTGAGACCCAGATTCAAATCGGAGAGCCGGACGCCCGCAGCGGTTGGCCTGGCTTTAAGCGCCCACGCTCCGACCAACTGATCGCCCTGGAACAGCTGAGAGACCTTGATATCCATCGCCGGAATTTGCCGTGGATCGACATCGACCAGTGGGTCCTTGCCATTCTCTACCACCGCCGCACTGGGATCAGGCGCAGGCAAACGCACATAGAGAAGGTCGATACCAATGGGGGCTGTTTTTGCGTCGGGCAGGTTGGCCGTGCCCTTGAGCAAGGCGCTGTCGACCGCCAAAGACCAGGAGGCGTCTTTTCGATTGAGTTGCACATCGACCTGATCGAGCGTGGCGCCCAGCGCACTCAATTTTCCGATCTGCAGGTTCGCGCTGCGCAGTAACTGCTTGGCGCTGCCGCCAGGATCATTGCCGGCATAGCGCTCGACCATGGTTTTCCATGGCGCGATGTCCAGCTCGGAGAGTGCCCCGCGTACTCTTAAACCTTTAGCGTCAGGAAGGACCGCACTGTTCTGACCGAGAAACAGCTCGCCCCGGCCTTCTGCGATATTGCCGCCTGGCGCCACGAATGCCAGATTAGCCAAGGCATCGTAAGTGGCCCAGTAACGCCGGTCAGAGCCACGCAAGGTCATGCGAAACTCACTCTCGCGCACGTCATCAGCCGCCTTGCCAAAGGGCGCAGGCAGATCGACGGCCAACCCTTTGAGGTTAGAGTTGACCCGCAGCTGACTGTCGGCACCGTCAAGGGTGACCTGCACCTGATACGGCAAATCACCGGACACTGGCAACGGCTGAGTCTCGCCTAGCCAATCGGTGAGTTTCTTCAGCGCGACCTGGCCATTGGCGACGACCCGGGTGGTGATCGCCCCCGGTTTTCCTTCCGCATAGATCTGCGCGGTGATCGGCCGCTCGAACGCTTGGGCGCGTATGCCGCTGCCGCTCAAGCCCTTGGCGTTGTCGAAACGGAATGCCCCCTTGAGCTGAGTCAACTCCAGCGGCGGCTCGCTCAGTTTCAAGCGTGCAGCGTCGGTGTTGAAGTCCACTGCAATTTTCTGCCCTTCGCCTTTGGCCAAGGGAATGTCCAGCTTCAGCTTGCCCTGCAACGAACCGTCGCCTTGCCAGCCCGCGAACATATCGGCCGTGCCGATGGGAGCCTCCTGAAGAATCTTCAGGCCATCACCCAAACCACCGACGAAATCACCGTCGACCAGCAAGTGACTGACTTGCCCGGTAGCCACATGCGGAATATTGACCAGAACATTGCTGACCTGGGTATCCAGAAGCTTGCCCTTGCTCGCTTTGATGCGGACGCCGCTGTCCTCGACGAATACATCCCCGTCCACGCCATTGAGCTGCGGCCAGCCAGGCTGGAAGGCCAGCGAGGCGTCGTGCACCTTGAAAAACAGACTGATGCTGCGCGCAGCGTCCGTTGCGTCGCTTCTGAGCGAGCCTTGATACTGGAAGAACCCTTGATCCACCGCGCCCCCCAGGATCGCGGTGCGCAGCCATCCGTCCAGCGCCGGGCTGAGCACGGCAGGCAGGTACTTGGCGGTGTAACGACCGTCGCCCTCGACCATACCGACCCGCAGGTCCATGTAATCTTCCTGGGTGTGATCGAAATGCAGGCGGATCAGAAAGTCGCTGGCGATTTTTCCTTCGTCGCCCAACACCTGGATGTAGGGGGCAATCAGGGTGAAGCCCTGCTCATCCAGCTTCCAGGTAAGACGGGCGTTAGCCTTTCGGTATTGCCAGGGATGCGTGAAGATCGGGTACAAATGCAGCATGAAGTCATCTGTGGCCAGGCGCAGTTCGCCCTGCCCCAGATCACCGCTGATGCTGCCGCTGACATTGCCGGCCGCCGGTGCGCCGTGGTAAGCATTGAAGCCGACCTTGTCCAGATTGGCCGCAAAGCTGAGACGTTTGTCACCCACGGCTTGTGGCCGGTAATCGAGCAATACGTTGCGCAATCCACCCGTGACTTTCAGGTTGTCGAGCACCGTCATGAGCGCGTCAGGCAATGGCGCCAGGGAATCGAGTATCGGGGTGATCGGCGTCAGGTCCAGGCGATCGGCCTGCACATGCCAAAGCTCTTCAACGTCCGGGGTCGCATCCTGCTGCTTGAGCTGAATGCGGCTTTCCCAGCGTTTGTCGCCAAGGTTCATGGCCAATGACTCGAACGACAGGCTGAAACCATTATTACTGCGCTGGAACCAGGCGTTGAGCGCCAGATTATCGATTTTCGTCGCCTTGCGGGCGGCATAGACCCCTTTCAACAGCGGGGCATTGACTCGCGCCACAGCACTTTGCAGCATGCCTTTGCCCCAGGTCAGCCAGAATTCACCGCCAGCCTTGAGTGTGGCGACCGTCCATTGCCGGGTCAGGCTGGCTGGCAACCAGCGCGCCCAGTCACTCTGCGGCAGGCTCAGGTAGACATCGGCCTCGCCATCACGCCAGTTTTCCGCCTGCACCCGTGAGCGCAGGTTGAGCGCCATCGGCTGGCCATCAGGCAAGGTCAAACGCGCGTCCAGCCGTTGACTGCTGCTCCCTGTGCGCAAACTGAAGCTGACGTACGTAAGGGTCGATGGCGCCTGTTCGTAAGGCTGAAAGGTGATCTGACTGTCGAGCAACGACAGTTCGGCAACCGCCTGCATCTGGGTCAATACGTGTTCCGGGTCGAAGGGCTTATCGTCCTGGACCGGCAAGCCCTGAAGCGCCCAATGACCATCCTTGTCTTCTTTGAGGCTCAGTTGCAGGCCATTGAATTCCAGGTGAGCGATGCGCACCTCGCGGGCCAACAGACTGGCCCAGATGTCAGGTACAGCCCGCACATTGTCCAGCCGCAGGGCACGGGCGCCCTCGCCCACCATCACATCGTGGGCCACCAGTGTTGGGGTAAAACCGTGCCAGCGGCCTTCGAGGCTGCCAATACTCAACGGCATATTCAGCGCGGCGCGGGCCTCGGTTTCAACTTCGCCACGGTACTCGGCCACCAAGGGCACCAGTTGTCGGCCGAGGCTGACGTACAGCGCCGTCAACACTAAACCCAAGGCGCACACGCCCAGACTCCAGCGAGTCAAGGCGGCGAGAAAACGCGTCAGACGCTCCATGTCAGCTGGCCCTCAGGGCTGAAGGCTGCGCGTGCAGGCGGCGCGGCCGTGCAGTCATCGATGGGGCCAGGAATTGCTCATTTGCCACGCAGAGTTCTCATTAGAAGGCGTCCTGCCATTAGTACTGAAGCTGACGGATGGTTGGCTGGTTAGAGCAACACCACGTCGTATTGCTCTTGGGAATACATGGTCTCGACCTGAAAACGAATGGTGCGGCCGATAAAACCTTCCAGCTCGGCAACGTTGCCCGATTCTTCATCGAGCAAACGGTCCACGACTTTCTGATTGGCTAATACACGATAGCCTTCCGCTTGATAAGCGCGGGCTTCGCGCAATATTTCTCGGAAAATTTCGTAACAGACCGTCTCGGGCGTCTTCAACTTGCCGCGCCCCTGGCAACTGCTGCAAGGCTCGCACAGCACTTGTTCAAGGCTTTCGCGGGTGCGCTTGCGGGTCATCTGCACCAGGCCCAACTCGGTAATACCGATGATGTTGGTTTTGGCGTGATCACGCTCCAGTTGTTTCTCCAGCGTACGCAGAACCTGGCGTTGGTGCTCGCCGTCCTCCATGTCGATGAAGTCGATGATGATGATCCCGCCCAGATTGCGCAGGCGCAATTGACGGGCAATCGCGGTGGCCGCTTCCAGATTGGTCTTGAAGATGGTCTCTTCGAGGTTTCGATGACCGACGAACGCCCCGGTGTTCACGTCGATGGTGCTCATCGCTTCGGCTGGATCGATGACCAGATACCCGCCGGATTTGAGTGGCACTTTGCGGTCCAGGGCTTTCTGGATTTCATCTTCGACACCGTACAGGTCGAAAATTGGCCGTTCCCCCGGGTAATGCTCCAGGCGATCAGCGATTTCCGGCATCAGTTCGGCGACAAATTGGGTGGTCCGCTGGAAGGTCTCGCGTGAATCGATACGGATCTTCTCGATGCGCGGGCTGACCAAATCCCGCAGGGTGCGCAGGGCCAGGCCCAGGTCTTCATAAATAACGCTGGGGGCGCCAACGGTCTTGATCTGCTCGCCGATCTGATCCCAAAGACGGCGCAGATAGCGGATATCCATCAGGATTTCATCCGCGCCAGCGCCTTCAGCTGCTGTGCGCAGGATGAAGCCACCGGCCTCCTTGATGCCTTCCAGCGCAACGCAATCGGTGACCACCTTTTTAAGGCGCTCGCGCTCGGCTTCGTCTTCGATTTTCAGGGAGATCCCGACGTGGGAGGTTTTGGGCATGTACACCAGATAGCGCGACGGGATCGACAATTGCGTGGTCAGACGCGCGCCTTTGCTGCCAATCGGGTCTTTGGTGACCTGCACCACCAGGCTCTGGCCTTCATGCACCAAGGCGCTGATGCTTTCGACGGCCGGACCTTCGCGCATGGAAATTTCCGACGCATGAATGAACGCCGCACGGTCCAGGCCGATGTTGATGAAGGCCGCTTGCATGCCAGGCAGCACCCGTACGACTTTGCCTTTGTAAATATTGCCGACGATGCCGCGACGCTGGGTCCGCTCGACGTGGACCTCCTGCAGCACACCGTTCTCAACCACGGCCACGCGCGACTCCATCGGCGTGATGTTGATAAGAATCTCTTCACTCATGGCTTATTACCTTCCAGGCGTTGCCAACAGGGTATGCCGAAATGGCCGAGCAGTTCTGCGGTTTCGCACAACGGCAATCCGACCACCGCCGAATAGCTACCGCGCAGATCAGCGACAAAAATAGCCGCCAACCCCTGAATCGCGTAACCGCCCGCTTTGTCGTGTGGCTCACCGCTGGCCCAGTAGGCCTTGGCTTCCTCAACCTGAATCGAGCGAAAGCGCACCAGGCTGCGGACCACACGGGTTTCGCAACGCTGATTATTGATCACGGCGATGGCGGTCAAGACTTCGTGTTCACGGTTGGATAAGGCGCTCAACATCGCCAGGGCATCGGCTTCGTCGACCGGCTTGCCGAGGATTTTCCCCTCGAGCACCACGGCGGTGTCGGCACCGATCACGCAAGGGCTGGAACCCTCTTTGCTGACTGCCAGCAATGCCAGACCGGCCTCGGCTTTGCCCCGCGCAAGCCGTTCGACATAGGTCGTCGGGGCCTCGTCGGGCAAAGGGGTTTCATCGATCTGTGCACTGAGCGAAGTGAAAGGCACGCCGATCTGCGTCAGCAGTTCACGGCGACGGGGTGAGCCAGAAGCCAGATAGAGCGGGGGCATAAGGACATCTCCCTGTCAGTGATCGTGGGCGTTGCCACTCTGCAATACGCGCTATGCAAAAAATGCCGCGGGACGAAACGTCAGGCGAATGTGAATTCGCCTAATTGATACTCAAGCGGTTACGCAAACCTCGCAGGCCATAACTCACCCATGGCCACAACAACGCACTGACCAGCGCTGGCAACACCAGTGCAAGCGTCGGCTGACGATTGCCGGTCAACGCGCTGAGCCAGAGCTGAGCCAACTGCGCCAGACCGAAAATCACCAGAATCACCAGACTTTGTTGCCACATCGGGAACATGCGCAAGCGCTGCTGCAACGACAACACAAGGAAGGTAATCAGGGTCAGGATCAGCGCGTTCTGCCCCAGCAAGGTGCCGTACAGCACGTCCTCGGCCAGACCGAGCAGCCAGGCGGTGGTCATGCCGATTTTGTGCGGCAACGCCAATGCCCAGAAAGCCAACAGCAGTGCCAGCCATAGCGGGCGAAAGATTTCCATGAACTGCGGCAGTGGTGAAACACTCAGCAGCAAACCGACCGCGAAAGTGAACCAGACCACCCAGCCGTTTTTTGCACGGGCGAGATTAACCATTATTGCCTCTCCCGAGGGGTAGCAGGCGCGGCGGCCGGTGGCTTGGACGTAGCGGGCTTGGCGACCGGTTTCGACACTGCGGTTGCCGGTGAACGAGTGGCAGTCGCTGCGGGTGCAGGTGTCGCAGGCGCACGGGACGGCACAGCGGACGCAGGATTTGCGTGCGTCGTCGCCGGGGTCGTCGGCGCAGCAGCAGGTGCATGGGCCGCAGCCGGATTGGCTGGGGTTGCGGCAGGGTCGGCTGCCTGCCGATCGATCGCTTCCTGAGCTTGCGCGGCGTCAGCGGCGCGCTGCTCGGGCGAGCGGCTATCACTGAACACCAGCAACAGGTAACGGCTGCGATTCAGCGCAGCGGTCGGCACCGCACGCACGATGGCGAACGGCTGACCGGAGTCATGAATCACTTCTTTGACCGTCGCCACCGGATAACCTGCCGGGAAGCGCTGACCGAGGCCGGAACTCACCAGCAAATCGCCTTCCTTGATATCAGCGGTGTCGGCGACGTGACGTAATTCCAGGCGCTCCGGGTTGCCGGTGCCACTGGCAATGGCACGCAGGCCGTTGCGATTGACCTGTACAGGAATGCTGTGGGTAGTGTCCGTCAGCAGCAGAACCCGCGAGGTGTAGGGCATCAGCTCGACCACCTGCCCCATCAAGCCACGGGCATCGAGTACCGGCTGACCAAGGACTACACCATCGTGCTCGCCTTTGTTGATGATAATGCGATGCGTGAAGGGGTTGGGGTCCATGCCGATCAACTCGGCCACTTCGACCTTTTCATTGACCAGTGCGGAAGAGTTGAGCAACTCGCGCAGACGTACGTTCTGCTCGGTCAAGGCCGCCAGTTTTTGCAGGCGCCCTTGCAGGAGCAAGGCTTCAGTCTTGAGTTTTTCGTTTTCGGCGATCAGCTCGGTACGACTGCCGAACTGGCTGGCGACACCCTGGTACAGGCGCTGTGGTAGATCAGCGATCCAGTACGACTGCATCAACACCAGTGACATCTGACTGCGAACGGGCTTGAGCACCGTGAAGCGGGCATCCACCACCATCAGCGCAACCGACAACACCACCAGCACCAACAGGCGCACGCCCAGAGAGGGACCTTTTGCGAAAAGCGGTTTAATAGGCCGCTCCTCCCAGGCATTTTTTTGCTGGATTGAGCTTCATCGGGTTGTGCTTATTCGGCATGGAACCGGCCTGGACGCAGATTGAGAAGTTGGACACCAAATGTTGGCGTCAGCCCAGCGCATACAGGTAGCACTGCTGAGTGCTACCTGTAAACGGGGCCACATGGAGAGTCGTCCGGCGAACTTATTCGCTGGAGAGCAGATCCATGGTGTGCTTATCCATCATTTCCAGGGCGCGACCACCGCCACGAGCAACGCAGGTCAGCGGGTCTTCGGCAACGATCACCGGCAAACCGGTTTCCTGAGCCAGCAGTTTGTCCAGGTCACGCAGCAACGCACCACCACCAGTCAGCACCAGACCGCGCTCGGCGATGTCCGAAGCCAGTTCCGGCGGCGATTGTTCCAGGGCGCTTTTCACCGCCTGAACGATAGTCGCCAAGGATTCCTGCAGTGCTTCAAGCACTTCGTTGGAATTCAGGGTGAAGGCACGTGGAACGCCTTCGGCCAGGTTACGGCCGCGTACGTCGACTTCACGTACTTCGCCGCCCGGGTAGGCCGTACCGATTTCCTGCTTGATACGCTCTGCAGTCGATTCCCCGATCAGGCTGCCGTAGTTACGACGCACATAGGTGATGATCGCTTCGTCGAAACGGTCGCCGCCCACGCGTACGGATTCGGCATACACCACACCGTTGAGGGAGATCAGCGCGATTTCAGTGGTACCACCACCGATATCGACCACCATCGAACCGCGAGCTTCTTCAACCGGCAGGCCTGCACCGATTGCCGCAGCCATTGGCTCTTCGATCAGAAATACTTCGCGTGCACCGGCACCCAGGGCTGATTCACGGATCGCCCGGCGTTCCACCTGAGTGGATTTGCACGGTACGCAGATCAGCACACGAGGGCTGGGCTGCAGAAAGCTGTTTTCGTGAACTTTGTTGATGAAGTACTGCAGCATTTTTTCACACACGCTGAAATCGGCAATAACGCCGTCTTTCATTGGGCGAATAGCTGCAATGTTGCCTGGAGTCCGGCCCAGCATACGCTTGGCCTCCATCCCGACAGCAACGACGCTCTTCTGGTTGCCGTGGGTGCGAATGGCCACAACCGACGGTTCATTCAGAACGATACCGCGCTCACGCACGTAAATAAGGGTGTTGGCAGTGCCCAGGTCGATAGACAGATCGCTGGAAAACATGCCACGCAGTTTCTTGAACATGGGAAAGGGACCCTAGGCAACGCGTGGGTAAAAAAGTGCGGCAAACTCTAACAACGACAGGGATTTTGGGCAAGGAGCCAATATGTTAAATTGGCTGTTTTTCCGAGCACGACCCTAGACGTTCGCGGCCTTATGACCGTAGAAATGCGATAGTGTTCCGACAATCTACCACACGGATGACATCCGTTTGCCTTCCACTGGAGAATCCCATGGCGCTTGAACGCTCCGACGTGGAAAAAATCGCTCATTTGGCTCGACTGGGCCTCAATGACGCCGATATCCCGCGTACTACCGAAGCACTTAATAGTATCCTCGAACTGGTCAGCCAGATGCAGGCCGTCGATACCCGCGGTATAGAGCCCCTTGCGCACCCGCTGGAGGCCTCTCAACGTCTGCGCGCGGACGTCGTGACAGAGCGAAATAATCGCGAGACTTACCAAGCCATCGCACCAGCGGTCGAAAAAGGCCTGTATCTGGTTCCGAAAGTCATCGAGTAAGGGAAAGAGCCTGCAATGCATCAATTGACTCTGGCCGAGATCGCCCGCGGACTCGCCGACAAAAAGTTTTCTTCCGAAGAATTGACCCGGGTTCTGCTGGCGCGTATCGCCCAGCTCGACCCCCAGCTCAATAGCTTCATCACGCAGACCGAAGCGCTGGCGATCAGCCAGGCGCAAGCCGCCGATGCCCGTCGCGCAGCCGGTGAGAACGGCCCTCTGCTGGGCGTGCCACTGGCGCATAAAGACCTGTTCTGCACCGAGGGCGTACGCACCAGCTGCGGCTCGAAGATGCTCGACAACTTCACATCGCCGTACGACGCGACCGTTGTTGCCAAGCTCGCAGCTGCTGGCACGGTCACGCTGGGCAAGACCAACATGGACGAATTCGCCATGGGTTCTGCCAATGAATCGAGCTACTACGGCCCGGTGAAAAACCCGTGGAATCTCGAATACGTTCCCGGCGGTTCGTCCGGTGGTTCGGCAGCAGCCGTTGCCGCTCGTCTGATACCTGCTGCAACAGGCACAGACACCGGCGGATCGATTCGCCAACCGGCAGCGCTGACCAACCTCACCGGCCTGAAACCGACGTACGGTCGCGTTTCGCGCTGGGGCATGATCGCTTATGCCTCCAGCCTCGATCAGGCAGGCCCGCTGGCTCGTAACGCGGAAGACTGCGCCCTGCTCCTGCAAGGCATGGCCGGTTTCGATCCAAAGGACTCGACCAGCATCGACGAGCCTGTGCCGGATTACTCCGCCAGCCTCAATGCCTCGCTGCAAGGCCTGCGCATCGGCATCCCGAAAGAATACTTCGGCGCGGGTCTCGACCCGCGCATCGCCGAGCTGGTGCTTGAAAGCGTCAAAGAGCTGGAAAAGCTCGGTGCCGTGGTCAAGGAAGTCAGCCTGCCGAACCTGCAACACGGGATCCCGGCCTATTACGTGATCGCCCCGGCGGAAGCATCCTCCAACCTCTCGCGCTTCGACGGCGTGCGGTTTGGCTATCGCTGCGAAGACCCGAAAGACCTGACGGATCTGTACAAGCGCTCACGCGCCGAAGGCTTCGGCCCGGAAGTTCAGCGGCGAATCCTGGTCGGTGCTTACGCACTGTCGGCCGGTTACTACGACGCTTATTACCTGCAAGCGCAGAAAATCCGACGCCTGATCAAGAACGACTTCATGAACGCGTTCGCTGAAGTCGACGTGATCCTCGGCCCGACCACGCCTAACCCGGCCTGGAAAATCGGCGCCAAGAACAACGACCCGATTTCTGCCTATCTGGAAGATTTCTACACCATTACCGCCAACCTCGCGGGCTTGCCGGGCTTGTCCATGCCTGCCGGTTTCGTCGAGGGCCTGCCGGTCGGCGTGCAACTGCTCGCCCCGTATTTCCAGGAAGGCCGCCTGCTCAACGTCGCGCATCAGTACCAGCAAGTCACTGACTGGCACACCCGCGCCCCCCAGGGATTTTGAAAGCTGCTGCGCTCGGTAATACTGCGTTGAAAACTGGCTCGCAATGCTCATTGACTACAGTCAACTCCGCTTGCTCGCCAGTTTCCGCCTTGTCTTACCGTCGCTCGCTACACTTTCAAATCTCCCTGGCATTTTTTGAGGAATGAACATGCAATGGGAAGTTGTGATCGGGCTGGAGATTCATACCCAGCTCGCCACCCAATCGAAGATTTTCTCCGGCAGCAGCACCACGTTCGGCTCTGAGCCCAACACCCAGGCCAGCCTGATCGACCTGGGCATGCCAGGCGTGTTGCCGGTGCTGAACGAAGAAGCGGTGCGCATGGCGGTCAAGTTCGGTCTGGCGATTGATGCCGAGATCGGTCAGCACAACGTGTTCTCGCGCAAGAACTACTTCTACCCGGACTTGCCCAAGGGCTACCAGATCAGCCAGATGGAATTGCCGATCGTCGGCAAGGGCCACCTGGACATCACGCTGGAAGACGGCACGGTTAAACGCGTCGGCATTACCCGTGCACACCTGGAAGAAGATGCGGGCAAAAGCCTGCATGAAGACTTCAGCGGCATGACCGGGATCGACCTCAATCGCGCGGGCACGCCCTTGCTAGAAATCGTGTCCGAGCCGGACATGCGCACCGCCAAGGAAGCCGTGGCTTACGTCAAGGCGATTCACGCGCTGGTTCGTTACCTGGGCATCTGCGATGGCAACATGGCCGAAGGTTCGCTGCGCTGCGACTGTAACGTCTCGATCCGGCCAATGGGCCAGGTCGAATACGGCACGCGTTGCGAGATCAAGAACGTCAACTCGTTCCGCTTCATCGAGAAGGCGATCAACACCGAAGTGCAACGCCAGATCGAGCTGATCGAAGACGGCGGCCGGGTCATCCAGCAAACCCGCCTGTACGACCCGAGCAAAGACGAAACCCGCTCCATGCGCAGCAAGGAAGAAGCCAACGACTACCGTTACTTCCCCGATCCAGACCTGCTGCCCGTGGTGATCGAGGACGCGTTTCTGGTTGAGGTGCGCGCCACCCTGCCTGAACTGCCGCCGCAAAAGCGCGAACGCTTCCAGGCGCAATTCGGTCTGTCGGCCTATGACGCGAGCGTGCTGGCGTCGAGCCGCGAGCAAGCCGATTACTTCGAAAAAGTAGTCAGCATCGGCGGCGACGCCAAGCTGGCGGCCAACTGGGTCATGGTCGAGCTAGGCAGCCTGTTGAACAAACTGGGCCTGGAAATCGAGCAGGCACCGGTCAGTGCCGAGCAATTGGGCGGCATGTTGCTGCGCATTACCGACAACACCATCTCCGGCAAAATCGCCAAAATGGTGTTCGAGGCCATGGCCAACGGCGAAGGCAGCGCTGACGAGGTCATTGCCCAACGCGGCCTGAAACAAGTCACTGACAGCGGCGCCATTGAGTCGATGCTGGACGAGATGCTGGCCGCCAACGCCGAACAGGTCGAACAGTACCGCGCCGCGGATGAAGCCAAACGCGGCAAAATGTTCGGTTTCTTCGTCGGTCAGGCAATGAAGGTATCCAAGGGCAAAGCCAACCCACAACAAGTGAACGAATTGCTCAAAAGCAAGCTCGAAGGCTGATACATCGGCCCAGACAGGAACTGACGTGTCTGCTAAGCGTCAGTTCCTGTATCAGGGGATTAGTGCCGACCCCAAATCTGCTCAACATGAAGGACCCAAATCCATGTGGCGGCTCTTCAGCGCTTGTGCACTGCTTACTCTCCTGGCCGGTTGCGCCAGCCATGACATTGACCCACGCGGTTACAACGAAGTCGGCGGCGCCAGCTATTACGGCGCCAAACATCAGGGAAAACGTACCGCCAGTGGTGAACGCTTCGATCAAAACGCCCTGACCGCTGCCCATCGCGAACTGCCTTTCGGCACGCGGGTATTGGTCACCGATCTGGACAACGACAAGACCGTCGTAGTGCGCATCAACGACCGTGGCCCGCATACCCGTGGCCGCTTGATTGATTTGTCACGCAAAGCCGCTGCACAACTGGGTATGCTGCACAGCGGTGTAACGCGGGTGCGCGTGCAAACCTTGAGCGACTGAAGGGTGATCTGAATTCTCGAGCTATCGACGCTTCCGCTGCCAAGCCTGCTTCAGCTGTTTGGTGGCTTGCTCCTGCTGGTGATCGGTGCCGAGCTGTCGGTACGCGCCGCCGTGCGCCTGGCCGCCAGCCTTAAGGTCCGCCCGCTCATCATTGGCCTGACCGTGGTCGCACTGGGCAGCAGCGCCCCGCAGATGGCGGTCAGCCTGCAAGCGGCCTTTTCCGACAGCCCCGACATCGCCGTGGGCAGCGTGATCGGCAGCAATATCTTCAACATCCTGGTCACCCTTGGGTTCTCGGCGCTGATCATTCCGCTGCGAGTGGCCCGGCAACTGGTGCGCGTGGATATTCCGCTGATGATCGGCGCCAGCCTGCTGGTCTTCGGCCTCTCATACAATGGCCAACTCAGCGCGCTGGACGGCTCGATCCTGCTGGTTGCCCTTTTTATCTATCTGTTGATCCTGCTGCGCCGATCCGCGCAAGGCGGTCGCCACAGTCATCTGCAGAACAATGCCCCGACAGAGGCACTTCCCACGAAAGCTCCGTGGCTCAGCAGTCTGGCGGTAATGGCCTGCGGTCTGGTCTTGCTGGTGATCGGCGGACGTTTACTGGTGGAAGCCGCCGTGGTGATCGCCCAGAATCTGGGCCTCTCCGAACGGATCATCGGACTCACCGTGATCGCCGTCAGCACCTCGCTACCGGCACTGACCACCTCGTTGATCGCCGCGTGGCGTGGCGAGCGGGACATTGCCGCCGGCAACGTGATCGGCAGTAATCTGTTCAACCTGCTGGGGGTCCTCGGCCTGACCGCCTTGATCGCACCGACCCCATTATCGGTATCGCCCAACGCGCTGGATTTCGATATACCGGTCATGCTGGCCGTCGCGGCGCTCTGCCTGCCGGTGTTCTATTCAGGTCTGCGGGTAACCCGTGCCGAAGGCTTGCTGCTTCTGGCCCTGTATGGCGCCTATGGGCTGCATATCATTTCGTTCACCACCGGCATGCCGCTGGCTGACACCCTTGAAAAACTGATGATTCATTTCGTGCTACCCCTGCTTGCCGCCTTGCTTGCGTTCAGCACGGTTCGAGCCTGGCGGCGCCAACATTGAGGAGATTGCCATGACTGACAGCAATAACAACGGCGTAAACATGCGCCGCCAGGTAATGGGTGATGCGTTCGTCGACCGGGCGCTGAACAACGCCACCGACTTCACCCAACCGTTGCAGGATTTCGTCAACGAACATGCGTGGGGCAGCGTCTGGAACCGTGAAGGTCTGCCGCTGAAAACCCGCAGCCTGATCACCCTCGCCGCCCTCACCGCGCTCAAATGCCCGCAAGAACTCAAAGGCCATGTGCGCGGCGCGTTGAACAACGGCTGTACTGTCGAAGAAATTCGCGAAGCGCTGCTGCATTGCGCGGTGTATGCCGGCGTACCGGCGGCGATCGATGCGTTTCGCGCGGCGCAGGAAGTGATCGACACCTACCAAAAAGCGGACTAGATCCAACCGCCCCATTGCAGAATGAAAATGCCGAGGTTAGTCGTCACCGCCGCCGCCAGGGTGGTGATGACGATGATCGCCGCAGCCAGCTCATGATTGCCATTGGCCGCGCGCGCCATGACAAAGCTGGCCGCAGCGGTCGGGCTGCCGAAGTACAGGAACAGAATCCCCAGCTCCGCCCCGCGAAAACCGCACAGCCAGGCGCCCAAAGTACAGAACACCGGCAGCCAGACCATCTTCACCAGACTGGCGCTGACCGCCATGTCACCACTCTTGCGCAATGCCGCCAGCGACAAGGTGCCGCCGATGCAGATCAATGCCAACGGCAAGGTCATCTGCGCCAGGTACTTGCCGGACGTTTCCAGCCAACCCGGTAAGCCAATAGTGAAATAGGCAAAAGGCGCGGCAGCCAGCACGCTGATGATCAAAGGATTGCACAGGATGCTTTTGAACACACTCCACGGGTCGGACTTGATCACCGGGCTGTAGACCGCCAACACGATGGTCGACAGCGTGTTGTAAAACAGGATCACCAGCGCAGCGAGAATCGCCCCCAGGGAAATGCCATAGTCTCCGTACATGCTGGCAGCCAGGGCCAGGCCGATGACGCCATTGTTCCCGCGAAAGGCGCCCTGGGTATAAATCCCGCGATCTTCATGCGGGCAACGCCAGATCGCCCAACCCCAGGACAAGGCAAAACTCAGCAACGTCGCCACGACAAAATAAGCGAGCAGCCTGGGCTGAAAGGCCGCATGCAGATCCGCATGAATAATGCCGAGAAACAACAGCGCAGGCATGGTGACGTTGAACACCAGCGCGGAAGCTGTGTGGATAAAGCTGTCGTTGATCCAGCCCACCCGCTTGAGCAACACGCCCAGAAACAGCATGGCAAACACGGGCGCGGTGATGTTCAGGGTTTCAAAAAATATACCCAGCATGCGGTTAAAACCCTGACCTGTCGTTAGGTGGCTAATGATAGGCCAGCCAGGGTTCTAAAGCCGCAGGGAATTTGCGTTTTGTAGGAGCGCGCTTGCCCGCGATGGAGCGCGAAGCGGTCCAAAAACGCTGAATACGGTTCTCTCTGGTAGAGTCGAGCGCGCTGATTTACGACTGCTACGGTCATCGCGGGCAAGCGCGCTCCTACAGTTTGAACCGCACGACAGCGATGCATCGAAGATGGGGGGGAATCTCCCACATGAAATCGACAACCCGTCAGACCACCGGCACCCCTTCCATTTCCACCACTTCCGGCCGCTTCAAAACCGCATACGCTACCCCCGTCAGTAAACTCCCAGCGACGATGGCGACTAAATACAGCAGCGCATGGTTGATCGCGTTGGGGATCAGCATGACGAACAGGCCGCCGTGAGGCGCCATCAGTTTGCAGCCAAAAAACATCGACAAGGCACCGGTCAGCGCGCCGCCCGCGACACTCGCCGGAATCACCCGCAGCGGGTCCTTGGCCGCGAAAGGAATCGCGCCTTCGGAGATGAAGCACAACCCCAACACCAGTGCAGCTTTACCGGCCTCGCGTTCACTCTGTGCAAACTTGTGCCGCGCGATGAAGCTGGCGATCCCCATACCAATCGGCGGCACCATGCCCGCCGCCATCGCGGCAGCCATCGGGGCATAACTCTGCGACGCCAACAACCCGACCGAGAACGCGTAAGACGCCTTGTTGATCGGCCCGCCCAGGTCGACGCACATCATCGCGCCGAGCAACACACCGAGCAGGATCGCGTTGGTCGTGCCCATGCTGTCGAGGAAATGCGTCAAGGCCTCGAGCATGCCCGCCACCGGCTTGCCGACCACATAGATCATCACCAGCCCGGTAAACAGACTCGACAGCAGCGGGATGATCAAAATCGGCTTGAGCGCCTCGACACTGGCCGGCAGGCGCGCATAACGATTGATCGCCCACGCGCTGTAACCGGCCAGGAAACCGGCGATGATCCCGCCAATAAAACCGGCGCCCAAGGTGCTGGCCAGCAACCCGCCGATCATCCCCGGTGCCAGGCCTGGACGGTCGGCGATGGAATAGGCGATGTAACCGGCGAGCAACGGCACCATCAGTTTGAACGCAGCGTCTCCGCCGATCTGCATCAGCGCAGCGGCCAGGGTGCCCTGTTCCTTGAACGCGGTAATCCCGAAAACGAACGACAGCGCAATCAATAAGCCCCCCGCCACCACCATCGGCAGCATGAACGACACGCCGGTCAGCAGGTGCTTATAGACCCCGGTTTTCTCTTGTCTCGGGGCGACTTGACCGGCGGCGGCCGAGGACTCCACCTGCCCTTCAGCCAAGGCTTTTTTCAGCGTGGCCTCAGCCTGTTTGAGGGCAATGCCGGTGCCGCAACGATAAATGCGCTTACCGGCGAAACGCTCGGTGTTGACCTCGATGTCCGCCGCCAGCAACACCACATCGGCCTCGGCAATGGCTTGGGCACTGAGTGGGTTACGCGCGCCGACCGAGCCCTGGGTTTCGACCTGCAGATCGTAGCCGAGGCGCTTGGCCGCTTGCTGGATGGCTTCGGCGGCCATAAAGGTGTGAGCAACCCCCGTCGGACAAGCAGTCACCGCGACCAGCTTTGGCTGAGCGCCAGTGCTGGCGACCGTTTGCACTGGCGCCGCTTGCGGGGCGACATAGACCGTCGCCTGCTCGGCTGCCGTGCGCAAAAAGCTTTCGACATCCTGCAACGCTTGGGCCGGTGACGTCTGGAACAGACGCTTGCCGACAAACCGGCTCAGGTCCAGCGGACCGGTATTAACGACCAATACCCAATCCGCCGCCGCCACGGCCTCGGGCGATAAACGATTGCCAGGCGCGTGCGGATCATGGATTTCAACGTTGGTGCTCCAACCCTGACGCTGCGCTGCCGCGTCCAGCAACCGTGCGCTGAGCACGCTGCTGACCTTGCCGTTCGGGCAGGCCGTAACAATGGCTAACTTCATCACAATCCCTCTTATTGTTCTGTCAGGGCGCGCACGCTGACGCCTTTTTCCAGCAGCTTCAGGTGTGCGACATCGCTGATGCCAAAGCCAATCTGTGTCACCGCCATCGCCGCAATGGCGGTGGCTGTGCGCAAAATCTGTTGTGGCGGATGGCCGCTGAGTAACCCGTGAACCATCCCGGCCAATAGCGAATCACCGGCACCCACGGTGCTGGCAACCACCACCTTGGGCGGCAAGGCTTGCAGGGCCACACCGGTACTGAACCAGTGCACACCTTCCGAACCTTGGGAAATCACTACATGTTCGACACCCTGCGCCCGCAAGCGGCTCGCCACCTCGGCCTGCGCCGCGATGGAAATGATCGGCGCATCCAGGGCGTCGGCCAGCTCTTCGGTGTTGGGTTTGATCAGCCACGGGCCCGCCGACAATCCAACCCGCAATGCCATGCCACTGGTATCCAGCGCCACTTTCAAGCCCAGTGCTTTCAGGCGCAGTAACAGCGCGTGCAACCATTCAGGACTGACGCCACGGGGCAAACTGCCGGCCACCACCACCACGTCGAAGTCGGGAGCGATCTGCTCAAGACGGGCCATCAACGCCTGCTGCGCCTCTTCGCTGACGAGCGGACCTGGGCCATTCAGATCGGTAATGCGTCCACTGCTTTCCGCCAGCTTGATGTTGCTGCGGGTTTCCCCGGCCACGCGAATGAACTCGTCGACGAACTGTCGATGCGCAAACAGCGATTCGAACGCTTGCTGGTTATCGACACCCAGAAAGCCCGCCACCGTCAGGTCATGCCCGAGGTCAGCCAGCACTTGCGCAACATTCAGGCCCTTGCCTGCCGCATGGCTGAGCATGGCGTTGCTGCGATTGACCTGGCCGACCTGCAACTGATCCAGCTGCACGGTCAGGTCCAGCGCCGGGTTCAGGGTCAGGGTGAGAATTTTCGCCATTACATGACCTCCGTGAACATGGCTTCCACCATTGTGCGCACTTCGCCAGCAGTCCCCAGGGTCAGCGCCTGCTGAGCCAACTGCTGCGTCGTACTCAGATTCCACTCGCGCACGCAGGCCTTGACCTCGCCAATGCTGCGCGCACCAACACTCAGCTCATCCACACCCAGGCCGACCAGGATCGGCACCGCCAACGGGTCCGCCGCCAACTCGCCACACACCCCCACCCATTTGCCATGGGCGTGGGCGGCACGCACAGTGATATCGATCAATTGCAAGACGGCCGGGTGCAAACCATCGGCCTGCCCCGACAACGTCGGATGACCCCGGTCGATGGCCAGGGTGTATTGGGTCAAGTCATTGGTGCCCACGCTGAAGAAGTCCACCTCACGGGCCAGCACCGGGGCCAAGAGTGCCGCCGACGGTACCTCGATCATGATGCCCAGCTGCAAATCTACGACCGGGATCTCTTCGCGTAAACGCAACGTCATGTCCCGCGCCTGGCGCCATTCTTCGACAGTGCCAACCATGGGAAACATGATTCGCAACGGGCGATTGTCTGCTGCGCGCAACAAGGCGCGTAGCTGGCTTTCCATGATCTGCGGGCGTTGTAAGGTCAGACGAATCCCGCGCACGCCGAGGAAAGGGTTTTCCTCTTTATCGATCGGCCAGTACGGCAGAGGCTTGTCGCCGCCGACGTCCAGGGTCCGAACGACCAAAGGCCGCCCGGCGAGCGCATCAAGCACACGGCGGTATTCGACTTCTTGAGTCGCTTCGTCCGGCGCCTGGGTGTGGGCCATGAAAATCAGTTCGGTGCGCAACAGGCCAATGCCCTCGGCCCCCTGCTCGACCGCAATGGCCGTGCTCGCGCTGTCGCCGATATTGGCGAACACCTCCACGGCATGCCCGTCCCGGGTCAACGCAGGCTCCAGACGCAACGCCGCAGCAGCCTGCAAGCGTTGGTCGCGGGTGTCACGTTCTTGCGTGGCGCGCTGCAAGGCCGCCGAATCCGGCGCGACACTCAGGCGTCCCCGTTGACCATCCAGCAGCAGCAACGTGCCCGGCGCGATCAGCAACACCGCATCACCCGCCCCCACCAGCGCCGGAATGCCCAAGGCGCGGGCGACAATCGCACTGTGCGCCGTCGCGCCGCCCCGGGCTGTCAGAATGCCCGCCACTCGCGCCGGGTCAAGCCGCGCCACGTCCGACGGGCCCACTTCCTCCATCACCAGAATGTAGGGTTGTTCAGGCTCGACCAGGGTCTCGACACCACACAGCTGAGCCAGTACCCGACGCCCGATGTCACGCAGGTCTGCGGCGCGCTCGGCCAGCAGGGCATCCTGCAACAGCTCCTGTTGCCGTGCGGCGGCGTCAATCACGCCAATCCAGGCCGCTTCCGCGCTTTCGCCCTGCTCCAGGCGGCTGCCGACTTCATCGGTCAGGCCTGGGTCATCGAGCATTTCCTGGTGGGTGGTGAAAATCTCGCGAATGGCTTTCGCCTGGCTGCGCTGGATCAGCCCTTCAAGATCCTGGCGGACCTCGCTCAGCGCCTGCTGCAAACGCTCACGCTCGACAGCGAAGGACTCTCCGCGCAGCGGATAATCGAAGGTCTGCGGCACCTGAATGTGCGCCGGCCCCATGGCGATACCGGGGGCGGCTGCGATGGCCTGAATCAGGCTACCTTCGGCGGGCGCAAGCAGACTTGGCCCCCATGCGTCGACCTCCAACACGGTGGTGATGACAACATCAACCTCAACGGCCGGGGCTTCCTGTGGCAACGCCTCGACGTCTTCGCCAAGACCTTCTCGTACGGCGGCGAGTATCGCGGGCAAGGCATCGGCGGCGATGCTCGGTTCAGCAATAAACTCCAGCACCTGACCGCGGCGCGCCCCCAGGCTGAGCAGCTTGCTCAGGCTCTTGACCGAGACGGCGGCTTCATCGCTGTCGACGATGCGCACCCGAATCTCGCCTTCAAAACCTTTAGCCAATTGCGCGAGGTTTTTCGCCGGGCGTGCATGCAAGCCATGGGCGTTGGCCAGCGCAATACGCTCACTTGGCCAATCCTGCGGCAGTTCACCCCCCAATACTGCGAGCACCGCGCGGCTGCTGGTGGCGTGGCCCAACTCATGACCACGACCTTCGATCAGCAGCGCGCATAAACGCTCAAGCAATGCCTGATGGGCCTCGCCCAGGCTGGCGAGACAGAACAAACCATTGAGTGGCTGACCCAGAAAGCGAATCGGTTTATCAGGCGTGACAAACGCCAGCCCCGGACGCTTGACCGTCTGCTCGCTGTGCAGCCACCACAAACCGTCGCCTAGAGGCAGCGCTTCAACCTGTTGCAGCACCGCCGCGAAGCCATTACTGACGCAATCAGCCTTGCGCAACAGCCGCGCGCCACGCCATACCAGCTCTTCAAAATCATCCGCCGACACGCCGAGGCTGATCATCTGCGCATCGAGCGCCAACTCCTGTGGCGCACCCTGAAGTAATTTCAGCAACGCCTCGGGGCTCTTCGCCCGACGCAACGCTTCGCCCAGATCGGTTTCGCCCAATGCACGCGTGAGCAATTGCAGTAAACGCAGATGCTCGTCGGATTTGGCGGCTATACCTATGGCCAGATAAACCATCTGCCCGTCGCCCCAGTCCACGCCCTCGGGGAACTGCAGCAAGCGCACGCCGGTGGCGAAGACCAGGTCACGGGTTTCGGGAGTACCGTGGGGAATGGCAATGCCCTGGCCCAGAAAGGTCGAGCCTTGCGCTTCGCGGCCCTGCAAACCCTCAAGGTAGCCCTCGGCAACCAGTCCATCGGCAACCAGCTTGCCGGCAAGCAGGTGCAATGCGGCGGACTTATCCACAGCCGTCTGGGCCATGGATATTTGCTCTACGGTGAGTTCGAGCATGCCTTTCTCCTTTGTAGCGCCGTTGGGCGCTTGCTTCTTGTTTTAGGAACCGATGAACAAGAACGGGGTGAATTGAACGACAGCTTAGGCGATGAAGGGATAACTGTCTGACAGTCCTGTGTTGTAGATTACGGCAGAAAAATTGTCTTGCTGAATCGTTTAATCTATCAAGTCCGGCACGTTACTCGATAATCTGCTGTCGTTGAAGTCCAACCGTCAGATGGTGGGCGGAAGTTTTTTCAAGGCACCCCCTGAAAAAGCTCGGGGCTTAATGAGGGATGATGACCTCATGAGCGAATAAATTTGCGAAAGCGCACTACCGGACGCAGAACATTCACCAGGCAATATAGAATTTCCACACAGATCGGCGCGCACACAAACAACGAAAGGAATTCTCGGTTTGAAACTCACTGATATTGCCCGTCTGGCCGGTGTTTCCGTCACGACCGCCAGCTATGTGATCAACGGCAAGGCCGAACAGCAGCGCATCAGCAGCGCTACGGTCGAGCGCGTGCGCAAAGTGGTCGAGGAACATGACTTCCGCCCCAACCCGCAGGCCGCCGGTTTGCGCAGCCGCCACACCCGCACCCTCGGCTTTATCCTGCCGGACCTGGAAAACCCCAGCTACGCCTGCATCGCCAAAGCGCTGGAGCAAGGCGCCCGCGCCCACGGCTATCAACTGCTGATCGCCAGCTCCGATGATGCGCCTGCCAGCGAGCTGCAATTGTTACAGCTGTTTCGCGCCCGGCGCTGCGATGCCCTGTTCGTCGCCAGCTGCCTGCCAGACAGCAATGACAGCTACCGCGAACTGCAGAAAGGCGGATTGCCGATCATCGCCATCGACCGGGAAATGGACGCCACGCACTTTTGCTCAGTGGTCAGTGACGACCATGAGGCCAGCCTGCAACTTACGCGCAGCCTGCTCAAACCGCTGCCACGGCATATCGCGTTGATCGGCGCGCGCCCTGAGCTCAGTATCAGCCGCGCCCGCGCCTCGGGCTTTCAACACGCGCTCGAAGGCTTCAAGGGCGCGGTGATGCTCGAACAGGGCGAGGCCTTCAGCCGTGCCTGTGGTCTGCGCCTGGCCGGCGACTTGCTCGAACGGCTCGGGTATTTACCCGATGCGTTGGTCACCACTTCATACGTGCTGTTGCAGGGTGTTTTCGACCTGCTGCAACACCACGCGCTCAACCCCGCACACTTGCACTTGGGCACGTTCGGCGACACGCAGTTGCTGGATTTTTTACCCCTGCCGGTCAACGCCATGGCCCAGCAGCATCACCTGATCGCCGAGAAAGCACTGGCCCTGGCGCTGGCGGCCATCGAGAAGGATGACTACCAACCCGGCGTCCACGCCATCGCGCGGACATTCAAGCAGCGGATTCACGAGGCCTGAGCATGACGCTGATCGACACCCACACCCACCTGGATTTCCCGGATTTCGACGCGGATCGCCAGACGGTCCTGGCCAATTGTCGGGCCATGGGTGTGCAACGGTTGGTGGTGCTGGGCGTGTATCAGCGCAATTGGCAACGCGTGTGGGACCTGGTGCAAAGCGATGCAGGACTGTACGCCGCGTTCGGCCTGCATCCTGTGTACATCGATGAACATCGTCCCGAGCACCTGACGGAACTGGGCGACTGGCTGACACGCTTGAAGGGCCATCGACACGTTTGCGCAGTCGGTGAAATCGGTCTGGATTATTACCTCGAATCCCTGGACCGCGAGCGCCAGCAAGCCCTTTTCGAGGCGCAACTGCAACTCGCGGACGACTTCAAACTGCCCGCCCTGCTGCATGTGCGGCGCAGCCATGCACAGGTGATTGCCACGCTCAAACGCTACAAATTGCAACGTAGCGGGATCATCCACGCCTTTGCCGGCAGTCGGGAAGAGGCACGGGAATACATCAAGTTGGGGTTCAAGCTTGGCCTGGGCGGTGCCGCGACCTGGCCGCAAGCACTGCGCATGCACCGGGTCATCGCCGACCTGCCGCTGGACAGTGTGGTGCTGGAAACCGACGCGCCGGACATGCCCCCATCGATGTACCCGAACCAGCGCAACAGCCCGGAGCATCTGCCCGATATTTGCCGGGTGGTCGCGGAGTTGATGGGCGTGCGCGCCGACGATCTGGCCGACGCCAGCACCCGTAACGCGTGCGAATTGTTCAACTGGGAATCAACGGCGACTCCCGTTGCTGGCTGAATACCCTCAGACCCGAAACGCGCTGATCAGCTGTTTCAACTCCACCACCTGCGCGGACAGTTGACGGCTGGCGTGCTCAGTCTGATTCGCGCCCTCAGCCGTACGCTCGCCAGCGCGATTGATCTCGACGATGTTTCGATCAATGTCGTGGGCGACGGCTGTCTGCTGCTCAACGGCTGTCGCAATCTGCTGGTTCTGATCGACGATCATGCCCACTGCGCCAAGGATATTTTCCAGCGCCCGCTGGACCTTTTCCGATTGGCCCACCGTGCCGTTGGCCACCTCATGACTGACGCCCATGGCCTTGACGGCCGCGCCCACGCCACCTTGCAACCTGGCGATCATTTGTTCAATTTCTTCGGTGGACTGTTGGGTGCGTTTGGCGAGGGTGCGCACCTCATCGGCGACCACCGCAAACCCTCGACCTTGCTCACCCGCACGCGCAGCCTCGATGGCAGCGTTGAGCGCCAGCAGGTTGGTTTGTTCTGCAATGCTTTTGATCACGTCCAGCACACGGCTGATCGACGCGCTGTCATTGGCCAGCTGATTGATCACCAGCACCGACTGATCAATCTCACTGGCGAGCCGGGCAATGCTGCCCTGCTGTGATTCGACCAGGCCGCGGCCACTCACGGTTTCCTGATTGACACTGTGCGCACTGCTCACCGCCGCTGCCGCACTGCGCGCCACTTCCAGCGCGGTCGCCGACATCTGATTCATCGCGGTGGCAACCTGCTCGATCTGGCTGCGCTGCCCCGCCACTGCCTGATTACTGACCGCCGATACCGACTCTACCTGGCTGGCCTGACGCTCGACCTCGACAACGGTCTGGCCCACCCGCTCGATCAGGTCATGAATTTTCATCACGGTGCCATTAAATACCATGCCCAGTTCGCCCAACTCGTCGCGGCTATCAGCCTTGAAACTGGCGGTCATGTCGCCCGCCGCGACTTTGTCCATCACGGCACCCAGTCGTTTCAACGTCGTCCGGGTCGACGCATAGAAGCCGCCGTACAGGTAAAAGATCAGGAAAAAGACCACCGCCAGCGCGGTCACCAGCAACATCATGTGCGAGCGGTTCTGCACCAGTCGCCCTTGCAGTTCCTGATTGAGAAACCCCAGGGTGGCATCATTCAGTTGATAGGTTTGCGCCATCAGCCCGGTGGTGTGCTGATAGAATTTTTGCCACGGCATATCCAGCGTATCGGCCGTGACCACCTGTTCTTCGAACAGCTCACTGCTTTGTTTGAGTGTTCCCAGGCTGGCCTTGGCCAACGCCTCAAGTGCCTTGCGCACGGCAGGACTGGCGTCCATGGCATCTTGCAGTTTCAAACCGTAATCGGCCTGAAGTTTTTCCAGATTCTGCAACAGCTCATCGAAGCGGGTACTGGCCGATGAATTAAGCACGCCCTGGCCTAACGAATACGAGCCCATGGCGCGACCGTCGCCAATCATCTGCGTCACCATCGGGGTCACACTGGTGACCAGCTCGATCAGTTGCCGCACATCGCTGCTGTCGTCCTGGCTGAGTCCGGCCTGGCTGGCGATGACTTTGCTGAAGGTCTGAGCCTTATTCAGCAGTTTTTCCATCAAGGCGCTTTTGTTTTGCAACGACGATTCGCCCTGCTGCGCCTTGAAGTCGGCGATCAGTTCGTCCCGTTTGGTGTTGAAAGCAGCGACTTGAACGACGTCTGTCGTCAGCAGCGTCAGGCTTTGCACGGTGTTGAGCAGCATGGCTTCCAGGGCGCTGATCTGCGCCTCGAGTTCCGCGGCTTGCACGGACTGGCCAAGAATGGCGTTGATCTCGACCAGATCGGTCAGGGTTTCCAGGTCCCGGCGCAGGGACAGACTGGTCCCCAGCAACTCAAGGCTTTCCAGCTCGGTACGGGTACCGACCAGCTCGTGATACGCATCACGCACCAGATAAAAATTGGTGACCAGCATGGGCAGGAAAAACAGGATGCTGATGAGGGTGAACTTCATCGCGAAGCTCAGACGGTTCATCAACGCGATTGCCGGGTACAAAAGGCTCTTCACAAGAAGTCTCCCTTTTCTTTTATTTTTATTGGGTGCCGCGAGTCATCCAAATAGCGCAAAGCCACTATTTAGCGATATGACCTGTATACCTGATATCGACTGGGGGTTTTGTAACTAAAGGTAAACGCGACAGCGCGGCGTCGCAGACCAGACGGCGCGATCTACCTGCCGCCCCACGATCCAGATCATGGCTATAGGGTCAAACCCAAACCTGTCGAAAGCCCGTGCCGGGCTTATTCGCAGACAAGTCAGCTCCCACGCCTTGAACTGCGCCCAAAGTGTTGGTCGTTGATCAGACCAGCAACGTCCACAAGGCAAAGCCTGCATACCAGACTATCGCTGAGCGCAGCAGCAGTTCCCAGAGCGCATCGAGGCTGGCAACGCCATCGGCGCCCACCACCGGCGCGGGTATTTCGCCCGCTACCCGACCGATTTTCGTGACCAACTGGGCCGCACTGATGTTCCAGTTGAGCAGCTCATGCAACATCACTCGGGTGACGGCGACAAAGTTGCCGACCAACGCAAAACTGGCGGCCAATAAACGCACCGGCACCCAATCAAAAGCATGCCGCAACTGCCCGGCACGCTCGATCAGTGCAGGGGTTTTCCCGTGCTCAGCGGCCAGGGCCAATAGCCGATAGCTCAGGGCCGCAACCGGGCCAAGCAGGAAATACCAGAAGATCACCGCAAAGAAGCTTTGATAGGCCTGCCACAGCAAATAACCCTGAACGCCTTCGAGCAGTTCCTCGCTGTTATCAGCGACCACCCTCATGTCGCGCTCCGCTACATGGCTGCCAGCCTGTTCGTCGCCTCTGCGCCAGGCATCGCGAAAGGGCCCCAATGCGGCCAACAGGTCGCCGCGCCCCAAGCTGTAGATCAACACCAGCAGGTGCACCGGAAACGCCAGCCAGCCATACGCCACCGACTGCAGCACAATCAACACCAGCGCCAGCAGCAACACCGGCAACAGCACCATCAACGCCAGGATCAGCCAGGGCCGGGTGCTCATGCGTGGGCCGGCTTCCATTTTGGCCAACTCCCGCAGCCACACGCCGTCACGCTGAACGCGCTGACGCAGGGCCGAAAACTTCTCTATCCAGACTGCCAGCAGTAACACCAGAAAACTCATTACCTGTCCCTCACTTCAATCCTGCAAAGCAGCTCGATAACGCGCCCAGTCAAAACAGGGGCCCGGATCGGTCTTGCGCCCCGGGGCAATATCGCTATGGCCACAGATTCGCTGCGTGGTGATGCTCGAAAACGTCGCCTGCAACTGCCGGGTCAACTCGATCAGCGCAGCATACTGGGCGTCGGTGAACGGCACATCATCGGTGCCCTCCAGCTCGATCCCGATGGAAAAATCATTGCACGTCTCACGCCCTTCGAAGCTGGACACACCGGCATGCCAGGCGCGGTCCAGACAGGAGACGAACTGAGTGACCACCCCGTCTCGCTCGATCAAAAAATGCGCCGACACGCGCAAATCAGCAATACCCGCAAAATAGGGGTGTTCTGTGACATCCAGTTGATTCTGAAAAAACGCCTGCACTTTGCCGGTTTTGAACTGAGCGGGCGGCAAGCTGATGTTGTGGATCACCAGCAGCGAAATTTCAGCGTTGGGTCGCGCATTGAAATTGGGCGACGGGCAGTGATGCACGCCGTGGCACCAACCGCTTGCGGAGTCCAGCTGCATGAAGGGTTCCCTGAACAGACGAATCGATGGGCACAAGTATGCCCTCGATAAGGGGAAGTGGGGCAGCAATATTCAGTGTCTGAACATGCCTCGCGACTGAGTTCGCTCCCACAGCCTGCACAGAAGGCCTGTGTCAGGCAGACAGGTTAATCGCGCTTGAGCCGACGCAAATTGCTGATCACCGATTCCAGCGCTCGATCAAACAGTAACGCATCGTCCAGCAGGCGGATGGCGCCACGGCGAAACTCCACAGCCAGGCCCATGCGGGTCTTTTCCAGGACTTTCATGCCTCTGCGGTTAACAAAAATATAACGGCCCGAGGGCTCAATGATGGTCGCCAGTTTGCAACGCATTGCCTGATCGTCATCTTCTTGCATCTCCACCCAGCAGCCTACCCGCAGCGTGTCGACCTGAAGCAGCGCGACATCGTCATCCGCCAAGCGAACCAAGGGCTCGCCGACCGGTTGTTCACCGGCCGCAAGCAGGACGATTTCCTCAACCACCTGAACCATTTCAGGCGTTGGCTCAGGGGCTGCGAGGTTATCTTCCTGAAGCTCCTGCTGACGTGCGAAGTGCTGAAAGGCCTGCACATGCAAGGCTTCCAGCTGACTGAAAAACTCGCTGGTGGCAAACGGATCAAACGCGGCACTGGTCAGACCGTCACGCAACGACTTGAGTAAACCGGGCACCAGATCCAGTAAGCGCTGGCGAGCATCGGCCTCCGAATGCAACTCGACGCTCCAGATCAGATCGTCCATGGCCGCCAGGCCCGCACTCCACTCCGCTGACTGCTCACCGTGCTTCAGGCAGGTCAACAACAACACCTTGCTCCAGGCTTCCTCCAGCAGGCGCACCACCACCTCGGGCAATGTCTTGCCCAGCAGACGCTGGTTCAATTCCTGCTGGACGCGCTGGCGAGCCAACTCGGCCCTGGCGCGACCCTCTTCAGCATCGCGGGTGCGCTGTTCCAATAACTCACTGCGCCGACGTTCATCGTTGGTGAACGTCAGAAAGTCCGCGAGCAACTCGGAAAAAATCGCCGGATCATCGACGAAATCATTCAGCAGGCGTTGCACGATGTGTTCGACCCGCAGGTACAGGCTGTCGCGCAGATTATCGTCACGCCCGCCCCAGCCCAGCGCGGCTGAAGCGATTTCATTGAGCAGCCGCCGCGCCGGATGGGTGCCGCGACTGAAGAAACTTTTGTCGAGTACCGCGACCTTGAGCATCGGGATTTGTAGCCGCCCGATCAAAGCCTTGAGCGAATCCGGCAAATTGCGGTCATCAAGGATGAACTCGAAGAGCATCGCGATCAGGTTGATCACGTCCTCATCCATCACGGCCACCACGCGAAACTTGCCGCTTCTCATACTGACCCGGGCCAACAACTGATCCAGCTGATTACGCAGATCGAAATCATCCTGCGCGTCCGGGGTCGGCACGTACTGCTGCATATGCGACAACAGGCGCAACAGGTCTTGACTGGAAATCGGCCTGGTTTCGCTGTTGGCTTCATTCGGGGGCGTCACACGGCCGCGCACGAGCAAGAGTAACTCCTGCAATGCCGCAAACACCTCTTGCACGTCCTGTTCAAGTTTCTGACTGGCGCGTATCGAAACAGCCTCTTCAGCGCCCTGAGTTAAACGCACGCTGGCGGTCGCACGGTCTGCGGCGCGACGCACAGGCGCGGCTTTGAGTTCAGGAAGAATGCCATTGTCGATCAACAACTGGTTGGCTTCGGCATACAACTGATCAGCATCGGCCAGTACGTACTTTTCAAACAGCTTGAAGATGATCAGTTTGACCTTGATTTCCACGCCAAGGCTGCGCCCTGCCTGCAAAAAGAAATCGCACAACAAGGCCGGCCCCATAGGGTTGGCTTCGTCGCTCAAACGCTTGGGGATGAGGGTGTTCAAGCGCGTGGTCAACTGGCCCAAGGCAAAGCCATCGCGACTCAGTACTTTGGAGACCATCGCCTCTACGGCAACCGTCCTTTCCAGGTCGTCGTTGTGCACCAATGCCAGCTTGTCGAAGGACACGGGCGGCGCAATGATCGGTTCGTTGACCTCGTATTGCCCCAGACGCAGGAAGGCCTCGAAAAACTTGTCGAGAAAGCCGCGCTCGATGCTTTTGCGCTTGAGGCGCAGGTCGCGCATGGCCTCGAAGAAAATATTCTGTTCGGCGTTGTTGTGCGCCCGATCCGCCATTTCGAACAATGTGTCGTCAGCGTTATCGAACAAGGTTTGCAGCGCTTCCTTGAGTTGCTGCGCGGCTTTATCGCGGACTTGCAACAGCACGACGGGCAGCCTGGCCAGCGACGAACTCGCCGCTTGCTCAGGGGTTACCTTATTCAACGGCACCACTTTTCCGTCGTTTTGCATGCAAGCTTCCTCTTGAATACAGTCAAAACCCCTCTGACAGACAAGACGTGTAAGCCGTGCCTGTAAAGCGATTTCCTTTAAATTCGATTTCCGTCAAAGCCATGACGTCAATTGCAAGGCGGAGTATCTTGCAAAAGATGTCTGTTATGCCAGCGAACTCTTCATCCCGCAGAAAATGACCTGCGCTGGATAGACCGTCAAAAACGTCATCTATCGCACAGCCGTCGATAAAACCGACCAACTGCACGCCAAGGCTTTAGACAAGGGGCGTGTCACGGGGTGGGTTGCGGCGGTGGGGTGCCTTATACTCCGGCCACTTAGAAAGTGGAGCCCGCTATGCCAAATCTACGCCTCGCCCACCTGACTGCCGAAATCGAAGCCAACGTGCGCCGTGCGTTGCTTGAGGACGTTGGCAGTGGCGATATCACCGCCCAATTGATCCCCGCAGAACGCCTCGCCAAAGCCACCATCATCACTCGCGACGCCGCAGTGATCAGTGGCACGGCGTGGGTGGATGCGGTTTTTCGTCAGTTGGACCCCCGCGTTGCCGTGCACTGGCAGGTCACCGATGGTGATCGGGTCAAGCCCAACCAAGCGTTGTTCCACCTCGAAGGCCCCGCGCGTTCATTGCTCACCGGCGAACGCAGCGCGCTGAACTTTCTGCAAATGCTGTCGGGCGTTGCGACGTGCGCCCAGTTCTACGCGGACAAAGTCGCCGACACCCAGGTCAAACTGCTGGACACCCGTAAAACCTTGCCGGGCCTGCGCCTGGCCCAAAAGTACGCCGTCACCTGCGGCGGCTGCCATAACCACCGCATTGGCCTGTTCGACGCCTTCCTGATCAAGGAAAACCACATCGCGGCCTGCGGCGGCATTGCCCAAGCCATCAGCGCCGCCCGTAAAATCGCCCCCGGCAAGCCGGTGGAAGTCGAAGTCGAAAGCCTCGACGAACTCAACCAGGCCCTCGCTGCCGGTGCTGACATCATCATGCTCGACGAACTGAGCCTGGACGACATGCGCGAAGCCGTCCGCCTCACCGCCGGCCGCGCCAAACTCGAAGCCAGCGGCGGCATCAACGACACTACCCTGCTGCCGATTGCCGAAACCGGCGTCGACTACATCTCCATTGGTGCGCTGACCAAGGACGTAAAAGCCGTGGACCTCTCGATGCGTTTGAGCCTCTGACGTTTTGCCAGAACATGAAAAAGCCCGATCAGTGATCGGGCTTTTTCATGCGTGGAAATCGGAGTCAGGACTGCTCCCGCGCATGCGCAGAGCGCTCTGTGTAATGTCGCGTCGCGATCCGCGACGGACGGCAACATAATTGAGCCGTTTTGTACTAATTTCTACACAGCATTAGTACTCGAGCGAGCAGGTGTCATGACCACCGCCGATTACCCAATGCAGGTCGGAGACGCGAGCTAGACAGTGGCTGTGCACCTGTCACCCAGCGTCATCGACAAAGCTTTCAAGGCATGGGCACACAGCTCCCACGCCAGATAAGCGCTACAACCCGCAGCCTTACGGGCAGTCGGCTGTTGATTGTGAAGGGGGCAATTGATGACTGCCGTTTTTGTGCTCGACCCCAACTCCGTCTATGACGTTAAACACCCCGACCATGTAAATCCCGTCTGGCGCATCCAGGATCGGAAGGTCTACGCATACCTTGAGGACGATGCTCGCCGGGACTGGAGTGGTGATATAGGCATATTGATCCTCTGCTCGCCGCAGCGACTGGTCGATCACGACGGGCAAGAGTTTGCGTTCATCGAAGGTGGCAACGTGCGTTGCGTCGACGGCAGGCAACTTTCTCTAATTGAAGCCTGGATATAAGCGCCGGACGCAGCAACATTGCGCATGGAGGCAGGCACCAAACCCTGACGCGCCGCAAAAGGCGAGCGCAAAAAAACCGGCTCAAATATGGCCGGTTTATCTGGTTTACAGCCTGACTCAATGGAGCTTGGGAGTAAGGGGACACATGTAGCTGGTGCCGAAAATAGGAATCGAACCTACGACCTTCGCGTTACGAGTGCGCTGCTCTACCGGACTGAGCTATTTCGGCAATAATCTAACGCTAGCAGCAAAAGAACCCGTTTTTCACAAGTAGGGCTCTCTGATGCTCAAACCACAAAAGACGTTGAAATCATCACTTGATGCTTATCAGCAACCTTTTGGCAGATAATCCGCGCCAACGCTTGAAGAGCAAGTCCAAACCCCATCCGCAGCACGAGCAAGCGTGACAGTACCTGCAGCCACAGCAGGAGGCGCGTTTGCCAGAGTACACACGAGGGCTGCTGCTGTTACACCTACGACTGTAGTACAGTTGGCAGTAGTGGCTGGAACCGCAAGAAGAGCATTGGTCGGGGCTGTTCCCTGATTAATCAGGTCTTCATAACCAACCTTCAAAGCTGTTATTTCTGCCAACCCCGCAGTAACCTTCGCTTTAGCCTGATATTTGGAATATGCCGGAATAGCAATCGCGGCCAAAATCCCGATGATCGCAACAACGATCATTAACTCGATGAGGGTAAAGCCTTTTTGCCCTTTCATTGGGTACTTCTCCAAGCGTGAGTTAGGTGTCGCATTGTTTAACCAAAAGCACGGTTTATGCCAACCCATTTTACTAACGGTGGCAATGCATTTCTAAGCATATTCGTGATCGATACACCCCCAAAAAGAGTACAAACTGACAATTTTAGTCACTTTTCTTTGCTATATTTGGCAGCACCGTCCGACTGCGCTATAAACCTCCCACTGTCTGTGTCTGGTGGTTTTATGACTGATGTTGTCCTTACCGGTTTGGCCAAGCAATTAGTGCTGACCAACCTGCTCGACGAAAAAACTGCGCAGCAGGCGTATCAACAAGCCCTACGCGACAAGGTTTCGCTGGTCAGCTACCTGGTGCAAAACAAGCTGGTGAAAAGCCTGGTGCTGGCCGAGATCGCTTCCGAGCAATTTGGCGTGCCGTTCCTGGACCTGAGCAGCCTGGACAAGGACAGCCTGCCCAAAGGCCTGGTCAGCGAAAAGCTGATTCGCCAGCACAATGTGTTGCCGTTGTGGCGTCGCGGCAATAAATTGTTCATCGGGATATCCGACCCGACCAATCACCAGGCCGTCACCGACATTCAGTTCAATACCGGGCTGACCACCGAAGCCATTCTGGTCGAGGACAACAAGCTCACTGACGCCATCGACAAATTTTTCGACAGCCAGTCCTCGGGGATGGGCGACCTCGCCGATGTCGATCTCGAAGGATTAGACGTTGGGGTCGCTGACGATAAAAAGCAGGACTCTATTGCGGGTCAAGATGCCGACGATGCGCCCGTGGTGCGCTTCGTCAATAAGATGCTGCTGGACGCCATCAAACTGGGCTCATCGGACTTGCACTTCGAGCCGTACGAAAAGTCTTACCGGGTGAGGCTGCGTACCGACGGCATTTTGCATGAAGTCGCCAAGCCACCGATCCAGTTGGCCGGCCGAATTGCAGCGCGCTTGAAGGTGATGGCCGGTCTGGATATTTCCGAGCGGCGCAGGCCGCAGGATGGCCGGATCAAGCTGCGCATCTCAAAAACCAAGTCGATCGATTTTCGGGTCAACACCCTGCCGACCCTGTGGGGCGAAAAAGTTGTGATGCGGATTCTCGACTCGTCCAGCGCACAAATGGGCATTGACGCCCTTGGCTACGAACCCGAGCAAAAAGCACTGTACCTGGAGGCGCTGAAACAGCCGCAAGGGATGATTCTGGTCACCGGCCCCACGGGCTCGGGTAAAACCGTTTCGCTGTACACCGGTCTGAACATCCTCAATACCGAAGACATCAACATTTCCACCGCGGAAGACCCGGTGGAGATCAACCTGGAAGGCATCAACCAGGTCAACGTCAACCCGAAACAGGGGATGGATTTCGCCCAAGCGTTGCGTGCGTTTCTGCGTCAGGACCCGGACGTGATCATGGTCGGCGAAATCCGCGACCTGGAGACTGCTGAAATTGCGATCAAGGCCTCGCAGACCGGGCACATGGTCATGTCCACGTTGCACACTAACAGCGCAGCTGAAACCCTGACCCGCCTGCAGCATATGGGTGTCGCGGGGTTCAATATCGCGACCGCGATCAACTTAATCATCGCTCAACGCCTGGCGCGTAAACTCTGTACCCATTGCAAGAAAGAAATCGATATTCCGCGTGAAACCCTGATCAAGGAAGGCTTTCCTCCTGAACGCATCGGCAGCTTCAAGATTTATGCACCGGTCGGTTGCGAGCACTGCAATGGCGGTTACAAAGGTCGCATAGGGATTTACGAAGTGGTTAAAAATACGCCAGCCCTGTCACGGATTATCATGGAGGAAGGCAACTCCATGGATATCGCGATCCAGATGCGTAAAGATGGTTTTAACGACCTGCGCACCTCCGGCCTGATGAAGGCCATGCAAGGCATCACCAGCCTTGAAGAAATCAACCGCGTCACCAAGGACTAAACATGGCAACAACAGCAGTCAAAGTCAGTGTTTACTCTTGGGAAGGTATCGACAGGAAAGGCACCAAACTGACGGGTGAATTGAGTGGGCACAACCCTGCGCTGATCAGAGCTCAGTTACGTAAACAAGGCATCACACCGAGTAAAGTGCGCAAAAAATCCGCCTCTATTTTTAGTGCCGGCAAAAGAATCAAATCACTGGATATCGTACTGTTTACCCGACAGATGGCGACCATGATGAAAGCGGGGGTTCCGCTGCTGCAGTCCTTCGACATCATCGGAGAGGGCTTCGATAATCCGAACATGCGCAAATTGGTCGAAGAAGTGAAACAAGAAGTAGCTGCGGGCAACAGCTTCGCCACGGCGCTACGCAAAAAACCACAATATTTCGATGAGTTGTACTGCAACCTGGTAGACGCAGGCGAACAAGCTGGTGCATTGGAAACCTTGCTGGACCGGGTCGCGACCTACAAGGAAAAAACCGAGGCGCTTAAGGCCAAAATCAAGAAAGCCATGACCTACCCTATCGCGGTTTTGGTCGTGGCATTCATTGTGTCAGCTATTTTGCTGATCAAAGTTGTGCCGCAATTTCAAATGGTCTTCGAAGGTTTCGGAGCAAAACTACCAGCGTTTACCATGATGGTCATTGGCCTTTCTGAAATGATGCAGGAGTGGTGGCCAGCCGCGATTGCGGGCGTAGCTATCGCTGTATTTGGATTTAAATACGCACTGAAGCGCTCGCAACGTTTTCGCGATGGTCTGGATAGAGGCTTGTTGAAGCTACCTATCATTGGCGCCCTTATTTACAAGTCGTCAGTCGCCCGTTATGCACGCACGCTTTCCACTACTTTTGCTGCTGGCGTACCCTTGGTCGAAGCGCTGGAGTCAGTCGCAGGCGCGACAGGTAATGTTGTATTCAAGAATGCGGTCAATCGAGTTAAACAAGACGTCTCAACCGGTATGCAGTTAAATTTCTCCATGAGAACTACCGGCGTCTTTCCTACCATGGCAATTCAGATGACTGCCATTGGTGAAGAGTCGGGTTCGCTGGACGCCATGCTCGACAAGGTCGCCACCTATTACGAAGACGAAGTCGACAATATGGTCGATAGCCTGACGAGCCTGATGGAGCCTTTCATCATGGCGATTCTGGGCGTTGTCGTCGGTGGATTGGTCGTCGCCATGTACCTCCCCATCTTCCAGCTCGGAAACGTAGTCTAAACATGCCCCTCCTCGACTTCCTGGCCAGCTCACCGCTGGCCTTTGTTTTATCCACGCTGATCCTGGGCCTTCTGATCGGTAGTTTTCTCAACGTCGTCATCTACCGCCTGCCAAAAATGCTCGAACGCGAGTGGAAAATTCAGGCTCGGGAAGTATTGGCGCTACCTGCTGAACCCATCGGCGAAACGTTCAACCTGATGCTGCCCCACTCCCGGTGCCCGCAGTGCGCGCACACGATTCGTGCCTGGGAAAACCTGCCGGTGATCAGCTATCTGTTCTTGGGTGGTAAATGCTCAGGCTGCAAGGCGCCGATCAGCAAACGTTACCCCTTGGTTGAGCTGGCCTGTGGCGTGCTCTCGGGGTTTATCGCCTGGCATTTCGGCTTTGGCTGGCCAGCGGCGGCGATGCTGGTGTTGAGCTGGGGCTTGTTGGGGATGAGCCTGATCGATGCGGATCACCAACTGTTGCCCGATGCACTGGTGCTGCCGCTGTTGTGGCTGGGGTTGATCGTGAACGCCTTTGGGCTGTTCACCAGCCTGCATGACGCCTTGTGGGGCGCAGTGGCCGGGTACATGAGCCTGTGGCTGGTGTTTTGGCTGTTCAAACTGGTCACGGGCAAGGAAGGCATGGGCTACGGTGACTTCAAGTTGCTGGCGATGCTGGGCGCCTGGGGTGGCTGGCAGATTCTGCCGTTGACGATTCTGCTGTCGTCGCTGGTGGGCGCGGTGCTCGGCCTGATTATGCTGCGGTTGCGCAATGCCACGACCAGCACACCGATCCCCTTTGGTCCCTATCTGGCGATTGCAGGGTGGATTGCTTTGCTCTGGGGTGGTCAAATAACCGCCTCCTACATGCAGTTTGCCGGTTTCAAATGACCAACCCTGCTTTCAAACCCTGGATTCTTGGCCTTACCGGCGGCATCGGTAGCGGCAAAAGCGCTGCGGCGCAGCACTTTATCGACCTCGGCGTTCATTTAGTGGATGCCGACAATGCCGCGCGCTGGGTGGTTGAACCCGGCCGTCCAGCCCTGGCGAAGATCGTCGAGCATTTCGGCGCCCAGGTGCTGCAGGCCAATGGCGAGCTGGACCGCAGCGCATTGCGCGGCCTGATCTTTCAGGACCCCGAGCAGCGCCGCTGGCTGGAAACATTGCTCCATCCGCTGATAGGCCAGGAGATCATCAGTTACCTGGCACGCGCGGAATCGCCCTATGCGATTCTGGTGTCACCGTTGCTGGTGGAGTCCGGTCAGTACAAGATGACTCAGCGCGTGCTGGTCATTGATGCCCCGGAGCAGTTGCAGATCCAGCGCACGATGCAGCGCGACAGTACCAGCGAGGAACAGGTGCAGGCCATTCTCAAGGCTCAAGCCAGCCGCGAGCAGCGTCTGAGTCACGCCGATGACGTGCTCATCAACGACCGCGATCCCGCGTGGCTGAAGAGCGAAGTCGAGCGTCTGCATCACTTTTATTTAACCTTGCGTGGAGGCCAACCATGAGCAAACCATTGACCATCGACTGCCCAACCTGCGGCGCGCCCGTAGAATGGGGCACTGCCAGCCCGTTTCGCCCCTTCTGTTCTGATCGCTGCAAGCTGATCGACCTAGGCGCCTGGGCTGCAGGGGAAAACGCGATCCCTGTCAGCCCGGATGCCGAAGACGAACTGTTTTCCGGCGACTTGCCGTCACACGACCATTGATCAAGCGCGACAGCTGATGACCCCCATCAGCTGTCGCCTTTGCGCGGCCCGTCATCGTTCCACGGCGCTTGCAGGTAACGGGTTCGATTGAACGTTTCGAGCCATTCGGGACAAAAAACCACCAGCGCACTGATCACGATGCCGTTGATAAACGCCTCGGGGAAAATAATCAACCACAGGTAGCCGACAAAATCCTCCAGCCACTCGGGCATGGCGAACAGGCCGTCGAACCACAGCACACCAAGCCCCAGCAGCAGGCAAAACAAAGCCGACAATGCCGCGGCAAAAAAGCCCGAGCAGAAGATGTACACGAACGGGTTTTTCGGTTGCGCCCGCTCCACCAATACCGCGCAGGTTTCGGTCACGAGCACCGGCAGCACAATAAGAAGCAGGCCGTTCACCCCCAGAGCCGCAAGATCCTGCCGCCCCAGCGCCAGCAAACCCAGTTGCGCCACCAGCCCACCGACAATTGCCAGCGGCCAATCGAGCAGCAAGGTCACCGCAGTCATGCCAATGAAGTGGTACGACACACCGGTATCGAAATCACGCCGCACCAGCCATAGCAGAAACAACGCGAAGACGGTCCCGAACAGCAGGTGTTGGCGGCGACTGTCGGTAAACAGCTCGACCCACGGCGAACGCCACACCGCCCACAACAGCACGGGCAGATAGAGTAGCCAGCCAACGGTCATGGTTTCCGTGGACAGGACCTGCGCGCTGATCATGGCTGATCAAGCGCCTTGCGCAACTCATCAGCCGTGCTGAATTGCTGTTCTTTGACCAGCCGCCCGTTATGCAATTGCAGCCACAGTACTTTGTCGGGGTCACCGGTATAACGTGGCACGACCCGCGCTTCGCGATCGAGCATGACCCGGTAGGAATAAGCGCGCATGGCGGGCACCGCGAACAGCTTGGCGACTAAGGCTGGCATCTTCTCGATATCGGCAACGAACACGGTATTGCGCGCTTCCAGGTAGCCCTTGGGTTTGCCCTGCAAAGCGGCATTCACCAGCTTGGCGGCACCCATGCTCCGAGCAACCAACAAGGTGTGCGCCTGGTCATTCAAGGTGTAGGCCTGATCGAACTGATCCAGTAGCGTCCATGGGGCCACCTGTTCCCCGACTTCAAGCGCCTGCGCACCCAATGGCAAAAGACAGAGCATTAAAACTGGCCAAAATTTCACCCGACGTTCTCCTCTGGTACCGGTTTAATTCTTGCTCGCAGTCTACACCGACGCCGTGGCGCCAAACTCAATGCATTCGTAGACCTGAACGCAAACATACCGCTCAGTCAGGTATTTTGCATTGACCCGCAGAGTTACAGCGCCTGGCACCTTCAGGGTGAGGTAACCATGCAAGATGTGGCCGCAATACGCTGAATAGCTTATAGGCGATCAAAAGTATCGGTCGCAAAAGAGGCCAGGCCAAGGGCGCAGCCCATCG
Organism: Pseudomonas sp. ASL8; assembly: GCF_056680355.1. Classification (NCBI taxonomy): domain Bacteria; kingdom Pseudomonadati; phylum Pseudomonadota; class Gammaproteobacteria; order Pseudomonadales; family Pseudomonadaceae; genus Pseudomonas; species Pseudomonas sp. ASL8. The sequence goes on along the minus strand of NZ_CM155278.1, from coordinate 2,430,475 downwards.
ACCAAGGCCTGCGGCGCGCCAGCTCCATAAGGTGGCGTCAATACCTGTCAGCCAGGTGCCGTTGGCAGTGCGCGCATGAAGCCGATTGCGCAACGCGTTTACATCTCGATCAAGGCCGCTCGCGTCGAACTCAGGCGCGCTGATATCAATCAGTATCAACCGGGCCGGATCGGCATGACGCCGCAGCCAGGCAACCTCTCGAGCGCATAACGGACAATCCCCATCGACATAGAGCGCCAGTGGCAGAGTCGGCGCCCCGCAAAATGCTTTAGTCCTCATTACAGCTCTCCTCATCTGTACCGACAGGCCGTCAGGCAATAATTCACAGGCGTGCACCGCGACTGTCACACCGCAAAATGTTGTACACGACTATCAACGAACCATCAATCTGTACAAGTATATTCGCTATTAGCGAGAGATTAACGCCAAATAATTGTACACAGTACTATTTTTCGTATAAGTTTTTATCCGGAGGGCAGTTGGCAAGGTGTCGTACTGGTCAGGTACCCAGCACTGCGTCGCTGCCCTCCTCTTGTCATCAACCTCAAGCGAACATCCCGCTGACTGCGGCGCCACCGTAGCCCCGACACCTCCGAGTCCAGCCCCCTTCATGAATTTTCAACATTATAAAGACGCTTACCCAAGGCCAAGCCTGCAAGGACTACATTCAATGAATGACCAACTGCCTGATCAGTACCGCGAGATTCTCTCGAGTATTGGCGAAAACCCTGAGAGGGAAGGCTTGCGCGATACCCCCAAGCGTGCGGCCAAGGCCATGCAATACCTGTGTAACGGCTATGGCAAAAGCCTTGAGACCGTGGTCAACGGCGCACTCTTCAGTTCTTCAAGCGATGAAATGGTGATCGTCCAGGACATCGAGCTCTACTCGCTGTGCGAGCACCATCTGCTGCCTTTCATCGGCAAGGCACATGTGGCCTACATTCCCACGGGCAAGGTCCTGGGACTCTCGAAAGTCGCACGCATTGTCGATATGTATGCGCGGCGTTTGCAGATCCAGGAAAACCTGACCCGGCAGATTGCCGAGGCCATTCAAGAGGTCACCCGTGCCGCCGGTGTAGCGGTGGTGATCGAGGCCAAGCACATGTGCATGATGATGCGCGGGGTGGAAAAGCAGAACTCGGTGATGAACACATCGGTCATGCTGGGCGCATTCCGAGAGTCCAGCACGACTCGTCAAGAGTTCCTGCAGTTGATAGGACGGCACAAGTAAGTACTCAGGCTTCGAGTAGCTGCACCTGCCCCGTCATATTGTCTTGGTTGAAGACCTGTTGGTGGCGTTCGCCAACAAGAGCAACCGCTGAAAACCTGCCGGCTTTCAGGCGGCAGCGTTATCCATCAGCGCACAAAAGCCATCAGCCGTTGTTTACAGGTACCAGCGGTATTCCCGCGCATTGATTTCTTGCATGAAGGCCAAGTGGTCCTGGCGTTTATTCTCGCAGTAGACGTCGACAAACTCCGCGCCCAGGCCCTCGCGGATCCGTGGTTCGTCTTGCATGGCACGCACTGCGTCGAGTATTTCCAGCGGAAAGTCGATGCCGCTGCTGCGGTCTTCGTTGAGTGGCGCGATGGGTTCATGGCCGTTGGCCAAGCCGTTCTCCAGCCCGATCAGGATCGCCGCCAGAACCAGATAAGGATTGGCGTCGGCGCTGGCCAGACGATATTCGATTCGCAGGTTCTGCGGGTCCGACTCGGGAATCCGCACACAGGCATCTCGATCCTCAAAACCCCAGCTGGCCCGCGTCGCTGCGTTCACTGTGCCGCCCAGACGGCGAAAGGCATTCTGGTTAGGTGCGAAGATCGGCATGCAATGGGGTAGCAGCTCCAGGCAACCGGCCACCGCATGACGCAGCGCCTGCTGTTGGTTGGCTGCCAGCAGGTTATTGCCCTTCTCATCGTAGAGGCTGACATGTACGTGCATGCCACTGCCCGGGTGCTGCAAATACGGCTTGGCCATGAAGCTGGCGCGGTAGCCGTGCTTGAGGGCGACACCACGCGTGCTGCGGCAAAACAAAGCGGCCCAGTCAGCGGCACGCAGACCGTCATTAAGGTGACCAAAATTGATCTCGAATTGACCCGGACCCAGCTCGGCCGTGATCACCGTGGTGTCGATGCCCTGGGCCAGCGCCGTCTCGACCATGTCATCGAGCACCGGGGCAAAACGCGACAAGCGTTCGATGTGCATATTCGGCTGATCATCGGCATCGTCCGTCAACAGATCGCGTGGGAACTGTGGCTGTCCATCGCGCAGCTGTTTATCGAACAAATAGAACTCCAGCTCGAAGGCCACCACAGGGTGAATACCCTTGCTGCGCAGGCGATCCAGCACCTGTGCCAGGACTTCACGCGGTTCGAACTCGATAGGCGCCTCGGTACCATCGGAGGTAATCAACATCTGCCCCAAGGGTTGTGCTTCCCAGCTCACGGGCTTGAGTGTGCCGGGCACCAGACGGCGACGGGCATCCGGGTCGCCGTCGTTGAAGCAGTAGTCGCCAATTTTGAACAGCCCGCCCTGCACACCCAGCAGCACGCAATTCTGCGGCAGTTTAAGGGCGCTGCCTGCAGCAACTTTCTCAAGCATATCCAGCGGATAGCGCTTGCCGTAAAAATGCCCGGGAATGTCCAGGGAAATCAGGTCGACGTAACGCACCTCAGGGTAGCGTTGGCGAAAAGCACGAACCTCGGCCAGCAGATCGGAGCATGCAGCATCCATCGTTGTTCTTCCTTTGATTTTTGTCGGTGTTATCAGGTGTAAACCCATAGAACCCGGGTGAGCTGATCCGTGAGGTTGCCGTAGCGACAATGGGTATGGCTGGCCAGTTGGAAACTGTCGCCGGGGTACAAGGTGACCGGCTCCTCGTCATCCTTCAGCCACAGCGTCAATTCGCCTTCCAGGACATAGCCACCCTGCTCGGAGCTGTCGCTCAAGTGCCTCTCGCCACTGCTGGCACCCGCCTCCAGCTGGCTTTCGAGCATGGAGAAGGCGGCCTTCATCTTCGGCGAGACCAAAATATCGGTAATCCCGTTGGCGAAATACAGCGTGCGTCGCTCATCCGGCCGGGTAACCCAAGGCAACTCCTTGAGTTTTGGCAAACTGTAAAAATAGGTAGTCGGTACCCCAAAGGTTTCACTGATCGCCGTCAAATCAGCCACGGTGGGCCGTGACAAACCACGCTCGACTTGCGAGAGAAAGCCGACGGAACGGCCGATTTTGTCTGCCAGTTCCTTCAGGGTGTATTTCTTGTGCTTGCGCAGATCGCGAATAAGGATCGCCAAGGCAGCGATTTCTTCTTGCTTGTTCATGCCAGGCGCTCCAAAAGGTGAGCGTAATAGCGGGTAACGTGCGGGGTTGATTGCTGAAACATGCAGGCGCCTGTGAAATTATTATTTAATAATTTCATGAAAAACTACCACCTAAATTTCATGCACGCAACACTCCGTTTCAATCACTCAAACAAATAGCCTTTTCGAATCCGAGCCCTGAAGGCGGATGAGCCTCAAACCTTTGCCGTGGACCTAATGCCGCAGGCAGGGGTTATTCGGTAAAAAGTCTGAAAGACTCTATTTTTCAGGACCTAAATGAACGCTAAGCTTGGTTCATGGATGACTCAGATTATTTACGCCTGCTTACGATCCAGGCCGAACAAGCCAACGCGTTCCTCTCCAATGCGCGTAAGTGGGAGCGTGAGCGTTGGGTTTGCCAGCGTTTGCTGCAAGGCCTGAATATCACGCACCGCAATGAAGACTTCACCCCGGCCGGACAAGAACCGCCAGACGTGCTGTTTCGCGATGCGAGTTTCGAAGTGTTTTTTGTTCTCGATGAAGGCCGTCGGTTGAACGACGAGTGGCGCGAAGAGTTACAGCGGCGGCGCAGCGCGTTTTCGTTAAGCCAACTGGTGCGGCGCGAGGCGAAACCCAAGCGCATCGCGGCCCATGAACTGTTGCAGCGCCTCGCACCCACCTTGCGTAAAAAAGCACACAACTACGGCGAACGCGGGCTGGACCTCGGCGAACTGGACATCATTGCTTTCGCCAGCCTCAAGCGTGAAGTGCTCGACCTGAACAGTCACTTTCCGCCACCCACGGAATACCTGCGCCAAGGCTGGCGCTCGTTATCGTTGGTCGGACCAACCTTCGCCCGCGTGCTGTTCGCGCACCCGGATGCACCGGATTTCCTGCGAACCAATCTAGGTCGCAGTGTCGTTTTCGATGTTGGAATCAGCTTATGAACCCGTTACAGACCAGCCCACTGCAAGCACTGCTGGCGGATGTCCCTCAACAGGGCCAGGTACGCTGGATCGGCGTACGCCCCGAATCCCGCATCGACATGATCGAGCTTGAAGCGGTGGAAGCACGCCGTGAGGCTGGCCTGACGGGCGATCATTCGCGGCCAGGCCCGCGTAACGCACGCCAGGTGACGCTGATCCAGTGGGAGCATCTGGCGGTGGTCAGCTCGTTAATGAGCCGGACCGAGAAAAACCCCATCGTGCCGCAAGACCTGCGGCGCAATCTGGTGATCAGCGGCATCAACCTGTTCAGCCTCAAGGGACGACGCTTCAAAGTCGGTCAGGCGATCCTGGAAACCACCGGCTGGTGCCAACCCTGCGCCCGGCTTGAGCAACGCTTGGGACATGGCACCTTTCAGGCCCTGCGTGGCCACGGCGGAATCACTGCACGGGTGCTGCAAAGCGGGATCATTCGCCTGGACGACGCCCTGTGCATCGAACCCCTTTAGATCATTCGTGCCTGACACCAAGAGAGTCCGGTTTTCACGACTAGACTTCCACTCATGTGTTTTCACCGACCGAATGAGGCTCAAATGACCAGCCGCCTGAACCCTGAAGATCAACAACGCGTCGAAGAGTACCTGCGAACACCCGTGCATACCGTCGAGCGCAGGCCTTTCAGGCCGTGGCTGCTCCTTGCTGTGGTGCTGATCGTGGTGATTGGTCTGGGCCTGTTGAGCCGCTTGTTGAGTTATCTGACGTTATGAGCTGCGCCGAAAACCGGGCGGCATCTCCTACAAAACCAGTATCAACCTCAAATCAAAGGCATAAAAAAAGGCGTCCCGAGGGACGCCTTTTTTATTTGGCTTCGATGCGCATCGCATCTCGCCTTGATCTTCAACCCATGTACAACCTGAGTAGAATATGGTCGGGGTAAGGGGATTCGAACTCCTGACATCCTGCTCCCAAAGCAGGCGCGCTACCGGACTGCGCTATACCCCGGTTGAAACTTTAGAGACACCTCAACAAGCTGTCTTGCGACCTGACACTCATGGCATCAGATCTATAAGATTCGGCTTCAAAGATTACTTTGAAGCCAAAAATGGTGGGTCGTGTGGGATTCGAACCTACGACCAATTGGTTAAAAGCCAACTGCTCTACCAACTGAGCTAACGACCCAAAAATGGTCGGGGTAAGGGGATTCGAACTCCTGACATCCTGCTCCCAAAGCAGGCGCGCTACCGGACTGCGCTATACCCCGATAATACAGCTACATCTTGATGAAAATGGCTCCACGACCTGGACTCGAACCAGGGACCCAATGATTAACAGTCATTTGCTCTACCAACTGAGCTATCGCGGAACTATGCATTTCAGACGTAACTTCTACAACTACTGCGCTGAATTTGCTGCTTATTTCAGCCTCAACGACCCGTTTGCATCGCTACGTTCGCGTCTCTGAGGCGCGCTATTCTACAATTTTAAAAAAGACTGTCAACCCTTAAAACTGCATTTAAGACAATGATTTGCGATTTTTTTCGGATAGCCCGGCTTACACCTGATATCCCGGTTTCTCGCCCCTAACGCCGCGCTGATAAAAAGGCCCTCACGAGGAGGGCCCTTCTATATATAGATACAACGAACGAATCAGCCGAAAGCAATCTCGTCGCCGACCACGGTACCGGTCACGGTGGCGCCAGGCAGGAAGTGCCCGGACAGAATCAACTGCGCCAACGGGTTTTCGATCCAGCGCTGTATCGCACGCTTCAGAGGCCGTGCGCCGTACACCGGGTCGTAACCCACCGCGATCAGTTTATCCAGCGCCTCGGCGCTCAGCTCCAGCTTCAGCTCGCGCTCAGCCAGACGACCACGCAAACGGCCTAGCTGAATGTTGGCGATGCCAGCAATCTGATCACGCGCCAATGGCTCGAACACCACGACTTCATCGATACGGTTGATGAACTCAGGACGGAAGTGCGAACTGACTGCGTCCATCACCGCCGCACGCTGCGCCTCGCGATCACCAACCAACTCCTGGATCTGCACCGAGCCCAGGTTGGAGGTCATCACGATCACGGTATTGCGGAAATCCACCGTGCGTCCGTGGCTGTCAGTCAGACGACCATCCTCAAGCACCTGCAGCAGCACGTTGAACACGTCCGGGTGAGCCTTTTCCACTTCATCCAGCAAGATCACTGAATAAGGCTTACGCCGCACGGCCTCGGTAAGGTAGCCGCCCTCTTCATAGCCCACGTAGCCCGGAGGCGCGCCGATCAGGCGAGCCACAGAGTGTTTCTCCATGAACTCGGACATGTCGATACGCACCATCGCCTCTTCGGTATCGAACAGGAACTCGGCCAGCGCCTTGCACAGCTCCGTCTTACCGACACCGGTAGGGCCGAGGAACAGGAACGAGCCGCTCGGACGATCCGGATCGGACAACCCGGCACGCGAGCGCCGCACGGCGTTGGATACCGCGACCACGGCTTCGTCCTGGCCAATCACGCGTTGGTGCAACAGGCTTTCCATCTTCAGCAGCTTGTCGCGTTCGCCTTCGAGCATTTTCGAGACCGGGATCCCGGTCCACTTGGACACGACCTCGGCAATCTCTTCTTCGGTCACTTTGCTGCGCAGTAACTGGTTTTCGCTTTTGCCGTGCTGATCGACCATCTGCAGGCTGCGCTCCAGATCAGGGATAATCCCGTACTGCAACTCTGCCATCCGATTCAGATCGCCACGACGACGGGCCGCTTCCAGCTCCTGACGCGACTGTTCGATTTTCTGCTGAATCTGCGCCGAACCTTGAACCTCGGCTTTTTCCGAGGTCCAGATTTCTTCGAGATCGGCGTACTCACGCTCAAGCCGGGCAATTTCCTCCTGAAGTTTCTCCAGACGTTTGATTGCGGCTTCGTCGTCTTCTTTTTTCAGGGCCTGGGATTCGACCTTGAGTTGAATCAGGCGCCGCTCAAGACGGTCGAGCACTTCCGGCTTGGAGTCGATTTCCATCCGAATACGGCTGGCCGCTTCGTCGATCAAGTCGATGGCCTTGTCCGGCAATTGACGATCAGTGATATAGCGATGGCTCAACTTGGCCGCCGCGATGATCGCGCCGTCGGTAATAGCAACCTTGTGGTGGACTTCGTAGCGCTCTTTCAAGCCACGCAGGATCGCGATGGTGTCTTCTTCACTTGGCTCATCCACCAGCACTTTCTGGAAGCGCCGCTCGAGGGCCGCGTCCTTCTCTATATATTGACGGTATTCGTTGAGCGTGGTCGCGCCGACGCAGTGCAGCTCGCCGCGAGCCAGAGCAGGCTTGAGCATGTTGCCTGCATCCATCGCGCCTTCGCCTTTACCGGCGCCGACCATGGTGTGCAGCTCATCAATGAACAGGATGATCTGACCTTCCTGCTTCGACAGCTCGTTCAGCAGCGCTTTCAACCGTTCTTCGAATTCACCGCGGAACTTGGCACCGGCAATCAGTGCGCCCATGTCCAGCGACAGTACACGCTTGCCTTTAAGGCCATCCGGCACTTCACCGTTGACGATCCGCTGGGCCAGGCCCTCGACAATCGCGGTTTTACCCACGCCAGGCTCACCGATCAGCACCGGGTTGTTCTTGGTCCGACGCTGCAGCACCTGAATGGTCCGACGAATTTCGTCATCACGACCGATCACCGGGTCGAGCTTGCCTTCTTCGGCGCGCTTGGTGAGGTCGATGGTGTATTTATCCAACGCCTGACGCGACTCCTCGACGTTGGCATCATTGACCGCCGCACCGCCACGCAGGTTGGTAATGGCGTTTTCAAGCGCCTTCTTACTGACGCCCTGGCCCAGCAAGAGTTTGCCAAGCTTGTTGTTCTCGTCCATTGCCGCCAGCAGCACCAACTCGCTGGAGATGAACTGGTCGCCCTTCTGCTGCGCCAGGCGATCAGCCTGATTGAGCAGGCGCGCCAAATCCTGCGACATATTCACGTCGCCGGTAGGGTTCTGGATTTTCGGCAGTTGGTCGAGCTCTTTGCTCAACGCCTTGCGCAGGCTGTTGACGTCAAAGCCGACCTGCATCAGCAGGGGCCTGATCGTACCGCCCTGCTGTTCAAGCAGCGCCTGCATCAAGTGCGCCGGCTCAATGCCTGAATGGTCCAACCCCACAGCCAGGGACTGAGCATCAGATAAAGCCAACTGCAACTTGCTGGTTAACTGGTCTATACGCATTAGTTACCTTCCTTATTAAGCAGGCCGGAGCGATGGAGACACCTATAAAGAAAACCTGCTGGACTGCCCATTAGATGTGGTCGATTTTGCAGGATTCAAGCGCTGTTTGATTGACGTAAGTCAGCAATTATGATGAGTGAGCGTAGTCGACTCAGTCAATCCAGACCAGAGAGGCGAAACGACCGGTGCGAGCGCTCCGGCGATAGGAATAGAAGCGTGGATCATTGACTGTGCAGAAGCCGCCGCCATACACCGCCGTCACACCACATGCCGCCAGACGCAGACGCGCGAGGACATAGATATCGGCCATGAAGCGACCGGCATTGAGGCTTGGCACAAATGCCAGGGCGGTTTCGGGGTGAGTACTTATAAACGCTTCACGAACTTCCGGTCCGACTTCGAACGCTTGCGGACCGATGGCCGGGCCGAGCCAGACCAGAATGTCGTTCGCCGGCACTGCCAAACGATCGACCGTCGCCTCCAGTACGCCAGCAGCCAGACCACGCCAACCGGCATGGGCCGCCGCGACACGACTGCCCGCACGATCACAAAACAGCGCTGGCAAGCAGTCCGCGGTCATGATGGTGCACGCGACACCTGGAGTCATCGTCCAACTGGCATCGGCTTCGACAACACAAAGAGGATCGGCTTGAGCAACGACAACACCGTGCACCTGACGTAGCCAGGCAGGCTGGATATTCAGGCTGGATGTCAGACGCTGACGATTGGCAGCCACCGACTCTGGGCAGTCATCAACGTGATCACCCAGATTGAAGCTGTCGAACGACGCCTGACTGACGCCGCCCGCACGGGTGGTGACACACGACTTGACCCCTGCCGGCGCAGGCCAGTCAGGGATCAGCCAGTCCGTCACGAACGTGTTCACCCGATGAACGCCTCGCGATCCTGCTTCAATAGCGTCAACAGCCAGACAAAATCGTCTGGCAGCGGCGATTCCCACTTCATTCGCTTACCGGTCGTCGGATGATCCAGCTCCAGGAAACGCGCATGCAGCGCCTGACGCGGGAAATGTTTCAACGATTCGACCATGGTCACGCTGGCAGCCGGCGGAATACGGAAGCGCCCACCGTAGGCGGGATCACCGACCAACGGGAAGTTGATGTGCGCCATGTGCACACGAATCTGGTGAGTACGACCGGTTTCCAGCTTGACCCTTACATGGGTGTGGGAACGGAAACGCTCAAGCACACGGTAATGACTCACCGCCTGCTTGCCACCCTCCATGACCGCCATGCGCTGACGCTGCTGGCCGTGACGGCCGATCGGTGCGTCGATCTTGCCACCTGCGGTGACAACACCAATGACGATGCATTCATAGATCCGGCTGACGCTGCGATTCTGCAACTGCGTCACCAACTGGGTCTGCGCCTGGATTGTCTTGGCCACCACCATCAGACCGGTGGTGTCCTTGTCCAGACGGTGCACGATGCCGGCACGCGGAACATTGACGATGTCCGGAAAGTGGTGCAGTAGAGCGTTAAGCAGCGTGCCATCGGCATGACCCACTGCTGGGTGAACCACCAAACCGGAAGGTTTGTTGATCACCATAATTTGATCGTCCTCGTAGACGATATCGAGCTCAATATCCTGCGCCACCCATTCACCTTGGGCTTCCTGCTCTGCGGACAGCTGCAGAACAGCGCCGCCATGAACGATGTCACGTGGGCGCAAAACGCCTCCGTCCACAGTCAGGCAGCCGTCTTTTATCCAGGCGGAAAGGCGCGAGCGCGAGTGCTCAGCGAATAATTGTGCGGCGACTTGATCGAGGCGTTGACCGCCCAATTCGGACGGCACCTCTGCGCGGAGTTCTATATTCTCGGACATGCTCAGACTAGGCTGCGGCGTAGCCTTTGGTTTCGGCTGCGCGCTTGTGGTTAAATACGGCGTCTTTTGCCCCGGTGGTTTCACGGGGCGCCCATCATAACAGGACGGCCCCGCCCAAGACAGCGGGCCGTCATAGGGACGCTAGCCGCCATGCAAGTGAAACACCTGCTGCTGATCGCCATCCTCGCACTCACCGCTGCCTGTTCATCGAAAGAAGTCATCGACGAAAATCTGAGCGAAGTCGAGCTGTACCAGCAGGCGCAGGCCGACCTGGACAACAACAACTACAACAGTGCAAGCAACAAGCTTAAGGCACTGGAGTCGCGTTATCCCTTTGGACGCTATGCCGATCAGGCACAGCTGGAGCTGATCTACGCCAACTATAAAAACGGTGAGCCGGAGGCTGCGAAGTCTGCCGCTGAACGTTTTATTCGTTTGCACCCACAGCACCCCAACGTCGACTACGCCTACTACCTGAAGGGCCTGACCTCCTTCGACCAGGACGTCGGCCTGCTGGCTCGCTTCCTGCCGCTGGACATGACCAAGCGTGACCCGGGCGCTGCCCGCGACTCCTACAACGAGTTCGCCCAGCTCACCAGCCGCTACCCCAACAGCCGTTATGCGCCGGATGCCAAGCAGCGCATGATTTACCTGCGTAACCTACTGGCTGCCTACGAGATCCACGTCGCGGACTACTACCTGACCCGTCATGCTTACGTTGCAGCCGCTAACCGTGGCCGCTACGTGGTCGAGAACTTCCAGGAAACGCCGTCCGTCGGCGATGGCCTGGCAGTGATGGTCGAGGCTTATCAGCATATGCACCTGGACGAACTGGCTGCCACCAGCCTGGAAGTCCTCAAGCTGAACTACCCGAACCATCCAAGCCTGGTCGATGGCCAGTTCGTGCCGCAGATCGCCGACGAGGACAACCGCTCATGGCTGTCGAAGGTCACCCTGGGCTTGATCGAAACCAATACGCCGTTGCCGCCAGGTGAAACTCGCGCCAACCAGGACGTGCTCAAACAGTACCAGGATGCCAAGGACGCGATTCCGTCGGAATTGCTGCCTGCCAATCAGGACGAGGTCGACGAGCAGAATCATCAAGCGGAAGGCAACAGTAAAGACCGCTCGTGGTTCAGCTACATGACGTTGGGTATTTTCGACTGAATTCAGTCGGATTGAAAAAGAGGCCTGCGGGCCTCTTTTTTTATTGGGCATTTCTCCGCTGTGCGCCCGACAGCTCCTTGGCTACACTGCCGAATCTTCAATCAGAAAGCTGGTAGTCATGGTTCGCTTACTTTTGTGGGTCGTTTTAATCGGGGCGGCGGTGTACTTCTTCAAACGCATGGGTAAACGCTCTGCGCCAGACAGGAAGACTGAGCCACCTGAAATTGCTGCCGAGCCCATGGTCCGTTGCGCCCACTGCGGCGTCCATCTACCCCGTGACCGTGCGCTGAGCCTGGAATCGAACGTGGGGAAACAGTGGTACTGCAGCCAGACACACCTGGAACAAGGCCCAGGCTCTCGTGACCGCTGAGACACTCTCACTGAGCGGCAATCAGGCCCAGCGTATCCTGCGGCTTTATCACCTTTATCGCTTGGTCATCGGCATCACGCTGGTCCTGATGATCTCCAGCAATCTGGACGATGACCTATTGGAGCTGGCCAACCCGATCCTTTTTCGGACCGGTTGCTGGCTGTATCTGGTGTTCAATATTCTGGTCGTCGTGCTGCTGGACAGGCCGAACAACGCGGTGCAGACATTCAGCCTGGCGCTCGCCGATGCAGTGATGCTTTCGGCGTTGTTCTACGCAGGCGGCGGCGCGCCCAGCGGCATCGGCAACCTGCTGATCGCATCGGTCGCCATCAGCAACATACTGCTGCGAGGGCGCACCGGGCTGTTGATTGCCGCGGTTGCAGCCATCGGCATCATTTACCTGACGTTCTATCTGAGCTTCAATCGACCGTCGGCGTACAACCACTATCTCCAGGCTGGCTCGCTTGGCGCCATGTGCTTTGCCGCCGCGTTGTTGGTACAGGCACTGACCCATCGCCTGCACCTTAGCGAGTCGCTGGCGAAAGAACGCGCGGCAGATGTCGACAACCTCGAAGAACTCAACGCGCTGATCCTGCAACGCATGCGCACCGGCATTCTGGTGCTCGACGCCCAGCGTCAGGTGCTGCTGGCCAATCACGGCGCCCTGACCCTGCTGGGCCAGGAACACCTGATCGGCAAAACCATCGACGACTATTCCCCACAACTGGTCGACCGGCTGCAGCAATGGCAGGTCAACCCGATGTTGCGCCCGCAGAGCATTGCGACGTCCGCACTCGGGCCTGTGCTGCAACCAAGCTTCATCGCCCTCAATCGCGACGAACGGCGTCACACGCTGGTCTTCCTCGAAGACCTGTCGCAGATCTCCCAGCAGGCCCAGCAACTCAAGCTCGCCGCATTAGGCCGCCTGACCGCCGGGATCGCCCACGAAATTCGCAATCCACTGGGCGCCATCAGCCATGCCGCCCAGTTGCTCAAGGAGTCAGAGGATCTGACGGCGCCTGATCAGCGCTTGGGCCAGATCATCCACGATCAATCGCGGCGGATGAACCTGGTGATTGAAAACGTCCTGCAACTGTCTCGCCGACGTCAGGCCGAACCGCAGCGGCTCGATGTCAGACGCTGGCTGGAGCCGTTTATCAGCGACTTTCGCAGTGCCGCCACGGCCAACCAACAGTTGCATGTCGACATCGGCATTGGGACCCTGACGACGCGCATGGACCCCGAACAGCTGACGCAGGTGCTGACCAACCTGCTGCAAAACGCATTGCGGTATAGCGCCAAGGTCAATGAACGGGCGCAAGTCTGGCTAAAACTGTGTCACGATCCGATCAGCGACTTGCCGATTCTGGAAGTGTTTGATGACGGCCCCGGCGTGGCCAGCGAGCATCTAGCGAAGATTTTCGAACCCTTCTTCACCACGGAAAACAAAGGCACCGGACTGGGCCTTTATATTTCCCGCGAGCTGTGCGAAAGCAATCAAGCACATCTGGATTACAGTCCCCGGGAAGGTGGCGGGAGCTGTTTCCGCATCACCTTCGCCCATCCGCTCAAACTGAGTTGAACATGAGCCCACGGCAAAAAATCCTGATCGTCGACGATGAACCGGATATCCGCGAACTTCTGGAGATCACGCTGGGGCGGATGAAGCTCGACACCCGCAGCGCACGCAACGTCAAAGAAGCGCGCGACTGGCTGCTGCGCGAGCCTTTCGACCTGTGCCTGACCGACATGCGCATGCCCGATGGCAACGGCCTGGAACTGGTGCAGCACATCCAGCAACGTCACCCGCAGGTGCCGGTCGCGATGATTACCGCGTATGGCAGCCTCGACACCGCGATCAATGCACTCAAAGCCGGGGCCTTCGACTTTTTGACCAAGCCGGTGGACCTCACCCTCCTCCGCGAACTGGTGACCAGCGCCCTGCGCCTGCCCCCCCCGACCCCAGCTGACAGCAGCAGCATCGACAGTCGCTTGCTGGGCAACTCGCCGCCCATGCGTGCGTTGCGCAACCAGATCAGCAAACTGGCCCGCAGTCAGGCGCCGATCTACATCAGTGGCGAGTCGGGCAGCGGCAAAGAGCTGGTTGCGCGTTTGATTCACGAGCAAGGTCCGCGCATCAGCCAACCCTTTATTCCGGTCAACTGCGGCGCAATTCCCACCGAACTCATGGAGAGTGAGTTCTTTGGCCATCGCAAAGGCAGCTTCAGCGGCGCGGTGGAGGACAAGCCCGGATTGTTCCAGGCTGCCAACGGCGGGACGCTGTTCCTTGATGAAGTCGCGGACCTGCCGCTGGCCATGCAGGTCAAGCTGCTGCGCGCTATCCAGGAAAAAGCCGTGCGCTGCGTGGGTGGACAGCAAGAGTTGGTGGTGGACGTGCGCATTCTTTGCGCGACCCACAAAGACCTGAGCGCCGAAGTCGCTGCCGGGCGTTTCCGCCAGGATTTGTACTACCGCCTGAACGTCATCGAACTGCGCGTACCGTCCTTGCGCGAGCGCCGGGAAGACATCGGCCAACTCGCCGACAACGTCCTCCGACGCTTGGCCAATGGCTCGGGCCAGCCCGCTGCGAAGCTCAACGCACACGCGCTGGAGACCCTGAAAAGCTATCGATTCCCCGGCAATGTGCGCGAGCTTGAAAACATACTTGAACGCGCCTACACCCTGTGCGACAACGACCAGATCGACGCCAGCGACCTGCGCCTGGCCGACTCACCCAGCGCCCACGACCCCGACGGCCCCAACCTGGCCGAGATCGACAACCTGGAAGACTACCTGGAAAGCGTCGAGCGCAAGCTCATCCTCCAGGCCCTGGAAGAAACCCGCTGGAACCGCACCGCCGCCGCCCAACGCCTGAACCTGACGTTTCGGTCCATGCGCTATCGGCTGAAGAAACTGGGGCTGGATTGACGGGTTCCACGCTGTCGCGGAGCAACCTCGGTCAATTGTAGGAGCTGTCAAAGGCTGCGATTGGCCACCAAACGACAGCGCCCCGAATACACATAAAGGTCGTTCCGACCTTATCGCAGCCTTCGGCAGCTCCTACATTAAGCAGCCCGGCACCTCAGCCCACCAATCTTCCATCTGGCGCATACGGCGCGGCATCGATGATCGGCTCTCGCCCGGACAGCAGGTCCGACAGCAACTGGCAGGACGCTGGCGCCAGCACCAGACCGTTGCGGAAATGCCCGCAGTTCAGCCACAACCCGTCAAGCCCGGGCACAGGCCCGATGTAGGGGATGCCTTCAGGCGAGCCAGGACGCAGCCCCGCCCAATGCCCCACAACCTCAGCGTCCGCCAGTGCAGGGATCAGCTCAACGGCTGAGGCCTTCAGGCTCTCCAATGCGCTGTCCGTGGTGGTTTTGTCGAAGCCCTCATATTCCAGCGTACTGCCGACAAGGATGTGCCCGTCACGCCGCGGAATCGCGTAGCGACCCTTGGCAAGGATCATCCGAGGCAGGAAATCCGAGGCGCATTTGTACAGGATCATCTGACCCTTGACCGGCTCGACCGGCAGCTCCAGGCCAAGGGTCTTGAGCAGTTCACCACTCCATGCCCCCGCCGCTAGCACCACGCGATCCCCGAGCACGTCACCGGCCGCAGTGTGGACGCCAAGCACCTTGTCACCTTCGCGGATAAAACCACTGACTTCGCACTGCTCATGAAGCGTGACGTTGGGCAGCGCCAGCAAGGCCGCTTTCAGCGATTTCACCAGACGCGGGTTACGCACGTTGGCGACGTTGGCCATGTAGATCGCCCGCGAATACCCCTCGCCTAGCACCGGCACCGCCGCGTAAGCCGCCGAAATATCCACCGCACTCAACGGCCGGTTTTCCCGAACCGCCCACTCCAGTGCTTCTTTTTCATCATCCAGATCGAGCCAATACAGGCCGGTCGTATGCACCTCGGGATCGATGTCCGTGGCCGCAAACAAACGCTCGGCCAATTGCGGATAAAAATCCTGCGACCAATGCGCCAACGCGGTCACCGCCGGGCTATAGCGCCAAGGGTAAAGCGGCGAAACAATACCGCCACCCGCCCAGGACGACTCCTGACCGACGTCGGCACGATCAAGCAAAACAACGCTTTCTACCTCGGCCGCGAGAGTGAACGCGGTCAACAGACCGATCACCCCACCGCCGACGATCACTACTTGCTGATGCTTAGCCATTATTTATCCGACAGTAAAATAAGATATGTGCGCCGTCGAGCTAACGCCCCAGAGGGTACGCGGTCGACGTTTGAGCCTGGTTTCGATTATGGCCCTTGTCACGCGCAACGACGAGAGTTGTGACTGATAGGGATCAAATTGCCACTGGTCTGGTGAATTGCCCGGATATCTATTACATAAGGACTTTCAATCTGAGTAGTATCACGATATTTCAACCTGCAAAATGGAATTCCCGTAATGGATTTCGGCTCTGGCTTCAGACATTCGAAAGCGCATCGCAGCCGTCACAGCCCATGCCCAGCAGGCTCTAATCGAGGATTCACGTTGATCGAATTAGTCGTCACCATGGTCATCGTAGGGATCTTTGCCGCTATTGCGATCCCCAGTTTCAGCAGCCTGATCCATCGAAACAGCGTAACCGCTACAGCCAATGAGTTTTACGACCTGCTGCAATACTCGCGCGGCGAGGCAGTGACACGCGGGACTAAAATCGTCATCAGTGCACCCAGCGCCAATAACGCTGCCTGGAATGGCGACATTGCAGTGAGCATCAAATCTCCGGCTCTCGTACTCAGACAGATTGGCGTCGGCGGACTGCAAACCGGGGTCACCATCACCGCGACAGTCGGCAGTCTCGAGTTCTCGCCCACTGGCAACGCCTCATCGGCAGCCTGCTTTGAATTTAGCTACAACGGAGACGCCGCGATTCAAACCCGATATGTCGGCGTACAAGCGAGCGGCCGTATCAACGCGCCAGCGGGGGCATGCAATTGATAACCGGCACCGCCAGCAAATCTTCCGGTTTCAGCATGATAGAGGTGCTGGTCAGTCTTCTGATCATTGTTATTGGTGTGCTGGGCATGGTCGGCCTGCAAAGCAAGGCGATCCCTTACACCCAGGACTCGGTACAACGAAATTCCGCCATCATGCTCGCCGATGATTTGCTGGAGCTGATCCGAAGTAGCCCGGACTGCAGTACATCTGGCAGTTGTCAGAAACTTCCCGGCGCGACCTTTCCAAGCGCTCCGTCGTCCTGTAGTCCCACACCCGCCAGTTTTAATGACCGGCTGGGATGCTGGGCTGCACAAGCAGCCAGTGCTCTGCCGGGGGCGAGCAACCTGTTAGATAGCACCTTCTACATCTGCTGGAGTTCAACCCCAGGCGACACAACCACTACAAGTTGCGGCTCAGGAAAAGAGCTAGAGATCCAACTGGCGTGGACCGTCAAAACAGCAAGCGACTGCATGGACCCCTCAAACAGCAGTACGACCTGCACTTACAAAATCAGGACGCGCCGGTGATGAGTTCAATGTTCAAAAAAAATAGCGTCCATCGTTTTCAACGAGGTATTTCGTTGATCGAGTTAATGGTTGCCATGACCATCGGCTCTTTTTTAGTGCTCGGCATTACGCAAATCTTTATTACTAGCCAAAAAAACTACCTCTTTCAGCAGAGCCAGCTTGGCAACCAGGAAAATGGACGTTTTGCACTTGTAGTCCTGGGGCAGGAGTTATCCAAAGCGGGCTACCGTAGCAAGCCGACCACCTTATTCGCCGCCAGCAGCGCCGTGGTTTCAGGCTGCAACTTTCCGGAAGGCGCCTCAGTGGTAGCACTCTCGACGACATCCCTGTGTATTCAATACCAAGCCAGTAATCGCGCTGAAATAACGTGCCAAGGTGCTGCGCTGTCGGGCGCAGATCAAGCCACCATCGTCAGTCCTTATGGCCAAATCAACCCACTCATCGTTGAAAAAATCGAGTTTGATAAAAATACGAATTCAATAACCTGCACAACGGGTGGCGCCACACAGCAGTTGGTGACAGGCGTTGCCGATATTCGCTTCGATTACGGCTCCGGGGATAACAAAACAGTGACAGCATTTGGCTCCAGCCCCACCCTGACGGTAGGCGCTGTCCGCTATGCCGCACTGATGCAAAGCGGTAACTCCACGATTCGCGATACCACGACGGTGCCCAAGGTTCTTTCAGACTGGAAAAACCGCTTCGGCGGAACGGTTTCCGACAACACCAAAATTTATCAAATCGTGCAAAGCACCATCATGCTCAGGAACCAGATGCAATGAGTGCCCCCTTGAGCCCACGCCTCACCCTCGTGCCACGCAAGCAAGCAGGGGTGACATTGATAATAGCGATCGTCTTTCTACTGGTGATTACTGTTTTGGGTATTTCCAGCATGCGCGGTGTATCGCTTGAGTCAAGAATCACTGCCAATCTCAAACAGCAAAAAGCACTGATTGGCGCAGCGGAAGCCGGTTTACGTATCGGTGAGAATTGCGACACCTTGAAGGAGTTGGCGCTGCCCGTCGCAGATACCAACATAGATACCCCGCCTCTTTTCACGGCGGCTAATGCCGCAAAAGTGGCAACGTTAACGACTGAATACGCTACTAAAATTCAATGGTATGCAATACCGCTCGGACCGCTCGGGCCGAGTATCGGTAATAACGCAGCCACGGGAGAAGGACTCCATTATTTCGAGATCAACGCCTGCGCATCGACGGTGCTGTGCACCAGCGATACGACCACACGGCGCATCATCCTACGCAGTGTCCTTGCCTGCTCTAAATAATGAATACGCGCCAACACTGGACAACTAATGAACAGTTTAAAAAAATTCCAGATCATTTTCACTGCGCTCACCAGCCTGTGCATTCTCCATTTTTCGACAGCAGAGGCAGCCGCTGTCAGCCAAATCCCCGCGCAATTGCCCCTGTTCGTCAATAGCGCGGTTCCGCCACTTAACATGCTCATTGTCGGGCGCGACCATAAACTTTTTTTCCCAGCGTACAACGACGCCTCAGACCTTGACGGTGACGGATCAATTGATATCCGCTACAAGCCCTCCATCACGTACCTCGGCTATTTTGACTCCAATAAATGCTACACGTATGGAAGCGGCTATTTCTCGCCAACGTCCACGACCGCGACTAAAAAATGCAGCGGCAACTGGAGTGGCGACTATCTAAACTATTTGACCACCTCCAGGGCCGATGCATTACGCAAGGTACTCTACGGCGGCTACCGTTACGTTGATACGGCAACGCAAACCATTTTGTCGCGGGCTTACATCTCTCCAGACGCACACACGTGGGGCAAGGAATATAAGAGCCTCGCGGTGGATGGCTACAACCTTTCCGACTACACGCCGTACGCGAATCCCGACGCTGGAAATTACGCATTGTTTGCCAATAACAGCCAGGGCACTAATGAGTCCACCTCTCCGCCACTGCTCAGGGTTCTCCCCAACATTGCCAACGTCCGTATATTTGGCTGGGTTTCTCGAGAAAGCGTCCAGGGTGGTACCACCGCCACGAATACAAGCTTTACAAACGTTACTGTTGCGCCCACTGACCTCAACGTGAGAGTCGAGGTCTGCAAGACTAACTTCCTGGAAAGCAACTGCAAAATCTATCCCAACGGCCATTACAAACCTACCGGTATTCTTCACGATTACGGTGAAGGCAATCAAATGTATTTCGGCCTGATGACCGGCACGTATACCAACAACCTTCAGGGTGGAGCACTTCGCAAAGCAATGGGCAGCTTTGCAAGCGAAATAGATGCAACTACGGGGATTTTCGGGACCCTATCCGGCTCAACTTATACCAAAGGGGGCATCATCGGAACACTCGACGGCATCAAGCTGAGCCCCACCACTTGCTATATTTATAGCAACATCCTCCCCAACTCCAATTGCCCCAATTGGGGAAATCCGCTTGCTGAAATGATGTTCGAAACCATGCGTTATTTCAGCGGCACCACCGCGCCTACGACCGGCTATCTTTCAGGCTCTGCCGATACCGGGCTCAGCGGACTTACCGTCTGGACTAACCCCTACTCGAGCAGTCCCAACGCTAATGCAACCAACCCGACATACCCCAGTTGCTCCAAACCCTTTGAAACATTGTTCAGCGACGTCAACCCAAACTATGACTCTGACCTCCCCGGGAGCAGCTTTACCACCACGGCAGAGCCAACCGCAACGACAGCTCTGCAAGACCTAAGCGTTTCGACCCTCGGTAGCACAATATGGAACACGGATGTCGGAGGTAGTAAAAGCATCAATATTGGCGAAGTGCTGACCATTAACGACACAGCCCCTACGGCCAAAACAGCATCAAGCTTTGGTTCCATACGAGGGCTCGCGGAAGAACCGACGAAACAGGGAACCTTTAATGCAGGGGCGGTGGCGTACTTTGCGAATACCCACCCGATCACGTCACTTGGCAACCAAAAAGTTCAGACGTTTTCCATTGCGCTCTCGTCAACGCTGCCACGCATCCAGATGCCCGTAGGTACCGGCACTATTACCTTGCTGCCCTTCGGCAAAGTAGTCGGTACCGACGTGACCGAGCAATTTTCCGGTTTTTATATCGACTCACTCTATAACATGCCAGGACAGCCATCGGATGCCACCATCAATGGAGGTCGAGCACGGGCTGTGTTCCGGGTGGTATTCGACGACTGCGGCCAAGGCTGTGACTATGATATGGACGCTATCGTACTGTACACGGTAGCGGTGACTGCAACCGGGACGCTCGACGTTACGCTGCAGACTGTTTACTCGGTATCGGGCTCAGAGTCTCACATGGGGTATACCATTTCGGGTACTACGCATGACGGCATCTATATCGAAGTGACCGGCGGAGGCAGTTTAGCTAAGACAGCTCAATACAGCCTTGACACCCCAGGAACTCAACTTCCCGGGTCATGCAAAAGTCCCGCAAACTGTGCCCTCTTGCCCGGCCGGAAGACCAACAGCGTTATCGTTAATGGCAGTGATACCCATACGCGTAATTTTACGGCGTCATCAACAACGTCTATTACCAACCTGCAGAACCCACTCTGGTACGCCGCCAAGTGGGGCGGTTTCGGTGATGCAGCCAATACAACGAGCAGCCTGCCTGTCGCAGGGCAATGGGACTCGAACACCGCCGGCACCCCTAACAACTACTTCCTGGTGACCAACGCCTCTACCCTGAAAGCTCAATTGTCCAAGGCCTTCAATCAGATTTTGCAGAAGAACAGTGCAGTGGCCGCGCCTGCAGTGTCCCAATCGCTTAGCGCCAGCAACTCAAGCTCTTCGTACGTGAATAGCCTAAACGTCGCCTACTGGAGTGGCGATCTGACCAAGAGCACCACGTCCAGCACGACAACAGGCACAACCACCACCACGACCACCGTGCAAAACTGGGTCGCGAGCCAACAGATGCCCGCGTGGGGGTCGAGACAGATCATGATGGCCAACACGGCCGGCACAGGCTTGCAGAGCTTTACTTACAGCAACCTCTCAAACCTCACGTATGCGGGCGTTCAGCTTCAAACCACCTTGACCTCTGCGCAGGTAGACTTCGTGCGAGGCGACACCAGCAAGGAGACGTCAACCTTTCGCAAGCGCGCCTCGCTGATAGGAGACGTGGTCAACTCCGGACCGGTTGTTGTCAGCACCGCTGACTTCCTGCCTTCTGTCGCCGACACCCTGGATGGCACATCAGGGACCTACGCTACGTTTAAAACCACACAAGCCTCACGCCGCGCCCAAGTATATGTGGGCGCCAACGACGGGATGCTGCACGCTTTCGATACCACCACCGGTGTCGAAAAGTTTGCCTTCATCCCCACCGCCGTCATTTCCAACCTCAGCACCTTAAGCACCAGCACCTATAACTCAGACTCATCACTGCATAAGTATTATGTGGACGGCACCTCTGTGACCTCGGATGTGTACTTTGGCGGTGCATGGCACACCGTACTTGTTGGCACACTGGGGGGCGGGGGGCGTGAAGTTTTCGCACTGGATGTCACTAACCCAGACAACATTACACTGCTGTGGGAGTTTACCTCGCAGACAGACGCCGACCTGGGTTACACCTTTGCGGCACCCGTGATTGCTAAACTGCATTCAGGGGAATGGGGGGTCATCGTTGGCAATGGCTACAATGGCAACAACGGTAATGCGTCGCTGCTTATTCTCAATATTGCCACGGGTGCCACCATTAAAAAACTGGCAACCTCCGTCAGCGGTAATAATGGTTTATCGTCCCCGGTGGTACTCGATGCCAACTCCGACGGCATTGCTGATTACGTGTACGCGGGCGATCTACAGGGCAACGTGTGGCGCTTCGATCTTATCGGCGCAAGTTCACTGACTGACACAGCATCTGCCAGTAGTTTCAAAGTTGCATTTGCCAATAAGCCGCTCTATGCAGCCACCGCAAGCGATACAGCGGGTTCCGCCGTCCAGTCCATTACAGCGCCGCCAACCTTAGTGCGGCACCCGAGCGCAAACGGAATTTTGGTAGTGTTCGGTACCGGCCGCTATTTCACGACGGCGGATAAGTCCACCACCGACCTGCAGACCTTGTACGGCATCTGGGATAAACAGACCGCTGCACAAGCCGCAGCGAGCACGCCAATCCTCGCTCGATCCAGCCTACAGGCGCAAACCATTACGTTGCAGGTCAACAACGCAACCTTTGGCTCATCCACAAGCGCCATACGGACTGTCAGTAAAAACTCCGTCGACTGGGGCAGCAAATCCGGCTGGTACCTGGACCTCGTCGTTGGGAGCTCGCTAATCGGTGAACGCCTGGTTGATCCCATAATCCCTTTCGGCAGTGTACTGTTTGCGTCAACACGAACACCGAGCACAGATGTGTGTACCCCCGGCATCACCGGATGGACGTATGGCCTTGATCCAACGACGGGAGGGCGAACCAGCTTTTCGGTGTTCAACCTGTCCAGAAATGGCACCGTTTCCGACTCTGACAAATACAATGACACCGTCGTAAGCGGCTTCAGCACGGCCGCAGGTGGTTTTGTTGTGACATCCAAATCTAATGGATCCGGCAGCGTGAACATTGAAAACAACATCGACACCCTCGGCGCGTACACCGGGCCCAATTTTAATGGCCGTCAAACCTGGCGCGTTATTCCCTCGCCTTAGGAATTAAGCATGCGTAATGTCACGAAAGCACAACACGGCTTCACCCTGATCGAACTGATGATCACCGTGGCAATCATCGGCATCCTTACCGCGATTGCTTACCCTAGCTATACGACGTACGTGCAACGCGGCTATCGCTCCGAAGGCATCGGAATGCTGGCAGACGGGGTTGCGAGGATGGAGCGTTACTATGCTCAAAACAATAGCTACGCAGCCGCAGATTTGGCCGCTATAGGCATTACCAACGCCGCATCCCAAAGTGGAAAATATGTCATCAGTTTCAACGGAGCTACAGGCGCTGCAACTTATTCACTTCAGGTAGTCCCACAAGGCGCACAGGCCAATGATGGGTGCGGAACATTGAGCATTAATCAAACCGGCACAAAATCACCTGTCACCGCTAATTGCTGGAAATAATTCCTCCTGACCTACGACCCTGTTGTGGGGCCGTTGTATATGACGGGTTAACGGCTCCAGCACAACAGCGTTATAGCCCCACCGGCCATGTTGAGGTTGTCGCGTTTGCCAGTATTGTCGATTACAAAACTGCCGCATTTATCACCCTTCATCATGGCCGTTCCGATAGGCGTGGCGGTCAGGGTAAATGCCTGAGCATTCGTGCGATCCGCGACGACAGCGTAGAACGCGTTTCCGGCAGAGACCTCAAGCGTCACAGAAGGCGGACCGGGAACATCGGAATACTGCCCATTACGCGAATAAAACCGCTCCAGGTGCTGGGCGGTTTCCGAGAGCAGTCCGGCGATTTCGGCGCGATGGGTTCTCTTCACATATTCTGTGTAGCTCGGGTATGCGACAGCCGACAGAATGCCTACTATCGCCACGACGATAATCAGTTCGATCAAGGTGAGGCCTTCATTCTGCCGATGCATGGGTTCCCTCTTCACTGTATTTGCCGCCACATGATTCGGCGGCTAACGCCATAGACGCTCTCCAGCACCGTCCGGGAACCGCCCTGCACACCCACTCCAGTGATGCGGTACAACGTCCATTGTTCTGGCTCTTGCGATCCAGTCACCGGTCGCACATTGACGGGGTCCGTTGTTATGGCGAAATTTTGCACAGCATAAAAACCGCCACTGACGGCTACCCACGTCACGCCTGACGCCGAACGCGGACCGGCTGCCGTCAAGGTGATCGCCTCAGGGGGAGGTGCACAGGTGGTGACTGTCGGACAGGCCGGCAGCGAGTAATCGGGCCGTTGCACGGCTGACTCGCCTATCCGCAAGGCGGCCTCCGCGAACTGGAAAGACTCGTTGCGCAGCTTCACGCTACCGGCCATTTTTTCCTGAAGGGTCGCATTCTGCATTGACGACAGGCAGCTCAACGTCAGCAACAGCAGGAAGACCAGACTGATCAACAACACCGTCCCACGTTGCGAACGCGCAAGCCCCGGACTGACCCCAAACGTTTTCATACTGACGCCCCCTACCCTAGCCGGTTGCGCAGGGCTGCCACGACACTGAATGTCTGGCTTTTGACCCTGTTGGCCGAATCCGATAACGTCATGGACACCCGAATACTTCGGATAAGTGCAGGGTCTTCAGGGTTGGCGGTATACCGTGAAACGACGGTATCCGAGGCGGTAGCGGCAACACCGAAAAGCACATCGAACGCACTGACGTTATTGATCAGTACCAGAGGACCAAGCAATACCTCATGACGGCGACTGCGGTAGGTGTATTCGACCTTACGGATCGGGAACGCCAGCTCACCTTCCTTCAAACCCGGGGCATTTAGACCGGAATAAGCGGTGGCGAATGACGCGCAGTCAGAATGCACAATCCAACTCGGTGTACCGCCCCCAATGCCGACGTCAGCTGTCATCAGTGTCAATTTCTGTGCACTACTGTCCCAATGGATCGGCGTACGTTGGGCGGCCATAAAATCGCCCGTTGCACTGGAGTCCTTCACCGTCGCCAGGCAGCCGAACATGCCAACCATGCGGAGTTCCTGAATCATTTTGCTCAGCACGAATCGCGCATCCTCTTGCATGCTGGCTGACGCGTTCTGGCTGATATAGGTGCTCTTGGCGCTGGTGAGTATTTGGATAAGGGCCAGCGTAATGACCAATCCCAATGTCATCGCCACCATGATTTCGATCAACCCAAAGCCCTTGGACAGGTTGTTCATCGGACCACCAGCGGGTCGATTGCGACGCGACTCTTCAAGGTAAATGTCTGCAGACTGCCCGGTGCGTTAACGGCACGGGAGTCGTTCCAGGTGATGGTTATCGTGACTGCGCGCGTGGCCACTGCAATGGCGGCAGCCGCGTCCAGGCCCGCGAAGTCGGTGACATGGGTGGCGAAGTCGAAGAGGTCTTGATCGCGCGGCGCGGCGAGATTGCCAGCCGTCGGTGCATCACCCAAGGAGGCCAGCGTGTAATCCCCCTCCGGGTTGGCGCGTATGCGATCCATCATGTCGTAGGCGATGAAACTGGCCTGACTGCTCAGGGTGGCGCTGTCGGTGTACTTCAGTGCATTGAGCTGCATAGCCGCTGCACCGAGCAAACCGATGGCGAGGATGAGCACTGAGATCAGTACTTCGATCAACGTCATCCCGACTTGGGAATGTTTGTTTCCATCACGCATCAACAGGCTCCATCCAGACCAATCCGTCCAGACCATTGAAGCCGATGAAAGGGATGTACGTGGTCTCGCGAGCAATCTGATTTGTAACTATTCCGCTCCGTTCATGCCGACACAGCGACTAACAATTCAATCAGGCTGAAGCCCTTGGAGCGATGGCGCATCGGGTGTCTTCTTGACGACCCGCTCGACACCCCATTTCCAGGAAGGAAGCCCCACATGAAGCAAACAGGTTTTGGCCTCATCCAGCTACTGACAGGGATCACGCTGATCGCGATTGTCGCCCAGTTTGCCGTTCCGGGGTTTACCCAATTGATTGAAGCCCAGCGTCGTGATGACGCAGCCCGGCAGTTGGCCAGCGGAATACGTTCAGCACGCACCGAAGCGATCATGCGCAATCAGGTGGTGTTGATCCATGCGATAGACGATGACTGGAGTCTGGGCTGGCGGATTATTGTCGACCACAACGGTGCGGGTGCAGGAGACGAGAGTAATCCGGTGCTGGTGGAGCGGGCGAGTAGTGGGAAAGTCCCGATTGTCGGCAATACCCCGGTGAAGCGTTTTGTACGCTTCAACGGCCTGGGGGCGCCACTGCATGCGAGTGGCGGCTTTTTGGCCGGGACGCTCCACGTTTGTGACCCGAAACAATCTGCCAGTTACTACCAGGTGGCGCTGTCGAAAACCGGGCGGGTCAGTCTCAGAAGCAACAAAACCGAAAACAAGCTTTGCCGCCCGGTATAGCACTCAAAGCAACGACTTCACCCGCAGTTCCTTGGGCATAGAGAACGTGACGTTCTCTTCACGGCCAACCAGCTCATCAGCGCCGGTTGCACCCCAGGCGTGCAGTTGCTGAATTACGCCGCGCACCAGCACTTCCGGGGCCGAGGCGCCTGCGGTGATGCCGATCCGCGCGACGCCATCAAACCAGCTGCGCTGCAGGTCTTCCGCGCCATCGATCAGGTAGGCCGGAGTGGACATGCGTTCCGCCAGCTCGCGCAGACGGTTGGAGTTGGAGCTGTTCGGGCTGCCGACCACTAACACCACGTCGCACTCGTCTGCCAGTTGCTTGACCGCGTCCTGGCGGTTTTGCGTGGCGTAGCAGATGTCGTCCTTGCGTGGGCCGCCAATGCTCGGGAAGCGCGTGCGCAGGGCATCGATGACGCGACTGGTGTCGTCCATGGACAACGTCGTCTGGGTCACGAACGCCAGGCTTTCCGGGTTGCGCACTTGCAGGTTGGCGACATCATCTTCGTCTTCGACCAGGTAAATCGCCCCGCCGTTGCTGGCGTCGTATTGGCCCATGGTGCCTTCGACTTCCGGGTGTCCGGCATGGCCGATCAGGATGCACTCGCGACCGTCACGGCTGTAGCGCGCAACCTCGATGTGCACCTTGGTTACCAGCGGGCACGTGGCGTCGAATACTTTCAAGCCACGACCAGAGGCCTCGGTGCGCACGGCCTGGGACACGCCGTGGGCACTGAAAATCACGATGACGTCATCCGGCACCTGATCCAGCTCTTCGACGAAGATCGCGCCACGTGCGCGCAGGTCTTCGACGACGAATTTGTTGTGAACCACTTCATGGCGCACGTAAATCGGCGGGCCAAACACTTCAAGTGCGCGGTTGACGATTTCGATCGCACGGTCAACGCCCGCGCAGAAGCCACGTGGGTTGGCGAGTTTGATTTGCATGCGGTGCCTCGTGTCTACGCGCAGGAGAACAGGACGTTCAACCGGCCCGACCGAAGCCGGGCACAGGTTGGGCTCTAGAAGATCAGAGCGCTTTGACCTCGAAGATTTCCACTTCGAAACTCAGCGTCTTGCCAGCCAACGGGTGATTGAAGTCGATGGTCACTTGAGCATCGTCGAACGCTTTGACCACGCCCGGCAGCTCAGTATTGGCCGCGTCGTTGAAGATCACCAGCAGGCCTTCGGACAGCTCCATGTTCTGGAACTGCGAACGCGGGATGATCTGCACGTTTTGCGGGTTAGGCTGACCGAAAGCGTTTTCCGGCAACACTTCGACGGTGCGTTTGTCGCCGGCCTTGAAGCCGAACAATGCCATTTCGAAACCCGGCAACAGGTTACCGTCGCCGACCTTGAAGGTCGCAGGCGCCTTGTCGAAGGTACTGTCGACGGTGTCGCCGTTCTCCAGGCGCAGGGCGAAATGCAAGGTGACTTCCGTGTTCTGGCCGATGCGTTGCTCAACCAATAACTGCTCAGTCATGAACGGGTTCTCCGGACTTTTTACTTTTGAACATATCCAGCGCCAACATGATCGCGCCGACGGTAATCGCGCTATCGGCAACGTTGAACGCCGGGAAATACCAGCGGTTCTGCCAATGCACCAGAATGAAATCGATCACATGACCCAACACAATGCGGTCATAGAGGTTGCCAAGGGCGCCCCCCAATACCAGCGCCAGCGCCATGGCCAACCAGGTTTCGCCCGGGCCCAGGCGTTTGAGCCAGACCACCAGCACCGAGCTGACCACCACCGCGATCAACGCGAACAACCAACGCTGCCAGCCGGAGCTGTCAGCGAGGAAGCTGAACGCAGCGCCGGTGTTGTAGGCCAGGGTCCAGCTGAAGTAATCCGGTATCACGACAATTTGCTGATACAAGGTCAGCCCATGCTCGAAATAGAACTTGCTGGCCTGGTCAATGACCAGTACCAGCACGCTCAACCAGAGCCAGCTCAGACGGCCGATACGGCTCGCCGTGCCCGCATTAGGCATAGTGACGCACCTCGCCCTTGCCGCTGATGTTGTCTACACAACGACCGCAGATTTCCGGGTGCTCCGGATCGACACCCACATCTTCGCGGTGATGCCAGCAACGGGCGCATTTCGCGTGCCCGGACTTGACCACTTTGAGCTTCAGACCGCTGACTTCGGTGACGACGGCATCGGCCGGCGCATCGAGCAGAGGCGCAACAGTAGCCGTGGAGGTGATCAGCACGAAGCGCAATTCGTTGCTCAGCTTCGACAGGTCGGCGACCAGCGAGTCTTCAGCATACAAGGTGACTTCAGCCTGCAGGTTGCCACCAATCGCTTTGGCTGCACGCAGGTTTTCCATCTCTTTGTTGACCGCGACTTTGACCGCCATGATCCGCTCCCAGTAAGCGCGGTCCAGCTCGAAGCCTTCCGGCAATTCGCTGAGGCCTTCGTACCAGGTGTTGAGCATCACCGATTCGTTGCGCTCGCCCGGCAGGTACTGCCACAGCTCGTCGGCGGTGAAGGCCAGGATCGGAGCGATCCAGCGCACCAGCGCTTCGGAGATGTGGAACAGCGCGGTCTGGCAAGAGCGACGCGCGGTGCTGTCGGCCGCCGTGGTGTATTGGCGATCCTTGATGATGTCGAGGTAGAAACCGCCCAGCTCCTGCACGCAGAAGTTGTGCACCTTGGAGTAAACGTTCCAGAACCGGTATTCGCCGTAATGCTCTTGCAGCTCGCGTTGCAGCAGCGCGGCACGGTCAACCGCCCAACGATCCAGCGCCAGCATTTCTTCGGCCGGCAGGATGTCGGTGGCCGGGTTGAAGCCGGTCAGGTTGGAAAGCAGGAAGCGCGCAGTGTTACGGATGCGCCGGTAGGCGTCCGCGCTGCGTTGCAGGATCTGGTCGGAAACCGCCATTTCGCCCGAGTAGTCGGTGGCAGACACCCACAGACGCATGATATCGGCGCCCAGGGAGTCATTGACCTTCTGCGGCGCAACGACGTTGTTCAGCGACTTGGACATCTTGCGACCGTTCTCGTCGACGACGAAACCGTGGGTCAGCAATTCGCGGTACGGCGCGTGGTTGTCGATGGCACAACCGGTCAACAGCGACGAGTGGAACCAGCCACGGTGTTGATCCGAACCTTCCAGGTACAGGTCAGCACGCGGGCCGGTTTCGTGGCCCATCGGATGCGAGCCGCGCAGGACGTGCCAGTGCGTGGTGCCGGAGTCGAACCAGACGTCCAGGGTGTCGGAGATCTTGTCGTACTTCGATGCTTCGTCACCGAGCAGCTCGGACGCGTCCATTTTGAACCAGGCTTCGATGCCTTCCTGTTCGACGCGCTGGGCAACCTCTTCCATCAGCTCAACGGTACGCGGGTGCAGCTCGCCGCTTTCCTTGTTCAGGAAGAACGGGATCGGCACGCCCCAGTTACGTTGACGCGAGATGCACCAGTCCGGGCGGTTGGCGATCATCGAATGCAGACGCGCCTGACCCCAGGCCGGGATGAACGCGGTCTCTTCAATGGCCTTTACGGCACGTTCACGCAAGGTGGCGCCCGTGACCGGCTGCTTGTCCATGCCGACGAACCACTGCGCGGTGGCGCGGTAGATCAGCGGCGTCTTGTGGCGCCAGCAGTGCATGTAGCTGTGGCTGATGATTTCGGTATGCAACAGGCTGCCGACTTCCGCCAGCTTGTCGACGATGTTCTGGTTGGCCTTGAAGATGAACTGGCCACCAAAAAACTCCAGCGAGTCAACATACACACCGTTGCTCTGCACCGGGCTGATGATGTCGTCGTTGGTCAGGCCGTAACTTTTGCTGATCACAAAGTCGTCGACGCCATAAGCGGGCGAGCAGTGAACCACACCGGTACCGGCGCTCAGTTCGACGTAGTCAGCCAAGTACACCGGCGACAGGCGATCGTAGAACGGGTGACGGAAGTTGATCAGTTCCAGCGCCTGGCCTTGAGCGGTGGCGATCACCGAACCTTGCAGGTTGTAGCGTGCAAGGCAGGACTCGACCAGCTCTTCGGCCAGCAGCAGCAGTTTGTCGCCGACATCGACCAGGGCGTAGGTGAACTCAGGGTGGACGTTCAGCGCCTGGTTGGCCGGGATGGTCCACGGTGTAGTGGTCCAGATCACGACGGAGGTCGGTTTGCTCAGTTCAGCCAGGCCGAACGCCGCCGCCAGCTTCGCTTCATCAGCGATCGGGAACGCCACGTCGATGGTTGGGGATTTTTTGTCGGCGTATTCGACTTCAGCTTCAGCCAGGGCCGAGCCACAGTCAAAACACCAGTTGACCGGTTTCAAACCCTTGAACACGAAACCGCCCTTGACCATTTCAGCCAGCGCGCGGATTTCCCCGGCTTCGTTGGCAAAATCCATGGTGCGGTAAGGGTTGCTCCAGTCGCCCAGCACGCCAAGCCGGATGAATTCGGCTTTTTGCCCTTCGATCTGCTCGGCAGCGTAGGCACGGCACAGCTCACGCGTCTTGTCGGCGGTCAGGTTTTTGCCGTGGGTGACTTCGATTTTGTGCTCGATTGGCAGACCGTGGCAGTCCCAACCCGGAACATAAGGCGCGTCGAAACCCGAAAGGGTTTTCGAGCGGATGATCATGTCCTTGAGAATCTTGTTTACGGCGTGACCGATGTGAATATTGCCGTTGGCATAGGGAGGACCGTCGTGCAGAACGAACTTTGGACGATCCTTGCCAATTTCGCGCAGCTTCTGGTACAGGCCAATGCTGTCCCAGCGCTGCAGAGTTTGCGGCTCGCGCTGGGGCAGGCCGGCCTTCATTGGGAAGGCGGTGTCCGGAAGGTTTAGCGTGGCTTTATAGTCGGTCATTTAAGGCTCTTAATTAGCGATTAGCGCTACTTATGTTACTGGCGCCAATGGGCACGGGCGGCGGCGACATCCGCATTGATCGCCGTCTTCAGCGCCTCCAGAGAGGCGAAACGCTGCTCATCACGCAGCTTTTGGTGGAAAGCCACCGTCAAACGCCGGCCATAGAGATCACCGGTAAAATCCAGAATATGTATTTCCAGGTGGGCACTGCCATCACCTGACACGGTCGGACGCACGCCAATATTGGCGACACCCGGCCATGTTTTGCCATCAATTTCCGTACTGACCAGATAAACCCCGGTCAACGGTACTCGACGACGTTTGAGCTGTACGTTGGCGGTGGGCGTACCCAACTGCCGAGCCAGTTTCTGTCCATGCAAGACCCGTCCGGCAATCTGAAACGGGCGACCCAGCAAACGTTCGGCCAGGACGAAATCCGCCGCAGCCAAGGCATCACGAACCTTGGTGCTGCTGACCCGAACCCCGCCTATTTCAACAGTCTGCGCCGCTTCTACGGTGAACCCTTGGGCCACGCCCGCTTGCTGCAGAAAATCGAAATCGCCGAGCCGATCACACCCGAAACGGAAGTCGTCGCCGACTTCCAGATGCTGTACGCCCAGGCCGCCGACCAGAATCGTGTCGACGAACTCGGCGGCACTGAGCTTCCTCAGGCGCTGATTGAAGGCCAGGCATAACACCAGGTCGACGCCCTCACCTGCCAATAACTCGAGCTTGTCACGCAAACGTGTCAGGCGCGCAGGTGCGGTGTCGGGTGCAAAAAACTCACGCGGTTGCGGTTCAAAAATCACCACGCAGCTGGGCACGCCCAACTCGACCGCTCGCTCACGCAGGCGCGCCAGAATAGCCTGGTGGCCACGGTGAACACCGTCAAAGTTGCCAATAGTGGCGACACAGCCCCGATGCTGGGGGCGCAGATTGTGGAGGCCTCGAACCAGCTGCATAACACGCTTCTTGCTCATAAAGTGGCCGATTATAACCACACACAGCCCTGGACGACAGGCAACAGTCCGAGGCAAAACGCAAGCAGTCGGCCTTCAGCCCGAAAAACCGACGATTGCCCCTCCTCTAACCCCTTACATAATCGCCTTGCGAGCGAAGTCCTTCAGGCGAAAGCCAAGCAACAGCAACGCGCCGAAATAGACCGCGACACCCGCCGCCACCAACGCCCCAAGGCGAATAAGGCGTTCAAGCATGTGCCCCTCGTCCCACGCCGGCATGACGTGCATCAGGCCGAGCAACACGCCGGACATCAACAACACCGCGACGACCAGCTTGAATAGAAATTTCGTCCAGCCTGGCTGCGGCTGAAACAGTTCCTGCTTGCGCAACTG
This sequence comes from Pseudomonas sp. ASL8, assembly GCF_056680355.1. Taxonomy (NCBI): domain Bacteria; kingdom Pseudomonadati; phylum Pseudomonadota; class Gammaproteobacteria; order Pseudomonadales; family Pseudomonadaceae; genus Pseudomonas; species Pseudomonas sp. ASL8. The sequence continues at coordinate 2,397,962 of NZ_CM155278.1, read as the reverse complement.
CCAAAACAACAGCCCGGCATTGATGCAGGCGCCCACGCTGATTGCCAGTGCCAGCCCGGCGTGCTGCAGCGGGCCAATGAACGCGAGGTTGAGCAACTGAGTGACGATAAGCGTGAAGATCGCGATTTTCACCGGGGTGCGAATATTTTGTTGCGCATAAAACCCCGGCGCCAGGACCTTGATCACAATGATGCCCAGCAGCCCCACCGAATAGGCGATCAATGCACGCTGAGTCATGGCGGCATCCAGAGCATCGAATTTGCCGTACTGAAACAGCGAAACCGTGAGCGGCTCGGCCAGAATCCCCAGCGCCAAGGTACACGGCAAGACCAGCACGAAGCACAGACGCAGACCCCAATCGAGTATCCGCGAATACTCTTGACGGTCTTTGCTGGCGTAGGTTTTCGACAGAACCGGCAGCAGGATGGTGCCCAACGCCACGCCGAGGACGCCGGAAGGCAACTCCATCAGGCGGTCGGCGTAGTACATCCAGGACACAGAGCCGGCAACCAGAAACGAGGCAAAAATCGTGTTGATGATCAGGGATATCTGACTGACGGAAACACCCAGAATCGCCGGCAGCATCTGTTTCATGACACGCCAGACACCGCTGTCGTGCAGGTTCAGACGCGGCAGGACCAACATGCCGATTTTTTTCAGGTGTGGCAGCTGATACAGCAATTGCAGGAGCCCACCGGCCAGCACTGCCCACCCCAACACCATGACCGGCGGATCGAAATACGGCGTCAGGAACAGCGCAAACCCGATCATGGCGACGTTAAGCAGGGTCGGAACGAAGGCCGGCACTGCAAAGCGGTTCCATGTATTGAGGATCGCCCCTGCGAGCGATGACAGGGAGATGAGCAATATATAAGGAAAGGTCACTCGCAACAGATCGGTGGTGAGCGCGAACTTTTCCGGCGTATCGGCAAAACCGGGGGCGGTTACCCAGATCACCCAGGGTGCCGCGACGATCCCCAGCAGCGTGACCAGCGCCAGCACCAAGGTCAGCAAGCCGCTGACGTAGGCAATCAGCGTGCGCGCCGCCTCCTCGCCCCGCTGGCTTTTATATTCGGCCAGAATCGGCACGAAGGCTTGAGAGAAAGCGCCTTCGGCGAAGATCCGGCGCAACAGGTTGGGCAGCTTGAAGGCGATAAAAAAGGCATCCGTCGCCATTCCAGCACCAAAAGCACGCGCAATAATCGTGTCCCGCACAAAGCCCAATACGCGGGAAAGCATCGTAATAGAGCTGACGGCGGCTAATGATCGAAGTAGGTTCATTGAAAGAGTTGTGCGCCTTGGCTAAAGGACGGGCCCTTAAGCTGCCCGTTTATGCGATACTCCGCGCCGCAGCAGCACAGAGCCAAAGTCCGCGAGTTTACAGGTCGTACGCTGGAAATAAATAACCCGGCGATATACCAGTACCACTCAGCGGAGCGCATCATCTGCCCTTGACAAGACATCAACTCGTCGGCATGATTCGCGGCCTTATTTGTTTGCTATTTCACAAGTCTTTCGAGGAGCTCGACGGTGGCCAACACACCTTCCGCCAAAAAACGTGCAAAACAGGCTGAGAAGCGTCGCAGCCACAACGCCAGCATGCGTTCCATGGTTCGTACCTACATCAAGAATGTAGTTAAGGCCATTGACGCAAAAGACGCTGAAAAAGCGCAAGCTGCTTATGTTCTGGCTGTGCCAATCATCGACCGTATGGCCGATAAAGGCATCATCCACAAGAACAAAGCTGCTCGTCATAAGAGTCGCCTGAACGGCCACGTCAAGGCTCTGAACCTTGCTGTAGCTGCGTAAGCGATAAGCTTGTTAAAAAACCGACCTCAGGGTCGGTTTTTTATTGTCTGCGATTTGAGGCTTATCTGAAACATCGAATCGCCTGATTCGCAGCGGGACGCATAGTTGCAAGCTTGCGCCCATCAAACTAGATGTAACTGATTGAAAATAAAGAATATATATTATTGAATTTTCAGCCAATCACCGATCCTCTACAGGAGCGCGAAGCGGCCCCAAAAATGCCGAGCACCGCTCTACTGTCAAAATCGAACTCGCTGATTTTGCGACTGCTACGCAGCCGATCGCGGGCAAGCGCGCTCCTACAGGATCATTTCACCCTCAAGGCGCGCTGTGTGTCCACGGCAGGATCGGAATAGCTGTCACCGCATTCTGCGGGCTGCCTTCGATGATTCGGTCGCTGTAGACCAAATACACCAACGTATTGCGCTTTTTGTCGAAGAAGCGAACGACCTGCATGGTTTTGAAAACCAGCGAGGTGCGCTCTTTGAAAACCTCTTCGCCATCCCTCAACGGCTCCTGGAAGCGAATCGCCCCCACCTGCCGGCACGCAATGGAGGCTTCGGCGCGATCCTCTGCCAGACCCAGACCACCTTTCAACCCACCGGTCTTGGCGCGGGACAGGTAGCACGTCACACCCTCGACTTTCGGATCGTCGAATGCCTCGACCACGATTCGATCATTGGGCCCGACAAACTTGAACACCGTCGACACCTGACCGATTTCTTCGGCCGAAGCCAGCAAGGGCAGCGCCAACAGCACGCCCAACACGCCTTTTATTACTCGCATCACACCTTCCTGCTTCTTAATAGGGGGCCGGGTCGCAACCGCTCACACCAGAATCAGATTATCCCGATGCACCAACTCCGGCTCAGCCATATAGCCCAATACACGGACGATGGCCTCGGATGACTGGCCTATGATTTTTTGAGCCTCTAGCGCACTGTAGTTGCTCAAGCCCCGAGCAACCTCACGACCATCCGGCGCGACGCACACCACCATTTCGCCGCGACGGAAGCTGCCTTGCACCAGCTTGACGCCCACCGGCAGCAAGCTTTTGTTGCCTTGCGCCAAAGCGACCACCGCACCCGCATCAAGCACCAGGGTGCCGCGCGTTTGCAGATGCCCAGCCAACCACTGCTTACGCGCCGCCAGCATTTCCCGCTCAGGTGACAGCAGCGTGCCCAGTCGCTCGCCAGCTTTAAGTCGCGCCAGCACACGCTCGATACGCCCACCAACGATAACGGTGTGCGCCCCGGAACGTGCAGCCAGACGCGCCGCACGCAGCTTGGTCTGCATGCCACCACGACCCAGTGCGCCGCCGGTACTGCCCGCGACAGCGTCCAGCGCCGGATCATCGGCACGCGCTTCGTGAATCAGTTTCGCATCAGGATTGTTGCGCGGATCAGCATCGAACATGCCGTCGCGATCAGTGAGGATCACCAACAGATCAGCTTCAACCAGGTTCGCCACGAGCGCCGCCAGCGTGTCGTTGTCACCGAAACGGATCTCGTCAGTGACCACGGTGTCGTTTTCGTTGATCACCGGGACCACGCCCAGCTCGACCAAGGTGCGCAACGTGCTGCGTGCATTCAGATAGCGTTTACGGTCGGACAGGTCGTCGTGAGTCAATAGGATCTGCGCGGTATGGCGACCATGCTCGGCGAAACTCGACTCCCACGCCTGCACCAGGCCCATCTGGCCAATCGCAGCAGCGGCTTGCAACTCGTGCATGGCAGTGGGTCGAGCTGTCCAGCCCAAACGACTCATGCCGGCAGCGACAGCCCCGGAAGAAACCAGTACCAGTTCGACGCCCGCCTCGTGCAACGCCACCATTTGCTCGACCCAGACACCCATTGCCGCCCGATCCAGACCCTTGCCATCAGCGGTCAGCAAGGCACTGCCGATTTTCACGACCCAGCGCTGGGCACCCGTCACTTTGCTGCGCATCATCTTCCAACCTTAGCCAGAGAATTTTGGTTAATACAAATCCTAGATACTAAAACGCCGCTATCAAAGCGGCGTTTAGTTTACTGCACCCGATCAGTCACGGACGTAAATGATTTCCGGACCATCTTCATCGTCCTCTTCATCATCGCCCCAAACATCTTCTTCGGCATCATGCACGCTCTTCACGCCGCTGCGGCGCAGAGCACGCTGATCGTCCAGCGCTTGCAGCTGCGCACGCGCCTCGTCTTCGATGTTCTGATCCAGCTCGGCCAGTTCACGGGCGAACGCCGGATCTTCAGCGATACGCAGGTTACGCTCTTCGAGGTAACGCATGATGTCGCGGCTAAGCTGCTCGGTGCCCTGCTTGGAGATCGCGGAAATGACGTAGACCGGACCGGCCCACTCCAAACGATCCACAATTTCCTTGACCCGCTCTTCGTGCTCTTCTTCGAGGATCTGGTCGCACTTGTTGAGTACCAGCCAGCGATCACGCTCAGCCAGTGACGGGCTGAACTTGATCAGCTCGTTGACGATGACTTCAGCCGCGTCCGGTGCGCTGGTGTCATCCAGCGGCGCCATGTCGACGAGGTGCAACAGCAAACGCGTACGCGCCAAGTGCTTGAGGAAGCGAATCCCCAGGCCAGCACCGTCGGAAGCACCTTCGATCAAGCCTGGAATATCGGCTACCACGAAGCTCTTCCAGCGATCGACGCTGACCACACCCAGGTTCGGAATCAACGTAGTGAACGGATAATCCGCCACTTTCGGCTTGGCCGCGGACACAGAACGGATAAAGGTACTTTTGCCCGCGTTTGGCAAGCCCAGCAGACCGACGTCCGCCAGCACTTTCAATTCCAGTTTGAGGTCACGCTGATCGCCGAACTTGCCCGGCGTGGTCTGACGTGGCGCACGGTTGGTGCTGGATTTGAAGCGGGTGTTGCCCAGGCCGTGCCAGCCACCGCTGGCCACCAGCAAGCGCTGACCGGCCTTGGTCAGGTCACCAATGATTTCCTGGGTCGCAGCATCGATCACCGTGGTGCCGACCGGCACACGCAGCACCATCTCTTCGCCTTTCTTACCGGTGCAGTCTGCGCTACCGCCGTTGGAACCGCGCTCAGCATCGAAGTGCCGGGTGTAACGGTAGTCGACCAGGGTGTTCAGGTTTTCGTCGGCGATCATGTAGATCGAGCCGCCATCACCGCCATCACCGCCGTTAGGGCCGCCGTTTTCGATGAACTTTTCCCGACGGAAGCTCATGCAACCGTTGCCACCATCACCTGCTTTTACTCGAATCGAAACTTCATCTACAAATTTCATAACGCACGCCTCCCGCCACAGGGACGAGCTGAAAAACACAAAGACATAAGACTCTTGCAAAAATGAGCGTTGCGATACCGATCAGAAACCAGCGACCCCAAGGGTCCACATCACAACAGCCCGCACAAACAGTTTTGCGAGAGACTCACCTACATCTACAAACAAAAAAGCCCCGTCGCAAGACAGGGCTTTTCCAGCAACTACGTAATTATGCCGCGACGACTACTGCAGCTGCAGTCTTCGGAACGATGCTTACGTAACGACGACCGAAGGCGCCTTTAACCTGGAACTTGATCACGCCTTCCACTTTCGCGAACAGGGTGTGATCTTTGCCCATGCCAACGCCGTAGCCAGCGTGGAATTGGGTGCCGCGCTGACGCACGATGATGTTGCCCGGAATGATTGCCTGGCCGCCATACATCTTGACGCCAAGACGCTTGGCTTCTGAGTCGCGACCGTTACGGGTACTACCACCAGCTTTTTTGTGTGCCATGAGTTCAATACTCCAAATAGAGGATTAGGCTGAATTAAGCCTGAATACCGGTGATTTTGATCTCGGTGTACCACTGGCGGTGGCCCATACGCTTCATGTGGTGCTTACGACGACGGAACTTGATGATGCGGATCTTATCGTGGCGACCTTGGGAGATCACCTCAGCGACTACAGTGGCGCCAGGAACGACTGGAGCGCCGATGCTGACGTCGTCGCCGTTGCCGATCAACAGAACACGATCAAAAGTCACGGATTCGCCGGTAGCGATTTCCAGCTTTTCGATCTTCAGGTATTCGCCCGGGGCGACTTTGTACTGCTTGCCACCGGTAACAATTACTGCGTACATGGTATTTCTCCGTTAATCCTGCTCACCCAGCTCTTTATAAGTAGAGTATTGGCTGGCATGGCTGCATTGGGCTGGAACGGCCCGTTGCAATTGCGTAAGGCAGGTGCTGCCCAGGAAAGTTAGGGTGCGCGATTGTACGCAAGGCGCAAAAGCGATGCAAGTGCCTAATCAGCATACCTTGACAGGGTAAGGCCCTAGACCTAGCATGCCGCGCAACCCTTTTGGAGCGCCTGTCGCTGATGCAACCCCAAGCTTTCTACCGCGCGGTGGCGGACGACTTTAGTGCCGTTGACGTCATTATCAAAAAGCAGCTGGCGTCACGCGTGCCGTTGGTGTCGAAAATCGGCGACTACATTACCTCGGCCGGTGGTAAACGCCTGCGTCCTCTATTGGTACTGTTGTGCGGTAAAGCGCTGGGTCGCGAAGGCGATGACCTGCGTCTGCTGGCGGCTACCATCGAGTTCCTGCACACCGCCACCCTGCTGCACGACGACGTGGTCGACATGTCCGGCATGCGCCGTGGCCGCTCCACTGCCAACGCCTTGTGGGGCAACGCGCCCAGCGTATTGGTCGGTGACTTTCTGTACTCGCGCTCTTTCGAGATGATGGTTGAACTGGGCTCTATGCCCGTGATGAAAATCCTCTCCAAGGCCACGCGCGTCATCGCAGAAGGCGAAGTGCTGCAGCTGTCGAAAATTCGCGACGCCAGCACCACGGAAGAAACCTACATGGAAGTGATTCGCGGCAAGACAGCCATGCTGTTCGAAGCCTCGACTCACAGCGCTGCAGCCTTGTGCGGCGCCACCCACGAGCAAAGTGAAGCCCTGCGCACGTTCGGCGATCACCTGGGCGTGGCCTTCCAGTTGGTCGACGATCTGCTGGATTATCGCGGCGATGCCGAAACCCTGGGCAAAAATGTGGGTGATGACCTGGCAGAAGGCAAACCAACCCTTCCGCTGATCTACACCATGCGCGAAGGCACGCCAGAACAGGCTGCACTGGTGCGTCAGGCTATCCAGAAAGGTGGTCTCGAGGACCTGGAAAGCATTCGAGAAGCCGTCGAAAACGCGGGCGCCCTGGATTACACCGCGCAACTGGCCCGTGATTACGTCGCCAAGGCCATTGCCTGCCTTGATGTGCTGCCAGCGAGCGAATACCGCGATGCGCTGGTTGAACTGAGTGAGTTTGCGGTCGCGCGTACCCACTGACACACAGCATCAGCTCATTTGCAGACACGTCAGCTCCAGAATCGCGTACACCGCGATAGGTGCACCCGGCACAGATCATGTGCGGGAGCTGACGTGTCTGTGAAAGCGACCTCGCTGACACCCCTCCAAACAAATATCCAATAGTCCCTTGCTATTATCTGAATAAGAATTATTCTCATCTAAACCCGAAAGGAGATGAGACATGACTTATGTGATTGATGCATGGCTGGACCGCCCACACCCTTACCTGCGAATCCTCCATCGTGAAACGGGGGAAGTTTGTGCGGTACTGGAAGAGGAGGCGCTGGACGAATTGCGTGATCAGGGAGATCTGGACGTTACGGGGCTGAGTTCGAGCGAACCCGGCGTGCTGAAGGAGATGGTGCGAAACCTGTTTTTATTTTGCTATGCGCGGGCGCTACGCCCTGCCGGTGAGCTGCACTGAACATGCGCGCTGAGCACACCCTGCCTGCCTGTCATGGTTGAACGGACCAGGACGATCCGTTCAGCCATCATCTGCTTACAACGCTACGATTACAGAACGTCCAGCAGCTCGACGTCAAATACCAGAACGCTGTGCGGAGGAATGCCGCCGACGCCTTGTGCGCCGTAAGCCAGTTCGCTCGGAACGTGCAGACGCCATTTGCTGCCGGCGTTCATCAGTTGCAAGGCTTCAGTCCAGCCGGCAATCACGCCACCGACCGGGAATTCAGCAGGCTCGCCACGATCGTAAGAGCTGTCGAACACAGTGCCGTCGATCAGCGTGCCGTGGTAGTGAGTACGAACCTGATCTTCGCGCGATGGCTTGGCGCCTTCACCGGCGTTCAGGATTTCGAATTGCAGGCCCGAGGCCAAGGTTGTAACGCCTTCACGCTTGGCATTCTCAGCCAGGTAAGCCAGGCCAGCACCCGCGGCTTGTTCAGCCTTGGCCGCTGCTTCTGCCTGCATGATTTCGCGGATGACTTTGAAGCTGGCAGACATTTCGTCCTGACCTACACGGCTTTCTTTGCCGTGGAAGGCGTCATTCAGGCCAGCCAGGATCGCGTCCAGGCTGATGCCCGGTGGCGGGTTATCACGCAGCTGGTCACCCAACTGACGGCCAATACCGTAGCTGACGCGGGTTTCGTCGGTGGACAAGTTAACTTCGGACATAACACTGCTCCGCTGAGGGGGCGCCTGGAAAAGGCCGGACGTGGGCACGCTGAGCGGCTAATCCACGGCTCGCCTGAAGACGCCCCGAACCAAAAGGGCAAGCAGCCTAGCACAGATGAGCAAGCGCTCCCTACCCGCAGGTATCACCACGCAGAGTGGAAGGCGATCGGCACACTCAGGGGTTGTTCGTCGACAGTGTGCAGACCGCACATTTCGTCGTGAACCACGGCATGCACCAGATTGAACGGCACCTTTGGCAAGGCGTGCAGCAGATCCCGCGCGTGCTCCACGGAGCGCAAGTGCAGGGTTTTGCCGTTCAGGTCATTGAGCGGGTACGCCACGCCACGTACGCGGGCCTCCAGCAAATAGATACCCCCTTCCATAGAGATCAGATTCAATTCATCCACAAGCCCTGCATGGGCAAAAGCGGTCAGTTCCTGGAGATTCATGAGAAGGTCCTGTCACAGCTGTACCGATGAGTCGGAAGTATAAGTCTTGTACAGGACGGCGAAATCACAACCTGGAAACGGCACCGCCCGTCCATTTCCTCTCCGAAGAGCGTAATGGCCGGGCGGCTGATGGTCGGTGGTCAAAGCGCTTAGTGCTTGGTCAGCTTGTCCAGGTAGCCCATGGCGAAAGCCGAAATAACGAACGTCATGTGAATGATCACGTACCACATGAGGTATTGCGGCTCGATGTTCTTCGCATCCATGAACACTCGCAGCAGGTGGATCGAGGAAATGGCCACGATCGACGCCGCAACTTTCATTTTCAGCGAGGTGGAGTCCATCTTGCCCAGCCAGCTGAGCTTTTCTTTGTCCTCAGCGATGTCCAGTTGCGAGACAAAGTTTTCGTAGCCGGAAATCATCACCATGACTAACAAGCCGCCGACCAGCGCCATGTCGATCAAGGACAGCAGAACCAGGATGAGATCGGATTCAGCGAGGGAGAAAACATTGGGAATAACGTGAAAGACTTCCTGGAAAAACTTCAGCGCCAAGGCCAGCAAACCCAAGGACAAACCAAAGTAGATCGGCGCCAGCAACCAGCGCGAGGCGTACATCGCATTCTCGAAAAAGCGTTCCATTAATACTCACAAGTGGTTAAAAAATCGTCGCGAGTATATCAGTGGCCGCTTGTGCGAAATGGTTGATAGCCACTGTAGGAAAGGTCCGCGCGAACAAAACTGTAACCAAACATGTAAAAGCAGAGAGCGCCCAAGGGCGCTCCCTGACACGCATTAAAAACAACAGCCCCCGACGAGAACGAGTAACAAACCTCGTCAGCGCCGCGCACTCAAAACGGGGACATTCGCTGACAACGCGAGCCTTCTCCGTTTATGCGACGCAACTCGCCTTGCAGGTGCACCTGCCAAATGGGGACGTCTTCGGCCACCTGATAACCATGCAGCGTCAGGCTTTCGGCGATGGCCATCAATACCGTTTCAGCAGCCAGTGGCCCATGGAAAGGCCCTTGAGCCTTGAGTGCGGAGGGTTGCTCGTCTGACATGCCGGCGGCGAACAGTAACGTCCACATACCGTTATCTCCTGAGAGCGGGCGAATCACACATTCGATACGGGTGACCAGACCCAGACATTGGCGGGTAAGACAGAGGCTGCGCGACATGGCGAGCTCCTCGATAGATACAGTGTTCGCCCCTCAAACCGCAGGAAGGAGCGCGTCAGTCCTTTTGACAACTGTGATATCTGTCCAGAGTAGAACAAAAGCAGAATTCGAAAAGTACCCAGCGTGACTGGGCGCCGAATGGTCATGCCATCCCTGCGGCGCCCTGCCCTTTCAGTCCGCTTTTTTTGCCAAGGCCTTGAGTTCCGGCTGCAACTGCGCCGGTTCTTTTCCCAGCTCCTTGAGTTCTTCATCACTGAGTATCTCGGCGATGTCCCGCAAACGCTCAACCACACGAGCGTTTACACTGCCTTCCGGGAACTGACCGTCTTCGTCTGGCGCTCCGGCAGGCTCGCCAACCAACAGGCTCAACGCCTCGTCAGCCTGACGCACCGCGTACACATGGAACTGCCCGGCACGCACGGCTTGCAGCACACGCTCGTCGAGCATCAGGGTGGCCACGTTCGCCTGCGGAATGATTGCACCCTGCTCGCCAGTCAAGCCACGCGCCTCGCAGAGACGGAAGAAGCCTTCGATTTTTTCGTTGACCCCGCCCACCGCCTGCACTTCACCAAACTGATTGATCGATCCGGTAATGGCGAAACACTGCTTGAGCGGTGTTTTCGAGAGTGCCGAAATCAAGGTACACGCTTCGCCCAGTGACGCACTGTCGCCATCCACATAACCGTAGGATTGCTCCAGAGCGATGCTCGCGGAAATCGCCAGCGGGAATTCCTGCGCGTAGCGGCTGCCCAGATATCCCGTGAGAATCATCACCCCCTTGGAGTGGATCGGCTGACCCAGGTTGACCTCACGTTCGATGTCGACGATACCGCTGCCCCCGGGATAAACCGTCGCCGAAATCCGCGCCGGCACGCCAAACGCCGAATCGCCGACTTCCAGCACCGTCAGCCCGTTGCACTTGCCCACGGCAGCACCGGCGGTGTCGATCAGGATGATGCCCGCGAGCATGTCGTCGAGAATCCGCGCCGACACCCGGCCCGTGCGCGTGGCCTTGGCCTTGAGCGCGCGCTCGATGTGCCCGGCATCGGTCTTGTCGTCATTGGCCAGTTGGCGAATGAAATCCGCCTCGCTGACCAATTGGAACAGGTCACCGATGCGCGCCGATAACCGGCCCTGATGTTCAGCCAGGCGGGCGCTGTACGTGGCCAGGCGGGCGACAGCGTCAGCGGTCAACGGCGCCATGCCTTCTTCGGAGGTGCGGGTTTTGAGCAACTGGGCGAACTGCTCCAGCGTCTCGTCGCCCATCGGGATGTCTTCATCGAAATCCACCAACACCCGGAACATCTCCTGGAAGTCCGGATCGGCGTCTTGCAACGCGTAATACAGTGAACGTGCACCGATGATGATGACTTTGACCTGTAGCGGGATCACTTGCGGGTTCAAGGTCACCGTCGCCAGACGACCCAACTCGCCCAGTGGCGATTCCATTTTCAACTTGCGCGATTGCAAGGCGCGCTTGAGCGCGTCCCAGACAAACGGCTCGCTGAGCATTTTTTCGGCTTCGAGCACCAGAAAACCACCGTTGGCCCGATGCAGTGCACCGGGGCGCAATTGACGGTAGGTGGTGTATAGAGCGCCTTGATCGGTGCTGTATTCGATGCGCCCGAACAGGTTGTCGTAGGTGGGATGCGGTTCGAAAATCACCGGCGCGCCCGAATTGACCGGGTGGTCGACCACCAAGCTCGGGCAGTACTGCTCTTCGAGCAGCTTACGCGCCTCGGCGTCGGTCTTGCTGTCGTCGACCAACTGCTCGACCACGGTTTTCAGCAGGTAGACCTGCACCCCTTGCAGGTACGCACAAACCCCGGCGTTCTCGTCGTACTTCTCGGACAACGGTGCCAACAACGGCTGCAAGGCCAGCGTGATGGTTTCTTCATTCAACTGGCGCATCTGGTTGCTGGATTCACGCTTCCATTGCGGCAGGCTGGCCAGTTCCTCGTTGAGGCGCTCTTCCAGAGCGGAAATATCGGTATGAAAACGCTCGCGATCAACTTCAGGCAGCTGCGAAAATTCGGCCTCGTCCAGCGCCTTGCCTTCGCTCATCGGCGTAAAGGCAATGTTGGTGCTGTCGCGGTAGAGGGCGACTTCTTTTTCCAGGGCCAAACGCTCGATAACGTCCAGCGCGCGGTCATAACGTTGATTGAAAGCGCGGTCGATGGCGCTTTTTTTCTGCTGGTACGACGGGTGTTCGAACACCGCCGGGAAGGTCGCCAGCAGGTTATCGATCAGGCCATTGATGTCCGCAATGAACGCACCCGCGCTGCCAGGAGGCAACTCCAGTGCGCGCGGCTCGCGAGGTTCATCGAAATTGTTGACGTAAACCCAGTCCGACGGCGTCTCCATGCGCTTGCCTTCGGCCTTGAGGTAGCGCTTGACGAAGGAGAAGCGGCCGGTACCGGGCTCACCCATCACAAATACGTTGTAACCGGGGCGCGGCATGGCCACGCCAAACTGTAAGGCTTCGACTGCTCGCTCTTGGCCGAGCACACCGCGAAAGGGTTCCAGATCATTGGTTGTCGTGAAGCTGAACTGTTCAGCGGAGAAAGGACATGTCAGCGCTTCAGGCGCAAGACGCAAGCTGGCAGCAACAGGATCGGGCATCGGACATCCTTACATCGAGCGGGGCAGATAGCGGCATTCTGGCGCTCGCTGTACCCCGCTGGCAAGGCACGGTGCGGCCGATTTTTTTGCACATAACCCTTCACTCTCCTTAATGGGAGAAAAGTCTCCAACCCTATAACAATTTGCAATAAATCACGGAACCCTTGGATCGTGCCTAAACTCCAACTTGCGCGGCCAGTCATAACAACTCTGGCTTGCCCTGGCGCAATGACCGGCCAGGAACCTTGACCCTTGGTTGATCACAAAAGAGACTAAAGCTATGAAACGGATTCTTCTTGGTACTCTCTTCACCGTCGCATCCCTCAACGCCATGGCCCAAGCGCCAGGCGGCCCGGATTGCGGCTGGGGCAACATGCTGTTCGAAGGCCAGCGTGGAACTCCAGCCCACTTTCTGGCTTCCACCACCAACGGCACATCGGGTAACGCCACCTTCGGCATGACCTCCGGTACGAATGGCTGCGCCACCAACGCTGCGTTGACCTACGGCGGCAAATCCTGGCTTGCCATGAACGGCATGATGGACGAGCTTTCCAAAGACATGGCCATGGGTCAGGGCGAAGCGCTGACCACGTACGCGGTCGTGTTGGGCGTTGCACCGCAAGACCGTGCGCATTTCGCCGCAGTCACCCACGAGCACTTCCAGCAAATTTTCAGCAAAGCAGACACGACCGCTGAAGATGTCCACAACAACACCCTCGCGGTGTTGAAAAACGACCCTCTTCTGGCGAAATACGCAACTCAGGCTTAAGCTCGCACCGCCTGCCCCCGCCTCAGGGGGCAGGCCTCTGTTTACAATCCCGAACATTGATTGCCCTGCCTCCTGACTAGTTGCCCTCTATGCTCAAACGCCTTGGTTATGTGGCGCTCTGTGTCTGCGCCCCGCTGTATGCCACGCCGCATATCGACAATGATCGCTTGCAGCAACTGGCAAATACGCAGTTCTGGATATCCCTGGGTCACTATGAGACGGCCAAGCTGGGTGGTTGGCGCAGCTATGTAGATGACCCCAAATTTTTTCTTGCCGCCAACGGTGCCCACGATCCGGCAGCGGAACTGAGCGCCACGCTCGATGCGATTTATGCGCCCGTCAGCAGCAACGACACCCTGGCTCAAAACAGCCACGCCCAATGCGTTTATCCGGCACGGACCCGTTGGCTGCGCGACCAACTGCAACTGACCGACCTGCCCGCCGTGGACTGCAAAGAATTCAAGCAATGGTTCAAGGACGTGGCACCCGACAGCGCCGTATTGATCTTTCCGGCCGCTTATTTGAACAGCCCTTCCTCCATGTTCGGTCACACCCTGTTGCGCATCGACCAGGCTGACGTGCAGACCAATCACACAGCCCTGCTCAGCTATGCGATTAACTTTGGCGCGTACATCGAAGGCATGGACAACAGCATTCTGTATGCGTGGAAAGGCTTGATGGGCGGTTATCCGGGCCTCTTCGCACTGGTGCCCTACCAGGAAAAACTGTCCGAATACCGCAGCCTGGAAAACCGTGACCTTTGGGAATACCGGCTGAACCTGACCCACGAAGAAACCGGGCGGATGGTCGAGCATGTCTGGGAGCTCAAGCAGATTCGCTTCAGCTATTTCTTCTTCGACGAAAACTGCTCGTATCGTTTATTGGAGCTGCTGCAAGTCGCACGACCCGGCCTGAACCTGACCCAGCACTTCCCGCTGACAGCGATCCCGACCGACACCGTACGCGCAGTGAAAGACGCAGGTCTGGTGGAGAGAACCGACTATCGGCCGTCCCGCGAACGTGAGTTGCTCAGCCGCGCCGCGCCCCTTGAGAGTGAAGAACAGCAATGGGTGCTGAAGGTCAGCGCCGATCAGAAACAACTGCAAAATAACGATTACCTGGCCCTGCCCAAAGAACGCCGCGCGTTGATTCAGGACGCCGCCTACCGCCTCGAACGCTATCGCGCCAACGGCCTGGAACGCGATACAGAGCGCTCGCAGCGCAGTTTCGAGCTGCTGCGTGCGATCAACCAGAACCCGCCGCCACCACTGGACATCGCACGCCCCGGTTTGACGGAGGACGGTCATGAGTCTCGTACCTGGCAATTGGGCGCGGGCAGCCGTGATGACAAGGGGTTCGCCGAATATGGCCTGCGCATGGCGTATCACGACCTGAACGACAATGCCTATGGTTTCCCATTGGGCGCGCAGATCGAGATTCTCCAGCTCAAATTGCGCCAATACGAAGGAAATCACTGGCAGGTCCAACAGTTCGATCTGGCAACCATCCGCTCGCTGACTCCACGCAATGCCCTGCTCAAACCCTGGTCCTGGCAAGTCTCCGGGGGGCTGGAACGGGTGCTGGGCAAACATGAAGATGAAACTCTGGTCAGCCACGTCAACGGTGGCGGCGGCGGCACCTGGCAACTGACCGACGACATGCTCGGTTTTGCATTGGGCACCGTGCGCATCGAACACAACGCCGACTTCGCGGCCCTTGTTTCGCCTGCTGCGGGCTTCAACACCGGCCTGCTGTGGCGCAACCCGCTGGGCAACCTGAGCCTGGAGGCCAAGGGTGATTACTTCACCAATGGCGAAGTACGCCGCAGCATCAGCCTGAACCAGCAATGGGAACTGTCACGTAACCTTGGCCTGCGCCTGAGCGCCCAACGCGAGTACAGCCAACTGGCTTCGCCGATCAACGAAGTGATGCTGGAAATGAAGTGGTATCACTATTGATCTTAAGCGTCTTCACGGACGCTTTCGCGGACATCACAGATTTATAACGCCGTTTTTACGCGGCACTCACACATGCCCCCCTAGACTTGATACTTGAGTCGAGGAGTGGGCAATGAAGTGGCGTTGGTCTGTGCTGTGCTTGATCGTGTTTGTCGGCGGTTGTCAGTCAACCCGAGAACAGCTGTTGGCTGAAGGTTACCCACCGGCCTTTGCCGATGGCTTTCAGGATGGGTGTGGCAGCGGTCGTCAGGCTGCGGGCGTTATCAGCGGAGAATTCAAGAAAAACGTCCCGCGTTACCTGAAAGACCCCCAATACGCCGAAGGCTGGGATGATGGCTTTCGCCAATGCAAGGCGATGGTGGAAAGCCAGGACCGCAACGACTACCGCGACCATTACTGGAATGAGCGCGACCAACGATGGCAGCGTGAAAAGGATCGCGATAACGCCAGGGCTTATCGATCGCAATAGGTCGCTCTCAAGCAACTGACGCCCCTCAATCAGGGCCATCATGGTCAAAACCCAATACAGGGAGAAACGCCATGAGCCGCGCCTTCGTCAATGAAGATCAAGCCGCCGCGCAAGCCGACCAACCGGTGGAACGACGGATCAGCGAGCAGCCCAACTACGTCACCGCCCGCGGCCTCGTGCAGCTACAGACGCACGTGACCGAGTTGCAGGCGCAGTACAGCGAACAATCGGCCCTCGGGGATCAGGCTGACAAGCAACGTCAGGCCGACATCGAGCGCGATCTGCGCTACTTCAACCAACGCCTGCACAGCGCCCAAGTGGTCGCACCGGCCCTGTCGACCGAGAAGGTGCACATCGGCAGTTGGGTGACGTTTGCCGATGAGAACGGCGCGGAACAACGGGTGCAGTTGGTGGGTGAAGACCAGGCCGACGCGGCCAGCGCCTTGATCAACTGGGGCTCACCGCTGGGCCGGGCGCTGCTGGGCGCGCAACCGGGCGATGAGGTGCTATGGAAGCGCCCGGCGGGGGATCAGTTGATTGAGGTGGTCAGGATAGAGGCGGATGTTTGATTTATTGCGATCACTTCGTGATCGTTCGCAGACACGTCAGCTCCTACGCCCTACGGGCAGAATCGAGACCCCGTTTGCTCATCGAGGGTCAAGACGGTATCTACAGTTGATCGCATTCCCCTGTAGGAGCTGACTTGTCTGCGAAGACGGCATATCAGGCACAGGCAATTTGCCTGAACTAAACCCCACATGAAAACGGAGCCCGAAGGCTCCGTTTTCATGGCAGATCAAATCACGCCAGTTTCTTGTGACGTACCCGGTGCGGTTGGGCCGCTGCTTCGCCGAGGCGTTTCTTGCGGTCGGCTTCGTACTCGGTGTAGTTACCTTCGAAGAACACGGCTTGCGAGTCATCTTCGTACGCGAGGATGTGCGTCGCTACGCGGTCAAGGAACCACCGATCGTGAGAGATCACAATGGCGGCGCCCGGGAAGTCGAGCAACGCTTCTTCCAGCGAACGCAGGGTTTCAACGTCGAGGTCGTTTGACGGTTCATCGAGCAGCAGCACGTTGCCGCCCTCTTTGAGCGTCAATGCCAGGTGCAAGCGACCGCGTTCACCACCCGAGAGGTCCTTGACGAACTTCTGCTGATCGCCCCCTTTGAAGTTGAAACGGCCAACGTAGGTGCGCGACGGGATTTCATAGTTGCCGATGCGGATCACATCGGAACCATCGGAAACCGCCTGGAACACCGACTTGCTGCCGTCCAGATCGTCGCGGCTCTGATCCACGCACGCCAGCTGCACGGTTTCACCGACTTCAATCGTGCCGGAGTCCGGTTGTTCCTTGCCCATCAGCATGCGGAACAAGGTCGACTTACCGGCACCGTTACCACCGATAACACCGACAATCGCGCCTTTAGGCATGGAGAACGACAGGTTGTCGATCAGCACGCGATCGCCATAACCTTTGGAAACGTTCTTGAATTCGATGACCTTGTCGCCCAGGCGTGGACCGGCCGGGATGTAGATCTCATTGGTTTCGCTACGCTTCTGGAATTCCTGCGATTGCATTTCTTCGAAGCGTTGCAGGCGCGCCTTGGATTTCGATTGACGCGCCTTGGCACCTTTGCGAACCCACTCCAGCTCGTCTTTCATGGCCTTTTCATGGGCCGACTGCTGCTTGGATTCCTGGGCCAGACGATCGGACTTGGCTTCAAGCCAACCCGAATAGTTGCCCTCGTAAGGAATACCGGCGCCGCGGTCGAGTTCGAGAATCCAGCCAGCGACGTTATCCAGGAAGTACCGGTCGTGCGTGATCGCAACCACAGTGCCCGGGAAGTCATGGAGGAAATGCTCCAGCCAGGCCACGGAATCGGCGTCCAGGTGGTTGGTCGGTTCGTCGAGCAGCAGCATGTCCGGTGCGGACAGCAGCAGACGGCACAGGGCCACACGACGCTTTTCACCACCGGACAGGAATTCGATCTTCGCGTCCCAGGCCGGCAGGCGCAGCGCATCGGCAGCGACTTCCAGTTGACGGTCCAGGTTATGACCGTCGCTGGCCTGGAGGATGGACTCAAGCTTGGCCTGTTCGGCAGCCAGCTTGTCGAAGTCGGCATCCGGCTCGGCGTATTCGGCATATACCTGATCAAGGCGCGCCTGCGCATTTTTGATCACGCTGACCGCTTCTTCGACCACTTCACGCACAGTCTTGGTCGGGTCCAGCTGTGGTTCTTGCGGCAGATAGCCGATGTTGAGCTCTGGCATCGGCCGAGCTTCACCGTCGAACTCAGTGTCGACACCGGCCATGATTTTCAACAGTGTGGATTTGCCCGAACCGTTCAAGCCCAGTACACCGATCTTGGCGCCTGGGAAAAACGACAGGGAGATATTTTTCAAAATTTCCCGCTTCGGCGGCACAACTTTGCTCAGCCGATGCATGGTGAAGACGTATTGAGCCATGGAAAGAAAACCCGGTGTCTGTAGCTGTGATAAAGCGCGGGCTTAGAGCGCGCCTCGAAAATAGCGGTACAATTTTATTTATCTCCGGCGCTTGCCGCCAGAGAGATTGACGCTTTGATTGAACGTGCGCCGACCGGACATCGATTGCCGACATCACGTTATCTGGATATGGATCAATGCTTGCAGGCAGTGAAATCACTATCGTTAGAAACGGCCTAAACCGCACATCGGGCAAAGCTACCCGAATGCACCCGTCAGGGCAAACCATCCAGCCCAATGGGACTGGCACTTCGCCACACATCAAGGCATGCTAGCCGCCCTTTGGGCGTCCGGCTTATAGTGCATTTCGCATTCGCCGCTTCAGTCCCGTCTTCAGGATTAAAGTTTGTCCACATCACTGTCCCCTTCTCCTCTGCGCACCCCTAGACGCGTACCCACGGTGCATTTTCGCGGCTCAGTGAAAGCTGTGCTCGCAGCCTTGGTGTTGCTGATGGTTGTGCTGTTGTTCTGGCAACTGATGGATCAATTCCAGCAGACTCAGGACCGCCAGCGTCAGCGTAGTCTCGACTACAGCGCCCAGCTGGCCGATCGTTTGAGCCTGAACATGGCACTCAGTGCGCAGGGCGCGCTCAACGTCCTGGATAATACGAAAGCGCAAACCCCAACCGCCGCACAACAAGTGCTGATGCTGGACACCCTGCGCCAGACCCTGCCGTCATTGCGCAGTGCTGTCTGGTTGAATGCCGAAGGCGAAGTGGTTAAAGACAGCGCCCGCAGCGATGCAGGTCCATCCAGCGACGCGACCTTCCTCGCGCAATTGATGCAGCGTGGTCAGGCGCATGCTTATTATTTCGGCAACGCATCGGATGGCTCACAGGTTTATTTGTTGGTGCGTCAGCCTGGCGAGACGACAAAAGGCTATTGGGTACTGCGCCTCGCGCCCGATGTGCTGACGAAACTTACTCACCAGACAACTCAGGATTTCCAGCCCATGTGGCTGCTGGAAAACAGCGTCAGCCAAACGGTGATCCATCGCGATGCCGCCGGCATGGACAGCCCGGAAGACGCCAGCCTTGATGGCATCCAGAATGTGTTGCTGTCACCGTTGACCCATAGCGACTGGCAATTGCGCGGCCTGTTCGATGCCAGCAAAGCGCGCCAAGAGTTGCTGCCTGCGCTGATCGGCAAATGCCTGATCGGGCTGTTGTGTTCTCTGCTGCCGCTGCTGGCCCTTGCCAGCCTGCGCCGTCGCCAACGACAAATGCTTGAGAGCAAACGTCGCTATCAGGACATTTTCGACGGCACCGGCGTCGCGCTCTGCGTGCTCGACCTGTCAGGGCTGCTGGGCTACCTGGGCAAGCTGCAGGTACACAGCCGCGATGATCTGGACCGTGTACTGACGACGCAACCGCAGCTGTGCCCGGAACTGCTACAACAACTGCGCATTACCGAAGTCAATCAGGTCGCGCTCGATCTGCTGAAAATCGAATCCGGCGCCCAGGCGTGGCAGCACCTGATCGAGGGCTGCCCGAGCACCCAGCAAGGGATTGGCCTGCAACTGATTCACGCGGTACTCACCCGGCAGAGTCAACTCGAACTGGAAATCCGTCTGGCCAGCCCGCAAGGCGACGATCAGTACCTGTGGCTGGTGATGCGCTTGCCGGAACCAGCCGACTATAAGGCCGTGATCCTCAGCATCAGCGACATCAGCAGCCGCAAGCGCGTCGAACTGTCTTTGGTCGAGCGCGAAGGTTTCTGGTCCAATGTGGTGCGTACCGTACCGGATCATCTGTACGTGCAGGACGTCATCAGCCAGCGAATGATTTACAGCAACCACCATCTTGGCGAAACGCTGGGCTACAACAAGGCCGAGCTACAGAAGATGGGCGAGTACTTCTGGGAGATCCTGCTGCACCCGGACGACGCCGAACACTATCAAGCCATGCGCCGACTGCAACGGCAAACCGGGCATGCCGAGTTGCTGCAATGCCAGCTGCGCTTCCGTGATCACAATAATCACTGGCGTCGCTTCGATATCCGCGAGCAAGCGTTGGTGCGTGACAAGAACGACGTTGTGACGCGCATCATCGGCGTGGCCAAGGATATTACCGAACAGCTCGAAGCCAGCGAGTCCCTGCGCGACAGCGAACAGCGTTACCGGATGCTGGCTGAAAGCATCAGCGATGTGATTTTCTCCACCGACAGTGCGCTGAAACCCAATTACGTCAGCCCCTCGGCGCAGACCGTCCTGGGCTACAGCGCTGAATGGATCCTCAAGCACGGCTGGCAATCGACCATCGCCAACCCACAGCAATTGACCAAGATGAATGCGCTACTCGAACGTGTCGCCAAGGCCTTGGGCAGACCCGACGAGTTGGCGAAATTGCGCGCGGACCTGCCGACCCAGTTGTTCCTCTTTGACTGCCTGCGAGCCGACGGACGCAAGATCCCGATCGAGCTGCGCCTGATTCTGGTGTGGGATGAGCACGGGACCTTTGAGGGCATCCTCGGTGTCGGGCGTGACATCAGCCAGCAACGTCGTGCCGAGAAAGACCTGCGCATGGCCGCCACGGTATTCGAACACTCCACGTCGGCGATCCTGATCACTGACCCGGCTGGCTACATCGTGCAGGCCAACGACGCGTTCAGTCGCGTCAGCGGTTATGACGTGTCAGAAGTACTCGATCAACTGCCCACCATGCTGACCGTCGATGATCAGCAGGAAGCGCACTTGCGTTACATCATCAAGCAGCTGCACCAACGCAGCAGTTGGGAAGGCGAAGTCTGGCTCAAGCGTCGCAGTGGCGAGCATTACCCGGCGTGGGTCGGGATCACTGCGGTGCTCGACGATGAGGGCGATCTTGCCAGCTACGTGTGCTTCTTCAGCGACATCAGCGAGCGCAAGGCCAGTGAACAACGCATCCATCGGTTGGCCTATTACGACGCCCTGACGCACCTGCCCAACCGCACCCTGTTCCAGGACCGCCTGCACACCGCACTTCAGCAGGCCGAGCGTCAGCAGGCGTGGGTAGTGCTGATGTTCCTCGACCTGGACCGTTTCAAGCCGATCAACGACTCCCTCGGCCACGCCGCTGGCGACCGCATGCTCCAGGAAATGGCCTCGCGACTGCTGGGTTGCGTTGACGACGATGACACCGTGGCACGTATGGGTGGTGACGAATTCACCCTGCTGCTGCAACCGAGGGCCACTCGGCAGATCGCCCTGAACCGCGCGATCCATGTTGCTGAACAGATCCTCGGCAGCCTGGTGAAACCATTCGTCCTCGAAGGTCGCGAGTTTTTTGTGACCGCCAGTATCGGCATCGCGCTCAGCCCGCAGGATGGCAATGAGCTGAGCCAGTTGATGAAAAACGCCGACACGGCCATGTACCACGCAAAAGAGCGCGGCAAAAACAACTTCCAGTTCTATCAAGCCGACATGAACGCCACCGCCCTTGAGCGTCTGGAACTCGAAAGCGATTTGCGTCACGCCCTTGAGCAAGAAGAATTCACGTTGTATTACCAACCGCAGTTCAGCGGTGACGGTAAGCGCCTGACAGGTGCCGAAGCCCTATTGCGCTGGAACCACCCGCGACGCGGTCTGGTGCCGCCGGGCGACTTCATTCCGGTGCTTGAAGAACTCGGGCTGGTCGTGGAAGTCGGGGATTGGGTACTGATCGAAGCCTGTCGCCAGCTCAAGAGCTGGCACCAGGCCAAGGTCCGCGTGCCCAAGGTGTCAGTCAATATTTCCGCGCGGCAGTTCTCCGACGGTCAGCTGGGCACGCGCATTGCCAACATTCTCAAAGACACCGGCCTGCCGCCGGCGTGCCTTGAACTGGAACTGACCGAAAGCATTCTGATGCGTGAAGTCAACGAAGCCATGCTAATTCTGGACGGTCTCAAGCGCCTGGGCCTGAGCATCGCGATTGATGACTTCGGCACCGGCTACTCGTCGCTGAACTACCTCAAGCAATTCCCGATTGATGTGCTGAAAATCGACCGGACGTTCGTCGACGGCCTGCCGTCGGGTGAGCAGGACGCGCAGATCGCTCGCGCCATCATCGCCATGGCCCACAGCCTCAACCTATCGGTCATCGCCGAGGGCGTGGAGACCCATGAACAGCTGGAGTTCCTGCGCGAACATGGCTGCGACGAAGTTCAGGGCTACCTGTTCGGCCGCCCGATGCCGCCCAATCGCTTCGAAGCGCAATTCGCCAACGATGCGCTGTTCATGCTTGATTGATGGCTGCGGTGACTCACGTGAAAACCGCTTGTCTCTGACATGACTGCCTTTCATATGCCAGATAAAAGCCTATGGGTTAGAATGGCCTCCTTTTCTACTCCCCCGATCCTTGAGGACCGCCATGTTCAGCCGTGATTTGACTCTCGCCAAGTACGACTCCGATCTCTTTGCCGCCATGGAGCAAGAAGCTCAGCGCCAAGAAGAGCACATCGAGCTGATCGCTTCGGAAAACTACACCAGCCCCGCAGTGATGGAAGCCCAAGGCTCGGTCCTGACCAACAAGTACGCTGAAGGCTATCCAGGCAAGCGTTACTACGGCGGCTGCGAATACGTCGACGTGGTTGAGCAACTGGCTATCGATCGCGCTAAAGAGCTGTTCGGCGCCGACTACGCCAACGTTCAACCACACGCAGGCTCCCAAGCCAACAGCGCGGTCTACCTGGCATTGCTGCAAGCGGGCGACACCATTCTGGGCATGAGCCTGGCTCACGGTGGTCACTTGACCCACGGCGCCAGCGTCAGCTCGTCCGGCAAGCTGTACAACGCCGTACAGTACGGCATCGACGGCAACGGCCTGATCGATTACGACGAAGTCGAGCGTCTGGCCGTTGAACACAAGCCAAAAATGATCGTGGCGGGTTTCTCCGCGTACTCGCAAATCCTGGATTTCCCGCGCTTCCGCGCAATCGCTGACAAAGTCGGCGCTTACCTGTTCGTCGACATGGCGCACGTAGCCGGTCTGGTTGCTGCGGGCGTGTACCCGAACCCGGTTCCATTCGCTGACGTGGTCACCACCACGACTCACAAAACCCTGCGCGGTCCACGTGGCGGCCTGATTCTGGCCAAAGCCAACGCCGACATCGAGAAGAAGCTGAACTCAGCCGTCTTCCCGGGCTCCCAGGGCGGTCCGCTGGAACACGTGATCGCAGCCAAGGCCGTCTGCTTCAAAGAAGCCTTGCAGCCTGAGTTCAAGACTTACCAGCAACAAGTGGTCAAGAACGCCAAGGCCATGGCCGGCGTGTTCATCGAGCGCGGCTTCGACGTAGTGTCTGGCGGTACCGAGAACCACCTGTTCCTGCTGTCGCTGATCAAACAGGACATCTCCGGCAAAGACGCTGACGCTGCCTTGGGTCGCGCATTCATCACCGTGAACAAGAACTCGGTGCCGAATGACCCACGCTCCCCGTTCGTGACCTCCGGCCTGCGCTTCGGCACCCCAGCCGTAACTACCCGTGGCTTCAAAGAAGCAGAATGCAAGGAACTCGCTGGCTGGATCTGCGACATCCTGGCTGACCTGAGCAACGAAGCCGTGATCGACGCAGTACGTGAAAAAGTCAAAACCATCTGCGCTAAATTGCCGGTGTACGGCGCTTAATCGCCCCGTATTACTGGCGACATGAAAAAGCCCGGCTCTTGAGCCGGGCTTTTTGCTATATAAATACAGTCAAGCCTACAGCAATAGCACCCCATTTATTGTCGATCCTTATTCCAAAAAACTCTTGAAACCTGTCACTTCTGACAGTAGATGAAACCCCCAACAAACCCTTATGATTTTTCCTCGCCCGAAAATTAATTGGCAAGGCAAGGAGATTTATCATGAGCACGGAAGTAGAAAACTCGTTCTTGGCCACGCTTACCTTTGAGGCAGGCTTGGATGCAAGAAACAACCCAATTAACGTGCCTATTGATTTTTCATACTCCACGTTAGTTAGCGACACTAACGCTAAAACTATAAATTTGACGGGCGATGTTAGCGCTCATTTCGAAAACGCACATAACGAATATTTATACGCGAATGTTTTTGCGGAAAAACCCGTACTGCTTTATTTCCGATACATCGAATCGACAGGCTTTTATAATATTTGGATTCGAGACGGAGAGCAGTTTGGCAAGTCCATATCAAAAAGCAATTTGGGGTATATATACGCTGACTCCGGCGGCCTGCGAGTCGGCGACTTCAACTTGATTAGGAACGGAAAAAAAATAACGCTAGGCGATATCGAAGGGGATTCAGAAGCTGCAATTCGCCTTCAGCTAATGGTAGATAACACTGGGTTCAACCTAGAACTTTATAACAGGGTAACACTCGACCCCCGCGCCCCAAACAGATGGCATGCTTCCGTCGTCGACAAAGCGTCAGGCAACGCATATTTTACCCTCCACATATCAAAAAGAAATGTTGATTATATAAACCCGTAAGACACCTTTTTATTTAAACCACAATAATATTCTACTGAAACCAATTTGTTGGCGAAGCGTTGTATCAGACTCACCGCCTCGCCAACAAGTCTTCTATAAGCTGTTTTAAATCACCCGCGCAAACCCTGCCCTGATCTTCTCTTCCGGCAATTCATCAGCAATAAACACGATGACGCTTTCGCGCTTTTCATCTTCAGACCATTCAGTGTCCCAATCAAAGCCATACAACTTCAGCACGCCTTGAAACACCATGCGTCGGGGTTCGTTGGCGATGTTGAGGACGCCTTTGTAGCGCAGCAGTTGTTTGCCATGGTCTTCCAGCAGTTCGTTCATGAACTCGCTGAGTTTGTCGATATCCAGTGGCTGATCGGTGCGCAGGACGAGGCTGGTGATGCGGTCGATGTTGCCTGCGCTGCTTACTGGTTTCAGCGGACGCAACGTCATGCCGCCGCCAACGTCGGCATTGAGGTTGAAGCCGCGTACGTCCAGCAATTCAGCCAGATCAATATTGCCGTGTTCAACCACTCGAATCGGAGCACGACGGTTGATCCGGGTCAGCCGTTCACTCAGGGCATTAAAAGCGGCGTCATCCACCAAATCGCGCTTGCTCACCAACAGGCGATCAGCGAAACCGATCTGCGCCTGGGCGATGGTTTGGGTCAGGTGTTGCTCGGCATGGGCCGCGTCCACCAGGGTGATGATACCGTCGAGGAGATAACGCTCGCGCAGCTCCTCATCAATGAAGAAGGTTTGCGCCACCGGTGCCGGATCGGCCAGCCCGGTGCATTCAATCACCAGACGGTCAAAGGCAATCTCACCGCTGTCGAGCCGCTCAAGCAGCAAGTACAACGCCTTGGTCAAATCGGTGTGAATGGTGCAGCACACGCAGCCGTTGGACAGGGTCATGACCTGCACGGGCTCGGTGCCGAGCAATTGGGTGTCGATCCCCGCATCGCTGAACTCGTTCTCGATGACGGCGATTTTCAGGCCGTGTTCAGCCTTGAGCAGATGGCGCAGCAAGGTGGTTTTGCCCGCGCCGAGAAAGCCACTGAGTACAGTGACCGGAATGGGTTGCGAAACAGTCATGCGTACTCCTGCGTTTAAATGCGCTTCATAGCCAGACCCCAGAAACGAAAACGCGCCACGACTGGCGTGGCGCGCGGGATCAGAGATGACAATCCATCAGAGGTTCAGCAGCACTTCGGGCCACCTTTGCCACCGTAACGAGCCTCTTGGCGTTCACGAAAGAACGCTTCGTAGGTCATTACCGGCTTATCAGGGTGCCTGATCTGCATATGCTCGACGTAATTGTCATAGTCAGGCATGCCCACCATCAGGCGCGCAGCCTGACCGAGGTATTTCCCGAGACGACTCAGGTCATTGAACATGTGCAATTCCTCCGTTGAAGCCCGGGTTCATCGTGCGTTCGGCAGCGCCTGGAAAGGCGCCTCTTTGTCCGTACGCCCTTTGGTGCCCCACGCTGCCACACCGACCTTGATCGCATAGAACAGGATCGCGAACACCACCACCATGAACAGCGCGGTCAGGGTCGCGTTGGTGTAAGCGTTGAAGATCACGTGCTGCATCTGATCAATGCTGTTAGCCGGAGCCAACACCTGACCGGCGTCCAGAGCTGTGCGGTACTTGGTCGCCAGTGCCAGAAAACCAACCGCCGGGCTCGGGTCGAACAGCTTGATGTAGCCGGCCGTGGTGGTGCAGATCAGCAGCCACACCGCTGGCAGCATGGTGACCCAGATGTAGCGTTGGCGTTTCATTTTGATCAGCACAACAGTCGCGAGCATCAGTGCAATGCCAGCCAGCATCTGGTTGGAGATGCCGAACAATGGCCACAAGGTATTGATCCCGCCCAACGGGTCGATCACGCCTTGATAGAGCAAGTAGCCCCACATCGCGACGCAGCCTGCGGTCGCGATCAGGTTGGCAGGCCATGAATCCGTGCGTTTAAGCGCCGGAACAAAAGTACCCAGCAAATCCTGGAGCATGAAACGACCGGCTCGGGTCCCCGCATCCACGGCGGTGAGGATGAACAGCGCCTCGAACAGAATCGCGAAGTGGTACCAGAACGCCATGGTGTCTTTGCCCGGCAGCACCTGATGCAGGATCTGCGCGATACCGACGGCCAGGGTTGGCGCGCCACCAGCACGGGCCAGCACCGTGGTTTCGCCGATGTCTTTAGCCACCGCAATCAGCGCTTCCGGGGTAATGGTAAAGCCCCAACTGCTGACGGTTTGCGCAACCGTGACCGCGTCGCTGCCGACAATCGCTGCCGGGCTGTTCATCGCGAAGTACACGCCTGGATCGATCACCGAAGCCGCCACCATGGCCATGATCGCCACGAAGGACTCCATGAGCATGGCGCCGTAGCCGATGTAACGGGAGTGGGCTTCGCTCTCAAGCAGCTTCGGCGTGGTGCCCGACGCGATCAACGCGTGGAACCCGGACACCGCACCGCAGGCAATGGTGATGAACAGGAAAGGAAACAGTGCGCCTTTCCAGACCGGACCGGTGCCGTCGGTGAACTGAGTCAGCGCAGGCATTTTCAACTCAGGCGCAATGATCAGGATGCCAATCGCCAAGGCGAGGATGGTGCCGATTTTCAGGAACGTCGACAGGTAATCCCGGGGCGCCAACAGCAGCCAGACCGGCAGTACCGCCGCAACGAAACCATAACCGACCAGCATCCAGGTGATTTGTACGCCGGTGAAGGTGAAGGCCTTGGCCCAGACCGGATCCGCAGCAATCTGCCCGCCGGTCCAGATCGACGCCAGCAGCAGAATCACACCCACCAACGAGATCTCGCCAATCCGACCCGGACGGATATAGCGCATGTAGATGCCCATGAACATCGCAATCGGGATCGTCGCGAGCACCGTGAACATGCCCCACGGACTGCCCGCCAGCGCTTTAACCACGATCAGCGCCAACACCGCGAGGATGATGATCATGATCAGGAAGCAACCGAACAAGGCAATAGTGCCCGGCACACGGCCCATTTCTTCACGGACCATCTCGCCCAGGGAGCGACCGTTACGCCGGGTGGACAGGAACAGAATCATGAAATCCTGCACCGCACCGGCGAACACCACACCGGCAATCAGCCAGAGCGTGCCGGGCAGATACCCCATCTGCGCCGCAAGCACCGGGCCTACCAGAGGACCAGCGCCCGCGATGGCGGCAAAGTGGTGACCAAAAAGAATGTGTTTGTTGGTCGGCACATAGTCCAGACCATCGTTATTGAGGACCGCAGGGGTGGCGCGATTAGGGTCCAGTTGCATCACTTTGGTGGCGATGAACAGGCTGTAATAACGGTAGGCAACCAGATAAATCGCGATAGACGCGACCACGATCCAGAGTGCGTTGATGGCTTCACCGCGACGTAAAGCCACGACCCCCAAGGCAAACGCTCCAACAACTGCAAGGATCAGCCAGGGCACATGACGCAGCAGGCTAGTATTGTTTTTCATTTTTTTTATTTTCCAGCGAGTGATCTAGGAACAGACCTCCGAGTTTAGACTCAACAGCGCGAAAGGCCACCCCCCGAACAGGGTCCAGCGCGGGTTTTCGGCGACGAAAGACCAAGAACAGCTCGCAATCAACCCGCAGGGAAAATGTCGGCAGGTACAGGCCGGTTTATGACGCTATAGTCAGCGCTTCAGAGGGTGAAACCATGACCGAATCCAACGCAGAGCGTCGACGTTTCAAACGCATCGCTTTCGACGCCAAAACCGAACTCAGCCAAGGCCCGAACCGCTGGCCGGTGCGGCTGCTTGACCTGTCCCTCAAGGGCCTGCTCATCCAGCGCCCAACCCCATGGCTCGGCGACCCGGATCAACCCTTCGCCGTCGACATCCACTTGAGCGAAGACGTCGATGTGCGCATGGACGTCCAACTGACCCACGAAGACAACCAACAGCTGGGATTTGTTTGTTTGCATATCGGGCTCGAGTCGATCAGTCACCTCCGTCGCCTGATCGAGCTGAACCTCGGGGATATGGATGAACTGGAGAGAGAAATAAAGGCGTTGGTTGAGGGTTGAGGTCAGGAGACAGTGCGAAAATGGCTGACCATGACCTGCAGCTCATTGCCCAAGCGTGCCAGTTCGACGCTGGAGGCTGCGGTTTCCTCGCTGGCGCCAGCGGTTTGCTCGGAGATGTCGCGCACATTGAGCACGCTGCGATTGATCTCCTCGGCCACGGCACTCTGCTCCTCGGCGGCGGCGGCAATTTGCTGGTTCATCGACTGGATGGTCGACACCGTGCGCGTGATACTTTCCAGTGATGTGACGGCGCGACGGGTCAATTCGACGCTGCTATCCGTGAGGATTCGGCTGCTTTCCATTACAGCAGACACTTCCTGTGTACCGCTTTGCAGGCTAGTGATCAGCCCTTCGATTTCCTCGGTGGATTTCTGAGTGCGCTGAGCCAGGCTTCGGACTTCGTCGGCAACCACAGCGAAACCCCGTCCCGCCTCTCCCGCTCGTGCGGCTTCAATGGCGGCGTTGAGCGCCAACAGATTGGTTTGTTGAGCCACGGCCTTGATCACATCGAGTACGCCGCCGATTTTTTCGCTTTCTTCCTTCAGATGGTTCATCGCGTTGTTGGAGTTGCCGACCTCGACAGCCAACAGTTCGATTTGATCGATAGCCTCGCCAATAACTTTTTCGCCTGCTCGCGCCTCTTTATCAGCGGCGGCGGCAGCATTTGAGGCTTCTTCGGCGTTACGTGCCACTTCTTGTACGGTGGCGGTCATTTCGTTCATGGCGGTCGCGACTTGATCGGTTTCGACTCTTTGGCTGTTCACACCCGCACTGGTCTGCTCGGTAACGGCAGACAACTCTTCCGCCGCACTGGCAATCTGGGTGACACCCTTGCTGATGCCTCCAATCAGCTCGCGCAAGCTCACCGTCATACCCTGCATGCTGCGCTGTAACTGGCCAAGCTCGTCACGCCGCTCGGTCTTGATGTCATGACTAAGATCACCCGCAGCGATGCGTTCTGCGGCTTTCAGGGTTTCCAGCAGCGGATGGACTATCTGTGCCGTGATGACCCAAGCCGCGAGGATGCCCAGGGCCAACGCCAGCAGCGTGCTGATCACCAGCCATTGGCGAGCACTTTGCGCTTCGCTGTCGCGTGCCAGGCTTTGGCTGTCTATGAGCTTCTGGCTAAGCGCTTCCAGACTGACGCCCGAAGCAGCCATCAGATCGAGCGTTTCCAAGCTGGTGTGTACTTGCGCAGCATAGTTCTGCACATCCTTGCGGTACTGTTGCAGCACGTGTTCCGCTTGCGTCAGGCCGCCCTGCTCTCGAGACCCGGTCGCGGCGCGGACCTTGATCAGTTCAGCGGTGATCTGGTCAATAGTCGCCAGGGTTCCTTGCTCTTTGTTCGGATCATTGGTGTAGATGAAGCTGTACACCGCTATGCGGGCCTGCTGGATATGCACGGCGAGCAGGCTGACGGCCTGGAACTGGCTTAGACGCAGAGAGTCATCTTGCCCTTCAATCGCCGGGGCGCTCACAAGGTCATGGGTGGTTTCATTTAGCGCCTCGGTAATTTCCGCAGCGCTCTGCACCAACTTCGCGAGCGCTGCTTCGCGGTCTTTAAAGGTTCGCTCAAGCGTGCTGAACCGGGTCCGGTAGTCCTCGACGATGCGGCCTTGCTCCTCGATAAGTTGCAGGTCCACAGGATTATTCATCACGCCGTTCAGAGACCGCTGACTGTCCTGGATACGCTCCAGCACGCCTGTCACTGCGGCGCTGTTTTGTTCGTTGCGCTCAGCCTGATAGCGCAGGCGGTTAACGCGCAAATCTTTAGTCAGGGCACTCAGGTTAGCAATGGCGCTGATCTTGTTGCTACGGTCAACCATATTATTGGCGCTGTGCCAGCCGGTCAGCGCGATCAATAAGGTCAGTAGCACCAACAGGCCGAAGCCCAAACCAAGCTTGGCATTTACACCGACATTACCCAAGGTCTGACTAAAACGTTTAAACATTGTATTTCCTCAAAGGGCTGCGAACTGACGGCCACAAACAGATGTGACAGCCAATCGGCTGGATATGGCCGATATCGGCCGTGTCCATGAGGAACTGTAGGGTGTGGGATGAGCGACTTTAGTCTGCTTGTGCCAGTGCACCATAAGAAACTAAGGGGTGCCAGAATGCAGTGACAGCTGCTGCCGTGGATCCCTTGGTTGACCACCTCGCCGGTGGCTTGAAACGCCCCACACTCCGGCTTTCGAATGCATGATTCAGCCCTTGGAAAACCCGCGCGTGAACGCCTGAAAACACCCTTTAGTTTTTCTTCCTGATTAGCTTGTTCATGTAGTACTTAAGGCTTAAACGATCTTTAGGCCTTGGCTTGTAGTGGGTTTTGTTTCGCTGCGCAGGATCAACTGCAACGGTTGACGCGGTGTAGTAATAAAGCGCAATGGACTTGCGCGACAGGTGCACTGGCGTACTCAAGGGCTCTGGGTGCCCATGATTGCTGTCTTTGTCTGTATTGAAAATGACACAACGATTATACACAGGGAGGATTTTTTTCAGGCAGGTCTTCATGTCGACGTCCCAAAGCTCCAGGTGACCGCCGTATTCCTCTTTCCAGTCGTTGTTCAGGTAAATAATGATATTCAGCCTGCGCTCAATATTAAGCTTTTTGTTCAGCCTGAAATCAGAGTGCACACCCAGGAAACCACCCGTTTTCGTTTCATGCAATCCGCCACCGCTGAAATAAGGATCGGGTATCAGGCCTTCGATGCCGGTGAGCTTTTCAAGAAATTGCAGCATGGGTGCCGAGTTGAAGGCGCTGAAAATATTTCTCAGAAAGGGATCGCATTGAGTGGGGTTGATTTGCCTTTTGTGCTGCCCCT
Source organism: Pseudomonas sp. ASL8 (assembly GCF_056680355.1). NCBI lineage: Bacteria > Pseudomonadati > Pseudomonadota > Gammaproteobacteria > Pseudomonadales > Pseudomonadaceae > Pseudomonas > Pseudomonas sp. ASL8. The sequence goes on along the minus strand of NZ_CM155278.1, from coordinate 2,366,456 downwards.
TGTAACCGCGCTCGTAGAGCATTTCATTGTGAGTGGGTTCGATTGGAAAGTGCGAGCAAATGCCTGCAATCAGGTCTTCCGGTAAAAAATTATCGATTACGATGTGCGGAAATGGCGTGGCCTGAGTGTAGCCACTGGCGAGCGAGTGACCAAACGCGCTGGCGGCGTCCAAGTCAAAATCAAGTTCCGGGGTGATGGCGATGGGCAGTGTGTGGGGGATGGATGTCATTGCCGCTCCAATAGACTAATAATAAACATCATGGATGACGTTAAGTAATGTCGCACATACTGCTTACTCACCGCCTGCAAAATTACTCTTTGTAGCCACTCTTACTCAGACGCTTAAGTATAGTATTGTACATCTTGGTTCGCCGATGAGTTTTTCCATAACTGCCAGCGGCTGCAACAGTGCCCGACTGAATGTGATCCAGATAGCTGAATATTTTACGGGGCGATAAAAATTCAACGGTATAACCCAACGCGCTCATGCGGTCTTGCAGGGTATAACCAGGCACACGATCATCCATCAAAAAATGCATATCGTGTTGCTTGATCAGCTTGCAATTCCATAGCGTACAGAAGCTCTTCAAGTGGACTTCCCTGTAGGGTTTTGGCTCTTTTGAGCGCAAACCAAGGGACAACTTCAGGCATCTGTAGTGGTGTTTGAACAGTCGCGAACTAAAGCGCCAAAGGGTTCTCGCGGTACCGCGGTTTATTTGCTCTACACAGCCGACCGCCACCACCTTCGGATTCTTTATGCACTTATTCAGCATCATGGAAAACACATTTTTATCGAAAACAAATGTATCGGTGTGCAGCAGGAATAAATAGTCGGTTTCAACTCGGTCCAAAACCATATCAAGTGCTTTGCCATGCGCAATATGGCCCTGCTCTGAGTCGGGGGTGACTCGTTCGATCAGGTTGATCCAGTCAAGGGTGCGCAGATACTCAGTACTGTCATCGGCGGAACCGTTATCAACCACCCACACCGGGACATTGCTGTTGCCCACGTGCTGGTGCAGTAGCCCCAAACATATCTTGGTCATTTCGAGTGTTTTGTAATTAACCAGAACAATACTGAAAACTGGATTTTCTCCAGACAAAAAATCAGTGTTACTCATTGTTCTGACACTCCGTAATCGCCTGGAGACCGATGCACAACTAATCACGCCTGGCTCCAGCAGCTGTTTATTATTGCCCGCTTGCACTTTGCGCGGGCAATAATGGTAGCTTTTTTAAAACCGCCAGTCACTCCGAGAGCCATCATCGCCGACCAAAAACCAACCAATAATTGTATCTGAAAATTTCATCGCATAAGACTCTCGCGTGCTGTTTTTTGGAACAACTTACTCTTTCATCAGCGCTCCCATCGCGGCGCGTGCTTGCTGGAGCGTGCTCAAAAAGATCCAGACAGCCCTCGCACCGCAAGTAACACCTTACGAAATCAATAGGGGCCACATTGTCCAATAGTCACTTAAGCAAAAGATACTCATCGGCACCTACGATAGTATGGGTTCATGCATTCAATGGTCGTGGTTTTGCAACGAGGCATTGACAGCAATTTATGCGCCAGAGTTATATCTTTTAAACAACCAATAAACCCTCGCTTTCTCTATCATGCTTGCACCCGAACCCTGGGTTCATGCGCATTGATAATCGGGGCAAATGAATACACAGGGCAGACATGTACCCGACGCTCAAGCACGCACTTCTCTGCACTGTCTGCGTTTGCGCATCGATGACGGTGCACGCACAAGAAACTGAGCTTGCGCCGATTCACGTCATCGGCAGTTCCCCTGTAGCCGGCGATGCAATTGATCGGGACAAAGTTTCGACAGACACTCAATCGCTGATTTCTGACGACTTCGACCGCAATAAATCAACTTCCGTGCTGGATACGCTGGTTCAGCAGACGCCTGGCATGGTGATCTCCGATGTACAGGGCAACCCGTTTTCCCAGGACATCAACTTGCGCGGCTTCAGTGCATCTCCCGTGCAAGGAACACCGCAGGGACTGGCCGTTTATCTCAATGGCGTCCGGGTCAACGAAGCGTTTGGCGATACCGTGAATTTTGATCTGGTGCCAACGGTGGCCATCGACCGCGCCGACGTGTGGACCAGCAATCCGGTCTTTGGCCTTAATGCCCTTGGGGGAGCGATCAACCTGCAACTTAAGAACGGGTTCACTTATGACGGATTAGAAGCGGAAGTCTCGGGAGGATCATTTGGACGAATCGGCAGTTCCCTCCAATACGGTGCTCAGAAGGACAACTGGGCTTTCTATACATCGGGTGAAGAAATTCATGAAGACGGCTGGCGTGATCATTCCTCTTCTACCATCAAGCGGTTCTACACCGACCTTGGGTACCGAGACGACAAGAGTGAGTACCATCTGAGCCTCTCGGGTGCAGCGAATACGCTTGGCGTTATTGGTCCAACACCCGTTGAGGAGTTGTCCCGAAAATACTCCAGCGTCTACACGTTTCCCCAGACAACAGAAAATAATATGTTGATGGCAGCCCTTAACGGCAAGGTATCAATCAATGACAACTGGGCGGTGCAAAGCAATATTTATGTGCGTCATTTCGACCAGAAACATGTCGATGGCAACACCTCTGATGTGACGGCATGCGAGGCGGATTCAACGCTGTTGTGCCTTGGTACTGCAATTACGCAGAACGCATCGACCGGAGCGAATCTATCATCAAGCTTGCTCCCTGGCACCGGATTGAACCAAGGGATCGCCGGATCGATAGACCAGACTCACGTCAACTCCAACACGGTCGGCGGCTCTCTCCAGACCACTTATGATGGAGTGTTCCTCGACCTGAACAATCATTTCGTGGCTGGTGGCAGCATCGACTATTCCAGCCTGTCGTTTTCTGGAAAAAATGAACTCGGTACGATACCGGACACGACGATAGACCCTTATGTCGCGGGTACCGGAATCACTTACGAGACAACCGACGGATTGATTCAGCCGGTCAAGCTGAGAGCGAAGAACACTTATCAGGGGCTGTTTGCTTCCGATACGCTCGATGTGACAGATCGTCTGTCGGCCACTGTCGGCGCGCGGCTGAATATCGCCCAGATCAACTTGAACGACTCGCTGGGGACCTCCCCCGGGCTCACCGGCAACCACCACTACGCGCGATTGAACCCGCTCACCGGTCTCACGTACAAGCTGACCCCGGATCTGACGGTCTACGGCGGTTACTCGGAAGCCAACCGAGCCCCCACTCCGCTTGAACTTGGCTGTGCAGACCCGGCGAAACCCTGCCTGCTCGAAGGCTTTCTGGTATCAGACCCGAGCCTGAAGCAAGTCGTCTCAAGAACATACGAGGCGGGTCTTCGTGGGCACAGCGCGGTGGCCACCGACTCGATGATTGACTGGAAGCTTGGCGCATTTCTCACTAACAACACTGATGACATCGTCAGTCAGCCAAGCAGTCTGGTTCCGGGCTATGGCTACTATCTGAATGCGGGCAAAACCCGTCGGCAGGGTGTCGATGCCTACTTCCAGTACCGGACCACCGACTGGTCGGCCTACACAACACTGGCCTATGTCGATGCAACCTACCAATCCAAACTAACCCTGACGTCGGCCAACAACCCTGATGCCGATGCAAACGGCACTATTTTTGTCACCCCCGGCAACAAGATCCCCGGCATTTCGCCCCTACAGTTCAAGTTGGGCGGCGACTATAAAATGACGTCTGCATGGACCTTGGGTGGGGACGTGATCGCCAACAGCAGCCAGTATTATGTTGGCGACGATTCAAACAAAAATGCCAAGTTGGGCGGGTATACGGTTTTCAATGTCCACAGCGCCTACCAGCTTACTGACACCATCAAACTGTTCGCCAAACTTGATAACGCCCTTGATCGGCAATATACGACCTACGGTGGATTCGCCGCCGTTGGCGACATCCCCTCCCTTGGGCTATCAAACCCCCAAACAACCACCCCCGCGGCGCCTCGCGCGATGTACGCCGGGTTCAACGTCAAGTTCTGAGGCCTTCAAAACAGAAAGCCGGCTATTCGAACAACGCATCCAGCGCCTGTTCCAGACGGCTCACGGCAATGATCTGCAGCCCTGGCGGCGCTTCCTTGGGGGCGTTGCCTTTGGGGACGATGGCGCGTTTGAAGCCGTGTTTGGCCGCTTCTTTCAACCGTTCCTGACCGCTGGGCACCGGACGGACTTCGCCGGAGAGGCCAACTTCGCCAAACACCAGCAAGTCGTGAGGCAGCGGGCGGTTGCGCAGGCTGGACATGACGGCGGCCATCAAGGCCAGGTCAGAGGCGGTTTCCAGTACTTTCACGCCGCCGACCACGTTGAGGAATACGTCCTGATCATGGGTAGGAATCCCGCCGTGGCGATGCAGGACGGCCAGCAGCATGGCCAGACGGTTCTGATCCAGACCGAGCGTGACACGACGCGGATTGGCCAGATGGCTGTCGTCGACCAGCGCCTGAACTTCCACCAGCATTGGCCGGGTACCTTCCCACGTCGCCATGACGACACTGCCGGGGACTTCTTCCTGTGCGCGGGTCAGAAATATCGCCGAAGGGTTGGAGACTTCTTTCAAGCCCTTATCGGTCATGCCGAACACGCCCAGTTCGTTGACCGCGCCGAAGCGGTTTTTCACCGCGCGCAACAGACGCAAACGCCCGTCTGATTCGCCTTCGAAATACAGCACGGTGTCGACCATGTGCTCGAGCACGCGAGGACCGGCCAGTGAGCCTTCTTTAGTGACATGCCCAACCAGGAAAATCGCCGTGCCGCTCTGTTTTGCGTACCGCACCAGCAGCGCCGCGCTCTCGCGCACTTGCGACACGCCGCCAGGTGCCGATTGCAGTTGTTCGGTGAAGATGGTCTGGATCGAGTCGATCACCATGACCTTGGGCTGCTCGATGCGAGCCGTGGCGATGATGGTTTCGATGCAGGTTTCGGTCATGACCCGCAGCTTGTCCTGGGGTAAACCCAGACGTCGGGCGCGCATGGCGACCTGTTGCTGCGACTCTTCGCCGGTCACGTAAAGCGCGGGCATACGCTCGGCGATAGCGCACAGGGTTTGCAGGAGAATGGTGGATTTACCGATGCCAGGGTCGCCGCCGATCAGCACCACTGACCCATCGACCAGGCCACCGCCCAACACACGATCAAGCTCGGCGGAGTTGGTGGAGAAGCGGGGGACCTCCTGGACGCTGACTTCAGCCAGAGTCCTGATTTGCGCTTGCTGCCCGGTCCAGCCGGAGCGACCGCTCGGAGGGGTGGCAGCACCGTGTTCCAGGAGGGTTTCGACCAGGGTGTTCCAGGCGCCACATTCGCCGCACTGGCCCGCCCATTTTGGAAAAGTCGCACCGCACTCGGTACAGCCGAACATGCGCTTAGCCTTGGCCATAACCACCCCAGTCTAAAAAGGGGGCAATCATAACGCAGGTTTGCGCGCCTGCGACGGCGTGGAACATGAGTACGCTCATGGGATTCCTTTGCATGCATCACTTCCACCCAACCTGCACCGAGGCAGAAGTGACACGACGCTGCCGACTGAATCAGTCCGTCAGTTTTTTCGCTAGCGCTTTTACCCGAACGAGATCGCCCATCGCAACCTTGGTGACGCCGGTGCCATATTCCGGGTCTGCCTTGTAAAGGAACGAAAGGATGATGTGTTTGCTTTCATCGTCGGAGGAAGACAACGAGCCGCCGAAATTTTCAATCAGATCGGCCCGCTCTTTTTTGCTGTAGGAACGGTACAGCTCTCCAGCTTGCTTGAAGTTCTGCTCACGCTGGATTTTCGCTTGCTGGGTTGTACCTGCCAACGGTAGCTGACTGTAACGGGCATCCGCCTGCTCTTCACGCGGGCTGAGGCGGCTCGGCTGATAATTGACACCCGAACTGCTGTGACCTGCGTTCATCGCGCCGTCCTGATTACCGTTATTGACCGGCACTTTTGGCGCATTGACTGGCAGTTGCTGCGCGTTTGCACCCAGGCGGTACAACTGCGTGTCGGAATACGAGAAGACCCGTCCCTGCAGCAGGCGGTCTTCGGATGGCTCGATGCCCGGCACCAGATTGGAAGGCGCCATCGCGGCCTGCTCGGTTTCCTGGAAGACGTTGCCCGGGTTCTTGTTCAAGACCATCTGCCCGACCTTACGCTGAGGAACGTCTGGCCAGATTTTGGTGGCATCCAGCGGGTCAAAGTCGAACGTTGCCAACGCTTCAGGCTTGAGCACCTGCACATACAGGTCCCATTTCGGAAAGTTACCCTGATTGATATGGGTCACCAGGTCGTTGGTCATGTGGCTGTAATCGCGGCCCTGCACTTCAGCGACCTGCTTCGAGTTGAGGTTTTTTATGCCCTGCAAACTCTTCCACTGAAATTTCACGTAGTGAACCTGACCTTTGGCATTCACCAGTTTGTAGGCATGCACCCCGTTACCGTCCATTTCACGGTAACTGGCTGGCGTGCCGCTATTGGAGTACAGCTCGGTCAACGTGCGGGTGGCTTCAGGGACATGGGAGAAGAAATCAAACCGACGGGAGTCGTCGTCAAGGTTGGTCCTCGGATCCGGCTTGAACGCATGCACCATGTCCGGGAACTTGATGGCATCGCGAATAAAGAAGGTCGGAAAGTTATTGCCTACCAAATCCCAATTGCCTTCACGGGTATAGAACTTGGTCGCGAAACCTCGCGGATCGCGCAAGGTTTCGGGGGAGTGATTGCCATGCACCACTGCGGAAAATCGTACAAACACCGGGGTCGTTTCACCGGCAGCGAAGACTCGGGCTTTGCTCAAGTTGCTCAGGTCGTCCGTTACCGTGAACTGACCATAAGCCCCTGTGCCGCGAGCATGCACGACACGCTCCGGGATACGCTCGCGATCGAACCGTTGAAGCTTCTGGATCAGCTGCACGTCTTGCAGCAAGACCGGGCCGCGCTCGCCCGCAGTTTGCGAGTTTTGATTGTCACCGACGAGTGCCCCGTTATCGCGGGTCAGGTTTGCGGCTTGAACGGAAACGGAAAGCAGGCTGACCGTCAAAAGGCTCACAAGTCTTCGGCGGGAAACAATTCCCAGCGCGAGGGTGGCGTTCATGCTTAACGTCCTTTTATTAAGATTTTTAGGCGCATTCAACTGCGCCCTTCAATCCTAAAAGCAATCGGCGCTTTTTTTCGCAAAAGTCACCCGATGAAACACATCATAAAACTTGTTTATTTTCAAATAGATAGCTGAATTCAGAGTCCATCTGAAAACCCTGGTAAAACTAATCGGGCAATTTTCGGTCGATTGTCAAGTCGCAGGGCGCGATGCGTATAGCTGAATTACACTGCGTTAACCCACTCATCTGTAACAAGGAACAACCTATGAGCGTACTGAGCGAGTTCAAGGCATTCGCCGTCAAAGGCAACGTGGTCGACATGGCGGTCGGGATCATCATTGGCGCGGCCTTCGGAAAAATCGTTTCGTCGTTCGTCGGCGATGTTGTCATGCCACCGATTGGGCTGTTAATCGGCGGGGTGGATTTCAGCGATCTGGCCGTTACTCTCCGACCTGCAGAAGGCACTCTGCAGGCCGTGGTCGTGTCTTATGGCAAGTTTATCCAGTCGATTATCGACTTTGTGATCGTGGCGTTCGCCATCTTCATGGGCGTCAAGGCCATCAATCGCCTCAAACGCGAAGAGGCTGTCGCGCCAACGCTGCCGGCCGCTCCTAGCCCGGAAGAAGTGCTGTTGAGCGAGATCCGTGACTTGTTGAAAGCACAGAACAGCAGACCGCTGGAAAGTGTGATTGCCGATCCAACCCGGCTGGGTTGATGCGCCACTGATCGTTCCCCCATACGCCATGCGGGAACGGTCACTTACCAATAATTTTCCACCGCGACCTGCCCCGGACGGCGGCTCAGGCTGAGTTGCAGGTCGCGCAGCTTGAGCATCTGGCGGGTGTCGTCGATCATTTGCGGGTTACCACACAGCATGACTCTCGAGTGCTCGGGGGTCATTTGCAGCCCGGCCGCCCGTTCCAGTTCGCCGCTTTCAATAAGCTGAGTAATGCGTCCACCCAATGCTCCGGGGTAATGCTCGCGGGTGACGGTCGGCAAAAACAGTAACTTGCCGGCGTAGTCGGCCAGATAGTCGCGCTCGGTGAGTCCGGCGATCAGTTGCTGATAGGCCAGCTCGCGAGCTTCACGCACGCTATAGACCAGAATGATGCGCTCGAATTTTTCCCACACCTCGAAGTCCTGCAGGATCGACAGGAACGGCGCAATGCCGGTGCCTGTGGATAACATCCACAGGTCACGCCCGTCGACGAAGCGGTCCAGGGTCAAGAAGCCGAATGCCTGACGATCGATCAGCAGCGTGTTGCCTTCACGCAGACGGCTCAGTTCGCTGGTGAATTCGCCGTCCGGTACCACGATGGAAAAGAACTCGAGAAATTCATCGTGGGGCGACGACACCATCGAATACGCCCGCCAGACAATGCTGCCGTCGGCCTTGGTCACGCCCAACCGTGCAAACTGACCCGCCCGAAAGCGAAAACCCGGATCGCGGGTGGTACGCAAGGTGAACAGATTCGGGGTCAATGACGTGACGTTGAGCAGCGTCTGGTGGGTGTATTTCTCTGCGCTGGCAGTCATGGGCGCTCCTGGCTCCTGCAATTAAAAAGAGGAGCGTCCAGTGTCCCGCAAAGCAACGTCGATAAACACCGGCGGTTTGTAGTGGCATTTAGAAGAAAAGAGCGTGTTGACCCTACGCAAATGCTCTAAACACAAAAACGTATAACGCCACGCTGAATCATTCTGATCTGGACTTAACAGGTCTCACCCTCTTTTCGAAAACCTCGGTCGCTCCCCCCGTACAAGCAGGGGTTTTATGGAAAAACGAACCAAAAAAATATCGTTCGTTTGAATAGTGTGTAACGGCCAACCCATTCACCTGATCACTTGCCGGCCCTACTTACCTCACAGTGTAGGAAAATTCCTCCTACACTGGGAATCGTATGTATCGAGTATGGAAGCTCAATAATGGACAGCTTAAACCCGGATCAACTAGAGACATTGATGTCCACCGTGGAAGAATCCGTTTGGGAAAATGCCTTTTCCTCTCGGTTGAGACAGAGCGGAGTCCACTCTATTCAGGACCTTCGTGGCGTCAAAAAAAGACTGACACAGACACGTAATCACGAAACGACTTCATCCACAGAGTGCTACGAAAAAGTCGAACAAACGTTATGGCTGTGTAACCTGCTGCGCACCTTCATGACAGAACGGTTATCAACCAAAACCCCGCCCACCATCAGCCCCCCGCTGTCGATCAGGGAAACTGAAGTACTCAAATGGTCTGCCAAAGGCAAAACCGCCGATGACATAAGCACCATCCTCAAGTTGAAAACACGCACGATCAATTTTCATATCGCCAACGCGATTAAAAAAATGGGCGCGACCAACAAAACCTCGGCGGTGGTGCAGGCCGCCTTGAGCGGCATCCTCTGAGTGTTTTTATAGCCACTCGGAAATCCAGCAGGTGTCCGGGTGCAAAAGCACGTAAAATCGACGGCTTCTGCGCGCGTCATGCCATCAGTGACGTGCGCAATAGTCTCCGAAAACAGAGTTCCCCTGCCCATGCCCCTGCTTAACAGCCCTTTCGCTCAGCTCGATCTCATCCGCCAGCCTGACCAACAGAACGAGCCGTTGCAGGCGTTCGACGCAGCCGATGAATACCTGCTCAGTCATGTGGCGGAGCAGGGTCTGACTCCGGACAGCCGCGTGCTGGTGCTCAACGACAGCTTTGGCGCGCTGGCAGCCAGCCTGGCCAGCCACGCGAACGTGGTCAGTAGCAGCGACTCCTTTCTCGCCGCGCAAGCACTGGAGAAAAACCTGGTGCGCAACGGCCAGGCCTTTGATGCAGTGCCCATGATCCCGGCCAGTGACATGTTCACCGGACCGTTCGATTGGGTACTGATCCGTGTCCCGAAGACTCTGGCCTTGCTTGAAGAACAACTGATTCGCTTGCAGGGCCAACTGGCACCGGGTGCGCAGGTGATTGCAGCCGCGATGATCAAACATCTGCCGCGCGCGGCGGGTGATTTGCTGGAGCAATACATCGGGCCGGTGCAGGCGTCATTGGCGGTGAAAAAAGCGCGCTTGCTGTTTGCCACCCCGCACATCAAAAGCGTGCAGCCCTCACCCTACCCGACCCGCTACACACTCGAAGACCCGGTCATCGAACTGGTGAACCACGCCAACGTGTTCTGTCGCGAAGGGCTGGATATCGGCACCCGGGCGTTTCTACCGCACTTGCCGAAAAACCTCGGTTCGGCACGTGTAGCAGACCTGGGCTGCGGCAACGGAGTGCTGGCCATTGCCAGCGCACTGGCCAATCCGCAAGCGCACTACACGCTGGTGGATGAGTCGTTCATGGCCGTGCAGTCAGCCACTGAAAACTGGTGGACCGCATTGGGTGAGCGCGAGGTTATTGTGCGGGCTGGCGACGGGTTGGCCGGTCAGGAGGCTGACTCGCTGGACGTGGTGCTGTGCAATCCGCCCTTCCATCAGCAACAGGTGGTCGGCGATTTCCTCGCCTGGCGTATGTTCCAGCAAGCGCGTGATGCGTTGGTGGTGGGCGGTGCGCTGTACATCGTCGGTAACCGCCATTTGGGCTACCACAGCAAACTGGCGCGACTGTTTCGCGGCGTGGAGCAAGTCGCCACAACCCCGAAGTTCGTGGTGCTTAAAGCACGTAAATGAAGGCACCGCCGCGATGGCGGTGCCTCAGGCAAACCGCGGCGGGACGCGTAGTTGCAAGCGCGCTCCTGCAAGGAGCTTGCGCGAGCCCTCAGTGCGTAGTCAGCCCTGCCGCGTTCATGAACAACCGCATACCGTAAGCGACTATCCCCAACGCCATCACGCTGCCGGCGTAGATCGCAACCAGCCAGGCTACACGCTGCCAGACCGGTTTTTTCAGCGCCGGGTCCGGCTCATGGGAAGATTCTTCAGCAGACATCGTCATCCCCTCCTCACTAGTGATAGCCGTCTTCGTGGGTGACCTTGCCACGGAACACGTAGTAGCTCCAGAAGGTGTAGCCCAGGATGAACGGGATGATAAACAGCGTGCCCACCAGCATGAAGCCCTGGCTTTGCGGCGGCGCGGCGGCCTCCCATATGGTGATCGACGGCGGCACGATGTGCGGCCACAGGCTGATGCCCAACCCGCTGTAGCCGAGGAAGATCAACACCAGCGTCAGCAAAAACGGCGTGTAGTGAGCATGGCGTGCCACGGCACGCAGCAGACCGTACATCGTCACCAATACCAGAATCGGCACCGGCAGGAACCAGAACAGATTCGGCAGGCTGAACCAGCGGGTGGCGATTTCAGGATGGGTCAGCGGCGTCCAGATGCTGACGATAGCGGTCACCGCCAACACCACCAGGGCCAACGGCCGAGCCAGATCGTGCATCTGTTTTTGCAGCTTGCCTTCGGTTTTCATGATCAGCCAGGTGCAGCCCAGCAGCGCATAAGCGACGATCAGGGCCACGCCACAGAACATCGTGAACGGCGTCAGCCAGTCCAGTGAACCCCCGGCGAACTGGCGATTGACCACCGGAATACCATCGATGAACGCCCCCAGCGCTACGCCCTGGAAGAAAGTCGCGGTCAGCGAGCCGCCGATAAACGCTTTGTCCCACAAGTGACGCTTGTCATCTTTGGCCTTGAAGCGGAACTCGAAGGCAACCCCGCGAAAGATCAAACCGATCAGCATCAGGATCAGCGGCAGGTACAGCGCCGACAACACCACCGAATAGGCCAGCGGGAAGGCGCCAAACAACGCTGCGCCCCCCAAGACCAGCCAGGTTTCGTTACCGTCCCACACGGGGGCCACGGTGTTCATCATCACATCGCGCTCGGAATCGTCCTTGATGAAGGGGAAAAGAATCCCGATCCCCAGGTCGAAACCGTCCATGACCACATACATCATGATCCCGAAGATGATGATCACAGCCCAGATAAGCGGAAGATCAATACCCATGACTCAATTCCCCTTGCTCAGGCTGTGAGTGTCATCACCGCCGGAGCCGTCTTCGGCAGCCGAGAGTGGACGTGCAGGCGTGCGTTGCTGGCCCGGACCACCGGGGTTCTGCTCCTTGCCTTCGTTGCTGACCGGGCCTTTGCGCACCAGGCGCATCATGTAGCCCAGACCGACGCCGAACAGCGTGAAGTAGACCACCACGAACAACCCCAGGGTCAGGCTCATCTGCCCGAAACTGTGCCCGGACGACGCATCGGCGGTGCGCATCAGACCGTAGACGACCCACGGTTGACGCCCGATTTCAGTGGTGAACCAGCCCGCCAACATTGCAATCAGGCCCGACGGGCCCATCCATAAGGCCAGGTACAGGAACGCCCGCGAGTGATAAAGCTTGCCGCGCATGCGCAGCCACAGGCTCCACAAACCGGTAAAGATCATCAGGAAGCCCAGCCCGACCATGACCCGGAACGACCAGAACACGATGGTCGAGTTAGGCCGGTCTTCAGGTTTGAAATCCTTCAACGCAGGCACTTGCTCGGTCAGCGTGTGGGTCAGGATCAAGCTGCCAAGGTAGGGGACTTCCACGGCGAAGCGGGTTTTTTCAGCCTTCATGTCCGGCCAGCCGAACAGGATCAGCGGGGTCGGCTCATTGCCGACGTTTTCCCAGTGACCTTCAATCGCGGCGATTTTAGCCGGTTGATGCTTGAGCGTATTGAGGCCGTGGAAGTCGCCGATCACTGCCTGAACAGGCGCCACCAGCAAGGCCATCCACATGGCCATTGAGAGCATGGTGCGAATTTGTGGGGTGTCACGACCGCGCAATAAATGCCAGGCCGCCGAGGAACCCACGAAGAACGCGGTTGCCACAAATGCCGCCGTGGCCATGTGTGCCAGACGGTAGGGGAACGACGGGTTGAAAATCACCGCAAACCAGTCCACCGGAATTACTTGGCCATTGACGATTTCAAAGCCCTGCGGGGTCTGCATCCAGCTGTTGGAGGCGAGAATCCAGAACGTCGAAATCAGCGTGCCGATGGCAACCATGACCGTGGCGAAGAAGTGCAGGTTGCGACCGACCTTGTTCCAGCCGAACAACATCACCCCGAGGAAGCCCGCTTCCAGGAAGAATGCGGTGAGCACTTCATAGGTCAGCAGCGGCCCGGTGATCGACCCGGCGAAGTCGGAGAACCGACTCCAGTTGGTGCCGAACTGATAGGCCATGACTAGCCCGGAGACCACGCCCATGCCGAAGTTGACGGCAAACACCTTGGACCAGAAGTGGTACAGATCACGGTACACATCGTTCTGCGTTTTCAGCCACAACCCCTCAAGCACCGCCAGGTAACTTGCCAGACCGATGGTGATGGCAGGAAACAGGATGTGGAATGAGATGGTGAACGCAAACTGAATTCGGGCGAGATCGAGTGCCTCTAAACCGAACATAGGACTTCCTCTAATCAGGTGGTACTGGCTACTGACCCGAGGTCAGCAGCGACTGCCCCCATGGATATGGAGTGCTGCGGGTTGAAATTGTTCTGTTTTGTTTCGCAATGCGAGGATTCGTGCAGCCGATCAGCATGCAAAGCCAGAAAATGCATTGACGCAGATCAACCAGCGATCAAAGAGTAGCCCTGTTTTGCAGGGTGAACTGTGTGGTCGATTGTCGCGTGGCGAGTTGCCCCACCTTCGCAAAACCGGATTGCGGCGCGCCCATAGTGGCAAACAAATGTTACAAAGCACGTGATAATCTCTCGCATTCACCGCCGAGGCCGCCTTTCCAATGCCTGATCAAGCACCTGTGTTGCTGCGTCATCATCGACCCTTCCTGGCTTTCTGGTTTGCGCGAATCTTCACCGCCAGCGGCTTTCAGATGTTGACCGTGGCCATCGGCTGGAACCTCTATCAACTGACCGGCAACGTTTTGGATCTGGGCCTGGTGGGCCTGGTCCAGTTCATCCCCCGGGTGATTTTCATGCTGCACACCGGGCACATGGCTGACCGTTATGACCGACGCAAGGTCTCCGCGATCTGCCAGGCAGCCCAGGCCTTGATCGCCCTGGCACTGGTGATCGGCAGCACCACCAACAGCGTCACCCCGGAAATGATCTTCATTCTTTCGTTTCTGCTCGGTGCCGCCCGCTCTTTCGAAATGCCGACCACTCAGGCGCTTTTGCCTTCCATCGTGCCCAACTCGCTGTTTCCAAGGGCGGTGGCGGCGTCGCAGTCCGCTCAGCAGTCGGCAACCATTGTCGCGCCCGCGCTGGGCGGCTTTCTGTTTGCGTTCGGCAGCACCTGGGTCTACGGCCCGACGGTGCTGCTGTATGTCATTGCCTGCGCGCTGATGCTCAATCTGCCTGCGCGGCAGACGCCATTGAGCAAAGCCAAGGCCACGCTGGACTCGCTGCTGGCCGGGATTCGTTATATTCGCAGCCGCCCGGACATCCTCGGCGCGATTTCGCTGGACCTGTTCGCCGTATTGCTCGGGGGCGCCACGGCGCTGCTGCCGGTATTCGCCAAAGACATTTTACTGACCGGTCCCTGGGGACTGGGTCTGCTGCGATCAGCTCCCGCAGTGGGTGCGCTGCTGATGTCATTGTGGCTGGCGCGCTTCTCGGTCGAGCGCAACGTAGGACGGGTGATGTTCACTGCCGTGGGCATCTTCGGCGTCGCCACCATTGCCTTCGGCCTGTCGACCTCGTTCTGGTTTTCCCTGGCGGTGCTGGTCGTACTCGGCGCGGCGGACATGATCAGCATGGTGATTCGCGCCTCGTTCGTGCAGCTCGAGACACCCGACGAAATGCGCGGCCGGGTCAGCGCAGTGAATGGCTTGTTCATCGGTGCGTCCAACCAGCTCGGTGAATTCGAGTCCGGCCTCACTGCGCATTGGATGGGGACTGTACCGGCCGTGGTACTCGGCGGCATCGGCACACTCGCCGTCACCGGAATCTGGATCAAACTTTTCCCCAGCCTGGCCAAGCGCGACCGAATGCGCGATCTGGTGGTAGAGCAAGAGAAACAGCCGGCCTGATAGAGGGCGCTGCCTTACACGACAGGCGACATTAGATAAGCAGCAACTTAACCATGGCCGCCCGTTTACCTTTACCGCACAACTGCTCCACCAGCGTCAGCGCAAACTCCAACGCTGCACCAGAACCTTGCGCGGTGATGCAGTTGCCATCGACCACCACCGGTTGATCGACGTAGGTACACCCCGACAACCGATCACTGAATCCCGGATGGCAAGTCATGCGCCGTTGTTTGAGCACGCCGTACACTTGCAGTGCCACGGCAGGCGCTTCACCGATGGCGGCGTAGAGCCGCCCCGCCTTCACCTGTTCATTCACTCGCTGGGCCAACGGCTGATGATCGGCCAGATGCTGTGCGCCTGGCATGCCCCCGGGCAAAACGATCAGGTCGAAGCTTTGCGCCAGCACATCGACCAGCATCGCATCAGCGGTCAACCGCGTACCACGCGCGCCCGTCAACATGCGTCGGGACTCGACGCTGGCGACCAGCACTTCAATCTCGGCGCGGCGCAGCACATCGATCAGGGTCACGCTTTGCAGGTCGTCGATGCCGTCGGCAACGGTGATCAGGGCTCTTAACGTCATAAACGAATCCTTGGCAGTGATGCGTTGAGTCTAGTCAGCTTTTATGGCCCGGCAGCTTTTCCCCTAAGCATCTGCTAACCCCCATCCACACACGCTGCTGTTATGATGCGCGGCTTTTTCCGACCTACAGAAAATGTACAGGCCAGTGGCACAGTCTGTGCTTTGCTGCTTTAGTCGATTCATTCAAGGCGCAGGACGCGTCACGGGGAGCCAGGCATGCTGGAAAGGCTGTTTCAACTCAAAGCACACAACACCAATGTGCGCACCGAGATTCTTGCGGGCGTTACCACCTTCCTCGCCATGGCCTACATCCTGTTCGTCAACCCGAGCATTCTCGGCGAAACCGGTATGGACAAGGGTGCGGTGTTTGTCGCCACCTGTCTGGCAGCTGCCATCGGTTCGGCCGTGATGGGCCTGATCGCCAACTACCCGATTGCGCTGGCGCCGGGCATGGGCCTCAACGCCTTCTTTACCTACACCGTGGTCCTGCACATGGGCCACACCTGGCAAGTGGCGCTGGGTGCGGTGTTCATCTCGGCAGTGATGTTTTTCCTGCTGTCGATCTTCAAGATTCGTGAATGGATCATCAACAGCATTCCGTTGGCGCTGCGCTCGGCGATTGCGGCCGGTATCGGTTTGTTCCTGGCGCTGATCGCCCTGCACAACGCCGGTATCGTGGTCGGTAACCCGGCGACCATGGTGGGCCTGGGTGATCTGAAACAACCGGCACCGATCCTCGCCACCCTGGGCTTTTTCCTGATCGTCGCGCTGGAAGCCCTGCGCGTGCGTGGCGCGGTGTTGATCGGCATTCTGGCCGTGACCATCGTGTCCATCGTGCTCGGTTTCTCCCCGTTCGGCGGCGTGATGTCGATGCCGCCGTCGCTGGCACCGACCTTCTTGCAACTGGACATCAGGGGCGCACTGGATATCGGTCTGTTCAGCGTGATCTTCGCCTTCCTGTTCGTCGACCTGTTCGACAACTCCGGCACCCTGATCGGCGTAGCAAAACGTGCTGGCCTGATGGGCAAGGACGGCTATATGCCGAAAATGGGCCGCGCCCTGATCGCCGACAGCACCGCCGCCATGGCCGGTTCACTGCTGGGCACCTCGACCACCACCAGTTACATCGAATCGGCGGCCGGCGTGAGCGCGGGCGGACGTACCGGCCTGACCGCCGTGGTGGTCGGGATCCTGTTTCTGCTGGCGTTGTTCTTCGCACCGCTGGCCGGTAGCGTTCCGGCGTTCGCCACGGCACCCGCCCTGTTGTTTGTTGCGGTGTTGATGATGTCGGGCCTGGCTGAAATCGACTGGGACGACATCACTGTTGCCGCACCGGTGGTGGTTACCGCCCTGGCGATGCCATTCACCTACTCCATCGCCAACGGCATCGCCTTTGGTTTTATCTCCTGGACGGCTATCAAGCTGTTGTCCGGGCGCCGGCACGAACTGAATTCGGCGCTGGTGATTCTGTCCATCCTGTTCGTGATCAAGTTGGGTTGGTTTAACGCATGAGTGTCCCTTTCGACCCTACGAGCTATAGCCATCAGCTCGCAGAAAAAACCACGCGCTTGCGTGAATTGCTGGCGCCGTTCGATGCGCCCGAGCCGCAGGTATTCGACTCGCCGCGCGAGCACTATCGCCTGCGTGCCGAGTTCCGCTTGTGGCGCGAGAATCAGCAGCGCTTCTATGCGATGTTTGTCCCCGGCAACAACCACACGCCGATTCTGGTCGACGACTTCCCTATCGCCAGCCAGCGCATCAATGACTTGATGCCGCTGCTGCGTGAACGATGGGAAGCCAGCGCGACCTTGAACTTCAAGCTGTTCCAGGTGGATTTCCTGACCACGCTGGCAGACGATGCGATCATCACCCTCTGCTATCACCGGCCACTGGATGACGTCTGGCAGGCGGTTGCGGAACAGCTCGCGGCCGACCTTAATGTTTGCGTGATCGGCCGCTCAAAGGGCCAGCGCATTGTCATCGGTCGGGACTATGCGATCGAAGAGCTTGAGGTAGCCGGACGCACCTTCAGCTATCGGCAACCGGAAGGCTCCTTCACCCAACCCAACGGCGCGGTGAATCAGAAGATGCTCAACTGGGCATTCGACGCTCTGGGCCAGCGCGACGATGACTTGCTGGAGCTGTATTGCGGCAACGGCAACTTCACCCTGCCTTTGGCGACTCGGGTGCGCAAAGTGCTGGCGACCGAGATCAGCAAGACCTCGGTCAACGCCGCCCTGAGCAACCTTGCCGACAACGGCGTGGACAACGTGACCCTGGTTCGCCTGTCTGCCGAAGAGCTGACCGAAGCATTGAATGAAGTTCGCCCGTTCCGCCGCTTGTGGGGCGTCGACCTGAAGAGCTACGAATTTGGAAGCATCTTCGTCGATCCGCCGCGCGCCGGCATGGACCCGGACACCTGCGAACTCAGCCGGCGTTTCGAGCGCATCCTGTATATCTCCTGCAACCCGGAGACCCTTGCGGCGAACATCGCGCAACTGCACGACACCCACCGCATCGAACGCTGCGCACTGTTCGACCAGTTTCCCTATACACACCATATGGAATCAGGGGTGATGTTGGTTCGGCGATAAATACAGGACAGAGGGCCATTGCGCGAGAGCCTGAAAACGCCACTGTCCTGCGAACTATTGGCTGAAATCTGTCTCTACATCCGCAACAAATCGCTATTGATGCCCCTGAACGGACTGGCGCGGGGCATCGTCAACAGCGACACTCCTCGCTGGGTAAACAGAGGCTTCCCACATGCTATGGAAAAAAGGCAGACGCAGCGACAACGTGGAGGATGCACGTGATGACGCAGGAGGCGGTGGTGGGATGCGTTTTGGCGGAGGCAAAGGCCTGGGGATCGCCGGGATTGTGATCGTCGTCGCCTTTGGGCTGCTGACCGGGCAAGACCCGATACAGATCCTCAACCAGCTTACCGGTCAGATGAGCCAAACCTCGACGGCCGTCACTCCCCAGACCCGAAAAGCACCGCCAGCCAATGATCAGCAGGCCGACTTCGTGCGGGCCATTCTGGGTGATACGGAGGACACGTGGCGCTCGGTCTTCCAGCAGGGTGGCCGCCAATATAAAGACCCGACCCTGGTTTTGTTTCGCGGTCAGATAAACTCGGCCTGTGGCTTCGCTTCATCGGCCAGCGGGCCGTTCTATTGCCCGGCGGATCAAAAGGTCTATCTGGACATGGACTTCTTCCGCGAAATGTCCCAACGCTTTTCCGCAGCCGGTGATTTTGCTCAAGCCTACGTCATTGCCCACGAAGTAGGCCATCATGTACAAACCCTGCTGGGGGTCTCAGCCAAGGTTCAGGCCGCCCGCCAACGGGGTCAACGCATGGAAGGCAACAACGGTTTACTGGTGCGCCAGGAGCTGCAGGCCGATTGTCTGGCCGGGGTGTGGGCCTATAACGCACAAAAGCGTTTGAATTGGCTGGAGCCGGGTGATATTGAAGAAGCTCTGAATGCAGCAAACGCTATTGGCGATGATCGCTTGCAACAGCAGGGTCAAGGCCGCGTGGTACCCGATTCGTTTACTCACGGCACCTCTGCACAGCGCGTGCGCTGGTTCAAGACAGGTTTCGCTCAGGGCCAACTCAATCAGTGCGACACTTTCGCCGCAAAGAGCCTCTAATCACATGATAAAACCGCTATTGGTCTTGTTGTTGAGCACCCTCCTGAGCCTTACGGCGAATGCAGCGGATACTGCGGTGAAAGCCCTCAGCCCCCAGCGGCTGGCCATCAATGGCGGTCTGGCGACTGTCGGCCTGAGCAAAGACTGGAAAACGCCGCAGCCCAACACCCGACGCGCCGTGATCGTCATTCACGGTCGCTTGCGCAACGCGCAAACCTACCTGCGTAGCGCCGAACGAGCGGCCTATCGGTCCGGGTATCGCAGCACTACCCTGCTGATCGCTCCGCAGTTCCTGGATCGGAAAGACATCGTCAAACACCAACTGCCGGATTCGATACTGCGCTGGCACAAAGACGACTGGATGGAGGGTGACGCGGCTATCGGGCCGGTGCCGGTGAGCTCCTTTACGGTCATCGACGAAATTCTGGCGAAGCTGAGCGATCGCAAACTGTTCCCTGCGTTGCGCGAAGTGATTGTCGCCGGGCATTCGGGCGGTGCGCAGGTGGTTCAGCGCTACGTGTTGATTGGCAAGGGCGGTGTGGCACTGGAGAAAGCCGGAGTCACCCTGCGTTACGTGGTCGCCAACCCGTCGTCATACGCGTATTTCGATGCACAGCGGCCCGGACCGGTGGACAAGGCGTCTTGCCCGGGGTTCGATACCTGGAAATACGGGATGAACAAGTTGCCGCCTTACGCTGGCAAGCAAACCGTCGAGCAGATCGAACAGAATTATGTGAAGCGTGACGTCACTTACCTGCTGGGTCAGCTCGATACCGACATCGATCACCCGGCACTGGATAGAACCTGCGCCGCCGAAGCTCAGGGCGCCTACCGCCTGATTCGTGGTCACAACTTCTTCAACTATCTGCAACAGCGCCACCCTGAAGGGCTGAACCAGCGGTTGATTGAAGTGCCTGGCGTCGGGCATGACGGCGATGCGATCTTCACCTCACCTGAAGGGCAAGCCGCATTGTTCAGGCCGGAGTAAACGACTCAACAGGATCGGTTCTGCTCGGAGGGCGTAGCAGCTGAGTTCATCACGCCAAATGCGCGACTGCTGCGCAGCCGATTCGCAGACAAGTCAGCTCCTACAAATAATGTTCTATTTCAAATGGTTACCGGTTGCTTGATAGATGCTGGCTTAAAGCGCCAGCATCTCGCGCAATGCAAAGCAATCGCTGGCGTACCAGTCGGTCAGTTCCGGCCATGGATTTTCGGGCAGGTTGACCAATACGGTATGGGTGCCTGCCGCACGACCACAGTCGAGGTCGAAGCGGTAGTCGCCGACCATCACCATCTGTGAGGGGTCGACATTCCACGCCTGAGCCAGTTTCAGCAGCCCTCCGGGATCGGGTTTTGGCGGCGCTTCGTCGCGACCGAGAACGTCATCGACGGCAAAACAATCCGCCAGGCCAATCGCGCCGAGCGTTACGTGCGCCAACTCGCGGGCATTGCGAGTGAGGATGCCCAGCCGATATCCGCGCGCCGCCAACTCTCGCACCAGTTCGACCGCACCCGCCGCAGGCTGCGACGCCAGGGCCAGCTCACGCTCGTGCTCCAGCAGCCAGGCATGCTTGGCCGCTGAAATATCGGGCGGCAGCGCGGCCAGATGACTGAGGATGTCATCCTGCTGCGGGATATCCAGGGCACGCTTGATCGCGGGAAAATCATGCACGGCCAAGGTCAGGGTGCCATCCATGTCGAACACCCAATGCCGAACCTGCGCCAGACTCACACCCAATCCTTACGATGACGGATCAAGCCTTCCTGGGTGACAGAGGCCACTAACTTGCCTGCGCGGGTATACACGCTGCCTCGCGAGAAACCACGAGAATTGCCGGCCCACGGGCTGTCCATCACGTACAGCAACCAGTCATCGGCGCGCAGATCGGCGTGAAACCAAAGGGAGTGATCAAGGCTGGCGACCTGCATATCTTTCTGCCAGACCGACTTGCCGTGAGGCTGCAACGACGTCGTCAGCAGATTGAAATCCGAGGCGTATGCCAGCATGTACTTATGCAGTGCCGGCACATCCGGCAGCGTACCGTCGGCGCGAAACCAAACGTATTTGATCGGCTCTGTCGGCTGAGGGTTATAAGGATCAATGTCAGTTACCGGGCGGAACTCGATCGGCTTCGGGCACAGCAGTTTTTCACGCATGTGATCCGAGAGCAGGTGCGCGCGCTGGCGGGTCAACTCAAGTTCCGAGGGCAGGTTTTCTGGCCCGACGACGTCCGGCATCGTGGACTGGTGCTCATAACCCTCTTCGTCGTACTGAAACGATGCGCTGCACGTGAAGATCGGCTGCCCCTTCTGGATCGCCGTGACCCGACGGGTGCTGAAGCTGCCGCCATCGCGCACCCGGTCGACCTGATACACCACAGGCAAGGCGACGTCGCCGGGGCGCAGGAAATAGCCGTGCAACGAATGCACATGGCGCTCGTCTTCGACCGTCTGACTGGCTGCCGACAGGGATTGGCCCAGCACTTGCCCGCCGAACAACTGGCGAAAGCCAAGGTCCTGACTACGTCCACGAAAGAGGTTCTCCTCAATGGGTTCCAGGGTTAGCAGTTCAACCAGATCATCCAGCACTTGGCTCATTCAGGGACTCCTCTCACAAAACTATGCTGCGCCTTCAAGGCTGCGGCGGGCGACGTATTCAGGCAGAGACAGAGGGTAACCCTAAGGTGTTGTCCCGGTCTGCGCGGCCGATGGCCAAATGATACAGAATTTGTCGGCGCCAGCCTTACTCATCCCTTCAGGGTTTGCAGCCATTGTTGCCGAGTGATTCGATACAACACATGAGGCTTCAACGGATCACCGTCAGCCAGTTTCGGATGCTCGAAGTCATCCGCAAGATCATGCTGCATGCCGATGGCCTGCATGACTTTCTGTGACGCCAGATTGTTCTGCGCAGTGAAAGACACGACTTGATCCAGCTCTAAGCGCTCGAAGCCGCAACGCAGAGCGGTCCAGGCCGCCTCACTGGCAAAACCCAAACCCCAATGTTCCCGCGCCAGACGCCAGCTGATCTCGACAGCCGGTGTGAAGTGAGCATCGAAGCTCACCACTTCCAACCCGGTAAAGCCGATAAAAGCCCCCGTGTCCTGGCGTTCCAATGCCCACAGACCAAACCCCAGCTCGGCGAAATGCCCGCGCATTCGTCCGATCTGGGCCGCGCTTTCCAGCCGGCTCATGGGTGCTGGAAAATAACGCATCACCTGCGGGTTGGCACACATCGCCGCGAACGCCGGCAAATCGTCATCTCGCCACTGCCGCATCAGCAACCGGGCACTGTTGAGTTCCAGTATCCGCTCCATCGGGCTGCTCCTATAACTGTCCAGTAAATGGCTTGCCAAAGTAGTACACCGCTCAGCAGTCCTCAATCAAGGTGCTGTGCGGGCAAGGACAATGCTGGCAACATTCAGCTTCGACCGCTGACCGGAAGCAAAATGCCCCTGCCGCTCATCTACCACGATGATTACAGCCCGGATTTCCCGGCTGAGCATCGCTTTCCGATGGATAAATTCCGTTTACTGCGCGACCACCTGATCGAAAGCGGCCTGACCACTGACGCCCAGCTGTTGCGCCCGGACGTCTGCCCAAGCGATGTTCTGGCGTTGGCCCATGATCCGGCGTACATCCAGCGCTACATGAGCGGTGACCTGTCCCGCGAAGACCAGCGCCGCCTTGGCCTGCCGTGGAGCGAGGCCCTGGCGCAGCGCACAGTGCGTGCGGTGGGCGGCTCGCTGCTGGCGGCCGAACAGGCGCTGCAACACGGCATGGCCTGCCATCTGGCGGGCGGCACGCACCATGCGCACTATGACCATCCCGCCGGCTTCTGCATTTTTAACGACCTGGCAGTGATCAGCCACTATCTGCTGGAAAGCGGTCGGGTCGGGCGCGTATTGATCTTCGATTGCGACGTGCATCAGGGCGACGGCACCGCGCGCATCCTCGCCAACACGCCCGACGCGATCACCGTTTCCCTGCATTGCGAAAAGAACTTCCCGGCACGCAAGGCTGAAAGTGACTGGGACATCCCCCTGCCCATGGGCATGGGCGATGACGATTACCTGAAAGTGGTCGACGATCTGTTGAACTACTTGCTGCAGTTCTATCAGCCGGACCTGGTGCTGTATGACGCCGGGGTCGACGTGCACAAGGACGATGCCCTGGGTTATCTGCAACTTACCGACGCAGGGGTGGCGGCTCGCGATGAAGCCGTGCTGCGCCATTGCCTGCACCGGGACATTCCGGTGATGGGCGTGATCGGTGGTGGCTACAGCAAGGACCGCAAGGCGCTGGCGCGACGGCACGGGATACTGCACCACAGTGCGCAAAAGGTCTGGGTGTCTGCCGGACTGAACTGAGCGTTTACCGCTGCCGCCCCGCCTTAACTGTCCACAATGGCTGTGGAACTGCCTGTGGATAACCTGAGCGAAAGCCTCTCCAGGCCCTATTCCGCGGGGCCTGGCGATAGCTGTATGTTTTTTGATCACGAGTTGTCCACAGGCTGATCCTGCGCACAGCCCTGAACAGAGCGCCTGTCCTCCGGTAGAATGCACGGCTTACTTCGCCGACCCGCAGTGCGCCATGACCCACGTCCCTCCAGCTGTTGCTCATTCAGTCGCGATCATTGGCGGCGGCCCTGCGGGATTGATGGCGGCCGAGGTCTTGAGCCAGGCCGGGATCAAGGTCGATCTGTACGATGCCATGCCCTCGGTAGGTCGCAAATTCCTGCTGGCGGGTGTTGGCGGGATGAACATTACTCACTCCGAACCCTACCCGGCGTTTCTCTCCCGTTACGCTGAACG
The DNA here is from genome assembly GCF_056680355.1 of Pseudomonas sp. ASL8. Classification (NCBI taxonomy): domain Bacteria; kingdom Pseudomonadati; phylum Pseudomonadota; class Gammaproteobacteria; order Pseudomonadales; family Pseudomonadaceae; genus Pseudomonas; species Pseudomonas sp. ASL8. Next base: position 2,342,347 of record NZ_CM155278.1, on the reverse strand, counting down.
CGCGCCCTTCATCGCGCCGTTACTGCGCAGCTTTGGCGCCGATTCGTTGCGCAACTGGATTCACGAACTGGGCATCGAGACCTTTGTCGGCAGTTCGGGCCGGGTGTTCCCCACGGACATGAAAGCAGCGCCGCTATTGCGCGCTTGGCTCAAGCGCCTGCGCGAATCGGGCGTCACCCTGCATACCCGCCATCGCTGGCTGGGCTGGAATGCCCAAGGTGAGTTGCGCATGGCCCACGCTGACGGCGAACAAACAATCAAACCCGACGCGGTGCTGTTGGCACTCGGCGGCGCCAGTTGGGCGCGGCTCGGTTCAGATGGCGCCTGGCTGCCCTGGCTGGAGCAACGCGGTATCAGCATCACGGCCCTGCAACCGAGCAACTGCGGGTTTGAGGTGGCGGGCTGGAGCGAACTGATGCGTAACAAATTTGCAGGCGCCCCGCTGAAGAACATCGCCATCGGCCTGCAAGGGCAAACGCCTCGCCTGGGCGAATGTGTACTGACCGAGACCGGCGTCGAGGGCAGCCTGATTTATGCGTTGTCGGCGCACATCCGTGAGCAGATCAATCAGCAGGGCTCGGCAACCGTGGACATTGACCTTCTGCCGGGCAAGTCGATCGGGAACGTCCAGGCAGCGCTGGCCAAACCACGTGGCTCGCGCTCGATGTCCAAGCACCTGCACAGTCAGTTGGGGATAGATGGGGTCAAGGCGGCGTTATTGCGCGAACTGGCGCCCACTGAGTCGTTCGCCGACCCAGTATTGTTGGGCAACGCGCTGAAGGCTTTGCCGCTGACGCTGGTCAAAGCGCGACCGCTGGATGAAGCCATCAGCACCGCAGGCGGGGTGCCGTTCGAAGCGATGACGGAAAACTTGATGCTCAAACAGCTACCGGGAGTGTTCTGTGCCGGAGAAATGCTCGATTGGGAAGCCCCCACCGGCGGCTACCTGCTGACAGCGTGTTTCGCCAGCGGCCGCGCGGCAGGGTTGGGCATGCTGGAATGGCTTCACAGCAACTCCCTCTAGCAGCGCGCTTGCCCGCGATGGCGGGCAAGCGCACTCCTGCATCAAGGTTTTTTCTTGCGCGGCCCGGTATTGAACACCGGCACTTTACGCACTGCCTTGACCATCGGCACGTCGGCGGCGGTTTCGCCACTGTCGACCCATTTGCCCAGGTTACGTTTGCCACCGCCTGACACTTTTGGTCTTTTCGGCTTCTTCGGTTTTTTCAGAATCTGGCCGCTGGCGTCGGTGGTCGGCACGCGATGCTCCGGCTCGAAATCCTGCTCTTCATGACGTTCCAGGGTCTGGCGAGTCAAGGTTTCGATGGCAGACAGCAGTTCCACTTCATCGGCGCAGACAAACGAAATCGCTTCGCCAGTCAAACCCGCACGCCCGGTACGACCGATCCGGTGGATGTAATCCTCGGCAACAATCGGCAGGTCGAAGTTGATCACGGTCGGCAGGTCGTCGATGTCCAGACCGCGAGCGGCGACGTCGGTGGCGACCAGAATCTGGACCTCGCGGGCCTTGAAACGATCAAGCGCGCGCTGACGGGTTGCCTGCGGCTTGTCGCCATGAATACCGTCGGCGTTGATGCCCAAACCTTGCAAGCGCTCGACCAGTTGATCAACACCCACACGGGTCTTGGCGAATACCAGCACCTGACTCCAGTGCTGCTTTTTCAGCAGATGGATGAACAGTTCGGTCTTGCGTTTTTTGTCTACCGGCACCACCCACTGCTTGACCGAGCTCGCCGCGACGTTGCGCGGGCTGACTTCGATGGTCAGTGGGTCATCGAGCATCTGCCCGGCCAGTTGGCGGATGGCGTCGGAGAAGGTCGCGGAGAACAGCAAGGTCTGACGACGCTTGGGCAAGGCAGCATAGATGTCACGCAGCTCTTCGGAGAAACCGAGGTCGAGCATGCGATCCGCCTCGTCGAGAACCAGGATTTGCAATTGATTAAACTTCAGCGCTTTCTGCCGATAGAGATCCAGCAGGCGACCTGGGGTTGCCACCAGTACATCGACCCCGCTGCGCAGCTTCATCATCTGCGGATTGATGCTGACGCCGCCGTACACCGCGTAAGTTTTCAGCGGCAGGTTTTCGTTGTACTGCTCAATGTTTTCATGAACCTGCTCCGCCAGTTCGCGGGTCGGCACCAACACCAGTGCGCGCACTGAGTTGGAGGCCACTTTCGGGCCTTCCATCGTCAGGCGTTGCAGCAGCGGCAAGGCGAAACCGGCGGTCTTGCCGGTGCCGGTCTGGGCGGCGGCCATCAAGTCGCGACCGGCCAGCACCGGAGGAATCGCTTGTGCCTGCACAGGCGTCGGAGTCTGGTAGCCGAGGGCCTCAAGGGCACGCAACAAGGGTTCGATCAGGCCGAGGGTGGCGAATGTCATGGGGATACCGTAGGGGAAATTCAGCGCAAGGCGCGCAGTTTACCCTGTCCGCACCGATCCAGCCTGTTCCTGTTGTTGTTCTGGTTGCTGTTCCAGGCCAGGTTGCTTGCGCCACTGTGGCAAACCGATCAGCACCACCGCGCTGATGATGACTGCCATCGCCAGACACTCTTCGACGCCGATGTGCTCACCCGCGAACACAATACCCAGCAGCACCGCCACGGCCGGGTTGACGTACGCATAGCTGGTCGCCGCCGCCGGGCGCACGTTTTTCAGCAGGTACATATAAGCGCTGAACGCCACGATTGAGCCAAATACCACCAGATACGCCAAGGCGCCCCAACCTGCTGCGCTCGGCATTGCGTGCAGATGCTCACCGCTCAAGGCGCTGCCAATCAACAGCACCACACCGGCGACGATCATTTCCGCCCCGCTGGCGATGGGGCCGACTGGCAACGGCAGACTTTTGCTCCAGACCGAACCGAACGCCCAGGAGGCCGCCGCGAAAATCACCAGCGCCGCGCCATACGGGCTGGACTGCAGATTGGAACCCATGTTGAGCAGGCCGATTCCGATCAAGCCCAGGAAGATCCCGGCCCATTCCAGACGGGTGTTGCGATGCCCCCATAACAGACCAAACAGCAGCGTGAACAAGGGCACAACGGCGACAGACAAGGCCGCGACACTGGATGTCACGCCCAGATGCTCGGCCACCGTGATCCCGCCGTTGCCGCAGGCGAGCAGCAGAAAGCCGATCATGCCCGCCGCCTTCCATTGCCTCCAGGTCGGTGCCGGGGTCCCGCGAAAGCGCATGAAGGCATAGAGCAGGCAACCGGCAATCAGAAAGCGCACCCCAGCCATCATCAGCGGTGGCCAGGATTCGATGCCGATGCGAATCACCAGGTAGGTCGATCCCCAAATCACATACAGCGCAAAAAAAGCGCCAATCAGGAGCAATGGAAAACGGCGTGAGTTCGACATACCAGGCTCTTAAGTCAGTTCTTGTGATGACTTATCTTATGAAAGTGCCAGCGGAAAAATAAGCAGCAAACCCTGTTTGTTCGCACCTGATACTTTTCAAAGAACGGATGTTTGGCTTATAAACAGTACTTTCGAAAGCTGGCCAAAGGTGCGTGATGAACCTGGATAAATACGATCGAATATTGCTCGATGCACTGCTGGAAAACGGCCGCGCTTCTTTTGCGCAATTGGCGCGCCTGGTCAACCTGTCAGCACCCGCAGTGGCCGAACGCGTGGCCAAGCTGGAAGCCAGTGGAGTGATCACCGGCTACGAGGCAAAGGTGGACATGGCCAAGGTCGGCCTGCCGATTCAATGCGTGATCGAGTTGCGCCTGGCCAGCCATGGCAATCAGCAGACTTACGATGATCTGGTGCGGATTCCCGAGCTGACCCAATGCCACCGCGTCACGGGCGACCCGTGCGTGATCATGCAGGCGGCTGTGGGTTCGATGCCGGAATTAGAGAACCTGATCAACCGGGTGGCACAGTTCGGCTTCAGCAAAACCTCAATCGTGCTGTCGACAGCAATCGAGCGGCGCATGCCGCTGGGTCATCTGGACGGTCACGGGAAGGCCTGAAAGGCGCCGCTTAAAAACCGCGCTGACGCTTCAGGGCTTCGCTGATTTTAGCCGCGGGGACTTTTTGCAAGGTGCACAGAAACTGATGGGACACCCCGGCGATGCCGTGGGTCTGGCGCAGCTCATTGGCCAGGTGCGCGGTGAGGTTGGCCGCCATCTCCGCATCGGCCATGGCCCTGTGCGCCTTGCCCGTGTGCGGCAGCTTGGCCCACGTGGTCAGGGTGCCCAGCTTGTGATTCGGTGCGCCCGGCATCAAGCGGCGCGCCAACAGCATCGAACAGGCGAAGCTTTGTTCGCGGCTGCGTTGAATGCGCGACAGTTCGTAGTCCCAGAACTTCTGGTCGAATGAGGCGTTGTGCGCCACCAGCGGGGTGGTGCCGACAAACTCCGCCACTTCATTCATGACCTGGGTCGCCGAGGGTGCCGTGCGCAGCATGCTGTTGCTGATGCCGGTCAGCCCTTCGATAAACGCGGGGATACGCACCCCGGCATTCATCAGGCTTTGGTAACGCTCGACAATGCGCCCCTGCTCCATGATCACCACGGCAATTTCGGTGGCCCGGCAGCTGTTGTTGGGGGAAATGCCAGTGGTTTCAAAGTCGATGACTGCAATACGTTCCAAACGTGATCCAACCCGTCAAAAATTTCAAATACAAAAAAGTCAGCGTTTCTGCGTTTCAGCCGATCAGCTTTTCAGCAGCAGCGCGCCTTCGATCGGCACATAACGGCTGGCGGCGCGAATCAGTGAGTTCGCGGTCAACCCTGGCACGCCATACGCGATGGCTTCGACCCCGTGTTTGCTGATGATACGATCGAGCAGCAGATCGAAATCGCCATCACCCGAAGCCAACACCACCTCATCGACATGCGGCGCGGCGTCCATGATATCGATGGTGATACCCACGTCCCAGTCGCCCTTGGCCGAGCCATCGCTGCGCTGGATATAAGGTTTGAGTTTCACGGTAAAACCGAGATTGCGCAGAATCTGCTGGAACTGCTGTTGTTTGCTGTCACCCCGATCGATGGCGTAGGCATACGCCTCGACAATCTGCCCGCGCTGGCTGATATCGGCCCACAGGGCGGCGTAGTTGAAGTGGCAACCATAAGCCTGGCGCACGGTGTAATAGAGGTTCTGTACATCGGCGAACACCGCGATTTTCTTCACCGGAAATCCTCATGGCGCAGGCGTGCGCAAGCTGGCAGCAACGACCCGGAGATTGGGTCGGTGCTCAGTATGCCAGCTTGGGGGATATTTGAAGAGAAAGGGTGTTACCCCTGTAGCGCACTTTAATCAGACGAAGGAATCGTCATCGTCGGAAAACGAACCGCCGTCATCATTGCCGTAGTCGGTATCGGCGAAACCACCCTGGTCGTTGCCATAGCCGTTGTTGTCGGTCACGCGCTGATTGTCATTACCCCAGTCATTATTGCTGCTGTTGTCACTGGCCTGGGCTGGCTCTTCCTTGATCACCTCGACCACTTCCTGCGGTTGCTGGTTGTGATGGAACAGGCTACTGATGCCTTGTGCCAACATCACGCCACCGGCCACACCGGCTGCCGTCTTCAATGCGCCGCCGAGAAATCCACTGCCCATCGGCGCGGCAGGTGCTTGTGGTTGAAACTGGCCTTGAGGCGGAGCCGCGTAATTGCCTTGTGGGGCGTTATACGGTGGCGGGCTTGCCGACGGTGACGGTTCGCGCCAGCCACCGGAAGAAGGCTGCGCGGCTGCCGGACGAGGCTGCGAGAACGATTGTGGCTGGGCTTGAGGCTGAGCGTCGCGCGAGCCACCAAAAATGCTCGACAGGAAACCGCCGCTGCTTGGCGCCGGAGCTGCCGCTTGGGCCTGAGCCTGCGCTTGTTGCAGTTGGGCCTGCAGTTGCTTGACCTGCTCGGCGAGCTGTTTGCCGTGCTCATCGAGTTGTTTGATCGCTGCTTCTTGCACCAGGATCGCCTGCGCCATGTAGTACGGGGCGGCTGGTTGCTGGTTCAGATGCTCCTTGATCCGTGCTTCAGCCTGGGCATCCCGGGGGGCTGAATCCGCTTCGGCTTGCCTCACTTTCGAGAACAGGCCATCGATCAGGGTTTGTTCTTCGCTGTTCATGGCGACCTCGTTAGATTGCCGTTAAAAAACATCACCCAGTCAGATTGACCGGACGTATTCAAGGTAATGGGGTTGATCGACGCCGTTTCAATAGAGGTTTCAAAATGTTGCCTCACCCGTGGACACGTCTCCGGGCTAAGTGCGCGGTTGGCCCGTCCCCGGCCATACGCTAAAGTGTGGCACCGCTTTTTGCCTTGCGATCCGATCAATGAATCCGCTGACCGTTCTACAAGACTCGCTGTACTTTTTCCGGCGCAACCTGAGCAGCATCCTGATGCTGTGCCTGCCGCTGGTGGTGGTCGAGGCCTTGAGTAAACAAATGCTCAGCAATGCGCTGGCCGCTGACGCCTCGCCTGCTTACGAATTACTCGTGGGGCTGCTGTTCTACCCACTGTATACCGGCGCGCTGATTCTGTTCCTGGACGCCCGCACCCGCAGCGAACAACCGCGTAAACGCGACTTGATGGCCATGGCGCTACGGCTGTGGCCGACCTTTGCCGTGCTCTCGGCCTTGAGCACGCTGCTGATCATGTTCGGCCTGTCGATGTTCATCATTCCCGGCATCTGGGTGATGGTCAAACTGGTGTTCTCCGAGTACCTGCTGGTCTTGCGCGGGATGACGCCACTGGCGGCCATGCGCGAGAGCATCAAGATGACCCAAGGCCATTTTCTGCGGATCCTGGCCTGTGTGCTGTGCGTCTACGTGCCCTTGTCGGTGCTTGAAGGGGTCAGCCTGTTCATCCTGCCAGAACCGTTGAGCATGCCGGTTTCCTTGATCATCGACAGCACCAGCAGCTTTTTGCAGTTATTTACCAGCGTCGTGATGTTCCGCTTGTTCATGCTGATCGAGGACGCCCCGGAAAAGGTTTGACCTCCCAGGCCTCTGCCCCTTTGGCGACACCTCGGCTATGCTCAGGCTCATCTTGCAACGCGATTCAGTCATTGAACGTCCTGCGTTCTAAGTTGAGCCGATGACCCGTTTATTGCGCTACACCTTGATTGGCCTGTTGGCGATGGGCTTGATGTGCCTTTTGATCTACACCCTGACCTGGCATCCCGCCGCACGCGAGTCGCTGCAGGCCAGTTGTAAAAACCCGGCACCGGTGTTGGTGCCCGGCCAGGCGCTGAAAGTCATGACCTGGAATATCCAGTACCTGGCCGGCAAGCGTTATGTGTTCTGGTACGACATGGCCGACGGCAGCGGCCCGGATGATCGCCCTACTCCGGAGGACACTGCCTACAACCTCGATGAAGTGGTCCGGGTGATCCGTGATGAACAGCCAGACATCATCCTCCTGCAAGAAGTGAACGACGGCGCCAAGAACACTGACTACGACAACCAGCTGGCGTTAATGCAAGAACGGCTCAGTGATCTGTACCCCTGCAGTTCGGAGGCGTTTTACTGGAAGGCCGACTTCATTCCGAGCCCGCATATCTTTGGCAGCGTCGGGATGAAACTGGCCACCTTGAGCCGCTACGAAATCGAACACACAGAACGCATCCAGCTGCCGCAACCCTCGACCAATCTGATCCATCGCCAGTTCCAACCCAAACGCGCCCTGCTCGTGAGCTACCTGCCATTGCGAGATGGCGGACAACTGGCAGTGATCAATACGCACCTGGACACCTTCACCCCGAACGACGACACGCTGCAGCGCCAGATAGAGGCGACCGGCAAACTGCTGGATAAATTCGAGAGTCGCGGCACGCCGTGGTTGATCGGGGGCGATTTCAATCTGTTGCCCCTGGGCCAATACCAACGGCTCGCCCCGGAACTGCGCAGTGAGTACATGCCAGACAGTGAGCTGCACAGCCTGTGGGACAAGTACCCGATGATCCCGAGCAACGCTGAAGTCGGCGGTATTGATCGCGGCAAATGGCTAACCCACTTCCCCAACGACCCACGCATCAGCGGCCCGGACCGGACCGTGGATTACTTCTTCTACAGCCCGCGACTCAAGCGCATCGACGCTCAGGTGCGAGGAGAAGACACCCTGCTGATCTCTGATCACTTTCCGGTGATAGCGCGGTTTCTCCTGCCGATGCTGCCTTAAGGCCGCATCGGGGCTTTCTGGCTCACTTCCGGGGTTTTATCCGCGCGGTCGCTTCGGCCACTAACGGGTCATCCGGCCAATAGTGTTTGGGGTAACGCCCCTTCAGGTCCTTTTTCACTTCGGCATAGGTGCTGCGCCAGAAGTTGGCCAGGTCTTGAGTCACCTGCACCGGGCGGCGCGCGGGTGACAGCAGGTGCAGTTTGATAATTTGTCGGCCGCCCGCAATGCGCGGGGTTTCGGCCAAGCCGAACAGCTCTTGCAAACGCACCGCCAGAATCGGTGGATGCTCGCTGTAGTCCAGACGCACTGAAGATCCCGACGGCACGCTCAAGTGATGCGGCGCCAGTTCATCGAGACGCTGCGGTAACGGCCACGGCAACACATTGTGCAGGATCGACGACAGGTCCAGGTTGGCGAAATGACTGAGGCGCGACACCTTGCCCAGATACGGTTGCAACCAGTGTTCCAGGCTCGCGAGCAATGCTGCATCACGTACATCCGGCCATTCGCTATCGGCCTGTTTGTCCAGATCCAGCTGACGCAGCAGCGCCACCCGCGCCTGCCATTGGCGCAGCTCGGGGGTCCACGGCAACAGCTCCAGTCCTTTACGCCGAATCAGTGCCAATAACGCCTGACTGCGGGCGGATTCGTCGAGACCCGTCAGTGGCTCGCGGCTGAGGATCAGTTCGCCCACCTTGCGCTGACGCTCGGCACGGAACACGCCTTCTCGCTCGTCCCACTCCAGATGATCGAGGGCAATCACTTGTTCTGCGAGTACTGAGTCGAAGAGCGCCGGATCAAATTCCGCCGCCAGATAAATACGTTCTTCACGCTGACCCTGACGACTGCCGAGATCGGCGACCACCAGCCATGGTTGTTTCATCAAGGCATCGGCTTCCGCGAACAACGCGGCACGACCATTGGCCAGGCGATATTCAGCGCCCCCGGCACGCCGCTGCTGTGCCACGCGATCCGGATAAGCCAGCGCCAGCAAGGCGCCCAGCCAGCGTGGGTGATCGGGATCGCTGACGGGGGTGTTAGCCGCGCTACGCTGCTGTCGCTGCAAAAGACTTCGGTACTGCCGGGCCAATTGTTTCGCCCGCTGCACACCGCCCTGAGCACCACGGGCCGCGCGCTCGGTGCCGGCCAGCAAGGTCAGTCGACTGTGCAAGTCGGCGCCGCCGCCACGCAAGATGTCGCGCTCGCCGAGCAAGGCCGCCACGTCACAGGCCAGCTCGCCCAGACCCAGCGCCTGACCGCGCAACAGTAAATGCGCAATGCGTGGATGCGCCGGCAGCTCAGCCATGGCCTGGCCGTGCCCGGTGAGTTTCCAGTCCTCACCCGATTTCTGGCTCAGCGCACCCAGCCGACCGAGCAGGTCCTGGGCCTGCGCAAAGGCGGCCGCCGGTGGCTGGTCGAGCCACACCAGTTGCGCCGGCGTAACGCCCCAGCGCGCCAGTTGCAGGGCAAGCCCTGCCAGATCCGCCTGAAGAATTTCTGCCGTGCCGTAGGCGGCCAATTGATCGTGCTGGGCTTCGGACCACAGCCGATAACACACGCCCGGCTCCAGTCGCCCCGCCCGCCCGGCGCGCTGGGTCGCACTGGCGCGGGAGATGCGCTGAGTATCGAGGCGAGTCATGCCGCTGCCGGGATCGAAACGCGGCACGCGCGCCAATCCGGCATCGATCACCACCCGCACCCCATCAATAGTAAGACTGGTCTCGGCGATATTGGTCGCCAGCACCACTTTGCGTGTGCCACTCGGCGCTGGCTCGATGGCCGCGCGCTGGGCATTCAAGTCCAGCTCGCCGTGCAACGGACACAGCAAAATATCGTGGCGCTCGCCCAGGGCCTCGGCCAATTGTTGATTAACCCGGCGAATCTCGGCCTGCCCCGGCAGGAATACCAGCACGCTACCCGACTCATCGCCCAGCGCGTCGAGTACGGTTTGCACCACCCGAGGCTCGATAAATTCACCGGTCTGAAACGCTCGCCCCCAGCGCATCGCCACCGGGTACATACGCCCGTCACTGCGGACAACAGGCGCATCGCCCAGCAGACTGGACAGGCGCTCACCTTCCAGCGTCGCCGACATCAACAGGATCTTTAGCGGTTGCTCGTCCCGAAACAGGCCTCGTCCATTCAGGCTCAAGGCCAGTGCGAGGTCGGCATCCAAGCTGCGCTCGTGGAACTCATCGAAGATCAGCAGGCCGACGCCTTCCAGCGCCGGATCGTCCTGCAAGCGACGGGTGAGAATGCCTTCCGTGACCACTTCGATTCGGGTCGTGGGACCGACTTTGCTTTCCAGACGGATCCGGTAGCCGACGGTTTCACCGACTTTTTCGCCCAGCTCCCAAGCCAACCGCTCAGCCGCCGCTCGCGCTGCCAGCCGTCGCGGCTCAAGCATCAGAATGGTCTGCCCGGCCAGCCACGGTTCTTGCAACAGCGCCAAAGGCACACGCGTGGTTTTACCGGCGCCCGGAGGCGCTTCGAGCACCGCTTCGTGACGCGCCGCCAAGGCATCGCGCAAGGCAGGCAGGACAGCATCGATTGGCAGAGAAATCATGGCAGCTCCAGAACAGGCTGCCGATTATACGGGGCCAGCGTCATCGCACGAAGGACGACTGCAATAGTCTTAGCCATGAAGCATTTGCCTTGTATAGTTACCCCCATCATTCAGGAGATCTTTATGCGCATTCCTTCCCGCATTATCGGCGGCGTTCTGGTCGCTGCCTTACTGACCCAAATGACCGCCTGTGGCAGCATTTTCTTCCCCGATCGCCGTGGCCAGATCGACGGCAAGGTCGACCCCCTGGTGATCGGTCTTGATGCCATCGGCCTGTTGTTCTACATCATTCCCGGCTTGATCGCCTTTGGCGTCGACTTTGCAACCGGCGCTATCTATTTGCCCGGCGGCAGCACTGCCCAGGTCACCCCTGAAAAGCTGCAACCTGCGATCAAGGCTGACGGCAGCGTCGATAACAGCAAGCTGCAAGCAATCCTAGAAAAAGAGCTGGGCCGTAGCCTGCCGCTCAATGACCCACGCCTGATCCAGCACCGTGGCAGCGTGCAACAACTGGCGATGTACGGCCTGCAACCGTCAGCCTGATTTAGGAAAGCACCATGACCACCCTCCCCGAACACGCGCGCCTGTTGCGTCTGGCGACCCGTGCCTCACTGGCTGTCGCGAGCATCCTGATCGTCACCAAAGGCATTGCCTGGTGGCTGAGTGGCTCGATCAGCCTGCTGGCCGGGTTGACCGACTCGGCGCTCGATGGCGTGGCGTCGTTCCTCAATCTGCTGGCGGTGCATTATGCGTTGCGTCCGGCCGATGACGATCACCGTTATGGCCACGGCAAGGCGGAAGCACTATCAGGCATTGCCCAGGCGTTGTTCATCGCCACGAGTGCGGCGCTGATCGCCTATCAAGCGGTCGAACGAATCCTGCACCCGGAGCCGTTGGGGGCGCCGGGTTTGGGGATTGCGGTGATGGTGTTGTCGATAGTGTTGACGGTGGCGCTGCTCATGCTGCAGCACAAGGTCATCCGCGAAACCGGCTCGACCGCCATCCGCGCCGACTCGCTGCATTACCGTTCCGACCTGCTGCTCAACGCCAGCATCCTGCTGGCGCTGATCCTTGCCCTGTTCGGCTGGCAGCAACTGGACGCGTATTTCGGTCTGGCAATCGCCGTGTACATTTTGTGGAGCGCAGTCCAGATCGCCCGCGAAACCGTGTCGGTGCTCATGGATCAAGAACTACCGCCGGATGTCAGCCAGCGCATGCTGGACATGGCGTGCAGCGTGCCCGGCGTACTGGGCGCCCATGACATACGCACCCGGATATCGGGTAATCATTGGTTCGTTCAGTTACACCTGGAGCTGCCAGGGCATTTGACCCTGTCCGTCGCTCACGCCCTGTGTGACCGAGCGGCCGATGCCATCCAGGAAGAGTTCCCGAAGGCCGAAGTGCTGGTGCACGCCGACCCACGGGAAGTGCTCGAACCTAGCGTTTAGTTGACGCTGTAACCGCGCCCTGCAAGGCAAGCAGCCATCGAACGGCGGTAGATGTCCGCAACCGAGGCCGGAGGCGCATAGGCTGCGGCTGCCGGGTCAAAGCCGCTTTGGTTCACGCCCCACATATGGCAGTCGTACATATCCTGCTGTTGCTGCTCAGGACCTTGACCGTTGGCGGGGTAAGCCACGGGATCATAGCCGTTGGCTTGCACCTGCTGCTGTGGCGGACCTGGGGCATAGATGGGCTCGACACCTTGCGGCGGGGTGGCGACAACGTAGTCCTGAGTCTCCGCTTGATACAGGTAATAGGTGCCGGCGGCGAGGAAGAACAATGTGCTGCCCAACCAGACTTCCTGCGAAAACGACGGCAAGCTGCGCACACGAATCCCGTAGGGCGGCGCCACTATCACGTAGCGTGGGCCTTGTGGGCGATACCAGTAACCACCGGAGTAAAAGTAATCCTGTCCACGCCAGCCAATGCGCGAATGGCTGCTGGGCATGCGGTTAATCTCATAGCCGGGACGGTACTGCGGGCCTGGGCCCCAACCGTTGCCATGCCCATCGGGCCGGCCTTGCCAGTGGTCATTGCCAGGTCGACCGTCGCCACCACCGGGACGCGGCGAGTTGCCGCTCTGCCAGTGTTGATTCTGGTTTGAATTGCCCTGACGAGGATTGTCCTGGTAATAGCCCTGACGCGGTTGCTGGGTTTGCCGCACCTCGTCGGGGCGACTCTGGATCGGCAGGCGCTGTTGCTGCTGACGCTGTTGATCCTGCTGATGCTGTTGCTCTTGCTGCTGGCGCTGTTGCTGCTGCACCTGCTGCTGACGTTGCTGGTCTTGCTGCTGACGTTGTTGTTGCTGCCCCTGCTGCTGGCGCTGTTGCTCTTGCACCTGCTGCTGACGTTGCTGATCTTGCTGCTGACGCTGTTGCTGCTGCGCCTGCTGCTGACGTTGCTGGTCTTGCTGCTGACGTTGTTGTTGCTGCCCCTGCTGCTGACGTTGCTGATCTTGCTGCTGGCGCTGTTGCTGCTGCCCCTGCTGCTGACGTTGTTGGTCTTGCTGCTGACGCTGCTCTTGCCCGGATTCTTGACGGCCCTGGCCCGAATTGCCCGGACGCTCATGATTATCGCCGTTACGGCCGTTACCGTTTTGGTTCGGCCCTGAATCATTTCGTTCGTCCGCCAGCACCTGAGCGTTGACACTCAAACACAGCAAACTTACACCTGCCAAACGCCAGATGCGCGATTTCATGCTTTCCTCACTATGGTGCAAATGCCCATTGATAAAACTGCTTTTTGGATGCGCCAGGAGCAGCACTTTAACAGCCCATTCGACACGTGACGGGCGCTTTTAGTTAAAGGTCACGCACAATAAAAAAGGGAGCCAGTGATGGCCCCCTTCGGGAATTTCGTCCGTGCTCAACGCTTTTGACGTTGGCTCACCTCACGCCGTCTTCTGGACAGTGTGTAGCCCGGGGGCCTGCCCAACCCTGTGGGGTTGGCGGCCGCGGCTGACCTGATTCGGAGAGCCGCGCTGGACGCTATGTCCGGGCAGTGATTCTGGTGTTAAGAATAGGCCTGAGGCAGCAGCAGAGGATTGCGAATATTGCTCAATAAAACATGACTTGCGCAATTTTTAACTTCAGATAGATAATTCAGCGCAATAGATATCATAAAGGGGCATTTAGTGAGCAAACTCGACAGATATGACCTGAATATATTGGCTGAGCTGCAACGTGACGCACGCATCTCCAACCAGGAATTGGCCGAGCGCATCGGCTTGTCGCCGTCACCTTGCTCACGACGGGTCAAACAGCTGGAAGATGACGGCTATATTTCCCGCCAGGTTGCGCTGCTGGACCGCAAAAAGCTGGGCCTGAACCTGACCGCTTACGTACTGATCGGCATGGATCGACACACGCCCGAGCGTTTCGAGCATTTCGAGCAGCAGATTCGTACCCTGCCCCAAGTGCTTGAATGCAGTCTGGTGACCGGGATGGACGCTGACTATCAGCTGAAAGTCGTAGTGCCAGACATGGATCATTATCAGAAACTGCTGCTGGGCCATCTGACCCGTATCGACGGCGTCACCAGCGTGCGTTCGAGCTTTGTACTCAATCAAGTGCTGGCCAGTACGGAACTACCGTTGACGCACCTGCGCGGTTAAGCCTCACGCAGCGCCCCGGACTTTCCCGTATAATCGCCGCCCCATTGCCATCCGGTTGGAGATTAATGATGGATATCGATCCTGCGCTATTTGAAGAGTGGATGATGACGATTCTGGTCACCATCCTGGTCGGCTTCATGGGTTTCATCGTCTGGGATCTGGCGAAGAAGTCCAAGGCTGGCAAGTTCGGCACCTTTATTCTGTTCTTCGCACTCGGGCTGGGTATCTTCGCCTTCGTGGTCAAAAGCGTTGTGATCGCGTTTATTGAAGCCTGACCGGACAGTCGAGCAGCAACAAACCACGTCTCAGAGCGACGCCGGCACTTCCCGCCACTGCCCTTGATCCAGCCCTTCTATAGTCCAGTCGCCGATGCGCACGCGCACCAATCGCAGGGTTGGCAAGCCGACTGCCGCGGTCATGCGTCGAACCTGGCGGTTGCGGCCTTCCTTGATCACCAGCTCCAGCCAACTGGTCGGTATGCTCTGACGAAAGCGCACCGGCGGATTGCGCGGCCAAAGCTCAGGCTCGTCCAGTTGCCGCGCTTGCGCAGGCAAGGTCGGGCCATCGTTCAGTTCGACACCCTCACGCAAACGCTGCAACTGCTCAGCCGTCGGCACGCCTTCGACCTGGACCCAATAGGTCTTTGGCAGCTTGTGTTTGGGATCGGCAATTCGCGCCTGTAGCTGACCGTCGTTGGTCAGCAGCAACAAGCCTTCGCTGTCACGGTCCAGTCGCCCAGCCGGGTACACGCCCGGGATCGAGATGAAGTCCTTGAGTGTCGCCCGCCCTTCTCCGTCACTGAATTGCGTCAGCACATCAAACGGCTTGTTGAACAGGATCAGCTTGGGTTCGGCGGGCGGGGCTTTGGCCACGCGCCGGGTATTCCCTGAGTTGTTGGCGGCAGGACGGCGGGACACTGGACGTTGGGTGCGGGGCATGACGATTCAATATTCGAAAACAGAAAGGGCCACTTTAGTGGCCCTTCGCGTAAATGACTAACCCAACCGATCAATTAACGGAACGGTGGCTCATCAAAGCTGCGCAGTTTGCGCGAGTGCAGCGAGTTGAGTTGGGTACGCAGCAGGTCGACTGCGGCGATACCAATTTTCAGATGCTGACTGACCGCGCGCTCGTAGAATGCGTTGGCCGAGCCGGGCAGCTTGATTTCGCTGTGCAAGGGCTTGTCCGAAACGCAAAGCAACGTGCCGTAAGGTACCCGCAAGCGATAACCCTGGGCGGCGATGGTGCCGCTTTCCATATCCACCGCGACGGCCCGCGACAGGTTGATCAGCGGCCGTTCCTGAGCCCAGCGCAATTCCCAGTTACGGTCGTCGTAGGTCAACACGGTGCCGGTACGCAGACGTTTTTTCAGCTCATCGCCGCGCTCGCCGGTGACTTGTGCTGCGGCTTCATGTAACGCGAGCTGTACTTCGGCCAAGGCCGGAATCGGAATATTCGGCGGCAAGACCCGGTCGAGAATGCCGTCGCGGCGCATATACGCATGAGCCAGCACGTAGTCGCCGATGGTCTGCGATTGGCGCAAGCCGCCGCAGTGACCGATCATCAACCAGCAATGCGGGCGCAGTACGGCCAAGTGGTCAGTGATGTTCTTGGCGTTGGACGGGCCGACGCCGATGTTGACCAGGGTTACGCCATGACCGTCGGTCGCGATCAAGTGATAGGCCGGCATCTGGTAGCGGTGCCAGACCACGCCAGCGACGATGGCCTGCGCCTCGCCGTGATCCATGCTTTTGTCGACGACCACGTTGCCTGGCAAGACCATGCGCACGAAGCGCGGGTCATCACGCAGTTTTTCCAGGCCATGGACGATGAACTGATCGACATAGCGGTGGTAGTTGGTCAGCAGAATCCACGGCTGCACATGACGCCAGTCGCTGCCGGTGTAATGCACCAGTCGGCGCAGGGAAAAGTCCACCCGCGCGGCATCGAACAACGCCAGGGGCAGCGGGTCGGTGTTGGCCCAGTCGTACAGACCGTCGGCAATACCATCAGTTGCAGCGGACAAGTCAGTACTCGGGAATACCCGCGCCAGCGCCGCAGCAGTGACGCCGGAGCCGGCCAGTTCATCGCCCTGCTCGACCACGTACGGATAAGGAATGTTCTGCTCGCTGACGCCCACTTCCACCGTGATGGTGAAGTCGTTCATCAACGGCACCAATTGCTCGAGCAAGTAGTTACGAAACGCCGACGGATGGGTCACGGTGACACTGTAGGTGCCCGGCAACTGGACCTTGGCGTAGGCCCGAGTCGTCAGTGGCACTTCGCCCTGGCACAGATACGTCAGGCGCAATTCCGGGTAGTGGAACAGTTCACGCTCAGCCGCATCCGGCTCGACCCGATCTTTGAGATAGCGCTTGAGCGCCTGACTCAGCGCGCTGGTTGCGCGCTCATGCAGTACAGCAAGCCGGTCCACGGCTTGCTCGGCGGTTTCAACGACAATAAAAGCTTCGGTCACGGTACGCATCCTGTCTGATCTTGCAGGCTTGTATCTTGCCTGCATCGCCGGACGAAGGCACTAAGGGCTTTTATGGACAACACGCTGAGCCCTGCAGGGACCACGCAGGATCACCCCACCTGCGGCGACGACCTTGCCACCAGCTCCTCGACATCAACCCCTCGCGGCAACGTGCCATACACCCGGCCCGAGGCTGCCAGTCGGCTGGCGATGAACCCGTCGCTGACGCTGGCATTGCCGGCTTCCAGCAAGAGCTTGGCTTGCAGCCCTATGGCGATGTCTTCAGTTAATTGTCGTGCGCGGTACTGGATGTCAGTGGTGTCCTTGAACGCCGCTTTAAGGTGCACGATGTGCGCAGCCAACCGTTTGTCGCCGTGGCCATCGCCCAGCTCGTCGAACAACGCATCCAGCACGCCGGGCTCCTTGGACAGCGCGCGCAGGACGTCCAGGCATTGCACATTGCCAGAGCCTTCCCACGTCGAGTTGACCGGCGCCTCACGGTACAGGCGCGGCAAAATGGTCTCTTCGACATAACCGGCGCCGCCCATGCATTCGGCTGCTTCGTTGATCATTGCCGGGGCGCGCTTGCAGATCCAGTATTTGCCCACGGCCGTGACCAAACGGGCGAAGCGCCCTTCTTGCGAGTCTTGCAGATGGTCCAGCGCGCGCCCCATGCGCATCGTCAGCGCCAACGCCGCTTCGCTTTCCAGCGCCAGATCGGCCAGTACGTTTTGCATCAACGGCTGCTCGCTGAGCACTCGCCCGCCAACGCTGCGATGCGCGCAGTGGTGCGCCGCCTGAGTCAGGGCCTGGCGCATCAGGGCGCTGGAGCCGACCATGCAATCGAAACGGGTCATGGCCACCATTTCGATAATGGTGGGTACGCCGCGCCCTTCTTCACCGACCATCCAGGCGAGCGCGCCTCGGAACTCGACTTCGCTGGAGGCGTTGGACCAGTTGCCCAGCTTGTTTTTCAGGCGCTGGACGTAGAACTGATTGCGGCTGTCGTCCGGGCGATGGCGCGGCAGCAAGAAGCAGGTCAGTCCTTTATCAGTTTGCGCCAACGTCAGAAACGCATCGCACATCGGCGCCGAGCAGAACCACTTATGCCCAACCAACTCATACGCCTGACCCGGCCCCGTCGCACCGACCGGATAGGCCCGCGTGGTGTTGGCGCGCACATCGGTGCCGCCCTGTTTCTCGGTCATCGCCATGCCGATGGTCACACCCGCCTTGTGGCTGATGCCGACATTGCGCGGGTCGTATTCGGTGGCAAGGATTTTTGGCAACCAGATCTCAGCCAGATCAGGCTGGATTTTCAGCGCTGGTACGCTGGCAAACGTCATGGTCAACGGACAGCCACTGCCCGCTTCAGCCTGACTGTGCAGGTAACTCATGGCCGCACGTGCGACGTGAGCCCCAGGTTGCGGATCGGTCCAGGGCAGGGACGGCAATCCATGCTCGACCGCCGTGCGCATCAGTTCGTGATAAGCCGGATGAAACTCCACCAGATCGATGCGATTTCCGTAGCGGTCATGGCTGACGAACACCGGTTTGTTCTGATTGGCGAGGAACCCGGCCGCCATCAGCGGTCCCCCGGCCAGCGCGCCGTAGGTGTCGATCCTCGACTGCGCCCAACCGGCACCGTAACGATGCGACCACTCTTGCAGGGGCAGGTCGATGCGGTACAAATTGATGCCGTCCAGTGAAGGCGGCTGGTTGGTGACCTCATGGGTCTCGGCGAACTGATGCAGGTTCATTCCTGAGCGCTCCTGTCTTCGCGGACGTACCAAAGGACACGCCCATAAAACTCAGTGAATCACGCACACAACCCTATAAAAAGTGACATATCCGACTAAATACCGGCGCTTTCACCCTGCAATTCATCTCAACCCACTCACCATGGGCCGTGACTGACCATTGATCCGCATTGCGACGTTTCGGCTTCGCGCTGAAGTTCAAGCCGGAGCCTGAAGCAACTGCCCCGCCCCGGCTCGGATTCATGACTCAAACGGCCGCCCATCCGCTCAACCAATTGTCGGCAGATCGCCAGACCAATGCCCAAGCCACCGTATTCACGGGTCATGGAGCCGTCGACCTGGAAAAATGTCTGATACAAGGTCGCCTCATCCAGCCGATGAAAACCAATGCCGGTGTCGATCACTTCAATCAACAAACGCAGGGTTGCCACATCGTCTGACTGACCCGTCACCCGAACCATGATCGCCCCGGTCTTGGTGAATTTTATCGCGTTATCCAGCAGGCACCCGACGCATTGCTGCAATTTGCCGACATCGCCGAGCACGTTATCAGGCAGCTTCTCATCCAGCTCAATGGCGAAATCCAGGTGTCTGTCCTCTGCCAGGCTGGCGTACCTGCCGTGCACGCTGGCGAGCAGTTGACGCAAACTGAAGGGGCTATTCACCGCGCCAAGCCTGCCGGCCTGCAATTCAGTCAACGTCAAAATGCCATTGATCATGCCCATCATGTCCTGGGCAGAGTCGGCAGCGGTCTGTTGGTAGAACGTCAGTTCGCTGTCCATCGGCACCGTGCGCATCAACTCCAACGAACCGATCACCCCATTCATTGGGGTACGCAGCTCGTGGGTGAGCGTGGCAAGAAACTCGTCCTTCAAGCGGTTACTGGTAGCCAACTGCTGATTCAAACGTTCGAGGCTTTGCCCCGCCTCAAGGAGGGTTTGCGCTTGTTGATCGCGCATCAAGTTGATTCGGTCAGCCAAGGCCAGCGACAGCAGCGCCACTTCCAGTACCGAGCCGATCTGACTGGAATACATGGTCAGGAAGTTATTGGGCAAGTAGCCGAGCAGCATGAACGCATTGATCAGGCCTCCGGTGAGAAACACCGACCAGGCAATGACGAAGTAGCGCGCAACGCGCAACCCGTGCAGCCAGGCCGTGATGCCGGTGGCGACCATCACCAGGGTAAACAGCAGCACCAATCCCGTTGCCAGTCGTAGCGCCAAACCGTAGCCGGCAGCCACTGCCAGGACCATGACCACCGCAGCAGAAGCCATCATCAACACGAGCAAGCGATCAAGCCAACGGCCCCAGGTGGGCGTCTGTAAAAAGTGCCGAGAGAACTGACTGGCGAATAACACCGACGCGCCCACCAGAAACGGGGTTGCCGCATTCGCCCACCACGGATTGTTCGGCCACAAGAACTCGATGCCCGCGCCGTTCACCGAGATCTGATACAGCCCGAACGAGGCGATATAAAGGATGTAGTACAGGTAACTGGTGTCACGCACGCTGAGGTAAATGAACAGGTTGTAGACCAGCATCCCCAGCAACATGCCGTAAATCAGACCCAGCACGTAGATGCGCGCAGGTTGCGCTTCGATATAGGCGTGGCTGGACCAGAGGGCGAGTGGCGCCTGGATCGAGCCTTGGCTGGTCAGGCGCAGGTACACCGTCTGCACTTGATTGGCCGGCAGGTCGAGGGCAAAGAGGTAATTGTTCTGTTCAATCTGGCGACTGGAAAAAGGCAGCATATCCCCGGTCTGCCAAGCCACCCGAAAGCGACCGGAGGCGTCGGCGGTGAAGAGATCGACGTGGTCCATGGGTGGATAGGCCAATTCCAGCAGCCAATCCCGCTGAACGTCTGGACGTTTCGGGCGAAACTGCAGGTCCAGCTTCAGCCAGAACGCCGAACGTGAATAACCCGCGTTGAGGGTGTCGGCGTTCAGCG
The DNA here is from genome assembly GCF_056680355.1 of Pseudomonas sp. ASL8. NCBI lineage: Bacteria > Pseudomonadati > Pseudomonadota > Gammaproteobacteria > Pseudomonadales > Pseudomonadaceae > Pseudomonas > Pseudomonas sp. ASL8. The sequence continues at coordinate 2,321,831 of NZ_CM155278.1, read as the reverse complement.
CACGAAAGAGCGCAGCCGTGGCCGGAGCGCTGACCTGATCGATGGTCGCCTCACCCGTTACGTCTTCGAACACCTGCACCGCCCGCCCTAAAGGCAAGGTGCCGGTATCCTCGTCAAATTCGATGGCGCTGGCAAAAAGAGGCACCCAGGCGACCAGCATTATCAGCAAATAGCGCATACAACCCCAGCATGGCCTGTCCGGCTGATCGCAAAGCCCCCTCTCCCTGTGAGACACCGTCAACCTGCAGGTCCTGTTATTAGTATTGAACACGTCAAGGCCCGGTTTCACGCCGGCTGTCCATTGTGCGTGAGACCGTGTTTTTTGCAAATTTGCTTAGTTCTCGGCAACTGAAGCGCCGGCCAGGCACTGTTGCCTCGGTAAGGATGGCGTGAGCATAGCGGTGAATGGCCATGAGACACCACTCTTTTAGTTAAACGGAAGGCTCTATTCCGGGCCTTTCAGAAGAACTCTCGAGTAACCGTCGACGTGTTCGAGCCCTTCAAACAAGCGACGGGGCCGTTCAGTTGTATGAAAAATCCGACACCGGCTAGCGGCTCCGGAAAAAGTTTGGTGGTAAGCTCGCGCACCATGAATACCTATAGCTCCCGCCCCGTTGTCCTCTGTCTCTCCGGCCACGATCCTAGTGGTGGTGCCGGCCTGCAGGCAGATATCGAAGCCCTTCTCGCTCAAGGCTGCCATGCCGCACCGGCAATCACCGCCCTGACCGTGCAAGACACCGTCAATGTCAGCGATTTCCGGGTCCTGGACCGCGAGTGGGTATTGGCACAAGCCAACGCCGTGCTCAACGACTCGACCGTGGCCGCCGTCAAGCTGGGCATGCTCGGCTCGCTGGAAATGGTCGACACCGTTGTCGGGCTGCTCCTGGCGCATCCGCATTTGCCCCTGGTCTGCGACCCGGTGCTGCGTGCTGGCGGTGGCGGTCGCCTGGGCAAGGACGAAGTCGGTTACGCCATGCGCGAACGACTGCTGCCACTGGCCACCATCGCGACCCCGAACTTGCCTGAAGCGCGCATCCTTGCCGAACTGCCCGAAGGCACCGCCGACGAATGCGCGGAAAAGCTTCTGCCCTTTTGCCAGCACCTGCTGATCACCGGCGGTCACGGCGACGAAGAACTTATCCACAATCGCCTGTACATCCGCAACGGCGAAACCCGTACGTTCACCTGCCAACGCCTGCCCGGCAGCTACCACGGTTCTGGCTGCACATTGGCGAGTGCACTGGCCGGACGCCTGGCATTGGGGGAAAATCTGGTGAGCGCGGTGCAAACGGCGCTCAACTATACTTGGCGCACGTTGCGCGATGCCGAGCAGTTGGGCAAAGGCCAATACGTGCCGCGCCGTCTGCCCCTTGATTTTTGCTCGTAAGACCCTGTTTGCCCGTAACGCCGCGCCATGAGGTTTGACCGATGAAACTACGTGGCTTGTACGCCATTACCGACAGCCAACTGCTGGCTGGCAAGTTCCTGTCTTACGTCGAGGCCGCCCTTGAGGGCGGCGTCACCCTGTTGCAGTACCGCGACAAAAGCACCGACGAAACCCGTCGCTTGCGCGAAGCCGATACCCTGCTCAGGCTGTGCGAGCGCTACAACACGAAACTGATCATCAACGATGATGCCGAGCTGGCCGCGCGCCTCGGCGTCGGCGTGCACTTGGGCCAGACTGACGGCTCAATGCCGGTCGCCCGTGCCCTGTTACGGCACAAGGCGATCATCGGCGCGACCTGCCATGGCCAACTGGAGCTGGCTGAAAAAGCCAAAGCCGAGGGCGCCAGCTACGTCGCGTTTGGGCGCTTCTTCAATTCCAGCACCAAACCCGGCGCGCCCACTGCGACCCTCGATCTGTTGGACCAGGCTCGCGCCCGCCTCCATCTGCCGATTGCAGTCATTGGCGGGATCACCCTGGAGAATGCCGCGCCACTGGTGGCCCACGGTGCCGACCTGCTGGCGGTGGTCCACGGCCTGTTCGGCGCGGACAGCACCCAGGAAGTCACCCGACGCGCCCGCGCATTCAACGCCTTGTTTAAATCCGCCTGACGCCGATTCAAACCTTTTTCCGATTCAAATAGAGACCCGACCATGTCCCGTTCTGAAATCCTGTTCGCCAACGCCCAAAAACACATCCCAGGCGGTGTCAACTCGCCGGTTCGTGCCTTCAAAAGCGTGGGCGGCACGCCGTTGTTCTTCAAGCACGCTGTCGGCGCCTACGTGACCGACGAAGACGATAAGCGTTATGTGGATTACGTCGGCTCCTGGGGCCCGATGATTCTCGGCCACAGCCACCCGGACGTGCTCGATGCCGTGCGCAAGCAACTGGAACACGGCTTGTCCTACGGTGCGCCAACGGCCATGGAAACCGAGATGGCCGATCTGGTCTGCGCCATCGTGCCGTCGATGGAAATGGTGCGCATGGTCAGCTCCGGCACCGAAGCGACCATGAGCGCGATTCGTCTGGCTCGAGGTTTCACTGGCCGCGACAGCATCATCAAATTTGAAGGCTGCTACCACGGTCACTCCGATAGCCTGTTGGTCAAGGCCGGTTCCGGCGCGCTGACCCAAGGCGTTCCAAGCTCGGCGGGCGTTCCCGCTGCGTTCGCCAAACACACGCTGACCGCACCCTTCAACGATATCGACGCGGTCGAGCAACTGCTCAACGAAGTCGGTCAGGAAGTGGCGTGCATCATCGTTGAACCAGTCGCCGGCAACATGAACTGCGTACCGCCAGCGCCGGGTTTCCTCGAAGGCCTGCGCAGGCTCTGCGACAAACATGGCGTGGTCCTGATTTTCGACGAAGTGATGACCGGGTTCCGTGTCGCACTCGGCGGTGCCCAAGCGTTTTACGGCGTGAAGCCGGACCTGAGCACCTTCGGCAAGATCATCGGTGGCGGTATGCCGGTCGGCTGTTTTGGCGGTAAGCGCGAAATCATGTCGCACATCGCGCCATTGGGCCCGGTCTATCAGGCTGGCACCCTGTCGGGCAACCCGCTGGCCATGGCCGCAGGCCTGACGACGTTGCGCCTGATCAGCCGTCCAGGCTTCCATGACGAACTGAGCAGCTTCACCCGCCGCCTGCTCGATGGCCTGCAACAACGCGCCGACGCTGCGGGCATTCCGTTCGTGACCACTCAGGCGGGCGGCATGTTTGGTTTGTATTTCAGCGGTGCAGACGACATCGTCACCTTCAAGGACGTGATGACCAGCGATGCCGACCGCTTCAAGCGCTTCTTCCACCTGATGCTCGAAGGCGGCGTGTACCTGGCACCGAGCGCATTCGAAGCCGGCTTCACCTCCATTGCCCACGGTGACACCGAACTGCAACTGACCCTCGATGCTGCTGAAAAAGCGTTTGCTGCATTGAAATAAGCCACAGCCGATCTCCTGTAGGAGCCGCCAAAACGCGGTTTTCTGGAAGAATCTTGACACCGGTTTTCGACCGTTTCACGGTCGATCGCGGGCAAGCGCGCTCCTACAAGGGGATTTATGGGGGTTTGATCAGCCTTTTCCCTCGCAAAATCAGGCACATCAAGCCCGCGCAGCAGAAAATCAGTAAAGACTTTGTAAGGTTGGCCCTGCTTATTTCATAATGTGCCGCCAGCACGTTCCGCTGGACGGGTACGCCCGCACCTTTTCAGAGGCAAGTCGATTCCCATGAACCGCACCGGCCGGGCCCTTGCTTTGGGCTGCCTGTTGCTTCTTCATCCCCTGCTGGCGAATGCAGGCGGCAACTCGTTGTTAATCCCAGCGGTGGGTCGTTGCACCCTCAATACTCAGCCAGACAATCTGCCTGAGGCGTTGGCGGCATGCCAAAAAGCTGCGCAAACCGGGGATGCACAAGCACAATTCGAGTTGGGCGAGTTTTACTACGACGGCAAAAACGCACCGCGTGATCTCACCCAGGCACTGAACTACTTCGAGCAGGCTTCGCTGCAAGGCCATGCCCAGGCGCAATATCGGCTGGGTTTGATGTTTTATCGGGGCGAAGGCGTGCAAGCCAATAACATTCAGGCTTATATCGTGCTGAAGATGGCGGCGGTCAATGGTGCAGAGGACGCGCTGGATACGGCCGATGAAGTATCTGCACAGATGCAGCGCGACGAGCTGGAAATCGCAACTCAGGTACTGGGACAGATTTTCCGCAATTACCTGCTGGAGCTGCAATCGGCTGAAGGTCGTACGCCGTTCGCGCCATTACCTTGATTCACTGATTCAATCCTTGAACCCTGAACAGCCTCTTACTTGTCCGGCATCGGCATCGGGAACGGCATGACATTGCTGGTGCCCCGGGCCTCGCTGATCTTCGGCGTGCCCATGCGCTCGACTTCATCGATGCGCACAATCGAGTGCATCGGCACAAAACTGCGCACCACACCTTCGAACTGAGCCTTGAGTTTCTCTTCGCTCGGGTCCACGACCACGGTCGTGCGCTCACCAAAGACGAACTCTTCCACCTCCAGAAAGCCCCACAAATCGCTTTGATAGATCTGCTTGGCGTACATTTCGAACACCTGGCCCTGGTTGAGGAAAATCACCTTGTAAATTGGAGCATCACGTTTGGTCATAACGGGCGGGTAACAATCGGGGGATATAAAAGAGGGCGCAAACTATAGCATGTCCGCTGGACAGGCAACGCTAGGAACCGGAGGCTGGCGCCACTATAATGTGCGGTTCTTCGAATCACCTGATGATCACGCATGGCCAAGAAGCTTTATATCGAAACCCACGGTTGCCAAATGAACGAGTACGACAGCTCGCGCATGGTCGATCTGCTGGGCGAACATCAAGCCCTGGAAGTCACTGCTCGCGCAGAAGATGCCGACGTCATCCTGCTCAATACCTGCTCGATCCGCGAACGTGCTCAGGACCGGGTTTACTCCCAGCTGGGCCGCTGGCGTGAACTGAAACTGGCAAAACCGGACATGGTGATCGCCGTCGGCGGTTGCGTGGCCAGCCAGGAAGGCGCAGCGATTCGTGATCGCGCACCCTATGTGGACGTGGTCTTCGGCCCACAGACCCTGCACCGTTTGCCGGAAATGATCGACGCCGCGCGCACCACACGCCTGCCTCAGGTCGATGTGTCGTTCCCGGAAATCGAAAAATTCGACCACCTGCCCGAGCCTCGCGTCGATGGACCGAGCGCCTATGTGTCAGTGATGGAAGGTTGCAGCAAATACTGCACCTTCTGCGTGGTGCCCTACACCCGGGGCGAAGAAGTCAGCCGTCCGTTCGACGGTGTTGTCGCCGAAGTTATGCACTTGGCCGAAAACGGCGTACGCGAAGTGACGCTTCTGGGGCAGAACGTCAACGGCTATCGCGGCGCGACGCATGACGGGCGCGTGGCCGATCTGGCCGAGTTGATCCGAGTGGTCGCGGCAATCGACGGCATCGACCGTATTCGCTACACCACCTCGCACCCGCTGGAATTTTCCGACAGCCTGATCCTGGCCCACGCCGAAGTGCCCGAACTGGTCAAACACCTGCACTTGCCGGTGCAATCGGGTTCCGACCGGATCCTGTCGGCGATGAAGCGCAATCACACCACCCTCGAATACAAATCCAAGCTGCGCAAACTGAGAGCCGCCGTACCGGGCATCAGCATCAGCTCGGACTTCATCGTCGGCTTCCCCGGCGAGACCGAAAAAGATTTCGAGCAGACCATGAAGCTGATCGAAGACGTGGGTTTCGACTTTTCGTTCTCCTTCGTCTACAGCCCACGACCGGGTACGCCTGCGGCCGACTTGAAAGATGAAACCCCTGAAGCGCTGAAAAAGCAGCGCCTGGCCGCCTTGCAGCATCGCCTGAATCAGCAGGGTTTCGAGATCAGCCGGCAGATGGTGGGCAGTACTCAGCGAATCCTGGTGACCGATTACTCGAAAAAAGACCCCGGCGAGTTGCAGGGTCGCACCGAGAATAATCGAATCGTCAACTTCCGCTGCGACAATCCCAAGCTGATCGGTCAGTTCGCCGACGTCTATATCGACGACGCACAGCCGCACTCGCTGCGGGGGTCATTGTTGCAATAAGCCGACGCACACAACTTTGTAGGCGCTGGTGAGTTCAACGAGTCCGCGACTGCTTCGCAGCGGGTCGCGGGCAAGCCCGTTCCTACAGTTTTGCGGTGCGAGCCAATCGCCCCAACCACCATTAGTAAGTGAAGGCTTTCCCACACAGATTTACGGGGTTATCCTTGATTCCATCTCCATTGCCATAGGGCGGCTATAAACGACCTTGAACGCACCCATAGCACCTCATCGTTTCATCCTCGAACCTTTTGAGGCCCATCGCTTCGCAAATCTGTGCGGGCAGCTCGACGAGCATTTGCGCTTGATCGAACAACGCCTGGATATCGAAATCCGCAATCGCGGTAATCAATTCGAATTGATTGGCGAACTTAAACACACCACTTCTGCCGAAAACCTGCTGCGCCGTCTGTACCGGGAAACCCAAGGTACGGATCTGTCGCCAGACATGGTTCACCTGTTCCTCCAGGAATCGGGCGTAGACGAACTGGACAACCACCCTGCTGCCGAAGTCGGCGTAGCCTTGCGCACGAAAAAGGGCATGATTCGCCCGCGCGGCTTGAATCAGCAGCGTTACGTCAAAGAGATTCTGAGCAACGACATCAACTTCGGTATTGGCCCGGCGGGTACAGGCAAGACGTATCTTGCGGTTGCCTGCGCGGTGGACGCACTGGAGCGCGAGCAGATTCGACGCATCCTGCTGGTGCGCCCGGCGGTCGAAGCGGGCGAAAAGCTCGGCTTCCTGCCCGGCGATCTGGCACAGAAAATCGACCCGTACCTGCGCCCGCTGTATGACGCGCTGTATGAAATGCTCGGCTTCGAATATGTCGCCAAGCTGATCGAACGTCAGGTGATCGAAGTTGCACCGCTGGCCTATATGCGCGGTCGCACACTCAATAACTGCTTCATCATTCTCGACGAAAGCCAGAACACCACCGTCGAACAGATGAAGATGTTCCTGACCCGCATCGGCTTCGGCTCCACGGCCGTCATCACCGGCGACATCACTCAGGTCGACTTGCCCAAGGGCACCAAGTCGGGTCTGAACCATGTCATCGACGTATTGAAAGACGTGCCAGGCATCAGCTTCACCCACTTCAAGCCCAAGGATGTGGTACGCCACCCGTTGGTGCAGCGCATTGTCGAGGCCTATGAGCGCTTCGAAGATCGCTTCAGCGACGAGCCGCCGGCCAGAGCCTCCTCCAACAGGGACAACCGCCGCGATGCTTGAGCTGGACCTGCAACTTGCCAGTGAAGCGCCCGCCCCCAACGAAACCCAGTTCCGCCAATGGTGCGAACTGGCGTTACGTCAACGCAGCGCTGATTCGGAGCTGACCATTCGCCTGGTCGACGAAGCTGAAGGCCGCGAACTCAATCACACCTGGCGCCACAAGGACTACGCGACCAACGTGCTGTCCTTTCCCGCCGACGTGCCTGATGAGTTCCTGGATATTCCGCTGCTCGGCGATCTGGTGATTTGTGTGCCAGTGGTGGTTCGCGAAGCCGCCGAACAGGGCAAGACACTCGATGCCCATTGGGCGCATCTCGTCATTCATGGCTGCCTGCATCTGCTGGGTTACGACCACATAGACGATGCCGAAGCCGAAGAAATGGAAGCACTGGAACGAACGTTGCTTGAGGAACTGGGCTACCCCGATCCTTATGCCGACGACGAAACCGCTGACCATCATCATCCAGAGACAACCAGCAAGGACCACGAGTAAGGGCTATGAGCGAAGACCGATCGAGCACCGGGCAAAAGTCATGGCTGGGGAAAATCACCCAGGCTTTTGCCCACGAGCCGAAAAACCGCCAGGAGCTGCTTGAACTCCTGCGCGAAGCCCACCAGAACAAGCTATTGGACAGCGAAGCGCTGGCCATCGTCGAAGGCGCCATTCAAGTGGCTGACCTGCAAGTGCGCGACATCATGGTGCCGCGTTCGCAGATGATCAGCATCAAGGCGACCCAGACCCCTCGTGAGTTTCTTCCTGCCGTCATCGACGCCGCGCACTCGCGCTATCCGGTGATTGGCGAAAGCCACGATGACGTGCTCGGCGTGTTGCTCGCCAAGGACTTGCTGCCGCTGATCCTCAAGGAAAACGGCGAAAACGAAAGCATCACCAATCTGCTGCGCCCGGCGACGTTCGTACCTGAGTCCAAGCGCCTGAACGTGCTGCTGCGTGAGTTCCGCGCCAACCATAACCACATGGCCATCGTCATCGACGAGTACGGCGGCGTGGCCGGTCTGGTGACCATCGAAGACGTGCTGGAACAGATCGTCGGCGATATCGAGGACGAACACGATGTCGAGGAAGACAGCTATATCAAACCGCTGCCCAGTGGCGACTTCCTAGTCAAGGCCCTGACCCCCATCGACAGCTTCAACGAGTTCTTCGACAGCGAGTTCTCCGACGACGAATTCGATACGGTTGGCGGTCTGGTGATGAGTGCGTTCGGCCACTTGCCAAAGCGCAATGAAACCACGGAAATTGGTGCTTATCGCTTCCGTATCCTCAATGCCGACAGCCGTCGCATCCACTTGTTACGCTTGAGTCCCATCTCCCGCTAAGGAATGTAAATGCGCTGGATCACCCGCCCCGGCTGGCCCGGTAACCTGCTGGCCATGGCGGCCGGCGCGATTACCACCCTGGCCCTGGCGCCTTTTGATATCTGGCCAGTGGCCCTCGTATCACTGGTCGTTTTTTACCTTGGTTTGCGTGAACTGAATCCCCGTCAGGCCTTGGGCCGTGGCTGGTGCTATGGCTTCGGCCTGTTCGGCGCAGGCACCAGCTGGATCTACGTCAGCATCCACACCTATGGCGGCGCCTCGGCCCTGCTGGCCGGTTTGCTGATGCTGGCGTTCATCGCGGCCATCGCCCTGTTCTTCGCCCTGCCCGCCTGGATCTGGGCGCGCTGGATTCGGCGCAATGAAGCGCCGCTGGCCGATGCCCTGGCATTCGCCGCGTTGTGGCTGGCCCAGGAAGCCTTTCGCGGCTGGTTCCTGACCGGCTTCCCTTGGCTTTACTCCGGCTACAGCCAGCTTGATGGCCCCCTGTCCGGCCTTGCCCCGATGGGCGGTATGTGGCTGATCTCCTTTACCCTGGCGCTGACCGCCGCCCTGCTGTGCAACCTGCCACGGCTGCGGGCGCGCAAGGCGTTTCTCGGTGCGGGCGTGCTGCTGCTTTTGGCGCCATGGGTGCTGAGCCTTGCGCTGAAAAACCACGAATGGACATCCCCGTCGGGTCCGCCATTGAGCGTTGCAGCGATTCAGGGCAACGTTGAACAAAGCATGAAGTGGGACCCGGCGCAGTTGAACGCACAATTGGCCCTGTATCGCGACATGACGTTCAGCTCCAGACGCGCGGACCTGATCATCTGGCCAGAGACTGCGATTCCGGTACTGAAGGAGTCGGCGGAAGGCTTCCTGACAATGCTCGGCAAATTTGCGGCTGATCGCGACTCGGCACTGATCACCGGTGTGCCGCTTCGTCAGCAAGGCGGACGCGGCGAGTACCGCTACTACAACGCGATCACCGTGGTCGGCGAGGGTGACGGCACTTACCTGAAACAGAAGCTGGTGCCGTTTGGTGAATACGTACCCTTGCAGGATCTGCTGCGCGGACTGATCACCTTCTTCAACCTGCCGATGTCGGACTTTGCTCGCGGACCCAGCGATCAGGCACTGCTGCAAGCCAAGGGCTATCAAGTCGCACCGTACATCTGCTACGAAGTGGTCTACCCCGAGTTCGCCGCAGGCTTGGCCGCCCAAAGCGAGCTGCTGCTGACCGTCAGTAATGACACGTGGTTCGGCACCTCAATCGGCCCGCTGCAACATTTGCAGATGGCGCAAATGCGGGCACTTGAGGCTGGACGCTGGATGATCCGTGCCACCAACAATGGTGTGAGCGGGCTGATCAACCCGTTCGGCAAGATCACCGTGACCATCCCGCAGTTCCAGCAGGGGATCCTGTATGGCGACGTAGTGCCGATGCACGAACTGACGCCCTATCTGCGCTGGCGTTCGTGGCCGTTGACGATTTTCTGTCTATTCCTGTTTGGCTGGGCCTTGTTGGCCGGTCGGATTGCCAAGACAGTCTGACACCCTACGGCAGCTCCCACAGGCAGGCCGTGCGCCACTGTGGGAGTGGCTATTCCCGTCCACGAAGACATCGTCATTGCAACGCCGGACCAGAAGCACGCCCTGCCCTACCGATACACCAACGGATACATCAATAATCCCACCGCTTCATTGAGCAACAGCCCACTCTGCCAAACCGCTTTGCTCTCTGGCAGCCAGCCCTTGAACGGCCGGGCATTGTCTACGCCAACAAACCCCACCGGCGCACTGATCACCGTAAAACCGGCCTGTTCGAAACTCCAGCGCGCCCTTGGCATGTGCCAGGCCTGCGTCACCAGTACCACCCGCTTGATGCCCAACGGCTGCAACACCGCAGCGGTCATCGTGGCGTTTTCCCACGTAGTCCGGCTGAGCCCTTCTTGCCAGCGCACGGTAACGCCAAAGTCATTTTGCAACGAGTCCGCCATGATCGCCGCTTCACTTGGCGGTTCGTCGTAGTGCAGGCCGCCAGTGGTCAATATCGGCAGCCCTGACTCTTTTGACAAACGCGCAGCAAAACGCATGCGTTCCAGTGCCAGGCCGGTAGGGATGTCGCTGCCCCACGTAAGGTCTTTGCGCTCACGCCCGGAACCCAACACCACAATGGCATCGGCCTGTTGCCCAAGGGTCGCCCATTGGGCCTGCGCCAACGGCGGCTCTTGCTCAAGCGCGCGCGCCGCCCACTCCACGGCAATCGGCAGGCTCATCACCCATAACCCGACAAAACCCAGAACGAAGCACAGCCCGGCGAGCCGCGGGCGAGAACGACGAAACCACCAGGCAAGCAAAAGCAGCAGCAAAAGAATGCCGGGCGGCAGGAGCAATTGTTTGAGCAAGTATCGAATAGGCATCGAGCATCTCCAGAGATGCTCGAAGCCTAGAAGGATTAACGCTAAGCAACAATGCTTATCAAGCAGGCCCGCAGCCTGCGTAGGCTAACGTGCAACGGTGTAACGTTTGCTGACTATCACAATCACCTGAAAGACAACGATTTAACCTTTATCGAAACCTTGTCGCGCTTTTTATCCTTCAACCAGATGACCTCGGCTGAACGACGCGGCGTCGAAATCGACCCATCAAGCTCCGGTGCAGGAAAAGAACTCCTCCACACATCATCAGCCTTAAAACCAAAAGCGCCTGTGTCCAGATAGGCTTCGATCAACTCGAATTCAGCAGGACTCAGACCACGCAGTTCCAGATCAACAGGTACTTCATCACGAAGCCAAACTGCTGTTTTGGCCACATCCAGGGCGATCCCCAGACGATTAATCAAGCGGTCGTATAGCTCGGGTTTTACTGCTGTTTGCTGCAACTCTGCCATCCGCTCACCTCATTGAAGATAAAACATGCACCCTCATTCAACAGCTTAGCGCTGCGCTCCGATTCAGCCCGATGCCGCGACCAACGGCCTCGGAGAGCATCGACGAAGCAATCAGGGTTTCCCTCGATAGTCGGCGCTCATGTATGCTACGGCGCTTCCTGTAATTCCACTTCCCGCTCTCCTGAGCCCGAACGCACCGCACAGGCAGTCTCAATCTTCCGGCAAGCGGTGCCGACCGATTCAGAGTTGCAACGAAGAGGTTAAGGTCACCCCTTTTTAGTAAAAAGTAGCCATGCACGAACTCTATCAGCCCCGCGAAATCGAAGCCGCCGCCCAAACCTTTTGGGACGAGCAAAAATCTTTTGAAGTCAGTGAACAGCCAGGCAAAGATACTTTTTATTGCCTGTCGATGTTCCCTTACCCCAGCGGCAAGCTGCACATGGGTCATGTGCGCAACTACACCATCGGTGACGTGATCGCCCGCTACCAGCGCATGCTGGGCAAGAATGTCTTGCAACCCATGGGTTGGGACGCGTTCGGCATGCCCGCGGAAAACGCCGCGATGAAGAACAACGTGGCCCCGGCCAAGTGGACCTACGAAAACATCGCCTACATGAAAACCCAGCTGCGAAGCCTGGGCCTGGGCGTCGACTGGTCACGTGAAATCACCACCTGCAAACCCGATTACTACCGCTGGGAACAATGGCTGTTCACTCGCCTGTTCGAAAAAGGCGTGATCTACCGCAAGAACGGCACCGTCAACTGGGACCCGGTGGACCAGACCGTACTGGCCAACGAACAAGTGATCGACGGCCGCGGCTGGCGTTCCGGCGCGCTGATCGAGAAGCGCGAAATCCCGATGTACTACTTCAAGATCACCGCTTACGCGGAAGAATTGTTGGAGGGTCTCGACGAATTGCCGGGCTGGCCTGAGCAAGTCAAAACCATGCAGCGCAACTGGATTGGTAAATCCCGTGGCATGGAAGTGCAATTTCCGTATCACCAGGCTTCGATTGGTGAAGCTGGCGCACTGAAAGTGTTCACGACACGTCCGGACACCCTGATGGGCGCGACCTATGTCGCCGTTGCCGCAGAACACCCGCTGGCGACCTTGGCGGCGAAAGGCAACCCTGAGCTGCAAGCGTTCATCCTTGAATGCAAAAGCGGCAGTGTCGCGGAAGCGGACATCGCCACCCAGGCGAAAAAAGGCCTGCCAACTTCCCTGTTCGTCGAGCACCCACTGACCGGCGAAAAATTGCCGGTGTGGGTCGCCAACTACGTATTGATGCATTACGGCGATGGCGCCGTAATGGCTGTCCCGGCTCACGACGAACGCGATTTCGAGTTCGCCACCCAGTACAACCTGCCGATCAAGGCCGTTGTGCGCACCAGCGCTGGCGATGAAACGCCTGCCCCGTGGCAGGATGCGTATGGTGAACACGGCGAACTGATCAACTCCGGCATTTTCGACGGGCTGGATTTCGCAGGCGCCTTCGACGCCATTGAAGTCGCCCTGCAGAAAAAGAGCCTCGGCCAATCACGCACTCAGTTCCGCCTGCGCGACTGGGGCATCAGCCGTCAACGCTACTGGGGCTGCCCGATCCCGATCGTGCATTGCGACACCTGCGGTGACGTGCCGGTCCCTGAAGACCAGTTGCCGGTTGTATTGCCAGAAGACGTCGTGCCCGATGGCGCCGGTTCGCCGCTGGCGCGCATGCCTGAGTTCTACGAATGCGCCTGCCCTAAATGCGGCGCACCGGCAAAACGCGAAACCGACACCATGGACACCTTCGTCGAGTCCTCATGGTATTACGCTCGTTATGCCTCGCCGCACTATGAAGGTGGCATGGTCGACCCGGAAGCAGCCAACCACTGGTTGCCGGTGGATCAGTACATCGGCGGCATCGAACACGCAATCCTGCACCTGCTGTATGCGCGCTTCTTCCACAAGTTGATGCGCGACGAAGGCCTGGTCAGCTCCAACGAACCGTTCAAAAACCTGCTGACCCAAGGCATGGTCATCGCCGAAACGTACTATCGCCTTGAGGCCAACGGCAGCAAGACCTGGTTCAACCCGGCCGATGTCGAACTCGTGCGTGACAGCAAAGCCAAGATCATCGGCGCCACACTGATCAGTGACGGCCTGCCGGTCGAAATCGGCGGCACCGAGAAGATGGCCAAGTCGAAGAACAATGGCGTCGACCCGCAGTCGATGATCGATCAATACGGCGCCGATACCTGCCGTCTGTTCATGATGTTTGCCTCGCCACCCGACATGAGCCTGGAATGGTCCGATTCGGGCGTCGAAGGCTCGCACCGGTTCTTGCGTCGGGTCTGGCGTCTGGCTCAGGCGCATGTCAGCCTGGGCTCAACGGTCAAACTTGCCATCGCCGCCTTGAGCGACGAGCAGAAAGTCATTCGCCGCGCGATCCACCTGGCCATCAAAAACGCCAGCCAGGACGTCGGCCAGCACCAAAAATTCAACACGGCCATCGCTCAGGTGATGACGCTGATGAACGTGCTGGAAAAGGCCGCGCACACGACCGAACAGGACCGTGCACTGCTTCAGGAAGGTCTGGAAACCGTCGCCCTGCTGCTGGCCCCGATCACCCCGCACATCAGCCATGAGCTGTGGGGCCACTTGGGCCACAGCGGCGCAATCATAGACGCTGGCTGGCCGGTACTGGATCAGACCGCGCTGGTGCAAGACAGCCTGGTGTTGGTCATTCAGGTCAACGGCAAGCTGCGTGGACAGATCGAAATGCCTGCCAGCGCTACCCGCGAAGAAGTCGAAGCAGCGGCGCGCATCAATGAAAACGTGCTGCGTTTCACCGAAGGCCTGACGATCCGCAAAGTGATCGTGGTCCCTGGCAAGCTGGTCAATATCGTCGCAAGCTAATGGCATCAAGCGCCCGGTATCGATCGGGCGCTGAACACAACTTTCAGGGGACGCAACGTCGGCCCCTACGGATTCAAGGGGAGCATCAAATGATCAAACGCAATTTGCTGGTGATAGGTCTCGCCCTGTTGCTGGGCGCCTGTGGTTTCCAGCTGCGTGGCACGGGCACTAACCAGCTGACGATCACAGAAATCGATCTGTCTGCACGTAACGCTTACGGCGAAATCGTGACTCAGTTGCGTCAGACCCTGGAAGGCAGCGGCGTGCGGGTTCATTCCGGTGCACCGTACAAACTGATTCTGGTCGATGAAAACGAATCGCAGCGCTCCCTCAGCTACACCGGCGCGTCAGGTTCGGCCGAATATGAAATGACCGCCGTGCTCAACTATCAGATCCATGGCGCTCAAGACCTGTCGCTGCTCGACGGCAAACTGCAAGTGCAGAAAGTCTACGTGCATGACGGCAACAACTTGATGGGCTCTGATCAGGAAATGGAGCAGGTTCGTAAAGAAATGCGCAACCAGCTCGTCCAGAACATGATGGTTCGTCTGCAACTGCTGACTCCGACCCAACTGGAGCAACTGCAGCAGACCGCAGACAACAAAGCAAAAGCGGATGCTGATGCCCTGGAAGCTGCGCAGAAGATCGAGAACGAGACACCTCGACAATCGCCTATTGAAATCCCTTCCCGATAAATGCCTCGGGGCCGGTTCGCTGGCCCCGGCATCTTCTGACCTATGAAGCTCACTCCAGCCCAACTCGGCAAACACCTCCAGGGCAACCTTGCGCCGGTGTATGTCGTCAGCGGCGATGATCCGTTGCTGTGTCAGGACGCGGCAGACGCCATCCGCGCGGCCGTACGCCAGCAAGGTTTTGACGAACGCCAGGTGTTCAGCGCCGATGCCAGTTTTGATTGGGGCACGCTGTTGCAGGCGGGCGCCAGCATGTCGTTGTTCGCGCAAAAGCGCCTGCTGGAGCTCCGTTTGCCTTCGGGCAAGCCCGGTGACAAAGGCGCGGCAGCACTGATCGAGTATTGCTCGCGCCCGGCCGAAGACACGATTCTGTTGATCAGCCTGCCAAAACTCGACGGCAGCGCGCAAAAAACCAAATGGGGCAAGGCGCTGGTTGAGGGTCCACACACGCAGTTCGTGCAAATCTGGCCGGTGGATGCCAGCCAGTTGCCGCAGTGGATTCGTCAACGCCTGTCACAGGCCGGCTTGACGGCCAGCCAGGATGCGATCGAACTGATCGCCGCCAGGGTCGAAGGCAACTTGCTGGCCGCTGCTCAGGAAATCGAAAAGCTCAAACTGATGGCCGAAGGTGGCCAGATAACCGTCGAAACCGTGCAGGGGGCCGTGGCCGACAGTGCACGTTTCGATGTTTTCGGTTTGACCGATGCCATTCTCAACGGCGAAGCCGCTCATGCGCTGCGCATGCTTGAAGGCCTGCGCGGCGAAGGGGTGGAAACGCCGGTGATTCTCTGGGCCCTGTGTCGTGAACTGCGGGTGCTGGCCAACCTGGCGTTGCAGTTCAGCCAGGGTATCCCGCTGGACAAGGCCTTCAGCCAAGCCAGACCGCCGATCTGGGACAAACGCAAACCGCTGATGAGCAAAGCCCTGCAACGCCACTCTGCGCAACGCTGGGGCCAGTTGCTGATGGATGCTCAACGCATCGACGCACAAATCAAGGGCCAGGCCGCCGGTTCGGCCTGGAGCAGCTTGAGCCGATTGGCGCTGCTGATGGCTGGACAGCGGCTGAATTTGCCTGCTGAGTAAACCCTGATCCCTGTAGCCGCTGGCTTGCCTGCGATAGCAGACATCTATTAGACAGATCCCTCCGTCAAGCGGATGATTTGCACCGATTCAACCCCCACTGAGAGAGTATCCGCCATGAGCAAGCCGTCCAGGCCCAACAAGGCCAAGTCCATCATCGCCCAGCCGTTGTTCCGCAGTCGTCAGGAACCCGCCGGCAAGGGCAAAGGCAGCTACCGCCGCGAAGCCTTCCAGTCTAAAAGCTGGGAGGCTTCTTACTTTCTGGCCGCCTGAACCGTCGCCACTCTTGCCAAGGCCCCTTCGAACGTACAGGCATGATAAGGTCTGCGTTTGTCGGTAATACCCTGGACCCAAGCATGCCCTCTAGTTTTTCCCGTCGTTGGCATTTTCGCCAACTGATCACCGCCTCCAGCTTCATCCTGTTAGTCGCCTGCGCGGAAAAACCGACCGCAGCAGACGCCACGCCTCTTCAAGTCGCTAACACCCCTGCGGCTGCCGCGTTGCCTGCGAGCCCGCCCGCCAATGTGCCCGGCGATAACGAATTCGATATTCAGCCCACCATGAGCTTCAGCGACTGGGAAGCCGGTTTTCGAGTCGAAGCGCTGAAGGCTGGCATCCGGGCCGATATTTTCGACAGAGCCTTTGCCGGCGTCGTGCCGGACATGACCGTGGTCAAATTTGATCGCAGCCAGCCCGAATTCACTCGCCCGGTCTGGGAATACCTGGACGGCGCCATGTCTGCGGTGCGCGTGCGCAAAGGTCAGGCCTTGCTCGTGCAATACGCCGATGTGCTGCAAAGCATTGAACAACGCTATGGCGTCGACCGCCAGGCACTGGTCGCGATCTGGGGCATGGAAAGCAGCTTCGGCCAGTTCCAGGGCACACAATCGGTGATTCGATCGCTTGCGACGCTGGCCTACGAAGGCCGTCGTCCAGGCTTTGCGCAAAGCCAGTTGCTGGCGGCGCTGGAAATTCTTCAGCACGGCGATATCGCGCCCGAGAACATGCTCGGCTCGTGGGCGGGTGCCATGGGCCAGACGCAGTTCATCCCCACCACCTATAACACCCATGCCGTGGACTTCGATGGCGACGGTCGTCGCGATATATGGAATACCCCGGCCGACGCTCTGGCCTCGACAGCTCACTACCTGCAAAGCTCGGGCTGGCAAAAAGGTCAGCCGTGGGGGTTTGAAGTCAAGCTGACGCAAGGCTTTGACTACGCACTGGCCGATGCCTCGACACGCAAAACCGTAGCCGAATGGCAGCAGATGGGGCTCAAGCTACCCAGCGGCAGCGCCCTGCCCGCCAATGTCGCGCAACTACAGGCTGCCCTGCTATTGCCAGCGGGTTACCGAGGCCCGGCATTTCTGGTGCTGGATAACTTCCGCACGATCCTCAAGTACAACAACTCGTCGTCCTACGCCATGGCCATCGGCCTGCTGTCCGAGCGTTTCAACGGCGGCGGCTATGTACTGGGCGATTGGCCGCGCGGAGACCTTCCTCTGAGCCGCTCTGAGCGCATAGAGCTGCAAACCCTGCTCTCGTCACGGCAGTACGACGCAGGCGCGCCTGACGGCATCATCGGCGCCAATACGCGCAAAGCAATCCGTAGCGCACAACAGTCGTTCGGCTGGCCGGCCGATGGTTACCCGACTCATGAACTGCTGGATAACCTGCGCAAGCCGTAACGGCCTCTTCGCAGGCAAGCCTGCGCCTACAGGTGATCACGTTCACCCTGTGAGGGCAGACACCACAAAAAAGGGCCGGATATCACTATCCGGCCCTTTTTTTGATCAGCGCCTATTCAGCTCAGATCATGGCCTTGATCGCGGCACCCGCCTGCTCATCGGCATGGTACGAAGAACGCACCAGCGGGCCTGAGGCGACGTTCTTGAAGCCCATTTTGTAGCCTTCCTCAGCGAACCAGGCGAAGACGTCAGGGTGCACGAAACGCTCCACTGGCAAGTGGCTGCGCGACGGTTGCAGGTACTGGCCGAGGGTCAGCATGTCGATATTGTGCTCACGCATACGTTGCATGACTTCGATGACTTCCTCGTCGGTTTCGCCCAGACCCAGCATCAAGCCGGATTTGGTCGGTACGTGCGGGACCATCTCCTTGAAGCGTTGCAGCAAGGTCAGCGACCACTGGTAATCCGAACCCGGACGCGCAGCCTTGTACAGGCGCGGCACGGTTTCCAGGTTGTGGTTGAACACATCCGGCGGCTCTGCAGCGGTGATTTCCAGCGCGATGTCCATGCGTCCACGGTAGTCCGGGACCAGGGTCTCAAGCTTGACGTTTGGCGACAGCAGGCGAATTTCGCGGATGCAATCGGCAAAGTGCTGGGCACCGCCGTCACGCAGGTCATCCCGGTCAACCGAGGTGATCACCACGTACTTGAGGCGCAGATCGGCGATGGCAACGGCCAGGTTTTTCGGCTCGTCGACGTCCAGGGCTTTCGGTCGGCCGTGGCCAACGTCACAGAACGGGCAGCGACGGGTGCAGATATCACCCATGATCATGAAGGTCGCGGTGCCGCCGGAGAAACACTCGCCCAGGTTCGGGCAGGATGCCTCTTCGCACACGCTGTGCAGCTTGTGCTTACGCAGCAGTTGTTTGACGCGGTCTACTTCGGGAGAAACCGGGATACGTACACGAATCCAGTCGGGCTTCTTCGGCAAGTCGACGGTCGGAATGATCTTTACCGGAATTCGCGCGACTTTTTCCGCGCCGCGCAGCTTCACGCCGGCTTCCACTTTCGGACGGGCCGCATGCTCAGCGATGGCGAGCGTCGGGATAAGGGTTGGCGCAGTATCAGTCGCAGTAGTCATAGTCAGTCGATTCCGCCCGTTAGGGTCGTCTGCTCAGCATAGTCGAGGTGTTTGACGAGCTGCGCGCGCAGCCGGGCACTTACCTCGGCAAATTCAATCGGGCCTGCATGGTCGCGTAGCTGGGTCATTGCCAGCCCCGCATACCCGCAGGGATTAATTCGTCGAAACGGTTCAAGGTCCATGTCCACATTCAACGCCAGGCCGTGGAATGAACAACCGTTGCGAATCCGCAGGCCGAGGGAAGCGATTTTCGCTCCATCGACATAGACACCCGGCGCATCCGCTTTCGCTACCGCTGTTACGCCGTAGCTGGCCAACAGTGCAATCAGGCTGCGCTCGATCCGGGTGACCAGTTCGCGCACACCGAACCCCAAGCGCCGTACATCCAGCATCAGGTAGGCGACCAGTTGGCCCGGCCCATGATAGGTCACTTGACCACCACGATCGACCTGTACCACCGGAATATCACCCGGCAGCAACAGATGTTCGGCTTTGCCTGACTGACCTTGGGTAAACACGGGGGGGTGCTGCACCAGCCAGACCTCGTCACCCACATCGCGCGCGCGCTCGTCGGTGAAACGCTGCATGGCGTGCCAGGCCGGCTCGTAAGCGACCAGACCCAGGTCACGGAAGCCCAGGCTGCCGGACATCAGAGCACCATGTGCACGAAACCCGTAGCGCGCAACGCACTATTGATATCGCGCAATTGTTCTTCGCCAGTCGCGGTGATGTGCAGCTGTACGGTGGTGTATTTGCCATTGCTGCTTTGACGCTCGGCGAGCGTGGCAATGTCGAGCGTGGCGTGCTTGGCCAGGGTCTCGATCACAAGGGCAGTGAAACCTACGCCGGTGTCGCCGATCACCTTGATCGGGTAGTCGAGGCAGGGAAATTCGATTTTATGCGACTTAACGTCGGTATCAGTCATGGCAGTAACGGCCTCGTAAGCCGTGACGAGCGGCACGCACCGCGCTCTGGGTCAGAGCCGGTGCACGCCGGTCGGCAATATCAGTTGAACAAACCGTAGAAGAACAGGCGAATGCTGTCCCACACGCGACGGAAGATTCCACCCTGGTCGACAGCGTCGAGGGCGATAAGGTCGGCAGTGTGCACGATCTTGTCGTCCATTTTCACTTCAACTTTACCGATCACGTCGCCCTTGGCGATAGGCGCAACCAGCTGTGGATTCATAGTCATGCTAGCGGCCAGCTTTTTCAATTGGCCTTTAGGCAATGTCATGGTCAGGTCATCAGCCAGACCGGCTTTGACTTGATGCTCGGCGCCTTTCCAGACAGCTGCCTGAGCCAGCTCAGTGCCCTTCTGATAGAACGTCTGGGTTTCGAAGAAGCGGAAACCGTACGTCAGCAGCTTTTGAGTCTCGGCCGCACGAGCCTGTTCACTGTTGGTACCAAACACCACGGCGATCAGACGCATACCATCACGTACTGCCGAAGACACCATGCAGTAACCCGCTTCGTCGGTGTGACCGGTTTTCAGACCATCAACGGTCTTGTCACGCCACAGCAGCAGGTTGCGGTTAGGCTGTTTGATGCCGTTCCAGAAGAACTCTTTCTGCGAGTAGATCGCATAGTGAGCAGGGTCTTCATGGATGATCGCGCGGGCCAGCACGGCCATGTCATGAGCCGACGAGTAATGCTCCGGGTTTGGCAGACCGGTCGGGTTCATGAAGTGGCTGTTGGACATGCCGAGGTCGCCGGCAGTTTTGTTCATCATGTCGGCGAAAGCATCTTCGCTGCCGGCAATGTGCTCGGAGAGCGCGACGCTGGCGTCGTTGCCCGACTGGATAATGATGCCGTGCAGCAGGTCGCTGACGGTCACCTGGGTGCCCACTTTGATGAACATCCGCGAACCGCCTGTGCGCCAGGCGTTTTCGCTGACGGTCACTGGATCGTTTTCACCGATCTGGCCGCGACGGATTTCCAGGGTCGCAATGTAAGCCGTCATCAGCTTGGTCAGGCTTGCGGGCGCCAAACGCTGGTCGCCGTTATTCTCGACCAGAACGTTACCGCTGGAGGCGTCCATGAGCACATAGGCTTTGGCGGCCAGTTGCGGCGGCGATGGCATCATCTGTTCAGCCGCCCAGGCGGCAGGGGCGATGATAAGCGGGACTAGCAGGCACAGGCGTTTTGCAAAGGTGGTGATGTTCATCCGTCTCTCGAAATTGCTAATGGGCAAACATGCCCTCGCGGGCAAAGCTAATCTGACTGGCGAAAAATGACGTTTTCATCCGGTCTGCGACGCCAGGCATTACCCCTGGCTTACAAAACAGCCTGATTGATCAGGCTGCCCTGTGAACAGTTGCATGTATCGCTTGCTCTGTCGGCAAGTCACCGTCGGCCAAACAACTGCACATCAACCCTGAACCAACCCGGGTTGAATTATTAATCCGACGTCACCACGCTCGGCTGGCCAAGATTGGCCGACCGGACGCTGGCTTGTAATTGCTGGGCTTCACCCTGAGTGTCTATCGGCCCCATCCGAACCCGATACAGCGTTTGCTGACTGCGTACTGTCGAGCTGACGAACACTGGAGTTTGCACCATCCCGCTCAGCTTCGACCTCAGGAGTTCCGCAGCGTCCGGGTTGGCGAAAGCGCCCACCTGGAGATACAGCCCAGAGGCTTGTGCGGAAGCGTTTTTTTTTGCATCAATTTGCATGGCTGGAACTGCCACAGCGTGCTGCTGGGGCGGTGGCGTATATTGCTCGACCGTTCCAGTGGAAGCCGTAAAGGCAGGCGGCGCAGCCTGGGCGATGACTTGCGGTTGTTCAAGCATCAGCGGCGCTGGACGTCCGCGCTGCGCCCACCACTCCTGCGGGTCGATACCTTCAACCTTGACCCGCGCAGTACCGATTTCGGCGTAACCGAGCTTTTTCGCGGCCGCGTAGGACAGGTCGATAATCCGGTCGGAATAGAACGGCCCACGGTCATTGACCCGCAGGATCACGCTCTTGTTGTTGTCCAGATTGGTCACACGCACATAGCTGGGCAACGGTAACGTCTTGTGGGCGGCACTCATGCCGTACAGGTCGTATTTTTCACCGTTGGCCGTGTCCTGGCCGTGGAACTTGGTGCCATACCAGGACGCTGTTCCCGACGCTACGTAGCGCTTGGAGTCAGACAGCGGGAAATAGGTCTTGCCCAACACGGTGTAGGGGTTGGCCTTGTACGGGCCGTTATGCAGGGTCGGCACTGCGTCCGGAATCCGCGAGACATCGACATCCCACCACGGCGCACCATCTTTGTGCGCACGGTTGATGTCCAGACCGGGGCCCGAACGCACGGTCGTGCTCTGTGGCGAGCGGCTGGTCGAGCAGCTGGCCACCAGGATGGTCAAGGCTGCAAAGGCCAGGAACTTTAGTGGTTTGCGAATCGGCAATGCCCGCATTACTTGACGCCCCGTGCTTGGATCAGCAGTTCAGACAGTTGATGCACGGCCATGGCGTACATCACACTGCGGTTGTAGCGCGTGATTGCATAAAAATTCTTCAGGCCCATCCAGTATTCGGGGCCATTTTCGCCATCGAGCCGGAAAGCGGTCACCGGCATATCATCGCGCAGCGCATCATGACTCGACCACCCCAAAGCTCGCAACTCCCCAACATTCTTTACCGGATCGATTCCGGGGCTCAAACCTTCGTCGGCATGCTCCCCGCGCACCGTCGCAAAGCTCACAACGGGCTCGCCTGCGACCCAACCGTGACGCTTGAAATAGCTGGCAACGCTGCCAATTGCGTCGTCCGGGTTGGTCCAGATATTAATGTGGCCATCACCGTCGAAATCCACGGCATACGCCCGAAAACTGCTGGGCATGAACTGCGGCAATCCCATCGCTCCGGCGTACGAGCCTTTAAGTGTCAGGGGGTCGACCTGTTCTTCACGCGCCAGCATCAGGAACTCGCGCAGCTCCTTGCGGAAGAAGTCGGCACGCGGCGGATAGTCGAAGCCCAACGTCGACAAGGCGTCTATTACGCGGTAGTTGCCGGTGTTGCGACCGTAAAATGTTTCCACGCCGATGATCGAAACGATGACTTGAGCCGGTACGCCGTACTCCTGCTCGGCACGTGCGAGAGCCGCTTCGTGCTGACGCCAGAAGTCCACGCCACGCGCGATACGCGCATCAGTGACGAAAATCGGCCGGTAGTCCTTCCACTGTTTTACCCGTTCGGCCGGACGAGAAATCGCGTCGAGAATGGCCTGTTTGCGTTCTGCTTCGCGGAAAACAGCCATGAGCTGTTCACCGGCAAACCCATAATCGCGGGTCATTTCACCGACGAATTCAGCCACTTGCGGCGAGCCTTCGTAATCGCCTGCGGCCGCCTCCTGCACTGAACCAAGGATGCCCACCAGGCCGACCAACGGAGCATATCGAGCAGCCCAGCTACGCATTACTTGCATTGAGTTGTTCACCTTAATCAAACCTGTGCGATCCACTTACGATGGGTATGGACCGACATCAAAACCCCAAACGCTGACAGCAGTGTTACCAAGGAGGTTCCGCCATAGCTAATAAATGGCAATGGGACACCTACAACCGGCAACAGGCCACTGACCATACCGATGTTGACGAAAACGTAAACAAAAAACGTCATTGTCAGGCTGCCGGCCAACAATTTGCCAAACAGCGTCTGCGCTTGAGCGGTGATCACCAGCCCTCGACCGATCAGCAGGACATAGATCAGCAACAGGGCGCAAATGCCTACCAGGCCGAATTCTTCACCCAACACCGCAATGATAAAGTCGGTGTGGCTTTCCGGCAAAAAGTCCAGGTGCGACTGCGTGCCCAGCAACCAGCCCTTACCAAATACGCCGCCCGAACCAATCGCCGCCTTGGACTGAATGATGTTCCAGCCCGTGCCCAGCGGATCGCTTTCCGGGTCGAGGAAGGTCAGGATTCGTTGTTTCTGGTAGTCGTGCATGAAGAAAAACCACATGCCGACCGCCACCGGCACGGCGGCGGTGACCACGCTGATAATCCAGCGCCAGCGCAGGCCGGCCATGAACAGCACAAAAGTACCCGACGCCAGAATCAGCAGAGAGGTGCCCAGGTCCGGCTGACGCACGATAAGGATGAACGGGAGACCGATCAGCCCCAGGCTCAAGGCCACGTGCTTCAAGTGCGGCGGCAACGTGTGCTTGGCCAAGTACCAGGCGATGGTCGCTGGCATGATGATTTTCATGAATTCGGAAGGCTGGAAGCGGATGACACCGGGAATGTTGATCCAGCGGGTCGCGCCCATGGCGTTGTGGCCCATGACGTCCACTACCACCAGCAGCATCAGCCCCACTACGTAGGCGGCCGGTACCCAGCGCGCCATGAAGCGCGGCTCGAGTTGCGCGATGATGAACATCGACACCAGACCGATACCAAAAGAAGTTGCCTGTTTGATCAGCAGATCCCAATTCTTGCCGCTGGCCGAATACAGCACGAACAAACTGCCGGCAGCCAGGGTCAGCAACAGGATCAACAACGGCCCATCAATATGAATGCGCTGGAGGAAACTGGCGCGACGGCGCATCACGTCCTCGCTGGAAAGGATGCGGTCGAAATTACTCTTCACGGGCCGAAGCCTCCGCATTTGAGGTGCTGGCGTACTCAGGTTTGAGCACGCCGTCCGGGCCGAGCAACCAGGCATCCATCACCTGGCGGACCACGGGGGCCGCGACGCCGGAACCGGACTCGCCGTTTTCCACCATCACTGCCACGACTATTTTCGGGTTATCCGCCGGGGCAAAGCCGACGAACAGGGCGTGGTCACGGTGACGTTCCTGAATCTTGGAGCGGTCATACTTCTCGCCCTGCTTGATCGCCACCACTTGAGCTGTACCGCTCTTGCCGGCAATCCGGTATGGCGAACCGATCGCCGCCTTGCGCGCCGTACCGCGGGCGCCGTGCATCACTTGTTGCATGCCGTGGTTGACCTTGTTCCAGTCCGAGGCGTCACGCAGCACGATGTCCGGCATCGGGTTTTCGTCTACCGGCGGCAAGCCTTCGATGGTTTTTGCCAGGTGCGGACGATTCCACTTGCCCTTGTTGGCCACCAGCGCAGTCGCTTGCGCCAGTTGCAGCGGGGTCGCCTGCATATAGCCCTGACCGATACCGAGGATCAGCGTCTCGCCAGGAAACCAGGCCTGACGCCGGGTTATCCGCTTCCAGTCTCGCGACGGCATCAAGCCCGGCGACTCTTCGAACATGTCCAGCGACACCTTCTGCCCGATCCCGAACTTGTTCAGGTACGACGACAGCCGGTCGATGCCGAGCTTGTGCGCCAAGTCGTAAAAGTAGGTGTCGTTGGAGCGCATGATCGCCGTGTCCAGATCGACCCAGCCATCGCCCGTGCGGTTCCAGTTGCGGTATTTGTGGTCGTAGTTCGGCAATTGGTAATAGCCCGGGTCAAATACCCGGGTGGATGCCGTAACGACGCCACTGTCGAGCCCGGCGATAGCAACGGCCGGTTTGATCGTCGAACCCGGCGGGTACAAACCACGCAGAATACGGTTGAACAGGGGCCGGTCAATGGAGTCCCGCAGCTCGGCATAGGCTTTGAAGCTGATGCCGGTGACAAACAGGTTAGGGTCAAAACTCGGCTGACTGACCATCGCCAGTACTTCGCCAGTACGTGGATCAAGCGCAACCACCGCACCGCGACGCCCGGCCAATGCAGCTTCGGCGGCTTCCTGCAGTTTGATGTCGAGGCTCAGGACGATGTCTTTGCCTGGCGAAGGATCGGTGCGTTTGAGCACACGCAATACTCGCCCACGGGCGTTGGTTTCAACTTCTTCGTAGCCCACCTGACCATGCAGCTCCGGCTCGTAGAAACGCTCGATGCCGGTTTTGCCGATATGGTGGGTGCCGCTGTAATTGACCGGGTCGAGCACCTTGAGCTCTTTCTCGTTGATCCGCCCCATGTAACCCACCGAGTGCGCGAAGTGCGCGCCCTGCGGATAGTGGCGAACCAGCTGCGCAACCACCTCAACGCCGGGCAGCCGGAACTGGTTGACGGCAACACGGGCAATTTGCTCTTCAGTCAGCTCGAACAGAATCGGCACCGGCTCGAATGGCCGACGCCCCTGCTTCATGCGCTTCTCGAACAGCATCCGATCATCAGGCGTCAATTCCAGCACGCTGACGATGACGTCCAGCACCTGCCCCCAGTCGCCAGAACGCTCGCGGGTCATGCTCAAGCTGAAACTGGCCCGATTATCGGCGACGACCACGCCATTGCGGTCGTAGATCAACCCACGGGGTGGCGGAATCGGCTGAACATGAACCCGGTTGTTCTCTGACAGGGTCGAGTGATACTCGTACTGGATGACCTGCAGGAAATACAGCCGCGCAATCAGCACGCACACCAGTACCACCACCGCCACAGCCCCGACCACGACTCTGCCGCGCACTAGGCGGGCATCTTTCTCGTGGTCCTTGAGGCGAATCGGCTGGGACATTTAGGGCGAGTTCACACGACTACTTGTGATAAGGGTGCCCGGACAGAACAGTCCAGGCGCGATACATCTGCTCACCAATGAGGATGCGCACGAGAGGATGCGGCAAGGTCAGCGGGGACAACGACCAGCGTTGTTCGCTGCGCGCGCAGACCTCCGGTGCCAGCCCTTCCGGGCCGCCGACCATGAGATTCACCGTGCGCGAATCCAGACGCCAGCGATCAAGTTCGACCGCCAGCTGCTCGGTGCTCCACGGTTTGCCGTGCACTTCGAGGGTGACGATACGCTCGCCCGGCTGCACTTTTGCCAGCATGGCTTCGCCTTCCTGACGGATGAAGCGCGCCACGTCGGCATTCTTGCCCCGGGTATTGAGCGGAATTTCCACCAGTTCGAGCGCCAGTTCGGATGGCATACGCTTGGCATATTCATGCCAACCTTCCTCCACCCACTTTGGCATGCGCGAACCGACAGCGATCAAACGCAGACGCACAGCAACCCCTTACTCTTTGTCAGCCGGTGTTTTGTCGAATAACATTTTGTCGGCTGCCATCGGGTCAAACGGGTTTGCGTCATGGTTTTCATGGCTTGCGCGGCTTTGCTCGGCACCATGCCACAGACGCTCAAGGTCGTAGAACTGACGGGCGCTGGCGGTCATTACGTGCACGATGATGTCGCCCAGGTCCAACAGAACCCAATCGCTGTCGCCCTTGCCTTCTTCACCCAGTGGTTTGAAGCCCTGAGCCTTGACCTTGTCGCGCACGTTCTCGACCATCGAGGCGATGTGGCGGTTGGAGGTACCGGTGGCGATGAGCATGTAATCAGTGATGCTGGTCTTGTCGCGCACGTCGATGGCCAGGATGTCCTGGGCCTTGATGTCTTCCAGTGCAGCCGTTGCCAGCTTGATCAGGATTTCGCTATTTTGCTTCGTCATAAAAAACTCATTCAGCTCGTGTGTATGAGGACCTGAAACGCCATCTAGAGAGGCTGTTTCAAAGGGTCCCCTGAGTGTTCGGCGCATGGTACAGCCCGTGCGCGTCGATATAGGCCAGTACCGCGTCTGGCACCAGAAAACGTACCGACTTCCCGCTGGCCAGCAGTTGGCGGATCTGGGTGGCAGACACCGATAACGGCGTCTGCCAGACGAATGTAATGTGTCCGCCCGGCCCTTTCAGGGCCTTCGGATCGCTGACTGCGCGCCCCGCCAGCAAGTTGCGCATGGCGTCAGGCGACTCGCTGTCGGCGTCCGGGCGTTGCAGCACCACGATATGGCAGTGCTCCAGCAGTTCTTCCCAGCGATGCCAGGTCGGTAGCCCACAAAAGGCATCCCAACCCAATAACAGGAATAACTGGTCATCTGCGGCCAACTCGGCCCGCATCAGTTCCAGGGTGTCGATGGTGTACGACGGTTTGTCCCGTTGCAGCTCACGGTCATCCACCGTCAAAGGTGGCACACCGGCCACCGCGCACTTGACCATCGCCAGACGGTGCTGCGCACTGACGCTTGGCATGTCGCGATGAGGCGGCCTGGCACTGGGTGTCAGGCGTAACTCATCAAGCCCCAGCAGCTCGGCGACTTCCAGCGCACTGCGCAAATGGCCGATGTGCACGGGGTCGAACGTGCCGCCCAGCATACCGATACGTCTGGGCAGGCCTGGCGTCTGTTGCACCTGCGCAGCGGGTTTTTCGGGATCGGCCAAGTCAGGCAGGCTCCTGGCCACGCAACTGACCATCGCCGACCACGATGTACTTCTCGCAGGTCAAACCTTCCAGACCGACCGGACCGCGGGCGTGCAGCTTATCAGTAGAAATGCCGATCTCCGCACCCAATCCGTATTCAAAGCCATCAGCGAAGCAGGTCGGGGCGTTGATCATCACCGAACTGGAGTCTACTTCGGCCAGGAAACGCCGAGCCTGGCCCTGATGATCAGTGACGATGGCATCGGTATGGTGCGACCCATAGCGGTTGATATGTTCGATGGCCTGATCCAGATCCGCCACCACAAGGATCGACAAAATCGGCGCAAGGTATTCGGTGTTCCAGTCTTCTTCAGTCGCTGGCAGGGCGTCAATCAGCTCGCGGGTGCGTTCGCAACCGCGCAACTCGACACCTTTTTCGCGGAACTGTGCGGCCATTGGCGGCAAAAACTCGGCAGCGACAGCCTGATCCACCAGCAAGGTTTCCATCGCACCGCAGATGCCGTAACGGTAGGTCTTGGCGTTGAAACTGATGCGCTGAGCCTTGGACAGATCGGCGTGAGCACTGACATAAACGTGGCAGATGCCGTCCAGATGCTTGATCACCGGCACCCGTGCATCGCGACTGACTCGTTCGATCAGGCCTTTGCCGCCGCGCGGAACGATCACGTCGACGTACTCGGGCATGGTGATCAGCGCGCCAACTGCCGCACGATCCGTCACTTCAACCACTTGCACCACGGCTGCCGGCAAATTGGCGACCGCCAGGCCGCGCTGAATGCAGGCGGCGATGGCACGGTTGGAGTGAATGGCTTCAGAACCACCGCGCAGAATCGTGGCGTTGCCCGACTTCAGACAAAGGCTCGCAGCATCGATCGTCACATTCGGACGCGATTCGTAAATAATCCCCACCACACCCAGCGGCACACGCATCTTGCCGACCTGAATACCCGATGGCCGATAGCTCATGTCGCGAATCGCGCCAATCGGGTCCGGCAGGCTGATCACCTGACGCAAACCTTCGATCATGCTGTCGATGCGGGCCGGCGTCAGGGTCAAACGCTCGAGCATGTACGGCGACAGGCCATTGGCCCGACCAGCGGACAGGTCCAGCTCATTGGCAGCAGACAATTCGGTGCGCGCGTCATCGAGAGCGTCAGCCGTGGCTTGCAGGGCGCGGTTTTTCTGCGCAGTGCTGGCACGGCCGATCACGCGCGAAGCTTCGCGGGCGGCGCGACCCAAACGGGTCATGTAGTCAAGAACGGACTCAGTCATGGTCTCAGAGGTCTTGGCAGAGAGGAAAGCGGCCGATTATAGCTGTAGGGCCCGAGTAACGACAGCGGTGACAGGCGGATGGTCGATAACCCCTGCAAAGTCGGGATAAAAAGCCCTCTGGAACACCCCATATTTCAATCCGGAGCCCAACACACCGTCATTCAGCTTTGATTAAGACAGTTGTTGTTATCATCGCCGCCCAGATTGCCATTCGACGACCGTAAGCACCGATGCCCAACCCCCTGCCGGACTCGTTTTTCAACCGCGATGCGCAAGTCCTCGCCCGGGCGTTACTGGGCAAGGTGATTCGTCATCGCGTAGGGAGCGGCCAGGATTCGTTATGGCTGTCGGCGCGGATCATCGAGACGGAAGCCTACTACTGTGCAGAAAAAGGCAGCCACGCGTCCTTGGGTTACACCGAAAAACGCAAGGCGCTGTTTCTCGAGGGCGGGCACATCTATATGTACTATGCCCGCGGGGGTGATTCGCTGAACTTCAGCGCCGAAGGGCCCGGCAATGCTGTGCTGATCAAGTCCGCGTATCCGTGGGTCGACGAACTGTCCGACGGCAACAGCCTCGCGCACATGCTCTTGAACAACCCTGATGCCAAGGGGGCGCTGCGTCCGCCCGAGCGCCTGTGTGCCGGTCAAACCCTGCTGTGCAAGGCGCTGGGGCTCAAAGTCCCGACGTGGGACGCCAAACGCTTCGACCTTGAGCACCTGTTCGTCGATGATGTCGGTGCCGAGCCCAAGCAGATTATCCAGACCACACGACTGGGCATCCCCGAGGGCCGCGACGGGCACCTGATGTACCGTTTCGTCGACGCCGCCTACGCCCGGTATTGCACGCGGAACCCGCTGCGACGCGGCCAGGTCGAAGGCCACGATTACTTTTTACTCAAGCAAGGAAACTGAGACATGGGCCCATGGCTCGATGGCATTACCGGCTGGCTGAGCGCAAACCCTTCGTGGCTGGGTCTGGCGATTTTTTTGGTGGCGTTCCTCGAATGCGTGGCCATCGCCGGGATCATCGTGCCAGGCACCGTGCTTTTGTTCGCCGTCGCGGTACTGGCTGGCAGTGGCGCCTTGTCATTGGGTGAAATACTTTTACTGGGCTTTTGTGGCGGCTTGCTGGGTGACGGTCTGTCGTATTTCCTCGGTAGACGCTTTCACCAAAACATCCGCCGCCTGCCGGGGCTGCGACATCACCCGGAATGGATCGGCGGTGCGGAGCTCTACTTCCAGCGCTATGGCATTGCCAGCCTGCTGGTCGGACGCTTTATCGGGCCACTGCGACCCATGCTGCCCATGGTCGCAGGCATGTTCGACATGCCTTTCCCGCGCTTTGCGGCTGTCAGCGTGATCGCGGCCGCCGGCTGGTCCCTCGCGTACCTGCTGCCGGGCTGGGCCACCGGCGCGGCGATGCGCTTGCCGCTGCCCGAGGGCTTCTGGCCACAGGCCGGGATGATCGGTGGTGGGTTGGCGGTGTTGCTTGGCGTCAGTATCCATAGCAGCTTTGGCGGGAAGCGGTATGCAACCCCGCTGATCGCCGTGTTGAGCCTTGTCATGCTGGCCGGGGTATTTTTCGGCTGGCCCTACCTGACGCACTTCGATCAGGGCTTGATGACACTGGTGCAGGAACATCGCAGCGAAGCGGCTAATCAGTTTGTGGTGATGATCACCCGGCTCGGCGACTTCAAAACCCAGGTGGCCGTCGTCACCCTGTTGCTGGTGCTGTTGTTGGCAACCCGGCAATGGAAACAGGCGATATTTGCTGGCGCAGTGACCGTAGGCTCGGCACTGGCCAATACCGGAATGAAATGGTTCTTTGCCCGCACGCGTCCCGACGTACTGATCGACCCGCTCACCACTTACAGCATGCCCAGCGGGCACAGCTCGGGGTCATTCGCGCTGTTTATGGCGTTGGCGATACTTGCAGGGCGAGGTCAGCCGGTGCGTTTGCGCCTGACCTGGTTATTGCTGGGCGGTATTCCGGCGCTGTCGATTGCCATGTCGCGGGTTTATCTGGGGGTGCATTGGCCAACTGATGTGCTGGCCGGGGCCCTGCTCGCGTTCTGCCTCTGCGCCGCCAGCCTGTTCTTCATCCAGCGTAAAACGCCTCTTGAGCCCATGCCGGTGCGGGTGTGGTGGCTGATCCTGCCAGCGCTGGTCGCCTTATACGGCTTCTTCGCCCTGCATTCACTGTCCCACGCGGCGCTGCGTTATCAGTACCTGACCCCCACCGGGGCGATTAACTAACCCGTCAGGCCTGCAACTCGCCCTGCATTTCATCGAGCAGGTCCTGAATCGCGTCCAGGCGCTCCTGAGCATCGCTGAGTTCCAGCAACTCGACCTTGTCTTCTTCGGTGAAAGGCAGCAGATAGGCCAGCTGATTGGCCAGCGATTGCTGGCCGCTGGCCGTTACGCCCATATTCAGCGCGGCAACCATCGGGTGCTCGGCCAAGGCGGCAAGCAAGGCCACCAGATCGGCGTCTGCTTCCTGCAGCGGGCGCTCCGGCAGCTCATCCAGCCACTCAACGTCAGCCAGAATCAGCTGGTCGCGCTGCACCTGGGTACTGACCACGCGGAAACGTCGTCCACCTTGCACGCGAATCCCCAGCAAGCCGTTGTCCTGCTGCTGAAAGTCCCGCACCAACGCTTCGCAACCCACCAGCGCATAGCCCTCTGGCGCCTGCCCGACTTCTTCGCCGTCAAGAATGCACACCACGCCAAAGCCTTCGCCCTGTTTCATCCCGCGGCTAACCATGTCCAGATAGCGTGCCTCGAACAGCTGCAAGTCGAGCATGCACCCCGGGAACAGTACTGCGTTGAGCGGAAATAATGGCAACATCATGGAAGCCTCCTTAAACGACCAGCGTAACGGCCAATGGCAGGAATACCGCCGTGCCGACGCCCATCAAACTCATTGCCAGCGCGGCGAACGCACCGCACTCCTCACTTTCCTGCAACGCCACCGAGGTGCCGACGGCATGCGCGGCCAAACCGAGGGCCATACCGCGCGCAGCCTGATTTTCCACCCCTATGAGAGACAGCAGACCGGGGCCAAAAATCGCACCGATCACCCCGGTAATCAACACGAACACCGCCGCCAGTGGTGCGACGCCACCAATCTGTTCGGCCACCAACATGGCAATCGGCGACGTTACTGACTTGGGCGCCATGGTCATCAAGATCATGTGATCGGCACCGAACAGCCAGCCCAGCGTCACACCCAGGGATGTCGCCAGCACTCCGCCCACGATGAGCGTAGTAAAGGTCGGCCAGAACAGTTGGCGAATACGTCGCAGGTTCAGATAGAGCGGCACCGCCAGCGCAACCGTCGCGGGCCCCAACAAAATACTGAGGATTTCCGTGCTTTTACGGTACTCGGCATAGTTCAGGCCGCAGCTGACCAGAATGCCGACCACCAGCAACATCGAGATAAGCACCGGCTGCAAAAATATCCAGCGGGTTTTTTCGTAAGCGGCCAGCATCAACTGGTACGCCCCCAGCGTAATCGCAATGCCGAACAGCGGATGATGGATCACCGCGTTCCAGGCGCCACTCCAATCCATGCTCATGAGGACTCCCCGCGTCGCGACTGGCGCAGAACCAGCTTCTGCATCAGCCAGCCGACGAACGCCAGGGACAGCAACAACGACAGCATCAACGATCCGACAATGGCCCAGAAATCGGCGGCAATCTCGGCAGCGTAGACCATCACCCCCACGGCGGGCGGCACCAACAGCAGCGGCAGATAACGCAATAAGCTGCTGGCGGCCAGACTCAATGGCTCACTGACTTCGCCACGCGTCATCAGAAAAATCAGTAACAACACCAGGCCAATAATCGGCCCAGGCAGTATCGGCAAAAACAGGTGATTGAGCGCTGTGCCCACCAATTGGAACAACACCAGCCATGTCAGACCCCGTAGCAACATAAGAAACTCCAGCAAATTCGCGCCGCCATTATAGGCACGCTGTCGTGATGGCTGATAAATCAGCATTCGCCAAAGGCATACATCCTTGACCATCCCTAAAGCCCGTGCTGATCTTAAGCCTTGGCACGGTGAAAAATCCGACGCCCAAAAACACTGAACACGACAGCCATGCCTACAAAAAACCGATGACAACAAGGAGAGTATCTATGCCCTTTGTACCCGTTGCAGAGCTGAAGAACTATGAAGGCAAGGAACTGGGATGTTCCGAGTGGTTCACCATCGACCAAGAGCGCATCGACGTGTTTGCCGAAGCCACCGGCGACTTCCAGTTCATCCACGTTGATCCTGAAAAAGCGGCGAAAACCCCCTTCGGCAGTACCATCGCCCACGGTTTCCTGTCGTTATCGCTGATCCCGAAGTTGATGGAAGACCTGCTCGTAGTGCCCGAAGGGCTGAAAATGGTGGTCAACTATGGCCTGGACAGCGTGCGTTTTATCCAGCCGGTAAAAGTGAACTCACGGGTTCGTCTCAACGTAACCATGACTCAAGTCACCGAAAAGAAACCCGGCCAATGGCTGCTCAAAGCCACGGCAACCCTCGAAATAGAGGGCCAGGACAAGCCAGCCTTCGTCGCTGAACCCCTGTCGTTGTGCTTCGTGTAAGACCACTAAAAAGCGAAACAGCTGTTACCGGCTGTTTCGTTGCCTCTATAAAGCAACCACATAGCTGCGTCATACTGCTCGCGGCTGTGTGAAAGCGACTGTTCAGGGACGTCTTCAACACGCTTGGATTTTTATCTTCAGGATCGACCATGCGCGCGTTCGCCCCTCTTGCCCCTCTGGCACTCATTCTTTTACTCGCGGCTTGCGGCGAGGGCGAACCACTGTCGCCCCCAGACGCACGTCTGCCCGACGGCGGTCGTTACCGCGGCGATGTCGTCAATGGCCTGTTGCAAGGCCAGGGCCGGGTCGACTACCCCAACGGCAGTTGGTATGCCGGTCAGTTCCAGAATGGCCAGTGGCATGGCGCCGGCGAATGGCACGCCAGCAACGGCGACGTCTATCGCGGCCAATTCCAGAACGGTCTGTTTCACGGCTTCGGCACGTTGACCACCAGCACCGGCAGTTATGTCGGCGGCTTCAAGCTGGGCCGACGCGAGGGTGAAGGCACGCTCAAAGAGCCAGGCATGGCCTATCGGGGCGAATTCAAGGCTGACCAATACGACGGCCTCGGCCACCTCGAGCTTGATGACGGCAGCCAATATCAAGGCCTGTTCGCCCACGGCAAACCCAATGGCGAAGGCCAGCGCAGCGACGCCAGTGGCAATCAATTCAGCGGCAAATTCGTCAACGGTCAGTTGGAAGGCAACGGCAGCTTCAACAGCGCCGAGGGTGATCAATACGTCGGCGGCTTCAGCAACAACCAACTGCAAGGCAAAGGCCGCTACGAAAACAGCGACGGCGATGTCTGGATCGGGCAGTTCAAAGACGGCGCGCTCAACGGCAAGGGCGAACTGATCGGTGCCGATGGCAGCCATTACCAGGGTCAGTTCAGCAACTGGCGCTTCAACGGCGAGGGTTTTCTGTACCTGGTCGATGGCAGCACCTATCAAGGTCAGCTCGCCGACGACACCTATCAAGGCAAGGGCACCTTGACCCTGGCGGACGGCAGCGTTCAAAGCGGCACCTGGGCCAACGGTCAGCGTGTGCGAGACGCGCAAGGCAACCTGTTGCCCGATGCACTTGAGGTCGGCTTACTCGCCCAAGGCCCGCTGCTGGAAAAAGCCCTGGCCGCAGTGCCCGCCTCCACTTCCGCGGTCGAGCTGTACAGCCTGGTCGTGGGCGGCGACGGCAAGCAGAGCGTATTCATGCGCGAAGCGGATTACGTGAACAACCTGCTGGCCACGCGCTTCGGCGCCTACGGGCAGATCAGCTTGGTCAATCATCGCGATCACATGAACGACCGGGCGCTGGCGACCCGCGAAAGTATCAGCCGTGCGGTGCAGACCTTGGCGCAACGCAGCGGACCGGAAGATCTGGTGTTCATCTACCTGACCAGCCACGGCACTCAAGAACATGAGCTAGTGCTTGATCAACCACGCATGGAACTGGCCGACCTGCCCGCCGATGAGCTGGCCGTCGTCCTCGCCCCGTTAAAAGGCCGCGACAAAATCATCGTGATTTCCGCCTGCTATTCCGGTGGTTTCATTCCGGCACTCAAAGACGAAAAAACCGTGGTGATCACCGCCTCGCGTGCGGACCGAGTGTCTTTCGGCTGCTCGGAAGAGGTCGACTTCACTTACTTTGGTGAAGCCATGTTCGCCAAAGCGCTGGTTGAAACAGACAA
Organism: Pseudomonas sp. ASL8; assembly: GCF_056680355.1. Classification (NCBI taxonomy): domain Bacteria; kingdom Pseudomonadati; phylum Pseudomonadota; class Gammaproteobacteria; order Pseudomonadales; family Pseudomonadaceae; genus Pseudomonas; species Pseudomonas sp. ASL8. Next base: position 2,286,144 of record NZ_CM155278.1, on the reverse strand, counting down.
CCTGCAACAAGCGTTCAACGATGCCAAATCGTACGTCGCCGCCCGCGAAATAACCGAAAGCTTCGAGGCATCCGAGCCGCAGATCTGGGCGCCCAAGGGCGTCATCGCGCACTGGCAGCAGTTGCGCAAGAACCAGGCGCAGAGGGCCCTCACTACATCTTTGAGCAGCAAGGAAGCGAAGACCACGGGCAACCGCTAGACTGCCTTGTAGAATAAAAGGGAGAAACAGCATGTATTTGACGCCCCAACACATCTTGCTTGCTGGAGCCACCGGTCTGACCGGCGAACATTTACTCGATCGTTTACTCAACGAACCCACCGTCAGCCGCGTGCTGGCACCGACCCGTAAACCCCTGAGCAAGCACCCTCGCCTGGAAAATCCGGTGGGTGAACTCAATGCACTGCTGCCAACGTTGAGCGGGCGGGTCGACATCGCCTATTGCTGCCTGGGCACCACGATCAAGCAGGCTGGCTCGCAGGAAGCGTTTCGCGCGGTCGATCTGGATCTGGTGGCGGCCTTCGGCAAGCGCGCTCGCGAACTCGGGGCACGGCATCTGGTGGTCATCAGCGCGGTCACAGCCGACCCAAAATCGAGCATCTTCTACAGCCGGGTCAAGGGCGAAATGGAGCAAGCGCTCAAAGCCCAGGACTGGCCGCAACTGACCATCGTCCGTCCCTCGTTATTGATCGGCAGCCGTAACGAGCAGCGCCTGGCCGAACAAATAGCAGGTCCCTTGGCGAAATTGATTCCCGGCAAATATCGCGGTATCGAAGCCTGCTGCCTCGCCAGGGCCCTGTGGCGCCTCGCGCTGGAAGAACAGGACGGGGTGCGGATCGTCGAAGCCGAAGAGTTGAACAAGCTGGGCAAGTGAGCCCGACAGCACGCCAGATTCAGCCGTCTACAAGCCGCCCGTCGCCTGAAACCCCACACCCAACACGGTCAGCAGCGACAACGGTAAAAGCAGGGTGTCGAGCAACGCGCTGGCGGGCAGGTCCACGCCTGGATAGCTCGGCGCCTCGGCACCGAAACGATCCATCTCGCAGCAACCACCCTGCATCGCATACCAATCCAGACGCGTACCCGAATACACAACGGGGGCCCCAGGTTTGGCGGCATCCAGCGTTCTGGCCGTGGCACACCCCGTCAGCTGTAGCACCAACAGGGTCAACAGCAGGCGCTTATTCATCTGCACTCAGGTGGTGCTCGCCCCAGCGCGGCAACATGTCTTGAGGGATATTCAGCACATTGAGAATCCGTGCGACCACAAAGTCGATCAGGTCATCAATGGTTTGCGGCTGATGATAGAAGCCCGGTGACGCCGGCAGAATCACCACGCCCATGTTCGACAGTTTGAGCATGTTCTCCAGATGGATACTGGAAAACGGTGCCTCGCGCGGCACCAGAATCAATTGGCGGCGCTCCTTCAACGTCACGTCTGCCGCACGCTCGATCAGGTTGTTGCATGCCCCGGTCGCAATCGCCGACAAGGTGCCCGTGGAACAGGGCACCACCACCATCGCGCTGGGCGAACCCGAGCCGGAGGCCACGGGCGACATCCAGTCTTCCTTGCCATACACCCGAATTTGCCCCGCCGCTGCGCCGGTGTATTCAGTCAGGAACGCTTGCATCATCAGGGTTTTCGGCGGCAGCGAGACATCGGTCTCGGTGGCCAACACTAACTGGGCCGCCTTGGAAATCAGGAAGTGCACTTCCCGGTCCTCACGCACCAGACAGTCGAGCAAGCGCAACCCGTACTGCGCGCCAGACGCGCCAGTCATCGCCAGGGTGACGCGTTCCGGACCACTCATTTCAGCGCCTCAGCCAACTTGCCGTGCAGGCCGCCGAAGCCGCCGTTACTCATGATGACAACCTGCGTACCCGGTTTAGCCAGGCTTTTCACTTGGGCGATGATCGCCTCAAGGGAGTCGCAGACCACCGACGGCACCGTGCACAACGCTGTAGTGGCGGCCAGGTCCCAGCCCAGATTGGCCGGCGCGTACCAGATCGCCTGATCGGCCTGACGCACACTTTCCGGCAAGCCGTCGCGGTGCGCGCCGAGCTTCATGGAATTGGAACGCGGTTCGATGATCGCAATCACCGGAGCGTCGCCAACGTGTTTGCGCAACCCGTCGAGGGTGGTGGCAATAGCCGTCGGATGATGAGCAAAGTCATCATAAATAGTGATGCCGTTGACCTCGGCGACCTTTTCCATGCGGCGCTTGACGCTTTTGAACACGCCCAGCGCTTCGATACCCTGCTTCGGCACCACGCCGACATGCCGCGCGGCCGCCAGAGTGGCCAAGGCATTGGCCACGTTGTGCTGACCGGTCATGTCCCACTCGACCACGCCCTGGACTGCGCCTTTAAAGATCACTTCGAAACGCGAGCCGTCGTCGCTGAGCAGGCGCGCCTGCCATTGACCGCCTTCGCCAGTGGTTTGCACCGGCGTCCAGCAGCCCATTTGAATCACTCGCTGCAACGCCGGCTCAGTGGTCGGATGGATCACCAGACCTTCGCTTGGGATAGTCCGCACCAAGTGGTGGAACTGCCGCTCGATGGCTGGCAGATCGGGGAAGATGTCGGCGTGATCGAACTCCAGGTTGTTCAGAATCGCCGTACGCGGACGGTAGTGGACGAATTTTGAGCGTTTGTCGAAGAAGGCGCTGTCGTACTCATCAGCCTCGACGACAAAGAACGGGGTCTCGCCCACACGCGCCGACACGGCAAAATTCTGTGGCACGCCGCCGATCAAGAAACCGGGGCTCATGCCAGCATGTTCCAGCACCCAGGCGAGCATGCTGCTGGTCGTGGTCTTGCCGTGCGTACCCGCGACGGCCAACACCCAACGCCCTTGCAGCACGTGATCGGCCAGCCATTGCGGGCCGGAAACATAAGGCAGGCCTTTGTTCAATACATACTCTACCGCCGGGTTGCCTCGCGACAGCGCGTTGCCAATGACCACCAGATCCGGTGCCGGATCAAGCTGTGCGGCGTCGTAGCCTTGGGTCAGCTCAATGCCCTGCGCCTGCAACTGCGTGCTCATCGGCGGGTAGACATTGGCGTCCGAACCGGTAACCCGATGGCCCAGTTCTTTGGCGAGTACCGCCAGCGAACCCATGAAAGTACCGCAAATACCGAGAATATGAATATGCATGATCGACCTCGTAAACTATGGGCGCAGGTTAGCGTAGAGGGCGACAAATCACACCTCGAGTTTAAATGCGAAGTCGATTCAGAAAGATAGCGTTAAGCCATTCGCGAACGCGCGATCCCGTGCTTGCGCAATTTCCGGTACAGCGTATTTCGGCTGACCCCCAGTTGTTCGGCAGTGTGGGTCATGTGCCAGCGCTGGGCGTCCAGGGCTGACAGCAGGGCGATACGCTCGGCGTCGTCCAGCGGGTGTTCGCCCATCAGTGCAAGGGCCGGCGCGGATGCGCTTTGTCGAATGGCGTGCGGCAATTCATCGAAGCAAATGTGCTGGTCATCGCACAACGCCGCCAAGGTGCGCAGGACGTTGCGCAATTGCCGCAGGTTGCCCGGCCACGCGAAGTCCAGCAGCGCCTGGCGGGCGTCCGCGTCGAGGATCACGGGCTGGCCGCCCGCCTCTTCTTCCAGGAGAAAATCCAGCAACTGCGATTTGTCGCTGCGCTCGCGCAACGGCGGCAACCCGATCTCCAGGCCGTTCAAGCGGTAATAAAGATCTTCGCGGAAGCTGCCATCAGCCACGCGTTCCAGCAAGTGGCGGTGAGTCGCGCTGATGATCCGCACATTCACCGCTTGCGGCTCACCCCCCAAGGGCACCACCAAACGGTCTTCCAGCACCCGCAACAACCGGGTTTGCAGCGCCAGCGGCATGTCGCCGATTTCATCGAGAAACAACGTGCCGCCATCGGCCTGTTGCAGCTTGCCGCGCATGCCTTCCTTGCTCGCACCGGTAAAGCTGCCACCGCGATAGCCGAACAGTTCACTTTCGATCAAGCTTTCAGGAATCGCCGCACAATTGAGCGCGATGAACGGTTTGTCGCAGCGCACGCTGGCTTGATGCACCGCCTTGGCGAACGCTTCTTTGCCGGAACCTGTTTCACCGTTGATCAGCAAAGGCACGTCGCGCTCGAAAACCCGCAGGGCGCGACGGAAATCATTCTGCAGCGTGGCATCGCCCAGGCAGATCCCACTCAAGCGCGGCACCGCACCCGCCAGGCCGACCGGCAACGCTGTCGGCACGCTATGCGGTCGACCGCGCAGCCGTGCGAACAAACGTCGGCCTTCGCGGGTACGCAACGGCCAACTGGCGCTGGCCTCAACGCTGGCACGGCCAAGCAGCTCATCCAGCGAGCAATCGAACAAGGTCTCGACTGATTGCCCGAGCAAACCGCCGCGCCCGAGGCCCAGCAGGTTCAAGGCACTCTGATTGACCGCACTGACCCGCCCCTCATCATCGAACGCCAGCAAACCCTCGCTGAACAAACCGGCGGACTCGACCTGCACGTGAAAACGCAACAGCCACTGATTGTCGAAGTGGCGCAGGAAATAGCAGCTCTCGATCATCTTCGCCGACAGATTGACCAGCGCCATGGTGTGGAACTGGCTTTGCCGGGACACATCATGGCGTGCCGACGAGACATCCAGCACTGCCAGCAAGTCGCCATGAGGGTCGAAAACCGGACTGGCCGAGCAGGTCAGCCCGGTGTGGCGTCCGCGAAAATGCTCCTCCTGATGAATGGTCAGGGACTGGCGCTCGACCAGGCAGGTGCCGATGCCGTTAGTGCCTTCACAGGCTTCGCTCCAGTCGGCACCCAACCAGAGCCCGGCGCGTTCGAAAATCTTGCGTTCAGTGGGGGCGGTCACGCAGTTGAGGATCACCCCGCGCGCATCGGTCAATAAGACGGCATGCCCGGCACCCGACAACTGCTGATGCAGGCTGGTCATTTCGCCACCGGCAATGCTCAGCACTTGCTGCATGCGCTCACGGCTTTCCAGCAAGCGGTCGTGTTCGAGGACAGTCGGCGCGATGGCCAGTGCGGGGTCGAGATGATAGTCCTCAAGACAACGCAACCAGGACCGCGCAATGGAAGGATCGCTGCCCGGCCCGCGCAACTGCGCTTTGCCCTGGGTAACCGTCAGCACTTGTCGAGCGTGCCGTGTCAGGTGATTGCTGTGCACTTTTTATTATTCTCCTTTTTGCGACGCTTTTGCGGAGGTGCAGCCCAGCATCCTCCTCGCGACACGGCATTGCAATGTCGTCCAAACCGATGAATCACGCGCTGTACCGATAGCGGTACAAAGTGTCACATCCACCGTATCGGATACGTGACAACGCTGGCGTTTCGCCCTCACGAAAACCGCCAAAAGCCTTATAAACCGTGCCGTACAGGGCGCTGGCCCGACCTTTGCTCTACGCTTAAGGTAAGCGCTACAGCGCGTCTTCCCCTATAACCACAAAAGTCAGGAGACACTCACCATGCGTTACGCCCATCCCGGTACTGAAGGCTCTATCGTCACCTTCAAAAACCGTTACGGTAACTACATCGGTGGCGAGTTTGTGCCGCCGGTCAAAGGCCAATATTTCGAAAACACGTCGCCGATCACCGGCAAGCTGATCGCTGAATTTCCGCGCTCCAGTGCCGAAGACATTGAAAAAGCGCTGGATGCCGCCCATGCCGCTGCCGATGCATGGGGCGCAACCTCGGTGCAGGCGCGTTCGCTGGTGCTGCTGAAGATCGCCGACCGCATCGAAGCAAACCTGGAACTGTTGGCCGTCACTGAAACCTGGGACAACGGCAAAGCCGTTCGTGAAACCCTGAATGCCGATATCCCGCTGGCCGCCGATCACTTCCGCTACTTCGCGGGCTGCTTGCGTGCTCAGGAAGGCAGCGCTGCCGAAATCGACGGCAACACCGTGGCTTATCACATCCATGAGCCGCTGGGCGTGGTCGGGCAAATCATCCCATGGAACTTCCCACTGCTAATGGCGGCCTGGAAACTCGCGCCGGCCCTGGCTGCCGGTAACTGCGTGGTGCTCAAACCTGCCGAACAAACCCCACTGGGTATCAGCGTGCTGATGGAGCTGATCGGCGATCTGCTGCCACCCGGCGTATTGAACGTGGTGCAGGGTTATGGCCGCGAGGCCGGCGAAGCATTGGCCAGCAGCAAACGTATCGCCAAGATTGCCTTTACCGGCTCGACGCCCGTGGGCTCGCACATCATGAAACTGGCGGCGGAAAACATCATTCCGTCCACCGTGGAACTGGGCGGCAAGTCGCCGAACATCTTCTTCGAAGACATCATGCAAGCCGAGCCCGAGTTCATCGACAAAGCTGCGGAAGGCCTGGTGCTGGCGTTCTTCAATCAGGGCGAAGTCTGCACCTGCCCGTCGCGGGCACTGGTGCAAGAGTCGATTTACCCGGAATTCATCAAAGCAGTGATGAAAAAGGTCGCGCAGATCAAACGCGGCGACCCGCTGGACACCGACTGCATGGTCGGTGCTCAGGCGTCGGAGCAACAATTCGACAAGATTCTCTCGTACCTCGAAATTGCCAAGGGCGAAGGTGCCGAGTTGCTGACCGGCGGCAAGGTGGAAAAACTCAGTGGCGACCTGTCCACCGGTTACTACATTCAGCCGACCCTGCTCAAAGGTAATAACCAGATGCGGGTGTTCCAGGAAGAAATCTTCGGTCCGGTGGTCAGCATCACCACCTTCAAGGACGAAGCCGAAGCCGTGGCCATCGCCAACGACACCCAGTTCGGCCTGGGCGCCGGTGTATGGACCCGCGACATCAACCGCGCCTACCGTGTCGGCCGCGCCCTCAAGGCTGGCCGCGTGTGGACCAACTGCTACCACCTGTATCCGGCGCACGCGGCGTTCGGCGGCTACAAAAAATCCGGCGTCGGCCGCGAAACCCACAAAGTGGCGCTTGAGCACTATCAACAGACGAAAAACCTGTTGGTGAGCTACGACACCCATCCGCTGGGTTTCTTCTAAACCCTTAGCCTCTCGTCACACCTTCTCCCCAGTCAGTTGCGGCGTGATCCGCAACTGGCGCGGGGGTTGCATGCGTGCAGTACCCATTACTGAAAGTCCATCAATCGAACAATAAAAACACACGCGAGGACTTATGACTTCTACAACACAGCTCAAACCGACACTCGGGACCCTGCATTTATGGGGCATCGCTGTTGGCCTGGTGATCTCCGGCGAATACTTTGGCTGGAGTTACGGCTGGGGCGCGGCGGGCACGCTGGGCTTCCTGATCACCACGTTGATCGTGGCAACGATGTACACCTGTTTTATCTTCAGCTTCACCGAATTGACCACCGCTATTCCTCACGCTGGCGGCCCCTTTGCCTACAGTCGGCGGGCTTTCGGTGAAAAAGCCGGGCTGATTGCCGGGATCGCCACGCTGATCGAGTTCGTCTTCGCCCCACCTGCCATTGCCATGGCGATCGGCGCTTACCTGAACGTGCAGTTCCCGGAACTGGACCCGAAACACGCGGCGGTTGGCGCCTATTTCGTGTTCATGACCCTGAATATCCTCGGCGTCAGCATCGCGGCCACCTTTGAATTGGTGGTGACTGTTCTGGCGGTTGCCGAGCTGTTGGTGTTCATGGGCGTGGTTGCGCCGGGCTTCAGTTTCAGTAACTTCGCGCTCAACGGCTGGTCCGGCTCCGACACGTTCACCATTGCGTCTGTACCCGGCATTTTCGCCGCGATTCCCTTTGCCATCTGGTTTTTCCTCGCCATCGAAGGCGCGGCCATGGCCGCTGAAGAAGCCAAAGACCCGAAACGTACAATCCCCAAGGCCTATGTCAGCGGCATTCTGACCCTGGTATTCCTGGCCATCGGCGTGATGGTGATGGCAGGCGGCGTCGGCGACTGGCGGCAACTGTCGAACATCAACGATCCGCTGCCGCAGGCGATGAAAGCCGTGGTCGGCACTAACTCCAGCTGGATGCACATGCTGGTGTGGATTGGCCTGTTCGGCCTGGTCGCGAGCTTTCACGGGATCATTCTTGGCTATTCGCGGCAGTTCTTCGCCCTGGCCCGCGCCGGTTATTTGCCTAAAGGCCTGGCCAAGCTCTCGCGCTTCCAGACCCCGCACCGCGCCATTCTGGCGGGCGGCGTGGTCGGCATCGCGGCGATCTACAGCGACGGTCTGGTCAACCTGCAAGGCATGACCCTGACCGCCGCCATGATCACCATGTCGGTGTTCGGCGCCATCGTGATGTACATCATCAGCATGCTCAGCCTGTTCAAACTGCGCAAAACCGAACCACTACTGGAACGCACCTTCCGTGCGCCCGGTTACCCGATCGTGCCCGGCATCGCCCTGCTGCTGGCGCTGGTGTGCCTGGTGGCAATGGCCTGGTTCAACGCGCTGATCGGCTTGATCTTCCTTGGCTTCATGGTTGTAGGCTTCATCTACTTCCAGCTGACCGCCAAGCAGCGTTCCGACGCGCCGGCTGACGCGATGCTCACGGGTCTATAAGTTGCACCTGCGCCGGGCTCGCGTCCGGCACAGGCCCTATTCAGGTGCAGGCCAGGCGCTTTAGAGTGATCTGGTTAGAACCACAGGAGGACTCCGTCCATGGCTGCTTTTGCCCATACCGTCGGCGCCCAGACCCACCGCTTCGACAGCCTCAAGGACGTCATGGCCAAGGCCAGCCCCGCACGCTCCGGCGATTTCCTCGCGGGCATTGCGGCGCTCAATGACGGCGAGCGCGTGGCCGCTCAGATGGCGCTGGCCGATATTCCGCTCAAGCATTTTCTTGAAGAAGCCCTGATCCCCTACGAAGACGATGAAGTCACCCGACTGATCATCGACACCCACGATAAACAGGCGTTTGCCATCGTCAGCCACCTTACAGTCGGCGGTCTGCGCGACTGGCTGCTCAGCGATCACGCCAATGAAGACAGCCTGCGCGCCCTCGCCCCCGGCCTGACCCCGGAAATGGCGGCAGCCGTGTCGAAGATCATGCGCGTGCAGGATCTGGTGCTGGTGGCGCAGAAAATTCGTGTCGTCACCCGTTTTCGAGGGACGATGGGCTTGCGTGGACGCCTCTCGACCCGACTGCAACCCAATCACCCCACCGACGAACCGGCCGGGATCGCCGCGAGCATCCTCGACGGGCTGCTGTACGGTAATGGCGACGCCATGATCGGCATCAACCCGGCCACCGACAGCACGTCATCCATCTGCACACTTCTGGAAATGCTCGACGCGATCATCCAGCGTTATGAGATCCCGACTCAAGCCTGCGTGCTGACCCATGTCACCACCTCAATCGAGGTGATCAATCGCGGCGTGCCCGTGGACCTGGTGTTCCAGTCCATCGCCGGCACCGAAGCAGCCAACGCCAGTTTCGGCATCAATTTGAACGTGCTGCAGGAAGGTTATGACGCAGGCCTGAGCCTCAAACGCGGGACCCTCGGGCACAACCTGATGTATTTCGAAACCGGCCAAGGCAGCGCCCTCTCGGCCAACGCTCACCACGGTATCGATCAGCAGACCTGCGAAACCCGCGCCTACGCCGTGGCCCGACATTTCAAGCCGTTTCTGGTGAACACCGTGGTCGGTTTTATCGGCCCCGAATACCTGTACAACGGCAAGCAGATCATCCGTGCAGGTCTTGAAGATCACTTCTGCGGCAAGCTGCTCGGCGTGCCGATGGGCTGTGACATCTGCTACACCAACCATGCCGAAGCCGATCAGGACGACATGGACACCCTGCTGACGTTGCTGGGGGTGGCCGGGATCAACTTCATCATGGGCATCCCGGGCTCGGACGACATCATGCTCAATTACCAGACCACCTCGTTTCACGATGCCCTGTATGCGCGGCAGACCCTGGGCCTGAGGCCCGCCCCGGAATTCGAGGCATGGCTGGCAAAAATGGGGATTTTTACCCAGACCGATGGTCGCGTGCGCTTCGGCGACAACCTGCCGCCGGCCTTCCGCCACGCCCTCGCACATTTAGGATGAGTGAGCTGCCCATGGCCAAGAAGCCCGTTTTGCCTAGCGACAGCCAGAACCCGTGGCTGGAGCTGCGCCGTCTCACACCAGCACGAATCGCCCTCGGACGCACCGGCACCAGCCTGCCGACAAGCGCGCAGCTGGACTTTCAGTACGCACATGCTCAAGCACGCGATGCCGTGCACCTGCCCTTCGACCATGCCGGGCTCAGCACCCAAATGGCCGAACGCGGGCGCGACACCCTGCTGCTGCACAGCGCAGCGCTTGACCGTAACAGCTATCTACAACGCCCTGACCTGGGCCGACGTTTAAACGAAGCCTCCGCTCAGCAACTGCGCGACTATGCCCTGGCCCACCCCGGCGGCGTCGATCTGGCGGTGGTGATCGCCGACGGCCTGTCGTCGCTGGCGGTCCATCGGCATGCCCTGCCATTTCTGGCGCGAATGGAAGAACAGGCCCTGGCCGAAGGCTGGTCACTGTCGCCGGTGATGTTGGTGGAGCAAGGCCGAGTGGCGGTGGCCGACGAAATCGGCGAGCTGCTCGGGGCAAAGATGGTGGTAATCCTGATCGGCGAACGCCCCGGTCTCAGCTCGCCGGACAGCCTGGGCCTGTATTTCACCTACGGCCCGAAAGTCGGCCTGACCGATGCTTATCGCAACTGCATTTCCAATGTTCGCGTGGAGGGTTTGAGCTACGGCATGGCCGCTCACCGCCTGCTTTACTTGATGCGTGAAGCCTGTCGACGGCAGCTTTCGGGGGTCAATCTAAAGGATGAAGCCCAACTTCATACCCTGGAATCGGATGCACCACGCCCTATGAGCAGCAATTTCCTGCTGGCGAAGCCCAAAGACTGAAGGTCATTGGATTGCGCTTTCTAAATGCTTTAGGCAGCATCGAAAACGACCGGCTGAGCGACCCGTTCGCTGTCATCCCCCATTGTGAAGTTGAGGCCCAACGTATGCGGATCATTCAAGCCACCCTGGAGCACCTGGACCTGCTGAGCCCGCTGTTCGTCAAATACCGCGAGTTTTACGGCGAGCTGCCTTTCCCCGATTCATCCCGCGCCTTTCTGGAAAAACGTCTGCGTCGCAAAGAGTCGGTGATTTACCTGGCACTGCACGATGACGACGACAGCAAGCTGCTTGGCTTCTGCCAGCTTTACCCCAGTTTTTCGTCGCTGTCGCTCAAGCGCGTGTGGATTCTCAACGACATCTACGTCGCCGAAGACGCCCGCCGCCAACTGGTCGCCGACCATCTGATCCAGAAAGCAAAAAAAATGGCCAAGGAAACCCACGCGGTGCGCATGCGCGTTTCTACCAGCAGCAACAATGACGTGGCGCAGAAAGTCTACGAGTCCATCGGCTTTAAAGAAGACACGCAGTTCAAGAACTACGTGTTGCCGATCAACGAGGATTGATTCAAGCCCACTCACCGACAGGCATTCGCCCACAGATTCTGCGGGCGATTGCCTACGAACAAACTGATACGGTCTGATCGGCCTGCACCCGCTCCCCCTCCGCGCATCAATAAACATTCTATTGACATACTTCGCGACAAACTGACGGGGCATTAGAGGGTTGCCCCCCTATAATGCAGCCCATATCGCCCCAGCATTCCCCTTAGCACACGACCCAGAATCAGGTCATCTACACAGGTGCCGTACATGGACTTCAACCCGATCGACATTATTTTGCATCTCGACGTGTACCTCGACATGCTCGTAACCAACTACGGCGTCTGGATCTACGCGATCCTGTTTCTCGTCATCTTCTGCGAGACAGGGTTGGTGGTCATGCCATTCCTGCCCGGTGACTCATTGCTGTTCATCGCTGGCGCGGTTGCAGCCGGCGGTGGCATGGACCCGGTCCTGCTCGCTGGCCTGCTGATGCTGGCGGCGATTCTTGGTGACAGCACTAACTACTTGATCGGCCGAACAGCAGGCGAAAAACTGTTCAGCAACCCGAACTCGAAAATTTTCCGGCGCGACTACCTGCAACAAACCCATGACTTCTATGATCACCATGGCGGTAAAACCGTAACGCTGGCGCGCTTCCTGCCCATCATCCGCACCTTCGCCCCCTTTGTCGCGGGCGTGGCCAAGATGCCCTACCCGCGCTTTTTCGGGTTTAGCGTACTGGGCACTGTCGCCTGGGTCGGTGGCCTGGTCACCCTGGGTTACTTCTTCGGCAACGTACCGTTCATCAAGAAAAACCTGTCGTTGCTCGTGGTCGCGATCATTCTGCTGTCACTGATGCCGATGATCATCGGCTTGGTGCGTGGGCGTCTGGCCCGCTCAGCTGCTGCGCGCTGACACTTGATGTGGTCGCTTGGCGCTTGGCACAGAAACCGGATTCTCGACCAGCATCCGGTCGATCAACAGGTCTGGGATCGCGTCCGGCAACGGCTGGCGATTCTCGACGGGTTAAATGCGGAGGAGGATCAGCGCCTGCGCGAACGCAGCGTGCTGTTCCTTCAGGACAAGCACTTGACCGCCCTGCCCGGCGTCGAACTGGACGACGAGCAACGTCTGTTTCTCGCCGCCCAGGCGCAATTGCCGCTGCTCAACCTTGATGAGTTGAACTGGTACCAGGGCTTCCATGAACTGGTGCTGTACCCGGACGACTTCATCAGCCCGCAACGTCATCGCGACAGCAACGGCGTCGAGCATGAATGGAACGGCAAACACAGCGGCGAAGCCTGGTCCCAGGGGCCTGTGATCCTGGCGTGGCCGGGGGTGTTGTCCAGCGGTGGCTGGCACGCCTATAACCTGGTCATCCATGAACTGGCGCATAAGCTCGACATGCTCGATGGCGCCGCCAATGGGGTGCCGCCGCTGCACAGCGACATGCGCAGCAGCGACTGGGCCAGCGTCATGCAAACGGCTTACGACGACCTCAACCGACAACTGGATCACCACCCGCACGCCCAACCGGCCATCGATCCGTACGCCGCAGAAAACCCCGCAGAATTCTTCGCCGTCACCAGCGAGTACTTCTTCAGCGCGCCGAACCTGTTGATCGCGGCCTATCCAGCCGTCTACGAACAGCTGAAAGCCTTCTACCGACAAGACCCCCTGGCACGCCTGCGGCAACTTCGCCATGACCATCCCGCCTACAAGACCCACTACTAAGGTCTATGGGCCAATCGCCACGCGTGGCAACCGGCTCTGAGTATGCCTATAATCGCCACCACTTTTTGGTCGATTCGACCAAAGCCTGACTGGTCAACTACGGGGGCAACGCCCAATGAGCTATAGCAAGATTCCGGCTGGTAAAGACCTGCCGAACGACATCTACGTCGCGATCGAAATTCCGGCCAACCATGCGCCGATCAAATACGAAATCGACAAAGAAACCGATTGCCTGTTCGTTGACCGTTTCATGGCCACCCCCATGTTCTACCCGGCCAACTACGGTTTCATCCCGAACACCCTGGCTGACGACGGCGACCCCCTCGACGTGCTGGTCGTAACCCCTTACCCGGTTACGCCAGGCTCGGTTATCCGCGCCCGTCCGGTCGGCATCCTGCACATGACAGACGACGGCGGCGGCGATGCCAAAGTCATCGCAGTCCCGCACGACAAGCTGTCCCAGCTGTACGTCGACGTTAAAGAATACACCGACCTGCCGCCCCTGCTGCTTGAGCAAATCAAGCACTTCTTCGAGAACTACAAAGATCTCGAAAAAGGCAAATGGGTGAAAATCGAAGGTTGGGGCGATGCAGAAGCCGCTCGCACTGAAATCATGAAGTCGGTTGCTGCCTTCAAGGGCTGATCGACGACGGTTGCTGCGTCAGTAGCACCGTGAAAGAGCCTTGGTTTCTTGATGAGAAGCCAGGGCTTTTTTTCGCCTCGAACTTCTGTTGTTTACCGGTCACGAAACACTGATGGAAACCCCCTACAAAGCAGCGTCACGCCTGTAGTACGCGCGCTCATTTCGCGATTTGACGCACCGCTCATTTGAACACCTCGTTTATTTAAACAAGCTCACGACCTCCGTAAACTCGGTGCTTATGAAGACATCAGGTGATCGCTTACGCGCCCTCCTTCGGGAGTGCCATCTCTCAGCCACGGACTTTGCCGCCAATCGCCAAGTGACGCCGCAGCACGTGAACAACTGGTTCAAGCGCGGCATCCCTATGGCCCGCCTGGTGGAAGTGGCTGAATTATTGACCGTCAACCCACAGTGGCTGCGCTCGGGTGATGGGCCCAAACACCCGAAAGAACGCATCGAGAACACCTACAACAACAGCAGCACTTCAGTCGCCATCCGGGCAGACGCCCCGCTGTCCTCCGAAGACGTGCGCGTGCCATTGCTCAAGGAAATCGCATCCACCCACGGCCCTGGCCGAACCGTCGTCGCCGAAGCCCCCGGCCGTAAAGTCCGCCTGTCACTGCACACCCTGCAAGCCATGAACATCGACCCCAGCAACGCCGTGTGTGCTGCGATCATCGGCAACAGCATGGCCGAGACGATCCAGGACGGCTCGATCATCGGCATAGACCGCGGAACGACACAGGTCATCGACGGCGAAATGTACGCCCTCGAACACGACGGCATGCTCCGCGTGAAATACCTCTATCGCCTGCCCTGCGGCGCCATGCGCCTGCGCAGCCACAACAGCGCCGAATACCCGGACGAGTTTTTTAGCGCCGAACAAATCAAGAAACAAAATATTCGGGTCATGGGCTGGGTATTTTGGTGGTCAACATTAAACACCCGCCGACAAACGGCATCGTTTCGGTAATCGTGCTAAACACCGCATTCAAGGTTGAGCGCAAACTCTAACAACCTCTGTAGGAGCTGACTTGTCTGCGAAGGCCGCAACTCGGTGGATATGGAAAAACACCACCTTTAATCGCCCCTCCAGACGCAGAACGAGAATGATCGGCCCAAACGCTGGGCATCAGGCACTAACCCAAGTATGCTACGCGCCTCGTTTTAGACGCCCCGAACGCTACGTTCGCGTCGCCCCCACATTCAGTCGCCCCCGTTGCGGGTCGCACATTTTGAAGGCGGTTGCGGTTTACCAAAAATAAACCAAAACCGTCCCCGAGAAGCCGGCCACAAGCCGGCTTTTTAATGTCCGAAATAATCCCAACAAAGTCCTGGAAAAACCTCTTCATCAAGCTCGTCGCATGCAAACGCTGATGGTTGGAATGCGACCTGTCATGTCGCGAAAATAGAGTTTCAGGAACATGTAGCGCTGACGTGTCGCCGTCGGCGACACACCACCTGTACGTGTCGCAAAAACTAAAAAACAGCGACACGTAAACCTCGTATGTCTACACTGATGCCACGCGTTGGAGCGCCCTACCGCTTCAAATGGATACCGCAAAGATCAGAGTCCCATTAATGACTGAAACTCCTCCCCCGTGGCAGGCTGACAAACCCTATAACCAGCTCCCATCGTTACCGCCTGCAGTAGAACTGGAAACACGCGCCGTCCTCAAACGCTGCATCGAGGCACGCGTTGCCTTGGCCGAGTTGAAACAGGCGGCAGAACTTATCCCTAATCAGACAGTGCTGATCAACACTATCCCGCTGCTGGAAGCTAAAGACAGCTCGGAGATCGAGAGCATCGTCACAACGACGGATTTGCTTTTCCAGCATGCCCAGCACGGTGAAAACAATGCAGACCCGGCAACCAAGGAAGCTCTGCGCTACCGCACGGCGTTGCATCTTGGTTTCCAGTCTCTCGCGCAGCGCCCGCTGTCCACCGGTACGGCAGTGGACATCTGTCGCACGCTAAAAGGCGTGAATATGGACATCCGTCGCACGCCAGGAACACAGCTCGCCAACGAGCGCACCGGTGAAATCATCTACACCCCGCCGGAAGGAGAGGAGCACCTGCGCGATCTGCTGGCCAATTGGGAGCGCTTCCTGCATAACGAGACCGACCTCGATCCACTCGTTCGAATGGCGATAGGGCACTACCAATTTGAAGCCATCCACCCGTTTACCGACGGTAACGGCCGCACCGGACGCGTCATAAACACCTTATTTCTGATCCAGGAAGGCTTATTGGGCTTGCCCATCCTGTACCTCAGTCGCTACATCATCGCTCACCGCGCCGACTATTATCGCCTGCTACTCGACGTAACCCGCGAGCAGGCCTGGGAACCGTGGCTGCTCTACATGCTCAACGCAGTCGAAGAAACCGCTCGATGGACCACCGCCAAAATTGCTGCAATCCGCACACTGTCCGAGCACACCACTCAATTTGTTCGCGATCAATTACCGAAAACCTATTCGCACGAGTTGGTGGACGTCATCTTTGAGCAACCTTACTGCCGCATCAGCGACCTCGTCGAAAAGCAAATTGCCCAGCGCCAGGCGGCATCGCGCTATCTCAAAGAGTTGGTAGCCATCGGGGTCCTGCAAGAGGCTCAAGTCGGCAAGGAAAAACTCTTTATCCACCCCAAACTGATGCAACTACTCACCCGCGACAGCAACGAATTCAAGCCCTACGCCTGAAGCACTCAGATCAAAGCCTTCATTGATAGCGAGCATCCTCCCGCTCGATGTACTGTGCTATGGCTTCACGCATGATCCAGTGAGCAGAGCGCTGCCGTAAACCGGCCAAATGCTGAATTCGGCTTTTCAGCTCGTCGTCGATTTTAATAGAAGTCGCCATCTCAGAATCCTCATTAGCCCAAGGTATTGCCTTTCGATAAGGTATCAGTTGGTTCGCAGGACTCCATTTATGAGTCTCGCCGCAGGTCCGGTCAGCCATTGATTTTCGTACGACGGTGCCACCCCAAAAGCTTGAGCATCATGCATCAGCGGGTTACTCAAACAGGCGCTCTCAGAGGATCTGACGGGAAAAGGTTATCAAGACAACTGAATCAGATGGTGTTCGGCGGAATGTCTTTTTGAAATCCATCCTCATCTACTGCAAATCGCTGGCGCCCTACTAGAACAGGGGGGTTCAGACTATGTTGTCCTGTGACTTCACAGCCCCCGAAGCCAATGCAAAAGTTGCTAACTGGCAAATGCCGGGGCAAGCTCATTAGCATCGGTACAACCAGAGTTTTCTATTCATGGACGAAATACCCACCCAGCCCTCGGATGATGTGCCTGACCTTCAGAGCACCGTACAGCGCAAGCTTGGGCGTTGTATGTTGCAGGTGCAGCAGTACGAACGGCTGCTCAAGGACATAGTTGCCCATAATGCGCTGAGCGGCTCGCCTGAACGACTCCAAGCCATCCAGAGTGAGAAGGTTGCTTGTGCCTATAAAAAAACCATGGGCACCTTGGTGGGGATGCTGACTGAAAGCTACCTGACACGGCCAAATTCATCCGACGAGTCGTCGCATACGGACGCTGACACAGGCGATCAGTCGTGGTTCAGGTTACGGTTTCAGAAGGAGTTACCGGAGGAGCTATATACCGAGACCAAGGCTGCGCTCAAGGAGCTGGTAGACCTGCGCAATGAGTTGGTACACCACTTTCTCCAGCGTTTCGACCTTTGGGATGCGTCAGGCTGCAAAGCGGCTGATGCGTTTCTCGATGAAAGCCACGAAACCATCGCCAGCCACTACCTGACACTGCGTGACTGGGCCAAATCCATGGATGAGGCTCGTGCCTTGATGGCTGCGTATATGCAATCGCCTGAGGTTATTGATGCCGTTGAAAACGGTATCTGGCCGGATGGTTCCGTACACTGGCCCATCAGCGGAATAACCGCTTGTTTGCGCGAAGCGGAAACCGAGCTGGCTCAGGCAGGTTGGACGCATCTTTTCGAGGCCATTCGCTGGATTACCAAGACATATCCCGAGCAAACACCCAAGCGCTATGGCTGCGGTAGCTGGCGGCATGTGATGCACGAGTCACAGCAGTTTGAGATGCGTAAGCAAACCCATGCAGATGATGGCCGTTCGGTCGTGTGGTATCGAAGTCACCCAAGGGAAACCTCCAAGGATCAGGAATAAGCAATGAGCCAGGCAGGATCTGTCGGAAGAACAGAAAGAGATCACGGGCCAGCGCCAGGACGCCTCACGCATGGGCAGTTTCTACGTTAGCCCCGGCTCCAAAGTAGACGAAACGCCTCCCGGCGTACTCCGTAGACTACGAACGCAAATCACTCACGACGTTTAGCGGGTTCAAAAACCACCCGCAGCCCCAAACAACCCGCTTATGAATAGCAATAAACACTAAACCCATCCGAATAAATGCTGCCCCCCCTCCTGCGTCTGTTATCTTCTGCGGACTTCATCTCCTCCTCGCCTGCGTTTCTAGCGGCAATCTGTGAGCATGCTCTGCGGCGCTGCCTTTTCGGTTCGCTGGTGTGATTGTTTACGGAAAGAACCCAATGGACGAGAACAGTTCAGGCGATGGTGCGCGACTGTTGCGTGCCGAAGGTGTAGTCGAGTCCCGTAGGCAAGAGACGTTGCTCAAAACTGGCGCCTTGCAGGACGCTATCTTTAATAGCGCCTATTTCTCCAGTATCGCCACTGACGAAAAGGGTGTGATCCAGATTTTCAACGTCGGTGCGGAGCGCATGCTCGGCTATGAGGCGCAGGATGTCGTCAATCTGATCACACCGGCTGATATCTCTGACCCTGCGGAGTTGATCGCGCGCGCTGCCACGCTCAGCCTGGAGTTGGACACACCTATCACTCCGGGCTTCGAAGCCCTTGTATTCAAGGCATCGCGGGGCATCGAGGACATCTACGAGCTGACCTACATCCGTAAGGACGGCAGTCGTTTCTCGGCCATTGTCTCGGTGACTGCCCTGCGCGACGCTCAGGACGACATCATCGGCTATCTGTTGATCGGCACTGACAACACCGCGCGCAAGCAGGAGGAGGCAGCCCAGGCATTGCTCGATCAGCGCTTGCGTGATCAGCAGTTCTACACGCGCTCCCTGATCGAATCCAATATCGATGCGTTGATGATGACCGATCCCCAAGGGATCATCTCCGACGTCAACCAACAGATGATCGCCCTTACCGGTCGTACCCGTGATGAGCTGATCGGCGCACCCTGCAAAAAATTCTTTACCGACCCGGTGCGCGCGGATGCAGCCATCAAGCGCGTGCTCAGTGAGCACAAGGTCAGCGACTATGAACTGACCGTGCGCGCGCATAACGGCACGGAGACGGTGGTGTCTTACAACGCCGCCACGTTTCATGACCGCGACCGCAAGCTACAGGGGGTTTTCGCCGCTGCCCGCGACGTGACCGAGCGCAAACGCTTCGAGCGCACCCTGGAGGAAAAGAATATCGAGCTGGAACATGCCAGCCGCATGAAGTCGGAATTCCTGGCCACCATGTCGCACGAATTACGCACGCCCTTGAACGCTATCATCGGTTTTTCCGAGGCACTCAAGGATGGTCTGGCGGGTGAAATGAGCGCGACTCAGTTCGAATATGTCGGCGATATTTTCACCAGCGGCCAGCATTTGCTGTCTCTGATCAATGACATCCTCGACCTGTCCAAGGTTGAGGCCGGGATGATGGCCCTGGAACTGGAAGCGGTTGACCTGCAGAGCCTGCTGGGCAATAGCTTGTCAATCGTCAGGGAAAAGGCGGCGGCCCAGCGCATCCGTCTTGAGCTGGAAACCGCTGAAGACTTCGGTGTACTCGTGCTGGACCCGCGCAAGACCAAGCAAATTGTCTACAACCTGCTGGCCAACGCGGTCAAGTTCAGTGCAAGCGGTGGCCGTGTAATCCTCTCGGCCCGCCGGGTTGATCGCGATGTGGTAGGGACACTGGCCGGCGAGTGGCCGGTGTACGGTTTCCCCCTCGCCGACAGCGAACATACGCAATTTCTTGAACTCTGTGTGAGCGATACAGGCATCGGTATTTCCCAAGAGGACATGGCCAAGCTGTTCCAGGCGTTCAGCCAGATAGATAGCAGCCTCGCACGAAAATTCGAGGGCACGGGACTGGGGCTAGCGATGGTCAAGCAACTCGCCCAACTGCACGGCGGCAGCGTGGCCGTTGCCAGCCTGGTTGGGGCCGGCGCGCGCTTCGTCGTCTGGCTGCCATTACGTGATTCAGGACAAACCCCGCGACCGCAGGTAACAAGAGCGACAACGCCATGGCCCATGTACTGATCGTTGAAGACAATGCCGCCAACATGAAGCTGGCCCGGCTGCTGCTCAGCAATGCGGGCCATACCGTGTTGTGTGCGGTGGACGCGGAAACCGGCCTGACACTCGCGCGCGAGAAACAACCTGACTTGATCCTGATGGACATTCAGTTGCCCGGGATGGACGGGCTTGCCGCTACCGCCTTGCTCAAACAGGACCCTGCCACGGCCAATATCCCCGTCATAGCGCTGACGGCGATGGCCATGAAGGAGGATAAGGAAAAGAGTCAGATCGCCGGCTGCGACGGTTACATCGCCAAGCCTCTTCGCTACCGGGAACTGTACGCTGCGATCGACACGTTGCTGACCAACCGCGCAGGACCGAGCGCCCCTCACACGACACCGCCCGAGCCCACCCCATGATCAGTTCATCTGCAACCGTATTGATCGTCGATGACGACCCCCAGGTGCGCAAACTGCTGGAGCTGCTATTGCAGCACGAGGGCTACCGGACCCGCACCGCCGTAAATGGCGAAGAGGCGTTGGCGACGATCAAGTACGCCCAGCCAGACCTGATTCTGCTCGACGTCATGATGCCTGGAATGGATGGCTGTCAGGTCGCCAGTCATCTCAAGGGCAACGCCGAGACCTCAAGTATTCCAATCATCATGCTCACCGCGTTGAGCGACCGAAGCTCGCGCCTGGCGGCTCTGGAAGCTGGCGTCGAAGAGTTTCTGAGCAAGCCCGTGGACCAAGCCGAACTGTGGCTGCGTGTGCGAAATTTGCTGCGGCTCAAAGCGTTCGGCGACTTGCTTCGCAAACACAGCGCCAAACTGGAGGATCAGGTACAGCAACGCTCTGCAGATCTGCAGCAGTTTCGCACGGCGATGGACGTCACCGCGGACGCGATCACACTCATCAATCGCAGCACTTTGCGCTTCATCGAATTCAATGCCAGTGCCAGCGACATGCTCGGGTATAGCCGCGAAGAACTGTTGCAGATGTGCCCCGGCGAACTGGACGGCTCCTCCACCGCAGATTTGCAGGTGATGTTTGACGATATTATCGCCGGCCAAAACGCCAATGAATTGACCGAAACCCAATTGCGGCGCAAGAACGGCTCGCACGTGCAGGTCGAGATTCGCCGTCAGGCTTATCGCTCGGGAGATGAATGGATCATCGTCGGGGTCGTGCGCGATATAACAGAGCGTAAAGAGGCCGATAAGCGCCTGCTGCACATGGCCCATTACGATGCCCTCACCGGCCTGCCCAACCGCACCCAGTTTTATGCCACCCTGCAAATCATCCTCGCTCAAGCCGCAGAAAAAAAATGGCAAGTGGCGGTCCTGTTCATCGATCTGGACCACTTCAAGAACGTCAATGACACCTTCGGGCACGCTATCGGCGACGAACTGTTACGCCAGCTCAGTAATCGTCTGGTGCAATGCGTGGACATCCGGGACACCGTCGGACGGCTGGGTGGCGATGAGTTTGCGCTCATCCTGATGACGCAGGACGGCCAGAAAGGCGCGACCTCAATGGTCAACAAAGTCCGCGAGGAACTGCGTGCGCCCTTCCACCTAAAGGGCCATGACGTCCCGGTGACCGCAAGCATCGGGATTGCCCTGTACCCCGACGATGACATCGTTCCGGACACACTGATCAAATTCGCCGACACCGCCATGTATCGGGCCAAGCAAGCCGGTCGCGACAGCTATCGATTCTTTACGGCTGAAATGAATGCCGAGGTGTTGGCCCGCCTTGATCTGGAAACAGCCCTGCGCAAAGCCGTGGAGAATGAAGAGTTCGTCCTGCACTATCAGCCCAAGGTACGCCTGAGCGACGGCCGCGTCTGCGGCCTGGAAGCCTTGTTGCGCTGGGAGCGTCCCGGCCATGGTTTGATTTCGCCCAATGCCTTTATTCCAGCCCTGGAAGAGACCGGGATGATCATCCCGGTCGGCAAATGGATAATCGCCGCTGCCTGTCGGCAGATCGCCCAGTGGCAACGCTCGGGCATCGGCCCGGTTCAAGTGTCGGTCAACGTTTCGGCCCGTCAATTCAATGAGGGCGAGCTGTGGACAGATGTCATCAGCGCCCTCACGAACAACGATGTTGCAGCCGATTTACTGGAACTGGAACTGACCGAAAGCTCACTCATGATCAATACCGAGCGCACCATCGTCAGCCTGCAAAAACTGCGCGGCCTGGGCATAAAGGTGTCCATCGATGACTTTGGCACCGGCTATTCGAGCCTGTCCTACCTGCGCCGGTTTCAAATCGACACGCTGAAAATCGATATCTCCTTTATCCGCGAAGTCACCGTCAACTCGGAAGACGCCGCCATCGTCCTGGCCATCATCCACTTGGCCCATAGCCTGAAGCTGGACGTGATTGCCGAAGGCGTGGAAACCGTCGAGCAAATGGACTTCCTGCAAAGCAACCAATGCGATCAGATTCAAGGCTATCTGTTCAGTCGTCCGCTGGGCCTGCATGCCATCGAGCAATTACTGCGCGAGGATAGACGCCTGACATTGCTGGACTCATGCAGAGTCGGCCAGCCGTTGTAAATTCAGCGTTACGACCGACTCCCTGTCAAACGCTAATCCTTTGTAGGGACAACTGTCTTCACGCCTCCAATTCCTTCGGCCCTTATCGCAGGCAAGCCAGCGCCTACGCGCTGAACTGCGCCGCAACTGTTGCTACGCAAACAGCCATAAAACACTTTGCCCGCACCGCAACAGACCGCCCTCCCCGAACAAACAACTAACCCTATATAAATCAGCAGGTTGTGCTTCTGGTACAACTTTTGCTCTTTCTTGGCTGTCGACGTTTTCTCACAGACTTGCCCAAGCAAGCCCCGATAACAAAGCCGTACTTGCCCTGCGTTGCACGCCCCGTCGCTCCTCATCTTGCTCGAGGCCAGTGACGCCCACCCCTGCAACGAGGATTGTATTCATGAGTCTCGATATTTTCTGGTTTCTGCCCACCTCCGGCGACACCCGGTACCTGGGCAAGTCCGACAGCGGTCGCCCGGCCACCAACGAATACATGCGGCAGATCGCTGTGGCCGCCGAGAACCTTGGCTATGACGGTTTGTTGATCCCGACGGGCAGCAGTTGCCTCGACCCGTGGATCACCGCCGCCAGCCTGGTACCAGTGACTCAGCGCATCAAATTGTTGGTTGCACTGCGCACCTCTCTCGGCAACCCCACTGCGTCTGCGCGACAGGCAGCGACCCTGGACCAGGCGTGCCACGGACGTTTGCTGCTCAACGTGGTGCCCGGTGGTGATGCCACTGAATTAGCCGCCGACGGCATTTTCCTCGATCACGACGAACGCTATGAAGCCGCCGATGAATTCCTCACCGTATGGCGCCAACTGCTCAGCGGCGAGACCGTGGATTTCGCCGGCAAGCATGTGCGGGTGGAAGGCGCGCAAAACTTCTTCCCGCCGGTCCAGCGCCCTCATCCGCCGCTGTATTTCGGCGGCTCCTCACCGGCCGCCCATGAACTGGCCGCCAAGCATGTCGACGCCTACCTGACGTGGGGCGAGCCGCCTGCCGCTGTGGCCGAGAAAATCGCCGACGTGCGCGCGCGGGCCAAAAAGCACGGCCGCACGGTGCATTTCGGCGTGCGTCTGCATGTGATCGTGCGCGAAACCAACGAGCAGGCATGGGCCGCAGCCGAAGAACTGATCAGCCACCTCGACGACAACACCATCGCTGACGCGCAACAGAACTACGCGAAGATGGACTCCGAAGGCCAGCGGCGCATGGCCGCCCTGCATGGCGGGCAACGCGACAAGCTGGAAGTGTCGCCTAACCTTTGGGCCGGTGTTGGCCTGGTACGCGGCGGCGCTGGCACCGCGCTGGTCGGTGATCCACAAACAGTCGCCGCACGACTGCTGGAATACGCCGCCCTTGGCGTCGACCGCTTTGTTCTGTCCGGCTACCCCCATCTGGAAGAGGCCTTCCGCTTCGCTGAACTGGTGTTCCCGCTGCTGCCGGGCAAGCAGCCGGTCACCGTGAGCGATCAGGTATTGACCGGGGGAGCGTTCGACGTTCGCGCGGGCAAGAAACAAGCAAAAGATGAGGCCGCCGCATGAAAGTCATCGATTTGCGCTGCCGGCCGGCGTACCTCCACGACTTCTTCGGCGCCACACCCGGCTCCACGGAATACGCCACCGCACGCTGGCTCAATCGCCGAGTGGGCACTCGCGGCAACGATGAGCACTTCGCCCGCTCGCTGACGCCCGAGGGTTTCCTCGACGAAGTACGCGATGCTGGGCTGAGCAAGGCGGTGGTGGTCGGCCGCCACACCCCAAGCCAGCATCTGCCCAACGACCTGATCCACGGCATCGTTCAGGGCCATGACGAACTGCTCGGCATCGGCAGTATCGACCCCGCACTGCAAGGCATCGACGGTGCTATTGCCGAGATAGACCGTGCTATCAACCTGCTCGGCCTTTCCGGCATCGACCTGGAGCCGGGCTTCGGCGCGCCGGCTCGTCATCCGGACGATGCGCTGTATTGGCCGATCTACGAACATCTGCAACAGCGCGGTATCCCGCTGTTCCTGATGAGTGGCCCGACCACGCCCGACCCGGCGTTCAACAACCCTGGGCACCTGGCCAAAGTTGCCCAGGCATTCCCGCAACTGTCCATCGTCTGCTACCACGGCTACTGGCCGAACGTGCAACAGGCCATCGGCGTCGCCTTCCGCTACCCGAACATTTACCTGGTGCCGGACATGTACCTGTTCCAGCCCGGCAGCGAAGCCTATGTCCAGGCGGCCAACAGCTTTCTTGGCGACCAGTTGCTGTTTGGCTCGTCCTATCCGTTCAGGCCGATCCGCCAGTCCATCGACGACGCCCAGGCCCTCGGCTTCAACGAACCGGCACTCGACAAGCTGCTGTACCGCAACGCAGCAAGGCTGTTCGGCCTGTAACGCAGCCTGGATAAGCGCCGGAGCAAGCACCTGTCTATCAACAGGGGATGCCCGGCGCATGAACCTCGGTGACGGCCAGCGCCCTAGCCAATCAAGGAGTCACCTGTGACCACCCCAAACGATCCCTTGCAGATCGCCCGTCGTCTGGCGGCCGGATTTGCCACGACCGCTGCCGAGCGTGACGAACGCGGCGGCACCCCCAAGGCCGAGCGCGACGCCCTGCGCGACAGCGGCTTGCTCGCCCTCAGTATTCCCCGTGAGTTCGGCGGCCTCGGTGCCAGCTGGAGCGAAGCCCTGAATATCGTTCGCGAGTTTGCCAAAGTCGACAGCTCCATCGCCCACGTCTTTGGCTTCCAGCACTTGATGCTGGCCACCGTGCGCCTGTTCGCCAGGCCAGATCAATGGCAGCCCTTGCTGGAACAGACCGCCCGCAAGAACTGGTTCTGGGGCAACGCCCTCAATCCTCTGGACACCCGCACGATAGCGACCCGTTTCGACGGCTGGCGCGAGTTCTCCGGCACCAAAAGTTTCTGTTCCGGGTCCAGCGACTCCGACATGCTGATCGCCTCGGCGCTGGACGAAAGCCCCAGTGGCAAGCTGCTGATTGCGGCCATTCCTACCAACCGTACCGGCATCACGTTGCACGGCGACTGGAACAACATGGGCCAACGCCAGACCGACAGCGGCAGCGCCAGCTTTGAACGCGTGCGGGTCGAGGAGAACGAACTGCTCCTCGACCCAGGTCCGTTGAGCACGCACTTTTCCAGCCTGAGGCCGTTGCTGGCGCAACTGACCTTCGTCAACCTATTCCTGGGGATCGCCGAAGGCGCCTTCGAACAGGCTCGAGACTATACGGTTAATGAGGCGCGCCCCTGGTTCAAGGCCGATGTCAGCAAAGCCGTTGACGACCCCTACGTGCTGGCCCACTACGGGGAGTTCTGGGCGGGGCTGGAGGCCGTTCGCGCACTGGCCGAACGGGCCAATACACGGTTTGACCACGCCTGGAATAAAGCCGAAAACCTGGAAGCCGAGGAGCGCGCGCAACTGGCCCTCGCCATCGGCAGCGCCAAAGTCTACGCCACGCGGATCGGCCTGGACGTGTGCAATCGCCTGTTCGAAGTCACCGGCGCCCGCGCGACCAACGCCTCTCGGCGCTTCGATCGCTACTGGCGCAACCTGCGCACTCAGACCCTGCACGACCCGGTGGACTATCGCATCCGCGAACTCGGCGAGTGGGCGTTGAAGCAGACACCGCCTACTCCCAGTTTTTATTCCTGAGCCCCTGCCCACGCAGGAAATCGATTGCCGGGCCGGGCTTGCTGCCCGGCCTCTCCTAGCGGCGAACCGGACTGTTGGATATCGCCCAATCAAACAGCAAAGTGTTGCCCGGCCAACACTTGCAGACGCTAAAAACAGCCAGATCCCTTGTATTACGTGGCTTTCCTGACTCGGCACGGACTGTGCAATCTCGACATAAACAATCATTCATGTGCCGCGTGCGCTTAATGAACCTATCGAGTAAGGAGTTAACCGACTATGGCATCTCGCATTATTCTCAATGCATTCGACATGACGTGCGTTAGCCACCAGGCCGCTGGCACTTGGCGTCACCCGGAAAGCCAGGCGTGGAAATACAAGGACCTCGACTACTGGGTCGACCTAGCCAAGTTGCTCGAACGTGGCTATTTCGATTCGCTGTTCATCGCCGACGTCGTCGGTGTCTACGACGTCTATCGCGGCTCGGTGGAAACTTCGCTGGTTGACGCCGACCAGGTGCCGGTGAACGACCCGTTCTTTCAGGTGCCGGCGATGGCCACCGTGACCAAACACTTGGGTTTCGGTGTGACCTCTGCGCTGACCTACGAGCAGCCGTATGCTCTGGCGCGCAAGTTCTCCACCCTCGACCACCTGACCAAAGGCCGCGTGGCCTGGAACGTGGTGACCTCCTACTTGAACAGCGCCGCAGTCAATCTCGGCCTCAAGCAGCAGATATCCCACGACGAACGCTACGACATCGCAGACGAGTTTCTGGATGTCACCTACAAGCTGTGGGAGGGTTCCTGGGATGAAGACGCGGTGCTGCGCGACCGTGAGAGAGGCATCTTCACCGACCCGAGCAAGGTTCATCCCATCGGTCACAAAGGCAAGTATTTCGACGTGCCCGGCATCCACCTGTCCGAGCCGTCGCCGCAACGCACGCCGGTAATTTTCCAGGCCGGCGCTTCCACCCGCGGTCGCGCCTTTGCCGCCAAGCATGCCGAAGGCGTGTTCATCAGCCCGGCTACTCCAGAACAGGCGCGTGAAGTCTCCGATGACATCCGCAACCGCGCCGTGGAGGCAGGCCGTACACGCGACTCGCTGAAAATATTCACCCTGCTCACGGTGATCACCGCCGAAACCGATGAGGCTGCGCAAGCCAAATACCAGGAATACCTGGGCTACAGCAATGGCGAAGGCATGCTGTCGTTCTACGGCGGCTGGACCGGTATCGACTTCTCCGAGTACGACCCGGATCAACCCCTGGAAGCCATCGACAACGACAGCATTCGCTCGGTATTGGAGCTGCTCGCCACCGCCGACCCACACCGCAAATGGACACCGCGCGACATCATCAAGCACCGCAGCATTGGCGGCCTTGGCCCCGTGCTGGTGGGCGGCCCGAAAACAGTGGCCGATGAGCTGGAACGTTGGGTGGATGTCGGCGGTATCGACGGCTTCAACCTGGCCTATGCCATCACACCCGGATCGTTTGTGGACTTCGTCGAGTACATCGTCCCCGAACTGCAACGCCGGGGTCGTGTGCGCACCTCTTATGAGGGCAGCACCCTGCGGGAAAACCTGCTCGACAGCGATTCAGCCTACGCCGCAGCCGACCACCCTGCCGCTCAGTATCGCGGCGCGTTCACGGAAGGGGCCAACGCCACCGACCAGACCAAACCGTCCAAGTTTTCCAACCTGACCTGACGCGCAGTATCGCCCAAGAGGAGTTCAATCAATGTCTAGCCATCAACCGTTAAACCCCCTGTCCCTTGGTACCGACTACGAGCAGCTCGCTGCGCGTTTCAGGCCGATTTTCGCGCGTATCGCCGAAGGCGCGGTGGCGCGTGAACGCAACCGCGTACTGCCCTTCGAGCAAATCAAATGGCTGAAAGAGGCCGGGTTCGGCGCGGTCCGGATCCCGGTCGAATACGGCGGAGCCGGCGCCTCGCTGCCACAACTGGTCCAGTTGCTGATCGAGCTGGCCGAGGCCGACTCCAACTTGCCGCAGGCGCTGCGTGGCCACCTGGCGTTTGTCGAGGACCGTCTCAACGCCCACGCCACCCACTCTCAGGATGTCTGGTTCAAACGCTTCGTCGCCGGTGAACTGGTCGGCAACGCCTGGACCGAGGTGGGCGGCGTGAAGATCGGCCAGGTCATCACCCGCGTCAGCCGTCAGGGCGAGCAGTGGGTCGTGAACGGCACCAAGTACTACAGCACCGGCAGCCTTTTCGCCGACTGGATCGACCTGTATGCCCAGCGCGATGACAACGGCGCCGACGTGATCGCCGCCGTCAGGGTCCAGCAACCGGGCGTCCGCCAGAGCGACGACTGGGACGGCTTCGGTCAGCGCACCACCGGCAGCGGCACCTCGGTATTTGAGAACGCCGTGGTTGAAGAAGAGAACATCATCGACTTCTCCACCCGCTTCAAATACCAGACCGCGTTCTATCAATTGACGCTGCTGGCCGTGCTGGTGGGTTCCGGTCGTGCTGCCGTGCGCGACATCGCCGAGGAAGTGCGCACACGTACGCGCATCTTCAGCACGGGCAACGCGTCGTCCGCCAGCGCAGATGCCCAGGTCCAACAGGTCGTGGGCAAGGCGTCGGCCCAGGTCTATGCCGCCGAAGCTGCCGCCATCCGGGCCGCGCACGCCTCGCAGCGGGCCTACATCACCCGCTATGGCAAGGACGAGCAAGCGGAGCGCGATGCCAACATCGCCGCAGAGCTGGAGTCTGCCCAGGCGCAGGTAGCAATCGCCGAGTTGGTGCTGCGCGCCACCAGCGACCTGTTCAATGCACTGGGCGCATCGGCCACCAGCACCACCAAGCAACTCGACCGGCACTGGCGCAATGCCCGCACAACGGCTTCGCACAACCCGTTGATCTACAAGGAACGCATCATCGGCGACTGGGAAATCAACGGCACCGAACCACCTTATGTCTGGCAGATCGGAGGTGGCAGCAAGCAGACCGCCTGAAAAACCGGGTATCGCCCCACTGACGACAAAGGCCAGCGCTTGCGCTGGCCTTTGTCTATTCCGCGCCACGGAAAAACGACTGTCGGGCCAGCAACAGAACTTCATCATCACTGTCACTCGACAAACACTTGCGCGCAGCCATATCGACATAAAGTCGTTACAAAACAACAACTTGATATCTGGCACAAAGCCTGCAAAAGGTCTGGTGCTGCCCTGCATACCGGATGTACGGACGTGGTGGAGCAAACCCTATCGGCGTTTAAAACGCTGTCCGTCACACCTGGAATCAAGGAAGTGCTTTATGCAGTATCGCTGGCTAAGACGTACAACCCTCGGGGCCCTGCTATGTGTCGCGGCGCCATTGGTCTACGCAGAAAGCCCGTGGCAAGTGCGCGTAGGTATCAGCGACATTGTGCCTACCTCCGACCCTGGCAACATCACGCCCGGGACCATAGACATCAATAGCTCTATCGGTCCTACGTTCAACATCGCCTACTTCATCACCCCCAACTGGGCCATCGATGTACTCGGCGGCCTACCATTCAAGCACGACATCAAGCTCAACGGAGACAAGGTTGGCAGCACCCGCCACTTGCCGCCGATTGTTTCGCTGCAGTACCACTTCTTGCCCGGCGCCAAAGTGCAGCCCTTCGTAGGCGTAGGCATCAATTACACCTACTTCTTCGACGAGCACCTGGACAACGGCGCCAAACTTGAACTCTCCGACTCATGGGGCGCGGCCTTTCAGGCCGGTGTGGATGTGGCCATCGACGAGCACTGGAGTCTGGGCGCTGACGTGCGCTACGCGAAGATCAACAGCGACGTAAAAATCGCTGGCACCAAGGTCGGCAGTGTCGATGTCGACCCCACCATCTACAGCCTTAACCTCGGCTACCGCTTCTAAAGGAAATCATCATGAGCTCATTACCTAAAGTCGATACCGCCAGCCCGAGCGATCCGTACCTGCAGATCCAGTCCAAAACACCCGCCACTCGTCTGGAAAGCGAGGCCCAGGCCATCGATGCCGCCAAGCGCCTGGCCAGCCAGTTCGCTCAGGAAACCATCCAGCGCGACCGCGAACGTCGACTGCCATTCGCCGAGCTGGACGCTTATTCGCAAAGCGGCCTGTGGAGCATCGTCGTGCCCAAACAGTACGGCGGCTTAGGGGCCAGTTACCGTACCGTGGCCGAAGTCTTCAAATTGATCGCGGCCGCCGACGCCTCGCTGGGCCAGTTGCCTCAGAACCATTTCGTCATTCTCGTCCACATCGCACTGGACGGCACCGAGGAGCAGAAACGCTTTTTCTTCGACCTCGCGCTGTCCGGTACTCGTTTCGGCAACGCCTTCTCTGAACGTGGCGGGCGCAACGTTGCAGAGTTCCAGACCAAAATCAGCGCAGAGGGCGACGACTTTATCGTCGAAGGCCAGAAGTTTTTCTCCACAGGGGCCTTACTGGCGCACTGGATTCCTATCGTCGCGGTCAATGATGAGGGCTTGCCGCATCTGGCCATCGTCCCGCGCGATACCTCAGGGCTCAAGGTGGTCAACGACTGGTCCAGCTTCGGCCTGCGGACCACCGCAAGCGGCACGGTGCTGATCGACAAGGTGCGCGTACCCGCCAGTCATGTGATCCCGATCTGGCGCGCATTTGCCAACCCTACCGCTGCCGGGCCGATCTCCCAGTTTCTCCAGGCTGCCATCGACGCCGGCCTGGCCCGTAGCGCCCTGGAAGACACCCTGAAATATGTGCGCAGCTTCACTCGGCCATGGATCGACTCAGGTCAGGAAAAGGCCACTGACGACCCGTATATCCTGCAACAAATCGGCGACATTCAGGTGCGCCTGCGCGCCGCAGAAGCGGTCCTCGATCTGGCTGCCGACGCCATCGACCACGCCTTGCTCGAGCCGAGCGAAGACAGCGTCGCAGTGGCCTCGATCCGCACCGCAGAAGCCAAGATACTCACCACCGAGGCCGCCATCCTGGCCAGCAACAAGTTATTTGAGCTGGCGGGCACCCGCGCCACGCTGGAGGAATACGGCCTCGACCGTCACTGGCGCAACGCACGCACCCATACCCTGCACGACCCCGTGCGCTGGAAATTCCACGCCATCGGCAACTATGTTTTGAACGAGATCAAGCCGCCGCGTCACCCCTGGCTGTAAGCCTTGCACCTCGTCAGCACAGTCGCGCTGACGAGGTGTATCCCCCTGAAAAAATCAACCCGACGCCGCACCCGCCCAGCCAACGCCGCTCATATCACGGAAGATTGCCAGACGAATCGGTACACCTTGGCGGGCGGCTCCGGGTTGCATTGACCATTGTCCGCATCGGGACCGACCAGGGACCAGTCGGCCCGCGACGTATTACCGAGCTGGCGGGCCTTCTCCGGCTGGAAGCATCGAGCCAGATCACCCGAGGGAACCAGGGCGAATGCCTGCGGATGACCTCTCAACCACAGAGCCGCCTGATCGACCGTAGACCCCGTCAGAAAACCGAAATGTACGATGGGCTGTCGAGCGAATAACCAATGCCCCTCCCGCCATTGGGCCAGAACCAGGTCTGCCCCACCCGTCAGTTCGGCAGCCTGACGCATGATGGCTTCGTGCGGGTTTGGACCGTCGTTGATCGGCTCGATAAAGCCGCGAACAAACCAGGCACCGAACCAGACCAACGTCAGCGCAAAAAATATTTTGCGGCCACGGGGGCGATGGACAAACCAGCGGTGCAGAAGCCACGGCACCAGAGGGGCCGCCACCAGCGCCAGGCCGGGCAAGGCCGGGTAGATGTAGATTTTGCGCTTGCCGCTGCTCAGGCAGAAAAACAGGAGCACCAAAACGACCCAGCCAAGCAAGACCAAAACCCGACCGTCATGTTTAGCCAACTGCTTGCGCCATGCGGGCACGAACCACGGCAGAGCGAGGAACATCGGTAGCCAGTATTTAGGGATGACAATGACGAAGAAGTACCAGAACGGCTCCTTGTGTTCCCAGGCATTGGCATAGCGATTGGCGGTCTGGTGCAGAAGGATTTCTTTAATGTAAGCAATACCGTTTGCGTCACCTTGCAGCGTCACGCTCACCACCAGTGGCACGAGCCAGACCGAAACGGCCGCCAGCATCACCAACAGACCGAGCAGCCAGGAGAGTCCTCGGCCGGGCATCGCCACGACGCCTGTCCAGCCCTTGCGCACGGCATAGAAATAAGGGATCAACATCAGGATCGGGACAAACCCCACCCCCTTGCTGATGATGCCAAAGCCCATGGCGGCGCAGGCAACATAGAACCAGCCCCACGCCGGGCCAAGGAGCAGATGGCGCACCAGGCCATACATTCCGAGGACGGTCCACAGACAGAGGAAGCCATCGATCTGCCCGGTTCTGAGAATGCTGAAGGTCTGATAGGTCCCGAGGAACAGCAGCGCAGCGATGACCCCGACACGGCGATTCCACAAGCGCCGACCCAGGTCATACAAGCACCCTGTCGCGACCACGCCGGCGAGCAGCGCTGGCAAGTACAGCGCGATTTTTGGCAGGCCCGTCAACCGTGTAAAAAACGCCACCGCCCACATAAACAGAGGGGGCTTGTCCGGGTAAATTTCCCCGGCGCGGTGCGGAATAAACCAGAAACCGTCCTGCAGCATCTCCAGGGATACCCCGAGGAAACGCTCTTCATCCACATCAAGCGGTTGTCGCAAACCCAGGCCTGCGCCGATGAGCAGCAACGCCAACAGCATCAACCCCAGCTGTTCCATTCGGGGAGAAAGTACTCTACGCACTGGGCTAGTCGTCCTTCTGCTGTTTATGGCGGGCAATCAACTGCAGGTTACGCAGGTAAACAATGATCCCGAAGGACTGCCCGACAATGAATACCGGGTCTGCGCGATAAATTGCATACGCCAGCAGCAACAGGCTGCCGATGATGCTCAAGTACCAGAAGCTAACCGGAATGACGCTGCGCTTTTTGTATTCGCTGTAGAGCCATTGCAAGACAAAGCGACCCGTAAAAGCCAGTTGACCGATAAAGCCGACCGCCAACCACAGCGCTTCCCGGCTCATGTTCATCACTGCAACTCCTCCGGCGTGGCATCCAGTTTCGTGCGTTTGATCAGCCACCAGACGCCCATCAGATCAAGAATACCGACCAGCGCCCGGTCAATGTTTCCGTACTTGGAGACGCCTGCCACACGATGCCGGTGATTGACCGGATGCACGATCATTCGACCCTTGTGGCGTTGAATCAGCGCCGGAATATAGCGGTGCATGTGATCGAAGTACGGCAACCGCAGAAAAGCCTCTCGCTCGATCACTTTGAGACCGCAACCGGTATCAGGCGTCGCATCCTTCAGCAGGCGACTGCGCAGGCCATTGGCAAACCGCGAGGCCCAACGCTTGCTGGCCGTATCGCGGCGGTTTACCCGGTGTCCAGCGACCAGTTTTATACCGCCCGCAAGCCCTTCACTGCCGCGCACCAATGAGAGCATGCCGGGGATGTCCGCCGGGTCATTCTGCCCATCGCCATCGAGTGTCGCGAGCCAGTGACCGCGAGCTACGGTTGCCGCGTGAAAGATCGAAGTGCTTTGTCCAAGCGAGCGGGCATGACGGATGATTCGCAACTGATGGAAGCCGCCACGTTTCAGCGCACGCAACTCAGCAAGGGTGTTATCCGTGCTGCCATCATCGACCACAATGACTTCATAGTCCTCGCCGACCAGTGCGCTGCGGATCTCTTGCAGAAGAGGGGTCAGATTACTGGCTTCATTCTTTGCCGGAATCAGGACGGAAACATAAACGCTGTCGCTCATTGGTCACCCATGATCGTTATATAAGTGCTGTGAGGCTGGACCCGGTAGCGGCTAGACCTTGAAATAATCCCGGTACCAGTCGACGAAGTTCTTCACCCCTGTCTGAATGGTTACCTTCGGGAGAAAATCAATCGACTGTGCAAGCTCCGACACATCGGCCCAGGTTTGCAACACTTCCCCCGGCTGCATAGGCAAATAGTTCCTTTGCGCTTTGATTCCGATCTTATCTTCAAGGCACTCGATAAAGTCCAACAACTTCACCGGTGCGCCCCGTCCAATGTTGTAAACCTTGTTCGGGGCTGCTGGCCCAGTGACACCAACCATAGCAGAGGTCTCTGCTGACGGCGGGCGCAAGCGCACAATCCCCTCGACGATGTCGTCGATATAAGTGAAGTCGCGTGACATCAGCCCATTGTTATAAATATCAATGGGCTGCCTATTCAAAATCGCATGAGTGAATTTGAACAACGCCATATCAGGCCGCCCCCACGGCCCATACACGGTAAAAAAGCGCAGCCCTGTCGTTGGAATATCGTAGAGATGGGAATAGGTGTAAGCCATCAACTCATTGGCACGTTTGGTGGCCGCATAAAACGAGGCCGGGGCATCGACTGCGTCTGCCGTGGAAAACGGTACTTTGTCATTGCGGCCATACACGGAGCTGCTCGAGGCATAAATGAGGTGTTTCGGTTTGACCTGCCGACACGCTTCGAGCACATGCAGAAAACCGCTCACATTGGACTCGGCATAAGCATCCGGGTTATCCAGCGAATGGCGCACACCGGCTTGCGCCGCGAGATGAATGACCTGGGTAAAACCATGGGTCTGAAAAAGTTCGAGCAGCGCGGCTTTGTCGATAATATCCAGCGTCTGGAAACTGAAGTTGGGAACAGCCGCCAATTGCGCGAGACGTCCACGCTTGAGTTCCACGCTGTAGTAATCGTTAAGGTTGTCGATCCCTATAACCTTCAGGCCCTGTTGGCAAAGACGTTTAGCCGTATGGAAGCCAATGAATCCAGCCGCGCCGGTAACCAATACCGTCATGCGTCCCTCGCAGGTAAAAATAGACAGGCTATCGACACTTTCAAGCTCGACTACAGGGGATGCACGGGCCGTTAAATCGCCTCACCTCCAACAATCGCGAAGTGTAGACCACATCAATCAAACGGCAACCGAGCCCCATACGCGCCTGTTATTTGCCCCAAAGCCGCCGCTCTGCTAGTGTCGCGCCGGTTTAACGTCTACCGAGATAGCCGCCATGGCCCGCAAGAAAGCTGCACCGGATTTCGAACAGTCCCTCGCTGATCTGCAAACGCTGGTTGAGCGCCTGGAGAACGGCGAGCTGTCGTTGGAGGATTCGTTGACCGCCTTCGAACAAGGTATCCGCCTGACCCGCGACTGCCAAGGCGCCTTGGCGCAGGCCGAGCAGAAGGTGCAAGTGCTGCTCGAACGCGACGGCGAACTGGCTGAAGAGCCCTTCGACGAGGATCAGCCAGAATGATTGCCACCTATCAGGCCCGCAGTCAGGCCCGCGTCAATGCGGCTCTAGATGGCCTGTTCCAGGCACCCAGCCTCGAATTGACCCGCCTGTATGCCGCCATGCGCTACAGCGTGATGAACGGCGGCAAGCGTGTCCGTCCGCTGCTCGTTTATGCGGCCTGCGAAGCCTTGGGCGCCAACCCGGAGCTCGCCAACGGCGCGGCCTGCGCGGTGGAACTGATCCACGCTTACTCGCTGGTGCATGATGATTTACCGGCGATGGACGACGACGACCTGCGTCGCGGCCAACCCACTACCCATAAAGCCTTCGATGAAGCCTGCGCGATCCTTGCCGGTGACGGCCTGCAAAGCCTGGCATTCAGTGCGTTGCTCGACTCCGCATTGTCGCCGCAAGACACCGAAACCCGCTTAAGCATGGTCAGCACCCTGGCCCTGGCCGCAGGCCCGGCGGGCATGGTCGGTGGTCAGGCCATTGATCTGGGCTCCGTGGGCCTCAAGCTCGACCAGGCCGCCCTGGCCTTCATGCACCGGCATAAAACCGGTGCCTTGATCGAAGCCAGTGTAAAACTCGGCGCCCTGGCCAGTGGCCGCGCCGAGAAAGCCGACCTCAAAGCCCTGCAAGTCTATGCACAGGCCATTGGTCTGGCCTTTCAGGTGCAGGACGACATTCTCGACGTCGAAAGCGATACCGCCACCCTCGGCAAACGCCAGGGCGCCGATATTGCCCGCGACAAGCCGACCTATCCGTCTCTGTTGGGCCTGGAAGCTGCCAAAGGCTATGCCCTGGAGCTGCGTGATCAGGCGCTGCACGCCCTGCGACCTTTCGACGCGGCGGCAGAGCCCTTGCGCGAACTTGCGCGTTATATCGTTGAGCGTCGCAGCTGAAATACACCGCAACAACGCGCTCACGGACAACCGTCAGATCTGAAAATCCACGAGATTAAAGCCACTGTCTGATCATCCTCTGCCGTGCTTCGTGGGCAGCTTGCGTTGCATCAGGTAAACTGCCGCCTCTTTTACTTATATCGATTCGCCTGATGCCCACGACGTTCAAAGAGATTCCCCGCGAGCGCCCCACTACGCCCCTGCTCGACCGCGCGGCAACGCCAGACGGTTTGCGTCGGTTGGGTGAGGCTGAGTTGGAAACCCTGGCTGATGAACTGCGCCAGGAGCTGCTCTACACCGTAGGCCAGACTGGCGGGCATTTTGGTGCCGGCCTGGGTGTCATCGAGCTGACAGTCGCGCTGCACTATGTCTTCGATACCCCGGACGACCGTTTGGTCTGGGACGTGGGCCATCAGGCCTATCCACACAAAATCCTCACGGGCCGTCGGCACCGGATGGGCAGCCTCCGCCAGAAGGACGGCATCGCAGCCTTCCCGCGCCGCAGCGAGAGCGAGTACGACACCTTTGGCGTTGGCCACTCCAGCACGTCAATCAGCGCAGCGCTGGGCATGGCCCTGGCGTCCCGCCTGCAAGGCAGTTCGCGCAAGTCCATCGCCGTGATCGGTGACGGCGCCCTGACCGCCGGCATGGCCTTCGAAGCGCTGAACCATGCGCCGGAAGTGGCCGCCGACATGCTGGTGATCCTCAACGACAACGACATGTCGATCTCGCGCAACGTCGGCGGGCTGTCGAATTACCTGGCGAAAATTCTCTCGAGCCGCACGTACGCAAGCATGCGCGAAGGCAGCAAAAAAGTGCTGTCGCGCTTGCCCGGCGCGTGGGAAATCGCCCGTCGCACCGAAGAATATGCCAAAGGCATGCTGGTCCCCGGCACCTTGTTCGAAGAGCTGGGCTGGAACTACATCGGCCCGATCGACGGCCATGACCTGCCGACGCTGATCGCGACGCTGCGCAACATGCGTGACCTCAAAGGCCCACAGTTCCTGCACGTCGTGACCAAAAAGGGCAAAGGTTTCGCCCCGGCGGAAGCGGACCCGATTGGCTACCACGCGATCACCAAGCTGGAACCGCTGGACGCCCCTGCCGTTGCCCCGAAAAAAACCAGCGGGCCGAAGTATTCCGGTGTGTTTGGTCAATGGCTGTGCGACATGGCGCAAGCCGATTCACGTCTGGTCGGCATCACGCCCGCCATGAAAGAAGGGTCGGACCTGGTCGAGTTCAGCGAACGCTACCCGGCGCGCTACTTCGACGTCGCCATCGCCGAACAGCATGCGGTCACGCTGGCGGCGGGTATGGCCTGCGAAGGCGCCAAGCCGGTGGTGGCGATCTACTCCACCTTCCTGCAACGCGGCTACGACCAGTTGATCCATGACGTGGCCGTGCAGAACCTCGACGTGCTGTTCGCCATCGACCGCGCAGGTCTGGTGGGTGAAGACGGTCCGACCCACGCTGGCAGCTTCGATCTGTCTTACCTGCGCTGCATTCCCGGCATGCTGGTCATGACCCCCAGCGACGAGAATGAACTGCGCAAAATGCTCAGCACCGGTTTCCTGCATTCAGGCCCGGCGGCGGTGCGTTACCCACGCGGCACCGGCCCGAATGCGCTGATCGACAGCAGCCTTGAGCCGCTGGAAATCGGCAAAGGCGTGGTGCGTCGCATCGGTCAGAACGTCGCGATACTGGTGTTTGGCGTGCAACTGGCCGAAGCCCTCAAGGTCGCCGAAACGCTGGACGCCACGGTTGTCGACATGCGTTTCGTCAAACCGCTGGATGAAGCGCTGGTTCGAGAGATGGCAGCCAGTCATGCGTTGCTGGTAACGATCGAAGAGAACGCGATCATGGGTGGCGCGGGGGCTGCGGTCAGCGAGTTTCTCGCCCGCGAAAACATCCTCAAGTCGGTGCTGCACCTGGGCTTGCCGGACAGCTACGTCGAGCACGCCAAGCCTGCGCAAATGCTGGCGGAATGCGGGCTGGATGCGCCGGGTATCGAAGCATCGATCGAACAGCGTCTGCACCTGATCGAACAGGCTTCACGCTAAGCCTGCCCCTCTGAAACGGCGCACACTCGTTAACCCGGGTCGTGCGCCGGTTTTGCCTTATGCGACCTCTATGACTCTGCGCCGCCTTGCCCTGACCCTTTCGCTATTGCCCGCCACGAACGCGCTGGCCGATACCCTTGAACGCGATGCCGCGCTGAAACTGCCGGACATGCTGATCAGCGCCAACCGCCAGGTTGAAGAGCGCAGTACCAGCAGCGCCGCGAGCAGCGTATTCACCCGTGAGGACATCGAGCGCCTGCAACCCGGCAGCGTCAACGACCTGCTCAGCCGCGTGCCCGGCGTGCAAGTCGCACCGAGCGGCGGGCGCGGCAGCCTCCCGGGGATTTTCATTCGCGGGACCAAGTCGGCGCAGAGCCTGGTACTGGTCGACGGACAACGCATCGCCAATGCCACCTCGGCTGACAGCAATCTGCAGTTTCTCAGTGTCGATCAGATCGAGCGGGTGGAAGTGCTGCGCGGCTCACGCTCGGTGATCTATGGCGCAGACGCGATTGGCGGGGTGATTCAGATCTTTACCCGGCGCGGCGCTGAGCAGGGACTGAAACCACGCCTGAAAATGGGCTACGGCAGCAATAATAGCTGGCAGCGCAGCATGGGACTGTCCGGGGGCGATCAGCAGACGCATTTCAACCTTGGCGTCAGCCTTGATGAAACTGCCGGGATCAACCGGTCCCAGGAGTCTTTCGCCAGCGACGGCGATGACGATGCCTATCGCAACAAGTCGCTGAGCCTGAACCTCAGCCATCAACTCGACGACGATATCGAGATCGGCCTGAACCTGCTGGATAACCGCGGCAAGACCGAATTCGACAACAGCTTCGGCCGCTATGACCCCGCCACGCAGAGCAGCGTCGGGCAAAAGCCGTACAGCAAGTTCGACCTGAGCAGCGTCAGTACCTATTTCGACGTGCGACTCAGCGAGCTCTGGAAGTCCCGCCTGGAGCTGGGCCACAGCGAAAACCGCGACACGTCCCTCGATAAGCTCAGCGACGACCGCAGCGTCTTCAATACCTACAGGGACTCGGCCAACTGGCAGAACACCCTGACGCTCAATGATCGGCACAGCCTGATACTGGGCGCCGACTGGTACGAGGATCGGGTCAACAGCAGCACGGTATTCGATGAAGACAGCCGCTGGAATCGTGCCGCGTTTATCCAGCATCGTTATCAGAGCGAACATTTTTCAACGGAGCTCGGGCTCCGTCATGATCAGAACCAGCAGTTCGGCGGACAGAACACCTGGAGCGGCACGCTGACGGTGCCGATTAATCCCGACAACGATGTGCTGCTTTCGTACAGCGAAGGGTTTCGTGCGCCGACCTTTAACGACCTGTACTACCCCGACTTCAGCAACCCCAACCTGAAGCCCGAGCATTCAAAAAGCTATGAACTGCAATGGCGCAGCCGCCTGACCGAGACCAGCCGCCTGGAAGCGTCGCTGTACCGCACCGACTTGCAGGACGCGATTGCGCTGGACAGCAACTACCGCCCGCAAAACCTCGCCTCGGCACGCATCAACGGCTTCGAAGCCGCGCTGCACCAAGAGCTGTTTGGCTGGCAAAGCAGCCTGGGGCTGGCGATTATCGACCCGCGCGACCGTGACACCGGCCACACCCTGAACCGCCGTGCCCGGCGCACGCTCAGCCTGGATGTGGATCGTCAATTCGACCGGCTGGGTCTGGGCGCCACCTGGCAAACCTTCAGCCATAGTTACAACGACGAGAACAACCAGCAGCCCATCGGCGGTTACGCCCTGTTTGGCTTGCGCAGCAGTTGGGCGGCGAGTGATGAAATCAAGCTGGAACTGAAACTCGATAACGCTCTGGACAAACGCTACAGTCGAACGCTCTACAACTTCGAAGGCAACAACTACGGCTATCGCGAAGAAGGCCGCGCCTGGATGCTGAGCCTGACCTGGACACCGGAGTTGTAGCCACCACTCGCCCCTCAGCCAACTTACTCTCAAAGTTTGGAGGAGCAATGGAACCAAAACCAACATAAGCCTGATGTTGTTCCGCGGCGCCCTCCTCCTTCACTATATTCGGAAGCGTCCTACAGCCGGCTTGGCCCCCTTGGCAATAGACTGTCCAGCCGACGAAGACAAGGACTGGCACGTATGGCTAACCACGGTTACATGACCCTGGCAGGTAAGACTCAAGGACTGATTTCAGCGAGCTGTTCAACCCAAGAGTCCATGGGCAACAAATATCAGTCTGGCCATACCGACGAAATAATGGTGCTGTCCTACAACCACAACATGGTCAATATTGGAAATATCGATAGGCCAACCCACCACCCGATTATCATAACCAAAAACGTTGATAAATCATCGCCACTACTTGCTCAAGCGCTCTCAAGCAGAGAAGAAATAAACGGTACCATCAGTTTCTACCGCGTATCTCCCGCGGGGAAGCAGGAAAAATTTTATTCAGTGTCGATCAGTGGTGGGATTATTTCTGACCTGACGCTTGATATGCCGCATGTCATTTTACAATCCGATGCAGAACCTCAAGAACATGTCGCTATTCGCTACCGCGAAATCACCTGGAGGCACCACTTGGCGGGGACCAGCGGCCATAGCTTTTGGGGCGAAGAGGGATGAAACCCAACCGTTATGACCTCTGGGATGTCCACCAAGCCGCCGGCCAAGTGCTGGCGCAAGCCCATAGCCTCAGCGCTCGCCACCTTAGTCATGGCATCCCGCGTGTGCACTTCAATCGGGAAGTGGCCTATTACGCAAAGCGCATTGTCGATGATGTCGAGCTCGGTCATAAAACCCCCGAACAAGGCATACAGGCGCTGCGGCAAGAACGGAACGACCTGTTAAACCAGGCGCAGGCCGTGGTACGCAACGGCCACGTTGCAATAAGCGACGGGGTCAAGCGCATCCCGGCATACAGACTCACCCAACCCGTATTACAACCCGACCCCGAGCGCTTATTGCGCTTTGTCCATGCTCAACACCTCAACACGCCTGACGAGAAGGCTCAGCACACAACACAAGCGGCAGCCCCGCCACCTCCCGTCGAAACGCATAAGTTTTCCCCCCGAGAACAATGGCCAACGCCAATCGAGTTACACGACCCAGGGTTCTACATCGTCCCCAAGAGCACAAAGGCGGAACAGCTGGAAGCGCAGCTGTTCACCTCACGCAACCCGGCCGTGATTGCCAAATTCAGGGCCCTTAACCCTGGGTTGGATCAGGTAAAAGCGGGGCAGATGATCGTGCTAAGCGATCCCGAAAATCCGCGATGCACCCGAGAAGAAGCGCTGCTGATGGCAACGGCAAGCCGGGTGAATGAGGCGCTGGCGGACCTTAGCCCGGAAGAAGCCGATTTCATGGTCCGCCACCGTGACGAAATCGAATCATTCCTCACACATGGCGCCACCGCGATCGGCGTAGGAACGGCGATTTTCGCCAAGAATCTGGCCGATGTGAAATTTCTGCTGCAAGAGATAGAAGCCTTGCATACGCGCACCTTTGAGCAACATGGACACCTGCGCTCGGCGGAGTTCTTTGCCGACCGCAAGCGCCTGGTTACCCAGCTCGATACCCAACTCACCTCGCTGACCAAAAAAAGCATCGGCTTCCCCGACCACCCGAAGCTGAAAACTGCTCTGGGTATTTCCAGCCGCAGCCTGGTGCATCGCGCAGGAAGAGCGGGCGGATTCGGCCAGAACCCCGGCTATGCCACTCGCCTGGCCGCAGTGGCCAAGGCCTCCAAGTACGTCCAATACGGCGGCTGGGTCGGCACCGCTGTCGGCGGTGGAGCTTCATACATGAAGGTTCAAGACGTTTGCACAGCGGGCAATACCGAGGCCTGCGAAAAGGTGAAATACACCGAAGGCGGAGGCTTAGTCGGCGGAGTCGCGGGGGGTGCTGCCGTTGGTGCGTATTTAGGCGCTGCTGGGACTGGCACTATCTGTGTAGCTCTCGGGGTGCCTACTGGTGGAATAGGACTGCTTGTATGCGGCATTGTGGTAGTTGGAGGAGGTTCTTTCGCAGCGGGTGCTATTGGAGGAATAGTTGGTGAAACAGCAGGTGAAAAAATTTACGAGGCCACTAAATGAGCCTGAATACCGCTGACAAAATTTTCCTCTGTGTCGCCTTAATTGATTTAGGAGGTATCTTCGTTTGGCTTGGCGTCGCGCTACATCTCGCGTACACCAAAATGGACAGGATGTTGGACCACTTGAAGAACTGTCCCACTATTATGATCCGCACGTTTTTAATAAACACAGGCCCTTGGGGAAGGTTGATCGTACTCGGCGCAATAACGGGACTAATGATCACGCCTAGAATCCACCTCCGTATTGGAGGGGCCAGTGCTGAGGACCTAAACAACTTTCCTGCCGACCTTAAACGCAAACTTATTGTATTGTACTGGACGATCGGGATACTTGTATTGGCAATGTGTGGACTTGCAGCGGTAGTCAAGCTTGGCCTTGTCTAACCCCGCGGTATACGGCTGCTCGCCTTAGGCACGACTAGTGAACTTATTTACGAGGTTACTCAATGAGCGTGAGTACCGCTAACAAATTCATCCTATGGATCGGATTAATTGGTTTTGGAGGCGTGTTCGCTTTTCTTGGCGTTGCGCTGCATCTCGCCTACACCAAGATGGATATGATGCTGGGCCATTTAAAAAACTGTCCCGCTGTTATGATCCGGGCCCCCTTTAAGAACGGCGGGCCTGGAGGAAGGCTGTTTGTACTGGGTGCAATAATGGGGCTAATGACAGTCCCTCGTCTCTATCTCCGCGATGGAGGGGCTAGCGCTGAGGATTTAAAGAGTTTCCCTTCCGACCTTAAACGCAAATTGATTGTATTGCACTGGGGCGGCTGCGTGCCTCTATTGGTATTGTTTGGAATGGTTGCAGTAGTCGAATTTGGTCTTGTCTAACCTATCGAGTATACAGCAGCTTGCCCTCGGGAAGGGATGCAAAGTAATTTACGAGGTTGCTCAATGAGCGTGAGTACCGCTGACAAAGTCTTCCTCTGTCTCGGTTTAATCGATTTTGGAGGTATCTTCGTTTGGATTGGCATTGCGCTGCATCTCGCGTACACCAAGATGGATCTGATGTTAGCCCATTTGAAACACTGCCCCGCTGTTATGATTCGAGCCCCCTTTAAGGATGGAGGCCCTTCAGGGAGATTGTTTGTGCAGGGTGCAATAATGGGGCTAATGACCACGCCTCGTCTCTATCTCCGCGATGGAGGGGCTTGCGCGGAGGATCTAAAGAACTTTCCTGCCGACCTTAAACGCAAACTGATCATTTTGCATCGGACCGGCTGGGTACTGCTATTGGTGATGTGTGGGCTCGCAGCGGTAGCCAAATTCGGTCTTGTTTAACACTTCGGGTACATGGTTGTTCACCGGCGCCGGGCTCGCTTAATCGAGTCGAGATCGCGGCACGGGTTGGGCTAGCAACCTACAACAACGATTGCGGCACAAAAACGGGACGGGATCGCCTACGGGGATCAGCGCTTGGTTCCGTTAGTGTAGAGCGCCATGCTTTCGCAAAGTTTTTCGATGGCATCGAGCATTTGCCCGCTCGGCCGCTCCAGACCGTTGTCCAGAATCTGCAACAGTTGCCCATGAGCAACGGCCGCGACCTGGGGCCATACGCGCCAGGCATCGAGCTGAGCGGTGCTGCTTGCCAGGATGACATCGGGATTGCGTTGCAGCACCGACTCCAGGCTGACTTGCGGCGCCGCCAGCGGCAGGTCGGCGAATACGTTTTCACCCCCGCACACCTTCAGCGCATCGCTGATGATCTGCCCGCCGCCAACGGTGTACAGCGGGCGATCCCACACTTGGTAGAACACCCGCAACGGCACCTCTCGCCGGTAACGCTGACGCAGGGTGTTCAACCGGG
Organism: Pseudomonas sp. ASL8; assembly: GCF_056680355.1. Lineage (NCBI taxonomy): Bacteria > Pseudomonadati > Pseudomonadota > Gammaproteobacteria > Pseudomonadales > Pseudomonadaceae > Pseudomonas > Pseudomonas sp. ASL8. Next base: position 2,241,805 of record NZ_CM155278.1, on the reverse strand, counting down.
TGCTGAACACCTGAGCCATTCGTTGTCCGGCTTCCGCGCGCCCCAACTGCGCCGCGACGTGCTCAAACTGAGCCGCCAACTGGTCGAGACTTTGCGGTTCGACGGTATAGGTCGGGATACCCAGGTGCTTTAATTGCGTGCGCTGGGCAACCCCGACACTGCCGGGCCAGAGCAACAGCAAATCAGGCTTGAGGCTGAGCAGACGCTCCATTTCCAGTTGGCCGTAGCGACCGACTGACGGCAGCCCAGCCACCTCGGCCGGGCGTTCGCCGCCATCGAGCACGCCGACCAGCAGGTCGCTTGCGCCCAGTTCGACAACGATTTCAGTGAGGGATGGTGCGAGGCTGACTACCCGTTCGACAGCCTGTGCCGGACTGACGAACGCCAGCAGCAGGCAAGCGAAGAGCCGGTTCATCAGCCCAATTGGCGGGGGATGCGATAGAGGTACAGCAGCACCACGCTGGAAAACGCCAGCAGGAACAACGGCACCGCCTCCAGCCCGACGAATACCGCCAAGGCGGAGATCCACGCAGGCAGGCCGGCAGCAAGAAACGCGCTGCGTCGACGGGCGGCGAGCTCGATCCAGGCAGCAGGCTCTTCAGGGCTATTCAGGGATTTTTCTGTCGCGATCAAGGCGCGCTTGTAGGCGCCAAAGAAGCGCAAGCTGACAAACATCGATGCGATGCCGGCAATGAAAATCGGCATTGCCAATACTGGAATAATGGCTTCGTTGCGGCCGAAAAACCCGTTGACCACCACCAGCGGCGCCAGCGTCAGGAACAGCTGCCACCACCAGGCAAGCGCCAGCCGACGACGCACATTACTGCGCGTCACGCGCGATCAACCTCGTCCAGATGCTCGTTGCCCATCATGTGACCGAGCTTGCCGGCCTTGGTCGCCAGGTACACTTTGTTGTGCGGGTTATGCCCGGTGTGCAGCGGCACGCGCTCGGCAACGGTAATCCCCATGTCGGTCAAGGCTTTGACCTTACGCGGGTTGTTCGTCATCAAGCGCAGGGATTTGACGCCCATGTGTTCGAGCATCGGCAGGCAGATCGCGTAATCACGCTGATCGGCGGCGAAGCCCAGACGTTCGTTGGCTTCAACGGTGTCGGCGCCGCCGTCCTGCAATTCATAAGCGCGGATTTTGTTCAGCAAACCAATGCCCCGGCCTTCCTGTCGCAGGTACAGCAATACACCACGGCCTTCAGCAGCGATGGCACGCAACGCGGCTTCCAGTTGCGAGCCGCAGTCGCAGCGCTGGCTGAACAGGGCATCACCGGTCAGGCATTCGGAATGCAATCGGCCCAGAACTGGCTCGCCATCAGCCACGTCACCGAGGCTGAGTACGAGGTGCTCACGCCCGGTCGCCTGCTCGAGAAAACCGTGCATGGTAAATTGCGCAAAAGGTGTGGGCAGCTTGGAAGCGGCAACAAAGACGACGGGCACCGTTGTGCTCCTGATCATATTGAGGACTGGAGATTCGCAGAGGCAGCATTGTAACAGCAGGTTCTGACAGACGCTTAGGCTGAATTATCACCTATCAAGATCGATAGACTTGATCAGTCACCCGCAGACGCCTGACACGTTTAAGCGAATGCCCACATGAGACCCTGCATCCCCAGCCAGGCAAAAACGCCGGCCAGCACATCGTCGAGCATGATTCCCACGCCGCCGTGTACGTTTTGATCGATCCAGCGAATCGGCCACGGCTTGAGGATGTCGAAGAAGCGGAACATCAAAAAACCCGCCAACAACCAGTACCATCCTTCCGGTACCAGCCAAAGGGTTATCCACATCCCGACCATTTCGTCCCAGACGATGCCTTCGTGGTCGTGCACACGCAGGTCATCGGCGACCTTGCCGCACAGCCAGAAGCCGAACAGCATGGTGATGCCGAGCATCAGCCAATAGCCCCAATCGGGCAGCATCTGCCACAGAGGAATGAACGGCAGTGCGACCAGGGAGCCCCAGGTACCGGGCGCCTTGGGCAGCGTGCCGGAGCCGAAACCGAACGCCAGAAAGTGCCAGGGATTGGTCCACACCGAGGGTGGGACTTGATCCGCAGGGACCTGTTTTGGATGATCTGTCACGGAGTCTCCCTAAAATGTTGATAGCCCCGTGTCGACGGAGTGACGTCCTGCCCATCGCCATCGATCAAGACCACACCCTGCCCCGCCACGACCCGACCGACCACATGCACCGAGAATCCGGCGGCGAGCAACCCGGCCAGTTGCGACGCTGGCAGCGTGAACGCCAGGACATAATCATCGCCCCCGCCAAGCGCCGCGTCCCGAGCCGCCTCCAGCCCGAGAAACGTCGTGAGCGGGGCTGACAGCGGCAACGCATCGCGCTCGACCACCACACGCACACCAGAGGCCAAAGCGATATGCCCACAATCGGCCAATAACCCATCGGAAATATCCAGCGCCGCCGTGGCCTTGCCCCGTAAGGCCAGACCCAGCGCCAACTGTGGCTGCGGCGACCAGTATTGCGCCAGCAACGCGTGAGCGATAGAGGCCTCGGCACTGCGCTGGTTCAACACCAATGGCAAAGCACCCGCCGCATCGCCCAATGGGCCACCGACACACAATAGATCACCCGGTCGAGCGCCACTGCGGGTCAGCGCCTGACCCGCAGGAACGCGTCCGAACACAGTCATGGTCAGGCTCAATGGCCCACGGGTGGTGTCGCCACCCACCAGGCTCAGCGAGCAGCTCTGCGCCATCAGGTTCAGACCGTGCGCAAAGGCTTGCAGCCAGTCAGGATCGACGTCGGGCAATGTCAGGGCGAGGGTGAATGCCAGTGGGGTTGCGCCCATGGCGGCCAGATCGCTGGCAGCCACCGCGAGGGCACGCTGCCCCAGCAGAAAGGGATCGCAGGCGTCGGGGAAGTGCACCCCGGCAACCAGGGTGTCAGTAGAAATCGCCAGCTGTTCGCCGGGCGGCACAGCCAGCAAGGCGCAGTCGTCGCCGATCCCCAATACGACTCCCTCACCCGTCTGCGCACACGGCGCAGCGGCGAAAAAATTGCGGATCAGCTCGAACTCACCCATAGGATGCAGGCGCCGGGGATCTGGAATAGAAAGGTACCAAGCGATGCTCAGGCACTTCTCATCCAGAGCCTCTTAGCGCTTGTAAGCCTTCACTTCGGCTTCGCGCAAGCGAGGAGCCAGTTTGTCCAGTACGCCATTGACGAATTTGTGGCCGTCAGTGGAGCCGTAGACTTTCGCCAGCTCGATGCCTTCGTTGATCACAACACGATAGGGCACGTCGACGCGCTTGAGCAGCTCATAGGTGGACAGACGCAAAATCGCCAGTTCAACCGGGTCGAGCTCTTCAAGGGTGATGTCCAGGCAAGGCACGAGGGCAGTATCGATCTCGGTCTTGTTGGACGGTACACCGTGCAGCAACTCACTGAAGTACGTGGCATCGACATTGGTGAAATCGTTATCGACGCGAAACTGCGCCTCGATTTCATTGATCGAATGACCAGCCATGTGCCACTGATACAGGGCCTGAGTCGCCAGCTGACGCGCTTCGCGACGCTTGGCGCTTTTGCTCTTGGCGACTGCAGGATCTTTTTCGTCCCGCGGGTTGAACTGGTCGCTTTCGTCGGAAATCATTTGGCCTCCAGCTGAGAAAGCAGGCTGACCATTTCGATCGCGCACAGCGCAGCTTCGGCGCCTTTGTTACCGGCCTTGGTGCCGGAACGCTCGATGGCTTGCTCGATGGTGTCAACCGTCAACACGCCGAAACATACCGGCACACCGAACTCCATGGAAACCTGAGACAGGCCTTTGACGCATTCGCCCGCCACGTACTCGAAGTGCGGCGTACCGCCACGGATCACAGCGCCCAGGGCGATGATCGCGACGTATTCGCTGCGTTGGGCAACTTTTTGCACTACCAGCGGAATTTCGAAGGCACCCGGCGCGCGGATGATGGTGATGTCGCTTTCGCTCACGCCATGGCGAACCAGTGCATCAACGGCACCGCTCACCAGGCTTTCGACGACGAAGCTGTTGAAACGGCCAACCACCAGGGCGTAGCGGCCTTGGGGAGCGATGAAGGTACCTTCGATGGTCTTCAGGGTCATTCGGGTGAGTCTCGTCTTAAAGAGCAAGCACGCCCGATCGGCGCGCTTTGAGGGATTTTAGGCCACCAATTGCAGACTGTCGGGCAGAAAGCGTGAAAGCCATCAGGTTTTCACACACTGCCCAACCGGTCTTTATTCGGAGGGCACGTATTCTACAACTTCCAGATCGAAACCGGATATCGCATTGAACTTCATTGGCGAACTCATCAGGCGCATTTTACGCACGCCCAGGTCACGAAGAATCTGCGAACCGGCACCAACGATGCTGTACGTGGTCGGGGTTTTCACCGGCACGTTTTCGGCAGTGTCACGAATATGCGCGAGCAAGACGTCACCATTGAGCGGGTGACCCAGCAACAGCACCACGCCACTGCCCGCCTCGGCGACCGCGACCATCGCAGCCCGAAGGCTCCAGCGGCCGGGCTGCTTGACCATCAGCAGGTCGCGCAGCGGGTCCATGTTGTGCACGCGAACCAGGGTTGGCTCTTCGGCGCAGATGTTGCCCAGGGTCAGCGCCATGTGCACGTCACCTTCGACCGAATCGCGGTAGGTCACCAGATTGAACTGGCCCAGTTCGCTGTCCAAAGGCTGCTCGGCAATCCGCTGAACGGTACGTTCGTGGATCATCCGGTAGTGAATCAGGTCGGCGATGGTACCGATCTTGATCCCGTGTTCGGCAGCAAAGGTTTCGAGTTCGGCGCGACGGGACATGGTGCCGTCGTCGTTCATCACTTCGCAGATCACGCCGCTCGGTTCGAAACCGGCCATGCGCGCCAGGTCGCAGGCAGCCTCGGTGTGGCCGGCACGCGCGAGGGTGCCACCGGCCTGAGCCATCAGCGGGAAAATATGACCCGGGCTGACGATATCCTCGGCGGTGGCATCCTTGGCGGCAGCGGCCTGCACCGTGCGGGCACGGTCGGCGGCGGAGATACCGGTGGTAACGCCGGTAGCGGCTTCGATGGAGACGGTGAACTTGGTGCCAAAACCGGAGTTATTACGCGGCGACATCAACGGCAGCTTGAGGATTTCGCAGCGTTCACGGCTCATCGGCATGCAGATCAGGCCACGGGCGTGCTTGGCCATGAAGTTGATGTGCTCGGCTTTGCAGCACTCGGCGGCCATGATCAGGTCGCCTTCGTTCTCACGGTCTTCGTCATCCATGAGGATGACCATCTTGCCCAGGCGGATGTCTTCAACCAGTTCTTCAATGCTGTTGAGCGCCACAAGGCACCCCCTTTCGGTTCAGGATTTGAGGTAGCCATTGGCGGCTAGAAAGCTTTCGGTGATGCCGCCTGATGAGTGGCTCGGCTCTGCGGCCTTGTCTCCCAGCAACAGACGTTCCAGATAACGCGCCAGCAAGTCCACTTCAAGGTTGACCTTACGACCCGGCCGGTACTCGGCCATGATCGTTTCAGCCAGGGTGTGCGGGACAATCGTCAGTTCAAACTCAGCGCCATTGACCGCATTCACCGTCAGGCTGGTGCCGTCGACGGTGATCGAGCCTTTGTGCGAAATGTACTTGGCCAACTCACGCGGTGCGCGGATACGGAACTGGATAGCGCGCGCATTTTCTTCGCGGGACAGAACTTCGCCGACACCGTCGACATGTCCGCTGACCAGGTGACCACCCAGACGCGTGGTCGGTGTCAGGGCTTTCTCCAGATTGACCGGGCTGCCGGTCTTCAGATCGACGAAAGCGGTGCAATCGAGCGTTTCGCGGCTGACATCGGCCCAGAAACCGTCGCCGGGCAACTCGACGGCGGTCAGGCAGACGCCGTTCACCGCAATACTGTCGCCGAGTTTGACGTCGCTGAGATCAAGCTTGCCAGTGGCCACATAAACGCGGATATCCCCGCCTTTGGGGGTCAGAGCGCGGATGCTGCCGATCGATTCAATAATGCCGGTAAACATGTGGTCCTCCACGAGAACAAGGCCAGCGCTGTGCGATGGCCGGAAATTATACGCTGCCAGCGGTCACGGGGATGGCAATCACTCGCCAATCATCACCCACTGCGCGCATTTCAACGATTTTCAACGCTGGCGCCTCACTCATCTGCGCCAACGGCAGATCAAGCAGCGGCCGAGCCGTTGAACCGAGGAACTTGCCCGCGATAAAAATCTGATACTCATCGACCAACCCCAGCCGCGTGAACGCGCCGGCCAATCGGGGACCTGCTTCGACCAACACTTCATTGACGCCACGGGCGGCCAGTTCGTGCATCAGCTTGCGCAAATCAACATGCCCACCGCTGTTGGCCAACGCCAGCATTTCATGGCCTTGATCGTGATAACGCTCACGCGCCTCAGCCGCCGCGCAGGTTACGACGAGCGTGTTGCCGGCCTGAAAGAATGGCGCGTCGAGGGGTACGCGCAAGCGCCCGTCGATCAACACCCGCAGCGGCGGCCGGGTGACGGCCAGCGCAGTCAGTTCGGCCCCCAGGCCCAGCTCATCCGGGCGCACCGTCAGGCGCGCGCCGTCTGCCAACACCGTGTCGGCGCCGGTCAGCACCACACTTGATTGCGCACGCAAGCGCTGCACCGCTGAACGCGCGGCAGGGCCGGTGATCCATTGGCTTTCGCCGCTGGCCATCGCCGTGCGCCCGTCGAGGCTCATCGCCATCTTGACCCGCACGTAAGGCAGGCCGTGTTCCATGCGTTTCAAGAAACCTTTGTTCAGCACGCGGGCTTCGCCTTCGAGCACGCCGCTCTGCACGGAGATCCCCGCCGCCATCAACCGCAGCAGGCCTTTGCCCGCAACTTCAGGATTGGGGTCCTGCATGGCCGCAACCACGCGCGCGACCCCGGCATTGACCAGTGCATCGGCACACGGCGGAGTCCGCCCCTGATGGCTGCAAGGTTCGAGGGTGACGTAAGCGGTGGCGTCGCGGGCCTTGTCGCCCGCCTGTCGCAGCGCATGCACTTCGGCGTGCGGCTCACCGGCGCGAACGTGCCAGCCCTCGCCGACGATCTGTCCATCGCGCACAATCACGCAACCCACGCGAGGGTTCGGGTGCGCGGAGTAAATGCCTTTGCGCGCCAATTCCAGCGCGCGCGCCATGTAATGCTGGTCCAGAGCGCTCTGCTCAGTCGATGGCAGGCTCACTCTTTCACCGGTTCGCGGGCCAGACGGTCGATTTCTTCGCGGAACTCATTGAGGTCCTGGAAGCGCCGGTAAACCGAGGCAAAGCGGATGTACGCCACTTCGTCGAGCTTCTGCAGCTCACCCATCACCAGCTCACCGACCACCAGCGATTTCACCTCGCGCTCACCGGTTGCCCGCAGCTTGTGCTTGATCCGCGCCAATGCGGCTTCCAGACGTTCGACACTGACCGGGCGCTTTTCCAGCGCTCGCTGCATGCCCGCTCGCAGTTTTTCTTCGTCGAAGGGCTGACGACTGCCGTCTTGTTTAATCAGACGTGGCAGCACCAGTTCGGCGGTTTCGAAGGTGGTGAAACGCTCACCGCAGGCCAGGCATTCGCGACGGCGACGCACTTGTTCGCCCTCGGCGACGAGGCGCGAGTCGATGACCTTGGTGTCGTTGGCACCGCAAAAGGGACAGTGCATGGTGGCAGGCAACAAAAAAAGGGAGGCTCATGGTAGGGCGAGTCGTCATTTATTTCCAGCGCTGCAACTAATTGCGGCTTTCCTCTGGCGCATCCCGCTGGCAAGACAATACTTAAGGTTTGCGGTATATAGTCGCGCGGCAGGCGGTGTGAAATTTATACGGCTGGGCAATACTGCACGACGCGCCTCGGCCGCCCCCTGATTTTTTCTGTTTTGTTGGAGCTGTTCATGTCGCTACGACCGCTTGTTTTGCTCAGTCTTGTCGGCCTGCTGGTCGCCTGTAGCAGCGAGCCACCCAAACCTGTCGCGGCCAAATCACAAGCGACGCAAGTGATTAAAATCCCTGCCAGCCTTGGCCCCTTGCTGCCTTATCAACGGGAACTGAGTGGTCAACTGCTCGGTGTACCGGCTGGCGCGGAAGTCGAGCTGGCGCTGCTGTTAATCGATGAGCGCAGCCGCCCGCAACGCCTGCTGGCCAGCACCAAGCTGCTCGGCAACAACCAGTCCCTGCCGTTCCAGCTGCGCTTCAACCCGGAATCCTTTCCGGCGGGTGCGCGCGTCGAACTGCGCGGCCGTGCCAGTCAGTCCGGTCAGTTGACCCTGCACCTGCCCTCGGTACGTATCAATGAAGCCTCCACCCAGGCGATGGGCCCGTTGCAGTTCGTACCGGCGCCATGACACCTCCGCATGACCTGCAACGGGCGCTGAGCGAACTGCTCGGCGACGCGCAGCTGGTTGCCACCGAGTTGCCGGGCACCGCTTTGAAACTCTGGCTGATTGATGCCGACAACATGGATCGCGCCTTCAGCCCGGAAGAAACCCGGCGCATTCTTGAAGAACCGCCGTACTGGAGTTTCTGCTGGGCCAGCGGTCTGGCATTGGCCCGCTTTCTCGCCGAACAACCGCAGTGGGTGGCGGGCAAACGCGTCCTGGATTTCGGCTCAGGTTCTGGCGTAGCAGCGATTGCAGCAGTGAAAGCCGGCGCGCTGGAGGTGGTGGCCTGCGACCTGGACCCGCTGGCCCTCGCCGCGTGCCAGGCCAATGCCCGGCTGAATGAGGTGCAACTGAGTTACTCGGCAGATTTCTTCGCCGAGACCGACCGCTTCGACCTGATCCTGGTCGCCGACGTGCTGTATGACCGCGCCAACCTGCCATTACTGGATCAATTCCTCAGTCGTGGCCGCCAGGCATTGGTTGCCGACTCGCGGGTGCGCGACTTCCAGCACCCGGCTTATCTCCGATTAGCGATGCTTGAAGCCCACACCCTGCCCGATCTGGCAGAGCCTGCGGAGTTTCGTAACGTCAGCCTTTATCACGCGTGCCGCGACCCGGCCTGACGCACACCGCTTTCGACAAAACGCCGCGACCTTTATAGTTGCCGCCATTGAACGACTTCCGAGACTAGCGATGAGCCAGGACACCCCGTACATCTTCGACGCCACCAGCGCCGACTTCGACCAACTGGTTATCCAGAAGTCATTCCTCACGCCGGTGCTGGTGGATTTTTGGGCTGAATGGTGCGCGCCGTGCAAAGCGATGATGCCGGTCCTCAAGCAAATCACCGAGGGTTACCAGGGCGAGTTGCTGCTGGCCAAGGTCGATTGCGACGCCGAGCAAGACATCGTCGCCCGCTTCGGCATCCGCAGCCTACCAACCGTGGTGCTGTTCAAGGACGGCCAGCCGGTAGACGGCTTTTCCGGTGCGCAGCCAGAGTCGGCTATTCGCGCGATCCTGGAACCGCATGTGCAAATGCCGCCACCCGCCGCTGCCGATCCGTTGGAACAGGCGCAAACGCTGTTTGCCGAAGGCCGGATCGCTGACGCCGAGGCGGTGCTCGTAGCCTTGCTGAGCGAAGACAACACTAACGCGCTGGCGCTGATTCTGTACGCACGCTGCCTGGCCGAACGCGGCGAACTGGGAGAAGCGCAGAGTGTGCTCGAGGCGGTCAAAGGTGACGCCCATAAAGCCGAGCTCGCTGGCGCGCGTGCACAACTGACCTTCCTGCGCGAAGCCGCCGAACTGCCCGACGTCGCCGACCTGAAAACCCGCCTGGCGCAGAATCCTCAGGACGATGAAGCCGCTTATCAACTGGCGATTCAGCAACTGTCACGCCAGCAATACGATGCGGCACTGGATGGCCTGTTGAAGCTGTTCATCCGCAACCGCAACTACGCCGAAGGCCTGGCGCACAAAACCTTGCTTCAGGTATTCGACCTGCTGGGCAACGATCACCCGCTGGTCACCACTTACCGTCGCAAGCTGTTTGCTGCGTTGTATTAACTGACCCAGCTATAGAGCGGTGCATCTGTGCCGCTCACGACGTTGACCTCGGCACTGTGACGCATGCGCACCATCAGGCGTTTTCCCGCTGCCGTGCTGCCCGTCAGGCCTTCCAACTGGTTGAGCAAATCCGGCCCGCTCATTTGCCCGGCCTTGCGCAGTAATTCTTTGGCGACTTGCCAGACAGCGTCGTCCTGATTGACGGGCTGCGCAGCGGCCTGCTCAGTCGCAGGTTTCGTCGTCTGCAATTGCGCACCCAACCGGGCCCAGTCGCCGTCATCCAATTCCAGGGTCAAGTCCACCGGCCACTCGCCGAGGGTTCCACGGATACGCAACATGATCTCGTTACCTTTTTCAGTGAACACCCAGTGTAGGAGTTGGCGTGCCTGCGATAAAGGCCGAAGGACTTTCCGACGAAGGTGAATCCAGCTTCTTTTGCGACCGCTGCGCGATCGATCGCGGGCAAAGACCGGGCGTCCCCACGCGCCGCATGGAAAACTCGGTGTGTCACGAAGCAACAAATGTTATAAGATCACATAACACTTTCCCACATCCATGCCGTGCCCGGAGATTCTTTATGCGCCGCCTGCTGCTCGCCCTGCCTTTTGCCCTGCTTCCACTGGCCATTGCTCATGCCGCCGAAGAAAAGGAGCATGCCAGTCTCGGCGCTCACGAGCACGGCGTCGCGCAGCTGGATGTAGTGCTCGACAGCAAGACGCTGGAATTCGAGCTGCGTAGCCCTTCGATGAACATCGTTGGCTTCGAACATCCCGCCAGCACCGATGCAGACAAGGCCAAGGTCGCCGAGGCCCGCGAGCTGTTGCTGAAGTCGCAGGCGCTGTTCAATCTGCCGTTGGCGGCCAAGTGCGCAGTGCTGGCACAAAAACTGGAAAGCCCGTTGTTCGGCGACAAACCGGATGCCGACGATCATGACGGCGACCATGCAGACCATGATGATCACGCCAAGGGCGAAGGTGAAGAGCACCATCACGAGCACAGCGAGATCCATGCGCATTACCAATTCGTGTGCGACACACCGTCCGCACTGAAGAAACTCGACCTGACGCAACTCTTCAAGACCTTCCCCGCTACCCATAAAATTCAGGTACAACTGATCGCCCCGAGTGGTCAGCAGGGTGTTGAAGCAACGCCAGAAAACGCCACGCTGAAGTTCTGATAACCCCCGGTGAACACGCCTCAAATGACCCAAGCACTTATCGAGCTGTCCGATCTTGGCTTTTCCTGGCCCGGTCACGCACCGTTGCTGGATATCCCTGCATTTCGTCTGGAGCCGGGTGAGACCTTGTTCCTGAAAGGCCCCAGTGGCAGTGGCAAAACCACTCTATTGGGGCTGTTGGGCGGCGTGCAAAAACCCAACCGAGGCAGCATTCGCCTGCTGGGTCAGGAGCTGACACAGCTGTCAGCCGGAGGTCGCGACCGTTTCCGGGTCGATCACACCGGGTATATTTTTCAGCAGTTCAACCTGCTGCCGTTCCTGTCGGTGCGTGAAAACGTCGAGCTGCCCTGCCGCTTCTCCAAGTTGCGCACCGCGCGCGCGACCCAGCGTCATGGCAGTGTCGATCAGGCCGCCGCAACGCTGCTCGCGCATTTGGGTTTGAAAGACCCGGCGCTGCTGAGTCGCCGCGCAGACTCGTTGTCCATCGGCCAGCAACAACGGGTCGCTGCGGCCCGGGCACTGATTGGCCAACCGGAATTGGTGATCGCCGACGAGCCAACGTCCGCACTGGACGCCGATGCCCGCGAGGCGTTTATTCGCCTGCTGTTCGCCGAGTGCCGCGACGCCGGGGCCAGCCTGTTGTTCGTCAGCCATGACCAAAGCCTGGCGCCGCTGTTCGACCGTAACCTGTCGCTGTCCGAACTCAATCGCGCCGCCATCGCCGCAGAGGTCTGAGATGTATTTGTTTCGCCTAGCCATGGCCAGTCTGGCTAACCGCCGATTCACCGCCTTTCTCACTGCATTCGCCATCGCCCTGTCGGTCTGTTTGTTGCTGGCCGTCGAACGCGTGCGCACTGAAGCCCGCGCCAGTTTTGCCAGCACCATCAGTGGCACCGACCTGATCGTCGGCGCCCGGTCTGGCTCGGTCAACCTGCTGCTGTATTCGGTGTTCCGCATCGGCAACGCCACCAACAATATCCGCTGGGACAGCTTCGAGCATTTCGCCAACGACCCTCATGTGAAGTGGGCGATCCCGATTTCCCTCGGCGACTCCCATCGTGGCTACCGTGTCATGGGCACCAACGAATCCTATTTCGAGCACTACCAGTTCGGCCGCCAGCAACATCTGGAGCTGGCCGACGGTCGTCCATTTGCCACTGACCCTTTCGAAGTGGTGCTGGGCGCCGAAGTTGCTGACGCCTTGAAGTACAAGTTGGGCGATAAGCTGGTACTGGCTCACGGGGTCGCGGTCGTCAGTCTGGTCAAGCACGACGACAAGCCATTCACCGTGGTCGGGATACTCAAACGCACCGGCACGCCAGTGGACCGCACGCTGCACATTAGCCTCGGCGGCATGGAAGCGATTCATGTCGACTGGCACAACGGTGTACCGGCTCATGGAGCCGGGCGCGTCAGCGCTGATCAGGCACGCAACATGGACCTGACGCCGACAGCGATCACGGCATTCATGCTTGGCCTCAACAACAAAATTTCGACCTTCGCCGTGCAGCGCGATATCAATGAGTTCCGGGGTGAACCGATGCTGGCGATTCTGCCCGGCGTAGCCCTGCAAGAGCTCTGGAGCCTGATGGGCACCGCCGAAAAAGCGCTGTTCGTGATTTCGCTGTTCGTGGTACTGACCGGGTTGATCGGGATGCTTACCGCAATCCTGACCAGCCTCAATGAAAGAAGGCGCGAAATGGCGATCCTGCGATCCGTGGGCGCTCGCCCTTGGCATATCGCCAGCTTGTTGATACTCGAAGCCTTCGCCCTGGCCTTGGCGGGCGTGGTCAGCGGCCTGGTCCTGCTGTACGTCGGCATCGCAGGGGCCCAGGGTTACGTGCAATCCAGTTACGGCCTGTTCTTGCCGCTGTCGCTGCCCAGCGAATACGAGTGGACCCTGCTCGGTGGTATTCTCTGCGCCGCGCTGCTGATGGGCACCGTGCCAGCCTGGCGCGCGTATCGCCAATCGTTGGCTGACGGCCTGTCGATTCGTTTATGAGGACACCCATCATGTCGCGCCCGCTGCTTACGCTGTTGCTGCTGATCGCGCCCTTACTGGTCACGACGCCACTCTTGGCTGCGCCGCCGAAGGACTTGACCTGGGCGCAGATGATTCCGCCGGACGCCCCGGTGATCGCCCCACAAACGGCGCCGATCCATAACTTGTCCGGCATGGCCGATGCGTTGTCTGCCGAAGCCGCGCCGGCTGCAAAGCAGCAATCGCCGTCCGCCCCCGTGGTCAAATCACTGGACGGTCAACAGATCAGGTTGCCCGGTTATATCGTGCCACTGGAAGTCAGCGAAGAGGGTCGGGCCACCGAGTTTTTGCTGGTGCCCTACTTCGGCGCCTGCATCCACGTACCGCCACCGCCCTCGAATCAGATCGTCCATGTCACCAGTAAGGTCGGCGTAAAACTCGATGAGTTGTATCAGCCTTACTGGATCGAAGGCACGATGAAGGTCGAAGCCTCCACCAGCGAACTGGCCGATGCAGGCTACAAAATGGAGGCAGACAAGATTTACGTCTATGAGTTGCCTGAGTCCTGATATTTTTTAGTCTCATGGCAATTTCATTGCGCTGGGTCAAAAGGCCTAATCCAGACGCCCCCTATCATTAGCCATCGCCACAACTAATGTCTAATGGAGCAATCATGCACAAGTCACTGCTCAGCGCGTCCCTGTTCGCGCTAGCGCTCAGCGCACCTCTCGTCCACGCCCACGAAGCCGGTGACATCATCGTCCGTGCGGGTGCGGCAACCGTTGCCCCTAATGAAGACAGCGGCAACCTGAAGCTTGATGGTGCCAAAGTTTCGGGCACGAAAGCGACCCTGGACAGCGATACCCAACTGGGTCTCGCAGTGGCTTACATGATCACCAACCACATCGGTATCGAGCTGCTGGCGGCAACGCCGTTCAATCACACCGTTGCAGTCAAGGGCCTCGGCCCGGCACTGGATGGCAAGCTTGGCGACATCAAACAACTGCCACCCACTTTGTCGTTGCAGTACTACCCGATGGAGTCCTCGTCCAAGTTCCAGCCTTACGCGGGCATCGGCTTGAACTACACCATGTTCTTCAATGAAGACCTGGACAGCACACGCAAAAGCGAAGGCTTCAGCAACCTCAAGCTGAAGGACTCCTTCGGTTTGGCCGGGCAAGTGGGCATGGACTACATGCTGACAGACCGGATGATGCTTAACGCATCGGTCTGGTATATCGATATCGACACTAAAGCAACCATGGACGGCCCGACTGCCCTCGGCGTAGGCCGCACCAAGGTCAATGTTGATGTTGATCCATGGGTTTACATGGTGGGTATCGGCTACAAGTTCTAACGCGCCCCAAAAGGCACGTATAAAAAAGGCACCTTCGCGGTGCCTTTTTTGCGTCGGCTGAATTAACGCCCGAGCAAACGCGCCAGACCGACGCTCAGTGGCGTTGGCTCAGGGAACTTGAAGCGTTCGAGCAAGCGTTGATTGTTGGCCCGTGAATGACGGATATCACCTGAGCGCGCCGGCAGGTAACTGATCGCAGGCAAGTCCCCCACCACCTGAGACAAAGCCATCAGCAGTTGATTCAAGGTGGTGGCCTGATTAAGGCCGACGTTGATTGCGCCAACCTCAACAGCAGGCAGTTCCAGCGCCTGCACCAATATCGACGCCAGATCGCCAACGTAGACAAAATCCCGGGTCTGTTCACCGTCGCCGAAAATCGCGATCGGCAGCCCTTTCTCGGCACGTTCGCAAAAAATGCTGATCACCCCGGAATACGGCGAAGACGGATCCTGACGCGGACCAAAGATATTGAAAAAACGGAACACCACCGGTTCCAGACCATGCTGGCGGCGGTAGAAATCCAGGTAGTACTCGCTCGACAGCTTGTCCGCCGCATAGGGGGTCAAAGGTGCCTTGGGCGTGTCTTCGAGGATTGACTCACCTTCACCGTTGTTGCCGTAAACAGCAGCACTGGAGGCGAACAACACACGTTTGATCCCTGCCTGCCGCATGGCCTCGCAAACGTTCAGGGTGCCGACAAAGTTACTTTGATGCGTGCGCACCGGGTCGTCCACTGACGCTTGCACCGATGCCACCGCCGCCAGGTGCGCAACAGCCTGGCAGCCGATGGCAGCGCGCGCGACCAATGCCGCATCGGCGACATCGCCTTCGATCAATTCGACGCGTGGATTATCCAGCGGCAGGTTACTGCGTTTGCCGGTGGACAGGTCGTCCAGAACGCGCACCGTATAACCCCTCTCAAGCAGGGCATCAATCAGGTGCGAGCCAATGAAGCCGGCGCCGCCGGTGACTAAGACAGGTGCATCAACCATGACGATAATAACGATCCAGTAGGCTTGGCAGACCGGCACGCCAAGCACGAGGCTTGATGCCAAAGGTATGGAGAATTTTCTTGCAGGCCAGCACCCCGTGTTGCGGCTCTTCGCTGGCATCGGGGCTGGCGGCATGGGCTCGCGCGGTCGGGGCTTCGATGGCCAGTGGGTGCAACAATCTCGCCTCGGTCAGGATCGCCTGCCCCAACGCCAGTGGCGTGGTCGCTTCGTGGCCCGCGTAGTGATAGGTGCCCCACAGCGGCGCCGCACAATCGAGTTGTTTGAGCACGGAAATAATCACCCGCGCCGCATCATCGACCGGTGTCGGATTACCGCGACGGTCATCGGCCATCGGTATTTCTTCAGTCGATTCAGCCCGTGCAAGGAAACGCCCGAGCACACCATCCCGGCTGTCATCGAGCAGCCAACCAAAACGCAGCAGCACATGCTGCGGGCAGGTCGCGCGCACGCTTTGTTCGATGCGCCACAATGCCTGACCGCGCTGACCCAACGGTATCGGTTCGTCTTTTTCGCTGTAGGCGGTCGCTCGCGAGCCATCGAATACCCGATAGCTGGACGGTTGCAACAGCACGATATTGTGGTGTTGGCACAGTTCGGCAAGGCGCTCGATAGAGCGTTCCTGGCCAGCCAGACGCGGCTCGCTCACTGTCTCCGCCTGAAACCAGTCGAAGTAGTAAGCAAGATTGATCAAGGCATCGGGGCGGGTGTCGTCGAGCAGTTGCGTCAGGCTCGCAGCGTCCCAACCGGCTTCCGGTGGACGTGGCGCGAGGAAACCAATGTCTTCCTCGGCACCCAGACGAATCAGCGCCTGCCCGAGGGCATTCCCGCCGCCCAATAGCATAAGGCGCATTCGCATAGAGTCAGCAGGCTCGGTGTCAGAATCAGTTCAAAAAGAGTCAAAAAACGTCTGCAAACATAACACGTTGGAACCTATCCCCCAAGAGGCGCAAGGCCTGCCGGGGTTTGCAGGCGCACCGCCCCCGACAGGTGATCCCGCAGATCGGGCCAATCCCGCGCCCTCTTGCATCTTGATCACGCCGCCCGCATAAATCACTGATGACTCTTCTCAGCCTTCCGGACCCGGTTCTGGGCGCGTTCCACCCCGCCGTCAGTGCCTGGTTTCACAGCACATTCCCGGCGGTGACGGCTGCTCAGGCGCAGGCGTGGCCGCTGATCAAGGCGCGGCGTTCGACCTTGATCGCCGCGCCCACCGGTTCCGGCAAAACCCTGACCGCCTTCCTTGCGGTACTCGACGATCTGGTTCATCAGGGCCTGGAGCATGGCGGCGAGCTGCCGGACCAGACGTTTGTGGTCTACGTGTCGCCGCTCAAGGCGTTGTCCAATGACATCCAGATCAACCTGCAAAATCCACTGATCGGCATCACCGAACAATTGGCGCGCATGGGCCTGCCCGAACTGCGCATCACCACGGCCGTGCGTACCGGTGATACGCATCAAAAAGAACGCACGGCGATGCGCAAGACCGCACCGCATATTCTGGTGACCACCCCCGAATCCCTGTATGTGTTGCTCGGTTCGGACTCAGGTCGGCGCATGCTCGCCAGCACCCGCACAGTGATCGTCGATGAAATCCATGCGATTGCCTCAAGCAAGCGCGGCAGTCATCTGGTGTTGAGCCTGGAGCGATTGCAGGCGCTGTGCCCGGAGCCGTTGCTGCGCATCGGCCTGTCCGCCACGCAAAAACCCATCGAGCGCATTTCACGCTTTCTGGTGGGCAGCGATCCCGTCAAACGGCCCTGCGCGATTGTCGATATCGGTCACGCCCGCCCACGTGATTTAGGGATCGAGGTGCCGCCCGTGCCACTGGGCGCGGTCATGGCCAACGATGTCTGGGAGTTGGTGTATGACCGCCTGGCGCAACTGACCCGCGAGCATCGGACCACGCTGATTTTCGTCAACACCCGGCGCATGGCCGAGCGCATGGCCCGGCACTTGAGTGAGCGCCTCAGCAAACACGCCGTCGCCGCGCATCACGGGAGCATGGCGAAAGAACATCGACTGGACGCCGAACAACGCCTCAAGCGGGGCGATTTGCAGGTGCTGATTGCCACTGCGTCACTGGAGTTGGGCATCGACATCGGTGACGTCGATCTGGTCTGCCAGATCGCCTCGCCACGCTCCATCTCGGGATTCCTGCAACGGGTCGGCCGCTCCGGGCACCAGGTCGGCGGCACGCCAAAAGGCCGCTTGTTCGCCACATCACGCGACGACTTGATCGAATGCACCGCGCTGCTCGATTGCGTGCGACGTGGCGAACTCGACACCGTGATCATCCCCCACGCGCCACTGGATGTGTTGGCGCAGCAGATCATCGCCGAAGTCAGTTGCCAGGAATGGCAGGAGCAAGCCCTGCTGGATATGATCCGCAGGGCCTCGCCCTACGCCACTCTCGATGACGAGCATTATCAGGCGCTGCTGCGTATGCTCGCCGAAGGTTACAGCGGCCGTCAGGGCGTACGCAGTGCCTACCTGCACCGCGACGCATTGACCCGCACCCTGCGCGGGCGACGTGGCAGCAAACTGACCGCTATCACCAGCGGCGGCACGATCCCGGACAACGCCGATTACAGCGTCATACTGGAACCGCAAGTCCTGAACATCGGCACGGTGAACGAAGACTTTGCCGTGGAAAGCATCGCCGGCGACATCTTCCAACTGGGCAATACCTCATACCGCATTTTGCGCATTGAAACCGGTCGGGTGCGGGTCGAGGATGCGCAGGGCCAGCCACCGAACATCCCGTTCTGGCTCGGTGAAGCGCCGGGACGCAGTGCCGAGCTGTCGTTTGCCGTGGCGCGCCTGCACGCGCAGATTGATGAACTGCTCAGCGCCAGCCCCGGCGATCTACAGCCCTGCATCGACTGGCTGATCGACACCCTCGGACTCGATCTGGCCAGCGCCGGGCAAGTGGTGGATTACCTGGCCCGAGCCCGCTTGGCGTTGGGCGCCTTACCGTCGCAAGACACCCTGATCATGGAGCGTTTCTTCGATGAGTCCGGCGGCACGCAACTGATTATCCACACGCCGTTCGGCAGCCGCGTCAATCGCGCGTGGGGCCTGGCGTTGCGCAAACGGTTTTGCCGCACCTTCAATTTCGAGCTGCAAGCCGCCGCCAGTGAGGACGCTATCGTGCTGTCGCTATCGACCAGCCACAGCTTCGAGCTGGATGAGGTCTGGCGTTATCTGAACGCCAACAGCGCCGAGCATCTGTTGGTCCAGGCCGTACTCGATGCTCCATTGTTTGGCGTCCGTTGGCGCTGGAATGCCAGTGTCGCCCTGGCCCTGCCGCGCTACGTCGGAGGACGTAAGGTCGCGCCGCAAATACAGCGGATGAAAAGTGAAGACCTGATCGCGACCGTGTTCCCCGACCAGATCGCATGCCTGGAGAATGTGGTCGGTGAACGTGAAATCCCCGATCACCCGCTGATCGAACAAACCCTCGACGACTGCCTGCACGAGGCCATGGACTGCGAGGGCTGGCTGGCGCTCCTGCGGCGCATGGAACGGGGCCAGGTGCGTTTGATCAGCCGCGACCTCCCTGCGCCCTCGCCCCTCGCGGCGGAAATTCTCAGTGCGCGACCTTACGCCTTTCTTGACGATGCGCCCTTGGAGGAGCGCCGCACGCAGGCGGTGCTCAATCGGCGCTGGAGCGACCCGCAATCAACCGATGACTTGGGCGCACTGGACGCTGACGCGATTGTTGCAGTGTGTGAGGAAGCATGGCCGCAGCCGCAAAACATCGATGAGATGCACGAGGCGTTGATGAGCCTGAGTTGCATCAGCGGCGCCGAAGCGCGTCAACATCCTCAGTGGCTGGCGTGGCTGGAAACCCTGGCAACTTCCGGGCGCGCAACACGCCTGCAGATCAGCCCCGAGCACGCCTTGTGGCTGACCCTGGAACGCTTGACGTGCCTGCGCGCGGTTTATCCACAGGCCGAAATGCACCCATCGTTGCAGGCGCTGCCCGGTTTCGATGACCACTGGAACGAAGACGAGGCCACGCTGGAAATCATCCGCGCGCGCCTCGGTGGCTTCGGCCCATTACCGCTGCACGAGATCGCTGAGCCCCTGGCTTTGCCCATCGCCAACGTGGCACAGGCGCTGGCTCGACTGGAAGGCGAAGGGTACGTCCTGCGCGGGCGATTCAGCCCCGGCGCAACCGACGATCAATGGTGCGAACGCCATCTGCTGGCGCGCATCCATCGCTACACCGTCAAACGCTTGCGCCGGGAAATCGAACCGGTGTCGCTACAGGATTTCATGCGCTTTTTATTCGACTGGCAGCACCTGTCCAGCACTACCCGCAGCCAGGGAAAAGCCGCATTGCCCGAGATCGTGAATCAGCTGGAAGGCTATTCGGCGGCCGCCAGCGCCTGGGACAGTGACATTCTTCCGGCCCGACTCAAGGACTATTCGCTGACCTGGCTCGACGATTTGTGCCGCTCGGGCAAAGTGGTATGGACGCGATTGGCGCCGCGCAATAAAACCGGCGCTGCGGCGTTGCGCAGTACGCCTGTCGTGCTGCTGCCCCGAAGCCAGGTAAACCTGTGGAGTGAGCTGACCGAGCAGCCATCGCCTTCAGCGCTATCCCTGCGAGCGCAGAAAGTCCACGCGGGATTGGTCAGTCATGGCGCGTTGTTCTTCGATGAACTGCTGCACGAAGCCCATCTGCTGCGCACCGAACTGGAAACCGCATTACAGGAGTTAGTCGGTGCCGGGCTGGTGAACGCCGACAGCTTTGCCGGCCTGCGCGCCTTGATCACGCCCGCCAGCAAACGCTCTGCACACACCAGCCGCCGTAACCGTGGCGCGTTTATTGGAGGCATGGACGATGCCGGTCGCTGGGCCTTGCTCCGTCGCTCACCTGCGCCAGCACCCAGTGACGCCCCTCGACCGCAGCAGACTGCCGCGCCGACTCTGGAACATATCGCCATGACGTTGCTGCGCCGATACGGCGTGGTGTTCTGGCGTTTGCTGGAGCGCGAGGCCGATTGGCTGCCCAGCTGGCGCGAACTCTTGCGCACCTTCCATCGACTGGAAGCGCGTGGCGAGATTCGAGGGGGGCGATTTGTCAGCGGCCTGGCGGGCGAGCAGTTCGCCTTGCCTGAAGCCATTCCGCTGCTAAGGGAAATCCGCAAGCGCCCACTCGACGGCAGCCTGATCAGCCTGTGCGGTGCCGACCCATTGAATCTGGTCGGCACACTGTTACCCGGCAGCAAAGTCCCGGCGCTGGCCGGTAACCGCCTGATCTACCGCGATGGCATTCCGGCAGCGGCGATCATTTCTGGCAAGCCACAGTACTGGCTGGAGCTGGATGCGCTGGCTATTGCACAGGTGAAGGATCGGTTGCTGCACTGACTTCTTGGCTCCCTGCGCAGATCAACTGTAGGAGCAGGCTTGCCTGCGATCCAGTGCGAAGCGCTGGCAAAATGGGTCAGTTCACCCCCACGGGAAGGTCCTTCGGCCCTTTTCGCAGGCAAGCCAGCGCCTACGGACTTCGGCCAGAAGCAATGATCAGACACTTGCTGGACTCTCCGACCCATCACCGTTGGTCACTGTCGGTTTGGGCGGCACAGGCGGTTCATCCGCATTGGCTTCAGCGTGTGGGCTCATCACCACCTGTGGAAAAGTCTGGGCGAAACGCACATCAGGGGTTTTATCCACAAGCTTTTTCAGCCGTTCGTTGAAGGCGCGACTCACCCCATATTGGCCCCCCGACACGGTGCGGAACTGCGCGGTCAACACAACGCCATTGAGGTCCATCCGATCCAGGCCAAACACTTCCAGCGGCCCTTGCAGATTGCCCTTGAGCAACAGGTCGTCGCTGATCGACCCCCCTGCCTCGCGAATCAGCGCGGTGGCAGAGTCGATGTCGGAGTCGTAGGTGAACTGGATGGCGAAGAAGGCATACGCAAACTGGCGCGATTGGTTGGTCACGGCTTTGATCTGACCGAATGGCACCGAGTGCACGAACCCTTTGCCGTCGCGCAGGCGCAGGGTGCGGATGGTCAGGCTTTCCACCGTGCCGGAGTGGCCAGAGTCGAGCACCACCCAATCACCGATGGAAATAGTGTCCTCAATGATGATGAACAGCCCGGTGATCACGTCCTGCACCAACTGCTGCGAACCGAAACCGATGGCTAGGCCAACCACCCCGGCACCGGCTAACAGCGGCGCGACGTTAATCCCTAGATTGGCCATCGTGGTGATCGAACAAATCACCACCAGGATAATTTTTATCGCGTTGCGCAGCATTGGCAGAATGGTTTTTATCCGGGTGCTGGGCTGGCGCGAAGAGCGTTTATTGAGCGGTGGTTTCAGGGCTTCCTGAATGGCCGTGTCGAGGACCACCCACAACAACCAGGTCACCAGCATAATCAGGCCGATGCTGCTGAGCGAGTCACTGATCACCCGACCGACCGTATTGCGCTGGGCGAACTCGAACAGCGAAAAACCCCAGATCCGCCCGAGCACTTCGATGAATACGACCGCGAGCGCAATTCGCAGCACGGCATGACACAAACTCAGCAAGCGCTCCTTGTAGACATGCCCGCCACGCTCGGCGGCGGCATCGGCTGGCTTGAACAGGTGCTGAAACACCGTGCTCAAAAATACCGTGGCAATCAGCAACACGGTGGTCAGCAGAGCACAGCGCAGGGCTTTCTGGCTGTCCTCGCCGGCACCGATCAGATGGATCGCCGAGACCAGAATCATCAGCAGGATCGGCAAGTACCAGAGGCCGGAAAAAATCTTCAGCGATTCTTGCAACGCCGGCTGGTGCAGGCGGCCACTCAAGGATCGATTACAGATCAGATGCGCCACCGGCCGACGCAGCTTGATCACCAGCATGCAGAACACCACCGAGGCGAACAGTCCGGTAAACACCGCAATACTGCTGGTGACGTTGCTGCCCAACTGCCGGGAAATCTGCGGGCTGGTCAGCGCGTCGCTCAGGGCCGCGAGAAAGCCTATCAGAAACAAAGGCCGTGGGCTGTATTGGCGAATGATCCGTACCGCAGCGCGTTTGTGCCCGGCATTGAACATCACGATCACGCACAGCAACACCGAGGTCGAAACAATCCCGCTGCTGGTCGCATAGGCAAAACACAGCGCCAACGCACGCCCTACCGACGCCGACATGAAGTGGCTGACATACAACGTCAGCGGCAAGCTGATCACCGCCGGAAGGGTATAGGGCACCACGTAGTTCAACAGCGCCTGCACACGGTAGCGCTCAATAAGAACCCGATGCCGATTGAGGCGCGAGGCTATCAGGCGACCCAGTGAAAACAGAATCGCGAACACACCGATCCACACCGCCGACAGCATCAGGAAGTCCCCGGCGATACTGACGTTCGAGCGTGAGGAACGCTGATTGACCAGATTGTCTATCTCGTCGGCGGCTCGACCCGCACGCAAACGCCAGGAGTCGACCAGATCGTTATTCAGATCAAGTTGGCCCTGGACGTTATCAATGCTGGAGCTGATGGCGCCGAGCAAACCGCCTTGCACCAGAATTTCCGGAGGTGTCGGGGCGGCAGGAGCCGGCGCGATGCTGGCAGGCGCCGCAGGGGCCACGGTCGCCGCTGGGGCAGCCGAGGCAGGCGCTACGGCAGGCGCATCAGCGGCCTGGAGGTTAAAACTGCCCGCGCAAAACAGGATGCACAACAGCGTCACGGTCTTGAACTTCAACAAAGCGCGGCCCCCCCTTACATTTGATTATCCAGTGAGTATGAGGCTTCTAGACACTGATCGACATTTGCCCTGCACGTTCGTTCTACTCGCAAAGTGAATCCACCTGCCGATAGAGCCAGTCGATCATGCAGTCACCAATAGCTATTGGATAAAAAATGCCCAGCCTTCTAGGCTCTGGAGACTCAGACCCTCCACTATGAAGGTCAATCCAACATCGCGCTCTTGAGTGCAGAGCAACGAGGTGCAATTGTCAGATCGGATCTTGATGGACAGCTTTTCTCGCAAGGTCGATTACCTGCGCATGTCAGTGACCGACCGTTGCGATTTTCGGTGCGTCTATTGCATGGCCGAAGACATGGAGTTCCTGCCGCGCCAACGCATTCTCACCCTGGAAGAGATTTACCAGTTGGCCGAGCGCTTCGTTGCGCTGGGCACGCGCAAGATTCGCCTGACCGGCGGCGAGCCTTTGGTGCGCCGCGGGGTGGTCGATTTGTGTCGGCAAATCGCCGCGCTGCCCGACCTGCGCGAGCTGTGCATGACCACCAACGGCTCGCAACTGAGCGCGCTGGCGGGGCCGCTGTTCGACGCCGGGGTCAATCGGCTGAATATCAGCCTCGACAGTTTGAACCCCGAACGCTTTCGCGAACTGACCCGCACCGGCGATCTGACAAAGGTCATTGCCGGGATCGACGCAGCGAACGCGGCGGGCTTTCAGCGCACCAAGCTCAACTGCGTGGTCATGAAAGGCCGCAACGATCACGAGATCAACGACCTGGTCAGCTTTGCCATCGACCGTCAGCTCGATATCAGCTTCATCGAAGAAATGCCGCTGGGCACCATCCTTGAGCACAGCCGCGCGGAATCCTTTTTCTCCAGTGACCAGGTCCGCGAACTCATCGCCGAACGCTACACCTTGATCGACTCGACGGAATCGACCCAAGGCCCTTCGCGTTATTGGCGCCTGGCTGAAGCACCTGATATTCGTCTGGGCTTCATCTCGCCACACAGTCATAATTTCTGCGCGACCTGCAACCGTGTGCGCTTGACCGTGGAAGGCCGCTTGCTGTTGTGCCTGGGCAACGAACACTCGGTCGACCTCAAGGCTGTGTTGCGCGCTCATCCGGGGCAGCCGGAGAAGCTGGAAAAGGCCATCATCGACTCAATGCGGATCAAGCCCTACCGCCACAACTTCGACGTCAACGACGAGGTTCAAGTTGTGCGTTTCATGAACATGACCGGAGGCTAGCCGTTCCGGTCTGTTCTCAATCGCTTCAGTTGCTCCAGGACCCTCAGTCCATGATTGTCAGACCCAAACCGAACCTGCTGCAGATCCTGACGTCACTTAAAGGGTCCATCGCCAAGCACATCGTTGTTCGCAGCTTGCTGGTCACCCTGTTGGCCTCGGCCATCGTATGGGTCGAAACCCTGCACCCCGCCTACTTTTCCCGCGTCAGTGCCACACCCTTCACGCTGCTCGGGCTCTCGCTGTCGATTTTCATGAGTTTCCGCAACACCATGTGCTACGACCGCTGGTACGAGGGGCGCAAGTTGTGGGGGGAAATGATCATGGACATGCGCTCGATGATCCGCGAAACCCAGGTCATCAAGGACTCCGCCGAACGTGGGAGCATTCTGCGTAATCTGTGCGGTTTCTCACATGCGCTGAACGCCCACCTGCGCGGGGAAGACGAATTGGCTGAGGCCCGTCCCTGGCTGGACTTCGCCCCAGCGCCCAGCACCCCGAATATCAGTGAGCGCATCCTGCGTCATGTTGGCCAACAGTGTTCCGATCTGGCCGTGGCCGGCGACATCAGTGAATGGCGCTACACCCTGATGGAAACCCGCCTGAGCAACCTGACACGCACCCTCACCGCGTGTGACCGGATCAAAACCACACCGCTGCCCTTCCCCTACACGCTGCTGCTGCACCGGACGATTTATCTGTTTTGTATCCTGCTGCCCTTCGCCATGGCCGAGCCCCTGGGCTGGATGACACCGGTTTTCACCGCGATCGTCAGCTACACCTTCTTCGGGCTCGACGCCATCGGCGATGAACTGGAGGACCCGTTTGGTCGTAACGAACACAACCTGCCCACCGACTTCATCGTGCGAACCATCGAACGTGAAGTGCTGGACGCGCTGGGCGAGACCAACCTTCCGCCCGTGCTCGAACCTGTGGATTACGTGCTGAGCTGACTGGCGCCTTGGCACTGTCCATGGGATCGTCGCCGTATCAATTTTTTGAGTGCTACGCATGAACGCTTCATCGAATGACCACGCAGAGCAAGGTGTGCCCTGCTCGATTCTGCTACTGGCCGGTGGGCGCGGGCAGCGCATGGGCGGGCAGGACAAAGGGCTTATTCTGTGGAACGACCAGCCCTTGATCGCTTATGTGCACGACGTTGTCAGGCCGCTGACCGATGACCTGATCATCTCCTGCAACCGCAATCAGGATCGCTATCAGGCGTTTGCAGATCAGTTAGTGGGCGATGAACAGCACGATTTTCCAGGACCGCTGGCCGGGGTATTGGCCGGGCTTTCGGTTGCGCACCATGCCTGGGTGCTGGTTCTGGCGTGTGATGCGCCGAGGATTGATCGCCCGCTGATCGAGCAGCTGCTGAGCCTCGCAGGCCCTGCGGCCTCACCGTTGATGGTGCGCCAGGCCGGGCAATGGCAACCGATGTTCAGTGTGATCCCCACAGCCTTGCTGCCTGAGTTGCGCAAGCGCTGGGACCAAGGGGAACGCAGTTTGATGCGGGTGTTATTAGCACATGATTTACGGGCGCTTGACTGTGCGCCCGATGATCTGCGGCTGACCAATTTCAACACCCCGGACTTGCTGGGCTGACCGCCTGCGGGCAGCGAACATCAACCCAGCTCGGCCAGACACTTCTCTAAGATATCCAACCCTTCATTGAGCACATCAAGCTCGGTGGTCAAGGGCGGCAGCAGGCGGATGATATGCCGGGCCTTGCCACTGGGCATCAGCAGCAGTCCATTGTTTCTGGCGGTTTCAAGGAGCATGGCCAACTGGGCTGTCGCGGGCTTTCCTTCCGGTGTGATCAGCTCGATCCCGCGCATGGCGCCGACCCCGGTCAGACGCCCAAGGAAGGGCGACAATTTGCTGTCAAGCCAACCCTGATAACGACTCACAATCGCGTGTTCTTGTGCTTCGCCCCACGAGGACAGATTGGCGTCGGTCATCTGGTCCAGAGTGGCCAGGCCCGCAGCACACGCCATTGGATTGCCCGAATACGTGCCGCCCAACCCGCCTTTGGGCAATGCATCCATCAAAGCCTTTTTGCCCACCACCGCACCGAGCGGCATACCGCCAGCGATGCTTTTCCCCAACAGAAGCAAATCTGGCTCGATGCCTAGCCGGGAGAATGCAAAGCGCTGGCCGGTGCGTCCAAACCCTGACTGGATTTCATCGATGATCAGCAGAATGCCTTTTTCATCGCAAAACGTACGCAGGGTTTTGGCGAACTCAACGTCCAGCGCAAGGAAGCCGCCCTCGCCCTGAACAGGCTCCAGGATGAAACAGGCGACCTCTTCAACGTCGATTTCGACGCTGAACAATCGATCCATGGCGCTCAATGCTTCCGCAGCGGTGACCCCGTTATCCTTGCTCGGGTAAGGCAAGTGGTACACCGGCCCCGGCAGCACGCCGACCTTTTGTTTGTAAGGTGCTACTTTGCCGTTGAGGTTCAAGGTCGCCAGCGTTCGCCCGTGAAATCCGCCATCGAAGGCGATAACCGCCGAGCGTCCTGTGTAAGCACGAACAATCTTCAGCGCATTTTCTGCGGCCTCGGCACCGCTGTTGGTCAGCATGCCGACGACGGGATAACTGACCGGAATGAACGCCGCGAGCCGCGCCATGAATTGTTTGTAAGGCGCGTGGGGTACAGCGTTGAAGCAGTAATGCGTCAGCCTGGTCGCTTGCTCGCGGATGGCGTCGACGATGCGCGCGTTGCAATGCCCCAGGTTCAAAACGCCAATCCCACCGACAAAGTCGATATAACGCTTGCCGTCGTCATCCCACACCTCGGCGTTCTTGCCGTGATCCAGGGTGATGGGGTGGACCATCGATATCGAACCGCTGATTGATGCGCTGCTCATGCGTGAAAACACTCGTCAAGAAATCCTCGGCCATCTAAGCGAGGAATGCCCGGGTGCCACAAGCGAAATAAAATCGCGGGGTTATTCCTGATTTTCGGGATGTACCGTGGTTGCCCAGGACGGTAGACCCCAACTGGCAGGTGGCGGTAGAGGCGTCGCAGATCATGCGCTCACACCTCCGCAAAACCAAAAAGGCCCGTAGCGTTGGACGCTACGGGCCTTTTTACAGCTGAGGAGCTATATCCTAGAACGGAATATCGTCATCAAAGCTGTCGAAATCCGGAGCCGGTTGCGGTGCGGCCTGCTGCTGTGGAGCAGGACGCGATTCGCGTTGTGGCTGGGATTGCGGTTGGGACTGCTGTGGACGCGACTGTTGAGGGCGCGGCGCGGAGTTGGACATGCCGCCTTGACCCTGTGGAGCGCCTTCGCCTTGTGGACGACCGCCCAGCAGTTGCATGGTGCCTTGCATGTCGACGACGATTTCAGTGGTGTAGCGCTTGATGCCGTCTTTTTCCCACTCGCGGGTTTGCAGCTTGCCTTCGATGTACACCTGCGAACCTTTGCGCAGGTATTCGCCGGCGATTTCAGCAACCTTGCCGAACATCGAAACACGGTGCCATTCGGTCTTTTCGACCTTCTGACCGGTTTGTTTGTCGGTCCACTGTTCGCTGGTCGCCAGACTCAGGTTGGTCACGGCGTTACCGTTAGGCAAGTAGCGAACTTCGGGATCCTGGCCGCATGTACCGACCAATATGACTTTGTTAACCCCACGGGCCATAACGTTCTCCTAGGCTTCGCACGCTGTCGGCACCGGGTCGTTGACCAGGCGCTCAAGGGACGTGCGATCCAATAGTTCGGTGTCTAATTTGATATAGATGGCAGCTTCATCAGCCACCACCACTGCATCTGTTACTCCGGTGACGGCCATCAAACGCTCGATCAGGCCGGCTTCGCGCTGTGCTTCTGGCGTCAACGGCACACGCAGGCTCGTCACGTACGGCGGTTCGCGCATAGTAACAGCAAAGGCGAGCCATATGGCACACAGGCCAGCCCCGCCCAGGAACACAATGCTCAATCCGCCGTGCTGAAACAACCAGCCGCCAAGGATGCCGCCAGCCGCCGAACCGAGGAACTGGCTGGTGGAGTAAACCCCCATCGCCGTGCCTTTGCCGCCTGCCGGTGACACCTTACTGATCAACGAGGGCAACGAAGCCTCAAGCAAGTTGAACGCGGTGAAGAACACCACCGTCCCGATCACCAAAGCCCGCAACGTATCGCCGAATGCCCAGAAGAATAGCTCAGTCAGCAGCAGCACGCTGACAGCGCCGAGCAATACACGCTTCATCTGGCGTTTCTTTTCGCCATAAATGATGAACGGGATCATGGCGAAGAACGAAATCAGCAACGCGGTCAGGTAGACCCACCAGTGCTGTTCCTTGGGCAAACCGGCTTTTTCGACCAACGCCAAGGGCAAGGCGACGAAGCTGGACATGAGCATCGCGTGCAACACGAAGATACCTAAATCCAGGCGCAGCAAGTCGGGATGACGCAAGGTCGGGCCTAACGCCTGGCGCGCGACGCCCGATTCGCGATGCTGCAGCGGCCCGGTCGACTTCGGCACCATGAAGGCGACGATCAGAATCCCCACCAGCGCCATCCCGCCCGTGGCCAGAAACAGCCCCGACAGGCCGAACGCGCGGGTCAGCAGGGGGCCGACGACCATCGCAACCGCAAAAGACAGTCCGATGGTCATGCCAATCATGGCCATGGCTTTGGTGCGGTGCTGTTCGCGGGTAAGGTCCGAGAGCAACGCCATCACCGCCGCCGAGATGGCGCCAGCCCCTTGCAGGATACGTCCGGCGATAACGCCCCAGATCGAGTCCGCATTGGCCGCCAGCAAGCTGCCAAGGGCGAAGATGATCAAACCGATATAAATGACAGGCCGCCTGCCAATCCGGTCGGAAATCATCCCGAATGGAATCTGCAGCACCGCTTGGGTCAGGCCATAAGCGCCGATAGCCAGGCCAATGAGCGCAGGAGACGCGCCCGCCAGGTCCATGCCATAGGTGGCCAGCACCGGCAAAACCATAAACATGCCAAGCATACGGAAGGCGAACACCAGCGCCAGACCGCTTGCTGCGCGGGTCTCGCTACCACTCATGCGTTCGCTAAGGGGATCGTGCATGGAAAAACCTCGTGTGAACCGGCAGCGATTCTACCAGTCCCATCGATGTAGAGCACATACGCGACGCTTTGCCGCGTAATGGCATGGAGCCGTATACTCCCGTGTTTAAGCCCGCCAAGCGAGGCCGCAGTGGACAAGATCCTGATACGTGGGGCGCGAACCCACAACCTGAAGAACATTGACCTGACCCTGCCACGCGACAAATTGATCGTCATTACCGGGCTTTCCGGTTCTGGCAAGTCGTCGCTAGCCTTCGATACGCTGTATGCCGAAGGGCAGCGGCGCTATGTCGAGTCGCTTTCCGCGTACGCTCGTCAGTTCCTGTCGATGATGGAAAAGCCAGACGTCGATACGATCGAAGGGCTGTCGCCAGCGATTTCTATCGAACAGAAATCCACGTCGCACAACCCGCGCTCGACGGTGGGCACGATCACCGAAATCTACGATTACCTGCGCCTGCTGTATGCGCGTGTCGGCCAGCCTCGCTGCCCGGACCACGATATTCCACTGGAAGCGCAGACGGTCAGCCAGATGGTCGACCTGGTGCTGGCGCAGCCTGAAGGCAGCAAGCTGATGCTGCTGGCGCCTGTGGTTCGCGAGCGCAAAGGCGAGCACCTGGCGATTTTCGAAGAGCTGCGTGCTCAAGGCTTCGTCCGCGCACGGGTCAACGGCAGGCTATGTGAACTTGATGAACTGCCCAAGCTGGATAAACAGAAGAAGCACTCCATCGACGTGGTGGTTGACCGGTTCAAGGTTCGTGAAGACATGCAGCAGCGTCTGGCGGAGTCCTTCGAAACCGCGCTGAAACTGGCTGACGGTATCGCCTGGGTCGCGCCGATGGATGACGAGCCGGGCGAGGAAATGATTTTCTCCGCGCGTTTTGCCTGCCCGATCTGTGGGCACGCCATCAGCGAGCTAGAACCCAAGCTGTTCTCCTTTAATAACCCGGCTGGCGCATGTCCGACCTGCGACGGTCTGGGCGTGAAGCAGTTTTTCGACATCAAGCGCCTGGTCAATGGCGAGCTGACGCTGGCCGAAGGCGCGATTCGTGGCTGGGACCGGCGCAACGTCTATTATTTCCAGATGCTCGGCTCCCTGGCCAACCACTACGGGTTCAGCCTCGAGGTGCCGTTCAACGAATTGCCCGCCGATCAGCAGAAAATCCTCCTGAATGGCAGCGGCACGCAGAACGTCGACTTCCGCTATCTCAATGATCGCGGCGACATCGTCAAGCGTGCGCACCCGTTCGAAGGCATCGTGCCCAATCTCGAGCGGCGTTATCGCGAGACCGAGTCGGCCACGGTGCGCGAAGAACTGGCCAAGTTCCTCAGCACTCAGCCCTGCCCGGATTGCCGTGGCACCCGTCTGCGTCGTGAGGCGCGGCATGTCTGGGTCGGCGAAAAAACCCTGCCGGCCGTGACCAATCTGCCCATCGGCGATGCTACCGAGTACTTCAGCACGCTGAAACTGACCGGACGGCGCGGCGAAATTGCCGACAAGATCCTCAAGGAAATTCGCGAGCGCCTGCAGTTCCTGGTCAACGTCGGCCTGGATTATCTGTCCCTGGACCGCAGCGCCGATACCTTGTCTGGCGGTGAAGCCCAACGTATTCGCCTGGCCAGCCAGATCGGCGCGGGCCTCGTCGGGGTCCTGTATATCCTCGATGAACCGTCGATTGGCTTGCATCAACGGGACAACGACCGGCTGTTGGGCACGCTCAAGCACCTGCGTGACATCGGCAATACGGTGATCGTGGTCGAGCATGACGAAGACGCTATTCGTCTGGCTGACTACGTGGTGGACATCGGCCCTGGGGCCGGTATTCATGGCGGGCACATCGTTGCCCAAGGCACTCCGGCCGAAGTCATGGCGCACCCTGATTCGCTGACTGGCAAATACTTGTCAGGCCGGGTGAAGATCGAAGTGCCGGCCAAGCGCACGCCACGCGACAAAAAGCTGAACCTGACCCTCAAGGGCGCGCGCGGCAACAACTTGCACAATGTCGATCTGGAAATCCCGATCGGTCTGCTGACCTGCGTGACCGGTGTTTCCGGCTCGGGCAAG
Source organism: Pseudomonas sp. ASL8 (assembly GCF_056680355.1). Classification (NCBI taxonomy): domain Bacteria; kingdom Pseudomonadati; phylum Pseudomonadota; class Gammaproteobacteria; order Pseudomonadales; family Pseudomonadaceae; genus Pseudomonas; species Pseudomonas sp. ASL8. The sequence continues at coordinate 2,210,252 of NZ_CM155278.1, read as the reverse complement.
TCGACGCTGATCAACAACACCTTGTTCCCGCTTAGCGCCACTGCGCTCAATGGCGCAACCACGCTAGAGGCAGCGGCGCACGACAGCATCGACGGCCTTCAGCACCTGGATAAAGTCGTCGATATCGACCAAAGCCCCATCGGTCGTACGCCGCGCTCCAACCCGGCGACGTATACCGGGCTGTTCACACCGATTCGCGAATTGTTTTCCGGTGTTCCCGAGTCGCGCTCGCGCGGGTACGGCCCAGGGCGTTTCTCGTTCAACGTGAAGGGCGGGCGTTGCGAGGCGTGCCAGGGCGATGGCCTGATCAAGGTCGAGATGCACTTTCTGCCGGACATCTACGTACCTTGCGATGTGTGCAAGAGCAAGCGCTATAACCGCGAAACGCTGGAAATCAAATACAAGAGCAAGAACATCCACGAAGTGCTGGAGATGACCATCGAGGAAGCTCGGGTGTTCTTCGATGCCGTACCTGCACTGGCGCGCAAACTGCAAACGCTGATGGATGTGGGGCTGTCGTACATCAAGCTGGGTCAGTCCGCGACCACGCTGTCGGGCGGCGAGGCGCAGCGGGTCAAGCTGTCACGCGAGCTGTCCAAGCGCGATACCGGCAAGACGCTGTACATCCTCGATGAGCCGACCACCGGTTTGCACTTCGCCGATATTCAGCAGTTGCTCGACGTACTGCATCGTTTGCGCGATCACGGGAATACCGTGGTGGTGATCGAGCACAACCTGGACGTGATCAAGACCGCTGACTGGTTGGTGGACCTGGGTCCGGAAGGCGGTTCCAAGGGCGGTCAGATCATCGCCTGCGGTACCCCGGAGGAAGTCGCAGAGATGAAGCAGTCTTACACCGGCCACTACCTCAAACCGCTGCTGCTTCGGGATAAAGCCGACGCAGTCTAGCCGGTGCGCTAACGAAAAAGCCCTGCCGCAGTTCATCTGTGGCAGGGCTTTTCTATGGGTGCGGTGCGGGAATCAGAACTGCGATTGCAGGTAATTCTCCAGACCGATCAACTTGATCAGGCCGAACTGCTGTTCCAGCCAGTACGTGTGATCTTCTTCGGTGTCGGCCAACTGAATACGCAGGATTTCGCGGGTCACGTAATCCTTGTGCAGCTCGCAGAGCTCGATGCCCTTGCAAAGCGCGGCACGGACCTTGTACTCCAGGCGCAAATCGCTGGCGAGCATCTCAGGGACCGTGGTGCCTACGTCCAGATCATCGGGACGCATGCGCGGCGTGCCTTCGAGCATCAGGATCCGGCGCATCAAGGCATCGGCGTGCTGGGTCTCTTCTTCCATTTCGTGGTTGATACGCTCGTAGAGCTTGCTGAAGCCCCAGTCCTCGTACATCCGCGAATGAATAAAATATTGATCGCGGGCTGACAGCTCCCCCGTCAGCAGCGTGTTGAGGTAATCGATTACATCCGGGTGACCTTGCATCGCCCTCATCTCCCTGCTTGAAAGTCCGTAGTTTGAACCAACCCGCCGAGGAGGTCACTTCACAAAAAGCCAGAAAGTGTGAAAAACGGCGAAAGCGGGTCAATCCAATACGAAAAACCGCCCCAATGAGGGCGGTTCTGGTTATCGCTTCGACTTAGACCTGGCTCAGTTGTACATCGAGGGCTTTGGCGACGCCTTCGCCGTACGCAGGATCAGCCTTGTAGAAGTACTGGAGCTGACGTTGCACGACATCAGCCGTCACACCGGCCATCGCACCGACGATGTTGCCAATCAAGAGTGCTTTCTGTGCATCGTCCATCAGGTTAAAGAGCGCACCCGCGTGACTGAAGTAATCACCGTCCTGACGATGATCGTAACGTGTGGCCTCACCGGTCAGTGCCAACCCGGGCTCAGCATAACGTGGCGCCTGTTTAGGGGCGTCAGCGTAGCTGTTGGGTTCGTAGTTAGGCGTTCCACCACCATTGCTTCCAAAGCTCATGGCGCCATCACGCTGATAGCTGTTAACCGGGCTCTTTGGCGCATTGATCGGTAATTGCTGGTGGTTGGTACCAACCCGATAGCGCTGTGCGTCAGCGTAGGCAAAGACACGCCCTTGCAGCATGCGATCAGGCGACAAACCAACACCGGGCACCATATTACTTGGCGCAAATGCAGCCTGTTCGACTTCGGCGAAGTAGTTTTGAGGGTTGCGGTTCAGCTCAAATTCACCGACCTCAATCAACGGGTACTCCTTCTGCGACCAGGTTTTGGTCACGTCAAAAGGGTTCTCGTGATGGGCAGCGGCCTGAGCCTCGGTCATGATCTGGATGCACACCCGCCATTTCGGGAAGTCACCCTTCTCGATCGCGGTAAACAGATCGCGCTGGGAATAATCCGGGTCAGTACCTGCCAGGCGAGCGGCGTCGGCAGGGGCCAGGTTCTTGATACCTTGCTGGGTCTTGTAGTGCCATTTGACCCAATGACGCTCACCCGTCGCGCTGATCAGGCTGTAAGTGTGGCTGCCGAAGCCGTGCATGTGGCGGTAGCCGTCTGGAATGCCACGGTCCGAAAACAGGATCGTGACCTGGTGCAGCGCCTCAGGCGAGTGCGACCAGAAGTCCCACATCATTTGCGCGCTTTTCAGGTTGGATTGGGGCAGACGTTTTTGGGTGTGAATGAAGTCCGGGAATTTAAGCGGGTCACGGATAAAGAAAACAGGCGTGTTGTTCCCAACGATGTCCCAGTTACCTTCTTCGGTATAGAACTTGATCGAGAAGCCGCGCGGGTCACGCTCGGTGTCTGCCGAACCTCGTTCGCCACCAACGGTGGAGAAACGCATGAAAATGGGCGTCTGCTTGCCCACGGACTCAAACAATTTAGCGCTGGTGTACTGCGTGATATCGCGATTAACCGTGAATGTACCGTGAGCGCCCGAGCCTTTCGCGTGCACGCGGCGTTCCGGGATGTTCTCGCGATTGAAGTGTGCGAGTTTCTCGATCAGGTGAAAATCGTCGAGTAACAGTGGGCCACGCGGGCCCGCGGACCGGGAGTTCTGGTTGTCAGCGACTGGAGCGCCACTGGCAGTCGTAATCGTTTTGTTCTGGCTCATACGAAATCTTCCTCTCTAACGTGTCCTGCCGGCTAAACGGCTTGAGAGGAGTATTGGCCAAATTTATTACACCATCAAATTTATTAAATTATAAACATCGATAGATTATTACTAATAGTCCAGACACAAAAAACCGGGCACTAGGCCCGGTTTTTTGTACAGACTGACGTCTTATTCAGCAGCTTCTACAACACCACCAACCGGACGATCAACCAGTTCGACGTACGCCATAGGCGCGTTGTCGCCAGTGCGGAAACCGCACTTGAGGATGCGCAGGTAGCCACCCTCACGGGTTGCATAACGCTTGCCCAGGTCGTTGAACAGCTTACCAACGATGGCTTTCGAACGAGTACGGTCGAAGGCCAGACGGCGGTTAGCCAAGCTGTCTGTCTTAGCCAGGGTGATCAGCGGCTCGGCAACGCGGCGCAGTTCCTTGGCTTTCGGCAGTGTAGTTTTGATCAGCTCGTGCTCAAACAGCGACACCGCCATGTTTTGAAACATGGCCTTACGGTGTGAGCTGGTGCGGCTCAGGTGACGACCACTTTTACGATGACGCATGGTTCATTCCTTACCAAACACAACGTTCGGTGATTACGACGATCAGGCAGTCGCCTTGTCGTCCTTCTTAAGACTTGCAGGCGGCCAGTTGTCGAGGCGCATGCCGAGGGACAGACCACGGGAGGCCAGAACGTCCTTGATTTCAGTCAAGGATTTCTTACCCAGGTTCGGAGTCTTCAACAGTTCTACTTCGGTGCGCTGAATCAGGTCGCCGATGTAGTAAATGTTCTCCGCCTTAAGGCAGTTGGCCGAACGTACAGTCAGTTCCAGATCGTCAACCGGACGGAGAAGGATCGGATCGATCTCGTCTTCCTGTTCGATAACCACTGGCTCACTGTCACCTTTGAGATCGACGAACGCAGCCAACTGCTGTTGCAGAATGGTTGCAGCGCGGCGAATAGCCTCTTCAGGATCCAGGGTACCGTTGGTTTCCAGATCAATAACCAGCTTGTCCAGGTTAGTACGCTGTTCGACACGGGCGTTTTCCACCACGTATGCGATACGGCGAACCGGGCTGAACGAAGAGTCAAGCTGCAAGCGACCAATGCTGCGGCTTTCGTCTTCATCGCTCTGACGCGAATCGGCCGGTTCATAACCACGACCACGAGCTACGGTGAGCTTCATGTTCAAGGCGCCGTTAGACGCCAGGTTAGCGATTACGTGATCGGGATTAACGATCTCGACATCATGATCCAGCTGAATATCGGCAGCGGTAACCACCCCCGAACCCTTCTTCGACAAGGTCAGCGTAACTTCGTCTCGACCGTGCAGCTTGATAGCCAGACCTTTAAGGTTCAACAGGATTTCAATTACGTCTTCCTGTACACCTTCGATGGCGCTGTACTCATGGAGTACACCGTCAATCTCGGCCTCGACTACTGCACAGCCGGGCATTGAGGACAACAGGATGCGTCGCAGCGCGTTGCCCAGGGTGTGGCCGAAACCACGCTCGAGAGGCTCGAGAGTGATCTTGGCGCGGGTTGGACTGACAACCTGCACATCAATATGGCGGGGTGTCAGGAACTCATTTACCGAAATCTGCATGGATGCACCTATTTTCTAGCCCTTACTTGGAGTAGAGCTCGACAATCAGGCTTTCGTTGATGTCGGCGGACAGATCACTGCGAGCTGGAACGTTTTTGAAGACGCCAGATTTTTTCTCAGTGTCTACTTCTACCCATTCTACGCGGCCACGTTGGGCACACAGATCGAGAGCTTGGACAATGCGCAGTTGGTTCTTTGCCTTCTCGCGAATAGCGACCACGTCACCAGGGCGAACCTGATAGGACGGTACGTTAACGGTTTTGCCGTTAATGCTGATCGATTTGTGCGATACCAGCTGACGGGATTCGGCACGAGTAGAGCCAAAACCCATACGGTATACAACGTTATCCAAACGGCATTCGAGCAATTGCAGCAGGTTCTCACCAGTAGCGCCTTTCTTGCCGGCTGCTTCTTTGTAATAACCGCTGAATTGACGTTCGAGAACGCCGTAAATACGACGGACCTTCTGCTTTTCACGCAGTTGGGTGCCGTAATCGGATTGGCGACCGCGGCGTTGGCCGTGGATACCTGGGGCTGCTTCGATGTTGCACTTGGATTCGATAGCGCGGACGCCGCTCTTCAAGAAGAGATCGGTGCCTTCACGACGTGCAAGTTTGCATTTTGGACCAATGTAACGAGCCATTTCTTACAGTCTCCTGGATTACACGCGGCGCTTCTTCGGCGGACGGCACCCGTTGTGCGGGATTGGCGTCACGTCGGTGATACTGGCGATCTTGTAGCCACAGCCGTTCAAAGCACGAACAGCGGACTCACGACCTGGACCTGGACCCTTGACGTTAACGTCGAGGTTCTTCAGGCCGTATTCCAGCGCAGCTTGACCAGCACGTTCAGCAGCTACTTGAGCAGCGAACGGGGTGGACTTGCGAGAACCGCGGAAACCCGAGCCGCCTGAGGTAGCCCAAGAAAGCGCGTTACCTTGACGATCGGTAATGGTGACGATTGTGTTGTTAAAAGACGCGTGGATGTGGGCGATGCCATCAACCACTGTCTTTTTAACTTTTTTACGAGGACGAGCAGCAGGTTTTGCCATGACTAAATTCCTGTCGTTGCGCTGGTGCGATTACTTGCGGATCGGCTTACGCGGACCTTTGCGAGTACGCGCGTTGGTCTTGGTACGCTGACCGCGTACTGGAAGACCACGACGATGGCGAAGACCGCGGTAGCAGCCCAAATCCATCAAGCGCTTGATTTTCATGTTGATTTCGCGACGCAGATCACCTTCAGTGGTGACCTTTGCCACTTCGCCACGCAGCTGTTCAATCTGCTCGTCGCTCAGATCTTTGATCTTCACCGCTGGGTTAACCCCAGTGGTTGCACAAATTTTCTGTGCGGTGGTGCGACCAACACCATAGATGTAGGTCAACGAGATAACAGTATGCTTGTTATCTGGAATGTTAACGCCTGCAATACGGGCCATTCAGTGGGACTCCAATTGACAGCTACCTACGCCCCGGAAGCCAAGAAATAGGGCGCGAGATAATATCGCTGTAATAACAAATAATCAACCCAGCAGCGCACTAGCTGCCGGGCTTTAAGCACAAATCACAATCAGCCTTGGCGCTGTTTATGACGTGGTTCCGCGCTGCAAATTACTCGAACAACACCTTCGCGGCGAATAATCTTGCAGTTACGGCACAGCTTTTTCACCGATGCACGAACTTTCATCACCAACTCCTCGAACCTTATGGGTGCTTCAGCGCAGCATGCCGCTACCGTAGCCCTTCAGGTTGGCTTTCTTCATCAGGGATTCGTACTGGTGCGAAACGAGGTGCGATTGTACTTGGGACATGAAGTCCATCACAACCACTACGACGATCAGCAACGAAGTCCCGCCAAGGTAGAACGGTACGTTTGCCGCAACCACCAGGAACTGGGGAAGCAGACACACGGCCGTCATATAAAGAGCACCGAACATGGTCAAGCGGGTCAGAACGCCATCAATATAGCGCGCAGACTGCTCGCCTGGACGGATGCCCGGAATAAAGGCACCGGACTTCTTCAGGTTTTCCGCTACGTCTTTCGGATTGAACATCAACGCCGTATAGAAGAAGCAGAAGAAAATAATCCCTGCACTAAACAGCAGAATATTCAACGGCTGACCAGGAGCGATCGACTGCGAGAGGTCCTGCAACCAGCCCATACCTTCAGACTGGCCAAACCAGGCACCCAACGAAGCCGGAAACAGCAAAATGCTGCTCGCGAAAATAGCTGGAATTACACCGGCCATATTCACTTTCAGCGGCAAGTGGCTAGTCTGCGCAGCGAAGACCTTACGGCCCTGCTGACGCTTGGCGTAGTGAACAGCAATACGACGCTGACCACGCTCAATGAACACCACAAAACCGATAATCGCTACTGCCAGCAAACCGATGGCAACCAAGGCGAAAATGTTGATATCACCCTGACGTGCAGACTCGAAAGACTGCCCAATCGCTCTCGGAAGACCGGCGACGATACCCGAAAAAATCAACATCGAGATACCGTTACCAACACCGCGCTCGGTAATCTGCTCACCCAGCCACATCATGAACATCGCGCCAGCCACAAACGTGGATACCGCAACGAAATGGAAGCCAAAGTCACCAGTGAACGCAACGCCCTGCCCTGCCAGACCAATGGACATGCCAATAGCCTGAACAAGAGCGAGGACGACAGTGCCATAGCGGGTGTATTGGCTGATCTTACGACGACCAGCCTCACCTTCCTTCTTCAACTGTTCCAACTGCGGGCTGACGGCGGTCATCAACTGCATGATGATCGATGCCGAAATGTACGGCATGATCCCCAGTGCAAAGATACTCATCCGTTCCAGCGCGCCGCCGGAAAACATGTTGAACAAGCTAAGAATGGTCCCCTCATTCTGTCGAAACAGGTCCGCCAGCCGGTCCGGGTTGATACCAGGAACTGGGATATGCGCGCCTATCCGGTAGACGATAATCGCCAGGAGTAGAAAACGCAGTCGAGCCCAGAGCTCGGTTAACCCGCCTTTGCTGAGCGCTGAGAGAGCACCTTGCTTAGCCATTTATTCCTCGAACTTGCCGCCAGCTGCTTCGATAGCCGCACGCGCACCTTTGGTGGCAGCGATACCTTTGATGGTGACAGCGCGAGTAACCTCACCGGACAACATGATTTTCACACGTTGTACGTTTTGGTTGATCACGTTGGCATCCTTCAGGGTCTGCACGGTGACGATGTCGCCTTCCACTTTAGCCAGTTCGGACAAACGCACTTCTGCGCGATCCATAGCTTTCAGAGAGACGAAACCGAATTTCGGCAGACGACGATGCAACGGCTGTTGGCCGCCTTCAAAGCCCGGAGCAATAGTGCCACCGGAGCGGGAGGATTGACCTTTGTGGCCACGGCCACCGGTCTTACCCAAACCACTACCGATACCACGGCCCGGACGATGCTTTTCGCGACGGGAACCCGGCGCTGGACTCAGATCATTGAGTTTCATCGATTAACCCTCGACTCGCAGCATGTAGTAAGCCTTGTTGATCATCCCGCGATTCTCGGGAGTATCCAGCACTTCTACAGTGTGACCGATGCGACGCAGACCCAAACCCTTAACGCACAATTTGTGGTTAGGGATGCGACCGGTCATGCTTTTGATCAGCGTTACTTTAACGGTAGCCATGATCAGAAGATCTCCTTGACACTTTTGCCGCGCTTGGCAGCAATAGATTCAGGAGATTGCATAGCTTTCAAACCTTTGAAAGTGGCGTGAACCACGTTTACCGGGTTAGTCGAGCCGTAGCACTTGGCCAGTACGTTCTGAACGCCAGCAACTTCCAACACTGCGCGCATAGCGCCGCCAGCGATGATACCGGTACCTTCAGACGCAGGCTGCATGTACACCTTAGAAGCGCCATGAGCAGACTTCATTGCGTACTGCAGAGTGGTACCGTTAAGGTCCACCTGAATCATGTTGCGACGAGCAGCTTCCATTGCTTTCTGGATCGCAGCAGGCACTTCACGTGACTTGCCACGGCCGAAACCAACACGCCCCTTACCATCACCCACCACGGTCAACGCGGTGAAAGTGAAGATACGGCCGCCTTTAACGGTTTTAGCAACGCGGTTCACTTGAACCAGCTTCTCAATGTAGCCTTCGTCGCGTTTTTGGTCGTTATTTGACATAACTTAGAACTCCAGCCCGCCTTCACGAGCAGCATCAGCCAGCGCCTTGACGCGGCCGTGGTACTTGAAGCCAGAACGGTCAAAAGCCACTTGCGAGACGCCTACGGCTTTCGCACGCTCAGCGACCAGCTGGCCAACCTTAGTGGCCGCGTCGATGTTGCCAGTGGCTCCATCACGCAGTTCTTTGTCCAAAGTCGAGGCGCTCGCCAAGACTTTGCTGCCGTCGGCCGAGATGACCTGGGCATAAATGTGCTGCGAAGAGCGGAACACGCAGAGACGCACGACTTCTAATTCGTGCATTTTCAAGCGTGCTTTGCGAGCGCGACGCAGTCGGGTAACTTTTTTGACGGTCATTTGCTATGCCCTACTTCTTCTTGGCTTCTTTACGGCGGACGACTTCGTCCGCGTAACGCACACCTTTGCCTTTGTATGGCTCAGGACGGCGGAAGTCGCGGATCTCAGCGGCCACTTGACCAACCAACTGCTTATCGATACCTCGGATGAAGATATCGGTCTGGTTGGGAGTCTCAGCGGTGATGCCATTCGGCAGGTCGTATTCCACTGGATGCGAAAAGCCGAGAGCCAGGGACAGCACTTTGTCTTTTGCTTGCGCTTTATAACCAACACCGACCAGCTGGAGCTTACGCTCGAAGCCTTGGCTTACGCCTTGGACCATGTTGTTAACCAGTGCACGAGTGGTGCCGGCCATTGCGCGAGTTTGTTGATCGCCATTGCGAGCAGCGAAACGCAGCTCACCAGCTTCTTCAACAATCTCAATGGACGAATGGATGTTCAGATCTAGAGTGCCCTTGGCACCCTTCACCGAAAGCTGCTGGCCGACGAGTTTAACTTCGACGCCTGCTGGCAACTTAACGGGGTTCTTAGCTACGCGTGACATGCTTATCCCCCCTTAGAACACTGTGCAAAGAACTTCGCCGCCGACACCGGCAGCGCGCGCAGCACGATCCGTCATCACACCTTTGTTGGTGGAGACGATAGACACACCGAGACCGCCACGAACTTTTGGCAGATCATCGACGGACTTGTACTGACGCAGGCCTGGACGGCTAACGCGCTTCACTTCTTCGATGACTGGACGGCCTTCGAAGTACTTCAGCTCGATGGATAGCAGCGGTTTGATTTCGCTGCTGATCTGATAACCCGCAATGTAACCTTCGTCCTTCAGAACTTTGGCTACAGCTACCTTCAACGTAGAAGATGGCATGCTTACGACGGGCTTTTCAGCCATCTGGGCATTACGGATACGAGTTAGCATGTCCGCTAACGGGTCCTGCATACTCATGGGCTAGACGCTCCTGTTACAAAAATAATTAGCCTTGCGGCTACAGCTTGTCGCCGAGAAACTCCGGGCAAATGAAAGCACGGGCTCAGGCGAGCCGATCATTCTAGACACACCCCGGAAATGAATCAAGCCCCAAAAGGGGCTTGATTCAAAATCACGCTCCACACAGACCAATCTTTTACAAGATTGACCCGTGCGAGACGGGATGGACGCCTTACCAGCTAGCCTTGACCAGACCAGGAACGTCGCCACGCATTGCTGCTTCACGCAGCTTGTTACGGCCAAGGCCGAACTTGCGATAGACGCCGTGTGGACGGCCAGTGATGCGGCAGCGGTTACGCATGCGCGCAGCGCTTGCGTCACGTGGCTGCTTCTGCAGAGCTACTTGAGCTTCCCAACGCGCTTCTGGACTTGCGTTCAGATCAACGATGATAGCTTTCAGTTCTGCACGCTTCTTGGCGTACTTGGCAACCGTGAGCTGACGTTTCAGCTCGCGGTTTTTCATGCTCATCTTGGCCATTGTCCTACTCCAATCAGTTGCGGAACGGGAACTTGAAGGCACGCAGCAATGCGCGACCCTCGTCATCCGTACGAGCAGTGGTGGTCAGGGTAATGTCCAGACCGCGAAGAGCATCGATCTTGTCGTAATCGATTTCCGGGAAAATGATCTGCTCTTTAACGCCCATGCTGTAGTTACCACGACCATCGAAGGACTTGGCATTCAGGCCGCGAAAGTCGCGGACCCGAGGCAGGGAGATCGACAGCAGACGATCCAGGAATTCGTACATACGATCGCGACGCAGAGTGACTTTAACGCCGATCGGCCAACCTTCACGGACTTTAAAGCCAGCGATGGATTTCCGAGCGTAAGTCACAACGACTTTCTGACCGGTGATCTTTTCCAGGTCAGCAACAGCGTGCTCGATGACTTTTTTGTCACCGACCGCTTCGCCAAGACCCATGTTCAGGGTGATCTTTGTAACGCGCGGAACTTCCATCACGTTCGAAAGCTTAAGTTCTTCCTTAAGTTTCGGAGCGATTTCCTTCCGGTAAATCTCTTTTAGTCGTGCCATGGTCTTCTACCTAGCAGTGTTCAAGCATCAACCGCTTTTTGGGTCGACTTGAAGACACGAATTTTCTTGCCGTCTTCAACTTTGAAACCAACGCGGTCAGCCTTGTTGGTTGCGCCGTTGAAAATGGCGACGTTAGAAGCGTGCAATGGCGCTTCTTTCTCGACGATACCGCCCTGAACGCCCGACGCCGGGTTAGGCTTGGTATGACGCTTAACCAGGTTAAGCCCACCAACGACCAGACGGTCGTCAACGAGAACCTTAAGCACCTTACCGCGCTTACCTTTGTCTTTGCCGGCGATCACGATGATCTCGTCGTCACGACGAATCTTTTGCATGTCGGATCTCCTTACAGCACTTCTGGGGCGAGCGAGACGATCTTCATGAACTTCTCAGTACGAAGTTCACGGGTCACTGGCCCAAAGATACGGGTGCCGATCGGCTCTTGCTTGTTGTTCAACAGAACAGCAGCGTTGCCATCAAAGCGGATGATGGAGCCGTCAGCACGACGAACACCATGGCGAGTGCGGACTACTACTGCAGTCATCACTTGGCCTTTTTTCACCTTGCCGCGCGGAATTGCTTCCTTGACGGTCACTTTGATGATGTCACCGATACCAGCGTAACGACGATGGGAGCCACCCAGCACCTTGATGCACATAACGCGGCGTGCGCCGCTGTTATCGGCCACATCGAGCATGGATTGAGTCTGAATCATATAATTTCTCCGACCCCTAGTCCTTAGACTTCCACAGCGCGTTCGAGAATATCAACCAATGCCCAAGACTTGGTCTTGGCCAGCGGACGAGTTTCACGAATCGTGACTTTGTCGCCGATGTGGCACTGATTGGTTTCGTCGTGCGCGTGCAGCTTAGTCGAACGCTTAACATATTTACCGTAGATCGGGTGCTTTACGCGACGCTCGATCAGAACGGTGATGGTCTTGTCCATCTTGTCGCTGACAACACGGCCAGTCAGCGTACGGACGGTTTTTTCGGCTTCAGCCATGATCACTTACCTGCCTGCTGGTTAAGCACAGTCTTCACGCGAGCAATGTCACGTTTAACTTGCGAGAGCAGGTGAGACTGCCCCAACTGGCCAGTTGCTTTCTGCATACGCAGATTGAACTGGTCGCGCAGCAGGCCGAGCAATTGCTCGTTCAGCTGCTGTGCTGATTTTTCACGAAGTTCATTCGCTTTCATCACATCACCGTCCGTTTAACAAAGGAGGTGGCGAGTGGCAGCTTCGCAGCAGCCAGGGCGAAAGCCTCACGCGCCAGCTCTTCAGTAACACCCTCGATTTCATACAGGACTTTGCCTGGCTGAATCTGGGCAACCCAGTACTCAACGTTACCCTTACCTTTACCCATCCGAACTTCGAGTGGCTTTTTGGTTACAGGTTTGTCCGGGAATACACGGATCCAGATTTTGCCGCCACGTTTAACGTGACGGGTCAGAGCACGACGCGCTGACTCAATCTGACGAGCGGTGAGACGACCACGAGCAACAGACTTCAGCGCATATTCGCCGAAGCTGACTTTGCTACCGCGCTGAGCCAAGCCACGGTTGTGGCCTGTCATCTGCTTGCGGAACTTCGTACGCTTTGGTTGCAACATTTGGCGTACCCCTTACTTAGCAGCTTTTTTACGAGGCGCTGGTGCTTGTGGTTTCAGCTCTTCTTGGCGACCACCAATTACTTCGCCTTTGAAGATCCAAACCTTTACACCGATCACACCATAAGTGGTGTGAGCTTCGTAGTTGGCATAGTCGATGTCAGCACGCAGGGTGTGCAGTGGCACACGACCCTCGCGATACCATTCAGTACGTGCGATTTCAGCACCGCCGAGACGACCGCTCACTTGGATTTTGATGCCTTTGGCACCAATGCGCATGGCGTTCTGAACAGCGCGCTTCATAGCGCGACGGAACATTACGCGACGCTCCAGCTGCTGAGCTACGCTCTGCGCAACCAGCATACCGTCGAGCTCCGGCTTGCGGATCTCTTCGATATTGATGTGCACAGGCACACCCATTTGCTTGGTCAGGTCCTGACGCAGTTTCTCAACATCTTCACCTTTCTTGCCGATCACGATGCCGGGACGAGCGGTGTGGATGGTGATACGTGCAGTCTGAGCCGGACGATGGATATCGATACGGCTTACGGACGCGCTTTTTAGTTTGTCTTGGAGATACTCGCGCACCTTCAGATCAGCGAACAAATAGTCCGCATAAGTCCGACCGTCTGCGTACCAGACGGAGGTGTGCTCCTTGACGATTCCCAGGCGAATGCCAATGGGATGTACTTTCTGACCCATCTCTTCGACTCCGTTACTTGTCAGCAACCTTGACAGTGATATGGCAAGACCGCTTGACGATGCGATCAGCGCGGCCTTTGGCACGCGGCATGATTCGCTTCAGCGAACGCCCTTCGTTGACGAAAACGGTGGAGACCTTAAGGTCATCAACGTCTGCGCCTTCGTTATGCTCGGCGTTGGCTACGGCCGACTCCAGCACTTTCTTCAGGATCTCGGCGGCTTTCTTACTGCTGAAAGCCAACAGGTTGAGCGCTTCGCCCACCTTCTTCCCGCGGATCTGGTCGGCGACCAAGCGGGCTTTCTGGGCGGAGATTCGAGCGCCCGACAACTTAGCGGCTACTTCCATCGTTCCTTACCCCTTAACGCTTGGCTTTCTTGTCTGCCACGTGCCCACGATAAGTGCGGGTACCGGCAAACTCGCCTAGTTTATGGCCGACCATGTCTTCGTTCACAAGAACTGGGACATGTTGACGACCGTTATGCACAGCAATGGTCAAACCGACCATTTGCGGCAGGATCATAGAACGGCGCGACCAGGTCTTAACTGGTTTGCGATCATTCTTTTCCGCCGCCACTTCGATCTTCTTCAGTAGGTGAAGATCGATAAAAGGACCTTTTTTCAGAGAACGTGGCACTGTCGTATCCCTCTATTTACTTGCGACGACGGACGATCATTTTGTCGGTACGCTTATTACCACGAGTCTTCGCGCCCTTAGTCGGGAAGCCCCACGGCGATACCGGATGACGACCACCAGAGGTACGACCTTCACCACCACCATGTGGGTGGTCAACCGGGTTCATGGCAACACCACGAACGGTTGGGCGAACGCCACGCCAGCGTTTGGCACCAGCTTTACCCAGCGAACGCAGGCTGTGCTCGGAGTTCGAGACTTCGCCAAGCGTTGCACGGCATTCAGCCAATACTTTACGCATTTCACCAGAGCGCAGACGCAGGGTCACGTAGACACCTTCACGAGCGATCAGCTGAGCAGAAGCACCAGCGGAACGAGCGATTTGCGCGCCTTTACCCGGCTTCAACTCGATGCCGTGTACGGTGCTACCCACTGGAATGTTGCGCAACTGAAGAGCGTTGCCCGGCTTGATCGGTGCCAAGGCACCTGCGATCAGCTGGTCGCCAGCACTAATGCCTTTAGGGGCAATAATGTAGCGGCGCTCGCCGTCTGCGTACAACAGCAGGGCGATGTGAGCAGTACGGTTTGGATCGTATTCGATACGCTCAACGGTGGCAGTGATGCCATCTTTGTCGTTACGACGGAAATCGACCAAACGATAATGCTGCTTATGACCACCACCGATGTGACGCGTGGTAATACGGCCATTGTTGTTACGACCACCAGTCTTCGATTTCTTCTCGAGCAGCGGTGCGTGAGGAGCGCCTTTATGCAGCTCCTGGTTGACCACCTTGACCACAAAACGGCGGCCAGGGGAAGTCGGTTTGCATTTAACGATTGCCATGATGCACCCCTTCCTTACTCAGCACTGCTGCTGAAATCGAGATCTTGGCCCGGTTGAAGGGAAATAATCGCCTTCTTCCAGTCATTACGCTTGCCCAGACCGCGAGCAGTACGTTTGCTCTTACCCAGAACATTCAGGGTAGTAACACGCTCTACTTTCACGCTGAACAGGCTTTCGACGGCCTTCTTGATTTCCAGCTTGGTTGCGTCTGTAGCAACCTTGAAAACGAACTGGCCTTTCTTGTCAGCCAGAACCGTAGCCTTCTCGGAAACGTGCGGGCCGAGTAGAACTTTAAATACGCGTTCCTGGTTCATCCCAGCAGCTCCTCGAATTTCTTCACGGCCGACACGGTGATCAACACCTTGTCGTATGCGATCAGACTAACTGGATCGGAACCCTGTACGTCACGAACATCAACGTGCGGCAGGTTACGAGCAGCCAGGTACAGGTTCTGATCAACAGCATCAGACACGATCAAGACATCAGTCAGACCCATGCCATTCAGCTTGTTCAGCAGGTCTTTGGTTTTCGGCGCTTCAACTACGAAGTCCTGAACCACGACCAGACGATCAGTACGTACCAGCTCAGCAAGGATGGAGCGCAATGCTGCGCGATACATCTTCTTGTTGAGTTTCTGGGAGTGATCCTGAGGACGAGCAGCGAAAGTGGTACCGCCGCCACGCCAGATTGGGCTACGGATAGTACCGGCACGAGCACGACCAGTACCTTTCTGACGCCATGGGCGCTTACCGCCACCGGAAACGTCTGAACGGGTCTTCTGGGCCTTGCTACCTTGACGGCCGCCGGCCATGTAGGCCACGACTGCTTGGTGAACCAGCGTCTCGTTGAACTCGCCGCCGAACGTCAGTTCGGAAACTTCGATCGCCTGAGCGTCATTTACATTTAATTGCATGTCAGCTTCCCCTTAACCGCGAGCCTTGGCTGCCGGACGTACAACCAGGTTGCCGCCAGTAGCGCCAGGAACAGCACCCTTGACCAACAACAGATTGCGTTCAGCGTCCACGCGCACCACTTCCAGGGACTGCACGGTCACGCGCTCAGCGCCCATATGACCGGACATTTTTTTGCCCTTGAATACACGACCAGGAGTCTGGCACTGGCCGATTGAGCCTGGGACGCGGTGGGATACGGAGTTGCCGTGAGTATTGTCTTGGCCACGGAAATTGTGGCGTTTGATCGTACCCTGGAAACCTTTACCTTTGGACTGACCGGTCACATCGACCATCTGACCAGCGGCGAAGATTTCTGCATTGATTACGTCGCCAGCCTGGTAGTCGCCTTCTTCAAGACGGAACTCCCAAACACCGCGACCAGCAGCAACGTTCGCTTTTGCGAAGTGACCTGCTTGAGCAGCAGTCACACGCGAAGCACGACGCACACCGACAGTGACTTGCACTGCACGATAGCCATCAGTTTCTTCGGTTTTGAACTGGGTGACGCGATTCGGCTCGATCTCAATGACCGTAACCGGAATGGAGACACCTTCTTCGGTGAAAATACGGGTCATACCGCATTTACGACCGACTACACCAATAGTCATGTTGTAAACCTCATGAGTGTACGGGGCTTTCACCCGCTATGGCCGCCCATTTCAGAGCGTTACACGACTAAGACCCGAGTCTTAGCCGAGGCTGATCTGTACTTCCACACCGGCCGCAAGATCAAGCTTCATAAGTGCGTCAACGGTTTTATCCGTTGGCTGGACGATGTCCAGAACGCGCTTGTGAGTACGGATCTCATACTGGTCACGCGCGTCTTTGTTGACGTGCGGAGAAACCAGAACAGTGAACCGTTCTTTACGGGTAGGAAGTGGAATCGGACCACGCACTTGTGCACCAGTACGTTTCGCGGTTTCCACGATTTCCTGGGTGGATTGGTCGATCAGACGATGGTCAAAAGCCTTCAACCTGATACGGATTTGCTGATTTTGCATTGGATTTCAGACTCCCAGCTGCTATTCCCACCGGACGCAATACGCCCGTTAAAAGGAGGCGCAATTCTATAGACGGCCCAACCTAGTGTCAACCCAATAAAAAAGCCCCCGCAAGCGGGGGCCCTTTTATCAATCAACGCTTACGCGAGGATCTTGGCTACTACGCCAGCGCCGACGGTACGACCGCCTTCACGAATGGCGAAACGCAGACCTTCTTCCATCGCGATGGTTTTGATCAGGGTAACAGTCATTTGAATGTTATCACCTGGCATTACCATTTCAACGCCTTCTGGCAATTCGCAGTTACCGGTCACGTCAGTTGTACGGAAGTAGAACTGTGGACGGTAGCCTTTGAAGAACGGAGTGTGGCGACCGCCTTCTTCCTTGCTCAGAACGTAAACTTCTGCGGTGAACGTAGTGTGCGGCTTAACCGAACCTGGCTTGACCAGAACCTGGCCACGCTCAACGTCTTCACGCTTGGTACCGCGCAACAGCACGCCGCAGTTCTCGCCAGCACGACCTTCGTCGAGCAGCTTACGGAACATTTCAACGCCGGTGCAGGTAGTGGTGACGGTGTCACGCAGACCAACGATCTCGATCGATTCCTGGATCTTGATGATCCCACGCTCGATACGGCCTGTTACCACGGTGCCACGACCAGAGATCGAGAACACGTCTTCGATTGGCATCAGGAACGGCTTGTCGATCGCACGTACTGGATCTGGAATGTAGCTGTCCAGAGTCTCAAGCAGTTTAAGAACCGAAGTGGTGCCCATTTCGTTATCGTCCAGACCTTCCAGCGCCATACGCGCGGAACCGATAATGATTGGAGTGTCGTCACCCGGGAAGTCGTAAGTGCTCAGCAGATCGCGCACTTCCATCTCAACCAGTTCCAGCAGCTCAGCGTCGTCTACCAGGTCAGCCTTGTTCAGGTAAACCACGATGTACGGAACACCTACCTGACGGGACAACAGGATGTGCTCGCGGGTCTGAGGCATAGGACCATCAGCAGCCGAGCAAACCAGGATAGCGCCGTCCATCTGCGCAGCACCAGTGATCATGTTCTTCACATAGTCAGCGTGACCTGGGCAGTCAACGTGAGCGTAGTGACGGATCTTGGTGTGATATTCAACGTGAGCAGTGTTGATGGTGATACCACGAGCCTTTTCTTCCGGCGCGCTATCGATGCTGCCGAAATCAGCTGCTTTACCACCAAACGCTTCTGCAGCCACTCGAGTCAGAGCAGCAGTCAGCGTGGTTTTGCCATGGTCAACGTGACCAATGGTGCCAACGTTGACGTGCGGGAGGGTACGTTCAAATTTTTCTTTAGCCACGACAATTAACTCCTAGCCTAAAGGGGCTGAATCAGCCTTGTTTTTTAGTGACAGCTTCGACGATATGCGCCGGAGCTACATCGTATTTTTTGAATTCCATAGAGTAGCTCGCGCGACCCTGGGACATGGAACGGACGTCGGTCGCATAACCGAACATCTCACCCAACGGAACCTCGGCGCGAATCACTTTGCCGGAAACCGTATCTTCCATACCCAAGATCATGCCGCGACGACGATTCAAGTCGCCCATCACGTCACCCATATAGTCCTCAGGTGTAACAACCTCTACAGCCATGACCGGCTCAAGCAGCACACCACCACCTTTAGTGGCCAACTGCTTGGTCGCCATGGAAGCAGCCACCTTAAACGCCATCTCGTTGGAGTCGACGTCATGGTAAGAACCATCGAACACGGTAGCCTTCAGGCCGATCAGCGGATAGCCGGCAACAACGCCGTTCTTCATCTGCTCTTCGATACCCTTCTGGATAGCCGGGATGAATTCCTTAGGAACCACACCACCCACTACTTCGTTCACGAATTGCAGACCTTCCTGACCTTCGTCAGCAGGAGCAAAACGAATCCAGCAGTGGCCGAACTGACCACGACCGCCGGACTGGCGAACGAACTTGCCCTCGATCTCACAGGCCTTCGTGATTTTTTCACGATAGGAAACCTGTGGCTTACCGATGTTGGCTTCGACGTTGAACTCACGGCGCATCCGGTCTACCAGGATGTCCAGGTGCAACTCGCCCATGCCAGAGATGATCGTTTGACCAGTCTCTTCATCAGTTTTGACGCGGAAAGATGGATCTTCCTGAGCAAGTTTGCCCAGAGCGATACCCATTTTTTCCTGGTCATCCTTGGTCTTTGGCTCAACGGCAACCGAAATAACGGGTTCCGGGAAGTCCATACGAACGAGGATGATCGGCTTGTCGCTCGAGCAAAGGGTGTCACCGGTGGTGACGTCCTTCATACCGATCAAGGCCGCGATGTCACCAGCGCGTACTTCCTTGATCTCTTCACGAGTGTTCGCATGCATTTGCACCATACGACCAACGCGCTCTTTCTTGCCCTTGACCGAGTTGATCACGCCGTCGCCGGAGCTCAACACGCCCGAGTAAACGCGCACGAAAGTCAGAGTACCCACGAATGGGTCGGTAGCAATTTTGAAAGCCAGAGCCGAGAACGGTTCGTCGTCGTTTGCATGACGTTCCATTGCGACTTCTTCGTCATCCGGGTCAGAACCCTTGATGGCTGGAATGTCGGCTGGAGCCGGCAGGAAATCGATAACGGCGTCGAGAACCAGGGGAACGCCCTTGTTCTTGAACGAAGAACCGCAGACAGCAAGAACGATCTCACCAGCGATAGTGCGCTGACGCAGAGCAGACTTGATTTCGTCGATGGTGAGTTCTTCACCTTCGAGGTACTTGTTCATCAGCTCTTCGTTGGCTTCAGCCGCAGCTTCTACCATGTTGCCGCGCCACTCTTCAGCCAGCTCAAGCATGTCCGCCGGAATTGCTTCGCGGCGAGGAGCCATGCCCTTGTCAGCGTCATCCCAGTAGACCGCTTCCATGTTGATCAGATCGATCTGACCCTGGAAGTTATCTTCAGCGCCGATAGCGAGCTGAATAGGGACTGGAGTGTGACCCAGGCGCTGCTTGATCTGAGCGACAACGCGCAGGAAGTTAGCACCCGCACGGTCCATCTTGTTTACGTAAACAAGACGCGGAACGCCGTATTTGTTGGCTTGACGCCATACGGTTTCCGACTGAGGCTCAACACCCGAGGTACCACAGAACACAACGACAGCGCCATCGAGTACGCGCAGCGAACGCTCTACTTCAATAGTGAAGTCAACGTGGCCAGGGGTATCGATGATGTTGAAGCGATACTTGTCGAATTGCTTGGCAGAACCCGACCAGAAGGCCGTGGTTGCAGCGGAGGTGATAGTGATACCACGCTCCTGCTCCTGCACCATCCAGTCCATGGTCGCGGCGCCATCATGCACCTCGCCCATTTTGTGGTTTACGCCGGTGTAAAAAAGGACGCGCTCGGTGGTGGTGGTTTTACCAGCATCCACGTGAGCTACGATACCAATGTTACGGTAGCGGTTAATCGGAGTAGTACGAGCCATAAAGCCCTCGCAAAATTAGTGACGCTGAAATTAGAAGCGGTAGTGCGAGAAAGCCTTGTTGGCTTCAGCCATACGGTGCACGTCTTCACGCTTCTTAACTGCAGCACCTTTACCTTCAGCAGCGTCCATCAATTCGCCAGCCAAACGCAGGGCCATAGACTTTTCGCCACGCTTGCGCGCGAAGTCTACCAACCAGCGCATTGCCAGGGCGTTACGACGGGACGGACGAACTTCGACCGGAACCTGGTAAGTAGCACCGCCTACACGGCGCGACTTCACTTCGACCAGCGGAGCGATGGCGTCGAGAGCTTTCTCGAAGATTTCCAGGGGGTCGCTGTTCTTGCGTTCTTTAACTTTTTCCAGCGCGCCATAAACGATACGTTCGGCAACGGCTTTCTTGCCGCTTTCCATCACGTGGTTCATGAACTTGGCCAGAATCTGGCTGCCGTATTTTGGATCGTCAAGCACATCGCGCTTGGCTGCTACGCGTCTTCTTGGCATGGATAAGCCCTCAAACGGTCTTCAGGTTAGCTCGGGACCACAGCGCTCTTGCGAGGTGCGCCCGACCTTACTCTTATCGACTCAGAAAAATAGAAATCTGCAATTTATAGCAAAAAACGGCCGATTACTTCGGACGTTTGGTACCGTATTTCGAACGACCTTGGTTACGACCTTTAACGCCGGAAGTATCCAGGGAGCCGCGAACGGTGTGGTAACGAACACCTGGCAAGTCTTTTACACGACCGCCACGAATCAGTACGACGCTGTGCTCTTGCAGGTTGTGACCTTCACCACCGATGTACGAGGAAACCTCGAAACCGTTGGTCAGGCGCACACGGCATACTTTACGCAGTGCCGAGTTAGGTTTTTTCGGCGTAGTTGTATACACACGAGTGCATACGCCACGACGTTGCGGGCAGTTCTGCAGCGCAGGTACGTCGGATTTCTCGACGATACGCTTACGCGGCTGACGTACCAGCTGGTTGATAGTTGCCATCTACTAGCTCCACTGTTGTCTTGCGACGCTATTGTCTTACAAGAAAAGCAAAATGGCAGGACACGAGTCCCGCCAAATTTAGGGGTACAAGAGTCTAAAGAGGATCCTGCCCCCAGTCAAGACAAAGCCCCAACCTCCCCGACCATGAAGACAAC
The DNA here is from genome assembly GCF_056680355.1 of Pseudomonas sp. ASL8. NCBI lineage: Bacteria > Pseudomonadati > Pseudomonadota > Gammaproteobacteria > Pseudomonadales > Pseudomonadaceae > Pseudomonas > Pseudomonas sp. ASL8. The sequence goes on along the minus strand of NZ_CM155278.1, from coordinate 2,188,697 downwards.
AGCATAACGCTATTGTCTTTTGGCCGGGAGGGCCAGGGCTTCAATCTCAATTACCGCTTGAGTTCAACGCTTCGGTCAGTGCGGCTTCGACTTCACTGGCGCTAACACGCAACGGTTTGTCTGCTTCACGGCGACGTTTGCGCTCGCTGTGATAAGCCAGACCGGTACCGGCCGGGATCAAACGACCCACGACCACGTTTTCTTTCAGGCCGCGCAAGTAGTCGCGCTTGCCGGTTACAGCCGCTTCGGTCAGTACCCGCGTTGTCTCCTGGAAGGAGGCTGCGGAGATGAACGACTCGGTGGACAACGATGCCTTGGTAATACCCAGCAACACACGAGTGAACTTGGAAACGAATTTCTCGTCTGCACTCAGGCGCTCGTTCTCGACCAGAACATGCGTCAACTCCATCTGGTCGCCCTTGATGAAGGTTGAATCGCCAGACTCGGCGATCTCAACTTTACGCAGCATCTGACGAAGAATCGTTTCGATGTGCTTATCGTTGATCTTCACGCCTTGCAGACGGTAAACGTCCTGAATCTCGTTGACGATGTACTTGGCCAGCGCACTCACACCCAGCAGACGCAGGATATCGTGTGGATCGCTCGGGCCGTCGGAGATAACTTCACCGCGGTTCACTTGTTCGCCTTCGAAGACGTTCAGGTGACGCCACTTTGGAATCAGCTCTTCGTACAGGTCGCTGCCATCGTTCGGGGTAATGACCAGACGGCGCTTGCCTTTGGTCTCTTTACCGAACGCGATGGTGCCGCTGACTTCAGCCAGAATGGAGGCTTCTTTCGGACGACGCGCTTCGAACAAGTCGGCAACACGCGGCAGACCACCGGTGATGTCACGGGTCTTCGAAGTCTCTTGCGGGATACGGGCGATAACATCACCGATCGCAACCTGCACACCATCCGCAACACCGACGAGGGCGTTGGCCGGCAAGAAGTATTGAGCCGGTACGTCTGTACCTGGCAGCAACAGATCCTTGCCGTCCACACCCACCATCTTAACGGCAGGACGGATGTCTTTACCGGCTGCAGGACGGTCTTTGGCGTCGAGTACTTCGATGTTGGTCATACCGGTCAATTCGTCTGTCTGACGCTTGATCGTGATGCCTTCTTCCATGCCCACGTAGGTCACGGTACCTTTCATCTCGGTGACGATTGGGTGAGTGTGCGGATCCCACTTGGCCACGATTGCGCCAGCGTCGACCTTGTCGCCTTCCTTCACCGAAATCACAGCACCGTACGGCAGCTTGTAACGCTCACGCTCACGACCGTAGTCATCAGCGATAGCCAGCTCACCGGAACGAGACACTGCCACCAGGCAACCATCAACTCGCTCAACGTGTTTCAGGTTGTGCAGGCGGACAGTACCGCCATTCTTCACCTGAACGCTGTCAGCAGCAGAGGTCCGGCTTGCAGCACCACCGATGTGGAACGTACGCATGGTCAGCTGAGTACCCGGCTCACCGATCGACTGTGCAGCGATTACGCCGACAGCTTCACCGATGTTCACCTGATGCCCGCGAGCCAGGTCACGACCGTAGCACTTGGCGCAGATACCGAAACGGGTTTCGCAGCTGATTGGCGAACGTACGATCACTTCGTCGATGCTGTTCAGCTCGATGAACTCAACCCACTTCTCGTCAACCAGGGTGCCGGCAGGAACGATGACATCATCAGTACCCGGCTTGAACACGTCACGAGCGATAACTCGACCCAGTACGCGCTCACCCAATGGCTCAACAACGTCGCCGCCTTCAATGTGCGGCGTCATCAGCAGACCGTGCTCGGTACCGCAGTCGACTTCTGTAACCACCAGATCCTGAGCCACGTCTACCAGACGACGCGTCAGATAACCGGAGTTCGCAGTTTTCAACGCGGTATCCGCCAAACCTTTACGAGCACCGTGAGTGGAGATGAAGTACTGAAGTACGCTCAAACCTTCACGGAAGTTCGCAGTGATTGGCGTTTCGATGATCGAGCCATCCGGCTTGGCCATCAAACCACGCATACCTGCGAGCTGACGAATCTGTGCAGCAGAACCCCGTGCGCCGGAGTCAGCCATCATGTACATCGAGTTGAAGGATTCCTGATCAACTTCGACGCCATGACGGTCGATGACCTTCTCTTTCGAGAGGTTCGACATCATCGCCTTGGAGACTTCGTCGTTGGCCTTGGACCAGAGGTCGATCACCTTGTTGTACTTCTCGCCCTGGGTTACCAGGCCTGAGGCGTACTGACTTTCGATCTCTTTAACTTCTTCGGTCGCGGCGTCGATGATGCGAGCTTTTTCATCAGGGATAACGAAGTCGTTAACACCAATGGAAACACCCGAAATAGTCGAGTAGGCAAAACCGGTGTACATCAATTGGTCAGCGAAAATAACGGTCTCTTTCAAACCAACCACGCGGTAGCACTGGTTGATCAGTTTGGAGATCGCTTTTTTCTTCATCGGCTGGTTGACCACGTCGTACGACAGGCCGGCCGGAACCACCTGGAACAACAGCGCACGGCCGACGGTTGTGTCGACGATACGGGTGTTCTTGACGCTGCCACCATCACGATCGTTGACGGTTTCGTGGATGCGGACTTTGACTTTGGCATGCAGCGCGGCTTCGCCGGCACGGAATACACGGTCAACTTCCTGCAGATCCGCGAACACACGACCTTCGCCCTTGGCGTTGATCGCTTCACGCGTCATGTAGTACAGACCCAATACAACGTCCTGCGACGGAACGATGATTGGCTCACCGTTGGCTGGCGACAGGATGTTGTTGGTCGACATCATCAGCGCACGCGCTTCGAGCTGGGCTTCCAGCGTCAGCGGTACGTGAACGGCCATTTGGTCGCCGTCGAAGTCGGCGTTGTACGCAGCGCAGACCAGCGGGTGAAGCTGGATAGCTTTACCTTCGATCAGAACCGGTTCAAACGCCTGGATACCCAGACGGTGAAGGGTCGGTGCACGGTTGAGGAGGACCGGGTGTTCGCGAATAACTTCAGCGAGAACGTCCCAAACCTCTGGCAACTCGCGCTCAACCATTTTCTTCGCGGCTTTGATGGTGGTGGCGAGGCCACGCATTTCCAACTTGCCGAAAATGAACGGTTTGAACAGCTCGAGAGCCATTTTCTTCGGCAGTCCGCACTGGTGCAGACGCAGAGCCGGGCCTACGGTAATTACCGAACGACCCGAGTAGTCAACACGCTTACCGAGCAAGTTCTGACGGAAACGACCTTGCTTACCCTTGATCATGTCAGCCAGGGACTTCAGAGGACGCTTGTTCGAACCCGTGATGGCACGGCCACGACGGCCGTTGTCGAGCAAGGCATCGACCGCTTCCTGCAACATACGCTTTTCGTTGCGCACGATGATGTCCGGAGCGGACAGATCAAGCAGGCGCTTCAAACGGTTGTTACGGTTGATCACTCGACGATACAGATCGTTGAGGTCAGACGTCGCAAAACGACCACCGTCAAGCGGAACCAACGGACGCAGATCTGGCGGCAGAACTGGCAGAACAGTCAGCACCATCCACTCAGGAAGGTTGCCGGAACCCTGGAAGGCTTCCATCAACTTCAAGCGCTTGGACAGCTTCTTGATTTTGGTTTCGGAGTTGGTTTGCGGAATTTCTTCGCGCAGACGGCCAATCTCGTGTTCCAGGTCGATAGCGTGCAGCAGTTCGCGGACAGCTTCAGCACCCATACGGGCGTCGAAGTCATCGCCGAACTCTTCGAGCGCTTCAAAGTACTGCTCGTCGTTGAGCAGCTGACCCTTTTCAAGGGTGGTCATGCCTGGATCGATAACGACATAGCTCTCGAAATAGAGAACGCGTTCGATATCACGCAGGGTCATGTCCATCAGCAAGCCGATACGGGACGGCAGTGACTTCAGGAACCAGATGTGGGCAACTGGCGAGGCCAGTTCGATGTGAGCCATACGCTCGCGACGAACTTTTGCCAGCGCGACTTCTACGCCGCACTTCTCGCAGATCACACCACGATGCTTCAAGCGCTTGTACTTACCGCACAGGCACTCGTAATCCTTTACCGGGCCAAAGATCTTGGCGCAGAACAGGCCGTCACGCTCAGGTTTGAACGTACGGTAGTTGATGGTTTCCGGCTTTTTAACTTCACCGAACGACCACGAACGGATCATCTCAGGCGATGCCAATCCAATACGGATGGCGTCGAACTCTTCGACTTGACCCTGGTTTTTCAGCAAATTCAGTAGGTCTTTCAAGGCCTTTCCTCCTGGCGGAGCAGGGAGCAGGCAATACAGCCCTGCTCCCAATTCGCGTCACGTGTTATTCGGTTTCCAGATCGATATCGATACCGAGCGAACGAATTTCTTTGATCAACACGTTGAAGGACTCGGGCATGCCCGGCTCCATACGGTGATCGCCGTCCACGATGTTTTTGTACATCTTGGTCCGACCGTTCACATCGTCCGACTTCACTGTGAGCATTTCTTGCAGAGTGTAAGCCGCGCCGTATGCTTCCAGCGCCCACACTTCCATCTCCCCGAAACGCTGACCACCGAACTGTGCCTTACCACCCAGCGGCTGCTGGGTAACCAGGCTGTAAGAACCAGTGGAACGCGCGTGCATCTTGTCGTCCACCAAGTGGTTCAGCTTCAGCATGTACATGTAGCCAACGGTTACCGGGCGCTCGAATTTGTTGCCGGTACGACCGTCGAACAGCTGCATCTGGCCGCTTTCTGGCATATCAGCCAGTTTAAGCATTGCCTTGATTTCGCTTTCCTTGGCACCGTCGAACACCGGAGTTGCCATTGGCACGCCGTTACGAAGGTTCTTCGCGAGATCCAGGATTTCCTTGTCGGTGAAGTCTTCCAGGTTTTCCTGGCGACCGCCGATTTCGTTGTAGATCTCGTTGAGGAACTTGCGCAAGTCTGCGACTTTACGCTGCTCTTCAAGCATACGGTTGATCTTCTCACCCAAGCCCTTGGCAGCAAGGCCCAGGTGGGTTTCGAGGATCTGACCGACGTTCATACGCGAAGGTACGCCCAGCGGGTTGAGGACGATATCGACCGGCGTGCCATTGGCATCGTGCGGCATGTCTTCAACCGGCATGATCACGGAGACCACACCTTTGTTACCGTGACGACCAGCCATCTTGTCACCCGGCTGGATGCGACGACGGATTGCCAGGTAAACCTTGACGATCTTCAGAACGCCAGGTGCCAGGTCATCGCCCTGTTGCAGCTTGCGTTTCTTGTCTTCGAACTTGTCGTCCAGAAGGCGGCGACGATCAACGATGTAAGCCTGAGCTTTCTCGAGCTGCTCGTTCAGAGCATCTTCAACCATGCGCAGTTTGAACCACTGACCATGCTCAAGACCGTCGAGAATTTCGTCGGTGATGTCCTGACCTTTCTTCAGACCTGCGCCGCCTTCAGCCGTACGGCCTACCAAAGCGGAACGCAGACGTTCGAACGTAGCGCCTTCGACGATACGGAACTCTTCGTTCAAGTCCTTACGGATTTCGTCGAGCTGGATCTTCTCGATGGACAGAGCACGAGCATCACGCTCAACACCGTCACGAGTGAAGACCTGAACGTCGATGACAGTGCCCTTGGTACCTGTAGGTACGCGCAGGGAAGTGTCCTTAACGTCGCTCGCTTTCTCACCGAAGATCGCACGCAACAGTTTTTCTTCTGGTGTCAGCTGGGTCTCGCCTTTCGGAGTGACTTTACCGACCAGAATGTCGCCAGCGCCGACTTCAGCACCGACATAAACGATACCGGCTTCATCAAGCTTGTTCAGTGCAGCTTCACCCACGTTCGGGATGTCTGCAGTGATCTCTTCAGGCCCAAGCTTGGTGTCACGAGCCACACAGGTCAGTTCCTGAATGTGGATCGTGGTGAAACGGTCTTCTTGAACAACACGCTCGGAAAGGAGGATGGAGTCTTCGAAGTTGTAGCCGTTCCACGCCATGAATGCGATGCGCATGTTCTGACCCAGCGCCAGCTCACCCATATCGGTGGACGGACCGTCAGCCATGATGTCGCTGCGCTCAACCCGATCACCCTTGCTCACCAGCGGACGCTGGTTGATGCAGGTGTTCTGGTTGGAGCGGGTGTATTTGGTCAGGTTGTAGATGTCTACACCGGCTTCACCGGTTTCAACTTCATCATCAGCAACACGAACCACGATACGGCTGGCATCAACCGAGTCGATCACGCCGCCACGACGAGCCACGACGCAAACGCCGGAGTCACGGGCTACGTTACGCTCCATCCCGGTGCCGACCAGCGGCTTGTCGGAACGCAGGGTCGGTACCGCCTGACGCTGCATGTTCGAACCCATCAACGCACGGTTGGCGTCGTCGTGCTCGAGGAACGGGATCAGCGAGGCCGCTACCGAAACTACCTGCTTCGGCGAAACGTCCATCAGCGTCACGTCTTCAGGCGCCTTGACGGTGAATTCGTTGAGGTGACGTACCGCAACCAATTCGTCGATCAGGTGACCGGAGTCGTTCATCGTGGCCGAAGCCTGAGCGATAACGTGATCCGCTTCTTCGATAGCCGAGAGGAACACGATCTCGTTAGTCACCAGTGCGTCTTTAACCACACGGTACGGGCTTTCGAGGAAGCCGTACTGGTTGGTACGCGCATAGGCGGCCAAGGAGTTGATCAGACCGATGTTCGGACCTTCCGGCGTTTCAATCGGGCATACGCGACCATAGTGAGTCGGGTGTACGTCACGAACTTCGAAGCCGGCACGTTCACGAGTCAAACCACCAGGGCCGAGTGCAGAGACACGACGTTTGTGGGTGATCTCGGACAGCGGGTTGTTCTGGTCCATGAACTGCGAAAGCTGGCTGGAACCGAAGAACTCTTTGACCGCGGCCGCGACTGGCTTGGCGTTGATCAGGTCTTGAGGCATCAGACCTTCGCTTTCCGCCATCGACAGACGCTCTTTGACCGCACGCTCTACACGTACCAGGCCAACGCGGAACTGGTTTTCGGCCATTTCGCCAACACAACGAACACGACGGTTACCCAAGTGGTCGATGTCGTCGACGATGCCTTTACCGTTACGGATATCAACCAGCGTCTTCAGGACGGCAACGATATCTTCTTTGCACAACACACCCGAACCTTCGATCTCGGTACGACCGATACGACGGTTGAACTTCATCCGGCCGACCGCAGACAGGTCATAGCGCTCAGGGCTGAAGAACAGGTTGTTGAACAGCGTTTCGGCTGCATCTTTGGTCGGTGGCTCACCAGGACGCATCATGCGATAGATCTCGACCAGCGCTTCCAATTGGTTGCTGGTGGAGTCGATCTTCAGCGTGTCAGAGACAAACGGACCGCAATCGATATCGTTGGTGTACAACGTTTCGACACGGACAACCTGAGCCTTGGCGATTTTTGCCAGAATCTCGGTGTTCAGCTCTGTATTGCATTCGGCAATGATTTCACCGGTAGCTGGATGCACGATGATCTTGGCGGTAGTGCGACCCAGGACATAGTCCAGAGGCACTTCCAGCTCTTTGATCCCGGCTTTTTCCATCTGGTTTACATGGCGAGCGGTAATCCGACGGCCTTGCTCGACAATGACTTTGCCTTTGTCGTCAAGGATATCAATAGCCGCAATTTCGCCACGAAGACGCTGAGGAATCAGCTCCAGATTCAGGTTTTCACCCTGCACATGGAAAATGTTGGTGGTATAGAACGCATCGAGCACTTGCTCAGTCGTATAGCCGAGCGCGCGCAACAATACGGACGCAGGCAGCTTACGACGACGGTCGATACGAACAAACACGCAGTCTTTCGGGTCGAACTCGAAGTCCAGCCACGAGCCGCGGTACGGAATGATACGCGCGGAATAAAGCAGCTTACCGGAGCTGTGCGTCTTGCCGCGGTCGTGGTCGAAGAACACGCCCGGGGAACGGTGCAACTGGGAAACGATTACGCGCTCGGTACCGTTGATTACGAAGGTACCGTTCTCAGTCATCAGGGGAATTTCACCCATGTAGACTTCTTGCTCTTTGATGTCCTTGATCGCTTTGTTCGACGATTCTTTGTCGAAAATGATCAAACGGACCTTGACCCGCAAAGGCACAGCGTAAGTCACACCGCGCAGCACGCACTCTTTGACATCAAATGCCGGTTCGCCCAAGCGATAACCCACATACTCCAGCGCAGCATTGCCGGAGTAGCTGATGATCGGGAAAACGGATTTGAAGGCTGCATGCAGACCGACGTCGCGGAACTGATCTTTGGTAGCTCCCGCTTGCAGGAATTCGCGATACGAATCCAGCTGGATGGCCAGGAGATACGGCACATCCATTACGTCCGGCAACTTGCTAAAGTCCTTGCGGATACGTTTTTTCTCAGTATATGAGTAAGCCATCAGCGTTCCCCAGCTTGGTCACCTGCTTGTTTGGCTTCTCCCGACGGGAGCAGCCAGAAAATCGTGCAAACCCCTTGGTTTGCACCACCCGCATCGGGTGGCTCTTACACGTTACAGATGCTGACCAGGCCAGCCATCTATAACGGAAAAAGGCCGGTGGCAAGAGCCACCAGCCATCAGCCTTTCGCTTAACGCTTGGGCTGGATACGCAAAGTCGATGCTTATTTCAGCTCGACTTTAGCGCCTGCTTCTTCCAGAACAGCTTTGGCTTTGTCAGCAGCATCTTTCGATACAGCTTCCAGAACGATGCCAGGAGCGCCGTCAACTACAGCTTTGGCTTCTTTCAAGCCCAGGCCAGTCAGTTCACGTACAGCCTTGATCACGTTAACTTTTTTCTCGCCAGTTTCGGTCAACATAACGTTGAATTCAGTCTGTTCTTCAACAACAGCAGCAGCAGCAGCTGGGCCGGCCGAAGCAGCGGCAGCAGAAACGCCGAATTTTTCTTCGAAAGCTTTGATCAGCTCAACAACCTGCAGAACGGACATTTCAGCTACGGCGTTGAGGATATCGTCTTGAGAGATAGACATGACTCTAATTCCTGATTTGGGGACGGCCTACGCGGCCATCGAAATAAACAAAAATACGCGAGAAGAAGTGCTCAGCCTTAAGCTGCGGCAGCTTCTTTTTGTTCGCGAACAGCCGCCAGAGTACGAGCCAACTTGCTGGTAGCGCCTTGAATCACGCTCATCAGCTGAGAAATAGCTTCGTTACGGGTCGGCAGAGTTGCCAGTACGTCGATCTGATTAGCTGCGAGGAACTTGCCCTCGAACGCAGCTGCCTTGATCTCGAACTTATCCTGACCTTTGGCGAATTCCTTGAACAAACGGGCAGCAGCGCCAGGATGTTCGTTGGAGAACGCAACCAAGGTCGGGCCTGTGAACACGTCGTTGAGCACGTCATATTGAGTGCCTGCAACGGCGCGTCGCAGCAAGGTGTTACGTACAACACGTACGTACACGCCTGCTTCACGGGCCTCTTTACGGAGTCCGGTCATAGCGCTTACTGTCACACCGCGGGCATCAGCCACGACAGCGGACAGAGCTACTTTGGCAGCCTCGTTGACTTCAGCGACGATGGCCTTCTTGTCTTCGAGTTTAATTGCCACGGGTTAACTCCTGCTTGTTACCGTTTCATCCAACCGAGGTCGGATGTCGTTTTGGTGTCTGATTCGGTAAGGAACCGGGAGCACCATCTGCGTAGGCTTGAGGTTTAAGACTTTCGCCGCCTACGGTCTTGGATAGCCCCCGCCAGGCAGGGACCCCAATCTTTCATAGGTGCAGTCGCCTGCACCCATTTGTCTTACGCGTCCAGCGAGCCTTGGTCGATGACCAGACCTGGGCCCATAGTGGTGCTCAGGGTAACGCGCTTGACATAAATACCTTTCGAAGAAGCTGGCTTGATACGCTTCAAATCAGCGATCAGCGCTTCAACGTTTTCCTTCAACTTGACAGCGTCGAAACCGACTTTGCCAACGGAAGTGTGGATGATGCCGTTTTTGTCGGTGCGATAACGAACCTGACCAGCCTTGGCGTTTTTAACCGCTGTGGCTACGTCTGGCGTCACGGTGCCGACTTTAGGGTTAGGCATCAGGCCACGTGGGCCGAGGATCTGACCCAACTGACCAACAACACGCATCGCGTCCGGGGAGGCGATAACAACGTCGAAGTTCAGGTTGCCGGCTTTCATTTCGGCGGCCAGGTCGTCCATACCAACGCGATCAGCGCCAGCAGCCAGAGCAGCTTCAGCAGCAGGGCCCTGAGTGAACACAGCAACGCGAACAGTTTTGCCAGTGCCGTGCGGAAGCACGGTTGCACTGCGAACAACCTGATCGGATTTACGCGGGTCAACACCAAGGTTAACCGCAACGTCAACAGATTCGCTGAACTTGACCGTCGACAGCTCGGTCAAGAGAGCAGCTGCGTCTGCGAAGTTATAAGCTTTGCCCGGCTCGATTTTAGCCGCGATAGCTTTTTGGCGCTTAGTCAACTTAGCCATTACACACCCTCCACGTTAAGGCCCATGCTACGAGCAGAGCCAGCGATGGTACGCACAGCGGCGTCCATATCACTTGCTGTCAGATCCGCGTTTTTGGTTTTCGCGATTTCTTCCAGCTGAGCACGGGTCACGGTGCCAACCTTAACGGTGTTCGGACGAGCTGAACCGCTAGTCAGACCAGCAGCTTTCTTCAGCAGAACCGAAGCAGGTGTGGATTTGGTTTCGAAAGTGAAGCTACGGTCGCTGTAGACAGTGATGATCACTGGAGTCGGCAGACCTGCTTCAAGACCCTGAGTACGGGCGTTGAAAGCCTTGCAGAATTCCATGATGTTCACGCCATGCTGACCCAGTGCAGGACCAACAGGTGGGCTTGGGTTAGCCTGAGCGGCCTTCACTTGCAGCTTGATGTAAGCGGTAATTTTCTTGGCCATGAGGCACTCCAATTACGGGTTCAGACGCCTTAAAAGGCTCCCCGGTTACTTGCGCGTTTATCCCAGTGACGACAAAACCCCACAGCCTAAGGCTGCGGGGTTGGGATTTTCGTTCAGCTATGCCTTTTCGACCTGGCTGAACTCTAACTCTACCGGAGTAGAGCGACCGAAAATAAGCACAGCGACTTGGATCCGGCTTTTTTCGTAGTTAACTTCTTCAACCGTGCCGTTAAAATCAGCGAACGGACCATCGGTGACACGAACAACTTCACCTGGCTCGAACAGTGTTTTTGGCTTCGGCTTGTCGCTACCATCAGCGACACGACGCAGAATCGCTTCTGCCTCTTTATCAGTGATCGGTGCTGGCTTATCAGCGGTACCGCCGATGAAACCCATCACACGAGGAGTGTCCTTGACCAAGTGCCAAGTACCCTCATTCATATCCATCTGTACCAGCACATAGCCTGGAAAGAATTTGCGCTCGCTTTTGCGTTTCTGGCCATTACGCATTTCAACCACTTCTTCAGTGGGAACCAGAATTTCGCCGAAGCCTTCTTCCATGCCAGCCAGCTTCACACGCTCAAGCAGAGAGCGCATGACATGCTTCTCATAACCGGAGTAAGCATGCACTACGTACCAACGCTTAGCCACGGGACACCCTTAGCCGACAATCAAAGAAACAAGCCAACCGAGCAGGGAATCTAAACCCCACAACAGCAGCGCCATAACCAACACAACAGCCACAACAATCAATGTGGTCTGCGTAGTTTCTTGGCGAGTAGGCCAAACGACTTTACGAATCTCGGTACGAGCTTCCTTTGCCAACACGAAGAAAGCTTTACCTTTTCCTGTCTGCAAACCAACAAACGCAGCAGCAGCAGCAATAGCAAGCAATACAAGCACGCGGTACAGGATCGGTTCCGCTGAGTAGTACTGATTGCCGACAACACCTACGACCACCAAAACGGCTACCAGGAGCCATTTAAGCAGGTCAAAGCGAGAGTCTTGGGCTTCAGCCTTGGGAGTCATCTACGAGGATCCTGTGAAAAGAAAGCCAGATTAACACCGAGTGAATCTGGCAGGTCAGGAGGGAATCGAACCCCCAACCTACGGTTTTGGAGACCGTCGCTCTGCCAATTGAGCTACTGACCTAAAAGCAAAATTAGGCCGACCATTATGCCGGCCCAACAAGAGTTTTTCAACAACTTACTCGATGATTTTAGCTACGACACCCGCGCCGACGGTACGACCGCCCTCACGAATAGCGAAACGAAGACCATCTTCCATCGCAATCGGTTGAATCAGGGTGACAACCATTTTCACGTTGTCACCTGGCATTACCATCTCAATGCCCTCTGGCAATTCACAGTTACCGGTCACATCCGTTGTACGGAAGTAAAACTGCGGACGGTAACCTTTGAAGAATGGCGTATGACGACCACCCTCTTCCTTGCTCAGAATATACACTTCGCCTTCGAACCTGGTGTGCGGCTTGACAGAGCCCGGCTTGGCCAGAACCTGACCTCGCTGAACATCATCACGCTTTGTGCCGCGCAACAGTACTCCGACGTTCTCGCCCGCACGACCTTCATCGAGCAGCTTCCGAAACATTTCAACACCCGTACACGTCGTCTTTATGGTGGGAACGATACCGATAATCTCGATCTCTTCCTGCACCCTGACGATGCCACGCTCAACCCGACCCGTTACTACCGTACCGCGACCTGAGATCGAAAAAACATCTTCGATCGGCATCAGGAATGGCTTGTCGATTGCACGCTCAGGCTCTGGAATATAACTGTCCAGAGTATCAACCAATTTACGGACGGCAGTTGTGCCCATTCCGCCTTCATCCTGACCATTCAACGCCATCAAGGCGGAACCAATCACGATCGGGGTTTCATCACCCGGAAAACCGTACGCACTCAGCAGATCACGAACTTCCATTTCGACCAGTTCAAGCAACTCTTGATCGTCGACCATGTCAGCCTTATTCAGGAAGACAACGATGTATGGAACCCCAACCTGACGAGACAGCAAAATGTGTTCACGAGTCTGCGGCATAGGACCATCAGCTGCAGAGCACACCAAGATCGCGCCATCCATCTGTGCAGCACCGGTAATCATGTTTTTCACATAATCAGCGTGACCTGGACAGTCGACGTGAGCGTAGTGACGGATCGCAGAATCATATTCAACGTGCGACGTGTTAATTGTAATGCCGCGCGCTCTTTCTTCAGGAGCATTGTCGATTTGAGAGAAGTCGCGAGCAGAACCACCGAATGCTTCAGCGCATACTTTGGTCAGAGCTGCAGTCAAGGTCGTTTTTCCATGATCAACGTGACCAATGGTACCAACGTTCAAGTGCGGCTTCTTGCGTTCGAACTTTTCTTTAGCCATCGACACCATCTCCAATAGAAGAATGAATCTTGACCGCTTAAAACAAAGGCAGATATTTTCATATCTGCCCTGGTAATGGAGCTCTTGAGCAGATTCGAACTGCTGACCTCACCCTTACCAAGGGTGTGCTCTACCAACTGAGCTACAAGAGCGAAACACATTGCACTAACAGCAAACTTGGAGCGGGTAGCGGGAATCGAACCCGCATCATCAGCTTGGAAGGCTGAGGTTCTACCGCTAAACTATACCCGCGGCGCTTGCTGCTAACGCTTAAATTTGGTGGAGGGGGAAGGATTCGAACCTTCGAAGTCGTAGACGTCAGATTTACAGTCTGATCCCTTTGGCCGCTCGGGAACCCCTCCTGAACGAGGCAGCATTTTCAACTCATGCTGCCCTTCTGTCAACTATTTTCTCATTAAAAACCTGAGGTTACATTCGCTGACAACAACTCTACAGGTGACGCGATTAACGCCACGCTGCGAAGCGGGCGCCATTCTATGCAAACTAATCCGCAGTTGCAATGCCTTCACAAGGCATTATTTTGTTTTTTAGCTGCGAGAAGTCCTGAGTGAGCTCACGAATCAGGCCTTCATCCACAAGCCGCCGACTCGAAGGGGCAACCTTCAACCAATAAGCAGCTGTAGAACCCGCACCCAGAGGCTGAAACTGCGCCTGTATATCGAGGCTCGTTAACCGCTGCTCAACCAGGCGCGCATCCTCCTGCCGAACAAAACCACCCAGATACAGGCACTTCTCCTCCCCCTCACGGGGAGCCGAAGGGTTTTCCCGCACCGCATCAGACTCACTCAGCAGATGAATATCTTGCTGCGAACCTCGATACAACGATAGGGAAATAACTTCCTTGGCCCGCAGAGGGGCTTCCTGCTGATGCCATATGTAATAGAAAGAATTGAGCATCAACAGCAAAAGAAATAGCCAACGCATAGCAACCTCAAGGCAATGGACAGGCCAGGGCCAGCCCCACGAAAACCAGATCAGGCATCATTCGCGCGTCCGGCAAAATCTCCCCAACCAAATCCGCGTCGCCGCCCGTAACAAAAACGGTGAAATCGTCCTTCCAATGGTCGCGAGCCATACTCAATTGAGTAAGTACAAAACCTCGCACCATCAACGAACACCCACGCTCCACCGCCTCAGCTGTCGAACGCCCCGGGGCGAAGCTGATCAGTGCGCGCTCTGCGGCAGCATCGTCGTAGCGTATCCGTCGTGTATGTGTACGCAGCTGATTGCGCATCAAGGGCATACCTGGACAGATAAAACCTCCCAGGTGTTGCCCATCGGGCGCAACAAAATCTGACGTGATAGCAGTGCCCAGATCCAGTACCAAGCACGCGCCACGCGCCAGATGATACGCACCCACGATGGCAAGCCACCGATCCAGACCTAAAAGCTCATATTCGTCATAACCATTTGTTACACCAGCCATGTGCCTTGCAGGAGCTGCATACATGACATCTATCGAAAAGGCCTTGACCAGAACAGCGACCAACTGGGCAGTTTCCTCGTTGCTACGCACGCTTACCAATCTACAGCGAGCCAAACGCAGACCAGGTACCTGATGAAGAGCCTGTAGCAGCGCCTCATCACAATCGACAATACCTCCCACGACTACCGACAGAGCATCCTCGTGGGCTACCCGCCATTTGATGAAGCTATTACCGCAATCAAGCTCAAGAATCATCACGCAGCCTCAAACTAAGCTCGCCACCACTAAAAATTTTCTCCTCCGCACCCACCTTCAGGCGCAGCGCACCTTGCGCATCAACCCCCAAAACGACACCTTCAACGCTACTGGCTCCCGCAAGTAGCGTCACGGCTCGCCCTTGCCACAAGTGACCCCGCTCCCACTCAGCCTGAAAAGCGGAGAATCCACTTTGCTGATGAATACTTAAATAGCGCTCAAGTGTGCGATTCAGTCGTGCGATCAAGTCATTACGATCTGACAAGACGCCGGTTTCAAGTCGAACAGAAGTCCAAAGCTGGTCGACTTCGGACGCCGCCTGCATATTCACGTTGATGCCTATACCTATTACAACGTGACAGACATCAGCAGGATCTCCCACCAACTCTAATAGAACGCCGGCAATCTTGCGCTGCCCGACCAGGATGTCGTTCGGCCATTTCAGGCCGGCATTCTCGACACCTACTCCACGGAGGGTCTGCATCACTGCCAGCCCCACAAGCAGGCTCAAGCCTTCAAGCTGGCGCATACCGCCCTCAACCCTCAAGACCAGGCTGTAGTAGATACTCTCCGCAAATGGACTTACCCATTTACGCCCGCGCCGCCCTCTGCCGGCAGTTTGCCGCTCAGCGAGTACAAGCACAGGCATCTCATCGCCGCGCTCAATTGCGCGCAGAGCCTCTGCATTGGTTGAGTCGATTGAGTCGAAGGTCAGGATTGGCCACGCAGGAGAAGAGCCCGCGATTGAGATTTCATCCCGGTCCAGTAGAGATATCGGATCGGCCAGGCGGTAGCCTCGACCTCTTACTTTATGGATCTCAAGACTCAACTCCGCTTCGAGCTGCTGCAGCTGCTTCCATACAGCACTACGACTGACTCCAAGAGCATGGCCCAGGGCTTGCCCCGAATGAAAATTGCCATCCTTGAGAAGCTTCAATAACGTCAGCATGCGGATATCGCCTAACAATGAGGCACGCATAATAGCCACCCGGCCCGCTAATGCCTAGAAACGAAAAATGTTTATCAAGCGCATAAACAAAACCCCTGTCTGCATAAGCAGACAGGGGTTTCGGAATTTAATCTTGACGATGACCTACTCTCACATGGGGAAACCCCACACTACCATCGGCGATGCATCGTTTCACTGCTGAGTTCGGGATGGGATCAGGTGGTTCCAATGCTCTATGGTCGTCAAGAAATTCGGTAGCTAGACCGTTACTTACGTAACGTGCCAGCGAATGGGGATGTGATAGATTTGTGGGTGTTGCCAATTTTCGGTTTGTGTCGTCTTCACACACCGCAATCTGCTCTTTCGACGCAAATTGCTTGGGTGTTATATGGTCAAGCCTCACGGGCAATTAGTATTGGTTAGCTCAACGCCTCACAGCGCTTACACACCCAACCTATCAACGTCGTAGTCTTCGACGGCCCTTCAGGGGACTCAAGGTCCCAGTGAGATCTCATCTTGAGGCTAGTTTCCCGCTTAGATGCTTTCAGCGGTTATCTATTCCGAACGTAGCTACCCGGCAATGCCACTGGCGTGACAACCGGAACACCAGAGGTTCGTCCACTCCGGTCCTCTCGTACTAGGAGCAGCCCCTCTCAAATCTCAAACGTCCACGGCAGATAGGGACCGAACTGTCTCACGACGTTCTAAACCCAGCTCGCGTACCACTTTAAATGGCGAACAGCCATACCCTTGGGACCGGCTTCAGCCCCAGGATGTGATGAGCCGACATCGAGGTGCCAAACACCGCCGTCGATATGAACTCTTGGGCGGTATCAGCCTGTTATCCCCGGAGTACCTTTTATCCGTTGAGCGATGGCCCTTCCATACAGAACCACCGGATCACTAAGACCTACTTTCGTACCTGCTCGACGTGTCTGTCTCGCAGTCAAGCGCGCTTTTGCCTTTATACTCTACGACCGATTTCCGACCGGTCTGAGCGCACCTTCGTACTCCTCCGTTACTCTTTAGGAGGAGACCGCCCCAGTCAAACTACCCACCATACACTGTCCTCGATCCGGATAACGGACCTGAGTTAGAACCTCAAAGTTGCCAGGGTGGTATTTCAAGGTTGGCTCCACGCAGACTGGCGTCCACGCTTCAAAGCCTCCCACCTATCCTACACAAGCAAATTCAAAGTCCAGTGCAAAGCTATAGTAAAGGTTCACGGGGTCTTTCCGTCTAGCCGCGGATACACTGCATCTTCACAGCGATTTCAATTTCACTGAGTCTCGGGTGGAGACAGCGCCGCCATCGTTACGCCATTCGTGCAGGTCGGAACTTACCCGACAAGGAATTTCGCTACCTTAGGACCGTTATAGTTACGGCCGCCGTTTACCGGGGCTTCGATCAAGAGCTTCGCGTTAGCTAACCCCATCAATTAACCTTCCGGCACCGGGCAGGCGTCACACCCTATACGTCCACTTTCGTGTTTGCAGAGTGCTGTGTTTTTAATAAACAGTCGCAGCGGCCTGGTATCTTCGACCGGCATGGGCTTACGCAGTAAATGCTTCACCCTCACCGGCGCACCTTCTCCCGAAGTTACGGTGCCATTTTGCCTAGTTCCTTCACCCGAGTTCTCTCAAGCGCCTTGGTATTCTCTACCCAACCACCTGTGTCGGTTTGGGGTACGGTTCCTGGTTACCTGAAGCTTAGAAGCTTTTCTTGGAAGCATGGCATCAACCACTTCGTGTGCCAAAGCACACTCGTCATCAGCTCTCGGCCTTAGAATCCCGGATTTACCTAAGATTCCAGCCTACCACCTTAAACTTGGACAACCAACGCCAAGCTGGCCTAGCCTTCTCCGTCCCTCCATCGCAATAACCAGAAGTACAGGAATATTAACCTGTTTTCCATCGACTACGCTTTTCAGCCTCGCCTTAGGGACCGACTAACCCTGCGTCGATTAACGTTGCGCAGGAAACCTTGGTCTTTCGGCGTGGGTGTTTTTCACACCCATTATCGTTACTCATGTCAGCATTCGCACTTCTGATACCTCCAGCAAGCTTCTCAACTCACCTTCACAGGCTTACAGAACGCTCCTCTACCGCATCACCTAAGTGATACCCGTAGCTTCGGTGTATGGTTTGAGCCCCGTTACATCTTCCGCGCAGGCCGACTCGACTAGTGAGCTATTACGCTTTCTTTAAAGGGTGGCTGCTTCTAAGCCAACCTCCTAGCTGTCTAAGCCTTCCCACATCGTTTCCCACTTAACCATAACTTTGGGACCTTAGCTGACGGTCTGGGTTGTTTCCCTTTTCACGACGGACGTTAGCACCCGCCGTGTGTCTCCCATGCTCGGCACTTGTAGGTATTCGGAGTTTGCATCGGGTTGGTAAATCGGGATGATCCCCTAGCCGAAACAGTGCTCTACCCCCTACAGTGATACATGAGGCGCTACCTAAATAGCTTTCGAGGAGAACCAGCTATCTCCGAGCTTGATTAGCCTTTCACTCCGATCCACAGGTCATCCGCTAACTTTTCAACGGTAGTCGGTTCGGTCCTCCAGTTAGTGTTACCCAACCTTCAACCTGCCCATGGATAGATCGCCCGGTTTCGGGTCTATTCCCAGCGACTAGACGCCCTATTAAGACTCGCTTTCGCTACGCCTCCCCTATTCGGTTAAGCTCGCCACTGAAAATAAGTCGCTGACCCATTATACAAAAGGTACGCAGTCACCCAACAAAGTGGGCTCCCACTGCTTGTACGCATACGGTTTCAGGATCTATTTCACTCCCCTCTCCGGGGTTCTTTTCGCCTTTCCCTCACGGTACTAGTTCACTATCGGTCAGTCAGTAGTATTTAGCCTTGGAGGATGGTCCCCCCATATTCAGACAAAGTTTCTCGTGCTCCGTCCTACTCGATTTCACTGCAAAGAGATTTTCGCGTACAGGGCTATCACCCACTATGGCCGTCCTTTCCAGAACGTTCCGCTAATCTCAATACAGCTTAAGGGCTGGTCCCCGTTCGCTCGCCACTACTAAGGGAATCTCGGTTGATTTCTTTTCCTCAGGGTACTTAGATGTTTCAGTTCCCCTGGTTCGCTCCATACACCTATGTATTCAGTGTAAGGTAACGGTCTTATGACCGCTGGGTTCCCCCATTCAGACATCTCCGGATCAAAGTCTGTTTGCCGACTCCCCGAAGCTTTTCGCAGGCTACCACGTCTTTCATCGCCTCTGACTGCCAAGGCATCCACCGTATGCGCTTCTTCACTTGACCATATAACCCCAAGCAATCTGGTTATACTATGAAGACGACATTCGCCGAAAATTCGCAATTTAACTCACAAATTTTACCTTAGCCCGTGACACCACCAGTGAAAGTGCTGTCCGGTCTAACTTTCTATCACATACCCAAATTTTTAAAGAACGATCTAATCAAAGACTAGAAATCAACATTCACCATCACATCGATGGAATGCTCATTTCTAAGCTTTACAATACAGAAGCAGTAAGTGGTGGAGCCAAACGGGATCGAACCGTTGACCTCCTGCGTGCAAGGCAGGCGCTCTCCCAGCTGAGCTATGGCCCCGTATCTCTACAGGCGTTTCCCACACAAAATTGGTGGGTCTGGGCAGATTCGAACTGCCGACCTCACCCTTATCAGGGGTGCGCTCTAACCAACTGAGCTACAGACCCAATTTCGGGCTGCTTCTAAATCGTCTTTTTCAATGAATCAAGCAATTCGTGTGGGAACTTATGAAGAAGCTGAGGTCTTCGATTAAGGAGGTGATCCAGCCGCAGGTTCCCCTACGGCTACCTTGTTACGACTTCACCCCAGTCATGAATCACACCGTGGTAACCGTCCTCCCGAAGGTTAGACTAGCTACTTCTGGTGCAACCCACTCCCATGGTGTGACGGGCGGTGTGTACAAGGCCCGGGAACGTATTCACCGCGACATTCTGATTCGCGATTACTAGCGATTCCGACTTCACGCAGTCGAGTTGCAGACTGCGATCCGGACTACGATCGGTTTTCTGGGATTAGCTCCACCTCGCGGCTTGGCGACCCTCTGTACCGACCATTGTAGCACGTGTGTAGCCCAGGCCGTAAGGGCCATGATGACTTGACGTCATCCCCACCTTCCTCCGGTTTGTCACCGGCAGTCTCCTTAGAGTGCCCACCATTACGTGCTGGTAACTAAGGACAAGGGTTGCGCTCGTTACGGGACTTAACCCAACATCTCACGACACGAGCTGACGACAGCCATGCAGCACCTGTCTCAATGCTCCCGAAGGCACTCCGCTATCTCTAGCAGATTCATTGGATGTCAAGGCCTGGTAAGGTTCTTCGCGTTGCTTCGAATTAAACCACATGCTCCACCGCTTGTGCGGGCCCCCGTCAATTCATTTGAGTTTTAACCTTGCGGCCGTACTCCCCAGGCGGTCAACTTAATGCGTTAGCTGCGCCACTAAGAGCTCAAGGCTCCCAACGGCTAGTTGACATCGTTTACGGCGTGGACTACCAGGGTATCTAATCCTGTTTGCTCCCCACGCTTTCGCACCTCAGTGTCAGTATCAGTCCAGGTGGTCGCCTTCGCCACTGGTGTTCCTTCCTATATCTACGCATTTCACCGCTACACAGGAAATTCCACCACCCTCTACCATACTCTAGCTCGACAGTTTTGAATGCAGTTCCCAGGTTGAGCCCGGGGATTTCACATCCAACTTAACGAACCACCTACGCGCGCTTTACGCCCAGTAATTCCGATTAACGCTTGCACCCTCTGTATTACCGCGGCTGCTGGCACAGAGTTAGCCGGTGCTTATTCTGTCGGTAACGTCAAAACACTAACGTATTAGGTTAATGCCCTTCCTCCCAACTTAAAGTGCTTTACAATCCGAAGACCTTCTTCACACACGCGGCATGGCTGGATCAGGCTTTCGCCCATTGTCCAATATTCCCCACTGCTGCCTCCCGTAGGAGTCTGGACCGTGTCTCAGTTCCAGTGTGACTGATCATCCTCTCAGACCAGTTACGGATCGTAGCCTTGGTGAGCCATTACCTCACCAACTAGCTAATCCGACCTAGGCTCATCTGATAGCGCAAGGCCCGAAGGTCCCCTGCTTTCTCCCGTAGGACGTATGCGGTATTAGCGTCCGTTTCCGAACGTTATCCCCCACTACCAGGCAGATTCCTAGGTATTACTCACCCGTCCGCCGCTCGCCACCAGGTACAAGTACCCGTGCTGCCGCTCGACTTGCATGTGTTAGGCCTGCCGCCAGCGTTCAATCTGAGCCATGATCAAACTCTTCAGTTCAAACATCTTTGGGTTTTGACAAAACCCTAAACTTAGCTCAGCAATCGTTGGTTACATCTTTGATTTCTCGCGGAGTAACTTGTGATGCTGATAATCAGTTGACTTCAGTCTTACAACACAAGCACCCACACGAATTGCTTGATTCAATTGTTAAAGAGCGGGTGGTTGAGATCTTTCGTCTCAGCCGAGGCGCGCATTCTACAGCAGCCCCTGTTGCTGTCAAGCGGTTATTTTAACAAGTTTCAAAGTTTCCTTTGCAACTTCAACCACTTGCGCTTCGATCAACTTCACGTCTCTCGTTAGCGGGAGGCGAATTCTACAGCGTTACACGCTGCTGTCAACACCTCTTTTCTACCGCTTTCGATCCAGAAGATCAAAACCCCTTCCTCGCCGCTTACTCTGGATAACTCTTTGATTTACAAGGAGTTTTCCGTTTCATCTGCTCCGGAAGAGGTGCGAATTATAGGCTCGAAAAAACTTACGTCAAGGGTTAAATCAGGCCTATTCCAAATTAAGCGTAATTCGCCCAAAAGCCTTCTTACCTGCCTGGCAAACATGGGTCGCGCCCACCTTGAACACGAATGCGCGATCCACAACCTCACCATCTATACGCACGCCACCGGATGCCAGAAGATCCCGAGCAACCGCGGAGTTCTTGACCAAGCCTGCTTTATTAAGGACAGCCGCGATTGGCATGTCTTCAGTGGCCGCGAGACTGATCTCTGGCAGGTCATCAGGCAGGTCGCCGTCTTTCATGCGATTGCCCGCCGAACGATGCGCAGTCGCAGCCGCCTCTTCGCCATGGAATCGGGCAACGATCTCTTCAGCCAGCTTGATTTTGATATCACGCGGATTCGCGCCCGCCGCGACATCGGCCTTGAAGCCATTGATCTCCTCCATAGAGAGGAAGCTCAGCAACTCGAAGTAGCGCCACATCAAGGCATCAGGGATTGAAACCAGCTTGCTGTACATAATGCCCGGTGCTTCCTGAATCCCTACATAGTTACCCAGGGACTTGGACATCTTCTTCACGCCATCCAGACCTTCCAATAAAGGCATGGTGAGAATGCACTGAGCTTCTTGCCCATAGGCGCGCTGCAATTCGCGCCCCATCAGCAGGTTGAACTTCTGATCGGTACCGCCCAGCTCGACATCGGCACGCAGCGCGACAGAATCGTAGCCCTGCACCAATGGATACATGAACTCATGGATGGCGATCGGCTGATTGGTCGAGTAGCGCTTATGGAAGTCATCGCGCTCAAGCATCCGCGCCACGGTGTACTGTGAAGACAGGCGAATGAAGTCAGCCGAACTCATTTGATCCATCCAGGTGGAGTTGAACGCCACCTCGGTCTTTGCCGGATCAAGAATCTTGAAAACCTGGGTTTTATAGGTCTCTGCGTTAGCCAGAACCTGTTCGCGCGTCAGCGGAGGCCGCGTCGCACTTTTGCCACTAGGATCGCCAATCATGCCGGTGAAGTCGCCAATCAGGAAAATGACCTGATGGCCCAACTCCTGGAACTGACGCAGCTTATTAATAAGCACGGTATGACCCAAATGCAGATCCGGGGCCGTAGGGTCAAACCCGGCCTTGATACGCAATGGCTGACCACGCTTAAGCTTTTCGACCAGTTCGGACTCGACCAGGAGTTCATCCGCACCGCGCTTGATCAGCGCTAGCTGCTCTTCAACCGACTTCATAACAGCCCCGTAATGGCTCATCTAAATGGGACCCAACCATACAAGATCAGGGCCCAATTACAAGTTTTTGCCCTGCACCCTCCGCCGAATCACAGACTGATGCGTTCGTAGGGTTGCTTCGAGCATG
Organism: Pseudomonas sp. ASL8; assembly: GCF_056680355.1. Taxonomy (NCBI): domain Bacteria; kingdom Pseudomonadati; phylum Pseudomonadota; class Gammaproteobacteria; order Pseudomonadales; family Pseudomonadaceae; genus Pseudomonas; species Pseudomonas sp. ASL8. The sequence continues at coordinate 2,165,628 of NZ_CM155278.1, read as the reverse complement.
ATTTGGTTATATTTTATACAGTTATTTATTCATCATCATGTCATTCATCTTTTCCAATTCATCTCTTCAAAGTCAGATTACCTATGATCAACACACCGCCCAAGGCGCCTCCGCTTTATCCGAAGAGCCACCTGCTCGCTGCCAGCGGCATCGCCGCCTTGCTGAGCCTGGCGCTTCTGGTCTTCCCGTCCAGCGACGTTGAAGCCAAAAAAACCACTCTGAACCTTGATCTGGAAACACCTGCCGATCAACTGACACAAGAACAAGACGCTCAAGAACAGATTCAGGCCACACCCGACGTCACTGCATCGCCATTCGCGCAGATCGAAAATGGCGCTGATGACACTCAGGAAACGGCCACCGCAGAACCTGTGAAGGTAGAGCCTGCCCCCACAGTTGCTGCCAAGAATCCGAATCACAAAGAAGTTGTCGTCTCCAGGGGTGACACCTTGTCGACCCTGTTCGAGAAAGTAGGTCTTCCTGCTTCCGCCGTGCACGAAGTACTGGCCAGCGACAAGCAAGCCAGGCAATTCAGCCAACTGAAGCACGGCCAGATTCTGCAGTTCGAGCTCTCCCCGCAAGGTCAGCTCAAACAACTGCACAGCAAGGTCAGCGACCTGGAAAGCATCAGCCTGTCCAAGTCCGACAAAGGCTATGCATTCAGCCGGGAAATCACCAAGCCGAACATCCGCACAGCCTATGTTCACGGGGTTATCAACAGCTCGCTTTCCCAGTCGGCTCAACGTGCAGGCCTGTCCCACAGCATGACCATGGACATGGCCAGTGTTTTTGGCTACGACATCGACTTCGCTCAGGATATTCGCCAGGGCGACGAGTTCGATGTGATCTACGAGCAGAAAGTCATCAATGGCAAAACCGTCAGCACCGGCAACATCCTGTCAGCGCGTTTTACCAACCGCGGCAAAACGTACACCGCCGTTCGCTACACCAACAAGCAAGGTAACAGCAGCTACTACACCGCTGACGGCAACAGCATGCGCAAGGCTTTCATCCGTACCCCGGTAGACTTCGCCCGTATCAGCTCGATGTTCTCCATGGGCCGCAAACACCCGATTCTGAATAAGATCCGTGCCCACAAAGGCGTCGACTACGCAGCGCCTCGCGGCACACCGATCAAAGCAACAGGCGATGGCCAGGTTCTGTTGGCGGGTCGCCGTGGCGGCTACGGCAATACCGTAGTCATCAAGCATGGCAACACCTACCAGACCCTGTACGGGCATATGCAGGGTTTTGCCAAAGGTATACAAACCGGCAGCAATGTAAGACAGGGCCAGGTCATCGGCTATATCGGCACGACCGGGTTGTCGACCGGCCCGCACTTGCACTATGAGTTCCAGGTTAATGGCGTCCATGTCGACCCACTGGGCCAGAAATTGCCAATGGCCGACCCAATCGCCAAAGCTGAAAAGCAACGTTTCATGCAACAAAGCCAGCCGTTAATGGCACGCATGGACCAAGAGAAATCCACCCTGCTCGCTTCGAACAAGCGCTAAGCCATGGCCTTCTATATAGGTGTGATGTCCGGGACCAGTCTTGATGGGCTGGATATCGCCCTGATAGAACAGGACGACCGACCAAGACTGCTGGCGACCCACTACATACCCATGCCGGATGATCTGCGCGCCGAGCTTCTCGGGCTATGCGCCAGTGGTATCGATGAGCTTGCCCGGGCCGCTATCACCGAGCAGAAGTGGGTGCATCTCGCCGCACAGGGTGTTCTGGCGCTGTTGAGCCAAGAGCAATTGTCCGCGGGCGAGATACGCGCCATCGGCAGTCATGGACAGACTATTCGGCATGAGCCCGCGCGCGGCTTCACCCTCCAGATTGGCAACCCCGCACTGCTCGCAGAGCTGACAGAGATCACCGTCGTCAGTGATTTCCGCCGCAGAGATGTGGCCGCAGGCGGACAAGGCGCACCGCTGGTACCAGCGTTTCATGAAGCCCTTTTCGACAATCCGCTGGGCGCGCCACAGAATCATCGTGCGGTTCTTAATATAGGTGGCTTCAGCAACCTGAGCCTGCTGGAAGCCGACAAGCCCGTGTCCGGTTTCGACTGCGGACCAGGAAATGTCTTGCTTGATGCCTGGATACAAGCACAACGCAGTCTCAGCTTTGACCGCGACGGTGCCTGGGCGGCGAGCGGCAAGATCGAGCCAGCGCTGCTGCAATCGCTACTCAGTGACCCGTTTTTCCTGACCCAAGGTCCTAAAAGCACAGGCCGCGACGTCTTCAATACTGGCTGGCTTCAACATCATCTGTTCCAACTGCCAACGTTCGCCCCCGAAGACATCCAGGCAACCTTGCTTGAGTTGACTGCGCTGACGATTACCCAGTCGCTGCAGATCGCACAGGCGCAAACCGACGAGCTATTGGTCTGTGGTGGCGGCGCGCACAACTCGGCGCTGATGGCGAGACTGACCGCGTTGCTGCCTGACACCAAGGTCAGCAGTACAGCGGCTTATGGTGTAGACCCTGACTGGGTCGAAGCGATGGCTTTCGCCTGGCTGGCGCACTGTTGCCTTGAAGGCGTCCCCGGCAACCGACCCAGTGTCACCGGCGCTCGCGGTCTGCGCGTGCTAGGCGCCATCTACCCGGCATGACGCACACAGCAAAACGCCGCACATAAGCGCGGCGTTCTCTGACCAGCAAGCCAAATCAGACCGAGAATGACGAGCCGCAGCCACACGTGGTGGACGCATTCGGGTTTTTGATCACAAAGCGCGACCCTTCCAGCCCTTCCTGATAATCCACTTCTGCGCCTGCCAGGTACTGGAAGCTCATCGGATCGACCACCAGGCTGACACCATCACGCTCGACGATGGTGTCGTCATCCGCCACGTCTTCATCGAAAGTGAAGCCGTACTGAAAACCTGAACAGCCGCCACCGGTCACGAACACGCGCAGTTTCAGGCGATCATTGCCCTCTTCATCGACCAGGGTCTTCACCTTGTGCGCTGCACCGTGGGTGAATTCCAATGCCGTAGGGGTGAAGGTTTCGACGCTCATGCTAAATATCTCCCGGCGCTATGCCGTCATAATGCGTAATGACCGGCATTATCCGCTTGACCTAGTAAATTGGTCAACTAATCACGGCAGCATGCCGGCATGGGAAAGACCCAAACGCTCGTCCAGACCGAACAGAATGTTCATATTCTGTACCGCTTGGCCTGATGCGCCCTTGACCAGATTGTCGATGACCGACAACACCACCACCAGATCACCACCTTGCGGACGGTGCACGGCAATTCGACAAACGTTGGCGCCACGTACGCTACGTGTTTCAGGATGGCTACCGGCCGGCATCACATCGACGAACGGCTCATTGGCATAGCGCTTTTCAAAAAGCGCCTGCAAATCCACCGACTTATCCGTCACCGTGGCGTAGAGCGTCGAGTGAATGCCCCGAATCATCGGTGTCAGGTGTGGAACGAAGGTCAAGCCGACATCCCCACCCGAGGCACGCCGCAGACCCTGCCTGATTTCAGGCAGGTGACGATGGCCTTTGACGGCGTACGCCTTAAAGCTTTCGCTGGTTTCAGAGTACAACGAGCCAACGCTGGCACCGCGCCCTGCCCCGCTGACGCCTGATTTACAGTCAGCGATCAACCGGGAGGCATCAGCCAAGCCAGCTTCGAGCAACGGCAGAAAGCCCAGCTGTGTCGCGGTAGGGTAGCAACCGGGCACGGCAATCAGGCGCGCTTGCTTGATTTGCTCGCGATTGACTTCAGGCAAGCCGTAGACCGCCTCCTTAAGCAATTCAGGCGCGCCATGCGGCTGGCCGTACCATTTGGCCCACTCGTCTGCGTCTTCCAGGCGGAAATCTGCCGACAAGTCGATGACCTTGGTCCCGGCGTTCAACAGTTCGCCTGCCAACGCATGAGCAACACCGTGCGGGGTGGCAAAGAACACCACATCACAGGCACCCAGTGCTGCGATGTCCGGCACGCTGAAAGCCAGGCCATCGTAATGGCCTCGCAGGTTAGGGTACATATCGGCCACGGCCAGCCCTGCCTCGGAGCGAGAAGTGATGACCACCACCTCAGCTTGCGGATGCTGTGCCAACAGACGCAGCAGCTCGACCCCGGTGTAACCCGTGCCGCCGACGATACCGACCTTGACCATAAACCTGCCCCTTCAACGAACCTAGTGGAAAACCATTGATAATATGGGCGTATGGCCTGAGGAACAACCGCGAACGTGACGTATGGCCGTTCATACCACTACTATTTGGCCACCGTGAACTTGGGAATAACCAAAAATGCTTTTTCTATGGCTCAAAGCCCTCCACATCGTCTCGATGGTCTGCTGGTTTGCAGGTCTGTTTTATCTGCCGAGACTGTTCGTTTATCACTCAATGAGCGAAGACGCCGCGAGCCGGGAACGGTTCTGCATCATGGAGCGCAAACTGTACCGGGGCATCATGGGTCCCGCGATGATTGCCACACTGGCATTCGGCATCTGGCTGATCAGCCTCAACCCCAGTGGTTATTTCAGCCAGGCCTGGATGCACGCCAAGCTGACGTTGGTGGTTCTGCTGATCGGCTATCACCATGTCTGCGGCGCGCAAGTCAAACGCTTCGCGCGTGGCGAGAAGGGCCGCAGCCACGTCTACTATCGCTGGTTCAATGAAATCCCTGTATTGATCTTGCTGGCTATCGTCATTTTGGTTGTGGTCAAACCTTTCTAATCAATAGCTGAATGCGTGGAGTAACGCTCATGTCACTGCCAGCCTTGCTTGAACAGTCCCTGCGTCTGCCCGTCGTGGCCGCACCGATGTTTCTGATCTCCAATCCGCAATTGGTGCTGGCGTGCTGCCGCAACGGGGTGGTCGGGAGTTTTCCGGCGCTTAACCAGCGCGAAAGCAGTGGTTTCAAAGCCTGGCTAGAGGAAATCGAAGCCGGGCTGGCAGCGCTTGTAAATCCGGCGCCTTACGCAGTCAACCTGATCGTGCACAACAGCAACCCCCGTTTGCAGGCCGATCTGGCTATCTGCATCGAGCATAAAGTACCCATCGTGATCACCAGCCTCGGCGCCGTTAAAGAGCTGGTCGACGCGGTGCATGGTTACGGTGGTTTGGTGTTTCATGACGTGACCACTCGCCGCCATGCGGAAAAAGCAGCAGAAGCCGGCGTAGACGGTCTGATCGCTGTCGCGGCCGGCGCCGGAGGACATGCCGGAACCTGGAGTCCTTTTTCGCTCATTGCCGAGATCCGTCAGTTCTTCGATAAAACCTTGTTGCTGGCGGGCTGTTTAAACCACGGCCACGAGATTCTTGCCGCGCAATTGCTTGGCGCGGATCTGGCCTACTTCGGTACACGCTTTATCGCGACCCGTGAGAGCCATGCCCCGGACGCTTACAAAGAGATGCTGCTGACCTCCAAAGCCGCCGATATCGTCCATACCGCTGCGGTCTCCGGCGTACCTGCCAGCTTCATGCGCAAGAGTTTGGAGAATGCAGGTTTTGACCTCGCGGCTCTGCAAGGCAAGGGTGAAGTCGACTTCGGTTCGAAGCTCAAACCCATCAGCGATGAAGCAAAAGCCTGGAAAACCGTATGGTCCGCCGGACAAGGCGTTGGTGATATTAACGATCTGCCCAGCGTCGACGAACTGATTGCCCGCATGGATGCTGAATACCGTCAGGCGCAAACACGCTCAGCAGACCTGGCCAGACACTGGCCGCGCTGATCGCTCGCCCGCAGCCGCTTTTTCGGCTGGCGTCAGGCTCAGATGCGTTAGCAATAACTCTGTTTTACCCAGACAAGGAAGCCAAGCATGGCCGAAACCCACTTCAAGATTGTCTTCGAAGGGCAACTGCGCACTGGCGTCGACATCGAGACCGCCAAACTGAATATGGCTGGTCTGTTCAAACGCGAACTATCCGCCGTCGAAAAGCTGTTCAGCGGCCAGCCCGTTGCGCTCAAGCGCGGGCTGTCGCAAGAGCAAGCCCTGCACTACCTGAGCGCATTGAATGATGCAGGCCTCGAAGCACGGATTGAGCCGGACCCCACCATCAGTTTGAGCCTGGAAGAGATCGACGAGCCCACCCCGTATAGAGCGCCTGAAGAACCGCAGCACGAAGCATCGCCTTATGCTCCGCCACGGGCTCAGGTGGGTGCAACATGGCCAGAGTTTGGCGAACTCAAGGTGTTCACCGTTCAAGGCCGGATCGGTCGTTTACGCTATCTGGCCTGGACCCTGGTACTCATGGTCGCCATTATTGCCGTTACCGGCGTATGCGCAGCGATCCTGACCAGCTCACTGGTAGGCGGTGGATTGCTTATTGCCATCGCAGCGATCGGCTTTTTTATCGTCAGTGTGCAGATCGGTGTACAGCGGCTGCACGATGTCGGCTGGTCCGGCTGGCTGTTGCTGATCAATCTCGTGCCATTCGTGGGCAGCCTGTTTCCGATCCTGATGATGGTCATCCCGGGTAACACCGGCGCCAACCAGTACGGAGCGCCGCAACCACCCAACACCACGGCGGTAAAAGTCCTCGCCTCTTTGTGGCTGGCAATTATCGCCATCCTGATGGTCGGCGCATTCGTCGGCGGCATTTCCACGTTCGAGAGCGAAGTGCAATCCACCGCGAGCGAGTACGAAAATATCCTGCCTTACGACGATGATAATGACAGCGACACCGCGCAACCCGCCAACAGCCAGCGTCTGTAGACTATAAAGATGAATAACGCGCCCGCTTGAGCCCGACGCACACTGCCGTGGCTCGCGGCCGCTGCCTGGAGAATATGCATGACCCGTTACGCCCTGATCACTGGCGCCTCCAGCGGCATCGGCCTGGCCATGGCCGAAGCCTTGGCGCGCCGTGGTCGCAGCCTGATTCTGGTGGCCCGTCAACGGGACCTGCTGGAAAGCATTGCCATTGAGTTGAACCAGCGTTTTGGTGTCGAGGTCCTGTTTCGAGGCTGCGACCTGGGGGAGCCACTGCGTCTTTCCGGTTTCTTGCTGGAACTCGAAGAAGGCGAACGACAGATCGATTTGCTGGTGAACTGCGCAGGCATCGGGACCTGCGGACCGTTTTTGGCTCAGGATTGGGGCCAGGAGCAGGACTTGATCGAGCTGAACATACTGGCGCTCACCCGCCTGTGTCATGCCCTCGGCAATACCATGGCGGTCCAGGGTGGCGGGCAGATACTCAATGTCGCCTCGGTAGCAGCCTTTAAACCCGGCCCCTGGATGAGCAGCTATCACGCCAGCAAGGCCTATGTGCTGCACTTTTCTGAAGGGCTACGTGAAGAACTGAAAAAAACCGGTGTGAAAATTTCAGTCCTGTGTCCTGGCCCGACCCGCACCGAGTTTTTCCGCAATGCGCATTTGGAAGTAGGCAAGCTGGAACGCAGCAAAAGGATGATGAGCCCCGAAGAAGTCGCGCTTCATACGGTGCGGGCACTGGCGAAAAATCGCGCAGTGATCATTCCCGGCTGGCGTAATAAGCTGTTGGCGTTTACCCCCCGTCTGGGCCCGCGCTGGCTGACCCGGAAAATATCCGGCGCGATCAACAAGACGTACTGCCCGCGCTAAAGAGCTGGGCGTGATCCCTGCCCCTCAGTACACTCAAGCACTTATCAAAACGGAGAAATGGTTGTGGAGACTCTGTTCACCAAGATCATCAATAGAGAGATACCAGCAAAAATCATCTACGAAGATGACCAGGTGCTGGCCTTTCACGATATTGCCCCGCAAGCGCCGGTGCATTTTCTGGTCATTCCGAAAAAAGCGATCCGCACGCTTAACGACGTGACCGAAGATGACAAAGGGCTGCTCGGTCATGTCCTGTTCACTGCGCAACGTCTGGCCAAAGAACTGGGCTGCGACGACGGCTTCCGGGTAGTCATGAACTGTAATGAGCTGGGCGGACAGACCGTCTATCACATTCACATGCACGTACTGGGTCAGCGTCAGATGCATTGGCCGCCGGGCTGATTCACCGTTTAAACAACTTACGCCCGCCGAGACAGCCTGTGCAGACCCGGCGGGCTGATCCAGCTCAAGCCGCGCCCGACTGATTCGGGTAAACTGGCCGCCGTGGATTTATCCGGAGGTGCCCATGGCTACCGAACGTCACTACTCCCCTGTTGACCGTCTCTTATTGCAAGCCGATGCTGCGATGCGCACGCTGCTGCCTTTCAGCGTGCAACCGTATCGACCATCACCCGCCATTGTTCAGTCCGAAACCAAGATGAGCGACGTCGATACCCGACACGTTGCGGGCCTGATGCGCATCAACCATACCGGCGAGGTCTGCGCGCAAGCGCTGTACCAGGGCCAGGCGCTGACCGCCAAGTTACCGAAAGTGCGGGCAGCCATGGAACACGCGGCCGAAGAAGAAATTGACCATCTGGTCTGGTGCGAACAACGCATCCACCAATTGGGCAGTCACACCAGCGTGCTCAACCCACTGTTCTATGGCATTTCCTTCGGGATAGGTGCCGCCGCTGGCATGATCAGCGACCGGGTCAGCCTGGGGTTCGTCGCCGCGACCGAAGATCAGGTCTGCAAGCACCTGAACGATCATTTGCAGCAGTTGCCTGCCGAAGACGAAAAGTCCCGGGCCATTCTCGAGCAGATGCGTATCGATGAAGAGCGCCACGCCGAAAGCGCGCTGGATGCCGGTGGATTTCGTTTTCCGGCGCCTATCAAATTCGGTATGAGTCTGCTGGCCAAGGTCATGACCAAAAGTACGTATCGGATATAAACACTGCGCCATAACGGCAGACACAAGAAAGGCGCCTCGATGGGCGCCTTTCTTCTTTGTACTGACGAATCCGGACAATCTTAAACGTTGACGTTGCGTCCGTAGAAGATTTCCAGCATTTCGTGCTTCACGCGCTCGGTAACCTGATCACGCTGTTCGGTCGACAAGTTGCTGGTCGCATCACCGAACAGGTAGTCATCCAGTTCGAAGTTCTTGAGCAGCATCTTGGTGTGGAACAGGTTCTCCTGGTAAACGTTCACGTCGGTCATCTGGTAACCGGCGCGCGTGTCCACAGAGAGGTAATTCTGGATCGAGTTTATCTCGTGGTCGATGAAGTGTTTTTTACCTTCAACGTCACGGGTGAAGCCACGCACACGATAGTCGACAGTGACGATGTCGGAATCGAACTGGTGGATCAGGTAGTTGAGCGCCTTGAGCGGTGAAATCACCCCACAGGTCGACACGTCAATGTCCACACGGAATGTCGCGATGCCATCGACCGGGTGAATTTCCGGGTAGGTGTGCACCGTGATATGGCTCTTGTCGAGATGCGCCAGGATGGTCTCTGGCAACGGTCCCGGGGACTCTTCGATCTGGCTGTCGGTAGGCGTCACCGGCTGCTCGGAGATCAGAATGGTCACGCTAGCACCTTGCGGGTCGTAATCCTGACGGGCGATGTTCAGGATGTTGGCGCCAATGATATCGACAACCTCGGTGAGGATCTGCGTCAGGCGTTCGGCGTCGTACTCGTGATTGATGTACTCGACGTAAGCTTGCTGGTCCTGCGGAGTTTCCGCATAGCAGATGTCATAGATGTTGAAGCTCAAGGTCTTTGTCAGGTTATTGAACCCGTGGAGCTTGAGTTTGCTTTTCACCGTTAAAAACTCTCTATATATATGCGGCCCGGGCCGCGTGATCAAGCATGCCCGTCAGATGAGGCCGGCTCATCTGCGTAGGACGGTTAACACCTCTTCGCGGTGGCGATTTTGGTTGTCCGTTCGGGGGCGACTATAGCCTTGGTAAAGCGGGTCGCACCCTGAAAAAGTGGCGCATTATGCCGACGTCGGCGCCTGTCGGCTAGCGTGTATCGTAAAGTGTGCGCCGCTTTTGTGAAAGTTGGGTGTCGTTTCAGCCCAGTTCGATGATTTCATAGTCGTGGGTAATTTCCACACCGGCATTACCGAGCATGATTGAAGCCGAACAATACTTCTCGGCAGACAGCTCGATAGCGCGTTTGACCTGAGCCTCTTTCAAGCCTCGGCCCTTGACCACAAAGTGCAGATGGATTTTGGTGAACACCTTTGGGTCTTCGCTCGCGCGCTCGGCTTCCAGAAACGCCTCGCAGCTTTCTACTGGCTGACGGGACTTCTTCAGGATGCTGACCACGTCGAAGTTACTGCAACCGCCCAAGCCGAGCAGGAGCATTTCCATAGGACGCACGCCCAGATTGCGACCGCCGCTTTCCGGCGGACCGTCCATTACCACCACATGACCGCTACCGGATTCACCGAGGAACATGGCTTCGCCAGCCCATTGGATGCGTGCCTTCATCGCCAAGACTCCACTGCTAAAAAAGTGGTCGCCAGCTTAGCACAGGGCCACGCTTTCACTGGATGTCCGGTTAAATGTCCGCTCGAAATAAGCCTGTAGGAAATTTCCCAAAAAACAACAAACTCTCCTGATAAGCTGCGGCAAATCACCCGCACGGCCGATACCCATAAGGATGCCGTGTGGCGCAGTACTTTTTCGGGATACATGCATGGTTGCTATAACCCTTACACCCAAAATAAAAAACCTCGACACACTTCTCGGCCATTGCCAGCGGCGCCGTTACTCCGCCAAACACAACATTATTTGCGCAGGTGATCGCTCTGAGTCGCTGTTCTTCATTATCAAAGGCTCTGTCACCATCCTGATCGAGAACGACGAGGGGCGGGAGATGATTGTCGCGTACCTGAATGCCGGCGATTTCTTTGGTGAGCTGGGCCTGTTTGACCGGATCGGGCACGAGGTAGAGCGCAGCGCCTGGGTTCGCACCAAAACCGAGTGCGAAGTGGCTGAGATCAGCTACAGCAAATTCCGCGAAGTCACACAGCAAGAACCGGACATCCTCTACGCCATCGGTAGCCAGATGGCTGACCGGTTACGCAATACCACGCGAAAAGTCGGCGACCTGGCGTTTCTTGACGTCACCGGAAGGGTCGCACGCAGCTTGCTGGATCTGTGTAAGCAACCCGATGCCATGACCCACCCCGACGGGATGCAGATCAAGATTACCCGCCAGGAAATCGGGCGCATTGTCGGTTGCTCAAGGGAAATGGTCGGCCGTGTGCTCAAGGCACTGCAAGAGCAGAACCTGGTGCACGTCAAAGGCAAAACCATGGTGGTGTTTGGTACGCGCTAAGCGAACCGGGCAGCTTAAAACCCTGTAAGGATCTTTTGATAGCGCTCGGCTAACTGGTCCAGCACATCAGCCGCCGGGAAGGCTTCATGCAGGGCAATGTGGCTGTGGGCGCGGACTCGTTGATCCTGCTCGCAGATCTGGTTGAAGCGGTTGACCGCCTCGACCATTTGCTCGCGCTCGTTATCCAGCAGCAGCGCGCCGTGAGCCAGTACGACGGGGCGTTGCCCGCCCTGACTCTGCCGCCAACGCTGAGCCGTACCGACCATTTTCCGGCCGTCCAGGTTGACGTTGAAACGTCCGTCACAGAAGGCACCGTCCACTTCCCCGAGCGAAGCGGCACCGCCCAGCTCGATCAGTACATCACAGATCGGCTGACACAGACGGTTGTAGGCATTTTCGATCCGGTCGCGGTCATTGTCACTGCGCGGCTGGGCGTAAACCAATGCGATGTTCACCACCGCCGGCGATTGAGGGACCGGTTCGCCGCCGCTTTCACGCAGCAGTATTGGCCACCCGCTGACCGCCAATGCTTCGGTAGCCTGTTCAAAACCTGCGAGACGGCTCATCCGGCGCGGCATCACCAAGGCCCGGTCAAGCGGTCGCCATAACAGCAAACCGTACTCGAACTCGCCGGCACACACAGCGGCGAGCAAATCCTGCTCGGCCTGCAGGCCTGCCTCGACGGAGATATCGATGACTTTGTCTAACATGCTGGTTTCTCTGTAGGCACTGCGTCAGGGCTATCCGCTTAATTACTGATCAACGGCCCACGCTCAGGGAAGAACAAGCGTTGCAGTTCAGCCCCCGGGTGTTGCTTACGCATGAACGCTTCACCCACCAGGAATGAGTAGACCCCGCTGACTTCCATCAGCTCGACATCCGCGCGATTAAAAATGCCGCTTTCGGTGATGACCAAGCGATCACTAGGAATCTGCGGCAGCAGGTCCAGCGTAGTTTCCAGGTTGACGTCAAAGGTGTGCAGGTTACGGTTGTTGATGCCCACCAACGGCGTATCCAGTGTTTTGAGGGCGCGTTCCAGCTCAGCGGCATCGTGCACTTCGACCAGCACGTCGAGGCCCACGCTTTTGGCGACGGCGGCCAGCTCGGCCATCTTCGAATCGTCCAGCGCGGAAACGATCAGCAACACGCAGTCGGCGCCCAATGCGCGGGCTTCGACGATCTGATACGGATCAATCATGAAGTCCTTACGAATCACCGGCAGACTGCAGGCGGCACGCGCCTGTTGCAGGTAATCATCAGCACCTTGAAAGAAATCAATGTCGGTCAGAACAGACAGACAGGTTGCCCCACCCGCTTGATAACTTTTGGCGATGTCAGCAGGAAGAAAGTTTTCCCGGATCACGCCTTTGCTCGGCGATGCTTTTTTGATTTCAGCGATGACCGCAGGGTGCTTACTCTTGGCCTGCTTGATCAACGCCTTGGCAAAGCCGCGTGGCGCGTCGGCCAATGCCGCTTGGCGCTCAAGCTCGGCAAGGCTCACTATGGCACTGCGGGCAGCGACCTCCTCAACCTTGCGGGCGAGAATTTTTTCCAGAACCGTCGGCACACTCATCCTTCATTCTCCTGCTTGAATACCGCGGTAAAGGCACCCAACTCTTCCAGTTTTTCCCGTGCAAGGCCGGTGTGCAGCGCATCGTGGGCCAGTGCAACGCCCTCTTTCAACGTAGACGCATGATCAGCAGCATAGAGCGCTGCGCCCGCATTGAGCACGATCATGTCGGCCGCTTTCTGCCCGTTTTCGGTCTTGCGTCGCCCCAAGGCATCGCGAATCAACTCCAGCGACGCAGCAGGGCTTTCAACGGCCAGGCCGATCAGGCTCTGACTTTTTATCCCCACATCTTCTGGCTGGACCCAGTATTCAGTCACTTCACCATTTTTCAGCTCGGCCACGAAGGTCGGTGCGGCGAGGCTGAACTCATCCAGACCATCCTGAGAGTGCACCACCAACACGTGCTTACTGCCCAGACGAAGCAAGACTTCGGCCAACGGCCGGCACAGCGCCTGACTGAACACCCCAACCACCTGATGGCGGACGCCAGCCGGATTCGTAAGCGGGCCAAGCATATTAAACAGGGTGCGCAATCCGAGGTCACGGCGCGGGCCAGCGGCGTATTTCATTGCGCCGTGGTGGGACTGGGCAAACATGAAGCCGATGCCCACGTTTTCGATACAGCGGGCTACTTGCACAGGCGTCAGGTTCAAATAGATACCCGCCGCCTCAAGCAGATCGGCGCTGCCACTTTTGCCGGACACAGCCCGATTACCGTGTTTGGCGACCGTGCAACCGGCCGCCGCGACCACGAAGGACGATGCCGTGGAAACGTTAAAAATATTCGCGCCATCGCCGCCCGTGCCAACCACGTCGACGACGCCGTCGAGGGTCTTGAGCTCGACTTTGCTGGCCAACTCACGCATGACCGAAACAGCACCGACGATCTCATCAATGCTTTCGCTTTTCATGCGCATGGCCATCATGAAGGCACCGATCTGCGCTTCAGTGCATTGGCCCGTCATGATTTCACGCATGACGTCGCGCATTTCCTCGGTGCTCAAATCAAGCTGGTTGACGATGCGAGCCAGCGCGCCTTTGATATCCATAGCCATAACCTTGAAAGCCCCTTAACCCTGACGGCTGCCGCCAGTTTGCTTGAGGAAGTTGGCGAACAGCTCATGTCCCTGCTCGGTAAGAATCGACTCAGGGTGAAACTGCACCCCCTCGATATTCAGCGTCTTGTGCCGCAGGCCCATGATTTCATCGACCGAACCGTCTTCAAGCTCGGTCCAGGCGGTCACTTCCAGGCAATCGGGCAAGGTTTCGCGCTTGACGATCAGGGAATGATAACGGGTGACCGTCAACGGATGATTCAAGCCTTCGAACACGCCAAGGTCTTCATGGATCACCGGACTGGTCTTGCCATGCATCACTTGCCGCGCCCGCACTACATCGCCACCAAATGCCTGACCAATAGACTGATGGCCCAGGCACACGCCCAGAATCGGCAGCTTACCGGCGAAGTGTTTGATCACCTCCAGCGATACGCCCGCTTCAGTCGGGGTGCATGGGCCAGGGGAAATCACAATGCGCTCGGGGTTCAGGGCTTCGATCTCGGCAATGCTCAGCTCGTCGTTGCGGATCACTTTGACCTCGGCACCCAACTCACCCAGGTATTGCACGACGTTATAAGTAAACGAGTCGTAGTTATCAATCATCAGCAACATGTGTTTAACCTCTCGAAATTACTGACGTCTAAAGCAGCCCGTGAACAATGTCAGCTTCGCGTTAACCAGCAAGGCGTAAGCCTGGCTGTGAGTCTGGACGATTGACACAGTATGTGCAGGCGCTGCCGAAGACTGCGATAGCGGGGTGTCTGAAAAACACCGCATCAAGCCATTCGCGAATAAATTCGCACCCACAGTAGATAGGGGTATCTCTGTGGGAGCGGGTCTCAGGAAAGCGGCTCTTGCTCGGCAAGCGCCACCGCACGGAACATGGCGCGGCGCTTGTTCAGGGTCTCTTCCCATTCCAGCGCGGGCACCGAGTCAGCGACGATACCGCCACCGGCTTGCACGTGCAGTTCACCGTTCTTGATCACTGCGGTGCGGATCGCAATCGCGGTGTCCATGTTGCCGTTCCAGGCCAGATACCCCACGGCGCCACCATAGACGCCACGCTTGACCGGTTCCAGCTCGTCAATAATTTCCATGGCGCGGATTTTCGGCGCGCCAGACAAGGTGCCCGCCGGCAGAATCGCACGCAGGGCGTCCATCGCCGTCAGGCCGTTTTTCAACTGGCCAGTGACGTTGGAAACAATGTGCATCACGTTGGAGTAACGCTCGATGACCATCTTTTCCGTGAGTTTGACCGAGCCGATTTCAGACACGCGACCGGTGTCGTTGCGCCCCAGATCGATCAACATCAAGTGTTCGGCGACCTCTTTGTGATCGGAAAGCAGGTCTTTTTCCAGCGCCAGGTCTTCTTCTTCATTTGCGCCGCGCGGACGGGTACCGGCAATCGGGCGCACGGTGATCAGGTTGTCTTCGACCCGCACCAGAACTTCAGGCGAACTGCCCACGACATGGAAGTCGCCAAAGTTGAAGAAATACATATAAGGCGTCGGGTTGAAACAACGCAGCGCACGGTACAGGTCGATGGGGGCGGCCTTGAAGTCGATCGACATGCGTTGCGACGGAACGACCTGCATCACGTCACCGGCAAGGATGTACTCCTTGATGGTGTCCACTGCGCGCTCGTAATCGTCTTGAGTGAAACTGGAGCGGAATATCGGATCAGGCGCCTGCGGCCGGGTCAGATCAAGACCGCGACGCGGGGTAATCGGCTGACGAAGTTTTCCCATCAACTCATCCAGGCGCGCCAGACCCTTTTCGTAGGCGCCGGCTTCAGCCGGGTCGACCAGCATGATCGCGTGCATCTTGCCTGCGAGGTTATCGAACACCACCACCGCATCCGACACCATCAGCAGGATATCCGGCACGCCCAGCGGGTCCGGGTTTGGACACTTGCCCAGGCGCTTCTCGACATAACGCACGCAGTCGTAGCCGAAGTAACCCACCAGCCCGCCATTGAAACGCGGTAAACCGGCAATGGTCGGCACGTTGTAACGCGCCTTGAATTCTTCGACGAACGCCAACGGGTCTTCCGACTTCAGGCGCTCGATCTCGACGCCATCCTGGGTCACGCTGATCTGCTGTTCGTGGACACGCATCACGGTGCGGCATGGCAGGCCAATGATGGAGTACCGGCCCCACTTCTCGCCGCCCTGCACCGACTCCAGCAAATAGGAGTTCGGCTGGTCGGCCAGTTTCAGGTAGATCGACAGCGGTGTGTCGAAGTCGGCAAGGGTTTCGTAGGCAAGCGGGATACGGTTGTAACCGGCAGCAGCCAAACGCAGAAATTCTTCGCGGGTCATGATCAGCCTCGTGGCTTGAGGGTAAAACGGTCAGGTATGCAAACGCGCCGGTGGACCGGCCAGAGTCAAGTCAGGCGCGCCAACGCCAGCGGGCCAGGGCCTTAATGACTTTCATCCAGAGCTTGCGGGTGACCACCACGATGGAATCTCTTTGAGGGGGGGATTTGACGTCGGCCAACGTTAGCGCAGCGGCAGGATCTAAGCAACCGGGGAGCAGCATACGCAGGTCATCAATAACCAGCGACGGCGATTCCTCGGCAATCGGCCGGCCATGGTTGTAGCCATAGCTGAGTGCCACACTGGCAACGCCTGCCGCTTTTGCTGCCAACACATCGTTGCGCGAGTCACCGACGAACAGCGACTGGGATGCCGGAACACCGGCCATTTTCATCACAAAAAACAACGCAGCCGGATCAGGCTTCTGTTGCGGCAACGTATCGCCACCAATGATCCAGCGGAAAAACCGTCCCAGCTTCAACTCATCCAGCAGCGGCGCGACGAAACGCTCCGGCTTGTTGGTGATCAGGGCCATTTCAACGCCCTGTTTCTGCATCCACTTCAAGGTTTCGCGCACGCCGGGGTACACCTGCGTCAGCGCGTGACTGCCCGCGTACACCTCCATGAAAATCGCCAGGGCCTCTTCGGTGTCTGCGTCGCTCACGGACGAATGATCGAAGTCATTGGCCAGGGCGCGACGGACTAACACCCGGGCGCCATTACCGATCCAGACTCGCACCGACGCGATTCCGGCCGGCGGGCGCCCGAGCTTGAGCAGCATGTTGTCCACGGCCACCCCGAGGTCTGGCACCGAGTCGATCAATGTGCCATCCAGATCGAACATCACCAGCTTGGGCAAGCGGCCCGGGAACAGCTGCTCAAACCCGCTCATGGACGAGCCAACGCCAGTTCGGCACGCATTTTCTGGATAACCTCTTGGTAGTCCGGCGCATTGAAGATAGCTGAGCCTGCAACAAAGGTGTCGGCACCGGCGGCAGCGATGTCACGAATGTTGTTCACATTGACCCCTCCGTCGATTTCCAGACGAATGTCATAGCCGGAGGCTTCTATCAGCGCCCGCGCTTCGCGCAGTTTGTTCAGGGTGCCGGGAATGAACTTCTGCCCGCCAAAACCTGGGTTAACGCTCATCAGCAAGATCATGTCGACCTTGTCCATCACATACTCAAGCACGGTCAGCGGCGTGGCCGGGTTGAACACCAGGCCGGCCTTGCAACCACCTTCACGGATCAACTGCAGTGAGCGGTCGACGTGTTGTGTGGCTTCAGGGTGGAAGGTGATGTACGTGGCGCCGGCTTCGATGAAGTCGCCGATCATGCGGTCAACCGGGCTGACCATCAAATGAACATCGATGGGCGCGGTGATGCCGTACTTGCGCAGGGCCGTGCAGACCATCGGGCCGATGGTCAGGTTAGGTACGTAGTGATTGTCCATGACATCGAAGTGGACAATGTCCGCGCCAGCGGCAAGAACATTGTCGACTTCCTGGCCCAGACGGGCGAAGTCGGCGGAAAGAATCGAAGGAGCAATAACGAAGGGCTGCATGACGCACCTTTGAGCAGAATCACGGTGGCGCGCATTGTACCTTAGTCAGGCCGGGTGCAACTCTCCGCAGATCCGAGCCAAACCCCGATCCCGCAGAACCGGGGTCAGCCTCAGATTTTTCCTGCCAGATCGATCAAGCCACTTGAGTTCGCAACTTCTCGCTGCGCCCACGCAACCATTCCAGCACCAGCAACAGCACCACCGAGAAGGCGATCAGCATGGTGGCCGCAGCCGCGATGGTCGGGCTGAGGTTTTCGCGGATACCGCTGAACATCTGCCGAGGCAGCGTGGCCTGTTGAGGGCCAGCGAGGAACAAGGTCACGACCACTTCATCGAATGAGGTAGCGAACGCAAACAGTGCACCCGATACCACACCTGGCGCGATCAGCGGCAAGGTCACCCGGCGGAACGCCGTCAATGGCGATGCCCCAAGGCTGGCAGCAGCACGAACCAGGTTGTGGTTGAAGCCCTGCAAGGTCGCCGACACCGTGATGATCACAAAGGGCACACCCAACACTGCATGCACCAGAATCAGCGATATGTAGCTGTTGCCCAACCCCAGCGGGGCAAAGAACAGGTAGCTGGAGACACCGACAATGACCACCGGAACGACCATTGGCGAAATCACCAGGGCCATGACCAGCGCCTTGCCCGGGAAGTTGCCACGGGTCAGGCCAATCGCTGCCAGCGTACCGAAGCCCATTGCCAATACCGTGGCGGCCGGTGCAACGATCATGCTGTTCTTCAGCGAGCGCATCCATTCAGCGGAGGCGAAGAAGTCCTGGTACCAGTGCATGGAAAACCCTTGCAGCGGGTAAACCAGAAAGCTCCCGGAGTTGAACGACAGCGGGATGATCACCAGCACCGGCAGGACCAGGAACAAAAGTACCAGCCCGCAGAGAATACGCAGGGCGTAATACCAGACCCGCTCAATAGGAGACGTATAAGGGCTCAGCATGTTGATTCTCCTCAGCTCAGGCGCATGCGGCTGGCGCCGACTAGCCAGTTATAAATCAGGTAAAGCACGATGGTTGCCATCAACAGCAAACCGCCCAAAGCCGTGGCCATGCCCCAGTTGATACTGGTGTTGGTGTAGAAGGCGACGAAGTAGCTGACCATCTGATCGTTCGGGCTGCCGAGCAACGCCGGCGTGATGTAGTAGCCAATCGACAAAATGAACACCAACAGACAACCCGCACCGACACCGGCATACGTCTGCGGGAAATACACGCGCCAGAAGCTGGCGAATGGATGGCAGCCCAGGGAAATCGCAGCCCGCATGTACGTCGGGGAAATACCCTTCATCACGCTGTAAATCGGCAGAATCATGAATGGCAGCATGATGTGCACCATCGAGATGTAAACGCCGACCCGGTTGAACACCAGCTCCAGCGGTTTATCAATGATGCCCATCGCCATCAAGGCGCTGTTGATCAAGCCACTCGACTGGAGCAATACGATCCACGCGGCAACCCGCACCAGAATCGAGGTCCAGAATGGCAGCAGCACCATGATCATCAGCAGGTTGCTTTGCCGGGAAGGCAGGTTCGCCAGCAGGTACGCCAACGGGTAAGCCAGCACCAGGCAGATCGCGGTGATGACCAGACCCATCCAGAACGTGCGGGCGAAAATATCCACGTAAATGGCTTGATCAGGGGTCGCGGGCGCCACTTCACCGAGGTCATCGATGCGATGGTCGACTGCGGCCAGCAAGTAATAAGGGGTGATGCTACTGGTGTTACGGCGGATCGCTTGCCAATAGGCAGGATCGCCCCAGCGCTCATCGACAGCTTCGAGCGCTTCTTTATAAGAAGTCGGTTCAGTCTTGAACGGTAATGCGCGGGCGGTTTTCGTCAGCAGGCTGCGATAACCGGCCAGTTCCATGTTCAGGCGCTTGGACAAATCGCCCAGGGTCTGATTCTTGCGGGTTTCAGCCAGGTCCACGCTCAGTGCCTGGTACGCAGCCTCGGACGGAAGACTCTTGCCGTCCCATTGGGCCACCGCTGCAACCGTACGCGGTAAGGCGCCGACCACTTCTGGGTTACCGACGCTCTTGTAGAGCAGCGCAATAATTGGCACCAGAAATACCAGCAGCAAAAACAGCACCAGCGGAGCGATCAATGCCTGAGCCTTCCAGCGATTGACCCGTTCAGCACGAGCCAGACGCTGTTTCAGGGTGGGGCTGGCGCCTTCTGTAAGGGGCACTGTGATGGCCATAGCGAACTCCGAAAATCTTTGAACGATGGATGCGCCCCTCCTCCCTATCCACAGCAGAAGAGGGAGCGCACCTGGATCTGACTCAGCGTAAAACGGTTACTTGGCCGCCCACGCGTTGAAGCGCTGTTCCAGTTGCTCGCCGTTGTCAGCCCAGAAGCCGACGTCGATCTGCACTTGGTCCTTGATGTTTTCCGGAGTGGTCGGCATATCTTTCAAGATGCCTTTGTCCAGCAGCGGTACGGCTTGGGTGTTAGCTGGGCCGTAAGCGATGTTTTCCGAATAGATCTTCTGCTGTTCTGGCTTGACCGAGAAGGCGATGAATTTCTTCGCTGCTTCGGCGTTTTTCGAGCCTTTTGGGATGGCCCATGCGTCGAAATCGTAGATGCCGCCGTTCCAGACCACTTTCAGGTTGCTTTCTTTTTGCACTGCGGCGATACGGCCGTTGTAGGCAGAGCTCATCACGACGTCACCGGAGGCCAGGAACTGTGGCGGTTGAGCGCCCGCTTCCCACCACTGAATGTTCGGCTTGAGTTCGTCGAGTTTCTTGAATGCACGGTCTTGACCGCCTTTACCCGCCAGCACCTTGTAAACATCTTTAGGCGCTACGCCGTCGGCCATCAAGGCGAATTCCAAGGTGTACTTGGCACCTTTACGCAAGCCACGCTTGCCTGGGAATGTCTTCACGTCCCAGAAATCGGCCCAGCTGGTAGGTGCGGTTTTCAGCTTGTCGGCGTTGTAGGCCAACACGGTGGACCATACGAAGAAACCAACGCCGCAGGTCTGGATAGCGCCTTTGACATAGTCTTCCGACTTGCCAAGCATCGCTGGATCAATCTCTTCGAACATCCCTTCATCGCAACCACGGGACAGCTCAGGCGATTCGACTTCTACCAGGTCCCAAGAGACGCTCTTGGTGTCGACCATGGTTTTGACCTTGGCCATTTCACCGTTGTACTCGCCCGCAACCACCTTGCCGTTGCCCGCTTTTTCCCACGGTGCATAGAACGCTTTTTCCTGAGCTGCCTTGTTAACGCCGCCGAAGGATATAACGGTCAGATCTGCCGCCGCCATGGCGTTTGCCGCGCACATCATGCCGAGCGTAATAGCGGTGAACTTCAAAGATTTAAGCATTTATTGTTCTCTCCACAGTGCAGTGTTGGGTATGCGTGGGGCGATTGATTCGCCTCTGACTGTTAATTAATGCGCTTCCAGCAAGGGATCGAGCGCGCGAACGTGTTCGACCTGCCATCCAATTGGCACAACGTCGCCCACCGTCAACCCCGGATCCAGCTCGGCGATTGGCTGCTTGACGAAGAAGTCTGTTTTTCCTGCAACTTCCAGACGCACACGAACGTGGTCACCCAGATAAATGAATTCAGCGACGCGGCCAGAGAAACGGTTCACACAGCTTTCGCTGTGGCCGTTCACCCGAACGCGCTCAGGGCGAATCGACAAGGTCACCGGGTCACCGATCTTGCCGACATTGACTGCCAGCGCTTCGACCTTCTCGCCACGGGCCAGTGCCACGACACACCGATCACCGGTGCGGCTGACCAGGTTGCCGTTAAGACGGTTGTTTTCGCCGATGAAGTTGGCGACAAACGTGTTTTTCGGTTCTTCGTAGAGCGTGCGCGGAGGCGCAATCTGCTGGATCTCGCCCTGATGGAATACCGCCACCCGGTCGGACATGGTCAGAGCTTCACCCTGGTCATGGGTCACGTACACCACGGTAACGCCGAGGCGTTCGTGCAGGTGTTTGATCTCCATCTGCATGTGTTCACGCAGTTGTTTGTCCAACGCACCCAAGGGTTCGTCCATCAGCACCAGTTGTGGTTCGAACACCAGCGCCCGGGCCAAGGCCACACGCTGTTGTTGACCGCCGGAAAGCTGCGCCGGGTAACGATGGGCGAAGGTGTCGAGCTGAACCATGCTCAGCACGCGCTTGACCCGCTCGCTGACGTCGGTCTTGTTCAAGCCGCGGACTGTCAGCGGAAACGCCAGGTTTTCCGAGACGGTCATGTGCGGGAACAAGGCGTAGTTCTGGAACACCATGCCGATGTCACGCTTGTGCGGCGGCACGTTGTTGATCGCGCGGCCAGCCAACAGGATTTCGCCAGCGGTTGGCGTTTCGAAACCGGCCAGCATCATCAAGCTGGTGGTCTTGCCAGAACCGGAAGGCCCCAGCAGGGTGAGGAACTCGCCTTTGCGAATTTCCAGGTTGAGGTTTTTGACGATCAGTGCTTCGCCGTCGTAGCTCTTTTGCACACCACGGAAGCTGACCAGAACTTCACTCGCCCCAGCACTTGAATCGACGTCGCTCATTACCCACACCTTTGTTTTGTCTGCCGTGGATTAATCCTAGATCAGACCATTGGCCGCGCAAATCGGGGAGCAAGAGAGATTGCTGTAGGGATTGCCCTACAGCGATGGCGCGATTAGATATGAGGCGTCGTAACTGGATCGCGTCGCCACCGTTCACGACACGTCAACGCCTACAAAAACATGAGGTTGAAGCGTGTCGTTTTCAGGCATACGCCTGATTAGAGCAACTTGTGCTCCATCGCATACTTCACCAGATCGGCCAGCGAAGTGACGTGGAGCTTCTGCATCAGTCGCGCTTTGTGCGTGCTGATGGTTTTGCTGCTCAAGGCCAGTTGCTGAGCAATGTCGTTGACGTTCGCCCCCTGTGCCAAGCGCTCGAACACTGAAAACTCGCGCTCGGACAGCAGCGAGTGGAGCGGACGGTTATCGGTCAGGCCGACTTCAAATACCATGCGGTCCGCCAGGTCCGGGTCGATGTAACGCCCACCGGCAGCCACCCGCCGAATCGCCGTCAGCAACAACGCCGGATCACTGTCCTTGGTGGCATAACCGGCAGCGCCGATCTTCAATGCACGGGCGGCCATCTGCGCCTCGTCGTGCATGGACAACACCAGAATCGCCGGCGGGTTGTTAAGGGCGCGAATTCGCGGGATCGCTTCCAGGCCATTTACGCCCGGCATGGAAATATCCAGCAGCACCACTTCGCACTCGACATGACGCAACGTTTCCAGCAGCTGTTCACCGTTGCTGGCCTCACCCACCACCGCCAGATCCTTCGCCAGCCCGATCAGCTGTTTGATGCCTTCACGGACAATGGTGTGGTCTTCGGCTACCAATACACGAATCACGTTTCACGCTCCTGCCCAGCAGTTTTCAATCATTAATCGGCAAGTGGAATGTACACACGCAAGGTTGTGCCTTCACCGGACTCACTGTCCAGCAGCAATCTGCCGCCCAGCATCAACACCCGCTCGCGCATGCCCACCAGACCGAACGAGGTCGGCCTGCCCTGCTCGGGCACAAAACCGCAGCCGTCGTCGGCGATGGTCATGCACAGCATGCCGTCATCCAGCGTCAGACTCAGCTCGACGGTATGCGCCTGGGCGTGACGCATCACGTTGGTCAGTGCTTCCTGAAGAATCCGAAACAAGCCGATGGCCTTGGCATCGCTGAGCATGGGCAGGTTATCGGGGACCTCTACCAGACACGGAATCTGGGTGCGCGCTTCAAAACGTCGGGCTTGCCATTCGATGGCCGACGCAATGCCGGCATCGAGAATCGGCGGGCGCAGCGCCGTGGCGACATCACGCACCAGTTGAAAGAGCTGTGAGATCAGGCGTTTCATGCTGTTCAGCCGCTCGTGCAAGCCTGGATCAAGGTCGGCGTAGGCCAGCTCGCACATCGACGTTTCCAGCTTGAGTACCGTCAGCATCTGCCCCAGCTCGTCATGCACCTCGCGGGCGATACGGGCCTTCTCTTCTTCACGCACACTTTCCAGGTGTGCCGACAGTTCGCGCAGTTGCTCGCGGGAACCGGCCAGTTCCAGTTCTATACGCTTGCTTTCACTGATGTCCCAGACGATCCCGTCCCAGACCACGCGGTCATCCTCCAGATGCCGGGCGATGGCCTTGATCTCCGCCCAGCGCTCCTCGCCATTGCGGGTCAGGATGCGCCCCTGCCATGACCAGTCGCTGTTGCCGTCCAGAGAGCGATCCTGAATGACGTGATAGCCCGCGCGATCATCCGGGTGCACCAGATTGCGCAGCCCCATCTCTTTGTGACGCAAGGTCGCGGGCGAATAGCCGACCAGGCTTTCACTGCCTTCACTGATATACGCGAACTCTGGCGCATCGCCGGCGTTCGCCCGCTCCAGACGAAACACCAGACCCGGCACGTTGGCCGCGATCCCTTGCAGACGCGCTTCACTTTCTTGCAGCGCGGCCAATGCTCTACGCCGATCAGTGACGTCGGTGAGGTAAACCACAAGGTACTCAGCATCGCGAAAGCGCAGAAAACTCAAGGACACGTCGGTGGGCAACATGCTGCCATTCGCACGGATACAGTTTGTCTCGAAACTTTGTGGGCTGTCCTCCGTGGAACGGGCGCGCCGCCACAGGTTCAACCAGCGGTCCATGTGCAGGCTTGGTTCGAAGTCGATTAGTGGCCGATCCACCACCCCGCCCACGCCGTACCCCAGCATGGCCTCGGCGGCGCGATTGGCATAGCGCACATGGCTGTCCCAATTGACCCAGAGAATGCCAACCGTGCTTTGATCGATAGAGAACTGCGTCAGCCGCAACGCCGCTTCACTGGCCTGGCGCAAAGCAATGTCTTCACGCGCAGCCAGCAGACTGTGTTCCAGTTCCTGTTGCTGACGACGCTGCCAGATCACAATCGCAAAGCAGGCCAGCCCCATCACCGCAAACAACAGACTGAGGTTTTGCCAGAAACCCGGCGACTCAGTCAGCCGTGGGTACTTGGGCTGCAACCAGCGTGCGTGCAGTTGCTCAAGGTCTCTGGCGGGGATCGCATGCAGCGCGGCACTGACGATGTCAGCCAGCTCTGGCAAGTTTTTTCGCGACGCCACGCGTAATAGCTGCGGCAAGCCGATGTCGCCCACCACCGCCAACTCGGCAAAATCCGGTTCGATGGACAAACGGCTGAGCTGCGCTTCATCAATCACGGCGTATTTGGCCTGCTGGCTCAACAACAACTGCAACGCCTGGCGCTCCAGAGGCACCCCTTGCAGATTGAGGTGCGTGTAAGTCCCGCGCAAATAATCAGCGACTGTACTGGGCATGCGCACGGCAACGCGGACGCTGCTGTCGAGCTTTTCCAGATCGACTGCACCCGCCCCTTGGCGCTCGCCGACCACCAGATTCGGCACGCGCATGTAAGGGTCGGAAAACAACCATAAACGCAAACCCGCAGGCGTTTGTGTCAGCCCCGGCGCCAGATCGACAGCCCCCTCGCCCAAGGCCTTCTCCAGCGCGGCCTGATCCGGAAAATTGCGCCAGAGCAGTTCGACCTGCAGGGTATTGGCCAGCGAGTTCATCAGGTCGACGTTGGCGCCCGACAATTGCTGCAGGCGCCGATCAAACTGTGCATAGGGCGCTTGCAGGACCAGGCCCACCCTTAACGGGCCGTGCTGGTCGAGCCAGGCCCGCTGCTCCACGCTCAACGTCGCGGCAGAGGATGCTGGCGCTGGCTCGGCCAACGCCACGAACGGCACGCCCACCAAAGGCAGAGCAATCAAGCCCCTCCATGCACAGGCAAGAACCCAAAATCGCAGTGATCGAATCATGAGCGTGTCATTCCGTGGCTTCCTGAATTGTGTCCCGCATTGCATTACTGCCCTGAGCGTGCCTGACAAATGCTGATCAACCCATTAGGCTGCCAGGATTGTTTCTGGCTTGGAATATCCGATGTCCTACACCTTTAGCGCAACGTTTCCCGCGTTATGCCTGTCGCTGATACTACCTTGTGCCATGCCGGTGATGGCCGCTGATCCAGCGTCAGACAAACCGGCAGCCGACGCAGTACCGGCAGAACGCCAACTGATTCTGGACCGCAGCCAGGAAGACACCCTCGCTCTCCAACGCCAACTGCCGCAGCAGGAGCAACAGGAATTGCAGGCCGACAGTGGTAGCTTCCTCGCCCTGTGGAAACCCGCCAACGTCGCTCAACCCAAGGGCGCAGTGATCATCATCCCGGGGGCAGGCGAGTCGGCGGACTGGCCGCAAGCGGTAGGCCCCCTGCGGCGCAGATTTCCCGACGTTGGTTGGGACAGCTTGAGCCTGACCCTGCCAGATGTGACCAGCGGCGGCAGCTTGCCACGCATTGAAGAAACGGCGGCTGTCGCAGATCAAACTGCAGCGGACAAGGACGCCAAAACCGGCGACGCCTCAAAAAAAGCCGACCCCGCGAGCACTGCCGAAGCCGACGCCGCTGACAACGTGGCGCGCGCAGCTGCCGCTGAAGAGCAAGCCAAGGCGGAGGCCGAGCGCATTTTCGCCCGCATCGAAAGCGCCATCGCCTACGCGCAACAGCAAAAAGCCCGCAGCATTGTATTGCTTGGGCATGGCAGCGGCGCATATTGGGCCGCCCGCTACTTGAGCGAGCGACCTTCGCCAAACATTCAGAAACTGGTCATGGTATCGGCGCAGGAGCCCTCCAACACCAAGCCAGCCCTGGATGAACTGGCGACAACGCTGAACGTAAAAACGGCTGACTTCGTCTACAAAGACTTGCCGCAATACCGCCAGGCGGCACTGCAACGCATGCAAGCGAGCAAACGCACGAAAAACAAAGGCTACACGCAGGTCGCGCTGACAGCGTTGCCGGGCGACAACGCCAACGAACAGGAGCAACTGTTCCGACGCGTTCGTGGCTGGCTGGAGGCCAAGTAATGTAAGCGCCCCCCACGCCTCAGATCAGCGAAAGTCCCGCCGCTCGCGAATCAGCGTATAGGCTTGATGCAGTTCGCGGGTTTTCTCGGTGGCTTCGCGCACCTGCAAGAGGTTGGCCCCTGTGCCCGCGACTTTATCCGGGTGGTGGCGGCTGAGCAGACGTCGATAAGCGCGCTTGATCTGCGCCGGCTCTGCGTCCGCTGTCACGCCCAGCAACTGCAGCGCCTCTTTATAATCATCGCCGCTACGGATCAGTGGCTTTTTGTGCGGATCGTACTCGCTGGCTAATGCCTCAACGTTTGGCGCTGACCACCCCAGCCATTTACCCCACAGCACAATCAACTCACGTTCAGCCCGTGACGCCTTGCCGTCGGCCCAGGCCATGCGCCAACACGCCCGCAGCAGCCCTTCGGCAGCATGCGGTTGAGTCTTCATGCGGCCCAGGTATCCGCGCAGTCGGTCGTGCCCTTCCTTGCCGCGATTGAAGGCCAGAATCGCTCGACGCTGAGCCGGCTCACTCAGGCCCAGTCGCCGCATTTCCACGCGTGCCTGCTGGATATGCCCATCAACCACTCGCCCATCGCTCTTGGCCAAACGGCCGAGCAGAATGAACAGCAACTCATCGTCACGCGGGACCTTGCGCCCACCCAGGCGCTGACGCAGATGCGCCCAGCTATGCAATTCCAGACGCCGATCAAGCGCCTGTCCGAGCAGCGCGCCCAGCAGCGCGCCCGGAATGCTGGCGATAGCAAAACCGGCGCCAGCGCCAATCAACGTGCCTGGCCACAGCATTTAGCGACTCACCGCAAGCAACTGCTCGACTTCAGCCAAGCGCTCATGGGTGCCGACATCGACCCAGCGCCCCGTGAAATGCTCGCCCGTGACCTGTCCGTGCGCCATGGCTTCGCGCAACAACGGCGCCAGCTTGAAGGCCCCCGCCACGCAACCGTCGAACAGGCGTGGATTGAGGATGGCCACGCCGCTGTAGGTCAGCCGCGGTGCGGTTTGGCTGGCAACCTCATGGCTATCCAGGACATGCCCATCCACCAGCGCAAAATCGCCTGCCGGGTGATGCGCAGGGTTATCGACCAACACCAAATGCGCCAGCCCTGGGATAGGCCGATGCAAACGGGTGAAATCGTAATCCGTCCAGATATCGCCGTTCACCACCAAAAACGACTCATCGCCCAACAGCGGCAGTGCACGGAATATCCCGCCACCGGTTTCCAGGGGCTCGCCTTCGGCGGAATAACGGATGCTCAAACCCAGGCGCTGCCCGTCACCGAGATAATCGACGATCTGCTGACCCAGCCAGGCATGGTTGATCACCACCTCTGTGAATCCCGCCGCGAGCAGCGCCCGCAGGTGATATTCGATCAGAGGCACATCGCCCGCACGCACCAGAGGCTTGGGCGTGTGCAGGGTCAAAGGGCGCATGCGCTCGCCTTTGCCTGCGGCGAGAATCATCGCCTTCATGCGCTTACTGCCTTCATCTTCATACAACAGCTCCAACAGGTTGACGCAGACTTGCCAATAACTCAGCCAGCTCAGCCAGCTCCGGGCGCCGCGCCAAGACGGTGTCTATATAGGCGAAGAAACGTGGCACGTCGGCCAGGTAGCGAGGCTTGCCATCACGGTGGCAAATACGCGCAAAAATACCGATCACTTTCAAATGTCGCTGCACGCCCATCAAATCACTGGCCCGCAGAAAATCTTCAAACTCCGCCTGCACCGGGATGCCCAGCTTGCCGGCAGCTTGCCAATAGGTCAGCAACCAGCCGCGCACACGCTCCTCGGGCCAGCTCAAGAATGCATCCTTGAACAGGCAGGTCACGTCATAGGTCACCGGCCCATACACCGCATCCTGAAAATCCAGCACGCCGGGGTTCGGCTCGCTGTGCATCAAGTTGCGCGGCATATAGTCGCGATGCACCAACACGCTGGGTTGCGCCAGCGCGCTGTCGATCAACAGATCGCTGACCCGCTGCCACATCCCCAGTTGCGCCTGGCTCATCTCGACGCCCAGATGGCGTCGTACATACCACTCGGGGAAGAGTTCCAGCTCGCGGCGCAACAGCGCGACGTCGTAGCTCGGCAACGGCGCGTCCATCGGCAACTGCTGATAGGCCAGCAACGCGTCGAACGCATCGGCGAACAGCGCATCGGCATTCTCGGCATTGATCACGTCGAGGTAGGTCTTGCGACCCAGGTCGTTGAGCAGAAGAAAGCCTCGCGTCAGGTCTTCGGCATAAATTTTCGGAACATTAATTCCTGATTTAGCTAATAAATGAGCGATATCCACGAAGGGTTTACAGTTTTCCTGGGGTGGAGGCGCGTCCATCACAATAAAAGTGCGGCCTTCGCCCTCCCAACGGAAATACCGCCGGAAACTGGCATCACTGCTGGCGGCGGTCAACGTGGCCGGGGGTACAGCGCCCCAGCCTTGAGCTGCGAACAGCGCAGGTAACTGATCATCGAGCCAAACTTTCAGGTGTTGCAGGCGTACATCTTGATCTGGCATTGCAAGGGTCTCCGACGGCGCTAGCCGTCAAGCGGGTCATGCTTTATTATCCGACATCTTTTTCAGCCCATCGAGAGGCGTGCGGCCCCCCGCCGGCAGATGGCACGCAGGAAGCCCGGACTAATAAGATGGCATTGAAATCCCCCGCGTTCCGTAAAAAATTTCCGTTGCTCGTAACCGGCAGTTTGCTGGCGATGCAACCTCTAGCCACTCAATTCGTGGTTGCCGCGGAACAGTATGACTGCTCAGTCTCTGCTTCGGGCACCTGGGATTGCGCGCCGAAAGCCAACGCTGCTCAACTGCCGCCGCGGCCCGTGCATAGCACGGACGCTGTCAGTTCGAATGGCCAGGGCCCTTCGGACAGCGGCTCCCGTGGCGGCGAAAAAGCCACCCCCACGCTGGTCACCGAAGCCAAAGGCCGAGGCCTGAAGTCGCGCAGTGCTGACTACAGCCACCTGGATTGGGTTCCGCGGGAGAAACTTACCCCGGCTCAATTGGCCGAAACAGGCCCCTATTGTTCAGGTGCCTACGTCGAGCCGATCCGTCCTGGCATGAATGACAAGACGAAGATGAGCGACGCGCCGATGTTCGTCGGTGCCAAGGCCTCTCGTTATCAGCAGGAAGAACAGGTCGCGACCCTGGCCGGTGACGTGGTATTGCGTCAAGGTGGCCTGCAGGTCGAGTCTGAAGAAGCCAGCCTTCATCAGACCGAAAACCGTGGCGAACTGAACGGCAATGTCCGTCTTCGCCAGAACGGCGCCCTGATCGTCGGTGACCACGCCGAGCTGCAACTCGATACCGGCGAAGCCAAAGTCGACAACGCCGAATACGTGATGCACAAGTCCAATATTCGCGGGAGCGCGCTGTACGCCAAGCGTGCCGAGAACGCGATCATTCGACTCAAGGACGGCACGTACACCACCTGTGAACCGAGCAGCAACGCATGGGAAATCAAGGGTAATAACATCACCTTGAACCCGGCCACCGGTTTCGGTACCGCGACCAACGCGACACTGCGGGTCAAAGACATACCGATCTTCTACACCCCGTACATCTATTTCCCGATCGATGATCGTCGCCAGTCTGGCTTCCTGCCGCCGTCTATCAGCAGCGACAGCAAGACCGGTCTGATGTTGGTCACGCCGTATTACTTCAACCTGGCACCTAACTACGATGCCACGTTGTACCCGCGCTTTATGGGCAAACGCGGTTTGTTGATGGAAGGTGAGTTCCGCTACCTGACCAAAACAAGCGAAGGCCAGTTCGGCGGCGCGTACCTCAACGATCAAGACAATGATCGCCAGCTGCAGACAGATTACAAAGACACACGCTGGATGATCAACTGGCAGCACAAGGGTGGTCTGGATTCGCGTCTGATGAGTCAAGTCGACTACACCGACATCAGCGACCCGTACTACTTCCAGGATTTGCAGACCGATCAGATCGGTATCAAGAAAACTGACTACATCAATCAGCAAGGTTCCCTGACCTGGCGCGGCGACGACTACACCGCACGGTTCAACATGCAGGCGTTCAAGCTGGCGACCGTTGCGGATATCACCCCGTACAATCGCCTGCCGCAACTCACCTTCAACGGTGCGCTGCCGTATCATCCGGGCGGGTTGAACTTCGCTTACGAGACCGAAGCTGTACGTTTTGACCGGAATCTGGAGACAGGTAATTTTGTCGACAAGGATGGCGGAACCAGTCCCCGCCTCGATACAAACGTGTCCGGCCTTGCTCGTGCCAACGGCGACCGCCTGAATCTTGCTCCGGCTGTCAGCCTGCCGATGAATTGGACGTATGGCTTTATCAAGCCGTCGCTCAAGTATGTGTACACCAAGTACGATCTGAGTCTTGATAGCCAAGGTAAAGACTATCTGTTGTCGAACGCGAACCTGACATCGCCTACCCAACAGACGTTCAACAGCTCGCAAGACCGTGCTGTGCCTATCGCCAGCATCGACAGCGGTCTGTACTTCGACAGAGACACCCAGTGGTTCGGCAAAAACTACCGCCAGACATTGGAACCGCGCCTGTTCTACCTCTACGTGCCGGATAAAGACCAGAACGACATCCCGGTTTTCGACACGAGTGAAACCACGTTCAACTATGCCTCGCTGTTCCGCGACAATCGTTTCGTGGGCTCCGACCGTATTGGTGACGAGAACAAACTGTCCCTGGGCATCACCAACCGCTGGATTGAAGACAATGGCTTCGAACGCCAACGCTTCAGCATCGGTCAAGCGATGTACTTCAAGGATCGCAAGGTTCAACTGCCAGGCATTGATTACCATACGCGTGCCGATGCTCTGGCCAACGTATCGCCTTATGCACTGGAATACGAATACCGCTTCAACCGCGACTGGCGCGCGACGTCCGATTTCAACTGGGATCCGGACAGCCGCAGCACCCGTTCTGGCAGCGCGATGATGCACTACCAGCCTGAAGACAACCCGGGCAAGATCATCAACGCCGGTTACCGCTACCGTAATGACCTGGTGCGTTACGACCAGACCACCGGTAAGTGGAGCGTTGGCGGTGGCGATTACGGCACCCCAGGCCAACCGGGCTACGTGAAGGATTACTACAAAATCCAGCAACACGACTTCTCGGTGATCTGGCCAATCGTGCCGCAATGGAGCGCGATCAGCCGCTGGCAGTTCGACTACAACCGCAACCGTACCCTCGAAGCCTTTGGTGGCTTTGAATATGACAACTGCTGCTGGAAGCTGCGTCTGATCAACCGCTACTGGATTGACTACGACGAGTTCAGCCAACAAGCGCCTCAGAACGAAAAAGGCGACCACGGCATTTTCTTACAAGTTGTGTTGAAGGGACTGGGCGGTGTTACTGGCGCCAAAGTTGAATCCTTCCTCGACAAAGGCATTCAGGGTTATCAAGAACGTGAAGACAAAGCTTTCTAACTGTCTGCGCCCGCTCCTGCTGGGCGCGCTACTCCTGGGCACCACAGCGCACGCTGCGGTGCAGCCCCTCGACAAGGTCGTGGCCATCGTCGATAACGACGTGATCATGCAAAGCCAGCTGGACCAGCGAGTCCGTGAGGTACAGCAGACCATCGCCAAGCGTGGCTCTGGTGTGCCGCCTGCGAGCGCTCTGGACCAGCAAGTGCTCGAGCGCCTGATTGTGGAGAATATCCAGCTGCAAATCGGTGATCGCTCCGGTATCCGGATCACCGATGAAGAGCTGAATCAGGCCATCGGCACCATTGCCCAGCGCAACAGCATGAGCCTGGATCAATTCCGCGCCGCGCTGGCTCATGACGGTTTGTCCTATAACGACGCTCGCGAACAGGTCCGCCGGGAAATGATCATCAGCCGGGTGCGTCAGCGCCGGGTTCAGGAGCGTATCCAGGTGTCGGAACAGGAAGTGAAGAACTTCCTCGCGTCTGATATGGGCAAGATGCAAATGTCCGAGGAATACCACCTGGCCAACATCCTGATCGCCACCCCCGACAGCGCGTCTTCGTCGGCGATCCAGGCGGCAGCCAGTGACGCCAAGGATGTTTACGATCAACTCAAGCGCGGCGCCGACTTCGGCCAGATGGCGATTGCCAAGTCCAAAAGCGAAAACGCGTTGGACGGCGGTGATATGGGCTGGCGTAAAGCCGCTCAGTTGCCACCACCGTTCGACAAGATGCTTGGCTCCATGCCAGTGGGCGATGTAACACCGCCTGCACGCACACCCGGTGGCTTCATTATCCTGAAGCTGCTGGAAAAACGCGGAGGCCAGGGTAAATCACTGATGCGCGATGAAGTGCACGTACGCCACATTCTGATCAAGCCGAGCGAAATCCGCAGCGAAGAGGAGACTCACCGTCTGGCCGAGCGCTTGTATGAGCGCATCAAGAACGGCGACGACTTTGGTGAGCTGGCGAAAAGCTTCTCCGAAGATCCGGGTTCGGCACTTAACGGTGGCGACCTGAACTGGGTCGATCCAAACTCCTTGGTACCGGAATTCCGCGAAGTCATGGCCAATACTCAAGCCGGCGAATTGTCCAAACCGTTCAAAACGCCTTACGGCTGGCATGTTCTGGAAGTCCTTGGCCGTCGCGCCACCGACAGCACCGATCAAGCCCGTGATCAGCAGGCTCTGACTGTGCTGCGCAACCGTAAATATGATGAAGAGCTGCAAACCTGGCTGCGTCAGATCCGCGACGAAGCCTACGTTGAAATCAAGCTCCCAGGCGCTGAGCAGACCGGCCAAGCTGGTCAGGCTGTGCAGTGAAGCCACTGCGCTTTGCTCTGACACCCGGCGAGCCGGCCGGTATAGGTCCCGACCTGTGCCTGCTGCTCGCCTCGCAACCTCAGCCGCACCCCCTGATTGCCATTACCAGCCGTGACCTGCTCCTCGAGCGGGCCACACTGCTGGGCGTGGCCGTCAATCTGTTGTCGGTGACCCCCGATGCCTGGCCAGACCTGCCCGCCCCGGCTGGCAGCCTGTACGTCTGGGACACGCCCTTGCAGGCGCCCGTGACCGCAGGCCAACTGGACAAAGCCAATGCTGCCTTTGTGCTGCAGACGCTGACCCGCGCTGGACAGGGCTGTATCGATGGCGACTTTGCCGGGATGATTACCGCGCCAGTACATAAGGGCGTCATCAACGAGTCAGGCATCGCCTTTTCAGGTCACACCGAATTCCTCGCCGAGCTGACGCACACCGAACAGGTCGTGATGATGCTCGCCACCGGCGACTTGCGTGTGGCACTGGTGACCACTCACCTGCCCCTGCGCCAAGTGGCCGATGCGATCACACCGGCGCGGCTGGAACGCGTCACGCGGATCCTGCACGCCGATCTGGTCAACAAGTTTGGCATTGCCCAGCCACGTATTCTGGTCTGCGGGCTTAACCCGCATGCCGGCGAAGGTGGACATCTGGGCCGCGAAGAAATCGACATCATTGAACCTACTCTGGAGCGCCTGCGCAGTGAGGGCCTCGACTTGCGCGGCCCACTGCCTGCCGACACTCTGTTTACCCCCAAATATCTGGAGCACTGCGATGCAGTGCTGGCGATGTACCACGACCAGGGCCTGCCCGTGCTGAAGTACAAAGGCTTCGGCGCCGCCGTCAACGTGACGCTGGGCTTGCCG
This sequence comes from Pseudomonas sp. ASL8, assembly GCF_056680355.1. Lineage (NCBI taxonomy): Bacteria > Pseudomonadati > Pseudomonadota > Gammaproteobacteria > Pseudomonadales > Pseudomonadaceae > Pseudomonas > Pseudomonas sp. ASL8. The sequence continues at coordinate 2,131,404 of NZ_CM155278.1, read as the reverse complement.
ATCATCCGCACATCAGTGGATCACGGCACCGCACTGGATCTGGCCGGCAGCGGCAAGATCGACACCGGCAGCCTGAAGGTCGCCCTGGAAACCGCCTACCAGATGGCCGAGACGCATTCATGACCGAGCAATTCCAACACCGGGCGCGCAAGCGCTTCGGGCAAAACTTCCTGCACGATGCAGGCGTGATCGATAAAATCCTGCGTGCCATCCGTGCCCGCCCGGAAGATCGCCTGCTGGAAATCGGCCCGGGCCAGGGCGCCCTGACCGAAGGCCTGCTCAACAGCGGTGCACAACTGGATGTGGTTGAGCTGGACAAAGACCTGATCCCGATCCTCATGCATCAGTTCGGCAACAAGCCCAACTTCCATCTGCATCAGGGCGACGCACTGAAGTTCGACTTCACCAGTCTGAACCCGGCGCCGAACAGCCTGAGAGTCGTCGGCAACCTGCCGTACAACATCTCTACGCCGCTGATCTTCCATCTGCTGCAGAACGCCAATCTGATCCGCGACATGCACTTCATGCTGCAAAAAGAAGTGGTCCAGCGTCTCGCCGCAGGCCCTGGCGGTGGTGATTATGGTCGCCTGTCGATCATGGTTCAGTACCACTGCCGCGTCGAACACCTGTTCAACGTCGGACCTGGCGCGTTCAATCCGCCGCCTAAAGTCGACTCGGCCATTGTCCGCCTGGTGCCACACGATGTGTTGCCGCACCCGGCCAAGGATCATCGCCTGCTCGAACGCGTCGTACGTGAAGCCTTCAATCAACGCCGCAAGACCCTGCGCAATACACTCAAGGCGTTGCTCAGCAGCGAAGAGATTACAGCTGCTGGCGTCGATGGCAGCCTGCGCCCCGAACAACTGGACCTTGCAGCCTTCGTCCGCCTGGCGGACAAACTGAGCGAGCAACCCATCGCAGAGTAAAGTGACTGGGTATCCAGGAGGTTAAAACGCCATTGCAGGCACACAGCCTGCAGAGGGTTGGTTTTTTACCTCCTAAATGCCCTAGACTGGATTTCACCGGTATTGTCCGCCTTTCTCCGCTTTTGCTTTCAAGGCCTCTTGCATGTCCGATCCCCGTTATCAGGTCGACGTCAGCGTCGTCACTCGCTTCCTCGTAGAACAGTCGCAACCCGAGCAGAACCGTTTCGCGTTCGCGTACACCGTCACGGTGCACAACAGTGGCGAGCTGCCCGCCAAACTGCTCTCCCGGCACTGGGTCATCACCGACGGTGACGGCCATGTCGAGGAAGTTCGGGGGGATGGCGTGGTTGGCCAACAACCCCTGATCAAAGCCGGGCAAAGCCATACCTACAGCAGCGGCACGGTCATGATGACGAAAGTCGGCAACATGCAAGGCAGTTATCAAATGCTGGCCGAAGACGGCAAGCGTTTCGATGCGGTCATTGCACCCTTTCGCCTGGCGGTGCCCGGGGCCCTGCACTGATGGCGGTGTATGCCGTCGGTGACGTGCAAGGCTGCCTGGAACCCCTGCAATGCCTCCTCGAACATGTCGCCTTCGACCCGAGTAAAGACCGCCTGTGGCTGGTGGGGGATCTGGTCAATCGCGGCCCGCAATCACTCGAAACCCTGCGCTTTCTGTACGGCATTCGCGACGCGCTGGTCTGCGTGCTGGGCAACCATGATCTGCACTTGCTCGCGGCTTCACGCAATATCGAGCGGCTCAGGAAAAACGACACCCTTCGCGAAGTGCTTGAAGCACCCGATTGCGGCGACCTGCTTGATTGGCTACGCCAGCAAAAGCTCATGCACTACGACGCCGAACGCAATATCGCCATGGTGCATGCCGGCATCCCACCCCAGTGGACGCTGAAAAAGGCGCTCAAATGCGCCAGCGAAGTCGAAGAAGCTCTGCGTGACGACAACCTGCTCGAGCCTTTTCTCGATGGCATGTACGGCAACGAACCTGCCAAGTGGGACAAAGACCTGCGCGGCGTGACGCGACTACGGATGATCACCAACTACTTCACACGCATGCGTTTCTGCACCAGCGACGGCAAGCTCGACCTCAAAGGCAAGGAAGGTGCAGACACCGCCCCGCCCGGTTATGCCCCATGGTTCAGTTACAAGGATCGTAAAACCAGTGACGTGAAGATTATCTTCGGCCATTGGGCAGCCCTTGAAGGCAAGTGCACCGAACCCAACGTGATTGCGCTCGACACGGGCTGTGTCTGGGGCAGCGCCATGACCTTGCTCAACGTTGACAGCGGCGAGCTGCACCGTTGCAATTGCGACAACAAGGGCCTGGCACGCGCCAACCCTGCTTCAATTGCAGGTGCCGGGTTACACACCACCAGCAAGCGTTAGAATCCACTTTCCAGCCAAACCCAAGGAGCCCAGTCCATGACCGAGTTCAAGCGCATCCCTCCCGCGCAAGCCCACTCCCTGCGCGAACAAGGCGCCGTATTGGTCGACGTACGCGACCCCCAGGCGTTTGACGCCCAACACATCCCCGGCTCGCAGCGCCTGGATAACCACTCCATCGCCGACTTTATCGCCAAGGCCGATCTGGACAAACCCTTGGTGGTCGTCTGCTATCACGGCAACTCCAGCCAAAGCGCCGCAGCCTATCTCGTGGGGCAGGGTTTTTCGGATGTTTACAGCCTGGATGGCGGTTTTGAGTTATGGCGCAGCACCTATCCCGACGAAACCGCGCAAAGCACCCCAGAATAATTTTTTTATATTGCCCGATCCCGCGCCCCGCGCGGGCTTGGGCCTCGAACTGACAGACGGTCAGACAGACTTATTGCTCATCCCTTCTTTCTCTTTCTGATTCCGAACTATCCTTAGCCGTAGGCCATCCAAATCAGGGGAGAGCCGGTACACCGGCGCGCGGGTCATCGGTAGTAACTTTATGGTGTTCTGGGGGGTAAACAGCAGCTGGATTTCAGCTGTATGCCAGCATCGACATCGACTGACGATCCGCCGCCGGCTCCACGTATCGAGCGAGGTGACGTCATGAGTATTTTTAGCCACTTCCAACAACGCTTTGAATCGACACGCCAGGAAGAGCTCTCGTTACAGGAGTATCTAGAGCTCTGCAAAAGCGACCGTAGCGCCTATGCCTCTGCCGCAGAACGTCTTCTGCTGGCCATAGGCGAGCCTGAGCTGCTGGATACCTCGGCCAACTCACGGTTATCCAGGATTTTCTCCAACAAGGTGATCCGCCGCTACCCGGCGTTCGAAGACTTCCATGGCATGGAAGAATGCATCGATCAGATCGTCTCCTACTTCCGGCATGCCGCGCAGGGCCTCGAGGAGAAGAAACAAATCCTCTATCTGCTCGGCCCCGTGGGTGGCGGTAAATCGTCGCTGGCTGAAAAGCTCAAGCAGCTGATCGAGAAAGTGCCCTTCTACGCCATCAAAGGCTCACCCGTTTTCGAGTCACCGCTCGGTCTGTTCAATGCGACTGAAGACGGTGCGATTCTCGAGGAAGACTTTGGAATCCCTCGGCGCTACCTGAACACCATCATGTCGCCTTGGGCGACCAAACGTCTGGCCGAGTTCGGGGGCGACATCAGTCAGTTCCGCGTGGTCAAGCTGTACCCCTCCGTCCTCAACCAGATCGCCGTGGCGAAAACCGAACCAGGGGACGAGAACAACCAGGACATTTCTGCACTGGTGGGCAAGGTCGATATCCGCAAGCTGGAAGAATTCCCTCAGAACGACGCTGATGCCTATAGCTACTCCGGGGCACTCTGCCGGGCCAACCAGGGCCTGATGGAATTCGTCGAAATGTTCAAGGCGCCGATCAAGGTCTTGCACCCGTTGCTGACCGCCACTCAGGAAGGTAACTACAACAGTACCGAAGGCCTGGGCTCGATCCCGTTCACCGGCATCCTGCTGGCCCACTCCAACGAATCGGAATGGCACAGCTTCCGTAACAACAAGAACAACGAAGCCTTCATCGACCGAATCTACATCGTCAAAGTGCCGTACTGCTTGCGGGTCAGCGATGAGATCAAAATCTACGACAAGCTGCTTTTCAACAGCTCGCTGGCCAACGCCCACTGCGCGCCTGACACCCTGAAAATGCTGGCACAGTTCACCGTATTGTCGCGCCTCAAAGAGCCCGAAAACTCGAACATCTACTCGAAGATGCGGGTGTATGACGGTGAGAACCTCAAAGACACCGACCCAAAAGCCAAGTCCATTCAGGAGTACCGTGACAACGCCGGTGTCGATGAAGGGATGAACGGCCTGTCGACACGCTTCGCGTTCAAGATCCTGTCGAAAGTCTTCAACTTCGACCCGCATGAAATCGCCGCCAACCCGGTTCACCTGCTGTACGTGCTCGAACAACAGATCGAGCAGGAGCAATTCCCGGCGGAAACCCGCGAACGTTATCTGCGCTTCATCAAAGAGTACCTGGCGCCGCGCTATATCGAGTTCATCGGCAAAGAAATCCAGACCGCCTACCTGGAGTCCTACAGCGAATACGGCCAGAACATTTTCGACCGCTACGTGCTCTACGCAGACTTCTGGATTCAGGATCAGGAGTACCGCGATCCGGAAACCGGCGAAATCCTCAATCGTGTCGCGCTGAACGAGGAACTGGAAAAAATCGAAAAACCTGCCGGCATCAGCAATCCAAAGGATTTCCGCAACGAAATCGTCAACTTCGTATTGCGTGCGCGGGCTAACAACAACGGCAAAAATCCAACGTGGCTCAGCTACGAAAAACTGCGGGTGGTGATCGAGAAAAAAATGTTCTCGAACACCGAGGACCTGCTGCCGGTTATCAGCTTCAACGCCAAAGCCAGCAAAGAGGATCAACAAAAACACAACGACTTCGTCACACGGATGGTCGAACGCGGTTACACCGACAAACAGGTACGACTGCTGTCCGAGTGGTATCTGCGGGTTAGAAAATCACAATAACCCGCTGCCGGTTACACCGGTTGTCGTTAGCCGAGAGCCTGTGTCAGCGTTTTCTGCTACACAGGCTCCAAGAGGTTGTTTTAGAAATCGACAGCGAGGCTCAGGCAGAGCAAAAGTGGCGCACGCCCGTCACATTGTTCTAAACGTCATGCCAGCCCGCCATTTTTCAAGACAGCTTCGAAGGAGCAGTCATGAGTTATGTGATCGACCGACGTCTCAATGGCAAGAACAAGAGCACGGTAAACCGCCAGCGTTTCCTGCGGCGTTACCGTGACCACATCAAAAAAGCCGTCGAAGAGGCGGTCAGCCGCCGATCCATTACCGACATGGAGCACGGCGAACAGATCAGTATTCCCGGTCGCGATATCGACGAACCGGTACTTCATCATGGTCGCGGCGGCAAACAGACCGTCGTTCATCCCGGTAACAAGGAATTCACCACGGGTGAGCATATCGCCCGTCCACAAGGAGGCGGTGGCGGTAAAGGCGCGGGCAAGGCCAGCAATTCAGGCGAAGGCATGGATGAGTTTGTCTTCCAGATTACCCAGGAAGAGTTTCTGGAATTCATGTTCGAAGACCTCGAACTGCCCAACCTGGTGAAGCGCAACCTGATGGGCACCGACACCTTCAAAACCGTGCGCGCGGGGATCAGCAACGAGGGCAACCCGTCACGGATAAACATCATCCGCACCCTGCGCTCAGCCCATGCACGACGCATTGCATTGTCTGGCAGCAGCCGTGCAAAACTGCGCGAAGCCGTTAGTGAACTGGAGCGCATGAAGCGCGAAGAACCCGACAACTTCGGCGACATTCAGGCGCTTGAGGCCGAAATTGAGCGACTCAACGCCCGTATTCGTCGAGTGCCCTACCTGGACACGTTCGACCTCAAGTACAACCTGCTGGTCAAGCAACCCAACCCCAGTTCCAAGGCGGTGATGTTCTGCCTGATGGACGTTTCCGGCTCCATGACCCAAGCGACCAAGGACATCGCCAAGCGTTTCTTTATCCTGCTCTACCTGTTCCTCAAGCGTAACTACGACAAAATTGAAGTCGTGTTCATTCGCCATCACACCAGCGCCCGCGAAGTCGACGAGGAGGAATTTTTCTACTCCCGGGAAACCGGCGGCACCATCGTTTCCAGCGCGCTGAAACTGATGCAGGAGATCATGGCCGCGCGGTACCCGACCAACGAGTGGAACATTTACGCGGCGCAAGCTTCGGACGGCGACAACTGGAACGATGACTCACCGATCTGCCGCGACATCTTGATCAAGCAGATCATGCCCTTCGTGCAGTACTACACTTACGTGGAGATCACCCCACGCGAGCATCAAGCGCTGTGGTTTGAATACGAGCGCATCAGTGAAGCGTTCTCTGATACGTTTGCCCAGCAACAGCTGGTCTCTGCCGGTGATATCTATCCGGTATTCCGTGAACTCTTCCAGCGCAGGTTAGCAACATGACCGCTAGAGAGCAGAAACGCCAACCCCTGTCCACGGGCTCAGAGTGGACATTCGAACTGATCCAGGCCTACGACCGGGAGATCGGCCGTATTGCCAAGCGTTACGCCCTGGACACCTACCCCAACCAGATCGAGGTGATCACCGCCGAGCAGATGATGGATGCTTACGCGTCTGTCGGCATGCCACTGGGTTATCACCATTGGTCCTACGGCAAGCACTTCCTCAGCACCGAGAAATCCTACAGTCGTGGCCAGATGGGGCTGGCCTATGAAATCGTCATCAACTCGGATCCCTGCATCGCTTACCTGATGGAAGAAAACACCATCTGCATGCAGGCGCTGGTCGTGGCGCATGCCTGCTACGGGCATAACAGCTTCTTCAAAGGTAATTACCTGTTTCGCACCTGGACGGACGCCAGCTCGATCATCGATTACCTGGTGTTCGCCAAGCAGTACATCATGCAGTGTGAAGAGCGGCATGGCATCGACGCGGTAGAAGACTTGCTCGACTCCTGTCACGCATTGATGAACTACGGCGTTGACCGTTACAAACGCCCTTACCCTATTTCCGCCGAGGAAGAACGTCGGCGGCAGAAAGACCGTGAAGAACATCTGCAGAAGCAGATCAACGATCTGTGGCGGACCATTCCGAAAGGCGCGGACAAGAACAGCGACAAGGACAATGCTCGCTTCCCCTCCGAGCCACAGGAAAACATCCTGTACTTCATCGAAAAACATGCGCCACTGCTGGAGCCCTGGCAGCGGGAGGTGGTGCGGATCGTGCGCAAGATCGCGCAGTACTTTTATCCGCAACGTCAGACCCAGGTGATGAACGAAGGCTGGGCGACCTTTTGGCACTACACCCTGATGAACGATCTCTATGATGAAGGCTTGGTGACCGACGGCTTCATGATGGAGTTCCTGACATCGCACACCAGCGTCATCTACCAGCCGGGCTTCGACAGCCCGTATTACAACGGTATCAACCCCTACACCCTGGGGTTCGCCATGTACCGGGATATCCGGCGGATTTGCGAGCACCCCACCGATGAAGACCGCCACTGGTTCCCGGACATCGCCGGCAGCGATTGGCTGGCCACCATCAAGTTCGCCATGAGCAGCTTCAAGGACGAGAGTTTTATCCTGCAGTACCTGTCGCCCAAGGTGATTCGCGACCTGAAACTGTTCAGCATCATGGACGACGATCAAAAGGACGACCTGCTCGTTCCCGCCATCCATGACGAACCGGGGTACAAAACCATTCGGGAAACCCTGGCCGCCCAGTACAACCTGGGTAACCGCGAACCAAACGTGCAGATCTTCAGCATCGACCGCCGTGGCGACCGCTCTCTGACCCTGCGCCACCAACAGCACGATCGCAAACCGCTGGGAGATTCCACGGAGGAAGTGCTCAAGCACCTGCATCGCTTGTGGGGCTTTGATATTCATCTGGAGACACTGCAGGGCGATCAGATCATGAAAACCCATCATGTCCCCCCCAAAGGAGAGCATGCCGACAGTGAATATCCCCGGCTCGACTTGGCCGTCATCCACCTATAAACGGTTGTAAGCGTTTTCTGTTTTAACCTCCGTGAGTGCGTCGCAAGGGTTATCCTGTCGCGCTTACGGAGGTTTTTTATGCAGATTTATAAAGTGGGCGGCGCAGTACGTGATCGCCTGTTGGGCAAGACCGTCGCCGATACCGACTGGGTCGTGGTGGGCGCAACCGCCGATGAAATGCTCAGCCAGGGTTTCCGCCCGGTTGGTGCGGATTTCCCGGTATTTCTGCACCCGAAAACCGGGGAGGAATATGCCCTTGCCCGAACGGAACGCAAGAGCGGCACAGGCTATGGCGGGTTCATCTTCCACGCGGATCCAGAGGTCAGCCTTGAAGAAGATTTGATTCGTCGGGACCTCACGATCAACGCCATTGCGGAAGATGCGCAGGGTCGATTGACTGACCCCTACCACGGCCAAGAAGATCTTAAAGCGCGCATTTTACGTCATGTATCACCGGCGTTCGCCGAAGATCCTTTGCGCGTACTGCGTGTCGCCCGCTTTGCCGCACGCTATGCCGCGGACGGCTTCACCATCGCACCCGAGACGATGACGCTGATGCAGCAGCTCAGCGCGTCTGGCGAACTGGAGGCCCTGACCCCCGAGCGCAGCTGGAAGGAAATCTCCCGCGCCCTGATGGAAAATCAGCCCCAGGTGTTCATCCAGGTGCTGCGCGAGTGCGGGGCACTCAAGGTACTGTTTCCGGAAGTCGATGCATTGTTCGGCGTACCGCAGCCCGCAGCCCACCATCCGGAAATCGACACGGGTCAGCACGTGCTCAGCGTCCTGGAGCAGGCCGCAATCCATCATCAGCCGCTGAGCGTGCGCTGGGCATGCCTGCTGCATGATTTGGGGAAAGGCCTGACACCGGAAAGCGAATGGCCTCGGCACATCGCTCACGAGCACACAGGCCTGCGCCTGATCAAAGCCGTGAATGCACGCTTCAAGGTTCCCCGGGATTGTCAGGAGCTGGCAATGCTGGTCGGCCAGTACCACACCCATGGACACCGAGCGCTGGAGCTAAAAGCGTCGACGCTGTTTGAGCTGATGCAAAGCTTCGACATTTACCGTCGGCCACAACGTTTCGAGGAGTTTATCGCCGGGTGCGAGATGGATGCCCGAGGCCGCTTGGGCTTCGAACAGCGCGATTACCCCCAGGCCGAGTATCTGCGAGGGGCCGCCAACGCTGCACGAACCGTGGCTGTGCAGCCGTTGCGCGATCAGGGCTACGAAGGGCCCGAGCTGGGCGAAGCGTTGAAGCAGGAGCGTTTGAAGGCGGTGCAAGCTTACAAGGCGACGTACAACGCTTGAGACCTGCGATACCAGGACCAGGCCTGTGTATCGCTAGGGATGAGTGCTTAACAGAGCCTCAGGCGTCAACGGCATCCCGCGCCACTCAAACGCAACCGGCGCCAGCACCTGATCAATCTGCGCGTCCCGCCACAAATCCTTGAAGGATTTGTTCACACCAGGGTGCAGCCGCTCTGGCGCGATCAACGACAACGGCCAAAGCACGAACGCATTTTTCAGGATTTCCGCGCGAGGCAGAATCAAGCCATCGAAATTACCGACCTGCTCCCCGTAGAGCAGCACGTCGATATCCAACGGCAAGCCCCGGCGCTCCGGGGCATAGCGACCGTTATCCGCCTCGATGAATTTCAAACGGCGGTCCAGCTCCATCAGCGGCAGATCGGTATACCCCGTCACCACCAGATTAAAAAATGGCCCGCTTTTGATCCCCACCGGCTGACTTTCGAATACCGGCGAACAGGTCATTTGCTGCAAGAATCCATCAAGCGCTTCAAGCCCTGCGCTCAGGTGCTTGAAGCGCTCGATATTGCTGCCGAGGCCGAGGAATATCTGGGTTAGCGACATCCGCGCTCGATCTCCACGCCCACACCCGTAGCCGCCGCAACGGCGCCTGGCTTGGTCAGTTTGAGGTGCAGCCAGGGAATCTGGAATTCACTCATCAACACTTCAGCCAGGCGCTCGGCAAACGTCTCGACCAGCTGGAATTTTGCGTCTTCGGCAAACGCCTGAATTCGTGCCGAGACACTAGCGTAGTCGAGCGCCTTGCTCAGATCATCGCCCGCCGCAGCAGGCCGAATGTCCCAGGCAAAACTCAGGTCCAGACGCAGGCACTGGCGAATGCCACGTTCCCAGTCATAGGCGCCGATAACCGTATCGACTTCCAGACCCTCGATAAAAACTCTGTCCAAGCACTTTTCTCCGCTGCACGACAAGGGCGCGATGCGCCGTTAGAATCAGGGCGTCCTCGCCCGGAATAGTTAGCATGTTTTGGTTACTGGCGACCCTCGCCTACCTGCTTGGCTCACTGTCCTTCGCCATTTTGCTTAGCCGCCTCACTGGCAGCCCCGACCCGCGCGCCAGCGGTTCCGGCAATGCCGGCGCGACCAATATGTTGCGTCTGGCGGGCAAAAAGCTCGCCGTTCTAACCCTGATCGGCGACGTTTGTAAAAGTCTCCTCCCCGTCCTGGCCGCCCGACTGCTCGACCTTGATCCTCAACAGCAAGCCTGGATAGGCCTTTGCGCGGTCCTGGGTCACTTGTTTCCGGTGTACTTTCGCTTTCGTGGCGGCAAGGGTGTTGCCACGGCGGCAGGCATGCTGCTGGGCCTGTTCCCACCTGCAGCAGCGCTGGCTATCTGCGCCTGGCTGCTGGTGTTCTACCTGACCCGCACCAGCTCACTCGCGGCGCTGATCGCCACCCCGCTGACCCTGCCATTACTGGCGTGGCAGGAGCCTCAAGCGCTACTGCCGATGAGCATCCTCACCCTATTGATCGTGTGGCGCCATCGCGGCAATTTACGCGACCTGTTTGCCGGGCGCGAACGGCATTTTTGAATCATCGCCATGAACCGGACTCAGGTTGACGCCGTTACAGCCCTGACAATTGCTCCATCGGCCAGCGGGCCTGCACGCTGATGCTCAAATCCTCTTTCTGCCCCGCCAGAAGACGCTGACAACCGGCAAACGCAATCATCGCGCCGTTGTCGGTGCAGAACTCGGGCCGCGCATAAAAAACATTGCCATGCAGTTCGCCGAGCATTTTTTCCAGCGACAGGCGCAACGCTGTATTGGCACTGACGCCGCCAGCGATGACCAGACGCTTGAGACCAGTCTGCTTGAGGGCGCGCTTGCACTTGATGGTCAAAGTCTCTACCACCGCATGCTGGAAGGCCAGAGAGATGTCGCAACGGGTTTGCTCACCGTCGTCTCCAGCGCTTTGGCACTGATGCCAGGTGTTCAAGGCGAAGGTTTTAAGACCGCTGAAGCTGAACGCCAGACCCGGTCGGTCGGTCATCGGCCGCGGGAAGACGAAACGCCCTGCCACGCCCCGACTCGCGAGTCGCGCAATCTCCGGGCCGCCCGGATAGTGCAGGCCCATCATCTTCGCGGTTTTGTCGAACGCCTCACCGGCGGCATCATCCAGCGTCTCGCCCAACACCTGATAAAGACCGATGCCATCGACCCGAACTAACTGCGTATGGCCGCCGGAAACCAACAAAGCGACGAACGGGAACTCGGGAGGCTGCTCTTCGAGCATTGGCGCCAGGAGATGCCCCTCCATGTGATGCACGCCCAAGGCTGGAATGCCCCAGGCAAAGGCCAGCGCCTGTGCGCAGGAGGCGCCTACCAGCAACGCCCCGACCAAACCCGGACCTGCGGTGTACGCAATGGCGTCGATTTCGGTGGCGACACAGTCTGCTTCAGCCAGCACCTGGCGGATCAGCGGCAGCATACGCTTGACGTGATCACGCGAAGCCAGCTCGGGTACAACCCCGCCGTACGCGCGATGCAGGTCGATCTGGCTGAACAATGCGTCGGCCAGCAGGCCCCGTTCACTGTCATAAAGTGCGACACCGGTTTCGTCGCAGGAGGTTTCTAATCCCAGTACTAGCATGGGTTTGCGCCTTATTCGAAGGCGCGCATAATAGTCGCCACTCCAGCCCCCGACTAGCGGTTTTCGATCAGAGGCTTTGCATTCCTCTCAATGAGGGGTTAACATCCGCAACCCTTAAAAACCGACGAACTTATGTGCAGTTTTTGCACGAGTCGTTGACCCCGGTAATGAATGAAGGTAGCTCTGGATGCCAGCCGTCAAAGTTAAAGAGAACGAACCCTTCGACGTAGCTCTGCGTCGTTTCAAGCGCTCCTGCGAAAAAGCCGGTGTTCTGGCTGAAGTTCGTAGCCGCGAATTTTACGAGAAGCCGACTTCGGAGCGTAAACGTAAAGCAGCAGCTGCTGTTAAGCGTCACGCGAAGAAAGTACAGCGCGAACAGCGCCGTGCCGTTCGTCTGTATTAATTTACAGACGTCCGTCGCAAGTTTCTGCCACGCCCGGCCTCAAAGCCGGGCTGCCGGCAGTTGCACATCAAGCCTCAAGATTCATTGACAGAGGCTGTCTAAGCCGCAGGTGCACGTCAACTGCGTCTCAGACAAACCCCGTCAAGGCACGTCTAGTCTGATTCAGGCTGCGTTGATCGCGTCTACACTGACGAACGAATCAAGGCACACGACGAGCACGCCTCGCTGATCTTCGAAAGAAGCTCAATCAAGGCAGCGTCTCCCAATATCAGTTTAGTGAACACAATGGTCCGCAAAGGCCAATGTCGTTACGTTTTAGTTTCGCCACGATTTTGCTGGCGGGCCGCCTGATGATGAGAACGCCATGGCCGGGCTAATTCCCCAGAGCTTTATTGACGACCTTCTGAACCGCACCGACATCGTCGATGTTGTCAGTTCACGTCTGCAATTGAAGAAAACCGGGAAGAACTACAGCGCCTGCTGCCCGTTCCACAAAGAAAAAACCCCTTCGTTCAGCGTCAGCCCGGACAAACAGTTCTATTACTGCTTTGGTTGCGGCGCAGGCGGCAATGCCCTCGGTTTCATGATGGACCACGACAACCTGGATTTTCCCCAGGCCGTCGAGGAACTGGCCAAAGCCGCCGGCATGGAAGTCCCGCACGAACAAGGCGTCAAAGGTCAAAAACCACGTCAGCCGACCGACTCGCCGCTGTATCCGCTCCTGACGGCAGCCGCCGAGTTTTATCGCCAAGCCCTTAAAAGCCATCCGACGCGCAAATCCGCGGTGGACTACTTGAAAGGCCGCGGCCTGTCCGGCGAGATCGCGCGCGATTTCGGCCTGGGATTTGCTCCACCCGGCTGGGACAACCTGTACAAGCATTTGAGCAGCGACACACTGCAGCAAAAGGCCATGATCGACGCGGGCCTGCTGATTGAAAATGCCGAGACCGGCAAGCGTTATGACCGCTTCCGCGACCGCGTGATGTTCCCGATCCGCGACAGTCGTGGCCGGGTCATTGCGTTTGGCGGTCGAGTATTGGGCGACGACAAACCCAAATACCTGAACTCACCGGAAACACCGGTATTTCACAAAGGACAGGAACTCTACGGCCTGTTCGAAGCGCGCAAATACAACCGCAACCTCGATGAAATCATCGTGGTCGAAGGTTACATGGACGTCATCGCCCTCGCCCAGCAAGGCTTGCGCAATGCCGTCGCCACGCTGGGGACAGCGACCAGCGAAGAGCACCTTAAGCGGCTCTTCAGGGTAGTGCCCAACGTACTGTTCTGTTTCGACGGCGACCAGGCCGGCCGCAATGCCGCCTGGCGTGCACTGGAAGCTGCACTGTCGAGCCTTCAGGATGGACGACGCGCGCGCTTCCTGTTTCTGCCTGAAGGCGAAGACCCCGATACGCTGGTCCGCTCGGAAGGGACCGATGCATTCAAGGCGCGGATCAACCAGCACGCGCAACCGCTGGCCGATTATTTTTTTGAGCAGCTGACCAAAGAAGCCGATCCGCGCTCGCTGGAGGGGAAGGCCCACATGGCGACCCTGGCCGCACCGCTGATCGACAAGGTGCCGGGCGCCAACTTACGTACGCTCATGCGTCAACGCCTGAGTGAGATTACCGGGCTGAACAGCGAAGCCGTCCATCAGTTGGTGCAGAGCGCACCCGCAGAAGCGCCACCCAGTTATGACCCGAACATAGATTACGACGCCATTCCCGACTACGCTGATTATCAGCCTCACAACGCCTACGAAGCGCAGCCGGAATGGACGCCAAAGAAAGCCGGCGGTCAAAAGAAGTGGGATAAAAAACCCTGGGACAAGAAAGGCAAACGGCCTGACTTCGAACCCCGCGGCCCACGCACACCCGCGACGGTGGAACCACCGACGCTGACCGCGCTAAGAACACTTCTGCACCACCCGCAACTGGCAGCGAAAGTCGAAGATGCCAGCCAGCTGGCCGCAGAAGACCATATTTACGCGCAGCTACTGGTTTCTCTGCTCGAAGCACTGCAGAAAAACCCCACGTTGCGTTCACTTCAATTGATTGCGCGCTGGCATGGCACCGAACAAGGCCGACTGTTGCGCGCATTAGCAGAGAAAGAATGGCTGATTGAGGCCGACAACCTTGAACAACAGTTTTTCGACACTATAACTAGCTTATCCGCCCGCCAACGCGAGCGTAGCCTGGAACATCTGATCAGGAAAGAACGTCAAACAGGGTTGAATGCGGAAGAGAAAGTCCAGCTGCTCAACCTGTTAAAACGCAAAGTTCCTGCACAAACCCCGACCTCAACTGGCGCGTGAGGTCATAGCTCGGGTATAATCCTCGGCTTGTTTTTTGCCCGCCAAGACCTTCAGTGGATAGGGTGTTATGTCCGGAAAAGCGCAACAGCAGTCTCGTATCAAAGAGTTGATCACCCTGGGTCGTGAGCAGAAGTATCTGACTTACGCAGAGGTCAACGACCACCTGCCGGAGGATATTTCAGATCCGGAACAGGTGGAAGACATCATCCGCATGATTAATGACATGGGGATTCCCGTACACGAGAGCGCGCCGGATGCGGACGCCCTTATGTTGGCCGACGCCGATACCGACGAGGCAGCCGCTGAAGAAGCGGCCGCAGCGTTGGCAGCGGTCGAGACCGACATCGGTCGCACGACTGACCCAGTGCGCATGTACATGCGCGAAATGGGTACCGTTGAGCTTCTGACCCGTGAAGGCGAAATTGAAATCGCCAAACGTATCGAAGAGGGCATCCGTGAAGTGATGGGCGCAATCGCGCACTTCCCTGGCACGGTTGACCATATTCTCTCCGAATACACACGAGTCACGACCGAAGGTGGGCGTCTTTCCGATGTTCTGAGCGGTTACATCGACCCGGATGACGGCATTGCGCCGCCAGCCGAAGTGCCGCCGCCTGTCGACCCGAAAACAGCGAAAGCTGCTGAAGGTGACGACGACGAGGAAGAGAAGGACGAAACCGCAACCGACGACGAAGAAGAAGTCGAAAGCGGTCCGGATCCGATCATTGCTCAGCAGCGCTTCGGTGCAGTTTCCGATCAAATGGAAATTGCCCGCAAGGCATTGAAGAAGCACGGCCGTGGCAGCAAGCAGGCAACCGCCGAGCTGGTTGCACTGGCACTGCTGTTCATGCCGATCAAACTGGTTCCTAAACAGTTTGAAGGCCTGGTCGAGCGAGTTCGCAGTGCACTTGATCGCTTGCGCGCTCAGGAACGCGCCATCATGCAGCTGTGTGTACGTGATGCACGTATGCCACGCGCCGACTTCCTTCGCCTGTTCCCGGGCAATGAAATCGACGAGAGCTGGACCGATGGGCTGGCTAAAGGCAAAGGCAAATATGCTGAAGCCATTGGTCGCCTGCAACCGGATATCCAGCGTTGCCAGCAAAAGCTGATCGCACTCGAAACCGAAACAGGTTTAAAGATTTCCGAGATCAAGGACATCAACCGTCGCATGTCGATCGGTGAGGCTAAAGCCCGCCGCGCGAAGAAAGAGATGGTTGAAGCTAACTTGCGTCTGGTGATCTCCATCGCCAAGAAGTACACCAACCGTGGCCTGCAGTTCCTCGATCTGATTCAGGAAGGCAACATCGGCTTGATGAAAGCGGTGGACAAGTTCGAATACCGTCGTGGTTACAAGTTCTCGACTTATGCCACCTGGTGGATCCGTCAAGCGATTACCCGCTCGATTGCCGACCAGGCACGCACCATTCGTATTCCGGTGCACATGATCGAGACGATCAACAAGCTCAACCGTATTTCCCGGCAGATGCTGCAGGAAATGGGTCGCGAACCGACCCCGGAAGAGCTGGGCGAACGCATGGAAATGCCTGAGGACAAAATCCGCAAGGTATTGAAGATCGCTAAAGAGCCGATCTCCATGGAAACCCCGATCGGTGACGACGAAGATTCGCACCTGGGTGACTTCATCGAAGACTCGACTATGCAGTCGCCAATCGATGTCGCCACGGTCGAAAGCCTCAAGGAAGCGACGCGCGAAGTGCTCTCGGGCTTGACCGCTCGCGAAGCCAAGGTTCTGCGCATGCGCTTCGGCATCGACATGAACACCGACCACACGCTTGAAGAGGTCGGTAAGCAGTTTGACGTAACCCGTGAGCGGATTCGTCAGATCGAAGCCAAGGCGCTACGCAAGTTGCGTCACCCGACGAGAAGCGAACATCTACGTTCGTTCCTCGACGAGTAATACGTAGACCCGATACAACAAAACCCCCGGCCTTGCTGGGGGTTTTGCATTGTGCAGAATTAAGTTTGCCCACCTCCTCCGGCGCCCGACTACACTCGGATTACATCCTTTTGCCTAATTGAGGCTGCCATGCCACGACTGCCGGCCATTATTTTCTTTTACATGATCGGCGCGACAGTAACGGCGAACGCCCTGACCCTTTCTGATGAGGAACATACCTGGCTTAGTTCACACAAAGAACTTCGCCTGGGCGTTGACGCCACATGGCCGCCTTTTGAATTTCGCGATGAAAATGGGCGTTATCAAGGGCTTGCGGCGGACTACGTTGCACTTATCGAGCAGCGGCTCGCCGTCTCATTGCAGCCGATCGAACCGGTCGGATGGAGTGAGGTTTTAAACGAAGCCAAACGAGGTGAAATAGATTTACTGCCAGGAATAATGTCCACACCGGAGCGCCAGAACTATCTATCGTTTACCCGCCCTTACCTGGATTTCCCGATTGTTATTCTTGCCCATGAAGGCAGCGTACACCCGCACAACCTGCAAGAGCTTTACGGCCTTAAAGTTGCCGTCGTGGATAACTATGCACCTCACGAACTCCTGCGCACCCATCACCCCGATCTAAACCTGGTCGCGCTGCCCAACGTCAGCTCCGCCCTTCAGGCCTTGGCCGCGGACCAGGTAGATGCCGTCGTGAGCGATCTGGCGTCCAGCGTCTGGAGCATGCGTCAACTCAAGCTTGGGGGCATCTACGTAAGCGGTGAGACACCGTATCGCTATCAACTGGCAATGGCCGTTCCGCACGATCAACCCTTGTTGGCCGGCATCCTGGATAAAGCGCTGGCCGACCTGAGCCCAGCGGAAATCAGCAGCATTCAGGAGCGCTGGGTGGGCAGCGTGCTTGATCACCCCAGGTTCTGGCAGAACTTCCTGCGCTACGGGCTTCCCGGGCTGTTGCTGCTGTCCACCGTGCTCATCGTGGTCATTCGCATCAATCGCAGACTGAGCTCGGAAATATCGCGGCGAGTGGATCTGGAACAAGAGCTACGCAGTAGCGAATACCACTATCGCGGGTTGGTCGAAAGCCTATCGGCCATCGCCTGGGAAGCGAGCATGAGCGATTACACCTACAGCTATGTCTCCCCCCACGCGGAAGATCTGCTCGGTTATCCATTGGCCGATTGGCGTAAACCGGGGTTCTGGCGGAGCATCGTGCACCCGGCAGACATCGAGGAAGCGGAGCGGTTTTGCAATCAGGAGACCTGTTTAGGCAGGGACCACAGCCTCGACTATCGCGTCATCAGCGCCGAAGGCAAAACCCTCTGGGTACGGGATATTGTCAGCCTGATCGAACATGGCCACGAACCGGTGATGCGCGGTCTGATGATCGACATCAGCGAAACCAAACAAACCGAGAACGCTCTGCGCCTCTCTGAAGAGAAGTTCGCCTCAGTGTTCAGGCAATGCCCGGACATCCTGGTGATCGCCCGCCGGTCCGACGGCTGCCTGCTTGAGGCCAACAAAGCGTTTGAAGAGCAAGTCGGGATCGCTGCCAGGGAGGTCATCGGTAAAACCGCAACCCAGCTTGATATCTGGGGCGTGCCCGGCATCGGTCCAAGCCTGCTGATGCGCTTGCAGGGCGGCAGCATCCGCAACCTGGAAATGCCCTTTCGCCGCCTGGACGGACGTCTGTTCACCGGCCTGATATCCGCCGAGCCATTCGACCTCGACTCGACGCCGGCCCTCGTGGTCGTCGTGCGTGACATCAGCCCACTCAAAGAAGCGCAACAACAACTGCAAATATCCGAGGAGAAATTCGCCAAGGCCTTCCACTCCTCCCCCGATGGCTTGCTCATCACACGCGAAAGCGATGGCCTGCTGATTGAAGTCAATGAAGGCTTCAGCCGAATCACTGGCTACAACAGCGCACTCTCTTTGGATCGCTCGACCCTCGATCTGGGGATTTGGGTCGATCTGAACGAGCGCGCCAAAATGATCGAGCAGCTCAAGCGCGATGGTTTTGTTCGTGACTTCAGCACCCACATTCGGCGCAGGGATGGTCAGATAAGGCTGTGTGAAATGTCCGCGAGGCCGCTGCCAATCGGCGGTGAAGACTGCATGCTGACCATCGCCCGCGACATCACTGACCGCCATCAAATGCAGGAGAAACTGCAACTCGCCGCTACCGTATTCGAGAGCACGGCCGAGGGCGTATTGATCACCGATACCCAACAGAACATCAGCGCCGTAAACCGCGCGTTCACTGAAATCACCGGCTACAGCGAAGAGGAAGCCCTCGGCCAGACCCCACGTCTGCTCGCGTCAGGCCAGCATGACAGCGCCTTCTACGCCGCCATGTGGTACCAGTTGACGGACGAAGGGCATTGGCAGGGTGAAATCAGCAATCGGCGCAAGAACGGCGAGCTTTATCCAAGCTGGCTGACGATCAGCGCAGTGCGTAACCCCGAGCAGGTCATCACCCATTTCGTCGCGGTGTTCGCCGATATTTCCAGCCTCAAACATGCACAGGCACGTCTCGACTATCAGGCTCACCACGACCCGCTGACCGGTCTTCCCAACCGCACGTTGTTCGAGAGTCGCCTGCAAGCAGCGCTCAGTCATAGCGAGGAAGTCTGTGGCCAGGGCGCAGTGCTTTTTCTCGACCTGGACCGCTTCAAGCACATCAACGACAGCCTCGGCCACCCGGTGGGTGATCTACTGCTCAAAGGCATCGCGTTGCGCCTCAAAGAGCAACTGCGCGACGTGGACACCGTCGCACGCCTGGGTGGCGACGAGTTCATCATCCTGCTGCCCGGCCTGCTACATCCCGGCGACGCCGAAACGGTCGCGAACAAACTGCTGGCGTGCTTCGGCGCGCCGTTCCAGGCAGGCGAACACGAGTTTTTCATCAGCGCGAGCATTGGCACCAGCCTCTTCCCGGCCGACGGCGGCGATGTCGCCACACTGGTCAAAAACGCCGACGCCGCGATGTACCGCTCCAAAGCCAAAGGGCGCAACCGGGTCGAAAGTTATACCCGCGACCTCACCGCACAGGCCAGCGAACGAATTGCGCTGGAACATGAGCTAAGGCGCGCCATGGAGCGCAACGAGCTGAGTCTTTGCTATCAGCCGAAACTGTGCCTGCTGTCAAAACGGCTGGTGGGGGCTGAAGCCCTGATTCGCTGGCGTCACCCGACACTCGGCGACGTGCCCCCGGAACACTTCATACCCCTGGCTGAAGAAAACGGCATGATCCTGCAGATCGGCGACTGGGTGCTGGAAAGCGCCTGTCGCCAGATGTGTGAATGGAACAAGAACTACAAACCGTTCGGACCGCTCTCGGTCAACCTGGCCGGCATGCAACTGCGCCAACCCAACCTGCTGCAACGGATCGAACAACTGCTCAAAGAATCCGATCTCGAACCCGGCTGCCTGCAACTGGAAATCACCGAAAACTTCATCATGAGCCAGGCCGAAGACGCACTCGCCGTGCTGCACAAACTGAAAAAGCTCGGCGTCCAACTCGCCATCGACGACTTTGGCACTGGCTACTCATCCCTCAGCTACCTCAAACGCCTGCCACTGGACATCCTGAAGATCGACCAATCCTTCGTCCGCGGCCTACCCGACGACACTCACGACGCAGCCATCGTCCGCGCCATCATCGCCCTGGGACGCAGCATGCAACTGACTGTCATCGCCGAAGGCGTAGAAACCCTGGAGCAGCAGGAATTCCTTGCACAAGAAGGCTGCGAACAAATCCAGGGCTTCATCGTCAGCCTGCCCCTGCGCGCCGAAGAATTCTGTGCGAGGTTTCTTCTTATGAACGTTTCGGACTTTTCGGATAGCACAGCAGGGAAACCATCGTTATAATCCGCGACCTACTGAGGGCCTATAGCTCAGTTGGTTAGAGCAGGGGACTCATAATCCCTTGGTCGTAGGTTCGAGTCCTACTGGGCCCACCATACAAAAAGCCGCGCATTGCGCGGCTTTCGTGTTTCTCGGCATATGGGCCTTGGCCCAGGATTGATCCTTGCCAAGCCTCATTACAGGCCTTTCTATTTGGGGTCGAAATGTGAGGTCTTGCTGGCCTCCAGGCCTGACCACAGTTCGTCGATGCCTTTGAAGCCCCAATCTTCAACTCTCTCGCGACTGATAATTCTGTCCTCCCCTGCCCGCTTGGCCAGATCCACTATGGTTTGCTCAATTGGCACTCTGGATCGAGCCGAAAAGAATACCTTCACTTTCGGTGTCAGCAGCGACTTGTCGTGCTGCTCAATGACCACGCCGATGCGTCCGCTTTCCAGGCGAACCAAGGTGCCGACCGGATAGATGCCGATACATTTAACAAATGCCTGGAATATTTTCTTGTCGAAATGGCCCTCCCATTCGGCCATTTTTCGAATTGAGTCCGCAGGGCACCAGCCTTTTTTATAGGGGCGATCAGACGTTATCGCGTCATAGACATCGCAAACAGCTCCCATCCGGGCGAACAGGCTGATCTGCTCACCCGCAAGCCGATGCGGGTAGCCACTGCCATCGTACTTTTCGTGATGGTGAAGGCACACATCCAGTATCCGAGCACTGAAGTGTCGGCTCCCCAGCAACATCTCCGCACCCGCTTCGGGGTGGCCGCGCATAGTATCGAACTCGGTATCACTGAGCTTGCCTGGCTTATTGAGGATGGCAATGGGGATGGCCAACTTGCCTACGTCATGCAGCAAACCCGCCATCCCGGCTTCCTTGACCTGCTCAGCCGAAAAGCCCAGTTGGCGGGCTAATGCGATCATCAACCCACAGACAGCGACCGAATGCATGTACGTGTATTCGTCGGACTGCTTCAAGCGCGCCACGCTGATCAGCGCATGGGAATTGCGCAGTAACGAGTTGGATATGTCCTCGACCAGTCCGCCGATGCCCTCCAGCTCGACCGCGCGGCCCATGCGCAAATCACTGAACATCTCGACAACGGCTGCCTTGGAGCGAGAGCACAGCTTCAATGCCTGTGATATTTCTTCCTTCAGGGATACTCGAGGCGGCGTAAGGCCCTCTTCTACCTGCTCAGGTATTTGAGTAGCGGTATCGCGCTCCTCTGATACTTCGCCCGCTTGAGCCGCGCCTGTGTCGCCCCCCTTATCCGTATCAATCCACAGTTCGGAGAGATTGGATGCGAGAATCCGCTGCAGTTCGCTTTCACTTTTGAGCAGAAAGCTGGGCTTCCAGAAAGAGTGGTCGACCCATGAGCCGCAGAATTTATGAATGTACATCCCGAGGCAAAGCTCGGTCACTGCAATACGTTTAAGCACGATGAACACCGGCTTGTAATGACGCGTGGGCATTACTGCTCTACGGAGTTCTAGTTAAAACGATCCCCGAAAAGTCCCCCGACCATCTGTTTAAACAGAAAATCTCGACACCAGCCTGTTCAGGTCTACCGCAAGCCTGGAGAGCTCGCCACTGGCCACAGATGTCTGGCTGGCCGCCGATGAGCTCTGGATGGAGAGATTGCGAATACTTATAAGGTTCTGATCAACCGATCGCGCCACGTGTGCCTGTTCTTCCGAGGCGGTCGCGATCAGCAGGTTCCGTTCATTAATCGCGGAAATGGCCGCAGCTATTTCCGAGATGGCGACCCCGGCTTCATGGGCAATCGAAAGCGTGGCAGTCGCGTCTCCACTGCTTTGCTTCATCGATTGCACCGCTTTATACGACCCGGCCTGTATGACCTGGATCATTTGCTCGATCTCGTGGGTAGACGTTTGAGTACGGTGCGCAAGCGCCCTGACTTCATCGGCGACGACAGCAAATCCACGACCTTGCTCGCCGGCACGCGCAGCCTCGATGGCGGCATTCAATGCCAGCAGGTTGGTTTGCTCTGCGATTGAGCGAATGACATCAAGTACCTTGGCGATGTCCTGAGCCTGCCGGGCCAGATCTTCCACTTCAGTACTCGTCTGATCGACACTCGAATTGAGCTTTTCAATCGAGCCAATGGTCTGACGAACTCTTTCCTGACCGGTTTGAGCCGAGCGCTCGGACGCCTGCGTCGAATGCGATGCCGAAACGGCGTTGCGCGCGACCTCCTCCACTGCGGCTGTCATTTCATTAACGGCAGTCGCCGCCTGCTCGGTTTCCATGCTTTGTTGCTGGATGCCGGCGGTGGACTCCTTCGTGATCGCGCTCATTTCTTCTGCGGCGGAGGCCAGTTGGCTGGAGGAATCCGAGATATGCTGGATCGTCGTTTTAAGACTTAGAAGCATCGCCGCCGTCGCCGTTTGAAGGTCAGTCAGTTCATCTGAACCCGTGACGTCCACTGCGGCTCGCAGGTCCCCTGCAGCGATTTGCTTCGTTGCCCCCAGCAGCGCCAGAACAGGCACGGTAATACTGCGGGTAAACGCAGTCGCCACCAGGATCGTAATAATAACCGCGACCACGACAAATATAATCGTCAGGGTCAATCCACTTTCAAAACTGTCACGCGCACTCTGACCCGACAGCTGAGCGCCCTCTTCATTCAGGCGGATCAACTCCTGAACCGAGGCTTGCAACGCTTTTGCCGAGGGGCTGGTGACGTCGCGAATAAACACCGTGAGCTCTGCAACAGGCTTTGTTTTACTGAGCTCCATGAGTTCGTCAATTTTGGCTTCATACGCTGCGACATTACGGCTGACTTGTTTATATTTATCCCCTTCTTCGGGACTGGAAACAAGCGGTGCATACGCCTCGGAAAGCTCTGTCAACGTTGCCTTCAACGTGTTCAGCTTTTCTCGTGAAGCGGCACTTTGCCGGTCGTCATCCATCACGAAACGCCGTGCATCGAGGCGATAAAGCAGGCCAGCGGCTTCGATCTTCGAGGCTTGACGCACACTGGGTAACCAATTGGTTTGAAGATCAACCACTGACGTATTAATGGCGCTCATTTTATAGAGTTCTGTTCCGCCAAGCCCTATCAGGAGGAGACAGATGATGCCAAAACTGAGGAGGGCTCTTGTATTCAGCTTGATATTTCTTAACGTCATAATGAGCGCCTTATTATTGTCAGGTAACGCACTTTCACAGTAATACCACCGTGACATTGCTTATGTGAATATTGTGTCAAAGACATTCCATCAAAGTTTAAACTGACTCACAACTTTTCCTAGCCGTTTGGCATCTTCACCTGCCGCCTTACCACGGGCCAGCGTACTTTCAGACAGTTTGACAGTCCGCACCGCCACGTCGGCCACATTACTGATGCGTTGGTTGATTTCGTCGCTGACTGTCGATTGTTCACGTGCGGCCTCGGCGATCTGCGAACTCATCTCCGAAACGGATGCCACCAGCGTGCTGATGCTGATTAAAGCCTGACCCGCTGATTCAACCTGCGCGACACCTCTTTCGGCATGTCCACAACTGTCTTCCATGACCTTCACTGCCTGCCTGGACGTATTTTGCAGGCGCTCTATCATGCCTTGAATTTCCTGAGTTGAAGCCTGCGTTCGACTGGCCAGCGTCCGCACCTCATCGGCGACCACAGCAAAACCTCGACCTTGCTCGCCCGCACGTGCCGCTTCAATGGCAGCGTTGAGTGCCAGTAGGTTGGTCTGCTCGGCAATAGTGCGGATAACCTCCAGAACGCCACCGATGGATCGCGAGTGTGTTTCCAGGGCTTGAATGACTTCGGCGGCCCCGCGCACTTCATCGGCCAACGTGTGGATATCAGCGATTGTCTGGTTGATTGCGCCCAGTGCCACCTGCGCCTGGCGATCCGCATCGCCGGTTTGTGTGGAGCTGGCTTTGGCATTGGAGGCGACCCCTTGAACCGTTGCAGCCATCTGATTGACAGCCGTGGCCACCTGTTCAATTTCAACGCGCAGTACTTCAGCGCTTTGCTCGGCAGCCTGTGCGTCATTGACCAACTGACTGGACGAGTCGCCCAAGGTGTTACCGACTTCGGCCACGGTCGATATTTGCAGACGCAGCCCAGCCACAAACTTATTGAAATCAGCGACTACTTCACCGATTTCGTCGTCATTGTCCTGGCGTAAGGTATGGCTAAGATCGCCTGTTCCCGCACTCAAATCCTGCAATGAATGAGACAAGTGATTTAGCGGCGGCAGCACTCGACGACTGATCAACCATAGCGTGCCGAGCATGAACACCAACACCAGCGCCCAGGCCAGCAAATTATTAACTTTAAGAGATTCGCGCACCGTGTCGGTTATAGCGAGGTTGGCTCTGTAGTTTTCAGCCAAGGGGCCGTGAAGAGCCGCAAAGCTGCGGATAACCTCATCCGAATGCCGGTCAAACGCTTCCATTACTTTATCGCCAGCGACTTTGCCTGAGACGCTGTACGCCTGAAACATTTGTTCGCCGACGCTATCGAGCCGCTCCATCGGCTCACGCGTAGCCTCCAGTTCACGACTCAGTTCCGGAACCAGACGCTTCAGTTCAATCAGTTTTTCGAGAGCCTGCTGGAAATGCTGGTGGCCTTCGCTGGCGGCTTCTCGGTCGCCGGTCAAACTGGCGTCGGTATAAAACTGCTGTACCTGCGCCGTGTGATAGCGCAGTTCTTGCGCGCCTTCCTGAGCCTCGCTGAGGTTCTCCAGTTGGTTGCCCAAATCGTCTAACCGGTTGACTTGGTAGGACGTCCACAATGAGAGACCCAGCGCTACAAGGATGAGTACGGTCGCGCTACCGAGCATCAAGCGTGCAATGTTGAACTTCAAAACTTTAATCCTTCGTGCACGTTGAGGTGGAGGTGAAGGTGGAATGACAAGGCCAAGCCTGGAAAGGTCGTCATATCATTTAGATGCTCAAGCCTGCTTATATTGAAATCAACTTGCACCCAGTTGTACGAATAAACAGTTAGAGGTGAAAACATTACTTCCTCACGTGCTCGCAAAACTCGCTCTGCGAACAACCAGGAGGGCGCCTATATTTTTTGTCTGAACCACCTGCCAGCAAAGCTATACACAAACCAAAGCTTGTACAAGTACTGCACAGCAACAAATGACACATTCCGTAACTAGTTAGGCAGCTAAGGACAGCGCAAGAAGCTGACGCTCACTCATGGCCGCCAGATCGGTCGCCACCAAACGGCTCAAGCACGGGCTTGTTACGTTTGGATACATCTTAATATCCCCTTAAGCTTCAGCTGCCAAGTTCGCGTCGCTTTCACCATTAGCCGCGCGAGGCATGAGCATGAAAATCCGTTTCCCCAGGCACCACAACCTGACTATTGCTCTGCACTGGACAACCTTCGGGATCATTATCTTCGCCGTTTGCGCAGTGCTGCTGCGTGATGTTGTCGAGGCCAGTGAAGTACGCCTTCTTCTGCTCAACCTTCACCGCTCCTTCGGCGTCGTTATTTTGCTGCTTGTTGTGGCACGTCTGATCGCTCGCTTTCGCATTTCATCTGAGCATGTCTCTGCCAGTTTGCCGAAAGGCATTCGTCTTCTTTCGCAGGCCGCGCACACGGTGCTCTATCTGTTCTTGTTGGCACTGCCTGTCACCGGATGGTTGTTCAGTAATGCGGCGGGTAAAGCCGTCAGCCTCTTCGGACTAGTGAACTTGCCAGAGCTGATCGCAAAAAACCGTGATCTGGCTGACCAACTCGGTGATGTGCACGAAACCCTGGCATGGCTATTTATCGCACTGATCGGTGCGCATGTCGGTGCAGCCCTTTGGCATCACTTCTGGCGTAAGGATGACGTCCTGCGCTCCATGCTTCCTGTACGCCTATTGAGAACGCTTGCGCCCATAAACAAGGGCTGAACAAGGCTATCGACATGGGGCTCGGACACGTACCGGAACAGCAACAACACTTAAAAAATCGCACTGATCCAGCAAGGAAACGTCATGCAGTACACGGACAATAATCATCCCCTCACCTCGATTCACCGGCGCATCAAACGCAGTCGCATGGGTAGCTGGGCAGCTTTGGCGCTTTGCCTGAGCCTGCCGTACCAAGCCAATGCCTTGCCAAGCTTTGCCCGTCAGACCGGTCAGGCCTGCACGGCCTGCCATATTGGCGCCTTTGGTCCGCAGCTCACGCCGTACGGCCAGAAATTCAAGATCGGGGGCTATACCGAAAAAGGCGGCTCCGACGCAGGTGGTCCAGAATCCCTGCTGTCGGCCATGCTGGTCGGTACCGTCGAGCACACGAGCAAAAAGCTTCCGGACAATGCCGGCCCTTACGATGGTAAGAACGACAACTTGTCGCTCCAGGAAGCCTCAGTGTTTGCCGCTGGCGGTGTGTCCGAACATTTTGGCGGCCTCGCTCAAGCCACTTACTCCGACATTGACCGCAAAACCGCACTTGATAACGTCGATCTGCGTTATGCCACGACCACCACGTTGGCAGGCAAAGACACCGTTCTCGGTCTGTCGCTGAACAACAATCCGACGGTCCAGGACCCTTGGAACACCACGCCTGCCTGGGGCTTTCCCTACATGACAGCGGAGCTGGCGCCTGCCCCAAGTGGTTCGCCGCTTATTGCTGGAGGGCTGGAGCACCAAGTGATGGGCCTGACGGGCTACGCCTTCTGGGACGACAACATTTACGTTGAGCTGGGCGCTTACCGCAGCCAGTCTCTTTGGATGCTGAAAAAGACCAACGTGGCGCAAACCAGCGCCGACGTGAGCCAGATAAGTGGTTTGTCGCCCTACTGGCGCGTGGCCTACACCAACTCATTTAACCGGCAGAATTTCAGCGCCGGGCTGTTCGGCATGAACGCCGACATACACCCTGGTTCAACGTCCGGAGCGACGGATAAATACCGGGATATCGGCGTCGATGCGAGCTACCAGTTTCTGGGCACTCGCCGTCATGTCTTCACTCTCAACAGCAGCTTGATCCATGAGAAAAAGACCCTGGATGCTTCGCTCGCTGCCGGGGATGTTGGTCGTAGCGACAACACGACCAACGCGCTTAACCTGAATGGCTCGTACTACTTCGACAATACCTACGGCGTCACCTTGGGCTACTTCAACAACTTCGGTTCCAAGGAAGACACCACCGCCTTCACATCGAACCCTCTGGACGGCAGTCGCACAGGCCTTACGGACACCAGCGGCTACATACTTCAGGCCGACTGGTCACCGTTCGGCAAAGAAAATTCGTGGGGTGCGCCGCTGGCCAACGTACGGTTGGGCGCGCAATACACGATGTATAGCCGCTACAACGGTTCAAGTACTAACTACGACGGCAATGGCCGCGATGCATCAGATAACGACACCTTGATGCTGATGATATGGACTGCCTTTTAATGCGTGCCGGAGAGGTTCAAATGCAAACACGTAGAGCAGCACCCCTTCAGAAACTGGTCTTGACCGCGCTTACATGCATGGCGCTGACGCAGTTTGCATCGCCTGCGAGCGCCGCCGACGCGACTGCCGGAGCTGACTCGTTCGACGCCAACTGCTCGGACTGTCACAGCCTGGCCAAGCCGTTGAAAAACAAGAAAGGCCCCAGCCTGGTCGGCGTACTCGGTCGCCCATCGGCCAGCGTGCCGGGCTTCGACTATTCCGACGCCATGAAGGCCGCGAACCTGAAGTGGGCTGCAGACAAGCTCGACGCTTACATCGCCAATCCAAAAGCCGTAGTGCCCGAAGACAAAATGAAGTTCAAGGGCCTGCCGGATGCCAAGGAACGCGGTGATTTGATCGAGTTTTTATCGCAACAAAAGTAAGCGCTTCGCGGTGATCTTCAGCCGCTGATTCGCTTTGCAAGAAAGCCGCGCATTGCGCGGCTTTCTGCGTTTCCGAGGGTTCACAGTGACGGCCTTGCCATTTAGCCCCCACCCACCCATACAACTTTTTATTGAGTCACCCTGACGCTCCCGATCATTTGCGGGTGCAAGATGCAGAAATACTCAAATGTGCCGGGTATCAAGAACGTGTAGGAAAAAGAGTCATTGGTATCCAATGCCCCTGACCGGAACACCTTATTCACTTCAACGACCGTGTGGGGCACCTGGTCATCATTCACCCAGGTCACTTTTGTGCCAACCGCCACTGTTAGCTCTTTCGGCGAGTACATGAACTCTTTTATGTTGATTTGTATGTCTTGCGCCCACGTTGAGGCCGAGGCCAACAAGCCGCTCAGAGCAAGCATCTGCGCATATTTTTTCATAGGGATAGGTTCATTAAATAAGCGTTGAGTTGATCAATGCCAAAGGGTGATCGCCTTGTGTCGCCTTGACGTCGGTGATCCCCAGATAATTGCGCAACTGATCGGCAGGCACAGTCATGGGACCGGGGGCAGGCGCAGTGCCAGGAGCCGGTTGGGGATAAGACGTAGCGCGCGCAGTGTGGAAGGTGATGTTTCCCTCGACCTTCTGAATGACTTGATGAATGTGACCATTGAGGACCGTCACCGAGCCATACTTACGAAGCATTGCGATGGCCTGATCACCGTCCTCGGTTCCCCACCCCCAAGGCTGATAGATAGTCCACAGCGGGATATGGGTGAATACAACGACGGGCGTGCTGGTTGCTACCGCGCGTAAATCATCTGCCAACCATTGCAACTGGTCAGCACCGAGCGTCGCTTCACGACCTGGCTGAAAATCAAAGACATTTACCAGACCAATGAAATGTACGCCATGGTCATCGAAGCTGTACCACCCGTTGCCTTTTGTGCCTTTACCATATCGAGCCAGATACGCTTTGCCACCGCCCTCATCAAGCGTGTCGTGCTCGCCCGGTACGTAGTGCACAGTCGACGGCAGGCGCCTCAGCACCTGATCGGCGGTGTCGAACTCTTCCTCTTTAGAGAGATGGGTAATGTCACCGGTGTGCAAAATAAGTGAGGGCTTTTTCGGCAGGGCGATGACCTTGTCGATTGCCAGTTGCAATGTTTTGAGCGGTTCGGGGTTCGCTTCTTTGTTGAAACCGATATGCGTGTCGCTTATCTGCACAAAGTGAAAGTCGCTGGCCAGTACATCTCCTTTCAATACCGCCCCGGCATCATCCAGTGCAAATGCACGCGGAATGCCACCGCTCATCACCCATAGCACCCCCGCGCCCGCCCACGCCGAGCATTTCAAGAGTTCTCTTCGGCTAAGACCGCGGCGTTCATCGGTCACGTCTTCAGGTGTGTTCGGACCCGTTTTCATAAAGACTCCTCAAGGTGTGGTTTGCAGTGAACAGGCTGTCAGGGTCTATAACTAGCGAAGGGGCATTTTTATTCCACGATCAAAAATATTGCGGCATGAGGGAATAAAACCGGCCGAATGAGAGTTGATAACGAGATGAGACTGAGCCACACAGCCGATATGAAGCGTTTTGATGAGCTGTTAGCGCCGCACATGGACGCGGCTTACAACCTCGCGCGGTGGCTCACCGCCAACGAAAGTGCTGCACATGATGTTGTGCAGGAAAGCGCTTTAAAGGCGTTTAAATTCCTCCATCGTTTTGAGGGCGGGAATGCCAAGGCGTGGCTGCTGACCATTGTCCGCAATGAAAGCTATAACTGGCTCAAGGCCTCGGCAGGCCACCGATGGGTCGCGATAGGTGAAGGCATATCGGAAGATGATATGGCGCTTAGTCATGCGCTGACGCCGGAGATTGACGCCATACGTACGGAAGATGCCGCACTCCTTCAGCAGGCACTCAAAGCCCTGCCACCGGTGTTCCGTGAGGTGATCGTTTTAAAGGCATTGGAAGACATGCCTTACAAGGACATTGCGAAGGTGACTGACGTACCACTGGGCACGGTCATGTCGCGGTTGGCACGGGCGAGAGCCATGCTCAAAACTGAATTTCTGAAGTTGTACCGTCATGAATGAGATGAACTGTGGTCTGTGCCACACGCTGATGCACGGCTATCTGGACAACGAGCTGGAAACGCCCGTGCAGGAACAGCTTGCCGAGCATTTGGGAAACTGTTCCGAATGCACGCAGCGACTCGAAGAAATGAAACGACTGGCACGTGCCGTAAAGGCACACGCCCCCTACTACAGAGCGCCCGTATCGCTTACCGAAAGCATACGTTCCAGCCTTCAATCGCCGCCCGCTTCCAAGACAAGTACCTGGAAGATGCTATGCAACTGGGGCGCCCCCGTTCTGTCAGCCGCAGTATTTGCGGCAGCACTATTCCTCTACGCAGAAACCCCGTCCAGTGACGACATCTGGACGGATGAAGCCGTCTCAAGCCATGTACGCTCACTCATGGGCGAGCATTTAATGGATATCGCTTCCTCCGACAAACACACTGTCAAACCCTGGTTTACTGGCAAACTTGATTTTTCACCCCCTGTGTATGACTTCTCCGCCCAGGGTTTCCCTCTCCTTGGCGGACGCCTGGACTATCTGCAGCATCAGACCGCAGCCGCACTCTCCTATCGCCATGACAAACACATCATCAACACGTTTGTTGTACCCA
This sequence comes from Pseudomonas sp. ASL8, assembly GCF_056680355.1. NCBI lineage: Bacteria > Pseudomonadati > Pseudomonadota > Gammaproteobacteria > Pseudomonadales > Pseudomonadaceae > Pseudomonas > Pseudomonas sp. ASL8. The sequence continues at coordinate 2,100,552 of NZ_CM155278.1, read as the reverse complement.
CGACACAAGCAGACAGTGGACTGCAAAGCCAATCAAAACGCGGCTATAACATCGTGTCCTGGCGCCAGAACCACATGCGTTTCATCATCGTCTCCGATCTGGATAAACAACAACTGGAAACCTTGGGCCAACTGACTCGAAAGGGCCTGTAGGTTTAGCGGCGGAGTATCAGCTCCGTAACGGTTTACTGAGGGGGATATGGCTTGTCACGTAGTTAACCAGCTTCTCCAGACTCGCTGCGATCGATTCATTACCCGTGTCGAGGGTCAGCTCAGGATCCTCCGGCGCTTCATACGGCGCGCTGACACCGGTGAATTCAAGCAGCTCGCCAGCATGCGCTTTCCTGTACAGACCTTTAGGGTCTCGTGCCTCGCACGTCGCGAGGTCGGCTGCGATATGAATTTCGTGAAACACCTGCCCGATCGAATCACGTGCACGCGCACGGTCCTCGCGGTAAGGGGAAATAAACGCGGTGATGCAAATCAAGCCCGCGTCGGCAAACAAGGCCGCCGCCTCCCCCACTCGCCGTATGTTCTCGGTTCTGTCTCGCGCACTGAAACCGAGATTGGCATTCAGGCCTCTGCGCACGTTGTCACCGTCGAGCACATAGCAGGAATACCCCATCTCCGTCAGGGCGAACTCCAGCGCCATGGACAAAGAGGATTTACCCGAGGCGGAGAGCCCGGTCAGCCACAATACCGCGCCGCTATGGCCATAATGCGCATTGCGATCCGACGCAGTCAGCGAGTGCGGTACGGCGGTCAGGTTATTATTCATCGTCAGAATCCTGTGGAGCATAAAGGTGGGATCTTGAGCAGATCCGGCCAGCGGCCAGCCCAGTCGCTTTCATGATTCATGCCCGGCACGACATGAGTTTGTGCACATCGGCCGCCAGTGGCAGCGACGAAACGTTGCGCAATCAAAGGCGGCACGACCGCGTCATCGCCGCCACTGAAGTGGATCTGCGCGATGCTTGCTACTTGAGGGGCAACATCGATGGCATTGAGCGATCCCGGCATTGGCGACACATGGTGCAGGCGATTGACCTCGGCATGATCAAGGTTGCCGGCCACAGTACGCACTGATGCAACATCGTTACGCCTTGCCGCAATCAACACTGCCAGTGCGCCACCGCCCGAATACCCAACCAGATGGATGCGCTGCCCAGGGACTTGATCGGCGTAGTGGGTCACCGCCTGATTCATGGCAACGACGACTTCATCGGCGAAGCGCTTGTTGGTCCAGTAGTTTTTATCACAGCGTGGATTGGCAGCCATCGGCGTGAACTGGCAAGGACGCGCCAGATAAACCACGTTGGCCGCAGGGTCCGCCGCAGCCAACGCCAGGCCCAGCGCCTGATGCGGTGTCGGGTCGGCGGATGGCTCGGTACGCGAACGCCAGGCCAGACCATCGCCCTCGATGTAGACGGTCAATGGCAAGTCAGGACGGGTTATCCGGTAAAAGCTGGTCAGCACGAAGCTGTCGGTAGTGACCTGAGCACGACGCAAGTGCGCGGTTTGCGCCATGGCGTCGGCATGCAGGTTCGGGTCGGCGCAGCCAGCGAGCATCCCCAGCATCATGCACAAACACGCGAGCGCTCCCAACAGAAGGAACGGCCGCCGCGCACTTGAGTCTTTCATGCTTCGGTAATCCCCAGCGCCGCCAGCAATGGGCCGAGCTGTTCGGCATGAGCACGCCAGCGACCTTTGGACGTTTTGTAGATGGGTTGCCGCACCTGATTGACGCTCGCGGTACGTACCACGCGCTGGGTCTTGTGGAAGTCCAGACACGCGTCGTCCCACGGCAAATCGATAAAGTCGATCAACCGCTTCGCCTGACCTTCAAGGTCGTCCACCACCGACTCGTAGTCCACCTCAATAAAGCACTCGGCGGGCAACAGCTCGCGCCAATGCGCCATCAAGTCTTGGTAGTCGAGATGAAATTGCCCGAGTTCGGTCTGGTCGTAGGTGAACCGTTGCTCTCCGCCGAACTGCTTGCTGTAGCAGGACAGGCACGTGTCGACCGGGTCGCGGCGACAGTGAATGATGCGTGCGCCGGACAGGATCAACGGAATCAGACCCGCATAGAGAAAGTTGGCGGGCATCTTGTCGACGAGGCGATCGCGCCCCTTGGCCAGCGGCGTGATCCGTTCAAGGTACTCGCGGCCAATTCGGGCCAGATCGTCAGGTGAACAGGTTTCCGTGCTTTGCGGGAAAGGGCCCATGCTTTCGACCGCCAGGCGCAGCGACGACAGTTCTCCAGCACCCTGTACCTGCGGGTGGGAAGCCAAAATCTGCTCAACCAGACTGGTGCCGGAGCGCGGCATGCCAATAATGAAGACCGGCAGCGACGATGCCGCCCCCATCCCTTGACGCGCAGCGTGCAATTCGTCGGTGAAAACCTCTGCGATACGCTGCATCCATTGCTGTGTAGCACGGGGATCAAAAGCGAAGGTTTCACGCTTCAGGCGATTCCCCGTATCCAGGTGCTGGAAGGCGCGCGCCGAATCCCCCGTGTCGAGGTAAGCCTTGCCGAGAGCGAAATGGGTGGCGAGCTTGTCACTCAACAACAGACCTTCCGAGCGCGCCAGTCCAGCTTCCATCGCGGCAATATCGGGATCGTCGGCTTTGAATTTTTTGCTGTCAGAACGGCCAACCATCGCGCGAATCGATCCTGGAAACGCCAGCGCAACCTGTTCGAAAGCCTCTGCGGCTTCTTCCTTTCGGCCGCTTTCCAGGAATAGCGCAGCGCGTGCGAGCAACGCTTCTTCGACAACAGAACCAGGCAGTGCTGCTGCCTGATCGAAGTGTCCCAATGCCTCATCGTGTAAACCGAGGCCCTGTAGCACATTGCCCATGGCGTTATGGACGCTTGCGTCATCGGGTGCCAATGCCAGCGCCTGCCGCGCGCATAGCAGCGCCTCGTCGAACCGCTCTGCTTTTCTCAAGACAAGGGCGCGTGCCGTAAGGCCACCCACGTGATCGGGCGCAAAGGCGTGCAGTGCATTCAACCAGCGCAAGGCCTCACCCAGTTGCAGGCGCTGGGTCTCGGCCTCCGCGATGTTCAGGTACGCGTCGGCCAGGCGTGGATTGAGCTCAATAGCCCGTCGCCCGGCAGCCACTGCATCGTCGAAGTGTCCTTGTGAACTCAGCAAAAAAGACAAATTGCTGTGTACCTCGGCGTAACCAGGGTCGAGAGTCAACGCCTGTTTGTAATGCCACTCGGCTCGATCCTGTCGATCCAGGCGCCGATACGTATTGGCCAGATTGTTGTGCGCTTTTGCCGCGTCGGGACACAGGGTCACGACACGCTCGAGGCACTCAAGACTGGCGTCCAGTTTGCCGCTTTCCTGCAAAATAATGCCCAGGTTGCTCCAGGCATCGACCAGCGCAGGGTCCAGCGCAACGGCCTGTCGGCCAGCCTGTTCGGCCTCGACCAGCAGACCCCTTTGCCGGCACATTTCAGCCAGATTGCTGAAATAGGTCGCTGGCGCGCCCAGTGCCTGGCAAGCCTGGCGCATATAGTTGATGGCCAGATCCAGCCGACCAAAAGCGTGTGCGATCAGCCCGAGTAAATGCAAGGCGTCGGCCTGCTGGGGCCATTTGGCCAATATGCGCAGACACAGGTGTTCGGCCTGTTGTGCCTGACCCGAGTTCCAATGCGTATAAGCCAGCGTAACGGCTTCAGACATCGTGAGTTGCGGGCCGTCGAAAGACGTTGGTGTACCGCTCATACAGGACCTTCTAAAAGAGGTGGGCACTATGGCGTAACGGATTCGTATCCGCCGTCGCCCAGAATCTAAAACGCCCACTTTCTATGACAGCAAAATGGGCGTTAACCACTAAACCGAATTTAACGGATTAGAAGTCCCAACGCACCTGCACATCGCCGGTGTTGGCAGCGTAACCGCTGGCCGCTTCAAGGGTGTACTTCGCCCCGACGCTCAGGTTCTGGCTGCGCATCAACGTCACGCCAAGGGCCAATACGCCGGTGTCGGCGATGGTTTTCGCACCCGTGGTGGTGAAGCTGGTGGCACCCGAAGTATCGGCCGCATAGTTGGAAACCGACTGCAGGCCTTTGTCATGGTACTCATGACGCCAGGTCAATTGCGCCGATGGCACTACGTTGCCATATGGCGTGCCGAACGAACGCTCCAGCTTGGCACCCAGGTCGCTCTTCAGCGAACCGATATTGTCGGCGTTGACGCTCAACGCTGCGCCGCCGCCATCTTTCTCGGTGTAGCTGTCCTGGCGCAGGGTGCTGTAGGTCAAACCGGCAATCGGTGTCAGCACGGTGTTGGCCATCTTCGAGCCAAGATCGATCGGGTAACCGGCCAATACCGAGGCGATGTACTGCATGCCATCGTGTTGGCCTTTGGCGGTGCTGGTAAAGCCGGGGAAGCTGACTTCACGCGTGGTGTCGTATTGGTGCTGAATCGCACCGAGCGACATGTCCACATACCAAGGGCTGCCGGTGTAGCTGGCGTAGCCGAACAGACCGTAGGACTTCACATCGGCCGAGCTGCCGGAGTTATTGCCGTCGTTGTTCACTGTGGTTTTGGTGTAGCTGAACACACCACCCGCACGCCAGCTGTCGTTCAGCGCAGCGTCCGCACCGAGCAGCATGCCGCTGTAATGAGCGTGGTAGCCCGCGACATCATCGCGCTCACCCAAGCGAGAGGTGCCGCCGAAGCCCTGGCCCCAGAGCCCGGTGTTGCTGGCGCTTTCGCCAGTGGACACACCGCTGCTGCCGATCTGAGAGGTGCGCAGAACATCCATGTGCGCGCCGGTGACATTCAGCACTTGCACGGTGGAAGCAGTAGACGCCTGAGTGGCCGCCGACAGGGTCGCGGTCGGGCTCAACTGGGCGCCAGCGCGGTTACCCGCTGCGGAAGAATCAAGCGCGGCAGCGGCGTTGAACAGGTTCATCACGCCGGCATCATAGCCGCTGTAATTGAACAGTCCGGCCAGGGTCGCGTTGCCACCAGTGCTGGTCGCCTGATTGATCGGGGCATAGTCCGGCGTCGTCGGCGTGACCGGGGTGGTGACCGGTATTGCACTGCCCAGGGTCAGCAGCAGGTCAGTGTTGCTGCCATCCACCACGCTGCTACCCGTCACGTTATAACCCGCTGCGGTGTAATGAAGGTTGCTGGCGTTATAGTTGGTACCGGTAGTGTTGGCCTGAACCACAACATACCGCTGGCCTTGGGCAAAGCCATACGTGCCCAGCTGTTTCAAACCGATCGAGGAACCCGCCGCAATGTTCGCGCTACCGGATACCAGCAAACGACCATAGCCGTCGGTGGAGCTCACAATACCCGTGTTGGTGACTGCGTTGTTACCCACCCCGAGGATTAGACTGGCATTCGCAGCCTGAGAGTAATTGCCGGTGATGTTGATCGAGTTGTTAACTTGCAGGGTGGACCCGGAGTTAGACACCGTACCCGTACCGACATCTATATGATCGTTGAGCAATTGATTGCCGGCGGCAAAAATCAGGTTGGAGTGGGTGTTGGTGATCTGGCCGATATCGCTTGCCCCAGTACCACCACTGTAGCCAGTGAGCAGGCCATAGGTGGAGCCGGTGCCGCCGTTGATCGTCAGGTTTTGCGTGGCGTCATTCTCGATCGCGCCCGCGAGGGTGCCGGAGTTGGTAACCGTACCTAGGGTACCGCTTGAAGCATTGTAAATGGCATAGCTCGCGCCACTGATGATGCCGCTGTTGCTTAGCGCGCCGATGCTGCCACTGTTGTAAATACCAGAGCTGACACCGCCCTGGATAGTACCGCTGTTGCTCAGCGCGCCGATGCTGCCACCGTTGTAAATGCCATAGCTGCCACTGATGATGCCGCTGCTCGCGTTGCTCAGAGAGGTAATGGTGCCGTGATTCGAAATACCCGCATAGCTACCGATAATAAGGCCACTGTTGCTTAGCGTGCCGATGCTGCCTGTGTTTCTGTTATAAATGCCAGAGCTGACACCGCCATGGATAGTGCCGCTGTTACTGAGTATGCCAATGCTGCCACCGTTGTAAATACCAGTGCTGCCGCCAATGACGTGGCCGCTATTGCTGAGTATGCCAATGCTGCCGCCGTTGTAGATTCCAACATTGTCGCCACTGATGGTGCCGCCGATGGCGTTGTCCAGCGAAGTGATCGTGCCTGTGGAGCTATTGTAAATGCCACTGATATTGACAGCTCCGCCCGCGCCGACTGTGCCGGTGATGGTCCCGCTGTTGCTGAGTGTGCCAATGTGGCCGTCGTTGTAAATCCCAGCAGTGCTGCCGCTGATGACGCCGCCGCTAAGGTTGTTCAACGAAGTGATGGTGCCGGTGCCGGTGCCGAGATTGTAAATGCCAGTGTAACTGCCCGTGATGGTCCCACTGTTGTTCAGGGTGCCGATGTGCCCCTCGTTGGCAACCCCATGACTCATGCTGCTTCTAATGACGCCGCCGCCAAGGTTGTTCAGCGAAGTAATGGTGCCGGTGCCGTCATTGTAAATGCCACTGAGACTGCCCGTGATGGTCCCGCTGTTATTCAGCGTGCCTATGGTGCCGCCTGTGTTCGCAAAGCCGGTATAAATGCTAGTGAACACGACTGAGTTATCCAGCGTGTCGACAGGGATGCTGTTGGTCGCCCCCATCGTATCCGCCTGAACCTGTCCAACCACCAGTGTGGAAGTAATGGCGATGGCCAGGATCGTCAAACGGCTTGGCGTTCGTGATGGATGCTGTTTAAACGCGTGCATACGGTGTTCCCCGGAAAAGTGTTGTTGTTGTAGCAAGAGCGACATTGCGAATTCCGGGATCGTCCATGCAGAGCAGCCTCACCCCCCTGAATCACAACTGTGTTGGCAGGTATTTTTGCGCGAGTGTGCGTGACCTTTCGGCGAGGTCTTGACCGTGCGTCTCAGTTTTTGAATTATTTTTACTAAATGCTTCAGATAAATCAGCGCAACGGCAGTTGTTGGCCAAGGGGATTTTCGTCCACTGCCGCCCAGAATCCAAAACGCCCACTTTCCATGACAGCAAAGTGGACGTTAATCGTTAAACCGAAGTTAACGGATTAGAAGTCCCAACGCACCTGCACATCGCCGGTGTTGGCCGCGTAACCGCTGGCCGCTTCCAGGGTGTACTTCGCCCCGACGCTCAGGTTCTGGCTGCGCATCAACGTCACGCCAAGGGCCAATACGCCGGTGTCGGCGATGGTTTTCGCACCCGTGGTGGTGAAGCTGGTGGCACCCGAAGTATCGGCCGCATAGTTGGAAACCGACTGCAGGCCTTTGTCGTGGTACTCATGACGCCAGGTCAGTTGCGCCGATGGCACTACGTTGCCATATGGCGTGCCGAACGAACGCTCCAGCTTGGCACCCAGGTCGCTCTTCAGCGAACCGATATTGTCGGCGTTGACGCTCAACGCTGCGCCGCCGCCATCTTTCTCGGTGTAGCTGTCCTGGCGCAGGGTGCTGTAGGTCAAACCGGCAATCGGTGTCAGAACCATGTTGGCCATCTTCGGACCTAGATCAATCGGGTAACCCGCCAATACCGAGGCGATGTACTGCATGCCGTCGTGTTGGCCTTTGGCCGTGCCGCTAAAGCCAGGGAAATTGATTTCACGCGTGGTGTCGTATTGGTGCTGAATCGCACCGAGTGACATGTCCACATACCAAGGGCTGCCGGTGTAGCTGGCGTAACCGAACAGGCCATAGGACTTCACATCGGCAGAACTGCCGCTGTTGTCACCATCGTTATTCACCTTGCTATTGGTGTAGCTGAACACACCGCCCGCACGCCAGCTGTCGTTCAGTGCAGCGTCCGCACCCAGCAACATACCGCTGTAATGGGCGTGGTAGCCCGCGACATCATCGCGCTCGCTCAAACGAGAAGTGCCGCCGAAGCCCTGGCCCCACAGCCCTGTGCTGCTGGCGCTTTCGCCAGTGGACACACCGCTGCTGCCGATCTGAGAGGTGCGCAGAACATCCATGTGCGCGGCGGTCACATCCAGCACTTGCACAGTAGCCGCAGTCGACGCCTGAGTCGCTGCCGTCAGGTTCGACGTCGGGCTCAACTGGGCCCCGGCGCGGTTACCGGCTGCCGAGGAATCCAGCGCAGCGCCGGCGTTGAACAGGTTCATCAAGCCGGCGTTGTAGCCGCCATAATTGAACAGTCCGGCCAGGGTCGCGTTGCCACCAGTGCTGGTCGCCTGATTGATCGGGGCGTAAGACGTTGGTGTCGTCTCTGGCGGTGTAATGGGTGTAATGGGTATCGCACTGCCCAGGGTCAGCAGCAAATTAGTATGGCTCCCGTCGACCACACTGGTTCCGACCACCGTGGCACCCGCCACGTTATAACCCGCAGCCGTGTAATGCAGAGTGCTGGCGTTATAGTTGGTGCCGGTCGTGTTGGCTTGAACCACAACATACCGCTGGCCTTGGGCAAAGCCATACGTGCCCAGCTGTTTCAAACCCACCGTGGAACCCGAATCAATATTCGCGGTACCGGACACCACCAAGCGACCATAGCCGTCGTTGGTACCGGCAACGCCGGTAGTGGTTACTGGGTTGCTGCCTACCCCAAGGATCAGGCTGGCGTTGGTGCCTTGGTTGTAATTACCATTGATATTGATCGAGTTGTTAACTTGCAACGTGGCGCCTGTATTGGCTACGGCAAATGTACCCACATCGATATTGTCGTTGAGAATTAAATTGCCGGAACCGAAGACAAGATTGGAGTGTGTATTGGTGAGCAGGCCAATATCAGAGATCCCGGTGCCGGCACTGAACCCGGTGAGCAGGCCAAAAGTAGAACCACTTCCGCCATTGATTGTCAGGACGTTGCTGGAATCATTCTGGATCGTGCCGGCGATAATGCCGGAGTTTGTGACCGTACCCAAGGTGGCATTTGAACTGTTGTAAATGGCATAGGTGCCACCGCTGATGGTACCGCCGGTAGCGTTGTCCAGTGCACTGATAGTGCCGTAATTCTGAATCCCCCTTGCACCACCGTTAATAAGGCCGCTGTTGATGAGTATGTCAATCTGGCCGCTGTTGTTAATGCCAACGCCACCACCACTGATGGTGCCTCCGACAGTGTTGTTCAGCGCGGTGATGGTGCCGTAAGTGTAAACCCCCGCCCACACCCCCTTAATAAGGCCGCTGTTGGTGAGTGTGTCAATCCGGCCGCTGTTTTCAATCCCATAATAGTAGTCACCACTGATGGTGCCGCCGATAGCGTTATTCAGCGCGGTAATGGTACCGTAATTCTGAATCCCCAACACCCCCCCGCTAATAAGGTTGCTGTTGGTGAGTATGTTAGTCAGGCCTATGTTTTCAATCCCAACGCCACCACTACTGATGGTGCCGCTGTTGTTCAGTGTGTCAATGATACCTTCGTTGTTAATACCATTACCATAGCCAAAACTAGTACCACTACTGATGGTGCCGCTGTTGTTCAGCGTAGTAATGGCACCCTGATTGTTAATACCCGCATTGTAACCGCTAATGCTGCCGCTGTTACTCAGCGTGCCTATGGCGCCATTGTTGTTATTGTTAATGCCATTGCCGTTACTGGTACTGCTGATGCTACCAGCGGTGGAATTGTTTAGCGAGACAATGGTACCCTGATTGTTAATACCCTCATTGGCACTACTGATGCTGCCGCTGTTATTCAGCGCGCCTATGGTGCCATTGTTGTTAATGCTAATGCCGCTACTGCTACTGCTGATGCGGCCAGCGGTGGAATTGTTCAGTGAGAGAATGGTGCCCTGGTTGTTAATACCCGTATTGGAACCACTGATGCTGCCACTGTTATTCAGCGTGTCTATGGTGCCGCTTGTGTTCACAAACCCAGCAGTACCGCCAATGAAGGTGGCTGAGTTTTCCAGCAAGGTGACGTTGCCGCTGTTGGTCGCCCCCATCGTATCCGCCTGAACCTGTCCAACCACCAGTGTGGAAGCAATGGCGATGGCCAGGATCGTCAAACGGCCTGGTATTCGTGATGGGTGGTGGTTAAACGAGTTCATGCAGTGTTCCCCGGAAAAGCGTCGCTGATGCTGCAAAGGGTTTCGCGATTATCGGGAACAGTCATGCAGCACGACACATTCCCTCGGATCGCCATCTTGCTTGCAACTATATGTATGGCAGTGTGCCACTTATTTGTAGGACAGACTCGATCTATATCTCAGCGTTGAATCTATTTTTCCTGCAAAGGGCCACTCAGAACCTAAAACGCCCACTTCCCCTGACAGGGAGGTGGGCGTTAGTTCACGGTTCAACGAGACTTAACGGATCAGAAGTCCCAACGCACCTGCACATCGCCGGTGTTGGCGGCGTAACCACTGGCCGCTTCAAGGGTGTACTTCGCCCCGACGCTCAGGTTCTGGCTGCGCATCAACGTCACGCCAAGGGCCAATACGCCGGTGTCGGCGATGGTTTTCGCACCCGTGGTGGTGAAGCTGGTGGCGCCCGAAGTATCGGCCGCATAGTTGGCAACCGATTGCAGGCCTTTGTCGTGGTACTCATGACGCCAAGTCAGTTGCGCCGATGGCACTACGTTGCCGTATGGCGTACCGAAGGAACGTTCCAGATTCGCGCCCAGGTCGCTCTTCAGCGAACCGATATTGTCGGCGTTGACACTCAACGCTGCGCCGTCGCCATTTTTCTCGGTATAGCTGTCCTGACGCAGAGTGCTGTAGGTCAAGCCCGCAATCGGCGTCAGAATGGTGTTGGCCATCGTCGAGCCGAGATCGATCGGGTAACCGGCCAATACCGAGGCGATGTACTGCATGCCATCGTGTTGGCCTTTGGCGGTGCTGCTAAAGCCGGGGAAGCTGACTTCACGCGTGGTGTCGTATTGGTGCTGAACCGCACCGAGCGACATATCGACATACCAAGGGCTGCCGGTGTAGCTGGCGTAGCCGAACAGACCATAAGACTTCACATCGGCAGAGCTGCCCGAGTTGTTGCCGTCGTTGTTCACGGTGGTTTTGGTGTAGCTGAACACACCGCCCGCACGCCAGCTGTCGTTCAGTGCAGCGTCCGCACCCAGCAACATACCGCTGTAATGGGCGTGGTAGCCCGCGACATCATCGCGCTCGCTCAAACGAGAAGTGCCGCCGAAGCCCTGGCCCCACAGCCCTGTGCTGCTGGCGCTTTCGCCGGTGGCGATACCACTGCCGTTATTGCCATTCTGCGCGGTGCGCAGGCCATCAACGTGCGCAGTGGTGACATTGAGCACTTGCACGGTGGAAGCAGTAGACGCCTGAGTCGCCGCCGTCAGGGTCGCGGTCGGGCTCAACTGGGCGCCGGCGCGGTTACCCGCAGCAGGAGAGTCAAGCGCGGCTGCGGCGTTGAACAGGTTCATCACGCCGGCATCATAGCCGCTGTAATTGAACAGTCCGGCCAGGGTCGCGCTGCCACCAGTGCTGGTCGCCTGATTGATCGGGGCGTAAGACGTTGGTGTCGTCTCTGGCGGTGTAACCGGCGTGATGACTGGTATCGCACTGCCCACAGTCAGCAGCAAGTCAGTGTTGTTGCCATCAACCACGCTGCTACCCGCCACGTTATAACCCGCTGCGGTGTAATGAAGGTTGCTGGCGTTATAGTTGGTACCGGTAGTGTTGGCCTGAACCACAACATACCGCTGGCCTTGGGCAAAGCCATACGTGCCCAGCTGTTTCAAACCGATCGAGGAACCCGCAGCGACATTCGCGTTACCGGACACCAGCAAGCGACCATAGCGGTCGGTTTCGCCGATAACACCCGTATTGGTGACTGCGTTGTTGCCCACCCCGAGGATTAGACTGGCATTCGCGCTCTGAGAGTAATTACCGGAGATATTGATCGAGTTGTTAACTTGCAGGGTGGACCCGGAGTTAGACACCGTACCCGTACCGACATCTATATGCTCGTTGAGCAATTGATTGCCGGCGGCAAAAATCAGGTTGGAGTGGGTGTTGATGATCTGGCCGATATCGCTTCCGGTACCACCACTGTAGCCAGTGAGCAGGCCATAGGTGGAGCCGCTGCCGCCGTTGATCGTCAGGTCATGCGCGGCGGTATTCTGGATCGTGCCCGCGATGGTCCCGGAGTTGGTAATCGTACCCAAGGTACCGGTTGCAGTGTTGTCAATGGCGAGTCCATCGGACGTTATCAGGCCACTATTGCTTAGCGCACCGATGCTGCCACTGTTAGAAACGCCATGGGTCACGCCACTGATGGTGCCGCCGCTCGTGTTGCTCAGAGAAGTAATGGTGCCGATGTTCGTAACACCCGTATGGCCACCGGTAATAAGGCCACTGTTGCTTAGCGTGCCTATGCTGCCATCGTTGAAAATGCCAGAGCTGACACCGCCTGTGATGGTGCCGCTGTTGCTGAGTATGCTAATGCTGCCGCTGTTGTAAATCCCCGCACTGCTACCGCTGATGACGCCGCCGCTAAGGTTGTTCAGCGAAGTGATGATGCCGGGGATGGCATTGTAAATGGCACTGTTGTAGCCCGTGATGCTCCCGCTGTTGGTAAGCGTGGTAATGCTGCCGCTGTTGGCGATTCCAGTGTTGCCGCCGCTGATAGTGCCGCTGTTACTGAGTATGCCAATGCTGCCGCTGTTGAGAATGCCAGAGTGGCCGCCACTGATGGTGCCGCTGTTGCTGAGCGTGCCAATGTGGCCGTCGTTGTTGTTAATCCCAATACCCGCGCCACTGATGGTGCCGCCGATGGCGTTGTTCAGCGAGGTGATCGTGCCGGTGGATCTATTGTAAATGCCACTGGTCTTGGCAAAGGGGGCCCCGGCAATGCCCGTGATGTTCCCACTGTTATTCAGGGTGCCAATGCTGCCGTAGTTGTAAACCGCAGCAGTGTGGCTGCCGCTGATGACGCCGCCGCCAAGGTTGTTCAGCGAAGTGATGATGCCGGGGGTGTCATTGTAAATGCCGGCATAATAGCCACTGATGGTACCGCCGGCAGTGTTGCTCAGCAACGCGATGTTGCCTTGGCTGGCAATACCGATAAGACTGCCCGAGATGCTCCCACTGTTGCTCAGCGTACCGATGGTCATGCTGCTGGCAGGGGTCTGCACGGTGTTGGTGCTGGAGGGTATCCTGCCAATACCGATACCGATAAGACCGCCCGAGATGCTCCCACTGTTGCTCAGCGAAGCGATGTTGCCTTGGCTGACAATACCGCCAATACCGCCCAAGATGCTCCCGCTGTTGCTGAGCGTGCCGATGCTGCCACTGTTGTTAATCCCGGTACGGGTGCCACTAATGGTGCCGCCGTTAAGGTTGTTCAGTGAGGTGATGGTGTCTCTGTTGTCAATGCCATATGTACTATCCGCATGAACCTGTCCCACCACCAGTGTCGAAGCGATAGCGATGGCCAGGATCGTCAAACGCCCTGGCGTTCGTGATGGGTGGTGCCTAAACGAGTGCATGCGGTGTTTCCCAAAAAGTATTGTTGTAGCAAGAGCGTCATTGCGACTTTTCGGGAACAGTCATGCAGCACGCAACATTCCCTTGGATCGCGATCTAGCTTGCAATTATGGATATGGCATTGTGCCATATATATGGGGTCGACTTGACTCTATGTCTCGGTGCTGAACCTATTTTTCATGCACCGAGAACCAGAAAGGTCAAAAACTAACGGCTGAATCCACCATTCATGCAGGCCTTCTATTAAGGATGCTCGCGCAGAGGTTTAGCATTTGCTGCCACTCAGAACCTAAAACGCCCACTTCCCCTGACAGCAAAGTGGGCGTTAACCGCTAAACAGCCTTTACCGGATTAGAAGTCCCAACGCACCTGCACATCGCCGGTGTTGGCGGCGTAACCGCTAGCCGCTTCAAGGGTGTACTTCGCCCCGACGCTCAGGTTCTGGCTGCGCATCAACGTCACGCCAAGGGCCAATACGCCGGTGTCGGCGATGGTTTTCGCACCCGTGGTGGTGAAGCTGGTGGCACCCGAAGTATCGGCCGCATAGTTGGAAACCGACTGCAGGCCTTTGTCATGGTACTCATGACGCCAGGTCAATTGCGCCGATGGCACTACGTTGCCGTATGGCGTGCCGAAGGAGCGCTCCAGCTTGGCACCCAGGTCGCTCTTCAGCGAACCGATATTGTCGGAGTTGACGCTCAACGCTGCGCCGTCGCCATTTTTCTCGGTGTAGCTGTCCTGGCGCAGGGTGCTGTAGGTCAAGCCGGCAATCGGCGTCAGCACGGTGTTGGCCATCTTCGAGCCAAGATCGATCGGGTAACCGGCCAATACCGAGGCGATGTACTGCATGCCATCGTGTTGGCCTTTGGCGGTGCTGGTAAAGCCGGGGAAGCTGACTTCACGCGTGGTGTCGTATTGGTGCTGAATCGCACCGAGCGACATGTCCACATACCAAGGGCTGCCGGTGTAGCTGGCGTAGCCGAACAGACCGTAAGACTTCACATCGGCAGAGCTGCCGGAGTTGTTGCCGTCGTTGTTTACTGTAGTTTTGGTGTAGCTGAACACACCACCCGCACGCCAGCTGTCGTTCAGCGCGGCATCCGCACCGAGCAACATGCCGCTGTAATGAGCGTGGTAGCCCGCGACATCGTCGCGCTCACCCAAACGAGAAGTGCCGCCGAAGCCTTGGCCCCACAGGCCGGTGCTGCTGGCGCTTTCGCCGGTGGCGATACCGCTGCCGTTATTACCATTCTGTGCGGTGCGCAGGCCATCAACGTGCGCAGTGGTGACATTCAGCACTTGCACGGTGGAAGCGGTAGACGCCTGAGTGGCCGCCGACAGGGTCGCGGTCGGGCTCAACTGGGCGCCAGCGCGGTTACCCGCAGCAGGAGAGTCAAGCGCGGCAGCGGCGTTGAACAGGTTCATCACGCCGGCATCATAGCCGCTGTAATTGAACAGTCCGGCCAAGGTTGCGGTACCACCCGTGCTGGTCGCCTGATTGATTGGGGCATAAGACGGTTCGCTCGGTGGCGTCACTGGTGGCGTCACTGGCGGCAATACCGGTGTGATGACCGGTATCGCACTGCCCACAGTCAGCAGCAAGTCGGTATTGCTACCGTTGACCACACTGCTACCCGCCACGTTATAACCCGCGGCCGTGTAATGCAGGCTGCTGGCGTTATAGTTGGTGCCGGCCGTATTGGCCTGAACCACGACATAGCGCTGGCCTTGAGCAAAACCATACGAGCCCAGCTGCTTCAACCCCACCGAGGAACCCGAATCGATATTCGCGCTACCGGACACCACCAAGCGACCGTAACCGGCATCGGTAGCGATATCACCGGTGGTGACTGCATTGCTGCCTACCCCAAGGATCAAGCTGGCGTTAGCGCCCTGGTTGTAATTGCCGGTGATAGCGATCGAGTTGTTAACTTGCAGCGTGGATCCCGTGTTAGATACGGCAAATGCACCGACATCAATAGTGTCGTTGAGCAGTTGGTTGCCAGCGGCAAAAATCAAGTTCGAGTTGGCATTGGTGATCAGGCCAATATTATCTGCCCCGGTGCCATAACTATTTGTATTGACGTCAAGCAGTGAACCGGTGAGCCGGCCAAAGGTGGAGCCGCTTCCACCGTTGATTTTCAGGTCTTGCGTCGAGTTATTGAGGATCGTACCAGCGATAGTGCCGGAGTTGGTGACGGTGCCTAGGGTGGCGTTTGACTCATTATCAATAGCGTATATAGGCCCCGTGATAAGACCGCTGTTGTTCAGTGCACCAATGCCGCCATTGTTGTAAATACCATATTGGCCACCGCTGATGGTGCCGCTATTGTTCAGTGTGCCAATGGTGCCAGAGTAAGCAACGCCACTATTGGTGCCTGCATTATTTTCAATGCCCCTTCCCCCGCCACTGATGGTGCCGCCGATAGCGTTGTTCAGCGAGTTGATGGTGCCAGAGTTTTCAATGCCCGAGTTGTAGTGACCACTGATGGTGCCGCTGTTGTTCAGTGTGCCGATAGTGCCAGAGTAAGCAACGCCATTACGGGTGCTGTAAGTGTTGGAAATGCCAACACTACCACCACTGATGGTACCGCCATTACTCAATGTATCAATGGTGACCGCGCCAGCAGTGCCCGCGACATTATTAATACCCACCCAACTGCTGCTACTGATGGTGCCGCGATTGACCAGCGAGCTGATGGTACCTTGGTTATAAATGCCCTGATAGTAATCGCCACTAATGACGCCATCATTGGTTAACGTACCAATCGTGGCGCCGGCCTCATTATCAATACCGTCATAGTGAGAATTCAGAGTGCCACTGTTGTTTAGCGCAGTGATAGTCCCATAGTTTTGAATACCATGGTCGCTGCCAATGATGCTGCTGTTTATGGCATTGTTCAACGTGTCTATATTGCCTTGGTTGTAAATACCAAAGCTGCCGCCACTGATGGTGCCGCCGATAGCGTTGTTCAGCGTGGTGAGGGTGCCACCATTGCTAATCCCCGCCCAACTACCGTTAACAATGCCGTTATTGGTGAGTATCCCTATGGTGCCTCCGTTGGAAATCCCAGTGCCGCGAGAGCTACTGGTTAACGTATTGTTTATATGGCCACTGTTGGTAAGTGTGTCTATGTTGCCGTTGTTGTAAATCCCAGCTTGACCACCACTGATGGTCCCGTCGACAGTGTTATTCAGTGCGGTGATGGCGCCATCATTGTAAACACCCACCCAGCCGCCATGAATAGCGAGACTATTGATAATGCCACTGTCCGGCATACCCAGCGTACCTATATGGCCACTGCTCCTGTTGTAGATGCCAATGTTGCCGTCAATGCTGCCGCTGTTGCTCAGCGTGCCCAGGGTGCCATTGTTGTTAATGCCATTGCCGCCACTGGTACTACTGATGCTGCCAATGGTGGAATTGTTCAGCGAGGTAATGGTGCCCCGGTTGTTAATACCCGTATTGTAACCGCTGATGGTACCGCTGTTATTCAGCGTGCCTATGGTGCCGCTTGTGTTCATAAAACCAGTAGAACCGCCACTGACGCTGGTTGAGTTATTCAGCAAGGTGACATCGCCGTTGTTGGTAGTGCCCAGCTGATTGGGATCAGGAACCACAGCCTGAGCCTGTCCAATTACCAGTGTCGAAGCGATGGCGATGGCCAGGATCGTCAATTGGCCTGGCGTTCGTGATGGATGGTGTTTAAACGCGTGCATGTGGTACTCCCCGAAAAAGTTTTGTTGTAGCAAGAAGGTCGTTGCGATTTTGGGGATCAGCCATGCAGCACAGCCCCCACCCCTGAATCACAACTGGGTTGGCAGTTATTTTTGCGGGATTGTCCGTGATCTTTCGGAGGGGTCTTGACCGTGCGTCTCAGTTTTTGAATTTTTTTACTAAATGTTTCAGATAATTCGCCGCAACCGCAGTTCTCCACTCATCGAGACAAACTAATGGCGCCGCAATAATGGCACATTGATAGCGCCTATTAACATAAGTTAAAATTCAATGTGAAGACTAGATACCCATTGTTGTAGCAATGAAGCCGTTGTGTCTTCGGGATCATCCAGTCAGGACAGTACTCTTCCTTGAATCACAACTGGGTTAGCCATAGTTTTTGTGGGATTGCGCAGAGACTTGACCGCGCGTCTCAGACTTGGAACTGTTTTTGCAGATCATGCAGGTTGCCCACTCAAGCTGTGTGGGTACTGACGCCTTGGCGGGAATGATGGAATGGTCAGCGTAATAACTAGAAACCTGCAAGGCAGTCTTTCGCCCGCGAGTGAAGTTACCCATAAACACTTCAATGTGACGGGGAAGTTACCGCAACAGCAGTTGCTGGCATGGCGGGATCGGGTCAGTCATGTCATTGATGTCGTACCCTCGTTGACGCAAGTCGAAAACCCCTTCAATGCGTCAATCGACCGTTACGACATTGGACCACGACGCTTTACCGACTGTCTCTCCGACGCCTTGTTACTCGAACGCTCGGTGGCGCGCATTTCCACGGACAACCATCGCGATTATGTTTTCCATGTTTTCACGAGGGGGGGGAACGAGTCCATCGAGGGGATCAGCCTACCTCGTCGCAAAGCGCATTCTTCGGCCAGTGTTCTTGCGCTGGACCTCAATCAACCGGTGCGCATGCAGCGTGGGGCATGCAGGGTACTGACGTTGTTCGTGCCCAGGGCGATCGTGGACGCCGCCTTTCCCCACGCAGAGTCGATCCATGGCCGGGTGCTTGAAAATACATCGCCCCTGGCCTGCCTGCTTATAGAGCACGCGGACGCGCTTTCCCAAAAACTGCACCTCATGAGTGCGGCCGAGGCGAGCAGTGCCTTCGACACCAGCGTCCAGCTTCTGCTTGGCGCTTTTGGTAAACAGGCAAAACTCAGTGGCAATGCGCGCGCAGCGGTGCTCGCGGCCATGTTCGACAAGGCGCGCCGCTATGTTCAGACCAACCTCCACCGTGGGACGCTGACCCCGGAAACGTTGATCGAGGCATTGCAACTGCCTCGTTCTACAATTTATCGCCTGTTCGAGCACGAGGGCGGTCTTGGCGCCTATATCCGCAATTGCAGGCTGCGCGAGGCCGTCGATGAGTTGGTCAACTTCCCGAACCTGCCCGTGGCCGGGATCGCTTACGGGCTGGGCTTCAAGAGCGCTTCGGATTTTACCCGAGCCTTCCGTCGGACCTACGGGATGACACCACAAGAACTGCGGGTCACGGCGTTACAGAGCGCCTGCATGCTGGAGTCGTAATTGCTCCTGGTTGCCTGGAAACCGGACCAGCGCGAACAAACTGATGCTCAAAGCTGCCAACAAATACCACGCGGGCACCATTGGGTTACCGGTTACGCCAATCAGCCAGGTGACGATAAAGGGGCAAAAAGCGCCAAAAATTGTCGTACCCAAGCTGTAGATCATCGAGACACCGGTCGCCCGATGATGGCGAGGGAACGCTTCCAGTATCATCACGGTAGTTGCAGCGTTACCGCACAGCAACAACGCCGAATAGCCGCCGATAACCAGCAATGAAGATACCTCGCCGATCCCTCGGGTCAACAGAAGGAAAGCCGGGTACACCAGCACGATGCTACTGATGATCGTCGCGTACTGAATCGGCTTACGCAGGCGTTGCCGGTCGGCGACGCGTGCCATCAGCGGCACGCCGATAAAAATCAGCGTACTTGAAAGGCAAGCTGAGAGCAGGCTGACCATCGGCAGCATATGCAAGGTGCCGACCAGATAGATAGGCATGTAATACACCATGAGATAGATACCCGCCGTGGGCGCGGCCATCAACAGTATCCCCAACCCTAGCGTACGAGCATGCTGCGCCAGCATGGCCTTCACCGATGACCGGTGAGGGCTTTTCATGGGGGTATTTTCCATGTTGCGACGGATATACCACCCGACTGGCCCGATCAGCATTCCCAAAATGAACGGAATGCGCCAACCCCATTGATGCAACGCCTCAGGGGTCATCATCGCCGTTGTACACGCCCCGACCAGCGCACCCGCCAGTGCCGCTGCCGCTTGGCTGGCCGAGCGCCAACTGACCACATAACAGCGGCGCCCCTTGGCAGCCAGCTCCATCAATACAACAGAAGAGACGCCAATCTCGCCCCCGGCTGCGAACCCCTGCAACAACCGCCCACAAACAATAAGCAGCATGGACGCCACGCCTATGGAGCTGTAGGTCGGCGCACATGCGATTATGCCTGTGGCCAGCGTCATCAACACGATGGACAAGGTGAGCCCTGCCTTGCGTCCTTTGCGGTCTGCCAGATTGCCAATAACCAACGCGCCAATAGGCCGCATCGCGAACCCGGCACCAAAGGTGAGCAGTGCCATTAGCAGCGATGCAAGCGCGCTGTCGGAGGGGAAGAACAACTTGCCGATGGTCATTGCGGAAAAACTGTAGACCGTGAAGTCATAGGTCACCAGACCATTACCAATGGCAGCAGCCCATACAAGGCGTTTTTTTTGCGCGCGAACAGGCGCCAGCAACGGATCCGTTGGCGAAGTTGCAGGTGAAAGAGCGGCGGAGCCTTGCATTTATTCTGAACCTTGGACGGTACTGAACGTCAGGACATTCTCATTTCGATGTCTCGAAACAAGGGAGCACAAATCAATATCAAACTGCCATAAAACAGGATAATAACCAAGTATCGCTGCGGCGGCTAATTGCGCTCGGAGCAGGTAACATGCTCGCCGTACTGAAGGAGATGACCTTGCCCGATAGCCGCCCACCCGCCCTTGACGAAATCGACCGCCAATTGATTGCAGCCCTGCAGATCAACGCGCGCGAAAGCGTCGCGATGCTTGCCCGGCATTTGGGGATTGCCAGAACCACGGTGACGTCACGCCTGGCCCGACTGGAAAAAGCCAAGGTCATCACCGGTTACGGTGTGCGCCTGAGTCAACGCGTGGTAGATGGCGGGTTGCAGGCGTATGTCGGCATTACCGTGCAGCCGCGCTCGGGCAAAGAAGTCGTTCGTCGCCTCAGCACCATGGCTCAGGTGCAGCAGCTGTGTGCGGTAAGCGGCGAATTCGATTACGTGGCGTGGCTGCGCACTGACTCCCCCGAGCAGCTCGATCAGTTGCTGGATTTGATTGGCAGCGTCGATGGGGTGGAGAAGACCACAACCTCGATCATCCTCAGTAGCAAGGTTGATCGCGGGCAACCGGTTTAGCGTCTGGGACAGAGGCAAGTGTCTTCGCTAATGAGTTCGCGTCCACAAAACCAGGGGCGCCTGACAATATGATCAGATATTTCGTCATATTGAAGTATAAAGCTGCAAAACGACGACACATTGCGTCTTATTAACGTGCTGACTCTTATCTAGACTGATTCTTTTGCACCCTAGTCGAGCAAGGTCAGTCATGAATAATAATCGCCATCCTGCAGACGGTAAAAAACCGATCACTATTTTCGGCCCGGATTTTCCTTTCGCCTTCGACGACTGGATCGAGCATCCAGCCGGGCTAGGCAGTATTCCGGCCGAGAACCATGGCACGGAAGTGGCGATTGTCGGCGCTGGCATCGCAGGTCTGGTCGCGGCCTATGAGCTGATGAAGCTCGGCCTCAAGCCCGTGGTGTACGAAGCTTCGAAGATGGGCGGTCGTTTGCGCTCGCAGGCGTTTGAAGGCACGGAAGGGATCATCGCCGAACTGGGTGGGATGCGTTTCCCGGTGTCGTCCACGGCGTTTTATCACTATGTCGACAAGCTCGGCCTCGAATCAAAACCCTTCCCTAACCCGCTGACCCCCGCGTCCGGCAGCACGGTTATCGACCTGGAAGGCACCACGTATTACGCACAGCAATTGTCGGACCTTCCGGCTCTGTTTCAGGAAGTGGCCGACGCCTGGGCCGATGCGCTGGAAGCGGGCTCGCAATTCGCCGACATTCAGCAAGCCATCCGTGACCGCGATGTGCCGCGCCTGAAAGAGCTGTGGAACACCCTCGTGCCGCTGTGGGATGACCGCACGTTTTACGATTTCGTCGCCACCTCCAAAGCCTTCGCCAAACTGTCCTTCACTCACCGCGAAGTGTTCGGCCAAGTGGGCTTCGGTACCGGCGGCTGGGACTCGGACTTCCCCAACTCGATGCTGGAAATTTTCCGCGTCGTGATGACCAACTGCGACGATCACCAACACCTGATCGTCGGCGGTGTAGAACAAGTGCCGCTGGGTATCTGGCGCCATGTGCCGGAACGCTGCGCCCATTGGCCAGAAGGCACCAGCCTCTCGTCGTTGCATCACGGAGCAGCGCGCACCGGGGTCAAACGCATCGCCCGCGCTGACGATGGCCGCTTCGCAGTCACCGATAACTGGGGCGACACCCGCCACTACGCAGCGGTGCTGACCACCTGCCAAAGCTGGCTGCTGACCACCCAGATCGAGTGCGAAGAGTCGTTGTTCTCGCAGAAGATGTGGATGGCACTCGACCGCACGCGCTACATGCAATCGTCAAAAACGTTCGTCATGGTTGACCGCCCGTTCTGGAAGGACAAAGACCCTGAAACCGGTCGCGACCTGATGAGCATGACCCTCACCGACCGACTCACGCGCGGTACGTATCTGTTTGATAACGGCGACGACAAACCGGGGGTGATTTGCCTGTCCTATTCATGGATGAGCGACGCGCTGAAGATGCTCCCGCAGCCCATCGAGAAGCGGGTGAAGCTGGCGCTGGACGCACTGAAGAAAATCTATCCGAAGGTCGACATTGCCGCGCGCATTATTGGCGACCCGATCACCGTCTCATGGGAAGCGGACCCGCATTTCCTCGGGGCGTTCAAAGGCGCATTGCCAGGGCATTACCGCTATAACCAGCGCATGTACGCGCACTTCATGCAGCAGGACATGCCGAGCGAACAACGCGGGATTTTCATCGCTGGGGACGACGTGTCGTGGACACCTGCCTGGGTTGAAGGCGCAGTTCAGACTTCATTGAATGCGGTGTGGGGCATCATGAATCACTTTGGCGGCAGTACCCATCCAGAGAACCCGGGCCCGGGCGATGTGTTCCACGAAATCGGGCCTATCGCGCTCGCTGACTGAGAGGAAAACACGGACATGCGCATCGCCCTGTATCAATGCCCGCCGCTGCCGCTGAATGTCAGCGGCAACCTGCATCGCCTGGCGCAACGGGCGTCTGAAGCCGCAGCACAAGGGGCAGACCTGTTGGTCTGCCCGGAGATGTTCCTGACCGGTTACAACATCGGCGCGGCCGCTGCGTTTTCGCTGGCCGAGACCCGTGACGGTCACTCGGCCGGGCAGGTGGCGGCCATCGCTCAGGCGGTGGGGATTGCCATTTTGTATGGCTACCCGGAACGTTCCAGCGATGCGCAGATTTACAACGCCGTACAACTGATAGACGCCCAGGGCAGGAGCGTCTGTCACTACCGTAAGACCCATCTTTACGGTGAGCTGGATAAGTCGATGTTCACCGTCGGCGGCGATGATTTCCCGGTGGTTGAATTGAATGGCTGGCGTCTCGGCCTGCTGATTTGCTACGACCTGGAGTTCCCGGAAAATGCACGGCGTTTGGCCTTGGCCGGCGCCGATCTGATTCTGGTGCCGACCGCGAACATGGCGCCCTACGATTTCATTGCCGAGGTCACCGTTCGTGCCCGCGCGTTCGAAAACCAATGCTATGTGGCCTACGCCAATTACTGCGGCAACGAAGGCGACATCCACTACTGCGGCCTGAGCAGCATCGCTGCGCCCGATGGCAGCCGAATCGCTCAAGCGGCGCAGGATGAAACGTTGATCATTGGCACGCTGAACCGCCAGTTGATGGACGACTCACGCGCGATCAACAGCTACTTCAAGGACCGACGGCCGGCGCTGTATGCCGGGCTGAGCAAAGGCTGAACCGTTCCCCCGATAGACCGTGTCGCGTTCTTCGCGCTAGCAATACCGACCCAAACCCCGGCATATCCGCTAGCATGACAATCCTCTCGCTGATACGCCGGAAGATGGCATGCCCGCGCTGAACTCCTACACTGTCGAACACCTCACCTTGCCCAACGGGTTGCGGGTTGTGCTGTGTCACGCCCCGCGCCTGAAGCGCTGCGCGGCAGCCTTGCGAGTGGCGGCCGGCAGTCATGACGTGCCCCCGATGTGGCCAGGCCTGGCGCACTTTCTTGAGCATTTGTTTTTTCTCGGTACCGAACAGTTTCCAGCCGAAGAGAATCTGATGGCCTTCGTCCAGCGTCATGGTGGACAGGCCAATGCCAGTACCCGAGAGCGCACCACAGACTTCTTCTTCGAGCTACCGCAGCCCGTGTTTGCCCAAGGGCTGGAGCGCCTGTGTGAAATGCTCGCTCATCCGCGCATGGCCCCGGCCGATCAACTGCGCGAGCGTGAAGTGCTGCATGCCGAGTTCATCGCATGGTCGCGGGATGCCGAAGCGCGTTATCAAACAGACTTGATCCAACCCCTTTCTGCGCAACACCCACTGCGCGCGTTTCATGCCGGTAATCGCTACAGCCTGCCGGTCCCGCGCCAGGCTTTCCAGCAGGCGTTGCACGACTTTTATCAGCGTTTTTATCAGGCCGGGCAGATGACCTTGAGCCTGACCGGTCCGCAACCGCTGGCCGAGTTGAAAGCCCTGGCCACGGCGTTTGGCAGCTGCATCGCCGCAGGGGAAAAGACTGAACAGTCCAGGTCTGCGCCATTGATGAACGAAGCGCCCCGCCTGCAGCCCATCGCTGACCCGCGTCGGCTGCATCTGGTTTTTGCGTGCGAAGACTTACCGGAGTCCAGCCCCGAAGCGGTGGCGTTTTTCTGTACCTGGCTGACCGCCGCACACCCTGGCGGGTTGCTATTCGAACTGCGTGAACGCGGCTTGATCGAATCGCTCAGCGCCGCACCGTTGTATCAGTTCGATCAACAACTGTTGCTCAATATCGAGTGCGCATTGAGTGTCGACGGCATTGAACAACGCAGGCAGATCACCGCGTTGTTCTTTGACTGGCTGGCGTTCTTCAAGGCTCAGGGCGACTGGCCGACCCTGCGTGAAGAATACGCGCTGCTGCAACAACGCCGCTTGGCGGTGGGCAGCGCCCTCGATCTGGCACGGCATTTTAGTAAGCGCCTTGAGCCTGCGGATTTGCTGCGGCCCCTCAACGCCCTGCTCGCACAATTGCAGCCCTCGCGGGTGTTACATCCGCTGGCCGACGCGGCTGTGGATAACTTGAGCACAGAACAGATTGCGTGGCGCTTACCTGAACCCAATCCCTTCCTGCGCCCTGCCACGCCGCCGGTCATGAGCGTACCAGCGGCGGCGTCCATGCACTTCAGCGATGCCCTGCCCTGCGACTCCGGCGAAGGGGCGATTTTCCTGCGCTGGCGGCTGGACGCGGCGCATCCCGTCCTGTGGCAGATGCTCAACGACAGCCTGAAAACCCTCAGTGATACCGCGCAACAAGCGGGTGTCAGCCTTGGATTCAGTGCGTACGGCCATTTTTGGCAACTCAAGCTGAGCGGCCTGTCTGCACCGATGCCGGCCATCCTCCGTCACGCCTTGCGCTGGCTGACGGCGCCCGACAGCAACACCTTGGCACGATATGGCCAAGCCAGCACCGAGCCCGCCCTGATTCCGATCCGGCAGTTGCTCAAGCGCTTGCCGGATGTCTGCCAAGGCCCTGTTGTGTGCGTTCACACCGACGATTTACCGGCCCGGTGGTCAACTGCGCAGTGGATGGGTTTTGCTGTCGGCCTGACAGACGATGACCGCGCCGCGCTGAATGCCGAGCTGAAGCTGATGCCCGGCACGCTCGATGACCAGCCCTTGAAAGCACTGCCCTCTCGGCCGGGTAAACACTGGCACACAGAGCCGTCGGAATCATCTGAAAATGCAGTGCTACTGTTCTGCCCCGCGCCGAGCCAAAGCCTGTTTGACGAAGCCGCCTGGCGCGTATTGGCGCACCTGGGGCAAGCGCCCTTCTATCAACGCCTGCGGGTCGAACTGCAACTGGGCTATGCCGTGTTCAGCGGTTTTCGGCAGGTAGCCGGGCAAGCGGGATGGCTGTTGGGCGTGCAATCGCCCAGCGCCATGGCAGAGGACATCGTCAGCCACCTGCAAGACTTCATCAGCCGCTTGCCGACGTTGATCTGCGAAGCGAATCTGCCGCTACAGCAGCAAGCATTGGCCGCGCAGTTCGAGATAGCCGCCATGGACCTCCTGCAAGCCAGCGAATGGCTCTGGCAGGCGCACCTTGCCGGGCATGACGAACAGTATCCGCGCCATCTGCAAACGGCTCTTTTATGCATCAATCAGCAACAATTACTGAGCGCCGCTGATCGGCTGCTGAATGCGACTGGCGGCTGGCTATGCTTGGCTAACCGCTTGAGCCCGGGCCTTCCCTGGCAAGCGGTCGGGTAACTGTCCTCAATTCTGCAATTGGCTTTGTTGAAAATGGCGGCGTATACAAGGACAGGAGTTTAGTAACATAGCTACCTAAGTATCTGAACGTCTCCCTGCGAAGGTGGACTAAAGATGTAGTTATCCCCGCTGTACCTACTCTAAAGGAGTCTTTTATGTGGACTAAACCTGCTTACACTGATCTGCGGATCGGCTTTGAAGTCACCATGTACTTCGCAAGCCGTTGATGTCGACGCTGTCCAACGCCTCGGCTCGCCGGGGCGTTTTTATTTATAGCGTCATTGAAAACCAAATTTCGAACCTCTCGTGGTGGAGCTGATATGTACATCCAGATTCTAGGATCCGCCGCGGGGGGTGGTTTCCCTCAGTGGAACTGCAACTGCACCAACTGCGCGGGCTTTCGCGACGGTAGCCTGCGGGCTGTGGCTCGCACTCAATCCTCCATCGCCCTGTCGGACGACGGCGTGCATTGGGTGTTGTGCAACGCCTCGCCCGACATCCGCGCACAACTCCAAGGCTTCGCGCCCATGCAACCGGGCCGTGCCCTGCGTGACACCGGCATCAACGCCATCGTGTTGATGGACAGCCAGATCGACCACACCACCGGCCTGCTCAGCCTGCGCGAAGGCTGCCCGCATCAGGTCTGGTGTACCGACATGGTTCATGAGGACCTGAGCACCGGCTTCCCGCTGTTCCCCATGCTGACCCACTGGAACGGCGGCCTGAACTGGAACCGCATTGAGCTTGAGGGCAGCTTTGTCATCCCCGCCTGCCCGAACCTGCGCTTCACCCCGTTCCCGTTGCGCAGTGCCGCACCTCCCTATTCGCCGCACCGCTTCGACCCGCACCCGGGCGACAACATTGGCCTGATCGTTGAAGACCTGAAAACCGGTGGCAAGCTGTTCTATGCGCCAGGCCTGGGCAAAGTCGATGAAACATTGATACAGAAAATGCGTGCCGCCGACTGCCTGTTGGTGGACGGAACCATGTGGGAAGACGACGAAATGCAGCGCCGTGGCGTCGGCACCCGCACCGGTCGCGAGATGGGCCACCTGTCACAGAACGGCCCTGGCGGCATGCTCGAAGTACTGGAGCAACTGCCGGACCAGCGCAAAGTGCTTATCCACATCAACAACACCAACCCGATCCTCGACGAAGACTCCCCAGAGCGCGCCGAGCTGGCCCGGCGTAATGTCGAAGTTGCCTACGACGGCATGAGTATCGAGCTTTAGGAGCCCACATGAGCGACGCCACTGCGCTGTCCCCCGCTGAATTCGAACAGGCCCTGCGTGCCAAAGGTGCGTATTACCATATCCATCACCCGTTCCACGTGGCGATGTACGAAGGCCGTGCGACCCGTGAACAGATTCAGGGCTGGGTCGCCAACCGCTTCTATTACCAGGTGAACATCCCGCTCAAGGATGCCGCGATTCTGGCCAACTGCCCGAACCGCGAAGTGCGTCGCGAGTGGATTCAGCGCTTGCTCGATCACGACGGCGCGCCGGGTGAAGACGGTGGCATCGAAGCCTGGCTGCGTCTGGGACAGGCGGTGGGGCTGGACCCGGATCAGTTGCGCTCGCAGGAGTTGGTCCTGCCCGGCGTGCGTTTTGCCGTCGATGCCTACGTCAACTTCGCCCGCCGTGCCAATTGGCAGGAAGCCGCCAGCAGCTCGCTGACCGAACTGTTCGCGCCGCAGATCCACCAGTCACGCCTGGACAGCTGGCCGCAGCACTATCCGTGGATCGACCCCACCGGTTACGAGTATTTCCGTACCCGTCTGGGTCAGGCCCGACGGGACGTGGAGCATGGGATGGCGATCACCTTGCAGCACTACACCACGTTCGAAGGCCAGCAGCGCATGCTGGAAATTTTGCAGTTCAAACTCGACATACTGTGGAGCATGCTTGATGCCATGAGCATGGCCTATGAGCTGAACCGCCCGCCCTACCACAGCGTCACCGACCAGCGCGTCTGGCACAAGGGGATAGCCCTATGAGCTTCGATCAACACCTGACGCCACGCTGGCGCCAGGGCTATCGTTTCCAGTATGAGCCTGCGCAAAAAGGTCATGTGCTGCTGTACCCGGAAGGCATGATCAAACTCAATGAAAGCGCCAGCGCCATCGGTGGCCTGATCGATGGCGAACGCAGCGTCGCGGTGATTATCGAGATGCTGGGCCAACAGTTCCCAGGCTTTCCCGAACTCGGCGCCGACGTCGAGCAGTTTATGGAGGTCGCTCGTGCTGAACACTGGATCGAACTCATCTGAGTTGACGCAGCAACTGCCGCCCAAGCCTGAAACCGGTTTGCCTTTATGGCTACTGGCCGAGCTGACGTATCGCTGCCCGTTGCAATGCCCGTACTGCTCCAACCCGCTGGATTTCGCCGCGCAAGGGCAAGAGTTGACCACCGAAGAGTGGTTCAAGGTGTTCCGTGAAGCACGGGAGATGGGCGCGGCGCAGATCGGTTTTTCCGGTGGCGAACCGCTGGTGCGTCAGGACCTGGCAGAACTGATTGCCGAGGCGCGTCGGCTGGGCTTCTACACCAACCTGATCACCTCCGGCATAGGCCTGACCGAACAGAAAATCGCTGACTTCAAAAAAGCCGGGCTGGACCATATCCAGATCAGCTTCCAGGCCAGTGACGAGCAAGTGAACAACCTGCTGGCCGGCTCGAAAAAAGCCTTCGCGCAGAAGCTGGAGATGGCCCGCGCGGTGAAAGCCCACGGCTATCCAATGGTGCTGAATTTTGTCACCCACCGGCACAACATCGACAAGATCGACCGCATCATCGAGCTGTGCATCGCACTCGAAGCGGACTTCGTCGAGCTTGCCACCTGCCAGTTTTATGGCTGGGCCCAACTCAACCGTGTTGGCCTGTTGCCGACCCGCGAGCAACTGGTGCGTGCCGAGCGCGTCACCAACGAATACCGGGCCAAACTGGCCGCAGAAAATCACCCGTGCAAACTGATTTTCGTCACCCCGGACTACTACGAAGAGCGCCCAAAAGCCTGCATGAATGGCTGGGGCAGCATCTTCCTCACCGTGACCCCGGACGGCACCGCCCTGCCGTGCCATGGCGCGCGGCAGATGCCGGTGCAGTTTCCCAATGTGCGCGATCACAGCATGCAGCACATCTGGTACGACTCGTTTGGCTTCAATCGTTTCCGTGGTTATGACTGGATGCCCGAGCCTTGCCGTTCTTGCGACGAGAAGGAAAAAGACTTCGGTGGATGCCGTTGCCAGGCCTTTATGCTGACCGGTGATGCCAGTAATGCCGACCCGGTCTGCAGTAAATCGGAGCATCACGGGATGATTATTCAGGCCCGCGAAGAAGCCGAGTATGCTACTCAGACCATTGAGCAGCTGGCTTTCCGCAATGAACGCAACTCACGCCTCATCATCAAATCCTGAGCTTTTAAGTGCCGCACAGGCGGTGGCGGCGGGCGTTGATTTCGCAGAGCTGGCGGTCAGCCCGGCCGGCCTGTTCTGGAACGAATACCGACCTGAAGATGCGGCCTGTCGCGTCTGGCGCTGGCATCAGGGCCAGACGCACTGCCTGACGCCAGACGGTTTCAGCGTGCGCAGTCGGGTCTACGAATATGGCGGCGGGTCGTTCTGCTTGAGCGACGACGCCGTGCTGTTCGTCAATGAGGCTGACCAGCAAATATATCGCCAGCGGTTCGATACCCGCGTGCCCGAGCGACTCAGCCACGGCGGCAAACGCTACGGTGATTTGCGCTTCGCCAATGGCCAGGTTCTGGCGGTCGAAGAGGATCACAACACCCATCGCTTGGTCGCCCTCGATGTCACGGACGGTGAACGCCATCTGCTGGCTGAGGGCGCTGATTTCTATGCTGCACCGACCCTTAGCCCGAACGGTAAGCGCCTGGCCTGGATCGAGTGGCAACGCCCGCATCAGCCGTGGACCTCGACCCGATTGATGTGCGTCGAACGCCTGGCCGATGGCAATTGGGGAGCGGCACGCTGTGTGGCCGGGGATGTCACCGAGGAGTCTCTGCAACAACCACGCTTCGATGCCCAAGACCGCCTGTTTTGCCTGACTGATCGCGATGGATTCTGGCAGCCGTGGGGAGAGACGCCCACCGGCCTCGCGGCGCTTCCTGCTGCCAAGGCTGATCACTCCCCCGCGCCGTGGCAATTGGGCGGCAGCACGTGGTTGCCGCTGGGTAACGGCGATTATCTGGCGAGCTGGTCCGAAGAGGGTTTTGGCCGACTGGGTCTATGTCATGCCGACGGCACGCTGGAGGATTTCACTGGCGATTACAGCCGCTTCCGCAGCCTGGCCGTAGATGAGCAGTTTATCTACTGCATCGCGGCCTCGGCGATCAGCCCGTCGGCCGTCCTGGTCATCCAGCGCAAGGACCATCGCGTGCAGGTGCTGGCCGGTGGTGTTGCGCCGCTGCCCGCCGAGCGCATCAGCCGCCCTCAAGCGCTGCGCTACCCAAGCGGCACCGGCGAAGCCCATGGCTTTTTCTACCCGACCATGACCGGTGAGCAAAAACCTCCCTTGGTGGTGTTCATTCATGGCGGCCCGACATCGGCCTGTTATCCGGTCCTTGATCCGCGTATCCAATACTGGAGCCAACGTGGATTTGCCGTCGCCGACCTCAACTACCGTGGCAGCACCGGCTATGGTCGCGCCTATCGGCAAAGCCTGCATTTGAACTGGGGCGACGCAGACGTCGAAGACGCCTGTGCCGTGGTCGCACACCTCGCCGAACGGTCGATGATCAACCCTGATCAGGCCTTCATTCGAGGCGGCAGTGCAGGCGGTTACACCACCCTGTGTGCGTTGGCATTCCGTCGGGTATTTCGCGCAGGGGCAAGTTTATATGGCGTCAGCGATCCGATTGCACTGGGCCGTGTGACGCACAAATTCGAGGCTGATTATCTGGATTGGCTGATCGGCGATCCCGAGAAAGATATCGAGCGCTATCAGGCCCGCACCCCGCTATTGCACGCCAGCGAGATCAGCGTGCCGGTGATCTTCTTTCAGGGCGAACTGGACACGGTGGTAGTGCCCGCGCAGACCCGCGACATGCTTAAGGCCCTGCTGGACAATAATATCCGCGCCGAAGCCCACTTCTACCTCGACGAGCGCCACGGTTTTCGCAAAGCGGCGAACCAGGCCCATGCGCTGGAAGAGGAGTGGCGGTTTTATCGCGATGTCATCGACAGGTGAGACACGGTGTAGGCCCCCCCTCAAGCCGCAACAACATCCCAGCGCTCGTGACTTGAAGCGGTCGAGCGGGCCAATACCGCGGCCACCGGCCTGTTGCCTTCCACCGCGCCGCCCAGGACGATGATGTCGGCGCGGATCCCGCAACACGCTTCGCACTGCAGCGTTTCGCGACGGCCCATGCCCGTCAGGGTTTCATCGAGAATCAACAGGATCTTCAACTCGCGACACAGCTGGGCGACACCCTGAAAGTACACACGGGTCGCGGCCAGGCTTTCTTGGCTGCCACGAATCGGCTCGAGAATGATCGCAACAGTCTGCGCGTCGACAGCGGCATGCAGCGCCGCCAGGTCATTGAACGGAACGTTGATCGCATTCGGTCTGCTGCTGCCCGACGAAATGATCCCGAAGGCACCACGGCGATGCTCCTGACCCCAGGTGCTTGTCAGCCTGATTGCCACCTCGCGGGCCTCGGCGGCAGTATCGACGATATGCACCTGATCGCTGGCCGTACTGCAGCGCAAGCGCTCACCCAGACTGAGCCCGGCGTACGCATCAGCGCTTTCCGGTTCCAGCTCGATACCCGCGTCAGTCTGTTCCAGACGACTAAACAACAGCTTGAACACGTTCATGCCCGTAACCCCTCCAGCGGAAGCCCCAGCAGGCGATCAGTCCAGTCTTCGACCTGCCCGGTGCGCAAGCGCTTGAGCGCAACATCACGCCAGCGCGAAGCGAGTGCGGGGCAATCCACCAGTTTTTTCAGACCCGCACGCTCCAGCGGCTCCGTGTAGAAACTGCGCAAGGCCCAAGCGACGGTCAAGCCGGGGTAGCTGCGCTGAACCAGCTCGAAAGGATCGCTCGCGCTGACGAACCCGGGCTTGAGCACCCGGTAAAACCAGCCACAGCGACCACTGTCTTGCGCCTGTTGTGGCATGTCTTGCAGACCCCAGCGCTGGCTCAAGCGATAACACGGCGAGCGCGGCTGACTGATCTGCAGCAGCGCCGTGCCCCAGCGGAACATGTCACCCAGACAGGCATGTTCTTCGGTCAAGCCAAGGGTGGAGAGGTTTTCACCAAACGCCGGGGCACTCCAGTCGATGTGCGGGTAAAGCGCGCGCCAGTAGGCATAGTGTTCGGCGGGATAGTGATGCAGGGCGCGCTCGGGGCCGGTGTGAAAGCGCGGATCGCCATGCTCATCACATCCGAGGCCTTGTGGCCAGAGCCAAGTTCGGCGTTCGAGCCGTTGTTTATCGATATCAATGACCAATCCATGACCAAGGTTTTTTGCTTTCCCTATGTAAACGCCTTCGACATACACGCTATTCATCGAAATTTCTGGCCCTGTAAGCCTCGTGGAATGGGCGTAGACTAGGCTTCCTAGGGGCTCACAGCCATTTCGATTTCCCAGCACTTTCGATAAGATTTACTTATGGATTTTCGGCAGCTGCGGTATTTTGTCGCTGTATATGAAGAAGGCCACGTCGGACGTGCCGCGGAGCGACTTTCGCTGTCGCAACCGGCGCTTTCGCAGCAGATTCGTCAGCTCGAACACACCCTCGATGTCAGCCTGTTCGAGCGCAGCAGCAAGCGTCTGGTGCCGACCCTGGCCGCACACACGCTGTACAACCACGCCCTGCCTTTGCTCGACGGCATGCAACGCGCCCGCGATGCACTGCGCAACTTCAAAGGGCAGTCGGCGCATACCTTGGCGATTGGCGTGCTGCAAACCGTGCTGGGCCTGGTGCCACAGTTACTCGAGCGCGTACGCAAGGCGCAGCCGCATTTGGTGGTGCACATCTACGAGCTGTCCGGGCTGGAGATCGAACGGCGCCTGCTCAATGGGGCGCTGGACATCGGCATCAGCTTTCTGCCTGCGCACCAACCGGGCTTGCACAGCTTGCTGCTCTATGAAGACGAGTTACAGTTGGTCATCCCCGCCAACCACCCGTTGCGCGAGTTCAAGAAGGTGTCGCTAAGTCAGGCGGCGGAACTGCCGATGCTATTACTGGGCGAGGAATATCAGGTGCGGCAAATCTGGCAGGCACAACTGGCTAACCTGGGACGCAGGCCGCATGTGCAGGCGGAACTCAATAGCATGTCAGGCATACTCGACAGCCTGCTCAATACCACGTTGGCGACGGTATTACCGGGGCGCGTGCAGCGGACTCAAGGAAACCCGGCCCTGCTTTGGAAACCGCTGACAGAGCCGCGGGTGCCGCTCAAGGTTGGATTGGTTTACCGCGACGCGCAACGTCAACAGCCGACGCTGGAACTGCTGCGTTCATTGATGGAGGAAGTGGTCAATGGACGTCCGGGCCTGCCGGTGTCGCTGGATGAGCTGAGCTGATATCCAGCAGGCGTGTGACGCTAAATCGCGCACAAAAAGAAAACCCCGCCGAAGCGGGGCTTTGCAGACTGTTTCCCTGACATCCTTTTCGCCCCGCCATCCTGGCAGGAATCCTTACGTGTCCGTGTTGTGTTTTATGCGCTTCCTGCGCTACGTCCATGTGAAGTAGATTAGCTTTGGATCCATGCAAACGATAGGGGCAAACAGCAGCACGTTATGTAAGCAAATGCTTACATTGCGTCAGACCTGTCCGACCCTAAATCAGAACTGCGAAGCATCCAGCAGGAACAGCGTTTCACTGCCAGCCTTGACCGATGCACTCAAGGACTGAATACGCGGCAGCAAACGGGCGAAGTAGAAACGCGCAGTTCCCAGTTTGCCGGCATAAAAGTCTTCCTGGGTTTCTTTACCGAACGCAGCCTTGGCCATCAAGGCCCACATGTAGGCGTAGGCGGTGTAGCCGAAAGCGTGCAGGTACTCGACCGACGCGGCGCCGATTTCGTTGGGGTTGTCTTTGGATTGCTCCAGCACCCAATGCGTCAGCTCGTCGAGGGTATCGAGTGCAGCGTTCAACGGTTTGGTGAATTCGGCCAGCTCGCTGCCAGCATCGGCGGCGAACTGCCGAATTTCGTCAGCGAAAAGCGTGTAGTACGCACCGCCGTTGCCAACGATTTTGCGCCCGACCAGGTCCAGCGCCTGGATACCGTTAGTGCCCTCGTAGATCTGGGTGATCCGCACGTCACGGACCAGTTGTTCCTGACCCCACTCACGAATGAAGCCGTGACCGCCGAACACTTGCTGGCCGTGCACAGTGGTTTCCAGCCCGAGATCGGTCAGGAAAGCTTTTGCCACTGGCGTCAGCAACGCCACCAGATCGTCGGCACGTTTACGCGCTGCAGCGTCTTCGCTGAACTTGGCGATATCCAGCTGCATGGCCACGTAAGTGGAGAACGCACGACCGCCTTCGTTGGAGGCTTTCATGGTCAATAGCATGCGGCGCACATCGGGGTGAACAATGATCGGATCGGCGATTTTGTCCTTGGCTTTAGCACCGGTCGGCGAGCGGCTTTGCAGGCGGTCGCGGGCATATTCGATAGCGTTCTGGTACGAACGCTCGCCAGAGGCCAGGCCCTGGATGCCGACGCCCAGACGCTCGTAGTTCATCATGGTGAACATTGCCGCCAGGCCTTTGTTGGGCTCACCGACGAGGTACCCGACCGCTTCATCGAAGTTCATCACGCAGGTAGCGGACGCCTGGATACCCATTTTGTGTTCGATGGAGCCACAGTTGACCGGGTTACGCTCACCCAGACTGCCGTCGGCATTGACCATGAACTTGGGCACCAGGAACAGCGAAATGCCTTTCGGGCCTGCTGGCGCATCTGGCAGCTTCGCCAGCACCAAATGGATGATGTTTTCAGTCAGGTCGTGCTCGCCGCCCGTGATGAATATCTTGGTGCCGCTGATTTTGTAGGAGCCGTCGGCCTGAGGATCAGCCTTGGTGCGAATAATCCCCAGATCGGTACCGGCGTGGGACTCGGTCAGGCACATGGAACCGGCCCAGACGCCAGCGTACATGTTCGGCAGATAAGTGGCCTTGAGCGCTTCGCTGGCATGGGTGTTGATCGAGACACACGCACCTGATGTCAGCATCGGATACAAACCGAACGCCAGGCTTGAGGAGTTGATCATTTCTTCGACCTGAGCCGACACCACTTTGGGCATGCCCATGCCGCCGAACGCAGGGTCACCACCCACACCGACCCAACCACCGTCAGCGTACGTCTGATAAGCCTCGGTGAATCCGGCCGGAGTGGTCACGACGCCGTCATGCCAGTGGCAGCCCTCTTCATCACCACTACGACTGAGCGGCGCGATGCTTTTGCTGGTGACTTTGCCCGCCTCTTCGAGAATGGCTTCTACCGTGTCGGCGTCCACTGTTTCGGCCAACGCCGGCAGCTGAGCCCAAAGCGTGGCCACCTCGAAAACTTCATTAAGGACGAAGCGCATATCACGCAGGGGCGCTTTGTAGTCAGCCATGGCAAACCTCGCAAAAAATTGAGCCGGTGTAACGGAGGCATCGAGTGTACCCGAACACCATTTGCGACACATAGGGTCAAAGCATGACCAATTTGTAATTTTTGGTCATGCTCATTGGAATGATGCCGCGCTCACGATCAAGCAAGGATTACAGGGCGAACATCTGCGCGGGCAACTGCATCAGGCAATCACTGCCCGCCTCGATGGCAACTTGATGGGCACCGGTGCGCGGCAACAGGCGTTTGAAGTAGAACGCGCAGGTCGCCAGCTTGGCCTGGCAATAATCCGCCTCGCCGCTGCCGTCATCCAGCTGAGTCTGAGCCACCAGCGCCATGCGCAACCACAGATACCCAAGAATGATATAGCCGCTGTACATCAGGTAATCCAGCGCAGCTGCGCCCACTTCATCCGGGTTTTTCATGGCCGCCATGCCGATGTGGGTGGTCAGTTCGCCCCACTGCTTATTCAATCCACTCAACTGCGCGACGAAGCCCTTGAGCTGCGGATGCCCGGCATTGGCTTCGCAAAATGTGTGGACGATTTTGGTGAAGCCGCGCAGCAATTTGCCTTGGCTGCCCAATACTTTGCGACCGAGTAAATCGAGGGCCTGAATGCCGTTGGTGCCTTCATAAATGGGTGCAATCCGACAGTCGCGCACCAACTGCTCCATGCCCCACTCACGAATATAACCGTGGCCGCCGAAGACCTGCATGCCATGGTTGGTCACTTCCAGGCCGGTCTCGGTCATGAACGCTTTGCAGATCGGCGTGAGGAACGCCAACAGGTTTTCCGCCTCCTCGCGCTGACCCGCATCGCTGCTCATGTGGGCGGTATCGAGCAGCTGTGCAGTCATGTACGTCAGGGCGCGATTGCCTTCGTTAAAGGCTTTCATGGTCAGCAACATGCGGCGTACATCAGGGTGGACAATGATCGGATCAGCGGCCTTATCCGGCGCTTTTGGGCCAGTCAGCGCACGCATCTGCAAACGCTCATTGGCGTATTTTATCGCGCCCTGGAAGCTGGCTTCGCCCAGGCACAAGCCCTGCATCCCCGTGCCCAGGCGTGCATGGTTCATCATGGTGAACATGCAGTTGAGGCCCTTGTTGGCCTCGCCTATCAGGTAACCGGTGGCGCTGTCGAAGTTGAGCACGCAGGTGGCCGATGCCTTGATCCCCATCTTGTGCTCGATCGAACCACACGACACGCCATTGCGCTGGCCCGCGTCGCCTGCGGCGTCCGGCAAAAACTTGGGCACGATGAACAGCGAGATGCCCTTGGTACCCGCCGGTGCATCCGGCAGTTTTGCCAGCACCAGGTGCACGATATTCTGGCTCATGTCGTGTTCGCCAGCGGAGATAAAAATCTTGCTGCCGGACACGGCGTAGCTGCCATCCGCTTGCGGTACGGCCCGGGTTTTGATGATGCCCAGGTCGGTGCCGCAATGGGCTTCAGTCAGGCACATAGTCCCGGTCCATTGACCTTCTGTGAGCTTGCTCAGGTAGGTCTGTTTCTGCGCTTCGGTGCCGTGGGTATGGATCGCCGACATCGCGCCGTGGGTCAGGCCGGGGTACATCCCCCACGACGTATTGCTCGACCCGATCATTTCGCTGATGACCAGGCCCAGAGACAACGGCAAGCCCTGCCCGCCATAAGCCGGATCCGCTGCCAGGCCGTGCCAGCCGCCCTCGACGTAGTGGGCAAACGCTTCCTTGAAGCCCTTGGGTGTGGTGACCACGCCCTGATCGAAATGACAGCCTTCTTCATCGCCAGACCGGTTCAGCGGCGACAGCACCTGTTCGCAGAACTTGGCCCCTTCTTCAAGGATCGCGCTGACCATATCCGGGCTCGCGTCGTCGGCCCCCAGCTTTGCGTAATGAGCAGGGAAGTCGAAAACGTGATCGATCAGAAAACGCATGTCACGCAGGGGGGCTTTATAGTCAGGCATGGTTATTTCTCCGGCAGCAGATGCGTCAACCTACTGCGCAGACCTGACCCGAACAATCACACTAGAGACGCTGAATACGCCGCCATCACTCAACCGGCAGCGCCAGCCATCCGCACCGCGCCGCGGCGGTTCTGGCCGTGGGACATCACGCAATTACGCCCCGCACCTTTGGCACTGTAGAGCGCCTGGTCGGCAGATTTGAGGACTTCCTCAGCGGTTCGGTGGTCCACTTGCCGTTCGGCGACACCGATGCTGACGGTCACCGAAACGCTGTTCGCCTGGGCGCCGCTTCTGCGTTGACGCCCCTGTTGATCGTCTTGTGGGCGATCCTGATTGCGTAGATGGATGTCGTACGTGCCGATGGCTTCGCGGATCGCCTCCAGGTGAGGCAGGCATTCTTCCAGCGTCTTGCCAGCAAACACCACCGCAAACTCTTCACCGCCATAGCGATAGGCGCGACCGCCGCCGGTGACTTTCGACAGTTTGCTGGCC
Organism: Pseudomonas sp. ASL8; assembly: GCF_056680355.1. Lineage (NCBI taxonomy): Bacteria > Pseudomonadati > Pseudomonadota > Gammaproteobacteria > Pseudomonadales > Pseudomonadaceae > Pseudomonas > Pseudomonas sp. ASL8. Next base: position 2,062,703 of record NZ_CM155278.1, on the reverse strand, counting down.
ACCAGACGCAGCACCTGATCGCCGACGTCGTGCCCATGGGTGTCGTTGAATTTCTTGAAGTGATCGACGTCGGTCATCGCCAGCACATAATTGCGCCCCAGACGCTGCATGCGCTCATTGAGCGCACGACGACCCGGCAGCCCTGTGAGCTCATCGCGGAAGGCCATTTGATAAGCCTCATGCGCAACGGCCGCAGCAATCATCAGCATCACCTGGCTGCACATGACGTTCAGGGTGAACGGCAGGATGAATGTTTTCGGCAGCGCCCAGAACAGCCCCACCAAACCCACTATCTGAGCGGCGTGCAACGGACGCGGTTTGCGCAGGTATTGCACCGTCAACAAGACGAAGCACGCGAAAAACACCGGGTACGCCAACTGAATCAGGCTCATCCAGTTGCCATGCAGGGCCGGCCAGCGGATCACTGCCAGCCAGTTCAGCAGCGCCTGTGGATAACTTTGCTCCAACGCCAGGGCGACACTGCCAACCGCGAACAATACGGCGAAGCGGGCCACCAGATCGCGGAACAAATGAGTGCGTTCCTCCCATGCGGCGAACACACCGAACAGCAGCGGCAGCAACAGGCAGCACAGGTGAAAGACCACGGCCGCGTCTTCACGCACCTTGCCATTGTCTCGGTAATAATCGGTCTGGGTGTCGAGCAGGTAGTAAGCGATGTAGACCGTGATCATCAGAAACAGCTCGCGCTGCCGCCGATAGACCCCGCAGTACGCACCACCCAACAACAGAACCAGGGTTGGCAGCACGTTGAACAGCGAAGTGAAGAAGACGTTGAGGTCCTTCACGTACGCAGCAGCAAGCCCCGCAACCAGCAACAGCAACGATGGCAGGAAATGGCTGAACCGTACGGGAGAAAAACGCGGCAAGGGGGATGACTCCTACCCGGCGTGACAACAGAAATATCGACAGCTGGCATTGTGCCTGTACTGCCTGCGTTAAGCACTCAAATGGCTCAAAAACATGGTCAAGCCCTTGTTAGCGGCCATGCGGGGGAAATCTGAACGTAAAAAAGCCGCTTCCCCCGGAGGAGAAGCGGCTTTTCAGAGACTGCGCGAGGGTTTAGTAACCCAGAGCGAAGTTTTCTTCTTTCATGTCCATCAGGTTGTTTGCACCCGACAGCATGGTCACAACGTGTGTACGGGTACGCGGCAAGATGCGCTGGAAGTAGAAACGTGCTGTTTGCAACTTGGCCGTGTAGAACGCTTCTTCACTGGTACCGGCTGCGAGTTTTTCCGCCGCCAGACGCGCCATGTCAGCCCAGAAGTAAGCCAGGCATGCGTAACCGGAATACATCAGGTAATCCACCGACGCAGCACCGACTTCTTCGCGATCTTTCATGGCCGCCATGCCGACCTTCATGGTCAGTTCGCCCCACTCTTTGTTCAGCGCAGCCAACGGCTCGACGAACTCTTTGACCGCTTCGTTGCCTTCGTTGGTCTGGCAGAACTTGTGGACGATCTTGGTGAAGCCCTTGAGCGCTTCGCCTTGAGTCATCAACACTTTACGGCCGAGCAGGTCCAACGCCTGAATACCGGTGGTGCCTTCGTACAGCATGGAAATACGGCTGTCGCGAACGTTCTGCTCCATGCCCCACTCGGCGATGAAGCCGTGGCCGCCATAGATCTGCACGCCATGGTTGGCGGACTCGAAGCCCACTTCAGTCATGAAGGCCTTGGCAATCGGGGTCATGAACGCCAACAGGGCGTCTGCTTGTTTCTTCTGCTCAGCGTCTTGGCCGTACTTGACGATGTCGACCAGTTTGGCAGTGAAGTACACCATCGCACGGTTGCCTTCGGCGAAGGCTTTCATGGTCAACAGCATGCGACGTACATCAGGGTGCACGATGATCGGGTCAGCGGCTTTTTCCGGCGCTTTCGGGCCCGTCAAAGAACGCATTTGCAGGCGATCACGCGCATATTTCAGGCCGCCCTGGAAGCCGATCTCGGCGTGAGCCAGACCTTGCAACGCAGTGCCCAAACGCGCGGTGTTCATAAAGGTGAACATGCAGTTCAGGCCTTTGTTCGCCTGGCCGATCAGGAAACCGGTGGCCGCGTCGAAGTTCATCACGCAGGTCGCGTTACCGTGGATGCCCATTTTGTGTTCGAGGGAACCACAGTTCACGGCGTTGCGAGCGCCGATGCTGCCGTCAGCGTTTGGCAGAAACTTCGGCACGATGAACAGCGAGATGCCTTTGGTGCCAGCCGGTGCATCCGGCAGACGTGCCAGCACGATATGGACGATGTTGTCGGCCATGTCGTGTTCGCCAGCAGAAATGAAGATTTTGGTGCCCGTAACTTTGTAGGAACCGTCAGCCTGAGGTTCGGCTTTGGTGCGCAACATGCCCAAATCAGTACCGCAGTGCGATTCGGTCAGGCACATGGTGCCGGTCCATTCGCCGGAAACCAGCTTGGTCAGGTAAGCCTGCTGCTGTTCTTCGGTGCCGTGCTCGGAAATGGTGTTCATCGCGCCGTGAGACAGGCCTGGGTACATGCCCCACGACCAGTTGGCTTCGCCAACCATTTCACTGACTGCCAGACCCAGCGACTCAGGCAGGCCTTGGCCGCCGTGTTCAACGTCATGGGCCAGGCTTGGCCAGCCGCCTTCCACGAATTGCTGGTAAGCCTGCTTGAAGCCCGATGGGGTTTTCACGCCGGACTCGCTCCAGGTACACCCTTCGGTGTCGCCTACACGATTCAGCGGGGCCAACACCTGCTCACAAAACTTGGCGCCTTCCTCAAGAATGGCGTCAACCATGTCTGGAGTAGCGTCCTGGCAAGCCGGCAGGCTTTGATAATGCGCTTCATAACCGAGCAGTTCGTCACGAACGAAGCGAATATCACGCAAGGGGGCCTTGTAGTCAGGCATAGCGATAAACCTCTGCTGATGAATCCTGGAATGAATGACCGATCGGTCGCTGTGGGGATTTCCCCAACCACCTGACAATCTCAAGTTGCCTAGCGGTCAAACAGTTGTTTGAAACATACGTTTACGACCAAACCTTGTCAAGCGCAGTGAGTGAGCCATTCATCGCCGATGGGCTGCACATCCCGCGCGCAAAGGCCCACAGCCGCAGACGAGCACGCGCACGCGCAGGACAACAATGCCGAGCAGTCTCGAAAAAGAAAGTTTAGTTGGGCGTAAAAGAGGCAGGGGGTGTATCGCGGTGCGCGAGCGCGCACCGAAAGGGTTGAATTCAAGCGTGGGTATCGATCAGCGTGCCAAGGACTTCATCGGAGGCTTTGGCAACCTTGACCCCGAGTTCTGCCTGGATCTTGCCCATGGACAGCTCCGCCGCACTGGTGGCCAAGTCAGTTTGTCGACTGCGATCAACCGAATGCAGGCGGTCAGCCTGGTAGTTGGACGACTGGTTATTCGCGGAGGTTTCGACCCCGTTCTGGGCGATCTGGCTGGCCGCTTGATCGACACGCGCCTGCCCCGCCTGAATGCTGCTCAGGCCAGAGTAAAAAGCAGTGTTTCCGGAGATTTCCATACGACGGTCCCTCAGTTCATAAAGCGAACAGCGGTCATTGAAGCAGACTGAAACCTAAAAGGCCCGACAAAAAGAATAATGGCAATTGGCCTCGCGATAGTCAAAGCACTTTTGACACCGCGCTGTCGTGCAGCAAACCCGGTCAATTGCAGGAGCTGCCGACGGCGGCGACAGGCGGCGTGAGCCCCCTCAGGTCGCGGCTTAATCCAGCAGCTCCAGATGAAGAAATTCCGCCACCGCTTCAGCCGTCGGCTTTTTCAACCGGGGCACGCGTCCCAGGCACGGTGCAGGCAAGCGTTCGGCCAAGGTGGCGAGGTTTTCTTCCAGACGAGCCGTCTTGCCATCGATAATGTTGGCGACCCAGCCCGCCAGTTGCAGGCCGTCCCGGGCGACGGCTTCGGCGGTCAACAGTGCGTGGTTGATGCAACCCAGACGCACCCCGACCACCAAAATCACTGGCAATTGTAAGGCCTTTGCGAGATCGGACAGATTGCTCTGGTCGGCGAGCGGCACGCGCCAGCCCCCTGCCCCTTCGATCAAGGTGAAGTCTGCACCTTTGCCCAATAGGTAGCGCATGGGTTCCAGCAGCGATTGCACGGTCAATGCCACGCCCGCTTCACGCGCCGCCAAATGGGGAGCGATGGCCGGCTCGAACGCCACCGGGTTCACCTCTTCATACGTCAGCGCCACTGAGCATTCCGCCAGCAGTGCCAGTGCATCGGCGTTGCGCAGTCCCTCGGGGCTGACAATGCAACCCGACGCTACGGGTTTGCCTGCTACCGTGCTCAAGCCTGATTGGCGGGCGGCATACAGCAGCCCGGCGGCAATGGTGGTTTTACCGATGTCCGTATCGGTGCCCGCGATGAAATACGAACGGCTCATCTCAGTACCTTCTGTTCAAGGTTTTTCCAACACCGCGTAGACCACTTGGTAAGTGGCCGGCAGCCCTTCGCTCTGGCGAAAATGCTCATACGCATCGATCAATCCCAGTATGCGCGCGCGTCCGGTCAAACCACCGGGTCGGCCAGGGTTGAGGTTGTGCGCGCCGAGGGCTTTCAGCTCATGAGTCAGGCTGCGCACGTCCGGGTAATGCAGGACATGGGGCCGCACTTCGAGGCTTCGCACCCGCAAGCCGCTGGCCGCGCACAGCTGTTGATAGTCGTCGAACGGGCGGAAGTGGTTAACGTGCACCAGCCCGTCCACCGCCTGCCAGCTTTCGCGCAGCTCATACAGGGTGCCAACACACAGGCTGGCAAACGCCAGCACGCCACCCGGTTGCAGCACACGCCGTGCTTCGCTGAGTACCGCAGCGAAGTCCGCGCACCACTGCACCGCAAGGCTGGAAAAAATCAGCCCACAGCTTTGATCCACCAACGGCAGGCGCTCGGCATCACCGGCGACAAAATGCTGCGCCCCGCCCGATGGACGCGCATGACGCAGCATGCCTTCGGCGATATCCAGGGCGACGCCTTCGCTCCGGGTGAAATGTTCAGCCAGCGCGCGACTGAAATAGCCGGTGCCGCTGCCCAGGTCCAGCCAACGCGACGGGCTCAGCTGCTCCGGCAAGCGTGCGAGCAGTTCACTGCCCACGGCGCGCTGCAATTCGGCGACGCTGTCGTAGCTGGCCGCTGCACGGGAAAAGGACGCGGCAACCTGGCGCTTGTCCGGCAAGGCACCTGGCAGTGTGGTGTTTGGTTGTTTGAAAGAGGATAAATCAGTCATCACCCGACTCATGCAAAAAGGCGTGAATTGCCGCCGCCACTCCGTGAGGATTTTCCAGGATGAACGCATGGCTGGCCTGTTCGATCAGACCAACCTCGACATCAGGCAGCAGGGTCAGCACATCACTGGCAGCCTCTGCCGGTACCAGCGCATCAAGGCCCGCGAACAGGTGCAACTGCGGGCCGCGATAGGCCTGCAAGGCAAGCCGGGTATCGAGCTGCCCCAGCAACTTCAAGCCATTGAGCAGCACGTCAGCCGGGGTATGGGGCGCACCGGCATACAGCAGACGCGCCAGACCGCGCGGGTCTTCCGCACCTTTCACGCACAACAGGCTGAAGCGCTTGAGCGTGCCCAAGGGATCGGTGCCGCACCCCGCGAGAAACGCATCGAAGTGCTCCGGCGGCATCGCGCTGGGCCAGGCGTCACGCGACACAAAACAGGTGTTGCTGGCAAACGTCAGCAAACCACAGCAACGATCACCGCGGCGCGCAGCCAGTTCCGCTGCCAGCATGCCACCGAGCGACCAGCCGCCGAGCCAGGCGTTATCCGGCAGCGTGGCGTCCAGCTCATCGAGCAGCTCACTCAGCTCGATGTTTCCGAAAGCCGACACGTCGAACTCGGGCAACGGCTCTACTTCAACCCGCAAATGTTCGTCCAGACCGCGTAAAGCAGCCGCCAACGGTTCCAGCGGCGAGATCCCGAGACCCCAGCCCGATAGCAAAACAAGACGATCACGCATGGCCTGCTTCCACCGATTCGCATGTGTCGAGCAGCGGGTAACACTGCGCCAATGCACTTAACAATAGCTGCACTTGCGCTTGGCTGTGGGCGGCGGACAAGGTCACGCGCAAACGCGCACTGCCGGCGGGCACGGTAGGCGGGCGAATCGCGGTCACCAACAGGCCGCGCTCACGCAGCATCTGCGACAGGCGCAAGGCGCGGCCACTGTCGCCAATCAGGATCGGCTGAATCGGGGTGAAGCTGTCCATCAGTTGCAGGCCGATCTGCTCGGCACCGCTACGGAACTGCTGAATCAAACGCGCCAGATGCTCCCGACGCCAATGTTCGGTGCGCAACAGCTCAAGGCTTTTCAGCGTGGCGCAGGCCAGCGCAGGCGGTTGGCTGGTGGTGTAAATGTAGGGCCGGGCGAACTGGATCAGGGTTTCGATCAAATCGTCACTGCCCGCGACAAATGCCCCGGCCGTGCCGAACGCTTTGCCGAGCGTGCCGACCAATACCGGCACGTCCTCCAGGCTCAAGCCGAAGTGTTCGACGATCCCCGCCCCGGTGGCGCCCAACGGGCCAAACCCATGGGCGTCGTCCACCATCAACCAGGCGCCTTTGGCCTTCGCCGCTTGCGCCAGCGCTGGCAAGTCGGCCAGGTCGCCGTCCATGCTGAACACACCATCGGTGACCACCAGCGTATTGCCGCTGGCTTTCTCCAGGCGCGCGGCAAGGCTGCTCGCGTCGTTGTGCAGGTAACGTGAGAATCGCGCACCGCTGAGTAAACCGGCATCGAGCAAGGAAGCGTGATTAAGGCGATCTTCCAACACCGTATCGCCCTGCCCGATCAGCGCTGTCACGGCACCCAGATTGGCCATGTAGCCATTGGAAAACAGCAAGGCCCGAGGACGACCGGTCAGGTCGGCAAGGGCTTCTTCGAGTTCGTGATGCGGGCTGCTGTGGCCAATCACCAAATGCGAAGCACCACCGCCCACGCCCCAGCGTTCAGCACCTGCTCGCCAGGCGGCGACCACTTCAGGGTGATTGGCCAGGCCCAGATAATCGTTGCTGCAAAAGGCCAACAAAGGCTGACCGTCGACCACCACTTCAGGGCCTTGCGGGCTTTGTAACAGCGGGCGATGGCGATACAGCTGTTCAGCGCGACGAGCAGCCAGACGCGTGCGGAGATCGAAAGACATGCAGGCTCCGACGTTTAATGAGGAGAGTCAGGCCGAGCCAGTGAAACCGGCTCGGCGACGTTGATCAGACCGACGCGGCGTCGTAGAACAGCTCGCTGCTCTTTTGCTCGACCAGCGCTTGCTCGATGGCCGCCTGATGCACTTCGTCCGCGTGCCCTTCGCGCGCTTCAGGAAGGATGCCCAGACGCGAGAACAGCTGCATGTCCTTGTCCGCCTGAGGGTTGGCGGTGGTCAGCAATTTGTCGCCGTAGAAAATCGAGTTGGCCCCCGCGAAGAAGGCCAGGGCCTGCATCTGCTCGTTCATCGCTTCGCGGCCAGCGGACAGGCGCACGTGGGACTGAGGCATGAGGATGCGCGCCACGGCCAGCATCCGGATGAAATCGAACGGGTCGATGTCATCGGCGTTTTCCAGCGGCGTGCCAGCCACTTTGACCAGCATGTTGATGGGCACCGATTCTGGATGCTCAGGCAGGTTAGCCAGCTGAATCAGCAGCCCGGCACGGTCGTCCAGGGTCTCGCCCATGCCGAGAATGCCACCGGAGCAGATTTTCATCCCGGACTCACGCACATAGGCCAGCGTCTCCAGACGCTCGCCGTAGGTACGGGTGGTGATGATGCTGCCGTAGAACTCCGGCGAGGTGTCCAGGTTGTGGTTGTAGTAATCCAGACCTGCGGTGGCCAGCGCTTGGGTTTGATCCTGATCGAGACGCCCCAGGGTCATGCAGGTTTCCAGGCCCATGGCTTTCACGCCTTTGACCATCTCCAGCACGTACGGCATGTCTTTAGCCGATGGATGCTTCCAGGCCGCGCCCATGCAGAAGCGCGTCGAGCCGATGGCTTTGGCGCGTGCGGCCTCTTCCAGGACTTTCTGCACTTCCATCAATTTTTCTTTTTCCAGCCCGGTGTTGTAGTGGCCGGACTGCGGACAGTATTTGCAATCTTCCGGGCAGGCGCCCGTCTTGATCGAGAGCAGGGTCGAGACCTGCACGCGGTTGGCATCGAAATGAGCGCGGTGCACGGTCTGCGCCTGAAACAACAGGTCATTGAAAGGCTGTACGAACAGCGCTTTGACCTCGGCTAAAGTCCAGTCGTGACGCAGAGTGGCGGTGATGCTGGCGCTCATTGGGCGGCTCCTCGTTTGTTCTTTGGCTATTGCCTGTGCGGCGGGTCAAAACCGAAAGCCCACAGGCGCAACACGGATGTTCGGCATATTTAAGGAAGAGCCATGCGCTGTCAACCACCGAGCACGTTTCAGGTTTACATCTGGTTAAAAAGTAAACAATCGTGTTTGCTGTGCGACGAAACCACGGACGCAACTTTTCCCATCTGCACCGGCTGTGAAACCGATTTACCCTGGCTCGGCGATCAATGCGAGCGCTGCGCCCTGCCCATGCCAATGGCTGGCCTGACCTGCGGCCAATGCCTGAGACACCCGCCAGCCTTCAGTGAAGTGGTGGTGCCCTGGCGTTACGACTTCCCCATCGACAGTCTGGTTACACGGTTCAAGCATCAGGGTAAATGGCCCATGGGCCGCTTGCTCGCTGAATTGCTTGGGCAATCGCTGCACTATCGCTTCGCTGAAGGCCTGCCACGCCCGGATTGCCTGCTGCCAGTGCCATTGGCCCGCAAGCGCCTGCGCCAGCGTGGCTACAATCAGGCTGCCATGCTGGCCCGCTGGCTCGGCACGCACGTAAACATTCCGACGGACGAGCGCCTGTTGCTCCGGGTACTGGAGACGCCGGCTCAGCAAGGACTCGACGCCAAAGCGCGCAAACAAAATTTGCGCAAGGCGTTTACATTGGCTGACGGCGCCCAGACAAAGGACCGTCATTTCGCGGTGGTCGATGACGTACTGACCACCGGCGCTACCGCCCATGCGCTTGCCCGGCTATTGATGGATGCCGGTGCGTGCAGGGTCGATGTCTATTGCCTGGCGCGTACGCCCAAGCCTGAGGATTGAGTGGACCGCGCGCCTATCAAACGCTCTATAGGCGATTGAAAAAAAGAATAAATTTAATTAAATTTTCAGCCAAACGTTGATCCCTGTAGGAGCTGACTTGTCTGCGATCGACCGGGAACCGGTCGCTTTCTTGAGACCGCTGAAGGTCGTGCCGGTCGCCCGCGACCCCGGCCTTATCGCAGCCTTCGGCAGCGCCTACAGGACCCAGTTTGCTCAGCGATAGCGCAGCGTCGAAAACAGGGCGGTGTCTCCTACGTGGGACGACGCCATGAATTGCCTTACACTCCAAACCTCACACTAAAGTCCGCCACCATGTCCCTACCCCTCCTCCTGACCCAGCACATGGTCCGCCGCCCGCAGCGTATTGCCCTGCTGCAGCACATCGCCGAACAAGGTTCGATCACTCGCGCTGCGAAAAGCGCCGGCATGAGTTACAAGGCCGCGTGGGATGCCATTGACGAGCTGAACAACCTGGCGAAAGAGCCCTTGGTTGTGCGCAGCGTTGGCGGGCGTGGCGGTGGAGGCGCGCAGTTGTCGGCAGAGGGCCAGCGCGTGCTGCGGCTTTATCAGCGCTTGCAGGCGTTGCAAGCGCAAGTACTCGACACCACCGAACATAACGGTGATCTGGACCTGCTCAGCCGTTTGATGCTGCGCACCAGCGCCCGCAATCAGTTGCATGGCCGTGTCGAAACCATAACCCGCCAAGGGCACAACGATCTCATCCGCCTGCAACTGGCTGGCGGCTTGTTCATCGATGCACAAATCACCCATGACAGCAGCCTCCGTCTGGAGCTGGAAATCGGCACTGACGTAGTGGCGCTGATCAAGGCCGGCTGGTTGGAGCTGCTGGGTGACGGACAGCCCGTAACATCAGGGCACAATCGCCTGCGCGGTCAGATAGAGGCCATTCTCGACGCAAAAGACAGCCCCAGCGAAGTACGCATTACCCTGGCCAGCGGCCAGACACTTTGTGCTCAGGCAGAACCCGCGCAGCTATTGGCGTTGCAACTGCAAACCGGAAGTCCGGTACAGGTGCAATTCGCACCCTCCTACGTGTTGCTGGGCACACCTTTGTAGTCAGGGGTTGAGGTGGTAGGGCTGACCGTGACGCAATGTGCATCAGCGTGTATTGAGCATTGCTCATGACTACATGTTTGGACATACATTCAAAAATAGAATAACAACCTGTTATTTATGACAGTAGACACTCATGTTATTCCCAGCCAATCTAGAACACAGGAACGCCGAGAAATAAATCGTGCATTTCCGACAGCTTTCAGTATTTAAAAAATTCCAAATTTTTTGTGCGATACGTTATAAAAAGCCCATGCATCGATTTGAATGGGTGCGCTCATGGCTTGCTAACTGCACGTTATTACTTCTGGAAGTGTCAACGTGACTGCTGAAATAAAGGAGCTTTCTTTTCTCGCAGAGCTCGACGTGATCGGCGAAATTAAAGATCACAAGCTGTCTTTTTCATCCGAAAAAAAGTGGCTAACCAGGACCGTCTTGGTCGCGACTTTAATAATTCGTTTTTGTATGAGGCCGAGCCACTCGTTTACTTGTGCGTCAATACTTTCGAGGAGCGTTCGCTGCATGCATTTCGTGAAAATCAACTCATGCTAATTTCGTTGAGTGTTGAAATCAAGCCCGCTATATTTGATAGGAGCGCACACATGAACGATCAAAAGAAAACTTCTCAGCAGCCCACCAAGTTGCTAATGGATATTGGGCATTCCGATTGGCAATGCGGTACACAAGTGGAGCCTATAAGCGACGACCGCCAACCCTTGAACATCGTTGCTGACGTCAGAATTGATTCCGTCTCAAATCAATCCATCGCAGCGGCTCCCGTAATCGAGAGTCTCTCGTTGAGGATGGACAATAGCATTATTGAAGTCAGAGGCAGTACTTCAGCAAAAATGGGAAATGTTGAAGCATTTTCGATGGGAACCTGGAAAGGAATTGCCGAAGTAAAGTCTGACGGTACTTTTTCCAACCCTAACGTACCTGCCGATTACCTGCTAACCGGGGACTCCATCAAGGTACGCGTGACAAACTCCGATACTACTTCATACCCCGTCGTAGCAACCGATTACTTCGTACATCCCCGTTCGATTTGGATCCTCCCCACAAAAACCAAGGCAGCAGACCAAACATACTATCAATGGTGGATCCAGTGGGCAGACTATCAACCCACCGGGTACATGCTACCCGCTGGCGAAACCGCTTCTATTTGGCTGGATGGCAATGATGAGGAGGTCTGGGCTCTCGTCGGTATTCAGGGGATTGCGAAAAAATCGGATCGCACATCGCAGACCGAAAATATGCGCGAAACCCGGTTGAAAATTGGGGAAAATATACTGCCTATAGACCCTTTGGGAGGGGTAATCCATATTCGCAATAACGGCAATAGTGGATGCCGCGTAATTCTCGATTCTAAAATTAGACCGATCCCATACTACGTACTTATGCAAACGCCCCCACTTGACTTTCGTCGGATGCTCGAAAAAAGTGATAGGTTGTCAGAAGTCCAACTCGTCGGGGATCGGGTCGTTATATCCGCCTATGCTGACACCTATGAAATTTTTGCACATGTAGACGTAGGGGAAATTGTCAGGTCTCATGAAGAAGTTTTGAGAATCGAAGCACAAGCCGCTGACCTAGATGGTTCTACGGAGCTGCATACCCGAAGCAACATGTGGATTCACGCGGTAGAGTCTACTTCGAGCTTTTACCCCCACGCAAGCACTGGCTATATCGGACTACCCCATTCTAAAGACGTAAATAGCGAATACATGAACGCGCTATTAGGTGGCCTCGCCCATAAGCTCTGGGTGACACTGCATGAGTACGGCCATCATTTTCAAAACCGGGCTAATAGCAATACTGTGTTCGGTGAAAACTCGGTCAATATCTACGCCTTAGCCGTTAGTCGTGTGCACGAGAATAATTACGCTGATGAGTTCCCCAAAAGGTGGCCACCATTAAGAGCTTGGCTCTCCAAGCCGGCCGCAGAAAAAAACTATATGGAATCTCCTGATACACAAGCCATCTTCGAACAGCTTAGGAAAGGATTTGGCGAGAACTACCTCCCTCGCTGGGATCGTTATGTCCGGGAAAATCCATCTCCGAACAATGACCTCATTAACTTCACTGCCTCCCTGTCCAGAGTCGCGAATGCCAACTTGGCGGTTTTTTTTGCTGAGTGGGGTGTCATCAAAACTAACGATCAAACCTGGAACGCATTACATGCTTTGAATCTCCCTAGTCCTCCGGAAGGCCTGACGAATCAAATTCCCTACACGTGAGACTTTCCAGGATAACGACACAAAAAAAATACCCAAAGGGGAGCTCCGATCAACTTGCCGTCACCGAGCGGCACGTTGAAAAAACCGCTGAATTCAAGGCCTGAATTCAACACATAAGTGCAACGTTCACCCTTGCATAGACTTCGTACGGTGTCTTCCAGCCCAAGCGTTTGCAAGGACGTAAATTGATCGGTCGCGGTAGGAATGGCAGTCACCTGCCCCCCCCCCCCCCGCCCAGATCCGTACGTGCAGAATTACCGCATACGGCTTCTGCCTTGGGTTTTGACGCCGAAGCGGGTTATGGGATAAGAATGCAAGTTAGGCTCTAGTGGATAGGGTATGAATAGCCGTACAAGCGCAGTCATGCGCTCCCAATTCAGGCGGTGTCGCTGACTCCGCCGTTTAAAGGCATGCCTCCACGCTCCGATAATTTCCCGACGAAAAGCATCCAGTCGCCGTGTATTACCAGGCACGTGGTAGTAATTGCAATAGCCTCTGAACAACCGGCTCAACCACTGCCCGATCACTGGGACTGGCTCGTGCCTGCACTTATGTATTGCGCCCGAACCTCCTTGAGCGTTGCTCTCATACGCTTGCCGATGGTCACGCGCCCAACCACGAACATACCGTTCTTGGTTTGATCACAGAAATGCGTGAACCCGAGAAAGTCCAACGTTTCGGGCTTTCCTTATCCACGCTTATCGCGATTTTCGACCGCGAACCAGCCAAACCGCAGCAAACGTGTTTTCTCTGGGTGTAGAGTCAGGTTGAACTGAGCCGGTCGAACTTCCAACGCATGGTGAAAACTTCGTGCATCTTCATCTTTTTCAAACCCTAGCACGCTATCGTCTGCGTACCACACGGCAATCATCTCACCTTGTGCCGTACGCCCACGCCATTCCCAGCCCCAAAGATCCATCACCTAGTGCAGGTAGATATTCGGTGAAATGGGCGCACCTTGTGCTGTGCCCTGCTTCGCAGGAGTTCGCTTTCCGTTTTCAAGAACAGGTTATTCGCTGCATCCAAACCCGTTTACGTTAGTTTGGCAGTAATCCGGCCGCTATGACGTTCGCCTGGGACCTGTTCCTGATCGCCGGCAACCCGAGCGTCCACGCCAGTACACCGAAAGGCGGCTCAAGTAACATCACCCCGGCAAACATGTTCAACAGCCCGGATGGGCTGGGGTTCGATGACGCCGGGCGGTTGTGGATTCTGACCGATGGCGATGTGAGCAACACCGGCGACTTTGCCGGCATGGGCAACAACCAGATGCTGTGCGCCGACCCGGACAGCGGTGAGGTCCGCCGTTTCATGGTCGGCCCGGTGGGCTGCGAAGTCACCGGCATCAGCTTCGCCCCGGACCAGCGAGCCTTGTTCGTCGGCATCCAGCACCCCGGTGAAAACGGCGGCTCGACCTTCCCGGAACACCTGCCCAACGGCAAACCGCGCTCTTCGGTGATGGTCATTACACGGGACGACGGCGGGATCGTCGGTGCCTGAATCGCGGACAAGCCCGCGCCTGCGCAATCGCGACCGCCGCAAACCATCCGCGTTGCGCTACCATGACTGGCCCGACGCGGCAGCCTGCTGCGCGCAGGAGTAAGCATGGCCCACCCGTTCGCAACACTCACGCCTGATCTGGTACTCGATGCTGTCGAAAGCATTGGTTTTCTCAGCGACGCCCGCATTCTGGCGCTGAACAGTTATGAGAACCGCGTCTATCAAGTCGGCATCGAAGACGGCCAGCCGCTGATCGCCAAGTTCTATCGACCACACCGCTGGACCAACGAAGCCATCCTCGAAGAACACAGCTTTACCTTCGAACTGGCTGCGGTGGATATCCCCGTAGTGGCGCCGATGGTGCACAACGGCGAAACCCTGCACGAACATGCCGGCTTCCGCTTCACCCTGTTTCCGCGCCGTGGCGGACGGGCGCCGGAGCCGGGCAACCTGGATCAACTGTATCGCCTGGGCCAACTGCTCGGTCGTATCCATGCCGTGGGTGCAACCAAACCCTTCGAGCACCGCGAAGCCTTGGGCGTGAAGAATTTCGGCCACGATTCACTGACGTACCTGCTCGAAAACAACTGCGTCCCGCGCAGCCTGCTGCCGGCTTATGAGTCCGTCGCTCGCGACCTGCTCAAGCGCGTCGAAGACGTGTACGCCGCCACGCCGCACACCAACATCCGCATGCACGGCGATTGCCACCCCGGCAACATGATGTGCCGCGACGAGATGTTCCACATCGTCGACCTCGATGACTGCCGCATGGGTCCGGCGGCGCAGGACATCTGGATGATGCTGGCCGGTGATCGCCAGGAGCGCCTGAGCCAACTCTCGGAGCTGATGGACGGCTACGGCGAGTTCCATGATTTCAACCCCCGCGAACTGGCGTTGATCGAGCCGTTGCGTGCGCTGCGTCTGATGCACTACAGCGCATGGCTGGCGCGGCGCTGGGACGACCCTGCCTTCCCGCACAGCTTCCCGTGGTTTGGCACCGAACGTTATTGGGGTGATCAGATCCTTGCTCTGCGCGAACAAATGTCGGCGCTGAATGAAGAGCCGTTGAAGTTGTTCTGACTCGCAGGACCTTTAACCTGAAGAGCCGGCGCCGCACCCTCCGAACGGCGCCCGGTGCCGGCAGACACCCTGATAATTAGCTGCCTAAGGAATATGCATGCAAGCTGCCAACCCGCGTCGCGGGTATATCCTGGGCCTTATCGCCTACATCACCTGGGGACTGTTCCCGCTTTATTTCAAAGCCATCGCGGCCGTCCCTTCTATTGAAATCATTGTCCATCGCGTGCTCTGGTCCGCGCTGTGCGGCTCGCTGTTGCTGCTGGTATGGAAGCACCCGGGGTGGTGGCGTGAGTTGCGCGACAACCCTCGCCGCCTGGCGATCCTGGCGCTCAGCGGCTCCCTGATTGCGGCCAACTGGCTGACGTATGTGTGGGCGGTGAATAACGGGCGCATGGTTGAAGCCAGCCTCGGTTATTACATCAATCCGCTGGTGAACGTGTTGCTGGGCATGTTGCTGTTGGGCGAGCGTCTGCGGCCCCTGCAATGGCTGGCCGTCGGCCTGGCCGCCGTCGGGGTCGCGCAGCAGGTCTGGCAGGTCGGCAGTCTGCCGTGGGTATCGTTGGTGCTGGCATTGACCTTCGGTTTCTACGGACTGATCCGCAAAAAGGCGCCCGTAGCGGCATTGCCGGGCCTGGTGGTGGAAACCTGGTTATTGGTCCCTCTGGCGATTGGCTGGTTGTTGCTCAATCCAATGGCGGTCAGCGCTCAGGCCAGTTTCTGGACGACCTCTCAGGCGTGGTGGCTCGCGGCCGCAGGCCCGATCACGGTCATGCCACTGATCTGCTTCAACGCAGCGGCGCGCCATTTGCCGTACACCACGCTGGGCTTTCTGCAATACATCGCGCCCACCCTGGTCCTGTCGCTGGCGGTTCTGGTGTATGGCGAGCACTTGCCGGCCAGTACGCTGCTGGCGTTTGCGTTTATCTGGGCTGGACTGGCGGTGTACAGCGTTGATATATGGCTGCGCTCACGTCGCTAAAACTGATCGAAAAACGTACAAAGCCCTGCAAGCCACGGCACCTGTGGCTTGCAGCGATCTCTCCAGAGGTTATCCACAGCCTCATTCAACTTATTTGTGCACAAGCCATTGAAACTGTTGGTTTTTTGATCAACTCCAGCAAAGCCTTAATGGCTATGGGCCGCAGCGCTGTCTCCCCAGGTTATCCACAGGCAGGTGCACGTATAACTTGGATAACCTTTTTTACCCTATGCGCGTCAAACCTCTGTTCGAAGCACCAACTCGACCATCAAATCATCCGCCAGATTCTCCAGACGTTTCTGCAGCACATCCAGGGACAAGGTCAGCGGCACAGCCAGAATTGCCTCGGCGTGAAACAGCGGCTCGCTGCTCATCGGTGCCGGCCTGACATCGGTTATTAACCGTTCAAGGTTAACGCCCTGTTCAGCGAGCAAGCGTGTGATGTCACGCACGATGCCCGGCCGATCATTGCCAACCAGCTCCATCGCAATCGGCTTCCAGGTGCAGGACTGCTCTATTCCACCTTGTGCAATCAATACCTGAATGCCGTGCGCCGACAGGCCCTGTAAGGCACCCACCAGTTCATCGAAGCCTTCTGCAGACACAGCCACTCTTAATATTCCGGCAAATTGCCCGGCCATCCGAGACATACGGCTTTCCAGCCAGTTGCCGCCATGCTCGGCGATACATTGGGCGATCCGCTCGACCTGACCTGGCTGATCAGGTGCAAAAACAGTGAGTACGAGATGATCCACGGTCGATTCCTCTTATTCTGCATGGGCCCAGGCCCCGATAAATCAGGGTTTTCCGGGCTGTCGGACAAGTATAGGCAACGCCTGCGGATGCGCTTTGGTCATCAAGGGATCATCGGCTCAAAGGGCAGATCGTGTACCGGTTCTAGAATTACCTGGAACAATTCTTGTGCATTTTGAGAACATTCTGTCCCTCGGAGTGACCCGCACAAGACTACGGGTCGTTCAATGACGTATTTAGTCTGATTTTCACAACCGCAACTCATCATGTAGTATGCCGCAGCGAGCACTACATAACATTGGATTGATGTCTGCCAAGGCGCGTTTTCAAACCCGTAGTTCCTTGCTGCACACGGTTGTGCGAGCAGCATGGGTCAAGCCCGGCCGCCAGCGATGGCAGGTTCCGGCACACGGGGTTTGATGAGCACGCCAAGGACTTTATTAGAAAGCTGAATAGCTGAGCAGAGTGAGGCAAGCAATGACTGAACACGTTCAAGTCGGTGGCCTGCAGGTCGCCCAAGTCCTGTTCGACTTCGTGAATAACGAAGCCATCCCTGGAACCGGCCTCGACGCCGCGAAGTTCTGGGTCGGTGCAGAGAAAATCATCAATGAACTCGCGCCGAAGAATAAAGCCCTACTCGCCAAGCGTGATGACTTCCAGGCGCAGATCGATGCCTGGCACCAGTCCCGCAAGGGCGTTGCGCACGACGCTGCGGCTTATAAAGCCTTCCTGCAAGAAATAGGTTATCTGCTGCCAGAAGCGGCGGACTTCCAGTTGACGACGCAAAACGTCGACGATGAAATTGCCCGCATGGCCGGCCCGCAACTCGTTGTGCCGGTCATGAACGCACGCTTTGCCCTCAACGCCTCGAATGCGCGTTGGGGTTCGCTGTACGACGCTTTGTACGGCACCGATGCCATCAGCGAAGCGGACGGCGCGGAAAAAGGCAAAGGCTACAACAAGGTCCGTGGCGACAAGGTCATTGCCTTCGCCCGCGCCTTCCTCGACGAAGCCGCGCCCCTGGCTGCTGGCTCGCACGTCGATTCCACCGGCTATAAAATCGTTGACGGCAAACTGGTCATCGCGCTCAAAGGCGGCAGCAACAGCGGCCTCAAAGACGACGCGCAACTGATCGGCTATCGCGGTCAGGCTGCGGCACCGACCGCCATCTTGCTCAAACAGAACGGTCTGCATTTCGAAATCCAGATCGACGCCACCAGCCCCGTCGGCCAAACCGACGCAGCCGGTGTCAAAGACGTACTGATGGAAGCCGCGCTGACCACCATCATGGACTGCGAAGACTCGATCGCCGCCGTCGATGCTGATGACAAAGTGGTGGTGTACCGCAACTGGCTGGGCCTGATGAAAGGTGATCTGGCCGAACAGGTGTCCAAGGGCGGCGAGACATTCACCCGTACCATGAACCCCGACCGCACCTACACCGCACCTAATGGCGGCGAAGTGAGCCTGCACGGTCGTTCGCTGTTGTTCGTGCGGAACGTCGGTCACCTGATGACCATCGACGCCATTCTTGATAAAGACGGCAACGAAGTCCCGGAAGGTATTCTCGACGGCCTGATGACCAGCCTTGCTGCGATCCACAGCCTCAACGGCAAAAGCACGCTGAAAAACAGCCGCACCGGTTCGGTCTATATCGTCAAACCGAAAATGCACGGCCCCGAAGAAGCAGCGTTCACCAACGAGCTGTTCGGTCGCATCGAAGACGTCCTGAACCTGCCACGCAACACGCTCAAAGTCGGGATCATGGACGAAGAGCGTCGGACCACGGTCAACCTCAAGGCCTGTATCAAGGCTGCCAGTGAGCGCGTGGTGTTCATCAACACCGGCTTCCTCGACCGCACCGGCGACGAAATCCACACCTCCATGGAAGCGGGCCCCGTCGTGCGTAAAGCACAGATGAAAGCCGAGAAGTGGATTGGCGCCTACGAAAACTGGAACGTCGATATCGGTTTGAGCTGCGGCCTGCAAGGTCGTGCGCAAATCGGTAAAGGCATGTGGGCCATGCCCGACCTGATGGCGGCGATGCTCGAACAGAAAATCGCTCACCCTCTGGCCGGCGCCAACACCGCTTGGGTACCTTCACCGACCGCTGCTGCGCTGCACGCGCTGCATTACCACAAGGTTGACGTGTTCGCCCGTCAGGCTGAGCTGGCCAAACGCGGTCGCGCCTCGATCGATGACATCCTGACCATCCCGCTGGCGCCAAACACCCACTGGACAGCCGATGAGATCCAGAACGAACTGGACAACAACGCCCAAGGCATCCTTGGTTACGTCGTGCGCTGGATCGATCAGGGCGTCGGTTGCTCGAAAGTGCCGGATATCAATGATATTGGCCTGATGGAAGACCGCGCCACGCTGCGTATCTCCAGCCAACACATCGCCAACTGGTTGCGCCATGGCGTCGTCAGCGAAGCGCAGGTACTGGAAACCCTCAAGCGTATGGCACCTGTGGTCGACCGGCAGAATGCCAACGACCCGCTGTATCGCCCGCTGGCCCCGGATTTCGATAGCAATATCGCGTTCCAGGCCGCGGTAGAACTGGTGATCGAAGGGACTAAACAACCCAACGGTTACACCGAGCCTGTGTTGCATCGCCGTCGTCGTGAGTTCAAGGCTAAAAACGGGCTGTAAGCTGCAAAATGCGGTGTGTCTGACACACCGCGTTCGCCCCCACAGGGAATCGCGATTTTCTGTGGGAGCGAATTCATACGCGAATAGCTGGACTCGGTGTACCTGACACCCCCCTCATCCCATCCCCAACTCACGCTTGACCAACGCCAACAACTGCTTGGTATTGATCGGCTTGAGCAAAAAATCCACCACACTCAAGTGCATTGCCGCGATGGCGTCTTTCACGTTGGCGTCGCCGGAAACAATGATGATCGGCAGCGCCGCACGCTCGGATTCACGCACCTGACGAATCAAGTCCAGCCCACTGCAGGGCGCCATCTTCAGGTCGGTGATCAACAAACCGATGGATTCATGGGTGTTCAGCAGGTTTAACGCGGTACTGCCACTGGCCGCCGTGAGACACCTGATGCCATTGAGGCTGAGAATTTCGGCCAATACCTCGCGCGCGTCTTTATTATCATCGACGATCAGCACCCGCTGTTGCACAGGCTCATCAGGCGCTTGCATCACCTGATTGAGGGCCTCGCGCTCTTCATCGCTCAAAATATCGAGGTCCGGCATACACTCTCATCCTTTACCAAGCCCTACTCAGACAGCGGATTGCCCTGATTTAGCAGTACGTCTCGTCGGCTTTGCGCGTCCATGTTCACCTACGAAATCCACGATAGCCACTGCACCAATTTATGCGAACCCCGCTGAGTTGAGTTAAGCATTTTTCAGCGATCCTAGACTTACGTCCAATGGGCACTGCCTTGCAAGCGGCCGACCATGAACGTCTAAAACCCATTCGATAAAAATCGACAAAAAAGTGCGGTAGTGGTCATGAGCAAAGCGGATGCTTTCACCCAGGCAGGCAAAACGGCGGTGTTGCAGAACATTCAGGGCACGATTCAGTTCTTGCAAAAATTCCCCCCGTTCAATCAGATGGAAAACGCCCACCTCGCGTATCTGGTCGAACAGTGCCAACTGCGTTTTTACGCGACGGGCGAAAGCATCATCAAGCCCAGTGAGGGACCGGTAGAACATTTTTACATCGTCAAGCAAGGCCGTGTGGTCGGCGAACGCCCTCATACCGTCAAGAGTGGCACCGAAACCACGTTCGAGATCACCACCGGGGAATGCTTCCCCCTGGCGGCGTTGCTGGGCGAGCGGGCTACCCGCACCGAGCATCTGGCGGCCGAAGACACCTTCTGCCTGCAACTGAACAAGCTCGCCTTCATCAAGCTGTTTGCCCTTTCCAACACTTTCCGTGATTTCGCCTTGCGCGGGGTCAGCAGCCTGCTCGACCAGGTCAATCAACAGGTTCAGCAGCGCGCCGTGGAGACCCTCGGCATGCAGTATTCGTTGAACACGCGGCTCGGCGAACTGGCCATGCGTCATCCCGTGACGTGCACCCGCGACACGCCTTTGCGGGCGGCAGTCAAGCTGATGCACGATCAGCAAGTGGGCAGCATCGTGATTGTCGACGAGCGCAAAACACCGCTGGGCATCTTCACCCTGCGTGATTTGCGCCAAGTGGTGGCCGACGGCGTTGAGGACCTGGGCCTGCCCATCGAGCAGCGAATGACTCAGGCGCCGTTTTCTCTCAGCCCCGATGCCACCGCCTTCGATGCCGCCATCGCGATGACCGAACGGCATATCGCCCACGTGTGCCTGGTCAAGGACAAGCGCTTGTGCGGCGTGGTGTCCGAGCGCGACCTGTTCTCTTTGCAGCGCGTGGACCTGGTGCATTTGGCACGGACCATCCGTACCGCCCCGCGCATTGAAAGCCTGGCCAACCTGCGCGGGGAAATCGTGCAATTGGTCGACCGCATGCTCGCCCATGGTGCCTCGTCGACCCAGATTACTCAGATCATCACCCTGCTCAACGATCACACGGTGTCCAGGGTCATCGAGCTGACCCTGGCAGAGAAAGGCGACCCCGGCATTGCGTTCACCTGGTTGTGCTTCGGCAGTGAAGGCCGTCGTGAACAAACGCTACTCACCGACCAGGACAACGGCATTCTGTTCGAAGCCCGCGATGCGGCACACGCGGCTGAAATCCGTGGGAAGTTATTGCCCCTGGCGCAACAGATCAACCAAAGCCTGGCGCAGTGCGGATTTACCCTGTGCAAGGGCAATATCATGGCCGGCAACCCGGACCTGTGCCTGTCCCGCGCGGAATGGTCACGGCGTTTCAGCGCGTTCATTCGTGAGGCAACACCTGAAAACCTGCTGGCCTCGACGATTTATTTCGACTTGCGGGTGGTGTGGGGCGATGAGCAAGGCGCCGATCAACTGCGGCACGAGATTCTTGATCAAATCGCCGACAATCGCCTGTTCCAGCGCATGATGGCCGAAAATGCACTTCGTCATCAGCCGCCCGTGGGGCGCTTCCGTGAGTTCGTGCTCGCGCGCAAAGGCGGCGAAAAAGCCACGCTGGACCTTAAAGTCCAAGGCCTGACCCCCTTTGTCGACGGCGCCCGCCTACTGGCCTTGTCCAACGGCATTGAAGCCAGCAATACCTTGGAACGCTTTCGTCAATTGGTCGCCAAAGAAGTGATCGAACCGCTCGACGGTGCCGCCTATGAAGAGGCCTACCACTTCATTCAGCAAACCCGCATGCAGCAACATCAAATGCAAAGCCGGCAAAATCAGCCGTACTCCAACCGGGTCGACCCGGACATTCTCAACCACCTGGACCGACGAATTCTGCGTGAGTCGCTGCGCCAGGCCCAACGCCTGCAAAGCAGCCTGACGCTGCGTTATCAGCTATGAATCTGAATATATTCGGTTGGCTACGCCCGCAAGCCCCTCACTTGAACGCACACCAACAGCAACGGCTGGAGCAGCTATTGCCCTGCGCCGCGCTCAACAAGAACCCACTGCGCCAACAACGTTGGGTGGTCCTGGACCTGGAAACCACCGGGTTGAACCTCAACCGTGATCAAGTGCTGTCGATTGGCGCAGTGGTGATCGAGGACGGCGCCATCGACCTTTCTCAGCAGTTCGAGCGGACCTTGCTGCGCTCGGATCACAAGGTCAGCCCCAGCGTGTTGATTCACGGTCTGGGCCCCAGCGCCATTGCGGCTGGCTGTGACCCGGCGGATGCCCTTCTGGACCTGATGGAGTTCGTCGGCAGTAGCCCGATGATGGCGTTTCATGCGGCGTTTGACCGGCACATGCTCGGCCGCGCCTTGAAAGACAGCCTCGGTTATCGCTTGCAGCACAGCTTTTTCGATGTCGCCGAGATGGCGCCGATGCTTTGCCCGCAGGCGCACATTCGCAAGGGTGGGCTGGATGCCTGGACTGCGTTTTTCGGCCTGCAAGCCGGCGAACGCCATCACGCCAGCGCCGACGCACTGGTCACCGCAGAGCTGGCGCTGATTCTGTTCAGCTACGCCCGCCGCCAACAAATCGACAGCCCGGCAAGCCTCGATCAACAACTCAGCCATTGGCGCAGACGCCAGGAAACTCATTCGTTTTAAGTCTGGCTAATGCAGCAAACCTAGCATTTCTGCTAGTACCCAACCGACCTGATTGAGTACTAAATAACCTCAATGCCCGGAACCCCGAAGGATTGAACCCTCGGCAACCGGACGGCGTTTTTGAAGGTTAGCCATTTTCGCGGCAACGACTACGTTGCCCGGAGGCATGTGATGCTGAATGCACCAAGGACGGTAATGCTGGTGGCTTTGATGACATTGACAGACGTTGCGGCGGCACAGCCCACATCAGAGACTGACAACAACACGCCACAGACACCTCATACGACGATGACCCCACCGGCTATGGGGCATGCGGGCGAACAGCTACATGCAGGCACCATAGGCGATCCAAAGGGCAAGGACGAGCCAACTTGGCCGGGCCAGATTCACGTTTCAACGTCCGGCAGCCAACGTCTTTATTTTACCCTGCTGCAGGGTGATGGCATCCCCTCTGAGCATGATTGGCCGTTCCCGGAGACCGCCACCAGTAATGAGCGCTGGGGATATGTGGGTGAGAGCAAGCACGAGGGCAACGTTGCGGACCCAAAAGGTCAGGACGAGATCACGTGGATCGGTGCTGTACACGTGTCACAAGACGCCGAGCAGTCTCGTTATTACGTTTCGCAAGTAGAGGGCGACGCGTCCACTCATGACTGGCCGCTCCCCCTGGAGTCAGGTGGCAATCAATATTGGACATGGGCAGGAAGTGCGAAAAACCCTGGCACGTTTAAACAACCAAAAACTCAGGATGACATGACATGGATGGGAGCCATTCACTCCACCGAAAGTGAAGGCCATCGCACGTACTTTCAATCACGGGTAGAAGGCACTCCATCCCAGCATGACTGGCCTTATCCGCCCGCGCCGTCATCAAATGCGTACTGGGCTTATTTGGGGACGGATCAACATGCCGGCACCTCTACCGATCCCAAGGGCGCGGACGACTTGACGTGGCCTGAAGCCATTCACGCACTAACGAAAGATAACCAGACGTTGTACTTCCAATCGAATGGCTACGGCACGCCTCCTGAGGCGGGTTGGAACTACCCTGATGCGTCAAGCAGCAATAACGCGTGGATGTTCGTCGGCTCCAGCAATAACGGTGAGGCCAACAGGGAGAGTCGCGCACATGCGGGTACGTTTACGGACCCAAAAAGGTGGGACGAACCCACATGGCCCGGGCAGATACACGACTATCTTTACAATGGCAAACATATGTACTTTTCTTCTCTCGTCGAAGGCACCCCTTCAGAGAGAGGCTGGTATTACCCCACCACCGAAACCAGCAACAACCAATGGACGTACAGAGGAACCAGTCAGCACGCAGGAACGTACGAAGACTCAAAAGAGTGGGATGAAATAACCTGGCCAACAGCGATTCACTATTATGAGATTGACGGACAACGCACCTACTTCAGTGCGTTAAACGAAGGCAATGCATCCGCCAGTTTTTGGTATTACCCCACGACGTTCAGCAGCAATAGTGATTGGACCTTCCTTGGTAAACACAAGGGCTCGTTTACAGAGCCCAAAGACTGGGACGAACCCACTTGGTCTAACGCGATTCATTGGTACGACTATGGCGGCAAACACTTCTTCTTTGCTGCTAAAAAACAAGGCGTACCCTCGGCAAATAATTGGCTTTACCCCACAACGGCTACCAGTGATAACAATTGGACCTATCAGGGCCAGCATCTCGGAACGCTGGCGGACCCCAAACAGTGGGACGAACCTACTCTGCCAGGCGAAATCCATCGCTATGACTACCACGGAAACGTATTCTACTTCGCGGCGAAACAGGAGGGAGATCCCTCAAAAAACAACTGGTACTATCCCACGACGGAAACAAGTAATAATAACTGGACCTACCTCGGCAAACACGTGGGAACGTATGCGGACCCTAAAGAGTGGGACGAGCCTACATGGGTCGGAGCGGTGCATGACTACCTCTACAGCAATAGACATTTGTACTTCATCTCTCGTTTTGAAGGTAACGCCAGCGCCAGTAACTATAATTACCCCACCACAGCCACCAGCAATGCGTATTGGACCTACCTCAAGTCACTGGAGGAAACCGCGCCGGGCATTAATGATTTCTCAAAACCCTTTGGTCAATACACGTGGGTGTCGGCACACAATGCGTACCTTAATAATATGAACGAGCAACTTACGAGAGGCGTGAGGGGGTTCATGCTGGACTTGCATTATGATGCCGGAACTCGAGGCAGCGTAAAATTGTGTCACGACATACCGGTGATTGGTTGTGCAGGAGGGTCGCTGACCGACGCATTTAACAACACCTTCTTGCCTTTTTTAAAAAACAACCCCAGCGCCGTCCTTACGCTTCACTTTGAAGCCTACGTCACCCGCGATCAACTCCAGGCAGCCTTTAACCAAACCAACCCGGAGCTGGGCGCTTATGTATTCAACCCGGCCGACTTTAAAACCCAAGACTGGCCGACACTGCAAGAGATGATAACCCGCAATAAGCGACTGGTTATTCTGACCAGTTCAGGCGAAACAACAGGCAGTTTCAACAGCGGAAGCACCCACTTCCCTATACTGAGAGACAACGTTTATACCATTGAGAACACCTACAATATTGGTACCACCGTTTTTAACCACCACTGGGCTTGCGAAACCCGATACGGCTTCCCACTGAGCACTAAACTCACGAATACAGCACACCCTTGGCCTCGTTTATTTGTGATGAATCAATTCCACGAGTGGGGTGGATCTCAAGCAGACGCAGGCAATGTCGACAATAACCTGACCCGACTAATGAGACGAGCTGAGGAGTATTGTACCGGGCCGACCGCCAATAAAAATCCTAACTTCATAGCGCTTGACTTTAACCAGGTGGGCGACGGTTTCCCTTACGCCGCAGCGCTGAGTCAAGGTGGACTTTACTTCTACGAAAAAAACAATGCTTCTACGGCGGGCGACACTGTGTGTGTTTTACCGGCCAATCATAATTATGATTTAAGGCTACCCACAAAAGGCTGTGAGAACGACGAGGCAAGGTCGCTACAACTCAGAGGGGTCAGAGCCGGTACTCGGATCACGCTTTACGACTCTCCTGACGCCAACAGGCAAGACGATTTCGTCATCATTGATATCAAATCTACAATCCCTTTAAAATCATCAATTACGATTAATTCGTTCGAAACATCCCAATCAAGTGCCTGGGTAAACGTGATGGCGTTTCACAACAACGGCCTCGACGGTAAAGTCTCACGAATCCGGGTAGGCAGAACGCCTGCTGTCAATGACTTCTCCGACACCGCCATTGTTTTTTATGAGGGGAATAACGGCACGCAGAACATCGTGTGCACCGTGCCTTTTGTGAAGCATTCCAACTTCCAGATGGGGTACGGCAATAATGCCTACGGATGTGACAACGATGAAATTCGATCCGGCAGGATTATCAGCGCCAAGAAAAATTCGTCGTTTGCTTTTGCCGGCCATCCCGGTGGTAGCTTCAGCCAGGGTCGTGCCACGGTCACCATCAAGCAGGACATCCTGATGCCCGTTCTGATCCCCAGTTTCAATAAGTCATACGAGGACAGCAACGTGAGAGTGGTGGTCGATTACGGAGGCAACCTCGACGGTAAAATTTCCTATGGCTGGTTCGGGCCTACACAGTAAACGGAAGGCAAGCGATGGCAAGGGCTTGATCATCCTGCGCCATCGCATCACAGCCCTCACTCGCCACCCTATATAACCAACAAGGCTAATCGCCACCCGACCCCACGACACGGTGAGCGCCAATTGCGCGCGCTCATCTACCCTGACATAATCGCGAATAATTCTCATTAATCAAAGATTATTATCCGGGGCCGTGCGTGTCGTCAGTCCAAAGCACCCAAAGCGAGCTCGTTGGCGCGTTATACCGTGACCATCGGGGCTGGCTGCTGTCTTGGTTGCGGCGCAACGTTGCCTGCCCACACCGCGCAGAAGATTTGAGCCAGGACACCTTTATCCGCTTGCTCAGCCGTAAAGAGTTGAAAGCACCCCATGAGCCCAGGGCTTTTCTGGTGGCGATTGCCAAAGGGCTGCTGTTCGATTATTTCCGGCGTGCGGCGCTGGAGCAGGCTTACCTGACCGAACTGATGCTGATTCCAGAGGCCGAACACCCGTCGCTGGAAGAGCAACAACTGATCCTCGAAGACCTCAAAGCCATCGACCGGCTGCTGGCCAAGTTGTCGAGCAAAGCACGGGCGGCCTTCCTCTATAACCGCCTCGATGGCATGACCCACGGCGAAATCGCTGAGCGTCTTGGCGTGTCGGTGCCCCGTGTGCGGCAATACCTGACGCAGGGCATTCGTCAGTGTTACGTCGCGCTGTATGGCGAACCGGTATGAGCGGTTTCAGCCCCGTGTCGTCGAGGGTTCTGGACGCGGCGATTGCCTGGCAGCTATGCCTGGATTCGGCCAGTGAAGCAGAACGCGCCGAGTTCGCCACATGGTATGCCTCGGATGAAGAACACGCCCGCGCCTGGACGCAACTGGGCATGCTCGATCAGCGCTTTGCCATCGCCTCGGGTCCGGCGCGCACAGCGTTGCTGCAATCGCGTGCCGGTATTCGTCAGCGAGTACGCACGCTGGGGGGTGGTCTGGCCAGCGTGGCGTTGGCCTGTGGACTGGCGCTGTTTGTGGGCAATCGTTACCTGCCGCTCGATTACTGGCTGGCCGATCAACGCACCGCCACGGGTGAGCAACGGACCTTGCGCCTGTCGGACAACACCTTGATTCGCCTTAATACCCATAGCGCCGTGGACGTGCGATTCGACGCCAACCAACGTCGGATCATTCTTCAGGAAGGCGAAATTCTGGTCGAGACCGGCAGCCACGATGATCCACGTCCTTTTATCGTAGAGACCGGTGAAGGTCGCATGCGCGCGCTGGGCACACGCTTTCTGGTCAAGCGCGAAGACGACGGCACCCGGCTGAGCGTGCTGCAATCGGCGGTCGCCGCTCACCCGCAGGCTAGCGAGAGCGAGCACGTCCTGCAGGAGGGCCAGCAAGTATTGATGCGTCGCGACAGCTTCGGGCCGATGCTCACCCTGCGCCCCGGCACGGACGCCTGGACCCGCGGCATGCTGGTGGTGGACAACGTTCGGCTGGGGGATCTGATTGTCGAACTGGGACGTTATCGCCAAGGCCATCTGGGCGTAGCCCCGGAAATCGCCGACCTGCGAATAACCGGAAGTTTTCCGCTGACCAATACCGATCTGGCGCTCAAAGCCCTGCTGCCAACCCTGCCGGTGCAGATCGAGCAGCACACCCAATGGTGGGTGACGGTGGTCGCTCATGACCCAAAAAATAACGGTCCAGTGTCCGCAAAATCACAAACCTCAAACTAAATCTAAATAATTTTCAATTAGCTCTATCACTTTTTGCTTCTCGTTCGGCACATAGGCATTGAGAACAGTTTCCATTCAGGAGCCGCCTAATGTCCCGCACGCTTAATACCCTTATGCGCCCCAGCCTTCTGGCCTTGGCCATCGCGCTGGCCGTTCCACTGACCAGCACACCCTTGATGGCCGCCGAGCAGGCTTCCAGCGTGCGCACCTACGACCTGCCGGCCGGGTCCCTGGCGACGACGCTGAACCAGATCGCCAGCCAGGCAGGCCTCGCCCTGGCGCTTGATCCTTCGCTGGCTGCTGGCCGCACGTCGGCACCGGTCAAGGGCCAGTTCGATGCGACCGGCGCCCTGCGCCAGGCCCTGCGCGGCACGGGTGTGCAACTGGTGCAGAGCAGCGTCGGTACCTACAGCCTGATGGCGGCACCGGATGGCGTCGTCGCCTTGCCCGAGACCACCATTCAAGGTCAGAGCAGCTATGAAACGGCGTGGGGCCCGGTGGAGGGTTACACAGCAACCCGCAGTGCCGCTGGCACCAAGACGGATACGCCGATCGTTGAAGCGCCGCGCTCGATCTCGGTTGTCACTCGCCAACAAATGGATGATCGTTCGGTGTTGAGCCTCAACGACGCCCTGCGCTACACCGCCGGCGTCATGAGCAGTGGTTATGGCGCGGACTCGCGTTCCGACTGGTTGCGGATTCGGGGCTTCGACCCAACCCAGTTCCTCGATGGTCTGCCGCTGCCAAAGGGCTCTTTCGCCAACCCTAAAGTAGAGCCATGGAACCTAGAACGCATCGCCGTCCTGCGCGGGCCGTCGTCCTCGGTCTACGGTCAGACTCCGCCCGGCGGCATGCTGGACATGGTCAGCCGTCGTCCACAAGCAGTCAGCAGCCATGAAGTGGAACTGCAAGCTGGGAGCAACGAACACAAACAGATCAATTTCGACAGCACAGGCAAGGTCGATGACGAGGGGCGTTTCCTCTACCGTGTCAGCGGCACTGTGCGCGACAGCAACGCGCCGGTGGACCATGTTCCGGACAAGCGCTACAACATCGCGCCGAGCCTGACCTGGAACATCGACGACGATACTCACCTGACCTTTATCTCCCAGTACACCCGAGATGACACCGGCATCACTGGACAGTTTCTGCCCCTGCAAGGCACCAAGCTACCGTCGGCGGCGGGCACGATTTCCCACCACAAAAACCTCGGCGATCCAGACTGGGAATTCTACGACCGCACCTACTACTCGCTCGGCTACGCCTTCGATCATCGCCTGAACGATGTTTGGCAGTTCAAACAAAACCTGCGTTATACCAAGAGCGACCTGGCCTTCCAGGGCGTGACCGCTTCACTGGGAAGCAGTACCGTCAGCCCCGATGGCACGCTCTTGCGCGACGCCAGCAAAATCGATGAAGACATCAGCCAGTTCGCCGTGGACAACAACTTCCAGGCCGACTTCCAGACCGGCGCCTTGAGCCACACCCTCTTGCTGGGCCTGGATCATCAGCGCTCGAACACCCACTACACGTGGCTTTACGCTTATGGAAGCGCGCCCACGTCGAATGTGAACACACCGGTCTACGGCCAGGACTTCTCCAACGCCGACTTTTACCCCTATAACAACTATGACCAAAAAACCCGGCAAACAGGTCTTTACGTCCAGGATCAGATCGCCCTGGATAAATGGCGCCTGACCCTGGGTGGCCGCGAAGACTGGATACATACCGGTACGACCTTCTACAACAATAACGGTGCCACCAATACTCAGCGCGACAAGGCGTTCAGCGGCAACGCAGGCCTGAGTTATGTGTTCGATAGCGGCTTCACGCCTTATGTCTCTTATTCCGAGTCTTTCCAGCCAGCCATGGGCGCCAGCGTCAACGCAACAGAGTCGTTCAAACCGACCGAGGGCCGACAATACGAGGCGGGGCTGAAATATCAACCGCCTGGCAGCAAGACGCTCCTGACCGCGGCCGTATTCGACCTGCGCCAGAAAAATGTGCTCGCCGCTGAAGGCAACGTCACTAGCCAGATCGGCGAAGTCAGCGTTCGTGGCCTCGAGTTGGAAGCGACGTCTGATGTCACCGAGAACCTCAAACTGATCGGTTCCTACACCTATAACGACACCGAAATCCTCAAGGGGAATGACAAAGGCAATCGTGTCCCTCAGATTCCGCGCCACCAGGCCACGTTGTGGAGCGATTACACCTGGCACAACGGCGCGCTCGACGGCTTCGGTGTGGGTGCAGGCGTGCGCTATGTCGGCGACACCTATGGCAACCAGAGCAATACCGATTTGGGTCATGTCGGTTCTTACACCGTATACGACGCGTCGGTGCACTACGATCTTGGGCGGTTGGGCAACAGCCTCAAAGGCGCATCGGTCGCAGTCGAGGCAAAGAACATTTTCAACAAGGACTATCTGTCCACCTGTGACGGCTCGTGGTGCTACTACGGTGACCAACGCAACGTCATGGCCAGCGTCAACTACAAGTGGTAACTCACCCCGATTGATAAAACAGACTGTATGAAACAGGGCCACTGACACGTGGCCCTTCGCTTTTGGATAAACCATGAAAAGCCAAACCATCCGCCGCTGGTCCTTTGTCCACACCTGGAGCAGCCTGATCTGCACCCTGTTTCTGCTGATGCTGGCGGTCACCGGGCTGCCACTGATTTTTCATCATGAAATCGATCACCTGCTGGGCAACTCACCTGAACTCAAACAGATGCCCGCCGACACACCGCACCTGGACCTGCAGCAGCTTGTCACCTTCGCCGAGGCCCATCGCCCGGGCGACGTGATGCAATATTTTGGCTGGGACGATGACGATCCCAACGGCGTGATGGCGATCATGGCGCCCACGGCCGGGACCGAACCGAATGCCTCCCACACCTTCATGCTCGATGCCCGCACCGGCGAAGCCTTTGAGAGCCCGTCGGCCAACGGTGGTTTCATGATGGTCATGCTGCGCCTGCATGTGGACATGTACGCCGGGCTGACCGGCAAACTGCTGCTGGCGTTCATGGGTCTGCTGTTTGTCGTGGCGATCATTTCCGGGACCGTGCTGTACGCGCCGTTCATGCGTCGGCTCGCATTCGCCACCGTGCGCTCAGACAAATCAACGCGGGTGCGCTGGCTGGACCTGCATAACCTGATCGGCGTAGTCACGCTGACCTGGGCGCTGGTGGTCGGCGTGACCGGGGTGATCAATGCTTGCGCTGATCTGGTGATCGCCGCTTGGCGCAACGACAGCCTGGCAACGATGATCGCGCCCTACCGCGACGCGCCACCCTTGGAGCAACGGGCGCCCGCGAGCCGCTTGCTGGACATCGCCGAAGCGGCCGCGCCGGGCATGAAGGCAGACTTCATTGCCTTTCCCGGTACGCGCTTTTCCAGCGAGCATCACTACGCCGTCTTCATGAAAGGCGCCACCCACCTCACCGCACATCTGCTGACCCCGGTGCTGATCGACGCCAGCAACCTGCTCGTCACCGCCGTTGGCAAACGCCCGTGGTACATGAGTGCGTTGGGGATGTCGCAACCGCTGCACTTCGGCGATTACGGCGGCATGCCGATGAAAGTGTTGTGGGGGCTGCTCGATGGGCTGACCATCGTCGTACTCGGCAGCGGCCTGTACTTGTGGTGGGTCCGACGCCGTGCCGCCGCCCCGGCGAACATGACACGAGCAGAGGTCCCGCGATGAAGGCCAGGCATTCGAGCGCCTGGCGCGTGTTCGCTCAACCGATGTGGATCGGCGTGCTGACGGCGGCAGGACTGTTCGCTGCGTTATTGGGCGACGGTGGCTGGGACACACTGTCCTGGATCGGCATGGGTATACCGGCAGTCCTCAGTGCGCGGGGGTTGTTGGCGCGTTGACGGATCGTCATTGCGGACAATCCACCCGCTGATTAGTCTAGGCTCCTGTCTCATCCGAGGAATTCCCATGTCCGTTCCCAGCATGACCTTGTTCTACAACCCGGCATCGCCCTTTGCGCGCAAAGTGTTGATCCTGCTGCACGAGACCGGGCAACTTGATCGAGTGGCGTTGCTGCCGACGCAGGTCAGCCCTGTCAGTCCGGACGCGGCGCTCAATCAGGACAATCCGGCGGGCAAGTTGCCGGCGCTGCGTTTGGCTGACGGCAATGTGATTCATGACAGCCGGGTGATTCTCGAATACCTCGACACCCAGCATGTCGGCAATCCACTGATCCCGCGCGAAGGCTCGGCGCGCTGGAGACGTTTGACCCTGGCATCTCTGGCTGACGCGCTGCTCGATGCGGCGCTGCTGATTCGGTATGAAACCGCCCTGCGGCCGCCGGAGAAACACTGGGACCTGTGGCTGGACAACCAGGCCGAAAAAATCCAGCGCTCCCTGGCGTATTTCGAGCAGAACGCAATCGCCGAACTCAGCTCGCATTTCGACATCGCCGCCATCAGCGTTGCTGCCGCCCTGGGCTATCTGGATTTCCGTCAACCTGATCTGGACTGGCGCAACAGCTGTCCACACCTGGCCAACTGGTTTGCTGAAGTCAGCCAGCGGCCATCGATGCAGAGCACGCAGCCGCCAGCATAAGGTTTGATCTGCAGAGACGGGCGGCGTCTTCGCGAAAGGGTATCAGCCGCAGATCAGCAATCTGGTTTATCCGCGGTATAACGACGCGCCGGATTGACTGCGGCACCGAATTCACGAAGGGCCTTGGCACCGATCAGCAGCGGATAATTGAAGCTGCTGCGGTCGGTCAGATTGACCTCGACCGTGCGTTTGACCTTGCCCAGGCACAGTTCCAGATCGACGACCGGGCGTTTGCTCGGGTCGGCAACGTCTTCGTCATCTTCCTCGGAGCGGGTCTTGATCTTGCTGATCCGCGCGACCTTGTGCTCGTAGACCTTGTCGCTGGCGCCTTTGGTCGCCAGACGGAAGCGCACCCAGTTTTCGCCATCCCGTTTGAACATCTCGATGTCCTTGGCCGACAGCGACGCCGTCAGAGCGCCCGTGTCCATTTTCGCCTGAAGGGTTTCACCGATTTCCGGCACCCCGATGTATTCGTAGCGACCGTACAACGTTGGCTCAGCGGCCATCACAGGGAGGGCCAGCAGAGACAACAGGGCCAGGATTGATTTCACGTAGGGATTCCTCTAAATGGATGAAGCCTGTTCGCAACGATAACGTGCCGCCAGCATAGGCACCCGCGCGTGAAACATTCGTAAACACAGACAACGCACGCACCGTCGCCTTGCGCGACGATGCGTCAAACCGGTGAATCAGCTACCGACATTCCACAGGCTGCCCAGGCTTTGCAGCGCTGAACCGCTGGCGCCCTGCTGCCCCAGGTATTGCAGGATCAGCGGGGCGAACTGGCCCACCAGGCCGCTGTCCATGCCCAACGCTGTAAAGGCCGAATTGACGTCCGCCATGCTCTTCACGTTGCCCAACGCGTTGGTTGCGGCCGAATTACCCGAGCCACCCAACAAACCGCCCAGACCGCCCAAAGCGCCTGCGCCGGACAATAGATCCAGGCCAGGAACAGCCTGGGTCATCTGCGAATAATCGGCGCTTCTCAACTTGTTTTTAGCCAGCCCCAACAACGCCCCGGTACCGCCGATGGCTTGTTCGGGGGTGACATTGAGCTGAGTGCCCACCGTATTGAGCAAACCCGCCGCCTCAGGCGCAGCCGTGGTTTTCTGATTGCCCCCGGTGGCAGCGGAAACCGCATTCGCGGCATCGTTCAGGTTGAAAGCGAAGACCGGGCTCGCCGCCAAAGTCATTAGCGTAGCCAGTGCAAAACCGCGTGAAATCTTCATCTAAACAACCTCGTCAGCCATGGAGTCCGGCGAATTGCCGGCATAAAACTGAACGGTTTGACCACGACATCAGCCTGATTGTTCCCCTTCACAGGCCGGCAAGAAAAAACCTCTGTGCGCCCGCAAATATTATTTTTTCACGTAAAAAAGGCGGCATTGCGCCGCCCTTCTTATTTACGGTGACCTCTTACGCCGCACTGAACAACTTGTGCGGATCAATCACAAACTTCTTCGGTACGCCGGCATCGAATTCGCCGTAACCGCGCGGAGCTTCGTCGAGGCTGATGACTTCGACGCCGACGATGTCTGCGATTTTGATGCGGTCCCACATGATGGCTTGCATCAGTTGGCGGTTGTATTTCATGACCGGGGTTTGGCCGGTGTGGAAGCTGTGAGATTTAGCCCAGCCAAGGCCAAGACGAATGCTCAGGCTGCCCATTTTCGCGGCAGCATCGACTGCGCCTGGATCTTCGGTGACGTACAGGCCAGGAATACCGATTTTGCCTGCAACGCGGACCACGCCCATCAGTGAGTTCAGAACCGTGGCCGGTGCTTCGTGTTTCACACCATCATGACCGTGACCACGGGCTTCGAAGCCTACGGCGTCGATGGCGCAGTCCACTTCCGGCTCGCCCAGCAGCGCAGCGATTTGCTCGTGCAGTGGTGTGTCCAGCGACAGGTCGGCGACTTCGAAGCCTTGAGCCTTGGCGTGAATCAAGCGAACCGGGTTGACGTCGCCGATGATCACCACCGCAGCGCCAAGCAAGCGCGCCGATGCAGCCGCGGCCAGACCCACAGGGCCAGCGCCCGCGACATACACGGTGCTGCCTGGACCCACACCCGCCGTCACTGCGCCGTGATAACCGGTCGGCAGGATGTCGGAGAGGCAGGTCAGGTCGCGGATTTTTTCCATCGCCGCATCGCGGTCCGGGAGTTTCAGCAGGTTGAAGTCGGCATACGGTACCAACACGTATTCAGCCTGGCCGCCGACCCAGTCACCCATGTCGACATAACCGTAAGCACCACCCGGACGCGCCGGGTTGACGGTCAGGCACACGCCGGTGTTCTGCTCTTTACAGCTGCGGCAACGACCGCACGCCACGTTGAACGGCACGGAAACCAGATCGCCAACCTTGAGGTTTTCCACATCGCGACCGGCTTCGATCACTTCGCCGGTGATTTCATGGCCCAGCACCAGACCGGTCTGCGCCGTGGTACGGCCGCGCACCATGTGTTGGTCCGAGCCGCAGATGTTGGTCGATACCACACGCAGGATCACGCCGTGATCAATGCGTTTGCCTTGTGGGTTCTGCATTTTCGGGAAAGGAATTGTTTGTACTTCGACCTTACCGCCGCCGAGATACACCACACCACGATTACCAGACATGCTTTCACCTCTCTATTATTGTTTTATGGCATGTAGGAGCTGGCTTGCCTGCGATAAGGGCCGCAGGACCTTCAGCCATTTCAACATCACGACCGCTTCGCGGCCGATCGTGGCGGGACGCGCAGTTGCAAGCCCGCACCTACATGTAATGCGTCAACCCTATAAAACCACCGTGCGATTCGCGTTCAGGAACACGCGCCGCTCGATGTGATAACCCACTGCCCTCGCCAACGTCTGCCCCTCGATATCCCGGCCTTTGGCGATCAGGTCTTCGGGGTAGTGGCTGTGATCGACCGCTTCCACGCCCTGGGCAATGATCGGGCCTTCGTCGAGGTCGTTGTTGATGTAATGCGCCGTTGCACCGACCAGTTTCACGCCCTTGTTGTAGGCCTGATGGTAGGGTTTTGCGCCCTTGAAGCCGGGCAGCAACGAGTGGTGAATGTTGATCGCCCAACCGTCGAGACGGCGGCACAGCTCGGGCGACAGCACCTGCATGTAGCGGGCAAGAATCACCAGCTCGGCACCGGACTCCTGAATCACTTGCCAGACCTGACGCTCTTGCGCTGACTTGTCATTGGGGTCGAGGGCGAAGTGGTAATAAGGAACCTCGTGCCAGCGTGCCAGCGGTTCCAGATCCGGATGGTTGGAGATCACCGCCACCACGTCCATGGACAACTGGCCGATGCGTTGGCGATAAAGCAGATCGTTCAGGCAGTGATCGGCCTTGGAGACCATGATCACCACTTTGGGCCGATAGTTGGGTGCGGTCAGCTCGAAGACCATACCGAAGGCTGCACCGCGTGCGGCCAGGCCCACACGGAAAGCCTGCTCATCGAAGCCCTCCGGCTGACGAAACTCGACGCGGATGAAGAACCGGCTCGACAGTCGATCATCGAAGGAATGGTGCTCGGTAACGTAGCAGCCCTGTTCGAACAAATAGCGAGTCACCGCGTCCACCGTGCCTAAAACGCTCGGACAGTCGGCAGTCAGAATCCATGTATCGGGTACGCGGCTCATCTAGCGGTGACTCCTTTTTGATGCTGTCGAATCTTCTTTGCCTGGACTGACGCTTTCGCGGACAAGTCCACTCCTACAGGGGATTGCGTCAGGCCTTGATGCTCAATCCATACTCAGCGCTGGCGTCTTGCAACCACAGCCACCAGTAGTCGGAGAACGAGCGGCGGATCAGCAGTTCCCAGGTCTCTTCACCCGTGCGGCGAATCACCAATTGCGACTTGGCGAACACCGTGCCGATGGCTTTACCCACCGGGAAGTTGTTCGGGTGCACGTCGTAGCTGGTGGATTTCATCAGCAGTTCGCGAACCTTGGGCCCGGTCAGTTCCAGCAGGGTTTGCCCGCCGCTGACGTTGACCACGGCGATGTGCAGCCCGTCCAGCGCTGCACGCAAACGCTGTTCGGTAGCCAGCTCTTCGCCACTCGGGACAATCAGCAGCCATTCATCCGGACCCAGCCATTGCAGCGAGCTGTCGCCGTTGGCAACGACGGTCAGCGCAACCGGCAATTCCATGCCCAGCGCCTTGGCGACACCGGCCGCGAACGCCGGGTCTTTGCCGTCGCCGCGCAGGGTCAGATGGCCCAGCAGTTTCTTCTCGCGCAGGGTCACGCCGGGGTTGTTGCGGCCTTTGCCAACCAGGCTATTGAGGTCGGCGTGGAACAGCGGCGACTCGGCCTTTTCGCCGGTCGTTGGCCGCTGTTGGTAAACGTTGGCTGTGGTCATAGAGCACCTGTCCTGAATTCTGTTGTGTTGCCGAAACGCCAATGTGTAGAAGCGGTGAGACGCTATACGTTCTGCTGCTCACCCTTCGGATCGAAGAACACTGAAGACACGATTTCGGCTTCGATCACAGTGCCATCGACCAACGGTGCGAACACACGTTCGCCCATGCGTTTCAGGCCGCCTTTGACCACACCCAGCGCGAACGAATAACCCAGCGAGCCGTTGGTGTAGCTGGAGGTCACGTGACCCACCATGCTCATCGGAATCGACTGTTTGGTGTCGAATACCAACTGCGCACCTTCAGGCAGCCATTTGGTCGGATCGATCGGCTTCAGACCGACCAGTTGCTTACGCTGATCACGCACGCAGTCTTCGCGGTTCATGCCACGCCAGCCGAGCCACGAGAACGGTTTGGTCCGGCCAACACACCAGCCCATGTTCAGGTCGTCAGGGGTCATCGAACCGTCCGTGTCCTGACCGACGATGATGAAGCCCTTCTCGGCCCGCAGGACGTGCATGGTTTCAGTGCCGTACGGCGTCAGGTTGTACTTCTTGCCCGCTGCGACGATTTTTTCCAGCACACCCATGGCGTAGTCAGCCTGGATGTTGACCTCGTACGACAGCTCACCGGTAAAGGAGATACGGAACACCCGCGCCGGCACACCGCCCACCAGGCCTTCTTTCCAGGTCATGAACGGGAACGCGTCCTTGTCCAGGTCGATGGCCGTGACTTCGCTGAGCAGCTTGCGGCTGTTAGGGCCGGACAAGGTCAGGGTTGCCCAATGGTCAGTGACAGACGTGAAGTACACCTTCAGGTCTGGCCATTCGGTCTGTTGATAGATTTCCAGCCATTGCAGCACGCGTGCAGCGCCGCCGGTGGTGGTGGTCATCAGGAAGTGGTTATCGGCGATACAGGCGGTCACGCCGTCGTCGAAGACCATCCCGTCTTCTTTACACATCAGGCCATAACGCGCCTTGCCCACATCGAGCTTGGTCCAGGCGTTGCTGTAGATACGGTTGAGAAACTCACGTGCATCCGGGCCTTGAATGTCGATTTTGCCCAGTGTGGAGGCGTCGAGCAGGCCAACGCTGGCGCGCACGGCTTTGCATTCACGGCTGACAGCCGCGTGCAGGTCTTCGCCGTTTTTCGGGAAGTACCAAGGGCGCTTCCACTGGCCGACATCTTCAAACTCGGCGCCGTTCTTGACGTGCCAGGCGTGCAGCGCGGTGAAGCGTACAGGTTCGAAAATGTGCCCAGCGTGACGACCGGCTATCGCGCCGAAAGTCACCGGCGTGTAGTTCGGGCGGAACATGGTGGTGCCCATGTCGGTGATCGACATCTTCAGCGAACGGGCGGCAATGGCCAGACCGTTGACGTTGCCGAGCTTGCCTTGATCGGTACCGAAGCCCAGCGCGGTGTAGCGTTTGACGTGCTCGACCGACTCGAAGCCCTCGCGGGTCGCCAGTTCGATGGCCGCAGCCGTGACGTCGTTCTGCAAGTCGACGAATTGCTTCGGCGCCCGTGCGGTGGCTTTTTCATGGGGCACCTGGAACAGGGCCAGGGTCGGTTCTTCATGGCGGGTCAGGGCTTTTGGCAAGACGCCTTCGACCACCTTGAAGCCCGCTTCGTTGGCTGCGCGAGCGCCGCCCTCGAAACCATCGGCCAAGGCATCAGCCAGTCCGTACACACCGTTTATGCCACCGACGCAGACGCGTTTTTGCGGTGCTTCACCCGGTACGAAACCGAGGATGTCTTCACGCCAGATCGGCTTGCCGCCCAAGTGGGACGCCAAATGCACGATAGGGCTGTAACCGCCAGAGCTACCGACCAGATCGCAATCGAGCCATTCGCCCGGGCTGGTGACGCGATGGCCTTTGACGTCGATGGCCGCAATGCGGGCAGCGGTCACGTGCTTGCTGCCACGCGCTTCGACAACGGCGCTGGAGGTCAGGATGCGAATCCCTTTGGCCCGTGCTTCTTCAACCAGTGCGCCGCGCGGATTGCTCCGGGCATCGGCGATTGCTACCACTTGCAGGCTGGCATCGAGCCAGTCCAGCGCTACGCGGTAGGCATGATCGTTGTTGGTCGACAGCACCAGCTTTTTGCCCGGCGCCACGCCATAACGGCGGACGTAGGTGGAAATGGCTCCCGCGAGCATGTTGCCCGGCACATCGTTGTTGCCGTACACCAGCGGACGTTCGTGAGTACCGGTCGCCAACACCACGCGCTTGGCGCGAACCCGGTGCATACGCTGACGTACTTGACCCATCGGCGCGCGGTCACCGAGGTGATCGGCCAGACGCTCGTGAATGGTCAGGAAGTTATGGTCGTGGTAGCCGTTCACCGTCGCCCGTGACAACAAGGTCACTTCCGGCATTTTTTTCAGTTCGGCCAGCACGGTGGCAACCCACTCGGCGGCCGGTTTGCCATCCAGGCTTTCACGGCTGTCCAGCAGACTGCCGCCGAACTCTTCCTGCTCATCCGCCAGAATCACTCGCGCACCGCTGCGACCGGCAGCCAGGGCTGCGGCCAGGCCAGCAGGGCCGGCGCCGACAATCAGCACGTCGCAGTGCTGGTTCATCGCGTCATAGCTGTCCGGGTCGCTCTCGGTAGGCGAGCGACCAAGGCCCGCCGCCTTACGGATGTACTTCTCGTAGGTCATCCAGAACGATTGCGGGTACATGAAGGTTTTGTAGTAGAAGCCCGGCGGCATCAGCTTGCCGCCGACCTTGCCGAGAATCCCCATCACGTCGGTGTTCACGCTCGGCCAGCCGTTGGTGCTGGTGGCGACCAGACCTTGATACAGCGCTTGTTGCGTGGCACGTACGTTAGGGATCTGGGTCGCTTCGGTGGCACCGATCTGCAACACCGCGTTCGGCTCTTCGGAACCTGCCGCGAAAATCCCGCGAGGACGTGAATACTTGAAGCTGCGGCCAATGATGTCGACGCCATTGGCCAGCAATGCTGCGGCCAGGCTGTCGCCTTCAAACCCTTGATACTGCTGACCGTTGAACGTGAAGTTAAGCACCTTGCTACGGTCGATACGGCCGCCGTTGGGCAGTCGATTGTTCTGGCTCATACCTTGTCTCCCGCACGCGTACTGGCGGCTTTAGCCGTGAATTGCGGCTTGGCGCCAATCGGGTAGGTTTCGAGAATCTCGTACGTCACGGTGTCACGCGTGGCGTTGAAGTACTGACGGCAACCGGCAGCGTGATTCCACAGTTCGTGGTGCAGACCGCGCGGGTTGTCGCGGAAGAACATGTAATCGCCCCACTGCTCATCGGTGCAGGCGTTCGGGTCCAGCGGACGCGGAATATGAGCCTGGCCCGAAGCGTGGAACTCCTCTTCGGAGCGTAGTTCGCCACAGTGAGGACAGAAGATGTGCAACATAGGTATTTCTCCTGTTAGTGGGCGACAGCGGCGGCGCCGTGTTCGTCGATCAGTGCACCGTTGTGGAAACGGTCGATGGAGAATGGCTTGGCCAAGGGGTGCATCTCACCTTTGGCGAGGCTGGCGGCAAATACGTTGCCCGAGCCCGGCGTGGCCTTGAAGCCACCGGTGCCCCAACCGCAGTTGAAAAACATGTTCGGCACGGGTGTCTTGGAAATGATCGGGCAAGCGTCCGGCGTGGTGTCAACGATGCCGCCCCACTGACGGTTCATGCGCACCCGGGACAGGACTGGAAACATCTCGACGATGGCTTGAATGGTGTGTTCGATCACCGGGTACGAGCCACGCTGGCCGTAGCCGTTGTAACCGTCGATACCAGCACCGATCACCAGGTCGCCTTTGTCGGACTGGCTGATGTAGCCGTGAACCGCGTTGGACATGATCACGCTGTCGATAATCGGTTTGATCGGCTCGGACACCAGCGCTTGAAGCGGATGGGATTCGATCGGCAAGCGGAAGCCGGCCAGTTTCGCCATGTGCCCGGAGTTACCGGCCGTCACCACGCCGACGCGCTTGGCGCCGATGAAGCCTTTGTTGGTCTCGACGCCGATGCACACGCCGTTTTCCTTACGGAAGCCGATCACTTCGGTCTGTTGAATCAGGTCGACGCCCAAGGCGTCAGCGGCACGGGCAAAGCCCCAGGCCACGGCATCGTGACGGGCAACGCCGCCACGGCGCTGAACGGTTGCGCCGATGATCGGGTAACGGGTGTTTTTCGAGCAATCCAGGTACGGGATTTCTTCCGCGACCTGCTTGGCATTGAGCAACTCGCCATCCACGCCATTGAGGCGGTTGGCGCTGACCCGGCGTTCCGAGTCACGGATGTCTTGCAGGGTGTGGCACAGGTTGTACACGCCGCGCTGAGAGAACATCACGTTGTAGTTGATGTCCTGCGACAGGCCTTCCCACAGTTTCATTGCGTGTTCGTACAGGTGCGCCGACTCATCCCAGAGGTAGTTGGAACGCACGATGGTGGTGTTGCGCGCGGTATTACCGCCGCCCAGCCAGCCCTTCTCGACCACGGCCACGTTAGTGATGCCGTGCTCCTTGGCCAGGTAATACGCAGTCGCCAAACCATGGCCGCCGCCGCCGACGATAACCACGTCGTAGACTTTTTTCGGGGTCGGCGTGCGCCACATGCGCTGCCAGTTTTCGTGGTGGCTGAGAGAGTGCTTGAAGAGGCCGAAGCCTGAGTAATGCTGCATGGGGCTACTCCTGACTCAGCGATAAACCGGGAAATCGGCGCACAGTGCCGCAACCTGGC
Source organism: Pseudomonas sp. ASL8 (assembly GCF_056680355.1). NCBI lineage: Bacteria > Pseudomonadati > Pseudomonadota > Gammaproteobacteria > Pseudomonadales > Pseudomonadaceae > Pseudomonas > Pseudomonas sp. ASL8. The sequence continues at coordinate 2,020,828 of NZ_CM155278.1, read as the reverse complement.
TGGCGACATTGGCCTCGACATCTGCATCGCCGAGGTTGTCGAGAATGTCACAGACCCAGCCGGCCAGCTCGACACACTGTGGAACTTTGAAACCACGCGTGGTGACGGCCGGGGTGCCGATACGCAGGCCCGAGGTCACGAACGGCGATTGTGGATCGTTCGGTACGGAGTTCTTGTTCACGGTGATGTGCGCACGGCCCAAGGCAGCGTCGGCGTCTTTACCGGTGAGGCCCTGACGGATCAGGCTGACCAGGAACAGGTGGCAGTCGGTACCGCCGGACACCACGTCGTAGCCACGGTCGATGAACACCTTCGCCATCGCCTGAGCGTTATCGATCACTTGTTGCTGATAGACCTTGAAGCCCGGTTCCAGCGCTTCCTTGAAGCACACGGCCTTGGCCGCGATAACGTGCATCAACGGGCCGCCCTGACCGCCGGGGAATACGGCGGAGTTGAGTTTTTTCTCGATCTCTTCGTTGGCCTTGGCCAGGATCAGGCCGCCACGTGGACCGCGCAGGGTTTTGTGGGTGGTGGTGGTCACCACGTCGGCGTACGGCAGCGGGTTCGGGTACAGGCCAGCAGCGACCAGACCGGCCACGTGGGCCATATCCACAAACAGGTACGCACCTACTTTGTCGGCGATGGCGCGAAAGCGTGGGAAATCCAGGGTTTTCGAGTAGGCCGAGAAACCGGCGATGATCATTTTTGGCTTGCACTCAACGGCGATGCGCTCGACTTCGTCGTAATCGATCAAGCCGGTGGCGGTGTCGATGCCATATTGCACAGCGTTGTACAGTTTGCCGGAGAAGCTGACTTTGGCGCCGTGGGTCAGGTGACCGCCGTGGGCCAGGCTCATGCCCAGCACGGTGTCGCCCGCTTGCAGCAGGGCCAGATAGACCGCTGCGTTGGCCTGGCTCCCGGAGTGCGGCTGAACGTTGGCGTAATCAGCACCGAACAGCTGTTTGGCGCGATCAATGGCCAACTGCTCGACCTTGTCCACATGCTCGCAACCACCGTAGTAGCGCTTGCCCGGATAGCCTTCTGCGTATTTGTTGGTCAGGCCGCTGCCCTGGGCTTCCATCACGCGCTTGCTGGTGTAGTTTTCCGAAGCGATCAGCTCGATGTGGTCTTCCTGGCGTTGCTCTTCAGCATTCATCGCCGCCAACAGTACATCGTCATAGCCTTGGATTTTGTCTTGCTTGCTGAACATCGCGGTTCTCCCAGCGGCGGCGCTGCGCCTGACTTATCGATAGGGCGTGTAGAGTGCCCTTTGGATGCGATGTTAGGTCCGACGCAGAGAGGCCAAATGCCTATGGGCGCCACGCAAAGGTGCGTTTACGACATGGCTTGGCGCGCAGATATAATTGGTAGCTGGGAAAGGTGCAGTGCTGGGCCCCTGTAGGAGCTGCCGAAGGCTGCGATCGACCGGGAACCGGTCGGCGGCGAATCACCGCAGAAGGTCGTACCGACCTTATCGCAGCCTTCGGCAGCTCCTACAGGGATCTATGCCAACACCACCCTCACCCCGACCAACAGCAAAAAATGCACGGGGTAAATCGCATACGCCCAGCGCCGCATTGGCCAGACCGCGACAGTCAACCGGGTCCGCAGCAGCGCCAATCCGACCAGCGGTGCGACCAGGCACACCGTTATCGCGAGGATCGACACACTGTCGCCCCACCGCGCGGCCGCGAACATCTCTGGCCAGGCGTTGCTCGCCAGACACACCAGCCCCGGCAGCAGCGCCCCGTACCATGGCCCGCGCAGCACCCACAAAAATGCCAGCGGCAGCGCGACGCCAAAAAAGCCGAACATCAGCTGCGCCTGAAAAACCGCCGCCACCAGCAACGCCACGCCCGCCAAACACAACGCCCAAGGCGTACGGTCGCGCCAACCCTGCGCCACCAACAACCCCAACCCCAGCGTCGGCAACACGTTCAAGGTGTCTGCGTGCGGCATGAACAACCGGTAAGGCAGCTCCGCCAGCCCGGCGAACACCAGCAGCCAGGCCAGATAGCGCCATTGAATGCCCTCAACCTGACCCGCCCCGCCACGCGCCAGATTGGCGGCGATTGCCAGGCAAAACCAAGGAAACGCAAAGCGCCCCGGCACATACAGAAAGTCCACCGGCCAGCCGACGTAACGCAGGTGATCGAGCACCATGCTGAGCATCGCCAGCCACTTGAGCAGGTCCAGCGCAGCGTCTCGCCCGGTGGTTATCGGATGCTTCTGCAACGACCTCATAAGGCTCCATGCACGTGATGAAAAAAGCGGGAAACAGAACAACGCATGACCCGCGCCAACAATCATGGTTAAAGTGCGAGCTTATTCGATCACAGGGAGTCGGCCATGACAGATAAAAGCCAGCAGTTTGCCAGCGACAACTATTCCGGGATCTGCCCCGAAGCCTGGGCCGCCATGGAACAGGCAAACCACGGCCATCAGCGCGCCTACGGTGACGATGAATGGACCGCTCGCGCCTCTGATCATTTCCGCAAATTGTTCGAAACTGACTGCGAAGTCTTTTTCGCCTTCAACGGTACCGCAGCCAACTCTCTGGCGCTGTCGTCGTTGTGCCAGAGCTACCACAGCGTTATCTGCTCGGAAACCGCCCACGTCGAAACCGATGAATGCGGCGCACCGGAGTTTTTCTCCAACGGCTCCAAGCTGCTGACCGCCCGCAGCGAAAACGGCAAGCTGACGCCTGAGTCGATTCGTGAAGTTGCGCTAAAACGTCAGGACATTCACTACCCAAAACCTCGGGTCGTGACCCTGACTCAGGCGACGGAAGTCGGCAGTGTCTATCAGCCCGAAGAGCTCAAGGCTATCAGCGCCACGTGCAAGGAGCTGGGCCTCAATCTGCACATGGACGGCGCGCGTTTCGCCAATGCCTGCGCCTACCTCAGTTGCTCCCCGGCAGAGCTGACCTGGAAAGCCGGGGTTGACGTGCTGTGCTTCGGCGGCACTAAAAACGGCATGGCCGTTGGCGAGGCGATTTTGTTCTTCAACCATAAACTGGCTGAAGACTTCGACTACCGCTGTAAACAGGCCGGGCAACTGGCCTCGAAGATGCGCTTTCTCTCTGCGCCGTGGGTCGGGCTGCTGGAGAACGATGCCTGGCTCAAACACGCACGCCACGCCAACCACTGCGCGCAATTGCTCAGCGAACTGGTAAAGGACATTCCCGGCGTAGAGCTGATGTTCCCGGTGCAGGCCAACGGCGTGTTCCTGCAACTGTCGGAACTGGCGATCAAGGCGTTGACCCATAAAGGCTGGCGCTTCTATACCTTTATCGGCAACGGCGGCGCGCGATTCATGTGCTCGTGGGACACCGAAGAAGACCGCGTGCGCGAGTTGGCAGCGGATATCCGGAGTGTGATGCTGGCGGGATAAAGCCGGTCTTCTGGATGGGATACTGCGCTGTCGCGTAGCAAATACGGCAATTGAAGGAGCGCGCTTGCCCGCGACCGCTTCGGAGTCGCGCTCGACCACAGCAGTCGCAAAGTTTGGGACCGCTTCGCGGTCCATCGCGGGCAAGCGCGCTCCTACAAAATAATCGTCTTTGTAGTTGTCAGCTCAATTCAACCCTGAGCCAGGGTCTTGGAGATCACTTCAACCGTGGCGCTGACCTGCTCTTGATAACGGTTGAGGTCCATCTTGTGCTGGCGTTTGAGTTCTACCTGCTGCGAACAGAGGTTCAACGCCGCCAATACCAGCAATTTGTCGCCGATCAGGCTTGGGTATTTCTTTTTGGTGTCAGCCAGGGCGGCCTTGAGCATGACCGCCGCGTCCAGCAAGGCCTGCTCTTCCCCTAGGGGTGCCTTGATTGAATAGTCGTTACCCAGAATCGAGACGACTTTCACCGCATGACTATCGCTACTCATGCGCTGACAGGGTTGACGCTAGTGGCACGCTGAACCAGTGCCTGAATACGGGCAGCAGTAGCGCCCTGTTTTTCTTCCTGCTCCAGCAGACTCAATTGCAGGCTGTCGTTGTCATCCTTGACCTGGACCAGCTCGGCACTCAATTGCGCGTTTGCGGCGTGAAGGGTCTGATTCTGCTGCACAAGATCACCGACCAGTTGTTCCAATTGACTCAGGGATGCTTCCAACATTTTGATTTCTCAAGCAAATTTCAAAGGGCGCACACGATAAAGAAAAGTCACTGCACACGCTAGGCTTATCAAGGCGTTCACGCCTTAGATTCCTCGCCTATCCGCTTCTTTTCAAGAGTTGCCGATGTAAACGCATAGGAATGTTACTGACTGCATTTTCCTTGTGGGGTTCCTGCTGCTCGTCGGACCGACCCGTCTGCGATAAATACGGGCAAGTTCGCCAGCAATGCTCAAGACTTTAGCCCTATGTCCGATAGGTGATGCAAGCCACACTTTTTGCATCACCCCGCATGGAACGCGCCCTCTTCGGAATCCCCTATGTCCCTTCGCAATATGAACATCGCTCCCCGCGCATTTCTCGGGTTTGCCCTGATTGGCAGCCTGATGCTAATCCTCGGCATCTTCGCGCTGACGCAGATGAGCAAGATCCGTGCGGCTGGCATGGAGATCGAGCAGAACAGCTTGCCCAGCATCAAGACCGTGGATGAGTTCACCCAACTGACACTGCGTCTGCGCGTCCTCTCTTACCGCTTGCTGATCAATCGCGAGCCTGACGTCCAACAGAAAACCATCGAGTTGTTTCAGCTAAGAAACGAGCAGATTCGCGCTGCACAAAATATCTACGAGAAGCTGATCGCTGGCTCGGAGGAGCGTTCAGCGTATGACCAATACGTGCAGAAGCTCGCCGAATACCGCCAGCTTGAAGAGAAAATCAAGACGCTGTCGCGCAACAACCAGATTGATGAGCTGCGTTCAATACTCAACGCAGACCTGCTGGCCAACTCGGAACAAATGAATGTCGTGCTGAGCAAGCTGGTCGATATCAATACCCGTCAGCTAAGCGAAAGCAATAAAGAGGCGAGCGACCAGTACAGCATGGCATTCGATCTTCTGATCGGGATCCTGATTGTCTCCACCCTACTCACCATCCTCTTCGCCTGGCTCCTGACCAGCAGCATCACCCTGCCTATCGCCCAAGCTCTGGCTGCCGCCGAAGACATCGCCGAGGGTAACCTGACACGCCCGATCAAGGTCGATGGCAGTGACGAAGCCGGCCGCTTGCTGGCGGCCATGAAAAAAATGCAGGAAAAACTGCGCGACACCCTGCAACGAATTTCCGGCTCGGCCACTCAGCTCGCATCGGCGGCCGAAGAGCTGAACACCGTCACCGACGAAAGCGCGCGCGGGCTCTCGCAACAGAACAAGGAAATCGAGCAGGCCGCGACGGCCGTCAATCAAATGACCAGCGCCGTGGAAGAAGTCGCGCGCAATGCCGTGAGCACGTCCGATGCCTCGAAAAACGCGACCACCTCAGCGGGCGATGGCCGGGAACTGGTGATGGAAACGGTCGGCGCTATCGAGCGGATGAGCGGTGACGTGCAAAGCACCGCCGAACTGATTGGCAATCTGGCCAACGAGTCGCGGGATATCGGCAAGGTGCTGGACGTGATTCGCGGTCTGGCGGATCAGACCAACTTGCTGGCCCTCAACGCGGCCATTGAAGCGGCACGTGCCGGTGAAGCAGGTCGCGGGTTCGCGGTGGTTGCCGACGAAGTTCGCGCTCTAGCGCATCGCACCCAACAGTCGACCAGCGAAATCGAGCGGATGGTCGGCAGCATTCAGGGTGGCACCGAACAGGCAGTCAACTCGATGCGCAACAGCACCGAGCGGGCTGAATCGACGCTGAACATCGCCAAAGGCGCGGGCATGGCGCTGGACACCATCAATCAGGCCATCGTGCAGATCAACGAGCGCAATCTGGTGATCGCCAGCGCCGCAGAGGAGCAGGCCCAAGTCGCCCGCGAAGTGGACCGTAACCTGGTGAACATCCGCGAGCTGTCGGTGCAATCGGCGACGGGTGCCAATCAGACCAGCGCCGCCAGCAACGAATTGTCTCGGCTGGCGGTCGACCTCAACAGCATGGTTGCGCGGTTTAGTCTGTAACCGCTACTCCATCCTCTGCAGGCGTCAGCTTGTTGGCGAATGGACTGATGCGGTGTGCCTGACACACCGCATCAGTAATCGATCCGCACATCACCTTTAGGCACGCTGCAGCACGACAGGATGTAACCCTCGGCCACGTCTTCATCGGTGATGCCGCCGTTGTGCTCCATCTCCACTTCCCCGCCCAGCTTCAACACCTTGCAGGTCCCGCAGATGCCCATGCCGCAGGCTTTGGGGATCATCAGGCCAAGCTTGGCGGCGGCGGCGTGTACGGTTTCGCCCGGGCCGACGCGGATGCTCTTGCCGGTCGAAATAAACTCCACTTGATGCAGGTCCGCCAGATCGATCTCTGGGGCGTCGGCCGCTTGCTCGGCTTGTTCCACCGCATCGGCGCGGGCTTCAGGCGGCGTCGCGCCGAACGACTCTTCATGGTACTGATCCATGTTGAAACCATTCGCTTCGAGCAGACGCTTGATGGCGTTCATGTACGGCGTCGGTCCGCAGCAGAACACTTCTCGTTCAAGGAAATCCGGCACCATCAATTCGAGCATTTTCTGGTTCAAGTAACCGCGATAACCGGCCCATGGTTCGCCGAGGCCATGCTTTTCGCACACCAGGTGCAGGCTGAAGTTGTCGATCCGCGACGCCATGTGCTCCAGCTCGCGGTGGTAAATGATGTCTTTGGGCGAGCGGGCGCTGTGGACAAAAACCATGTCGACATTGGCGTTGGTGTCGTAGAACCAGCGCGCCATGGACATGACTGGCGTGATCCCGACACCGCCGCTGAGGTAGAGAATTTTCGGGTTGGGGAAATCGATGGCGTTGAACAAACCCACCGGCCCGTGCACCGCCAGCTCCTGGCCTTCATGCAGAGTGTCGTGCAGCCAGTTCGAGACCTTGCCGCCGGGCACACGTTTGATGGTGATGGAGAAGCTGTACGGCACGGAGGGCGAGCTGGAGATGGTGTACGAGCGCATCACTGGCACGCCGTCGATTTCCAGCTCCAGGGTGACGAACTGACCCGGTTTGAAAAAGAACAGAATCGGCTGGTCGGCCATGAAACAGAAGGTGCGCACGTCCCAGGTTTCCTGGATCACCTTGACGACACGCACCAGGTGGCGGCCATTGGCCCAGGTCTGGGTATTTACCGGGCTGAGGAAACTGTTAGACATGCTCATCTCCACGGCCGACTGTCGGCCTTATGTTGAGGATTCTGCGTAAGGCGCAGGTTGCCCACTTACCTATCTGCGACATTGACGTACTTATCGCGACCAGGCCCTAACGACCGGGGTTCACGCGTCGGAAACGGATTCGGCCATGTCGCCCATGGATAAGGTTCGGTCAGCGCCGGACCCCACACTCGGCTCCAAGTATCCATGCCCGCCTTGCAATGAAAAACGCAACCATGAGCATGGACGGGAAAAGAACCGTCGCCTTGCGTGCAACTGACCTAAAGAACCGTATTAGCCACATTCGCCGACCGTTGAAACCGGTCATGAGGACTTGAAAGATGGACGTCACCGCAACCTTGAGCTTGGGCGATCCGCTGGAACCTGCACGTAAGGCCACCGCCGAAATGCTGCAGAACCGCGAACGCACGTTTTCGCTGCCGCAGCCTTTCTACAGTGACGAGCGGCTGTTTGAAATCGACATGCAGGAAATCTTTCAAAAAGAGTGGCTGATCGCGGGCATGACCTGCGAGATCCCGACCAAGGGCAATTACCTGACCCTGCAAATCGGCAAGAACCCAATCATCGTCCTTCGGGGTCCTGACGGTCAGATCAACGCGTTCCACAACGTCTGCCGTCATCGTGGCTCGCGTCTGTGCACCGGGGAAAAAGGCAAGGTCGCCAAGCTGGTGTGCCCGTACCACCAGTGGACCTACGAACTGGACGGTCGCCTGTTATTCGCAGGCAGCGAGATGGGCGCCGACTTCGATATGAAGCAATACGGCCTCAAGCCTGTGAACGTTAAAACAGCAGGGGGCTACATCTTCATCAGCCTGGCGGAAAACCCACCGGCCATTGATGAGTTCCTGGCGACGCTCACTCACTACATGGAACCGTACGACATGGAGAACACCAAGGTGGCGGTGCAAACCACCTTGATGGAAAAAGCCAACTGGAAACTGGTGCTGGAAAACAACCGCGAGTGCTACCACTGCAACGCATCGCACCCGGAACTGCTGAAAACCCTGCTGGAGTGGGACGACGTCACCGACCCGCGTGCCGACCAGGCCTTCAAGGATCACGTGGCCGCGTCTGCCGCTGCCTGGGAAGCAGAGAAGATTCCTTACGCCCACGCCAGCTTTGGCCTGCGTAACCGCATCGTGCGCATGCCGCTGCTCAAAGGCACGGTGTCGATGACCATGGATGGCAAGCAAGGCAGCAAGAAACTCATGGGGCGGATCAAAAACCCGGACCTGGGTTCGATGCGCATCCTGCACTTGCCGCACTCGTGGAACCACTGCATGGGCGATCACATCATCGTCTTCACCGTGTGGCCGATCAGCGCACAGGAAACCATGGTCACCACCAAGTGGCTGGTGCACAAGGATGCGGTTGAAGGTGTCGATTACGACCCGGCGAACATGCGCAAGGTGTGGGACGCTACCAACGATCAGGACCGTCGTCTGGCAGAAGAAAACCAGCGCGGGATCAACTCCACGGCTTATCAGCCAGGCCCGTACTCCAAGACGTACGAGTTCGGCGTGGTCAACTTCATCGACTGGTACAGCGAACGCCTGCTGAGCAACCTCGGCGCAGAGCCGGCAGCGTACCTGAAGGGTGTGCCGGTCAGTCACGAGTAAAGAGATGGCGCGGTGTGTCCGTCACACTGCGCCGTCAATCAGTCCGCACCTACAAATGATTAATTTTTAACCAGTACCCGCCAACACCAACCCCGCCGCCCCTCCCAGCCTTCCACAAACAACTTATCCACAGACCCACCCACAGCAATTGTGGGCAAGTCGAATTTTGCCTGTGGAAAACCCCAAGAAAAACCGTGACTTATCGGGAAGTACAGTTGCACGACGTTATTGGTTGTTTTTTGATCATGTCGCGAAAAGCCACGTCGATCGTGGCCTAGAGAGGACTGTAAACATGTTATCCACAAGTGGGTTAACAGAGACCGTGGATAAATCGCTTAACAGTCGATCAACAGCGGATTAACTCACTATCCCTTGCGAATACTATTGGCGCTAACCTCCGCTGGATTTCCACTCGTGACCGGGGGAGTACTAACTCTATTATTGCTGAGGTTTTTGCCCCGATCCACTATCACTTCACGCAGACTCTCAGTTGTCGGTGCCCTTCTTATTCTTACTATCCGCTGGACAAACCTTCTCACGAGAGAGCTATGCCTCACAAAGGTGAAAGCACTGTGCATCGCTCTAACACCATTACCCGCACTCACCAGCGTAGCGCCCGCACTCGAGACAACAGCTCCGACTGAATAACCCGCAGCTTGCATCGTTGCACCCGCAGCGAGACCCGCATACCCGGCATTAGACGAGAATGCTGCGTAACCCAGAACCCCGGTCGGGCGCGAACGAAAAAGAGCCCCAGCGATGGTGTTTAAACGCCCCGCCATGGTTTCAAACGCCCTGATCAAACGGCTAATTTCCGTAAAGTATTGTCCTGTCGGGTCTTCGAAGTTAATCGGGTCCCCCGCGCAATAGGCATAAGCATTCAATCCGCCCTTACCAAACGGACTCAACCGATCCGCACTGTGAAACCGCATCAGCACCGGGTTATAAACCCGATGACCATTGCCCAGGTGATACCACCCGAATGGGTGCTCTCTGAGTTGGCCATTAAAGCCCAGATGCGTGCCCGCTGTACTCGGGTTGCTTTGCGAGCCATAGGCGGTCCAGGCAAGAGAATTCAGACCGCTACCGTCCAGCTCGGCGAGGATGGTCCGCTGCAGATCGGTAGCCAGTAACAGGGTTCGCGGAAGCGAGATACCTGCCGCTCGCGAGCGGACAGGAAGAGGGGGGTTACCGGCGGCGCGCATAAATAAGGTGTCCTCACACTGATCCGAGGGCCCCGTAATACATTGCCACTGAGGGGCTCAATCCATGTTCGCCAGCCTAACAAGCTGGCCCTTAAAACAACACTAGCAGTTCTGCTAGGGTCGCCTCAGGCCTGGCGAACACCTTATCCACAGGAGCGCTGACAGGGATTGTGGGCAAGTTATCCCGGAAAAATGGCGTTTAGAAACAGCGTTAACAATCCTTCACTGCCGTCGCTGTCAAGGCCAAAACCCTAGTAGAACTGCTAGTTACGGGGGGTGTTGAAGGTTTGTTAGGGTGTCTGAACGAACGAATCAGCACGTCATTTTGCTGTTCGCGTCAGAGCCGATGCACAGGAGTTGTTCACTACGCCAGGGAGCACCGCAATCATGCCCTTACCTCCGCTAGTTCGTCTGTTGCCTTATATAGTTTTCGTGATACTCATTGCGACGCTGTATTACATTTTCCCGTCTTTTGCTTATGCAAACAGCCCTGCGCCCGGCACGACCTACTCCCGTACCGTTAACACCCCAGTCCGAGGAAAAGCGGTCTGTACTTCACCTCAGTACGCAGCAAGTACGCCTTATACCGCAGACTTCATCGTGCAAAACAAGGGGTGGGAGTACAAGTGCAAAAACGACGCCGAGGGCGGTGTAGGCAGTTGGCAGTGGTGCTCACAGGCACCGTATGAACCAGGCTTATCCACACACACATGGAAAGATGCCTGGGTCGAATTGAGTGAGTGCGGCGCCACCGCGCCACACGGTAATAGCTTAAAACTGACCTTCGACACCCTTACGAAAATTTTGCCCTCCCGACAACTCACCAAAGGCGTCGGGAATTCCGACCAGAAAGTTGTAACCGGCACCTTGCGCTGTAAAGACGAATCGCTGCCGATCAGTGGCAACTCGGGGGTCGCCCTTGAGATCACCGGCCTTAAACGGTGTGACTATCAATTAGTCATGGACACTTCCGAAGGTTATGCCCCTCTGAACACACCGAAGATCATCAAGTTTTCAGAAGAGGACGGGCAGCACCAGAACATCAACGTCGTCTACCGTCGGCCTGTTGACGTGGGTCAGTTAAGCACCCTGCCGGGTTACAACGTTGAGTTGTTTGCCCAAGGCATGATTCAGCCCAGACAGATGGCAATGGGCAAAAACGTACTGTATGTCGGGTCCAGCGCCATTCCTTCCTATATTTATGACGGAGGCACCGCCGATTTCATTTATGCCCTACCCCTGGATGCCGCAGGCAAGCCCACAGGTCTTTATGTGGTCGCCTCGGGGCTTGAAGAACCGCATGGTGTCGCTTACCGCGATGGCGACCTGTTTTACTCGACAACCGGCGGGCTTTATCGCATCAGAAACGTCGACACGACCTTTAAGGACGCCAAGCCCGAGCTGGTCTTGAATTTCCCTGCCGATGACATTGCTTTCCCGCTACCGTCGACAGCAACCGGGTCCAGGACACGCTTCTGGCACCAAAAACACCCCCTGCACTTCAACCCTGTTACGCCCACCGACAGAGGCCTCTACACGGCTGTCGGTATCCCCTGCAACGTGTGCATGATTCCTGCGGAAAAGCGCTATGGCACCGTGTTGCGGTATGACATCGACACCGGTGAGTCGACCATCATGGCCAGCGGTGTACGCAACTCAGTGGGCTTCGACTGGAACCCCGTCTCTAAAGAAATCTGGTTCAGTGATAACAATCGGCAAAACATCGTTAATTCTGACGAACTCAATCGCGTGTCCGCCCCCAACGAACGCTTCGGCGTGCCGTACATCTTTGGCAAAAACACCTTGGGGTTTACTCAGCAGGAATTTGATAACCCGAGCGAGCATTTCAATCCGCCCCTGATCGCCGGCGCAATAGTATCTGACCTCGCCCCGGCACAAATCGACTCGAAGAACTACCAAGCTGCCGCGTTCGAATTCGGCATGAGCATGGCGCCTCTTGGCGTCAAGTACTGGGACCCGGTCCCACCTAAAGACGGCACGCAACAACTGCTGATCGCTACTCACGGCACCGGCACGGTGGCTGTTCCAGGCATGGACGTGCGGCGGATGGGGATCAAGGCCGGAAAAGTCGTTTACCAAATCCCCTTGATCAACGGCTGGGTCAAGACCCCTGAAAAATTCGATGTGTACTGTTTGACTGACGACTGCATTGGGCGGCCGACGGACTTTCTATTATTACCTGATAACAGCCTGTTGATTTCGGACGACGTGGCGGGCGTCATTTATCGCGTCACTTACGACGCCAGCAGCCTGAAAAAAACCAACCTGGTCTTTCACTCTGGCACCCCACCTCCAGCGGCGCTGGCAGACGAGATGATCAGTGGCTACCTGATTGACGCCAGCGGTAACTCCCGATTGTTTAATGTCGGCTGGGGCTCAGCGCTCATGACACTTGAGGGCCTGGACTATGGCAGCTATGAAGTTCATCTGAACGATGTCAAACACTGGGTACCTTCCCACCGAAACGCCACTTATGTGCTCTCTGAGAAGGCACCGAATCAAGTGGTCGACATGAGTTATAAAGAACGGGATGAAAGCGTGACGGCCCACGTCACCTTCATCGCCCCGGCAAAACCGGTCTCTGTCAGCGCCGCAAATTGGGCTGTCGAGTTAGTTGACGCAAGCACCACCGCTTCTCGGGTCATTCAAGTTCCGTGGGGTGACCGCGTCACCGAAACGCTGAAGTATGGTCAGTATCAGGCCCGATACCCTTACTTCACTCAGGTGCTACCAGAGCCCACCCTCGGTGCCATCGACATCAACGAGAGCAGCACCGACTTCGACATGGCCCCCGTGACCTATCGGTCAGTAGAGAATCTGGGCAGTACCGTCATCGCGGAAAAATGCAGCAAGTGCCATAGCACTGACTATTTTCAGAATGCGAGCATGGCCCATAGCTGGAGCAATGCCACCCACGACAATTTTGTTCAGTGGATCAGAGGCATGAAAATCACCGGGCATTGCGATCAGCGTTGTGGCGAACAGGTGGCCGATCATTTGCTCAATACCGTTTGGGCTCCGTATCTCAACCCGGCTGAGTCGGTCGGCACCCGGCAACTGCGATTGCTGACGCGTTCGGAATACGTCAACACGATCAAAGACATCTTCACGCTGGACATCAACCCAGGAAAGTTACCTGCGGATAAATCCGACAGCACATTCAAATACCCAGGTGAAGCCGACCTCGGGATTGTCGAAGCCGAAGACGCCAAGCTTTTCTACGACATGGCCATTTCTATCGCCAACCAGGCGCCTCCTCAACGGCTGGAACCCTTCAAGAAAGCCAACGCGAAAACTGCAGTCATGACGCTGGGCCACCAACTGTTCCGTCGTCCGCTGACGGTGCCTGAAACCGAGCGTTATACCCAACTGCTGAATGACCAAGGTACGCAGGGACTCATCACCGGCATGCTGCTCTCGCCCTACTACCTCTACCGCTCGGAACTGGGCATTGAAGTGGAGGGCGAACCTGGTGTTTACCGACTGACAGCCAACGAACTCGCCACAGCGCTTTCCTATGCATTTCTAGGCACGACGCCCAGTGATGCGCTAATGACCAAAGCCGAGGCAGGACGACTGAATACGCCAGAACAGATCGGCGCTGAAGTCGACGCCATGATGCTGACGTCTCGAGGGCTTGAGCAATTCAATCGTTTCATCGAGTACTACACCAAAACTGCTCGCGAGCTGCAGGAGAAACCGGGGCTGACCCTGGCCCTCATTGAGGACATGAGGAAAGAGCAGCGCTTGTTTGTCGAGTACGTGATCAAGGAAGGGAACGGCACGCTGGACCAGTTGTTCAACCCGGGGTTCACGTTTCTCAATCAGCCACTCGCCGAGCATTACGGCATTACCGGGGTTAGCGGCGCGGACATGATCAAAGTGTCGGTCGATGCCAAACGCGGCGGCCTATTGCATCAAGGCGTGACCCAGGTTGCCACCTCTGACTATGCCGCGACGTCACTGGTCAAGCGCGGAATAATGGTTCGCGAGCAGATGTTCTGTAAGGAGTTCGGCGCACCGGTCGAGGCTGATCCGAGCGAGCCTGCCTTTCCTGACAGGGCCATTACCACCCGCGAACGTTGGGACCTGGTCAACGGCGAACATGCCTCCAACGGCAACTGCTGGAAATGTCACCAGTACATGAACGACACCGGTGGCTCCATGGAAAACTACGACGCTTCCGGCCGTTATCGCCAACAGGAGAATGCCTACAACTACACCGTGTTCCCGCAGGTGCTGCCGATCTATGCAGGTGGTCCGTTCATCGATAACACCGGCTCACACACACTGGCGGACGTGAATGACGTGCGGGATATCGCTGCATTGATTCCGCATAACCCGGACGCCCAGCGGTGTATGGCCGACAGTTATTTCCGCTTTACCTTTGGCAGCCAGGCCCAGGCACACACCGCCGGCATCATCAATGCGCTGAGCAAAGGGCTCGCGGCGACAGGCTCCCTGCGCGACATGATGCGCACCGTCGCGACATCGCACGCCTTCCTCTACAAGCAGTCCCCGGACGCAAGGAAACAGCCATGAACGTACTCACAAGTCGTCGCCGTTTTTTGATGGGGTTGGCCGCCGCAGGTGTCGTGCTGCCCCTGAGCAGCAGCGGCCTGGTGCGCATGGCACTGGCGGGCGAAAAGCAGCAAGCGAAATTGAAAGTCGTATTCTTCGTGGTCCCCGACGGCCTGGCGGTCGACTCCATTAACGGTTATGGCTTCGGAGACGGAAAAGGCCTTTGGCACCCGACGGTGACGGGCAGCGTCACTGACACCCCCGACTTTCAACTGGGGGACGTCAGTCAGCAACTGGCGGCCTATCGCGACCAGTCTCTGTACATTCGGGGGACGATGAGTGGGGTGGGAAACGCAGGCCACAACGGGTGGATGAATATCCTGCGTGACAAGGGTCAGAGCATGAGCTCTATCGATGTCTTGCTGGGGGATCATATGACGGGCACGTCACAGCGAGCGGTGTTTGCTGGTCCTCATGCAGGAACCGATGGCACCCCGTGGTACGTCTCCTGGAAAGACGCCAGTATCAGAACACCCCAACAAGACCCGGTGCTGCTTTATGAATCGTTGTTTGGTGTTACCAGCAGCGCGGTGCGCGAGCAACAAGTACGCAGCAAGCATGCCTTCGACCCGATCCTGACCGATATTCAGGAAGTCAAAGGGCTATTGGCGGGCGCCCAACGACAAAAACTCGACACGCACCTGGACTCAGTCGAACAGGTCATCGCCGATCTGGATGACTCATTGCCTCCCATTTCTGAATGCCAGACGCTGAGCCTGGAAAACCACCCCATCACGTCGGCGACGTTTCGCAATGAAGTGCAACACGCGCACAGCCAGGTGGTTGCAACGGCCCTGAGCTGCGGCATCACGCGCGTTGCAACCATTCAGGTGGGGAGATCCGCTGAATCCCTGAATATCCTGGACGTCAGCAGCACGAAAAACCCACACGATTGTGCGCACCGGTATGCAGGTGAGGAAGCATGGCGTGGGTCACGCCAGTGGTACGCGAAAAAGGCCAAGGAGTTCATGGACGAACTGGCTAAATTTTCCGACCCCGACGTGCCCACTGACAGCCTGCTGAAACACACGCTGGTCGTGGTGACCAGCGAGATGGCCGACGGTGCTCCCGAGCACACGATTGACATGCCATTGCTGCTGATGGGCGGAGCCAGTGGTTTGTTGAACACCGGCACAACCGGAAAGGGCCGTTATTTGAACGTCACCTCCCAGTTCGATGAAAGCCACCACTCAGGAAACCCGGTCATCGGCCAAAAGCTCGTGGGCATGCAGCGCATCTGGGCAACCATCGCCGCTGCCGCCGGAACCACCGTGCCCTACGGCGGCAACGTCAGCCCGGTCACCGGAATATTCACCAACGTCTGAGGGGGGTCTGCGCGTTACCGGACCTACCTCAGCACCCGTTTGGACAATCCTTACCTGTTGGGGTCCTTGGCTGTTTTTGTGCTGTTCTTCCTGACTCGGCGTATGTTGTTATCGAGTTTCATCGGGGTGCTGGTGTTTTTTGCAGCCCAATGGTTCTGTGCTGGCGTGTGAATGGTCTTGAAGGAGAAGAAAGATGACAGTCAGGGTTTTGATCTTGCCGGGCCTGTTCAATTCGGGTGAAGCACATTGGCAGTCACAGTGGGAGCGGCAGTTTTCAGGCCTGCACAGGGTCGAGCAGCAAGACTGGGAAACACCCAACGCGACGGATTGGGTTGAGCGCTTGAATCAGGAAATTGCTGCTGCCGACGGGGAGGTCGTGCTGGTAGCCCACAGCCTGGCTTGTACCTTGATCACCCGCTGGGCGCAGCAGTATCCCGAGGCGCGCAAGGTCCGTGGCGCATTGCTGGTGGCTCCGAGTGATACCGAGGCAGATAGCTATCCGTCGGGCACCTCGGGTTTTGTACCGATGTCGACGCAACACCTGCCTTTTCCAACGATCATGGTGGCGAGTACGGATGATCCGTATGTCACCCAGGAGCGGGCCAAGACTTTCAGCCAGGCTTGGGGCAGTGAACTGGTCTGGGTGGAAAATGCCGGCCATATCAACGGCCAAACCGGGTACGGGCCCTGGCCAGAGGGCGCTGAGTTGCTGTTGAAACTCACGGGAGATCCGCAGTTCCAGCTTAAGTAGCTCGGGTCATGCAGGCCAGACATTCGTCCCCCGGCTGGAACGCCGGGGCGTGATATCCGGCGTAATCATCCAGAAGTCGCAGTGGTACTTCCTGCGCACCTAACGCACCACGCCCTCCTCAATCAACAGCTTCAAAATCGCCTCGGCGCCTTCTTTGGCGTCGAGGCCCTTTAGTACTTGTCCACCGCCTCCGCTGGCCTTGGCCGTTGCAGCTTTCATACGGTCGGCGCCGCTTTTGCCTTTGATCACTTTCAAACGCTTGGGCCGGGGCTTGGCCGGTTGCAGCGCGGAACGTGCCAACAGCTCATCCACCACCACTTCGACCTCCTCCACCGCGAGCATCCCGCGCTGGGCCGGACCATAGGCACTCTGCCGGGACTTGGGCGCGGCATTATCCACCGTGGCGAGAAAAGGCAGGCGGACCTTCAGCCGACGACGTTGACCGCGTGGCAATGCTTGCAACACATGGGCCACGCCGTTATCCAGCGATTCGACCTGCGCCAGCCCGACCACCAGCGGCCAACCCAGCTTTTCCGCCAACAGAAACGGCAACATGCCCGAGCCTTCGCCGGTTTCCGCCTGGCTACCGGTGAGCACTACTTGCACGTTTGCGTCACGCAGATAATCAACCAGAGCGGGCAATGCATCGGCGCCTTCCGGCTGTTCAAGAACATGCAGCTCATCCAGACCCATGCCGAGATAAGCCCGCAGCGCAGGCTCTTCGACATTACCGGCGTGCAGCACATGCAAGTTATCCCCAACCAGCTGCAGGCCCAGTTCGACAGCGCGCGCATCTTGCTCGGCGCGGCGTGCACGACCGGAAGTCGGGTGCGCACCGATGGACACCAGGCTGATCACATGGATGGCGTTGTTATCCACAGGGGCCTTCGAATTAAGCGGCATCGCGTTTCCCCTCGTTGCGGTAAGCCTCAATCGCAGCAATCAGTGCCTTGAGTATGTCCGCGCTTTCACCGATCACCGACAGGTCAGCACGTTTGATCATGTCGCACCCTGGATCGAGGTTGATCGCCACCACCTTGTCGCAGGCACCAATGCCTTGCAGATGCTGGATCGCGCCGGAGATACCGACCGCCACATAGACCCGGGCCGTGACCCAGGTACCACTGGCGCCGACCTGGCGATCACGCGCCATGTAGCCATCGTCCACCGCCACACGGGATGCGCCTTCGGTGGCGCCCAATGCCGCAGCAGTACGGTGAAACAAATCCCAATCTTTCACGCCATTGCCACCCGAGAAGATGAACTCCGCTTCGGCCATGGGAATGGCGGCCGGGTCCACCGCCACCGCGCCGAGGTCTTCGATACGCGACAGACTGCGAGCGACGGCTGTGGATAACTCCACGGGCAACGCTTCGTGACGGGTGTCGCTGACCGGCTCGGCACATTCGACGGCGGCCAGAATCAAGCGCGCCAAAGGACGCGCCAGGTCTTCACGCCCCGCACCCGCACGGCCGATGCACTGCTCGTCGGTTACCTGCCAGACCCGCGTTGCCGGACGTTCGCCCAGGCTTGCAGCAAAGCGCCGACCCAGCTCACCGCCACCATTGCGGCTGTCAGGCAGCAGCCAATGACGCGGATTGAACTGGTTATCCACAGCCCGCAGCCCTTGAACGCGCTGCTCCGGTGAATAACCGTTGAACTCACTGCCGTCGAGCAGCAACAGACGGTCGACGCCGGCGGTGGCGAATGCAGTTTCCTTATGCTCGCCGAACACCACGGCCAGCACCGCGCCGTCTTTGCCGGCCAGTTGATGAGCCAGGCCCAACACGTCGCGGTCGTGGCTGCTCAAGCGACCGCCGACCATGTCCGGTGCGACGCAAATGTAGAACGCCGGTTGCGCGATGACATGCAGCGGCAACTGCACCTCGGCCGCGGCAGAACGTTTGACCGCCCCACCCTGCTGAGCGCCACTGCGGTCGATCCGCTTGATACCGTTGGGGCCAATGAAGCCTACGTTGTGCACATCTTTGCGCACGATGCCGTTGGGGCCCATCCAGCTGGTTTGCGCAGGCTGCATGGCCGCGTGCAGCGGGTGCAGGCGGTTACGGGCGATCCATTCGGCGCGGGGGTCGCGGCGGATAATGTCGCTCATCAATGCACCTCCGCAGGTTGACGCTTGACGTGTGTCGGTTTGCTGGCGACGACGTCTTCCAGCAACGCATCGGCGACCAGTTCGGCAATGTCTTTGATCAGTGGCCGAGGCTCGACCACCCCTTCAAGCATCGCCGTGCATTGCGGGCAACCCACAGCCACCAGCTCGGCGCCGGTTTCGCGGATGTCTTCCATGCGCATGTCGGGAATCCGCTGCTTGCCAGGAATGTCGGTGATCGGTGCACCGCCACCGCCGCCGCAGCAACGGGAGCGGAAACCGGAGCGTTGCATTTCCTTGATCTCGATACCCAGTGCGCGCAATACCTCACGCGGCGCCTCGTATTCGCCGTTGTAACGGCCGAGGTAGCACGGGTCGTGATAGGTCACGCTGGTGCCTTTGTGCTGGCCAAGGTTCAACGCGCCTGCCTGAATCAGCTCGGCCATGTAGGTGCTGTGGTGCTGCACTTGATAGTTGCCGTCAAAAGCACCGTACTCGTTTTTCAGCACATGGAAGCTGTGTGGATCGCAGGTGACGATACGCTTGAAGGCGTACTTGGACAGGGTCTGGATGTTGCGTTTGGCAAGCAACTGAAATGTCGCTTCATCACCCAAACGGCGAGCCACGTCGCCACTGTCGCGCTCTTCGAGGCCCAACACCGCGAAGTCGACATTAGCGGCTTTCAGGACTTTGACGAAAGCACGCAAGGTCCGCTGGTTACGCATGTCGAACGCGCCATCACCGACCCAGAACAGCACGTCGGCGGTCTTATTCTCGCTTAGCAGAGTGAGGTTCAGGTCGGCCGCCCAGTTCATCCGGCCACCCGGTGCAAAACCGCCGGGGTTGTCGGTGGCGATCAGGTTGTCCAACACTTCGGCGCCCTTGTTCGGCGTCGCACCTTTTTCCAGAGTGAGGAAACGGCGCATGTCGACGATGGCATCAACGTGCTCAATCATCATCGGGCATTCTTCGACACAGGCACGGCAGGTGGTGCAAGACCACAGGGTTTCGGCGTCCACCAGACCGTTGACGATCGGCTGATGAGCGTTGCCGCCGTGTTCGCCGATCGGTTTGCCCCTGCCATCAAGGGATGGATAAGGGCTGCCCGCGAACTTGGCATCGGTACCGCCAGCCAGGCCGACCACCATGTCTTGAATCAGTTTTTTAGGGTTCAGCGGCTGGCCGGCAGCGAAGGCCGGGCAGGCGACTTCGCACTTGCCGCACTGCACACAGGCGTCGAAGCCCAGCAGTTGGTTCCAGGTGAAATCCTTGGGCTTTTCCACGCCCAAAGGTGCGCTGCGGTCACTCAAGTCCAGCGGTTTCAAACCGGTGGAACGGCCGCCACCAAAGCGCTCGGCGCGACGGTGCCAGGCCAGGTGCAAAGCACCGGCAAAGGCGTGCTTCATCGGCCCGCCCCACGTCATGCCGAAGAACATTTCCGTCAAGCTCAAGGCCACGCCCACGCCCAGCAGCACGACGACAACCCAACCGCCAAAGTGCTCCGGCAGGATGCCCGCCACTGGCAGTGTCACCAGAAAGAAGCTGACGGAAAAGGCCATCAGGCTTTTCGGCAGGCGCATCCATGGGCCTTTCGACAGCCGCGCAGGCGGATTAAGCCGGCGCAGTGCCATGAAAATCGCGCCGACAAACATGATCGCCGACGCCAACAGCAAGGCGTAGCTGAGGATCCGGTTGTGCAGGCCGAAGCCGTGTACCAGGATCGCCAGCACGGCCGCCAAGACAAAACCGCCCGCCGTCGCAACGTGGGTGTTGGCGATGTATTTGTCCCGTGCCACGACGTGGTGCAGATCGACCATATAACGCTTGGGCATGGCCAGCAGGCCGCCGAGCAAGTCGACCTTGGCCGCCCGGCCCTGGCGCCACAGCATCATCCGCCGCACTGCGCCCAACACGGCCAGGGCCAGGGCGACGAACAACAGGATGGGAAGAAGGGTGTTCAACATGTGGAGCTCCCATCAAAACCGGGTGGGTCTGAATTCTTGTCGCGTTTACAAAACCGGACTCGGTCATCTGTAGGAGCGCGCTTGCCCGCGATTGGCCCGGGGTCGCGCTCGACCGAAGCGGCCACAAAAATCGTTTACCCGATAACATTTGAAGGCCGTTCCGGCCTTATCGCGGGCAAGCGCGCTCCTACAGGGTTCCCTTAAAAGTCTTTACACAACCGCAATGCGTCGTAGATCGCCGCATGGATGTTGCGCTGGGCCACGCAGTCGCCGATGCGGAACAGCAAGTAACCCTCGCCCGGCTGACTCAACGAAGGTTGCGGCTGGATAGCGAACAACGCTTCGATGTCGATCTGGCCCTTGTTGCGCGAGGCCTCTTTCAGCGCGTAGTAGATTTCTTCGTCTGGACGCACGCCGTTCTCGATCACCACTTGGTCGATCACCCGCTCCTCTTTGGCGCCGGTGTACTCGTTCTCCAGCACCGCGACCAGCTTGTCGCCCTCGCGATAGACCTTCTCCAGCATCAAGTCGCCGGTCATGATCACTTCTTTGGGGTACATGCTGCGGTAGTACGTAGGGAACGATGTTCCGCCGATAGCCACGCCCGGCTTGATGTCGTCAGTGACGATCTCGACCTGACTGCCTTTGTCCGCAAGGAAGTCGGCAACCGACATCCCGGTGAACTCACAGATGGTGTCGTAGACCAGCACGTTCTTGCCTGGTGCAACTTTGCCGTCGAGGATGTCCCAGCTGCTGACCACCAGGCCTTCATCCGCGCCCCAATGTTCATTCTGTTCCAGGAACGGGTGACCGCCGTTTGCCAGCACCACCACATCCGGACGCAGGTCCAGGATGGTTGCAGGGTCGGCTGCTGTTCCCAGACGCACGTCGACTTTCAAGCGTGCCAATTCCAGCTGGAACCAGCGGGTGATGCCGGCGATCTGATCGCGCTGCGGCGCTTTCGATGCAGTAGTGATCTGCCCGCCGAGCACGTCTTTTTTCTCGAACAAGGTCACGTCATGCCCACGCTCGGCAGCCACGCGTGCGGCTTCCAGGCCTGCAGGACCGGCACCGACCACCACCACTTTGCGTTTCACGCCGGTGGATTTTTCGATGATGTGCGGCACGCCCATGTATTCACGGGAGGTCGCGGCGTTCTGGATGCACAGCACATCCAGCCCTTGGTATTGACGGTCGATGCAGTAGTTGGCACCCACGCATTGCTTGATCTGATCGACCTGGCCCATCTTGATCTTGGCGATCAGGTGCGGGTCAGCGATGTGCGCGCGGGTCATGCCGACCATGTCGACATACCCGCCTTCCAGAATCCGTGTTGCCTGGTTCGGGTCCTTAATGTTCTGCGCGTGCAGGACCGGGGCCTTGACCACTTCTTTGATACCGGCGGCCAAATGCAGGAACGGCTCCGGTGGATAACTCATGTTGGGGATAACGTTGGCCAGGGTGTTGTGGGTGTCGCACCCCGAACCGACTACACCGATAAAGTCGAGCATGCCGGTGTCGTCGTAATACTTGGCGATCTGCTTCATGTCCTCATGGCTCAGGCCATCGGGATGGAATTCGTCGCCGCACAGACGAATACCGACGCAGAAATCCGGACCGACTTCCTTACGCACAGCCTTGAGCACTTCCAGACCGAAACGCATGCGGTTTTCGAAACTACCGCCCCATTCATCGGTGCGTTTGTTAACCCGAGGGCTCCAGAACTGATCGATCATGTGCTGGTGCACGGCGGACAGTTCGACGCCATCCAGACCGCCAGCCTTGGCCCGTCCGGCAGCGCTGGCGTAGTTGCCGATCACGCGCCAGATCTCTTCCGGCTCGATGGTTTTGCAGGTCGCGCGGTGTACCGGTTCACGAATGCCTGACGGTGAAAGCAGGGTCGGCCAATGGTCGCCGTCCCAACGCGAACGACGACCCATGTGAGTAATCTGAATCATGATCTTGGCGCCATGCTTGTGCATGGCATCCGCCAGATTCTGGAAGTGCGGGATGATATTGTCGGTGGCCAGGTTGACCGATTTCCACCAGCCTTGCGGGCTGTCGATGGCCACGCTGGAGGACCCGCCACAAATGGCCAGGCCGATGCCGCCCTTGGCTTTCTCCTCGTAATACTTCACGTACCGATCAGTGGTCATGCCGCCATCGGTGGCATAAACCTCGGCGTGCGCGGTACTGAGAACGCGGTTGCGGATGGTCAGTTTGCCGATCTGGATGGGCTGGAACATTGCTTCGAAAGCCATGACGGAAACCTCGACTTACAACGGCTTGACGATGAACAGGCCATCGTCGTGGCCCTCTTCAGAACCACCGTAAACCTGCTCGGCCACAGTGCGGATCGGACTGCCTTTGGCGGCCAGGATTTGATCCATGGCACCCGCGAACCAACCGGTGAACATGTAATCGACCTTGCGCCCGACCTTGCCGTACACATAGACGAAGCACGAGTGTTCCAGGCGGATGCTGGCGGTGCCTTTTTCCAGGTCGATGGCTTCGATTTTGAACAGACCCCAGCCACGTTGCGACAAACGCTTCATGTAGTGCTCAAACACCGCGACGCCTTCCAGGCCGTGGCATTCAGCTTCTTTCTCGCACCAGTGCCAGGCCGATTTGTAACCCGCCTTGTAGAGAATTTCGGCGTAGGCGTCAGCGCCCAACACTTCTTCGATGCCCATGTGGTTGTTGACGAAAAAGTGACGTGGCACGTAGAGCATCGGCAACGCATCAGACGTCCAGACACCGGTTTCGCTGTCGACTTCGATAGGCAGTTGCGGGGCGATTTTAGCCATGGGGTAACACTCCAGAAATTCGGGTTGCGCCCACTGCGCGGATGGCAGTGGGGTCAGCTATTCAATGCAGATACGGTGTGAGCGTTACTCGCCCCAAACATCCTTGAGAACGTTCACCCAGTTCTCGCCCATGATTTTGCGCACGACGCGCTCGGGGTGGCCGCGTTTGAGCAGGGTTTCGGTCAGGTTGGGGAACTCACCCACGGTACGAATACCCAGCGGGTTGATGATCTTGCCGAAGCTGGTCAGACGACGCGCGTAGCCCTTGTCGTGGGTCAGGTATTCGAAGAAGTCCTGACCGTGACCCTGCGTGAAGTCAGTGCCAATACCGATGGCGTCTTCACCGACAATGTTCATCACGTATTCGATGGCTTCGGCGTAGTCGTCGATGGTCGAATCGATGCCCTTGGCGAGGAACGGCGCGAACATGGTCACGCCAACGAAACCGCCGTGGTCAGCGATGAACTTCAGCTCTTCATCAGACTTGTTGCGCGGATGTTCTTTCAAGCCGGACGGCAGGCAGTGCGAGTAGCAGACCGGTTTTTTCGATTCTAGGATGACTTCTTCGGAGGTTTTCGAGCCCACGTGAGACAGGTCGCACATGACGCCGACGCGGTTCATTTCGGCAACGATCTCGCGACCGAAGCCCGACAGGCCGCCGTCGCGTTCGTAACAGCCTGTGCCGACCAGGTTTTGCGTGTTGTAGCACATCTGCACGATGCCAACGCCGAGCTGCTTGAAGATCTCGACGTAGCCGATCTGGTCTTCATAAGCGTGGGCGTTCTGGAAACCGAAGAGGATGCCGGTCTTGCCTTGCTCCTTGGCCTTGCGGATATCCGCCGTGGTACGCACGGGGATGACCAGGTCACTGTTTTCACGCATCAGCTTCTGGCTGGTGCAGATGCTGTTGATGGTCGCCTGGAAACCTTCCCACACCGACACGGTGCAGTTAGCGGCGGTCAGGCCACCTTTGCGCATGTCTTCGAACAGTTCACGGTTCCACTTGGCAATGATCAGCCCGTCAATAACGATGCTGTCGGCGTGCAATTCGGCTGGGCTCATCAGGCTGTCCCCTCTGGGTGATTCATGCGCCGAATCGTCTGCCGGCGCTTTGGGGCCAGCATATGCCTGAGGGTTGAGCGAGCCGGGTGCAAAAACGACAGGGGGTTTGCCGAAAGCGTCAAGAAACGACAAAGGGTCAGCGCCACCTGCTTAGATAGACCATTGGGCCTCTGTTCTTTACGCGGCGCCTGGAGGAAAATCTCTGGCGATTGCTCCGAACAACCGGCGAGGATGTCGCAAATGAGGTCAATGTTATTGGTGCTGGCAGTGCTGGCAACCGGCGCTCAAGCCGAAGACAGCACCCCCTGCGACAACGTGGAAACCACCCAGCAGAGCTTCGAGTGCTCGGCCTTCAACAAAACCACCTCCCAGCACGAGCTGGATAACGCTTATAAAGACCTGGTCGACCGGATCAGCTCTCAGTACGCCAACCACCCGGCGCAACTGAACGACTACCTCGCAAAAATAAAAAATGCCCAACAGATCTGGACCAAACTGCGCGAGGCTGACTGCACGGTACAAACCTTCCTGAGCGAAAAAGGCAGCCAGACCCTCGAAATCGGGCAAAACGATTGCTTCTCGCAGATGAACGATCAACGGTCGGAGTATTTACAGTCGATCGGGATGGAGTGAAGCCGCACCTGACGTCACAGGAGCGCGCTTGCCCGCGATACGGCTGGGGTCACGTCCGACCCGCAGAACCTTCGGCGTCTGACATGCGGCCATCACGGCGGGACGCATAGTTGCAAACGCGCTTATCAAAAAACCAATATCTAATTAAAGAATAAATGTCATTAATTTTTCGGCCAAACGCTGATCCCCTGTAGGAGCTGACTTGTCTGCGATCTAGCCGGGTCGCGTCCGACCGAAGCGCTAGCAAAAATAGTGAATTTACTACCGTCGGAAGGTCGTTCCGACCTTATCGCAGACAAGTCAGCTCCTACGCCCGCCGGGCAGAATGGAGCCCCAACTTGCTGCGCGACAGCGCGGCTGTCGAAGCCGAGACTGCACTCCTACAGGTAAATTTTTCAAGCTTTCGACTGCTGTCGATCCTCTCTCAGGCAGCGCGTGAACCGTGCGAGGTACCTACGGGTGAAACACGATGGCAATTCAAAGCCGCAAAAACAGGATGGCTGGAATAGGTCAAAATGATACTATATAGCCATTATTGTGATTTTGAATTATCAAATTAAACGTCCCAAACGCAGAAATATGTAAATATCAGGATGATAAACTCATGAGCTTTGAGACTTTCCTATCAGATGTTCTAGCCACAGTAATTGGAGGGGGGCTATTAGCATTAGTCTTCTTTTTAATTAAGGAGAAATTCTTTCGTTATAAGGACATGGACGGCTCGTGGATATTTGAACAAACGACCTTAAGTAGCGCTTACAATCCATTTAAAGGCATGATGGTTAGATACTTGGTATTGATTGCGCGCGATGGAAATAAATTATATGGTAGTGCCGAAAAAATTCACGAACTCACCTTGGGCGGAGTTGGCCGTGATTATGTCGGTGCTCATAGATCCTTAGCTGAAATTTCAGGCCACATTGAAAAACGTTATTTTTCTCCGGACAGAATCTCCATTCATATAAGTGAACAAGGAGAAAAAAGGCGTTCATCCACCTACCATATAATATTCAGCTGCAGGAAAAAAGATGACTTAAGCGGTAGATTTTCTTCAACCATTGCGAACCAGCTTGGAGTAGTCATTTGGACAAGAAGATCTTCGTAAAAATCATCTCTGCAATCACCGCATTACTGGTCATCCCCCTAGCGTTATTAATTTTTTTAGCGAGTAAGAAAAGTCGCGTTTATTACCTGATAACAGCAGCGAAAATATCCAGGTGCACTTTCGAAACCAATGTCGCGATATTGATAAAGGCTTTAGAGATGTCGGAAGATCACCGTTTCAGAAATCACTGGGGCATAGATCCCATAGGTATAGCTAGGGCAATAAAAAAAACACTACTTCACGGCCGTTTAGAAGGTGCCAGCACAATTGAGCAGCAGTATGTTAGGACGTGCACTCTTCAAAAAGAGCTTTCTGTAACAAGAAAGCTAGAAGAGATTTCAATAGCAGTTTTTATAGCCATAAACCACACCAAAGACGACATCGCCTACTCTTACCTTAAATATGCATACTTTGGTGAAGGACTAATTGGTTACAAAGCAACTATTCGCGCACTGCATGCCGAATCCGAAAGCAAGATACTAAACGATAACGAAGCGGTTTTTATAACATCCTTACTAAAGCGACCAAAACCAAAAATACCCAATACAAACTGGAAGACAATGCACGAAAAAAGAGCCAAGTACATATTTAAACTTCGATACAAAAGCACTGACACACATTACGCTCTTGAAAACGATAAATAACTCAAGAAAAAACCAATTAATCATACGAACACGAACCAAACATAACACCTACAACTTACTCCACTCACCGCTCAGCCTATCCAACATGCATCGGTTCTGTTTTTTATCTATGTTCAATGCGAATCAGTGCAGCCCCACCCGCAAAAATATTAAGCGTCGGTTCCATGTATAGATTATGGGTCGTATTTCAGTAAGCCGAACGGTTAACAGACCTTCTTGAGTGCTTTATTTGCGGGCTTAACGGCGACTGCTGTAGAAAGCGTATTCCTGCAAGAGCCGACTTACCTGCGGAAAAGCCGGACCCGCCAGATCACGCTTTCGACTGCTGTCGATCCTCTCTCGGGCAGCGCGTAAACCGTACGCGGTAACTGCGGGTGAAGTACGACGGCGATTCGAAGCCGCAGGCCAGGCTGACTTCCAGCACACTCATGTCGGTCTGGCGCAGCAGTTGTCGCGCCTTCTCCAGGCGCAGCCCGAGATAGAAATTGCTCGGTGTGTCTTTCAAATGCAGGCGAAACAGTCGCTCTAGCTGACGGCGGGTCACTTGAATCCCGTCGGCCAGGTCCAGGGTGCTGAGCGGTGGTTCGGTGTGTTGTTCCATTTCGCCGATGACCTGCACCAGCTTTTTGTTGTTGATGCCGTAACGCGTGGCGATCTGCATGCGTTGGTGGTCTTTACGTGGGCGAATCCGGCCGAGCACGAACTGTTCGGAGACCTGAATCGCCAGTTCCGGCCCGTGGGCCTGGCCGATCAGGTCGAGCATCATGTCGATGGACGCCGTGCCGCCTGCGGACGTGATGCGGCGACGGTCGATTTCGAACAACTCCTGAGTCACGGCCAACTGTGGATAAGACTCCTTGAACGCCCCCAACGCCTCCCAATGCAGGGTCAGGCGATGGCCGTCGAGCAGGCCTGCCTGCGCCAGGATAAAGCTGCCGGTGTCGATGCCACCAAGGGTCACGCCTTCGTGATCGAGTCGACGCAGCCACTGCTCCAGCGCTGGGGTACAGAACTTCAAGGGTTCAAAACCCGCCACCACCCACAACGTCGTGCCTTTTTTCAGCGGCTCCAGCGCGGCATCGGCATTGACCGACATGCCATTACTGGCAACCACCGCCCCGCCATCGACACTCAGCACATGCCAGCGATACAGCTCGCCGCCGAAGCGATTGGCGACGCGCAACGGCTCGACGGCCGAGACGAAGCCCATCACCGAGAACCCGGGCATGAGCAAAAAGTAATAGTCCTGGGACATCGGCGGTACTCGCGGGGTCAGCATCACTCACCACATACGCCAGTTGAATGAGGACAGCAAGGGAACAGGTCGCTACTGTGCAAGAGCGCGTCGCCGCTGTGCGTTTTCCGGGGGCTGCGGCTGCGTAACGTTGCATCACGGCGCGCAGACGTCGGAACCCCACAATAACGACTGCCGAGGGAATCCATCATGAAACGACTGATCAGCTGTTGTTTGCTGGCACTCACCGGTACCACCTTCATCGCCAACAGCGCCAGTGCAGCTGAAGCGGCAACCTGTCAGAACGTACGCCTCGGCGTGGTCAACTGGACCGACGTTATGGCTACCAGCGCCATGACCCAAGTCTTGCTCGATGGCCTGGGCTACAAGACCAAACAGACCAGCGCCTCACAGCAAATCATCTTCGCCGGCATCCGCGACCAGCGCCTGGACATGTTCCTCGGCTACTGGGACCCGTTGATGACCCAGACCATCACCCCGTTCGTGAAGCAAAATCAGGTGCGCATTCTGCCTGAACCCAGCCTCAAAGACGCTCGCGCGACCCTCGCCGTTCCGACCTACCTCGCCGACAAGGGCCTGAAAACCTTTGCCGACATCGCCAAATTCAAGAAAGAACTGGGCGGCAAAATCTACGGCATCGAGCCCGGCTCAGGCGCCAACACCCAAATCAAGGAAATGATCGCCAAGAACCAGTTTGGCCTCGGCGATTTCCAGTTGGTGGAGTCAGGTGAAGCCGGGATGCTGTCGGCCGTCACCCGTGCGGTCAATCGCAACGAAGCCATCGTGTTCTTCGGGTGGGCGCCGCACCCCATGAACGTCAACCAGAAGATGACCTACCTCACGGGCAGCGATAACGCCCTCGGCCCGAATGAAGGCGAGGCCAAAGTCTGGACCGTTACCGCACCGGATTACGCCCAGCGTTGCCCGAACGTCGACAAGCTGCTGACCAACCTGAGTTTTACCGCTGAAGACGAGAGCCGGATGATGCAGCCGTTGCTCGACCACAAAGACGCGCTTGAGTCAGCCCGGCAATGGCTCAAAGACCATCCGCAAGACCTCAAGCGCTGGCTCGCCGGGGTGAAAACCTTTGACGGCAAAGATGCCGCTGAAAACCTGAAGCTGAGCAGCAACCCGTAGCGTATCCGAACCACCGATCCGCAGCCTGAACGGGCTGCGGACGGGATTGCCACACCCTAAAATTCGCCTGTAAGGAACCTGAAATGAACCATGACGTCATCATCACCTGCGCACTGACCGGTGCTGGCGACACTACCGGGAAGAGCCATCTGGTCCCGGTCACTCCCAAACAAATCGCCGCCGCCGCCGTTGAAGCGGCCAAAGCCGGCGCGACCGTGGTTCATTGCCACGTACGCAACCCGGAAACCGGCAAGTTCAGCCGCGACGTGGCCCTGTACCGCGAAGTGATGGAGCGCATTCGCGAAGCCGACGTCGATATCATCGTCAACCTCACCGCCGGCATGGGTGGCGACCTGGAGATTGGCGCGGGCGAGAACCCCATGGAGTTCGGTCCGAACACCGACCTGATCGGCCCGCTGAGCCGCCTGGCACACGTCGAAGCACTGCTGCCAGAAATCTGCACCCTCGATTGCGGCACCCTGAACTTTGGCGATGGCGACACCATCTACGTGTCCACTCCAGCCCAACTGCGCGCTGGCGCCAAACGCATTCAAGCGCTGGGCGTGAAAGCCGAACTGGAAATTTTCGACACCGGTCACCTGTGGTTCGCCAAGCAGATGATCAAGGAAGGTCTGCTCGACGACCCACTGTTCCAGCTATGCATGGGCATCCCGTGGGGCGCACCCGCTGACACCACCACCATGAAAGCCATGGTCGATAACCTGCCTGAAAACGCCGTGTGGGCAGCCTTTGGTATCGGTCGCATGCAGATGCCGATGGCAGCCCAGGCCGTGCTGCTCGGCGGCAACGTGCGTGTGGGTCTGGAAGACAACATCTGGCTTGATCGCGGCGTGCTGGCCAGCAATGGCGCACTGGTCGAACGCGCCTCGGAAATCCTCAGCCACCTGGGCGCCCGGGTTCTGACCCCTGCCGAAGGCCGGGTCAAGATGGGCCTCAAAAAGCGCGGCTGATCTCCATTGTAGGAGCGGATTTATCCGCGAAGACGTCGGCACATCCAACATCGTCAGTGCCTGACACACCGCCTTCGCGAATGAATTCGCTCCCACAGAATCATCTACAGATTTCTATTCAGGAAGTAGCGATGACTTTTATCACTGACATCAAAATCTTCGCCGCGCTCGGCAGCGGTGTTATCGGCAGCGGTTGGGTTTCCCGCGCACTGGCTCACGGCCTGGACGTGATCGCCTGGGACCCGGCACCCGGCGCTGAGGCGGCCCTGCGCAAACGCGTGGCCAATGCCTGGTCCGCCCTGGAAAAACAGAGCCTGGCACCCGGTGCGTCGCAAGATCGCCTGCGCTTTGTCGCGACCATCGAAGAATGTGTGCGTGATGCTGACTTCATCCAGGAAAGCGCCCCGGAGCGTCTCGACCTGAAGCTGGACCTGCACAGCAAGATCAGCGCCGCAGCCAAGCCCAATGCCTTGATCGGCTCCAGCACTTCCGGCCTGTTGCCCAGCGAATTCTACGAAAGCGCCATCCACCCTGAACGCTGCGTGGTCGGTCACCCGTTCAACCCGGTTTACCTGCTGCCACTGGTTGAAGTCGTCGGCGGCAAGCACACGGCACCCGAAGCCGTACAAGCGGCGATCAAGGTGTATGAGTCACTGGGCATGCGCCCGTTGCATGTGCGCAAGGAAGTGCCGGGCTTTATCGCCGACCGTCTGCTCGAAGCGCTGTGGCGCGAGGCCTTGCACCTGGTCAACGACGGGGTGGCCACGACCGGCGAAATCGACGATGCGATCCGCTTTGGCGCAGGCCTGCGCTGGTCGTTCATGGGCACCTTCCTGACCTACACCCTGGCAGGCGGCGATGCGGGCATGCGCCATTTCATGGCGCAATTCGGCCCGGCACTGCAACTGCCGTGGACATATTTGCCAGCACCCGAACTGACCGACAAGCTGATCGACGATGTGGTCGACGGCACCACCGACCAGCTCGGCAGCCACAGTATCTCGGCCCTGGAACGCTATCGCGATGACTGCCTGCTGGCCGTGCTTGAAGCGGTGAAAACCACCAAAGCCAAGCATGGAATGGCGTTTAGCGAGTAGCCGATAAGCCTGTAGGAGCGGGCTTGCCCGCGATAGCGACTTGCCTGACACACCGCGCTGACTGCATCGCGGGCAAGCCCGCTCCTACAAGGGGTCATTCCAGATAAAAATTGATGAGACTGCCATGCCGACACTCACCACCTACAAAACCCCGGTCCTCGCTGACTGGGTCGATTACAACGGGCATCTGCGCGATGCGTTCTATCTGCTGATTTTCAGCTACGCCACAGACGCTTTCATGGACCATTTGGGCCTGGACAGTGATAACCGCGAAGCCAGCGGTCACTCGTTGTTCACCCTCGAATGCCATCTCAATTATCTGCATGAAGTGAAGCAGGGCGAAGAGGTCGAAGTCCGTACTCAAGTCATCGGCCACGACCGTAAACGCGTGCACCTCTACCAAAGCCTGCACACACCCGACAGCGACGAACCCTTGGCCGCCAACGAGCAAATGCTGTTGCACGTCGACCTGGCGGGCCCACGCTCGGCACCGTTTAGCGAGCCAGTATTGAACACCCTGCTGGCCTTGGTCGAAACCCAAAAAGACCTGCCGCGGCCCACCTACATCGGCCGCGTGATTGGTTTGCCCGTCTGACCCAAGAGCCTATCCCTGCACGCATAAAAAGGAGATCGCCATTAACACTCCCGCCGTCGCCGACTTTCGCAATTACCCGTTGATCAGCGCGTTGACCGCCGTACAACCCTTGGCGGACAGGTTGCACGTGCAATGGGCCGATGGCCGGCTCAGCCCCTTTCATCATCAATGGCTGCGGGACAACTGCCCGTGCCCTGAATGCGTGTACAGCGTGACCCGTGAGCAGGTGCTGGAAATCGTCGATGTCGCTGAAGACCTGGCGCCCACCACCCGTCTGATCGACGTCCAGGGCTGCCTGTGTGTGGAGTGGCAGGACGGCCATCAAAGTCGTTTTGATCCTGGCTGGCTGCGCGCCCATGCTTACGACGAGGCGTCGCGCGCCGAGCGGTTCGAGGCTAAACCAAAAAGCCAACTGTGGACCGCCAACCTGCAACTGCCGGTGTTCGAATACCACGCGATCATGGAGGACCCGAAGGCGCTGCTTCAGTGGCTGCTGGCGTTGCGTGATATCGGGCTGACGCAGGTGCGCGGCGTGCCCACGGAGCCGGGCTCATTGGCCGGGATCGCCAAGCGGATTTCGTTTATCCGCGAGAGTAATTTTGGCGTGCTGTTCAACGTGCAATCAAAAGCCGATGCCGACAGCAACGCCTACACCGCTTTCAATCTGCCGTTGCACAGCGACCTGCCGACCCGCGAGCTGCAACCGGGGCTGCAGTTTCTGCATTGTCTGGTGAATGATGCGGTCGGCGGCGAAAGTGTGTTCGTCGATGGCTTCGCGATTGCCGATGCCCTGCGCCATGAAGACCCGGAGGCGTTTCGTAGTTTGTGCGAGATTCCGGTGGAGTTTCGCAACAAGGATCGCCACAGCGACTACCGGTGCCTCGCGCCGATCATTGCACTGGACACTTTGGGCCAGGTCCGTGAAGTCCGCATGGCGAACTTCCTGCGCGGCCCGTTCGACGCTCCCGCAGAGCAGATGCCCGCACTGTATCGGGCCTATCGACTTTTTATCGCCATGACCCGCGAAGCACGCTTTCGGGTGAGTGCGCGACTGAGCCCCGGCGACATGTGGTGCTTCGACAACCGCCGCACCCTTCACGCCCGCAATGCGTTCGACCCGGCAACCGGTGCGCGGCACTTCCAGGGTTGCTATATAGACCGGGATGAACTGCTGTCGCGCATTCTGGTATTGCAACGGTAGATGCAGCGCTGCTACAGGTAACTTGAGGCACAAAAAAACCCGCATCGCTGCGGGTTTTTTTCGATCAACTCAAACTCAGTTGACCTTGGCGTTCAACTCGCCTTTGGCATAACGCAGGTACATTTTTTCCAGCGACATCGGCTTGATCTTCGATGCCTGGCCAGCAGTACCGAACGCTTCGTAACGCGCGATGCAGATGTCACGCATGGCAACGATGGTTTCGCCGAAGAATTTACGTGGGTCAAATTCGCTCGGGTTGGTGGCCATCAGGCGACGCATCGCACCGGTGGACGCCAGACGCAGGTCAGTGTCGATGTTGACCTTGCGCACGCCGTACTTGATGCCTTCGACGATTTCTTCGACTGGCACGCCGTAGGTCTCTTTAATATCGCCGCCGTATTGGTTGATGATTTTCAACCATTCTTGTGGAACCGAAGACGAACCGTGCATTACCAAGTGGGTGTTGGGGATGCGCTTGTGGATTTCTTTGATGCGTTCAATCGCCAAGGTGTCGCCGGTAGGCGGCTTGGTGAACTTGTACGCGCCGTGGCTGGTACCGATGGCGATAGCCAGGGCATCGACCTGAGTCCTTTTGACGAAGTCAGCGGCTTCTTCCGGGTCGGTCAACAGTTGGCTGTGATCAAGCACGCCTTCTGCACCCACGCCGTCTTCTTCGCCAGCCATACCGGTTTCCAGGGAACCCAGGCAGCCCAGCTCGCCTTCTACCGACACGCCGCAGGCATGCGCCATGGCCACGGTTTGCTGGGTCACGCGCACGTTGTACTCGTAATCAGTCGGGGTCTTGCCGTCTTCTGCAAGGGAGCCGTCCATCATGACCGAGCTGAAACCCAACTGGATCGAGCGCTGGCAGATATCAGGGCTGGTGCCGTGATCCTGGTGCATGACCACAGGGATGTGCGGGAACTCTTCGATTGCGGCGAGGATCAAGTGACGCAGGAACGGAGCACCGGCGTATTTGCGCGCGCCGGCCGAAGCCTGAACGATCACCGGGGAATCGGTCTTGTCGGCCGCTTCCATAATGGCGCGCATCTGTTCCAGGTTGTTGACGTTGAAAGCAGGGACGCCGTAGCCGAACTCGGCTGCGTGGTCCAACATCTGGCGCATGCTGATAAGTGCCATTTTAGGTCTCTCTCCCGGTAGGGTCGTTAATCGTGCAAGCCTGCCTTAACGGCGGCTGCTATTCAAATTTTGCGCATCGGACAATGGCCGAACGCGTTTAACAGGCAGTCGCAAACATACTCAGCGCCGAACTAGGGAGCCTTGCAAGCGCGACCGATCAAATCATTGGTGGCGACCCAGTACACCAGGCCTTCCTCACCCTTTATGTGAAACGCCAACACACCGTCGCTGTACAACTCCCCGGAAGCGCCAGGCTCAGGCTTTAAACGATAGACCTGATCTTTGCCACCCAGGCGAACATCGACTTGAGTCTTGGTGCTGTCGGTGAAATGCCATAGCACTTCGGCCTGACTGTCACACACCCAACGGGTCCATGCGCTCTGTTGTTCCGGTGCATTCATACTGGCGCATCCGCCCAGCACTGCAAATGTCGCAAGGGCGATTAAGCCTTTCATTACTTCTCCTGGCCACCCCATGAAGCTCGGCAGGTGCCAATCACTTCGGTCGATCAGGGGCGGTTTTGTTCCTGATTGCAATCATCGTAAGCTCAATCGCACCCCAAGCCTCAAGGACAGCCCGCCTTTACCTCAGCAGGCGTGACCTCGTACTTGTCCAGTGCATCCGGACCACCGCGCTTGTAGATGATCGGCACGGTTTCCGCCTGCCAGTCAGCCTCGTAGCAGCTTGCCCGAGGCGCCTTGGGCGCGGCTTTTGCGTCTTCGGCGCCGGGCTCACTGGCACACCCGGCCATCAGACCGGCAATGACAAACAGCGGTAACCGCTTGAGCATGTAAATCCCCTTCACCCACACCGAACGCTCAGGCCTTGGCCCGCTGCTCCAATACTTCAACCGCTGGCAGGACTTTGCCTTCGACGAACTCAAGGAAAGCGCCACCCCCGGTAGAAATGTAGGAGATTTGATCCGCAACGCCATATTTATCGATGGCCGCCAGCGTATCGCCACCGCCCGCAATGGAAAATGCATCGCTGGCCGCAATGGCCTTGGCCAACGTCTTGGTGCCTTCGCCGAATTGGTCGAACTCGAACACGCCAACCGGACCGTTCCACAGAATAGTCTTCGAAGATTTCAACAAGTCGGCGAAATGCGCTGCAGTTTGCGGACCGATATCCAGAATCATGTCGTCGTCGGCCACATCGGCGATCAGTTTGACCGTCGCCACAGCGCTTTCGGCGAATTCCTTAGCCACCACCACATCCACCGGCAGCGGCACGCTGACTTTGGCGGCGATGGCACGTGCGGTGTCCAGCAGATCAGGCTCGTACAGCGATTTGCCGACATTGTGCCCGGCTGCTGCGAGGAAGGTGTTGGCGATGCCGCCACCGACGATCAACTGGTTGCAGATCTGGCTCAGGCTGTTAAGCACATCCAGCTTGGTGGAAACCTTGGAGCCCGCGACGATAGCCGCCATTGGCTGGGCCGGAGCACCAAGGGCCTTGCCCAACGCATCCAGCTCGGCAGCCAGCAACGGGCCGGCGCAAGCGACTTTGGCGAACTTGCTGACGCCGTGGGTCGAGCCCTCGGCGCGGTGAGCCGTACCGAAAGCGTCCATCACGAATACATCGCACAGGGCGGCGTATTTTTGCGCGAGCTCGTCGGTGTTTTTCTTCTCGCCCTTGTTGAAGCGCACGTTCTCGAACAGCACGATGTCGCCCGCCTTGACCTCGACACCGTTCAGGTAGTCAGCCACCAGCGGCACGTCACGACCCAACGCCTTGCTCAGGTAGTCGGCAACCGGCTTAAGGCTGTTCTCGGCAGAGAACTCGCCCTCGGTCGGACGACCCAGGTGAGAGCAGACCATAACGGCTGCGCCCTTTTCCAGCGCCAGTTTGATGGTCGGCAGCGAAGCAAGAATCCGCGCATCGCTGGTTACCACACCGTCCTTGACCGGAACGTTGAGGTCTTCACGGATCAATACACGCTTACCTTGCAGATCGAGGTCGGTCATCTTCAACACGGTCATGAGGCGGTCCCTGGTTTACTGTTGTTTGTGAGCAACGCGCAGATAGTGATCGGCGACGTCGAGCATTCGATTGGCAAAACCCCATTCGTTGTCGAACCAGGCCAGCAGGTTCACCAGCCGAGGGCCGGAAACGCGTGTCTGACTGGCATCGACAATCGCCGAATGAGGGTCATGATTGAAATCACAGCTGGCATGCGGCAATTCGGTGTACGCCAGCAACCCTTTCAACGGGCCGCTGGTGGCAGCCTCGCGAAGTATCCGGTTGATCTCGGCAGCATCGGTATCACGTGCTGTTTGCATCGTGATATCGAGACAAGAGACGTTAACGGTTGGCACACGCACTGCTTTGGCCTGAATTCGTCCGGCAAGTTCCGGCAAAAGCCGTTCAATGCCACGCGCCAGACCAGTGGACACCGGAATGATCGACTGAAAGGCCGAACGTGTACGACGCAAGTCTTCATGATGATAGGCGTCGATCACCGGTTGGTCGTTCATCGCCGAGTGGATGGTGGTGATCGAAATGTATTCCAGACCAATGGCCTGATCGAGCAAGCGCAACAGCGGCACGCTGCAATTGGTGGTGCAAGAGGCGTTGGACACCAGCAACTCGGTGCCCGTCAGCTTTTGCTGATTGATGCCATACACGATGGTGGCGTCGACATCCGCTTCGCTGGCCATCGGCTGCGAGAACAGCACCCGCGGTGCGCCCGCATCGAGAAAGCGCTGGCCCTCTTCCCGGGTGTTGTAAGCGCCCGAGCATTCGAGCACCAGATCAACGCCCAGTCCGGCCCAATCGATCCCTTCCGGCGTTGCGCTGCGCAGCACCTTGATGCCGTGCCCGTTGAGGTACAGGTATTCGCCTTCGACCCGCACTTCGCCAGGAAAGCGACCGTGGGTGGAATCGAAGCGCGTGAGGTATTCGAGGCTGGCTATGTCGGCCAGATCGTTCAATGCAACCACTTCAAACCCGGCTTTCGCCCCTCGCTCACACAGCGCACGCAAGACACAACGACCGATACGGCCGTAGCCGTTGAGTGCAACTTTATACAGACGTGGCTGAGGCATGGGGTTCTCGCTGGCAGGTGTTGAAACCTGTAGGAGCGCGCTTGCACGCGATAAGGCCGGAACGGCCTTCAGATGTAAGACAACATCGTGTGACTGCTGTGCAGTCAATCGCGGGCAAGCGCGCTCCTACAGGGGAACGCATTACTGCTTAGTCTTCGAGCAGCTCTTCAGCCGTACCCAGGATGTTTTCCAGGGTGAAACCGAACTCTTCGAACAAGGCAGGCGCAGGCGCCGACTCGCCGAAGGTGGTCATGCCGATGACCCGACCTTCCAGACCAACGTATTTGTACCAGTAGTCCGCGTGAGCGGCTTCGATGGCAATACGCGCGCTGACTTGCAACGGCAGAACCGTTTGCTTGTACATCGCGTCCTGGGCGTCAAAGACGCTGGTGCAGGGCATGGAAACCACGCGCACATTACGGCCTTGTGCCGTCAGTTTCTCGTAAGCCAATACCGCCAGGCCCACTTCGGAACCCGTGGAGATCAGGATCAGCTCAGGCTCACCCACACAGTCGCGCAGCACGTAGCCGCCACGGGCGATATCCGCCAATTGCGTCGCGTCACGGGATTGGTGAGTCAGGTTCTGGCGAGAGAACACCAAGGCCGATGGGCCGTCGTTACGCTCAATCGCATATTTCCAGGCCACTGCCGATTCCACGGCATCCGCCGGGCGCCAGGTATCGAGGTTCGGCGTGCCACGCAGGCTGGCCAGTTGCTCGATTGGCTGGTGCGTCGGGCCGTCTTCGCCCAGACCTATGGAGTCGTGGGTGTAGACGAACAGCACGCGCTGTTTCATCAGCGAGGCCATGCGCACTGCGTTGCGCGCGTATTCCATGAAAATCAGGAAGGTCGCGCCGTACGGTACGAAACCGCCGTGCAGTGCAATACCGTTCATGATCGCGCTCATGCCGAATTCACGAACACCGTAATGCAGGTAGTTACCGCTGAAGTCTTCAGCCGTGAGGCTCTTGCAACCTTTCCAGATAGTCAGGTTGGAGCCTGCCAGGTCAGCCGAACCGCCAAGGAACTCAGGCAGCAGCGGACCGAAGGCATTCAATGCGTTCTGGCTGGCTTTACGGCTGGCGATGGTTTCGCCCTTGGCATCGACTTCGGCGATGTAGGCCGTGGCTTTTTCAGCGAAATCAGCCGGCAGCTCGCCGCTCATGCGACGGATCAATTCGTTGGCCAGCTCTGGGTAGATGGCGGAGTAGGCAGCAAAACGCTGGTCCCACTCGGCTTCCACGGCAAGACCCGATTCCTTGGCGTTCCACTCGGCGTAGATATCCGCCGGAATTTCGAAAGGACCGTAATTCCATTTCAGCGCAGCACGGGTCAGCGCGATTTCCGCGTCGCCCAGTGGAGCGCCGTGGCAGTCTTCCTTGCCTTGCTTGTTCGGCGAACCGAAACCAATGGTGGTCTTGCAGCAGATCAGCGTGGGTTGCGCGCTTTTACGTGCTGTTTCGATGGCGATCTTGATTTCTTCGGCATCGTGGCCGTCGACGTTACGGATCACTTGCCAGTTGTAGGCTTCAAAACGCTTTGGCGTATCGTCAGTGAACCAGCCTTCGACTTCGCCATCGATGGAAATGCCGTTGTCATCGTAGAACGCGATCAGTTTGCCCAGACCCAGCGTACCGGCCAACGAGCCGACTTCGTGGGAAATGCCTTCCATCATGCAGCCATCACCCAGGAACACGTAGGTGTGGTGATCGACGATGTCGTGACCTGGACGGTTGAACTGTTCGGCCAGCACTTTTTCAGCGATGGCAAAACCGACGGCATTGGCCAACCCCTGCCCCAAAGGACCGGTGGTGGTCTCGACGCCAGGGGTGTAGCCATATTCAGGGTGACCCGGCGTACGGCTGTGCAACTGGCGGAAATTTTTCAGGTCGTCGATGGACAGGTCGTAACCGGTCAGGTGCAGCAGCGAGTAAACCAGCATCGAACCGTGGCCGTTGGACATGATGAAGCGGTCACGGTCGGCGAACGATGGATTGCTCGGGTTGTGTTTGAGGTAATCACGCCAAAGCACCTCGGCGATATCCGCCATGCCCATAGGGGCACCGGGATGGCCGCTGTTGGCTTTTTGCACGGCATCCATGCTGAGGGCACGAATGGCGTTGGCACGCTCACGACGGCTGGGCATCGCTGATCTCCTGGAACTGAAAGGATGGGATCGGAAAAAAGGTGAGCATTTTCCCTCAGGCACTGCTTCGGGGCAATGACAGATAGTCGTTGGAAGGTGTTTTTCCTGCGCTGTCCTCGTTATTGCACGGCCAAACCGGATATTCCTCAGACACAAACCTGTCTGGCGCGTTCACGCAGTGCCGAATGCGCATGACGGGCACCACCCATCGACCAATATCAAAACTTTTTGATATTGGTCTTGCGAGACGAACAATCGCTCTCTAGACTGCCAGCCCTATGAACCTTCGCGTGCCTGCAATCCGCCATGATGACAGCGACGATCTGGCTGCCTTGTGCAAAGCCGGAGGCGATCCGCTGCGACTCAATGTGCTGCGCGCGCTGGCCAACGATTCGTTCGGGGTTCTGGAGCTGGCACAGATTTTCGCCATCGGCCAATCCGGCATGAGCCACCATTTAAAGGTGCTGTCTCAGGCCGAGCTGGTAGCGACACGCCGCGAAGGCAATGCGATTTTTTACCGTCGCGCCCTGCCCCATACCGAACAGCTGGGCGGCAGGCTGCACGCGGCACTGCTCGACGAAGTCGATAACCTGGCCTTGCCCGGTGATGTTCAGGCGCGCATTGGCCTGGTGCACCGGCAACGGGCGACGGCCAGTCAGGACTTCTTCGCACGGGTCGCGGAAAAATTTCGTGCCCAGCAGGATTTGATCGCGGGTCTGGCGCAATATCGCGAGAGCCTGCTATCGCTTCTGGACACGCTGAGTTTCAGCCACGACGCCACTGCGGTGGAAGTCGGCCCGGGCGATGGCGGT
This sequence comes from Pseudomonas sp. ASL8, assembly GCF_056680355.1. NCBI lineage: Bacteria > Pseudomonadati > Pseudomonadota > Gammaproteobacteria > Pseudomonadales > Pseudomonadaceae > Pseudomonas > Pseudomonas sp. ASL8. Next base: position 1,980,352 of record NZ_CM155278.1, on the reverse strand, counting down.
TTTCTGCCGGAACTGGCGCGGCGTTTTCGCCACGTCACCGCGCTGGACAACAGCCCGGCGATGCTGGAACTGGCCCGTCAGGTCTGCGAGCGCGAAGCACTGGGCAATGTCGAGCTGCAACTGGCCGACGCCTTGAACAACGTCACGGTGCGCGCCGACTGCGTTGTATTGAATATGGTGCTTCACCATTTTGCTGCACCGGCCGAAGCACTTAAACAGCTGGCCCACCTGGTGCAACCAGGCGGTAGCCTTTTGGTGACAGAGTTGTGTAGCCACGACCAGAGCTGGGCCAAGGAGGCCTGCGGCGATCTCTGGTTGGGTTTTGAACAGGATGATCTGGCCCGTTGGGCCACTGCTGCGGGACTCGTTCCCGGGGAAAGCCTCTATATAGGGCTACGTAATGGTTTCCAGATCCAGGTTCGCCACTTTCAGCGACCGGCTGGCAACACTCACCATCGGTAAATTCAGGAAACCCGTCGATATGAGCGAATACTCACTTTTCACCTCCGAATCCGTGTCCGAAGGGCATCCGGATAAAATCGCCGACCAGATTTCCGATGCGGTTCTGGACGCCATTATTGCCGAAGACAAATTTGCCCGCGTTGCCTGCGAAACGCTGGTCAAAACCGGCGTAGCGATCATCGCAGGTGAAGTGACCACGTCGGCCTGGGTCGACCTGGAAGACATCGTCCGTAACGTTATTCTCGATATCGGCTACAACAGCTCCGACGTCGGCTTCGACGGCGCGACGTGCGGCGTGATGAACATCATCGGCAAGCAGTCGGTGGACATCGCCCAAGGCGTTGACCGCAGCAAGCCTGAAGATCAGGGCGCTGGCGATCAGGGCCTGATGTTCGGCTACGCCAGCAATGAAACCGACGTGCTGATGCCTGCACCGATCACCTTCTCCCACGCGCTGGTAAAGCGTCAGGCCGAAGCACGCAAATCCGGCCTGCTGCCATGGCTGCGCCCGGATGCCAAATCCCAGGTTACTTGCCGTTATGAACACGGCAAGGTCGTGGGCATCGACGCGATCGTGCTCTCCACCCAGCACAACCCTGAAGTGTCTTACAAAGACCTGCGCGAAGGCGTGATGGAGCTGATCGTCAAACACGTGCTGCCAGCCGAGCTGCTGCACAAAGACACTCAGTTCCACATCAACCCTACCGGCAACTTCATTATCGGTGGCCCCGTGGGCGACTGCGGCCTGACCGGTCGCAAGATCATCGTCGACACCTACGGCGGCATGGCCCGTCACGGCGGTGGCGCGTTCTCCGGCAAGGATCCATCGAAGGTTGACCGTTCCGCAGCGTACGCCGGTCGTTACGTGGCCAAGAACATCGTCGCCGCAGGCTTGGCTGAGCGTTGCGAGATTCAGGTGTCCTACGCCATCGGCGTTGCACAACCGACCTCGATCTCGTTGAACACGTTCGGCACCGGCAAGTTGCCAGACTCGAAGATCATCGCCCTGGTGCGTGAGCACTTCGACCTGCGCCCTTACGCAATCACCACCATGCTCGACCTGCTGCACCCGATGTACCAGGCCACTGCTGCCTACGGCCACTTCGGTCGTACGCCAGTAGAAATGACCGTTGGCGATGACACCTTCACCGCCTTCACCTGGGAACGTACCGACCGCGCCGACGCCCTGCGCATCGCTGCCGGTTTGTAATAGCGCCAGCGTTCAAGGTTAGAAACAGCCCCCGTCGACGTTGGTCGGCGGGGGCTTTTTTGTGTCTGCTGGAAATCCCTCCGCCATCGCGGGCACTGCAAAATCCTGTAACCAGTCAATGCTCTTCCACCCTGACCTAGCAACTAGCCTCATGGCATCCCCCCAAGCAAGGATGCTTCGATGCTGCCCGTTCTGCGTGTATTGACCAGTGCTGTTTTCGCGCTCGCCTCGTTAACCGTCAACGCCGACACCTGCCCTGACTGGCCGCCCGCCAAGGTCCGAACCGAACTGGTTGCCCTGCAACAGCAAATAACCCAATGGGATGACAGCTATCACCGCCAGGGGATTTCTCTGATCGCGGATGAGCTTTATGACCAGTCTCGCGCACGCCTGACGCTGTGGCGTGGGTGCTTTGCTCAGAAGGTGCCTGACGATAATCCGCTGAAAACAGCAGCCGGTCCGCTCGCGCATCCCATTCCCCATACCGGGCTGAGCAAACTGCGCAACGAACGCGCAGTGCAAGCCTGGCTCAAGGACCGTAAGGACGTGTGGATTCAGCCCAAGGTCGACGGGGTCGCGGTCACGCTGGTGTATGAAAGCGGCCAGTTGACGCAGGTCATTAGCCGAGGCGATGGACTCACAGGACAGGACTGGACCCACAACGCACGCCAGTTACCCGCCATCGCGCAGCACCTGCCCTGGCCGGAAAGTCTGGTGCTGCAAGGCGAGTTGTACTGGCGGCTGGCAGACCATGTGCAAGCCGACGGCGGCAGCCTGAACGCGCGCAGCAAGGTCGCCGGGTTACTGGCACGCAAGGCCATTACCCCGGACGAGGCGGCAAATGTAGGCCTGTTCGTCTGGGACTGGCCAAGCGGGCCGGAGCACCTGACCGAGCGCCTCGCCGGATTGAGTGCCATGGGGTTCACCGACAGTGCGCTCTATAGCAAGCCCCTGCAAAACTTCGCTCAGGCGCAGCAATGGCGCGAGCACTGGTACCGCAATGCCCTGCCCTTCGCCACCGATGGAGTGGTCATGCGCCAGAGCCAGCGACCCTCTACACAACGTTGGCAAGCCAAGGCCCCTTACTGGATCGCAGCCTGGAAATACCCCTACGCCCAAGTGATCGCGAACGTGCGCAAGGTCAACTTCAACATCGGTCGCAGCGGCCGAATCACGCCGGTTCTGGACGTGGACCCGGTGCGTCTGGATGATCGGAACGTCAAACGGATCAATGTCGGCTCCCTGGTACGCTGGCAAAAAATGGACATCCGCCCCGGCGACCAGATCGCAATCAGCCTGGCTGGATTGACCATCCCACGCCTGGACAGCGTGGTGTCACGCAGCGTTGAACGGGCCGAGTTCAACGTGCCGCAGGCGAGCGACTACCACCCCCTGAGTTGCTGGCAGCCGAGCCCGGGATGCGAAAGCCAGTTTCAGGCGCGCCTGGTTTGGCTCAGTGGCAAGCAAGGGCTGGCAATGCCCGGGGTGGGACCTGGCACGTGGGATGCATTGCTCAGGGCCGAACAGATTAACGGCCTACTCGATTGGATGACCCTTGATGCCGTGCAGCTTGCTAACATTGCCGGCCTCGCCGAGCGCAGCAGCGCTAAACTGCTTGGCAGTTTTCAACAGGCTCGACAGCAACCGTTTCATCGCTGGGTGAAAGCGCTCGGGTTGCCGCCGACCGCTGACGTTGACCTCGGTAGCCAGTGGAGTGAACTGGCGGCCAAGAGTGTCGAACAGTGGATAAGCGAGCCGGGAATCGGTCCAGGAAGGGCCGCACAGCTCAATGCGTTTTTTCAAAATCCGCAGGTACAGGCATTGAGTGAGCAATTGCGGGTGCAGGGGATAGAAGGTTTTTAGGTCAATATCATTTTTCAGGGACAAGCGAGTCTTCGTTCGCTTATCGCGTCACTATTTTCAAGGGAGCCCCCATGAAGTGCTTGTCACCGCTGACTCTGTTCACGGCATGCAGCCTGCTGGCAGCACCGCTGTTCGCCGCCGAGGAAGCCCCCCAACTGACGGGCTGCGAGGCCAAGCGCCAGGACATCAGCACCCGGATCGAACTCGCCAAGGCCAACGGCGACAGCGACCAGCAAGCCGGTCTGGAAAATGCCTTGAGTGAGGTGTTGGCCACCTGCACCGACGCCTCCTTGCTCAAGCAACTTGAACAGAAAGTGCTGGAGGCCAAACACGACGTCAGCCGTCGCCAGTCAGACCTGACCAAAGCGATGAGCAAAGGCGACCCGGACAAGATCAACAAGCGCAAAGACAAACTCGCCGAGTCGCGTAAAGACCTGCATGACGCTCAAGTGGAGCTGGAGAAGGTCGAGCCGAACTATGATTGATACACCGCAAAGCGGTGTACCAATCACTGCACATCAATGATCGCGAAACTCTTTATGGCAAGCCTCGCACGCATCTTCGACCTTCTGCACCGCAGGGCTCAGGGTGCTGGCCTTGAAGGGCTTGGCATTGGTGGCGAGCACCAGTTCCCCGGTGGCCGACTCGAGTGACCGGGCCAGTTCCTGGAAATGTGCCTGTTTTTGCCAGACATCATCCTTGGCGCTGGTATGGTCGGCTTCCTTGACCACAGGGAAATGCTTCCACGGCTCGTGGGCCAGGCTGTCGAGCTTGATTGCGCCGTCGGTGAAGCGCTGGCCGTCGAACGTCACGCGGCCACGCAGCATGCCGCCCAAGTCTTCGCTGGTTTTGAGCATTTCTTTGAAGATCGCCTTGCGCTGACCCAAAGGTGAGTTGGGATCAACCCCGCCACAGGCGCTCAGGGTCAGGCAGGCCAGCAATACCACGGAAAGTCTTTTCAAGGTCATGATCGCTACAGGCTGGTGGAAACGGCGGCCAGTATCCTCGGCTCATCGCAAAAGACCAAGCGTACCGTTGCCGCAGCCGGACCATCCCTCAGGCGGAAACGATGAACAACGTCACGATAACCCCCACGCCAACCGCCCAGGCCAGGGAGCGCAAAACTGCCAGGTCCGCCAGGTAAAAAATGATGTACAGCAGACGGCTGGTGATAAACAGCACCGCCAACACATCAATGGTGACCGCTTGGGCGTTACCGACGATGTCGGCAATGATCACCGCGGCGGCAAACGCGGGCGTCACTTCAAAGCTGTTGAGTTGCGCGGCATGCGCGCGTTTGGCAAACCCTTGGAGGCTGTCGAGAAAGGCGCGTGGGTCATGGTTCTCCCGCAGGCCGAACTTGCCGCCACTGAACTTGGCCACGCCGGTACACAGGTAAGGCAGGCATATCGCGATCAATACGCACCAGAAAGCAGGAGTCATAAGCAGATCCTTATAGTTTCAGCTTCATCAGAAGCATGCCGAGCAAGACTAGCCCACACGCTAAGAGCCTGGGCCGGCCGAAAGGTTCTTTTAGATAACGCATGCCGAACAGGACCACCAGCACCACACTGATTTCACGCAAGGCGGCAGCCTCTGCCACCGACCCTAGCTGCATGGCCCACAGCACCAAAGCGTAGCTGAACAACACACACAGCCCGACGCTTAGCCCAAGGCGCCACTGCTCGCGCCAAAACACGGTAAACGCCTGACGCTTGTTGCACATCGCCAGCAATGGAAACGGCCACGCACTGATCAGCGTCAGCCATACCAGATAGTCCAATGGCTGCACGCCGAGCCTCAGTGCCTGGCCGTCGATCCAGGTGTAGCAACCGATGCACAGGCCGATCAGCCCAACCACCGGCAGCATCGACCAGGGCAAGCGCTCGCCACCACCGCCCTGCCACAACAAGCAGGCCATGCCACACGGGATCAACAAAATGCCGAGGATTTGTTGCGTGCTCAATGGCTCGCCGGCAACCATCAGCGTCAGCCCCAACACCACCAAGGGTGAAAGCCCGCGCATCAACGGATAGACCAGGCCCAGGTCGCCCACGCGGTACGCTCTGATCAGCAGGACACGATAAAGCAGTTCGAAAGCGGCCGACGCCAGCATCCACGGCCAGACTTCAGCAGGCGGCGGCGTCACGAAGGCAACCGCCAATACGGCGAAAACCAGCGCCACCCCGTCCATGCTGGCGATGACCAACAGCCGTTCTCCACTGAATTTGATCAGGGTATTCCAGGTCGCATGCAGGAGGGCTGCAATCAACACCAAAGCCGTTGCCAGCACTGGGCTCTTCCTTGTTCAAAAGGATCGTTATCGAGGAGGTTACCGTTGGGGATAATTGATTCGCCATATGTCAGCAGCTGGATATACTGACCCCGACTACATCACACCCCCGTTGCGCACCCTAACTATTCCAATAATTTTGCTTCTACGGACTCAGCCTTTACCGGATAGAGTTCGGTCGCTCGCCTGCGCACGCCTGATCGGGACGTCAAGACTATCGACATATCCCTTAAGACGGAGCCTCTACGCATGCCACTCGCTTTGCTTGCACTCGCCGTTGCCGCTTTCGGTATCGGCACCACTGAATTCGTGATCATGGGCTTGCTGCCCGAGGTCGCCAATGATCTGAACGTCAGCATTCCTGACGCAGGTCTGCTGATCACCGGCTACGCGCTGGGCGTGGTGTTTGGCGCGCCGATCCTCGCCATTGCTACCGCAAACATGCCGCGCAAAGCCACACTGCTGGGCATGACACTGATGTTCATCCTCGGCAATGTCCTCTGCGCGCTGGCGCCGACCTATGCCACGTTGATGGCCGCACGGGTGATTACCGCCCTGTGCCACGGTGCCTTCTTTGGCATTGGCTCTGTGGTGGCGGCAGGCCTGGTCGCGCCGAACAAACGCGCGCAGGCCATCGCGCTGATGTTCACCGGTTTGACCCTGGCGAATGTATTGGGCGTGCCGCTGGGCACAGCGCTCGGGCAATACGCTGGCTGGCGTTCAACCTTCTGGGCAGTGGCCGTAATTGGTGTGATCGCGGTGATTGCGCAAATGGTCTGGCTGCCCAAGGAGATCCCTATGGAAAAGGGCAATCTGGTCACCGAGTTCCGCGTACTGGGCAAACCCAATGTATTGCTGGCGCTGGCGATGAGCGTCCTGGCGTCGACCAGTCTGTTCAGCGTATTCACCTACATCGCCCCGATTCTGCGTGACGTTACCGGCGTCACCCCGCACGGCGTGACCTTCATGCTGCTGTTATTCGGCCTGGGCCTGACCGGCGGTAGCATGCTCGGAGGCCGACTGGCCGACAGCCGTTTACTGCCTGCGCTGCTAGGAATGTCGATCGCGGTCGTATTGATCGTGGCGTTGTTCAGCCAGACCAGCCACTCAGTCATCCCCGCCGCCATTACCCTGCTGCTGTGGGGCGTGGTGGCGTTCGCGCTGTGTCCGATTCTGCAATTGCTGATCATCGACCAGGCCAGCGATGCACCGAATCTGGGTTCAACCCTCAATCAAAGCGCTTTCAACCTCGGCAACGCGGCCGGTGCCTGGATCGGTGGCCTGGTGGTTGCCAGCGGCGCCGATCTCGCCGACCTGCCCTGGACAGGCGCAGCCGTCGGGGTATTGACCGTGCTGACCGCGCTGTTCTATCTCTATTTGCAGCGGCGTCAGGCGCAAACGGTCAACGCCTGATACTCAGCGGGTCTACGACATCATCAATGAGTGTCGCCGTCCTTGAACTGGTCCTTCACGTAGGTGATTTCGGTCTTGCCGTGCGGGGCTGGCAGGCCGTCTTCACCGAGGTTGACGAAGACCAGTTTTTCCACAGTGAGGATGCTTTTGCGCGTGATTTTGTTGCGCACCTGGCAGGTCAGGGTAATCGAGGTCCGACCAAACTCGGTCGCGGTGATGCCCAGCTCAATGATGTCGCCCTGACGCGAGGCGCTGACGAAATTGATTTCGGAAATGTACTTGGTGACCACCCGTTGATTGCCCAGCTGAACGATGGCGTAGATCGCGGCTTCTTCGTCGATCCAGCGCAACAGACTGCCACCAAACAGCGTGCCGTTGGGGTTGAGGTCTTCGGGTTTAACCCACTTGCGGGTGTGGAAATTCATACTCACTCCTGACCGTATTGCCAATTGATGGCGCTAATAATGGCAGACCCGGCGCGTTACCTCTATCGGGCATCGGCTAACGTGGCGATTAGTTTTTTTGCAGGGTTATGCGATGGAAAGGCCTTGGGCTACGCCTCGAGCACGGCTATAATCGCCCAGCTTCAAAAACGGTCACCGTCGGCTCGATTGTCTAAACAGCCCATGACCGTTCCCGCCACCTGTCCGAGGGGCGCTGCAGCAGGCTTGTCCTGTCAGGCTCGGATGGGGCGTTGCTTGATCGGCTGATCTTACTGAATCAGTCCGGACGAGCCTTAAACGCACAACGGCGCCCATTCGCACACTACGAATGGAGACTCTAAATGAGTGCTGTAATCACGCCTGCAGATTTTAACGACTACAAAGTCGCCGACATGTCCCTGGCTGCCTGGGGCCGTCGCGAAACCATCATCGCCGAATCCGAAATGCCTGCCCTGATGGGTCTGCGCCGCAAATACGCCGGTGAGCAACCGCTCAAGGGCGCGAAGATTCTCGGCTGCATCCACATGACCATCCAGACTGCCGTGCTGATCGAAACCCTGGTTGCCCTGGGTGCCGAAGTACGTTGGTCGTCCTGCAACATTTTCTCGACTCAAGACCAGGCTGCTGCTGCAATCGCGGCTGCCGGCATCGCGGTTTTCGCCTGGAAAGGCGAGACCGAAGCAGAGTACGAGTGGTGCATCGAGCAAACCATCCTTAAAGATGGTCAGCCTTGGGACGCCAACATGATCCTCGACGACGGCGGCGACCTGACCGAGATCATCCACAAGAAATACCCGGCGATGCTGAACAAGATCCACGGCGTTACCGAAGAAACCACCACCGGCGTACACCGCCTGCTGGACATGCTGGCCAAGGGCGAGCTGAAAATCCCGGCCATCAACGTCAATGACTCGGTAACCAAGAGCAAGAACGACAACAAGTACGGCTGCCGTCATAGCCTGAACGATGCGATCAAGCGCGGTACCGACCACCTGCTGTCCGGCAAGCAAGCGCTGGTTATCGGCTACGGCGACGTGGGCAAGGGCTCTTCGCAGTCGCTGCGTCAGGAAGGCATGATCGTCAAGGTTTCCGAAGTAGACCCGATCTGCGCGATGCAAGCGTGCATGGACGGTTTCGAACTGGTTTCGCCGTTCATCGACGGGATCAACGACGGCACTGCCGCCAGCATCGACACTGCACTGCTGGGCAAGATCGACCTGATCGTGACCACCACCGGCAACGTCAATGTCTGCGACTCGAACATGCTCAAGGCCCTGAAGAAACGCGCGGTCGTGTGCAACATCGGTCACTTCGACAATGAAATCGACACCGCTTTCATGCGCAAGCACTGGGCATGGGAAGAAGTGAAGCCACAGGTGCACAAGGTTCACCGCACCGGCGCTGGCACCTTCGATCCGCACAACGATGACTACCTGATCCTGCTGGCCGAAGGCCGTCTGGTAAACCTGGGTAACGCTACCGGTCACCCGAGCCGGATCATGGACGGTTCGTTCGCTAACCAGGTACTGGCGCAGATCTTCCTGTTCGACCAGAAGTACGCCGACCTGGCACCTGCACAGAAAGTCGAGCGTTTGACGGTCGAAGTACTACCGAAAAAACTCGACGAAGAAGTGGCACTGGAAATGGTCCGTGGTTTCGGTGGCGTGGTCACTCAGTTGACCAAGCAACAAGCCGACTACATTGGTGTGACCGTTGAAGGTCCGTTCAAGCCGCACGCCTACCGCTACTGATTGATCAGGTAGCCCGCGCCTCTGTGCAGGAGCGGGCTTGCCTGCGATCGGCCGCGTAGCGGTCGTCGTGATCAGTCACCTGAACCGATGTGGTTTCAGCATTTTGAAGGTCGTTCCGACCTTATCGCGGGCAAGCCCGCACCTACAATGAGATCGGCGTCCATGTCCCAAGACCGTCGCTTCAGCTTCGAATTCTTCCCAACCAAGACCGATGCAGGGCATGAAAAACTGCTCACCACGGCCCGTCATCTGGCCAGCTACAACCCTGATTTTTTCTCCTGCACCTACGGTGCCGGTGGCTCGACCCGCGACCGCACGATCAACACCGTGCTGCAGCTGGAAAGCGAAGTCAAAGTCCCTGCGGCCCCGCATTTGTCCTGCGTGGGTGACAGCAAGGCTGACTTGCGCGCCCTGCTGACCCAGTACAAGGGCGCCGGGATCAAACGCATCGTCGCCTTGCGCGGTGACCTGCCCTCAGGCATGGGCATGGCCAGCGGTGAGCTGCGCCACGCCAATGATCTGGTGAGCTTCATTCGTGAAGAAACCGGCAGCCACTTCCATATCGAAGTCGCCGCGTACCCGGAGATGCATCCGCAAGCACGCAACTTCGAAGACGATCTGCAAAACTTCGTGCGCAAGGCCAAGGCCGGTGCCGACAGCGCTATCACCCAATATTTCTTCAACGCCGACAGCTACTTCTACTTCGTCGAGCGTGTGCGGAAGATGGGCGTGAACATTCCCATCGTGCCGGGCATCATGCCGATCACTAACTACAGCAAGCTCGCGCGCTTCTCTGACGCCTGCGGTGCTGAAATCCCGCGTTGGGTCCGCAAACAGCTGGAAGCGTACGGCGATGACGTGCAAAGCATCCAGGCGTTCGGCGAACAGGTCATCACACAAATGTGTGAACGTCTGTTGCAAGGTGGCGCACCGGGGCTGCATTTCTATACCCTTAACCAGGCAGAACCCAGCCTGGCAATCTGGAATAACCTCAAGCTTCCACGCTAAAAACCAATCTAACGTGGTCGTCATGCTTGTGTAACATCAAGCGCATTGAATCAGCCGGGTCTCGCCTCATCGAGACCCGGCTGGCACCTTGGACTACGGACTGACCCTGTTGACTTCTTCCAGCAATGCTTCGCAAACCCCACAGCTTGTCTATCTGGTTTTTGGTGCAGACACCTACCATCAAGAAGCGATATTCAGCATTGCCAGCGCGTTGGCTGGCCTGCGTGAAACACCGGGGCAGGCCCTCGACATTCAGGTCTTCAGCGACAACCCGACGCCTTATCAAAAGCTGCCGGTACGCGTCCGTCCGCTGGATGCAGCGACGCGAGCACTCTGGAGCGGCCCCTACGGTTACCACTTCCGTACCAAGCATGTGGCCCTGCGCACGGTGCTCGCCGAGTCTGAATGCGCGCTGCTGATCGACACCGACACCTTCTTCCATTGCTCACCGCTACAGCTCTTTGCCCGTATCCAGCCCGGTACCGTGCTGTGCAATGCCGTCGGCCCGCGCTATGGGGACAATAAAGACGTGCCGTTGTATCAAGTGCTCGCCGAACGTTTAAGCGCCAGAGGCCTGGCAGATGATGAGATGCGTCACCTTAACTCCGGCGTCATCGGCCTGACGCATCAAGACGCAGGCGTGCTCGATCAGTCGATCAGCCTGATGGATGAGTTTTACCCCGAGCTCAGCACCTCCTTCAACCTTGAAGAGTTCTGCTTGAGCGTCGCGGCCTACCGCACCAAAGAAGTCAGGGAGTGCCCCGACCTGATCCACCACTACTGGAGCCGTAAACAGCTGTTCCGCGCCAAAGTCCGGGCATGGCTGCTCAAGCATGGCGATGCGCCGACCAGTCAGGCAGCCCTGGATGACACCCGTCGCGTGACGACCCGCTTGCCGCGCCCACCCACCTGGCAGCGCTTGCTGTACAGAACGGCGACCCTGGGCGTGCCATCGACGCAACGCCAGTTTCTACGCGAGGTGCTGTACGGCTGCTGCTGGCAGGACAATGAATTTGATCGCGCCTGTTCAACCGTGTGGTGGGAAAAGGCCCGGGACAATGCCGAGGAACGCCTGAACCGGCCACTTGAGCCACGCCAACTCGAGCGCTGGCTGGATCATTGGGCCGTTCGACAGATTCTGGGCAACCGACGCAAAGAGATCTATCAGCACCTGATGCAACGCCAAAACGAACAGAAATGATCCATTAGCCGCAGACGTCCGATCCAGAGCTTCTATTTAGGCAACGTCCGTCGTAATCTCAGGCTATGCCTGACATTGCCCGATTCCTGACTGCCCTGTTCCTCACTTGCCTTAGCTTCACTGCTTTAGGCGAAAAACTGCGCATCGTCACCGAACCCTGGGCACCTTACGTGTACATGGAGGATGGCCATGCACGCGGGCTGGACTACGAAACAACGTCGATCATCTTCCAGCGCCTGGGCATCGAAGTGGAATGGCATTTCCTGCCCTGGAAGCGTTGCCTGGCGATGCTTGAACAGGGCCAGGCTGACGGCGCACTGGATATTTTCCAGAACGCCGAGCGCACTGATTCGTTGCTGTACCCCAGCGAACCCCTGTCCGATGTCGAGTTCGTGCTGTTCTACGCCAATGCCCGTCCCCATCCGTTTCAAAGCCTGGAAGACCTGCGCGGCCTGACCTTGGGGGTTTCGCCGGGCTATCTTTACGGCCCGGAGTTCAGGGATTCACCACTGTTCACCCGTGAAGAAGCGCCCACCCATGAAGCCAATTTCGGCAAGCTTCTGCGCGGGCGTATCGATCTGGTGATTACCGACCGTCGTGTCGGCCAGTACCTGCTTGATGAATTGAAGGTTCGCGAGCAAATCAGCCAGTTGCCAACCGTTATCAGCCATGAGCCGCAATACCTTGCCCTGCGCAAAAATGTGGGCATGGACCTGCTGGTGCAGCGCTTTGGTGCCGAGCTCAAACGCTTCAAACGCGAACCGGCGTACGCCGAGTTGAGTGCCCGCTATGCCGGCGATGCGATGCCAACGGCTGCCACGTTGCTCACCAAGCCACTGCAACCGGCGTCTGCGCCTGAAAAAACCGTTGAGCAGCAGGAAAGCAGCGCGTTGTGATTGCTCTGTTATACTCCGGCCTTCCCGCCAGGCTTACGCCCGGACGCTCGGCCTTGCATAAGGCATCTCGATCACGTCAGTCGCGACTTTTCTTTCCCGCGCCGATATACCGAGACGCACGTCAAGACCCAGCAGGACCGGACGGGATTGCGTCCTCTAAACGCCATTCACGCCAGGCAAGACCTTCTCAATGGGCACAGCCCTAACTAAAACAGGATTACTCATGTCCTTTGCTTCCCTCGGTCTCTCCGAGGCTTTAGTCCGCGCCATCGAGGCAGCGGGCTATACCGAGCCTACTCCGGTGCAACAGCGGGCCATTCCCGCCGTGTTGCAAGGTCGCGACCTGATGGTTGCCGCGCAGACAGGTACTGGTAAAACCGGCGGCTTCGCCCTTCCGATTCTGGAACGGTTGTTCCCCAACGGTCATCCGGACAAATCCCAGCGTCACGGCCCGCGCCAACCGCGCGTTTTGGTCCTGACCCCAACCCGCGAGCTCGCGGCGCAAGTACACGATAGCTTCAAGGTGTATGCACGGGATCTAAAGTTCGTCAGCGCCGTTATTTTTGGCGGTGTCGGCACGAACCCGCAAGTCCAGGCCATGGCTAGAGGCGTTGATGTGTTGGTGGCCTGCCCAGGCCGTCTGCTCGATCTGGCCGGTCAGGGCAGCGTCGATTTGTCCCGCGTTGAAATTCTGGTGCTCGATGAAGCCGACCGGATGCTCGACATGGGCTTCGTGCATGACGTGAAGAAAGTCTTGGCTCGCCTGCCTGCCAAGCGCCAGAACCTGCTGTTCTCGGCGACCTTCTCCAACGACATCACGGCCTTGGCCGGCAAGCTGCTGCACAACCCGGAACGCATCGAAGTCACGCCGCCGAACACCACGGTCGAGCGTATCGAACAGCGCGTATTCCGTCTGTCTTCGAGCCATAAACGCTCGTTGCTGGCGCATTTGATTACCGCAGGCGCCTGGGAACAGGTGCTGGTTTTCACCCGGACCAAGCACGGTGCAAACCGTCTGGCCGAGTACCTGGACAAGCACGGCCTCACGGCGGTGGCGATCCACGGTAACAAGAGCCAGAACGCCCGAACCAAAGCACTGGCTGATTTCAAGGCTGGCCAGGTGCGGATCATGGTCGCCACCGATATCGCCGCGCGCGGTCTCGATATCGATCAACTGCCCCACGTCGTCAACTTCGAACTGCCAAACGTCGACGAAGATTACGTGCACCGTATTGGCCGTACAGGCCGTGCGGGTCGTAGCGGTGAGGCCATTTCGCTGGTCGCGCCGGACGAAGAGAAGCTGCTCAAAAGCATTGAGCGCATGACCAAACAGAAAATCGCCGATGGCGACCTGATGGGCTTCGATATCACAACCGTTGAAGCCGAGAAGCCAGAAGTACGTGAGCGTCCGGATGTGCGTAACCCACGCGCACCCCGTGGCCCTCGCGGCGATGGCCCGACCGGCAGTGGCGGTGGTGGTGGCCGCAAGGACAAAGGCAAGGACAAGGGTCAGGAAAAACCGGCAGCCGCCGCACGTCCTGAGCGTCCAGCCCAGAAGCCGCGCGAGGGCACACCTGCCCGCGAGCAGCGTCAGGCAACCCCGCGTGCCGACCGCGCCCCGGACGAGTTCCTGGACGACGAAGTGGATAACTTCGGTAACCGTGCCGACTATGTCAGCCCGTACCCGAATAAAGGCCAGGGTCGTGGTCGTCGTCCAGGCGCTCCGGCCCCTGCGGCTACCGCAGGCGGTGCTGCTCCAGCGGCCCGCGCGCCAAGCTCAGGCCGCCCAAGCGGTCCTCGCACCGGCGCTGGTTCGACCACGGGCACACCGCCCGCAGCTCGCTCTGGTCCACGTAATGGCGCGCCACGCGATGGCCAGGCTCGTCGTGACGACGCTCCACGCAATCGCCGTCCTGCGGCTGCTCGCGATGATCAGCCAGCGCGTCAGGAACCAGCGGTCAGAGGTCCTCGCGAAGGGGCACCTCAGCCGAAGATCGTGCACAAAGAGTCAAAAAGCGATCGCTTCCCGTCGGCCGATCAACTCGACCAACTGCCAAGCCGTCCACGGGGTGAGAAACCCGCTTTGCTGACCCGCAACCGCGAAGGTTAAGGCTAAGCACGCTGCATAAAAAAACGCCCCGACCGGGGCGTTTTTTTATGCGTGGTGATAATGCAATTCCAGACATAAAAACGCCGACCCCAAGGTCGGCGTTTTTAGGTTACGAGCAAACCTTACTTGGCTTGAACGCCTTCAAACGAGAAGATCAGCTCAAGTTCCTGGGTTTTAGGGCCCAGATCTTTCTGAATCGCGAAGTCTTTCAACTTGATAGTGGTGGTGCCTTCAAAGGCTGCACGGTAGCCGCCCCATGGATCTTTGCCTTCGCCCAGGAAATGCGCAGCGATCACGACTGGCTTGGTCACGCCGTGCAGCGTCAGGTTACCGGTCACGTCAGCCGTGTCGGTGCCCGTCGACTTGACCGAAGTCGATACGAATTTGGCTTCCGGGAATTTCGCGACGTCCAGGAAATCAGGAGTGCGGATGTGCTTGTCACGTTCAGCGTGGTTAGTGTCGACGCTGGCAGTTTTCAGCGTGACATTAATTTTGCTGGCTTCCGGGTTCTTGGCGTCGAAGCTGAAGGTGCCGTCCCAGTCCTTGAACGTACCGTAGATGTAGCTGAAGCCCAGATGGCTGATCTTGAAGTTAACGAAGGCGTGCTGGCCTTCCTTATCGACTTTGTAATCAGCGGCCATCACTTGCCCGGCGGACAACAGAGCAGTACCCAGAGCCAGAGCGGCGAGCGTCTTCTTCAACATGCGTTTATTCCCGTTTAGGTTGAACATTAGTCGCGACCCAACATGCGCGTAAGGGTCGCATCGCGATCAATAAAGTGGTGTTTCAATGCGGCCAGGGCGTGAAGTCCAGCGAAAATCACCAGTGCCCAGGCCAAGTACTCATGAACAGCGCCCGCAACGTCTGCCTGATCGGGGATGCTGGAAATCAACGCCGGCACCTCGAACAGATCAAACACCGGAATCCCCACACCGTCGGCGGTGGAAATGAGGTAACCGGCAACCATCACGGCAAACAAACCGACATAAAGAAACAGATGCCCGAACTTCGCACCCCATTGGACGAGCCGACTCTGAGCGGACAGTGCAGGAGGTGGCGGGCTGATAAAACGCCAGACCACCCTGACCACCATCACAGCGAACAGGGTAAGACCGATGCTCTTGTGCAGGTCAGGAGCCGCTTTGCGCCAGGTATCGTAGTAGTCGAGGTCGACCATCCACAGACCGAGTGCAAACAAACCAAAGACAACAAGCGCCACACCCCAGTGCAGCAAGATGCTGACCAGACCGTAACGAGAGGAGGAGTTACGTAGCTGCATCACAGTTACCTTCAAGAGTGGGTCTCAGACTAACTTTTTATCTATCGAATGAAAGCGCAAAATTTCGCTTTGAAATATCGAGAAATACGATAGTTCAACCGACTAACGACCTTCGGTCGATTCTTAAACGACGAGTAAGCATCCCGATAATGCTCGTTCGACAACACTGCCTCGTGACAATCGGACATTCGACTCCGATGAACGGCGCGATACAGCCCGGTAGACACCCGGCGAATCGCGAAAGAAAAAAAAGGCGCGGTCTCAGACCGCGCCTTTTTCAATTCAGCAGTGACTCAATCAGCTTTTCACGTCAGCGGCGGGAGCAGCGCTCGGCGTGACAGGCGCCTTCTTCACCGGGGCTTTTTTGGCCGGGGCCGGTTTAGCAGGCGCTTTTTTCGCAGGTTCTTTGGCCGCGGGCTTTTTCGCTGGATGGGCTTTGGCTGGCGCTTTCTTGGCCGGCTCCGCTTTCACGGGCTCAGGCTTCACAGGTTCAACCACCACTGGGGCGATGACCGGAGCAACCGGCGCAACAACGGGCACTGGCGCTGGAGTCGGGGCGGGCTCAACCTTGGCAGGCGCTTTATCGGACGAGCCACCGAACAGGTTGGAGAAGAAACCACCGCTGGCTGCTTTAGGTGCGCTTGGCGCTGCAGGCGGTACGACTTTTACCGGTTCAAACGACTTACCGGCAGCCAAGTCCTGAACCTGGCTGGCGGCGCGCTGGCCGGTGCGCAATGCGCCCTCCAGCGTGCCCGGGTACAAGGTGTCAGTGTGCTCACCAGCAAAAGCTACACGCTGCAGTGGTTTTTCCCACAAACGCCAGTACTTGCTGATCTGCCCTGGACCGAAGGCCAGGTAAGCGCCGCCTGTTGACGGGTCGGTGCTGTAACGACGAATTTCATAGCCCAGGTAGGCGCCACGGGCTTGCGGGTAGAAGGCGTGCAGGCGAATCAACACCTGATCCGACAACTGCTTGTCACCGAAGGTTTGCATGATGCGGGCATTGTCGCCGGACAGGTTGATCACCACATTGGCGCCACCCTTGAGAGCCGGTTCGATCCACAACATACCCAAGCCGGTGTTGCTGTAAATCTCGCCAGACATACGCGCTTTGCTGTCCCAGACCGGGGTCTTGAACTTGAGCATGATCTGATCGCGCCAGCCGTAGTTGGTCCCCTTGATCGCGCCCATGTGCTGGGCATCCAGCGCTGGCGTCATCTGGATATTGCCGAGCGCACGCAATGGCACGGCCAGCACAACGTATTCCGCCTGATAACCGACCGCGCCAGCCTTGACTGTCACGCCGTCCTTGTCCTGAATGATCGCGGACACCGGCGAGTTGGTCTTGATGCTTTTCAGCTGTTTGACGAACTCCTGGGCCAACACTGCACTGCCGCCTGGCAGACGCGCAGCACGGCGGTCACGGTCATCGACGTTGCGATAGACCCGGGACTGCTGGGCGAAATACAACAGCGACAAACGCGACGGCTCGTCGTAACGCGAACGGATTTCCTGATTGATCAATTGGCGCGCCGTGGCGGGCAGGTTCAAACGATCCAGCCAGTTGGACACGTTGATCTGGTCCAGGGCGAACAGCGTGCTGCTGGCTGCAGGGTTTTCCGGGTTGTCGATGGAGCGCGCCATGTCATCCAGTGCGGCGTTATAACGCTTCATCGCCTCGGCCGTTGCCGGTTGCTTCGCGGCGAGGGTGGCAGGGGTGAAATACTCACCATCGATAAGGTAACCCGGAGTACGTACAAACTCTGGCGCAGGCACGCTCTTGAGTTTGAAATGGTCCAGGTATTGGTTCAGTACCGGCTGGGCCTTGCTGTTGCCGATCCACTCACTGGTGGCCAGACCCGAACGCCCTCCCAGGCTTGGCTTGGCTTCCAGCAACGTCACCTGCCAGCCTTTGGCCTGTAGCTCGTACGCTGCCGTCAGGCCAGCCAGACCGCCGCCGACCACAATCGCCGTGTGTTGTTTGTCGATAGCGAGCGCTGACGCGCTGACCAGCCCAACCATTACCAGCGCACAGGCGCGCAGCCAGACACCAACCATTCAGCAAACTCCGGAAAAAACGTAGGATATTTCGAAAAATAGCGCCCGAACACTCAGGCAGCCGCGAAGGATACGCCAGCCGCCATAGGCCTGCCAGCAATGTCCGTCGGGCTATTGATGTGGACTGAAAGTACACAAGAGGTTGTCCCACGCGCAGGCATTGCATAGGCTTGCGCCATTGTTTGCCCTCGCGCCATGCGAGCTGCCACCCGGAGATTGCCAATGGGCCTGAATAACCAGTGGATGCAACGCGACCTAGCGGTGCTATGGCATCCCTGCACCCAAATGAAAGACCACGAGAGCCTGCCGCTGATCCCGATCAAGAGCGGCAAAGGTGTCTGGCTTGAAGATTTCGAAGGCAAGCGTTACCTGGATGCCGTGAGTTCCTGGTGGGTAAACGTGTTCGGCCACTCAAACCCGCGCATCAATCAACGGATCAAAGACCAGGTCGACCAGTTGGAGCACGTGATTCTTGCCGGCTTCAGCCACCAACCGGTGATCGAACTGTCCGAGCGTCTGATCAAGATGACGCCCGAAGGCCTGACCCGCTGCTTCTACGCCGATAATGGTTCGTCCTGCATCGAAGTCGCGCTGAAAATGAGCTTTCACTACTGGCTCAACCGCGGCCAGCCGAATAAAAAACGTTTCGTCACCCTGACCAACAGCTACCACGGCGAAACCATGGCGGCGATGTCAGTGGGCGACGTGCCGTTGTTCACCGAGACGTACAAAGCGCTGCTGCTCGACACCATCAAGGTGCCGAGCCCGGACTGCTACCACCGGCCTGAAGGCATGGGCTGGGAAGAGCACTCGCGCAACATGTTCGCCGCCATGGAGCAGACCCTGGCCGAGAACCACGACACTGTCGCGGCGGTGATTGTCGAGCCGTTGATTCAGGGCGCGGGCGGAATGCGCATGTACCACCCGGTGTACCTCAAGCTGTTGCGCGAGGCCTGTGATCGGTATGGCGTACATTTGATTCACGACGAAATCGCCGTCGGTTTCGGGCGCACCGGAACGATGTTCGCGTGCGAACAGGCTGGCATCCGTCCGGACTTCCTCTGCCTGTCCAAAGCCCTGACCGGCGGTTATCTGCCCTTGGCGGCGTGCATCACCACCGATGACGTGTACAGCGCGTTTTACGATGACTACTCGACCCTGCGCGCCTTCCTCCATTCGCACAGCTACACCGGCAATCCGCTGGCGTGTGCGGCGGCTCTGGCGACGCTGGATATCTTCGAGCAAGACAACGTCATCGAGAACAACAAGGCCCTGGCGCAACGCATGGCCAGCGCCACCGCGCATCTGGTCGATCACCCTCATGTCGCCGAAGTCCGTCAAACCGGCATGGCGCTGGCCATCGAGATGGTGCAGGACAAAGCCACTAAAGCCGCTTACCCCTGGCAAGAACGACGCGGTTTGAAGGTATTCCAGCACGCACTGGAGCGTGGCGCCCTGCTGCGGCCACTTGGCAGCGTGGTGTATTTCCTGCCGCCGTATGTCATCACCCCGGAAGAAATCGACTTTCTCGCCGAAGTGGCCACAGAAGGCATCGACATCGCGACCCGCACCAGCGTCAGCGTTGCGGTGCACGAAAACTTTCATCCAGACTTTCGAGATCCAGGCTGATCCCTTGTAGATGCGCACTTGCCCGCCCCTACAAGGACCTAAACACTTTCAGAGAACGAACATGAGACTGTCCCGCTTTTTTATCGACGCGCCCTTGAGCCTCGGCGAGCACGAGCTGCCGGAAGCCCAGGCGCACTACATCGGTCGCGTATTGCGCATGGCCGAAGGTGACGCGCTGCAAGTATTCGACGGCTCGGGCAGCGAGTTTCGCGGCACCTTGCTCGAAGTGGGCAAGAAGCGCGTGCGGGTGCAGCTGAATGAACAATTTGCCGGGCAAATCGAATCGCCGTTGCGGATTCATTTGGGTCAGGGGCTGTCACGCGGCGAGCGCATGGACTGGGCAATTCAGAAGGCGACAGAGTTGGGTGTCAGCGAAATAACACCCATCGTCAGTGAACGTTGTGAAGTTCGGCTCAAAGATGAGCGCGCAGAAAAGCGCCAGGCCCACTGGCAACAGATTGCCATCAGCGCGTGCGAGCAATGCGGTCGCTCGGTGGTGCCGGTGATTCATGCACCCATGGCCCTGGCTGACTGGATCAAGAAGACCGAAGCCGACCTGAAGTTGGTATTGCACCCAGTCGCAGAACCGCTGACCAGCCACGATAAACCCGGCACCCTGGCCTTTTTGATCGGCCCGGAAGGCGGACTTAATGACGCCGAAGTCGATCAGGCCCAGGACGCAGGCTTCCACGCCGCCCGCCTCGGCCCACGCGTACTGCGCACAGAAACCGCACCCGTGGTGGCACTGAGCGTGGCACAGCAGTTGTGGGGGGATTTCTAAACCGTCGTACCACACCACCTGTAGGAGCTGACTTGTCTGCGATCCAGTGCGGAGCGCTGGCCAAGAGGGTGAGTTCACCACCGCTGGAAGGTCCTTCGGGTCGAGCGCGGCCCAGGCTTATCGCAGACAAGGGGGACCAAGCGCCTACAGGTTATGTGTCAAAGCACATAAAACATGATCGCCACAAAGTGCAGCAAACTGCCGGCGATCACGAACAAGTGCCAGATACCGTGCCAATGCCGGAAGCGGCTATCGAAAGCAAAAAAGATAATCCCCACGGTATAAAACACCCCGCCGGCCGCCAGCCAAGTGAAGCCCGTCGTTCCCAGCGCAGCCATCAGTGGCTTGACCGCCACCAACACGATCCAGCCCATCACCGCGTAGATCACGAGGGACATCACGCGTGCCTCGGAGCGTGGCTTGATCTCCTGCAACATGCCGATCACGGCCAACCCCCAGACCACCCCGAACAGTGTCCAGCCCCATGGCCCGCGCAGCGTGACCAGACAGAACGGGGTATAGCTGCCCGCGATCAGCAGATAGATCGACAGATGATCGACCTTTTGCATGATCACCTTCGCCCGGCCCCGGACGCTGTGATACACGGTCGATACGCTGTACAGCAGTAGCAAGGTCACACCGTAGATTGCCGTGCTGACAATCTTCCACACATCGCCGTCCATGCTGGCCAGCACCAGCATCCAGACCGCACCGACAAAAGCCAGCACCGCGCCGACCAGATGAGTCCAGGCGTTGAAGCGCTCTCCGTGATACATGTTCGCAAACCTCCAAAAACACCGACTGCGCAAGGCTCAGGGTTATGCGCGAAAAGTGCAATGCCCCGCACCGGTCGCAGCGATATTTCTAAACCCCTTCATGCTGAAATCCCTTGCAGCCAGCACGCGCCGAGTTAGGCACAATCCACCTGCTCTCATTATTGAAGAGCTACGAATAAGAGTGCCCGCCATGCTGATCGACGAAGAACTGACCCTCAAGAAGCTGGAGATTTTTCTGGCCTTTATGCGCACCGGCAATCTGGCGCGAGCCGCCGTGGAGTTGCAGACCAGCAATGTCAGTGTGCATCGAGCCATCCATTCTCTGGAGAGCGCCCTGCGCTGCCCACTGTTCAAGCACGAGGGTCGCAACCTGACGCCGCTGGAAAGCGCTTACGTGCTGGAAGAGCGCGCGCAGAAGTTGATTCAGGACGTGGTCGCCACGGTGGAGTTGACCCGTCAGGCCGCAGGCTTTTCAGCGGCACGGTTCAAGTTGGGCTCGCTGTACTCGTTGACCATCAAGACCGTGCCGCAGCTGATCATGGGCCTGAAACTGCGTCGCAGTGAGCTGAACATCGATTTGATCATGGGCTCCAACATCGACCTGTTCTACAAACTGAAGAACATGGAAGTGGACGCGATTCTGGTATCGCTCAATGAAAGCGTGAACGATCCAGACTGCGAACACCTGCCGCTGTTTTCCGATGATATTTTCCTCGCCGCGCCCGCAGAGTCACCGTTTTCACAGCAAAGCGAAGTGGATTTGAGCGATCTGCGCGAAGCGACGTTCATTACCCTGGCACAGGGTTTCGCGACGCATCAGGACGGGGTTCGAGTGTTCCAGCAGGCGGGCTTCGAGCCAAAGGTGGCGATGCAGGTCAACGACATTTTCACCCTGCTGAGCATGGTCAGCTCCGGAGTCGGTTATGCGTTGCTGCCTGGACGGGTGGCCGCCGTTTATGAGAATCGGGTGCGCTTGATCCCGTTGCAGGCACGCTATCGGATGCAGCAGCACATCGGTGTCGTGTTCCTCAAATCGAAGGAACGCGACCCCAACCTGCTGGCGTTTGTGGCCGAATGCCGGATGTACGCCAACCGGCATTCGCAACCTGAGACTTGAAGGTTTTGTTACGCCCCCACAATCCCGCGCACGATGAAGTACAACACCGACGGCCCCAACAGGCAGCCGAGCCCGGTGTGGAAGGTCGCGGTCAAGGCGCCGTAAGGCACCAGCCGACGGTCCGTCGCCGCCAGGCCTGCGGTCACGCCGCTGACCGTGCCGGCCAAGCCACCGAACACCATCGCCGAGCGTGGATTGTCCAGGCCCATCCAGCGTGCGGCCATCGGCGTGCCGACCATCACAAAAATCGCTTTGATCAAGCCTGTCGCGATGGACAGTGCCACCACATCCGAACTCGCGCCAATCGCTGCGCCGGTCACCGGCCCGACGATGTACGTCACTGCACCTGCGCCAATGGTGGTCATGCTGATTGCATCGCGATAGCCAAAAGCCCAGGCAATGCTCGCGCCCACGATAAACGGCAGTACGGTGCCCAACAGTAAGGCGATAGCGCCGATCAACCCGGCCTTGCGCGCTTCACTGGCCTGCACTTCGAACGCCGTGGCGACAATGGCGAAGTCACGCAACATGGCCCCACCCATCAAGCCGATGCCCGAAAACAGCGTGAGGTCCGCCAGGCCTTTTTGTCCGCCGGTCATGGTGCCGCCGACCCACGCCAGCACCAGCCCGATAACGATGGCAATGGCCGAGCCGTGAATCCGCCCGAACGTGAGTCTTTTTGAAATCACCACCGAAATCCACATCACCACGCCGATAAAGGCGAACGCAGTGACCAGGCCGTTATTTGCCAAACCTTTTTCCATGAGAGCCCACATATCAACGCCCCCCTACCGATGTCACGCCCGGGATGATTGTCGGCTCTTCGTCCGGCAAAGGTTCGCCCTTATGGGTTCGACTGATCAGCGCAATGGTGCAACCGCAGACCACCACCGAACCGATGGCCGCCAATACCGCAACCGGTCCACCGTGCAAGGCAGCGACCACGTTCTGTTGCGCGGCCATGGCGACCACGACAGGAATGTACATGGCGCCCCAGAAACCCACGCCCAAGTCGCATTCCTTGGTCATGCCGCCGCGGTTGTGCATCCACAGACGGGCGCAGATCAACAGGATCATGGCGATACCGACCCCGCCCACATTGGATTTAACGCCCAGTAGCACGCCGAGCATATCGCCGAGAATGACGCCCGCCAGGGTGCAGATAGCCAGCAAGGCCACACCGTAAATAATCATTATTTTTATCCTCACATTGCGTTGCCGAAGTTGTTGTTTTTATCCTTCGCAGCTGCCACACGGTTTATGGGTTGCGGGTTTCCTCCTCACGCAGCAGCGCACTCAACGTATCCAGGCGAGCCCCTTGAAAGGCGACTGCCGCTCCTTGTTCGAACACTTTTCTGCCCAGGCCCGTCAACACGGTGCCCGGCGGTAACTCGATCTGCAGGCGCACGCCACGCTCGTAGGCGGTTTGCACGGTGCTGCGCCAATCGATCACCCGGCACATGTTGAACGCCAGGTCGTCGCGTAATTTATCGGCAGTCAGCACCAGGCGTGCGGTACTGCCGCTGAGGTAACGCAAGGTCGGTGCCTGCATCGGTACCTTGGCGAAAGCCTCGGCCAGCGCCGCTGCGGGTTGCTCCAGCAACGCACAATGGGACGGCACGCTGACTGCCAGACGCTTGACCGCCGCCGCGCCGTTGTTTTTCGCACCCTCGGCGACCGCCGCCATCGCGCCATCGCTGCCCGCGATCACCCACTGGTTATCGGCATTGATGTTGGCCAGATAAACGGGGGTGGCCGGGCTATGAACCTGCCCGATCAACGCTTCGACAGCAGGTTGATCCAGCCCCATGATTGCGGTCATGCCGTAACCATGGGGGTAAGCGCTCTGCATCAGCTCGCCGCGCAAGGCCACCAGACGCACGGCATCGCCAAACGCCAGCGACCCGGCAATCACCGCCGCTGGATAGGCACCTATAGACAGGCCCGCAACATAGTCGGGGGGACTTGCGCGCTCGATCAGCACGCGGGCGCAGGCCACACCGGCAATCAATAAACACAACTGCACGGCACGGCTATCGGCCAGGGCTTCAACCGAATCGAGTGCCAGTACCTCTTCACCCAGTGCGTCGCTGGCTTGGCGCAAACAGTCGCGGACCAGCGCTTCATCCGGCAACCGATGCAGCATGTGCGGCTGTTGCGCGCCCTGGCCAGGAAACACCATAAGGCTGCTCATGCGGCGTACTCGCTCAACCGCCAAGGATCGCTGAGCAGGCACGCGCCCTCAGCGGTTTTAAGCAGGACCTTGCGCGCCGACCCGGCCCACTCGCGCAAGGCCACACCACCGCTTGGGAATTGTAATTGCAGATCGATCCGGCAGCCCGTCCTCGTCGTCGCTGCATCCAATACGCGGACCAGATCGGCCGCCTGCTCGCGGCTGAAAAACTGAGGCGTGCGCAGAATCAAATCAAGGTCGCTGTCACGGTGCAGCGCAGCCAACCCGCTGGCCAGTTCAAAACCGGCACTGCCGCTGACGCCCCACACCAGCCCCAGGTCTTCCATCAGAGGCCGAACCTGAGCCAGCGCTCGCAGTGCAGGCCAGTCGCGACCCTCCTGGCTCTTCACATGAATGAGTTGCTCCGGCTGCACTTGGCGCTGGACATCAGCGCACTTGATCAGCGTGGCGTAGCGCTGTTCGCGCTGCTGACCGCGAACACCGACCGCGATCTGATCCGCCGCACACACCGCACGACGCACCACCACCGGATGGCCAAGGCTCAGCGCCTCGGCGACCCAGCCCGGCGCATCGTCAGGCAGCGCGTGCACAGGCAAACCCCAGAGCAAGTCATGGGGTCGCACAGCAACAGAGGCGTTCATTTACCACTGCGCCCGCAGCAATTCACGCACCTTGGCAGACGCCGCACGATTGCTCGCACCCAGGCGACTGCTCAGGTCAGTGCCGGTCGCTTGCACGTCCTTGATCGCCAGTGTCAGGCACGCCTGAACATGATCGATGTCTTGCGCCGTCGGTTGCTCGATCTGGCTGACGGACAGACTTTCCCACAGCAAACCGAGGGTCGCGTAACTGTCGATGTCATAGGCCATCGGCGGCACGCTGGCGGCCAGTTTTTCCAGCTCTTCGACCGTACGCAAAGTGACCCGAGCCGCTGAAGCCTTGCCCATCGCATGCACCATCACGCCGGGATCGCGCAGGGCAATCAGGCGGTTGGCCTGATAACCATGGGCCAGAAATGCACCGGACATGGCCTTGCCCACCAGCAGGGCAATCACCGGATGCCCAGCCAGACGGGCACGCGCATAGCTATCGACCGCACCAGCGAGGGCTTGATGAATGCCCAGCGCTTCTTCGCGCCGACCGTACGCCTGGCTCGGCACATCGACGATGACGATCAAGGCGCGCTTGTGCTCACTGCGCTGATCCAGCTGTATGGCGTCGTCCACCGCCTTGGCCAAACCCCAGCCTTCGAGCAGCCCGACTTCGCCGTTGCGCGCCCGAGGGAAACGGTTTTCAGGGTCAGCGACCACCGCCAGAAAACGTGCTGGCTCATCGCCCAGCACGCCGTCGGCCACCTTGAGCGAGGCCGGCAAACCAACTACTTCACGCGCCCCGCCACTCAACGCCAAAAACCAGTGCA
Source organism: Pseudomonas sp. ASL8 (assembly GCF_056680355.1). NCBI lineage: Bacteria > Pseudomonadati > Pseudomonadota > Gammaproteobacteria > Pseudomonadales > Pseudomonadaceae > Pseudomonas > Pseudomonas sp. ASL8. The sequence goes on along the minus strand of NZ_CM155278.1, from coordinate 1,954,448 downwards.
ACCCGCGCTGCGAATACTCGCTCATGGTTACGTGCTCGCTCATGGCTGTTCTCCTTGATAAAGGGTGCGCACCGTCTGTGGATCGATTTGGGGTGCTGTATCCAGCTGCGCCAGGCGCTGCAGAAACAGTGCGTATTGACCGCTGCGTTGTTGTTCAGGCAAGCCCTGCTTGAGCCACGTATCGACCTGGCGCTGAATACTCGTCACATCATCAATCGAGAAACCATCTGCCAAGCCGCTGGCGAAGCGTTGTTCACCCCCGGTCAGGCTCCAGATGAAAGGTCGGTTGCGCGAGTCGTACTCTTCGATGCCCGCTTCCTGCTCGATCACCTGTGGTCCGTTCAAACCCAGACGCGCCTCGCGAGTCACCACTATATAACTGCATAGACCGGCAGCGATGGACATCCCGCCGAAGCAGCCAACGCTCCCGGCAATCACACCAATCACCGGCTGGTACTGGCGCAAATCGACAATCGCCGCATGGATATCAGCAATCGCCGCCAGCCCAAGATTGGCTTCTTGCAGGCGCACACCGCCGGTTTCCAGAAGCAACACGGCGGCGGTTGGAATGCCGTTACGGTTGTCTTCAGCGGCCAGTTCCAGCGCACCCGCAATCTTGGCCCCGCCGACTTCGCCGAGGCTGCCACCTTGAAACGCGCCTTCAATGGCTGCGATGACCACTGGCAGGCCGCCGATAGAACCTTTGGCGATCACCACGCCATCATCGGCCTGCGGCACAACGCCTTGCTTGGCCAGCCAAGGCGACATCATCCGAGCGAAGGGGTCGAGCAACTCACGAAAGCTTCCGGCATCCAGTATGGCGCGAGCACGCTGGCGAGCGTTGAGTTCGACGAAGCTGTGCTGACGCAATAAACGGGCGTTGTCAGTCATGACCGATCTCCTCGAAACCTTGCTCCAGACGCAACCGCACCACACCCGGCGTCGCGCCGAAATCATGAATATCGATGGCCAGCGCGGGCGGCAATTGCCCGTCGAACATGCGCTCGAACAAGTGCTGCCAACGGGCGGCACTGCCGTTGACTGATGTCACGACCTGTATCGATAGCTTGCCCGGCTGACCCGGCTCAAGCAGCGCTTCCAGATCACCCGAACCGACACAACCCACCAACGCGCGCCTCAGGGGCGGCTGCCCGGCAGGGAATTCAAAAGACAGGGTTTCCATGATCAAAAAATCCTCGATTGGTCGCCGAGCCCAGGCTCAAGGCTATCGATAAACAGGCACGCGGCGAGCAGGTCCGCAGCGCCACCCGGCGATGCGTTCAGGCTCAACAGCTGTTGATCCAGTTCATGCAGGCAACGCCGACCATCGAGGCTGGCGCTGCCGCCGGCATCCAGGACCTTTTGCGCGCCGAATTGCATGGCCTCAAGTCCCGGCTGACCGGCGCGGTACAGCACGCAGGTGTCGGCCAGGGTGGTCATGATCGCCATCAGGGCATCGAGTCGTGCGTTCTGTTCGCCGTGCCCGGCGGCGCGGCTGCGTTGCAATTGCGGCAGGCCATGCTGGATCACGGCTGGAAAGCCCAACTGCGCCTGTTCCCTAGCGCCGCGTGCGCCATAACGCTGGGCGACGTTGGCACCGTGGCTGTTCTGCAACGGCGAATGGCGGTCATCGATCAACGCCAGTTTCGCGGCCCGCAGGCTCACACCCGACGCCGTGCAATGGCCCGGTTCCAGCGCCACCGCCGTCACCAGCAGACCCAAGGCCCAGATCGCCCCGCGATGGGTGTTCACGCCACCGGTGGTGTGTAGCATCGCCACTTCACCTTCGCGACCGATCCGCCCCACGGCCTCGCGCAGTGGCTGGCCAACGACGCCAAATTCAAGGGCAGCTTCGGCCATGTGCTTGAACGCCGGCCACAACGACAGCGCAGAAGCGTGCATCAAGCCCAGGTGCAGATCCTGATGCGCGCCACTGCCGCGACGGTCGACCAACGCCGGTTTCGGCGACAGGTCTGCTTCATCGATCAGCGCATCCACGGCCAGGTCAGCCAGGCGGTCGGCTAGCGAAACAACGATGGGTTTCAGGTTGAGTGCGCGCATCACCAGCTCCTGAATTGGGCGGGCGGGCTGTACAAGCCGCCGGACCACTCGACCAGGTCGGCAACGCTTTTCGCAGCGAGCAATTCGCGGCTGGCGTCGGTACGGCGGATGCCCAAATCTTCGGGCAAGGCGATCAAGCCTTCGCGGCGCATGCGCGCTGTGTCTTTAGGGTTGTGACGCATGCCGATGGCCGTCACCCCTGCGACTGCCGCGATCATCGCCTGGCGTTCTTCCAGAGTCCGCGCCTTGTACAGATAGGCGATGCCTTCTTCTGTGAGCAAGTGGGTCACGTCATCGCCGTAGATCATGATCGGCGCCAGCGGCATGCCGCTCTTCTTCGCCACATCAATCGCGTCCAGGGTCTCGACGAAGGTCGGTTTGCCACCTTCCTGGAAGGTCTCGACCATCTGCACCACCAGCTTCTTGCCGCGCTCAAGGTAGGCGGCCGGACCGTCACCGGTCTGCTGACGCATGTCCAGCCAGGCCGGGGTCGCATGACGACGACCATGCGGGTCATGGCCCATGTTCGGTGCGCCGCCGAAACCGGCCAGGCGCCCACGGGTCACAGTCGAAGAGTGACCATCGCCATCCACCTGCAACGTCGCGCCGATAAACAGGTCCACCGCGTACTGACCGGCCAACTGGCAAATCATCCGGTTGGAGCGCAGCGAGCCATCACGGCCGGTAAAGAACACGTCAGGCCGCGCCGCAATATAGTTTTCCATGCCCAACTCAGTGCCGAAGCAGTGGATGCTTTCGACCCAGCCACTTTCGATGGCCGGAATCAACGTTGGGTGCGGGTTGAGGGTCCAGTTGCGACAGATTTTGCCTTTCAGACCCAGGGACTCGCCGTAAGTGGGCAAAATCAGTTCAATGGCGGCCGTGTTGAAACCGATGCCGTGGTTCAGTGACTGCACATTATGTTTTTCATAAATGCCGCGAATCGCCATCATCGCCATCAACACATGCACAGGCTTGATGTGGCGTGGGTCACGGGTGAACAGCGGCTCGATGTAAAACGGCTGATCAGCCACCACCACGAAGTCGACCCAGGACGCCGGAATATCGACCCGCGGCAGGTCGCTGACATCGTCCACCAACTGATTGACCTGGAAGATCACGATGCCATCACTAAACGCTGCCGGCTCGACCAGTGCCGGGGTGTCCTCAGTACTGGGACCGGTATAAATGTTACCGGCACGGTCCGCCATGAAGCCGGCCGCCAACACCACGTTGGGGATCAGGTCGACCACCAGCCGTGAGTACAATTCGATGTAGGTATGGATGGCGCCGATTTCCAGCAAGCCATCTTCCAGCAACTGGCTGATGCGCAGGCTTTGCGTGCCAGCGAAGGAAAAATCCAGCTTGCGGGCGATGCCGCGTTCAAACAGATCCAGGTGCTCGGACCGGCCGACGCTGGGCATGATCATGTGCAGATCATGCAACTTGGCCGGATCGACCTTGGCCAGGGAACGGGAAAGAAAATCTGCCTGTTTCTGGTTGTTGCCTTCAAGCACCACGCGGTCGCCGGAGACCAACAAGGCCTCCAGCGCGGCGACGATATTCTCGGTCGGCAACACCACGCCATCGGCGAGAGACCGCACCTGCTCGAGTCGCCGCTGCTTTTCGCTGCGCCGACGCGACCAGCGCGGATCGGGTGTATTTATTATTGTCATGCTCACTCCACGCGTTTTCGCTGTCGTGAGCCACCTTATGAGCGAATGGTGAAGCGCATCAATCAAGCAACGGATGAAATCATTACGGTTGGAGTAATGATTTCATCCAAAGGATGATTCCCCGTAGGAGCTGCCGAAGGCTGCGATCCAGCGCGAAGTGCTGGAAAAAGTAGTGCATTCACCGCCGCCAGAAGGCCGTGCCGGCCTTCTCGCAGGCAAGCCCACACCGTCTAAACCAGCCCCGCCGCCACCAACAATTCCTCCAGGCCCACCAGGTCCGGGATTTTCGCGACGGTGTCGCCGACTTGCACCGCTGCCAGTTCCAGTTCGGCCAAGGGCACGTCGACGTAGCTGAGTTGGCTGTCGAGCTTGCAGGAACGAGGAATACCCTGGGTCAGCAGCGCTATGAACTCAAGGTCGGCGCGGCCACCCAGGGCGTTGAGGACGACGATACGGGCCCGGCCGCCGACACGGGTGCGGCTGCCGCAGGTGGCTTCGAAGCTGAGCAGCGGCAAGGTGCGGTTGCGCCAGTAAATCGGTCCCAGGTACCAGATGGGTGCATCGGGTTCGGCGTTGCTGTCCTGATAGTCGATCAGTTCCGCCACGGCGACGTTGGGCACCAGCAGGTTGCGGTCACCCAGGGGCAGCAGCAACCCCGTCAAAGTGGTCAGCTGGCTGGGGGTTGCGCTAGACATGTACCGGACTCCATTGGGCGATGCTTTCCAGCAATACTGACTCCTGATACGGCTTGCTCAGGTAGTCGTTAACGCCAATAGCCATGGCGTGGTCGCGGTGTTTTTGTCCGGAGCGGGAGGTGATCATGATGATCGGCAGGTCTTTGAGCCGGTCGTCATTGCGGATCTTGCTGGCGACTTCAAAGCCGTCCATGCGCGGCATTTCGATGTCCAGCAGCAGGATGTCGGGGGTGTGTTCCTGCAACAGCGCCATGGCGTCGATCCCGTCTTTGGCCGTCAGCACGCTCATGCCGTTGCGCTCGAGCAGACGACTGGTGACCTTGCGCACCGTCACCGAGTCGTCCACCACCATCACCAACAACGGACGGGTTTGTTCGACCTCGATGAACTTCGGCGCGCTTTGGCCGGCGGCTTGCTGCGCTTGCAGACGACCATACAAGGCGCGGATATGCGCGGGCAGGTCGAGAATGAACACCACGCGCCCATCGCCAAGAATGGTCGCGCCGGAAATGCCCTGCACCCCGGCGAATTGCGCACCGAGGCTTTTCACCACAATTTCCCGCGAGCCCGCCAGCGCATCCACCTGCACCGCCACCCAATGGTCGTGCACATGCACCAACAGCACGGGCAATGGCTGGGTCTGGCCGAGCAGTTTGGAAGGCAGGCCATTGTTCAGCAGCTCGCCGAGGTAGCGCAGCTCATAGCTGCGCTCGGCGAACTGGTAGCGTGGAGGATCGGACTGGTAACAGGCTTCCAGTTCGCCGGGCATAACCCGCACGATGCCTTCGACCGTATTGAGCGGCACCGCGTATTGCTCTTCGCCGCACTGCACCATCAACGCCCGGTTGACCGACACGGTGAACGGTAAACGAATTTGAAAGCACGTGCCCTGCCCCGGCGTCGAGTCGATGACCATTGAGCCGCCAAGCTGTTTGACCTCGGCGTGCACCACGTCCATGCCCACGCCACGACCGGAGATCTGGGTGACTTTTTCGGCCGTGGAAAACCCGGCCTGGAGGATAAACTGGAGCAATTCGTAATCACTCAGTTCGGCATCCGCTTCCATCAAGCCACGCTTTATGGCTTTGCGGCGCACGGCCCCGAGATCAATACCGCCGCCATCATCACGCATCTCGATGACGATATCGCCGCCTTCGTGAACCATGCTCAGACTGATCCGGCCCTCTTGCGGCTTGCCTATGGCACGGCGCTCTTCGGCACTTTCCAGACCGTGATCGATGGCGTTACGCAGCATATGTTCCAGCGGCGCGACCATGCGCTCCAGCACGCTACGGTCCATTTCACCTTCTGCGTCGCCCACGTCGAAGCGAACCTGTTTATCCAGCTCACCGGAGACCTGGCGCACGATCCGCCGCAAACGTGGGAGCAAGCGCTCGAACGGCACCATGCGCGTGCGCATCAGGCTTTCCTGCAACTCCGTATTGACTCGCGCCTGTTGGGACAACAGCGCTTGCGCGTCGTGATTTCGGGTGTCGAGGGTTTCTTTAAGGTCGAGCAGGTCGGAAGCGGACTCGAACAAGGCCCGTGAAAGCTGCTGCAACTGCGAATGACGATCCATTTCCAGCGGATCGAATTCTTCATAGCCCAAGCGCTCGGCTTGCACCTGTTCGCGGCTGAGAATCCGCCCCTGGGTTTCGATGTCCAGACGCCGCAACTGGTCGCGCATGCGCTCGATGGTGGTTTCCATCTCAACCAGCGTGACATGGGCATCGCTGACTTGCTGTTCGATACGCTCCCGGAAGATCGACGTTTCGCCCGCCAGATTGACCAGGCTTTCCAGCTGTTCGGCCGCCACTTTGACCATTTCCGGCGGGGTGCGCTCAGCCTCGGCTTCGGCCGTCGAAGACGCTGCCGCCGCGTTGGAGGGGGCTGGCTCGCGCGGCGTATCGTCCAGTGTCGCTTTGGCGGTGAGCGACCCCAAACCGTTTGGGCTGCTGAAACGATGGATGCTCTCGATCAACAACGTGGCGCTGGGCAGCGGATGCCGCGCACGCACGGCGTCAAGCATTGCAGCCAACAGGTCGTGCCCACTTTGCAGCAAGCTGATCAGCAGTGGATTACTGTGCAGCACGCCGGCGGACAGACCTTCATAGAGAAACTCCAGTTCATGGGCGAGGTCGCCAATAGGGGCGATTTCCACCATCCGTGCGCCGCCCTTGAGGGTGTGCAGGTCACGCAGCAGGTTTTCCACTTCAACCGTGTTTTGCGGCTCATCCTGCCAACGGGCCAAGGCACCACCGGAGCTTTCGACAATGTCGAAGCCTTCTTCAAGGAAGATCTCCAGCAATTCAGGGTCGCGCTCTTCGAGGATATCGACCGCTGATCTGGCGGGTTTCGGCTCGACGTCAGGGCGTGAGCCTTGGCCAGTGCCCTGGCGAAAATCACGGATATCCTCGATCAACTCAACCGGACTGCTAAGCGGCTGATGGTCTTGCAATTGCTCCAGCAGGGTCGCGAGCAGGTCGTGGCTTTGCAGCAGCAGGTCAGCCAATGCGGACGAGTGACAGTAGCGGCGGTCGATCAAGCCTTCGTAGAGGGATTCCAGCTCATGACCCAGATCGCCCACGGGGCCGATTCCGGCCATGCGCGCGCCACCCTTGAGGGTGTGCAAATCGCGTTGCAGCGATGACAGCGGCAACGGGTTGTCCGGGTCGGACAGCCAACGGTGCAATGCCTGCCCGGCGCTGTCGAGAATATCCACCGCCTCTTCAAGGAAGATTTCCACGATCTCGTCATCGAGGCCGCTTAGCGGTGCATCGGTTTCTCCGGGCGTCGGCACAGAGGGCTGAACCGCGGGTTCAACCGCCTGTTCAATCGCGAGTTGCTCGGTCGCTGCATTCAGTTCGGTGATGCTCAGCGCGCGGCTACCGTCGCTTTTGATCAGGCCCATGGCGCCAGGGTCGAGGGCTTGATCGAGCAATTCGCGCAAGGCCCGAATGCGTTCCGGGCTGGCATCCACCTCTTGGCCTGCCGCCACTTGGTCAAGCATGTTGATCAAGGCTTCGTGCGCGCTTTCAACCTCATGAAAGAAGCGCTCGCTGACCGCCAGGCTGCTTTCTTCAACCGCGCCATACAGGTCCAGCAGTGCCTCGCACAGCTCATCCACCTGCGGCAGATCGGCCATGTGCGCGCCGTGACCCAGAGTGGTCAACTCGTCAAGCAGGGCGCTCAATTCCTGGCGCTCGCCGGGATGCTGCTGCCAGCGCTGCAACAGGCTTTCGGCATCGAGCAGAATGTCCATGCCCTCGGCCAGAAAGGTCGCGATCAATTGCGGATTGCGCTTGATGCGCAGGCCGTTGCTCGGTGCGCTAAGGGCAGCCGCCAGGCGGATGTCCAGCAGCGAATGCGCCTCGTCGATCAGCGCCGCTGCGCCCGCGATGGCAGCCAGAGGGTCGCTGTCGAGCTGGACCAGGCCCTGACGAAACAAGGGTTCGGCGGCCTTCAGTAGCTGAATTTCTGCCTGCCTCAGCGGAATCAGATTGGATTTGAACTCGAGGACCAACTGATCCAGGGGTCTGGCCAACTCGGCGATGGGCAACACGCCCGCCATGTAAGCGCTGCCTTTGAGCGTGTGCAGGGCGCGCTGCAGGTCATCGCTGATGGGCGGGGACACGGCTTCGGTGGCGCTGTCGAGAAAGCGATTGAGCGTGTCGAGATGGCTTCGCGCTTCCTGACGGAAAATCTCCAGCAAGTGCGGGTCCAGCGCCTCATCGTTGACGTTGACGGTATGGGCCATGACCGCAGCGATGAGCACCTCTTCGCCCTTGGCCAGCGCGTGGGCACAGGCAGCCAACAGGTCGACATCATCACGCTGACGCTGAGCATTGTCGGCGAATTCGCGAATAACCTCAGGCAACAAGGCCAGCACGTCAGCCAGCAAATGCCGAACGCGCTGATCGGGTTTGACGCTGTTCTCCATGATCCGGTTGAGCAGGTTCTCCGCTGACCAGGCCAACTCGCCGAGGATCAGCGCACGGACCATCCGCCCGCTGCCTTTGAGGGTATGAAACGCCCGGCGAACTTCGGTCAGCGCGAGCGTGTCACGAGGGTCCTCGAACCATTGTGGCAAGTGCTCATGAAGCGCCACCAACACCTCATCAGTCTCTTCGAGAAACACCTCAAGCAGCTCGTCGTCCACCCGCTCTTCATCGGCGGGCGGCGGCAGCAGGCTGGTCGGCACATAAAGGGCCGGCGGATTAACTGCCGAAATTGGACTGGCAAGCACTTGGGCGATGGTCTGCGTCGGGCTGACCAGCTCCTGCCGGGCCTGCAACTCAAGCAACTCGTCCTGACTGATCACCTCATCGAGCAGCGGCACCTCGACAGCGGCGTCCGGCATCGGTGAATACCCGAGGCCCTCCAGACTGGACTGAGCCCGGTCGAGCACTTGCTCACCCGGTGCTTCGTGATCCTGGCCCAAACGCTCCAGGTAATACTCAATACTGGTGAGGGCGTCTGCCAGACCATCGAGCTGAGCCCAGGTCGGTGGCGTGTTGTCCGCCAGCAAATGCGCCTCAATGTACTCGTTGCAAGCCGCGAGCAGGCTTGCTGCTCGCGCCAGCGGAATCATCGCCAGTGCCCCGCGTACCTGCACCAGCAGCGCGGGTAAAGGCTCGAGCCGCTGCCGATCCCAGGGGCCGTCGATATAATCGATGATCATGTCCTTGGCCTGCTGCAACCCGATACGCGCCTCTTTGATCACCAGTTGATGGATCTCGGTCAGGTCTGTCGTTGGCAAACGGCTGTCTTCGCGGTGCGTCTGCTCCACGGTGCCGACCATCCCGGCCAGGGTCGCTTCGACGTATAGAAGTGCGCCAGCGACATCCATCAACGCAGAGTCATCGGCTTCGCGTTGGCCCTGAGCCAAACCCAGGACAACCGCCAATTGGTCGATGATGACTTTACGCGGCTGACCGAAGCCAAGGACGGCCAAGGTATCCGCGACCTGTTGCAGCGGCGGCAGCAGGCTGTTGAGTTCGCCAACGTGCTTGCGGTCGCTGCGCACGAAGACGTCCAGGCGCTCTTTGACCCTCACCAGCTCCTCGCATAACGCGACCACCACCGAGCGCATCGCATCGCGATCCGGGCCCGCCAGCCGCGCACGCTCCTCGTCGACCAACGCGGTATCGGGCAGGGATTCGGCGAGGCCGTATTGATCTTTGAGCAGCAGCATGGGCGGCGCCTGACTGTCGGATTTGGCGATATAAAACAACAGGCTCTTGAGCAACTCATCCGGCGCCGGCTGATTGATTGCGCTGATGCCCTGCTCAAGCAAGCGCTTGAGTTCCTTGTCAGACTCTTTGAGCAGACCGCGCAGCGCCGGGCTATTGGTGAACTGGCCGTCAGCCATGGTTTCGACCAGCGCCGACGCGATCTGCCACAACAGGCCGAGCGGTGCGTCTTTGCACAATGCCTCAAGGCGGCTAAACACTTTGGCCATGTGACCGAGGTTGGTCTGCACCTCCTGCTCACGCAGTAAACCGACCAACGCCGTTTGGAGCATTTGCCGCAACTTGCGCAGCAACGCCGCAAGGTCCGGGCTGTCGAGCCTGGCCAACGCTTGCGCGTCGAGTTCGGGAACGCAGAGCAGCTGCGGGGCAAACAGGCTGGTTTCCGACAGCAGGCTCTCGCCTCGGGCGCTGCGCAAATCATTCAACAACGGCAGCACTACAAGCGGCAAATCGCGTCTGGCGGTATGGATGCGCTCGAGGTAAACCGGCATCTGCACCATCGCCTGCGTCAGCAAATATACGGCTTCGGCCTGTTGCGCCACGCGGCCTTGCTGCAACGCCAGCGCCAACTGCTCAATTTCTTCGGCGAGCAGCGCCGCGCCATAGAACTCGATCATTTGCAGGCTGCCGTGCACCTGATGCACACAGCTCAGGCACTCGACCATCGCGGCCGGGTCCTGTGGGTGTGCGACAAACGCTTCGAGGGCTTGGCGGGCCTGTTTGAGCGTTTCGGCAATTTCGCCCTTGACCCATTCGAGGGCCACGTAGTCGTGCCGATCAGCCATAACAACTCCAGTCATTACCTATTATTTACCCAGGTGTTCAACCCGGGCCTTACGACGGCGGCAACGTAAAACCAGACACCGAACGCCGCATCTCGCTGGCCATTTTCGCAAGGTTGCCGATACTTTCCGCCGTGGCCGTGGTGCCAGACGTCGTTTGTGTCGTGGTCTGGTGAATCACGCTCATGGTCCGGGAAATCTGCCCCGCAGAGGACGCCTGCTGCTGCGCAGCGTTGGTGATGCTCTGAATCAACGCCGCGAGGGTTTTCGAAACGCCCTCGATTTCCTCCAGCGCTACCCCGGCATCCTGCGCCAGTCGGGCGCCGCGCACCACTTCACTGGTCGTCTGTTCCATGGAGATGACCGCCTCGTTGGTGTCGTTCTGAATCGCCCGAACCAGGGTTTCAATCTGCTTGGTGGCCGACGAAGAACGCTCCGCCAGCCGTTGCACTTCATCGGCAACCACCGCGAAGCCACGTCCGGCATCCCCAGCCATCGAGGCTTGTATCGCCGCATTGAGGGCCAGAATATTGGTTTGATCAGCAATATCATCGATCAAGCTGACAATGTCGCCGATTTCCTGAGAAGACTCGCCCAAACGTTTGATCCGCTTGGAGGTGTCCTGAATCTGCTCACGGATGTTGTCCATGCCGTTAATGGTGTTGTGCACCACCTCGTTGCCTTTATTGGCAATGGCCACCGACCGCTCTGCCACCGCCGAAGACTCCGACGCATTGGCCGAGACCTCATCGATGGAAATCGCCATGTTATTGATCGCGGTCGAGGCTGCGGCAATCTGCAACGCCTGATGCTCGGACGCCGCCGCCAATTGCATGGCCGTGGTCTGTGTGTCTGCCACCGCTGACGCGACTTGCTCCGCAGTCAGGTTGATCGTGGCCACCAGGTCGCGCAACTGGTCGATGGAGTAATTGATCGAGTCGGCAATCGCCCCGGTGAAGTCTTCGGTCACGGACGCGGCGACCCTCAGATCACCGTCGGCGAGGTTTTCGATCTCATCGAGCAGACGCATGATCGCGTGCTGATTACGCTCGTTCTTCTCGGCGGTTTCGCGCAACTGGCGGTTGGTTTCACGCACCATCACGATGCCGATCAGGATGATCGACATCAACGCCAGCAGGCCCAGCAGGTAGCCGCCGATGCTGTGCATCGAACGCCCGCTGGCCAGGTGCTCAAAATGATCGGCCAGCACCGACGCTTCGTCGAGCAGGGTTTGCGAGGTGGTGAAGATAGTACTGGCCGATTCACGCACTTGAAGCAGCTCGGGCGAGGTTTCGAGGATTTCATCCACGGAGCCTGAGACGAACTGGAACAGTTCGGCAATTTCGGTCAGGCGCACGCGGGAATCGTGGTCCTGGACCTGGGTGATTTTCATCACCGGATTGCCTTCAATCATGCCATTGAGCACCCGGCCAAACAGGCTCGCGTCGCGACCGAATGCATCGGCGGCCTGCACCGCGGTGTCATCCCCGGACAGTACAGTGTTGACCGAACCGAGAATCCGCTCAGCCAACAGCGACTGACGCTGAGCCACCGCCACCTGACTGGCCGGGGCATGATTTTGCAGAAGGCTGTCGACGACTTTTTCGTACTCGACCTGCAACTGCGGAATGGTTTCGGCCAGGGTTGCCGCCACTTGATGCAGGGACAGGACAGTCTGTTCACTGGCGACAATCACGTCGGTGCTCTTGCGCAGACTCTCCCAGTCCTTCTGCACGGCCTGCATTTCCTCACGCACGGCTGACGGGGCCGACGGTAGCCCGGTGGCCTTGTCACCTTTTTTCAGGTAGCCCCAACGCAGATCAAAATCGTTGCGGGCATCGGCCAACAGTTTGAACGCAGGCGCCTTGCCGGCGGCGGCTTCGGAGGCATTTTTGGCGATTCGCTGAGACAACACGCGCAGCTCGCCCGCGTGGCCGATGTACTGTTTATCGTAATTCGACTGAGTGTTGAGGTAGGCGAAGTTAGCGAACAGCAACATGATGAAAATGATCAGGGCGACAAACAGCACAACAATCTGCGACCGACTGCGCGCGCCCTCCAACGACCTACCTGTCTTGCTCATTATTCAGGCCCCCGCCTGGCCAGCGACATCTATTCATCCCTGAAATAAAAAAGGGCCCGTCGAGGCCCACCGAAAAAACGTTACAGCGCTACATCCATGAAGCCCGGTGATTGCGCCAGCGCATGCGGGCTGAATACCAACCAGGCCTGCTCACGCAAGAATTGCCCCTGAATGAACGGAGCGACCCCCGCATCGAGCGCGACAAGTGGCTCAGGCATCAAGCTGCGTTGACTGAAATGCTGCACACCCAGCACTTCATCGACCATCAGCCCGGCGAACACATCTTGATGATCGACCACCAGCACGCGCCGCTGCTTTCGCACTGGCGACAACTCATGATCAAAAAACGCACACAAATCCATGATCGGCAGCAACCGCCCCCGCAAGTTGGCCACGCCCTTGACCCAGGGCTTTACCCCAGGCAATACGGAGCAACGCGGCTCATGCAGGATCTCGCTGATCTCCCCCATGGGCGCCACATAACACTGCTCGCCCATGCGAAAACCGATCCCGCTCCAGTCTTGCTGTCGCGTCTCCTGCAAAGGCAGACCGGCCGCGAGGGAGCGACAGCGCTGATCGATTTCAAGGAGCAACTGGAAGGCGGTTTTCGACTCGGCCATGAGTGCGGACCGTCAGCCGGCCAATACCGCATTCAGGGTTTTCATCAGGGTGTCTTCATCCACCGGCTTGGTCAGGTAGTCACGCGCGCCCTGGCGCTTGCCCCAGACTTTGTCGGTTTCCTGATCCTTGGTCGTGATGATGATCACCGGAATCATGTTGGTGTCAGCGTCTTTAGTCAGTTGGCGCGTGGCCTGGAAACCATTGAGACCAGGCATCACGATATCCATGAGCACCGCGTCGGGTTTTTCCTGACGGGCCAAGGCAACGCCATCAGCGCCGTTTTCGGCTTTCAGGACCTGATGACCGTGCTTCTCCAGCATGCCGGTCAACTTGTACATTTCAGTCGGCGAATCATCGACGATCAGAATTCGAGCCATGGTATTCCCCATACGCAATGGATGCTCTCGACCCGCCAGGGTCACAGGGCATCAAGATACTTGTTGTTCTACTGCAACGAACTCCGGCACATGGGCCTTGATCGCGTTCAGTAGTTCTTCCTTGCTGAAAGGCTTGGTCAGAAACTGGTCTGAGCCGACTATTCGGCCCTTGGCCTTGTCGAACAGGCCGTCCCTGGAGGACAGCATGATCACCGGCGTTGACTTGAACGCCCGGTTATTCTTGATCAGTGCACAGGTCTGATAGCCATCCAGGCGCGGCATCATGATGTCGACGAAAATGATTCGCGGGTGATTGTCGGCGATCTTCGCCAGCGCATCGAACCCGTCTATCGCGGTGATGACCTCGCAGCCGACGTTCTTTAATAGCGTCTCTGCGGTGCGGCGAATCGTCTTCGAATCGTCGATGATCATCACTTTCAAAGCTGTGGAATGCTGTTCCATGTTTGCTCTACCATCGCCGCGGCGAGTCGATTTGCTGCGTTGTGCCCGGCGTCTACAGGCTGACATGGAGCTACCATGAGCCCCCAGCCCCTTAATTAGCGGGGCCCAAGGCCAAGTGCCGAGCCTTTTTAGCACACTCTCCAGACGCAATCCATAAAGCCCGACGCTGCGTGCTTGCCTCTTGACCCAGCGCATGCACGGCGCCACCCTGACGCCTATTTTCAGGCCCAAGCGGCCCTTACCGACAGAGGATATTGCCCATGAGCGTTCGCCTAGGGATTGTCATGGACCCCATCGAGGACATCTCCTATAAAAAGGACAGCTCGCTGGCCATGCTCCTTGCCGCCCAGGATCGCGGTTGGTCGCTGTTCTATATGGAACAGCACGATTTGTACCAGAACGCCGGCCAGGCACGTGCCCGGATGAAGCCACTGAAAGTCTTCGCCGACCCCGAGCACTGGTTCGAACTGGAAGCTGAGGTCGACAGCGGCCTGGATGACCTCGACGTGATCCTGATGCGCAAGGATCCGCCGTTCAACATGGAGTTCGTGTACTCCACGTACCTGCTCGAACAGGCCGAGCGCGCCGGCGTGCTGGTGGTCAACCGCCCTCAGAGCCTGCGTGACTGCAACGAGAAGCTGTTTGCCACGTTGTTCCCGCAATGCACGCCGCCGACCCTGGTCAGCCGCCGCATGGACATCTTGCGCGAATTCGCCGAACTGCATGGCGATGTGATCCTCAAACCGCTGGACGGCATGGGTGGCACGTCCATCTTCCGCCACCGCGAGGGCGATCCCAACCTGTCGGTGACCCTCGAAACCCTGACAGCCAATGGCACGCAGCAGATTATGGCCCAAGGCTATCTGCCTGCGATCAAGGACGGCGACAAACGCATCCTGATGATTGACGGCGAACCCGTGCCTTACTGCCTCGCACGCATCCCGGCCGCTGGCGAAACCCGTGGCAACCTGGCCGCCGGTGGTCGTGGCGAAGCCCGCCCCTTGACCCCGCACGACCGCTGGATCGCGGCCGAAGTCGGCCCGACACTGCGCGAAAGAGGCCTGCTGTTCGTTGGTATCGACATCATTGGCGAGCACCTGACCGAAATCAACGTCACCAGCCCGACGTGCATTCGTGAAATCGACAATGCATACGGCACCAACATTGCGTCCATGCTGATGGATGCCATCGAGAAGAAGCTCAAGGCCCGATAAACGTTATCCCCGGCCTGATCCCCGTGCAGGTTGCACAGGGGTCAGGCCGATCCGGCCAGCTCCAGACCAGCGCACACCGCAGTCTTTGCGACAGTGCGCTATCATGCGCGGCTTGTGAAAATGTTGGACTGTTGATGAACGCTTTGGCCGACGATCTGCCCCCTGAACTCGCCCGTGCCGGCGTGCGCCCGGCTGATCGGCTTGGGTTTACCCTGATGATTGCAGCGCTGATCCACGTAGCGCTGATCCTTGGTGTGGGCTTCGCTTACGTCAAACCGCCTGACATCACCAAAACCCTGGAAATCACCCTCGCCACCTTCAAAAGCGAAGCCCCGCCGAAAAAAGCCGATTTTCTCGCCCAGGATAATCAGCAGGGCAGCGGCACGCTGGACAAGAAGGCGATCCCCAAGACCACCGAACTGGCGCCATTTCAGGACACCAAGATCAACAAGGTGACGCCGCCCCCTGCCGCCAAACCGGTGGAAAAGCAGGTAGCACCGAAAACAGCGGTCGCGACCACCGCGCAGAAAACCCAGAAAACCGTGAGCAAGCGCGAAGAGGTCAAGCAAGAGCCCGCCGTCAAGGCCGCGCCGACCTTCGACAGCTCGCAGCTGACCAGCGAAATTTCCAGCCTGGAAGCGGAACTCTCCAACGAACAACAGTTGTACGCCAAGCGCCCGAAGATCCATCGCCTCAGCGCTGCGTCGACCATGCGCGACAAAGGTGCCTGGTATAAAGAGGACTGGCGTAAAAAAATCGAACGGATAGGCAATCTCAACTATCCGGAAGAAGCGCGGCGCAACCAGGTGTACGGTAATTTGCGGATGATGGTGTCGATCAACCGCGACGGCTCCCTGTTCGAAATATTAGTGCTGGAGTCGTCCGGTCAGCCGCTGCTCGATCAAGCGGCGCAACGTATTGTGCGATTGGCGGCGCCTTTTGCGCCGTTCACCGGCGATCTGGCCGACATCGACCGGCTGGAGATCATTCGCACCTGGCGTTTCGCCCGTGGCGATAAGCTGTCCAGTAACTGAAGACCTGAAAACCTATCACATTAGCCAGTTGTCAGGCCCGCCGGGCAGCGCCACACTAGGGCTCATGAAAAACGTCCCCGCAAGCTACCTCAAGCATCACTTCCTGATTGCCATGCCGCACATGGCCGATCCGAATTTTGCGCAAACCTTGACTTACATTGTCGAGCACAACGCAAATGGCGCCATGGGTCTGGTGATCAACCGCCCACAGAGCCTGACGCTGGCGGATATTCTTGAGCAACTGCGCCCCGGAATCGAACCGCCGTTGCGCTGCCAGCACATCCCGATTCATTCCGGTGGCCCGGTGCAAACCGATCGCGGTTTTGTCCTGCACCCGAGCGGACCGGAGTTTCAGGCAACGGTCGAACTCGGCGGCCTCGCGCTGTCGACGTCTCAGGATGTGCTGTTCTCTATCGCTGACGGCTACGGCCCGGATCAACATGTGATCACCCTCGGGTATGCGGGCTGGGAAGCCGGGCAACTGGACGCCGAGCTGGCCGCCAACATCTGGCTGACCTGCCCGTTCGACCCAGCCATCCTGTTCGACATCCCGAGTGAGCATCGCCTCCATGCGGCGGCGGCCGTTCTGGGCGTCAATCTCAGCTTGCTGACCAGTCAGGCGGGCCACGCCTGATGGCTTTACGTCTTTTGCTGGGCTTCGATTACGGCACCAAACAGATCGGCGTTGCCGTCGGCCAGGTGATTACCGGCCAGGCCCGCGAGCTGTGCATCTTGAAAGCGCAGAACGGCATCCCGGACTGGGACAAGGTCGAAGCGCTGATCCGCGAATGGAAGCCCGACGCCATTGTCGTCGGCCTGCCGCTGAATATGGACGGCACGCCGAGCGACATGAGCGCCCGCGCTGAAAAATTCTCGCGTCGACTCAACGGCCGCTACAACCTACCGGTGTATACCCACGACGAGCGCCTGACCACCTTTGAAGCCAAGGGCGAGCGTCTGTCCCGTGGCGGGCAGAAAGGCAGTTATCGCGACAACCCGGTGGACGCCATTGCTGCCGCACTGTTGTTGCAGGGCTGGCTGGATGCCAACGGCGCCCTGTTCGACGCGTGACCGCTTTATCGATCTCTTTATTGAAAGAATAGACATCCAGTTTTCAGCCTGAGCAACCTGCGTGAAAGACGCTCAGGCCCCTGAAGGAGCAACCATGAGCCTGCCCAATCCCGCCGCACTGATCAGCCAGATGGCCATTGATCTGAAGGCCTATCTGAGCCAGCGCAACATCACTGAACCGCGTTATATCGGCATTCGCACGGGCGGCATCTGGGTCGCTCAGGCGTTGCTTGAAGCACTGGGCAGCCAGTCGCCGCTGGGCACACTGGACGTGTCCTTCTACCGCGACGATTTCAGCCAGAACGGCTTGCACCCGCAAGTGCGACCCTCGGCCCTGCCGTTCGAGATAGAAGGCCAGCACCTGGTCCTGATCGATGACGTGCTGATGAGCGGTCGGACCATCCGCGCTGCGCTCAACGAGCTGTTCGATTACGGTCGTCCGGCCAGTGTGACCCTGGTCTGCCTGCTCGACCTTAACGCCGGGGAGCTGCCGATTCGCCCCAACGTGGTCGGTGCAACCCTGTCGCTGGCGCCCGATGAGCGGGTAAAATTGCTCGGCCCCGCGCCGCTCGCACTTGAATACCAGAACCTCTCCGCCGCCGCCCTCTAGCCCTTAATAAAGAGTCCTTGCGATGACGCCTATCGACGCCAAGCGCCCACTGCAGCTCAATCATCAGGGCCAGCTGCGCCACTTTCTTTCGCTCGACGGCTTACCCCGCGAGTTACTCACCGAAATTCTCGACACCGCCGACTCCTTTCTGGAAGTCGGCGCCCGGGCGGTAAAGAAAGTCCCGCTGCTGCGCGGCAAGACGGTGTGCAACGTGTTCTTCGAGAACTCGACCCGCACCCGCACCACATTCGAACTGGCTGCCCAACGGCTGTCGGCCGACGTGATTACCCTGAATGTCTCGACTTCGTCCACCAGCAAGGGCGAAACGCTGTTCGACACCCTGCGCAACCTTGAAGCGATGGCCGCCGACATGTTCGTCGTGCGTCATGGCGACTCGGGCGCCGCGCACTTCATCGCCGAACATGTCTGCCCAGAGGTCGCGATCATCAACGGTGGCGACGGCCGCCATGCGCACCCGACTCAGGGCATGCTCGACATGCTCACCATTCGTCGGCACAAGGGTGGTTTCGAAAACCTCTCCGTGGCCATCGTTGGTGACATCCTGCACTCGCGGGTGGCGCGCTCGAACATGATTGCGCTCAAAGCCCTCGGCTGCCCGGACATCCGCGTAGTCGCGCCGAAAACCTTGTTGCCGGTGGGCGTCGAGCAGTACGGGGTCAAGGTCTACACCGACCTGGCTGCCGGCCTCAAAGACGTCGACGTGGTGATCATGCTGCGCCTGCAGCGCGAACGCATGCAGGGCGGTCTGTTGCCCAGCGAAGGTGAGTTCTACCGCCTGTTCGGCCTGACCACCGCTCGTCTGGCCGGCGCCAAACCGGACGTCATTGTCATGCACCCAGGCCCGATCAACCGCGGCGTGGAGATCGAGTCGGCAGTGGCCGACGGCGCCCATTCGGTGATCCTCAACCAGGTCACCTACGGCATCGCAGTCCGCATGGCGGTGCTGTCCATGGCCATGAGCGGGCAAACCGCACAACGTCAATTCGAGCAGGAGAACGCCCAGTGAAGCTCAGCATCCTCGGCGCTCGCGTCATCGACCCCACCAGCAGTCTGGACAACGTCATTGATCTGCACCTGGAAGCCGGCAAAATTATCGCCCTCGGCGAGGCTCCAGCAGGTTTCGTTGCCAGCCAGACAATCGAGGCCAAGGGCCTGGTCGCCGCACCCGGCCTGGTCGACCTCAACGTAGCCCTGCGCGAACCGGGCTACAGCCGTAAAGGCACAATCGCCAGTGAGACCCAAGCCGCAGCAGCTGGCGGCGTCACCAGCTTGTGCTGCCCGCCACGGACCAAACCGGTGCTCGACACCTCCGCCGTGGCCGAGCTGATCATCGACCGCGCACGCGAAGCCGGCAATTGCAAAGTGTTCCCTATCGGCGCCTTCAGCAAGGGTCTGGAAGGCGAGCAACTGGCCGAGCTGATTGCCTTGCGCGATGCCGGCTGCGTCGCCTTCGGCAATGGTCTGGACAGCTTTCGCAATACCCGGACGTTGTGCCGGGCACTGGAATACGCCGCGACATTCGACCTGACGGTGATTTTCCATTCTCAGGACCGCGATCTGGCTGAAGGGGGCCTGGCCCATGAAGGCCCTACTGCCAGCTTCCTCGGCTTGCCGGGCATTCCCGAGACTGCCGAAACCGTGGCCTTGGCTCGGGATCTGCTGCTGGTGGAACAAAGCGGCGTGCGCGCGCACTTCAGCCAATTGACCAGTGCGCGCGGTGTGGAACTGATCGCTCAGGCGCAGGCCCGTGGGCTGCCGGTCACCGCCGACGTGGCGATGTATCAGCTTATCCTCACCGATGAAGCGCTGATCGACTTCTCCAGCCTGTACCACGTCCAGCCGCCGCTACGCACCCGCGCCGACCGCGATGGCCTGCGTGAAGCCGTGAAGTCCGGGGTGGTTCAAGCCATCTCCAGCCATCACCAACCCCATGAACGCGACGCCAAGCTGGCCCCGTTCGGTGCGACCGAGCCGGGCATCAGCAGCGTTGAGCTGCTATTGCCGCTGGCGATGACGTTGGTCGCAGACGGCCTGCTCGACCTGCCAACCCTGCTGGCACGCCTCAGCGCTGGCCCTGCGGCGGCCTTGCGCCTGCCTGCCGGTCAATTGCGTGTCGGTGCGCCAGCGGATCTGGTGCTGTTCGACCCGACGGCTTCTACTGTTGTCGGCGAGAAATGGCTGTCCAAAGGCGAAAACTGCCCGTTCCTTGGTCACTGTCTGCCGGGAGCCGTGCGCTACACCCTGGTGGATGGACGGATCAGCTACAGCAGCTGATCAATCACTCGCCAACACGACTGCGCGCAGTCGTGTTGGCGAGGATTCACTGCCCCTACCCCCGCCGCGCATTCTCAATAGAAATCTGGTCATTCAGCGTCCAGAAGTCATACAACACGCCCAGCAGAAAAAATCCGCCGGTGAATAGATAGATGATCCCGGTGATCCATTTGCCTTGATACATCCGGTGCGCGCCGAACACGCCAAGAAATGTCAGCAGGATCCAGGCGATGCTGTAATCAATGGAACCTGCGTTGAAGCGCAAATCTGCCTCGCGATCCATGCTTGGGATCAAAAACAGGTCGATCAGCCAACCGATACCCAGCAGACCCAATGTGAAAAACCAGATCGTACCGGTCACTGGCTTGCCGTAATAAAAGCGATGCGATCCGGTAAAACCGACAATCCATAGCAGATAGCCGAGAATTTTGCTGTGGGTGTCCTGAGGTTGGACGTCCTGACGATAGCTGTTCATTCACTGCCTCTTTTAAGCTGATAGAAAAAAATATCCGTAAATTTTGTGACTTTAATGTGGCGCTCCGACGTATGGCAAAAACCTTAAAAGCCTGGCGCAAGCCCTTGTAATTAAGGGCTTTGCCAAAATCCATGTGACACATTACCGCAATAATGGGCACATTCGTTCCGCATTTGTTTCGACCAGCGGGGTCAGAACGACGCAAAAAGCTGTTATAAAGTTGCGCGCTGACCAATAAGAGCCCTGCCTAATGCGTCCAATTTTCAAGACATGGCTAACTATTTGCCTACTTATGCCGCTGGCCGCCCACGCCACCAACCGTGAGCAACAGTTACCGCCAAGCTTCAACGGTTTCACCGCAAAATCCCATTCTTCACCAACACCCGCTTTCACCGCAGCCACCGCTTCCATCGAGCCAACAGCTCCAACCCGGACAAGTCACCGTCCCGCTCACGAAAAATCCCTGAGCAAAACCGCAGCCAAAACCAAGAACAAAGGCAAAACCGGCACCGTCGCACAAATGCCAGTCAAGCAGAGCAGCGCCGTATTGAGCCGTGCAGTTAATGTGCTGGGTACTCCTTATCGTTGGGGCGGTAGCAGCCCAAGTAAAGGGTTCGATTGCAGCGGACTGGTCAAATACGCCTTCCGCGACGTGAACGAAGCCGATTTACCGCGCACCTCGAATGCCATGGCCGCAGGTCACGGGCAGAAAGTTGAACGCAAGGATCTGAAGCCGGGCGATTTGCTGTTCTTCACGATAAAGAGCAGCAAGGTCAATCATGTTGCCATTTACCTGGGCAATGACCGCTTTATCCATGCCCCGCGCCGCGGTAAAGCCGTGTCTATCGACACGCTGAAGAAGCCTTATTGGGACGACCACTACGTGCTCGCCAAGCGGGTTCTGCCAAAGAACGATCCCGTCCTGCGCATCTCTCAGCGTTGACGGTATAGCCTGCGTTAGCGCAGGCAATGCGCCGGAGTGTCCTTCGGCGCATCCTTCCCTCCCCCGCAAATACCTCGCGCTTAGAAGTTATCTGGTGTCTTGGCCTTCTCCCGAGCACCTTCGCGGGTGATCAGGCCTTTGCTCACCAGCTCTTTCAAGCTCATGTCCAGCGTCTGCATGCCCAACGAACCACCCGTCTGGATCGATGAGTACATCTGCGCGACCTTGTCCTCGCGAATAAGGTTACGGATCGCCGGTGTACCGATCATGATTTCGTGTGCGGCGACCCGCCCGCCACCGACTTTCTTGACCAGCGTTTGCGAAATAACGGCCTGCAACGACTCGGACAGCATCGAGCGCACCATCGATTTCTCTTGCGCAGGGAACACATCGACAACCCGGTCGATGGTTTTCGCAGCCGACGTGGTGTGCAGCGTGCCGAACACCAAATGTCCGGTCTCAGCAGCGGTCAGCGCCAGGCGGATGGTTTCAAGGTCACGCATTTCACCCACCAGAATGATGTCCGGGTCTTCCCGCAGGGCCGAACGCAAGGCCTCGGCGAAACCCAGTGTGTCGCGATGGACTTCACGCTGGTTGACCAGGCACTTCTTCGACTCGTGGACGAACTCGATCGGGTCTTCAATCGTCAGAATGTGGTGATGCTTGTTGCTGTTCAGGTAATCGATCATCGCCGCCAGGGTGGTGGACTTCCCTGAACCGGTTGGGCCGGTGACCAATACCAGACCGCGCGGTACGTCGGTAATCTTGCGAAACACTTCTCCCATGCCGAGATCGTCCATGGTCAGGACTTTCGACGGAATGGTCCGAAATACCGCACCGGCACCCCGGTTCTGGTTGAAGGCGTTCACCCGGAACCGCGCAATACCGGGCACTTCGAAGGAAAAGTCAGTCTCCAAAAACTCCTCGAAGTCCTTGCGCTGCTTGTCGTTCATGATGTCGTAGATCAGCGCCTGAACCTGTTTGTGGTCCAGCGCTGGCAGGTTGATCCGCCGTACATCGCCATCGACTCGAATCATCGGTGGCAGCCCGGCGGAGAGATGCAAGTCCGACGCGCCCTGCTTGGCACTGAAAGCCAGCAGCTCGGTAATATCCATAGGGCTCCCCAATCACATAGAATGCCGCAGACTTTAGCCCTGCTGGCGCAAATCAATGTCCACGATAGCAGACAACGTTTCCCAAGTTGATGAGCGAATTCGCGCAGCAGCCCTTGCGGCGCAACGCGACCCATCGACCATCGGCTTGCTGGCCGTAAGCAAAACCAAACCTGCCGCTGCCTTGCGCGAGGCGTTCGCCGCCGGACTGCGTGACTTCGGCGAAAACTACTTGCAGGAAGCCTTGAGCAAACAGCTTGAATTAGCTGACCTGCCCTTGTGTTGGCATTTCATCGGCCCCATTCAGTCAAACAAGACTCGCGCTATCGCCGAGCACTTTGCCTGGGTGCACTCTGTGGATCGCTTGAAAATCGCTCAACGTCTGTCAGAACAACGCCCCGCCGAACTGCCGCCCCTCAACATCTGCATTCAGGTCAACGTCAGTGGCGAAGCGAGCAAGTCTGGCTGCACGCCGGCCGACCTGCCCGCCTTGGCCGCCGCCATCAGCGCATTGCCGCGTTTGACGTTGCGCGGGCTAATGGCTATTCCCGAACCCACCGAAGACAGCGCCGAACAAAACGCTGCTTTTGCGACGGTACGCCGCCTGCAAGACAGCCTGAACCTGCCGCTGGACACACTGTCCATGGGCATGAGCCACGACCTGGAAGCCGCCATTGCACAAGGCGCGACCTGGGTTCGAATCGGAACGGCTCTTTTTGGTGCCCGCGATTACGGCCAGCCATAAATCCATTTTGCTAACAGGAACTCAGTCATGAGCAACACTCGCATTGCCTTTATCGGTGCCGGAAACATGGCCACCAGCCTGATCGGCGGGCTGCGCGCCCAAGGCGTGGACGCGGCGCTGATTCGTGCCAGCGATCCCGGCGCAGAGCAGCGCGCCAAAGTCGCCGCCGAGCATGGCATTGAGCTGTTCGCCGACAACGCCCAAGCCATCGAAGGCGCGGACGTCGTGCTGATCGCGGTAAAGCCACAAATGATGAAGGCCGTGTGCGAAGCATTGCGCCCGAGCCTCAAGCCCGGCCAACTGGTCGTGTCCATCGCCGCCGGTATCACCTGCGCCAGCATGAACAAGTGGCTGGGTGAACACCCGATCGTGCGCTGCATGCCCAACACCCCGGCACTCCTGCGCCAGGGCGTCAGCGGCCTGTACGCCACCGCCCGTGTTTCCAGCGAACAACGCGAGCAGGCCGGGCAACTCCTGTCCGCCGTCGGCATTGTGCTGTGGCTGGACGATGAAAAGCAGCTGGACGCGGTCACCGCAGTGTCCGGCAGTGGTCCGGCGTATTTCTTCCTGTTGATCGAAGCCATGACCGCCGCAGGCGAAAAGCTCGGCCTGCCGCGCGAGACTGCCGCTCAACTGACCCTGCAGACCGCCTTGGGCGCGGCGCTGATGGCCACAGGCAGCGATGTTGATGCCGCCGAGCTGCGCCGCCGTGTAACCTCCCCTGCGGGCACCACGGAAGCGGCTATCAAATCTTTCCAGGCTGGCGGCTTCGAAGCCCTGGTCGAAACAGCACTCACTGCTGCCGCGCATCGTTCGGCAGAAATGGCCGAACAGCTGGGCCAGTAACTTTTTAGGCCATTGAGGAGCACACCGATGATCGGACTGAGCACCGCTGCAATTTATGTTCTGCAAACCGTCGGCAGCTTGTACCTGCTGATCATCCTGCTGCGCTTCGTGCTGCAACTGGTTCGGGCAGACTTCTACAACCCTCTGAGCCAGTTCGCCGTGCGCGCCACCCAGCCACTGCTCAAGCCGCTGCGGCGGATCATTCCGAGCATGTTCGGGCTGGACATGTCCTCGCTGGTTCTGGCGATCATCGTGCAGTTTTTGCTGTTCGCCCTGATCTTCCTGTTGGCTGTAGGGTACATAAACAACCCGCTGCTGTTGCTGGTCTGGTCGCTGATTGCGGTCACCTCACTGTTCCTGAAGATTTTCTTCTACGCCCTGATCATCAGCGTGATCCTGTCCTGGGTCGCACCGGGCAGCCATAACCCTGGCGCAGAACTGGTCAATCAGATCTGCGAGCCTGCTCTGGCGCCGTTCCGCAAGATTCTGCCGAACCTGGGCGGTCTGGATATTTCGCCGATCCTGGCGTTCATGGCACTCAAGCTGCTGGACATGCTGGTGATCAACAACCTCGCCGCCATGACCTATATGCCTGAAGCCCTGCGTCTGCTGATCTAAGCCTCACTCCGCCACATGCAGGCACCGGCAGGTCCGGTGTTTGCTTGCTGCTAAAGGCCGCGGTCTTTAGACTTACGCCTCATTTATGCGAGAGCAGGGTCGATGCCCACGGTCTTTCCCCACGATTCTGTTGGTCTGGTCACACCGCAACGGGTGCATTTCAGCGAACCGCTGGCTTTGGCCTGCGGTCGTTCGCTGCCTGCCTACGACCTGATTTACGAAACCTACGGCGAGCTCAACGCCGCCCGTAGCAACGCCGTGCTGATCTGCCATGCACTCTCCGGGCACCATCATGCGGCCGGCTTCCATAGCGTCGATGAGCGCAAGCCCGGCTGGTGGGACAGCTGCATCGGCCCCGGCAAGCCTATCGACACCAACACATTCTTTGTCGTCAGCCTGAACAACCTTGGCGGCTGCAATGGCTCGACTGGCCCCAGCAGCATCAATCCCGAGACCGGCAAGCCTTTCGGCGCCGATTTCCCGGTGCTGACCGTGGAAGACTGGGTCAACAGTCAGGCACGCCTGGCCGACACCCTCGGCATCCAGCAATGGGCGGCCGTGGTCGGTGGCAGCCTGGGCGGCATGCAGGCGTTGCAGTGGACCATCAGCTACCCGGACCGCGTCCGCCACTGCCTGGCTATCGCATCGGCGCCCAAGTTGTCGGCGCAGAACATCGCCTTCAACGAAGTGGCGCGGCAGGCCATCCTGTCCGACCCGGACTTCCATGGCGGTTACTTCCAGGAATACGGTGTGATCCCCAAGCGCGGCCTGATGCTGGCGCGCATGGTCGGGCACATCACGTACCTGTCCGATGACTCCATGGGCGAGAAATTCGGTCGCGGCCTGAAGAGCGAAAAACTCAACTACGACTTCCACAGCGTCGAGTTCCAGGTTGAAAGCTACCTGCGCTATCAGGGTGAAGAGTTCTCCGGGCGCTTCGATGCCAACACCTATCTGCTGATGACCAAGGCGCTGGACTACTTCGACCCAGCCGCCAATCACGGCGACAACCTGGCACTGACCTTTGCCGGGGCCAAGGCTGATTTCTGCGTGATCTCCTTCACCACCGACTGGCGCTTCTCACCGGCCCGTTCGCGAGAGCTGGTGGATGCGTTGATGGCGGCGAAAAAGAACGTCTGCTACCTCGAAATCGATGCTCCGCAAGGCCATGACGCCTTTCTGATTCCGATCCCGCGCTACTTGCAGGCCTTCACCAGCTACATGAACCGAATTGCACTCTGAGGACACCATGAGAGCCGACCTGGAAATTATCCAAGACTGGATCCCTGCCGGCAGCCGGGTGCTCGACCTCGGTTGCGGCGATGGCGAACTGCTGGCCTGGCTGCGCGATAACAAGCAAGTCACGGGTTACGGCCTGGAAAACGACGCCGACAACATCGCTCACTGCGTCGCCAAGGGCGTTAACGTCATTGAGCAGGACCTGGACAAAGGCCTGGGCAATTTCGCCAGCAACAGCTTCGATGTCGTGGTCATGACCCAGGCACTGCAAGCCGTGCACTACCCCGACCGGATTCTCGACGAGATGCTGCGGGTCGGTCGTCAGTGCATCATCACCTTTCCCAACTTCGGTCACTGGCGCTGCCGTTGGTACTTGGCCAGCAAGGGCCGGATGCCGGTGTCCGACTTTCTGCCGTATACCTGGTACAACACGCCGAACATCCACTTCTGTACGTTCGGCGACTTCGAAGAGCTGTGCCGTGGCCGCAAAGCGCGCGTCATCAACCGGCTGGCCGTCGATCAACAACATCGACATGGCTGGGCCAGCAAGCTATGGCCTAATCTGTTAGGAGAGATCGGGATCTACCGCGTCAGCAGCCCTGGCCTGCAAGATCACCAGATCGCGATTTGAACCACTGCCCAAGGAGAACGATCATGCGTCGCTTAGCTCTGTTTCTATGTGCTCTATGCCTGGCCCTGCCGGCCATGGCCGCTGATTACGCCAAGCCCGAACGCCTGGAAAAATTTGGCGATGTGACGGTGCACTACAGTGCCTTCACGTCCAGCTTCCTGCAGCCTGACATTGCCAAGGCCACTGGCCTTGTGCGCAGCAAGAATCAGGGCGTCATGAACATCGCCGTGCTCAAGGCCGACAAGCCCAGCGCAGCCAGCGTCACCGGCACGGTCAAAGACCTGACCGGTCGCAGCACCACCCTGACGTTCAAGCAAATCACCGATCAAGGCGCCGTGTATTACATCGCGCAATTCCCGATCGTGCAGCAAGAAACCCTTACTTTTACTATCAATGTTCAGGCTGGTGGCGCGACCAACAGCTTCAGCTTTAACCAGGAACTGTTTCCAGGCGAATGATGACGTTTACGCAACTTGTTCTGGCCAGCCATAACGCTGGCAAGCTGAAAGAACTCCAGGCCATGCTTGGTGACTCCGTGCACCTGCGCTCCATCGGTGAGTTCAGCCGTGTCGAGCCGGAAGAGACCGGCCTGTCCTTCGTCGAGAACGCGATCCTCAAGGCGCGCAATGCCGCCCGGATTTCCGGACTGCCGGCGCTGGCCGACGACTCCGGGCTGGCCGTGGACTTTCTTGGCGGTGCGCCAGGCATTTATTCGGCCCGGTACGCCGACGGCCAAGGCGATGCGGCGAACAACGCCAAGCTGCTGGAGGCGTTGAAAGATGTACCCGCCGAGCAGCGTGGCGCGCAATTCGTCTGTGTTCTGGCGCTGGTACGGCACGCAGACGATCCGCTGCCGATCATCTGCGAAGGCCTGTGGCACGGGCGCATCCTGAGCGCTGCAAGCGGTGAACACGGTTTCGGCTACGACCCGTTGTTCTGGGTGCCCGAACGCGACTGTTCGAGCGCAGAGCTCAGCCCCGTAGAGAAAAACCAGCTCAGCCACCGCGCCCGCGCCATGGTGTTGCTGCGTCAGCGCTTGAGCCTGCAATGACACCGGACACGCCTGTACAACCGCTGTTTCTGGGTGAGACCGGTTTTTCCTCGGCCGCCCCTTCCACCCAAAGCCCCAGGGCAGGCCTGCCGCACCTGCCGCCCTTGGCGCTGTACATCCATATCCCGTGGTGCGTGCGCAAATGCCCGTATTGCGACTTCAACTCACACACGGCCAGCCCGGTCCTGCCCGAGCAGGAATACGTCGACGCGTTGCTGGCGGACCTTGATCAGGACCTGCCGCACGTTCATGGCCGCGAGCTGAGCTCGATTTTCTTCGGCGGCGGCACGCCCAGCCTGTTCAGCGCCAACGCGCTGGGGCGTCTGCTCAAGGGCGTGGAACAGCGCATCCGTTTTGCCAGTGACATCGAAATCACTCTTGAAGCCAACCCCGGCACGTTTGAACAAGCCAAATTCAGCGCGTATCGCGGGCTTGGCATCAATCGGCTGTCGATTGGCATTCAGAGTTTTCAGGAAGAGAAGCTCAAGGCGCTGGGTCGCATCCACAATGGCGACGAAGCGATTCGTGCAGCCGACATGGCGCGCCAGGCGGGTTTTGACAACTTCAACCTGGACTTGATGCACGGTTTACCGGATCAGTCGCAGGAAGACGCACTGAACGATTTGCGCCAGGCCATCGCGTTAGCGCCGACGCATCTGTCGTGGTACCAACTGACGCTGGAACCGAACACGGTGTTCTGGAACCAGCCGCCAACCCTGCCGGAGGACGACATCCTGTGGGACATTCAAGAGGCCGGACAGGCGTTACTCGCAGAGCACGGTTACGCGCAATACGAAGTGTCGGCCTACGCCCAACCCGGCAGGCCTGCACGGCATAACCTCAATTACTGGAGGTTCGGCGACTTCATCGGCATCGGTGCCGGCGCGCATGGCAAGCTCAGCCATCCCGACGGGCGCATCGTGCGCACCTGGAAAACCCGTCTGCCCAAGGATTATCTGAACCCGAACAAGGCGTTCAAGGCCGGCGAAAAGCTGCTCAGCAACGAAGACATGCCCTTCGAATTCCTGATGAATGCCCTGCGCCTGACAAATGGCGTCGACGCGGAGCTATTTCGCGAGCGCACCGGTCTAAGCCTCGACACCCTGGCCAGCGCCCGGCAACAGGCCGAACAGCGCGGCCTTCTGGACACTGATCCGACACGTCTGGTCGCCAGCGCCCGGGGGCAATTGTTCCTCAATGACTTGCTGCACTATTTTTTGACCTAAGGACTTTGCATGGACTTTGTACTCGACCTGCTCGCCACCGTCTCGCGCTGGAGCCGCAGCAACCTTTCCGAAATCGCCCTGGCGTTGGTCGGTTGTCTATTGGTGTTGTTTGGGGCCGACATCAAAGGCTGGCTGGAAGGACGTATCGGTGGGCTGGCGGGTGCGTTGCGCGTACCGGTCATGGCCCTGCTGTGCACAATCGGCAGCGGCGCAGCACTGATCTACGCCACCCCGTGGGTTATCCGCGGGCTGAGCCAGTTCAACAACTACAGCCTTGCGCCCGTGCTGCTGGTGGTGTTGGTCTTGATTGGTGTTGTAGCGGATCGCCGCTAAAGAACACCTGTAGGAGCGCGCTTGCCCGCGATAAGGTCGGCACGACCTTCAGGATGCAAGCGCGCTCCTACAGGTTTTACGCCAGCTTCTCGAACTTCAAATCCCACACACCATGCCCGAGTCGCTCACCGCGACGTTCGAACTTGGTGATTGGGCGCTCGGTTGGGCGAGGCACGCATTTGCCGTCTTCGGCCTGGTTGCGATAGCCCGGCGCGACGTTCATCACTTCCAGCATGTACTCGGCATAGGGTTCCCAGTCGGTGGCCATGTGCAGAATGCCGCCTACCTTGAGCTTGCTGCGCACCAACTCGGCGAACTCTGGCTGAACGATGCGGCGTTTGTGATGACGGCTTTTGTGCCACGGGTCCGGGAAGAACAGCATCAAGCGGTCGAGGCTGTTGTCGGCGATGCAACGGTTGAGCACTTCGATGGCATCGCAATCGTAGACGCGCACATTGGTCAGCCCCTGGGTCAGCACGCCATTCAGCAGCGCACCGACACCCGGGTAATGCACTTCGACGCCAATGAAATCGTGCTCGGGCGAGGCCGCCGCCATTTCCAGCAGCGAATGGCCCATGCCGAAGCCGATTTCCAGGGTACGTGGCGCAGAGCGACCGAATACCTGATCAAAGTCCACGGGCGCATCCGCCAGCGGCAGGACGAACAGCGGCCGGCCCTGATCGAGGCCGCGTTGCTGGCCTTCGGTCATACGTCCGGCGCGCATCACGAAACTCTTGATGCGACGGTGTTGGCGCTCTTCGCCCTGTTCGGGAACAGACGGCTCTTGGTTGGAAACGTGCGAATCAGTCATCAACGGGCTCTTACTTGATCAGACCATCCAGCGGCGAGGAGGCGCTGGCATAGAGTTTCTTTGGCATACGGCCAGCGAGGTACGCCAGACGACCGGCAACAATCGCGTGCTTCATGGCTTCGGCCATCATCACCGGATTTTGCGCGTGGGCGATGGCCGAGTTCATCAGCACCGCCTCACAGCCCAGTTCCATGGCAATGGTGGCATCGGAAGCAGTACCGACGCCCGCATCGACCAGAACCGGCACTTTGGCTTCTTCGAGGATGATCTGCAGGTTGTAGGGATTGCAGATACCCAGACCGGTGCCGATCAGACCTGCCAGCGGCATGACCGCGATGCAGCCGATTTCCGCCAGTTGGCGCGCAATAATCGGGTCATCGCTCGTGTACACCATCACGTCGAAACCATCTTTGACCAGAATTTCGGCGGCCTTGAGGGTTTCGATCACGTTAGGAAACAGGGTTTTCTGGTCGGCCAGGACTTCCAGCTTGACCAGGTTTTTACCGTCGAGCAGCTCACGGGCCAGGCGGCAGGTGCGCACGGCTTCGATGGCATCGAAGCAACCGGCGGTGTTTGGCAGGATGGTGTAACGATCCGGCGGCAGGATGTCGAGCAGGTTCGGCTCACCCGGGTTCTGCCCAAGGTTGGTCCGACGCACGGCGACGGTGACAATCTCGGCACCCGAGGCTTCAATGGCCAGGCGCGTGGACTCCATGTCCGGGTACTTGCCCGTGCCAACCAGCAGGCGCGACTGGAAAGTACGACCGGCCAGAGTGAAAGGCTTGTCGGTGCGAACGTTGCTCATCGGAAATCCTCTTTAAGGTTGAGGTTCTTGCAGATTTGAATCGAAAGACTGACGACCCGCCAGATCGACTGAAGCGGCCTAGCCGCCACCGATGGCGTGCACCACTTCAACCTGATCGCCTTCGCGCAGGGCCGTGGAGACGTGCTGGCTGCGCGGCACAATATCCAGATTGAGCTCGACCGCCACTCGACGCCCGGTCAGGTCCAGACGGATAAGCAACGCCGCGACGGTTTCACCGTCGGGCAGTTCAAAGGATTCACCGTTCAACTGAATGTGCATGCGATAAGCAGCCATCATTTTAAGGGCCAGCATTCTAGCCCGATCATTACGTATGACCAAGGCAAAGCCACGCCATTCGTCTCAAGTGGAGCCCAAGGGGCAGGCTCGTAATACGTTAGACCGTGCCCAGGCGCCATGCCGCCATGCCCAGCAGCAGCCAGCCCACCAGAAAGGCCAGCCCACCAAACGGGGTGATGATCCCGAGCCGGGTGACACCGGTCAGGGTCAACAGGTACAGGCTGCCAGAGAACAACACAATACCGACGACAAACGAGATGCCCGCCCACGTCATCAAACGGCCAGGGATCTGCACGGCAAGCAATGCAACGGCCAATAAGGCCAAGGTGTGGACCAACTGGTACATCACGCCTGTATGGAAAATCGCCAGGTACTCCGCGCTCAGGCGGTCTTTCAGGCCGTGAGCGGCAAACGCGCCAAGGGCTACGCCGGTAAAACCGAAAAAGGCAGCAAGCATCAAGAAGCCACGAAACATCTCAAACTCCAGTCCACGATCATTCGATTGCACAGGGTCTGTATAATGGCCCGCTCAACTGCTCCGGCCAAGCCATCTCTTATGCTGCGTTTCCTCTTCAACCGTGTCGTCAAAGCCCTGTTCTGGTTCGCAGCGGCCAGCGTTGTGCTGGTATTGGTCTTTCGTTGGGTGCCGCCACCCGGCACCGCGCTGATGGTCGAGCGCAAGATCGAATCCTGGACTGACGGCCAGCCTATCGACCTGCAACGCACCTGGCAGCCCTGGGACAAAATCTCCAACGATTTGAAAGTGGCGGTGATCGCGGGTGAAGACCAGAAATTCGCCGAGCACTGGGGTTTCGATGTCGATGCGATTCAGGCGGCGCTGGCCCATAACGAACTCGGCGGCTCGGTACGCGGCGCCAGTACGCTGAGCCAGCAGGTATCGAAGAACCTGTTCTTGTGGTCGGGCCGTAGCTGGCTGCGCAAAGGGCTGGAGGCCTGGTTCACCGGGTTGATCGAGGTGTTCTGGTCCAAGCAGCGAATTCTCGAGGTTTACCTCAACAGCGTCGAGTGGGACGACGGCGTGTTTGGCGCCGAAGCGGCTGCGCGGCATCACTTCGGTGTGAGCGCTGGCGGGCTCTCGGTGCAACAGGCCAGCTACCTCGCCGCCGTGCTGCCCAATCCCCGCCAGTGGAGCGCCAGCCACCCCAGCAGCTATGTGGCGCGCCGTGCCGGCTGGATTCGCCAGCAGATGCGTCAGTTGGGTGGGGATGAGTATCTGGTGGGGTTGAACCACAGCCGGACGTTTTGATTCAGGATTGTTGGCGTCTGGACTGACGCGGTTCACCTGACACAACAAAAAACGCCCCGATCACATGGTCGGGGCGTTTTTGTGTGTCGAGCAGCTGTTTACGCGGCGATCGACAGTTTCAGCTTGTTCATCGCGCTTTTTTCAAGCTGACGAATACGCTCGGCGGAGACGTTGTATTTCTGCGCCAGGTCATGCAGCGTGGCCTTCTCTTCAGACAACCAGCGCTGATAGAGAATGTCACGGCTACGATCATCAAGCACGTCCAGCGCCTGGTGCAGATTGGCGGTGGAGTTATCGGTCCAGTCGGAATCTTCCAACTGCCGTGCCGGGTCGTAACGGTGGTCTTCCAGATAATTGGCGGGCGACTGGAAGGCGCTGTCGTCGTCCGCTTCGGCAGCCGGATCGAATGCCATGTCGTGGCCGGTCAGACGGCTTTCCATTTCGCGCACTTCGCGCGGCTCTACGCCGAGGCTTTCCGCCACGCGATGGACTTCTTCATTGTTCAGCCAGGCCAGACGTTTTTTCTGGCTGCGCAGATTGAAGAACAGTTTGCGCTGCGCCTTGGTCGTGGCGACTTTGACGATGCGCCAGTTGCGCAGAATGAATTCATGAATTTCAGCTTTGATCCAGTGCACGGCGAACGACACCAGGCGCACACCCATTTCCGGGTTGAAGCGCTTGACGGCCTTCATCAGGCCAACGTTGCCTTCCTGGATCAGGTCAGCCTGTGCCAGGCCATAACCGGAATAACTGCGTGCGATATGCACCACAAAACGCAGGTGGGCGAGCACCATCTGCCGAGCCGCCCCTAGATCCTGCTCATAATAGAGACTCTCGGCCAGTTCACGCTCCTGCTCGGGCGTCAGCAAGGGAATGCTGTTGACCGTGTGCACGTAGGCCTCCAGGTTTGCGCCTGGGGCCGCTAATGCATAAACAGGTTGCAAAGAAGTGGTCATACGAAAAAAACCTCCGACTCACATAACTCGTGCAGTTCAGCACTGCGAAATTGACCGGGAACCAATAGACAAGTTCCCTAAACCGCTGAAAGCGTCAATATTAAAAATTAATTCTAACGAGGCGCCAGCTCTCTCAAGTGGCGTGCTACTGCAATCCAAGCACCGATATACCCTAACAATACCGCTCCAAGCAAGAGCGAAAAGCCATCGGCAAGCGGCACCCCCGCCAAAGAGAAGTCGCTCCCGTACAGACCCGCCAACCCAACCACGGCATCGTTGAGCCAGTCTAGACCAAAAGCGAGCACGCCCCAGGACAGAAAACCGGCCCCCAGGCCATACAGCGCGCCCATATACAGAAAAGGCCGTCGCACGTAGGCGTCGGTGCCGCCGACCAGTTTGATCACTTCGATCTCGACGCGGCGGTTCTCGATGTGCAGACGTATCGTGTTACCAATTACCAGCAGCAGCGCGAGCACCAGCAGGACGGTCAGACCAAAAACAAACCGGTCGCCCAGTTTGAGAATCGCCGCCAGACGTTCGACCCATACCAGATCGAGCTGAGCCTGCTGCACCTTCGGCAGCTCTGCCAAACGCGTGCGCAGCGCTTCCAAAGCGGGTTTATCCACTTCATTCGGCGTCACCAGCACAACGCCCGGAAGCGGGTTCTGTGGCAATTCCTTCAACGCTTCGCCCAGCCCGGATTGCTGCTGAAACTCAACCAGAGCCTGATCCTTGCTGATGTATTCGGCCTCCGCCACGCCGGGCATCCGCTTGATCTGCTCGCGCAGGGCGTTGCCCTCACTGGCACTGGCGTCCAGCTCCAGGTAAAGCGAAATCTGCGCTGCACGCTGCCACGAACCGCCTAAACGCTCGACGTTGTTCAACAGCAGCGACAAGCCCATGGGCAGGCTCAAGGCGATGGCCATTACCAGGCAGGTAAAGAAGCTGCCAATCGGCTGTTTGCCCAAACGGCGCACGCTGTCGAGCACGCTGGAGCGGTGTGCTTCCAGCCAGGCATGCAGCAAGGTGCCGAAGTCCGGACCGTCATCGTCGTCACGAGGCTTTTTCTTTTTCTGCGGTTGCGGTTCTGCCGCCTTGGGGGCGACGCGCTCCGACACTTTAGGGCTGCGTGTGGCGCTCATACGGCCTCCCCGTCGCCGATCAAGCGGCCACGCTGGAGCGTCAGCATGCGATGGCGCATGCGCGCAATCAACGCCAAGTCATGGCTGGCGATCAGCACACTGGTGCCTAAACGATTGATGTCTTCGAATACACCCATGATTTCCGCTGCCAGACGTGGGTCCAGGTTACCGGTCGGTTCATCCGCCAGCAGTAACGCCGGACGGTGGACGATGGCCCGAGCGATGCCGACCCGCTGTTGTTGGCCTGTGGATAAGTCACCGGGGTACAGATCGGTTTTGTCCGAGAGCGCCACGCGCTCCAGGGCCGAGTCGACGCGCTTGGTGATTTCCGCCTTGGACAACCCAAGAATCTGCAGTGGCAAGGCGATGTTATTGAACACCGTGCGGTCGAACAGTAGCTGGTGATTCTGGAACACTACGCCTATCTGACGACGCAGGAACGGGATTTGCGAGGTGCTGATCTGGCCCAGATCCTGACCGGCCAGCAACAATTTGCCGGTGGTCGGGCGTTCCATGGCCAGGAGCAAGCGCAACAGGGTACTTTTACCGGCGCCAGAATGGCCGGTAACAAACAAAAACTCGCCACGACGCACTCGAAAGCTCAGCTCATGCAAGCCGACGTGTCCGTTCGGATAGCGTTTACCGACCTGTTCGAAACGAATCATGTGCGCTCCCGCTCGGCGAACAGAGCTTGAACAAAGGGTTCAGCTTCAAAGGTACGCAAATCGTCGATGCCTTCACCCACGCCGATATACCGAATCGGCAGGCCGAACTGCTTGGCCAGGGCGAAGATCACGCCGCCTTTAGCGGTACCGTCGAGTTTGGTCAGGGCCAGACCGGTCAAGGTCACGGTCTGATTGAACTGTTTAGCCTGATTGATCGCGTTCTGCCCGGTGCCAGCGTCCAGCACCAATAACACTTCATGCGGCGCATCGGCGTCGAGCTTGCTGATAACCCGGCGAACTTTTTTCAGTTCTTCCATCAGGTTGTCTTTGGTGTGGAGCCGACCCGCGGTGTCCGCGATCAGCACATCAATGCCGCGAGCCTTGGCCGCCTGCACCGCATCAAAGATCACCGAAGCCGAATCCGCACCAGTGTGCTGGGCGATGACCGGAATGTGATTGCGCTCACCCCAGACCTGCAACTGTTCCACCGCCGCCGCGCGGAAAGTGTCGCCTGCGGCGAGCATAACTTTTTTACCTTCGAGCTGGAGCTTCTTCGCCAGCTTGCCGATGGTCGTGGTTTTGCCTGCGCCATTGACGCCCACCACCAGAATCACGAACGGCTTGTTCTGCCCAGTGATGACCAATGGCTTCTCGACGGGCTTGAGCAAGGCCGTCAGTTCAGCCTGCAACGACTTATAGAGTGCGTCGCTGTCGGTCAGTTGCTTGCGCGCGACCTTCTGGGTCAGGCTTTGAATAATCACCGAGGTCGCGTCGACGCCCACATCGGCGGTCAGCAGCCGGGTTTCGATCTCTTCGAGCAGGTCATCGTCGATCAGCTTCTTGCCGAGGAACAGACTGGCCATGCCCTCGCCCAGACTGGCGCTGGTTTTCGACAAGCCTTGCTTGAGACGAGCGAAAAAGCCGGCTTTACTGGCTTCTGCCGCTACCGGGGTGACCGGAGCGGGCACGGGAGCAGGAGCAACTTCAGCCACTCGCGCGACCGGCTGGGGTACAGGTACTACAACAGGAACAGGCGCTGGCGCGACAATCGGCTCAGGGGTAATCCGTTCAGGAACAACCACCGGCGCAACCACAACAGCCTGATCAGGTACGACCACAGGCGCCAGCTCGGCAGGCATCGGCGGCACAACCAGCACGCTGTGCACCGGAATCGGCGGCGTCACGTGAGGCTCAAGCTCATCGATCAGCGCCACGGACTCTTCGGCCACCGGTAATATCAGCCAAGGCTGAGACTCTGGAGCCGATTGCGGCGCGCGTTGTGGCTCAACAGCGACAGGCACGTGGTCGATGACCACCTCAGGCGCTGCTGTGGGTAGGATTTGTGGCTGCTCGGCAACGGTTTCCTGCGGCTTCTTGCGCAGCCATCCGAACAGGCCTTTTTTCTCTGCAGCCGGAGCTGGGGTCTTCTTGTCGTCGTTGGAACCAAACATGGAGGACGGCTATCTCAAGGTAGCGACGCGCCAAAGCGGCGCCTCAGGAAAATTCTGTCAATGCAAAACAGACTGCTTTTGACCCGGCTTGTTCATCCGCGGCCCCGAAATTGTAGGCGTTCACCGGTACAAAAACGTCATTTCAGCCCGTTTCAACCGTGCCAGACCAGAACCAATAGTTCACGTAACAGTTCTAGCCGTGGCCGCCGGCCACACGGACCCGTATCCTAACACCCCCGCGCCCGCCGACGCTAAGTTCAAGCAGGCCGCCTAACAGGTTCAAAACGAATGAATGCTCTAGCCCGCCGCGCCGCAGGCCTGCTGCTCAGCACAGTGTGTCTGCCACTGTCAGCATTGGCTGCAGACCCGCAACCGACTCACGAATTCACCCTGGACAATGGCCTGAAAATCATCGTCCGCGAAGACCATCGCGCGCCCGTGGTGGTTTCGCAAGTCTGGTACAAAGTCGGCTCCAGCTATGAAACCCCTGGCCAGACCGGTTTGTCCCACGCCCTGGAACACATGATGTTCAAGGGCAGCAAAAACGTAGGGCCGGGCCAGGCCTCGCTGATTCTGCGTGATCTGGGCGCTGAAGAAAACGCGTTCACCAGCGACGACTACACCGCGTATTACCAGGTTTTGGCCCGTGATCGCCTGGGAGTAGCCTTCGAGCTGGAAGCCGATCGCATGGCCAGCCTGCTTCTGCCCCCTGAAGAATTCAGCCGCGAAATTGAAGTCATCAAGGAAGAGCGACGCCTGCGCACTGACGACAAGCCCAGCGCCAAAGCCTATGAGCGCTTCCAGGCCATGGCCTACCCCGCCAGCGGTTACCACACGCCGACCATCGGCTGGATGGCAGACCTGGACCGGATGAAGGTTGAAGAGCTGCGTCATTGGTACGAAGCCTGGTACGTGCCGAACAACGCCACATTGGTGGTAGTCGGCGATGTGCAGCCCGACGACGTAAAAGCCTTGGCGCAACGTTATTTCGGGCCGATCCCGCGACGCGACGTGCCACCGTCGAAGGCCCCGCTGGAACTGGCTGAGCCGGGCGAACGCAAAATCATCCTGCACGTACAGACTCAATTGCCGAGCCTTATGTACGGTTTCAACGTGCCAAGCCTGTCCACCGCTACGGATCCACGCTCGGTCAATGCGCTGCGCCTGATTTCCGCCCTGCTCGACGGCGGCTACAGCGCACGCATTCCGGCCCGTCTGGAGCGAGGCGAAGAACTGGTTTCAGGCGCCTCGTCGAGCTACGACGCCTACAGCCGTGGCGATAGCCTGTTCATGCTCAGCGCAACCCCTAACACGCAGAAGAAAAAAACCCTGGCCGATGTTGAAGCCGGTATCTGGCGCCTGTTGAATGAGCTGAAAACCAAGCCACCGTCCAATGAAGAGCTGGAACGGGTTCGGGCGCAAGTGATTGCCGGCCTGGTCTACCAGCGTGATTCGATTACCAGCCAGGCCAGCACGATCGGCGAACTGGAAACCGTCGGCTTGTCGTGGAAACTGATGGACGAAGAACTGGAGGCGCTTAAAAGCGTGACCCCGGCCGATATCCAGAAAGCCGCCCGCACCTATTTCATCCGCGAACGTCTCAGCGTTGCGCACGTTTTGCCCGAGGAGACTGCACATGAGTGAGCAAAAGGGTCCACGTTATGGGCGACTCGGCCTGGGAGCCCTGGGGCTGGTGGTCATGCTTGGCGCCTTTATCGCCCCCCAGGCCGAGGCTGAAAGCATCGCACCTGACAGCACCACGCTGAAGGACACCGTCCAGGCACTCCCTGACAACAACCTGCAATCGCTGAAAGAACTCGACGGCAAGCCGCCAGCACGGCGCACCTTGAACATCCAGACCTGGAAAACCGCCGAAGGCGCCAAGGTGATGTTCGTCGAAGCGCGTGAATTGCCCATGTTCAACTTACGCCTGACCTACGCCGCAGGCAGCAGTCAGGATCGAAGCACCCCCGGCATCGCCGTACTGACCAACGCCATGCTCAATGAAGGCGTGGCCGGCAAGAATGTGGGCGCCATCGCCGAAGGCTTTGAAGGCTTGGGCGCTGACTTCAGCAACGGCGCTTACCGCGACATGGCCGTGACCTCCCTGCGCAGCCTGAGCGCCGTGGACAAGCGCGAGCCGGCGCTGAAGCTATTTGCCCAAGTCGTCGGTAAACCGACGTTCCCTGCCGACTCACTGGCGCGGATCAAGAACCAGTTGCTGGCCGGCTTCGAATACCAGAAACAAAACCCCGGCAAACTCGCGGGCAATGAGTTGTTCAAGCGTCTCTATGGCGACCACCCTTACGCGCACCCGAGCGAAGGGACGGCCAAAAGCATTTCCCCCATCAGCATCGCGCAGCTCAAGGCCTTCCACGCCAAAGCCTATGCCGCAGGCAATGCGGTGATCGCATTGGTCGGCGACCTGTCCCGATCCGAAGCAGAAGCGATTGCTGCCCAGGTATCCGCTGCCCTGCCCAAAGGCCCGGCGCTGCCGAAAATCGAACAACCGGTCGATCCTAAAGCCGGTGAAACCCACATCGAGTTCGCGTCCAAGCAGACGCACTTGATGCTCGCGCAACTGGGGATCGAGCGTAACGACCCGGATTACGTCGCGCTGACACTCGGCAACTCGGTACT
Source organism: Pseudomonas sp. ASL8 (assembly GCF_056680355.1). Lineage (NCBI taxonomy): Bacteria > Pseudomonadati > Pseudomonadota > Gammaproteobacteria > Pseudomonadales > Pseudomonadaceae > Pseudomonas > Pseudomonas sp. ASL8. The sequence continues at coordinate 1,914,962 of NZ_CM155278.1, read as the reverse complement.
CGGCGGTGGCGGCTTCGGCAGTCGCTTGATGACGGAAGTGCGGGAAAAACGTGGCCTGACCTACGGCGTGTCGTCGGGTTTCACCCCGATGCAGGTGCCAGGCCCGTTCATGATCGCCCTGCAAACCCGCGCCGAACTCAGCGAAAACACCCTGAAGCTGGTGCAGGACATCGTGCGTGACTTCCTCGTCACAGGCCCGACCCAGAAAGAACTGGACGACGCCAAGCGTGAATTGTCCGGCAGCTTCCCGCTGTCCACTGCCAGCAACGCTGATATCGTTGGTCAGTTGGGCGCGATTGGTTTCTACGACCTGCCGCTGACGTACCTCGAAGACTTTATGCAACAGGCGCAAAGCGTGACGGTCGAGCAAGTCAAAGCGGCCATGAACAAGCACTTGAGCGCGGATAAGATGGTGATCGTCACCGCAGGCCCGACGGTGCCGCAAAAGCCGTTGCCACCCCCAACTGACAAACCTACCCAGCAACCTCTCGGGGTCCCGGAGCACTAATGGCCAATCCAAGACCAAAGGGCCATAACGGCCTGGGTCAACTACGCATCATCGGTGGCGAATGGGGCAGCCGTCGCCTGACCTTCCCTGACGCTCCAGGCCTGCGTCCAACGCCGGACCGCGTGCGCGAAACGCTGTTTAACTGGCTGGCGACGCACATCGAAGGCGCGCGCGTACTCGACGTGTTCACCGGCAGCGGCGCGCTTTACCTGGAAGCCCTGTCACGCGGCGCGGGCATGGCCCTGGCGCTGGACAACAACGCCGAGGCTCTCGCCAGCCTGCGACGGAACCTGGACATGCTCGGGTGCACGGTGGGCCAGGTATCACATACCGACAGCCTGCATTATCTGGAAACCCAGACGCCTGCCCAGTTCGATCTGGTCTTTCTCGACCCGCCCTTCCACCAGAACCTGCTGCCTGCCGCCTGCGCCCTTCTTGAAGCGCGTCAATGGCTGGCGGAAAGTGCCTGGATTTACACCGAAAGCGAAATCTCGCCGTCATCTGTCGGCTTGCCAGGCAACTGGCGCCTGCACCGGGAGAAGAAAGCCGGGCAGGTGTATTACGCGCTGTGGCAGCGGAGTGCCGAGGTAACGGCCTGATCGCGATACCGGCCAAACGAATTCACTCCCACAGAACCTGGAAGGTCTATGTGGGGGCGAACTCATTGGCGAAGGCGTCATGGATGACACGCCGCAGGCTTCAACCCCTACCGCTGACGAAAAACTCCGGCACGCCTGTCCGCAGTTGTGGCAACGTAGCGCTTATGCAGTAAACGTGAATTGCCGACGAGTTCGAACGTGCCTATCCAACTTGCTACGACCACGCTTCCAGACCCGTTCATTCCCGCTTTAGGCCTGGCTAACCCGCATCTGCAAACGCTGTGGGGCCCCCTGTGGCGAAAAAAAGCAAAGCTTGAACGCCAGCGCGAACGTATCTGGTTGGCCGACGGCGACTTTCTGGATCTGGACTGGCACGGCCCGCATGAGGCAGACACGCCTTTGGTGCTGGTGTTGCACGGCCTGACCGGCTCGTCGAACTCGCCTTACGTGGTGGGTTTGCAGCAGGCTTTGGCCCTCCAGGGCTGGGCCAGCGTGGCGTTGAACTGGCGGGGTTGCTCTGGCGAACCCAATCTTTTGCCGCGCAGCTACCACTCCGGCGCCAGCGAAGACCTCGCCAGCGTCATTGCCCATCTGCGCACCTTGCGACCGTTGGCACCGTTATATGCAGTGGGCTATTCGCTGGGCGGCAATGTGTTGCTCAAGCACTTGGGCGAAGTGGGCAGCAACAGCTCGCTGCAAGGAGCGGTTGCCGTGTCGGTGCCCTTCCGTCTGGACCAGTGTGCCGACCGCATTGGCCAAGGCTTTTCCAAGGTGTACCAGGCGCATTTCATGCGTGAGATGTTGGTGTACATCAAAGACAAGCAGCGGCGCTTTCAGCACGAAGGACTCAGCGAGGGCCTGGCGGAACTGGCGGCACTCGGTTCGCTCGAGAACATGCGCACCTTCTGGGATTTCGATGGCCGGGTCACCGCGCCCCTGAATGGTTTTACCGACGCCAAGGATTATTACCGTCGCGCTTCCAGCCGGTACTTCCTGGGTGAGATTCGTACGCCCACGCTGATCATCCACGCCGCCGACGATCCTTTTGTATTCCCCCACAGCCTGCCAGAAGCCGACGAGCTGTCGTCCAGCACCCACTTCGAACTGCAAGCCCGAGGCGGCCACGTCGGGTTCGTTGACGGGTCGCTGAAAAACCCGAGCTACTACCTGGAGCGGCGCATTCCACTGTGGCTGAGCACCGCCCATCGCTCGGTCCCCCCTTTGGGGTGAGTGACAGACTTCAGCGACATTGCACAATCCTTCAAGACAGTCTCTCCCTGACTATTTAAGATGCGCGCTCAAGGAGAGACTCATGTCCCGCTATCAGCTTTATACCCGTGGCATACGCGACAGCGTGCCCATGTTGGTCGGCATCGCACCCTTCGGCATTATTTTCGGCACGCTGGCAGGCGCTGGCGGTTTGTCGTTGTGGCAAGCGCTCGGCATGTCGATGTTCGTGTACGCCGGTTCCGCGCAATTTATCGTCGTCAGCCTGATGGGCGCTGGCGCCAGTGCGGTGGTGATTCTGCTGACCACCTTTATCGTCAACCTGCGTCACGTGCTGTACAGCGCCACGCTGCAACCCCAGGTGAGCGCGCTGCCTCAGCGCTGGCGGGTGTTGCTGGCGTTCTGGCTGACCGACGAGACGTTCGCCGTGGTTCAACGCTTTTATATCGTGCACGGGCGTTCGCCGCTTGGGCATTGGTATTGGGTCGGCGTCGCCAGTGCGTTGTACGCCTGCTGGGTCAGCAGTTCGGTAGTGGGCGTGCTGTTTGGCCAAGCGGTGCCTGATCTGGCGGGCTGGGGGCTGGAGTTCGCCATGCTCGCGACCTTTATCGGAATCGTCGTGCCTTTACTGCGCAATCAACCGCAAATTGCGGCGGCACTCGCCGCTGGCGCGGTGGCCTTGATGACGCATACCTGGCCTTACAAACTGGGCCTGATGGCGGCGGCATTCAGCGGGATCGCCGTGGGCGTATTGCTTGAGCGGCGACGCTCTGGCGCCAGCGACGAAGCGTCGAGTCACGAGGTGCGCTCATGAGTTACTGGTGGCTGATCGGCGGCATGACCGCTATCACGTTCCTGATGCGCTACAGCCTGTTCGCCTGGCCGCATTTGCGCTTTCCGCCCGTGGTACGCCAAGGGCTGCACTATGTGCCGACGGCCGTGCTGACCGCGATTGTGGTACCGGGCATGCTGCTGCCCGATGGCGAACATTGGCAATTGAATCCCAGCAACGCCTACTTGCTGGCGGGCCTCGCAGCCATCGCCATCGCCGCCTTCAGCCGCAACCTGCTGGCGACCATCGGCGGTGGCTTGCTGGTGTTCTTCCTGCTGCGCTGGGCGCTGGGGCAGATTTAGTTCTAAAAATCGCCATCGCGGGCAAGCGCGCTCCTACCGGTCAGGGCCCGGTAGCGATGGTGCGATTCGGGTCGGTAATCCACTCGCTCCACGACCCGGCGTACAGCGAACCCAGTGGATACCCCGCCAGGCACAGCGCGAACAGGTTATGGCAGGCCGTGACGCCTGAGCCGCAGTAGGCCACCAGATCATCTGGCGAACGATTACCCAACACTGCCGCAAAGCGTTGCTTGAGTTGGTCTGCTGGCAGAAAACGGCCGTCGGCACCCACGTTTTCGTTGAACGCAACACACTGCGCACCCGGGATATGGCCGGCGACCGGATCGATCGGCTCCACTTCACCACGGAAACGCGGTGCGGCTCGGGCATCGAGCAGCGTCATGTCTGGCTGGCCCAGACGCGCTTGCAACGCCTGGGCACTGAGCAGCAACGAATCATCCGGCTTACCGGTGAACGTCCCTTTCTTGTTTTCCGGCGCGTCCAGACTCAACGGCAAACCCGCCGCATGCCAGGCTTTGAGACCGCCATCCAGCAAGTACACGCCGTCACGCTTGCCCAGCCACGCCAGCAACCACCATCCGCGAGCAGCAAACGCGCCGGGACCGTCGTCGTACAGCACAACATCGCTGTCCTGGCTGATGCCCCACTCCTGCAATCGCTGAATCAGCACGTCCGGCTTTGGCAAAGGATGACGGCCTGTGACGCCCTTGATCACCTTGTCACTGAAATCACGCTCCAGATCAGCGAACCTGGCGCCCGCGATATGCCCTTCGGCATAACTGCGCTGGCCATAGTCAAGGTCTTCCAGGGCGAAGCGACAATCGAGAATCACCAGCCCCGGTTGCTGTTGGCGAGCGGCCAGTTGTTCCGGGCTGATCAGTTGCGCAATGGGCATGGCAGGTTCCTGTGAGAAAAATTCATATCAATGTTATGACAAAAAAAACGTCAGGGCGTTTCCTCTAATGCCCGCCCCAACGGCACATAAAACTCTTCACACAGCGCATTCACCGCGTCCCGGGCCTCTGGCGTGACGTAACCCAGCTCCAGCATCAGTACTTGGTACACGCCCCGGCGCATGGCTTCTTCACTGAGTCGCGTAGCGTCTTCGCGCGTGGTGCACAAAAACCGCACCCACGACGTAAGGATAATCCACACATTGAGGGTCAACGACTCAATCTGCACCTTGTCCATGCGCAAGATACCGGCCTCGACGAAGCCGCTGTAGATGGCCATGCCCTGAATCAGGCAGTGCTGGGAAAACCGTCGGTAGCGCGCAGCCAGTTCTGGATCGGCGTCGAGCAGGTGCTCCAGATCGCGATGCAGGAAACGGTAGCGCCACATGCCATCGAGCAGCTCCATCAAATAGAAACGCTTGTCCTCGACACTCGGCAGACGACCCTTGGGCGGACGCAAAAAGCTGTCCACGAGGGCTTCGTACTCGGTAAACAGCTCGGCGATGATCGCCTGCTTATTGGGGAAGTGGTAATACAGATTGCCCGGCGACATTTCCATGTGTGCAGCAATGTGATTGGTGCTGACGCTGCGCTCGCCCTGCTCATTGAACAGCTCCAGGCTGTTTTGCACGATGCGTTCGCGGGTTTTGATGCGTGGTGCCATGGTTCAGCTCGACCGCTTAAACGTGTGGAGAATATGCCGCATCTTAGCGCAGGCGATGTCGGGTATCCCGCCTTCGCGCAGTTCAATTTGACTTTATAGAGCAATGACTCTAAAAACATAGCATAACGCTAATACGAGCCACGACCATGCCTGCCGAAATCGCCTATCAGCAAGTGTCCGAGCAAGCCTTGAATGAGCTTGAGCAACTGTTCAACAGCCAGCGCAAGGCCTTCGCGGCCAACCCGATGCCGCTCGCCGGGCAGCGTCTGCAATGGCTCAAGACCTTGCGCACGCTATTAAGCGATGAACGGCAGGCGCTGGTCGACGCCATCAACAGCGATTTTAGCCACCGCAGCGCCGATGAAACCCTGCTGGCCGAGTTGATGCCAAGCCTGTTGGGCATCCGGTACGCCAGCAAGCATCTGAAAAAATGGATGAAGCCTTCGCGGCGCCACGTTGGCATGGCGTTTCAACCGGCGTCGGCCAAAGTGATCTATCAACCACTGGGCGTGGTCGGGGTGATCGTGCCGTGGAATTACCCGCTATTTCTTGCCATCGGCCCGCTGGTCGGCGCGCTGTCTGCGGGTAACCGGGTGATGCTCAAGCTCAGCGAATCGACGCCAACCACCGGCCAGTTGCTTAAGCGCCTGTTCGCCCAAGTGTTCCCTGAAGACTTGGTCACGGTTGTGCTGGGTGAAGCCGAGGTCGGCATGGCCTTCTCGACATTACCTTTTGATCATTTATTGTTCACCGGCGCCAGCAGCGTCGGTAAGCACGTGATGCGCGCCGCAGCCGAGAACCTGACCCCGGTCACCCTGGAGCTGGGCGGGAAATCCCCGGCCATCGTTTCACACGATGTGCCGCTCGAGGACGCCGCCGAACGCATCGCTTTCGGCAAAACCCTGAATGCCGGACAAACCTGCGTCGCGCCCGACTACGTGTTAGTGCCCGAAGACCGGGTAGACGGGTTTGTCGACGCCTACCGAAAAGCGGTGCAGAAGTTTTATCCGACACTGATCGACAACCCGGACTACACCGCGATCATCAACGACCGACAGTTGGCCCGACTCAATCGCTACCTCGACGACGCCAGCAGCAAAGGCGCGCGGGTGATTCCGCTGTTCGAGCAGGGCCAGGGACGGCGCATGCCGTTCAGTCTGTTGCTCAACGTCAACGACGACATGACCGTGATGCAGGACGAAATCTTCGGCCCGCTGCTGCCGATTGTTCCCTACAGCCGCATTGATCAGGCGTTTGCCTACATCAATCAGCGGCCGCGCCCATTGGCGTTGTACTACTTCGGCTACAACAAGGCCGAGCAGCAGCGCGTACTGGAGCAGACCCACTCCGGCGGCGTGTGCCTGAACGACACGCTGATGCATGTTGCCCAGGACGACATGCCTTTCGGCGGCGTCGGCCCTTCCGGCATGGGCCACTACCATGGCCATGAAGGCTTCCTGACCTTCAGCAAGGCCAAGGGTGTCTTCATCAAACAGCGCTTCAATGCGGCCCGGTTGATCTATCCGCCGTACGGCAAGGCGATCCAGCGGCTGGTGTACAAACTGTTTATTCGCTAGCCCTGACTGACAACCGCCACCCAACAGATCCGTAAGAACAGGGCCATAAAAACAATGAACGACAGCCTGTCTGAAAGCCCCAACCTGTCACGTCGGGGCGTGCTGAAAATCGGCCTGTGTGCCGGCGCCTTTCTGTCCACTGCCGGGCTCGCGGCGAGCCTGAGCGGTTGCTCGGCCAGCATGCCTGCCAGCGGTTTTGCCGTGCTGCGCAGCAGTGATCTGCCATTCCTGCGCGCACTGATCCCGGTGATGCTCAAAGGCAGCCTGGGCAAGATTGCACTATCGAACGCCATCGCGGGCACCCTGCAAAGCATTGACGCCAGCCTTGATCGACTGTCGCCGGAAATGCTCAAGCTGACGCAGCAACTGTTCGATGTCCTGGCGCTGCCGGTCACCCGAGGTCCGTTGACCGGTGTCTGGGGCGGCTGGGAAAACGCCAGCCCGCTGCAAATGACGGCCTTCCTCAATCGCTGGGAAAACAGCGCGTTGAGCCTGTTGCGCATGGGCCATGGCGCCTTGCTGAAGCTGGTGACGATGGCCTGGTACAGCCGGTCGGAGTCCTGGGCGCATTGCGGTTATCCCGGCCCGCCGACTGTTTGAATCGCACACGCCCCACCCCCCAATAAAAATAAATAGATCGAGGCCCTATGCCGGTTCCTGATGTGTTTCGAGAAGGCCTTGCCCGTGGCTGGAAAACCTACAACGGCGCGCAATTGACCCAAGACCTGACGCTGGAGGCGGATGTCGCGATCATCGGCAGCGGCGCTGGCGGCGGTACCACGGCGGAAATCCTCAGCGCTGCCGGCTATAAGGTATTGCTGATCGAAGAAGGCCCGCTGAAAACCAGCAGCGACTTCAAGATGCTCGAAGATCAGGCTTATTCCAGCCTTTATCAGGAAGGCATCGGCCGCATGAGCAAGGACGGCGCGATTACCATCCTCCAGGGACGAGCCGTGGGCGGCACCACGCTGATCAACTGGACGTCGAGCTTTCGCACCCCCGAACCGACCCTGGAACACTGGGCCAAAGAACACGCGGTCAAAGGCCACAGCGCAGCCGAAATGGCGCCGTGGTTCGCCAAAATGGAACAGCGTCTGGGCGTTGCCCCGTGGGTCATGCCGCCCAACGCCAACAACGACGTGATCCGCAACGGTTGCGAGCAGTTGGGTTACAGCTGGAAAGTCATCCCGCGCAATGTACGCGGCTGCTGGAACCTGGGTTATTGCGGCATGGGCTGCCCGACCAATGCCAAACAATCGATGCTGGTCACGACCATCCCCGCGACTCTGGATAAGGGCGGCGAGCTGCTGTACCTGGCCCGCGCAGAACGGCTGGTGATCAAAGGCGACAAGGTTGTCGGCCTGCAATGCCTGGGTATGGATGAGCGCTGTGTGGCGCCCAACGATCGCAGTATCACGGTCAAGGCAAAGCATTACGTACTGGCCGGTGGCGGTATCAACAGCCCTGCCTTACTAATGCGCTCCGACGCCCCGGACCCGGACAAGCGCGTGGGCAAGCGCACGTTTCTGCACCTGACGAGCTTTTCTGCAGCGTTGTTCGACCGGGTGATCAATCCGTTTTACGGCGCACCGCAGTCGATTTACTCCGACCATTTCCAATGGACCGACGGCACCACCGGGCAGATGTCTTACAAACTCGAAGTACCGCCCCTGCAACCGGCGCTGGCCAGCACCTTGCTCGGCGGCTTCGGTCAGGAAAACGCAGCGCGCATGGCCCAGTTGCCTAACACCCACATGATGCTGGCCCTGATGCGTGACGGTTTTCACCCTGGCAGCCCGGGCGGCAGCGTGGAACTGCGCGGCGACGGCACGCCGGTGCTCGATTATCAGGTGTCGTCTTACGCCTGGGATGGCATTCGCCGGGCTTATCACAGCATGGCCGAGATCCAGTTTGCTGGCGGGGCCAAGGCGGTGATGCCGGTACATGAAGACGCTGGCTACGTGAAAAGCCTGGCCGAGGCGCGATCAGTCATCAACGGTTTGAGCCTGGAAACGTACCGCACCCGACTGGGCAGCGCCCATGTGATGGGCGGTTGTGCCATGGGTGAAGAGCCAAAAACTGCGGTGTGCGACAGCCTTGGCCGGCATCATCAGGTGAGCAATCTGTCGATCCATGACGGCTCCTTATTTCCCACCAGCATCGGTGCCAACCCGCAACTGTCGGTCTATGGACTCACCGCGCAGCTGGCGACTTTACTGGGTGAAAGGCTGAAATCTGTTTAGATGCCGAGCTCCGACAGATGCTCTAAAAACCGGGGAAAACCCTCATTTGCGTAGGCAATAGCACCCCTGCTATCCATCAGCCGACTTGGCCCACCGGGATTGCTGCGCTACCATCCGAGTCCCCAACGGACTCCGACCAGGACGACGCGATGAACCGAGTGTTGTACCCAGGCACCTTCGACCCTATCACCAAGGGCCATGGCGATCTGGTCGAACGCGCCTCGCGCCTGTTCGACCAAGTGGTCATCGCCGTCGCTGCCAGCCCGAAGAAAAACCCGCTGTTTCCCCTGGAACAGCGCGTGGCGCTGGCCCGAGAGGTCACCAAACACCTGCCCAATGTCGAAGTGGTAGGTTTCTCCACCTTGCTGGCGCACTTCGCCAAAGAGCAGAACGCCAACGTGTTCCTGCGCGGGTTGCGGGCGGTATCGGATTTCGAATACGAGTTCCAGCTGGCCAACATGAACCGCCAATTGGCCCCGGACGTGGAAAGCCTGTTCCTTACTCCGTCCGAGCGTTATTCGTTCATTTCCTCAACGCTGGTCCGTGAAATCGCGGCACTGGGTGGCGATATCACCAAGTTTGTACACCCGGCAGTGGCTGAGGCATTGACCGAACGGTTCAAACGCTAAGGTGCATCGAACGGACTAATGCGGCACAATTCGCCGCATTAGTTTTCATATGCCTCGGCGCTGACCGTGGCAGGAGTGCTTCATGTCCCTGATCATCACCGACGACTGCATCAATTGCGACGTCTGCGAACCCGAGTGCCCGAACGAAGCGATTTCTCAAGGTGAGGAGATCTACGTGATCAATCCGAACCTGTGCACCGAATGCGTTGGCCATTACGACGAACCGCAGTGCCAGCAAGTCTGCCCCGTGGATTGCATCCCGCTGGATGAAACCCACGTCGAGAGCAAAGACGAGCTGATGGCCAAATACCTGATTTTGACCCACAAAGCCTAGCCCCTTCGACGCTCCTGCACTCGCCAGCCGGGCTGCACTGCCTGTCGACAAAAGCGAGTTCCGGATGACCCGTACGCTGAATCGCCTCCCCTCCCTGCTCGGCGCCCTGCTTTTGCTGTGCGCCCTTGCTGCTCAGGCCAAGGCACCGCAACAGGCCGCCATCGCCAGCCCCCATCCGCAAGCCACAGCCGCCGGTCGGGAAATATTGTTCATCGGTGGCAATGCGTTCGACGCTGCCGTGGCGGTCAGTGCCGCGCTGGCGGTGGTCGAGCCTTACGCTTCAGGGCTCGGCGGTGGCGGGTTCTTCCTGCTGCGGCAAAGCGCTGAGCCGATTCGCTATCAGTTCCTTGATGCCCGCGAACGCGCACCACTCCAGGCCAACCAGAACATGTATCGCCGCGACGGCAAGGTACAACCCACGCTGTCGCTCAACGGACCACTGGCCGCCGCCATCCCGGGCTTGCCGGCGGCGCTGGTCGAACTGGCCGAGCATTACGGCAAATTGCCGCTGAAAACCTCGCTGGCCCCGGCCATCCGCCTGGCGTATCAGGGGTTTGCCGTCGATCCCGTGTACAGGGAGCGCGCTGGCTGGCGTTTGTCCGCCTTGCGCGACGACCCGGAGAGCGCCCGGCTGTTTCTGCGCCACGGGGACATCCCGACGCTGGGCGAGATCATCAAACAACCGGAACTGGGGCTGACCCTTGATCGCCTTGCCGACAAGGGACGCGCCGGTTTCTACGAAGGCCTGACCGGTCAGGCGCTGGCCAACGGGGTCAGGTCCGCTGGCGGCATCTGGACAGACGACGATCTGCAGCGCTATCGAGTGGTTGCCCGCGCGCCATTACGCTTCCCGTTAGCGGATAACCGAGAATTGATCAGCGCCCCGCCACCGTCCGCAGGCGGCATCGCGCTGGCCCAGAGCCTGACGATGTTGCAGCAGTTGCCGTGGCGTGAGGCCGACAAGGTGCAGCGTGCCCACTACGTGGTCGAAGTGCTGCGCCGGGCTTACCGCGACCGGGGCTTGCTGGGCGATCCGGATTTTGTCAGCAACCCATTGGCCCATGTGCTTGATCGCGACTATTTAAAGCAACTGGTCAGCAGCATCGACCCGCGCGATGCGACGCCCAGTGCCAGCCTGCCGCCTGCGCCTAAATGGCGTGAGGGCGATCACACCACTCATTTCGCCATTCTCGACAGCGATGGCAATGCGGTCGCTGCGACGCTTTCGGTGAATCTGCCGTTCGGTTCGGCCTTTAGCGTGCCCGGCACTGGCGTGATATTGAATAACGAAATGGACGACTTTGCTGCCGACCCGCAAGGCAGCAACGCTTACGGCCTGGCCGGCAGCCAGGCGAACGCCATCGCGGCGGGCAAGCGGCCGTTGTCGAGCATGAGCCCAAGCTTTATTGAAAGTCCGACCGAGTTCAGCGCCTTCGGCACACCGGGCGGCAGCCGTATTCCGAGCATGGTGCTGCTGTCGATCCTGCAATACCTGGATGGACAACCCGTTGCGACATGGCCTGCCGTGCCGCGCTATCACCACCAGTATTTGCCTGATGTTATCGAATACGAACCCGACGCCTTTTCTCCAGAGCAACTGACTGAGCTGCAAGCACGCGGCTACAGCCTCAAGGACACTAAGCGCGCCTATGGCAATCAGCAGGTGCTGTTCTGGAACAAGGACAACGCCAAGGTCGAAGCCGCGAGCGATCCTCGCGGGCTGGGGATTCCAGCAGTATTCGACCCGACAGTCAGGCAAGCCACGCCTTAGCGGTCATGGCGACGCCGGTTATTCGCGTTTGTTGTAGCCATCGCCCGTGCAACCCAGGCAGCGGACGAACGCCGACTTGCCAGGGTCCACCACCAACGCCTTGCCTGTGTCGCCAATGCCACCGCCAGTTGCGGTAAACGGCAGCGCCACCACGAACAGCACGGCACCCACCAGGGTTGCCGCGATCAGCAACGGCCGGGCAATCAACAGGTCGCCGATCATCGCGTAGGCCGGGGGCGCTTCGAGGGAGTAGGTTGGATCTCCGCTCCCGTGTGACTCAGCTTGAGCCTGTGCAGGCAGCACCTGCAATCCGAACAGCAAGGCCAAGGCAACAGCGAGGGTACGAAACGGACTCATGGCGTGATCCTTCAAGCTCAACGGTAGTAATGATCGTCACTATAAACAGCGGCGCTGGTTACGCAAGGTTTGCAGCTGTCAGATGCCATTTCAGGCAGGCGCAGGCAAGCCCGCGCTTACAAGGTCTTTATGTCTGGCAACGCGGGCAGTACACGCTGGTACGTTGACCGAGTTTTACTTCGCGCAACTCAGTACCGCAGACCTTGCACGGCTGATGGCCACGACCGTAAACGAACAACTCCTGCTGAAAGTAGCCAGGTTGGCCATCGCCGCCAATAAAGTCCTTGAGGGTGGTGCCGCCGCGTTCGATGGCGTGGATAAGAATCCGCTTGATCTCGATCGCAAGCTTCATATAACGCGCCCGGGAGATGCTCTTGGCCTCGCGACGCGGGTCGATACCGGCGGCAAACAAGGCTTCAGTCGCGTAAATATTGCCGACTCCGACCACCACCGCGTTGTCCATGATGAAGGGTTTGACCGCCATTGAGCGCCCACGGGAACGTTCGAACAAACGCTCCCCATCGAACAGATCGGTCAACGGCTCCGGCCCGAGACGAATCAGCAATTCGTGATTGAGCGGGTCGAGGCTCCAGAGCATTGCGCCAAAACGGCGCGGGTCGGTGTAGCGCAGGGCCATGCCCGACTCCAGCTCGATATCCACATGCTCATGCTTGGCCGCAGGCAATCCGGCTTCGACCAGACGCAAATTACCCGACATGCCCAAATGACTGATCAACGTCCCGACTTCGGCATTGATCAACAGGTACTTGGCGCGACGCGCCACCGATACAATCCGCTGCCCGGACAGGCGCACGTCCAGGTCCTCGGGGATCGGCCAGCGCAAACGCCGGTCACGAACGATCACGCGACTGACGCGCTGACCTTCCAGATACGGCGCGATGCCCCGGCGGGTGGTTTCGACTTCAGGTAATTCAGGCATTGGCGACCCGGACAAAGGAACGAGTGATCGGGCTAGCGGACGCCCAACTCGTGAATGGATTCTTTGAGGTTCTCAAAGTCGTAATCGGACAGCCCCACGTAATCCAGAATCAGATGACCGATGCTGTTCCACTCATGGTCTTCACCCTGATTGCCCAGCACCCTATAGGACGCACAGACATGTTCGGCCATTTTCAGGATCGCCAGCAAGTTCTTCAGTTGGCTGTTGTGCCCCGACTCGTCCTGAAAGATTGCCAACGCATTGTGATGGTTGGCAATGGCGTTGCTGACATGCTCCGGCAAACGCCAGGACTTGGCGGTGAAATAACCGACCACGGCATGGTTGGTATTGAATGCATGGTTCTCTGTGTCCACCACACGACAGGTCGGGCTCGCCTTGGCGTAAGCGTCTTCCAGCACACTCATGTAGTTGGGGAAGCGCTTGAGCATCAGCGGAATGCCACAGTCATGGAACAGCCCCAACGCATAGGCCTCGTCCACAGCTTGTGAGCCGGTGCGCTTGGCCAGCGTCAGGCTGGTCATCGCCACATCCTGTGCGGTGTCCCAGAAGCGATTGAGGGTGACGATGGTTTCGTCGGTCATCTCGCCCTTGATCGACTGCGCGTTGATCAGGTTGATGATCGAGCCACTGCCCAGCAGATTTACCGCGCGCTCAATCGAGGCGATTTTATTGGTCAGGCCGTAATACGGTGAATTGACGATCTTCAACAATGCGCCGGACAAGCCCGGATCCTGCGCGATCAACCGGGCAATCGCCCCCAGGTCCGGATCAGGCATGTATTGCTCCATCTGCAAATCCACCATGATCTGCGGCTGAGGCGGCACACTGATGCCTTGCAAGGCCTGCTGAATCTGTTCGGTGGTTAGCGATTGGGACATAAGTACACACTCAAGACTAGGCGGCGATTCTAACCTCTGCGCGGTGTCATCCGACAACACTCAGAACGATGCAATGGACTCTGCCAGTGGTTTATTCCAGTGATCTGGGCCCCGAGCGTGGATGACGCGTTATAATCTCGCTCTTTTTTCCGGAGCGACGTCATGTCCCTGCCTAGCTTGCGCCTCAAAGCCAATGCCGACCGTCGCTTGCGCGCCGGCCACTTGTGGGTCTACAGCAACGAAATCGATGTAGCCGCCACCCCGCTCAACGGCTTTGCTGCGGGCGATCAAGCCATTCTGGAAGCCGCCGGCGGCAAACCGTTGGGCATTGTGGCGATGAGCCCCAACAACCTGATCTGCGCACGCCTGCTGTCCCGCGACATCAAGGTGCCATTAGATAAATCGCTGCTGGTGCATCGCCTGAACGTGGCGCTGTCGTTGCGCGAACGCCTGTTCGACAAACCTTATTACCGCCTGGTGTTTGGCGACTCCGACCTGCTGCCGGGTCTGGTGGTCGATCGTTTTGGCGACATCCTGGTGGTGCAACTGGCTTCCGCCACCATGGAAAACCATAAGGAAGACCTGCTCGCGGCCTTGATTCAAGTGATCAAGCCGAGTGGCATCCTGTTCAAGAACGACTCCGCCGCGCGCGATGCCGAAGGCCTCAACCGTTACGTCGAGACCGCCTTCGGCCTGGTGCCTGAGTGGGTTGCGCTGGAAGAAAACGGGGTGAAATTCGAAGCGCCGGTCATGGCCGGACAGAAAACCGGCTGGTTCTATGACCACCGCATGAACCGTGCGCGCATGGCACCGTACGTCAAAGGCAAGCGCGTCCTGGACCTGTTCAGCTACATCGGCGGCTGGGGCGTGCAAGCGGCCGCCTTCGGCGCCAGCGATGTCACCTGCGTCGACGCATCCTCTTTCGCGCTGGACGGCGTTGAACGTAACGCGGCACTCAACGGTTTCACCGACAAAGTGGCGTGCATCGAAGGCGACGTGTTCGAAGCATTGAAGGAACTGAAGAACGGCGAAGAGCGTTTCGACGTCATCGTTGCTGATCCGCCGGCCTTCATCAAACGCAAAAAAGACCTGAAAAACGGCGAAGGCGCTTACCGCCGTCTCAACGAACAGGCCATGCGCCTGCTCAGCAAAGACGGGATCCTGATCAGCGCCTCCTGCTCGATGCACCTGCCGGAGGACGATCTGCAAAACATCCTCCTGACCAGCGCCCGCCACCTGGACCGCAACATGCAGTTGCTGGAACGCGGCGGCCAAGGCCCGGACCACCCGGTGCACCCGGCGATTGCCGAAACGCGTTATATCAAGAGCATGACCTGCCGGTTGCTGCCGAACAGCTGATCAATGCTTCGCGGCCAATCGCGGGCAAGCCCGCTCCTACAGTAGGAGCGGGCTTGCCCGCGATTAAGGTCGGAACGACCTTCGGCATTCCTTCCTGGCGCCGCAGGTGTAGAATCTGCGCTATTCATCGCCAGTCATCCCCGGCGGGTTTATGAGCTCAGGCCGAGCGCGCGGCGATCCCGTGGCGTTATCGGTTCACCGCAGCATCCGGTCACTGCCGGGTGTTTGTGTCGTTAATAGAAGCTCTCCCCCCTTTCCTGATACCTGATTGCCGCCAGGAGCGCTCCATGCCTGATTACCGTTCGAAAACGTCCACCCACGGCCGCAATATGGCCGGCGCTCGCGCTTTGTGGCGCGCCACCGGGATGAAAGACGCCGATTTTAAAAAACCGATCATCGCCATCGCCAACTCGTTCACCCAGTTCGTGCCCGGCCATGTGCACCTCAAAGACATGGGCCAACTGGTCGCTCGTGAAATCGAACGCGCCGGTGGCGTGGCCAAGGAATTCAACACCATTGCCGTGGATGACGGCATCGCCATGGGTCACGACGGCATGCTGTATTCGCTACCGAGCCGCGAGATCATCGCCGACTCCGTGGAATACATGGTCAACGCCCACTGCGCCGACGCCATCGTGTGCATTTCCAACTGCGACAAGATCACCCCTGGCATGTTGATGGCCGCCTTGCGCCTGAATATCCCGGTGATCTTCGTGTCTGGTGGCCCGATGGAAGCTGGCAAGACCAAACTGGCCAGCCACGGTCTGGACCTGGTCGACGCGATGGTGATCGCCGCTGACTCCGAAGCCAGCGATGAAAAAGTCGCCGAGTACGAGCGCAGTGCGTGCCCGACATGCGGCTCCTGCTCCGGCATGTTCACCGCCAACTCGATGAACTGCCTGACCGAAGCCCTGGGCCTTGCGCTGCCGGGCAACGGTACGCAACTGGCAACCCACAGCGACCGCGAGCAACTGTTCCTGCAGGCTGGCCGCACCATCGTCGACCTGTGCCGCCAGTACTACACCGAGAACGATGAGTCGGTACTGCCGCGTAATATCGCCAACTTCAAAGCCTTCGAAAACGCCATGACCCTGGACATCGCCATGGGTGGCTCGACCAACACCATCCTGCATTTGCTGGCGTCGGCGCAGGAAGCTGAAATCGATTTCGACTTGAAGGACATCGACCGCCTGTCGCGCAAAGTGCCGCAGCTGTGCAAGGTCGCGCCGAATATCCAGAAGTACCACATGGAAGACGTGCACCGTGCCGGCGGGATTTTCAGCATCCTCGGCGAACTGGCTCGCGGTGGCCTGCTGCACACCGATCTGCCGACCGTCCACAGCAAGACCATGGCCGAAGGCATTGCCAAATGGGACATCACCCAGACTGACGACGAAGCGGTACACACCTTCTTCAAGGCTGGCCCTGCGGGCATTCCGACCCAGACTGCATTCAGTCAGTCGACCCGTTGGGAAACCCTGGATGACGACCGTGAGAACGGCTGTATCCGCAGCGTAGAACACGCGTACTCGCAAGAAGGCGGCCTGGCCGTGCTGTACGGCAACATCGCGCTGGACGGCTGCGTGGTGAAAACCGCAGGCGTCGATGAGTCGATCCATGTCTTTGAAGGCAACGCAAAGATCTTCGAAAGCCAGGACAGCGCCGTACGCGGCATCCTCGCCGACGAAGTGAAGGCTGGCGACATCGTGATCATCCGTTACGAAGGTCCGAAAGGCGGCCCAGGCATGCAGGAAATGCTCTACCCGACGTCGTACCTGAAATCCAAAGGCCTGGGTAAAGCCTGCGCCTTGCTCACCGACGGTCGTTTCTCTGGCGGCACCTCGGGCTTGTCCATCGGCCACGCATCGCCAGAAGCAGCAGCGGGCGGCGCGATTGGTCTGGTGCGCGATGGCGACAAAGTGCTGATCGACATTCCGAACCGCTCGATCAACCTGTTGATCAGCGATGAAGAAATGGCCGGACGCCGTGCCGAGCAAGATGCCAAAGGCTGGAAGCCGGTCGAGAAGCGCCCACGTAAAGTGACGACGGCTCTGAAGGCCTACGCCCTGCTGGCGACCAGCGCCGACAAAGGCGCGGTGCGTGACAAGGCGATGCTGGATAAGTTGATGCCATAAGACCGTTATCGCGGGCAAGCCCGCTCCTACTGTAGGAGCGGGCTTGCCCGCGATGCAGTCACCTCGGTTTTACTGAATCTCCTCCGGCTTCACGATCACCCAATTTTTGTCCGCCGTGACGGCCAGGCCTTCTTTGGCTTGGGCAGCCGCGTTTGTGGTCATCATGCCGTTGAGTTGAGTCATGTACTTGTCTTTGCGGTTGACCCACAAATGGACACCGCCCTTGCTGACGTCGACGCTGTGAAACAGCATGTAGCCGTCACTGGTTGGGGTGTCGCCACCGACCAGCACCGGTTTTTTCCATTGGTCGATGTACGTCAGAATTGCCGCTTGTTTGCCTGCCATCCAGGTTGCAGGCGTCCACAGGTACGGCGTCAACTCCAGACCCAGGTTGCTCTTCTCATCGTATTTGCCCGCCGTGATCTGCTTGCGCGCAGTCGTCAGTTCGCCTGTCGTGCGATTTTTCAGTAGCGTGGTCACGCCAATCACGTTCTGCGGTTTGACGTTGTAGCCGTACTTGGGATCAGCCGCGACCATGCGCACCAATTCCTCGGAAGCAGCGGTCATCACGTAGACCTCGATGCCGTTCTCCATCAGTTTGTTGTACAGCTCGGCCTGCCCGGTGAAGACCTTGGGTGGCTGGACGTCGATATTTTTGACCGTATCGCCATCGTAATACGTGCTCGGCACCGGTTTGCCCGACGCCATCAGCTCATCAACGTAACCCTTGAGTTCCGCGAGCGTGAACCCGGAGAACACCTGAGCCACCCATGGGTAGCACACCATGTCGTCGATTTCACACAGACGGTAGTAGTAGCTGAACAGGCTTTCCTTGTGGTCGGCCGTGTCCTTGAACGGGATCAATTTAAGAGAGGGATCGAGGCTTTCGCGGGTGATCAGGCCCTTGTTTTCCATGAACGGCAGCAGCGACTCTTCCAGATCGTAGCGATAGCTGGTGTTGTCCATGTCGAACACGGCGAAGTTACCCTTGTTGGCGTTGGCTTCGATCATGGCATTGAGCTGCTTGGCCGCAGGTGCGGGCCAATGGGTCAATTCGGTGGCAAACGTCTGGCTGGCAAGCGCTACGCTCAGTCCCAACGTCAGCACGGCGGCAAACAGTTTTGGCGCGAGATTCATAACGGGGTCCCTCCTCAAGGTTGAGGACTGACCGTAGCAAAATCTCGTGACATCTCTAGCGCATCAACGACCGCCCGTGTCGTGAAGACGTCATACTGATAACGATTCGCGACACGCGCGTCAAAAACGACAAGGCCCACAAGGGATCTGTGCCTGGGTTTACATTTTTTCCCACACTTCAAAGCTGTAAGCCGGCTTGTCGTCCTGCGCCGGGTTAGGGGTGTTGGACACCAGCGTCCACTGCGCGGTATCGAACTCGGGGAACCAGGCATCGCCTTCGGGGCTGAGCGCCACGCGGGTCAGGTACAGGCGGTCTGCCTGCGCCAGGCCTTGCACATACAACTGCGCCCCGCCAATCAGCATCACTTCATCGACGCCCTGCTCCCGCGCCCATTGCTCGGCACGGACCACGGCGGCGTCGAGGGAAGTAAACACCTCCGCGCCTTCGAGCTGCAGATCGGCCTGGCGACTGACCACCAGATTCAACCGCCCCGGCAAGGGCCGGCCCAGCGAATCCCAGGTCTTGCGCCCCATGATGATCGGCTTGCCGAGGGTCGTCGCCTTGAAGTATTTGAAGTCCCCCGGCAAATGCCAGGGCATGGAATTGTCGACACCGATCACTCGGTTTTCACCAAGGGCGGCAATCAGGCTGAGGGGGAGATGAGTTTTCATGGGCGCGAGGATAGCAGAAGCGAGTGTTTGCCCCGAGCCCGGCCACAGAGGTTATGCTCACGGCTGACTTTATCGACGAGACGCCGTGTGACTGCTCTGACCCCTCTGGATAGCCTCTGGCTGACTGAAGCCGTGCGCCTGCGCGAAGAACACGCGGGCCCTTTGGAAGACCTGGAGGCCAATCGCCGCGCCCGCGCCACCGCAGGTGACCTGCCGACACGCATTCAGAACCGTGCCTTGTGGCTGGCCGAGCGCGATGGTTTGCTAAACGCTCTGCATCACTGGAAACAAGGCGCACGACTGGCGTTGATTGTCCTGGCCATGATGGTCGTGATCACCGGCGCCGGCCTGGCGTTTGCGGCACTGGGCAACGGGCAAGCGCCGGTCAATGTGTTCTGGGCCCTGGGCAGCCTGCTGGGGCTCAATCTGATCCTGCTGCTCAGTTGGGCGCTGAGCATGCTGTTCGCCGGGGAAAGCACTGCCAGCCTTGGTCGGCTGTGGTTATGGCTGAGTGAAAAGCTCGCCCGTGATGCCCAGGCGGCGCAACTGGCGCCCGCGCTGGTCTTGCTGCTGCAACGTCAACGGCTGAACCGCTGGGCGTTGGGTATGGTGGTCAACGGCGCGTGGCTGCTGGCGCTGCTCAGCGCGCTGGTGATTCTGCTGATGCTGATGGCGACCCGGCGCTATGGGTTTGTCTGGGAAACCACTATTTTGCGGGGTGATACGTTCGTCACCGTCACCCAGGCCCTCGGCGCGCTGCCCGCGTTGCTGGGGTTTAGCGTGCCGACTGAAACCATGATCCGCGCCAGCGGCGACAGTGCATTGAGCATCGAAAGCGCGCGCCAGGCGTGGGCGGGCTGGTTGGTCGGCGTATTGCTGGTCTTCGGGATCGTCCCGCGCCTGCTGTTGGCCCTGGTCTGCCTGTGGCATTGGCGACGTGGCCGTGCCGCCCTCAGCCTCGATCTGAACATGCCCGGTTACAGCCAGCTCCGCGAACGCCTGATGCCCAGCAGTGAGCGTCTGGGTATCAGTGATGCCGCGCCCGAGCAACTGCACAGCACGCAATCAGGCACTGTAGCGCCCGACAGCGACGGCGCGTTGCTGGTCGCCATCGAACTCGACGATCAGCGCCCATGGCCGCCGAGTCTGCCGAAGAGCGTCATAGACGCGGGGATTCTCGACAGCCGCGAATCCCGACAAAAGCTGCTCGATCAACTGACCCGCTTTCCACCTGCGCGCCTGACCATCGCGTGCGACCCGCGCCGCTCGCCGGACCGTGGCAGCCTGGCGCTGATTGCAGAACTGGCCCGCTGTGCCGGGGCAACGCGGATCTGGCTGCTGCAAGCACCGCCCGGCCAGGCACTGGACGCAGAGCGTTTGGGCGACTGGCATTCAGCGCTGCAAAAACTCGACATCACCTACGCCGACAGCGCGCCGCTGAAGTGGCTGGAGACCGGCCATGACTAAAGCGCTCAAGCTGGCGGTGGTGGGCCACACCAATGTCGGCAAAACCTCGTTGCTGCGCACCCTGACCCGCGATGTCGGTTTCGGTGACGTCTCACACCGCCCCAGCACCACGCGGCATGTGGAGGGTGCTCGGTTGTCGGTGGACGGCGAGGCCCTGCTGGAGCTTTACGACACGCCCGGCCTGGAAGATGCCATCGCCCTGCTCGATTATTTAGAGCGCCTGGACCGTCCCGGTGAGCGTCTGGATGGACCGGCACGCTTGGCGCGTTTTCTCGACGGCAGCGAAGCTCGACAGCGCTTCGAGCAGGAAGCCAAGGTGCTGCGCCAGTTACTGGCCTCGGATGCCGGCTTGTATGTGATCGACGCACGCGAACCGGTGCTGGCTAAATACCGTGATGAATTGGCGGTACTGGCCAGTTGCGGCAAACCGCTGCTGCCGGTGCTGAATTTTGTCAGCAGTGCCGAACACCGCGAAGCAGACTGGCGCGAAGCCCTGGCGCGTCTGGGCCTGCATGCGCTGGTGCGATTCGACAGCGTTGCGCCGCCGGAAGACGGCGAGCGCCGACTGTACGAAAGCCTCGCCCTGTTGCTGGAAAATTCCCGTGAGCAACTGGAACGACTGATTATCGACCAGCAAGCGCAACGTCTGGCACGCCAGCAAAGCGCAGCTCGCCTGATCGCTGAACTGCTGCTGGATTGTGCCGCCTGCCGGCGCAGCGTCGCCACCGGATCAGGTCAGCAGCAAATCGCCATCGACGCGCTGCGCAAGGCCATCCGCCTGCGCGAGCAACGCTGCGTCGAAGCCCTGCTCAAGCTGTACGCCTTCCGCCCGCAAGATGCTGCCGCCACTGACTTGCCGCTGCTGGATGGGCGTTGGGGCGACGATTTGTTCAACCCGGAAACCCTCAAGCTGCTGGGCGTACGCCTGGGCGGAGGGATCGCCGCGGGCGCAGCAGCCGGAGCGGGCGTGGATTTGTTGGTGGGCGGGATTACCTTGGGCGCCGCAGCGTTGGTCGGGGCAATTGCCGGTGGCGCGCTGCAAACGGCCCGCAGCTACGGCTCACGCCTGCTTGGCAAGCTCAAGGGCCAGCGCGAGCTGACGGTCGACGATGCGGTGTTGCGCCTGCTCGCCCTGCGCCAACGGCAATTGCTCCAGGCCCTTGACCTACGCGGTCATGCAGCCATGGACAGGATCACGCTGAGCACCCCTCAGAACAAAGCCTGGCGCGAAGGGAAACTCCCCGACAGCCTGCAAAAAGCCCGCGCTCACCCGCAATGGTCATCCCTCAATCTGCATGCGCGCCTGACCCAGGCCGAGCGCCAGGAGCAGATTGAGGCGTTGGCCAAGTTGCTGACTCAGACCTGACAAGCGTCACTCAAACGACGCCGACAGTCGTATAAGCAATTTTTGCTTACGCGAATTCCGCCAGCCCCGGTATCATCCCGCGCCCGATACACCCGGAACCTGAGCACATGAAGCCCAACCTGATCGCCGCCGCAGAAATCGACCGAATCGATACCTGGGCCAAATACTCCAGCACCATGTGCGGTGGCTGCGTATCCAGCTGTTGCACCTTGCCGGTGGAAGTGAAGATCAAGGATTTGATCCGCATCGGCATCGTCGACGAATTCGAGCGCGGCGAACCGGCGAAGAACATTGCCAAGCGCCTGCAAAAGGAAGGGATCGTCGAGCGCTATAACCAGAAGTCGGAAATCTTCACCCTACAGCGCATGAGCAACAACGATTGCCTGTACCTGGATCGCAAAAGCCGACTGTGCACGATCTATGAAAAACGTCCCGACACCTGCCGCAACCACCCGAAAATCGGTCCGCGACCAGGGTATTGCGCCTACGTGCCAAAAACCCCTGAGCGCAAGGTCGCCGACAACACGCTGTACATTTTTTGACCTGATCGTCTTTCCCGGTCAGATGGCCTGCGTCTGATACGTCTACCCGGCCATCGCCCCTTGTGCCCACTCTCGCACCTGCGCGTAAGGGTAATTCTCGAGCGCGGCAAAGCCCCTGATGCCGCGCGCTTTGAGTTTGGTGAACAGCGGCACGCTGATCCCACAGAGAAACCGGGTCAGGCATTCGGCACTGGGGGCGCTGCCACTGTAGTCCTGATGCCTGTGCACGAACTCGTCGCATAGCCCATGAAAGCCTTCCTCAACCAGGGCCGGCAATGTCGGCGGCTCAGGCAAGCGGGCGATATGGCCGTGGCACACAGAACAGTGTCCGCACTGCTCAGGCGCCTGATAATCGCCAAAATAAAGTGCCAGGCGATAACTCAGGCATTGCTCGGTCGCAAACAGGTCGAGCATGGCGTGGATACGGGCGATTTCCGTGACTTCGTGCTGCTTGAAATAGTCGTGCAGCTCAAGGGCTAGCGCTTGAGGGTCGAAGTCGCAGATGAGCAGGCTATACACCTCGGTCATCTGTTTGCTTTCCAGCTCGATCCAGCCTTTCTCCTGGAAATAATCCAGCGCGGTAACCACCCGGCTCCGCTCGGCCTGGTGCTGCTGATACAACGCCTCGAAGCTTACCGTGGCCCACGTCCGCGCCCGACTCGAGGTCTCGATAATCGCCTCGACAAACTGCTTCCGCTCGCCTTCGAAGCGCTGCAACAACACCTCTGGCTCGATCAGAAACTTGAAACGGTATTCAGCAAAATAGGAAAAACGCGGCGCGATAATCCCGCGCAACTCCAACTGCACCAGCAAGGTTTTCAGCGGCAGTTGGCGGATATTGCTTTGATCGGCCAAGGGCCCAAGGAGCAATTCCCATTGCCCGTCCACGGCCGCCGTCAGCAACTCATCGAGCACGTTACGAATGCCCGCGTACTCCGGCGTATCGCCGTAAACAAAGTTCTCCAGCACGTTAAGGCTGTCGCGGTTGGCCAACACCAGGCAGTCAGACGGCTGACCGTCACGCCCCGCCCGGCCGATCTCCTGGCTGTAATTCTCGATCGATTTCGGCAGATCGAAATGCACGACATTGCGGATATCGCTCTTGTCGATGCCCATCCCGAAAGCGATGGTTGCCACGATGCAGTTCAACCGCC
Source organism: Pseudomonas sp. ASL8 (assembly GCF_056680355.1). Classification (NCBI taxonomy): domain Bacteria; kingdom Pseudomonadati; phylum Pseudomonadota; class Gammaproteobacteria; order Pseudomonadales; family Pseudomonadaceae; genus Pseudomonas; species Pseudomonas sp. ASL8. The sequence goes on along the minus strand of NZ_CM155278.1, from coordinate 1,891,295 downwards.
CCGCCATGAACTGCCGCTGGATCGACTCACGTTGATCGTGGGGCAAACCGGCGTGATACGCGCTGGCCGCGATGCCGTTCTGACTCAGGTGCGCGGCGATCTGTTCGGCCGTCTTCTGCAGGGTGACATATACGATGGTCGGCTGACCGCCCCGCTCGCCTAGCCACTCCACCAGCCGCCGACGTTTGTCGCGGCCACTCACCGGTTCCACCAGCAGATTGAGATTGGGACGGTAGAAACCGGTGGTCACCACATCGTCCGGCGCGATGGCAAACTTGGCCTGCATGTCGGCGATCACCTGAGGCGTGGCTGTCGCGGTCAGCAACAGCGCCTGCGGGATCTTGAACTGACGCTGGTAGTCCGGCAGCTTGAGGTAGTCCGGGCGAAAGTTATGGCCCCACTCGGAAATGCAGTGCGCTTCGTCCACCACCAACAACGAAATCGGCACCTGCGCGATGAAATGGCGAAAACGCTCGTTTTTCAGGCGCTCCACGGAAATCATCAGAATCTTCAATTCGCCTGAACGAGCGCGCGCCATCACCTGCGCCACCTCATCGCGACTTTGCGCCGAGTCGATACTCGCCGCCGCAATGCCATGGCGCTGTAAAAACGCCAGCTGATCCTGGATCAATGCCAACAAGGGCGACACCACCAGCGTCAGGTGCGGCAGCAACAGCGCCGGCAACTGGTAGCACAACGACTTGCCCGAGCCGGTCGGAAAAATGGCCGCCGCCGAACGCCCCGCCAGCACCGCCGCAATCGCCGTTTCCTGCCCAGGACGAAACTGTGGATAACCGAAAACCTGTTCAAGACTTTTATACATAAGCTGCCACTCCATTGACCGCCGGGAAGGTGCCAGACCTTAACGCGAAGCGGTTGATTGCACACGCACGAGGGCGCACCTGGATCGTCTCGGGAAATTTCATCCTATTCTCCTGGCAAGCAGTGCTGGCAAACTGATATCAGTCGGTTTAACCTTTCTGAAACAACATTGCAGGAGGTCCGGCTGCCGTCGAAAATCAGAGCACACCGTGCTCGACGGCTCGCCCAAGAAGCGAAATGGACAGTATGAAACAGCCGGATGATGACGGCCTCACGCGTATTCAACGCTTAAGCCCTGAGCACTTCGATGTCGTGCTCGGTGCCCACCCCGACAAGCGTAAAGCCGCAGACCTACTCGCACCCAGATCCTTTGCCCGCCTGGCTATTTATCTCGTCGTGCTCGTGATCGGCACCTATCTGCTCGCCACCCAACCTCACACCAGCAAACCGACCGTTAACGCAGCACCGGCCAAGGTCGCTCACGAGTAGCCATTGCCGCGAGCATCTGCGCCAAACCCACGGAACGACGAACGGATGCCATGAAACGCCAGAATCAGGACGATTTCACCCCTCATGACGACTTCAGTGCCGACTACAACGACGCCCCGCCCGGGCTTCGTCGTAAAAAAAACCTCACCACCTCGACCTTGTACCGCAATGTCTTCGCGCTGCTCGCTTTATTTACGGTCGTTATCTATCTCCTGACACACCGCCCTGACTTCAGCCTACCGCTTACCGCCAGATCAACCGGTGTTCAGGCCCCCATTACGCAGCCGCCGATGCCACCCGGCGACATCGCGTCAGTCACCCCCACCATTCAAACCATCAACGCCCCGGCCCGTGCCCCGCAAGCCCTCGCCGGCTGCATCAAGCCCGGCAACGTCATCGACGCAAGCGTCGTCACCTGCCGCTATGGCGAATTCCCACCACCCAGCCAGAAACAGCATGCGCAAGGCATGGTCTCTGCTGAGTACCTGGCGCAATACGAGACCGACAAAACCAACCGTCAAAATCGCCCACGCGGCAACGTCGATCAAGGCGTCAACCAGGCATGGGTCCGCCAATGGGACGGACGCGGCAGCTACCTCGCCCAATGGACAACCTACGGCAACCGCATCGACGGCAGCAGCGTCTGCGGCAACCACCGACGCGGTTCAATCGACTATCGGGAATGTCGCAAGGGCGCGAAGGTGTACTTCAAAGAGGAGTGCAGAGCGTGGGGCAAGCGCTGGGAGAGTGGTCGAGCAGACTTGAGCAAGGCGATGGAGGAACGGTATTGCAGTGCGGCTAACGGGTTTAGTCCGATGGGGTGAACCCGGCTATAGACGAAACCCTGGCAATTCAGCCAAAAAAAACCGCCCCTGAAGGCGGTTTTTTTATTCATCCAGCAACCATCACATCAAAGCTGAGGGCCGGCATTTTTGATCGCGTCTGAAACATCAAACTTCTTGAAGTTCTCAACGAACAAACCTGCCAGTGCTTTAGCCGATTCGTCGTAGGCCGCTTTGTCCGCCCAGGTGTTGCGCGGGTTGAGCAGTTCGGTGTCTACGCCCGGGACCAACTTCGGTACGTCGAGGTTGATGATGCCCAGGTGTTCGGTTTCTGCGCCGATCAGTGCGCCACTCTGGATGGCTGCAATGACGCCACGGGTGGTCGGGATGTTGAAGCGTTTGCCAACGCCGTAGCCGCCGCCGGTCCAGCCAGTGTTGACCAGGTAGACCTTCGAGCCGAAGCCACGGATGCGCTTGATCAACAGTTCAGCGTATTCGCCAGCCGGACGCGGGAAGAACGGTGCGCCGAAGCAGGTGGAGAAGGTCGACTTGATGCCGCTGCCCGAACCCATTTCGGTGGAACCAACCAGTGCGGTGTAACCCGACAGGAAGTGATAGGCCGCTTGTTCTTCGCTGAGGATCGACACGGGTGGCAACACGCCGGTCAGGTCGCATGTCAGGAAGATCACTGCGTTTGGCTCGCCACCGAGGTTTTTCGGTGCGCGTTTTTCGATCAGTTCACGCGGGTAAGCCGCGCGGCTGTTCTGGGTCAGGCTGTCGTCGGCGTAGTCGGCTTTTTTGGTGACCGGGTCCAGTACGACGTTTTCTAGTACGGCGCCGTGCTGGATGGCTTTCCAGATAACAGGCTCGTTCTTCTCGGACAGGTCGATGCACTTGGCATAGCAACCGCCTTCGATGTTGAACACCACGCCCACGCCCCAGCCGTGTTCGTCGTCGCCGATCAGGTAACGGCTTTCATCAGCGGACAGGGTGGTTTTGCCGGTGCCGGACAGGCCGAAGAACAGGGTGACATCGCCCTCTTCGCCCATGTTGGCCGCGCAGTGCATTGGCAGCACGTCGACCGCTGGCAGCAGGAAGTTCTGTACCGAGAACAAGGCTTTTTTCATTTCGCCGGCGTAAAGCATGCCCGCGATCAGTACTTTTTTGGCCGCGAAGTTGATGATCACGGTGCCGTCGGAGTTGGTGCCGTCACGCTCAGGCTCACAGACGAAGGCCGGGGCATTGATGACCTGCCATTCGGTGTGGCCAGACGGGTTGTACTGTTCAGGGTTGATGAACAGGCACCGGCCGAACAGGTTGTGCCATGCAGTCTCGGTGGTCATTTTGACCGCGAGGTAGTGCGCAGGGTCAGAACCTACATGAACATGGGACACAAAACGCTCGCGCTCGCCCAGATAGGCTTCAACGCGGTTCCACAGGGCGTCGAACTTGTCGGCCGGGAACTTGCGATTGATCGGGCCCCAGGCGATGGCAGCTTGAGTGGTTGGCTCTTCAACGATGTAACGGTCAATCGGCGAACGGCCAGTACGATGACCGGTTTGCACGACCAGCGCGCCAGTATCGGCAAGCACGCCTTCACCGCGATTCAGGGCTTCTTTAACCAGATCATCGATGCACAGATCGGTGTAAACGGCGTTATTAGCTTGCGTCATGAGGTTCCCCGTCGGCCACTGGCCGAGTGCTCCAAACGTTTTGTAGTAGAAATTCCCACACTACTACAGCGGAAAAAGTGGGCCGGATTATGCCAGAAACACCGAAAATAAGGTAGGACCCTCCTGTCAGAACAGCGGCGAAGCGTCCCGTACGGCGTTTCCAGGCGTATTAGCCTATGTTTAATGGCGCGTATCAGATGGCGAATCCACACCCCCGCCAGAGAACAACTGCGCAACATCAGTGGCATCGAACAAATAGCGTTGATTGCAGAACTGACAGTCGATTTCGATGCTGCCGTTGTGCTCGATCACCAGTTGCTGCGCGTCTTCCAGGCCCAGGCTGACCAACGCATTGCCCGAGCGCTCTCGCGAGCAGCTGCAACGGAACTGTAGCGGCTGAATATCGAACATGCGTACCGCGTCTTCGTTGAAGAGGCGATGCAGCACGGTTTCATTGTCCAGGCTGAGCAATTCTTCGGCGGTCAGGGTGCTGGCCAGCGTCGTGACATGCTGCCAACTGGCGGCACGGTCTTCCGGGTCGGTCAGGCGGGCGGCGGGCAGTTGCTGCAACAGCAGGCCACGGGCGCGCGTGCCGTCGGCGTTGAGCCAGAAGCGCGTCTGCAGTTGCTCGGACAGGGCAAAGTACGACGTCAGGCTTTCCGACAGGTCAACGCCGTCCAAGGCAACGACGCCTTGATAGCGCTTACCCTGACGCGGGTCGACGGTCAGGGTCAGGGTGCCGTCGGGCATCAAGTCGCGCAGCCCTGCATCGGGAGTAATCTGCTCAGCGTCGTAACGCGCAATGCCGCGTATTTCACGGTCGCTGGAGCATTCCACCATCAGCAATGACACCGGCCCGCTAGCGTTCGCTTGAAGTACCAGCAACCCATCGAATTTGAGGGTGCCTACCAGCAAGGCCGCGGCCGCGAGCAGCTCACCGAGCAACTGGGCGACCGGCTCGGGGTAGTCATGTTTGGCCAGCACGTCAGCGTAACTACGCTCCAGCGCGACCAGTTCACCGCGCACGTCGCTTTCTTCGAAAATGAAACGCTGGGTGTAATCGTTGTCCGGAAAATCAGGCATAGGAAAAGGTATCTAAAGTGATGACAAAATAAGGAAAAGCGCTGACTGAACGCTATTTAGCACCTGATAACCAGGTGCTGTAAGCCATGCCGACGGAAGGCATTTTATGAACAATCCCGAATTCTTCCAAGACCGATCGAACAGCATCGGGACGACGGTGCTTTAAAGGTGGCGCGGGGTTCAATCGTCACTGCCCGTGTCGCGAAACTGATGAAGCTGCCGACGCTGTTTCTTGGTCGGTCGCCCTTCAGTGCTGATGCCTAAACCGCCCGCTTTGCGCATGGCCGCAGCGTTTTCACGCTTGGCGATGCTTTCGGCTGTCTCGGCATAAAGCGCCTGCGCTTCTGGCGCACCTCGGCGTGTGGTCGATAATGCCTGAACCACCACCGTGCGCTCATCAAAACCTGCACGAATCTGAAACTCGTCACCGATGCGCGGCTCCTTGCCGGGCTTGCACCGCTCTCCCCGCCAATGAACCTTGCCACTTTCGATAGCCGCCTTGGCCAAGGCGCGAGTTTTGAAGAATCTCGCGGCCCAAAGCCATTTGTCCAGGCGAACTTTGTCGTCCTCTTCTGGTTTTTGTGCCATCAGAATTCCTCATTCGTGCAATAGTCAGAACTGTACTACGTCACGTCGAGCAGGCGGCAAACCAATCCCTGGATTAATATGCCGCCTATGTTGAAGGTCTTGTTCGCACTGGAGTGCCAAGTGACTGATTTCCCAAGCTCGTTGACCTCTCCCAAGGCGGGTTGCCAAGGATGCCAAAGCAGCCCCGCGCTGGATTTTACCTTTGCGTTTGCCTATCAACCGATTGTCGATCTACGCGACCGCTCGGTGTTCGCCCATGAAGCACTGGTGCGAGGCACCAACGGCGAAGGGGCGCTATCGATCCTGAGCCAGGTCAACGAGCAGAATCGCTATCGCTTCGACCAGCGCTGCCGCACACAGGCGATCCAGGGGGCTGCGCAGCTAGGCATGAAAGAAAATCTGTCGATCAACTTTATGCCCAGTGCCGTCTATCGTCCCGAGCTGTGTATCCGCAGCACGCTGGAAGCAGCCAAGGAGCATGATTTCCCACTGGATCGGCTGATTTTCGAGACCCTGGAAAGCGATCATTTAGATAACAATCGCCATTTGACCAATATTCTGCGTGAATACCGCGAATTCGGCTTCAAGACAGCCATCGACGATTTTGGCGCGGGGTATTCCGGGCTTAATCTGCTGGCCGATTTTCAGCCCGACCTGATCAAACTCGACATGGCACTGATCCGCGATATCGATCACGATCGCGTTCGTCAAATTATCGTTCGTGGGATTGTCACAATCTGTGAAGAGTTAGGCGTTACAGTCATCGCCGAAGGCATCGAAACGCCTGGGGAGCGAGACTTTCTCGCTGACTGCGGGATTTCCCTGATGCAAGGCTTCTGGTTCGCCAAACCTGCATTTAAAGCCTTGGCCCAGATAGATCCTGGTGCTTGGCGGACTGTTTGAGGCGTACGGAATCGTTTTGAAAACATTTGATCATTTAACAGTCGTTGGCCTTCGCGAGTGGGTGGCGCTACCTGATTTAGGGGTGGCTGGCCTGCGGGCAAAAATCGATACCGGGGCGAGCACCTCAAGCCTGCACGCGACCGAAATCGAGCCGTTCGAACGCGACGGGGAAAAGTGGGTGCGCTTTAACGCGCACCTCGGCACGGTGGTGCAGCTGCGCCATCGCCGTTGCGAAGCGCAACTGGTCGCGATGAAAACCATAAAAAGCTCCAATGGCCAGGCACAGGTCCGCTACGTCATCCGCACCACCCTGGCTTTGGGTGATCGGGTCTGGCCAGTGGAGTTCACGCTGGCCTGCCGTAAAGCCATGCGCTATCGGCTGCTGCTCGGCTCAAACGCTTTGATAGACGGCCAATTGGTGGTCAATCCAGGCATTACATACGTTCAGGACAAGCCGGCATTCCCGGCCTCTACTACCTCTACCAAAGGTGCTGCATGAAGATCGCTGTGCTGTCGCGTAACCCGCGTCTGTATTCCACCCGTCGCCTGGTCGAAGCGGGCATCGAGCGTGGCCATGAGATGGTGGTGATCGACACCTTGCGCGCTTATATGAACATCGCCAGTCATAAGCCGCAGATCCACTACCGCGGCAAGCCGCTGGAAGGTTTTGATGCGGTGATTCCAAGGATTGGTGCTTCGGTGACGTTCTATGGCTGCGCCGTGCTGCGTCAATTCGAAATGATGGACGTCTTTCCGCTCAACGAGTCGGTCGCTATCGCGCGTTCCCGGGACAAGTTGCGCTCGCTGCAATTGCTTTCCCGCCGTGGCGTCGGCCTGCCAGTCACCGGTTTCGCGCACTCCCCGGACGACATCCCTGATCTGATCCAGATGGTCAACGGCGCCCCCCTGGTGATCAAGGTACTGGAAGGGACTCAAGGCATTGGTGTGGTGCTGTGTGAAACGGCCACTGCCGCCGAATCGGTGATCGAGGCGTTCATGGGCCTGAAGCAGGACATCATGGTTCAGGAGTACATCAAAGAAGCCGGCGGGGCGGATATTCGCTGCTTCGTGGTCGGCGACAAGGTCATCGCCTCGATGAAGCGTCAGGCCAAGCCGGGGGAGTTTCGCTCCAACCTGCACCGTGGCGGCAGCGCCAGCCTGATCAAAATCACCCCAGAAGAACGCATGACGGCCATCCGCGCCGCCAAGGTCATGGGGCTGAGCGTGGCGGGCGTGGATATCCTGCGCTCCAATCACGGACCGCTGGTGATGGAAGTGAACTCGTCACCGGGCCTTGAGGGTATCGAAACCACCACCAACAAGGACGTTGCCGGGATGATCATTGAATACCTGGAGAAAAACAGCGGCCCGAACATGACACGGACCAAAGGCAAGGGCTGACAGGACAGATAAAACACAAGACCTGTCCGGAGTGTCAGGTCTTGTTAAGCAGGAAGGGCAACAAAGAGTCTTTGCGAATGAACTCGCTCCCACAATGGATGGATCGGGAGCGAACTCAGTGCATAACGTTTAAACCGCATCCCTCGGCAACATCAGCCCCAACGGCAAGCGCACTCGCGCTTCCAGGCCGCCTCCAGAACGATTTCGCAGCTCGACATTGCCGCCATGCATGGCCGCAATACGCTTGACGATCGCCAGCCCCAGACCGGTGCCTTTGCCGCTGCGCGCACGGTCGCCACGGATGAAGGGGTTGAAGATGCCCTCCAGCTCCGACGGATCGATCCCGGCGCCCCGGTCGAGCACACTCAGCACCACATAGGGTGCATTGGCGTCACCTGACACATAAGCAGCGACTTCAATGCCGTTACCGGCATGGTGCATGGCGTTGCCGATCAGGTTGTTCAACAAGCGTTTCATCGAAACCCGACGCAACGGGAAAGGCGGAATCGGCTCCAGACACAACCGGATCTGCTCGGTCGGATGGTTGAACGGCGCTACCACCTCACGCACCAGGTCGCTCAGGTCGACGTCTTCGACTTCTTCATCGCGCCCGTCGCGAATAAACGCCAGGAATTGATCAAGGATCGCGTCCATGTCTTCGATATCGCGGACCATGCCATCGGTCAGTTCATTCTCTTGCGTCATCAATTCAAGGGACAAGCGCAAGCGGGTCAAGGGGGTTCGCAAGTCGTGGGAGACCCCCGCCAACATCAATTCCCGCTCCTGCCCAGCCTGTTCGACGTCCTCGGCCATCTGGTTGAAGGCGCGGTATACCTCAGCCATTTCGCTGGGCGTATCACTGATCGGCAATCGCACACTGCGCCCTTGCCCCAACTGACGGGCAGCAAAGACCAGGCGCTTGAGCGGCTGATTAAGCTGTCGAACGAAAATCCACGCAGAGGCTGTGGAAAGCAAGCCGATGGCGAGGAACCAGCCCAGCACGCTCCAGATTTTCTGACCGCGCAGTGGGTGCGGGTACAACGGCACTTTCAGCCAACCGTCACCCAGGCTTGGGGCCCGCACCCACAGGGCTGGAGGCGCATGCACCCGCAGCCGCACTTCGGTGTCCGCACCCAACTCGGCTTGCATCTGACGCTGGTAAATCTCGCTGTATGGCCAATGTTGCTCGCCTTCAGGCACGCCGCCGCCGACCACCCGAATCAACCCGGCAGCCTCGGCAATCGCCTCGCGATCATGCTCATCCGCCGCCCAATAGGCCCGCAAGGTCAACGCAACGCCGTGGCTGTATTGCCTGTCGACCAGCACGTCCTCGTTCATCAATAGATAAACCAGGGTCAGTGCCTTGGAAAACAGCACGACAATCAACACCAGCCACAGGGTGCGAGAGAAGAAGCTTTGCGGGAACCAGAGCGGGGTTTTCATTGCAGTCGCTACACACTTTGCAGGCGCGAGCGAGGCTCGCAAAAATGGCGAGGCGCGATCGGTATCCGTCGCATAAACACCTCAACCCAAAACGTCGATAGCCCTGAACAGGGCTATCGAGTGTGTCAGTCAGAACTCAGCAGTCCTGGTTCGCGCCTACACAGCGCCAATCACTTGGTTCCGGCACCATCGGGAACAAACACATAACCTACGCCCCAGACAGTCTGGATGTAGCGCGGCTTGGAAGGGTCCGGTTCGATCAAGCGACGCAGTCGCGAAATCTGTACGTCGATGGAACGCTCCAACGCATCCCACTCGCGTCCACGGGCCAGGTTCATCAACTTGTCGCGGGTCAACGGCTCGCGGGCATGCATCACCAATGCCTTGAGCACCGCGAATTCGCCAGTGGTCAGCATGTGCACTTCATCGCCACGCTTGAGCTCACGGGTTGCCAGCGACAGTTCATAGTCACCGAACGTCACGGACTCATCTTCGCTGCCAGGTGCACCAGGAACAGGTACCGCCTGACGACGCAATACGGCTTTGACCCGTGCGACCAGCTCATCGGGGTTGAACGGCTTGGATAGGTAATCGTCAGCACCCAACTCCAGACCACGAATTCGGCTCAGCTCATCGCCCTTGGCGGTCAGCATGATGATCGGCACCTGATTGTTAGCAGCACGCAAGCGGCGGCAAGCGGACAGCCCGTCTTCACCCGGCAACATCAAATCGAGGACAACGAGGTGGAAAACCTCGCGTGCGAGCAGGCGATCCATTTGCTCGACGTTGGCCACGGCGCGCGCGCGATAACCTTTGCTGGTGAAAAAACGCTCTAACAGGCTGCTTAATCCCGGGTCGTCATCAACGATGAGGATCTTTTCGCCTTCAGCAGGTTGTGCAGTACTGCTCATTAGATGCTCCTTTGATCTCGGCGCGCATTATGGCGTAGCTGCCGATTTATGTACTGTGTGCATTGTTAGCAGATTTTTCCTGAGCCGCCAGCAACGGTTGTTGATAGTGCTCGTGAACGGGCGCAATCCCCCTAATCAGAGATCGCTGGGTATAATGCGCCGCCTTGAAGTCAGGTAGCGCCTGACAATGGCCAATCGCGTTTTATTTGCTCACAATTTGCCAGGTGGTTTTATGGACAGCATCAACAGCCGCATCGCCGAGGAACTCGGTGTCCGCCCACAGCAGGTCGCAGCGGCCGTCGCTCTGCTGGATGAAGGCTCAACCGTGCCTTTCATCTCCCGTTACCGTAAAGAAGTGACCGGCAGCCTTGATGACACCCAGTTACGCCACCTGGAAGAGCGCCTGCGCTACCTGCGCGAACTCGACGAGCGACGCATCAGCATCCTTGCGAGCATCGAAGAGCAAGGCAAGCTGACCCCGGAACTGGCGCGCGATATCAAACTCGCCGACACCAAAACCCGCCTTGAAGATTTGTACCTGCCCTACAAACAAAAACGCCGCACCAAGGGCCAGATTGCCCTGGAAGCCGGTCTGGGCGAGTTGGCCGACGGTCTGTTCAATGACCCGACCCTGAGCCCGGAAAGCGAAGCGGCACGGTTTGTCGACGCGGAAAAAGGCGTGGCCGATGTGAAAGCCGCCCTCGAAGGCGCCAAATACATCCTGATGGAGCGCTTCGCCGAAGACGCCAACCTCCTGGAAAAACTGCGCAGCTTCCTCAAACACGAGGCTGTTCTCAGCGCCCGTGTAGTGGCTGGCAAGGAAGAAGCCGGCGCCAAGTTCCGCGATTACTTCGAACACGACGAACCCCTGAAAAGCATGCCATCGCACCGCGCCCTGGCCATTTTTCGCGGGCGTAATGAAGGGTTTCTCAGCTCGTCCCTGAAGATTGGCGAAGAGCTGCCGGGCGCCATGCACCCGTGTGAAATGATGATCAGCGAGCGTTTCGGCCTGCAAAACCAGAATCGCCCCGCCGATAAATGGCTGGCCGAAGTGGTGCGCTGGACCTGGAAGGTCAAGCTCTACACCCACTTGGAAACTGACTTGCTGGGCGAACTGCGCGACGGTGCGGAAACCGAAGCGATCAACGTGTTCGCGCACAACCTGCATGACCTGCTGCTGGCGGCACCGGCTGGCCCACGCGCCACGCTGGGCCTGGACCCTGGTCTGCGCACCGGGTGCAAAGTGGCCGTGGTCGACGCGACCGGCAAGCTGCTCGATTACGCGACCGTTTACCCGCATGTACCCAAGAATCAGTGGGACCAGACCATCGCCGTGTTGGCTGCACTCTGCGCCAAGCATTCGGTTGACCTGATCGCAATCGGCAACGGCACCGCCAGCCGCGAGACCGATAAACTGGCCGCCGAACTGATCAAAAAATACCCAGGTCTGAAAATGACCAAAGTGATGGTGTCTGAAGCCGGGGCCTCGGTGTATTCCGCTTCCGAGATGGCAGCCAAGGAATTCCCGGAGCTGGACGTGACGATCCGTGGCGCGGTGTCGATTGCACGCCGCCTGCAAGATCCACTGGCCGAGCTGGTGAAAATCGATCCGAAATCCATCGGTGTCGGTCAGTACCAGCACGACGTTTCGCAGCTGAAACTGGCGCGAGGCCTGGATGCGGTGGTCGAGGACTGCGTGAACGCTGTTGGCGTCGATGTGAATACCGCATCGGTTGCCTTGCTCGCCCGCATCTCTGGCCTGAACACCACGCTGGCGCAAAATATCGTCGCTCACCGCGATGAAAACGGCGCCTTCAAGACCCGTGCTTCGTTGAAGAAAGTCAGCCGCCTCGGCGAAAAGACTTACGAACAAGCTGCCGGCTTCCTGCGCGTAATGAATGGCGAAAACCCACTGGACTCCTCGGCGGTTCACCCGGAAGCCTATCCGCTCGTCAAGCGCATCGCCGCTGAAACAGACCGCGATATCCGTTCGTTGATTGGCGACGCGAGCTTCCTCAAGCGCCTCGATCCGAAAAAATACACCGATGAAACCTTCGGCCTGCCGACCGTTACCGATATTTTGCAAGAGCTGGAAAAACCGGGCCGCGATCCTCGCCCTGAGTTCAAGACGGCCGAGTTCCAGGACGGCGTCGAAGAGCTCAAGGACCTGGAGCTGGGGATGATCCTCGAAGGCGTGGTCACCAACGTGACCAACTTCGGCGCTTTCGTTGATATCGGCGTGCATCAGGACGGTCTGGTTCACATCTCCGCGCTGTCCGAGAAATTCATCAAGGACCCGCGTGAAGCGGTCAAGGCCGGCGATGTAGTCAAGGTCAAGGTCATGGAAGTCGATATCCCGCGCAAACGCGTCGGCCTGTCGATGCGCATGAGCGACACCCCTGGTGAGAAAATCGACGGTGCTCGTGGCGCGCGTCCGGGGTCTGCTCCTCGCTCGCAACAACAAAACACGCCCCGCAAGGAAGCCCCGGTAGCAGTCGCAGCCCCGTCCAATAACGCCATGGCTTCGTTGTTCGCCAACGCCAAACAGTTGAAGAAGCGTTGATGGCCATCCCCGAAGGGCTGACCCAGAGCGCTTATTTCAAGATGCTCGGCTGCCAGTTGCAACGCCTGGACGACGGCGTTGCCGAAGTCAGCCTGGCGCTGGAGCCTCACCTGCGCAATCGCGGCAACGTGATGCATGGCGGGGCGATTTTCAGCCTGGTCGATATCGCCATGGGACTGGCCTGCTCCAGCTCCCACGGCTTCGATCAGCAGAGCGTGACGGTCGAGTGCAAGATCAACTACGTCCGGGCCGTGTCCGAAGGCGAGGTGCTGTGCATCGCCAAGGTGCTGCATGCAGGACGGCGCACGCTGGTTGTCGAGGCAGAAGTGCTGCAGGGCGACAAACTGGTCGCAAAAGCACAAGGGACGTTCGCAGTCATCTAGCTGTCGCACGTCGATTTGGGTTAATTTCGGCATTGTGAAAACAGTGTCGGAATTTTCTGTTTGGGTTGCAGCCAAACCAAGCAACGGGCATCGGCGTTTCAAACCAAAACCAGGCGACAACGCCAGTTCCTCTCTTCACCCTTGTAGACCGTCATTTCCACCCCCATATTGGGGCGACCGACGCGTGAAGGAATCCAACTTGAGCGAACTTCTCAACCGCCGCCTGGCTCTGCTTAGCGAGCGCACTAACCTCTCCCTGATGGAGCAGTGCCTGCACGGTATTGAGCGTGAATGCCTGCGCGTGACGGGCGAAGCACGCCTGGCGCAGACGCCGCACCCCGAACAACTGGGCGCCGCGCTGACCAACGAGCAAATCACCACCGATTACTCCGAATCGCTATTGGAGTTCATCACGCCCGCGCTGCCGCACACGGCCGATACCCTGTCCAGCCTGGACAAGATCCATCGCTTCGCCTACAGCAAGCTCGGCAGCGAGTACCTGTGGAGCCCCTCGATGCCGTGTCCGCTACCGGCCGAAGAAGATATCCCGATTGCCTACTACGGCACCTCGAATATCGGTCAGCTCAAGTACGTCTATCGCAAAGGCCTGGCCTTGCGGTACGGCAAGACCATGCAGTGCATCGCCGGCATTCACTACAACTTCTCCTTGCCGGAAAAAGTCTGGCCGCTGCTCAAGCAGGCCGAAGGTTTTGTCGGCACGGACCGCGACTATCAGTCAGCGTCCTATATCGCCCTGATTCGCAACTTCCGCCGTTACAGCTGGCTGCTGATGTACCTGTTCGGCGCCTCGCCGGCCCTGGATGCAAGCTTCTTGCGCGGGCGCTCGCATCAGTTGGAGCAATGGGACGCCGACACGCTGTACCTGCCCTACGCCACCAGCCTGCGTATGAGCGACCTGGGCTACCAGAGCAACGCCCAGGCCGGTTTGACCCCGTGCTACAACGATTTGACCAGCTACACCGACAGCCTGCGTAAAGCGGTGGCGACGCCGTATCCGCCGTATGTCGAGATCGGGACCCACAAGGATGGTGAGTGGATTCAGCTCAACACCAACATCCTGCAGATCGAAAACGAGTACTACTCCAACATTCGCCCAAAACGCGTGACCTACTCCGGCGAACGTCCGGTTCAGGCGCTGGTAGCCCGTGGCGTGCAATACGTTGAGGTCCGCTGCCTGGACATCAACCCTTTCCTGCCTATGGGTATCGATTTGCAGCAAGCGCGCTTCATCGACGCGTTCGTGCTGTATTGCGCCCTGCAGGACAGCCCGCAACTGGCAAACAACGAATGCACCAACGCAGCCTCGAACTTTCTGACGGTGGTCAAGGAAGGCCGTCGTCCGGGTCTGGAATTGCAGCGCAATGACACCACGATCGACTTGAAAGCCTGGGCCACCGAGCTGCTGGAAAAAATCGCGCCGTTGTCGCAGTTACTCGATCAGAGCCACGGTGGCGAAGAACACGTCAAAGCCCTGGCCGCGCAACTGGCCAAGGTCAACGATTCTTCACGGACGCCTTCGGCACAAGTGCTGGCAAGCATGACGGAACACAAGGAAGGCTTCACCGCGTTCTCCTTCCGTCAGAGCCAGGCACACGCTGAGTACTTCCGCAGCGAACCGTTGAGCACTGAAGACCAGTTGCACTTCGAAACCCTGGCCCGCAACTCAATTGCCCAACAGGCCGAGCTGGAACAAACCGAAGAAATTGTCGATTTCGATACGTTTGTCGGTTCGTATCAAGCAAGCATTCTGGCAATCAGTAACTGACGCCATCGCGGCGGGACGCGCAGTTACAAGCGCATTCCGCCGCGATGGACACAGCTCCTACAGCGTCTTCTCGAAGATCTTCGAATTACGCTGATAGTTGTAAAGCGATGCTCGTGCGCTGGGCAGGCGGTCGACGCTGCTCGGCTCAAACCCGCGCTCACGGAACCAGTGCGCGGTACGGGTGGTAAGGACGAACAGGGTCTTCAAGCCTTGCGCCCGAGCCCGGGCCTCAATCCTCTCCAACAGTTCATCACCACGCCGGCCATGGCGGTATTCCGGGCTGACGGCCAGGCAGGCCAACTCACCGGCATCTGAATCCGCGATCTGGTACAGCGCGGCACAGGCAATGATCAGCCCTTCGCGCTCAACCACACTGAATTGCTCGATCTCGCGCTCCAGTACTTCGCGCGAACGACGCACCAGAATCCCCTGCTCTTCCAGCGGCGTGATCAAATCCAGCAAGCCGCCAACGTCTTCAATCGCCGCCTCACGCACCAATTCAAACTGTTCTTGCGCAACCAGCGTGCCGCCACCGTCGCGGGTAAACAGCTCGGTCAGCAGGGCGCCGTCTTCAGCGTAGCTGACGATATGGCTGCGACCGACACCGCCACGACACGCCTCAGCCGCCGCGTCGAGCAATTCAGCCTGATAGTTGCTGCCCAGCCTTAGCATGTGCGCCGGGACTTGTTGCGGGCGCAGCTCACGCACCAACTTGCCTTGATCATCCAGCAGGCCGCGCTCGGCACCGAACAGCAGCAATTTATCGGCGCCCAGGTCGATAGCGGCGCGAGTGGCGACGTCTTCACAGGCGATGTTGAACGTCTCCCCCGTCGGCGAATACCCCAGCGGCGACAGCAACACGATGGAGCGCTCGTCGAGCAGGCGGTTGATACCTTTGCGGTCGACCCGGCGCACTTCGCCGGTGTGGTGGTAATCCACGCCTTCGACCACACCAATCGGCCGCGCAGTCACCAGATTGCCGCCTGCCACGCGCAGGCGCGAACCCTGCATCGGTGAAGCGGCCATGTCCATGGACAGGCGTGCTTCGATGGCGACACGCAGGGAGCCTACCGCGTCGATGACGCATTCGAGGGTCGCCGCATCGGTGACGCGCAGATTACGATGGAATTGCGGCGTCAGGCCGCGCGCCGCCAGACGGCTTTCAATCTGCGGGCGAGAGCCATACACCAGCACCAGTCGCACGCCGAGGCTGTGCAACAGCACCAGGTCATGGACGATATTGCCGAAATTCGGATGATCGATACCGTCGCCGGGCAGCATGACAACAAAGGTGCAATCACGGTGGGCGTTGATGTACGGCGAAGCGTGGCGAAGCCAGTTAACGTAGTCGGGCATGACTTGAAGAGCCTGTAAAAGATTGGACGAACGCGTAAGAACACACACAGCACTGTGGTGGTTATCGTCGGAACAGGCTTGGCAACACGCGCATTCTCCTTCTATTTAGAGCTTAGAGCCCAACGGCTTCGAGATCACTTGAGCTGACCCGACTCATGCGGGGGTCAGGCAATAATGTTCAACCAACTGACGTAGTAGACGCACCGTAGGCTGCAAGCGTGACATTTCAAGGTATTCGCCTGGCTGATGAGCACAGGCAATGTCGCCAGGGCCCAAAACCAGGGTTTCGCAGCCCAGGCGCTGAAGATAAGGCGCTTCGGTGCCAAACGCTACTGCCTCGGCGCGATGCCCGGTCAGACGTTCGGCGACGCGCACCAATTCGGCATCGGCGGCCTGTTCGAACGGCGGTACTTCGGGAAACAGCGGCGCATAGTCTATTTGCACCTGATGCAGTTCTGCCAGCGGTTGCAGCTTCTGCCGAATCGCGGCACGCAACACCTGCGGGTCCATGCCCGGCAAGGGCCGCAAGTCGAACTCCAACGAGCATTGCCCGCAAATCCGGTTCGGGTTGTCACCACCATGAATGCACCCGAAGTTGAGGGTTGGCTGTGGCACGCTGAACTGCGGGTTGCGGTATTCGCCTTGCCATTGCTGACGCAGGCCCTTCAATTCAGTGATCGCGTCGTGCATCGCCTCCAGCGCGCTGTGGCCCAGGCTAGGGTCGGACGAATGGCCGCTGCGCCCAAGAATATTGATGCGCTCCATCATCACGCCCTTGTGCAGGCGAATCGGCTTGAGCCCGGTCGGCTCGCCGATCACCGCCGCACGACCCAAAGGACGACCCGCTGCGGCCAACGCTCGAGCGCCGGCCATGGAGCTTTCTTCATCGCAGGTAGCGAGGATCAACAATGGCTGCTTGAACGGTTGATCGAGCAACGGCTGCACCGCTTCGATGACCAAGGCAAAGAAGCCTTTCATGTCACAACTGCCCAGCCCTACCCAACGCCCATCGACCTCGGTCAGTTTGAGCGGATCGGTTTGCCACAGCGCGCCATCGAACGGCACGGTGTCGCTATGCCCGGCCAATACCAGTCCGCCTGGGCCGCTGCCGAAACTCGCCAACAGGTTGAACTTGCCGGGCGACACCTGCCGAATGTCACAGGCAAACCCCAGATCACCCAGCCAGGTCGCCAGCAGATCAATCACGGCACGGTTGGATTGATCCAGCGCGGGCTGGGTGCAACTCACCGACGGCGCTGCAATCAACGCGGCAAACTGGTCTTTCATGGACGGCAAGGGCATGAGCAATCTCCTCGTTTGAGCACCATCATAGGGCTATCGGCCCCCATGAATAAACATGTCCTGTACACTGTTCGGCCTCAGCAGCCACGTATTTGCAGGCTGCGCTCCCGTTATTAGCGATTAGCGCTTGGATTCCCCGGCCATGCAGAAAGAAACCGAAATCAAACTCCGCGT
Organism: Pseudomonas sp. ASL8; assembly: GCF_056680355.1. Lineage (NCBI taxonomy): Bacteria > Pseudomonadati > Pseudomonadota > Gammaproteobacteria > Pseudomonadales > Pseudomonadaceae > Pseudomonas > Pseudomonas sp. ASL8. The sequence continues at coordinate 1,873,636 of NZ_CM155278.1, read as the reverse complement.
CAGCCGCGAAACCCTCGCCGCCCTGCGCGACCACCCACTGCTGAAAAAACGCAACAAAAGTGGCTGGGAACGCCTTGAGCTGTTCAATCAGTATTTCGACACGCCTGAACGCGACCTGGCAAACGCCAAAGTGGCCCTGCGCCTGCGCCGTGATGGCGACGCGATCATTCAGACGTTGAAGACTCGCGGGCAAAGCGTTGCCGGCTTGTCCGAGCGCAATGAATACAATTGGGATCTGCCCAAAGCCAAGCTCGACCTTAAAAAGCTCGATGGCGAATGCTGGCCGGAGGAGTTGGCTGAGCTAGATAAAAAGACCATCAAACCGGCGTTCACCACCGATTTCGTCCGCGAGCGTGCGGAAATTGCGTGGGGTCGTGGCAAGGCTAAAGTCGTGATCGAAGCGGCACTGGACCTGGGCCGGGTCATTGCCGGCAAGCAGGAAGAAGAAATCTGCGAGCTGGAGCTGGAGCTGCGCGAAGGTGATCCTTCCGCACTGCTGGAGCTGGCCGCTGAACTGGCTGCCACGCTGCCGTTGATGCCCTGCGACATCAGCAAAGCCGAGCGTGGCTATCGCCTGTTCGACGCCAATAGCTACTCGCTGAGCCTACCGGCACCTGAACTGACCGCAGAAATGCCGCTGGACGACGCCTTCGCCGCGCTGGCCTGGCATTTGTTGGCCAGCAGCCAGCGCTTGGCTGAGCAGTACCGTTTCAACGGTCACTGGCGTTTGTTGCAGGATTGGGTGGCGTTGCTGTCCGAACTGCGCGCGTTGGTTGGCAGCCTGGGTCAGGCCGCGCCACGCACCTCGACCCACGAGTTGCGTGCATCGCTGGACGCCTTGCTCGAAGACTGGCGCCCGCTGGTCCAGGCCGGTCAAGACGACCCGGACGTCCGCACCGAAGCGCCCGCCCAGTTCATCGAAGAGCTTACAGACACGCGTTGGGGCCTGTTCTCGCTGAACACCTCGCGCTGGCTGATGGCTCGCAGCTGGACCGCTGACCGCAACACCCGCGGCAATCGCCAGGGCGCAGCGCAACTGGCTAACTGGGTACCGCGCCTGCTGGCTGAAGAAGCGACTTCGCTGCAATTGGGTCGCTATCAGCAACAACCGGAAGACCTGGCGGAACAACTGCCGCGCATCGAACGCATTCAGGCCTGGCTGCATTTGGCCCGTGGCGTACTGGATTTGCCCGAGCTGGACCGCTTGTACGGCGAGCTGAACAAGCTTGAGCAATTGGCGCTTGAGCCAATCAGCGACGAAATCCTCGACGCACGCGTGCAACAGACCGTTGTGGTGTTCCAGAGCCGCGCATGGAAGACCTTGTTGCGTTTGTAATACCGACGTCACGCATGAATTCGTCCCGCAGGAATTGCATGTTTTCTGGGGTGCGAATTCAAATGCGAATGGCCTGACGCGGTCCGCCTGGACCTCGTCAACCCACTATCGGCAAACGCGTGGCGGATTGGGTCTCTGACAACGCCACCGTCGAGTTGACCGCCTGAATTGATCAATATTTGTTCAATAAACTTGGAACCCAATGCGATTTAGAACGTCTTACCGCAACAGGTAGTTCTGGCCGTCGGTTAACGGTTCGGTAAATTTTCGCAACCCTTCACCTCGCTCCGGGTAACACATGCGGCGCGCCGGGGACTATTCTTGTCTTGCCATTAGCCGGTCAGAGCAGAACTGTCCCAAGGAGCCCGCATGTCCGTCCTCGCCTCAGTTACCCAAGACCGTTGGCTGGATCTCAACGATCTGCTACACGACTTGGTTGCTCAAGGGTTTACCGATCAAGAAAGTGCTGAATACGCGCTCACTCTGCGCCGTTCAGCGCTGAACATTCAATTGCACCCGCTGGAGTTCATCGCCGCCCAACAGCTCGATGATTTAAAGCGGCCTGGCAAGAAGCTCGACCTGGAAAGCCTCACCCTCTGGCTCGCGCAGCAGGTCGGTCAGCCTTACATGCGTATCGATCCGCTGAAGATCAACGTTGCGGCAATCACGCCGCTGATGTCGTACGCATTTGCCCAACGACACAAGATCCTCGCGGTGGCTGTGGACCGCGAATCGGTGACCATCGCCAGTGCCCAGCCGTTCGTCAGCGCCTGGGAAGCAGACCTGATGCACGTCCTGAAATTGCCGATCAAACGCGTGGTCGCCAACCCGGCAGACATCCAGCGTTTGGCCGTGGAGTTTTTCCGGCTGGCGAAATCGGTCAGCGGTGCCAATGCTTCTGATCTGAAAATGAGCAATCTGGGCAACTTTGAACAGTTGCTCAAGCTTGGTGCAAGCGACCAGGAGCCCGACGCCAACGACGCGCACATCGTCAACATCGTCGATTGGCTGTTCCAATATGCATTCCAGCAGCGTGCCAGCGATATCCATATCGAGCCCCGTCGCGAACAAGGCACCGTGCGGTTTCGCATCGACGGCGTGCTGCACAACGTCTATCAATTTCCAGCGCAAGTCACCATGGCCATCGTCAGCCGCCTGAAAAGCCTGGGCCGGATGAACGTTGCCGAGAAACGCAAACCGCAGGATGGCCGGGTCAAGACCACGACACCTGAGGGCGGCGAAGTCGAGCTGCGACTGTCGACCTTGCCCACCGCGTTCGGCGAAAAGATGGTGATGCGGATTTTCGACCCGGAAGTGCTGCTGAAGAACTTCGATCAACTGGGCTTTTCTGGCGATGACCTGCGCCGCTGGCAGGACATGACGCAGCAACCCAACGGCATCATTCTGGTCACGGGCCCAACCGGTTCGGGCAAGACCACGACGCTTTATACGACCCTGAAAAAGCTGGCGACCTCGGAGGTCAATCTCTGCACCATTGAAGACCCTATCGAGATGGTCGAGCCGGCGTTCAACCAGATGCAGGTCCAGCACAACATCGACCTGACATTTGCCAGCGGCGTGCGCGCACTGATGCGTCAGGACCCGGACATCATCATGATCGGCGAAATTCGTGATCTGGAGACCGCAGAAATGGCGATCCAGGCCGCGCTGACCGGCCACCTCGTGCTGTCCACCCTGCACACCAACGACGCACCGAGCGCCATTAGCCGCCTGCTGGAACTGGGCGTTCCCCATTACCTGCTCAAGGCCACCCTCCTCGGCGTCATGGCCCAACGGCTGGTGCGCACCCTATGCCCACACTGCAAAGCGCCCATCGAGCTGGAAGAAAGCGACTGGCAAACCCTGACCCGCCCGTGGCAAGCGCCCGTCCCGACCGGTGCCCAACATGCTGTCGGCTGCGTGGAATGTCGTGACACCGGCTATCGCGGCCGCGCCGGGGTATACGAAATCATGCTGATGTCCGACAGCGTCAAAGCCCTGATCAGCGCCGACCTCGACCTCACCGCCATACGCCGCCAGGCCTTCAAGGAAGGCATGCGCAGCTTGCGCTTGTCCGGCGCGCAGAAAATATCCGCCGGGCTGACCACGCTCGAAGAGGTATTGCGGGTAACGCCTCAGAGTGAGCAGCGGTGAAAACGGCAACCATCACACGGCGGCTTTGATATGGCGCCGTGTTAAAGCTTGTCCCAAATAGCGACCTTGAACCACGCAGGTATCTGCGCTGCATGCAGTTCCAGCTCTTTGCCGTCAGTGACTTCCGCCAGCCAGGTACTTTCGTGACTGGAGTTATCGAAAATGTAAGCGCGATCACTGTATCGAATGGCATCCATCAGCAAGTCCAGCGAGCGGGCGTAACGGCTCACGATCTTATCTTCCGGTACGGGATGCCCACCGAGACGAACCCTGTTCTGGACACGAGAAATGTTGATCATCGGATCGTCTGTGGCAACGAAATAGAGGTAGGTCCGAAAGCCTAGCTTCTGCGCTTTTTGTAGCAAAGACACTTTGTCGGGCGACTACATGACGGTCTCGAAGGTAAACGACGTACCGCTCTCCAGTAGCTTGTGCCGCATGAAGTCAGCAACCACTGATGCGTAATAAGAGTTGACCGAGACTTCAGCAAAGCCCAAAACACCATCGCCGAAGTCCAAATGCTGTGCCTCATCCAGCAGGCCAGCTTTGGCTAACAATGTGGACCTCTTGAAAAAGCTCGATACCTCCTCGGCGGAGGTAGCAACCCCATACGTCTGAAAATCCAGCGCGCCGCACTCGCGGATGCTTTTTTCGATATCGTCAGGATTGATATAGACACCAAGCAACTCAGGGCTGATCACCGACTTGATGGTGCTTTTGCCTGAACCATTCGGTCCCGCAAACATTCGTAAACGAGGTATTGCAGTCATTTCAAGCGACGCTTTTCGCCGAGCGTGACAGTGGTCGGCGCCGCGATACTTTTTACTTTTTTCTGGCTGCCATCAGGGGACGTCTCATAGATTGCGCCATCACGACTTTCCAGTACGCTGTTACCCGAAGCCAGTGCCTGCCAGAACGCCTGAGTAACTGCCGAGGCGGCCATTTCAGGGATATGCGACTCCAAATAGCGCAGGGTTTTTTCTTGTTTAATCATGCTCAGCTCCTCTTCAGAGACTCAAAATAGCCGATGCACCCCAGCTATTGCCACCTATCGTAATACGAAACCGTAACACGATAGGTGATTGACGCTTAGCAGCGCCCGCTACTGTGCCTCGCATCAACGAATGGGTTTTCGCCTCGAACTCTACGGCATGCTGGGCCGCAGTGAGGGGCTTAAGAACGTATTTGCACACCTCGGCACATCTTGAACAAATCTATTCTGAGTTATATCGCCATCACCCTCGTATTTCTGCCTAAATGGGCCGTCCATCACCAGACAATCAACAACCAGACACCTCATAACCAAAACAGGGAACCGTTATGCAAATCGGTAGTGTGCTTTTACTTTTCGTCGGGCTGGCGATTGCCATTGTGTTCATGGGTTTCAAGGTCGTGCCGCAAGGTTATCAATGGACGGTGGAACGCTTTGGCCGTTACACCAATACCCTGAAACCGGGCCTCAATATCATCGTGCCGGTGATGGACCGTATCGGGCGCAAGATCAATGTGATGGAAAGCGTGCTGGATATTCCGCCGCAGGAAGTCATCACCGCTGACAACGCCACGGTGCAGATTGATGCGGTGTGCTTCTTTCAGGTGGTCAACACCGCGCAGGCCGCATATGAGGTGAACAACCTCGAGCACGCCATCCGCAACCTGCTGCAAACCAATATTCGTACGGTGCTCGGCTCCATGGAGCTGGATGCCATGCTTAGTCAGCGCGACGGCATCAATGAAAAGCTGCTGCGCACTGTCGATGAAGCGACCGCCCCGTGGGGGATCAAAATCACCCGGATCGAGATCAAGGACATCAGCCCGCCCGCCGATCTGATGGCCGCAATGTCCGGGCAGATGAAAGCGGAGCGGATCAAGCGCGCGCAGATTCTGGAAGCTGAAGGCCTTCGGGCATCGGCGATTCTCACCGCTGAAGGCAAGAAGCAGGCACAGATCCTCGAAGCCGAAGGCGGTCGTCAGGCAGCGTTTCTTGAATCCGAGGCGCGGGAGCGTCAAGCCGAAGCAGAAGCACGGGCCACCCAAGTGGTGTCCGAGGCGATTGCCAATGGCAACGTGCAGGCGATCAACTATTTTGTCGCACAGAAATACATCGATGCACTGGGCAAACTCGCGTCGGCCAACAACAGCAAAGTGATCTTGATGCCACTTGAAGCCAGTCAGGTGATTGGTGCCGTGGGCGGTATCGGCGAGATCGTCAAAGCTACCTTCGACACTAAAAAGGGCTGAGGCGCGACCCATGATCTGGGACTACCTGCAACACCTGTCGTTCTGGGATTGGCTGGGGCTGGGCACGGTGCTGCTGATTCTTGAAGTGTTCGGCGCGGGTGGCTATTTGTTGTGGATCGGCGTCGCGGCGGCAGGCGTCGGGGTTATCAGCTTTTTGATCCCCGCGTTGCCATGGACCCTGCAATTTCTGTTGTTCGGCCTGCTTTCGGTCCTGACAGCGTTGTATTGGTGGCGGCGTCAACGCAGCGTGGCTCGCCCTTCGGATCAACCGGGTCTGAACATGCGCGGGCAAGAACTGATCGGGCACACGTTTGTGGTCCAGAGTGCGATTGTCGGCGGACGCGGAAAGATCAAGGTGAATGATGGCGTGTGGATGGTGATCGGCCCCGACTTGCCGGTGGGCAGTCAGGTGCGGGTAGTCAGTCAGGAAGGCGCTATTTTGAAAGTGGAAGCCATATCCTGAGTCAGGTACGGAACTCCGACGAGGCTTCGGCAATCCAATCTTTCAGAACAACCACGTCGGAGTCACCCATCATGCGTTTAAAGCTTGCAGTATTTACATTGGCTTTGCTTTCACTTCCTGTCGGGTCAGCAATGGCCGACGGCCTCTTGCGAGACGTGCTTTCATCAGGCGCCACCACGGCTTCCACGTACCTGACTTTCAGACATGACCGTAAGCTGATCGTTGCCGCTCAGGATGATGCGGGCAGCTTCGTCGCCACCGAAGGTGGTATCCGCGGGCCTTTCCTGGAAGCTGCCATGGAACAGGTACGTACTGATAACCCAGGGCTCAAAGCCACGGACATGGAACTGGCCAACGCGATTCTGACAAAGAATCTGGTTGCCGCAGAATGATTCATGACTGACCGCTAGCGCACATTGAATGCCGCTCATCGAGCGGCATTTTTTATGGCCGCTGCTTAGCGATATTCATCCACCGGCACGCAGGCGCAGAACAGGTTCCGGTCGCCGTAAACGTTGTCTACCCGGTTCACCGCAGGCCAATATTTGTGCAGCCGCGTATGCAGAGTGGGCGTTACGGCCTGGGCGATGCTGTACGGGCGTTCCCAGACGCCGGTGATGTCAGCCAGCGTGTGCGGTGCGCCCTTCAACGGATTGTTTTCGCCAGGCCAAATGCCGTTTTGCACTTCGGTGATTTCCGCGCGAATACTGAGCATCGCCTCGATAAAGCGATCCAGTTCTGCCTTGGACTCACTTTCAGTGGGCTCGATCATCAGGGTGCCGGGGACAGGGAACGACATGGTCGGCGCGTGAAAACCATAATCCATCAGACGCTTGGCCACGTCCTCTTCGCTGATCCCCGTTTGCGCCTTGATCGGACGCAAATCAATGATGCACTCGTGCGCGACGCGGTCATTACGGCCGCTGTAGAGCAGCGGGAACGCGCCCCCCAATTGCTGCGCCAGATAGTTCGCGCTGAGGATCGCCACTTCACTGGCATCCGCCAATTGCGGGCCCATCATCGCGATGTACATCCAGCTGATCGGCAAAATACTTGCGCTGCCCCAAGGCGCGGCGCTGACAGCCGTGTTCTGCGGGTTAGGCCCTTCCAGCGGGACCACCGGGTGGTTGGCCACAAACGGCGCCAAATGGGCGCGCACGCCAATCGGCCCCATGCCTGGACCGCCACCGCCATGCGGGATACAGAACGTTTTGTGCAGGTTCATGTGCGACACATCAGCACCGATGTCCGCTGGCCGGGCCAGCCCGACCTGAGCGTTGAGGTTGGCGCCATCCATGTACACCTGGCCGCCATGGCTGTGAATAATCTCGCAGATATCGCGAATGCCTTCTTCATACACGCCATGGGTAGAGGGATAGGTGACCATCAGGCACGACAACGTGTCCCCCGCTTCTTGCGCCTTGGCTTTCAAGTCAGCAAGGTCAACGTTGCCCGCCTTGTCGCACTCAACGATCACCACGTGCATGCCGGCCATCTGCGCCGACGCCGGGTTGGTGCCGTGAGCCGACGAAGGGATAAGGCAAATCTCGCGCTTACCCTCATGACGGCTCAGGTGGTATTTGTGGATCGCCAGCAGCCCGGCATATTCGCCTTGCGCGCCGGAGTTGGGTTGCATGCAAACAGCGTCGAAACCGGTGATCGCGCACAGCCAGGCCTCAAGTTCGTCGATCATGGCGGTGTAACCGAGCGCCTGTTCACGCGGAACGAAAGGATGCAGATTGGCGAACTCGGGCCAGGTAATAGGGATCATTTCGCTGGTGGCGTTGAGTTTCATGGTGCACGAACCGAGGGGAATCATTGACTGGTCCAGCGCCAGGTCCTTGTTCTCCAGCTGCTTGAGGTAACGCAGCATCTCGGTTTCGCTGTGGTGCGAGCTGAACACTGGATGGGTCAGGTACGCAGAGGTGCGCAGCAATGCGCCGGGAATGCCTGATTCCAGGATTTCTGCGTCCAGTTCGGCGATATTCAGCCCATGGTCGGCACCCAAAAAAACATCGAACAGGCGCTCTACGGTCGCCTCGCTGCAACGTTCATCCAGACTCAGCCCCAGCTTGCCGTCTCCAAGAATGCGCAGGTTGATCTGTGCATCCCTGGCGCTGTCGAGGATCGCGCTCTGGCTGCCGCCGACATCCAGAGTCAAGGTGTCGAAGAACCGCCTGTTGACCCGCTGCAGCCCTTTACGCGCAAAACCCGCAGCCAGAATGGTCGTCAGCCGATGAACCCGCTGGGCGATGCGCTTGAGCCCTTCAGGCCCGTGATACACGGCATAGAAGCTGGCGATATTGGCCAGCAAGACTTGCGCGGTACAGATGTTGGAGTTGGCCTTCTCGCGGCGGATATGCTGTTCGCGGGTTTGCAGGGCCATGCGCAAAGCAACGTTGCCGCGCGCGTCTTTGGACACACCGATGATCCGCCCCGGCATTGCACGTTTGAACTCATCGCGACAGGCAAAATAGGCCGCGTGCGGGCCGCCATAGCCCATCGGTACGCCAAAACGTTGCGACGAACCAAACACCACGTCGGCGCCCATTTCTCCCGGCGGGGTCAGCAGCAACAGGCTAAGCAGGTCAGCCGACACGCAGGCCAGTGCTTGCTGGACATGCAGCTGCTCAATCAACGGGCGCAGGTCGCGAATCTCTCCGTGGGTATCCGGGTATTGCAGCAGCGCACCAAAGACCTTGTGCCTGGCGAGGTTGTCCACCGAATCGATGATCAGTTCGAAGCCGAAACCTTGCGCGCGCGTCTGAACCACGGAAATAGTTTGCGGGTGGCAGTTCTCGTCGACAAAAAACAGGTTGCTTCTGGACTTGGCGACACGCTTGGCCAGGGCCATGGCCTCGGCGGCAGCGGTGGCTTCGTCGAGCAAGGAGGCGTTGGCCAGCTCCAGCCCCGTCAGGTCGATGGTCAGTTGCTGAAAATTCAACAACGCTTCAAGGCGGCCTTGAGCGATCTCGGGCTGATAAGGCGTGTAGGCGGTGTACCAGCCAGGGTTTTCCAGCACGTTGCGCACAATCACGGTCGGCGTGAGGGTACCGTGGTAGCCCATGCCGATCAGGCTGGTCCACACCTGATTCTGCTCGGCGTAGCCTTTGAGCTTGGCCAGCGCGGCGTCCTCGTCGAGCGCGGCAGGCAACTCCAGCGCCCGATTGAGGCGGATGGCCGGCGGCACAGTCTGCTCGATCAATTCCGTTCGGCTGGTCACGCCGAGCGTTTCGAGCATAGCCTGCTGCTCCCTGGCATCCGGGCCGAGGTGGCGCCGCAGGAAGACATTCGGGTCTTGCAACTGGCTCAAGGACGGCAACTGGGACATGACGGCGCTCTCTTATAAGACAAAGCCTCGACAGGTCGAGGCTTATTGAGTCTAGGAAGAGATTGCCATTTGTGTAGAGAAACTCTCTACACACTGTTCACGCGGCCCTTCTTTTCGCTAAATCGTTACTCGCCAATCGCGCTTTTATAAGCCGCTGCGTCCAGCAGTTTTTCCAGCTCAGCGGTGTTGCCTGGCTTGACCTTGAAGATCCACGCCCCGTACGGGTCGCTGTTCAACAGCTCCGGGGCGCCACCCAGGCCTTCGTTGGTCGCAATCACTTCACCCGACACCGGCGAGTAAATATCCGACGCTGCTTTAACCGACTCGACCACGCCAGCTGTATCGCCAGCGGCAAACACTTTGCCGATTTCAGGCAGTTCGACGTACACCACGTCACCCAGTGCTTCCTGAGCGTGGTCGGAGATACCAACGGTCACCGTGCCGTCAGCTTCAAGGCGAGCCCATTCGTGGCTTTCGGCAAAACGCAGATCAGCGGGGATATTGCTCATATAGTCATCCTCTACATCAGGTCAGCGGAAAAACCGCCAGAGAAAGTTAGATCAAGGCTTTGCCATGACGTACGAAATTAGGTTGTACCACGCGAACCGGATACCACTTGCCGCGGATTTCTACCTCGGCCCGATCAGCGGTCGCCATTGGCACACGCGCCAAGGCAATCGATTTGCTTAGCGTAGGCGAGAAACTACCACTGGTGATCTCTCCTTCGCCAACTTCTGCGATTCGGACGACCTGATGCGCGCGCAAAACCCCGCGCTCCTCCAGCACCAGCCCGACCAGCTTGAGCTTCACGCCCGTCGCTCGCTCTTTTTCAATCGCGGTGCGGCCGATGAAATCACGCTCGGCAGGCTCCCAGGCAATGGTCCAGGCCATGTTGGCCGCCAACGGCGATACGCTCTCGTCTATATCCTGGCCGTAAAGGTTCATGCCGGCCTCCAGGCGCAACGTATCGCGCGCGCCCAGGCCGATAGGCGAGATACCCGCGCCGACCAGATCGTTGAAAAAGCCAGGGGCTTGAGCCGCGGGCAGAATGATTTCCAGGCCGTCTTCACCGGTGTAACCGGTGCGGGCGATGAACCAGTCGCCTTCGCTACGCCCTTCGAAGGGCTGCAGATGCTGGATCAATGCACCGCGTGCGCTGGTCACCAGCTCGGCGATTTTGTGCCGCGCGTGGGGGCCTTGAATCGCCAGCATCGCAAGGTCGCTACGCTCGACCAACTGGACCTCGAAGCCCGCCAGATTCGCGCGCATCCAGGCAAGATCCTTGGCGCCAGTCGCCGCATTTACCACCAGACGATAACCGCTGTCGGTGAGATAGACGAGCATGTCGTCGATCACACCACCCTCGGTGTTGAGCATTGCGCTATACAGCGCTCGGCCAGGCTCAAGCAGGCGACCGACGTCATTCGCCAGTAAATACTGGAGCCAGGCCTTGGCCTGACTGCCGGCTATGTCGATGACGGTCATATGAGAAACATCGAAAACCCCACAGTCGCGGCGCACTTGATGGTGCTCCTCGACTTGTGAGCCATAATGCAACGGCATATCCCAACCACCAAAATCGACCATCTTCGCGCCAAGTGCGACGTGCAGGTCAAAGAGGGGCGTACGCTGTCCCATGGGTTTCTCCTTCCGGGCGTGGCGAAGGTGCGGAGAGGCGCGACACCGGGTAAAGCCTCTAAAACAGAGGCTTCCAGCAGGTTTCAACGACCCGACGAGTCTGACGGACCGCACCGATTGCGGCGCATTGTATCCGTATGGGGATAGACCCGCACCTAGCCGATCTGACGGGCTGAACGCCGGATCAAACCGATAACAGGTAGCAACCCCACCAGAATCAGGGTCAACGCGGGCAACGCGGCTCTCGCCCACTCGCCCTCACTGGTCATCTCAAAGATTCGCACCGCCAGGGTGTCCCATCCAAATGGACGCATCAGCAAGGTTGCCGGCATCTCTTTCAATACATCGACGAAGACCAGCAGTGCCGCGCTCAAGGCGCCGGGCACCAGTAAGGGCAGGTAAACCTTGAAGAACAGCCGTGGGCCGCTGACCCCCAGGCTGCGCGCGGCCTCTGGAAGCGAAGGCCGGATGCGCGCCAGGCTATTTTCCAGCGGCCCGTAGGCCACCGCGATGAACCGCACCAGATACGCCAGCAGCAACGCCGCCAGACTGCCCAGCAGCAACGGCTTGCCAGCACCGCCGAGCAAGGTCGACAAGGGGATGACCAGCTCGCGATCCAGATAGCTGAACGCCAGCATGATCGACACGGCCAACACCGAACCCGGCAGCGCATAACCCAGATTGGCCAGGCTCACACCAGAACGGATCGCCCGGGTTGGCGCCAAACGGCGAGCGAAGGCCAGGATCAGCGCCACGCTGACAGTGATCAGTGCCGCCATGCTGCCCAGATACAGCGTATGCAGGATCAGCCCGGTGTAGCGCTCATCGAGATCGAATCGGCCGCGCTGCCAGACCCACACGATCAATTGCAGCAGCGGAATCACAAACGCGCAGACAAATACCAGACTGCACCAGACACTGGCGGCCAGCGCTTTCAAGCCGCGTAGGTGGTACAGCGCCTTGACCCGTGGCCGCTCATTGCTCGGGCGGCTTGCGCCACGGGCACGGCGCTCGCCATACAGCACGACCATCACGGCCAGCAGCAACAGGCTGGCCAATTGCGCCGCGCTGGAGAGGCTGAAGAAGCCGTACCAGGTTTTGTAGATGGCAGTGGTAAAGGTGTCAAAGTTGAACACGGCCACGGCACCGAAGTCCGCCAGCGTCTCCATCAGCGCCAACGCCACGCCGGCGCCTATCGCGGGCCTCGCCATGGGCAGCGCCACCCGCCAGAACGCCTGCCAGGGCGATTGGCCGAGGACTCGCGCCGCTTCCATCAAGCCCTTGCCCTGCGCAAGGAACGCTGTGCGCGCCAACAGATACACATACGGGTAGAACACCAACACCAGGACGATGATCACCCCGCCGGTGGACCGCACGCGCGGCAGGCGCAGGCCGCTGCCAAACACCTCGCGCAGCAGGGTTTGCACCGGCCCGGCGAAATCCAGCAGGCCGACGAAGACGAACGCCAGCACATAGGCCGGAATCGCAAATGGCAACATCAATGCCCAATCCAGCCAGCGACGGCCGGGAAACTCGCACAAGCTGGTGAGCCACGCGAGGCTGACACCGAGCACGGTCACCCCGATACCGACGCCCACGATGAGCTGCAAGGTGTTGCCCAGCAGGCGTGGCATCTGGGTTTCCCACAAATGCGCCCAGATTTGCTGATCGATGGTTTGCCAGGACAGCAGCAACACACTCACCGGCAACAGCACCAGCGCCGCGATGGCAAAGACCAGCGGGTACCAACGGCGTTGTGCGGAATGGGCCACGGCGGGTTCTCAAAAAAGGGGAAAGACCAAGAGTGCCATCGCGGACAAACGCGCTCCAGGCGACAGGGTATGCCCGGCTAACTCAATTCCAGCCAGCGCGATCCATCATGCGGATGGCTTCAGCCTGACGCTTGCCTGCCACTTCGACGGGGATAGTATCTGCCTTGAAGGCGCCCCAGCTGGCGACTTCTGCCGATGGCGCAACGGCTGGGTTAGCAGGGAACTCCTGATTGATGTCCGCAAAGATTTTCTGCGCTTGCGGCTTGGTCATCCACTCGACCAATGCCTTGGCCGCGTCAGGATGCGGTGCATGTTGGGTCAAGCCGACGCCCGAAAGATTGACGTGAACGCCACGGTCCAACTGATTGGGCCAGAACAGCTCGACCGCCAGCTTCGGGTTCTGCTTGTGCAGACGGCCATAGTAGTAAGTGTTGACGATGCCGACATCACACTGCCCGGCGTTGATCGCTTCCAGCACGGCAATGTCATCGGAGAACACGTCGGTCGACAGGTTATTGACCCAACCCTTGAGAATTTTTTCGGACTGCTCGGCACCGTGAGTTTCGATCAGGGTCGCTGTCAGCGATTGGTTGTAGACCTTCTTCGCCGTACGCAGGCACAGGCGCCCTTCCCAGTTCTTGTCCGCCAGCGCTTCGTAGGTGGTCAAGTCAGCCGGTTTGACCCGCTCGGTGGAGTAGGCGATGGTCCGCGCGCGCAGGCTCAGCCCGGTCCAGCTGTGGGTGGAAGAACGATATTGCTTGGGGATGTTGGCGTCGATCACGGGGGAGGTAAACGGCTGGAGAATGCCCATTTGCTCGGCTTGCCACAGGTTGCCGGCGTCGACCGTGAGCAGCAGGTCCGCCGTGGCGTTCTCGCCCTCGGCCTTGATCCGTTGCATCAGCGGCGCTTCCTTGTCCGTGATGAATTTGATCTTGACCCCGGTTTCAGCGGTGTAAGCGTCGAATACCGGTTTGATCAGCTCATCGATACGCGATGAGTACACCACTACCTCATCGGCGGCCTGGGCGGCGCTGCCGAGCACTGTCAGTGTCAAGGCAGTCAGAAGACGCTTGCTTACCTGCATGGGAGTGGTCTCGTGTTAGAAAATTGAGTCGAAATGGTAGTGAATCCCATTTGCCTTCTCAACCAAACTAACAGCGGAGCCGTTACCAGATGTTGCGCCGCCCCTACAACCGGGCCAGTTCAGGCAGGTCACCGGACAATCCCAACGCCTGACGCACGAACATTGCTTTGGCTTCCGGCAGGTTATCGACCCACTTCAGGCCGGTGTTGCGCAACCAGCGCAAGGGCAGCGGATCGGCCTGAAACAGGCGTTCCAGGCCTTCCATTGCCGCCATCAACGCCAGGTTGTGTGGCATGCGCCGGCGCTCAAAACGGCTGAGCACGCGAACATCGGCCAAGCGTTCGCCCCGAGTGGCGGCATGCAGCAACACTTCGGCCAACACTGCGGCATCCAGGAAGCCCAGATTGACCCCCTGCCCGGCCAGCGGGTGAATGGTGTGCGCTGCATCGCCAATCAATGCCAGGCCTTCGGCCACGTAGCGCTTGGCGTGCCGCTGACGCAATGGCACGCACAACCGCGGGTCAGCGCTGAGCACGGTGCCGAGACGGCCTTCGAAGGCTTTTTCCAGGTCACGACAGAACTCATCGTCGCCCAGCGCCATCAAGCGTTGCGCTTCAGTCGGGGTCACCGACCAGACAATCGAGCACCAATGCTCGCCTTCACGCTCCAGCGGCAGGAACGCCAACGGCCCCTCCTCGGTAAAGCGCTGCCAGGCGGTGTGCTGATGCGAGTCAGCGGTGCGCACGCTGGTGACGATGGCGTGGTGCAGGTAGTCCCACTCCCGGGTCGCGCACCCGGTGAGGCGGCGTACCGCCGAGTTGGCGCCATCAGCAGCGATCACCAGCGGCGCACGCAACGTACGACCGTCGGCCAGCGTCAGCAACCAATCGTCCCCGGAGCGGCGCATCTGTTCGAGGCGCGCGTTGGCCAGCAGCCCGATATCACTGTCATGCAGGCGCTCAAGCAGAGCCTCTTGAATCACGCGGTTCTCGACGATATGCCCCAGCACGTCGGCGTGCACGCTGGCCGCCGAGAAGTGAACCTGCCCGGTGCCGCTGCCGTCCCACACCTGCATTTCGCGATACGGGCTGGCGCGGCGTGCGGCGATGCCGTCCCACACGTTCAAACGATCAAGAATGCGCTGGCTCGCCGCAGACAAGGCACTGACCCTCGGCTCGAACGCTGACTGCGGATCGAAGGGCTTGACGCTCAGCGGACCGCCATCGAGCACCAGAATTTCCAGGCCACTGTCCTGTAACGCCAGCGCAAGTGCGCTACCGACCATTCCAGCCCCGACAATCAGCAGATCTGCGCGCGTTTCCATGCTTTAAATCGTTCTCGCTTGTGGCGTAAGCCGTGTTTTAAGAATCCGCGCGTCACACATCGGATCGAGTTCCCAAGCCCATGGCCTGACGGGCAAACCAGCGTTTGGCGGGCGGCAACAGATCCAGCCCCAGCAGACCCAGATTACGTCCAGCGCCGACCAAGGGCTGGGAGCTGCCGAACAGTCGCGTGACCTGATCGGAGAAGCCCACGGTCAATTGCTGATCCAGTCGCTGACGCTCGCGATAGGCCTGCAACGTGGCGAAATCACCCGGCATGCTTTTGCTTGCCAGCAGCGCCTCGGCCAACGCATCGGCGTCGCGCAACGACAGGTTGAAACCCTGGCCCGCAATCGGGTGCAGGCTGTGGGCGGCGTTGCCCAGCACCGCCAGATGCGGCCGCACTTGCTCTTCGGCCTCGACCAGCGTCAGCGGATAAATATGCCGCGCCCCGACCTGACGCAAAGCGCCCAGGCGATAACCGAACACGCCCTGCAGTTCACTGAGAAAACTACGATCATCCAGACTGGCCAAGCGCTGCGCATCCATCCCCGCACGGGTCCAGACCAGCGCACAGCGGTTTTCCGGCAACGGCAGCAGCGCCATCGGGCCTTCTTCGGTGAAGCGTTCGAAAGCCTGGCCGCAATGGGCTTCGCTCGGGGTGATGTTGGCGATCAGCGCGCTCTGGTTGTAAGGGCGCTGCCGGACGCCAATGCCTAATTGCTCGCGCAGGCCCGAGCGGCCGCCATCGGCAAGAATCGCCAGGTCGCACTCCAGCTCGGTTTCATCATCCAGGGTCAGCCGGTAACCATCCGTCAACGGCTGCATGCGCTTGACCTCGGCCGGGCAGCGCCAACTGATCACGTCTTTGTCCAGGCCTTGCCACAGGCATTGGCCCAGCCAGGCGTTCTCCACGACGTAACCGAGTGCCGGAACACCTTCTTCGATCGCCGACAGGCGTGCTGCACCGAAACGCCCACGGTCGGACACCTGGATCTGCAGGATTGGCTCGGCGCGGCGGCTGATCTGCTGCCACACGCCCAGACGCTCGTAGATTCGCCGGGCGCCAAACGACAGCGCTGACGAACGTGCGTCGTAGCTCGGCTGATACGCATCACCCGGAGCAAAGGGCTCGATCAGGACGATCTTCCAGCCACGTGCCTTGGCGCCCGCCTGAAGGGCCAGCGCCAGACTGGCACCGACCAGGCCGCCGCCCACAATGGCAAGATTGACCCGGCTCATGCTGCCTGGACACGTGCAGCGGCCATCAAGGCCTCGATCTCGGCGACGGTTTTTGGCACGCCACCCGAAAGAATTTCACAACCGTGTTTAGTCACCACAACGTCATCCTCGATCCGTACACCAATCCCACGCCATTTCTTCGCGACGGTCTGATTATCCGGGGCGATATAAATCCCGGGCTCCACGGTCAGCGTCATGCCGACTTCCAGCACACGCCATTCGCCGCCGACTTTGTATTCGCCGACATCGTGCACGTCCATGCCCAGCCAATGACCGGCGCGGTGCATGTAAAACGCTTTATAGGCCTCGTTGACGATCAAATCGCCAACGTCGCCCACCAGCAGCCCCAGCTCGACCAACCCGGCAGTAATGACCTGCACCGTGGCTTCATGCGCCTGGTTCCAGTGCTTGTCTGGACCGATGGCAGCAAATGCGGCGTTCTGGGCTTTAAGCACCAACTCGTAGATCGCTTTTTGCTCAGGCGAAAATTTACCGCTGACCGGGAACGTCCGCGTGATGTCGCTGGCGTAGCAGTCGATCTCACAGGCCGCGTCGATCAACACCAGATCCCCGTCCTTGAGCACTGCATCGTTTTCCTGATAGTGCAGGATGCAGGCATTGCGGCCCGAGGCGACGATGGAGCCATAGGCCGGCATCTTCGCCCCTCCCTTGCGGAACTCGTAATCCAGTTCGGCTTCCAGACTGAACTCATGCAAGCCGGCACGGCTGGCCTGCATCGCGCGGACATGGGCCCGAGCGGAGATCTCGGCAGCGCAGCGCATGACTTTGATTTCTGCCGCTGATTTATACAGACGCATGTCGTGCAGCAGATGATCCAGCGCAACAAATTCGTTCGGCGGCTGCGCACCCAGATGCGCTTTGGAACGGATCACATTGATCCAGTCCATCAAATGACGATCGAATTCAGGGTTGCTGCCCATGGCCGAATACACCCGGTCACGCCCTTCGATCAGGCCCGGCAGGATGTCGTCGATATCATTGATCGGGAACGCGTCGTCGGCACCGAAATCACGCATCGCGCCTTCCTGTCCGGCACGCAGACCGTCCCACAGCTCGCGCGTGGGGTTGCGTTCACGGCAGAACAGCACGTACTCGCCGTACTCACGCCCGGGGATCAGCACAACCACGGCTTCCGGTTCCGGGAAGCCGCTGAGGTACTGGAAGTCGCTGTCCTGACGGTAGACATGCTCGACGTCGCGATTGCGGATAACCACCGCAGAGGCTGGCAAAATGGCGATGCTGTTGGGCACCATCTGCGCCATCAGGGCTTTACGTCGACGGGCGTATTCCGACTTCGGGATATGGATCATAAGGCAGGTGAGGTCCCCTTTTGGGCGCCGCCGGCGATGCGCCTGGATCACAGGCTCAACGCCGGGAGCGCCAATGATGAGTAATCAATGCAAAGAAGGTTTCGGCTCAGGCACGGCGGGCTTGTTGCATTCGGTGAACAGTAGCAAGGGGGCGACGCGCAGGTACTCCATCACTTCCATGTAGTCGGTCTCGCCGTCTTCGGAGTCTTCCAGCGCGTCCTGCACTTGAGCGACAGCGGCCAGGTCCTGCAACACTTCCATGGCTTCGGTGCTGATCTCATTGTCGCGAGCCGTCAGCCCGAAGCCAGCGAGGAAGCCCTGGCACCATTCGCCCAGCGCGATGGCGCGTTCGCCAAGCGGCGCGTCATCGCTGGGGAGCAAGAGCACAACCGTCATGTCGTCACTGGTGAGTTCACCCTTGACCATGTCCTGTAACCCGATCAATGCCTGACGTACGTTATCTTCAGGCGCGGCGCCCAGTACTTCGGTCGCGTCGACCATCCAGCCGTCGACATCGAAGCCGGCACCGGCACAACTGCGGCCCAGAAGAAAGCCGTGCAACTCGGCCGGAGACACGGAATGACCGCTGCTGTTGAGCAGGGTGGCAAAAGCTTTGTACGGGGAATTCTGAATAGGCATGGGTAACTAGGCGCCAAGCGGCGCAATGTCTAGAATGGAGGTCTTGTATCCTAGGGCGTGCGGTCATTTATTTCCAGCGATTGCACCCGCAGACTCGCCAAGACTGTCGAGGCCGCTGTTTTTAGCGTGTCAAAACGCCAGCTGCTGCGCCATTCATCAGAAAGTATTCAGTGGGACACAATGGAAGACACCGATTTGCAAGCGCTGATGGCTCGACTGGAGTTGCTGATTAAGCGTGTCGAGCAACTTAAAAGCCAAAATGGACTCTTAGTAGCTCAGGAAAAAACCTGGCGCGAGGAACGCGCTCACCTCATTGAGAAAAACGAAATCGCCCGCCACAAGGTTGAATCGATGATTTCGCGCCTCAAAGCCCTGGAGCAAGACTCATGAGTTCAAATAACAGCGTTACCGTTCAGATCCTCGACAAAGAATACTCGATCATCTGCCCTCAGGAAGAGCGCACCAATCTGGTCAGCGCGGCGCGTTATCTGGACGGCAAAATGCGCGAAATCCGCAGCAGCGGCAAAGTCATCGGGGCCGACCGCATTGCCGTGATGGCGGCACTGAACATCACTCATGACTTGCTGCACAAGCAGGCAGTGCCTGACGTTCAAGCCAGCGGCTCGACCCGCGAGCAAGTGCGCGATCTGCTGGAAAGGGTTGATCTAGTGCTGGCCACCGATCCGGAACCCAGCCAAAAGTGATTCTTGCGTAACGTTTCGGGTATACTTGCGACCGCTCCCTGGAGTGCTTGCCAGTCGGTCATGTCCCTGAGCCGATACGCACAACCACGGGGGTTGCACGTTGGGGACGGTGTGCATGTCCGCTTGACGGAAAGCCTTAAGTCCTCCTGCAATCTCCACCTTGAACTTTCGGGTTCAAGGGCTACACCGACAGCGGTTCGTCGGGGAGTCTTTTATTTCTGTCCATTGCCTGTCTTGCTGCCTGGCAATGGTCATCACGAGTACGCCGCCGTGCCGTACTCGCTTCTGGATCAGCGCAGATGACCAATCCCGCGCCTCTTTCGCGCCAGCAGTTGCGCACTCAGTTGCGCAAGGCCCGTCGCGCCTTGAACCCCAGCCAGCAACGCCAGGCCGCTCGCGGCTTATACCGGCAGTTGGCGCAACATCCTCTGTTTCGCCGTGCCAGACACATCGCCCTGTATCTTCCCAATGATGGTGAAATCGATCCGCGCCTGATATTGCGTGCGGCTCAACGGCGCGGCAAGAAAACCTATCTGCCCGTGCTCAGCGCCTGGCCGCGAACCAAGATGGTTTTCCAGCAAGTGCGCCACGGCGAAAAATTCAGGCCCAATCGCTTCCGCATCCCGGAACCCCACATCAATGCGGCAAAGCAGCGCACGATCTGGGCACTGGATTTGATTTTTTTGCCACTGGTGGGCTTTGATGATGCAGGCGGGCGGCTGGGCATGGGCGGCGGTTTTTACGACCGCAGCCTGGCCTATCAAGCGCGCAGAAAGGCTTGGCAGAAACCCGTGTTGCTTGGGCTCGCACATGAATGCCAGAAGGTGGAGCGATTGGCGCAAGCCAGTTGGGATGTGCCGCTACAAGGCACCGTGACGGATAAGCGCTGGTATTGAATGACTAAGCCGGCTCACGCCAGGCATGGGGGCAATCAGTGTCGCTGCAATGGTTTTTGCTGCTGTTGCACGATTTCAACCGGAGCATCAGCGTTGTTTGCCCACAGGCTTTGCGCGTAACCCGTAGTCACCACACCCAAACCGAACAAGAAAGCCAATACCCACAGTACATCCGGTTTGCGTTTCATCGACTGCCCCCCCTTAGGCAAATCAATACGATGTCCGCTACGGTTTTTATAGGCCGTGCAACAGCGCGATGCTTAAAATCCCGGGCATTCTCCGACAACGCGAACCGACACGCAAATGATGGCGTCAACCGACCGTCGGTTAGTCATGAAATTGCTGAACAATGTGTCCATCACCCGATTCAGGAGCACACCCTATGGCCCACTGGCTGATGAAGTCCGAGCCGGAAGAACTGTCGATCAACGACCTCCAGCGTCTGGGCGAGACCCGCTGGGACGGGGTGAGGAATTACCAGGCGCGGAACTTCCTGAGGGCCATGGCGCCGGGTGATACGTTCTTTTTCTATCATTCCAGCTGTGCGGAGCCGGGTATCGTCGGCATAGGACGCATTGTCGACGCTGCCTACCCGGACCCCACTGCGCTGGACCCGGGCGGCGCTTATTTCGACGCAAAATCCAGCGCCGCCAATAATCGCTGGAGCGCCGTGAATGTCGGCTTCGTCGAAGCGTTTCCGAAGGTCCTGAAAATAGGTTACCTGAAGCAGCAGAGCGCGCTGGAACAGATGCCGCTGGTGCAAAAAGGCACCCGGCTCTCGGTCATGCCGGTGACGCCTGATGAGTGGAACGCGATCCTGGCGTTGCGCTGATCAAGCAGAACCCGGCAGTCACGACCAAGCCACATGCAGCCCACGCCTAAACGGCGTACGCTTTGCCGACTGTTTGACTGACATCAAGGGAGCAAGCCCGTGGTCTGTCAGAATTGGATGTACTAAGCGCAGGAAGCACACATGCCCACGAATCGCCGCCGCTCCAGTCTTTTTGCTGTCGCCCTGATCGTATTGTTGGTCGCTGCCGGGGGCTTTGGTTACTGGAAATCTACTCATGATCGCCTGGCCGAAGGGCTGTACATGGGTAATGGTCGGCTGGAAGCCACCGAAGTACAGATCGCCAGCAAGATCCCGGGGCGTCTGGCCGAAGTCCGCGTGGATGAAGGCGACAAGGTGATCAAGGGCCAACTCCTGGCGCGCATGGACACTCGCACCCTGGAAGCACAGCGTGCCCAGGCCGAAGCCGAAGTGCTGCGTGCGCGGGAAAACTACGCCGCCGCCCAGGCCAATGTGCAATTTCGCCAAAGCGAACAACTGCTGGCCAACCAGGAACTCAAGCGCGCCCAAACCATGTTCGAGCGCGGGTACGCCAGCCGCCAGCAGATTGACCAATTGCAAGCAAAGCTCGACACCTCCAACGCAGCCGTCGTCTCCGCCCGTGCTCAAGTCGGCGCAGTGGGCGCCGCCATCGGTGCCGCTCAGGCACAAGTTGCACAACTGACCAGCGAGATTGACGACAGCAGTTTGCGCGCGCCTCTGGACGGCATCATCCAGCTACGTCTGGCCGAGCCGGGTGAAGTATTGGCCGCAGGCGGACGGGTGTTGCTGCTGATCGACCCCAATGATCGATACATGAATCTGTACCTGCCGACCTCGGTCACCGGCAAGCTGACCGTCGGCGACGATGCGCGCATCCTGCTCGACGCACTGCCCCTCCAACCCTTGCCGGCGCGCATCAGTTTTGTCGCGGACAAGTCGCAATTCACCCCCAAAGAAGTTGAAACCAGGGATGAGCGACAAAAACTGGTGTTTCGGGTCAAGTTGCGCCTGACCGACGTCAGCGCCATCCCTCAAGCCAAGTCGGGCATGCCAGGTGCGGGTTACGTACGCACCGCCACAGTGGATTGGCCGGCTAATCTGCAATGAGCGATATGGCGCTGCAAGCCAAGGGTGTCAGCCACCGTTATGGCAAACGGCAAGCCCTGAGCGACATCAGCTTTAGCCTGCCCAGCGGCACCCGGTGCGGGCTGATCGGCCCCGATGGTGCGGGCAAGTCCAGCCTGCTGGCGTTGATTGCAGGGGTGAAAAAGCTTCAGGAAGGCGATTTGCAAGTGCTCGGCGGCTCAATCGAGAAACGCAGCCATCGCAGCAGCCTCTACCCGCGCATTGCGTTTATGCCCCAGGGTTTGGGCAACAACTTGTACCCCGAGCTGTCCATCCGGGAGAACATTCGCTTCTTTGCCACGCTGTTCGGCCTGTCCCGGGCCGAGAGCGATCAACGCATGCTCAACCTGCTGGCCGCGACGGACCTGACGAGTTTCGCTGACCGCCCGGCAGGCAAGCTGTCCGGCGGCATGAAACAGAAGCTGGGGCTGTGTTGCGCGCTGATCCATGAACCCGACCTGCTGATCCTCGACGAACCCACCACTGGCGTTGACCCGTTGTCGCGTCGGCATTTCTGGGAGCTGGTCGAGCAGGTACGCAGTCAACGGCCGCAACTGACCCTGCTGGTGGCCACCGCCTACATGGAAGAGGCCGAGCAGTTCGAGCAGTGCCTGATGCTGGATCGCGGAAAGTTGATCGCCCAGGGTTTGAGCAGCGAGCTGGCGGGCGCCACGCCAAGCGGCAAACTCGACGAGGCGTTCACTCACTTCCAGAGCGACAAGCGCCGCAACAGCGAGCCGCTGGTGATTACACCGCGCGAGGGCGACAACAGCGAAATCGCCATTGAGGCCCACGAGCTGACATTGCGTTTCGGCGACTTTACCGCCGTGGACAAGGTCAGCTTTGCCATCGGCCGAGGTGAGATCTTCGGCTTCCTTGGCTCCAACGGTTGCGGCAAAACCACGACCATGAAGGTCCTCACCGGCTTGATCCCGGCCAGCGAAGGCAGCGCCACGCTGCTGGGCAAGGCCGTGGACGCCAAGGATCTGGAGACGCGCAAGCAGGTCGGCTTCATGTCGCAGAGCTTCTCGCTGTATGGCGAACTCAGCGTGCAGCAGAACCTGGAGCTGCATGCGCGGCTGTTCGATTTACCCAAAGACCAAAGCCACGAACGGATCGCCGAGCTGATCCAGCGCTTCGACCTTGGTGATGTTGCCACGCAGCAGTCCGGCGACTTGCCTCTGGGCTTGCGTCAGCGTCTGTCATTGGCCGTTGCCGTGCTGCACCGCCCGCAAGTGTTGATCCTCGATGAGCCCACCTCGGGCGTTGACCCGGCCGCCCGGGATGACTTCTGGCGCTTGCTGATCGAACTGTCCCGCGAGCAAGGGGTGACGATCTTTCTTTCCACCCACTTCATGAACGAAGCCCAGCGCTGCGACCGCATCTCGTTGATGCACGCCGGCAAGGTCCTGGCCTGCGACACACCCGCCGCGCTGCAGAAGCAGTTCGGCGGTGAAACGCTGGAAGCCGCATTTGTCACCTGCCTGGAGCAAGCTCAGGGCAATACCGAAAAAGCACCGTCCGACAGTGAAACCATCCAAGGGGTTGAACCCACGGCGCCCAAGGCGACGAAACGGGGTTTCACCTTCGCGCGACTGATCGCCGTGGCCAGTCGTGAAGGCAAAGAGTTGCTGCGCGACAAGGTTCGCCTCGGGTTTGCGCTACTGGGCGCGATGTTCATGATGGTGATCTTCGGCTACGGCATTTCCCTGGATGTGGAGAACCTGGCCTTCGCGGTGTACGACCAGGACCAGACGCCGCAAAGTCGCGCCTACCTGGAAGCGTTCCGCAGCTCCCGGTATTTCGACGAACGTACGCCCATTACCGATTCGGTCCAGTTGCACAAACGCCTGCAACGCTCGGAGATAAAACTGGCACTGGAAATCCCGCCCGGCTTTGGCCGTGACCTGTACGCCGGGCGGCAACCCGCCGTCGCCGCATGGCTCGATGGCGGCATGCCGTTTCGCGCCGAAACCAGCCGCAACTATGTGGAGCAGGTGCATCAGGACAACATGGTGCAAATGGCAGCACTGAGCAGTCGACCTCAAAGCCCCGGTGCCGCCGCGAAGCTGGAAACGCGCTTTCGCTACAACCAGGATGTGGTCAGCGTGAACGCTATCGGGCCCGGTGTCATGGCGCTGATCCTGGCGTTTATCCCGGCAATGCTCACCGCGCTGGGCATCGTCCGCGAAAAGGAACTGGGCTCGATCACCAACTTCTACGCCACACCCCTGACCCGCCTGGAGTTCCTGCTGGGCAAACAGGTGCCCTATCTAGTGGTCAGCCTGATCAACCTGGCCCTGCTGGTGGCGATGAACCTGTGGCTGTTCGGCGTACCGTTCAAGGGCAGCGGTCTGACCCTGGCATTCGGCGGATTGCTGTACGTGCTGGCGACCACCAGCCTCGGCCTGCTCATCTCGGCGTTCACCCGCACGCAAATTGCCGCGATCCTCGGCACCATGATTCTGACCAGCCTGCCGACCATTCAGTTTTCCGGGCTGATCGTGCCGCGCTCATCCCTGGACGGTGCCGCAGCGGTCTCGGGCATGTTGTTCCCCGCGGGGTACTTCCTCGACATCGCCGTAGGCACCTTTACCAAAGCGCTGGACCTGCGTGAACTCTGGCCGCAGTGCCTGGCGCTGTTCGGGTTCTTTGTGGCCTTCACCGGGCTGAGCCTGGCCATGTTGAAAAAGCAGGAGGCCTGATGAACAAACTTGCACACATCTGGCGCCTGGGCCTCAAGGAACTCACCAGCCTCAGGCACGACAGCGTATTGCTGCTGTTTCTGCTGTACGCCTTTACCGTGGCGATTTACATGCCAGCCGCCGGTTCCGTGATCGGCGTCCACAATGCCAGCGTGGCGATCGTCGACGAAGACCACAGCCATGTGTCCCGACAACTCAGCGAGGCGCTGCTGCCACCAGAATTCCAGGTTCCGATGCCGTTGGCCTACAACCGACTGGATCAGACCATGGACAGCGGTCAGTACACCTTCGTCATCAACGTGCCGGCCAACTTTCAGGCCGATCTCCTGGCCGGTCGTCAGCCCACCGTGCAGGTCAACGTCGATGCCACTGCCATGAGCCAGGCGTTCATGGGCGCCGGCTACATTGCACGGATCTTCCAGCGGGTGCTGCTTGAGTACAGCGGTCAGGACGCTGCAGCCAGTAACGTGCCCGCGACCATGACCACCCGGGCGCTGTTCAACTCGAACCTGGAGGGCGGCTGGTTTCTGGCGGTGATTCAGATCGTCAACAACATCACCATTCTGGCGATCATCCTGACCGGCACCGCGCTGCTGCGCGAACGCGAGCACGGAACCCTCGATCACTTGCTGGTATTGCCGCTGACCGCGCTGGAAATCATGCTGGCGAAAATCGGCAGCAACGCACTGGTTGTGGTGGTGTGCACGTGGCTGTCACTGGAGGTGATCGTCAAGGGCGCGCTGGGCGTGCCGCTGGCCGGGTCCATGGGGCTGTTCCTGATGGTCACGGCGTTTTATCTGTTCGCCAGTACCGCACTGGGGATATTCCTCGCCACTCTCGCCCGCTCGACACCGCAGTTCGGTTTGCTGGCGATCCCGGTGATTATCCCCATGCTCCTGCTTTCAGGCGGCAGCACCCCGCTGGACAGCATGCCGCAGTGGCTGCAATGGGTCATGCAGATCTCGCCTTCCACGCATTTCGTCAGCCTCAGCGCCGCGATTCTGTTCCGCGACGCCGGGCTTGCCGTGGTCTGGCCGGATCTATTGGCGCTGATCGCCATCGGCTTGCTGTTCTTCGTGATCGCGCTGATGCGCTTTCGCAAAAGCCTGGCCTCGTAGAGGCCAGAGACGGGCGCGGTTACTGGATGATCAGGTTGTTGAAGAGCAAGTCCTCGACAATCGGCTTACCTTCTTCATCATTCATAATCTGCTGGGTCTGCTTGAGCGCTTCCTGACGCAGCTTCTCCTTGGCCTCGACGTTGCTCATGGTCTCAACCGTTTGCTGGGAGAACAACGCGACCAGCTGATTACGAATCAGCGGTTCGTTGCGCTTCACCGCCTTCTCGGCATCACCGCCAGTAACCCGCAGCGCGATATCGGCCTTATAGACCCGCAGCTTCGGCCCGCCATCCAGGGCGTAGTTACCGACAAACGCAGGCGTCAGCGTGACATAAGCCACTTTCGTGGCATCACCCTCTTTACCCTCCTTGCCTCCTTCGGATGCCGCCACGGGCAATGACAACGCCAACAACATGATGATCCACGCTTTCACAGTTCACTCCTTATCCGATTTGCTGCGTAGCTTACTTCAGCTTGAGCCCGCTTATGCCTGCTTATCAGGCCGGGGCATGCTGATTGACCCACAAACCCACCTATCTACACTTATCGGCTATAACTCTAAAAGGAATAGCCCGATGAAAGCCGTGCTGTGCAAAGCCTTCGGCCCCGCCGAAACGCTGGTACTGGAAGAAGTCCCCAGCCCTGAAGCGAAGAAAAACGAAATCGTCATGGACGTGCATGCTGCCGGGGTAAATTTTCCGGACACGCTGATCATCGAGGGCAAATACCAGTTCAAGCCGCCCTTCCCCTTCTCTCCGGGCGGCGAATCGGCAGGCGTGATTTCGGCGGTTGGTGAAAAAGTCAGCCATCTTAAAGTCGGCGACCGGATCATGGCCCTGACCGGCTGGGGCAGCTTCGCCGAACACGTCGCAGTGCCCGCCTACAACGTACTGCCCATGCCTGAAGCGATGGACTTCACCACCGCAGCCGCGTTCAGCATGACCTACGGCACCTCGATGCACGCGTTGAAACAACGCGCCAATCTCCAACCCGGCGAAACCCTGCTGGTGCTTGGCGCCTCAGGCGGCGTAGGCCTCGCGGCCGTCGAAATCGGCAAAGCCATGGGCGCCAGAGTCATTGCCGCCGCCAGCAGCGCAGACAAACTCGCCGTGGCCAAAGCCGCCGGTGCCGATGAGTTGATCAACTACAGCGAAACCAACCTCAAAGACGAAATCAAACGCCTCACCAACGGCTTGGGCGCCGACGTCATCTACGACCCGGTCGGCGGCGACCTGTTCGATCAAGCCATCCGCGCCATCGCCTGGAACGGCCGGTTACTGGTGGTGGGGTTTGCCAGTGGACGGATTCCAGAATTGCCGGTGAACCTGGCGTTGCTCAAAGGTGCTTCGGTGGTTGGGGTGTTCTGGGGTTCTTTTGCGCAGCGACAACCGCAGGACAATGCAGCCAACTTCCAGCAGTTGTTTAGCTGGTATGCGGAAGGGAAGTTGAAACCCCTGGTGTCTCAGGTCTATCCGTTGGAAAAAGCGGCGGATGCAATTAATGCGCTGGGACAGCGGAAGGCTGTTGGCAAGGTGGTGGTGCGGGTTCGTTAGTACCCAATCTATGAGAGCTGACGTGTCCGTGTGGCGTCAAACACAAGACGCTGACTGACACCGTTTCAGCCGCGCCTCCAGGTTCAGATCCGGCATGGCGTGGCTGCGCAGGGCGCTGACGGTTTGTTCGACGTAGTCGCGGGTGGTGCCGGAGCGGCCGCAGGCGGTGGCGAGCACTTGGCTCAGGACCGCGTCGGGCAGGTTGCCGGCGTAGCTGGGGAGGTGACGCTCCAGCACAAAACCCAATGCACGGACCCGGGTGCCATCTTCGAGGCGGCAGCTGAGCCAATGGGGTCGATAGGATGGATAAGGCATTTCGCGCTGCCAAAGCGCCAATAACGACTCTTGCAGGCAGTCTTCGGGCAGGCGATAGGCAAACCCGCTGCACGAGCCGCCGCGATCCAGGCCAAATACCAAGCCGGGAAGTTCGGGTGTGCCACGATGCTCGTGGGACCACAGGTACAAGCCACGATGATAACCGTGCACCCGACCGCGCTGCCGCTCCACGGCGGAGCATTCGGGGCGCCAGATCAAGGAGCCGTAGGCGAACAACCAGACAGGGCCACCCTGATGCTGCTTCATGGTGGTGTGCATTGAGCTCATCA
Organism: Pseudomonas sp. ASL8; assembly: GCF_056680355.1. Classification (NCBI taxonomy): domain Bacteria; kingdom Pseudomonadati; phylum Pseudomonadota; class Gammaproteobacteria; order Pseudomonadales; family Pseudomonadaceae; genus Pseudomonas; species Pseudomonas sp. ASL8. Next base: position 1,845,545 of record NZ_CM155278.1, on the reverse strand, counting down.
GCTGTTCGAGGGTCAATTGCGGCCCCAGATCAATCACTGGTGGGTAACCGAGTTCCAGGCCGGCATTCGCAGCCGTCATCAAACTATTGAATTCATTCCCCATTTGCTTCCCCCCTGGCCCTGCTACTGCCAGTTGTACCCGACCTTTACGCCGCAGAACATCCCCGCTGCCATCTGATGAGGAAACGCATCGACAACAACTTCGCCATCAGACGCTTTAGTATCAGACTGTGTCGGAGGCTTGCCCGTCACGTTGCAGCGCCAACACGCCTGAAAATATCATGCAATAAATAATCCACCGCCCCCGGCCCGCCTGCCTGAACCCACTCAAACGAACAGGCAAAAAACCTGCTCGCGACTCCCTCGGAGGAAAAAACAGGAACTTCCTATTCAAATCATGGACAATTTACCCTTTCAACCTATATGACACCCGCGTATAAAGCCGCTCCATGGCAATACCGGCTGAGAGAGTTAGCAATAATGAGTACATCAGGAAAAAGCACGGTCTTGGCCGCGCTTTTGTTAGTTTCGGCGACTTGCACGCAGGCTGCGGAAGAGTCGCAAGATAAAAAAGACAGCTTCTGGCTTGTTCAGGCCAGCGTCTACACCCGCCACTTTTCCTCCGACTCCGATCACAATGACCATCAACATCTGATAGGTCTGGAGCGCAACGAGGCCTCAGGTCTGGTCTATGGGGCGGCGAGCTTTCGCAACTCGTTTGAACAGGACTCTGCCTATGCGTATATCGGCAAACGCTATGAAAGCGCCGACTACCCGGTCTATGTGAAGATCACGGGCGGGCTGATTTACGGCTACCGCGGCGAATACCGCGACAAAATCCCTCTGAATCGCTTTGGCATCGCGCCAGCGATCATCCCGTCGGTGGGCGTCCACTTCGGCCCCGTCACGACCGAACTGGTTCTGCTGGGGACCTCGGCGACCATGGTCAACGTCGGCGTACGCTTCTAAAGCCTGCGCACAGACTCGCTTACGCCCTTGGGGCGTAGGCGAAGACATCGGCACGCATCTGATGCGCATCCATGCCCGCGGACACCAGGGCGTCGAGGGTGGCGTAGATCATAGCCGGGGAGCCGCTGCCATAAACGTATACCGACGACAAATCGCTGATGTCTTCGCACACGGCTTCATGGAGCATGCCGCAACGACCTTCCCAACCGCACAAATCACTGACCACTTTATGCAGGTGCAGGTTAGGTAATTGTTTCCACTCGTTCCAATGGGGCAGCTCGTAGAAATCTTCCGGGCGCCGCACGCCCCAGTACAGGTGCACCGGGTGCTTGAAACCCTTGGCGCGGCAATGCTCGATCAGGCTGTGCATCTGCGCCATGCCCGTACCCGCGGCAATCAGCACCAGCGGACCTTCGGGTAGTTCAGCGAGATGAGTATCGCCGTAGGGCATTTCGATGTGCACGATGCGATTGCGCTGCAATTGTTCGATCAGGCTCTGGGCGCTGGCTTCGCGCACCAGCACATGCAGCTCCAGATCGCGCCCGCTATGGGGAGCCGAGGCCATGGAAAAGGCTGATTTCTCGCCATTTTCGCGCTCGATCATCAGGTACTGTCCGGCGTGATAGCGCGGCGGCTTGCCAGCGGGAGCTCTCAGGCCGACCCGCCACACATCGCCACCGACTTCGACGCACTCACTTACCTGACAGGCCAGTTTGCGCACCGGCAGTTCTCCGCGCGCCAGCACCCCGTCCCACATCACGATGCAGTCTTCCAGGGGCTCGGCCAGACAGGTGTAGATCTCGCCATGATTCAGCGTTACCCCTGCCTGCAGCACGCGGCCTTCTACCAACAACGCGGCACAAATATGGCAGTTACCATTCCGGCAGCTTTGTGGGCATTCATAGCCAAGACGTGTCGCGGCGTCGAGTATCCCTTCGCCGGGCAACATCTCCAGTACCGCACCAGACGGCTGCAAGGTTACGCGCATCAATCTATTCCTAACTCATTCCAGATATCGTCGATCCGGCGTGTCACCGCCTCATCTTTGACGATAACCCGACCCCACTCTCGCGTGGTCTCTCCCGGCCATTTATGGGTTGCATCCAGGCCCATCTTCGACCCCAACCCAGACACCGGCGACGCGAAGTCGAGATAGTCGATGGGCGTGTTATCAATCATCACGGTGTCACGCTTGGGGTCCATGCGCGTGGTGATGGCCCAGACCACGTCGTTCCAGTCACGGGCATTGATGTCGTCATCCGTGACGATAACGAATTTGGTGTACATGAACTGTCGCAGGAACGACCAAACCCCCAGCATTACGCGCTTGGCGTGGCCGGGGTACTGTTTCTTCATGGTCACGATGGCCATGCGGTACGAGCAGCCTTCAGGCGGCAGGTAGAAGTCAGTGATCTCCGGGAACTGCTTTTGCAGAATCGGCACGAAGACTTCGTTCAACGCTACACCGAGAATCGCCGGTTCATCAGGCGGCCGCCCGGTGTAGGTGCTGTGATAGATCGGTTTTATCCGATGGGTAATGCGCTGGACGGTGAACACCGGGAAGCTGTCGACTTCGTTGTAGTAACCGGTGTGGTCGCCGTAAGGACCTTCATCGGCCATTTCGCCGGGATGGATCACACCTTCCAGGACGATTTCCGCACTGGCAGGCACTTGCAGGTCGTTACCTCGGCACTTGATCAGCTCGGTGCGATTACCCCGCAGCAGACCGGCAAAGGCGTATTCAGACAAGCTGTCAGGCACCGGCGTGACGGCACCGAGAATGGTCGCGGGGTCTGCACCCAGCGCCACAGCTACCGGGAATGGCTGGCCAGGGTGTTTATCGCACCACTCCTTGAAGTCCAGTGCGCCACCACGGTGGCTGAGCCAGCGCATGATGACTTTGTTACGCCCAATCACTTGCTGACGGTAGATACCGAGATTTTGCCGGTCCTTGTTCGGACCCTTGGTAACCGTCAGCCCCCACGTGATCAACGGACCGACATCGCCTGGCCAGCAGGTTTGCACCGGCAACATGCCGAGATCGACATCATCACCTTCGATAACCACTTCCTGACACGGTGCGTCTTTGACGACTTTAGGTGCCATGGCAATGATTTTTCGGAAGATCGGCAGCTTCGACCAAGCGTCTTTCAGGCCTTTAGGCGGCTCGGGTTCCTTGAGGAACGCCAACAGTTTGCCGATTTCGCGCAGCTCGCTGACCGCTTCGGCGCCCATGCCCATCGCCACGCGCTGAGGCGTGCCGAACAGGTTGCCGAGCACCGGAATGTCATAACCGATGGGCTTTTCGAAGAGCAGAGCCGGACCTTTGTTGCGCAGGGTCCGGTCGCAAATTTCAGTCATCTCAAGCACCGGCGAGACAGGCACCTGAATGCGTTTCAACTCTCCGCGCTGCTCCAGCTGCTGCACGAAATCCCGCAGATCCTTGAATTTCATTAACCAGGCCATTCATCAAATAGACGCACATCCTACCTGCTCTGAAGGTTGGCGGCAGCTCATCAACGCGCAATAGCCGTGCTTAACGGGGATTTTCAGCTAAAAAAAATGGTGCCCCGAGGGACACCATTCTTTTCACACGGTCCGACCTGTTATTTACGCTTCATCGACAGGAAGAACTCGTCGTTGGTCTTGGTCTGCTTCAGCTTATCGATCAGGAACTCGATAGCAGCGACTTCGTCCATCGGGTGCAGCAGTTTGCGCAGAATCCACATCCGTTGCAGCTCGTCATCAGCGGTCAGCAACTCTTCGCGGCGGGTACCGGAACGGTTGATGTTGATCGCCGGGAACACACGCTTTTCAGCGATCTTGCGATCCAGAGGCAGTTCCATGTTGCCCGTGCCTTTGAATTCTTCGTAGATCACTTCATCCATCTTCGAGCCGGTTTCAACCAGCGCGGTGGCGATGATGGTCAGCGAGCCGCCTTCTTCGATGTTCCGTGCAGCACCGAAGAAACGTTTCGGTTTCTCCAGGGCGTGAGCATCGACACCACCGGTGAGCACTTTGCCGGAGCTTGGAATCACGGTGTTGTAGGCGCGAGCCAGACGGGTAATCGAGTCCAGCAGGATGACCACATCCTTTTTGTGCTCGACCAGACGCTTGGCCTTCTCGATCACCATTTCGGCGACCTGGACGTGCCGGGTTGGCGGCTCGTCGAATGTCGAGGCAACCACTTCGCCGCGCACGGTGCGCTGCATTTCGGTCACTTCTTCCGGACGCTCATCGATCAGCAGAACGATCAGATGCACTTCCGGGTTGTTACGTGTGATGTTCGCCGCGATGTTCTGCAGCATGATGGTCTTGCCAGCCTTTGGCGGCGCAACGATCAGACCACGCTGACCTTTACCGATCGGGGCGCAAAGATCGATCACCCGGCCAGTCAGGTCTTCAGTGGAACCGTTGCCGATTTCCATCTTCATGCGAACAGTCGGGAACAACGGCGTCAGGTTTTCGAAAAGAATCTTGTTCTTCGCGTTTTCCGGACGGTCGTAGTTGATCGTGTCGACCTTGAGCAGCGCGAAATAACGCTCGCCCTCTTTAGGCGGACGGATCTTGCCGACAATGGTGTCGCCAGTGCGCAGGTTGAAACGGCGGATCTGGCTGGGCGAGACGTAGATATCGTCTGGACCGGCAAGATAGGAAGCGTCTGCAGAGCGGAGAAATCCGAAGCCGTCCTGGAGAATCTCCAACACACCATCACCGGAAATTTCCTCGCCGCTTTTGGCGTGCTTTTTCAGCAGGGAGAAAATCACATCCTGCTTGCGCGAACGGGCCATATTTTCTATGCCCATCTGTTCGGCCATTTCGAGCAGATCGGTAATCGGCTTTTGCTTGAGTTCAGTCAGGTTCATATAGGAATGACGTAATCATGTATGGGAGGGGAAATTAAGCTTTTGGCTTAATGAGGCCGCGCCGCAGAGAAAGCGACAGGATCGCGTACTAATTCGAAAGGAGAGCGTCGGCGACGGCTAGCAGGGGACAACGGAGAAACCATTGCGGGGCCGAATGTAACACCTGACTTTCAGGGCGTCTAGTCCCGCACAATGAAAAAACCCCGCAATCTGCGGGGCTTTTGGTGTCTCAGATATTTGCGTCGAGAAACGCCATCAACTGCGACTTCGACAACGCGCCCACCTTGGTGGCCTCTACGTTGCCGTTCTTGAACAGCATCAATGTCGGGATACCGCGCACGCCATGCTTGGCTGGCGTTTCCTGATTTTCGTCGATGTTCAGCTTGGCGATGGTCAACTTACCCTTGTAAGTTTCGGCGATCTCATCCAGAACAGGGGCAATCATCTTGCAAGGGCCACACCACTCAGCCCAGTAATCAACAAGTACAGGACCGGCAGCCTGGAGGACATCGGCGTCGAAGCTGGCATCGCTGACGTGTTTGATAAGGTCGCTACTCATGGAAAGTCTCCGAGGTCGTAGGCTAAAAACGTCGCTCATCATAGCGGGACTGGCTGCGTTCAGGAAGTCAGGGTTGATTGAGTCTCACTATGGCGATGCATGAGCCGGGTTATGGCGATGAGCATCTCACCTCGATCGGGCTTTAATCCCTGCCCCCTCCCGCACGCACCTGAGCGGGCGGGGGAAGCGAATTTATTCGCAAATGGCCTGACGCGGGTGGCTTGACGCGACGCTTCGCGTTGGCGGCAGAGGTGGATCGTGGCACGATGGCCGGGTTATCGACCGAGATCATTGATCATGCTGCAGTCACCACCCAAGAATCTTTCCTTGATAGCCGCCATCGACCTGGGCTCAAACAGCTTTCATATGGTCGTGGCCAAAGCCAATCTTGGCGAAATCCGGATACTAGAGCGGCTGGGCGAGAAGGTTCAGCTGGCGGCCGGGATCACTGAAGAGCGCCTGCTCACTGAAGAATCCATGCAGCGCGGGCTCGATTGCCTCAAGCGCTTTGCCCAACTGATCAACGGCATGGAGCCTGGCTCGGTGCGGATCGTGGGCACCAATGCCTTGCGTGAAGCACGCAACCGCATCGAGTTCATCCGCCGCGCCGAAGAGATCCTTGGCCATCCGGTGGAAGTGATCTCCGGCCGCGAAGAAGCCCGCCTGATTTACCTTGGCGTGTCCCATACGCTGGCCGATACGCCCGGCAAACGCCTGGTGGCCGACATTGGTGGCGGCAGTACCGAATTCATCATCGGCCAACGCTTCGAACCGCTGCTGCGCGAAAGCCTGCAGATGGGCTGCGTCAGCTACACCCAGCGCTATTTCCGCGACGGCAAGATCACCCCGGCCCGTTATGCCCAGGCCTATACGGCGGCGCGTCTGGAAATCATGAGCATCGAACACGCGCTGCATCGCCTGAGCTGGGATGAAGCCATCGGTTCGTCCGGGACCATCCGCGCCATTGGCCTGGCACTCAAAGCCGGCGGACATGGCACGGGTGAAGTCAACGCCGAAGGGTTGTCCTGGCTCAAACGCAAGATGTTCAAGCTCGGTGACGTCGAGAAAATCGACTTTGAAGGCATCAAACCTGACCGTCGGGCGATTTTCCCGGCAGGCCTGGCGATTCTGGAGGCGATTTTCGATGCGCTGGAACTCAGCCGCATGGACCATTGCGAAGGCGCGCTACGTGAAGGTGTGCTCTACGACTTGATGGGCCGCTACCATCACGAAGACGTCCGCGAACGCACCCTCAGCTCGCTGATGGAGCGTTACCACGTTGACCTTGAACAGGCTGCCCGTGTCGAACGCAAAGCCCTGCACGCCCTTGAGCAGGTCGCTGTGGCCTGGAACCTGGAGGGCGATCTGTACAGCGAGCTGTTGAGCTGGGCCGCCAAGGTGCATGAAGTGGGGCTGGACATCGCTCACTATCACTACCACAAGCACGGCGCGTACCTGATCGAACACTCGGACCTGGCCGGCTTCTCCCGCGAAGATCAGCTCATGCTGGCCCTGCTGGTGCGTGGCCACCGCCGCAATATTCCCAAGGACAAGTTCGCCGACTTCGGCGATGAAGGCATCAAGCTGATTCGCCTGTGCGTGCTGCTGCGCTTTGCGATCCTGTTCCATCACATTCGTGGCACCCAAGAGATGCCGCAAGTGACCTTGCACGCGAACGGTCAGAACCTGGACGCGCTGTTTCCGGACAACTGGCTGGAAAACAACCAACTGACTCAGGCCGACTTCGCGCAGGAAGCGGAGTGGTTGGCCCGAGTCGGTATCGTCTTCAGCGTACGCTGAGGACCGGGTTGCTCAGGCGCTCAAGCAGAGTGGCCTGGGCGCTGCGCGGGTTCTGGTTGCCGGTTGGCGTGCTGCGGACGTAACGACCGTCCGAGTGCAGGATCCAGGCATGGGTGTTGTCGGTCAGGTAACTTTCCAGCTCCCTCTTGACCCGCAGGATCAACTTTTTGCCTTCCACGGGGAAGCAGGTCTCGACCCGTTTGTCGAGGTTGCGCTCCATCCAGTCAGCGCTGGACAGGTACATCTGCTCTTCGCCGCCATTGAGGAAGTAGAAGACCCGCGTGTGCTCCAGGAAACGACCGATGATCGAGCGCACATAGATGTTGTGCGAAACGCCGGCAATTCCCGGACGCAGGCAGCACATGCCCCGCACCACCAAATCGATACGCACGCCAGACTGACTGGCCTTGTACAACGCGCGAATGATCTTCGGATCAGTCAGTGAGTTGAACTTGGCGATGATGTGCGCCGGCTTGCCATCGAGCGCGAACTGCGTCTCGCGGGCGATCATGTCGAGCATGCCTTTTTTCAGGGTGAACGGCGCATGCAGCAGCTTCTTCATGCGCAACGTTTTACCCATACCGATCAACTGACTGAACAACTTGCCGACGTCCTCGCACAGGGCGTCATCGGAGGTCAGAAGGCTGTAGTCGGTATACAGGCGGGCATTGCCGGCGTGGTAGTTACCCGTCCCCAAGTGTGCGTAACGGACGATTTCACCGGCTTCACGGCGCAGGATCAGCATCATCTTGGCGTGGGTCTTGAAACCGACCACGCCGTAGATCACGACGGCACCGGCGGCTTGCAGACGGCTGGCCAGTTGCAGGTTGGACTCTTCATCGAAACGCGCACGCAATTCGATCACCACAGTGACTTCTTTGCCGTTACGCGCCGCATCGACCAGCGCATCGACGATTTCCGAGTTGGCGCCGCTGCGGTACAGGGTCTGCCGGACCGCCAGCACGTGCGGGTCTTTCGCTGCCTGACGCAGCAGGTCCACCACAGGCGTGAAGGACTCGAACGGGTGCAGCAGCAGAATGTCCTGCTTGCTGATCACGTTGAAAATGTTCTCGCTGTTCTGCAACAGCTTGGGGATCGCCGGGGTGAACGGTGTGTACTGAAGCTCAGGGTGGCTGTCCAGACTGGTGATGCTGAACAGACGCGTGAGGTTGACCGGACCGTTGACGCGATACAGCTCGGTGTCGCTCAGGTTGAACTGCTTGAGCAAGTAGTCGGACAGGTGTTTCGGGCACGTATCAGCGACTTCCAGGCGCACTGCATCGCCATAACGACGCGAGAACAGTTCGCCACGCAGGGCACGGGCCAAGTCTTCGACGTCTTCGGTATCGACCGCCAGGTCAGCGTTTCGGGTCAGGCGGAACTGGTAGCAGCCCTTGACCTTCATGCCCTGGAACAGGTCATCGGCGTGAGCGTGGATCATCGATGACAGGAATACATAATTGTCCCCTGCCCCGCCGATCTCTTCCGGAACCTTGATGACGCGCGGCAACAGACGCGGTGCCGGGATGATCGCCAGCCCGGAATCGCGACCAAAGGCATCAATGCCTTCCAGCTCGACGATAAAGTTCAGGCTTTTGTTCACCAGCAATGGAAACGGGTGCGTTGGGTCGAGCCCGATCGGGGTGATGATCGGCGCAATCTCGTCACGGAAATAGCGACGAACCCAAGCCTTGAGCTTCGCCGTCCAGTAACGACGACGAATGAAGCGAACCTGATGTTTTTCCAGCTCGGGCAACAGAATGTCGTTGAGGATCGCGTATTGGCGATCAACATGACCATGCACCAGCTCGCTGATCCGTGCCAGCGCCTGATGCGGCTGCAAACCGTCTGCGCCCGCCTGTTCGCGAGCGAAGGTGATCTGTTTCTTCAGGCCGGCCACACGAATTTCGAAGAACTCATCGAGGTTACTGGAGAAGATCAGCAGAAATTTCAGCCGCTCCAATAATGGATAAGACTCATCCAGCGCCTGTTCCAGCACCCGAATGTTGAACTGCAATTGCGACAGTTCGCGATGGATGTACAGGCTACTGTCGTCCAGGTTAGGGACGACGATGGCCTGCGCCACCGGTACGGGTAGCACTTCAGGGACGGGCAGCACTTCGATGCTTGGCTCAACCACCGGCTGAGCCTCCTGGACGGCGATCTGAACAGCTGCTTCGGTGAGTCCTTCGGTATTCATGGGTGTTCCTGATAGGGACTATTGCCCTTTTAACAGTTGAGCAGCACGAACGGCGAAATAAGTAAGAATGCCGTCAGCACCTGCACGTTTAAAAGCGGTGAGGGATTCAAGAATCACAGCCTCACTCAGCCAACCATTCTGGATCGCGGCCATGTGCATCGCGTATTCACCGCTGACCTGATAGACGAAGGTCGGTACTTTGAATTCGTCTTTGACCCGGTAAAGGATGTCCAGGTACGGCATACCCGGCTTGACCATCACCATATCAGCCCCTTCAGACAAGTCGGCCGCTACTTCGTGCAGCGCCTCGTTGCTGTTGGCCGGGTCCATTTGATAGGACGCCTTGTTGGCTTTACCCAGGTTCAGCGCCGACCCTACCGCATCGCGGAACGGCCCGTAGTAGGCGCTGGCATATTTCGCCGAGTACGCCATGATCCGCACATTCACGTGATCGGCAAGCTCGAGGGCTTCGCGGATCGCCTGAATGCGACCGTCCATCATGTCAGAAGGCGCAACCACTTGCGCGCCGGCAGCCGCATGGGACAGCGCTTGTTTTACCAGCGCATCGACGGTGATGTCATTCTGCACATAGCCCTCTGCGTCGAGGATGCCATCTTGACCGTGCGTGGTAAACGGATCGAGGGCAACGTCGGTGATCACACCCAACTCAGGGAAGCGAGCACGCAGCGCGCGAGTGGCTCGCTGAGCAATCCCCTCGGGGTTCCAGGCTTCAGCACCATCAAGGGATTTTTTCTCAGGCGCCGTCACCGGAAACAACGCCAACGCCGGAATGCCCAACGCCACCCACTGCTCCGCTTCCTGCAGCAACAAGTCGATGCTCAGACGCTCAACGCCCGGCATCGACGAAATCGTCTCACGACGGTTTTCACCATCGAGTACGAAAACCGGAAGGATCAGGTCGTCGACGGTCAGTACGTTTTCACGGACCAAGCGACGGGAAAAATCGTCACGACGATTGCGGCGCAAACGGGTAAGAGGAAACAAGCGGTTGGCGGGGGTAAAGCTCACGGCAAGACTCCATAGCCCGCGCAGGCGGGCAAGCGTGACAGTTATAAGCCACCATTATGACCAATGTATGACACCTATGCGCAACGTGCGACCGTAGGACGCAACCATTGTCTCTGTAGGAATTCTTCACGTCGAGACACATATCCACACTTTCCTGAATGTCTTCTAGGCGTTAGGCTGCGCGTTCATTTCGCCAGCATCCAGACAATGCTCCAACAATTTTTGCAGGACTTTGGCTACTTTGCCCTTTTCCTTGGAACCTTTTTTGAAGGTGAGACGATCCTTGTCCTCGCCGGCTTTCTTGCGTTCCGGGGTTACATGGATATCAACATGGTCGTGGTCGTGGCCTTCCTTGGAAGCTACGCCGGTGATCAGCTTTGGTATTTCCTGGGGCGTAAGCACGGCCGCAAGTTGCTGGCGCGCAAACCGCGCTGGCAGTTATTGGGTGACAAGGCCCTGGAGCAAATTCGCAAACACCCGGATATCTGGGTGCTGAGCTTTCGCTTCGTCTATGGGCTGCGTACCGTGATGCCGGTGGCGATTGGCCTGTCCGGCTATCCGCCTGGGCGCTACCTGCTGCTCAACGGCATAGGTGCGGGCGTCTGGGCGGCGGCACTGGGTGCGGCTGCCTATCACTTCGGCGCGTTGCTCGAAGGCCTGCTGGGCAACGTCAAAAAGTATGAGCTTTGGGTGCTGGGCGCCCTGCTATTGCTTGGCGCCGTTCTGTGGCTACGCAGACGAATCAAAGCCGCACGCATTGCCAAAGAGCTGGAAATGGCGTCCATCAAGGTCGCCACCGTTGACGTCAAGAGTCAGCCAAACGATTGAAATGCCCACGAGCGCAATACAGCCCCATTGCGCTCAGCAGCACGTAAGTCAGCAAGGTCAGCCAGCCCAGCGGACTCACTGTCCAAAGCCCCAGCGCCTGTGCAAGCCCCATTAACGGCAGGTTCAACACCAGACGGGCGCACTCCAGCCTGATCGCCCCAGGCCGGTTCTCCAGCGCCACGCCGAGCACAAACAAACCAACCGTGACCCAGACCCAGCCGAGCACCAGTGCTGGCGGGGCCAAGCTGTCGCCCATCCCCATCAGGTAGCTGCCCAGCGCGGCATGGATCGCGAACTGCATGGTGATGTAGACCTGCTGCGAACGGCTTAACGGCACCTCGAATTTACGAAACTGGCTCAGGTCTGTCTTGCCCAGCGGGTACTTGGCCGCGACATCCGCCGGGCGCCAGCCGGTGCGCATGAACCAGATCCGCAGCGCATCCCACAGGCTCTCGGTACGCCGTGCGTCGGCGGCCAGCTGGGCGTAAAACTGCACGTTTGCCCATAGTGGATTCCAGCTCGCCAGTGGCGTGGTGACACCGAAAATCACCGGGACACTGTCCAGCTCTTCCTGAAAAGAACCAAACAATCTGTCCCAGACAATGAACACTCCGCCGTAGTTGCGATCCATGTAAACAGGGTTCTGCGCATGGTGAACACGATGATTGGACGGCGTCACGAACACCCACTCGAACCCGCCCAGCTTGGGAATGTGGCGGGTATGCACCCAGAATTGATACAGCAGATTGAGCGCCGCGACGCTGATGAACACCAGCAATGGCACGCCCAGCACTGCCAGCGGTAGGTAGAAAATCCAGCTGAGCAGAAAGCCGGTGCTGGTCTGGCGCAGGGCCGTGGAGAGGTTGTATTCCTCGCTCTGGTGATGGACCGAGTGCGCCGCCCACAACACGTTGCGCTCGTGCCCCATGCGGTGCAGCCAGTAGTAACAGAAGTCATAGAGTACGAACGCAAACACCCACACCCAAGGGCTGTCGGGCGAAAGCTGCAGCAGCGACAGATGCTCAAGGGCAAACGCGTAAGTCAGCAAGCCGACGCCCTTGGTCAGCAAGCCGCTGGTGGTCGACAGCACGCCGGTGCTCAGGCTGTTGATCGAATCGGACAAACGATACGTATTAACCTTGCGCCAACGGTCAGCCAACAGCTCCACGGCAATCAGCACAAAGAAGAACGGCACGGCGTACAGAATCAAATTCATGGGGTTGCCACTCAGGAGGCCTATTACCAAAGATTAGGCCCGGATTGGCCAAAACCCTATGGCAGCGAATGACAAATTAGTGGACATTTAACGACATTCTTGTCACCGCATTTAAAGAAACGGCCAGCGTGCGAATCAGCCGATTCAGCGCCATGAACAGGAGCAAAACGCGATGCAAAAGAGAGTGGCAGTGATTCTTTCCGGCTGCGGCGTCCAGGACGGAGCGGAGATCCATGAGAGCGTTCTCACCCTGCTGCGCCTGGACCAGCGCGGCGTCGAGGTGCAATGTTTCGCCCCTGACATTGCGCAACACGATGTGATCAACCACCTGACCGGCGAAAAAATGCCCGAGTCGCGCAACGTCCTGATCGAGTCCGCACGCATTGCACGTGGCGCGATCAAGGATATTCGCGAGGCCAATGCAGAGGATTTTGATGCGCTGATCATGCCGGGTGGATTTGGCGTGGCAAAAAACCTGTCCAATTTCGCCTTCGAAGGCGTCCATTGCAGCCTGCAGCCTGAGCTTCTGACGCTGGCCGAAGCCTTTGCCGAGTCAGGAAAACCCATAGGGTTGATCTGCATTTCCCCCGCGCTGGCAGCGAAAATCTATGGGCCGGGCGTCACCTGCACCATCGGCAACGACCCTGACACCGCCAAGGCCATCTGCAAAATGGGCGGCAACCACACAGAGTGCGCAGTCGACGAGATTGTCGAGGACACCGCACGCAAACTGGTCAGCACCCCAGCGTACATGACCGCCCAGTCGATCAGCGAAGCGGCGGCCGGGATCAACAAACTGGTGGATCGGGTGATTGAGTTGACGCAGGAAAACGAAGATTAACGGTGAAAACCGCCCAATCCTGACTTAAGGGTATTCCCGCACCAGCCGCGTCAGAATCCGATCCAGGGCATTGGCGAACGCCTGTTTTTCGCGTTCGCCATGGGGCGCTTGCCCGCCGCCCATCTGGCCCTGATCACGCAGGTCAGTGAACAGGTTTCGCACCGCCAGACGATCACCCATGTTCTGCGGGTCAAACTCGCGGCCCCGAGGGTCGAGTGCCGCGACGCCTTTTTTGATCAGCCGATCCGCCAACGGCACATCGCTGCAAATCACCAGTTCGCCCGGCACTGCATGCTCGACCAGGTAATCATCCGCAGCGTCTGGGCCGCTGGGCACCACGATCAATTTGACACACGCGTACGGTGGCTTGACCTGGCTTTGCCCAGCCACCAGCAACACCTCGAAATGACGCTTCAAAGCGAACTTGATGACTTGGTCTTTAGCCGCCCGGGGGCAAGCATCGGCATCGATCCAGACGCGCATACAGTTTTCCTAGACCGCCGGAATGCGGCGTTTCTCAGCCAGACGGCTACGGCCATACAACACCGCAATCGCTAACAAGGCAACGGCCTGTGCAGACAGCGAATACGCGTCGGCATGAATGCCCAGCCAATCGAACTCGAAGAACGGCACCGGACGCGTGCCGAAGATGCCGGCTTCTTGCAACGCCTTGACGCCATGCCCGGCGAACACCACCGACAACCCGCACAGCAGTGCCGCGTTGATGCTGAAGAACAGCGCCAATGGCAGCTTAGCCGAACCGCGCAAAATCACCCACGCCAGACCGACCAACAACACAAGCGCTGTCGCGCCACCGGCCAGCACGGCGTTATGACCCGCAGGACCGGCCTGCAGCCACAGGGTTTCGTAGAACAGGATGACCTCGAACAACTCGCGATAGACCGAGAAGAAGGCAAGGATTGCGAAGCCAAAACGGCCACCACCGCCCACCAGGCTGCTCTTGATGTAATCCTGCCAGGCAGCGGCATGACGGCGGTCGTGCATCCACACCCCGAGCCACAGCACCATGACGCTGGCAAACAAGGCCGTGGCACCTTCAAGCAATTCACGCTGAGCGCCGCTGACATCAATCACATACGCGGCCACCGCCCACGTCGCGAGGCCGGCGAGCAGGGCCAGGCCCCAACCAATGTTGACGCTGCGTGCCGCCGACTCCTGGCCAGTGTTGCGCAGGAACGCCAGAATCGCCGCCAGCACCAGGATCGCTTCCAGGCCTTCGCGCAGCAGAATCAGCAGACCCGAGATATAGCTCAGCGACAGGCTCAAGCCATCGCTGCCGAGCAGATCCGCCGATTGTTTGAGCAGGGCTTTAGCTGCTTCCAGCTTCTGTGCTGCCTGCGCCACCGGCAGGCCATCCTGCAACGATTGACGGAAAGCCATCAGGGATTTTTCAGTGGCCTTGCGAACGTTGGGGTCGACGTTGTCCAGCGAGCTTTCAACCAGCTCAAACCCTTCCAGATAGGCCGCGACCGACAGGTCATACGCTTGCTCGTGATCGCCTGCACGGTACGCCGCCAGGCTCTTGTCCAACGTCATGCGGGTGTATTCGAGCAGTTGCCCGGGGCCACGTTGTGCTTGCGGCGGCTGTGCGCGCTGGGCACGGAAGGTCGCAGCGACCTCAACACCTTGAGCAGCACTCACCTCTGCCGGCGTTTGCCGGGCCAGATCGGCCAAATTGAATACCGTGCCTTTGGCCGTAGCGGGATCAGCCGTGAAACTGGCGATATAGGTCGCCACGTCCCAGCGCTGACGGTCGTCCAGTTGGTCGGCGAAAGCGGGCATGTCCGTGCCTTGAACACCCAGGCCCAGCGTGTTGTAAACGTCATACAGACTTAAGTGGTCGAGCCGGGCCTTGTTCCGCAGATTGGCGGGCGGCGGCGTCAAACCAATCCCGGCCGGGCCATCACCCGCCCCGGCGTCACCATGGCACACCGAACAATGCTGGGCGTACAGCGGCGCACCACGGACAGGATCGGGGGTGATTGCCGGGGCTTGGCTGACTTCATACGTCACCGCCAGTTTCGCCGCCAGCAGTCGAGCCTGGCGCGCTACAGCGGCGCCCTCCTGATGCTGACTCACGGCCTCGCGCAGGCTGACCACGCCCTGCTCCAGCTCAGTGCGCTCGGCACGGGCAGGCAAGGTGACGATCAAACCCTGCAAGACGGTCAGAAACTCCAACTGCTCGCGGTATTCAGATTCATCAATGACCTTTCCATCAGCAACGGTCGCGGGATAGTCCGCACCGATGTAACCCAGCATGTGTAACGCCTGAGCGGCGCCATCAACAGGGTCAGCCAGCAACTCGAGACTGCACAGGGCAAACACGGGCAGCATCAGCCAAGCCCAAAAACGGGAGGGGAAAGACATCAAGGAATCCCAAATAAGAATGCGTTGTATTACATTGTATCAATATTTCTCGTTCTCACGCAGCTACGTTTGGGATGGACGGTGTGACACCGCGCCGCAGAGGCCGCATTGCAGCACAGTGCACGAGGAGCCATGAACGTCACTCCGCTTGGGAATAACTCATGTAATGGCTCAAATTAATATCAAAACGCCATTGTTTAGCCATCTATCCGCCCTATAATCGCCGCGCCTCATGCACGGCAGACGCATGCTGCTTCGCCAAAAGGACTTGCCCGACCGGTGCTTGTTGCCCGGTTGCCGACTTTCAGGGATAGAGAGAACCCTTCATGTCATCTCGTGCATCAATCATTCTGGCGCTGGTTGCCGCTGTGCAATTGGCTGGCTGTGCCGCCTTCCGCAACTACGACACCGAACTTAAAGAAACCAGCCAACAAATGTCCACCGGCAACATTGACGGCGCGCTGGTGCTGCTGGAAAAGAACAACACGGGCAAAGACAAAGACCTGCTGTACTACTTTGAAAAGGGCGAGTTGCTCCGTTCCAAAGGCGATATCACAGGCAGCCAGACCGCGTGGCGAGCAGCCGATCATGTGGTGTCCACGTGGGAAGAGTCGGTCAAGTTCGACACTGATAAATACCTGAGTCAATTCGGCAGCTTTCTGGTCAATGACAAGGTTCGTCGTTATGAAGGTTATGACTACGAAAAGGTCATGCTGACCACGGAGATGGCTCTTAACCTGCTGGCCCAGAACGACTTCGAAGGGGCGCGCACCGAGATCAAGAAGACCCACGAACGTGAGGCCGTGATCGCAGAGTTGCGCGACAAGGAATACCTCAAGAGCGAGCAGGAAGCCCAAAACCGGGGCGTCAAAACCGAGTACAAAGACCTTAAAGGTTACCCGGTAGAAAGCCTTGACGCCCCAGAAGTCGTCGGCCTGAAAAACAGCTATCAGAGTGCGTTCAGTCATTACCTTTCAGGTTTCGTATACGAAGCCTTGGGTGAACGTGGCTTGGCAGCGCCGGGCTATCGCAAGGCAGCAGAACTTCGTCCTAACACCCCCCTGCTCGATCAGGCGCTGCTGAGTCTGGATAACGCCGCCAGCACCAGCACCGACAGCGACGTACTCATCGTCGTGCAAAGCGGATTCGCCCCGGCCCGTGACTCGATCCGCATCCCGTTACCCCTGCCGATCAACAACAATCTGGTGATCACGCCGCTGTCATTCCCGGTGATCAAACCGGACACCTCGACCGCAGCGTTCACCCAGATCGGGCTCGATGGCCAGCCACTCAATCTGACCCTGTTGAGCAGTACCACAGATATGTCGCGCCGCGCCCTGCGTGACGACCTGCCTGGCATCATCCTGCGCACCTCTGTCCGTGCAATCACCCGTGGCGTCACGCAAGACCAGTTGAACAAAACGAACCCACTGGCCGGGCTGGCAGTAGGGATTGCCTCGGCAATTACCGAAGGCGCCGACACCCGCACCTGGCGCACCCTGCCCAACAGCACCCAAGTGCTCCGTCTGCGCCTGAAACAGGGCGAGCACCAACTGAGCCTGCCGTCGATTCAAGGTGGCCGTCAGGTGCAGATCAAGGTCGATCAGCGCTATCAGGTCGTTGCCGTACGCGTGATCGGCAATCAGGTGTATGCCAGCGGTCTTGCCTCATACGTAGTCCCTACGGATGTGCCGCAAGTCGTAGCCGCCATCAAACAACCTTAAGCGGAGACCGTGTATGCGAATCAAAATCCTCAGTCTGATGGCCTTGGCCCTGCTCGCCGGGTGCGCCGCCACCCCCGCGCCGGCACCCGGTAGCGCGGCCAGCAAAGTGGCGCCACTGGGCAGCCTGAAGCACACCGAAATCGGGCCTATGCGCGTCGCGCGCGAGAACGGTTTCCTGACCGTTAAAGCGGCGCTGAGCAACACCAGCGGCAGCAACCAAACGCTGTATTACCGCTTCGCCTGGCTCGGCAACGACGGTTTCCCCGTAGCAGATGAAGAAAGCTGGAAGAGCCTGACCCTGTACGGCGCGCAAACCAGCTATCTGACTGCCATCGCACCCGTCCCCAGGGCCACGGACTTCCGGATCGAAGTCAAAACGCCTTGAGTACTGGCACGCGTTGAACCCTGTTTCGCCCATTTAGCTTTTTCACTATTTAGCTTCGTTCATTTCAAGAGAGCCTTCAGATGCCGTTTGCACGCTTTTCACTGGTTGCCGTCATTGCCTTGCTGGTTGGCGGTTGCGCTTCTAATTCGCCCGTTCTGGGCGGAAAAAACATCAGCTACGGCGATACCAAGGCCGTCGAGCTGGTGACCAACGAATTCGGTTCCACCGACCTGCAAATGATCGCCGAAACCATGACGCGCTCGTTGGCCCAGTCCGGCATTCTCCAGGGTCGCCCGGTGGTGCAGGTCTACGACGTGAAGAACAAGACCAGCGAGTACATCGATACCCGCGAGATCACCACCTCGATCAAGACCCAGTTGATGAAGTCCGGCACCGCCCGCTTTGCCAGCGATAACACCGATCTCCAAAGCCAGGTCGATCAACTCAAGCTGCAGAATCAGAGCGGTTTGTACAAAAAATCGACTGTCAGCAAGACCGGCAACATGGTCGCCGCCAAATACCGCCTGGAAGGCTCCATCAGCTCGATCGTCAAGCGCAGCAGTGACGTGAAAGACGTTTTTTACAAATTCAGCCTGCAGCTGATCGACGTCGAAAGCGGCCTGGCTGAATGGATGGACGAGAAAGAAATTCGCAAAACCACGGAGCGTTAAGCAATGCGTGCATGGATTGGCATTCTCAGCCTGGTGTGCGCCTTGGGTGCCCAGGCTGCGCCGAAAATCGCGGTCACTGATCTGGCATTCCAGCAGCGAGTGGAGCAGTACATCCACACGGTTTCCGCGCAGAGTAATATCCAGGCAAGCGCCTATCAGGCCAGCGGTTCGGCGAGTTACAACGAATACGAAAGCCGTACCAGCTACATCGAACAGGGTGAGCTGCGTAAATTCAGTGGCGACATCAAGGGCGAGATTCTCAAATCCGGGATGTTCCAGCTGGTTCAGGGCTCGCCCTACACGGCCAAAGCCACTGAAGACGTGTATGACGTGTATGACGTGATCAAGCGAATCAAAAACGGTAACTTCAAGGGCGCTGATTTCGTGTTGTTCGGCACCGTGTCGGATATCGATTTCCGCCAAGACATGACCGCACTGGCCAACACCGACACTCACTCCGCAATTCTGGGCCTGACCCTGGTCGGCGATTTCAGTCTGATCAACACCCGGACTTTCGAGATCACCTCCGCGTTCACCGCGATGGGCGAAGGTCAGGACACCAAACTGGTCAATGGCAATGACCTGCACGTCACCCTCAATCGCGGGCGCGTGGTACGCGATGTGTCCAAATCGATTGGCGAAGATGTCACCCGGCAGTTGAAAGAACAGTTGGTGGGCTTCAGTGGCTACGGCGAACCTGCACTGCCGCGCAACAATTTACCAAGGGACGAAGCACCGACGATTTTGCGCTAAGGCAATACCCAGAGGCCATGTAGGAGATGCCGAAGGCTGCGATAAGGTCCGAAGGACCTTCATGAAGATCAAACACGACGTTCGGCCCCACGGCCGATCGCAAGCCTTCGGCAGCTCCTACCGTTGATTTGTGAAGGTTTTAAGCCGTACCGCGATGGATCGTGGCCAGAAATGCCGCTGCGCCGACGAACAATCCGGCAAAGGTCCGGTTCATCCGACGCTGCTGCTTCGGCGTGCGCAGCAGGCGCAGCACGCGCGAAGCCAGCCCGGTATAACCGGCCATCACCGTCAGATCGACCGCGACCATGGTGGCGCAGATGATCAGGTATTGGACGAGCAGCGGCTGATGCGGGTCGATGAATTGCGGGAGGATCGCCAGCATGAACACCAGCGCCTTGGGGTTGCTGATATTCACCAGAAAGCCACGCATGACCAGGCTCAAGGGCCGGCCAATCGGGCGTACGGCGGCGTCATCGGCCATGTCGCTGGGCAGCGCGCGCCATTGTTTGATGGCCAGATAGACCAGATAGAGCACGCCAAACCATTTGATCAGGCTGAAGGCCAGTGCGGACGTCGCAAGAACTGCACCCACGCCCGCCGCAACAATCGCAATCTGCAACACCAGCGCCAATTGCAGGCCCAGAACGTTCCAGTAACCGCGCCAGAAACCGTATTGCAACCCGCACGACATGGACGCGATAGCGCCAGCCCCTGGAGACAGGCTGATAACCCAGCAGGCGGCAAAAAATGCCAGCCACGTTTCAAGCAACATCACACACCTCAGGCAAGACCGGAATGCCTTCTAAGCTAATGTTTGCGCCGAAAAATGACTATTCATTTTTTAAGGCCTGCGGGCAAACGCCGAGCAGGCCCATGCGTTGATCAGGACAAGGCTTCCAGCTCGGCCTGCATACCTTCAAGCAGTTCGAGGGCTTCCATCCAGGCTTCTTCAAGCTCGGCTTCACGCACCTTCAGTTTGGCTTGATCAGCCAGCAGGTCGCGCAACTTGTCTTTGTTCGCCGCCTCGTAGTTCGCACTGTCGGCCAATCCGGCTTCGACCTTGGTCAGCTTTTCATGCAGCGTGCCGAGGTCGCGCTCAAGCTTGTCAGCCTCGCGCTTGTGCGGTGCCAGCTGTTGACGCAAAGCGGCGGCCTGTTGGCGCTGGGCTTTCTTGTCGGTTTTATCGGCATTGACCGGCGTGTTGCTGACCGGTGCATTGCGCAGACGATAATCCACCAGCCAGCGCGCGTAATCTTCCAGGTCGCCATCGAAGGTCTGTACCAGACCATCAGCCACCAACAAGAAATCGTCGGTGGTGCTTTTAAGCAGATGCCGATCGTGGGAAACCACCAATACCGCGCCACTGAATTCCTGGAGGGCCATGGTCAAGGCCAGGCGCATCTCCAGATCCAGGTGGTTGGTCGGTTCGTCGAGCAGCAACAGGTTTGGCTTGCCCCAGGCGATCAAGGCTAACGCCAGACGTGCTTTTTCGCCGCCGGAGAAATTCAGTACCGGCTCGTCCAGACGCGGACCACGGAAGTCGAAACCACCGAGGAAGTCGCGCAAGGTCTGTTCGCGCTCGGTCGGCGCAATACGTTGCAGGTGCAACAGCGGGCTGGCTTTGGAGTCGAGGGAGTCCAGCTGATGTTGAGCGAAGTAGCCAACGATCAGGTTTTCGCCACGCACCAATCGCCCGCTCAACGGCTCAAGCTCGCCTGCGAGGTTTTTGATCAGCGTCGATTTACCCGCCCCGTTAGGACCGAGCAAACCGATCCGCGCACCCGGCGTAAGCTGTAATTTGACCTTTTCCAGTACGGCCCTTTCGCCGTAGCCCAAACGCGCATCAGAAAGATCGAGCAGCGGGCTGGAAATTTTATCGGACTCACGGAAGGTAAAGTCGAACGGCGAATCGACATGCGCCGCCGACAACTCTTCCATACGCTCAAGGGCTTTGATCCGGCTTTGAGCCTGACGGGCCTTGGTCGCCTGAGCCTTGAAGCGCGCAATGAATTTCTCCATGTGCGCACGCTGTACCTGTTGCTTGTCGTAGGCCTGCTGTTGCTGGGCCAGACGCTCGGCACGGGCGCGCTCGAAGGCGCTGTAGCCCCCGCGATAGAGAATGATTTTTTTCTGTTCGACGTGAGCGATGTGATCCACCACCGCATCGAGGAAATCCCTGTCGTGGGAGATCAGCAGCAGGGTGCCGGTGTAGCTCTTAAGCCAGTCTTCGAGCCACAGAATGGCGTCGAGGTCCAAGTGGTTGGTCGGCTCATCGAGCAGCAACAGGTCCGACGGACACATCAGCGCTTGCGCAAGGTTCAGACGCATCCGCCAGCCACCGGAGAAATCTCCGACCTGACGTTCTGTCTGTTCATTGGTAAAGCCCAGCCCGGCAAGCAACTTTCGCGCTCGCGCATCGGCGGTGTAGCCGTCGGCACTGTCCAGCTCGGCATGCAAGCGCGCTTGCGCGGCGCCATCGTGCGCGGCTTCGGCGGCGGCCAGATCGCTCTGTACCTGGCGCAGGCGCAAGTCGCCATCCAGAACATAGTCCACGGCCAGGCGATCGAGTGTGTCGACCTCCTGGCGCATGTGGGCAATGCGCCAATCGGCAGGCACAAGGCAGTCGCCGCCGTCCGGGGTCAGTTCACCCCGCAACAAAGCGAACAGGCTCGATTTGCCGGCGCCATTGGCGCCGATCAGGCCGGCTTTATGGCCGGGGTGCAGGGTCAGCTCAGCGTCTTCTAGCAGACGCTGCGGGCCACGCTGTAAAGTCAGGTTTTGAAGTCGAATCATAATGGCGGCGGAGTCTACCAGCTTCGTCCGGAACAAGTAGATGACTATGCCTTCTGATCTGTGGAGTTTCACCCTCATTCTGTATACCCGTCCGGGTGTGGAACAGGCATGCCTGCGCCTGCAAGCCAGCGGGGCCAACGTTTGCACGCTGCTGTGTGGTGCCTGGCTGGGCCAACGTGGCGTGGTTTGCACCGCCGACCGTTTGCGGGAAATCAGACAATTGGCCACGCCCTGGCACGACGAAGTGGTGCAACCCCTCAGGGCATTACGCACCCGTTGGCGAGCAGCGGCGGTCAATGACGTCGAATGGGGGAAGTTGCGCGAACAGGTAAAGGGGCTGGAACTGGAGGCTGAGCGCGAATTGCTTTCGCGGCTTGAAGCACTGACGCAGGACTGGTCAGCAGGGACAACGAAAGATCTGATGGCGTGGCTGGAAGGTCTTGCGGGCGACGCTGCCCCCCAGAACCTCGACGCGCTGCACGTGCTGCGCGTCGAGGCGAACCAGCCTTAGGAAGCGCTGATAGGTGTGACGTTGCCAGTAGCTGGCACTGCTGCTGGGACAACGGCAGTCGGCGTGGTGGACGCTGACGGCGTTGCAGGTTTTGCAACAGGCTTGGCGGCCGGTTTCACTGCGGCAGGCTTGGCAGCCACTTTGGCGGGAGCCTTGGCAACTGGCGCTTTAACCAGAGCAGGTTTGGCGGCGGCTGTTTTAACCGGTGCCTTGACCGCAGGTTTGACGACCGGCTTGGCAGCAGGTTTAGCGGCGGTTGCAGCAACTGCTTTTTTCGCGACAGGCTTGGCAGCAACTTTTGCGGCTGGCTTGGCAGCTACAACAGGCGCTTTAGCAGCGGGTTTGGCAGGCGCCTTGACCGGAGCTTTTGCAGCCGTTTTTGCAGGGGCCTTCGCGGCGGCTGTTTTAGCCGGAGCTTTGGCGGCTGCAGGCGCGGAGGCTTTTACAGCTACCGGTTTCGCATCACGCAGGCTCAAGGTTTTACCCACGGCCTCTTTGACGCGACCAATGCCCTGAGCCAGCTTCAGGCTCTCTTGAGCATCGCGCTTGAGCTGCAGGATGTAAGTGCGGGTTTCAGACTGACGAGATTTCAGCGCATCGAGCAACTCTTCAAGCTCAGACACGCCCTGCTTGGCTTTGGCTTGCGCCTTGGCTTTACCGGCGGTAGCGGCGTCCTGCAATTTGATGCGGGATTTGTGCAGTTTTTCCTGAGCTTTACCGCGTTGCTTTTCCAATTTGGCGAGCAGTTTTTCAGCATCAGCCATCGCTTGGGAGCAAGCGCTTTCAAGATGTTCGAGCAGGCTGCTCGAGAGCTGTTGGAGCAAATGCAATGGGGTGTTTACTGGCTTCTTTTGGGCCGACATGACTGACCTCCTGGCTGGCTTGATTGCGGCTCATACTAGACCTCTGCCTGCACCGCCGCTAGGCCATGTTGACAGTAACAATGGCCGCGCGTTTCACGACAGGGTGAAAGTTGGTAGAAGAGCGTGTGACAACCTCATGAAATTCCTTTCATGCCGAGCAACACCTTAGCGATTGCACTGGCATAATTGCCCTCTTCCCAGGCTGGAGAGCACCATGTCGCGTTACGTATTAATGTCTCTGTTTCTCTTGCTACCACTCGCTCACGCCGCTGAAACCGCCACCTCGGCAAATGACCATGACCTTGCCTACAGTCTGGGCGCGAGCCTTGGCGAGCGCCTGCGCCAGGAGGTTCCGGACCTGCAGCTTCCGGCGCTGATCGAAGGGCTGCAGCGGGCCTATCAAGGCAAGCCGCTCGCGCTTAAAGATGAGCGCATTGAACAGATACTCAGAGACCATGATGCTTCAATGGCGCAGGCAGAAGACACGCCGCCCCCAGAGCCGCAAAGCGAAGTTGCCATGAGTACCGAGCAACGCTTTCTGGACAGCGAAAAAGCCAAACCGGGTGTTCGTGTCCTGGAGGACGGGATTCTGCTGACAGAGCTGACCCCGGGCAACGGTGCAAAACCGACGACTTCGGACCGAGTGCAAGTGCGCTATGTAGGTCGGCTGCCGGATGGGACCATCTTCGATCAAAACAGCCAACCGCAATGGTTCCGCCTTGATAGCGTGATCGCCGGCTGGACCAGCGCATTGCAAGGCATGCCGGTGGGTGCGAAATGGCGGCTGGTCATTCCTTCCGCGCAAGCCTATGGCGCAGAAGGTGCCGGGGATCTGATTGATCCTTACACACCGCTGGTGTTCGAAATTGAGCTATTGGGTGTCGCTCCGTAAGAGCGAGGGATCAGAAACCGGGGCGCAGGGCGCGCGCCCGGTAATGTCGAGGCTTCAGGCTTGGGCCACGTCTTTTATTTCATGAGAGGTGTGCAGCACTTCGATCAGACAGTCTTCAAGTTCGAAGCGCTCATGCAGCAGACCGCCCAGTTTCTTGAGCTCGACGGCAACGACTTCGCCATCGGAGCAATCGCCTTTGTCGCAGCGATCATTGAACGCCAACGCCACTTCAGTGATGACATCCAGACGCGGATAAATCTTCTCAGCCAACTCAAGGCCACGCTCATCGCCGAAGGCCTTGGCCTCATTGGTCAGCTGTTCGTAGACTTCGAAATGCCCCGCCGAAACGTAATCGACCAGAATTTCGCAGAATTTCTGCAGAGATACGCGGTCATCCGCCAACGCCTCGGGCGTTCCGCCGAGAGCACCGTAGGCTCGAACCAGCTCGTGACGCTCCTTCAACCAGCGATCGATCAGCAGATTGACCCCGCCCCAACGCTCCTGAGCATTCTGACAACTTTCCAACATGATGATCTCTCTTCCCTTCAGGGTCATGCTGCTCTGTACCCGCCTCCAGACTTTCTAATAAATCTCGATGCCAGAGACGGGTCTGATAAAGCCAGATAGGCAGCATATTTCCAATGACGCGTGCGGCCAAGATTATGCCCGCACGCCAACCCCATCAAGGTACGCAGGAGATAAAGTTCATACAAGCGTTTAATCCTTACCCGCATTTCAGGCCTCCTGTGCATCGTTCGCGCCGACGCCGACGCGCTGAAACAACGGGTAAGCCGCAAACAAAATCATGCCGGCGAACGCCAAAAGACTCCATTCGGCAACGCTCATACCCAGCAGTGACCAATGGATTTCAATACAGCCGGCGGCGCATTTGAATACCTGCGCAAGGAGCAGGGGCACCGCCTCCTGTGCGGAGTTCGGCGCATGCAGGCAGGCCGTCACGTCTTCCCGAAGCGGGCTTTGCAGCCAGACCTGGCTCCCCGCCGCCACCGCTCCCGAAAGGGCGCAGAGCAAAGCCAAAAGCGAGTAGATCCGCCAACCGGCCTTATCGGGCGCGTGCAAAACCGCGAGCAGGCAGATGGCACCGAAAGTGATCAAAAAAGCGCGCTGAATGATGCACAGCGGGCAGGGGCGAAGCCCTACGCCATACTCCAGATATAACGCTGCGCAAGTGACAAACACACAGGCAATAAATGCCAAGAGGAACAGAGAGCGCGAGCGGGCCAGGTGCATGGCTAATCCGTAACAGAGTGCGAGGGCCATTACGGTAGAGGAAAGCGCATAACCCTTTCAAGATAGGGACGTAGCGATACTTCTGCAATCTTGTAGGCATGTGCCGACGCAGTTGAACGGATTTAATACCGCTCTCTGCAAGATCATTCCTGCGCCCTACGGAACGGTAGGGCACCTCCTACAAAACGGGGTCGGACACACCCCTCCAGCCTAGGCCCGGCCTACTGCCGGAAGCGGACGTGCCAGCAAACGCTCATCAAGCATGCCAAGGCCTTCTTGAAACAGCTGATTACTGCGCTCGGTCTCCCCCAGTTGTGCCAACAAACGAGCCAGTTCGGCGCAAGCCTCAGGGTTACGTTGCTGGCCGAGACTGCTTTCCAGATAGTCCCGCGCCTTGCCCCACAGGCTGCTTTGCAGGCACAGACGACCCAGCGTCAATAACAAGCTCGGATCATCAGGATGACTTTTGAGCCAACCTTCAGCCGTTTGCAGTTGTCGCGCAGGATCGCGGCCCCGCAACAACCCATAAAGACGGGCTAGATGACTGTTGTAGTCGCGTTTGAGCGCTGTACGCAGTACCTCTTCCGCCTCGGCATCGGCGCCCAGCTGGCGCAATTGTTCGGCATAGGCCAGGACCAGCGGCGGCTCCTGACGTTGTGCCGACGTGAGCTGTTGCCACGCCTTGTTGAGCGACTGCAGACCCGCTTCGCCTTCCTCCCCGCGTTGCGCTGCAAGGGTGAGATTCTCGCCCCAGGCACGCCGCTCCAGCTCAGCCAGTTCAGACGGTGGCAGCACTTTGTCCTTGCGCAGCTCGGGCATCAGTCGAATCAGTGCCGACCAATCCCCACGCTGCTGATACAAACGTTGTAACTGGCGCAACACCTGCGCGTTATGCGGGTGGCGATCATGCATCGCTTGCAAGGTCACCAATGCACCGTCGATGTCGCCGCGATCCTGCTGCAGCTGCGCGTGACTCAACGCAATCGCCAGCTCGGCTTGCGGCTGGCGCTCCAGCGCCCTCTCGAGCAGGTTGTCACAGTCCTCGTAACGGCCCAGTTCATTTGCCGCGCGTGCAGCGCCCAGGTAATACAGCAGCGGCTGACGCTCAGCTTCGGCGGCACGCTGGAGATGGCGCTGGGCACTGGCCCAGCGGCCCTCGGCGAGGTCCATCTGACCGTGCTCGATCGCCAGTTGCACACGACGGCTGCGGTTGTACCGCGACCACGGATTGACCACCCCACCCGACGCTGTCAGCAGATTGAACAAAGCCCGCAGCAGGAAAACCATCAGCCAGATCACCACCAGCAGCGCCAGCGTTGCCCATAGGCTCGATTCGTAACGGAAGTTTTGGTACGCGATCAACACGTAGCCCGAGTGCTCGGAGATAGCGACACCAATCAACGCCGCGACAACAATCACCGCGAACAGGATCAGGTAGGCACGCTTCATGGACGAGCCTCCTGCTTGGCAGGTGCGGCAGGCTGCTCGATAGACGCATGACGACGCTCAAGGTAAGCCTGCACGGCGCTCAGGCTTTGCGCCAGATCGGGTGTCATCACCGATACCGGCTGAGTAATCAGGGCTTGAAGGCGCTCATCCAGGAACTTGCTTTGCGGGTTGTCTTGATTGAAGTTACTGAGCAGCACACTGCGCGCTTCAGTCAGGGCCTGGCTGTACACCTGCGGCTCGCCATTAAGCGCAGCCCACTGAGCTTGCTCCAGCGCCAGGGTCAAGGCCAGTCGAACCTGTGTCAGGCTCTGTCCGGCCAGCAGTGGACGAATGTTCTTGTCCGCATTGAAGTCGATACGAATGTAGTGCGAGAGCTTATCCCACCACTGCACCCAGCGACTGGAGTTGTCACTGTCGGAGGTCAATCCCAGCAACGACCCTCCCCTGTCTTCATATTCGGGCGCCAACGCATTGAGCTGTGCGGCCTGATCACGCAGGGCCGCCAATTGCAGAAACAGGCCGGTGCGATCAGGCTGCTCTACGCTGCGCAACGCAGCCAGGCTTTTGGCCAATTGCTCGCGCGCGGCAAAGGAACCCGGGTCATCCTGTTCGCGAAGGATTTCATCCGCACCCTGCACCAGCGCCTGAGCACTGTTGATATCTTGCAGCGCCGACAAGCGCAAGCTCGCCAGACGCACCAGATGCTCGGCTTCGGCCAGTCGCCAGTCTTTGCGGCTGGCACCCAGCACAGTTTCCAGACGCTGACTCAGACGCTGCTGATCGCCCTGAAGCTGGGCGACCAGTTGCCGACGATTTTCAAGTTCATCCGCTGCGGGCAACTGTGCAAGACGCGTCGCCAACTGGAGCTCGTTCTCTTTGAGCGTCTGAGTCTGCGCGCCAATATCCTGCAATTGCCCCGACTGTTGCTGATGGCCAGCCAGCAGAATGCGCACCTGCCAGACACCCCAGCCACCGGCAGCAACACCCGCAGCCCCCAGCAGTAACGCTAAAATCACCAGACTATTGCCACGACGCTTCGAAGGCTCGGTCGACGTTGGCGCAGGCGCTTCAAGCCGCGGTTCAAGATTCTCTTTAGGCAAGACTGTTTCGCTCACGTATCCATCCTTTGCATTAGGGCGCAGTCACATCAATGACGACTCTATTCTGAATGAGCCCGTCTTTGCTACGTCTAGAGGGCAGGCCCGGGGTGTTCCCGTAACGCCGCCAGCAAAGCCGCGGCGTTAGCGCCACGGCAATCCACAACTGTCTGGGCCCCGGCGGCATGCGCCAACCCGGCAACCCGAGGGCTCGGTACGAACAGCGGTAACCGCGCCACGTCAGGCCAGGCATCGCCCGCCAATTCACGCAAGTGTTCAAAACCTTGCCCACTGCTGACCACCAGGCCGTTCAAGCGTTCCGCTGCGATACGTCGCGGCAGCTCCGAAACTGCATAGTGCGGCATATTACGTCGGTACAACGGCAGATAATCGACACTAGCACCTAGATCGCGTAACCGCTCGGCCAGCAGCTCTCGACCACCTTCCCCACGCAGAATCAACACGCGAGCACCCGGCAGCGCCAGCGCTTGCTGCAACTGCGGCAGCGCGAGCAAGGCTTCGCTGTCGTCAGCGCGCTCGGGGTACGTGACGTCCAGGCCGTAGTCTTCCAGAATCTGCGCCGTCGCCGCGCCAACACTGAACCATTGCTGTATCGGCGGTTGCGGCCAGAGTTCATCGATCAACGCCAAACCCAGACGTGCGGCAGGCTTGCTGACCACGATGACCACCCGATAAAGGTCCAGGTCGAAAATGATCGAACGCTGCGCTGGCGTAATCGCCAGCGGCTCGATGTCCAGCAACGGCAGGCTACTGCTGTAGATGCCGGCCTCGGCCAGCACTGCCGCCAGCGCCGCCGACTCCTGCGCGGGACGGGTCAACAGCAGTCGCCAACCAGTCACTCTTCGCCTGCCTCGCCGTACACCGCTTGCAGAATGGCTTGCGCACCTTGGGCCAGCAACGCTTCAGCGACCTGCACACCCAGTGCCTGGGCCTCGGATTGCGGGCCTCGGGCTTCGGCGTTGAGCAGCAGGCCTCCCGCAGGATCGCCCACCAAACCACGCAACCAGACCTGTTCACCTTCAAGCACGGCGTAACAGGCGATGGGAACCTGGCAACCGCCATTCAGGTGTTTGTTCAAGGCGCGCTCGGCGGTAACCCGCACAGCCGTGTCGGCATGATGCAGCGGTGCGAGCAAGGCATGGATTTCAGTGTCCGCGCTGCGGCATTCGATACCGACCGCGCCTTGGCCACCGGCGGGCAAGCTGTCGTCGACGCTGATCGCCGAGGTGATACGGCTTTCGAAACCGAGACGAATCAAACCGGCGGCGGCAAGGATGATCGCGTCGTACTCACCGGCATCCAGTTTCGCCAGTCGGGTATTGACGTTACCCCGCAAGAAACGGATTTCCAGATCAGGTCGACGCGAGAGCAATTGAGCCTGACGACGCAGGCTCGAAGTGCCGACGACGCTGCCCGCAGGCAACTGATCCAGACTGGAGAACGTGTTGGACACAAAAGCGTCGCGCGGGTCTTCACGCTCGCAGATGCAGAACAAGCCAAGGCTTGGGGGGAAGTCCATGGGCACGTCTTTCATCGAGTGCACAGCGATGTCCGCTTCATGCTCGAGCAGGGCCGTTTCCAGCTCCTTGACGAACAACCCCTTGCCGCCAATTTTGGACAACGGCGAGTCGAGCAGCTTGTCGCCACGACTGACCATGGGCACCAGCGTCACGACCAGCCCTGGGTGAAACTGCTCCAAACGGGCTTTAACATATTCGGCCTGCCACAGGGCCAGCGCACTTTTGCGGGTAGCAATGCGGATTTCGCGAGAGGACATGGGGTAAATCCGTACTTGAATAGATGTGACGGATAATAACAGCTCGGCCATGACCTCTGTAGGCGCGCGCTTGCCCGCGCCGGTTTTACAGCTGTTGCATCATCTTGCGCACCCCGGCCACATGCCGACGGCTGACGATCAACGCATCACCATTGAGGCCCTTGAGAAACAGCTGGAAATGGCCCAAAGGCGTACGCTGCAAGCGCTCGATGCGATCACGGGCAACCAGTGCATTACGGTGGATACGCACGAAGCGATCGCCGAACTCATCCTCCAACGCCTTGAGTGGCTCGTCCAGCAGCACCTCACCGCCTTCATGGCGCAAGGTCACGTACTTGTGATCCGCGATGAAATAAATCACTTGGTTGAGCGGAATCAGTTCAATGCCTTTGCGGGTTCGCGCACTGATATGGCTCCGCGGGCCAGTGCCGCTTTCGGCCGCAGGCCGGGTCAATGCCGCCAGTTGCACCCGATTGGGTCGCTCGGCTTTTTTCAAGGCTTCGAGCAAATGCTCGGCACGCACCGGTTTGACCAGATAGCCCACGGCGCTAACCTGAAAAGCCTCCAGGGCAAACTCGTCATGGGCGGTGCAAAACACCACCGCTGGCGGCGTCTCGCGCTCGCACAATCGAGCGGCGACTTGCAGACCATCCAGGCCGGGCATACGGATATCGAGTAACACGACATCAGGTTTGAGACTGTCGATCAACGCCAAGGCTTCTTCACCATTGGTGGCGCTGGGTTCAAGGACTCGATAGCCCTCGAGTTCGCTGACCAGGCGGCTTAGTCGCTCGCGGGCCAGGGGTTCGTCATCAACGATCAGGACATTCATATTGCTTTGGCTTCCTGCGTAAGTCTCGCACAAGGATAGCGTAGACAGGTGAAGTGACGACCGTCACGGCGCTCCACGCTCAGACTGGCGCGGGGACCAAAAAGTGCCGCAATGCGTGCACCAATGTTTACCAGCGCCTGATGAGTACCGTTAGAAGTCTGCCTTTTGGCAACTTCGTCATAGGGATTGCTGACACACAATATGAACTCTCCCTTTTTATAGGTTGCTTCGACCCTTACTACACCGCCTTCGACCCGAGGAGCAATCCCGTAGATCAAGGCGTTTTCAAGCAGTGGTTGTAAGGTTAGCTGTGGAATCGGCAAGTCGTCTGGAATTGCACTCACTGCCCACTCCAACTGTAGACGTTCGCCAAGACGATATTGCTCAATCGATAAATAACGTTTCGCCAACTCCAGCTCATCATGCCATGTCACCAGACTCCCCGGTTTGGCAAGACTGGCACGAAACAGGTCGGAAAGGTCCAGCACCGCTTGCTCGGCCTTGACCGGATCGCTGGCCACCAGACTAGCAATACTGTTGAGCGTATTGAATAGAAAGTGCGGGCGGATCCGCGCCTGAAGCGATTCGATCCTGGCCCCCAGTTCGGCCTGTTGCTGTTTGCGCCACTGACTCTGCAAGTAAAAGTAACGCAGCATCAGCGCAGACATAATCAAGGCGATCAGCGAATACCGTAGATAACGCTCGACCATTGCGCCAACTGAAGGTGATCCATCCAGCTCACAATAGTCGGTCACCGCCGTGCACAGCAGGGTCAAGCCAACCACCAGCACACAACACAAAAGACCTGCGACACCCGCACGCAGGCGCGCCAGCCACGGCCGAAGGCCGCACAACAAGGCTGCCGAGAGCAGCACGATCCATTGCACGAACAGCGAAATCAACGCCAGCCGCACCCAATTGAACGCTGGGTACATGGGCTCGACCAACACCAGCACCATCACTAATAGCTCGGCCAGCACCACAAGCACCAATAACGCCTGAGGCAGGCACAGTTCGGGCAAGAAGAATTCTTTGCCGGGCGCTGGCGCTGCCCCCGGGTTCAAACGGTTATTTCGCATTAGGCCAGTCTCTGCGTCACGGGACCCAGCGGCAAGCCGGTCAAGGATAAAATAACAGCAACCCTGTTATTATCGCTGCGCCCATTTCAAAATCGGCCACGCCATTTTTTTAAACAGCAGCCAGCAAACTAACGAGCGAACCCATGAGCACCGACAAGACCAATCAGTCCTGGGGCGGCCGCTTCAGTGAACCCGTCGACGCGTTCGTCGCCCGCTTCACCGCCTCCGTCACCTTCGATCAACGCCTCTATCGCCACGACATCCTGGGCTCCATCGCCCACGCGACCATGTTGGCCCACGTCGGCGTTTTGACCGACGCCGAGCGCGACACCATCATCGACGGCCTGAAAACCATTCAGACCGAGATCGAAGCCGGCAACTTTGACTGGCGTATCGACCTGGAAGATGTGCACATGAACATCGAAGCGCGTCTGACCGACCGCATCGGTATCACCGGCAAAAAACTGCACACCGGGCGTAGCCGTAACGACCAGGTCGCGACCGATATCCGCCTGTGGTTGCGCGACGAAATCGACGTGATCCTGGCGGAAATCACCCGCCTGCAAGAAGGTCTGCTGGGACAAGCCGAGCGCGAAGCCGAGACCATCATGCCCGGTTTCACTCACCTGCAAACCGCGCAGCCGGTGACTTTCGGTCACCATATGCTGGCCTGGTTCGAAATGCTCAGCCGTGACTACGAGCGTCTGGTCGACTGCCGCAAGCGCCTCAATCGCTTGCCATTGGGCAGCGCGGCTCTGGCCGGCACCACCTACCCGATTGACCGCGAACTGACCTGCAAGCTGCTGGGCTTCGATGCAGTCGGCGGCAACTCGCTGGACAGCGTCTCCGATCGTGACTTCGCCATCGAGTTCTGCGCTGCGGCCAGCGTGGCGATGATGCACCTGTCGCGCTTCTCGGAAGAGTTGGTGCTGTGGACCAGTGCGCAGTTCCAATTCATTGATCTGCCTGATCGCTTCTGCACCGGCAGCTCGATCATGCCGCAAAAGAAAAACCCCGATGTGCCTGAACTGGTACGCGGCAAAAGCGGCCGTGTCTTTGGTGCCTTGATGGGCCTGCTGACCTTGATGAAGGGCCAGCCACTGGCCTACAACAAGGACAACCAGGAAGACAAGGAACCCCTGTTCGACGCCGCCGACACCCTGCGCGATTCACTGCGCGCGTTTGCCGACATGATCCCCGCGATCAAGCCCAAGCACGCGATCATGCGTGAGGCGGCCTTGCGTGGCTTCTCCACCGCTACCGACCTTGCCGATTACCTGGTCCGTCGCGGCCTGCCATTCCGTGATTGCCACGAAATCGTTGGGCATGCGGTGAAGTACGGCGTGGAAAGCGGCAAGGACCTGGCTGAGATGAGCCTGGAAGAACTGCGCCGGTTCAGCGACCAGATCGATCAGGACGTGTTCGCGGTGCTGACCCTCGAAGGCTCGGTCAACGCCCGCAACCACATCGGCGGCACTGCACCCGCCCAGGTCAAAGCGGCCGTGGTGCGTGGCAAGGCGCTGCTGGCAACCCGCTAACTCAAAAACCTGCAGGCGCGCGGAGTTGCAAGCGCGCGCCTGCAGAGCCTTCTTTTTTCAGGAACATTTATGACCGACCAAATCAACAACGACGATGACGAAGAATTCGCTGAATCAACCCTGACTCAGGCCATCGAAAACCAGATCGAAAGCGACAATCCACCCGCCGCCAAAGCCACGTTCAACAAGCTCACCCTGGTGGGTTACGAGCGTGCAGAAATTCTCCAGCTCATGGCCCACGTACTGGCGGTTGAAATTGATGCGTTGCTTGAAGAGGATCGCCCTTTCAATACCGAGTGGTACGAACAGGCCCTTCGCGCCTTGCCAGAGCTACCGCCCGAAGCCAAATGACGGCCGGCCAGAGATACATAGGCAAAAAAGCTACAGCCTGACTACACTGCAAAGGCCCCGCTGCCGCATGATCTCCGGGGCTGTCACGCCAAGCCGGCTTTATGGGTCCTCAAGAGCTCAATAAGCGCAGAACAGCTCGTTCCTGTGCCTTGACTCGAGACACTCCACAGACCTGCTGCCGCGTATTACTGGAAATGTCTGGAGTGCCTATGTCGTATACCCCTGATTTGGTTGCCGAACTGGAAATCCTCGCACTGTTCAATCTGGGCAATACCCTTGAGGGCCTGAAAGTCCATCACGTAGCTGCTCCCACCGCGATTGCAGCCGTACAGCGTCTCTTTGAAAAAGGGCTGATCACCCAACCCGATGGTGGCTATCTGACCAGTCTTGGACTCGAAGCTGCCGAGCACACCCAATCGCTGTTGACCATCCTGACCAGCCTGAATGTACCCGAAACGGCCTGAAGCGCGGCCTGGCTCGCGGGAGGTTTGGTTCGCCCTCAAAACCATTTCGCGAGCCCTTCCTCCTGCTCTCCACTTCCCGGGAGCGAACTCGCTTGAATTTTGACGTCAAAATAAAAAATCAGCTTAAAAGTACCTGATCACAGGCTGTAAACTGCTCGTCGCCATGAGCCCTCCTTTCGAGCCTCGCCCGCCGGTTATTTGCGATGATGCGTACGTATGAAATTCGTCCCGACCTGGATGAGGGGATCGACCGCAAGGTTCTCAGCCAGTTGCGCGCCCGCTTTCTGACCCTCAACGATGGGCGGCTGGGCCGTGCAATGGAAGGTCTGTCAACGCGGCAACAGGCCGTGTTGACGCTGCTGCCACTGTTTTTTCACGTCAACCACCCGCTGCTGCCCGGTTACGTTTCCGGCAGCACGCCTGCCGGGGTGACGAGCTATGAACCTGATGCCCAGGCGCTGGCCGAAGCGCAGCGACTGACCCGTTCGTTCTCCTACAAGCCGCGCCACGGCAATCCGCCGCAGCCGATCCACGGCCTGTTCCTGATGGGCAGCCTCGGCACGTTGGCCCAGGCCGAGCAGAGCGACATGGATGTCTGGGTCTGTCACGACTCCGAGCTGGGCGAGGACGCCCTCACTGAACTGCGCAAAAAATGCCAGACACTGGAAGCGTGGGCTGCGACCCAGGGCGCTGAAGCACACTTTTTTCTGATCGATCCAAAACGCTTCGCCCTCGGCGAGCGCGACGCCCAACTCAGCTCGGAAGATTGCGGTACCACCCAGCACTATCTGCTGCTGGACGAGTTCTATCGCACCGCGATCTGGCTGGCAGGCCGCACACCCCTATGGTGGCTGGTCCCGGTCTACGACGAACAGCGGTACAGCGAGTACGCCCACACGCTGCTGTCCAAGCGCTTCATCCGGGCCGAAGAGATGCTCGACCTCGGTCATATGGCGCACATTCCACCTGGGGAGTTCATTGGCGCGGGCCTGTGGCAGCTGTTTAAAGGCATTGAATCGCCTTACAAGTCGGTGCTCAAACTGTTGCTGATCGAGGTCTATGCCAGCGAACACCCGCACGGGCAGTGCCTGAGCTTGCGCTTCAAACAGGCGGTCTTCGCCAATAAGCTCGACCTCGACGAGCTGGACCCGTACATGGCTGTGTACCGGCGCATCGAAGAGTACCTCAATGCCCGGGGCGAACCGGAGCGTCTGGAACTGGTGCGGCGCAGCCTGTATTTGAAGGTCAACAAAAAGCTCACCGGCTCCGCACGCCAGCGCACGTCCCGTTGGCAGCACGTGCTGCTGGAGCGACTGACCAAGGAATGGGGCTGGGACGAACGCCACCTGGCGCTGCTCGACAGTCGCAGTCAGTGGAAAGTCCGTCAGGTCACCACTGAGCGCCGCGCGCTGGTCAACGAGCTCAATTACAGCTATCGGTTTCTCACCCAGTTTGCCCGCACGCAACAGGCGGTCAGCGTGATCAACAAGCGCGACCTGAACGTGCTCGGCCGTCGTTTGTATGCCGCCTTCGAGCGCAAGGCCGGCAAGGTCGAGTTCATCAATCCGGGAATCGCCCCGGACCTGGCCGAAGACACACTGACCCTGGTGCATTCGCCCAATCGCCGCGAGCCGGGCAAAACCCAATGGGGCTTGTTTAACGGCAGCCTTGGCGCGCACGAATGGGAGCATTTTTCACCCATAAAACGCAGCCGGGAATTGCTTGAGCTGCTGGTCTGGTGCCATCGCAACAACGTGATCGACACCACCACGCGCCTGGCGCTGCACCCAGGCAGCAGCGATTTGACCGAATTTGAGTTGTTCAACCTGATCGGCAGCCTGCAACAGACCATAGAAATGCCCCTCGCCAGTGTCAGCGAAGAATCGCTGTTGCGCCCCAGCGTGCCCAGCGAAGTGCTGCTACTGATCAACGTCGGCATCGATCCGCTCAAACATCACCGGGACCTGAATGTCCTGATGACCACCGAGCGCACCGACTCGCTGAGCTATGCCGGCGTTCGGGAAAACCTGGTACTGACCCTCGACCAGATCACCCTCAACAGCTGGAATGAAATACTGGTCAGCCGTTACGACGGGCCTCATGCGCTACTCAACTGCCTGAGCGAATTCCTCAGCAACCTGCCCGAAGGCCGGGAACAACCGCATGTGCGCGTGCGCTGCTTCTGCCATAACCGCGCGACAGCCATTGCCCAGCGTGTCGAAGAGCTGGTGCACACTGCCCAACTGCTGCTCACCCGACGCCTCAATCACCGCTACCTGATCCAGGTACAGCAGCACTATCACGTATTGGAAATGGTACCCGGACACGTCAATCACGTGGCACTGGCCAGCTTGCCGGCGCTGCTCGATTACTTGAGCGAGGAGTTACCGAGCTACAGCCCCTTGCACCTGGACACGAATGCACTGGATGAGCATGACCTGACGCTGATCCTGCCCCACGGCCAGCCGGAATGCATTCAGGTGTTTTACCGGATCAACGAACCCCACGCCGACCTCTATGTGCTCGATGAGCACAACGCGTTATGGCATCAGCGTTTGCCGTACCACGATGAATCAAGCCTGCTGGTGCCGCTGCAACGCTTCTTCCAGTCACTGGTGTATCGACGGGGCGCCCTGCTGCCGCTGGACAATCCGCTGGAACCGTCCGCGCTGGAAACCCTGTACTACCAGGTGCTGCCCACCGGCGCAGGCCGCGCCCGGCGAATCGAGCCCCGCGTGACGCCCCCCATCCCACTCGAAAAGCCGTTCTATGACGTGCAGGCAATCATCGACGAAGCGGCGCCAGGACAGGTGAATGTCACCTTGTACTGCAACCACCGAGAGTTTTCCGAACTGGAATATGGCGAGCAGTTGTTCGCCGTGGTCGCCCAACAGATTCTCGAACAACGCAGTGAAATTCAGCGCTATCGCTGCTACATCACCGACCTTGATCTGTCCGGTTTACTGGGTGATGTACGCGGGCAAAGCATTCTGTTTCTGCGCTACAAAGCGGATCTGGAAAGAGCGCTGAACAGCGCCATGGATGCAGCCTGAGCTGCGACCGCGGGCACGCGTTCTACGTGTAGAAGCGCGTTTGCCCGCGACCAGGGGCCTTACTGGTTGTACTCACCCGCCGCTTCCGGCTGATATTCCACTTCCAGTAACGTCAGTTTCAGCGTCTTGCCGCCGGGCGCGGGCCAGTCAATGTGTTGGCCGACCTGCAAGCCCAACAGTGCACAACCTACCGGAGCCAGCACCGACACCGTGCCTTCGGCGCCTGCGTCTTGCGGGTAGACCAGCGTCAGGTGGTAATCCTTGCCACTGCTTTCTTCGCGGCAATGCACGCGGGAGTTCATGGTCACGACACCGGCAGGCACCTCTTCGTGACCTACCACGTGTTCGGCGCGATCCAATTCGGCCTGAAGCGCTTCAATGCCCGGCGCGCCCTCGTCCAGGCTGTCGAGGAGACGCTCAAGACGTTGCACGTCGAGTCGGGTGAGGATGATTGAAGGTGCGATGCTCATGATCCTGACAGGCTCCTTTTATTCTGCCTGATAAAAGCAAAACCCCGCCGATTCGGGCGGGGTTTTGACGGGCCTCAAGCAAATGAGGCATGTCCGGACACTATCACAGCCTAATAAATACACAAGCCGACGAGGCTTCAGCGGGCAGCCACTCACTGTCCAGAGACGTCCAGCCTGCGCTGCTCGGCATCCGCGCAAATCTCCCGGCGTCGGTGATCATCCGCCGAGCGCCATTCGCGAATGGCTTCCACTGGACGCCAGCAGCCCTGGCAAACCTTTTGCTCGTCGAGCCGGCATACGCTGATGCAAGGCGACGGCACTGCCGGGCTGACATTGCTGAACAAGGGTTTCGCCGGTTTGACCGACGCTGAAGCGATGCTATCGGCCACTGTCAGATCTCGTCGAACTCAAGTTCGACGCCGGCCTGTTCCAGAGTAATGCGTGCGAGCATTTCGCTGAGCAGCTCATCACTGGAGTCGCACACCCAACGCTTGTGCTCTTCGTCGTAGTCGAAATGGAAACCACCGGAACGCGCGGCCAGCCACAGCTGACGCAACGGTTCCTGGCGGCTGAAAATAAGCTGGGTCCCATTTTCAAACTTCACGGTCAGCACGCCGGCCGAGTTTTCCAGGTCCAGATCCAGATCGCTCTCATCGAAAATATCCTCCAGCGCTTGCTGGGTGGCATCGACCAAATCGTGAAAGCGGGCTTCAGTCAAACTCATTACGGGAACCTCAAAAAGTGTCTACTGGTGACGCAGCGCCGCAAGATACGGTCGCTTCCAGACAAATGCAAAGCATACCCGCCCAACAGCAGGCGGCAATGTCGATAATGCCTCATCGCGTCGGGACAAATCATCAGGGCCTTGCCCGGAGCCCCGCCAGACGGGTAGGCGGCCGCATAGGCAAGGCGCTGGGTGGCCGGTATACTCGTGCGCAATTAATGCTTTTACAAAGGATTTCGCCATGAAGCGCCTGATCTCTTCCCTTGCTGCGCTCCTCGCGGTCGCTTGCCTCGTCTCTGCCTGTGGTCAAAAAGGGCCGCTGTACCTGCCCGATGACAGCAAGTCCCCTGAAGACCAAGCAAAATCATCGCAATCGCAATCGCATAAGCACTCTACTTACTAGGGAACACCCATGGACGCCTTCAACTACCGCGACGGTGAACTGTTTGCGGAGGCTGTAGCGTTGTCTGCCATTGCCGAGCGTTTCGGCACGCCGACCTACGTCTACTCCCGCGCGCACATCGAAGCGCAATACCGTGCCTATGCCGATGCACTGGACGGTATGCCGCACCTTGTGTGCTTTGCGGTAAAAGCCAACTCCAACCTGGCTGTACTCAATGTCCTGGCGCGTTTGGGCGCTGGTTTCGACATCGTGTCCCGGGGTGAGCTGGAACGCGTCCTGGCCGCTGGCGGCGAGCCCGGCAAAATCGTGTTCTCCGGCGTCGGCAAGACCCGCGAAGACATGCGTCGCGCCCTGGAAGTCGGCGTGCACTGCTTCAACGTCGAATCCACCGACGAGCTGGAACGCCTGCAAGTGGTGGCCGCAGAGCTGGGCGTACGCGCGCCGATCTCGCTGCGCGTCAACCCGGATGTCGATGCGGGCACCCACCCGTACATCTCCACCGGGCTCAAAGAAAACAAGTTCGGCATCGCCATCGCCGATGCCGAAGACGTGTACATCCGGGCCGCGCAATTGCCAAACCTGGATGTGGTCGGCGTCGACTGCCATATCGGCTCGCAACTGACCAGCCTGCCGCCGTTCCTTGATGCACTGGATCGCTTGCTGGCGCTGGTCGATCGCCTTGGCGATTGCGGCATTCACTTGCGTCATCTGGATCTGGGCGGCGGTCTGGGCGTGCGTTATCGCGACGAAGAGCCACCGCTGGCCAGCGACTACATCAAGGCTGTGCGTGAGCGCCTTGACGGTCGCGACCTGGCACTGGTGTTCGAACCCGGTCGCTTCATTGTGGCCAATGCCGGCGTACTGCTGACCCAGGTTGAATACCTCAAGCACACCGAACACAAGGATTTCGCCATCGTCGATGCGGCAATGAACGACCTGATTCGTCCGGCGCTGTATCAGGCCTGGATGGACGTGAGCGCGGTTCGCCCACGCGACGGCCAGCCACGCACTTACGACATCGTCGGACCGATCTGTGAAACCGGTGACTTCCTGGCCAAGGAGCGCGAAATGGTGCTGGCCGAGGGTGATTTGCTGGCTGTGCATTCGGCCGGGGCTTATGGTTTCGTCATGAGTTCCAACTACAACACCCGCGGCCGCGCCACTGAAGTGTTGGTCGATGGCACCGAAGCGTTCGAAGTGCGCCGCCGCGAGACCGTGGCAGAGCTGTTTGCTGGCGAAAGCCTGCTGCCGGAGTAACCCCATGCTGCTGCGTTTTACCAAGATGCACGGTTTGGGCAACGACTTCATGGTTCTGGACCTGGTCAGCCAGCACGCGCACATTTTGCCCAAGCACGCCAAACAATGGGGTGACCGCCACACCGGGATCGGCTTCGACCAACTGCTGCTGGTCGAAGCGCCGAGCAACCCGGAGGTCGATTTCCGTTACCGGATTTTCAATTCCGACGGCTCCGAGGTTGAGCAGTGCGGCAACGGCGCGCGCTGCTTTGCCCGCTTCGTGCTGGACAAACGCCTGACCACCAAGCGCCAGATTCGCGTGGAAACCAAAAGCGGCATCATCGAACTGGACATCCGCAGCGACGGTCAGATCAGCGTCAACATGGGCCCTCCCCGGCTGATTCCAGAAGAAATTCCGTTTCAGGCCGACGAGCAGGCGCTGAGCTATCCCGTCGAAGTCGATGGCCAAATCATTGAGCTTGCCGCAGTATCGATGGGCAATCCACACGCAGTTTTACGTGTCGAAGACATCAATAATGCGCCCGTGCATGAGCTTGGGCCGAAGCTGGAGCATCACCCGCGCTTTCCG
Organism: Pseudomonas sp. ASL8; assembly: GCF_056680355.1. NCBI lineage: Bacteria > Pseudomonadati > Pseudomonadota > Gammaproteobacteria > Pseudomonadales > Pseudomonadaceae > Pseudomonas > Pseudomonas sp. ASL8. The sequence continues at coordinate 1,804,923 of NZ_CM155278.1, read as the reverse complement.
GCCCGGGTCAATGTCGGCTTCTTGCATGTGGTTGATCGCCAACGCGCGCAACTGCGCGTCTGGGAGCGTGGCGCCGGGGAAACCCAGGCCTGCGGTACCGGGGCTTGCGCAGCGGCGGTGGCGGCCATCAGTCAGGGCTGGATGGATTCGCCCCTGTTGATCGACCTGCCTGGCGGGCGCCTGTCCATTGAGTGGGAAGGCCCAGGCCATCCCGTGATGATGACGGGTCCTGCAGTGCGGGTTTACGAAGGACAGGTTCGTCTATGAGTGAGCAAATCCGATGACCGATCAGCCTCAGATTTCAGCCGAAAAGCCCAGCGAAGCACCTGCCGACAACGCAGCGCCAGCCCTTGAGGCGGAGGCTATCGCCGCTTATTTGCGTCATCACCCAGAGTTCTTCGTTGAACACGAAGAACTCTTGCCAGCCTTGCGCATCCCGCACCAGCGCGGCGATACCGTGTCACTGGTCGAGCGCCAGCTCAAACTGTTGCGCGACCGCAATATCGAGATGCGCCACCGCCTTTCGCAACTGATGGACGTGGCTCGCGACAATGATCGGCTGTTTGACAAGACCCGTCGCCTGATCCTGGCGTTGATGGACGCCAGTAGCCTGGAAGAAGTGGTCATCGCCGTGGAAGACAGCCTGCGCCAAGAGTTTCAGGTGCCCTTCGTCAGCCTCATTCTGTTCAGCGACAACCCCATGCCCGTGGGCCGCTGGGTCAGCAGTGCCGACGCGCAGAAAGCCATCGGCGGTCTGATCTCGGGCGACAAGACTGTCTGCGGCGCACTGCGCGAGCACGAGCTGACCTTTTTGTTCGGCCGCGAACAAGGCGAACAAATCGGCTCAACCGCCGTCGTCGCCCTGATTCATCAAGGCCTGCATGGCGTTTTGGCCATCGGCAGCCGCGACCCGCAGTACTACAAAAGCTCCGTCGGCACGCTGTTTCTCAGCTATATCGCTGAAGTATTGGGCCGGGTGTTGCCGCGCTTCACCCAGTCACTACGCTCGGTTCGCTGACCATGGAAAGGCAACTGGACGCTTACTGCACGCACCTGCGCAGTGAGCGCCAGGTGTCCTCCCATACCCTGGAAGCCTACCGCCGCGATCTGAGCAAAGTCCTCGCCTTTTGCGAAAAACAGCAGCTGAGCAGTTGGTCGGCGCTGGATATTCAGCACCTGCGCAGCCTGATCGCCCGTCTGCATCAGCAAGGCCAGTCCTCACGCAGCCTGGCACGCCTGTTGTCAGCGGTTCGCGGCCTATACCGTTACTTGAACCGCGAAGGTCTGTGCGATCACGACCCGGCCAACGGCTTGTCGCCACCCAAGGGCGAGCGCCGCCTGCCGAAGACCCTCGATGCCGATCGCGCCCTGCAATTACTCGACGGTGCGGTCGAGGACGACTTTCTGGCTCATCGCGATCAAGCGATCCTGGAACTGTTCTACTCGTCGGGCCTGCGTCTGTCGGAGCTGACCGGGCTCAATCTCGAACAGCTTGATTTGAGTGACGGATTGATTCAAGTCCTCGGCAAAGGCAGCAAGACCCGCGTGTTGCCAGTGGGCAAGAAGGCCCGTGAAGCCCTGGAAATATGGTTGCCGTTGCGCGCACTGGCCAATCCGGAGGACGATGCGGTATTCATCGGCCAGCAAGGGCGTCGTCTGGGACCCCGGGCGATTCAGTTGCGCGTGAAAGCGGCGGGCGAACGCGAGCTGGGGCAAAATCTGCATCCACACATGCTTCGCCATTCGTTTGCCAGCCACTTGCTCGAGTCTTCACAAGATCTACGCGCGGTGCAGGAGCTGCTCGGCCACGCCGACATCACCACCACGCAGATCTATACGCACCTGGACTTCCAGCATCTGGCCACGGTTTACGACAGCGCCCATCCCAGGGCCAAACGCAGCAAGGGCACTGATCATGATTAAACTGATTACCTTCGACCTCGATGACACCCTGTGGGACACCGCGCCGGTGATCGTCAGCGCCGAAGCCGTGCTGCGCGACTGGCTGGCCGAACACGCGCCGAATCTCGGCCCGGTGCCGGTGGAGCATCTGTGGGCCATACGCGCACGACTGGTCGAGGCCGACCCCACGTTCAAGCACCGAATCAGTGCGCTGCGTCGACGTGTGCTGTTTCATGCGCTGGAGGAGGCTGGCTACGCCCATGCCCACGCGCAGGAATTGGCCGACAAAAGCTTCGAAGTCTTCCTGCACGCACGGCATCAAATCGAGATATTCCCCGAGGCTCAGCCGACGCTGGAAATTCTCGCCAAAACCTACACGCTGGGGGTTGTGACTAACGGCAATGCCGACGTCCGCCGCTTGGGGTTGGCTGATTATTTCGCGTTCGCCCTGTGTGCCGAAGAGCTGGGCATCGGCAAACCCGACCCGGCCCCCTTCCTTGAAGCGCTGAAGCGCGGCAAGGTCGACGCCAGCGCAGCCGTGCACATCGGCGACCACCCCGGCGACGATATCGCAGGGGCGCAGCAGGTTGGTTTTCGCGCCATCTGGTTCAATCCCGCAGGCAAAGCCTGGGAAGCCGACAAGCCGCCTGACGCCGAGATTCAAAGCCTGATGCAATTGCCGGAATTGTTGGCGAGTTGGGGCTGAGAGCAATTTTCAGACAAGAAAAAGCCCGCGGCGACAGCGGGCTTTTCTTTGTTCGATAAACGACCGTTTAGATAGGTCGGCTACCGTACTTGTTGTCAGGCTTCTTCGGCGGATCAGCAACCACGTTGGGCTCCACCTCGACAACCTTGCCGCCTTTGGAGAGGAACTCTTCCATCGCACGGGCCAGAGCGTCGCGCTCTTTGTTCTTGGCTTCTACGCTCGGCAGTTCATCCACCGAGACAGCGGCCTTGGCTTTACCCTTGGTGGGAGTGACCGAGGCTTCGCCGCTGTCATCAGCGTCGGCGCCATCGTCTTCGGCAGCAGCAGCGAGCTCCTCACCGTCCTCTTCACCTTCCAGATCGTCTACCATTTCATCGTTGTCATCGTCGCTCATGTTCTACCTCATGACTTGCGAAAGCAGATTAGTTATAGCCCAGCTACGCCCACTGTCGAAGGCTGCCGGAAAAAAATCAACGACCGCTGAAAATCAGTGGTCATGCCTCATCACCGTACAAGGTGGCGAGGACTCTGCGAGCACCGCCAACATCTCGATGCTCACCCAGATAAACACCTTGCCAGGTACCCAGCGCCAATCGCCCCGCCGTGACCGGCAAACTCAACTGGCAGCCAAGCAAACTGGCCTTGAAGTGCGCAGGCAGGTCATCGGGGCCTTCGTCGTCATGTTCATATACGTCCATACCCTGGGGCACCAGACGATTGAAAAAACGCTCGAAGTCACGACGCACAGCCGGGTCGGCATTCTCGTTGATGGTCAACGAGGCCGAGGTATGCTGTAGCCACAGATGCAATAGACCGACCCGACAAGTGCGCAGCTCAGGCAAGCCTGCCAGTATCTCGTCGGTTACCAGATGAAACCCGCGAGGCCTTGCTCGCAGAGTAATCAGCGTCTGTTGCCACATACAGTTCTCCACGCTTCGGCGCGCATTCTAACGCGCTGGAGAAAAAAACAAAGCGCGTAATGGACCACCTTTTGTGTAAGCCGCCGCCCAAGAGCAAACAACCCTCTCCATCCTGCGTGTATCGACAAACTTCAGACAAAAAAATGCCCGGTCGCCCGGGCATTTTTTATGCGTCGACTTACAGGTTGTAGCCACGTTCGTTGTGCAGCGCAAGGTCGAGGCCGACAGCCTCTTCCTCGTCAGTGACACGCAGACCCATGACCATGTCCAGGACCTTGAGAATGACGTAGGTCACAATCGCGGTGTAGATGATCGTGAAGCCTACGCCTTTGCACTGGATCCAGACCTGTGCAGCGATGTCGGTCACGGTGCCGAAGCCACCCAGGGAAGGCGCTGCGAACACACCCGTCAAGATCGCGCCGAGGATACCGCCGATACCGTGTACGCCGAAGGCATCCAGGGAGTCGTCGTAGCCCAGTTTGCGTTTGAGGCTGGTGGCGCAGAAGAAGCAGACTACGCCCGCAGCCAGACCGATCACCAGGGAGCCCATCGGGCCAACGGTACCGGCGGCAGGGGTAATGGCAACCAGACCGGCAACCACACCCGAAGCGATGCCCAGGGCACTTGGCTTACCGTGGGTCAGCCATTCAGCGAACATCCAGCCCAGTGCGGCAGCAGCGGTCGCAATCTGGGTCACGAGCATTGCCATACCGGCAGTGCCGTTGGCCGCAGCAGCGGAGCCAGCGTTGAAGCCGAACCAGCCTACCCAAAGCATTGCCGCGCCGATCAGGGTGTAACCCAGATTGTGCGGAGCCATTGCGGTGGTCGGAAAGCCTTTACGCTTGCCCAACACCAGGCAGGCAACCAGACCCGCAATACCGGCGTTGATGTGAACCACAGTGCCGCCAGCGAAGTCGAGAACACCCCAGTCCCACAACAGACCGCCAGGACCGCTCCAGACCATGTGCGCAATTGGCGCATAGACCAGCGTGAACCAGATGCCCATGAAGATCAGCATGGCGGAGAACTTCATCCGCTCAGCGAACGCGCCGACGATCAGCGCAGGGGTGATGATGGCGAAGGTCATCTGATAGGTGATGAACACTGCCTCAGGGAACAACGCGGCCGGACCCGTGATGCTCGAAGGCGTCACACCGGCAAGGAATGCCTTGGACAGGCTGCCGAATATGGAGTTGAAGTTGACGACGCCCGCTTCCATCCCCGTTGTATCGAACGCAATGCTGTAGCCGTAAACGACCCACAGAATGCTGATCAGACCGGTAATGGCGAAGCACTGCATCATTACAGAAAGAATGTTTTTCGACCGAACCATACCGCCGTAGAACAGCGCCAGGCCGGGAATGGTCATGAACAGCACCAACGCCGTCGAGGTCATCATCCAGGAAGTGTCGCCGGAATTGAGGACAGGCGCAGCCACTGGGTCTGCCGCCATGGCCAGACCAGGGATTACAAGGGACAACAGGGCTCCTAGCCCTGCGAATTGACGCAGAGTCATATTGTTTTACTCCTGGGGCGTTGGGTTTGGCGGCTTAGATTGCGTCGGTATCGGTTTCGCCGGTACGGATGCGAATGGCCTGTTCCAGATTGACCACGAAGATCTTGCCGTCACCGATTTTGCCGGTGTTGGCAGCCTTGGTTATCGCCTCGATCACTCGATCCAGATCCTTGTCATCGATCGCAACATCGATTTTTACCTTGGGCAGGAAGTCGACTACGTATTCCGCGCCGCGATACAGCTCGGTGTGACCCTTTTGCCGACCGAAGCCTTTGACTTCAGTGACAGTGATGCCTTGCACGCCGATCTCCGACAGTGACTCGCGCACGTCATCCAATTTAAACGGCTTGATGATGGCAGTGACTAGCTTCATGAAACTTTCTCCCGAATTGGTGGACTTGCCCCAGGAAAACAAACCCGACTCAAGTCTAAGCGCAGTGCCTGGCTTTGTAACGTGTCGGTCGCCTTAACAGCCCCGATCAACCCCAGAAAACCGCTTCTGACGAAACACTTCCCCGCTTCGCCTGCCGCACTGCAATCGTCACAGCGACTGCATCAGTGCATGGGTCATATGCCACTAAGCAGAAAGCTTGCCATCTCGTGAAATCTCATTGAATACAGGGCCTTGGCCAAGAATCACTTTCCCGGCCACCGATTGCGGCGATCAGGACGCACAACAACAGTGCGCATGCGCCCGCCCCCATGCGCGAAAAGCGTGCAGAAAGGGCGATCTGAATTGACTATAGACGCTGCGTGATATACTGCCGCCCATCTGTTTCCGGAACCCTGACCATGCTCGCGCCCAAAGCCTTCCTCGACGCCCTGAGTGGCCACGCCTCTCGCTTGTTCAACGGCGAAACGCCTGTCCCGCGCAACGAATTCGAAACCCAGTTCAAAGCCCTGCTGCAAAGCGGCTTCAGCAAGCTTGATTTAGTGAGTCGCGAAGAGTTCGACAGCCAGATGACCGTCCTCGCCCGCACCCGCGCCCGCCTTGAAGCGCTGGAAGCAAAAGTGGCCGAGATGGAAGCGAAACTGACGCCACCGGCGGAGTAACAGCCGCGCGACTTCTGGACGTTCACCGTCCAATCCCGGTGGGAGCGAATTCATTCGCGAATAAGACTACGCGTCCCGATTGCCCCCACACGGGACTATCCACTCACACCCTGTATCGATTCCCCTCCCCAGCTTCCCCTCGAATTCCCGCAGGATGCGGTTCTTCAGACATCAAGGAATGATCATGTCTCTCGCCATCGTGCTCAGCCGCGCTCAGGTGGGTGTGGAAGCGCCCGCCGTAACTGTCGAGTGCCATCTGGCCAACGGCCTTCCTGCGCTGACGCTGGTGGGCTTGCCTGAAGGTGCAGTCAGGGAAAGCAAGGATCGGGTCCGCAGTGCCATCCTCAATTCCGGCCTCGAATACCCTGCCCGCAGAATCACCCTCAATCTCGCACCGGCCGACTTGCCCAAAGACGGCGGCCGCTTTGATCTGGCGATTGCCCTGGGTTTGCTCGCCGCCAGCGGGCAACTGCCCGCTCACGCGTTGCAGGATGTCGAATGCCTGGGTGAATTGGCGCTCTCTGGCGCTATAAGGCCGATACAGGGTGTTTTGCCTGCCGCGCTGGCCGCGCGTGCCGAGAGCCATACGTTGATCGTGCCTGCGGCCAATGCCGAGGAGGCGTGCCTGGCGTCCGGGTTACGAGTGATTGCAGTCAATCATCTGCTGGAACTGGTGGCGCACTTCAATGGCCGGACGCCTATTGTCCCCTACGTATCCAGCGGCCTTTTGCACCTGAGCAAACCCTATCCGGACTTGAGCGAGGTGCAAGGCCAGACTGCCGCCAAACGCGCATTGCTGGTAGCGGCGGCGGGCGCGCACAATCTTCTTTTCAGCGGGCCTCCCGGCACCGGCAAGACACTCCTCGCCAGCCGTCTGCCAGGCCTGTTGCCGCCACTGGATGAGCATGAAGCCCTGGAAGTCGCCGCGATTCAGTCGGTCGCCAGCCAGAGCCCTCTGACCAGTTGGCCACAGCGACCCTTTCGGCAGCCCCACCATTCCGCCTCAGGTGCCGCGCTGGTGGGTGGCGGCAGTCGTCCGCAACCCGGCGAAATCACCCTCGCCCACCATGGCGTGCTGTTTCTCGATGAGCTGCCCGAGTTTGATCGCAAAGTGCTGGAGGTGCTGCGTGAGCCACTAGAGTCGGGCCATATCGTCATCGCCCGTGCCCGCGACCGGGTGCGCTTCCCGGCGCGCTTTCAGTTGGTGGCCGCGATGAACCCCTGCCCTTGCGGCTATCTGGGTGAGCCCAGCGGTCGCTGTCGTTGTTCCACCGAGCAGATCCAGCGCTACCGCAACAAGCTCTCCGGCCCGCTGCTGGATCGAATCGACCTGCACCTGACCGTCGCCCGCGAAGCCACGGCGCTCAATCCGGCCCCCCACATCGGCGACGACACCGCCAGCGCCGCCGCCCTCGTGGCCCAGGCCCGCGACCGGCAACAACGGCGCCAAGGCTGCGCCAACGCCTTTCTCGACCTGCCGGGTCTGCGCAAACACTGCTCGCTGTCCAGCGCCGACGAAAACTGGCTGGAAACCGCCTGCGAGCGTTTGACCCTGTCACTCAGGGCCGCACACCGCTTGTTGAAAGTGGCAAGAACGCTGGCTGATCTGGAGCAGGTCGATGCGATTGGGCGCAGTCATCTGGCCGAGGCGTTGCAGTATCGGCCGTCGAGTAATTAATGGGGTCACACGCAGAATAAGAGTCGCACGCTACTGGATTTTCGGCGAACCATAGATCTGCTTCTGGCCGCCAGGCCGTAGGAGCGCGCTTGCCCGCGATCGACTACGTAGCGGTCGTAAAAGTGCTTGGTTTCATTGGCCCCTGAAGGCCGTGCCGACCTTTTCGCGGGCAAGCCCGCTCCTACAGGAGATCAACGTTTGGCTGAAAATTAAGTTTTCGGTGAACACAAACCTTGTATCACCGAAACCGATTGACCTCTTTGCGCAAATCCGCCGCCAGCTCGTCGAGTTCTTTCGCGGTGACAGCCAGATGGGAGACGACTTCGCGCTGTTCGCTGTTGGCCAGGGCGATGCTTTGCAGGTTGCTGCTGAGCAAGGTAGCGGTGCTGCTTTGTTCTTGGGTGGCGGTGGTGATGGCCGCGAATTGTTCGCCCGCGGAGCGGCTTTGTTCGTCGATCCGGGCCAGAGCAGCCGCGACTTTTGCGTTGCGCGAGAGGCCTTCCTGCATAAGCGCGTTGCCCTGTTCCATGGTGCTGATCGCGTTACCGGTTTCTTGCTGAATGCTCACGATCATGCCTGAAATCTGGTCGGTCGCCTGACGGGTGCGCAAGGCCAGATTACGCACCTCATCCGCTACCACCGCAAAGCCACGGCCCTGCTCGCCAGCACGCGCGGCTTCAATCGCGGCGTTGAGAGCCAGCAGGTTGGTCTGCTCGGCAATCGAGGTGATGACGCCGACGATGCCGCCGATTTCCTGAGAACGCTGGCCCAAGGTATCAATCACCGTGGCCGTGCCTTTGAGCGAGGACGCGATTTGCTCAAGGGACGCCGAGGCCTCATCCATCGAGGTACGACCGATGCGCGTCTGCTGAGCGTTCTCCTGCGCCAGGCGCTCGGTGCTGCCCATGTTGTCGGCGATATTCAATGAGGTGGCGCTGAACTCTTCCACGGCGCCAGCCATGCTGGTGATCTCCCCGGACTGCTGCTCCATGCCGTCGTAGGCACCGCCCGACAAGCCGGACAGCGTCTGAGCACGGCCACTGACTTCCTGTGCCGCGCTGCGGATGTGCGCGACCATGTTCGACAAGGCTTCACCCATCTGATTGAAGCTGCGTGCCAATTGACCGATTTCATCGTGACTGGAAACATTCAAACGCGCGCTCAGGTCGCCGGCGCCCAGGGCTTCAGCCTGACGAACCAGATCCGACAGCGGTTGCAACTTGCGGCGCAGCAGCCAGATCGCTGCACCGACCGCGATCAACATGGCCAGCAAGCTGCCGATTGCCAATTGCGTGCCGACGCTCCAGGTCACGGCGCTGATTTCGGTTTTTGGCATGCTCGCAAACACTGCCCACGGGCCGCCAGCAAAGGGCACGGCGACGGTATAGAAATCTTGCGTGCCGTCACTCCAGAAATGACCTGTGCCTGGGCGCTTGACGAAATCGGCCAACGTTTGCGTTGCCTGATCCAGTGCCTTGACCCCGGCAGGCGCCACCAGCCAGCGATTCTGCTCATCCAGCAGGGCCAGCGAACCCGTCGTGCCGATGCGGAAATTCTTCAGGTTCTCGAGTTGGGTATTTTGCGCACCGGTGTAGTCGAAGCCGACGAACAAGGCGGCAATGATTTTGCCACTGCTGTCACGCACCGGGCTGTACTGCGTCATGTAGTAGTGCTCGAACAACAGCGCCCGGCCGACGTACTCCTGCCCCGCCATCAGCCGGTCATAGGCCGGGCTCTTGTGATCCAGCAAGGTGCCGACGGCCCGCGAGCCATCCTGCTTGCTCAGCGACGTACTCACCCGAATAAAGTCATCGCCACTGCGCACGAAAATCGTCGCCACGCCGGCCGTCATTTGCTTGAAATTATCGACCTCGGTGAAGTCGTTGTTCAGTACATGGTCCCCCAACAACAGGCTCGGTGCCTGCACGCCCGCAACCGTCACGGGTTTGTCTGCCTGTAGGCTCAGGCCGCCGGTAAAGCGCTTCTCGAACAACCCACTCAAGCGCTGGGTGCTTTCACGCAGGGCGCTGTGAAACGTATTCAGTTGATCGGCCAGCAAGCGAGCTTCGCTGGCCATGTGCTCTTCACGAATCGCCAGGTTCGCGGCGTCCAGCGAGCGCAACGCGAACACGGTACTGCCGCTGATGACCACGGCCAGAATTACCGCCAGGGCGAGACCCAACTGCGAGGCGATACGAGCACGGGGTTCAGACATGGAAGCTCCTGGCCGAACAGCGGCATCGTTTTGATCTCGATGCCCTGTTCAGCAAAATTCAAAAATGGGGTCCGTTGAACCTTTTTTAAAAAGTCCGACTTATACGGATTCGGCCGACGCGAACAATACTTGAGTCCTACACTAGGATACTGACGAATAACCGCTCAACAGCCCATGCCGCCGCTGTTTTTCAGGTCAATATCTCAACCGTTGGCAGGTCCATCGCCTGCACCTCGCCTTGAAGAAATTCGCTGAGCCGGCGCAGACGTTCGCCGCCCGGCCGGGTCTTTGGCCACACCAGATAGTAGTTTTCGCCGCTTGCCACGGCGGTGCGCCAAGGCAAGCTTAAACGCCCCTGAGCGACGTCTTCGGCGACCATCAGCAAGTCACCCATGGACACGCCATAGCCCCGCGCCGCCGCGATCATGCCCAACTCCAGGGTGTCGAACACCTGGCCGCCCTTGAGCGAAATCTGCTCCGACAGGCCCATCCGCTGTAGCCAGCTGCGCCAATCGCGACGGTCGGGGGTTGGGTGCAACAGTTCGGCGCTGGCCAGCCGCGCAACATCCCAGGGCTGGTCCTGAAGCAACGTCGGTGCGCCCACTGGAATCAGCAGTTCAGGGAACAGGTAGGTGGCTTCCCAATCCGGCGGAAAATGCCCACGGCTGAGCAATACCGCGCAGTCAAACGGCTCCTGAGTGAAATCCACACTGTCGACATCCATCCAGGCACTGGTCAATTGCACTTCATTACCGACCTGAAGATGGCGAAACCGGCTCAGGCGCGCCAGCAACCAGCGCATGGTCAGGGTCGACGGTGCCTTCATGCGCAAAATGCCTTCCTCTGCACGCAAGGTGCTGCACGCACGCTCCAACGCCGAAAAACCTTCACGCACTCCCGGCAGTAGCAGGCGCGCGGCCTCAGTCAATTGCAGGTTGCGGCCATTGCGCTGAAACAAACGGCAGGCAAAGTGATCTTCAAGCGTGCGGATGTGGCGGCTGACGGCACTTTGGGTGATCGACAGCTCCTCGGCAGCGCGGGTGAACGAGCTGTGTCGGGCAGCGGCTTCAAATGCGCGTAGCGCATAAAGGGGAGGAAGACTACGGGACATACACAACTCTCCTACGCAACAGTTGCGGTACTTTACCCCCAACGACTACACCCGATTCAGATGAGTTTTACTCATGCCAATCATCGGATTTATCCCTTTGTGCCCGCTGTGAGAAATGCCGAGAATCAGTTGCTCACGAAACCTCGTCCGCCGAGCGCCACGACCATGCGAGCTGCAACCACACAACACCCCTGGATCAGCGAACTGCGGATTATCCTGCGCTTGGCCGGGCCGCTGATCGCCTCGCAAATGGCGCACATGCTCATGGTTTTTACTGACACCGTGATGATGGGTCATCTGGGACCCGATGCCCTGGCTGGCGGCGGGCTGGGCGCGGCCAGCTACAACCTGATTTCGTTCTTCTGCGTGGGGGTTATCGCCGCCGTCGGCACGCTAGTCTCGATCCGTCACGGTGCAGGCGACAACGTGGGCGCCACGCGACTGACTCAGGCGGGGCTGTGGCTGGCGTGGGGCATGGCGTTAATCGCGGCCTTGGTGCTGTGGAACCTTGAGCCCATTTTGCTCAGGCTTGGCCAGAATGAGGCAAACGTGCACATGGCCGGGCAATTCTTGATCACCCTGCCCTTGGCCCTGCCCGGCTTTCTGTCGTTTATGGCCTTGCGTGGCTTCACCAGCGCGCTGGGGCGTGCCGGCCCGGTGATGGTGATCAGCCTGGGCGGCGTGGCGGTGAACTTCGGGCTTAACTATGCACTCATCCATGGCCTGTTTGGCCTGCCGCATCTGGGCCTGATGGGCATCGGTCTGGTCACTGCGGTGGTTGCCAACGGCATGGCGTTGCTCCTGGCCCTGCATATCCGCCAGCACCCGGCCTATGCGCCCTACCCCATTCGCCAGGGCCTGATGCGCCCCTCGCTGACTTATTTGCAAGAGCTGTGGCGCCTCGGCTTGCCGATTGGCGGCACCTATGCGGTCGAGGTTGGTCTGTTCACCTTCGCGGCGTTCTGCATGGGCGCGATGGGCAGTACGCAAATGGCCGCGCATCAGATTGCCCTACAGTCGGTGTCGATGGCGTTCATGGTGCCCGTGGGGATTTCCTACGCGATGACCATGCGCATCGGCCAACACTACGGCGCGGGCAATCTGCTCCAGGCGCGGCTGGCCGGGCGCGTCGGCATTGCCTTTGGGGCAATGATCATGCTCGGTTTCGCGCTGTTGTTCTGGCTGGCGCCGTATCAAGTCGTCAGCCTGTTCCTCGACCTCGACAATCCGGCCTACCGCGACGTGATCGATCTGGCCGTGAAGCTGTTGGCGATCGCCGCGTGGTTCGAACTGTTCGATGGCACGCAGACGCTGGCCATGGGCGCCATCAGGGGATTCAAGGACGCCAGGACCACGTTTGTCATCGGCCTCGCCTGCTATTGGCTGGTCGGCGCGCCTGCGGCCTGGGCTTTCGGTTTTTATGCACAAGGCGGTGCGATGGGGGTCTGGTGGGGGTTGGCCCTGGGGCTTGCCTGCGCGGCGCTGGCACTGACAGTGGCGTTCGAAAGGAAGACCTCACGCTTGTTGCGGGAAGCGCCAGTGAGTGCGTCGGTCATGGTTTGAGGAGTGAATCAGGTATGCCTACTGAACGTGCGCTTGCCCGACGTTATGCCGCTGTCCATACGTCAGGTACTCAATCAGCTCCGTGAATGGCAATGGCTTGCTGATCAGGTAACCCTGAATTTGATCGCAACCAAAATCACGTAACAGCGCCAGTTGTTCCGGGGTTTCGACACCTTCGGCGACCACTTCCAGGCTGAGGTTGTGCGCCAGGTTGATCATGGCGTGCACCAGCTTGCGGTTTTCTTCGCGCAACTCCATGCCGCCGACAAAGCTTTTGTCGACCTTGAGCAAGGCAATCGGCAGGCTGTTGAGGTGCACGAACGACGAGAAGCCGGTGCCAAAATCATCCAGCGAAAAACGCACACCCAGCCGACCCAGCGCATCCATCGTCTGTTTGACCAGATCGCTGCGGCGCATGACAGCGGTTTCGGTCAGTTCGAACTCCAGCCAGCGGGCATCGACGCCCCGCTCGGCGATCAAGCGGCTCAGGGTCGACAGCAATTGACTGTCCTGAAACTGGCGGAACGACAGGTTGACCGCCATGTGCAGTGCCGGCAGCCCGAGTTCGCGCAGCGCCTGCATGTCGCGCAGGGCGCGGGAAATGACCCAGTAACCCAAAGGCACGATCAAACCGCTTTGCTCGGCCAAGGGTACAAACTCGCTGGGTGGCAGCAATCCACGCTCGGCGTGGCGCCAGCGCACCAGGGCTTCAAGGCCAACGATGCGACCGTCGTTCAGTGACAGACGTGGCTGGTAATGCAGCTCCAGCTCATCGCGGCGCAAGGCCCGGCGCAGTTCGCTTTCCAGATCGGCCAGGCTGCGGGCGTTGCGGTTGATGCGTTCGTTAAAGATATGAAAGGTGCAGCCCTGAGTGCCTTTGGCCTGCTGCATCGCGATATGAGCGTGCCACATCAACGGATCGGCACCGGCACCGACCCGTGCATAGGCAATCCCCAGGCTGCAGCCGATCAGCAAGCTTTCGCCATCGACCCAATAGGGCTCGGCCAAGGCTTCGGTAATGCGCTCGGCCATCCATTCGGCACGTTGCGGCGCACGGCGGATGTCGATCAGCAACGCAAATTCGTCACTGCCCAGCCGCGCCAGTTGATCGCCCGCTTCCAGCTGGCTCTTGAGCCGCGAGACCACTTGCAAGATCAATCGGTCGCCGGCCTGATGACCCAGCGCGTCGTTGGCGTGACGGAAATTGTCGAGATCCAGATGCCCAAGCGCGAGGCCTCGGCCTTCATTTTCAGCCAAACGCGTCGCCAATAAGGTCTGGAAGCCCTGGCGGTTGGCGATGCCGGTTAGCGGGTCCTGCTCGGCCAGACGTTGCAGAGTGTTTTCCAGCACGCCGCGCTCGCGCACATGGCGCAGGCAACGACGCAGCGCATCAATGCTCAACGTGGCAAGCACCAGCCAATCGCTGACGCCCATCGGGGGTTCGAGCGGTTCGTGCTCAAGCAGCATCACCACGGGCAACTTACAGCGCCCGGGCACCGGCTGGAGCTCAGGCGTCGTCAGCAGCACGGCACTGCGCTCGTCGTCGAACAGGCTGCTGACATCGTCCCAACTCGGCGCACAGACCAGCGCGGCCGCATCTCCCAGAGGAGCCAGACACTCACGCAATAACGCCAGCCATTCCGGCTTTTGGGCCAGGAGCAACAAACGCAAGGGTTCGACAGGCGTAGACAAACTAGCTCCCTACTCGCAAAAAAATCGTTGGTGGTTCCGCCCTACTTCGAACATCCGGCGTAATCCACTGCGCATCCTGCGCGAAAGTAACAAAACCGGCAAATTTAGATCGCGCGCTACGTCACAGTGTCGGACGATGACCGCACAAATGCGTGAGCCTGTTAAAATGCCCACCCATTTCGCAAGCGACCCTTTTTCTGTCATGTCCCGACTCAATCCTCGGCAACAAGAAGCCGTGAACTACGTCGGCGGCCCTCTTTTGGTGCTCGCCGGTGCTGGCTCCGGCAAGACCAGCGTGATCACCCGCAAGATTGCGCACCTGATCCAGAACTGCGGCTTTCGGGCACAACACATTGTCGCCATGACCTTTACCAACAAGGCCGCGCGGGAAATGAAAGAGCGGGTCGGCACCCTGCTCAAGGGCAGCGAAGGGCGGGGCTTGACGGTGTCGACCTTCCACAACCTGGGTCTGAACATAATCCGCAAGGAGCATGCGCGGCTGGGCTATAAACCAGGGTTCTCGATTTTCGACGAGACCGACGTGAAAGCCCTGATGACCGACATCATGCAAAAAGAATATTCGGGCGATGACGGCGTCGACGAAATCAAAAACATGATCGGCTCGTGGAAAAACGACCTGATCCTGCCGCCCGAGGCCCTGGAAAACGCGCGTAACCCCAAGGAACAGACCGCCGCCATTGTCTATACCCACTACCAGCGCACGCTCAAAGCCTACAACGCGGTGGATTTCGACGATTTGATCCTGATGCCCGTGAAGCTGTTCCAAGAGCACGCTGACATCCTGGAGAAGTGGCAAAACAAGGTTCGCTACCTGTTGGTGGATGAATATCAGGACACCAACGCCAGTCAGTACCTGCTGGTGAAGTTGCTGATCGGTATGCGCAACCAGTTCACCGTGGTCGGCGACGATGACCAGTCGATCTATGCCTGGCGTGGTGCGCGCCCGGAAAACCTGATGCTGCTCAAGGATGACTACCCGTCGCTCAAGGTGGTGATGCTCGAGCAGAATTACCGCTCCACCAGCCGTATCCTGCGCTGCGCCAACGTGCTGATCTCGAACAACCCCCACGCGTTCGAAAAGCAATTGTGGAGTGATATGGGTCACGGCGATGAAGTCCGTGTGATCCGCTGCCGCAACGAAGATGCCGAAGCCGAACGCGTCGCGGTGGAACTGCTCACCCTGCACTTGCGTACCGACCGGCCCTACAGTGACTTCGCGATTCTCTATCGCGGTAACTATCAGGCCAAGCTGATCGAGCTGAAGCTGCAACACCACCAGATCCCCTACCGCCTGTCGGGTGGCAACAGCTTCTTCGGGCGTCAGGAAGTGAAAGACCTGATGGCCTACTTCCGCCTGCTGGTGAACCCGGACGACGACAACGCCTTCTTGCGCGTGATTAACGTGCCGCGCCGTGAAATCGGCTCGACCACCCTGGAAAAGCTCGGCAATTATTCCACCGAGCGCAAAATATCGATGTACGCCGCCACCGATGAAATCGGCCTTGGCGAGCATCTGGACAGCCGTTACACCGACCGCCTGCAACGCTTCAAACGCTGGATGGATGGCGTGCGCCAGCAATGCTCGCAAAACGACCCCATCGCCGCGCTGCGCAGCATGGTCATGGACATCGACTACGAAAACTGGCTGCGGCAGAACAGCTCCAGTGAAAAAGCCGCCGATTACCGGATGGCAAACGTCTGGTTCTTGATCGAAGCGCTGAAGAACACGCTGGAGAAAGACGACGACGGCAAAATGACCATCGAAGAGGCCATCGGCAAGCTGGTCTTGCGCGACATGCTCGAGCGTCAGCAGGAGGAAGAAGACGGCGCCGAAGGCGTGCAAATGATGACCCTGCATGCCTCCAAAGGTCTGGAATTCCCCTACGTGTTCATCATGGGCATGGAGGAAGAAATCCTCCCGCACCGCTCCAGTATCGAAGCCGATACGATCGAGGAAGAGCGCCGCCTGGCGTATGTCGGGATTACCCGCGCGCGGGAAACACTGGCCTTCACCTTTGCCGCCAAGCGCAAGCAATATGGCGAGATCATCGATTGCGCCCCCAGCCGCTTTCTCGATGAACTGCCGCCGGACGACCTCGCATGGGAAGGCAACGACGACACACCGGTAGAAGTGAAAGCCGTTCGCGGTAATACGGCACTGGCCGATATTCGCGCCATGCTCAAACGCTGAATTGATCATTTATTGCGCACATATGCGCAGCCTGAGGAATCACCGTGGAAGCACTGCATAAGAAAATTCGCGAAGAGGGCATCGTCCTTTCTGACCAGGTGTTGAAGGTCGACGCGTTTCTTAACCACCAGATCGACCCGGCCTTGATGCAGCTGATCGGCAACGAATTCGCCACGCTTTTCGCAGACTCAGGCATCACCAAAATCGTCACCATCGAGGCCTCGGGCATTGCCCCCGCGATCATGACCGGCCTGAAACTGGGCGTGCCGGTGATCTTTGCGCGCAAACACCAATCGCTGACCCTGACCGAAAACCTGCTGTCGGCGACCGTGTATTCGTTCACCAAGCAAGTCGAAAGCACGGTCGCCATCTCTCCTCGACACCTGACCAGCAGCGACCGCGTGCTGATCATCGATGACTTTTTGGCCAACGGCAGGGCCTCGCAGGCGCTGATTTCGATCATCAAGCAAGCGGGCGCCAGCGTGGCCGGGCTGGGCATCGTGATCGAGAAATCATTCCAGGGCGGCCGTGCCGAACTCGACGCTCAGGGTTATCGCGTCGAATCCCTCGCCCGGGTGAAATCGCTGGAGGGCGGGGTGGTGACGTTTCTGGATTGATTGTGGTGCCCCCTTCGCCAATGTAGGAGCCAACTTGTTGGCGAAGGCGGTAGTTCAGACGCCAGAGATTGCCGTCGCCTGCAACCCCGCCAGCACCAAGCGCTGATACAGCTCTTCAAGCAGTCCCTGCGGCTGCAAAAGTCGCATGCGTTCAAGGTGCGCCGGGAAGGCTGTCGGTTCCGGTGCGTCGAGGGTGGCTTTGCCCAATTGCAGCATTTCGGTGAGTTTGAGTTTGCTTTTCAGCCAGTTCAACGCTCGCAACAGATCCCGCTCTTCAGCGCTGAAATCACAGCCCAGTGGATACTCAGGGAACAATTGCGCGTAACGCGCCTGCAACGCCTGCAAACGTTCTGGAGTGTTGTCACTAAAGCGCGGATCGAGGCGGAAGTCGCGGGGCAATTTTCCGACCTTTTGCGCCTGCTCGATCAAGCCCTCCTGGAAGCGTGAGTCACTGATATTCAGCAGCGCCTCAATCACCTTGGCGTCGGTCTTGCCACGCAGATCGGCAATCCCGTATTCCGTGACAATAATGTCCCGCAGGTGCCTCGGAATCGTGACGTGACCGTACTCCCAGACAACATTTGAACTGACCTCCCCGCCCGACTCCCGCCAGCTACGCAGCATCAACAGTGAGCGAGCACCTTCCAGTGCATGCGCCTGAGCGACGAAGTTGTATTGGCCGCCCACCCCGCTCAACACTCGGCCGTCTTCCAGTTGATCGGCCACTGCGGCGCCCATCAGCGTCACTTTAAAAATGCTGTTGATGAATCGCGCATCGCGCCGTTGCAAGCGCTTGAGCTCTTCATTGCCGTACAGCTCGTTGATGTAGCTGATGGCGGTCATGTTGAAGCGCTCACGCTGAGCCAGTGAAAACTCGCGTAAACGTTGATAAAAGCTGCGAGGCCCCAGGAAAAACCCCGCGTGGACCATGACGCCATCGGGATGGGCCAATTCGTCCAGCGTGCCATCGTTGGCCTGCCGTTGCAGGGCCGCGTCGGGATAAACCTTACGCCGCACGATGCCGGCGTCCACCAGCACCAATAAACCGTTCACGAACATTTCGCTGCAACCGTACAGCCCGTGAGCAAACGGCTGCACCCCGCCTTCGCGCTCGATCAACGTTTGCCACGACGTAGTCGCGTCCAGATCCGCGAGCAGCGCGCGGTAAGTGGCGTTATCCGCTTGCCGCGCCAAAAGCGCCGCTGTCAGCGCATCGCCCATCGAGCCAATACCAATCTGCAAGGTGCCGCCGTCGCGCACCAGAGTGCTGGCGTGCAAGCCGATGAAATGGTCCTGAAATCCGACCGGCATGTTCGGGGTAGAGAACAGGGTGCTGTGTTCTTCCTCGTCGAGCAGCACATCAAAGACGTCAGTGCCGAGCTCCGAGTCGCCGGGCATGTACGGCAAGTCAGCATGGACCTGGCCGAGCAACAGGATTGTTTCCCCGGCCGCACGACGTTTGGCGATCATCGGCAGCAGGTCGAGGGTGATGTCCGAATTGCAACTCAGGCTCACGCGACCCGGACGCTGCGGATCACGGGCGACCAACTGCGCCACAAGATTCAGGCCATTGGCGTTGATGTCACGCGCGGCATGGCTGTAGTTGCTGCTGACGTAGTCCTGCTGCGCGGCGTGGCTGTTGAGCAGGCTGCCGGGCTGCAAGAAGAACTGCTCGATACGGATGTTCGTCGGCAGGCTGTCGCGCCGCAAGTCATCAAGGAAGTCCAGTTCGGGGTAATCGCCGAACACCCGCGCGACGAAGGGCTCAAGAAAACGCGCCTGCAAACCCTCGCCAAGCGGCGGGCGCCCGAGACAGAGGGCGGTGTACATCGTCAGCTGTCGTTGCGGCAGCCCCTTGACCCGTGCATACAACGCATTAACGAAGCGGTTGGGCTTGCCCAGCCCCAGCTGCAGGCCCATGTGAATGTGCGCAGGCAGTTGCGCCAGTACCTGGTCGACTGCTTGTTCAATGGAACACGACTGCGTCATCTCACCCTCCCGGAACATCCTTGATTTCAGGTTGGACCGAGATTGCCGGGTGTTTGCTGCAAAGGACAGGACTTCGAATCATTCGCGCACAAAAAAGCCGACACGAAGTCGGCTTTTTGTCATCGGGTCGAATTACTTCAGACCGGACATTTTCTGAATCGCGCTTTTCAGCTCTGCATCAGAGCAATCTGCGCAGGTGCCTTTTGGCGGCATCGAGTTGATACCGGTAATGGCTTTAGCAAGAATGCCTTCAAGACCGCCCTGCGTTTTGGCACGGTTGCCCCAGTCAGCCGCGTCACCGATTTTCGGCGCGCCCAGCAAGCCGGAACCGTGACATGCGTTGCAATGGCCGGCGATGATCTCATCAGCGGACTTGGCACCACCGGCGCCGCCAGCCGAAGCTGCGACGTCCATACCTGCGCACTCTTTACCCTGCACACACACTTGACCCACTGGATCAAGGCGCTTGGCCAAATCGTCGCTTGTCGTGGCCTGAGCACCGACAGCCCAAAAGACCAATACGGCAGCTTGAACTGCCAGCATTTTATTAATTAGGTTCACGCGTACACCCTCATGGTGGCTAGTCACGCCCGCGGCCACGGTTTTGCGGGCGGGCGGAAGTATACCGGTTAGCCCGTCACACTGAAACAACCCTATAGTCGCAGGGGTATTTACCAGCTGTCAGGCCCTGCAAACGGGCACTTTGTGCTTTCATTTCTGAGAAGCAGCGCCTGTAAATGAAGCGTTCAATCAAAAATTCGCGGGTGTTGCTGCGCTGATCAGCCGCGCAGGCACATCGAACGGATTACGAAAACGGTGTGGCTTGGTACTCTCAAAGTAGTAGCTGTCGCCAGCTTCGAGGATGAACGTCTCAACGCCAACCACCAGTTCCAGCCGACCTTCGAGCAGGGTTCCGGTTTCTTCGCCTTCATGAACGAGCATTGCATCCCCGGTATCGGAACCCGGAGGATAGATCTCGTTGAGAAAAGTGATCGCCCGACCCGGATGGGCCTTACCGACCAGTTTCATGGTGACGGCGCCGTCCGAAATGTCGATCAACTCACTGGCTTTATAAACCACTTGAGTCAGATTTTCTTGCTCCAGCTCTTCCGAAAAGAACTCAACCATGGACATCGGAATACCGCCCAGCACCTTTCTCAGAGAGCTGATCGAGGGGCTGACGCTGTTTTTCTCGATCATGGAAATGGTGCTGTTGGTCACGCCCGCTCGCTTGGCGAGTTCACGCTGGGAGAGACCTTTAAGCTTTCGAATGGATTGCAGTCGTTCACCGACGTCCAATGCGGGAGTCCTCCTATTGATTAGTTATGGTCGTTATGAACGGTATGATGGCAACAGCGTTCAGTATTTACAACACTTCGACCCGTAACGTATTCGTAAAAGGACTAGCGGCTTATAGGTGTGGGATGAAATTTCGCCGACAGCTGCCGACGACCGCCTGTCAGGCCCCGGAATAGAGCCTTGGCACGCGGCGCAGGTTACAAAATATCTGGTAAGGGATTGTACCGGCGTGCGCGGCAACATCGCTGGCCAGCACGTTCTTGCCCCATAACTCGACCTGGCTACCCAGCCCGGCGCGTGGCAAATCGGTCAAGTCCACGCACAGCATGTCCATCGACACACGCCCCAACAACCGGCTCGGCTGGCCGTCAATCGAGACCGGGGTGCCAGTCGGTGCCTGACGGGGATAACCATCGGCGTAACCCATCGCCACCACCCCGACACGCATCGAGCGATCCGTGATGAAACCACCGCCATACCCAATCGGTTCGCCCGCCGGCAACTCGCGCACGCAAATCACCTTCGATTCCAGGGTCATCACCGGCTGCAAGCGCTCAGCCACGCTCTGGGGCTGATCAAAAGGCGTGGCGCCGTATAGCATGATGCCAGGACGGACCCAGTCACTGGGCACCTTCGGCCAGCCCATGACCGCAGGCGAGTTGCGCAGACTGACCTCTGCGGACAACCCCTGACGGGCCGCATTAAAGACCGCCACCTGCTCGTCGCTGCGTGAGCAATCCAACTCATCAGCGCGGGCGAAATGGCTCATCAAGACGATTTTTGCCACTTTGCCGCTGCTCAACAGGCGTTTATAAGCCGCTTGGTAATCGGCGGGGTGCAAGCCGACACGGTGCATGCCCGAATCCAGCTTGAGCCAGACGTTCAGCGGCTTGCTGATGCTCACTTGCTCGATGGCGTCGAGTTGCCAAAGTGAATGCACCACGAACCAAAGGTCATGCTCGACGATCAGCGCCAGTTCGCTCGCCTCGAAAAAACCTTCAAGCAGCAAAATCGGCCCGCCAATCCCCGCTTCACGGAGTTCCAGCGCTTCTTCGATGCAGGCCACGGCGAACCCATCGGCCTGGGTTTCCAGAGCTTGCGCGCAACGCACCGCCCCATGACCGTAGGCATCGGCCTTGACGACCGCAAGCGCTTTGGCGCCAGCGGTTTCACGGGCCAATTGATAGTTGTGACGCAGGGCTTGGAGATCGATCAAGGCGCGGGCAGGACGCATGGCGGCAGGCTTCTAGGCATGATGGGAATAAAAAAGCCCGACACCCATTAACAGGCATCAGGCGAAGGTTCTTGCAGATTAAGGCAATGCCGCGACGACCGACAGCTCAACCAGAATTTCCGGTTCGCACAGCTTCGACTCGACCGTTGCCCGAGCGGGCGCAACGCCTTTTGGCAGCCATTTATCCCAGACACTGTTCATGCCGGCGAAATCTGCGTCGATGTCTTTCAGGTAGATGGTCACCGACAGAATCCGGGTCTTGTCGGTACCGGCCAGGTCCAGCAGACGCTCGATGTTGGCCAGCGTCTCCCGGGTTTGCTGTTCGATCCCGGCAGCCATGTCGTCACCCACTTGCCCGGACAGGTACACGGTGCTGTTGTGGACAACGAGCTGACTCATACGATCATTGGTGAGCTGGCGCAGGATTGCCATGTTTTACGATCTCCTGGGTTTTACCGTAGCGAGAAATATCAAGGCCTTCGGCACTGATCTGTGGTGTTTTAAAGGCCATCAAGTCGGCCAGCAAACGGCCGGAACCGCACGCCATGGTCCAGCCAAGTGTGCCGTGGCCGGTATTCAGGAACAGGTTGCGGAATGGCGTGGCGCCGACAATCGGGGTGCCGTCCGGTGTGGTTGGGCGCAGGCCGGTCCAGAAAGTGGCCTCCGTCAAATCACCGCCCTGAGGATAAAGGTCGCCGACGATCATCTCCAGTGTTTCGCGCCGACGCGGGTTGAGCGACAAGTCGAACCCGGCGATTTCCGCCATGCCGCCCACACGAATGCGATTGTCGAAACGGGTAATGGCGACCTTGTAGGTCTCGTCGAGAATAGTCGACGTCGGGGCCATCGCCGGATTGGTGATTGGCACTGTCAGGGAGTAACCCTTGAGCGGGTAAATCGGCGCGCGGATGCCCAATGGCTTGAGCAACTGTGGTGAATAGCTGCCCAGCGCCAGCACGTAGCGGTCGGCGGTTTCCAGCTTGCCGTCGATCCACACGCCATTGATGCGATCACCTGCGTAGTCGAGGCGTTCGATGGACTGACCAAAACGGAACTCAACGCCCAACTTGACTGCCATTTCCGCCAGGCGGGTGGTGAACAGCTGGCAATCGCCGGTCTGGTCGTTCGGCAGACGCAACGCACCGGCCAAAATATTAGTCACGTTAGCCAACGCCGGCTCGACGCGGGCGATGCCAGCGCGATCAAGCAGTTCGTAAGGCACGCCAGACTGCTGCAGAACAGCGATGTCCTTGGCGGCGTTATCCAGTTGCTCCTGAGTACGGAACAATTGCGTGGTGCCCAAGCTACGGCCTTCGTACGCGATACCGGTTTCGGCACGCAGCTCATCGAGGCAATCGCGGCTGTACTCGGACAAACGCACCATGCGCTCTTTGTTCACCGCATAACGGCTGGCGGTGCAGTTGCGCAGCATTTGCGCCATCCACAGGTACTGATCAATGTCGGCGGTGGCCTTGATCGCCAGCGGGGCATGACGCTGCAGTAACCATTTGATCGCCTTGAGCGGCACGCCAGGCGCGGCCCACGGCGATGCATAGCCTGGCGAAACCTGGCCGGCGTTGGCGAAACTGGTTTCCATGGCAGCCGCAGGTTGACGGTCGACCACGGTCACCTCAAATCCAGCCCGGGCCAGATAATAGGCGCTGGCCGTACCGATCACGCCACTGCCAAGGACCAGAACTCGCATGTTAAATCCCTCAATCGCGGATATCCGCTGACGTTTGTTGTATAGAGCCAAGATATGCGCAGTATAAAAAGCAATGGCCAGTGCTTTTCACTATATAAACACCTATATTTGGCGAGAATTCTCGGCAATAACGGCTTTAGTAGAGGGGGTTTACCCATGCGCACCCAGCACCAGTCAAAACGTGAGTTGGACAAGATCGACCGCAACATCCTGCGCATCCTGCAGGCGGACGGGCGGATCTCATTTACCGAGCTGGGGGAAAGGGTGGGATTGTCGACCACGCCCTGTACTGAGCGGGTGCGCAGGCTTGAGCGCGAAGGGATCATCATGGGCTACAACGCCCGGCTCAATCCGCAAAGCCTCAAGGCCAGCCTGCTGGTGTTCGTCGAGATCAGCCTGGACTACAAGTCCGGCGACACCTTCGAAGAGTTCCGCCGCGCCGTGCTCAAACTGCCGCACGTGCTGGAGTGTCATCTGGTGTCAGGTGACTTCGATTACCTGGTGAAAGCGCGGATTTCAGAGATGGCTTCGTACCGCAAACTACTCGGCGATATCCTGCTCAAACTGCCGCATGTGCGCGAATCCAAGAGCTACATCGTCATGGAAGAAGTGAAAGAGAGTTTGAATTTGCCGATTCCGGAGTGACCTCTACACCAACACCTGTCGCGTGGTCGCGATGTATTCGTGGATCTGCTTTTCCGCCTTGGGATGAATCATCTCGACCGGCCGACGGCCATTGGGGCATGGCAGGGTCGGCGTGGTGCCGAACAACCGGCAGATCAGCGGACGCTCTTCATACACCGTGCAGCCATTTGGCCCCAGGTGCACACAGTTCAGCTCATCCATCGCAGCCTCTTGCTCCGCCGCGGTTTTGCGCGGCAAGCGCGCCATCTCTTCGGATGAGGTGGTGACCGGGCCACAGCAGTCGTGGCAGCCGGGCACGCACTCGAAAGACGGGATCTGCTGCCGAAGAAAGCGGATTTTCTGGCTGTTGCAGCTCATCGAGGCGTTTACCGAAAGAAAGACTAGGCCGTGATTTTGCATCACTTGAGCCCCAGGCGACAGCGCCGCCCGACCGAACCTTGCTGGGCGGCGCGGCTCACGTCTATGCTGCGTGAAATTTTCAAAACACAAAAATCAGGATAAACCTCATGAACGCTCGCGTTCAGCAACCGCTCGCCAACGACCAGCATGCCGCGTCCTATTACGCCGCCAGCAGCCATCCGCAACCGGATCATCCGCCGCTGGCAGGCGAGCTGAACGTCGATGTGTGCGTAGTCGGCGGTGGCTTTTCCGGGCTGAACACGGCCATCGAGCTGGCAGAGCGTGGCTTGAGTGTGGCGTTGCTGGAAGCGCGGAAAATCGGCTGGGGCGCCAGTGGGCGCAATGGCGGACAACTGATTCGCGGCGTCGGCCATGGCCTCGATCAGTTCAGCAACGTGATCGGCAGCGACGGCGTACGCCAGATGAAGCTCATGGGCCTGGAGGCGGTGGAAATCGTGCGCCAGCGGGTCGCCCGCTACCAGATCGACTGCGACCTGACGTGGGGCTACTGCGACCTCGCCAACAAGCCGCGCGATCTCGACGGCTTAGCCGAAGATGCAGACGAATTGCGCAGCCTGGGCTATCGCCATGAACTGCGCCTGCTGCAAGCTAACGAGATGCACAGTGTGGTCGGCTCGGACCGCTACGTCGGTGGCATGATCGACATGGGCTCGGGCCATCTGCACCCGCTGAACCTGGCATTGGGCGAAGCGGCCGCCGCTCGCACGCTGGGCGTACAGATCTTCGAGCACTCAGAAGTGACGCGGATCGAGTACGGCACACGCGTGCGCGTGCATACCGCTCAAGGTTCGGTGCGCGCCGATACGCTGGTGCTGGGCTGCAATGCCTACCTGAATGATCTGAACCCGGAACTCAGCGGCAAAGTGCTCCCCGCCGGCAGCTACATCATCGCCACCGAGCCGCTCAGCGAAGCGCAGGCCCATGAGTTACTGCCCCAGAACATGGCCGTCTGCGACCAACGGGTGACGGTGGATTACTACCGGCTTTCCGCCGACCGACGCCTGTTGTTCGGCGGTGCGTGTCATTACTCGGGGCGCGACCCGCAGGACATCGCGGCCTACATGCAGCCGAAAATGCTGGAAGTCTTTCCGCAACTGGCCGGGGCCAGGATCGACTATCAATGGGGCGGCATGATCGGCATCGGCGCCAACCGCCTGCCGCAAATCGGCAGGCTCAAGGACCAGCCCAACGTGTTTTACGCCCAAGCCTATTCCGGGCACGGGGTGAATGCCACGCACCTGGCCGGCAAGCTGTTGGCAGAAGCCATCAGCGGGCAACACAGCAGCGGTTTCGAGTTGTTTGCCAAGGTGCCGCACATGACCTTCCCTGGCGGCAAACACCTGCGTTCCCCGCTGCTGGCGCTGGGCATGCTCTGGCATCGGCTGAAAGAGCTGCGCTGACCGCCAGGCTTGGTCAACCCCTCCAGAACGGCTTCAGGCCCTCGGCTCGGGCCTGCTCCAGGCTGATGCCAACGTCGCGCAACTGCTTGGCATCCAGATCAAGCAGCGCTTTGCGGGTCACCCAGCGATGGCGGAACACGCCCCAGCGGCTTAGGCCCGGTGGGCAGCCCGTCTGCACGCAAGGCGCTCGCCCCTCATGCAGCTCCTGGCTATGCAGCATCAGCCGTACATCGCTCAACCCGTTCATTTCCTGATCCCTCCATCACGCGTTCGTGTGATTTCATGATGACGGGCCGGGCAAATCCATTACAGATTCAAAAAAACCTTATTAACTCCATACAGACAGTCCCATCAAGAGGCTGAATCCTGTATTTTGACGGTATCTGTACTGGTCAACTGAATCGATCGCCATCGAGAGTACGCCATGACGCTCTACGTCAACCTTGCCGACCTGCTCGGCACTCGCATTGAAAACGGTTTTTATCGTCCAGGAGACCGGCTGCCCTCGGTTCGCGCACTGAGCCTGGAGCACGGGGTCAGCTTGAGTACCGTGCAACAGGCGTATCGCTTGCTGGAAGACAACGGGCTGGCGTTGCCGAAACCTAAATCAGGGTATTTCGTCCCGTCCGGGCGTACGATTCCTGCCCTGCCGGTGGTGGGACGACCGGCGCAACGGCCCGTAGAAATTTCCCAGTGGGAGCAAGTCCTCGAGCTGATCCGCAGCGTGCCCAATGCCAATGTGATCCAGCTCGGGCGCGGCATGCCAGACGTCAGCAGCCCGACCCTGAAACCCCTGCTGCGCGCGCTGGCCAAGATCAGTCGGCGCCAGGACATGCCTGGGCTGTATTACGACAACATCTACGGCACCCAAAGCCTGCGCGATCAGGTGGCGCGCCTGCTGCTGGACTCCGGGTGCCAGCTCTCGGCCAACGATCTGGTGATCACCACCGGCTGCCATGAGGCGCTGTCCACCAGCATCCGCGCCATTTGTGAGCCGGGCGACATCGTGGCGGTGGACTCTCCGAGTTTTCACGGCGCCATGCAGACCCTCAAGGGCCTGGGCATGAAAGCCCTGGAAATCCCCACCGACCCCATCACCGGCATCAGCCTCGATGCACTGGAGCTGGCGCTGGAACAGTGGCCGATCAAAGCCATTCAGCTGACCCCCAACTGCAACAACCCGCTGGGCTACATCATGCCCGAGGCGCGCAAGCGGGCCCTGCTGAGCCTCGCTCAACGCTTTGATGTGGCGATCATCGAAGACGATGTGTATGGCGATCTGGCCTACAACTATCCCCGACCGCGGACGATCAAATCCTTCGACGAAGACGGCCGCGTCCTGCTCTGCAGCTCGTTCTCGAAAACCCTGGCGCCAGGACTGCGCATTGGCTGGGTCGCGCCGGGGCGCTATCTGGAGCGGGTGCTGCACATGAAGTACATCAGCACCGGCTCGACCGCCACTCAACCGCAATTGGCGATTGCCGAATTTCTGGAGTCTGGGCACTACGAGCCGCATTTGCGGCGGATGCGCGGGCAGTATCAGCGCGGTCGCGATCAGATGACCGATTGGGTCATGCGCTACTTTCCGTCAGGCACCCGTGTCAGTCGGCCCCAGGGCGGTTTTATGCTGTGGGTTGAGCTGGCTGAGGATTTCGACACCTTGCGCCTGAATCGCGCCTTGCTCGAGCAAGGCGTTCAGATCGCCGTGGGCAGCATTTTCTCGGCGTCCGGCAAGTACCGCAATTGCCTGCGGATGAACTACGCCGCCAAACCGACGGCGCAGATCGAGGACGCCGTGCACAAGGTAGGCTCGACCATCACCCGCCTGCTCGCCGAGACAGAACCGGCCCCCCACTGACGTCTGCCCCGCAGTGCGGGGCTGCGGTGCAGGCCAGAAAAAAGGGCTTTAAGCCACGACCGGCTGCGCACCGAACGCACCACGGCGCAGGGACAAAATCACCAGGCCGAAGGAACCTGCGGCCATGAGCAATGGCAGAGCATGCCCACTGACCCATTGGCTGCCCGCACCCGCCGCCAGAGGCCCGAGCAAGCAGCCTATCCCCCACAACTGAGCGATATGTGCGTTGGCACGAACCAGTGAGTCATCGCGATAACGCTCGCCGATCAGAATCAACGACAAGGTGAACAACCCACCGGCGCTGGCGCCGAACAACACCCAGACCGGCCAGATCAGCACGGTATCAAGCAGCAGCGGAATCGCCAGACTCGACAGCATGAGCAACAGCGCACAGCCCGAAAACAGCGTGCGTCGAGACACCCTGTCAGCCAGCGCACCAATCGGCAATTGCAGCAACGCATCACCGACCACCACCGTGCTGACCATGAATAATGCGACTTCCGGGGTAAAGCCCTGACGCAGGCAGTAGATCGGCAGCAACGTCAGAATCATTGCCTCGAACGCCGCGAACAGCGCCACCGCCCAGGCAATCGCTGGCAGGCCTCGGCAAAAGCCGAACAGATCGCTGAAGGTCACATTGCAGGCTTCAGCGCTGGGCGCGCCTGTACGTCCCAGCAACAGCAGCGGCGAACAGAGCAGCAGCACGACGCCGACCCAGAAACCGTAATCCGCTTCGGCGCCGATGATGCCCAGCAGCAGGGGGCCGGCCAGTTGGCTCAGGGCATAACTGCTGCCATACAGCGCCACCAAACGGCCGCGCCAACGTTCGACCACCAGTTGATTGATCCAGCTTTCGCCGAGGATGAACACGATGGTCAGGATCACCCCGATCAACAGGCGCAGCCCTACCCAGACCCAATAGTTGGGCAGCAAGGCCAGCAAGCCGATGGACAACGCCCCGGCCCACAGGCACAAACGCATCAACAGTGGCGTTCCGAAGCGCGCGGCCAGGCGGCTGGCAAAACTCGCGCCGACCAGCACGCCAATCGCCGGCATCGCCGCCATCACCCCGATGGCAAAAGAACCGTAGCCCCAGCTTTCCAGGCGCAAGGACACCAACGGCATGCTCACGCCCAAGGCCAACCCGACACTCAAGACGGAGGCCAGAACAGCGAAATAAGTACCCCAACGCATTGCCCACGCTCCTGTGGATAACGTGTACCGACGGTCAAAACAAAACAACCGGGCTTCCTGATGTGGAGAGCCCGGCTGCTTTTCGGTTGTCTTACACACCGCTTGCGCGAGTTTATTCGCGCCTACAAAGGATCAAAGCCCTGAGGGAGCGAATTCATTCGCGAACTCCCCGGATTACAACTTGATCCAGGTCGCCTTCAGCTCGGTGTACTTGTCGAACGCATGCAGCGATTTATCGCGGCCGTTGCCCGACTGCTTGAACCCGCCGAACGGTGCGGTCATGTCGCCGCCATCGTACTGGTTGATCCACACGCTGCCGGCACGCAGCGCCTTGGCCGTCAGATGAGCCTTGGACAGGTTGGCGGTCCACACAGCCGCCGCCAGGCCATAAGGCGTGTCGTTGGCGATCTGGATAGCTTCTTCGACGGTATCGAAGGCAATCACCGACAGCACCGGGCCGAAAATTTCTTCCTGCGCGATTTTCATCGCGTTGCTGACGCCGTCAAAAATCGTCGGTTCAACATAGGTGCCGCCCGTTTCCTGCAGCGTGCGCTTGCCGCCTGCGACCAACGTGGCGCCATCGGCATGACCCGACTCGATGTAAGACAACACGGTGTTCAACTGCTGGGTATCGACCACCGCCCCCACATTGGTTTGCGGGTCCAGCGGATTACCTGGCTTCCAGGCCTTGAGCGCTTCGATCACCAGCGGCAGGAACGTGTCCTTGATCGAGCGTTCGACCAGCAGACGCGAACCCGCAGTGCACACTTCGCCCTGGTTGAAGGCGATAGCGCCAGCAGCCGATTCGGCAGCGGCGTGCAGATCCGGTGCGTCAGCAAATACGATATTCGGGCTCTTGCCACCGGCTTCCAGCCAGATGCGCTTCATGTTCGATTCGCCGGAATAGATCAGCAACTGCTTGGCGGTTCTGGTCGAGCCGGTGAAGACCAGCGTGTCGACATCCATGTGCAGGGCCAGCGCCTTGCCGACGGTGTGACCATAGCCAGGCAGCACGTTGAGCACACCCGCCGGGATACCGGCTTCAACCGCCAGTCGGGCGATGCGGATAGCGGTCAACGGCGATTTTTCCGACGGTTTCAGGATGACCGAGTTGCCGGTGGACAACGCTGGACCGAGTTTCCAGCAGGCCATCATCAGCGGGAAGTTCCACGGCACGATGGCCGCCACAACACCGATGGGCTCGCGCGTCACCAGACCCAGTTGGTCGTGGGGCGTGGCGGCCACTTCATCGTAAATTTTATCGATCGCTTCACCGCTCCAGCTCAGCGCCTGGGCGGCACCGGGGACATCGATGTTCAGCGAGTCACTGATCGGCTTGCCCATGTCGAGGGTTTCGAGCAGAGCCAATTCTTCAGCGTTCTGTTTCAACAGACCGGCAAAACGGATCATAGCCGCCTTGCGTTTGACAGGGGCCAGACGTGACCACACGCCAGAGTTGAACGTAGCGCGGGCACTGTCGACCGCATGCTGGGCGTCGGCAATGTCGCAGCTGGCAACCTGTGCCAGGACGCGGCCATCGACCGGGCTGATGCATTCGAAGGTGGCGCCAGAAACCGCAGCGGTGTATTCACCGTTGATGTAAGCACGGCCTTCGATCTTCAGATCCTTGGCACGTTGTTCCCAGTCAGCACGAGTCAGGGTGGTCATACGAGTGTCCTCCTGTTGTTTTTTGAATACGGATGGCATCAGCCAAGGGCAACCACCACCCTAAACCAAGTGACTGGGGAATTTCCAATATATTTGACACTTGAGGCCAAACGGCGTTTTGTTGTTCATTTTATTCAACATGAAACGCGTTAGCGGGGAGCGAATCACGATGAACATCGAAAGTATTGTCGACTTCAGCCATGCCAATACCACGCCAGAGCACTACGTGCCCGCGCCAGAAAAAATCCTCAAGGGCAACCCCGAGCAAACCGTCTACAACCATTACAACAGCCCCTGCGGCCAACTCAGCGCTGGCGTTTGGGAAGGTGAGATCGGTCAATGGACGGTGAATTACACCGAACATGAGTATTGCGAAATCGTGCAGGGCGTATCGGTGCTACGCGACGAGGATGGCAACGCAAAAACCCTGCGTGCCGGTGATCGCTTTGTGATTCCTGCGGGCTTCAAAGGCACCTGGGAAGTGCTGGAAGCCTGTCGCAAGGTGTATGTGGTGTTCGAACAGAAGGTCTGAGTAGCGGCTGCTTTCGCTGAAATTCAGACACAAAAAAACCCGCCTTCTCAGGCGGGTTTTTTCGTAAGAAGCGAAATCAATTACTTGATTTTGGCTTCTTTGTAGATCACGTGCTTACGAGCAACCGGATCGAATTTTTTAATTTCGATTTTGTCCGGAGTGGTGCGTTTGTTCTTATCGGTGGTGTAGAAATGGCCTGTGTTAGCGCTCGACACCAAACGGATCAATTCACGCATGACTATCTCCCTTAGACCTTAGCGCCATTGGCGCGAATTTCGAGAAGAATGACATCAATGCCACGCTTGTCGATGATACGCATGCCTTTGGCAGATACGCGCAGACGCACAAAACGATTCTCGGACTCGACCCAGAAGCGGTGATGCTGCAGGTTCGGCAGGAAACGACGACGGGTTTTGTTGTTTGCGTGGGAAATGTTATTCCCGGTTACCGGACCCTTACCGGTAACTTGACATACTCTCGACATGCCTCAGCCCTCTAAAACCACATGCCCAACCCGGCATGGGTTGGCCGCTTAATCTCTCAGTCATTTGGCGCCAGGCGCCGCGTTTCTTTAGGGGTCTTACCGGCCACACCTACAAACGAAGGAACCGGGCCCCTAGAAAAGAGCGCTGCTTTATACCAGAAACACTGGCATGCAACAACAGCGCATGCACATTACCTTGTTTTGGCAGACCGTGTTTCGCCTTCAGGCTCAGTCCGTGCGGGCGCGGCAAGAAATATACCGCTCGTCGCGCCAGACGGATTGTCCTGCGCCGATGCATAGTCTAGGGTAAGTCTCTCACCAGACTGCGCCCGCAGATGGGGCCCTCTCTGACAGGAATATCGCCATGCGTCTTACGCGTTTCGCAGCCCTTTCGCTCCTGCTCGCGCCCTTTTTCAGCACATTGCCGGCTCAGGCTGCGACCACCCTCAGCGTCTGCACCGAAGCCAGCCCCGAAGGGTTTGACGTCGTGCAGTACAACTCGCTGACGACGACCAATGCCTCCGCCGACGTGCTCATGAACCGCTTGGTGGAGTTCGATGCGCAGAGCGGCAAACTGCTGCCCAGTCTGGCTGAACGCTGGAGTGTCTCGGCGGATGGCCTGACCTACGACTTCAAACTACGCGCCGGGGTGAAGTTTCACCACACCGATTACTTCAATCCGACCCGTGACCTGACCGCAGAAGACGTCCAGTTCAGCTTCCAGCGCATGCTCGACCCCGCCAACCCGTGGCACAAAGTCGCCCAAAGCGGCTTTCCACATGCACAATCGATGCAGTTACCCGCACTGATCAAGAATATTGAAGCACCTGATGCGCTCACCGTCCGCTTTACCCTCAACCACCCGGATTCGACCTTCCTGGCAACGCTGAGCATGGGGTTTGCGTCGATCTATTCTGCCGAATACACCGCGCAGTTGCTGAAGGCGGGCACCCCGGAAAAACTTAACAGCCAACCCGTCGGCACCGGTCCATTCGTCTTCAAGCGCTTCCAGAAGGACGCTGTGGTGCGTTACGCCGCCAACCCGGACTACTTCGGCGGCAAGCCCGCCGTCGACGCGCTGGTGTATGCGATCACGCCGGACGCCAACGTGCGACTGCAGAAAATCCGCCAGAACGAGTGCCAGATCACTCTTTCACCCAAGCCTCTGGATATTCAGGCCGCCAGCAAAGACCCACAGCTGAAAATCGAAAAAAACGCAGCGTTCATGACCGCGTTTGTCGCAATCAACAGCCAGCATCCGCCGCTGGACAAGCCTGAAGTTCGCCAGGCGATCAACCTCGCTTTCGATAAAAACAGCTACCTCAAAGCAGTGTTCGAAGACACCGCTGAAAACGCGACCGGGGTGTATCCACCCAACACCTGGAGCTACGCCAAAGACCTTCCCGGCTATCAGCATAATCCGGCCAAAGCCCGTGAGTTGCTGGCCAAAGCCGGTCTCAAGGATGGCTTCAAAACCACGATCTGGACGCGCCCGTCCGGCAGTTTGCTCAACCCGAACCCGAGCCTCGGCGCGCAATTGTTACAGGCGGACCTGGCTGCCGTCGGGATCAAGGCCGAGATCAAAGTCATCGAGTGGGGCGAGTTGATTCGCCGCGCCAAGGCTGGCGAGCATGACCTGCTGTTCATGGGCTGGGCAGGCGATAACGGCGACCCGGATAACTTCCTGACACCGCAGTTCTCCTGCGCCGCCGTAACCTCAGGGACCAACTTCGCCCGTTATTGCGACCAGGGCCTGGACAAACTGATCAGCGCAGGCAAGGCCACCAGCGATCAAGCCGAGCGCAGCGCCTTGTATCTCAAGGCTCAGACGCAGATCCAGCAACAGGCCTTGTGGCTGCCGCTGGCACACCCGACCGCCGCCGCAGTGACGCGCAAAGACGTACAGGGTTATCAGGTAAGTCCGTTCGGTCGTCAGGACTTTTCCCACGTTACATTGAAATAGACGCAGGACGAAAATAACGCGCTGTACATTTTTCGTACAATCAACAGGCCACGCACCCGCTGTGCGCGGCCTGTACTTCTCACATCAAACCGGCTTCCACCATCGACAACGGGTCGCCATCACCGATGATGAAGTGATCGAGCACCTTCACGTCGATCATGTCCAGGGCGTCCTTGAGCAGGTGGGTCAGCCTGCAGTCATCCTCGCTGGGGTCGGGTACGCCGGACGGATGGTTGTGGCAAAGGATCAACGCCGCCGCATTGTGAGCCAGGGCGCGCTTGACCACTTGCCGGGGATGGACCTCGGCGCAACTGATCGATCCTCGAAACAACGCCTCGAACGCCAACACCCGATGCTTGGTGTCCAGAAACAGGCAGGCGAAAACCTCGTGCGGCTCATGCCTGAGCTGCGCCTTGAGGTAATCACGCACGCCTTGCGGGTTCTCCAGGCTTGAATCACGCTTCAAGCGTTCGGCCATATGCCGACGAGACATCTCCATCACGGCCTGCAACTGCGCGAACTTTGCGGGGCCCAGCCCCAACTCAAGGCAGAAGGTTTGCAGGTCCGCCTCCAGTAACGATCTGAGGCTGCCAAATTGCTTCAGCAAATGTCGCGCAAGGTCCACGGCGCTTTTTCCGGCAACACCCGTGCGCAAAAAAATCGCCAACAGTTCGGCATCGGAAAGGCTCACCGCCCCCTGCTCAAGAAGCTTCTCCCGCGGACGCTCGGCCGCAGGCCAATCACGAATACTCATAGCACCTCCATGTGTGTGGGGACCGCTGTTCCCGTGCGGTCGCTGTGCTATCTTAGCCCATCTTTTTTGCGCGGCGATCTGGCCTGGGGAGGCGTCATCGCCGTCGCGTTCACTCGACTAAAAGGCACGCCTATGCAGCGGCTGTATCGAAAACGCATTGTTCTCGGCGTCGGCGGCGGCATCGCCGCCTACAAGAGCGCCGAACTGGTCCGTCGGTTACGCGACCAGGGCGCAGAAGTGCGTGTTGTCATGACCCGCGGCGGCAGTGAATTCATCACGCCCCTGACCATGCAAGCCTTGTCCGGTAATCCGGTGCACATGGATTTGCTCGACCCGGCCGCGGAAGCCGCCATGGGCCATATCGAGCTGGCCAAGTGGGCCGACCTGGTACTGATCGCCCCGGCCACCGCCGACCTGATCGCGCGCCTGGCCCAAGGCATCGCCAATGACCTGTTGACCACCGTCGTGCTGGCCACTGACGCCTCTGTAGCGATTGCCCCGGCAATGAACCAGGCGATGTGGCGCGATCCAGCGACGCAGGCCAACACCCGACTGCTCGAAGAGCGCGGCATGCGCATGTTCGGTCCAGCATCGGGCAGCCAGGCCTGCGGCGATGTCGGCTTCGGCCGCATGCTCGAAGCGGACGAACTGGCGCAACGTGCTGCCGATTGTTTCCGGCGCGAGTCGCTGACCGGCAGGCATGTCCTGATCACCGCCGGCCCGACCCAGGAAAACATCGACCCGGTGCGCTACATCACCAACCACAGCTCGGGAAAAATGGGGTTTGCCTTGGCCGAAGCGGCGGTTGAAGCCGGCGCACGGGTGACCTTGATCACCGGCCCGGTCAATCTGCCAACCCCGGATCGCGTCACGCGGATCGACGTGGTCAGTGCCCGCGACATGCTCGCTGCCTGCGAAGCCGCGATCCCCTGCGATCTGTTTATCGCTTCCGCTGCGGTGGCCGATTACCGCCCCGAAGTGGTCGCACCGCACAAGCTCAAAAAAGACCCCAGCAACGGTGACGGCCTGCTGTTGCAGATGGTCCGCAACCCGGACATTCTTGCCACGATTGCTGGCCGCCCGGACCGTCCATTCAGTGTCGGCTTCGCTGCCGAAACCGAACATTTGCTCGACTATGCTGCACGCAAGCTCAAGGACAAGAACCTGGACCTGATCGTCGCCAACGATGTGGCTAACCCCAGCATCGGTTTCAATAGCGAAGAGAATGCGTGCAGCGTGATTGACCGGGCGCTGCACGAAACTTTTTTTGCCCAGACCAGCAAAGGCAAGATTGCCCGCCAGCTGATCACTTTTATCGCCGACCGTCTGAACCAGGTTTAATCACGCATGCATGCTTTACAAGCCAAAATCCTCGACCCTCGCATTGGTAGCGACTTCCCTCTTCCGGCCTACGCCACCGAGGGCTCCGCCGGTCTCGACCTGCGCGCGATGCTGCAAGAAGACACGACCATCGAACCGGGCCAGACCCTGCTGATCCCCACCGGGCTGTCGATTTACATTGGCGATCCCGGCCTCGCCGCGTTGATCCTGCCGCGCTCGGGCCTTGGCCATAAACACGGCATCGTGCTGGGCAATCTGGTCGGCTTGATCGACTCCGATTACCAAGGCGAGTTGATGGTGTCCTGCTGGAACCGCGGCCAGACCGCCTTCAAAATCTCGATCGGCGAACGCCTTGCTCAACTGGTACTGGTGCCGGTCGTACAAGCGCACTTCGAGTTGGTCGAAGAGTTCGACGAAAGCCAGCGTGGTGCTGGCGGTTTTGGTCATTCGGGCAGTCACTGAAACAACGTCTAAAATGGCCACTTGAACCCTGACCCGGCCGTTTGGGCCCTAACGGACACCAAACGGCTCAGGAAAGACCCTTTGCGATTCAGGATGAATACCGGGGAGAGGTGATGTGAAAGGCTTTAACCGCACCGCCACAGCAAGCAATCACTCACAAACTCCCGACAGCCAGCCATCGGCTGCGCGTCAACCCATTCTTTCGCCCGGCCTTGTTTCGGCTGTCGCAGGGCTGCTCGCGGCCAGCGTGTTGTTGTGGCTGGCGTTATTCAGCCACCCGCACCAGCAAACCCGGCTCAGCCAGGCCTGGGGCTCAAGCCAGGCCAACGCCTTGGGCTTGGCACTCAAACAACTGAACGCCGAGACACAAACCGCCGCGCTCGACGGCGCGCTTGCTCAGGCACTGCAAAGCAACGACCCCACCTTGATCAGCCAGACTGAAAATCAGCTGCGCTATCACGACAGCGTGGTGGGCGCCCGGCTCAACCCTCTCGGCCAGACCGACGTGGATGCGCAAGGTCCAGTGCCGGTGAATTTTTCCACCCTGGACATGCTCAACAAAGCCGCACTCGGCCAAACGCCCTCCCCCGAAGCACGCAAAGTCGGCGAGCGCTGGCTGGTCTATAGCGTTGCACCGCTGCGGGCGAGCCCCGGCGCGCCGATCACCGGCACCCTGTTGCTGGCGTTCGACCTGCAACGGGTGCTGAGCGCGCTGCCGGTTTTGCTCGCTGATATTGGTCAGGTCCAGGTAACCCAGCAGTTCGGCGCCAGTCCTGCGCAAGTTCTGCTGCAACGGGGTCAGCCTGCAGCCGGTTCGTCACAGGCGTTCGACACCGGCCAACCCAACTGGAAACTCGACTTCACGCCGGGCCCGGCACTCGATTCATCAGTGCCCTGGCTGTTTCTGGCGCTGGCGGCGTTGGTCGCTCTAGCCGGTGTCGTGCTTGGGCTGTACCTCAATGACAGCGCCTTGCAGCGCCGCATTTCGGCAGATGCCCGACAGCTGGACCAACTGCTTCAAGAACTCTCAGGCGGAAAAGCCGTCAAAGCTTTCGGATTAAGCCTGCCGGCCCTGAACGGACTGGCACAGAGCTTGGCCAGGTTTTCGCTCCGCAATGCGCCATCGACCACGGTCCAGGGCGCATCAAGTGACAAGAACCGCGTCAATAACGACTTAGCGACAAGCAGTGCCCCAGCGTCGACTCAGCCCAATGCCCCGCGTACTGAGTGGGTCGATCCGCTGTTTCAAGATACCGACATTCTCGATATCGACTTCCTCGACGAAAACCAGGATTTCCTGAGATTGGAGCACCCCCCAGTTATGAGCAGTACAGCATTGGTGGCACCCAAATTTCCTGACACCATCTTCCGCGCCTACGATATTCGTGGCGTCGTCGGTGACACCCTCTTCGCAGAAACGGCTTACTGGATTGGTCGCGCCATCGGCTCCGAGAGTCTGGCCAAGAATGAACCTAACGTCTCCGTAGGCCGCGATGGCCGCCTGTCCGGCCCAGAGCTGGTACAGCAACTGATTCAGGGCCTGCACGACAGCGGCTGCCACGTCAGCGATGTCGGCCTCGTACCGACCCCTGCGCTCTATTACGCTGCCAACGTGCTTGCCGGGAAAACCGGTGTGATGCTGACCGGCAGCCACAACCCGCGAGACTACAACGGCTTCAAGATCGTCATTGCCGGCGACACCCTGGCCAATGAACAGATCCAGGCCCTGCACACGCGCCTGAAAACCAACGACCTGACCACCGGCAAAGGCAGCATCGAGAAAGTCGAAATCCTTGATCGCTACTTCAAGCAGATCACCGAAGATGTTGTCCTCGCCCGACGCATGAAGGTCGTGGTCGACTGTGGCAACGGCGCGGCGGGCGTCATCGCTCCGCGATTGCTCGAAGCCCTGAACTGCGAAATCATCCCGCTGTTCTGCGACGTCGACGGCAACTTCCCGAACCACCACCCTGATCCAGGCAAACCGGAAAACCTCGTTGACCTGATCGCCAAGGTCAAGGAAACCGGCGCCGACCTGGGCCTGGCCTTTGACGGTGACGGTGACCGCGTAGGCGTCGTTACCAACACCGGCAACATCGTGTTCCCGGATCGCCTGTTGATGCTGTTCGCCAAAGATGTGGTGTCACGCAATCCCGGTGCCGATATCATTTTCGACGTCAAATGCACCCGCCGCCTGACTCCACTGATCCGCGAATACGGCGGTCGTCCGGTGATGTGGAAGACCGGTCACTCGCTGATCAAAAAGAAGATGCGCGAAAGCGGTGCGCTGCTGGCAGGCGAAATGAGCGGGCACATCTTCTTCAAAGAACGCTGGTTCGGTTTCGACGACGGCATCTACAGCGCGGCACGCCTGCTGGAAATCCTCAGCCAGGAGAAAGCCACCGCTGAAGAAGTCTTCGCGACCTTCCCGAATGATATTTCCACACCGGAAATCAATATCGATGTGACGGACGTGACCAAGTTCAGCATCATTGAAGCGCTGCAACGCGATGCCCAATGGGGCGACGCACAGTTGACCAGCATTGATGGCGTGCGAGTGGACTACCCCAAAGGCTGGGGTCTGGTGCGTGCATCCAACACCACGCCGGTCCTGGTATTACGCTTCGAGGCCGACACTGAAGCCGAATTGCAGCGCATCAAGGACGTGTTCCACGCCCAGCTCAAGAACGTTGCGCCCGACCTCCAATTACCGTTTTGAATGAACCCTTGTTTTCACTGGAGCCCTGAATGACCCTCGAACACGATGCCGCTGCTAATGTAGCCAAAGTTTTGTCCGAAGCGCTGCCCTACATTCGCCGATTTGTCGGCAAGACGCTGGTGATCAAATACGGCGGCAACGCTATGGAGAGCGAGGAGCTGAAAACCGGCTTTGCGCGCGATATCGTGCTGATGAAAGCCGTCGGTATCAACCCGGTAGTGGTTCACGGCGGGGGTCCGCAAATCGGCGACCTGCTCAAGCGTCTGTCCATCGAAAGCCACTTCATCGACGGCATGCGCGTCACTGACGCACAAACCATGGACGTGGTGGAAATGGTCCTGGGCGGCCAGGTCAACAAGGACATCGTCAACCTGATCAACCGCCACGGCGGCAGCGCCATTGGCTTGACCGGCAAGGACGCTGAACTGATCCGCGCGCGAAAGCTCACGGTCACCCGGCAGACGCCAGACATGACCAAGCCGGAAATCATTGATATCGGCCAGGTCGGTGAAGTGGTCGGGGTTAACACCGACCTGCTGAACATGCTGGTCAAAGGCGATTTTATTCCGGTCATCGCGCCCATCGGAGTCGGCCCTAACGGTGAGTCGTACAACATCAACGCCGACCTGGTTGCAGGCAAAGTCGCTGAGGCCCTCAAGGCCGAAAAACTGATTTTGCTGACCAACATCGCTGGCTTGATGAATAAACAAGGCGAAGTCCTGACCGGGCTGACCACCGAACAAGTCGATGGCCTGATCGCCGACGGCACCATCTACGGCGGCATGCTGCCCAAGATCCGGTGCGCACTGGAAGCGGTTCAGGGTGGGGTCAACAGCTCGCACATCATCGACGGGCGCGTGCCCAATGCCGTGCTGCTGGAGATTTTCACCGACAGCGGCGTCGGCACTCAGATCACCAATCGCAAGCGCCATTGATTGATCGATAAGCCGCGCAACTGAAAGGCCCCGTCCGGTTCACACCGGACGGGGCCTTTTTTTTCGGGAGTCTGTCAGTGCTGCAACTGCTGAACCCGCATCCGATCAACCGCAAAATCGGCCTCAGCCTGTTTGCGCGAATCTTGATAACGCTCGACTTCAGCCTTGAGGCTTTGCTGGTCGTCACGCAGGCTGTTCATCTGATCGAGTAACGGCTGCGGCACGACACGACCGGCCCGTTCCTGGGCCGCAGCCTGGCCCTGAAGCGTGCTCTGCTGAGAGATCAAGCCTTGCAGGTTGCCCTGTGCCACGGCAATCAAGGCATCCAGCTCGGCGAGCTTGCGGGTCTTGGCCCGGTCGACATCGCTCACGCTGCTGTACAAATGCAGCAGTTGGGCATTGGCGTCGGCCTTGACCTTGTCGGCCTGCTGACGCTGGATTTCCTCCGCCGTGGGGGCTGGCGGCACGACCTGTATCACCCGGCCCCGCTCATTGAGCACCTGGTAACCTTTGCCGACATACTCCGGCGGCACGCCTTGACGGTCGAGAACGATCCCACCCTTGTTGTCGACATAGCGATAGAGCAACACAGGCGTTTTATCCGCAGCCTGTACAGTCATCACATTCAACGCCAATAGCAGCCCCACGGTGCTCAGCTTGAGCATAAATGCAGCATCCTCAAATTCCGTACTGCGCCCGATAAGCCTCGACCGCAGGCAAATATTGCTTGAGTTGCGGGTCATCGGCCAAAAATTGCAGGACCTGATTCAAGGACACGATGCTGATCACCGGGATACCGAAGTCACGTTCGACCTCCTGAATCGCCGACAGCTCGCCGTTGCCGCGTTCCTGACGATTCAGGGCGATCAGCACACCGGCCGCCTTCGCGCCCTGATCCTTGATGATCTGCATGACCTCACGAATGGCCGTACCGGCAGTGATCACGTCGTCGATGATCAACACATTGCCTTCCAGTGGCGCGCCGACCAGGCTTCCGCCTTCGCCGTGAGCCTTGGCTTCCTTGCGATTGAAGCACCACGGCAGATCCAGCTGATGATGTTCAGCCAAAGCCACGGCCGTCGTGGCCGCCAGGGGAATACCCTTGTAGGCCGGGCCGAACAGAACATCGAAAGAAATGCCGCTCTCAACCACCGCTTGGGCGTAGAAGCGACCGAGCTGAGCCAGGGCAGAACCACTGTTGAACAGGCCGGCATTGAAGAAATAAGGACTGGTCCGTCCAGACTTCAAAGTGAACTCACCGAAGCGCAGAACACCGCGATCGATGGCAAAACGAATGAAGTCGCGCTGATATGCCTGCATGAAAAAAGCCCCAAATACCACGGATTTAGCTAATTAGGTAGAGCTCGGGTATCATACACGCACGTGATTTTTGGGGCCATTTATGCGGATCATCAGTGTGAACGTTAATGGCATTCAGGCTGCAGTCGAGCGTGGTTTGCTCAGTTGGCTGCAAGCCCAGAATGCTGACGTCATCTGCCTACAGGACACCCGCGCCTCTGCCTTTGAACTGGACGACCCAGCCTTCCAACTGGATGGCTACTTCCTTTATGCCTGCGAAGCTGAAGTCCCTGCCCAAGGCGGTGTGGCGCTCTACTCGCGGTTGCAACCAAAGGCTGTTATCAGCGGACTTGGCTTCGAAACAGCCGACCGTTACGGGCGCTATCTGCAAGCGGATTTCGACAAGGTCAGTATTGCGACCTTGCTGCTTCCTTCGGGAATGAACGGCGACGAAGACTTGAACCAGAAGTTCAAGCTTATGGACGACTTCGCGCGCTACCTGGATAAGCAACGACGCAAGCGTCGTGAATATATCTATTGCGGCTCGCTGTACGTCGCGCAACAGAAGCTCGATATCAAAAACTGGCGTGACAGCCAGCAATCTCCAGGCTTTCTTGCGCCAGAACGCGCATGGATGGACGAGATTGTCGGCACCATGGGCTATGTCGATGCCCTGCGTGAAGTCAGCCGTGAAGGCGATCAGTACAGCTGGTGGCCGGATAACGAGCAAGCCGAAATGCTCAACCTCGGTTGGCGCTTCGACTACCAACTGCTGACCCCGGGTCTGCGCCGCTTCGTACGCAGCGCTCGTCTGCCACGTCAGCCACGCTTCTCGCAACACGCTCCATTGATCGTGGATTACGATTGGACGTTGACCATCTGACGCCCCGCCGCCCACAAAAAAGCCGACTTCGTGTCGGCTTTTTCGTGGCTGCAAAGTCTTGCGTTACTTGATCAAGCGCCAGGTAAACGGATAGCGATAGGCAATCCCGTCGTTGGCCTTGACCCCACCGATAATGGTCAGCACCAGCGCACCGACGCCGACCAGAACCAACAGCGGGAAGCCGATAATCACGACCATCAACAGGAAGCAGATCATCGCGGCAATCGCCACGGTGATCTGAAAATTCAGAGCTTCCTTGCCTTGGGCATCAATGAAAGGATCGGTCTCTTTCTTGATCTGCCAGAGAATCAATGGTCCCAGCAGATTGCCGAAAGGGAAGATCAGGCCGAAAAACGCCGCAAAGTGACAGAGCATCGCCCATTGACGAACCTCGGCACTGGGGGTCGGTAGTGGAAGCTGGCTCTCACTCATGATGCTTATCC
The DNA here is from genome assembly GCF_056680355.1 of Pseudomonas sp. ASL8. Lineage (NCBI taxonomy): Bacteria > Pseudomonadati > Pseudomonadota > Gammaproteobacteria > Pseudomonadales > Pseudomonadaceae > Pseudomonas > Pseudomonas sp. ASL8. The sequence goes on along the minus strand of NZ_CM155278.1, from coordinate 1,762,511 downwards.
TTAGCAGGTGTGATGACTGAATCTATACCCGGGCCGATCAGTCGGCCAGTGCAGCACGTTGCAGCTCGAACAGTTCGGCCATGCCGATGTTCGCCAATGCCAGCATCGCGTTCAGCTCTTCCGGCTGGAACGGCGCGCCTTCAGCGGTACCCTGAACTTCGATAAAGCCACCAGCGCTGGTCATCACCACGTTGAGGTCGGTCTCGGCAGCGGAGTCTTCCAGGTAGTCGAGGTCGAGCACGGGCTCGCCCTGATACATACCCACCGACACCGCAGCAATCATCTGCTTGAGTGGATCGCCGCCTTTGAGGCCGCCACGCTTCTTGATGACTTTCAACGCATCGACCAACGCAACCATGGCGCCGGTGATGGACGCGGTACGTGTACCGCCATCGGCCTGGATCACATCGCAATCGACATACAGCGTCACTTCGCCCAGCTTGGACATGTCCAACGCTGCGCGCAGGGAGCGGCCGATCAAGCGTTGAATCTCCAGGGTACGCCCGCCTTGCTTGCCACGGCTTGCTTCACGCTGGTTGCGATCGCCAGTGGCGCGCGGCAGCATGCCGTATTCAGCCGTCAGCCAGCCTTGGCCCTGACCTTTAAGGAAGCGCGGCACGCCGCTCTCGACGCTGACCGTGCAAATCACTTTGGTGTCACCAAACTCGACCAGTACAGAACCCTCGGCGTGTTTGGTGTAGTTGCGGGTGATGCGGATCGAGCGGAGCTGATCGGCAGCGCGGCCACTTGGACGTTTCATTTGGGAATACCTGTACTGAGACGGAAAACTGCCGGGCATTATAGAGGTCACAACCCGAGCTGGGCACCTCTAATAAAGTTGCCGGGGCGATTCGGAGCCGCCAACAGCATTGCAATCGACACAAGAGCGACGTTCGGCAACACCGTAGGGTGTCGCCAGTTTGGGAGCATGCACTGCACTGCGCTACAATCCTGCGCCTTCGAAGCCTGTCGGCTATTTGTGACATTTATTGGGGCAGTCCTGCGCCCACGACAGCCTTTCACCGCCTGAACCCACGAGGTATTTCCCATGGTGCACAGCATGACGGCCTTCGCCCGAGTAGAACGGGCCGGCACCCAAGGCACGCTGAGCTGGGAACTGCGCTCGGTCAATCATCGTTATCTTGAGCCGCACCTGCGCCTGCCAGAGTCCTTTCGCGACCTGGAAGGCGCGGTCCGCGAAGCTCTGCGTCAGGGCTTGTCGCGCGGCAAGGTGGAATGCACTTTGCGTTTCACCGAAGAAACCGCCGGCAAACCGCTGCAGGTTGATCTCGATCGTGCCGCACAATTGATCGCTGCAGCAGAGACCGTGGCCAGCCTGATCAAACAACCTGCCCCACTGAATCCGCTGGAAGTACTCGCTTGGCCAGGCGTGTTGGTGGCCGATGCCAGCGACCCGCAGGCGCTCAATAACGATGCACTGGCCCTGTTCAGCGAGGCGTTAAGCGAGCTGAAAGCCGGTCGCGGCCGTGAAGGCGCCGACCTGGCCAAACTTCTAGACGAACGGTTGGTGTCGATCAACGAAGAAGTCGCGACCCTGCGCACGCTGGTGCCGCAGATGCTCACGACCCAGCGCCAAAAGGTAATGGATCGCTTTGCCGACATGAAGGCCGAGCTTGATCCTCAGCGCTTGGAACAGGAAATGGTCCTGCTCGCGCAGAAAAGTGACGTCGCCGAAGAACTGGACCGTCTCAGCACCCACGTCACCGAGGTGCGTCGCGTCCTCAAGACCGGCGGACAAGCAGGTCGGCGCCTGGACTTCCTGATGCAGGAACTCAACCGCGAAGCCAATACATTGGGCTCCAAAGCCTTCGACCCGCGCAGCACTCAAGCGGCGGTCAACCTCAAGGTGTTGATCGAGCAGATGCGTGAACAAGTGCAGAATATTGAGTAAGGCTACCCCAACATGACCCACAGTACCGGCACCCTTTATATCGTCTCTGCACCCTCTGGCGCGGGCAAAACCAGCCTGGTCAAAGCCCTGATCGACGCCCAGCCGCTGATCCGCGTTTCGGTCTCGCACACCACGCGCGCCATGCGTCCGGGCGAAGTCGACGGGGTGAACTATCACTTCGTCGACCGCGCGGAGTTCGTGCGGATGATCGAGCACGGCGATTTTCTCGAACAGGCCGAAGTCTTCGGCAATATGTACGGCACCTCGCAGAGCCGCCTGCAACAAACGCTTGATGAAGGCCATGACCTGATTCTGGAAATCGACTGGCAAGGGGCTGAACAAGTCCGCAAATTGCTGCCGGATGCGCGCTCGATTTTCATCCTGCCGCCGACCCAGCAAGCATTGCGTCAACGCCTGACCAATCGCGGCCAGGACAGCGACGAGATCATCGAAGGGCGCATGCGTGAAGCCGTCAGCGAGATGAGCCATTATGTGGAATACGATTTCATTGTGATCAACGATGACTTCGCCACCGCCCTGGAAGACCTTAAAGCCATCTTCCGCGCGAACCAGTTAAAGCAGAAACCACAACAGCAGCGTTTCAGCGATTTGCTTCGTCAACTGCTGGCCTGAAATACCGTTTTCGGGCATTTTAAACGTGCGTAAGCAACGTATTGGGGTGCCCCTGAAAAATCAGCGCTTCCCTAAACGCTGGTGTTTTTTTAAACTGTTCAGTCCGCTCGCCCATCCGGGCACCGCGCATACTGCATTTGCTACGAGGAATACCCATGGCCCGCGTGACCGTTGAAGACTGCCTAGACCACGTCGTTAATCGCTTTGAGCTGGTCATGCTCTCTACCAAGCGTGCTCGTCAATTGGCGACCGGCGGTAAAGAACCGAAGCTGCCTTGGGAAAACGACAAGCCTACCGTTATGGCTCTGCGTGAAATCGCAGCGGGCCTGATGGATTACGCAGTCATTGCAGAAGCTGAAATCGTTGAAGATGAGCCGTTGTTCGGTAATTTCGAGGACGAGTCCAACGAGGCCGTCTAAGTCTATGCCTGGTCGACGTAGTACGGCACAGGGCAAAAGCCATCGGCAGGGGGTAAAACCTTGCCGAGCATAGACGCCCTCGCCGATCGTCTGTCGGCCTACCTCGGTAAAGACCAGGTCAATCTGGTCCGCCGAGCGTATTTCTACGCCGAACAAGCCCACGATGGCCAACGCCGTCGTAGCGGTGAAGCGTACGTCACGCACCCTCTAGCGGTCGCGAATATCCTTGCAGACATGCACATGGACCATCAAAGCCTGATGGCGGCCATGCTGCATGACGTGATTGAAGACACCGGAATTGCCAAGGAAGCGCTCTGTGCGCAGTTCGGCGAAACCGTGGCCGAACTGGTCGATGGAGTCAGCAAGCTGACTCAGATGAACTTCGAGACCAAGGCCGAGGCGCAAGCTGAAAACTTCCAGAAAATGGCCATGGCCATGGCCCGCGATATCCGCGTGATCCTGGTCAAGCTGGCTGACCGGCTGCACAACATGCGCACGCTGGAAGTCCTGTCCGGAGAAAAGCGCCGGCGGATCGCCAAGGAAACCCTGGAAATCTATGCGCCCATCGCCAATCGCCTGGGCATGCACAGCATTCGCATCGAGTTCGAAGACCTCGGGTTCAAGGCCATGTACCCAATGCGCTCCTCGCGCATTGGCCAGGCGGTCAAACGGGCACGGGGCAATCGCAAAGAGCTGGTCAACAAGATCGAAGAGTCCCTGAGCCATTGCCTGGCCGTGGACGGTATCGAAGGCGAAGTCAGCGGTCGGCAGAAACACCTGTACGGCATCTACAAGAAGATGCGCGGCAAACGCCGGGCCTTCAACGAAATCATGGACGTTTACGCGTTCCGCATCATCGTCGACAAAGTCGACACCTGCTACCGCGTGCTGGGTGCTGTGCATAATTTGTACAAACCGCTGCCCGGTCGCTTCAAGGATTACATCGCGATTCCCAAGGCCAACGGCTACCAGTCCCTGCATACGACGCTGTTCGGCATGCACGGCGTGCCTATCGAAATCCAGATCCGCACCCGCGAAATGGAAGAGATGGCGAACAACGGGATTGCGGCGCATTGGCTGTACAAATCCAACGGCGACGAGCAGCAACAAGGCACGCATGCCCGTGCTCGCCAGTGGGTCAAAGGCGTGCTGGAAATGCAGCAGCGTGCCGGCAACTCGCTGGAATTCATCGAAAGCGTGAAGATCGACCTGTTCCCGGACGAGGTCTACGTGTTCACGCCCAAAGGCCGGATCATGGAGCTGCCCAAAGGCTCCACGGCGGTCGATTTCGCTTACGCAGTCCACACCGATGTCGGCAACAGCTGCATCGCTTGTCGGATCAATCGTCGCCTGGCACCGCTCTCCGAGCCGCTGCAAAGTGGCTCGACGGTTGAAATCGTCAGTGCGCCAGGCGCGCGTCCGAACCCGGCGTGGCTGAATTTCGTGGTCACCGGTAAAGCTCGCACGCATATTCGCCATGCCCTCAAGCTGCAGCGTCGCTCTGAATCCATCAGCCTGGGCGAACGCCTGCTGAACAAGGTGCTCAACGGCTTCAACAGCACCCTGGAGAAAATTCCGGCCGACCGTGTGCAAATGATCCTTACCGAGTACCGCGTAGAGGTCATCGAAGACCTGCTCGAAGACATTGGCCTGGGCAACCGCATGGCCTACGTCGTCGCCCGTCGCTTGCTGACCAGCGAAGCCGAGCAACTGCCAAGCTCCGAAGGTCCATTGGCGATTCGCGGCACCGAAGGGTTGGTCCTCAGCTACGCCAAGTGCTGCACGCCAATCCCCGGCGACCCGATTGTCGGCCATCTGTCCGCGGGCAAAGGCATGGTTGTGCACCTGGACAACTGCCGCAACATCAGTGAAATCCGCCACAACCCGGAAAAATGCATCCAGCTGTCCTGGGCCAAGGATGTGACGGGCGAATTCAACGTCGAACTGCGCGTCGAGCTGGAACATCAGCGCGGCCTTATCGCCCTGCTGGCCAGCAGCGTGAATGCCGCAGACGGCAATATCGAAAAAATCAGCATGGACGAGCGCGATGGTCGCATCAGCGTGGTCCAACTGGTAGTCAGCGTGCACGACCGTGTGCACCTGGCCCGCGTGATCAGAAAACTGCGCGCCCTGACAGGGGTCATCCGCATCACCCGCATGCGCGCGTAGCCAACCACTTCATCAGGAGTTCTTCATGACCAAGACCGTTATCACCAGCGACAAAGCACCTGCAGCCATCGGCACTTACTCTCAGGCGATCAAAGCTGGCAATACCGTCTACATGTCCGGGCAGATCCCGCTGGACCCGAAAACCATGGAACTGGTCGAAGGCTTCGAAGCCCAGACCGTTCAGGTGTTCGAAAACCTGAAAGCCGTGGCTGAAGCAGCCGGCGGTTCGTTCAAGGACATCGTCAAACTGAACATCTTCCTGACTGACCTGAGCCACTTCGCCAAGGTCAACGAGATCATGGGCAAATACTTCGACCAGCCTTACCCGGCCCGCGCCGCCATCGGTGTTGCTGCGCTGCCAAAAGGCTCGCAGGTCGAAATGGACGCCATCCTCGTTATTGAATAACCCCCCCCGGCGGAGCGCTGGCCGTTCCGCCCACCCTGCAAAGGAAGGAATCCGCTATGCGCTTTGCGCTTGCCCTCTCGCTGCTCGCCACGCTATTGAGCGGCTGTGCCAGCCACGCCGACCGTAACCCTGACGGCATCTGGATCAACCAAACCGCTATCGATGCCGCCTCCAAGGGTGGAAATCTGCGCCAGGCGCTGCTCGCTAACGGGCCTAACCTGGAATGGCACGTCGACACCAAAGCCAAGCAGGCTGCCTTCTCTAACGGCTTCGAGCTGAGTGAAGGCAAAATCGTCAGCGCCGCCGATGGCAAATGGCACGTCGATTTCTACGGTAACTTCTTCGAAGACCTGAGCCTCAAGGGTGACGAACTGGTTCAAGGCGTCAGCGACACGAGCCCGGAACAACGCTTCGTGCAGCCCGAAAATCCCGCACCTGCCGACGCACCGCCGGGCAGCAGTTTCGAGAAAGCCCTGTACAGCGCCTACATGGGCGGTAAATGGAAAATTGTCGACGGCGAAGGCGCGGGCGGCGTCGTTCAGTTCCAGCCTGATGGCAGCATTATCGGCTTGCCGGGCAATGACCGTTACGCGCTATGCCTGGCCGGTGATTGCGCAGCCATGAGCGGCGAACACGACAGCCTCTGGCTGGAAAAAGCCCAGCAAGGCAACGCCTGGATTTTTGTCCGCAAAGACAAGCAGATGGAGATACTCCAGGCCGTCAATCAGGCCAAAGCCGACGAAATGCCAGACCTGCGCCCTGGTGCACGTCACTGGTTGCTCGAGCGGAACTGAAGCCACGCGGTATGCCCTCCGCTCCCACTGTGAGAGCGGAGGCATTCGCGATACAAGCTTGTCAGGCAATACAGGGTTCAGCCCTTTATTTCTGCCCTTCAAGAATCGCTGCATACCCCTCGCGATAACTCGCATAACGCGGCACCCAGCCCAAGGCCCTGGCCCTGGCATTGCTGCAACGCTTGCTACCGGCGCGGCGCACGCTGGCCTCAGCCGACCACTGGGTAACCCCCAAGTACTCACGCAGCCATGCAACCACCTCGGCCAAGGGCGCGGGTGCATCATCGACGCCGATATAGCACTCATCCAGCGCCACGCCACGGGCATCCGCTTGTACCAGATACGCCAATAGCCCTGCTGCATCGTCGACATGAATGCGATTGCCATATAAAGGCGGCTCGACCACGACGCGATAACCCTGACGAACTTGCGTCAGCAGCCATTCGCGGCCCGGCCCATAGATACCTGTCAGGCGCACCACGCTGGCGGGGATGCCGCTGTGCAACGCCAGGTGCTCGGCCTCGAGCATCAGCCGACTGGAATAACCCGTCGCCTGGGTAGCCGATGACTCATCGACCCACTCTCCCTGTTGTTGCCCATACACACTGCTGCTGGACACGAACACCAGACGCTTGGGCTTCTGCCCGTGTTGCTTGAGCCAGCTCAATACATTGCGCAGGCCATCCACATACGCTGCCCGGTAACCGGCCTCGTCATGATCGGTCGCCGCAGCACTGTAGACCAGGTAATCAATCGGCGAGGTCGGCCAGGCGTTTGGGCAATTAGCATCGAACAGGTCACCTGCAATGCCCGTTACCCCGGCAGGCAGGCGCGCAACAGACCGGCGCAAGCCATACACGGTCCAGCCCTGAGCAAGCAACTGGCTGGCGAGACGGCTTCCAACATCACCACAACCAGCAATCAAAACAGACGGGGCAGACATGTCGGAGCTCCACAATAAACGTGCGACAACGGCGCGGTAAACAGCCGAAAATGGCGTCTGAATTTAATCAGAAACCTACCGCCAACAGGGAAAAGATACTGCACCACTTGTTGTTAACAAGAATTATTTGCAATAATGCGGACCCGTTTGCTCTGCCCTTCCGGTCATATGCCTGGCGCGAAGTGGCAGAACGAAGCCCCCTTTTTTCTCTCAGGTCAGGCCAGCATGACACGTATTCAATCCCCCGCTTCGCCCACCAAGCCTGCCAGCCTGCCGCGCGCATGGCGCGGCATTGCTGCGTTGATGCTCAGCCTGATGCTGGCTCCCGGCGCTTTTGCCAATGAACCGGTCGCCGCTGCTTCGCCCGCCGTCCAGGCTGTCGCCGCCGCACCCGCCAATGGCGCTGTCGCCCCTGCCGCAGTCCCCGCCGACGCCACCCAGGTTGTCGAGCAACATGAAGGCGCAGCCGTTGTCGATGACAACAGCCTCGGTATGGCCAACGACCTGTCGCCTTGGGGCATGTACCAGCATGCCGACATCATCGTGAAAATCGTCCTGATCGGTCTGGCCATCGCCTCGATCATCACTTGGACAATCTGGATCGCCAAAGGCTTTGAGTTGTTGGGCGCCAAGCGTCGTTTGCGCGGCGAAATCGTTAACCTGAAAAAGGCCCGTACCCTCAAGGAAGCCAGCGACAGCGCCAGTAAAGAAGGCACGCTGGCCCACCTGTTAGTGCATGACGCCCTCGAAGAAATGCGCCTGTCGGCCAACAGCCGTGAGCGCGAAGGCATCAAGGAGCGGGTCAGCTTCCGTCTGGAACGCCTGGTTGCAGCCTGTGGCCGCAACATGAGCAACGGCACCGGCGTGCTCGCGACCATCGGCTCCACCGCGCCCTTCGTCGGCCTCTTCGGCACCGTATGGGGCATCATGAACAGCTTCATCGGCATCGCCAAAACCCAGACCACCAACCTTGCCGTGGTCGCCCCCGGTATTGCCGAAGCCTTGCTGGCTACCGCGCTTGGGCTGGTTGCCGCGATTCCGGCCGTGGTGATCTACAACGTTTTCGCCCGCTCCATCGCGGGGTATAAAGCCCAGGTTTCCGATGCCTCGGCACACGTCCTGCTGCTGGTCAGTCGTGACCTCGATCACCTGCCGGCCGAGCGTAGCCAGCAGCCTCACGTGGTTAAAGTGGGGTAAACCATGGGCCTGCATCTGAACGAAAACAGTGGCGACGATCTCGTCGAGAACCACGAAATCAACGTCACGCCGTTTATCGACGTCATGTTGGTGCTGCTGATCATTTTCATGGTGGCCGCACCGTTGGCGACGGTCGATATCAAAGTCGACCTCCCCGCCTCCACCGCCAAGCCGGTTGCTCGGCCCGAGAAACCGTTGTTTCTCAGCGTCAAGACGGATCAGAGCCTGTTCCTCGGCGAAGAAAAAATCAGTCGTGAACAGCTTGGCAAAGTGCTCGACGCCAAGACCAAAGGCAAGAAGGACACGACGATTTTCTTCCAGGCTGACAAGGGCGTGGACTACGGCGACCTGATGGAGGTGATGAACGCCTTGCGCGGTGCTGGCTACCTGAAAGTCGGCCTCGTGGGCCTCGAGACGGTTGGTAAGAAATGACGACTCTGCGCCAAAAACTGACGCGCTATAGCGGTAGTCTGTTGTTGGTGCTCGCCGTTCACGCCATCGCGATTATCGTCGCGATGCGCTGGTCGGCACCCCAGGCAATCGAACTGCCTCCTGCGGCGATGATGGTCGAACTGGCGCCATTGCCAGCGCCTGCACCACCACCGCCGCCCAAGGTCGTGCAGCCGCCGCAACCACCGACGCCGGTGGAAACCCTGCCGTTGCCGAAGCTCGCTGAAGCGCCGAAGCCGGAAATCGCCATTCCCAAGCCGGTTATCAAGCCAAAAGCCAAGCCACAGCCGCCCAAACCGCAGAAAAAACCGGAGCCGCCGCAAGAAAAGCCGGCCGAGGAAAAACCAGTGGATACACCGCCGACGGACGCCAAACCTGAAAAAGCCGCCGCGGCACCGCAGCCATCCAGCACACCGTCGGACAGTCATGCGAAGCGCAATTGGCAATCCGACTTGCAGCAGCATCTGGCCAAGTACAAACGCTACCCCGAAGACGCTCGCCGTCGCGGCACCCAAGGGACGGTCAGCCTGCGCTTTGTCGTCGATGCCGAAGGCCGGGTCCTGTCCTTTTCGCTGGCGGGCAACTCCGGGAGCACCGCGCTGGACCGAGCCACTCTGGAAATGATCCGACGTGCGCAACCGTTGCCCAAGCCACCTGCGGAGGCACTGACTAACGGCGCAGTGGAAATACTCGCCCCTTTCGTTTATTCCCTGGATAAACGCTGAAATCGTAATTTTGATTGACTGGAGTACAGCTGATAACGTGCGTCTATCGATTGCAGCCGCTATGCTGGGGTCGCTACTTCATGGACGCACGCTATGACCCTTACAGAATTGCGCTACATCGTTACGCTCGCCCAGGAACAACATTTCGGCCACGCGGCCGAGCGCTGCCACGTCAGCCAGCCGACCCTCTCCGTGGGCGTGAAAAAGCTGGAAGATGAACTTGGCGTGCTGATTTTCGAGCGCAGCAAGAGTGCCGTTCGCCTGACCCCGGTCGGCGAAGGGATCGTCGCTCAAGCGCAAAAAGTGCTCGAGCAGGCTCAAGGCATCCGCGAACTGGCCCAGGCCGGCAAGAACCAGCTGACCGCGCCGCTCAAAGTCGGCGCGATCTACACCGTTGGCCCGTACCTGTTCCCGCACCTGATCCCGCAACTGCACCGGGTCGCCCCGCAAATGCCGTTGTACATCGAAGAAAACTTCACCCATATCCTGCGCGACAAACTGCGCAACGGTGAGTTGGACGCGATTATCATTGCCCTGCCGTTCAATGAAGCCGATGTACTGACCTTGCCGCTGTACGACGAGCCGTTCTACGTACTGATGCCTGCGGACCACCCCTGGACCCAGAAAGAGTCCATCGATGCCGCTGCGCTGAACGACAAGAGCCTGTTGCTGCTCGGCGAAGGTCACTGTTTCCGTGATCAGGTACTCGAAGCGTGCCCGACACTGGCCAAAGGCAGCGAAGGCGCCAAGCACACGACCGTCGAATCCAGCTCGCTGGAAACCATTCGGCACATGGTCGCTTCAGGCCTGGGCATCTCAATCTTGCCGATGTCCGCCGTCGACAGCCATCACTATGCTCCTGGCATCATCGAAGTGCGTCCGCTGACCCCTCCGGTGCCGTTCCGCACCGTGGCGATCGCCTGGCGCGCGAGCTTCCCTCGGCCCAAGGCGATCGAGATTCTCGCCGACTCCGTGCGCCTGTGCTCGGTGACCCGGCCTAAAGTAGAAGCGAGCTAAGTCGCAACATGAGCGAGTTGTCCCACGTCTCCGTCACGGCGCTTAAAGGCGTCGGCGCGGCCATGGCCGAGAAACTGGCCAAGGTAGGCCTCGAGAATCTTCAGGACGTCCTGTTCCACTTGCCCCTGCGTTATCAGGACCGGACCCGCGTCGTGCCCATCGGTGCGTTGCGTCCGGGCCAGGACGCGGTGATCGAAGGGGTGGTCAGCGGCGCCGATGTGGTCATGGGCAAGCGCCGCAGCCTGCTGGTGCGCCTGGGCGACGGCACGGGCACGCTCAGCCTGCGCTTTTATCACTTCAGCAACGCGCAAAAAGAGGGAATGAAGCGCGGCACCCATCTGCGCTGCTACGGTGAAGCCAGACCCGGCGCCTCCGGACTGGAAATCTATCACCCGGAATATCGTTCGCTGACCGGCGATGAGCACATCGCGGTAGAGCAGACCCTTACGCCCATTTATCCGACCACCGAAGGCCTGACTCAGCAGCGTTTGCGCCAGCTGTGCCAGCAAAGCCTGGCGCTGCTGGGCCCAAAAAGTCTGCCCGACTGGCTGCCTGAAGAGCTGGCCCGCGACTATCAACTGGCGCCGCTGGATGAAGCCATTCGTTATTTGCACCATCCGCCCGCGAACGCCGACCTGGAAGAGCTTGCCCTCGGCCATCACTGGGCTCAGCACCGTCTGGCATTCGAAGAGTTGCTGACCCATCAGCTGTCGCAGCAGCGCCTGCGTGAAAGCCTGCGCTCGCAGCGCGCACCGGCATTGCCCAAGGCCACAAAGCTGCCACCACAGTTCCTCGCCAACCTTGGTTTTGCACCCACTGGCGCGCAGCAACGGGTCGGCAACGAAGTCGCTTATGACCTGAGTCAGCCAGAACCCATGCTGCGCCTGATTCAGGGCGATGTCGGCGCGGGCAAAACCGTGGTCGCTGCTCTGGCGGCCTTGCAGGCACTGGAAGCGGGTTATCAAGTGGCGCTGATGGCACCGACCGAAATTCTGGCTGAACAGCATTACGTCAACTTCAAACGCTGGCTCGAACCTTTGGGCGTTGATGTCGCGTGGCTGGCTGGCAAGCTCAAGGGCAAAGCCCGGGTCGCCTCGCTGGAGCAGATTGCTGGCGGTACACCCATGGTAGTGGGCACCCACGCGCTGTTTCAGGACGAAGTGCAGTTCAAGAATCTGGCGCTGGTCATCATCGATGAACAGCACCGCTTCGGCGTACAACAGCGCCTGGCCCTGCGCAAAAAGGGCGTTGGCGGTCTGATGTGCCCGCATCAGCTGATCATGACTGCGACGCCCATCCCGCGCACCCTGGCCATGAGTGCCTACGCCGACCTCGACACCTCCATCCTCGACGAACTCCCACCGGGCCGCACACCGGTCAATACCGTGCTGGTGGTCGACAGTCGCCGGGTTGAAGTCGTCGAACGCGTTCGCGCGGCCTGCGCTGAAGGGCGTCAGGCCTATTGGGTCTGCACCCTGATCGAAGAATCCGAAGAACTCACCTGTCAGGCCGCCGAAACCTCATTCGAAGAGCTGACCAGCGCCTTGGGCGAGTTGCGCGTGGGCTTGATCCACGGGCGCATGAAACCCGCGGAAAAAGCCGCCGTCATGGCCGAGTTCAAACAAGGCGCCTTGCAACTGCTGGTGGCAACCACCGTCATCGAGGTCGGCGTCGATGTACCCAATGCCAGCCTGATGATTATCGAAAACCCCGAACGTCTGGGCCTGGCGCAACTGCACCAGTTGCGCGGGCGCGTCGGACGGGGCAGCGCCGCGAGTCATTGTGTATTGCTCTATCATCCACCCCTGTCGCAGATTGGTCGGCAACGACTGGGCATCATGCGCGAGACCAATGATGGTTTCGTCATCGCTGAAAAAGATTTAGAACTGCGCGGCCCTGGCGAAATGCTCGGCACCCGGCAGACTGGCTTGCTGCAATTCAAGGTCGCCGACCTGATGCGCGACGCAGACCTGTTGCCAGCCGTCAGGGACGCCGCACAAGCCTTGCTCGAACGCTGGCCCCAACATGTAAGCCCACTGCTGGAGCGCTGGCTGCGCCATGGCCAGCAATATGGACAGGTATGAAGAGTGTGCGTCGATAACGACGCCGGATAACTAAGCTGGTTATACTCCCTAAATTGTAACAATCTGGATACGAGTCATGACAGAAGTTGCCTTCGCCGATGCAACCCCGCCCGCTCCGTCTGTCATTCGGGCGCTGTTCGGCAAATTAGCCGTCAGCTACCGGGAAGTCATGGATGACACGAGCCTTCCTGCCTCGCAGAGAGTCCAGGCCGTACTCCTCGGCGACGCCGTTGGCGCGCTGCTGGTCCTGTTTCCGCAGAGCCATCTGCTGGACCTCAACCGTCTCGCCGAGTTGACCGGACGCACGCTGACCGCCATTCCTCAAGAACGCCTCGATCGCATGCTCGGTAAATTCAACCAGAGCATGCTGCCTGGCCTGCCTGCGCTGAACGGCTCACCGTGCCTGTACGAAGAGCGATTGCTGGAAGAGCCGACGCTGCTGATCAATTCCGGCGAGCCGGGCCTGTTGCTGGAAATCTCCAGCGAGGCCTTCAAAGGCATGATGAGCAAAGCCAGCGCGGCAACGTTCGGCGAACCATTGAGCTTGATCCGGCCCAACCTTGACCGCCCGGACGATGACCGCGAGGAAATCATCCAGGCGATGCACGCCTTCACCGCACGTCGCATTCAGCAACGTCTGGAAGAGACGCTGGAAATTCCACCGCTGGCCGAGACCGCGCAAAAAATCATCAAGCTGCGGGTCGATCCCAACGCCACGATTGACGACATCACCGGCGTGGTCGAGACCGACCCGGCATTGGCGGCACAAGTGGTCAGCTGGGCCGCTTCGCCTTACTACGCGTCGCCCGGCAAAATCCGCTCGGTGGAAGACGCCATCGTCCGCGTGCTTGGCTTCGACCTGGTGATCAACCTGGCCTTGGGTCTGGCGCTGGGGAAAACCCTGAGCCTGCCCAAAGACCATCCGCAACACACCACGCCTTACTGGCAGCAGTCGATCTACACTGCGGCCGTGATCGAAGGCCTGACCCGCGCCATGCCTCGGGCACAGCGTCCGGAAGCCGGCCTGACGTACCTCGCCGGTTTGCTGCACAACTTCGGTTACCTGTTGCTGGCACACGTTTTCCCGCCGCATTTCTCGCTGATCTGCCGCCATCTGGAGGTCAATCCGCACCTCTGCCACAGCTATGTCGAGCAGCATCTGCTGGGCATCAGCCGTGAACAGATCGGTGCATGGCTGATGCGCTACTGGGATATGCCTGAGGAGTTGGCCACGGCGCTGCGCTTCCAGCACGATCCGTCCTACGCTGGCGCTCATTGCGAGTACGCGAATCTGGTGTGCCTGTCGGTACGCTTGCTGCGTAAAAACGGCATCGGTTCAGGGCCGGAAGAGGACATCCCGGACGAACTGTTCGAACGCTTGGGTCTGCCGCGCGACAAAGCCGAAGAGTCGGTGAAAAAGGTACTGGAAGCCGAAGTACTGCTGCGCGAACTGGCGTCGCAATTCGCTTAAACAGTCACACCCTGCAGGAGAGACCCCGTTTGCTGCGCGACAGCGCAATGTCGAAGACGGGGCAACATCTCCTGCAGGTGATCTCAGACCGCTTTCTTCTTCGGCTTGAGGAACTTGGTCAAGCCCTGAAACCAGATCACCAGGCCCGGATTACCCGTGATCTGGATGTCCTTGTCCTGAATCCCCTGCATAAACGCCAATTGCTTGTTTTTAGCACGCATCGTGGCGAAACCGAACGCAGCATCCTTGAACGAAATCGAGAACGCTGGCTCGGCGACCACGCCTGGACGGCTGATGAGGCGCTGGCCGCTCACGACGAAATGGCGCGCGACCGTGCCGTCGAATGTCTGCAGCTGGAAGGTCAATTCTTTACCGGCCAATTGATTCTGAAAAGCGGGATTGTTGCGGCTGGCTTTGGCCATCATTCGGCCGAGCATCCACAGGAGAAAACGAAATTTCATGCACACAGCCTCAACGGGGACGCCGCTCAGGTCAAAAGCGGCCAGCGGCGCAGTGTAGCGGTTTGCAGCACCTGCAACCGTAGTGAAATGTTACTCGATCGGCGAGGATCGCTACTGGAATCAGATTGTTCGACAATTTCAGGTCAGCACACCCCACCTTTTTCAATGCAAAAAAATAGGCACCCAACCTGCCAACCCGATTGGTATGCCCATTTTTTGCTGCTGCTCGCCTCCCGCTGAGGCGTCGAGCAGATTAAGGATTAACGCTGTCTTTCAAAAATTTGCCAGGCTTGAAGGCCACGGTGTTGCTCGCCTTGATTTTGACTGGCTCACCTGTTTGCGGGTTTTTGCCGGTACGGGCACCGCGGTGACGCTGCAAGAAAGTGCCGAATCCCACCAAGGTGACGCTGTCTTTACGATGCAGTGCGCCGGTGATCTCTTCAAGCACTGCGTTGAGTACCTTGTTGGCTTGTTCTTTGGTGAGATCCGCTTTTTCAGCAATGGCGGCTGCGAGTTCTGGTTTACGCATATAAAGCCTCTTTGACGTTTTTTTGTTGTTATGTCCGTGCTGTTCTTCCCGAACAGCGACCAAGGCGCCGCAACAGCTCTACGATGCGGCAGACGAGAATGAGGATGGCATGCCGTCGGGGCCCGCGCCAGCCTGTGCGCGACGTTTGTAGAAACAAAAACGGGGCTTATCCGACAGAACGACCAGTATTTACGCCAAGAGGGGCGGCAAGCCTTTGTTCAGGGCCATTTTTTCCATGACGGCGGTGCCAGTCAGGGCGTAACCCAGCAGGTTGCCGCGGGTGTCGCGGCACAGGGCTTTGATATCGGCACCCTGCCCTTCAACGGTCCACACCCCTTCCATGCCGCGCGGTACGGGTGAAACCACCAGCGGACACACCGGGGTTTTTACGGTGATCGGCATAGGGCCATAACTGACTGCGGTCGGGTTGCCGGCAAGGGTTTGCGCCAGTGCGCGCGCGCAGCTCATCAGCGGCATGACGTAGAGCAGATTCAAGCCATCGACTTCCGCGCAGTCGCCCAGCGCGAAGATATTGGCGTGGGATGTCTGCAAATGACGATCGACCACAATCCCGCGACCGGTCTGCAATCCTGCTGCAGCGGCCAGATCGACACGCGGACGCAAGCCAATGGCTGAGACCACCACGTCACACGGGAGCACTTCTCCATCGGAAAGGTGGGCCTCCAGCCCCTGCTCGGTACGTAGCAGGCGCGTCAGCACCGGCCCCAGGTGGAAACGCGCACCCAGCTCTTCCAGGCCTGCTTGCACCGCAGCAGCGGCTGCCGGGTGAAGTAACGTCGGCATGACTTGCTCACAAGGCGCAACCAGGTCCACTTCATAGCCACCGATGATCAGGTCGTTGGCGAACTCGCAACCAATTAAACCGGCGCCCAGCAGCAACACCCGATGTTTGCCTGCGGCCGCAGCGCGAAACCGTGCGTAATCCTCAAGATCGTTGATCGGGAATATCGCGTCACTGGCATCACCTTCAACAGGGACACGCACGGTTTCAGCGCCCCAGGCGAGGATCAGGTCGCGGTAGTACACGGCCTCTTCGCCAATCCACAGGCGCTTGTGCCCCGGATCGATGCCGCTGATACGCGTGTGGGTGCGCACTTCGGCTTTCAGTTGCTCAGCCATGGCGCCGGGTTCGGCCATGCTCAAGCCATCGGCTTCCTTATTTTTCCCAAAGCCGGTGGAGAGCATTGGCTTGGAGTAGGAACGCCCGTCATCCGCGGTAATCAGCAGCAGCGGCGTTTCGCCATCGAGCTTGCGAAATTCCCGGGCGAGGTTGTAGCCCGCCAGGCCAGTGCCCACGATTACGACAGGTGCGTTCATTCGGTTCTCCTGATTGAGGTGCAAAAGGTCGAACGGCAGATCAGCCGATTTCGATCATTTCAAAATCCATTTTGCCCACACCACAGTCCGGGCACAGCCAGTCCGCAGGCACGTCTTCCCAGCGGGTTCCCGGCGCGATGCCGTCGTCTGGCCAGCCGTCAGCCTCGTTATAGATCAAGCCACACACAATGCACTGCCACTTCTTCATTGGTAAATACTCTCGGTTCTCAGGCTGTCCTGGCCCAGGCGGTCGATGGGTAACGCGATTGCCGCCAGGCTCAGGGCGTTTTGTACTGATCGGGGCGCCCAGATGCAAGCGCGATCGACGCAACAGGGCTGTCCTCAGGGGTCAGGCCCCGCAATCAAACATGCTAAGCTCGCCGCTTCGACTGTTGCCAATAATTACCCACCGTGTCCCACCAACGCCTTCTTCTTGTTGCCCCCGACTGGCTCCAGCAAAATCAGCTGATGGAGTTGCCCGAGCCTGTAACCCTCGATTGGCTATTCAATCAGGACTCGCTGACCCGCCGTCTCACTCGCCTCTCTGCCAATGGTTTCAGCGTGACCCCGCTGTTCGAGGGCTGGCAAACCCTGCGCGCGGACGAATGCGCAGCGCTGGACTTGCCCGCTCAAAGCCTTGGCTGGGTGCGCGAGGTGTATTTGCGCGGCAATGCCCGGAAGTGGGTCTTTGCCCGTAGCGTCGCGGCACAAAGCGCCCTGCTGGAAGGCGGGCTGAATATGGATGAGCTGGGCACGCGGTCACTGGGCGAGCTGCTGTTTTGCGACGCGGCGTTCGAACGCGGCGCCCTGGAGGTGTGCCACTACCCTGCCGCGTGGCTGCCCGCTGATGATGCTGTCGAAGGCTTATGGGGCCGACGCTCATGTTTCAGCCGTGGCGCCTTGAGTCTGTTGGTGGCCGAAGTCTTTCTGCCGAATCTGTGGCACGCGATTGAAGTCGCCGGGCCCGTTGTTACGGAGCGTCATTGATGTACCTGAGCCTGCTTAAATCGCTGAACCGCCTGAATCCAAGGGCCTGGGACTTTATCCAGCTGACCCGCGTCGACAAGCCCATCGGCATTTACCTGCTGCTGTGGCCGACCCTGTGGGCGCTGTGGATCGCGGCCAAGGGCGTGCCGTCTTTGAGCAATCTGCTGATTTTCGTGATCGGCGTGATTCTGATGCGTGCCGCCGGTTGCGTGATCAATGACTTCGCCGACCGTAAAGTCGACGGCCACGTCAAACGTACCGAGCAGCGCCCGCTGGTCAGCGGCAAGGTCAGCTCGCGTGAAGCGTTGGTGTTGTTCGCGGTGCTGGTGGGCTTGAGTTTTCTCCTGGTGTTGCTCACCAACTCGCTGACCGTCTGGCTGTCGTTCGGCGGTCTGGCACTGGCTGCGTGCTACCCCTTCATGAAGCGCTATACCTACTACCCGCAGGTGGTGCTGGGTGCAGCGTTTTCA
Source organism: Pseudomonas sp. ASL8 (assembly GCF_056680355.1). Lineage (NCBI taxonomy): Bacteria > Pseudomonadati > Pseudomonadota > Gammaproteobacteria > Pseudomonadales > Pseudomonadaceae > Pseudomonas > Pseudomonas sp. ASL8. Next base: position 1,744,506 of record NZ_CM155278.1, on the reverse strand, counting down.
TGGGGCATGCCGATGGCGTTCACCGCGGAGACCGGCGACCTGCCAGCAGCCGCCTGGTTGCTGTACATCGCTAACCTGCTGTGGACTGTGGGCTACGACACCTACTACGCGATGACCGACCGCGAAGACGATCTGAAAATCGGGGTCAAATCCACGGCAGTGCTGTTTGGCGACGCAGACCGCGTGATTATTCTGGGTTTGCAGGGCCTGGCGCTGGGCTGCCTGCTGCTGGCCGGATCACGCTTTGAGCTGGGCACTTGCTTCCACGTGGGTCTGCTGGTGGCTGCCGGGTGCTTTGTCTGGGAGTTCTGGTACACCCGCAATCGTGAGCCGCAACGCTGCTTCAAGGCGTTTTTGCATAACCATTGGGCAGGGCTGGCCATTTTTGTCGGCATCGTCGCCGATTATGCACTGCGTTAACCGTCAGAATTCAAGCAGACGGCTAACGCAACAGCCTGGCGCTTAATGCTTGGCGGCGTGCCACATGTCCATTTTGCCGTCGCCCATCATGTCTCCCGCTTTTTTGTCCATTTTGAAGGTGTAGAGCGGTTTGCCGTCGTAGGCCCACTGCATCTTGCCGTCGTCACGCTTGATCATTGTCCACTCGCCAGCAGCCTTGCCATCGGCAGGCGCCATCAGGGGTGGCCAGCTTTCAGCGCACGAGCCATTGCACATTGACTTACCGTCAGCGTCCTTGTCGAAGGTGTACAGCGTCATCCCCTTCTGATCGACCATCATTCCATTCTTGACCATGGCAGGGTCCGCAGCGAACGCCATCCCGGACGAAGCCAGGGCCGCCGCGGTGAACACGCCAAGCAAGGTTTTCGAGATTTTAGTCATTTGGATGCATCCTCTTTTTGTTTTAAGAGCGAGCTCTAAGCTTAGACCCAAAATACGCAGGCATACTGACCATCCCCAGGCTGTCACACGACTGCAATAATTCCGTTATCTAATGCGGCTCAAGACAGTTAAATGACAAGAGGACCGAGCATGGCTGGCAGGAGCATTCTGATAGTTGACGACGAAGCGCCTATTCGCGAAATGATCGCCGTTGCGTTGGAAATGGCCGGCTACGATTGCATGGAAGCCGAAAACTCCCAGCAAGCCCATGCCATCATCGTTGACCGCAAACCGGACCTGATTTTGCTCGACTGGATGCTGCCTGGCACCTCGGGCATCGAATTGGCCCGCAGGCTCAAGCGCGACGAACTGACCGGGGACATCCCGATCATCATGCTCACCGCCAAGGGTGAAGAGGACAACAAGATCCAGGGCCTGGAAGTCGGCGCCGACGACTACATCACCAAACCGTTCTCACCCCGCGAACTGGTCGCACGCCTCAAGGCTGTGTTACGCCGCGCCGGGCCGAGCGATGTCGAAGCACCGATTGAAGTCGGCGGCCTGTTACTCGATCCGATCAGCCACCGCGTCACCATCGACGGCAAACCCGCGGAAATGGGCCCGACCGAATACCGTTTGCTGCAATTTTTCATGACCCACCAGGAGCGTGCCTACACCCGTGGCCAATTGCTCGATCAGGTGTGGGGCGGCAACGTGTATGTCGAAGAGCGCACCGTAGACGTGCATATCCGACGCCTGCGCAAAGCCCTCGGCGACGCCTACGAGAATCTGGTTCAAACTGTTCGCGGCACTGGTTACCGTTTTTCTACCAAGAGCTGATCCCGCGCGTCTTTAGCGCGTTGGCTGCTGACAGGCCTGATTGACCGCCCACTCGACAAGGATGCGTTTTAATTGAACCAAAACTGGCATGGCACCCTGATCCGTCACATGCTGCTATTGGTGACCGGCTGCCTGGTGATCGGTTTGATCAGCGGCTATTACGGCTGGAGCCTGGCGATTGGGCTGGCGATTTACCTGACGTGGACACTTAAACAATTACTGCGCCTGCACCAGTGGCTACGCCAGCATAAACCCGACGAACCACCGCCTGACGGGTACGGTTTGTGGGGCGACGTGTTCGACAGCATTTATCAGCTGCAACGCCGCGACCAACGCGTGCGCGGCCGGTTGCAAGCGGTGATCGACCGCGTTCAGGAGTCCACTGCGGCCCTCAAAGACGCAGTGATCATGCTCGACAGCGACGGCAACCTGGAGTGGTGGAACCGCGCAGCGGAAACCCTGCTCGGCCTGAAAACCCCGCAGGACAGCGGTCAGCCTGTGACCAACCTGGTGCGTCATCCACGCTTCAAAGAATACTTCGAGCAGAACAACTACCTTGAGCCGCTGGAGATCCCCTCGCCGATCAATGATCGCGTGCGCGTGCAACTGCTCATCACCCGCTATGGCAACAACGAACACCTGATGCTGGTCCGCGATGTGACCCGCATTCATCAGCTTGAGCAGATGCGCAAAGACTTTGTCGCCAACGTCTCTCATGAGCTGCGCACGCCACTGACGGTGATCTGTGGCTATCTGGAAACCTTGCTCGATAACGTTGAAGAGATAAACCCGCGCTGGGCTCGTGCCCTGCAGCAGATGCAACAGCAGGGCGCGCGCATGCAAACCCTGCTCAATGACTTGCTGTTGCTGGCCAAACTCGAAGCCACTGACTACCCGTCGGGTAACCAACCGGTCGTCGTATCAACGCTGTTGCAGACCATCAAAAATGACGCCCAGGCGTTGTCCGGGCAGCGCAACCAGCGCATCACCCTGGAAATCGACAGCACACTCGGACTCAAGGGCAGCGAGCCCGAGCTGCGCAGTGCGTTTTCCAATCTGGTGTTCAATGCGGTGAAATACACCCCGGCCGAAGGCGCCATCCACATCCGCTGGTGGAGCGACGAGCAAGGTGCGCACTTGTGCGTACAGGATTCAGGCCCCGGTATCGAGGCCAAGCATTTGCCGCGCCTGACCGAGCGTTTCTACCGCGTCGATTCCAGCCGAGCCTCCAATACCGGTGGCACCGGGCTTGGTCTGGCCATCGTCAAGCACGTGTTGTTACGCCATCGTGGCACGCTGGATATCAGCAGCGTGCTGGGCAAAGGCAGCAGTTTTACCTGCCATTTTGCCCCTGCCCAAGTGATCAAGCTCTGAGCAAACCCCTAGGCAAGCTGGCCGGTAGCCGCTACATTGCCCCTCTTATGCCCGTCACTTTGGCTGCGGCAGCCCCCTAGATAATACGGAACCTTTAAAACTCCACCATGGACCCTTCCCCTAGTTATAACCTGGCCTCACTTTTTGCCGATTTCGGCATGATTCTTTTTGCAATGGTCCTGGTTCTGCTCAACGGCTTTTTCGTTGCCGCCGAGTTCGCCATGGTCAAGCTGCGTTCAACCAAGGTCGAATCCATCGCCGTTAAAAACGGCTGGCGCGGTCATATCCTGCGCACGGTCCACAGCCAGCTGGACGCCTATCTTTCAGCTTGCCAGTTGGGTATCACCCTCGCCTCCCTCGGCCTTGGCTGGGTCGGTGAGCCGGCGTTTGCCCACTTGTTGGCCCCGCTGCTGGACATGGTCGGCGTACAGTCGCCGGAATTGATCAAGGGCATCTCCTTCTTCAGCGCATTTTTCATCATTTCTTACCTGCACATCGTCGTCGGCGAGCTGGCCCCCAAATCCTGGGCGATCCGCAAACCCGAGCTGCTGTCGCTATGGACGGCCGTACCGCTGTATATGTTCTATTGGACCATGTACCCGGCGATCTACCTGCTCAACGCCAGTGCCAACGGCATCCTGCGCATCGCCGGGCAAGGCGAACCCGGCCCGCATCACGACCATCAATACAGCCGTGAAGAACTGAAGCTGATTCTGCATTCGAGCCGTGGTCAGGACCCGAGCGATCAAGGCATGCGCGTGCTGGCCTCCGCCGTCGAAATGGGCGAACTGGAGGTGGTCGACTGGGCCAACTCCCGCGAAGACCTGGTGACCCTGGACTGCAATGCGCCGCTCAAGGAAATCCTGGCCCTGTTCCGCCGTCACAAATTCAGCCGCTACCCGGTCTACGATGCAGAGCGCGGTGAATTCGTCGGCCTGCTGCACATCAAGGACTTGTTGCTGGAACTGGCCGCGCTGGACCATATCCCCGAGTCGTTCAACCTCGCCGAGCTGACCCGGCCGCTGGAGCGCGTGTCCAAACACATGCCGCTGTCACGCCTGCTGGAGCAGTTCCGCAAGGGTGGCGCGCACTTCGCACTGGTTGAGGAGGCCGACGGCAAAATCATCGGTTACCTGACCATGGAAGACGTGCTGGAAGTATTGGTCGGCGATATCCAGGACGAACACCGCAAGGCCGAACGCGGCATTCTCGCCTACCAACCCGGCAAGTTGCTGGTACGGGGCGATACGCCGTTGTTCAAGATCGAGCGCCTGCTGGGTATCGATCTGGACCACATCGACGCGGAGACACTCGCCGGATTGATCTACGAAACCCTGAAACGGGTGCCTGAAGAAGAGGAAGTGCTGGAGGTCGAAGGCCTGCGCATCATCATCAAAAAGATGAAAGGGCCGAAAATCGTCCTGGCCAAGGTGCTCAAGCTGGATTGACCTGGAAAGGCCTGTTCGTTCCCACGTGATGAACTGCGCAATCTACTGTGCGGTCTGGGTGATCCCGACCGCCTCAGTTCCCGCCCACCGCAAAGTTCGGCAGGCTGTCGACGCGCTCAGCGAACCGATAGGGAATCGACTCCAGCCCCAGCCCGCCGTTGCGCTGCACCACGAAATGCAGATGGGGCCCGCTGCTGTTGCCGGTATTGCCGGAACGCGCCAGCGCGCTGCCAACAACGACGTGCTGACCTTCCTTGACGCTCACCGAACCACGCATCAGGTGCAAATAGACACCCATGGTGCCGTCGTCGTGCAGAATCCGGACAAAATTGCCTGAAGGGTCCGCGCCGTGGCCCGATTGACCATTCTCGGTTTTAACCACCGTCCCCGCCCGCGCGGCAATGATCGGCGTGCCTTCGGGCATGGCGATGTCCATCGCGTAACGGCTTTTAATACCAAAATGGCTGAAGGCGCCATTGGGGCCCTGGCTCAGGCGAAAAGGCCCACCCTGCCAAGGCAGCGGATAACTGTAACCCTGAGGCTGACGCCCAGGGTCGCCCAACGAGTAGCGCAGCTTGGGCGTGTAACTCAGCGCCTTGCCCGCTTGCCTAGGGCTGAGCACGGCCAGACGCAACGCGCTGCGGGCGGGAATGACACGGTGGATCGTCTGCTCCGTGACGCCCAGCACGTTCTTCAGCGCCGTGACCTGCAGCTCTACCTCGACCGGCGCATACGTATCGTTGCGCACAAACAGGCTGTGCACACCCTTGTCCTTTTTGATGTTCAGATGCACCTGTTTTTCAAGGTGCTCGACGATCCGCTCGCGCGGCACCACCACCGTAGCACCCGCCGTCGGCCTGTCAGTAAACGAGACCACGCCATTGGCATCGGTGAATTTATAGATGGTCAACGCCGCCGACGATTGCGCGGTCAGCAGCAGAGCACACAGGAGTAAGCAGCGCTCGAGCATCGTGATTGATATCTGGGTAGTGGGAGGCAGGGAGAGCGTAGCAGCGATTTGCCGCCATTTGGGGGTGGCGGTATCAATCAGTAGCAAAGAGGCGGGGAAATCAGACAAACCGCATCAGCGCCTCCGCAGACAAGCCTGCAGAGGCGCTGATGCCAAGGGATCAACCCCCCGGTGAGAAGTGCTTTTGCGCCGTGCCGCGGGCGATCAAGCGGGAGACGTAGTCGAGTTTCTGCGCGTCCTGATCGACAAAGCGGAAGGTCAGTTGCAACCAGTCGCTGTCGGGTTTTGGTTCGTAGGCGACGATGGCGTGCAGGTAGCCGTTGAGACGGGCGACTTCGGCGTTCTCGCCTTGTTCCAGGTCGAGTACGGCGCTGTCGAGTACTTGTGGCAAGACGTCACCGCGACGCACCACCAGCAGCGCTTCCTTGAGGCTCAGCGCCTTGATCACGCATTGCTGGTTACCGCTGGGCAACCGCAATTGGCCTTGACCGCGACCGCCAAGGGCTGACGCAGCAGCAGGCGCAGAGGCCTGGGCAGCCGGGTTGATCAAGGGTGCCGCTTTAGGCCCGGTAGCTGGCGCAGCAGCCGGCCTGACCACTTCCGCCTTGCCACCGGTCAGGGCGCTGAGGGAATCATTACCGAACGCCGAGTTCATCTTGGTTGGCGCGCTGGCCAACAGGGTGTCGAGCTTGCCGACTCTGGCCAGCGCCTTCTTGACCTTGGTCAGCAGCTGCTCATTGGTGAACGGCTTGCCGATAAAGTCGGTAACGCCGGCCTGGATCGCCTGGACCACGTTTTCCTTGTCGCCACGGCTGGTGACCATGATGAAAGGCAGGGCCTTGAGGTTGTCCTGCCCACGGCACCAGGTCAGCAGTTCCAGCCCGGACATCTCCGGCATTTCCCAGTCGCACAACACCAGATCAAACGCCTGACGCTCCAGCAAGACCTGAGCCTTGCGACCGTTGACGGCGTCTTCGATGTGAATACCGGGGAAGTAGTTACGTAACCCTTTTTTCACCAGATCGCGAATAAACGGCGCGTCGTCCACCACCAGCACACTGACTTTACTCATTGATCTTTCCCTTTAAAATCCCGGCAAGCATAGCGCTGGTTGATGGCCAATTGCCAAACCGATTAACGACGCCAGGACTTTTCGTTCGCGGGCGGCTTGAGTTCAACGCCCGTAACGAAAACGCCCGACAATGAGCCGGGCGTTTTTTTGCAGGCAATCTTATTTATCGTCAGATTTACCCAGAACATTAGCGCTATCGCTGCTGACGCCCTGCACTTCTTCCTTCATGCGCTTGAGGCCCATATGGCGGACGTCGGTGCCGCGCACCAGGTAGATGACCAGCTCCGAAATATTACGGGCATGGTCGCCGATACGCTCCAGCGAACGCAGCACCCAAATCACGCTCAACACCCGCGAGATAGAGCGCGGGTCTTCCATCATGTACGTGACCAGCTCGCGCAGCGCGGTTTTGTATTCGCGGTCGATGGTCTTGTCATACTGGGCCACGGACAGCGCCAGATCGGCATCGAAGCGGGCGAACGCATCAAGTGCATCACGGACCATGTTGCGCACCTGATCGCCGATATGCCGCACTTCAACGTAACCGCGCGGCGATTCGCCTTCTTCACACAGCTGAATGGCGCGCTTGGCAATTTTGGTGGACTCATCACCGATGCGCTCAAGATCGATCACAGACTTGGAGATGCTGATGATCAAACGCAGGTCGGAGGCCGCTGGCTGACGACGCGCAAGAATGCGCAGGCATTCTTCATCAATGTTGCGTTCCATCTGGTTGATCTGGTCGTCGATGTCACGAACCTGCTGGGCCAGGCCCGAGTCGGCTTCGATCAACGAGGTCACCGCATCGTTGACCTGTTTCTCGACCAGGCCACCCATCGCCAGTAGATGGCTGCGCACTTCCTCGAGTTCGGCATTGAACTGCTGGGAGATGTGATGAGTAAGGCTGTCTTTATCGATCATGCTTATTGTCCTTGGAACGTCCAGTTAACTACGAGACCGCAGCAGTACTTCAGGGCCAACCCGCCAGGCCCTAGCCGTAACGGCCGGTGATGTAGTCTTCTGTCTGTTTTTTCGCCGGGTTGGTGAACAGCGTGTCGGTATCACCGAACTCGACCAGTTTGCCCATGTACATGAAGGCGGTGTAGTCGGAGACCCGCGCCGCCTGTTGCATGTTGTGGGTCACGATGACGATGGTGTACTTGGCTTTCAGCTCGTAGATCAGTTCTTCGACTTTCAGCGTCGAGATCGGATCGAGTGCCGAGCACGGCTCATCGAGCAGCAGGACTTCCGGCTCCACGGCGATAGTACGTGCAATCACCAACCGTTGTTGCTGACCACCGGACAGACCCAGTGCCGACTCGTGCAGGCGGTCTTTGACCTCCTCCCACAGTGCCGCACCCTTGAGTGCCCACTCGACCGCTTCGTCGAGTACACGTTTTTTGTTGATGCCCTGAATACGCAGGCCGTACACCACGTTTTCATAGATGGTTTTCGGGAACGGGTTAGGCTTCTGGAACACCATGCCGACGCGGCGACGCAGTTCAGCCACGTCTTCGCCCTTGCGATAGATGTCGTGGCCGTACAGGTTGATGGCGCCGTCCACGCGGCAGCCGTCAACCAGGTCGTTCATCCGGTTGAACGTGCGCAACAGGGTCGATTTGCCGCAGCCGGACGGGCCGATAAAGGCGGTCACGCGTTGTTTCGGGATGTTCATGCTGACGTCGAACAACGCCTGCTTGTCGCCGTAGAACAGGCTCAGGCCCGGCACTTCGAGTGCAACGGTTTCATTCGCCAGGTTCAGGCCTTGCTTATCGCGTCCCAGGGCGGACATGTTGATGCCGTGGGTATGGGTTTCGTGCTGCATAGGGTTACTCCATACGCTAACAATTCGTTTCATCGAACCGCCCTCCTCGCATGAGTGGGCGGCGCTCTTCAAATCAGCTATCCAGCGCTTTGTACTTCTCGCGCAGGTGGTTACGAATGGCCACCGCAGACAGGTTGAGCAAGGCGATCACCAGCACCAGCAGCAGCGCCGTGGCGTACACCAGCGGCCGCGCGGCTTCGACGTTCGGGCTCTGGAAGCCGACGTCATAAATATGGAAGCCCAAGTGCATGATCTTCTGGTCAAGGTGCAGGTACGGGTAGTTGCCGTCCACTGGCAGCGACGGCGCCAGTTTCACGACACCCACCAGCATCAACGGCGCCACTTCGCCAGCAGCACGGGCGACCGCCAGAATCATGCCGGTCATCATCGCCGGGCTGGCCATGGGCAGCACGATCTTCCATAAGGTTTCAGCCTTGGTTGCGCCGAGTGCCAGCGAACCTTCGCGAACGGTACGCGGAATCCGCGCCAGACCTTCTTCCGTGGCCACGATCACCACGGGGACGGCCAACAGTGCGAGGGTCAGAGACGCCCAGAGCAAGCCTGGCGTGCCGAAGGTCGGTGCTGGCAAAGCTTCAGGAAAGAACAACCGGTCCACCGAACCGCCGAGCACGTAAACAAAGAAGCCCAGGCCGAATACCCCGTACACAATCGCCGGCACCCCGGCCAGGTTGTTCACTGCGATACGGATCAAACGGGTGACCGGGCCTTGCCGTGCGTACTCTCGCAGGTACACCGCAGCCAGGACGCCGAACGGGGTGACGATCATCGCCATGATCAGGGTCATCATCACGGTACCGAAAATCGCCGGGAAGATCCCGCCTTCGGTGTTGGCTTCACGCGGGTCTTCGCTGAGGAACTCCCACAGTTTCTTGAAGTAGAAACCCAGCTTGGTAAAGGTGCCCATGGCATTCGGTTGGTAAGCGTGAACCACTTTGCCGACGCTGATCACCACTTCGTTGCCGTTGGCATCGCGGGCCGTCAGGCTGTCGCGATTGAACGCCTCATGCAGCGAGCCCAGTCGCCCTTCAATTGCCTGGTAACGAGCATCCAGTTCGGCGCGCTCGCTGTCCATGTCCGCTTGAGCGGCAGCATCGAGCGTGCCGTCGAGTTCCAGTTTGCGTTTGTGCAGACGCAGACGCTCGATGCCATGGTTGATGGCGCCAATGTCTTTTTTCTCGAGTTTGTTGAGCTCACTGGCCAGGGTTTCGACGCGCTTGATTCGCTCTTGAAGCATCGGCCAGGCCGCTTCACCTTCGGCGATGACCTTGCCGTCTTCCTTGAGATTGACCAGATAGCCGTAGTAGTTACCCCACTCACGACGCTCCAGGGTCATCAGCTCGGCAGGTGTGCTCTGTTCCGTCAGCCACTCGCCGACAACCCAGGTGAAATCGCTTGGGTTGGAATCACGATTACCGACCTTGAACAGCTCGCGGGTCATGAACTCCGGGCCGACATCGGGTACCGGCAAGCCTGCACCCTTGAGGCGAGCGCGAGGCACTTCCTCGGCCTGCACCACTTCACCGATCAATACATGGTTAGCCTGATTGGGCACGTTGTACTGCGCACGCACCACATCAGCCGGCCAGAAGTGGCCCAAGCCACGGACGGCGATCACTGTCAGCAAGCCCAGGGTCATGATCACCGCGATGGACACAGCGCCCGCGCTCATCCAGACGCCGGGGGCACCGCTCTTGAACCAACTCTTGAGGGAGTTCTGTTTCACAGACTTCTACCTTCCTTAGAGAGACGAATATTTCTTGCGCAGACGCTGACGAATCAGCTCCGCAAGCGTGTTCATCACGAAGGTGAACAACAGCAGCACCAGCGCCGCCAGGAACAGCACCCTATAGTGACTGCCGCCGACTTCGGACTCCGGCATCTCAACCGCGACGTTCGCCGCCAGCGTACGCATGCCTTCGAACAGGTTCATGTCCATGATCGGTGTATTACCGGTGGCCATCAGCACGATCATGGTCTCGCCGACAGCGCGGCCCATGCCGATCATCAAGGCCGAGAAGATGCCAGGGCTGGCGGTGAGGATCACCACCCGCGTCATGGTCTGCCACGGCGTTGCACCCAGGGCCAGCGAGCCCAGGGTCAGACCGCGCGGCACACTGAATACGGCATCTTCAGCGATGGAGTAGATGTTCGGAATCACGGCGAAACCCATGGCCAGCCCGACCACCAGCGCGTTGCGCTGATCGTAGGTGATGCCCAGGTCGTTGGTGATCCACATGCGCATGTCGCCGCCGAAGAACCAGGCTTCCATATACGGGCTCATGCCCAGCGACAACCAGCCCACCAGCAACACCACAGGAATCAGGATTGCGGCTTCCCATCCATCCGGCACCCGCAGGCGGAATGACTCCGGCAAGCGGCTCCAGATAAAGCCCGCCAACAGAATGCCGATCGGTGTCAGCAGCAACAGGCTGAAGATCCCCGGCAAATGTCCTTCCAGATACGGCGCCAGAAACAGGCCAGCGAAAAAGCCGAGAATCACGGTCGGCATCGCTTCCATCAACTCGATCACCGGCTTGACCTTGCGGCGCATGCCCGGGGCCATGAAGTAAGCGGTGTAGATCGCTGCAGCAATCGCCAGGGGCGCCGCCAGCAGCATCGCGTAGAACGCCGCTTTCAAGGTGCCGTAGGTCAATGGCGCAAGGCTCAGCTTGGGCTCGAAGTCAGTGCTCGACGCGGTGGACTGCCAAACGTACTTGGGTCCGTCGTAGTTTTCGTACCAGACCTTGCTCCACAGCGCGCTCCACGAAACTTCCGGGTGCGGGTTGCGCAGGCTCATAGGCAGCAGCTTGCCGCCCTCTTCGACGATGATCTCGTCAGCACGTGGCGACAGTCCCATGACACCTGGGCCCTGAGCCACCTGATCGACCAACAGCGTGCGATGCGCGGTGCTATGGAACACCCCGAGCTTGCCGGAAGCGTCGAGGGCGACGAAGCCTTTACGGCGTTCTTCACCGGTGATCTGTACGATCGGCGTGGTGCCCATCTGGAAGTCACGGATGTGCTCCAGGCGCAGCTCGCCGTCGGTATCGCGGGCCATGAACCACTGAGCCAGACCGCCCGTGGAGCTGCCGATAATCAACGACACACCGCCGACCAATTGCGTACTGGCGGAGACTTCAGCGTTACCGTCTTCCAGCAGCTTGTAGCGGCCATTGAGGCTGCGATCACGCAAGCTGAACACGTCGGCCTGAGCGCGACCGTTGATTACGTACAGCCACTGTTGGCGCGGATCGATATAGATCGCCTTGACCGCTTCGGTCATGTGCGGCAATTCGATGCGGGTCAGCTCGCTGGTGGTCTCCCCGGTCATCATGTTTTCTTCCTGGGACAGGGAGAGCACATGCAATTGCGAACCGGTGGAACCCGCTACCATCAGGGATTTGTCGCTGGCGTTGAGGCTGACGTGCTCCAAGGCCTGGCCTTGTTCGTTCAGGCTCAGCGCCGCTTCACCAAATGGATACGTGATGGTCGGGCTGATGGTCTTGACGTTGTCCGGGTAGGTGATCAGGTAGTTGTGTTTGAACACCAGCGCCTGACCGTTGGACAGACCCAGCACCATCAACGGGCTGCCTGGCTGATCTTTACCGATAGCCGTCACAGTCGTGCCCGCCGGAATCGGCAAGGCGACATGCTTGAGCTCGGTCCCGTCGTCGATGCGGAAGAACAGTGCCTCACCCTTGTCGGAAACCCGCAGGCCAACCTTGTTCTGCTCTTCGATGGCAAACATCAACGGCTTGCCAGCATCCTGCATCCAGGCCGGATTGAGCGCCTTCTCGGTGGTCAGTTTCGCACCTTGGAACAAGGGCGCGACCACGTAAGCAAGATAGAAGAAAATCAGCGTAATGGCGGCCAGCACTGCCAGACCACCGACCAGTACATACCACTGGGTCAGACGGTCTTTAAAGGCGCGTATACGGCGCTTTCGCTTGAGTTCGGGCGTATTGAAGTCAATTCGCTCGGGAGGGGAATTTTGAGTCATGGTGGAATTGGCCAGATCATTCATGCGCTCACCCTAGCGGTCCTTTATTACAAAAACATGACAGTGCAGTGACGCAAAAAATCCGCCGCCCAAAAGTACTGGCAGCGGACTACGAAATTAGTAGCGGGACCCCGTTGAATCAGGTCCCGCTCAAGGATTGAGATCGGGGCAAAAAAGCGCGTGCCCCGCGTCAATCCTTACTTGGCAGCGCCTTCCTGCAAGCCCAGGTCAGCCAGTGCTTTGGCAGCAACCTTGGCTGGCAACGGGATGTAGCCGTCTTTGATCACGACTTCTTGACCCTGTTTAGACAGGACCATTTTCACGAACTCGGCTTCCAGCGGTGCCAGAGGCTTGTTCGGCGCTTTGTTCACGTAGATGAACAGGAAGCGCGACAGTGGGTATTTGCCGTTCAGTGCGTTTTCTTCGCTGTCTTCGATGAATTCAGTACTGCCTTTCTTGGACAGGGCAACCGTCTTCACGCTGGACGTTTTGTAGCCGATACCTGAGTAACCGATGCCGTTCAGCGAGCTGCTGATCGAGCTTACAACCGAAGCAGAACCTGGTTGTTCGTTAACGTTAGCGCGGAAGTCACCTTTGCACAGGGCTTCTTCTTTGAAGTAGCCGTAAGTGCCGGATACCGAGTTACGACCGAACAGTTGGATCGGTTTGCCAGCCAGGTCGCCGGTCACGCCGACATCACCCCAGGTTTTGGCTTCGGCTTTGGCGCCACACAGACGGGTCGCGGAGAAAATCGCGTCCACTTGTTCCATGGTCAGGTGCTGAATCGGGTTGTCTTTGTGTACGAAAATAGCCAAGGCATCGACCGCGACCGGGATTGCAGTTGGCTTGTAGCCGTACTTCTGTTCGAAAGCCGCCAATTCGGTGTCTTTCATTTTGCGGCTCATCGGGCCCAGGTTCGAGGTGCCCTCAGTCAGCGCAGGTGGCGCGGTGGCCGAACCGGCTGCTTGAATCTGGATGTTCACGCTTGGGTATTCTTTTTTGTAAGCCTCAGCCCACAAGGTCATCAAGTTTGCCAGGGTGTCAGAGCCGACACTGGACAGGTTACCCGAGACACCGGTGGTCTTGGTGTAGCCCGGAATAGCTGGGTCAACAGCAGCAACCGCAGTGGCGGTGGCAACGCCTGCGGCGACGAAAGTCAGGGCCGCCATCAATCGCTTAAGTCTCATGCCTTGCTCCTAGCAAAATTGGATAGGTATTGGATCGACGCCAAGTATCTAAGGGCCGTATGAACACTCTATGAAAGCAATGTGACAATTAGATGAAAGGCCATCATCGATTTTCAATGATGGCCTTCCAGTTCAGGAGGGAGGGTGCAGCGGCATTCGCCCGGCAGGCCGGGCGATTCAACACTCAGCGTTGCCTGCGCAACAGATGAACACCAATCAGCATGCCCATGACGCAGAGGATCGCCACGTACCAGGCCGGCCCCATAGGACTGGTCTTGAGCATGAGGGTCACTACCATCGGCGTCAGACCGCCGAATATCGCGTACGCCAGGTTGTACGAGAACGACAGCCCCGAGAACCGCACGGCTGCCGGAAAGGCCCGGACCATGACGAACGGCACCGCACCGATGACCCCGACAAACAGCCCGGTGATGGCGTACAACGGAAACAGCCAGTCTGGGTGCGCCAAAAGGCTGTGATAGAACGTCCATGAACTGACGAGCAATGCCAGGCAACCGAGGATAAACACCCAGCCCGCACCAAAGCGATCCGCCAGAGAACCCGCGCCGACACAGCCCAGGCTCAGGCAGACAATCGCCAGACTATTGGCCTTCAGCGCCGTCGCGGGGGAGAAACCGTAAACCGTCTGCAATACCGTTGGGGTCATCAGGATCACGACGATGACGCCGGCCGACAGCAGCCAGGTCAACAGCATTGATAACAGGATCGCCCCGCGATGGTCGCGCAACACGGCCTTGAGCGGCACCTCTTCGGCCAGCGCCTTGCGCAACTGCAGCTCGGCGAAAACCGGCGTCTCATGCAGCCAGCGGCGCAGGTAAACAGACAGCAAACCAAATACGCCGCCGAGCAAAAACGGAATCCGCCATGCGTAATCGAGCAGCTCCTCAGCGCTGTAGAGGCTATTGATCAGGGTGGCGACCAGCGAACCCAGCAAGATGCCCGAGGTCAGGCCGGCGGTCAGGGTGCCGCACGCGTAGCCAATGCTGCGCGGCGGCACGTGTTCGGACACAAATACCCAGGCGCCAGGCACCTCACCGCCAATCGCCGCACCCTGAATAACCCGCATCAACAGCAGCAGGATCGGCGCCCACAGGCCAATCTGCGCGTACGTCGGCAACAGGCCCATGATCAGGGTCGGTACGGCCATCATGAAAATGCTCAGGGTGAACATTTTCTTGCGCCCCAAAAGGTCGCCGAAGTGCGCCATAACGATGCCGCCCAGCGGTCGCGCCAGGTAACCGGCAGCAAAAATGCCGAAGGTCTGCATCAATCGCAGCCACTCCGGCATGTCCGCAGGGAAAAACAACTTGCCGACCACGGTGGCAAAAAACACGAAAATGATGAAGTCGTAGAACTCCAGCGCTCCGCCCAGGGCAGAAAGCGACAAGGTCTTATAGTCGCTGCGGGTCAGCGGGCGCGAGGGCTGCACGGTACTTGAGGACACAGTGGGCATGACAAGGGCTTCTCTTGGGATTGCTGAGCCTCAGCAACGCTGGCTGAGGCTTGACGGCCTGCACACTTCATCACTCAGGAAAACGCTGACATGGGCATCAAAATTGCCCTTTATAGAGAGAAGTACAGAGCCGATCGGGTCCGGCAAGATAGCAAATTCTCTAAAAAGCACACAGTCAGGCGCTTTACCCGGTCAAAATGAGAACCGAGTGGTCGTCGCATGGCCCATCGATCGATATACTTGCAGACCGTAAGAGACGACCCAGCGTACACCGGGGTTGCTGTGCGAAATCGCCGCTGAGCCCAATCCAGCCGCTTTCGCAGAGTTTCCCCTTAAGGCACCGCTGAAAGCGGATGAACGCAATTAGTTCATGAACATCGTTTTCACTGAGGCCTGTTAACCGCACCAAAACTTTAAAGAGTCATGGGTCGAGGCACCCTAGGCATGATTGAACTCGAACAAGAAGATCCGATACCGCAGGGCGACCTTGCGTTGCAAATCACTGCATTGCCCCGCGAAACCAATGGTTTCGGCGATATTTTCGGCGGCTGGCTGGTCTCGCAAATGGACCTGGCGGGCACTGCCATGGCGAGTAAAGTCGCTGGCGGCCGCGTTGCGACCGTGGCCATTGATCGCATGGCATTCCTGGTCCCGGTCGCGGTCGGCGCGCAACTGTCCTTCTATACCCAAGCCCTGGACATCGGCCGCAGCTCGATCCAGATGATGGTCGAAGTGTGGAGCGATGACCCACTGTCCAGCGAATGGCGCAAAGTCACCGAAGCGGTGTTTGTGTTCGTCGCCATTGATGGCAGCGGCCGCACTCGCTCGGTACCGGCACGGCGATAAGCCTGGGTATTGGTCTGCTGGGGTAAACTCGTCGACTGTCGCACGGTCTACTTTTATCACTGTACTTGAGTGAGCACCCCCGCATGCCAACGCCCCATGTCGAATCCGTCAAACTCGATGAGCTCAACTGCTGGCGCATCCGCCACGGTCAGGCCGAGTTACTCGTCGCCCAGCAAGGCGCGCACATCCTCAGCTATCAAGTGGACGGCGAGCCGCCCCTGATCTGGCTAAACGACAAGGCTGTCTTCAAACAGGGCAAGCCGATCCGCGCCGGCATGCCGATTTGCTGGCCCTGGTTTGGCAATCTGGAGCGCAACCCTGCCAGCGTGCAGGCGATGCGCAACAGCAGCGAACCGGCCAAGGCCCACGGCGAAGTCCGCGCACTGGACTGGGAACTGCTGGGCATCGGCAATGATGGCGATGCGTTACTGGCCGAGTTCGTATTGCCCCAGGCCGAAGGTCATTTGCCTGGCTGGCCGCATAACGTCGCCCTCAAACTGAGCATTCGTCTGGACGAGCAGTTGCATGTCAGTCTGCTCAGCTACAACGCGGGCACCGAAGACGTCACCTTCAGCCAAGCATTGCACAGTTATTTCGCGGTCAGCGATGTACGGCAGGTCCACGTCCAGGGCCTGGACGGTTCGCGCTACCTCGACACGTTGAAAAACTGGGAAGACGAGCATCAGCAGGACGGCGACCTGCATTTCACGGCAGAGACGGACCGCGTTTACCTGGACACGCCGCACCACCTGAGCATCGTCGATCCGGGCTGGCAACGACGGATTCAGATCATGACCAGCGGCTCGAAGTCAGCGGTGCTCTGGAATCCGTGGGTCGACAAGACCAAAACCTTCAGCGACATGGCCGAAGACGGCTGGCAGCACATGGTCTGCGTCGAAACCGCCAACGTCCTGTCCGATGTCGTCACGTTGGCGCCAGACGCCATGCACACCTTGAGTGTCAGCACCTGGGCCGAGCCGCTGGCGGCGTTGCCAGAAGCGGAAGCGTAACCGTTACAGGTCCGCTTCGACCACGACGCGGACCTTCGAAGCATCCAGCGCGTAGGCCGCATCGGCCAGGTTATTGCTGACCGCCTCGACCTTGAGCGTGCCGATCACCCACAGCGGCGTGTAGATATCGTCCAGCTTCAGGCCTTTTGGATAACGCACCAGCACCAGTTGATTGGGTGGCGGTGGCGGCACATGGATGCATGCGCCCGGGTAAGGCACGAGGAAGAACAGGGTGCTGCGGCCTTTCGCGTCCGTTTCCAGCGGCACGGGATAACCACCAAGACGGATATTTTTGCCATTCATGGCGGGTACGGTCTTGGCCGAATACATCACGGCAGGCAAGCCCTTGCTCTGCTTCAAACCGCCTTTGCTATCGAACGTCCCCTGCGCTTCCGGGGAGTTGTGATCGATTTCAGGCATGGCTTCGAGGGCTTTTTGATCCGACTTTGGCATCAGTTCGAGCCAATCGGTTTCTGGCAGCTCGGCGCGGGCCAGCCCGGAGGCCAACAGCAGCGCTATAAAGAGGAGACGACGCATGAGGGAGCTCGGCAAAGTGGGTGGTAATCAGTGCCGGGCATTCTAGCTCTCTGCGCAGCAATAGCGCAGGGAGCCGATGAATAACTGTCAGTCTTTTTTGAGCATGCCGTACAGCACCAGCAGCACCACCGCGCCCACCAATGCGCCGAGGAAACCCGCGCCCTGGCCGGCCTGATAAATGCCCAGCGCCTGACCACCATAGGTCGCAGCCAACGAGCCACCGATACCCAGCACAATGGTCATGATCCAACCCATGCTGTCATCGCCTGGCTTGAGGAAGCGCGCCAGCAAGCCCACGATCAAACCGATAAAGATGGTTCCGATAATACCCATGCCTTTTCCCCTGTATTAATTGGACAAACCAAGGCCTGATGATGGCATTAGCGTCCTGTCATCAGAGAACCGCTGGCAGGATTGGTTCCGCGCACGTCTATTGCAGCTATTACGGCTTGATCAGCGCTTCGACTTTTTTGATCTGCTGATCAAGGGTGGCGCGATCAGCACAACGCAAGGTGGCATGACCCACTTTACGCCCGACCTTGAACGCCTTGCCGTAGTGATGCAGATGGCAGTCATCGATGGCGATGACCTTGTCCACAGCTGGCACTTCGCCGATGAAGTTGAGCATGGCGCTTTCGCCGACCTTGGCAGTGGAGCCCAACGGCAAACCGGCCACCGCCCGCAGGTGGTTTTCGAACTGGCTGCACTCGGCGCCTTCGGTGGTCCAATGCCCCGAGTTATGCACGCGGGGTGCAATCTCGTTAGCCTTCAAACCACCATCGACTTCAAAGAACTCAAAACCCAGCACGCCGACGTAATCGAGTTGCTTGAGTACGCGACCGGCGTAATCCTCGGCCAGCGCTTGCAGCGGATGCGAGGTACTGGCGATCGACAGACGCAAAACCCCGTTTTCGTGGGTGTTGTGCACCAGCGGATAGAAGCGCGTTTCGCCATCGCGGCCGCGCACGGCAATCAGCGACACTTCGCCCGTGAAGGGCACGAAACCTTCCAGCAAACAGGCAACACTGCCCAGCTCAGCAAACGTGCCGACCACATCAGCCGGGGTACGCAGCACTTTCTGGCCCTTGCCGTCGTAACCGAGGGTGCGGGTTTTCAGCACGGCAGGCAGACCCATGCTGGCCACTGCGGCGTCCAGATCGGCTTGCGACTGGATGTCAGCGAACGTAGGCGTTGGAATGCCGAGGTCCTTGAACATGCTCTTTTCGAACCAGCGATCGCGGGCAATCCGCAGCGCTTCGGCGCTTGGATAAACCGGCACGAACTGCGACAGGAACGCCACAGTTTCTGCTGGCACGCTTTCGAATTCGAAGGTCACCAGATCGACTTCATCGGCCAACTGGCGCAGGTGATCCTGATCGCCGTAATCGGCACGCAGATGTTCGCCCAACGCAGCGGCACACGCGTCTGGCGCAGGGTCGAGAAAAGCGAAACTCATCCCCAGCGGGGTCCCTGCCAAAGCCAACATGCGACCCAATTGGCCGCCACCGATTACACCGATCTTCATGGAAAAACCTCAGGCGTCGCGTGGGTCTGGATTGTCCAGGACGCTGTCTGTCTGCTCAGCGCGGAATTTCTTCAGCACTGCATGGAATTGCGGGTGCTTGGCGCCAAGAATGCTGGCCGACAACAATGCCGCATTGATTGCGCCCGCTTTGCCGATGGCCAGGGTCGCCACAGGAATCCCGGCAGGCATCTGCACGATAGACAGCAGGGAATCAACGCCCGACAACATCGACGACTGCACGGGCACGCCCAGCACTGGAAGATGAGTCTTGGCCGCACACATGCCCGGCAAATGAGCTGCACCGCCAGCACCGGCAATGATCACTTCAATGCCACGGGCTTCGGCCTGTTCGGCGTACTGGAACAGCAGATCCGGCGTCCGGTGGGCTGACACCACTTTGACTTCGTAAGGGATGCCTAGCTTTTCCAGCATATCGGCGGTGTGGCTAAGGGTGGACCAATCGGACTTGGAGCCCATGATCACGCCAACCAGTGCGCTCATCGTCGTGCCTCTTCTATCGGGCGCCCGCAGGCGCGTCAAAAAACAAACAAGCCACGCGGGAAAACCGGCGTGGCTTGCTGGATGAATTATGGCCGGTCGAACCGGCCAAAGGCCGCGCAGTATACCTTAAAGCGCAGGGAAGACAGCCCCCTTGGTGACCACCTGTCCGCAGGGCCTTGGCGAGGTCTGCGCACGGCACCCGCGACCGAAATTCCCCAAGGCAAAAGGTCCTACATCGCCTGTACGCCATTTACTACTTTATGTGACGCCAACAGCAACTAACAAATCGCAACCGCTTCGGCTTAGCTGTTTTCATGCCTGACATGAACGCATGTTCCGGGTAGATCCCGTCATCCAGTACGGACATTAATCAACGAAAACTACCGCCATCGAGATACCCATGCTCATTTATTTAAGAACACTCGCTTTAACACTAAGCACCCTGCTTATGATCATCATTCCACCGGCTTCCGCGGATGAAAAATTCACGAAGACGCCGCTCCATTTTTATGTATTTCTGCACGACGATATTCCGCAAGCCGAACGCGAAAACATTTCCAAGGACTACTTCTCGTGGCTGCGCAAGGACCTTGAAAGCTTCACCCATCGCCGGGTTTACGTGAACTTCATAGCGCATGTCGCGCCCATAACCCAGTACCCGTATCAAGGCGAAAACCTGGCAGAGATACTGGACGGCTGGCAACGAGAAGTGAATGACTACATCGACAAAAACAATCTACCCATGAACAGCAGAACCAAGTATTTACTGTTAACCAACGAAAAAATAAACGGGATGACTTTGGGTGTCGCCAGAGACAAGAGTTATGCAGGCATTGCATCGCTGGGTAGTTACCCTGCCGCCGCGCATGAAATAGGCCATTTGCTCGGCGGCACACATGAGCACTCAGAAGTTTTATTCAAAGGCAGTTGGTGGTGTGAAACCAATATATTCCCGACACGCATCAACGTAAGAGCGAACTGCTACCACTACAGCGACAAAAACAAAGAAGCCATCGCCGCTTATTTGAGCGAATCGCCTTAAGCACTCAAGACGCACCCTGTGCCGCACCGCCTTCCAGCTTGCGCCACAACAACCGCACGTTGGCCTTGCGCACCAACGCGCAACGATACAAACGAATTTCCAGCGGCACATGCCATTGCGGGCCGCCACACACCACCAACTCACCCCGCGCCAGTTCAGCACGCACGCTGAGCTGGGGTACCCAAGCGATGCCCAAACCTTCGAGCGCCATGCTTTTCAGGCTGTCCGCCATGGCCGTCTCGTAGACCGTGGTGAAGCGCAAGCTGCGCTGACGCAGTAGCAGGTTCACCGAGCGCCCCAGAAATGCGCCGGCGCTGTAGGCCAGCAACGGCACACTGGCATCGCCTTCAAGGTCGAATAACGGTTGGCCGTTGGCGTCTGCCGCGCAGACGGGCAGCATCTCCGTATGCCCAAGGTGCAGCGAGGGGAAAATTTCAGCGTCCATCTGCAGCGCTGCATCCGGGTCGTAGAACGCCAGCATCAGATCGCAACCCCCCTCACGCAACGCATGCACCGCATCGCCAACGTTGGTCGCAACCAACCGCGTGGCAATGTTCAGCCCTTCGTTGCGCAACTGGGCGATCCAGCGCGGGAAAAACCCCAAGGCCAAAGAGTGCGCCGCCGCAACTTGCATGACTTCGCCTTGCCCGCCCTCCAGGTGATGCAGATGACGCAGCACCTCGCCAAGCTGTTCTACAACGGTACGCGCCGTCACCAGAAACAGTTGTCCGGCAGCCGTCAGTTCGATGGGCGTACGTGAGCGATTGACCAGCGTGAGCCCCAGCGCCGATTCAAGGCTGCGAATCCGGCGGCTGAAAGCAGGTTGCGTCACGAAGCGGCGCTCGGCCGCCTGGGAAAAACTGCGGGTGGCGGCCAAGGCACTGAAGTCCTCCAGCCATTTACTTTCCAGGTTCATCATGTCCTCCGATCACTGCAGGAGCGGACTTGCAACTACCCGTCCCGCGCCTGTCAAAAAGCATCTGCGTCATGTTCATACGCTCGTCACAATCGTAACGTCACATCGACATTATGCCGTTTGTGCATAGGGCAGCGCTTAACAGCATTGGCCCCAAATTGCCCACACGCCTAGCATCAGCGGCGTTCCGGCATTGTTCGTGCCTTTCTTGAGACTATCTCTATCATGTCCTCCGCTGCATCATTGCGCATCGAAAAAGACCTGCTTGGCGTCCTTGAAGTACCCGCTGAAGCGTACTACGGCATCCAGACCCTGAGGGCGGTGAATAACTTCCGTCTCTCCGGCGTTCCGATTTCGCACTACCCGAAGCTGGTCGTGGCCCTGGCCATGGTCAAGCAAGCCGCCGCTGACGCCAACCGCGAGCTCGGCCACCTCAGCGAAGCCAAGCACGCCGCCATCAGCGAAGCCTGCGCCCGCTTGGTTCGCGGCGACTTCCACGAGCAATTCGTGGTGGACATGATTCAAGGCGGCGCTGGCACTTCAACCAACATGAATGCCAACGAAGTCATCGCCAACATCGCGCTGGAGGCCATGGGCCACAGCAAGGGCGAATACCAATACCTGCACCCGAACAATGACGTGAACATGGCGCAGTCGACCAACGACGCTTACCCGACGGCCATCCGTCTGGGCCTGCTGCTCGGTCATGACGCCCTGCTCGCCAGCCTCGACAGCCTGATTCAGGCATTCGCCGCCAAGGGCCAGGAATTCAACCACGTTCTGAAAATGGGCCGTACCCAATTGCAGGACGCCGTACCGATGACCCTCGGCCAGGAATTCCGCGCCTTCGCCACCACCTTGGGCGAAGACCTCAATCGCCTGCGCAGCCTCGCGCCGGAATTGTTGACCGAAGTGAACCTGGGCGGCACCGCCATCGGCACCGGCATCAACGCCGACCCGCGCTACCAGCACCTGGCCGTATCACGTCTGGCGCTCATCAGCGGTCAACCGCTGGTCCCTGCCGCCGACCTGATCGAAGCCACGTCCGACATGGGCGCCTTCGTCCTGTTTTCGGGCATGCTCAAGCGCACTGCGGTCAAGCTGTCGAAGATCTGCAACGACCTGCGCCTGCTGTCCAGCGGTCCACGTACCGGCATCAATGAAATCAACCTGCCGGCACGTCAGCCAGGCAGCTCGATCATGCCCGGCAAGGTCAACCCGGTTATCCCGGAAGCGGTCAACCAGGTGGCTTTCCAGATCATCGGCAACGACCTGGCACTGACCATCGCCGCAGAAGGCGGTCAATTGCAGCTGAACGTGATGGAGCCGCTGATCGCTTACAAGATTTTCGACTCGATCCGCCTGCTGCAACGCGCAATGGACATGCTGCGCGAGCATTGCATCGTCGGCATCACCGCCAACGAAGCACGCTGCCGCGAACTGGTCGAGCACTCGATCGGCCTGGTCACCGCCCTGAACCCGTACATTGGCTATGAAAACGCCACCCGTATCGCCCGTATCGCGCTGGAAAGCGGCCGCGGCGTACTGGAACTGGTACGCGAAGAAGGCTTGCTCGACGACGCCATGCTCGACGACATCCTGCGCCCGGAAAACATGATTGCGCCACGCTTGGTGCCATTGAAGGCCTGACCTTCAGCCCCTGGCAGCAACACGCTCACCAGGCTGAGAGACTAGACACCTCTCACCCTTTTGAGGGCCCCGAGATCATTCTCCGGGCCCTTTTTTTTGCCAGCTTGTTTTTACTTTTCACTAGACACGCCATAGCCTTGGCCGATCACCCAAAGGAGAAGTGCCATGAATCGCGAAACCCCGCCACCCGCTCAGCAGGTCATGGTGCTCTACACCGGCGGCACCATCGGCATGCAGGCCAGCGCCAATGGCTTGGCTCCGGCTTCGGGATTCGAGGCGCGGATGGCCGAGCAACTGGCTGCCCAACCAGAGCTGAAGGTGCCGAACTGGCGGTTTCGCGAACTGCTGCCGTTGATCGACAGCGCCAACATGACCCCCGCCTACTGGCAGCGTCTGCGTGAAGCGGTGATCGAGGCAGTGGAGGTGGATGGCTGCGACGCGGTATTGATCCTGCACGGGACCGATACCCTGGCCTACAGCGCGGCGGCGATGAGTTTTCAGTTGCTCGGGCTGAGCGCACCGGTACTGTTCACCGGCTCGATGCTGCCCGCTGGCGTCGAGAACAGTGATGCCTGGGAAAATCTTAATGGCGCCCTGCTAGCCCTGGGCCAAGGCTTGGCGCCGGGCGTGCAGCTGTACTTTCATGGCGAGTTGCTGGCCCCGACCCGCTGCGCAAAAATCCGCAGCTTTGGTCGTCATCCGTTCGCCGCGTTGCAGCGCTCGCGGGGGGGGAAGTCGGCGCAGCCTGTGCCAGCGGCGCTGGATTATCGTCAGCCGAAAAGCATTGCCAACGTCGCCGTGCTGCCCTTGTTTCCCGGCATCAACGCGCAACACCTGGAGGGTTTACTCGACAGCGGGATTCAGGCGCTGATACTGGAATGCTTCGGCAGCGGCACCGGCCCAAGTGATAACCCACAATTCCTCGCCAGCCTGCAACGCGCCCGGCAACGCGGCATCTGCGTGGTCGCCATCACCCAGTGCCATGAAGGCGGCGTCGAACTGGACATCTACGAAGCCGGCAGTCGCCTGCGCGGCGTCGGCGTACTGTCGGGTGGCGGCATGACCCGCGAAGCGGCATTCGGCAAATTGCATGCGCTACTCGGCGCCGGACTTGCGCACGATGAAGTACGACGCTTGGTTGAGCTGGATGTGTGTGGTGAATTAGGGGACTGATTTATTTTTCACGCTGCGGGACGCCTCGCCGCGTCCTCTACGCTGCACTGTCGCGCAAACTGTGTCTCGATTCTGCCCGGCGTAGGAGCTGACTTGTCTGCGAAGACCATACGGCGCGGTCCACCTGCTGCCGCTCGATCTAGATCATCGCTGCTGGGTCAAACCTGTCGGAAGCCCGTGCCGGGCTTATTCGCAGACAAGTCAGCTCCTACAGATTGTAGAAACCTCACCTTATATTTCAATCAGTTACATCTAGTTTGATGGGAGGAGGCGTGCCCGCGAATAGATCATGAAATCCACTACAAAAGATACCTGACCAGTAAATACCGGGAAGCTTCCTACGTATCTAAAAGAAGTTCCTGATAGTCGGCCCTGCAATTAATAGCCAAATTCTCGCAACGTCCGCGAGAGGCTAAATTCCGATGCGTAAATCTTTAGTCGCTATCACTGTTTCATGCCTGACCTCCCCTGTCTGGGCCGACAGCTGTCCACTTCCACTCTTGCAATCAAAGGCGCTGCCTTATGAGCAGGGTCACGACGTGCCCGTTATCACGGGCCCCTACCAATTTAATTTGCCTGAAAAACCGACTGCGCTTTTGGCGTTTGAAGGCGTCATGGCTGTCTATCCGGAAAAAGAATATGTCAGCTACCAGTTTGTCTCGGATAAAAGCGCCGCTCACATGCTGCCCCAGCTCACCACTCGCAAGCTTTCAACCGCCGCACTTGATCGATACGTCTACGGCGTTGACTCCCTCGACGATCTAAACGCAAGCGATCAGAAACTCATCGAAGGAATGCGCTCTGACCTGAACCTTGACTGTCATGCCGAATTGACGCTCTACAGCGTGGGCAAAGGCGTTGACGTCATATTTCACGACGCATCCCTTTTCGACGCTGAATATCGAATGCTGTATTTTTCAAACGATTCGACCCACCTCATTAGCGTGAAAGGAACGAGAGAAAGAGCGTTAACCGTTCTAAAAAGCATCAAGAAAAGGAAGTTGTAAAAGCTAACCTGCCTGCGAAGAAGTCATCACGTCCAACATCCGACCCCACGGCATACAACTTGCTCCACTCCCGGTTGTTACCCACCGCCGGAATTCGCTCATGCTGCATTCCCATCTCACCACCCTCAACGCCGTGTCGCTGGTGCTCAGCACCTTCCAGGCTGAAGGTTTGTCCAGCGACGCACTGCTGGCAGGCAGCGGGATCACTGCTGCGGACTTGGGCAGGACTGATATTCGTATCGCCACCCACCAGGAAATGCAGGTCTGTGCCAATGCCGTCGCACTGCGCAAGGAGATCGGCCTGGAGCTGGGACGGCGCATGCATGTGTCGTCCTATGGTGTCCTTGGTTACGCCCTGCTCACGAGTGCCACCTTAGGTGACGCCTTGCGCCTGGCGCTGATGTATCCGGCGCTCTTGGGAACACTGTTCGAACTGCGCCTGCGTGACGATGGCGACCGCGTCTGGCTAAGTGCCAGTGATTATCGCGACAATGAATCGTTGGCAGTTTTTAACGCCGAGCTGTGCCTGGCCTCGCTGAAGGTCATTTGCGATGACTTGCTCGGCAAGCCCCTGCCATTGCTTAGCGCGCGTTTCGCCCACGATGCGCCTGATTACACCGCCAGTTATCACGAAAGCTTTGCCTGTCCGTTGCAGTTCAACACCCCGACCCGTGATCACGCCTTCGCCTTCGACAAATGCTGGCTTGAGCAGCCGTTGCCGCTGGCGGACCCGATTACCCATCGCGACATGCATGAACGCTGTCGGCGGCAAAATATCGACTTCACAGGTCGCCAGGCCTGGCTCGAACGTATCCGCCAATTGCTCGCTGCTCAACTTACCTGCGCACCTGGCCTCGGCGGTCTGGCGCAACAGATGAACTGCCGGAGCGCACGTTGCGTCGGCACTTGCAGGCACTCGGTAGCAGCTACCAACAATTGCTCGACGAGCTACGCTTCGAGCGAGCCAAGCACTTGCTGCATGAGGCTCGGCTACCGATCCACCGCATTGCCGAGGAACTCGGCTTCAGCGAGACCGCGAGCTTTCGTCACGCCTTCCTGCGCTGGAGCGGCGTCGCGCCCAGCCACTTCCGATTCTGATGCCGTCTGCACCCTCGCCTCCGTTTAGGGCGTGATGCCTCAATAAGGGGCGATATCCGGTCAGTGTTATTGGCCATATTTATCCCCTTTTGGCCGTTGCCGTCGTTCACTGATCAGCAGTGCGCCGCAAGAATAAGGCACAGCCACAGCCCTAGGGGAGAATAAGAAGATGCTGACGATCTACTCGGATGATCATCACTTGCACCACGGTCGCTGCGAACTGATAGACGGGCAACTGATGCCCTGTTTTGAAATGCCCTCGCGCGCCGATCACATCCTGCAGCGCGTGCAGGCACGCCAACTTGGTCCGGTCGAAGCGCCGCGTGACTTTGGTCTTGAACCGCTGAAGCGCATTCACAGTGAGGCGTACCTGACGTTTTTCCAGGGCGCATGGCAGCGCTGGGCCGAGCTGAAACACGAAGGCGATTTGCTGCCCTTCACCTGGCCTGCCCGAACCTTGCGCGAAGTGATTCCCACCAGCCTGCTGGGCCAGTTGGGCTATTACAGCTTCGATGCCGGCGCACCAATTACCGCTGGCACCTGGCAAGCCGTCTATAGCGCAGCGCAAGTCGCACTGACCGCTCAGGCCGCCGTCGAAAATGGCGCTCGTAGCGCGTTCGCGTTGTGCCGACCACCCGGCCATCACGCCGCCAGCGATGTCATGGGCGGTTACTGCTACCTGAATAACGCCGCCATCGCCGCTCAGGCATTTCTCGATCAGGGTCGGCAGAAAGTGGCGATTCTGGATGTCGACTACCACCACGGTAACGGCACTCAATCGATTTTCTATTCACGCAACGACGTGCTGTTTACCTCGATCCACGGCCATCCCGAAGCCGAGTTTCCCTTCTTCCTCGGTTACGCCGACGAGCATGGCGAGGGGCCGGGCGAAGGCTTCAACTTCAACTATCCGCTGGCCGCCGGCAGCGACTGGGACCACTGGAGCGCCGCGCTGGAACAGGCCTGCACGCAAATCGAGGCCTACACCCCCGACGTGCTGGTGATCTCCCTCGGTGTCGATACGTTCAAGGACGATCCGATCTCGACGTTCAAGCTCGACAGCCCGGACTACCTGCGCATGGGCGAACGCATCGCCCGTCTCGGCTTGCCGACGCTGTTCGTGATGGAAGGCGGTTATGCCGTCGAAGAAATCGGCATCAATGCCGTGAATGTGCTGGAAGGTTTCGAAAGCGCCTGACCCCACCGACTTATCAGGAAGATGACCATGAACAGACTCAAACGTCTTATTGCACCCGCCCTGTGTGCTTCCCTGCTCTGCGGCGTGGTCCAGGCCGAAGAACAGCGCACGCTGCGCGTTTACAACTGGTTCGACTACATCACCCCGCAGACGCTGGTGGACTTCCAGAAAGACACCAAGACCAAACTGATCTACGACATCTTCGATACCAACGAGGCGCTGGAAGCCAAGCTGCTGACCGGCAACTCCGGGTATGACGTGGTCGTGCCGTCCAACGTGTTCCTGGCCAAGCAGATCGAGGCCGGGGTATTCCAGCCGCTGGATCGCAGTAAATTGCCGAACTGGCCACACCTCGACCCCAAGCTGATGAAACTCCTGGAAGCCAACGACCCGGGCAATAAATTCGCGGTGCCCTACATGTACGGCACCATCCTGATCGGCTTCAACCCGGACAAGGTCAAGGCTGCACTGGGTGACAATGCACCGGTCGACAGTTGGGACCTGATCTTCAAGGAAGAGAACATCAGCAAGCTCAAACAGTGTGGCGTGGCCCTGCTCGACTCGCCGTCTGAAATCATGCCGCTGGCCTTGCAGCACTTGGGCCTGCCGCCGAACAGCACCAAACCGGCCGACTACGCCAAAGCCGAAGCGCTGATGCTGAAAATCCGTCCGTACATCACCTACTTCCATTCATCGAAGTACATGGCGGATATCGCCAATGGCGACATCTGCGTGGCCGTCGGATACTCGGGCAGCTTCTCGCAAGCGGCCAACCGCGCCAAAGAAGCCAAGAACGGCGTGGTCGTCGACATGCGCCTGCCTAAAGAAGGTGCCCCGATCTGGTTCGACATGCTCGCCATCCCTAAAGGCGCCAAAGACCCTGAGGACGCCTACACCTTCATCAACTACCTGCTGCAACCGAAGGTGATCGCGCCGATCAGTGATTTTGTCGGCTACCCGAACCCGAACAAGGACGCCACTGAGCTGGTCGATCCGGCGATTCGCAACAACCCGAATCTGTACCCGACCGAAGCGGCGATGAAAACCCTCTACACCCTGCAACCCCTGACGCACGATGCGGAGCGTGCACGAACCCGCGCCTGGACCAAGATCAAGTCCGGGACCTGATGCTCGAACGGGCTTGCTCGTGATGCGGTATGGCTGACATGCCGCATCACACCTTTCACGAATAAATTCGCACCCACTGGAAGCACGTAAGGTTTGTTAGGCTTACGCCTTCCAGGCGTGCCGCAACGTGGCCAACGCCTCGTGAATACCGGGTTCGGGCACGGCTGCAAATCCCAATACCAAGCCCGCCCGGTCATCCACGGGTGCGCTTGAGTCCGGCAGCCAGTAGTCGCTCAGCGGGTTGATTTCGACGCCGACACCTGCGGCCTTGGCCACCAGTTCGCGCTCGCGCGCCAGGCTGTCCACGGGCACGGCGACATGCAGCCCCGCCACCACTTTGGGCATCGCCCCGCACCCAGGAACGTCTTCAGGCCAGCCTGCCAACAGCGCATCACGACGACTCAAGGCCGCACGGCGCATGCGCCGGATGTGCCGCTGGAAATGCCCGGCAGCAATGAATTCAGCCATCACGGCCTGAGTACTGACTTCGGAGTGCCGCATGTCCAGGGCCCGCCGCTGACCGAACGCACTCACCAACCCCAACGGCAGCACCAGATACCCCAGGCGCAACGCCGGAAAGGCGATCTTGCCAAAGGTGCCGACATACAGCACCCGCCCGTGCCGATCCAGTGCCGCCAAGGGCGCCAGGGGCGCACCGCTATAACGGTACTCGCCGTCGTAATCGTCCTCGACGATCCAGCCTTGGGTGCGCTCGGCCCAGGCCAGTAATTCAAGGCGCCGCGCCAGGCTCATCGTCACGCCCGTGGGGTATTGGTGCGACGGTGTGACGTAGGCCAGTGTGTAATCACCTTGCGACAGCGAAGTGCACTGCATGCCCTCGTTATCAACTGCAATACCGTGCAAGCGCGCACCGGCGATGGCGAACGCATGACCGGCAGCGCGATAGCCAGGATTCTCCACCGCGACCGCATCACCCGGCGCCAACAGCAGCTGTGCACAAAGGCTAATTGCTTGCTGCGCGCCACTGGTGATCACTATTTGCTCAGCGCTACAGTGCAAACCACGCGAGCTGCGCAAATACGCTGAAATCAATTCACGCAGGCGCCAGTCCCCGGCTGGCTCACCGTACCCCAGCTTCCCCAGATCCGGCTTTCGCCAGAAAGCCGCGTGTAACTTGCCCCAAACATCGAACGGGAACAGGTCAAACGCTGGCACACCCACCCGAAAAGCCCGCGGCGCATCGCCCTTTGGTTGGGGCAAATGATGCTGCTGCAGAAGGTTGAGCGCCGGGCTGTGGATAACTTTATCGGGTGAAAAACCAGTCATTTCGAGCGGTTTTGTGGATAAACCTGTGGGTAAGCCTGTTGATAACCCTGTGGATGGTTTTGTGGATAAGTAATTTGAGGTGCGCTTCGTTGCACTCGGCTTCGTTGGCAATTGCGCAACGTAAGTGCCATCGCCGATACGGCCTTCGATGAAACCCTCGGCGTAGAGCTGGTCATAGGCGCGCATCACACTGTTGCGCGAAATGGACAGCGACGTCGCCAGATCGCGAGTAGCCGGCAGGCGCGTGCCACTGCTCAAACCACCGTCGAGAATCCGCTGGCGCAAGAGTTGATACAGCTGCCGACTTAGCCCGCGGCGACGATCAAGTTCGATACCCGCAGGGTTGAACGGAAAAGACAGCGCGCTGGCGGACATGACATTGGCCCTACGAAATTGGCGTGGAATGGCTCTTACAACCAACCAATAGCCTGCCTAGGATTTAGCCATCAGCCAAGGAAAAGCTTTATGTACATACCTCGCGCATTCAACGAAGACGACCTTTCAACTCTTCATCGGCAAATCGAAGGCACACGCTTGGGCATTCTCGTGACCCATGGCGCACGTGGTCTTCTGGCCAACCACATCCCGCTGCTGCTCAGTCCTGAGCAAGGGCCTTACGGAACCCTGTATGGGCACCTGGCCAAAGCCAACCCGCAATGGCAGGAGATGGAGAGCGGTACCGAGGCCTTGCTGATTTTCCCTGGCCCGGATGCTTACGTCAGCCCGTCGTTTTACCCGAGCAAGGCTGAACACGGCCAAGCGGTCCCGACCTGGAATTACCTCGCGGTCCATGCTTACGGGCCTGCCGAGGTGTTCCACGATGCCCATCGCCTGTGCGATCTGGTTCGCGCGCTGACAGAGAAGCATGAAGCAGGTCGCGCCAAACCCTGGACGCTGGAGGACGCACCTGCGGACTACATCGACAAGATGCTCGGCGCCATCGTCGGCTTTGCAGTGCCTATCAGCCGGCTGGAGGGCAAACGCAAGCTCACCCAGAACCGCAACGCTCCCGATATTGCCGGCGTGCGTGATGGCCTCGCCGCGAGCTCCGCGCCCAATGACAACGAAATCGCCCGATTGATGCGCTAAGGAGAAACCTGTGACCGCTATCCAGATCCGCCCCGTCACCCCGAACGATCACGCTGCATGGCTGCCGCTGTGGAAGGCGTACCTGACGTTTTACAACACTGAGCTCGCCGACAGCGTCACTGAAAGCACCTGGCAGCGCATTCTCGACCCCAGCGAGCCGACCAATGCCGCGCTGGCCTGGAGCGATGGCAAAGCCGTCGGCATGGTCCATTTCATCTACCATCGCTCCAACTGGAGCATCAAGAATGCCTGTTACCTGCAGGACTTGATCGTCGTGCCGGAGCAGCGTGGTACCGGCGTCGGGCGCCAGTTGATCGAATTCGTCTACGCCACGGCGCGCGAAGCCGGCTGCGACAAGGTTCATTGGTTGACCCACGAAACCAACGCCACGGCGATTCAGCTGTATGAACGCATCGCCGAACGCCCCGGTTTCATCCAATTTCGCAAAGCACTCTAGGACTGGAACCTGCTCATGCCCACCACTGAACTGCACTGGCAACCCGCGACGCTCCCGGACAAAAGCACGCTGCAAGGCCGCTTCATCCGCCTGGAAAAACTCGATCCGGCGCGCCACGGCGACGATCTATGGGCTGCACTTCAAGGCCCAACCTCGGATCCGGCGCTGTGGGACTACTTGCCCTATGGGCCGTTTTTCGAGCGAAGCGAATTCGATGCGTGGCTGAGTCGTCATGCCGCCGACATTGATCCGTGGTTCTACAGCGTGGTCGATCAGCAGACAGGCGTTGTCGATGGCTACCTGAGCCTGATGTCCATCGTCCCCGCCCATGGCCGGATCGAAATAGGTCATGTCATGTTTGGCGCCGCCATGCAGCGCACGCCCAAGGGTACCGAGACGATTTACTTACTGGCCAAGGCAGCGTTTGCCTTGGGCAATCGGCGTCTGGAGTGGAAATGTAACGACGGTAATCAGCGCTCCAAACGAGCCGCCGAGCGTTTCGGTTTTACCTTTGAAGGCACGTTCCGTCAGCACATGGTCATCAAAGACCGGAACCGCGACACCACGTGGTACTCGATCACTGATCAGGAATGGCCTGCACTCCAGGCTGCATTTGAAGGCTGGCTGGCGGTGGATAACTTCCGGGATGGCCGGCAAGTGAGAACGCTGGAGAGCTTCCGGAAGCGGTGAAAGCTCATCGTGTAGGAGCGGGCTTGCCCGCGAAAAGGCCGGCACGGCCTTCCGGGGTCAGTGAAACCAACCGTATTAGAAAAAAAGTCGAAAAAAAGGGGAGCCACATGTGCTCCCCCCAGAGTAAACCGTTAAACGTGTATCGAATCAGCCCTCGATTTCCACGAGGATTTCACCGGGATTGACCCGATCGCCTTTGGCGACGTGGATCGCGGTGACCTTGCCGGCGATGGGTGCCTGCACTTCAGTCTCCATCTTCATCGCTTCGCTGATCAGCACGGCTTGACCGGCCTTGACCATGTCGCCTTCCTTGACCAGCACATCGACGATATTGCCCGGCATGGTGGTGCTGATGTGGCCCGGCAAGGTTGCTTGAGCACGCTTGCTGGCACCGCCGCTGACAAACTCGTTGAGGGGCTCGAACACCACCTCTTCCGGCATACCGTCGATGGTCAGGTAGAAATGACGCTTGCCCTCGGCCTTGACGCCGACGCCGGTAATGTCGACGCGGTAGCTTTCGCCGTGCACATCGATCACGAATTCGGTCGGTACGCCCTCGCCGCCCACCTTGCTCACGCCACCCGCTTCAGGGATCGGCAGCAACACTTCAGGGGTCAGGGTGCCGGCTTCGCGTTCCTCGAGGAATTTGCGTCCAATGTCCGGGAACATTGCGTAGGTCAGCACGTCCTCTTCAGACTTGGCCACCGCGCCGATTTCCAGTCGCAGCTTGGCCATCTCCGGCTTGAGCAAGTCAGCTGGACGCACATCGATCAGCTCTTCGTTACCGATGGCCTGACGACGCAGCGCTTCATCAACCAGGCCTGGTGCCTTGCCGTAGCCGCCTTGCAGGTAGAGCTTCACTTCGTTGGTGATGGTTTTGTAGCGCTCGCCAGCCAGCACGTTGAAAAACGCCTGGGTGCCGACGATCTGCGAGGTCGGTGTCACCAACGGCGGGTAGCCGAGGTCTTTACGCACACGCGGGATCTCGGCGAGTACTTCGCCCATGCGGTTCAGCGCGCCCTGCTCTTTGAGCTGGTTGGCGAGGTTGGAAATCATCCCGCCTGGCACCTGATTGACCTGCACACGCGTGTCGACCGAGGTGAATTCGCTTTCGAACTGGTGATATTTCTTACGCACGGCGTAGAAGTACAGGCCAATTTCCTGCAACAGCTCCAGGCTCAAACCGGTGTCGAATTCGCTGCCCTTGAGCGCAGCAACCATCGACTCGGTGCCCGGATGGCTGGTGCCCCACGCAAAACTGGAGATCGCGGTGTCGATGTGATCGGCACCGTTTTCAATCGCCTTGAGCTGACACATCGCGGCCAGGCCGGCGGTGTCGTGAGAGTGGATGAACACCGGCAACGACAGTTCAGTCTTCAGCGCCTTGACCAGCTCACCCGTGGCATACGGTGTCAGCAGGCCTGCCATGTCCTTGATCGCGACCGAGTCGCAGCCCATGGCTTCCATTTGCCTGGCCTGAGCCACGAAAGCGTCAATGGTGTGAACCGGGCTGGTGGTGTAAGCGATAGTGCCTTGGGCATGCTTGCCCGCCGCCTTGACCGCTTCGATGGAGACACGCAGGTTGCGCACGTCGTTCATCGCATCAAAAATGCGGAACACGTCGATACCATTGACCGCCGCCTTGGCGACGAATGCACGTACCACATCATCGCTGTAGTGACGGTAGCCCAGCAGGTTCTGGCCGCGCAGGAGCATTTGCAGGCGGGTGTTAGGCAACGCCGCGCGAAGCTGGCGCAGACGCTCCCACGGGTCTTCCTTCAAAAAGCGTACGCAGGCGTCGAACGTGGCGCCGCCCCAGACTTCCAGCGACCAGTAGCCGACTTTGTCGAGCTTGTCGCAGATCGGCAGCATGTCTTCAGTACGCATGCGGGTGGCGAGCAGCGACTGGTGAGCATCACGCAGGATGGTGTCGGTTACAAAGATTTTTTTGCTCATTGTTGTATTCCTCACAGGCCTGCGTAGGCGGCGATGGCGGCGGCGATGGCCAAAGCCAGCTCTTCGGGTTTGCGCTTGATCGAGTAGTTGGTCAGTTCGGGATGGCTTTCAACAAAGCTGGTATTGAACTGACCGCTACGGAATTCCGGGTTACGCAGGATTTCCTGGTAGTACGCTGCGGTGGTCTTGACCCCTTGCAGACGCATGTCGTCCAGGGCGCGCAAGCCACGGTCCATGGCCTCTTCCCACGTCAGTGCCCAGACGATCAGCTTCAGGCACATCGAGTCGTAGTACGGCGGAATCGTGTAGCCGGTGTAGATCGCCGTGTCGGTACGCACGCCAGGACCGCCGGGCGCGTAATAACGGGTGATCTTGCCGAAACTGGGCAGGAAATTGTTTTTCGGGTCTTCGGCGTTGATCCGGAATTGCAGGGCGAAGCCACGGTGAATAATGTCTTCCTGCTTGACCGAGAGCGGCAGGCCGGAGGCGATGCGGATCTGCTCACGGACGATATCGATGCCGGTAATTTCTTCGGTGATGGTGTGTTCCACCTGCACCCGAGTGTTCATCTCCATGAAGTACACCTCGCCCTCAGCGAGCAGGAACTCCACGGTGCCAGCGTTCTCATAACCCACAGCCTTGGCCGCGCGCACAGACAGGTCGCCGATGTAGGCGCGCTGTTCCGGGGTCAGTTGCGGGCTGGGGGCGATTTCGATCAGCTTCTGGTTGCGGCGCTGGATCGAGCAATCGCGTTCGAACAGGTGCACGACATTGCCAAAGCTGTCACCGAGGATCTGCGCTTCGATGTGCTTGGGATTGACGATGCATTTTTCGAGAAAAACTTCCGCCGAACCAAATGCCTTGGTCGCTTCCGAGATTACCCGAGGGAATGCCTGTTCAAGCTCTTCAGGGCTATTACAACGCCGGATACCCCGACCGCCGCCACCTGACGTTGCCTTGAGCATCACCGGGTAACCCAGGCGTTCGCCTTCGACCAGCGCTTCAGCGATATCGGCGACGTTGCCTTCTGTGCCAGGCGTCACCGGTACGCCGGCCTTGATCATGCTGCGGCGTGCTTCGGTCTTATCGCCCATACGGCAAATGACTTCTGCCGACGGGCCAATGAATTTGATCCCGCGTTCAGCGCAGATGTCCGCCAGTTCGGCGTTTTCCGAAAGGAAACCATAACCGGGATGCAAGGCATCACAACCGGTTTCTACCGCGAGGTTGACCAGCTTGCGCGGGTTCAAATAACCGGCGAGCGGTTCGGCACCAATGCTGTGCGCTTCGTCAGCCCGTTTGACATGCAAGGCATGGCGGTCGGCGTCGGAATAGACCGCAACCGAGCGAATGCCCATCTCGGCGCAGGCGCGCACGATCCGGACAGCAATTTCACCGCGGTTGGCGATCAGGATTTTTGTTATCACTGGCGTTTCCTCGACCGTTAGAACAGACGAACCGGCTGGGCCGGTCGGCGTGTAGCCGCGTGTTGCATACGGTTACATTGCGATAGCCACCCTATGCCTGAAGAGGGATTAACAAAAATCAATAAAAGTTGGGCCATGCATAAGTAAAACCTTATAGTTGGCTTTCCAGCCATCTTCAGAGGGAGTTCAGTTATGCGTAAGTCATTGATGCGTATGACATTGCGTCAATTACGGACGTTCAATGAGGTGTGCGACCTAAGGTCTTACAGCCGCGCCGCCGATGAAATGTCCCTCACACAACCGGCCGTCAGCCTACAAATTCGTCAGCTGGAAGAGCTGATTGGTCAGCCGCTGTTCGAGTATGTCGGCAAAAAGCTGTACCTGACGGAGGCCGCCGAAGCGCTACAAGCCGCCAGCAGAGACATTTTTGGGCGCCTGGAAAACCTGGATATGCAGCTGTCGGACATGCAGGGCTCGCTGCAGGGGCAACTCAAACTGGCCATCGAATCCAGTGCCAAATACTTCGTGCCGCATCTGTTTGCCGCGTTTAAGCGCCAGCACCCCGAAGTGATGCTGAACCTGACGGTGGTCAATCGCGCACAGGTGATCAAACGCTTGTCGGATAACCGTGATGATCTGGCGATCATGTCGATGGTGCCGCAGGACATGGGCCTGGAGTTCATGCCCTTCCTCAACAACCCGATCGTCGCGGTGGCGCCGTCGGACCATCCGCTGTGTCAGGTCGAGCAATTGACGCTGAAGGACCTTGAACCCTATCCCCTGCTGATCCGCGAACCCGGCTCAGGCACGCGCAGAGCCTGCGAGGAGTATTTCAAGGAAAAGCGCGTGCACTTCACCCAAACCCTTGAGGTTTCTTCGGCTGAAGCCCAGCGCGAATGCGTGGTGGCGGGGCTGGGCGTGGCGTTATTGACTCGCCATGCACTGAACCTGGAGCTGGCCACCGGCACGCTGCGCGAGCTTCCGGTGGCCGAATTGCCGCTGTACCGCAGCTGGTGCGTGGTGCAAGCCAAGGCCAAACGGCTATCGCCGGTCGCGCATGCCTTTCTGGCGTTCATCCGCACCGAACGCGCGCAGATCAGCCAGCTTGCTGAGCGTTTCGACGGGAGCCTTCCGAGGCCGTCTGCCACACATTGAGTGAGCCAAACTCGCCAACATCACCCAACTCGACATAGTCGGAAAACTTCTGCGCCAGCTTGCGCTCCTCGGAGTAGCTTTCGATCGCGCGACGGAATTCCATGCGTCGCTGATCTTCCTGCTGTCGCCGGGTATTTTTGGACGTATTAGCGGAGGTAGCGCTGGTGGCGCGCTGCTGCGAGTCATCGTAGTGCCGAGGCATATCCTGTCTCCCATTGCGTTTGCGGGAGCTTGAGCATGATCGCCGTCAATGACGGTTGCACGGCGATAAGATGACAGGACGATGAAGCTTTGCGCTGTTGCGATATTACGAAGACGAGACGCCGGGCAATCAGTCGTCGAGCGCCTTGACCGACTTGGGGGACAAGCGAAGGCTGCGCAGACTGCGTTTAACGCTTTTAAGGTGGTTGACCAGACTCGGGCCGCGCGCCATGGCAACGCCCATCGCCAGCACATCGATCACCACCAGGTGGGCGATACGCGAGGTCAACGGCGTATAGATCTCGGTGTCTTCGTGAACATCGATGGCCAGATTGATCGTCGCCAACTCTGCCAACGGGGTCTGGCTCGGACACAAGGTCACCAGCGTGGCGCCGCTTTCACGGACCAGATTCGCAGTGATCAGCAGGTCTTTCGAGCGCCCGGACTGGGAGATGCAGATCGCGACGTCGGAGGGCTTGAGCGTCACCGCCGACATGGCCTGCATGTGCGGATCGGAGTACGCCGCCGCCGTCAGCAGCAAGCGGAAGAACTTGTGCTGCGCATCCGCCGCCACCGCGCCGGAAGCGCCAAAACCGTAAAACTCCACGCGCTGGGCCGACGCCATCGCCGTCACCGCCAACTGCAACGCGTGGGGATCGAGATGCTCTCGAACCTCCATCAACGTGTGAAGGGTGGTGTCGAAAATTTTCAGGCTGTAATCGGCAACCGAGTCATCTTCGTGGATCGCGAACTGACCAAAGCTGGCGCCAGCGGCCAGGCTTTGCGCCAGTTTGAGCTTCAAGTCCTGGAAGCCGGTACAGCCAATGGCACGGCAAAACCGGACGATGGTGGGCTCGCTGATACCGACGTTGTGCGCGAGGTCAGCCATGGAGCTGTGCATCACAGCCGCAGGGTCAAGCAGCACGTGGTCGGCAACCTTGAGTTCCGACTTACGCAGCAGATGGCGTGACTGGGCGATGTGGTGCAACAGGTTCAAAGGGCTGGACTCGGTCAGTAAGGCTTGGGCGGGATGTAGCAGACTTGTAGTTATACTACATGCCCTGCGGCCCGCCCAGCTAAACGAGCTCGGTTTGGCGATCTGCAACCTTTCCGCGCCCTCATCATGCCGGCGCGGGCTTGCCTGCGAACCAGGCAAAACAGTCCGTCAGGCACACCGAATCGGGGCCTTCGCAGACACGTCAGCCCGGAGGGGACCATGCTTGCTGCGCATGCTCGCGCAACAAGCGTGTCGCAGCCTCCGCATCCACCGGACGACTGATAAGGTAGCCCTGCACTTCGTCGCACTCGTGAGCTTTGAGGAAGTTCAGTTGTGCCTCGTTTTCCACACCTTCGGCGACGACTTTCAATTCCAGGCTGTGGGCCATGGCGATGATCGCGCGGGTGATGGCTGCGTCTTCGGTGCCTTCGCCCAAGCCACGAATGAACGTCTGGTCGATTTTCACGTAATCCACGGGGAAGCGTTTCAGGTAACTCAGCGACGAATAGCCGGTGCCGAAGTCGTCGATGGCCAGTTTCACACCCAACTCATGCAGCTGATGGAACGTAGCGATGATGTGCTCCACGCCGTCGAGCAGCTGACTCTCAGTCAATTCAAGCTCAAGGTAGCGCGGTGCCAGGCCAGTTTCTTCAAGCACCTGGCGGACCAGACTGACCAACTTGCCTTGACGCAATTGATGGACCGAAAGGTTGACCGACACCCTGATCGGCTCCAGCCCCTGACGCTGCCATTCACACGCCTGCCAACAGGCCTGGCGTAACACGAACTCACCAATCGGCCCGATCAGTCCGGTCTCTTCGGCCAGCCCGATAAAGTCCCCGGGCGGCACCATGCCCATCGTCGGGTGCAGCCAGCGCACGAGTGCCTCAGCGGCGTTCAAACGGCCGGTCGCCAGACACAGCTTGGGCTGGTAGAACACCTGCAGTTGATTCTCGTCGAGGGCCTTGCGCAGCTGATTTTCCAGCTGCAGACGCTCCAGCGTGCTGGCTTGCAGGTTTTCGGTATAGAACTGGAAATTATTGCCACCCAGATGCTTGGCATGCTGCATGGCCATGTTCGACTGACTGACCAGCGCCGAGATTTCTCGGGCCGAGTCTGGCAACAGGCTGATGCCCACTGACGCGCTGACCACCAGCTCGTGCCCGGCCACCGACAGAGGCAGCCGTAACTTGGCCAGCAGGCGACTGGTGACCCGAGCCAGACTGGACAGGTTGCCGTAGGCATCGAACAACACCGCAAACTCATCACCGGATAACCGCGCAATGGTGTCAGCCTCGGGCAATGCGCTGGTCAGGCGCCGCGCCACTAGCCTCAACAGTTGATCGGCGACTTCATGGCCCAGGCTGTCATTGAGCAGCTTGAAGCGATCCAGATTGATGTGCAGCAGCGCCAGACTTCTACCGCCCTGTCGCACGCGCTGGCTGGCTTCACGCAAGCGCTCCTTGAACAACGAGCGGTTGGCCAGGCCCGTCAACTCATCGTAGTGCGTCAAGTAGCGCATACGTTCTTCGAATTCGCGCCTTGCCGACAGGTCGGCGAAGAAGCCGACAATGTGGCTTACATTGCCCCGCACATCGCGCACTACGTTCAATTGGAGCCATTGCGGATACAACTCGCCATTTTTGCGAGTCTCAACCAGTTCGCCCTGCCAGCTATCGGTTTGCTCCAGCGATTCATGGATCGCTGGAAAATGGCGCCGGGCATCGCGGCTGCACGCCAGCTCAGTGACCTTGCGTCCCTTCATGTCTTCCTGCGGGTAGCCGGTCACTCGGCTGAACGCCCGATTGACCGCCAGCAGGGTGTATTTCGGATCAAGAATGACAATGCCTTCGCTTGCGGCTTCGAAGACTGTGGCCGCCAAACGGCGCTGTTCTTCCAGCTGTTTACTGGCGCTGATGTCGCGGCGGGTGCCCAGCATGCGGATCACCCGGCCATCGCTGCTGCGCTCCACGGCGCGGCCACGGTCCTCGATCCAGACCCAACGCCCGGCACCATGCCGGAAGCGATAGGCAACTTTATAGTCGTCCGTACGCCCCTTCAGATGCTCGATCATCGCGTGTTGCATCAACGGCAAGTCTTCGCGATGGATGCGCGGTTTGAGGTGGCGGAGCATGGCGGTCACGTGTTCGGGTTCCAGGCCGAACAACGCTTTGATCTGCGTGTGGTGGACTTCATCGGTCTGCAGATTCCAGTCCCACAGGCCCAGCTCACTGGCCTCAAGTGCCAACGCCAGCCGCGCCTCGCTCTTGCTCAGCGCCTGATTGGCCTCGTCCAGTTCAAGGCTGCGCTGGACGACTCTGGCTTCGAGCCCGATCTGGGCCTCGCGCAATTCCCGCTCGGCCTTGCGTCGCTGTTCGATTTCCCGCGCCAACTCATGGTTGAGCTGCTCATCGTGGGCCTGCGCCTGTTGCAGATGCTCAATCAGCGCCTGATTCTGAAAGCGCTGAATCAGCCCCTGACGGATCAAGCGATTAACCTGCAGGGCTACGACAATCAGCGCCACCAGCAACATCAGGCCAAACCAGCCCCAGCCATGCTGCTGCTCATCGCCATGCAAAAAAAGAAAGGTGATCGGGGGCAGCAGGCACGACACGGTAAAGCTCAGAAACGCCGGGATACTCACCGCGTAAGCAATACTGGCCGACAGCGTCGCCGCACCGATCAAGCCAAACACCCAGGCTTGCTGCTGAAAGCTTTCCACCGGAACCAGGGCGATTGCCGCACTCGCAAGGGTCAGGCCGCTGACGCCTGCGCCCAGCAGAAACATGCCACGCCAGATCGGTTGCGCCTGACGCAACAATGGCGCGGCGTTAAACGCCGCAACCTGGATGACGCGCAAACCCACCAGCGTCGTCAGCCACCCCAGCCAAATGCCGACCAGCAGATAGCGCTGCGGGCTCCAGAGCAACCAGGCGCAGACCAGACCATTGAGTAACATGAACAGGGTGGGCAACAGCGAACCCTGATAAAGCAAACGTGTGCGTTCCACTGCAAGCTGAGTGGCAAATTGCTCGCGGATAACTCGACGCGATGCGGTTGAGGCACCCGAGGAGCTGAGACTAGAGGTCATAGGCAATGTTCTTATAATGGTGGAGCCTCAAACGTCGACGGAGCATACACAAGCCGCTCGACAGACCAAACTCTCTTGATTCATAAAAACCGCAAAGAGACCGTTCCACAGGGCCGTTTTCAAACCTCCCGGGCACGGCCTGCCATGCGTGCAGCCCTGACTTACCGGTCGTCATCAACAGGGCATTTATCGGCTTAAGCAAAGCTTGGTTTGCCCGACATAGCCCAGCACCCTAGAATGCGTCGATGCGCGATGATCTCTCCCTTCTGCTGAACTCCCTCAACGATGCCCAACGTCAGGCCGTAGCTGCCTCCGTGGGTCGTCAGTTGGTACTCGCCGGTGCTGGCTCCGGCAAAACCCGTGTGCTGGTGCATCGCATCGCCTGGTTGATCCAGGTCGAGAATGCCTCGCCACACTCGATCCTGTCGGTAACCTTCACCAACAAGGCTGCGGCCGAGATGCGTCACCGCATCGAACAGTTGATGGGGATCAACCCGGCTGGCATGTGGGTCGGTACCTTCCACGGCCTGGCGCACCGCTTGCTGCGGGCGCACTGGCAGGAAGCCGGACTGAACCAGAGCTTCCAGATCCTCGACAGTGATGACCAGCAACGCTTGGTCAAACGAGTGATCCGTGAACTGGGGCTGGACGAGCAGCGCTGGCCGGTACGCCAGGCGCAGTGGTTCATCAACGGGCAGAAAGACGAAGGCCTGCGCCCCAAACATATTCAGGCCAGCGGCGATCTGTTCCTGGCCACCATGAAATCGATCTACGAAGCCTACGAGGCCGCCTGCCAGCGCGCAGGGGTCATCGACTTCTCCGAGTTGCTGCTGCGCGCCCTGGACCTGTGGCGCGACAATCCCGGCCTGCTGGCGCACTACCAACGCCGCTTCCGCCATGTACTGGTCGACGAGTT
This sequence comes from Pseudomonas sp. ASL8, assembly GCF_056680355.1. Taxonomy (NCBI): domain Bacteria; kingdom Pseudomonadati; phylum Pseudomonadota; class Gammaproteobacteria; order Pseudomonadales; family Pseudomonadaceae; genus Pseudomonas; species Pseudomonas sp. ASL8. Next base: position 1,702,558 of record NZ_CM155278.1, on the reverse strand, counting down.
CCAGGACACCAACGCCGTGCAGTACGCCTGGCTACGGTTGCTGGCCCAGGGCGGCGACAGCTTGATGGTGGTCGGCGACGACGATCAGTCGATTTACGGCTGGCGCGGCGCCAAAATCGAGAACATTCATCAGTACTCGTCTGACTTCCCTGACGCCGAAACCATCCGCCTGGAGCAAAACTACCGCTCTACCGCGAGCATCCTCAAGGCCGCCAACGCGCTGATCGTCAACAACAGCGGGCGCCTGGGTAAAGAGCTGTGGACCGATGGCGGTGATGGCGAGCCGATCAATCTGTTCGCCGCGTTCAACGAACACGACGAAGCGCGCTACGTGGTCCAAACCATCGAAAGCGCGCTGAAGACCGGGATGATGCGCAGCGACATCGCGATCCTCTACCGCTCTAACGCCCAATCGCGGGTGCTTGAAGAAGCGTTATTGCGCGAGCGGATTCCTTACCGGATCTATGGGGGTCAGCGCTTCTTCGAACGCGCCGAAATCAAGAACGCCATGGCCTACCTGCGTTTGCTCGACGGTCGCGGCAACGACGCGGCACTGGAACGGGTGATCAACGTCCCGGCACGCGGCATCGGTGAAAAAACGGTCGAAGCGATTCGCGAACACGCCCGTCACGCCGACGTGTCGATGTGGGAGGCGATGCGCCAACTGATCGCCAATAAAGGCCTGACCGGCCGCGCAGCCGGAGCGCTGGGCGGGTTTGTCGAGCTGATCGAGAATCTGACCGCGAAAGTCATGGAGATGCCCCTGCATCTGATGACCCAAACCGTGATCGAGCAGTCCGGGTTGATCACCTACCACAAAGAAGAGAAAGGCGAAAAAGGCCAGGCTCGGGTAGAAAACCTTGAGGAATTGGTCAGCGCCGCGCGCAACTTCGAGAATGCTGAAGAAGACGCCGAGCTGACACCGCTGGCCGGGTTCCTTGGCCATGCGTCGCTGGAATCGGGCGACACCCAGGCCGATGAACATGAAGACAGCGTGCAATTGATGACGCTGCACAGCGCCAAGGGCCTGGAGTTCCCCCACGTGTTCCTGGTGGGCATGGAAGAAGGCCTGTTCCCGCACAAGATGAGCCTGGAAGAGCCCGGGCGTCTTGAAGAAGAGCGGCGGCTGGCGTATGTCGGCATTACCCGCGCCATGCAGAAACTGGTGATGACGTATGCTGAAACCCGTCGTTTATATGGCAGCGAGACGCGCAACAAGGTCTCGCGCTTCGTCCGGGAGATTCCACCACCCTTGATTCAAGAGGTGCGCCTGTCCAACAGCGTCAGCCGTCCGTTCGGCGGTACGCAGAACATGGGCACAAGCAGCCTGTTCAACGGCACCGGCATCCCGGAAACCGAGTTCAGCCTCGGCCAGCGGGTTCAGCATTCGGTGTTTGGCGAAGGGGTGATCCTCAACTTCGAAGGCGCTGGCGCTCAGGCACGGGTGCAAGTTAACTTCTCTGAAGGCAGCAAATGGCTGATGATGGGTTACGCCAAGCTCGAAGCAATCTGAGCCACTGAACATGTAGGATCAGCCTCAACATCTGAGGCTGCAGAGATATGCCCTACAGACCACTCTTTGTGAGCCTGTTATAGGCCCAAGCAAAAGCCAGAAACATTTAGGCGCTAGCCATTGTCATTTCTCCTGTGCAACATGGCGCGCGTGCAATCCATAAATGGGAATTCCTTTATGCAACGTTTTCTAAGCATCGCTCTGGCGCTGTGCATCGGGCTCACAATGAGCCTCGAAGCCAACGCAGCGCGCTTCGGTGGCGGCAAGAGCTTCGGCTCGGCGCCCAGCCATCAATCCCGTCAAGCTGCGCCGGCCTCTCCGTCGGCTGCGCCTAACGCCGCGGGTCGCCCTGCTGCCGCTGCTGCTGGCGGTGCTTCTCGCTGGCTCGGCCCGTTGGCTGGCCTCGCGGCAGGCGGCCTGCTCGCCTCGATGTTCATGGGCGGCGGCTTCCAGGGCATGCAGTTCTTCGACATCCTGATCATCGCAGTCATCGGCTTCGTGATCTTCCGGTTCATCGCCGCGCGTCGACGCAAGCAACAAGAGCACATGGCCCCTGCCGGTCATGCGCCGTTCCAGCGTGAAACCCTCGAGCAACCGGCTCAGCCATCGGTTTTCGGCGGTTCGTCTGCAGCCCCGGTTGCCGCTCCGGTGATCAATGCACCGGCCTGGTTCAATGAACAACGCTTCCTCGAAGCCGCTCGCAGCCACTTCCAGTCGCTGCAACAGCACTGGGATGCCAACGAAATGGACAAGATTGCCGAGTTCGTCACCCCACAAATGCTCCAGTTCCTCAAGAAGGAACGTGCAGACCTGGGTGATGGCTTCCAATCGACCTTCATCGACAACCTGACCGTGCAGCTTGATGGCCTGGATGATCGCTCGGATAAAACCGTGGCGACCCTGACCTTCTCCGGCGTGTCCAAGACTTCGCGCTTCGACCAAGGTGAAGTGTTCAGCGAAAGCTGGAACATGGAACGTCCGCAGGGTGACAACCAGCCTTGGCTGGTCGCCGGTATCCGCCAGAACGGCTGACGCTCGGCAGTGCTCGCAAGCGAATTGCACCGATAAGCAAAACCCCGGATAACCGGGGTTTTGTTTTTTTTGGGGCAACCGTTGTTTTGAGAAAACCTTACGCTACTGTATAACCCGCGCCATCAAGTTAGAGGATCCAGGCCGTGGAAGAAGTTATTGAAGAACTGCGTGAAAAAAACGAGCGGGTACCCGTACCCCTTGAGTTGCCAGAAGATGATGATCTGGTCGAGGTCGAAGAACAGCTGTTCATCAACATCCCCTTCGTCTTCAAAGAGTTTTTGCTGACTGTCAGCGACGTGGTATATGGCAGCCTGGAACCCGTGACCGTCATGGACCCGCAGTCCCATACCTACCTGCCCGAGGTTGCCGCAACGGCGTGGGATCTGGGCGTGCCTCGCGAGTTGATCCCGATCTGTCAGAACGGCGATGACTATTACTGCGTCGAAGAAGACGGCACTGTCGTGCTGTGGTCCGCGGAAGAAGAACTGGTGACTGAAGAAAGCTGGGAGTCAGTCTGGCACTGGGCCCGGGATGTCTGGCTGGAAAGCTGAGACGTGCAACTCAGCGCCGCACACTGCGGCGCCGAAGGGAGTCGCCTCAATGCTCGGGCGGTTCCCGATGATTACCCAAGGTTTCCAGCAAAGCGATCTGCATCCGCGTATGTACACGGATGCACCAGCGCCACAACACCGCGGCAACGATAGCGGCCACCACCCCAATCACCAGCAATAACTCGTTAGTCGGCAGGATGCTCGCCGACAGCGCAGCCAGCAGCAGGAAAATCACCAAAAGCGACAGCAACGGGATCACTTCTGCGATCACCCGACGCACGCGTTCGGTATGACGTCCGGCCATGGCGGGCTTAACGCTCATCTCGGCCAACAACATCGAAAGCGCCTTGAGCTTGCGGTAGGCCGCGATCAAGAACGGCAGCGACACCAGCAACGACGCGCCCCAGATCAACGCCTTGTGTTGGCTGTCATCGCGGGTCCAGTCGCTCAAATAGCCGCCAATGCCCTCGGCGAAGTAACCGCCACAGAAGAAAATCGCCACCACCAGTGCCAGATTGACCCCGACCTGCAACAAAATCCTGCGGATCATCGACGCCAGCAACGCGCCCTGCCCTTGTGGCTGGATACTGCGCAACCATTCCCCATACAGCCCAAAGACTCGAGCAATACGCGCAGGCATCACCGCCGCGAGCTTCATCGACAAAGGGTCCGCCGAGCGGATCAGGTAAGGCGTCAACAAGGTGGTAATCACCGAAACCGCCACTGCCACCGGATAGAGAAAGTCGCTGGTGACCTGCAGCGTCATGCCCAGCGCGGCGATGATGAACGAGAACTCGCCGATCTGTGACAACCCCATGCCAACCCGCAAGGACGTGCGCCCATCGTTCCCGGCGATAAAGGCACCCAGGCCACACGACAGCATCTTGCCCAGCACCACAGCGACACTGATCACAGCAATCGGCCAGGCGTAATCAAGGAGGATTTTCGGGTCGATCATCAAACCGATGGCGACAAAGAAAATTGCACTGAACATGTCGCGAACAGGTTCGATCAGCTGCTCTATTTTCAGCAACTGCCGCGATTCCGCCATGATTGCACCGATCAGAAAAGCGCCCAGCACCATGCTGTATTCAAGCTTGGCCACCAGCAGGCAAAACCCGAAACACAGACCGAGGACCGTCACCAAGAGCACTTCATTGCTTTCAAATCTGGCCACATACGCCAACAGGCGCGGGACCAGAAGAATGCCGATCACCAGCGCTACAACCATAAACAGCGACAGCTTGCCGACGGTGGAAAATACCTCGCCGGAACTCACGGAGCCGCTGACCGCGATGCCGGACAGCAAGGCAATAATGCCAATACCGAGAATGTCTTCGACGATGAGAATCCCAAAAATCAGCTGGGCAAAACGCTGATTTTTCATCTTCAGGTCGTTCAACGCTTTGACGATGATGGTGGTTGAAGAAATCGCCAGAATCGCCCCGAGAAACAGCGAGTCCATGGCGTTCCAGTCGAAGAAACGCCCGATTTCGTAGCCGATCCAGATCATCAGGACGATTTCCAGGAAGGCCGCGATAAAGGCTGTGGCGCCGACCTTGAACAGCTTGCGCAGGCTGAATTCCAGGCCCAGGCAGAACATCAGGAAAATCACACCCAGCTCGGCCAGGGTCTTGATTGTATCCTCGTCGTGGATCAGGCCGAACGGCGGTGTGTGCGGGCCGATAATGAAACCGGCAACGATATAGCCCAGGACCACGGGCTGTTTCAGACGATGAAAAAGGACCGTTACGACACCGGCGACCAGCATAATCACCGCCAGGTCCTGGATAAAACTGATGGCATGCATGGCGTGAAACTCCTTTTTTATGCGCTGAAAAACCCGATTCCAATGTAGGAAATACCTGCGACCAAGGCTTTTGCAGGTTAACACCGCACCTCTACGGAGAAAGTCGGTGCAATATATGGAAACAGATGGGCGCCTCGGCGTGACGGCGGCGGGTCCGCCAGCGTCCGGATAACTGATCCACAAGAACGCGAGCACCACCATAGGTGCACTTCTGACACACCCACCCTGTGAGCACGCTATGGAACCCGGAAACACCCAGCTGTCGATGACTGTATTGATGACCCCGGACATGGCCAACTTCTCTGGCAACGTGCATGGCGGCACCCTGCTCAAGTACCTCGATGAGGTCGCTTATGCCTGCGCCAGCCGTTATGCCGGGCGTTATGTGGTAACCCTGTCAGTGGATCAGGTGATTTTTCGTGAACCGATCCACGTTGGCGAGTTAGTGACCTTCCTTGCGTCAGTCAACTACACCGGCAATACCTCGATGGAAGTGGGGATCAAAGTCGTCACCGAGAACATCCGCGAACGCTCGGTGCGCCACACCAACAGCTGCTTTTTCACCATGGTGGCGATAGACGACGAGCGCAAACCGGCTGGCGTACCGCCACTGGAACCCGCCAACAGTGAAGACAAGCGTCGCTTTCTCCAGGCCAAGCAACGTCGGCAGATTCGTCAGGAGCTGGAAAAACGCTACCAGGACATCAAGGACGAAGCGCCTTAAGCACCATCAGGGCCCGCTCGACGCGCACGCATCGAGCGGACCGCAAGCAAAGAAAGCAACAGGGATGAAATTTAAGCTGCACGGTATGGCTGTAAATCGTCAGACCCAGTTAAGCTGGACGTTCTTTGTTGGAGCACTTTTTCATGCTGACCTTGGGCAACCTTTTTGTGCTGATGCTGCTGGCCACGGGCGGCGCCTGGCTGTGGCATTCCCATGGTTTGCGCGAGCGGGCACTGGCGCGAGTCAAGCAACACTGCGCCAAACTCGACGTCGAACTGCTGGACGGCAATGTTGCCCTGCGGCGCATCACGTTCGCCCGCGATGCCAACGGCAGAAAGCGCCTGGCCCGTGTGTATAACTTCGAATTCACTGTCACCGGTGAGCAGCGCCACCCCGGCACCATCACCATGTTCGGCGCACATACCGCACTCATCGAGCTGGCGCCCTACCCGTTCGAAATCAAAACCCCGCCACCCAGTGCCAATGTGATCGAGATGAGTCAATGGCGTCAGGAACACAACAAGTGGAAGCAGTGAGCCTGACGGTATAACCGATGGCCGTTGTGGATAACTCGTTTCAGAGCAAGCAGGCAGCCAGTCCCGCTTGCAACGCAGCCTCGTCCTGAGGCGCGGTGAATATCAGTTCCAGCCGTGAATCGCGGCGCCACTCACTGTTTTGCCAATGAATGGCCGCGCCATCCAGCGCATTACCAGACAACCAACCCGCGTTGCTGTGGATAACCAGCTTGGCCCGTCGCCAACCCAGGCTATTGAGCCACTGCTGCACGCGCATCAGCTCGAATTGCTGGCTCGGGTGCCAGCGCCAACCAATACTCCAGCCTTCCGCCTGGCCTTGGCTCAAGCAGATCGGCTGACGTGGGTCGGTCCAGATCGCCGGCAATTGCGCCAAACCCTTGGGTGCAACAAAGTTATCCACAGCCGCAGAGGCTTGTGCACCAATGCCCGGCAACTCGGATAACGGTAAAGCGGCTTGCTCGGTCCAGTACAACGGACGGTCCGGTAAGCGCCGGGCAAGTGCCTCGCGAGCCGCAACGTCGAGCAACGCGGACTTGTTCATCACCAACAAACCCGCATCGCCCAAGGCTGCTTGCTGACTGTCAGGCAAAGGCTGACCGGCCACCATCGCGGTCGCATCCAGCACCAGCACACACGGCTGAACGGCCAGGACCCCTTCCCAAGGCGGCTCACGCAGCTGCTCCATCAGCTGTGCCGGGTGGCCTAACCCGGAGGGCTCGATCAGCAGTCGATCCGGCCGCGCCTTGCGCAACAGGCGCCCCAGGCCAACTTGAAACGGTGCGCCATTGACGCAGCACAGGCAGCCACCGGCCACTTCGCCAAGTGCGATACCATCGTCAGCCGTGGTCAACAGCGCAGCATCCAGGCCGATCTGGCCGAACTCATTGATCAAGATCGCCCAGCGCTCGTTGGCAGGTTTTTGCGCCAACAATTGCTTGATCAGGCTGGTCTTGCCCGCGCCCAACGGGCCGGCGATGACATGGGTGGGGATGTTCTGCAGCATGATGGCCAATTCTTCAGAGTGATGGTTACAGGGACAATCAATGCGCGCGATCTGGCTGGCAACACTGTTGTGGATAACATCGAGCGAGGCACGGGCCGAGGCCTGCGTCGTACACAGCCACGCCGAACGGCTCGACGTCAAAGTCTGCCAGGAAAATCGCAACATCCCGGCGAAGCTGTTTCACGACGGGTTTTGCCAACCACAACTGGCCGGGCAGAAAATCGAAGTGGAATACGTCGATCAATGCCCCGCCGGCGCTTTCGGTGTGTGCAGCAATGCTCAAGTCGCCAATATGCCCTATCACCAGAACATTCACTATTACGGCATCGCCAGCGATGCGCACTACCTTAAGCCGTTTTGTGAGGGGCAGAGCCAGGGTCAGTGGCTTGCCCCTTAAGGCGCCACCTCGTCGTGCCATGGGCCGAACGGATCCGCCAACAGCGCCCAACGTTCTACACCGCTGGCCATTTCCGCATCGGTCAGCAGGCAGCTGTCCAACTCATCGGTGAGCCGCGCGAAGTTGATGTGCTGCCCGATAAACACCAGTTCCTGACGGCAATCACCGCTCTCGGCGGTCCAGTTTTCCATGATCGTGGCGGTGCTTTCCGGGTCCTGCGGCCATTCCTGTTTAGGCACGAAGCGCCACCAGCGACCGGCAAAGCCGTAACGCATCAAGCCACCCGCCTGCGACCAACTGCCCGCGTCCTGATGCTTGCTCGCCAGCCAGAAAAAACCTTTGGAGCGCAGCAATTTGCCGTTGATCCACTCACGGTTAATGAAGTCGAAAAAGCGCTGCGGATGAAAGGGGCGACGGGCGCGGTAAGCCGTCGAGGCAATGCCGTACTCCTCGGTTTCCGGCGTATGTTCGCCACGCAACTCCTTGAGCCAGCCCGGCGCCTGCGAGGCGCGCTCGAAGTCGAAACGACCCGTATTCAGCACTTTTTTCAGCGGAATTTGCCCCATCACCATCGGGATGATTTCCGCCTGGGGATTGAGCCGCTCAAGTATCGCGATCAGCTCCAGGCGTTCGCTGGAACTGATCAGGTCGATTTTGCTGATCAGAATGACATCGGCGAATTCGACCTGCTCGATCAGTAAGTCGGTGATCGAACGCTCGTCATCCTCGCCCATCGTCTCACCACGAGTCGCCAGGCTCTCGGCGGCCTGGTAGTCGATCAGAAAATTGATGCCGTCGACCACGGTGACCATGGTGTCCAGGCGCGCCATGTCGGCCAGGCTTTTGCCTTGCTCATCACGGAAGGTGAAGGTTTCGGCGACGGGCAACGGCTCGGAAATCCCGGTGGATTCGATCAATAAATAGTCAAAACGGCCATCCTGCGCCAGACGACTGACCTCTTCGAGCAAGTCCTCGCGCAAGGTGCAGCAGATGCAGCCATTGCTCATTTCAATCAGTTTTTCTTCGGCACGGTTCAGGCTCACATCGCGCTGAACCTCACTGCCATCGATGTTGATTTCGCTCATGTCATTGACGATCACGGCCACGCGCATGTTTTCGCGATTGCGCAGCACGTAATTGAGCAACGTGCTTTTGCCAGCCCCAAGAAATCCGGACAACACAGTAACGGGTAGACGGTCAGTCATCAGGTGTTCCTTATCGGGTAGCGTGCGGCCTCAAAAAGGCATCGTCGACTTTATTGTTACAATATAACATGTCTATTTCGCCCTGACGACGGACCTTCAATGAACGCGCTGACTCTGCCGGATATCGCCTCCCAAGCATCACGCCAAGCCTTACCGCTGGACTGGGTCGGCATGTGCGGCATCGCCCTGCCGATTGTGTTTAATGGCCAGCGCATGAGCGCCACAGCGGATGTGGGCGTTAGCCTCGACGATGGGGAAGCGCGCGGCATCCATATGTCACGGCTGTATCTGGCGCTGGAGATGCTCGAGCAAGAAAACCTCACACCCGCGTTACTGCGTCGGGTTCTTCAGCGTTTTCTCGACTCGCACCACGGTCTTTCTGCCAGTGCCTCTGTGCGCATTCACAGCCATTTGCTGTTGAAACGCCCGGCATTGGTCAGCCCGTTGGCAGGTTGGAAGTCTTATCCGGTAGGGATTTTTGCTCGGCTGGAGCGTGGAGTGTTCCACGTGGAACTAACATTCGACGTCAGCTATTCCTCGACCTGCCCGTGCTCTGCGGCCCTTGCCAGGCAGCTGATTCAGGCGCAATTCATCTCTGACTTCGCCAATAGGCCGCTGGAACATGCGGATGTGCTGACGTGGCTCGGTACGAGCCAAGGCATTGTTGCCACCCCTCACAGTCAACGCAGCAGCGCCCAGCTTGATGTTCAGCTGGACGCGCACGTGGAAGAACTTCCGCTAATCCAACTTATTGATCACGTTGAGGCCGCCCTCGGTACGGCGGTGCAAACGGCGGTCAAACGCGCTGATGAGCAAGCGTTTGCCTTGGCCAACGGGCAGAATTTAATGTTCTGTGAAGATGCTGCGCGACGGCTCCATCTGGCACTGAGCCAGGTCCCGGACATCAAGGGTTTCGACCTGAAAGTCATTCACGCCGAAAGCCTGCATGCGCACGATGCTGTCGCCCGGAGCCGTTGGCTGCGAGGAATCAAGTCCGTGGTTTAACCGTCCCGCACTGTTGACCCAGCCAGACGGCACGGGTGTCCATGCTGCCGTTTTGCTGAGCGCCTGTGGCGTTGAAGGTGCCAACGACTTTGGTGCTGAACTCGCGATCACTGGCGAACTGAGCGACCCCTGTGCCTTGCGCTTTGGGGCAGCTGAAGCGGAACTTCCACGTCTTGCCATTGCGGTCGGTGATCTGCTGGTTGCAGCCGGACTTAGGGTCTGTCAGCGGGATATTGTCAGTCTTGACCTGATCCTGAGTCAGGCAGACTCGCACACCCTTCCCGCCCAGCGTCACGCCCTGTTTTTGCATCATCTGTTCCATCATTGCTCGCTGCTCGGGCGGCAGGTTGTTCAACTGGCCAAGCATCAACTGCAGGTCAGGCAACGGCTGACCGTCTACCTGCATATTGCTCGACGTCAGTTCCCACAACCCTGGCTGCAACATCTGCGCTTGAGCGATCGGTGCAGCCAGACAAAACAGCAAAGCCAAAACGCGTTTGTTCATCTGAAAAATTCCTGAGTGTGAAAATGACCGGATTAGCTCCAGCCTGACGATGAGCCTTAGACGACGCAAGCGTCTACCAGTTGCATGCCGAATAAAATAGCGACAATCCCGACGGGCTGTGGTCTGTTAGATAACTAAAAAGCTTAAAGCAAGGTTGCACATGGATTACCACAGCCCGCATTTCTTCGGCTACTTGATCGCTTTCATTCATCTGCTTGGCCTGATTGGTGCCATCCATGCGCTGCTCACCGTGCGCACCGCCCAAGGCTCGATTGCCTGGGCCATGCCACTGTTATTCATCCCCTACGTGGCCCTTATTCCTTACCTGGTCTTCGGCCGTAGTTCATTTGATGCCTACATCAAAGCCCGCCGCCAAGCTAACCGGGAGATGCACACGGCCATCGGCGATCTGAATTGGCGGCCCTGGATCGAAGAAGCCGTCACCGCGCGACGCAGTAACGCGTATGCCTCGCTACGGGCCATGCCCAAGCTAGGCCGTATGCCGTGCCTGGCGAACAACGAGGTAAAACTACTGATCAATGGTGAAGCCACGTTTGCCGCGATCTTCGAGGCTATTCGCCACGCCAAAAAAGCGATTCTGATTCAGTTTTTTATCATCCATGACGACGATCTGGGTCGACGCCTGCAAGCGCTGCTGCTGGAAAAAGCCGCCGAAGGGGTGGCCGTCCATGTCCTCTACGACGGGATCGGCAGCCACGCGCTGCCCAACACCTACAGCACCATCCTGCGCGACGGCGGCGTGCAGATCAAAGCCTTCGCCACCCGTAGCGGCTGGCTCAATCGCTTTCAGGTGAACTTCCGCAACCACCGCAAAATCGTGGTGGTGGATGGTCTGCGCGGCTTTGTTGGCGGGCACAACGTGGGCGATGAATACCTGGGCAAACAACCGCCGCTGGCCCCTTGGCGCGACACCCATGTGGAGGTAGTCGGTCCCGTGGTCGCGTGCTTGCAGGAATCGTTCGCCGAAGACTGGTTTTGGGCCACTCGACAGTTACCCCCCTTGATCCTGCCAGACACCTATCCCGAAAATGGCGTGCTCTGCCAAGTATTGGCCACCGGCCCGGCGGACGCTCAGGAAACCTGCTCGCTGTTTTTCGTCGAAGCCATCCATTCCGCCACAGAACGGGTGTGGATCACCAGCCCCTATTTCATTCCCGATGAGGCCGTGTTTGCCGCGTTGCGCCTGGCGGTAATGCGCGGTGTCGATGTGCGGATTTTGTTGCCATCGCGTCCGGACCATTACGTGGTCTACGCGGCCTCCAGCCTGTTCGCGTTCGAGGCCGTGCGCGCAGGGGTGCGCATCTTCCGCTATGAGCCGGGCTTCTTGCATCAGAAAGTGGTGTTGGTGGACAGCGAGATCACCGCCATCGGCAGCGCCAACCTGGATAACCGTTCGTTCCGGCTGAACTTCGAACTGATGCTGCTGACGGTCGACAGTGACTTCGCCAGCGAAGTGGAGAAGATGCTCAATGACGACTTCGCTCTGGCCCATGAAATCGCCTTGGAAGAGAGAAAGCAAACCCATCGTCTGCAGCAGCTCGGCATGCGCATTGCGCGCCTGATCTCGCCCATTCTCTAAGCGCTGATGTCGCTACGGGGTCGAACCCCGTAGCGACTGCCCCTCTAGAATGACGCAATCAGCGGTAGATATCAGCCCGCGTCATGGGCAAATCAAGGCTGCCGTCGGCATACGGTTTGACGGCCAGAATCTGATGCAGATTGATCCAGCCCTTGGCAAACGCATACGCACAACCGGCCAGGTACAAGCGCCAGATGCGCAAGGTTTGCTCTGGGACCATCGTCGCGGCCTCCCCCAGCCGCGCTTCCAGACGCTCGCTCCAGTGTTCAAGTGTCCGAGCGTAATGCAGGCGCAGGCTTTCGACATCGATGATTTCCAGACCTGCTTCACTGAGGTAAGCGCTGATCATCGACACGTGCGGCAACTCGCCATTCGGAAAGACATAACGCTCGATAAAGCTGCCCGCGCCACGCCCCACCGGACGGCCATCGGTGTGCTTGGCGGTGATGCCGTGGTTCATGACCAGGCCGCCTTCGCGGACCGCACCAAACAGGCGCTTGGCGTACAACTCCAGATTGGCGTGACCGACATGTTCGAACATGCCCACGCTGACGATTTTATCGAAGCGACCGTCCTGAGGCAGATCGCGATAATCCAGCAATTGCAGCTCAACCTTGTCCTGCAAGCCTTCCGCGTCGACCCGCTCACGGGCCAAGGCCAATTGCTCGCTACTCAGAGTGATGCCGAATACTTTCACCCCGTACTCGCGCGCGGCAAACCGCGACAGCCCGCCCCAACCGCACCCGACATCCAGCAGGTATTCGCCCGGCTGCAAACGCAACTTGCGGCACAGATGATGAAATTTGTCCTGCTGCGCTTGTTCGAGGGTCTCTGTGCCCGTCTTGAAATAGGCGCAGGAATAGACCATCTCGCGGTCAAGCCAGAGCTGGTAAAACGCGTTGGACAGGTCGTAATGGTAGGAAATCGACGCCGCATCGGTGGCTTTGTCGTGCTCCGAGCGCATGGGCAGGTCGTCGTCATCCTCATTCAGCAGCGCTTGGCTCAACTCATCGCAGACCCGGATAACTTCCCGGATTGACCCCACCAACTCCAGTCGGCCCTCAACGAAGGCGCCACCGAGCAAGTCCAGACTGGGATGCGTGAACTGCGATACCAGTTGTGGATCTTTCACCACAATGGTGACGCTGGGCGCCGGACCAAGATCAAGCTCATGGCCGTCCCACAGTTTCAGCCGTAGTGGCAGGTGCAAGTTCTGCAGGGCTGATGGAAGTTGCGCGAGCATGTAGTAAACCCCCTTATCCAGAAGCTCAGGAAAAGGGTAGTCCATAAGCAGCCCACGCGATGGGGCTGCACAGCTATTGGCTTTGTAGCTTCTGACGATGCCATGAAGCGTTGGGTTAACCGTCCTTAACCCGATATTACGAGCCAAACTCCAGCCTTCAATGGATCACCCATTGTAAGAATGACCCCTAATATGTAGCAGAGTTCTTCACCGCTCACGCTGATTTTTATACTTAACCGAGAGCTCTGGCTCGGCACTCTCGGCTAAAGGGTCGGATTTTCAGGCCTGTGGCTTGATTTCCAGTTTCAGCAGCGGCTCCTGGAAGCGCAGCAAACGACCTGCATTGCCAAGGACTAACAGAGTGCTGAGGTTATGCAGCACAGCGGCAATCATCGCCCCTTCCGCACCCAGCAAACCGAAAGCGGCAAGGGCCACGATAGCCAGCGTCCAACCCAGACCGATGATCACGTTGACGTGCAGGGTCTGCCGGCATTGGCGGCTCAAGCGCACGCAGGTGCCCAATCGGCGCAGGTCACTGCCGATCAACACGATGTCGGCTGAAGCCAGCGCGATGTCCGCACCACCCGCGCCCATGGCAACACCCACTACGCCGGCTTTGAGCGCCAACGAATCGTTGATGCCATCGCCCACCACCATGGGCCGAAAGCCGCTGCTGATTTCACCCATGACCCGATTGAGTTTGTCTTCGGGCAACGCCTGGGCCTCGATATCACTGATACCGACTTCGCGGGCCAGGCTGTCGGCCACGCTTTGACGGTCGCCGGTCAACAGCAGTTGTCGACCCAACCCCAACGCCCGCAACTCGGCGAGCGCCTGGCGAGCTTCTGGCTTGAGGCTGTCGGCCAGCAACAGCCAGGCGAGGAAAACGCCATCGACCGCGAGCCCGGCAATCGGGCCGTCATGCGTTGGTACCGGTGACGTGCTGATGCCCAGCGCATCGAACAGCTCAGGGCGGCCCAATGCGGCTTCGCCATGCTCGGTTCGCGCCACCACGCCCAAGCCCTGACGTTCACGAATATCGGTCAGCGCCAACAACAGATCTTTGTCCACCAACCCGGCCAACGCACGGCTGACCGGGTGACTGCTGGCCGAGCCTAGGCTGGCGGCCAATGGCAGCACATAGGTCTGCGGCGTCGACGCCGCTTCGATGGACTGCAAGCGCAGGCTGCCGTAGGTCAGCGTGCCCGTCTTATCCACCACCAGTGAGGTCAGGTCCGCCAACTCTTCGAGAAAGGCCGAGCTACGAATCAAAATTCCGTGTCGGGCGGCGACCGCGATCCCGGCAATCGCCGTCGCAGGGGCCGACAACACCAACGCGCAAGGGCACGCGGCAACCAGCACGGCCAGCATCGCTTGCGCATCGTTGGTAATGAACCAGGTCACGGCCGCGATCATCAACACCAAGACCATGTAACTGCCCGCATAGCGCTCCAGCAGACGGGTAATCGGTGGCTTGGAGCGCTCGGCGCTTTGCATCAGCGCGATCACTTTGCCTAATGTCGATTCGTTGCCAATACGCGTGACCTCGATCCGCAACAGGCCATCGAGGTTGATCGCGCCGCCGAACACGTCCATGCCGACCTTGGCCTCCAGCGGCACCGACTCGCCGGTGATCGGCGCGGTATCAAGGCTCGCTTGCCCGGAACGCACGACGCCATCGGCCGGGACTCGGTCACCGGCCCGCACCTCAACCTGATCGCCAGCGACCAAGGTTGAGTTATCCACTTCGCGAACCGTGCCATCGGCGTCAATCAGCCGCGCGTGGCTGCGGGTCAGCAGGCCCAGGGATTGAATCGCTTCCTGCGAACCGATGACACTGCGCTCTTCCAGCACATGGCCGAAGATCATGATGATCGGTAGCAAGGCGGCGGTCATCAGATCGCCCGTGGCCCAGGCGCCGAGCATCGCCAGCGCGATCAACTGGTCGGTGATGCCGTGCAGGCTCGGGTAACGCAGGCTGTGCCAGCCGGCACTGACCACCGGCACCGCGACCAACAGCGACGCGACGCCCAGCAATACCTGACTGACACCCGTCTGTTCGGGCGCAACAAACCGCCAGACCAGGCCCAGACCCAGCAAGCCCAGGGCAAGCATCGCCAGGGTCAATTGTCGGGCCGCGCTGCGTTGTTCCGAACTGGTCAGCATGCTGACCGCAGGTTCAGTCGACGCGGGCTCGGTGCTGGCTGCGTGGGCACTCATTGTTCTGCTCCCTGAATGATCAGGCGGGAATCGTCACGGGGATCGACGGTGGTCACCGAGCCTGCCTGGCCGAGAATTTTTGGCAGACGCTCGCGGTAAATACGTAACAGAAGACCCGGGTCGCTTTTGTCATGAATCGACTGCGTCAGGCTGGCGACCGTTGCCGTATCTGTCTGGGCTTTGGCCAGTCGCTCGGAGGCCTGGGCATGGGCCACTTGCAACGTGCGGTCGGACTGTTGCGTTGCGGTCTGGGTCAGTTTTTCTGCGTCTGTACGGGCGTTGGCCACCGCCTGATCCGCTTTCTGACTGGCCGTAAGGACAGCGTTAAAAGCCGCGACCGCTGTCGTGGGCAGACTTGACTGCACATCGACCCGGGCAACTTCGATACCCAGCCCGACACCGGTCGCGGCCAGATCGGCCAAGCGCTGGTTGATGCCACGCACCAGATCGCCACGCAAGCGCTCACGGCGTTCAGCGGCCTTGCTGTCGGGGCTGACCATCTCTGGGCGGGCCACCAGAATCGTGTCCAGATCGCGGGCTGCGGTCAGCGCCACAGCACTGCGATTCACCAGGCGATCCAATGCAGGCAGCACATGCTCGCCCTGCAACACGAAGGCATATGGGTCGGTCACCTTGTAGTACGCCGTCACATCGAGCTGTACGACGCCAGCATCACCGGTCAACAAAAAGCCGGAGCCGGCCAGCGCATCGCTCATCGGCGTGGCGAAACTGGCGACCCGATCCGCATCAAGAGCCAGCCTGGATCGCAGTAACGTTTCGACCCGGCGCTCGATCACGCGGTCCGCGGAGGGCAACAACACCACCTGCTCGAAAGGTTGCGGCCATGCCGTGAGCAGTCCGGCGTTCTGGATGCGTTCCAGTGCCCCGAAACGCATGACCACGGCGCGGTTCTGCGGATCGATCTGGCGCACGTTGGACAGCGCCCAGCCTAGCGCGGCCAACACCGTGACGGCATACAAACCGAGAAACGCCAGACGGCTTGCCTGCAGCCAGGGGCTGTTGACGGGGGGACGTTGGGGCGTGACGTCACTCATGGTTGCGATCCGCTTTTGCCATCCAGCGTCGGCGGGCCGTCGACCAGTACGCGGAACGGCGCCGCATCGGTGCGCAGGATCAGCTTGGTGCCCGGCGTCACTACTGTGCCCAAGGTGTCCAGCGAGCGCAGCAGGTTGTACAGCTGCGGCGAACCCGCGTAAGCACGACCGTAGATTTGCGCCGCTTCGACGCGCGATTGCGCTTCGATGTCAGCAGCCTTGACCGTCGCGTCGGCTTCGACGATGCGCGCATCCCGCTCGGCGGCGGCACGGATCTGCGCCGCTTCACGCTTGCCCACGGCCGTACGTTCGGTGGCAATGGTTTCCCGCTCGGCACGCATCCGATCTACCGTCGCGTTCAGGGTCACGGACGGCAGGGTCAGACGCTCGATACCCACCTGTAAGACGCGGACGCCGTAAGTAGTGAGCAATTGCTGATCGATCTGTTGGCGCAACTGGTTTTCAAAATCGGCGATCCGCACCTGACTGGCGTCGGTATTGACCAGGCTGGCCAGATCGAAGCTGCTGGCCGTGGTCTCCAGTGCCGAGCCGACAAACGTGCGGATCTGCCGCGCAGCTTCGTCCGGCTGGTTCTGCACCGCGCGCATGAAGCGCTGCACGTTATCCGGGTCGCCCTGAACCTGCCAGGCCACATAGGCCTGAACGATGATACGCAGGCCATCGCGGGTGCCGACATCCTGCAAGCCACTGGAGGTGGTGCGCAGGCGCAGGTCCACCGGAATGGTCGCTTCGAACGGTGCCGGCCAGCGCCAGCTCAGGCCCGGCTCGAGCAACACGCGGGAGGGGTTACCGAAGCGCGTGATAACGGTGGCTTCGCCCGAGCGTACTTGCACCAGGCTCGCGGCTGCCACGGCAAACGCGATGAGCAACGCTGCCAGTGCGGTTCGACGCCACGGGAAGGCTGCTGCGGAGGCATCGCCATGATGATGGCCGTGGTGATGTCCGGCGTGGCCATGGTCGTGACCAGCGTGATCGTGATGATCATGGGAGTGAAACAGACTCAAGGGATGACTCCTTAATGAACGGCTTTACGCGGCGCCGTTGGGTCTGCCGGTAGCGTGAACGTGCGTAAATCGATGGTCGGCGCAGTGTCGCCGCCCAGTCGATGATCGAGAACCAGCAACTTGGCGTGGGCCAGGCCCTGGCTCAGCTGGGTCAGGTATTGCTCCAGCAAAAATGCCTGGCCGGCGTGGGCATACGCCTGGCGCTCAGCGCTAAAGCGTAAATCAGCCCCTTGCGCCGCGGCCAACACTTCGCGTGCACCGGCGGTGGCCTGGTCTTGCGCCACGCTGGCATTGAGCTGCGCCAGGTTGGACTGCTCGCTGGCGGCACCGCGCTCCCGGGAAATCAACGCCTGAGCACTGATCTGTGCGGCTTGCACGCCATGGTAGGCATTGGCCGCACCGGCTGGCGGATGAATCGACTCGACCACGGTCGCGAGAATTTCCACGCCGCTGTCCAGCGCCTTCAGATCCGCTTGCACCGCATTACCAATGTCGGCGGACAGCGCAGCGCGTTGCTCGCCGAGTAACTGATCGAGGGTCCGCGAGGCAAAATCATGCACCAACACCCGGCTCGCCGTGCTGCGAATCAACGTCGGCACGTCGGCGCTGTTGTAGGTGGCCGCCATCGCCGCCTGATCCGTCAGGCCAATGCGATAAACGAAGCGCACGTCCATGTTGACGATCTGGAAGCTCTGCTTCTGGGCAGAGGACCGGGTGCCGGACGGGTCACCTGTGCTACTGGCGATCACCTGAGACTTTT
Organism: Pseudomonas sp. ASL8; assembly: GCF_056680355.1. Lineage (NCBI taxonomy): Bacteria > Pseudomonadati > Pseudomonadota > Gammaproteobacteria > Pseudomonadales > Pseudomonadaceae > Pseudomonas > Pseudomonas sp. ASL8. The sequence goes on along the minus strand of NZ_CM155278.1, from coordinate 1,684,374 downwards.
CATTGATATGGCTCGCGTCCCACAAGCGGTTGGCGCTCAGGGGCGCCGGGCCTTCTGCAGGCTCACGAACCTGTTCGGTAGCACTGCCCTCGGTGACACTGGTCGCCAACTCATGCACCACGCCGTTTTCTACCGCCAGCACCCGACCGAACGGCCATGGCAACCCCGCGTGCAATCCAGGGCCGAACACCTCCACCGGCTTGCCAAAACGCTCGTAGATGCCGCGCCCTTGCATGGGGATTTCATGCACACCGGTCAGCATCCAGCCAAGCGCCAACACCACGCCCATGACCGGCAAAAAGGCGCGGCGCATGTAGGTAAACGCCCAAATTTGACGCAGATCGATGCCGAACCGATTGTGCAATTCATTCTGCAAGGCCAGCAACGGCTGCGGCGGCCAGCGCAGCAGTCCAGCCATAAAGCTCTGGGCCAACAGGCGCGGCTCGATACGCTCATTGCGCGGGCTGAACAAGGACATCAACGCACGCAGTAGCAACTCCAGGGCCACCAGACCGGGCAATAGCCCCATCAGCACAGCAAGCCGCGCCGGCCAGAGGCGGTCGGGCGTCGAGAAGAACAGACACAGCGCACTGAGCAGCAGGCAGGCAATCGCCACCCGCGTCAGTTGTGCCAAGGGCTCGGCTTCAGGCCATTCAGCCCGGAGTTCATGGCTCAGCTGACGCTCCAGCACCAGCAGCCCGAAAGCCAGCAGGAGGGTGATCCCCCCCGCTACGTTGCCTGTCGGCCCAAGGCTCGAACCCACAAGGTTCAAGTTCCAGACCATCTTTACGGCAAACATCGCCAGCAGCGCCCAGCCGCCGAGCCACAACGTTGGCAAACCAACCTGGGTCAGCAGCGACGACCCACTGCCGCTGATCCGGCCCAGCAAGCGCTCGTACCAGCCGGGTGCCTGTTCCGGAACCGATTCGTCCTCTTCGGGGGGTTGCTCGACGACGCCCGCGCCCTGCTCCGCGCCCAGGGTCTTCGCGCGCCAACGGGCAATCCAGTAAGCCGACTGCAAACCCGCGACCACCAACCACAGGGCTGCGGCATTGTTGACCAGCACGGCCGACCACAATGAAGTGGACGAAAAAAGCATGACAAACAACGCCAGGATAAAGGCGAACAGCCCCAAGCCTGCCAGGCCATAAGCCAGGCGCAACAAACGTCGGGCGTGAAACGCGGCTCTTTGAAAGCGCGGCAAGCCATCGAGGCCTGCACTTTCGACATCCAGATCAACCCGCATCGACACCCCAGACCTTGTTCAATAGTGAAGACAAACCGTGCATCAAAAACCGCCCCTTGCATCGACCCTGACGGCGTGTTGCCGGGCAACGCTCTATGAACGTTACGATATAACAGAAATCGTGAAATTTTTGTCGACCGATTGCGCCTTTGCGGACACGCTGACTTGAGCCTCACGCGTCGCCCCAATCATATGTAGATCATCATTTAACGCTATCAGAATAGTTTTCCGCAGGCCGTCTACGCGTCCTTCGTTATCGATTCGTTATTCAGAAATTAGCCTATGAGTCGGTAGGACGCTGTCATCAGCGTCGGCCGGGCGATGCAAGCCTGAAACCCTGGGTGTGCGATCAGGCCGCTACCCTTCAATCGGGCAAGTGATTGAAGGGCTGCGGGCGCTGCACTTTGACTGTCTGGCGCTTGCGACCGAAACGCTCAAAAAACGTTGAGTCAAAAGCACAGAAACATCAACTTATTGAACGTTTTTCAACTTCACGACATCACCGGAAACAGTGGTGGTGTAGCCCGTGAGTACCCATGCCCAGAACCAGTTTTCCTGCACTTGGGTGTTGATCATTGCGTCACCACCCTTGGATTGAATGGCGTCATTCTGCGCGCGAACAAACCGGTTGTTCTGTTGGATAGGAATCACGCCAAACAATAGAAGACCGGTGGCTTTTGCTTCGCTATGGCCAATAACCGTGTACTGGCTGCTTTCCAGTTGGCTGGTTTTCATCGGTGTGCCTGTGCAGCCACTGATTGCCAGGACCAAGAGCAAAGAGGCCGAAATTTTGCTTGTGTAATTCAAGGTGAAGCTCCATCTGGAAAAAAGCCTGAAAGTCATTTTCAGGACAGCTCGCCATTTTAATCTGGACAGTGGCTAATTGAAATTATGTCTTGATGGCTGATGCCCTATGACACTTGCCAATAAGCCGATATCGATTTTTTTCACCCATTTTGCGAACCCACGGCCCACTTTGTTATCTAGTAATGGGCAGTTCCATGCGGCCGAGGGCTTGATCGGGCGCATTTCCCACGCGTATGTGCAGGGCGGCACAGCATCATCTGAGAGGCTTCACCTTTATGAATCGCAGGAATCTTCTGAAAGCATCGTTGGCCCTGGCGGCCTATACCGGCTTGCCCGCTGCCGGGCTGTTTGCCGCGCGCGCCATGGCAGCCACGGCCGACGGCGAGATCGAGCATTTCGATTTCGAGGCCCTGCAAGCTCATGCCAAGCAACTGGCCGGCAACCCCTTCGTCGATACCAGCCAGCAATTGCCGCCGACCTTGGCGAAGATGACCCCGCAGCAATTCAACGCCATCCAGTACGACCCCGCGCACTCACTGTGGAACGACATCAAGGGTCAACTGGATGTGCAGTTTTTCCATGTTGGCATGGGCTTCAAACAGCCCGTGCGCATGTACAGCGTCGACCCCCAAACCAAGGAGGCGCGCGAGGTGCACTTCCGTCCGCAGCTGTTCAACTACGAAAGCAGCGGCGTGGACAAGGCTCAGCTCAAGGGCGATCTGGGGTTTGCCGGCTTCAAGTTGTTCAAGGCACCGGAAATTGCGACTCACGACGTTTTATCGTTCCTCGGCGCCAGCTACTTTCGCGCAGTCGATAGCTCCGGGCAGTACGGCCTCTCCGCTCGCGGCCTGGCCATCGACACCTATGCCAAGCGCAAAGAAGAATTCCCCAACTTCACCAAGTTCTGGTTTGAAACACCGATCAAGGACAATACCCGCTTCGTCGTCTACGCCCTGCTGGACTCCCCCAGCGCGACAGGCGCCTATCGCTTCGACATCGATTGCCAGGCCAGCCAGGTGGTCATGGCCATCGACGCGCACATCAATGCGCGACAAGCCATCGAGCAACTGGGGATCGCGGCGATGACCAGCATGTTCAGCTGCGGCACCCATGAACGGCGCATGTGCGACACCATCCATCCCGAGATCCACGACTCCGACCGCCTGGCCATGTGGCGTGGCAACGGCGAATGGATCTGCCGCCCGCTGAACAACCCGGCCACCCTGCAATTCAACGCCTTTGCCGACAAAGACCCCAAAGGCTTCGGTCTGGTGCAGACCGATCACGAATTCTCCAGCTATCAGGACACGGTGGACTGGTACAGCCGCCGGCCTAGCCTGTGGGTCGAGCCGACCACCGCGTGGGGCGAGGGCTCTATCGATCTGCTGGAAATCCCCACCACCGGCGAGACGCTGGACAACATCGTGGCCTTCTGGACACCGAAAGCCCCCGTCACCGCAGGGACTTCGCTCAACTTCGGCTACAAACTCTACTGGAGCGCCCTGCCGCCCGTTGGCACCCCGTTAGCCCGCGTACACGCTACCCGCTCAGGCATGGGCGGCTTCATCGAGGGCTGGGCTCCAGGCGAGCATTACCCGGAAGTCTGGGCCCGCCGCTTTGCTGTCGACTTCACTGGCGGCGGTCTGGAAAGACTGGCCGAGGGCACAGGAATCGAGCCGGTGATCACGGTATCCAGCGGCGAAGTGAAGGACTTCAACGTGCTGCTGATCCCGGACATCAAAGGCTATCGCATAACGTTCGACTGGTACCCCAACAGCGACTCGGTCGCGCCGGTTGAACTGCGCCTGTTCATTCGCACCCATGACCGGACACTGAGTGAAACCTGGCTTTATCAGTATTTCCCTCCCGCCGCCGACAAACGCCGCTATAACTAAGTAATCAAGGGCAGGATTTAAGGCTGACGCTTGCAAAAGCGTCAGCCTTTTTTACAAGTGTGTAAAATTTTAGAGTCATAGAGACCCTTTATTTCTGACTTTCCGGTGCACTAAAAAACCACGTCAATTTTTCATCACCTATGTATTTCAATGACTTGAGACCATAAGCAATTGTACCCAAGCGACTTCCGTTAAAAGATTGACGAATTGATTTGACAGCACTCACAAGTGACGTTGATATACGGCTAATTACCTCTCACATCACACCCGCCGTCCTCGATTGAACCCCATTAGTGGCTGTTCTACAGGCGGTAGCTTTGCCGTGCGCGATGGCGAACAAACATCCTTTATCTACGCGCTTCAGAGGGCAGCAAAACATGATGTCGAACTCCCCTTCCGCCTCAACTGAAAACCCTTCGATCCTCTCATTCAACAAATCGACATTGGTCATCTGGGTGGCCATCAGCCTGATCGTGGTCGAAACCTTCTCCGGCGCCCTACGCTATTACTTCGATATGGCGGGGATTTCCGCGCTGCTGTACCTGCCTAAAATGGGGTGTGCCGTGCTCTTCGCGCTGGAGCTGCTGACGTTCAAAACCTCGCGCCTGTTCTGGATCGGGTTGTTATTACTGCTGTTGTCCAGTCAGTTGGCCCTCCTCCACGGCGCCAGCCTGAACAATGTGGGTTTCAGCCTGTTCGCCATCAGCCCGTTCCTGTTCGCGATGGTCTGCAGCGAGCACCTGATCAATCAAAAAAGCCTGTTAGGCAAGTGTGTCGCCCTGTGCCTGGTCGCCTCGGTGGTCGGCCTTCTTTTGGATAAATACACCACGGTGCCCTGGAAGGGTTACACCTACCAACTCGGATCGATTGAGCTGAGTGCCAACCGTGCCTGGACTGCGGACGACATCGATCGACTCGCCGGGTTTGCTCGGGTGTCCAACGTGTTGTCGATCATGATTGCGATCTTCAGTCTTTATCTGCTGATGTTCATCCGCTCCCGGATATTGTTCGCCGCAGTGTGTGTCGTGGCGTTTTTCAGCATTCTCCTGACCACCAGCAAAACCCCAACCGTGGCCTTTCTATTCACGCTTGGGCTGCTGGCCGTCATCCGCTACCGCTGGACCAGTGCGTGGATTTTCGTGATCGCCGTGTCGATGGGCGTGATTTTGCCCGCCATGGGGGTGATACATGACTTTGACCCCAATGCGGCCAGCAGCAACAGTGGCGGAGGCCTGGCCTCGTTTTATGATCGTCTGGTCAATACCTGGCCACATCTGATCATCCTGATCACCAATGAAGGCTGGAGTTGGCTGGGCGTGGGTTTCGGCATGTTCGGCAGTGCTGTCTTTGTGTCCCCGGTGCCGCATGCCGACATGCTCGGCACATCGGACAATACCGCCGTTTACCTGTGGGCTATTTTCGGCTTTGCAGGGGTGTTCCTGTACATGCTGCAATTGCCGCTACTGTTCCTGCTGCGTGATTACTCGACAACCCGTATGGACCGCGCCTTGTTGGCCGTCACCTTTTGCATCTGCGTGATCAGTTGGACCACGGACATGTTCGAGGTCACCATGTCCAACCTGTTTCTGGGGCTGGCAATCGGTCATACGCTGAACCGCACACTCAGCCCCCAAGACAACGCCAGCCCCGCACTGGCGCTCACGCCCCCCCTCGACACCCTGTCGTCTGCCCTGCCCGACCAGCGTTGAGAAGCCCAATGAAAGCAAACGTTCGCCTCAGTATTTTCGTAGGCCTTATGGGCCTGCTGCTAACCGGCACAACCCGCGCCGAAGACGTCTTCATCGTAGGGGTCGGCACCCACTTGATGGAGTCCCTAACCCTACAGAAACGCGCCCTGCAATCCGCCGCAGACGCGGGCATCACGTCCGTGCGCGACGATGCCTTCTGGTCGACCGCCGAACCTGCGCGCAATCAGCTGCGTATCCTTCCGTCGTGGGAAACGTACCTCAACGGCGCCAGAAACCTGCAGTTGAGCACCATGCTGATTTTTGGCTACGGCGCCGTTCCCTATGACGGCGCCAAGCCGCGTACGCCCAACGTCACAGCCGCCTACCATAACTACATCGATTTCGTGAGTCGCCGGTTTGGAAACAGGGTCGATTTTTACGAAGTCTGGAACGAGTGGGACATGGAAGGCACAAAAGACCCGGCATTGAGTACCGACTACGCCGCGCTGGCCAAAAGCGTCGTCCCCTGGGTTCGTAAAAACAATCCGCAAGCAAAAGTACTCGCCGGCGCCGTGACATCCAAAGGCATGCTCGACGGCTTCGTTGATCGCCTGATCGATGCCGGAACGCTGAACGAGGTGGACGGTCTGTCCCTGCATCCTTATGTGCATTGCATGAGCCTGGCGCGCAACACCCCTGAAAGCTGGGCCAACTGGATGCGAGGCTACGAAGCGCAGGTGCGTGACCGTGCCAAAAAAGCCGTTGCGATTTACCTGACTGAAATGAGCTGGCCCAGCCACCAAGGCAACTGCGGGATCAGTGAAGCCAAACAATCGTCCTACCTCGCGCGCAGCTATTTCCTGGCGCGGACCATCCCCAATATCAAAGGGATGTGGTGGTATGACCTGCTCAACGACGGCCAGGACAAAGGCGAACAAGAACATAACTTCGGCCTGCTGCGACCGGACCTCCAGCCAAAACCCGCTTACAGCGTCCTCAAGGCCATCAGCCCGATACTGCGCGAATACACCTACGACGCCGACGCCAGCGTGCAGGCCGACGACGTCTACCTGCTCAACTTCCACAAAGGCCCGGAGCGCGTCGTCGTCGCCTGGACAGCCAGCCGATCACGGCAGAAAAGTGTGCTCGGCAGCACCCAGCTCACAGGCAACGTTCAACTCATCGACACCGCAGAGCCAGACAAAGGCCTGCATGACAGCGGCGAGCCTTGGGCCTGCAATGCCTCCGGGTGCAGCGCGTCAGTGACCCTGAGCGACTTTCCGAAAATCATTACATTGGGCACGGCGAGCGTGGTGTCCAAACGCTGACTGGTCAGCCGTTCGATTTGAGTTAATCCAGCCCCGACAAAAATGCCCGGCAGACCGAAACGTCTGCGCGGGCATTTTTTTTGGGTACGGAAAAATCCATTGGCGCTGTAGGGCATAGCCTTATTAACCCCTGCGGCCCTCCAGAAACACCCTCCGCAATCTGGCCCCCGCCCGCCGTGCACTTCCGGGAAACCGCACAGGCTTTGGTCGAGTCAGCGCTGATCAGGAGTCAACCGGTTTCGGCCAGGAAGGGCTGAAGGGAGAGCGAGCGTTGTAGCGTCTTCGCAGACAAGTCAGCTCCTACAAATAATGTTCTATTTCAAACGATTACTGCTTGTTTGATAAGAGCAGGCTTATCGGGTTTAGAACCAGCGCCAGGATTTGGCGGGGGGTGCGGCTCGGAAAGAATCGCGTAACGCAGCGGCATCTATCGTGCGTTTTTTCGGGTTCAGCGCCAGTGCGGTTTGCAGGGCCGGCCAGCAGGTTTTGGGCAGGTGTTTGGGCTTTTTCAGTTTTCGGTCCAGTTTTTTCTCTCGGGCTTCGATGCCCGTCAGTCGCTGGAAAGGATGTTTGCCGCTCGCCAGTTCGAACACCACACAGGCGACAGCGTAAACATCGGTGCTCATCGACAAGGGTCCGCCTTCGAGTAACTCGGGGGCCGCGTAGTTAGGTGTCCAGGCCTTGATGCGCTCGCGGCTCAGGGTCGGCAGCCCTGGAAGGACGCCGTCCATGGCCTGCCCGAGGCCAAAGTCGAACAGGCGCACGCCGTCTTCGGTGAGCATCACGTTACTGGGCTTCAAGTCACCGTGCAGTACGCCTCGGCTGTGGGCATGCGCCAGGGCGTCCAGCAATTCGATGGCGATATCGCGCAGTTCGATCCAGGGCACGCCGAGTGGCCGTTCGCACAGCAAGCGGTCCAGCGGCAGACCTTGCATCAGCTCCATGGTGATAAAGGCCCGCCCACAGGCCGAGTCCACGTCGAAATCAAACATCTGCATCACGCCGGGGTGGCGCAGGTGTCGGGTCAAGGCGAACTCGCTGTACAGCAGCGCATTGGCATCGGGAGAACCTTCGAAGGCTTCACCGAGGATTTTCACGGCAATCTCGGCGCCGGTTTCACCGAACTGCTCATGCAACAAATCCCGCGCCCGATAGACCGTGCCCATGCCACCAGCACCCAGCAAACGCTCGATGCGATAACGGCCAGCCAGCACGTCGGGCAGCGGTGGCAGGGGCTCGGTCATTGGCTGATCACCACGGCGGTCAGGTTGTCCCGCGCGCTGCCACGCCGTACTTCGTCGAACAGCGTGTGCATCGATTCCAGACTCAAGGCTTCGCGCAACATTTCGTTGTCGAGGCCCTGATAGAACCCGTCACTGCACAGCAAAAACACATCGCCCGGACACACCTCCAACTCCAGCACTTCCAGTTTCAGCTGATCGCTGGCGCCGATGGCCCGGGTCAGTGCGCGGGCGTTGGGATACTGGCTGGCTTGTTCAGGTGTCATTTTTTGCTCGTCGATCAGTTGCTCCAGCAACGAGTGATCGCGGGTCAACTGATGCAGACGACCTTCGCGCAGCAGGTAGCAACGGCTGTCACCCGCCCAGACACACGCGCCGCGTGTGCCGTCGATCAACAGTGCCACCACCGTGCTGCCCATGATGCTGTCACGGCGATCCGGGGTGATGGTCAGTTCCTGGCTCATTCGTCGATTGAGCCAGTGCAGGCACTGCCGCACGGCAATCACCCGCTCGTCGAAGCGGCCCTCCTCGGGCAGCTCGGCGAGGTGGGTGACGATCATCTGGCTGGCGACATCGCCGCATTGATAACCGCCCATGCCATCGGCGACCGCCCACAATCCGTGCTGCGGGCAGTCAAGAAACGCGTCCTCGTTGCGCGCCCGCACCTTGCCGGTGTCGGTACGCGCCACACTGCGCCAAGGGTTTGCCGGCCCCATCAGAGCTGCGCCGGCAGACGGAAGCTGCGCAACGCGTCCACATCAAACGGGTTCGGCGAGCGCTGACTGAGCAACAGGTAGTTGGCGCGCAGGCCACCCACGTCGGCCTTGAGCACCATCACATCACGGCCTTTTAGGTATTCGGTCTGCATCAGGTCAAACAGGCGGAACAACGACCAGGGGCCTGTGTTTTTCTCGATGCCCACCGGGCGACCGACCATTTTTTCCAGCACCAGACTCGTGCGGCCGTCTTCGGCGTCGGTGGGCCAACTGAACGACATCGGCACGATAGGTCCGTGGCGGTAGTCCATCTGCTGGTTGCCGAAGCGGAATTCAGCACGGCTCACGGTGGGGTCCAGGGTGTAGGGCTCAAGCTTGAATTGCACCTGCGGCTCGTTCGGGTTCTGCGCAAAAAAGCTTTGGCGGATGACCTGCACGTGACCCATTTGCGTCAGGTACAGACGCGACATCGGCAAGCTGCGGCCGTCGATGCTGCGCAGACGGTAGTTACCCGCAGTGCCACTGACGAAGGGCCGCATGTAGGTGTCGAAGAATCGATCCGCCACGCCCTGCGCCTTAAAGAACTCGCGGAAATCGCTAATGGCGACGTCACTGGTGCTGTGGGCATTGAACGGGTAGCGCTGGTGCAGACCCTTGCTGTAGAACGCGTGCAGTTCGCTCTGATAACGCTGATTCAGGTACTGATAGGCATCGTTGAGCACCAGCATCCAGGTGTCTTCGGCCAGCACGTCCAGCCAGCCACTGACGGGGCGTGGCAAGCGGTTGGTTGCGCCGCGCAGGCTGTTCAGCGCATCACGCTGGCCGTTCATGCGCAGTTTCGCCATTTCGTAAGCCGCCTGTTCCGGCTGACTGGAACGCGCCAGGCTCGCGACCTGTAATTGCAGGTCGTTGAGCGCTTGCAAGGTCGGCATCAGCTCTGCTGCCGGACCGTTGTTGGCGTCCAGCAGTTGATGCAGCGGTTCGAAACGACGCTGCATGGATTTCTTTGCAGTGTCCGGCAGGCTTTTGGCGAGTGCGCCTTGCGCCTTACCCGCTGCCGCAGCGGCGACTTTGCCTATGGCGCCTAATTTGCCGCCCGCATCATCGACCGCGTCGGCCAGTTGCTCGGTACTTTCGCTGAGGTCCGGGAAACGGGTGTTGTCGCGCACTTCCACCAACAGTTGCAGCAGCGGTGAATTGGCGGCGGTCAGGCCGGCGAGCTGGCTAGCGCCCTCGCCCGCGCTGCTGAACGGTTGCAAGCCCAACTGGCCGATGGCTTCGCCCCAATGGTTGGCGTAGTCGCGGAAATACAGCTGCTCCAGTTCGACCATCAAGCGACGCAAGTCCATGCCGCTGATGCCGGTGCTTTCACCCAGCACCCAGTTATCCCGCAGGATTTCGTTCACCAGACTTGCACCCTGGGTGGTGAAGAACTGTTGATAACCGCGTTGGGTGTAGAAGCCAGGAATCAGGTAATCGGTGCCGCTGAACAACGCGCCTTGTGGGCCGAGGTGCTGGCTGAGGCGGTATTCCGGCAAGCTGTTGGCTTGTTCACGCAGGGCGCGATACACCACGGCGGATTGCGATTCGGCCCGCAGGACTTGACGTGCCTGGGCCACCAACCCGTCGTTAAGTGGATAGACAAATCCGTGTGTGAGCAGGCGACTGAAATGCTCGTTCAAGCCGTTCTGCACCGGGGTGTTGCCGATGTAGCGCAGCGACCAATCGGCTGCGACCCACTCCTTGAGCCAGGTCGAATCCCGGCGCTCGGTGAGGTTGAGCATCAGGTAGGCGCGCAGGCTGCCCAGCAATCGTTCGCGATCATTCATGTTGGCGCGCACATGCGCTTCAAGGGTGCGGGCGACGCGTGGCAACAGTTGTTCTTTCAATTCACGCTGATAAGCATCGTCGAGCACCGGGTAACTTGGCTCGCCCTGATAAAGCCCGTTGCGTTCATGCAGCTGCACATCACTGAGCGCAGGGAATACGCGGCTTGCGGCGTAGCCCGTGTCCAACAGCTGAAGCGCGGCCATGGCGTCATCTTGAGGCGCCAACTCCGCATGCTGTTTGGTCAGGTTTTGCGCAAACTCACGCAGTTGTTCAAGACGGCTGTGGTTGGCAGAAAAGCCAAGGGCCCAGAGCAGGCCGAACGCTCCCAGCGCAGAAAATGCCGTGACGTACAACGCACGCTGGCCCCAATGGATACGGCGGCGCTCGCGCTTGTTGAGGCCCGCAAGTTCAGCTTCGGGGAAGATCACGTGGCTTAGCAGGTGATTGATGAAGCGGGCCGAGCCGGTGAACATCGGAAGGCCGGCTTCGCTTTTTTCAGCGCCCTTGAGCGGGACGCCTGACTGAGTGGCGCTGGTCAGGTAGAAGCCGCGAAGTCGGCTGGCACTTTGGTAGCGATTGCCGCCCAATGTGTCGTTCACGAACTGGCACAAGCCTGGGCCAATCGCGCCCAATTTATGCGGAAAATCGAGAATAACGGCACTTCTCTCCGGCATCCGTTCCTGATGCATGCGCGGGATCACCTGACTGTTGAGGCGTTGCAGCAGCACTTCAAATTCCTGGCGCAATACCCTGAGATCATTGCCGTTCTGATCATCGGCAAAGCTTGCACCCAATACCTGATCGCTCTCCTGTTTTGTGAGCTGATCGAAAAACACCTCGAAGCCCTCAATCTCATCCGTTTTGCTCAGCACCAGGTACACCGGCAGATCAACGCGTAACTGTTGACGAATATCCTTCAAGCGGTCACGCAATGTCAGTGAGAGGCGTTTTAGATCATCCTGCCTGTCGGTTTTTTTGCGACCCAACAGCTCGGCTGGAACCGTAATAATGACCCCATTGAGCGGTCGGTTTCGACGCCGCGTGCGCAGCAGGCTGAGGAGGGTTTTCCAGGTGTGTCGATCGGCATCGTCCTTCGAATCCAGAACGGACCCACCGGTATCAATCAACACACCCTGTTCGCCGAAGTACCATTCGTAAAACGTTGGGCCAGGCGCCAACCGGGTGTCGACGTCGTTGAGTGGAAACGCCAGACCCGAGCGCTTCAGCAGGCTGCTCTTGCCGCTCTGCTCCGGGCCGATCAACAAATACCACGGCAACTCGTTGCGCCAGCGCTCGCTGCGTCCGCGATACAGGCTGGCGGTTTTCAGGGTGCGAAGCGCTTTTTTGAACAGTTTGCGCAGGCGCTTATTTTTATCCGCGATGTCCTGCTCACGCTGCTGTCGGGCTTTGCCGTCTTCGCTTCCTTCGGCCTCCTGTTTACGCTGAGTGCTCCGCCAGCTTTCATAAACGACGAACAAACCCCACGCCAGACACAGCGCGCTGATGCTCAGTAAACGAGCGCTCGCGTCTTCCCAGAACTTGTAATCGTCAACGGCCAGCAGCGGCCCCAAAAACCACACCGCAAGCGCGGCCAACAGCGCCAGCAGCAGCGTCCAGACCCAGGTCTTTCCGAGGAAGGTCGCCAGTTTTTTAAAGAAAATTTTCATCGTGCATCCCTGTCCTGCAACGGCGATTGAGTCATTGCCGCATCAAGCTGACGGTAAGGTTCAAGAACGGTCTCGCGCTGTTCGCTCAGTACCCAGGCGAACCCGGAATACATGACCGCCAGACACATCAGGGTGAACAGGACGACCAACCACCACGGGACGATGCGCACCAGATTTCGGCGCTTGTCCTGGAGGCCATGCCAATGGGGTGACAGCTCACGCGGAACGTCACCGCGCAGATGGCGAATGGTTCGGTAGAGGCCATCGCGGATGTCCTCCAATTCGGCCTTTTCTTGCTCTTTGACGCCGTGCTTGCCCCTGAACCCCAACGCCAGGCAGAGGTACATCAGTTCAAGCAGGTGCAGGTGCTTGACGGGATTCACGCTGTAACGGGTCAAAATCTCGAAGAACGCTTCACCCCCGGAGGTTTTCTGGTGAAGCTCGTTCAGCAGGGTCATCTTGGACCATGTACTGCCCTCGCCTGCCTTGGTTTGCAGCACCGCCTCATCGACAAAGGTACAGAGCACATAGGACGCGTCATTGAGCAAATGACGCTCGGCGCCGAGCTTTGCAGCATGTGCTTGATACCCCTTTAGGTCAGTCAACAACGTGCTGTGCAAGGTTTCGAGGTTGGCCTTATTGTCGAGGTTTTTGAGCCCCGCAACGGCCGACAGCGCATGAGCGGCTGCGGCGACCAACGGGTTGATACTCGCGCTGTAGGTGTCGAGCGAATGGCTTTGGGCGGATTGGTTTTTTTGGGCTTCCAGATCCTGGGCCTGGACCGAGCCCGGAGCATTGGTCACTGAACTGGACCCAATGGACTGGCTGTCAGCAGGCCAGTACTTGGTTTTATCCTCGTCGATCCTTTCATTCATGCCATTCATTTCTTGATCGCCCAAAAATCGAGTTCAAGGGCCGCGATTTCGCTGGACACATGGAACGCAAAACCACCGGACTTCTTCAGTTGCGCCGATTCCTCGGTGTCCAGATCAAGAATGAAATAGGCCTTGTCGGCATGAAACGCGAGTTCCCGGGGGGCGACGGGCAGCGGTCTGAGCTTGAAGCCCGGCAGGTGTAGATTGACCAGATTGCGGATGGTTTCGACCGTGCCGATCTTGAGCTGGGCAGGCAGGCGATTGCGCAGTTCTTCAGCCGTGCAATGGGCGCCGGCTACCAGCACGAAGGTCGAGCTGTCGAAATGTTGATGGTCGGCGATTATCGCGACCTGAACACCGTAATCGCGGGCAGTGATCGGCAGCGGCGTCGCATGTTCTTCAAGCACCATCGCCATCAATTGGCGGAAAACATTCAACAGCGCTTCAAAGCTCAGGCTCAGATCGCTGTGTCTATAGTTGAGCGTTACGGGTACGCGCCTGTTAGCGCTGGCGAAAGTCGATAACTCACCCACCACCGTCAGTAGCGTGCGGTACAACTCCTCGGGGTGAACGTGTTGCAGATCTTTGTAATGAAGCAGGATCAACTGCGTGCGATTCATCATCTGCATCAGCATGAAATCACCCACCTCAGAGCCACCCATCTTGCCGTTGGAGCTCAGGCGCTCGGCCAAGGCCGCACAACGGGTGTCCACCAACCGGATCACTTCGTCCAAACGTCTCAGCAAATACTTCGAAGCCTTGGAATGAATGACCGTCGGTGAGTAACTGTCATTCATCGTGACCCCGCCATCCTCCGTGCAATCGGTGATCTCCCCCACCTTCAGCGTCACAAAAACCTGATCGCTCTGTTGCTCGCCCAGCAGCAAACAAAAATTCGGTCGGCCGCAGTGCACCTGACTTTCAATGCCCTCCCCGGCATTTGAATTGGCAATCGGCATGTCGTAGATGGTGTAGCGTGCCAGCACGTCTTTATCTTTCTCCTCTCGGGCTTCGATGTAGTTGCCCGTCATCAGTGGCAGCCCGAGGTAGACCGAGGTTTTGCCGATGTTGTGCGGCACTTGCACCATCAGCGGCTCGATAAGACCCTCCAGGTTAAACAAGCTTCCGTCGGGGAGAATGCCGCTTGCGCGACTGAGTACCAGCTTGCCGATTTTTAAAGGTTCTACCTCGATCTCCAGCTCAAGAAACCCCCACATGTAACGCCCCAGCAACTGGGTACGGGTTTTCATCTGGTTATCGTAATAACGGTCGTTGTGCTGGAAGTGCTGCGGGCGCAGAAGCATGCCTTCGCGCCAAATGACTTTATGGGCGTTCATGGTCAGTCTCCTGCCGTGGCGAGTGGGTTAAGCGCGTTGTGGATACCGGCCTGATCAAGGCGCAGCTCGGCGTAGGTTCGTTCGGTCGGCGTCAGTTGGATCACATAGCGCCATTTGGTTTCTGGCAGGTCACGGTAGGCCGCCAGCACGCCGACATAGCGACTGCCACTGTCGACGCTGAGCTTGAGGTCGAGGCTTTCGCCCGGCCGTAACTCCAGCTCTTCACCGGCCACCCAATCGGGCGCCAACGATTCCTTGGGCCGTTCATACAAGCTGAAAAAATCGCCATTTTCGAAGGCCACCGGGTTCTTCAACTCCAGCAAGCGCAGCACTATCGGCGAGGGGCGACCGTGGAGGTCGGGGTTGAGTCGGTCGCTGGCCGTCAGCTTTAAATCCAGCTTGGTCAGTTTGGAATACGGCGACAGCGTCGAGCACCCCGCCAGCAGCAACAGGGTGGCAATGGCGACCAGGGGTTTGAAACGGGAGATATTCAAGCCAGACATGCTCATCATCCTTGGTAATCGGTGTGAAGGCTGTTGACCAGCCGGACCTGTTCTTCGTAGGCCTGGGCAAAGTCGCGCGCCAGCAGGCGTTCGCTCCAGTCATCGTCCTGGCTCAATGCCTGGTGATAACGGCCATACGCGCGCCACTGGCTGCCGGCGGTGGCAAACAGCGGGTTGTGTCCATCACGCTCGAAACGCAGGGTCAGGTGCTGCGGCGCGAAATGCTCCAGGGTGCTGCGCAGGGCCGCGCGGCTGGCGCTGAGCAAAGCCACCTGGTGCGCTTGCAGGTCATGGAACGTCCGACTGATCGCCTGTTCCGCGCTCAATTGCGGTGTGCTGGCGAGCAGCAAACTGTTCACGGCTTCGCTGGCACTCACGGCATGCTTGAGCGGGTTTTTGTGGGTGTACTGCGCAGTGGTCAGTGCCAGGCGCAGTTCGTTTTTCAGCTCGCTGCGGGTGCGAAAACTCTGCTGCAAGCCGCCCACGCACTGCTTGAACAGTCGCGCAGTGTTGACCGCCAAGGCTTCTCTGGCCTCCGGGTCCAGATCATCGAGATCAACGCCTAACGCCTGGGCAAATTGTTGCCAGAACGCTTCGCCCTGTCGGGCGGGAGGTGCCGGTGGCGGCTCGGGGATGGGCTCAGCAGTTGGCGTCGGCGCCACCAATGTAGGGGTCCGCACGTGCTCCCTCTCGATGGGCGCGTAGTCCGCGCACTGCTGCGGTTCTAGCGCAGGCATGCTCGAGGCGAAAGGTTGATCCACAGGGGCCATTGGCATCTGCCCGAAATAGGCATCCTCAGGAATGATCATCCCGCTGCCCGAGGGTGGTGTCGGCGTGCTGACCTCGGCGGCCGGCTCGACGGAATCACGCAGCACCTGCGCCCGAATTTTGAACCGGCCCATCTGGTACTCACCACCGTCTACGATGCGCAGCTCATCCCCGCGCGTCATCCGCTCGCCAGTGGTGTTGTCCCAGGTGCCGTTAGTGCTGAGGTCGGTCAGGCAAAAATGGCTGCCGCAATAGCTGACCAGCGCATGTCGGCGAGACACTTGGCTGGTGGAGTCGATAATCAGCCAGTCGGCGTTCCCTCTGCGGCCAATCGAACCGCCCGCCACCGTGAACACTTTGCGGTTCACCTGTGAAGGGTCCGACTGTTCGCTGTTCAGTATTTCCAGAACCAGTTCCATCGTGCTGCTCTCCTTGCGGTCACTTGCCGCGATTGATCACATGCGGGTCACCCAGGGGACGATAGGTGTCGTCGTTGAATTTGTAGTTGCCGCTACAGCCGCCTAGGGCGCTTGAAACGAGCAGTGCCAGCAAGACAGCCGGCCAGTGACGAACGGACATCAGAGGGTCTCCATGAATGAGTGCAGGCAGAGCTGCAAGGGAACGGGATGGGTGTGAAAACGGGATCGACATGCGTGGCTCAACTCCCCACATCGCAAGCGCGGATATTCAAACGAGCCATGCGATACAGCAGGGTGCGTCGTGGCAGTCCCAATTGGCGGGCGGCGATGGTTTGATTGCCATCGGTCTTGCGCAGGCAATCGAGCAACAGACCGCGTTCGATCTGCCCCAGGCGTGCGCGCAGGTTCAGCCCACCGTCAGCCGGCTCTGGCGCGCGCCGCAGGGCAAAGTGCTCGGGCAGTAACTCATCGCCTTCGCACAGCAGAATGGCGCGCTCGACGAGCCCCTTCAGTTCACGGACATTGCCGGGGAAGGCGTAGCCGCACAGGTGGTCGAGCGCGGCGTCGGACCAGTTCAACTGATCGAGCTTGAGAAAGGTGCAGGCCTGACGGGCGAAATGCCGCGCAAGGTCCAACGCGTCACCGCCACGGTCCCGAAGCGCTGGCAGTTCGATGGGAAATTGCGCCAGGCGGTAATACAGGTCTTCGCGAAAGCGACCATCGGCCACCCGTGCAATAAGGTCGCAATGAGTCGCGGCGATGATGCGCACGTCGATTTTGTGCGTATCGTTGGAACCCAACGGGCGGATCTCGCCTTCTTGCAGCACGCGCAAAAGCTTGGCTTGCAGCGACAGGGGCATGTCGCCGATCTCATCGAGCAACAGGGTCCCGCCATCAGCAGCATCGAACAGGCCCACGCGGTCACGGTCAGCGCCGGTGAAGGCACCTTTGCGGTAACCGAACAGCTCGCTTTCCAGCAAGCTCTCAGGAAACGCCGCGCAATTCTGCACAATGAATGCTTTGGAACTCCGCGACCCGCTGTCATGAATGGCGCGCGCCACGACCTCCTTGCCGGTGCCGGTTTCGCCCATGAGCAGCACGGTATAAGGGTTGTTCAGCACCTTGCTGATCAGCTTGCAGGTCTGGCGCATGGCCGGACTTTTACCAATCAGTCCGTAGCCACTGGCGACCGGCACCACATCGACCGACGAAGGCGGCGCGCTGGGTGATCGGCGCGATGGCTGCAGCAGGCGCATCTGCCCGAGGGCGAACGAACCCAGTTGCCCCAGCGAATCGGCGAATCCCGCGAGTTCGCGATGGCCACGGCTCGCGCAGACCAGCAAACCGCTGACGGCCTTGTGTTGATCGAGCAGTGGCACGCACAGCAGCGATTTCCAGGGCTTTGGGCTCGGGGGCAGAAAATCGGTCTCGTGCAGGCTGGCATTCAACTCGCACAAGCTGAGCACTTTGTTCTGGCACAACGCGTATTGCAGCAACTGCTCGCCATCGTAATCCGCAGGCAGGCATGTGTCGGCTCTTGGCTGTAAAAGTCCCTGCCAATACTCGGCATTCAGAATGAGGCGGGTATGCGTGGCATCCAGCAGATACAACTGGCTGAGTTCACACGCGCTGAGTTCGGCGGACGCACGCACGAAATCGCCCAGCAAGGTCGCCCCATCGTCAGCCCGGGACAGGTGGGTAAACTGCGCCAACAGCGCCTGGGCGAAACGCAAGGGTTGCGGCACCTGTGTGAACATCACGCCCACCTCACGCGAACTCGCATACGACAGCGCCGTGAGCATCGAGGGTCGCGTGTACCCGCTTGAGTGATTCCCCTGCGGCCATGGCGTCGAGCAGCCGGTCGGCAATCAATGGCAGCACATGGGAATCGAGCAAGTAGTCGATCAGGCGTGCGCCACTGTCGCTCTGGGTACAGCGCTCGGCCAGATGATCGACCAGCGCCTGACAGTGGCTGAAATCCAGTCGGCGTCGCGTCAGACGCTCGGCCAGACGTTGCAGCTTGATCTCGATCAGTTCGCGCAATACCGGGCCGCTGACCGGGTAGTAAGGCACCACTCGCATCCGCGCCAACAGTGCCGGTTTGAAGTGCTGGCTGAGCACCGGGCGAATCGCCTCTTCCAGCGCTTCGGCAGTGGGACGATTGCCGTTGCTGCAGAGCGCATTGATACGGTCGCTGGCCAGGTTCGAGGTCATCAGGATCAGCGTGTTGCGGAAGTCGATTTCGCGCCCCTCGCCGTCATTGGCGATGCCCTTGTCGAAGATTTGGTAAAACAGATTCAGGACGTCGGGATCGGCTTTTTCGACCTCGTCGAGCAGCACCACCGAGTACGGCTTCTGCCGAACGGCTTCAGTTAGCATGCCGCCTTCGCCATAACCGACATAGCCAGGTGGCGCACCGATCAACCGCGAAACGGTGTGTTTTTCCTGAAACTCGGACATGTTGATGGTGGTGAGAAAACGCTCACCGCCGTACAGCAGGTCCGCCAGCACCAGCGCGGTTTCGGTTTTACCCACGCCGCTAGGACCGACCAACAGGAAGACCCCGACCGGCGCATCCGGTTTGTTCAGCCCTGCAGCGGTGGCGCGCATCGAGCGATCCAGAGCATGCACCGCCTGCTCCTGCCCTCGAATGCGCGCGCGCAAATCGGTGGCAAAGCTGGCAACCCTGGCGTTGTGCTCACGCGCCAACTGCGCCAAAGGCACGCCCGTCCAGGCGCTGATCACTTCGGCAACCTGGCGCGGGCACACTTCAAAACTCACCAGTCGCTCCACCGCCTGCCCCTCAATCAGCGTGCGGTGGGTTGCCTGTAACTCGGCTTCGAGGGCCAACAGACTGGAGGCTGCATCCTCAGTGGTGGCACCGACTTCATCGCTTTCCACGGCACGCGCCAGCGCCAATTGCTGACGCAGCTCAAGCAGGCGTTCAGCGAGCTGTCGTTGTTCGCCCCAACTTTTTTCCAGGGACTGTTGTTCGCACTCAGCCTCTTCAAGGCGGTCTTCCAACACGCGCAGTGCGTCTTGATCGATCAGCAGTCCAGCCTCGGCATCCCGACGTAACGCCAGGCGTTGGCGCCCTCCTTCAGCCAACTCGCTGCGCACCCGCTCCAGACATTCCGGCGCGGCAGCAAGACTGATGCGCACCCTGGCACACGCAGTGTCGAGCACATCAACAGCCTTGTCCGGCAGCAGTCGGCCGGAGAGATAACGCGCCGACAATTCGGCTGCGGCCACGACCGCATCGTCACGCAGATAGATGCCGTGGCTCTTTTCATAAATCGGCGCCAGGCCACGCAGAATAGTGATTGCCTCACTGACTGTCGGCTCATGCAGCTGCACCGGCTGGAAACGTCGCGCCAATGCAGGGTCTTTTTCAAAATACTTTTTGTACTCGGCCCAGGTGGTCGCGGCGATGGTGCGTAACTCACCCCGGGCCAGCGCCGGCTTGAGCAGGTTGGCGGCATCCGAGCCTCCCGCCTGGCCTCCCGCGCCGATCAAGGTGTGGGCCTCGTCGATAAACAGGGTGATCGGTTTGGGTGATGCTTTGACTTCATCGATCACGCCTTTCAAGCGCCGTTCGAACTCACCTTTGACGCTGGCACCGGCTTGCAGCAAGCCCATGTCCAGCGACAGCAATTCAACGCCCTTGAGCGCCTCCGGCACTTCGCCCCGCGCAATGCGCAAGGCCAGCCCTTCAACGATGGCGGTTTTGCCGACCCCCGCTTCACCCACCACAATGGGGTTGTTTTTCCGCCGACGAGCCAGGATGTCGATCATCTGGCGAATAGCACCATCGCGGCACAGCACCGGATCGAGCTTGCCGTCACGGGCTTGCTGGGTCAGGTTGTGAGTGAAGCGTGCAAGCAGTGACTCACCTGTTACAGCGGGCTTACCGGCGGCGTCCGGCTCGGCTTTTTCTGACAACGCAAAGTCCCGCAGGCGATCACCGTCCAACGTGGCCAGCAGTGCCTGATAACGACTGCCGGCATAGCGCATCGGGTTACGCAGCAGCGCCAGAATCAACGCGGCCTGCTCCACCTGGCTCTGGCCCAGCTCCAGATTGGCAACCAGTAAGGCGTCCTGCAGCCATTGCACCAATTCGGGCGCAAACACCGGATTGCGCGAAGCGCTGTGCTCAACTCGCGGCTGCAATGCAGCGGCCAACTCACCGGCATCGACCTGTGCGTCCAACAGTGCCCGCGCCAACAATCCCTGCGGCCGCTCAAGCAGCGCCAGCAGCAGGTCTTCGACCAGAATCTTGCTGCCGCCACGGGCCACACAACGCTCGGCAGAACCTTCCAGATCGCGGCGGGTTTCGGCGTCCAGCGCCTGGATAAGTTGTTGCAGGTCTACGTTGATCATAATCAGGCGTCCTTAATGAATTTTGCTGCCGAGGGTGACAATGCCGTCGGCGCGTTCGCGTCCGAGCCAGCTGGTCCAGCCAAGACGGCAGTCGTTCTGCGGGTCGAGGCGCAGCTCACGAATTTCTTCATGACGCAGTACCAGTCGAATGTCGTAATCAAGCGGGTCTCGCAGGGTGAAACGCACCAGCGCGCATAACGGCTGGTAGCCAGTGCCAATCGGGAGAAAGTCGTGAAAGCTCTGCCAACTCAGTTCGCGGATGTGCACGCGAAACTTGCCGCCGCAATCGCGCACTCGCTCGCCCAGCACAAGGTCCTCGCCCAGCCGGTTATTGGCGATTCCCAGGCAATTGCGTTGCTCTTCCATAATCTGCACGGTGCGCTCGATGCACTGTTCAATGACCAGTTCGGCGTGCTTGAAGTAGTAACGCAGCACGGCCTCGATCAGCGCCGCCGAATGAGCGCGCAGGCTGAGCAGGCCCAGGTACGGCAACAACCGTTTCCAGTTCAGCTCCCTGGCCTCTCGCATGGCTTCACCGCCCAGCCCGATCAAGGCGAAAAGCTGTGCCGAAAACGGGTCCTGCGCCTTGCTTTCGAAACGCGCGTGATAGCGATATTTGCGCCAGATCGGTAGCAACAACCGTTGCAATCGATGATGAAAAAGATCGAGAAAATCGCGCGTCGAATTGCCTTCTTCGCGGTCACCCAACGCTTGCTCGCCATAGAAGGCAGGCAGCGGCGAACCCGACCCCATCAGGCTGACCAGGTTAAGACGCAGGCGTGCCCGCATCACCCCGTGCTCTTCGAAGAACTGCACGCGGTCTATATCGCTGCCAGGAAAGCCAAAGCTTGGGCTGGCCTGAAATTCCAGCAGGTCATACAGCTGCTCGTCATTCATCGGGGCGTTGGATTGACGCAGCCGCGCCATGATCTGCGGCACCGCCTGGAAGATCGAATACTCGCGTATAGCCTTGCTCAACCCGCTTAAAGCAAAGGCTGCAGACCCATTCGAGGTGTCCATTGGTACTCCTCCCCCTGTGTGCTTTTCACGTGTAGCTCGTGATACGAATTGAGGCTGGCGTAGAGCGCGAAGAACTCGTTGAGCACCGAAGCGAAGAGGAACAGATCACCTTCGCCGACGTAGCCCTGAGGATCGATGACCAGTTCCGTGCGTAAACCGCGCAGAGGTAAGCCGCGGTGCAGACGGTCAACGGGTTGGTGGCTGATGGACTTCAGGGCGTTAAGACGGATTTTGCTGGCGTTACGTGCCTGTTGGTCGTAATAGCGCGGCAGGTCGTAGGTTTCGAGAATCACCTTGAGCGCGTTGACGTTGACGAGGGACACGTAGTTCAGCGACATGTTGCTGATCAACTTCCACAAAAAATCGCTATTCAGCGGCGGTGGATAACTCGACGTCGGGCTGAGGATATTGCGAAAACTCAGGGACTCACGGGCACCTGAAGCCGGCACGCAGATATCCCCTTTCTTAAGCCGACGTGGCAAATTCTGATTGGTGCAGGTCAGATCGATGGACACCGTGTCAGAGCAGTCCGGACCCTGAACACCAAAGCTCAGAAAAGTGTCCAGCCCCTCGTGCAGCAATGATTGACGCTGCCTGACGCTGTAATGCGGGCTAGCCTGTAGCACATCGAAGCTGGGGTCGTGCTCGAAGGATTCGAAGGGCACGAACACCTTCGCATCAGCTTCGCCTTTTTGACTGGCGCTCACGTTATCGACGGAGAACACACCGTAGTTCCCCCGATTTTTTTCATCGGGTAGCAACAGGTACTCGTCCTGCTTACCGTCAAGCCTGATTGGCGACGCATGGTGCTTGAACAGGTTAGAAATGGGCGTGCAATACAGCTTCACGTTATCCAGCGTCGGGCGCTGGCGCTGCATGCCGTTTTTATTGATGGTGAAACGCAGCAAGACACTCCGCGCTTGCTTGAGCGTGTCCTCCGGGATACGTCCGAGAACATCCAGCCCGGACAAATCAACGAACAGAAACTTGTCCTGGAACGCGAAATACTCCTGCAAATAGCGATAACCGCGAAAGGTGTTCAGCGGGTAAGGAATCAATGCCTCGTCTTCGGCAAACCCAACGGGTTGGACGTTTTCGCGTGGTAACAGGAATGACAATGTGCTGCGATTCACAGTCATGTGTTCATGTTTAGCGTCCAGCGGAATCACCTCAATGCTGTCCAGGTGACGCAGCAGGCTGAGATGAAGCGTTTGGCTGATGTAGCGGTCACCGGCAAAGTGCAGACGAAGACGGCTTAGCTCGAGCTCGCCAAGATGCCCGTCACAGTTCATGTCCAGCCGCAGCGTCAGCAGGGCGCCGTCGCCATTTTCCGAATAGTTCAAAGCCCCCAACTTCAGGGCCAATACCTCGGTGGCGTAGCACGTGCTGAAACCACACACCACGCCATCAAGCGGCAGACTTTCAACATGCATATTGCGTTCAGCCACAAGTGCCGGACCCGCCTGCTCCAAGGGGTCGAACTGCAACATGCTGAACGCTGGCAACGGCCGCATGTAGTTCGGCCACAACAGGTACATCAACGAATGGGTCAGCTCGGGCAGCTCATCATCGAGTTTCTGTCGCAGACGTCCCGTAAGAAACGCAAAACCCTCAAGCAGACGTTCCACATCGGGATCACGCCCGCTCTGCCCAAGAAAAGGCGCCAACGCCGGGTTACGCTCAGCGAAAGCACCGCCCAACTGACGCAGTGCGTTCAGTTCGCTTTGGTAGTACTGATTAAACGACACGGGCGATAACCTTCCTGCACGCACACTGCGTGGTTGAGTTTTGCGGGTGCGACAGTGCCGCTTCAGGTAAAAAGTGTTCCACGTGGAACACGCACGTACGCTGATAAGA
Organism: Pseudomonas sp. ASL8; assembly: GCF_056680355.1. Taxonomy (NCBI): domain Bacteria; kingdom Pseudomonadati; phylum Pseudomonadota; class Gammaproteobacteria; order Pseudomonadales; family Pseudomonadaceae; genus Pseudomonas; species Pseudomonas sp. ASL8. The sequence continues at coordinate 1,660,797 of NZ_CM155278.1, read as the reverse complement.
AAGAGACGACTTGCTACTTAACCGTGACCTGTCCGTTGCTGTTCAGGCGCGCGGAAAAACTCACCAGGCGCTTTATGCCATTCACTTCAAGCAAGCCCTCAATAGTGAATGCCAGTCTTAAGGGGTCGTCCTCGTTCGGCAGAGAATGGACTTTCACGTCGGCCAGGCGCGGCTCATACGCGTTCACGAAGCCCTCTATGGCCGAGCCGGCCTGACTCAAGGATTCATGCAGGCTCAAGCTCATATTGTTCAGGTCCGGCAGCCCGTAGTCGGGCAACGTCTGCACGCTGCCCGCACGGGTACTTAGCATTTTTGCCAAGTGGGCAGCCACCGAGTCCATGGCGCAGTCCTCGCGACTTGATTCACTTCGCTTGCGGGTTTCGCCGCCAAGGCGCTCGAAAAGGCTGCCGTATGCCGTCATGACGCTGCTCCGCTTACTCTTTGTCCAACTTGCCAACCAGCGACAAGGTGAAATCCGCGCCCATGTATTTGAAGTGCGGGCGCACGTTCAAGCTGACGCGGTACCAGCCAGGCTCGCCTTCAACGTCGCTCACGACTATTTTTGCGGCACGTAGCGGACGACGGCCACGGACTTCGGAGCTAGGGTTTTCCTGGTCTGCGACGTACTGGCGAATCCATTTGTTCAACTCTTGCTCAAGGTCGGTACGTTCCTTCCAGGAGCCCAGTTGTTCGCGTTGCAGCACTTTGAGGTAGTGCGCCAGACGATTGATGATGAACATGTAAGGCAGCTGGGTACCCAGCTTGTAATTCAGCTCAGCAGTTTTGCCCTCTTCGCTGTTGCCGAAAAATTTTGGCTTCTGCACCGAACTGGCTGAGAAGAACGCAGCGTTATCGCTGCCCTTGCGCATGGTCAGGGAAATAAAGCCCTCTTCCGCCAACTCGTATTCGCGACGGTCCGAGACCAATACTTCGGTTGGAATCTTGGTTTCGATTTCACCCATGCTGTGGAAGTGATGCAGCGGCAAATCTTCAACCGCCCCTCCGCTCTGTGGGCCGATGATGTTCGGGCACCAGCGGAACTTGGCGAAACTGTCGGTCAACTTGGTCGCAAATGTGTAGGCCGTGTTGCCCCACAGATAGTGTTCGTGACTGGTGGCGACATTTTCTTTGTAGACAAAGGTCTTCACCGGATTTTCTTCAGGGTCATATGGGTTACGCAGTAAGAAACGCGGCACCGTCAGGCCGACATAACGCGCGTCTTCCTGTTGACGGAAACTTTGCCATTTAGCGAATTGCGGACCGCCGAAGTGATCTTTAAGGTCTTTCAGATCGGGCAAGCCGGTAAAACTTTCCAGGCCGAAAAACTTCGGACCCGCCGCTGCGATAAACGGCGCATGCGCCATGCACGCAATACTGGAAACGTACTGCATGGTTTTGACGTCTGGCGAACTCGGCGAGAAGAAGTAGTTAGCGATGATTGCGCCGACGGGCTCGCCACCGAACTGACCGTATTCAGCGGTGTAAACATGCTTGTAAAGACCCGACTGCATAACTTCCGGCGAGTCTTCAAAATCGTCCAGCAGATCTTGCTTGGAAACGTTAAGCACCTGGATCTTGATGTTCTCACGGAAGTCGGTGCGCTCAACCAACAGCAGCAGACCACGCCATGAAGCCTCCAGCGCCTGGAATTCAGCGTGGTGCAGAATCTCGTCCATCTGGCAGCTGAGCTTGGCATCGATCTCGGCGATCATGCGGTCAACCATGGCTTTCTTTACAGGCTCGCCGTTGTTCTGCGGCTTGAGCAGCTCTTCGATGAAGGCCGATACACCGCGCTTGGCGATTAAGTAAGCATCGTCATTGGGGCTGAGTCGGGTCTCGGCGATGATGCGGTCGAGAATGCCGCCTTCGAGTGTTTCAATACTTTTTTGCTGTGCAGCTTTAGTGCTCATAGAGATGGCTTCCTTTGCTGATGAGGTCTCAAGCGTCCGACGATGCGGCGGCATTCATGTTCAGTTCACCCAGAACACGGGCACGCGCGTCATCGTCGGCGAGTACACCTTCGATAGCCTTTCGGAAGGCGGGTGCATTGCCCAGGGGACCTTTGAGGGCCACGAGCGCATCCCGCAGCTCCATCAGTTTTTTCAACTCTGGAATCTGCTCGATCAGGTTGGCCGGGCCGAAATCTTTCATCGAGTCGACCTCGAGGTTGATCGCCAGCTCATCGGTGCCGCCCTCCTCCTGAAGACGATTGGGTACGCTCAGCGTCAGGCGCAGTTTTTGATTGGCCAGCACGTCGTCAAAGTTGTTTTTATCGATACTGATCGGCTTGCGGTCTTCGACTTTGCGTTCATCCGCTTGCTGGGTGAAATCACCCAATACCAGCAGCTTCAACGGCAGCTCGATTTCTTCCTGAGCATTGCCAAGCGCGGGCTTGAAAGTGACGTTGATGCGTTCTTTAGGGGCTACCGAGCCTTCTTTGGCCATGGCGTTTCTCCTTGCGGTTATGACCCGAGGGCCTAGGGAAGTACTACTTCAAGATCGAGGTGGCACAACCGGTGGTAAACATCTTCCTTGCGCTCCCGCACCACTTGGTTTTGCGGCAACAGTTCGCAGCAGCTATACAGGAGGTGCAGCACTTGCAGCGCAAGGTCGGGCTCCCAGGCATCAAGGCCTGCATCCCGTAATTGTTGATCGAGGGTCTCTAGCTGGGTCTTGGCCAGTTCGTACTTCTTGGCCTGGTAGCACAGCCGAGCGAGGCTCAATTGCCAGAAAAATCGCGCCCTTCCACCTTGGGCGCTCAGCAGGCCCTGCTTGAGAATCTGCACGGCTGCCTTGAGGCCATCACGGCGCAAAACGGGCAAAACGTCTTGCAATGCGTCGTCCCATACGGCTTGACTGCTATTGCTTTGCACCGTGCTTGGCACATTGGCGGCTTGCAGATGCACCAACACATGGGCACTGATCCAGCTACGCGTAGCGTCATCCGCAAACGGCACACCGTCGTGAAAACGCAGGTCGACTATTCCTGGCAAGCGCTGCAGCAACAGCGAAAGCTGCACTTCAACCTCGCGCATGGACAAATCGGCATTGAGCCGTTGCTGGCACTCCCACACCATGCGTTGACCGTCGAACCAGAACGGCGAAACGGCGAGGCTGGCCTCCAGATCCACGAGCAAATCGGCGTACTGCCCTTGATCCAGGCGCTCTTGATAGTTTTTCAGCCTGTCCGCCGGCAGCCCGCGCAAGACGGTGATGTGTTCGGCGTTGCGCTCCGGGAGCGCCTCAATCGCCAGCCACAACAGGGTCCGATTGAGGCGCAAGGCACGCAGGTCGGTAGCTTTCTGGCGTAGCCACCAGGCGCACAAAGGCCGCGCATTTTCCAGCTGCACGCGCAGGGCTTTTTGCGCGTCTTTTTCATTGTCGATGGGCGAACCCGGGGTGAACAGTTGAACGGCCACCTGTTTCACCTGGGCGAGCACTGCGCCCATTGCCCCTGGCTCAGGCTGGTTATCCGCTGCGCGCTGCACCATGGCTGCCAGCCGTCGCCGGATCGGTAACAACAGCGGGGCGTCATCGCCCAAGTGCAGCGTCAACAGGGCATCCAGGCCCTCAAGGTGTTCAACCAGGCGCCTGAACAGGAACAACTGCTCTTTGATCGGCACGCTCTCCGCCAACACCTGCTCAAGGCGCGGCAGCAGCCAATTGAAGGCTGCTACACGGGTACGCGGCTTGAGCGGGTGCAGGCACTCCCAGTGGTGCTTGCAAAGGTGATGAAGCAGACCAAAACCGGCCAACAAGCCCGCAAACGAATCTTTTTGGTACAGGGCCCACGTCAGCCAAGCCGCTACGCGCAGGTCTTTAGCGTGGTCACGCAAGATCGACTCGCTGTCCTCGAGGACCTTTTGCCAGTCAATCTGGCCGTTCTCATGCAGTGAGCGGGCCTTGCCCAACTCACTTTCCAATGCCTCGTATTCGTTGGAAAAGCGAATATCATCCCCAGCAAAGTGCTCCTTGGAGATGGGGGTCTTGGCAAGATCCAGGTAACGAGTAGACAACTCACGTGAGTAAGTCATCCGAGGCACGCCGCGTTAGCGCAATAAGGAACGTGCATGGGTGCATGAATATCTAATGCAGGTGCACTAAAAAAACTCCATGCAGGCGTGCTCGGCACACTTCTTTTATCGCACACCATAATCAGCTACCTCGGACAATGGCGGCGATCTTAAAAGGCGACAGTCTCTACGTATGTAGGAAAACGCCTCCGCACTCATGCTGAAACGTCTGATGGAATGGTGGTCGGTTTCTTACCTAAAACTTCGCACATTTAAGTTCGCAAAAGTCTGTAGGAAACTTCCTTTATGAGAATCGGAAACTAGAGTTTATTAAATAGCCTGAATGGCATTTAATAGGGCTTGTATGTTCTAGTCGCGCCCATAACTTTTGTGACTGTTATAAAGTGGCGTCATTATACTTATAACTATTACGGTGCACTTCTCGCACTTCGTGCAGCGCCTTTTTGAGCTGGGTGCGGCTTTTTCGCTGTTCAACGTCAATTTCAGAAGCTGATTCAGGAAGCACTCGATGGTGTTCAGCACTCGCTCGCCTGTACGACGGCTGCCCACATAAATGTTCGCATCATCGGCATAGCGCACGAAGCGATAACCCCGCCGTTCCAGCTCGCGGTCGAGTTCGCCGAGCAGGATGGTCGACAGCAACGGTGTCCTGCCGCCACATGCCACCACCGCCAAACTGGTTGTGCTTACGCGCAACGCGACATGCCTGGCGCATAATGAAAAAGCCCGCTGATGCGGGCTTTGTCAAAAGCAAAAAATGTTATCCACCTGTGGATAACTTATTCCACAGTCACCGATTTAGCGAGGTTACGCGGTTGGTCGACGTCGGTGCCTTTGAGTACGGCGACGTAGTAAGACAGCAGTTGCAGCGGGATGGTGTAGAGAATCGGCGCCAGGGTGTCGATGATGTGCGGCATGGCGATGACGTGGGTGCCTACGCCGTTGCTCATCCCGGCGTGCTCGTCAGCGAAGACGATCAATTCACCGCCGCGTGCGCGGACTTCTTGCAGGTTGGATTTGAGTTTTTCCAGCAGCTCGTTGTTGGGGGCGACCGTGACGACGGGCATGTCGCTGTCGACCAGCGCCAACGGGCCGTGTTTGAGTTCGCCGGCCGGGTAGGCTTCCGCGTGGATGTAGGAGATCTCTTTGAGCTTGAGCGCACCTTCCATAGCCACCGGGAACTGCGCGCCACGGCCAAGGAACAGGGTGTGGTGCTTGTCGGCGAACAGCTCTGCGACTTTTTCGACGGTGCTGTCCATGGCCAGCGCTTCGCCCAGACGGGTCGGCAGGCGGCGCAGTTCTTCAACCAGTTCAGCTTCAACGCCGTCTTCGAGAGTACCTTTGACCTGCCCAAGCGCCAAGGTCAACAGCAGCAAAGCAACCAGTTGCGTGGTGAAGGCTTTGGTGGAGGCAACGCCGATTTCCGGACCGGCCTGGGTCAGCAGGGTCAGGTCGGACTCACGCACCAGCGAGCTGATGCTGACGTTGCAAATGGCGAGGCTGGCGAGGAAGCCCAACTCTTTGGCGTTACGCAAGGCAGCAAGGGTGTCGGCCGTTTCGCCCGACTGCGAAATCGACACGAATAGCGTGTCAGGCTGCACCACCACTTTGCGATAGCGGAACTCGCTGGCAACTTCGACCTGGCATGGAATGCCGGCCAAACCTTCAAGCCAATAACGCGCCACCATACCGGCGTGGTAGCTGGTGCCGCAGGCGACGATTTGCACGTTGCGCACTTTGGCGAACAATTCAGCCGCTTGCGGGCCGAACGCCTGTACCAACACCTGCTGCTGGCCAAGTCGACCTTCCAGGGTGCGCTGCACGACTTTAGGTTGTTCGTGAATTTCCTTGAGCATGAAGTGACGGAACTTACCCTTGTCCGCCGCTTCGGCGTCTTCACGATATTGCACCACTTCACGCTCGACCGGCAGACCGTCAACGGCCCAGATCTGCACGCTGTCGCGGCGAATTTCGGCGATATCGCCCTCTTCCAGGTACATGAACCGATCAGTCACCTGCCGTAGTGCAAGCTGATCGGATGCCAGGAAGTTCTCGCCCAGACCCAGGCCGATCACCAACGGACTGCCACTGCGGGCAGCGAGTAAGCGGTCAGGCTGTTTGGCGCTGATCACGGCCAAACCGTAAGCACCGTGCAACTCCTTGACGGCGGCTTTCAGCGCGACGGTCAGGTCGCCACTGTCTTTAAACTTATGGTGCAGCAGGTGGACGATGACTTCGGTGTCGGTGTCCGACGTGAAGACGTAACCCAGCCCTTTCAAGCGCTCGCGCAGCGCTTCGTGGTTCTCGATGATGCCGTTGTGCACGACCGCCAACTCATCAGCGGAGAAATGCGGGTGGGCATTGCGTTCGCACGGGGCGCCATGGGTTGCCCAGCGGGTATGAGCGATACCCAAACGGCCAACCAATGGCTCGCCAGCAAGGGCTTGCTCCAACTCAACGACCTTGCCCGAACGACGGCAACGCTCCAGCTTGCCGGCGTTGCTGAAAATAGCGACGCCTGCGCTGTCGTACCCACGGTACTCAAGGCGTTTCAGGCCTTCGAGCAAGATGGCAGTGATATTGCGCTCAGCAACGGCGCCGACGATTCCACACATGGTTCTCTCCTAGCAAACGGCGGCGCAAATCAAGGTTATGCCGCGGGCTTGAATCTGCTCGCGTGCCTCGGTGGGCAAGCGATCATCGGTAATAAGGGTATGGATGCTGCTCCAGGGCAGCTCCAGGTTAGGAATCTTGCGACCTACTTTGTCGGCTTCGACCATCACGACGACTTCGCGCGCGACCTCGGCCATGACTCTGCTCAAACCCAGCAGCTCGTTGAACGTCGTAGTCCCGCGGCTCAAATCAATGCCATCGGCGCCAATGAACAACTGATCAAAATCGTATGAGCGCAACACCTGCTCAGCAACCTGTCCCTGGAACGATTCGGAATGGGGATCCCAGGTGCCGCCGGTCATGAGCAGCACCGGTTCATGCTCAAGCTCACTCAAGGCACTCGCGACGTACAGAGAGTTGGTCATCACCACTAGCCCGGGCTGTAGGCCCAGCTCAGGAATCAGCGCGGCCGTAGTGCTGCCACTGTCGACGATGATGCGTGCATGCTCGCGAATACAGGACGCCGCGACACGAGCGATGGCTTGCTTGTACTTGGACACGGGCTGGCTGCTATCGCCCATCAATTCCTGCGGCATGGTGACGGCACCGCCATAACGACGCAACAGCAAACCATTGTTTTCAAGCGCGGCAAGATCCTTTCGAATCGTCACCTCCGAGATCTCGAAGCGTTTTGCCAATTCGTCGACACTGACTTCGCCCTGCTCGTTGAGCAAGGCCAGAATATTGTGACGACGCTGGGGGGTATTACGTTTCGACATGGCAGTTTAAGTTTCGATTCGAAAGATAACGAAAGCAATCAAAACCTATTGGCGTATTTCCGTCAAGCTGAAAAAACTGTGGATAACTCTGCAGGTGTTGCCGAAGGCTGCGGTCACTCAGATACCTGACGTCGCGTTTGGTTTTTTTAAGGTTGCTTCACACTTATCGCAGCCTTCGGCAGCTCCTACAACGATATGCGTATGCCCACGCCTGTGGATAACTTCAGTCTTTCTTGATTTTTACGGGCCGCTTCCAGCCATCGATATTGCGCTGACGTGCACGGCCGATTGCCAACTGTTTTGTAGCAACGTCTTGAGTAATGGTGGAGCCCGCCGCCGTGGTGGCGCCGGATGAGATATCCACAGGCGCGACCAGGGAGTTATTGGAACCGATGAATACGTCCTCACCCAGCACTGTCCTGAATTTGTTTGCGCCATCGTAATTACAGGTAATGGTGCCGGCGCCGATATTGGTTCGCGCCCCTACTTCAGCGTCGCCAAGGTAAGTCAAATGCCCGACCTTGGCGGCTTCACACAAATGCGCGTTCTTGAGCTCGACAAAGTTACCCACATGCGCGCGCGCGTCCAGCACGCTGCCAGGGCGAAGACGAGCAAAAGGGCCGACATCGCTGCCCTCCCCCAGAATCGCCCCATCAATATGGCTGTTGGCTTTGACCACCGAGCCTTTGCGCAGGGTGCTGTTTTTGATCACACAGTTCGGGCCAATCACCACATCGTCTTCGATGACCACACGGCCTTCGAGGATCACGTTGATATCAATCAGAACGTCGCGCCCCACGCTGACGTCGCCTCGCACGTCGAAACGTGCGGGATCACGCAAGGTCACCCCCAAAGACATCAAGCGCCGCGCCTCCCGTTGCTGGTAATGACGCTCCAGCTCGGCCAGTTGCTTGCGATCATTTGCACCCTGGACTTCCATGGGATCGAGGGGCTGCTCAGTGGCAACCACCAAGCCATCATTCACGGCCATGGCAATGACGTCGGTCAGGTAATATTCGCCCTGTGCATTGTTGTTCGACAGGCGACCCAGCCAGTCTGCCAGTCGCTTGCCAGGCACCGCGAGAATACCGGTGTTGCCCTCAGTGATGGCTTTCTGCGCCTCGGTCGCATCCTTATGCTCAATGATCGCGCTGACTCGCTGTTGCTCATCACGCACGATACGACCATAGCCGGTGGGATCGGCGAGATTGACCGTCAGCAACCCCAATTGCTCGGCGCTGACTTTTTTCAGCAGTCGTTGCAGGGTTTCCACTTCGATCAACGGCACGTCGCCATACAGGATCAGCACGTTCTCGGCGGTCAGCTCAGGCAGCGCCTGCGCAACAGCGTGACCCGTGCCCAGCTGCTTCTCCTGCAAAATGAAGTTCAGGTCATCTGCGGCCAGACGTTCACGAACGATATCGGCGCCATGACCGATCACCACATGGATGCTCTGTGGATTAAGTTGGCGGGCGCTGTGGATAACATGGCCGAGCATGGAATCCCCGGCCACCGGATGAAGAACCTTGGGCAGCGCGGAACGCATGCGAGTGCCCTGGCCTGCGGCGAGAATAACGATATCGAGTGACATGACTGGCTACCAATCCTGGGTGGTCAGCGGCTGTGACCGGGGGTGATTTTCAAAAAAAGAAAAGGGTAGCCGAGGCTACCCTTTTTCTCAATCGCGCAGAAAGCCGACGGGATTAACCGCCAAATTTTTTGCGAATTTGCTGAATCGTGCGCAGCTGAGCTGCAGCCTCGGCCAGACGTGCGGCCGCAGAGCCATAATCGAAATCTGCGCCTCTTTCATGCAGCGCCTTCTCAGCAGCCTTAACAGCCAGCTGAGCGGAGGCTTCGTCCAGGTCGGCAGCACGTTGCACGGTGTCGGCAAGTACCTTGACCATGTTCGGCTGAACCTCGAGGAAACCGCCTGAGATGTAATACACCTCAGCTTCCCCGCCCTGTTTGATCAAGCGGATCGGACCTGGCTTCAGATCAGTGATCAGCGGCGCGTGGCCTGGAGCGATACCAATATCACCCAGGTTGCCGTGCGCAATCACCATCTCGACCAGACCGGAGAAAATCTCTCCTTCCGCGCTAACGATATCGCAATGGACTGTCATAGCCATTTGCTTGCCTCAACCTGATTAGCGCCCGTTACCGGGCGCCGGGATTACAGTTTTTTGGCTTTCTCGATCGCTTCTTCGATGCCGCCTACCATGTAGAACGCTTGTTCTGGCAGGTGGTCGTAGTCACCGTTGAGGATGCCTTTGAAGCCAGCAATGGTATCTTTCAGGGAAACGTATTTACCCGAAGCACCGGTGAAGACTTCAGCCACGAAGAACGGCTGCGACAAGAAGCGCTGGATCTTACGAGCACGGTTTACCAACTGCTTGTCGACTTCCGACAGCTCGTCCATACCCAGGATCGCAATGATGTCCTTCAGTTCTTTGTAACGCTGCAACACGTACTGAACGCCACGAGCGGTGTCGTAGTGATCCTGGCCGATAACGTTCGGGTCCAGCTGGCGCGAAGTCGAGTCGAGTGGATCGACCGCTGGGTAGATACCCAGGGAGGCGATGTCACGGGACAGTACGACGGTGGCGTCCAAGTGGGCGAAGGTTGTCGCAGGCGACGGGTCAGTCAAGTCATCCGCAGGTACGTATACCGCTTGGATCGAGGTGATCGAACCGTTTTTGGTCGAAGTGATGCGCTCTTGCAGCGTGCCCATCTCTTCAGCCAGAGTCGGCTGGTAACCTACTGCAGAAGGCATACGGCCCAGCAGTGCGGATACTTCAGTACCGGCCAGCGTGTAACGATAGATGTTGTCGACGAACAACAGAACGTCGTTACCTTCGTCACGGAACTTCTCGGCCATGGTCAGGCCGGTCAGTGCTACGCGCAGACGGTTACCCGGCGGCTCGTTCATCTGACCGTATACCAGCGCCACTTTGTCGAGAACGCTGGAATCCTTCATCTCGTGGTAGAAGTCGTTACCCTCACGGGTACGCTCGCCCACACCAGCGAACACGGAATAACCGCTGTGTTCCATGGCGATGTTACGGATCAGTTCCATCATGTTTACGGTTTTGCCTACACCGGCACCACCGAACAAACCGACTTTACCGCCTTTGGCGAACGGGCAGATCAGGTCGATAACCTTGATGCCGGTTTCCAGCAGGTCGTTGCCGCCTGCCTGTTCCGCGAAAGTTGGCGCAGGACGGTGAATGCCCCAGCGCTCGTCGGTATCGATTGGACCCGCTTCGTCGATCGGGTTGCCCAGTACGTCCATGATCCGGCCCAGGGTCGCTTTACCGACCGGTACGGAGATGGCTGCGCCAGTGTCTTTGACTTCCAGACCGCGCTTCAAGCCCTCGGTGGAACCCATCGCAATGGTGCGGACCACGCCGTCGCCCAGCTGTTGCTGAACTTCCAGGGTGGTCCCGGCCGCGCTTTGTACCAACAGCGCGTTGTAGATGCTCGGTACGTTTTCGCGTGGGAATTCCACGTCGATCACGGCGCCGATGATTTGAACGATACGTCCGCTACTCATTAGCTGGATCCTCTGAATATTTGAACCGTTAAACCGCGGCAGCGCCGCCGACGATTTCCGAGATCTCTTGGGTGATCGCAGCCTGACGCGCCTTGTTGTAGACCAGTTGCAAATCGCTGATCAAATCACCGGCGTTATCAGTGGCGTTCTTCATTGCGATCATCCGCGCGGCTTGTTCAGCTGCGCTGTTCTCGACAACCGCCTGGTACACCTGCGACTCCACGTAGCGCACCATCAGGCCGTCAAGCAGCTCTTTGGCGTCGGGTTCGTAGAGATAGTCCCAGTGGTGCTTGAGTCCTTGATCCGGGGTTGCCACCAGCGGAATCAACTGCTCCACCGTTGGCTGTTGCGTCATGGTGTTGATGAACTTGTTGGATACCACGGACAGGCGATCAATACGGCCATCCAGGTAGGCATCCAGCATCACCTTGACGCTGCCGATCAAGTCATTGATCGACGGCTCTTCGCCCAAGTGGCTGATCGCAGCGACGACGTTACCGCCGAAGTTGCGGAAGAATGCCGCACCTTTGCTGCCGACCACGCACAGATCGATCTCTACGCCGTTTTCACGGTTTACCGCCATGTCCTTGACCAAAGCCTTGAACAGGTTGGTATTCAAGCCACCACACAGACCACGGTCACTGCTCACAACGACATAACCGACGCGCTTTACTTCGCGATCGATCATGAACGGGTGGCGGTATTCCGGGTTGGCGTTGGCCAGATGTCCGATTACCTGGCGGATGCGCTCCGCGTAAGGACGGCTAGCGGACATACGCATTTGAGCCTTGCGCATTTTGCTGACCGCCACTTTTTCCATGGCGCTGGTGATCTTTTGCGTGCTTTTGATGCTCGCAATCTTACTGCGAATCTCTTTTGCGCCTGCCATGTAACACCTATCAGGTTAGCAAGCGGGAGCCTCTCGGCCCCCGCTGCGGCTTACCAGGTTTGGGTGGCCTTGAACTTCTCGATACCGGCTTTGAGGCCAGCGTCGATTTCGTCATTGAAGTCACCCTTCACGTTGATCTTCGCCATCAAATCGGCGTGATCGCGGTTGAAGTAAGCAATCAGAGCCTGCTCGAAGCTGCCGATTTTTGGAATCTCGATGTCCACCAGGAAGCCACGTTCAGCGGCATACAGGGACAACGACATATCAGCGATAGACATCGGCGCGTATTGCTTCTGCTTCATCAGCTCGGTAACGCGCTGACCATGCTCAAGCTGCTTGCGAGTGGCTTCGTCCAGGTCAGAAGCAAACTGGGCGAATGCCGCCAGTTCACGGTACTGAGCCAGAGCGGTACGGATACCACCGGAAAGCTTCTTGATGATCTTGGTCTGAGCGGCACCACCCACACGGGATACCGAAACACCGGCGTTCACAGCAGGACGAATCCCGGAGTTGAACATGGCCGATTCCAGGAAGATCTGACCGTCGGTGATCGAAATCACGTTGGTCGGAACGAACGCGGAAACGTCGCCAGCCTGGGTTTCGATGATCGGCAGCGCGGTCAAGGAACCGGTTTTGCCGGTCACAGCACCGTTAGTGAACTTCTCTACGTATTCTACGGAAACACGCGATGCGCGCTCCAACAGACGGGAGTGGAGATAGAACACGTCGCCTGGGTAAGCTTCACGGCCTGGTGGACGACGAAGCAGCAGGGAAATCTGGCGGTAAGCCACTGCTTGCTTGGACAGATCGTCATAAACGATCAGCGCGTCTTCACCGCGGTCACGGAAGTATTCGCCCATGGTGCAGCCGGAGTACGGAGCAAGGAACTGCAACGCAGCAGATTCGGAAGCACTGGCAGCAACGACGATGGTGTTAGCCAACGCGCCGTTCTCTTCAAGTTTGCGAACCACGTTGGCGATGGTCGATTGTTTCTGACCAATTGCCACGTAGACGCAGAAGATGCCGCTGTTTTTCTGATTGATGATCGCATCGATCGCCAGAGCGGTTTTACCGATCTGACGGTCGCCGATGATCAGCTCACGCTGGCCACGGCCGACAGGGATCATGGCATCTACAGCCTTGTAGCCAGTCTGCACAGGCTGATCTACCGACTTACGCCAGATCACACCCGGAGCAACCTTCTCGACAGCGTCGGTGAGGACGTTGTTCAGAGGGCCTTTGCCGTCAACTGGGTTACCCAATGCGTCGACTACGCGACCCAGCAGTTCCGGACCAACCGGAACTTCAAGGATGCGGCCAGTGCACTTGGCGCTCATGCCTTCAGCCAGAGTCGTGTAAGCGCCCAATACCACAGCACCTACAGAGTCTTGCTCAAGGTTAAGCGCCATACCGAAGACGCCGCCCGGAAACTCGATCATCTCGCCGTACATTACGTCGGCCAGACCGTGAATCCGCACGATGCCGTCAGATACGCTGACGACAGTGCCTTCGTTACGGGCTTGGGAGGTTACATCGAGCTTGTCGATGCGACCCTTGATAATTTCACTTATTTCGGAAGGATTGAGTTGCTGCATTGCTCTGCTGCCCCTTCAAACTCAAGATTTCAATGCTTCGGCCAGTTGCGCGAGTTTGCCACGAACTGAGCCATCGATAACCAGGTCGCCGGCGCGGATGATGACACCACCTATAAGGGTGGCATCCTCCGCAGCGTGCAGGCGCACTTCCCGGCCGAGCCGTGCACTGAGAACCTTGGCGAGTTTGTCTTGCTGTTCTTCGTTCAATGCAAAAGCACTGGTGACGTCCACATCAACCGATTTTTCCTGCTCAGCCTTGTACAGGTCGAACAGTGCGGCGATCTCCGGCAATAGCGGGAGACGGTCGTTTTCGGCAACGACGTGGATGAAATTCTGTACTTTGACATCAAACTTGTCGCCACACACTTCGATAAAAGTGGTGGCCTTATCTGCGCTCGTCAGTCGCGGGGCCGTGAGTACGCGCTGCATTGTGTCGTTTTGCGACACAGTTGCAGCCAAGCCTAGCATGGCTGACCAATTGGCCAGTTGCTGGTGGGCCTGGGCGTGCTCAAAGGCTGCCTTAGCGTAAGGTCGGGCCAACGTGGTCAGTTCTGCCATGATCGCCCTCGCTTAAATTTCAGCAGCCAGTTTATTAACCAGCTCCGCGTGCGCGTTTTGATCGATTGTGGCACCCAGGATCTTCTCGGCACCGTTGACTGCCAGGCTACCCAGTTGGGCGCGCAGCGCGTCTTTGACGCCGTTCAGTTCCAGCTCGATCTCGGTCCGAGCCTGAGCCTTCACACGGTCAGCTTCGACAACAGCCTGTTCACGGGCTTCGTCGACAATCTGATTACCGCGTTTCTTTGCTTGCTCAATGATTTCAGCTGCCTGAGCTTTAGCATCGCGCAGTTGCTGACCCACTTTATCTTGGGCCAACTCCAGGTCACGAGTTGCTCGGCTAGCAGCGTCCAATCCATCCGCGATCTTCTTCTGACGTTCGTGCAAAGCCGCGATGACCGGAGGCCATACGAACTTCATGCAGAACAGTACAAAAATGAAGAACGCAACGGACTGGCCAATCAGGGTTGCATTAATGTTCACGCCAACACCTCGCTCGTTCGTTGTCCATCACACTTGCTCAACTCGAAAAACCGAGTAATTAGTGAGCCAGTTGACCAACGAAGGGGTTCGCAAAGGTGAAGAACAGAGCGATACCAACACCGATCATGGTCACGGCGTCGAGCAGACCAGCGACGATGAACATTTTAACTTGAAGCATTGGGACCATCTCTGGTTGGCGAGCTGCGCCTTCCAGGAACTTACCGCCCAACAGGCCGAAACCAATTGCGGTACCCAGTGCGCCCAGGCCGATCAACAGTGCAACAGCGATAGCGGTTAGACCAACTACAGTTTCCATCTTTCCTCCCGACTTTTACGTCGTATTGGTTAGGTTTTTAGATTAAAGCGGTAAAGCAAAATCGTTTTACAGCAGCCCTTGCGGGCACCCTCTCACCAAGGCAAGAGGGTCATCAGACACGCCAGGCGAGTCTTAATGGTTCTCTTCGTGAGCCATCGAAAGGTAGACGATGGTCAGCATCATGAAGATGAACGCTTGCAGGGTGATGATCAGGATGTGGAAAACTGCCCACGCCCATTGCAGCACAACACCCAGGCCACTGAGCCAGAGCAGACCGCTGCCGAACATGACCGCGATCAGGATGAAGACCAGCTCGCCAGCGTACATGTTGCCGAACAGTCGCAGTGCCAACGAAATCGGTTTGGCAATCAGCGTCACGAATTCAAGCAGGAAGTTCACCGGAATCAACAGCGCCTGAACAAGAATGTTCTTGCTGCCGAATGGGTGCAGGGTCATTTCGCCGACGAAACCGCCGATGCCCTTGATCTTGATGCTGTAGAAAATGATCAGCGCGAACACCGACAAGGCCATGCCCAGGGTCGCGTTAGGATCTGTTGTCGATACCGCACGGAACGGAATGTGCGAGTCGCCAGTGATCAGGACGGCCAGTTTCGGAATCCAGTCGACCGGTACAAGGTCGACGGCGTTCATCATGAACACCCAGACGAAAATGGTCAGTGCCAATGGCGCAATGACAGGGCTACGACCGTGGAAACTGTCTTTAACGCTGCCATCAACGAATTCCACCAGGACCTCGACGAAGTTCTGCAGGGCGCCCGGCTGACCAGAGGTCGCCTTTTTAGCCGCCATGCGGAAAATCAATACGAAGATCAAACCCAATGCTACCGACCAGCCGAGGGTATCGACGTGGAAAGCCCAGAAGCCCATTTCTTTGGCTTGAGCTGCGGAGTGGGCAAAGCCCCAACCGCCGGTTGGCAATTGACCAAAGGTCAGGTTCTGCAAGTGGTGCTGGATATAGCCCGAAGCGGTTTCTGCTGCCATGGTTGCCTCAAACGCCCTAAGGTCTCGAAAGTCTTGTTCTCATTAGCAGGGGAGCAAACCAGCTGACCGACTGGGTCAACATGAACACGCCGAATACAGCCAGCGGCGCCAGTGGCTTCACACCTACAAAGGTCAGCGCAAAAAACGCTGCCGTCAAAATCAGTTTGCCAGCCTCGCCGGCATAAAAAGACCGGACTATGGCTTGCGCTGCTCTAGCACCGGAAAACCGGAACGCCTTATGAGCAAAATACAAATTGGGCAGCCAAGCTATCAAACCTCCGCAAAGGCCTGAGTACCCGGCTACGACTCCGTGCCACTGCCACAGCGCCAAAGCTGCCAGCAGCAGGACTACACATTGAGCCAGCAGTACCGGAAAAACCGCCAAGCGATGGAACGGCAGGCGGTTTTGCGTGCGGCTTTCCATCACAACTGCTCCTCGAATGCCGGCCGCCAAAATCAATAACTTGGCATCATTTGTGCCGACAAAATGCGCGCAGAGTATAGGGGCGGTTTACCCCCTATTCAACTGTTAGGTAGTGATTTCCGACTACCCGCTACAAAGCAATTGTTTCAGCGGATGTGAGCAAGGACACCCTGCAACTCATCCAGCGAGTTATAGCGAATCACCAACTGCCCTTTACCCTTCTGACCGTGGCGAATCTGCACCGCAGAGCCTAGGCGCTCGGCCAGACGCTGTTCCAGGCGACTGATATCCGGGTCGGATTTGGCCGGTTCAGAGGACCCGGCAGAGGCTGGTTTGCCACTCAACCACTGCCGAACCAGTGCTTCAGTCTGGCGCACAGTCAGCCCGCGTGCGACAACATGTCGCGCCCCTTCAACCTGCTGTTCTTCGGGCAAACCGAGCAATGCACGCGCATGGCCCATTTCCAGGTCGCCATGGGACAGCATGGTTTTGATGACTTCAGGCAAGGAAATCAAACGCAGCAGGTTGGCCACAGTAACCCGCGACTTACCCACAGCATCAGCGACTTGCTGCTGAGTTAATTGGAATTCTTGCTGGAGACGCTGTAAAGCGACCGCCTCCTCGACAGGATTGAGGTCTTCGCGCTGAATGTTCTCGATCAGCGCCATGGCGATGGCAGTCTCATCGGGCACATCGCGGACCATGGCCGGAATGGTTTCCAGCCCAGCCTGCTGGGCTGCACGCCAGCGACGTTCACCGGCGATGATTTCAAAGCGCTTGTCGGCAATCGGACGCACCACGATTGGCTGCATCACACCTTGGGCTTTGATCGACAGAGCAAGCTCTTCAAGCGCCTGAGGGTCCATGTCGCGGCGTGGCTGGTATTTACCGCGCTGGATCAGGTCCAGTGGCAAATGCTGCAGTTCACGTTGATCGGCCTGAACAGCCTGTTCTTCCAGCGCACTGACGGTCGGACTGCTTAGGAGTGCATCCAGCCCACGTCCGAGACCTCGTTTCTTAACGGCCATGCGGATTCCTTAATTTGCCTGAGCGGTGCGCGAGTTGCGACGTTGACGGCGAACCATCTCGCCAGCCAAGGCAAGGTAGGCCAGGGCGCCACGCGATGTTTTGTCATACGTCAGCGCTGGCATCCCAAAACTCGGTGCTTCAGCCAGACGAATATTGCGTGGGATGACCGTGTCGTAGAGCTGTTCCCCGAAATGCTCTTTGAGCTGATCGGAAACATCGTTGATCAAACTCAGTCGCGGGTCGTACATGGTGCGCAGCAAGCCTTCGATTTTTAGCTGCGGGTTGAGCAGCTCGGCGATGCGCTTGATGTTATCCACAAGGTCGCTCAGCCCTTCAAGCGCAAAGTACTCACACTGCATGGGGATAATGACCCCGTCAGCGGCAACCAGAGCGTTCAAGGTGAGCATCGACAACGACGGAGGACAGTCGATGAGGATGTAATCGTAATTCTCGCGAATAGGCGCCAGAGCGTTGCGCAACCGACTTTCCTTGAGTTGCATGTCCAGCAGGACCACTTCGGCAGCCGTCAGATCGCGGTTGGCTGGCAGCAACTGATACCCGCCATGTTCGGAGAACTGCATGGCCTGGGCCAGATCGCATTCGCCGATCAGCAGGTCATAAACCGAATATTCAAGCGCGTGTTTATCCACACCGCTGCCCATCGTGGCGTTGCCCTGCGGGTCGAGATCGATCAACAACACACGCCGCTTGGTCGCGACCAGTGACGCTGCGAGGTTGATACAGGTGGTGGTTTTACCCACACCACCTTTTTGGTTCGCTATCGCGAATACCTTAGCCATTCTTGCTTGTGTTCCCAATCATGCCGTGCGGCGCAGTATCAGCAGATGGCGTTGGCCCTGACAACCTGGAACGGTCAAGGCTTGTGCGCTATCGAGGTGAAAATCTGTCGGCAATGCTACCAGCTCATCGGCGGGATGCAGCCCTTTCATCGCCAACCATCGCGTATCCGTGTCGCCGAGGTGCCGGGTCCACTCCGTAAAGTCTTCCAGACTGCTGAACGCTCGGGAAACGATTCCGGTGAAGGGTAGCTCAGGTTTGAACGCTTCCACACGGCTGTGGATAACTTCCAGGTTATCCAGCTTCAACTCGAGTTTCACTTGAGTCAAAAAGCGGGTTTTTTTGCCGTTGCTGTCGAGCACCGTGACTTTCATTTCAGGAAACAGGATCGCCAACGGAATACCGGGCATTCCGCCACCACTGCCGACATCAAGCCAGCGATCGCCAGCGATGAAGGGCACGACGCTGAGGCTGTCGAGCAAATGCCGCGAGACCATTTCATCCGGGTCGCGTACAGCAGTGAGGTTGTAAGCCTTGTTCCACTTGATCAACAGCGCCAGGTAAGCCAGTAACTGGCTGTGTTGGCTGTCGCTCAAGTCGATACCGAGTTGCCGGGCACCTCGGGATAACTCTTCGGCATGTTGCGGGGTGACCATAGAACTCAAGCGCTTTGCTCCAACTGACGGCCCGCGCCGCGTTTTTTCAAATGAATCATCAACAGCGAGATCGCCGCTGGGGTGACGCCAGGAATCCGCGAGGCCTGTCCGAGGGTCTCGGGACGAGTTATCCCCAGCTTGCTCTGGATTTCTTTCGACAGGCCGGAAATACCGACGTAGTCGATGTCTTCTGGCAATTTGGTGTCTTCGCTGGCGCGCAGCCGGGCGATTTCGTCCTGCTGACGGTCGATATAACCGGCGTATTTGGTCTTGATTTCAACCTGCTCGGCGACCTGTGGATCGCTACACCCATCACCGGTAATCGCTACCAGACTGTCGTAATCGATTTCCGGACGTGTCAGCAGGTTGAGCAAATTGTATTCGTGAGTCAGCGGCGTGCCGAAATGCGCGGAGATAGCATCTCCCTGCTCGGTGCCGGGACGTACCCACGTGCTTTTCAGGCGCTGTTCTTCCAGCTCGATGCTTTCACGTTTGGTGCAGAAAGCCGCCCAGCGCGCATCGTCGACCAGTCCCAGCTCACGGCCTTTCTCGGTCAGGCGCAAGTCAGCGTTGTCTTCTCGCAGGATCAACCGGTATTCGGCTCGAGATGTGAACATCCGGTAGGGTTCTTGCGTTCCCAAGGTAATCAGGTCGTCGACCAGTACACCGATGTACGCCTCATCGCGTCGCGGACACCAGCTGTCTTTGCCTTGAGCGCGCAGTGCGGCATTGGCGCCCGCGAGCAAACCCTGGGCAGCGGCTTCTTCGTAGCCCGTTGTGCCGTTGATCTGACCTGCGAAAAACAGGCCGCCAATCACTTTCGTTTCCAGACTGTATTTCAAATCTCGAGGATCGAAATAATCGTACTCGATGGCGTAGCCAGGACGAATGATGTGGGCGTTTTCCATCCCGCGAATCGACCGCACGATCTGCAACTGAACATCGAAAGGCAGTGAAGTGGAGATGCCGTTCGGATAGAGCTCGTGGGTAGTCAGGCCTTCGGGTTCGATGAAGACCTGGTGGCTTTCCTTGTCGGCAAAGCGGTGAATCTTGTCTTCAATCGATGGGCAATAGCGTGGACCAATACCCTCGATCACCCCGGAATACATGGGCGAGCGATCAAGGTTGGCCGCGATAATTTCATGCGTCCGGGCGTTGGTATGGGTGATCCAGCAGCTGACTTGCGCAGGATGCTGCTCTTTGGACCCCATGAACGACATGACGGGAATAGGCGTATCGCCTGGTTGCTCGGTCATCACCGAGAAATCCACCGAACGTCCGTCGATGCGTGGCGGCGTGCCGGTTTTCAAGCGACCGACCCGTAACGGTAATTCACGTAGCCGCTGAGCGAGAGCAATCGACGGCGGATCGCCCGCACGTCCACCGGAATAGTTCTGCATCCCGATGTGGATAAGTCCACCGAGGAAGGTCCCTGTCGTCAAAACAACCGAATCGGCCAGGAAACGCAGACCCATCTGGGTCACTACACCGCGGACTTGATCCTGTTCGACGATCAGGTCATCGCAGGCTTGCTGAAATATCCACAGGTTGGGCTGATTCTCGAGGATTTCGCGAACAGCCGCCTTGTACAGCACGCGGTCAGCCTGAGCGCGAGTAGCGCGAACGGCTGGACCTTTACGGCTGTTCAACACACGGAACTGGATGCCGCCTTTGTCGGTGGCAATGGCCATGGCGCCGCCAAGGGCATCGATTTCCTTGACCAAGTGGCTTTTGCCGATGCCGCCAATCGCGGGATTGCAGCTCATCTGGCCGAGGGTTTCCACGTTATGCGTGAGCAGCAGGGTTTTTGCACCCATACGTGCCGACGCCAGTGCGGCCTCGGTACCGGCATGACCGCCGCCGATGACGATCACTTCAAAACGGGAAGGGAATTGCACCACGCACCTCGTGCCTGCTCTTTGGAAAATAGGAATGGGAAATCAGGGCAGTCGGCAAGTATAGGGACTTCCCCCCCCTGAAGGAACCTTCGTGCACAAAATTTAACCAGCTGTGGATGACTGGCGGATATAGAAATTAAAAAGAAAGAAATTTATAAATCTTTGTTTTTATGTTTATTTCTACTGAGCTACATTTCTGTGGATAAGATCCTACAGGCCTTTATATTCAATGTGTACAGCGATTCAAAAGTCTGTGGTCATGTACCTGTGAGGCCCTTGGATAAGTAGGTTAAGCCTGTGGATTAAAGGGGTACTTGTCCACAGGGCACTTTATCCTCTGTTTTTAGGCCTACTTATCAACTGGGCTGAAGGGCAGTTATTCACAGGGCTTAATCCACAGAAAAGCGTGCTGCTCGTTGAAAAAAAGGTGCAGGTGGGCAGCCGAGGCCAGAGTATTTCTGTTCGGTTGGATAAATGAGCGGTGGAGTGGGTTGTTGGTACGGGCTTGCCAGCGATCCGTTTGATGCGCTGTTTCAGTACACAGCTATCGCGGGCAAGCGCATTCCTGCGAAGCAGGGAGTGTTATTTACCGATGCAGAAACTGGAAAAAATGCGCCCCAGCAGGTCGTCTGAGCTGAAAGCTCCAGTAATCTCGCCCAAGGCCTGTTGTGCCTGACGCAAATCTTCAGCGAGGAGCTCACCGGCACCGGCAAGGGTCAATTGAGCACGGCCGTGCTCAAGCGACGTGCTGGCATGACGCAATGCTTCCAGATGTCGCCTGCGAGCGCTGAAGCTGCTTTCAGAGGTCTGCTCATAGCCCATGCACTCTTTCAAATGATTGCGTAGCAGTTCCAGACCTTCACCCGCGGCCATTGCACTCAGGCTGATCGTCACGTGGCCATCAATGCTGCGCTCCAGGACGATGGGGTCACCGCTCAAGTCAGCTTTGTTACGAATCAGCGTGACCTTTGCCGGATCTGGACGCTGTTCCAGAAATTCAGGCCATAAGGCAAACGGGTCATTCGCTTCAGGTGCGGTAGCATCCACGACCAACAAGACTCTATCAGCCTCACCAATCGCCTTCAGCGCCCGTTCCACGCCAATCTTCTCGACCTTGTCGTCGGTATCACGTAACCCGGCCGTATCAACGACGTGCAACGGCATGCCATCGATGTGGATATGTTCGCGCAAGATATCCCGGGTAGTTCCCGCTATCTCGGTAACAATCGCGGCTTCTCTGCCGGCCAATGCATTCAACAAGCTTGATTTGCCAGCGTTGGGTCTGCCAGCAATAACGACCGTCATGCCGTCACGCAGCAACGCACCTTGGCCTGCTTCACGCAAGACTGTGGATAACTCTTCGCGTACCGAATCGAGCATGCTCAACACATGGCCATCGGCAAGAAAGTCGATTTCCTCTTCAGGGAAGTCGATAGCGGCCTCTACGTAGATCCGCAGGTTGATCAGCTTTTCCGTCAAGTTATCCACACGCCGGGAAAAAGCCCCCTGCAAAGAACGCAGCGCATTACGTGCAGCCTGGGCGGAACTGGCTTCGATCAAGTCAGCGATTGCTTCGGCCTGCGCCAGATCGAGCTTGTCATTGAGAAACGCGCGTTCGCTGAATTCCCCCGGTCGAGCCAGACGGCTGCCCAATTGCAGGCAACGCTGCAGCAACATATCCAGCACGATGGGACCGCCGTGCCCCTGAAGCTCAAGCACGTCTTCACCGGTGAATGAGTTCGGACCCGGGAAATACAGGGCAATGCCTTCATCGATCACCTGCCCCGTCTCATCGCTGAATGGGCCGTAATGGGCATAACGCGGTGTTGGCTCGCGACCGATGATGGCTTGCGCTGCACGGCTTGCCAAAGGGCCGGAGATGCGCACGATGCCCACACCGCCTCGGCCTTGGGCGGTTGCAATCGCAGCGATGGTTTCACGAGGGACGTTCATGGCCAGGTTCTCTAGACAAATAGCGGATAGCAAAACGCCCCACGAGGGGGCGCTTTGCATGACTTACTAACAGGTTAGATCAAGCTTCCGCTTTCTTGGTAGCGGCTTCGATCTTACGTGTGATGTACCACTGCTGCGAGATCGACAGGCAGTTGTTGACGACCCAGTACAGAACCAGACCTGCAGGGAACCAGAGGAAGAAGAAAGTGAAGATGATTGGCATCAGCTTCATTACTTTCGCTTGCATCGGGTCCGGCGGAGTCGGGTTCAGACGTTGCTGGATAAACATCGTCGCGCCCATAACGATAGGCAGGATGAAGAACGGATCCTTGATCGAAAGGTCAGTGATCCAAAGCATGAATGGAGCCTGACGCATTTCCACGCTTTCCAGGAGAACCCAGTACAGCGAAAGGAAAACCGGCATTTGCACAAGAATCGGCAAGCAACCACCCAACGGGTTGATCTTCTCTTTCTTGTACAGCTCCATCATGGCTTGCGACATTTTCTGCCGGTCATCGCCATGCTGTTCTTTCAACGCAGCCAGTTTCGGTGCGACGGCACGCATGCGGGCCATGGATTTGTAGCTGGCTGCCGACAGAGGGAAGAAAATCCCTTTGATCAACATGGTCAGCAAGATGATTGAGAAGCCCCAGTTACTGACCAGGCTGTGGATATGTTGCAGCAGCCAGAAGATCGGTTGGGCAATGAACCACAGAATGCCGTAATCGACAGTCAGTTCCAGACCTGGGGATAACTCCTTGAGCACCGCTTGGCTTTTTGGACCCGCGTACAACGTAGCGCTGGTTTGAGCCGTTGCACCGGCAGCAACGGTCAAAACCGGGCCAGTGAAGCCGATGATGTAGTTGCCTTGGCTGTCTTTACGCGTTTGCACGACATTGCTGTCGTTCTTGTTCGGAATCCAGGCAGTCACGAAGTAGTGCTGCAACCAGGCAACCCATCCACCTTGAACGGTTTCTTTTAGCGCGGCTTTGTCGATGTCTTTCATCGACACTTTTTTGTAGGGTTCAGCAGGTGTACCCAATGCGGCGCCCAAATAAGTCGCAGTACCGGTCGCGGTGGTCGAAGACGGATCGCCACTCGAGTCACGCTTGAGTTGTGCGAACAGATTACCAGCCCATGGCTGACCGCTCTGGTTGTCGATCAGGTAAGTGACACCCAGATCGTACAGGCCGCGCTTTAAGGTAAAGCGCTTGATGTAATTGACGCCGGCGTCCGTGAACTTCAGGTCAACGACCAGTTCATTCTGGCCATCGGCCAGTTGATAAGTCTTTTGTACGCTGGTGTAAACAGGTCGACCCGATGCACGAGCATCCGGACCGTTGGTACCTGTCAGACCGCTTTGTGCCAGATAAGTCCGCTCGCCGCCGTTATCGAACAGCTGGAAAGCAATCTCTGGATGGTCTTGACGTCGTGGATAAAGGGGCAACCGCAGCTGCGCGACATCACCACCTACCGGGTCGATCTCCAGATTGAGCACATCCGTTTTTACCTGGATGAGATCTTTACTGATGGCGACTTGTGTTTCAGCCGGAGCAGCGGCGTCAGTGTTGGCGCTCGGAACATCGGCACTTGCAGAAGCATTCGAACCAGTCGCCGTATCCGGTATACCCGAAGCGGTGGTACTGGCAGCAACACTCTGAGTCGGCAGGGCAGCCTGACCATAGTCCTGGTTCCATTTCAGGACCCCGACATAAGTCACGATTGCCAGGGCGACGATCAGGATCGTGCGTTTTATATCCATGATTACTCGGCCATCGAAGAGGAACGGGAGGTAGGAACGGGTGGAACCGGGTCAAAACCACCGGCATTCCACGGATGACAGCGACCTAAACGACGAAAGGCCAGCCAGCCACCGCGTAGAAGGCCATGATTTTCGATGGCTTCATACGCGTAGCAGGAACAACTGGGGTAGAAACGACAGTGGCTGGCCATTAGCGGGCTAATGGCATAGCGATAGAACTGGATCGGAACGAGTGCCAGTTTACGCATCTGGACTGTCTACCCCTACAGTTTCGGTTTTAACTTCTGGAGCCGGTCGGCTGCGTGCCAAACGTTTCCAGAGTTTGCCGAAATGCTGAATCAATTCGGGGTTTTCTATCTCACCCAAACCTTTGCGCGCGACGATTACGATATCCCAGCCGACCAAATCATCTTGGTGCAGGCGAAAGGATTCGCGCATTAGGCGTTTCAAGCGATTGCGCTCAACGGAGAGCTTTACGCTCTTTTTACCGATCACTAACCCCAAGCGGGGGTGATCCAGGTCGTTGTTGCGCGCAAGGAGCAAGAGATTTTTCCCCGGAACCTTGCCGGTGGGGGAGTCAAAGACTGCCTTGAAGTGTCGGGGTGTCAGAAGACGTTTTTCCCGACTGAAGTCTCGACTCACCACCTGTGCCGAGTTATCAAACTGCCAAACGCTTACGGCCCTTGGCGCGACGACGCGACAGGACTGCACGACCGTTTTTGGTGGCCATGCGAGCACGGAAACCGTGGGTGCGAGCGCGCTTGATGGTGCTGGGTTGGAAAGTACGTTTCATGGCGTGTTACCTGGTTCGTCCACAACGGGCCGGAATGGCCCCCGTTTTAAGAGACCGGGGATTCTAGAGAAAGCAAGCCTCTAGGTCAATTTCCAACCAGCGTTTCCTTCATTTACTTCTCAACAGCCCTTTTCCTGAGCGTGTCGTTTTTTGTCTGAGAAACCAGGACGGACCCTGTGATCAAATATAGAAATAAAGAAGGAAAGTATTTAAAGCTCTTTTGTAATGCTTATAAAAGCTAGGGAAGGCATCTTCTGTGGATAACTACCTCTAGCCCTTTAAACTCAGTGTGTACAGAGGATGATAATACGGTTGAGAAACGGTGCTCTACCTGTGCTGCACTGTCGGATAAGCTGTGCATGAAATGGCCTCTTATCCACAGGCAGGTTATCCACAGAGTTCAGACCCGACTTATGCAATGGGCTGAAGCACGCTTATCCACAGAGCTTATGCACACGCCGTTGGTCGTGTAATTTCTGGATAAAGCCTTGATTCTTCGTGATCTCAGAGCAACCTACATGTGGATAAGTCGGGCGCTGATCGTTACAATGGCGGCTGTTTTTGCCTCACCGGCTTTCAACTTAGGGGATATCCGTGTCAGTGGAACTTTGGCAGCAGTGCGTGGAGCTTTTGCGCGATGAGCTGCCTGCCCAGCAATTCAACACTTGGATCCGTCCGCTACAGGTCGAAGCCGAAGGCGACGAGTTGCGTGTCTATGCACCGAACCGTTTCGTTCTCGATTGGGTCAATGAAAAATACCTGGGTCGCTTGCTTGAACTGCTTGGCGAGCATGGGCAAGGACTCGCGCCTGCGCTTTCCTTATTAATAGGCAGCAAACGCAGCTCTGCTCCGCGTGCAGCGCCCAATGCGCCATTGGCGGCAGCTGCGTCCCACGCGGTTACTGTCAATCAGGTTGCCGCGTTACCGGTTCAGCAGGCCTCTTCGCCAGCGCCTAGCCAAACGATTGCGGTCAATGACGAGCCTTCGCGTGCGAGCTTTGATCCAATGGCCGGCGCAAGCTCTCAGCAGGCGCCAGCGCGTGCCGAGCAGCGTACCGTCCAGGTCGAGGGCGCGCTCAAGCACACCAGCTACCTGAACCGGACCTTTACCTTCGAGAATTTCGTCGAGGGTAAATCCAACCAGTTGGCCCGCGCAGCGGCCTGGCAGGTTGCGGATAACCCCAAGCATGGCTACAACCCGTTGTTCCTTTATGGTGGGGTGGGTCTGGGTAAAACCCACTTGATGCATGCTGTGGGTAACCATCTATTAAAGAAGAACCCGAATGCCAAGGTTGTGTACCTGCATTCGGAGCGCTTTGTGGCTGACATGGTGAAAGCCCTGCAGCTAAACGCGATCAACGAGTTCAAGCGCTTCTATCGTTCGGTTGATGCATTGCTGATCGATGACATTCAATTTTTCGCCCGCAAAGAGCGTTCCCAGGAAGAATTCTTCCATACGTTCAACGCCTTGCTTGAAGGTGGTCAGCAGGTCATCTTGACCAGCGACCGTTACCCGAAAGAAATTGAAGGCCTTGAAGAGCGGTTGAAATCGCGGTTTGGCTGGGGATTGACGGTGGCCGTTGAGCCGCCGGAGCTTGAGACCCGGGTTGCAATCTTGATGAAAAAAGCGGATCAGGCGAAAGTTGACCTGCCCCATGACGCTGCCTTTTTCATCGCGCAACGTATTCGTTCCAACGTACGAGAGCTCGAAGGCGCCCTGAAGCGGGTGATCGCTCACTCGCACTTTATGGGACGCGATATCACGATCGAATTGATTCGTGAATCGCTGAAAGATTTGTTGGCGTTGCAGGACAAGTTGGTCAGTGTGGATAACATTCAGCGCACCGTGGCTGAGTACTACAAGATCAAAATTTCTGACCTGCTGTCCAAACGACGCTCACGTTCGGTTGCACGTCCGCGACAAGTCGCGATGGCGCTGTCCAAAGAATTGACCAACCACAGTTTGCCCGAGATTGGGGATGTGTTTGGTGGACGCGACCATACGACCGTTTTGCATGCGTGCCGAAAAATCAACGAGCTTAAGGAATCCGACGCGGATATTCGCGAGGACTACAAGAACCTGCTGCGGACACTCACGACCTGATGACACCAGCGCAGCTTATTAAGGCAAGGGACTAGACCATGCACTTCACCATTCAACGCGAAGCCTTGTTGAAACCTCTGCAACTGGTCGCCGGCGTCGTTGAACGCCGACAGACCTTGCCAGTGTTATCCAACGTGCTATTGGTTGTAGAAGGCCAGCAGTTGTCGCTGACGGGTACCGACCTGGAAGTCGAGCTGGTAGGCCGTGTTCAGTTGGAAGAGCCCGCAGAGCCAGGGGAGATCACTGTTCCTGCGCGCAAGCTGATGGATATCTGCAAAAGCCTGCCCAATGACGCGTTGATCGATATCAAAGTCGATGAGCAGAAACTGGTGGTAAAAGCGGGACGCAGCCGTTTTACCTTGTCCACATTGCCTGCCAATGACTTCCCTACAGTGGAAGAAGGTCCTGGGTCGCTGACGTTCAACCTGGTGCAGAGCAAGTTGCGCCGTTTGATCGAGCGCACCAGCTTCGCCATGGCGCAGCAGGACGTTCGCTATTACCTCAACGGTATGCTGCTGGAAGTGCACGCTGGCGTGCTACGCGCCGTCGCCACTGATGGCCACCGTCTGGCAATGTGCTCCATGACGGCCGAGATCGAGCAAGCTGATCGCCATCAAGTGATCGTGCCGCGTAAAGGCATCCTTGAACTGGCGCGTCTGCTCACTGAGCAGGACGGGATTGTGAGCATCGTCCTGGGCCAGCATCACATCCGTGCTACGACAGGCGAGTTCACCTTCACCTCGAAGCTGGTCGATGGCAAGTTCCCTGATTACGAACGCGTTCTGCCTAAAGGTGGCGACAAGTTGGTATTGGGTGATCGTCAGGCATTGCGTGAAGCGTTCAGCCGCACGGCGATCCTGTCCAACGAAAAGTATCGCGGTATCCGTTTGCAGTTGGCCAATGGTCAATTGAAGATTCAGGCGAACAACCCTGAACAGGAAGAGGCAGAAGAAGAAGTCGGCGTCGATTACAACGGCGGCCCACTGGAAATTGGTTTCAACGTGAGCTATCTGCTCGACGTGTTGGGCGTGATGACCACCGAGCAGGTGCGTCTGATTTTGTCTGACTCCAACAGCAGCGCGCTGGTGCAGGAATCGGATAACGATGATTCCGCTTACGTCGTTATGCCGATGCGTCTGTAACTTCCAATGTCCAGCAGAGCCTAGATGTCCCTCAGCCGCGTCTCTGTCACCGGGGTGCGCAATTTGCACCCGGTGACCCTCTCTCCTTCCCCCCGCATAAATATTCTTCACGGCGCGAATGGCAGTGGCAAAACCAGTGTACTGGAAGCCATTTATTTGCTCGGTCTTGCTCGCTCATTTCGCAGCGCACGATTGCTGCCAGTGATTCAGTATGAGCAACCCGCCTGTACGGTCTTTGGTCAGGTTGAACTGGCTCAAGGTGGGCACAGCAGTCTGGGTGTGTCGCGGGATCGGCAGGGGGAGTTTCAGATCCGTATCGACGGGCAGAATGCGCGAAGCGCAGCACAGCTGGCTGAAGCATTACCTCTGCAACTGATTAACCCCGACAGCTTTCGCCTCCTTGAAGGCGCTCCCAAGATCCGGCGTCAGTTCCTCGACTGGGGAGTGTTCCACGTGGAACCTCGCTTTATGTCGACGTGGCAACGCTTGCAGAAGGCCCTGCGGCAGCGGAACTCATGGCTGCGGCATGGTACACTTGACGTCGCTTCGCAAGCGGCTTGGGACCGGGAGTTATGCCTGGCCAGCGCTGACATCGATGAATATCGTCGAGCCTACATCAAGGCTCTAAAGCCAGTTTTTGAAAAGACCTTGAGCGAGCTGGTTGAGCTTGAAGGTTTAACCCTGAGCTATTACCGCGGCTGGGACAAGGAGAAAGAGCTGAGTACAGTGCTCGCGTCTTCTCTCCACCGCGATCAGCAAATGGGGCATACGCAGGCTGGACCGCAACGTGCTGATTTGCGCCTTAGATTGGGCGCTCATAATGCCGCTGAAATTTTATCTCGTGGCCAGCAGAAGTTAGTGGTCTGCGCTTTGCGCATTGCTCAAGGACATTTGGTCAGCCAGGCACGGCGCGGCCAGTGTATTTATCTGGTGGACGATTTGCCGTCTGAACTGGACGAGCATCATCGCCGCGCCCTTTGTCGCTTGTTAGAAGACTTACGCTGCCAAGTGTTTATCACCTGTGTAGACCATGAATTATTGAGGGAAGGCTGGCAGACGGAAACGCCAGTCGCTTTGTTCCACGTGGAACAAGGCCGTATCACCCAGACCCACGACCACCGGGAGTGAAGGCATGAGCGAAAATCAAACGTACGACTCCTCCAGCATTAAAGTGCTGAAAGGGCTAGATGCCGTACGCAAGCGTCCCGGTATGTATATCGGTGACACCGACGATGGCAGCGGTCTACACCACATGGTGTTCGAGGTGGTCGATAACTCGATCGACGAAGCTTTGGCTGGCCATTGCGACGAAATCAGCATCGTTATCCACCCGGATGAATCGATCACCGTCCGCGACAACGGTCGCGGTATTCCGGTAGACGTGCACAAAGAAGAAGGCGTGTCGGCAGCTGAGGTCATCATGACCGTGCTCCACGCTGGCGGTAAGTTCGATGACAACTCTTATAAAGTATCTGGCGGTCTCCACGGTGTAGGTGTTTCCGTGGTTAACGCGCTTTCCGAGTTGTTGCTGTTGACCGTGCGTCGCAGTGGCAAAGTATGGGAGCAGACTTATATCCATGGTGTTCCACAGGAACCCATGCGCATCGTTGGTGAGAGTGATTCCACCGGTACCGAGATTCACTTCAAGCCATCCGATCTGACCTTCAAGAATATTCACTTCAGCTGGGACATCCTGGCCAAGCGTATTCGTGAACTCTCATTCCTCAACTCCGGTGTGGGCATCGTTCTAAAAGACGAGCGCAGCGGCAAGGAAGAACTGTTCAAGTACGAAGGCGGTTTGCGCGCGTTCGTTGAGTATCTGAACACCAACAAGACGCCGGTGAACCAGGTCTTCCACTTCAACATCCAACGCGACGATGGCATTGCTGTCGAGATCGCTTTGCAGTGGAACGACAGCTTCAACGAGAACCTGTTGTGCTTTACCAACAACATTCCTCAGCGTGACGGCGGTACTCACCTGGTAGGTTTCCGTTCTGCTCTGACGCGGAACCTGAATACCTACATCGAACAGGAAGGTCTGGCCAAGAAGCATAAAGTCGCCACGACCGGTGACGATGCGCGTGAAGGTCTGACCGCAATCATTTCGGTCAAAGTGCCTGATCCAAAGTTCAGCTCGCAAACCAAGGACAAGCTGGTTTCGTCCGAAGTGAAAACTGCGGTTGAACAGGAAATGGGTAAACACTTCTCCGACTTCCTGCTGGAAAACCCGAACGAAGCGAAAGCGGTTGTCGGCAAAATGATTGATGCTGCACGCGCCCGTGAAGCGGCTCGTAAAGCCCGTGAGATGACTCGCCGTAAAGGTGCACTGGATATTGCCGGTCTGCCAGGCAAGCTCGCTGACTGCCAGGAAAAAGACCCTGCCCTCTCCGAACTGTATCTCGTGGAAGGTGACTCTGCTGGTGGTTCCGCCAAGCAGGGACGCAACCGTAAGACTCAGGCGATCCTGCCGCTTAAAGGCAAGATCCTCAACGTAGAGAAAGCACGTTTTGACAAGATGATCTCTTCGCAAGAAGTGGGCACTTTGATCACGGCGCTGGGTTGCGGTATTGGCCGCGATGAATACAACATCGCCAAGCTGCGCTATCACAACATCATCATCATGACCGATGCTGACGTCGACGGTTCGCACATCCGTACGTTGCTGCTGACCTTCTTCTTCCGTCAACTGCCTGAGTTGATAGAGCGTGGCTACATCTACATCGCTCAACCGCCGTTGTACAAAGTGAAGAAAGGCAAGCAGGAGCAATACATCAAAGACGACGAGGCCATGGAAGAATACATGACCCAGTCGGCTCTGGAAGATGCCAGCCTGCACCTCAATGAATCGGCTCCCGGGATCTCTGGTGAGGCGCTGGAGCGTCTGGTTAACGATTTCCGTATGGTCATGAAGACGCTCAAGCGCTTGTCGCGTTTGTATCCTCAGGAACTGACCGAGCATTTCGTTTACCTGCCGCCAATTTCGCTTGAGCAGCTTTCCGACCATGCAGGCATGCAGGCATGGTTGGCGCTGTTTGACGCGCGCCTGCGCGTTGGTGAGAAGTCAGGTCTGGTCTATAAAGCCAGCCTGCGTGAAGATCGCGAACGTAATGTCTGGCTGCCAGAGGTCGAATTGATCTCCCACGGCTTGTCCAACTACGTGACCTTCAACCGCGACTTCTTCGGCAGTAACGACTATAAAACCGTGACTGCTCTGGGCGCGCAAATAAGCACCTTGCTTGAAGAAGGCGCTTACGTGCAACGCGGCGAACGCAAGAAGCCGGTTAACGAGTTCAAGGAAGCCCTTGCCTGGCTGATGGCGGAAAGCACCAAACGCCATACCATCCAGCGCTATAAAGGTCTGGGCGAAATGAACCCGGATCAGCTGTGGGAAACCACCATGGACCCAAGCGTGCGCCGGATGCTCAAGGTCACGATTGAAGATGCCATTGGCGCTGACCAGATCTTCAACACCCTGATGGGCGACGCGGTAGAACCTCGCCGTGACTTCATCGAAAGAAATGCCTTGGCGGTGTCAAACCTCGATTTCTAAGAGGTCACTCTGCTGATAGAAAAGCCAACGCTTAGCGTTGGCTTTTTTTATAACGAAAATTTAATCAGGGATGAACATCCCAATGGCTGCCGCTCCCATGACTGCCGTCGCTATCCAGCCAAGGACGAGCAGAGGTCGACTTGCTGTAAAGGCGCCCATTACAGATTTCTTCGAAACCAGAATGATGATGACAACCATCAGGGGCACGGCGACCAGACCGTTGATGACAGCGCTCCAGAACAGCGCTTTCATTGGACTGATTGGCGAATACTGGATGCCGAGTCCGGCAAGTACGCTGACGGAGATGATGGCGTAGAACCCACGCGCATCATTCACTTTTCGTTCGAGGCCTTTCCTCCAGCCCATTGCTTCGGAAAGAGCATAGGCTCCAGAGCCGGCCAGCACAGGCACGCCGATCATGCCCACACCAAGAATGCCGAGAGCGAAGAGCATGTAGGCAAAGTCACCGGCGATCGGTCGCAGAGCACTTGCTGCTTGTGCTGCCGTGTTGATATCGGTAACGCCAGACACGTGGAGCGTAACGGCGGTCGCAAGAATGATGAAGTAGGCCGTGACGTTGGAGTAGAGCATGCCGCTCCAGGTGTCCCACTGGATGCGCCGGAGCTCCGGTCCGGCGGAAGGCGCATCGCACAGGAGTGACTTGCTGCTTGGGTGCGCTTCCATGTCTTCGACTTCTTCTGAGGCTTGCCAGAAAAAAAGGTATGGACTAATGGTCGTGCCGAAAACCCCGACGACCATGGCGGCGGTGCTTGAGTCCAGGGTGATTTTTGGCCAGAAAGTGTGTGTTGCGACCTGTCCCCAGGGAACATGAACCGTAAACAATACGGCGGCGTAGGCCAGTAGTGAGACCGTCAGCCACTTCAGGATGAAGACGTAACGGTGATAAAGGATGAACAGCTGCAACAGGATAGTCGCTGACACAAAAAAAGCGGTCATGAGATGCCGGTTGATGCCAGAGACCAACTCTGCAACCTCCCCCATTGCAGCGACATCTGCGGCAATATTCAGTGTGTTGGCCACGAGCAGTAGACACAAAACGCACGGAAGCACGATCGGCGGGAACGCATCCTTGATATTGGCAGCGAGTCCTTTCCCTGTGACTCGGCCGATGTTCGCGCACATCGATTGAATGGCGGCCATCAAAGGATAAGCCAGAGGCATCGTCCATAGCATATCAAGGCCAAATTGCGCGCCAGCCTGGGAGTACGTAGCAATACCACTCGGGTCGTCGTCCGCCACACCGGTAATGAGCCCGGGTCCGATTCGCGACAGCGGGTGCTCCTTCAGCCGCTCCCAAAGAACCCGAAAGGTGCGCATTAGTCGCACTGCTTACTCAGCGACTCTGTCGTAAAAGTAATTACTCGGTTGATGATAACGATCAAAAAATGAACGGCATGAAGACCTCAAGGTAAAAATCAGGAAAATCCACTCCAGTTCACCTAACGTACTCATATCCCTCCCCCCTGCAACCCAAGGTAAAACGCGGTTATCCGGTTCCAGCGGTTTCTGTGCCCGAGAAGAGCGGCTGAAAAACCGCACTATTTTTGATGTTATTGGCTGAACTCAAAGAAACCATACACTAAGCAATGGGCTTGTCAAATTACCGACAACAACAAAAATAGCCGCAGAACAAAGTCAATTGTTTGACTGTCTGTAAAAAATAAACAGATACTTTTTGAACAGCCATCACTTCACCCCAACAGGTATAGCCTGAGTCAGGCGCGATGTAATCGACCATAAAAAAGCCGGCCTCATGGGCCGGCTTCGTCACAATCCTGAAAACTTATGCACTTTTTTTGCTCATTAATCAGCTTAAGAAATAAGTATATAAATTAACGAGTTGGCGCGATTTATTTAAAGAATCACAAAAATGGTGCACAGGTTATCCACAGATCCTAAACAACCGCATTTTCTTCGCTCGGTGCTGGTGCAACCACTGAACCCATGGCGCGTTGCGTTGCTTCATTCCAGGCCGCGACCCGGTCATTAAGCGCTGCAATGGCGCGTGGGCCCGTGCCCTCGGCATACATAGGTTCGCCAATAACCAACTCAATGGTGCCCGGCTTTTTCGCCCAACCTTCTTTTGGCCAGTACTTGCCTGCGTTGTGCGCAATGGGCAGAACCGGCAGGTTTGCATTCACGGCCAACGCTGTGCCGCCTCGGGAGAATTTGCCAATCTGCCCAAAAGGAACGCGCGTACCTTCCGGGAAGATCAACACCCAGACGCCATCCTTGAGCAGTTCATGGCCTCTTTTGGCGACATGCTTGAGTGCTGCTTTGGGATTGTCACGGTTGATCGCAATCGGCCGTAGCATCGCCATCGCCCAACCGAAGAACGGGACGTACAACAGCTCACGCTTGAGCACCTGGCTCAAAGGTTCGAAGTGCGCCGAGAGGAAGAAGGTTTCCCAGGTGCTCTGGTGATTGGACAGAATCACACAGGGCTCTAGCGGGATATTTTCCTGACCTTTTACTTCAACATGAATGTTCAAGAACACCCGCGTCAGCCACAACGCACAGCGACACCAGTACACGTTGATAAAACGGTAGCGGGCGCGGAAAGGTAAAAACGGGGCGACAAAGAAACTCAGTGTGCACCACAGAAGAGAAGTGGTGCACAACAGCAGGTAAAAGAAGAAGGTTCTGATTGCCTGCATGATCGACATAGGAGCTCTTACCGTTGCGGGCGATGCCCGTCTATTTACAAGTGTGGATAAGTTCTGCGGCAACCGCCGCCAGATCGTCAAAAACCAGAGTGCCTGCGGGCAAAGGGTTACCCATTGTTTTGAGACCTTTGCCGGTCTTTACCAAAACTGGCTGAGAGTCGACGGCCAGCGCCGCCTCCAAGTCACCCTTACTATCGCCAACAAACCAGATGCCCGCCAGATCTACCGCGTAATGATCGGCAATCGTTTTGAGCATGCCCGGTTTTGGTTTGCGGCAATCGCAGCCTTCATCCGGGCCGTGTGGACAAAAAACGATCAAGCCGACTTCGCCACCCTGCTCTGCCACCAGATCGCGCAAGCGCGCATGCATGGCTTCGAGTGTGGCGACATCGTAAAACCCGCGGGCAATGCCGGACTGGTTAGTGGCGACGGCCACCGTCCAGCCGGCCTTGCTCAGGCGTGCAATAGCCTCGACCGAGCCCGGGAGGGGAATCCACTCCTCCACCGACTTGATGTAAGCGTCGGAGTCATGATTGATCACCCCGTCCCGGTCCAGAATCAGCAGCTTCAAGCCTTGCCCCTTCAACGTCATCCCAGCAGCGAAATGTCGGCAACGCCCAGGAACAGGCCGCGTAAGCGAGCCAGCAAGGCATAGCGGTTGGCACGTACGCTGGCATCTTCAGCATTGACCATCACGGCTTCGAAGAACGCATCGACTGGCTCGCGCAACGCAGCCAAACGTGCCAGTGCTTCACTGTACTGACGCGTTGCGGCCATCGGTTGCACCGCTTGGTCCGCTTGCTGAATCGCCGAGTACAACGAAAACTCGTGCGCGTTATCGAAGTATTTAGGTTCGACGGTGCTGGCGATATTGCCCTGCGCTTTGCTCAACAGGTTCGACACACGCTTGTTCACCGCCGCCAAGGCGGAAGCTTCCGGCAGCTTACGGAAGGCCTGCACCGCTTGAACCCGCTGATCGAAATCAAGGGCTGAAGCCGGTTGCAGAGCCCGTACCGACAGATACGTAGCGACTTCGACGCCTTCATCCTCGTAACGCGCACGCAGGCGGTCGAAGATGAACTCCAGCACTTGTTCGGCCAGGCCGGCAGGTTTGATCTTCGCGCCGAACTGAGCCACGGCGAAGGCCACGGTCTGTACCAGATCGAGGTCCAGCTTCTTGTCGATCAGGATCCGCAGCACGCCCAACGCAGCGCGGCGCAGTGCATACGGGTCTTTGCTGCCGGTGGGCAACATGCCGATACCGAAGATGCCGACCAGCGTGTCGAGCTTGTCGGCCATGGCGACGGCCGCACCGGTCAGGGTGGTTGGCAGTTCGGCGCCAGCACCACGAGGCATGTATTGCTCGTTCAGTGCCAGTGCGACGTCTTCAGGCTCGCCGTCGGCCAGGGCGTAGTAATAACCGGCAACACCCTGCATTTCCGGGAATTCGCCGACCATTTCGGTCGCCAGATCGCACTTGGACAGCAGGCCTGCACGCGCGGCGCGCTTGGCATCGCCACCAATGCGTGGGGCAATGAAGGCGGCCAGTTTCGATACGCGCTCGGCTTTATCGAAAACACTGCCCAACTGGGCCTGGAACACTACGTTTTGCAGGCGCAGGTTGAAGGTTTCCAGCTTCTGCTTCTTGTCTTGCTTGAAGAAGAACTCGGCGTCGGTCAACCGTGGGCGAACCACTTTTTCGTTGCCGGAAATGATTTGCGCCGGGTCTTTGCTGTCGATGTTGGCCACGGTGATGAAGCGTGGCAGCAACTTACCGTCGGCATCCAGCAGGCAGAAATACTTCTGGTTGTCCTGCATGGTAATGATCAGCGCTTCTTGCGGCACGTCGAGGAAGCGTTCTTCGAACGAGCACACTAGCGGCACAGGCCATTCGACCAGCGCGGTGACTTCATCGAGCAGGCTTGGCGGCACAATCGCGGTGCCTTCCTGCAGCGTTGCCAGCTCGTCGACGCGCTTGCTGATCAGCTCGCGACGTTCGGCGAAGTCAGCCAATACGTGGGCGCCACGCAGGTCTTGCAGGTAGTTGGCAGGCGAGGTGATGCGCACGCTTTCCGGGTGATGGAAGCGGTGACCACGGGAGTCACGGCCTGCGGTCTGAGCGAGGATGGTGCAATCGACCACCTGATCGCCAAACAGCATGACCAGCCATTGGGTTGGACGAACGAATTCTTCTTTGCGCGCACCCCAGCGCATGCGCTTGGGGATCGGCAGATCGTTCAGGGAGTCTTCAACGATGGTTGGCAGCAGGCTCATCGTCGGCTTGCCGACGATGTTCTGACTGAACCGCAACTTCGGCCCGCTCTGATCGATCTCGCTCAGCTCTACGCCGCACTTCTTGGCGAAGCCCAGCGCGGCTTGAGTCGGATTACCTTCAGCATCGAATGCCGCCTGGCGTGGCGGGCCGTCGAGGTTGACGCTGCGATCTGCTTGTTGCGTCGCCAGTTGAGTGATCAGCACGGCCAGACGGCGCGGCGCAGCGTAGACCTGCTTGGCGCTGTAGCTGAGACCCGCGGCCTGCAAGCCTTTTTCGATGCCCGCGAGGAACGCGTCACCCAGGGCGCCAAGGGCTTTGGGTGGCAGTTCTTCGGTGCCCAATTCAACCAGGAAATCTTGAGCACTCATTGTGCAGCCTCCAGCTTAGCCAACACTTCATCACGTAAATCGGGGGGTGCCATCGGGAAGCCAAGCTTGGCTCGGGCTTGCAGATAGCTCTGCGCTACCGAACGGGCCAACGTCCGTACCCGCAGGATGTACTGCTGACGCGCGGTGACCGAAATCGCCCGACGTGCATCCAGCAGGTTGAAGGTGTGCGAGGCCTTGAGGACCATTTCGTAGCTTGGTAATGGCAACTGCAGCTCAATCAGGCGACTGGCTTCGCTCTCATAGAAATCAAACAGCTCAAACAGTTTTTCAACGTTGGCGTGTTCGAAGTTGTAAGTCGATTGCTCAACCTCGTTCTGATGGAACACATCGCCGTAGGTCACTTTGCCGAACGGGCCGTCGGTCCAGACCAGGTCATAGACCGAATCCACGCCTTGCAGGTACATGGCCAGGCGTTCCAGGCCGTAGGTGATTTCACCGGTCACCGGGTAGCACTCAATACCGCCTGCTTGCTGGAAGTAGGTGAACTGGGTGACTTCCATGCCGTTCAGCCAGACTTCCCATCCCAGACCCCAGGCGCCAAGCGTTGGCGACTCCCAGTTGTCTTCGACGAAACGAATGTCATGCACGAGCGGATCAAGGCCAACGTGCTTCAGGGAGCCGAGGTACAGCTCCTGGAAGTTGTCCGGGTTAGGCTTCAATACCACCTGGAATTGGTAGTAATGCTGCAAGCGGTTCGGGTTTTCGCCGTAGCGGCCATCAGTCGGGCGTCGGCTGGGCTGCACATAAGCGGCGTTCCAGGTTTCCGGGCCGATGGCGCGCAGAAACGTAGCGGTATGGAATGTGCCGGCGCCGACTTCCATATCGTAGGGCTGAAGCACCACACAACCTTGCTCGGCCCAGTATTGTTGAAGGGCGAGGATCAAGTCTTGGAAGGTACGCACGGCTGGCGTAGGCTGGCTCACGAAATTCACCTGTGCTGGGGCTGCGATTTAAAGAGCGGGAGTATACCCGATTCGGCCGCACCTCCACCCTTGGAGCCTTATGCCACGCTGCTTTTGGTGCAACGAAGATCCGCTGTACATCGCTTATCACGATCAAGAGTGGGGCGTGCCGTTGCGCGATGCGCAGAAACTCTTCGAGTTGTTATTGCTCGAAGGGTTCCAGGCCGGCCTGTCATGGATCACTATTTTAAAGAAACGCGCGCGCTATCGTGAAGTCTTGTTCGGCTTCGATGTACAGCGCGTGGCCCAGATGAGCGACGCTGAAATCGAAGCGCTGATGCTCGACGCCGGCATCATTCGCAACCGCCTCAAACTCAATGCCGCCCGGCGCAACGCGCAGGCCTGGCAGGCCCTGGAAGACCCGGTGGAATGGCTTTGGTCGTTTGTGGGCGGGCAGCCAAAAATCAATCATTTCGAGGGTCGCAGCCAGGTCCCGGCCGTCACGCCTGAAGCTGAGGCAATGAGCAAAGCCCTGAAAAAAGCAGGCTTCACGTTCGTCGGCCCCACGATTTGCTACGCCTTCATGCAGGCCACAGGCATGGTCATGGATCACACCCTTGAGTGTGATCGATACGCCGTCTTGAGCCGCTGATGGTTACAATAGCGGCCTTGCGAATTCGGGAGTGATCTGTGGATAAGTTCAAAGGCGCCCTTTTGGTCGGGCTTTTGCGGCTATTTGCCCTGTTGCCATGGCGAGTGGTGCAGTGGGTCGGTACGTCCATCGGCTGGCTGATGTGGAAACTGCCCAACCGCTCGCGCGAAATTGCGCGCATCAACCTGTCCAAGTGTTTCCCTGAGCTGGACGCTGCCGAACGCGAGCGCCTGGTGGGCCGCAGTCTCATGGACATCGGCAAGACGTTCACCGAAAGCGCCTGTGCCTGGATCTGGCCCGCTCAGAAATCAATCGATCTGGTGCGTGAAGTCCAAGGGCTTGAAGTGCTGGAAGCCGCGCTGGCTT
Source organism: Pseudomonas sp. ASL8 (assembly GCF_056680355.1). NCBI lineage: Bacteria > Pseudomonadati > Pseudomonadota > Gammaproteobacteria > Pseudomonadales > Pseudomonadaceae > Pseudomonas > Pseudomonas sp. ASL8. The sequence continues at coordinate 1,621,596 of NZ_CM155278.1, read as the reverse complement.
CGGGCAAGGGCGTGGTTGGCATCACCAGCCACTTGGGCAACTGGGAAGTGCTTAACCACTTCTATTGCAGCCAGTGCAAACCGATCATTTTTTACCGGCCGCCGAAACTCAAGGCGGTGGACGATCTGCTGCGCAAGCAGCGTGTGCAACTGGGCAATCGCGTGGCGGCTTCGACCAAAGAAGGCATCCTCAGCGTTATCAAGGAAGTGCGCAAAGGCGGCTCAGTGGGTATTCCGGCCGATCCCGAGCCCGCTGAGTCTGCAGGTCTGTTCGTGCCCTTCTGCGCGACCCAGGCGTTGACCAGCAAGTTCGTGCCCAACATGTTGGCCGGTGGCAAGGCAGTGGGCGTTTTCCTGCATGCGATCCGCCTGACCGATGGTTCCGGTTACAAGGTGATCCTCGAAGCGGCACCCGAGGCGATGTACAGCACCGACACGCAAACGTCGGCGGCGGCCATGAGTCAGGTTGTCGAGAAGTACGTGCGGGCTTATCCGAGCCAATACATGTGGACGATGAAGCGTTTCAAAAAGCGTCCACCGGGCGAAAAGCGCTGGTATTGAAGGCTGTCAGCTGTGGATAACTGCTGCAATTGAAGTTGTCCACAGCCGGGGTGAGCCTGTTTCCAGTGATTCGATCATGGGATAGTCCCGTACCGGTCCCTCCAATTGATCGGTACCGCTGATTAAAAAAAGCTCAAGCCGACCTGGAACAGCCGCTCTACGTCGCGGATATATTTTTTATCCACAAGGAACAGAATCACATGGTCGCCGGACTTGATCACCGTGATGTCGTGGGCGATCAGTACTTCTTCGGCGCGAATGATTGCGCCGATGGTGGTCCCTGGCGGCAGTGTGATGTCACGGATGGCGCGACCGATGACCTTGCTCGACCTGGCATCACCATGGGCGACGGCTTCAATGGCTTCGGCTGCCCCACGACGCAATGAATGCACGCTGACAATGTCGCCACGGCGAACGTGAGTCAGCAAGGTGCCGATGGTCGCCAGTTGCGGGCTGATCGCGATATCGATCTCGCCGCCCTGCACCAGATCCACATACGCCGGGTTGTTGATGATGGTCATCACTTTGCGTGCGCCGAGGCGTTTGGCCAGCAGCGAGGACATGATATTGGCCTCGTCATCGTTGGTCAGCGCCAGGAACAGATCGACTTCGGCGATGTTTTCTTCCAGCAGTAGATCCCGGTCCGACGCACTGCCCAGCAGAACCACGGTGTTGTCCAGGGTTTCCGAAAGGTAACGGCAGCGGGCCGGGTTCATCTCGATGATTTTGACTTGATAGCGACTTTCGATGGCTTCGGCCAGCCGTTCACCAATATGCCCGCCGCCCGCGATGACGATGCGTTTGTAGCTTTCATCCAGGCGGCGCATCTCGCTCATGACCGCGCGGATGTTCGCTTTGGCCGCGATGAAGAACACCTCGTCATCCACTTCAATGACGGTGTCGCCTTGGGGGGCTATCGGCCGGTCACGGCGGAAAATCGCGGCAACCCGGGTGTCGACGTTAGGCATGTGTTCGCGCAACTGACGCAGCTGTTGGCCGACCAGCGGCCCGCCGTAGTACGCCTTGACCGCCACCAGTTGGGCCTTGCCGCCAGCAAAGTCGATCACTTGCAGTGCGCCGGGGTATTCGATCAGGCGCTTGATGTAGTTGGTCACCACCTGTTCCGGACTGATCAACACGTCCACGGGGATCGCGTCGTTATTGAACAGACCGGCGCGGGTCAGGTAGGCCGCTTCGCGCACGCGGGCGATTTTGGTAGGGGTCTTGAACAGGGTGTAAGCGACCTGACAGGCGAGCATGTTGGTCTCGTCGCTGTTGGTCACCGCCACCAACATATCGGCATCATCCGCGCCGGCCTGGCGCAGTACCGTAGGGAACGAGCCGCGGCCCTGAACGGTACGGATATCAAGGCGATCACCCAGATCACGCAAGCGATCGGCGTCGGTGTCGACCACGGTGATGTCATTCGCTTCACCGGCCAAATGTTCAGCCAGCGTACCGCCGACCTGTCCTGCGCCGAGGATGATGATTTTCATCCGCCCTCTCCTGAAAACTGATAGCCCTGAAACGGTTAGCCGTGTGCAGCGGCAATCTTGATCAGCTTGGCATAGTAGAAGCCATCGTGGCCGCCTTCCTGGGCGAGCAGTTGGCGACCGTGCGGTTGTTTCAGGCCGGGCGGCTGTTGCCCGAGCTGACCGGCGATGTCCAGTTCGCGCGCGCCGGGTGTGCGAGCCAGGAACGCCTCGATCACTTCGGTGTTTTCCATCGGCAGCGTCGAGCAGGTGGCGTACAGCAGGATGCCGCCGACTTCCAGCGTCGGCCACAGTGCGTCGAGCAATTCGCCCTGGAGCGTGGCGAGTGCGGGAATGTCGTCAGCCTGACGCGTGAGCTTGATATCCGGGTGACGACGAATCACGCCCGTGGCCGAACACGGCGCATCGAGCAGGATGCGTTGGAACGGTTTACGGTCCCACCATTGGCCGGTGTCACGGGCGTCGGCAGCGATCAGCTCGGCGTTCAGGCCCAGGCGATCCAGGTTTTCCCGCACGCGGACCAGGCGTTTGGCCTCCAGATCCACCGCGACCACGCCCGCGAGCAATGGCTGTACTTCCAGCAGATGGCAGGTCTTGCCGCCAGGGGCGCAGCATGCGTCGAGTACGCGTTGACCAGGAACCAATTCCAGCAGGTCGGCAGCCAATTGCGCGGCTTCGTCCTGCACGCTGATCCAGCCTTCGGCAAAACCGGGCAGGGTGCGGACATCGCACGGTTCGTTCAGCACAATACCGTCCTGGCTGAAGACACAGGCGCGGGCTTCGATCCCGACGTTTTGCAGCATCTGCAGGTACGCATCGCGGCCGTGGTGACGGCGATTGACCCGCAGGATCATCGGCGGATGGGCATTGTTGGCCGCGCAGATCGCTTCCCACTGCTCTGGCCAATACGCCTTCAACGCCTTTTGCAGCCAGCGTGGGTGCGCAGTGCGGACCACGGGGTCATGTTCCAGCTCGGCCAGGAGTGTTTCGCTTTCCCGTTGGGCGCGACGCAGTACGGCATTCAGCAGCGCCTTGGCCCAAGGCTTTTTCAGCTTGTCGGCGCACCCGACTGTTTCACCGATGGCGGCGTGGGCCGGGATGCGCGTGTAGAGCAACTGATAGAGGCCGACCAACAACAATGCCTCGACATCGGCATCGACGCTTTTGAAGGGCTTTTGCAGGAGTTTTGCCGCCAGTGCGGACAGCCGTGGCTGCCAGCGAGCGGTGCCGAAGGCCAGGTCTTGAGTCAAACCGCGATCACGGGCCTCGACTTTGTCCAGCTGGGTGGGCAGCGAACTGTTCAGCGAGGCTTTGCCGTTGAGGACGGCGGCCAATGCTTTGGCGGCAGCGAGACGCGGGTTCATTGGCCGTGCACCGTCTGCTCGGGTGCAATGACACCCAGCACCGTGCCGACCGCGAATTTCTCACGACGGCTGTTGAACAGGTCCGCGAAGTTCAGCGCTTTGCCCCCCGGCAATTGCAGGCGCGTCAGGCGCAAGGCCTGTTGGCCGCAGGCGACAATCAAGCCGTCCTTGCTGGCGACGAGGATTTCACCCGGTGCGCCCTGCCCTTCGTCGAGACTGGCTGCCAGCACTTTCAGGGCTTCGCCATTGAGTGTGCTGTGGCAGATCGGCCAAGGATTGAACGCACGCACCAGACGTTCCAGCTCAATCGCCGGACGACTCCAGTCGATACGCGCTTCGTCTTTGTTCAGCTTGTGAGCGTAGGTCGCCAGGGTGTCGTCCTGGACTTCACCCTGCAACGTGCCATCGGCCAGCCCGGCGATGGCTTGAATTACCGCGGGCGGCCCGAGCTCGGCGAGCCGGTCATGCAGGCTGCCACCGGTGTCTTCGGCAGTGATCGGGGTCGTGACTTTGAGCAGCATTGGTCCGGTGTCCAGCCCCGCTTCCATGCGCATTACGGTCACGCCGCTCTCGGCATCGCCGGCTTCTATCGCACGCTGAATCGGTGCGGCACCGCGCCAGCGTGGCAGCAGCGAAGCGTGACTGTTGATACAGCCCAGGCGTGGAATGTCGAGCACCACTTGCGGCAGGATCAGGCCGTAGGCGACCACCACCAGCAAGTCGGGCTTGAGCGCGGCCAGTTCAGCTTGAGCGCCAGCATCACGCAGGGTTGGCGGTTGCAATACAGCGATACCGTGTTGTTCAGCCAGCTGTTTGACCGGGCTCGGCATCAGCTTTTGCCCACGGCCAGCCGGGCGATCAGGCTGGGTGTAGACCGCAATCACTTGATGGGGGCTGGCGAGCAAAGCCTTGAGGTGTTCGGCGGCAAATTCCGGGGTGCCGGCGAAGACGATGCGCAGTGGCTCAGTCATGGGCTTCTCGATAAAGGAAATACACAGACGTGTAGGAGCGGGCTTGCCCGCGAAGGCCGCAACCCGGTGTGGCTGATGGACCGTGTTGCCTGGTTCGCAGACAAGTCAGCGCCTACAGATTGAAGGATTTGAGTGGTGTCAGGCGTTCTGCTTGTGCAGCTTTTCCAGCTTCTTCTTGATCCTGTCGCGCTTGAGGGTGGACAGGTAATCGACGAACAATTTACCGTTCAGGTGATCGCACTCATGCTGGACACACACCGCCAGCAAACCCTCTGCGATCAGCTCGTAGGGCTGACCGTCCCGGTCCAGAGCCCTGATTTTGACTTTCTGTGGGCGGTCGACGTTTTCATAGAAGCCTGGCACTGAGAGGCAGCCTTCTTGATACTGCTCCACCTCGTCGGTCAGGATGTCGAACTCGGGGTTGATGAACACCCGTGGATCGCTACGATCTTCGCTGAGGTCCATGACCACGACACGCTTGTGTACGTTGACCTGAGTCGCGGCCAAACCAATGCCTGGCGCTTCGTACATGGTTTCAAACATGTCGTCGACCAACTGGCGAATGCCTTCGTCCACCACTGCCACAGGTTTGGCGATGGTGCGCAGGCGCGAATCGGGAAATTCGAGGATGTTTAAAATAGCCATATACGTTAGAGCTGCACTTGTAGGGTAAAGTCCAAAATCAGCTGCCAGGTTTCGTCGGTTAGAGCTGGCAACCTTGCAAAACCTGAGCCTCCGGGGCTCTTAGTGTTTCACGCGAAGCCACATGATAAAGGGATTCACCGCATGAGGAAATCACTACTCGCCCTGCTGCTGTTGGCCTCTACCGGCCTTTGTCAGGCGCAAGTGCAGCTCAGGGAAGGACATCCACAGAATTACACTGTCGTCCAAGGTGACACGCTTTGGGACATTTCCGGCAAATTTCTGCGCGAGCCATGGAAGTGGAAGGAAATCTGGAAGGCTAATCCGCAGATCGCCAACCCTGACCTGATCTATCCGGGCGACTTATTGTCCCTGGTGTATGTCGATGGCCAGCCGCAGATGGTGCTCAACCGTGGCGCTTCACGTGGCACCATCAAGCTGTCGCCCCGGATTCGTACCACGCCGATGGCCGAAGCGATCCCAAGCATTCCGCTGGCCGCGATCAATAGTTTTCTGCTCAACAACCGCATCATCGATGACCCCGCCGACTTCCAGAAAGCCCCGTACATCGTCGCCGGTAACGCCGAGCGCGTGCTCAGCGGCATGGGTGACCGGATATACGCGCGTGGAAAATTAGACTCTGAGCACACCGTCTATAACATTTTCCGTCAGGGCAAAACCTACACGGACCCGTTGACCGGGCAGTTTCTCGGGATTAACGCCGATGACATCGGTGGCGGTGAAATCGTTGCCCACGAAGGCGATGTCGCGACCCTGGTGTTGCAGCGTTCGACCCAGGAAGTGCGCCTTGGCGACCGGCTATTCATCAGCGAAGAGCGGCCGATCAACTCGACGTTCATGCCCAGCTCGCCTCAAACCGAGGTTAACGGCCTGATCATCGATGTGCCGCGCGGAGTGACCCAGATCGGTGAGCTCGATGTGGTGACGCTGGATCGGGGCAAAAGCGATGGGCTGGCCGAAGGCAATGTGCTGGCCATCTACAAGACCGGCGAAGTTGTCCGTGATCGGGTGACGGGTGAGCAAGTGAAGGTCCCGGATGAGCGCGCGGGATTGGTGATGGTTTTTCGCACTTATGAAAAGCTCAGCTATGGTTTGGTACTCAATGCCACGCGTTCTTTAGCGGTCATGGACAAGGTGCGGAACCCGTAAAGCTATGTGTCGAAATAGGGTCATGTTTGTCCACCGGGCATGAACTTATCAAATAGTTACTAACAGAGTTATCCACAGGTTGTCCGGGCTGTTAACGGGGCGCTACAGATCAAGGAAGATCTATGCCGCTGTTCGATACTGCTGCTTCCTCACCTGCCGAACTCGAAGCGCGCCTACGCGTGCATCGTCTGCCGGAGGTGGGGCCCAAACGCTTTCATAAGCTAATCAATGCCTTTGGTTCGGCCTCGGCCGCACTCAGCGCTCCTGCCAGCGCCTGGCGTGCCTTGGGCTTGCCAAGCGCCAGCGCCGAAGCCCGGCGCAGCCCGGAAGTCCGCGATGGCGCCAGTGTTGCTTTGGCCTGGCTTGAGCGTCCCGGCCAGCATTTACTGATGTGGGACGACCCCACCTACCCTGCACTGCTGGCTGAAATTGCCGATGCACCGCCATTGCTGTTTGTGGCCGGTGACCCGAGCATTCTTGAGCGTCCGCAGCTGGGAATGGTCGGCAGTCGACGCGCTTCGAAGCCTGGACTGGACACGGCCACAGCCTTCGCCCGAAGCTTGGCGGGCGCTGGTTTTGTCATCACCAGCGGCCTCGCATTGGGCATCGATGGCGCCGCGCATCAAGGTGCTTTGGACGTTGGCGGGCAGACAATTGGCGTCTTGGGCACGGGCATCGAAAATTTTTATCCACAGCGCCATCGTCAGCTGGCAGCGACCATGAGTGCCCAGGGCAGTGCCGTGGTTTCCGAGTTCCCTCTGGACGCCGGGCCGCAGGCGAGCAACTTCCCGCGACGCAATCGAATCATCAGTGGATTGTCACTGGGTGTGTTGGTGGTCGAGGCCAGCGTCGCCAGCGGTTCGTTGATCACGGCACGCCTGGCGGCGGAACAGGGCCGCGAGGTGTACGCGATTCCAGGCTCGATTCATCACCCCGGCGCCCGAGGGTGTCACCAACTGATTCGTGACGGTGCGGTGCTGGTCGAAACCGTCGAACACATTCTTGAAGCCTTGCGTGGTTGGCAGAATATTGCCAGCCCTGCGGCCGCCTTTGTCGCGCCCTTGCCGGCAACAGCTGCTGCCAGCCATCCCCTGCTTGATTTGTTACATGCAGCGCCCCACACCAGTGAAGGGTTGGCACTGTCCAGCGGCTGGCCGTTGCCAAAAGTATTGGCGGCGTTGACCGAGCTCGAGCTGGAGGGGCGCATCAGCAGTGAAGCAGGACGATGGTTTGGCCGTGCGCGCTGAGGTTAAACTGCCCGTAGCGTTTACCCGGAGAGAGAACAATGGTCAGCAGTTGGCGTGTGCAGCAAGCCGCACGAGAAATTCGAGCCGGTGCGGTAATTGCCTACCCGACCGAGGCGGTATGGGGGCTGGGCTGCGATCCATGGAATGAAGAGGCGGTGTATCGGTTGCTGGCAATCAAATCCCGTCCTGTGGACAAAGGCCTGATTCTGGTGGCCGACAACATCCGCCAGTTCGACTTCCTCATGGAGGACTTCCCTGAAATCTGGATCGACCGTATGGCCAGCACTTGGCCAGGCCCCAATACCTGGCTGGTGCCGCATCAGAACCTGCTGCCCGAGTGGATCACTGGTATTCATGACACGGTGGCATTGCGCGTCAGCGATCACCCGCAGGTGCGTGAACTCTGTTCGCTGGTCGGACCGCTGATCTCGACGTCTGCCAACCCGCTCGGGCGCCCGGCTGCCCGGACGCGTATTCGGGTTGAGCAGTATTTTCGCGGGGACATCGACTGGGTGCTCGGCGGCCTGCTGGGCGGGCGCAAGCACCCCAGTCTGATCCGTGACCTGGTGACCGGCGAGACCGTTCGCCCAGGCTAGGGTTTTAGGCTTATGGAATCAGAATCGTCGAGCCTGTGGTGCGCCGGGCGCTGAGCTCGGTTTGCGCCTTGGCTGCGTCTTTCAAGGCGTAGCGCTGGACGTCACCCACCTTGACCTTGCCGCTGGTAAGCATCGCGAACAGCTCGTCGGCCATGTGTTGCAGGTTTTCGGGGTTGGCGTAAGTGGCCAGGGTCGGACGAGTGACGTACAACGAGCCTTTCTGCGCGAGGATTCCCAGGTTAACCCCGGCCACCGGCCCTGATGCGTTGCCGAAGCTGACCAACAAGCCGCGTGGCGCCACGCAATCGAGCGACGTCAGCCACGTGTCTTGCCCCACGCCGTCATATACCACCGGGCATTTTTTGCCGTCGGTTAATTCCAGAACCCGTTTGACCACGTCTTCTTTGCTGTAATCGATGGTCGCCCATGCGCCGAGTGCCTTGGCATGAGCGGCTTTTTCCGGCGAACTGACAGTCCCGATCAGCTTCACACCCAGGGCCTTGGCCCATTGGCAGGCCAGCGAACCGACGCCGCCAGCAGCGGCATGGAACAGCACCGTTTCACCACTCTTCACCGCATACGTCTGGCGCAGCAGATATTGCACGGTCAGGCCCTTGAGCATCACCGCGGCGGCGTCTTCGAAGCTGATCGACTCCGGCAACTTCACCAGATTCGCGGCAGGAATCACGTGCACGTCACTGTACGCACCCAGTGGACCAACACCGTATGCCACGCGGTCGCCAACCTTGAACTGGCTGACGTCGCTGCCGACCGCTTCAACCACACCCGCCCCCTCAGTCCCCAGGCCTGACGGCATGGATGGCGCTGGATACAGTCCGCTGCGGAAATAGGTGTCGATGAAATTGAGGCCAATCGCCTTATTGCGCACGCAGACCTGCTGTGGGCCCGGTTCGGCAGGTTTGAAGTCCACATACTCAAGGACTTCGGGGCCACCCACGGTGCTGAATTGGATACGCTTTGCCATCTGTTCATCTCCGGTGATGAGTGGAAACAAAAAATACGAAAAAAGACTACTACGAAAAGGGCCATCGGACTCTCTCCCTTGATCCTCGTCAACTGCGGCGGCCATAACGCCGGTGGTATGCTACGCGCCAATTTGCCACCCCCCCGTAACCCCAGTGGCTCAGTGATGTTTCAAGGTGACCCGATGACTACCCGCACCGAGGCTGTTAAAGCCTACCTGCTTGATCTGCAAGACCGGATTTGCAACGCATTGGAAGCCGAAGACGGCAGCGCCCGCTTCGTCGAAGATGCCTGGACTCGCCCGGCTGGCGGCGGTGGGCGTACCCGAGTCATCGAAAATGGCGGAGTGATCGAAAAAGGTGGGGTTAACTTCTCCCACGTATTCGGCACCGGCCTGCCACCGTCAGCCAGCGCCCATCGGCCCGAGCTGGCCGGGCGTGGTTTTGAGGCATTGGGTGTGTCGCTGGTGATCCACCCGCACAACCCGCATGTACCGACTTCACACGCCAACGTGCGTTTTTTCATCGCTGAAAAAGAAGGCGAAGAGCCGGTCTGGTGGTTCGGCGGCGGTTTCGACCTGACGCCGTATTACGCTGTAGAAGAAGACTGCGTGCATTGGCACCGTGTCGCCGAGCAGGCCTGTGCGCCGTTCGGCGCCGATGTCTATCCGCGCTACAAGGCGTGGTGCGACACCTACTTCCACATCAAGCATCGCAATGAACCACGCGGCGTTGGCGGCTTGTTTTTCGATGACCTGAACGAGTGGGATTTCGACACCAGCTTCGCCTTCCTGCGCGCGATTGGCGATGCGTACATCGAGGCCTATCTGCCGATCATCCAGCGGCGCAAGGCTGACGCTTACACGGCGCAACAGCGGGAGTTTCAGGAGTTTCGTCGCGGCCGTTACGTCGAGTTCAATCTGGTCTACGACCGTGGCACACTGTTCGGCCTGCAATCGGGCGGGCGTACCGAGTCGATCCTCATGTCACTGCCGCCGCACGTGCGCTGGGGCTACGACTGGAAGGCCGAGCCAGGCACCGAAGAAGCCCGTCTGACCGAGTATTTTTTGCAGGATCGCGATTGGTTGGCGCAGGCCTGATACCGAGTCAAACGCGAAGACGATCAGCAGACACACCCGCATTCAGGAACCTTCATGGACCGCTACGTCGTTTTCGGTAACCCCATCGGTCACAGCAAATCGCCGTTGATCCATCGTCTGTTCGCCGAGCAGACCGGTCAGCAGCTTGATTACAGCGCCCTGTTGGCGCCGCTGGACGATTTCATCGGTTGCGCTCAGGCGTTCTTTGAACACGGGCAGGGCGCCAACATCACTGTGCCGTTCAAGGAACAGGCCTTTCGCTTGGCCGACAGCCTGACCGAGCGCGCACAACGTGCGGGTGCCGTGAATACGTTGCGCAAGGGTGCCGATGGTCGACTGCTCGGCGATAACACCGATGGCGCGGGATTGGTGCGGGATCTGAAGGTTAACGCCGGTGTCAGCCTGCAGGGCAAACGCATCCTCCTGCTCGGCGCGGGCGGTGCGGTACGGGGTGCGCTGGAGCCGCTGTTGGCTGAAAAACCGCTGGCGGTGGTGATCGCCAATCGCACCGTGGAAAAAGCCGAGTTGCTGGCCCATCAATTCGCCGACCTGGGGCCCGTGTCCGCCGCTGGTTTCAGTTGGTTGGCGGAGCCGGTAGACCTGATCATCAATGCCACTTCCGCCAGCCTCGCGGGTGAACTGCCGCCGATTTCGCCAAGCCTTATTCTGCCGGGTCATACCGACTGCTACGACATGATGTACGGCAAAGAGCCGACGCCATTCTGCCGCTGGGCCACCGAGCACGGTGCGGCCCACGTGCTGGACGGTCTGGGCATGCTCGCCGAGCAGGCTGCGGAAGCGTTCTATCTATGGCGCGGCGTTCGTCCGGACACCGCACCGGTGTTGGCTGAGTTACGACGGCAGTTGGCCAGCGCCTGATGCCTGGGCGCTCGCCCGGTCACCGTTAATCCTCGAATAGAATCGGGCATTTCTCTGGCCCTTCGAGCTTGCGCAGCTCCTCGATCACTTGGGGCCGGGCGCGCCTGAGGGTCAGGCTGCGGCCTTGGGCTCGCAGGCGACGGGCTTCCTGGTGGAGCATTTCAACGCCTGAATAATCGATGAAGTTGATGTGTTGCGCATCGATCACCACGCGCGGCCCCTTGCTGCGTTGCAGAATGACTTGCAGGTAATGGCTGGCGCCGAAAAAGATCGAGCCGCCGACGCGGAGGATATCGTCGTCGCCATCGCGCCACTGCTGGACCCGTGGTTGTGAAGTGCGCTTGAGGTAGAAGAACAGCGACGCCAGCACGCCCGCGTAAATCGCTGTTTGCAGTTCCAGCAACAGGGTCGCCAGGCAGGTCAGCGCCATCACCAGGAACTCTGGATGGCTGACGCGGAACAGCGCGCGAATGCCGCGATGATCGACCAATCCCCAGCAGATCAACAGGATCGATGCGGCCATGCTCGGGATCGGGATGTGTGCGATCAACGACGCCCCAGCCACCGCGAACAACGCCACCCACAGCGCCGAAAACACCCCGGCCAATGGCGAGCGAGCACCGCCTTCGTAACTCAGGCCTGATCGGGTAAAGGAGCCGGAGGACAGATAGCCCGAGAACAAGGCGCCCACCATGTTTGACAGGCCTTGGGCGCGCAGCTCCTGATTGGCGTTTAGCAATTGTTGCGAGCGTGCGGACAGCGAGCGGGCAATCGACAAGCTGGTGACCAGCCCGAGCATGCCTACGGCCACGGCACTGGGCAGGAGTTTCAGAGCCAGCTCCAGGTCCAGCGGCAATGCACTGAACGGCGGCAAATGCCCAACGAAGGCGCTGACTAACTTGACGTGACCGAACATCGCGGGCCACAGCCAGACCAACACACTCCCGGCCACCAAGGTGATCAGCAGCGTCGGCCAACGGGGCACCAGGTATTTCAGGAGCGCGCCCAGGGCCAGGGTTATGGCGCCTAGAATCAACGATGCATGGTCGATCTCGCCCCGATGTTCAAGCAACGTCATCAGGCTTCGAAGCGCGGTGGTCTGGCCGCTGAGTTCAAGGCCGAATAAATTAGGCAGTTGCCCCAACGCAATCACCACGGCGGCGCCCAAGGTAAAGCCCAGCACCACCGAATGTGAAACGAAGTTCACCACCGCGCCAAAGCGCAGCAGCCCCAGCAGCCATTGAAAGATCCCGGCGAGAAAGGTCAGCAACAGGATCAGGGTGATGTAGTCCTGACTGCCCGGCACCGCCATGGGACTGATGCTGGCGTACAGCACGATAGAGATCGCCGCAGTGGGTCCGCAGATCAGATGCCACGACGAGCCCCACAGGCAGGCGATCAGCACCGGAACGATGGCCGCGTACAGACCGTACTCAGGCGGCAAGCCGGCGATCAACGCATAAGCAATGGATTGCGGCAGCGCCAGAATCGCTCCGCTCAGCCCCACCACGGCATCACGACCGACGCTGGCGCGGGTCTGCCGGGGTAGCCATTCGAGAAACGGCAAGAATTTGTGGCGATTGAGCCAACCCATGAATCTCTCGGTAATTTTGCAGAGGCGTAAGGGTGAGGTTTTAGCGATAAGGGTGCAAGCGAAGGTGACCGCTGCGCGCGTCTACAGGGGAATGCGATCTACTGTAGAAGCGCGCTAGCCCGAGATAAGCCCAAAGGGCGTTAAAGGGTAGCTTTTACGGCCGCCAGTGCATCCTTCTCGTCGATGGTTTTCACCCCGTCGAGCCATTTATCCAGGACTGCCGGGTTGGCTTTGATCCAGGCTTTGGCCGCTTCAGTGTTGGTGATTTTCTTGTTAACCACTTCGGCCATGATGCTGTTCTCCATTTCCTGGGTGAAGCTCAGGTTGGTCAGCAACTTGCCTACGTTCGGGCAGGCCTGGCTGTAGCCCTTGCGGGTCAGGGTATAGACGCTGCCGGTGTCACCGAAATAAGCCTCGCCACCTTTGAGGTAGTGCATTTTCAGCTGCACGTTCATCGGGTGCGGGGTCCAGCCAAGGAACACCACGAAGCTTTGTTTCTTCACGTTGCGACTGACTTCAGCCAGCATCGCCTGTTCACTGGACTCAACCAGCTTCCACTGGCCCAGGTCGAACTCGTTCTTTTTGATGATCGTTTGCAGCGAAAGATTGGCCGGTGCGCCGGAGCCGATGCCATATAGCTTTTTACCGAACTTGTCGGCGAATGTGTTCAGGTCGGCAAAGTTATGCACACCCGCGTCCCAGACATAGTCCGGCACGGCGAGGGTGAATTCGGTGCCGTCCAGGTTCTTGGCCAACTGCGTGACATCGCCATTGGCCACGAACTTGTCGTAAAAGCCTTGTTGCGCAGGCATCCAGTTGCCGAGGAAGACATCCACCTGGCCATCCTTGAGCCCACCGTATGCAATCGGTACCGCCAGCGTGTCGACCTTGGCCTTGTAGCCCATGCCGTCCAGCAAGACGCCAGCGATAGCGTTGGTCGCGGCGATATCGCTCCAGCCCGGATCCGCCATCTTTACCGTGCTGCAACTCTGCTCGGCATAAGCGGAAACGCTACCCAATGCCATGAAACCGACCGCAAGTGTTGTGGATAACTTCATCATGAATGTGCCCCTTTGGTTTTTTAGTCTTGGCAGGGTTAGGGTTGTGGATAACGTGCTTTGCGTTCCAGATCGTCAAGGTCGATGTGGTTACGCATGTATTGCTGACTGGCGTCTACCAGCGGCTGGTGATCCCAGCTCTTCAGCTTGCCGATAGCCAGCGACTGCGCGACAAAGCGCCGCCGACGCTGGCTGGCGAGCACCTGGTGGTGTATCGCCGGTATGTCCCATTTGGCCCGTGCTTCGGCCAGAAAATCAGCGAACAGTTGCTGATGAGCCGGTGACTGGCTCAGCTCTTCGCGTTCTTGTGGATCATTGTTCACATCGAACAGCAGGCACGGGTCCTGTTCCGAATAGATGAATTTATAGGCGCCCCGTCGAATCATCATCAACGGGCTGGTTGTGCCTTCGGCCATATACTCGCCAAACACTTCGTCGTGCCCCGGTTCACCCCGCAAATGAGGGACCAGTGAACGACCGTCCAACGGCAAACCGGCTTCCAGTTCGCCCTCGGCCAGCGCAACGAAGGTCGGCAGTAAATCGGCGGTGGACACCGCGGCGCTGACCCGACCCGCCTTGAACTGCCCCGGCGCGTAGACCAGCAGCGGCACACGGGCTGACATCTCGAACCAGTGCATTTTGTACCAGAGGCCGCGCTCGCCCAGCATGTCGCCGTGATCGCCCGAGAACACGATGATGGTGTCGTCGGCCAGGCCGGTGTCTTCGAGGGTTTGCAGGAGCTTGCCGACGTTGCTGTCGATGTAGCTGCACGCCCCGAAATAGGCGCGGCGCGCATCGCGAATCTTATCCACAGGCAGCGGCTTGTCCCACAGGTCGTAGACCTTGAGCAGGCGTTGCGAATGCGGGTCTTGCCCGGCTTGATCGGCATGCGGTCGCGGCAGCGGGATGTCTTCGTCGCGGTACATGTCCCAGAAGGTTTTCGGGATGGTGTACGGGTCGTGAGGGTGGGTCATGGACACGGTCAGGCAGAACGGCTGATCGCCCTCTTCGCGGATGTGATCGAACAAATATTGCTGGGCCTTGAACACCACCTCTTCGTCGAAATCCAGCTGATTGGTGCGCACGCAGGGACCGGCTTGCAGCACCGACGCCATGTTGTGATACCAACTCGGCCGCACATCCGGCTCGTCCCAGTTCACCGACCAGCCATAGTCAGCCGGGTAAATGTCGCTGGTCAGGCGTTCTTCGTAGCCGTGTAACTGGTCCGGCCCGCAAAAGTGCATCTTGCCGGACAGCGCGGTCTTGTAGCCGAGACGGCGCAGGTAATGGGCGTAGGTCGGTACATCGGCCGGGAAATCAGCGGCGTTGTCATAGGCGCCGATCTTGCTCGGCAGTTGGCCGCTGACCAGGGTGAAACGCGAGGGCGCGCACAGCGGACTGTTGCAATAGGCGGCATCGAACACCACGCCTTCGGCGGCGAGGCGGCTCAGATTGGGCATTTTGATAGGAGATGAGGCGTAAAACGGCAACATCGGCGCGGCCATTTGATCGGCCATGATGAAAAGAATGTTCTTGCGCTTCATGTATTCGCGGCATTCCATAGTGGATATTTATGCGAGAGTGCTGCGCTTGAGGATGCGACCCACAGGTTTAGCGGTAAAGCCCATGCAAAACAATACCTAGGATAAGCTCAGCTTATGTATGACGCTCTTGGTGATCTTTCACTGGATCTGCTGCGTGCTTTTGAAGCCGCCGCGAGGCTGCGCAGCTTTACGGCGGCAGCTGTCGAACTGGGCACCACGCAGCCAGCCGTCAGCCAGCAAATCAAACGCCTGGAAGAGCAGCTTGCTACAAGGCTGTTCGACCGCATCTACCGTGGCATCGAGCTGACAGAGGCGGGCGAGGTGCTGTTCGGTTATGTGCAAGCCGGGTTGCAGTCCATCGACGGCGGGCTCAATGCCGTCACCGCCCAGCGCCAACATGAGGTGCTGCAGGTCGCCACTGACTTTGCGTTTGCCGCCTATTGGTTGATGCCGCGTCTGCATCGGTTTCACCAGGCCAATCCGGATGTGGACGTCAGCCTGGTCACCAGTGAGCGTAGTTACAACATGTTGCGCGCCGATGTCGACGTCGCGGTGTTGTTCGGCGATGGGCGTTTCAAGCAGGGCGAAAGCCGTTGGTTGTTCAGCGAAGAAGTGTTCCCGGTGTGCAGCCCGCAATTGCTTGTTGGGCGTTCTTTGCCCTTGCCCACGGAAGCGCTACTGGAGCTTCCGCTGCTGCACTTGCGCGGCGAAGGCAGCAGCAACTGGTTCGACTGGAACGGCGTGTTCCGTGCGCTGAATATTCAGCAGGCACCTGCCCCCGGCCAATTGCGCTTCGACAATTACACCCTGCTGATCCAGGCTGCAATTGCCGGTCAGGGCGTGGCCATCGGTTGGCGGCATCTGGTCGACGCGCTGCTGGAGCAAGGGCTGCTCTGTCGCCCCATCGCCGCCACCGCCATCTCGGCACACGGTTATTACGTCGTACTGCCCCAGCGAAAACGGCGAGTGCAACTGGTGCAGCAATTCGTCGACTGGCTGGCGACCGAGCAGGCGCAGAGTGGAGACTTGCTGGCGGGCAGGCCGTTGCCATCGATTGCGGTGTGATCCGGCAGTCGCCTGCACATTTCATTTAGCACACAAAATTCACGTGCTCTCGCACATGCAGGTTCAAGAGCAATTCATCAGCGATGCCTGCGGCCACTCGACCCAGCCGCTCCAGGGGTTCGGCCAGGCCCGGCTCAAGGGTGTCGCTGATCTGGCTAAAGTGCTCGATGCTCAGCCCGAGCACGCCTTGGGGAGCGTTGACCAGCGTCCACTTCAGGTCACTGTCGCGCAATAACTCGACGATTGTTTCTGCCGCGTTTCGCTGTTGCTCGTCAGTTTCAGGCGCCTCGTCAAGCACGGCGAAGTTGCCCGCCAGCACCAGTCGCTTGATACCCATGCGTTGCATGCCTTGGATCAAGTTCCGGGTGGCGCTGATTTGATCTACTGGCCCCGGCGTTATCGCGGGTCGCGTTGCACCGCTGCCCACCGGCAATACGTGGGCGTCCAGCAGGCAAATGACCGCCGAGCAGCCGGCTACGCTTTGACTGACACGCTCGGCGTCGAACAGGTTGCCGACTTTGGTGCGCAAACCCGGACGCGGTGCCAAGGCGTTCAAATCATCGAGAATGGCGATGACTTCATGCTGGCGCCGCAGGAATTCTGCCATCAAGGCGCTGCCAAAACTGCTGATGGCACCGTACAAAACCAGCTTCAGAACCGGAGTTTCGGCATTCTTCATGGCGAGTAATCCTTGTCTGTGGATAACGTCTCTCTAAGGTTCTGACCCTTTTTTCCCCGCAGCAGTTCGCGTCCGCGCAGCGGTTATTTGGAGATTGAGCAATGCACGGTGTTGAGGGCTACCACGCCCACGTTTATTTCGACGAACAGACCATCGATCAGGCCCGTGCATTGTGCGAAGAGGCTGCGCAGCGTTTTGGGGTGAAGATGGGGCGGATGCATGAAAAACGGGTGGGTCCGCACCCGAACTGGAGCTGCCAGCTGGCGTTTGATCACGCCCAGTTGGCGGATGTGCTGCTGTGGCTGGCGCTTAATCGCAAGGGGTTGGTGGTGTTGCTGCACCCGCTGACGGGCGATGAGCTGGCTGACCACACGGAGCATGCGATCTGGATGGGGGCGGTGCGGGATCTGGATGTTTCGATGTTCAAGCGATCAGAAGGTTAGTTAGCGCGAAGAATCTGCAGGAGCAACCGCGACGGGCAGTCGTGTTGGCTCCTGCAGAGAATCAATCAGTTCAACACGCCATTGAGGATGGTGTAGATCACACCGGTGGCCACCGCGATCAACACGACGTCGGGGCCCACGCGACGCCATTCGTAACCGTCATAACGCGGCAGGTATTGCAGCGAGCGGCTGTCCAGGCGTTTGCCGTAACCGCGAGGTAGCGGATGACCTTCACGGATGTAAATGCCTGGCGGAAGCGGCGGACCACGGCCGATCATGTCGCGGTGCTGATGAAAGGTCTGACGAACCTGGTCGAAATTCTGTGGTGGACGGTTGCCGCCACGGTTGTCCTGATGGCCCTGCTGCTGACGATTGTCGCCGCGGTTGTCACTGTGGTTGTCCTGACGGTCCGGTTGCTGACGATTGTCACCGGGACCGGGACCCCGGTCGTTGCCGTGTTGATCGTTGCCACCGTTTTGCGGACCCTTGCCATGATCAGCGCCTTGCTGTTGGCCTGGACGATTATCATCAGGGCCACGCTGATCTTGTGGAGCTGCTTGCAACAACGGACTGGCACTGATCATCAAGATACCCAGACCTGCAATCAAACGGGTTGGTACTTTCATGTGTCGCTCCTGGAAATTCGGAAAGCAAAAAGGGGTTCAGTGCCATTGGCACTGAACCCCTTTTGCCTAACTACTTAGTGTGCGTGCCGAGGTATAGATTCCTCGTCAGTCCAATCTTTACTCTTAATTGACACGGGCCTTGCGCACGCCTTCGGCCAAGGCCGAGCACAGGCTCAACACGTCGTCGATTGCCTGCTCCGGTGACGCGGCGGTCGCAATCTTGTCCACCAGTGCCGAGCCCACTACAACGCCGTCAGCCAGCCTGGCAATCGCGGCCGCCTGCTCTGGGGTACGGATACCGAAACCGACGCTGATTGGCAGGTCGGTGTGGCGACGCAGACGTTCGATGGCGGTTTTAACTTGATCCGAGGTCGCGGAACCGGCCCCGGTGACACCCGCGACCGACACGTAGTAAACGAAGCCGGAACTGCGTTCGAGTACGCGTGGCAGGCGCGCGTCATCGGTGGTCGGTGTGGTCAGGCGAATGAAGTCGATGCCCGCGGCCTGGGCCGGGGTTGCCAGTTCGGTGTCATGTTCTGGCGGCAGGTCGACGATGATCAAACCGTCGACCCCGACTTCTTTGGCTTGAGCGACGAACGCTTCGACGCCAAAGCGGTGGATCGGGTTGTAGTAACCCATCAGCACAATCGGTGTGGTCTGGTCATTGACGCGGAACTCGCCAACCATTTTCAGGGTTTTTGCCAGCGTCTGCCCGGCGTCCAGCGCGCGCAGGGTCGCCAGCTGGATTGCCACGCCGTCGGCCATTGGATCGGTGAAGGGCATGCCCAACTCAATCACATCAGCACCCGCTGCCGGCAGGCCTTTAAGAATGGCCAGCGATGCATCGTAGCCAGGGTCGCCAGCAGTGACGAAGGTCACCAGTGCCGCACGGCCTTCGGTTTTCAACTCGGCAAAGCGTTGTTCCAGGCGGCTCATACCCGTTTCTCCTGAGTCTTGGCGTCGGCGGCCATATGGTCCATCACGGTTTGCATGTCTTTGTCGCCACGGCCCGAGAGGCAGACCACCATCAAGTGGTCATCGCGCAGATTGGTTGCGCGTTTCATGGCTTCGGCCAGGGCGTGCGCGGTCTCCAGAGCGGGGATGATGCCCTCCAGGAGGCAGCAGTGGTGGAAGGCTTCGAGGGCTTCGTCATCCGTGATGCTGACGTATTCAACGCGCTTCACTTCGTGCAGATAAGCGTGCTCAGGGCCAATGCCAGGGTAATCCAGGCCGGCTGAAATCGAGTGCGCGTCGGTGATTTGACCGTCGGCATCCTGGAGCAGATAGGTGCGATTGCCGTGCAATACGCCGGGAACACCGCCATTCAGGCTGGCGGCGTGCTTGCCGGTATGAACCCCGTGACCACCGGCTTCGACGCCGATGAGCTGGACGCTGGCGTCATCGAGGAACGAGTGGAACAGGCCCATGGCGTTGGAACCGCCACCGACACATGCGATAAGGCTGTCTGGCAGGCGGCCCTCTTTTTCCTGCAGTTGTACTTTGGTTTCTTTGCCGATGATCGACTGAAAGTCGCGGACCATCGCTGGATACGGGTGTGGGCCGGCCACGGTACCGATCATGTAGAAGGTGTCGTCGACGTTGGTCACCCAGTCGCGAAGGGCTTCGTTCATGGCGTCTTTCAGGGTGCCGGTGCCGGAGGTGACCGGGACGATTTCCGCGCCCAACAACCTCATCCGGAACACGTTGGCCTGTTGACGCTCAATGTCGGTAGCACCCATATAGATCACGCACGGCAGACCGAAGCGGGCCGCGACGGTGGCGGTGGCCACGCCATGCATGCCAGCGCCGGTTTCAGCGATCAGGCGCTTCTTGCCCATGCGCTTGGCCAGCAACACCTGACCAATGCAGTTGTTGATCTTGTGCGCGCCGGTGTGGTTCAGCTCTTCGCGCTTGAAGTAGATTTTCGCGCCGCCGCAATACTCGGTCAGGCGTTCCGCGAAATACAGCGGGTTTGGACGGCCGATGTAGTCGCGCTGGAAATAGGCCAGTTGCTCAATAAATTCAGGGTCAATCTTGGCGGCTTCGTACTCGCGGTTCAGGTCGAGTACCAGTGGCATCAGGGTTTCAGCCACGTAGCGGCCGCCGAATGAGCCAAACAGGCCGTTGGCATCAGGGCCGCTGCTGAACTTGGTCTGGGTCATGGGACCTCCAGGTGATTTGACGAAAAGGATTAGCCAATCAGGCAATGAGCCCACTTTAACCAGCACGAGCATCGATGAAAACCGATAAGATCGACGCAACCTGTCAGGAAAACTCACAGATACCATGAGCCGCGATCTCCCTCCTCTCAACGCCCTGCGCGCTTTCGAAGCGGCGGCGCGTTTGAACAGCGTCAGTCAGGCTGCCGAGCAGCTGCACGTCACCCACGGGGCGGTCAGTCGCCAGCTTAAAGTGCTTGAAGAGCATCTGGGGCTGGCCTTGTTCGTCAAGGATGGGCGCGGCCTTAAACTCACAGATGCCGGCATTCGTTTGCGAGATGCCAGTGCCGAGGCATTTGAACGGTTGCGTACCGTGTGTGCGGAGCTGACCCACGATAAGGCCGATGCGCCTTTTGTTCTCGGCTGTTCGGGCAGCCTGCTGGCGCGCTGGTTTATCCCGCGCCTGGGGCGACTGAATGCCGAGCTGCCGGATCTTCGTCTGCACTTGTCGGCGGGCGAAGGCGATCTAGACCCGCGTCGACCAGGTCTGGACGCGTTATTGATCTTCGCCGAGCCGCCTTGGCCTGCGGACATGCAGGTCTATGAACTGGCCAGCGAGCGTATCGGCCCGGTCCTCAGCCCACGGTTTGCGCGTTTCGAGCACCTGCGCCAAGCGCCAGCTCAAGCGTTGCTGAGTGAGGCATTGCTGCAAACGACGTCGCGTCCGCAAGCATGGCCTCTTTGGGCGCAGCAAAACGGCATCGAGCCTGCGGCTTTGCATTACGGGCAGGGTTTCGAGCATTTGTATTATTTGCTGGAGGCAGCCGTCGCCGGGCTGGGCATCGCCATTGCCCCGGAACCCCTGGTTGCCGATGACCTGCGCGCCGGACGCCTGGCTGCGCCTTGGGGCTTTAGTGAAACCCCGGCGCAGCTGGCGTTATGGGTACCTAAACGCGCCGCAGACGGGCGTGCTCAGCAGTTGGCGCAGTGGCTCAAGACTGAGCTTGAGCGTGCTGCCAGCGGCTGATCAATGAGCGCGTTTGCACAATAGGTAGGCTGCCAGCAGACCGACAGCGCCTACGGCCACACCTGCGGTGGTCCACGGGTGTTCTTGAGCGTAATCGCGGGTAGCGACACCGGTTTCACGGGTCTTTTCTTTGACGTCTTCATACACATCACTGAGCAGGTGGCGTGAATGGCTCAGTGCGCTTTCGGCGTTGGCTTTCAAGGCTTTCAGGGTTTTATGCGACTCTTCCGAGGCATCGGACTTAAGGCTCTCAAGGGACTTGAGAAGGCTTTCGATCTCGGCTTCCATGCTTTGCAACGAGGCTTTACGTAAAGAAGTGTTGGCCATGGTGGATCTCCTGCATTGATGAGAGGCGTGTGTTCTTTCGGACTGCGGGGTTCGAGGAAAGTGCAGTGTAGATGAGCATTTCAAAAGAATTTGCCCACAAAGCTGCGAGCAATTTCACTGCTACGCTCTTACGGACACCTTCAGGAGAACTACCATGACTGATCACCATACCTACAAGAAAGTCGAGCTGGTCGGCTCATCGTCCACAACGATTGAAGACGCCATCAATAATGCAATCACTGAAGCCGCCAAGAGCATCAAGCATCTGGAATGGTTCGAAGTGCTGGAAACCCGAGGCCACATCAGAGAGGGCAAGGTTGCGCACTATCAGGTCACCCTGAACGTCGGCTTCCGGATTGAGAATAGCTGACCGCGCTGAACTTTCGCGCTGGCCGATTGCCATAATCTCCGCTACATACAGAGAACCCGCTGTCGCGAAACCGTTGGCGCGGTTAATGACTTGGGTTGTTTTTCAACCCAGTTAACCTAACGAGGGAGTGTGACCGATGAAGAAGTTTCTACTGGCGGTTGGTTTGTTGAGCATGGCGGGAACCACGATGGCGGCGGGCAAGTCCTGTGATGATTTGAAGTCGGAAATCGACGCGAAGATCAAGGCAAAAGGCGCCTCGACCTACACGCTGGAAGTCGTCGCCAAAGGCAGTGCGGCCGACGGGAAAGTGGTCGGTACCTGTGAAGGCGGCACCAAGGAAATCGTGTACAAACGCGGCTGATTTATCACTGATTCATAAAAAACCGACGCACATGGCGTCGGTTTTTTATGTTCAGTGAAGGGGTTTCCCCCTACCCTTTTTTGGGGTGAGCCTCAGCCCTGCACGGTTTGCGCGAGAATTTCATACGAGCGCAGTCGATCCGCGTGTTCATACAGGTCACAGGTGAAAATCAGCTCATCGGCTTGGGTCTGCTCCAGCAGCACATCCAGCTTGGCGCGGATTTTCTGCGGGCCGCCGACCATCGCCAGGCCGAGGAAACTTGCGACCGCTTCGCGCTCATGGGGCAACCATAGGCCGTCCATGGTCTCGACAGGCGGGCGCTGCATCAGGCTTTGGCCGCGCATCAACGCCAGAATCCGCTGATAGACCGAGGTTGCCAGGTAATCAGCTTGCTCGTCGGTATCGGCCGCCACCAAGGGCACGCCGAGCATGACATACGGCTTTTCCAGATAGGCCGAGGGCTTGAAATGGTTGCGGTAGACGCGAATGGCTTCGTGCATGTAACGCGGCGCGAAGTGTGAGGCGAAGGCGTACGGCAGACCGCGCTCCCCTGCCAGTTGCGCGCTGAACAAGCTCGAACCCAACAACCAGACCGGAACGTTAGTGCCCGAACCTGGCACAGCGATCACTTTTTGATCAGGTGTACGCGGTCCGAGATAGCGCAGAAGCTCGGTGACGTCTTCAGGGAAATCGTCGGCGCTGCCGGATCGCTCACGACGCAGGGCGCGAGCGGTCATTTGGTCGGAACCGGGTGCGCGACCGAGGCCCAGGTCGATCCGGCCCGGGTACAGGCTGGCGAGGGTGCCGAACTGTTCGGCGATCACCAGCGGTGCATGGTTCGGCAGCATGACGCCGCCCGCCCCGACCCGAATCGTCGAGGTGCCGCCGGCCAGATAGCCGAGCAGCACCGCCGTCGCCGAGCTGGCGATGCCGTCCATGTTGTGGTGCTCAGCGACCCAAAAACGGTTGTAACCGAGCTTTTCAACATGCTGCGCCAAATCCAGCGAGTTACGCAGAGACTGTGCCGGGCCGGCATCCTGGCGCACGGGCACCAGGTCGAGCGTTGATATTTTGATATCCGCTAAACGTTTCATAAGCCGCTAAATAGCCTCTGGAGTGTGTCTTGCAGGCTTGACCGGTGAAATCCGATGATGACCAAAACCCATCCTGATCTCTAATGAGTGTGGGCAAATCTCTGAGTTTCAATGGCTGGGCAGGAAAAGACCTACTAAAACACTGGGTTTTTCCGACAGTTGAACTTTATTGAGACGACTATCCTCAGAACCTTTGTCCCTGTGCGAACCCCCTCGCACACTGTCATGAGGAGAGACCATGAGCATAATCAAGAAAGCATCGGCACATTGGGAAGGCGATCTGAAGAGCGGTATTGGTAGCCTCTCGACCGAAACCAATGTCCTTAACAAAGCACCCTACGGCTTCAAGGCGCGCTTCGAAGGCGGCAAGGGCACCAATCCGGAGGAGCTGATCGGCGCGGCTCATGCGGGCTGTTTCTCTATGGCGCTGTCGATGATTCTCGGCGAAGCCAATCTGAAAGCCGACAGCATCGATACTGAAGCCCAAGTGACCCTGGAGCAATTGGCTGACGGTTTTTCCATCACTGCCGTGCACCTGATCCTTAAAGCGAAGATCCCGGGCGCCACGCAGCAGCAGTTCGACGAACTGACCAGGAAAGCCAAAGAAGGCTGCCCGGTGTCCAAAGTCCTGAACGCGAAAATCACCCTGGACGCAACGCTGGTCAGCTAATCGACCTCGTTGCCACGACCAACCCCGCACAGCTCAGCCTGTGCGGGTTGTTCACTCGCTCTGCCCTCCGTATTCAGCCGCTATTGACGTCACACGTGGCCGACGTAATGAAAGTCGAATGGATCGTTGCAGCGTTAGCGCAGTACCCTGTGCGCCGTATCGAAGGAGTCGAGCATGAAACGTTTCGTTTTAGCTGTTATCTGTACCGTATCGGCCACCAGCGTGCTGGCGGCAGTCAAACCCTGCGAGGAACTCAAGGCCGAGATCGAGTCCCGAATCCAGGCCAATAATGTGAGTTCCTACACCCTGGAAATTGTCAGCAATGACGAAGTGCATGACCAGAACATGGTCGTTGGCACATGCGAGGGCGGCAGCAAAAAAATCATCTACCAAAAGAACGACAAGTGATCACAGGCAGGTGACCTCGTGGTCTTCGGCGACCATCTGGCGCTGGGCGTCATACAGGCGGCCGCTGATGGTGATGCCAGCCGAGCGTCCTTCGAGCCGGTAACGTTGCCCTGGAGCGAAGTGGTCATAACGCACGACGATGTAACACGTCCGCTGCGTGCTCTCGAACATCCCGCCAAACCCGCCGCCATAGATCTCGTAGTCATACCGCATCTGCAACTCATGGCTGCCGGGAGGCACTTGAAAGTAACGCCCGTCGTCCAGTCGCTTGCCGTCGAGTTTGTCGGCCATCACCAGGTTCCCGGTGTAGGTGAACATCTCGACCCACGCCTGTTGCGGGTCAGCGGGGGGCACAGGGCTGGCGCACCCGGCGAGGGCAATCAAGGCAGATATCAACAGTGGCTGGCGCATGGCAGGCTCCGTGATCGAACACGTGTTGATGATAGTTGCGTCAGGGGTCGACTGTCCGGCATAACGCGTACTCAATAAGACATTAAGGCTGGGGCATGATTCGACACGACAGGTTGTTTCTCAGCCATGGTTTTGCGCTACTGATGTTGCTCTTGCTTGGCGGCTGCTCCAGCCTCGATTACTACAGCCAACTGGCCAGCGGCCAATGGCGCTTGCTGCATGCCCGTGAACCGGTGGCCGAGGTCATCGCCGACCCTAATAGCGCCCCGGCATTGCGCGAGCATCTGATCAAATCGCAGCAGGCTCGGGCTTTCGCCAGTCGTCAGTTGCACCTGCCGGATAACCCCAGCTACCGCCTGTATGTCGATGTCGGCCGACCTTATGTGGTGTGGAATGTATTCGCGACAGGGGCGTTCTCGCTGGACCCGGTCACCCATTGTTTTCCCGTCGCCGGGTGCGTCGCGTATCGCGGTTACTACAGCCAGGGCGCAGCCAGAGGCGAGGCCGCGTTGCAGCGCCAGGCAGGCATGGATGTCTACGTCAGCGGGGTAGAAACGTATTCCACGCTGGGCTGGTTCGACGATCCTATTCTGAGCTCGATGCTCAGCCGGGGTGACGAGCGCATGGCCGCGCTGATTTTTCATGAGCTGGCGCATCAGCGTTTTTATGTGAAGGACGACACCGAGTTCAACGAGTCCTACGCCAACTTCGTCGAGCAGGAAGGCGCCCGCCAATGGCGCGTGGCACGAGGGTTGGCCCCGCAAAGCCTGGCGGCTTCGAAACAGAATGATCAGTTTATTCAGTTGGTTCTGGATGCGCGGGAACGCTTGAAAACACTGTACGGTCAGCCACTCGCGGCCGAGGTAATGCGTGAGCGCAAAGCGGCGGAGTTCGAGCGGTTGCGCCGTGATTATCGGCAGATGCGCGATGCTCAATGGGCAGGCGATAAACGCTTCGATCCCTGGATCAATGCGCCGATGAACAACGCCAAACTGCTGCCCTTTGGGCTCTACGACCAGTGGGTGCCGGCATTTGCCGCGCTGTTCAAGCAGGTCAGCGGTGACTGGCCCGCGTTCTACAGCGCGGTGGAGAAGCTGGGGGCGCTGCCGATGGAACAGCGCAAGGCAGCGTTGCGCACGCTGGCTGGATCAGACACATGACTGTAGGAGCTGCCGAAGGCTGCGATCGACCGGGAACCGGTCGCTTTCTTGAGACCGCTGAAGGTCGTGCCGACCTTATCGCAGCCTTCGGCAGCTCTTACGGGTACCCGGTTTGCTGCGCGACAGCGCGGCGTCGCAGACGGGGCGACAGCTCCTAGGATTTGCGATCACACACTTCCCGGCACTCATTCATGTCACCGCAGGTTTTGCGGCAGTTACTTCGTCTTCAAAAACGCCGCATGCAACTCGGCCAACGTCGCGAAGTGATAGGTCGGCGACTCGGCCACCAGCTCGTCATGACTGCCAAACCCATAACCTACGGCGGCGACGTCCAGGCCGTTACGCTGGGCGCCGATCAAGTCGTGTTTGCGATCACCGATCATCAATGTTTGCCCGGGGTCCAGACCTTCTTCGGCCAGCAGATGGCGGATCAGTTCGACTTTGTCGGTGCGGGTGCCGTCCAGTTCGCTGCCGTAAATCACTTTGAAATGCTTGGCGAAGTCAAAATGCCGGGCGATTTCATGGGCGAATACCCACGGTTTTGAGGTCGCGATGTACAGCGCACGGTTCTGGCTGGCGAGGGTTTCCAATAGCCCGAACACACCGTCGAACACCTCGTTTTCATACAGCCCGGTGACTTTGAAGCGCTCGCGATAAAAACCTACCGCTTCCCAGGCTTTGGCTTCGTCGAAGTCGTAGAACTGCATGAATGCCTGCAACAAGGGTGGGCCGATAAAGTGCTCGAGCCTGGTGAGGTCCGGCTCATCGATACCCAAGCGGCTCAGGGCGAACTGGATCGAACGCGTTATCCCCAGGCGAGGGTCGGTCAGGGTGCCATCGAGGTCGAACAGAATATTTTGGTAATGCATGGTCTTCCCGTTTTTAATGCGTGGACGTGGCCTGTGGATAACTCAATGATTCATTCACAGCGGCTGATCGTAACCTTCGGCCAGATGTTGGTCCTTGAGCTTCACGTAGTTGCTGGCGCTGTAGCTGAAGAACGCGCGCTCTTTGTCTGTCAGCGCCCGCACCTGTTTCACCGGGCTGCCGACGTACAGAAAGCCGCTTTCCAATCGCTTGCCAGGCGGTACCAGGCTACCCGCGCCAATGATCACCTCGTCCTCGACCACTGCACCGTCCATGACGATGCTGCCCATGCCGATCAGAATACGATTGCCGACTGTGCAGCCATGCAGCATGACTTTATGGGCGATGGTCACTTCATCACCGATCAGCAACGGGAAGCCGTCCGGGTTGAACGGGCCTGCGTGGGTGATATGCAGCACGCAACCGTCCTGGACGCTGGTGCGCGCACCGATGCGGATGCGGTGCATGTCGCCGCGAATCACCGTCAGCGGCCAGATCGAACTGTCGGCGCCGATCTCGACATCGCCGATCACCACCGCCGAATAGTCGACAAATGCGCGCTCGGCGAGCACTGGAATGTGGTGCTGATACTTGCGAATAGCCACGATAGGTTCCTTCTCTGAGACTTATAGATGGGTCTGAGTGCTGCGGTCAGCGTCGATTGTAATTAAGATGTGCCAGTGATTCTTCCAGCCAAGGTGCTAAACCGTGAGCGCGAACAACCCTCTTTTGCAGCCGTATGACTTGCCACTCTTCTCGGCGATCCGCGCCGAGCACGTCAAACCGGCGATTGACCAGATCCTTGCCGACAACCGCAGCGCGATTGCCGAGATCCTCGTTACCCAGACCAAACAGCCGACCTGGGCCGGTCTGATCCTGGCCATGGACGAGCTCAATGACCGCCTGGGCGCGGCCTGGAGCCCGGTCAGCCACCTGAATGCCGTGTGCAACAGCGCCGAATTGCGTGAGGCCTATGAGTCTTGCCTGCCAGCGTTGAGTGCCTACTCTACCGAGATGGGCCAGAACCGCGAGCTGTTCCAGGCCTTCGAGGCATTGGCCAGCAGCCCGGAAGCCGCAAGCTTCGATGTGGCGCAAAAAACCATTATCGAGCACTCGCTGCGTGATTTCCGCCTGTCGGGTATCGATTTGCCGCCTGCACAGCAACAGCGTTATGCCGAGGTGCAGAGCAAATTGTCTGAACTGGGCAGCCGCTTCTCCAACCAACTGCTCGACGCGACGCAGGCGTGGACCAAGCTCGTCACCGACGAGGCCGCCCTCGCCGGCCTGACGGATTCGGCCAAAGCGCAAATGGCCGCCGCGGCCAAGGCCAAGGATCTCGATGGCTGGTTGATCAGCCTGGAATTCCCGAGCTACTACGCGGTGATGACCTACGCCGAAGACCGTGCCCTGCGTGAAGAGATTTACGCGGCCTACTGCACCCGTGCGTCTGATCAAGGCCCGAATGCCGGTCAGAATGACAACGGTCCGGTCATGGTCGACATCCTCGACCTGCGCCACGAACTGGCCCAATTGCTCGGTTTCACCAGCTTCTCCGAGCTGAGCCTGGCGACCAAGATGGCTGAGACCAGCGATCACGTCTTGAGCTTCCTGCGTGATCTGGCCAAACGCAGCAAGCCGTTCGCCGTTCAAGACCTGCAACAGCTCAAGGCTTATGCCGCCGAGCAAGGCTGCGCCGATCTGCAAAGCTGGGACAGCGGGTTCTACGGGGAAAAACTCCGTGAGCAACGCTACAGCGTCTCCCAGGAAACCCTGCGCGCTTACTTCCCCATCGATAAAGTGCTGACCGGTCTGTTTGCTATCGTGCAACGCCTGTATGGCATCGAAATCGCCGAGCAAACAGGTTTCGACACCTGGCACCCGGATGTTCGCCTGTTCGAAATCACAGAAAACGGCCAACACGTCGGGCGCTTCTTCTTCGACCTCTATGCTCGCGCCAACAAACGTGGCGGAGCCTGGATGGACGGCGCACGGGATCGTCGCCGTACCGCTAAAGGTCAGCTGCAAAACCCGGTAGCAAATCTGGTGTGCAACTTCACACCTGCGGTCGGTGGGAAGCCTGCGCTGCTGACCCACGACGAAGTGACCACCCTGTTCCACGAGTTCGGTCATGGCCTGCATCACCTGCTGACCCGCGTCGAACATGCTGGCGTGTCGGGTATCAACGGCGTGGCGTGGGATGCGGTCGAGTTGCCGAGCCAGTTCATGGAGAACTGGTGCTGGGAGCCTGAAGGTCTGGCGCTGATTTCTGCGCATTACGAAACCGGCGAAGCGCTGCCGCAGGACTTGCTGGAAAAAATGCTCGCTGCGAAGAACTTCCAGTCCGGACTGATGATGGTTCGCCAACTGGAATTCTCGCTGTTCGACTTCGAACTGCACGCCACCCATGGCGACGGTCGCAGTGTGCTGCAAGTGCTTGAGGGCATTCGCGATGAAGTGTCGGTGATGCGTCCGCCGGCCTATAACCGCTTCCCCAACAGCTTCGCGCACATCTTTGCCGGCGGTTATGCGGCGGGTTACTACAGCTACAAGTGGGCTGAAGTGTTGTCGGCCGATGCGTTCTCGAAGTTCGAGGAAGAAGGGGTGTTCAACTCCGACACCGGTCGCGCGTTCCGCGAAGCGATTCTGGCGCGCGGCGGCTCACAGGAGCCGATGGTGCTGTTCGTCGACTTCCGCGGACGTGAGCCGACGATTGACGCACTCTTGCGCCATTCAGGCTTGAGTGAGGGAGCGGCACTATGACCGAGGCATCGGTAACGATCACCAAAAGGCGCTTTATCGCCGGGGCTGTCTGCCCGGCGTGCAGCGAGCCTGACAAGTTGATGATGTGGAGCGAGAACGACGTCCCTCACCGCGAATGCGTGGGCTGCGGTTACTCCGATACCCTCAACGAGCAGGGGCTGTCCGTGCCTAAAGAGCTCGGCACGCGGGTTAACAAACCGGTGGTAAAACCGGCAGATCCAAAGGTGCAGGGCGTGCAGTTTTTCCCTAATCCCAAGCTGAAAAAGCCAGTCGACCCGAGCTGACCTTTCTGTAGGCGCTGCCGATGGCAGCGCCTACAGACGCTTTTATCTCTCAGTTCGCGCCAGCGGACTTGAACAACGCTTTCATCGCGCAAATCGCAAACGGGCTGGTGCTGCATGCACCACTGGCCAGCGCACTGCGCAGCGCGTCTATATCGGCACCTTTAAGGTATTTGATCGCGTATTTTAGCTGCGCTATATCGCCAAAACCGCCTTGGGTCATTTCATCCAGCGCGGCCTCCTTGCTCCACCCCTGCACGACCACGCGATACATGGCCGACACTATCCCGGTGCGGTCGAGCCCGTGTTTGCAGTGAATCAATACCGGACCTTTGAGTTCAGCGGCCTGAATCGCCCGCAGCGAGGTCAGGATGTCGGCGTCATCGATATGGACGGTTCGCAGCGGGATCTGCACTTGCGTTATTTCTGGCGATGACAGCCAGCTCGAATCGCTTTCCTTGAGGAAGTCGATCACGGTCACCACACCCAGCTTCTGCAGCAACGGGAGAGCCTGTGCGTCAGGCAACTTGCTGCGATACAGCGTGGGCGTCATTTTGTAGAGGTTGTATTTAGGGTCTATCGATTGCGCCCATTGGGTTGGACGTGGGCTCAATCCTGGGGTGGCGTCGTCAGCCTGCGCCAATGGCGCGAGCAGCGGGGCGATGAAAGCAAGGCACAGCGTAAGGAGCAGCTTATTAGGCATCGGGAGAACCGTCTGACAGGGCATGGTTGACCGGCGAGACTGAGGTTTGGGGGGTCAACGCTGTGTGAGAAAGATGTCAAAGAACTGTGATTTGCAGACTGATACCGGTTTCATTTGTCGGAATGATCTGATTTTTTGATGCTGAATCGATTTTTCTTATCGTTAGCCTGCTACCATTTGTAACTTAAGTTCGCCGGCGCGTTCTGTACTTAAAGTCGTGGCACCTTGTCTGTGCGACCCAACAGCCCCGAAAAGACTGGCCGCCCAAGAGCGGCTCCTTAACCGTGATCGCAAGATGAGGCATCCCATGTCTGAGCAAGACAATCCGCGGCGTGAGTTTCTGCGCAAAACCCTGACGTTGATCCCCGTGGTAACGGTCGCCAGTGCGGGCTTCGGTCTGGGCAGCAGCGTCGTGCTGGCTCAACCACCGGCCGTGACCACCGCGACACCGCCGCCCGAAGCCCCTGCCAGTAATAAGGTGTATGAGCCGAGCTATTTCACGGCTGAAGAATGGGCCTTCATCAATGCGGCGGTCGCGCGCCTGATTCCGGATGACGAACAGGGCCCTGGCGCCCTTGAAGCCGGGGCGCCGGAATACATTGATCGGCAGATGAACACGCCGTATGCCAACGGTGCGCTGTGGTTCATGCAAGGGCCTTTCGTGGCCGACGCGCCGAAGGAAATGGGTTGGCAGAGCAAGCTGGTGCCCAAGGACATCTACCGTCTGGGCATCGCTGCCTGCGACATCTGGTGCAAACAGCAACACGGCAAGGTCTTCGCCGAGTTGAGCCCGTCTGCGCAGGACGAGGCACTCAAGCAGCTGGAAGCAGGCAAGGCGACGTTCGACAGCGTGCCGCCGAGTCTGTTTTTCAATCTGTTGCTGCAAAACACCAAGGAGGGGTTTTTCTGCGACCCGATCCACGGTGGCAATAAGGGCCTGGTCGGCTGGACCATGGTCGGTTTCCCGGGCGCTCGCGCCGATTTCATGGATTGGGTCGAACGCAACGAGCCCTACCCGTTCCCGGCAGTGTCTATTCGCGGCGAGAGGGCTTGAGCATGGCAACCATCATGAAGAAGGTCGATGCAGTGATCATCGGCTTTGGCTGGACCGGCGCAATCATGGCCAAGGAACTCACCGAAGCCGGGCTCAATGTGCTCGCCCTTGAACGCGGACCGATGCAAGACACCTACCCGGACGGCAACTATCCCCAGGTGATCGACGAACTGACCTACAGCGTGCGCAAAAAGCTGTTCCAGGACATCTCCAAGGAAACCGTGACCATCCGTCACAGCGTCAATGACGTGGCCCTGCCTAACCGCCAGCTCGGTGCGTTTCTGCCCGGCAATGGTGTGGGCGGCGCGGGTTTGCATTGGTCCGGCGTGCACTTTCGGGTCGACCCGATCGAGCTTCGCATGCGCAGTCATTACGAAGAGCGCTACGGCAAAAGCTTCATCCCCAAGGACATGACCATTCAGGATTTCGGCGTCAGCTATGAAGAGCTGGAGCCGCACTTCGACTTCGCCGAGAAAGTCTTCGGCACCTCTGGTCAGGCGTGGACGGTCAAGGGCGAAAATGTCGGCCAGGGCAAAGGTGGCAATCCATATGCGCCTGATCGCTCCGATCATTTCCCACTGGTGCCGCAGAAAAGGACCTACTCCGCGCAGATGTTTCACACAGCTGCCGGCGTCGCGGGCTACAAGCCGTATGACCTGCCCTCGGCCAACACCTCAGGGCCTTACACCAACCCTTATGGCGCGCAGATGGGACCGTGCAACTTCTGCGGATTTTGCAGCGGTTACGTGTGCTACATGTATTCCAAAGCCTCACCCAACGTGAACATCCTGCCGGCGCTCAAACAGACCCCGACGTTCGAGCTACGGCCCAACGCCCATGTGCTGCGGATCAACCTCGACAGCAGCAAAACCAAGGCCACCGGCGTGACCTACGTCGATGCGCAGGGCCGGGAAATCGAGCAGCCGGCCGATCTGGTGATCCTCGGTGCGTTTCAATTCAATAACGTGCGCATGCTCCTGCTTTCCGGGATCGGCAAGCCTTACGACCCGAAAACCGGAGAGGGTGTGGTCGGCAAAAACTTCGCCTACCAGAACATGGCAACCATCAAGGCGTTCTTCGACAAAGACGTGTACACCAACAACTTCATCGGTGCGGGTGGCGCGGGCGTTGCGATTGATGACTTCAACGCGGACAACTTCGATCACGGGCCGCACGGTTTCGTCGGGGGCTCACCGATGTGGGTCAACCAGGCGGGCAGCCGGCCGATTGCCGGTACGTCCAACCCGCCGGGCACGCCAGCCTGGGGCAGCGCCTGGAAGCGCACCACCGCCGATTTTTATTCGCACCAAGTGTCGATGGACGCCCACGGCGCGCATCAATCCTACCGGGGTAACTACCTGGATCTCGATCCGACCTACCGCGATGCCTACGGCCAGCCTTTATTGCGCATGACCTTCGACTGGCAGGAAAACGACATCAAGATGAACCAGTTCATGGTCTCGAAAATGAGCAAAATTGCCGAAGCCATGAACCCCAAAGCCATCGCCTTGT
This sequence comes from Pseudomonas sp. ASL8, assembly GCF_056680355.1. NCBI lineage: Bacteria > Pseudomonadati > Pseudomonadota > Gammaproteobacteria > Pseudomonadales > Pseudomonadaceae > Pseudomonas > Pseudomonas sp. ASL8. The sequence goes on along the minus strand of NZ_CM155278.1, from coordinate 1,588,418 downwards.
TGGGTAAAAAAGTGGGCGAGCACTTCAACACTGCCGCTTACCAGACCACCCACCTGAACGGTGGCGCGATCATGGGCTCCGACCCGAAAACCAGTGTGATCAATCGCTACCTGCAGAGCTGGGACGTGCATAACGTTTTCGTCCCGGGGGCGTCCGCTTTCCCACAAGGTCTTGGTTATAACCCGACAGGTCTGGTGGCTGCGCTGACCTACTGGTCGGCCAAGGCGATTCGCGAGCAGTACCTGAAAAACCCAGGCCCGCTGGTTCAGGCATAAGGAGCGATGATCATGAAAAATCTGCTTATCGCGACCTTGGCCCTGTGTTTCGGCGTCCCTGCTTTCGCTGTTGATAACCCGGCCCCGGCGTTGATCAAACAGGGCGAATACCTGGCGCGTGCCGGTGACTGCGTGGCCTGCCACACTGCGAAGGATGGCAAGCCATTCGCCGGTGGGCTGCCCATGGAAACGCCCATTGGCACGATTTACTCGACCAACATCACCCCGGACAAGACCGGCATAGCCGCCTACAGCTTCGAGGACTTCGACAACGCCGTGCGTCAGGGCGTCGCCAAAAGCGGCAGCACCTTGTACCCCGCCATGCCGTATCCGTCGTATGCGCGAGTGACCGAAGCCGACATGCAGGCGTTGTACGCGTACTTCATGAAAGGTGTAGAGCCCGTTGCTCAGGGCAATAAGGCCGTCGACATCCCTTGGCCATTGAGCATGCGCTGGCCGTTGACGGGCTGGCGCTGGATGTTCGCGCCGAAGGTCGAGGCCTATCAGGCACCGGCTGCGCAAGATGCCGTGGTCAGTCGTGGCGCGTACCTGGTTGAAGGCCTTGGCCATTGCGGCGCGTGCCACACACCACGGGCCATCAGCATGCAGGAAAAAGCCTTGAGCGCGAATGAAGGCAACACATTCCTATCCGGCAGCGCACCGCTTGAAGGCTGGATCGCCAAAAGCCTGCGTGGCGATCATAAAGATGGCCTCGGGAGCTGGTCCGAGGCGCAACTGGTGCAGTTCCTCAAAACCGGCCGCAGTGACCGCAGCGCCGTGTTCGGCGGTATGACCGATGTGATCGTGCACAGCATGCAATACATGAGCGATGAAGATTTGACCTCCATTGCCCGTTACCTGAAAACCCTGCCCGCCAACAACCCTGACGATCAGCCCCATCAATACGATGAGCAGGTCGCCAAAGCGCTGTGGAAAGGCGATGACAGCAAAGCCGGCGCTGCGGTCTACATCGACAACTGCGCGGCGTGTCACCGCACCGACGGGCATGGCTATACCCGCGTGTTCCCGGCGCTGGCAGGCAACCCGGTGTTGCAGTCCGAAGACGCGGCCTCGTTGATTCACATCGTCCTCAAAGGCGGCACGCTGGCGGCGACCCATACCGCGCCGTCGACCTTCACCATGCCTGCCTACGCCTGGCGTCTGTCGGACCAGGAAGTGGCTGACGTGGTCAATTTCATCCGCAGCAGTTGGGGGAATCAGGCGGGAGCGGTGAAGGCGGGAGATGTCGCAAGCATCCGCAAGGCGGGTTGATTAATGTGTGTGGGAAGGTGACCGCTCGCCCGGTGGAGCTAGGCAAAAGGGATGATCGCAGATACTGTATGCATACACAGTGTCTGGAGAGCCCTCATGTCCACTGCTCTGCCTCCCCGCGGGCGCGGAACCGCCAGTAACCCACACAATCGCTTCGCGCCCAACCGCTCGGTCGCGGAGGATGACGGCTGGTATCAGGAAGTGCCGCTGACCCAAGGCACCGAGGTGCGTAGCGAGACGGCGAAAACCATTATTACGCGCAACACTTCGCCGGACATCCCTTTCGACCGCTCCATCAATCCTTATCGGGGCTGTGAGCACGGCTGTATTTATTGTTATGCGCGGCCCAGCCACGCCTATTGGGACATGTCGCCGGGGCTGGATTTCGAGACCAAGCTGATCGCCAAGACCAACGCTGCTGCGGTGTTGGAGCAGCAGTTGTCCAAGCCGGGATACCGCTGCGCGCCGATCACGCTAGGGTCCAATACCGATCCTTATCAGCCGATTGAGCGTGAATACAAAATCACCCGCGCGACCCTGGACGTTTTGTTGCGCTATCGTCATCCAGTGACGATCATCACCAAGGGGTCGTTGATTCTGCGTGACCTTGATCTGCTCGCCGAGTTGGCAAAGCAGCGGCTGGTGTCGGTGTTTATCAGCCTGACGACCCTCGATGATGAGCTCAAACGTATCCTTGAGCCTCGTGCGGCGGCGCCCAAGGCGCGGCTGAGGGCGATTCGGGTGATGCGTGAGGCGGGCATTCCCGTTGGCGTGTTGTGCGCGCCCATGATCCCGATGATCAACGACAGTGAGCTGGAAAGCTTGCTGGCCGAAGCCAAAGCGGCCGGTGCATTGAGCGCAAGCTACGTGATGCTGCGTTTACCGCTGGAGGTCGCCCCGTTGTTCGAGGAGTGGCTTCAGGCGCACTATCCACAGCGGGCAGCGCATGTCATGAGCCTGATTCGACAGAGTCGCGGCGGCGAGGTGTATGACAGTCGTTTTGGCGTACGAATGCGCGGTGAAGGACCATTCGCAGATTTGCTGGCCCGGCGTTACAGTGTGGCGATCAAGCGGCTGGGCTTGAACCGGCGCGAAGGCTTTGATCTGGATTGCGAGGCGTTTTGTCCACCAGGGGGGCAGATGTCGTTGTTGTAGTGAGGCAGCCCCCATTGGCCCCGGGAGCCGCGGCCTAGAGCGTTATATTAAGTTTCAATTAAGCTTGGACGGCTACTGTCGACCCTGGAGTGACTGATCAGTCTCGCTCCAGAAACCGCAGGAAAATCCACATCAATCCGTCAGAGAGAACCAGACATGAGTGACAGGGATAAACAGCCTCTGGCTGCGTCGGCCAGCGCCTCACCAGAGGCGGAAAATGCCGAGGCAGCGCTTCAGCATATCGTTGACGGGTTTTTGCATTTTCGTCATGAGATCTTCCCGCAGCAGGAAGAACTCTTCAAAAAGCTCGCCACGGCTCAGCGTCCTCGGGCCATGTTCATCGCCTGCGCCGATTCACGCATCGTCCCCGAGTTGATCACCCAAAGCGCCCCCGGCGACCTGTTCGTTACCCGTAACGTCGGGAATGTCGTGCCACCTTACGGCCAGATGAATGGCGGCGTTTCCACCGCCATTGAATACGCGGTCATCGCCTTGGGCGTGCAGCACATCATCATTTGCGGGCATTCCGATTGCGGCGCCATGCGCGCCGTCCTCAATCCTCAAACCCTGGAGAAAATGCCCACGGTCAAGGCTTGGCTGCGGCATGCCGAAGTCGCCAAGACGGTGGTCGAAGACAATTGTCATTGCGCCAACGAGCAAGAAAGCATGCACGTGTTGACCCAGGAAAACGTCATCGCCCAGTTGCAGCATTTGCGCACGCACCCTTCGGTGGCGTCGAAGATGGCCAGCGGTCACTTGTTCATCCACGGTTGGGTCTACAGCATCGAGACCAGCGAAATCCTGGCTTACGATGCCTCGCAAGACCGGTTTCTGCCGCTCGATGGCACCCATCCGATACCGGTGGCAACACCCAGAGCACGGTTTTAGGCGCTCGCGTCTGATTCACAGCTGACTTTCATAAAATCCTTCTTGGGCCTTTAGCGGCAGCGCTTCCTATGCGCTGGCGGGCCTTGTCACGTCTGAAGAATCCCGGAGAGTCATCATGGGTACTGCAGAACTGAAATCCGTTTTGCCTCGGGAGCTATTGGCTTCCGTGGTGGTGTTCCTCGTCGCCCTGCCCTTGTGCATGGGTATTGCGATTGCCTCGGGCATGCCGCCTGCCAAAGGGCTGATCACTGGCATCATCGGTGGTCTGGTGGTGGGTTGGCTGGCCGGCTCGCCGTTGCAGGTCAGCGGTCCGGCCGCAGGTTTGGCGGTCCTGGTCTTTGAAGTGGTGCGCGAACACGGGATGGCGATGTTGGGACCGATCCTGCTTCTGGCGGGTCTGCTGCAGGTTTTGGCGGGACGCTTCAAGCTTGGCTGCTGGTTTCGGGTCACCGCGCCTGCGGTGGTCTACGGCATGCTCGCCGGGATTGGCGTGCTGATCGTCCTGTCTCAAGTGCATGTGATGTTTGATGGCGGACCCAAACCGTCTGGGCTGGATAACCTGATCGGGTTCCCCGCGACCTTGATTCAGGCCATCGGGCCGGGCACCGGCTTACAGGCCGGGATGCTCGGGCTGGGTACGATTATGGTGATGTGGCTGTGGGACAAATGGCGACCAACGGCGTTGCGCTTTGTACCGGGCGCGTTGCTGGGTGTCGGTCTTGCGACCCTTGTCAGCCTGGCGTTCGCCCTGCAAATCAAGCGCGTCGAGGTGCCGGCCAATCTCGCTGAAGCCATTGACTGGTTGCGCCCCGCCGACCTGCTGAGTCTGGCGGATCCGGGTATTTTGATCGCGGCCTTCGCGGTGGCATTTATCGCCAGTGCCGAGACGCTGTTGTCCGCCGCTGCGGTGGATCGCATGCACAACGGCCCGCGTTCGGATTTCGATCGGGAACTGACCGCCCAAGGGGTGGGCAACATGCTCTGCGGTTTGCTCGGCGCCCTGCCGATGACCGGCGTGATAGTGCGCAGCTCGGCCAACGTCCAGGCCGGCGCTCGCACCCGGCTGTCGGCGGTTTTTCACGGCGTCTGGTTATTGGCCTTCGTGTTGCTGCTGTCCAGTGTGCTGCAAAGCATCCCGGTCGCCAGCCTGGCGGGCGTTCTGGTCTATACCGGGTTGAAACTGGTCGACCTAAAGGCTTTTCGCGGGCTGGGTCGCTATGGGCGGATGCCGATGTTCACCTACGCCGCGACCGCAGTGGCGATCATCTTCACTGACCTGTTGACGGGTGTATTGATTGGCTTTGGTTTGACCCTGGCCAAACTGGCGTGGAAGGCATCGCGTTTAAAGGTCAGCCTGGTTGATCTGGATGCCGAGGGGGAAATGGAGCTGCGATTGATGGGCGCTGCGACCTTTCTCAAAGTCCCGGCGTTGACCCGGATTCTGGGTACCGTTCCGCACGGCAGCACGGTGCATGTGCCGCTCAATAACCTGAGTTATATCGACCACTCGTGTCTTGAGCTGCTTGAAGAGTGGGGACGCGCCAATGCGGCGACAGGCTCGCGGTTGATTATCGAGCCTCGTGGCCTTAAGCGTCGACTGGAGGGGAGATTGCGCACAACGGCAGGCGTCGGTTCGGCCTGAGTCGTGCGCAGTGTGGCGGTGCGCTGCAAGCAGTGATGTCAGACGGCGCGGGTTTGCTCTAGATCAAGCCCGACGCCCAGCTGGCGCGACAGGCACGGCCAACGCTTCCATGCGGCTTCGGTGTCCGGGCTGATCAGGCGGTCGCGATAGGCTTCGACGGAGTCGAGCGCGAAGCTTTCATCGTCGAGCATTTCGTCTACGGCATGATGGACCGCTTCGTCCAGTTGATTGGCGAACGCTTCGCCAATCAACTGGTGGGCAATCACGCTGGCCACGGTGGTATTCGATGGAATCAGCGGTTGGCCGAAGTGCTTGATGTAGAGGTCATTCACTTCTTCGACCAGACGATGGGCCAGATAGGCTTCATCCAGCAGGCTGTCCAGGCCCTCGTGGCCGGCCATGATGCTCGGCGGCTGAAGAAAAAAGTGTTCGGCGATCTTCAATACGGGTTTGATTTGATCCTCGATACCGGCTTCGAGCGCAACCTCGTGGGCGGCGTCGAGCAAGTCCGGAACCAGTTCGATATAAGCTGCAACAAAACGTGTCAGAACACCCTTTGCGTCCAGTTCAGGTAGGTGAATGGCAGGGTGAAGGTGAGGCAATTGAGTTTCCAGCTGACGCGACAATTGGCCGGTTTTGGCCTCATGTTGATGCGCACGTTGAATCTGCTCGCGCAAAGCGGCGGTGTTCATGAAGGCTCCTGAAAGCAGTGAAGCAGGATTGAAAAGAAAACGAAGTCATACGGTAGCGCGCTTATAAAATTTGCTAAGACGCATTTGTCATAACAAATTCACATTTATGTGAATGAGATCTAAGACGCGTCCGATTGCGTTACACATTTCGCGCCCGATATAGCCCCGAATCGACAATTTAGCCAGCTAACTAGTTTTCCCACATCGCATTGCGAGGTCTGAGTCGCTGTCTATACTCGGGGCTGAAGGAAGATTAGCTGGTGACGCCCGACTGCATTTGCAGCCCTGGCCCCGACCGCCAAGTCCCCATTCTTGGCCGCCGCTCCCTTGGCCGCAGGTGAAAGCCGGCGGGATAACAAGAACGATAAGGGGAACCCGCAATGATGCGACATCCACATGTCTGGATGGGCCTCCTGTTGTGGTCGGTATTCAGCCAGGCACAAGCCGCCTGGACCACGAATATGGCGCCGGGAGCGACTGTAGTCAGTCACGAAGTATTCGACCTGCACATGACCATTTTCTGGATCTGTGTGGTGATTGGCGTTGTGGTATTTGGCGCCATGTTCTGGTCGATGATCGTCCATCGTCGCTCCACCGGCCAGGTGGCAGCCAAGTTTCATGAGAGCACGACCGTCGAAATTCTCTGGACGATTGTGCCCCTCCTGATCCTTATCGTAATGGCCATTCCGGCGACCAGAACCCTGATCAAGATGTACGACACCAGTGAGTCGGCGCTTGATATTCAGATCACCGGTTATCAGTGGAAATGGCATTACAAATACCTGGGGCAAGACGTCGAGTTCTTCAGCAACCTGGCGACCCCGGCTGATCAGATTCATAACAAAGAAGCCAAGGGCGAACACTACCTGCTGGAAGTTGACGAACCGCTGGTGGTTCCGGTGGGTGTGAAAATACGCTTTTTGGTGACCGCCGCCGACGTTATCCACTCCTGGTGGGTGCCGGCCTTTGCGGTCAAGCGCGACGCCATCCCGGGGTTCGTCAACGAAGCCTGGACCCGCGTCGAAACGCCAGGCATCTACCGTGGCCAGTGCTCTGAACTGTGCGGCAAGGACCACGGTTTCATGCCCATTGTGGTCGAGGCCAAGTCCCAGGCCGATTTCGATACCTGGCTGGCGGGCCGCAAAGCCGAGACCGCCAAACTCAAGGAGCTGACCTCCAAAGAGTGGACGCTGGATGAACTGGTCGCCCGTGGCGACAAGGTTTACCACACCACCTGCGTGGCGTGTCACCAGGCCGAGGGCCAGGGTTTGCCGCCGATGTTCCCGGCGCTCAAGGGTTCGAAAGTGGCCACCGGGCCTAAGGCAGAGCACTTGAGCACGGTCTTCCATGGCCGGCCAGGCACAGCCATGGCTGCGTTCGGCAAACAGCTTTCCGAGGTCGATATCGCGGCGGTGGTGACCTACGAGCGTAATGCATGGGGTAACAACAAAGGCGACATAGTCACCCCCAAAGACGTGCTGGCTCTGAAACAGGCGGACAGCAAATGATCCCTTCAATTGCCTATTCCTCACGTTTCGCCCTGGCGTGTTTCGCTCCCCGTTTTGCAGGAGACAGGACATGAGTGCAGTGATCGATGACCATAGCCACGCCGGCCATGATGAGCACGCTCACGGCCCCGCAAAAGGCCTGATGCGTTGGGTGCTGACGACTAACCACAAAGACATTGGCACGCTGTACCTGTGGTTCAGCTTCTGCATGTTTTTACTGGGCGGCTCTTTCGCCATGGTCATTCGTGCCGAGCTGTTCCAGCCGGGTCTGCAAATCGTCGAGCCGGCCTTCTTCAACCAGATGACCACCATGCACGGGCTGGTGATGGTTTTCGGTGCGGTGATGCCCGCATTCGTCGGCCTCGCCAACTGGATGGTCCCGTTGATGATCGGCGCACCGGACATGGCCCTGCCGAGGATGAACAACTTCAGTTTCTGGTTGCTCCCGGCGGCGTTCCTGTTGCTGGTGTCGACCCTGTTTATGCCGGGTGGCGGGCCGAACTTCGGCTGGACCTTCTACGCCCCGCTGTCGACCACCTATGCGCCGGAAAGCGTGACCTTCTTCATCTTCGCCATCCACTTGATGGGCATCAGCTCGATCATGGGCGCGATCAACGTGATCGCGACCATTCTCAACCTGCGTGCGCCCGGCATGACCTTGATGAAAATGCCGCTGTTCGTCTGGACCTGGCTGATCACGGCCTTCCTGTTGATTGCGGTGATGCCGGTGCTGGCGGGTTGCGTGACCATGATGTTGATGGACATCCACTTCGGCACCAGCTTCTTCAGTGCGGCGGGCGGCGGTGATCCGGTGTTGTTCCAGCACGTGTTCTGGTTCTTCGGGCACCCTGAGGTGTACATCATGATCCTGCCGGCATTCGGCGCGGTCAGCTCGATCATCCCGACCTTCTCGCGCAAGCCGCTGTTTGGCTACACGTCGATGGTTTATGCCACGGCGAGCATCGCCTTCCTGTCGTTCATCGTCTGGGCCCACCACATGTTCGTGGTCGGTATCCCGCTTGTGGGCGAGTTGTTCTTCATGTATGCCACCCTGCTGATCGCGGTGCCCACCGGGGTCAAGGTGTTCAACTGGGTCAGTACCATGTGGCAGGGGTCGCTGAGCTTCGAGACCCCGATGCTCTTTGCGGTGGCGTTCGTGATCCTGTTCACCATCGGCGGTTTCTCCGGGTTGATGCTGGCGATAGCCCCGGCGGATTTCCAGTATCAGGACACCTACTTCGTGGTCGCGCATTTCCACTATGTGCTGGTGCCGGGTGCGATCTTCGGGATCTTCGCGTCGGCCTATTACTGGCTGCCGAAATGGACCGGGCACATGTACGACGAAACCCTCGGCAAGCTGCATTTCTGGCTGTCGTTCGTGGGCATGAACATGGCCTTCTTCCCGATGCACTTCCTTGGTTTGGCGGGCATGCCGCGCCGGATTCCGGATTACAACCTGCAGTTCGCCAACTTCAACATGGTGTCGTCCATCGGAGCCTTCACCTTTGGCGCGACGCAGCTTTTCTTCCTGTTCATCGTGATCAAAACCATTCGTGGTGGTCCGCCAGCACCGGCCAAACCGTGGGACGGTGCCGAGGGCCTGGAGTGGAGCATTCCTTCACCGGCGCCCTATCACACCTTCACGACGCCCCCGGAAGTGAAATGACATGAGCGACGCGCGCTCGATCAAACGCCTGGTGATCCGCCTGTTATTGCTGGTGGTCGTGATGTTCGCCTTCGGTTTTGCTTTGGTGCCGCTGTACGACGTGATGTGCAAAACGCTCGGTATCAACGGCAAGACCGGCGATAAATATGAAGGGTCGCAGGTCGTTGATCTGAATCGCCAGGTGCGGGTGCAATTTGTCTCGAGCAACAACGTCGACATGGCCTGGGACTTCTACCCCAAGGCTGAGGAGCTGGTTGTGCATCCCGGTGCGGTCAACGAGATGCTGTTCGTGGCCCATAACCCGACCAACAAGGCGATGACGGCGCAGGCCGTCCCCAGCATTTCGCCGGGCGACGTCGCGGTTTACTTCCACAAGACCGAATGCTTTTGCTTCACCCAGCAAGTGCTACAGCCGGGAGAACGCATTGAAATGCCGGTGCGCTTCATCGTTGATCGCGACCTGCCCAAGAACCAGAAAGAACTGACGCTCGCTTACACGCTGTTCGATATCACCGCTCGCCAACCACCGGCTGCAAAAGTGGCAAGCAATGGCGGTTAGGACCTGGATTCATCCAGGGCGCCCGATAAGGAGAACAATAAGATGGCAATTTACGAGCATTACTACGTTCCCGCGCAAAGCAAATGGCCGATCATCGCCACGGTTGGCATGTTCGTCACGATGTTTGGCCTGGGCACCTGGTTCAACGACATGAAGGCAGGACGGCCCGACTCCCACGGGCCACTGATCTTTTTCGTCGGCGGCCTGCTACTGGCCTACATGCTGTTCGGCTGGTTCGGCACCGTGATCAAGGAAGGCCGCAGCGGTCTGTACAGCGCGCAGATGGATCGCTCGTTCCGCTGGGGCATGAGCTGGTTCATTTTTTCTGAAGTGATGTTCTTTATCGCCTTCTTTGGTGCCCTGTTTTACGTGCGCAACCTGTCGGGTCCCTGGCTGGGCGGCGAGGGCTCCAAGGGCATCGCGCATATGCTCTGGCCTAATTTCCAATACGCCTGGCCGCTGATGAATACCCCGGACCCAAAACTTTTCCCGGGTCCTAAAGAGATCATCAATCCGTGGCACTTGCCGCTGATCAACACCATTCTGCTGGTCAGCTCCAGTGTCACGGTCACCATCGCTCACCATGCGCTGAAAAAAGGCCATCGCGGCGCCCTGAAAGTCTGGCTGGCGCTGACGGTCTTGCTGGGTCTGGGGTTTTTGGCGTTGCAGGCTACTGAATACATCGAGGCCTATCACGAGCTGGGGCTGACCCTCGGCTCGGGCATCTACGGCGCGACCTTCTTCATGCTCACCGGGTTTCACGGGGCCCACGTGACCATCGGCACGATCATTTTGTTTGTGATGCTGATGCGGGTGATGCGCGGGCACTTTGATGCCGATCATCAATTCGGTTTCGAGGCGGCAAGTTGGTATTGGCACTTTGTCGACGTGGTGTGGATCGGCCTGTTTGTCTTTGTCTACGTCTTGTAGAAGCAAGGCTTACCAGCTGACGTGAGAGACCAATTGACCGCTGTAGAAGCCCCACGCAATCAGGATGACGGTGATGGCGGCCAGGCTGACACGCACGGTCAGGGCCCTCACCACCCGGGTGGAACTGCTGTCGTCTTTGACCAGAAAGAACAGGCCGCTGAACAGACTGATCATCGTGGCAATAAGCAATAGAACAATCGCCGCTTTGAGCATGATGAAACTCCATGACGTTGGGGGAGGTATAGGCGATGTATTGCAGTATAGCTACCCGCAATTGGGGCATGCCATGAAGCGCTTCCAACCTGGCCGGGCACCCACGGTGGTGGTGTTTCTGTTACTGCCGATGCTGATTTTTCTCGGCTTCTGGCAGCTTGATCGGGGCGAGGAAAAGCGCGTACTGCTGGCCCATTACGCCGAGCGCCGCGCGGCTGAACCCATGCCCGGCACTCACCTCGAACAAACAGTCGACCCCGCCTATCGTCGCGTGCAGTTGCGCGGCCAGTTCGACGCCGAACACACCCTGCTCCTGGACAACAGCACCCGTGGCGGCAGAGCCGGTGTTGAGTTGATCCAGCCGTTTCACGATCAGGCCAGCGGGTTGTGGCTGCTGGTCAATCGCGGCTGGTTGCCTTGGCCAGAGCGCCGCACGCCGCCGGTATTCACCACCCCCAGCCAAGTTCTGAACCTCAACGCCTGGGTGTATGTGCCGTCTGGCGCCACCTTCCAATTAGCGCCCGACCCTGCAGGTGCCCCATGGCCGCGTTTGGTCACAGCGGTGGATCCGGCAACGCTCTGGCCCGAACTGGGACGCCAAGGGTTTGCCGATGAATTACGGCTTGAGCCTGGCGTCGCTGCGTATCAGCTCGATTGGCCGGTGGTGGCGATGGGCCCGGAAAAACACCTCGGTTACGCCGTTCAGTGGTTCGCCATGGCGACGGCGCTGTTCGGCCTTTATCTGTACCTCGGATTACACAACGCCAAGGAGAAAACCCATGGGAGCGGCCATGAATCCACACAACATGTCTGAAACACGCGCACCGCAGAGTCGCCGCAAGGGACGTTTGCAACTGATTCTGGTGTTGCTGGTGGCCCTCGGCCCGATCCTTCTGGCGACCGGCATGTACAAACTGCAGTTCTGGGTGCCAGACGGCCGCAGCTACCACGGCGAGCTGATCGGTAACGGGCAAGGTCGCGCCGATCTTGGGGTGCCGGCCGACGAGCCCCGTTGGCAACTGCTGGTCAGCGCGCCGCAGGGCTGCGCGGCAGATTGCCAACAGCTGGTCTATCTGGCGCGGCAGGTCCAGATCGGTCTGGGCCGTGACGCGACTCGCGCCAGCCACGCGCTGGCGACCGCACAACCGCTGGAGGCCAATTACTCGGCGAAGCTTGCGCGCGAATACCCGCAGTTGCAGCGCTACCCGCTGGATCTATCGCGGTACAACACCCTTGCACCCGGCGTTGAAGCGCCACACCTCTGGATTGTTGATCCCCACGGCAACCTGGTGCTGCGTTACGACGCCAAGGTCGACGGCAAGGACCTGCTCAACGATCTACGCCAACTGTTGAAACTGTCGAACATCGGATAGGGCATCGTCATGGCCAGACCTGGATTTCGCCTCGCTTTGCTTGCCACGCTGCTTGCGCTGGTTGTGGTGTTACTCGGCGCCTACACCCGGCTGACCCACGCAGGGTTGGGATGCCCGGACTGGCCTGGCTGTTACGGTTTTATCAGTGTGCCCAACAGCGAGGCGCAACTGGCGCATGCCGAATTGCACTTTCCCGAGGCGCCCGTCGAAGCCCACAAGGGCTGGAACGAGATGGTCCACCGTTACTTCGCGGGTACGCTGGGGTTGATGATCATGGCGCTGGCGGCGCAGGCCGTGCGTCGTCGCCATAACGCCGGGCAGCCGCTGAAATTGCCGCTGCTGATGCTCTGCGTGGTCATCGCTCAGGCCGCGTTCGGCATGTGGACGGTAACCCTCAAGTTGTGGCCGCAGGTGGTTACGGCGCACTTACTGGGCGGCGTCGCGACCTTGAGCCTGCTGTTTTTGCTGACGCTGCGTTTGTCCGGGGCCTTCGCACCCTTGCCGCAGTTACCTTCTCGATTACGCCGTCTGGCGGCGCTGGGACTGGTGCTGGTGATTGGGCAAATCGCCCTCGGCGGCTGGGTCAGCTCCAACTATGCCGCAGTGGCCTGTATCGACTTGCCCACCTGTCATGGCGAATGGTGGCCCAAGGCAGACTTCGCCAATGGCTTTCACCTCACGCAGCACATAGGCCCGAACTATCTGGGCGGGCAACTGGACAGTGATGCCCGCACCGCGATCCACCTGACGCATCGCATCGGCGCAGTCGTGGTGACTTTGGTATTGCTGGCGCTGGCCTGGCAACTTCAACGAGCCGGGCTCAAAGGCATGGCCACCCTGGTGTTGTTGGCCCTGGCGGCTCAGGTGGGACTGGGTATCAGCAACGTGATTCTTCACCTGCCGCTACCGATTGCCGTGGCCCATAACGCCGGTGGTGCGGCCTTGATGTTGACCCTGACACTGGTGAATTACCGTACACGTTCAGCCCTTGGCTGGGCGACCAAGACGAAACGCCGACACCGCTTTGAAGGGCAGGGATCGGCCCACGGGCAGCTTCAACCCGGCAAATAACCTGGCACAGAATAATAACGAGAAGGAGAGACGCCATGGCTACTCTAATCAGCGAGCGACACAGCCAGGCTATTTGGCGTGACTACCTCGAACTGACCAAGCCCAAAGTGTTGGTGCTGATGCTGATCACCTCACTGGTCGGCATGTTCCTCGCCACACGCGCTGGAGTGCCTTGGACGGTGCTGGTGTTTGGCAACATGGGGATCGCTTTTTGCGCGGGCGGCGCGGCGGTGGTCAATCACGTGGTGGATCGACGCATTGATGCCGTGATGGCCCGCACCCACAAGCGGCCGATTGCCGAAGGGCGCGTGTCACCTGTGTCGGCCATGACCTTTGCGTTGCTGCTGGCGGTGGCCGGGCAAGCCTTGCTGTTGGCGTTCACCAACCCGCTCACGGCGTGGCTGACGCTGGCCTCGTTGCTCGGCTACGCGGTGATCTACACCGGCTTCTTGAAACGCGCCACACCGCAGAATATTGTGATCGGCGGCCTGGCCGGGGCCGCGCCGCCGCTGTTGGGTTGGGTCGCCATCACCGGGCATGTCAGCGCCGAACCGTTGCTGCTGGTGCTGATCATCTTCGCCTGGACCCCGCCGCACTTCTGGGCGCTGGCGATTCATCGCAAAGAGGAATACGCCAAGGCAGACATCCCGATGCTGCCCGTCACCCACGGCGAGCATTACACCAAGGTGCATATTCTGCTGTACACCTTCGTCCTGCTCGCGGTCAGCCTCATGCCCTACGTGATTCACATGAGCGGCATGCTGTACCTGCTGTGTGCCCTGGGGTTGGGCGCGCGCTTTCTGCAATGGGCCTGGGTGCTGTACCGTGGCACCAAGCCGCACGCGGCGATCAACACCTTCAAGTACTCTATTTACTACTTGTTCCTGCTGTTTATCGCGCTGCTTGTCGACCACTACTTATTGTTGAATCTATGACTCGAGTTCAGAAAACCGTTTTTATTCTGGTCGCCCTGGTGGCGTTGGTCCTGGGCCTTACCGTCAACAAGGTGCTGTCTGGCAGAGGACAGGGCGATCCGACGGCGTTGATTGATGCAGGCATCATCCTGCTGCCCACCAGCCGCAGCCTGCCTGACGTGAAGATGACCAATCAGGACGGCAAACCGGTCGTCATGAATGAGTTGAAGGGTAAATGGACGATGCTGTTTTTCGGCTACACCTTTTGCCCGGACATCTGCCCAACCACCCTCGCCCAACTGCGCCAGATCAAAAGCGAATTACCCAAGGACGTTGTGGGCAAGCTGCAAATCGTGCTGGTCAGTGTTGACCCAAATCGCGATACGCCGCAGCAGCTCAAGCAATACCTGGGCTACTTCGACCCCGAGTTCCAGGGTGTGACCGCGTCCGTCGACGACATCCAGAAACTCGCCAACGCAGTGAGCATTCCATTCATCCCTGCCGACACCAGCAAGCCCAACTACACCGTCGACCACAGCGGCAACCTTGCCCTGCTTGGCCCGGACGGCACCCAGCGCGGGTTTATCCGGTCGCCGTTGAATAACCAGAAAATGATCGCGCAATTGCCGGGGTTGTTGGTGCGGGAGTAACCGGACGCGGATGGCCGCTTCGCGAATGAATTCGCTCCGATCAAAATGCATTTTAATTTTTTAAAACAATGTGTTGGCGCTGGTCTTGATGTGTATATCCGGCATCTGGGTGTGCTGGAATTACGGTTTCGCTCTTACAGCGAGGAACCTTTTTCAAACGCCAAAAAGGTCCCGCCAAAAGGCTTGCCCCTCCATGCGGATCCTCGCTTAGGCTCGGATTTCCCTCGCTCCGGCGTTGCTCCGGGGGGCGCCGCAAGGGGCCGTCCCTGGCCCCGTGCGGCTAACTCGGCGTCCTTGCCTCGTTCCCCCTGCGCAACGCCTGCGCTCGGCCTTCTGGAAACGGGGCCTTGCCGTAATTCGACAGTCAATTCACACAAAATCCCAAAGGCAAATCAAAATCCCTAGGAGCAACCGGGACGCGCAGTCTTGTTCGCGAAGGCGACATCACTTGGCAAACAACTGCCCGATGTCTTTGAAGGCTTTGAACTCCAGCGCATTGCCACACGGATCGAGCAGGAACATGGTCGCTTGCTCGCCCACCTGGCCCTTGAAGCGAATGTATGGCTCGATAACGAACGCGGTTTCCCGGGATTTGAGTCGATCGGCCAGCGCTTCCCATTGATCCCATTCCAGCACCACGCCGAAATGCGGCACGGGCACATCATGGCCGTCCACCGGATTGCTCAGGGCTTGCTCTTGTGATGTGCTTTTGGCTTGGTGGTGAATCACTAACTGGTGGCCGAAGAAATTGAAGTCGACCCAATGCTCGCTGCTGCGGCCTTCGCTGCAACCGAATACATCGCCGTAGAAATGCCGGGCAGCCGCCAGATCATAGACCGGTACCGCCAGGTGGAAGGGGGGCAGCGCCATGACAAACATCCTCGCTCAGGGAGTGAAAGTGTCCTGAGTCTAGGCCAATGGCGCGTGGTGGTGTTTGATCAGAACGCCGGAACGATTGCACCCTGGTATTTTTCCAGCATGAATTGCTTCAGTTCCGGGCTGTGCAAGGCGACGACCAGTTTTTGCATGGCAATCGAGTCTCTATTTTCCGGACGTGCCACGAGGATGTTCACGTAAGGCGAGTCGCTGCCTTCGATGAGCAACGCGTCTTTGGTGGGGTCCAGTTTGACGCTCATCGCGTAGTTGGTGTTGAGCAACGTCAGGTCAACCTGAGTGACCACGCGCGGCAGTGTGGCCGCTTCCAGCTCGCGGAATTTCAGGTTTTTCGGGTTCTCGGCGATGTCTTGAGGCTTCGACAGGATGTTGCCCGGATCTTTAAGCGAGATCAGCCCGGCTTTCGTCAGCAACAGCAAGGCGCGTCCTTCGTTGGCGGGTTCGTTGGGCAGGGCGATGTTGGCGCCATCGGGCAGGTCGCCGATCTTTTTTAGCAGGCCGTTCGAGTAAGCGCCCATGGGCTCGACGTGAACCTTGGTCACGGCAATCAGATCGGTGCCGTTGCTTTTGTTGAACTCATTCAGGGCCGGCTGATGCTGGAAGAAGTTCGCGTCGAGGCTTTTATCCGCGAGCAGCGCATTGGGCTGGATGTAATCGCTGAACACCTTGATTTGCAGGTCGATCCCTTCCTTGGCCAGCATCGGCTTGATGAACTCAAGGACCTCCGCGTGGGGCGTAGCCGAGGCGCCGACGGTCAAGGTTTCATCGGCGTGCGCGCCCAGAGCAACAACTGCAGCCAATGCGGCGAGTAGCTTTTTCATGCACCAACTCCGTTGAAACGGCCGCCTGCTGACGAGGCGGCTCTGGCCGGTCGGGCCTTGGCGGATCGGCGACCCGCCACTGTGTTTAGCGATTGCTGTTATCGGTGGGTGAAGTGCGCCACCAGCTTGTCGCCGATGGTTTGCAGGATCTGTACCAGCACCAATAACAATACGACAGTGACAAACATCACATCGTTCTGGAAGCGCTGATAACCATAGCGAATAGCCAGGTCGCCCAGGCCGCCGGCACCGACTGCACCGGCCATCGCGGTGAACGACACCAGGGCGATGGCCGTGACGGTTATGGCCGCCAGGATGCCGGGTCGCGCTTCGGGCAACAGTGCCTTGATGATGATCTGCCGGGTCGTTGCGCCCATGGCCTGGGTCGCTTCAATGATGCCGCGATCCACTTCCCGCAGTGCGGTCTCGACCAGACGGGCGAAGAACGGTGTTGCGCCCGCCACCAGCGGCGGCAAGGTGCCGAGGACCCCGAGCGATGTGCCGGTGATGATTTCGGTCAGTGGCATCATCACGATCAGCAAAATGATGAACGGCAACGCTCGCAGCAGGTTGACGATCAATGCCACGCCGGAATACAGACGATCATTCTCCAGCAACTGGCGCGGTGAGGTCAGGAACATCAACACGCCCAGCGGCAGCCCCAGGAGCACGGTAAAGGCCAGGGAAACGCCGAGCATCACCAGGGTGTCGCCCGTGGCGATCCAGATTTCGTACCAGTCGACGTTGGAAAACAGGTGGGTCAGGGCATCCATCAACGCAGCACCTCCATGTGAACATCCGCGGCGGTGAAGCGGGCGAAGGCTGCTTCCATGTCGCCACCGGTAATGGCCAGGGTCAGTTGCCCATAGGGGGTGTCTTTGATCCGGTCGATGCGCCCGGCGAGGATGCTGTAATCGACCCCGGTCTCCCGGGCGACAGTGCCCAGTAGCGGTGCGTAGGTGGCATCACCCTGGAACGTCAGGCGCACGATGCGGCCCTGCACATGGGCGAAATCATCGCGCAGTTCACCTTCGTCGATTTGCTCGTCTTCTTGCACGAAACGCTTGGTGGTCGGGTGCTTGGGATGCAGGAACACATCCGTCACGCTGCCCTGCTCGACGATCCTCCCGGCATCCATGACGGCAACGTGGTCGCAGACGCGGCGGATCACGTCCATCTCGTGGGTGATCAGGACAATGGTCAGATTAAGCTCGCGATTGATCTCGGCCAGCAATTGCAGGACCGATGCCGTGGTTTGCGGGTCAAGGGCGCTGGTGGCTTCGTCGCACAGCAGGATTTTCGGTTTGGTCGCCAGCGCACGGGCAATACCCACCCGCTGCTTTTGCCCGCCAGACAACTGGGTCGGGTATTTCTTTGCCTGATCGGACAGGCCCACGCGCTCAAGCAGTTCGGCCACGCGCTGATCGATCTGGCTGCGTGACATATCACCGGCCAGGGTCAACGGCATGGCAACGTTATCGGCGACGGTCTTGGAGGACAGCAGATTGAAGTGCTGGAAAATCATCCCGACCTGTTGGCGGAAGCCTCGCAGAGCGTTGGCGTCGAACGCGGTGACATCTTCACCGTCGACGATGATCTGCCCGCCACTCGGGGTTTCCAGGCGATTGATCAGGCGCAGCAACGTGCTTTTTCCCGCGCCGGAATGACCAATCAGGCCGAAGACCTGACCGTCTTCGACACGCAGGCTGGTGGGATGCAGGGCGGGAATTTCCCGATCTGCGACCCGATAGGTTTTATGGACGTTATGAAACTCGATCACGTAGCGAACCTTGTGGGGGCGCGGTAAGAAAGGGTGGTGGAAGTGGCCGGATGCTCAGGCGTTCTTACTACCAGCGGACACCGGCTGGATAAGCCGGGCGCGCATTTTAGCCTGTCCAGCTGGAGGTTCTTAGCATTTATTTGATGGCAAACCTGCGAAACGGCAATAACGAGGTCGGTGGCGGCGGATTGCAGTGGTTTGCCTGTTGGTTAGACCAAAGGTCATGAAAAACACGGAACGGCTGTTTTGAGCCTGAGTCAGTAATAAAGCGTCTCGATTTTCCTGAATGACGTGCCAGGAAAGGTTTTGCCGATCAGGCCCCGCGATTCAACCCGCGCCAGGGCCGCCCGCAACCGAGGAGTTTTAGTCTGATGGCTACCAAGAAGACCACAACCACTACCACGACCGGCGCCAGTTCCAATGTCAGCCACAGCCAGCTGGCTGGCACTGACACCCTGGACCGTGGCAATACCAACGCCAAGCTGGACAGTCTGGAGCCGTTCCGTTCCGATGCCACCGAGCAGGCGCTACGCACCAATCAGGGCGTAAAAATTTCCAATAACCAGAACACGCTCAAGGTCGGTGATCGGGGTCCGTCCTTGCTTGAAGATTTCATCATGCGTGAAAAAATCACCCACTTTGACCATGAACGCATTCCCGAGCGCATCGTCCATGCGCGGGGCACGGCGGCGCACGGTTACTTCCAGACCTATGAAAACCATGCAGCCCTGACCAAGGCCGGTTTCCTCCAGGACCCGGGAAAAAAGACCCCGGTGTTCGCGCGCTTTTCCACCGTCCAGGGGCCGCGTGGCTCGGGCGATACCGTGCGTGACGTACGCGGCTTTGCGGTGAAGTTTTACACCGATGAAGGCAACTTCGATCTGGTCGGCAACAACATGCCGGTGTTCTTCATTCAGGACGCGATCAAGTTCCCGGACTTCGTTCACGCGGTAAAACCCGAGCCTCATAATGAAATGCCCACCGGCGGCTCCGCTCACGATACGTTCTGGGATTTCGTTTCGCTGGTGCCGGAGTCGGCGCATATGGTGCTGTGGACGATGTCCGACCGGGCCATCCCGAAAAGCCTGCGGACCATGCAGGGGTTTGGCATCCACACCTTTCGCTTGATCAACGCGGACGGTAAGTCGAGCTTCGTTAAATTCCACTGGAAGCCCAAATTTGGCGTGTGCTCGCTGCTCTGGGACGAGGCGCAGAAGCTGGCTGGCAAGGACACGGACTTCCACCGTCGAGATTTATGGGAGTCGATTGAAACCGGCGATTACCCCGAGTGGGAATTCGGTGTGCAGATTGTCGCGGAGGAGGATGAGCATACATTCGATTTCGACCTGCTCGACCCGACCAAGCTCATCCCCGAGGAGTTGGTGCCAGTGACGCCGTTGGGCAAAATGGTGCTTAACCGCAACCCGGATAACTTCTTCGCCGAGACCGAGCAGGTTGCGTTCTGCCCTGGGCATATCGTGCCGGGCATCGACTTCTCCAATGATCCGCTGCTGCAAGGTCGACTGTTTTCCTACACCGACACGCAGATCAGCCGTCTGGGGGGACCGAACTTCCACGAGATCCCGATCAACCGTCCTGTCGCACCCAACCACAACGGGCAACGTGACGCGCAACATCGCACCACGCTCGACAAGGGGCGCGCGTCTTACGAGCCTAACTCCATTGATGGTGGCTGGCCGAAAGAGACGCCGCCAGGTGCTCAGGATGGCGGTTTCGAGACCTATCCAGAGCGCCTCGAAGCGCACAAGGTTCGTCGTCGTAGTGAATCGTTCGCCGACCATTTTTCACAAGCGACCCTGTTCTTCCAAAGCATGAGCGACCATGAGAAAGAACACATCATCGCGGCCTACAGCTTTGAGTTGGGCAAGGTGGAGCGCACCTGGATTCGTGAGCGTCAGGTGAATGAGATTCTGGCCAATATCGACCTGAAGCTGGCCGCGCGCGTGGCACAAAACCTCGGTTTGCCTGCGCCGACTGCCGGTACCGTGCCCGGAAAGGCGGCGGTGACTCAATCCCCTGCGCTGAGCCAGGTCAACTTGCTGTCGGGCACCATTGTTTCGCGCAAAGTGGCCATCCTTGCAGCCAACGGCGTCGATGGTGCAGCTATCGCTGCGCTGAAGAAGGCCCTGGAAGTCGAAGGTGCACACGCCAAGCTGCTAGGGCCTACCTCGGCGCCCGTCACCACGGCGGATGGCAAGCACCTCGCGGTGGACGCCTCTATGGAAGGCATGCCGTCGATCGCTTTCGACGCGGTGTTTGTGGCGGGCGGGGCCGAGTCGGTGAAAGCACTGAGCGCCAATGGCGTGGCATTGCACTTCGTGCTCGAGGCCTACAAGCACCTCAAGGCTATTGCGTTGAATGGGGAAGCCAAACAATTGCTGGACGTGCTGCATCTGTCGGCTGATGAAGGCTTGCTGGTCGGCGGCAATGACAGCAAGGCGTTCAAGGCGTTTTTCGCGGCGATGGCCCAGCATCGGGTGTGGGCGCGTGAGCCTAAAGCCAAGGCTGTTCCGGCGTGATGACACACGGTCAACTGTAACTCCAGGAGCGCGCTTGCAAAATCGCGTAACCCGTCAGCGTTTTTGGGACCGCTTCGCGGTCCATCGCGGGCAAGCGCGCTCCTACAGTTTCGCGGGTTTGAGAACGATATGCGCAGGTTGGCTGCGATCGATCTGTCGCTCCAGCTGTAATTCAAAATCAGGGTTGATTTTGATGACCCGTTTGGTCAGCAAGGTTGCCAGCCATGGGTAATCATCTGTGCGTGGCACTTGCAGGATCACTTGGCAATTGAAAGCCGCCACGTCTGCGGCAATCGCGTCAAACTGGCGACGTAATTGCGCCATATCGCCGATTTTAAGGGCGATGGTGGTGCTTTCTGCAGTGGGGTCGATTACCTTCGCGATACGCTTGGCTTCAGCGGCGTTCAGCTCGGCCTCGGCTTTGTCCAGTTCGGCTTTACGTGCCTGGGCAATCGCGCCATTCACGCCGCTGGTCAGCGCCGGGGCCTTGGGCATGAGTGCCCGAGCGCGGCTCAATGCGGTGGCCGCAGCGTTCACATCGCCCTTTTGCAGGACGATTTGACTGCGCTTCAAGTACGCCTCCGCCAACTGGCGTTGGTACTGCTCGATGCGTGGGTCGTCTGGCGTCTGCGTTTGCAGGGCCAGCAACTGGTCTTCAGCGGTGGCCAGTTCGCTGCTGGCGATACTTTGCTCAAGCAGCTCAAAACCCGTGGGCTCGGCGGCAGGCGCGGGTGTTTCGACTGTCGGCGCACTTTGGCAGGCGCCCAACAGGATGGAAAATGCGGCAAGGAGCAGATAACGGGAGGCGAACAGCTTCATTCCTGCGATTCTCTAATTGCGCAAAAAACGAGCAAGTCTACACCGCTCGCCGGGGGAGGACAAAACTCAACAAGAACAACGCGGCGGCGCATACCACTATAGACGGTCCAGCCGGTGTGTCTTTGAACCACGATAAGGCCAGCCCGCCACAGACTGCAACCACGCCAAGCACGCTGGCGCCCAACGCCATTTGCTCGGGGGAGCGAGAGTGGCGTTGCGCGGCGGCGGCAGGAATGATCAGCAGTGAGGTGATCAGCAGGACGCCGACGATTTTCATGGCCACCGCAATCACAATCGCGATCAGCAGCATCAATGTCATGCGCAAGGCCGCGACGGGCAAGCCTTCGACGGTCGCCAGTTCCTCATGCACCGTAATGGCCAGCAGTGGCCGCCACAGGGCGACGATCAACGCCAGTACCGCCGCACTGCCGCCGAGGATCCAGGCCAGATCGGTGGGGCTGATTGCCAGCAGGTCACCGAACAGATAACCCATCAGGTCAATACGAACGTTGTGCATGAAACTGAGGACTACCAGCCCCAGTGACAGCGTACTGGGCGCGAGAATCCCCAGCAGCGTGTCCGATGCCAGCGCCTGGCGCTGTTGCAGCGTCACCAGGAGGATCGCCAGCAGCAGGCAACCGACGGTAACCGCCAGCGCCGGGCTGATATCCAGCACAAAGCCCAGCGCCACGCCGAGCAAGGCCGCATGGGACAGGGTGTCGCCGAAATAAGCCATGCGCCGCCAGACCACGAACGAACCCAAAGGGCCTGCGACTATTGCCAGCGCCAGACCCGCGAGCAAGGCATAGAGTAAAAAGTCAGCCATGCTTGCAGTTGTCTCCGTGGACATGAGTAGGGGGTGTGCCGGGCGCGGATGCAGCCTCTTCGACCACTGCGCCGTGTAAGTCATGGGCGTGATCGTGGTGGTGGTGATAAATCGCCAGGCTTTGCGCGTTTTTACCGAACAACTCGACAAACGCCGGATCGTTGCTGACTTGCTCCGGGTGGCCTGAGCAGCACACATGCCGGTTCAGGCAAACCACCTGGTCGGTGGTGCTCATGACCAGGTGCAGGTCATGGGACACCATCAGCACGCCGCAGCCGTGGCGGTCGCGCAGGCGGGTGATCAAACTGTACAGCTCAGCCTGGCCAGCCACGTCGACGCCTTGCACGGGTTCATCAAGGACCAGTAGCTCGGGTTCACGCAATAACGCCCGGGACAGCAGCACGCGCTGCATCTCGCCGCCGGATATCCCTTGCAGCGGGCTGTCGATGACTTTCTCGGCGCCTACTTCGATCAACGCCGCCAGCGCTCGTGGCCGGTCAACGCCGGGGACCAGGCGCAGAAAACGCAGGACCGACAGGGGTAATGTGGGGTCTACATACAGCTTTTGTGGCATGTAGCCGACACGCAACTTCGGCTTGCGCCAGACGCTGCCCGAGTTCGGCTTGAGCAGGCCCAGAACGGCTCGTACCAGCGTGGTCTTGCCTGCGCCGTTAGGGCCGATCAGGGTCACGATTTCGCCCGGCTTGACGCTGAGCTGAATGTTTTCCAGCACGTTTTGCCCGGCGAACGTGACGGTGACCTGATCGAGACGGATCAATGCAGTGCTCATCAGGCCGCCTTGCAGCCCGAACACAGGCCAACAATTTCGACCGTTTGCCCTTCTACGGTGAAACCTACCTCGGCCGCGGCGTCGATGATCGCCTGGCTGATGGCCGGGTGTTGCAGCTCGATAGCGGCACGGCACTCCCGGCAGATCAGGAACTGGCCCTGGTGCGCGTGCGTCGGGTGGTTGCAGCCGGTAAAGGCGTTGAGCGAGGCGATGCGGTGGACGAGGCCGTTTTCCAGGAGGAAATCCAGCGCGCGGTACACAGTAGGTGGCGCGGCGCGGCGGCCGTCTTCTTCACTGAGAACCGCGAGGATGTCGTAGGCGCCCAACGGTTTATGACTCTGCCAGACCAGCTCCAGGACACGGCGACGCAAAGCGGTCAGGCGCAGACCTTGGCTCGCGCACAGCGCGTCAGCCTCGGAGAGCGCGGTGTGCACGCAATGTGAGTGATCATGGGGGCGACTGGCCAGCGGTGTTATGGGCATGGGCGGCGACGACTTTTGTGAGAGACGTTATTATGTTACCTGTTCCTGCCTCCTTGAGTGGTCATCGTGTCCCGTCTTTTTGCCATTTTTATTGCTTTAAGTGCCAGTTTGCTGGTGATCAGCCCCGCTCATGCCGAGGTTCGCGTGCTGACCAGCATTAAGCCGTTGCAGCTGATTGCCGCTGCGGTGCAGGACGGAGTGGGCACGCCAGAGGTGCTCTTGCCGCCCGGTGCGTCGCCGCATAACTACGCCTTGCGCCCGTCCGACGTACGGCGCGTGCGTGAAGTCGATTTGTTTTATTGGATCGGTCCGGACCTGGAAAGCTTCCTGCCGCGTGTGTTGCAAGGCCGAACGTTGCCGGTGGTGACGGTGCAATCGTTGCCGGAGTTGCGCCTGCGTCACTTCGCGGCGGACAGCCAGTCCCATGAGGCTGCCGATCCCGCCGAGCATGACCATGACCATAGCCCCGGCAGTCTGGATGCTCACCTATGGCTGTCATCGGTCAATGCGCGGGTGATTGCGGCGCGTATGGCCACTGATTTGAGCGCGGCCGACCCCGCCAACGCGGCGCGCTATAAAAGCAATGTGAAGGTGTTCGATGAGCGCCTCGACGCCATGGATGCGCGGGTAAAGGCTCGGGTTGCGGGTGTCGCAGGCAAACCGTTCTTCGTGTTCCATGAAGCATTCGATTACTTCGAGGATGCCTACGGCCTTAAGCATACGGGCGTGTTCAGCGTCGCTGCTGAAGTGCAGCCCGGCGCGCAGCACGTTGCCGCCATGCGCACGCGGTTGAGCGAAGTGGGCAAGACCTGCGTGTTCAGTGAGCCGCCGCTGCGCCCGCGTCTGGCCGAAACCCTGACTGCGGGCCTGCCGGTCAAACTGGCGGAGCTTGATGGATTGGGCGGCTACACCCCTGCCACCGCTCAGGGTTATGAGCAGATGATGGAAAAGCTGGGTAATGATTTGGCAGGGTGTCTGGAGTCGCTTTGATTAGGCGGTGTCTGAGCCATTGCTTTTCAAGCGAGTGAGATCGCTCCCACAGATGGAGAGCGAACTCATTCGTGAAGCGTCCGCTGCTGATTACAGGGCGAACGGCAGCGGCGTATGCACGTGCTGGCGCTGGGCCAAGCGTTGCTGAAACTCCATCGGGTCATGGATCAATACGTCCTGCCCGGCAAAGGATTCCGCCGCGATCAGGCGTGACAGCCAGAAACGCACGCAGGCTACGCGCAGCATGGTCGGCCACAGTTCGGCTTCGCTGGCGGTGAACGGACGCAAACCGGCGTAGGCACCGAGCAAGGCGCGAGCGCGGGCACCGTCGATCTGACCGTCCTCTTCGGAACACCAGTCATTGAGGGCAATGGCCAGGTCGTAAAGCATCGGCCCGGAGCAGGCGTTGTAGAAGTCGATCAGCCCGGTCAGGTGCGTGCCTTCGAACAAGGCGTTGTCGCGAAACAGGTCGGCGTGCAGGTTGGCGCGTGGCAAGGCCATGATTCTCGGCGTGAGCCGCTCAAACTCTTCAAGTGCCGCCTGCAGCAGTGCGCTTTGCGTTGTGTCCAGGTGCGGCATCAACGCCGCGCCTTCGGCCTGCATCCAGTCCAGCCCCCGATCAGTCTTGCGCTCCAGCACATGCTCATGCGTGGCCAGGTGCAAATGTCCCAGCAATTCGCCGATCTGCACGCAATGCTGGGTGTTCGGTTCGCTCACGTGTTTGCCCGGGAGCCTTGGCTGCAGCAGTGCCGGCTTGCCCGCCAGCTCGCGTAATGCGTGGCCGTCGGTGGTGCGTAGCGCGTAAGGCACCGGCAGATTGGCGTCGTGCAGCACGTCGAGCAGCTCGATGAAAAACGGCAAATCCTTGACCGGTCCGCGTTCGACCAGGGTCAGGACAAACTCACCCTGCTCCAGGCTGACGAAGAAATTGCTGTTCTCGCTGCCGGCAGCAATGCCCTGAAAATCATGTAGACGGCCGAGCCCATAAGGGGCGAGAAACGTTTCCAGCTCAGGTCGAGCCAGTGGGGTAAACACGGACATGGTCAAAACTGCCAGTAAATAAGGTGAATGTTAGGCACTACCACTCGAAGATTTTCCATTCTGGAATCAGCATGTCCGGTTGGTCCGAACGAATGAAGTTGGCCTGTGTGCCATCGGCGCGCACCAGGAAGTACGGTTTGCCAATTTTTGGCGTGATCTTGATTGCATAAAGAAATCCGTTTTGGCGGTATTCCTGAATGGTTTTGTCGCCTTCGGTGCGGATGGTAACGTCTGGATCCGCCGAAGGAGCACCCGTATCAGCAGCAACTGCAACCAGCGGGCAGAGTGCCAACAGGCTGGCCAGCAACAGGCGATTTGTTGTGCGCATGATAACCTTGTCCTTTTGTCGTCATTGGTCCTCGCATTCTAGCGCCGACCCCGCTGAAAAGGTTGATCTTGCTCATGAACCAAGCACCCCTCGTCCTGGTGGACGGTTCTTCCTATCTTTACCGTGCCTTTCACGCGCTACCGCCACTCGCTACGTCCAGGGGATTGCCTACGGGTGCGGTCAAGGGCGTGCTGAATATGCTCAAAAGCCTGCGTCGGCAGTACCCGGAAAGCCCGTTTGCCGTGGTTTTCGACGCCAAAGGCGGCACGTTCCGCGATGAGTTGTTCGCCGAATACAAGGCCAATCGCCCAAGCATGCCCGAGGATCTGCGGGTGCAGGTCGACTTGCTTCACGCCTGCGTCAAAGGTCTGGGCTATCCGCTGCTCTGCGTCGAAGGCGTCGAGGCCGATGACGTGATCGGTACGCTGGCTCGCAGCAGCGCGGCCGCCAACCGCCCGGTGGTTATCTCCACCGGTGACAAGGACATGGCGCAACTGGTCGATGGGCACATTACCTTGGTCAATACGATGACCGGTAGCGTGCTGGATGTGGCTGGCGTGAAAGAGAAGTTTGGCGTCGGTCCTGAACACATCATCGATTACCTGGCGCTGATGGGCGACAAAGTCGACAACATTCCGGGCGTTCCGGGTGTCGGTGAAAAAACCGCGGTCGGCCTGCTGGTCGGTATCGGCGGGGGGCTTGTCGAGCTGTACGCAAACCTGGACAAGGTTGCCGTGCTGCCGATTCGCGGGGCGAAAACCCTGTCGGCCAAGCTTGAAGAACACAAGGACATGGCGTTCCTGTCCTACGAGCTGGCGACGATCAAGATCGATGTGCCATTGGACGTTGAACTGGACGCCCTGCACTGTGGCGAACCGGATCGCGAGAAGCTGGTCGCGCTGTACACCGAGCTGGAGTTTAAAAGCTGGATCGACGAATTGCAGCGCGAAGCCAAGCGCGCCGGTGAGGAAATCGTCGTTGCACCGGAGCCAGTGGTCACGGAAACGCGCTACGAAACCATTCTTGAGCAGGGGCAGTTCGACGCCTGGTTGAAGAAGTTGAGCGACGCCAAGCTGTTTGCCTTCGTCACCAAAAGCAACGGCCCGGACGCACAAAAGGCGCAGTTGGTCGGCATGTCGTTTGCGGTCAAGACCAACGAAGCGGCTTATATCCCGCTGACTCACTCGTACATGGGCGTGCCCCAGCAACTGGACCGAGACACCGTGCTCAAGGCGCTTCAGCCGCTGCTTGAGGACCCCGGTAAGGTCAAGGTCGGTCAGCACGCCAAGTTTGATATCAACATCCTCGCCAACTGCGCCATTGGCGGTGATCAGCGCCAAGGCATCACCGTGCGGGGCTTGGCGTTCGACACCATGCTCGAATCCTATGTGCTCGACTCCACCGCGACCCGGCACGACATGGACAGCCTGGCCCTCAAATACCTGGGCCATACGACCACCAGCCTGCAGGACATTGCCGGCAAGGGCGTGAAACAGCTGACCTTCGATCAGATCGCGCTGGAGCAAGCCGCGCACTTTGCCGCCGAAGATGCGGATGTAACCCTGCGGTTGCATGAAGCCTTGATGGAAAAACTTGGCCTGACACCGAGCCTGGTGCCGGTACTCACCGACATCGAAATGCCGTTGGTGCCGGTGTTGGCACGAATAGAGCGTCAGGGTGCGTTGGTCGATGCCAAGCTGCTGGGCATTCAGAGCGTCGAGCTGGGCGAGAAGATGATCGCTCTGGAGCGAGAGGCGTTTGCTATCGCCGGCGAGGAGTTCAATCTCGGCTCGCCCAAGCAGCTCGGGGTCATTTTGTACGAAAAGCTCGGTCTGCCGGTCCTCAGCAAAACGGCCAAAGGCCAGGCGTCTACCGCAGAAGCGGTGTTGGCCGAGTTGGCTGAGCTGGATTACCCGCTGCCTAAAGTGCTGATGCAGTACCGCTCCATGAGCAAACTGAAGAGCACCTACACCGACCGTTTGCCGGAGCAGATCAACCCACGCACCGGGCGCGTTCATACGTCCTACCATCAAGCGGTTGCGGCGACCGGGCGCTTGTCGTCCAGTGATCCTAACCTGCAGAACATCCCTATCCGCTCGGCCGAAGGGCGCCGGATTCGTCAGGCTTTCGTCGCACCGAAGGGCTACAAGCTGCTGGCTGCGGACTATTCGCAGATCGAGCTGCGAATCATGGCGCACCTGGCCAAGGACGAAGGGTTACTGCACGCCTTTCGCAACAACCTGGATGTGCACCGTGCGACGGCGGCTGAAGTGTTTGGCGTCGAGTTGGAGGATGTCACCACCGACATGCGCCGCAAGGCCAAGGCGATCAACTTCGGTTTGATCTACGGCATGAGTGCGTTTGGTCTGGCGAAACAGATCGGAGTCGACCGCAAACAGTCGCAGGCGTATATCGACCGCTATTTTGCGCGCTATCCCGGTGTGCTGGATTACATGGAGCGCACGCGCGCGCAGGCGGCCGAGCAAGGCTTTGTAGAAACCCTTTTCGGGCGCCGACTCTATCTGCCGGACATCAATGCCAAGAATCAGGCCCTGCGCAAAGGCGCGGAGCGTACTGCGATCAACGCGCCCATGCAGGGCACCGCAGCCGACATCATCAAGAAAGCCATGATTGCGGTCGATGGATGGCTGACTGACTCCGGTCTGGATGCCAGGGTCATTCTTCAGGTTCACGATGAATTGGTGCTGGAAGTGCGCGAAGACCTCGTCGAGCAGGTGCGTGAGGAGATTCGGCACTACATGAGCGGGGCAGCGACACTCGATGTGCCGCTACTCGTCGAAGTCGGTGTTGGCAACAACTGGGACGAAGCTCACTGATGTGCTGAATAAACCCGCCCGGACTGCGACTTAACGTCGCAGTCCGGCAGGTGTTTTAACCCCGGTTATTCAGCTTATTCCTGAAATGAAGCATCGCTATAGCGAACCGCATCTAGATGCTCAGGAACTAAATCGGTGAACTCCCGGTCAGAGATTGGGAATGGCTGGTGAAGCCCTTCAATGCTCTAGTTGTGTTAAGTGTTGGCAGATATCTGGACCACGCCCTAATGGTCTAGACCTTGAACCCCGAACTTCCCCCTCCCCATAAGAAGTCCGGGGTTTTTTTTGCCTGCGATTCTACGTCGCGGAGGGCTCTGCACCCTTGTCTGCCAGCTCCATCCACCCCGCCAATACAGTGTAGGCGTCTTCCAGACCCATGCGCTTGGGGGCTGAAAATAACTGGATGCTCACTGCATTGCCCCAGCCTTTATGAATCTCGGCCTGCACTTTGAGCAGGGCATTTTTCGCTGCGCCGTACGTCAGTTTGTCGGCTTTGGTCAGCAAAATATGCATAGGCATGTGGCTGGCGACGGACCAATCGAGCATCAGCAGGTCGAAATCGGTCATTGGATGACGGATATCCATCATCAGAATCAAACCTTTAAGGCTTTCGCGGCTGCCCAAATAGGCTTCCAGGTGACGCTGCCAGTGCAATTTAAGCGGGATTGGCACCTTGGCGTAGCCGTAACCGGGCAAGTCCACCAGGCGACGTTGATCATCGAGACTAAAGAAGTTCAGCAGCTGTGTACGCCCTGGAGTCTTCGATGTACGCGCCAGACTGGCGTGAGTCAGGGTGTTCAGTGCGCTCGACTTACCGGCGTTGGAGCGCCCTGCGAAGGCCACTTCAAAGCCTTCGTCGTCGGGACATTGATCGACTTTGGCCGCGCTGAGCATGAAAGTTGCCTGTTGGCACAGGCCGAGGATAGGGTTCTTGAGTTGCATGGGATTTCCGATGAGGGCGGTGCCGGCAAGAGCGCGGCAAGCAGTGTCGTTTCCGTTTCAGTAGCGCCAGTATATAATGCCGCAGATTTTGTGTGCGCTTTGTCCCACCGTAGGATGAAGTTCACGGGAACGAGTGGTTTGAATTGCGCATTAGAACGCAGCACGTTCCCAACCCTGAAAAGGTCGTTTTTGAAGAAATGGCTGCTAGCTGCCGGTGTCTTGATGCCGTTTTTCAGCGCTCAGGCTACACAGGATCCGGAAGCTATGTACAACCGTGCTTGCGTGGCTTGTCATACCGGTCAATTGCCAATGGCGCCGAAACCTGGCGACCGGGCAGTTTGGGCGCCTAGACTGTCGCAAGGTATGGATACGCTGGTGCAACACGTTACCCAGGGTTTCAAGGCAATGCCGCCGCGTGGATTGTGCATGGACTGCAGTAGCGAGGATTACCGTGCAATCATCCAGTGGATGAGCGAGTAACCCCGATACATAACTCTTTCACCCTTAGCCGTAGTTGGATTAGCTGATGAACAAATTAATCGTGAGTCTGCTGTTGACCTTGGGCATCTCTGGTATGGCCCAGGCCGCCGGTGCTGTTACCGGTGTTGTTGGCGACGCTGCTGCCGGTCAGGCAAAAGCGGCTGTGTGTGGCGCTTGTCATGGCCCGGACGGCAATAGTATGGCGCCTAACTTTCCGAAACTGGCAGGTCAGGGGCAACGCTATCTGCTCAAGCAAATGCATGACATCAAGGATGGTAAGCGCACGGTCCTGGAAATGACCGGTCTGCTGACCAACCTGCAAGACCAGGACCTGGCTGATATTTCAGCTTACTTCTCCAGCCAGAAAGGCAGCGTAGGTGCTGCTGATCCGAAGTTGGTTGCGGCAGGCGAAGCGTTGTTCCGTGGCGGTAAACTGGATCAGGGCATGCCTTCCTGCCTCGGTTGCCATTCACCTAATGGCGCAGGTAACGCGGCTGCCGGCTTCCCGCACCTGGGTGGTCAGCACGCTACTTACGTGGCAAAACAGCTGACCTCGTTCCGTGAAGGTGATCGCACCAACGACGGCGATACCATGGTCATGCGTACCATTGCTTCGAAGCTGAGCAACAAGGACATCGCGGCACTGTCGGCCTACATTCAAGGTCTGCATTGATCGCTGTCTGATCAGTTTGCGAACGGCTTACACTTTTCGCAATGATTTCAGGCTCTCCTGCATGGATGCAGGGTCAAAAAGGGTGGCTAAGGCTGCCCTTTTTCGTGGCTGCCAGCGTTACACTAGCGAACTCAAGCCCGCCCGCCCGGTCCAACACTGGTCGCGCCAAGGCGACTTTATTTGCCCAGGAGTAAAGCATGCGTAATCTGATTCTCAGCGCCGCTCTCGTTACCGCCAGCCTGTTCGGGATGACCGCTCAGGCTGCCGAGCCTATCGAAGCCGGTAAACAGTATGTCGAGCTGAGCAGCGCCGTCCCTGTTTCCGAGCCTGGCAAGATCGAAGTAGTTGAAATGTTCTGGTACGGCTGCCCCCACTGCTATGCCTTCGAGCCGACCATCAACCCATGGGCAGAAAAACTGCCTGCCGATGTGCACTTCGTGCGTATCCCCGCCATGTTCGGCGGCCCGTGGGACGCTCACGGCCAACTGTTTTTGACCCTGCAATCCATGGGTGTTGAAAACAAGGTTCACTCTGCCGTGTTCAATGCCATCCAGAAAGAACACAAAAAGCTGACCACTCCAGACGAAATGGCTGAATTCGTCGCGACTCAAGGCGTTGATAAGGACAAGTTCCTGGCGACATTCGGCTCCTTTGCGATCAAGGGCCAAATCGTTGCAGCCAAAGAACTGGCCAAGAAGTATGGGATTACTGGCGTTCCGACCTTGATCGTCAACGGCAAATACCGCTTTGACCTGGGTTCTGCTGGCGGTCCTGAGCAAACATTGCAAGTCGCCGACCAGTTGATCGCCAAAGAGCGCGCTGCTGTCGCTGGCAAATAAAATAAGAGGCGCTAGCCATGCGACGCTGGGGAACGGAACGCGTTGTTGGCAGGCACGACGCGCATGTCAACGAAGACCACCTGCAAACAAGCGGCTTGCCGGCCGATGGTCGGTTGCGTTTGCTCAGCTTCAACATTCAGGTCGGTATCAGCACTGAGCGATACCGGCACTACCTGACACGCGGGTGGCAGCATTTGCTGCCGCATACCGGGCGAGCAGGCAACCTGCAAAAGATTGGTGATCTGCTCGGTGACTTCGATCTGGTCGCCCTGCAGGAGGCCGATGGTGGCAGCCTGCGATCAGGTTATATCAATCAAGTCGAGCACCTTGCCCAGCTCGGGGCCTTCCCGTACTGGTATCAGCAACTCAATCGTAACCTCGGGCGTTTTGGCCAGCACAGCAACGGTGTGCTCAGCCGTTTGCGGCCGTGGGCGATAGAAGATCACCCATTGCCCGGTCCTGCTGGTCGCGGGGCCATCCTGGTTCGTTTTGGCGAAGGGCCCGAAGCGTTGGTCGTGGTGATGATGCACCTGGCATTGGGGGCGCGTACTCGCACCCGACAACTGGCTTACATTCGCGAGTTGATTGGTGATTATCGCCACCAGGTGTTGATGGGCGACATGAATACTCATGCCACCGACTTGCTGGAAAACTCTCCGCTCCGGGATTTGGGCCTGTTGGCGCCGCAGATCGAAGCGACCTTCCCCAGTTGGCGCCCTCAGCGCTGTCTTGATCATATTTTGCTCAGCCCCAGCCTGACGCTGGAGCGAGTGCAGGTCCTGGCTCAGCCCATCTCTGACCATTTGCCCGTTGCCGTGGAGATTCGCCTGCCTGCCTCGTTAGCGGGTGATTCGCTGCCTGTGCCCAGCACGCCCCTTCGTGGAACCCTTGCATGAGCGAAGAAGCAGAACGCTGGAAAGAAAAGTACCTGAAAAGTCTCGAACAACAGGAAAAGCTTGAAAATCGCTGGAATGCGCGACTCGACCTGCTGCGACGTGGCTTGGTGCGCAGCAGTCTGGCCGCTGAAGGCACTGATCGCGCCGTCGATCAGTGCATGAAAGAAATGCGCGAGGTCGTTCGCAAGGATGACATGGATGCGGCCCTCGCAGCGCTTCTCCCCCGGCTGGAAAAAGCTGTGCTCGATTCGGAGCAACGCCGCGAAACCCGAGTCGGGCAGATGGGCACGGCGTTGAACTCATTGGTTGCTCAGTTGCAGAGTCTGCCCTTGCCTCGAGAGGTGAGTCGACCGCTCAAGCGTTTTGCCAAGCAGTTGGATGAGCGCGTATCTCAGGCGCGTGAGCTGCCGCTGTTGCTCGCCGAGTTGAGCGGGTTACAGGGCAAAGCGTTGACCCAGCTGGAAAACGCTGATGAGACAAGCTCACGGCCGGGGCTCTTGCAGCGGTTGTTTGGTGGTCGCGAGGCTGCCAATACCGGCACGGAGCCGATGCCCGAGGCTGCGATAGGCTCGGTATTGGCGCCGGTGATGCAGCCTGTCGAAACGCACATTGAAAGCACAAAAGCCCCTGAGCACGTTCAAGTGGTGCAGGTCGCCTCACCCGTGCCGGCTGCTGCCCCTGCAACCGCTCAACGTATTGATGACCCGGTAGAAGACACGCCTGAGCCTGCCGCCATAGCTGTGCCAGTGCCAGTGGCTGTCAGCCCGACTCTGACGGTCGTGGCGCCTGCAGCCCCTGATGCCCGGGCGCCAACCGAGACGCCAGTTGCCGCAGAGGTTGCGCCCGTTGTCGAAGAGTTGCTTGTCGCACCTGAGCTGATTGAGCAACGTCCAGTAGCGTCGTCTGAACACCCGTCAGAGGCGGCCATCGATACAGGCGCGCTGGCCGTTGAGTCGGCGGCTGAGAGCGTGCCACAGCTCGATCAAGAGAACGTCGAGCAAGATGTCACCTACGACCTGCCCGCCACTCCTGAGCCAACCTACAGCTCTGTAGCGGCACATATTGAAGAAACACTGCTGGGCCTGCTTGACGACCTGACCTTGCCGGAGCGTCACCAGCCTCAAGCACAGTCGATGCGCGAGCGCTTGGCCAAGGGCCTGAACTGGTACGAGTTGTTGCCGCTTCTGGATGACCTGGTCGTGCTGATGCTGGCGATCACTGACAGCGGACAGCATGAGTTCGAGGTGTACCTCAAGCAACTCAACGAGCGGCTTGAGTCATTTCAGAGCAGCTTGCAGGCCGCCAGTGAAGGCCAGGCCGATAGCTGCTCTGTTGCCCGCGACATGCAAAACGAGCTGCGTGAACAGGTCGATGGCCTGCAAAGCAGCGTGCAGGACGCCGCCGACCTGGATAGCCTCAAGCACGTCCTGGAGAATCGTCTTGAGGGCCTGCTGGGCACGATGGATCAGCATCAGCAGCAGCGTGACGAGCGTGAGCAGGAAGTCGCGGCACGGCTGCAAGGCCTGGCGAACCGGGTCGCGACCATGGAGCAAGAGGCTCAGGGCTTTCGCGTGCACCTTGAGGAGCAACGGCAGAAGGCCCTGGTCGATCCACTGACGGGCCTGCCCAATCGTGCAGCCTGGAGTGAGAGGCTGGAGCAGGAGGTCGGTCTTCGGCAAAAGAATGGCAATGAACTGCTGCTGGGGATGCTTGATCTCGATTACTTCAAAAGGATCAATGACAACTACGGCCACCTGGCGGGCGACAAGGTACTGAAGATCATCGCCACGGAACTGCGCAAGCGTCTGCGGCCCGGCGATTTTATCGCCCGTTTTGGCGGTGAAGAGTTTGTTCTACTGATCCCGCACACCCCCATGCCTGACGGTATGGCGTTGATGAACAAGTTGCGCAGGGCCATCGAGGCCTGCCCGTTTCACTTCAAGGGCGAGCCGGTGACGGTCACCATTTCCGTGGGGATCACTGCTTTTGGGGTGGGTGAGCGCAGCGAGTGGGTGTTGAAGAGAGCAGACGAGGCGTTATACCGCGCCAAGGATGAAGGCAGAAACCGCATCGAGCGCGGCTGACAGCCCTGGGCCGATGAATGACTAAATATTGCGTAACCCGGCTTTACTAAAGCGCTTCGCCGGCATTACGTTATGCTATTGCATTACTTGCCTATGCGTATTCTGACCTTCCATGAAATTGCTCACCGCTTTGGTATTGCTCATCCTCCTGACCGCGTGCACCAGCAGCGGTCCGAAGCTCGACACCAGTCACCCCTCCGTCAACCATGACAGCCGGATTCAGTTCGTTGTCTTGCATTACACCTCTACGACGCTGGAGCACTCCCTGGCCTTGTTGACCCATGGTGAGGTCAGCAGCCATTACCTGATCGGCGCCGAGCCGCCGACGATCTACAAGCTGGTCGATGAAAACCTTCGTGCCTGGCATGCCGGCGAAAGCGAGTGGCAAGGCCGTACCTGGCTCAACTCCAGCTCCATCGGGATTGAGATCGTTAACCCAGGCTATCGTGACACGCCCACCGGCAAGCTTTGGTATCCCTATACCGAGGGCCAGGTTCAGGCGTTGATCGTGTTGCTGAAGGACATCGTCAAACGCAACAACATCGACCCCCGGGACATCGTGGGCCATAGCGACATCGCGCCATTACGCAAAGTCGATCCGGGGCCGCTCTTCCCCTGGAAGCGTCTGGCAGATGAAGGGTTGGGTATCTGGCCTGATGCCAACGCGGTGGCTCAGCGACAGGCGTCGATGATGGACAACCTGCCGAGCGTCACATGGTTCCAGCAGCAGTTGGCGCAGCTGGGTTACGGGACACCCCAAACGGGCGAGCTCGATGTCGCCACGCGTCACGTGTTAGCGGCGTTCCAGATGCACTATCGCCCGGAGCGATTCGATGGTCAGCCGGATGTGCAGAGTGCAGCTATCCTGCAAGTGCTCAATCACCAACGCTAAAAACCGCCGGCCCGTCTGATAGGGGAGGTTATTTTCTGAGTTGTTGCTATACCTCAGTGATATTCATTTGGATAGACATTGATGTCGATGGCTGCTGCACGCACTCTGATCTTTCGTCCCTGGCTGCTGGCGTTACTGGCGGCATTGCTCAGTGCTGTCTTGTTGTTAGTCGGCAGCTTTGGCTTGGTGATGCATCAAGCCAGGCAGAATGAAAGAGAACAGATGAATGCTCAGGGCGAGCGTTTTCTGGTGCGACTGGAGCAAATGTTCGGCCAATTGCGCGAAGGTCTCGATCAGCTGGAGGCCCAGCCTTTGCGCAGCTGTAGCCCGAAAATGCTGGAACTGCTGCGTCAGGTCAGCGTCAGCTATCGGTTCGTGTATGAAGCGTCGTTTGTCGGCGGGTCGCAGCCGTGTTCGAGTCGGGTGCGGCAAAATCTGGTCGACTCCCCGCGTGCTCCGGACATTCGCGGGCCTACCTATGACTATTGGCTCAATACGTCTGCCCAGCTTGATGACAACCTGGCTGCGCTGATGCTGGGGCGGGGCGATTTCCGGGTGTCGACCTCTCGGGGACACCTCACCGATGTGGTTGATCTGCCCGCCGATGGCAGTCTCCTTGTGGTGCTGGATAAAGGTGCCAGGGCCATACCGGTCTTGGGCCCAGCGCAGGCATGGCCACCGACACCGGACTGGTCGTCCGACACCGTGCAAACCCTGGTCACCACCCCCACCCAACTTATTTACCGGATGCCCACGCAGAGCCCGGAATACCAGCTTGTACTCATCACCTCGCGCACAGGTTTGCAGCCGCAAACGAGTGGTGCCTGGTGGTTGCTGATCCCGGCCAGTCTCCTGATTGCGCTTTGCATCGGCGGGTTGGTGTTGCAGTTGGTGCGTCAGCGCCAGTCATTGGGCGGTGAGCTTCATGGCGCGCTGCGTCGGGGCGAATTGCAGGTGCTCTATCAGCCAATATTCGACCTCAACAGTCGCCGCTGTGTCGGTGCCGAGGCCTTGGTGCGCTGGCGGCGGCCGGATGGCAGTCTGACCAGCCCGGATCTGTTCATTCCGCTGGCGGAGAACACCGGGCAGATTCGGCAAATCACCGACTTCGTCCTTCAGCAATTACTGGAACAGTTGGGCCAGTTATTGCGCGCGAATCCGCATTTGTACATCTCGGTGAACCTGGCCGCATGTGATGTCATGGCACCACGCATCGGTCGGGTAGCGGCCAGATTGCTGACGCTGCATCGGGTGGCCGCGTGTCAGATTGCGTTCGAGGTGACCGAGCGTGGGTTGATCGATGTTGTGGTCGCACGCGATCACCTGCAAGCACTGCGCGACGTCGGCCATCAGGTATTGATCGACGATTTTGGCACCGGTTATTGCAGCCTCGCGTACCTGCAAACCCTGCCTGTGGATTGCCTGAAAATCGACAAGGCGTTCATCGACGCGCTGGGTCACGATGCGGCGAGCAGCGGCGTGGCACCGCACATCATCCGCATGGCTCACGCCCTGCAGTTGCGCGTGATCGCCGAGGGCATCGAGTCCGAGGCGCAGGCAGTGCTGCTCAGCAGTGAAGGCGTGAGCTATGGCCAGGGCTGGCTGTTTGCGCGGCCATTGAGTGCGGCCAAATTCACCGAACTGGTCACCGGCGGGCGGCGAACACTCTCCCGCCGCAACGATGATGAGGCCTGAGACCGCGCACCTAGATCGGCAACGCCATGTAGAACTGAGTGCCCTGCCCGGGTCGCGAATAGACGCCCATCCGGCCACCGTGCAATTGCACGATTTCCTTGCACAGGGCCAGGCCTAACCCTGCCCCGCCTTTCTTGCGCCCGACCTGAACGAAGGGTTCAAAGATCCGCCCTTGTTGCCCATAAGCGATGCCTTCACCGTTGTCCTCGATGCTGACGATGACACGCTCGCCGTGGCGCCGGGCCTGCAAGCGAATCAATCCGTCTTGCGGGGTATGGCGTAGCGCGTTATCCAACAGGTTATCCAGCACGCGCTCAAGCTGCGCCTTGTCGGCGTTCAGGCGTGGGAGCGGCTCCTGAATCTCGATCAGCAACGCGATATTCTGCTCATTGGCTTGTTCGGCGAAGCGCTGGCGCGCGTGTTCGAGCAGATCATCAAGGGCGCAGGGGGCGAGGCTGAGTTTTTGCAAGCCATTCTGGTAACGCGAGAAATTCAGTAGATCGTTGATCAACTGCATCAAACGCTGCATTTCTTCATTGACCGTATTAAGCAGGTCGGCTTCACGCGAGTCCGCGGCAAAGTGCACGCGCTCTTGAAGCAGGCCGAACGCCATGTGCATGCCGGTCACGGGGGTGCGCAGTTCATGGGACGCGCGCAGCACGAACTCGCTGCGTACCCGCTCGAACGCCCGTTGTTCGGTCACGTCGCGCAGCACCATCACCGCGCCAAGGATATGGCCCTTGGTATGGCTGACGGGCGTCAAACTGTAGGTCAGCAGCCGTGACTCGCCGTCGACCTCAATGGCCAGGTCGTCGGGGACACGATCCAGGCTCCCGCCGCGCAGCGTCAGGTACAGCTGTTCGTCCAGTTCAGGGCGCTGCAAGGCCTCGCCCAACCCTTGACCGAGTCGGTTCTCGTCCCAGCCCAACTGGCGCTGGGCCACTGGATTAAGGTGCTCCAGACGGCCTTGCCGGTCAATCATCAGCAACCCGTCATCGATGCTGTCGAGCACGGCTTGCAGGCGCTGCTGACCCGCGAGCAACTCATCGATATTCGTCGCCTGATGCTGGCGCAAGGCTTCGGCCATGATCCCGAAACGCCGAGTCAGCAGGTTCATTTCCGCCGCCGAAGAAATCGGCAGCGTGACCTCGAAATTGCCTTTGCCTATATTGTCGGCGGCCTTGGCCAGTGCCTCGATAGGTGCGCCGAAACGCTGGGCAATACCGTGGGCGGTAATAAAACCGATACACAGGACGGCGATGCCCACTAATCCCAGCAGGGCAGCGATCCAGAGAGCCCTTTCTCGGGCTGCACTCTGGGTTTGACTGATGTTTTCCAGCGCTTGCCTGTGGGCGCCGATCAACCCGTTGCGCAGGACGTCGAAACTGTTAGTCAGCGCGACATTGTCGCGCATCTCGGCAGGTTGACGTTGCGATTGCTCGAAATCCTGAATAAACCGCTGATAATCGACGCGGGCCTGAGTAAAACCGTTTTGCAGGTTGTTCTGCGTATCGTTTTCGATGCCTTGGGCCAGTAACGCTTGAAACTGCTGGCGTGCCTGCACGATGGCGGCTTGATCGGGTTGTCCTTTGAGCATCATGACCAGTTGATCGCCAAGGTTCTGGCGCAACTTCAGGCCCAAGTCGAGGGAGATGAAGTTTTGCTGGACCAGCGACTCCTGGGCTTTTGCCATCTGCATCACGCTGACGAGCCCGAGCAACAATCCGAGCAGCGCGACCGTGATCAGCGCCGAGATGCTCAGGAACAACCGGGTACGCAACTTCATCGTGAACTTCATGAGTTGTGATTCATAGCGTGTACTGTTTGCGTTTGCGGTACAGCGTCGAGGCATCGATACCCAAGGTTTTAGCGGCTTGGTCAAGCGTGTCGCTGGTCGCCAGAACGGCGCCGATGTGGGCTT
This sequence comes from Pseudomonas sp. ASL8, assembly GCF_056680355.1. Lineage (NCBI taxonomy): Bacteria > Pseudomonadati > Pseudomonadota > Gammaproteobacteria > Pseudomonadales > Pseudomonadaceae > Pseudomonas > Pseudomonas sp. ASL8. The sequence continues at coordinate 1,549,040 of NZ_CM155278.1, read as the reverse complement.
TCTCCAATTCGTCCAGGCTCAGCGCAGCGCCGACCCGTGGAGCGTTATTGGTCGGTTGCTCGGCCATCCCCAAATGACTCACCTCTACACGTTCCTGAGGGCAAATGATGCTGGCCCGTTCGACCACGTTCCGCAGCTCCCGAATGTTGCCGGGCCAACGATAATTGAGCAGGGCCGCCCGCGCCTCTTCGCTGAAACAGCGCCCGGGACGGGCGTACTCCTTGACGAAGCGGGCAAGAAACCGGTCGGCGAGGGCCAGAATATCTTCGCTGCGCTCACGCAGTGGCGGCAGATTCAGGGTGATGACGTTCAAGCGATACAGCAGGTCTTCGCGAAAACGGCCATCGCGCACCATGTCTTCAAGGTTGAGGTTGGTTGCCGCCAGAATGCGCACATCGGCTCGACGCGTGACCGGGTCGCCGACGCGCTCGTACTCCTTGTCCTGGATGAAGCGCAGGAGTTTAGGTTGCAGCGTCAGCGGGAAATCGCCGATCTCGTCGAGGAACAGGGTGCCGCCATCGGCCTGGTTGACCCGGCCCAATGTGCTTTCGCTGGCGCCGGTAAATGCACCACGGCTATGGCCGAACAGCTCGCTTTCCATCAGTTCGGCAGTCAGCGAGGGGCAGTTGATCGTGATGCAGGACTTCTTCGCTCGCTTGCTCCATGCGTGAATCGCACGTGCCAGCTCGCCTTTACCGGTGCCGGACTCGCCGAGAATCAGGATATTCGCATCCGTGTTCGCAACCTGACGCGCGGTTTCCAATACGGCCATCATCGACGGGCTGTGAGAGTCGAGACCGTCCTTTGGCTTGCGCGCTTCACCTTCCAGCGCTTCGAGCCGCGCGGACAGTTGGCGGATTTCAAGCTGCTTGGCGGTGGCCAGTCGCAGTTGATCCGGGCTGCAAGGTTTTACCAGGTAGTCGGCCGCGCCCGCCTGAATCGCATCGACGGCGGTGTCGACGGCGGAGTGGGCGGTGACGATCACCACGCGCATCCACGGCGCCTGAATGCGCATTTGCGCCAGCACGTCCAGGCCATTGTCTTCACCCAGGCGCAGGTCCAGGAAGCACAGGTCAAACACCTGGCGCTGAAGCAACGCATCTGCCTGGGCCGCGCTGTTGGCGGTGGCGACGGTATAGCCTTCATCTTCAAGGCAATAGCGAAAGGTGCGAAGGATCGCGGACTCGTCATCCACTAAAAGAATACGGCCTTGATGCTCAGTGGCTGTGTCCATATTCCTACGCTCCTTTACGAATGTTCTTAGTTAGTCCCGGAAAAATCGGGCAAGTTGCATGGTTAATTCTGCTTGATTCGGCGGTCTGCATGGTAGCTATCTGTTACTGATGTCGTCATATGCCTGATTTATATGCGTTTCAACGTCTTAAACGTGCTGGCACGGGGCTTGCGACACTCCGGCGACTGTCGTCACAAACGACCTGCGCAGATATTGATGGAGAATCGTTATGCACCCGCTGAAGAAGATTGCCCTGGCCACCGCTACGGCCGCAGTACTGGGGTTGACCCCGATGTTCGCGCAAGCGGCTCAGGAAGATCTGTCTACTCAGCTGACCCAGGCGCGGCAGGAAGGTTCGATCTGGACCGCATTCGCCCTTAACCGCCATTTGAGCCCCTTCAAGATCGACGTGACCGTCGAGAAAGGGACTGCAGTGCTCAAGGGCAAGGTCGAAAATGAGGTCGATCGTGAGTTGGCTGAACAGATAGCGCTCGACACCAAAGGCATAGACAAGGTCGATAACCAGCTGGAGGTAGACCCTGGCGTCGCTGCTGAGCCAGGCACAAAAGCCAGAATCGCTCAGCGCTTTGAAGACGCAACACTCACTGCAACGGTGAAATCCAAACTGCTGTGGAACAGCGTGACCCAGGCGCTGAGTATTCAAGTGGATAGCAAAGACGGGGTGGTCACGCTTAAAGGCCAGGCCCAAAGCGCTGAAGCCAAGGAGCTTGCCGGCAGCCTGGCGAGCAACACCGATGGGGTGACCGAGGTTAATAACCTGATCAGCCTGAGTGCCAGTGACCCGTCGGCACCCAAGGTCCAGCCTGGCGCGACGAACGCCGGCGAAGTGATCAGCGATCTATGGATCACCAGCAAGGTTAAATCCAGTTTGATCTACAGCCGCAACCTCGATGGATTGAACATCAAAGTCGATACCAAGGATGGCATGGTCAGCCTGAACGGGGTGGTCGCCAATTACGCCGAAAAACAACTGGCTGTCGAAATCGCACGGAATATTCGTGGCGTACGCGGCGTCGATGCCGATGCGTTGAAAGTCATCACCCGGACGGCGGGTTAGTCCCGTCGTGCAGAACGCACGACGCCAATAGGTCCGTCGTGCAGGATGCTTGCAGGTATGCAACGGTTATTTGTCTAAGCAATTGATATATAAGGTTTTTTATAGATTAAAAAGCTGGCATGCAGGCTGCACTAGGTTACGTAACAACGGCTGAGCAGTGCGCTCGCCCAACAAGATCGAACAGCCACTCAGGTGGAGGAGTTTCAGGATGAACAGCTCGCGTATCGCTCAACTGCGTATCTCGCCTCTGCATATTCAGCAGGGTTTGTTTGTCAGCCTGGCGCTGCTCGTCACCTTGATTGTCGGGCAACAATTCGAGCGTTGGGACAGTCACCGGAATGTGCATCAGATCAAACAGTCGTTCATGACCGGCAGCGCCTACACCAACGTGAGCGCCGCAGCCCCGAAAGACGTCGCCCTGAGCTTGCAACCGGTCGAGGGTGAAACCCCTGTCAGTGAACGACCTCATCCACAAAGCTGGGTGTTCTAGGCGTGTTGTCCTGGAAGCCTGAAACGTACGCAAGAAAAAACGCAAAGTAAGGAGAATCACCATGTTGAGTTGGGCAATCACGTTCTTGATCATTGCTATCGTCGCTGCCGTATTGGGCTTCGGTGGTATCGCTGGCACCGCTACGGGTATCGCGAAGATTCTCTTTATCGTGTTCCTGGTGCTTTTTGTCGCTTCGTTCTTGTTTGGTCGTCGCGGTCGGGGTTGAAGCGGTTCTTCACACCTGTACGCCGCGACACGGTCAGGGGGTCGAATCAGGAGGATGCTGTGACGCAAGTCCGTGATTTTCATTCAGAAATGAATTCCGCGGGCTTGCCGAGCGCTTTGTTTATCGACCACCGATCTAGAAATTCCCAGCAGAAAACTCCCCCGCTTTAATACCGAATTACCTTCTGATTCGTTCATGCCCCGCGTTAGTTCCTTAAATCGCTTTTCGCTACAGGCGACGTTTTAGCCAGCCTTGCGCCGAAAATCGGTATTTATCCCCGCCGCATAAATGACCTTGTTCAATCTGAAACCCGGGTTTCATTTGACGTCCCTCATGCCGATTCGGCATGAGGTAGGCGTTTACGGCATTAGACGTCACGTCTTGTCCTCGGAATAGTTGCGCCCTTTTTCGCCTGCTAAAGAGCTGGGACGCCCAACTGCGGAAACCTTCTACTGGACAGCCCTTAAGCCATCTTTGTCCTCGATGCGGCCTTCAAAAAAAGCCAAGTCAAATACCTTGATGGGGGATGTCCACGCCACTTGATATAAGGGTAATGACATGAAGAAGGCAAAGCTGAGCCTCGCCTGGCAGATCCTCATCGGTCTGGTTCTGGGGATTGCAATCGGGGCACTGCTCAACCATTTCAGTGCTGAAAAAGCCTGGTGGATCAGCAACGTACTGCAACCCGCGGGTGACATATTCATCCGCCTGATCAAGATGATCGTGATCCCGATTGTGGTGTCTTCACTGATCGTTGGTATCGCGGGTGTGGGTGATGCGAAAAAACTGGGGCGCATCGGCCTCAAAACCATTCTCTATTTCGAAGTCGTCACCACCATCGCCATTCTGGTAGGTCTGGTGTTGGCCAATGTGTTCCATCCGGGCACTGGCATCGACATGAGTACCTTGGGCACCGTCGATATCTCCAAGTATCAGCAGACGGCCTCCGAGGTGCGGCACGAGCATGCGTTCATCGAGACCATCCTCAACCTGATCCCGTCGAACATATTCGCCGCCATCGCGCGCGGTGACATGCTGCCGATCATCTTCTTCTCGGTACTGTTCGGCCTCGGCTTGTCCAGCCTGCAATCTGACCTGCGTGAGCCGCTGGTGAAGATGTTTCAGGGCGTCTCGGAAAGCATGTTCAAAGTCACCCACATGATCATGAGCTACGCCCCGATTGGTGTATTTGCCTTGATCGCAGTCACGGTCGCCAACTTTGGTTTTGCGTCCCTGCTGCCGCTGGCCAAACTGGTGATCCTGGTTTACTTCGCCATCGCCTTTTTTGCCTTCATGGTGCTGGGCCTGATTGCCCGCCTGTTCGGGTTCTCGGTGATCAAGCTGATGCGCATCTTTAAAGATGAGCTGGTACTCGCCTACTCCACCGCCAGCTCCGAGACCGTGCTGCCGCGTGTGATCGAGAAAATGGAAGCCTATGGCGCACCCAAGGCTATTTGCAGCTTCGTGGTGCCGACCGGTTACTCGTTCAACCTTGATGGCTCGACCCTGTATCAGAGCATTGCGGCGATCTTCATTGCTCAGCTTTATGGCATTGACCTGTCGATAGGGCAGCAATTGATGCTGGTCTTGACCCTGATGGTCACGTCCAAAGGGATTGCGGGTGTGCCGGGCGTGTCCTTCGTGGTGTTGCTGGCAACGTTGGGCAGCGCGGGTATTCCGTTGGAAGGTCTGGCCTTTATCGCCGGTGTCGACCGGATCATGGACATGGCCCGCACAGCGCTGAACGTGATCGGCAATGCCCTGGCGGTGTTGGTGATCTCGCGCTGGGAAGGCATGTACGACGATGCCAAGGGCGAGCGTTACTGGAACTCCCTTCCGCACTGGCGCAGCAAAGAGCCGCTGCCAGCGGGTGAAACCGTCATTGACTGATCACTGACGCGCCACACTGACAAACCCCGGATTTCCGGGGTTTTGTCTTTTTGGCCCTCCCGCCGCAATACGGCCAGCCCCATTTGTTGTTAACCCCTGTCGCCGCTATCATCGCCGCATCTTCTGAGGGACTTACTGATGCTCAATGGCCTATGGCTTGGCTTTTTTGTGGTGGCGGCGGTCTCGGCGCTGGCGCAGTGGCTGATTGGCGGGAATGCCGGGATCTTTGCCGCGATGGTGGAAAGCATCTTCGCCATGGCCAAGTTGTCGGTCGATGTGATGATCCTGCTGTTCGGCACCCTCACCCTCTGGCTCGGGTTTCTGCGCATTGCCGAGAAGGCCGGGATCGTTGATTGGCTGGCCAAAGTCCTGGGTCCGTTGTTTCGTCACCTGATGCCTGACGTCCCGCCCGGTCATCCGGCGCTGGGGCTGATCACCCTCAACTTCGCGGCCAATGGTTTGGGTCTGGACAACGCCGCCACACCTATTGGCCTCAAGGCCATGCGTGCGCTGCAAGAGCTGAACCCCAGCCAGACCACGGCCAGTAACGCGCAGATTCTGTTTCTGGTCCTCAACGCGTCGTCCCTGACCCTGATGCCGGTGACGATCTTCATGTACCGCGCTCAGCAAGGCGCGGTGGACCCGACGCTGGTGTTCCTGCCGATCTTGCTGGCGACCAGCGCCTCGACCCTGGTCGGGCTGTTGTCGGTGGCGTTCATGCAGCGCTTGCGCTTGTGGGACCCTGTGGTGCTTGCGTACCTGATTCCCGGTGCCCTGCTGCTGGGCGGTTTCATGACGCTCCTGGCGGGGCTCTCGGCCACCGCGTTGGCGAGTCTGTCGTCGATCCTCGGTAACCTGACTTTGTTTGGCCTGATCATGGTGTTTCTGATCATTGCCGCGTTCAAGAAAGTGAAGGTGTACGAAGCCTTTGTCGAGGGCGCGAAAGAAGGCTTTGATGTCGCCAAGTCGCTCCTGCCGTATCTGGTGGCGATGCTCTGTGCGGTCGGCGTACTACGCGCGTCGGGGGCACTGGATTTCGGTCTTGATGGTATTCGGCATCTGGTGCAATGGGCGGGGCTGGACAGCCGCTTCGTCGATGCCTTGCCCACTGCGCTGGTCAAACCGTTCTCCGGCAGCGCCGCACGCGCGATGCTGATCGAGACAATGCAGACTCAGGGCGTCGACAGCTTCCCGGCGCTGGTGGCCGCGACGATTCAGGGCAGCACTGAAACCACTTTCTATGTGCTGGCGGTCTACTTCGGGTCTGTCGGCATCCAGCGAGCGCGGCATGCGGTGGGTTGCGCGCTGCTGGCGGAACTGGCCGGGGTCATCGCCGCTATCTTCGTCTGCTACTGGTTCTTCGGCGCCATGGCGTAATGCTTTTGACCCTGCTCGAGGGTCCATTGCACCAGTTGCGCCGCCAGCGTGTCGCTGGCCTGACTGAAGCCCGCCACCACCGAAGGCACCTGCTTGTCGCTGACCGGTTGGTGCACGTCGAAACGGCGGCTGGCGACGATGCGCTTGTCCTCGCTGACCAGTCGCGCATCCAGGCGGACGACCACGTCGATGACCTGACCATGGTATTCGCTCTGGAACGCCTGTAGCTCGCCGCTCAGTTCAAAGTCCGCCTGCAGGTTGCTGTCATCGGTGCTGAGCGACTGCACGCGGCCATCGCGCGTAAAGGCGTCGAGCAGTCTATTGCGCAGTGCCACCGGGGCTGGATCGCTCCAGCGCGCGCCTTTGTAATTACTGATCAGGTCCCCCTGAGGCACCACGGCGATGCGCGGGCTGTCCAGCGCCTCGCTGGCTCTGGGGCGGGCCACCCGTAGCGACCAGGCAAGCGGTGCTCCGTGGGCGGTTTGCGGTGCTGTTTGCGACGTGGTCAATCGGTACACATCGGACGGTTCAGCTTGCGGCAGGATCGAGCAGGCGCTCGACAGCAGCAATGCCCCGGCAACGGCGAATCGACTGAGTGAATGATGGGCAAGCCTCATGGCTCGAACTCCTTGTTCTTGTCGCGGCCCAGAAGGTAACCGCTCGGATTGGCTTCCAGGCGGCGGGAAATCGACCGGAACGAGGTCAGCGTGTCGCGCAACTCGCGCACGGCCGGGCCTAGTTCGCCGAGTCCTTGCATGCCGCTGTTGAGCGAATCATGGTTATTCTTGAGCAGGTTGCTGATGGTCAGGCTGCTTTGCTCGATGGATTTCATCGCCTGCTCGGCGCTGTTGAACATCTGTTTGCCGTCACTGCTGAGCAAGCCGTTGGCGTTGCGCATCAACAAGGCGGTTTGCTCCAGCGTTGCACTCGCCTGCTTACCGACCTGCGCCAGTTGTTTGAGGGTCTGGCGAATATCATCGCGCTGCTCGGCGATGACGCCGGTGGTTTGTTCCAGATGCTGGAGGGTCCGGCTGAGGCTCTGCACGTTATCGGGCGAGAACATTTGGTTGGCGTTGTGCAGTAATTCATTAACGCCACTCATCAGGTCGCCGGTGTCGTTAAGCAGCCGGGCGATGGGCGATGGCTTGGCGAAAATAACAGGAAGTTTGCCGTCGACGCCCCGCAACACATGGCTTTCTGGCGTGCCGCCACTGAGCTGGATGATCGAGGTGCCCGTAATCCCGGTCAGGGCCAGCTTGGCTTGGGTGTCTTCCTTGATAGGGGTTTCGCCCGCGATGCGGATCCGCGCCAGCACTCGTCGCGGATCCTCGGGGTCCAGGCGCAACTGCACCACGTCGCCGACCTTGATGCCGCTGTATTGCACGCCACTGCCGCTCGACAGGCCCGTCACGGCCTCGTTGAACACAACCTCGTACTCTTTGAACTCAGTGTCGACACTGGATTTTGCCAGCCACAGGCTGAACAGCAGCGCTGCGGCGACCACGATGACGGTGAATAAGCCAATCAGCACATGATGGGCACGGGTTTCCATCGTTAGACCTCGTTCTGCTGTGTGGCGGCTGAAAAGGCCGCTCGGCCGCGCGGGCCATGGAAGTACTCATGGATCCAGGCATCGTTTGTGGCGGCGACTTTATCGATTCGATCGACCACTAATACACGTTTTTGCGCCAGCACCGCGACCCGATCAGTGATGGTGTAGAGCGTGTCCAGGTCGTGTGTGACCAGAAATACGCTCAGGCCCAACGCGTCGCGCAGGGTCAGGATCAATTGATCGAACGCTGCCGCGCCAATCGGATCGAGACCTGCTGTCGGCTCGTCGAGAAACAAAATGTCCGGGTCCAGGGCCAGAGCCCTGGCCAGCGCGGCGCGTTTGATCATGCCGCCAGACAGCGCCGCCGGGTATTTGTGCGCGGCCGACAACGGCAGCCCGGCCAGCGCCAGTTTCACGCTCGCCAAGTGTTCTGCGTCATCGCGGCTCAAGCCTGCGTGCTCGATCAGCGGCAGCGCGACGTTCTCGGTCACCGTCAGGGAAGAAAACAACGCGCCCTTCTGGAACAGTACGCCGGAACGTCGTTCAAGCAAGGAGCGGTCTTTGTCTGACAGGTGTTGCAGGTCTTGGCCAAATACTCGAATAGTGCCTTCATTCGGTCGCCGCAACCCGATAATGCTGCGCAGCAGCACGGACTTGCCACTGCCCGAGCCGCCGACCACGGCCAGGATTTCGCCCCGCCGCAAGTCCAGGTCGAGATTCTCATGCACGCTCTGGCTACCGAACCGGTTGCACAGGCCGCGCACCTCAATCACCACTTCGCACGGCGGACTCGGGGTCGGGCTTGCAATAGGGTTTGTCATTGGGGTCTCACCAGCCCATCTCCATGAAGAACAACGCGGCCACGGCATCCAGCACGATGACCACAAAGATCGACTGCACCACGCTGGACGTGGTGTGAGCACCGACTGATTCGGCACTGCCACTGACCTTGAAGCCTTCCAGGCACCCAATGGAGGCGATCAGGAAGGCAAAGAACGGCGCCTTGACCATGCCCACCAGGAAGTGTCGAACGCCAATGTCCGATTGCAGCAGCGAGAGGAACATCGCCGGTGAGATATCCAGCGACACCGCACACACCACGGCACCGCCGATAATCCCGGAGAGCATCGCGAGAAAGGTCAGGATCGGCAGGGAGACCAACAGCGCCAATACCCGAGGGACCACCAACAACTCGACAGGGCTCAGACCGAGGGTACGGATAGCGTCTATTTCCTCGTTGGCCTTCATCGAACCGATTTGCGCGGTGAAGGCACTGGCCGTGCGTCCAGCCATCAGGATCGCGGTCAACAACACGCCGAACTCACGCAGGAAAGAGAACGCCACCAGATCCACGGTAAAGATGCTGGCGCCGAACTTTTGCAGCACCGTCGCGCCAAGGAACGCCACCACGGCGCCGACCAGGAAGGTCAGCAGCGCCACGATAGGCGCGGCATCGAGGCCGGTCTGTTCGATGTGCGAGATCACCGAGGTCATCCGCCAGCGCTTCGGGCGAAACGAATTCAGCACCAGTGTCTCTAGCACCAGGCCAACAAAACCGAGCAGTTGCAGGGTGTCCAGCCAGATAGCATCCACCGCCCTGCCGATGCGCATGAGCAACTGAATGCCCACCGCCTCTTCCGGCTCTTTGGTGGGCACACAGAAATCATGCATTGAGGCCTGAATGGTTTGCAGCAAGGCGCGGCTGGCGGTTGGCAGTTCCGGTGCGTCCACGGCCAGTTGTCCCAGCCGGTCTGCGCCCAGCAACTCCACCAACAATGAAGCGCCTGCGGTGTCGAGGGCGCGCAGAAGCGTCAGGTCGACGGGGGTCGTGGCGTCGTATTGACCTGACAGTGCGCTCGTCTGCTGCTTGAGGTCATGGTAATACGCAAGCGTCCAGTCGCCCGAGATCCGCAGGCTCGCGGGGTTGCTCGAGGTGTCGACCAGAGCGCTGCCAGCTGAAGACGGCGCGCCGTCAGCCAGAGAATGTGCGCTGTCAGCCAGAGAGGGTGTGGTCATAAGCTCCGAGCTTAGTAGGTTTGCCCTGGATTGGATTGCGCTGGATCATCGGCCGAGGGTTTTATACCCACAGGGTCGCCAGCCGAGTGCGTGACAGGTGCCTGGTCTGTGTCTGTGACGAGAAACCGCAGCACACCGATCATCTGACCATCCTCGGTCAGCACCCTCACCTGCCAGCGCCCGGTGGGGTCGGCCGGGAAATTCTGTTTGCGGGTCCAGGCGCGGTAGCCTTCCTTGCGTCCGCCGTGGATGTCCAGGGCGATTCGATCGACCTCTTTACCGTTGTGTCGCCAGACATGGTAAATCCGTTCGTCCAGCCCGCGCGGGGCATTGATTGCGGTGTAGGCATACAACCCGCTGTTGCGCACCTGGCGGGCGCTGACCACTTTCAGGCTTTCGCCCGGCGTCCGGTTCTGGTTGTCAAAATCAGTGCTGACCGCGACTTCAGTCAGCCACAAGGTCGCCGGGGGTACCCACGAACGCAGGAACCAGCCTGCACCGCCGATGGCCAGCGTCACCGCCAGCAATATCAGGCCGCGTCGCCAATGGTTGATCGGGAAGCTCGACGCCAGGCTGGGAAATGACAGCAGCATGGCGATACCCAATGACAGCTTGTAACTCTCGGCAGTGGTCAGGTGCAAAATGATCGGCAACGCGGTGAGCAGCGCGGCGAACAAGGTCAGTGTGTGCAGCGCAAGAAACAACCAGCGCTTGGGCGCCAGCCATTTGTAATACAGCGGGTCAGTGATCGAAATCAGTGCTGCCGCGCCGAGAAGACTGGTGAACACCAGTTGGCCGCTGTTCCAGGTGGTGGTGATGAAGAAAAACGGCAAGACGAAAAACAGACTTTCCTGGTGGATCATCTGAGTGCCGTAGCGCAACAGCGGCGGTGGAATTTCGCGTTTGAAGATTTTGGTGAACAGCTTCATCACGCTGTTCTCGAACATCAGCCACAGCCAGCTGACCAGCATGATGACTGCAATCCAGGTGGCCAGTGCTTCTTGGCGATCGACCAGAATGAAGCTGCTGATACCCGACGCAAAACCGAAGAGCGCAATCAATCCTGGATAGCGCTTCATCAAATCCAGTATTCGCGTTACGTAACGGTTCCAGTCAGGCATTCGGCAGTTCACTGTGTATGTAGGAAAAATCCTCGACAGGATACCAATGCTGTCAGGTCAGCGGTCATCCCCGTGCAGGTTGTGTGAAAACTCCAGGCTTAATCGCCCGTGGCGAACTCATTCGCGAGCGCGGACCGCCCGGTATCGCCACAACAACAGTAACAGTGCACACAACACGAGGATCCCCGCCATCACCCCATACAACCCGTTGTAACCCAGCAAGGGTTTTTCCACGCGGAGATAGCCCGGCTGCGCGAGCAATTGACGCATCGCCCGGTTGGCGGTGTCGAGGCTGACGGCCCTGATCTGCCGCGCGGGATCGGTCAGGTGCCCATCCTCGTAGTCGTTCAACGATCCCCAATAGTAATCGGCCAGCGCGCTATTACCCTGGGCAGCCCACGCCTGCTTGTCGATGGCAGCCTGTTGCAGGCGGGCGAAGGTCGCGGGGTCGAGCCCGTCTTTTTGCAGGTGCTCGCTCAATTCACGCATGACGCGTTCTGCTTGATCGACATCATCACGGCCAAGGTCCGCGTTCAGGCTGAGAAAGCCGGTGTCGCCGAAGACTTCCCGTTCGCTCCAGGGTCCGTAAGACAGGCTGTGCTCGAGCCGCAACTGGCGGTAGAGCGACCAATCCAGATAGCTTTTGACCAACTCCCAGGTTTCATCGTGCTGCTGTTCAAGCTGCGGCTCAGGGAAGAACCAGTGCAGGCGCGCGCCCTCACCCACCCAGCCTTTGATCAGGCTGCGTTCGGTTTCTGCGGTATGGCTGATGTGCGCAAGCGGGATGTGTTCGCTCGGTTCGGCTGCGATGAGTTGGCCATAGGTCCGCACCAGATAGGCCGGCAGGAGCCGGTCCAGATCGCCGACGACAATCAGTGTCATGTTATTCGCGGCGTACCAACTGCTGCGGACTTTTTCGACCTGCTTGAGGGTCAGCGATTCGACGTCGGGTCGTTCGGCGCATTTGAGGCCTAATTCGACTGCCAGTTGTTTACTGGCGTTGTGACCGAGGTCTTGATGATCGAGCCAGCGTTGCAGGTGCGAGTAATGGCCGCCGTCCTCGCGCTCGACGATACGTTTGGCGATGTTCAGGGCATTTTCATCGATGCGACTGCGGGTCAACACGGCCATCAGCAGATCAAGCACCTTGCGCTGGTTTCTCGCGGGCGCTTCGATCACAAAGGTCGTGTCGGCGCTGCTGGTGAAGGCGTTCCACTCACCGCCCAGGGCCTGCATGCGCTCCTCAAGCCCCCCTTCCCCTTGATCATCGATGCCGCTGAACAAAAGATGTTCGAGCAGGTGCGGTAATTCCTTGTTGGCGCAATTGAAGTCATCGAAGCCAATACCGACGACCAGACGAATGGCGACATGGCCTTTTTCATTGCCCGGCTTGAGCAGTAATTGCAGGCCATTGGGCAGGTCATAGCCTTCGACTTGATAGCGGTCGAAGGCTATTGACGGGCTGGCAGTCAGAAGCAGGCAAACAAACAGCAGACAACGCATAAAACGAGCTTCCTTGCGGGCCGGTATGTTTAACAGACTTCAATGAGCCGAGGTCGTTCACATCGGTTGGTCGGGCAAGAGCTCGCTGGACAGTGCGCCCGTTTCCGCAGTTTCGAGGACGGCATAGGCGCTGCTGCAGAACAGCGAGTTGAGCCGTTTCATGTCGCCAATCATCTCCAGATGCAGCGAGCTGGTTTCGATACTTTGCACCACTTTGCGTTGTAGGCGACTGACGTGAGCATGGGCCAGACGTCGCTCCTGAGCGCGGAAGCGGCGCTTCTCACGCAGCAATTGCCGGGCGCTTTCAGGGTCGGCGCTGACGAAGACTGACAGGCCAAGGCGCAAATTCAACAGCAATTGACTGTGCAGCCCGGTCAGCTCTTCCAGGCCTACTTCGGAGAACGAGCGGCGTTGCGAGGTCTTCTGTTGCTGGACCTTGCGCAGCATGCGTTCGATCAGATCGCTGGCCAGCTTGAGGTTGATCGCCAGCTCGATAATTTCTGCCCAGCGTCGGCTGTCCTGCTCGCCCAGGTCTTCCCGGGGCATTTGCGCCAGATAGAGTTTGATCGCGTTGTACAGCGCTTCGGCATCGTCATTGAGGCGCCGCATTTCCAGGGTGACCGCCGTTTGCGTACCGCGCAGCACCCCTTGCATGGCGTCGAGCATGCTTTCGACCAGATCGCCCAGGCGCAGGGTCTCGCGCACGGCATTGGCCAGTGCCAGGCTTGGCGTTTCCAATGCCGTGGCGTCCAGATGCCGGGGTTTTGCCACGCCGTTGGTGTCGGGGCGCTCAGGCAATAGCCACGCGCACACCCGGGCCATGGGGCTGACGCTGGGTAGCATCAGCAGGCAGCGCAGGGTGTTGTAGGTCAGGTGGAAGCTGATTACCAGGCTTTGGGCGCTGAAGTTCAGCGTATCCATCCACTTCACCAGCGGGTCCAGTACGGGAATGATCAGCAGCAGGCCGATCAACTTGTACAGCAAGCTACCAAGCGCAACCTGGCGCCCGGCGACGTTTTGCATGCTGGTGCTCAGGAATGCCAGCAGGCCGCTGCCGATATTTGCCCCGATCACCAAACCGATCGCGACCGGCAGGCTGATGATTTCCGCGCCGGCCAAGGTCGCGGTTAACAGCACGGCGGCAAGGCTGGAGTAGGAGATCAGCGCGAACATCGCCCCGACGAGAGCATCGAGCATGAGGTCGCCGGTCAATGAGGCGAACAGGACCTTCACGCCCGCAGCCTGGGTGATGGGTGACGCCGCCGTGACAATCAGTTGCAGGGCCAGGATGATCAAGCCAAGGCCGATCCCTACCCGTCCGAGTTGCCCGGCGCGGGTTTGTTTGCGCGACAGAAAGAAGATCACACCGAGGAAAATCAGCAGTGGCGAGAGCCAGGACAAGTCGAGCGTCAGCACCCGCGCCATCAGGGCGGTGCCGACATCCGCACCGAGCATGATTGCCAGCGCCGGGGTCAACGCCATGAGCCCCTGGCCGACGAATGAAGTGACAAGCATCGCCGTGGCGTTGCTGCTTTGCACCAGCGCAGTGACGAGGATCCCGGCGACGAAGGCCAGTGGGCGCCTGGACATGTTCTGGCTCAGTACGCGGCGCAATTGGGAGCCGTATACGCGGAGGATGCCGGTACGGACGATATGCGTGCCCCAGATCAGCAAGGCAACGGCAGAAAGCAAATCGAGCAGGGTTAGCATACAAAGGCCCCCTGAGGTCACCCAAGCCGGGTGAGGATTAAAAGTGCAGCGTGTAGCGAGCGAAGCGATGTAGCTGAAGAGTTTTAGCGCTCACCTAAGCTTTAGTCGGCTTATGGCCTTGGCGCCAGCATCGCATAGGTAATACAAGCTTTGAAACAAAACTGTCATAAATCAGTAGATTGAAATCTCATAAAAAAAAACGGGGCATTGAATGCCCCGTTTTGTTCAAGCGCTGCAGTTACTGGCCAGGGATGTCCTTGCGCAGTTTGACTGGCTCGCTTTGTTTCTTCTTTTTCGCCATTTCAGTGCGCATCTTGATGTTGATGGCTTCTACCGCCAGCGAGAACGCCATGGCGAAATACACATAGCCTTTAGGTACATGCACGCCGAACGATTCGGCAATCAGCACGGTACCAACCACGGTCAGGAAGGACAGCGCCAGCATCTTCAGTGACGGGTGCTTGTCGATGAAGTCACTGATGGCACCTGCGCACGCCATCATCACCAGTACGGCGACGACGATGGCGGCAATCATGACAGGCACGTGAGCGACCATGCCGACCGCAGTGATCACCGAGTCCAGCGAGAACACGATGTCGATGATTGCGATCTGGATGATGGTGTAGAAGAACTGGCCGCCTTTGCCTTTAGGCACGTCGGTGACTTCGTCTTCACCCTCCAGGCCGTGGTAGATCTCCTGGGAGCTTTTCCACAGCAGGAACAGGCCACCGAAGAACAGGATCAGGTCGCGGCCGGAAAAACCCTTGCCGAAGACCTCGAACAGCTCTGCGGTCAGGCGCATGACCCAGGCAATCGACAGTAACAGCAGGATTCGCGTGACCATGGCCAGCGCCAAGCCGAAAATCCGGGTGCGCGGCTGCATGGCTTTGGGCATGCGGCTGACCAGGATCGAGATCATGATGATGTTGTCGATGCCCAGGACGATCTCCAAGGCAGTCAGTGTGAAGAAGGCAACCCAGATTTCCGGGTTGGTCAGCCATTCCATAGGTATTCCTTTATGCGGTTAATACCCCAATGTTACCCCACCTCACGGGCCAGTCCCGGCGGTGAGGGGTAACAACGGGATGAATCGTGTGCGTTATAGACTGCTGAAGAACGGGAAAATCCCCATCAGTAAGGCGGCAAACATTATGCACAGGCAGACCAGCACTGCCCACTTCAAGGTAAAGCGCTGATGGTCACCGAATTCAATGCCGGCCAGTGCCACCAGCAAGTAGGTTGAAGGTACCAGCGGGCTGAGCAAGTGTACGGGCTGGCCGACGATAGACGCGCGGGCCATTTCCACTGGGCTGATGCCGTAGTGGCTGGCCGCCTCGGCGAGAATCGGTAACACCCCGTAATAAAAAGCATCGTTGGACATGAAGAATGTGAACGGCATGCTGACCAGCGCGGTGATGACGGCCAGATAAGGGCCGAGGGCATCGGGGATGACGGCCAGCAGGCTTTTGGACATGGCGTTGACCATGCCGGTGCCCGACAGAATACCGGTGAAGATGCCTGCCGCAAAAATCAGCCCGACCACCGCCAGAACGCTACCCGCGTGCGCGGCGATGCGGTCTTTCTGCGCTTGCAGGCAGGGGTAGTTGACGATCATGGCAATACTGAACGCAACCATGAACAGTACAGGCAGGGGTAACAGGCCGGCGATCAGGGCCGCCATCAGGGCCAGGGTCAGGGCGCCGTTGAACCAGATCAACTTGGGCCGGCGCGCTTCCGGGAACTGCGAAACGCTGATTTCGCTGTGGTCGACGTCATCGTCCGACAGGTGCAGTTCACCCAGACGAGCGCGTTCGCGTTTACCGTAAGCGTAGGCGATCAGCAGAATAGCCAGGACGCCCACCAGCATGGCCGGGATCATCGGCACGAAGATGTCCGAAGGGTCGACATGCAGCGCACTGGCCGCGCGCGCGGTTGGGCCGCCCCACGGGGTCATGTTCATCACGCCGCCAGCCAGAATGATCAAGCCCGCCATGATGCGCGGGCTCATGCCCACGCGGGCGTACAGCGGCAGCATGGCGGCCACGCAGATCATGTAGGTCGTCGCACCATCACCGTCGAGGGACACCACCAGCGCCAGCACGGCTGTGCCGACCGAGACTTTGACCGGATCGCCCTTGACCAGTCTGAGGATCAGGCGCACTGCCGGGTCGAACAGGCCCGAGTCGATCATCAAGGCGAAATACAGGATGGCGAACATCAACATCACGCCGGTTGGCGCCAGCTTGGTGATGCCTTCGAGCATCATGGGGCCAATGCCGGCAGCGAAACCACCGAACAAGGCAAATGCGATAGGTACAAGGATCAGCGCAATCAGTGCTGACAGGCGTTTGCTCATGATCAGGTACATGAACGTGACGACCATGGCGAAGCCGAGGAAGGTCAACATAAAGATACTCCAGGTGTAGCGCGACGTGAGGAAGGCGAACCGAGCGGATCAGTGCTGGGTGGGCGGCGCGTGGAGTACAGGGGGGAATTGCGCGAAGAGACGGGTCGTAGAGGGCATCAGAATCACCATGGTTGTTAACGCTTATTGTTGTTTACTGGGCCGGGCGGCGTTGAAAACGCATGCCCTGGCTGACCGGTCTATTGCCGGTGGTGGGGCGATCCTAAAGGGGTAAGCTTTCAGCCAGCTTTCGTTGGACAAACATCTGACACGTTGCCGTGTCGTTGAAGACCCAGCCGTGGCGTGCCGCGAGGGTCTCAATTTCATGTGATCTGAGAAGGAGCACGCGTGATGAAGCAGTCTCATGCCGGAGGGTGCCATTGCGGCAGCCTGCGATATCAGTTCAACGCCCCGCTGCAGGACATCGCCCACTGTCACTGTTCTATTTGCCGACGGGTTTCAGGTGGGCTGGTGACGACCTGGATTACGGTGCCGCTCACGTCGTTCGAGTGGCTGGTGGGCAGCCCGGCGTCCTACGATTCTGGCCCGACCTGTGTGCGTTATTTCTGTGCTAACTGTGGCGCACAGCTGGCGTTGTTCACCCGCAAAACGCCGGACAGCATGGACGTCACGGTCGCCACGCTGGATCACCCGGAGCAGGCCCCGGCAGCTCGGCATATCTGGACCGCCAATCGATTGCCGTGGCTGCATCTGGATGAGCATTTGCCCGAAGAGCGTGAGGAGTCGCTATAGGCTTAACGCCTATGTTGCAGGACTAAGGCAGTTCCAGCCCACCCGCTGCCTTGTGCAGCGTGCGCAGGTGTTCGCTGATCTGTTTGAGGTTGTCTTCGTTGGCGGCGATTTCTGCAGCCCGCCCCGGTTCGAGCAGCGCGCGGACTTCTTTGTCCAGGTCACCGGTCAAACGCTGCAATTGCTTCTGGCGCTGGCTGCTTTCGTCTTCCAGGCGCTGCCATTCGCTGGCTTGAGGCAAGCCGTAGCCGCCGCTGTCGAGCAATTCTGCCGGGCGACTGAGGAAGCCGCTGCTGGCGAGGATTTCGCGTAAGGTGCCGGTCGCCTTGGAGACGCCGCCGTCTTTCTGTTCCCTGGCACTGAGGTAGCGTTGCTTGACCTCCTCTTGGGCCAGCAACAGTTCCCGACGCAAGCTGGCTTGCTCCAGCAATAGCATCGCTGCGCTGGTGCGCAAGTTGGCACTGGCAAACCATTCACGCCGTTCCCTGGAGGGCACTTCCAACCAGTCTTCGACCGTGGTCTGTTTGATCGGCAGCTGCTTTTTGAGTACGTCGAACATGGCCTGATAGCGTTCGCGATAGGAATCGAAACGATACCCCAGGCGCAATGCCTCTCGCGGGTCTTTCAGCACGCTGGTGTCGGCCAGTCCACGTGCATCGAGCACTTCCAGCAACCCATTGGGGATAATGCTGTCCAGGCCTTTGAGGCGGCGATCATCCGTGCCACTGCGCAGCAGTTTCAGGGTTTCCACCGCGCAGTTGTTCGAGATGAAGTAGTAGTTGCCGTCGTAACTCCAGTGCATCTCGGCCGCGTGCTCGACCAGGTCGTTGATTTGCGGCCGCGTCAAATTCATGGGCACCGAGGCCAGGCTGCGCAGTTCGGTCTTGGTGTATTCGTCGATCACCTGCCCCAGCGGCAGGACGAACAAGCGCGACGGGTACACGCCGGTCAGGCCGTCCCAGCTGGAAAGCTGTACGTCGCCGACGAAGGCGCGGTAAGACAACACCAGGTGTTGATCCAGGTCCAAGCGGCAATCCGGCCCACGCGGGCGTCCGGGTTTGCAGATCACCAACCGCAACATGCTGTGACCCCAGCGGCTGACCCAGTTCTGGTTGGCTTCGGCCAGCAGGTAATCGACGGCGTACACGCGCTCGGGGTCGATTGTGCCCAGTGGTTGGCGGCCAAAGTCGCTGCCGGCGTTAAGGAACGGGAAGGATGTCCGGCACTCACTCTTGGCTGCGGGGGCCCAGTCGAAATGTTCTTTGTAGTACGCGTACAGCGCGGGACGACGGCAGGGGTAGTCCGGGTCGAGGAGGAAATACTCCATGTTGACCGCGACGAACTCACGCGGGTTGCTGATCTCGTAGATGTCCGGGCTACGGGCGACCTGGCGATTGTGTTCCTCACGCTCGCCCCTGCGGCCGACGTATTGCTGCCAGCCAGCGAGGTCGAGCAGTCGGGGATCGTCGCTGAGGGTGAAGCGCCGGGCCGTTTCGCCACGGCAGCGGTCGGGCAAACCGATCTTGCCCAGGCTATTGGCCTGACGCTGGCAATTGAGGATCAGCGAACGCTCGGCACCCGGCCATAGCGTGGCGCGATCATAAATATGGGTAAGTTCATGCAGCACAGTGGCGAGCATTTCCCGGCGCACGGTGCCGTGGGGGCGATTGGTTTTCTGGGTGGCCGCGGAGCCATCGGTCAGACCGGCCAGCAGATTGCTGTTCAAGTCGAGCTGATAGGGACCTGACGCTTGTCCGTATGCGTTGCTCGGCAGGTCTGCAGACCAGCGAACGTCGATACGGCGGTCCAGCTGCTCGATAAAGCGCGGCGGCAAGGCCTGCAGGGCTTCATCGAGCAGTGTCTGGCTGGCGTGTTGCTGCGCCGGGGTGAGGCTGTCAGCGTTGAGCGACAGACTCAATGCGGCTGCGGCGCTGTTGCTGACCAGCAACAGCATCGAGGTCAGCAACCAACCCGTGAGGCGCCTCACAGAGCAAGAATGGCTTCGGCCAGCGTTTGGTCACTGGCGTCTCGGGCTTCGGGCAGGCGGGCACGCAAGGTGTCGAATGCGGCCTCAAGCTGCACTCCGCGAATATCGCCTTGGCTGGCAACGTAGCTGGCGGCGTCATCCTTGGCCTGGATCACGATTTTTGAGTCGCGGGTCGAGGTGGTGGTGTCAGAGGTGAAATCAATGCTGCGGCCGAAGGCGCGGACGACAATGTTACTGGTGGCCTTCACAGTTTGAGCTTGAGCTACACCAGCCAACAACAAGAGGCCGAGGGCGGTAGCAATGAGCGAGGTACGCATGAAATGTCTCCGGAATACAAAAGATACAACATGATTATTGGACGAGGATTGCCTGTGCCAGTTCAAGATCACTGGCACGAAATTTTGGCTGGGTCTGACGGTGCTTTTCACGTAAAAAAGCTAACGCCGATTCAAGCTGAGCTCCTCGCAGTTGGCCATCACTGGCTATAAACGCTGCAGCATCATCCTGGGCGGCAAGTATCAGTTTATTGTCGAAGGGAGCGGAGGTCACTTTGCTGCTGACAAATCCGCTGGCGACCAGATTTTGCGTGGTCAGGTCAAACGCCTGTGCCTGGAAACTCCAGGCCAAGGCAACGAACAGTAGCGACAGAAAACGCATGGGTCTGAATAGCCAGTAATTCGAGCGGCCAAGGCTAGCGTAATGCCCGGAGCAGAGCCAGCCCGACAGTTGCGGGCTAGCCGATGAGCCTCGAACGACGCTCGTTAGAGGGCCAGAATCGCTTGAGCCAGCTGTGTATCGGTGGCGTTGAGCTGAGGAGCCTGTTGGCGGATATGCGCCAGGGCGCCTTCCAGGTGCACACCACGGATGTCACCTTGGCTGGCGACAAAACTGGCCGCGTCGTCACGTGCCGCGAGAACGATCTTGTCATCCTTGAGCGACGAGGAGACTTTGGATGTCGCATTGCTGGAGGCATCGAGCGCGCGGACTACAGCATCGGTGGTGACGACAAAACTCGAAGCGCTGGCGCCGGTAGCAACAGCCAGCAGGACTACAGCGCTAAGCAGGCGTAGGCGGGACATGATGAACTCCAATGACTAAAAGAGGTGAGCCAAGCACCCACAAGCCTATCGCAGCAGCGCTGTACGCACCATCCTGCGTCAGCTCCAGTGCATATTTAGCGACAATCGGCGCTTCTGTGGGGGGTTATGTGGTTGAGAAGTAAGCAGAAAACAACTGTAGTGGTGCTTTTCAGTTGTTTGCAAACTGTACTTGCAGGCTGCCTGGTCGTTCGCTTCTCAGCCTGATTCCGGATCTCTGAAATGACAAAACCCGTCGGCAGTTACCTGCGACGGGTCTTGTATGGAGCAATTCGGGTTGCTGGAGGGAGACCTGTGGTCTGAGACCAGCGAGCGCTAGCTTAGCGCCAGAACGGCTTGCTCAACTCTTCGTAACGTTGCGATTCGCTAATCCCGGCGTCAGCCAGCAAACGTGCGTCCAGACGAGCCAGTTGGTGGCGGCTGGAGATGCGACGCTGCCAAAGCATCAGGTTGGCGAAAGCGCGAAGAGGCCATGCAGCTTTAGCGGTTGAAGCGGTGTTTTCGTAGAACAGGTCGGAACTGAGTGTACGTTCCATGATGACTTCCTTCCGCTTGTGGCGGGTTTAGATAGTGGCTTGACTGGTGCCAATCTTCCTCCCTCTTGGCCAGTCCCTCCAGACACAGTTCACTTCAATTGTGCTGGTCCAGTTAACTGTTTATAGGGACTGTTTTGTTCGTATTTGGGGCAACTGTACTGGTCTGCACTTTAATGGCGCATTTTCGTGCTAATCAGGGGGGATTTTCGATTTGAAAGCCTGGAAATGACCGGTACAGCAGTACAGTTTTCTGATTTAAGGGAAACAGTGGGGTAGCTGACAGCACGAAAAAATCGTTGTCAGCTACCCACTCCAAAATCAGAGAGGCTGCATCCGCCCTGTTTCTTCCAGATTGATGTGCCAGCTGAGTGCTTCGCGCAGTACGTGTGGAGTGTGACCACCTATTTTGCAGGCTGCGGCGAAGTAGGCGTTGAGTGCTTCACGATAATCCGGGTGCACACAGTTGTCGATAATCACTCGTGCGCGCTCCCGTGGTGCCAGGCCGCGCAAGTCAGCCAGACCTTGCTCGGTCACCAGGATATCCACGTCGTGTTCGGTGTGATCGACATGGCTGACCATCGGTACAACGCTGGAGATCGCGCCGCCCTTGGCAATGGACTTGGTGACAAAAATCGCCAAGTGCGCGTTACGGGCAAAATCGCCCGAACCGCCAATGCCATTCATCATCCGCGTGCCGCAGACGTGGGTGGAGTTGACGTTGCCGTACAGGTCGAATTCCAGTGCGGTGTTGATCCCGATGATCCCCAGGCGGCGAATGACCTCAGGATGGTTGGAGATCTCCTGTGGACGCAGCACCAGCTGTGGCTTGTAGTGCTCAAGCTTGTTGAACACTTCGTCGTGCTTGGCGGCAGACAAGGTGATGGAGCTGCCAGAGGCGAAGATCAGTTTGCCTGAGTCGAACAAGTCAAATGTCGAATCCTGAAGCACTTCGGAGTACATGGTCATGTCATGGAACGGTGAGTCCAGCAGACCGTGCATCACTGCGTTGGCGATGGTGCCAATGCCTGCCTGAAGTGGCATCAGGCTGTTGGTCAGCCGTTCTGCGCGCACTTCGCTTTTGAAAAACTCCACCAAGTGGCTGGCGATAGCCTGGGTTTCTTCGTCGGGTGGCAGGACCGTCGAGTGCGAGTCAGGTTGATTGCTGATCACAATGCCGACGATCTTCGCTGGGTCGATCTGCACGGCGTGGCTGCCGATGCGGCTGTCAGGCTTCAGTACCGGGATCGGCAAGCGGGTTGGACGGTAGCTTGGGATGTAGATGTCGTGCAGGCCTTCCAGCTCAAGTGGCTGAGCAAGGTTGATCTCGACGATCACTTCTTTGGCCAGAATGGCGAAGCTGGCCGAGTTGCCGACCGAAGTACTCAGGATCAGATGCCCTTCTTCGGTGATGGCAACGCACTCGATCACAGCCAGGTCAACGGCTTTGATCTGGCGGTTACGCAACTGCTCAACGGTGTCGGACAGATGCTGGTCGATAAACATCACCGAGCCATCGTTGATTGCTTTGCGCAGGGTGCTGTCGACCTGAAACGGCATGCGGCGGGACAGCACACCGGCTTCGGTCAATTGTTTATCGAGGTCATTGCCGAGGCTGGCGCCGGTCATCAGGCTGATTTTCAGCGGAGACACTTTGGCGCGCTCGGCCAATGCCTGAGGCACAGCCTTGGCTTCGCCTGCACGGGTAAAGCCGCTCATACCGACGGTCATACCGTCCTGGATCAGGGCTGCGGCATCTGCCGCGCTCATCACCTTGTTGAGCAGAGAAGGCAAGCGGATACGGTCACGGTACATGGATTTTCATCTCGGGCGGTGGAAGCAAGACCTGCAGTCTAGTGAGTTGAACATTTTTCGTCCCGCTACCATGGTCGCATTCACGCGCTCTAATTATAGTGCGTGATGTAAAACACCGTTGTGGCAGATGTAAAAATCCCCGGCGTTGGAGGCGCCAGGGATTGTTTTGAAGCGTGCACTTGCAACGTGCCAGTATCGAAGCGTTATTCGATGGCCTTGACCATGTCCTCGATCACTTTCTTGGCATCGCCGAACACCATCATGGTTTTGTCCAGGTAGAACAGTTCGTTGTCCAGACCGGCATAGCCGCTGGCCATCGAGCGCTTGTTGACGATCACGGTCTTGGCTTTGTAAGCCTCAAGGATCGGCATCCCGGCAATTGGCGATTTCGGGTCATTCTTCGCCGCCGGGTTGACCACGTCGTTGGCGCCCAGCACCAGAACCACGTCGGCCTGGCCGAACTCGGAGTTGATGTCCTCCATCTCGAACACTTGCTCGTAAGGCACTTCGGCCTCGGCCAGCAGCACGTTCATGTGCCCTGGCATCCGACCCGCAACCGGGTGGATCGCGAACTTTACCGTGACTCCCCGGTGAGTCAGCTTCTCCGCCAGTTCCATCAGTGAGTGCTGGGCGCGAGCCACTGCGAGGCCATAGCCTGGAACAATGATCACGGTGTCGGCGTTGGTCAGCAGGAACGCAGCGTCATCTGCCGAGCCGGATTTGACCGGCCGCGCTTCTTTGTCACCCGCTGGGCCTGCGACGTCCGCATGACCGCCGAAGCCGCCGCCGATCACGTTGAAGAACGAGCGGTTCATCGCCTTGCACATGATGTACGAGAGGATTGCACCCGAAGAACCCACCAGCGAACCGGCGATGATCAGCATTGAGTTGTTCAGCGAGAAACCGATACCTGCCGCTGCCCAGCCCGAGTAGCTGTTTAGCATCGACACCACGACCGGCATGTCTGCGCCGCCGATAGGGATGATCAGCAGCACGCCGAGAACGAACGCCAACGCCAGCATCAGGGCGAACGCATTCAGATTGCCGCTCACGATAAAGATAACGCCAAAAGCCAGCGTCGCCAGGCCAATGGCCAGGTTCAGTTTATGCTGACCGGCAAACTGTACCGGTGCGCCCTGGAACAGGCGGAATTTGTACTTGCCCGAGAGTTTGCCGAAAGCGATCACCGAACCGGAGAAGGTGATGGCGCCAATGGCGGCCCCGAGGAACAGTTCCAGGCGGTTGCCTGCTGGAATGGCGTCACCCAGGTGCCGAACGATACCCAGCGATTGCGGCTCGACGACGGCCGCGATGGCGATGAACACAGCGGCCAGGCCGATCATGCTGTGCATGAAGGCGACCAGTTCCGGCATCTTGGTCATTTCAACGCGCTTGGCCATGATCGAACCGGCCGTGCCGCCGACCAACAGGCCAAAGATGATGTAGCCAATGCCGGGGGCGGTTATCTCGGAGCCGAGTTTGTAGACCAGACCGACGGTGGTAATCACTGCCAGCGCCATGCCGAGCATACCGAACAGGTTGCCGCGTCGCGATGTGGTGGGGTGGGACAAGCCCTTGAGCGCCTGAATGAAGCAGATCGAGGCGATCAGGTACAGCGTAGTGACCAGGTTCATGCTCATGGTTTCTGCACCTCAACCTTGGCTTTGGGTGCTTTCTTCTTGAACATTTCCAGCATGCGCCGGGTGACCAGGAAGCCACCGAACACATTCACGGCAGCCAGAGTCACCGCCAGGGTGCCCATGGTCTTGCCCAGCGGCGTTACGGTCAGCGCGGCGGCCAGCATGGCGCCGACGATGACAATGGCCGAGATGGCGTTAGTCACGGCCATCAGTGGCGTGTGCAGTGCAGGCGTTACGTTCCAGACCACGTGATAACCGACATAAATCGCCAGCACGAAGATGATCAGGTTGTAGATGCCGGGGGAGATCAGCTCTTCCATTATTTTTATCCTTAGCCGTTCTTGCGGATGACTTGGCCGTCGCGGCACATCAGGCACGCGGCGACGATGTCGTCTTCGAGATTGATCTGCAGCTGCCCTTCAGGGGTGAACAGCAGCTTCATGAAGTCCAGCAGGTTGCGTGCGTAGAGCGCAGAGGCATCCGCCGCGACCATCGCAGGCAGGTTGGTATAGCCGACGATGGTCACGCCGTGCGCGCTGATCACTTGATCGGCCACGGTCAGCGGGCAGTTGCCGCCCTGAGCCGCCGCGAGATCGATGACGACCGACCCTGGCTTCATCTGTGCGACGGTCTCGGCGCTGAGCAGCACAGGCGCCTTGCGACCCGGAATCAGCGCGGTGGTGATCACGATGTCGGCCAGTTTGGCGCGCTCGTGGACCGCTACGGCCTGGCGTTGCATCCAGCTGGCAGGCATCGGCCGGGCGTAACCGCCGACGCCGACCGCGCATTCACGCTCTTCGTCAGTCTCGTAAGGCACGTCGACGAACTTGGCGCCGAGGGATTCGATTTGTTCCTTCACCGCAGGACGCACGTCGGATGCCTCGATCACGGCACCCAGACGCTTGGCGGTGGCAATCGCCTGCAGTCCCGCTACACCGGCACCAAGGATCAGTACGCGGGCAGCCTTCACGGTACCGGCAGCGGTCATCAGCATCGGCATGAAGCGCGGATAGTGATGCGCGGCCACCAGCACGGCTTTATAGCCGGCGATGTTGGCTTGCGAGGACAGCACGTCGAGGCTCTGCGCGCGCGAGGTACGCGGCGCGGCTTCAAGGGCGAAGGCGGTGATGCCGCACTCGGCCATCTTGCCAATGGTCTCGTTGTTGAAGGGATTGAGCATGCCCACGACGATCGTGCCGCTCTTTATATGGGGCAGCTCGCTGTCGCTGGGTGCGACAACTTTGAGAATCAGCTCGGCACCGAAGGCATCCGTGGCGCTACCAATGGTGGCGCCCGCCGCTTCATAGGCACTGTCCGGAACACTGGCAGTGACGCCTGCTCCGCTTTGCACAGTGACCCGATGGCCTTGGCCGATCAGCTTCTTAATGGTTTCCGGGGTTGCGGCAACCCGCGTTTCACCCGCATGGGTTTCGAGAGGAATACCAATGTGCACGTTATATCTCCTGCGTAATCTTTTTATCTTGTTATCTATTTTAAATAGGCCAGCGCACTACGGATGGTGCTGCCGGGGCGTCAGATCAGCGCGATCCCGCCGTGAAAGGCGGGGGCGGCATTTTGCAGGCGAAGTTTGATCCCTTCAACAAGTTCTGAACTGTGACTGAATATTAACTACAAGTCACCCTGTGACTGAATGTCGCAAGGCTAGGGCTAACGCTTATGATTGCTGGGCCCGTGAGGACTTTTTGTGAGATTTAATAAAATTCAGGATTCGCGGTGTGAATAATCCTACGGTGCTTTAGCTCAAGCTGCAGCCCGCGGTTTCAGGCTTTTTGAGCCATTATCGGTGCCATCCGTACAGTTGATGTAAAAGCGACATATTCGTACATCTGTAGGCGTCAGTAACAGTTGACTACAAGATCAGCTAATGGCTGCAGGCCGCTCAGTGATTAGTGCGTAGCTATGAGCCTGTCCTACGAGCCAGTCACGAAATGCGCGTAAAGACGCTGACTCCACTTTTCGCTCCGGAATCATCAGGTAATAGGCCTTGATACTCGACAGTGCATGGGTGTTGGCTATGACCAAGCGCTTCTCGGCCAGTTCGCGCTGGATCAGGAAGGGCGGAATCAAGGCAATCCCCATCTCGTGCATGGCCGCCTGGGCAAGCATGGAGAATAGCTCGTAACGCGGCCCTGTCATGTCGCGGGGAATATTCAGGTTCAGAGAGCCGAACCACTGGCGCCAGGCATAGGGTCGCGTGGTCTGTTGCAGCAAAGGTAATTCAGCAATTGCCTGCGCGCTTAGCGTGTCGACATTGCCCAGAAGATTAGGGCTGCACACCGGCATGGGGTTTTCCCCCATCAGTCGATGGGATTCGGTACCTGACCAGTCGGCGTCACCAAAGTAGATCGCTGCGTCGAAGTCGGTGTCTGCGAACAGAAATGGACGGGTGCGGTTGGTGAGATTGACCGTTACGTCGGGATGGCATTGCTGGAAATCCTTGAGTCGCGGCAGCAACCACTGAGTGCCGAAGGTCGGCACGACTGCCAGCTCAATCACGTTAGCGCCCTGCTGGCCCATGACTGACAGCGTGTCACGCTCGACCGCATCCAGTTGGGTTGCCACGCGACGACTATAAGAAAGCCCGGCTTCGGTGAGTTTGACGCCGCGGCGTGAGCGTCTGAAGAGTTCGACATTAAGGAACTCCTCCAGACCGGCGATCTGTCGGCAAATAGCGCCCTGAGTGAGGGAAAGCTCTTGCGCCGCCTTGGTAAAGCTCTCGTGTCGGGCTGCCGCCTCGAAACTGATGAGTGCGGTTGTGCTGGGGATCTTTCTGCGCATGTACCTCTACCTCACTAGTCGATCGCCAAAAAAAGCCTTTTTGGATCATCACGGAGTGAGAAATTAGCACAACAGCATGCAAAATCCTCGTTTGCCGTATTCCTCAAGCCGGCCTAGGATCAGTCCCACGACTTTTGACCCATCTTCACGAGGACTCGCTCATGGGCGGCAAAGCAAGCTTCAACTGGATCGATCCACTGTTGCTGGATCAACAACTCACTGAAGAAGAGCGCATGGTGCGTGACAGCGCTGAGCAGTTTGCCCGTGACAAGCTGGCCCCGCGTGTTCTTGAAGCCTTTCGCCATGAGCACACCGACCCTGCCATTTTCCGCGAAATGGGCGAAATCGGTTTGCTGGGTGCGACCATCCCTGAGCAATACGGCGGCAGCGGTCTGAATTACGTGTGCTACGGCTTGATCGCTCGCGAAGTTGAGCGCGTCGACTCCGGCTATCGCTCCATGATGAGTGTTCAGTCCTCTCTGGTGATGGTGCCAATCAACGAGTTCGGTACCGAAGCGCAGAAACAGAAATACCTGCCCAAGCTGGCTTCCGGCGAATGGATTGGTTGTTTCGGCCTGACCGAGCCTAACCACGGCTCCGATCCAGGCGCGATGATTACCCGTGCCAAGAAGGTTGAAGGCGGCTATCGCCTGTCTGGCAGCAAAATGTGGATCACCAACAGCCCGATTGCGGATGTGTTCGTTGTCTGGGGCAAAGACGATGCGGGCGACATTCGCGGCTTCGTTCTGGAAAAAGGCTGGGCGGGTCTGACTGCGCCGGCTATCCACGGCAAGGTGGGTCTGCGTGCTTCGATCACTGGCGAGATCGTGATGGACAACGTGTTCGTGCCCGAAGAAAACATCTTCCCGGACGTCCGCGGTTTGAAAGGTCCTTTCACCTGCCTTAACTCCGCACGTTACGGGATTTCGTGGGGCGCGTTGGGGGCTGCCGAGTTCTGCTGGCACACCGCACGTCAATACACCCTGGATCGTCATCAATTCGGGCGTCCTTTGGCGGCGACTCAGCTCATCCAGAAAAAACTGGCTGACATGCAGACTGAAATCACCTTGGCCCTGCAAGGATGCTTGCGCTTGGGTCGGATGAAAGACGAAGGCACCGCTGCGGTCGAAATCACCTCGATGATGAAGCGCAACTCGTGCGGCAAGTCCCTGGACATTGCACGGATGGCGCGGGACATGTTGGGCGGTAACGGCATCTCCGATGAGTTCGGCGTCGCCCGGCATTTGGTCAACCTGGAAGTCGTGAATACCTATGAAGGTACCCATGACGTCCATGCGCTGATCCTGGGTCGTGCACAGACTGGCATTCAAGCCTTCTATTAAGTAGCGGCTTTCAGCTTTCTATCTATAAGGAAAAGGAGTCAGCCGATGGGCGCGCTTTCACACCTACGGGTCCTCGACTTGTCACGGGTTCTTGCTGGACCTTGGGCCGGACAGATTCTTGCTGACCTCGGTGCCGAGGTGATCAAGGTCGAGCGCCCAGGCAATGGCGACGACACTCGCGCCTGGGGCCCTCCCTTCCTTAAGGATGCCGAGGGCGAGAACACCAGTGAAGCGGCGTATTACCTGTCGGCCAACAGGAATAAGCAGTCAGTCACCATCGACTTCACCCGACCTGAGGGTCAGAAGTTGGTGCGGGAACTGGCTGCCAAGTCCGACATCGTCATCGAGAATTTCAAAGTCGGTGGGTTGGCGGCGTATGGCCTGGACTACGAGGCGCTAAAAGCCATCAATCCCAAGCTTATCTATTGCTCGATCACCGGGTTTGGTCAAAGCGGTCCTTATGCCAAACGGGCCGGCTACGATTTCATGATTCAAGGCCTCGGCGGTTTGATGAGCCTTACGGGGCGTCCGGAAGGTGAAGAGGGCGCTGGGCCGGTCAAGGTCGGTGTAGCGCTGACTGACATTCTTACCGGGCTCTATTCCACGGTTGCGATCCTGGCGGCTCTGGCCCATCGGGATCAGGGCGGCGTTGGTCAACATATCGATATGGCGTTGCTTGATGTGCAGGTGGCTTGTCTGGCCAATCAGGCGATGAACTACCTGACGACTGGGGTGGCGCCACGCAGGTTGGGCAACGCTCATCCCAATATCGTGCCGTACCAGGATTTCCCGACGGCTGATGGCAACTTCATCCTGACGGTGGGCAATGACGGCCAGTTCAGAAAGTTCGCCGAGGTCGCCGGGCAACCGCAGTGGGCTGAAGATCCGCGATTCCTGACTAATAACCTGCGCGTTGCCCATCGGGCCGAGCTGATTCCGCTCATCCGTCAGGCGACGGTGTTCAAGACCACCGCTGAGTGGGTGGCTGCGCTTGAGCTGGCGGGAGTGCCGTGCGGGCCGATCAATGACCTGGCGCAGGTGTTTGCTGATCCGCAGGTTAAAGCGCGCGGTCTGGCGATTACTATGCCGCATGTGCTGGCCGGGAGTGTGCCTCAGGTCGCCAGCCCTATCAGGTTGTCTGAGACGCCGGTTGAGTATCGTCTTGCCCCGCCGCTGTTGGGTGAACATACGCTGGAGGTATTAGAGCGTGTCCTGGGTCTGGATGCCGACGCTGTAGCGGTTCTGCGTCAGGCGGGTGTGCTGTAGCTATATAGCTATATATAGAAGAGGGCTGATTTAAGGCTATCTATTAGCGTTTACTGGCATGTTTTACCAATGTGACAGGTATGTGAAATTAGGTGTTGACGCCCCGTCAAATCTCTCTATAATTCGCACCTCTTCCGGAGCAGATGAAACGGAAAACTCCTTGTAAATCAAAGAGTTATCCAGAGTAAGCGGCGAGGAAGAGGTTTTGATCTTCTGGATCGAAAGCGGTAGAAAAGAGGTGTTGACAGCAGCGTGTAACGCTGTAGAATTCGCCTCCCGCTAACGAGAGACGTGAAGTTGATCGAAGCGCAAGTGGTTGAAGTTGCAAAGGAAACTTTGAAACTTGTTAAAATAACCGCTTGACAGCAACAGGGGCTGCTGTAGAATGCGCGCCTCGGCTGAGACGAAAGATCTCAACCACCCGCTCTTTAACAATTGAATCAAGCAATTCGTGTGGGTGCTTGTGTTGTAAGACTGAAGTCAACTGATTATCAGCATCACAAGTTACTCCGCGAGAAATCAAAGATGTAACCAACGATTGCTGAGCTAAGTTTAGGGTTTTGTCAAAACCCAAAGATGTTTGAACTGAAGAGTTTGATCATGGCTCAGATTGAACGCTGGCGGCAGGCCTAACACATGCAAGTCGAGCGGCAGCACGGGTACTTGTACCTGGTGGCGAGCGGCGGACGGGTGAGTAATACCTAGGAATCTGCCTGGTAGTGGGGGATAACGTTCGGAAACGGACGCTAATACCGCATACGTCCTACGGGAGAAAGCAGGGGACCTTCGGGCCTTGCGCTATCAGATGAGCCTAGGTCGGATTAGCTAGTTGGTGAGGTAATGGCTCACCAAGGCTACGATCCGTAACTGGTCTGAGAGGATGATCAGTCACACTGGAACTGAGACACGGTCCAGACTCCTACGGGAGGCAGCAGTGGGGAATATTGGACAATGGGCGAAAGCCTGATCCAGCCATGCCGCGTGTGTGAAGAAGGTCTTCGGATTGTAAAGCACTTTAAGTTGGGAGGAAGGGCATTAACCTAATACGTTAGTGTTTTGACGTTACCGACAGAATAAGCACCGGCTAACTCTGTGCCAGCAGCCGCGGTAATACAGAGGGTGCAAGCGTTAATCGGAATTACTGGGCGTAAAGCGCGCGTAGGTGGTTCGTTAAGTTGGATGTGAAATCCCCGGGCTCAACCTGGGAACTGCATTCAAAACTGTCGAGCTAGAGTATGGTAGAGGGTGGTGGAATTTCCTGTGTAGCGGTGAAATGCGTAGATATAGGAAGGAACACCAGTGGCGAAGGCGACCACCTGGACTGATACTGACACTGAGGTGCGAAAGCGTGGGGAGCAAACAGGATTAGATACCCTGGTAGTCCACGCCGTAAACGATGTCAACTAGCCGTTGGGAGCCTTGAGCTCTTAGTGGCGCAGCTAACGCATTAAGTTGACCGCCTGGGGAGTACGGCCGCAAGGTTAAAACTCAAATGAATTGACGGGGGCCCGCACAAGCGGTGGAGCATGTGGTTTAATTCGAAGCAACGCGAAGAACCTTACCAGGCCTTGACATCCAATGAATCTGCTAGAGATAGCGGAGTGCCTTCGGGAGCATTGAGACAGGTGCTGCATGGCTGTCGTCAGCTCGTGTCGTGAGATGTTGGGTTAAGTCCCGTAACGAGCGCAACCCTTGTCCTTAGTTACCAGCACGTAATGGTGGGCACTCTAAGGAGACTGCCGGTGACAAACCGGAGGAAGGTGGGGATGACGTCAAGTCATCATGGCCCTTACGGCCTGGGCTACACACGTGCTACAATGGTCGGTACAGAGGGTCGCCAAGCCGCGAGGTGGAGCTAATCCCAGAAAACCGATCGTAGTCCGGATCGCAGTCTGCAACTCGACTGCGTGAAGTCGGAATCGCTAGTAATCGCGAATCAGAATGTCGCGGTGAATACGTTCCCGGGCCTTGTACACACCGCCCGTCACACCATGGG
This sequence comes from Pseudomonas sp. ASL8, assembly GCF_056680355.1. Classification (NCBI taxonomy): domain Bacteria; kingdom Pseudomonadati; phylum Pseudomonadota; class Gammaproteobacteria; order Pseudomonadales; family Pseudomonadaceae; genus Pseudomonas; species Pseudomonas sp. ASL8. The sequence continues at coordinate 1,517,213 of NZ_CM155278.1, read as the reverse complement.
AGTGGGTTGCACCAGAAGTAGCTAGTCTAACCTTCGGGAGGACGGTTACCACGGTGTGATTCATGACTGGGGTGAAGTCGTAACAAGGTAGCCGTAGGGGAACCTGCGGCTGGATCACCTCCTTAATCGAAGACCTCAGCTTCTTCATAAGTTCCCACACGAATTGCTTGATTCATTGAAAAAGACGATTTAGAAGCAGCCCGAAATTGGGTCTGTAGCTCAGTTGGTTAGAGCGCACCCCTGATAAGGGTGAGGTCGGCAGTTCGAATCTGCCCAGACCCACCAATTTTGTGTGGGAAACGCCTGTAGAGATACGGGGCCATAGCTCAGCTGGGAGAGCGCCTGCCTTGCACGCAGGAGGTCAACGGTTCGATCCCGTTTGGCTCCACCACTTACTGCTTCTGTATTGTAAAGCTTAGAAATGAGCATTCCATCGATGTGATGGTGAATGTTGATTTCTAGTCTTTGATTAGATCGTTCTTTAAAAATTTGGGTATGTGATAGAAAGTTAGACCGGACAGCACTTTCACTGGTGGTGTCACGGGCTAAGGTAAAATTTGTGAGTTAAATTGCGAATTTTCGGCGAATGTCGTCTTCATAGTATAACCAGATTGCTTGGGGTTATATGGTCAAGTGAAGAAGCGCATACGGTGGATGCCTTGGCAGTCAGAGGCGATGAAAGACGTGGTAGCCTGCGAAAAGCTTCGGGGAGTCGGCAAACAGACTTTGATCCGGAGATGTCTGAATGGGGGAACCCAGCGGTCATAAGACCGTTACCTTACACTGAATACATAGGTGTATGGAGCGAACCAGGGGAACTGAAACATCTAAGTACCCTGAGGAAAAGAAATCAACCGAGATTCCCTTAGTAGTGGCGAGCGAACGGGGACCAGCCCTTAAGCTGTATTGAGATTAGCGGAACGTTCTGGAAAGGACGGCCATAGTGGGTGATAGCCCTGTACGCGAAAATCTCTTTGCAGTGAAATCGAGTAGGACGGAGCACGAGAAACTTTGTCTGAATATGGGGGGACCATCCTCCAAGGCTAAATACTACTGACTGACCGATAGTGAACTAGTACCGTGAGGGAAAGGCGAAAAGAACCCCGGAGAGGGGAGTGAAATAGATCCTGAAACCGTATGCGTACAAGCAGTGGGAGCCCACTTTGTTGGGTGACTGCGTACCTTTTGTATAATGGGTCAGCGACTTATTTTCAGTGGCGAGCTTAACCGAATAGGGGAGGCGTAGCGAAAGCGAGTCTTAATAGGGCGTCTAGTCGCTGGGAATAGACCCGAAACCGGGCGATCTATCCATGGGCAGGTTGAAGGTTGGGTAACACTAACTGGAGGACCGAACCGACTACCGTTGAAAAGTTAGCGGATGACCTGTGGATCGGAGTGAAAGGCTAATCAAGCTCGGAGATAGCTGGTTCTCCTCGAAAGCTATTTAGGTAGCGCCTCATGTATCACTGTAGGGGGTAGAGCACTGTTTCGGCTAGGGGATCATCCCGATTTACCAACCCGATGCAAACTCCGAATACCTACAAGTGCCGAGCATGGGAGACACACGGCGGGTGCTAACGTCCGTCGTGAAAAGGGAAACAACCCAGACCGTCAGCTAAGGTCCCAAAGTTATGGTTAAGTGGGAAACGATGTGGGAAGGCTTAGACAGCTAGGAGGTTGGCTTAGAAGCAGCCACCCTTTAAAGAAAGCGTAATAGCTCACTAGTCGAGTCGGCCTGCGCGGAAGATGTAACGGGGCTCAAACCATACACCGAAGCTACGGGTATCACTTAGGTGATGCGGTAGAGGAGCGTTCTGTAAGCCTGTGAAGGTGAGTTGAGAAGCTTGCTGGAGGTATCAGAAGTGCGAATGCTGACATGAGTAACGATAATGGGTGTGAAAAACACCCACGCCGAAAGACCAAGGTTTCCTGCGCAACGTTAATCGACGCAGGGTTAGTCGGTCCCTAAGGCGAGGCTGAAAAGCGTAGTCGATGGAAAACAGGTTAATATTCCTGTACTTCTGGTTATTGCGATGGAGGGACGGAGAAGGCTAGGCCAGCTTGGCGTTGGTTGTCCAAGTTTAAGGTGGTAGGCTGGAATCTTAGGTAAATCCGGGATTCTAAGGCCGAGAGCTGATGACGAGTGTGCTTTGGCACACGAAGTGGTTGATGCCATGCTTCCAAGAAAAGCTTCTAAGCTTCAGGTAACCAGGAACCGTACCCCAAACCGACACAGGTGGTTGGGTAGAGAATACCAAGGCGCTTGAGAGAACTCGGGTGAAGGAACTAGGCAAAATGGCACCGTAACTTCGGGAGAAGGTGCGCCGGTGAGGGTGAAGCATTTACTGCGTAAGCCCATGCCGGTCGAAGATACCAGGCCGCTGCGACTGTTTATTAAAAACACAGCACTCTGCAAACACGAAAGTGGACGTATAGGGTGTGACGCCTGCCCGGTGCCGGAAGGTTAATTGATGGGGTTAGCTAACGCGAAGCTCTTGATCGAAGCCCCGGTAAACGGCGGCCGTAACTATAACGGTCCTAAGGTAGCGAAATTCCTTGTCGGGTAAGTTCCGACCTGCACGAATGGCGTAACGATGGCGGCGCTGTCTCCACCCGAGACTCAGTGAAATTGAAATCGCTGTGAAGATGCAGTGTATCCGCGGCTAGACGGAAAGACCCCGTGAACCTTTACTATAGCTTTGCACTGGACTTTGAATTTGCTTGTGTAGGATAGGTGGGAGGCTTTGAAGCGTGGACGCCAGTCTGCGTGGAGCCAACCTTGAAATACCACCCTGGCAACTTTGAGGTTCTAACTCAGGTCCGTTATCCGGATCGAGGACAGTGTATGGTGGGTAGTTTGACTGGGGCGGTCTCCTCCTAAAGAGTAACGGAGGAGTACGAAGGTGCGCTCAGACCGGTCGGAAATCGGTCGTAGAGTATAAAGGCAAAAGCGCGCTTGACTGCGAGACAGACACGTCGAGCAGGTACGAAAGTAGGTCTTAGTGATCCGGTGGTTCTGTATGGAAGGGCCATCGCTCAACGGATAAAAGGTACTCCGGGGATAACAGGCTGATACCGCCCAAGAGTTCATATCGACGGCGGTGTTTGGCACCTCGATGTCGGCTCATCACATCCTGGGGCTGAAGCCGGTCCCAAGGGTATGGCTGTTCGCCATTTAAAGTGGTACGCGAGCTGGGTTTAGAACGTCGTGAGACAGTTCGGTCCCTATCTGCCGTGGACGTTTGAGATTTGAGAGGGGCTGCTCCTAGTACGAGAGGACCGGAGTGGACGAACCTCTGGTGTTCCGGTTGTCACGCCAGTGGCATTGCCGGGTAGCTACGTTCGGAATAGATAACCGCTGAAAGCATCTAAGCGGGAAACTAGCCTCAAGATGAGATCTCACTGGGACCTTGAGTCCCCTGAAGGGCCGTCGAAGACTACGACGTTGATAGGTTGGGTGTGTAAGCGCTGTGAGGCGTTGAGCTAACCAATACTAATTGCCCGTGAGGCTTGACCATATAACACCCAAGCAATTTGCGTCGAAAGAGCAGATTGCGGTGTGTGAAGACGACACAAACCGAAAATTGGCAACACCCACAAATCTATCACATCCCCATTCGCTGGCACGTTACGTAAGTAACGGTCTGGCTACCGAATTTCTTGACGACCATAGAGCATTGGAACCACCTGATCCCATCCCGAACTCAGCAGTGAAACGATGCATCGCCGATGGTAGTGTGGGGTTTCCCCATGTGAGAGTAGGTCATCGTCAAGATTAAATTCCGAAACCCCTGTCTGCTTATGCAGACAGGGGTTTTGTTTTAATGAGAGTCACCGAAATTAGCTGGCACGTTACCTCTGTAACGGATCGGCATCAGAATTTCTTGACGACCATAGAGCATTGGAACCACCTGATCCCATCCCGAACTCAGCAGTGAAACGATGCATCGCCGATGGTAGTGTGGGGTTTCCCCATGTGAGAGTAGGTCATCGTCAAGATTGAATTCCAAAACCCCTGTCTGCTGATGCAGACAGGGGTTTTGTTTTTGCGGCGTACTAAAGCATAGATGTCAGGCGAACATAGTGCGCACGTTGTTCATCGCATCGTCGGCAAAAGCCTGCAGGAATGCTTGGAACGCTGGCAATGAGTCCGTCCAGTCTGGAGACGGCTCACCGACGATTGTCCATGTCGCGCGGCACTGATCATCACCTTGCTCTGCTACGGTCATTGATGCCCATAGATTGCCGATAGGCAGGGTGGTGTATATCAGCGACCAGGTCATATAACGCGCGTCATCGTCGCGAGAGTTAAGCTGCTCAACCACTACGTTGCCATCCTTGAACAGCTTCTTGCGTACTGAGCGCACGCCACTTCCGGTCATCTCGCAGGCGTCCAGCGCCGGAATGAACGCCGGAAAACCAGCGAAGTTACCGACGATATCCCACACGCTTCGCGCATGGCCGGGTACTTCTACCGCAGAGACCACACGGCAACTTTCCGGGTTTTTGATCAGGGTGTCCGGTTGCAGATTTTCGAATGTGTTGATGGCATTCATGATGTTCTCCAGCGGGTTGGTTTAGATAAAGTCGATTTCTTTCAGGTACTCGCAACCTTTGTGCAGCAGAGCCTCTGTTTTTAGCGGATAGCATTCGCCCATACGCCTCACCCCGGCTCGGGCGTTGTCGTGCCGGATCATTGAGATGTCGCCGATGTCTTCTTCAAAGCCATCGAGATAGAACCCCAGCACCCCGAATAGCGCGTTCTGGCTGTCGACTCGTCTGAGCTGTTTTTGCCAATCCTCGATGCTGACCATCTCGAACTCCCGCCCCACGTCACGGAACGCAGCCACGTAATCAGCCCAACTCAGCGGTTCGGGGTTGTGCAGGTTGAATACCGCCTGGCTGGCCTGATAACGGCTGGCATGAAAGCCAATGAAACGGGCGAGAAAGTCGACGGGCATCAGATCGAAGTTCATGGCGAACTCCGGCACCTGGCCCAATTGCATTGAGCCCTTGAGCATCAGCATCAATCGGTTCTTGTGGGGTTGGCAGACGCCAGTGACGCTGTTGAACGCGATGTTCCCGGGCCGGTAGATGTTTACCCATACGCCCTGATCCCCGGCGCGTTGCAGGATGCGCTCGGCAACCCATTTGGAGAGGTTGTAACCATTCTTGATATAGATCGGTGGGGATGCGGCGGCCGGTTGTTCCAGCACGTTGCCCGCTGCATCAATGGTGCTGCAGGCCGATAGCGTAGAGACAAAATTGAAGATTTTCTTGCTACGGCCTTCACACAGGCGCAGGCATTCAAAAATGGGTTCGACGTTATCCTTGATCAGCGTTTCGTAATCCTGAACATGGTTAACATTGGCTGCGTTGTGCACCAGTACGCCGAACTCACGATCGATGCGTTCATACACTTCGGCGCTGAGGCCCAGTTGCGGCTGAGTGATGTCTGCGGGGTAGACCGTCACCTTGCTCAGGTCCAGATGCCCGAGACGATTTTCCCGCAGTGATTGAGCGAAGCGCGCTTGTGCACTTTGTCCGCCACCGTCACGAACCAGGCAAACAATCTCACTGGCACCCCAATCCAGCAGGGCTTGAACAATATGCACGCCAAGAAAACCATTGGCGCCGGTGACGATCACCTTATGCACATCCCCCGATTGGCTATCAGGCAGCACTGGAATGTCCAGCTCAGGGTCGGCATCGCGCAGTGCTTGCGCGCTGACGGTACAGGTAGACGACTGTGCGCCATCGTTGTCGATCAGTGCCGCAAGCGTGCGTAGCGTCGGGGCCTCGATGAAGCGGTTGATCGGGATGCTGCGCCCGAACTGCTCGCGAATCCCCAGTAGCATCTGCGAGAGCAGAATTGAGTGACCGCCGAGATTGAAGAAGCTTTCCTCCGTGGAGATCTCGGCCGACGACATCTCAAGCAACTCCACCCAGAGATTGAGTAACTGCTGCTCTACAACCGTTTCCGGCAGACGTCGCGGTTGCGCGACGATGAAGGTGACGGGCAGTTCCAGTAAGGCTTTGCGATCGACCTTGCCATTGCTCCCGAAGGGCATACTCGTCAGCTCGGTGTATGCGGCGGGGCGCATATAATCGGGCAATGTCCGCTCGGCATGAGTCCTCAGTGCCTGACGAGCGACGTTGGGTTGGTCCTGCAGTGGCTGTGCAACAAACGCCATAATCCGCCATTGCGCGTCGACGACCACCGCCACCTGCCGATACAACTGGCTGTCACGCAGGCAATGTTCGATCTCTTCCGGCTCCACGCGAAAGCCGCGAATCTTCACCTGGTTATCGCGCCGACCACAGATCTCTATGCCGCTGTCAGTCCATTTGCCGATATCGCCTGTGCGATAGATCCGCAGTCTTTGGCCATCGGGCAGTTTCAGATCAAGGTAACGCTCGGCCGTCAGCGTCGGATTGTTCAGATAGCCGAGGCACACGCCCGGCCCGGCGATATACAGCTCGCCGGGCGTCTGCTCGGGCACGGGTTGAAATTGCTCGTCGAGGATCAGCACCTGGCTATTAGCGATGGGCAGCCCCAAATTGCGATTGCTGCTGCCCGCTTGAAACACCCCACAGGTGATCAGCACCGTTGCCTCGGTTGGGCCATAGAGGTTGTAAAAACGGCATTGCCCGGCCAGCCGCTCAATGACGTATGGCTCGCAGACATCGCCACCGGTCATCAGATGGCCAAGCCCCAGTGGCCGTTCGAGCGGCAGGATGCTCAACAGTGCGGGAGGCAGAAACGCATGGCTGATGTGTTGGCCAATCAACTCAACCAGCAGCAGAGGATCGCGGCGCTGTTCTTCACTGGGCACCACCAGTTCCGCGCCGCTGAGCAACGTCGGGAAGATGTCGATCACTGAGGAATCGAAGCTAAGCGTCGAGAACTGAAGTACGCGGCTGTACTCGGACAGGCTCACCTGCTCGGCGTACCAGGCCGTGAAATGGCTGAGGTTGCGCTGGCTGAGCAATACACCTTTAGGGTGGCCCGTGGTGCCCGATGTGTAGAGCGCCATGCACGGCGCCTCAGGGACGGGACGCTGGCGCATCAGTGAGCGCGTGGGATCGTGCTCATCCGTGCTCACTTGGCTGATGTCTAACCCTGGCCATTGCTCACCGAGCGGATGTTGTCCGTCATGGAGTAACAGCACGGCACCGGCGTTTTCCAGAATGTACTGCTGACGCTGGGCTGGCTGACTCGGGTCCAGCGGCAAATACACAGCACTGCACCCAAGAATAGCGAGGACTCCGGCAAACAAGGCGGCTGATTTCGGCAGGCAAATACCGATCATTGGCGGGCCATCACCCGGCCCGATCCCCTGTTCTGCCAGTACGCTCAGCAGTCGTTGCTGGATCGCCAGGCTGTGCGCATGCAGAGCCCCATAGCTGATCTGCTTGCCTCCGATGTTCAGCGCAATCCGCTCGGCAAACTGCAACAGGCTCTGATCCAGGCGCACAATCATCGGCACCTCGGCGAGCGCCAGCAGATGTGGCTGAGCGGTTCGGTTGAAGCGGTGTTCGAACGCCAGTTGTTCGAGTATGCGCAGCCCTTTTTGTTGCGCCGCGTGAGGGGGCTCGACAGTGGGCGCTTGAAGAAAATACTCGGCATCGCGGGACAGGCGGCTGACGTGCAGCGCGACGGTATCAACCAGCGTCGCAATCGCGGAGTCGCGTAATACCCGACCATTGCCCGAGGTGCCGGCGAGCAGTAATTGATGCGATATCAGACGTTGCCCGGAGGCGGTACCTAACCAGCAGAGCAACTCCAGTTGCGGCAAGCCATGATCCGCAACGGGGCCGAGCCCGACGCGCAAACCCAAACGAGCGAGCGCGCTGAAGGCTTTTTCCTGCTGTGCGGTCAATGTCAGGCTGCCATCCTCGATCAGCATGCACGCGCCGGTAAAAGGGCCCAGGTCCAGCGCCTGCGAATCTGTCAAACGATGCAACTGATGGCCATGCTCCTCCAGTTCCGCGGTCAACGTGGTCAAGGCCAGGCTCTGGCCAACCAGGATAATCTCAAGACGTTTCATCGCAATGATCCTTGGCTGGCCATAGAGCCGGGCAGATAGTCAGCCAGCGCCCGCTGCACACAGGGGGACTCGAGCATCGAGCTGCTGTTGAAAAAGCGCACGATGTTGCCCACCAGCGGGTGATGACGATTGATCGGGAAGGCCACTGCCAAGGCTTCCTCCTTGAGCGCTTGTTTGATTGGCTCGGCAACCGCCAGGTGATCGATTAGCGTGAAGTCGAAACCCTTCTGGATCTCGTGGGTCAGGTATTGGCGGATGAATACCGGCATGATCCGCGCGATGCTTTCGCGGTCTGACTCGGGCGCGGTATGCCAGTAGATACGCACCAGCCGCGCCCAAAATCCGGAGTGTCGTCCCTCATCAAGCAGGTGGTCGGCCATCATCCCCTTGATCGATTGCTTGACCGACTCGTCCTTGGCGAACGCGGCGACATCGTTAGTCACCGTGTTCTCGGCGATGGCCACGCAAACCAGTTCAACCGCACTGCGCAGATGATCGGGGGCCAAGGCCAGGGCAGCGGGTATCGCCCGGCTCAGCTCGATCTCCCGGGGTAGCTCGATGGGCGCGATGCCGGTCAGGGCGATGGTCTGTTGCATGAAATCCATCGCGACCAGGGCGTGGTAATCCTCATCAACGACAATGGTCATGGCGTCGTAACGACAGGCAAAGGGGAAGCGAATCGCGAAGTGGTTTTTGGCGATGCCGCGTGCCGTCTTGTCGACGATTTCTGTCTCGAAAATCACCACGTCGTTGATGAATTTGTAGAGGCTTTGCGTCAGGGCGAAATCGCGCAGGTGCGCGCACTCACGGGTGAACGTTTCACTGAGGACCAGGGGTTGGCGGCTGAGCGGGTAGATGAGTTTTTCATCGTTTTCGATGATTCGGCGCGGGCGCGTACGAATCGTCGCACGACCCTCCCAGGCATCGGCGAAGGACTGATAGTCGTCGGCGATCATACGTGGGACTCCATCTGTTCAGCCCGCATGCTCAGGCGCAGTTTGTCCCAGAGGGATATCCGGCTTTCGACGGCGGCAATGGCCGCTTCATAAACGTCGCGTTGACGCTGTTCGTCGCCATTGACCAGTCGTGCCAGAAGCTCATGAGCTGCAGGGCCGTGATCTTCGGAGTCGACTTCGATGTGGCGTTGCAGGTAATAGCGAAAGGTGGGCGCTTGCTCAACGGTGATGCCCCAATCGTCGAGGATGCGCTGGAACATCAGCGGGATGACGCTTTCCCGTCCGTGCAGAAACGCCGCTGCCACACGATGAGCGGGTGCATGCAGCGCGGTGTCGAGAGTGTGTTTGACGAAACAATAAGCGGCCTGTCCAGCACCGACATTCTGCAGCGCGGTTTCGTAGCTGACGCCTTCTTTTTGCAGCGCGACGAAGCGCTCGATGCGCAGCGTATTGGCACCCACTTCGCGCATGGCATCCAGGTACAACTCGAAATGGCTGTAATGGCCGTGGCTCAATTTGGCGTCCGACTCCTCACCCAATACGATTTCATTGATCAGGCGCGCAGCCTTGGGGTCTCTGGGGGGGAGCCATGGAAGCTGGGTGCAGGTCAACTCTTGCTGCAGGCGCTTGGTCAGGGACATAAAATCCCATACGGCAAATACATGGGTTTCCATGAAACGTCGCAGCACCTGAATTGAATCGATTTCAGAGAATATGGGGTGATTGCTGAGTGCTGACTTTTTGCGATCAAGCATAACTTCGAGGTTGTTCATGGGGAGCACCTTAGTTGTGACTTACAATCAACGGTTAGTGGGCGAGCATTGTGGACGCACGGGGTGCAGCTCTTTAATTCAGGCGAATAAAAGCCTCGACGTTGAACGCGTGAATAAGCAGTTATCTACCGTGGGTGGCTGTGTCCATTGCGCTGCAGGCTCAGAAGCGGCAGGGCTTCAGGTGGGACACGATTGAATGGTCAGTGGTGACGGAAGAAAAGTTAATGCACTTCAAAAGTGTCAGGCAAGTTATTTTTATATTATTTGTTATGGCGTCTTTTTTAAGTAATACCGTGTCAGCTAAAAACGAGTGGCTAGGTTTTAGTTGGCGGCAAGCAACCCTTCCGGCTTATTGGAGTCAGAATATTTACTAACGAGTGAATGCCTCACTCAGAGTTGCTAAATAGTGGAGAAGTTAAGTTTTCGTATTTTTAGGCAGCGCTGGAATTCCTTCCAGCGGGTCCTTGCCCGTTCGACAACCTCCTTGGACAGCGCTAGGGGCTTTGAAGGTTTCTACTCTGATGCCAAAGCAAAGTCTGCGATATACATGGCAATGAAGAGGAGTAGAGCGCGGCCGCAAGCCGGGCGCGCTTGTAGAAGCAGGTCAGCGCGAGGCGCTAGAGGGGAGGGTGTTGCGAAAAAGGACGCCCGGAATGCGCCCTTGGAGGGGATCCAGTGTCGGGGACCTTAATCAAGCGTGTTTCACAACCGCTGTAGCGGGTCCTTCAGCCTGGTCTGATCGGCCTGCAATCGCTCGACGTGGCTTGGGACTGCATGGCGCTACGGGTGAACGGCTGCCCAAATACCGGGTGACGGCTTCAACACCCCGGTTAAGGTGGTGTTCGAGCATTGCCACGGCTTTATCAATGGCTTTGTCGCGCGCGGCATTGAGCAGCGCCCAGTGATCATCCTGCGAGAGCTTACCCAAGCCCATTTCCGAGAGATTGAAGCGCAGGAAGCGCTCTTCTTCATTGAGCCCGTCTTCAACCAGGCGCAGCAATCTTTTATTGGGCGCCTTGGCGTAAAGCGCCATATGGAACATGCGGTTTAGCGTGCCGATTTCGGCGTAATCGGTTTCGTTTTCCAGCCTTTCGATACAGTGATGGGCTGCCGCTATATCGCTTTCGTCCAAATGAGGAATCGACAGGCGTAACGCCTCCGACTCCAACAGGATGCGCAGGGCGTAGGCGTCGACCGAGTCCTCATCAATCAGTGGCGCAACCACCGCACCTTTATGTGTTTCGACCCTTAGCAGGGATTGAGCTTCCAGTTGGCGTAACGCTTCACGCACCGGCATGCGGCTGACGCCAAACAGGGTTGCCAGTTCTTGCTGACGCAACGCCGTGCCACTGGGGATACGTCCGTCAAGGATGGCATTGCGCAGCTTTTCTTCGATGACGGCTCTGGCCACGTGGGAAGGCAGTTGCTCACGTCCCAGGACACTGCTCAAGAAGCTTTCGTTGTCGGTTTTCGGCATGCGCACACTTCTATAAATTTAAATTATTTTTTTTGGATCCAGCTCACAATAAGGACAGCCAGAAAGCCTGTCAAACCTTGAAAAAAGTAATCTGAACGGCCTGAAATACCCGTTGCGCTTGGCTTCCCGCAGTTTAGGACAGAATCGGATTTAATGTTGTTCGGGTTGTAGAACAAGGCCTTCGTGCGACGGAATCGACACCTTGCGCATCATTTTCTCAGTGCCGCAGGACGAGCAGTTTTTTAGCCGTAAGTGATTGCAAGATGCCATTGTTTTTTCCCGATCGAACCTGCACCATCGACCGGTTCTCGGATGACCGCATGGATTAACTTCAATTGGCGGCACGTTTTGCTTTTTATCGGCGAGAGCCTGGTCATCGACTAGGGCGATGGCTCTCTTTTGCGTTGCTCTTGGCCAGTGTGCTGGTGGGCGGCCTGCATGCCGATTGGGATTTTTCCTTGATCAGCCGTCGGGCCGAGGCCTTGTATGGTCCGTTGGGCGAGGGCCGTCAGCGGATAGATGCCTGGCAGCACTTGTTGTCGACCGAGAAGCAAATCAGCGAGAGGGAAAAGCTGGAAGTGGTCAATCAGTTCTTCAACCGGCAAATTCGCTATGTAGAAGACATCGATAACTGGCATGAAATCGATTATTGGGCGACCCCCGTTGAATCTCTGCGCAAAGGGGCTGGTGATTGCGAGGATTACGCCATCGCTAAATATTTCAGCCTCAGGCGGCTGGGCGTTCCGAGCGAAAAACTGTTGATCACGTACGTCAAAGCCTTGCGCCTGAATCGTGCGCACATGGTGCTGACCTACTACTCAAGCCCGAATGCCGAACCCTTGGTGCTCGACAGCCTGATTGATGCAATCAAACCCGCCAGCCAACGAATTGATCTGTTGCCGGTGTATGCCTTCAATGGTGAAGGGTTGTGGTTGCCGGGCGCCAAAGGCAATAAGAGAGTGAGCGACACGAAACGATTGTCACGCTGGCAGGATGTGTTGAGCAAAATGCAAGCCGAAGGCTTCCCGGCTGAGCCCGAGTTTTAGGAGTTCCGATGTCTCTGTTCAAACAGTTGTTGATCGCTATTTGTTTGTTCCTGGTGGTCGCCTTTAGCGGCAGCTTCATGGTCAGCCTGGAAAGTTCGCGCACACAATACGTCAATCAATTGCGCTCCCATGCGCAAGATGCGGCGACCTCCCTCGCGCTGTCGTTGACCCCGAATATCGATGACCCGACGATGGTCGAGCTGATGGTCAGTTCCATCTTCGACAGTGGCTATTATTCGAGCATCCGCGTCATCGATCTGGCCACCGACAAGATCATTGTCGAGCGTTCTGGCGCCCCCGATAGCAGCTCCGTACCCGCATGGTTCGTCAAACTGATCGGCCTGGAAGCGGCGGGTGGCGATGCGATTGTCAGCCGTGGCTGGCAGCAGGCGGCGCGGGTCGAAGTGGTCAGCCATCCGATGTTTGCATTGGCTAAACTCTGGCAAAGCGCGCTAGGCAGCCTTGGCTGGTTGCTGATCTGTGGTCTGGTCAGTGCGGTGCTCGGCGCCTTGTTGTTGCGTCGGCAGTTGCGGCCTCTGGATTACATGGTGGCGCAATCCCACGCCATTGGCCGCCGCGAATTCCTCAGCCTGCCCGAACTGCCGCGTACCCCGGAACTGCGTCGCGTGGTCCAGGCCATGAACCAGATGGTCGAGAAGCTCAAAGCCCTGTTTCAGGAAAACACTGAACGCAGTGAAAAGCTGCGGGTCGAGTCGTATCAGGACAGCCTTACCGGCCTGGCCAACCGTCGCTATTTCGAAATGCAGCTCAACGCCAGGGTCAGCAACCAGGAAGAAGCCAGCTCGGGCTATCTGCTGTTGCTGCGGGTCAAGGATCTGGTGGGGTTGAACCAGCGTCTGGGCGGCAAGCGTACAGATGAACTGCTGCGTGCGGTGGGTGAGCAATTGGTTCGGCAATGCGCGCACTACCCGGAAACCAATAACCTCATCACTCGCAGCCGTGGCGGTGAGTTTGCCGTGCTGGCGCCAAAAATGCTGCGCGCCGAAGCGCTGCAACTTGCCCAGAACCTGGAAAGCACGCTGCTCAGCCTGCAAGCCACCGGGGCCTCGGACGTGACGCCTGTCGCCTACATCGGCCTGGCACCCTACAGCCCCGGCGACTCGCCGCAAACGTTGCTCGGCCTTGCCGACCAAGCGCTGTCTCAGGCTGAAAGCGAGGGCGAACATAGCTGGAGCTGTATTGAGCACAGCGCCGCCATCAGCCTGGGCGACGATCACCACGCCTGGAACAACCTGCTGGACCAGGCACTGACCCAGCGCCGCTTCCAACTGTTCTTTCAGCCGGTAGTGGACAGTCGTAATCCCCAGCACGTACTGCATTACAAGGTGCTTTCCCGCTTGCTTGATGAGCAGGGACAGACCATTGCTGCGGGGCGTTTCCTGCCGTGGCTCGAACGATTCGGCTGGTCGACGCGGCTTGACCAGTTGATGCTTGAGTTAGTCCTGCAACAGATGGCCCAGCATGATCAAGCGCTGGCCTTGAACCTCTCTGCGGCCACGCTTGCCGATCCAAAAGCCTTGAATAAAGTCTTCGAGACCCTTAAACAGCATGCACGACTCGGGCCTCGATTGACCCTGGAAATCGGCGAAGAGCAGCTGCCGGAACAGCTTGTCCTGGAGCAACTGACCCGACGCCTGCGAGAACTGGGGTTCACCTTGGCGGTGCAACGCTTCGGCGGCCGTTTCAGCATGATCGGCAATCTGGCGCACTTGGGGTTGGCGTACTTGAAAATCGATGGCAGTTACATTCGGGCTATCGATAAGGAGAGCCATAAACGCCTGTTTATCGAAGCCATCCAGCGCGCAGCACACAGCATCGACTTGCCGTTGATTGCCGAGCGTGTGGAAACCGATGGCGAGCTGCAGATTATTTGCGAAATGGGCATTGAAGGCGTGCAAGGTCAGCTGTTTGGTGACCCAGCGCCCTGGAAGTAGGATGACCAATCGGGCCTGATCGCGCGTCGGCGACAGGCCTTCAAGCCATAAATAGAATCAGATCAAACCCGTCTCATCATCATTGATCAAATGGTTCAACCCGCCCAGCGTTTCCCGTGCCTGGGTACGGTCCATCAACTTGGCCTGCGCCGCAGACGGCAGATCGGTTACCCGGATCACGCCCTTGCTGATCAGCACCTGAATCAGGTCGTCAAGCACCCGAATCATCTCAAAGTCGCTCTGCTTGAGCTGCTTGAGACTGTTTTCGATCACATCGTTCGCATACCAGGCTTGAATCTCGTGGTTGTCCGGAGGAAGTGTTTCCGTCGCCTCCACGTAAGGAACGCCCTCCACGCGGACCAGCTCCCCCTGTTGATCGCGTTGCACGTAGAACATGGGTAAAACCTCGAAATTTAAGTCCTGCCCGAAACAACAGGAAGGCGCTGCCCGCGATGATGTTAGTTCAGACTCTACATCATCGCGGGCGGGCTTTATCAGCTGTGGTCAATCTTGATGGTTGGATCGGTGCCGGCCACCAGCGATTTGATCATATCGTTGTTCCAGGTCACCCCTTCAACGGTGATATGAACGTCGGCGTTGGCGGCGCCGCCAGTAGCGTTCAGCTGGCCTGTGGTGCTGATATCCAGCGTTGTATTGGCGCCGACGACAGTGGCTTTGAGGAAGTTCGTCAGGGTCGCATCCGTCTCCCCCTGCAGCAGATCGCGCAGGTCAAGCTTGTCGCCTTGTGCAGTACTGAAATCCTTGATCACGTCAGTGCCGAGACCAGTACCGGTAGTTGCAGTGGTATTGGTATCGCCCTTGAGCCAGACGAAGGTATCTGCGCCAGCGCCGCCGGTCAGTATGTCGTTGCCCTTGCCGCCAATCAGGATGTCGTTGCCCAAGCCGCCGCTGAGGTTATCGTTACCGCCTTGGCCGAACAGTATGTCGTCACCGCTATTACCGATCAGGGTGTCATTACCGTCGGCAGTGCTGTAAATGTTCGAGGCGTTGGCCAGCGTGCCGACCGCGTTTACGTGTTCGGCTACGTACTGATGGAGCGTACGATCATCGATATCTGCGACCGGTTTGGACAGCTGATCGGCAGCAAATGCTCGAAGTGCGTCGCTACCTTCGAGTTTGTTGTAGCTGATCAGGTCACCAAACAGGATGTCGTTGCCGGTACCACCGGTGACCGTGTCATCACCCGGTGCGGTGTAGTGGCTGGTGATCGCGTCGGAAAGTTTGCTCGTATCAATGGTTTGAACCGTGCCATCGGTATCGAAGTTTTTAAGCACGGTGGTGTTGATGTTGCTGCCCAGGGCGATGGCCTCCACCTGCATATTGCTCGCTGAGCCGATCAGTTGTGCGTAGGCGGCACTGCCTTCTGTCAGCGAAGTGTTCTGGCTCGCGGATATAGACGTACCCACGTCGTAGTTGCCGTTACCGTCGGCTACGACATAGCCCAGCGAAGTCTTGTTACCATTTGCGCTATACGAGTAAACCTGCCCAGTGCTGCTGACTACCTCGAACTGCTGGCCGTTGATTTGCGTAGTCACAGCGTGTGTCTGGCCAAGGACGTAGTTAGAGCCGTTCACGATGCTATCAAAGCTAACGTCTACACCATTCTTCTTTAACGTACTGCCCAGCGATGGGTTATCAACAGCGGTCGAGTAATAATTAGGTGCACCATCTGTGATGAAGTACGTCAAATTAGACGCACCGGTATTGCTGGTTGCATCAGTGCTCTTGAACCAGTTGGCAGCCGCCTTGAAGGCGTCTTCGTAGTTGGTACTATCGCTTTGGTTGGAGACCATGCCGTCCAGCACTTTCTGCAGCGCAGCCTTGGCGTCTGTTGCGTTGGAGAGGTTGACTGAGACTTCTGCTTCGACTTTGGTATCGAAGTCGATCAGAAGCACTTTCACAACGCCCGATTTATCGGCACCTGCGTTCTTGATCAGGGTGTCGAACACGCTCGATAGCTGGGACTTGATCGAGTTCATGGCTGTCGAACCGATACTGCCTGACGTATCGACCACGAACGCAATGTTGTAGTTCTTGCCCGCGGTGGTACCGCTCTTGTCGCCAACGATGATGCTGTTGACCGTTGCGCCGTCAACCACGGTGCTGTTCAGCGAATCGCCGCCGATACTGCCGACCTGATGATCGTACACCTGCGCAGCCACGGTAATGGTGCTCTTTGCGGTAACCGAATCAAGGCTGGCGGTACCCTCGCTATCCTTCACGGAGATGGTGATGTTGCGATCACCCGTGGTCGGGTATTGGCTGGTGCTGGAAAACTTGAACGATTCGATCAGGGTTTCGTAGGTGCTCAGCGTCGCGTCGCCAGAGAGGCTCAAGACAATTTTGCCACTGGCGTCAGTACCGACCTGACTTACCGTGATGCCCTGATAGGTTCCGCCTACAGACACCAGGCTTGAAGTGAGCTGATCGCCCGTGCTCGCATTACCCAGCATGATCGTCGCGCTCT
Organism: Pseudomonas sp. ASL8; assembly: GCF_056680355.1. Lineage (NCBI taxonomy): Bacteria > Pseudomonadati > Pseudomonadota > Gammaproteobacteria > Pseudomonadales > Pseudomonadaceae > Pseudomonas > Pseudomonas sp. ASL8. The sequence goes on along the minus strand of NZ_CM155278.1, from coordinate 1,500,467 downwards.
GCAATTTGCTGCTATCGACGTCAGTCAGGGTCAAGTTGCCGGTGATTGCCGTACCACTTGCCGAGCGTTCGATATACGTCGCGCTGTAGTTGATCGAGCTGCTGCCGTCTGCACTGTTCAGATCCAGCACTGGCGCGTCGTTGACCAGAATCACATTCGGGATGTCGCTGTCATGGCCGGTTTTCTGGCCGTCGTTGACGGTCAGGTCGATGGCCGGCAATTTATTCCCGGCGTTGACGAACGCGGCGCCTGCAGCGGTCAGGATCACATCGGTACCCGAAATCACGTAGTAACCGGCGCTGTTGGTGGTGCCCGTGAAGTCGACCTTGAGGTTTGCAGTCAGGGTGTCTTCGTCGCTGATGGTGAACTTACCGGCAACGGTGCCGGTTGTGACCGCGTCTTCAGTCAGGCTGTTGGCAACCACGTCGATTACCGGCGCATCGTTGACCAGAATCACATTCGGGATGTCGCTGTCATGGCCGGTTTTCTGGCCGTCGCTGACGGTCAGATCAATGGCCGGCAATTTATTCCCGGCGTTGACGAACGCGGCGCCTGCAGCGGTCAGGATCACGTTGCTGCCAGCGATGGCGTAGTAACCGGCGCTGTTGGTGGTGCCGGTGAAGTCGACCTTGAGGTTTGCAGTCAGGGTGTCTTCGTCGCTGATGGTGAACTTACCGGCAACGGTGCCGGTTGTGACCGCGTCTTCAGTCAGGCTGTTGGCAACCACGTCGATTACCGGCGCATCGTTGACCAGAATCACATTCGGGATGTCGCTGTCATGGCCGGTTTTCTGGCCGTCGTTGACGGTCAGGTCGATGGCGGGCAGTTTATTCCCGGCGTTGACGAACGCGGCGCCTGCAGCGGTCAGGATCACATCGGTACCCGAAATCACGTAGTAACCGGCGCTGTTGGTGGTGCCCGTGAAGTCGACCTTGAGGTTTGCAGTCAGGGTGTCTTCGTCGCTGATGGTGAACTTACCGGCGACAGTACCGGTTGTGACCGCGTCTTCAGTCAGGCTGTTGGCAACCACGTCGATTACCGGCGCATCGTTGACCAGAATCACATTCGGGATGTCGCTGTCGTGGCCGGTTTTCTGGCCGTCGTTGACGGTCAGGTCGATAGCGGGGAGTTTATTCCCGGCGTTGACGAAGGCGGCGCCCGCTGCGGTCAGAACCACATTGGAGCCAGCGATGGCGTAGTAGCCAGCACTGTTGGTGGTGCCCGTGAAGCTGACCGTCAGGTTGGCGGTGTCTTCGTCGCTGATGGTGAACTTGCCGGCGACAGTACCGGTTGTGACCGCGTCTTCAGTCAGGCCGTTGGCAATCACGTCGATCACCGGTGCATCGTTGACCAGGGTCACGGCCGGGGTGTCGCTGTCATGGCCGGTTTTCTGGCCGTCGTTGACGGTCAGGTCGATGGCCGGGAGTTTATTCCCGGCGTTGACGAAGGCGGCGCCCGCTGCGGTCAGAACCACATTGGAGCCAGCGATGGCGTAGTAACCGGCGCTATTGGTGGTGCCCGTGAAGTCGACCTTGAGGTTTGCAGTCAGGGTGTCTTCGTCGCTGATGGTGAACTTACCGGCGACAGTGCCGGTTGTGACCGCATCTTCGGTCAGGCTGTTGGCAATCACGTCGATCACCGGTGCATCGTTGACCAGGGTCACGGCCGGAGTGTCGCTGTCATGGCCGGTTTTCTGGCCGTCGTTGACGGTCAGGTCGATGGCCGGGAGTTTATTCCCGGCGTTGACGAACGCGGCGCCTGCAGCGGTCAGGACCACATTGGAGCCAGCGATGGCGTAGTAGCCAGCACTGTTGGTGGTGCCCGTGAAGCTGACCGTCAGGTTGGCGGTGTCTTCGTCGCTGATGGTGAACTTGCCGGCGACAGTACCGGTTGTGACCGCGTCTTCAGTCAGGCTGTTGGCAACCACGTCGATTACCGGCGCATCGTTGACCAGGGTCACGGCCGGAGTGTCGCTGTCATGGCCGGTTTTCTGGCCGTCGTTGACGGTCAGGTCGATAGCGGGGAGTTTATTCCCGGCGTTGACGAAGGCGGCGCCCGCTGCGGTCAGAACCACATTGGAGCCAGCGATGGCGTAGTAGCCAGCACTGTTGGTGGTGCCCGTGAAGCTGACCGTCAGGTTGGCGGTGTCTTCGTCGCTGATGGTGAACTTGCCGGCGACAGTACCGGTTGTGACCGCGTCTTCAGTCAGGCCGTTGGCAATCACGTCGATCACCGGTGCATCGTTGACCAGGGTCACGGCCGGGGTGTCGCTGTCATGGCCGGTTTTCTGGCCGTCGTTGACGGTCAGGTCGATGGCCGGGAGTTTATTCCCGGCGTTGACGAAGGCGGCGCCCGCTGCGGTCAGAACCACATTGGAGCCAGCGATGGCGTAGTAACCGGCGCTATTGGTGGTGCCCGTGAAGTCGACCTTGAGGTTTGCAGTCAGGGTGTCTTCGTCGCTGATGGTGAACTTACCGGCGACAGTGCCGGTTGTGACCGCATCTTCGGTCAGGCTGTTGGCAATCACGTCGATTACCGGTGCATCGTTGACCAGGGTCACGGCCGGGGTGTCGCTGTCGTGGCCGGTTTTCTGGCCGTCGCTGACGGTCAGGTCGATGGCCGGGAGTTTATTCCCGGCGTTGACGAAGGCGGCGCCCGCTGCGGTCAGAACCACATTGGAGCCAGCGATGGCGTAGTAACCGGCGCTATTGGTGGTGCCCGTGAAGTCGACCTTGAGGTTTGCAGTCAGGGTGTCTTCGTCGCTGACTTTGAAGGTGCCGGCAACGGTGCCGGTTGTGACCGCGTCTTCGGTCAGGCTGTTGGCAATCACGTCGATCACCGGTGCATCGTTGACCAGGGTCACGGCCGGAGTGTCGCTGTCGTGGCCGGTTTTCTGGCCGTCGCTGACCGTCAGGTCGATGGCCGGGAGTTTATTCCCGGCGTTGACGAACGCTGCACCGGCAGCGGTCAGGATCACATCGGTACCCGAAATCACGTAGTAACCGGCGCTGTTGGTGGTGCCCGTGAAGTCGACCTTGAGGTTTGCAGTCAGGGTGTCTTCGTCGCTGACTTTGAAGGTGCCGGCAACGGTGCCGGTTGTGACCGCGTCTTCGGTCAGGCTGTTGGCAATCACGTCGATCACCGGTGCATCGTTGACCAGGGTCACGGCCGGGGTGTCGCTGTCGTGGCCGGTTTTCTGGCCGTCGCTGACGGTCAGGTCGATGGCCGGGAGTTTATTTCCTGCGTTGACGAACGCTGCACCGGCAGCGGTCAGGACCACATTGGAGCCAGCGATGGCGTAGTAACCGGCACTGTTGGTGGTGCCCGTGAAGTCGACCTTGAGGTTTGCAGTCAGGGTGTCTTCGTCGCTAACTTTGAAGGTGCCGGCAACGGTGCCGGTTGTGACCGCGTCTTCGGTCAGGCTGTTGGCAATCACGTCGATCACCGGTGCATCGTTGACCAGGGTCACGGCCGGGGTGTCGCTGTCGTGGCCGGTTTTCTGGCCGTCGCTGACGGTCAGGTCGATGGCCGGGAGTTTATTTCCTGCGTTGACGAACGCTGCACCGGCAGCGGTCAGGACCACATTGGAGCCAGCGATGGCGTAGTAACCGGCACTGTTGGTGGTGCCCGTGAAGTCGACCTTGAGGTTTGCAGTCAGGGTGTCTTCGTCGCTGACTTTGAAGGTGCCGGCAACGGTGCCGGTTGTGACCGCGTCTTCGGTCAGGCTGTTGGCAATCACGTCGATCACCGGTGCATCGTTGACCAAGGTCACGGTCGGGGTGGCGCTGTCGTGGCCGGCTTTCTGACCGTCGCTGACCGTCAGGTCGATGGCGGGCAGCTTGTTCCCGGCATTGACGAAGGCTGCACCCTTAGCGGTCAGGAGCACATCGGTGCCAGCAATGGTGTAGTAGCCAGCGTTGTTGGTATTAGTGGTGAAATTGACGGTGAGGTCCTTGGTGGCAGTCTCTTCGTCGCTGATGGTGAATTTACCGGCGACGGTTCCTGCAGCCACGCTGTCTTCGGTCAGGCTATTGGCCGTCACGTCGATCACCGGGGCATCATTGACCAGGGTCACGGTCGGGGTGGCGCTGTCATGCCCGGTTTTCTGGCCGTCGCTGACGGTCAGGTCGATGGCGGGCAGTTTATTCCCTGCGTTGACGAACGCGGCGCCCGCGGCGGTCAGGATCACATTGCTGCCCGAAACGGCGTAGTAACCGGCGCTGTTGGAGGTGCCAGTGAAGCTGACGGTAAGGTCTTTGGTTGCGGTGTCTTCGTCGCTGATAGTGAATTTACCGGCGACGGTTCCTGCAGCCACGCTGTTTTCGGTCAGGCTGTTGGCCGTCACGTCGATCACTGGCGCATCGTTGACCAGGGTCACGGTCGGGGTGGCGCTGTCATGGCCGGTTTTGTCACCGTCGCTGACGGTCAGGTCGATGGCCGGCAGCTTGTTGCCGGCATTGACGAAGGCGGCACCCTTAGCGGTCAGGAGCACATCGGTGCCAGCAATGGTGTAGTAGCCGGCGTTGTTGGTGTTCCCGGTGAAGCTGACTTTGAGATCGGCGGTGGCCGTCTCTATATCGCTGATGGTGAACTTGCCGGCGACGGTACCCGCAGAGGTATTGTCTTCAGTCAGGTTGTTGGCAACCACGTCGATAATTGGCGCGTCATTGACTGCAATGACCTTGACCGGGATCGTTATCGTCTCGCTGACAGGGGCTGCTGTACCGTCTTGTGCGGTGGCGGTAACGGTCAGCGGCATGAGGCCGTTTGCGTTCGCCGGTGGAGTGAACATCAGCGTGCTCAGTTTCCAGTCCGTGATATCCAGAACCGTGTTGCCTACGGTAGAGGTGAACGTGTGTGCTCCGGTACCGTCAGTGATTGTCGAACCCACGGGCAAGTTGCTTATTTGCAGCTTGAACGATTCCGAGTGATCGATATCGGTCGCATAAGCCTCAATGGTCGACAGCAGAATGGCGTGGTCTTCCAGGCCTGTGTTCAGCGTCTCCGTAACGGAAATGTTGTCCAGTACGCCGCCGACGGAATTACTGTCTGCCGCGCGGAATTCGAGCTTGGCTGCGCCATCGGTCGTAACCGGTATCTCGAAGGTGTAGGTCTTCATGCCCGCTTCAGAGGCGTTCAGCGTACCGATCTGGGTAGTGCCCCAGAACACATTGATCAGCGAGTTATCCAGCGCCCCGTCGCGCGGTGAATAGTCGACCGATACGGTGTAGGTTGCACCGGCTCGTGCCTCAACAGTGGTGTAGAGGTTGGAGGGATCACCAGTATTGCGCTCCAGTTCGACGACCAGGTTATCCGTACCTGCGCCGTAAACAGTGCCTTTGCCAATTTCGACCGTGCCGCCACTGTTGTCTGTATGCCAGGCCGCGCCCAGCTTCCCGTCGTCGAAGTTGATCGTTGTCACGGTGCTGTTGGCGGTCAATGCGAGATGCGGGGTGTCCGTCACCGGTGCGACCACAATGCTGCCGGTGGCAATCGTTGCGCTCGACATGCCCTGATTATCGATCGAGGTAAAAGTGAAGTTGGTGCTGCCACTCCAGTCCTGCGTCGGCATGAAGTAAACCGCAGCTTTGCCATCAACCGTGGCGTCGACCATATCCCCGGCGCTTAGCTCGTGGGTCATGGCGGCATCGCTGTACAACTTGCCATTGCTCGGCAAGCTATCAAGCTTGAAGTGGGCGACGTTGCCGTCCACATCGCTGCCGCTCAAGTTCACTGTGACGAGATGGTCTTCGTTATTGTTGTCTGTGGCATTGACGACGATCGGGGCATCGTTGACCGGTACCACCGCGATGGTGGTGTTGACCAGGATCGAGCTGTCGGTGCCGTCGGTCACGCTGATGGTGAGCTCGCGCGGCAGCGCGCTTGGGTCCTGGCTGTCGTTGCTGAAGGTGATCTGCTTGATGTAATCAGCGTATTCGGCGGCGGTAGCGGTGCCGGTCAGGGTCAGTACCAACACACCGTTAACGGTGGTTTGCACGGCACTGATCGTGCTGCTTTCCGGGGCCAGGAACGTATCGCCCGACTGCGGGTTGCTCAGCTTGACAGTCGCACCGGCCAACGTCTGGTTGTCGACATCGGTAATAGTCAGGTCGCTGCTGACAATTTTCGCGCCGATGGCGTCGCCTTCAGTGAACTGGCTGTTAAAGGTGACATCGCCGTTCTGATGAACAACTGGCGCATCGTTGACCGGGGCCACGTTGATAGTGAGGGTTTCAACGGTCGGCGCTTTGTCACCGGTGCTTTCAGTCGAGGTCGATGTAACCGTCAGAGTAATCGGGCCATTGAAATTTGCTGGCGGAGTAATGGTCAGCTTACTCAGGTCCCAGGTGCTGACGTCGACAGAAGTGGCTTCGCCGCTGAAGTGAACGCCATCGCTCAGTACCGCACCGATTGGAATGTCACTGATCACGGTGCTCAGGGTTTCCGAACCGTCGGTGTCGACCAGCGCCGGGTTGATGGTCAGGCTAATGGCCGTGTCTTCATCACCAGCCGCCGGAGCGACTTCCAGCGAGGGTGCATCGGCCACGGCCGTCACGTTGATGGTGACAGTGGCTGCGGTACCCAGCAGGGTAGTGCCGTCACTCGGCTGGAAGCCGATGCTTGCGTAATCGCTGCCCGAAGCATTGGCGACCGGCACGAAGGTCAGCTTGCCGCTCTCGATGTCGGCTTTGCTGATGACCAGGTTGTCGAGCGACGTGATGTCCACGCCGTTCAGCTGCAAGGTGCCGTGGGTAGGCAACTGCGTCAGAACGATACCCAGGCGGGTGGCCGCGGAGTCGACATCACTGACACCGAAGTCAGACCAGTTCAGGGTTTTCGTGGTGTCTTCAGTGCCGGTAACGGCGCCGCCAGTGGCTTCGGGTGCGTCGTTGACGGCAGTAAAGTTCAGCGGTGTGGTGGCGACGTTCGAGTCCAGTTTACCGTCGTTGACGACCACGGAAATCTCGCGTGGCAATACGCCCGGATCCTGACTGGTGTTGCTGTACGTGATCGACTGGATCAGCGCCTGGTATTCAGCCTTCGTGGCTTCACCCGACAAGGTCAGGACGATGTTGCCGCCTTCCTCGGTGGTGGTCACGGTGATCTTGGCGTTTGGACTGCCGACGGTCAGGGTGTCAGTGTCTTGAGCGCCGGTCAGGGTGACCGTACCGCTTTGCAGGGTGTCGTTGTCGACGTCGCTAAGGCTGAGGTTGCCAGCCACTGCCACGTTGTCCTGGCCTTCGGTGAAGGCAGGCGCCACTTCCGCAAGCACGACGACTGGTGCGTCGTTGACCGGCGTCACAGCGATCACGGTGCTACTGGCGACCGAGTCGTGCTGGCCGTCGTTAACAGTGATGGTGATGGTGCGGTCGATGGCGCTCGGGTTTTCGCTGCTGTTGCTGAAGGTGATCGACTGGATCACCGCCTGATAATCGGCCGGAGTAGCGGCGCCCTTCAGGGTCAGAACCAACTCACCATTTGGGGTGGTCGTGGTGACTACAGTGATCGCCGGGTTATTGCTGCCCACTACCAGGGTGTCGTCGGCCTGAGCATTGGTCAGGGTAACTGTCGCGCCTTGCAACTGGGGACTGTCGACATCAGTGATGCTTAGTTTGCCGACAATGCTTACGCCGGTGTCGCCTTCGGTGAAGGCGGTTTTATAGTTGGAGCCCTCGGACGCGGTATCCAGGACAACCACAGGCAATGCATCGTTATCGATGATTGAGGTGGTAACGCTGCCATTGGTCTCGCTGATGACCAGTTGTTCGAAGTTGCCGCCGGTGACCGAGTTGATTTTGACGGTGAAATTTTCGGTGGTTTCGGTGAGCGTGTCGTTGATCGTACGAATATCAAACGTGACGCTGCTGGCGTTGGCTGGCACTTTGATGCTGGCTACGCCAGTGAAGTCGCTGCCGTCAGCTGCGGTGCCGCTGTACGTCAGGTTCACGGTGACTTCGGTTTGCGTCGGATGGGTCAGGCTGATGGTATAGCTGGCGGTTTCGCCTTCGGTCACCGACGTGTTGCCGCTGATGCTCGCCACGGTAGTGTCAGGCGAGTCAGTGACGGTCACGACCGCTGGCGCAGGGTTGGGTACCAGGCTCTCGAAGTTGCCGCCAGTGGCGCCAGTGATCGTGGTACTGAGGGTGGTATTGGTGTTGTAGACATCATTCGCCGGGGCCGGAACATTGATGCTGCCGGTGGATTGGCCCGCTTCGATGGTAATGGTCGAGCCGTCCGACAGAGTCACGGTCACCGGGGTCTGCGCCGGGTTGGTCAGCGTCGCGGTGTAAGTGATCGACGTGCCTTCGGTGGCAGTATTGCTGCCCGCCGTCAGGGTTACCGTCGTGGTATCGATGGTGTCGGTGATCTGCGTTACCGCAGGCGTCGGGTCGATGGTCAGTACCAGGCCTCCGCCGCCGGTGGTGCCGGTCACTGTGGTCGATATCTGGCTTGGATCTGTGTAAGGCGTGTTGTGGTCCTGGATCTGGAGGGAGCTGCTGCCCGTGGTCTGGCCGCCAGCGATCACGATGGTCTGGCCATTGGACAAGGTAATGGTCAGGTCGGTCAGCGGCGCCTGGGTTACGGTCGCGGTGTACACCAGCGTACCGCCAGCCTCCGTCAAGGTCTGGGTAGCGGTCACGGTCAAGGTCGAGGCGCGCAGAGGCGTACTGGTGTCCAAGGCGGCAGCGGTCTGGGTGGTCGACAGGGTAGAAAGGCCAATGCCTGCAGTGGGGAACCCGATCGTAGGGGCGACCACGCCTGCCGTGGCATCCAGCACGACAAAACTGTGGCCGCCTCCGGCAACACCGCCAACGCCTGCGGCGGCTGGGCCGGCTGCGGTCGCTTCGAGGTCTTGCGTCGGGTCAGCCCCGGCGGCGATGGCCTGCTGCAACTCTGCAACCGAAGGCGCGGCTTGCGCGGTAGCCTCCGCCAGGTTGGTGGCGGAGTCCGGTGCATCGGCACTCCACTGCGTGTCACGGCCCAGATCAATGCTGCGGCCGTCCGCGAGTTCAAGCGTCACGGCACCTTCAGGGCCTGTCAGCGCTTGTTCCCCGGCAAACAGCCGATCCCCTTCAATGAGTACACGACGAATCCCTTCAGGGGAAACTGCGATTACTTGGCCAACAATGCTTTTGACGATGGCAACAACACTGCTCATGTGGGGACTCTCCGGGTTTACCGTCAGTGGGTATCCATTATGCCGACCGGCTTTTATATGCCGCTTCGTAACGTGGAGTACTTAAGTGTTCAATTAGGTTCAACAACGTTCGATGTATATTTGGCGTCAAGTTATTAGCGCGTATATTTATATACTGCTTCGTAACATGCAGCGCTCAAGTGTTCAATTATGTTCAACAGTAGTCATCGTATATTTGGCGTCAAATTATCATCGTTAACTGTTTCAAAAATTAACTTTCTGCCAAACTATTGACCTATTCAGCGCCATCCTAAACAATCCGCTCCGTAATGTCACATTGATATTTAAATGGCAGCGCGGCTTTCTGTTGTGTGATCCAGTTCCCATTCAGAACATTCCGACAACGGTCCATTTGATTGCCATTTTTCCGATGCAGCGGTCGGTTTTTGCTGTGTTTTGAAACCAGAAAGTCCTCGGGATATAACCTACATGCGTGCGTACTTCTTTAAGGCTCTTCCTTTCGCTCTGACCGCCAGTTTCGTCCAAGCACAAAGTCTGCCAGAGGCCATGCAGAAGGCCCTGGACGTGCACCCGGAAGTCCAGGCTGGAGTTAACAGTCGCATTGCCGCGGACTACAATTTGCGGGCTGCAAAGGGTGGCTATCTGCCGCGTGTAGACGTATTGGCCGGTTACGGACGCGAAGGTTCTGACACGCCGAGCTCACGTGTTACCACTAACGGCTGGGACACCATGAACCGAGGCGAGTCCAGCGTACGTTTGCAACAGATGCTGTTTGATGGCTTTGCCACCAGCAGTGAAGTAGGTCGTCAACAGGCCACTGTCAACTCTCGTGCCTATTCGCTGTTGAACACTTCCGAGCGTACAGCGCTGACCGTTGCACAAGTTTACCTGGACGTTCTAACCCGCCGCGAGATGGTGCGTCTGGCTGAAGAAAACTTGAAAAGCCACGAGCGGATCTTTGATCAGATCAGATTGCGTACAACCCGTGGCGTCGGAAGAATGGCGGACATGGACCAGGCCGAGGCGCGACTGGCTCAGGCACGAAACAACTTGCTGACTGAGCAGGCCAACTTGGCCGATGCCCAGACCAACTACCTCAGCGCCGTCGGCGAATTGCCCGATCAGTTGAGCCCGCCACAAGGTTTTATCGCCTTGATGCCGGCAAATTTGAACGAAGCGCGCCAGCAGATGATCGAGAACAGCCCTGTTCTGCGCTCTGCTGAGTCAGACATTGCCGCCGCCGAGAAGCAATATCAGGCCGCGAAGTCGAGTTTCTACCCACGTTTCGATGCGGAGCTTGGCCGCACTGCCGACAACAACATCGGCGGCGAACAAGGCCATAACAACAGCTGGGAAGCGATGGTACGCATGCGGTTCAACCTGTATTCGGGTGGTAGCAACAAAGCTGAGCTTGAATCCAAGTCCTACCAGGCCAACCAGGCGCTGGACATCCGCAACAACGCACTGCGCCAGTTGAATGAAGAAGTCGGCCTGGCCTGGAACGCCTACAACAACGCCAACGCGCAATTGCCGATTGCCCAGCAATACGTTGACCGCAGCAACAGTGTGCGTACTGCCTACCAGCAACAGTTCAGTTTGGGTGAGCGCACCCTGCTTGACTTGCTCGACAGCGAGAACGAATTGTTCACCGCTCAGCAGCGTTTGGTGCAAATCAAGAACCAGCAGCTTTACACTCAGTACCGCATCAAGGCCGACATGGGTCAGTTGCTTAAAAGTCAGGGTGTCGTAGCGCCGATGGCATCCGTTGTGCAAAACGATATGAAACCGTCAGTAAACCTGCCAGGCATGAACTGATTCTTGACTGAGTCAGGTCATTCAATTGCTTAAAAGAGAGTGTCAGCGTGGATTCGGAATTAAGTGCAGTTCAACTCAGCCATGATCCTCGCAGCCAGCATGATGACCCGTTGCTGGACGGCCTGCTGACACTTTGCTCTCTGCACCACAAGCCCGCCAGCCGGGCGATGTTGACCACCGGCCTGCCGTTGCCGTCGCAGCGGTTGAGTGCCGACCTGCTGCCCCGTGCAGCGGCGCGAGCCGGTTTGCAGGGGCGTCTGCTGCAGCGTCGTCTGGAGCAGATTCCTTCCATTGCCTTGCCCGCCATGTTGTTGCTCAAGGACGCGCGTTGCGCGGTCTTGTTGGGCTGGGAGGGCGATACTGCGCGCCTGCTGCTGAGCGAAAGCGACGGCGGCGAGGTACGCGTCGGCCGTGATGTGCTGACTGAGGATTACAGCGGCCGGGTGTTCTTTGCCCAACCGCAGCATAAATTCGACGTCACCAAGGGATCGCTCATTCCTCGGGCGCGCTCCTGGTTTCGCGACACACTCAAACGTTCGCGCTGGCTGTATGCCGACGCGATTGCCGCCAGCCTGGTGATCAACTTGATCGCGTTGGCCGCGCCGCTGTTCGTGATGAACGTCTACGACCGCGTCGTGCCCAATCAGGCAACCACGACCTTGTGGGTGCTGGCCGCCGGTATCTGCGGCGCCTACCTGTTCGACTTATTACTCAAGGGGCTGCGCAGCTTGTGCCTGGACCTGGCAGGCAAGAAGACTGACCTGATCATTTCGGCGACGCTGTTCGAGCGCATTGTCGGCATGTCCATGAAGTTTCGTCCTGCCCGGGTGGGCAGCTTTGCTCAGAACATTCACGAGTTTCAGGGCATGCGTGACTTCCTGACCTCGCTGACCCTGACCAGCCTGATCGACCTGCCGTTCACCCTGATCATTCTGCTGGTCATCGCGCTGCTGGGCGGAAACCTTGTGTGGATCCCCATCGTCGCGTTTCCGCTGGCGCTGGGTATCGGTCACTTTTTGCAGAAACCGTTAACGGCAACCCTGGAACGCACCATGGCGCTGGGTGCCGAGCGCCAGTCGAGCCTGATCGAGACCCTGGCCGGTCTGGATGCGGTAAAGGTCAACAACGCCGAAAGCGAGCGCCAGTATCAGTGGGAGCAAACCATTGGCACCCTCAGTCGCCTTGAGCTGCGGGTCAAGGTTCTGTCGGGTCTGGCCATGAACATCACCTTGTTGATCCAGCAACTTGCTGGCGTAGCGATGATCATTTTCGGTGTTTACCAGATCATTGACGGCCACCTCAGCATGGGCGGGCTGGTGGCCTGCTACATGCTCAGTGGCCGTGCACTGGGGCCGTTGGCGCAGCTGTCGGGGTTGTTGACCCGCTATCAGCAGGCCAAGGTCACCATGGTTTCCGTGGATCAGATGATGGAGCTGCCGCAAGAGCGCAATTTCGACGAGCGCCCGTTCAGCCGTCAGGTCTTGCAGGGTGCGATGGAGTTTCGCAACCTGAACTTCACGTATCCCAACCAGCAGACTCTCGCCTTGCAGGGCATCAACCTGGTGGTTCGCCCCGGCGAAAAAATCGGCATCATTGGCCGTAGCGGCTCCGGCAAAAGCTCACTGGCAAAATTGCTGGTCGGGTTGTACCAGCCGGACTCTGGCGCCTTGATGGTAGACGGCGTCGACATTCGCCAGATCGACGTGAGTGAGCTGCGCCACAACATTGGTTATGTGGCGCAGGACATTCAGTTGTTGGCAGGTACCTTGCGCGACAATCTGGTGTCGGGCGCTCGCTACGTTGACGACGAAACGGTGCTGCAAGCAGCAGAACTGGCCGGCGTGCATGAGTTCGCCCGGCTGCACCCGCAAGGCTATGAACTTCAAGTCGGCGAGCGCGGGCAGAACCTTTCCGGTGGCCAGCGGCAGAACGTCGCGCTGGCTCGCGCATTGTTGCTCAACCCTCCGATCCTATTGCTGGACGAACCGACCAGCGCCATGGACAACACTGGCGAGGAGCGCTTGAAACAGCGCCTGCAAGCCGTCATCGAGAACAAGACCGTGATTCTTGTCACACACCGCGCCTCACTGCTCAGCCTGGTTGATCGCCTGCTGGTAATCGACCGTGGCCAGATTCTCGCCGACGGTCCTAAAGCCGCCGTCATGGAAGCGTTGAAGAAGGGGCAGATCAGTGTTGCTTAAGTCCGGTCCAGGTCGCTTCAAAGATGCAATTTTTGGTTACTTCAAGGGTTCTGCCTCCCTCGAGGGGCAGCCGATGCCAGAGGTCGAAAAGGCCCTGATCGACGATGCCCCGCGCATCGTCCGGCTGACCATTTGGGGGATCATCGCGTTTTTTGTCTTTCTTCTTCTATGGGCGCACTTCGCGATCATTGATGAAGTGACCAAGGGCGAAGGCAAGGCGATTCCATCCTCCAAGATCCAGAAAATCCAGAACCTTGAAGGCGGTATCGTCGCTCAAATCTATGTTCACGAAGGCCAGATCGTCGAAGCCGGCGCGCCGTTGGTGCGTCTGGACGACACACGCTTTGCCTCTAACGTGGGCGAGACCGAGGCTGATCGGGTGTCGATGGAGCTGCGGGTCGAGCGCTTGAGCGCGGTCGTGGATGACCGACCGTTGAACATCACCCCTGCGGCGCGCAAAGCAGTGCCTAATCAGGCGGCCAACGAAGAGTCGCTGTACATGAGCCGTCGTCAGCAACTGGCTGACGAGGTAGGTGGTCTGCAGCAGCAACTCATCCAGCGCCAGCAAGAGTTGCGCGAGTTCAGTTCCAAGCAGGAGCAGTACCGCAACAGCCTGAGTCTGCTGCGTCAAGAGATCGGCATGTCCGAACCGTTGGTCAAGCAGGGCGCTGTTTCGCCTGTGGAAGTCTTGCGCCTAAAGCGCTCGGAAGTGGAAACCCGTGGCCAGCTCGATGGCACCACGTTGGCTATCCCTCGGGCACAGGCGGCGATCAATGAGGTGCAGCGGAAAATCGACGAGACCCGTGGCAGGTTCCGTAGCGAAGCGTTGACCCAACTGAACGAGGCCCGCACCGACCTGAGCAAGGCCCAGTCCACCGCTAAAGGCCTGGAAGACCGGGTCAACCGCACCATGGTGACCTCGCCGGTGCGTGGCATCGTCAAGCAAATGTTGGTCAATACCGTGGGCGGCGTCATTCAGCCAGGCAGCGATCTGGCCGAGATCGTTCCGCTGGACGACACCCTACTGGTTGAAGCGCGCATTCGCCCGCAAGACATCGCTTTCCTGCACCCGGGCCAAGAGGCAATGATCAAATTCACGGCCTATGACTACACCATTTACGGCGGGATGAAAGGCAAGCTTGAGCAGATCGGCGCCGACACCATTCAGGATGAAGAGAAGAAGAACACCTTCTATGTCATCAAGCTGCGCACCGACCGCAGTCACCTGGGGACCGATGAGCACCCGCTGCTCATCATCCCTGGCATGGTTGCTTCGGTCGACATCATCACCGGCAAGAAAAGCATCCTCAGCTACCTGCTAAAACCCGTGCTTAAAGCACGCGCTGAAGCAATGCACGAGCGGTAGCGGTGAGTCAGTCACCTACAAGATATCAGCCAATCAGCGCACCACCCGGCCCGAAACAAAGTGCGCGATATCGTTGTAACCCGGTGTAGACGAGTGCCCAGGTGTGACCAGCGAATCAATAAACGCTTCGTCTTCGGCAGTGATTTTCACGTCCATGGCTTTGATGTAGCCATCCCACTGTTGCTCGGTGCGCGGCCCGACAATGGCGGAAGAGACGGCCTGGTTGTTCAGCACCCAGGCGATGGCGAACTCGACGATGCCGACGCCTTTGGCTTGGGTGTACGCCTGGATTTTCTGCGCGATACGCAGGGACTCGACCCGCCATTCGGTTTCCAGGATACGTTTGTCCTGACGCCCGGCGCGGGTGCTGCTGTCGGGGGTGACGTCGGGAGCGTATTTGCCGCTGAGCACACCGCGCGCCAGAGGGCTGTAAGGCACCACGCCCAAACCATGAAAGGCTGCAGCGGTGATTTGTTCGACCTCGGCCATACGGTTGGTGATGTTGTACAGCGGCTGGCTGATCACGGGCTTATCCACCCCCATGCGCTGGGCGACATTCACGACTTCGGCGATGCGCCAGCCGCGATAGTTGGACAGGCCCCAGTAGCGAATCTTGCCTTGGCGCAGCAGGTCGCCGATGGCCGACACCGTTACTTCCAGCGGGGTGTCGTGGTCTTCGCGGTGCAGGTAATAGATGTCTACGTAATCGGTGCCCAGCCTGTTCAGGCTGGCCTCGATGCCATTGAAAACATGTTTACGGCTCAGCCCACTGGAGTTGGGCGCACCTTTGGCGGGACCATAGCCCACCTTGGTCGCTACCACCCAGTCATTGCGCCGTGACGCGATGGCTTCCCCGACGATTTCCTCGGAACGCCCACCGCCATAAACATCCGCCGTGTCGATGAAATTGACGCCCTGATCCCAAGCCTTGTCGATGATGCGCAGGGACTCTTCAGTACTGGTCTGCTCGCCGAACATCATGGAGCCAAGAGTCAACGTAGAAACCCGCAGGCCGGATTGGCCAAGAATGCGATAAGTCATGCTCGATATCCTTTTCAATGAGTGGAAGGGGAAAACAGAACCGTCAGCAGCGACTCTTCCTGGCTACCGTCCTCAATCTTCTGATCGTTGTCAAACACAAGCGAGTTGAGCAGACAAAGTGACCGTTCCTGCACCTGATAAAACTTTTCCATCGCCCAAATTTAAGCCCGGCAAAAGCCGGGCTGAAAGGACCTGCATGAGGTGTTAGCTCACGCGGTTTGCACCAACGTGGTCAGCACCATCAGCGGCTACACGGTTTGCACCCACGTGGTCAGCGCCATCAGCGGCTACACGGTTTGCACCGACGTGGTCAGCACCATCAGCGGCGACACGGTTTGCACCGACGTGATCAGCACCATCGGCAGCGACACGGTTTGCACCGACGTGATCAGCACCATCAGCAGCTACACGGTTTGCACCGACGTGGTCAGCGCCATCAGCGGCTACACGGTTTGCACCCACGTGGTCAGCACCATCAGCGGCAACATGAATCGCGCTGGTATGAACCGAGCCGTTTTCGGCGAAAGCAGGAAGAGCGAAAGCGCTGCTGGCCAATACCGAGAACGCTACGCCAAAAATCAGTTTTGAAGTTTTCATGATGTTTGCTCCACAAGGTTTATAAGTTGTCTGTTGCTGTGGAGTGAATTTTACGCGGCTCCCTTTTATTAAGAAGTTAATTAGGTTGCTACCGATCATCGTTGAAATTGATAGTACGGAAAAATCATACTAATCATAGCGTTGGCTATTTTTTCCGGGCAAGGCGAGGGAGTATTGCGAGGGAAATGGTTTTTTTGATGCTCGCAGCGTTCTATTTTTTAACCGAAAGCGCGGCAGGAAAGTGCAACAAGGTCGGCTGCAGCGGCCAGTCATTATTAGCCGTTGCAGCCTGTTGTAACCGTCGGGGCTCGATGCCCTCCTTTATTCCACGACCGCGGTCAGCTCGGGTGTACCGAAGCCTTTGAGTTCGGCGTGCGAGCGCTCAAAGTAGCCTGTCCAGAAGCTTTGCAAGTTCTGGATCAGTTTGCCGGAGCGGTAGCCGTTCTTGTTGTCTTGAGGTACGAACGCAGCACCGTGAACATAGACACGGGCTCCCGCGAAGTCGGCAAACAGATTTTGCTTTTCGACCTTGGACAACTCAGCTGCGGGGTTGATATCGCGTATCCGGTTAGCCGCATAGAAACTGCCGAAGTCGCTGTATTCGAGCATGTCGGACATCAAGAAAATGACCTGTTCGTTGGCGTCTTTGGCATTGCGCAAGTCGGCAGAAATTTCCCGCAGGCTGAACAGGATCTCACTGCGGGGAATGTCCGTGCTGGAGGTGCCCATGGTCGCTGCGAATGCCTTGCCGAAGTTCTGCCAGAGCACCTGCGGTTGAGCTTTCAGGCAGTTGCCCAGTTTGCGCGCCGGCATCATCGGTACATCGCCAATCACACTGTCTTGCAACGGATTTTCCAGGGTGCCGGAGAATTGCAGCCGGGTGTAGTGCCCTTCCAGGTAGGCGCTGAAGCTGTAAAGCCGCAGCTTGTCCCCAGGCTGTATGAACCGTTTGATGTGGCCCCAGGCGGTCTGCTGCAGTTCCTTGGTCAGCGGCGTGGTCTGGTCGATGATGACCGTCAACAAGCGCCCCGAAGAGGGCGCCTTGAACTCGGTCAACTTGCTTTGCTCATAGCAACTTGGCACGTCGTTGCGCTCAGCGCCCCATGCGATGACCGGGACAAAGGCCAGCACAGCGATCAGTGTTTTGATCATCATCAGCTTTCCTGCTCGTCCAGCATCTGGAGGTTGTAAGCACGGCGGATCAGCGCTTCGTCCACGCCTTTCTTGCCTGCGACATAGGCCAGGTCGTCCTCGTCATAACCGGTCAGTTTGCCCCAGGCGTGCGGGTCGAAACCGGCAGCCTTGGTGGGGACCCGCGCGATGGGCTCTGGCGTGACATCGACCACGGAGGTCACCACAGAGGCTTGCCGTGTTTCGGCCGCGACGGTGTCGGTGGTGGCCGACAGGTGTTCGGACTTTTTATTTTCGACGAAGCGCTCAAAGGTACGCGCGTGCTTGTTCGATTCCTTCTCGCTGTGATCAGTGCCAGAGATATGGAACTGGGCCGACAGCAGCGCTTGCAGCGTGCTCAGCGCCTGTTGTGCGTCAACCGCAATGGAGCTTGCGAGGCGGCGGTGATAGGCCACATATTCATCGGCGTTGGCAAAACCGACGGTCTGCTCCCAGGCCTCTTTCGATTTGCTGCCAACAAAGCCTCGGGAGTACGCCAGGTAAGTGCTGGTGAACTGAATGAATACGAACAGTGCGCTGAGCACGCCGAAAGTGATCATCGACGCGCGGTGCATCGAATCGATCTGGTCCTGGGCGCTTTTGGTTTTCGAATCGTTGCCCAGCGACTTCATGTCGTCGGTGATAGGGAAGTCGTTCGAGGATGGGAAGTCATCGGCAGAAGCACTGATGGCCGGAGGGTTGGCGATCAACTCGGCCTCTTGGGCTTGCAGGGTTTCAGCCCGCACCCAGAAGGCTGCAACCGCCAGAATCAGGATGAAAACGCCATAGGCGACAGTGATGCCGAAGGACTTGGCTGGCGTTTGCCTGCTGTAGTTGACCTTGATGCGGTTGAGCATCTGCTGATACGCCGGGCGATCATTGTCATCGTAGGTCTTGTCGATGTTGAGCCGGTCTTTTTTGATGAAGTCGCCGTCCTCACCTTTCTTGCGCATGGTGGCGTAGGCCATGATCTGTCCGACCATGTGGTTCAGATACAGTTGGCGACCGGTCAGTTCAGACAGCAGCAAGGCGATGATCGAAATAACCAGACCAATACCAAACGCACCCGCCAGCGCGGTGTTGGGCGTGGCGAGTGTCATAGCGTATGGCGACAACGCGTAGCCGAACGCAGAGGCTTCGATCACCATCAGCATGATCACCAGCATCCACAGCCACATGCTTTTTTCGGTGCGGTGATCCTCGCTGACTTTCATCAGATAATCTTCGCACTTCTGAAAGAACTGACCGTTTTTTACATGGCCCACGTAGTAGTGGTAGTAGGCGCTGCACAGCTGCGTTTCGGCGTCGAGGAAGTGGGTTTTCGGGTTCTGTTCGCCCGGATGATTGACCCAATGCTTGATCTTCCCGAACAGCGGGACGTTGTGCCGGGCCAGCATTAAACCGTAACGCACTTTGTTCCAGTAGATGACCACCGGAATCATGAGAAAGAGCGTCGCCAGGATAGGCACGACGATGTACCAGTAGGCGATGAAGAACGCCTGAATTGTCTGCAGCATGTTATTTCCCTATTTCATCTGGTTAGCGACGAACCGGCTCGAATTCAGCGACGAAAGCCTCGCCTTGTTTTGGATAGAACAGTTCCCCGGCTGTCGCGGTGCCTGTTCTTTTGTCGAACACGATGTCCATGCAGGACACCGGTGACTTCGATGCATCGACCGCGAAAACCCGGTACAGCACTTTGGTTTCACCGTCGAAGGTGTTGGCAATCGACTGAATCTTTTCCGACTGTTTTTTTGAAGTCTTGTAGTCAGGGATGAATTGCATGAACGGCTGTACTGCCACCGTCGCATCTTCTTTGAGAATGGCGACTGGCCCGACCAAGGCGACATGCCCGTTGATGGCCTGGCCCCAAGGGCGACCGTTCATGCCTGGCAGGTAGTCAGTGGTGGCGATATCCACCAGCGCTCGATCAGTGGCCAGGTTTTTTACTTCGCCCGCCATACGTGGCATATCGGCGACGCAGGAACTTACCGGAGCCGAGGCGTAGGCCGGCGAAATAACGCTGAACACCGACTTCTTGGGCTCGATACCGCGCGCCAGTGCCGACTCCATGCTGACGACCTGATGGCCGCCAAAATCGATACCGCCTTTGCCCTGAACCGGAATGCCTGTGGACGGCGCAGGTTGGGCTGTCACAGGCGAGGGCTCGGCTTTGTCGGCTTTGCTTAAGGTCGGTGTTTTGACCGGTGCGCTGGCAGTCGTTGCCGCCGGGCTGGTCCGGGTACCGTGTTCCAGGTATTTGGGGTTGTTGCGCTCGGCGCGCACACGGGCAACCAACAGTTGCTGGTTATCGACCTGGGTCAATTCCACTCGACGGTTCTGTGCCCGACCTTCGGTCGTGATGTTAGCCGCCACAGGTCGCGAGGCACCGGCACCCTGGTAATAGATGTCCGCGGGCTGCAAACCGGCCTGGGCGAGAATTGTGCTCACGGCGCGGGCACGCTGTTCCGAGAGCCGCTGGTTGAGCTCGGCGTTGCCGGTGGAGTCGGTATGGCCCACTACCAGAATTTTCTTGGGCGACGTTTGTGTACCGCTCTGGCCTTCCGCAAGTACCGCAGCCATCTTGCGCAGCTGACGTTCCCCATTGGCGGTCAGCACGGCAGAGCCAGTGGCAAACATTGCACTGTCCTGCACCTGTGCCTCTATGCCCACGGGTTGCGATTGGGGGGCGCTTTTGCCTTGAGTGGGGGCCTGGGCAGTTGCAAGCTCCTTGATCTGCATGCTCATGCCTTCCTCGGTGGCAATCGCCTGCAGACGCTTGACGCGTGCCTGATACGCCAACGTCGCACCGCATCCGACAGCGGCACCGGCGATTGCACCGCCCGCAGCGTTCTTGCCCAGGGCGACCGCTACACCCGCGCCCAACACGGCACCCAACATGCCGCCAGCCACGCATGCTGAGGTCTTATCCATTCCGCCCAATTGGTGATCGACGCTGGCGCAACCGGTTACACCGAGAGCAATGGCCATAGCCAGTGCTGTCGGGCGCACATTCCTTGAGTTCAACATCCCTTGCTGATTCCTTTTTTGTCCTTGGCACCTGACAGACTTGTCGGTGTGCCATACCACGCAAAACGCGTTGCTATCCCGTGTCATCACACAACGAACGCCATCCTGCCAGAGCGTGCGACCCGACGGTTAATCAGGTTGGCGTGGCATCCGAGAGTGCGTGCTTTGACGGGTGTTACAAAATGTCGGGGGATAGTAGTAGCATTTCGATGTCAATAAAACAGTCGGCGACCACTTTCATTGAAGCCGGGGCAACGACGTTGCCCGGCAATCGATGCCTGCCAGAAGCACGCTCGCAGACCTGCGGTGTTGCGCTTCAGAACGTCGGTAACCCCCATGCTTCGAGCGGGAAATCCAACAGCGACTCAAGGCGCAGGTCGGCGTGAATGTATTGTTCGATTGGCATATGGGCGTCCGGCACGGCCACGGCGTACATGCCTGCAGCCTTGGCGGCCGTCACGCCGAAGGGCGAGTCTTCGAACACCAGGCAGTCCTTGGGGGCAACGCCCAGGCGGCGGGCGGCGACCAGGAAGATATCCGGCGCGGGTTTGGCGGCGCCCACTTCCGAGTCGTCAGCCGTTACCACGGTGTCGAACAGCTCGAACCATGCCCGATGCAGGGTGGTTTTGGCTTTGAAGTAGTGGATCGAAGAGCTGGTGCCCACGGCGATGGGGATATTGTGCGCGGCCAAATGCCGGACCAATGCCTCCGCGCCCGGCATTGCGGGCGAACGTGGGAAGCGCTCATCCAGCATGGGTTCGCGAGTGGTCAGAAACTCATCGATGGACAGCGGCAACTCCAGCGCGCCGATCACGTAACCGGCGAAATCCCGCGCCCCACGGCCGATGGTGTTCTGCTTGATCGCCCAGTCAAACGTCCGGCCGTAACGACTGGCAATAATATGAGTGACTTCGGTGTAGATACCCTCGGTATCCAACAGCAAGCCATCCATATCGAAAATAACGGCCTTGATCGGGCCAAAAACGGTGCGTTGCTCGCTCATCTCGTTTGATCCCGATTTCAAATTCGAACATCAGCCTACCGTCTGAGGGAAGACCGTGGCTAGCGGCGGATGATAATCTCGGTCGATTATGGACAGCGAAGTGGGGCGGAAGATGAGCAAATCAGCAAACGTTGCAGTGGGCGTCGTCATTGCGGTGGCGGCACTGGGTACCGCTGGGGCGTGGTACACCGGCACTCAACTGGACGGTGTTTTGCGCGATTCGATCGACAACGCCAACCGACAGCTCAAGTCGTCTTTTAGCGGAACCGACGACAGCATGAGCGTCGAGCTGGTGTCGCTTGAGCGCCATCTGTTCACCAGCACCGCGCATTATCGTGTGAATGTTCAAAGCAAAAATCTGGGCAAAAACAACGAAAAAATCGAGCTGCTGTTTGTGGATAACATCGAGCACGGGCCGTTGCCTTTTTCGCGATTGAAGTCGTTGAAGCTGCTGCCGGTCATGGCTGCCAGCAACTATGAAATCGAGAAAAACGCCTTCTCCGAAAAGTGGTTTGCCCTGACCAATAGTGCCGCGCCGCTCAAAGGCAGTGCGAGCATCGGCTACGACCGCGCTACCGAAGGCACCCTGCAACTGCTGCCGCTGGACATCAATGACAAAGACGGCATGTTCAAGTTCTCCGGCCTTGACCTCGCTGTGGCGGCCAGTGCCGATGCAGAGAAGCTCAAGGTCACCGGCAATATGGACAACCTGCAACTCAACGTGGCGTCGGAACAAGGCCCTGTGAGTGTTGAACTCCACGGCGTGACCTTCGACACCGGTGGTACCAAAGGCGCCTCTGGTTTCTACCTCGGGCATAGCAACCTCAAGGTGGCCAGCTCGCTGTTCCAGATCGGGGACAAGCCACCGGTGCGGTTCAAGGACTTTGTGAACACCAGCTTGATGCAAGAGGCAGACAGTAACCTGTCGGCGCAAGTGACCTACGACATCGGCATGATCAACTACAACGGCAAGGACGTCGGCGCCTCGCAGATGCTGTGGAAGTTCAGTAACTTCGACGTTGCGTCCACGCAAGCACTGCTCCATTTCTTCCAGGAGAAAGTCCAGCCTCAACAACAGGCTGCCGCGCAGGCTGGCATACCGTTCAAGTTGAAACTGAGCGTTGCCGATCAGGCAAAGATGAATGCCGACCTGGCTAAACTGCTGACCGCCCAGCCGCACATCGAACTGGAAAAAATATCGCTCAAGACCGCCAACGGCGAAAGCCATTTCAGCCTTGCGGTGGACCTGAAAAATCCTGGCCCGCTCGACCAGGCGCCTGCCGAAGTGGGCAGGAAGATGATCGGCGAACTGAACGCCAAATTGCTGCTGTCTCAACCCATGATCAAGGACGTCGCCAGCCTGCAAGCCAGCCTCAACGGCCTGACCGACCCCAACGCTATCGCCGAACAGGCACAGGGCGCGAGCGACATGGTCAGTGGCATGGCGGTGATGACCCAGTTGGCCAAGGTCGAGGGCGAGAACGTTGTCTCGAACCTTCACTATGCCAACGACATCGTCGACTTCAACGGCCAGAAAATGACCGTGCAGCAGTTTTTCAGCATGGTGACGAGCAGACTTGGCGGGCTGAGCACAACGGATCAGTAAGTCGCTGAGCTAACAAAGAGGGGCGAGTTTATTTATCGAAAATAAACTCGCCCTTTTTTCTGCATGTTTACGGTCAGCGATGCCGACGAGATCAGCGCTCCGATGTATGCCATTCCACAGGGTTAAACGAAGGGCTGACCATGAAACCCTCGAGGGAGTCGCTGCGGTCCGGGCATATCCGTGAGCCGCTGTTGCCAGGAGGCACGCCAGTCGCTCGATGCATGAGCAGTCCTCGCTTTCCTCGCAGCTCTGCGTGCTGCGTTTCGCACGGTTTTCCTCGCCTCTTTGAAGGCATCGGTGTTACGGCAGTTGCGACACTTCACACGTCCAAGCTCAGTGGTGGAGATGATGTTGTCGCCGTGGCGGCCGCAGGCGATGTGCCCGGCGAGCCTGTAGTGAGTAACCATCGGTAAATCTCCTTCGCAGTGGTTGCGGTACAGGAGTAAAACAAGACGGATTTACTTATTGAAAATAGATCCGTCTTCTTCTATTTACAACGTACCGTTGAAGTTAACCATCTGTGCAACCCGCTCCAATGCGATTTTCAATTGCGCCCGATTACTGGCTGCACACAGGCTGATGCGTATGGCATGGGTACCGTGGTCCTTGACCGCGAAAACCTCAGCAGGCACCACGTCAACCTGCGCTGCACGGCAGGCCTCAGCCAGCGCCATAGAGGGCTGTGAGCTGGTGACCCAGATGTGAGGCGACGGGCTTTGTGTCTGGTACAACGCCGCGCCTAGCATCTTCTTTGACAAGCGCCAGCGCTGGGTAGTTTCTTCGGTCTGCCACGCCAGGCGGCGTCGTGCGGTTCCGTCGTTTATCCACTGGCAGGCGATAGTCAGGCATAGCGGTGAAACGCCCCAATGCGTGGCCTGAGCGTGTGGGTCGATACGTTCGAGCACGGATGGATCGGCGGTGATCCAGCCGACCCGTAGACCGGGGGCGACCGTTTTCGACAGGCTTGTCACCAACAGGCCGCGCTTGCCCAGCAGCCGCGTCAGTGGCGGTGAGGAGGTCAGCGCGCCATAGACATCATCTTCGATAATCAGCAGGTCATGCTGTCTTGCGACTTCAGCGATCTCGAGCTGCCGTTGGGGCGACATGATCGTCGACGTCGGGTTCTGCAGCGTGGGCGTCAGCACGACGATTTTGGCCCCCGTGGCCCGCGCCATCCGGTCGAGTTCTTCAGGGAGGATGCCGCATCGATCAAGCGCAACGCCATGCATGGGCAGGCGCAATTGGCGGCAGGCCGCTTTGATCCCCGGCGCAGTGAAGGCCTCCACGATGACCGGTTCGCCGGGCTGACACAGCGACAGTAGCGCGGTGAACACCCCCTGCTGGGCGCCGTTGCACAGCATGATGTTTTCCGTGGGTACGCTCAGGCCCCGGGCTTGCAGCCAGGCGGCACCTTGAGCCCGGCCCGCTGCCAGGTCGTCAGCCGTGAGATAGCGTTGCAGGCGCTGTGCTTGTCCGCTATTGATCAGCGTAGAGAGCGCCAAGACTTCGTCCTGACTGTCCTCATCGGTCACCGGCACATTGGTGGAAAGATCAATCAGGGCAGGGCGTTCGCTTGGCTGTTTGAGCCGGAACAGCGTCGCCTCTTTGCTCCCGGCCAATACGTAAGTGCCGCGTCCCACTTCACCCGACACCAAATGCCGTCGCGCGGCCTCACGGTAGGCCTGCATCGTCGTACTTGGGTTCAGGCCCAGGTTCCAGGCGAGACGTCGTTGCGGTGGCAGCCGCTCGCCGACCTTTAGTTCGCCGCTTTCTATCGCGCGTGTGATCGCTTCAACCAAGGCCAGGTACTTCGGCTGCGCACTGTCGTTGAGCGTCGGCGTCCACATTTATTGTTGCTCATGCAATATAAGGTTTAACCCATACAATGCCCCGGCCCTAAGATCAGGTCAAACCCACCCACAACCCGGTGACCTGATGTTTGACCTCGCCTCGTTGCGCCGCGCCGCGCAAACCATTCGCCCGCTGGTTCCGCCTACCCCGCAATACGCATGGCCGCGCTTGGCCGAGCGCCTGGGTTGCGAGGTCTGGGTCAAGCACGAAAACCACGCACCGACCGGCGCCTTCAAAGTTCGTGGTGGCCTGCTGTACGTACAGGGATTGCTCAAGCGCAAACCGGACGTTACCGGGCTGGTGACTGCCACCCGAGGCAATCACGGGCAGAGCCTTGCGACGGCCGCACGCAACGCCGGGTTGCCGATCATCATCGTTGTGCCCCTCGGTAATTCTCAGGAAAAAAATGCCGCGATGCGGGCCATGGGCGCGCAACTGATCGAGTACGGGCAAGACTTCGACGAGGCCCGCACCGAGGCCGCACGCCAGGCCGAAATGCAGGGCTACGAGAGTGTCCCGGCGTTTCACCCTGACCTTATTTTAGGTGTCGCGACCTACGCGCTGGAATTGCTGGAAGCGGTGCAGGATCTGCAGACCGTCTACGTCCCCATCGGCATGGGTTCTGGCATTTGCGGCCTGATCCAGACTCGTAATTTACTAGGCCTGAAAACCGAAATCGTCGGCGTCGTATCCGAACATGCCGACGCCTTTGCGCAGAGCGTCGAACAAGGCCGAATCGTCACCACCGAAACCGCCAACACCTTCGCCGACGGCATGGCCTGCCGCCTGCCATTACCGCAAGCATTCGACATCATCCGCCACGGCGCTGCACGAATCGTCCGGGTCAACGATGACGAAATCGCCAACGCGATCCGCATCTTCCACGAAGACACGCATAACACCGCCGAAGGTGCCGGCGCTGCGGGCCTGGCGGCGCTGATCAAAGAGCGTGAGCGGCAGCAAGGTGCCAAAGTGGCGGTAATTTTGAGTGGGGCGAATATTGATCGGCAGGTTTATGCGCGGGTGCTTGGGGGGTGAGTTTTCAGTGTGGAACACCTTCTTCTTGCGTCTACTAAACAACCAATAACCATTTGAAATAAAACATTATGTGTAGGCGCTGACTTGTCTGCGATTAAGCCCGGCACGGGCTTCCGACATGCCCTAATGCACCCACATCACCGCATAGCCCAAGGTCATCAGACCCCAGGCCACCAGCGGATGAAACACCACTTGCCACACGCGTGCACGCGGGTCGAAGCCCACCCCGTGCACATACCCCGCGGCCACGCCCCACATGACCAGCATCAGCAGGTTGTGGTTGTAGTGCCCTTGGGCGTTGAGGATGGTGATGGGGTGGATCAGTAGAATCAGGCTCAACGGAACGGCCAGCAACAGGGACAAGGCCCTGCTGCTGGCGCGTCGCAACCGCGGTGTGGCTTCAGAGGTCACCCGCTGGTTCCTTATCCAGCGTGTCAGTGGCTTCGAGCCACATGACGTTGATGATGCCAAAGCTACAGGCCAATAAGACGCCGAGGATCCAGGCGAAATACCACATAGTGTGTGCTCCTCAGTAAAGGCTGTGGGGGTTGGCGTCGATGTGCTGGGTGGTCACTTTGCCCCACATTTTGGCGTAGCACCAAAGGGTGTAGCAGAGGATCAGCGGCACGAAAATCGCTGCGGCAACCAGCATGATATTGAGTGTCATGCGGCTGGAAACAGCATCCCACACGGTCAGGCTAGAGGCAGGGTCGATACTCGACGGCATGACAAACGGAAACAGGGCGAAACCGGCGGTACAGAGCGTACCAACGATAGCCAGGCTGCTGCCCAGGAATGCGCAGCGACTGTGACCGCCGCTGGCCGAGAGCAGGGCCAGCAGCGCGCCGACGATCCCGACAACCGGTGCAATGATGGTCAGCGGGTATTTCCCGTAGTTCGCCATCCAGCCAGGGTTGGTCGCGGCCACGGTTTTGCTCAGCGGATTCAGGGCTGTGCCAGGTTCGAAGGCTGAGGTGATGGTTTGCCCTTCAATGCCGCCCAGCAAGAGCCAGACACCGGCACCGATGAAGGCCAGCAGGTAAACCGCTGCGAACAGTTGAGCCGCGCCGCGTGAACGCCGGGCGATGTCACCCTCCGTACGCATCATCAACCACGTGCCGCCGTGCAGGCAGAGCATGCTCAAGCTGACGACGCCGGCGAGCAGCCCGAATGGGCTGAGCAGTTGCCAGAAGCTACCGTGGTAGCTGGAGCGCAGGGTATCGTCAAACTGGAAGGGTACGCCCAGGAGCAGGTTGCCGAACGCCACACCGAATACCAGCGAAGGTACCACGCCGCCAACAAACAGGCCCCAGTCCCAGCTTTGCCGCCAGCGGGTGTTGCTCAGTTTGCTCCGATAATCGAAGCCTACGGGGCGAACAAACAAGGCAAACAGCACCAGCAGCAGGGCCCAGTAGAAGCCCGAAAACGCGGCGGCATACACCAATGGCCAGGCGGCGAATAACGCACCGCCAGCGGTAATCAGCCAAACCTGGTTGCCATCCCAATGCGGTGCGATGGTGTTGATCACCACGCGTCGTTCGTTATCGTTGCGGCCGACGAAGGGCATCAGCGCGGCGGCGCCGAGGTCGAAACCATCGGTCAGGGCGAAGCCGATCAGCAAGACGCCAACCAGTACCCACCAGATCAGTTTGAGGCTTTCATAGTCGAACATTATTTGCTCCTCAGACCAGGGTCGGCTGTGTGGCGTGGGCGTGTGTTGCCTCGCGTTCCAGGTGATAGCGCCCGGTATGCAAACTGCTCGGCCCGAGTCGGGCGAACTTGATCATCAGGTACATCTCGATCACCAACAGCACGCTATAGAACGCGACCAGCGCCAGCAGAGAACCCCAGACATCACCGGTCGAAACGCTTGAAGCGGACAGATGAGTCGGAAGTATTTCACCGACAGACCAGGGCTGACGCCCATGCTCCGCGACAAACCAGCCGGTCTGCGTGGCAACCCACGGCAGCGGCAGGCTGAACAGGGCCCACTTGAGCAGCCAGGGTTTGCTCATTTCGTTCTTGCGGGTAGATGCCCAGAACGCACAGACGAACAAGGCCAGCATCAGGAATCCGCTAAGCACCATCAGGCGAAAGGTCCAGAAAATCGAAGCCACGCCGGGGATAGAGTCCAGCGCGGCCTGTTTGACTTGCTGGTCGCTGGCATCGACTACCTTGTCCGTGTACTTCTTGAGCAGCAGCCCGTAGCCCAGATCCTTTTTCACCGCGTTGAAGGCAGAGACTGTCTGCTCGCTTTTATCCCCTGCGCGCAGTTGCCGAAGCAGGTCATAAGCAACCATGCCATTGCGAATCCGTACCTGATGCTGGGCCACCAGGTCCTTGATGCCTGTCACCTTCGTGTCCAGCGAGCGCGTGGCAATAATCCCCATGACATAAGGGATTTTCACCGCGTAATCGGTGCGTTGCTCGGCCTGGTTCGGCAGCCCGAACAGGGTAAAGGCTGCAGGTGCGGACTCGGTATCCCACTCGGCCTCAATCGCCGCGAGCTTGGTTTTTTGAACATCGCCGATTTCATACCCGGACTCGTCGCCCAGAATGATCACCGAAAAGATCGATGCCATGCCGAAAGCCGATGCGATGGCAAAGGAGCGCCGCGCGAACCCGATGTCGCGGCCCTTGAGCAGGTACCAGCTCGAAATAGCCAAGACAAAAATCGCGCCGGTCACGTAACCGGACGCAACGGTGTGGACGAACTTGACCTGTGCCACGGGGTTGAACAGCAGGGCGCTGAAACTGGTCAGCTCCATCCGCATAGTGGTGAAGTTGAACTCTGCGCCGACCGGATTTTGCATCCAGCCGTTGGCGATCAAGATCCACAATGCCGACATGTTCGAACCGATTGCGACCAGCCAGGTAACCCCCAGATGCTGCACTTTGGTCAGGCGATCCCAGCCAAAAAAGAACAGACCGATGAAGGTCGATTCCAGGAAGAATGCCATCAAGCCTTCAATCGCCAGCGGGGCGCCGAAAATGTCACCGACGTAATGGCTGTAGTACGCCCAGTTGGTGCCGAACTGGAACTCCATGGTCAGGCCGGTGGTGACGCCCAGGGCGAAGTTGATGCCGAACAGCTTGCCCCAGAAGCGGGTCATGTCCTTGTAGACCTGCTTGCCGGTCATCACATAGACCGACTCCATGATAGCCAGGAGGAAGGTCAAACCCAGGGTCAGAGGGACGAACAGAAAGTGATACAGCGCCGTCATGGCGAATTGCAGTCGAGATAAGTCGACGACTGATTCCGAGATCATTGGGGGTTCTTCTCAGGAAATGCGGGAGGGGGGCCAAGCACGTGCTGGCCTACTTTGACGCCGTCATCCATGACCTCAACCGGAGCGCTGAACCAGATGCTTCGGATCCCCAACAACAAGACGAGCTTGATAAGCAATATCAGGCCAATTTCCTTCATTAATGGTTTTTTTAGAAAATCGAAGGGGCCTGGCATGACGGGTACTCGCAGGGATGGCGGAATTGTCCCGACGGCAAAGGCGGCTAATATTGATCCAGATCAATACTTTTGGCAGCGAAGGGAGTGACGGAACGTCACACCCGGACGGCGGCGTTACTCACTCATGCCAGGCGCGAAGACGGCGATAGAGCGTTCGCTCACTCAACCCCAACGCCTGGGCCAGTTCACTGCGTGAGCCTTGAAAGGCGCTGGCCACCTGCGCCAGTCGTTCCAGGTCCGCATGCCCACGACGGCGCATGACGGGCACTGTTTTCTCGCCAGGGTCGCGCAGTTCTGCTGGCAGGTCTTTAGCCCGTATCACGCTGTCATCTGCGAACAGTCGCGCCCGCTCGAGAATATTGCGTAATTCCCGAATGTTGCCCGGATAGGCGTAGCGGCTCAGCAGCTGCATCGCCTGATCGTCGACAGTGGGCGCCGCCACGCCAGCCAGTCGCTGCAACAGGGTGTTGATCAACAGCGGCAAATCTTCGCGGCGCTCTCGCAACGACGGTAAGTGAATCGGAAAGGCACTGATCCGGTAGTAGAGGTCCTGCCGAAAGCTGCCTGCCGCGACCATTTCCTTGAGCGGTTTATGGGTGGCCGAGACCAGCCGAAAATCAGAATGCACGGTTCTTAAACTACCGACCGGACGAAAACTGCCGGACTCGATCAATCGTAGAAGTTTGACCTGCATCGCCAAGGGGACTTCACCGATTTCGTCGAGGAAGAGCGTGCCGCCATGCGCCGTTTCCGCCAAGCCAATCTTGCGTTGCGTGGCGCCGGTAAACGCCCCCTTCTCATAACCGAACAGCTCGCTTTCAAGGAGTGACTCGGTAAGCCCGGTGCAATCGACCACCACCAGCGGACCGTTGGCGCGCGGACTGCTGGCGTGCAGCGCGCGGGCAAAAAGCTCCTTGCCCGTGCCCGACTCGCCCTGGAGCAATACCGGGATTTGCGACGGGGCTGCGCGTTGCAATGCAGTCAACGCGTCCTTGAACGCACCCGCACCGCCGACAAGACCGTTCTGTTGCGGCTGGACTGAGGCGGCGACTACGGTACTGAGGCGCTCGACATAAGCAACCACATCGCCCTGCTCATCAATAATGGGTCGCAGTTCGACATCGACATGTTCCGGGCCGCGCGGCGTGTGATGGATGTGCAACATGCGCTCCGGGGCGTGAGACGCATGGGCTTTGCGCATCGGACAATGCTCGCCGGCCTGATCACAGGGAACCGAAAACTGATGCGATACGCGATAGCACTTGGCGCCGATGTGAGGCTTGCCTTTGACGCCGAACTGACGCTGATACGCCGGGTTGGCGGCTATGATGTTGTAGTCGGTGTCCAGAATGATGGTCGGCTGTTTTTCGTGTTCGAGATACGACACCAGCGCTTGCACGTTCGGGCTGGAAATATCAGTGCGGGATGTGGACATGTCAGCCCCTTCAGTCGAGCGCAGGATTGGCGTAATGCGCAAGATACTGCCACAAGCTGCCACTGACTGCCAAAACACTGCCACAAGTACTGCCACAAGTACTGCCAGTTCATGCCATTCCCAGTCGGGCGTATAAATAAAACTCAATAAAAACAGCTGGTTGTCAGGTTATTCAGATAAAAGAAAACTGGCATGCTTATTGAGATGAATACAGGTGGCCAGTCGCGTGTCACCCCATCATCAGGAGAGCAGCAGTGATCATCGGTGACCAACTGCAGGTAGAAGCGTTCTTCGACAGCCATACGTGGACGGTCAGTTACCTGGTGCTGGACCGTGCGACGAAGCAATGCGCGCTGATCGACAGCGTGCTCGACTACGACCCCAAGTCAGGACGCACCCGTACCGATTCGGCCGACCAATTGGTCGCGCGGGCTCGTGAGCTGGGCGCATCGGTAGAGTGGATACTGGAAACCCATGTACACGCCGACCATATTTCCGCCGCGGCCTACCTGAAGAAAACGCTCGGCGGAAAAATCGCCATTGGTAGCCTGATAACCGTCGTGCAGGAAGTGTTCGGCAAGCTCTTCAATGCCGGCAGCGATTTTGCCCGCGATGGCAGTCAGTTCGATGTACTGCTCGATGATTGCGCGCGCTTCAGCATTGGCTCGCTGCAGGCCAAAGCGATGCACACACCGGGGCATACACCGGCGTGCATGACCTATGTTGTCGAAGTCGAGGGCGAAACCGTCGCTTTCGTGGGCGATACCCTGTTCATGCCGGACTACGGCACTGCACGGTGTGATTTTCCGGGTGCCGACGCACGAACGATGTATCGCTCGATCAAAAAAATCCTGAGCCTGCCTCCACAGACCCATCTGTTCATGTGCCATGACTACTTGCCCAATGGCCGCGAACTCAAGTACCTGACGACTGTCGCTGAACAGCGCACCAGCAATATCCACATACACGAAGGCATCGATGAGGATGCCTTTGTGCAGATGCGCGAAGCCCGCGACGCCACCCTGGAAATGCCTGTCCTTATCTTGCCTTCGGTGCAGATCAATATGCGCAGCGGCTATTTGCCAGAGCCCGAAGACAATGGCGTCCGCTATCTGAAAATTCCGCTTAACGCGATTTGAATACGGACTAAGGCGCAAAAATGAATGAGCACAGTCTGCTCGGGATTGGGCTAGGCGCAATCATCGGGGCGATTCTGGCGTTGACCGGGGCAGGCGGTGGCATTCTGGCCGTCCCTCTTTTGGTCTTCGGCCTGGGCCTGTCGATGGTGCAAGCCGCACCGATAGGCTTGCTGGCCGTGGGTCTGGCCGCCGGGGTCGGTGCATTGCTCGGTTTGCGCCAAGGCGTGGTTCGATACCGAGCCGCTGCGTTTATCGCGGGCATCGGTATTGTTGTGGCGCCGTTAGGCCTATGGCTGGCGCATCGTCTGCCCAACTTGCCGCTGACCTTGGCTTTTTCTGCGCTGCTTCTATATGTAAGCGCACGCATATTCACTACCGCCCTGCGCGAGCTGCGTCATGGTCATGCCGCACCGCGCGCAGAGGTCCTGCCGTGCGTGCTCAATCCTCTGCAAGGCCGCCTGCGCTGGACCTTGCCTTGCGCTCGCGCGCTGGCGTTTACCGGCATGCTCTCGGGTTTGCTCTCAGGCTTGCTGGGCGTGGGTGGGGGATTTGTGATCATCCCGGCGCTGACGCGTTATACCAATCTGGATATGAAGAGCGTCGTCGCCACCTCCCTGGCCGTGATCGCACTGGTCTCGGCAGGCAGCGTCGCAACGGCCACGTTGGCCGGCGTGATGTACTGGTCCGTCGGGGCACCTTTCGCAGGTGGCGCGGTGCTCGGCCTGATCGCCGGTCGCCAGATCGCCGGTTACCTTGCCGGACCACGGCTGCAGCAGATGTTTGCAATCGTTGGGGGGATCGCCGCACTGATGCTGGCGCTCAGTGCATTGAGGATTTTTGCTTGAGGCCATTCAGAATGATGAGCAGCAGCAATACTGCTGATACAACCTGCTGCACCGGAGAGGCGCAATGATGATCGACTGGTTAAATTTCACGCCCTGGACTTCGTTGGCCGGAGGCGCACTGATCGGATTGGCCGCCAGCCTGTTTGTTCTGGCCAATGGACGGGTTTCCGGGATCAGCGGCCTGCTCGGCAGCCTTCTACAGCCCGGCAGCGAAGGCCGCAGCGAAAAGGCACTCTTCCTTCTAGGTCTATTGATTGCGCCGCTGGTGTGGGGATTGTTTGCCGCCTTGCCGCTGATAGCGTTCAAAAGCGGTTGGTTTGGCCTGGCGGTGGCGGGGCTGCTGGTGGGCGTCGGCACCCGCTACGGATCGGGCTGCACCAGTGGGCACGGGGTGTGCGGGATTTCCCGGCGCTCCCCGCGCTCCATCGCGGCCACCATCACCTTCATGTTCGCGGGATTCATTACCGTCTTTGTTCTGCGTCATCTTCTCGGGAGCTAACCATGCGCAAACTGACAGCCTTCATTGCCGGCCTGCTATTTGGTATCGGCCTCTTGCTCGCCGGTATGGCCAACCCGGGCAAAGTGCTGGGGTTTCTCGATCTGGCAGGCGCTTGGGATCCGTCGCTGGCGTTTGTCATGGTCGGCGCCATCGCCGTGGCGAGCGTGCCGTTCAGCTGGGCCGGCAAACAATCGAAATCGTTGCTGGGGGCGCCGATGCAGTTGCCCGTCAAACGCGAGCTGGATGTGCGCTTGATCGGTGGCAGCCTGCTGTTCGGTATTGGTTGGGGCATCGCCGGGATATGCCCGGGACCGGCAGTCGTCCTTCTGCTGACGGCGCACTGGCAAGCATTTGTTTTCGTGTTGGCCATGCTGGTCGGCATGCTGTTATTCACCGCGCTGGAAACCCGGCGCGCACATTGATCGGGAGATCATCATGAACGCAAACGTTGGAACCATCGACCGCGCGTTGCGCGTCGCACTGGGCATTATTCTCATCGGACTGACAGTGTCCGGCGCCATTGGCGTATGGGGCTGGATTGGCGTAGTACCACTGGCGACCGGCATCTTCCGCTTCTGCCCAGCCTATTCACTGCTGGGCCTTAATACCTGCAAACGTGATTGATGCTTCGTCCGCTTGACGGAAATCCCGTCAGGCCTTGAACGACTCAAGCTGCCTCGATGGGATTATTCGTTTTTGAGCTCCGGGACTGACGCCAGGCGCCAGCCCTCAGCTTCAAAAAAGTTACCGGAGAACCGCAGCCTCCAGGGCTTGGGAGATGTCGCTAAGGATATCGTCGCAATGTTCGATGCCGATGGAGAGTCGGACCATGTCCCTCGGTACGCCGGCTTTTTCCAGCTCTTCGTCGTTCAACTGGCGATGAGTGGTGGAAGCAGGATGGCAGGCCAGTGATTTGGCATCACCGATGTTGACCAGGCGCACCACCAGTTTCAAGGCATCGATAAAGCGTGCCCCGGCTTCCTGTCCGCCCTTGATGCCGAACGACAGGATCGATGCAGGCTTGCCGCCGGTATAACGTAGAGCAAGTGCATGCTCTGGATGGTCAGGTAACCCGGCGTACTTCACCCAGGCTACTTGGTCATGAGCATTGAGATAGTGGGCGACTTTGAGCGCATTTTCTGTGTGGCGCTCCATGCGCAGCCCAAGCGTTTCCAGGCCTTGCAGGATCAGGAAAGCGTTGAAAGGCGACAATGCAGCACCCGTGTTGCGCAGTGGCACTACCCGGCAGCGGCCGATGAAGGCTGCTGGGCCGAAGGCTTCGGTGTAGGTCACGCCGTGGTAGGACGGGTCAGGCGTGTTCAGCAGGGGGAAACGTTCTTTGTTGTCAGCCCATGGGAATTTGCCGGAGTCGACGACGATGCCGCCGATGCTGGTCCCGTGTCCGCCGATGTACTTGGTCAGCGAGTGCACGATGATATCGGCACCGTGCTCGAAGGGGCGGCAAAGGATGGGCGTGGCAACGGTGTTATCGACGATCAGCGGCACACCATGCCGGTGGGCGGCATCGGCCAGTGCCTGAAGGTCAATAATATTGCCGGCCGGGTTGCCAATGGATTCGCAGAAGACCGCCTTGGTCTTGTCATCGATCAGCGCCTCAAGCGCCGCGATGTCGTCATGGGCAGCGAAACGCGTCTGGATACCAAAGCGCGGCAAGGTATGCGCCAGCAGGTTGTAAGTCCCACCATAAAGCTTGGCCACCGAGACGATGTTGTCACCGACTTCGGCCACGGTCTGGATCGCATAAGTAATAGCGGCCATACCAGAGGCCACCGCCAAGGCACCGACACCGCCCTCCATGGCTGCAACGCGCTTTTCGAGCACGTCGTTGGTAGGGTTCATGATGCGCGAGTAAATATTGCCTGCGACTTTCAGGTCAAACAGGTCGGCACCATGCTGTGTATCGTCGAATGCGTAGGATGCGGTTTGGTAGATCGGCACCGCTACTGCTTTAGTTGTCGGGTCGGGGCTATAGCCAGCGTGGATAGCCATGGTTTCCAGTTTCATGCTCGCTCGTTCCTTCAGGAGTCGTGGGTGTACCTGAAGAATGTGTCGAGCAAAGGCGGTAGTCAAGTCAGGGGAGGAGGAGTTCGACTATGTCGATTAGGCATCGTCCAGCGTTTGATTTCCGAATAGGTAAGACGCTCACGTTAGCGATGGTGCCGGAGTTGACGTCGTGCCTCTGTTATCGTTCGTGTATCGCGCTCGCTTAGCCCTTCTCAAACAGTCGTAATAGGACCTCTCATGCAGCCTGTAGTCCCTCACAACGTCCTTCATGCCGTAGCGCATGCCCAGGCGTCAATCGAACGTGTGGCGGACCATTTCGCAGGTGCACTATGTTGATGCAATCCGTGGAGTCCCTGCTTGCAGAGCTGCGCGCACTTGACGAGCATCCGCGCATCGAAGCCAAGCGTGCCGGACAGGTCGGCAGCTCGGTGATGCAGACCATCTGTGCTTTCGCCAACGAGCCTGGATTGGGTGGCGGTTATCTGCTGCTGGGCGTGTGCGAGCCGAACGAGCTGGATGATAAGTTCTGGCTTGAAGGCGTGGCCGATATCGATAAGCTGCTGAATGATATTCAGTGCAATTGTCGCGAGCAGTTCGAGACGCCAATTCCGGTGCAATGTGAGACAGCATTGCTGGAAGATAAACGGGTCGTTGCGGTTTACGTGCCAGAGCTGGATGCGGCGGCGAAGCCCTGTGTGTTCAAGGGCAAGTTCGACAGCAAGAACAAGCGTAAGACAGGCGTCTGGCGGCGTGGGCTCAATGGTGACTACGAGTGTTCGCAACAAGAGCTTGAACCGTTGCTACTGGCCAAGTCAGGGTTGAGTTTCGAGCAGGTTGTCCTCCCGGACGCCGAGTGGGATGACCTGGATGTTGGTGCGATTTCGCTGTATCGCCAGTTGCGCGCACGGGTGCGCCCGCAGGCCGAGGAATTGCTGGCTACCGATGAGGAAATGCTGCGTGCGCTGAATCTGGTCAAGCGAGTCGATGGTCATTGGCGACCCAATGTTGCGGGTTTGCTGCTGTTAGGTAAGCCACTGTCCCTGCGTCGTCTTCTACCCGCAGTACGGGTGGATTATGTGCGCATTCAGGGTGTGCAGTGGGTACAGGATCCGTCGCAACGTTTTGCGACGACCCAGGATTTTCGTGAGCCGCTGATTCGGTTGATAGCGCGGCTGGAAGCAACAATTCTCGATGATATGCCCCGGCATTTTCGTTTGCGCGAGGGAGAAACGCAGCGCTCTGATCAGCCGCTGCTGCCGCAGAAGGTGATTCGCGAGGCTGTTGTGAACGCTCTGATGCACCGGGACTATCAGGTAAACCAGCCGACACTCGTGGTGCGTTACAGCAATCGACTGGAAATCCGCAACGCGGGCTACTCACTCAAACCCACGGCGATGCTGGGTGAAATGGGATCGCTGTTGCGCAATCCGGTGATTGCCAGCGTGCTCTATGACCTGGATTTTGCCGAAACTAAAGGCACCGGTATCCGCACCATGCGCCGCCTGCTTCAGGAATTGGGATTGACGGCCCCGGTGTTCAGCAGCCATCAGTTGGAAAACCAGTTTACGGCTATCTACCTGCTTCATCAGCTATTGGGAGAGGAACAGTTACGCTGGCTGCATCAGTTCAGCCATCTACACCTGACAGACGACGAGGCCAAAGCGTTGATATTGGCGGCGGAAACCGGCGCGGTGGATAATGCCGCGCTACGGGCCATCAGCGGGCTCGATACTCTGGCGGCCAGCCAAACGCTGCGGCGACTGCATCATGATCGCGGCTTGCTGGTGAAGGGCGGCGGCGGACCTTCCACTTACTATCAACTCGCCGAATTGCCAGTACTCCCGCTTTTTGACGCGCCGCAGACCTCCTCGCCGTGCGAGCTCAATGCGACTTCAACCCTAAATGCGAGTGACCTCGGCGCAAATGCGAGTGACCTCGGTGCAAATGCGAGTGACCTCGGTGCAAATGCGAGTGACCTCGGCGCAGATACGAGTGAGCTACCACCGCCACTGCTTGCTGCCATTGCTGCGCTCTCGCCCAAGCCACGCAAGGAAAAGCTGCGCCCATTAATACTCTGGCTTTGCGCCATCCGTCCGCAAAGCGCCGAGCAATTGGCCAGGCAATTAAACAGGCAAGTGGTCCCGCTGAAGACCGGGCATGTAAACCCGCTGCGTGAACAGCAAGGCTTGCTGGAATACGTGCACCCCGAAGTGATCAATCACCCGCAACAGGCCTATCGAACCACCGAGGCCGGCCGTGCATGGCTTGCAGAACTGGGGGTGGTGCTGTGAGACGGACCGGGTGTTTGTGAGTGATTTCGATGCAGTGGTGAAGACGCTGGCCGAGCCCACGACAGCCGAGAAAAACAAAACGGGTGATGAATGACAACGAAGAATGAAACTACCTGAAAATGCCCGAGTTGTGGTTTCCGGAGTTTCAGGGGGTAAGATCGGAACGACCTTCGCGATATCGACTGATCGCAGCCTTCGGCAGCTCCTACAGTCAATCGGTAGCAAGACGAAAACAAGAAAGCCCGCACAGGGCGGGCTTCTCGGGGTGTTTCGGCGCTGTCAACGACAGGCCGAAACATCAATTTGGTGCACCAGGCGGGATTCGAACCCACGACCACTGCCTTCGGAGGGCAGTACTCTATCCAGCTGAGCTACTGGTGCAATGCGGGCGCCATGATACTCATCTGGCTGGCGGGCGTCCATGCTGGCGAGTGCTGTTGTTGATTTCGCACGTAACAGGGTGTGAACGTGACGTTGATCTGAAATTAATCGGCAAAACTCCGTTTTCGTTCTTTTTTTCGAACAGACTATTGTCCTTTACCCCCGCAGACCCTAGGATTCGTTTGAGATTTCAAACGCTTTTGGCTGGGTGCTGAACCGCACGTTCTACGATCAGTGCGCTATTTGTGCTTGAGTACGGTGAATGATTTCCTGACGGCAGCCTTTATAGGCGCCTTTGAACAAACAAAAAAATTCGCTCCGCGCGTGCGCGGTGCTGTTTAGGAGACCGACATGCAGCTTAAAGACACCCAATTGTTCCGTCAGCAAGCCTTTATCGATGGCGTTTGGCTGGATTCGGACAATGGTCAGACGATCAAGGTGAACAACCCGGCTACCAATGAGATTCTCGGGACTGTTCCGAAGATGGGTGCTGTTGAAACCCGCCGCGCGATCGAAGCTGCTAACAAGGCCCTGCCGGCCTGGCGTGCGTTGACCGCCAAGGACCGTGGGAACAAGCTGCGTCGTTGGTTCGAACTGATTATCGAAAACCAGGACGACCTCGCTCGCCTGATGACCCTGGAACAGGGTAAGCCGCTGGCTGAAGCCAAGGGCGAAATCGTTTACGCCGCGTCGTTTCTCGAGTGGTTCGCTGAAGAAGCCAAGCGCATCTACGGTGATGTGATTCCGGGTCACCAGCCAGACAAGCGTCTGATTGTGATCAAACAGCCAATCGGCGTGACGGCGGCGATTACGCCGTGGAACTTCCCGGCAGCGATGATTACCCGTAAAGCGGGCCCGGCGTTGGCTGCTGGCTGCACCATGGTGCTGAAGCCGGCTTCGCAGACTCCGTTCTCGGCGCTGGCGCTGGCTGAGCTGGCGCACCGCGCTGGCATCCCGAATGGTGTGTTCAGTGTTGTCACCGGCAGTGCTGGCGACATCGGCGGCGAGCTGACCAGCAACCCGATCGTGCGTAAATTGTCCTTCACGGGCTCGACTGAAGTCGGTCGCCAACTGATGGCCGAATGCGCCAAGGACATCAAGAAAGTGTCCCTGGAGTTGGGCGGCAACGCGCCGTTCATCGTGTTCGACGACGCCGATCTGGATAAGGCGGTCGAAGGTGCAATCATCTCCAAGTACCGTAACAACGGTCAGACCTGCGTTTGCGCCAACCGCTTGTACGTGCAGGACGCCGTCTATGACGCGTTCGCCGAGAAGCTGAAAGTCGCGGTGTCCAAGCTCAAGATCGGTAACGGTCTGGAAGTCGGCACCACCACTGGCCCGTTGATCGACGGAAAAGCCGTGGCCAAGGTCAAGGAACACATCGCTGACGCCATCAGCAAAGGCGCGACCGTACTGGCTGGCGGCAACAGCCTGGAAGGCAACTTCTTCGAGCCGACCATTCTGGTCAACGTGTCTAAAGATGCGGCTGTGTCCAAGGAAGAAACCTTCGGCCCGCTGGCTCCGCTGTTCCGCTTCAAAGATGAAGACGAAGTGATCGCGATGGCCAACGACACCGAATTCGGTCTGGCGTCGTACTTCTACGCCCGTGACCTTAGCCGCGTGTTCCGTGTTTCCGAGGCGCTGGAATACGGCATGGTTGGCGTTAACACTGGCCTGATCTCCAACGAAGTCGCGCCGTTTGGCGGCATCAAGGCGTCGGGTCTGGGCCGTGAAGGCTCGAAGTACGGCATCGAAGATTATCTGGAAATCAAGTACCTGTGCCTGGGCATCTAATTCTGTCAGCACAGTAGCGACACGTAATTTCACCTGTAGTTGGAACGTTGCAGCAGTCGATCATCGTATGCTGCTGCAACTGCCACCCGACTGCTTAATCCTTGAACGACGCCGCCCGATGAGCGGTGAATGAGGACATTATGAGCCAGACCAACGAATCCTTGATGCAACGCCGCAATGCCGCTGTTCCGCGCGGCGTGGGCCAGATCCACCCGATCTTCGCGGCTTCCGCCAAGAACGCTACTGTTACCGACGTTGAAGGTCGTGAGTTCATCGACTTCGCGGGTGGTATCGCGGTACTGAACACCGGTCACCTGCACCCGAAAATTATCGCGGCCGTGCAAGAACAACTGACCAAGCTGACCCACACCTGCTTCCAGGTATTGGCCTACGAACCGTACGTTGAGCTGTGCGAAAAGATCAACGCCAAGGTGCCAGGTGATTTCGAGAAGAAAACCCTGCTGGTCACCACCGGTTCCGAAGCGGTAGAAAACGCTGTGAAAATTGCCCGCGCCGCCACTGGCCGTGCCGGCATCATCGCGTTCACTGGCGCTTACCACGGCCGTACCATGATGACCCTGGGTCTGACCGGTAAAGTCGTGCCTTACTCGGCCGGCATGGGCCTGATGCCAGGCGGCATCTTCCGCGCGCTGTACCCGTGCGCACTGCATGACGTGACGGTTGACGACTCCATCGCCAGCATCGAGCGCATCTTCAAAAATGACGCCGAGCCACGTGACATCGCTGCAATCATCATCGAACCCGTTCAGGGCGAAGGTGGTTTCTACGTCGCGCCGAAAGAGTTCATGGTTCGTTTGCGTGCCCTGTGCGACAAGCACGGCATTCTGCTGATCGCGGACGAAGTACAAACGGGCGCTGGCCGTACCGGTACATTCTTCGCGATGGAACAGATGGGCGTTTCTGCCGACCTGACCACGTTTGCCAAGTCTATTGCTGGCGGTTTCCCGTTGGCTGGCGTGTGCGGCAAAGCCGAGTACATGGACGCCATCGCTCCAGGCGGCCTGGGTGGCACTTATGCCGGTAGCCCGGTTGCTTGTGCTGCGGCACTGGCCGTGTTGGAAGTGTTTGAAGAAGAGCACCTGCTGGACCGTTGCAAAGCGGTTGGCGAGCGTCTGGTAACGGGCCTGCGTGCTATTCAAGCCAAGTACCCGGTGATCGGTGACGTTCGTGCCTTGGGCGCAATGATCGCTGTCGAGCTGTTCGAAGGCGGCGACCCGCACAAGCCTAACGCCGCTGCTGTGGCTCAGGTTGTAGCCAAGGCGCGCGACAAGGGTCTGATCCTGCTGTCGTGCGGTACTTACGGCAACGTGCTGCGCGTTCTGGTCCCGCTGACGGCTCCTGACGAGCTGCTGGACAAAGGTCTGGCGATCATCGAAGAGTGCTTCGCCGAACTCGCATAAATGTGAGTCAGTAAACAAAAAAACCCGCTTCGGCGGGTTTTTCTTGTTTTAGGACAAGCATTTGCGCTTCGCGGCTATATCCCTACGGTTTGTTTGGATAAAGTGCGGGTATCGCTGTCGGAGAGCTTGGAATGACCGTTGTTGAACTGCCCACTGCACCCCGTGTTTTGATCGCCGAGGCTGACCCTTGGGTGCGCGACATGCTGACCGAATTAGTCATGAGTGTGCGCGGTGATGCTGACCTGAAGGTGTGCTCCGAAGGGCTGGAGGCGCAAGACTGGTTGAGTCATCAGCAACCCGATCTGGTGATTGCCGGTTGGGAGCTGCCGGGCTCCGATGGCTTGAGCCTGCTGCGCGGGGTGCGTCAACAGTGTCGTCAGCCAGCGTTGCCTTTTATCCTGCTGAGTAGCCGCAATGACAGCGCCAGTGTGCGCGAGGCATTGCCGCTGGCCCCCACGGCTTACTTGACCAAGCCCTTGAATATGGACGGTCTGCGTCAACGCCTGGAGGATTTATTGCTTCAAGCGAGTGAGCCTGTCGCTGTTGCGATTCCGGCATTGGCACCTGGTTTGAGCCTGTCGCAGTTCCTCGAAAGTCGCCGGGAAACCGCGGATGGCGCGCCCTTGCAGGTGGATGTGCATAAGGCGCTGAGGAGCAGTCAGGGTGCGACCGGCGCGGATTTGAAGCTGCTGGAGCAAGAACTGCGTGCTGACCCGCATATCACGGCAGTATTGATCGCTGCCGCCAACAGCGCGGCGCAGCACCTGGGCAAAGGCGTGCAGACCTTGCCGCAGGCGCTGCAGGCGCTGGGCCCGACGCAGAGCGTCAATCTGCTCCTTGGCCTCGCCATGAAGCGCAACGCCAGGCTGACGGACGAAGGGCTGATCGCCCACGCTCAGCTTTTTTGGGAGCAATCGCGCAGCACGGCTGAATATGCACGCTCGCTCGCGCGGTTGCTTGACCTGGACCAGGAGCGTTGTTTCTGTGCCGGGTTGCTGCACAGTCTGGGGGATTTGACGGTGTTGCGTTGCTTGCAGGACTGGATGCTGGCCGGCGGTGAGCTGGATGAGACGGCGGTCAGCGAGTCGTTGGCGCAATTCGGTGCGGGGTTCGGCTCGGCACTGCGCACGCGTTGGCGCTTGCCGCTGGAGCTGCGTGAGTTGATTGCGGCGGTCTATCACTTCGGTGGCGGCGTGTACTCGCGCGAAGCCCTGGCGATGAACGTGGCGGCGCAACTGGCGCTGCTCGGCCCGGAAGAGGGCGTTGAGGCCTTGGCCAACAGCAAATCGGCCCGTCTACTGAAGGTCGGGGCATCGGAGCTGGGGCGGTTGCGCAAAGCGTAAGTCTTTGTTGGCCGACAGGCCCTTTTCGCCAATGAATTGGCGAAAAGGCTGCATCTGGCGCAGAGAACCGTCAGACCAAAACAATCTGATTCTTGCCCTGACGTTTGGCTTGGTACATCGCGGCATCGGCCCGAGCGTAGAGAACCTCCAGGCCAGGGTCATCGTCGCGCAGGTTGGTCAGGCCCTGACTGACGGTGATGCCGAATGCCTGGTTGTTGCACTGGAAGCTCAAGCGCTGGATTTCCCGTTGCAGCCGTTCGGCGATTTGCTTGGCCATGTCCGGTGAGCACCCGGGGAGCACGGCGGCAAACTCTTCCCCGCCGATACGTCCGAACACATCGCCTCGACGCAGCGCCGAACGTCCACTCTCGGCGATGCGTTGCAACACCTGATCGCCTTCCTGATGGCCGTATGTATCGTTGACCAGCTTGAAGTCATCGATGTCCAGGAGCAAAAACGCCAAAGGCGTTCCCTGTAAACGAGCCTGTTCGAATTCAT
This sequence comes from Pseudomonas sp. ASL8, assembly GCF_056680355.1. NCBI lineage: Bacteria > Pseudomonadati > Pseudomonadota > Gammaproteobacteria > Pseudomonadales > Pseudomonadaceae > Pseudomonas > Pseudomonas sp. ASL8. Next base: position 1,457,452 of record NZ_CM155278.1, on the reverse strand, counting down.
GCTGAGCGCATTCGAAAAAATGCCGACGGTTACTGCTCTGGGTCAGCACGTCAGTGGTAGCGAGACGTTGAAGTTCGCCTTCAAGCTGCTTCTTTTCAGTAATGTCTTCGGCGATACCCACCACAATCAGGCGCTGTCCGCGTTCCTGGCGACTGATAAAGCATTTGTCGCTCAGCCAGCGGACCTGCCCGTCTGAACGGATGATCCGGTATTCGCGGTCTTCGATGGCACCCTTGTCCAGCACCTGGGTCAGGCTGCGTTCGGCATAGTCCAGGTCGTCGGGGTAAATGCTGTCGCGCCACTCGTTGTAGTCGGCGAGCAACAGGCCGGCCGAGCGTCCGAAAATCTGCTCATAGGCCGGGCTGACGTAAATCATTTGCTGGGTTTCCCAGTCGAACGCCCATAACACCGCGTTGACGCTGACCAGCAGCGAACTGAAAAGCTGTTCGCGCTCGCTCAGGCGTGCGACTTCTGCTTGGGCGTGCATCAGCGCCAGGAGGGTTTCCGCGGAAGGCGGCAGGTCGGTGGGGGCAGGCTGGTTAAGGGGCGTCTGTCTGTCCATGAGCACTGCATCTCTAGAAGATGTGCGGCGCACAGCCACAAGTGAGCCCACCGAAATAGTGAGCTATTCATTCAGATAGAAAGTAGGAGATGAAGTTCCAGCAGGCGCGCTCCCGGGCGGGGCGCGCCGATCAACGGTGTCAGACGGCGACAGGCCGCAGCGAGTAGGTTTTCAGTTGGCTGGCGAAATCACGCAGTGACTGGATGCCACTGGCTTCGGCTTCATGAACCCACTCTTTGATCGCGGCGAGCATGTCGTGACCGTTGGTGCTGGTTTTTAGCCAGATATGCTGCAGTGCCAAGCGCTTCTCGTAGATCACTCTCAGTGCCTGGCTGTGTTCGAGCATGGTCTGGATGTGCAGGTGGTGTTTATCTTCAAGCAGGCTGGTTTCTCGAGAGAGCAGGCGCTTGGCGCGATGGAACTGATGACGTACCGACGCATCGGCCTTGGCCAGCTCTTGTTTGACCAGCGGCGCGATCACCAATTTGCGGTACTGGGCCATGATCTGAAAGCGATTGTTGAGGATCGCCATGGCGGTATCCATGTCCACATGACCCTTGCCTTCAACCCGGTGGGCGATAGGCGCGACACGCTGAACCTTGGCCAGACGGAAGAAGCTGAAGACCTTGATCCAGGCCCAGCCCATGTCAAATTCCCACTTCTTGACCGACAGCTTGGCCGAGTTCGGGTAGGTGTGATGGTTGTTATGCAGCTCTTCGCCGCCGATCAGGATGCCCCATGGCACCAGATTGGTCGCTGCGTCACGGCACTCGAAATTACGGTAGCCCACGGCATGACCAAGACCATTGACGACGCCGGCGGCCCAGAAGGGAATCCACATCATCTGTATCGCCCAGACGGTGATACCGATCACACCGAACAACGCTAGGTCGATCACCGCCATTATCGAGATCCCCAGGATCGGGAAACGAGTGTACAGGTGGCGTTCGATCCAGTCGTTTGGACAATTTTTGCCGTAGATGCGAAGTGTGTCCGGATTTTCCGCTTCAGCGCGATACAATTCTGCGCCTTTGCGCAGTACAGTAGACAGTCCTTTGATCACCGGGCTGTGCGGATCATCGACGGTTTCGCATTTGGCGTGATGCTTGCGGTGAATGGCGGTCCACTCACGTGTGTTCTGGGCAGTGGTCAGCCACAGCCAGAAGCGGAAAAAATGTTTGAGCCCGGCGTTGAGTTCCAGTGAACGGTGGGCAGAGTAGCGATGTAGATAGACCGTGACGCCGACAATGGTCACATGGGTCATCAACAGGATGGCTACCACCAGTTGCCAAACTGATAGATCAAGAAGACCGTTGTTCCACATAAAATGTGTTGCCCTCAAAAATGCTCGATGAATATAAAAGCAGCAGCAGGCATTATCACTGACTCAGCTGATAAAACCAGTCGCACTTTTAGATATGAGTCGCCGGATGTTTCTACCCTATAATCCGCGCATTCCGTAAGGTTTTTTTTAATTTTATGTCAGTTTCTTCTCGCAATGCGCTGCGGACGGCCCTGCTCTACGCGCTGGTGTCGGCTTTGTGGCTTGAGATCAGCAATGCCTCGCTCCGGCATCTGATCCAGGATCAGGCTAGTTTCGACCAATGGCAGTTGGTGAATGCCTATGCATGGCTGATTTTCAGCGCCGTGCTGATTTTTTTCGCCCGTACCCGGCTCCTCGGCTGTATGGCGGCGGCTGCGCGCGCAGGGCTGAAAAAGCAGGACCAGGAGCGCTTGAGCCAAGCGGAGGCGGTGTTCGATTGCACGCGCGAAGGCGTCGTGGTCACTGACAAGCAAGGGTCGATCGTGCATGTGAACCGGGCCTTCATGGAAATTACCGGTTACCAGGAAAACGAAGTGCTCGGGCTTAACCCGAAAAAATTCAAGTCTGGCCGCCACGGGCCTGATTTCTACCAGACCATGTTTCAGGCGTTGAACGCCAGCGGTCAATGGAGCGGCGAGATCTGGAACCGTCGTAAAAACGGCGAGATTTTTCCGCAATGGCAAAGCATCCGTGTCATCAAGGACGAGAACAGCGAAATCAGCCATTACGTGGCGGTGTTTTCAGACATCTCCGCCATCAAGCGTTCGCAGCGCGAGCTGGTGCACCTGGCGCACTTCGATCCGCTGACCAGTTTGCCTAATCGTCTGTTGTTTACCGACCGTACCGAGCAAGCTCTGGAGCATGCCCAGGCCAACAAGCGTGGCTGTGCGTTATTGCTGATCGATCTGGATCACTTCAAGAACATCAACGACAGTCTTGGGCATAACGTCGGCGATCAGGTCCTCAAAATTGTGGCTGAGCGCCTGAATACATTGTTCGGCAACGGCATCACTCTGGCCCGGCTCGGGGGGGATGAGTTCGCCGTGTTGGCAGAAAACTGCCAGCAGGTGGCTCAGGCCGCAGAACTGGCTCAGAGAGTTATTGAGGGTTTGAAAAAGCCGTTCGTGTTCGAGGGCCATCAGCTGTTTATCAGCGCGAGTGTGGGCATCAGCCTGTTCCCCAGTGACGCCCTGAATGCCGAGCAACTGCTGCGCAACGCCGATTCGGCGCTGTTCAAGGCTAAAAACGAAGGCCGCGAAGGCTATGCCTTGTATACCGAAGAGCTGACCGCGCATGCGCAGCAGCGGGTCGAATTGGCCAGTGAGCTTCGTCGCGCCATCGAGCACGAGGAGTTGCGGGTGTTTTATCAGCCGATACATGACCTCCCAAGCGGCCGTATGTCCGGGGTCGAAGCACTGGTGCGCTGGCAGCATCCTGAACGCGGCCTGGTGTCCCCGGGCGACTTTATCCCGATTGCCGAACAAAGTGGTTTGATCGCCGATATCGACATTTGGGTGCTCAAGCACGCCTGCCAGCAGATGAGTGATTGGCAAAAGGCCGGGATCACCCTTGAATTTGTCGCGGTGAATGTTTCCAGTCGGATGTTTGGTCGCAGCGATTTGTATCAGCACGTCGCGGAGGTTCTTCGCGACACGGGGCTTGATTCGCGTTTTCTGGAGCTGGAGGTCACTGAAAGTGCGGTGATGGAAGACCCGGACATGGCCATCGAGCAACTGCATCGCCTGCGTGAATTGGGCCTGCGACTGGCCATTGATGACTTTGGCACGGGCTATTCGTCGTTGCTGCGGCTCAAACGCATGCCGGTGCAAAAGCTGAAAATCGATCAGGGCTTTATCGCCGGTTTGCCCCATGACGAGGATGATGTCGCTATCGTTCGAGTGATCATCGCGCTTGCGCGAACGTTGGGCATGCAGGTGCTGGCCGAAGGCATCGAGCGTCCCGAGCAGGCGAGTTTCCTGCTGGAGAACCATTGCGAACAGGGCCAAGGCTACTGGTTTGGTCGTCCACAGCCGGCTGAAAAGCTGGATTTACACCATGTGGTGACGTTGTCCTGAGCTCCCGAATGTCACGTTGCTGGAAACGCGCAATGCGTTTCCTTGCCGGGAAATGCCTCTAAATTCTTTTTGGTTATATCTGCATTCTTAAATAGTATTTTTAAGAATAACCGCGCCTCTCTAAGATTGCCTCCACGCCACAAGCAGTTGCCCGCGAATCGCTACTGCAGGCACTTCTTATCAAGGAGCAGAACCATGAGCGCATCTCTACGCAGTGTTGACGGCCAGGACGAAGCAAGCATCCTGCGCGAAATTCAGAGTGCGTTGCGCGACCTGCGCTTCGGTGCAGTGGAAATCACTGTGCATAACGCGCAAGTGGTTCAGATCGAACGCAAAGAAAAATTCCGCTTGCAGACCCCGAGCAACAAGACCAGTTGATCTGCGGACCCAGGCGTTCGCCAGCTCCCACAGGGAGATGAGCTCGACCCGCCAAGCAAAAGCCAACAATCAAAGAATTGTCCAGGAGCTTCACCATGTCTATTCGTCGTTTTGCCTTGGCTGCGCTTGCCAGCGCTGTTTTTGCAGGTTCCGCCGTCGCCAAGGACATTGAGCTGCTTAACGTGTCCTACGACCCGACGCGCGAGCTGTACCAGGATTACAACGCGGAGTTCATCAGTTTCTGGAAGAAAACCCACGCTGATGACACCGTGAAAATTCAGCAATCCCATGGCGGCTCGGGCAAGCAGGGGCGTGCGGTGATCGACGGTCTGCGCGCTGATGTGGTGACGTTGGCCCTGGCTGGCGACATCGACGAAATCGCGAAAATCGGCAAGACATTGCCCGAGAACTGGCAAACCCGCCTGCCGGATGCCAGCACGCCATACACCTCAACCATCGTGTTCCTGGTACGCAAGGGCAACCCTAAAGGCATCAAAGACTGGGGCGACTTGATCAAGAATGACGTGTCGGTCATCACCCCGAACCCGAAAACCTCTGGCGGCGCGCGCTGGAACTTCCTTGCCGCGTGGGCTTATGGCCTGAAGGCGGGTGGTAGCGAAGCCAAGGCACGGGAATACGTGCAGGCCTTGTTCAAGCATGTGCCGATTCTCGACACCGGCGCTCGCGGTTCGACCATTACCTTCGTCAACAATGGTCAGGGTGACGTGTTGCTGGCGTGGGAAAACGAAGCCTTCCTGGCACTGAAAGAAGACGGCGGTGCCGACAAGTTCGACATTATCGTACCTTCGCTGTCTATCCTGGCCGAGCCACCGGTATCGATTGTCGACAAGAACGTCGACAAGAAAGGCACCCGTGAAATTGCCACGGCTTACCTGGAGCATCTGTACAGCCCGGCCGGTCAGGAAATTGCCGCGAAAAACTTCTACCGCCCACGTAACGCAGAAGTGGCGGCCAAATATGCCAGGCAATTCCCGAAACTGGACCTGGTGACTATCGACAAAGACTTCGGTGGCTGGAAAACTGCGCAACCGAAATTCTTCAATGATGGCGGCGTGTTCGACCAGATTTACCAGGCGCAATAGCCTGTGCAGCGCTACGTTGAAAAGCGTGTCGCCTAGTTTGGCCTTTAGCCCGGATTTATTTCCGGGCTTCGTGCGTTAACCAAGGACTTTTATGTCGCGTCGTATTTCCCCCGTCATACCCGGCTTCGGGCTGACGCTGGGCTACACCTTGGTGTACCTCAGCTTGATTGTGCTGATCCCGCTGGCTGCCATGTTCATCCATGCTGCCCAGCTGACGTGGGATCAATTCTGGGCCATCGTCACTGCCCCGCGTGTGATCGCTGCCTTGAAACTGAGCTTTGGCACCGCATTTTATGCCGCCATCATCAATGGTGTGATCGGCACACTGCTGGCCTGGGTGCTGGTGCGTTACACCTTCCCCGGGCGCAAGATCATCGATGCGATGATCGACCTGCCGTTCGCGCTGCCGACCGCTGTCGCCGGTATCGCCCTGACGGCACTGTATACGCCGACAGGTCTGGTAGGGCAGTTCGCTGCGGACCTGGGCTTCAAGATTGCCTACACCCCGCTTGGCATCACCCTGGCACTGACCTTTGTCACGCTGCCGTTCGTGGTGCGCACGGTGCAACCGGTGTTGGCCGATATCCCGCGTGAAGTCGAAGAGGCCGCTGCCTGCCTGGGCGCGAGGCCGTTGCAGGTGTTCCGCTATATTCTGGTGCCGGCCCTGCTCCCCGCATGGCTGACCGGGTTCGCCCTGGCGTTTGCCCGTGGCGTCGGCGAGTACGGATCGGTGATTTTCATTGCCGGCAACATGCCGATGAAAACCGAGATTCTGCCGCTGCTGATCATGGTCAAGCTCGATCAATACGATTACACCGGCGCCACTGCCATTGGCGTGATGATGCTGATGGTTTCTTTCGTCTTGCTGCTGCTGATCAACTTGTTGCAGCGCCGCATCGAAACCCCATCCTAAGGAGGCGCGCATGTCTTACTCAACTGTTTCTGCTGCCGCCTCCGCCAACGCTGCCCGTCGTGGCAGCGCAGTGTCTCGACGGATTCTGATCGGCCTCGGCTGGCTGGTTTTCATCCTGTTTCTAGGGCTGCCGTTGTTCATTGTGGTCTCTCAAGGCCTGAAAAACGGACTGGGGGCGTTCTTCACCGCGATCTTCGAGCCGGACGCATTGTCGGCGCTCAAACTCACCGTGATCGCCGTGCTGATTTCGGTGCCGCTCAACGTCGTGTTCGGCGTCAGCGCCGCCTGGTGCGTGAGCAAGTACTCGTTCCGTGGCAAAAGTATGCTGGTAACCCTGATCGACTTGCCGTTTTCGGTGTCACCGGTGATCGCCGGTCTGGTCTACGTCCTGATGTTTGGCGCTCAAGGCTTGTTCGGGCCGTGGCTACAGGATCACGACATCCAGATCGTGTTTGCCTTGCCGGGTATCGTGCTGGCGACGATTTTTGTGACCGTGCCGTTTGTTGCCCGCGAGCTGATCCCGTTGATGCAGGAGCAAGGCACGCAGGAAGAAGAGGCGGCGCGGTTGTTGGGTGCCAACGGCTGGCAGATGTTCTGGCACGTCACGGTCCCGAACATCAAGTGGGGTTTGATCTACGGCGTGGTGCTGTGTACCGCGCGGGCGATGGGTGAGTTTGGCGCGGTCTCGGTGGTTTCCGGGCACATTCGCGGCGTCACCAACACCCTGCCGCTGCACGTCGAGATCCTTTATAACGAATACAACCACGTCGCAGCGTTTGCCGTGGCGAGCCTGTTGCTGATCCTGGCGCTGTTCATCCTGCTGCTCAAGCAGTGGAGCGAGTCGCGCATTACCCGTCTGCGCCAAAGTGCGGCGGAGGAATAATTCATGTCGATCGAAGTCCGTAACGTCAGCAAGCGTTTCAACGCCTTCCAGGCTCTGAACTCAATCAATCTGGACATTCAAAGCGGTGAGCTGGTGGCCCTGCTGGGTCCGTCAGGCTGTGGCAAAACCACCTTGTTGCGCATTATTGCCGGCCTGGAAACCCCTGATCAGGGCAGCATCGTTTTCCACGGAGAAGACGTCTCCGGGCACGATGTGCGGGATCGCAATGTCGGGTTCGTGTTCCAGCACTACGCACTGTTTCGCCACATGACGGTGTTCGACAACGTCGCGTTCGGTCTGCGCATGAAACCGAAAAACCAACGTCCGACCGAAAGTCAGATTGCGGCCAAGGTTCATGAGCTGCTGAACATGGTGCAGCTCGATTGGTTGTCGGACCGTTACCCGGAGCAACTGTCCGGCGGTCAGCGCCAGCGTATCGCGCTGGCCCGTGCGTTGGCGGTCGAGCCTAAAGTGCTTCTGCTCGATGAGCCGTTCGGCGCGCTGGATGCCAAGGTCCGTAAAGAGCTGCGCCGCTGGTTGGCCCGCCTGCACGAAGACATCAACCTGACCTCTGTTTTCGTGACCCACGACCAGGAAGAAGCCATGGAAGTGGCAGACCGCATCGTGGTGATGAACAAGGGCGTGATCGAACAGATCGGCTCACCGGGCGAGGTGTATGAAAACCCGGCCAGCGATTTCGTCTACCACTTCCTGGGTGACTCCAACCGCCTGCACCTGGACGACGATAACCATGTGCTGTTCCGCCCGCATGAGGTGTCGTTGTCGCGGCATGAGCTGGAAGACCACCACGCGGCCGAAGTGCGTGATATCCGGCCGTTGGGCGCCACCACTCGCGTGACCTTGAAGGTCGAAGGTCAAAGCGAACTGATCGAAGCCGAAGTGGTGAAAGACCACGACAGCCTGATCGGTCTGACGCGCGGTGACACCTTGTTCTTCAAGCCGAAGGTCTGGCAGAAACAGGCGGGTATCTGATTTGTTTGACGCGGCGTGTCAGGCACGCCGCGTCAAACCTTTCACCTGTGCAGGCTGTGCGGAGCCAATTCATCCGCGAATGACGTCAATCAAACCAGCGCTTTCTTCCCGCGAACACCGGTAGGCCCGACACGCTCTTCTATGGCGTGCTTGAGTGGCTGCCGCAGCCCCAGCAAAAACGTCCCTTCGGCCACCACGAACAGCGGCCCGACGATCAGCCCCGACACATCGTCAACAAACGCCGGTTTACGCCCTTCGTAAAAATGGCCGACAAATTGAATCGCCCAACCCACGACAAACAAACCGACGCCGCTGCTCAGCCAGACCAGCGTCGACTGCACGGCGAGCATGTGCCCTGGCCAAAGGGATAGGCCGAGCAGGGCGCCCATCACCACACCGAACCGCATATCCAGGCGTAAGTAGAACCCTGTAGACGCCAGCGCCAGCAGGGTTGCGGGCGAAAGCCATACGCCGCCTATCACGGCGCCGGGGCGCGAAAGGAGCACGGCCACCGCAATGACAATCAGCGGAATGCCGATAAAGTGGCTGACGATGTTGCGTGTGTCGCGATGGTAGGCGGCGTATTGACTGAGATGATCAACGAGGTTTTTCATTGTTATTCCTCCTGTGGAACGATGATCATGCCTCGGGATTTGAAAGGGCTTTGTCTGTTACCCGACAAAGTCTGCAATTAAGGAGTTCATATGAGCGGAGCTGTATGGCGGACCCGACTCCTGACCGGGTACTGGTTCAGCAATCTGCCGGCTGGTTTACAGGACAGCTTGCTCGATGCCGCGAAAACGCGACGCCTGACGCCAGGCAAGCCCTTGTTCCGGCGCGGCGATCCGCCGTGCGGGCTGTATGCGGTGCTCGAAGGCGCGATTCGTATTGGCTCGGTCAGCGAGCAAGGCAAGCAGACGTTGCTGTCGCGGATCGAGCTGCCTTACTGGTTTGGCGAGGTGTCGTTGTTCGACGGCCTGCCGCGCACCCATGACGCATTTTCCGAAGCCCACAGTATTCTGTTGCAGGTCCCGCAGTCGGCGCTGGTGACGCTGCTGGAAAAAGAGCCTCAGTATTGGCGCCATTTCGCGTTGTTGATGAGTCAGAAGCTGCGCCTGACGTTCGTTCACCTCGAGCAGCAAAGCCTGTTGCCCGCTGCCGCCCGCGTGGCCTGTCGCTTACTGTTGATCGCCGAAGGGTATGGCGAGATCAATCGCTCGCGAGAGGTGATCGAGCTGCCCCAGGAGCAGTTGGCGCAAATGCTGTCGATGTCTCGCCAGACCATCAACAAAATCCTCAACGATTTTCAGGCTCAAGGCATCCTGGACATCAGTTATGGCGAAATCAGGATTCTCGACCTGGATAAACTGCGTGCGGCGGCCTCGTAATCAGCCTAGCCTAGACGCACGATAAATGAGGTGCACCATGCGTTTGCTGTTAGTGGAAAACGATCTCAGTACCGCCAATCACTTGGCCAAGGGGCTTGGCGAGTCGGGGTTTAGGGTCGACGTCGCGGAAAACGGCCTGTCCGGCCGCCATTTCGTTGAAGAGAAGGCCTACGACCTGATCATCCTCGATGCCATGTTGCCGGGCCTGAATGGCTGGCAACTGCTGCAACTGGTCCGTCAGCGCGGCAACACGCCCGTGTTGTTCCTGACCGCCCGCGATACCATGGAAGACCGGCTGCGCGGGCTGGAACTGGGTGCCGATGATTACCTGCTCAAGCCCTTTACCCTTGAAGAACTGTTGGTCCGGGTGCGGACCTTGCTGCGACGCGGGCCAACCGGCACTGCCGACAGCTACTCTATCGCCGACCTGGAAATCGACGTGCCACTCCAGCGCGTTAGCCGTGGTGGGCAACGGATCTCGTTGAGCGACCAGGAGTTCGAACTCCTGCAGTTGCTGGTCAGCCGTCAGGGCGATGTCATTTCACGCACGCTGATCGCTTCGCAGGTGTTCAACAATGACATCGACAAGGTCGAAATCGCCATCCATCGCCTGCGCTCGAAAATCGATGAGCGCTACCTGCCTAAACTGATCCATACCGAAGGTGTTGTGGGCTATCAGTTGGCGGTGCTGGAAGACTGATTGAGCCCTGTTGGCTGACTCCAGCATGCACGATAGGCGGCAGTCATGACTGCCCGGTAACGTTTCTGTCACAGCGTGTGGATAAGCTCGAATTGTAAGTTTATTTATGGGCCGCTCCTTAGGCAGGGGGCGGTCCTTTTTTTTGCCTGCCGAATCTATGATCCTTATATTCTTTTAGGGTCTTAACAAATAGCTTCTTATTCCTTAACGAATATATGTCGCGTCCTTATACTTTGCCCATGAACGCAAACAGGCAGGAGGCGCACCCCATGCGTAACGAGTCGATCCGCTATCTGATCGTGCCAGGCTGGCAGGGGTCGCCTGACGACCATTGGCAAACGCATTGGCAGAACAGTTTGCCCAACAGCGCGCGCGTGGAGCAGGCCGACTGGCTCAAGCCACGGCGCGAGGATTGGGTCGGTGAATTGCAGCGCTCGATTGCCGCTGACAGCACGCCGGTGATCCTGATCGCTCATAGCCTGGGGTGCATCACCGTTGCGCATTGGGCCGAACTCGCACCTTTGCAGTCGCTGCGTCAGGTGCGTGGTGCCTTGCTGGTGGCGCCGGCTGACGTTGAGCGGCCGAACTGCTCGCCTGCGTTACGTAATTTCGCACCGATTCCAGGGCACCTGCTGCCGTTCCCGACCCAAGTGGTCAGCTCGGATAACGACACGGCGGTCAGTACTCAGCGAGCACTGGAACTGGCCCATAACTGGGGCGCCGAAGCCGGCATTCTCAGGGGGGCTGGGCACATCAATGTGAAGTCCGGCCATCAGCGCTGGGAGCAGGGCTTCGCCTATCTGTACCGCCTGCAAAACCGAATGGAACACCACGCTCTGCGTCGCGCTTGAATTCAATCGGCGCGGCAGATGTCGCGCTTCACTCATCGACCTCAATAATTTTTACGCCGGGCCCTTGGGCCCTATTGTCTATTTTTAACGCGTGAGTCGTCGCAAGGGCTCAGGCGGGAGTTTGCCATGAGCCTTCACGAAACCTTTGGTCAGCCGTTATTGACCTTCCCCGATGCGGAAAAAAGCCCGCTGAGCATTCGCGCCAAGGCGCTGGTGTTCGTCGACCCACGCTCGCGTCAGTTGCGCGAAGAGCTGGAGCAACTGGCGCCGCGCTCGTTACCGGTGCTGATCCGGGGCGAAACCGGCAGCGGCAAGGAGCTGCTGGCCCGGCACATCCACCGCGCCAGCGACCGTGGGGGCTTGTTCGTGTCAGTGAACTGCGGGGCGATCAGCCCGACGTACGCTGATGCCGAGCTGTTCGGCTATGCCGCCGGCGCTCACAGCAGCTCCGCCAGCAGCCGTGCGGGATGGTTTGGCTCGGCCAATGGCGGGACCTTGTACCTGGATGAAATCGGCGATTTGCCGCTGCCGATACAGATCAAACTGTTGGCTGCGCTGGAGAACCATGAAGTGACCCGCGTTGGGGCCCAGCAACCCAGCCCGGTGGACGTGCGCCTGGTCGCCGCCACCAGCATCGATCTGGCGCAGGCGGTGGCCGTCGGTAAATTTAACGAGCGGCTGTATCACTACCTCAGCGAAGGTCGACTGGACCTGCCCGCGTTACGCGAACGAGTGGGTGACATCCTGTCATTGGCCGAATATTTTCTCGGCATTTACAGCCAGCGTTTGAGTTTGCCGGTGCCACTGATCAGTGAAGCCGCGCAGCAGGTATTGGAGCGGCACAGTTGGCCGGGCAACACCCGCGAGCTGGAGAACGTTATTCACTTCGCGCTGTTGGTCAGCAGTGGCGATGAAATTCTCCCCGAACACCTCAACCTGCCCGACAGTACCAACCCTCTGACGCAGATCGAGCAACAGGTGGAGCAATTGCTCGCTTTCGCGCGTCCCGGTCAACTGTCGGAATTGCAACGATTGCTCGAGCGCCTGAGCCAACGCGTGTCGCAAGCCCCACGTTAGACGCTGTGTTTCGCGCAGAGAATGGTGCTTGGCTCTAATCAGCACAAAAAAGCATAAGCAGTCGCATAAAAAATATTGTCATGGAATAAGAAATATCGGTAATGTCCGTTTCACGCCGCTGAGTCATCAGGTTCAACCGATGAGCAGCGGCAACTCACTGATAAGCCGTCGTTTGTGACGACCGCGATTTTCGCTAAGGACACCGCATGAAAAAGACGTTGTTGTTGACCGCCCTCGCTGCTGCGCTTTCGATTGGCCTGGCCCACGCGGGTGAAAAACTGGTCGTCGGCGCTACGCCTGTTCCGCACGCCGAGATTCTTGAGCTGATCAAGCCTGAGCTGGCAAAAGAAGGTGTGGACCTGGAAATCAAAGTCTTCAACGACTACGTGCAGCCGAACCTGCAGGTTTTCCAGAAGAAACTCGATGCCAACTACTTCCAGACCAAGCCGTACCTGGATGGCTTCAACAAAGGCAAGAAGGCTGATCTGGTCACCGTCGTCGGCGTTCACGTCGAACCGTTCGGCGGCTACTCGTCCAAGTACAAATCCCTGGCTGACCTGCCGGACGGCGCAACTGTTGCCATTCCAAACGAAGGCAGCAACGCTGGCCGTGCACTGCTGCTGTTGGAGAAAGCCGGTCTGATCACCCTGAACGACCCGACTGACGCACTGGCAACGGTAAAGGACGTCAAGACCAACCCCAAGAACCTGAAGTTCAAGGAGCTGGAGTCGGCCATGTTGGCGCGCGCTTACAACCAGGTTGATCTGGACATGATCAACACCAACTATGCGTTGGAAGCCAAGCTCAACCCGAAGAAGGATGCACTGATTCTCGAAGGCGCTGATTCGCCTTACGTGAACTTCCTGGTGGCGCGTCCAGACAACGCCCACAACGATGCAATCCAGAAACTGGCCAAGGCGCTGACCAGCCCTGAAGTCAAAGCATTCATTGCCAAGAAGTACGACGGCGCGGTACTGCCGGCGTTCTGATCTGAATTCAAGCGTTAACGTTTTTTACGCCGGCGGCTTTCATTAGCGTCGGCGTTTTTGCGTTTGGAGCAGGAGGTTATCTCCATGACCTGCGCAGCCGGATCGCTAGCGTGTTCAGTGATATCAATATTCCTTAACGGTATTTAAATTAAGTTTCTTATACCTATAAAGTTCTGACTCTTGTTACCCAGCACACCTGGAGTCGGAGTTCTCATGCCAGCAGCCTCCCAAGCGTCCTCATCTGCATACCTAGCCGATCAAGCATTCGACATCCGCCCCTTCGCCGAAAAAGTGGGTGCGGAAATCACCGGACTGGATCTGTCCCGGCCTCTCAGCGATGCGGACTTCGCCCGTGTCCATCAGGCGCACCTGGACTACCACGTCGTGGTGTTTCGCGATCAACACATCACCCCGCAGCAGCAGATTGATTTCAGTCGGCGTTTCGGCGTCCTGCAAATCCATGTGCTCAAGCAGTTCCTGCTAAAAAATCACCCGGAAATTCTTATCGTTTCGAACATCGTCGAGGACGGTCAGCCGATTGGCCTGGGTGATGCCGGCAAGTATTGGCACTCGGACCTGTCCTACAAGGAACTGCCGAGCCTCGGTTCGATTCTGCACGCCCAGGAGCTGCCTGACGAAGGCGGTGACACGTTGTTCGCCAACCTGCACCTTGCCTGGGATACGTTGCCGCACGCCCTGCGTGAGGCGGTCGAAGGCCTCTCGGCGGTGCATTCCTACACCTCGCGCTACAGCGAAGGCAAAAATGCTGCGAACTGGCGCCCGACGCTGACGTCCGAGCAGCTTGCACAAGTGGCTGAAGTGACTCACCCGATTGTGCGCACCCATCCAGAAACCGGGCGCAAGGCGTTGTTCGTCAGCGAAGGATTCACCACGCGCATCGTTGGCCTGCCGGAAGACGAAAGTCGCCAGCTGCTGGATGAGCTCTACGCCCACAGCGTGCGCCCAGAGCATGTCTATCGTCATCAATGGCAGCCGCATGACTTGGTGTTTTGGGACAACCGTTCAATGATCCATCTGGCCACCGGCTGCCCGACTGAGCTGCGCCGCAAGCTGTTTCGCACCACCATTCAAGGCGATGCGTCGTTCTGATCAGGGGAGCTGTTTCATGAATGCTGTTTTGCAGGGCCACACGGCCAGCGATAGCTCGATCGCGCAACAGGTCAATCAGCTGACCGCTGAGCCCTTGTTGCAAGTACAGGGCGTGAGCCTGGAGTACCGCACCCCCGAGCGGGTGGTGCGGGCGACCCATCAAGTGAGTTTTGAAATCGACCCGGCGGATCGCTTCGTGCTGCTGGGGCCCTCGGGTTGCGGCAAATCCACCTTGCTCAAAGCGGTGGCCGGCTTCATTCAGCCCAGCGAAGGGCAGATCCGTCTGGCGGGCGTGCAAATCAAAGAACCTGGCCCGGACCGGATAGTGGTGTTCCAGGAGTTCGATCAATTGCCGCCCTGGAAAACCGTGATCCAGAACGTGATTTTCCCGCTGGTGGCGTCTCGCACCCTCAAGCGTCGCGAGGCCGAAGAGCGTGCGCGTTACTACCTGGACAAAGTCGGCCTGAGCGCGTTTGCCGATGCGTATCCGCACACCTTGTCTGGCGGTATGAAAGCGCGGGTGGCGATTGCTCGCGCCTTGGCCATGCAGCCAAAAATCCTGTTGATGGACGAACCCTTTGCCGCCCTCGATGCACTGACCCGCCGCAAGATGCAGGAAGAGCTCCTGGCGCTGTGGGACGAGGTGCGCTTCACCTTGTTGTTCGTCACCCACTCCATCGAAGAAGCACTGGTGGTCGGTAACCGGATTTTGCTGCTGTCGCCCCATCCGGGCCGCGTTCGGGCTGAAATCAACAGCCATCAATACGACCTGAATAGCCTCGGCGGTGTCGGTTTTCAGACCGCCGCACAACGTATTCATCGCCTGCTGTTCGATGAGGCCGGGACCGAACCGACAGACCGCGAACTGAGCTTCCAGGATGTGCGCATAGCGTACTGAAACGCCGAGTTCCTAAACATGATCCACAAAGAGAATTCGAGCATGAGTATCCGAGAGGAATACGAAATCACCCTGGCGCCTTTTACCCAGGCGGCACTGGCGCGTGATATCCCGCTGACGCAACGCATCTGGCAACTGAGCTGGGTGCGCAAAAGCGTGATCCTGATCGCCCTGGCGGTGATCTGGGAACTGGCTGCGCGTGTGCAAAACAATGACCTGCTGCTGCCGAGTTTTTTGCAGACCGCCGCTGCTTTCTACGACGGCATCATCACCGGTGAATTGCTGAGCAAGGTCTGGATTTCCTTGACCGTGCTGGTCAAGGGCTACCTGATCGGGATCGTCCTCGCGTTCGGCTTGACGACGCTGGCGGTATCAACGCAATTGGGCCGCGACCTGCTCAGCACGCTGACCGCGATGCTCAACCCGCTGCCTGCGATTGCCTTGCTGCCGTTGTCGCTGCTGTGGTTCGGCCTGGGTGAGAACAGCCTGATTTTCGTGCTGGTGCATTCGGTGCTGTGGGCGCTGGCGCTCAACACCTATGCGGGCTTTCTCGGCGTCTCGGAAACCCAACGCATGGCCGGGCGCAATTACGGTCTCAAGGGGCTGCGCTTCGTCTGGTTCATTTTGATCCCTGCCGCGCTGCCATCGATTCTGGCCGGGCTGAAAATTGGCTGGGCCTTCGCCTGGCGCACGTTGATCGCCGCAGAGCTGGTGTTTGGTGCGTCGTCGGGCAAAGGCGGATTGGGCTGGTACATCTTTCAGAATCGCAACGAGCTGTACACCGACAAAGTATTCGCCGGATTGGCAGCGGTGATTTTGATCGGCTTGCTGGTGGAAAACCTGCTGTTCAACAACATCGAACGCCTGACCGTAAAACGCTGGGGCATGCAGCGCTGACAACACGCCGTATGGACCGGACCACCGGACATGTCGCCTCTCTTATTACCTTCTTATCTACAGTGTGAGGATTTCATGGCCACTTCTTTCAAGCGTCCGGCGCTTACAGCACTTGCGACGGCATTCGGTTTATTCGGGGCACTCCTGAGCAGCGGCGCGCAAGCAGAAGGCAGCATCAGCATCGCCCAACAATTCGGTATCGGTTACCTGATTCTCGACGTGGTGCGCGATCAGCAGTTGATCGAGAAACACGGCAAACAACAGGGGCTGGACATCAAGGTCGACTGGAACAGCATCTCGGGGTCTACGGCCATGAACGAAGCATTGCTGGCCGGTGCGCTGGATGTGGTCTCGGCCGGGGTTCCTCCGATGCTGACCCTATGGGACCGGACCAAGGGCAAGCAGAACGTCAAGGCCATCGCTTCGCTGGGTTCGATGCCCAACTACCTGCTGAGCAACAATCCGAACGTGAAGTCGTTGAAAGACTTCACTGACAAGGACCGTATCGCCGTGCCCGCCGCAGGTGTCGGCTTCCAGTCACGCACGTTGCAGATCGAAACGGCCAAACAGTTTGGCGATGCCGACTTCAAACGCTTCGATACGATCTCCGTCAGCCTGCCACACCCGGACGCCACCTCGGCGTTAATCGCCGGTGGTTCTGAAATCAGCTCACACTTCTCCAGCCCGCCGTTCCAGTATCAGGAGCTGGAAAACCCGAAGGTGCATAAGGTGCTCAGCTCCTATGACGTGCTCGGCGGTCAGGCCACGTTCAACGTGCTCTACACCACCGAAAAATTTCACGACGAAAACCCCAAGACCTACAAGGCGTTCTATGACGCCCTGGCTGAAGCCGAGCACATCATCAAGGCCGACAAGCCTGCCGCCGCCCAAACCTACCTCCGTGTAGAACAATCGAAATTGCCATTGGCCTTCGTCGAAAAAATCGTCGCCGACCCGGAAATCGATTTCACCATCACCCCTCAGCGCACCTTCATCTACGCCAGCAAATTGCACGAACTGGGCGTGCTGAAAAACAAGGCTGACAGCTGGAAAGACTTCTTCTTCGAAGAGGCACATGGCACGCCGGGGAGCTGATTTCAACTCGTAGATTGTGGCTGCGACCTTTTAGGATCGGTACTACAGACAGTTTTTTTGTTTTCCACTACTTTCTGCCACTTCGAGTCAGTTGCCGATTTTCGGGCGCGCGAGGGCAGCATGTTTTACATCAACCAATGTTTGTATTCAGGACTGCTGATCTGCGCCTTGTTAATGGCGCCATGGGCCGCCGCTGATATCCGGCTGGAAAACGACCATTGGCGAATCGAGATAGACCCGGCAACGCTGGCGATTCGTGCCATTCCCGCCCGGGGTGCAGCAGTGCAAGCCTCCGCTGGAGTGGCTGCGCATCGGGTCAGCGCTCTGGAGAAGCGTGGGGAGCGCATCAACTGGCTGTGGGATGACGGTGCCTGGCAGCTCAGCGCAACGCTGGATCAGCGTGAACTCTCTCTGACTATTCAAGCCCGAGACCCCGGTGAGCTGGTTTTTCTCCGGCAACCCGGTCACGCGATGGGGAAGGGCTTGATATGGCCGCTTGCCGAAGGGCGTTACGTCCCGGCAGGTGACCCAGTGTGGCAGCGGTTCCTGCTGGACCAAGGCGAATTCAATACCACTCAGGACCTCAGCTTGCCGCTGTGGGGTGTCGATCACGGCGGTTTCACCCTGAACTGGCTGATGACCAATCCCTACAATAACCGCCTTACATTGAGCGCCGAAGGCCTGGCGTTGGCGATTGCGGCCAGTCATGAGTTCACCTCCCTGGCCCCGTTGACGCCGCTGACCTTTAGCCTCTATTTGGGCGAGGCCGACCCGCTGGCTGGCGCCAAACGCTATCGACAGTGGCTGATCCAGGCTGGACGCTATGAAACCTTCAGCGACAAACTGCGGAAGACCCCGGGAGCCGCGAAGTTGCTGGGAGCCAGTCACATCTATTTATGGGGCAATGATCTACTCGGGCCGGATGATGTACGCAGTTGGCCTCGCTTGCTTGAACTACTGCGCGGCAAAGGAACATTGGCTACAGCGTTGCGCGGTTATCTTGATGCTGCAGCCACGCAGATGCTGGAAATCGCCCAGCCCCCGCTTAGCCGTTACCAACAGGCCACCCTGTTGCGCGGCCTTAATCAAGCCTTGAACACCAAGGCGCGAGAAAGCTGGCAGGGGACGGCCAGACCGGATATGCAGGCGTTGGCCAATCGCTACGGAGAACTGCGCGAGGAACTCGCGAAGGCTTTCGTCACGGCGCTGACACCGCAGCCTGAGCAGTGGGGCAGCATCATGTCCGAGACGACGATCAAGCAACTCCAGGCCGCCAAGCTGACGCGTTTGTGGCTGGGAGTGGCCGAAGGTTGGGAGGGCGGCCTATGGCATCCCGAGGCGGTACGCGCTGGCGTACAGGCTGGCTATCTGATGGCCCCATACGACTCCTATGAAACGGCGTTGTCGTCGACGGAGAACCCGGACTGGACTACCGCGCATCTGGGAAACGACGCCTATCGCGATTGCGCCATATTATTGAAGCGCGGCGAGTTCAAGAGTGGGTTCCAGCAGTCCGGACATTACACCGACCCGCGTTGCGTGCGGCCTCTACTTGAGGCTCGAATCAAGGCGATTCAGGCTAAAGCCGGGTTCAACAGTTGGTTCCTCGATGCCTACGCGACCAGCATGTTGTTCGACAGCTATCGTCCTGACGCGAGCATGACCCAGGCGCAAAATGCCGCAGGCAATATTGATGCCTCACGCTGGATCGCTGAAACCTTGAAGCTGGCCGCAGGCTCTGAAGACGGAAATGCTGTCACCGCCCAAGGCATCCTGTTCGCTCACGGTATGCAGACGCCGGTTATTGGTTGGGGCGATCCGGACCTCAGCAAAAACAAACAGTCACCGTACTATCTGGGTGACTGGTATCCACCAGAGCAGCCGAGCGTATTCTTCAAGCAGGTCCCGATCAAAGAACCCTATCGAACGATCCATTTCGATCCCGCTACGAGGCTCCCCCTCTATCAGGCGGTGTTTCATGGCTCGGTGATTACCGCTCATCACTGGCTGTTCGATAACGTGAAGCTCAGTAACGTGAGAGCGGAGAACGAGTTGGCACAACTGCTCTACAACGTGCCGCCGCTGTACCACCTGAGTGCTGACACGCTGAAGCATAGGTTGCCGCTGATTAAGCGCCAGGACGCTTTCTTCCAACCTTTGCACCAACGTTTGGGGACTCAGTCTTTGACGGATTTCCGCTGGCTAACGGCCGATCGGCAAGTTCAGCAGACCACGTTTACCGATGGCACGCGATTGGTGGCCAACTTTGATCGCCGGATGCGGGAGGTCGTCGGCAAGCACTTTGCCGGGCAGTCTATTACGGCGTTTGAGGCGGACGGGCAGGTGACGGAATATCACGTTGACGGGACGTTTGAAGGCTGAACAATTTGCTGCCACCGTCAGCCAGGACATGATCCTCTCACCTCCCTGGGCGTACTGAAAAACAAGGCTGACAGCTGGAAAGATTTCTTCTTCGAAGAGGCACATGGCACGCCGGGGAGCTGACACAGGCGCGCTGTAAAAACCTAGCATTTCTGCTAGCTAGACGACGTGAACGAAGCCGCCCACTCTAATAGTCCGTTGTTCTAAAGCCGAAAATTGCTATGGCTGCACAGAATAATCAAGTGAGGGATCGGGTCAGCTGCGTGTTGATGACCACTGACCAGCAGAGCTCTGTGCTGAACGCGGTGACTGCCGAACAACACCTGCGCATGGCCTACTCCCCCTACGGTCATCACGACGTTGTCGACGCGGTGCCAGGCCTGCCCGGCTTCAACGGCGAACAACCCGATCCTGTGACGGGGCACTATTTGCTCGGCAACGGCTATCGGGCCTACAACCCGGTGTTGATGCGCTTCAACAGCCCCGACAGCTTGAGTCCGTTTGGTGAGGGTGGATTGAATGCTTATGCGTACTGCATTGGCGATCCGATCAATAGCCGTGATCCAACCGGGCATGCGGCCGACAGGAATAAAATTCTGGGGTTTGTCTGGGTTGGCGTGGGGTTCGCGGGGGCGGCGCTAGGTCTTTATGCGGCGGTGCCCGCCATGAAAGCGGTCACGAAAGCGCTGAAAAGTGGGGCTCCTGTCCCTACTGCGCAGATGCTTACCGCTGTGGGGGCGACTGCACAGGTGGTGGCCAGCACTGCGTTTACGGCGAACCGGATTATTAACGAGGTGAAGCCTGGTTCTGCTGCGCTGGAACCGCTCATGTGGGTCGCGGTGGGTTTTGGCGTTCCGTCCCTGGGATTGCGTATTTCAGCGCAGGTGACCACCAAAGTAGCGCAAAGGGCAGCGGCTGCGCAGGCCCGGGCAGCTACAAGGAAAGCGATTAAAGGCAATATGCTGTCGCCTTTTAATATTGCCAGCGGTGTTGGAAAAACCAGTCAGAACATACGCGGCAACGTAGGCGATACGCGGCTTTAAAACCGTCCGCTGAATCCGGCCACTGCATGCTGGCTCTTCAAGCATCACTTGCGCCACACACTCGCCAGCCACGGCTGTTTCTCGCGGGGCAGGCCCTCGGGGCGGTAGTAGTGTTCGAGTTCGGTGAAGCCTGCGTCATTGAGCAGTTCGCGCCAGGTTCCCAGGTCGTGATAAGCGCCATAACGGCTGCCGTTCCAGCCTTCCTGGTTCTCGCCCCGTGGATTGGAGCTGAACAGCACGCCGCCCGGTTTCAGCGTTGCGTGCAGTTCGCGCAAGACCCGTGGCAGTTCCTGGCGGGGGACGTGGAACAACACCGCGTTGGCGAAGATGCCGTCGAAGCGCTCGGCCGGTAGATTGAGTTCGAGAAAATTCTGCTGCAAGACTTCACAGCCGGTCTCGGCGCGGGCCATGTCGGCGAAACGCTCAGCGCCGTCCAGACCCACCGCAACATGGCCCATGGCGCTGAAGGTCTTCAGGTCACGGCCCGGCCCGCAGCCAAAATCCAGGATATGCCACGGCGCCTCGCCTTCGATATGCCGCAGCAGTGCGGCTATGTTCTGGCTGACGTCGTGGTCACGGGTGCCTTCGCGGAAGTCGTCAGCCACTTCGTTGTAGTGGCCGACGGTGGTGGCGGTGATTTTGGCGAGGTCCTGCGGGGCGAGTTTCATTGCGGGTCTGTCTGGGCGTGGGTAAGCGTTAAATATACCCCCGCCCAGCCGTTGTTCAATCACTCAACGTTTGTTCAGCACCTGAGCCAGCCGATCACCGCCAAACTGAATCACTGCGACCAGCACCACCAACAAGGCAATCACAGTGAGCATCACCTGGCTGTCGAAGCGCTGATAACCATAGCGGTAGGCGATGTCACCCAATCCACCTGCGCCGATAGCCCCGGCCATGGCCGACGAGTTGATCATCGTCACCAGTGTAATGGTGAAGCCGCCGACGATACCCGGCAGCGCTTCGGGCAGCAGCACATGCCAGATGATGTGCCACCGGCGGCAGCCCATGGCTTGCGCGGCTTCGATCAGGCCATGGTCGACCTCGCGCAGGCTGACTTCAGCGATGCGTGCAAAGAACGGCGTCGCCGCGATGGTCAGCGGCACCACGGCCGCCCAGACGCCGTAGGTGGTGCCGACGATCAGCCGGGTAAACGGAATCAACGCGACCATCAGAATCAGGAACGGAATCGAGCGGAACAGATTGACGAAACCACCGAGCACGCGATTCAGAGTGGGCGCTTCGTAGATTCCGCCTTTGGCGCTGGTGACCAGAATCACCGCCAGCGGAATGCCCAGCAGCAGGGCAATCAATGACGAGACACCGACCATCAAAAACGTATCGATGACGCCTTGAAGCAGTCGATCAAACCACATAACCCAATACCTCCGCGCGTTGCGCCAATGTGCGGGCGCGACTGAGTAATTCGTCCAGGTCATGGGGCGAGTGGGCGACCTCGATCACCAGATGCCCCAGTGCGCGCCCCTGAATGCGCTCAACCCCGCCCTGCAACAGGCTGATCCGCCCGCCGAGGGAATTGAACAGCGCGGCCAGGTCCGGCTCTTCGCCGCCAACGCCAGTGAAATGCAGGTCCAGTACCACCGCCGCCGTCGGGTGCTGTGGCTCGGGGTTCAAGCGTGCTTGCACGTCTTCGGGGAGCCCGTGTTGCAGCGGCGCCAGCAAGGTTTTACTGACGTCGTGCTGAGGGTTGCCGAACACTTGCCACACAGGGCCGTGCTCGACGATTTGACCGTGTTCAAGCACCACCACCCGGTCGCAGATATCGCGGATGACCGCCATTTCATGGGTAATCAAAATGATAGTCAGGCCCAACCGTTTATTGATCTCCCGCAGCAAGCCGAGGATCGATTGCGTGGTCTCCGGGTCGAGCGCCGAGGTGGCCTCGTCGCACAACAGAATCGCCGGGTCATGGACCAGCGCGCGGGCAATCCCCACGCGCTGTTTTTGTCCGCCCGACAGCTGTGCCGGGTAGGCCTTGTGCTTGTCTTGCAAACCGACCAGTTCCAGCAGTTCGGCGACTTTGCGCTGACGCTGTTCACGTGGCACGCCAGCGACCTTGAGCGGCAGCTCGACGTTCTGCCACACGGTCTTGGCCGACATCAGGTTGAAGTGCTGAAAGATCATCCCGATGCGTCGTCGCAGTTGCACCAGATGGTCTTCGTCGAACTCGCTGATGTCCACCTGATCGATCAGCACCCGACCACTGCTCGGGCGCTCCAGGCGGTTGATGGTCCGAATCAATGACGACTTGCCCGCGCCGCTGCGGCCGATGATGCCGAACACCTCACCGCGTTGAATCGCCAGGTCGATGTTCTGCAGTGCATCCACCGGCCCGTGCTGGCTGTCATAGGTTTTGCCCAGGTTGATAAAGCGCACATGGGCCCGATTCAAGTCAGGGTGCAGCTCCGAGGGCTGCTCGGCTTTGGGGGACTCATGCGGTAACTGGCGTTGGGCAGTCGCGTTCATGTTCAGCCTTCCCAGCCTGCTTGATAGAGTTTGCCGTGGGCTTTATCCAGGGCGGCGCGAACAACCGGCGAGTGCTGATAGATGTCGATGAACTTGGCCAGACGCGGGTCATTTTTGTTCTCGGGCTTGATCACGAACTGGATCACGTATTCTTTATGATCCAGCCCGTCGAACAGCAACGCGGAACCGGCATCGAAGGTTTTCGACAGACGAATATAGGCCGGGTAGCCCTGCACCAGATCGGCGTCATCGTAGGCGCGCACCAGTTGCACGGCCTCGACCTGAATCAGTTTGATTTTTTTCGGGTTGGCGATGATGTCTTCTTCGGTGGCCTTGTAGCCGACGCCCGGTTTGAGGGTGATCAGCCCGGCTTTGGCCAGCAGTTGCAGGCCGCGTCCGCTGTTGATCGGGTCGTTGGCGATGGCCACGGTGGCGCCAGTCGGTAGCTCATCAAAGCTTTTGTATTTCTTCGAATACAGCCCGACGTTGTTGATGATCCCGGACGCGTAAGGCACCAGATGGAAGCCCGCTGCGGCGTTGGCATTTTCCAGGAACGGGACGTGCTGGAAGTAATTCACATCGATATCGCCGGCCGCAAGGCTGACGTTCGGGGCGATCCAGTCGCTGAACTCCACCAGCTCGACCTTCAGGCCTTGCTTGCCGGCTTCTTCGACGGCTGCTTCCAGCGGGATGGCAAAGGCGGCGGTGGTGCCGACTTTGAGCGGTTTATCGTCGGCGTGGGCGTTGAGGGTGAACAGCGCGAGGGCCAGGGTGATGAGGGTTTTGGTCATGGCTGAAATCCTGGGAGTAGTAAGGTCTGAAATTGATGTTGTCTAACAGGGCATAGATCACCTGTAGGAGCTGACTTGTCTGCGAAGGAGCTGACGCGGCGTGTCTGTTTCACCGCGGTCTGCTGTTTTGCGACCGCTTCGCGGTCGATCGCAGACAAGTCAGCTCCTACAGGGACCGTGCGCAACAGTTGCATCGTTATTTCCCCGCATGTCGATACCCCGCTCCCGCATGCGACTCTGGCAAACGTGGGCCTTCGTTAAACAACTTCTCCCGCAGGGTGCCGCTGTCATATGCGGTTTTGTAAGAACCACGGCGTTGCAGTTCCGGAATCACCAGATCGATGAAATCCGCATAGCTTTCCGGGGTCACGGTGCGTGTCAGGTTGAAGCCGTCGAGGCCGGTTTCGGCGATCCAGGATTCCAGCTCATCGGCAACCTGTTCAGGCGAGCCGACCAGGGTGACGTAGCGTCCACCCAGCGCGTGTTGATCGAGCAGTTTGCGGCGGGTCCAGTCGTTGTTTTTCAGGTTTTTGGTCGCCGACTGGATCGCGTTGCTTTTCACGTACTGGATCGGCTCGTCCAGTTTGTACTCCGCGAAGTCGATCCCGGTAGAGGCCGCAAAGTGCGCAACGCCTGCTTCGGCGCTGGCGTATTCCAGATACTCCCGCTGCTTGGCGCGTGCCAGTTCCTCGGTGGCGCCGACGATCACGTTCAAGCCCATGAACACCTTGATGTCCTCGGGGTTACGCCCGGCGGCATTGGCGCTGGCGCGAACCTTGTCCACTTGCTCGCGGGTCGCGACCTTGTTTTGTCCGCTGATGAACACGCACTCCGCATGGCGCCCGGCGAACTGCAAACCGCGATCAGAAGTGCCTGCCTGAAACAACACCGGCGTGCGCTGCGGTGACGGTTCGCAGAGGTGATAACCCTCGACCTGATAGAACTCACCCTTGTGCCTAACCTTGTGCACTTTTTCGGGCTGGGCATAGATCCGTTGCTGGCGATCATTGATCACCGCGTCATCTTCCCAGCTGCCTTCCCAGAGTTTGTACAGCACCTCCAGGTACTCATCGGCCTGATCATAACGACGGTCGTGTTCGACCTGTTCGCTCAGGCCAATGGCCTTGGCCGCACTGTCCAGATAACCGGTAACAATGTTCCAGCCCACTCGGCCACGGCTCAGGTGGTCGAGGGTCGACATGCGCCGGGCGAACAGATACGGCGCTTCATACGTGAGGTTGGCGGTCAGGCCGAACCCCAGATTCTTGGTGACTGCGGCCATGGCCGACAGCAGCATCAGTGGGTCATTGACCGGCAACTGGATCGACTCTTTGAGCGTTACATCCACCGAGTTCTGATACACGTCGTACACGCCGGTGATATCGGCGATGAACAAGCCGTCGAACAAACCGCGCTCCAGCAGTTGCGCCAACTCAGTCCAGTATTCGAGGGTCTTGTACTCGGTGGAGTTGTCCCTGGGATGCGTCCACA
Source organism: Pseudomonas sp. ASL8 (assembly GCF_056680355.1). Taxonomy (NCBI): domain Bacteria; kingdom Pseudomonadati; phylum Pseudomonadota; class Gammaproteobacteria; order Pseudomonadales; family Pseudomonadaceae; genus Pseudomonas; species Pseudomonas sp. ASL8. Next base: position 1,432,022 of record NZ_CM155278.1, on the reverse strand, counting down.
GGCCATGGTTGATATGGCCAATGCAGTTCATGTTGAACGCATTGAGGAGGATCTTTTTCTTGGTCATCAGAGGGTCCCCCGCAGCGGCGGGTTTGTATCGTTGAGGTAGTAATTGCCGATGGCGTGATATTTCCAGCGCACCGGGTCGTGCAGGGTGTGCACGCGGGCGTTGCGCCAGTGACGGTCCAGTCCATGCTCGGCCAGCGTGGCTTGACTGCCAGCCAGCTCGAACAGGGTGCTGCCCGCTGCAAGAGAGATTTCGGTACTGATGGCGCGTGCTTCGGCCACCGCAATGGACGCGGCGGCGACGTTTTCAACGGTGCTGTCGGCCTGAGCGCGATCAAGGAACTCACCGGCACGTTCCAGCAGCGCTTCGGCCGCGTGCAGGCGAATGCCGAGCTTGCCGAAGCTGTGCAGGGTCAATGGGTCGTCCACGGCTTTTTCGATACCGGAATCAATCCATGGCCGGGTGCGAGTGCGGACGAAGTGCAACGCGTCTTCATAGGCCGCGCGGGCGATGCCGGTGTCGATGGCCGCATGAAGAATCTGTGCCAGCGGGCCTACGGTGGTCGGCCGTTCGAAGGCGGTTTGAAACGGCACTACGTCATCGGCGCTGACAAACACGTTATCGAACACCACCGAACCGCTGCCGGTGGTGCGTTGGCCGAAGCCGCGCCAGTCATCGATCACCGTCAGGCCCGCTGCGTCACGCGGGACGAAGGCCAGTTGCTGCACACCCTGTTCGTCCACCACCGAGGTCGGTATGCGCTGCGCATACAAGGCGCCGGTCGCGTAAAACTTGCGGCCGTTGATGCGATAGCCATCGCCGTCCCGGGTCAGGCGCGTAGTCCGGTCGTGGGCGGTTTTGGTGCCCAACTCTGCGAGTGCATTGCCGAAGCGTTGCCCGGCCAATACGTCTGCGTAGAGGCGTTTTTGCTGTTGAGCGCTGCCATTCACGCGCAGCACCTCAAGGGCATAGAAATGGTTCTGAGGAATCTGGCCGAGGGACGAGTCAGCCTCGGCGATCAGTTGTGTGACTTTGGCCAGGGTGACGCTGGAAACGCCAGCGCCGCCAAAGGCTTTCGGCACGCTGATGCCCCACAGGCCAGAGCGGGAAAACAGTTCCAGTTCCTCGTGCGGCAGACGGCGTTCACGATCACGCAGGGCGCTGTCGCGCTTAAAATGTTCAGCCAGCTCGGCGGCCACGTTCAAGGCTTGGGCGTCGCTGTCGATCACTGCCGTCTTTTGCGGCAGGTGCGATAAAAGGCTCATACGTTCTCCAGTGGTCTGGTCAGATCCAGGAATGCCGGGCCGGCACAGTGCCGTTCAGGTGGTAGGCGCCGACGGCGTGGTATTTCCAGCGCACCGGGTCGTGGAGCGTGTGAACGCGAGCGTTGCGCCAGTGGCGGTCGAGGTTGAACTCGGCCAGGGTGGCGCGGCTGCCTGCCAGCTCGAACAGCTTTTCGCTGGCGAGCAGGGAGATTTCAGTGGTCAGGACCTTGGCTTCTGCAACGGCAATCGAGGCGCGAGCGGCGGAGGCTACGTCCACGGGCGCGGCGTTGACCTCGTCCAGCACTTGGCCGGCCTTGCGCAGTAATGCTTCAGCGGCGTGCAGTTCGAGTTTCAGCTTGCCGATGTCGGCGATCACGTACAGATCGTCGCTGGCGCGTTCGACGTTGGCATCGATCCATGGGCGCGAGCGCTCGCGGACAAAACGAATGCTGTCGTCGATGGCTTCTCGAGCGATCCCGACATCGATGGCCGCCTGGATCAATTGCGACACGGCGCCCTGAATGTTCGGCGTTTGTGCCAGGCGCCAGTTCTCGACGATGTGCTCGGCTTCCACCGGCACGTTATTGAGCAGCACCGTACCGCTGGCGGTGGTGCGTTGGCCAAAGCCGGACCAGTCATCGACGATGCGCAAACCCGGCGTGCCACGCGGGACGAATGCCAGCACTTGTTGACCGTCATCGTTCAGCGCCTTGACCGCGACCCAATGCGCGAACAGTGCCCCGGTGGAATAGAACTTCTGGCCGTTGAGGACAAACCCGTCGCCCTTGGCGGTGATTCTCGTTTTGATTTCCAGGGTGTTTTTGGTGCCGCGTTCAGGCCCGGCATTGCCGATGCGCCAGCCATCCAGCACGCTTTGAAACAGCTGCTGCTTTTGTGTCGGGTTGGCACTGCCCAGCAGCGAATGGAGAATGCCGACCTGGTTTTGCGGGATCTGCCCCAACGCGGGGTCGGCGGCGGAAATGATCTTGAACACCTCCGCCAGGGTCACGAATGAAACCTGCGGGCCGCCGTATTCTCGGGGGATGGAAATGCTCCCCAGCCCGCTGCGGGTGAAATGTTCGATTTGGGCCCACGGCAATTTGCGCTGACGATCACGTTGTGACGCCTGTAAGCGCGCGAGTTGCGCCACTTCATGAGCGGCGGCGATGGCTTGGGCGTCGTTACTCAGGACCTTCGCTGGCAATAGCAGCGGGGCGATGTCCAGATCGCTCTGGAGGGGTGTAGCCGCGAGATCCGACATCAGCGCCGCTCCGTGGCGGTACGCAATGCCCTGGCGATCTGCACGGGGGTAATTGTGAAAGTGACCATTCCAAACCTCACATCGACATAAGCCGCGTCTCTGCGGCGAAAACAAACTGACGGTGGTCCGGTGGTCCGGTCTATATACCCTAAGCGTGTATAAAAATTAAATAAACTTACTTTTTGGAATAAGCATAGACGGGAGAGTTGCAGGTCGTGATTTAAAGCTCCGTGGTGTATTTAATCAGCGACGCCACTGACGTTAAGTGCGCGTGGTGGCGCCCAGCGTGACGTGTTGCCCACCCGGTCGATAATGCAGTAAGTCACTTCCAGCTGATGGTCTTCGCCGCCTTCCAGAATCAATGCCGGCGGAACATTCAATGTAATGGGCCTGCCAACATCCCTGGCATCGATGGCCGGTAGATCCATGCGTACATCCCCCCAGCGCAGGGTGATTTCATCTTTGGCGGCCATGTTTTGGTACGCCTCGATGGTCAGCTCGATACCCCGTCGCCGCTGCTTTGCGGTCAACCCGTGGCGCAGCAGGGCGTCGGGTACAGCCAAGGGCGCGAGACTCTGGTTTTCTTCCGGGCTCAACGGGTTGGGGTGACCACCAGGGCAATCGAGCTTTACCCATACATCTATGCTCGCGGAGAGCGACGGCGCACTGCCGACCTTCTGGATCTGGTACCAGGTTTTGACCTTGCCGCTCTGTAAAAAACTTTCCGGGACACGCAGGTCCAGGGTCTGGCCGATATCGGCAGTCGTCAGCAGCTTTGATGCAACGTAACGGCCACCCCAGAACAGTTCAATCAGATCGCCCTCGTCCATGGCCGCATAAGGCTTGATAGTGACCCGCAGATGCGCGGCGGCACTCACGCCGATACCGTGCTTGTTTGCCTGGGGCAAATAAGGGGCATGCAGTTTGATCTGATGGGACGTTGGGGTCGCACAAGCCATGTTGAATACTCCTCATGATCAGCGGCTGACACGCGGTGCCGCGGATACCTCTATGAATGGATGTTGATGAATCTTGATAGCCAGCTAAGAGAGGATGGGAACGAGTGTCAAGGCAGTGCGCGAGTGAAACGCGAGCGTCGGATGGAATCAGACGGTTCCTACATTTGTACGGCTTGTGGGTTACTTGGGCCTCAGTACTGCGTCCTACTCAGCAATCCCAGAAAATGTCAGACGCGAAAAAAAACAGCGCTGAGTGGGCGCTGTTTTTTTGTTATCTGCAGGGCTGATCAGTTCCTGCTGCGTTCCAGAAACTGGCGAGTCCGCTCTTCCTTAGGGTTGGCAAACAGCGTCTTGGCGTCGCCTTGCTCAACGATCACGCCCTTGTCGATAAAGATCACCCGGTTGGCCACATCCCGGGCAAAGCTCATCTCATGAGTCACGATGACCATGGTGCGTTTCTCTTCCGCCAGGGCGCGGATGGTCGTCAATACTTCACCCACCAATTCCGGGTCCAGCGCAGAGGTGGGCTCATCGAACAGAATGACCTCCGGCTCCATGGCCAAGGCGCGGGCAATCGCTACCCGCTGTTGTTGGCCGCCGGACAGTCGCCGTGGGTACGCGTCTTCCTTGCCAGCCAGGCCGACCTTCGCCAGCAGCTTACGCGCCAGCGCCTCGGCTTGCGGGCGTGGCATTTTTTTTACCACCAGCGGGCCTTCCATCACGTTTTCCAGCGCGGTGCGATGGGGGAACAGATTGAAGTTCTGGAAGACGAAACCCACGTGCTGGCGCAGTTGCCGAATCAAGCCTTGCTGCTGACTCAGCGGGCGACTGCCATCGATCTCGATGTCGCCGACGATGATCTTGCCGCTGGTGGGTTCTTCGAGAAAATTGAGACAACGCAACAGGGTGGTTTTGCCGGAACCGCTGGGGCCGATGATGGCCACTACCTCGCCGGCTTCGACGGTCAAATCAATGCCGTTGAGCACCGTTTGCCCTTTGAATTTCTTGGTCAGTTTCTCAACCACGATCATGCTTCAAGACTCCTGATCATGTCGGTTGACCCTCGCTTCCAGGCGGTGCTGCAGGTGCGCGAGCAGGCTGGCAAGGATCCAGTAGATCAGTGCGGCGGCAAGGTACATGGTGAAAATTTCGAAGGTCCGCGCAGTGATCAACTGTGCCTGACGGAACAGCTCGGGCACCTGAATGGTTGCCGCCAACGCGGTGTCCTTGACCAGTGAAATGAAGCTGTTGCCCAACGGCGGCAAGGCGGTTCTCGCTGCTTGCGGGAGAATCGCCCGACGCATGGTTTGCGCACGGGTCATGCCGATGCTGGCCGCTGCTTCCCATTGCCCGCGATCCACTGCGCCAATGGCTGAACGCAGAATTTCGCAGGCATAAGCGCCCATGTTCAGGGAGAAACCGATCAGGGCTGCGGGCAACGGGTCCAGTTCAATCCCCAGTTGCGGCAGGCCGTAATAGATCATGAACAACTGGACGAGCAACGGTGTGCCCCGAAAGAACGACACATACACCCGCGCAATGCCGCTCAGCAGTTTGAGGTGTGACAAACGCATCAATGCCAGGCCGAAGCCCAGCAGCAAGCCGAAGAACATCCCGCCCAGACTGAGGATGACCGTGAAATACGCGCCCTTGAGCAGAAAGGGCGCGGAGTCCAGCGCTAGCTTCAGACTCTCTTCAATCATTGGGTCACGTCAGAGCCAAAGTACTTCTGCGACAACTTGGCGAGGGTTCCGTCGGCACGCAGTTTGTCGATGGCTTTGTTGATGGCGGCGACCAACTCAGGCTCGCCTTTGCGTATCGCGATACCGGACTCCTGGCGGGAAAACGGCGCGCCGGACACGGCTAGTTTGTCATTGGTTTTTTTGACCATTTCGAATGCGGCAAGGCGGTCAACGAGGATCGCGTCAGTACGGCCGGCGATCAGGTCCTGGAATTTGGTTGGATCATCGTCATAGGTTTTGACGATGGCTTTAGGTACGTTTTCCTTGAGCCATTGTTCGTAGTTGGTGCCCAGGCCGACGCCGACTTTTTTGTCTGCAAGGGAGTCAGGCGTCGGGAACTTGCCCGCGTCCTTCTTCTGGGTCAGCGCTTGAATCCCGGAGATTGTGTAGGGCTCGGAAAAGTCGTACTTCTTCTTGCGCTCTTCGGAGATGGTCACCTGATTGATCACCACATCAAGGCGTTTGGATTCCAGCGCCGCGAGGATGCCATCCCATTTGGTCGGTTGCAGTTTGGCTTTCACCCCCAGCTCTTTGGCCAGGGCTTGGGAGAACTCGACTTCAAAGCCGTTGAGATCGCCTTTCTCGTCCACGAAACTGAACGGCGGATACGTGCCTTCAAGGCCGACATTGATCGTGCCGCTGTCCTTGATTTTTTGCAGCTGGTCCCCGGCGACGGCTTGCCCTATCAGGCTTGAGCCGAGCACAAGGCTCAATGTGGAAAGAAGAAATGTCCGGCGGATGGCAGCAATGTTCATGACGAGCCCCTTATGGTGTTTTGAGCGTCAGGCAAGAATCAGACCCAACGAACGCTACTGCGGCCTTGAAACTTAATCCAGCTATTTCAGGCGACCTTATTCCCTTCGTGAACCTTCACAGGGCGTGGTTGATCCTGCACGCCGTGTGACTATAGGGGTTGCTGCATATGAATTAAAATAATTAAAAATGATTTGTATATTTCTAACTGGTATATAGAAACCGACTGGAAAATCAGCTCGAAAAAACGTCGGGATAAGCGAACAAGGCCGGCGCGCCGCCTGTGTGCAGGAAGATGAGCGGGCCCTCATTGAAGCGCTGGCGACCGATGCCGTCGAGCAGGCCTGACATGGCTTTGCCGGTGTATACCGGGTCGAGCAACAGGCCTTCCTGGCTGGCGACCAGCTTGATTGCGGCCAGGGTGCCCGCGTTGGGTGCGCCGTAACCTGGCGCAAAATACTCATCCCACAGGTCGATCTTGAAACTGCCCGGCAGGCTGATGCCCAGCAACTCTGCGGTTCTCTGCGCCAGTCCTTCCACTTTCGGCCGCTGGGCTTCTTCGCTACGTGACACGGTAACGCCCACCACCGGCAACTCAGGCAACGCTTCACTGAGTCCCAAGGCCAGGCCGCTTTGCGTACCGGCACTGCCCGACGCGAGGACCACGGCGGCAAATGTCAGCCCGGTCTGTTCGATTTGTTCGGCCAACTCCAGCCCTGCACGTACATACCCCAGCGCGCCCAACGCGTTGGAGCCGCCAATCGGCACCGAATAAGGCTTTTTGCCGCCAGCCCGCAGACGGGCGGCGAGGGCATGCAGTTGCTCATCGGCGTTATCCAGGTTCTCGACCAGCTCGACCTTGGCGTCGAACAGATCCAGCAACAGGCGATTGCCATTGCTCAGGTAACTGGTGTCGGTGCTGGCGATGGGATTTTCCAGCAGCGCGACGCAACCCAGGCCCAGACGTGCCGCCAGCGCGGCCGTCTGGCGCACGTGGTTGGACTGGATTCCGCCGGCGGTAATCAAGGTGTCAGCACCTTGCGCCAACGCATCGGCGGCCAGGTATTCGAGCTTGCGCACCTTGTTGCCGCCCAGTGCCAGCGTTGTGGTGTCATCGCGTTTGACATAAATATCCCGGTCGGCCCAGGCAGACAGACGCTCCAGTTTTTCCAGTGGAGTGGGGGCGCCGAGTAATTCCAGACGGTTAAAACGAGCGAGCTGGTGTTTAATCATGGTGGTCAATTGGCCGGGAAGTAAGTCGATGGACTATAGGCAACCGACAGAGCCCTGCGCAACATTTGCAGGAATGGACGGTGTTCGGCAAAGGCCCTACGGAAATTGTTAATTTTTCGGCGCAAAAGTTTGCCGTAGAGTGGGGGCATCAGCGGCCGTCATCTTGACCGCGATCCTGGCTCTTACCTTGAAAGCAGAAGGAGTAGTGAGCGTGAGCGATATTCCAGAGGCATCGGCCGACAGCCGTACCGATAACTGGCAGTTGCAGCAAATCGTCAACCAATTGCGTACAGCCCGTGATGACTGGCGCACGCGTAATGGCCGTGTGAGTGGTGAGCATGGCGGTCGTGAACTGCCTTCACGAGCGGCCATGCGCGATATTCTCGAAGCGCTGTGTGGGGCGTTGTTCCCGATGCGCCTCGGCCCGGTGGACTTGCGCGAAGAGAGCGAGGACTTCTACGTCGGCCATACCCTCGACGTGTCGCTTAATGCTCTGTTGGCGCAGGCTCGCCTGGAGCTGCGCTATGTGGCGCGTCAGCATGGCGAGAACGTCAGTGCTGCCGACACGCACGCAGTGCAGTTGATTCAGGATTTCGCCAGCGCCTTGCCTGTGATTCGCCGTTTGCTGGACACCGACGTGCTGGCGGCCTACCACGGCGACCCGGCTGCGCGCAGCGTCGACGAAGTGTTGCTGTGCTATCCCGGCATTCTGGCGGTCATTCATCATCGCTTGGCGCACCACCTGTACCGCGCTGGTCTGCCGTTGCTGGCGCGGATCAGTTCGGAGATTGCGCACTCGGCCACCGGCATCGACATCCACCCCGGCGCGCAGATCGGCCAGAGCTTCTTTATCGATCACGGGACGGGTGTGGTCATCGGCGAAACCGCGATCATCGGCGAACGTGTGCGCATCTATCAGGCTGTGACCTTGGGCGCGAAACGCTTCCCGGCGGACGAAGACGGCCAATTGCAAAAAGGCCACGCCCGCCATCCGATAGTCGAAGACGACGTGGTGATCTATGCCGGCGCGACCATTCTTGGGCGCATCATCATTGGCAAAGGCTCGACCATCGGCGGCAACGTCTGGCTGACCCGTAGCGTTCCGGCGGGCTGCAACCTGACCCAGGCCAACCTGCTGCAACAGGATGATGGGTGCCAGAAGTAGGGCTTGATCACAACCATAGAATCTCCCACAGAGATTGCGATCTTCTGTGGGAACGATCAGTGCCCTCCATGCGTCACACCTCCATGCCAAGCGAGCGGCGACCCGCCTACGATTAGTCCTCGCGGGACCATTCATGTTTAACTTGACCGTTCGTTCAAGTTAAATCCGGTGGTTCGCTGCCCGCTCACAACAGGAGGCTTACCCCTTGAGTTCGTTTTCCCCCGTTACTTCCCTCTCCCATGAGGCGCAGTCCCTATGAGTGCGCCTACCCCGCAGGTCAGCAGCCAGGTCCGGATGAATCCGCCGGTTTTTTACTTTGCGGCGGGTTTCATTCTGCTGTTCGGGCTGCTGGTGATTGTCTTTCCGCAACGCTCCGGTGAGTGGTTGCTGGCGGCGCAAAACTGGGCGGCCAACACGGTTGGCTGGTATTACATGCTGGCGATGACCCTGTATCTGGTCTTCGTGGTGGTCACCGCCTTGTCTGGCTACGGCAAGATCAAGCTCGGTGCCGACCACGACGAACCCGAGTTCAGTTATTTGTCTTGGGCCGGCATGTTGTTCGCTGCGGGGATCAGCATCACCCTGTTCTTCTTTTGCGTTTCAGAACCGCTGACCCACATGCTGCAACCGCCGCAGGGCGAGGGTGGTACCACCGAGTCGGCGCGACAGGCCATGCAGCTGCTGTTTCTGCATTGGGGTTTGCACGGTTGGGGGGTGTTCGCGTTTGTCGGCATGGCGCTGGCGTATTTCGCCTATCGACACAATCTGCCGCTGGCCTTGCGCTCGGCGCTTTATCCACTGATTGGCAAGCGCATCAACGGTCCGATTGGTTATGCGGTGGATGGTTTCGGCATCATCGCCACGGTGTTCGGGCTGGGCGCCGACATGGGCTTTGGCGTACTGCACCTTAATTCAGGCCTCGACTACCTGTTCGGTGTGCCGCATACCCAATGGATTCAGGTGGGTTTGATCACCCTGATGATGGGCGCGGCGATTCTGGTGGCCATCGCGGGCGTGGACAAGGGCGTGCGGGTCATGTCCGACATCAACATGTTGCTGGCCTGCGCGCTGCTGCTGTTCGTGTTGTTCGCGGGCCCCACCCAGCATTTGCTGAACACGCTGGTGCAGAACATCGGTGATTACCTGGGCGCGTTGCCCACCAAGAGTTTCGATGTCTACGCCTACGACAAAACCGGCGACTGGCTGGGCAGCTGGACGGTGTTTTATTGGGCATGGTGGATCGCGTGGTCGCCCTTTGTCGGGCTGTTTATTGCGCGTATTTCTCGTGGCCGCACCATCCGTGAGTTCGTCTGCGGCGTGCTCCTGATTCCGCTGGGTTTCACTCTGGCCTGGATGTCGATTTTCGGTAACAGCGCCATCGACCAGGTACTCAATCACGGCATGGTCGCGCTCGGGCAGTCAGCCATCGACGACCCTTCGATGACCCTCTACCTGCTGCTGGAAAACTACCCGTGGAGCAAAACCGTCATTGCCGTGACGGTGTTCATCAGCTTTGTGTTCTTCGTCACCTCGGCGGATTCCGGCACCGTGGTGCTGTCGACTCTGTCCGCGCGCGGCGGGAGTGCCGACGAGGACGGACCGAAATGGCTGCGGGTGTTCTGGGGCGTGGCGACGGCGTTGATCACTAGCGGGTTGTTGTTTGCCGGCAGTATCGATTCGCTGAAATCGGCGGTGGTGCTGACGTCGCTGCCGTTCTCGCTGATTCTGTTGTTGATGATGTGGGGGCTGCACAAGGCTTTCTATCTAGAGTCGCAGCGGCAAATTGCCCAGCTGCATTCGCTGGCGCCGGTATCCGGTTCGCGCCTTGGGCGTGGCGGATGGCGACAGCGCTTGACCCAGGCGGTGCACTTCCCGTCACGCGACGAGGTTTATCGTTTCCTTGAGCAGACGGTGCGTCCTGCCATTGAAGAGGTCACGGCGGTGTTCGTCGAGAAGGGCCTGAAGGTGGTGACCCAACCCGATCCGAGCAACGACAGTGTCAGCCTGGAAGTCGGCCACGGCGAAGAGCGTCCGTTCATCTATCACGTGATGATGCGGGGTTACTTCACGCCGACCTTTGCTCGCGCCGGCATGGGTTCGAAAGGCATGAACAATCGGCGTTACTACCGCGCCGAAGTTCACTTGAGTGAAGGCAGCCAGGATTACGATCTGGTCGGCTACACCAAGGAGCAGGTGATCAACGACATCCTTGACCAGTACGAGCGGCACTTGCAGTTCCTGCACTTGGTGCGCTGAGGCAAAAAACGCCTGAATGCCCTGATGATCGGGCTTCAGGCCAGTCCGCCGTTGGCGCGCAAAATCTGCCCGTTGACCCAGCCAGCGTCCGGGCCGACGAGGAAGGAGACGACGTTGGCGATGTCTTCGGGCTGACCCAGGCGTTGCAACGGTGGCATCTTGGCGAACTGCTGGATCTGCTCTTCGCTTTTACCGTGCAGGAACAGCTCAGTCGCAACGGGCCCAGGCGCGACGGCGTTGACGGTGATGTTGCGGCCGCGCAGTTCTTTGGCGAACACATGGGTGAAGGATTCGACGGCCGCTTTGGTGGCGTTGTAGATCGCATAACCGGGCAGTTTCAGCGCCAGGGCGGTGCTGGAGAAGTTGACGATACGACCGCCGTCATTCATCCGTGTACCGGCTTCACGCAGGGTGTTGAAGGTGCCGCGCGTGTTGATCCCGAAGGTCTGTTCGAACAGCTCGTCGCTGGTGTCGGCCAAGGGAGTGGGATTCATCACGCCAGCGTTGTTGACCAGCACGTCGACGCGGCCCAGTTGCTGTTCGGTCACGTCGAACAGCGTGCGCACGTCGGCAGCGTTCGACACATCGGCCTTGATGGCGACGGCCTGACCGCCGCTGGCGACGATCCGGGCGACCAAGGTGTCGGCTTCGGCAGCGCTGTTAGCGTAGTTGACGGCGATGGCGAAGCCGTCGGCAGCCAGACGCTTGGCGATTTCAGCGCCAATGCCGCGTGATGCGCCGGTAACGATGGCGACTTTGCGCGTGGGAGTGTGAGTGGCCTGGTTCTGAGTAGTAGGGATCATGCGGCACCTCCTGACTGAATGTGGTTGTAGATTCACATGTTTATTCAGGGCGATAAATGGCCGTAAATTGCCTTTACTGTTCAATAAATCTCAACAATAAAGCGCCATGCCGGACATCTTGATTAGTCGGACTATTGAGTGGCGGGCGCTTGCGCGTATGCTCGGCCAGCTCGACTGACTCAGCTGAAGCGATCAGTGCGCATAAAAAGCAGGAACTGTGAGCTGCTTTCAGGGGTCGCACCTATGCACCTTTAACGAGAGAGGATTCGATGACTTATATCGCTGCCGAAAACCGTTATGAATCCATTCCGTACCGTCGCGTCGGCCGTAGCGGCCTGGTTTTGCCGGCCTTGTCCCTCGGGCTGTGGCACAACTTCGGCGACAGCACGCCGATGGACACTCAGCGTTCACTGCTGCGCACCGCGTTCGATCTGGGCATCAACCACTTCGATCTGGCCAACAACTATGGCCCGCCCTATGGCAGCGCCGAAATCAACTTCGGTCGTCTGCTGCGCGAAGATTTCAAGCATTACCGAGATGAGCTGATCATCTCCAGCAAAGCCGGTTGGGACATGTGGCCGGGGCCTTATGGTCAGGGCGGCGGCTCGCGCAAATACGTGCTGGCCAGCCTCGATCAGAGCTTGCAGCGCATGGGCCTCGATTACGTCGATATCTTTTATTCGCACCGCTTCGACCCGCTGACCCCGCTGGAAGAAACCGCCAGCGCCCTGGCAACCGCCGTGCAGCAAGGCAAGGCCCTGTACATCGGCATCTCGTCTTATTCCGGGGCGAAAACCCGCGAAATGGCGGCGTTACTCAAAGAATGGAAAGTGCCGCTGTTGATTCATCAACCGGCCTACAACCTGCTCAACCGCTGGGTCGAAAAGGACCTGCTGGACGCCACCGAAGAACTCGGCGCGGGTGTGATCGCCTTTACGGCGCTGGCGCAAGGTTTGTTGACCGACAAATACCTGAATGGCGTGCCGAAGGATTCGCGGGTCAATCGCCCGGGCGGTGGATCATTGCAGGCGTCGCACCTGTCCGAGAGCAACATCGCTCACGTGCGTGCCCTCAATGAAATCGCCCAGCGTCGTGGCCAGAGCCTGGCGCAAATGGCGCTGGCCTGGACCCTGCGTGATCCACGCGTGACCTCGGCGCTGATCGGCGCCAGTCACCCGGAGCAAATCATCGAAAACGTAGGGGCTTTGAAAAACCTGACGTTCAGTAGCGAAGAACTGGCCGAAATCGACCGTTTCGCTGTTGAAGGCGGGATCAATCTTTGGGAAAAACCGTCGACTGATCAGTAGCGGGGATTGTGTAGCGGTGTGTCTGACACAGCGCTACACCTGCCTCCCGAATGAATTCGTTCCCACAGAGACTAAAGAACTCTCTGCAGGAGCATGGTCACGACTCAGGCGTCGTCGCCTTCGTCCTCGTCGCCGCCGTCGATCTTCATCCCCAATTCCTTGATCTTGCGGGTCAAGGTATTGCGGCCCCAGCCAAGCAACACGGCGGCATCGCGACGACGTCCAGCGGTGTGCTTGAGGGCGGTTTCGATCATGATCCGTTCGAACGTCGGAACCGCGCTGTCGAGCAGGCTGGTCTGACCACGTGCCAGCGCCTGATCGGCCCATTGGCGCAACGCATGCTCCCAGTTGGTAACCGGTGCGGCGTCATGCGGCAGGCTAAGCAGTTCCGGTGGCAGGTCGCTGATGTGCACCTCACGACCTGAGGCCATGACGGTGATCCAGCGGCAGGTGTTTTCCAGCTGACGGACGTTGCCCGGCCATGGCAGGTGCTTGAGGTATTCCTCGGTTTCGGCTTTGAGCAGTTTCGGCTCGACCGACAACTCTCGCGCAGCGCTTGCGAGGAAGTGCCTGGCAAGGGTCGGAATGTCTTCGCGACGGTCGGACATCCGTGGAATATGGATGCGGATTACATTGAGGCGGTGGAACAAGTCCTCACGGAACTTACCCGCTTGCACCAGAATTTCCAGGTTCTGGTGAGTCGCGGCGATGATGCGTACGTCGACCTTGACCGGGGTATGCCCACCGACACGGTAGAACTCGCCATCAGCCAGGACCCGCAGCAAGCGCGTCTGGGTGTCTGCCGGCATATCGCCGATTTCATCAAGGAACAGCGTGCCGCCGTCCGCTTGTTCGAAACGGCCGCGACGCAGGTTGGCCGCGCCGGTAAAGGCGCCTTTTTCGTGGCCGAACAGCTCGGACTCCATCAAGTCCTTAGGAATCGCTGCCATGTTCAACGCAATGAACGGCGACGCAGCGCGCGGGCTGTGGCGGTGCAACGCATGGGCGACCAGTTCTTTACCGGTGCCGGACTCGCCGTTGATCAGCACGGTGATGTTCGAATGGCTCAGACGCCCGATGGCGCGAAACACTTCCTGCATTGCCGGTGCTTCGCCGATGATTTCCGGGGTGCGGGTCAGCGCGGGCACTACCTGTATGCCTTGTTGTTCCTGGGCATGCTGATTGGCGCGTTTGACCAGCGATACGGCCTCATCGACATCAAACGGCTTGGGCAGGTATTCGAATGCACCGCCTTGATACGACGCTACCGCGCTGTCGAGATCCGAATGCGCGGTCATGATGATGACCGGCAAGCGCGGATGCAGTTCGCGGATTCGGGCCAGCAACTCCAGGCCACTGGCGCCCGGCATGCGAATGTCGGAAATGATCACATCAGGCTGCTGGCGGGCCAGGCGGCTCATCACCCCGTCGGCGCTGTCGAAGCTTTGCGTGGTCATGCCTTCTTGCTGCAGGGCTTTTTCCAGCACCCAGCGGATAGAACGGTCGTCATCGACGATCCATACAGTTTCACTACGGCTCATGTCGACGCGGCTCCTTGTTCTAGCGGCAGGAAGATCGAGAAGGTGGTGTGGCCAGGGTGGCTGTCACACTCGATCAGGCCCTGATGCTGACTGATGATGTTCTGGGTAATCGCGAGGCCGAGCCCGGTGCCATCTGGGCGGCCGCTGACCATGGGGTAAAAAATGGTTTCCTGAAGCTCGGCCGGAATGCCCGGGCCGTTGTCGATGATCTCGATCTTGCACACCAGGCGGTGGCGAACGTGGCCGATGGTGAACTGGCGCAAGGCGCGGGTACGCAGGCTGATCCGGCCCAGGCGCAACTCGTTCTGACCACTGATGGCCTGCATGGCGTTGCGCACGATATTGAGGACGGCCTGAATCATTTGCTCGCGGTCGATCAATACGTCCGGGATGCTTGGGTCGTAATCGCGCACCAAGGTGATGCAACCCTGGCTTTCGGCGTCGACCAGGCTGCACACACGCTCCAGGACCTCATGCACGTTGGTCATTGCCAGCGAAGGCAATTTGTTGGAACCCAGCATGCGGTCGACCAGGTTACGCAGGCGGTCGGCTTCTTCGATGATGACGTTGGTGTAATCCTTGAGGCTCTCTTCAGGCAGCTCCCGCGCCAGCAGTTGGGCGGCGCCGCGAATCCCGCCGAGCGGGTTCTTGATTTCGTGGGCCAGGCCGCGCACCAGCATTTTGGTGGTTTCCTGCTTGGACAGCTGAGCCTCTTCCTTGGTAATTCGCAGCAAGCGATCACGTGGGTGGACTTCCAGCAGGAGCATGGTTTCGCCGCCGCTGAGGATCGGCGTGACGGCGTAGTCGACGGTCAAGGTTTGCCCGGTCAACGCCGTGAGCATCGCTTCGCGCTTAGTGAACGGGTGGGCCTGTTCGACAGCCTGCCGCAGCGAGTTCAGTGCTTCAGCCGATTCGGTGAACAGCTCGCTGATGAACTGTCCATGGCTGCGTTGGCCGCTGATGGCCAGCAGCATTTCCGCTGCTGGATTCATGTACTCAAGACGCAGATTCGAGTTGAGTAGAATGGTGGCAGTGGTCAGGTTGTCGAGTAAAAGCCGGTGCAGCGCGTCACTGATAGTCATTACTTGTCGTTGACCTCTTTTGGCACATTGCAACCCCAGGCGGGCCCGGATCGCAGGCGCTGGTTGGTCTTCGCCAGCATGGGTTTAGCCGCTGATACGGAACAGATAGTACGAATCTGCAAAAACCAAACCAAGGCTCCGAAAAGAAGCGCCAAACCCGCAAAATCGGGCTTTTTTCGGACATTGGGTCGTCTCGGGCCGCTCTCCGCAGGGATTTTCGAACCAAAATGGGTGGCGTCGTCGATCACGCTGCAAGCTATCGCACCAATATAGTGCCTTGCGCTGTTGAGTGGTCAGAAGAAAGGCAGGAGGCTGCTTTTTTTCTCTGCGGGCTTGTCAGCAAGGGCGCATTCGGGGCGTACGCCGTAATCTGCTTCCTTGCACGGCTGCGCCAGACGCTTTTGCGCCAGGGTGATGCGCAACATATGGAAGGGCTGGTTGGGTGTTCGCTCTACGATGCGGTCCGTTTCATCCAGAATCTCGACGGCCAACTGGTGCGTGCCGCGATCAATGTTGATCAGCGGGAACACCGGGCTGCGACCTGCTTGCCCGTACGGTTGGCCGTCGACCAGCAAGCGATACGTGTGACCGTTTTGCAGGGCCGGGTCATTGCTGACGCTGACGATCAGTTCGCCCGTCATGCTGCGCACCGTTGCGTCCGGCTCGGGCACCAGGATCCGCAGGAGTTGGTAGCGGAATATGGGCGCGGGTTTTGCGGGGGCGTGGGCTTTCTGCACGGCGTGCTTGCGTGGCTGGGAGCTCATATTGCTGGGCGGGATCTCGACGCGACGCGCGTTGCCAGGGTGCGCCTGGTCGGTGAACACCCGATTGCCTTGCGAATCGACGTAGGTATAGACATCGGCAGCCGCTGGCAACGCGATCAATAGCAGGCACAGCAATAAGAAGCTGCGCACAGGGTTTGGTCGGGAGGGCATCTTAAGGTTTACCGAGATGGACGCGCTGCACGGTGATCGTGACGGTCGGGCTTTGCTGGATGATCTGCTGGTCGTTTATTACGCGGACCGCCAGGCTGTGTTCCCCTCGGTCAATGTTCACTACCTGGAGCCGTGGGACGTTGCTGGGTTGTCCGTAAGCGTTGCCGTCGAGCACCAGTTGCAAGAGGTGCCCGGGTTGCAGGCGCGGTTGCAGCTGGACGCCAATCGTGAAGGTGCCGTTGTTGGCGCGCAGTGCTTCATCGGTCGGCAGGTCACTCAGCGTCAGCACGCCATAGGCGTCGGATGACTGACCCTGATTGGCGCTGGTTGTGGGGCTGTTTTGCTGAGCGGCAGGCTTCTTGGTATCGACACTGTTCAGCGGCGGCAACTGCACGGTTTCACTTGGCGTGTCGTCGGGTGGTTGATTGCTGTAGGCGGGATTGCCATTGGCGTCGATGTATTTATATATCTGCGCTGCGGCGGGCAAGGCGATCAACAGCAGCAGAAATATAAAGCTTCGATGCATGGAATCGTCCAATGGCAATAGCGCGGGTTTTAGTTGACGGGCTCCACCGATATCGGCATGCCGGGGGTGCCAGCATAGAACACAATGAGTTCGGTGGGGCTATTGCCACTGAGGCCGCGGTGAACAATGTTATTCATTTCAGGTAAAACCTGTCCGGCTGTCAATGTTACGGTTTTATCGCTATCCCGCGCTTGAACGATCAACTCGCCCGAGACCACATAACCGGCTGCCGGCATTGGGTGGGAATGCCAATCGAAGCTGCTGCCGGGTGCCATGGTTACTTTTCGAACAGTCAGCTCTGGCTGTCCTTGTGGGTAGGTAACATAGGGCGTGCCGTCCCAGGATGATGAACTCTGCAAAAGGATCGTCGACTCAATAGCTGGCTTCATCTGGGCGTTGGCCGTACCAGCCAGTGTTAAGAGGCTTAGGGAGAGCAGGGTCTGTTTGATCATATTCAATTTCCTCGGTCTTCCAGGGCGAAATGCCCTGAGCGCAGCCGAGTAAACGTCATGATCGGGGTCACAAACCAGCCTTCAAGAATTGCAGAAAATGTCGGAAATACGAAGTTATGCAATGGGGACTCAGCGTCGTATTTTCATGCTAAAGCGGGTTCTCCAAACCCGAGGGGTTAGCTATAACAGTCTTGTCAGCGGGGCTGCTGGGTGATGACACAAAGCTCTCCGACTGCACGCCCCAGCGCGATGTCATGGATGGCGTCGTTTGCCTGGAGCTGTCGTTGTTGGTTCAGCCAGGTCGGGCATTGTGGATCGTGCCGATAGGGCGCGAAGTCCGCGAAGTTTTGCAACAATCGAATTTGCAGTCGGTCTAGCTGTGGACGGACTTGATTGACCAGGTCCGGTCTCGCTGTATTCGGCGCCTTGCCTACCGCGCGCCAATTGGCCAGTAGCGTGTACTGCACCAGCTTGTTCGCCTCGATTTGCGCCGCCAGGAATTGACTGACTTCTTCGGCATTGAGCTTGTAGGCCGGGGCCAGCTTTGCAGCGTTGGCGATGACCTGTTGTTCGCGCAGGCTGTCCTGGATCGGTTTGCCGCTGTCCCATTTGGTGAGTGCGACCTGATCGGCGATGCTCAAGCGTTCACTGATAGTCTGGATCAAGGGCGCCAGAGAGTCCGGCGGTTGAGAGGGCGTGGGCGTATTGGCGCAGGCGCTTATGCTGACTATGACCGCACATAGAAGAGACACATGCGGCAGTCGATGTGAATTCGACATGGGTAGACCTCTGGCTGATTCGGCGACGTGATAAAGCCAGAGAGTTAACGCGACAGGTTGTGTTTAACGCCAGAAGCCAATTGTTAGAAAATATCAGGCATAAAAAAGGCCTCCCGAAGGAGGCCTCTATTACGTCGATGCGGCTGACGTAACTGGATTAGCAGCTGTAGTACAGCTCGTATTCCAGTGGGTGTACGAAGGTGCGTACTTTGATTTCTTCTTCGCTTTTCAGAGCGATGTAAGCGTCGATGAAGTCATCGCTGAATACGCCGCCTTTGGTCAGGAACGCACGACCTTTGTCCAGCTCTTCCAGGGCTTCTTTCAAGCTGCCGCAAACTTGTGGGATCTCTTTCGCCTCTTCAGGCGGCAGGTCGTACAGGTTTTTGTCAGCAGCGTCGCCTGGGTGGATTTTGTTCTGGATGCCGTCCAGGCCAGCCATCAACAGTGCAGCGAAGCCCAGGTACGGGTTAGCTGCTGGATCCGGGAAGCGAGCTTCGATACGGCGAGCTTTAGGGCTGGACACGTAAGGAATACGGATCGAAGCGGAACGGTTGCGAGCCGAGTAGGCCAGCATTACCGGTGCTTCGAAACCTGGGACCAGACGCTTGTAGGAGTTGGTCGACGGGTTGGTGAAGCCGTTCAGTGCTTTACCGTGCTTGATGATGCCGCCGATGAAGAACAGGGCGGTATCGGACAGGCCGGCATAGCCTTCGCCTGCGAAGGTGTTCTTGCCATCTTTGGAGATGGACATGTGTACGTGCATACCTGAACCGTTGTCGCCATACAGAGGCTTAGGCATGAAGGTAGCGGTACGGCCGTAGGCATCGGCTACGTTGTGTACGCAGTATTTCAGGGTCTGAACTTCATCAGCCTTGGCAACCAGGGTGTTGAATTTCACGCCGATTTCGTTCTGACCGGCAGTCGCCACTTCGTGGTGGTGAACTTCGATGACCAGGCCCATTTCTTCCATGGCATTACACATGGAGGTACGGATTTCGTGGTCGTGGTCGAACGGTGGAACCGGGAAGTAGCCGCCTTTGATACCTGGACGGTGGCCACGGTTGCCGCCTTCGACGTCCTGGTCGGACATCCAGGAGCCTTGTTCGGAGAAGATCTTGAACATGGAGCCGGAGATGTCGGACTTGAACTTCACTTCGTCGAAGATGAAGAATTCTGGTTCTGGACCAACGAAAACAGTGTCGCCGATGCCAGTGGACTTCAGGTATTCCTCGGCGCGGCGGGCAATGGCGCGTGGGTCGCGGTCATAGCCTTGCATGGTCGAAGGTTCGATGATGTCGCAAACCAGGATGATGGTTGGCTCTTCGGTGAACGGGTCGAGCACGGCAGTGCTGTCGTCAGGCATAAGGATCATGTCGGACGCTTCGATGCCTTTCCAGCCAGCAATGGAGGAACCGTCAAACATTTTGCCGATTTCAAAGAAATCTTCATCCAGCGCATCGCGAGCCGGCATGGTCACGTGGTGCTGAGTGCCTTTGGTATCAGTGAAGCGCAGATCAATCCATTTAACGTCATGATCTTTGATGAGTTGAACCGACTTCGACATGGTGTCCTCCGGGTGGCTTCGGGCCACGTAGTGGTTTGGCCCTTAGAATTTGGGTGATGCCGGCGCGAATACTCTGCCAAGGCAACCTGCCTCACAAGGGAGCAAATTGCATGCCAGTGCCCCGACTTGGGTTTTTCGCGCCAAACGCAGGCATTGCGCGCATTAAAGCTGATAAATCGAAAATTAGATGCACCGATATGATGCGCATTGCCGGGCAGACGGTCTTTTTTGGTGCGTGCAATATTGACTGTACGATAACTGGTTAAACCTTGAACAATTTCCGCTATAATCCTGCCCCCTCTTTTTCGGCTGGCACCTCGCGCGTTTTTTACATGAAACTAATCGTAAAAGTCTTCCCCGAAATCACTATCAAAAGCCGGCCGGTGCGTAAGCGTTTCATCCGCCAGTTGGCCAAAAACATCCGTACCGTGCTCCGTGATCTGGACCCGGCATTGGTGGTGGGAGGCGTGTGGGACAACCTTGAGGTTGAAACCAGGGTTAGCGAGCCGAAAGCCTTGCAGGAGATGATCGAGCGCCTGAGCTGCATGCCGGGCATCGCCCATTTTTTGCAGGTCAATGAATACCCGCTGGGCGATATGGACGACATCGTCGCCAAGTGTAAAGAGCACGTCGGCGCATCGCTGGCCGGCAAAATGTTTTCGGTGCGCTGCAAGCGTGCCGGCAAACACAGTTTCAGCTCCATGGATGTCGAGAAATACGTCGGTAGCCAGCTTCGTCAGCAGTGCGGCGCTGCCGGAATTTCCCTGAAAGCACCCGAAATCGAAGTGCGCATGGAAATTCGCGACCAACGGTTGTTTGTGATTCACGGTCAGCACAACAGCATCGGCGGTTATCCGCTGGGTGCGCTTGAGCAGACGCTGGTGCTGATGTCCGGCGGTTTCGATTCGACTGTCGCGGCCTACCAGATCATGCGCCGTGGGCTGATGAGCCACTTCTGCTTCTTCAATCTCGGTGGTCGCGCCCACGAATTGGGGGTGATGGAAGTCGCCCATTTCCTGTGGAAGAAGTACGGTAGCTCGCAACGCGTGCTATTTGTCAGCGTCCCGTTTGAAGAAGTACTGGGAGAAATTCTCGGTAAAGTCGATAACAGTCATATGGGCGTGGTGTTGAAGCGTATGATGTTGCGCGCAGCAACCCGTATTGCTGATCGGCTCGAGATTGATGTGCTGGTAACAGGCGAGGCGATCTCACAGGTCTCCAGCCAGACCCTGCCCAATCTGTCGCTGATCGATTCGGTCACGGAAAAGCTGGTTTTGCGTCCACTGATCGCCAGCCACAAGCAGGACATCATCGATCAGGCTTACGATATAGGCACTGCCGATTTCGCCAAGCACATGCCCGAGTATTGTGGGGTGATTTCGGTCAACCCCAAGACCCACGCCAAGCGCAACCGCGTGGAGTATGAAGAACAGCAGTTTGATATGGCGGTACTCGAGCGTGCGCTCGAACAAGCCAAGCTGGTGCCGATCGATCGCGTTATCGACGAATTGGGCCAGGACATTGAAATCGAGGAAGTCAGTGAAGCACTGGCCGGTCAGGTCATCGTCGACATCCGTCATCCGGATGCTCAGCATGACGAACCGCTGGAGTTGCCTGGCATTGAAATACAGACGCTGCCGTTCTATGCATTGAACAGCCGCTTCAAGGAACTGGATGAAACTCGCCAGTACCTGTTGTATTGCGACAAAGGCGTGATGAGTCGCCTGCATGCCCACCATTTGCTCAGTGAGGGGCATGCCAATGTGCGCGTTTATCGACCGAGCTAAGTGCCCGGGGCTGTTTGCCTGTGGCTTGCGTCACCGGCCCCCCGACGCCAGTCGTCAAGCCGTCATGGCTTTCGCCGACTCTACTGTTAATAGCTGCCTACAATAGGTAGCTGACCGAATCCTCTGATCGAGATACACAAGTGATCGAAAATCTACGTAACATCGCCATCATTGCTCACGTTGACCATGGTAAAACCACCTTGGTAGACAAACTCTTGCGTCAATCCGGCACTCTGGAGCGCAACGAGCTCAACGACGAGCGCGTGATGGACTCCAACGACCAGGAGAAAGAACGCGGTATTACCATTCTTGCCAAGAACACCGCTATCAACTGGAACGGCTACCACATCAACATCGTGGATACCCCGGGCCACGCCGACTTCGGCGGCGAAGTTGAACGCGTAATGTCGATGGTTGACTCCGTTCTGCTGCTGGTTGACGCTCAAGACGGCCCTATGCCGCAAACCCGTTTCGTGACCAAGAAGGCTTTCGAAGCCGGCCTGCGTCCGATCGTCGTGATCAACAAGGTTGACCGTCCAGGCGCACGTCCGGACTGGGTTCTGGACCAGATCTTCGACCTGTTCGACAACCTGGGTGCTACTGAAGAGCAGCTGGACTTCCACGTCGTTTACGCGTCTGCACTGAACGGTATTGCCGGTCTGTCGCACACCGATATGGCTGAAGACATGACCCCGCTGTACCAGGCCATCGTCGACCACGTACCGGCTCCAAAAGTCGACCGTGACGGTCCGTTCCAGATGCAAATCTCCGCTCTGGACTACAACAGCTTCCTGGGCGTCATCGGTGTTGGCCGTATCGCTCGTGGTCGCGTCAAGCCGAACACTCAGGTTGTGGCTATCGACATCGACGGCAAGCGCCGTAACGGTCGTATCCTCAAGCTGATGGGTCACCACGGTCTGCACCGTATCGACGTTGACGAAGCAGCTGCCGGCGACATCGTCTGCATCAGCGGCTTCGACCAGCTGTTCATCTCCGACACTCTGTGCGACCCACTGAACGTCGAAGCGATGAAGCCGCTGACCGTTGACGAACCAACCGTTTCCATGACTTTCCAGGTAAACGATTCGCCTTTCTGCGGTAAAGAAGGCAAGTTCGTCACCAGCCGTAACATCAAGGAACGTCTGGACAAAGAATTGCTGTTCAACGTTGCTCTGCGCGTTGAAGAAGGCGACTCGGCTGACAAGTTCAAAGTCTCCGGCCGTGGTGAGCTGCACCTCTCGGTACTGATCGAAACCATGCGTCGCGAAGGCTTCGAAATGGGTGTTGGTCGTCCAGAAGTGATCATCCGTATGGTTGACGGCGTTAAGCACGAACCGTACGAAAACGTCACCATCGACCTGCCGGAAATTGCGCAAGGCGCGATCATGGAACAAATCGGTATCCGTAAAGGCGACCTGACCAACATGGTTCCGGATGGCAAAGGGCGCGTTCGCCTTGAGTACAACATCCCGGCACGTGGCTTGATCGGTTTCCGTAACGAGTTCCTGACCCTGACGTCCGGTGCCGGCATCCTGACCAGCATCTTCGACCGTTACGATGTAATGAAGTCCGGCGACATGTCCGGTCGTCAGAACGGCGTACTGGTTTCGGTTGCTACCGGTAAGGCTCTGACCTACTCGCTGGAAACTCTGCAGGCGCGTGGCAAGCTGTTCCTGGGTCACGGTGAAGACGTGTACGAAGGTCAAATCGTCGGCATCAACAGCCGTGACAACGACCTGGGCGTTAACCCAACCAAAGGCAAGAAGCTTGACAACATGCGTGCTTCCGGTAAAGACGAAACCATTGCTTTGGTTCCGCCTATCCGCTTCACTTTGGAACAAGCGCTGGAATTCGTTCAAGAAGACGAACTCTGCGAAGTAACGCCGAAGTCGATCCGTCTGCGTAAGAAAATCCTTGGCGAAAGCGAGCGTACCCGCTCTGCCAAGAAAAACGGCAACTGATTCATTAGTTAGCTGTTAAAAAAACGCCCCCGACCGCAAGGTCGGGGGCGTTTTTGTTTGTCTGGGCAATGTCAGAAAGACTGTAAGAGTGGCGCGTCAGGTTTAACGGAGTTGGCCCACTCGAACGCTAATTAGACTGTATATGACCGACACGGCTTCCCAGCGGGCAGGCGACCGGTGTTGATTAGAGGGTTGGTTTTAGCGGACTTTAAAGCAGCGCTGGCTGCAGGGGAGTGCAGCCAGCGGCAATGTAGCGACACGTGCGATCACTCAACGGCGACGATCGTGATCCCAATGTTTGCGATGACCATAGGCATGGCCACGACCGCGATGGTCGCCACGGTAATCACGACGGTCATCGCGACCACGGTAGCGGCGGTCGTCACGACCATCGTCGCGGCTTTCGTTGCCCATGTAGTTACCAAGAGCACCACCTGCGCCGCCACCGGCTGCTGCGCCGATCAGGCTGCCGGTAGTGCCGCCGACGCTGCGGCCAAGCACGTTACCGCCTGCCGCGCCCAAGCCACCACCGATAGCTGCTTCACCACGGTTGCGACGGTCTGCTCCCACTGCGCCACCTGCCGCACCGCCTAGGCCAGCGCCAATCGCTGAACCTGTGCTGCCGCCCAATTGTTGGCCGACAACCGAACCGAGTACCCCACCCAATGCACCGCCCACGCCGGCTTCAGCGGTGCCGCCAGCTGAGGCAAAACCACTGGCCAGGGAGAGAGACAACAACAGAATCGAGGAATACTTCATGTATGGAACCTCATAGGGATGACGGCGCGATCCTGAGGCCATGTCAGTATTGCTACAATCTAAATCCGACGAGTAACCCGTATTATAAGAAAACACTAACATGCTGTTTTTTAACGGGAACTTTAGTTGTAAATAGCACTCTGAGCTTACTTGGCATACATGCCGTTAGTCGCTGTATGCCATTGTTCCTTGTCAGTTTACATAATCCGTCCGTCGTCACTTGCTGTTTCCAGGCGGATAGCGATGAACTTTGACGTTGGTGTATGGCTGCCGTCACCCACGCTTTCGAGTGGCACTAACGGGTTCACTTCCGGGTAATAAGCGGCTGCTTGTCCGGCGGGAATATCGAATGCCAGCAGGGTGAAGCCTTTTACGCGGCGCTCTCGACCATCGTCCCAGATCGACACCAGGTCCGCCTTCTGCCCCGGCTTGAAGCCCAGGCGAATAATGTCGGCCTCGTTGACGAACAACACATCCCGCTGACCTTTGACCCCGCGATAACGGTCGTCCAGCCCATAAATAGTGGTGTTGTACTGATCGTGCGAGCGCATGGACTGCATGATCAGGTCGGGAATCTGGCCGGTAGAGCGTACGTTCTCATGCACCAGGTCCAGCGGCAGGACGTTGGCCTTGAAGTTGGCTCGGGCGGTGGGTGTGTTCCAGCGGCGCTCACTGGCCGCGTTGCCGAGATAGAAGCCCCCCGGATTTTTCAGGCGCTCATTGAAGTCCTTGAAGCCGGGGATGGTGTCGGCGATCAGGTCGCGAATGCGGCTGTAATCCGAGGTCAGCCACAACCAGTCCACAGGCTGCGTGCCCAAGGTCGCGGCAGCGATACCGGCGATGATTGCCGGCTCCGAACGCATCTGTCTGGACAAGGGCTGTAGCTGGCCGTTGGACGCATGGACCATGCTGAACGAATCTTCCACCGTCACCGCTTGCGGACCTTCGGCCTGGATATCGATATCTGTCCGGCCGAAGCACGGCAGGATCAGTGCTTGTGCGCCGTGAGTCAGGTGGCTGCGGTTGAGCTTGGTGCTGATCTGCACCGTCAGGTCGCAGTTGTTCAAGGCTTCAACGGTGCGTGTGCTGTCTGGTGTGGCTTGGGCGAAGTTGCCACCCAGGCCGATAAAGACCCTGGATTTGCCCGCGAGCATCGAGTGGATGGCTTCCACCACGTTATGACCCGGTGCGCGTGGGACTTTGAACTGGAAGCGTTTTTCCAGCGCATCAAGGAAGAACGCAGGTGGACGCTCATTGATGCCCATGGTCCGGTCGCCCTGCACATTACTGTGACCGCGCACTGGGCACAGGCCCGCGCCAGGCTTGCCAATGTTGCCGCGCAGCAGCATCAGGTTGGCGATTTCCTGAATGGTCGGCACCGAATGGCGATGCTGAGTGATGCCCATTGCCCAGCACATGATGACTTTCTGACCCTTGCAGTACATCTTCGCCGCTTGCTCGATATCGGCAAGGGGCAGGCCGGACTGCTCAATGATCGCTTCCCACGAGGTGTCATCGACGGTCGCCAGGTAATCAAGCACGCCGTGGGTGTGTTCGTTCAGGAAGGCGTGATCGAAGACCGATGGTGCGTTGTTGGCCTGAGCTTCGCGTTCCCATTGCAGCAGGTACTTGGCCATGCCGCGCAACAGCGCCATGTCGCCACCCAATGCAGGACGGAAGTATGCGGTGTTGGTCGGCTCCGAGCCGTTAGTGAGCATTTCCAGCGGGTGCTGCGGATGCTGGAAACGTTCCAGGCCGCGCTCTTTGAGCGGGTTGATGCACACCACTTGCGCGCCACGTTTGACGGCTTCACGCAGCGGTTCGAGCATGCGCGGGTGGTTGGTGCCAGGGTTCTGGCCAAGGACGAAAATCGCATCGGCGTGTTCGAAGTCATCGAACGTTACCGTGCCTTTGCCGACGCCAACACTTTGCGCCATGGCAACACCGCTGGCCTCGTGGCACATGTTCGAGCAGTCGGGGAAATTGTTGGTGCCGTAGGCGCGCACGAACAGTTGATACAAGTACGCTGCTTCATTGCTGGCCCGGCCCGAGGTATAGAACTCGGCCATGTCCGGGCTTGGCAGGTTGCGCAGATGCTTGCCGATCAGGGCGAACGCGTCGTCCCAACTGATCGGCGTATAACGATCGGTTTCAGCGTTGTAGCTCATCGGCTCGGTCAGGCGACCCTGGTATTCGAGCCAGTAGTCGCTTTGCTCGCGCAGGGCGCTGACGCTGTAGCGGGCGAAAAACGAGGCGTCGACACGGCGCTTGGTGGCTTCCCAGTTGACCGCTTTGGCGCCGTTCTCGCAGAACTTCACGATGCCACTTTCCGGCGAATCACCCCACGCGCAGCCTGGGCAGTCGAAACCGCCGTTCTGGTTGGTCTTGAGCATCATGCGCAGGTTCTTCAGCGCGTTATCACTGCTCAGCCAGGCCTGCGTCACACTGACCAGTGCACCCCAGCCGCCCGCCGCGCCTCTGTACGGTTTGTAGCGGGGTGTCGGGGCTTTGTCGGTTTGGTGACGAGTGCTCACGCTTGATTCTCCATCGCAGGGCTATAGACCCGCGGCGCACTGTGTTGCGGCAGGTGGATTAAATTGAGGTTGTGTCGGCGTGCCCATTGCAGGGCGAGGCCGGTGGGTGAGGACAGGCTGACCAGCGTTTGGATCCGGGCGCGCAGTACTTTCTGGATCAGTTCCAGGCTGCAGCGGCTGGTGACGATGGCAATCCCGCCAGTCAATGGAATGTTCTGGCGGGTCAACGCACCGATCAGTTTGTCGAGGGCGTTGTGCCGGCCAATGTCTTCGCGGCCCAGCAGCAGCTCTCCAGTACTGTCCATGAACAGCGCGGCATGTACCGCGCCGCAATGCTGGCCCAGCGGCTGGAATGCGCTGATGCGTTGGCGCAGCCCCTCCAGCCAGATCGCCGGCGGCAATGGCGCGCCCGGCAATACATCGAGTTCGGGTAACGCTTGCTCGACCGCTTCCACGCCGCACAGGCCACAGCCGCTGGTCCCGGCCAGCTGGCGACGCTGCTGCTTGAGGTTCCAGAAGGCACGGCTGGCGATCTCCACCTGCGCGTGCTGCGCGGAACCTGAGCCGCTGAGCTTCAGGTCGTAGATTTCGTCGGGAGAGGCAATGATGCCGCTGCCCAGGCTGAAGCCGACGATGAAGTCTTCAAGGTCGGTCGGGCTGACCAGCATCACCGCCTGGCTGATGCCATTGTAGGCAATGGCCAGCGCCACCTCTTCGGCCAGCGCCGTGCTCCCCGAGTCTTCGCGCTCAAGGTTTGAGTAGCTGTAGGTGTGGCTTGCGGCGGACGCTGGCGAGTGCAATGCGGGCGCCGTGCTGACCGTGCGCTTGGCGGGCATGGGAAAGTACCGGCAGATTATTAGCCTTTAGCCTAGGCCTGTGGTCCGATAACGTCTAATCGCTAGTGCTGATGCCTTGATAGATGACGTCGATCAAGATGCCTCGATGATTTTCTGGTAGGCGGAGAAGCATGCCTCGGCCAATGCGGATCGCGGCGTGCTGCGACGCATGATCAAACCCAGCCGGGCCAGGGTTTTGGCATCCGCGATGGGGTGCAGGCGCAGGTGCTCGGTCAGGGTCTCCAGACCGCCATCAAGCGGCATGATCGCGCAACAGAAACCGCCATGCACCGCTTGCAGCAATTGATGGACCGCGTCGGTTTGCAGCAAGGGCAGGGGGTTCAGGCCGCGACTGTGGAAATTGTGGTCGATGGACTGACGAAAGTGCATGCCGCTGGTCAGCAGGCCGAGGGGCAGTTCGATCAGGCTTTCCCAGCTGAGTGGATCCTCACCGAAGCTGAAGTGACGGTGATCGTAAAGCAGGCCCATGCGTGTTTGTGCGAGTGCCAGGGAATCAAAGCGCTCGCCGTCGAGCCGGTCCAGATATGACACGCCCAGATCCAGCTGATTGCTCGCCAGTTGCTCCAGAATCTGCTCGGAGCTGAGCGCCGACAGTTCGAAGCGCAGGTTCGGGTGCAACTGATGCATGCGTTGCATCAGTTGCAGTGGATCGAAACTCGACAGCGGCACCACGCCCAGGCGCAACGTACCGACCAGATGCCCCCGACACGCTGCCGCTTCGGCATACAAGCCGTCATAGGCGGCGAGTACTGTCCGCGCCCAGGCCAGTACCCGTTCACCCGGCGCGGTAAAACTTTCGAAGCGCTGACCACGATTGACCAGCGGCAACTCCAGCTCTTCTTCCAGGCTGCGCAGGCGCATCGACAGGGTCGGCTGCGTAATGTGGCAGCGCGCCGCCGCCTGGCCGAAGTGCCGGGTCTCGTCGAGGGCGATGAGGAATTTAAGCTGTTTGATGTCCATCTACGCTCCGGGGCGTTATGCAGGCAGTTCATCCCGTAGGTGCTGGCTTGCCTGCGATCAGGTTGACGCGGTGTGTCAGGTAAACCGCCATCGCGGGCAAGCCCGCTCGTACAGTGTCTGCGCAGCTAAAGC
Source organism: Pseudomonas sp. ASL8 (assembly GCF_056680355.1). Lineage (NCBI taxonomy): Bacteria > Pseudomonadati > Pseudomonadota > Gammaproteobacteria > Pseudomonadales > Pseudomonadaceae > Pseudomonas > Pseudomonas sp. ASL8. Next base: position 1,403,402 of record NZ_CM155278.1, on the reverse strand, counting down.
CCCGCAATCAATGCCCGATAATCCGCTACCGCGGCAAACTCTTCGGTGTTCTTCGGGCCTTTGCGGCTGTCGGGTTGGCTGACGGCCAGCAGATAGGCGACCCCGAATGCCCGGGCGCTGCGCAGGATCGGCAGGGTGTCATCGATAAACAGGCTGCGACCCGGTTCGAAGGCGATGTCGGCGTGCAATGCGTCCCAGAACTGCGCGTTCTCTTTGGCGAACCCATAGTCGTGGGAGCTGATCATGCGTTCGAAGTAGGGCGCCAGTTGCACCCGCTCCATCTTTAATGAAAGCGAGTCGCGGTGGGCGTTGGTGATCATGATCACGCGTTTGCCGGCCTGCTTGATCGCCATCAGAAACGTTTCGGCATCCGGGCGCAGGGAGATTAGGTGCGCGGTTTCCAGTTTCAGCTCGCGCAGCGGCAGCTTTAGCTCGGCACTCCAGAAGTCCAGGCAGTACCAGTTGAGCGTACCGGCGTTCTGCTCGAACAGCGGCGCCATTTCCAGTTCGGCCATGGCCCGGCTGACCCCGTGCAGTTCGGCGTAGCGCTGTGGCAGGTGTTCCATCCAGAAATGGTTGTCGTAATGCAAGTCGAGCAGGGTGCCGTCCATATCGAGCAGAACGGTATCAATGTCGCGCCAGGGTAAAGAAGGCATTCAGGTCTCTCGGGCGGTGAATGAGCCACGTCAGCATATCCGACACAGACAATCGGGAAAGCCACGGTATAGTACTCCGTCCACGCCAAGGAGCTTGCCATGCGACAGAAACCCACCATCCTCGCCCGCGAAATCGTCGCCAGTAGCCATCTGTTCCGTGTCGAAGCGTTGCAGTTACGTTTCGCCAACGGCGTTGAGCGCACTTACGAGCGTCTAGTGGGCAGAGGCGTTGGTTATGGCGCAGTGATGATCGTCGCGATGCTCGATGCCGACCATGCGGTGTTGGTCGAGGAGTACTGCGGGGGGACCGACGAGTACGAGTTGTCCTTGCCCAAGGGCCTGATCGAGCCGGGCGAAGACATTCTGGCCGCTGCCAATCGTGAGCTCAAGGAGGAGGCCGGGTTTGGCGCTCATCAGCTTGAGCATTTGACCGAGCTGTCGCTGTCGCCCGGTTACATGAGCCAGAAAATTCAGGTGGTGCTGGCCACTGATTTGTATGAAGAGAGCCTGCCGGGCGATGAACCAGAGCCGATGCGCGTCGACAAGGTCAATCTGCGCGAACTGTCCAGCCTGATTCAACACCCCCAGTTCAGCGAGGGCCGTGCGTTGGCGGCGCTGTACCTGGTCCGTGACTTATTGACCCAGCGGGGAGTATTCCAGCCATGACCCAAGCGCTCGCCCATCTGCCGCATCCGTTGTTGGCGCCCGTGATTGAACTGGCCAGACGTGCCGGCGAAGTGATCCTGCCGTATTGGCGCGCAAATGTGGCCGTTGTCGCCAAGGCCGACGCGTCGCCCGTTACCGCTGCGGATATAGCGGCCCATCATCTATTGGTCGCGGGTTTGCAGGCGCTGGCGCCTGACATTCATGTGCTGTCCGAAGAAGATGCCGACATTCCCCTCAGTGAGCGCGCCACTTGGGAGCGTTGGTGGCTGGTCGATCCGCTGGATGGCACCAAGGAATTCATTTCCGGCAGCGAAGAATTCACCGTCAACATCGCCCTGATCGAACAGGGCCGCGTGGTGTTTGGCGTGGTCTCGATGCCCACCAATAATCGCTGCTACTTCGGCGGTGCAGGGTTGGGCGCGTGGCGCAGTGACGATGAGGACCATGCTGCGCCGATCAGCGTGCGAACGGCGCCAGCACCCGGCGAAGCGTTTACCGTGGTCGCCAGCCGTCGTCATACCAGCCCAGAACAGGAACGCTTGTTGGCGGGATTGACCGAGAGCCTGGGTGATTTGCAACTGACCAGCGTGGGCAGCTCACTGAAATTCTGCCTGCTGGCCGAAGGTGCCGCCGATTGTTATCCGCGCCTGGCGCCGACGTCGCAGTGGGACACCGCCGCCGCTCAAGGTGTACTCGAAGGCGCAGGCGGCGAAGTGCTCGATCTGGCAGGCGAGACGTTCAGCTACCCGTCGCGTGAGTCGCTGCTCAACACCTCGTTTCTCGCGTTGCCGGCGAATGCGCCGTGGCGCAGCAAGCTGTTGGCGTTGGCCAAGTCCGGGCTATAGGGCTTAACGGTGCAACACAAACTGCCCGCTGAAACGTACTGCCGCGTCGTCGCTGCCCTGATTGAAAATGTACGTCGGCAAGGTCAAGCGGGCGCGGCCATAGCGGCGGTATGTGCTTAGAAACTTTTCCCATACCGCATCCTCTGGCGCCTCGCACGTGGCGATGGCGTCGACGGTGACCGGTAGCGGATAACTGATCTGCCCTTCCTGAATCACGATATGCCCGTCCTCGATCCCCGCTTCGCGCAGGCGCAAATGCAGCCAGCCCCAACCTGCCAGCACGGCCGCGCAGTACAGGCTGCCGCCGAACATCGTGCTTTTGTGATTGGTGTTGGGGGCCAGGGGTAACTGCAGACGCAGCTGTCGCCCTTGCCAGCTGAGCACCTTGAGGCCCATCTCGCGGGTCAGCGGAATGTCGTGATGCAGCACTTTCTGCAAATGATGGCTGTCATTATTCATGCGGGCTCCTTTCAATCAATCGAGTTCATCGGCAGCGCTGCCGCTGCTGTCACCAAAGCTCAGGCCGTGTTTGCGCAACTTGTCGTGCAGGGTTTTGCGTGGCAGCCCCAGGGCTTCGGCGAGGCTGCGCACGGAGCTGTGAGGCCGGGTCAGCTCTGCCGCGATCAAGGATCGTTCGAAGCTTTCAACCTGCTCGCTGAGCCCGCCTCCGGTGGTTGGCATATTAGGAACTTCATTGCCTTCAAGGGCCAGTTCCAGGCCAAGGGCAAAGCGCTCGGCGACGTTTTGCAGTTCGCGCACATTGCCCGGCCAGATGTGCCGCAACAGCAGGGCGCGTTGGCCCGGTTGCAGTTCGTGTTTGGGCAACCCGTGGCGAGTGCTGGCGGAGTCGGCGAAGTGCTGGAACAGCATCAACGCATCTTCGCCACGCTCGCGCAGCGGTGGGATTTTCAGCGGCGCGACATTCAGCCGGTAATACAAGTCGGCGCGGAAGCGTCCTTGATCGGCAGACTGACGCAGGTCTTCTTTGGTCGCGGCAATTACCCGGATATCCAGTGGGATCTGCTGATTGCCACCCAAGCGCTCGACCACGCGCTCTTGCAGCAAGCGCAGCAATTTGACCTGTACCTCCAGGCTCATGCTCTCTATTTCATCGAGAAACAGCGTACCGCCGTTGGCGAATTCGAACTTGCCGATCCGGCGTTTTTGCGCGCCAGTGAATGCCCCCGGTTCGTGCCCGAACAGCTCGCTTTCGACGACGGACTCGGCCAGAGCGCCGGCGTTGATCGCGACAAAAGGTCCTGCGCGGCGGTTGGACAGGTCGTGCAAGGCGCGGGCAACCACTTCTTTGCCGGTGCCGGTTTCACCGAGTATCAGCACGTCGGCCTTGGTCGCGGCCAAGGCGCCGATCTGCTCACGCAGACGCAACATTGGCGCGGACTGGCCGACCAGGCGTGTACTCAATTGCGTACGATCACTCAAGGCCAGGCGCAGGCTGCGGTTGTCCAGCACCAGGCTGCGCAGATCGAGCGCGCGGCGCACGCTGTCGAGCATCGCGTCGCTGGAGAACGGTTTCTCCAGGAAGTCATAGGCGCCGGCGCGCATGGCTTGCACCGCCAACGGCACGTCGCCGTGACCGGTCATCAGCAGCACGGGCAGTTCCGGGTCCTGAGTATGCAGTTGCGTGAGCAGTTCGAGCCCGTCTATGCCCGGCATGCGGATATCACTCACCACCACGCCCGGCCAGTCGCGCTCAATGCGACTCGCCAGGCCCTTGGCGTCGGCCAACGCCAGAACGTGCAAGCCGGCAAGGTCCAGGGTCTGGCTGAGGGCGCCTCGCAGATGCGGGTCGTCGTCGATCAGCACCACCTGAATTCGGCTGTCGATGGCGTGGTCCGTACTCATGCAGATAGATCCTCTGGCGGTTGAAGATTGACCCCGGACGCCCCGGCCCGCAGGTGCAGGGTCAGCAGGGCGCCGCCGTCGGGATGATTGGCGAGCAGTAGCTCGCCGCCCAACGCGCGCATCAGCGTATCGCAAATCGCCAGGCCGAGGCCCAACCCCTGGGTTCGGGTCTTGGTGGTGAAAAACGGCTCGCGGGCACGGGCCAGTGCTTCTTTGGAAAACCCCGGGCCATTATCGCGGATATACAGATTGACGCCTTCGGGGGTCTGTTCGGCACTCAGCCAGAGCTTGCGCGGCGGACCTTTTTCGGTGAGCGCATCAAGGGCATTGGCCAACACGTTGCCGAGTACCTGACGCAAGCGGGTTTCACCGGCCTGAACCCATAATGTCGCGTCCGGCAGGTCGCGGATCAGTTCGACTTCCATCGCCCGACGGCGTTTGGACAACAGCGCCAAGGCATCGTCGAGTGCCGGTTGCAGGGCGACACTTTCCGGCGCATGCCGGTCGCGTCGGGCGAAAGCGCGCAGGTGGGCGATGATCGAGGCCATGCGCCCTGTCAGTTCGCTGATCAGCTTGAGATTGCCCCGGGCGTCTTCGGTGCGTTCGTGATCGAGCAACACTTCGGCGTTTTCCGCATAGCTGCGGATCGCCGCCAGCGGTTGATTGAGTTCATGGCTAATGCTGGCGGACATGGTCCCGAGTGCCGAGAGTTTGCCGGCCTGCACCAGTTCGTCTTGCGCGCGGACGAGTTCCTGCTGTGCCTGCTCGCGTTCCAGCACTTCTTGCTTGAGTCGGCTGTTCAGGCCTTCGAGGTCGGCGGTACGTTCGATTACGCGGATTTCCAGCTCGCGACGGGCCTTGGCTTCGAAGGCAATGCGGTCCAGGTAATGGCGTCGGCGTTGCATCATCAGGCCCAGCAGCAGCATCAGCACCAACAGGGTCGCGCCGCCGACAGCGACGGCGGTGCGCACCGGTCGGTCGACCAGCCCGCGTGGGGCAAGGATGTTCACGGTCCAGCCGGTCTCGTCGATCTGCTGGGTTTGCGTCAGCCAGGCCTTTTCGTCGAGGATCAGCGGCTTCGGGTTCCGGGTCGGATAGGGCTGGATGGCGTTGATGGCTTGCTGTTCGTCCTGGTTCAACGGACGGGTCGCACGAAAGCGCCATTCAGGGTTCGAGGTCAGGATCACCACGCCATTGTGATCGGTCAGCAGCAATTGCTCCGGGGTCTTGCCCCACAAGGTCTCGGTGCGATCCAGATCGACCTTGACCACCAGCACACCGATCACCTTGTCGCCATCGTGCACGGCACCGGCAAAGAAGTAACCGCGTTTGGCCGAGGTCGTGCCCAAGCCGAAAAAGCGCCCCAGGCGGCCGGCCATGGCTTCACTGAAGTAAGGACGAAAGGCAAAGTTGCGGCCCACGAAACTGTCGTGTTTGTCCCAGTTGGACGCTGCCAGCGTATTGCCGCCGGGGTCCATCAGGTACATCACCTCTGCCCCGGTCTGTTCGCATATATCCTTGAGCAACCGGTTGGCGTCTTCCAGGGTGACCTTTTGCTCCGGGTTCGCCAACACCGCGCGCAGGGCTGGCAGATCGCCGAGAATTTGTGGCAATACTTCATAGCGATGCAGGGTGCCGAGCAGGTTGGCGACGTAGAGATCAAGCGTCTGGCGGTTCTGGCTGACCAGCTCATTGCGGTAATAGCGTTCGGCCAGATGCTGCAGTGGCCACAACAGCGGCGCAAGACAAAGCGCCAGCAACGCAAGGCTACGCCAGCGGGGGCGTCGGGCAACGGTGGACGTCGTGATCATAGAAATGCGCCAGATGAGGTTCGCCTGACACGGATTATTTGCAGGCGCTGACGTGTCTGCGAACGCGGTGCCTCAGGCACTCCGCGTGACGCCGTTCGCAGACACGTCAGCGCCCACGCCCTCCGGGCAGAAGCTGATCAACCCATTATGCCTACTGCTGACCGGCTAAGCACTCCAGCAACGCGTGATGCCAATCAGGCTGCTGCACCTGCCATTCGCGGTGCAGAAGACTGCAATCGAGGCGTGAGTTCAGCGGGCGTTCGGCGGGAGTCGGGTAGGCGCTGGACGGAATCGCTTCCAGCGTCGCGCAAGGCTTGCCTTGTTTGATCAGTTGCTCACCAATGGCCTGAGCAAAACCGAACCACGACGTCTCGCCGCTGGCGGTCAGGTGATACGTACCCCAGGCGCCAGCCTGTCCGTCGCGCCAGCGTTCGATCAGCAAACGCGTGCTGTGGGCGATGGTGCCGGCCCAGGTGGGTGCGCCGATCTGGTCCGAGACGATGCGCAACTCTGCCCGCTCTTGCAGCAGGCGTTGCATGGTCAGCAGGAAGTTGCGCCCGTGCAGGGAGTAAACCCAACTGGTGCGCAGGATCAGGTGCTTGCCACCCACCGCAGCAATCGCCTGTTCGCCTGCCAGCTTGCTACGGCCATACACACCCAGCGGGTTTGGCACATCCTGCTCGGTATAGGCCGAGTCTTTTTTGCCGTCGAACACGTAATCGGTGGAGTAGTGAATCAGGGGGACGCCCAGCCGATCAGCCTCTTCTGCGAAAATGCCGGGTGCCGTGGCATTGATCGCGAAGGCCAGCTCGGGTTCGTTTTCAGCCTGATCAACGGCGGTGTGCGCTGCCGCATTAATCATCAAGTCCGGACGTAGTGCACGCACGTGGTCACGAATGGCCTCGGGCTGGCCAAGGTCCAGTTGATCGCGTCCCAGCACGTGCAGTTCGCCGAGATCAGCCAGGCTTTTCTGCAGCTCGCGTGACACCTGACCGTGCTGTCCGCTGATCAGTATCTTCAGGGGTGGTGTGGAGGATTGCGTCATGAGAACAGCTCAGCCTCGTTCAGGCTTCTGCCGTTTTGATCCTTCTCCGACAGTTTCGGGATGTCGGTGAGCTGCCAGTCGATCGCCAGGTCCGGGTCATTCCAGCGAATGCAGCGCTCGGCACGAGGCTGATAGTAATCGGTGGTTTTGTAGAGGAATTCGGCGTAGTCGCTGAGTACCAGGAACCCATGGGCAAAGCCTTGCGGGATCCATAACTGACGGTTGTTTTCGGCGGAAAGCAGGACGCTGGCCCAGCGCCCGAAGGTCGGCGAGCTGCGGCGAATATCCACCGCGACATCCAGCACTTCCCCCGCCGTGACCCGAACCAATTTGCCTTGGGCTTGTTCCAGTTGGTAATGCAGGCCCCGCAACACGCCCTTTTGCGAGCGTGAATGGTTGTCCTGAACGAAGTCCGCGTCTATGCCTGTGTCTTGTTTAAAGTCGCGCGCATTGAAGCTTTCATAGAAAAACCCGCGCTCGTCGCCAAATACTTTGGGCTCCAGAATCAGGACCCCAGGCAGCTCAGTCGGCACCACCTTCATTATTGGTATTCCCCGGCAAGCTTGAACAGGTATTGGCCATAGCCGGTCTTGCCGAATGCATCGGCGCGATTGAGCAGGTGCTCGCGGTCGATCCAGCCGTTCTGGAACGCGATCTCTTCCAGGCAAGCCACTTTCAGGCCCTGACGATGTTCGATGGTCTGAACGTACTGCGAAGCTTCCAGCAGGCTGTCGTGGGTGCCGGTATCAAGCCAGGCAAAGCCCCGACCGAAGCGCTCGACCCGCAGATCGCCGCGTTCCAGGTAGGCGTTGTTGACGTCGGTAATCTCCAGCTCGCCACGGGGCGAAGGTTTCACCGCTTTGGCGATCTCGATAACATCGTTGTCGTAGAAATACAGACCGGTCACGGCGTAGCTGGATTTCGGCTTTTTCGGTTTTTCTTCGATGGACAGCGCACGGCCACTCTCATCGAAGTCAATCACGCCAAAACGCTCTGGATCCTTGACCCAGTAACCGAAGACCGTTGCGCCTTTAGGGTGCTCGGCGGCACTTTGCAGCTGCTCGCTGAAATGCTGTCCGTGGAAAATGTTGTCGCCCAGAATCAGGCACACAGGGTCATCGCCGATGAACTCTTCGCCGATCAGAAACGCCTGGGCCAGGCCGTCCGGAGTGGGCTGTTCCTTGTAGTGAAAATGCACGCCAAACTGGCTGCCATCACCCAGCAGGTTGCGATATTGCGGCAAGTCCTGCGGGGTGGAAATGACCAGAATTTCACGGATGCCGGCCAGCATCAGCACCGAGATCGGGTAATAGATCATCGGTTTGTCATAGACCGGCAGCAATTGCTTGGAAACACCAAGGGTGATGGGGTGCAGGCGCGTGCCCGAACCGCCAGCCAGAACGATGCCTTTCATCATGCGATCAAATCCTTTAGGTCAGTGAATCCCAGTCGTTCGCCTTGGTAGCTGCCGTCCTGGACCCTGCGGCACCAGTCTAGGTTATCCAAATACCACTGCACGGTTTTGCGCAGACCCGATTCGAATGTTTCTTCAGGTGTCCAGCCCAGCTCGCGTTCGATCTTGCTGGCGTCGATGGCGTAGCGCATATCGTGGCCCGGGCGATCGGTTACGTAGGTGATCAGATCAGCGAAATTCGCTACACCTGGCGGGTGCTCTGGCGCCAGCTCTTCAAGCAGCGCGCAGATGCCGCGCACCACATCGATATTCTTTTGCTCATTGTGGCCACCGATGTTGTACGTCTCGCCGACAACACCCTCGGTGACCACTTTAAGCAGCGCCCGGGCGTGATCTTCAACATACAGCCAGTCGCGCACTTGCAGGCCATTGCCATACACCGGCAGCGGTTTACCCGCCAATGCGTTGAGGATCACCAGCGGGATGAGCTTCTCCGGGAAGTGGAACGGCCCGTAGTTATTGGAGCAGTTGGTGACAACGACCGGCAAGCCGTAGGTGCGATGCCAGGCCCGAACCAGGTGGTCAGACGCCGCTTTGCTGGCCGAATACGGCGAGCTCGGTGCGTAAGGCGTGGTTTCGGTGAACAGGTCGTCGACGCCGTGCAGGTCGCCGTACACCTCGTCGGTGGAAATATGGTGGAAGCGGAACGCCGCACGTTCGGCTTCAGGCAGCTTGCCCCAGTAGGCGCGTGTGGCCTCGAGCAGGCTGTAGGTGCCGACGATGTTGGTCTGAATGAATTCCGCCGGACCATCGATAGAACGGTCAACGTGGGACTCAGCAGCCAAATGCATAATCGCGTGGGGCTCGAAACGTGCCAGCACAGCGCTGACGGCGGCTTGATCAACGATATCGGCCTGCACAAACTCATAGCGGGTGTTGGTCGCAATGCTTTGCAGCGACTCCAGATTGCCAGCGTAGGTCAGTTTGTCGTAATTGAGGACTTCGTGATCGGTGTTCTGAATCAGGTGACGGATCAGCGCCGAACCGATAAAGCCGGCACCGCCTGTAACGAGTATTCGCATGGGTTTGCCTTCTTCCTTGGATGGACGTTAAGCGGATGAGACATAGCTTGTCGGCAGGAGAGGGTCGGTGCAAGTGCGATTGATCGAGAAACGGCTACAAAGCCATGAAAAAAACACATGGGGAGCGGGCGGTGCGCCATAAAACTGTCGCGGCTGAAGTCGGTGACCATAAACGCCTAAATTTTTTGAGTTTTCCCGCGAGTTAAGTGCGGCGAAAAAAACGCTGAAGATCGCCGGCGATCCTGTAGATACCGTATTAACCCTTAATGAGCATGCCCCCTACGTCCTCTCTGCCGTTCATAGAAGCCGTTCATTTCTTCCTCATGGTGGTTTTTTCTGAACACACCCCTTGCGCATCGCCCAGCCAACTGGCGATATAGGCCGCTAATAAGAACCGTTGAGGTCGTTATGCCGCTCGCCACGTTGATTCATCGTTCCAGTCTGCCGTGCCCGGAAGTCAGCGCCGAGCAGGCGTTGCTGTTGCTTGAACAGCATTACGGGTTGAGCGGGACGCTCAAGGAGCTGGGCAGTCAGCAGGACCGTAACTACCTGCTCGACAGCGCTCAAGGGCGCTATGTCTTGAAGATTTGCCACGGTGATTATTCGCTGCGCGAGCTTCAGGCACAGCACGCGGCGCTGGGGCATTTAGGGGCGAAGCCAGGGTTGCGTGTGCCTCGGGTGATGGCGGCCAGCAACGGTGAGGAATTGCTCTCGCTGGAGATCGGTGGGCGGGCTGTGCAGGCGCGGTTGCTTGAGTTCATCGACGGTCAGTCGTTGGCCCATTTGCCCCACCTGAGCCGCGACGTGGTGGTGGGGTTGGGCGAGCTGTGCGCTCAGGTCGATCAGGCGCTGGCGAGTTTTCAGCACGCGGGCCTGGAGCGAACGCTGCAGTGGGACCCGCGGCATGCCGATGCGCTGATCAAGCATCTATTACCGGTCATCAAAAACCCCGAAGAGCGCGCCTTGCTTGCACACGCTGCCGAGCAGGCGCAGCACCGCTTACGGCCGCTGGTGGCGAAGCTGCCGGTGCAGGCGATTCACCTGGATATCACCGAATACAACGTGGTTTGGGAACGCGATCAGCAACGCCAATGGCAGTTGCAGGGCTTGATTGATTTCGGGGATTTGGTCACTACCTGGCGAGTTGCCGATCTCTCCGTGACGTGCGCGGCGTTGTTGCACCATGCCGATGGCAATCCGCTGTACATCCTGCCGGCGATTCAGGCGTATCAGGCCATCAACCCGTTGCAACCCGAAGAGTTGCAGGCGCTGTGGCCATTAATCGTCGCGCGGGCGGCGATTCTGGTGCTCAGCAGCGAGCAGCAGGCCAGCATCGAACCGCATAACACCTACATCCAGGCCAACTTGCAGAGCGAGTGGGGCATCTTCGATGTGGCCACTTCGGTGCCTCTCGAATTGATGGAAGCGGCGATTCTGGCCAGCGTCGGGCTGGCTCAGCCCGCAACCCGCGTCGAGTCGTTCTTGCCTCTGCTGCCTAGCCTGAGTGGTCGCGAATTTACACCTGTCGATCTGGGCGTACTCAGCACGCACTTCACCGCTGGCAATTGGGAGCAGCCCGGTATCGATGAGCAGTTGTTGCTTGAAGCGGGCATCAAAAGCGGACTGGCCTCCACCCGATACGGCGAATATCGCTTGTCGCGCACCGTCCCCGACAGCGCTAAAGAGCCTGACACCTGCGCCTTGCATGTCGAACTGCATGTGCCTTCGGGCACTGCGCTGCACGCGCCATTCGGCGGTACGTTGCGCCTGACCGCTGATGCTGCGCTGTGGCTGGTCGGCAAGCAGATGAATCTGCGCGTGTGGGGCGTGACCTCGGCGCTGGACTCAGGGTGTGCCGTGCGTGCAGGTCAGGAGATTGGCCAGAGCAGCGGCTTGTTGATGGTCCAGCTGTGTCGCACGACCGATATCAGTCCGCCGTTGTTCAGTACGCCTTCGTGGGCGCCGGCCTGGCAAGTAGTGTGCCCTTCGCCCGCCGCGTTACTGGGATTCGATTGCGATGCGCCGCCGATTGAAGACTCAGCGAAGCTGCTGGCACGTCGCGATGCCAGCTTCGCCCGGTCGCAGAAGCACTATTACCAGGATCCGCCGCAGATCGAGCGGGGCTGGCGCAATCACCTGATTGATATGCAGGGCCGGTCTTATCTGGACATGCTCAACAACGTCGCAGTGCTGGGGCATGGGCATCCGCGCATGGCCGAAGAATCTGCACGTCAGTGGTCGTTGCTCAACACCAACTCGCGCTTTCACTACGCGGCCATCGCCGAATTCTCCGAGCGCTTGCTGGAACTGGCGCCGGACACCATGGACCGGGTGTTTCTGGTCAACAGCGGCACCGAAGCCAATGACCTGGCGATTCGCCTCGCCTGGGCTTACAGCGGCGGGCGCGACATGCTCAGCGTGCTGGAGGCGTATCACGGCTGGTCGGTGGCGACCGATGCCATCTCCACCTCGATTGCCGACAACCCGCTAGCCCTGAGCACCCGGCCTGATTGGGTGCACCCGGTGACGGCGCCGAATACCTATCGCGGTGAGTTCCGTGGCAGCGACAGCGCGCCGGATTACGTGCGCAGCGTAGAACACACGCTGGCGAAGCTGGTCGGGCAGGAACGTCAGGTCGCCGGGTTCATCTGCGAGCCGGTGTACGGCAACGCGGGCGGAATCTCGTTGCCACCGGGCTATCTGCAGCAGGTATACGCCAAGGTCCGCGCCCAGGGCGGGGTGTGCATCGCGGACGAAGTGCAGGTCGGTTACGGCCGTTTGGGCCATTACTTCTGGGGTTTCGAAGAGCAGGGCGTGGTGCCGGACATCATCACCATGGCCAAGGGTATGGGCAACGGCCAGCCATTGGGTGCGGTCATTACCCGTCGGGAAATTGCCGAAGCGCTGGAGGCCGAGGGTTATTTCTTCTCATCGGCGGGCGGTAGTCCTGTCAGTTGCCGCATCGGCCTGGCTGTACTGGATGTGATGGACAAGGAACAGCTGTGGGAAAACGCCCGAGTGGTGGGCGGTCATTTCAAGGCGCGCCTCGAAGCCTTGATCGATAAACATCCATTAGTCGGTGCGGTGCATGGCTCTGGCTTCTATCTGGGCGTGGAGCTGATCCGCGACCGTGAAACCCTCGAGCCTGCCACTGAGGAAACCGCCTACCTGTGTGATCGTCTACGTGAGTTGGGGATCTTCATGCAGCCGACCGGTGACTACTTGAACATCCTCAAGATCAAGCCGCCGATGTGCACCACCCGGCAGAGTGTGGATTTCTTTGTGGATACGGTGTCGAAGGTGTTGGACGAGCTCGGCTGAGTCGAATTCATTCGCGAGGGGGGAGACAAGGAAATCAAGCCTGATAACCGATTGTTATCGATCTAAAAGGCTAATTATTTTTGCATGCCGTCTAATTAACCTTCCAAGGCCGATTTTTATCGGCTATAAAGCTCCCAAGATTGTCACGGGCCGTCTGCTAAGGTGATGGCCCCACCGCATTTTCCCAGGAGGAGATTTCCATGAGCCGTATCGTTACCGTCGCCGCCACCCAGATGGCCTGTTCCTGGGATCTTGAAGCAAACATCGAAACCGCTGAAAAGCTGGTGCGCGAAGCCGCTGCCAAAGGCGCGCAGATCATCCTGATTCAGGAGTTGTTCGAAACCCCGTATTTCTGCCAGAAGCCGAACCCGGACTATCTGCAGTTGGCCACGTCCATGGAAGAAAACGTTGCCATCAAGCACTTCCAGAAAATCGCCAAAGAATTGAACGTCGTGCTGCCGATCAGCTTTTTCGAACTGGCGGGACGTGCACGCTTCAACAGCATCGTGATCATCGACGCTGACGGCACCAACCTCGGGATTTATCGTAAAAGCCACATCCCGGATGGCCCTGGCTATCACGAGAAGTACTACTTCAACCCGGGCGACACCGGCTTCAAAGTCTGGCAAACCCGTTACGCAAAAATCGGCGTGGGCATTTGCTGGGATCAGTGGTTCCCGGAGTGCGCCCGCAGCATGGCGTTGCTGGGCGCGGAAATCCTGTTCTACCCAACGGCCATCGGCAGCGAGCCGCATGACAAGACCATCAGTTCCCGCGACCACTGGCAGCGTGTGCAACAAGGCCATGCCGGCGCCAACCTGATGCCGCTGATCGCCAGCAACCGTATCGGTAACGAAGAGCAGGACGGCTACGACATCACGTTCTACGGCTCGTCGTTTATCGCTAACCAGTTCGGCGAAAAAGTCGCAGAGCTCAATGAAACAGAAGAGGGCGTGCTGGTTCACAGCTTCGACCTCGACGAACTTGAGCACACCCGTAGCGCGTGGGGCACTTTCCGTGATCGTCGCCCTAACCTGTACGGCGCGATCAAAACGCTCGACGGTTCCCTGGAGTCCTGATCGCCATGACCACGCTGAAAAGCACACCGCGCGCCGATGGCTTCTACATGCCGGCCGAATGGGCGCAGCAGACCCAGACCTGGATGATCTGGCCCGAGCGCCCGGACAACTGGCGCCTGGGCGGCAAGCCGGTACAGAGCGCCCATGTCGCTTTGGCCAAAGCCATCGCGCGTTTCGAACCGGTGACCGTGGGTGTTTCTGCCGCGCAGTACGACAACGCTCGTGCGCGCCTCGATGTGCCGAACATTCGCGTCGTTGAGATCAGTAACAACGATGCCTGGATACGCGATACCGGGCCGACCTTCGTCATTAATGACAAGGGCGAAGTGCGCGGCGTCGACTGGGGCTTCAACGCGTGGGGTGGTTTCGACGGTGGACTGTATTCGCCGTGGAACCTCGACGAGCAGGTGGCCAGCAAGGTGCTGGAAATCGAACGCAGTCCACGCTATGTGACCGAAGGCTTTGTGCTTGAGGGCGGCTCGATTCACGTCGACGGCGAAGGCACGCTAATTACCACCGAAGAATGCCTGCTCAATCGCAACCGTAATGCGCACCTGTCTCGCGAAGAGATCGAAGCGGTGCTGCGTGATCATCTGGCGGTAGAGAAGGTCATTTGGTTGCCGGACGGCCTGTACAACGACGAAACCGACGGCCATGTGGATAACTTTTGTTGCTACGTGCGTCCCGGCGAAGTGTTACTGGCGTGGACCGATGATCCAAAAGACCCCAACTACCCACGTTGCCAGGCGGCAATGCGTGTCCTGGAGCACGCGCGCGACGCCAAGGGCCGCCCGTTTATTGTGCATAAAATGCCAATCCCCGACCCGCTGTTCGCCACCGAAGAAGAGTGCGCAGGCGTCGATCAGGTGCACGGCAGTCAGGAGCGCAACCCTTTTGTGCGGCTGGCCGGCTCCTATGTCAATTTCCTGATCGTCAATGGCGGCCTTATTGCGCCTAGCTTTGACGACCCTCTCGACGAAACGGCGCGTGAGATTTTGCAGCGTTTGTTTCCGGAGCATGAGGTCGTCATGGTGCCGGGTCGCGAACTGTTGCTGGGTGGCGGGAATATCCATTGCCTGACGCAGCAGCAACCGGCTCCGCACAAGGGCTGAGTTGGTCTTGTTCTTGCTTTCTAAAGCCCATCAATCGATGGGCTTTTTGTTGACGTCAAATCGCTGACCTGCACTGTCCTTCGCGGCGCTGTCATAAAGCACAGGTACATTTAGCCGCTCAAGACTCAAGAGGTTGTCCCCATGAACGCAGGTATTGAGCAGCCCCTTGCTCGTAGTTTGTCTGCAAGTAGCGAATCACGCCAGTTGATGGCGGACTGGTTAAGGACAACCAGAAGATCCCAGGCGCCGGAGCCTGATTCACGACAATTGCTGCAGGCTCGCTACCCGGTTGGGCTGATCAGCGACGCCGAGCTGGATGTATTGATACTGATTCTGGATCATTGAGTTTTCAAAATTGACACCCCGGCCAACCCACGGCTAGGATTCGCGCCCGCCTGTGGCTACCCGCCATGTACGTAGCATCAGTAGTCCACTGCGATGATTTCGTGCGGGCCTTCTGAGTCGGTCCGATTGACCAGACTCAAAGGCCGCAACCCCTGTTCGGCCAAGGCCACAGCGCGTGATCAACTCGTATTAAGGAAAACAAGATGTTGAATGTACGTATTGGCGTGATCGCCTTGGGCGTCATGTGCGCCACTCAGGCTATGGCCGATGGACAAGCGGATTCCAAAGGGTTTGTCGAAGACAGCAGCCTCAACCTGCTCTTGCGCAACGCTTACATCAGCCGTGATTACAAGAACGGCGTTCAGGACAAGGCCGAATGGGGCCAAGGCATTACTGCCGATTTCGCATCCGGTTTCACCCAAGGCACTGTCGGCGTGGGCGTCGATGCATTCGCGCTGTACGGCGTTCGCCTGGACGGCGGCAAGGGCAAAAGCGGCCGAGCCGGTATCGACTTCTTCAAGCAGGGCGACAGCGGCGAAGCGGCTGGCGACCTGTCCAAAGGTGGCGCAGCGATCAAGGCACGTTTCTCCAATACAGTGATCAAGTACGGCGATCAAATGCCGTCGCTGCCGGTATTGAGCTACGACAACTCGCGCCTGCTGCCGGAGAGCTACACCGGCACGCTGATCACGTCCAAGGAAATCAAAGGCCTTGAACTGAACTTGGGTCGATTCACCGCTGAATCTCGTAAAAGCGCCGAAGGCCATGACAGCGGCGATCTGAAGAAGATCGACGTCTACGGCGGTAGCTACAAATTTACCGACAGCTTCAGCGCCGCGTTCTACGCGTCCAACGATGAAGACGTACTGAAGAAGCAATACCTCAACCTCAACTACGTGGTTGCACTCCAGAACGATGAGTCGCTGACGTTCGATTTCAACGGGTACAAAACCCGGCTGGACAAAGATTTCGCCGTTGACGACGCGCGCGACAACAAAATCTGGAGCCTGGCGGCGACCTACGCCCTCGGTATCCATTCCTTCACCCTCGCTCACCAGCGCAGCACCGGCGATACCGGCTACAACTACGGCGGTTATCGCAACGCGGGCGGTACGGGGGACGGCGGCAACACCATCTACCTCGCCAACTCCTACTGGTCTGACTTCAACGCCAAAGACGAACGTTCCTGGCAACTGGGTTACGGGATCAACCTGGGCACGCTCGTGGTGCCAGGGCTGACCTACAAAGTCGCCTACGTACGTGGCGACCACATCGACGACGGCACTGGCCGCGGCAATGGCGAAGAGCGCGAAATCTTCAGCCAGCTGCAATACGTCGTACAGGCTGGCCCGGCGAAAAACCTCTCCGTGCGCCTGCGCAACTCCTTCTTGCGCGTCTCGGACAACGCCAGCGCCTACAACGACGAAGGTAACGAAACCCGTATCTTCGTCGACTACCCGATCAACATTTTCTGATGCTTGAACGTGTGAAGCGCTGATAAAAACGCCTCGAGTTGATCGGGGCGTTTTTGTGTGTGGGGTGTATCAAATACAAGGCCGCAACCGCCTTCGCCTTCGCCTGTAGATGCAGCCATCACGCATTGATGGCGACAACTCATGGCGCTCGTTACCATGCGCACATCCTCTCGCTCCCGGTCACCGCAATGGCCCTCGCTGCACCGCCCGACCTTAGTGACACCGCCGTCCCCGTGCAGCCTCTGGCGCGGACGTACCCGCGTGGCCTGTACATCGAGCCGCACGAGCATGTCTGGGGGCAGGTGCTGTACGCCATGTCCGGCGTCATGTGGCTTGAAACCCCAAACGAAGCGCTGGTCGTGCCGCCGCAACGTGCGGTGTGGTTACCGCCGGGCGTGATACATGGGATTCGGGTGGTGTCGGACCTGGAAATGCGCAACATCTACCTGCGCCCGGCGATTGCCGCGACGCTGGAAAGTACCGTGCAGGTCATCGAAGTCGGGCGCCTGCTGCGTGAGCTGATCCTCAATCTGGTGGGGCAGGCTCAGGCTCAAGAGGGGCAGGATCAACAGGGCCAGGACTATTACGACGCGGTCGTAGGCCTTGCGTTGCTGGAGTTGAGGCGAGCCAGGCGCACCGTACTGAAAATCCCCATGCCCGATAGCTCCGACCGTCGCCTGATCAACCTGTGCCAGGCGGTAATGGCGTCGCCCTCGCTGGATGTGTCTTTCGAGCAGCACGCGGAAAATGCTGGCGCCAGCGTGCGTACGTTGGCGCGTCTGTTTCAAGCTGCGCTGGGCATGGGCTTCGCTGAGTGGCGGCGACAGGTGCAATTGGCAACGGCGGTCGCCGAGCTGATTCAGGGGGTGCCGATCAGCACCATCGCGCGTGATCTCGGTTATTCGCCCAGCAGTTTCAGCGATATGTTCCGTCGTGAACTTGGCATGAGTCCTTCGCAGTACCCGGTCGGCGAAGGTGCGGTCTGACGACGGTCTGCGCGATTGTCTGACGTTGTTTGGCAGTAAAACAGAAGCAGTTGACCGACAGCTATCTGCGCTCCCTCCTACACTCTGGACACCTAAAACGCGGTCGTCAGCCCCATGGCGCAACGCGACACCCAGAGATGGAGCCCCTCATGAATGCCCTGCAATTTGCCAAAACCGGCGACCTCGCGGCCCTGCACTACCTCAACGTGCCCAAGCCCACTCCTGCTCAGGGCGAAGTACTGATCCAGGTGAAAGCCGCCGGCCTCAACCCCAGCGACGTGAAAAACGTACTCGGGCGCTTTCCCTACACCACCCTGCCGCGCATCCCCGGTCGGGACTTTGCCGGTATCGTCGTGGAAGGTCCGCAGGCACTGATCGGTCAGGAAGTCTGGGGGACCGGTAAAGAGCCGGGCTTCTTCCGCGACGGTTCGCATGCGGAGTATTTGACCCTGCCCGCCAAAGGCGTCGCCCTCAAACCCAAAGCCTTGAGCTTTGCCCAGGCTGCCAGCCTCGGCGTCCCGTTCACCACTGCGTGGGATGCACTGGAACGTAGCCTGGTGACCGCTGACACGCGCCTGCTGGTGATCGGCGCCAACGGTGCAGTCGGCAGCGCCGCCCTGGCCTTGGCAAAAATCCGTGGTGCCCACGTGCTTGGCGCAGTGCGTCGCCCCAAGCACGTTAAAGCGCTCAACGACCAAGGCTTCAACGCCATCCAGCTCGACACACCCGAAGACCTCGCCGCCAGCGTCAACGCAGTCTTCACCGGCGGCGCCGACGTCATCTTCGACACCACGGGTTTCTGGCTCCCTGCCGCCGTCACTGCCCTGGCCCCTTTCGGCCGCATCGCCATCATCGCTGCGCCTGCGGATGGGCACGTGCACCTGCCTGCGTTGGCGCTGTATCGCAAAGGCGGGTCTGTTGTGGGGATCAACTCATTGCTCTACGGGACAGAGGCGTGCGCCGGGATGCTCGATCAATTCGGGCGGTTTTTTGATGAAGGATTATTGCCCTTGCCGACCGGGTTGTTTGAGTCGCCATTGAGTGAGGGACTGGCGCGGTATGAGGAGGTTAATAAGGGGAGCGGAAACAAGGTAGTTCTGCTGCCTTAAGACGGGGGCCAGAGGCCGGTTTGCCGGCCTCAAAACGCTGCGCCAGGGATTGTTACCGTTTCGGTAAAGAACATTATGCTTCTTTTGGGTATAACTAAATAACCATCCTTGTAAACTACGCACATTCCCTAGCACACGAACCCCGCAGGGATGGTACTTCGTGTTAGACCTAACTCTAAACGGTTTAACAACTTCTTCCGCCTCCTCGGCAAGTGAAGTCAGTCAGTTGTGATTGATTTAAAGGCCTGTAAATAAAATGAAAAGCTTAATCGTACTTGCGTTGGTCGGTTTCTCTACAATCGCCGCTGCTGACGAAGTGCAAGCTGTTAACAACGCAGCTGTTGAACAATACACGTACTCCATGAAACTTGATGTTGCTAAAGTTATCAGCATGGATGCGGTTCCGGATACCTGCGGTGTTGTTCCAGTGCACATGACTTACGAAGACCATCAAGGTCAGCGTCACACCCTCCAATACAGCGTGATGGGTAACGGCTGCTCAAACGGCTAAGCCTCACGCTTCAAGCAGAGCTGTGACCCAAGCCCCCTCTTATGAGGGGGCTTTTTGTTGTGCGCTCGTTAAGGCCTACGTCCTCGGCAACGGCTGCTGGTCATCGTCCAGCGCATAGACCACGCCGCTGGCTGATCGGCGCAAGGCCCGGAAAAACACCGCCTCAGGCATTGTTACCGTTTCGGTAAAGAACATTATGGTTCTTTTGGGTTTAACTAAATACCCACCCTTGTAAACTAACCCCATTCCCTGGCAAACGAAACAAACAGGGAGTGGTACTTCGTGTTAGACCTCACTCTAAACGGTTTAACAACTTCTTCCGCCACGTTGGCAAATGAAGTCAGTCAGCTGTGATTGATTTAAAGGCCTGTAAATAAAATGAAAAGCTTAATCGTACTTGCGTTGGCCGGTTTCTCTACACTCGCAGCTGCTGGCGAAGTGCAGGCTGTTAACGCGTCAGCCACTGAACAGTACACGTACGCTACGGAACTTGATGTCGCTAAAGTTATTAGCATGGACTCGGTCCCGGACGCATGTGGTGTCGTTCCAGTGCAGATGACCTACGAAGACCATCAAGGTCAGCGTCACACCCTCCAATACAGCGTGATGGGTAACGGCTGCTCAAACGGCTAAGCCTCACGCTTCAAGCAGAGATGTGACCCAAGCCCCCTCCTAGCGAGGGGGCTTTTTGTTGTGCGTGGCGGAAAGGCATCAAGGGTGCAGAGATCTGAAATTTAAGTAGGACGGATCGCAAAGTGCTTTCGCGCTGGGATTAAGGGCGTGCCTTACCCGTAGACTCGGAGCGTGGCATGAGGCCACTCAGCGACTAAGGACGGCAGATGTATCAATACAAGATGGTTCAGGTTCCACCCAACATCGAAGTAAAGGTCAAAAACACAGGCACTGAAGCCGCTGTGTATCTGGAGTCGATCGCCAACCAATACGCAGAACAGGGTTGGGAGTTCTACCGCGTAGACAGCGTTGGCGTTCAGATCAAGCCCGGGTTTTTTGAAGCGCTTTTTGGAAAAAAAGCCGATTTCAGCGCCTACTACGTCATTACCTTCCGCAAGCCTCGGTGATGACTCGGCTGTTACTGGCGCTCATACGCCTGTATCAAGCCGTGGCCCCTCAGAAGTTGAGAGGGGCCTGCCGGTTTGAGCCGTCGTGTTCCTGCTATGGCACGTTGGATATTGAAAAATACGGCCCCTGGAAAGGTAGCCGGATGACGTTCAATCGTATCTGTCGATGCCGAATTCCCAACGGTGGAGAGGATTACCCTTAAGCTTTCCAGAGAAGTCGTGCCGATGCCGAGCCATTCCTTCCGTGCTCGTCGACGCCATTCGAGCGTGTAAAAACTACATTTTAGAGGGTCGCAATGAGTCCGAGTTTCCAGCCTTCACGCCGAGTCGCAGACGCCGTCGCCCTGACGACAACGCTTCACGCCGATCAAACCCGCAAAGCCACCGGTATTCCCTATTTGTCCCACCTGATGGGTGTCGCATGCCTGGTGATGGAGCACGGCGGGGATGAAGATCAGACCATCGCGGGCCTGCTCCACGATGCAGTGGAAGATGCCGGCGCGCATGCCGAAGCACAGATCCGAGCGCAGTTCGGCGAGCGGGTCACCCGCATCGTGCTCGGCTGCACCGATGGCGTACCGGATGAACATGGCGAGAAGGGTGATTGGCATACCCGCAAGCAGCGCTATTTGGACCACCTGCACGATGCGTCCGCGGAGACCTTGCTAGTCTCCGGCTGCGACAAACTGCACAACGCTCGCTCAATCGTGAGCGATCTCAATACCCATGGCCCCAAGATGTTCTCTCGTTTCAACGCGGGGAAGGACGGCACCCTTTGGTACTACGATCAACTGGCAAGCGTCTTCCAGACTCGCCTGCCAAGCCCGCTCGCTGATGAGCTGGCCCGCACGGTTGCCGAGATGAAGCGTTTGGCGGACTGACGTTGGCTGACAGAACCCCAAAACGAAAAAACCCGCCAGAAGGCGGGTTTTTCGGGGGTTCCAGAGATTTTGAAAGCCTTCTCTGGAACCTTGTATGGTGCCGGCACCAAGAGTCGAACTCGGGACCTACTGATTACAAGTCAGTTGCTCTACCAACTGAGCTATACCGGCGTTATGGGCGCAAAGTATATCCAGATTTTTTGGGTTGTAAACCCCTAGCTGACTGATTCGATTGCAAAAACTTTCAGCGGTGGGCTTTTTCGCGGCTTCTGTCCTGCTGCCTTCCTGATCCGCCCTGGCCAGTGGGGGTTTTTCCCTTGTTTTGATCAGGGGTGTGCAGGGTGTATTGGCTTATGTACTGCCAGTAAAACAATGGCTTTGTGGGCCATATTCACTTTTGCTGGAATGCTTATGCACAATCGGAGCTAGGGATGGAGAGCGAAAGTCTGATTTTGTGGAACCGTTCTCAACTGCCGCAACTTGCTGTTTTTTCGTTGGTTTAAGGTGTGATCGAAAATTGATCAATGGCTGATTTAGCTAGCACGCTACGGTTTTCGTGCGTTTCCAGAATTGTTATCAACAGACTTATCCACAGGTTGGGCGCGGATGAGTGGAGTATTCAGGCTGCTCCATTCACCCGCGCGTTTGTATCAGCGACCTTGGCAGGCGTCCACGCGCAGTACGCGTTCCAGTAGCTTGAAGCCGCGTACCAGGACGTAAGCCATCAGCAGGTAGAACATCCCGGCGGCGAAGAAGATTTCGACCGGCAGGTAGGTTCTGGCGATAATGGTGCGCGCCATGCCGGTCAGTTCCATCAGGGTGACGGTGCTGGCCAGCGCGCTGGCTTTGAGCATCAGAATCACTTCGTTGCTGTAGGCCGGCAGCCCGATGCGCGAGGCGCGCGGCAGGATGATGTAGAACAGGGCCTTCCACTTGGACATGCCCAGCGCCCGCGCCGCTTCGATTTCACCCGGCGGGATGGCCTGGATCGCGCCCCGCAGGATCTCGGCGATATAGGCTGCCGTGTGCAGGGTCATGGTGACGGTCGCACACCAGAACGGGTCGCGCAGATACGGCCACAGCGCGCTCGCCCGCACCGAGTCGAATTGCGCCAGCCCGTAATAGACCAGAAACAACTGCACCAGCAGCGGCGTACCGCGGAAGAAGAAAATGTACGCGTACGGCAAGGCGCGTACGGACAAATGCCGTGACGAGCGCGCGATGCCCAGGGGTATGGCCAGAATCAGCCCGGCGACCACTGCGATGGCGACCAGCTCCAGGGTCAGGGTTGCGCCCTGAGCCAGCCTTGGCAGCCATTTGATGATGACTTCCCAGTTCATGACGAACTCCTCAAGAAACCGCGTGCGGCGCGTTTTTCCAGCAGGTACATGCCGATCATCGCCAGGACTGTCAGCCCCAGGTACATGAAGGCGGCGACCATATAGAAGGTGAACGCCTGTTTGGTGAAGCCCACGGCGATCTGCGAGTGGCGCATGATTTCTTCAAGGCCGATCACCGACACCAGTGCGGTGTCCTTCATCAGGATCATGAACAGGTTGCCCAGGCCGGGCAGGGCGATGCGCCACATCTGCGGCATGATCAGTTTGATGAAGATCCGCGAGGTGGACATGCCCAGCGCCATACCGGCTTCGCGATGACCTTTGGGGATGGCGAGGATGGCCCCTCGGAACACTTCGGTCGCATACGCGCCAAAGCACAAGCCGAGCGCGATGACGCCCGCCGCGAAGGCGTTTAGCTCAAGGTCGGGTTTGCCGAGTGCTTCGCCGATGCTGCGCATCAGGTTGACTGTGCCGAAGTAGATCAGCAGGACCCAGAGCAATTCCGGGATGCCACGCACCAGCGTCGAGTAGGTACCGCCAAGCCATTGCAGGGACTTGTAGGGTGATGTTTTTGCCAAGGCGCCGAGCAGACCGAGCACCAGCCCCAGGCATAACGCCGACAGGGCAAGTTTGACGGTCATCAGCGCGCCAGCCGCAAGGGCCGGGCCGAATCCGTAGATATCAATGTTCATAGGCAGGCTTTGCTAGGGACCGGCACCGCGACGCTGTTACTGAATCAAGAAGCGGCGGTGCCCGTCGGGCAGGTCAGAGAATACTGAACGGGAAATACTTGTCGTTGATTTTCTTGTAGGTGCCGTCGGCGATGATGTCTTTCAGCGCTTTGTTCAGCTCCTCACGCAACGGATCGTCCTTGCGCACGGCGATGCCGATTTTGTCGTTGTCGAAGACCGGGTCGCCTTTGAATTCGAAGCCTTTGCCGGCTTCGCTTTTAAGCCATTCGTAGTTGACGAACTTGTCGGCCAGGAGTGCATCGACACGCCCGGAGGTCAGGTCGAGGTAGGCGTTTTCCTGGGTGTCATAGAGCTTGATGGTGATCACATCGGCCAGGTTGTCTTCAAGCCAGGTGCCCGCCAGCGTCGCACGCTGGGCGCCAATGATTTTGCCTTTCAGGGTCTCCTTGAGGGTGGCCTTGTCGATGGTCAAATCAGTGGTCTTGGGTGCCACGAACTGCAGTTTGTTGGAGTAGTACGGGTCGGTGAAGTCGACGGCCTGTTTGCGTTCTTCGGTGATCGACATCGATGAGATCAGGAAATTGAATTTCTTCGCGTTCAAGGCCGGGATGATGCCGTCCCAGTCGGACGTGACGATCTCGCATTCGACTTTCATCTTGGCGCAAAGGGCGTTGCCGATGTCGACGTCGAAGCCCACGACCTGGCCGCTGGCATCTTTGTTATTGAACGGCGGGTAGGCGGCTTCGATGCCCATTTTCATTTTTTCTGCGGCAAAGGCACTGGTCGCGAATGTCAGGGTGACGGCCGCGGCCAGGAGAAACTTTTTGTAGGTCTGCATGCGTGTTGCTCCGTTAGCGGTTGCTGGACATGAATTGTTTACAGCGCGCCGACAGGGGATTTTCAAACACCTGTTGCGGCGATCCCTGTTCTTCGACGAGGCCCTGATGCAGGAACACTACCTCGCTGGACACTTGGCGGGCAAAGCTCATTTCGTGGGTCACGAGTAGCATGGTCCGGCCTTCTTCGGCGAGGGCACGAATCACGTTGAGCACTTCCTGGACCATTTCCGGATCGAGGGCGGAGGTCGGTTCATCGAACAGGATTACTTTAGGCTGCATCGCCAGGGTGCGGGCGATGGCTGCGCGCTGTTGCTGACCGCCGGACAGTTGGGCCGGATACACATGGCGCTTGTCGCCAATGCCGACTTTGGCCAGCAGGGCTTCGGCGACTTCGATGGCTTCGGCTTTGCTTTGCCCCAGTACGCGACGCGGCGCCTCGATGATGTTGTCGAGTACGGTCATGTGCGGCCACAGATTGAAGTTCTGGAATACGAAGCCGATCTCGCTGCGCATGCGATTGATCTGCTTGTTGTCGGCGGCGATCAGATCGCCATTCTTGGCGGCTTTGAGTTTCAGTTCTTCACCGGCCACCAGAATCTGCCCTTGATGCGGGTTTTCCAGCAGATTGATGCAGCGCAGCAGGGTGGATTTACCGGAACCGGAAGAGCCAAGGATCGAGATCACATCGCCATCGCGGGCGGTCAGCGAAATACCTTTGAGTACTTCAAGCGAACCGTAGCGTTTGTGCAAGTTACGGATTTCCAGCGCGGGCGTGGCCTCAGCCATGTGCGGTCCTCATTGTGTTCTGTGTGCTCCTGCTATTGGCGGCCTTCCTTGGCGAGCGCCAAGCTAGCATAGCGTTTGGAAGCAAGCTTCCGGCTATCGAAGGGTTGTCGCATTGCTAACGCAGACTGTCGCGCGGATACAAACCGGGCCTCAGAAGGTGCGTTGGTCAAGCGACGGTGGGGCAAAAAAGGGCCGCGATGGTGCCAGTTTCGAGAGGGTGTTGGAAGGTTTATTGCCTCGGGGACAATTCTCTCGATCATTTCGCGCGCGCACCACATTGGGGCAACAGAAGCGCCCTGTGTGTATTTGTCATGCACGCCATCGTTAAGCGGGTGAG
Source organism: Pseudomonas sp. ASL8 (assembly GCF_056680355.1). NCBI lineage: Bacteria > Pseudomonadati > Pseudomonadota > Gammaproteobacteria > Pseudomonadales > Pseudomonadaceae > Pseudomonas > Pseudomonas sp. ASL8. The sequence continues at coordinate 1,378,128 of NZ_CM155278.1, read as the reverse complement.
GCGTTCAGTAACAAATCCTGAAAAATGGCAAAAGGCCATTCCGATCAAACGCTTAGGGAACGTGGCGTGAGCGCGTATATCCGTGGGCGACGTCGTTATCGACACATTTTGGCGTAAATCTTGCGTAAAATATAAGGAACAGCGTCGTTGCTTTCTTTTTACGGGGTGCGCGACGTGTACGACGAACTGAATCTCGCTTCTTTGCAAAGGTAGTTTTAATGAGCAGTGCGCAAAACTCCAACGCCCTCGATCAGGGGCTCAAATCGCGACACATCACCATGCTTTCTATCGCCGGTGTGATTGGCGCCGGCTTGTTCGTCGGCTCCGGGCACGCCATCGCGGAGGCAGGCCCGGCTGTGCTGTTGGCCTACCTGGCGGCGGGCACGCTGGTGGTTCTGGTCATGCGCATGCTGGCCGAGATGGCAGTGGCTTCACCTGACACCGGTTCGTTCTCTACTTACGCGGACCGCGCTATCGGCCATTGGGCCGGTTTCACCATTGGTTGGCTGTACTGGTGGTTCTGGGTGCTGGTTATCCCTCTTGAAGCCAACGCCGCCGCGACAATCCTGCATGCCTGGTTTCCCGGCATGGCGATTTGGGCGTTCACGCTTGTTATCACCTTGCTCCTCACGGCAACCAACCTGTTCAGCGTGAAGCATTACGGTGAGTTCGAGTTCTGGTTTGCCCTGATCAAGGTGTTGGCCATTATCGGTTTCGTCATCTTGGGCGTTCTGGCGATTTTCGGTCTGTTGCCTGGTAGCCAGGTCAGCGGCGTCAGTCATCTGGTCGACACTCACGGCTTCATGCCCAACGGGATGGGCGCTGTGCTGGCGGCCATGTTGACCACCATGTTTTCGTTCATGGGCACTGAGATCGTTACGATTGCTGCCGCTGAATCGAAGAACCCGGCTGAGCAGATCACCAAGGCCACCAACTCGGTGATCTGGCGGATTTGCCTGTTTTATCTGGTGTCGATTTTCCTCGTCGTCGCCCTGGTGCCGTGGAATGACAGCCGTCTGACCGAGCTGGGCTCTTATCAGACCGTGCTCGACATGATGGGCATTCCTAACGCCAAACTGATCGTCGATCTGGTGGTGTTGGTCGCCGTAACCAGTTGCTTGAATTCGGCGCTGTACACCGCTTCGCGGATGCTCTTCTCCCTCGGCAAACGCGGCGATGCGCCTGCTGTTGCAAGACGCACCAACCGCAGCGGCACGCCTTACTGGGCGGTCATGCTGTCCACCTCGGCGGCCTTCCTGGCGGTATTCGCCAACTACGTCGCTCCGGCCGCAGTTTTCGACTTCCTGCTCGCCAGTTCCGGCGCCATTGCGCTGCTGGTGTACCTGGTCATCGCCATCTCCCAGTTGCGCTTGCGCCACAAGCGCACCGCCAATGGCGAGACCATTGCCTTCCGCATGTGGCTGTTCCCGGGGCTGACATGGGCCGTCATCGTCTTCATCGTCGGCGTGCTGACCATCATGCTGTTCCAGGAAGAACACCGCGTCGAAATCCTCGCCACCGGCGTGTTGAGCGCGTTGGTCATCGCAGCAGGATTGCTGGTGGCACGACGCCGCAACATCGCGATACGGCAGGGCAAACCTGTACTGAGTTAATGAGGCAGGGCTGTTGTAGGGCTCGATAAAACAAAACGGCCGCGATCAGTAATGATCGCGGCCGTTTTTGTGTGGCGTGGGTTTTATTTGAACGGGTCAGTCGTGTTTGCGCTTGTGTTTGCTGCCACTGGCCATGTCATTGGCAATGGCGCCACCTGCTGCGCCGCCCAGGCCTGCGCCTACGGTTGAGCCGGTAGTACCGCCCAGTTTGCCGCCGATCAGCGAGCCGCCTGCTGATCCGAGGCCGCCACCGAGTGCTGCGGAGGTCTTGTGACCTTTGGGTGCGGAGATCGCGCCGCCTGCTGCGCCGCCGACACCGGCACCCAATGCTGCACCGGTGCTGCCGCCCATTTTCTGGCCGACGACGTTACCCAGTGCGCCGCCGATGCCCCCGCCGAGTGCGGCGTTGAGATCGCCACCGGCCATGGCGCTTTGGGCAGCCAGAAGCCCGAGGGCGAGGGTAAGGGCAGAAAGTGTTGTACGCATGTTACTAACCTCAAAAAAAGACGATGCAAGGGTGGGGGGCGGCAGGCTGCTGGAGCCTGTCCGGTGGATCAGTCTCGGCGAGACAGGGCTTTGTTTTTTTCCAGCAGAATCCGTGACGCCTCGTTGTAGTCGGCCAGGAATACAGGGCCTTCCATCCATACAACGGCGGCGTCTTCGTCTTCGTCGTAGAACATCGCCCGGTACGCGATGAGCAGGCTCATCAGGAAGTCGGTGGCGTCTTCTTCTTCCTCTTCGGCAATGACCAGTTCCAGCACCGGGTATTGAAGAAAGACCACGCACATTGCCAATTGGCTAATCGCTTCGGCGGCCTTCATGGCCTGGAACAGGTCGTCGAAGTCGGCCGGATCGAAGCCGTTTTCAAGGATGTCCTTGAAGTCGAACGTGCTCAGGTCAATGTCGACGTCATCGAAAGGCTGGTTGATCAGGGGTGACGCGAGGACGGGATGGACGACGCTCTGCGCAGGCTTGCCCGCGCGGTTCTGCCTGGCCTTGGTCTTCGCCCGTTTGGCGCGTTTCTGCTGTTTGTCTGACGAGGCCATGGGCTTGGGTCCTTTTGCAGGCAGGGGAGTCATTGGGGGCTATTGAAGCGCATCCCTTTTTAATAGCCAAGGTGCCGGCGTCGACCTCTGTGCCATCGACCTGTAAATGGCGCCCAATAAAAAACCCCTGAATCTTTCGATGCAGGGGTTTTTCGGTATTTATGGTGCCCAGAGACGGAATCGAACCGCCGACACGGGGATTTTCAATCCCCTGCTCTACCGACTGAGCTATCTGGGCAACGGGGCGCATTAGACTTGTTTTTCGGGGGGTCGTCAAGCGTGTTGTTAAAAAAATTTCAGTTATTACCGTCGCTTACGACCCTTACCTGCTGGAAACGCTTATTTCTCGGGGGGAACGTAGCCTTCGGCCTGGGCGTATTCTTCGCCGGACAGGTACTTGTCCATCTCGCCCTGGATGAATTTGCGGTCGTCGATGTTCATCATGTTCAGGCGACGTTCGTTGATCAGTAGCGTCTGGTGCTTCTGCCAGTCGCCCCAGGCTTTGAGTGAGACGTGGTTGAAGATGTCTTCGCCTTTGGCACCTGGGTACGGAGGGCGCTCAAGGCCTGGCAGTTCTTCTTTGTACTTGCGGCACATCACGGTGCGGGTCATGACAACTCTCCTGCGTTCAATACGTCGGCTGCGCGTTTCAGCAGCTTCTTCACCGGGGCAGCAAGGCCCAGGCGCGGCGGGGTGGCGAGGTTATACCAGAGCCAGTCGGCCTCGGCCACGTGGTGGCTGGACTCTTCGACCTGTACCAGCCACGGTTCGATGCTCAGCTGGAAGTGGCTGAAGGTGTGGATCAGGCCTGGCAGTTCGTGGTGTTTGCCCAGTTCCAGCGCATGTTGATTCGCCAGATGTTCCAGATCGCTGAAGTGATCCAGCTCCGGCAGGCTCCACAAGCCGCCCCAGAGCCCCGTGGACGGGCGCCGGTAAAGCAGAATGGCGCCGTCGCGGTTGGCGAGCATCGGCATCAGCGTGCGCCTCTGGGGGATGGTTTTACGCGGTTTGGGAATCGGGTAGCGCGTCTCCAGTCCGAGCAGGTGCGCTTCACAGCCTTTTTCCAGTGGGCAGAGCAGGCAGCTCGGTTTGCTCCGGGTGCACAGGGTCGCGCCCAGGTCCATCATCGCCTGGGTGTAGTGATTGACCCGTGACTGCGGGGTAAAGCACTCGGCCGTGGCCCACAGCTGTTTGGCGACCTTCGGCTCGCCGGGGTAGCCCTCCTGGGCGGTGTAGCGCGCCAGAACGCGTTTGACGTTGCCGTCGAGGATCGGCGCACGCAAGCCCATGCTCAGACTGGCGATGGCTCCGGCGGTAGAAAGACCGATCCCCGGCAGTTCTGTGAGCTTTTCGACATCGCGGGGAAACTCGCCGCCGTGGTCTGCCACGACGATTTTTGCGGTTTTCTGCAAGTTGCGTGCGCGGGTGTAGTAGCCCAGCCCGGTCCACAGGTGCAGTACTTCGTCCTCCGGCGCATCGGCCAGGGCCTGGACCGTCGGCAGTGCGTCCATGAACCGGTCAAAGTAATTGAGCACGGTGCTGACTTGAGTCTGCTGCAGCATGATCTCCGAAACCCACACCCGGTACGGCGTGATGCCCTGTTGCCAAGGCAAGTCATGCCGACCGTGACGCTCATACCATTCCAGTACGGCCGCTGAAAATTGCTCGGGTTTCATCGATTGAGCAGACCTTTGAGGGCGTCTTTGAGTTGTGGGCTGACTTTGTCGCCGAGCTTGTCGTCGATTTTCTGCTGGAGCTTGTCGCCGGCCAGTTTCGCCGCGACTTGACCCAGTTTTTCGTTGTCCAGGCGGCAGGCTTTGGCGCCCAGTTCCAGAGGACCACGGCAGCGCACGGGCCATTCGATACCGGCATAACGCTCGTTGACCTGACACGCCGGGTCGGGCATCTCGCTCTTGTCGCCTTCGATGATGATGGCGATGCGGTAATCCATGCCCAGGACGCGCAGGTCTACGTCACCATCGCCTTTGACCGTGAGCCCCGGAATACCGACTTTGAGGTCCGGGTTGCTGGCGACACCGTTACGAAAGACCAGATTGCCGTTGAGCTGCTGGAACGGGGTGTCCTTGCCGCGCGGTTCGCTGTCGAGGGTTTTGCGGTTGAGCTTGGCGATGCCCTGGCAAAGCTGTTGTTCCAGGTTGGCGTTGACCAGCACGCCGTCGTTGAGCATGAAACTGGCGGTGCCGTTGAGCCCGTCGATCAGGACTTTTTCGCTGTTGCCTTTGCTGGTCAGGGCGCTGTTCAAGGTCAGCAGGCCTTTGACCGGCGGCGTTTGGTCCTTGCTCTGGATGAAGCGTTCGACCGGCACTTTGGCGATGCGGGTTTGCACGCTCATCAGCGGGATGTCCGGGCGCACGTCGAGGTTGCCTTTGACTTCGAAGTTGCCGTTGTAGAGATCGCCACGCAGGCTTTCAAGGGTGATCTGTCCGGCGAGGCCCTGGGTTTTGAGTACGGCATTCTGGATCGGTAGCTTGTTGAGGGTCAGCGTGCCGAAATTGAGATCAGCCTGGACATCGAGTTTGCGCATGCGCTCCAGCGGCAGTAGCTGGGTGTTGCTCCATGCGCCTTGCGTCGGCGCGTTCGGCAGAGGGGTCGTGCCGCCACTCGCTGCAAAGGCCTGGTTTTGGGTGCTTTCAACTTCGGATTTACGTGCTGCACCGGCGCTTTTGGCGGCTTCGGACTTGCCTGGGCGATAGCGGTCAGCGTCGAAGGTGTCGCCCTTGAGCTGGACGCGCAGCGCCTGTTTGGCGAAGTCGTCGACGGCGAGGCGTCCGGTGAAGGTGCTGTCGTCGACTTTCAGGTTGAGGTCTTCGAAGGCCACGCTGGTCGGGCTGCCGGTGAGGCGGCTTACCATTTCGAACTTGCTCAGGCTGCCAGTGGCCATCTCCGGTACCGGCTGACCGATGCCTTCGAGGAAGTCGTGCAGGTTGAACTGCGCGATGGACAGGCCGCCACTGAGTTGCGGTGTCTTGTCCATGTCACGAACATGCAGCTCGCCCAAGGCGCGCAGTTGGTTGGCCGAGAGCTTCAAGCCGTTCCACTCCGCGACGTTGGCGGCCAGATCCATCAGCAGTTGGCCTTGTGCGGCGAAGGTCAGGGTTTTCCCCTCCAGCGGTTCGCCCGATGCTTCGCCGGACAGGCGCATGTCTTCGAATTGGTAGCGTTTGAGCACACGATCGAAGCGCAGTTGCCCGGCCAGTTCGGTCTTGGCGCGGATTACTGGCTGGTTCGTACTGAAGAACGCGGTGAGTTTGACCGGGATGTTGGTCCCTTCATGCACTGCGCCGGTGCTCAGTTGAATGCTTTCGGCGCTGAATTGCCGACCATTCTTGGCATCGTTGAAGTCGATGCGCGCGTTGTTGACGGTCAGGCTGTCGATGTCCAGCTTGATCGGCTGCGAGGTTTTTTCCGGCGTTGCTGTCGCGACCTGACCGGCTGCGCCTGGTTCAGCTGGGGGCGGCGTTGCGGGCTGTGCCGGACGCCCAATGTCCTCCCAGTTGCCATGGCCATTTTCGTCGCGGTTCAGCGTCAGGTTGAGGCCTTCGACGCGGACATCGCTCATCTGCACTTCGCGGCGCAATAACGGCAGGACGCGCACGGAGAGCCCGAGCATCTGCAGGTCGGCAAAGGGTTTGGTGGGGGCGGTCAGGGTCGCCACGCTGGCGTCGTGCAACTCCAGGCCAAGCCAGGGGAACAGGCTCCAGCCGATGTCGCCGTTGAGTGTCAGCTCCAGGTGGGCCTTGTCGCGTGCCAGCTGGCGAATCTCGTCTTTATAGTCGTTGGGATCAAACAGATGGCTCAGGGCAAAGCCCAGAGCCACGATGATCAGCAACAGCCCGAGAATAACCAGACCCAGGATTTTGCCGAACGCTTTCATGGGCGAGTCCTTGTAATTGAATCATTCAAAATTTAGCCCGCGAGTATAGCCTCCACAAACAACAACCGGGCTGCCGATGCCTCCGGGTGTGACTTACCCCTGGTTCAGGGCCTGTTGCGTGTCCAGTTGCAAATCGAGTTTAGCCGCCAGCGCCTGAGCCTCCAGTTGTCCGACTGGCGCCAGCAGGCGCAGTTCACACCCCGCCTCATGAGCCATTCTTTGCGCCTCGACCAGCAAGCGTTCGGCCACACCCCGGCGCCGGGTGAGTTTGCGTACGCACAGCTGCGACAATTGCCAGACGTTGGCCTGGCGTTGCACGCGAGCGGCACCCAGCAGGCGGTCATTGAACCGTGCAGCCAGCAAGCTGCCATTGCTCAGACCGGCGGTGATCAACGCCTGGCTATCGCCAAACGGTGCAAGCAGCCACTCCGGTGCGTCGCGGTAAATCTTCTGCAGATCTTCTTGATCCTGGTAAGAGGCTGAATGTACGGACTCAATGACGATGGGCATTACGTTTCCTCGATCAACCGTGCGTGGTGTAGAGCGTAGTGGCATTAGGGCCAGACAGCGCGAATAAAGGTGATAGCAGATAGCCTTCGATATTGACTGCGATGGTAACCTCCCGTCCCTCGTCAGTCCTCCTGCGTCCTTTTGTCACGTCCGGGGGATCTCTGCCGATAAAAGAAGCGTCGCCTGCGTGCATGGAAGGTTGTGGGTAGAACACGTAATTGCCTTGCGAGCTACATTCGATTCGGGGAAATAATAATGAGCACACACGTTACGCTGAGCGGCATTGTCGCGCAGCCTGCGTTCTTGTCCAAAGAACGCATCATCGCCAAGCCCGGTTTCAACCGTTGGCTGGTACCCCCAGCAGCATTGGCCATCCATCTGTGCATCGGCATGGCCTACGGTTTTTCGGTGTTCTGGTTGCCGCTGTCCAAAGCCATTGGCATGGCCGCGCCAGTGGCTTGCGCGCCGAACATGAGCTTCCTGGCCCAAGTGTTTGCATCGGATTGCGACTGGCCGATCTCGATGCTGAGCTGGATTTTCACCCTGTTTTTCATCTTCCTGGGCTGTTCCGCGGCCATCTGGGGCGGTTGGCTGGAGCATTCCGGTCCGCGTAAGGCAGGCGTCGTTTCGGCGGTGTGCTGGTGTGGCGGGCTGGTGATTTCTGCGTTTGGCATTTACACCCACCAGATCTGGCTGATGTGGCTGGGCTCCGGTGTGATCGGCGGTATCGGCCTGGGGTTGGGCTATATCTCGCCCGTCTCGACGCTGATCAAGTGGTTCCCGGACAAGCGCGGCATGGCGACCGGCATGGCAATCATGGGTTTCGGTGGCGGGGCAATGGTCGGCGCACCGCTGGCCGCAGCCTTGATGGGCCATTTTGCTTCGCCCGCAGGTGCTGGCGTGTGGCAGAGCTTCCTGGTGATGGCGGCGATCTATTTTGTCTTCATGATCGGTGGTGCCCTGGGTTACCGCGTGCCACCGACCGGCTGGAAACCCAAGGGTTGGACTGCTCCGGAAAAGAAAGCCAGCAACGCGATGATTACTCACCGCCATGTGCACGTCAGCGTGGCGTGGAAAACCCCTCAGTTCGTTCTGGTGTGGCTGGTGCTGTGCCTGAACGTGTCGGCGGGCATCGGTATCCTCGGCATGGCCTCGCCCCTGCTGCAGGAAGTGTTCGCCGGTAAATTGCTCGGCAATGGGTTGGCGTATGGCCAACTGGACGCCGTTCAACTGGGGCAGATCGCTGCCATCGCTGCCGGTTTTACCGGTTTGCTGAGCCTGTTCAACATCGGTGGACGCTTCTTCTGGGCGACCTTTTCCGATTACATCGGCCGTAAAGCCACGTACTTCGTGTTCTTCTTTCTGGGCTTTTTGCTCTACGCGTCAGTGCCCTCGTTGAGTCACGTGGGCAGCATTGCGCTGTTTGTGGCCGCGTTCTGCGTGGTTCTGTCGATGTACGGCGGTGGTTTTGCGACTGTTCCGGCTTATCTGGCGGATCTGTTTGGTACGCAAATGGTCGGCGCGATTCATGGTCGCCTGCTGACCGCCTGGGCTGCCGCTGGCGTACTGGGGCCGGTGTTGGTCACCTACTTGCGTGAGTATCAGTTGAGCATCGGCGTTGCACGCGCTGACGCCTACGACATCACCCTGTACATCCTCGCGGGCCTGCTGGTGCTGGGCTTTATCTGCAACCTGCTGATTCGTCCGGTGGCCGACAAGCATTTCATGACTGACGAGGAGTTGGCTGTCGAGCAATCCTACGGTCACGATGTCGGCGCGGATCACACCACCGTCCTGGAGTGGGCAGCGTCGCCTGCCAGCAAGCCTCTGGTCGTCGCGGCCTGGTTGGCGGTAGGCATTCCGCTGGCGTGGGGCGTGTGGGTCACCCTGCAAAAAACGGCTGTATTGTTTCACTGACAGCCGACTGTAAACGCGCGCTCACAGGGCTGAATGCTACCTGTGAGCGCGCTTTGATCGGGTGCATCCGACCGGTTGCACCCGTGATATTCCTTTCCCTGCTTCTGTTTGCTTCATGCCAGCCGGTTCTGGGCCTATAATGCTCGCCTTTTTCGCCCAATGATTTTGCGGAGTTGGTGATGGCCGAACGTAAGGCGTCCGTCGAGCGCGACACTCTGGAAACCCAGATCAAAGCCTCGATCAACCTGGATGGCACCGGAAAGGCCCGATTCGATATCGGTGTTCCCTTCCTTGAGCACATGCTCGACCAGATCGCCCGACACGGGCTGATCGACCTGGATATCGAATGCAAAGGCGACCTCGCTATTGACGACCACCACACGGTGGAAGACGTCGGTATCACCTTGGGTCAGGCCTTTAGCAAGGCGATTGGCGACAAGAAAGGCATTCGTCGTTACGGTCACGCTTACGTGCCGCTCGATGAAGCACTGTCGCGCGTGGTCATCGACTTCTCCGGCCGCCCTGGCTTGCAGATGCACGTGCCGTATACCCGCGCCACCGTGGGCGGCTTCGATGTGGACTTGTTCCAGGAATTCTTCCAGGGCTTCGTCAATCACGCCAACGTCACTCTGCACATCGACAATCTGCGTGGGCACAACACCCACCACCAGATCGAGACCGTGTTCAAAGCCTTTGGTCGTGCCCTGCGCATGGCGATAGAGCTTGATGACCGTATGGCCGGGCAGATGCCTTCGACCAAGGGCGTGCTCTGATGCAGACGGTCGCGGTTATCGATTACGGCATGGGCAACCTGCACTCGGTTGCCAAGGCACTGGAACATGTCGGCGCCGGCCGGGTGCTGATTACCAGCGATGCCACGGTGATTCGCGAGGCTGACCGGGTGGTATTCCCCGGCGTCGGCGCGATCCGCGATTGCATGGCGGAAATTCGTCGCCTGGGCTTCGATGAGCTGGTGCGTGAAGTCAGTCAGGATCGGCCATTCCTCGGCATCTGCGTCGGCATGCAAGCCTTGCTTGATCGCAGTGAAGAGAACGGCGGCGTTGATTGCATCGGTCTGTTTCCAGGCCAGGTGCGTTTCTTCGGCAAGGACCTGCATGAAGACGGCGAGCACCTGAAAGTGCCGCACATGGGCTGGAATGAAGTGTCTCAGTCGGTGAATCATCCGCTGTGGCATGACATCCCGGACATGGCGCGTTTCTATTTTGTGCACAGCTACTACATCGATGCCGCCAACCAGCGGCAAGTCGTTGGGCGCGGGCACTATGGCGTCGATTTCGCTGCCGCGCTGGCTGACGGTTCGCGGTTTGCCGTGCAGTTCCACCCGGAGAAGAGCCATACCCATGGCCTGCAACTGTTGCAGAACTTCGCCGCCTGGGATGGTCGCTGGTAATGAGCAAGAAGACCAAGCCGCCGATCTTGACCCTCACGCCCGAACAGGAACGTGAGGCGAATCACAAGATAAAGCGCTTCATGGAGGAGCGCTTCGAGCTGGATCTTGGTTCGTTCGAGGCAGGTGAAATCCTCGAACTGTTTACCCGCGAAATTGCTCCGCATTATTACAACAGGGCGATTTTCGATGTGCAGACGCACCTCAAAGAGAGGTTCGAGAGCATCGAAAGCGACGTGTGGGCGCTCGAGAAAAACTGATTTCCGAGCGATGCTGAACTACTGAATTTGAAGGTTTTCCAGATGCTGATTATCCCCGCTATCGATCTTAAAGACGGTGCCTGTGTGCGTCTGCGCCAAGGCCGCATGGAAGACTCCACGGTGTTCTCCGATGACCCGGTGAGCATGGCTGCAAAGTGGGTAGAAGGTGGTTGCCGTCGTTTGCATCTGGTCGATTTGAACGGCGCGTTCGAAGGCCAGCCAGTCAACGGCGAGGTGGTGACTGCAATCGCCAAGCGCTACCCGCAGTTGCCGATCCAGATTGGCGGCGGCATTCGCTCTCTGGAAACCATCGAGCATTACATCAAGGCTGGCGTCAGCTACGTGATCATCGGCACCAAGGCGGTCAAAGAGCCTGAGTTCGTTGCCGAGGCCTGCCGAGCGTTCCCCGGCAAAGTCATCGTCGGTCTGGATGCCAAAGACGGCTTCGTCGCCACCGACGGCTGGGCTGAAATCAGCACCATTCAGGTGATCGATCTGGCCAAGCGCTTTGAAGCGGACGGCGTGGCTGCCATTGTTTATACCGACATCGCCAAAGACGGCATGATGCAGGGCTGCAACGTAACCTTCACGGCGGCGCTGGCTGCGGCGACGCGGATTCCGGTGATCGCTTCGGGCGGCATCCATAATCTGGGCGATATCAAGACCCTGCTCAACGCCAGAGCCCCCGGCATCATCGGTGCAATCACCGGTCGGGCGATCTACGAAGGCACACTCGACGTGGCAGAGGCGCAAGCCTTCTGCGACAGCTACCAAGGCTAAGGAGCAACTCATGGCGCTGGCGAAACGCATCATCCCTTGCCTCGATGTCGACAACGGTCGAGTGGTCAAAGGCGTCAAGTTCGAAAACATCCGCGACGCCGGTGACCCGGTTGAAATTGCCCGTCTTTACGATGAGCAGGGCGCGGACGAAATCACTTTTCTCGACATCACCGCCAGCGTCGACGGGCGTGATACCACGCTGCACACCGTTGAACGCATGGCCAGTCAGGTGTTCATTCCGTTGACCGTCGGCGGCGGCGTGCGCACCGTGCAGGATATCCGCAACCTGCTGAATGCCGGTGCAGACAAGGTCTCGATCAACACGGCTGCGGTGTTCAACCCGGATTTCGTCGGCGAAGCGGCCGCGCACTTCGGTTCGCAATGCATCGTGGTTGCCATCGACGCCAAAAAAGTCTCTTTGCCGGGCGAAACGCCGCGTTGGGAAATCTTCACTCACGGCGGGCGCAAGCCAACGGGCCTGGATGCCGTGCTGTGGGCGAAGAAGATGGAAGACCTCGGTGCCGGTGAGATCCTGCTGACCAGCATGGATCAGGACGGCATGAAAAACGGTTTCGACCTGGGTGTGACGCGGGCGATCAGCGACGCGCTGGGTATTCCGGTGATCGCGTCTGGCGGTGTCGGCAATCTGGAGCATCTGGCCGCTGGCGTACTGGAAGGGCACGCCAGCGCGGTGTTGGCAGCGAGCATCTTTCACTTCGGGGAATACACTATTCCGGAAGCAAAAGCCTATATGGCCAAGCGCGGTATCGTGGTCCGCTAAGCCAGCCGGCTGATGTCCACTGGACATCAGCCGTGACGCACTGCACTCTGGGCGTTGCCAAGGATAGGGGTGATGCACGTGTTGAAACGTCTTCTTGTTGCGTTCGTAAGTGCTGGTGCTTTGCTGGCAGGTCTCGCCCACGGTGAGGCCGCCCCGGCTCAAGGCGCCTCCGGTGGGGATCCCTCCGCCTATTCAGTGGTCTTGCTGACCGAAAATTTCCCGCCTTACAACATGGCGGTCGACGGCAAGAACTTCGCTCCCGAAGACAGGATCAAGGGCATTGCCGCAGAGATTCTGCGCGAGACCTTCAAGCGCGCGGGGGTTGGCTACAGCATGACCCTGCGCTTCCCGTGGGACCGTATCTACAAGCTTGCGATGGTAAAACCCGGTTACGGCGTGTTCGTTACCGCGCGCCTGCCCGAGCGTGAAAAGCTCTTCAAGTGGGTTGGCCCCATCGGCCCGGACGACTGGGTCATGCTCGCTCGCGCCGACAGCCCGATTGAGCTGACGACACTGCCGCAAGCGAAGCAGTACCGGATCGGCGCCTACAAGGGTGACGCGATTGCCGAGCAGCTAACCGCCGAGGGCATGAATCCGATCGTGGTGTTGCGCGATCAGGACAACGCGAAGAAGCTGGTCGACGGGCAGATTGACCTGTGGGCCACGGGTGATCCTGCGGGCCGCTATCTGGCTCGTCAGGAAGGCGTTACCGGTCTCAAAACCGTGCTGCGCTTCAACAGCGCCGAGTTGTTCCTGGCACTGAACAAAGACGTCCCCGATGAAATCGTTGCCAAACTGCAGAAAGCGCTGGATCAGATGCGCGCCGAAGGGCTGATTGGCGAGATTTTCGGGCGCTATTTGTAACGGCCGCTATCGCGACGGGCCAGGTGCGCTATCAGCGATAGATCCCATTCTTGCCGTGCGCGGCCGTCGCCTGATTGCCACGCACGCTGATCATCCGCCGCAGGTCGATCCATTTGATGCCTTGCGCTTTCAGGCGTGGCAGCTCGCGTTCCAGGACGTCGAGGGTCATCGGGTAGGGGTGACCAATCATCACCACTGAACCTTGTTTGTGCGCCAGTTTGATTGCCGCCTCGAACTGAGCGGTGATGGCTGCGGTTGTGCGTTCATCGTCGAGAAAAATATCCCGCGAAAGACTGGCCAGACCGATGCGTTGCGCCTCGGCGGCGGCCACGGTGTTGGCGCTGGTGCGGCTGTCGAGCAGAAACAGATGACGGCGTTGCAGCTCAGCCACCAGCCACGTCATGGCCTGTGGCTCGGCGGTCATGCGGCTGCCCATATGGTTGTTGATCCCCACCGCGTAAGGCACGGCAAGGAGCGCTGCATTCAGGCGTTTTTCCAGTTCGGCAAGCGGGAGTTCGGGATGCCAGGCGAAGGGCCCGGTCGCCGGGTCCATGGGCATGTGCAGGATGACCGTTTTGCCCGCGCGATGGGCCTCGCGAGCAAAATCGGCAGCGTGGGGTGTATCCGGCATGACGGCCAGCGTGACCGGGCCAGGAAGCGTCAGGGCCCGATGGTCGCGGACCGGATTCTGCCCAAGGTCATCGATGATCAGGCTGAGGTAGGCAACACTCGGTGGGCCGGGGGGCTTTTCAGGCTCAACCGGCGTTGCGTGGGCAACGCCGATCAGGCTGCATGAAAGCGTCAGTAGCAGCCATAAGCGCATGACACTAGTTGCCGCGGGTGACACTCAAGCCCTTAAGCAGGCTCAGTGCCTGGTTCAGCTGGAAGTCATCGTCCTGTGGTCGCGCTTTCTTCCCGGCCGATGCCTTGGTGGTCGGTTTGTCCGCGCCGCCATTGCCGTTACCCAGGTGACCCGCCAGATCGGCTTCCTTGTAGTTCTCGGAATCCACTTCGCTGGTCAATTTGCCGCGACGCACTTCGATGTCCGGCAAGATGCCTTGAGCCTGAATCGAGCGACCATTGGGCGTGTAATACAACGCGGTGGTGATTTTAATCGCGCGGTCATTGGCCAGTGGCAGGACGGTTTGCACCGAACCTTTACCGAAGCTTTCGGTGCCCATCAGTATGGCGCGCTTCTGATCCTGCAAAGCGCCCGCAACAATTTCAGCGGCTGAAGCACTGCCACCGTTGATCAAGACCACCAACGGTACACCTTCGCTGGCGTCGGCCGGGTCGGCGTAGAAGCGCAGTTCGGAGTTGGCGATACGGCCTTTGGTGTAAACGATCAGGCCCTTGGTCAAGAACTGGTCGGCCGCTTCCACGGCCGCTTGCAGCACGCCGCCGGGGTTGTTACGCAAGTCGAGGACCAGGCCGCTCATCTTCTTGCCGTTGTCTTTGCGCAGCTTGGCCAGGGCCTTGCTGACTTCTTCGCCGGTCTTCACCTGGAACTGAGTGATGCGGATATAGCCGTAGCCATTTTCCAGCATCTGCGACTTGACGCTCTTGACCTGGATGGTTGCCCGCGCCAGGGTCACGTCGAATGGGTTGCCGCCTTCGCGGATCAGGGTCAGGGTGATTTTTTCACCGATCTTGCCGCGCATCTTGTCGACCGCTTCCTGCATGGTCTGACCACGGGTCGGCGCGCCATTGATCTTGACGATCAGGTCGCCCGCCTCGATGCCAGCCTTGGAGGCGGGCGTGTCGTCGATAGGCGAGACCACTTTGATAAAGCCGTCTTCGATGCCGACTTCGATACCCAGCCCCCCGAACTCGCCGCTGGTGCTTTCCTGCAGCTCAAGGAAGTCTTCCGGGCCAAGGTAAGCGGAGTGCGGATCAAGGTTGCTGAGCATGCCTTTGATGGCGTTCTCCAGCAGCGTCTTGTCGTCTACGGGTTCGACATAGGCGGCTTTGACCCGATCCATGACCTCAGCGAAGGTGCGCAGCTCTTCGAGCGGCAACGGTGCCTTGGCGCCTGCCGAAGGGGCGGCGGCTGCGGGCTTGACGGCTTCGGCGGCTTGCGCCAGAGGAGCACCGATAACGATGGCAATAGCCAGGGCCAGCGAGGTGAGGCGGGACAAATGCAGCATGTCTAACGAACTCCTAAACCTAAAGTAGTGCTTACCCTTGAGCATGGCACCATTGCGCTGGATCACTTGGGCGACCCTGCTGACGAATAGCGAAATACAACGCCGGTGTGTCCTGGCCCCCACTGTTGCCTACAGTGGAAATAGCTTCGCCGGCTTTAACAATGTCGCCAGCGTCTTTGAGCAGACTCTGGTTGTGGCCGTACAAACTCAAAAAGCCGTTGCCGTGATCGAGAATGACCAGAAGCCCCGCACCGCGCAACCAGTCGGCGAACACCACGCGGCCGCCATGCACGGCATGCACCTGGCTGCCCGCTGCGGCGCTGATCATTACGCCATCCCACTTGGTACGAGCGTCATCGCCGCGGGTTTCACCGAAACGCGCCAACAGTCGACCATCGACAGGCCATGGAAGTTTGCCGCGTGCCTCGGCAAAAGGTCCGCCGTAGGAAACGCCAGCACTGGAAACCAGCACGCCAGGGGCTTTGACCGGGCGTTTTACCGGGGCCTCGTCATCGTCCTCAGCGCTTTTGCTGCTGCTGTTTTTCGCCAGGGCGCGGGCCTGCTCTTCACGCTGGCGCTGTTTTTCCGCTTCCTGCTGGGCGATCAAGGCTTTCTGTCGGGCTTCTTCAGCCTCGCGCGCCTGTCGGGCCAGGGTTTCTTCAATTGTTTTCAGGACATTGGCCAGATCGGCCTGTTCCTGTTGGCGAGTCTGCAGTTTCTGATCGCGGGCTTTCACGTCCTGGTTGAGCTTGGCCAGCGCCTGTTGGCGTTCCTGGCGAACCTTGTCCAGTTCTTCGCGCTGACTGTCGAGCGTGCTTCTTTGCACCAGTAACTGTGCCTGTTGCAGGTCGATGTCTTTTTCGACGTTGGCCAGCTGGCGCAGGGTTTCATTGAAACCGTGCAGTTGAGCGAGGCGCGCCTGACTCAAGTAATCGTAGTAGGTCAGGGTGCGCGCGAATTTTTCCGGATTCTGCTGATTGAGCAGCAGCTTGAGGTATTCCTCGCGGCCACTCTGATAAGCGGCTCGGGCCTGGATCGCGATCAATCGTTGTTGTTCAACGCGTGCGCTTTGGAGTTTTTTTTTCTCTTGGTCGAGCCGTTGCAGCTCGCTTTCAGTCTTTTTTTGTTCCTTTTGCAGGGCCTCCACCTGCTTTTCCAGCTTGCCCATCTCGGTTTCTGTGCCGCGCAGGTCTTTCTGCACGCCGGATTTTTCCTGCTGCAATTCACCGAGGCGCTTTTTCAGCTCGGTAACATCCTTGCGCGCAGCATCCAGCTGTTGTTGGGTTTGCGCGCGCTCATCGGCAAACGCCGGATTGAGCAAACACGTGAGAGCAAGGACGATCAGGGCGCGAAGCATGGGGCGGGCGACACCAAGGAAAGAGGATGAACAAAGCCTAGTATGCCCGCCGCGAGCCGCAAAAAAAACGCCTCAAGGCGACTGCTTTGAGGCGTTTCGGACAATTAACCGGCGATGTGGTTTTTAAACGTGCCGGTTTAGAGCCTTTTGCTGCTGTTTATCGGGGAACAAGGATCGAATGACCGGTCATCTCTTCCGGTTTTTCCAGGCCCATCAACAGCAACAGGGTCGGTGCGACATCGGCCAGCACCCCACCGTCACGGACTTTAAGGTCGCGTTTACCCACATAAATGAACGGCACGGGTTCGGTGGTATGGGCGGTGTGCGCTTGACCTGTGGATTCGTCCGACATTTGTTCGACGTTACCGTGGTCAGCGGTAATCAATGCTTCACCCCCGACCTTCTCCAGCGCCGTCACGATCCGGCCAACGCACACGTCCAGGCATTCCACTGCCTTGATCGCGGCGGCCATGATCCCGCTATGGCCGACCATGTCGCCGTTGGCGTAGTTGACCACGATCACGTCGAAGCGCTGGTTTTCAATGGCATCGACGATCTTGTCGGTGACTTCCGGCGCGCTCATTTCTGGCTGCAAGTCATACGTGGCGACCTGTGGAGACGGGATCAGGATGCGCTCTTCGCCAGGAAACGGTTCTTCGCGGCCGCCCGAGAAGAAGAAGGTGACGTGGGCGTATTTCTCGGTTTCGGCAATGCGCAGCTGGGTTTTGCCATTTTTCGCCAGGTATTCGCCGAGCACGTTATTCAGGCTGCCGGGGGCAAAGGCCGAGGGCGCCGGAATACTCGCTGCGTATTGGGTCAGCATGACGAAGTCAGCCAGTTTCGGCTGGCGTGCGCGCTCGAAGTCCTTGAAGTCATCTTCGACGAAAACCCGGGTCAGTTCGCGGGCGCGGTCGGAGCGGAAGTTCATGAAGATTACGGCGTCGCCGTCTTCGACCTTGACCTGCTCACCAATGCGGGTGGCTTTGACGAATTCATCGTTCTCGCCACGTTCGTAAGCGGCTTCAAGCCCGGCCTGGCTGTTCGCGGCCTGGAATTCGGATTGGCCGTCGACGATCAGGTTGTAGGCAGAGGCGACGCGGTCCCAGCGATTGTCGCGGTCCATGGCGAAGTAGCGGCCAATGATCGTGGCGATGCGGCCTTTGCCCAGGCGGGTGAACGTCGAGTCCAGCAGCGCCAGTGATGACGTGGCGCTGCGCGGCGGTGTATCGCGACCGTCGAGGAAGGCGTGCAGGTAGATTTTTTCAGCGCCGCGTTGGGCAGCCAACTCGGCCATGGCGACCAGATGGTCCTGATGGCTGTGTACACCACCGTCGGACAACAGACCCAGGATGTGCACGGCTTTGCCCGCACTGACGGCTTTGTCCACCGCGCCACAGAGGGTCGGATTCTCGAAGAACTCGCCGTCGCGGATCGCTTTGGTCACGCGGGTGAAGTCTTGATACACCACCCGGCCGGCGCCGAGGTTCATGTGCCCGACTTCAGAGTTGCCCATCTGGCCGTCCGGCAGGCCGACATCCATTCCTGAGCCTGAAATCAGGCCGTTGGGCCGGGTCGCGTACAAGTGGTCGAGGACCGGCATCTTTGCTGCATAAATGGCGTTGCCCTCGTGGCTCTCGCTGTGACCGAAGCCGTCCAGGATGATCAGGACCAAAGGTTTTGGTGTGGCAGTCATAAGAACCCACTCGTGGCTAGTGAAGTAACTTTAAAAAGATCGGCATTTTAAGGACAAGTTCAAACGGCGTCACTGCCTTACGGGCTTTGGCCGACCTTGGGTGCTGTGTATACTGGCCGACATTTTAACGCCCTGGAACCTACTGATGGTTGCTCACCTGATTGAATTTGCCACTAACCACTATTTGCTCACTGGCGCTTTCGTCGTTCTGTTGGCTCTGCTGATCGCATATGAGCTGAGCAAAGGCGGCCGCAGCCTCAGTACCCGTGAGCTGACGTCGCTGGTCAACAGCGATCAGGGCGTGGTTATCGATGTGCGTAACGCCAAGGATTTCGCGGCAGGCCATATCGTCGGCGCACTGAACTTCCCGCAGGACAAGGTGATCGCTCGTATCGCCGAGCTGGAAAAACACAAGGCCAAGACCCTGATCATTGTCGATGCCATGGGCCAGCACGCTGGCGCCACTGCGCGTGAATTGCTCAAGTCCGGCTTCACCGCAGCCAAGCTGTCGGGTGGTATTTCCTCCTGGCGCGCCGATAATCTCCCTTTGGTGAAATAAAATGGCTGATGTCATCGTCTATTCAAGCGACTGGTGCCCTTACTGCATGCGCGCCAAGCAGCTGCTGCAG
Organism: Pseudomonas sp. ASL8; assembly: GCF_056680355.1. NCBI lineage: Bacteria > Pseudomonadati > Pseudomonadota > Gammaproteobacteria > Pseudomonadales > Pseudomonadaceae > Pseudomonas > Pseudomonas sp. ASL8. The sequence goes on along the minus strand of NZ_CM155278.1, from coordinate 1,359,228 downwards.
AACAAAGGTGTGGCCTTCGAAGAAATCAAAGTCGATGGCCAGCCGCAAGTTCGTGCCGACATGACCAAGAAAGCCGGGCGCACGTCAGTCCCGCAAATCTGGATTGGCGCCTTGCATGTGGGCGGTTGCGATGACCTGTTTGCCCTGGAGCGCGCCGGTAAGCTGGATGCGCTGCTTCAGGCTTGAATCCGAAACCCTACAAGACCTTAAAAGTAAGAAGGATCTAAGATGACTGACCAACCGACCAACGGCGGTGTAGCAACCGAAGATGAAGCTCCGCAGTTTTCCCTGCAGCGCATCTACGTTCGTGACTTGTCGTTCGAAGCCCCGAAAAGCCCGGCGATTTTTCGCCAGGAATGGACTCCAAGCGTCAGCCTGGATCTGAACACCCGTCAAAAATCTCTGGAAGGCGACTTCCATGAAGTGGTCCTGACGTTGTCGGTCACCGTTAATAACGGCGACGAAGTAGCCTTCATCGTTGAAGTGCAGCAGGCCGGGATCTTCCTGATCAAGGGTCTGGACGCAGCCGCCATGAGCCACACGCTCGGCGCGTTCTGCCCGAACATCCTGTTCCCGTATGCTCGCGAAACGATCGACAGCCTTGTCGTGCGTGGTTCGTTCCCTGCGCTGATGCTGGCGCCGGTCAACTTCGACGCGTTGTACGCGCAAGAGCTGGCCCGTATGCAAGAGTCGGGTGAAGGCCAGACTGTGCAGTAAGCGAATACGCCAGGATTGAAAAAGCGCCTCTCGGGGCGCTTTTTTATGGCGCGTACTTAGGCAAAATCCAGCTGACGCCAGGCTTCGTACACGGCCACGGCCACGGTGTTGGACAGGTTCAGGCTGCGGCAGCCTTCACGCATTGGCAGGCGCAGGCGGTGATCGCTTGGCAGGGCGTCGAGTATGTCCGCTGGCAGGCCACGGCTTTCCGGGCCGAAAAGAAAGGCGTCGCCTTTTTCGAAGGCCGCCTGGTGGAAAGGGCGTGAGCCTTTTGTGGTAAAAGCGAACAGCCGTGGGTGCCCAAGGCTTTCCAGGCAGCTGGGCAGGTCGGCATGGCGATGCAGGGTGGCGTACTCGTGATAATCGAGTCCGGCCCGGCGCAGGCGCTTGTCGTCGAGTTCGAAGCCCAACGGCTCGATCAAATGCAGGGTGCAGCCGCTATTGGCGCACAGCCTGATGATGTTGCCGGTATTCGGCGGAATTTCTGGTTGAAAAAGGATGACGTGAAACATGCACGGCTCCGAACTGAAAGACGGGCTGCATTCTACTCCTGAAGAGGACCCGAGACCGAAGCTCTGGCCGCGAGTTCTTGGTTCTATGGCGATTGTCGGGGTCATGGTGGGTCTGATGATCGGCCGTTTGACCGCTCCCGACCCGCTGGAGTTGCAACAAATCGAGCCGCTGCCCAACGGGCTGGCAGTGTGGTTCAACGACGAGCCGCAGGTGCATGGCGAAGAGATCGATGGGGCGGTTGCATTGCTGTTCAACGTGCACGGCGTGGCGCAGCGAGGGGCGTTCAAGCTTAACGGGAAGGATGTTCGCTGGAGGGTACAACGCAGTGACAAGGGGTTGTTGCTGAACCTGCTGGCGGCCCGTCCATTGCACGGCGACTGGCGCGGTGCAAAGGTGGACGGGCGCTGGAGACTGGAGATCAGTCTCCGGGAGGAATAAAAGAGGGGAATCCCCGGCCTGCCTGTACCAAGGTCCCCAAAACTGGTGTTACTTAACCTATTTGCAGGCGGCGTGCCAGTTTGAGTGGAAAGGCTGGTTTTCGTTGTTCAGGCCTTTAAAACCGGGGTTTTTCGTGATTTTAGAATGAGGGTGCGGAAAGTTGCGGTCGGTTTCTTCATCGGTATTCCTGCACATAATTTGCGCATCCAGGCGCTGCAAGTTCCCAAAGTGATGCATTTCCCGCCCTTCGTGCATGAAGTCACGCAGTACTCCTGTCTTAAAGCGGCTTATCTCCTATGGGTTAGTGAGCCTGACCGTGCCATGGCACCAGTTTGCGTTGCAGGGCGCGCAGGCCCATTTCCATGGCGAAAGCGATCAGCGCGATCACCAGAATGCCCAGCACCACCACGTCGGTGACCAAAAACTGCGCGGCCGACTGGACCATAAAGCCCAAGCCACTGGTGGCGGCGATCAGTTCGGCAGCAACCAGCGTTGACCAGCCCACTCCCAGACCGATGCGCACGCCGGTCAAAATGTCCGGCAGGGCGCTGGGCAGGATCACATGACGAATCAGCTGCCAGCGCGTTGCCCCCAGCGATTGCGCGGCGCGGATTTTCGCCGGGTCTACGGTGCGCACGCCGGTAGCGGTGGCGATCGCAATCGGCGCAAAAATCGCCAGGTAGATCAACAACACTTTGGACAGCTCGCCAATGCCGCACCAAATCACGATCAATGGCAGATACGCCAGCGGTGGAATGGGCCGGTAGAACTCGATAAGCGGATCGAAGATGCCTCGGGCGATCCGGTTATGACCGATCGCGATGCCGATTGGAATGGCCGTCAGCACAGCGAAGCCCAGACCCAGGCCGATGCGTTGCAGGCTGGCGCCCAGATGCTGCCAGAGCGTGGAGTCCATGTAGCCCTTGGTTGCCAATAGCCAGCCTTTTTCCAGCACCGCCGACGGTGGCGGCAGGAACAAGGGTTCGATCCACTCGGCCGTCGTGACCGCCCACCAGATCGCCAGCAGGGTCACCAGGGTCAGAACGCTGATCCATCGGGTGCTCAGGCTGCGGCGCAGGGGGACGAGGGTGGAGGGGCTATTGCTGGCCTTTGCGAGGGCCGGTAATTCGTAGCGGCTCATGCGCGCTGCTCCCATGTCGGGATACTGCGTTGAGAAAAGACCCGGGACAGGACGTGCTCGCGGGTCTCGATAAATCGTGGGTCGGATTTGATTGCGCGCGCCGATTCACCCGCCGCGTAACGCTGACCGAAGTCCAGTTGCAGGCGCTCGACGATTTGCCCCTGATGGGGTGCCAGCAGGATCAAGTCGGTGGCGAGAAACACCGCTTCTTCAATGTCATGGGTGATCAGGAACACCGGTTTGGCGGTGCGTTGCCAGACTTGCAGGAGCAACTCCTGCATCTGCTCGCGGGTAAACGCATCAAGGGCGCCGAAGGGTTCGTCCATCAGCAATACTCGCGGGTCGGCGGCCAAGGCACGAGCCAGGCCAACGCGTTGCTTTTGCCCGCCGGACAGCTGCCAGACACGCCGCTGCTCGAACCCGGCGAGGTCCACCAGCGCCAGCATTTCCCGGGCTTTGGATTCACGTTGTGTGCGTGGCACTCCCGCCAGTTGCAGGCCGAAGGCAACGTTGGCCAGGACATTCTGCCAAGGCAGCAGGGCATCGTCCTGAAACACCACGCCGCGCTCGGCACTCGGGCCTTTGACGGCAACGCCATCAAGGGTAATGCGCCCGGTGCTGGGCTCGACGAAGCCGGCGATCAAATTCAACAGCGAAGTCTTGCCACTGCCGGACGGACCGAGTGCGACCAGCAACTGCTGCGGGCCCAGACTCAGGGAAATATCCGCCAGTACCGGCTCGACCGCGCCGGGGTACTGTGCGCTGATGCGCTCCAGCTCTAATAAGGCCATGACAAGAATCCCTGACTGATTATTGAGTGATGAACTTGGCGCTTACGTAGGGGGAGTAGTCGGCCAGTACGGCATCGACCTTGCCTTGCTCCTTGAGGAACGCAGCCGTCTTGGTCACTGCGTCGATGGTCGGTGCGCCCAGCGCGACAACCTGATCAGCCGCCAGCGGGTACTCGTTGCCTTGTAGCAGCACGGGAATGTCAGCAGGTTTTGCGCCTGACAATTTCACCAGCTTGTCGACATTGCCGCTGTTGGCGAGCCAGGCGGCCGGGTCTTTGCGGTAGTCGGCGTAGGCGTCGAGGGTGACCTTGGCGAATGCGCTGACGATTTCCGGGTGCTTGGTGGCGAAGTCTTTGCGCACGATCCACGCATCGAACGTCGGGGCGCCGAGCTTGGCCAGTTCGCCGGAAGTGATCAGCACTTTGCCGGTTTCCTTGGCAACACCCAGCGCCGGGTCCCAAACGTAGGTGGCGTCAATGTCGCCGCGCTTCCAGGCGGCCGCTATCGCAGGTGGAGCAAGGTTGAGGATCTGCACCTTGGACGGGTCGATATTCCAGTGTTTCAACGCCGCCAGCAGGCTGTAGTGGCCGGTGGAAACGAACGGTACAGCGACTTTTTTGCCGATCAGGTCCTGAGGCGAATTGATGCCTGAACCGTTGCGCACGACCAACGCTTCAGCGGCGCCAATCTGGGTGGCGATCAAAAAGGTTTCGACCGGTAATTTACGCGTAGCCGCAGCGGTCAGCGGACTTGAGCCGAGGTAGCCGATCTGCACGTCGCCCGAGGCGATGGCGGTGATGACGTCGGCACCGTTGTCGAATTTGCGCCAGTCGATCTTGGCGTGGGTGGCCTTTTCATAAGCCCCCTCGGCCTGCGCAACTTTGGCCGGGTCGACGGTGGTTTGGTAGGCGACGGTAAAGTCCGCAGCGTGAGCAAAAAAAGTTGCGCCAGCCAGGGTCAAGGCCGCCAACACGCGTAAAGAGGTGTGTAGTTTCATTTAAAAAGCTCCAGATCAGCGGCCGGGGTTCGACTGAAATCGAGACTAAATGATCTAAGAAACATTAAGTAAATAACTTATTAGCATTAGCTTATGAGGGGAGTTGCTCTGAGAAAGGTGGCTGAGTGGCCAGGTGTCATCATCCAGTCATAAAAGTGTGACTTTATGTGTGGCTGGTCGGGGAGTCCGGGCGGGAGCAAAAACTTCTAATCCTTTAGTCTTGCTTGGCCATTCGGTGACCAGTCGGTCTGAGCGTCGACGATTCGGCGGGAAAAAACTGATGCCCTGCCGGAAAACGCGCCGAAATATTTTTGGGAATTAAGTTGTGAGGTCGATACACTCCGGCTCGACGAGCGGAAACAGTTTGTCACTTATAGCTCGATGATCTAAAAAATATTGAGTAATACCTTTTAGGTTGATGAATTTTTGATTACCGTGCAGTGAACCGCACACGCGGTCTAATCAATTAGTCTCGAAGCGACCAGTAACCATTGACTCAATAGGTCGGGTCTGGCGCTAATCGCGCATCTGCGGGCTTGAGCCGTCTGTCTCAAGACCCGTGGAAATACAAAAATTAGATACACGAGGAGCGAAACAATGAACAAGTCCACCTTGGCTTTGGCCATCGCAGTAGGGGTTTTGGCCCAACAAGCCGGTGCTGCTGGTTTTATCGAAGACAGCAAAGCGTCCGTTAGTTCGCGCACCATGTACTTCAACGCCGACACCCGCGAAGGCAGCACAAACGATCAACGCGAAACGGCCGAAGGCCTGAAGTTTGATTACCTGTCCGGTTTCACCCAAGGCGTTGTCGGTGTTGGCCTTGATGTTCAGGCATTGGTCGGTATTCACCTTGATGGTGGCAAAGGCCATCACCCTGGCGCTACCAACTCCTTCTTCCCGAGTGACACTGATGGTTCTTCGGTAGACGAGTGGAGCCGACTGGGTGCAAACGCCAAGTTCCGCCTCTCGAAGACTGAGCTTCACGTGGGTAGCGCCTTGGCTCCAATGCTTCCGATCCTCGTTTCCAACGATAGTCGCTTACTGCCACAGACCTTTGACGGCGGCATCGTCACCTCCAAAGACCTCGACAACTTCACGTTTGTAGCGGGTCAGCTTGAGCACTCTGCGGGTCGTGCATCGAGCAACAGCACCGGTTTGAGCGTTGCTGGTGCCACTGAAGACAGCAACCAGTTCCGTTTCGCGGGTGGCGACTGGAAGGTCACTAAAGATCTGACCTTGCAGTACTACCACTCGGATCTCCAGGACTTCTACAAACAGGACTTCTTCGGTCTGGTGCATGTTCTGCCGATCGCTGAAGATCAGTCGTTCAAGACTGACTTGCGCTACTTCGACAGCAGCTCCAATGGCAAGAATGGTGATGCCGGCTACCGCTTCAACAATAACGGCGGCTATGCCAAGCACACGGGTGAAGTTGATAACACCACTTGGAGTGCGATGTTCACTTACACCCTGGGCGGCAATGCATTCTTGCTCGGTCACCAGCGTGTCAGCGATGACGGCGGCTTCGTTTACCTGAACCAAGGTAGCTTGACGAATGACATCGGCAGGAACGAAGGCAACGCCGGCGCGAGCTTCTACCTGTTCACTGACTCCATGATCAATGGTTTCGTTCGTGCGGGTGAGAACACCACCTTCGGTCAGTACTCCTATGACTTCGCACGTGTTGGCGTTCCCGGCTTGAAGGCATCGATTTCCTACCTGCGTGGCGACGATATCAAGGCTACCAACGGCACAGGCAAGGATCAGACTGAGTGGGAACGCGACATGCGTGTCGACTACGTCATTCAATCTGGCGTGCTTAAAGGCTTCGGTACTACCTTGCGTCAGGGTACCTACCGTGGTGACACGAATATCCCTGCTCAAGACCAGACTCGTCTGATCTTCAACTACACCTACAGCTTCCTGTAAGTGTATTGAGTACAAAAAAACCCCGCAAATGCGGGGTTTTTTATGGTCTGCGTTTTCTTAAGGGCTCCCCGTTCAGTAGGGAGGCCTGCTCACTCAGGACGCAGCGCTTGAACTGCCGGATCCGTTTGCAGAACAGGTTGTGAAAGCCTTGCGCTGCCATAGAACGCCAGCCCGGTCAGTAACGACGTCAGCCACATGAAAATCCCCGACCAGAAGGTGTGGGACATGTAATGCCAGCCTTGCAAGACGCGCGTTGTGCCGTAGACGAAACCCAGAAACAGAATCCAGCCCAGCAGCTTTTTCGCGTGCCGCCAGCGGTACCGTCGTGCAACGAAGTACAGGGCGATCAGGGTCAAGGCGCTGGAGGCATGGCCACCGGGCCAGCAACGTCCGTCACCCGCTTTTTGCGTGAGGGTGAAATTCTCGAACCATTCCTTTTTCTCGATTTCCCCACCATATAACGTGGTCTCGACCGGGCAGTACACGCTGGTGTGGCTTTTCAGGTAATGGATGCAGCCTGTGCTGATGGAGAAGGCAACCAGCAGATACAGAAAGTCGCGCCTGTGCCGCCTTGCAAACCTGAGCACTGGCGCGACTTTGATTTTTTCCAGGAAGCCGATCAGCCGGGCATGTTTCTCGGCGTTGAAGAGCGGCCATATGAACGAAAGAATCGAGCCGATAATGACCGTTTCACCCACCCAGTCCGGGATGATCCGCGCCCATTTGTGGGTGATGCGCTCAAACAACGCGTTATGTCCGAACAGAAAGGTGTGGTTGACCGGGTCGTAAAGTAAATTGCTTAACGTCACATCGATCTGGGTCATGTCGAACACCATGAACACCAGAATGGCCAACACTATCGGCAGGCCGATATTCCACAGATAAAACTCAGAGCGAGAAGGCAAAGCCACTGTTTATTCCTGATGCAAATTCAATTGCGCAGGACTTTAGACCAATCGTTGGCATCAATAAAGCCGAGTGCGTGCGGCAGGGGGGCATTTTCATCCACGGTGACGAAGAGTGCAGACCCGTAACCCGGGGTTCCGGAGGCTGGCAATTTGATGTCTTTCTCGAACTGGCTGATGCATTCGCTGTGGGTGACCAGAATAAGATTACGGTCTTTCACTTTGTGTTGAAGGGCATCGCGCACGATGTTTTGGCGGCAGTTGGACAGCCATTCTTCATTGGCGCTGGCGTAATTGAACATAAAGGTCGACGTTTGCGCGGCTCTGGTCACGGGGCTGCTGTAGATGTCTGTTCTTTCCAGTCCTAGGGTGTGGAATTGCAGCCCAACCTGTTGCGCCACATCCTTGCCGCGTACCGTGATGCCGTCTGTCCCGCTCAGGCAAGGCGCGGTGGAGTGGTCGCAGCGCTCCACGTGGCGCACCAGGACGATCATGTCACCCTTGGCCCAATGCAAATTCAAGCCTGCGGTCGCTGCGTTATGACCTTGGGAGAGGTCAGTCAGAGAGGCGGGCTTCAATAAAAAAAGTGACACACCCGCCAGCACGCCAATGCAAAGCAGTGCGGCCAGCCCGGTTTTGTATTTAGCGAGTGCACTTGAATAAACCGAACGCCGGGTCCGGGTCAGCCACAGTCTGTACTCCATGATGAAACCACTCCTGCGGCACCGTCGGCGATCGTTATGCAACGAACAGATGAATGTAAGAAGTCGGACGGGGAACGCCTATGGATAAGCGTCATGCGCCTGTCGTGACCGGGTGCAATTGTGCAGGTCCAAAAGTAAACGGATGGTGAAAGCGGAGTGAAAATTTAAATACAGTGAAGGCGCAAGATGAGCAATGTGCTGAATGAAGGGCGTCATTCAGGTCTGGTTTAAGCAGAATAAAGAGCAGATTCATATATTCCAAAAAAGCATAGATAAGTTGATATTCATTCTTTTTAAAATGTCCGGGGAAGAGGCAGAGTGAGCACATCATACTCAGCCCAGGAGCCGCACCATGAGCCTACGACTTGGCGACATCGCCCCCGACTTCGAACAGGAATCAAGCGAAGGAAAAATCCATTTCCATGAGTGGCTTGGGAACAGCTGGGGTGTGTTGTTTTCCCACCCGGCCGACTTCACGCCGGTGTGCACCACGGAGCTGGGTTTCACTGCCAAGCTCAAGGATGAATTTGCCAAACGCGGGGTTAAAGCGATTGCGCTATCGGTGGACCCGGTCGATTCCCACATCAAGTGGATCGATGACATCAATACCACCCAGAACACGATCGTTAATTTTCCCATCCTGGCCGACGCCGACCGCAAGGTTTCGGACTTGTACGACCTGATCCACCCCAATGCCAGCGACACCCTGACTGTGCGTTCGCTGTTCGTGATCGATCCGAACAAAAAAATCCGTCTGACCATCACCTATCCCGCCAGTACCGGGCGCAATTTCCATGAAATTCTGCGGGTCATCGACTCACTGCAACTGACCGATAACTACAAAGTCGCAACGCCGGCCAATTGGCAGGATGGCGATGACGTGGTGATCGTGCCGTCGATCAAGGATGAAGACGAAATCAAGAAACGCTTCCCCAAAGGCTATAAAGCCGTGACGCCTTATCTGCGTCTGACGCCGCAACCTAATCGCTGAACATCTGTATCCGCCGCTCCTACAGGTGATGTACCAAAAAAGGGCCGTTGAATCGGCCCTTTTTTTTCGTCTGCGATTTGCAGGTGTGCTGATTTCATGGGCTCAAATTTCATATGCAATTTAAGAATAAACAAATGAATAAATAAGATTTATGGATATAAAAAACACCTGTTAATGTCTGTCCACTTAGCGAAATCGCTAACCCCACCTTACTCACCCGCCAACGGGCAAGCAGGTGCAACTTCATAGCTACAGCAAAGGAGAGCGCCATGCGCACTGTCATTTTGCGTCGAAGCTTGGTCGCTCTGTTTGCTGCGGCTGTTACCTTCGGCGCCATTACTCAAGCCCAGGCAGAAACCCTGCGCATCGGTTATCAGAAGTACGGCACATTGGTTTTGTTGAGGGCCAAAGGCACGCTGGAGAAGCGCCTCGCCGAGCAAAACGTGCAAGTGCAATGGACTGAATTTCCCGGTGGTCCGCAGTTGCTTGAAGGGCTGAACGTTGGCTCCATCGATTTCGGCGTGACCGGCGAGACGCCGCCCGTGTTCGCTCAAGCGGCCGGTGCCGACCTGCTGTATGTCGCGTATGAGCCGCCTGCCCCGACCAGTGAAGCAATCCTGGTTCCCAAAGATTCGCCGATCACGTCGGTAAAAGATCTCAAAGGCAAAAAAGTCGTACTGAACAAAGGCTCCAACGTGCATTACCTGCTGGTGCGTGCGCTTGAAGATGCCGGCCTGAAGTACAGCGATATCCAGACCGTATTCTTGCCGCCGGCCGATGCGCGTGCCGCTTTCGAGCGCGGCAGTGTGGATGCCTGGGTTATCTGGGACCCCTACCAGGCGGCCGCCGAGCAACAACTGCAAGCACGCACCCTGCGTGATGGCACCGGCATCGTCGACAACCATCAGTTCTATCTGGCAACCAAGCCGTACGCTGAAAAGCACCCGCAAGTGATTCAGACATTGGTTGAGGAAGTTCGCGCCGTCGGCGAGTGGTCCAAGGCCAACCCCGATGAAGTGACCCAACAGGTCGCGCCATTGCTCGGCCTGTCGCCAGACATCACCCGCACCGCCGTTAAACGCCAGGGCTACGGGGCGCTGTTCATCAGCCCTGACGTGGTCGCGGCACAGCAGAAAATCGCTGACACCTTTTACCAGCTCAAGTTGATTCCCAAGCCGCTGAGCATCAAAGACGTGATCTGGACGCCCCCGGCCAAAGTGGCCACGGCTCAGTAATCAACAGGCCCCTAGAGGAGACAACTCCATGAGCCTCAGTGCTTCGCAAAAAATCATTCACAGGCTGGCGCCTTGGGCACTTCCAGTCTTGTTGTTGGCGGTCTGGCAACTCTCGGTCAGCGCGGGCTGGCTTTCGACCCGCATCCTGCCAGCGCCGAGCGCAGTCATCGAAGCGGGCATAAGCCTGGTGCGCAGCGGCGAAATCTGGACGCACCTGGCAATCAGTGGCTGGCGTGCCGGGATCGGATTCGCCATTGGCGGTGGTCTCGGCCTGGCGCTGGGCTTTATCACGGGCCTGTCGACATGGGGTGAACGCCTGCTCGACAGCTCGGTGCAGATGATTCGCAACGTGCCGCATCTGGCCCTGATTCCGCTGGTGATCCTGTGGTTTGGCATTGATGAGTCGGCGAAGATTTTTCTGGTGGCGTTGGGCACCGTGTTTCCAATTTACCTGAACACCTATCACGGGATTCGCAACGTTGATCCGGCGCTGGTGGAAATGGCGCGCAGTTATGGCCTGTCCGGTTTCGCGTTGTTCAGGCAGGTGATTTTGCCGGGCGCATTGCCCTCGATTCTGGTGGGGGTGCGCTTCGCTCTGGGCTTTATGTGGTTGACCCTGATCGTGGCTGAAACCATCTCCGCCAGTTCCGGGATTGGTTATCTGGCAATGAATGCCCGGGAGTTTCTGCAAACCGACGTAGTGGTTCTGGCGATTCTTTTGTACGCGGTGCTCGGCAAATTGGCTGACCTTGCTGCGCGCGGTCTGGAGCGTGTCTGGCTGCGCTGGCATCCGGCGTATCAAACAGCAAAAGGCGGTGCGGTATGAGCAGTCTTAAACAGCAACAGCCGCCTCACCTGCTGCGCGGTATTCCGCTGGCGGTACGCAAGCTGCGCAAAACCTTCGGTCAGCGCGAGGTACTGCGCGATATCGATCTGCATATCCCGGCGGGGCAATTCGTCGCGGTGGTCGGTCGCAGCGGTTGTGGCAAAAGCACCTTGCTGCGTCTGTTGGCGGGTCTTGATAAGCCAACGGGCGGTGAACTGCTGGCGGGGTCGGCACCGCTCAGTGACGCATTGGAGGACACCCGTTTGATGTTTCAGGAAGCGCGGTTGCTGCCCTGGAAAAAAGTCATCGATAACGTGGGTCTTGGCTTGGAGGGCAACTGGCGCCCACGCGCTTTGGAAGCACTGGATGCGGTGGGCCTGGCGGAGCGCGCCGATGAATGGCCGGCAGCCTTGTCCGGCGGGCAAAAGCAGCGCGTGGCCCTGGCTCGGGCACTGATCCACCAACCGCGTCTGCTGCTGCTCGATGAGCCGCTCGGCGCGCTGGATGCACTGACCCGCATCGAGATGCAGCAACTGATCGAGCGGCTTTGGCAAAAGCATGGCTTCACCGTGCTGCTGGTCACCCACGACGTTAGCGAGGCCGTGGCCATTGCTGATCGGGTGATCCTGATCGAAGAGGGCCAGGTCGGCCTCGACGTGCTGATAGACCTGCCTCGCCCAAGAGTACGCGGCTCGCATCGCCTGGCCGCGCTGGAAACTCAGGTACTGAACCGGGTGCTGCAGATACCCGGCTCGCCGCCTGAACCGGAACCTGTTTCACCGTTGCCCACGCAGTTGCGTTGGGCCCAATAACCGATTCGTACCGATACCGTTTGAAACCCTAACCCCTACAGGAAAAACATCATGACTATTAAAGCTATCAACGTCCGCAACCAGTTCAAAGGCACCATCAAAGAAATCCTCGAAGGCCCGGTGTTGTCGGAAATCGACGTACAAACAGCGTCGGGTGTCGTCACTTCCGTGATCACTACCCGCTCGGTCAAAGAGTTGGAACTGGTGGTTGGCAGCGAAGTGATCGCCTTCGTCAAATCCACTGAGGTGTCGATCGCCAAGTTGTAATCGATGCGTTGCAGACAACCCCGGACGGCCAAAGCCCTTCGGGGTTTTTTAGGTGAAGCTATTCGCAGGCAAGCCTGCTCCTACAGGGGATCGTGTCTATCAGAGGACACGTTTGAGCAAATACGGCGGCAAATACAATCCCAGGTACGCATCGAACACCCGCATGCCTTCTTCGGCCATGCGCGGGGTGATCTGGTCGTGGAGCTGCACCGAACGGGCGTAAACCCGGTCGCCGAGTTCCATCGCCAGCGCAAACACGTCGACATCGTCCGGCAGGGCAGGGAGCTGGAAGTGCCGGGCGAACAGCGCGTGCATCAGATTGCCGAGCTCGATATCGTGCTGCCGGTCGGCCTGGGTGACTTCGGTCAGGCCGTGTTGCGCGAGGATCAGTTGGCGGGCGGCGGCATCGGCGCTGTAGATGCTCAGCATCCGCTGCTCGACCAGTCGTGACAGGTCACGCCAGCTCGTCAGTTGTTCGTGCTCTATGGGCGCTTGCAGGCAGGCGCGGAAGGCGGCGTGGACGTCTGCGGTCAAGGCTTCGAGCAGGGCCGGGACGCCAGCAAAGAAGTGATAGACCGAAGACGGTGGTATTTGCGCGCGTTCGGCAACGCTGTAGATCGACAGACTGGCCACCCCCTCGGCGGCAAGCAGCGTGCGGGCGGCATCGAGAATCGAGTCGATCCGGGCCTGGCTGCGTGCGCGGGGTTTGCGGGGCGCGGCGGGTCGCGTCATGGGTGACTTCCTGTTTTGGGCAGCGGCCATTGTACGGGTTGCAGGGCAGCGGCCACAAAAAAACGCCGCCAACCTTGCGGCTGACGGCGTTCTTTTTATTGCACAGCGTTAGACGGTGTGCAGGTACCAGTTGTATTCGAGGTCGGAGATGGAGTGTTCGAACTCTTCCAGCTCACTTTCCTTACAGGCGACGAAGATATCGATGTATTTCGGGTCGATATAGCGCGCCATGATTTCACTGTCGTCCAGCTCGCGCAGGGCATCACGCAAGTTGTTGGGCAGGCTTTGTTCGTTCTGCTCGTAGGAGTTGCCTTCTACCGGGGCGCCTGGCTCGATCTTGTTGGTCAAGCCGTGGTGCACGCCCGCCAGCACAGAGGCCAGCAGCAAGTACGGGTTGGCATCGGCACCGGCTACGCGGTGTTCGATACGCACGGCATCGGGAGCGCCGGTCGGAACGCGCAACGCGACCGTCCGGTTGTCCAGGCCCCAGCACGGCGAGTTCGGCACGTAGAACTGTGCGCCGAAACGACGATAGGAGTTAACGTTCGGGCACAAGAACGCCATTGATGCCGGTAGGGTCTCGAGCACACCGCCGATCGCGTGACGTAATGCGGCGTTCTGCTCGGGATCCTCACTGGTGAAGATGTTTTTGCCATCGCGATCAAGGATCGAGATGTGGACGTGAAGACCGTTACCCGCCTGACCCGGATAGGGTTTGGCCATAAAGGTCGAATCCATTTCGTGGTCGTAAGCGATGTTCTTGATCAGACGCTTGAGCAGTACCGCGTAGTCGCATGCCTTGATCGGGTCGGCAACGTGGTGCAGGTTCACTTCGAACTGCGCCGGGGCACTTTCCTTGACGATGGCGTCAGCCGGGATGCCTTGTTCCTTGGCACCTTCCAGAACGTCCTGGAGGCAGTCGACGTATTCGTCCAGGTCATCGATCAGGTAAACCTGAGTCGAATGAGGGCGTTTGCCGGAAATCGGCGAGCGCGGAGGTTGTGGGCGACCGTTCACGTTCTCCTGATCGATCAGGTAGAACTCAAGTTCGAAAGCGGCGCAGATAGTCAGGCCCATTTCATCGAACTTGCTGACGACCTGACGCAGTACTTCGCGGGGGTCGGCAAAGAAGGGTTCGCCTTCGATTTCGTGCATGGTCATCAGCAGTTGCGCGGTTGGGCGCTTTTGCCATGGTTCATTGCACAGGGTGCCAGGGATCGGATAACAGATTCGGTCAGCATCACCGATATCCAGACCCAGACCGGTGCTTTCCACCGTTGAGCCATTGATATCCAAGGCAAATAAAGAGGCCGGCAAGTTAATGCCTTTCTCGTAAACCTTATGGAGGCTGGTGCGTTCTATGCGCTTACCGCGCACCACACCATTCATATCTGCAATCAGAAGGTCAACGTACAGAACCTCAGGATGTTCCTTAAGGAACGCGTTCGCTTCGTTAAGCTGAACGGCACGCGGGGGTACCGACATGATGCAACACCTTTGTTGTTAAAAATATCAATCATCGAGCTTCGTGGGATTCAGTCAATCCGAAAGCCATCATGAAGTCAATAGAGCTCTTTTTTGCACTCAAAAAGCGCTAAGAGGCCGTTTTTGCCGCAAATTAGGGCAAGTATTGCGTTTTGACAGCCTTGGGATCTGCGAGCTTGAGCGGGCTGTGTTCTATTTTTTACGGGGGTGTTGTGAAAAAAAATGAACAAGGCTAAGCTCGATTGCAACCCATAACACCAATAATACTCGGGGGTTCCATGTCTCGCCTGCCGTTAATCGGCGTGACCGCCTGCACCAAGCAGATAGGTCTGCACAGTTATCACATCAGTGGCGACAAGTACGTCCGCGCAGTCGCAATCGCTGCCAAGGGCTTGCCGCTGATATTGCCGTCACTGGCTGAATTATTTAACACGGCCCAGATACTCGCCAGCGTCGATGGACTCTTGTTCACCGGTTCGCCCTCCAATGTCGACCCCTCTTACTACGACGGTCCAGCCAGCGCGCCGGGCACCGCTCATGATCCTGATCGTGACCGCACTACTCTACCCCTGATTCGTGCTGCTGTGGCGGCGGGCGTGCCGGTGTTGGGAATTTGTCGGGGGTTTCAGGAGATGAACGTGGCGTTCGGTGGCAGCCTGCATCAGCGTGTTCATGAAGTTGGAACATTCATGGACCACCGTGAACAGGACAACGAGCCGCTCGACGTCCAGTACGGGCCAAGCCATACCCTGCATATCCAGCCGGGCGGCGTGCTCGCGGGCCTTGGCCTGCCAAGCGACATTCAAGTCAATTCGATTCATGGTCAGGGCGTTGAGCGTCTGGCGCCGGGCCTGCGTGTCGAGGCTCTGGCGCCTGACGGGTTGATCGAGGCGGTCTCGGTCACGGCAGGCTCGGGTTTTGCTTTAGGTGTGCAATGGCACCCCGAGTGGCAAGTGACCTCGAACCCGCATTATCTTGCGATTTTCCAGGCATTTGGCGATGCCTGTAGAAAGCGGGCAATTCAACGCGACGCAGCCGCGTCAAAAAGTGCCTGACCCCTTCGGGGCCCGGGTGTTTACCTCCTGAGGTATTTATGAGTACCAACCTCGACCAGCTCACCGATTGGTTGAAAGAGCACAAGATCACTGAGGTCGAATGCATGATTGCCGACCTCACCGGGATTACTCGCGGGAAGATCTCACCGACCAACAAGTTCATTGCCGAAAAAGGCATGCGCTTGCCCGAGAGTGTGTTGCTGCAAACGGTCACCGGCGACTATGTCGAAGATGACATCTATTACGAACTGCTGGACCCGGCGGACATCGACATGATCTGCCGCCCCGACCAGAACGCGGTGTTCCTGGTGCCTTGGGCTATCGAGCCGACGGCTCAGGTGATCCACGACACCTACGACAAGCAAGGCAACCCGATCGAGCTGTCGCCGCGCAACGTATTGAAGAAAGTACTGAAGCTCTATACCGACAAGGGCTGGCAGCCGATTGTGGCCCCGGAAATGGAGTTTTACCTGACCAAGCGTTGCGAAGACCCGGACTTCCCGTTGCAGCCGCCGATTGGTCGCTCCGGTCGCCCGGAAACCGGTCGCCAATCGTTCTCTATAGAAGCTGCCAACGAATTCGACCCGTTGTTCGAGGATGTTTACGACTGGTGCGAACTGCAGAACCTGGACCTGGACACGCTGATCCACGAAGACGGCACGGCGCAGATGGAAATCAACTTCCGTCACGGTGACGCGTTGTCGCTGGCCGACCAGATTCTGGTGTTCAAGCGGACCATGCGTGAAGCCGCGCTGAAGCACAACGTTGCGGCGACGTTCATGGCCAAGCCAATGACCGGCGAGCCAGGCAGCGCCATGCACTTGCACCAGAGCGTGATCGATATTGCCACTGGCAAGAGCATCTTCTCCAACGAAGATGGCTCGATGAGTGAGCTGTTTCTGTGCCACATCGGTGGCCTGCAAAAATACATCCCCGAGCTGCTTCCATTGTTCGCGCCGAACGTCAATTCGTTCCGCCGCTTCCTGCCCGATACCTCGGCGCCGGTGAACGTGGAGTGGGGTGAAGAGAACCGGACTGTGGGCCTTCGGGTGCCAGATGCCGGCCCGCAAAACCGTCGGGTGGAAAACCGCCTGCCGGGTGCCGACGCCAACCCGTATCTGGCCATCGCAGCGAGTCTGCTGTGCGGCTACATCGGTATGGTCGAAGCAATCAACCCCAGTGCGCCGGTCGTGGGTCGCGGTTATGAGCGGCGCAATCTGCGTCTGCCTCTGACCATCGAAGACGCGCTGGAGCGAATGGAAAACAGCAAAACAATCGAAAAATACCTCGGTAAGAAATTCATCGTCGGTTACGTCGCGGTCAAGCGTGCCGAGCATGAGAATTTCAAGCGCGTGATCAGCTCTTGGGAACGTGAGTTCCTGCTGTTCGCGGTCTGATTATGATGAGCGCGGCTATGGTCGGCCGCGCCACTTTGAATACGGAGAGAGCGGCATGAGTAACAACAATCCACAAACACGCGTCTGGCAGGCCCTGAGCAACGATCACCATCTGGCGCCGTTCAGCGACTTCAAGCAGTTGAAAGAAAAAGGCCCGCGCATCATCACCCGCGCCAAGGGCGTTTATCTGTGGGACAGCGAAGGCAACAAGATTCTCGACGGCATGGCCGGCCTCTGGTGCGTAGCCATCGGTTACGGCCGTGACGAACTGGCCGATGCCGCCAGCAAGCAAATGCGCGAGCTGCCTTATTACAACTTGTTCTTCCAGACCGCTCACCCGCCGGTCCTGGAGTTGGCCAAAGTCATTTCCGATATCGCGCCAGAAGGCATGAACCATGTGTTCTTCACCGGTTCCGGCTCGGAAGGCAACGACACCGTGCTGCGCATGGTGCGTCACTACTGGTCGATCAAAGGCCAGCCGAAGAAGAAAATAATCATCAGCCGGATCAACGGCTACCACGGTTCGACCGTTGCTGGCGCCAGCTTGGGCGGCATGGTTGGCATGCATGAGCAGGGCGACTTGCCGATCCCTGGCATCGTCCACATCGCACAGCCCTATTGGTTCGGCGAAGGCGGCGACATGAGCCCGGATGAATTCGGGGTCTGGGCTGCCGAGGAACTGGAGAAGAAAATTCTCGAGCTGGGCGTCGACAACGTGGGCGCCTTTATTGCAGAGCCGATCCAGGGCGCGGGCGGTGTGATCGTTCCACCTGACACCTACTGGCCGAAGATCAAAGAGATCCTCGCCAAGTACGACATCCTGTTTATCGCGGATGAAGTGATCTGCGGGTTCGGTCGCACAGGCGAATGGTTCGGCAGCGATTTCTACGGCCTGAAGCCGGACATGATGACCATCGCCAAAGGCCTGACCTCGGGTTACATCCCGATGGGTGGTCTGATCGTGCGCGATGAAGTGGTCGACGTGCTTAACGAAGGCGGCGATTTCAACCACGGATTCACGTACTCCGGTCACCCGGTTGCCGCCGCCGTGGCTCTGGAAAACATCCGTATTTTGCGCGATGAAAAAATTATCGAGCACGTCCATGAAGAAACGGCACCCTATTTGCAAAAGCGTTTACGTGAACTGAATGATCACCCGTTGGTAGGTGAAGTTCGGGGCGTAGGACTGCTGGGCGCAATTGAACTGGTAAAAGATAAATCCACGCGTGAGCGTTATACCGGCAAGGGCGTCGGGATGATTTGCCGGCAGTTCTGCTTCGATAACGGCCTGATCATGCGCGCGGTGGGCGACACCATGATCATTGCGCCGCCGCTGGTGATCAGTTTTGCTGAAATTGATGAGCTGGTGACCAAGGCGCGTACGTGCCTGGACCTGACCTTACGTGCCATACAAGGCTAAGTGCTAGGATCAGGTGGGAAAGTGCTTGATTGAGGTGAGTGAAGCCGTAGCACGTTCAACGGTTTTCACTCACTTTAAACAGGGCTGGTTTTTGATGTATGCAGTGGATAAGTATTAAGGCGGGCCATGTGGTCTTGAAAGCCCGCCCCGGATCTTGCCAGACGCATGGCGGATTCAGTCGCCGCTACCCAACGGTTAGTGTTCAAACAACGGAGTTGTACGCATGAAGATATTTGGCAAGACCCTCCTCGCCTTGTCCCTTATGGGCGTAGTGGCCGCTGCTGCTCAGGCCGATGACAAAGTTCTGCACGTCTATAACTGGTCCGATTACATCGCACCGGACACCATCGCGAAATTTGAAACAGAGTCGGGCATCAAGGTCGTTTATGACGTCTTTGACAGTAACGAAACCCTGGAAGCCAAGTTGTTGGCCGGCAAATCCGGTTACGACATCGTGGTGCCGTCCAACAACTTCCTGGCCAAGCAAATCAAAGCTGGCGTTTATCAGGAACTGGACCGCTCCAAACTGCCTAACTGGAAAAACCTGAACGAGAATCTGCTCAAAACCGTGGGCGCTGCAAGCGACCCGGGCAACAAGCATGCTTTCCCGTACATGTGGGGTTCGATCGGCATTGGTTATAACGCCGAAAAAGTTAAAGCAGCCTTGGGTGCTGATGCGCCGGTCAATTCCTGGGACTTGCTGTTCAAGCCCGAGAACGCAGCCAAGCTGAAGGGCTGTGGCGTCAGCTTCCTCGACTCGCCAACCGAGATGATTCCGGTGGCCCTGCATTACTTGGGTTATCCAACCGACACCAAGGACAAAAAGCAGCTGAAAGAAGCTGAAGACTTGTACCTGAAAGTCCGCCCATCGATCACTTACTTCCACTCTTCCAAGTACATCGGTGACCTGGCCAACGGCAACATCTGCGTTGCAGTCGGTTACTCGGGTGACGTTTACCAGGCCAAAGCCCGTGCTGAAGAAGCCGGTGGCAAGGTCAAGGTCAGCTACAGCATTCCTAAGGAAGGGGCCGGTAGCTTCTACGACATGGTTGCGATTCCCAAGGATGCCGAGAACGTCGAAGGTGCTTACAAATTCATGACCTTCCTGCAGAAGCCGGAAATCATGGCTGAAATCACCAACAGCGTGCACTTCCCTAACGGCAACGCAGCGGCAACACCGTTGGTCAACGAAGAAATCCGTACCGACCCGGGTGTTTATCCGTCGACCGAAGTGCAAGCAAAACTGTACGCCATCAGCGATTTGGATGCCGCAACACAGCGACTTCTGACGCGCAGCTGGACCAAGATCAAATCGGGCAAGTAATGCTCGTGTAAGACCGGTGTGGATCACTTGTTGGGGCTGATGGGTTGGCGAAGAACGCAACGCGGTTTGATGGATACCGCCTTCGCCAATACGTTGGTTCCTGCAGGGGATCGCACCCTTGCTATTGAAGTGTTTTTTGGCTGGATGGGTTTATTGAAGGTAAGTTACACGCCGATTTGGTTGTCCGGCAGGTTTCCTGCCGTCTGACACGGGCGAAAGGCCCACAATAGAAGAGGACCACCCATTGTCTATTTCTTATTTTCACAAAGCATTGTTGGTCGGCGCGAGCGTGACCCTGGCGGTCAGTGTTCAGGCTGCTTCAACGGTGCATATTTATAACTGGTCTGACTATATCGGTGAGACAACCTTGGTGGACTTTGAAGCGGCCACCAAGATCAAACCGTTGTATGACGTATTCGATTCCAACGAAACCCTTGAAGGCAAGCTGCTTGCCGGGCATACCGGTTATGACGTGGTCGTGCCGTCCAACCACTTCCTGGGCAAGCAGATCAAGGCCGGGGCGTTTCAAAAACTCGACAAGGCTCAGTTGCCTAATTGGCAGAACCTCGACCCGGCGCTGCTCAAGCGCCTGCAGAAGAACGATCCGGGCAATCAGTACGCCGTGCCGTATCTGTGGGGCACCAATGGCATTGGTTACAACGTCGATAAAATCAAGGCAGTACTCGGTGTCGACAAGATCGATTCCTGGGCAATGTTGTTCGAGCCCGAGAACATCAAAAAGCTTTCCAAGTGCGGCGTAGCGTTTCTCGACTCTGGCGATGAAATGATTCCCGCCATGCTCAATTACATGGGCCTGAAACCTAACAGTGAAGACCCGGAAGATTACAAAAAAGCGGAAGCCAAATTACTGGCCATCCGGCCCTACGTCACGTACTTCAACTCTTCCAAATACATCACCGACCTGGCCAACGGCGACATCTGCGTGGCCGCCGGCTTTTCCGGTGATGTGTTCCAGGCAAGAGCCCGCGCGGCAGAAGCCGGCAAGGGCGTGAAGGTGGCTTACGTCATCCCCAAGGAAGGCGGCAACCTGTGGTTTGACATGCTGGCGATCCCCCGTGATGCGAGCAACGTCAAAGAGGCCCATGCCTTCATTAACTATCTGCTCAAGCCTGAGGTGATTGCTCAGGTCAGTGACACTGTCGGCTACGCCAACCCGAACCCAAAGGCTGACGGGTTGATGGATCAGAAAGTACGCACCGATGTCGCGGTATACCCACCGCAAGAGGTGCTGGACAAGCTTTACGTCAATGCTGAGTTGCCCCCGAAGGTGCAACGTTTAATGACCCGCAGCTGGACTAAGGTCAAGTCGGGTAAATAAGAAAAATCCAGGCCCGGCTGTACTGGTCGGGCTGCAAATTTTGTTGGGAGTTTCACCACATGGCAGTTGCCTCCGGCGCCTATAAGAAAGCCCTCGAAGGTGATCAGCAACCTAAACAGGTGCTGGTCAAAATCGACCGGGTCACGAAGAAGTTCGACGAGACGATTGCCGTGGACGATGTGTCCCTGCAAATCAATAAAGGCGAGATTTTCGCCTTGCTCGGCGGCTCTGGTTCAGGAAAGTCCACGCTTCTGCGCATGCTCGCAGGCTTTGAGCGGCCGACCGAGGGGCGTATCTACCTCGACGGCGTGGACATCACCGATATGCCGCCCTACGAGCGGCCGATCAACATGATGTTCCAGTCCTACGCGCTGTTCCCGCACATGACCGTGGCGCAGAACATCGCCTTCGGTTTGAAGCAGGACAAGATTTCTGCTCAGGAGATCGACGCCCGCGTGGCTGAGATGCTCAAGCTGGTGCAGATGAGCCAGTACGCCAAGCGCAAGCCGCATCAGTTGTCCGGTGGTCAGCGTCAACGGGTCGCCCTGGCGCGCTCGCTGGCGAAAAAGCCGAAGTTGTTGCTGCTCGACGAACCCATGGGTGCGCTGGACAAAAAACTGCGTTCGCAAATGCAGCTGGAACTGGTGGAGATCATCGAGCGCGTTGGCGTGACCTGCATCATGGTGACCCACGACCAGGAAGAGGCCATGACCATGGCCCAGCGCATTGCAATCATGCACCTGGGCTGGATTGCGCAGATCGGCAGCCCAATCGATATCTATGAAACCCCGACCAGCCGACTGGTCTGCGAATTCATCGGCAACGTCAACCTGTTCGAAGGCGAAGTCGTCGATGACGCCGAAGGTTACGCGCTGATCGCAAGCCCGGAACTGGAACGCAATATCTTCGTCGGCCACGGTATTAGTACCTCGGTTGAAGACAAGCACATCACCTATGCGATTCGCCCGGAAAAGCTCTTGGTCACAACTGTGATGCCGACCTGCGAGCACAACTGGTCGCGCGGCAAAGTACACGACATCGCTTACCTGGGCGGCCACTCGGTGTTTTATGTCGAGTTGCCGTGCGGCAAAATGGTCCAGTCGTTCGTTGCCAACGCCGAACGCCGTGGTGCACGTCCGACCTGGGACGATGAAGTCTACGTCTGGTGGGAAGACGACAGCGGCGTGGTATTACGCTCATGAAAATGCGAAAAATAACGCGTGCGCTCAATCGAATAACGCCCGGTGGCCGTCAGTTGGTCATCGGGGTCCCTTTCATCTGGATGTTCCTGTTCTTCATGCTGCCGTTCATCATCGTGCTGAAAATCAGCTTCGCTGAGGCAGACGTTGCCATTCCGCCGTACACCGAAATTTTCAACGTCATCGAACAGAAACTGCAGCTGATTCTCAACCTCGGCAATTACGCGATGCTCACCGATGATGAGCTGTACATCGCTGCGTATCTGGGCTCGCTGAAGATGGCGTTTTTCAGCACCCTACTGTGCCTGCTGATCGGCTATCCGATGGCCTATGGCATCGCCACGGCGCGTAAAGAAAGCCAGACGGTCTTGCTGCTGTTGATCATGATGCCGACCTGGACCGCTATCCTGATTCGCGTTTACGCGTGGATGGGCATCCTCAGCAACAACGGTTTGCTCAACAGCTTCCTGATGTGGCTGGGGCTCATCAACGAGCCATTGCAGATCCTCAATACCAACCTGGCGGTCTATATCGGCGTGGTGTATTCCTACCTGCCGTTCATGATCCTGCCGCTGTACGCCAACCTGGTGAAGCATGATCAAAGCCTGCTTGAAGCCGCTTCGGACCTGGGTTCGAGCACCTTCAACAGCTTCTGGAAAATCACCGTGCCGTTGTCTAAAAACGGCATCATCGCCGGCTGCATGCTGGTCTTCATTCCGGTCGTGGGCGAGTTCGTGATCCCGGAACTGCTGGGCGGTCCCGAGACGCTGATGATCGGTAAAGTGCTGTGGCAAGAATTCTTCAACAACCGTGACTGGCCGGTAGCGTCTGCTCTGGCGGTGGTGATGCTGGCGATCCTGATCGTGCCGATCATCCTCTTCAACCGTAGCCAGGCCAAAGAACTGGAGGCTAAAGCATGAAGCGCTTCAGATTCTCGAACATGATGCTGATACTGGGCCTGGTATTTATCTACGCCCCCATGCTCATCCTGGTCATCTACTCGTTCAACGCCTCCAAGCTGGTAACGGTCTGGGGTGGCTGGTCGATCAAGTGGTACGTCGGCCTGCTGGATAACACCCAACTGATGGGTTCCGTCATGCGTTCGCTGGAGATCGCGTGCTATACGTCGATCGCCGCTGTGGCGCTGGGCACCATGGCTGCATTTGTGTTGACGCGCATCGCTCACTTCAAAGGCCGGACGCTGTTCGGTGGGCTGGCGACGGCCCCTCTGGTGATGCCCGAAGTGATTACCGGTCTGTCGCTGTTGCTGCTGTTCGTGGCCATGGCGCAGATGATCGGCTGGCCGCAGGAGCGCGGGATCGTCACCATCTGGATCGCTCACACAACGTTCTGTGCTGCATACGTGTCGGTGGTGGTTTCGGCTCGTTTGCGTGAGTTGGACCTGTCCATCGAAGAAGCGGCCATGGACCTGGGTGCGCGGCCGTGGAAGGTGTTCTTCCAGATCACCATCCCGATGATTGCGCCGTCACTGGCTGCGGGCGCGATGATGTCTTTCGCCCTGTCGCTGGACGATCTGGTTCTCGCCAGTTTCGTGTCCGGTCCTGGCTCGACAACCTTGCCGATGGAAGTGTTCTCCGCCGTGCGCCTGGGCGTTAAACCGGAAATCAACGCCATCGCCAGCTTGATCCTGTTGGCCGTCTCGATAGCGACCTTCCTGGTCTGGTTCTTCAGCCGTCGGGCCGAAGATCAGCGCAAGCGCGCTATCCAGCTCGCCATCGATGAAGCCGCCGCTGACTCCTGGAAACAACCCGATCCACGTCGGGCGTCGGTGTCTGAAGTCGCGTGATTGATTGTGCCGGACGTCGTTATAAACGGCGTCTGGCATTTGGCTTTTGCTGAGAGACCGGCAGCGCCAGCGAACGCTATCTGGCCGGCACCAACCTCAACGTCCCCCGCGTATTTGCCGCTACATCCCCTTCATCGAAATGCGCCTGCACATAGCCGCCTTCGGTATAGGTTTTGGCTTGATCCGAATAATGCTCATCGAACAACACGCCACTTTGCCCGACCGGGTTGATGCCCAGGCTGTGGGCTGGGTCGGCGAAGTCGATCAAGCGTCGGGTCGAGGGGCCGTAGGTCACTGGCCACGGCGCTGAACCGATGCGGGCGGATTGGTTGTTGGGCACTTCATGGCTGCCTGGCGCGGGAAACGGGCCGACGTTGAACAGCCTGTCCAACGGTTTCTGCATGCCCAGCGGGTGACCATGGGTCAAGGTATGTGCTTTGCCCCAGCGCCACTCATCCGCGTTGGCGCCGTACAGGGATTTGAGGTGCGAGACGCTGGCGTGCCACGCGGCTTTGACCACGTCTGCACGGTTCTTTTCGGCGGGTGAGTTGCGGTTATTCCACCACGGTGAGTTGGCGTCGGCCACCAACCGCGGCAGCGCCGCGTCAATCACGCGGCTCGAGAGCAACGTGTCGAAAAAGCCATCGCCCAGTTCATCGTGCATCGCTTCCCGGATCAGGTCCGACACCAACTGATTGAACAGCGTCGCCCCGACTGAATCCAGCGAGTAGTCGCCTTTCCAACTGGCCAGGCGCTCGACCAGTGCCCGTTCTTCGGGGTCGTCCACCGCGCTGCGCAAGACCGGAATCAGCGGCTTCAATACCCGTGGCGCGTAGTCGGTCTGTGTGCCCAGTTGCAGTTTTTTGCTGCTCTCCAGGTCCCACTTCACGGCCGGGTCGCTCAGCTGTTTGTTCAACTGTTGGCCGCGGTCTGCGAGGTTGTAGTAACCGGGAATTTCCATGCCCGTCGGCGACACCGGCTGGAAGTTGGCCGAGACGATGTAGCCGCGTGCCGGGTTCTCTTCCTGCGGGTTGGCGCTGAAGGGGTAGAAGCCTGTCTTGTCTGCCTGCGCGGTGCTGCCGTCGAGGATGAAGGTGGGGTTCACGCCCTCGGGCCTGATGGGCAGTTGCGCGGCGGCCCACCAGCCGATGTCTCCCTTGGCGTTGGCCCAGACCACATTCAGCCCTGGGGATTGAATTTTTTCGGCCGCCGCGCGCATTTTGCTCAGGGTGTCGGCGCGATTAGCTTCATAGAAGCCTTGCAGAATCGGGTTCTCGGACGCCAGAAATGACCACCACATCGCGATCGGTGCGGTGCCGGCTGTCGCGCCCAACGCATCGTTGATGATCGGGCCGTGAGGCGACTGGCGCAGGTGCAGGGTGACGGCAGGCGCGTCCTTGACCAGGATCTGCTGCTCGCTTTGGATCATGTCGACCCAGGCCCCGTGATACCAGACCTGATTGGGGTTGTCCGGGTTGGTCTTCTCGGCGATCAGGTCCAGATCGTCGTTCTGGAACATGGTCAGGCTCCAGCCGAAGTCGCGGTTGTGCCCCAGCGACGCGAATGGGTTGAGCGCCTGGTGATGGCCATACAGCTCGAACCCCGGCGCCGACAATTGCGCCTCGTACCACACCGACGGTACGGCAAACCGAATATGCGGGTCGCCGGCCAGCAGCGGCTTGCCGCTTTGGGTGCGGGTGCCGGAGACCACCCAGGCGTTACTGCCTTCGAACTGCGGCAAGCCTGCCTCTTCCAGCGCGTGTTGGCTCAGGCGAGCCAGGTCGTTCAAGCCTTTCCAGTCGGCACTGGCGAGTGCGGGTGCCTGGCCCAGCGCGCCTTGTGGCTGCCAGGCGAGGTCAAAGACCTTCAGGTAGTCGGCGCCCAACTGGTCGCGCACATAGGTCAGCAAGGGTTCGGTGCGAAACGCTGCGGCAAAACTGTACGCCATGTAACCGCCGACGCTCAGGGTGTCTTCAGCGGTAAACGGGCGCTTCTTGATGCCCAGCAGGTCGAACTCGATGGGTTTGGCGTGGGTGTCCTGATACTGGTTAATGCCGTCCAGATACGCTTCCAGGGCCTTCCAGGCAGGCGTTTGTTTGTCCTGTTGGGCGACGTAGGTATCGGCATGCTCGCGAATGCGCAGGCTGCGGAACAGTTTGTCAGTGTCCAGCAGTTTGGGGCCCAGCACCTCGGCCAGTTCGCCACGCGCCAGCCGCCGCAGCATTTCCATCTGAAACAGCCGGTCCTGCGCGTGGACATAGCCCAGGGTGCGATACAGATCAGCCTCGTTTTCGGCGCGGATGTGCGGCACGCCGCGCTCGTCGTAACGCACAGTGACCGGCGCTTGCAGATGGACCAGGGTCATTTCGCCCTGACGCACGGGCTGCTTGCTGTGGATATACCAGGCGCCACCGCCCGCGATGAGGGTGATAACGAGGGTGACGGCGGTCAGGCTGCGCTTCATCTGCATTCTCGTGAACGATTCAGGCCGGGGTTTGCAGGCTACAGAGTTGCTTTAGGCCTGTGTAGCGGCCTCGGGGCCTTGATCAGTGTCCGGAATGTTGGATCACAGCCCGACCCGCCAAGGGCAATAGCAGCCCACAGCCATGGTGTGCGTGGCATTGACTGCGCGACCGGCGCTCAGGGCCTTGAGAATCGGCTCGATAAAGCTGTTGCCGGAATTGCAGGTGGCGCCTTCGCTGTAGGGGCCGAAGTAGGCCAGGCGGCCTTCACGGTCCCAGATCGCGACAGCGGGACTGGCAGTGATGCGCTCGGCACCGGGCAGGCTGGCCAGCGGTTTGATCGCGTCCAGGGTGCTGGGTAATTGGCCGTGGGTCCCCGGTTTCTGTACCGAGTAGAAGTCCACGCCCTGTGCGCCGCCGTAGTGCTCGACCAGTTCGCTCAAGTGCTGCTGATTGCCGACGTTGCATGGGCAGGCCGGGTCCCAGAAATGCACCAGGCGAATTCGCCCCGGTCCGGCCAGTTCGGCGGGCAG
The DNA here is from genome assembly GCF_056680355.1 of Pseudomonas sp. ASL8. NCBI lineage: Bacteria > Pseudomonadati > Pseudomonadota > Gammaproteobacteria > Pseudomonadales > Pseudomonadaceae > Pseudomonas > Pseudomonas sp. ASL8. Next base: position 1,332,209 of record NZ_CM155278.1, on the reverse strand, counting down.
ACTCAGTACGTCACCGGCGAACAGCGCCGTCTGGTCGCTGAACGGGCGGATATAGCGCCCCTGGAACCAATCGTATGCCGCCCACAGCCCGACCGCGCATATGAGGGCAAGGAGGCACGCGAGGAGGGTAGGGCGATGGCGTGAGTTCATGCGGGACAGTTCGGTTTAGGGAGGCGTAGCTTGCCATGCCTGACGAGACAGATGAATATCGCAGCCAACTCATTGTCATGTTCGGATGAAAATGACCTCCGTTTTTGCCTGGATGCCCCATGTCTGCCACGTTTGACCCTGATTCTTTACGATCCAGCCTGCAACCTTTGCTCGCCGCGCAGCCAATGTCTGGCCAAGGGCTGGCGTATCAGCGCTTCTATGGCCTGACGTTTGCCGAGCGCGCGGCGCCAGTGCGCAGTTGGCTGGGGCGCTTTGACATCGGTGGTTACCAAGTGGTCAGCCAGGTCTGGCTGCCGGAACAGCCTGTCGCGACCTTATTTTTGATCCACGGTTTCTACGACCATATGGGCCTGTATCGGCATGTCATCGAGTGGGCGCTGGATCAGCGTTTTGCAGTGATTGCCTGCGATCTGCCGGGGCATGGCTTGTCCAGCGGCGCTCGCGCGAGCATCCATGATTTCGCCGAGTACCAAGAGGTGCTGCACGCATTGTTTGCCGAAGCGATGGGGCTGAAGTTGCCGCAACCCTGGCACCTGTGCGGGCAAAGTACGGGCGGGGCGATTGTGATCGACCATCTGCTCAACCACGGCATCGACAGCCCTGCGCAAGGGCAGGCGATCTTGCTGGCGCCGTTGATTCGCCCGCGGGCCTGGGGCTGGTCGAAACTCAGTTATTACCTGCTCAACCCCTTCGTCAAAGGCATCGCCCGGCGCTTCAGCGAAAACTCCAACGACCCTGCGTTCCTGCCGTTTCTGCTGGCGGACCCGTTGCAACCACAACGCCTGCCGACCGCCTGGGTAGGCGCTTTGGCCGCGTGGATCAAACGTATCGAGGCCGCGCCACGCAGTACCCGTAGCCCATTGATCGTTCAGGGGGACGCGGACATGACCGTCGACTGGGGCCACAACCTCGAGGTGCTCAAGGATAAATTCGCCCAGCCGCAGATTTTGATGTTGAGCGGGGCGCGGCATCACCTGGCCAATGAGCTGCCCGCGATGCGTGAGCGTTATTTTGCGTTTTTGAGTGAGCGAATGGGTCAGGCGCGTTCTTCACCCAACGCTTAACTCCCCGGCTGCCCTGCGGGTGCCAGGCTCGATGTGCTTTGCCCAACCGCCAGCCCGGCGCGAATCGCTGCCAGCGCGGCCTTGTAATACGCTTTGCCTGCGGGGGATTCGGCGAAGGTGGCGAACTCTTCCAGTTCCGGGTCTGAAAGGTCACGGTAGACGTAGAGCAGGGTGTTGTTCATGTCGTTGCCGATCTGCGCCATCAAGCGTTCGCGCTGACCATCCAGCATGCCTTGGGCCTGACCACCGCCCAGCAGGCCGGGGATCATCTGGCTCAGGCTGTCGGCTGCAACACCGGCGATGGCGAGGCTGACCTCGGCTCCCGCCTCACGGGCGGGCAGGTCCTGGGCCAGATGGCCGATCAGTAGTTGACGGGTTGCGCTGGCTTCAATGTGTGGCAGGCCTTGAGCGTTTTTCGCCAGTTGATCAGGGCGGGTCGCGGTCAGTTCGGCGGTGACGATCTTGCGGCCCAGGGGCGACTGGAAAAACTGCAGCGCTGGCGCCGGGTCTTTCAGGGCTTGTCGTAAATGCTGCTCTGCGCGCTGATCCATGGCCTGCGGAGCGAAGCGCTGATTGCTGTTGTTGACCAATGCTTGATAGACCGCTGGCGGCAAGCTGTTGCGGTAGCGTTGCTGAGCGGCGGTCAAGGCCGCGTTGAAATGCGCGCGTTGTTCTGGCCAGCCGGCGACCGTGTACAACTGGTCGTGGCCGTCTGCCCAAGCGGGCATCGTGCAGAACATCAACAGCAAAACAAACAAACGGCGCATAAGGACTCCTGTCAGCAGGCCGCTATTCTCAATGCGGTGGCGGGGACTTGTCGAGTTAACACTTCGTTCGCTCGGCGGTGCTGTCGGTTTTCAAGACGTATGGATACTATGCGCGACATGCAAATACCCTCTGATCACCCGCTACTGCTACGAATCGTCGATGACCTGGCCGCTCATGGCTGGTCACAGCAGAATATTTTCTTGCCAGAAGCGCTAACCCTCGAGTTGGCCGCTGAGTGCCGCGAGCGTGCGGCCGAGGGCGAACTGTCGCCGGCGGCGGTGGGGCGCGGCTCGACTCAGGAAGTGCGAGAGGGGGTTCGTGGTGACCACATCCAATGGCTGGAAGCGGGTGAGTCCGCAGCCTGCGACCGTTATCTGGTGCTGATGGACAGCCTGCGCCAAGCGCTTAATCGCGGGTTATTTCTCGGGCTGGAAGATTATGAGAGCCATTTTGCGCTCTACCCACCGGGCGCGTTCTACCTCAAGCATGTCGACCGCTTCCGCGACGATGACCGGCGCACGGTCTCGGCGGTGCTTTATCTGAATCAAGGCTGGTTGCCCGAGTACGGTGGCCAGTTGCGCATGTTTCTAAAAGAAGGCGTCGACTATGACGTGCAGCCCAAGGGCGGCTGCCTGGTGGTGTTCCTCTCTGGTGAAATCCCCCATGAGGTGCTGCCGTCGACCCGCGAACGCCTGTCCCTGACGGGCTGGTTTCGGCGACGCGGGGATGATCCGTTCTGATCGGGTTACGGTTTGGACGGCTTGCTCGCATCAATACCGAACCATTTTTCAGACAGTGCGCTTAACCGGCCATCGGCTTTGATTCGCTGCAATGCCCCGTCCAGCACGCCCTGAAATGCCGGATTACCCTTCTGAAACGGGATTGCCAGGACCAGGGGCGGTCCGACGTCATTGCCGGGCTTGACGGGCAGATGGCTGTCACGAATCGCAAAAGGCACCAGCAGGCGATCACTGATGGCGGCGTCGAGCTGGTCGTCGGCCAGCGCCTTCAACGGCTGCTGTGCATCCGGGTAGCTGCGCAGGTCGATGCCTTCACGGGTACGCGCCTCTTCGGCGAACTGGCTGCTCTGGGCGACGCCCAGCGAGAGACCTTTAAGGGCGTCCAGGGTGCTCAGCGGGCGCTTTTCCTCACTGCGCACAATCAGTTGCGCGTTGGAATAGCTGTAGGGCTCGCTGAAATCGACGCGCGCCTTGAGTTCCGGGGTGACCGCAATGTGATTCAGGGCGATGTCGTATTTGTCGCCTTCGACGCCTGACAGCAGGTCGGCCGCGTCGGTAGTGACAAACGACGCGCGCACGTCCAGCTCATCGGCCAACAGCTGGCCGAGCTCGACTTCGAAGCCCGTCAGTTTGCCGTCCTGCATGAAACTGAAAGGCGCAAAGTTTGCCTCCATGGCTATACGCAACTCGCCACGATCATTCACTTCGTCGATCAAATCGGCATGAGCCAAGGGGCTCAGACAGGCAGATAAAAATAACAGGCCAGGCACAAAACGCATGGGCGCTCCTAAGGTAAAAGAAATCACAACCGCTATGCTTTATGGTGTTTAGCTTAGTCGGCCGCAGCTTTGGACACTTAAATGAACTGAAGTTGTTGTTTCAGGTCCGATTTTTTGTAAAAAAATTACCTGGAGAAACCATGAAGACCTTATTTTCAAGAACGGCTATCGCAGGGTTGTTATTGGGAGGCTCTTTGTTAGGCGCTTCTTTAGTGGCTAACGCTGCCGATGTTCCGCGCACCGCCTCACCTGCGGGTGCCGAGGTGTACATTATTTCGCCCAAAGATGGCGCCACCGTCGGCAAGACCTTCAAGGTCCAGTTCGGCCTTAAAGGCATGGGCGTTGCACCTGCGGGTGTCGATATTCCAGACACCGGCCACCATCACCTGCTGATTGATGTGAAAGATCAGCCCGCGATGGATGCACCACTGCCAGTGACCGACAACATCAAGCACTTCGGCAAAGGTCAGACCGAAACCGAACTGACCCTGACGCCAGGCAAACACACCCTGCAATTGCTGGTGGGCGACAAGAGCCACATCCCGCTGAACCCGCCGGTCGAGTCGAAAAAAATCACGGTAACCGTCAAGTAACCTGAACTCGCCGCGATAAAAAAGGAGACCCGAAGGTCTCCTTTTTTGACATCGGAAAAACCTAGAACAGCACGCGGCTACGGATAGTGCCGTTGATGGTCTGCAGCTTTTCTTGCGCCAGATCGGAGTACTCGGCGTCGACATCGATCACCACGTAACCGACTTTCTCGTTGGTCTGCAGGAACTGACCGGAGATGTTGATACCGTTTTCGGCGAAGACCTTGTTGATCTCGCTCATCACACCCGGGATGTTCTGGTGGATGTGCAGCAAACGGTGCTTGCCAGGGTGAGCCGGCAACGCCACTTCCGGGAAGTTGACCGAGGACACCGACGTACCGTTGTCGCTGTACTTGACCAGCTTCTCAGCCACTTCCAGACCAATGTTGGCCTGAGCTTCGGCTGTCGAACCGCCGATGTGCGGGGTCAGGATCACGTTGTCCAGGCCACGCAGCGGGCTTTCGAACTCTTCGTTGTTCGAGCGAGGCTCGACGGGGAAGACGTCGATGGCCGCGCCGATCAAGTGTTTGTCCTTGATGGCGTCTGCCAGGGCATCCAGTTCGACCACGGTGCCGCGAGCGGCGTTGATCAGGATGCTGCCCTTTTTCATCGAGCGGATTTCTTTTTCGCCGATCATCCACTGGGTCGCAGCGGTTTCCGGAACGTGCAGGGTGACGATGTCAGCCAGACCGAGCAGCTCTTTCAGGCTGGAGACCTGCGTCGAGTTGCCCAGCGGCAGCTTGGTCAGGGTGTCATAGAAAAACACCTGCATGCCCAGACCTTCAGCCAGCACCGAAAGCTGAGTGCCGATCGAGCCGTAGCCGACGATGCCCAGTTTCTTGCCGCGAATTTCGAAGGAGTTGGCCGCGCTTTTGATCCAGCCACCACGGTGGCAGGAAGCGTTTTTCTCGGGGATGCCACGCAGCAACAGGATCGCTTCAGCCAGTACCAGCTCCGCCACCGAACGGGTGTTGGAGTAGGGGGCGTTGAAAACAGCGATGCCGCGTTCGCGGGCAGCATTGAGATCGACCTGATTGGTACCGATGCAGAAACAGCCGACCGCGACCAGTTTCTTGGCGCAATCGAATACTTCTTCAGTCAGTTGGGTGCGGGAACGGATGCCAATGAAATGTGCATCGGCGATCTTTTCCTTCAGCTCGGCTTCCGGCAGAGAGCCGGTGAGGTACTCAATAGTTGTGTACCCGGCCGCCTTGAGGACGTCCACGGCGGATTGGTGGACGCCTTCGAGAAGAAGGAACTTGATCTTGCTCTTATCGAGAGAAGTCTTGCTCATCTGCGTAAACCTGTGTCCCGGAGAAAATGGCAGGGGTCGCAGATCGGCCGTAGGCACGATTAGCGGGGGGCGTATGCTAGCATATGCACCCCGCGAAACACCCATTCCTGGACGTGAAGCGTTCTCAGGATGACCATGAATTGTTCGAGAGTTCCTTCGATGACCCATCCTGCTTTGATAGATGAGCTGAAGACCCTGGTTGAGCCTGGCAAGGTGCTGACCGATGCCGACTCCCTCAACGTTTACGGCAAGGATTGGACCAAGCACTTTGCGCCTGCGCCGTTGGCCATTGTTTTCCCCAAGAGCACCGAGCAGGTACAGGCCATTGTCCGCTGGGCCAATGAGCGTCGCGTTGCGTTGGTACCGTCCGGCGGACGGACCGGGCTCTCCGCTGCGGCCGTTGCTGCCAATGGCGAAGTGGTCGTTGCGTTCGACTACATGAACCAGGTGCTGGAATTCAACGCCACTGACCGTACCGTGGCCTGCCAGCCGGGTGTTGTCACCGCACAGCTGCAGACCTTGGCTGAAGAGAACGGCCTGTATTACCCGGTCGACTTCGCTTCTGCCGGTTCCAGCCAGATTGGCGGCAATATCGGCACCAATGCCGGCGGGATCAAGGTCATTCGCTACGGTATGACCCGCAATTGGGTGGCGGGCATCAAAGTCGTTACCGGCAAAGGCGATCTGCTCGAGCTCAACAAAGATTTGATCAAAAACGCCACTGGCTATGACTTGCGTCAGCTGTTCATCGGCGCTGAAGGCACGCTCGGCTTCGTCGTCGAAGCCACTATGCGCCTTGATCGTGCGCCGAAAAACCTGACCGCCATGGTCCTGGGTACGAGTGATTTCGACGCGATCATGCCGGTATTGCATGCGTTCCAGAACAAGCTCGACCTGACCGCTTTCGAATTTTTCTCCGACAAAGCGCTGGCCAAAGTGCTGGCTCGCGGCGATGTACCGGCGCCTTTCGAGTCTGATTGCCCGTTCTACGCGTTGCTGGAATTCGAAGCGATCTCCGAAGACGTGGCCAACGATGCACTGGCAACCTTCGAGCATTGCGTTGAACAGGGCTGGGTACTTGATGGCGTAATGAGCCAGAGTGACCAGCAGTTGCAGAACCTGTGGAAGTTGCGCGAGTACATCTCCGAGACCATCTCGCACTGGACACCGTACAAAAACGACATCTCGGTGACGGTGTCGAAAGTGCCAGCGTTCCTGAAGGAAATCGACGCTATCGTCGGCGAACACTATCCTGACTTCGAAATCGTCTGGTTCGGCCACATTGGCGATGGCAACCTGCACTTGAACATCCTCAAGCCGGACAACCTGAGCAAGGATGAGTTTTTCGCCAAGTGCGCCACGGTCAACAAGTGGGTGTTCGAGATCGTGCAGAAATACAACGGCTCCATCTCTGCCGAGCATGGCGTGGGCATGACCAAGCGTGACTACCTGACGTACAGTCGTTCGCCGGTAGAAATCGAGTACATGAAAGCAGTCAAAGCGGTGTTCGACCCGAACGGGATCATGAACCCTGGCAAAATTTTCGCTGTTTGATCCGTTGGCCTGAACGGGCCGTATAGAGAGACCCAGGAGTCGTCCATGAGCTATCAGCACCAGTATGTAGACGGTACGCGGATCCACTTCCCGGTGGGTAAAGTCGTCTGTATCGGTCGTAACTACGCCGAACACGCCAAGGAACTGGATAACCCGGTGCCGACCGAACCGCTGTTGTTTATCAAGCCCGGCAGTTGCGTGGTGGCTTTGGACGGTGGTTTCACCATTCCGGCCGACCGTGGCTCGGTGCACTACGAAGCCGAAATCGTGGTGTTGATCGGCAAACCGCTGACGCGTAACCCGTCGCGCGAAGAAGTGCTGGATGCGATTACCGGTTTCGCTCCGGGTCTGGACCTGACCTTGCGTGACGTTCAGTCCAGGCTCAAGGAAAAAGGCCTGCCATGGGAAATCGCCAAGTCGTTCGACGGCGCTGCGGTATTGGCGCCCTTCGTCTCGGCTGACGCCTATGAAGACCTGACCGATATCGGCATTCGCCTGACCATCAACGGTGAAGTGCGCCAGGACGGTAACAGCAGCGCGATGCTCAACCCTATCGTGCCAATGATTCAGTACATGGCGTCGAACTTCTCCTTGCAGGCCGGTGACGTGATCATGACCGGAACCCCTGCTGGCGTCGGTCCGCTCAATGCGGGCGATGAAATCGTGCTGGAGTTGACCGGTAAGAGTCGTTTCGAAAGCAGCGTGCGTTGACCGATGGCTATTGGCGCTCAAACTGACGCCCTGGATGGCCGTGCATCACGGCCTTTGCACCGTCGTTGGTATTTCTGGCTGCTGTTGGTGGGTGTCATTGCCTACGTAGTGGCTTTTTTCATGCACTGGGATAGTCGTGGTGTGCTCTGGGTGAAGGAGCAACTCAAAAGCCCGGCCGAACGCAGCGCCAGCATCTGGCTGCCGGATTACCGGGTGGACATCGACGCCAAGCTGTTGCCGGGCATGGAAAAGGACGAAGCGTCCGATCTGAGCTACAACCCGGTGACCAAAACGTTGTTCTCGGTCATGGGCAAAAATGCGTTTCTGGTCGAGCTGACGCTCAAAGGTGACGTGTTACGCAAGATTCCGCTGGTCGGCTGGAGCAACCCGGAAGGCGTGGCGGTGCTGGAAAACGGCCTGATGGCAATCGTCGATGAACGTCAGCATCTGATGACCATCGTCACTGTGACGGCGGATACCCGGACGCTGAACATTGCTGACTTTCCGAAGTACGACCTTGGCCCGTCGAAGGATCAGAACAAAGCCTTCGAAGGCGTAGCCTGGGACCCGCGTCGGCAACAGATGCTGTTCGGCGAGGAGCGTCCACCCGCGCTGTTCACCTGGAAAAGCGATGGCAGTGCGGTGTTTAAAGGCGACAAGCAAAAAGTCAAAACCAACGCCTTGGACATGCGCAACCTTTCCGCGCTGTCCATCGACCCGCGTACCGGGCACATGCTGGTGATGTCAGCTGATTCGCACCTGCTGCTCGAGCTGGATGACAAGGGCGAACAGGTCAGCTTTATCGCGCTGCTGGGCGGCTTCAATGGTCTGAGCAAAACCATTCCCCGTGCTGAAGGCGTGGCCATGGACGAGGCTGGCACGCTGTACATGGTCAGTGAGCCGAACCTGTTCTACTCGTTCCGTAAGCAATAACGGCCCCGCAGACACACCAAGTCGCTTCATTCGCCAGCACGCCGGCTTTCACCGTTAGACGTCACAAGACGCAAAACGGTGGAGGCCGGCGTGTCCGCGCGAAGGCCTGTATGACCGGTGCAGGAAACCCTCAAGTCAGATATTCAGCTTTAATTAATGGCCCCGTGGTATTACATCGGCTCCTTTGATCAGAGCTGCCTCTCATGCGTCGCCTCTTCCCCGCCAGAGTTGTGTATTGCGCCGTCATTCTGTTGGCTGTGCTGCTATTGGTTCTGGCTGGGCGCGAGTATCGGGTCGTCGCGCGTGCCTGGTTCCACTGGCATACCTTCTGGCAGCCGCAAGACACCCACACATTGGGGCTTCAGGACTACAGAGTGGTGATCGAGGCGCAGGTTATCGATGGGCTGAAAGATAACGTCTCGGCGCTGAGTTACGATCCGGACCGCAAAAGCCTGTTCACCGTGACCAACAAAGACTCGGAACTGGTCGAGCTAAGCCTTGATGGCCGAATCCTGCGGCGTATTCCGTTGATCAATTTCGGCGATGCTGAAGCAGTCGAATACATCAGTCTCGGCACCTATGTCATCAGTGATGAGCATCAGCAGCGCCTGATCAAAGTGCAGGTGGATGAGCACACCTTGCGTCTCGATTCGGCCGATGCAGAACAGTTGTCGCTGGGTATCGACGCGGGCACCAACAACGGTTTCGAAGGCCTGGCCTATGACCGTAAGGGCCAGCGGCTGTTTGTTGCCAAAGAGCGCAAGCCGATGCGGATCATTGAAATTCGCGGGTTTCCGAATGCCAGCGTGGACACGCCGAAGGTCGTCGAGGTGGCGTCCGACCAGAAACGTGATGCCAGCTTGTTCGTGCGCGATCTGTCCAGTTTGCAATTCGATGCGCGCAGCGGTCACTTGCTGGCGCTGTCCGATGAGTCGAAGCAGGTGGTTGAGCTGAATACCGAGGGACGGCCGATCAGCAATGTCTCGTTGACCAAAGGCACACTGGGCTTGCGCAAGAGTGTGCCGCAAGCCGAAGGCATCGCGATGGACGACGACGGCACCTTGTACATGGTCAGCGAACCGAACCTGTTCTACGTGTTCCGCAAGCAGTGACCGCAGGGGCTGACACAGCCCCTGCAGGCACTGTCAGCGCTTCAGGGTTTTCACGCCTTGCGCAGTACCGAGCAGCAACAAGTCAGCCGGGCGAGCCGCGAACAAACCGTTGGTGACCACGCCGACGATGGCGTTGATCCGGGTTTCCAGCTCCACCGGGTCGGTGATGTTCAGGTTGAATACGTCGAGGATGATGTTGCCGTTGTCGGTCACCACGCCTTCGCGATACACCGGATCGCCGCCCAGTTTCACCAACTGACGGGCCACATGGCTGCGCGCCATCGGGATCACTTCGACGGGCAGCGGGAAGGCGCCCAACACGGACACCAGCTTGCTGCCATCGGCGATGCAGATGAAGGTCTGGGCCACGGCCGCAACGATTTTTTCCCGGGTCAACGCAGCGCCGCCGCCTTTGATCAGGTGCAGGTGCTCATCGGCTTCGTCAGCACCGTCGATGTAAAACTCCAGGTCGCTGACGGTATTCAGTTCATACACCGGAATGCCGTGGCCCTTGAGGCGCGCCGCAGTGGCTTCGGAACTGGCGACAGCACCGTCGAATGCGCCCTTGTGTTTGGCCAGCGCATCGATGAAGCAGTTGGCCGTGGAGCCTGTACCCACACCCACAACGCTCTTGTCGTTGAGTTTTGGAAGGATGAAGTCGACAGCGGCTTGGGCCACGGCCTGTTTGAGTTGATCCTGGGTCATGCGTGCTCCACGGTGCCAAAGGTGTGCAAAAGGACGCGCATTATAGCGGCATGGCAGGCGTAAAACCCTGTCATTCGTGTGGGCGTGTATTTGAGCGCTGGGTTAAACTTCGCGACCTCGTCCCCATTCGCCAGTGATGCTTTCCCGATGCTTGAACAGTACGTCAAGAAAATCCTCACCTCGCGCGTCTACGACGTGGCCGTTGAAACCCCCTTGCAGCAGGCCCGCCAGCTGTCCGAGCGCCTCGGCAATCAGGTATTGCTCAAGCGCGAAGACTTGCAGCCGGTGTTCTCGTTCAAGATTCGCGGCGCTTACAACAAGCTGACGCAACTGAGCGAAGCCGAACGGGCCAAGGGTGTGGTCACCGCGTCGGCCGGCAATCACGCGCAGGGGCTGGCGCTGGCGGCCAAGGTGTTGGGGGTCAAGGCCACCATCGTCATGCCCAAAACCACCCCCGAGATCAAGGTCGAAGGCGTGCGTTCACGCGGCGGTAAGGTGGTGTTGCACGGCGATTCGTTCCCCGAGGCGCTGGCGTTTTCCCTGAAACTGGTCGAAGAGAAAGGCTACGTCTACGTCCACCCGTATGACGACCCGGACACCATTGCCGGCCAAGGCACCGTGGCGATGGAGATCCTGCGTCAGCATCCGGGCCCTCTGGACGCGATTTTTGTCCCGGTGGGCGGTGGCGGTTTGATCGCGGGCATCGCCGCGTACGTGAAATACCTGCGCCCGGAGATCAAGGTGATCGGCGTCGAGCCGGATGACTCCAACTGCCTGCAAGCGGCCATGGCCGCAGGCGAGCGCGTGGTGCTGAGTCAGGTCGGGCTATTTGCGGACGGCGTGGCGGTGGCGCAGATCGGCAAGCACACCTTTGATGTCTGCAAGGATTACGTCGACGACGTGATCACCGTCAGCACCGATGAAATCTGTGCGGCGATCAAGGACATCTACGACGACACCCGCTCGATCACTGAACCTGCCGGCGCACTGGGCGTGGCCGGGATCAAGAAGTACGTCGAGCTGTACGGCGTCAGCGGCCAGACCCTGGTGGCCATCGACTCCGGGGCGAACGTCAACTTCGACCGCCTGCGCCACGTCGCCGAACGCGCCGAACTGGGCGAAGGCCGCGAAGCGATCATCGCGGTGACCATTCCCGAGAAGCCGGGCAGCTTCAAAGCCTTCTGCAAAGCCATCGGTAAACGCCAGATCACCGAATTCAACTACCGCTATCACACCGATCGTGAAGCGCACATCTTCGTCGGCGTGCAGACCCACCCGGAAAACGACCCGCGCGCCGCGCTGCTCAGCAGCCTGACCGAACAGGGCTTCCCGGTGCTGGACCTGACCCATAACGAACTGGCGAAGCTGCACATTCGGCACATGGTCGGCGGCCACGCGGCGCGGGTCAGCGATGAAGTGGTGTTCCGCTTCGAATTCCCCGAACGCCCCGGCGCGCTGTTCAACTTCCTGAACAAGCTCGGCGGCCAGTGGAATATCTCGATGTTCCACTACCGCAACCACGGCGCGGCGGATGGCCGGGTCATGGCGGGGCTGGTGGTGCCGGAAGCGGAGCGTCATCTGATCCCTGCTGCGCTGGCCGAGATTGGTTACCCGTACTGGGATGAAACGGATAACCCTGCGTACAAACTCTTCCTGGGATAAAGCGCTGGGATGAAGGGCGCGCTGCTACGCTGACGAAAATGATCTGACAGGGATTTAAAGAATATGGGAATTTTCACCGCCCTAAAAATCGTGCACAGCGTGGCAACGGTGCTGTTTGTACTCAGTGCCCTGGGGCTTGCGGGCTGGGTCATTCGCGGCCGTTTTGCGGGCGACACACTGGTCCAGAACCGTACGTTGCAACGGCCTTGGGTGCTCGTCTGGGCCTTGATGGGCGTGTGCCTGCTGACCTTGCCCGTTAGCGGCTGGTGGCTGGTGCATTACGGTGGTTGGCCGCTCAGTCAGACCTGGCTGTTGACCGCAGAGGTGCTGTATCTGTTCGGCAGCCTGAGCTGGTTGTGGCTGCTGGTGAGACTGAACCGCCTGCGCGTACCGGGGGCAACAGGTAACCCGAAACTCACCGTCGCACTCGCCGTGTTCAGCGGCGTGTGTTTTATCGCGATAGCAGGGTTGATGGGCGCCAAGCCGGTTTAGCTGGAAGCTCCTTCGGACCTTATCGCGGGCAATGACTGGGCGTTCCCCACGCTCCTACAATGGAATGCGATCTACTGTAGGAGCGGGTTTGCCCGCGATGGCGTCCGGATCTCACTTCCGTAACGTAATCACCGGCCAGCCGCGACTTGTGGCTTCGGCGCGCAGTTGTGAGTCAGGGTCGACCGCCACCGGGTTGGCGACTTTTTCCAGCAGTGGCAGATCGTTCATCGAGTCGCTGTAGAAATAGCTGTCTTCCAGGTTTAAGCCGGTTTCCTCAAGCCATAGGTTCAGGCGCGTCACTTTGCCTTCACGAAAGCAGGGTATATGGATGGTGCGGCCGCTGTAGCGACCATCAATGATTTCGCATTCGGTGGCAAGCAGGGTATCCACACCGAGGCGCGTCACTATCGGCGCCGTGACAAAGCGGTTGGTCGCGGTGATTACCACCAGTTTGTCGCCTGCTTCACGGTGTTTGGCCAGCAACGCTTCGGCTTTGGGCAGAATGATCGGCTCAATGCAGTCGCGCATGAACTCGCGGTGCCATTGATCCAGCTGGGCCATCTCGGTACGGCCGAGGATTTCCAGGCTGAAGTTCAGGTAATCGTTCAGGTTCAGGGTGCCCGCCAGGTAATCCTGGTAAAACGCGTCGTTGCGCGCCTTGTAGGCGATGGCGTCAAGAATGCCGCGCTCGCACAGGTAATCGCCCCAAGCGTGGTCGCTGTCACCACCCAGAAGTGTGTTATCAAGGTCGAATAAAGCCAGGCGCATGGAGTTACTCACTGAAATAGCTGAAAAAAGGCCACCAGAATACGGCGTTTTCACAAGAGTGCACATAAGCTGCGCAGCCTCGTTGCTGCTTTCATAATCTTTGTGGAACAATGCGGCAACATGCGTTTACGAGGTTGTTGCCGTGATCGACCCCGATGGTTTTCGCCCTAATGTCGGGATTATTCTGACAAATGATGCTGGCCAGGTCTTATGGGCTCGGCGAATCAACCAAGATGCCTGGCAGTTTCCTCAAGGTGGAATCAACCCTCAGGAGACGCCGGAAGACGCTTTGTACCGCGAATTGAATGAAGAAGTCGGGCTGGAACGGCATGATGTGCAAATTCTCGCCTGCACCCGGGGCTGGTTGCGTTATCGTTTGCCGCAACGTTTGGTCCGTACCCACAGTCAACCGCTGTGCATCGGCCAGAAACAGAAGTGGTTTCTCCTGCGCCTGATCTCCAACGAGCAGCGGGTGCGGATGGATTTGACCGGTAAACCGGAATTTGATGGCTGGCGTTGGGTCAGTTATTGGTATCCGTTGGGCCAGGTGGTGACATTCAAGCGCGAGGTGTATCGACGCGCCCTTAAAGAGCTTGCCCCGCGCCTGCTAGCGCGCGACTGACGACGGAGTTCGACCCCGAGCCATGCTCAATACGCTGCGCAAGATCGTCCAGGAAGTTAACTCCGCCAAGGATCTCAAGGCGGCGTTGGGGATTATTGTGTTACGCGTCAAAGAGGCCATGGGCAGCCAAGTCTGCTCGGTCTATTTGCTCGATCCTGAATCCAACCGCTTCGTGTTGATGGCTACCGAGGGCCTGAACAAGCGCTCTATCGGCAAGGTCAGCATGGCGCCCAACGAAGGCCTGGTTGGCCTCGTGGGCACCCGCGAAGAGCCGCTGAACCTCGAAAACGCTGCTGATCACCCGCGTTATCGCTACTTTGCCGAGACGGGCGAAGAGCGCTACGCGTCCTTCCTGGGTGCGCCGATCATCCACCACCGTCGTGTGGTCGGCGTATTGGTCATCCAGCAAAAGGAGCGGCGTCAGTTCGACGAGGGCGAAGAAGCCTTCCTCGTGACCATGAGCGCCCAGTTGGCGGGGGTTATCGCCCACGCTGAGGCCACCGGTTCGATCCGTGGGCTGGGCCGTCAGGGCAAAGGCATTCAGGAAGCCCGATTCGTCGGTGTGCCGGGTTCGCCGGGCGCAGCGGTGGGGACGGCTTTCGTCATGCTGCCGCCGGCTGATCTTGAAGTCGTGCCGGACAAAACCGTCAGCGACATCAAGGCCGAACTGGCCCTGTTCCAGAATGCCCTGGAAGGCGTGCGCGGCGACATGCGCTCGCTGTCGGCCAAGCTCGCCACCCAGTTGCGCCCCGAAGAGCGCGCACTGTTCGATGTTTACTTGATGATGCTCGACGACGCTTCGCTGGGCAGCGAAGTGACCGACGTGATCAAGACCGGGCAGTGGGCACAGGGCGCGTTGCGCCAAGTGGTCAGCGAGCACGTCAAACGTTTCGAATTGATGGACGACGCTTACCTGCGTGAGCGCGCGTCCGACGTCAAAGACCTGGGTCGCCGCCTGTTGGCCTATCTCCAGGAGGCGCGCCAGCAGACGCTGGTCTACCCCGATAACACTATTCTGGTCAGCGAAGAGCTGTCACCGGCCATGCTCGGCGAAGTGCCGGAAGGCAAGCTGGTCGGCCTGATCTCGGTACTCGGCTCCGGCAACTCCCACGTCGCGATTCTGGCTCGGGCCATGGGTATTCCCACGGTCATGGGCGTGGTTGATCTGCCGTACTCCAAGGTCGATGGCATTCAGTTGATCGTCGACGGCTACCACGGCGAAGTCTTCACCAACCCCAGCGAGATCATGCGCAAGCAGTACGCTGAGGTGGTTGAAGAAGAACGGCAACTGTCCCAGGGCCTCGATGCCCTGCGTGAGCTGCCGTGTGTGACCCTGGACGGGCATCGCATGCCATTGTGGGTCAACACCGGCCTGCTGGCCGATGTCGCCCGTGCTCAGCAGCGTGGCGCCGAAGGGGTGGGCCTGTACCGCACCGAAGTGCCGTTCATGATCAATCAGCGCTTCCCGAGCGAAAAAGAACAACTGGCGATTTATCGCGAACAACTGGCGGCCTTTCATCCGCTGCCGGTCACCATGCGCAGCCTGGACATCGGTGGCGACAAATCGCTCTCGTACTTCCCGATCAAGGAAGACAACCCGTTTCTCGGCTGGCGCGGGATTCGCGTCACCCTCGATCACCCGGAAATCTTCCTGGTGCAGACCCGGGCGATGCTCAAGGCCAGTGAAGGCTTGAACAACCTGAAAATCCTGCTGCCCATGATTTCGGGCACCCATGAGCTGGAAGAGGCGCTGCACCTGATCCACCGCGCCTGGGGTGAAGTGCGCGACGAAGGCACCGACGTGCCGATGCCGCCGATTGGCGTGATGATCGAAATCCCGGCAGCGGT
The DNA here is from genome assembly GCF_056680355.1 of Pseudomonas sp. ASL8. Lineage (NCBI taxonomy): Bacteria > Pseudomonadati > Pseudomonadota > Gammaproteobacteria > Pseudomonadales > Pseudomonadaceae > Pseudomonas > Pseudomonas sp. ASL8. The sequence continues at coordinate 1,316,396 of NZ_CM155278.1, read as the reverse complement.
TTACCAGACGCGCGAACTGGCGCGTCAGGTGGACTTCCTGTCAGTGGGCTCCAACGACTTGACTCAATATTTGTTGGCGGTCGACCGCAACAACCCGCGTGTAGCCGACCTGTATGACTATCTGCACCCGGCCGTGCTGCAAGCCCTGCAAAATGTAGTGCGCGATGCCCACGCCGAAGGCAAGCCGGTCAGCATCTGCGGTGAAATGGCGGGTGACCCGGCTGCGGCCGTGCTGTTGATGGCGATGGGCTTCGACAGCCTGTCGATGAACGCCACCAACCTGCCGAAAGTGAAGTGGATGTTGCGTCAGATCAACCTGAGCAAAGCCAAGGAATTGCTGGCGCAGTTGATGACCATCGACAACCCGCAAGTGATCCACAGCTCCCTGCAACTGGCCCTGAAAAACCTGGGCCTATCGCGGATGATCAACCCGGCTTCGGTGAAAGGGCACTGACCTTCAGCGTCTGACACTCAGCCATCGCGGGCAAGCCCGCTCCTACAGGAGCGCGCTTGCAACTACGCGTCCCGCCGCGATGGCGTCAGTCTCGACATCAAAGATTCAAACCCGCAACTCAACCTCACCCAAGTGCCCGCCATAGGGTCCGAAGCTGTGCTCGATGAAATGGCGGCTGCCGTCGGCGTTGACGATCAGCGCGCTGCTGGCGCGGGTGCCGTAGCTGGGACTGGCGATGAATACGCTCGACAGTAAACTCTCGGTGGCCAGGCCCACGCCGGTATCGGGCAAGTCAGCGAACGGCGCTGTCGCCGGATCCCGCAGCAAGGTCAGAAGCCCCGACGGCTGCGGGTCATCCAGTTGCGCGACGAGGGCGGCCTTGGCTTTCTGTAGTTTCGGCCACGGCGTATCCAGACTCGCGTTCGACACGCCATAGACGCCTTCTTCCAGGCGTTGCGGGTGCGGATTCACGGCGTTCAGGTAATACAGCGCTTCGGCATTCCCGAGCAACAGATTGAAGCCTGCATATTCATCGGAGCGGCCCACCACTTCGGCCAGATAGTCCTCCATCGATTGTTCGCCACACAAAAATTGCGCCACCAGCTCGCCGCGAGAACGACGCCCCAGCGGCTGATTCGGATTGCGGATATTGGTCAAGGCGGCAAAGCGTCCGTGAGCGCCAATGCCCAGCCAGGTCCCGCCAGCCTCAAGGTCGCGGCCGGCATACACGCCGGGTGCCTCAGGCCACTGGGCCAGCGGCTGAGTCGGGCGGGCATAGAACTCATCGCGGTTGGCGGCGACGATCAATGGCTGTCGGTGGGCAGGGCGCCAGGCGAAGACAATCAGGCACATGCGGGACTCCTTTTTTCGTCACTCTACCTTACGGATCAAGCGTACATCACATCGCTCGCCGCTAGAGCTGAGTGCCGTGCTTCCGTTACCATGCCGGACTGATTTGAGGGACACCCATGGAATTCCTGCTCTATTTGCTGTTGGGCGCTGGTGCCGGCGTGCTGGCGGGGCTGTTTGGTGTGGGTGGCGGGATCATCATCGTTCCGGTGCTGGTCTACAGTTTCACGTTGCAAGGCTTCGATCCGTCGATATTGACCCACCTGGCCGTTGGCACATCGCTGGCAACCATCATTTTTACCTCAATCAACGCGGTGCGAGAGCATCACCGTCTCGGTGCGGTGCGTTGGCCGATTTTTATCTGGATGACCGTGGGTATTCTCGTGGGTGCTGGGTTTGGCGCGCTGACGGCGAAAGCCATCGCCGGCCCGCACCTGCAAAAGATCATTGGCGTGTTCGCCGTGTTGGTGGCGTTGCAGTTACTTGCCGAGTTCAAGCCCAAGGCCAGTCGCGGCGTGCCGGGCAAGGTGGGTCTGACACTCGCGGGCACTGTTCTCGGCTGGGCCTCGGCCATCTTCGGCATCGGTGGCGGCTCGCTGACCGTGCCGTTTCTTATCTGGCGCAGCGTGCCGATGCAGCAGGCAGTGGCAACCTCGTCGGCCTGTGGCTTCCCGATTGCGGTGGCCAGCGCCTTGAGCTTCATGGTCCTGGGCTGGCATGACGCGAGGCTGCCTGCGCACAGCCTGGGCTTCATTTACTTGCCGGCGCTGCTGGGCATCGCCTTGACCAGTATGATTTTTGCGCGCTTCGGCGCCCGGCTGGCGCATAAACTGTCGCCACGCTTGTTGAAACGAATGTTCGCCACGCTGCTGCTGTGCGTGGGTATAAGCTTTCTGGTTCAGTAGCTCTAGTGACTAGAGCGTTTTATTTGAGGAGTCGCAATGCTGCCTTACCCGCAGATTGATCCGGTTGCATTGGCCATTGGCCCGCTGAAAATCCATTGGTACGGCTTGATGTACCTGGTTGGTATTGGCGGTGCCTGGTTGCTCGCTTCACGCCGCATGAACCGTTTCGACCCGACCTGGACCAAGGAAAAGCTCTCCGATCTGATCTTTTGGCTCGCCATGGGTGTGATCGTCGGTGGCCGACTGGGTTACGTACTGTTCTACGATTTGAGCGCGTATATCGCCAATCCACTGTTGATTTTCGAAGTCTGGAAAGGCGGCATGGCGTTCCACGGCGGGTTTATCGGCGTGATGCTGGCGGCCTGGTGGTTCGGCAAACGCAACGGCAAGTCGTTCTTCGAACTGATGGATTTCATCGCACCCATGGTGCCGATTGGTTTGGGCGCCGGGCGCATTGGCAACTTCATCAACGCCGAGTTGTGGGGCAAGCCGACCGATGTGCCGTGGGCGATGGTCTTCCCGCCATTCAGCGATCCGGCGCAGTTGGCGCGTCATCCGTCGCAGCTGTATCAGTTCGCCCTGGAAGGCGTGGCGCTGTTCCTGATTCTCTGGCTGTTCTCGCGTAAACCACGCCCAACGATGGCCGTTTCGGGGATGTTCGCCCTGTTTTACGGGATTTTCCGCTTTGTCGTCGAATTCGTCCGCGTGCCGGATGCGCAGCTTGGCTACCTGGCCTGGGGCTGGGTCACCATGGGTCAGATCCTTAGCCTGCCGATGATAATCGGTGGCCTGTTGTTGATCTGGCTGGCTTATCACCGCGCTCCCTCGGCCAAAAACGCTGCGGTTTAACACTGAAACGCCGGGGTTACTGCCCGGCGTGTTCACCGATACAGGTAATTTATGAAGCAATATCTGGATTTAGTCGCCCATGTGATCAAGAACGGGACCTTGCAGGCCAACCGTACCGGGGTGAAAACCATCAGTTTCCCCGGCGCGATGTTGCGTTATGACCTGAAGGAAGGTTTCCCGGCGATCACCACCCGGCGCATGGCCTTCAAATCGGCTGTCGGCGAAATGGTTGGTTTCCTGCGTGGTGTGAACAACGCCGCCGAATTCCGCGCGCTGGGCTGCAAGGTCTGGGACCAGAACGCCAACGAAAACGCGCAGTGGCTGGACAATCCGTTCCGTAAGGGCGAAGACGATCTGGGCGAAATCTACGGTGTGCAGTGGCGCAAATGGCCAGCCTACAAAAGGATTGAGAGCAGCAACCCTGCGGCCATCGAACTGGCAATCAGTCAGGGTTATCAGCAGATCGCTCAGTCCGAAGAAGACGGCCAGCCCTACGTCGTGCTGTACAAGGCCATCGACCAGATTCGCCAGTGCGTCGACACCATCATCAAAGACCCAGGCAGTCGCCGGATTCTGTTCCACGGCTGGAACTGCGCTCAGCTCGATGAAATGGCGCTGCCGCCGTGCCACCTGCTCTACCAGTTCCACCCGAACCAGGAGACTCGCGAGATCTCCCTGACGCTGTACATCCGCTCCAACGATCTCGGGCTGGGTACGCCGTTCAACCTGACCGAAGGCGCGGCCTTGCTGTCGTTGATCGGTCGCCTGACCGGCTACACGCCGCGCTGGTTCACCTATTTCATCGGTGATGCCCACGTCTATGAAAACCACCTGGACATGCTCAACGAGCAGCTCAAGCGCGAGCCATTCCCGGCGCCGCAACTGGTGATCTCGGAACGTGTCCCCGCGTTCGCCCAGACCGGTGTGTATCAGCCTGAGTGGCTGGAGCTGATCGAGCCAGGCGACTTTACGCTGGAAGGGTACGAGCACCATCCGGCGATGACGGCACCGATGGCGGTGTGATGCGTTGTGCCTGATCGCTCCCACAGGATTTTCGAGATCTTTGTGGGAGTGAACTCATTCGTGAATGTCTCGACGCGGTGTGCCTTGAAGCGCCGCGATCAATGACCGTGGCTTCTTCCCACATGAGAGTGTTCACTCTCTGCCGCCACAACCCCTCCGCTGGCTTCCAGCTGCTGCAAGATCCCGCAATGCTCCAAGGTGCCATCGATGCAGCGCTGACGCAGTTCCAATAGCTGCGCCTGCAACGCTTGCAGGCTCGCCACCCGGGCGTTGACGTGCTGGATGTGCTCGTCGATGAGCGCATTGACGCTCTCGCACTGGTCTTGCGGGCTGTCGCGCAGGCTTAGCAGGCTGCGAATTTCTTCGAGGGTCATGTCCAGGCTGCGGCAGTTGCGGATGAACGTCAGTCGTTCGACATGCGCCTGGGTGTAGACCCGATAGTTACCATCGCTGCGTGCGGGCGGCGGCAGCAGGCCTTCGCGTTCGTAATAGCGGATGGTTTCTACCTGGCAATCCGTCAGTTTCGCCAGCTCGCCAATCTTCATGGGGATTAATCTCGTTTACGTGCTTGACCCTATAGTGGCTACAGGGTGTTCACTTGGCAACAAGCACCTTCAAGGACTCGATGATGAGCCGCTCTGAACATCCGCATTCCGAACACAGCCACTCCGAACACGACCATTCTGAACATCACCACGCCAAGCCCCATGCGGCAGTTGATCATGCACACACCTGTTGTTCGTCAGCCGCTGCGCCTGCGGTCGTCCAGTTCAGCGAATCCACTGCGTCCTCGGCGCAGTTCAGCAGCTTCCGCATCGAGCAAATGGATTGCCCGACCGAGCAGACCCTGATCCAGAACAAGCTGGGCAAGCTGGCGGGGGTGCACAAGCTTGAGTTCAACTTGATCAACCGTTTGCTGGGCGTCTGGCATGAGTTGCCGTCTACCGACCCGATCTGCGAAGCGATCAGCTCGCTGGGCATGCACGCCGAGCCGGTTGAGAAGGGCGCCAGTGCCGATGCGACTGCTCCTGCGCCGGTGAAAAAACCGTGGTGGCCGCTGGCTTTATCGGGCGTGGCGGCGTTGGCGTCTGAAGTGATCCATTTTGCCCAACTGGCACCCAACTGGGTGGTAGCGCTGGTGGCGTTGGTCGCGATCTTGAGTGGCGGCCTGAGCACCTACAAAAGGGGCTGGATTGCCCTGAAAAACTTCAACCTGAACATCAATGCGTTGATGAGCATCGCCGTGACCGGTGCAGTGTTGATCGGTCAATGGCCGGAAGCGGCCATGGTGATGTTCCTGTTCACCGTGGCTGAGTTGATCGAAGCCAAGTCTCTGGATCGGGCACGTAACGCCATCGGTGGCTTGATGCAGCTGACCCCCGAGTCGGCCACCGTGCAGCAAGCCGACGGTACATGGCTCAAGCAAGAGGTGAAAACCGTCGAGTTGGGCGCGCTGTTGCGCGTGCGGCCGGGCGAGCGAATCGGGCTGGACGGTGAAGTGGTCTCGGGCAACTCGACCATCGACCAGGCACCGATCACCGGGGAAAGCCTGCCGGTAGAAAAAGCCGCTGGGGACAAAGTCTTCGCGGGCACCATCAATCAGGCAGGCTCGCTGGAGTATCGGGTGACGGCTGCGGCGAATGACTCAACGCTGGCGCGGATCATTCATGCGGTCGAAGCGGCTCAAGGTTCGCGCGCGCCGACTCAGCGGTTTGTCGACAGCTTCTCCAAAATCTACACCCCGGCGGTCTTCCTGCTGGCCTTGGCCGTGGCTCTGATCCCTCCGCTAGTGATGGGCGCTGTCTGGTTCGACTGGATCTACCGTGCGCTGGTGCTGTTGGTGGTCGCTTGCCCTTGTGCGCTAGTGATTTCCACCCCGGTGACCATCGTCAGCGGGCTGGCGGCAGCTGCGCGCAAAGGCATTCTGGTCAAGGGCGGCGTATACCTGGAAAACGGGCACAAGCTCGATTACCTGGCGCTGGATAAAACCGGGACCATTACCCACGGCAAGCCCGTGCAGACGGACTACCTGGCGTTAGGCCCCGATGCCCCGGGGATCAGCGACATCACGCGGAGCATCGCGGCCAGTCTGGCCAGCCGCTCCGACCACCCTGTGTCGCAGGCCATTGCCAAAGCCTCGGCTGAGCAGCAATTGACCCTGCATGAGGTCCAGGCGTTCGAAGCCCTGGCCGGGCGCGGTGTGCGCGGTGAGGTGGGCGGTCAGCTTTATCACTTGGGTAACCACAGGTTGGTGGAAGAGCTTGGCCTGTGTTCGCCGGAGCTTGAGCTAAAGCTCGACGCATTGGAGCGCCAGGGGAAATCCGTGGTGCTGCTGTGTGATTCACTCGGCCCGATAGCGCTGTTCGCGGTTGCCGATACGGTCAAGGAAAGCAGCCGTGAGGCGATTCGCGAATTGCACGCGCTGGGCATCAAAACCATGATGCTGACCGGCGACAACCCGCATACCGCGAAGGCGATTGCTGATGTGGTCGGCATCGATCAGGCGCAGGGCAATCTGTTGCCAACTGACAAACTGCAGGCCATCGAAGCACTTTATGCGCAGGGCCATCGCGTGGGCATGGTCGGAGACGGCATCAACGATGCGCCAGCCCTGGCCCGCGCCGAGATTGGTTTTGCGATGGCGGCGGCGGGGACGGACACTGCAATCGAAACCGCCGATGTCGCCTTGATGGACGACGATCTGCGCAAGATTCCGGCTTTTATTCGCCTGTCACGTCAGACGTCGGCGATTCTCAAGCAGAACATTATTCTCGCGCTGGTGATCAAGGCGGTGTTCCTGATCGTCACCTTCGCCGGCATGGCAACCATGTGGATGGCTGTGTTTGCCGACATGGGCGTCAGTTTGCTGGTGGTGTTCAACGGGTTGCGGTTGCTCAGGAAGTAGCGGTCGCCTGACATGAGGCTTTCGCGGTATCAGCCTGGGTAGCGCTTCTGTCCCCAATCGATCACCGTTTGCAGCAGGTTTTGCAGCACCTCTTGTGTGGGCTCGGCCAGGTCCGGACGGTAGTTGAAGGGTTCGAACTCTTCCATGTAGGTGCTTTGCACCAGCTCCAGCTGCACGGCATGGATGTTGTTCGCGGGGTCACCGTAATGGCGGGTGATGTGGCCGCCCTTGAAGCGTCCGTTGAGAACATGGGTGTAATCGGTGGCTGATGCGCAGACCGCTTCCAGCTCGAGGGCCAGCGTTGTGCTGCAGCTGGCGCCGTTGAACGTACCGAGGTTGAAGTCCGGCAGGCGGCCTTCAAACAGGTGCGCAATCTCGCCCCGAATGGAATGCGCATCGAACAGCAGCGCATAGCCGAATTCGTCACGCAGCCGCGCCAGTTCGTGCTGCAACCTTTGGTGATACGGGGTCCAGATCAGCGCCAGATAGCGGGCGCGCTCTTCAGCGCTGGGTGCCAGGCCTTCGCGGAACAGTGGTGAGCCGTCAAACAGGGTCGCCGGGAACAGCCCTGTGGTCGCGCCGGCATACAACGGCGTGTCATCGGCCGGGCGATTGAGGTCGATGACGAAACGCGAATACTCGGCCGCCAGGGTGCTGGCCCCCAGTTCACTGGCGAAATCATACAGCTGCGGGATGTGCCAGTCGGTGTCTGGCAGGCTTTGCGCTGCGTCCACCAGGCCAGCCTCGACCGTCGGGGTCAGGCGCAATCCGGCGTGGGGCATGCTGATCAGTAAGGGCAGCCGGCCGCGTTTGAAATCCAGAACCTTATTCACACCTACCTCCTGAGTATCAAACCAGTGATTCAACGCCGTGACGCACGATCCGCTTGTCCAGATCGCCGCCCAGCCAGTAAGCCAGGTCCGCTGGCTGTTCAATCTTCCACGCCACGAAGTCGGCAATTTTGCCCACTTCCAGCGAACCATGGGTATCGCCCAGCCCCAGCGCTTTAGCCGCGTTGAGGGTGACGCCCGCCAGGGCTTCTTCCGGGGTCATGCGGAACAGCGTACACGCCATGTTCAGCATCAAGCGTAACGACAGGGCCGGCGAGGTGCCGGGGTTCAGGTCGGTGGCTATCGCGATGTTGACCCCGTGTTTACGCAGCGCGTCCATGGGTGGCAATTGGGTTTCCCGTAGAAAGTAAAAGGCCCCCGGCAGCAGCACTGCGACGGTGCCAGACGCCGCCATGGCGAGGGCATCGTCTTCGGTCATGAACTCCAGATGGTCCGCCGATAACGCGTGATAGCGCGCCGCGAGGCTGGAGCCGCCCAGCGATGACAGCTGCTCGGCATGCAGTTTTACCGGCAGGTCCAATTGAGTCGCAGTGATAAACACCTGCTCAACCTGCGCGGGCGAGAACGCCAGGTACTCGCAGAACGCATCCACCGCGTCCACCAGACCTTCCGCCGCCAGTGCTGGCAACATCTCGTGGCAGATATGGTCGATGTAGTCGTCAGCGCGATTGGCGTATTCCGGCGGCAAGGCGTGGGCGGCCAGGCACGTACTGCGCACCGTGACCGGGAGCACGGCACCCAGCCGACGGATCACCCGCAGAATCTTGCGTTCGCTGGCCAGGTCCAGGCCGTAGCCGGATTTGATTTCCACCGTGGTCACACCGTCGCTGAGCAAGCGCTTGAGCCGCTGCTCTGCACTGGCGAAGAGTTGATCTTCGCTGGCGGCACGGGTGGCGCGCACGGTGCTGGCGATGCCGCCACCGGCCGCCGCGATCTCTGCGTAGCTCACACCTTGCAAGCGCTGCTCGAACTCGCCGCTGCGGTTACCGCCAAAAACCGTGTGCGTGTGACAGTCGATCAGTCCGGGCGTGACCCAGGCACCGCCCAGGTCGACGACGCTGGCGTAGTCGTGCGTGGGTCGTTCAGCCTGCGGGCCGATCCACTCGATGTGCTCGCCTGACGTCACGATCGCGGCCTCCTCGATGATCGAGTACTTACCTTGCGCCATGGTCGCAACGTGACAGTGTTGCCAGAGCGTTTTCATCTACGGCCTCCGAGGTCAGTGAGGTGAGAAAGGAGAAGGTTCGGACACTAATCGCGGCTTCGGTGTGCCCGGTTTGACCCAGATCCTGTAGGCAATCACCAGCAGCACGATCCATACCGCGCCAACGATCAGTGCCGCGCGGCTGTCCGGGAAGTAGCCCAGCACGCCAAAAATGAACAGCATGAACACGATTGCGGCGGCTGGAGCATAGGGCCAGAACGGCACGGGAAACTTCAGTTGCGCGACCTCTTTGCTGTCCATTGAACGACGCATGGCGACCTGCGTAAACAGGATCATCAGCCAGACCCAGACCGTGGCGAACGTCGCGATGGACGCGATTATGAGGAACACGTTTTCCGGGATCACATAGTTGAGGACCACGCCGCCGAGCAGGGATGCGCCCATGACCAGCACGCTCATCCATGGCACGCCCTGACGCGACAGTCGGGCAAAGCTTTTTGGCGCCTGGCCTTGTTCGGCGAGGCCATACATCATGCGTCCGGCGCCGAAAATGTCGCTGTTGATCGCCGATACCGCAGCTGAAATCACCACGATATTGAGAATGGTCGCGGCCGAGGAAATGCCCAACTTGTCGAAAATCTGTACGAACGGACTGCCTTGGGTGCCGATCTGTGGCCAAGGGTAGATCGACATCAGCACGAACAGCGTCAGCACGTAGAACAACAGAATGCGCAATGGCACGGCATTGATCGCACGGGGGATCACGTGTTGCGGGTCTTTGGCTTCGCCGGCCGTGATACCGATGATTTCGATGCCGCCGAAGGCAAACATCACCACCGCGAACGAGGCGATCAGGCCGCCGATCCCGTTGGGCATGAAGCCGCCATGAGCCCAGAGATTACTGATGCCAGCGACTGTTTCAGGCGTGGAGGCGCCGGACGAGCTGATGCCAAACAGCATGATGCCCAGGCCGCCGAGGATCATCGCGACGATGGCGCTGACCTTGAGCAGTGACAGCCAGAACTCTGTTTCGCCGAAGACTTTGACGCTGCACAGATTGAGCGCGCCGATCAGGAATACGATGCTCAGCACCCAGATCCAGCGCGGCACATCGGGGAACCAGAACCCCATGTAAATACCGAATGCGGTCACGTCGGCGAGGCAAACGATGATCATTTCAAAGGCGTAGGTCCAGCCCAGGACAAAGCCTGCCATGGGCCCGAGATACGTGCTGGCGTATTGGCCGAACGAGCCAGAGACAGGGTTATGCACGGCCATTTCGCCGAGGGCGCGCATGACCATGAACACCGCTGCGCCACCGATCAGATAGGCCAGCAACACGGCTGGACCCGCCATCTGGATCGCTGACGCGGAACCGTAGAACAAGCCGGTGCCGATGGCTGAGCCAAGGGCCATGAATCGAATGTGCCGAGCGGAGAGTCCACGCGTCAGGCCGGTTGGGTGTTGCTTCATATCGCATCCCTTATTTTTGTTGTATGGCGAGAAGTGGTGCGAATCCCGGCCTCCGGGTTCGCAGCACTTCTCCCATAACGAACCCGTCCAGGTTCGGCAGTGATTTACAGGCTTGGCAACAGATCGGCGGGCACCAGCGTGTTCAAGCAGTTGGATGCCAGCAATTGGCTGGCGGCTTCGATGTCCGGTGCGAAGAAGCGGTCCTTATCGTAGAACGGCACTTTGCTGCGCAGAGCGGCGCGTGCTTGTTCGAGTTTGGGCGAGGTTTTCAGGCCATCGCGGAAATCCAGACCCTGACAGGCCGCTAGCCATTCTACGGCGAGAATGCCTCGAACGTTCTCAGCCATTTCCCACAGACGCTTGCCGGCAGCGGGGGCCATGGACACATGGTCTTCCTGGTTGGCAGAGGTCGGGATGCTGTCGACGCTGTGCGGGTGGGCCAATGCCTTGTTCTCGCTGGCCAACGCGGCGGCAGTCACCTGCGCGATCATGAAACCGGAGTTCACGCCGCCATTGGCCACCAGGAACGGCGGCAGTTGCGACATGTGCTTGTCCATCATCAATGAGATGCGACGCTCGCTGAGGGCGCCGATTTCCGCCAGGGCCAGGGCCAGGTTATCCGCCGCCATGGCGACCGGTTCAGCGTGGAAGTTACCGCCCGAGATCACTTCGCCTTCAGCGGCGAACACCAGCGGGTTGTCGGAAACAGCGTTGGATTCTATAGCCAACACTTCTGCGGCCTGACGCAGTTGGGTCAGGCATGCGCCCATGACTTGCGGCTGGCAGCGCAGCGAGTACGGGTCTTGAACCTTGTCGCAGTCGATGTGGGAGTTGGAGATCTGGCTGCTTTCGCCCAACAGGTCGCGGTAGCAGGCGGCGGCGTCGATTTGTCCGCGTTGACCGCGAGCGGCATGAATCCGGGCATCGAACGGCGCGCGCGAACCCAGCACCGCTTCGACCGTCAAAGAGCCACAAGACAGCGCGGCGGCGAACAGGTCTTCGCCTTCGAACAGGCCACGCAGGGCAAACGCAGTGGAGACCTGGGTGCCGTTGAGCAGTGCCAGGCCTTCCTTGGCCGCCAGGGTCAGGGGTTTCAGACCGGCGATGGCCAGGGCGTCAGTCGCTTGCAGCCATTCGCCTTTATGACGGGCTTTGCCTTCGCCGAGCAATACCAGGGACATGTGCGCCAATGGCGCGAGGTCACCGGATGCGCCGACCGAGCCTTTGAGCGGAATGTGAGGGTAAACCTCGGCGTTGATCAGCGCGATCAAGGCGTCGATCACCTGACGGCGAATGCCCGAGAAACCACGGCTCAGGCTGTTGACCTTGAGCACCATGATCAGGCGAACCAGTTCATCGCTGATCGGCTGGCCGACCCCGGCTGCGTGGGACAGCACCAGCGAGCGCTGGAGGTTTTCCAGGTCTTCGCTGGCAATGCGCGTCGACGCCAAAAGACCGAAACCGGTGTTGATACCGTAGGCGGTACGGTTCTCGGCGAGGATCTGCTCGACGCAGGCCACGCTGTTTTCAATTTGTTGCGAGGCACTTTCATGCAGGCGAAGGGTTACCGGGTGGTGGTAAATCGCTCGCAGTTGCGCCAGGGACAGTTGGCCGGGGGTCAGGTTTAACTCAGTCACATTCATACTCCCTTGTGGGTGTTGATTAATGCCGGCTGCTTGAAGCCAACGCTTGTCGGCTGGGCCTTGTGGGCGTGTGCATCGGCTATCTTGGAAAGGCGGTGTTCACACTAAGTTCGCGAACATCGGCTGTAGGTATTCATTGTTCTTGAGGATCGCCGCGCTTCAGTGTTCACGGTCTCTCCCACTAACGAGTGCATTGGCGACCGTCAGTTCAGTGCGGCCAGGGATCGCAAATCCGATGGCATTCCTTCGGTCATGTCGTTGTCTACCGGCAAAATCAGGCGATCTGGAATCGCGCTGTGCCATTTTTTGGCGATCAGGTAGTACGCGACGGCAGGCACCACCAGACCAATGATCCAGGATATATCGGTATCGCCCAGCACCACGGCCAATGCCCCGGTGACAATCGCAGTGATTTGCAGGTTGGCACCCAACCACAACGTAAATTGACTGAACAGACGACCATGTCTTTCCCCGTCGGGGATGTAATCGATCGAACGCCTTTCGATCATTGATGTGTTTGCAACACGCTCAGTGGGAACAGCCATGCGACCACCTCTATGGGGGAATGCGAAGATCTCTGTAGGAGCAGGCTTGCCTGCGAAAGGGTCGGCTCGGTGTATCAGGCCAGACGCCTTCGCCGCGGGCCGCTTAGTTGCGTGCCCGCTCTCACAGGTTTATGCGATCAGCGGTTAACCATTGGCAGGTTCAGGCCCTGTTCTTTGGCGCAATCGATCGCGATCTGATAGCCCGCATCCGCGTGGCGCATGACGCCGGTGGCCGGGTCGTTGTGCAATACGCGGGCGATGCGTTCGGCCGCTTCATCGGTGCCGTCGCAGACAATCACCATGCCCGAATGCTGAGAGAAGCCCATGCCGACGCCGCCGCCGTGGTGCAAGGACACCCAGGTCGCGCCGCTGGCGGTGTTAAGCAAAGCATTGAGCAATGGCCAGTCGGACACGGCATCGGAGCCATCCTGCATCGCTTCGGTTTCGCGGTTCGGGCTGGCGACCGAGCCGGAGTCCAGGTGGTCACGCCCAATCACGATCGGCGCCGACAGCTCGCCGCTGCGGACCATTTCGTTGAACGCCAGACCGAGCTTGGCGCGTTGGCCCAGGCCAACCCAGCAGATACGTGCCGGCAGACCCTGGAACGCGATGCGCTCACGGGCCATTTCCAGCCAGTTGTGCAGGTGAGCATCGTCCGGGATCAGTTCCTTGACCTTGGCGTCTGTCTTGTAGATGTCTTGCGGATCGCCCGACAGCGCCGCCCAACGGAACGGTCCTACGCCACGGCAGAACAGTGGACGAATGTAAGCCGGTACGAAGCCTGGGAAATCAAAGGCGTTTTCCACGCCTTCTTCTTTGGCCATCTGACGGATGTTGTTGCCGTAGTCGAAGGTCGGAATGCCCATCTTCTGGAAGTCGAGCATGGCTTTAACGTGCACCGCCATTGATTGCTTGGCGGCTTTGACCACTGCAGCAGGTTCGGTCTTGGCGCGAGCGCGGTATTCGTCCCAGGTCCAGCCTATTGGCAGGTAGCCGTTGAGCGGGTCGTGGGCGCTGGTCTGGTCGGTGACCATGTCCGGGCGCACGCCGCGCTTGACCAGTTCTGGCAGGATTTCAGCCGCGTTGCCGAGCAGGGCAATGGAAATTGCCTTGCCTTCCTTGGTGTATTTGGCGATGCGGGCCAGAGCGTCGTCTAGGTCGGTGGCTTGCTCATCGACATAACGGCTGTTCAAGCGGAAATCAATGCTGACCTGTTGGCATTCGATGTTCAGCGAGCAAGCACCGGCCAGCGTCGCCGCCAGAGGCTGAGCGCCACCCATGCCGCCCAGACCCGCAGTCAGTACCCAACGACCGGTGAGGTTGTCGTTGTAGTGCTGGCGACCGGCTTCGACGAAGGTTTCATAGGTGCCTTGAACGATGCCCTGGCTGCCGATGTAGATCCAGCTGCCCGCAGTCATCTGGCCATACATGGCCAGGCCCTTGGCATCCAGTTCGTTGAAGTGTTCCCAACTGGCCCAGTGCGGCACCAGGTTGGAGTTGGCGATCAGGACGCGCGGGGCGTTGCTGTGGGTCTTGAACACGCCGACTGGTTTGCCGGATTGAATCAGCAGGGTTTCGTCGTCATTCAGGTTGGTCAGGCTTTCGACGATCTTGTCGTAGCACTCCCAGTTGCGCGCGGCACGACCGATGCCACCGTAAACCACCAGTTCTTTCGGGTTTTCGGCGACTTCGGGGTCGAGGTTGTTCATCAACATCCGCAGCGGTGCTTCGGTCATCCAGCTTTTAGCCGTCAGCTTGGTGCCACGGGCAGCGCGGACTTCGACGTCACGGTGTTTGGTCCAGTTTCCCGGGGTCCAGTGTTGGGTATTCTCAGTCACGAAAAAACTCCTCAGCGATCAATCCAAACCAGCCCAGGCAGTGGGCAAGCAGGTCTGTATCGAGCATCTCGAAACAGACGAAACAGGTTTAGCAGGTAAATGGGGCAAGGCATGTGCACAGGGGCTGGGGTGGTTACCGGCTCTCTCCTGCGCACACATCTTTACTTGTACATACAAGCATATGCAATCGGAAGACCAACTCGCTTTGCGGGTCGGCAATAAATCTTTAAAACCGCTGTGAGCCTCGAAATAGAAGGGCTGGGCGGATACGAAAAAAAGATGAGATTTTTTCTGTCAGGACGTGGGGCTGTTGTTACGAGGCGGTTTTGCGCGGTATTGGGGCGTTTGGTAACAATTTGCGAGAGGAGGGTGCGCGAAGCGAAACGGTAGAGGGGCGCTCTACCGATCAGTCGCTGTCAGTTCAATCAAACAGCATGAGCCGCTGACCGAGATTTCCAGCAGTTCACTGTTACCGTCCAGTTGCTGGCAGTCATGCTTGCCCAGTATTTCGGTGGTGCTCCCTACGCTGACGCTCAAGCCCTCTGCCACGCTGAACACCAGCACAGTGCCTGCCGAGGTGAAAAACCGCTGCGGGCTGTCGATCCATTGCAGGCGAGCGGTGTAACGATCCGGTGCATAGATCAGGTTGAAATCACGAATGGCGCCACCGAGCAACGTGCAGGCCACCTGGCTTTCGCCGCTGAAAGCGAACGGGTCGATGGGCAGCAGGGGCCGAGTGGTTTGACCGTCCACGTGCAGGGTCATGCCCGCGCCTTGGAGCACGGTGATAATTCGCTGATAGCCAGCGAAGGTGGAGAAACCGCCCGACTCGGCGATGTCGGCAATCGACAGGCGCCAGCCGAAGCCGTCGAGGCCAACACCCGCATCGCGAGTGATTTCCTCTGTACTGCCACCGCCGTTTTTCCACGGCATGCGCGGGTAGCTGGCCGCGCGCAAAACAGTGAGCTGACTCATTTGCTGAAACGTCCTTCCAGTCGATGCCTGGAGCCTGGGTGGATAAGGCGTGCGGCGGTCACTGGCTGGCGCCCGGACCAGGTCCGGCGGCGAATCAGCAGGCACGGCTCGCCGGGTTCTATTTGCAGCAGTTTGCATTCCAGCGGCTCGGCCAGAATCGCTTCGACCACGTGCTCGCCCTCGGTCAGCGGTGCGACTTGCGACAGGTAGGCGTAGGGCGTTTGCAGGGTGAAGTCCTGCTTGAGGTAGTCAGGCGCGACCAGCGCGTTGACGAAGCGGTCTTCGATTTGCACGGGAATATCGTTTTCGAAGTGCACGATCAGCGAATGAAACACCCGCTGACCTTCACGCATGTCCAGAGCCAGGGCGCGCTCGGAGCCTGCGGCCTCTTCATTGAGGATGATGACCTTGCAGGTGTGGCGATGCCCACGCGAGGCGATTTCATCGGCAATGTTGTGCACTTCGAACAGCGCCGACTGGCTCTTGGGCTCGGCGACGAAGGTGCCCACGCCCTGCATGCGCACCAATAGCCCTTCGGCGGTCAGTTCACGCAAGGCCCGGTTGATGGTCATGCGGCTGAAGCCCAGTTGGGTCACCAGTTCGCTTTCTGATGGCACGCGATGATGTGGCGCCCAGGTTCCGCTCTGGATCTGCTGGGCAATCATATGCTTGACGCGGGCGTACAGAGGCGCCGGACTGTCGCCCATTTGGGCAGCCAGCGAAGAGACGGCAGGCGGAGTCGGCACAGTGAAATCCTTGTTCGATAGGTGATGATTCGGGAAGTGGGTCCATGGCGCAGATGCGCTCAAGCTAACCATTGATCCGACCGACGACAAGCTTGCCGGAGTTTACCGAGCAGGCAAACGTCTGTATATGTATATACAAATAAACACGATGGAGTGTAGAGCCATGTCCGCCTTCTTTGCCGAGCGCGCATTATTGCCCAGTGGCTGGGCCAACAATGTTCGTTTCGACGTCAGCGCCGATGGCCTGCTGACCGGTGTCCAGGCCGATGCCGATGCGCAGGGTGCCGAGTTTATCAAGGGGCCGCTGTTGCCGGGTATGCCGAATCTGCATTCGCATGCCTTTCAGCGCGCCATGGCCGGTTTGGCCGAGGTGGCAGGTAACCCGAACGACAGTTTCTGGACCTGGCGCGACCTGATGTACCGTCTGGTCGGGAAGATCAGCCCGGAACAGCTCGGCGTCATTGCTCGCCAGCTGTACATCGAAATGCTCAAGGGCGGTTTTACCTCGGTCGCTGAATTCCATTACGTGCACCAGGACACGTCCGGCAAACCTTACGCCGACCCCGCTGAGTTGGCCCTGCAAATCAGCCAGGCTGCCAGCTTCGCGGGTATTGGCCTGACCTTGCTGCCGGTGCTGTACAGCCACTCCGGTTTCGGTGGTCAGGCGCCTAACGAAGGCCAGCGTCGCTTTATCCACAGCACTGATAGTTATCTGGATCTACAGGCGCGCTTGGACCCGATTCTGGCTCGGCAGCCCGCGCAGGCATTGGGTCTGTGCTTCCACTCGTTGCGCGCCGTTACCCCACAACAGATCAGTGAGGTGTTGGCCGCCAGCGACAAGCAGTGCCCGGTGCACATTCATATCGCCGAGCAGCAGAAAGAAGTCGAAGACTGCCTGAGCTGGAGCGGACGGCGTCCGCTGCAATGGCTGTACGAAAACACCCCGGTGGACCCGCGTTGGTGCCTGGTGCACGCCACTCACGCCAACCCGGATGAAGTCGCACTGATGGCTGAAAGCGGCGCCGTGGCCGGTTTGTGCCTGACCACTGAAGCGAATCTGGGCGACGGGATTTTTCCGGCGGTGGACTTCATCGCGCAGGGTGGGCGTTGGGGGATCGGTTCGGACAGCCATGTGTCACTGAGCGTGGTCGAGGAATTGCGCTGGCTGGAATATGGCCAGCGTCTGCGCGATCAGCGACGTAATCGGTTGCATCGCAGTGATCAGCCAATGGTTGGGCGAACCTTGTACGATGCGGCGCTTGGTGGCGGGGCGCAGGCCTTGGGGCAGGCGATTGGCTCGCTCCAGGTGGGGCAGCGTGCGGACTGGCTGGTGCTGGATGGCAACGATCCCTACCTGGCGACGGCCAGTGGCGACGCGATTCTCAATCGTTGGCTGTTCGCTGGGGGCGATCGGCAGATCCGCGATGTGATGGTCAATGGTCGCTGGGTGGTGCAAGACGGGCGTCATGCGGGCCAAGACGAAAGCAGCAAGGCGTTTGCGCAGGTGTTGCGGGAATTGCTGGGGTAGTCAGGCGGACCTTGTGCGTCTGTCATGTCGCCTTCGCGAATAAATCTGCTCGCACATAGCCTGCCCGGTTTCTGTGGGAGCTGATTTATCCGCGAAGCGGTTCACATGCTCTATTTGTCGACAGGTTTGGCGATTTTCGAATCATCCACGCGCCAGATCAGCTTGGTGGTGTCGTAACCCTGCTGACGTGCTTTGGCCAGCAGCTCCTCGCGCGTCGCATCGGACACTCGTGTGTTGCGCGACAGTAGCCACAGGTATTTGCGATTCGGGTTACCTACCAACGCAGTTTTGTAGTCATCGCCGACATACAGCACCCAGTAATCACCCTTGGCGACGCCCGGCAGCAACCGGGAAAACCAGGTGTCGAACTCCACCCAGAGTTTGTCGGTTTTCTCCGGGACTTGCGGCGACGCTGTGCCGTGCACTTCTTCCCACTGCCCCTCAAGTGTCCGGCAACGGTTGGTCACGCCAACGTTGCCATCGTTTTTAAGGATGTAATGGGCTTCGGACTGCGCACAGTTGCGTTGGAAAAACATCGGCATCCGCGCCAACTCGTACCAGGTCCCCTGATAACGCTTGAGGTCAACATGATCGACCGTCTTGGGCTCGATCAGCTCGCTAGAGGGGTTGGCGCACCCCGCCAGCAATAGACTCGCCAGCATCCCTATCCATAAACGCATAAGGCTCTCCTTTCAGGCTTACTTCAGGCCCTGGCCGGAGAACATCAGCACCTTGTCACCTGCGTATTGCACGCTGATAAAGGTCTTCTGATCGCCCCATGTGCAGCTGGACATGCCCAGCGCGCCGGAGCAATCAGTCGGGCTGCCCAGCAGCTTTTCGACTTCGGCCTTGGGCATCCCGGAGGAGATTTTCGAATAATTTTCCTGAGTGATTTTACTGCAAGCAGCCAACAGCACACAAAACGACAACAACGCGAGGGTACGCAGAGACATGAGTGAAGCTCCTGAACAGTAGGGGGCGGCGCTACAGCGTGTAGGACGCTGGCGAATTGCCAATAGGTTAGAAGAGAAATACGCGATCTGGTTCCCGTGGACGGCAGGGATTTATATCTCGCTTAAAATCGCGACCCAGGCGCTTTCAAAAACACCCGTTCTTCAGCCGTTGATGTACGGCCAAGGATTTGATTACGGTGGGGGAAACGCGAGAAACGGGCAATGACCCTTTGATGCTTTTTGGCGTAATCAAGTTGGTCGGCGAAGACCTCATGATCCGTGGCCGATTGTTCGTGGAGCAGTTCGGTAAAGTGGGCGACAGCTTGATCCTGCATCTCCAGGTGCTCACTGTGTTCCAGCACCAGATAGATGAATGATCGCTGAATCGGCAGCAAATGCTGGTCGCGGCCCAGTTTCAGACCGTGTTCGACCAATGCCTGGGCGCGTTGATCGCCGGCAAACGCCTTGGGCGTATCGCGATAAATCATGCGAGGGAGTTGATCCAGGAGCAGCACCAGTGCAAGCCAGCCTTGAGGGGATTCGGCCCATTCGGACAGCCCTCCCGCCAATGCGTGTTCGACCTGTACAGCGAAACGCTCGCGCGCATCGCTGTCCTGGCTTTTCTTCTTGCCGAACCAAAGCGCGCCCTTGGCCTTTACCACGTCGGTTGGTGATTCGGCTGAACCGAACCACCATTCAAGCAGCGGATGCCAGGGCGCGTACATGGCTTTAGACGTTGTGGTAAGACGTGGCGCGCTCGACTTCTTCCTTGGAACCCAGGAAAACCGCAACACGCTGGTGCAGGCCTTCAGGCTGGATGTCGAGGATGCGCTGATGACCGTCGGTGGACATGCCGCCTGCCTGTTCGACGATGAACGACATCGGGTTGGCTTCGTACATCAGGCGCAGCTTGCCTGGCTTGGATGCGTCACGGCTGTCACGTGGGTACATGAACATGCCGCCACGGGTCAGGATGCGATGCACGTCGGCGACCATGGCTGCGATCCAGCGCATGTTGTAGTTCTTTTTCAGCGGGCCGTCTTCGCCAGCCAGCAGTTCGTCGACGTAGCGTTTTACCGGGGCTTCCCAGTGACGCGAGTTGGACATGTTGATGGCAAATTCCTGGGTGGTCTCAGGGATCCGCATGTCTTCGTGGGTCAGCACGAAGCTGCCCAGTTCGCGATCAAGGGTAAAGCCTTTGACGCCGTCGCCCAGGGTCAGGACCAACATGGTTTGCGGGCCGTAGATCGCATAACCGGCAGCCACTTGCTGGGTGCCCGGTTGCAGGAACGCTTTTTCGCTCAGGCTGTCGTTCTGGCTCAGGTGGCCTTCCGGGCAACGCAGTACCGAGAAGATGGTGCCGACCGACACGTTGACGTCAATGTTCGACGAACCGTCCAGTGGGTCGAATACCAGCAGGTAGGCGCCTTTTGGGTACTTGCCAGGAATCTGGTAGGCATTGTCCATTTCTTCGGACGCCATGCCGGCCAGGTGACCGCCCCATTCGTTGGCTTCGAGCAGAATGTCGTTGGAGATCACGTCGAGCTTTTTCTGCACTTCGCCCTGTACGTTTTCAGTGTTCATGCTGCCGAGCACACCGCCTAGCGCGCCTTTGGAGACGGCGTGGCTGATTTCCTTGCATGCGCGTGCTACCACTTCGATAAGGAAGCGCAGATCGGCAGGAGTGTTGTTGCTGCGGGTCTGCTCAATCAAATAGCGACTTAGGGTAACGCGGGACATGGAGAGCTCCGAAGTGGGGGATAAAAACCCGCGCAGTTTAACGCGAGTGGACACGTAATACTCCAGTCAGACCGGGTTCTGGCCCATAGAGTTCACATGCCAGTTGAGAGTAGCCTCAAAACGGCAACAAGCAGGTGACCCTGCTCAAGATTTTGCCGAGGGGGTGCGCAACAGACTCAATGCCATCCAGCCAAGGAAAACGACGCCTAGTAGCAACACGGCCCATAAACTGGCGCGCTTCCAGTCCGTGCCTTTCGCGGCCGGTGTTGGCGGGCTTGCGATGACCACGGGCGAGGCCGCCAGTTGTGCAGTGCCCAGTGACGCGAGCACCTGCGGTTGATAATCAGGGATCAGCGTGGACAACGGCAAGTCCGCCGCCTTCGCCGCCGTGTTGCCGATGGCGAGGGTGTACGGCCCTGCACCTTTGGCCAGGAACACCAGTTGCGTGGCGCGGACCGCGAAACGCAGCTGCGGTGCCGTAGTGCCCAGACCGCCGCCACGCTCATCCACATCGATTTTGAGTTGCCGTACGGTACGGCCTGCTAGTTGTAACTCATCCTGCAGCACGTCCTGACTATTCTGCGTCAGTCGATACAACAAGCCGCCGCCCATGATTTGCCACGGGGCGTTGGTGTCGAGGCGTCCCGACAGGGTGACCGGTGCCAGGCTGTTGGCCTGGCTGATGTCGACTTTTATTCGCTCCACCGCTAGATCGGTGGGCAATTGCCAGCTGTATTCGCCCGGCTTGACGGTGCCGCCCGCCAGCGGTTGTGACCAGACCAAAGGCAGCGGCAGGTGGTCGGGGCTGGCGCTGATCAATTGCGCGGAGGTCAGTGTCGGAGCGGAGTTCGGGGTGTTCCAGAGCAGGCGCAGGTAACGCGCTGGTTGGCCGGGCAGAGTGACTTCGCGTTGTTCGATCACTTCATCGGCAAACGAAAGTCGTGCAACCTGACCCTCGCCCCAGGATTGCCAGTGCTGGAGGTCGTTACTGGCCTCGATACTGAAGCGCTGAAAACCTTCGCGTTCGGTGTTCCAGTCAAGAATCAATTGCTCCAGCGGGGCCTTGATCTCGCTGGTGTCGAGCAGCCAGCCGCGCAGTACTTCTTCGCCGGCTTCGATTTCGCCTTGCGGTTGCACTTCGACCAGCGTGCCGCTGGCGGTGCGCTCGACCCGAATCTTGGGCGCTGCATCACTGGCATCGGCGGTGTCATAGAGGGCAAACCACTTCACCGGGATCGGCGTCTGGTCTTCCCGATGCTGAACGTCGCTATGGGTCAATGAGTAGGCCAGCGCCTGACCCTCGGCGTTGAACACGCGTACGTCGCCCAGACCGGTCTGGCTCGCACCCAGTTGTACCGCCAGCGGTAGTTCGAGGCGATACCACGGGCCATTGCCGCTCAAGGTCAACGGTACCTGGCTGGCGAAATCAGCCGGTTTGTCCAGCGCATGGGCGGACATCGTTGTGAGGAAGGCCGCACATAACGCCGCGCCGACTACGGCGCGGGTGAAGGTTAACTGACAGCTCAAGAACGTGTTCCTCATACGATGGTCGTGGTCGGATCGGGCGTAGATTTTTTAGAAGGCAAAGGCATCGGCGACGACGGTTTGGGTGGCAAGGGAGAGAAATATCCCACCACCAATAGCAGCACGCCAACCCCGATGAACGACACGATACGCGCCAGCCCACCGCGGTTGCTCAGTTCGACGAAAAACAGCTTGGCGACCACCACACCGATCAGTGCGGCGCCAACGATCCAGATTTCACGCCGGCCCCGCAGGTGCCCGCCAACCATCAGTGCCAGGGCCATCAAGGTCCAGACAATCGACAGACCGGCTTGCACCCTCATCGAGTCCAGCAATTCATCCAACTGATAGGGCACGCCACTCCAATGATGGGCCGTGCGCATGACCATCGCAGTGAACAGGGCGAATAAGCCAGCCCCAGCCACCACCTGTGCCATCTGCTGCGCGCGATCATGGGCGATACCGAGCTGGGGCAATCGGCTGCGTGCCCAGACGAACACCCCGGCCAATGCGAGCAACAGGCCCAACTCCAGCGGATTAAGCAGTGGCAGGTAGGCCAGCGGTGCGGCGGCACCGTCGCTGACGATGTTCGCCAGCCAGAACCAGGTCAACATCAGCAGCGCCAACGGGGCAGCGGCCCAGACCCGGTATTCCCGGGGATAGGCCTCGATTGGCCACGGCAGTGCACGGGGCGCTGCCATCAACAGCAAATAGGCGCTCGGCAGCAATGCCCAGCCCAGCCAGCGCCACGCGTTGTAGTGTTCGGACAATGCCATCAAGCCGAAGCGCAACTCCAGCGCCAACACGCCAATGATCAGCCAGCAACCCAGGACATGCGCCGCGCTGAGCGCCCAACCTGGCAGCGTACCCGCCAGGTGCCGCAGCGACAGCAGATGCACGACGAACACGGCGCCCCACGCCAGCCAACCCCAGTGAGCCGCCGGGTGATAGCTGGCGTTCAGCGCGAGCAGCAATAGCAGGGTGCAGGCCGGAGTCAGTAGGGTGCAAAGCACTGCCAGTCCCGACCAGCGCAGTCGCAGGGCCAGGACTGTCCACAGCGCGACGCTGACAGCGGCGAGGCAGAGCAACATAGGTATTTGCAATTCGACCGGGGCGAATCGCTGCGCGCCGTTGACCAGTGCCACGGCCCACCAGCCCACTCCCCACGCCAGCAGCAATGCGCCGAGGCGTTGGAGGTTCACGGTTTTCATGGGGCTTGCATTGACTGGGCTCAGGCGTTGCAGGAGCCACGCGCTGAGCATCGCGGCCAGCGCGACGACCATCGGCGTCCAGACATCGCGATGGGCCAGTAAGGTGGTGTCGGTTCGATACAGGTCGTCCTGCAGGTCGCCGAACAGCGCGAGGCCTGCTCCCGCCTGCAGCAGCAGCCCGAAAGCGCGTGCCAGTAATCGTTGCTGGCGCAAGCCCAACCAGAACACGGCCGCGCCTTCCAGCGCCCACGCGGCCGAGGTCCAGCGTGCATCCAGCCCGAGGGGGATCGCCAGTGACGCGAATACCACGCCCAGCGCCAGGCAGGTCTCCACCAGGAGTAAGGCGCGTCCCGGTGCCCGGCCGGACAGCAGGCGCGCCAGGCCTATATAGAGCATTCCCATTACCAGCGCGCTGTAGGCGGGAGCGAACTCCATGTGTTGGACCAGCGCGAACTGCAGGCCGAAACCGACAATCGGTGGACCGAACAGGATGCTGCCATCGACGTAGTCACCCTGGCGAGCCGACCAGCGCAACATTGCTTCGCGGCTATCGTCTTCGGGCGCGGTGCCCGGTTCTTGCAGTTTGCGTCGAGCGAACAGCAAACCAATCGCCAGATACATCAGGAAAAACAGGATCAGAAACGGCTCGGTGCTCCAGAACAATGCGGGCGTGTATGCCTGTAGGCCCCAGACGAAACCGATGCCGAAGGTGCCGACAAAACCGATCAGGTTCAGCAGGCGCCAGGCCTTGAACCAGGCGATGGTAAAAATCCCGGCATTCAGCAGTGCGAAGTAACTGAACAAGGCCACATGGCTGCCAGCGCCGGTAGACGTCAGTAGCGGTGCGGCGAATCCGCCGAGTGCCGCCGCCGCAGCCAGACCCAAGGCGTCCTGTTTTACCGCGAGGATCGCCGAGAACACCGTCACCACCACCAGCAGGCCGAACGCCATATTCGGGTCGAGCAGCGCATTCAAACGCATGGCGGCAAATACCGTCAGGTACAACACACCGATCCCTGCGCCCTGCAGGATCAATGCGTAATTGCGGTTGCGCTGTCGCAGCCACCAACCCAGCGCCAGCAATGCCAAGGCGCAGGCGGCAACGGCGGCGTAGCGGGCTTCCAGTGGAATGACCACGCCTTCAGTGGCGTAGCGCAGCAAAAAGGCCAGCCCGAGGAACAGCAGCACCACCCCGACCCGCAGCACGGTATTGCCGCCCAGCAGCCAGTTGCGTGCGCCAGCCAATGCGCGTTCGATAATGGTTGGGGTTGCGGGCGTGGAAACCGGGTTCGGCGTTGCTGCCGGCGGGGTCCATTCGTCGTCGACGGGGAGATCCCACGTCAATTCGACGGTTGCTTCAAGAGCGGGGGACGCACTGACAAGGGGTTGAGCCGCAGGCGTTGGGGCTAGAGCGTTGACAGGAGCGGATTCGAGGAGGGTAAGGCGTTGCTGAACAGCCTCGAGCTGACGGCCGAGCAGGGTCATGCGAATGGCCTGTCCAAGGCCAAGCCCGGCGAGTGCGCCGATTGCAGCGCCCACCAAAGACTCGTCCAGGTAACCACCCAGCACGAGCCCGACCAGCAGGAGAATCCATTGCACGCGTCGACATCCCTTTATACGGCTTGCCTGGAGTATATCGGTCCAGGCCGTCGGGGACATAATTTGTAACGGAGGTCTGCGATGAATTCACTCGCGAAGGCGGCGCGACAGGTAAGCCGTGTCAGGCCATTCGCGAGTGAGTCCACCTCACAGATTTATTCCTCCAGCGCTTTCCAGATGTCGTTCGAATATTCGCGAATGGTTCGGTCCGAGGAGAACCAGCCCATCCGTGACGTATTGAGCACCGCCGAGCGCCACCACTGTCTAGGGTCGTGCCACAGTGCCTCGACCTTGCCTTGAGCCTCCCAATAGGATTCGAAGTCGGCGCACACCAAAAAGCGGTCGTAAGCGATCAATTGATCGATCAGGCCGGCATAGCGGTTTGGATCATCCGGTGAGAACACGCCGCCCCGGATCGCTTCCAGCACATCATTGAGCCGCGGTGAACTGCCGATATCTCCAGTGGCGCTGTAATCGCCGGCGCGTTTGCGTGCTTCGACCTGCTGCGACGTCAGGCCGAAGATGAACATGTGCTCAAGTCCGATTCGCTCGCTCATTTCCACGTTGGCACCATCAAGGGTGCCGATGGTCAGTGCGCCGTTGAGGCCGAATTTCATGTTGCTGGTGCCCGAGGCCTCCAGGCCTGCGGTGGAGATCTGCTCCGAGAGGTCGGCGGCCGGGATAATGCTTTCTGCCAGGCTGACGTTGTAGTTGGGTATGAACACCACTTTGAGCAAGCCGCGCACGGTCGGGTCGTTGTTTACGGTGCGTGCGATGTCGTTGGTCAGTTTGATGATCAACTTGGCCGTGTGATAGCTGGCGGCCGCCTTGCCGGCGAAAATCTTCACCCGCGGCACCCAGTTAGTCTCCGGTTCGGCCCGCATCGCCTGATACAGCGCGATGGTGTGGAACAGGTTCAACAGTTGGCGTTTGTATTCATGGATGCGCTTGACCTGAACGTCGAACATCGCCGTCGGGTCGACCATGATTCCCAGCCGCTCATGAATGAGGGTCGCCAAGGCTTGCTTGCTCTTCAGGCGCTGCTCGGCAAATTGTTGGCGGAACGCTTCCTTCTCGGCGAATGGCTCTAACTCGATCAGGCGTGATTCAGCATTATCCAGAACGTCTGCGCCCAAGGCTTTGACCAGCATGCGGGTCAGTGGCGGGTTGGCCTGATGCAGCCAGCGCCTGAAGGTGATGCCGTTGGTTTTGTTGTTGATCCGCTCGGGATATAGCTTGTGCAACTCGGCGAACACGGTCTTGCGCATCAATTGGGTGTGCAGCGCCGACACGCCATTCACACTGTGCGAACCCAGAAACGCCAGGTTGCCCATCCGCACGCGGCGGCCGTTGTCCTCTTCGATCAGCGAGACGGCGCGCAGCACGTCAAAGTCGTGAATGCCTTTGGCTCGCAATTCGTCGATGTGCAGGGCGTTGATCAGGTAAATGATCTGCATGTGCCGCGGCAGCATCCGCTCCATCAGGC
The DNA here is from genome assembly GCF_056680355.1 of Pseudomonas sp. ASL8. Classification (NCBI taxonomy): domain Bacteria; kingdom Pseudomonadati; phylum Pseudomonadota; class Gammaproteobacteria; order Pseudomonadales; family Pseudomonadaceae; genus Pseudomonas; species Pseudomonas sp. ASL8. The sequence continues at coordinate 1,290,134 of NZ_CM155278.1, read as the reverse complement.
CAACCGACCAGGTCTCCAACGCCTCGGGAAGCAAGGTGTGGTTGGTGTAGGCCAGGGTGTCGACGGTGATCTTCCAGGCCGCATCCCATGGGATGCCGTGGGTATCGATCAACACACGCATCAACTCGGCAACGGCGATCGAGGGGTGCGTGTCGTTCATCTGGATCGCGGCGTGATCGGCCAGCGAATACAGGGATTCATGCATGTTCAGATGACGTCGCAGCAAGTCCTGCAGCGACGCGGAGACGAAGAAGTATTCTTGGCGCAGACGCAGTTCCTGACCGGCTTCGGTGCTGTCGTTGGGGTACAGCACGCGGGAAATACTTTCTGCGCGAACGACTTCGGCCACCGCACCAAAGTGATCGCCGGCATTGAAGCGTTCAAGGTGCAGGTCCTCGACCGCCCGTGCCCGCCACAAGCGCAGGGTGTTGACGCTCGATCCGCGCCAGCCGACCACCGGGGTGTCGTAAGCAACGGCTCGCACAACTTCCGCCGGGCGCCAGACCTGGCGTTGCTCGCCCGCTTCATTGACCAGGGTCTCGACGCTGCCGCCGAAGCCGATCGGGTAAATCACCTCGGCACGTTCGAACTCCCAAGGGTTACCGAAGTCCAGCCAGTTCTCGGTTTGCTCTTGTTGCCAGCCATCGACCACGGCTTGACGGAACAAGCCATGCTCGTAACGAATACCGTAACCATGGGACGCGACACCGAGGGTCGACATGCTCTCCATGAAGCAGGCGGCCAGACGACCGAGGCCACCATTGCCCAGTGCAGCATCCGGTTCGAGCAAACGAATGCGCTCCAGGTCCACACCCAACTCAGTCAGTGCTTCACGAGCGATGTCCAGCAGGCCAAGGTTGCTCAGGCTGTCATACAGCAGTCGACCGATCAGGAACTCGAGTGACAGGTAGTAAACCCGTTTCTGGCCTTTGCGGTAAATCTGTCGAGTGTGGTCCATCCAATGCTCGACCATATGGTCGCGAGCGGCCAGGGCGATGGCTTCGAACCAATCATGGTCAAACGCGTGATCTGGATCTTTACCCACCGCATAAGTGAGTTTTTCGAGTACAGCGGCACGGAAAGCGGCCACCTCGGCGTCACGAACAAGCGGTTCCTCTGACATCAATACGACCTCTAACGAGCAGACGAATAGGAAGCTGGATGATTAACTCTAGATGGTTCGACACGGGTCCGTCTTTCTGGTTCGCGGGTAATTGCAATTGATAAAAACCCTGCATTGATCGTTCCATGCCGAACACCCCTTCTCTCTCTGGGGGCATGATCATTCTTCGATTCGGGTTTATGATGCTCCACGGCAAAATAAATAGAAGCCCCTGACCGCCCCTTTGGAGCACCTATGCAGACTTTGTACCCGCAGATCAAACCATACGCCCGGCACGATCTGGCCGTGGAAAAGCCTCATGTGCTGTACGTCGATGAAAGCGGTTCGCCCGAAGGTTTGCCAGTGGTTTTCATCCACGGCGGGCCAGGCGCGGGTTGCGATGCCCAGAGCCGTCGGTTTTTTGACCCGAATATGTACCGCATCATTACCTTCGATCAACGCGGTTGCGGGCGCTCCACCCCCCACGCCAGCCTGGAAAACAATACCACCTGGCATTTGGTCGAAGACCTGGAACGGATTCGTCTGCACCTGGGCATCGAAAAATGGGTCCTGTTCGGCGGCTCCTGGGGTTCGACCCTGGCGTTGGCTTACGCTCAGACCCATCCGGAACGCGTCCATGCCTTGATCCTGCGGGGCATCTTTTTGTGCCGGCCACAGGAAATCAACTGGTTTTACCAGGCAGGTGCCAGCCGCCTGTTTCCCGATTATTGGCAAGACTACCTGGCGCCGATTCCGCAGGATGAGCGCCACGACTTGCTGGGCGCCTTCCACAAACGCCTGACGGGCAGTGATCAGATCGCCCAGATGCACGCCGCCAAAGCGTGGTCCACCTGGGAAGGGCGCACGGCGACGCTGCGGCCGAATCCGATGGTGGTGGATCGCTTCTCGGAACCGCAGCGCGCGCTGTCTATCGCCCGCATCGAATGCCATTACTTCACCAACAACGCGTTCCTCGAAGAGAATCAGTTGATTCGCGATATGCCCAAGATCGCTCATTTGCCGGGCATCATCGTGCACGGCCGCTACGACGTGATCTGCCCGCTGGACAATGCGTGGGAGCTGCATCAAGCCTGGCCCAACAGTGAACTGCAGGTGATCCGCGATGCAGGTCATGCGGCATCCGAGCCGGGCATCACCGATGCCTTGGTGCGTGCTGCGAGCCAGATTGCCCGTCGGTTGCTCGATCTGCCGCCCGAAGAAGCGTGAAAGGCCCGGTATGAAGGGGCTGCTTCAGCGCGTGAGTGGCGCGCATGTCGACGTGGCGGGTGAGATCGTAGGTGCCATTGATCAGGGCTTGTTGGTATTGATCGGCGTCGAGCCGCAAGATACGCGCGCCAGCGCCGATAAGTTGCTGAGCAAACTGCTGAACTATCGGGTGTTCAGCGACGCCGAAGGCAAAATGAACCTGTCACTCAGGGATGTCGGCGGTGGTTTGCTGCTAGTGTCGCAGTTCACCTTGGCCGCTGACACCAAGAGCGGCTTGCGCCCGAGCTTTTCCAAAGCCGCACCGCCCGCGCTGGGCGCCGAGTTATTCAGCTATCTATTAGAGCAGGCGAGAAGCGTGCACGATAATGTGGCGGCGGGCCAATTTGGTGCGGACATGCAGGTTCATCTGGTCAATGATGGCCCTGTGACATTTTTACTTGAGAGCTAAACAGGCGATTACCCTGGGCCGCCCGGATTTATCAGGTGAAAAAGCAATAAATACTTCATCGGACCTGATGCGTTGTAACGCGGGCTACTAGATAATCGCGCGCTACGGGGATCAGCGTTCGTTGACCCGATTGATATAGCCAGAGGCTGGTCCGTCGCCGTTTAGGGAATCATTAGGCCCTTTCGGAGTCGGAACAATGCTCGCCAACCCGGCACTTGATAGCTGGCCGTTGGTTTTATGATCTGTTTTTCGGCGAGGGTTGCTCGTGATTGTTAGTCCCTGTATTGCTCCAATGACACCCGGTAAACGGTTACGTAGTGCCCTGTTGGCAGGCTCTGCACTGATCTGTCTGTTCAGCGCAGGCCAGCTTTGGGCGTTCAGCCTGGACGATGTTGCGGCCAAGGCCAAAGACATGGCCGGGCAGAAGTACGAAGCTCCGAAGAGCAATCTGCCGAACGAATTTCGCGACATGAAGTTCGCGGATTATCAAAAAATCCGCTTTCTTCAAGAAAAGGGCGTGTGGGTTGGGGATAAGACACCCTTCAAGCTGTCCTTCTATCACCAGGGCATGCACTTCGACACGCCGGTAAAAATCAATGAAGTCACGGCGACTGACGTACAGGAATTCAAGTACGACCCTAGCCGGTTCGACTTTGGCGACGTGAAGTTCGACCCGAAAGCCACCGAAAAACTCGGTTACGCAGGCTTTCGTGTGCTTTACCCAATCAACAAAGATGACAAGAACGACGAGATCATGACGATGCTGGGCGCGAGTTACTTCCGCGTCGTTGGCAAAGGTCAGGTCTACGGCTTGTCTGCGCGCGGCATGGCGATTGACACTGCAATGCCATCGGGTGAAGAGTTCCCGCGTTTCACCGAGTTCTGGATCGAGCGTCCACAACCGGATGACAACCATCTGGTGATCTTTGCACTGCTGGACTCTCCACGTGCGACAGGCGCCTATCAACTGACCGTGCGTCCGGGCACCAACACCCTCGTCGACGTCAAGTCGCGTATGTACCTGCGCGATAAGGTCGGCAAGCTGGGCGTTGCACCACTGACCAGCATGTACCTGTTCGGCGCCAATCAGCCGTCCAAAGTGCTGAACTATCGCCGCGAACTGCATGACTCCAGCGGTCTGTCGATTCAAGCCGCCAATGGTGAGTGGATCTGGCGTCCGTTGAACAACCCGAAACACCTCGCGGTCAGCAGCTTCTCGGTGGAAAACCCGCGTGGCTTCGGTCTGCTTCAGCGTGGCCGTAACTTCAGCCACTACGAAGACCTGGATGATCGCTACGACAAACGCCCAAGTGCCTGGATCGAACCGAAAGGCGACTGGGGCAAAGGCACCGTTGATCTGGTAGAAATCCCGACTGCCGACGAAACCAACGACAACATCGTTGCGTTCTGGAAGCCGGAAGTCATTCCTGAGCCAGGCCAGCCGATGGAGTTCAACTATCGCCTGCACTGGACCATGGACGAAAGCTCCATCCATTCGCCTGATCTGGGCTGGGTCAAACAGACCCTGCGTTCCACGGGTGACGTCAAACAGTCCAATCTGATCCGTCAGCCTGACGGCAGCGTGGCTTTCCTGGTTGATTTTGAGGGCCCGGTGCTCGCAAAACTGGGTGAAGACCCGGCGATCCGTAGCCAAGTGACCACTGACGACAACACCGAGTTGGTCGAAAACAATCTGCGCTACAACCCGGTGACCAAAGGCTGGCGTCTGACGTTGCGCCTGAAAGCCAAAGATTCGGGCAAGTCGATCGACATGCGCGCTTATCTGCTTCGTGAAGTCCCTGCCGAGCCTGGTAAGGAACCTGCGGCAATTGTTGCTGACAAAGCAGATAAGAAAGTAGAGAAAAAGGTCGAGAGCAAAGTGGCTCCGAAAGAAGAGAAAACCGTCATAGTCAAGGCTGATACGGCCAAGCCAGCTGACGCGGCCAAACCCGCTGAGGCGAAAGGCGAATCGACAAAAGCAGACGCTGCAAAGGCAGACGTAGCGAAGGCCGACATCGCGAAAGACAAAGATGGCAAACAGACCCCGCAGCCTGAAGCCGAGACTGCACCCACTAATCCGGAACCGGCCAAGAATGTACAAGTCTTGACCGAGACCTGGAGCTATCAGTTGCCTGCCGATGAGTAATGTCCAGTCTGTGCCAGAGTCTCTGACCGAGTACTTGGCACATTTGCCGATGAGCGATGAGCAGCGGGCGGAACTCGCCAGCTGCACCTCGTTCACCGAGCTGCACCAGCGTCTTTCTACGCAGCCGTTCACCGACAGCGCCGAGGCCGCTCAGGCTTCGGTTGGCCGTCGTTTGACATTGACCACCGCTGACGAACTGGAAGAAGCTGAAATGCTCGTCCTCGACGCCAGTGGTCGGGTCTGCCTGAAAGCCACGCCGCCGATTCGTCGTACCAAAGTCATCCCTGAACCATGGCGCACCAATATCCTGGTGCGTGGCTGGCGCCGTCTGATGGGTCGCAAGAACCTTCCCACGCCGCCCCAACGCGAGCTGCCTTCGGCACGCTGGCGTTTTGTCGGCTCACTGCGCCGTTACATCTTGCTGGTGCTGATGCTGGGTCAAACTGTCGTGGCGACTTGGTACATGAAAGGGATCATGCCTTATCAAGGCTGGTCCTTCGTTTCACTGGATGAAATCACTCACCAGACATTGTTCCAGACTGCGGTGCAAGTGCTGCCCTATGCCTTGCAGACCAGCATTCTGCTGTTGTTCGGTATTCTGTTTTGCTGGGTATCGGCCGGTTTCTGGACTGCGTTGATGGGCTTTCTCGAATTGCTCACCGGGCATGACAAATACCGCATTTCCGGGGCCAGCGCGGGCAACGAACCCATCGAAGCCGGTGCTCGCACCGCCATCGTGATGCCGATCTGCAACGAAGACGTTCCTCGTGTGTTCGCCGGTCTGCGCGCTACTTTTGAATCGGTAGCCGCCACGGGTGACCTGGATCGCTTTGACTTTTTCGTCCTCAGTGATACCAACGACTCCGATATCGCCGTCGCCGAACAGCAGGCCTGGCTTGAGGTCTGCCGCGAAAGCGAAGGCTTCGGCAAGATCTTCTATCGTCGCCGTCGTCGTCGCGTAAAACGCAAAAGCGGCAACCTCGATGACTTCTGCCGTCGCTGGGGCGGTGAATACCGCTACATGGTCGTGCTCGATGCCGACAGCGTCATGAGCGGTGAGTGCCTGACCAGTCTGGTGCGCTTGATGGAAGCCACCCCGGACGCCGGCATTATCCAGACCGCGCCACGCGCATCGGGCATGGACACGCTGTATGCACGCATGCAGCAGTTCGCTACCCGCGTGTACGGGCCGCTGTTTACCGCCGGTCTGCACTTCTGGCAGTTGGGCGAATCCCACTATTGGGGGCACAACGCGATCATCCGCATGAAGCCGTTCATCGAGCACTGCGCCTTGGCGCCGTTGCCCGGTAAAGGTGCCTTCGCCGGTGCGATCCTGTCTCACGACTTCGTTGAAGCCGCGCTGATGCGCCGTGCCGGTTGGGGCGTGTGGATTGCCTATGATCTGCCGGGCAGCTACGAAGAGTTGCCGCCTAACCTGCTGGATGAGCTCAAGCGTGACCGCCGCTGGTGTCACGGTAACTTGATGAACTTCCGGCTGTTCCTGGTCAAGGGTATGCACCCGGTACACCGTGCTGTGTTCCTGACCGGGGTGATGTCGTACCTGTCGGCCCCGCTATGGTTCTTCTTCCTTGTGCTGTCGACTGCCTTGCTGGCGGTTAACACGCTCATGGAGCCGCAGTACTTCATGGAGCCACGCCAGCTGTACCCGTTGTGGCCACAATGGCACCCGGACAAGGCTGTCGCGCTGTTCTCGACCACCATCGTGTTGCTGTTCCTGCCCAAACTGCTCAGCATCATTCTGATCTGGGCCAAGGGTTCGGTCGGTTTTGGCGGTCGCATCAAAGTGACCCTGTCGATGCTGATGGAAATGCTGTTCTCGGTGCTGTTGGCGCCGGTCCGCATGCTGTTCCACACGCGCTTCGTACTGGCCGCGTTCCTCGGCTGGGCCGCGACCTGGAACTCGCCGCAGCGTGACGATGACTCCACTCCGTGGAGCGAAGCGGTCAAGCGCCATGGTCCGCAAACGCTTCTGGGTTTGTGCTGGGGCCTGCTGGTCGCCTCGCTGAACCCAAGCTTCCTTTGGTGGCTGGCGCCGATTGTCGGCTCGTTGATGCTGTCGATTCCGGTCTCGGTGATTTCCAGCCGGGTCGGTTTGGGCCTCAAGGCGCGGGACGAGAAACTCTTCCTGATCCCTGAAGAGTACTCGCCGCCGAAAGAACTGGTCGCGACCGATCATTACACCCATGAAAACCGTTGGCATGCATTGAAACAGGGCTTCATCCGGGCGGTGGTCGATCCGCAGCAGAACGCCTTGGCATGCGCCTTGGCGACGTCGCGGCACACCCAGTCCGAGCCGATTGAATGGACGCGCATCGAGCGGGTTCGTCAGGCGATGAAAGTCGGGCCGGACAAACTCAGTAACCAGGAACGCCTGATGCTGCTGAGTGACCCGGTAGCCTTGGCGCGACTGCATGAGCAGGTCTGGAGCGAAGGCCATCCTGAGTGGCTCGCCGCTTGGCGCCAGTCGATCGAAGCCGATCCGCATGCGCCTCTGCTGCCGTTGCAACCTGTCACCCACGTTGCCCCGCACCAACTGGCTAACGCCTGATAGTGTGATAAAAAAGCGCCCTTGAGGTCACTCCTCAAGGGCGTTTTTTTGGAATGGAATAAATAATCTGTAGGCGCTGGCTTGCCTGCGATCGGCCACGAAGTGGTCGCAAGTCGATATTCCCAAACGCTTCAGCAAAACCGTGTACAGGCATTCTACGACCGCTCCGTAGCCGATCGCTGGCAAGCCAGCTCCTTACACCCGAAACCGCCCCACCAGCCCCTGCAGATGACTTCCCAGTCGCGCCAGTTCGACACTCGAGGCTGCCGTTTCCTCGCTGGCCGCTGCCGTCTGTTCGGCGATATCACGTACGTTCAGTACGCTGCGGGTAATTTCCTCGGCGACGGCGCTTTGTTCCTCTCCTGCGGTCGCGATCTGCTGGTTCATGCTCTGGATGGTCGAGACGGTGAGCGTGATGTGTTCCAGGGCACCGCCGGCCCGACGGCTCAATTCGACACTGCTGTCCGACAGGGCGCGGCTATTGTCGAGGGTGGTCACCACCTGCTGGGTCCCGTTCTGCAAGGCGGCGATCAGCTCTTCGATCTCTTCGGTGGATTGCTGGGTGCGTTGCGCCAGGCTGCGCACCTCGTCCGCGACCACTGCGAAACCACGGCCCGCTTCCCCGGCGCGTGCGGCTTCGATGGCAGCGTTCAGGGCCAGCAGATTGGTTTGCTGCGACACTGATTTGATCACGTCGAGCACGCTGCCAATTTTATCGCTTTCCAGTTTGAGTTGGTTCATCGCCAAGGTTGAGTTGCCGACCTCAACGGCCAGACGCTCAATCTGGGTGATGGCTTCAGCCACCACTTTGTCGCCCTCACGGGCTTGCTGATCGGCCTGGACTGCGGCGTTCGACGCTGCCTCGGCGTTACGGGCGACCTCCCTTACGGTTGCTGTCATCTGATTCATGGCGGTAGCGACCTGATCGGTTTCGTCCTTTTGACCATTCACGCCGACACTGGTCTGCGCCGTCACTGCAGACAACTGTTCTGCCGCGCTGGCGATCTGCGAAACACCGTCGCCAATCCCGCCGATCAGTTCGCGCAGGCTCAGGGTCATTTGCTGCATGCTGACTTGCAGTTGGCCCATTTCATCGCGGCGCTCGATAACCAGGTCTTTGCTCAAGTCGCCTTGAGCGATGCGCCCGGCCGCTATCAGTGTTTGCTGTAGGGGCGCGATGATCTGCCGAGTGATCACCCAGGCGGCCGACAGCCCGAGAAGCAGCGCCAGAGCGGCAACGCTGATCAAGGTGGTACGTGCCCGCGTCGCCTCGGTATCGCGCTTGACGGTCTGGCGGCTACTCAACTCAGCGCTGGAGGCGAGCAACGTGTTGCCCAGCGCTTCCATGGTCTCTTGCGCAGCTTCGGCCTTGATCTGAATGTCTTTGAACTGACCTAGTTTCTCGCGATAGTTTTGTAAGGTCTGATTGGCCTGTTGCAGCCCGGAGACATTAGCGTCAGCCTGATCCTGAGCTATCTGGCTGACCTCTTTGAGTGCCTCATCGATGGCTGCAATCGCCGCCAGTTCGTACTGTTCCAGACCGCTGAATGAGTAGGCCTGCACGTGATAGCGGGCAGTCTCGATCTGTTGACGCAGTTGCGCGATGTTGGTGAACTCGCCGAGCCGTTCGCTGCCGTCCTGCTCCTGACTGACCGCCTTCAGCACTTCGGTTTCCACCTGTGCCACCGTTTTCATCGCCAGCTCGGATTGCTGATCAAGCTGTTCACGGGTTTTATCGCGTGCCTCCAATGTCTGCCCAAGTTCGGTGAAGGTCTTTTCAAACGTGCGCACGGTCTCACTCTGGTCCGACAGCAGCGCGACGTTGGCCGGGTCGTCCATGGTGCTGCGTAACGCATTGAGCTGTGCTTCCAGTTCGTTAAGGCGTTTGAGCACTGCAGCTGCGCTTTCCGGCGTGTTTTCCACGCGAAACGTAATCCGCTCAACCCGCAGGTCCTTGCTCGCGTTGCTCAACTGGCCGATGGCCGTCAGCTTTTCGGAGCGGTCGATCATGGTGTCGAGTGCATGCCAGCCCGTCAGGGTAATCGCCAGGGTCAGCATTAAGACCAAGCCGAAGCCCAGTGCGAGTTTAAGCTTGACGCTTGTATTGCCCAGAGCTTGGGTCAGGGGTCGGAACATGGGAGTTCTCCTGCAAAGGATGCGAAAAGAAGGCAAAACATCGTTGTGCCTGGTTAACGCATCGGCAGGGGAAGGGGTCGCTGGACCTGAACAGGTCGTAGGAAAAGTCTGAAAATCGAGGGGGAGGGTCTGTTACAAAATCTGTAGGCGCTGTCGCAGCCTGCGGCAGCGCCTACAGATCTGTGCTGTGTTACACCCTGAACTTACCCACCAGCATTTGTAGATGGTTGCCCAGTCGGGCCAGTTCGACACTGGACGCTGCGGTTTCTTCGCTGGCGGCGGAGGTTTGCTCGGAGACGTCGCGTACGTTCAGTATGCTGCGGTTGATCTCTTCGGCGGTGGCGCTTTGTTGCTCGGCGGCGGCGGCGATCTGCTGGTTCATGCCCTGGATCGCCGACGCGGTGCGAGCAATATTCTCCAGCGAGCTGCCAGCGCGGCGCGTCAGTTCGACACTGCTGACGGTCAGGCTGCGGCTGTTGTCCATGATCGTCGCCACTTGCTGGGTACCTTTTTGCAGGCCAGCGATCAGCTCCTCGATCTCTTCGGTGGATTTTTGCGTGCGCTGGGCCAGGCTGCGCACTTCATCGGCTACCACGGCGAAACCACGACCGGCTTCCCCGGCACGTGCGGCTTCAATGGCGGCGTTGAGCGCCAGGAGGTTGGTCTGTTGGGCGACAGATTTGATCACGTCGAGCACGCTGCCAATCTTGTCGCTTTCTCGCTGGAGTTCAGTCATCGCGTCGGTGGAATTGCTCACTTCACTGGCCAGACGTTCGATCTGGGTGATGGCTTCCTTGACCACGCGGTCGCCTTCACGCGCCTGTTGATCGGCGGCAACGGCGGCTTCAGACGCTTCTTCGGCATTGCGCGCGACTTCCTGAACGGTCGCCGTCATTTCGTGCATGGCGGTGGCCACCTGATCGGTTTCGACCTTCTGGCTGTTAACCCCGGCACTGGTTTGTTCGGTCACGGCGGACAACTCTTCAGCGGCGCTGGCGATTTGCGTCACGCTGTCGCTGATGCCTCCAATCAATGCGCGCAGGCTGATGGTCATGCGCTGAATACTGTTCTGCAACTGGCCTATCTCGTCCTTGCGCTCGACGTGTAAATCCTGGCTCAAATCACCTGAAGCGACGCGCTCCACGACGTGGAGCGTGTGCAGCAGCGGGGTGACGATCTGGCGGGTGATAGCCCAGGCCGCAATGACACCGAACAGCAGTGCCAGTGCCGTTGCGATGCCGAGCATGGAGCGGGCTTTAGCGCTGTCAGCATCGCTCTTGAGGTTTTGTGAAGCAGACAGTTGGGCGCTGAGTGTCAGCAGGCGGTCTCCCAGCCCCGACATTTTCGTCAGCGCTTGCTGGTTCAGCAGTTGGGCATCACGGTATTGGCCCACTGCACTGCGATAGGCCTTGAGGGCATCGCTGGCGTCTTTGAGCTTGCCCAGATACTCGGACGGTATCGAGCCGGGCAGGGTGTTAAGCCCGGTCAGCGCTGCGTCGATAGCGGCGTTGGCGTTTTTCTCGAATTCTGGCTTGCCACTGTAGGTGTAGCTGCGCACCTGAAGGTGCGCCTGCTGGATCAGCTTGCTCAGCTCCACAACACTGTTGAACGCCAGAATGCTATCGCCCTTGAGCAACGATTCCTCGATGCCAGAGACGTGCTCCGCGGCACGGTCGGCGGTAGCGTCCAGATTCACTCGGCTCGCTTCGCGGGTTTGAACGGCTTGGGTCATGTCGGCGAAAGCGCGACGGTAACTTGCGGTGGCCTGGGTCTGCTCATCGAGCATGTCCAGGTCAGCCTTGTTCTGAATTGTGGCTTTTGCAGTGCGCAGATTTTGCTCAATCTTATCGAGAACGCCAGTTACTGCAGCTGCAGATTCAGCGTTAAGTTGCACTTCGTAATGTTGTCGGGTGACACGCAGGTCCCTGCTCAAGTCATTGAGTTGGGTGATGGACGCCAGCTTGTCACTTCGCTCAATCAGGGACGTCATGCCCTGCCAGCCCGTAAGGGTGATAACGATTGTGAGCAACAGCACCAGACCGAAGCCGATACCCAGTTTCAGGCTGACACTTATATTTCCGAGGCTTCGGACTAACCAGCTGTACATGACGGCTCCTTGGGGTGAACGTGTTGTAGCGTCCTCCTGCATCGGCCGCCGGGATCGGAACTGAAGCGCGTTGGTCGATAAAGTCGGACTAATTACGTAGGAGATTTCGACCATTGCTCCATGCTGCGTCGTAATCGAGTCTTGCGGACGGGTGCGGGAATCTTTTTAGAACAGGCGAGCGAGCAGGGCCGTGACAGCCGTTTCGACTCGCAGGATACGTTCGCCGAGCTGGACCGGCTGGAGGCCAGCCTTGCTCAGCAAGTCGATTTCGTAGGGGATCCAGCCGCCTTCCGGGCCAATGGCCAGCGTGACGGACTGATCAGTGCCACGCGGGCAGGCAGGGTAGTCACCCGGATGACCGACAAGGCCGAGGCTGCCTTCAACCAGTTGAGGCAGACGGTCTTCGACGAACGGTTTGAAGCGTTTTTCGATCAGAATCTCTGGCAGGACGCAGTCGCGTGCCTGTTCCAGACCCAATACAAGCTGTTCACGGATGGCTTCGGGCTCCAGAAACGGTGTTTGCCAGAAGCTTTTTTCCACCCGATAGCTGTTGAGCAGAATCACCCTGGGCACGCCCATGGTTGCGACTGTCTGGAACACCCGGCGCAGCATCTTCGGCCTGGGCAAGGCCAGCAGCAGGGTCAGGGGCAGTTTGGCCGGTGGCGCGCGGTCAAGGCTGATCTGCAATTCGGCTTCATGGCTTTCCAGGCGCAGCAGTTCGCCAGTGCCGAGCAAGCCACCGATGCGGCCTACGCGCAGGCTGTCGCCAACCACTGCGCGATGCACCTCTTGCATGTGCTTGAGGCGGCGGTCGCGCAGGATGACTCTGTCAGCTGCGATAAAGTCAGCTTCTTCGAGCAGCAGCAGATTCACGGCTGGGTCGCAGGCGGCTGGTCTTGTTTGTCAGAGTCCTCATCCGGCTGGTCATCCGGGTGATCGCCACGCTTGACGATCAAGCCGCTGCACAGCACGCCGATCTCGAACAGCAGCCACATGGGCACCGCGAGCAATGTCTGCGAAAAGATGTCCGGCGGCGTCAGGATCATGCCGACCACGAAGCAGCCAATGACCACGTACGGGCGCATTTTTTTCAGGTAGGCGACGTCGACGATGCCGATCCACACCAACAGCACCACGGCTACCGGGATCTCGAAAGCGACACCGAAGGCGAAGAACAAGGTCATGACAAAGTCCAGGTAACTGGCGATGTCAGTCATCATCGAAACGCCTTCCGGGGTCACGCTGGCGAAGAAGTGGAAAATCAGCGGGAACACCAAAAAGTACGCGAAGGCCATGCCTGAATAGAACAGGATAATGCTCGAAACCAGCAATGGTACGGCGACACGTTTTTCATGCTTGTACAGGCCGGGTGCAATAAAGCCCCATATCTGATGCAGGATCACCGGCATCGCCAGAAACAGCGAGCACATCATGGTGAGCTTGAACGGTGTCAGGAACGGCGAGGCCACGTCGGTGGCGATCATCGTCGCGCCTTCGGGCAAATACACCCGCAGAGGTGCGGAGACCAGGGTGTAGATCTTCTGGGTGAAGTAAAACAACCCGGCAAAGATCAGGAAAATTGCCACAACGCAACGCAACAGGCGTGTGCGCAGCTCGGTGAGGTGCGAGATCAGCGGCATTTGCTGATCGTTTTCCGGGATATCAGCGCTCATGGGGCTCGCGGTGGCAAAGATGAATCGTTGACGGGCGGTGCGCTTGGCACCGGGCTGACGTGTGCGACCGGGGCAGCCTCGGCTGGAGCTGCTGGAGCAATAGCGGCCGGGACAACGGCAACGGGTTCAGCCGCGACGACGGGCGTTTCGGGCAGCGATGCCGGTGTCGGCGGCGCGATGGTCTGGGCCTCGACTGGCGGGCTGACCGTAGCGACGGGCTCGACCGGTGTCTGTTGCGGCGCGAAAATCTTTTTGGCTTCCTGCTCTAACGACAGGATGTGCTCGTTGTGCAGCTGTCGGCGGATTTCATCGGCACCGATTTCGCGCTCAACTTCCTGTTTGATCGCATTGAAGCTGCGTTTCAGCCGCCCGACCCAAAGGCCAGCGGTACGCGCCGCACCCGGCAGGCGCTCGGGACCAAGCACCAGCAGGGCGACGAGACCAACGAGCAGCAGTTCAGAGAAGCTGATACCAAACATTCAACACGACCTAGTCTTTGCGGATTGGCTCTTCGACTTTATGTGCTTGCGCGTCGATGGTCTGTGGCTCATGCAGGGTCGAACCCTGAGGCGCCTGCTGCGGTTGCATCGGCGGCTGCTGTTCAGCAGGTTTTTCTTCATCGTTCATGGCTTTGCGAAAGCCCTTGATCGACTCGCCAACATCTGTACCCAGACCTTTGAGTTTCTTGGTGCCGAACACCAATACGACGACAACCAAAATGATGAGCCAGTGTTTCCAGTCAAAAATACCCATGAAACTTTCCTCCTCGAGGTGCGTGTTTAGTCGGCAGAGCGTGCGGCTTTTTCAGCGTGCCCGGACAGCCCGAAGCGCCGATCCAGTTCATCGAGTACAGCTTGCGGATGCTGACCCAAAGCTGCAAGCATCACCATGCTGTGAAACCACAGGTCCGCCGTCTCATAGATGACATCACTGCAATCACCGCTGATGGCGGCATCCTTGGCAGCGATGATGGTTTCGACCGATTCTTCACCGACCTTTTCCAGAATCTTGTTCAAACCCTTGTGGTACAGGCTGGCGACATAAGAACTGTCGGCAGCGGCGCCCTTGCGTGCTTCAAGCACTTCGGCCAGACGGGCCAGGGTGTCAGTCATGTGTGTGTCCTGCCTGATAGATAGCGTGCGGGTCTTTGAGCACCGGGTCGACGACCTTCCAGCCGGCATCGTCGTACACCCGGTAGAAGCAGCTTTCACGACCCGTGTGGCAGGCAATCCCGCCGATCTGTTCGACCTTCAGGATAATCACGTCGGCATCGCAGTCCAGGCGCAATTCGTGGAGCTTCTGCACATGCCCGGATTCTTCACCTTTGCGCCAGAGTTTGCCACGGGAACGCGACCAATAAATGGCCCGGTTCTCGGTCGCGGTCAAGCTCAGCGCTTCGCGATTCATCCAGGCCATCATCAGCACACGTCCGGTTTCATGGTCCTGGGCAATCGCAGGCACCAAACCATCGCTGTTCCAGTGAATCTCGTCCAGCCAGTCTTTCATCGTCGACTCCGCAAGCCGGGCCTTGAGGCCTCGGCGATTGAATAGTGTGCCAGCGACCTGCGCTGCTGGCTATCGGCGCACGACCAGATACAGACCTGCCACCAACATGATCCAGGCTGGCCACGCTCCCAGCGAGACCAGGGCCGTGCCGCTGGCGGCCAGGGTCGAGCCCAGTACCGCGCCGCCTGCCAGTAAACCCGCGCCAGTCAGACGCAACGCCCAGCCGTCGCCACGCTCACGCCACGCGGGCTGCGGGGCGGAGGCGTGGGGCTGGGACATGCGCTCCAGCAGGTCGCGGGTCATGTTGGCCAAGTGGGGTATCTGTTCGACCTGCGAGTGCAGGTTGTTCAGCAGGGTTTTCGGGCTGACGCGCTCGCGCATCCAGCGCTCCAGAAACGGTTGAGCGGTGCTCCACAGGTCAAGTTCCGGGTACAGCTGGCGCCCCAGACCCTCGATGTTGAGCAGGGTTTTTTGTAACAGCACCAGTTGTGGCTGAACTTCCATGTTGAAGCGTCGTGCGGTCTGGAACAGGCGCATCAGCACCTGACCGAACGAAATGTCTTTAAGCGGCTTCTCGAAAATCGGTTCGCAAACGGTACGAATCGCGGCTTCGAATTCGTTGAGTTTGGTATGCGCTGGCACCCAGCCCGAATCGATGTGCAACTGGGCCACGCGGCGATAGTCACGCTTGAAGAACGCAAACAGGTTGCGCGCCAGATAGTCTTGATCTTCAGGCGTCAGGCTGCCGACGATGCCGCAGTCGATGGCAATGTACTGCGGGCTCCAGGGCTGCACGGTGCTGACGAAGATGTTGCCGGGATGCATGTCGGCATGAAAGAAGCTGTCGCGAAACACTTGGGTGAAGAAAATCTCCACGCCGCGTTCGGCGAGCATTTTCATGTCGGTGCGCTGATCGGCCAGGGTCGCGAGGTCGGTGACCTGAATGCCGTAGATGCGCTCCATCACCAGTACTTTGGGGCGGCACCAGTCCCAATAGACTTGAGGCACGTAGAGCAGCGGCGAGCCTTCGAAGTTGCGTCGCAGCTGGCTGGAGTTGGCGGCCTCGCGCAACAAGTCGAGTTCGTCGTAGATGGTCTTTTCGTAATCGCTGACCACCTCTACCGGATGCAGCAGACGTGCATCGGCCGAGAGCCGTTCGGCCACGCGGGCCAGTATAAACAACCATGCCAGATCCTGGCTGATGATCGGTTTGAGGCCAGGGCGCACGACCTTGACCACCACTTCTTCGCCGGTTTTCAGCTGCGCGGCATGCACCTGCGCGACTGAGGCAGAGGCCAGCGGTGCGACATCGAAGCGGCTGAACACGGCACTGATTTTTGCGCCGAGCTGTTCTTCGATCAGGTCGATGGCCTGCTGCGAATCGAACGGTGGCACGCGGTCTTGCAAGTGCATCAACTCGTCGGCGATGTCCTCGGGGAGCAGATCGCGGCGGGTGGAAAGCAGTTGCCCGAATTTGATGAAAATCGGCCCGAGGTCCTGCAGTGCCATGCGCAAGCGTGCGCCACGGCTCAGCTCCAGGGGTTTACGCGGGAACCAGCGCCACGGCATGGCGTAACGCAGGGCGAGCATCCACCAGGGTAACGGCAGGGCAAACAACAAGTCATCGAGACGGTAGCGGATCACGACGCGTTGGATGCGAAACAGACGGCGGACGGCAAGCAGCTTCATGCGTTATCGCTGGATTTGAGGGAGAGGGCAAGGCGCTCGAAGCGCGCCTCGAGACGTTCAAGGTCGAGCTTGGTCTGGTCCAGCTCAGCGAAGCGGGCTTCGGCTTCACGTTGACCCACCAGGGTTCGCGACTCCTCACTGAGGTAGTCGGCGAGGTTGTGCGTGAGGTTGGCCAGGCTGTCGTGGGTCCAGCGGGCGCTGCTGCGCAATTGGCCCCCGAGCAACGAACTGGCGACCGGACCGAGCCAGCGCGAGAGTTCGTACTCCCAGTCCAGCTCAAGGTCTTGCAGTACGCCGACCAGTTCCAGCAGCACGGCGCTGTCGCCTTCAAGCTCGACTTCAGGGCCATGCAGCACGGCGGTTTTGTCCTGGCTCAGGGCCAGGCGCAGCAAACTCGAGGCTGGCGCACGCAGGGTACAGTCGGCCTCGGCGGCCCAGTGAGCCGCCAACAGCAAGCCTTCATCGCTGGGCAAAATGAACAGCTGAAAGGCCGGGTTACGGCAATCGACTGCAATCATCTTGCCTGCCAGGCGTTCGAGGCGTGGCAGGGCAGTGCTGTCCATGCGCAGCACACGGTTGATGCCGAGCTCGACGCTGGCGAGCAAGCCGCTGAGTAACATCAGGGCTTGATGCCGCGATGCAGGGCAACGATGCCGGCGGTCATGTTGTGATAGGTCACACGGTCGAAACCGGCTTCTACCATCATCGACTTGAGGGTTTCCTGATTCGGGTGCATGCGGATCGACTCCGCCAGATAGCGGTAGCTTTCCGAGTCATTGGTAATCAGTTTGCCCATCAACGGCATGAACGCGAACGAGTAAGCGTCGTAGGCCTTGGACATCAGCGCGTTGGTCGGTTTGGAAAACTCCAGGACCAACAGGCGACCGCCGGGCTTGAGGACTCGCAGCATCGAGCGCAGGGCGTCTTCTTTATGCGTCACGTTGCGCAGACCGAAGGCGATGGTCACGCAGTCGAAATGGTTGTCCGGGAACGGTAGCTTTTCCGCGTCGGCCTGGACGAACTTGACGTTGCCCGCCACACCCAGATCCAGCAGACGGTCGCGACCGACCTTCAACATCGAGGCGTTGATGTCCGCCAGTACGACTTCGCCGGTCGGGCCGACCAGATGCGAAAACTTTCTTGCCAGGTCGCCAGTACCGCCAGCGATGTCCAGCACGCGGTTGCCCGTGCGGACGCCAGACAACTCGATAGCAAAGCGCTTCCACAGCCGGTGCATGCCACCGGACAGCAGGTCGTTCATCAAGTCGTACTTGGCCGCAACGGAGTGGAAAACCTCAGCGACTTTCTCGGCTTTCTGGCTTTCCGGTACGTTTTTGTAGCCGAAGTGAGTGGTGGGTTCGGCATCGCTGCCTTTGCGCGGATCGTTCATATCGCTGTCACCGGAATAAAGTGCGGCCATTCTAATCGTCGGGGCAGCCTTTGTCTTGACAAGGCTCATGGTTGACGTTTCCTCTTGGTCTCGCTGCTCATGGTGGCGCGATATAGAATGTGGCTCGAAACCGACCAAGGAGTCCTTGCATGGCCCAAATAACTGTTGAACGTGAACACGCCCTTGGCCGCGAAGCCGCGCGGGAAAAGGCCGAGCACCTGGTGCTCAAGCTTGCGGATAAATATGCGCTGAAACCGACATGGTCAGGCGATGTGGTGGAACTCGAGGGTAAGGGCGCCAAGGGGAAAATCGAGGTCCAAGACACATTGATCAGGGTCAGCATCGAGCTGAACTTCTTCCTGTCGGCAATGAGCGGCGCGATCAAATCCGAGGTCGAGAGGGTCCTGGACAAAGAACTGCAGGCTTGAATCCCTGAATCCCCTCGCGGCTGTGTGATGTTTATCGATTAAACGCGTTCCCCCTCCACAGCCCGTCGCCCCGCAAAATAGCCACCAACCTAGGGTGAGCATTCTAATTTTTCTGATTACTTTGTGCTCATGCCCATCAACCCCGTGGGCAGTTCCTCCAACCTTTTTGAGCGTGAGGTGCACCATGGCCAAAGTAGCCCTGAAGAAGAAAGTTGATGCCGAGCAAGCCACGGCCCTTTCGGAAGTAAAACTGTATGCCCGCAAAATCTGGCTGGCTGGCCTGGGTGCCTACTCCAAGGCTGGCCAGGAAGGCGCCGAGTACGTAAAAGACTTGATCAAGACCGGCGAAGAAGTTGAAAAAAAGGGTAAGAAAATCGTCGATAAGCAACTCGATGCAGCCAACAGCGAGATCGACACGATCAAAGAAGACGTGAACGGCGTCAAGGGCAAGTTCGAAGTGCAACTTCATAAAGTCGAGAAGGCTTTTGACCACCGTGTTGCCCGCGCCTTGAATCGTTTTGGCATTGCGTCTAAACATGATGTTGAGACACTCTCTGCTAAGCTCGATGGGCTGACGGCATTGCTTGAACGTGTCGCGCATAAACAATAAGGAGATCGGGATGGCTGGCAAAAAGAAAATTGAAAAAGAAGGCAGCTCCTGGATTGGCGAGGTTGAAAAATACTCCCGTCAAATCTGGCTGGCTGGTTTAGGCGCTTACTCGAAAATCAGCAATGACGGCAGTAAGCTTTTCGAAACCCTGGTCAAAGACGGCGAGAAGGCCGAAAAGCAGACCAAGAGCGGCGTCGACAAGCAAGTCGATGCAGCGAAGGCAACAGCGCAATCGGCAAAATCCCGAGTCGGCGACGTCAAGGACCTTGCGCTGGGTAAATGGAGTGAGCTCGAAGGTGCTTTCGACAAACGCCTGAACAGCGCCATCTCGCGCCTTGGTGTCCCGAGCCGCAACGAAGTCAAAGCGCTGCACAGCAAGGTCGATCTCCTGACCAAGCAAATCGAGAAACTGACCGGTGCGTCGGTGGCTTCTGTGTCGTCCAAAGCGGCTGCAAAACCTGCTGCTAAACCCGTGGCCAAGGCAGCGGCCAAACCCGCGGTTAAAGCACCGGCCAAAACGGCAGCCGCCAAGCCAGCCGTTAAACCGGTTGCCAAGCCTGTTGCCGCGAAACCGGCAGCTAAACCAGCCGCCAAGCCCGCAGCAGCGAAAGCACCCGCAGTGAAGAAAGCAGCAGCACCGAAGCCCGCGGCTGCCAAACCAGCAGTAGCAGCTACGCCAACTGCCGTTGCTGCTTCAGCGACAACCCCAGCGCCAGCAACGACCACTGCGTCGACGCCCGCCAGCCAGTCCTGATTTTCAGGAACTGCCAAAAGCCCGGCCGCAAGGTCGGGCTTTTTCGTTTGTGCGTTACCTGTTACGGGGACATAAGTGCCGCACGTGACGAGTCGTTGTGGGATGGAGTGGTCGGTTTCGGCTACTCCTCCAGATAATGCATCGCCAGCTTCTCCACGCCCTGCCGCGAGTCGGGGATCAGGTGGGGCGCGACCAGCATCATGATCTGGTAGACAACGACGCGTACTTCGCCTTCTTTGCCGAGGATGCGTTGGTAGTCCAGGGAGAACAGCAGGGTCATGCTGATCTGTTCCACCAGTTGCCCCAGCGCTTGTGTGTCGCTGACCAGTTGCCCCTGTGCTTTCAGCTGTGCCAGTAATGACGCGAGGGTGCGTTTGAGTGCGTTGAGCAGATTACGGATACCGCGTGCCAGTTTTGGCAGGCGGCCAGCGAGGTTGGACAGGTCCTGGAACAGGAAGCGGTAGTGCGACAGGCGCTCGACGATCAGGTGCAGAAACACCCAGTATTCTTCCGGCGCCAATTGCGCGTTGGCCGGTGGATTGAGCAGCGGCGACAGCTCTGTTTGAAAACGCTCGAACAAGCCCATGACCAGCGGCTCTTTGCCATGAAAGTGGTAGTAGAGATTGCCGGGGCTGATCCCCAGTTCGTTAGCGATTTCCAGGGTCGAGACGTTAGGTTCGCCCTGTTGATTGAACAAGTGCAGGGCGCATTCAAGGATCCGGTCGCGGGTTTTCATCCAGTCTTCTTGTGTGGGGTTTCAGGAATACACGTCAACTTGTAGGAGCAGGCTTGCCTGCGATAAGGCCCAGAGGGCCTTCAGGCGGTAGTGAGTTCGCCTGTTTTTTGCCGGCGCTTCGCACCGGATCGCAGACAAGTCAGCTCCTACAGGGGCGGGTGAAGACAAGACTTTAACGAACGCGCACATAGGTTCCAGGCGCGGACTCCATCGGTGGGTAGTTCTGGTTGCCGAGGGCCATGTGGGTTTCTCGTTGTGCGCCGGAGCGCTGCTGAATCCAGTCCAGCCAGGTCGGCCACCAGCTGCCTTCGACGGTTTTTCCATCGTAGTACCAGGCTCGGGGATCGCTGCTGAGTTTGCTGTTTTCGATGTAGCTCGATTTGGGGTTGCCAGGCGGGTTGAGGATGCTTTGTACGTGACCACTGTTGGCCAGCAAGAAGCGCCGGTCGCCCCCGAGCAGCAAGGTCGAGCGATAGACCGCGTCCCATGGCGTGATGTGGTCATTGATCCCCGCCACGCTGAAGCTGTCCACGGTGACTTTTTGCAGGTCAACGGGCGTGCCGCACACTTCCAGGCCGCCGGGGTGGCTGAGTGGGTTGTACTTGAAGAAGTCCAGCAAGTCGCCATGCAGGGCGGCCGGCAGGCGTGTGCTGTCGTTGTTCCAGTAGAGGATGTCGAAGGGCGGCGGCGCCTTGCCCAGCAGGTAGTTATTGACCCAGTAATTCCAGATCAAATCGTTGGGGCGCATCCAGGCGAAGATTTTCGCCATGTCGCGGCCATCAAGTACACCTTGTTGGTAAGAGCGGCGCTTGGCGGCTTCCAGGGTCTCTTCATCGACGAACAAGGTCGCTGCGCTGTCGATCTGGCTGTCCAGCAGGCTGACCAGATAGGTAGCGCTGGAGACCCGGCGCATTTGCCGCTTGGCCTGGAGATGGCCTTGCAGTGCGGCCATGGTCAGGCCGCCGGCGCAGGCACCCAACAGGTTCACTTCGCGGCTGCCAGTAATGGCGCGGCACACGTTCATCGCTTCTTCGATGGCTTCGACGTAGCTGGACAGCCCCCATTCGCGATGACGCACATCCGGGTTGCGCCAGCTGATCATGAACACTTGCAGGCCGTTTTTCAGCGCGTACTGGACGAAGCTATTGGTCGGGCTGAGGTCGAAAATGTAGTACTTGTTGATTTGCGGCGGAACGACCAGCAGTGGCCGGGCGTACTGTTTTTCGCTCATCGGCTTGTACTGCATCAGCTCCAGCAGCTCGTTGCGAAACACGACGGCACCGGGGGTGGTGGCGACGGTCTTGCCGACCTCGAATGCATCTTTGGTGATCTGGCTGGGCAGGCCATTGTTGTGCATCAGGTCATCTACCAGATGGCTGATGCCCTTGAACACGCTGCTGCCGCCGGAGTTGAACAGTTCCTTGACCGCCAGCGGGTTGAGCAGGGTGTTGGAGGGTGACAGGGCATCGCTGAGCAAGGAGAGGATGAAGTGCGCGCGGGCGCGATCATCCTCGGACATCTCGCTGTCATCGATCCAGCTCTTGAGCTGATGCTGCCAGCTCAGATAGGCCTGCAGCCCACGTCGATAGAGGGGGTTTTGCAGCCACGTCGGATCCGCGAAGCGGCTGTCACGGGGGTTGGGTGTGTGCAGGTTGTCACCCAGTATGACGCGACCCAACTGACCGCCCAGCGCCAGCACATGACGTGCGCTGTGAACCGGGTGACGCAGGCTTTGGACGGCCACGCTGCGCAGCGTGGAAAACACGTCTCGCCCGCGCAAACCACTGATGACACTTTGCGCATTGATGAATGTGGCCGGGGTGGGCACAGAGCCCTTCGCTGGCTTGTCTCGCATGGGGGCAACACTCCTTCGTCAGGCCATGACTAAAGCCTGTTACCTATCGATGAATCGGGGTCGGATGCGGGTGCATGACCGCGCGTTGCCGCTCCTCCAGCAGAAATTTCATGATGATGGGCGCCACCGCTTCGGCCCGAGTGATCAAAAATAAATGACCATCATCGATTATGTGTAGCTGGGCATTGGGTATCCGCCAAGCCAGCATGCGCATATTTATCAAAGGAATGAGCGGATCGTCGTCGCCCGCGAGGATTAATGTCGGCTGACGAATCTTGTGCAGCCAATGGATGCTGGTCCAGCCCATCCCGGCAAACAGCTGCCAGTAATAACCCAGCTTGCCCGACGATCGGACCTTGGCGGCGTGATTGGCGGCCAGGTGAGGATCCCGACGAAAGGCGCCGCCGTAGATTTCTGGCGCGATGCGTATCACATGGGACGGCTGAATATATCGCCGTGGGCTGGCCATCAACCACAGCACGCGAGGCTTGCCCGGCACCATGACCGCACCGGCAGCCGTCGCGGCGAGCACCAGTTTTTTGCAGCGCTCGGGATAGTCGTAGGCGAACTGTTGCGCTAACGCGCCGCCCCACGACACGCCGATCACATTGACCTGGCCGTAGTTCAGGTAATCGAGCATCCGCGCCGTCAGCTTGGCCAGCCCGGGAAAGCGAAAGGGGCGACTGGGTGTGGAAGAGCCGCCGACACCCGGCACATCGAAGGCGATCACTTCCATGTCCGGGTCAAGCGCGTCGACGAACGGGAAGACCAGTTCCAGGTTGGCGCCGATGCCATTGAAAATCAGCAGCGGTGTCATATCACCCTTGCCTGGGCGGACGGCCGTGCGGATGGTGTGGCCATCCAGGTCGATGGTACGGAAAACAAACGGTTTCGACATGCGCGGGCCCTATGGGTTAAACCGCTGGCCAAGCCGTCCTGAGCTTTGCCAGATGGGTCGAGGTGATCCTCGTATTACTGCTCGTCACATGACCGCGCGTCGAAGGCTGATGGCACTTCCAGAGACCCATCAGCACCCTGTTTTGTTGTTTAGCGTTCGTGTACGTAAGTGCCCGGTGCAGCTTCGCCGGCCGGGTGTGCTTTGTTGCCGAGCACGCTCGGCGCCTTCTTCAATTTACCTGAGCGCTCGGCCTGCCAGTTTTGCCAGTAAAGCCACCAGGAATCGGTGTGTTTGCTCGAGTTCTCTTGCCATTCTTTAGCATCGACCGGCAGCTCGGGGTTGGTCATGTAGCGTGATTTGGGGTTGCCCGGCGGGTTGAGAATGCTTTGGATATGGCCGCTGCTGGACAATACGAATTCAGTCTTGCCGCCGAATAGACGGGCCGATTTGTAGCACGAGCCCCATGGCGTGATGTGGTCGTTGGTGCCTGCCAGGCAAAACACATCGCTGGTGACCTGCTTCAGGTCGATCGGCGTGCCGCACACTTCAAGGGCGTTGGCGCGGATCAGCGGGTTGCTCTTGAACATCTCGATCAGGTCGCCATGGAATGCGGCGGGCAGGCGGGTGGTGTCGTTGTTCCAGAACAGGATGTCGAAGACTGGCGGTTCGTTGCCCAGCAGGTAATTGTTGACCCAGTAATTCCAGATCAGGTCATTGGGACGCATCCAGGCGAAAATCTTGGCCATGTCACGGCCTTCCAGTACGCCCGCCTGATAGGAGTGGCGCTTGGCCGATTCCAGGGTCTTTTCGTCGACAAACAGCGCGACCTCGCTGTCGAGGGTGGTGTCCAGCACGCTGACCAACAACGTCAGGGCATGGACCTTCTGCTCGCCCAGCGCGGCATAGTGACCCAGCAGCGCAGTGCAGGTAATACCGCCGGAGCAGGCGCCCAGCATGTTGATGTCTTTGCTGCCGGTGATAGCGCGGACCACGTCCACCGCTTCCTTGAGCGCGTCGATGTAGGTCGACAGGCCCCACTCGCGCTGTGCCTTGGTCGGGTTGCGCCAGCTGACGATAAACGTCTGCACGCCACCGCGCAGGCAGAAGCGTGCCAGGCTTTTCTCCGGGCTCAGGTCGAACACATAGAACTTGTTGATCTGCGGTGGAACGACCAGTAACGGCCGCTCAAGCACCTGTTCGGTAATCGGTTTGTACTGGATCAGTTCGAGCACGTCGTTGCGAAAGACCACTGAGCCTTCGGTGGTGCCGAGGCTTTTGCCGACTTCAAAGGCGTCCATATTGACCTGGCTCGGCATGCCGCCGTTATGCACCAGGTCCTTGGCCAAGTGTGACAACCCGTCGAGGAGGCTTTTGCCGCCGGTTTCGAAAAACCGTTTGACCGCAGCCGGGTTGGCGGCGCTGTTGGTCGGCGACATGGCTTCGGTCATCAGATTGATCACAAAGTGACCACGATTAATGTCTTGTTCTGACAGATTGCTGTCACCGATCCAGTCGTGTAATTCCTTGCGCCAGGCCAGGTAGGTCTGTAGATAACGGCGATACAGTGGGTTCTGACTCCAGGCAGGGTCAGCAAATCGACGGTCGTCCCCGGCAGGTTGCAGCCTGGATTTTCCGAGCAACACATTCTTCAGTTCGATACCGAAATGAGCGACATGCTTGACGCTGTGGAACGGTTGCCTGAGGGCTTGGGTTAGAACCATCCGGGCAGTGGTCAGCAAATCTTTACTCCGCAAGCCAACCACGGGGTTTAGGCCCAGGGTGTTTTCAGAGGCTTGGCGCTGCAAGTCATCGTTGTTCTTGTTACTCATCTACGACGCTCCATTGTCCTGAGACGAGTACCGGACATCCCTGTGGATCAGTGACACAGGCGCCTGCCAGTACTACTGCTCGGGTGACCGATGATGGCTAAACCACATGCTCCCGGCAGGTGTTTGCGCAAAGGTGAGTCCTGCCATTTTCGCGGCAGCAGGATCTCATCTGTTGCGTCATCGCACGCGCCAGCTCTGCACGGATTGAATGCAGGGAACTTGCCAGATCTATTGGTTACCCGAGATTTCAAAAAATCGCAAGCAGGGCCAGTCGTTGGCCTCTGCGAGGAATATTGAAACAAACAGAATTAGAAAGGTCGCCCTAAAAGGTCAGACGGTTGAGCTAGAGCATCAGCTTGATGATTTGCTCGGAGGGGTCGCGGGATTTACCAGCGGCTTTGAGCTCGGCAAGATAATCGGCCCACAGCTGTTCCTGGCGTTGCGCCAATTGGTACAGGTAGTCCCACGTGAACAATCCGCTGTCATGACCGTCGTCGAAGGTCAATTTTAGTGCGTATTGCCCGGCCGGTTCGATTTTGCTCAAGCCCACGCCAAGCTTGCCAAATTGCAGGATCGGTTTGCCATGACCCTGAACTTCGGCCGATGGCGAATGCACCCGCAAAAACTCGGCGCTCAAGTGGTATTCCTCGTCGGGCGCGTATTTCAGCGTCAGGGTTTTCGAGGCTTTGTGCAGATTGATTGCGCTGGGGAGCTTGGTATTAGCCATGAGGTTCAGGGCCGCGAGCGGCCCTGCCGGTTCCAGTTAAGTGCGTTTTAAAGGATATACCGCGAGAGGTCTTCGTCCTTGGCCAGTTCGCCCAGGTGACTGTTGACGTAGTCGGCGTTGATCAGGATGGTCTCTGCATCTTGCGCGCTGGCCAGGTCAGCAGCACTGAAGGACACCTCTTCGAGCAGGCGCTCAAGCAAGGTGTGCAAACGACGCGCACCGATGTTCTCGGTCTTCTCGTTGACCTGCCAGGCAATCTCGGCGATGCGCTTGATGCCGTCGGGCAAGAACTCGATGTTCAGGCCTTCGGTCTTGAGCAGCTCGCGGTATTGCTCGGTCAGCGACGCGTGCGGCTCGCTGAGGATGCGTTCGAAGTCCTGGGGTGTCAGGGCCTTGAGTTCAACGCGAATCGGCAGACGACCTTGCAGCTCAGGCACCAGATCGCTCGGCTTGCTCAGGTGGAACGCGCCGGAAGCAATGAACAGGATGTGGTCGGTCTTGACCATGCCCAGTTTGGTGTTCACGGTGCAGCCTTCGATCAGTGGCAGCAGGTCACGTTGCACACCTTCGCGGGACACGTCGACGCCACCGGAATTACCGCGTCTGGCGACCTTGTCGATTTCATCGATAAACACGATACCGTGCTGCTCAACCGCTTCCAGCGCCTTGGCTTTCAGCTCTTCTTCATTAACCAGACGCCCGGCTTCTTCGTCGCGGACCAGCTTCAGTGCGTCCTTGACCTTGAGCTTGCGGCTTTTCTTTTTGCCCTTGCCCATGTTGGCGAACAGGTTTTGCAACTGGTTGGTCATCTCTTCCATGCCTGGCGGCGCGGAAATATCGACCCCGACGGACTCGGCGACTTCGATCTCGATGTCCTTGTCATCCAGTTGACCTTCACGCAGGCGCTTGCGGAACAGCTGACGGGTATTGGAATCGGTGCTCGGTGCCGCGTCTTCGTTGAAGCCTGCGCGTGCGGGCGGCAGCAGGGCGTCGAGGATGCGCTCTTCGGCAGCGTCTTCGGCGCGGTGGCGGACCTTGGTCATTTCCTGTTCACGCAGGAGCTTGATCGCGGCGTCGGCCAGGTCACGAATGATCGACTCGACATCGCGGCCGACATAGCCGACTTCGGTGAATTTGGTCGCTTCGACCTTGATGAACGGCGCGTTGGCCAGTTTGGCCAGGCGACGGGCGATTTCGGTTTTACCGACACCGGTCGGGCCGATCATCAGAATGTTTTTTGGCGTGACTTCGACGCGCAGTTCTTCAGGCAACTGCATCCGGCGCCAGCGGTTACGCAAAGCGATGGCGACGGCGCGCTTGGCATCGTCCTGGCCAATGATGTGGCGATTGAGTTCGTGGACGATTTCACGGGGAGTCATAGACATGATAGTGGCGGTCCTCTAGCTGAAAAAAGCGCGCATGGCTGTTTATGCAAACGGCATGGGTAACGGCTTATTCGGCGAGGTCCTGCTCCTCAATGGTGATGTTGTGGTTGGTGAACACGCAGATATCGGCAGCGATGCCCAGTGCGGTTTCGGCAATTTCGCGGGCCGAGAGTTCGGTTTTCATCAGCAGGGCGCGGGCGGCAGCTTGAGCGTAGGGGCCGCCGGAGCCCATGGCAATCAGGCCGTCTTCAGGTTCAACGACATCGCCGTTACCCGTGATGATCAGCGATGCATCCTTGTTGGCGACCGCCAGCATGGCTTCGAGGCGGCTCAGGGAGCGGTCGGTGCGCCATTCTTTAGCCAGTTCAACGGCCGCGCGAACCAGATGGCCCTGGTGTTTTTCAAGTTGGCCTTCGAAACGTTCGAAAAGGGTGAAGGCATCGGCGGTGGCTCCGGCGAAACCGGCGATCACTTCGCCGTGATACAGGCGACGCACTTTTTTCGCGTTGCCTTTCATGACGGTATTGCCGAGAGAAACCTGGCCGTCGCCAGCCATGACGACTTTGCCGTTACGGCGCACTGAAACGATGGTGGTCAAGGGAGCGTCTCCACGCAGCGGGGCGAAAATGCCCTAGTGGAAACTCATATGGGGGTGGTGGCTGACATTTCAACCATGGGATGCGTCAGAGGATGAATGGCGATATCTGGATACGGGCTGTCTGGACAGATCGCTTTCGCGCACGAATCCGCCCCCACGGAGCGCGGATGATCCACTGGGGGAGTGAATCTATTCGTCAAAGCGGCGTGTCCGACACGCCGCTTTGACCTGGACTACAGATGGATCACTTACCCTGACGCTGTTGTAACAGCAGATTGCTGAAGCCGCTGCCTGCCAGTTGTTTCTGCGCGATGGTCAGTTGTTCACGGTTGCTGTACGGGCCGACGAGCACCCGGTACCAGATTTCATCCTTCACGGTGCCGGATTCAACCTGCACGGTTTGCCCCAGCAGAATGATCTGCGCCCGGACCTTGTCCGCGTCGGCTTGCTTGCGGAACGAGCCGGCCTGCAAGAAGAACTTCGTCACCGCAGCCGGCTTGGCCACAGGTGGCGCTGGCGGGGGCGTCAGGCCGCTGAGTGCAGCCTGGGCGCGTGCGGTGTCAATCTTCGCTGCTTGCTCAGGCGTGACCGGCGCAACCGGTGCTACGACCGCGGGCAGCGTTTTTTCGGGCACGGCTTCGTTCGGCACGATGACTTCGGATTCCGGCAGCAAGGTGTAGAAGTCGTACTTCGGCTTCGCCGGTGCCTGTGGGCTGGGTGGCGTCTTGTTCGCTTCGGCGATTTTCGCGGCCTTGGCGTCTTCTTTAACCCGCTTGATATCAGTGCTGCCCGGATCGAGCTTCATCAAAAATACGATGAAGGCCCCGACGGACAGGCCAATAGCCAGCCACAACCATCCTGGAATCGGCTTCTTCGCGGGTGCCTGATAACGGCTGGCGCCGCGCTTGGGAGCAGGTTTTTTCTTCGCAGCCAACTTACATACGCTCCAGAGTTTCCAGACCCAAGAGTTCCAGGCCTTGCTTGAGGGTGCGGCCCGTCAGTGCGGTGAGGCGCAGACGGCTTTGCTGTTGTTCCGGGTTCTCGGCACCGAGGATCGGGCAGTTCTCGTAGAAACTGGAGAACAGGCCGGCGAGATCATAGATGTAGGCACACAGTACATGCGGCGTGCCTTTTTCCGCGACGTTGTTCAGGGTTTCGCCAAACTGCGCCAGGCGTGCCGCCAGTTCCTGCTCTTGAGGCGCCTCAAGCACGATGTGCCCTTGGCTGATGTCGAACGGCTTGCCCAACTTGCGGAACACACCGGCTACACGGGTGTAGGCGTAGAGCAGGTACGGTGCGGTGTTGCCTTCGAAACTGAGCATCTGATCGAAGTTGAAGCTGTAGTCGCTGGTGCGATGCTTGGACAGGTCGGCGTATTTCACCGCGCTGATCCCTACTGCATTGGCGATGCTGCGCAATTCGGCTTCAGCGACTTCCGGGTTCTTTTCTTTCACCAGGGTGTAGGCGCGCTCCTGGGCTTCGTCGAGCAGGTCTACCAGCTTGACGGTGCCACCATCGCGGGTCTTGAACGGACGGCCATCGGCGCCGTTCATGGTGCCGAAGCCCATGTGTTCCATGTGCATGCCATTGGTCACGAAACCGGCACGGCGGGCGACTTCGAACACCTGTTGGAAATGCAGGGCCTGACGTTGATCGACGAAGTACAGAGCGCGGTCGGCTTTCAATACATTGCTGCGGTAGCGGATCGCGGCCAGGTCGGTGGTGGCGTACAGATAACCGCCGCCCGCCTTTTGCACGATCACCGGCAGAGGCGTGTCTTCAGCGGTCCTGAATTCTTCGAGGAACACGCACTGGGCGCCGTTGCTCTCGACCAGCAGGCCTGTGGCCTTGAGGTCGCTGACCACGTTGGCCAGGTCATCGTTGTAGGCGCTTTCGCCCCTGACATCGGCCGGGGTCAGGTTGACGTTCAAGCGGTCGTAGATTGTTTGGCAGTGGGACAGCGATATGTTTTTGAAGCGTTCCCACAACGCCAGGCATTCCGGGTCACCGGCTTGCAGCTTGACCACCAGGCCCCGAGCGCGCTCGGCAAACTCTTCGGATTCGTCGAAGCGATGCTTGGCCGCACGGTAGAAGTTTTCCAGGTCCGACAACTCATCGCTGGTCGTCGGCTTTTCCTGGAGGTACGCCAGGAGCATGCCGAATTGAGTGCCCCAGTCGCCCACGTGGTTCTGGCGAATCACAGTGTCACCCAGGAACGCCAGCACATTGGCCACGCCGTCGCCGATAACGGTCGAGCGCAGGTGGCCGACGTGCATCTCTTTGGCCAGGTTGGGCGCGGACAAGTCGACCACCACGCGTTGTACAGGACCGACCTTGCGAACTGACAGTTGTGGGTCGATCAGCGCGGCATCGAGACGTGCCGCCAGGGCCTGGGTGTTCTGGAAGAAGTTGAGAAAGCCGGGGCCGGCGATTTCGACTTTGCTGACCTGTGCGTCGGCGGGCAGCGCGGCTACCAGCTTTTCTGCCAGATCGCGGGGTTTCAAACCGGCAGGCTTGGCCAGCATCATCGCGATGTTGCTGGCGAAGTCACCGTGGGTTTTGTCCCGTACGTTTTCCACCTGGATCGCCGGTGTCAGCCCTTCCGGCAGGACGCCTTCGTTGACGAGTTGGGTCAGGGCTTGTTGGATCAACTGGCGAATGGTGTCTTTCATGGTCTTCTCTTTCGACCGCAAGCGCGGCGGCGCCTGGATGCGCTGGTGGAAAAACTGAGCATTATCCGTTGCGAGGGCAGGCTTGCCAACCATGATGGACATGCGGTCTTAAAGATGCCGGCTTTGGCCCTTAATACAAATCCACCGGGTCCACGTCCAGCGACCAGCGTACCTGGCGCCCGCTGGGCATGTTTTCAAGCACCAGCAGCCATGCGCTGAGCAATCGATGCAGGGGCGCGCGGGCGCTGGCCTGCAGGAGCAATTGCGCGCGGTAGCGGCCGGCGCGCCGCTCCATCGGCGCCGGGACCGGGCCCAGTAACTCAATGGCGCCCAGATTCATTTCAGCCAGCAAGCGTTCGGCCTCGGCGCAGGCGTTGTCGAGAAAACCTTCGGCCTGTCCCGGCTTGTGCGCTTCGGCGCGCAGCAGCGCCAGGTGCGAGAACGGTGGCAGACCAGCAGCACGGCGTTCGCTTAACGCTTGTTCGGCAAAGGCGAAGTAGCCTTGCTCGGTCAGCTGAATTAACAGGGGGTGGTCGGCCAGATGCGTCTGGATGATCACTTTGCCCGGCTCTTCGGCCCGTCCTGCGCGCCCTGCGACCTGAACGATCAGCTGCGCCATGCGCTCGCTGGCGCGGAAATCGCCGGAAAACAAACCGCCGTCGGCATCCAGAATCGACACCAGGGTCACGCGGGGGAAGTGGTGCCCTTTGGCGAGCATTTGGGTGCCGACCAGAATGCATGGCTGACCGCGCTGAATGGTGGCGAACAGCTGGTTCATCGCGTCTTTGCGCGAGGTGCTGTCGCGGTCGACCCGCAGCACGGGAAAGTCCGGGAACAAAATCCCCAGCCGCTCTTCGGCACGCTCGGTGCCCGCACCCACAGGGCGCAGGTCGACCTTGCCGCACGCCGGGCAATGGCGCGGGACACGCTCGACATGGCCGCAATGGTGGCACCGCAACTCGCCGGAACGCTGGTGCACGGTCATGCGCGCATCGCAGCGCGGACATTCCGAGAGCCAGCCGCAGTCGTGGCAAAGCAAGGTCGGCGCAAAGCCGCGACGGTTGAGGAACACCAGGACCTGCTGACCTGCGGCCAGGGTCTGAGCGATGGCTTGCTGCATCGGTCCGGAAATACCGCTGTCCAGTGGCCGGCTCTTCACGTCCAGCCGCAGGAAGCGCGGTTGTTGCGCACCGCCCGCGCGTTGGTTCAGGCGCAGCAGGCCATAGCGCCCGGTGTAGGCGTTGTGCAGGCTTTCCAGAGATGGCGTGGCTGAGCCGAGCACAATCGGAATGTTTTCCTGCCGGGCCCGCACCAACGCCAGATCGCGGGCGTGATAGCGCAGACCTTCCTGCTGTTTATAAGAGCCGTCGTGCTCTTCATCGATAATGATCAGGCCGGGGTTTTTCATTGGCGTGAACAGCGCGGAGCGGGTGCCGATAATAATGTCTGCCTCGCCGTCGCGCGCCGCCAGCCAGGCATCCAGTCGATCCCGGTCATTGACCGCCGAGTGCACCAGAGCGATACGTGCGTTGAAACGCTGCTCGAAGCGCGCCAGCGTTTGCGGGCCGAGGTTGATCTCCGGGATCAATACCAGCGCCTGCTTGCCGGCTTCGAGGGTTTCGCGGATCAGCTGTAAATAGACTTCGGTTTTGCCGCTGCCGGTAACACCTGCCAGCAGAAACGCATGAAAGGTGTCGAAACCGGCACGAATGGCCTCGTACGCAGCGCGTTGTTCGGGGTTGAGTGGCAACTCGGGCTGCGCCAGCCAGCGCTCATGGCGTTCGCTCGGCGCATGGCGGCGCACTTCGACCTTGACCATGTCCTTGGCCAGCAACAGGTTCAGGCTTTCCCGGTTGAGCATCAGTTTGCTGAGTAACTGATTGGCCACGCCATGCGGATGCTGGGCGAGGGTGGTCAGGGCCTCACGCTGTTTCGGCGCGCGGGCGATGCGCGGGTCATCGAGTCTGGCGCCCGGAGCCACTTGCCAGAATCGCTCCTGACGCGCTTCAGCGGGTTCGCCCTGACGCAGCAGCACCGGCAAGGCCCAGCTCAAGGTGTCGCCGAGGCTGTGTTGGTAATACTGCGATGTCCACAGGCACAGCTTGAACAGCGAAGGCGGCAGCGGCGGATGCTCATCGAGGATGGCCACGGCCGGTTTGAGCTTTTCAGCCGGGACTTCACTGTGGTCAGTGATTTCCACCAGAATGCCAATCATCTCGCGGCGACCGAACGGCACGCGCACGCGCATGCCGGGCTGTAACGCACTGCGCAGTACCCCGGCGGGTGCGCGGTAGTCGAATAAGCGTCTGAGCGGCGAGGGCAGAGCGAGGCGCAAAATGGCGTCGGGCACGCGGAGGGTTCTCTGTAACGGTCTGTGACGAAGCGGCGATCTTAGCAGACGACCGGTTTTAACGTTCGCTTGCGTCGTTGGCGATGTCTGGTAGTATCCGCAGCCTAATTACGTGCGGTGTTCAACAATAGTGTTGCGCGGCGGCACGCTAGCCCGGAGAAGTACCCATGAAAGCTGATATTCATCCAGTTTACGAAGCCATTGTCGCAACTTGCAGCTGCGGCAACGTGATCCACACTCGCTCCAACCTCGCCAAGCCATTGAGCCTTGACGTGTGCAACGAGTGCCACCCGTTCTACACCGGCAAGCAGAAGACTCTTGATATCGGCGGCCGTGTCGACAAGTTCAAATCGCGTTTCGGTGCTTTCGGCGCAGCCAAAGCTCCTGAAGCTGCTGCTGAGTAAGACTGGCCGTTCTGGAAGGTCCATTGGACTACTCCAGGCTGCTTAAAAAGGCGTCCCTCGCGGGCGCCTTTTTTATGTCCGCGATTTGGCTGACGGCAGCCCAGGCCTTGTGCCCGGCACCCGACTCCCTGCCCGTATTCGCGGTCCAGCGGGTCGTGGATGGCGACACCTTGCGTCTGAGCGATGGCCGCAGTGTGCGGATGATTGGACTGAATGCGCCTGAGACCGGCAAGAAAGGTCGTTCCGCCGAGCCTTTTGCCGAAGCCGCCAAGCGCCGCCTGCAACGTCTGGTCGACGAAAACGACGGCCGGGTCAGTCTGCAGGTGGGCCAGGAGCCCAAGGATCATTACGGCCGTACGCTGGCCAACGTCTATGGCCGTCAGGGCGAAAACCTTGAGGCGCAGTTGTTGGCCGAGGGTTTGGCCTATCAAGTGGTGATCGCCCCCAATGTCGCCTTGTTCGACTGCCAGCAGCGGGCGGAGCGTAGTGCGCGTCAGGCTGGGCTAGGGGTGTGGCGCACGTCGCCGGTACAGGCGGTCGGACACATCAATAACGGCGGTTTTGCCCTGATCTCCGGACAGGTCAGCGACGTGCAGCGCAATGCTGGCGGCGTGTGGATTGAGTTGCAGGGCTCGTTGGTGTTGCGGATCGCGCCGAACCTGGTGAGTCAGTTCGACGTCTCTCGGCTGGAGCGCCTTAAAGGCCGGACCCTCGAAGCGCGTGGTTGGGTGATTGATCGTTCGCGTCGTGGCGGGCTCAAGTCCGGGCAGGCGCGCTGGATGTTGCCCATTACTCATCCCGCGATGCTGAATTTTTTCGATCAGTAAAAAGTGTGGACAGTTCGCTTGTTCAATTGTGGACAGTCCTTGCCTTGTGTTCCGCACCCCTTGGCGTAAAGTCGTAGAGGCCGGGCCTTGACAGAAGTGACTAGTCAGTCTTGTGAGGACTTTCCTTCTTGCGTATCCTCGGCGGTCCGTCAGTCCAACAGTAAAAAAGCGGAATGCCCACATGTCAGATTTGAAAACTGCCGCTCTCGAATATCATGCCAAGCCTCGCCCCGGGAAACTGAGTGTCGAGATAACCAAGCCTACCGCCACTGCGCGCGACCTGGCCCTGGCTTACAGCCCTGGCGTTGCCGAGCCGGTGCGCGAAATTGCCCGTGATCCTGAACTTGCCTATAAGTACACCGGCAAGGGTAATCTGGTCGCGGTCATTTCCAACGGCACCGCCATTCTTGGCTTGGGTGACCTTGGTCCATTGGCTTCCAAGCCAGTGATGGAAGGTAAAGGCTTGCTGTTCAAGCGTTTCGCAGGGATCGACGTTTTCGATATCGAAGTCGATGCAGAAAGCCCACAAGCGTTCATCGACACCGTCAAGCGCATCTCCATCACCTTTGGCGGCATTAACCTTGAAGACATCAAGGCGCCAGAGTGCTTCGAGATCGAGAAAGCACTGATCGAACAATGTGACATTCCGGTGTTCCACGATGACCAGCACGGCACGGCGATTGTTACCGCGGCCGGCATGATCAACGCATTGGAAATCGTCGGCAAAAGCCTGGACAGCGCCCAAATCGTTTGCCTGGGCGCAGGCGCAGCAGCCATTTCCTGCATGAAGTTGCTGGTGAGCATGGGTGCGAAGATCGAAAACATCTTCATGGTCGACCGTACTGGCGTGATTCACTCCGGTCGTAACGATCTGAACCAGTACAAAGCCGTGTTCGCCCACACGACTGAAAAACGCACACTGTCCGACGCCCTCAAGGGTGCTGATGTGTTCGTGGGTCTGTCCGGTCCGAACCTGCTGAGCGCTGATAACCTGAAGCTGATGGCCAAGGATCCGATTGTGTTCGCGTGCTCGAACCCGGATCCGGAAATCGCGCCAGAACTGGCTCATGCCACTCGCGATGACGTGATCATGGCCACTGGCCGTTCGGACTACCCGAACCAGGTCAACAACGTATTGGGCTTCCCGTTCATCTTCCGTGGCGCACTGGATGTTCGTGCAAAGCGTATCAACGAAGAGATGAAAATCGCTGCCGCCCACGCCCTGCGTAAACTGGCCAAGCTGCCGGTTCCTCAGGAAGTGTGCGACGCGTATGGTGGTATCAAGCTGGAATTCGGTCGCGAATACATCATTCCGAAACCAATGGATGCGCGCCTCTTGGGTGTGATCTCCGATGCCGTGGCTAAAGCCGCCATCGAGACCGGTGTCGCTACCCTGCCGTATCCGAAGAACTACCCGCTCAAAAGCGTCGATGACGTTTTCAACGGCTAAGTCCTGATAGCGATACACAAAAAACCCTGCAGCGATGCAGGGTTTTTTTGTGGGTGAGAATCCTGACGATCATCTGTGGGAATGTGTCAGTTGCCATCCCCCGCCATCGCGGGCAAGCCCGCTCCTACAGAGTGATGGGGGCGTCAGAACAGATCGATGGGCGCCGACTCATCCGCAGGTAACGGGCTGTTGGGTGCATTGCCGCCGCCCACTTCGTTCACGCTGGGTGGCGTGTCTTCGCTTTTGAACAGCTCGAAGTAAGCGTTGGGCGTGCTCGGTGTCGCGGCGCGGCCACTGACCGGGTCGACTCGCAGGCTGAGGATGCCTTCCGGTTCGGCCTGAACATGCGGTGGTTTGTCTTTCAAGGCGGCGCTCATGTAGTTCATCCAGATCGGCAGGGCGACCGTGCCGCCGAATTCCTGGCGACCCAGGCTTTCCGGCTGATCGAACCCGGTCCAGACGCTGGTGATGTAATCCGCGTTGTAGCCGGTGAACCAGGCGTCTTTCGACTCGTTGGTCGTACCGGTCTTGCCAGCGATGTCGGGGCGGTTCATCGACAGGGCACGGCGGCCGGTACCGCGCTTGATTACGTCCTGCAGCATGCTGTTGAGGATGTAGGTGGTGCGGCCATCGACGATGCGCTCGGCGACGGCTGGCGCTTGTGGTTCGTTGGTCGTTGAGGTCGACGAGGCGGGCACCACGCTCGGGCTGTCATTGACGGCGAAGGTGGCGGTGTTGGCCGCAGGCTTGGCGTCATTGGCCGGTACGCTCGGCGGATTGGCGACGAACAGGGTTGCGCCGTCACGGTTTTCGATGCGCTGGATCAGGTACGGGCTGATCTTGTAACCGCCGTTGGCGAAGGTGCTCCAGCCAGTGGCGACTTCCATCGGCGTCAGCGTTGCAGTCCCCAGGGCCAGCGACAGGTTGCGTGGCAGGTCCTGCTTGTTGAAGCCGAAGCGCGTGATGTAGTTGATCGCGGTGTCGATGCCCAGGCCTTGCAGCAGGCGGATGGACACCAGGTTGCGCGACTTGTACAACGCTTCGCGCAAACGGATCGGGCCGAGGAAGGTATTGGTGTCGTTTTTCGGACGCCAGACCTTGTCCAGGTACTCATCGACGAACACGATAGGCGCGTCGTTGACCAGGCTGGCGGCGGTGTAGCCGTTGTCCAGCGCGGCGCTATACAGGAACGGCTTGAAGCTCGAGCCCGGTTGACGCTTGGCCTGCATGGCGCGGTTGTAATTGCTCTGTTCGAAAGCAAAGCCGCCGACCAGCGCGCGAATCGCACCATTTTGGGGGTCCAGCGACACCAGTGCGCTTTGCGCTGCCGGGGTCTGGCTGAACTTCAGGCTACCGTCCGCTTGACGCTGCACCCGCACCAGATCGCCCACTTGCGCGACATCGGATGGCTGCAGTGGGCGTGCACCCAGGCTGTTCGTATTAAGGAACGGTCGCGCCCATTTCATGCTGTCCCAGGATACGGTTTCTTCTTTTTCGCCGTTGCGGGTCAGCACATGCAGGCCGGCTTTATCGACTTGAGTGACAATCGCCGGCTCGAGGCCGCTGATGGAACGCTGTTTGGTCAGCTCCAGCGCCCATGCATCACGGGTTTTGCCGGGTAGACGGCTTTCCGGGCCACGATAGCCGTGACGCTGGTCATAGCTGATCAAGCCTTCCTGGACGGCGGTGTTTGCATTTTCCTGAAGATTGCTGGGTACCGTAGTGGTGACGCGGAAACCTTCCGTGTACGCTTCGCTGCCATAACGGCCGACCATTTCGGCGCGGGCCATTTCGGCGATATAGGGCGCGTTCACTTCCGGGCTCTGGACGTGATAGCTGGCGTTGATGGGTTCGGCCAGGGCGACGTCATAGGCGCTCTGATCGATCTTGCCCAATTTGTGCATGCGCCCCAGAATCCAGTCTCGACGCTCTTTGGCTCGCACGGGGTTGGCCAATGGGTTGAAGCGCGAAGGGGCTTTGGGCAGACCGGCGATCATCGCCATCTGTGCAATGCTCAGGTCGCGGATCGATTTGCCGTAATACACTTGCGCCGCGGCTTCGATGCCGTAAGCGCGGTTGCCCAGGTAGATCTTGTTGACGTATAGCTCAAGGATTTCGTCCTTGCTCAGTTCGCGCTCGATCTGCAGGGCCAGAAGGATTTCGTTGGTTTTTCGGGAAAAGCTTCTTTCGCTGGTCAAAAAGAAGTTTTTCGCGACTTGCATGGTGATCGTGCTGCCGCCGGACTGGATATGGCCGCTCTTCACCAGTTGGGAGGCGGCGCGCATCAGGCTGCTGGGGTCAACACCGTAGTGATTGGCGAAGTTGTCATCTTCTGCCGATAACAGGGCGTTAATGAAATTGGGTGGAATGTCGGCGAAGCGGATAGGGGAGCGGCGCATTTCGCCAAACTCAGCAATCAACTTGCCATCGCTGCTGAAAACCCGCAGCGGAATTTGCAGTTGGATGCTTCTCAGCGACTCGACGGAAGGCAGGCCCGGGCTGAGGTACAAGAATGCACCGCTCAAAACGAGCAGCAGCCCGCAGAACACAGCGACGAATGACCACCAGAAAAACTTCAGCAGGCGTATCAAGGCTTTTGGATTTCCAGATAAAAGAATGGGTTAAGCGCAGGCATCTACAAATGAACACGGTTTGAAGCTTGGCTTTACGAAAAAATGCTCGGGCATTATAAGCATTTTTCGTGTCGGAGCGTGATTTGCGCTACTGTCAAGGCGGCTGGCACAGACATTGGACACTCAATAATCCGTAAGTGACGGAAACTCATAGGGAATCGGTTGTGTTCGAACTCTTCAGTAAGAAGGCCAATGCCCTTCTAGGGATCGATATTAGCTCCACCTCGGTAAAACTCCTTGAATTGAGTCGTTCCGGCACTCGCTACAAAGTTGAGTCCTACGCGGTCGAACCGCTACCCGCCAACGCTGTAGTCGAAAAAAATATCGCCGATCTCGATGGGGTTGGTCAGGCATTGTCACGGGTGTTGGTCAAGGCCAAGACGAATGTCAAAAGCGTCGCCGTGGCGGTGGCCGGCTCTGCCGTGATCACCAAGACCATCGAGATGGACGCAGGCATGTCGGACGATGACATGGAAAGTCAGCTCAAGATTGAAGCTGATCAGTACATTCCGTATCCCCTTGAAGAAGTCGCCATCGATTTTGAAGTGCAGGGCTACTCGGCGCGCAACCCCGAGCGTGTTGAAGTCCTGCTCGCCGCCTGCCGCAAGGAAAACGTAGAGGTTCGCGAAGCCGCCCTGGCGCTGGCGGGCCTCAATGCCAAGGTCGTGGATGTCGAAGCGTATGCGCTGGAGCGCGCTTTCGGCCTGCTCTCTGCGCAGTTGGGCAACGATCACGAGCAACTGACCGTGGCCGTGGTCGACATCGGCGCCACCATGACCACCTTGAGCGTGCTGCACAATGGCCGGATTATTTACACCCGCGAGCAATTGTTCGGCGGCCGGCAACTGACCGAAGAAATTCAGCGTCGTTATGGCCTGGCGGTAGAAGAAGCGGGCCTGGCGAAGAAACAGGGCGGTCTGCCGGATGACTATGTCAGCGAGGTGCTGCAGCCGTTCAAGGATGCCGTGGTTCAGCAAGTTACCCGCTCGTTGCAGTTCTTTTTTGCGGCCGGTCAGTACAACACCGTGGATTACATCATGCTGGCGGGCGGTACCTCCTCGCTCGCAGGCCTGGACCATTTGATTCAGCAACGCCTGGGCACGCCCACGCTGGTGGCCAATCCGTTCGCCGACATGGCGCTGAGCAGCAAGGTCAACGCGGGGGCGCTGGCCAGTGATGCTCCGGCCTTGATGATTGCCTGTGGTCTGGCGCTAAGGAGCTTCGACTAATGGCACGGATCAACCTGTTACCGTGGCGCGAACAGCTCCGCGAAGAGCGAAAGAAGCGTTTTCTGACGGCGCTTGTCGGGGTGTTGATCATTGCCGTCGGCGTGATCTTCCTCGGCGATCAATACATCAGCAATGCGGTCGACCACCAAGTGGCACGCAACGCGTATGTGCAGAAAGAAATTGCTCTGCTCGATGACCGGATTAAAGAAATCAGCGAGTTGAAGGCGCGGCGCAAGCAATTGCTGGAACGGATGAAAATCATCCAGGACCTGCAAGGCAATCGCCCGATCATCGGACGAATTTTCGATCAGTTGGCGCGTACCTTGCCTGATGGCGTGTATTTCTCTGACGTAAAAATGACCGGCAAGATTATTAGCATCAGCGGCGCCGCTGAATCGAACAACCGTGTTTCGGATCTGCTGCGTAACCTCGACGCCTCTGATTGGCTCGAGGCGCCAAGCCTCAACGAGGTCAAGGCCACTACGGCGGGTGCGGTCGATCAGGCAAACACCTTCCAGTTATCGGTGCGTCAGACCCAACCCATGGTTGAAGGGGCCAAGCCATGAACCCAAAGGAATGGCTGGACAGCCTGCGCAAGATCGACATCAACGATCTGGACCTGAATAACCTTGGCTCATGGCCAGCTGCGGTCAAATCCATCGCCGGGGCGATGGTGTTGATCATTGTCCTGGCGCTGGGCTACAACTTTTACCTCAAAGACTTGCTGGATCAGCTCGACCAGTCGCGAGCGACCGAAGTTTCGCTCAAAGAGCAATTTGCGACGAAGGCTTTCAAGGCCGCGAACCTGGACGCCTACAAAGCGCAGATGACGGAAATGCAGACGTCCTTCGGCGCATTGTTGCGGCAGTTGCCCAGCGACACTGAAGTCCCGGGGTTGCTCGAAGACATCACCCGCACCGGTCTGGGCAGTGGCCTTGAGTTCGAAGAGATCAAATTGCTGCCGGAAGCGGCTCAGCAGTTCTATATCGAATTGCCGATCCAGATCACCGTGGTCGGTGCCTATCACGACCTGGCGACCTTTGTCAGTGGCGTGGCGAGCCTGCCGCGCATCGTGACCCTGCATGATTTCGAGATCAAACCCGTGGAGCCTGGCAGTACGCAAAAGCTGCGCATGAACATCCTGGCCAAGACCTACCGCTATAACGATAAAGGGCTGCAGCAATGAGGGCCGCTCGACTGTTGTGCATGAGTGTGGCTTTGATCGGCTTGTCCGGTTGCGATAACGGCAATCAGTTTGGCGACTTGCAGACCTATATGAATGAAGTGCGTGCGCGCCCCACGGGCGTCATTGAGCCATTGCCAAAGTTTCGCCCTTACGAAGCCTTCACCTACAGCGCCGCCACACTGCGTAGCCCGTTCCAGCCGCCCGTCAAGATTGATCTGGTCCGTCGGCAGAAGGGCTCGCAGCAGGTCAAACCGGATGAAACACGGGTCAAGCAGTTCCTCGAAGGTTTCAATATCGAGCAATTCGAAATGGTCGGCACGATGGCCAACGACTCGGGGACCTTTGCCCTGATGCACGGTGGCGGTGGTGTGTACCGCATGAAAGTCGGTGATTATCTGGGGCGCAATCATGGGCGCATCGTTTCAATCAGCGACTCGCAGGTCGATGTCGTCGAAATAGTGCCTGATGGCGAGGGTGCATGGCTCGAACGACCACGCAGCATTTCCCTCAAGGAACGCTCATGAGCGGAATGTGCGAACACGCAGTATTGCCGAGCGCAGTAGTTTTCACTCGTCCGGGAACGGGCGGGGCCAACATTTACAACACCCTCGGGTCAGCACAACGGAAATTGATAATGACTAGGATTTTCTCGGTTGTCGGCATTTCGCTATGGATAGCGATGGTTTCGCCGATGCTCCAGGCGGCTAACTTGAAAGCTCTGGATGTCGCCGCTTTGCCAGGAGATCGGGTCGAGTTGAAGCTGACCTTCGACGGCCCAATCCCCGCGCCGCGTGGCTATACCACTGAGCAGCCCGCGCGAATTGCTCTGGATTTGCCCGGTGTGACCAGCCGGTTGGCGACCAAAAGTCGCGATTTGGGTGTGGGCAATGCGCGCAGTGTGGTGGTGGTCGAGGCCAAAGACCGCACGCGGGTCATTATCAATATGACGGTGCTTGCGCCCTACAGCTCGCGGGTCGAGGGCAATAACCTGTTCGTGGTCGTGGGTCAGGGCGCAGCCTCTGCTCAGGGGACCAAGCCAGGCGCGGCGCCCACGGTTGCACGGGTTTCAGTTCCGGCCGCAGCACCTGTCAGGCCCTATGTCGCCGTGGGCAAAGCGATCAAGAACATCGATTTTCAGCGCGGTGAGTTGGGTGAAGGTAACGTCATCATCGAACTGAGTGATCCGGGCATTGCTCCGGACATTCAGGAACAAGGTGGCAAAATCCGGGTGAATTTCGCGAAAACCCAGCTGCCGGACCCCTTGCGCGTTCGGTTGGACGTCAAGGATTTCGCCACACCTGTGCAGTTCGTCAATGCCAGCGTAGAGGGTGACAAGGCCAGTATCAGCATCGAGCCGACCGGCGCGTTTGATTATTCGGCCTATCAGACCGATAACAAACTGACCATCAGCGTGCGGCCGTTGACGT
The DNA here is from genome assembly GCF_056680355.1 of Pseudomonas sp. ASL8. Classification (NCBI taxonomy): domain Bacteria; kingdom Pseudomonadati; phylum Pseudomonadota; class Gammaproteobacteria; order Pseudomonadales; family Pseudomonadaceae; genus Pseudomonas; species Pseudomonas sp. ASL8. The sequence continues at coordinate 1,248,143 of NZ_CM155278.1, read as the reverse complement.
CTGAAGACCTGGATCGCCGAAATGCAGACAAACCCATCTACACAGGGGAAAAGCTGTCGCTGAACTTCCAGGACATCGACGTTCGCTCGGTCCTGCAACTGATCGCCGATTTTACCAACCTCAATCTGGTGGCCAGTGACACCGTGCAGGGCGGGATTACCTTGCGCTTGCAGAACGTGCCGTGGGATCAGGCACTGGATCTGGTACTGAAAACCAAAGGCCTGGATAAACGCAAGATCGGCAATGTCCTGTTAGTCGCGCCTGCGGATGAAATCGCTGCTCGCGAACGTCAGGAACTGGAGTCGATGAAGCAGATTGCCGAGTTGGCGCCGTTGCGCCGCGAGCTGCTGCAAGTGAATTACGCCAAGGCGGCCGACATCGCCAAGCTGTTCCAGTCGGTGACCAGCGCTGAGACGAAGGCCGATGAGCGCGGCTCGATCACCGTTGATGATCGGACGAACAACATCATTGCCTACCAGACTCAGGACCGTCTCGATGAGCTGCGCAGGATCGTTTCGCAGCTGGATATCCCTGTGCGTCAGGTGATGATCGAGGCGCGTATCGTCGAGGCCAACGTCGATTATGACAAGGCGCTGGGCGTACGCTGGGGCGGTTCGAGCAATCGCAGCGGTGGCAGCAATGCGACCGTCGGCGGTACGGGTACGGTGACGGGCGCCAATGGTGTCGTCAGTAACTCCAACTCACCTTTCGTCGATCTGGGCGCTGCCAATGCGACGTCCGGCATCGGTATCGCTTTCGTGACCGATAACGTGCTGCTGGACCTTGAGTTGAGCGCCATGGAGAAAACCGGTAACGGTGAAATCGTGTCCCAGCCCAAGGTCGTGACCTCCGACAAAGAGACTGCGAAGATCCTCAAAGGTACTGAAGTCCCGTATCAGGAAGCCAGTTCCAGTGGCGCGACGTCGGTGTCTTTCAAAGAGGCGTCGCTGTCCCTGGAGGTGACGCCGCAGATCACCCCTGATAACCGCATTATCATGGAGGTCAAGGTCACCAAGGATGAGCCGGATTACATCAATACCGTGCTGGGTGTACCGCCAATCAAGAAAAACGAAGTCAACGCCAAGGTGCTGGTGGCCGACGGTGAAACCATCGTCATTGGCGGTGTTTTCTCTAATACGCAGAGTAAAATCGTCGACAAGGTGCCATTTCTTGGCGATGTGCCGTATGTTGGCCGGCTTTTCCGGCGTGACGTTGTTTCAGAGAAGAAATCCGAGCTGCTGGTATTCCTGACTCCGCGTATCATGAACAACCAGGCGATTGCTGTGAGTCGTTGATTCTGTGCGAAATTTGATACTTGTTGGACCGATGGGGGCGGGCAAAAGCACCATCGGTCGCTTGCTGGCCAAAGAGCTGCGACTGCCGTTCAAAGATTCCGACAAGGAAATTGAACTGCGTACCGGCGCCAATATCCCGTGGATTTTCGATAAGGAAGGCGAGCCGGGCTTTCGCGACCGCGAGCAGGCGGTGATTGCTGAGCTGTGCGAATCCGACGGTGTCGTGTTGGCGACCGGTGGCGGCGCAGTGATGCGCAGTGAAAACCGTCAGGCGCTGCATGCCGGAGGGCGTGTGGTGTATTTGCACGCCTCGGTCGAGCAGCAGGTCGGACGTACAGCCCGCGATCGCAATCGGCCATTGCTGCGTAACGCCGACCCGGCGCGGGTATTGCGCGACCTGCTGGCAATCCGTGATCCGCTCTACCGGGAAATCGCCGATCTTGTGGTGGAAACCGATGAGCGGCCGCCGCGGATGGTGGTGCTGGATATCCTCACGCGGCTGGCCGAGCTTGCTCCTCGTTAATGTGCGCGTTGAAATGCGCTATCCTCCGGCACACAAAGGCAGCGCCGCAGCGTGGCGTAAGGCCATGATTTTATAACCAGAATTCAGCGATGGCGCGACACGCGCACTTGTTAAACAACGTGGGGACACATGCAGACACTTAAGGTCGAGCTTGGCGAGCGAAGCTACCCGATTCACATTGGCGAAGGCTTGTTGGATCGGCTTGATCTGCTGGCGCCGCACATCGCCGGACGACAAGTGGCGATTGTTTCCAATGCGACTGTCGCGCCCCTCTACCTTGAGCGATTGACCCACACGCTGAGCACTTACAACGTGCTGCCCGTGGTGCTTCCCGATGGCGAAGCCTTCAAAAACTGGGAAACCCTGCAAACCATTTTCGATGCCTTGCTCACCGCTCGGCATGACCGACGCACCACTGTTATCGCCTTGGGTGGCGGGGTGGTTGGCGATATGGCCGGTTTTGCTGCGGCCTGCTATCAGCGCGGCGTGGATTTCATCCAGGTGCCCACCACCTTGTTGTCCCAGGTGGATTCGTCGGTGGGTGGCAAGACCGGAATCAACCATCCGCTGGGCAAGAACATGGTCGGCGCCTTCTATCAGCCCAATGTGGTGCTGATTGATACGGCGACGCTCAATACCCTGCCTGCGCGGGAGTTGTCGGCGGGGCTGGCTGAGGTCATCAAGTACGGCCTGATCTGCGATGAGCCTTTCCTGACCTGGCTGGAAGAAAACGTCGATCAGTTGCGGTCTCTTGATCAGGCGGCCCTGACGGTTGCAATCGAGCGCTCCTGTGCGGCCAAGGCTGCGGTGGTTGGCGCCGATGAGCGTGAGACGGGTGTGCGCGCGACGCTTAACCTGGGTCACACCTTCGGCCACGCTATCGAAACCCACATGGGTTATGGCGTCTGGCTGCACGGTGAAGCCGTGGCGGCGGGTACGGTGATGGCGCTTGAGATGTCTGCGCGTCTCGGCTGGATCACCGAGCAGGAGCGTGATCGTGGGATTCGCCTGTTCCAGCGCGCCGGGCTGCCTGTCGTGCCGCCAGAAGAGATGACCGAGGATGACTTCCTCGAACACATGGCAATTGACAAGAAGGTGATCGATGGTCGCTTGCGCCTGGTCCTGCTGCGGCGGATCGGCGAAGCCGTTGTGACTGCCGATTATCCAAAAGAAGTATTACAGGCCACGCTGGGGGCGGACTACCGCGCCTTGGTGGATCAGCTTAGAGGTTAATGAAAATCCATGACTAGTTTGCACGCCGACGAGGCCTTCCTCGGCCATTACCAGTTGAGTCATGACCCCTTTGCGACGCGGGTACCTGGCTTCAAGTTCTTCCCGGCCCAGCGCAAACCCGTGCTCGGTCAGCTTCATCACCTGGCGCGCTATAGCCAGTTGCTGCTTGTAGTGACAGGCCCGCAAGGCAGCGGTAAAACGTTGCTGCGCCAGGCGCTGGTCGCCAGCACCAACAAGCAATCGGTGCAGAGCGTGGTGGTTTCCGCACGTGGCGCCAGCGACGCTGCGGGTGTCATGCGTCAGGTCGCTCAGGCCCTGAACGTGGCTCAGCCGGAAATGCGCGCGATCCTGTCTCAGGTCGTGCAATTGGCGCTGACCGGACAGGAGGTCTATTTATTGGTGGACGACGCCGAACAACTCGGCGAATCCGCACTCGAAGCTTTGCTCGGGTTGGCAGCAGGTACGCCTGAAGGTCGCCCGCATGTGTTCCTGTTCGGCGAGTCGTCATTGATCGACCGTCTGGAGCAGCTCAGCGCCGAGGAAGAACGTTTTCACGTCATTGAGCTGCAACCGTACACCGAAGAAGAAACCCGCGAGTACCTGGCTCAGCGCCTGGACGGTGCAGGTCAAGGCATCGAGTTGTTCACGGCTGATCAGATCACCGATATTCATGAACACTCCGATGGCTGGCCGGGCGCGATCAACCAGGTCGCCCGCGATGCAATGATCGAAGCGATGATCGCCAGCCGCACTGCGGTCAAGCGTCCAAGTATGGGGTTCAAAATGCCGAAGAAACATGTGTTGGCTTTGGGTGCAGTAGTCGTGGTCGGGATACTGGCCGCATGGTTGATGCCAGGCCGGAGCAGTAACAACAGCGCCACCGCGCCCGCAACGCCGCCGGCGAATGCGCAAGCGCAACTGCCGCTGGGTCAGGGGCAGCCGACTGCTCAGCAATCGAATAATCAGGGCGGTCCGGCCATTGAGTTTGCCGGTAACTCGCAGCCGATGCCTTTGCCGCTGGTAGGTAAATCGCAACCCGTCATGCGTGGGCCATTGGCCGAAGCGGCGGGCAATACAGAAGATGATGAGCCGGGTCCGGCAGGCAGCACCTCGCTTCAGCCGCCTACCGTCACCACCACGGCTCCGCCAGTGGGTGTGCCGGCAGGTCCGGCACCGACTCCAGCGCCAGCCCGTCCGGCTGCAGCTGTTGCCGCCGCCAAGCCTGTAGCGCCAGTCGTCAAGCCAGCGCCCGTTCAGGTTGCGACAGCCAAGCCAGCGCCAAAAGTAGCGGAAAAACCTGCTGCCGCTGCCTCCGCGCCAGCGTCGGGTGGTAACTGGTACGCCGGTCAGCCGTCAGGCCACTATGTCGTGCAAATTGTGGGTACCAGCTCGGAAGCCGCTGCCCAGGCAATCGTTAAAGAGAACGGTGGCGAGTACCGGTATTTCAAGAAAAACCTGCAGGGTAAGCCGCTGTACGTGGTGACCTACGGTAACTTTTCTGACCGCGCTGCTGCCCTTGCAGCCATCAAGGTATTGCCAGCCAAGGTTCAGGCTGGTAAACCTTGGCCTCGTACTGTCGCCAGCGTCCAACAGGAACTGGCTGCAACGCACTGAAGTCGCAGCGGCCTTATCCAGGCCGCTTGCACTGCTCCCCCGGAATATCGCATGTGCGTGCTGCTTTCGAGCAGCGCGCCTTGTGGTGTCTGCGTCCCAGACGTCATAAATGTTCCTGGGCTCGCAGGCCGGGCTCGTAAAAATGTTTTGACTAGCACATTATCTGGCTTTAAACCTTTCATTAATGCGACATAGATTTACGGCTGTTGGTCGTTAAGTTTGTGAGCTTTTGTGTCGGTGTGTACAATGACCTCCCTTTTGCCCCCGCAAAGCTGGCATACGTTCGGCGCGGTTGGTAAGTGGTTGAATTGAAAAGAAATTTGCCTCGACAAGAGGCAGCCTGGTGAGAAAGTGTCTATGAAAGCAGGTCTGTACCATCCAGATGAATTCAAGGATAACTGTGGTTTCGGCCTGATTGCGCACATGCAAGGCGAACCCAGTCATAACCTGTTGCAAACGGCTATCGAAGCCCTGACCTGCATGACCCACCGTGGTGGGATCAACGCTGACGGCAAGACCGGCGACGGCTGTGGCCTGCTGATACAGAAGCCGGATGCATTCCTGCGCGCAATGGCTAACGAACACTTCGGCATCGACCTGCCCAAGCAGTACGCCGTCGGCATGGTGTTCTTCAACCAGGACACCGCCAAGGCAGAAGCTGCGCGCGAGAACATGAATCGCGAAATCCAGGCTGCGGGCCTGCAACTGATCGGTTGGCGCAAAGTGCCGATCGACACCAGCGTACTCGGCCGCCTGGCCCTGGAACGCCTGCCGCAAATCGAGCAGGTGTTCATCGGTGGCGAAGGCCTGAGCGATCAGCAGTTCGCGATTAAACTGTTCAGCTCCCGTCGCCGTTCGTCGGTGTCCAACGCGGCGGACAGCGATCACTACATCTGCAGTTTTTCGCACAAGACCATCATCTACAAAGGCTTGATGATGCCGGCCGACCTGACGGCCTTCTATCCGGACCTCAGCGACGAACGCCTGAAAACCGCGATTTGTGTGTTCCACCAGCGTTTCTCCACCAACACCTTGCCGAAATGGCCGCTGGCTCAGCCGTTCCGTTTTCTTGCCCACAACGGCGAGATCAACACCATCACTGGCAACCGCAACTGGGCGCAGGCCCGTCGCACCAAGTTTGCCAACGAGTTGATCCCCGATCTGGAAGAGCTCGGCCCGCTGGTCAACAGCGTAGGCTCCGACTCCTCGAGCATGGACAACATGCTTGAGCTGATGGTCACCGGCGGTATCGACCTGTTCCGTGGCGTGCGCATGCTTATTCCGCCAGCGTGGCAGAACGCCGAGACCATGGACGCCGAACTGCGCGCGTTCTACGAATACAACTCCATGCACATGGAACCATGGGACGGCCCGGCTGGCGTGGTCATGACCGATGGTCGCCATGCGGTCTGCCTGCTCGACCGTAACGGTCTGCGCCCGGCGCGCTGGGTCACCACCAAAAATGGTTTCATCACCCTGGCGTCAGAGATTGGCGTTTGGAACTACAAGCCTGAAGACGTTATCGCCAAGGGTCGAGTCGGCCCAGGGCAGATCTTCGCGGTGGACACCGAGACCGGTCAGATCCTTGATACCGACGCCATCGACAACCGCTTGAAGTCGCGTCATCCGTACAAGCAGTGGCTGCGCAAGAACGCCTTGCGCATCCAGGCAACGCTGGTCGACGACCAAGGCGTGGCCAGCTACGACACCGACCAGCTCAAGCAATACATGAAAATGTTCCAGGTCACCTTCGAAGAGCGTGATCAGGTGCTGCGTCCGTTGGCCGAACAGGGCCAGGAAGCCGTTGGTTCGATGGGTGACGACACGCCAATGGCCGTGTTGTCCCAGCGTGTACGTACGCCTTACGATTATTTCCGTCAGCAGTTCGCGCAGGTGACCAACCCGCCGATCGACCCGCTGCGTGAAGCGATCGTCATGTCGCTCGAGATCTGTCTGGGTGCCGAACGCAACATCTTCCAGGAATCGGCTGAGCACGCTTCACGCGTGATCCTCAGCACGCCGGTCATTTCTCCGGCGAAATGGCGCTCGTTGATGACCCTGGATCGTCCAGGTTTCGAACGTCACTTCATCGACCTCAACTATGACGAGAGCGTCGGGCTCGAAGCCGCGGTGCGTAACATCGCCGATCAGGCCGAAGAAGCCGTGCGTGCCGGCAAGACCCAACTGGTGCTGAGTGACCGCAACATCGCGCCAGGCAAGTTGCCGGCTCACGCCTCGCTGGCGGTGGGTGCCGTGCACCACCGTCTGACCGCGTGTGGCCTGCGTTGCGACAGCAACATCCTGGTTGAAACGGCCACCGCTCGTGACCCGCACCACTTTGCAGTGTTGATGGGCTTCGGTGCGTCGGCGATCTACCCGTACCTCGCTTATGAAGTGCTGGCCGACCTGATCCGCACCGGCGAAGTCCTTGCGGACCTGGACGAAGCGTTCAAGTTCTACCGCAAAGGCATCTCCAAAGGGCTGCTGAAAATCCTGTCGAAGATGGGCATTTCGACCGTCGCGTCTTACCGTGGTGCGCAGTTGTTCGAAGCCATCGGCCTGGCCGATGAAATCGTCAACCTGAGCTTCCGTGGCGTGCCAAGCCGGATCAAGGGTGCGCGTTTCGTCGACCTCGAAGCCGAACAGAAGCTGCTGGCCCTCGAAGCCTGGAGCCCGCGCAAGCCGATCCAGCAGGGCGGTCTGCTCAAGTTTGTGTATGGCGGTGAATACCACGCGTACAACCCTGACGTTGTCAGCACCTTGCAAGCCGCCGTGCAGCAAGGCGATTACAGCAAGTTCAAGGAATACACCGCGTTAGTCGACAACCGTCCGGTGTCGATGCTTCGCGACCTGCTCAAGGTCACGACCCTCGATCAGCCGTTGGCGATTGAAGAAATCGAACCGCTGGAGAAAATTCTCAAGCGCTTTGACTCCGCCGGTATTTCCCTCGGCGCGCTGTCGCCTGAGGCACACGAAGCCTTGGCCGAAGCGATGAACCGCTTGGGCGCACGCTCTAACTCCGGTGAAGGCGGCGAAGACCCTGTGCGTTATGGCACGGTGAAAAGCTCGAAGATCAAGCAAGTGGCGACTGGCCGTTTTGGCGTTACCGCTGAATACCTGGTCAACGCCGAAGTGCTGCAGATCAAAGTCGCTCAGGGCGCCAAGCCCGGCGAAGGCGGGCAGTTGCCCGGTGGCAAGGTCAACGGCTTGATCGCCAAGCTGCGTTATGCGGTGCCTGGCGTGACGTTGATTTCACCACCGCCGCACCACGACATTTACTCGATTGAAGATTTGTCGCAGCTGATTTTTGACCTGAAACAGGTCAACCCGGCTGCGCTGGTTTCGGTCAAGTTGGTGGCGGAAGCGGGCGTCGGCACCATTGCGGCCGGTGTAGCCAAGGCTTACGCCGACCTGATCACCATCTCCGGTTACGACGGTGGTACCGGTGCTTCGCCGCTGACCTCGATCAAATACGCGGGCGCTCCGTGGGAACTCGGCCTGGCTGAAACTCACCAGACCCTGCGCGGCAATGACCTTCGCGGCAAAGTCCGGGTGCAGACCGATGGGGGTCTGAAAACCGGTCTGGACGTGATCAAGGCCGCCATCCTCGGCGCTGAAAGCTTCGGCTTCGGCACCGCGCCAATGATCGCCCTGGGCTGCAAATACCTGCGCATCTGCCACCTGAACAACTGCGCCACCGGCGTGGCGACGCAGAACGAGAAGCTGCGCAAGGATCACTACATCGGCACCGTCGACATGGTGGTGAACTTCTTCACCTTCGTCGCCGAAGAGACCCGCGAGTGGCTGGCCAAGCTGGGCGTGCGCACCCTCGAAGAACTGATCGGGCGTACTGACCTGCTGGAAATCCTGCCAGGCGAAACTGCCAAGCAGCAGAACCTGGATCTGACGCCGTTGTTGGGCAGCGATTACATCCCGGCGGACAAGCCTCAATTCTGCAAAGTGGAACGCAACCCGCCGTTCGATAAAGGCTTGCTGGCCGAGAAAATGGTCGAGATGGCCAAGCCTGCAATCGTTGGCCTCAGCGGCGCTGATTTCTCCATGGATATCTGCAACTGCGACCGGTCCATCGGCGCGCGGATTTCCGGTGAAGTCGCCAAGCTGCACGGCAACCAGGGCATGGCCAAGGCGCCGATCACGTTCCGTTTCAAAGGCACGGCCGGGCAAAGCTTCGGCGTGTGGAACGTCGGTGGCTTGAACATGTACCTGGAAGGCGATGCCAACGACTACGTCGGCAAGGGCATGACCGGCGGCAAGCTGGTCATCGTTCCGCCAGTCGGCAGCGCGTACAAGACTCAGGACAGCGCCATCATCGGCAACACCTGTCTGTACGGCGCAACCGGCGGCAAACTGTTCGCGGCCGGTACCGCTGGCGAGCGGTTTGCGGTGCGTAACTCCGGTGCCCACACCGTCGTTGAAGGCACGGGCGACCACTGCTGTGAATACATGACAGGCGGTTTCGTCTGTGTACTGGGTAAAACGGGCTATAACTTCGGTTCCGGTATGACCGGTGGTTTCGCCTACGTGCTGGACCAGGACAACACCTTCGTTGACAAGGTCAACCACGAACTGGTGGAAATCCAACGGATCAGCGGCGAAACGATGGAGGCTTATCGCAGCCACCTGCAACGCGTGCTGGCCGAATACGTCGAGGAAACCAATAGCGAGTGGGGTCGTCACCTCACCGAAAACCTCGATGACTATCTGCGTCGGTTCTGGTTGGTCAAGCCTAAGGCTGCCAGCTTGAAATCGTTGCTTTCCAGCACCCGTGCCAACCCGCAGTGATATGCGCCTGAAGTGTTTGATGAGGTTTTAACATGGCTGAACGTCTGAATAATGACTTCCAGTTCATCGAGGTCGGGCGCAAAGATCCGAAGAAGAAACTGTTGCGTCAACGCAAGAAAGAGTTCGTAGAAATCTACGAACCGTTCAAACCCCAGCAGTCGGCCGATCAGGCCCACCGCTGCCTGGGTTGCGGCAACCCGTACTGTGAATGGAAGTGCCCGGTGCACAACTTCATTCCCAACTGGCTCAAGCTGGTGGCCGAAGGCAATATCCTGGCGGCTGCAGAGCTGTCACACCAGACCAACACCCTGCCGGAAGTCTGTGGCCGGGTGTGCCCTCAGGATCGTCTGTGTGAGGGTGCCTGCACCCTCAACGACGGTTTTGGTGCGGTCACCATCGGTTCGGTGGAGAAGTACATCACTGACACCGCGTTCGCCATGGGCTGGCGTCCGGACATGTCCAAGGTCAAAGCGACCGGCAAACGTGTCGCGGTGATCGGCGCAGGGCCTGCGGGCCTTGGGTGTGCTGACGTGCTGGTGCGCGGTGGCGTGACCCCGGTGGTGTTCGACAAGAACCCGGAAATCGGCGGTTTGCTGACCTTCGGCATCCCGGAGTTCAAGCTGGAAAAAAGCGTGCTGAGCAATCGCCGCGAAGTCTTCACCGGCATGGGTATCGAGTTCCGTCTCAATACCGAAGTCGGCAAGGACGTCACCATTGATCAACTGCTTGAAGAATACGATGCTGTGTTCATGGGCATGGGCACCTACACCTATATGAAGGGTGGCTTTGCCGGTGAAGACCTGCCAGGCGTGCACGATGCACTGGATTACCTGATCGCCAACGTCAACCGCAATCTGGGCTTCGAAAAGGCGCCGGAAGATTTCGTCGACATGAAGGGCAAGAAGATTGTGGTGCTCGGCGGTGGTGACACCGCGATGGACTGCAACCGCACCGCGATTCGTCAGGGCGCCAAATCGGTGACCTGTGCTTATCGTCGCGACGAAGCGAACATGCCCGGCTCGCGTAAAGAAGTGAAGAACGCCAAGGAAGAAGGGGTGAAATTCCTCTACAACCGTCAGCCAATCGCTATCGTTGGCGAAGACAAGGTCGAAGGCGTGAAGGTGGTCGAGACTCGTCTCGGCGAGCCAGACGCCCGTGGCCGTCGCAGCCCCGAGCCAATCCCGGGCTCCGAAGAGATCATCCCGGCCGATGCCGTGGTCATCGCATTCGGTTTCCGTCCAAGCCCGTCGTTGTGGTTTGAGGAATTCAGCATCCAGACTGACAGCCAGGGCCGCGTGATTGCTCCGGAACAGGCGCAGTTCAAGCACCAGACCAGCAACCCGAAAATCTTCGCCGGTGGCGATATGGTTCGCGGATCTGACTTGGTGGTGACGGCGATCTTCGAAGGCCGAAATGCTGCCGAAGGGATCCTGGATTACCTGGGTCTGTGATCACCCTGACTGGGTGCAGCGGCCTCTGATTCCTGCGACAAATCGCCTCGATACATAAAAGGCACGGCTCATGCCGTGCCTTTTGCGTTGCGCTCTGAGAAAATACCCGCACTTTTTAACCGGATGCCGACATGACTGCCCTGAAGAACGACCGTTTCCTTCGTGCCCTGCTCAAGCAACCCGTCGACGTCACCCCGGTGTGGATGATGCGTCAGGCCGGTCGCTACCTGCCGGAATACCGCGCCAGTCGGGCCAAGGCCGGTGACTTCATGAGCTTGTGCATGAACCCGGAGTTCGCGTGCGAAGTCACCCTGCAACCGCTGGACCGCTATCCACAACTGGACGCAGCGATTCTGTTCTCCGACATTCTGACCATCCCCGACGCCATGGGCCTGGGCCTGTACTTCGAAACCGGGGAAGGTCCGCGCTTCAAAAAAACCGTGTCCACCCTGGCCGATATCGAAGCCCTGCCGATTCCTGATCCGCAGAAAGACCTGGGTTATGTGATGGACGCGGTCAGCACCATCCGCCGTGAACTCAACGGCCGTGTGCCGTTGATCGGGTTCTCCGGCAGCCCTTGGACCCTCGCGACCTACATGGTCGAAGGCGGCTCGTCGAAAGACTTCCGCAAGTCCAAAGCCATGCTCTACGACAACCCGCAAGCCATGCACCTGTTGCTGGATAAACTGGCGCAGTCGGTGACCTCGTACCTCAACGGCCAGATTCTCGCGGGCGCGCAAGCGGTGCAGATCTTCGACAGTTGGGGTGGCAGCCTATCAGACGCCGCGTATCAGGAGTTCTCCCTGGCCTACATGCGCAAGATCGTCAGCGGCCTGATCCGTGAACACGACGGGCGCAAAGTGCCGGTCATCCTGTTCACCAAAGGCGGCGGCCTGTGGCTTGAAAGTATCGCCGATGCCGGTGCCGATGCCTTGGGTCTGGACTGGACCTGCGACATCGGAGAAGCACGTCGACGCGTCGGCAACAAAGTCGCGTTGCAAGGCAACATGGACCCTACTGTGCTTTACGCTAACCCTACAGCCATCCGCGCCGAAGTCGCCCGCATCCTCGCCCGCTATGGCAGCGGCACCGGACACGTCTTCAACCTCGGTCACGGCATTACCCCTGAAGTCGACCCGGTCAATGCTGGCGTCTTCATGGAAGCTGTGCACGAGTTCTCGGCGCAATATCACCTGTAGCCAAGGCTGCGATAACGCCTCGTCATGCTATTCGCAGGCAAGCCTGTTTCCACGGAGAGACGTTCTGTGGGGCAGGCCTCTGCCGGCTCCTAACTTTAATCCTGGCTTCAGCTTCGCTTGCTATCTTGATCCCGTCATTCATACACAGACCGGATCACCTTCATGAACCCCCGTTACCTTGTCTTGCTTCTCGCCCCTCTTTTCTGCTCCGCGGTATCGGCTGCTGGCTATGCCGGCCCCGGCGGTAGCGGCCAGGTCAACACCGCCGCAGAGGCGCAAAAAGCCGCTGACGATACGCCTGTGGTGCTGCAAGGAAAGATCGTCAAACGTATCAAGCATGAAACCTATGAATTCAGGGACGCGACAGGCACGATTGAGGTAGAAATCGATGATGAAGACTGGCCCGCACCGATCGTCGACGATAAAACCCAGGTCAGGCTTATCGGCGAAGTCGACCGTGGATTTATGCGCCGTGAGGTTGATGTCGATCGTGTTGAACTGATGGACTGAGGCGCGTCAAGAATTGGCTCTGCTCGACAACGGCTCCAGCCGGGCCAGGCGCAACGCAACCGCCAGAGCGATCAGCAGCAATACGCCGATGAACAGGCCAATGCCATTCCAGCCAGCGTAGTGCCAGAACATCCCACCTGCGGTACCGGCCACGCTGGAGCCCGCGTAGTAACTAAACAAATAGAGCGATGACGCCTGGCCTTTGGCCTTGAGCGCGCGGCGGCCGATCCAACTGCTGGCGACCGAGTGGGCGCCGAAGAAGCCGAAGGTGAACATCAGCACGCCGACGATCACCACTGGCAGCGGGGTGAACATGGTCAGGGCGACGCCCGCCAGCATCAGCACAATCACCGACCACAAGACTTTGCGCCGCCCGAGCTTGTCGGCCAGTGCGCCGATTTTCGCCGAGCTGTAGATACCGGACAGGTACACCACGGAGAACAGTCCAACCAGCGACTGGCTCAGGTGGTAAGGCTCAGCCAGCAAGCGATAACCGATGTAGTTGAACAACGTGACGAAGGCGCCCATCAGCAGGAAGGCTTCGAGAAACAGCCACGGCAGGCCAGCATCGCGAAACTGCAGGGTGAAGCCGTCGAGCAGGCTGCGTGGGTGCAGCGAGCGTGGGCGGAAGTTGCGCGACTCGGGGAGAATCCTCCAGAACACCGCCGCGGCGATCAACGCCAGGCCGCCGATGATCAGCATCGCGGTATGCCAGCTGACAAAATCGACCAGGATCCCCGTGATAAGGCGACCGCTCATGCCACCAATGGCATTGCCGCCGATGTACAGGCCCATGGCCAGGCCGATGTGCTGCGGATGGATCTCTTCGCTGAGGTAGGTCATGGCGACCGCTGCCAGGCCGCTGAGCGACAGGCCGACCAGTGCGCGCGTCAACAGGATGCCTTCCCAGGTCGGCATCAGTGCACTGATCATGGTGAACAGCGCCGCGCAAAACAGCGCCGTCACCATCACAGGTTTACGCCCAAGCCGATCCGAAATGGGCCCGGTGATCAGCAAGCCAATCGCGAGCATGCCGGTGGCCACGGAAAGAATCAGGCTGCTTTGCGCTGCGTTGATTGAAAACTCATGGGACAAGACCGGCATCATCGGCTGCACGCAGTACAGCAAGGCAAAGGTTGCAAAGCCGCCGGAGAACAACGCCAGCACCGTGCGCATGAACATCGGCGTGCCTTTTTCGATGTAGATCTCGTTCAACGTCTTCGCGACATCGCCGGCGGGCGAAGGCTCGATGTCGTTAGCGCGCGGGGCAGCAGCAGTTTTCACAATGGACCTCGGTGGGGCGGCGGGTCGGGCAATGTGAAAAGAATATAGCTCGCTAACGATTCTTTCCAATATATTGTTCGACCTGTTTGATATCTAAAACGACCTAATGGTGAGTCCATGGAACTGCGACATCTTCGGTATTTCATCGCGGTGGCCGAAGAGCTGCATTTCGGCCGGGCCGCGCAGGCACTGGGCATCTCCCAGCCGCCGTTGAGCCAGCAAATTCAGGCGCTTGAACAGGAGATCGGCGCGCGGTTGTTCGAGCGCACCAATCGTCGAGTCGAGCTGAGTGAAGCCGGTCGGCTGTTTTTGGCCGAGGCCCGTCTGGTGCTGGCCCAGGTCGATAAAGCTGCCGACGTGGCGCGGCGTGCGCAGTTGGGGCAGTTAGGCGAGCTGAAAATCGGCTTCACCTCCTCGGCGCCCTTCAACTCAAGCATTCCGCAGGCGATTTTTGCGTTCCGTCAGGCTTTCCCGGCGGTTCACCTGGCGCTACAGGAAATGAGCAGCAAGGAAGTGGCTGAGGCACTGGTGGATGAGTCGGTGCAGGTTGGCATCATGCGTCCCTTGCCCTTGCCGGAATCGTTGGTCGCCGTGGAGTTGTTCCGCGAACCGCTGGTGGCGATTATCCGTGCCGATCATCCGTTGGCGGTGGGCAGTGAAGAAGGCCTGCAGCTGTCGGCGCTGGCGGCTGAACCCTTTGTGTTCTTCCCGCGCTCATACGGCAGCGGTTTGTACGCACAGCTGATCAACTTGGCGCGCCAGGCAGGGTTCAGCCCGCTGATCACCCAAGAGGCGGGTGAGGCGATGACCATTATCGGGCTGGTGGCAGCAGGGTTGGGGGTCACGGTGTTGCCAGCGTCTTACCAGCGCATGCGCATCGACGGCGTGGTCTACCGAACGTTGCTCGATGCAGAGGCCAATACGGCGGTTTGGCTAGTGCAGCGTCGGGATCAGCATTCACCGATGGCCAAGGCGTTTGTTGAGTTGTTGACCAAGCAGGCGGTAGCGCTGTAGACGCGCCTGTCAGGCTGGTTATTTTTCTTTTAAAAACAATTAGTTGGCGCTGTATCTTGGGTGTATATCCGGCATGTGTGGTTGCCGGAATTATGGTTTCGCTCTTACAGCGAGGGACCTTTTACAAACGCCTAAAAGGTCCCGCCAAAAGGCTTGCCCCTCCATGCGGATCCTCGCCTAGGCTCGGATTTCCCTCGCTCCGGCGTTGCTCCGGGGGTCGCCGCAAGGGGCCATCCCTGGCCCCGTGCGGCTAACTCGGCGTCCTGCCTCGTTACCCCCTGCGCAACACCTCCACTCGGCCTTCTGGAAAAGGGGCCTTGCCGTAATTCGGCAGTCAATTCACTCGAAATCCCAACGGCAGATAAAAATCTTGTGGGAGGCCCCGCCGCGTCTTTGACGCCGCGCTGTCGCGCAGCAAACGGGGTCCTGTAGGAGCTGCCGAAGGCTGCGATAAGGTCGGCACGACCTTCAGCGGTCTCAAGAAAACGACCGGTTCCGTCGGACGCGACCCCGGGGCGATCGCAGACCGCCACTGATCACGACACACAAATCGCAACCCAGTTTGCTGCGCGACAGCACGGTGTCGAAAATGGGGCGGGCCTCCTACAGGGTATTTGTGGGGCTTCTACCAGCGTCGGAAGATCAACGACGTATTCACGCCACCAAACGCGAAGTTATTGTTCATCACGAATTGGTTGCTCATGTGCCGCGATTCCCCGCGCAAGTAATCCAGTTCGCCACAACGCGGATCGACAGTATCAAGGTTGAGGGTGTGGATGTAGCGGTCGCGGTTCATCATTTCGATGCAGAACCACGACTCCAGCGCACCGCACGCGCCCAGGGTGTGGCCGAGAAAGCTTTTCTGCGAACTGATGGGCATCCGCGCCCCGAACAGGCTGTGGGTCGCCAGGGTCTCGGCGATGTCGCCTTGTTCGGTGGCAGTGCCGTGACCATTGACGTAACCGATGGCGTCAGCACTCAGGTCGGCGTCCTCCAGGGCCAGTTCCATGGCGCGGCGCATGGTGACCTGCTCCGGACGGGTCGCGTGCGCGCCATCGGCGTTGCAGCCGAAGCCGACGATCTCGGCGTGGATGTGCGCTCCCCGGGCCAAGGCGTGTTCCAGTTCTTCGAGGACCAGCATGCCGCCGCCTTCACCGATCACCAGGCCATCGCGGTCGCTGTCGTAAGGGCGAGGGCTGGTGTGCGGGGCGTCGTTTTTCAGGCTGGTGGCGTACAGCGCGTCGAAGACCATGGCTTCGGTCGGGCACAGCTCTTCAGCGCCACCGGCCAGCATCAGCGGCAGGCGACCGAACTTGATCGATTCGTAGGCATAACCGATGCCCTGGCTGCCACTGGTGCAGGCGCTGGAGGTCGGAATCAAACGCCCGGTCAGGCCGAAGAAGATGCTGATGTTCGCCGCCGTAGTGTGCGGCATCATCCGCACATAGGAGTTGGCGTTCAGGCCTTCGGCGACGGAGTTGATCAGCATGTTGCCGAACGCTTTGATCTCATCGGTGCTGCCGGTGGACGAGCCACAGGAAACGCCCATGCGCCCGTCGCGAATGATCGGGTCGTTGAGCAGGCCCGCGTCGAGCAACGCCTGCTCAGCCGCGCCGACGGCCAGCCGTGACACGCGGCCCATGCTGCGCAACTGTTTGCGGGTCCAGTGCGCGGGCACCGCGAAATCGTCGATCGGGCCGGCGAGGCGGGTGTTGAGTTCGGTAAAACGGTCCCACTCATCCATCCGCCGAATGCCGCTGCGGTTGGCGTTGAAGTTGGCTTCGATACTGGTCCAGTCACTGCCCAGCGATGTAATACCGGCCATGCCGGTAACAACTACGCGCTTCATTAGCACAGGCCTCCGTTGACCGCCAGAACCTGACGGGTGATGTAGGACGCTTCGGCCGACATCAGGAAATTCACGGCACCGGCGACTTCTTCGGGGGTGCCCATGCGTTGCGCGGGGATCATTTTCATCAGCTCATCCACGGGCACATTTTCGTCGAGCATTGCCGTGTCGATCAAGCCGGGGGCGACGCAATTGACGGTGATCTTGCGTTTGCCCAGTTCGATGGCGAGTGCTTTGGCAGCACCAATGATACCCGCCTTGGAGGCGCTGTAATTGACCTGCCCGCGATTGCCGATCAAGCCCGAAACCGATGTGATGCACACTATCCGCCCGGCGGCGCGACGCCGGATCATCGGCATCATTACCGGGTGCAGGACGTTGTAGAAACCGTCGAGGTTGGTGCGCATGACCAGATCCCAGTCTTCGTCGGTCAACGCCGGAAAGGCGCCGTCACGGGTCAGGCCAGCATTGCAGACAACGCCGTAATAGGCGCCGTGAGTCTCCACGTCGGCTTCGAGAATCGCCTTGCACGCAGCGCGGTCGGCGACGTCGAATTGCAGTATGCGCGCTTGTCGGCCCAAGGCCTGGATTTCCCGCTGAACCGCTTCGGCCTCAGTACGGCCGCTGCGACAATGCAGGATCAGGTCGTAACCGGCCTGGGCCAGACGCAGGGCGATGGCACGGCCGATGCCACGGCTGGAGCCGGTGACCAGTATTGATTCAGTCATGCGGAAACTCCTTCAGCGAGATAGTCAGCGGGCAGGGGTGGGCAATACACGTTAACCCGCGCCATGGCCTTGATGCCGGGACCGGTCAGGTGGCATTCGAAAACGCCCATGCCATTGTCATCCTGCAGTGAGCGCAGGGCGTGGATGGTCAGTTCAGTGCCTGCGGGGAAGTGCTCGACGTTACATTCGAACTTGCGCGTGCCCAACAAAAAGCCGAGTTGGACCTTATGGCCCTGCACGCGCGCCTTGCAACCTGCGTAGGCGGCAATGCTCTGGGCCATGAGTTCTATTCCGACCCAGGCCGGGAGGCTGCCATCGGCAAGGCTGAACAAGCCGCCAGGCCTTACTTTCAGGCGGGTGTGAATTTGTTCTTCGTCGAACGTCAGGACCTGATCGATGAGGATCATGTCTCCGGCGTGGGGCACCAGTTCGGCAATCGGCCAATCGATCATGGGGCGTCTCCGATAATCAGGCTGACGTTATTGCCACCGAAGGCGAAGGAATTGCTCATCAGTCGGCGTGGTCGGGTGTGCAGCAGGCGCTGGCCGGGCTCGACCCATTTCAGGACGGGCAGTTGGGCATCGGCTTCGCCATCCCAGAGGTGCGGCGGCAATGCCTGTTGCGTATTTTCCGACGCCAGGCTCAGCCAGCAGAACGCCGCTTCCAGCGCTCCGGCAGCGCCGAGGGTGTGGCCGCTCATGGGTTTGGTTGATGAACAGGGCACGCCATCTGGAAAGATCGCCTGCACGGCGAAGCTTTCCATCGCGTCATTGTGTTGCGTGGCGGTGCCGTGCAAATTCAGGTAGTCGATCTGCTCTGCACGCAGACCGGCATTGTTCAGCGCTTTTTGCATGGCTTGGCGCGCGCCGCGACCACTGGGTTCCGGTGCGGAAATATGGTGGGCATCAGAGCTGGCTCCGGCACCGAGCAGGGCAATCGGCGTGGCACCGCTGGCCTCGCGGGTCATTAGGTATAAGACAGCTGCCTCGCCGATGTTGATCCCGTTGCGATTGCGCGAAAATGGATTGCAGCGCTGTTCCGACACCGCTTCCAGTGCAGAAAACCCGTTCAGCGTCAGATGGCACAGGGTGTCTACGCCACCGCACAGCACCGCGTCGCACACCCCCATGTCCAGCAAGCGCCGCGCACTGAGCAGCGCCCGCGCGCTGGAGGTGCAGGCGGTGGAAATGACGTAGGCCGGGCCGCTGAGTTGCAGCCAGGCCGCGAGGAAATTCGCCGGGGCGCTGAGTTCCTGTTGCTGATAGTCATAATCGCTGGGGAATCGCTGCTCGCGCAGATACGTCGCAATGCCACGGCTGGCTTCATCGATCCCCGAGGTGCTGGTGCCGAGAATCACGCCGATACGCGAGCGGCCATAGCGTTCAATGGCCTGCTGGATATCGCCTTCGATTTGCAGGGCGGCGGCCAGCAGAAGTTGATTGTTGCGGCTGCTTTGCTGGCCCAACTCGGGAGGTGTCTGCGGTAATACGCCCTGTACGGCGCCGACCGGCAAGCGCCGACCCGGAACCCAGTCGTTCTCTTCGACCATGCCGGAGTCATCGCCCGCGAACAGCCTGCGCGCGACCTCGGTTTTGTCATTGCCCAGGGCGCAGATCACCCCCAACGCGTTGAGGTAGGCGGTCATGGCGTGGTCTCGTCATTCAACGGGCTGACGTTGTAGCTCAGGCCCTGCTCCAGCCGCAGACTGAAGACTTGCGGTTGGCGGTAATCGACGCGCCAGCGCGTGCCCAAGTTGCGTTGGCTGGCCTGGGATTGCGCCGCAGGATAGCGGCTGCGTAACTCAGGCGCCGGCGTCAGGGCGAACAGCAGCGCAGCGAACAGCTCGCGTGCTTCCGGATTGGGCGGCAACAGACCATCGGCCTGCCATGCGCCGTTGTTCAAGCGCTGGCGGGCGAGAGGGATGCCCAGCGGGTCGAGCAGCGACCAACGCAAGCTGGCCTCTTCCTGCTGGACCACCAACAACCAATCCTGGCGTTGGCCCGCCTGCTCGCGCTGGATGTGCAATTGCAGCGGCAACGGCAGGTGCGGCAGTGTCTCGGGCAGGGGCGCCTGGCTGGCGCAGGCGCACAGCAATAGAAGGCAAACGCTCAGCAGCAGGCCACGAATCATCCTGCGCTACCTTGCACGGGCTTGCGTGCGACGACGTTGACCAGGGTTTCTTCGCGCTGACCGAAGGGCGCGGGGCGGCGCAGTCCAAAGCGCTCCAGCAGGCCGAAATCCTTTGAACGGCTCCACCACAAATACGGGTACGAAACATGGTGAGGGTCGAACTCAAAGCCCTGTCCGCGCAGCATGTCGAGGTATTGCCCGGCGCTCTTCTGCACCTGCATCGGATGGCGGAACAGCCAGCGGATCACCCAGGTATCGATGTATGCCTTGGTCGATTCGGCGAACAGCAGATAACCGCCCGGCTTCAGCACCCGATAGAACTCGGCGAGGGCCTGTTCCTGCTCCACCAGATGGTGAAAAGTCTGGTGGCAGAACAGCAGGTCGACGCTGGCGTCCGGCAGTTGCAAGTGCGCGCAATCGCTGCCGATCAGTTCGACATTGATGCCTTGGCGCACCGCTTCGTCGCGGCTCACGGACAGGCTTTGCGGGTCGGCATCCACGCCCAGTAAACGCGCCGGGGCGAACACCTGCTGCAAGTACCGGAAGGATTTACCCTGGCCACAGCCAGCATCCAGGAGCACGGCGTCAGCCGGTGGCGCGATGCCCGGCGCGCCTTGATCAAAGAGCCCACGCAAATCATTGATCGCCACGCGCAGTACGTGGTGCTGCCACGTGTGGCTGCGCAGGAACCATAAGCCAAAGCGGGTTTCCTCGACGTAGCTGTCGCTCAGGTAGGCGCTGCTCATTGCGCTGCGCTCGCGCAGACTTCAGAGATCACCCGCAAGCGGCGCTTGGCTTCGCTGACAAAAGGGTTGCGTTCATCCCAGGCATAACCCGCGAGGATCGCACTGATCATGCGGCGGATTTCCGGTGGGCTGTCGGAGTGGAAGATCACATCCTGGAAGGTGCCTTCGTACCAGCCTTCGACATAAGCACGGAACGTGTCGACGCCGCGCTTGAGCGGCACGGAGAACTCGGCGTGCCAATCGACGGTTTCGCCTTGCAACTGACGATGCAGCAGGCCGGCAGCCATGCTGGCCGAGCGCATGGCGATGGTCACGCCGGAAGAGAACACCGGATCGAGAAACTCTGCCGCGTTACCCAGCAGAGCGAAGCCCGGGCCGTGCAGGGTTTTGACGTTGGCCGAATAACCATTGATGGTGCGCGCCGGGGTATCCCACACAGCATTTTGCAGCAGGCCCGAGAGGCTGGGTGTTTCGTCGATGAACGCCCGCAGGCAGGCCTCCAGATCCTCTGGTTTGTCTTGAAAGTGCTCGGCCGAGGCGACCACGCCCAACGAGCAGCGGCCATCGCTGAACGGGATCAGCCAGAACCAGATGTCGCGATGCGTGGGGTGAATGCTGACGAGGATCTTCTCGCGGTCGAAGTGCTTGTCATCAATGCGGTCTTCGATGTGGGTAAACACCGCCTGGCGAATCGGAAAGTTCGACGGTGCTTCCAGGTCGAGCAGTCTCGGCAGTACCCGGCCATAGCCGCTGGCATCCAGCACGAAGTCCGCTTCCAGGGTGTACTCACTGCCATCTTCGCGGCGTGCGCGCAGTTGGGGTTGCGGGCCATCGAAATTGGCTGCAGTGATTTCTTCCTGATAGCGGATTTCTACGCCTTGCAGCCCAGCCTGATCGGCGAGCAACTTATCGAAGGTGGCGCGTTGCACCTGGAACGTGGTCGGCTTGCCGTTGCTGAAGGTGTCGCCAAAGTCGAAATGGGTGTAACGCTCGCCCCAGGCGAAGGCCGCGCCGTTTTTTACTTGAAAACCAGCGGCCTCCACGGCGTCGAGCATGCCGGCTTCTTCGACGAAATCCAGGCAGTGCGAGAGCAAACTTTCGCCAATGGAGAAGCGTGGGAAAAGCTGGCGCTCAATGATCAGCACGTCGTGTCCCTGACGCTTGAGCAGTGCCGCCGCGATTGCGCCAGAGGGGCCGGCACCAATTACTACGACCTGGCGTCGTTCCATTTCAGCTGTTGGCACAAGGGCTCCTTGCCTGTTCGGCGGGTTTGACAATCATTCGGTTCATGCCCGCGAATGCGGGCATCAGGGTCGCGATCAAGCCCATCAGCATCAGCGCGAAGTACAGCGCCGGACTGATCAGCTGTTGTTGCAGCAGCAGGTTGAGGAAGACGATCTCACTCAAGCCGCGAATATTGAGCAGCAGGCTTTCACGCCAACGGCTTGCGCCAGTAAACGACGGCGTAGCCCAGCGCAGACCAAGCCAGTTGCCGAGCACTTTACTGGCAATCGGCAGCGCCAGCAGCGCGCAGAGTTGCAGCCAGCTGAGGCTGCTCACGGCGCTGTGAACATTGATCTGGACGATCCCGAACGTCAGGATCATGGGGATTGCCAGTGTGTTCTGCAGGCGTTTGAACAGTTCGGGATTTAGCGGCAGTACGAAGGGCTGTTTGAGCCAGGCCATGCAAAACAGGTAGCCGATACCGAGGATCAGGGCGTTGAGCTTGTAGTGCTCGGCGACCACCAGCAGTGCGAAAAAGGTCAGGCTGTAGACCCTTGGCTGGCGTAGACGCAGCACCCTGAAGAGCAACGGAACGCAGGCGCCCAGCAGCGGCAGCAACAGGCTGCTCAGGTGCAGGCTGCCTTGGGCGATGGCGAACAGGCTCCAGCAGGTCAGGTCGATCAGGATCGCAGTCTGCACCAGACGTCGGGTCGCCGCAGGTGGATAGTCGATGTGGTGCAGGTATAAAAACAACACGGGAATCGCCGTGATTGCGAACACCAGGCCGACCGCCAGCGAACTTAGCCACGCTTGCTCCGGCAGCAGCCAGAACGCGCACGCCAGCCCGCAGCAGAAGGGCACGCAAAAGCTCGGCACGGCGATTTTCAGGCTTTGCCGGTCCATGTCCAGCTCGATCACGTCGCTGAGGATGTGCCCAAGCACGAGGGCGAAACCCAGACCATACAGGGTCTTCAACCAAACGGGCTCCACCAGTTGCGCGCCGCTGAGTTGCCACTGCGGCTCGATCCAGAACACCATCAGCAACGGCAGGCCGAACGTCGCCAGCAACAATTGGCTGACGATGGGGATCAGGCCAACGTAGCGACCCAGGCGTGTTGCCAGCGCAAACATCAGCAAGGCCAGCAGCCAGAACAGCGCGATCATCATGCTGCCGACTCGGCGATGGCGGGGGTATGCGGTTGACGACCGGCCCACGGTGCGAGCATGAAGCTGAAGGCCAGGCCGAGGCTTACGGACAGGCCGAAGTTGCTCACCGCAGGCGTGCTGGACACCGCCAGCAGGCCGAACGAAAGCCAGGTGGTGACAGCGGCGAGCAGGGTGCCGAGCAGGCTGACCGCCGCGCCGCCGACCTGCTCACGCATCAGGATCGCGTAATCGACGCTGATGGCCGTGACCAGGAGCAGCCCGAACAGGCTGAACAAGGTCAGCGGCTGGCCCAGCCAGCCGAGGCTTGCCAGGCTGCACAGTGCCGCCAACAGTGGCAGGGCGACGATCCGCAGGGCGCCACTGAGACCGAAGGGCAGAATCAACAACAACACGATCAGGCCACAGGACAACAGCTTGAGCTCCGCAGCGCTGATTTGGGTGGCGGCGAACACGTTGTTCAAGTCGCCGAGACGATCCACCAGTTGCACGCCCTCAAGGTCCAGCGCCTGTACGCGTAACAATGCCGGGTTGTTCAAGCCCTGCAGGCTGACCATGCCCGCCACGCCATCAGGTGTCGCCCCGAGCCAGAGCCCGCGCCACGGTTCGCCCAAAGGACCGGCCAACGCCATGTCGATGTCTTCAATCGGTAATGCCTGCAAGCGTGCCAGCTCTGCTTGCAGCGCACTGGCCGGTACGCCCAACTCAATCAGCGGCTGCCAATACAACGGCAGTTTGCCCAGAGCATCGCGCACGCGGCGTTGCTCTTCGGGCGGACTGAGCAATTGGTTAAGCGCCAGGTAGCCCTGCAACTTGTCGAGGCTGATCAGTTGGTCCAGTCGTTGGCTCAGCGCGGTCTGCCGTTCGAGCAATTGCTGCTGATCGGCGGCGCGCACCAGGAAGAACTGACTGGTTGGCTGATAGCCGGTGATGCTGGCGATGGTTTGGGCTTCCGCCAGCAATTGCGGCGGCGCGCTGATCCATTGGCGGATGTCGTTTTTGCTGGTCAGTTGCCACAGCCCGGCGGCGCAGAATACCAGCAGCAGCCCCAGTAACACGGGTGTGCCGATGCGACCGAGCAGGGCTTCACGCATGCTCAACAAACACTCAGCGATACGCAGCGGCCAGGTGGCCGGACGCAGTTCCATATTGTTGAGCATCGCCGGCAGCAGGCACACCGCAGTCAAATAGGCGCCGACCAGCCCGGCAGCGGAGAACACCGCAATCTGGGTCAGGGCCGGGAAAGGCGTCCAGGCCAGGGCCAGATAGCCGATGCAACTGGTGGCCAGGCTCAGGCTCAAGCCCGAGAGGGTCAGGCGCAAGGCTGGCCAGCTGCGCCAGGCTTTCATGCTCCAGCTTTTCGACAGGTAATGCAGCGGGTAATCCACCGCGACCCCGATCAGGCTGGAACCCAGTACCAGGGTCATCACGTGCATGTGGCCGAACAGCGCCACGCAGGCCACCGCGCCGAATAACATGCCCACCACCACAGGCACGAACGCCAGCAGCACGCGCCAGCGCCGAAATGCCAGCAGCAGCAACAACAAAATACCCAGCGTGGCGCCGCCGCCGACCCAGGTGATTTCCCGGGAGGCCTGGCGTTGGCCTTCTGCGGCATACAGCAAGCCGCTGGCAGCGAGCAATTGCGCGTCCGCCTGGCGGGCTTGTTCGCGCGCAGCACTGAGCAGGTCGGCGACCTGCAGTGGCAAGTGCATGTCGAACGCATTGCCTTGGGTTCGTGCGCGCAGGAGCACCCAGCTTTTACCGTCGGCGTTGGCGATCAACGCGCCACTGCCGAGGTCCAGCTGCACGGAACCATGCTGTGGCTGGCTGTTTTGAATGCGCCCGGTCAGGCCGAGCCAGTCATCCTGGCTGGGCACCAGACTGAAGCCGGTGAAGGGGTCGAACAGGCTCTGCACGCGTTGCTGAATAAACGCTTGTGGTTGCTCGATCAGCTCGCTGCGGTCGGCGGGCGACAACATCGCCAGTCGCCCCTGGAGCAATTGCTGGCGCAGCCCCGGGATGTCGGTTTGCAGGTTCCATTGAACCTTCTCGAACAACCCGCTGGCCTGCCATTTTTCGCCCAACTGTTGGGCCAGATCGATGGCGTGCTGGCGATCCACGTGACCAACCAACACCAGCATCTCGCGGTTGAGGGGTTCCTGCATGCGCTCTTCTGCGCGCAGTTCCAGGGCATCCGGGGTTGAGCCGGGCACCAGCTCCATCAAGTTGGCCGACAGCGGAGGACCGTTGCGCCATTGCCAGCCTGCCAGGGCCAGCATGGCCATCAAGAGCACCAGGAACAGGCGTGGCATCCAGCGTTCAAGCGACTCGCGTCTAGTCAACAAAGTCATGGTGCTCCGCATCGCTCAAGGTGCTGGCGGCGCTGCTGTTGATCATGCGCAGCAGGGTGCTGTCACCCTGGGTTTCAAGCAGCTCGATACGTTGAACCAGCTCGCCGCCGTCAATATTGATTTGCTTGAACACCTGTTGCAGCAGCAATGAACGCGGGGTCAGGGTCAGTTGCCACGCCTGTGCATCGCCTTTCAGTTGCAGGTCGAAATCACGTTGCAGGCCACTGCTGTCGCCTTGCAGCACGGCGAGGAACAGCCGGTTTTGCTCGGCGCCTGCGCTCTTGCTCGGCAGCAATTGCCAGCCGTTGGCATCGCGGCGGGCAATCCCGACGGTGCTGATTCGATAATCCTGTTTCAGCGGCGTCGCCAGCAGCCAGAGCAGGCCATAGTCCTTGGCGAGGACGAATTTACCCTTGCTGGTCAGCGGCTGGGGCAGGGCGCGCAGGTGTTTTTCCTGAATGAAATCGCCGTGGATCACCGAGGGTTTTCCCAGTTGCGTGCTCAGTTGTTGCAGGTCGAAGGCGTTAGCCAGCGATGACAGGCCAAGCAGGGCAACGGCGCACAACAGGTGGCAAAGACGGTTCATGGCAACGCTCTCTGTACGGCATCGGTGAACACCTTGGGCGATGCCAGTTGCATGTCGTGGCTGGCAATCTCCACGGCCACTTGAATCGTGGTGGCGCGGGTCATGCGCTCGCCCGTGATGGCGTCGCTGATCAGGTAGTTGATCTTCAAGCGGTTCTCCCACTCCACCAGACTGGCGCGGACGCTCAGCTTCTGGCCGAACACCGCGCCGCGTACATAGCGCAATTGCAGGTCAATGACCGGCCACGCGTAGCCGGAGTCGAGCATTTGCTGGTAGTTGTGGTCCAGTTGGTCAAGCAGCGCACAGCGGGCGATTTCCAGGTACTTGATGTAATGGCCGTGCCAGACCACGTTCATCATGTCGATGTCGAAAAACGGCACCTGGATTTCGGTGTCAGTGTGGATCACGCCCTTACTGCGCATGCAGCCTCCAGTGGCGGTCGGCGATCCGCTGCAGGCACAGGCGCAGTTCGCCATCCAGCGCACGGTCTTCGATCACGGGCGGGAAGTCTTTGCTCAGTTGCTCGTGCATGGCTGCCAGCGCGGGCGGCAGGGGGCGAGCATCGTCAACCCGACTGCGCAGCCAGACACCTTGATTGGCCGCGAGCAGGGTGGCGGCGGCTACTTGCTCGGTCAGCTCCAGTACGCGGATCGCATCACGGGCGGCGATGGTGCCCATGCTGACCTTGTCCTGGTTATGGCATTCGGTGGAACGCGAGAACACGCTGGCTGGCATGGTGTTTTTCAAGGCTTCGGCTGTCCAGGCACTGGTGCCGATCTGCACCGCCTTGAACCCGTGGTTGAGCATCGCCCGCTCAGCGCTGGCGCCTGACAGGTTGCTGGGCAGGCCGTGGTTGTAACGCACGTCCACCAGCAATGCCAGTTGCCGATCCAGCAGGTCGGCGACGTTGGCTACCAGGGTCTTGAGGCTGTCCATGGCGAATGCGATATGGCCGCCATAGAAGTGGCCGCCATGCAGCACGCGCTCGGCTTCAGCGTCAATGATCGGGTTGTCGTTGGCGCTGTTCAGCTCGATTTCGATGAACGAGCGCAGCCAGTTCAGGCTGTCGGCCAACACGCCCAGTACATGGGGAGCGCAACGCAGCGAATAGCGATCTTGCAAGCGGTGCAAGGGCGCGGTCGGTGCATCGATGGCCAGGTCCTGACGCAACCAGGCGGCGACTTGCATCTGCCCTGGGTGTGGCTTGGTGGCAAACAGGCGCTCATCGAAATGCTCGGGATTGCCCTGCAAGGCCACCACGTTCATCGCAGTGATGCGGGTCGCCAGTTGCAGCAGGTAATCGGCGCGGGCGAAGGCGAGGCAGGCGAGGCCGGTCATGACTGCGGTGCCGTTCATCAAGGCCAGCGCTTCTTTCGGGCGCAGGACCAGCGGGTCCCAGCCCAGCTCGCGGTGCACGTCAGCGGCCGCGCGGCGTTCGCCACGGAACATCACTTCGCGCTCACCGGACAAGGTCGCGGCCACGTAAGACAGCGGCGTCAGGTCACCGCTGGCGCCCACCGAGCCTTCTTCCGGGATCAGCGGCAGGATGTCTTGATCGATAAAGGCCTGGAGGCGTTCCAGCAACTCCACGCGCACCCCGGAAACGCCCATGCACAGCGACTGCAACCGCGCCGCGAGTACCGCTCGGGTCGCTTGTGCATCGAGCATTTTACCGAGACCGCAGCCGTGGAACGTGTACAAGTGACGCGGCAGCGCTTCGACGTGCTGCAACGGCACCGCGACGACGCAGGAGTCGCCATAACCGGTGGTTACGCCATAGATCACGCCTTCCTTGTCCAGTAGGGAATCAAGAAATTGCGCGCCTTTGGCGATGCGCAGGCGAAATGCGCTGTCGTTTTGCAGCTGAGTCGGCACTTGGCGATTGGCCAGCAGCAGCACCTCTTCAATACGCAACGGCTGTTCGCCGAAGGTTACCGGTTCAAGCGCTTGGATCGTCATCGGTCTTCCAGAATGAGTAGAAGTTGAACCACTGATGTGGTGCCTCAAGGCAATAATGGGCGAGGCGTGCGGCATAGCGCTGGACATGTCCGGCGACCACCTGCTCGCGATCACTGCGCCGCCATTTAATGCGCTCGGCGAAAGGTTCGAGAATGACGCGATAACCGCTGGCGCCCTTCAGGCAGAAAATCAGATTGATCGGGCATTGCAGCAAGCCCGCCAACAGCCATGGGCCCTGTGGGAAAGCGGCGGGGTGGCCAAGGAAATCCACCCGTACATTGCGCCCGCCATGCAGGGGGACGCGGTCGCCAGCGATGGCCAGCCATTCACCGTTATCCAGGCGTTGGCTCAATTGCAGCATGATCACCGGGTTCAGCTCGCTGACCTGAATCAGGCGCAGATTGGTGGCGCCTGCTTCACCCAACAGGCGATTGAAGCGTTCAGCGTGCTTGGTGTGCACCAGCACGTTCATGGTGACCCGTTCACCCAGCTCGGCCAGCGCGCGGCAGACTTCGAGATTGCCCAGGTGGGTGCCGACCAGCATTTGCCCGCGCCCACTGCGCAACTGGTTGCGCAGCAAGTCGTGATCGATAATCGTGATCTGGTCCAGCGTGAGCTTGCCGTTCCATACGTCGAGCTTGTCCAGCAGTGCATCGGCGAAGGCCATGAACTGCTTGAACACGCTCCGGCGGGTAGGGCGTAGGGTCGATTGTCCGCTCCAGCTGGCCAGGTACTGCTGGTATTGCTGGGCACTCTGTCGGGCACCTGGGCCAAACACGAAGAAGTACAGGACGATGCCGTACAGCACCGGAGTCAGCAGGCGTCGCCCGAAATGACGCACACCCCAGGCCATCAGTTTCATCAGCAGAAAACTGCCACGCTCCTGATGGGCGGCCCAATGTTTTTTGGCTTCGTTCGTCGGCTCACTCATGTCGCCACCGTCGCCACAGGATCAGCGGCATGCGCACCAACATGCCGAAGAACAGTTTGGTGTGCATTTTCGTGATCAGTACGTTGTCGCGGAACAGCCGGAAGTGCGACACCCCGTCCAGCGGGTAATGAACACGGGTCGGCAGCCAGCGCATCGGCTGATTGCGCCAGGACAGGCGCACCAGGATGTCCGAGTCGAAGTCCATCCGCTTGCCCACCTGGACCGAGTCGATCAGCTTGATAGTCGGTGCCAGGGGGTAGAGCCGGAAGCCACACATTGAATCGCGGATCTGTAACGACAGGCTGTTGACCCAGACCCAGAAGTGGGTCAGGTAGCGTGCATACAGGCGAACCTTGGGCACGCTGGCGTCGTACTGCGGATAGCCGCAAATCACCGCTTCGGGGGCGCGGCGCGAGGCGTCGAGAAACAGTGATACGTCGCTCAGGTCATGCTGGCCGTCGGCATCCACTTGCAGCGCATGACTGAAACCCAGGCGTGCGGCTTCGCGGAAACCTGTCATTACCGCGCCACCTTTGCCTTGGTTGATGGGCAGGCGCACCAGATAGACGTTCTCTTCTCCGGCCAGCGCTTGCAGCACCGCCGCACAACTCGGGCTGCTGCCGTCGTCGACCAGCACACAGGGTAGACCCGCCTTCAGCAGTTCATGCACGACGGCGGACACTGTCCGTTCGTGGTCATAAACCGGGATCACCGCGCAAGGGTTATGCATGTGCAGCCTCCAGCACGATACGGCCACTGGAGCAGGCGGCTTCTGTGTTGCGGTAGGCAAAATACAGTTTGCTGCGCTCGGCATCGAAACGCAGGGTCAGCGCAACCTGATCGCCCGGGCGCACCAGTTGCTGGAACTTCAACACTTCCATGCCTGCAAACCTCGGTGGCAGGTCCAGCAGGCGCCGGCCCAGGCTCAGCGCCCAATCGACCTGCACCACGCCCGGCAGTACCGGGGTTTGCGGGAAGTGTCCGCTGAAATAAGCCAGGTCTGGAGGAATCATCAAGTCAAGTCGCCACTCGCCGTCAACCTGCTGCTGGCTGAGCAGTTCCGCTTCTTTGGGGCGCGCGGCGAGCAACAGGATTTCGACCTCGGCCTGTGGCAGTTTGCCTTGGGCGTTGAGCGGCAGCTGACGCAGCAGCCGCCAACGTCTCGGCAGGGCGATGGCCTCGCAATACGGGCGCAAATGCTGGCGCAGTTGCTCGGTCAGCGTACGTCGGCCTTGATTGCGCAAGGCATGCAGACCGCTTTCGCTGAGAACCACCAACGCGCCGAGGGACGCCCGGTTCTCTTGAACCACGCCCAGACGCACTTCATTGACCCACTCATGGGTTGCCAGTGCGTGTTCCAGTTGCGGCAAGGAAATACGCTTTTCTTCAAGCTTGACGATGCGGTCCAGCCGGCCGAGCAATTCGAAACGTCCGTCAGCGCTGAAACGCGCGGCGTCGGCCGTGTGTTCGACATGGCCAGCAGGCAAGTAAGGGGACTCGATCAGCAGGGCGCCGTCGCTGTCCTGGCTCAGTTGCACGCCTTCAAAACCCTGCCACAGGTTATCGCCCTGACGCCAGGCGATGCCGCCGGTTTCCGAGCTGCCGAGGATTTCGGTTGGCCATTGACCCAAACGCTGCTGCAAGCTGCGTGCGGCTTCGGCGGGCAGCGCTCCGCCCGAAGAGAACACGCGGCGCACGCTGCTCAAGGCCGGCCAATCGAGGTTGTCGCCCATGCGCTTGAGCAGCGCCGGGCTGGCGACCCAGGCAAATGCCGGATGTTCGCGACTGGTTCGCTGCAAATCTTCGGGGAATGGCAGCTGCTTGCGCACAAAACTGCGTCCGGCACACAGCGGCCACAGCACCCGGAACAGCAAGCCGTAAATATGCTGGGTGGCAACGCTGCCGATGATGCAGGACGTGCCAAGGTCGGCGCCCCACAGCGCTTCCAGCGCTTCAACTTCATTGGCTAACTGTCGCAGGCGTTTTTCGATCAGCTTCGGTTCGCCACTGGAACCTGACGTGCACAGGCTCAGGCGACAGGTGTCGAGGTCCAACGCGGCAGGCGATAGCGGCGCGGCGTGCAATTCATCCAGGTGCGTGTCGCCCACTTGATCGCTGAGCCACAGGTCGACGTCGTTCGACCAGCGCTCGCGGGTGTGTGCTTGCAGATCGGCGGGCAATAGCACGCTGACACCGGCACGCCATGCGCCGAACAAGGCCACGGCCAACTGACCGGCGTCGTCCAGATGCAGCGCAAGGCGCTTGACGCCTCGGGCCTGCAGACCGGCGGCAACGCTCAGGGCCTGCTCGCAGAAACGGGCATGATCCAGAGCGGGGGCCATCGTCAGTTCGCGGGCCGGCAAAGCCTCGAGCAACAGGTGCTCAAGTGGTATCCAATTCATGCGCGACCTCTTACACGTTGACGCAACAGCCATTCACCGGCAAACAGCAGGCCCATCAGGCCATAAGCGATCAAGCCGTTGTACAGCGTCCACCAACTCAATGGCGCCCACAGGGTCAACGCCGCTGCGAGCAGGCCATTACACAGAAAAAACAGGCTCCAGACCTGGGTCACCTGTCGGGTGTAGCGGACCGCGATCTCGGGCAAGTCAGGCTCGCTCAGGCGTGCCAATCGCTCGATGACGGGTGGGCCATAGATCAGGCTGAGGCCGAACAAACTCAACATGAATCCGCTGACGAGCACCGGGTACCAGCGCAGTAATAACGGGCTGTTAAACAGCCCCAGCAGCAGGCAAAAACCCAGGGCGACAACGGCCGTCAGCACGCTGCCAGGGCGACGCTTGTCCGTCAGCGCTCGCGCCAGCCACAGCCCGCCGAGCAGCAAGGCGAACTGCCAGGGGGCGAAATGCTCAATGCCGAAATACACCGCAAAGGGGTAAAGCACTCCAGCCAACAGCAGGCCAAGGGCGATCAGCCGACTCATGCGGCCGGATTGACCAGGCGGTAAACCGCCTCGACCACATCGTTGACGGTGCGTACGGCTTTGAAGTCTTCAGCGGCGATTTTCTTGCCGGTCTTGCGTTTGATGTGGTCGATCAGGTCCACGGCATCAATGCTGTCAATTTCCAGGTCCTGGTACAGGTTGGCTTGCAGGTTGACTCGCTCAGGCTCAAGTTCGAACAGCTCAACCAGCGCACTGCGCAGGGTGTCGAAGATGTCTTCACGGGTTTGCATTGTTATTCCTCAGGCCGCTTGTCTGGCGCTGACGAACGCCGCAAGGCTGTCCACGCTGGTGAAGTGATTACGGGTGTCTTTGGCGTCGGCGTCGATCTTGATGCCATAGCGTTTCTGAATCGCCAGGCCCAGTTCCAGGGCGTCTACCGAATCCAGGCCAAGGCCTTCGCCGAACAGGATCTGATCGTTGCCGATGTCATGGGTGCTGATGTCTTCGAGGCCCAGGGCATCGATAATCAGCTGTTTAATTTCCAGGTGCAGATCGCTCATCTTTGGCGAGCTCCTTAATGAAGTACTGATGCAGATAATCGTTGAGCTTGCGCGAGGCTATTGGGGCCGGGCCAAGCACAGCAAAGGCTTGTGGATCTATATCGGCCCCGACGCGCAAACTGAAGTGCGCACGGCGCTTCGGGATGCGATACCAGGGTTGGGCTTTAGTCAGGGTGCTGGGATTGACTTGGATCGTCACCGGGGTAATGAGTTTCGCACCTCGCAGTGCGATTGAGGCTCCGCCACGATGAAAGGCAGGCACCTGCCCCGGTGTGGTGCGCGTGCCTTCCGGGAAAATAATGAGTGTCTGCCCGCTGTGTAGAGCGTCTGCGGCAGCATCGAGCATCTCCATGCTGCCATCATTGCTGATGTAATCGGCGGAGCGCACCGGCCCCCGGGTAAAGGGGTTCTGCCACAGACTCTGTTTGACCACGCAATTGGCATCGCGCACCAACCCGATCAGAAACACCACGTCGATCAGCGACGGATGGTTGGCAATGATCATCTGGCCTGGGCGGCCGAGTTTTTCCGCGCCCTGGACGTCATAGGTCAGCACGCCAGTGCGCGCCATAAATCGGATGAACCGCCAGAGCAGCCAGCCGATCGTGCGCCGGGCACGCGACCGATGGCGTTGCACATCGCCGGGCAGGCAGCTCAACAAAGGGAAAAACACCAATCGCAGGCACAGGCCGACCACCCCGAAAAGGGCAAAGCTCAGGGCGGTCGCCAGCAGACGCCAATAATAGGCGTCGCGGCGTTTGCTCAGCGGGTCCGTTGCCAGGTCCACAGTCGGTTTTTCCATGAATGTTGGCAGGTGGTCTGCTCGCTCGCTAACGTGCGCAACAGGTTGAGGGCGTGCGGCCATTCCGGGCGGGGCAGGCTTTCGCTGCCAGTGCTCAGGCACAACTGCCAGTCGGTGCCAGGGGTCAGCAGTAGCCCGACCGCGTAGGGAAAGGGCACGTCCTCGATCCAGTCGGCATAAGCGGCGGGTGGTTGTTCTTCCGTGATGATCAGCAGCACGGCTGGCGAGCCCTCGGCCAGCAGGGCAACGGCTTCGATGATACCGTGCTCCAGGCCATCACCGGCTGCGGCCAGCGCCGTCATCTCACTGGTTTCACCGCGCATGATCGACCACAGGCCAATCACGGCATTGTGCACCGAGAGGCTGAACTGGGTGGGCGACAGCGGCTGATTGGCGGCCAGGTCGGTGAGGATGTCGAGGGTGCGCGGGGTTTCACCGTGGCGCGAGACGAACACCAGCGGAAGCGGCTCAATGCCTTCGGCCAACGGCCAGCCAACGCTGAAAGCCATCCGCGCCAGCCGACTCAAGCGTCTGCGCTGCATGGCGGGCAAAAACGAGACGTCAGGCGCCGCATCCCCACTGTCTAAAAGGGATGGACTCAGGCTCCATTGTTGCCAGTCCTCGACCGTTTCCAGGCCGGGGGCCCAGGCGCGCCATTGTGCGATGTTGAACGTGATCACGAGTTTTCTTCCCGCCCCTGCGGGCATGCCTTTCGCTGCGGTTTTCCGAGACAACACCCATTTGGGTATTGTTCGCCGAAACGGCACCCATTCGGGTGAGGCGCTTTAGCCGAGAGGCGCGCATTATCCCGATGGGGCTGATGAGTAGCAAATGCTGTTGCGAATAGATTATTTAGACAAATAGTTCCTTCGTTATGCATTTTTAATTTCGACTTTCCAGTGTAGGAAAATCGCTATTAATTATGTAAGCCTAAGTCCGTTATCAGCGTCTCTTTAGATGAAGCGCTCGCCCTTGTCACCCGCTTTGCTTAGACTCGGGTCCATTCATCGGGCCCATTCATCAAGGCCATTTACAGAACCAAGGAGGTCTATTCATGCGGCGCGTGGTGTTCAATCAGAAAGGCGGAGTGGGTAAGTCCAGTATCGCCTGCAACCTGGCGGCAGTCAGCGCTCACGAAGGGTATCGGACGCTGTTGATCGATCTTGATGCCCAGGCCAACTCGACGCAGTACCTCACCGGTTTGACCGGCGACGATATTCCGATGGGCATCGCCGATTTCTTCAAGCAAACCCTGTCATCAGGTCCGTTTGCCAAGAAGAACAAGGTCGATATCTATGAAACGCCCTTCGACAACCTGCACGTGGTGACCGCCACGGCAGAACTGGCCGACTTGCAGCCCAAGCTTGAGGCCAAGCACAAGATCAACAAGTTGCGAAAACTCCTTGATGAACTGGACGAGGATTACGACCGGATTTACCTGGATACACCGCCTGCGCTGAATTTTTACGCGGTTTCGGCGCTGATTGCCGCCGACAGAGTGTTGATCCCTTTTGACTGCGACAGTTTTTCGCGTCAGGCGCTGTATGGCCTGCTCAAGGAAATCGAAGAACTGAAGGAGGATCACAACGAGGGCCTGGAGGTGGAAGGCATCATCGTCAACCAATTCCAGTCCCGCGCCAGCCTGCCGCAGCAAATCCTTGATGAGTTGATCGCTGAAGGTTTGCCGGTGTTACCGGTTTACCTCAACAGTTCGGTGAAGATGCGTGAGTCGCATCAGGCCAACATCCCGTTGATCCATCTCGAGCCACGGCACAAGTTGACCCAGCAGTTCGTCGATCTGCACGACCTGCTGGAGTCGGGTGCTCAGCGCTGACGTATGCCGCGCTGGAGGGTTGCCGCAGAGGCGAAAACAACTTCTCGCGTGATGAGCCGTCGTGGATGGCACGGGACCATTGTTCAGCGGTCATCCGCGCGGCTTCGGCGAGGTCTGCCGGGATAGGAATCGTCGCCTCCATATCGGCTTGAAAGCTGTCTTGTGTCGCCAATAATCGATGGCTGCCCACTGTGCAGCCGCACTGGACCAATTGGCCGTGGGTTGCCACCGCGACATACTCGTCAACATAGGTTGGATTGCCTTGGGCGATGTAACCGACGCTATCGCACGCCGGGCACCATACGGGGTCGCCCATCCTCGCCAGTTTGCGCAGCAACACGATTGCCTTGGCGGAAGCCGCTATGACAAAACCGTCCGTGGTAGTGAGATCACCTTCCCTGATGACAAACGTCATAGATAGTCCTTACCCATCGTTCAAGTTGAGTAAGGAAGGCTAGTAGTAAAATGCGGCGGCAGGTGCTGGAAAACCCTGTTTCGGAATCGCCCTACAGAAAAGTCAGCAGGTGTGCCGCAGCTGAACAACGTCTAGATCCCTTGGCTTTTCAACCAGGCCAGTAGCTGTGGTAGAGGAAAGGCGCCGCTTTGACGCGCGACTTCCTGGCCGTTCTTGAACAGGATCAAGCTGGGGATAGAACGAATGCCTAGCTGAGCCGACAACTGCTGGTTGGCCTCACTGTCCAGCTTGGCGAGCCGGCAGCGACCGGACAGCTGACTGGCCGCTTGTTCGAAGACGGGTGCAAAAGACTTGCACGGGCCACACCACGCCGCCCACACGTCAACCAACAGCGGCAGATCGCCTTTGATCTGACTGGCGTAGTCGCCCTGAGTGAGTTCGAAAGGCTTGCTCAGCACTACCTGCGCCTTGCAGCGCCCACATTTAGGCTGATCGCCAAGGCGGTCGGCCGGGATGCGATTGAGCCCGTTGCAATGCGGGCAGGGGATCAGGAGTGGGTCTGGCATGGGAGGCTCCGTTGGCAGTGTGTGCATTTGAGATAAATGGTGATGCTGGCGTCGAGAATCAAGTCGGCTTTTATTAGAAAAGATCTAAGTGATTGAAATATAGGCGATGAGTTTTCGGAAGTCTGTAGGGATGACCGGGGGCGCGACCGGCCTGAAGGATCTTCCTGCAATAATGAGTTCAACCATTTTACGACTGCTGTGCAGTTGATCGCAGGCAAGCCTGCTCCTACAGTTTTCAGATGCTTGCGCCTGTGGGATTGTCAACTACCCGTTCAGGGAGTGGTGCCCGGCAATCGAGCTCGATAGTCTCTGGCAACAGCAATCAATCTGTTGTCTTTCTTGAATAAGCGTCTACGTATAAGTGTCGAGGCCCTATATAGCTCCCTATTAATTAATGAATAAGCAGTGCTCGGTTTTTAATATAAAAATAATAACCTCGACTCAAAATGGACTATCACTATGCACATTATTAATCCCATCGTTTTCTCGGCCATGCTAGCGGCTGTCACTGTTTCTGCCGCAGCGCAGGCCGGGCCGGCGGTCAGTGTTACTTTTAAAAATAACGGCACAGCGGCGGCGATCTACAGTGCTGTGGGCAAAAATGGGGCCGGCACCAAGGCGAATGCTTCGCCCACCCCTGAAGGTCAAGTGGAGGCGGGAAAGTTAAATACTTTTACCGTGCAAAGTAATCGTTCGCCAGATGTTAACTATGCGGTCTTACATTATCAGATGGGTTCAAAAATTTGTCAGTTTACAACCACGTATCTGAAGTCTCGTGTGCGGGGTGTTGAACTGCCGAAGTGGAACAAAAATGCAGTCGCCAGCGGTGGGGCTCGGTGTGATGTAAAAATTACCGCCGTCAACTTCTCGACTCATGCGTGGGCGGTTGAGTTCACAATGAAATAACACGTTTGTCGTCAGATCTCTTGTGTTCCTGCTCGATGAAGATTTTCCTTCGTCGAGTAAGGGCTGCTCTCGCTTGTTGCTCTATCGATGGGTAGGAATGTGCAAATGATCAATAATATAAGCGTTTCGGTTACAGGGGCACTCGCGGGAACGGGCCCCGTCAAGACAGTAATAACTCCAATACCCCCCACGAGTCCCATCAACTCCGCGACTGCAGCGGCCGATACCGTTGAGCTATCAACGCTTTCTCGTCAGCTCAGCGAAAGCTCGGCGCGTGCAGAGACAAGGGATAAAGATTTTAGCCGCAGCCAGCTTAGTGATCTGGCCAGAACGTTGAGAGGTCAATTTTCTGGCGAGATCTACCATGCCAATAAGGCTACGCACGATGCCGAGGTGCCCGATACCCATGACCCAGGATTGTTGGCGAGAGCCAAGCAGGCTACGGACTATGTGACCCGCACCGCTATATGGGATACCGGCGCTAAAAACCCTTTCGTTGAATTAACAAGGGAGCAGTTGAGCCTGATTGCATACGATGACGCGGGTTCTTATACCGTGAACGAGAGGCGAGCTGCCTGGTATGGAATACAAGACATGACGCAGGAGTGGAGCAAGAAAGTAGCGGCTCAAGCAATGGACGAGTACAACCGGACGGGTAACGCACATACGCCTGCGATATTGTTTGAAGTGCTGTCCCACTACAAATCATTACCCCCTATCGAGCAGGCTCAATACCCGGGCGATTATGAGACCCGCCTGCTGGGCAGGATCAGCGAGGGCGGGGGTGTTCAAAACACCGAGGACGACCGTCTCCTCACCCTGTTCGAAGTCCTGGCAAATATACAACTGCCTGAAAAAGAGTCTGGCCCCACCGTCCCGGGCCTCAGGATGAACAGCTTATCTCCAGATGTTTCCCCCACTCCGGCGGCCGTTCTGCGTAGTTAGCCATGCCGGGCTGCTCTTCGAAGGGGTTGCTCAGCACGGTGTGCAGGCGGCGCACTTCTTCATAGTTGCCGTCTTCGGCGGCGTCGATGGCTTTTTGTGCCAGATAGTTGCGCAAGATATAGACCGGGTTGACCGCGTGCATGCGTGCTTGGCGTTGTTGCTCGGTGCCATTGTCTTCACGGGCGATTCGCGCCTGATAGTCAGTGGCCCAGGCATCGAAGCCTTTGATGTCGACAAAGTCATCGCGTAGGCGGGTGGAGGCCAGGGCGGCGGGCTCATCGCCCAGTCGACGGAAGAACAGGGTGTAGTCGACGCCGCTGTTCTGCATCAGTTTGAGCAGGCGCTCGATCAGTTGGGTGTCGCCGTCTTCGGCACGGGTCAGGCCCAGCCTGCGGCGCATCAGGTCCAGGTAGTGAGCCTGGTACAACGGCAGGAACAGACCGAGGGCTTCACGCAGGGCTTCGACACTGATGAACGGTGTCAGGGCTTGAGCGAGGGCGCTGAGGTTCCATTGGCCGATGGGCACCTGATTGCTGAAGGAGTAACGACCTTCGTGATCGGAGTGGTTGCAGATGAAGTTCTGGTCGAAGTCATCGAGGAAGGCAAACGGCCCGAAGTCGAAAGTGATGCCCAGAATCGACATGTTGTCGGTGTTCATGACGCCGTGGCAGAAACCGTAGGCTTGCCACTTGGCGATCAACTCGGCGTTGCGTTCGACGATTGTCCGGAACATCGCCAGGTACGGCTCAGGCTGTTCCAGGCATTCGGGAAAGTGCATCGCCAGCACATGCTCGCCCAGCTCTTTCAGGCGTTCCGGCTGCTTGGTGTAGAAGAAGTACTCGAAACTGCCGAAGCGGATATGGCTCGGCGCCAGGCGCAGGACCATGGCTGCGCGCTCCTGCTTCTCCCGCCATACCGGCGTGCTTGAGCCGATCACGCACGCGGCTCGACTGCTGGGGATGCCCAGTGCGTGCAAGGCTTCAGAGGCCAGAAACTCGCGGATCGATGAGCGCAATACCGCCCGGCCATCGCCCATGCGTGAGTAAGGGGTCTGCCCGGCGCCCTTGAGGTGCAAGTCCCAATGTTCGCCAGCGTCGTTGTAAACCTCGCCCAACAGCAGGCCACGACCATCGCCCAACCGTGGGTTGTAGGCGCCGAACTGGTGACCTGAATACACCATGGCCCTCGCATCGGCGTCGGCCCAGAGTTTGTGCCCACTGAAGATTTCGGCGAAGACCGGCAGTTCGGCCTGTGCCGGATCGAGATCAAGCAGCGCCAAGGCGGCAGTACTTGCGACTACCAGGCGCGGATCAGCGATAGGCTCAGGCAGCACCGAAGTGGAGAACGCGTCCCCCAGGCGGGCGAAACGGTTGTCGAAGGTCAGTTCGTCGAGGGCTTTCAAGGGCCACCTCCAGCAGAATGTCCGACCATTCTGCTGGGATTAAGCGTGTCAGTCGAGCCTGATGTCCGGTGGCTCGGGTACGTCCTTGGCGGCAGGGGGCGTCGCCGGGACCGGAGCGCTGGTTTTTTCTGCGGCTTCGATGGGCACCATCTTGTATTCCTGACCCTGCATGTTCTTGAGGTAGACCTCCACCTGCCGGAACGAGATGTTGATGTGCTGTGCC
The DNA here is from genome assembly GCF_056680355.1 of Pseudomonas sp. ASL8. Classification (NCBI taxonomy): domain Bacteria; kingdom Pseudomonadati; phylum Pseudomonadota; class Gammaproteobacteria; order Pseudomonadales; family Pseudomonadaceae; genus Pseudomonas; species Pseudomonas sp. ASL8. The sequence goes on along the minus strand of NZ_CM155278.1, from coordinate 1,208,988 downwards.
TTGAACTCGCGGTTAATGAAGCGGTTGATCTCGTCGAGCACCGGGTTGCGGTCGCCGAGGTCTCGCACGTGCATGCGCAGCTCGTGGTCGAGGGTGCTTTCGCCGAAGTTCAGGAAGTACACGATAGGCGGCGGGTCTTTGAGCACCCGTGGGTTTTCGTGGGCGGCCTTGAGCAGCAGATTGCGCACCAACTCCAGGTCCGAGCCGTAATCGACTCCCAGTTTCAGGGTGACGCGGGTGATGGTGTCGGTCAGCGACCAGTTGATCAGTTGCCCGGTGATGAAGGTCTTGTTCGGGACAATGATGTCCTTGCGGTCGAAGTCGGTGATGGTCGTGGCGCGGATACGGATCTTGCTGACCGTGCCCGACAGGTTGCCGATGGTGATGGTGTCGCCGATCCGCACCGGACGTTCGAACAGGATCATGATGCCGGAGATGAAGTTGGCGAAAATCTCCTGCATCCCGAAACCCAAACCGACCGACAGTGCCGCGACCAGCCATTGCAGCTTGTCCCAACTCACGCCCAGCGCCGACAGGGTGGAAACGAAACCGACCCCGGCAATCGCATACGACAGGAGGGTCGTCGTCGCGTAGGCGCTGCCCTGGGCCAGGCTCAGGCGTGACAGCACCAGCACTTCCAGCAGGCCAGGCAGGTTGCCAGCCAGTACGACGGTGATGCAGATGATGATCAGTGCGCCAATCATGTCGCCGAGGCTGATCGGCACCATGCTCATGGTCGCGCCGGTGCCGCTGGTGTATTCGTAGAGGGTGATGTTGTCCAGATAGGAGAACACCGTGATCAGGTCGGACCAGACCCAGTACAGCGCGCCGATGAAGCCGCCGAGCAAGGCCAGACGAATCAGGCGCAAGGACTGTTCGTTGACCTGTTCGATGTCCAGTGTCGGCTCTTCGATCACTGTGTCGCCATCGCCGCTTTCCTTGGCCGCCTGACGTTTGCTCAGGGCGCGCTGGTAGGCCAGGCGTCGTGCCGCTACGCCCAGGCCGCGGATGAAGGCGGCTTCGATCACCAGCCACAGCATCAGTAAGTACAGGGTGTTGATCAGTCGATCACTGAGTTTCAGTGCCGTGTAGTAGTAGCCGAAGCACACCGCGATGAACAAGGCGATCGGCAGGGCGGTGAAAATCACGCCGATCGCTTTGCGGAACAGCGACGCGCTCTCGCGGGTGGGGCTGCTGATCAGCAAACGGCTTAGCAGCCAGGTCATCATGGCGTAGCACGTCAGAACAACGGCAATCCCCAGGACGTCGTCGGCCAGCGCGGCAGGTTGATGTTCCGCCATCGCGACGACGGCGACCAGCGCCAGCACCACCAGGCCCAGGCGGCGAATCCAGCCTCTGAGGAATTCAACCTGCGGTTTTTCCCAGCGGAAATGCAGTTGTGCGACGCCGCCCGGCGCGAGAACTCGGTAAGCGGTATAGAACACCAGCCAGGCCAGGGCGATTTGTAGCAAGGCCGAGCCCAGGTTGGCGTTTTGCCCCCGGGCGTCAATTTGCAGGGCGTAGCCACACAACGCCAGGCCCAGCGCCACGGGCATGGCCAGCAAGATATTGATCAGGATCGCCAGCGGCGTTTGCCATTGGCTGTCGCGTTTGAAGTGGCCGATATCGGAGTGCAATTTGTTCAGCTTGCTGTAGAGCGCTTTGCGCTTCCACACCAGTGCGCCGATCAACAGCAGCAGTGGCAGAAACAGCAGGGGTCTGCTTGTCAGCCCGTCTGCCAACTCGCTGACACTCGAAGCCCACGGAAGGGTGGCGAGCTGTTTTGTCAGGCGCGGCTGGATGCCTTCTATCCATTCCAGGTCCAGCGGTTTGTTGCTGGGAATCCAGAACATCTGTTCGTCGAGGGTGGAACGCAGGCTCAGCGCCGTGCTGACCAGCTGTTTTTGACTGAGCTGCAGGGTAATGGACTCATTGAGCAGTGCGCTCAGCTCACGGTTCAAACGTTCCAGCAGATCGCTGCGGGTGGTCGCAAGGTCAAGCAAGGTTTTGCGCAGCAGCGGTGTAACGTCTTCTGGCGGCTGGGTGGCGAGCAGCTTTTCGACATAAGCGCTTGGGCTGCTGATCAACTCCCGCTGTTGATTGACTTCGAATTGATACAGGCGAATGTCGGCGATTTCATCGGCCAAGCCATTGTCGAGCGTCAGGTGCGGCAGGGCCTGTTTCTGTTTATAGAGGATTTTGGACAGCAGCAGACTGCCTTTGAGAACGTTGATCTGTTCATCCAGCGCCTGATCGCTTTGGGTCAGGCTGTCCAGCTGTTGCTTGGTCTTGAGGTTTTGCTGGGTCAAATCGTTGAGCCGGTCGGTGCCGCGCAACAGGTAATCCGAGAGCTTGAGGTTGGCCGCGCTTTCAGTAGCCAGCAGGCTGCTGCTGCCCGCTTTTTGCGCTTCGATGGACAGTTGCGTGACGGTTTGTTGCGACTGGGCCCGGCGCTTGTCGTTGATCAGGGTTTGCAGGTCTTGAATTTCCTGCTCTTGCCGGCGGACACGCTCGGTCAACAGGTCATGCTGGCTGTTGCCGAGGTCCTGCAGCAGGCTGTTCCCCGCCAGTTCCTGACGGCGCAATACGGTCACGGCGTTGAGCGAAGCCAATTCTGCGTTGAGCTGGTCGCGCTGGTCGGCGCTGATGGTCTTGCCGCCATCCTTGCCTGACTTGAGGAGGTTATTGATCTGCTGGGCGCGGGTCTGATTGCTACTGATCTCGGCCTGCGCCCGTTCCGGGCGGGTCTGGGCGGTGATGGTCAGGCTGTTGGCGTCGTTCAGGCTCTTCTGCAGGTCACTGAGCTGAGTACTGCGTTCGGTGAGCAATTGTTCGAGTGGCGGCACGTCGAGATTGGCGTAACGCTGGGTCGTCGGGACAGCCTTGCTGGCTTTGAGACGGGTCAGTTCTCGCTGGTTTTCCGTCGTCTGGCGCGGAGCCTGGCTCAGTTGCTGTTTGAGTTCGGTCAGGCGCTTTTCAGCGTCTTCCTTGCTGGTGATCAGCGTCAGGGTTTGCTCAAGCACCTGTTGCAGGGCTTTTTGATCCGCGTCGGGCAATTTGCGTTCGGCAATTTTATCCAGACTTTGCTGCACGGCGCTGCGGGTGGGCGGCTCGGCAGCCTGTGCGGGAACGGTAGAGAGGCAGAGCCCAAGCAGGGCGGCAACAAAAAAAGTGCGCAGGTTGAGCATAAGTACCGGTCGAACTGATCGAAGAGAGAGGGAGTTTAGAGGAACAACCCAGGACCTGGGCGGCTCCCTTCGGGAAATTTGACGCCGACTTTAAGGATCTTGTTCCCGTCCATCACCGCAACGGTCCAAATTGTACCGTTCCATTCGATCTGATCGCCGACCACCGGTTCGCCGCGATTCTTCTGAATGATGAATTGGCTAAGCGGCATATCCGGATCCAGGCCGTCGAGTTTCAAACCGTACAATGCCGCGACAGGCCCGAGCTGAGCGTCTCCCTCGAGGACGAAGTCGCCGAAGAAACGTAAGTCCAGACCGCGTTGCGGGGCCTGGCTGAACAGCTTGCCCAGGGCAGACAGGTCATGCTCATGGCCGATCACGCAGAGCAGATCACCGACTTCGAGGGTGGTACTACCCGACGGATGGAGCAGTTGTTGGCCGCGAAACAGGGCCGCGATGCGGGTGCCCTCGGGCATTTTCAGTTCACGCAGGGCGGCGCCGATGCACCATTTTTCAGCACCCAGGCGGTAAACGAACAGTTCCCACTCACTGGTGGCATGCACCTCCAGCGCGGCGCGTGAAATCGGTGCCGGTTCTGGCGGTACGGTAACTTTCAGCAGTTTGGCGACCCACGGCAGGCTCGTCCCCTGGACCAGCAGCGAGACCAGTACGATAAAAAAAGCGAGGTTGAAATACAGCTGCGCATGCGGCAACCCGGCCATCAGCGGGAACACCGCGAGAATGATCGGCACTGCGCCGCGCAGGCCGACCCAGGCGATAAATGCTTTTTCCCGATCATGGAACGCTTTGAATGGCAGCAGGCCGACCAGCACCGACAGCGGCCGGGCAAACAGAATCATCCACAGTGCCAGACCCAGCGCGGGCAGGGCGATGGGCAGTAAATCATGCGGCGTGACCAGCAGGCCCAGCACCAGGAACATGCCGATCTGCGCCAACCAGGCCATGCCGTCGAGCATGTGCAGAATGCCGTGGCGGCTGCGGATCGGACGGTTGCCAAGCACCAGGCCGCACAGGTACACCGCCAGGAAGCCGCTGCCGTGGATGGCGTTGGTCAGGGCAAACACCGCCAGCCCGCCGCTGATCACCAGAATGGGGTACAGGCCGTTTGCCAGATTGATCCGGTTGACCAGTTGCAGCATCAGCCAGCCGCCGCCCAGACCGATAATCCCGCCGATACCAAACTCGCGAATCAGATGCCCCAGCAGACTCCAGTGCAGGCCGGTTTCGCCGCTTGCGAGCATGTCGATCAGGGTCACGGTCAAGAAAACCGCCATCGGGTCGTTGCTGCCGGATTCGATTTCCAGGCTGGCGGTAACCCGTTCGTTCAGGCCTTTACCGCCCAGCAGCGAGAAGACCGCGGCGGCATCGGTCGAGCCGACGATCGCGCCAATCAACAGACCCTGAATCAAATTCAGATTAAACAGCCATGCGGCCGCCACCCCGGTCAACCCGGTGGTGATCAGGACACCGACCGTTGCCAATGACAGCGCCGGCCACAGCGCAACCCGGAAGCTGGCGACGCGTGTGCGCAAGCCGCCATCGAGCAAAATCACCGCTAGGGCGAGGTTGCCGACCAGATACGCCGTTGGGTAGTTGTCGAAAATGATCCCGCCGCCATCGACGCCCGCTGCCATGCCCACCGCGAGGATGATGACCAGAATCGGGATGCCGAGACGCGAAGAAATGGAGCTGACCAGGATACTTGCACCCACCAGCAACGCGCCGATCAAGAACAGGCTGTTGATGGTTGTTGCATCCAAGGGCGGTACTCCAGAAAGCAAATTCAAAAGGCTGGGCGTGAACTGACTATGCAGTCCGCGTGCCAAGCGATTCTAACCTGTTGAATTGGCTGGCTGTCAAAGCTTTACTGTTTATGACCGGTCATGGCTTACCCAAGGTCATAAATAATTAAGCCTGATGTGCTTCCTTGATCTGCTCACGTACACGACTTCCATTATTCGAGAGACAGGAAGTCATGACTATTAATAACCCGCTTGATTTCAATGCCGGGCAACCCGATAAAAGCGACGAATTTCAGCTAAAGGCAATAGCCCGTCAGTTCATGGCCAGGTACCCCGATACCCATAGCATGGCGTATTCGGCGGCAACGAAAATCTTGCGTAAATACACTGACCAGAAGTTAAACCCCGATAAGGTTTACTGGCATCGTTTCAGTACGGCTGTCAGCAGTCCCCGATCGTTTACTGGCTGGCAGCACGTAGATCCACCGATTGAGTCGATGACCTTCATTGAGCTGGTGATGCATCGCTTCAGTGCTCGCGATCAGGAAGACTGGGATGAGCTTCAACTCTACGGTGGCTTTTACACCGATGGCCCGGAGCACGCGGCCTTCGATGAGCGTAACGAAGTACGGATGTTGCCCAAAGATGTCATGAAAGATTTTTGGGCGCTGGATTTCAGTGCGGCTTACGCCCGGAAAATGCAGCGCTTCTGGGCGGCCCACAGTGATAATTTTCGCACATTGGCCAAGTCGCATTTCCTGGCAGCGGCCGGGCAAAGCCTTCGAGGCGGACACTTGTCTCCAGAGGATTTCCAGACGGTAATCCACTCCGTCACCGATGGTCTTGAACCTGTAATGACGCTGGCCATGCTGACAGCGAAAGTGGCGCCGAAAGCAGGCATCACGATGCGCACCTTTGATCTTGGAGGGTACGTGTCCCGCGACATACTGCGCATCGTCGATGCTCAGGGGCGACAGCTGGTGTATGTACCGGGCGAGAATCCGGCGTTTCACGGTTTCGCCAACGAGCATGATCTGTATGAGTGGGTTCGCGGCCGTCTGGCTGACGAGGCCTCAAAAGCAGCGTTCACCCAGCATTTTCTACATTCGGCAGCGGCTCGAGAGCGAGAGGGCGACGCGTTCAACGAGGTCATCACGCAGGTGCTCCGGCAGGATGGGTTCGAGCGCGGAATCGTTAACAAACATAATGAGTTCATCGTCAGTGATGTTTTTGAATATGTGCGTGAGAGTGCTCGAAAGGAAATGGCGTCTGATGCCTTCACACTGCTGACATCCAACAGCAGCCTGCGCAAACAGATATGGATAGGTTACCTGAGCGCCTTTACCCATGTGGTCGGCGGTTTGGCACCGCTGGGTTGGCCCGTAGCGTTGGCACTGATCGGCGCTGGCATCAGCAGCGTGGGGTTGAACGTGGATCAGGCGATCAACGGTGCCAGCGCACGCATGCGTAAAGCCGGGGTTGAAGCGGCGATTCTTAATTCGATTTTCGTGGTGTTCAACCTGCCGTTGCTCGCCGGTCTTCGTGAAGTTGGCGAAGCAGGTGAAGCGTTGGGCGCGGGCGACATCGGCGGGGAAGAGGCCGGGCTGCCGTCGGAGTCGGTGATACCGCTGGAGCCACCTGTCTTGGGATCATCGGATGCCGAAAAACCGCTGGCGGGCCTGGAAGGCAATGTGATTCTCGATGAGGCCGTACCGCTGGCTACCGAGGGTCGTCTGCGCAGCGTTCATGTGCTGGCCAATGGTGAAACCTGGATCAGCTTGAATGATCTGCCCTATCAAGTGCGCTACAGCGAAGAGTTGCACACCTGGACGGTGGTCGATCCGAGCAACCCGTTTGGATTTTATGGTGCCAAGCCAGTGCGCCTCAACGCGCAGGGTGAATGGGAGCTGGCGTCGGGGCCGAAATTGACAGGCGGCATGGATGATGCCGTTACTGCTTCGCAGGCGGGCGCCGAGCTGACGGGCAAACCTTATCCCACTACGACATCAACCTTCTGGGATGCCTGGATGCAGTTCAATCCGGAGGAGGAGTCGCGCCTGTCCGAGGCTGCACTTGAGCGACAAAAAGGGGTGATCGACATACTGGAGGTGCCTACTGATGAACTCGTCGAAGATGATGACGGCTTCGATAAATTCGTCGATGAGTGGGGCGACGATCATCGGGTATTCAAGACGGATGAGGGGCACTTCAGCGGGGGGAATATCAAGCATTACGTACAGGAAGATGATGCTTACAACACATTCCTGCGCACAGGAGAGTCGTACGGTCATAACGACTCGGCGTCTATGATTGAGGCACTTGCCAATGACCTGGAGCAGGTCGGCTTCGACAACTCGGTGAGTTTGTATCGGGGAGGCAGCGGAGAGCGCGGCACTTCCGGGATCACCTTTCGCAGCGGGGTTATCAAGTCAGGGGATACGCTGGTCAATACAGACATCACCTCGTTTAGTGAGAATCCATATGTAGCGAGAAACTTCGCGAACAGTCAGGGAGGAGAGTCATCGGCCTACGTTAAAAGCCTGGGCACCTTCGACGACACATCGATCATCTATGTTATTCCCGCTAACAGTTATCTGGAAGCAACCCCCATCGCTCCCTTCGCCTCGGGCTCGGAAGAAGCTGAATCGGTCTTCCTGCCAGGACACTATTTTCGCGTCGACCGTATCGAAGAGGTAGTGGGTTCAAACTACCGTTTCATCAAAGTTGAAATGACTGAAATCGATGCGTCGCAATCTTCCGGCGGAGTCTACGACTTGCGCACCGGTGAACCCTTCACCCGCGCCGCCTACGCAGCGAAATTGGGCCCCGGTGCGAAGTCGCTGGTTGATCGCTTCTTCCCGTGAGGCAGGCCATCTGCCTGCCCGTTAAAACCAGGCGTCTTGCATCGACAGGCAGGTGTCATCCCGCGCTTCGAGAATCGCCAGCTCGTGATGGCAGCCGGGGACTTCCCATGTCAGGAAGTACCGGGCGGCTTGAAGCTTGCCTTTATAGAAGCTGACGTCGGCTTCATTGCCCATTGCCAGGCCTTCTTCGGCGCGGATCGCCTGTTCCAGCCAGCGCCAGCCAATCACGGTATGACCGAACGCTTTCAGGTACAGCGCCGAATTGGCCAGGCTGCTGTTGACCTTGCCCTGCGCCAGGTCGGTCAACAGGCCGATGGTCACGGTTTGCAGGCGTGCCACCAATTGCTCCAGCGGTTGGCGCAGCGGCGTTAAACCTTCATGGGCCTGCGCGCGGGCTGCGGTGTCGGCGATCAGGCGGATCAGTTGCTTGAGTCCGGCACCGCCGTTTTGCCCCAGTTTTCGCCCGAGCAGATCCAGCGACTGAATGCCGTGGGTGCCCTCATGAATCGGGTTCAAGCGGTTATCGCGGTAGTACTGCTCCACCGGGTACTCGCGGGTGTAGCCATGGCCGCCGAGAATCTGGATCGCCAGTTCGTTGGCCTTGAGGCAGAACTCGGAGGGCCAGGATTTGACGATAGGCGTCAGTAAATCGAGTAACTCGTGGGCCTGCTTGCGGACCTCTTCGGTTTCCCCAGTGGTGGTGTCGTCAAATAGCCGCGCGGCATACAGACCGAGGTCGAAGGCGCCTTCGACGTAGGCTTTCTGCGTCAGCAACATGCGTTTGACGTCGGCATGCTGGATGATCGCAACCGGCGCGGTTTCCGGGTTTTTGCTGTCCGGCAGACGACCTTGCGGGCGTTCGCGGGCGTACTCCAGTGAGTACAGATACCCGGCGTAACCCAGCATCACGGCGCCCATGCCGACGCCGATCCGTGCTTCGTTCATCATCTGGAACATATAGCTCAAGCCTTGATGCGGCTTGCCCACCAGATAGCCGACACACTCGCCGTTATCACCAAAGTTCAGCGCTGTGGAGGTGGTGCCGCGCCAGCCCATCTTGTGGAACAAACCGGCCAGCAGCACGTCATTGCGCTTGCCCAGACTGCCATCATCGTTGACCAGAAACTTGGGCACGATAAACAGTGAGATGCCTTTCACCCCGGCAGGCGCGTCAGGCAGCTTGGCCAAGACCATGTGCACTATGTTTTCCGACAACGGATGATCGCCGCCAGAGATAAAAATCTTGTTGCCGCGCAGGCGATAGCTGCCGTCCGTGGCAGGTTCGGCGCGGGTGCGAATGTCCGACAGCGACGAGCCGGCATGCGGTTCAGTCAGGGCCATGGTGCCGAAAAAACGTCCGTCGATCATCGGCTGCAAAAAGCGCTGCTTCTGTTCTTCGCTGCCAAAGCTTTCGATCAGATTGGCCGCACCCATGGTCAGGAACGGGTACGACGTCGACGCGGCATTGGCCGATTGAAAGTGCGCAAAGCAGGCTTGCGACAGCAGCGTAGGCAACTGCATACCGCCCGCCTCGAAGCTGCGCGCGGCGTTAAGAAAACCCGCTTCAAGGAACGCATCCACCGCCGGTTTGACTTCCGGGATCAGGATCGCCTCGCCATTCTCATAGCGCGGCTCGTTCTCGTCACCCTTGCGGTTGTGCGGGGCGAAATACTTTTCCGCAATGGTCCGTGCCGTACCAATCGCCGCATCGAAGGTCTCGCGATTGTGCTCGGCGAAACGCTCGCGCTGGGTCAGGGCTTCGGCATCGAGTACTTCATACAGCTCGAAAGCCAGATTGCGGGAACTGAGCAGCGTCTCGGACATGGCGGCCTACCTTTTTTAGAATGCTCGGAGTCTAGGCGGTGGCGCAGGCTGCTGAATAGCAAGATTGATGCGGGTGATAGAGGGGTAAAACGGGGCGATAACAGTGTGTCAGGCAGACCGAGTCAAGCTGATCGCGGGCAAGCCCGCTCCTACATGAAATACGGAATCCATGTAGGAGCGGGCTTGCCCGCGATGGAGGTACAGAGGATCGCGTTACCCAATCGTCATCAAGCTGGCATTTCCTCCTGCTGCCGCAGTGTTCACGCTCAGCGCGCGCTCGATCACCAGGCGTTCCAGCGCGATGTTGGTTTCGCCGTGCGACAGACCTTGAACCCCGACGATAGCGCCAGCGCGTTTGGCGACTTGCTGGCAGACCGCTCGCAGTTGGTCGGAGTCGCCGTGATGCAGGACTGCATCGATGACCACTTCGTCCTTGTTCCAGTCAGCGATCAACTGGATGCGTGCCTGTACTTCTTTAGGCAAGCGAGCGCGCAGCGGTTTGCTCACGTCGTTTTCCGGTACCACAGCCGTGCTACCGACGGCCAATACGGCGGCCAGCTGGATCAACAGGTCAGCTTCGATGTCCGCCAGGCACAACACGTGCTCGCGGGGCAGCAGGCTGTAGCTGTTGCGTTCGCCGGTCGGGCCGTTCAGCAAGCGGATGGTGCCGCTTTGCGATTGCTCGGCGAACTGTTTGCACAGCGCGCCCAGCGCGTCTTGCTGGTGACTGCTGGCCCAGGTTTGCAGAGCGCCGAGTGGTTTGCTCATGGCTTCACGCATCTGGGTGTCGGGTGCCGCCAGCGCATCGCCGCGAGCGAAGGACTGCTCGATGGCATCCACCGGGCGGGTCGACAGCAGGCGATAGAGGTACAGCGGTCCACCGGCTTTAGGTCCGGTGCCCGACAACCCTTCACCACCGAACGGCTGCACACCCACTACAGCGCCGACGATGTTGCGGTTGACGTAGACGTTACCGGCATTGACCTTGTCGACGACCTTGGCGATGGTTTCGTCGATGCGCGTGTGCACACCGAGCGTCAGGCCGTAGCCCGAAGCGTTGATCTGGCCGATCAACTGGTCCAGTTCCTTACGCTTGTAGCGCACCACGTGCAGCACCGGGCCGAAGATCTCCCGTTGCAGTTCGTCGAAGCTTTCCAGTTCGATCAAGGTGGGCATCACATAGGTGCCGCGCTTGATTTCCGCGCTGTCGGCAATCGCCATCTGGTACACGGTGCGGCCTTTGTCGCGCATGGCCTGGATGTGTTTCTCGATCCCGGCTTTGGCCTCGGCATCGATCACCGGCCCGATATCCACGGACAAACGCTCCGGGTTGCCAAGACGGCACTCAGCCATGGCCCCTTTAAGCATTTCGATCACGCGGTCGGCAGAGTCTTCTTGCAGGCACAACACACGCAGTGCCGAACAGCGTTGACCGGCACTGTCGAAGGCCGAGGACACCACGTCGATGACCACTTGTTCGGTCAGCGCGGAGGAGTCGACGATCATCGCGTTTTGTCCGCCGGTTTCGGCGATCAGCGGGATCGGCCGACCTTGTGCGTCCAGACGACCGGCGATGTTGCGTTGCAGCAAGCGTGCGACTTCGGTAGAACCCGTGAACATCACGCCCTTGACCCGATCATCACCCACCAGACGTGCACCAACCGTTTCACCACGGCCAGGCAGCAGTTGAACCACGCCCTCAGGGATGCCGGCTTCCAGTAACAAGCGCACCGCTTGTGCAGCAATCAGCGGGGTTTGTTCGGCGGGTTTGGCCAGTACCGGGTTGCCGGCGGCCAATGCGGCGGCAACCTGACCACTGAAAATAGCCAGGGGGAAGTTCCACGGGCTGATGCAGACCACTGGCCCCAGGGGACGATGCGCGTCGTTGGTGAAGTCGTTGCGCGCCTGCACTGCGTAGTAACGCAGGAAGTCCACGGCTTCACGCACTTCGGCGATGGCGTTGGCGAAGGTCTTGCCGGCTTCACGCGCCAACAGGCCCATCAGCGGCTGGATTTCACCTTCCATCAAGTCAGCGGCACGTTCCAGGATCGCGGCGCGTTCTGCGGGGGGTGTCGCCTGCCAGATAGGGGCGGCGTTGAGCGCGCACTGGATGGCGTTATCGACGTCGTCCAGATTGGCTTCCTGAACGTGACCAACCACATCACGCAAGTCCGACGGGTTCAGGACAGGCGCGAAAGCGCCAGTGCTCGCCGGGCTGCCGAGCATCGGCGCGGCTGTCCAGTCGTTGTGCGCGGTTGCCAGCAATGCCGAGGACAGCGATGCGAGGCGGTGTTCGTTCGCCAGATCGATGCCGCTGGAGTTGGCGCGAGCCGGGCCGTAGAGATCACGCGGCAGCGGGATACGCGGGTGTGGCAGACCGAAGCCGCCTTCCTGCGTCGCCATCTGCTCGATGCTGCTCACTGGATCGGCCACCAGTTCCTGAATGGCGATGGAGTGGTCGGCGATGCGGTTGACGAACGAGGTGTTCGCACCGTTTTCCAGCAGGCGACGTACCAGATATGCCAGCAATGTTTCGTGGGTGCCGACCGGTGCATAGACCCGGCATGGGCGGTTCAGCTTGCCATCGGCAACCTTGCCCACCACTTGTTCGTACAGCGGTTCGCCCATGCCGTGGAGGCACTGGAACTCGTACTGGCCGGGGTAATAGTTCTGACCGGCGATATGGTAGATCGCTGCCAGGGTATGGGCGTTGTGCGTGGCAAATTGCGGATAGATGACTTCCGGCACCGACAGCAGTTTGCGTGCGCAGGCGATGTAGGAAACATCGGTGTACACCTTGCGGGTATAGACCGGATAGCCTTCCAGACCGTCGACCTGGGCGCGTTTGATTTCGCTGTCCCAGTACGCGCCTTTCACCAGACGGATCATCAGTCGATGGCGGCTGCGACGGGCCAGGTCGATCACGTAGTCGATCACATACGGGCAACGTTTCTGGTACGCCTGAATCACGAAACCAATGCCGTTCCAGCCGGTCAACTGCGGCTCGAAGCATAGGCGTTCCAGCAGATCCAGCGACAGTTCGAGACGGTCGGCCTCTTCGGCGTCGATGTTCAGGCCGATGTCGTATTGTTTGGCCAGCAAGGTCAGCGACAACAGGCGCGGGTACAACTCTTCCATGACGCGTTCGTACTGCGCGCGGCTGTAGCGCGGGTGCAGGGCGGAGAGTTTGATCGAGATCCCGGGGCCTTCATAAATGCCACGACCATGGGACGCTTTGCCGATGGAGTGGATCGCTTGCTCGTAGGACGCGAGGTATTTCTGCGCGTCGTGTTCGGTCAGGGCCGCTTCACCGAGCATGTCGTAGGAGTAGCGGAAGCCCTTGGCTTCGAAGCGGCTGGCGTTGGCCAGGGCTTCTGCGATGGTTTCGCCGGTGACGAACTGCTCGCCCATCAGGCGCATCGCCATGTCTACGCCTTTGCGGATCATCGGCTCGCCGCTTTTGCCAATGATCCGGCTCAGCGAAGAGGTCAGGCCTGTTTCATTGTGGGTGGCGACCAGTTTGCCGGTCAGCAGCAGACCCCACGTGGCAGCGTTGACGAACAGCGAAGGGCTGTTGCCCAAATGCGGCTGCCAGTTGCCGGTGCTGATCTTGTCGCGAATCAGTGCGTCGCGGGTGCCCTTGTCCGGGATGCGCAGCAACGCTTCGGCCAGGCACATCAGTGCCACGCCTTCCTGGGAGGACAACGAGAATTCTTGCAGCAAGCCCTGGACGATGCCGGCACGGCCGCCTGCGCTTTTCTGGTTGCGCAGTTTTTCGGCGATGCTCGCGGCCAGCTTCTGGGTGGCCTCGGCCATGCTCACTGGCAGGCGCGCCTGTTCCAGCAGCATCGGTACCACTTCAGGTTCCGGGCGGCGATAGGCAGAGGTAATCGCTGCACGCAAAACCGATTGCGGCAGGATGCTTTCGGCGAACTCGAGGAAGCACTGGTGGGCGATGTCTGCTGGCAGGCCGACGTGGTCGTCGCCATCCTTGAGTGTCAGCCCGTTCAATTCCGTCAGGGTTGCACCCCCTTCGAGTTTTTCCAGGTAGTTGAAAATCGCCTGCTTGATCAACCAGTGTGGCGTGCGGTCGATTGATTGAGCAGCAGCTTTCAATCGCTCACGGGTAGGGTCGTCAAGTTTGACACCCAGGGTGGTCGTCGCCATTTTTTGTCCTCGTTATCGCCACCACGGTGTGGCATCAGCTGGCGCTCAGATTAGCCTCGCGTTTGCCGGGGTGCAACCTAGTGCAACCTATTTTCATCGGAAATTGTTTGCTCATCTCGAAAAACGAGTGGCGCCCTGAATCAAGCGCGCTCTTCTGGTGCTTTTAATTATGTAAAAGCGCTGTTTTGCTCCGAAAAGAAGCAAAAAACATCCCGATACGTAAAAGAACCGATAAGGTGCAACTTATTTTAAAAAAACTGGTTGCACCTTATTTGCATTGTTGACTAGGATTCGCGGCCAAGGTGCAACCTGGTAACCATAAGGTTCATCTGCTGACATTTTCCTGGGGAAATTTCAGTCAAACGCGCGGTCAGTAGTTCATGCATGCGACGCGAGTTCTTCGTTTCGACTTGTCTGATAGCCGCCGCTAAATAAAAACAATGCCAGGGCGCAGCTCAATGATTGTCAGCAACCCAACCCTGATCACCTTTGTGATCTACATCGCAGCAATGGTGCTGATCGGCTTTATGGCCTATCGCTCTACCAACAACCTTTCTGATTATATTCTGGGCGGTCGTAGCCTCGGCAGTGTGGTCACCGCGCTTTCGGCTGGCGCATCGGACATGAGTGGCTGGCTGTTGATGGGGCTGCCAGGCGCCATTTACATGTCAGGTCTGTCGGAAAGCTGGATCGCAATCGGCCTGATCGCCGGTGCTTACCTGAACTGGCTGTTCGTTGCGGGGCGGCTGCGGGTGCAGACCGAACACAACGGCGACGCATTGACCCTGCCGGATTACTTCACCGGCCGTTTCGAAGACAAGAGCGGGCTGCTGCGGATTATCTCGGCCATCGTGATCCTGGTGTTTTTCACCATCTATTGCGCATCGGGCATCGTGGCGGGCGCTCGCTTGTTTGAAAGCACTTTCGGCATGCCTTACGAGACCGCGTTGTGGGCCGGCGCTGCCGCGACCATTGCCTACACCTTCGTCGGCGGTTTCCTTGCGGTGAGCTGGACCGATACCGTGCAGGCCACGCTGATGATCTTCGCGTTGATCCTTACGCCGATTATCGTGTTGCTGGCCACCGGGGGCATCGATACCACATTCCTGGCGATCGAAGCGAAAGACCCGACCAACTTTGACATGCTGAAAAACACCAGCTTCATCGGCATTATTTCGTTGATGGGTTGGGGTTTGGGCTACTTCGGCCAGCCGCACATCCTTGCGCGATTCATGGCGGCGGATTCGGTCAAGTCGATTGCCAAGGCGCGTCGCATCTCCATGACCTGGATGATCCTGTGCCTGGGCGGCACGGTAGCCGTGGGCTTCTTCGGTATCGCGTACTTCTCGGCGCATCCTGATCTCGCCGGCCCCGTCGTTGAGAACCCGGAGCGGGTATTCATCGAGCTGGCAAAAATCCTGTTCAACCCATGGATTGCCGGTGTGTTGCTGTCGGCGATTCTTGCGGCCGTGATGAGCACCCTGAGCTGCCAGTTGCTGGTGTGCTCCAGCGCACTGACCGAAGACTTCTATAAAGCCTTCTTCCGCAAACGCGCCTCGCAGACCGAGTTGGTGTGGGTGGGTCGCAGCATGGTCCTGTTGATCGCGCTGATTGCTATCGCCCTGGCCTCCAATCCGGATAACCGGGTGCTGGGTCTGGTCAGCTATGCCTGGGCAGGTTTCGGTGCTGCTTTCGGTCCTGTGGTACTGATCTCGGTGCTGTGGAAGGGCATGACGCGTAACGGCGCACTGGCCGGTATTCTGGTCGGCGCGATCACCGTCATCGTCTGGAAGCACTTCAGTCTGCTGGGTCTGTACGAAATCATTCCTGGCTTCATCTTCGCCAGCATTGCCATCGTGGTCTTCAGCCTGATTGGCAAAGGTCCAACGGCTGGCATGTTGACGCGCTTCGATGCGGCCGAGAAAGAGTTCAACGACGCTTCTCGCTGAGTGAATGGATGGGCTGGCTTACGGCTGGCTCATGTTTCAAAAAAAACGGCCCGCATCTTCAGGATGTCGGGCCGTTTTTTGTGTGGGGTCGTTTTTAGTGAGCGGTGTGATCAGGTTTAGTTGTGGTCGATGTCCAGCTTATAGAACGTCGCCATACCGCCTTCACTGGTGTAGCCGGAGTTGTCCTGGGTATAGACGCCAGCCTTGAAGTACAACGGCTTGTCACGCCAGGTAGCACTGATCGGGCTGCTCCAGTTCGCGTCGCGCACACTAACGCCCAGGTCACCGCCCGCGCTTAGATGAATGATGTATTTGAACTGAACATTGAGCGGCACGTCCTCGGCGATGGTAATCACACGGCTTTCTTTGTCGTCAAACCGATTTCGTACTTTGGCGACAACAATGCCGCTCTTAGTAGCGTCCTTGTATTGGTATTCGACCTTCAGCAGCGGCTCGGTACTTTCGTAGGCGTGAATCTGGCCGATGACGATTCTGCCCGACGATGGCACCTGATTGACTGCGAGGGTTGCGCGCAAAAAGTGATCACCGCTGGGGTACAACCAATTGTGCAGCGTGCCATTGGAGTAGGTTTCACGCAGTTCGCTGCGCGGGTATTTGGCGTTGGCGGTGCGTGAGCCCGTGACGGGTGACCAGAAAAATACGGTGCCGTTTTCGGCGTGAAAATATTTGCCTTTGTAGCCGTCGACCAATTTGGGCGTGTCGATAGTCGCCGGGGGGGAGCCCACGGGGATGCTCAAATTCCAGGATGCCAGATCGATCATTGTTCAGTCTTCCAAATATGTCTCATTGCCAGCAGGAAAGCGTCTAGCGCAAGGGTTTGGGCGCGACCTTTATACGGGCTGAACGTGCGTTTGTTAATGCTGGCCCGGTGACTGGATGGCGTCAAAGTGCCTCTATCTCGGCGCAAACACCCGTGCGTGACTCCCTGAGGCGATATACCGTTAGTCGGCTCGGGTTGAGTTTCGTTATTGGATATTCGTTAGCCAGCTTCTGCTTTTGCTGTGGCAGGGCTAGAGTAAGTCGCTATTGGGACTTCGGGCCTCCTCGGCACTCGGGCGTAAGAACCATAGGGATATACGTAGCATGGAATGCTTGCAATCAAAGCCACTGGATGGCTGCTCTGTCTTGTTGGTAGTGGATGACTACCCGGAAAATCTAATCACCATGAGTGCGGTCTTGCAGCGTCAGGACTGGCATGTGGTCACGGCCAGCTCCGGGGTGGAGGCCTTGAATCTCCTGCTGGAACTGGATGTCGACCTGGTCTTGCTCGATGTGCACATGCCCGGCATGGATGGTTTCGAAGTCGCTCGCTTGATGCGTGGCAGTCAGCGCACGCGATTGACGCCGATCATTTTCCTGACTGCCAATGAACAATCCCAAGCGGCTGTCCACAAGGGCTACGCCAGTGGTGCTGTGGATTTCCTGTTCAAACCCTTCGATCCGCACATTCTCAAGTCCAAGGTTCAGGTATTGCTGGAGCATCAGCGCAACCTCCGTGCCCTGCAAGCCCTGACCCACGAGCTGGAAGTCGCACGGGCCTTCAATGCCTCGGTGCTGTCCAATGTTGCCGAAGGCATTCTGGTGGTCGATGAGGCGGGGGTGATCAGTTTTGCCAATCCGGCGATGTGTCGGTTGCTGAATGCCAGTGCCGAGGTGTTGTGCGGTTCCGAGTGGATCGATTACCTGTTCAAGCCCCACGTCCTGCAGTGGTCGGAATCAGAGTTCTATCGCAGCTATCGCAACTCGGATACTTACCGGATGCACGACGCCGTCTTGCGCACATCTGAAGGCCTGGAAGTGCCCGTCGCACTGTCCTGCGCGCCGCTGCCGGCTGAGCAGCGGTCGATGGTGCTGAGCATTCTCGACATGTCGGTGGTGCGCACCCTGTATGAGCAGCTTGAGCGTCAGGCAGTTACCGACTCACTGACGGGTCTGCTCAATCGACGTGGGTTTTACCAGGCAGTCGAAGGCACGTTGTTGCGCAGCGATGCCGCTAAATCATGGGCTGTGCTGTACCTGGATCTTGACGGTTTCAAGCGAGTCAACGATTCGCTTGGTCATGATATCGGCGATCAGGTGTTGCTCTGGGTCGCCGAGCAGTTGAAGGACTGCCTGCGCCCTTATGACATTCTGGCGCGCATGGGCGGTGATGAGTTCACGGCGGTGATTGATGGCCTGGACTATCCGGAGCAAGCGGCGATCATTGCTGAAAAATTGATCGAGCGGGTGTCGGTGCGCCAGCAGATCGATGGTCTGGAAATCACGCTGGGCGCGAGCATCGGCATCGCGACCTATCCCGAATGCGGCTCGAACCTCGACAGCTTGCTTCGTGCGGCGGATATCGCGATGTACGAAGCCAAGCGTGCGGGTCGTCAGCAATACCGTTTTTACGATCCTGAGATGAATGGCCGCGCCCGCTCGCGCCTGATGCTCGAGGAGAGTGTGCGCACGGCCATTGAAGGCAATGACTTTTCATTGGTCTATCAGCCTCAGGTTTACATCGCCGATGGTCGCTTGCGGGGCTTCGAGGCTCTATTGCGCTGGCAGCACCCCGGTGTCGGGGACGTGCCGCCGGGCGTGTTTATTCCGCTACTCGAAGAAACCCGTCTGATCAATCGGCTGGGCAGTTGGGTGTTTGAGCAGGGTGCTGCGCAACGCCAGGCCTGGAACGCTACTTTTGCGCCGGAGCTGGTACTGACAGTGAGCGTCAGTACCGCTCAGTTCAGCATGCCCAATCTCGCTGCGGAACTGCTGCGCGCCATCAGCCAATACGATTTGCAGCCGCATCAGCTTGAAGTTGAAATCACCGAAAGCTCTCTCGTGCAAAACCAGGATCACACGCGCAAGCAACTGCAGGCGTTGCGTGAGACAGGCGTGCGCATTGCGCTGGATGATTTTGGTGCAGGTGACTGCTCGCTGGCTCTTCTGCGCGATGTTGAGCTGGATACCTTGAAGATCGACCGCCACTTCGTTGCCGGTTTGCTGGCTTCGCCGCGCGATGCTGCAGTGGCACGCAGCGTTATCGACCTGTGTCGTCAGTTGGGGGTGTTGGTGATTGCTGAAGGGGTGGAAACTGTCGAGCAGTATCAATGGTTGGCGGAGAATGGTTGCCAGCTGGTTCAAGGCTCTCAGGTTGCGCGTCCGCTGACCGCCGATGATGCCGCGCAGTTTGCCCAGCCGTTCGATGGGGTTGGGCTCAACGTGAGCTGAATTCGGTACACTGGGTGCTTCCAAATCTTCGTTGCTCCTTATGACCGCGCCAGCCCTCTCTCCCTTGAAATACCTGCAAGCCTATCCGCCTGCCTTGCAAGACCAGGTGCGTCAGTTGATTGCACAGAATCGGCTGGACGCCTACCTGAAGCAACGCTACCCGGAACGGCATGCCGTGCAGAGTGATAAAGCGCTGTACGCCTACGCTTTGGCGTTGAAGCAAGAGCATCTGCGTAATGCGCCGAATATCGACAAGGTGCTGTTCGATAACCGTCTGGACCTGACGCATCGAGCGCTGGGTCTGCACACGGCGATATCTCGTGTGCAGGGCGGCAAGCTCAAGGCCAAGAAAGAAATCCGCATCGCGTCGTTGTTCAAGGAGGCCGCGCCAGAGTTTCTGAAAATGATCGTGGTGCACGAGCTGGCGCACTTCAAAGAGTCCGACCACAACAAGGCGTTTTATCAGCTTTGTGAGTACATGCAGCCCGGCTACCACCAGCTGGAGTTCGATCTGCGCATTTACCTGACCTGGCGCGACCTGCAAGGCAAGGCCACCGAATGAGCCTCGATAAGGATTTGACGATGGACGTCAGCAAGACCAAAAGCAGTTTTTATCGCCGGTTGTATGTGGCGTATTTGATAGACAGCCGGATCGCCAGCAGTGTCCCCGCGTTGATGGAGGCCACCGGCATGCCACGTCGCACGGCGCAGGACACCATTGCCGCCCTGGCCGATCTCGATATTCTCTGCGAATTCGAACAGCTGGACGGCGCACGCAATCATGCCGGCGGTTATCAGATCCGCGCGTGGGGTGCGATCGACAAAGACTGGATTGCGCAGCATCTGGTGCAGATCAAAGCGGTGCTGGGTTACCCATAAAGCATCGGCTCAGCTAAATAGCCGGGCGTCGCATCACTCCAGGTCGCGGCGCATGCCGATATGGGGGATGTCGTCTTCCAGATACACCTCGCCCACCGGGGTGAAGCCATAGCGTCCGTAATAGCCTTGCAGATGCGCTTGAGCCGCAAGGTAGATCGGTTGATCGGGCCATTGCTTTTCAGCGTGTTCCAGCGCCTGAATCATCAGCGCGTGGCCCATGCCTTTATTTCGCGCAGTGGGGGCCGTTACAACCCGACCAATCACTACGTCGCCACCTTGCTGGATGGGGTCAAGCAGGCGCAGATAAGCCACCAGAAGATCGTGTTCCCATGCCATCAGATGGCAGGTGTCACCGTCCAGATCCTGACCGTCGACGTCCTGATAACAGCACTTTTGCTCGACCACGAACACTTCGGCACGCAGCTGCAGAATGGCGTACAGCTGTTCCTTGCTGAGATCGGTATGGTGTTTGCAGACCCAATTGATAGACATATGACAGACTCTGAATAGACATTCTGGTCGAATACTAAAGCCCGCATCGTGCGGGAGGCCAAACAAAACTGTAGCGACTTAATGCTGAGCGCGGTGATTCAGGTTGGCAGGTCTTGATAAAGCAGTAGCTGCGTGCAAAAAAAATCAACCTGTCCAGTGGCATGGCTTACGGGATCAGCTTTTTGCTGGCAAGCACCGTGTTAAAAAAATTTCTTGAACTGGCGCTCACATCAATCACTCATATGCGTTGTGGCGGCTCCACGATGAGTATTCAATTGAGGCTGATAGCCATCATCCGGATTGGTTGCCATGTCATATTTGTGTAATCTGCATTGAGCCTCTGGGTTCCGGGTTTCATGGACCACTGTTAATGAGAGTCCAAGCGTAACGCGCCCTTTATACGGTGGGCGATCTGCCCGCCTCAGGAACTTGAGCATGCCGCGACTGCTTCGAGCCATGGGTTTGATGGGTTTGTTGTTGCTGACGCAAGCCGCCGCAGCGGAGAAGCTACGTTTGGTGGCCGATGCCTGGCCTCCATTCACTGATATCAATCTGGTTAATGGCGGCCTCGCCACTGATCTTGTCAGTACGGCCCTGGCGCGTGCGGGATACGCCAGTGAGTTCGAGCAAGTGCCGTGGGCAAGGGCGCTGCAAGGTATTGGAGACGGGCGTTATGACGTGCTGGTCAGTGCCTGGTTCAATAAGGAGCGAACGCTGATCGGTGAGTTCTCGAACGAGTACCTGCTCAACCGGGTGCTTTTTCTTAAACGCAAGGATTCGCCCATCGAGTTCGACAACCTGAAGGCGCTGCACGCTTATCCGATTGCCGTGGTACGCGGCTATGCCTATTCATCCGCTTTCGACAGTGATCCCGAGCTGCAAAAAGTCCCGGTGCACAGTTTCTCCATGGCGGTGCGCATGCTGGCGGCAGGACGGGTGGCGCTGGCGGTGGACGACGAATATGTCGCTCGCTACAACCTCGGCCGTGAAGTGCCTCGAGTTCGCGAGAGTGTTGAATTTCTGCCTAAGCCACTGAGCGAGAACGGTCTGCATATCCTGGTCAGTTTGAAGAACCCCAATCATGCGCAGATTGTCGCCAGCTTTGACCGAGGCATTGCCGCGATGAAAGCCGATGGCAGTTACGACCGGATGTTTCGCCTGCACGGGCTGTAACGGGCGGTGTGAAAACGTTTCAGGCTTCTGCTGGCTCTTTGATCAAGTGCGCAGCCAATGTCCGCAGCGGTCCCAGTTGCCGGCCGATCAATGCGAGTTGGGTTTGCACCAATCGCTGACTTTCGTCCATGTCATCGGGCATGTGCTCCAGATCGCTGGCCAGCGCTTCTTCGGCATCGCTCTGGATCGCTACCGGTTGTTTATTGGCCAGGCTTTGGGCGATTTCATCAATGCTCGCTGCCAGGCTTGCCGCAGCACCCTCAATCAAATGCTCGCGTACTTCGGCCGGCAACTGGGTTTCGCGGTGCGCGCCCAAGCCTGAGAGGTAGCTCAGCAACGTGTGCGACAACACCAGAAAGCGAAAGCCTACGTCGGCTTCTTTGCGGAAGTGCCCCGGCTCCATCAGCATGTTAGCCAAGGTGGTGGACAGCGCTGCATCGGCGTTGTGCGCGTTGCGCCGGGCCAGACGGTACGTCAGGTCATCCGTTTTACCGCTGGCGTACTGCTGCATGATCTGGCGCAGGTAAATGCTGTTGCAGGTCAGGGTGTTCGCCAGCACTTTATTCAAGCGCCGCCCCTGCCAGTCCGGGAGGAACAGGAACACGGTCAGCCCGGCAATCAAGCTTCCGAGCAAGGTGTCGAACAACCGTGGAAGGAACAGCCCGTAACTGTCGCCCACCTGATTGAAGCAGAACAACACCATCAAGGTGATTGCCGCCGTCGACAGGGTGTAGCGGGTGGTTCGGTTGACGAAGAACACCACGCCGGCGACCACGGCGAACATCGCTTGAACCAGCGGGCTGGGGAATAGATCGAACAACGCCCATCCTGCAGTCAGGCCTATCGCCGTGCCACTGATCCGCTGAACCAGTTTGCGTCGGGTTGCGCCGTAGTTGGGTTGGCAGACGAACAGCGTCGTCAGAATGATCCAATAACCCTGCGTCGGATGCACCAAGTGCACCATGCCGTAACCGATGCTCAACGCCAATGGCAGGCGCAAGGCATGGCGGAACAGCAGCGAGGTGGGGGTCATTTGCAGGCGCAAGCGATTCCACACGTCCTTGAGGGTGTGAGGCGAGCGGTCCAGCAGGCTGCTGTCTGTGGCGTCGGCCAGGCTGTCGGGGTTGCTGGCATCTTTGATCAGGCGATCGAGGGTGCCCAGGTTCGCGGCCAGAGCGCGTAAAGAACGCAGGAGCCCGCGCCATGCCGGGTTGTTCTGGGTGCGCAAGTACTCCAGCGAGGCGTGCAAGTCTTCCAGCGCGTGGGCAAAGCCCTCGTCGTAGATGAAGGGCTGACGCAACTGGATCGACTCCGACAGCAAGCGGCAGGCGACCCCCTGTTGGCGCAGCAAGCGCAAGCAGCGGAACAGCACATCACTGTGGAAGAACGCTTCGGCCAACGCGTTGTAGGGGTAATGCGACGAACTGGCGCGCTCGTGAATGTCCTGGGCGAGAAAGTACAGCTTCAGATAGCGGCTGACCTTGGCGCCGGGCGGACCATCGCCGACGCGGTGCAGGATGATTTCCTTGGCGGCATTCAGGGCCGCGACGACGCGACCGTTCTGCTGCGCCAGTTTCAGTCGGCGCCTTTCAATGTCGAGCTGTCTGACGGGTTCGAACAGCGTCGCCTTGAGCTCCAGGTACCGCCCCAACTCACGAAACAGGCGGGCCAGGCTCTGCTGTACCGGCTGATTGGAAAACAGCATTTGCCACAGCACCGACAGCAGCCCGTACCAGGCGGCGCCGGCGACCAGCAGCATGGGTTCGTGCCAGAAATCGTTGACCTCGCCCCCGCGCTGATCCACGCCGATCATGGTGTACACCGACAGAATCAGCGTGGCAGAAGCGATGGCACCATAACGTTCGCCCAGGGCGCCGAGCATGGTCAGGCCAAAGGCGGCCAGCGCCAGCGCAAAGACAAAAATCAGGGGGTAGGGGAATAGCAGCTCGACCGCAAGCGACGCGACGCTGAAACACACCAGCGTCACTGCCAGCGCGTTCAGGCGACCCTGCCAGCTGTCATCGGTTTCGGCCAGGGCGCTGGCGATAATCCCCAGGAACACCGGGATCAGCAGGCCCATTTCATTCTGATACCAGCACAGCGCCATGCTGCCGGTCAGCGCAATAAACACCCGCACGCTGTAGCTGAACTTATCCAGCGCCCACAAACGACGGAGCGTATGACGAAAGGAAGTCGATGACATAGGTGAGCTAACGGCCTTGTTCGCTGGTTTCTTTAAGCATTCAGCTGGATTCAGCTAAGTATGTACAGCGCCAATCGAGGGCTGTACATGAGCTTTAGCAAAATTTATTCCGGGGTCGATCTTTGCCGCTCACCGCGACACCCTGTCAGACGTATTGCGCGGCCGCATAGGCCGAGGCCCAGGCCCACTGAAAGTTGAAACCGCCCAGATGCCCACTGACGTCCAGCACTTCGCCAATGAAATACAGCCCTGGCGATTTCAGCGACTCCATGGTCTTGGACGACACTTCGCGGGTGTCTATTCCGCCGAGGGTCACTTCCGCCGTGCGATAGCCTTCGGTGCCTGCGGGCACCACCTGCCAGCACGCCAGTTTTTCGGCGATATCGCTGAGTTCGCTCGGGGTGTACTGCTTCATCGGTTTGGAAACGAACCAGTGCTCGGCGATCAGGTTGGCCATTTTCTTGGTGAAGATTTCGCCAAGCAGGGTTTTCAGTTCGCTGTTGGGCCGTTCGGCTTGTTGTTGCAGCAGCCAGCTCGGCACATCGTGGTCCGGCATCAGGTTGATGACGACCGTTTCGCCTGATTGCCAGAACGAAGATATCTGCAAAATCGCCGGCCCGCTGAGGCCGCGATGGGTGAACAGGATGTTTTCGCGAAAGCTTGTGTCGTTGCAGCTGACCAGGCAATCCACCGATGTGCCGGACAACTCGGTGCACAGCGCTTTGAGTTGGTCGGTGATGGTGAACGGCACCAACCCGGCACGGGTCGGCAGCAAGGTATGGCCGAACTGCTTGCCCACTTGATAACCGAAGCCGGTAGCCCCCAGCGTCGGAATCGACAGGCCGCCAGTGGCGACGACCAACGACTGGCAATTCAACACGCCCGCCGTGGTATTCAGGCTGTAACCGGTGTCGGTTTTTTCGATGTTCTGCACTGACGTGTCCAGATGCAGGCTGACGCCGGCCTGTTCGCATTCGTTGAGCAGCATGTCGAGGATGTCGCTGGACTTGTTATCGCAGAACAACTGACCGAGCTTTTTCTCGTGGTACGCCACGCCATGCTTGGCCACCAGGGCGATGAAATCCCATTGGGTATAACGCGCCAGGGCGGATTTGCAGAAGTGCGGGTTTTGCGAGAGGAAGTTGCCGGGCTCGGTGTACATATTGGTGAAATTGCAGCGTCCGCCGCCAGACATGAGGATTTTCTTGCCAGCCTTGTTCGCGTGATCGATCAGCATCACCTTGCGCCCACGATTGGCCGCGGTCAGCGCGCACATCAAGCCTGCGGCGCCAGCGCCGATGATCACAACGTCAGTAACGGGCAAAGCAGAATCCTCAAAGAGCAGTTAAATCTTCGGTGTTTGATATGACGTCTTCGCGGATAAATCCGCTCCTACAGGGAAACTCATTCCATTGCAGGAGCGGATTTATCCGCGAAGCTTTTCGGCGGTTCTTACAAAATCCGCACGCGCAGCGAGCGGCCTTTGATTTTGCCGTTGTTCAAGCGCTCCAGCGCTTGCATGGCCACGACGCTTTCGACGGCTACATACGCCTGGAAATCGAAAATGGCGATTTTACCGACCTGGGTGCCGGGAATGCCGGCATCGCCGGTCAAGGCACCAAGAATGTCGCCAGGGCGAACCTTATCCTTACGGCCCGCGCCGATCATCAGCGTGGTCATGGTCGGTTGCAGCGGTGCGCCGCCTTTGCTTTTCAGTTCGTCCAGTTGCTCCCACTTCAGCGGAGATCTCTGCACGTCTTCGATGGCTCGGGCACGGTGTGCTTCGGACGGTGCAACCAGGCTGATCGCCAGGCCTTTCTCGCCGGCGCGACCGGTACGGCCAACCCGGTGAATGTGCATTTCCGAGTCCCGTGCCAGTTCGACGTTGAGCACCATGTCCAGTGCGTCGATATCCAGACCACGCGCCGCGACATCGGTCGCAACCAGCACCGAGGTGCTGCGGTTGGCAAACATCGCCAGGACTTGATCCCGATCGCGCTGTTCCAGATCGCCGTGCAGGCCGACGGCGGAAATGCCTTTGGCGGTCAGGTGATCGACCACTTCCTGGCATTGCTGCTTGGTGAAGCAGAACGCGACACAGGACTGAGGGCGGAAATGCCCGAGGACCTTCACCACAGCTTCAAGACGTTGCTCCGGGGTGATTTCGTAGAAGTGCTGCTCGATCTGGCTGTCCGCGTGCAAGGCTTCGACCTTGACCGTTTGCGGCGTGCGCATGAACTTCGAGGACAGCTGCTTGATCCCGGTCGGGTAGGTCGCCGAAAACAGCAGGGTCTGACGCTTGGCCGGGGTCTGCTCGATGATGTTCTCGATCGAGTCGTAGAAGCCCATGTCGAGCATGCGGTCGGCTTCGTCGAGGATCAGCGTGTTCAGACCGTCGAGGACCAGCGAGCCCTTGCGCAGGTGCTGCTGAATGCGTCCCGGAGTGCCGACGATGATGTGTGCGCCGTGTTCCAGAGAGCCGATCTGCGGGCCGAACGGCACGCCGCCGCACAGGGTCAGGACCTTGATGTTGTCTTCGGAGCGCGCCAGACGGCGGATTTCCTTCGCCACCTGGTCGGCCAGCTCACGGGTTGGGCACAGCACCAACGCCTGGCAACCGAAGAAGCGCGGGTTGATCGGGTTGAGCAGGCCGATGCCGAATGCAGCGGTCTTGCCACTGCCGGTCTTGGCCTGGGCAATCAGGTCCATGCCCTTGAGAATCACCGGCAGGCTCTGTGCCTGAATCGGCGTCATCTCGGCATAACCAAGGGACTCCAGGTTAGCCAACATGGGTGCGGAAAGAGGCAGTGAGTTAAAAGCGGTGCTAGTCACGGGACGGGCCTGCAAAACAAAATGTCGCGCAGTGTATCAGGTCGCGGGCCAGCATTAATGCTCGATCTCTGGTTCCGGACGAGGAGCACCCTGACTCCCCTTGGGCGGCAGCTGCAAGAAAATCCCGGCGGCCAGCATCGACAGCACGCCAACACTGAGGAAGGTCATTTGGAACGCGCCCAACAGGCTGCTCACTTCGCCGCGGGTCACGTCGTCGGTAAAACCGCCC
This sequence comes from Pseudomonas sp. ASL8, assembly GCF_056680355.1. Taxonomy (NCBI): domain Bacteria; kingdom Pseudomonadati; phylum Pseudomonadota; class Gammaproteobacteria; order Pseudomonadales; family Pseudomonadaceae; genus Pseudomonas; species Pseudomonas sp. ASL8. The sequence continues at coordinate 1,182,197 of NZ_CM155278.1, read as the reverse complement.
AGCAACGCGGCCGCGCAGGCCACCCCAAGGCTCAAGGACAACTGCGCCACCACGGACAGCAGGCTGTTACCGCTGGCGGCGCTGGCATCGTCGAGGTCGATCAGGGTCACGGCGTTCATCGCGGTGAACTGCAGCGAATTCACCGCGCCCATCAAGCCGAGATGGACCAGCAGCACCCAATAGGAGGTCTGTGCGTCGACCAGCGCCAGACTCGCCAGCAGCGCACCCAGCAGAAACGTGTTGCCAGTCAGCACCACACGGTAACCGAGGCGTTCAATCAGCGGGCGTGCCACCGGCTTGGTGAGCATGGCGGCGATGGCCAGCGGGATCATGCTCATCCCGGCCTTGGAAGGCGAATAACCGAGGGCCACTTGCAACAGCAACGGCACCAGGAATGGCAGGGCACCGCTGCCCAGCCGGGAGAACAGGTTGCCAAAAATCCCCACGGCGAAGGACCGGGTTCGGAACAGCGCCGGTGCGAACAAGGGGTAATCGATGTTCCCGGCCCGCAGCCAGTAAGCCGCCAGACAGGCCATGCCGCCAAACAGTAGCAACACCACGCGCATGTGCGGCAGGTGAAGTTCGCCCAAGCCTTCGAGGGCGATGGTGATCAGCACCATCGACGCACCGAACAGCGCAAAGCCGACGCCGTCGAAGCGTGTTCGACCACCGCCTTGCAGGTCCGGCACGAGGGTTTTGACTGCGTAACAGCCGAGCAGGCCCACGGGCAGGTTGATCAGGAAAATCCAGTGCCAGCTCAGGTACTCGACGATCCAGCCACCCAGGGTAGGCCCCAGCAACGGGCCGAGCAGGCCAGGCACCGTGATGAAACTCATGATCCGCACCAGCTCCGAGCGGGGGTAGGCGCGCAACACAATCAAGCGGCCGATGGGCACCATCAATGCACCGCCCAGGCCCTGAACCACGCGGGCGGCCACCAGCATGCTCAGTGAGCCGGACAGCGCACACAGCAGTGAGCCCAGGCTGAACAACAGAATCGCGCCAAAGAAAATCCGCTTGATGCCGAACCGGTCCGCGATCCAGCCCGATGCTGGAATCAGCAAGGCCACCGTGAGCATGTACGCGATCACTACCGACTGCATGCGCAATGGGTCTTCGGCCAGGGAACGGGCCATGGCCGGCAACGCGGTGTTAAGGATCGTGCCGTCGAGGCTTTGCATGAAAAACGCAATCGCGACGACCCAGGGCAGCCAACGCAGGGTTCGAGCATCCAGAAGCGGTGTGCTGTTCGGCATACGATCCTTAGAGCGTGAGGGTCAATCGGCTGATCAAGGCGCCCGGCAGCAGGCTTGAAGCTGTCTGGCGTTGACTGTAGGTGCTGGCGGACAGAATCAGTTCCCGCTCGCAGGTCAATGCTTCGAGGGCGGTCCCCAGCAGGCTGTAGGCGCTGTCGTCGAAACGCATGGTACTGACGGGCGCCTGAATCTCGCCGTTCTCGACCCAGAACGTGGCGAAGCGGGTCATCCCGGTCAGCCGTGCGGCCGATTGGTCGGAGAAGTTGAGGTACCAAAGGTTGCTGATGTAGAGCCCGGTACCGAGCTGTTTGAGTACCTGCTCCAGCGCCAGCGTACCGGCCGCCATGCTCAATGCACTTGGCGATTCGCCTCCGCCAGCACCGTTGGCGGTCAGGCCATACTCTGCCGCGCTGCGTGAACCCACCAGTTGTTCCTGGGCGAGGCCCGCGTTGATCAGCGGCAGATCCCGGCGCGGATACCCTTCGCCGGAGAACGCCGGTGACAGTGAGCCGGTCACCTGTTCGTCCAGACTCACCAACGGGTTGAGCCGGGCGTCGCCGTTGTACAACCGTTGCAACGGGCTGGTCTTGCTGGCCAGCGCTTCTGCGGAAAACCCGCCCCAGCACAGCATGCCGATGATTTCATCCAGCGCTGCGGGGGCCAGATAGGCGCGGTACTGGCCGGGCGCCAGGGTGCGCAACGGCTGGTCGAGGAACTCAAGCTGCTCGCGCGCCTGCTGGAAGCGCCGGGCGAAGGTCGCAGCGTCCCAGGCGTGGCCTGCGTAGTTGGCTTTGACGGCCTGACCGTTGGCGTGGAACAGGCTCCAGTCGAAGTTGAAACTGTTGGCCTGATGCCAGCCCAGCGCGCCCCAGGAGCTGGCAAACCCCCTATACAGTGGGCCTGCGGCGTAAAAGCCCACCAGGTCCAGGCCTTCAGCCAGTTCACTGATGTGTTCAAGTACACGTGCGGTGTCCGGCAGCGGCGGGTTCTGGCTGTTGCTGATCTGCCAGGCGTCGGTGTTGGGCAACAGATAGGGATCCTGCGGCAGCAAGACCAACGTTTCGCGCAATTGTTGCAGCGCCTCGGCCAAGCGCGCCTGATCGACCTGAGCATCGCCCGCCAAGGTCAGGTGCAGGTCGGCGTGTCGTCCGTCGTCGATCAATTTGACGTTCAGACTGGCCTGTTGCACATGCCCGGCCTGACGCACTTTGGCGTGGTTGAAACGAATGAACTCAGAGGCTTCGGCGTTGTAGCCGAGGGTGAAGGTTTCCTGTTCGGTGATCGCGCTGCGCAGCCACTCGACCAGTGCTTCGAACTGCTGTTGCTGAGTCATCTGCGCCATCACGCATCCCCTCCGAAAACATCGACCCGGGAAAATACACAGGCGGGTGAAGCATGGCCGACGCGGACCACCTGATTAGGTTCGCCTTTGCCGCAGTTGGGCGTGCCAAGGACCTCGAAGGTACTGGCATCGCCAACAGCGCTGAGGTTGCGCCAGAAGTGCGCGGAAATGGCCCGATAGTTCGGGTTTTTGACCACGCCTTTGAGTTCGCCGTTTTCGATCAATTGACCCCATTCGCACCCGAACTGGAATTTATTGCGTGCGTCATCAATCGACCAGGAGCGGTTGGTCGACATCAGGATGCCGTGCTCGATGCCACCGATCAGTTGTGCGAGCGACTGGTCGCCGGGCTCGATATTCAGATTGGCCATGCGGTCGATGGGCGGACGGTTCCAGCTGCATGCGCGGCTGTTGGCGACCCCTTCCATGCCGGAGCGGTATTGCGACAACGCGCCGCCCAGTGGCCGAATCAGCAAGCCTTCGCGGATCAGAAACGCTTTGTTCGCTGGCGTGCCGTCGTCGTCATACGCGTAGCTGGCGAGCTGTTCGGGTATGTCCGGGTTAAAGGTCACGTTGAGCAGTTCCGAGCCGTATTGCAGGCTGCCGAAGTCACTGGTTTTGACAAAGCTGGTGCCCGCGTAATTACGCTCGTCGCCGAGAATGCGGTCCAGTTCCAGCGGGTGGCCGATGGATTCGTGGATTTGCAGAATCATCTGGTCCGGTGTCAGCAGCAGGTCGCGCGGTCCCGACGGGGTGTTGGGGGCCATGATCAGTTGCAAGGCCTGATCGGCGACCTGTGCTGCCGCGCCAATCAGCCCACAGTTGGCGATGACTTCGGCGCCGCCTTGCTGGCCAAAGTTGTCGCGGCCAAGGCTGCGGGTCTGGCTGTCCTGGCCGTCGTAAGCAGTGACGCTCATTCCCGGGTAGACGTAACGCTGGGCCTGACGAATCTCGGCACCGGCGCTGTTTAGATAAATCTGCTCGACGTTCTCCAGGCCAAGGCTGACCTGCCAGCTCACCAGACGTTTGTCGGCGGGCACGGCGGCGGACTCTGCGCCCAGTAATTGGTAGCACTCACTCAGCGATGGAAAAACGTCGCTGAGGTTGGGCGAAAGATAATCGGCGCGGCTGCTGGACACCGGCTGGTCGCGCAGATCCAGGAGGGCGTGGGGTGCAAGATGCAGAGCGTGTTGCTCGGCTTTTTCCAGCGCGGTCTGTAGCCCGCGTTGCGAGACATCGTTAGTCGCGGCGTAGGCTTCGACGCCGTTGATCCGCACCGTCAACATCGCGCCTTCGTCGCTGCTCAGGTGTGGGGGCTCGGCGACGTTTTTGCGTACCGACAGGTGTTGGCTGGTTTGCCGGACGTAACGCAGCGAGAAAAATTCGGCGCGACTCTGCAAGGCGGCAAACCGCTGCTTGAGCTGAGCGGAGAAATCGAACATGCAGAGAGGCTCCTTTTTGCGGGCATCGCCGATGTGTGAGCGCGCTTGCCTGCGATCGACCGCATCGCGGTCGCTAAATAGCGGACAGGGTTATAGGTTCAGCCTGAACAGCTTTAAACCGGGCAACCCTTGCTGCGCAGAATTGCGTCGAAACGGTCCTTGTCCAGCGTGCCGGCCTGGATCGCTTCCAGCGTGGCCTTTTCGCGCGCCAGCAGGTCGTGGCAGCGCACCAGCAGTTCGGCCAGTTCACTGCGAGCGGCGGCGACTACGCCGTCACCGTCGCCGATCATCAAGTCGCCGGGCATGACCAGCATGCCAGCGCAGGAAATCGGTACGTTGATTTCGCCGCCACCGTCGGTACTCGGGCCGCGGTGTACGCCGCCGATGGCATAAGCCGGAAGCTCGCCGGTCTGCCACTCATCGAGGTCGCGCAGGGCGCCGTTGATGACCACGCCGACGATGCCGGCCTTGAGTGCCATGGCGCGCATGATTCCGCCGAACACTGCACGGGTCAGGTCGGCGCTGCCGTCGATGACTAGCACATCGCCGGGACGGGCCATTTGCATGGCTTTGAGGATCATCAGGTTATCGCCAGGGCGAACGCGCACGGTCAGGGCGCTGCCGAGCATCGGGGTATTGCCATGGAATGCTTTGAGCCCCAGACCGCCGACATTGCGGCCCAGGCAGTCGCTGACTGCTGCGGCGGGAATCTTGCTGAAGGCTTGCAGCCATTTCGGATCGAGGGGTTCAGCGTTTGGGTTGATCATATAGCCCGTGGGCCATAAGCTCGAAGACACTACATCAAACATAGAAAAAGCCTCGTGGCCAGTCAGGGCTGGCGCGTCGATTGAAGCAGGGGTTGATCGTTTGCGTGGCAATAGATTAGGCCTGCGCACAGGTCAGGATCAAGTGCGGTCAGGTGCGGGGGCCATTACGGTCATCTGTTGAGCGTCGTAGCGGCGCGCCTATAAAGTCCAGACTGGCAGCAAATGCTGCAGACGCTACCCACCCTCTCGTCGTCGATGTAGGACTCATCCTCAAACCACACCGGAAACGTCTCCTTCGTATCCCCCCGCATTGAACCCGTTCGTCATCCACGGCATGTTTCGCCCTTTCTGGCAGACCTATCAAAGGACGGCTTATGTCTGACGCGATCATCCGGTTTCTTGACCGTCCCGCCCTGAACGGGCCTCGTCTGGAACAGGGGCAGAAGATAGCGTTCCTTATCGAAGCCGCCCACGCGCCTGCCGCATGGACGGTACTGATGCAGCAAGGCGCGCAGTACAACGTTGACCAGCTGTGGTTCGGCACGCCGTTTCAGGCGCGCATGGCCCAAGGGCCCTCCTGGTTTGTGGTCAACGCCGCGTGCGTCGACGGGCTGGCGGAGGTGTGTCATCAACGCCCCGCCGGCATGGCTTTGACCTGCACTGACCCGGCGCAGGCACTGGCGCATGCCCGAACATTACTGAGCATGACCCCGCCGAATGTATTGTCGATCCACGACCCCGCTATCTGGGCCGCGCTGGCAATGGAAAACACCCGGCAACACGCCTGCCTGTTCGGGCCGTGGAGTGAGGTTTACACCCCGGTTCCTGGCGTTAATCCCGCATCACGCCAGTGGCATGCCTGGAAAGCCGAAACACCCGCCGCAGGGCTCTGCGAATATCCCCTCGCTTTCCCGGAGACCCTGTACTCGACCTACAAGGACATCCGCTGGCTGCACTGGTTACGGCAGAACCCGCTGCACTTTGCCCAGGTACCAGACCACGAACTGCCCCGCGTAGTCACCAACCTCAACTTCTTCGTGAAGCACGGCATCGGCATCGACCGTGACCTGTTGCAGTTGTCTGCGCTGCTCACCCACGGCGACATGCGTGAGCGCGAAGACCTGCTCCCGATCCTTACCTCGCGCGAGCGGCCACACCGTCGGGTCGAGCAGTTGCTACAGGGATTACAGCCATGACCACTCACATTTATACCGTCCAGGAAGACGACACCCTCAGCGGTCTCGCGCAGCGATTGAACAGCAGTGTCGACGAATTACGGCGCCTCAATCCCTTTATCAACAACCCGAACTACATCCGCACGGGTTGGACACTGAACGTGCCTGACACCGCCGACGCACCCGCGGCGGACAGCCCGCCGCCCGCACCAGACACCCGCGCCCTGGAGGTGTTGCACCTCGATCCCGTTGCCGCGCCGCCTGAACACTGCACCGTCAATTTCTGCGGCGAGCAGCCGTGCACGCGAGACACCCATTACGCCGACGTTATTTACGAAGTCGGCCAGGAGCGCTTCTGGCTGCTGCGCGAACACACCCTCAACACGCTGGTCGCCGCTGCCGATGGTCTGCAAAAAAAACTGCTGACCACTGATCCCGACTCACGCATCAACGCCCTGAATAGCGCGGGTCTGCTGGAGCCCTTTCTTGAACCCAAAACCAGCAGCTTTCTCGATGCTCAGGACAGTCAGCGGTATCTGGAAATCGAGCATGAGCTGTCGACGATCAGGGGCGAGATTGAACGCACACAAGCAGAGGCCAAAGCGCAGAACGGCCTGAATATCGATAACACGCCGAACATGTCGGGCGAACAGCGCAAGTACGTAGGTGAACGGCAGCGTGCTTATCAGCCATTGCGTCAGCAACACGCTGCACTCGATGCCAAGGGCCATAAAATCGCCCGCGAACGCGGCTACAGTTTTGAAGACGGTCATCTGTACAGCGCCGAGGCGATGAACGCTCGCGAGATCATCCAGCGCTACCTCAAACAGCGCCAGATTCTGGTGGATCTTGGTAAGCCGCACTTTAGTCAGGAGCAAATAGCTGAGTTTCAAAAGGAATACGACACGCTAAAAGCCGATCTGAAATACACCTACAACCGAAACGCGCCGCTACGTTTGGATGCCGAGCAGTGGCTGTTGACACATAGAAAGCAATTTCACTATTCCGAATTCACAAAAACCCTTCTCGAAGCCGCCGCCTACGGCCTGGCCTTGCCCGAGTACGCCCTGCAAGGCGACAGCGGGGAGATTCAGCAAGGGTTTGAGGCGTACGAGAAATACCACGCCTTGCTCAGGCAAAAAGCAGCCTTGGATCAACACGTCGAAAAATCATTCGACAATTGGGTCAATGTTGCCAAACAACAGCCTCCGAGCAGCCTGTTCTCCACGGAAGCCGTGCAGTGGCAGGCACTTGAAGCCCAAGAGCAGGCGCTGAAGAAAAAGGCCGAAGCGTTCGTCAAACATTCCAAACCCCTGCGTCATCTGCTCTGGAACCCCGAGACCTTCGCGCCACAACCGCAACAACGGCTGGTGCGTACCCACTTTCCGTTGCGAGAAATCAGCGTGCCTACCGAGCGCACACGCCTGCGCCACTTGAGCCTCACCGACGTACTCAACCACCTCAACCAACGCACCCGTGACCTGCTCAAGGAAGACCTGAACAAAGCACTGGCCCAAGCCAAAGACCCCACCGTCAAAGTGACTGCGGGCAATACGAGTGCCGACCCGGACCTGTTCACCTCCTGGCTGAAAATGAACGACGCTCGGCCCATTGAAATCCAGGACGGCTGGTTCGACCGCAACGGCTTTTTCCAGCCTGAAACGTTCAAGCGCTACATCAAGAACGAACAGATCTACATCGAGAACCTGCGCGACGACGCCACCTTCGACGCGTGGGGTGAAGACCTGCGCCAGATACTGTTCAAGCAAAGCACCCTCGGCCCGTTGCGCTTGTTCGATAACAGCCCGCAAGCGCGCTTGATCCGCTGCTTGACCCCGGCCCCAAGCAGCGTGCAACTCGCCAGCCAAGTCCTCGCCCCCAGCGTCAGCCTGAAAAAAGGCCTGGGCGCGTCGGCCAACGTGACAATGGATGTCAATCTGGCGCAGGGCGAAATTGAGGTGGCCTCGTTTGAGTTGCCTGGGCGGGCTGACGCGGAAAACATGACACTGAGCTACAAAAACGAGAACGACGACCAGGGCCAGAAAGTCGCAGACGGTATCGTCAAGTTCGGAAAGGTTTGCCTGACCGGCAGCATCAAGGCCTGGGGCTTCGCCGGCGCCTCAATGATGCTCAGCGCCAACCTGCGTGTGGGCCCGAACAAACAGGAAAACGACGACCTAGGCCTGGACACCGGCCGCGACGCGGAGCGCCGCCTCAGCCGCGCAGAAACCGGCCTGAGACCCTACATCCGCCACGACGACCTCCTCGGCGGACAGTTCAACCTGTTCGCTGGCGTACAGGGTGGGGTCAAAATCAATGGCTCACTGCTCTGGGCGCCGCCCGACGACCTGCTGACCCTGCGCCACCCGATCTTCAAGAAACACGTCGACAACGACGGTTGGCTGGAACTCGCCACCCTGGGCATCGACGCCTCCGCCGCATTAGGTGTCGGCACCAAGGCCGGGCTTAACCTGTCCCTGCAAAACGGCTACGTGATCCTGCGCATGAACGCCTCCGCTGTCGCCGGTGTTGGCGTGCAAGGCGCTTTCAACTTCGTCGTGGGCTACAAGGCGATTATCCAGATCCTGGATATCTTCAATAAAGCCCTGGTTGAAAACAACTATAAGAAAATGGTCTGGGTACAACCGGAGGCCTTCGCGTACTTCAGCAAACTGCAACTGCTTAGCGCGCTGGGTGTGGACATGCAGTGGGCGTTCTTGCGGGGGTATAACGTTGTGAGTCGGGTGTATGACGCGATAAAGGCCGGGGGGCGGGCAGGGCCGATGGCGCGGGATGTTGTCCGTAACGAAAATAACTCGGAGTTTAAGCAATGGTACTCAACCTTGACGCCAGAGGGGTTGGGGTCGCTGCTGGATACGCTCTTGAGTACGCCGAAAGCCTTTACTGTTGATGAGGGAGATCGCAAAAAAGAATACAACCGTCGAGAGGCTCACTTAGTTCAACAGTACGCGATCGAAATCGTTTTAAGCGCCATCTATGAAAGTGCCATGGCAGGCTCATACAATACGATAGGCTATGAAAATCTTGCGTCGGCACAAGAGCGGTTTGGCAAAGCAGTGCTGCGTTTTTCATCCTTTAATAAGCCGGAAAATCCCGGGTTTATTTATTGTGAAAATGTATACCGGATGAGTAATTTCATGGCGGCAAATGCTGGTGAGCGACAACAAGATAGAAGCATGCAGGAACGTTATAGAAAAGCGAGGCATCGATTGGGCGAGGCGATGGACACTGCCTGTGATTTTGCATCAATGACAAAATGCTGGGACCCAGATGCAGGGACGGAGCTGGCACCATGGCCAAAATATTGATTGTCGCAGTGAAAATAACCGGACTGCTGTTGCTGTTCAGTCATTGCGCTTGGGCTCAATTGACACCCGCGCAAGAGGAGGCGCGGGCTAAAGGTGTGTTTTTCTATAATATGAATGATGACTATACAGCCAGGCCTTTTCTTGAAATATCCGCAAAGGCCGGAGATGGGGAATCACAGTATTACTTGGCGGAAATCATCCGAACGAGAAAAAAATATATCAACTTCGAGACGCAAGCGCTGTACGAAGCCGCCGCTGAAAAAGGCGATATTTACGCCATGATGCGGTTGGCCGATAAAGGTGATGACCTTTGTCACATCATGGAGAATTGTCCGCCTGATATAAAAACACCTCAGCAGTGGTCGGAAACCGCTCGTGAACTGGCTAAGGAACGGGTGAGTCAAGGCGACACCGAAGCGATGTACCAACTTTTTTTACTGACCGGTAAATTCGACTGGCTAACCCAGGCAGCAGAGTCCGGCTTTCCAAGGGCTCAATACAGGCTCGGAGGGATATACGAAGATGGCTTTGGCACTTTCCTGATCCCCGGTAACCGGAAAAAGGAAATCGAGAAATGGTACAAGGCCTCGGCGGAAGGCGGCTATCCACCCGGTATGAACAGTTACGCCGACTTTCTGAATGCACGCGGAGATCGTCAAGGGTTTGCTTACTGGATTGAGCAATCGGCCAAAGCCGGAGACTTTGGTGCCATGTCCGACTATGCGGCTTGGGCGGCACATATGCCCGACGAAGTCGGCTATCCGCTTGATCTGGTAAAAGCCTATGGGCTAACACTGCTCATGGCAGAAGCGGACCCCGGCAGTGGACCGTCATCGCCTGGCTACGGAGGGCAAGTACTGCCAAGGGTCGCAGCCAAAATGACCCCCGGACAAATCGAAGCCGGCAAGGCGTACGCCAAAGAGTGGGCGAAAACCCATCCGCCGCTGTCGAGATTCCCCCCGAAGTACGGATTTTAATAGTCGCTGGGCGCTTCATTCCAAAAGATGAATCGCCCATTACTATGGATGGCAACTGCATGCATAAAATGTTTGTTGGTTTCGCAAAGACGATCTTCACGCTATTTATCGTCTGTAACAGTGCTTGGGCTCAATTGACACCCGCGCAAGAGGAAGCGCGGATTAAAGGAATATTTTCATACAATATGATGAGGGGGTTTACCGCGAAGCCTTATTTGGAAATAGCCGCCAAGGCCGGTGATGGGGAAGCCCAGTATTATCTGGCAGAACTTATACGGCTCCGAAAAAAACATATTACCGCCGAGGCGCAAGCGCTGTACGAAGCCGCCGCCGAAAAAGGTGATATTTACGCCATGATGCGATTGGCCGATAAAGGTGATGACCTCTGTCACATCATGGAGAATTGCCCGCCTGATATAAAAACACCTCAGCAGTGGTCGGAAACCGCTCGTGAACTGGCTAAGGAACGGGTGAGTCAAGGCAACACCGAAGCGATGTACCAGCTTTTTTTACTGACCGGTAAATTCGACTGGTTAACCATGGCAGCAGAGTCGGGGTTCCCAAGAGCTCAATACAGACTCGGAGGGATATACGAAGATGGCTTTGGCACTTTCCTGATCCCCGGCAATCGGGAAAAAGAAATCGAGAAATGGTACCGGACCTCGGCGGAAAGTGGCTATGCGCCGGGTATGAACAGTTACGCCGACTTTCTTAATGCACGCGGAGATCGTCAAGGGTTTGCTTACTGGATTGAGAAATCGGCCAAAGCCGGAGACTTTGGTGCCATGTCCGACTATGCCGCTTGGGCAGCACATATGCCCGATAAAGTCGGTTACCCGCTTGATCTGGTAAAAGCCTACGGCCTGACGTTGCTCATGGCAGAAGCAGATCCCGGCAGCGGGCCGTCATCGCCGGGCTACGGAGGGCAAGTACTGCCCAAGGTCGCCGCCAAAATGACCCCCGAACAAATCGAGGCCGGCAAGGCCTACGCCAAAGAGTGGGCGAAAACCCATCCGCCGCTGTCGAGATTCCCGCCTAGGTACGGATATTAATAGTCACTGGGCGCTTCATTCCAAAAATTAAGCGCCCATTACTATGGATGGCAACTGCATGCATAGAATGTTTGTTGATTTCACAAAGACGATCTTCACGCTATTTATCGTCTGTAACAGTGCTTGGGCTCAATTAACACCCGAGCAAGAAGAGGCGCGCAGCCAAGGTCTATTTTTCTTAAATATGATCAAGAGTGCAAAGGCAAGCCCCTTCCTTGAAATATCAGCCGAGGCTGGAGACACGGAGTCACAGTATTACTTGGCTGAAATTCTAAGGCGGAACCAAAAAGTTATAACGCCGAGATCTCAGGAACTGTACGAAGCCGCCGCTGAAAAAGGCGATATCTATTCAATGATGCGATTATCCGATAAAAATGATGACCTTTGTCACATCATGGAGAATTGTCCGCCAGATATAAAAACACCTCAAGAGTGGCTGGAAAGCGCACGCTCACTGGCCAAAGAAAGAGCCGCTCAGGGGGATGGTGAGGCCATGCAGCAACTTTTCATGATAACCGGTCATTTTGATTGGTTAGTCAAAGCAGCGGAGTCCGGCTTCCCTGATGCGCAGGAATGGCTCGGCTCTTTATATAAAGAAGGTGTTGGCACTTTTCTGATCCCCGGCAACCGGAAAAAGGAAATCGAGAAATGGTACCGGGCCTCGGCGGAAAGTGGCTATGCGCCGGGTATGAGTAGCTATGCCGATTTACTGCAAAAATTTGGAGATCTCAAAGGTGCTGGTTATTGGACAGAAAAAGCAGCCGAGGCCGGTCACTTTGGTTCTATGTCTAGTTACGCCGCGTGGACTGCTCATATGCCCGACGAAGTCGGCTACCCGCTTGATCTGGTAAAAGCCTACGGTCTGACACTGCTTATGGCAGAAGCAGATCCCGGCAGAGGGTCGTCATCGCCGGGTTACGGAGGGCAAGTACTGCCCAAGGTCGCCGAAAAAATGACCCCCGAACAAATAGAAGCCGGCAAGGTCTACGCCAAAGAGTGGGCAAAAACCCATCCGCCGCTGTCGAGATTCCCCCCTAAGTACGGGTATTGATGCCAGCTGGGCAGGGCGTGAAGGGTCTGACGCGGGTGCAGGACACACCGCGTCAGGCAGGCTTACTGCGCCGTACGGCTCACTTCACGCAGCGGTTTGCCGCGTGCAGGCTTGTCGCCGGCCACATAGTAGACCGCCGTGCTGCGGGGCAGGGGAGACCGGCCACGGATTTTGTCGGCGATTTTTTCGGCGATCATGATCGTGGGGGCGTTGAGGTTGCCGGTGGTGATCAGCGGCATGATCGACGCGTCCACCACACGCAAACCCTGCACCCCATGCACACGACCGTCACCATCGACCACGGCCAGCTCGTCGGTGCCCATCTTGCACGAGCAAGAGGGGTGGAACGCCGTTTCGGCATGTTCACGCACGAACTGATCGAGTTGCTCATCCGTCTGCACGTCGATGCCCGGGCTGATTTCACGGCCACGGTACGGGTCCAGCGCTGGCTGCTGCATGATTTCCCGGGTCAGGCGGATGCCGTCGCGGAACTCTTGCCAGTCCTGCTCGGTGGCCATGTAGTTGAAAAGGATGCTCGGGTACTCGCGCGGATTTTTGGATTTCAGCTGCACGCGACCACGGCTCGGCGAGCGCATGGAGCCGACGTGCGCCTGGAAGCCATGTTCTTTCACGCCGTTGCTGCCGTTGTAGTTAATCGCGACCGGCAGGAAGTGGTACTGAATGTTCGGCCACTCGAATTCTTCTCGCGAGCGAATGAAACCGCCTGCTTCGAACTGGTTGCTGGCGCCGATGCCGGTGCCGAGGAACATCCACTCTGCGCCAATGGCCGGCTGGTTCCACCACAGCAGTGAGGGGTACAGCGAAACCGGCTGGGTGCAGGCGTACTGCAGGTACATTTCCAGGTGATCCTGGAGGTTCTCGCCCACACCTGGCAGGTCGTGAACCACCGGGATGTCCAGGCTCTCGAGCAGTGCGGCCGGGCCGACGCCGGAGCGCTGCAGAATCTGCGGCGAACCGATGGCGCCGCTGCACAGCAACACTTCTTTGCGCGCTTTGGCTTCGATACGGGTATCGCTGTCGCCGACCATGTAAGACACGCCGACTGCACGCTTGCCGTCGAACAGAATCCGGTCGGTCAGGGCGTGGGTGACGATGGTCAGGGTCGAGCGCTTTTTGGCTTGATCGAGGTAACCGCGAGCGGTGCTGGCGCGACGGCCATTGGGCGTCACGGTGCGGTCCATCGGGCCGAAGCCTTCCTGCTGATAACCGTTCAGGTCGTCTGTACGCGGGTAACCGGCTTGCACACCGGCTTCGACCATGGCGTGGAAGAGGGGGTTGTTACCGGCTTTAGGCGTGGTCACGCTGACCGGACCGTCGCCACCGTGGTAGTCGTTCGGGCCGATATCGCGGGTTTCCGCCTTGCGGAAATACGGCAGGCAGTCGAGGTAGCTCCAGTCTTCAAGGCCGGGGGTTTTCGACCAGCCGTCGTAGTCCATCGCGTTGCCACGGATGTAGCACATGCCGTTGATCAGCGAAGAACCACCCAGGCCCTTGCCCCGACCACATTCCATGCGGCGGTTGTCCATGTGCGGTTCTGGATCGGTTTCGTACGCCCAGTTGTAGCGACGGCCCTGAAGCGGGAAGGCCAGCGCCGCAGGCATTTGGGTACGGAAGTCGAAGCGATAGTCCGGTCCGCCTGCTTCGAGCAGCAGCACGGTGACGCCGGGGTCTTCGGTCAGACGGGCCGCCAGGGTGTTACCGGCAGAGCCGGCCCCGATGATGATGTAATCGAATGCTTGGGACATTAAATGCACCCTCTGTTAATGGGCGGGGGTGTGTCAGATGTGCCGCCTTCGCGAAAGTATTCGCGAAGGCGGCCAGTGGGATGTCAGAACACCGACGCGTAATCGCCCAGTTCAACTTGTACGGACTTGATGCGGGTGTACTGCGCCAGCGAGCTGATGCCGTTTTCACGACCCACGCCCGACTGCTTGTAGCCACCGACCGGCATTTCTGCGGCTGACTCGCCCCAGGCATTGATCCAGCAGATACCGGCTTCGAGCTGGTGAATGACGCGGTGGGCGCGGTTCAGGTCTTTGGTGACGACCCCTGCGGCCAGACCGAATTCAGTATCGTTGGCGCGGCGGATCACTTCTTCCTCGGTGTCGTAGCTGAGGATGCTCATGACCGGGCCAAAGATTTCTTCGCGGACGATGGTCATCTCGTCGGTGCAATCGGTGAATACGGTGGCTGAAACGAATGCGCCTTTGGCCAATTCACCTTCAGTCAACCGTTCGCCGCCGCACAGCAGGCGAGCGCCTTCTTCTTTGCCTTTGGCTATGTAGCCCAGCACGCTTTCCATGTGGGCGAAGCTCACCAGCGGGCCGAAGTTGGTGTTTTCATCCTGCGGGCTGCCGACGCGGATGCGCTTGACGCGCTCGACGATTTTGGCTTCGAAGGCGGCTTTCAACGCGCTCGGTACGAACACCCGAGTACCGTTGGTGCACACCTGACCGGAACTGTAGAAGTTGGCCATCATCGCGATGTCGGCTGCGCGGTCCAGATCGGCGTCGTCGAAAATGATCAGCGGCGACTTGCCACCCAGCTCCATGGTCACGTCTTTGAGCGACGAGCTCGACGCGCTGGCCATGACTTTCTTGCCGGTGTCGGTGCCACCGGTGAACGAAATCTTTTCGATACGCGGGTGTTCGGTCAGCCAGGTGCCCACTTCACGGCCACTGCCGGTCAGAACGTTGAATACGCCGTCCGGAACACCGGCTTCGGTGTAGATCTCGGCCAGCTTCAGGGTAGTCAACGACGTGACTTCGCTCGGTTTGAAGATCATCGCGTTGCCGGCCGCCAGGGCTGGGGCGGACTTCCACAGGGCGATCTGGATCGGGTAGTTCCAGGCGCCGATCCCGGCGACCACACCCAGCGGCTCGCGGCGGGTATAGACAAACGAAGAGGTGCGTAGCGGGATTTGTTCGCCTTCGATGGCCGGGACCAGGCCTGCGTAATACTCCAGCACGTCGGCGCCGGTGACGATGTCGACGTAACGGGTTTCGGAAATCGATTTCCCGGTGTCCAGGGTTTCCAGATCGGCCAGTTGATCGTTGCGCTCACGCAAAATATCCACCGCACGACGCAGGATGCGCGAGCGCTGCATGGCCGTCATCGCGGCCCAGATTTTCTGACCTTTTTCGGCACTCACAACCGCACGCTCGACGTCTTCTTTGGTCGCGCGCTGCACGGTGGCAAGGACTTCGCCATTAGCCGGGTTGATGGATTCGAAAGTGGCGTCGCCACTGGCGTCGACGTAACCGCCGTCGATGTAGAGTTTTTGCAGTTCGAAACGGGCCATAGTGTCCTCGCAAGTGCGGTGTGGTTTGGCGCTCACACTGATCAGGTGCCATTAGTTGTGGCAACGCGGGTCAGTGACAGTTCAGGGGCTGATGCTGTTTGTGCTCTAGCTCGCCTGCTTCGCCAGTTGCTGGTCCATGTATTCGTAAGCGATCTGTTGCGCCTGCTCGGTGTCGAAAGCATCTCCCGACAGCGCGCCACGCAACCATAATCCGTCGATCAAAGCCGCCAGGCCGCGGGCAGCACTGCGCGCTTGAGGCAACGGCAGTACCCGGCGGAACTGGCAGCACAGGTTTGAATACAGGCGGTGATCGTTGATCCGCTGCAACCTGTGCAATGACGGCTGGTGCATGCTGGCGGCCCAAAAGGCCAGCCAGGTTTTCATCGCCGGGCCGTTAACCTGGCTGGCGTCGAAGTTGCCTTCGACAATCACCTGAAGATGCGCCCGGGGGCTGTTGTCGCTGAGTGCCAGGCGTCGCTCGCTGACGTTCACGATCAGGGCGTTCATCAGATGGCGCATGGTCGCTGCGATCAGGCCATTCTTGTCTTTGAAGTAGTGGCTGATGATGCCGTTCGACACACCGGCCAATCGTGCGATCAGCGCGATGCTGGCGTCGCCCATCCCAACCTGATCGACCGCCTCTAGCGTGGCCTGGATCAACTGTTGACGGCGGATGGGTTGCATACCGACCTTTGGCATTTCAAGCATCTCCTTAGGTCGCCAAGTGATCATGTTTTGATCAATTTGGCGGTGATGCAGTCTATTTTGTTTTGATTGAACGTTCAATCAATAAAAAACAACCGCTGCGACTATGGGGTGATGTTCTTGATGTTCGGGTTATGAAAGGAGAGAAAAGTGGTGGGAGCAGGCTCGCCCGCTCCCACAGCGGAGGGTGTCAGCCCAGATTCTTACCGAGTAATGCGTGGTACAACTCGCTGTCGCCGAGGATGCCGACCACGCGGTTGCCTTCTTGCAGGACCAGCTTGTTGCCAGTCTGATAGCGGATTTGCAGCGCGTCGCGCATGCCGATGTCTGAATGCACCAGCGTCGGACGACGGTGCAGGCCTTCCATGGGTTGCCCTGGCGTCCAGTTTTGCAGGTCGAGGTTGGCTGCGCCTTGGCGAGCACCCTTGATAGTGTTGCCTTCTGCCAGACCAATCCACGAGTCACCGCTCGGGTCGAGGCAGATCTCGCCGTTGACGCGGGTGCAGTTGTCCACGGTGCGCATCAAGCTGCGGCCGCACAAGACGTTGAGCGGGTTGGTATGGGCGACGAACGTGCGCACATACTCATCGGCAGGGTTGAGCACGATTTCTTCGGGCACGCTGTACTGGACGATCCGGCCGTCCTTCATGATCGCGATCCGGCTGCCGAGCTTGAGCGCTTCATCAAGGTCGTGGCTCACGAACACAATGGTTTTGTTCAGCTTGCTTTGCAGCTCCAGCAGCTCGTCTTGCAAGCCCTGGCGAATCAGGGGGTCGAGGGCCGAGAAGGGTTCGTCCATCAACAGAATGTCGGCGTCCATCGCCAGCGCACGGGCCAGGCCGACGCGCTGTTGCATGCCACCGGAAAGCTCATCGGGCTTTTTATTGCGCCATTGGGTCAAGCCCACCAGCTCAAGTTTTTCATCCACCAGCGTGCGTCGTTCTTTTTCGGGACGACCCTGCATCTCGAGACCGAAGCTGATGTTTTCGCGCACCGTCAGCCAAGGCATCAGGGCGAATTTCTGGAAGACCATGGCGATACGCTTGGTGCGCATCAGCTTCAATTCGGCCGGTGTACACGAGGCGATATTGATTTGCGCGCCTTCGTGCTCGACGAACAATGCGCCACGGCTGACGGTGTTCAAACCGTTGATACACCGCAACAGACTGGATTTGCCTGAGCCGGAGAGACCCATCAGCACGCAGATTTCGCCTTTCTCGACATCGAGGCTGGCTTTCTCTACACCGACGATCTGGCCGGTCTTTTTCAGGATCTGATCACGTGTCAGGCCTTGGTCCAGCAGTTTCAGGGCTTCACGTGGATCTCTGGCGAAGACAACGTCTACGTTGTCGAAGCGGATTATGCTCATGCGTCACCCCTTACCTGTGCGTCAGGTTGTTTGCAGATACGGTCGAGCATGATCGCCAGCAGTACGATCGCCAGGCCTGCTTCGAAGCCCAGGGCGATATCAGCAGTGTTCAGTGCGTTGACCACGGGTTTACCCAAGCCGTCGGCGCCTACCAGTGCCGCGATCACAACCATCGACAACGACAACATGATGCATTGGGTGATACCGGCTGCAATGCTCGGCATGGCATAGGGCAATTCAATGCGCGAGAGCAATTGACGGCGCGAGCAGCCGAAGGCTTTACCGGCGTCCATCAACTCTTGCGGTACATCGCGGATACCCAGGTAAGTCAGGCGGATAGGCGCGGCAATCGCGAACACCACCGTGGAAATCAGGCCGGGTACCACACCCAGACCGAACAGGGTCAGGGTAGGAATGAGGTAAACGAAGGTCGGTACAGTCTGCATCAGGTCGAGGACCGGGCGCATGACGGTATAGAACATCGGTTTGTGCGCGGCGACGATGCCTAACGGTACGCCAATCAGCACACAGACAAAGGTAGCGAACAGCACCTGGGCGAGGGTCTCCATGGTCTCCTGCCAGTACCCCAGGTTGAGGATCAGCAGGAACGAGATGATGACAAAAGCGGTCAGGCCCCATTTACGCTGGATAAAGTGAGCGAGTAGAGCAATCAGGCCGATCAATGCCAGCGGATTGAACCAGGTCAGCGCGAACGTCACGCCGTGGATCATCGTTTCCAGTGTCGAAGCGATCGCATCGAAATAGTTGGCGCCATGTTGCGTCAGCCATTCGACGAAGGCAGCGATGTACTGGCCTAGAGGGATTTTGTGATCAGTCAGCATGGTATTGAACGTCCGCATGCGGGGGAATATTTACAACTGCAGGCGGGCGAACCCGCCTGCACTCGGGTTACTGGGTCAGTTTGGCCTTGGCGGCCTCCAGGCCTGGTTTACCGTCAATGGTGGTCACGCCAGCGAGCCAGGTATCAAGGATCTGTGGGTTCTTCTTCAGCCAGGCTTTGGCTGCTACATCAGCCTTCATTTTGTCGTCCAGGACGTTGCCCATCAGCGAGCTTTCCATGTTCAGGGTGAACGACAGGTTTTTCAGCAACTGGCCCACGTTGCTGCATTCCTGGGTGTAGCCCTTGCGGGTGTTGGTGTAGATGGTGGCCTGACCGAAGTTCGGACCGAAGTAGTCGTCGCCACCTGTCAGGTATTTCATCTTGAAGCGGGTGTTCATCGGGTGCGGTTCCCAGCCGAGGAAGACCACGTCAGTGTTGCGACGCGAGGCGCGATCCACTTGGGACAGCATGCCGGCTTCACTGGACTCGACCACTTTGAAGCCCGCGGCCTTGAGCCCGAACGCGTCCTTGTCGATCATGGACTGGATCAGGCGGTTGCCATCGTTACCCGGTTCGATGCCGTAGATCTTGCCGTCGAGTTCCTTCTTGAATTTGGCGATGTCGGCGAAGTCATGCAGACCTTTGTCGTAAAGCGCCTGAGGAACGGCCAGGGTGTACTTGGCGTTTTCCAGGTTGGGACGAACGGTGTCCACGGTGCCGGCATCACGATAAGCCTTGATGTCGTTCTCCATGGTCGGCATCCAGTTGCCGAGGAACACGTCCATGTTCTTGCCATCGGCCAGCGACTTGTAGGTCACGGGTACGGAAATCATGGTGGTCTTGGTTTTGTAACCAAGCGACTCAAGCACGGCACTGGTCACTGCGGTGGTCACGGTGATGTCGGTCCAGCCGACATCGGAGAAGTTAACGGTCGCGCACTGCGCCGGTTCTGCAGCTTGCGCCAGCAGCGGCAGACTCAGCGCAACGGCCAACAGCAACGTTTGGGAACCTTTCATCGATGGACTCCTAGGTGTTTTCTTCTCGTCATCAGCCGGTAGGGGCCGATGCGGTTTGTGTGTTGCAGCTGAATGGCGAGGCGTGTCACGCAACAGCTCTGCCACTGCGCCTGGCAATCGAGTCGAGACTGATCATGTAACAGTGAAAAACAAACGCCTACAGGGGGCGTCGCATCCAGTACATACCGGGTCGTATCCAGTGTCGGCAACGTCGCTTACAGATTTTTTAGCCGGCGAAAAGGTACTTTCCAGGTGTCGATACGGCATCTTGATGGTCCGATCAGTCGCAAACCGTCATGCCGGGATGCTCTCCATCAGCGGCGACGTTAGTGAGTATGGGTGCGTCGGTGTCAGACGCCGTACGCCGCGATAAAAGCCTGATGATGCGCCCATCTCGGCGGATAGCAGCTTCAGCGTAGCAGCTCCGTCACCGGGCGCTTTTGGCGTCGGGAGTCTCGACTACAGAGGGTTTGCGGTAATGGCTATCAGTGTGTTCGACCTGTTCAAGATCGGTATCGGTCCCTCCAGTTCACACACCGTGGGGCCTATGCGCGCCGCGGCGCTTTTTGTTCAGGGGCTGCGCGAGCGTGGGCAACTGGCTCAGGTCGTCAGGGTTGAAGTAAGGCTTTATGGGTCGCTGTCGGCCACCGGTATCGGCCATGGCAGCGACAATGCGGTGATCATGGGGTTGATGGGCGAATGGCCGGATGCTATCGACCCGTCGCAGATCGGGCTGCGCATCGCCACCCTGAAGGAAACCGACACGCTGCTATTGGACAGTGCCTTGCCCATCCCGTTCCAGTGGCGGCGCGACATGCTGCTCATCGATGAAAACCTGCCGTTCCATCCCAACGCCATGACCCTGATTGCTGAAAGCGCGGACGGAGAGCTGCACCGCGACACGTATTACTCGGTCGGCGGTGGTTTTGTGGTGGATGAAGCCCAGGCTGCAAGCGGTGTACTGGACATGGACCGTACGGTGTTGCCGTACGATTTCTCCAGCGCAGCCGAACTGCTTGCCTTGTGCCAGCAGCATGGTTTGCGCGTGTCCGAGCTGATGATGGCCAACGAAAAAGTCTGGCGCAGCGAAGAGGAAATCCGCACCGGGCTGATGCGTTTGTGGCGTGCGATGCAGGATTGTGTCGACGAGGGCCTTAAGCACGAAGGCATCCTGCCCGGCGGTTTGAATGTGCGTCGTCGGGCTGCGCGTTTGCACCGCAGTCTGTTGGAGTTGGGCAAGCCTAACGTGATCGGTTCGACCCTCAGCGCCATGGAGTGGGTCAACCTGTTCGCCCTGGCCGTCAACGAAGAGAACGCGGCCGGTGGGCGCATGGTCACGGCACCCACCAATGGCGCGGCGGGGATTATTCCGGCGGTGCTGCATTACTTCGTCAAGTTCAGCGAGGAGGTCAGCGAGGCCAATGTGGTCGACTACTTCCTGGCGGCCGCGGCGGTGGGCATTCTCTGCAAGAAGAACGCCTCGATCTCGGGTGCCGAGGTCGGTTGCCAGGGTGAAGTGGGTTCGGCCTGCGCCATGGCGGCGGCTGGATTGGCGGACATTCTTGGCGCCACTCCGGAGCAGTTGTGCAACGCGGCGGAAATCGGTCTGGAACATAACCTGGGGCTGACCTGCGATCCGGTCGGCGGGTTGGTGCAGGTGCCGTGCATCGAGCGCAACGCCATCGCGGCGGTGAAGGCGATCAATGCTGCGCAGATGGCGCTGCGGGGCGACGGTCAGCACTTTATCTCGCTGGATCGGGTGATCCGGACCATGCGTGATACCGGCGCGGACATGCACGACAAGTACAAGGAAACCTCGCGCGGCGGGTTGGCGGTCAGCGCCATTGAGTGTTGAGACAACATCTGCGGCGAGCCCAAATCCTGTAGGAACGGGCTTGCCCGCGATTGGCTTGACCGGTTAGTCAGACAGACGGCCATCGCGGCGGGAGGCATAGTTATAGGCCTGCTCCTACAATGGGCACAGCCCATCTGCACCGCCACCTTTTAGCGCGCGGTGCTTTGAGCACCGACCGCTGGTCGGTTCGTGCACTGCAGTGACACTCCTTTAGTCTAGGTAGGCACGCACTTCACACAAGTGCTACCGAAGTGCTCAACCTCCCGGATCAGCCCGCAGCATAAGGCGTCTACGGCTTATAACCCCTCTAGTCGTGGGTCCTTATATAGACGCATCACGACGTCGTTTTCAGGTTTTATTGAATGGCCATTCAACTTTAGGCATGGCAATTGCGTTGTCATCACAAAGCCCCCCATCGCATGGGCAATAACAAGAGCCTCGCCTGAGGCCATCAACCGCTTTGTGTGAGGAGATACCGTGATGACTTCGTTCAACTCCGGGGCCCAACCCCAGAACCGCGCGCCGCAATCCATCGGCTTTCTGCTGTTGGACAATTTCACGCTGATTTCCCTCGCCTCGGCGGTTGAGCCGTTGCGCATGGCCAACCAGCTGTCTGGTCGTGAGCTGTATCGCTGGACCACTCTGAGTGTCGACGGTGGGCAAGTCTGGGCCAGCGATGGTCTGCAGATAACCCCTGACGCCTCCATGCACAAGGCCCCCGTCCTGGACACCGTGATTGTGTGCGGCGGCGTGGGTATTCAGCGCACCGTGACCCGCGAGCACGTCAGCTGGCTGCAAAGCCAGGCACGCCAATCGCGTCGTCTGGGCGCTGTCTGCACCGGCAGTTGGGCCTTGGCCTGCGCCGGCCTGCTCGATGGTTTCGATTGCAGCGTGCACTGGGAATGCCTGGCCGCGATGCAGGAAGCGTTCCCGCGTGTTGCCATGAGCACCCGCTTGTTTACCCTGGACCGTAACCGCTTCACCAGCTCTGGCGGCACCGCGCCGCTGGACATGATGCTGCACTTGATCAGCCGCGATCACGGTCGCGAACTGTCGGCAGCGATTTCCGAGATGTTCGTCTACGAGCGTATTCGCAACGAGCAGGATCACCAGCGTGTGCCGCTCAAACACATGCTCGGCACCAATCAGCCGAAACTGCAGGAAATCGTGGCGTTGATGGAGGCCAACCTTGAAGAGCCTATCGACCTGGACGAACTGGCGGTATACGTCACTGTTTCCCGGCGTCAGCTGGAGCGGCTGTTCCAGAAATACCTGCACTGCTCACCGTCGCGCTATTACCTCAAGCTGCGCTTGATCCGCGCCCGGCAACTGCTCAAGCAGACGCCGATGTCGATTATCGAAGTGGCGTCGGTGTGTGGCTTCGTGTCCACGCCGCACTTCTCTAAGTGCTACCGCGAATACTTCGGCATCCCGCCGCGTGACGAACGCGTCGGTTCCAACACCGCCCAGCAAGTCGCGATGATGCCAATCCCGCAAGCACTGGTGCTCGCGCCGCTGTCAGGTCCGCTGTCGGCGCTGAGCCAGGCGCGTAACGAATCGACGTTTGCGAGTGTGCGGTTGTGATTGAAAGGGCAAATGTTCGGCCCTCAACCCTGCGGGAGTGAATTCATTCACGTGAAGGCGCCTTTTCAGACGCCGAAAATCCTCACGCGGGCAAACAAACGCCAGTCCCACCCAGCCCGCAATAACCGGCCGGGTTCTTCGCCAAGTACTGCTGGTGATACGCCTCGGCGTAGTAGAACGTCGGTGCTTCTTCGATTTCGGTGGTGATCCGGCCCAGGCCAGCTTTGTCCAGTTCGGCCTGGAATGCGTCTTTGCTCACTTGGGCCGCTTTGAGTTGGGTTTCGTTGGTGCAGTAGATGACCGAACGATACTGGGTGCCGATGTCGTTGCCCTGACGCATGCCCTGAGTCGGGTTGTGCGCTTCCCAGAACGTTTTCAACAGTGCTTCGTAGGTCGTGTGTTCGGTGTCGTAGACCACCAGGACGACTTCGCTGTGGCCGGTCAGGCCCGAGCAGACCTCTTCGTATGTCGGGTTGGGCGTCATGCCTCCGGCGTAACCGACCGCTGTGCTGTGCACGCCCGGTTGCTGCCATAGACGGCGTTCAGCACCCCAGAAACAGCCCATGCCAAAAATCGCGAAATCCACGGTGCCAGGGAACGGGCCGAGCAACGGGTTGCCGTTGACGAAATGTTTTTCCGGCACGGTCATGTGCGTTTCACGGCCTGGCAGTGCCTGCGAGGCGGTAGGCAGTTCATTTTTGTTCACGAGTATCTCCGAGCGCAAAACCATGAGCCATATCCTCTGAATAGATCGAGACAACAGATAAGCGTTGTCAGTCAGGGCTTCTGATTAATAGAGGGTGAGTGACGATAGACCGACAGTTTGCCCGACTGTTCAGGGTCGAGGGAAGGGGCGGGGCACGCGGAGGGAGAGGCGCGGTGATGTCAGACCAGAGGGCCGCGAGGGTAACGTCGGAGCTTGTCGATCAGCTCCAGTCCTGGAATCGGCCGGTCAAACAGGTAGCCCTGGCCGACGTCGCAGCGGTGGCGGCGCAGGAACGCCAGCTGTTCGGCGGTTTCGACACCTTCGGCCACGACCGTGAGTTTAAGGTTGTGGGCCATGGCGATCACTGCTGAGGTGATTTCCATGTCGTCCTGATTGTCCGGAATGTCGCGGATGAAGCTGCGATCGATTTTGATGACGTCAATCGGGAATTTTTTCAGGTAGCTGAGGGACGAATAACCGGTGCCGAAGTCATCCATGGCCAGGGTCAGCCCGAGACTTTTCAGGAAGTCGAGTTGTTGTCGGGTGTCCTCGGTCGCTTCCAGCAGCAAACCTTCGGTGAGTTCAAGCTCCAGCAAGGGCGCTGCCAGACGCTCTTCCTTGAGGATGGTGGCAATCGAAGACACCAGGTCCGGATCGGAAAACTGCTTGGGCGACAGGTTGATCGCAACGTGCAAGAGCCCCAGCCCGGCAGCGGTCAGTTGCTTGCTCATGCGGCACGCTTCGCGCGCGACCCATTTACCGATGGGGATGATCAGGCCGGTTTCTTCTGCAACGCTGATGAACTGGTCCGGGCGAATCATGCCTTTTTCCGGGTGATTCCAGCGCAATAGCGCTTCCATTCCCAGCAACCGTCCACTGCGCAGGCACAGCTTGGGTTGGTAGAACACTTCCAGCTCGTTTTGGGTCAAGGCGCGTCGCAGGTTGTTCTCGACGAACAGCTTATAGCTGGCCTCGGCGTTGAGGGCTTCTGTGAATACTTGTACCTGATGTTTGCCGTTGGCCTTGGCCTTGTGCAGAGCCAGGCCGGCGTTCTTCATCAGGGTTTGCGGGTCGCGGCCGTGCAGTGGCGCGCAGGCGAGGCCCACGGAACCGGTGACGCTGATCAACTGGTTGTCGACGAACATCGGTTTATCCAGGGTCTTGAGCACCTGAATGGCGATCTGCTGGCCGGCGTCGAGATCGGTGTCATCCAGCAGTACGGCAAACTCGTTACTGGCAAACCGAGCCAGACTGCCGCTGGGGCTCAGGCTGTTGCGCAGGCGCCGGGCAAGGCTGATCAGCAGTTTGTCACCCGTCTGATGGCCAAGGCTGTCGTTGATGCGTTTGAAGTTGTCGATGTCCACCAGCAGCAGGCTGATCGGCGTGTCGCTGTCACGGGCGAAGCGCTCATCGAGGTTGCGAATGAACGCCGGTCGGTTGCCCAGGCTGGTGAGGTTGTCGGTGTAGGCCAGGCGCTCGATGCGCTGCTGTGCCAGCTTGGTCTGGGTGATGTCTTCGTAGATGCCGATGTAATGGGTCAGCTCACGATTGTCGCCATACACCTTGGAGATCGAAAGTTGCCCCCAATAGGGTTCCAGGTTTTTGCGACGGCTCTTGAACTCGCCTTGCCAACTGTTGCTTTTGGCCAGGCTGGAGTTGGCGTCGAGCAGCAATTCGTTGAGGTTTTCCAGCGCTGTCAGATCTGACAGCCGGTGGCCGTGAACCTCTTCGGTGGTGTATTGGGTGATCGCGGTGAAGCTCGGGTTGACGTATTCAACCACCCCGTCGCAATTGACCAGCAAGAAGGCGTTGGCGCTTTGTTCCACGGCACGCTGGAACAAATGCAAGGCGCTGGTGGCGGTGCGTCGGTTGTGGTTGTTGAGAACTTGCGCGAATTGGTCGGCCAACTCGCCGGCAAAGGTTATTTCATCGGCCTGCCAGAGGCGCGGGGTGCCGGTTTGTTCCAGGCACAGCACGCCGACGACATTGCCATCGACTCGGATACTGGCATCGAGCATCGCATTGATATCCCGAGGCTTCAGGCTTTCGGCCAGCTCGCGGGTGCGCGGGTCCAGTGAGACGTCATTGGCATCAATGGCGCGGCCGGTGTGCAGGGCATCCAGGTAGTTCGGGAACAGGCTGGCGTCGATGGGTTGCGGCAGCAGGCAGTCGCCCGTGTCGCGATTGAACGCGGCAATCGGCTCCAGGCGCTGGTCGTTGAGGTTCCAGATACTGGCGCAGGCGATGTCATAGATTTCGCAGGCGCTTTGGGTGATCAGTTGGGCCGCTTCCTGCACCGAGTTTTGGCTGCTGTAGCGATGGCGGGCCAGGCGCAGGATCAGGCTTTGCTGAGCGCGAACACGCTCAAGATGCAGCAATTGCTCATGCTGGGCACGCTGGTTGAGCTCAAGGGCAATTTGCAGGCGGTTGTTCTGGTTTTCCAGATCCGGGTCTGATGCAGGGCCGCTGTCACCGAACAGGCCTTCGACCACGATGATGTAGCCGCGTAGCAGGTGGCGGTTATGTTGCTTAAAGCCCTCACCCATCTCCAGCAGGCTGATTGGGCCCAAGGCGGTGTGCAGCGTATAGCGGATCAGATAGAACGGGCTGTTGGCCAATTGCAGCTGGATGTCGTCATGCATCTGATAGCGCGCTTCGGGCTCCATCAGGCTGGCATAAGGCGAGCCAATGAGGGCGCAAAGGTCTACCGCGGGCAGACCAAACTGCTTTTCGCAATTGGGATCGAGGTACAGCAGCGCCCAGCTAGCTTCATTCAGCCGTTCGAAACGCAACATACCGAGCCGCGAAGGCACCGGTAATTGCGTGACTACCTCGACCGCGGTTCGACCGACGGCATCGGGTTGGCTTTTCATTAAGAAACTCGCTTCCAGAATGCTGATCGCGCACGGGCTTACGCCCTCTTTTTCGTCGCGTGCGCCAAGGTTGCATCATGCAGCTCAGGCTGACAAGTGAGGGCAGTGGCTTAGTGCTATAAATCGTATCGATTGGCGTATCGATCTGCGGTGTTTCACGGGATTCTTGGGGTGTGCAAAGTATGACACTTAGCATACAAGCCAGTACCCACAAGCTCTGTGCAGGATTTATGGGTACTGGCTTGCCTGCAAAAAGGAGAGTCGCGGTCTGTTAATCCAGGGCAATGACGATCGGCTGTTTTTCCAGGGTTTGGCCATTTTTGCCAAAGAACTGCACCTGAACTTCTTTTTCATTCGCGCTCACATAGGCAAAGTTGTCTTCGCTGTGAACGCGGCTTATCAGTTGGCTGTTGTAAGCACCGTCGTCCACGATGCTCACCGGCTCATTCAGTATGAAGTCCGATTCATAGGCGTAAGCATACGTCGCCAAAAGCGGGATTTTGTACAGCGGCGAAGACACGATGGTGTGCACGCTGAAGTCGGGTTCGGCCGAATGGGTCAGTTTGCTGACCAGGGAGCAATGAACGTCGCCGGAAACGAATACGACGTTTTGGATTTTATTGAAGCGAATGTAGTCGAGAATCTGGTTGCGTTGCTCCGGGAACGACTTCCAGCTGTCGCCATCGTCTGATTGGAGGTCCGGGTAAAACATGACCGGCGTGACCACGAACTTGACCCGCGCCTGACTGGTTTTCAACCCGTCGAGCAGGGCGGCCATTTGCACCGTGCCAATCATTTCGGGTGGCGTGGTGTGCAATTTGCGCTCGGTTCGGACGTCCATGACAAACCAGTCGGATACGCCGTTGGTGACGGTGTACCAAAATTTCTTCGGGATGACCGAGCCGGAAATGTCTCCGCTCTTCCTCACGTCGTACAGGGGGCTGTGGCTGCATTGGTAGATGCTGTACGCCGTGATGGCGGCGGGGTAGAGCATCTCTATGTCTTGCGGGGTGGCCTTGGCGGGCCAGTTGTCCTCGATCTCATGGTCGTCGAGGATCATGTAGGTGGGCACGTTGTTCATCATTTTGCCGATACCCTCCTGGCTGAACGCGACCCGGTAACGGCTCAGAAAGTCTTCCAGCGCCGCTGCCGGGTTGATCAGGTTGAGGTCGTCGGCATAGATTTGATCACCCACCATGAACATGGCATCAATGGGCATTTTCTTTCGGGTGACTTTGTCGAACATCACTTTGAACATCTGGTCGCCCAGATCCGGCCACAGGCCCACTCCACCGCTGCCCCTCAGGGTATGGATATAACGGCACGAGCCGACGATGAAGTTACGCTCGGCTTTTGGATCGCGGGTGGCGGTCTTGAAGACATAGTTGCTGCTGGGCCACTTCAGTTTGCCGCTGCTTTGCAGAGCGACATTGCCCAGGGTTGTTTCAGCGCTGAACCAGCCTGCTTGATAGTCATAGACCGTGTTGTCCTCAAGGCCATCGAGGATCATCACCGCCGTCATGTCGTTGTAGGGCATCAGTTGGTTGAACACAGGTTCAGACCAGTCAGGACTGTGACTGGCCCGGTAACGTACAACGCTGAAATGAGGGGTTTGCGAGTCGCTTTTTTTGCTGCGAAGAAAAATTCGGCATTGTTGCGAGGTGGTATGGCCAACGACAGGGCCGACAGTGGGCTTGAGTATTTCCATGATTGAATCCTTTCAAATCAAATTGGTGGGTGCATGGCATCTCATTGATTCTAGGGCGGACAGGAAAAAAATCGCCTCATGAAGGGCTACAGCGTGTGCGGCTGCTGACGATGCGTGCTGTAGGAAAACCGGTTTGGCGGGCAAAAAAAAGCCCCGCCAAGTTGGCGGGGTTGAGGTACGAGCGTGGCAGCTCGGAAAACAGTGCTCGGCAGGCCCGCGGAAACGGGCCTGCCGGCTTTTTTACAGGAGCATCGTGCGGATATCCCCGAGCAGCTCGCTCAGGCGCTTGGTGAAGCGCGCAGCCGCAGCGCCGTTGATCACGCGGTGATCATAGGACAGTGACAGTGGCAGCATCAGTTTCGGCTGGAAGGCTTTACCGTCCCAGACTGGCTGGATAGTGGCCTTGGACACGCCAAGGATCGCCACTTCCGGTGCGTTGACGATCGGCGTGAAGCCGGTGCCGCCAATGTGGCCGAGGCTGGAGATCGTGAAGCAGGCGCCTTGCATGTCATCGGCGGAGAGCTTTTTGGAGCGCGCTTTTTCTGCCAGAGCGGCGGCTTCAGCGGCCAATTGCAGCAGGCTCTTCTGATCGACGTTCTTGATGACCGGCACCAGCAGACCTTCCGGCGTGTCCACGGCGAAGCCGATGTTCACGTACTTCTTGCGGATGATCGCTTTGCCGCTTGGCGCCAACGAGCTGTTGAAGTCCGGCAGTTCCTTGAGCAAATGCGCAGCCGCCTTGAGCAGCAGTGGCAGGACGGTCAGCTTGACGCCGGCCTTCTCTGCGACGGCTTTCTGAGCGATGCGGAAAGCTTCCAGTTCGGTGATGTCGGCCTGGTCGAACTGAGTCACGTGCGGAATGTTCAGCCAGCTGCGGTGCAGGCTTGATGCGCCGAGTTGCATCAGGCGAGTCATCGGCACTTCTTCGGTTTCGCCATAACGGCTGAAATCGACCACCGGGATCGGCGGAATACCCGCGCCCCCGGTAGCGCCGCCGGCCGGTGCTTCCTTGGCCTTCTGCATCATGGCCTTGACGTAAACCTGCACGTCTTCTTTGAGCACGCGACCGTGCGGGCCGGTTGAACCCACTGCCGTCAGCTCTACACCGAACTCACGAGCCAGTTGGCGAACGGCCGGGCCAGCGTGAACCTTGGCGCCGTCTTTCGCGGGTGCCACGGCGGCTGGAGCAGCGGCTTCGGCTTTTGGTGCCGAGGCAGCTACGGGTACGGCCGCTTCGGTTGTGGCCGGAGCAGCAGCCTGAGCCGGTGCGGCGGCGGGTGCTGCTGCGCCCGTCACTTTCAATTTCAGGATCAGGTCGCCGGTGCCGACTTCCTGGTCCAGCTTGACGCTGATGCTTTCGACCACGCCGGCAGCGGGCGAAGGAATTTCCATGCTGGCTTTGTCGGATTCGAGCGTGATCAGCGATTGATCAGCGACGATGGTGTCCCCGACCTTGACCATCAATTCGATGATCTTGGCTTTGCCCGACGAGCCGATGTCCGGAACATGGATGTCCTGGACGGTTTCGCTGGCAGCGGCAGCTGGCGCTGCAACCGGTGCCGACGCGGCGGCAGGCGCCGCTTTTTCTGGCGCGGCAGCGGCAGGTGCGGCCGCAGCGGGAGCCGCTTGTGCAGGAGCCGCCGTGTCGCCTTCGACTTCCAGTTCGAACAGCTCGTCGCCTTCTTTCAGGCGGTCGCCGAGTTTCACTTTCATGCTTTTGATGACGCCGGCTTTAGGCGCAGGGATTTCCATGCTCGCCTTGTCCGACTCCAGCGTCAGGATGCTCTGATCGGCTTCGATGCGATCGCCGACCTTGACCATCAATTCAATGACTTCACCTTCACCGTTGCCGATGTCGGGTACTCGAATTAGCTCACTCACAATCTCTCTCCTTCGGAGAACCTGTTCACTCTCGACTGCACTGGTTTCAGTTGAGACGAAAACAGCGTTGGGTGCTCATTTACCGATGTAAATTCCGCACCCTCTACTGCTTCGCGCACCTCATCAGCGCTGTGTGCGATCTGAAAACAGACTCTTAACAGTCCAGTGGGTTGCGTTTCTCAGGGTCGATGCCGAACTTGACGATGGCTTCAGCCACCACCTTGGGTTCGATATCGCCGCGATCAGCCAAGGCTTCCAGAGCTGCCAGCACCACGAAGTTACGGTCGACTTCAAAGAAGTGACGCAGCTTCTTGCGGCTGTCACTGCGGCCGAAACCGTCAGTGCCCAGGACTTTGTATTCCTTGGTCGGTACCCACTGACGAATCTGGTCAGCGAACAGTTTCATGTAGTCGGTCGAAGCGATCACCGGACCTTTACGGCCACTGAGGCATTCTTCCACGTAGCTCAATGCAGGCTTCTGACCCGGGTGCAGGCGGTTGCTGCGCTCTACGGCCAGGCCGTTGCGACGCAGTTCGTTGAAGCTGGTAACGCTCCAGACATCCGCGCCGACGTTGAACTGCTCGCGCAGGATTTTCGCCGCTTCACGCACTTCACGCAGGATGGTGCCCGACCCCATAAGCTGGACGTGGTGCGCCGCTTCCTTGGTGTCTTCTTCGAGCAGGTACATACCCTTGATGATGCCTTCCTCGACGCCAGCCGGCATGGCCGGTTGCACGTAGGATTCGTTCATCACGGTGAGGTAGTAGAAAACGTCCTGCTGCTCTTCGAACATCAGGCGCATGCCTTCGCGGATGATCACCGCCAATTCATAGCCGTAGGTCGGGTCGAACGTGCGGCAGTTCGGAATGGTCGAGGCCAGGATATGGCTGTGACCGTCTTCGTGCTGCAAACCTTCGCCGTTGAGCGTGGTCCGACCGGCCGTGCCGCCAACCAGGAAGCCACGGGTGCGGCTGTCGCCAGCGGCCCAGGCCAGGTCGCCGATACGTTGGAACCCGAACATCGAATAGAAGATGTAGAACGGGATCATCGGTTGGTTGTGAGTGCTGTAGGACGTACCGGCAGCGATGAAGGAGGACATGGCGCCTGCTTCGTTGATGCCTTCCTCGAGGATCTGACCTTTCTTGTCCTCGCGGTAGAACATCACTTGTTCTTTATCGACTGGCTCGTAGAGCTGGCCGACGGCCGAGTAGATGCCCAACTGACGGAACATGCCTTCCATACCGAAGGTACGGGCTTCGTCCGGGATGATCGGCACGATGCGCTGGCCGATTTCTTTGTCCTTGATCAGTTGCGACAGAATCCGCACGAACGCCATGGTGGTGGAGATTTCGCGATCGCCGGAACCGTCGAGGATAGCCTTGAGGGTTTCCAGTGGCGGAGTCGGTAGATCGAAACTCTTGGCGCGACGCTGTGGCACGAAACCGCCCAGTGCGGCACGACGCTCGCTCAGGTAGCGGGCTTCGGCACTGCCTTCTTCGGGTTTGAAGAACGGCAGGCTGTCCAGTTGGTCATCTTTGACCGGAATGTCGAAACGGTCACGGAAGCTTTTCAGGCTGTCGACGTCGACTTTCTTGGTGTTGTGCGCGGTGTTCTTCGCTTCGCCCGCACCGGTGCCGTAACCCTTGATGGTCTTGGCCAGAACCACGGTCGGTTGACCCTTGTGGTTGACGGCTTCGTGGTACGCCGCGTAGACCTTGTACGGGTCGTGGCCGCCACGGTTGAGCTTCCAGATTTCGTCGTCGGACAGGTCTGCAACCATGGCCTTGAGTTCAGGCGAGTTGAAGAAGTGTTCACGCACGAATGCGCCGTCTTTGGCTTTGTAGTTCTGATACTCGCCGTCGACCACTTCGTCCATCCGGCGTTGCAGGATGCCGTCGACGTCTTTGGCCAGCAGTGGGTCCCAGAAACGGCCCCAGACCACTTTGGTCACGTTCCATTGAGCGCCACGGAACACACCTTCGAGTTCCTGGATGATCTTGCCGTTACCGCGAACCGGGCCGTCGAGACGTTGCAGGTTGCAGTTGACGACGAAGATCAGGTTGTCGAGGTTTTCACGACCGGCCAGGGAGATTGCACCCAGGGATTCCGGCTCGTCGGTCTCGCCATCGCCCAGGAAGCACCAGACTTTCTGCTTGCCTTCAGGGATGTAGCCGCGGTGTTCCAGGTACTTCATGAAGCGTGCCTGGTAGATCGCCTGGATCGGGCCAAGGCCCATGGACACAGTCGGGAACTGCCAGAAATCTTTCATCAGCCACGGGTGTGGATAAGACGACAGGCCTTTGCCGTCGACTTCCTGACGGAAGTTGTTCATTTGGTCTTCGGTGATCCGGCCTTCCATGAACGCACGTGCGTAAACGCCCGGCGAAGCGTGACCCTGGAAGTAGATCAGGTCGCCGCCATGTTCGTCGGTCGGGGCCTGGAAGAAGTAGTTGAAACCAATGTCATACAGCGTCGCGCTGGAGGCGAAGCTGGAGATGTGACCGCCCAGGTCAGGGTCATGCAGGTTGGTTTTGACAACCATTGCCAACGCGTTCCAACGCACCAACGAGCGAATGCGGCGTTCCATGAACAGGTCGCCAGGCATGCGTGCTTCATGGGTAACGGGGATCGTGTTGCGGTAGGGCGTGGTGATGGCGTAAGGCAGCTGTGAGCCACTTCTGGTGGCCAGCTCGCCCATACGGGTCATCAAATAGTGAGCACGGTCTTCGCCTTCTTTGTCGAGAACCGATTCCAGGGCGTCCAGCCATTCCTGGGTTTCGACGGGATCGAGGTCTTGCATGGCTTGCTCCAGGGCGGAAAGGCTTCCAGAATCGGTTGCCTGAGTTTGCGACTGGCCTTGTGGGCAGACGACATAAATTCTTGGATTACCGGAGGTTGTACCGGCGTCGTGTAGTTTTACTACAAATCGTCGGCCATTTCAGCCTTTCGAGTAGATGCCTCAGTAGTAAAACTACAGAAGAGCGACCTATGGGCTCCTGTTGTGTTGTGAGATAAATCGTTAATGTGAGTGTAACGTGAACTCGGACGGGGAAAAGCTTGATGTTGGCTGCCAAGAAATATGATTTTTCAGCTATTTATAACCTTTGTTCTACGATCCGCCTCACTACGTATTTCTTGCTGTTACGACAACCGGCCCTCCGTACGCCGATAAAGGATAGACCATGAGCCTCCCTTTGCTGGCCGATCTGCCAGCCATCCTCCAGCCGTTTGTCACGCGTGCGCATCAGTCGTGGCGCACCGCCGTGGCTTCCCTTTCCGACGATATCCTTGTCACGCTGGACGCTTGGCCCGATGCACGCCGCGCCGCTTTCGACCGGGTGTGCGCGGCCAGTGACTTTGTCGCCGATCAGGTGTGCCGCGACCCGCAGATGCTCCTCGACCTTGCCGCGTCCGGCCAGTTGGAGCGCAGTTTTGCCGTGGGTGAGTTGCGCGAACAGCTTGACGCCGCCGTGCAACTCGCCAGCACCGAGGATGAGTTGGGCCACCATTTGCGTCGCCAGCGCACCCGGCATCAGGTGCGCATCGTCTGGCGTGACCTGACCCGTCAGGCCGATCTGGTTGAAACCTGCCGCGATCTGTCGGACATGGCCGACGCTTGCATCGATCTGGCCTATCAATGGCTGTATCAGCGCCATTGTCAGCAGTTCGGCGTGCCGACCGGGCGCCGCAGTGGTGAGCCGCAGCAGATGGTCATCCTCGGGATGGGCAAGCTGGGGGCGGTCGAACTCAACCTGTCGTCGGACATCGATCTGATCTTTGGTTACCCCGAGGGCGGCGAAACCCAGGGGGTCAAGCGCCCGCTGGACAATCAGGAGTTCTTCATTCGCCTGGGGCAACGGCTGATCAAGGCGCTGGACCCGATCACCGTCGATGGCTTCGTGTTCCGCGTGGACATGCGCTTGCGGCCTTATGGCTCGTCGGGCGCACTGGTGCTCAGTTTTAACGCGCTGGAGCAGTATTACCAGGATCAGGGCCGTGACTGGGAGCGCTACGCGATGATCAAAGCGCGGGTGGTGGGCGGCGATCAAGTCGCTGGCGGGCAGTTGCTCGACATGCTGCGGCCGTTCGTCTACCGGCGTTACCTGGACTTCTCTGCGATTGAAGCGCTGCGCACCATGAAGCAGCTGATTCAGCAGGAAGTCCGGCGTAAAGGCATGGCCGAGAACATAAAGCTTGGCGCTGGCGGGATTCGCGAAGTGGAGTTCATCGCCCAGGCGTTCCAGTTGATTCACGGTGGTCGTGACCTGAGCCTGCAACAACGCCCGCTGCTTAAAGTGCTGCACACCCTGGAAGGTCAGGGGTATCTGCCGCCTGCGGTGATTGGTGAACTGCGCGACGCCTATGAGTTTTTGCGATACACCGAACACGCGATCCAGGCCATCGCCGATCGCCAGACCCAGATGCTCCCGGACAGCCCGGAAGATCAGGCGCGCATCGCTTTCATGCTGGGCTTTGCCGACTGGACGAGTTTCCACGCACAGTTGATGCACTGGCGCGGCCGCGTGGATTGGCACTTCCGCCAGGTGATCGCCGATCCCGATGAAGAGCAGGGTGAAGAAAGCGAAATGGTGGTCGGCGGTGAATGGTTGCCGCTGTGGGAAGAGTCCCAGGATGAAGATGCCGCCTGCCGCCAGTTGCAGGAAGGCGGGTTTACCGATGCCACCAAGGCGCTGAAACAATTGTCAGGCCTGCGCAGCAGTCCGCAATTGCGCTCCATGCAGCGCCTGAGCCGCGAACGTCTGGACGCCTTTATTCCACGGCTGATGGCGCAGGCGGTGGAACATGAAAATCCCGACCTGGTCCTGGAGCGCGTGCTGCCACTGGTCGAAGCGGTCGCCCGACGCTCCGCCTATCTGGTGCTCCTGACGGAAAACCCCAATGCCCTGCGTCGTTTACTGACGCTGTGTGCGGCCAGCCCGTGGATCGCCGAACAAATCGCACGCTTCCCGCTGTTGCTCGATGAATTGCTCAACGAAGGCCGTCTGTTCAGCCCGCCGTTGGCCCCGGAGCTGGCAGCGGAATTGCGCGAGCGGTTGACCCGGATTCCCGAAGATGACCTCGAACAACAGATGGAGGCCCTGCGCCACTTCAAACTGGCCCACCGGCTGCGCGTGGCAGCCTCGGAAATCACCGGTAGCTTGCCCCTGATGAAAGTCAGCGATTACCTGACCTGGCTGGCCGAAGCGATTCTGGAGCAGGTGTTGGCCCTGGCCTGGCGCCACACGGTCGCCAGACACGGCACGCCGTCGCGCCCGGATGGCACCCTATGCGATCCCGGTTTTATCATCGTTGGGTACGGCAAAGTCGGGGGGATTGAGCTCGGTCATGGTTCGGACCTGGACCTGGTGTTCATTCACGACGGTGATCCGCAGGCCGAAACCGACGGCGCCAAGCCTATAGACGGCGCGCAGTTCTTCACCCGACTGGGCCAGCGGATTATCCATTTGCTGACCACCCAGACCAACTCCGGTCAGCTGTACGAGGTTGATATGCGCCTGCGTCCGTCTGGCGCGTCGGGGCTGCTGGTCAGCTCATTGGGCGCCTTCAGCCGCTATCAGGAAAACGAAGCCTGGACCTGGGAGCACCAGGCGCTGGTGCGTGCGCGGGTGTTGGTGGGCAGTCATGAGGTCGGTGCTGCTTTCGAAAAAGTACGGGCCTCCGTGCTGGGTCGCAAGCGTGATTTGCCTGCGCTGCGACTGGAAGTGAGCGAGATGCGCGCCAAGATGCGTGACAACCTTGGCAGCAAGTCGACGGCCGCCGGAACAGCCGCGAATGCCTTCGAAGCCACGGCGCCGTTCGATCTCAAGCAGGACGCCGGTGGTATCGTCGATATCGAATTTATGGTGCAATACGCCGCCTTGGCGTGGTCCTGGGAGCATCCGGCACTGCTGCGTTACACCGATAACATCCGTATTCTGGAAGGTCTGGAACAGGCCGGGTTGATCCCCGACACAGATGCCCACCTGTTACGCGAGGCTTATAAGGCCTATCGTGCAGCGGCTCACCGGCAGGCTTTGCAGAAAGAGGCCGGGGTGGTCGGCGGCGATCAATTTCACGCCCAGCGGCGCGAAGTGTTACGGATCTGGTCTGAGTTAGGTTTGAGTTAAGGGTGTGAATCAATGGCATCCGGCGAGCGCTCGCGACGTTAAACGTCGTGTGGCGCAGGATTTATAACGCTATGACAGGGAGGCGTCAGGTTGCGTGGCAAGGTCACGCAATTTGATAAGCCTCCCTGCTCGTTTCTGGTCGTTTTTGGATTAAGCATGAGAATTCTAATCGTTGGGCCAAGCTGGGTCGGTGACATGGTGATGGCGCAAACGCTGTTCCAGTGCCTGAAACAGCGTCATCCCCAGTGCGAAATCGATGTGTTGGCCCCCGAGTGGAGCCGGCCGATCCTTGAACGCATGCCTGAAGTGCGCAAGGCCTTGAGCTTTCCGCTCGGCCACGGCGCGCTCGAACTGGCGACCCGCCGCAGGATCGGCAAGTCGCTGGCGGGCCAGTATGACCAGGCGATTCTGTTACCCAACTCGCTGAAATCGGCCCTGGTGCCGTTTTTTGCGGGCATTCCGAAACGCACCGGCTGGCGGGGCGAGTTCCGTTACGGTCTGCTCAACGATGTGCGCACCCTGGATAAGCAGCGTTACCCGCTGATGATCGAGCGTTTCATGGCGTT
This sequence comes from Pseudomonas sp. ASL8, assembly GCF_056680355.1. Taxonomy (NCBI): domain Bacteria; kingdom Pseudomonadati; phylum Pseudomonadota; class Gammaproteobacteria; order Pseudomonadales; family Pseudomonadaceae; genus Pseudomonas; species Pseudomonas sp. ASL8. The sequence goes on along the minus strand of NZ_CM155278.1, from coordinate 1,145,252 downwards.
GGCCTATGACGCGGGCGCCGAGCTGCCTCAGCCGTATCCACGGCCGAGCCTGCGAATCGATGCCGCCACCCGCGATGCGGCGCTGAGCAAGTTCGGCCTGGCGCTTGATCGCCCGGTGCTGGCGCTGTGTCCTGGCGCCGAGTTCGGCGAGTCCAAGCGCTGGCCTGCTGAACATTACGCCAAGGTCGCTGAAACCCGAATTCGCCAAGGCTGGCAGGTCTGGTTGTTTGGTTCGAAAAATGATCATGCGGTGGGCGAGAGCATTCGTGATCGATTGATCCCCGGCTTGCGCGAAGAGGCCGTCAACCTCAGCGGCGACACGTCGCTGGCCGAAGCGATTGACCTGATGTCCTGCGCTGACGCGGTGGTGTCCAATGACTCGGGCTTGATGCACGTCGCCGCGGCGCTCAACCGCCCGCTGGTGGCGGTGTACGGCTCGACGTCTCCCGGCTTCACTCCGCCGTTGGCCGACAAGGTCGAAATCGTCCGGTTGGGCATCGAATGCAGCCCGTGTTTCGACCGTACCTGCCGCTTCGGCCATTACAACTGCCTGCGCCAACTGGAGCCAACACCTGTGGTCGAGGCGCTGGAGCGTCTGGGCGGCACGCCGGTCGAGGTTATCTGAGTTGCGGGTACTGTTGATCAAAACCTCTTCGCTGGGGGATGTGATTCACACGCTGCCAGCGTTGACCGACGCTGCGCGGGCGTTGCCCGGTATTCAATTCGACTGGGTGGTCGAAGAAAGCTTCGCCGAGATCCCGACCTGGCATCCGGCGGTGGCCGAGGTGATCCCGGTGGCCATCCGGCGCTGGCGCAAGAACCTCTGGCAAACCCTCAAGAATGGCGAGTGGCGGCGCTTCAAACAGCGTTTGAGCGAGACCGACTACGACCTGGTCATTGACGCTCAAGGGCTGCTGAAAAGTGCGTTGCTGACGCGTTACGTCAACGCGCCGGTGGTGGGCCTTGATCGGCAATCGGCGCGCGAGCCGTTGGCCAGTCGCTTTTATGACCGACCGTATCCAGTGGCGCGCGGGCAGCATGCGGTAGAGCGTTTACGCCAGTTGTTCGCTCAAGCGCTGGGCTATCAAGTGCCTGACGGTCTGGGCGATTACGGCCTGGATCGCGCACGGCTGCTGGACGCACCTGACGGTGAGCCGTTCGTCCTGTTTCTGCACGGCACCACGTGGACGACCAAACACTGGCCAGAGCTCTATTGGCGGCAGTTGGCTGAGCTGATGGGCGCGCGCGGTCTTCAGGTGCGCCTGCCATGGGGCAATCCGGCCGAGCTGGCGCGTGCCGAGCGCATTGCCGACGGCCTGGATAACGCGGTGGTACTGCCCAAGCTGAATCTGGCGGGCGTTGCCAAGGTCTTGGCGGGCGCTCAAGCGTGTGTCGCGGTGGACACCGGTCTTGGTCATTTGGCTGCCGCGCTGGACGTGCCCACCCTGTCGCTGTTCGGCCCGACCAACCCTGGCCTGACCGGTGCATATGGCAAGTCGCAAGTGCACATTGCCAGCGACTTTCCATGTGCCCCGTGCCTGCAAAAGAAATGCACCTATCGCCCGACCGCTGAAGATCAGCGCCGGTTCGATCTAAAACGCGAGTGGCCATTGTGCTTCACTCGCTTGAATCCCGAGCGAGTAGCGAGCCAATTGGGCGCGCTGTTGCTGGCAAAGGAACCAAGCTGATGCAACTGGCTTTTGTGCTTTATAAATACTTCCCGTTCGGCGGCCTGCAACGCGACTTCATGCGTATTGCCCTGGAATGCCAGCAGCGCGGGCATCAAATCCGCGTCTACACCTTGATCTGGGAAGGCGACGTGCCGCCCGGCTTCGAAGTGTTGGTGGCGCCGGTCAAGGCAATGTTCAACCATCGCCGAAACGAAAAGCTCAGCGCGTGGATGAAAGCGGACCTGGCCAAGCGTCCGGTGGACCGTCTGATCGGCTTCAATAAAATGCCGGGTCTGGACGTGTACTACGCCGCCGATGGCTGCTTTGAAGACAAAGCGCAAAACCTGCGTAACGCGTTATACCGTCGCTGGGGACGCTATCGTCACTTCGCCGAGTATGAGCGGGCGGTGTTCGCCAAAGACGCGAAAACCGACGTGTTGATGATTTCCGAAGTGCAGCAGCCGTTGTTCATCAAGCACTACGACACGCCACTGGAACGCTTCCACCTGCTGCCGCCGGGCATCGCCCTGGATCGCCGCGCGCCGGCCGATGCGCCGCAGATTCGCGCCGAGTTCCGGCGCGAGTTTGGCCTCGCGGACGACGACTTGCTGGTGGTGCAGATTGGCTCCGGGTTCAAGACCAAGGGCGTTGATCGCAGCCTGAAAGCGCTGGCCGCCTTGCCTGCGGAGCTGAAAAAGCGCACCCGCTTGTTTGTGATTGGCCAGGACGACCCTAAGGTGTTCCAGCTGCAAAGCGCCACGCTGGGGCTGGGCGAGCATGTGCAGTTCCTCAAGGGGCGCAGTGACATTCCGCGTTTCCTGCTGGGTGCCGACCTGTTGATTCACCCGGCCTACAACGAAAACACGGGCACGGTTCTGCTTGAAGCGCTGGTGGCTGGCTTACCGGTGCTGGTCAGTGCAGTGTGCGGTTATGCGCATTACATCGCCGAAGCCGATTGCGGCCGGGTGCTGGACGAGCCTTTCGAGCAGGCGCAACTCAATCAGTACCTGGCAACCATGCTCAAGGATGAGGCTGCACGCAGGGCCTGGAGCCTTCATGGCCTGGCCTTCGCCGATACGGCGGACCTCTATAGCATGCCGCAGCATGCGGCCGATGTGATTCTGGCGGAGCACCACGGATGAAATTGATCCTTGCTGAGCCGTTCAAAAGCCTCTGGAATGGGCGCGACGCGTTCGCCGAAGTCGAGCGTTTGGACGGTCAGGTTTATCGCGAGCTCGAAGGTCGGCGCACGCTGCGTACCGAAGTCGAGGGTCGCGGCTATTTCGTCAAGATTCACCGGGGTATCGGCTGGGGTGAAGTGGCCAAAAATCTGATGACCGCCAAATTGCCCGTGCTGGGCGCCGGTCAGGAGTGGAAGGCGATCAATCGCCTGCACGAAATCGGCGTACCCACCATGACCGCCGTTGCCTATGGCGAGCGCGGCAGCAATCCGGCCGCGCAGCACTCATTCATCGTCACCGAAGAATTGGCGCCGACCGTCAGCCTGGAAGATTTCAGCATCCATTGGCGTCAGCAACCGCCGCAGCCAAGGCTCAAGCGCGCACTGATCGCCGAGGTCGCGCGCATGACCGGCATGATGCACCGCGCTGGGGTCAATCATCGTGACTGCTACATCTGTCACTTCCTGCTGCACACCGACAAACCGGTGACGGCTGACGATTTCAAGCTGTCTTTGATCGACCTGCACCGCGCTCAGACACGCAAGACGATCAGCATGCGCTGGCGTAACAAGGACCTGGCCGCGTTGTATTTCTCGGCGCTGGACATCGGTCTGACCCAACGTGACAAATTGCGCTTCCTGCGCGGCTACTTCCAGCAGCCTTTGAGGCAGATCCTGGCACAGGAAGCGGCGTTGCTCAGTTGGCTGGAAAGCAAGGCCAACAAGCTGTACGCACGCAAAGTACGCTACGGGGATGCGCTCTGATGCCTGGCTGGAACCTGGAACCGGCATACGGTGCGCTCGCCGATGACTTTGGCAGTCTGGATGCGGTCTTTGCCTTGCAGGGCGAACGGCTGACGCTTGATCCGTTGTCCGAGGTGATCCGCGTCGAACGAGATGGCGTGAATTACTACGTCAAACGTTACGTCGGTGCCGGCAAAGGTTTGCGTCGCTACATGGGTCGGCCACGGGTCAAGTCCGAGTGGCAGAACCTCAAGCGCTTCGCCAAGTGGGGCATCCCGACGGCGGAAGTGATTGCCTGGGGGCTTGAGCGTCGAGGCACTGCTTATGATCGCGGTGCATTGATCACCCGCGAATTGCCGCGCACTGAAGATTTGTCCGTGCTGGCGGGTCGGCGTGACCCGCTGCTGTCGAGCCCGGACTGGGTCGATGGCATCAGCCGGCAATTGGCCCGCTATACGCGCGCTATGCATGACCGGCGCTTCACCCATAATGATTTGAAATGGCGCAACTTACTGGTCGATGATCAGTCCACGCTGTTTTTGATCGACTGCCCCAATGGTGCGTTCTGGTGGGGCTTCTTGTTGCGCTACCGGATCATCAAAGACCTGGCCTGCCTGGACAAAGTCGCGAAATATCACCTGTCGGCGACCCAGCGACTGCGGTTCTATTTACAGTACTGTCAGCGGCCGCGCTTGAGCAGTTCGGACAAAAAACGCATTCGGCACATTGTCAGTTTTTTTGAGGGCCGCGAATGAGTGACTTCATCGCCGCAACGGATCGTGGGTTGCTTGAACGCCATGGTCTGGCGAGTTTCGACGCATTGTGGGACGTTCAACTGGACGCCGTCGACGAGCCCAATACCGGGCGCGGCGGCTGGAGCAGCGTGTTTCGTCTTGAGCTGGAAGGCTCCGGCTTTTACCTCAAGCGCCAGAGCAACTACCTGACCCGAACCCTGCATAGCCCATTTGGCGAGCCTTCGTTTTCTCGCGAATTTCGCAATATCAGCCGCTACCAGGCGTTGGGCATTCCCGCGCTGCAGGCCGTCTTCTTCGGCGAGCGCAAGGTGGAAGGCGAGCGTCGGGCGATCCTGATGACGCGGGCGCTGGACAGCTGGAATGACCTGGATACTTTGCTGGAAAAGTGGCTGACGCTGACCGCTCACCAGCACCTGGCGATCCTCCAGGCCTGTGGGCAACTGGCGCGTACGCTGCATTCCGCTGGACAGGTTCATGGCTGTTTTTATCCCAAGCATATTTTCCTGCGCTCGCGCTCGGGTGCGTATCAGGCGCAGTTGATCGATCTGGAAAAAACCCGGCCGGTGCTGTTCGGTTGGCGTGACCGGATCAAAGACCTTGAGCCATTGCTGCGCCGTGCGCCGATATGGACTGAAACCGAGGTGCGTGACCTGTTGGCGACGTATCTGCAAGCGCCTACCACCAGCGCGGTGGTCGATACGTGGTGGCAACGATTGTCCGAGCGCCGCAGCCATAAAGAGGCCCGCTGATGCGATTGTCTGAACTCAACGCTGCCGGACGCACGCCTGCGCTGCCGATGAACCTGGCGCTGGCTGATGCCGCTGGCCCTGCCGAGCTGCAACTGTTGACCTTGCTGCGGGTGTTGCCGGGACAGCGTTATGTCGGCGCCGGTATCTGGCGCGGACGTCCTGTGTTGGCAAAACTGTTGGTCGGCTCCAAAGCGGCGCGGCATTTTCAGCGCGAGCTGGCTGGCGTGCGTTTGCTCGCCGAGCAAGGCATGACCACGCCCTTGTTGTTGGCCGATGGCCTGCAAGATGGCGAGGGTGGCTGGTTGTTGTTCGAGTTTCTGGAGCACGCGCAGAGCCTCGGCAAAGCCTGGTCTGACGTAGAACACTTGCCTGTCTTGGCGCCTGAGCAGCAAGCCGTATTGGGCGACGCGCTTTCAGCCATCGCACAACTGCACAGCAAAGGGCTGTGGCAGGAAGACTTGCACCTGGATAACCTGCTGCGTCACAACGGCCGCTTGTATTTGATCGACGGCGCGGGGATTCGCACCGAGCAGGCCGGCAAACCGCTGTCGCGAGCCCGCGTGCTGGAAAATCTCGGGGTGTTTTTCGCTCAGTTGCCCAAGACCCTCGAGCCGTTCACTGAAGAATTGTTGGTGCATTACCTGTTGAGCAACGGCGAACATGGTTTGCCAATGGAAGCGCTGCAAAAGCAGATCGATAAGGTTCGCGTTTGGCGCCTGAAGGACTTCCTCGGCAAGGTCGGCCGCGATTGCAGTCTGTTCAGCGTCAAGGACAGCGCTTTTGGCTTGCGCGCGATTCGGCGCGAAGAAGAGGCCGCGATGACGCCGGTACTGGCCCAGGCTGATCAGCTGCTTGATCACGGTCATCTGTACAAAACCGGTGGCGCGGCCAGTGTCGGGCGTGTGGACGTGGCCGGTCGACCCTTGGTCATCAAGCGTTACAACATCAAGAACTTCGCCCATTGGCTCAAGCGTTTCTGGCGCCCGAGCCGCGCCTGGCATTCGTGGCGTGAAGGCAATCGGCTGGCGTTCCTCGGTATCGCGACGCCCAAGCCACTGGCGTTGCTGGAGCAGCGATTCTTCTGGCTGCGGCGCAAGGCTTACCTGGTGACCGAGTTCTTGCCGGGACCGGACATCATCGAGCGATTCGCACCTTATGTAGCGACAGGCAATGCGCCGGACGTTGAGTTGCAGGCGCTGGATCAGTTGTTCGGCCAGTTGCTGCGCGAACGCATCAGCCATGGCGATCTGAAAGGGCATAACGTGTTCTGGCACCAGGATCGATGGGCGCTGATCGACCTTGATGCGATGTGCCAGCACGCCTCGGCTTCATCCTTTGCGACGGCGTTTACCCGTGATCGCGCGCGCTTCATGCGTAACTGGCCGGTCGACAGCGCGCTGCACCAGGTGCTGGAGCAGCGCCTGCCTAAAACGGCTGGATGAGTTCAAGCCCTCGCCGCGTCCGGTCCTGAAATAGGTTTACACCCGTTTCAGGACTAGACAGGGCGACCCACCCGACCACACCCCGCATCATTACGCTATAATCCCGCCCTTTAGCTGTTCCTCGCGCCTTTTGCGAGAGCACATTTTTCTCAGGCGCCTGCCGCCTGCATGCAGACTAAAGAGGCTAGACCCCTGTGGCATTGACGATTCTTGGCCTGTCCGGCGCCCTTAGCCATGATCCTTCCGCAGCCCTGTATATCGACGGCAAGCTGATTGCGGCCGCTGAAGAAGAGCGCTTCGTTCGCGATAAGCACGCAAAGAACCGCATGCCCTACGAGTCGGCGAAGTTCTGCCTGGAGCAAGCGGGTATCAAGCCTTCGGACGTTGACGTGGTGGCGATTCCCTTCGCCCCGATCAGCTTGTTCGGCAAGGCGCGCTGGCACTATGCCAAGCGCTACTGGTACGCCCCGGATCGCGCCCTTGATGCGCTGCTGATGGGCAACCGCCGCTACAAACGCTATCGCAACAAAATCGTCTTCTGCCTGGAGCAGTTGGGCTTCGATCCGAAAAAAATCAAGATCGAGCCCGTCGAGCACCATCTGGCCCACGCCTCCAGCGCTTACCACTGCTCCGGTTTCCAAGAGAAAACCGCGATCATGGGCATCGATGGCAAGGGTGAGTACGCCACCACGTTCTTCGGCTACGGCGAAAACGGCAAGATCCACAAAATCAAAGAGTTCTTCGACCCGGACTCCCTCGGCGGCCTGTACGGCGCGATCACCGAATTCCTCGGCTTCGAAATGCTCGACGGCGAATTCAAGGTCATGGGCATGGCGCCGTATGGCGATGCCAGCAAATACGATTTCTCGCGTCTGGCGACATTCGAAAATGGCGAGTTGGTCATCAACACCGACTACGCCAACGTGATCGGCCTGCGTCGCTATAAAGAGAAGGGCAAAGGCTTCTACTTCTCGCCGAAGCTCATCGAGTGGCTGGGTCCCAAGCGCGAAGGCGACATCGCCGACGAGCCCTACATCCACTACGCGGCAAGCATGCAAGCGCTGTTCGAGAAGCTGTCGCTGCAAATGATGGACTTCTACCTGGGCGATATCCTCAAGGAGACCGGCAAGCTGGCGTTCGCGGGCGGTTGCGCGCTGAACGTCAAACTGAACCAGAAGATCATTGCGCGTCCGGAAGTCAAAGAGCTGTTCGTGCAACCGGCCTCCGGTGATGCCGGGACCGCTGTAGGTGCTGCGGCTTATGTGTCCCACGCGCGCGGCGTGCCCGTGGAGAAGATGGAACACGTCTATCTCGGCCCGTCGTACAGCAACGAAGACGTGATCGCTGCCTGCGCCCGCCACCCGAGCAAGCCGGTCTGGCGCCAGATCGACAATACTCCGCAGCGCATCGCCAAAATCATGGTCGAGGGCAACCCGGTCGCCTGGTTCCAGGGGCGTATGGAGTTTGGCCCGCGCGCCTTGGGCGGTCGTTCGATCATCGGGTGCCCGAGCATTGCCGGCGTAGCCAATCGCATCAACGAACAGATCAAGTTTCGTGAGCGCTGGAGGCCTTTCTGCCCGTCGATGCTCGACACCGTCGGCCCGCAGATGATCAAGGTCGATCACCCTGCGCCCTTCATGACCTTCACCTTTGAAGTGTCTGACGAGTGGAAAAGCCGCGTGCCGGAAGTGGTCCATGAAGATGGAACCTCCCGTGCCCAAGTGCTGGAGCGCAAATACAACCCGCGCTACTACGACATGATGAAGGCGCTGGAAGAACTGACCGGCAACGGCGTGTCCTTGAACACCTCGCTCAACCGTCGTGGCGAACCGATGATTTGCTCGCCGACCGATGCGCTGAACATGTTCTTTGGTTCAGACCTGGAATACCTGATTATGGAAGACATCCTGGTGCTCAAAGACGGCGTGGATGCTTATGACACGTTCGGCTGAACGCCATGTGCTGCAGTTTTGTCACGGCTATGACGGGCCGTTCCTCGACTGCGCCCGGCAGTACGCCAGCCTGTTCGCAGGCAAGGGATACCGGGTTACCACGGTATTCCTGACCGGCGCGGTCGATGCCGAGGTCGCCGCCGGTTGCGCCTCGGACGAAGTGCTGTTTCTTGAATACAGCTCCAGGGACGTCCGCGGCCTGAAGCTCGGGGCGATCCGCGATCTGCGCAAGATCGCCGCCACGCGTTCCTTCAGTTTCTGCATCGCTCATCGTTTCAAACCGGTGTACATCGCCCTGCTGGCGACCCGTTTGCCAGTGATTGGCGTACATCACGCCTTTGGTGATTACCATCGCCGTACGCGCAAACTGTTCGCCCATATTTTCCGCTGGCGTCTGAGCCTGCTGGGCGTGTCTGATGCGGTGCGCGATGACATGCGTGCAAGTCTGCCCAAGTGGCCGACCGGGCGCATTCAAACCCTCTACAACCGAATCGACATCGAGCAGTTGCAGGCGACTCAACTGCCCGCTGCCGAGGCGCGTGAGGCCCTGGGACTGTCGTCTTCTGCCTTTATCGTCGGCAACGTCGGTCGTCTGCATCCGGACAAAGACCAGGCGACGCTGCTGCGTGGGTTCGCCCTTGCGCGGCCCTCGTTGCCGGAAAACAGTCAGCTGGTGATTATGGGCAAGGGCCGTCTGGAGCAGGACCTTAAAGAGCTGGCGCGTGAGCTCGATATCGGCTCGCAGGTGCTGTTCCTCGGTCAGGTGGCTGACGCGCGGCGCTATTACAAGGCGTTCGATGTGTTCGCCCTGAGTTCGGATAACGAGCCGTTCGGCATGGTCCTGCTCGAAGCGATGGTTGCCGGGGTTCCGCTGTTGGCAACCTCGGGCGGCGGCGCCAAGGAAGTGGTCGAAGGCGTGGGTGTCCTGTTTCCTCTGGGCGATGATCAGCATTTGGCTCAGGGCCTTGGTTATCTGGCCACGCTGAATGACGAGCAGCGCGCTGCGTGTGCGGAACTGATGCTGCAACGCCTTCGCGAGCGCTTTTCCGATCACGCCGTGCGCGATGTGTTCTGGCGCCTGCCGCAAGTCACCAGCCTGATCGCGGAGTCGTAATGCTTAACCGATTTCAAGGCTGGCGTGAACGTGGCTGGACCCTGATCGATGCCCCTGCCTACGCGCAGGCCTGGCAGCGGTTTGGCGGCAGCGTGGCGACCCATCCTTTGGTGGTCGAGCGGCTGGCCGGTCTGGCGGATATCCCTGTGCGTTATCTGGGCTGGGAGCAGGACGGCGAGTTGCAAGCGGCGATCCCGACCTGGGGTCGCTCATTGGCGCTGTCCAAGGACGTGCTGAAAAGTCAGGGCAAGAAAGGCCTGTTCGACTTGGGTAATGCCGAACTGATTCTGCCGATAGCGGCCGGCGCGCAGATTCCCTTGCGCCATCGGGCCCGTTATTTGTCGGCGCTGCATGAAGGCCAAGTCAGTACCCTCAAGCCCCAGGCTGAATCGCTGGCCATGGCCCGCACCCCGGAAGAGCTGTCGAAGAAATTTCGCTATAACCAGCGCCGCGAGCTGCGCTTGCTGGAAGAGGCGGGTGGCGTGGTACGGCCAGTGACCGACTTCACCAACGTCGAACTGGCGCGCATGTATTGCGATTTGTTCCAGCGCCGCTGGGGATTCCCCGCGACAGGCGCCGAGCGCATGGCTGATGTGATCGAATTGCTGCGTGAGCTGTTGATCGGTTCGGTGGTGTTCCTCAACGACGCCCCCATCGCTATTCAGTTGGTGTATCGGGTTGAAGCGCCGCAGTGGATCAGCGTCGAATACATCAACGGCGGGGTCGATCCGGAAACCCGCGACTTCAGCCCCGGCAGCGTCCTTAGTTTCCTCAATACCCAGAGCGCCTGGGAACACGCGCGCGCTCTCGATAAACCGCTGCGTTTCTCCTTCGGGCGTGCCGACCGCGAATACAAGGACCGTTGGTGCAACCCTGTGCCAGTATTCCAGGTATGACTCAGGGTGTGAGCCGAAAACAGCAGCTGCTCAAGCGCCACCGTCGCACCAAGCGCGTGGCGTTGCTGATCGGCTTGTTGTTGCTGATCGTGCTGGGCGTTCTCGTGGCGTGGTGGCTGCCCCTGCCGCTGGCCATTGTGGCGTGGGTCGCGCATGAGGCTTGGTTTGCCGACCACCTGTTCTACTCACCAAAAGACGATTATCACTACCGCTTCCCGGCCGACAGCGAACAGCTGAATGTGCGCCTGGACGGCGAGTTTCTGCGCCTCGGTGAAGCACTGACGCTGACTGGCGACGAAACGCTCGTGCTAGCGATACAGGTCAAAAGCGCATGGCTTGGCCGCTTTCTTGACCCGGTCATCGATCTGCTCGGTGACAACGTTCATGACCGACAGGCGTTTGAGCGCGGCGTTGATGGCTTGCGTTATCTGAATCTGACTGGCCTGGGACAGTCTTTGACGGGGGGCACCTTGCGCCTGCGCGGGCGCTTTTGTCGTTTGCAGGGTTCGCCCAGGCTGTGGCTGTTTCGTCACCCCGATGCGCGTCGTCAACGGGTGATGGTGATTGCGCCCCACGCTGACGATGCCGAACTGGCGGCGTTCGGTCTTTACAGTCAGGCCGATGAAGCCTGGATCGTAACCCTGACCGCAGGCGAGATCGAAGCCGAGCATTACCAGCAGATGGGCATGGATCGCGCGGATGCCGCACGCATCAAAGGCCGCCTGCGCGCCTGGGACAGCATCGCGGTGCCGCGATGGGGTGGTGTGCCCGAGGCGCACTGTGTGCAACTCGGCTATTTCTGCCTGCAACTCCCTGCGATGCAAGCCGCGCCGGATCAGCCTGTCGCATCGCGTGAAGCTGAGCTGAGCGATACCCGGCTGTTCCGCCAGTTCAATCCGATGCCATTGCCGGGTGATGCGGACGGTGCGCCGACCTGGAATAACCTGCTGGCTGATTTGCGTGCCTTGCTGTTGCAGGCCCGCCCGCAAGTGCTGGTGATGCCGCACCCTTCGATCGATCCGCACCCGGACCACATCTGCGCTCAGGCTGCCGTGCTTGAAGCGTTGCAGGGGCTGGAATGGCAACCGGAGACTATTCTCGGTTACGCCAACCACCTGCACGACAATGATCGCTGGCCAATGGGTGACGCCTATACGGGCGTGAGTCTGCCACCCTGTTTTGCTGAAGGCGCCGATCCTGTGCCAGAGTTGATCCCCTACAGCCTGGAGCTGTCGGTGCTGTTGCAGCGTGACAAGGCGATGGCGCTCGGGATGATGCACGACTTGCAACCGCCGATGCCGTTCAAGCGACGTCTGCGGCGCTTCTTGCAGCACCTGTTGGCTGGCCGACGCTGGCCGGCGGAAGGTGAAAACGAATTTTTCAGAAAAGCTGTCCGCCGTCACGAGCTGTTCTGGCGCAGGGATATTTGATTCAGCAGGCACCCGTGCTGCAAGGAAAATGATGAAAGTTCTGTTTCTGGTCCAAAAAGAACAACGGGCCATTCTGGATCGTTTGTACGAAGGTGTCGCGGCTCATTGCGAGTGCGATCTGCGCTGGCTGACGTCGGCTGAGCAGCGAAACCTGCGCAGCTACTTTCGACGCGAAGTCGATGTAACGCGCTACGACCGAATCGTCTTTTTCCTACGGTTCAAGCAGGAAATTCGTCAGGTTGCTTTCATCCGCACAGTGCCCAATCTGGTGATCCTGGAGCATGACGCCTACCAGAATTACATCCCCTGCAAGTACACCGGCAAGTTCAGCGCGCACTACCGCAAACTGCCTTGGGCGCGGGTGATCAGTTCGGGCTTCATGGTCAGCGAACGGCTGCGCGAAGAAGGCTTCGATGCAGTGTTCGTGCCCAAGGGCTATGATCAAAGCTTGTTGCAGGATCAGGGCCGCGAGCGGGACATCGAGCTGGCATTCGTCGGCAGCACCAACAGTGTTGCCTACAGCGGACGCAAGGCGTTGCTCGACGAGTTGGGCCGGGTAGAAACACTGCTCGTGACCCGCACCAAGTCGGGCGAAGAGTATTGCGCCACCCTCAACCGGATTCGCTTTTTCGTCAGTGCCGATGTCGGCATGGGCGAATTCATGATCAAGAATTTTGAAGCCATGGCCTGTGGCTGTGTGCTGTTGGCGTTCGACCAGGGTGACGCCGAAAATCGTGCGCTGGGTCTGGTGGATATGCACAACGTGGTGTTCTACAGCAGCATTCCTCAGCTGCAGGAAAAGCTCGCGGTATTGCGGGGCGATCCAGAGCTGGCGGCCCGTATCGCCGTCAACGGCCGGCAACTGGCGGTTTCACAGTTTAGTTTCGCGGCGATTGGTCAGCGGATTGTCCAGGAGCTTGAGCCGGCACTGCGTGAGCGAGCGCCGCTGAGCTGGCTGGAGCGTCTGCGTAACACGTTGGGGATTTGAGGTTTTTAGGCATGTTGCGATGGGTAAGAATGACTTCAACGTATCAGCGCTGTGCGTTGGTGGGTGCGGTGTTAAAAAGGTTTTAACATTTTGGAAAAAAACAGGCAGCAAATAGAGATGGCAATGAGACTTGGATTGCGTGAGGATGCAGCCCTGTTTTTTTTACAGCAGGTTGCTATTTTGCAGATGCCGAGCCGTGGCGAACAAATACCGCGGCGGACGCAGCGGTGGGAATCGAAGGATTGAGTGCGAACATGAAATGGCCTCTGGTCTCGATTCTGGTGCCTTGCTTCAACCATGAGCGCTACATCGAGGAATGCCTGCTGAGCATCCTCAAGCAGGACTATGACAATTTCGAATTGATTGTCGTCAATGATGGATCGACTGACGCCAGTGCAGAAAAAATAGAAGCGCTGCGCCAGATTTACGGATTCCAGTTCTACCAGCAGGACAACCAAGGCGTGAGCGCTGCAGTGAACACTGCCCTGAGCCATGCCTCTGGTGAGTTTGTGATTACTCATGACTCCGATGATGTGATGTTGGCGGGCCGTCTGTGCAAGCAGGTCGCCTACCTGCAGGAGCACCCGGAAGTGGGCTTGCTCGGTGCCAGGGCGATCTATATCGACGCTAACGGCACGCCACTCAAAAACAGTGAGTCGCGCAATACCTCCGTGCAAACCTGGACATTCGAGCAATTGCTGGCCAAAGCCCACGCAGTGGGTGCGCCTGTCGCCATGTACCGGCGTGAGGCGATTGATAAGGTCGGCGGTTACGATCCCTCGATCAAGGTTCAGGATTTTCAGATGACCCTGAAAATTGCCTACCTCAATTACCGCATTGATATCCTGCCCGACTTCGTCACCTTGTACCGTCGGCACGATACGAACATTTCCAAGGTCGAGTACAAGAGTCAGCTGGTCTATGACCTGCAGGTCATCGACGCTTATAAAGACAACCCGGCCTATGCGTCGGGAAGGTTGGCGGTGATTAACAAAGCGCTGAAAGAATCGGTGGTTTTCGACAAGGCATTTGCCCGTGGTTTATTTGCCAGCGTACCGGTCTATCGCTGGAACAAGTTAACGTGGAAAAGATTCAGGCACTTCATTTTCAAGTCCAGCAAGAATAAAGGTGTTAGGTGAGTCAGAATCTTCAACAGCGCAGCGGATTGATGGAAGGCTTCGCTGATATCCAGATGCAGCTGCGTGCAACGATCAATCAATGTGGCATCGCGGGTTTGCTACTGGGGTTCGGTCTGTTCTGGAGTGTCGCCGGTGTGTTGCTGACACCTACGATGAAATTCTATAGCTGGCTGCTGACAGCCTTCGTTTATCTGCCGTGTATCTACCTGCTGTTCAAACGGTTTGGTGATTTTCGCGAGACGCTACTGAGTCGGCGCGAGCTGTGGCTGTTCTTGCTGGTATTCGTCTGGTCGATGGTTTCTTTGATCTGGAGCCTGGGGGCGGAACAATACCTGACGCTTATCAAGCGCCACCTGTTTTTTCTGTCCCTGTTGCTGGGCTGGATCGTCTGGGGTCGGATGTTCAACCGCCAGCTGCAGGGTATGTTCATTCTCTGGGGTGGCATGGCTGGTATTTATTCGCTGGTAGCGTTGATTGCTTACCCCATGCGTGGCCTGGACAGGCTATACGGGTTCGGGGGGTTCATGGATAACCCCAATCCGGCAGGTTATACAATCGCTTTTCTGGTCGTGCTCAGTTGCACGTGGTGGCCACAGCGCACTGGCGCACGGGTCGTTTGGGCGTTGCTCCAGGCCTGTTCGATTGCATTCGTGGTCATGACCGGTAGCCGTGGTTCGTTGCTGTCATTGATGGCGGTGGCGGGTTTTGTCATCTTGATGGGGGGTGGTCGGTTATACCGGGTGCTGGCGCTGATCATGATGGTGGCGGCCGCGTTACTGATGGTCTTTGAGCCGTCGTTGCTGGAGCGAGGTGATTCCGAGCGCTTGACGCTGATTCGCGGGGCCTTGGCGCTTGTTCAACAGCATCCGTGGCTGGGTATTGGTCTGGGCAGCAGCTATGCTATCAATGCGGGTGGTGTCGTGTTCGATCACTGCCACAACTTTATATTGGACACTGCTGTGCAATACGGCGTGATTTTCACGGCGCTCTGGCTGGTTGTTTGGGGCTGGGTGGGCGTGCGGGCATGGCGGTATCGCAGTCAGACCTTGGGCATGGCCATTCTGATGGTCTGGGTGTTTGCCACGGTGGCGCAGCAGTTTGATGTGTTTACGCTGTTTGGCCGTGCGCGGGCCATGTGGATGGTCGTGTGGATGCCTTTCGTGCTCTGCTTGTGTCTGGGCAAAGTCCGGAAAGAAGACCTTGTCCGCTGATTGATCTGCTCAGTCGGCGAGCGCCAACTTGTCCACGAGCATGTCGCGGTCCCAGTCATGAACGCTGTGTTGGTTGTAACTGTTAAAGAAGATCGTGCCGTGCTCCTGGAATAACCATTCATGGTCATTCTGGTAGCGACGCATGTGCTGGAAGTTACGCAGGCACATGTTTTTACGCAGAGGGCTTCGCAGGGAGCGCATGTCTGCGATGTCGATCAATCCCAGCTCGTTGTCTGGCGTCAGTACTACATTGCCCAGGTGCAGCGAGCGGAAATAAACCCCCAGATTATGCAAATGTGCAACAAAGCGGCCGAACTGTTCCAGCAATGCAGGATTGTTGAAATGGGTCGGGTCGGCGATCAGTTGCCTAAGGGTCTGGCCCGGTAATGGCTGATAGTGCACCACGTCGCGCGCGATGCCGGAAACCCGATAAGTGGCCAGCACATTAGGGCAGGGGACCCCGCGCTTTTTGAGTTTCAGGGCGTTATCGGCAAAGCGATTGGCATAAGGAAAGAACGCTGCCGACGAAATCAGCCGTTTGCGCCGAAACAACTTCATGAAGTTGCCATCTTCAAGGCGCAGAACCTTGTCCCCGAAGAAGTCAGCTTCGATCACTTCGGCATCTCTGCGTAAGGCTTGATAGTCAGCGTAAGCGAGTGCGCGCATGCGGGCTCCTTCGAAAATGGCCGTCATCATACCCCAGCCTGCGCCTTAGGGTTTAATGGTGCCGGCCTGTGCTAGTATTCCGGCTCTATTTTTCCGTACCGATGACTATGAGCAAGCCAGATCAAAGCGAATCCTCCAGTCTGAAAATCTATTTCCGACTGCTGACCTATGTGAGGCCCTATCTGGGCATATTCATCGTCAGCATCATCGGCTTTGTGATCTTCGCGTCGACCCAGCCGATGTTGGCCGGCATCCTCAAGTATTTTGTCGATGGTCTGAGTAACCCTGAAGCCGTGCTGTTTCCGACCGTACCGTATCTGCGCGATTTGCAGTTGCTGCAGGCCGTGCCGTTGTTGATCGTGTTGATTGCCGCATGGCAAGGCCTGGGTTCGTACCTGGGTAACTACTTTCTGGCGAAGGTTTCGCTGGGGCTGGTGCATGATTTGCGGGTCGAGCTGTTCAACAAACTGTTGGTCTTGCCCAACCGTTATTTCGATACGCACAACTCGGGTCATCTGATTTCACGCATCACGTTTAACGTGACCATGGTCACCGGCGCCGCTACCGACGCGATCAAAGTGGTCATTCGTGAAGGCTTGACCGTGGTGTTCCTGTTCATCTATCTGCTGTGGATGAACTGGCAGTTGACCCTGGTGATGTTGGCGATTCTGCCGCTGATCGCGATTATGGTGGGCAGCGCGAGCAAGAAATTCCGCAAGCAGAGCAAGAAAATTCAGGTGGCAATGGGCGATGTCACGCACGTGGCCTCGGAAACTATCCAGGGCTACCGGGTGGTGCGTAGCTTCGGTGGGGAGCGTTACGAGCAGGAGCGCTTCGCCCACGCCAGTCAGGGCAACACCGACAAGCAGCTGAGAATGACCAAGACCGGCGCGGTGTATACGCCGATGCTGCAATTGGTGATCTACACCGCCATGGCGGTTTTGATGTTCCTTGTGTTGTACCTGCGAGGCGACGCGACCGCCGGCGATCTGGTGGCGTACATCACCGCAGCCGGTCTGCTGCCCAAGCCGATCCGTCAACTGTCGGAAGTCAGCTCGACGATCCAGAAGGGTGTGGCGGGCGCCGAGAGTATTTTCGAACAACTGGACGTCGAGCCGGAAATCGACACCGGGACGTTTGAGCGCGACCGTGTCACCGGTCACCTGGAAGTGCGCAACCTGAGCTTCACCTACCCGGGGACCGAGCGTCAGGTGCTGAACGACATCAGCTTCACCGCCGCGCCAGGGCAGATGATTGCACTGGTTGGTCGCTCCGGGAGTGGCAAGTCGACCCTGGCCAGCCTGATTCCGCGTTTCTATCACCATGAGCAGGGCGAAATTCTGCTCGATGGCGTTGAAATCGAAGATTACCGCCTGCGTAATCTGCGTCGACACATCGCTCAGGTCACTCAGCACGTCACCCTGTTCAACGACAGCGTTGCCAATAACATCGCATACGGTGATCTGGCTGACGCGCCACGGACCGATATCGAAGCGGCAGCGGCCGACGCCTATGCCAAGGAATTCGTCGAGCAGTTGCCGGAAGGTTTCGACACTCAGGTCGGCGAAAACGGTGTGCTGTTGTCTGGCGGTCAGCGCCAGCGTCTGGCGATTGCCCGGGCGCTGCTCAAAAATGCACCGTTGTTGATTCTCGATGAAGCAACCTCGGCGCTGGATACCGAATCCGAGCGTCATATCCAGGCTGCGCTGGATCACGTCATGAAAGGTCGTACGACGCTGGTGATCGCTCACCGCCTGTCGACCATCGAGAAAGCCGATCTGATTCTGGTCATGGATCAGGGAAGCATCGTCGAGCGCGGGACCCATGCCGAGCTGCTGGCTCAGAATGGTTACTACGCACGATTGAATGCCTTAGGCCTGGATGAACCGGTAGTTGCCGGTATCGCCTGACGCATGCCTCGCCCGCGATGCGGTGTATCCATACGCCGCATCGTCTAGATCGCAGGCAAGCCAGCGCCTACAGATGGTGACACGCCAACCCTGTGCTAAGATTCGGCCCCTGTTCATTCTTAGTTACGGGTTGTTCGATGAAGTTGTCCATGCCGCATTTCGATCAAGCACCAGTCTTGGTAGTCGGCGATGTCATGCTCGACCGTTATTGGCATGGCGGTACCTCGCGGATTTCACCGGAGGCGCCAGTGCCGGTGGTCAAGGTCGAGCAGATCGAGGATCGTCCGGGCGGTGCCGCCAACGTTGCCTTGAACATTGCCGCTCTGGGTGCGCCAGCCTCTCTGGTCGGTGTGACCGGAGAAGATGAGGCGGCCGAAAGTCTGGCCAATAGCCTGAAGGCAGCGGGTGTGAAGGCGCGCTTTCAGCGCATCGCCCATCAGCCGACCATCGTCAAACTGCGGGTCATGAGTCGTCACCAGCAGTTGCTGCGTATCGACTTCGAAGAGCCGTTTGCCACCGATGCCTTGGCGCTGAGCGCAGATGTCGAAGACATGCTCGACGGCATCAAAGTGCTGGTGCTGTCCGATTACGGCAAAGGCGCGCTGAAGAATCATCAAGTGCTGATTCAGGCTGCGCGTGCCCGGGGTATCCCGGTGCTGGCGGACCCTAAAGGTAAGGATTTTGCGATCTATCGCGGCGTCAGCGTGCTGACGCCGAACCTCAGTGAATTCGAAGTCATTGTCGGCCATTGCGCCGATGAGGCTGAACTGGTCGCCAAGGGCGCGAAGTTGATGAGTGAGCTGGAGCTGGGTGCATTGCTGGTGACCCGCGGCGAACACGGCATGACCCTGTTGCGTCCTGACTGTCCGGCCCTGCATTTGCCGGCGCGTGCCCGTGAAGTGTTCGACGTCACGGGTGCTGGCGATACCGTTATTTCTACCCTGGCGGCGGCGATTGCTGCCGGTGAAGAACTGCCGCACGCTGTTGCGCTGGCCAATCTGGCTGCGGGCATCGTGGTCGGCAAGCTGGGTACAGCCGCTATCAGCGCGCCGGAATTGCGTCGTGCGATCCAGCGTGAAGAAGGCTCGGAGCGCGGGGTGTTGAGCCTCGATCAATTGCTCCTGGCAATCGACGATGCGCGGGCGCACAAAGAATCGATCGTCTTCACCAACGGCTGTTTCGATATTCTCCATGCCGGGCATGTGACCTACCTGGAGCAGGCGCGCGCGCAAGGTGATCGGCTGATCGTTGCGGTCAATGATGATTCGTCTGTCAGTCGCCTGAAAGGGCCTGGGCGGCCGATCAACAGTGTCGACCGGCGCATGGCTGTGCTGGCCGGGCTGGGCGCTGTGGATTGGGTGATCAGCTTCCCTGAAGACACTCCGGAAAACCTGCTGTCCCACGTCAAGCCTGACGTGCTGGTCAAAGGCGGGGATTACGGCATCGATCAAGTGGTCGGCGCCGACATCGTTGAAAGTTACGGTGGCAAGGTCAAAGTGCTGGGGCTGGTGGCCAACAGTTCGACCACCGCTATCGTCGAGAAAATCCGCAGGCAGTGATGGGGTAAGGCGTCGGCTTTGCTGACGCCTTCATCGCGAATAAGACTGCGCGTCCCGACTGCTCCGCAGTCGATCGCAGCCTTCGGCAGCGCCTACAGGTGACATGCCGATCTGTGGGATCACTTGCTCAGGGTGCTTCGGGCCAGGTCGATCAATTGCCGGGCTTTGCTCGTCAGGCGCTTGAGGCCGGTCTTCTTCGGCGCAGGGGTCAGTCCCTGTTGCCTGAGCCAATCTTTCCAGCGAATCCGCTCGTCACGCACGACCCAACCTTCCTGCGGTGCAAAACTTTCGGCCAGGTACAGGCCGCGGGTGCTGGCCGGTTGCAGCTTGTCGCGCTTGAGGGTGTACAGCTCGGGCTTGGGCAAGCCATTTTCCAGGGGCATCAGGTACAGGTCGGGGCGGCTGCGGTTGAGCCGTGCCACCAACTGATCGTTTTCCAGGCACTCATCAACGTGAAACAGGCTCATTGGTCGCGCTTCTTTGGGCACTTCCAGACGCATGTCGTAAATCAGCTGCAGAGACGACGTCGGCAGATGCACGTAAGCGCGCGGGCGCTCCATCAGGGTCATGCTCCCGCAGCGTACGGGCCTGGCAGCGCCAGACAGCGGGCTTAGACGAAAGGGCAGGGCTTCGCGGTAATGCAGGGCCGAGGCATAGGGCGCAGGCAGCCAGGTGTCATTGAAGCGCCCGCTCAGCCAGCCTTGCGGGGTTTCGATCAAGCACTCTTCAGCGACTTCCTGAATGGCCGTGTGCAGTGGCAGATTCAATTCGTGCGCGGGGACGTAGCCGGAAATCAATTTCAGCACGACATCGCCACGGTCTCGACGACGCTGCCTGACCAGTACCCAGTAATCGCGGTTCTGCCAGTTCAGGGTCAAACGCACCGACACCCCGAGGTTGGCCAGCTCCACAGAAAAACGTTCGGCATCGGCCACTTCGATCTTGCGTCGACGTTGCAGGGTTTGGGCGAAATTCAACGGCATCCCGATGCTCTGGTAATTCAGGCCTTCGGGGGTGGCTTCGACAGCGAGCGGCAGGGTTTTAAAGTTGCTGGGGTTTTTCCGAATCAACGTTCGCGGCATGTCGGCTCCTTCTTACGTTGGGGTCGGCCGCCGCCTGAATCAGGTTTGACGGCGAATCACGGCGGCAGCAGTCGCCACGTTATGGGCCAGGTGCAGCGGACTAATAGTCCCGACAATAGCACTGGCGACACCCGGATGGGCAAACAGCAACTCGAAGCTGGCCTGAACCGGGTCCACGCCAGGGCTCAGGCACACATGACCGCTGGCCAGCGCCTTCTTCACCAGGATGGCTTTGCCATGGCGGGCGGCGTAGTCCAGTACCGGCTTTTCACTTTGTTCGTTGAGATTGTAGGTGACCATCGCGCAATCGCCTTCGCGCAACGCCAGCAGGCCGCCTTCGACAGTTTTGCCGGAAAAACCGTAGCCGCGAATCTTCCCCTGCTGCTTGAGTTCGGCCAGCGCTTGATACACCCCGGAATCGTTGAGCACGGCCAAATCATTGCCGTCGGAATGGACCAGCACCAGGTCGATGAAATCAGTCTCCAGGCGCTTGAGGCTGCGCTCCACCGACAGCCGTGTGTGTTCGGCACTGAAGTCGTGACGCGATTGGCCGCCCTCGAACTCCTCGCCGACTTTGCTGACGATCACCCATTCGTGACGCTGCCCTCGCAGCAACGGACCCAGGCGCTCTTCGCTGGTGCCGTAGGCGGGGGCCGTGTCGATCAGGTTGATGCCCAGGTCGCGGGCCAGCTTGAGCAGCATCTGCGCTTCTCGATCATCGGGGATCGTGAAACCGTTAGGGTATTTGACCCCTTGATCACGGCCGAGCTTGACGGTGCCCAACCCCAGTGGCGAAACACTCAGACCGGTACTGCCGAGCGGGCGGTGCAGTTCATGCAAGGTTTTCATGGCAGTAGTTGATCCCAAACCGGTTGGGCCATGGGCGGTTTCGGCAGGCCGACAATGGGTGACTGCGGTGTCGGGTGGACACCGTCGCGGGCCAGTGCGGCCAATACCCGATCAGCAAAGTCAGGGGCCAGCGCCAGCTTGGTCGGCCAGCCCACCATCAGGCGTTGTTGCACGGAAAGATAGGCGTTGTCCGGGCGCACCAGGCCGGACTGCGCCGGTTCTGCCCGATCAATGCGCAGGGTGGCCCACTGGGCTTGGCTCAGGTCGACCCACGGCAGCAAGTTGCCGAGTTCTTTTTTGGCCGCAGCGATCTGAGCTTCGGGGTCGCGGGCGACGCCTTCGGCTTCAGCCAGATCCCCTCCCAGGTACCAGACCCATTGGCCATCGGCCGCCGGGTGGGTGGTGACGGTGACCCGAGGTTTCGGCCCGCCGCCCAGGCAATGGGCATACAAGGGTTTCAAGGTCGGTCCTTTGACCAACACCATATGCAGGGGGCGGCGTTGCATGGGGGGGTGTGACAGGCCCATGGACTTCAGCAACTCGGCGTTACCCGCGCCCGCGCTCAAAACCACGCGCTGGGCGAGGATCTCGCGGCCATCGACCCGCAGGCCGATCAGGTCTTCACCCTCAAGCAGGGGTTCGATTTTGGTGCCCGCCAGCAGGCTGTCGCCGGACAGCTCGGCGAGCCGCTCGACCAGACTGGGCACGTCGATCACCAGTTCGGCCAGTCGATAGACCTTGCCCTTGAACCCTGGATTTTGCAGCGCCGGAGGCAGGTCATCGCCGGTGACATGATCGACCCTGCCGCGTACGGCCTTGCTGGCGAAAAAGCTGGTGAGGTTGCCGGCGAGGGTGCCGGGCGACCATAAGTAATGCGCTTCGGACAGCAAGCGCACGCCAGACAGGTCCAGCTCACCTTTGCCCGCGAGGGCATCACGCCAGCGACGCGGCATGTCGGCAATCGCTTCGGAAGCACCGCTCAGTGCGCCGTGCAGCGCGTATTTGGCGCCACCGTGGATGATCCCCTGGGACTTTGTGCTTTGCCCGCCACCGAGGCTGGCGCTTTCCACCAAAACGGTCGAGAACCCTTGACGGCGCAGGCGCGCATTAAGCCAAAGACCCGCAACGCCAGCGCCGACGATCAGGACGTCAGTGGTCATACGGGATGGAGTGAGCGCAGATGGCATGGGCGACCTCGGTGGCTAAACGGATGTCGCCATTATAGGGGATCGCGTTTTCAATGCCCGGCGGTTTTCGAGAACAGTTGAATGACCACCACGCCGAGGACGATCAGGCCCATGCCAAGCATCGCTGGCACGTCGAGTTTCTGCCCGTAAATGAACAGCGCGGCGATGCTCACCATGACGATGCCCATGCCCGCCCAGACCGCATAGGCGACCCCCACCGGGATGCTGCGCACCACCAGCGTGAGCATCCAGAACGCAATGCCGTAACCCACGATCACCAGCAGCAATGGGATTGGCGTGCTGATGCCTTTGACCGCTTTCATCGAGACGGTAGCGATAACTTCTGCGCAGATGGCGATGGCCAGGTAGTAGTAGGCAGTCATGATGGGATTCCTCTTCGGTAGTCGCGCATTCTAGAGCGTGCTCAGATGGGGTAAAGTCATTACCTATCTTCCTGTCAGATAGGTTGGTGTGCCTTGCAATGGAATCTCGAGCAAATCCGTTTATTCGTCAGCGTCGCCGAACAGCGCTCGTTCTCGGCCGTGGCGCGTGATCTGCAACGCGCGCAATCGGCGGTCAGCAGTGGTATCGCGCTGTTGGAGGCTGATCTGGGGGTCAGCCTGTTCGACCGCAGCAGTGGTCGCCAACCGCGTTTGACCGAAGCCGGTGGTGCGTTGCTTGAAGAAGCGCGAGAGCTGTTGCGCCAATGTGAGCGCCTGGACGGTCGGGCACTGGCCTTGATGCGGGGCGAAGAGGCCCGCTTGCGACTGGCGCATGACGAAGCCATGCCTTATCAACCGGTGCTGGACAGCCTGGAGGCGCTGGCCGAACAGTTTCCTGGCCTGGAAGTGCAACTGGCCAGCGGCGCCCAAGGTGATGTGGCGCGCAAACTGGTGGAGCGTCGCGCCGATCTCGGGTTGCTGTTTCACCATGAACAGATGCCCGAAGCCCTGGAGCGCCGGGTGCTGGGCAGCGTCGAAATGGTCACGGTCTGTGCCGTGGGGCATCCATTGGTCAACGCGTCTCGGGTCAGTCGTCAGCAGTTGGGACGCCATCGGCAGCTATTGATCGCGCCTCAGCAAAGCGGCTATCCCGGTGGCGAGCAGATCAGTGCACAGGTCTGGCGTGCCGACAGCTTTTACGTGATGGCCGAATTGCTCATGCGTGGCCTCGGCTGGGCCTGGTTACCCCGGCATGTGGTGCAGTACCCGGCTTACCAGAATCAGATGGTCGAGCTGATCAGCGACTGGACGCCGCCGGCCCTGGTGGTGGAGATGGTCTGGCGCCGTGACGAACCACTCGGTCCGGCGGCCCGGTCGCTGGCAGAAAGCTTTGCCCGGCATTTGCAGGCGATTGGCTGATAAACTCCGCCGCCATGAATAGAACTCTTTATACCCTGCTGTTTCATCTCGGTTTGCCTCTTGTTGCGCTGCGCCTGTGGTTGCGGGCGCGCAAGGCCCCGGCGTACGCGCAGCGAGTCAGCGAGCGGTTTTCGTTCGGTCTGCCGCTCATGCAGCGCGGCGGCATTTGGGTGCATGCGGTGTCGGTGGGTGAAAGCATCGCAGCTGCGCCGATGATTCGCGCCTTGCTGACGCGTTATCCACAGGTGCCGATCACCGTGACCTGCATGACGCCGACCGGCTCGGAGCGGATCAAGGCGCTGTTCGCTGACGAGCCGCGCATTCAGCATTGTTATCTACCCTATGATTTGCCTTGGGCCGCCGGGCGTTTTCTCGATCATGTCGGGCCTCGGCTCGGGGTCATCATGGAAACCGAACTGTGGCCCAACCTCATTCACCAATGCGCCAGGCGCGGTATCCCGGTGGTCCTGGCCAACGGCCGGCTGTCAGAGCGCTCGGCACGCGGTTATGGGCGTTTCGCCAAGTTGACCCGGCCGATGCTCGCCGAAATGAGCGGATTCGCCGTGCAGACCGAGGCCGAGGCTCAGCGCTTCCTTGATCTGGGTGCGCGACGCGATTGCGTTGAAGTGACGGGTTCGATCAAGTTCGACCTGAGCATCGACCCGCAGCTGTTGGCGCGCGCCGCTGAGCTGCGTGAGCAATGGCACACCCGCGAGCGTCCGACATGGATCGCAGCCAGTACCCACGCCGGCGAAGATGAAGTTGTGTTGGCGGCGCACCGTCAGTTGCTCCTCAGCCATCCCGATGCGTTGCTGATCCTGGTACCGCGTCACCCGGAGCGCTTCAACAGCGTTCACGATTTATGTCAGCAGCAAGGCTTCGAGACGGTTCGTCGCTCGGCGGCGCAAGCGGTGACGTCAACCACGTCGGTGTTGCTGGGTGACACCATGGGTGAGCTGCTGTTTCTGTACGCGTTGGCCGATTGCGCGTTCGTCGGTGGCAGCCTGGTGCCCAATGGCGGGCATAACCTGCTGGAGCCTGCGGCGTTGGCCAAGCCGGTCTTGAGCGGCCCGCACCTGTTCAACTTTCTGGAAATCGCTGCGCTGCTGCGTCAGGCGGGCGCGTTGGAGGAAGTGAGTGATGTGGCTGGGCTGGCGGTCGCGGTGCAGCGCCTGTTCGATCAGCCGCAGCTGGCGCGCATCATGGCCGATGCCGGCCTGACAGTGATGCGCGCCAACCAGGGCGCGTTGCAGCGGTTGCTGGGGATGCTGGCGCGGGTGTCGGGGTTGTAAGACAGTAGCAAGCCTCTGCAGGAGCGAATTCATTCGCGAATGAATTCGCTCTTATCAAACAACACGTAACTAACTGAAATAAATTGATTATTTGTAGGAGCGCGCTTGCCCGCGATAAAGACCGAAGGGCTTTCCTGCGACATCGGCGCCAACCCATTTACGACTGCTGCGCAGCCGATCGCGGGCAAGCGCGCTCCTACCTGAACCTTGTTTGCTGCACGACAGCGCGGCGTCGAAGACGCGGCGAGGCCTCCTCCTACAGAGTGAACTGCTCCCTGTGGGGAAGGCGATCAATACTCCGAAGGTTTTTCCAGGTTTTTCTGTGCGGCCTTCGCCAGGTCGGGTGGCAGGAAGTCTTTGTCCGGGTTGTAGTCGGCTTTGAGGTAGCGCGACAACTCCTGCAAGTCGGCCGGGCTCAGCGTGCCCGCCGCCTGCTTCAGGCGCAGGTTGTCGATCAGGTAGTCGTAGCGCGTGTTGTTGTATAGACGCACCGAGTTGTACAGCTGGCGCTGGGCGTCGAGCACGTCGACGATATTGCGCGTCCCGACCTGATAACCGACCTCGGTCGCTTCCAGTGCACTTTGGTTGGAAATGATCGATTGCTTGCGTGCCTGAACCTGTTCGACATCGGTGTTCACGGCGCGGTGCAGGTTGCGGGTATTTTCCACGACCTGACGACGCAGGGCTTCGCGGCGCTGCTCGATCTGGCTCAGACGTGCATAGGCTTCGCGTACTTGCGAACTGGTCAAGCCACCGCTGTAGATCGGAATGTTCAACTCAACGCCAACGCTGCGTTGTTCGACATTGCCGCCATAGTTCTGACCGGTGAAGTTGGGGTTGCTGAAACCCAGCGCATCGTTATCCCCACGCGTGTATGAAGCGACCGCATCGAGAGTCGGCGCATGCCCGGCTTTGCGTTGGCGCAGGGTTTCTTCAGCGGCGCTCACGGCGTAGTTACTGGCAAGCAGGTTCAGGTTCTGTTGCGACGCGGTGTCGACCCAGGCTTTGGCATCGTTGGGCGTTGGCGCCAGCACGGGCAGGGTATGAACGATGCCTTCGATGGCGTTGTAGTCGCGGTTGGTCAAGGTCACCAGCGCCTCGAACGCATCGTCTACCCGGCGCTTGGCGGCGATTCGGTTGGCGCGCGATGTGTCGTAACTGGCCTGGGATTGCAGCACGTCGGTCTTGTCCGACAGGCCAACGTCAAAGCGCTCGTTGGCTTGATCCAGTTGACGCTTGAACGCGGCTTCTTCGGCCTTGGTCGAAGCCAGCGTGTCCTGGGCGCGCAGGACCTCGAAGTAGTCTTGCGCGCTCTGCAAAATGAGGTTTTGTTCGGTCGCGGAAAGCTCCAGCGCCGCCTGCTCGTTGACGGCCTTGGCGGCCTGCAACTGGAACCAGCGATCCGCGCGGAAGATGGGCTGGCTCAATGTTGCTTGATAGGTAGTGCCGCTACGGGTAGCGGTCATTGAGGGCTGATCCATTTGAGTGCGGGTGTTGTTGACCCCCGCGCCTGCAGACAGATTGGGCAGCAGGCCGGCGCGAGCCTGGGGCACGATTTCCTTGCGAGCCGAGTAGTCAGCGATGGCGGCAGCCAGGTCTGCGTTGTTATTCACGGCATCCTGGTACACGTTGACCAGGCCGGTCTTGGTCGGTATGGGCGCGTCTGCTGCCCAGGCCATTCCGTTGGAAGCACAAGACACGGCAAGCGCCAGTGAAAGTTTGCGCAGCATGAGACGTTCCCTAGAGTTGATAGTGCAATGAGGATGTGAAGATCGCTGCTACGGGGCACGATCCGCAACGCAGCGAGTGTAGTTCTCGGGGTTGCTCACAACAATCCTGTATATCCGCCATTTATCGAACGATATAAGAGGAAGTTGGCGTTCTGTCCGTATCTTGCACTAGACTGGTCGGGTTCTTGTCGGGGTGCCTTGCTATGAGGCTGAGATCGGTTAATCCGGATCCCGTTGAACCTGATCAGGTTAACGCCTGCGTAGGGAACAAGATTTCTCGTCTCCCGGCGAGTCCTCTTGAGTATCGTCCGGGGTCGATTGTTCAATAAATGAACAGTAACGCCTCCTTTCTATACTCAGCGCCAGCCTTGGTGCGTCCGTGTCATTCAGGTTTGCTCCGACAATTAATCCGCCGCTGGATGATGCCTGGAGTGCCCGTGATGAGTAAAAAACTAAAAGACGCCACCAATTTGAGCGATTCGGCCAAGGTCGATTCGGGATCTGTGCAGCCCTTCACCCGCTCGCAAAAAATCTATGTTCAGGGTTCGCGCCCGGACATTCTTGTGCCGATGCGTGAAGTGACGCTGGACGTGACGCCGACCGACTTTGGCGGCGAGATCAACGCGCCAGTGGTTATTTACGACACTTCGGGCCCCTACACCGATCCCAACGTGATCATCGACGTGCGCAAAGGCCTGGCGGACATCCGTTCGCCGTGGATTGAATCGCGTAACGACACCGAGCGTCTGGCGGGGCTGAGCTCCAACTTTGGCCAGGAACGTCTGAGCGATGCCGAACTGACGGCCCTGCGCTTCGCCCATGTGCGCAACCCGCGCCGGGCCAAGGCGGGCGCCAACGTCAGCCAGATGCACTATGCGCGTCAGGGCATCATCACCGCCGAGATGGAATACGTCGCCATCCGCGAAAACATGAAGCTGCAGGAAGCCCGCGCCGCCGGTCTGCTGACTCCGCAGCACGCGGGCCACAGCTTCGGCGCCAGTGTCCCGAAAGAAATCACCGCTGAATTCGTCCGTGACGAAATCGCTCGCGGTCGCGCGATCATTCCGGCCAACATCAACCACGTTGAGCTGGAACCGATGATCATCGGCCGTAACTTCCTGGTGAAGATCAACGGCAACATCGGCAACAGCGCGCTGGGTTCTTCCATCGAAGAAGAAGTCGCCAAGCTGACCTGGGGCATTCGTTGGGGTTCGGACACGGTCATGGACCTGTCCACCGGCAAACACATTCACGAAACCCGCGAATGGATCATCCGTAATTCGCCGGTCCCGATCGGCACCGTGCCGATTTATCAGGCGCTGGAAAAAGTTGACGGCGCGGCCGAAGACCTGACCTGGGAGCTGTTCCGCGACACCTTGATCGAGCAGGCCGAGCAGGGCGTCGACTATTTCACCATTCACGCGGGCGTGCTGTTGCGGTATGTACCGCTGACCGCCAAACGCGTGACCGGGATTGTTAGCCGTGGCGGTTCGATTATGGCCAAGTGGTGCCTTGCGCATCACCAGGAAAACTTCCTGTACACCCATTTCGAAGACATTTGCGAAATCATGAAGGCCTACGACGTCAGCTTCTCGCTGGGCGACGGCCTGCGTCCGGGCTCGATTGCCGATGCCAACGATGCGGCGCAATTCGGCGAGCTGGAAACCCTCGGCGAGCTGACCAAGATCGCCTGGAAGCATGACGTGCAGACCATGATCGAAGGCCCGGGCCATGTCCCGATGCAGTTGATCAAAGAGAACATGGACAAGCAGCTGGAATGCTGTGACGAGGCGCCGTTCTACACCCTCGGGCCGTTGACCACCGACATCGCACCGGGTTACGACCACATCACCTCGGGCATCGGTGCGGCCATGATCGGCTGGTTCGGTTGCGCCATGCTTTGCTACGTCACGCCTAAAGAACATTTGGGCTTGCCGAACAAGGATGACGTGAAGACCGGGATCATTACCTATAAAATCGCGGCCCACGCGGCGGACCTGGCCAAAGGGCACCCTGGCGCGCAGATTCGCGACAATGCCTTGAGCAAGGCGCGCTTCGAGTTTCGTTGGGAGGACCAGTTCAACCTCGGCCTCGATCCTGATACCGCACGCTCGTATCATGACGAAACCCTGCCGAAGGACTCGGCCAAGGTCGCGCACTTCTGCTCCATGTGCGGACCGAAGTTCTGCTCGATGAAGATTACCCAGGAAGTTCGGATATACGCCGCCAACCAGCACATCGAAACCGTGGATGCGGCCGTGCAGGAGGGCCTGCGAGAACAGGCCGAGCGCTTCAAGCAGGAAGGCAGTCAGCTGTACAAAAAGGTTTAAGTCTTTTGGCCTGAATGCGGGGTGTCTGACACCCCGCATCCGCGAAGAGGTCAGGCAAGGCACCCAAAAAACAAAGGGTTAACCCCTATCATCTGCTCCTCTGAGATAACCCCCGTGAACCCTTCAACCAATACCTATTCCCCCGACGTCGCGGTGCCTGCGGGCAAGCGTGTGTTCGGCGGTCGTGATTTGTTTTCCCTGTGGTTTTCCCTCGGCATTGGTCTGATGGTCTTGCAAACCGGCGCGTTGCTGGCGCCGGGGCTGGGCTTGTCAGGGTCACTGCTGGCGATTTTCCTTGGCACCCTCGTTGGCGTTTTGCTGTTGGCCGCCGTGGGTGTGATCGGTAGCGATACCGGGCTTTCGGCCATGGCCGCGCTCAAGCTCAGCCTTGGCACGCGTGGCGCGTCACTGCCAGCGGTGCTGAACCTGCTGCAATTGGTGGGTTGGGGCGCTTTCGAGATCATCATCATGCGTGACGCCGCCAGTCTGCTGGGCGCGCGTGCGTTTGCCGAGGGCAGCCTGTGGGCTAACCCTCTGCTCTGGACGTTGTTCTTCGGCGCGTTGGCCACCTTGCTGGCGGTCAGCGGGCCGTTGACCTTCGTTCGTCAGATACTGCGCAAGTGGGGCATCTGGCTGCTGTTGGCGGCGTGTGTCTGGTTGACCTGGAATCTGCTGACCAAAACCGACTTGTCCGCACTCTGGTCGCGCGCCGGTGACGGTTCGATGCCGTTTGCTGTGGGTTTTGATATTGCCATCGCCATGCCGCTGTCCTGGCTGCCGTTGATTGCCGACTACTCACGGTTCGGCAAGCGCGCCAAAAGTGTCTTTGGCGGCACAGCGCTGGGCTTCTTTATCGGTAATTTCTGGCTGATGAGCCTGGGCGTTGCCTACACCCTGGCGTTCGCGCCGAGCGGTGAAGTCAATGCGTTGCTGCTGGCGTTGGCCGGTGCCGGGCTGGGTATTCCACTGTTACTGATTCTGCTCGACGAGTCAGAAAACGCGTTCGCCGATATTCACTCGGCGGCGGTGTCCAGCGGGATTCTGCTGCGTTTGAAGGTCGAGCATCTGGCATTGGTCATCGGCGTGATCTGCACCCTGATCGCCTGCTTTGCACCGCTGGCGCAGTACCAGAACTTCTTGCTGCTGATCGGCTCGGTGTTCGCGCCGTTGTTCGGTGTGGTGTTGGTGGATCACTTCATCCAGCGTCGGCGCAGCAGCCAGATGGCGACAGTCGGCTTTCGCTGGATGACGCTGCTGGCCTGGCTGGGTGGCGTCAGCACCTATCACCTGCTGGCTAATTCGTACCCCGACGTGGGGGCAACATTGCCAGCCCTGATCGTGGCTGGCGTGTTGCAGCTGTTGCTGGGCAAAGCGCTCAACCGCGGCCCGGGAACAGTTCCTGCTTGATGATGCCATTGAGCTGCGGGTAAGGGATCTTCAATTCGATGTGGCCCATGGAGTACGGGGCAATAGTGGTCACAGCGTATTTGAGGATCACCCCGCCATACGTCAAGGCGATGTTCGGGGTCTTCTGGAACGGCCACATTTTCACGAACTCGGCGTCCTGGTCGACCTTGGAACTGATCATCCAGCTTTTATGGGCCAACTGCGCTTTCTGCCAGAAGGCCTCTTCCTGGCCTGGCACGAGCATGTCTTGCAGGGTCAATGCCTTGTGTTGCTGGCGGGAATAGGTGATGAGTTCGCGGCCAGGCGTGCCATGTGCGTCGCCGGTGTCCAGGTAGCTGGACAGTTCGACAATCACCAGACCGTCATGCTGCTCGCGTACCTTGGCCTGCAGATAGCTGCTGTTGTGGCTTTGCGCTTCTCGCAGAAACTGCGCTTCATAGGCTTTGAGCGACACCGGCAACGGTGCGTCCGGCGACGTACGGGTCAATTTCAGCAAGGACTTCTCGACAAGACTGTCGAGTGTCGGCTCGTCCGGAAAATGCACCGTATCGACGTTCACCAGTGGGCAGTCAGCCACGGTGCAGCCCGGCTTGATCTGCTCCGAGGCATCACGCTGCACTTCCAGCGGTGCGCGCATATTAGGCTGGAACAGGCTTTGGCAGGCGCCCAGCATCAGGGCGAGGCAAGCGAGCGAAGCAATCCTCAAAATTGACATGTAGGTCCTTGGCAGTAACAAAAAAGGCGAGTCAACGTGGTTCGACTGCAAGCAGCCCCATCAGTTCGCCACTAGGCTAATTAGAAGTTGTTTGCGACCTGGCCGTCTACCCCGGTTGCTCCAATGACTGGTTTAAAGGGCTGCATCCGGCGAAAGAGCGCGCTAGGATGGCGCGAAGTCGACGTGGGCCAGTAGCGAGAACTATATGAGTGATACGACCAGATCCGTCCCGGTAGCGGTGACAATTACGAAGCGTGAAAACTGCTTCAAGGGTTTTTACCGTCTGGATCGCATGCACCTGCGCCATGAGCTTTTCGGTGGTGGCATGAGTACCGAAATCAGCCGCGAGTTGTTTGTTCGTCACGATGCGGTGTGCGTGCTGCCATACGATGCCAAGCGCGACGAGGTGGTCTTGATTGAGCAGTTTCGAGTCGGTGCGTTGGGCAAGGTCGATAATCCGTGGTTGATTGAACTGGTGGCCGGTCTGATCGACAAGGACGAGGAACCAGAAGAGGTTGCCCACCGCGAGGCAGAAGAGGAAGCTGGACTTACTTTCAGTGCGATGTTGCCGATCACCAAGTACTTTCCATCACCCGGTGGCAGCAGTGAATACGTTCACCTGTACCTGGGGCATTGCGAAAGCGAGGGGGCGGGCGGGTTGCACGGACTGGAAGCGGAAGGCGAGGATATTCGCGTGACGGTGTGGTCGCTGGACGATGCGCTACAGGCCGTACGTGATGGACGAATTTTCAATGCGGCCACTCTTATTGCATTGCAATGGCTGGCATTGAACCGGACTGAAGTCAGGGGGCTATGGTCGTGAACCTTGTGCGCGAGCGCTACCGTGTTGACCTTGTCGGGCTGCAAGCGGCCTGCGAGGCCAACTATGCGCGCTTGATGCGATTGCTCCCCGACATGCGCAACCAGCAGCGCTCGCGTCGGGTGGCCGTCACCCAGGGCGATCAAATGCTCGGTGTGCTGGCCGTCGAAGTGCTGCTCGATTGCCCGTACACCACCACCCTGCAAGTGCGTCAGGAGCACAGCCTGCCGTGGTTGCCGGTGCCCAAACTCGAAGTGCAGGTCTATCACGACGCCCGCATGGCCGAAGTCATCGGCGCCGAACATGCCCGCCGGTTTCGCGGTATCTACCCTTATCCCAATGCCGCCATGCACCAGCCGGATGAAAAAGCCCAGCTCAACCTGTTTCTTGGGGAGTGGCTGAGCCATTGCCTGGCGTGCGGGCATGAGTTTGAAGTGGTGCGCTGAGCGGATTTGCACGCGCGGGCTGACAAGCGCCATCCATTACTGCTATCTAGATGACTGTTTTTCAGAATGCGACGCAGGTCGTGCCGACCGGCTTACCCTCGTAATTGTCAGCCAGCATAATTGTGTCCAAATCGCTCAAGGAGATGGCCTTGCCGAGCGCCCCTACTCACACCACCGATTCTTCAGTCCTGCTGGTCCAGCTAACCGACAGCCATTTGTTTGCCAATGCAGACGAAAAGCTGCTGGGCATGAGTACCCTTGATAGCCTGAACAAGGTGATCGAGTGCGTCCTGGCTGAGCAGTCGCAGATCGACCTGCTGATCGCCAGCGGTGATTTGTCCCAGGATGGCAGTCTTGAGTCCTACCAGGCGTTTCGTCAGGCCAGTGGGCGGATTCAGGCACCGGCGCGTTGGTTTCCCGGGAATCACGATGAGGTGCCGGCGATGACCGAGGCTGCGCGACAGAGCGATTTTCTCGCGCCTATCGTCGATCTCGGCCATTGGCGTATCACATTGCTGGACTCTTCAGTGCCCGGTTCGGTGCCGGGTTACTTGCAGGATCAGCAATTGCAGCTGTTGGCGCAGTCCCTGAGTGAAGCGCCCGAGCGTCATCATCTGGTGTGCCTGCACCACAACCCGGTGAACATTGGTTGTGCCTGGATGGACCCCATCGGCTTGCGTAATCCCGAAGCGCTGTTTGCCGTGCTCGATCGATTCCCGCAGGTGCGCGCGGTGCTCTGGGGCCATGTCCATCAGGAATACGACCAGCTGCGCAATGGCGTTCGCCTGCTGGCCTCACCGTCCACCTGCATTCAGTTTGCGCCGGGCAGTGTCGAGTTCAAGGTCGACAGCACCGCGCCAGGCTACCGCTGGTTGCGTCTGCACGCAGACGGCCGCCTTGAAACCGGTGTCTCGCGGGTAGAGGGGCTGGTCTTTGAGGTGGATTACAGTGGTCAAGGTTATTGAACGATCCGTCCTGATTTGAGTGGGAAACGTCTGAAGGCAAGTCATCGGGCGGCAGTCCCTGTAAACTGCGCGTCTTTGCTTGCGCTCAAAAGTTTCAGGAGGGAATGTGACCGGCGAACCATCCACACTGTTGTATATCCACGGTTTGAACAGCTCGCCGCGCTCAAAGAAGGCCAGCCAGTTGTCGAACTTGATGCAAACGCTCGGCCTCGGCGAGCATTTGCGGGTCCCGGAACTGCATCATCACCCGCGTCAGGCGATCGCTCAGCTCGACGCATTGATCACTGAGTTGGGTCGGCCGTTGCTGGTCGGCAGCTCCCTCGGCGGCTACTATGCCACTCACTTGGCTGAGCGCCACGGCCTCAAGGCTCTGCTGATCAACCCGGCAGTCACGCCACATCGGCTGTTCGACGGGTATATCGGTACCCAACAGAATCTTTACAGCGGTGAAAGCTGGGAATTGACCCACGACCATGTGCAGGCACTCGCCGAACTGGAAGTGCCCGCCCCGCAGGATCCGTTGCGCTTCCAGGTATGGTTGCAGACCGGTGATGAAACCCTGGACTACCGCAGTGCCCAGTCCTATTACCGAGCGTGCGCCTTGCGCATTCAGCCCGGCGGCGATCACAGCTTTCAGGGCTTCACCGAGCAGTTGCCGGCGTTGCTGAGTTTTGCAGGCTTTGCCCCTGAGCTATTGCAGGCGATTGATTTGTCTGTGCTGTAACACCTGTAGGAGAGGGCTTGCCCGCGATAAGGTCGGAACGACCTTCGCTGTTATCTGCGACCGCTACGCGGTCGATCGCAGGCAAGCCAGCTCCTACAGATATTGACTGATATCCCGAAATTTCACGAACGACTGATGACGAGACCCCATGGCCAATCCCAGCGCTAGCTCTTATAACGCAGACGCCATCGAAGTCCTCTCGGGCCTCGACCCGGTACGCAAACGCCCGGGCATGTACACCGACACCACGCGGCCGAACCACCTCGCCCAGGAAGTCATCGACAACAGCGTCGATGAAGCCCTCGCCGGGCATGCGAAATCGGTGCAGGTCATCCTTCACGCCGACAACTCGCTGGAAGTGTCCGATGACGGTCGCGGCATGCCGGTGGACATTCACCCGGAAGAGGGTGTGTCTGGCGTCGAGCTGATCCTGACCAAGCTCCACGCGGGCGGCAAGTTCTCGAACAAGAACTACCAGTTCTCCGGCGGCCTGCACGGCGTGGGGATTTCGGTGGTGAACGCGCTCTCGAACCACGTTCGGGTCCGGGTCAAACGCGACGGCAACGAATACGAAATGACCTTCGCTGACGGCTACAAAGCCAGCGAGCTAGCGGTTATCGGCACGGTCGGTAAACGCAATACCGGGACCAGCGTGTACTTCGCCCCGGACCCTAAATATTTCGACACGCCGAA
Organism: Pseudomonas sp. ASL8; assembly: GCF_056680355.1. NCBI lineage: Bacteria > Pseudomonadati > Pseudomonadota > Gammaproteobacteria > Pseudomonadales > Pseudomonadaceae > Pseudomonas > Pseudomonas sp. ASL8. Next base: position 1,110,246 of record NZ_CM155278.1, on the reverse strand, counting down.
ATTCTCTGTCAGTCGCCTCAAGCATGTGCTCAAAGCCAAGGCGGTGTTGTGCCCGGGGCTGTTGGTCAGCTTCGAAGACAAAGCCTCCGGCGAGAAAATCGAGTGGCATTTCGAAGACGGCTTGCGCTCTTATCTGCAAGATTCGGTCAGCGAGTTTTTGCGCCTGCCGGATGAGCCGTTCTGCGGCAGTTTCGCCGGTAATAAAGAAGCCATCGATTGGGCCTTGCTCTGGTTGCCCGAGGGTGGCGACAGCGTTCAGGAAAGCTACGTCAACCTGATTCCTACCCAGCAGGGCGGGACCCACGTCAACGGCCTGCGCCAGGGTCTGCTCGACGCGATGCGCGAGTTTTGCGAGTTCCGCAACCTGCTGCCGCGTGGCGTCAAGTTGGCGCCCGAAGACGTCTGGGAGAAGATCGCGTTCGTCCTGTCGATGAAAATGCAGGAGCCGCAATTCTCCGGCCAGACCAAAGAGCGGTTGTCATCGCGTGAAGCGGCGGCGTTCGTCTCTGGCGTGGTCAAGGACGCATTTAGCCTGTGGCTCAACACGCACTCCGAACTCGGCCTGCAACTGGCGGAACTGGCGATCAACAACGCCGGCCGTCGCCTTAAGGCCAGCAAGAAGGTTGAGCGTAAACGCGTCACTCAAGGCCCCGCGCTGCCGGGCAAGCTGGCCGACTGCGCCGGACAGGACCCGATGCGTTCCGAGCTGTTTCTGGTCGAAGGCGACTCCGCTGGCGGTTCGGCCAAACAAGCGCGAGACAAAGAGTTTCAAGCGATCCTGCCGTTGCGCGGCAAGATCCTTAATACCTGGGAAGTCGATGGCGGTGAAGTCCTCGCCAGCCAGGAAGTGCACAACATCGCCGTGGCCATTGGCGTTGACCCGGGCGCGGCCGACATCAGCCAGTTGCGTTACGGCAAGATTTGTATTCTCGCCGACGCCGACTCCGACGGCCTGCACATCGCAACCTTGCTGTGCGCGTTATTCGTCCAGCATTTCCGCCCACTGGTGGATGCGGGCCACGTCTACGTCGCAATGCCGCCGTTGTACCGGATTGACCTCGGCAAAGAGATCTACTACGCGCTGGATGAATCGGAGCGTGACGGGATTCTTGATCGTCTGGTCGCGGAGAAAAAACGCGGCAAGCCACAGGTCACCCGATTCAAAGGTCTGGGCGAGATGAACCCGCCCCAGCTTCGCGAAACCACCATGGACCCGAACACCCGGCGCCTGGTCCAGCTCACTCTGGATGATTACGCGGCGACCTCGGAAATGATGGACATGCTTCTGGCGAAAAAGCGCGCGGGCGACCGCAAGACCTGGCTCGAATCAAAAGGCAATCTGGCCGAGGTTCTCACCTGATGCGAGGCTGGTTCGTCGCGTTATTGCTGATCGCTTCACCGGTATTCGCAGCGCCGCTGGCTGAACTGAAGATGCTGTCCGAGCATGCGGTCGATGGCATGGTGGGCGGTAACCTTTCGGGGCTGGCGTCTTGCAATGGCGAGCTGTGGACGGTGTCGGACCGCGATGATGCTTTGCTGTACCGACTCGATACCTCATCGGTGGTGTGGAAGGCCGAGGCAAACGTCATCGACGTGCCGCCGGTGCCAGACAGCGGCTTGCCATTTGGCTTGCGTTCACTGGCGAAGGCATCGTCGTATGTTCGCGGCGGTGATCTGGATTTCGAAGGCGTGACGTGCGACGCGGTGGGGAACCGTTATCTGGTCAGCGAGGCGTATGCCGCCGTGCTGCAAGTACCGGTCTCCGGTTCGCCGAACTGGCTCAAGCTGCCGCCGAGTCTGGTCCGTCAGGCGCGCGCCAGTGGCATGCTGCAGCGCTTCAACGCGGTGTTTGAAGGCATTGCCATCAATCCCGCCGGAGATCGACTCTGGCTGGCGGCCGAACGTGAAAAGCGCGGTTTGCTGGTGGCGCATCGCGGGCAGACAGTCTGGGGCTGCAAAGGTGGCTGCGTCATGCTCAGCGAAGGCGGGACTCAAGCACTTCCAGCACAAATGGGCGGCCGTGAAGTCTCGCGAGACTTTTCCGACCTGTCGCTGTTCAACGGCAAGCTGTTTACCCTGGAGCGCGCTGCTTACCGGGTTTGCCGTCGTGATCTGGACACCGGGAAGGTCGAGCTTTGCTGGTCATTCGCTGACGATGCGCTGATACCGTCCCGACGCTATCCGCAGATTTATGGGCTGGCCGAGGCGCTGGTCATCGACGCGGAGGGCGCCTGGATCGGTGTCGACAACAACGTTGGTGCGCGAGCCGATGGCGAGAGTCGTCCGATCGTCTGGCGTTTCGCGGCACCCGAGGGCGGCTGGGGCGCCAAACCGTGAGCCAGCAAGTTCCCGGCAAGCGTGCGGGTCGCGTACTGATGATTCTGGCGTGGGGTGCTGCGCTGTTTCTGGCCACGCGCTTTTTTGGGCAATGGGAAGCGCGCCAGGAAAACCCCAACACAGCGGTGACCTCGCAACATGGCGATGGCTATATAGAAGTGCAACTGCTGAGCAACGGCCAGGGCCATTTCGTCAGCAGTGGTCAGATCAATGGCCAGACGGTGCAGTTTTTACTGGATACCGGCGCCACCGACGTAGCGATTCCCGCCAAGGTAGCCGATACACTGCGACTCAAGCGCGGCATGCCGGTGACGGTCAATACCGCCAATGGCCGGAGCGAGGGTTTTCGCACCATGATCGACCGTCTGCAAGTGGGTGATATCGTCCTGCATGACGTACGCGCCCTGGTGGCGCCCGGTCTGGAAGGCGAACAGATACTGCTGGGCATGAGCGCAATGAAACAACTTGAATTCACCCAGCGCGGCGGCACCATGCTGCTGCGCCAGACCACGAAATGATGAGGCTTGCATGAGCGATTCCCTTGACCTCAGCCTGGATGGCGTAGAACGCCGATCACTGGCTGACTTCACAGAACAGGCCTACCTCAACTACTCCATGTACGTGATCATGGACCGTGCACTGCCGCATATCGGCGACGGCCTGAAGCCTGTACAGCGGCGTATTATCTACGCCATGAGCGAGTTGGGGCTCGATGCCGACTCCAAGCACAAGAAGTCGGCGCGTACCGTCGGCGACGTTCTCGGTAAATTTCACCCCCACGGCGACTCGGCCTGCTATGAAGCCATGGTGCTGATGGCGCAGCCGTTCAGCTATCGCTACACGCTGGTCGACGGCCAGGGTAACTGGGGCGCGCCGGATGATCCGAAATCCTTCGCCGCCATGCGTTACACCGAAGCGCGGTTGTCGCGCTATTCCGAAGTGTTGCTCAGCGAGTTGGGCCAGGGCACGGCGGATTGGGTCCCGAACTTTGACGGTACCCTCGACGAGCCGGCCGTGTTACCGGCGCGCCTGCCGAATATTCTGCTCAACGGCACCACCGGCATCGCCGTCGGCATGGCCACTGACGTACCGCCGCATAACCTGCGTGAAGTCGCCTCTGCCTGTGTGCACTTGCTCGATGAGCCCAAGGCCACGATCGAAGAGCTGTGCGAGCACATCAAGGGCCCGGATTATCCGACCGAAGCGGAAATCATCACCCCGCGCGCCGATCTGCTGAAAATGTACGAAACCGGCAAAGGCTCGGTGCGCATGCGTGCGGTGTATCGCATCGAAGACGGCGATATCGTCGTCACCGCGTTGCCGCATCAGGTGTCCGGTGCCAAGGTGCTGGAGCAGATCGCTGCGCAGATGCAGGCCAAGAAGCTGCCGATGGTCGCCGACCTGCGCGACGAGTCGGACCACGAACATCCTTGCCGCATTGTGATTATTCCGCGTTCCAATCGGGTCGAACTCGACGAGTTGATGCAGCATCTGTTCGCCACCACCGAGCTGGAATCCAGCTACCGGGTGAACATCAACATCATCGGTCTCGATGGCAAGCCGCAACTCAAGAATCTCAAGGCGTTGCTCAGCGAGTGGCTGGTGTTCCGTATTGGCACCGTGCGCCGGCGTTTGCAATTCCGTCTGGACAAGGTCGAGCGCCGCCTGCACCTGTTGGACGGCTTGCTCACGGCTTACCTGAACCTGGATGAAGTCATCCACATCATCCGCACCGCCGAACACCCGAAAGCGGAGTTGATCGAGCGGTTCGCGCTGTCGGAAATTCAGGCGGACTACATCCTCGACACGCGTTTGCGTCAGCTGGCTCGCCTGGAAGAAATGAAACTGCGGGCCGAGCAGGATGAGTTGCGCAAGGAACAGACACGTCTGCAATCGCTGCTGGGCAGTGAAACCAAGCTGCGTAAGCTGGTGCGTACTGAATTGATCGCGGACGCTGAAACGTATGGCGACAACCGTCGCTCGCCAATTGTGTCCCGCACTGAAGCCAAGGCGTTGTCGGAAAACGAGCTGATGCCGACCGAGCCGGTCACGGTCGTGCTTTCGGATAAAGGCTGGGTGCGTTGCGCCAAGGGCCACGATATCGACGCCACCGGGCTTTCCTACAAAGCCGGGGACGGCTTCAAGACCTCGGCCGCCGGGCGCTCCAACCAATTTGCAGTTTTCATCGACTCCACGGGGCGCAGCTACTCGCTGCCGGCGCATACCTTGCCGTCCGCCCGTGGCCAGGGCGAACCGTTGAGCGGTCGTCTCACGCCGCCGCCGGGTGCCAGCTTTGAATGCGTACTGTTGCCGGACGATGACGCGCTGTACGTCATTGCTTCCGACGCAGGCTATGGCTTCGTGGTTAAAGGTGAAGACCTGCAAGCCAAGAACAAGGCGGGCAAGGCGTTGCTGAGTCTGCCTAATGGCGCCAAGGTGATTCTGCCGCGGCCAGTGACTGATCGTGAGCAAAACTGGCTTGCGGCAGTGACCACGGAAGGGCGCTTGTTGATTTTCAAAGTCAGTGATTTGCCGCAGTTGGGCAAAGGCAAAGGCAACAAAATCATCGGCATTCCGGGCGAGCGCGTGGCCAGTCGCGAAGAGTACGTGACCGACCTGGCGGTGATCCCGGAAGGCGCGACATTGGTGCTGCAAGCCGGCAAGCGCACGCTGTCGTTGAAGGCTGATGACCTCGAACATTACAAGGGTGAGCGCGGTCGACGCGGTAACAAGCTTCCCCGGGGCTTCCAGCGAGTGGATGCATTATTGGTTGAAAATAGCCTGTAATGCCGGATTAGAGCGTTCGGTCTTCATTTTGCCATGATGGCCGACGCATAATCGCTGGAGTCATGAGCAATATTCACGGATGATATGACGTCTTGAGTCACCAGCGTGGCTGAGTGCCTTCATGTATTTTGTGAGTATTGACGCTGTGGTGCGCCTTGTGGCGACTACCTGGATGGGATGATGAATTTTTTACGCCTTCCTTTTGTTTTGTTAATGACCGGCGTAATTGGGCTTGCCGGTTGCAGTGTGCAACAACCGACTTCGTTGTATCAGCTTGACGCCGGTGAGCCGGGTCAACCTAAACAAAGTGCTGGGCTGGCTGTTTTGTTGGGCCCGGTTTCAGTGGCCGATTATCTTCAACGTGAAACCCTGTTGCAACGCCAACCGGATGGCAGCCTGACGGCATCGACCGATGGTCGCTGGGCGGGCAGTCTGTCTTCGGACATCGATCAACTGCTGTTGCGCCGACTGGCCTGGAAACTGGACAGTCAGCGCGTGGTGCTGGCACCCGCGGTCACCGGTTTTACCCCGGATGTGCAGGTCTTGTTGTCCATTACCCGACTTGATTCGGGCGCAAACCAACCTGCGGTGCTCGATGCTCAGTGGCGCTTGCTCGATCGTAAGGGTCAGGTTCGCGATAGCCGACTGATTCACCTGGAAGAGCCCCATGTCGGGACCTCGGCTGCACAGGTAAAAGCGCAGGGTGTACTTTTGCAGCGTCTGGCCGATCAACTGAGCGTTGCGGTCAAACCATTGGCCAACCAGCCTGCGGACGAACCTAAAAAGCAGCCTGCGGCTCAGGCGCACACGAATAAAGAGCAGGACCAGGGCAGGCCAAAGATTCCCTTGGCTTCGCCGATTCGTACGGATATGGAAGTGTTCCGCTTCTGAGGAAGTGGCTCCACCGCCCAATAAAAAGCCCACAGCGATGTGGGCTTTTTATTGGGCGTCTGTCTGACACCTGCTGGCGCGGGTTTCCCCGCGATGGCGGTATCCGCTAAACCTTGCCCCGGCTCTCATGCATCCGCGCCAGTTGGCGTTCGAGCATGGACGGGTAGGGCTCCATCAGCCGTTCGACGCAGCACGCGCCTTCCGGACTGGCGATAGGTCTGATGCGGGCGCGTTGGCGGATCAGCACATCGTCGCTGATCTTGCGCTCTACCAGCAGCAGGTTGCGGCTGTGTTGTGACAGCGCCAATGCATCTTGCGCGGTTTCAGTCAGCAACAGGTCGATCTGGCTCAAGCCGAACAGTCCGTCACTCAGGGTCAGGCCCAGCTGCAATTGCAGGGTGATGCCGCTGTCGGCGACCTCGATCTGCAAGGCGTGGCCCAGGGCGCGCAGGAGCTCGCCACAGCAAATCGCGTTGGTCAGGTAGTCCTCGCCACTGTCCTGGCTATGGAACAGCATCAGTGTGCTGCCATCGTTCAGTGTGTGCAGTTCGCTTTGATACAGCGATGCCGCTTGATCCAGGCAGTCACGGTAGCGTTGCAGCAGTTCGGTCAGGCGAGCGCGGGGCAAACGGCGCAGTTGATCCTGAGCACCAAGCTGTACGGCCAGTACCGCACTGTGTTGCGGCTGGCTCGGGGCAATCGGAGCGCGCTTGGCCACGGGGGCGGGGGTGGAATGATCGCGCAGATCGGCGAAGGGGTCTTCTTCGCCCTCTTCATCTTCTTCAGCGACGATGCGCCTCGGCGCTTGCGCTGGCGGGCGAGGTTTAGGCGCTTCATCGAAACCAGGTTCGTGCAGGTCGTTCGCGGTAAACCCGGGTTCGTCGTCCTCTTCAGTTTCAAGGTACGGATCGGTGCCAGCGTGTTCGTCGTACTCCGGTTCTGGAACGGGCTGAGGTTCAGGCGGTTCGGGCGCGAACGAAGCGTGCAGTTGACGGGCCAGATCGCCGATTTCATCCTGGCGCTCGGTGGCGGGTGTGTGCTCGTCGATATCGCGCAGCCACACGCGCAATTGCAGCAGCGGCGTTGAAATGTAACGACCCAGGCGCAAGCTCAACGCCAGTGCCAATGCCAGCAGAATTCCGCTGAGGATGCCCATGCTTTGCAAACTGATGGTCATCGGCTGCTGGAATTGCGCCATGTCCAGGCTGATGCGCAGGTGCCCGGCGATCACGTCCTGGAAGGTGATCTTGATCTCGTACAAGCCTTCGGCTTCACCCAGCAGGCCATTTTTAGGGCGCTGACCGGCTTCTGCAAGGATGCGGTTATCCACGCTGTAGATGGCGGCGTGGGCCACCAGTGGGTTCTTCACCAGATTGCCCAGCAGCACGTTGAGACTGAGGATGTCGTTGGACACCAGCAGTTCCGTGGCGGACGTCGCAGTTTGCGTGGTCAGGGCCTGGCCGAGGGCGTCAGCCTGTTCGTGCATGGCCTGCTTGAACTGCAGGCCCATCACGCAGGCATAGATCACCAGCGCCAAGGCGACCAGAATCACGTTATGGCTGGCTATGCGCAAAGCAAGCGGTACACGCCTATGGCGCAATGCCCGAAAGATCAGCAGGAAGAAATTATCGGTTTTAACTGGCGTGGGCCGGTTCACTGAGCACGGTTCTTTTGGTGAAGTTGCCGGGCAGTATAGCGACCGACCCTTGAGCGGCAAAGCGCTCGCTGTGCCCGATGGTCACTGAAAGTGGTTAGAATGCGGTTTTTTTCCACTGCGGGGGTGCGCCTTGCGCGAAATCGTCCTGATAAACATCACTGGTGAAGACCGTCCGGGTCTCACTGCGGCCATTACCGGGGTGCTTGCCCAGGGTGGGGTGAATATTCTCGATATTGGTCAGGCGGTGATCCACGACACCTTGTCGTTCGGCATCCTGGTTGAAATTCCGGGAACCGAACAAGGCTCCTCGGTGCTTAAAGACATCCTGTTCACGGCTTACAAGCTTGATCAGCAGGTGCGCTTCACGGCAGTTTCCGAAGAGGACTACGCGCATTGGGTCAATGGGCAGGGCAAGGCGCGGCACATCGTGACGTTGCTCACCCGTAAGGTCACGGCCGAGCAATTGCAGCGTGTCAGTTCCATTACCGCCAAGTATGGCCTGAACATCGATCAGATCGATCGCCTGTCCGGACGGATGCCGCTCGATACGCCGGCCGATAAAGGCAAGGGCTGCATCGAGTTTTCTGTGCGCGGCGAGCCGGCCGATCCTGGTGCGATGCAGGCCGAGTTCCTCAGCGTGGCGCAAGAACTCAACGTCGATATCGCGTTCCAGCAGGACTCGCTGTTCCGGCGCAACCGTCGTCTGGCGGTGTTCGACATGGACTCGACGCTGATCGAGGCTGAAGTCATCGACGAGTTGGCCAAGGCGGCCGGTGTCGGCGAGCGGGTGTCGGAAATCACTGAGCGGGCCATGCGTGGCGAGCTGGATTTCTGCGCCAGTTTCAAAGAGCGGCTGGCACTGCTCAAAGGCCTCGACGTCAGTGTGCTGGATGAAATCGGTGCTTCGTTGCGCCTGACCGAAGGCGCCGAAACCCTGTTCGCCGAGCTCAAACGATTGGGCTACAAGACTGCGATTCTGTCGGGTGGTTTCACTTACTTCGCCAAACAGCTGCAAGCCAAGCTGGGCATCGACTACGTGTTCGCCAATGAATTGGAAGTGGTCGATGGCAAGGTTACCGGTGTGGCCATCGAGCCGATCGTCGATGCCCGGCGCAAAGCCGACCTGCTGCGTGAGTTGGCGCACAAAGAAGGCCTGAGCCTTGAGCAGACGATTGCCGTCGGTGATGGGGCCAATGATTTGCCGATGTTGGCGATTGCCGGTCTTGGCGTCGCTTTCCGAGCCAAGCCGCTGGTCAAGCAGTCGGCCAAACAGGCGATCTCGACGCTGGGACTGGACGGGATTCTGTACCTGCTCGGCTTTCGTGATCGGGATGGGCGGGGCTTATAGGGTTTTTGCTCCCGCAGTTCAGTCTGCGGGCGCAGGCTTGCCTGCCAAGCGCTACCCGGTGCGACGTCTGCTACAAAGACGTCCACAACGAGTCGAACTCTTCTCCGGACGCTGCGCTGTCGGGTCCACCGACACTGTCTTTGTTACGCGGTGCTTCAATCGTCTGGTATTCGAACTGATTGAAGCTGCCGGTGCCGGTGCGACGCTTGCCCAGGCCTGCACGACGCTCTTCGCCGTTGGTGTTGATTTTCACCTTGTTGCCCTCCTGAAAGGGCAAGCGCGGCGCCAATAACGTCGCTGGCTGGTCGATTGCGCGGACTTCAGGCAGCAGCAGTGCCCGAAGGTATTGGCTGCTTTGCTCGCCGGTGCGTACCAGTTGCAGGCCGCATGGCTGAGCATAGGGCGCAACCAGTTCGATACCCATTTGCGTGCCGCCACCGCGAACCTGACGAATCCAGCGCACGACCGCGATGCTCCAGCCCTGACCGACACCGTCTTGAATACCGACCATTTCCCCTGCCTGTAACTGGGGGGGAACGTCTTTGGGCCAAGCCAGGCAGTAGCCGCCCGGACTGTGGTTGATGACGTTCAGGGCATGGGTCGGGAACGTTTGCTGGGCGTTGGACGCCGGGACGCCACCATCCACTTCGGCCTGCTGATACTGGATCTCCTCGTACGGCAGCATGCTGTCCGATGTGCCATCGCGCTCACTGTCGAACGTCGTGGCCCATGCATCGGTGGAGGCGATTTTGGCGAACTGCGTCGTGAACTGTGCGGCCTGGCTGACGGCGGGCAGTTTGAGCATCTCGCTGAATGACTTCTGTCCGCCCAGGTAATAGTGCAGGGCACTCATCCCGAGGCACAGGGTCAAGGTGCCTTGGCCGGCCGTGCGCTGAAACGTCCGCTCGGAGACGTCGCCCCAGGCTGCCGCCAGATGTTGCAACAGATCCAGGGTAAAGCCGTTGGGTACTAGCAGCGGCGATTGCCCGCGCTTCTCCTCGGGCAAGTCCAGGTAATCCTTGATGGCTGCCGCCAGTGGCAGTGGATTGATGCCCAGCAGACCCGGTAGCTGCTCATCGAGGAACAGTGATTTGTAACGCGGCGGCGCATCGACGTTCTGTGCTACCGCGAACAGACTGGATTCTTCCGCTGGCGATTGCAGCTTGACCAGTGCACTCCAGGATTCGAGGACTTCGGCCAGACGGCCGATATTGAGCTGACGCATCTGGTTGCAGCGCGAACAACCCAAGAGCAAAGCCACCCCATACGTTTGCTCGATGCTCAACGTCTGGGTGTGGTTCGCCAGGCTGTCGGCCACGGCGATGTTATTCAACTGATGCTGACGTGCAATCAGATAAATCTGGTGCATTTCCAGCCACAGGCCCTCCGGTACGGGGCAATACAGTTGGCTGGCGCGAATCAAGGGGCCATTGAGGCAGTGCAATGCGCGCTGCATGGCGGTGGTCAGGAGCGAAGCTCGATCTTTGGTAAGGTTCGGCGAGACGCGCGCGATGATCTGTTTGTAGCCAATGGCCAAGTGGTTTTGCAGGGCCTGGCAGAGGTTCGCCACTTTGCGCGGGCGTTCGTCGAGCACAATCGCCTGACTAAGGAAGTGCCGCTCAAGGTTCTTGCAGACGTAATAGACCTCAGGGCGTAGCAGTTCGAGCAATTGCAGGCGGTTGTCGCTGGGGGTCAGTAACTGGTTGAGCTCGCCCATGCCTTGGTAGAGCAGGCGGGCGGTTTCGCCGAGGTTGGCTTTGGGCAGGCTTGAGATCCAGCGTTTCAGGTCGCGCGGAGTGGCCTCGCAGAACGACAGGCTCGACTGCGTTGGCGTGGGAACACGCTGCAACAGCTCCAGACTTGAATTACTCATTTGCCCGACAAACTCCAACAGCACAACGGCTCGAGCGGCTGCTCATCTGAACATGGCCAGACTCGACTTTAGCAGCATAGCCGTGCAGTCGCAGCCTTTGATGCTCGAGTACTGCCGACGGGCGGCAGTACTCGCCCGTCAGCCTATCGGATCGAGGGTGTTGAACGGTGTGACTTGACGTCACACCTCGGCAGCCAGACCTATGGCTTGTCCCATCTGCACCGGAGTGCCTGCGGCAAGTTGTTCGGCCCACTTCACTTGATCCGGCCCGAACAGCACGATGGCGGTGGAACCCAGCTTGAAGCGTCCAAGCTCAGCGCCTTTCTCCAGATGAATCGGTGCGCGGGCGGCTTCGTCGTAACGCACGGTTTTCAGCTCGCGTTTGGGCGGTGTAACCAGACCTGCCCACACCGTCTCAATCGAGGCGACGATCATCGCGCCCACTAACACCACGGCCATCGGGCCGCGCTCGGTATCGAACAGGCAAACCACGCGTTCGTTACGGGCGAACAGTTCAGGAACGTTTTCGGCCGTGGTCTGGTTGACCGAGAAAATGCGGCCCGGCACGTAGACCATTTCACGCAAAGTACCGGCCAGTGGCATGTGGACCCGGTGATAGTCTTTTGGCGACAAGTAGATCGTCGCGAATTCACCGCCCATGAACGGTGCGGACAGGTTCGCATCGCCGCCCAGCAGTTCGAGCACGCTGAAGCTGTGACCCTTGGCCTGAAAAATTCGACCATGATCGATTGGGCCCAATTGGCTGACAGCGCCGTCGGCAGGGCTGAGAATCGCGCCAGGCGTTTCATCCAGCGGTCGTGCGCCGGGCTTCAGGGCGCGGGTGAAGAAGGCGTTGAAGTGCTCATAAGCAGTCAGGTCTTCGACCAATGCTTGCGACATGTCCACCTGATAGCGCCGGGCGAACCAGGCGGTGAAGGCATTTTTGAACCAGCGCACCTTGCACTCGGCAACGCAGCCAGCCAGACGGGACAGCAAATGGTGTGGCAGCAGGTACTGGCTGAGGATAAAAAAACGCTGTTTCATCAAAATTCCTAAAGCGAAGCATCTAAAAAAGTTGCAGTTAAAAGAGGTGGCAATACTGGTCCCGGTCAGAGGCGATCCGGGCTGATGGCTCGCCTTATTTCTCGACAGGCGTATCGGGGTGATTACCCCATTCGCCCCAGGAGCCGGCGTAACCTTTGACGCGCGGATAACCCAGCGCCTTGGCCACCAGATAGGTGAAGCCGGAGCGATGGTGGGTCTGGCAATGGGTGATCACTTCCTTGTCCTTCGTGATGCCCAGGCTTTCAAGAATCTGCGGCATATCCTTGCGGATACGCAAGTCGCGCGCAGGGTCCATGCCAGCGGTCCATTCGAAATTGACCGCGCCGGGGATATGCCCACCCTTGGCTGCGAGGACTTTTTCGCCTGAGTATTCAGTGGGGCCGCGTGCGTCCCAAATTGCCAGGTCAGCGGCGCCCAGGCGACATTGCAGGTATTCGCGGGTCGCGGTCGGTTCGCTGTGCAGGGTCAATGGCACGGGACCTCCGACGTTCGGCGGAACCTCGCTCGAGAGTGGCCGCGCTTCGGCTCGCCAGGCATGCAGGCCGCCGTCGAGGTAGTGATAGCGTGAGCGTGAGTGACCAATCACGTCCAGCAACCATATAAAGCGTCCGGCCCAACCGCCGCCTTCATCGTCATAGACCACGTAAACCGCTTTAGGGTTATGCCCCAGCTCACCGAACAGGACTTCAAGCTGGGCCTGCGACGGCAAAAGCCCCGGCGCCGGTGGATGGCCCATTTGCGTGCGTTTCGGATCAACGAAGCGTGCACCGGGAATATGCCCGGCGCTGTAGCTCGCGCTACTGGTCAGATCGACAAGAATCAGTTCTGGCGCGTCAAGGCGGGCCAGCAGGTCGCTGGGCTCGATGACCAGCGGCAAGCTAGAGAAGTCCGGCATTTAGTTCTCCAGATCAGAAAAAAGAGGCAAATTGTAGCTTACGCGTCAGGCTTTGCGGGCGCTAAAGCTGCTTAAGGCGCGCTCGATGCATTGCGCGGTTTTACCAAAGGCCTGCACGCTGATTTCCGAGAGGGGTCCACCCCCTTGATCGGCAAACACCAGCATGACCACCTTGCCGTTGCTGCTGAGTGAGCGTAGCAACAGATGCTCGCCGGTAAACAGCCCTTTCAGCTGTCCGGGCAATAGCGCCGAAAACTGCGCGTTGTTGGCGGGGCTCAGGCGCAGTTGGGTCGGTTGCGCGAGCAGGCGCTGCAAGACGGTGCTTTCACTGATTTGCAGCGTGAGGTTGGCCGCGCTTTTGTCCAGCCCTGCAATTTGATGAACGCGCAGGGTGGTCATGTTGCGGTCCGTCATCAATAGCATGACGCGCTGCATGCCGCAGGCCACTAGCGCATCGCGGGCGGAAGTGGTCAGGTGCATTGCGTTGTTGAAGCAGCTGGGCTCGACCAAAAGCTCGGTGCAGCATTTGCGCCAGGCCAGCAGTGCATCGGCCGACGGTGGCGGCGCAGGCAGCAGGCCACGGTGCATTCGCCGTGTTTCCCAGGGCCAGATCAACGCTTCTGCAGGGTGCCAAAGCCCGCGCGCCCAATGTTGGCGAGCGCTTTGCACCGCCTGTTGGTGCAGTTGCTGTTGCACTTCACTCAGGGGTTGTTGCAGGTACAGGCTGGTGAGCAACTGCCAGCGCAGGCTGTGCGGGGTATCCCAGGCCTGTTGCGCCGACAGCGCGATGCCGTTGGCCAGCAGGATGGTATTGGCCGGATGGTTGAGCCAGCGTTGCAGGGCCGGGTCCTCGTCCAGCAGTTGCCGCTGGCGTAACGGGTGGAGATGATCGCGGGAAATACGTATCGCTTTGACCAGCAATCGGCGTTCACTGATCAGCAGCCGATAACCCTGCGTGACCCACATGGGCAGGCGCCAGGCTTCGGCCACTGTCAGGCACAGCTTGAGCAGGCTGACGCCGAACAATTGGGTTTCAACGATCAGCGCCGACTCACCCTTGTGAATCACCCTCAGTTCCCATTCCTCAAGCAGTTTGGGATGGGCGACCGCCATTGGCCACAGCGGCGACAAGAACAGCAAACTGCCCCAGTGAATGTCCTGCCAGAGCCGAGCCATGCGACCGGCGAACAGCCCGTTGGCCTGCTGCGTCGCGTGCTGGCTGATCAGCTGTAACTGACGCAGGGCTGGCGGCATGTCCTGCGGGGCCCGTGCGGGCAGGCGCTGGAGCAACTCTTCGGTACGTTTCAAGCCCAGACGGTTGATGGCAACCTCAAGGCTTTCCGCTGGTTCCGACAAGCCAGTGCTGTGATGATTGGCTTCGCGCAATACGCTGAGTACCAGCGACGGACTTTCCTGCATCAGCTCGGCAATCTCGCGTAACGAGCGGCGGCTATCAGCCAGCGCACCGAGCACGCGTTCGTGGCTGGCGATTGGCACAGGCAAGCGGATGCTCTCCAGTTGCTTGAGCCAAGCGTCGAGGCTGCGTGGGACGGGAAGCTGTGCTGAGGTTTCTGGTGGCATGCAGGGGCCTGTACGGCTAAGAGGTCAGGATAATGTCGTATGCCGGGTTCAAGGACCGATCGACGCCAGACTCCCCGCTGTGCGGGCCGAACTGGCTTTTCGCCTTAACTGACTATAGTCTGGCGCACTTATGCCGATAAGTAGAAGAAGAGTTTCAAGAACTTCCGATCATGACCTCGAACCCGACTCAGTAAGAACTCTCTATCTATGGCTAAAATTATCGGCATCATTGTCGTTTTCGCGAGTGTGCTCGGCGGATACGTCCTTTCTCACGGCAAGATTGCCGCGTTGATCCAGCCTTTCGAGGTCATGATTATCGGTGGCGCGGCATTGGGTGCGTTTCTCCAGGCCAACCCCGGTTACACGACCCTCCTCGTGATCAAGAAGTCGCTGAAGATGTTCGGCACGCGCTTCAATCACGCGTTTTATCTTGAAATTCTCAGCCTGGTCTACGAGATTCTCAATAAGAGCCGCCGCGAAGGCATGATGGCGATTGAAGGCGACATCGAAGACGCCGCAGCCAGCCCGATTTTCGCCAAGTACCCCGGCGTGCTCAAAGACGAGCGCATGATCGCTTACATCTGCGATTACCTGCGCATCATGTCGTCAGGGAACATGGCGCCGCACGAGCTTGAAGGCTTGTTCGACATGGAATTACAAAGCATGAAGGAAGAGCTGGACCATCCTTCCCACGCGGTGACCGGGGTTGCCGATGCAATGCCCGGTTTCGGTATCGTCGCGGCGGTGTTGGGTATCGTGGTGACCATGGCTTCGCTGGGTGAGGGTGACCAGGCTGCGATCGGTATGCACGTGGGTGCGGCATTGGTGGGTACCTTTTTCGGTATTCTCGCTGCTTACGGTTTCTTCGGCCCGCTGGCCACGTCCCTGGCCCATGACGCCAAGGAAGAGCTGAACGTTTTTGAAGCTATCAAAGCGTCGCTGGTTGCCTCGGCCTCGGGCATGCCGCCATCACTGGCTGTGGAGTTCGGTCGCAAGGTTCTGTATCCAGCGCATCGCCCCAGCTTCAGTGAGCTGGAGCAAGCGGTTCGCGGTCGCTGAGTCATGGAAAATAATCAGCCGATAATCGTCAAGCGCATCAAGCGCTATGCCGCCGGGCACCACGGCGGCGCCTGGAAAATCGCCTTTGCCGACTTTGCGACGGCGATGATGGCGTTCTTTCTGGTGTTGTGGCTGATGTCCTCGGCCACTCCAGAGCAGAAACTTGCTATTGCCGGGTACTTCAAAGACCCGATCGGGTTCACCGAAAGTGGCACGCCGTTCATCATTGACCTGGGTGGTTCACCAACGCTTGCGCCCGACAAAACCTTGAACCCTGAGGTCGAGACCGTGCCCCAGCAAGAAAAAATCAAGGTCGAGAGCGAAAAGGTTGACGCCGTTGCAGAGCAAGTCGAGCAGGAGCGTCTGGACATGCTGCTGCAAGAGCTGCAGAACAAGGTCGAGGAAAATCCGGAACTGAAGAAGTTCAAGGACCAGATCCTGTTCGAAATCACCCAGGACGGCTTGCGCATACAGATCATGGACGCTGCAAATCGGCCGATGTTCGACATCGGCAGCGCTCGTTTGAAACCGTATTTCGAAGATATTCTGCTGGCCATGGCGGACACCATCCGCACAGTGCCAAACAAGATCAGCATCAGCGGTCATACGGACGCTACGCCTTATGCCGGGACCAAAGAGTTCGGCAACTGGGAGCTGTCGTCGAACCGAGCCAACGCGGCGCGTCGGGCGTTGGTTGCGGGTGGTTATCCTGAATCGCAAGTGGCGCGCGTCGTCGGATACGCGTCGTCATCCTTGTACGATCACGAAAATCCGCAGAACCCGGTGAACCGTCGAATCGACATCATTGTGCTGACCAAGAAAGCCCAGCAGCGCATCGAGGGTAATCAGGCTGCACCGCAAACACCTGAGTCAGGGACACCGGCCCCCGGTGCCGCAGCTCCGGCGGGCACCCCGGGCGCTTCAGCTCGTCCGGCTCCGGTTGCCCCGCAAGCACCCCTGCAACCCCATGAGCTGCGGGGCAAGCTCAACATCTTTGAAGATGGCGTGTTGAAGATGGATGAGACTAAGAAGTAGGACGAGTCAGCAGGTGCAAAAAAGCCGCGATGATCGCGGCTTTTTACTGCGTGCAGGAAAGCTTAGTAACTGTTTTCAGGCAGGCTGGCGATGATCGAGCGGTAGCTGTTCATCCGTTGTTGCTGAACGCGCCCTTCTTCAAGGGCCTTGAGCAGGGCGCAGCCCGGTTCGCGATCATGTTTGCAGTCGCGGAAACGGCAGGTTCCGATCAAATCATTGAACTCGATGAAGCCAGCTTCAACGTCGGCGCGGCTGACATGGCCCAGGCCGAACTCGCGAATCCCCGGGGAGTCGATCAAGTCGCCGCCACGTGGAAAGTGGAACAGGCGCGCAGTGGTCGTGGTGTGAGTGCCCTGACCCGAAAGCTCGGAAAGCGGGCCGACACGGGCTTCGACTTCCGGGAGCAAGCTGTTGACCAGCGATGATTTACCGACACCGGACTGACCGACAAACACGCTGATATGCCCGTCCAGCTGGGTTTGCAGCTGCTGCATGCCGTCGCCTTGATGGGCGGACACTTCCAGTAATGGATAGCCCAACTGCCGATAAACGGCTAACAACGCATTGAGCGCCGGAGCGTTTTGATCGTCGATCAGGTCAGCCTTGTTCAACAGCAGCAGAGGACGAATCCCCGCGTGTTCGGCGGCGACCAGATAACGGTCGATCAGGTTGGCGTGCGGCTCCGGCATTGGCGCGAAGACGATCACGATCAGGTCGACGTTGGCGGCAACCGGCTTGAGCTGACCACGGCTGTCCGGGCGGCAAAGCTCGGTTGTGCGGGGCAGTTGCGCGACGATGACGCCGATACCCTGATTACCGGCACGCCAGACAACCCGGTCGCCGGTGACCAGCGCTGGCAAGTTGGCGCGCAAGTGACAACGGAACACCTGGCCGGTTTGCTCGCCTTCCTGTGCCTCGACTTCGACCTGCACACCAAAGTGAGCGATCACAAGCCCTATTTGCTCAGGGCCGAGATCACCGCCCTCAAGTGTTTCAAGGGTTTGCGATTCACGTTTGGCGGCGCGAGAAGCGCGCTCGCCTTGAATCTTTTCGATGCGCCAGTTTTGGCGACGATTGAGTTGGCGTTTGGCCATGGGTGTTCCGAGTCGATAAAGCAGCTGATTAGGTAAAACGCCGCAAGTCTAGCATGTCCCGCTAGGCTAAACTGCGCACCTAAGTTGAGGAGTCGCGACATGCCCACGCAAGAAAAATTTAGTAAGCAGAACCTGATTTGGATCGACCTGGAAATGACCGGTCTGGACCCGGATACCGACGTTATTATCGAGATGGCGACCATCATCACCGACAGCGAACTGAACACGCTGGCTGAAGGCCCGGTGATTGCCGTGCATCAAAGTGACGAGACGCTGGCCCGCATGGACGAGTGGAACACCCGTCAACACGGCGGCTCTGGCTTGACGCAACGGGTCCGCGACAGCCGCATCAGTGCCGCTGAGGCCGAAGCGCAGACCCTGGCGTTTATCCAGCAATGGGTGCCGGAGCGCAGTTCGCCGATCTGCGGTAACAGCATTTGTCAGGATCGTCGCTTCCTGTACCGGCACATGCCGACGCTGGAACACTACTTTCATTACCGCAACCTCGATGTTTCCACGCTTAAAGAGCTGGCAGCCCGTTGGGCGCCAAACTTGAAGAAGTTCGAAAAGGGCGGCTCCCATCTGGCGATGGACGATATTCGCGAATCGATCGGCGAATTGCGTCACTACCGTGAGCACTTCATCAAGGTGTGACAGGTAGATCGCGTCATGTGAGCACGGAGGTGTGGCGATAAATTTCGCCGCGCCCTCTTTTGGTGCTTCGTCTGACTGGTTAGACTGCGCGGCTTTATCGCGGGGACTCCGCCATGTTGCTGATGCTTTATCTAATCGCCATCACTGCTGAGGCCATGACGGGTGCGCTGTCAGCCGGTCGTCGGGGGATGGACTGGTTTGGCGTGGTGCTGATTGCCTGCGTCACCGCACTGGGCGGCGGTTCGGTCCGCGACGTGTTGTTGGGGCATTACCCACTGACCTGGGTCAAACACCCGGAATACCTGATCCTGACCAGCGTCGCGGCGTTGGTGACCATCTTTATCGCGCCATTGATGCGCCATCTGCGTTCGTTGTTTCTGGTGCTGGATGCGGTGGGATTGGTGGCGTTCACGCTGATCGGCTGCATGACAGCGCTGGAGACCGGGCACGGCATGCTGGTGGCGTCAGTCTGCGGGGTGATTACCGGGGTATTTGGCGGCATCTTGCGGGACATCTTCTGCAACGACATCCCATTGATTTTCCGTCGCGAACTCTACGCCAGCGTGTCATTCGTGGCGGCCTGGTGCTACCTGCTCTGCCAATACCTGGGGTTACCCAATGAGCAGGCGATTCTGATCACCTTGTTTGGCGGCTTTTTGTTGCGGCTGTTAGCTATCCGTTTTCGCTGGGAAATGCCCAAGTTCGTTTACAACGACGAGCCGTAAACACCTGCACCGTTTCACCGACCATGCTGCTTCAACGCCCATTCCACATGCTCTCGCACCAGCTCTGACGGGTAGTCGCGTCGAGCCTCCAGTGCTTCCAGCACGGGAATGGTCGACGGTGCATTGCCCAGCCCAACCGCCAGGTTGCGTAACCAGCGTTCATAGCCGGCGCGGCGCAGGGGTGAGCCTTCGGTGTTGCTGAGGAAGGTTGTTTCATCCCACAGGAACAACTCGGCCAGCCCTGCGTTGTCTAGACTATGCCGTGGCTGAAAATCACCTTGGGTGGTGGGTCTGGCGAAGCGATTCCAGGGGCAGACGATCTGGCAGTCATCGCAACCGAACACGCGATTGCCGATCAGTGGGCGCAGTTCTTCAGGGATCGCCGTCTTGAGTTCGATGGTCAGGTAGGAAATGCAGCGTCGGGCGTCCAGCACGTAAGGGCCGACGAACGCGGCGGTAGGACAGATGTCCAGGCAGGCCGTGCAGCGCCCGCAATGTTCGCTGGTATGGGGCGGGTCGACTGGCAGCGGCAGGTCGACGAACAATTCACTGAGGAAAAAATAGCTGCCAGCCTTGCGATTGAGTATCAGGGTGTTTTTGCCGATCCAGCCCAGCCCGGCTTGTTCGGCGATGGCTTTTTCCAGTACCGGCGCACTGTCGACGAACGCTCGATAACCAAACGGGCCGATGGCCTGCTGGATACGCTCGGCCAGTTGCTGGACGCGTTTGCGGATCAGCTTGTGATAGTCGCGGCCCAGGGCATAGCGCGAGACGTAGGCTTTTTCCGGCTGGGCCAGACGTTGCGCCATTTCGGTGTCGCCCGGCAGATAGTCCATGCGCAGCGACACCACGCGCAGCGTCCCCGGCACCAGCTCTTCCGGGTGCGAACGCTTGCTCCCGTGGGCGGCCATATAGTCCATCTCGCCGTGATAACCCGCATCGAGCCAGCGTTGCAGGTGCTGTTCATGCTCAGCCAGATCCAGGCCGGCGATCCCGACTTGCTGGAAGCCCAACTCGCGTCCCCAGTCCTTGATCGATTGGGCAAGGGCGGCCAGGTCGGCAGTAATTGGCGGATTGGCAATAATAGCGGGCATGCGAAGAGGAAACCGGAGCGGAGGTGCGTATAATTCTGCCAGACATCGGAGCCTATGACGCATGTTGCCAACTAAACCCGACGCATTGTACTGCGCAGCCCACGTGCGAGACCTCGACGCGCGCCTGATTGCGGCTGGCACGCCTGGTATTGAATTGATGCAGCGTGCAGCCCATGCGACGTGGCGAGCGTTGCGGCGGCATTGGCCGGAGGCGCGTGAATTGACCGTGCTGGCAGGGCGCGGGAATAACGCCGGTGACGGTTATCTGGTCGCGGCGCTGGCCCGGCGAGCGGGC
Source organism: Pseudomonas sp. ASL8 (assembly GCF_056680355.1). Lineage (NCBI taxonomy): Bacteria > Pseudomonadati > Pseudomonadota > Gammaproteobacteria > Pseudomonadales > Pseudomonadaceae > Pseudomonas > Pseudomonas sp. ASL8. The sequence goes on along the minus strand of NZ_CM155278.1, from coordinate 1,089,856 downwards.
TGGCAGGTGGTGGTGCGGGCGGTGGGTGATCCTGCGCAATTGTCCGGCGACGCCTTGCAGGCGCACGCCGAGGCGGTGAAGGCGGGCGTCAGCATCGTGCGCTGGTCCGCTGAGCAGGTGCTGAGTGGCATTGTCCTTGATGCGCTGCTCGGGACGGGCCTGAGCGGTGAGGTGCGAGAGCCTTACCGCAGCGCGATCAATACGATCAATGCCAGTGGTCTGCCTGTCGTGGCAGTCGATATTCCTTCCGGTGTGTGTGCCGACACCGGTAAAACCCTTGGCGTTGCGGTGCGGGCTCAGCTCACGGTGACCTTTATCGGCCTTAAGCTGGGGTTGCTCACCGGCGATGCCGTGGATCGGGTTGGCGAGTTGGTCTTCGATGACCTGCAGGCCGATCCGCTGATCGTGGCGCAAACGCCCGTCAGTGCTAAGCGCCTGGATACGTTTAATTTGCCGCGTCTGGCCGCTCGACCTGCCTCGGCGAACAAGGGCCTGTTCGGTCGCGTGCTGGTGATTGGCGGTGATCACGGTTTTGGTGGCGCGGCCCTGTTGTCGGCAGAAAGCGCTTTGCGCAGTGGTGCTGGCATGGTGACGCTCGCGACCCGTGGTGAGCATGTGCCGGCCGCGCTGACGCGGGTTCCGGAAGTCATGAGCGCGGGCATCAGCTCCGCCAATCAGCTGCGCGCCTTGATCGAGCCGGCTGCCGTGCTGGTGGTAGGACCTGGTTTGGGTCAGGCCAGTTGGGGGCGCAGCCTGTTGTCGGCGGCGGCCAATGCCCAGCGTCCGCAAGTGTGGGACGCCGATGCGCTGAATGTGTTGGCTGTCGGCGTCGTGACTCTGCCGCCCGATAGCGTGATTACCCCGCATCCAGGCGAAGCGGCGCGGTTGCTGGGAGTCAGCACTCAGGCGATTCAGGCGGATCGTCCGGCTGCGGCGCAGGCGCTGGCGCAGAAATACAAGACGGTTGTCGTCCTCAAAGGGGCGGGCAGCCTGATTGCCAGCGTCGATGGGCGGCTGGCGTTGTGTGATCACGGTCATCCGGCGATGGCCACGGCTGGTTTGGGCGATGTGCTGGCTGGACTGGTCGGGGCGTTGATGGCGCAGAAGCTGCCGGCGTTCGAGGCGGCGTGCCTGGCGGTCTGGTTACACGCCAGCGCGGGCGAGCGTGCAGGAAAATCGGGCCGGGGGCTGGCGGCCAGTGATGTCATTCCAGCCATTCGTCAGTTATTAGAGGAACAGTCACCGTGTCTGAACTAACGCTGCACCTGGCCAATGAAGACGCCATGATGAGCTTCGGTTCACGTATCGCTCAGGTTACCGAAGGGCTTGGGGTGATCTTTCTCGAAGGCGACCTCGGTGCGGGCAAAACCACCCTGTCGCGCGGGATTATCCGGGGCTTTGGGCATGTCGGCGCCGTCAAAAGCCCGACCTTCACCCTGGTCGAACCCTATGAAATCGGAACGGTTCGGGCCTTTCACTTTGATCTGTACAGGCTGGTCGATCCGGAGGAGCTAGAGTACATGGGTATCCGTGATTACTTCGACGGAAGTGCGCTTTGCCTGATCGAGTGGCCCCAACGTGGTGCGGGCTTTTTGCCAAAGCCCGACCTGACCATTACCATTAGGCCGCATGCGGAAGGTCGATCACTGACTTTGAGCCCGAGAGGCTCGCGTGGCGAAACCTGGTGTGCCGCTTTGGCTTTGGAATTCAAATAAATGATGGGGTTAGGTATGCGCATGCGCGCGCTGGTTACTGTTGTAGGTCTGCTGCTGACGGCGCTGGCTGTTGACGCGTTAGCCGCTACACAGGTACGAAGTGTTCGCTTATGGCGTGCACCGGACAACACTCGGCTGGTTTTCGACTTGTCCGGGCCGGTCCAGCACAGTGTTTTCACCCTGACATCACCTGATCGTCTGGTTATCGACATCAACGGCGCGACGCTGGCGGCGCCGTTGAAGATATCTACGGCCAATACCCCGATCACCAGCATGCGTTCGGCTCAGCGCACGCCGACCGACTTGCGCGTGGTCATCGACCTGAAAAAGGCCGTAAACCCGAAAAGCTTTATCCTTGCTCCCAATCAGCAATATGGCAACCGTCTGGTGGTTGATCTGTTCGATCAGGACGCCGAGGCGAACCCGGTCGTGCCCGATACCGCGGCCAACACAGCACCTGCTGCGCCCATCAGTCCGGCCAAGCCTGAGATCAGGCTGGTGCCTGTGCCCAATGGCAAGCGCGACATCGTGATCGCCATCGACGCCGGCCATGGTGGCGAAGACCCTGGCGCGGGCGGTGCACGAGGTCAGAAAGAGAAAGACATCGTGCTGTCCATTGCCAAGGAATTGCAGCGCCAGATCAACGCGGAGAAAGGCTACCGCGCCGAGCTGACGCGTACTGGCGACTATTTCATTCCGTTGCGCAAACGCACGGAGATCGCCCGCAAGAAGGGCGCCGACCTGTTCGTTTCGATCCACGCCGATGCCGCGCCGTCCTCGGCCGCGTTCGGTGCTTCGGTATTCGCCCTGTCCGAGCGCGGTGCAACGTCCGAAACCGCGCGCTGGCTGGCCGACAGTGAAAACCGTTCCGACTTGATCGGTGGCGCTGGCGCCGTAAGCCTCGACGACAAGGACAAGATGCTGGCCGGGGTGCTGTTGGACTTGTCCATGACCGCCTCGTTGTCTTCCAGCCTCAATGTCGGGCAGAAAGTCCTGAGCAATATTGGGCGCGTTACGTCGCTGCACAAATCCCGGGTCGAGCAGGCCGGGTTTATGGTGCTCAAATCTCCGGATATCCCATCGATCCTGGTAGAAACCGGCTTCATCTCCAACTCGGAGGAAGCGGCGAAACTCGCAGGCTCATCTCATCAGCAGGCATTGGCGCGCTCGATCAGTTCGGGTGTGAAGCAGTTCTTCCAACAGAATCCGCCGCTGGGCACCTATATCGCCTGGCTGCGGGACAGTGGCAAGATCGTCCAGGGGCCGCGCGACCACACGGTTCGCGCGGGTGAGACGCTGGCCATGATCGCGGTTCGTTACCAGGTGAGCGTGGCGACCCTACGTAATGCCAACAGCCTGAGCTCCGATGAGCTCAGAGTGGGGCAGCGGCTGGATATCCCGAGCAATGCGTTGGCAGCTCAGCCATGAGCGAGTCGATAGTGGATGGTGTGATCGACAGCGTTGAGATCAATAGCCGGGCGCGGATTGAGTTGCTGAGCCCGAGGCTGGCGAACCAGATCGCGGCCGGTGAGGTGGTCGAGCGTCCTGCATCCGTGATCAAGGAGCTGCTGGAAAACAGCCTCGATTCCGGCGCGAAACGCATTGATATCGATGTTGAACAGGCCGGGATCAAGCTGTTGCGCGTCCGTGATGACGGCGGTGGGATTTCCTCTGATGATTTGCCGTTGGCGCTCGCACGGCACGCAACCAGTAAAATTCGCGAACTGGAAGACCTTGAACGGGTGATGAGCCTGGGCTTTCGCGGTGAGGCGCTGGCGTCGATCAGCTCGGTGGCGCGCCTGACCCTGACCTCACGCACCCGTGATGCCGACCAAGCATGGCAGGTCGAAACCGAAGGCCGCGACATGGCCTCGCGAGTGCAGCCCGCCGCGCATCCGGTGGGCACTTCAGTCGAAGTCCGCGATCTGTTCTTCAACACCCCGGCGCGGCGCAAATTCCTTAAGGCCGAAAAAACCGAGTTCGATCACCTGCAAGAAGTGATCAAGCGTATGGCGCTGGCGCGTTTCGATGTCGCGTTTCATTTGCGGCATAACGGCAAGACGATCCTCAGCCTGCACGAAGCGAATGATGACAACGCTCGTGCCCGGCGTGTGGCCGCTATCTGCGGTCCAGGCTTCCTGGAGCAGGCGCTGCCGATCGAGGTTGAGCGCAACGGTCTGCATTTATGGGGCTGGGTCGGTTTGCCGACGTTCTCCCGTAGTCAGGCAGACTTGCAATATTTCTACGTGAACGGCCGTGCAGTGCGCGACAAACTGGTCGCCCATGCGGTGCGGCAAGCGTATCGCGATGTACTGTTCAATGGTCGGCACCCGACCTTCGTCCTGTTTTTCGAGGTCGATCCGGCAGTGGTCGACGTTAACGTGCACCCGACCAAGCACGAAGTACGCTTCCGTGACGGGCGCATGGTGCACGACTTCCTGTATGGCACGCTGCACCGTGCGCTAGGCGATGTCCGGCCGGAAAATCAGCTGGCGGGTACCGCTCCGGTGACTGCGCTGATCCGTCCGAGCGGCCCGGATGCGGGTGAGTTCGGCCCTCAGGGCGAAATGCGCCTGGCTAATAATCTGCTGGAGCAGCCACAGGCCGAACCTTACGTGCGGCCGGCGGGCTCGGGTTCAGGCGCTGGCTATCAATACCAGTATTCGCCTCGCACCTCCGCGCCACTGCCGACGGCCGAGGCACAAAGTGCGTATCGCGAGTTCTTCGCGCCGCTGCCTGAAGGCGGTGCGGCACCTTTGCCGGGCTCACAGGACGACATCCCGCCGCTGGGCTATGCCCTGGCGCAGCTCAAGGGGATTTATATCCTTGCGGAAAATGCCCACGGCCTGGTGCTGGTGGACATGCACGCCGCCCACGAACGCATCATGTACGAACGCTTGAAAATCGCCATGGCCAGCGAAGGGCTGAGCGGCCAGCCATTGCTGGTCCCGGAATCCATTGCAGTCAGTCAGCGTGAGGCCGATTGCGCCGAAGAACACGTCGCCTGGTTCCAGCGCCTCGGCTTCGAGCTACAGCGGCTGGGCCCGGAAACCCTGGCGATTCGGCAGATCCCGGCGTTGCTCAAGCAAGCCGAAGCCAATCGGCTGGTGCATGACGTGTTGGCTGACCTGATGGAATACGGCACCAGTGACCGGATTCAGGCGCACCTCAACGAACTGCTGGGGACCATGGCCTGCCACGGTGCGATTCGCGCCAATCGGCGTCTGGCCCTGCCGGAGATGAACGGGTTGCTGCGCGACATGGAAAACACCGAGCGCAGTGGCCAATGCAACCATGGTCGACCGACCTGGACCCAAATGGGTCTGGACGATCTGGACAAACTTTTCCTGCGTGGTCGCTGATGAGTGCTTTGCCCCCTGCTATCTTCCTCATGGGCCCCACCGCTGCTGGCAAGACCGATCTGGCCATTGAGCTGACCAAGGTTCTGCCCTGCGAGCTGATTAGCGTCGATTCGGCGTTGGTGTATCGCGGCATGGACATCGGCACCGCCAAACCGTCCAAAGAGCTGTTGGCCGAGTTCCCCCATCGCCTGATCGACATTATTGACCCCGTGCAAAGCTATTCTGCTGCCGAATTTCGCGCCGATGCATTGGCCGCGATGGCCGACATCACTGCGCGCGGCAATATTCCGCTGCTGGTGGGCGGCACAATGTTGTATTTCAAGGCATTGCAGGAAGGGTTGGCGGATATGCCGCCCGCCGATGCGGGCATTCGTGCGCAGCTCGAAGCCGAGGCCGCCGCGCTAGGCTGGCAGGACTTGCATGATCAGTTGGCCGAGGTTGATCCGGTGTCGGCGGCGCGAATTCATCCCAATGATCCGCAGCGGCTGATCAGGGCTCTGGAAGTTTATCGGGTGAGTGGATTGAGCATGACCGCACATCGCGAGCAACAAACTGCGCAAAGTACTGACGCAGCCGCTTCGGGACGTCATCAATTGCCCTATACTGTCGCAAACTTGGCCATCGCTCCGGCGGATCGCCACGTACTGCATGACCGTATCGCGCAACGATTTGTACACATGCTGGAACAGGGGTTCGTTGACGAGGTCCTAGCTCTGCGAGCACGAGGTGACCTGCATGCGGGGTTGTCGTCGATGCGAGCCGTGGGCTATCGCCAAGTCTGGGATCATCTGGATGGCAAGCTGACGTGGGACCAGATGCAGGAGCGGGGCGTTATTGCCACGCGCCAGTTGGCCAAACGGCAGTTCACCTGGTTGCGTAGTTGGGCAGATTTGCAGTGGCTGGACAGTCTGGCTTGCGACAATCTGCCACGTGCCTTGAAATACATGGCATCGGTCTCCATATTGAGCTGATACCGTGCAATTGCCGTCTATCCTTGGGGGGTGGCGGCCTAAGTCAATTTGCTTACTATTTTTTTCTATTGATCCTTAAAGGAGTGCGGCACATGTCAAAAGGGCATTCGCTACAAGACCCTTACCTGAATACTTTGCGTAAAGAGAAGGTTGGGGTTTCGATTTATCTGGTTAACGGTATCAAGCTGCAAGGCACGATCGAGTCCTTTGACCAGTTCGTGATTTTGCTGAAAAACACCGTCAGCCAAATGGTTTACAAACACGCTATCTCTACCGTTGTACCAGTTCGTCCAATTCGCCTGCCTAGCGCAGCCGAAACGGAGCTGGGCGACGCTGAGCCAGGTAACGCCTGATAGGAGTCTGCTTTGTTCTTTGAGCGCCACGGTGGTGGTGAACGGGCCATTCTCGTTCACTTGGATGGTCAGGACCCTGAGGCGCGTGAAGATCCGCAGGAGTTTCAGGAGCTGGCAATTTCTGCTGGCGCCGAGACCGTCGCGTTTGTCAGCGTGCCGCGTCATCGGCCAACAGCTAAATACCTGATCGGCAGCGGCAAGGTCGAGGAGCTTCGCGACCTGGTCAAAGCCGAGCACGTAGATATCGTGATTTTCAATCACGTCCTCACGCCCAGTCAGGAACGCAACCTCGAACGTGTTTTCGAGTGTCGCGTGCTTGATCGCACCGGTTTGATTCTGGATATCTTCGCGCAACGAGCGCGTACTCATGAAGGCAAGTTGCAGGTCGAGCTGGCTCAGCTTGATCACATGAGTACTCGTCTGGTTCGTGGCTGGACCCACCTGGAGCGACAGGGCGGCGGTATCGGCATGCGCGGTCCGGGTGAAACCCAGCTGGAAACCGACCGGCGTTTGTTGCGGGTGCGGGTGCGGCAACTCAAGAGTCGTCTGGAGAAGGTCCGCAGTCAGCGGGACCAGGCCCGTCGTGGGCGCAAGCGTGCCGATATTCCTTCGGTGTCGCTGGTGGGGTATACCAACGCCGGCAAGTCGACGCTGTTCAATGCGATGACCGATTCCAATGTGTTTGCCGCAAACCAACTGTTTGCGACCCTCGATCCCACCCTCCGTCGTCTCGAACTCGATGACTTTGGGCCGATCGTGCTGGCTGATACGGTAGGTTTCATTCGCCATCTGCCACACAAACTGGTCGAGGCGTTTCGCTCCACGCTCGAAGAGTCGAGCAACTCCGATTTGCTCCTGCACGTTATCGATTCCCATGAACCTGAGCGCATGGCGCAGATTGAACAGGTGATGGCGGTGCTGGGCGAGATCGGTGCGGATGGCTTGCCGATCCTCGAGGTGTACAACAAACTCGATTTGCTTGAAGGGGTAGAGCCCCAGATTCAGCGCGATGCCGATGGCAAGCCGCAGAGGGTCTGGGTGTCTGCCCGCGATGGTCGAGGGCTGGATCTGCTTAAACAAGCAGTGGCTGAGCTGCTGGGCGATGATTTATTCGTTGGCACCTTGCGCTTGCCTCAGCGTTTTGCTCGACTGCGTGCTCAGTTCTTCAAGTTGGGCGCGGTTCAAAGCGAAGAGCATGATGAGGAAGGCGGGAGTCTGTTGGCGGTACGTTTGCCGCGTGTTGAGTTCAATCGCCTGGTGAGTCGCGAAGGAATGCAGCCGCAGGAATTCATCGAGCAACACACTTTGCAATAAAAGCCTGAGAAAGCGGTTGTGCCGCGGACACAGGCATTCTGTAGCATTGGTCGGCGCGCCGTGGGCGCGTCTTTGCTTTATCAGATGGAGAGCGCTATGGCTTGGAATGAGCCGGGTGGCAACTCGAATAATCAGGATCCTTGGGGTGGTAAGCGCAAGGGCGGCGACCGCAAGGGGCCACCGGATCTCGACGAGGCCTTCCGAAAGCTGCAGGAAAGCCTGAACGGGTTGTTCGGTGGTGGTAAGAAACGTGGTGGCGGTGAAGACGGTGGTCAACGCAAGGGCGGCGGTTTAGGTCTGCTCGGCATTGGTCTGGTCGTCATCGCGGCTGTCTGGCTGTATAGCGCCATCTATGTCGTGGATGAGCAGGAGCAGGCCGTAGTGCTGCGCTTCGGCAAGTACTACGAAACTGTCGGTGCGGGTCTGAATATCTATTTCCCGCCATTCGATCGTAAGTACATGGAAAACGTCACGCGTGAGCGTGCCTATAGCAAGCAAGGGCAGATGCTGACCGAAGACGAAAACATCGTCGAAGTGCCGCTGACTGTGCAATACAAAATCACCAACCTGAAAGATTTCGTGCTGAACGTCGATCAGCCGGAAATCAGTCTGCAACATGCGACTGAGAGCGCCTTGCGCCACGTAGTGGGTTCCACTGCGATGGATCAGGTGCTGACTGAAGGTCGTGAGTTGATGGCCAGCGAGATCAAGGAGCGTCTGCAACGCTTCCTCGATACGTATCGCACCGGCATCACCGTGACCCAGGTGAACGTACAAAGCGCTGCGGCACCGCGTGAAGTTCAGGAAGCGTTCGATGACGTGATTCGCGCCCGTGAAGACGAGCAGCGTTCGCGTAACCAGGCTGAAACCTATGCTAACGGTGTGATTCCGGAAGCGCGTGGTCAGGCTCAGCGTATCGTCGAAAATGCCAATGGCTATCGCGATGAAGTCGTGTCCCGTGCCAAGGGTGAAGCTGATCGTTTTACCAAGCTGGTCGTCGAGTACCGCAAGGCTCCAGAGGTGACGCGTGAGCGTCTGTATCTGGACACCATGCAAGAAGTATTCAGCAACACCAGTAAGGTTCTCGTGACCGGTGGCAACAAAGGGCAGAACAATCTGCTTTATCTGCCATTGGACAAGATGATCGAAAGCGGTCGTAGCACCACTGCTCCGACAACCGGCGCACCTGCCGCTGCCAATGAAATCGGCGCACGTGCTGCGACCGAGGCTCAACAGCAGCACGATGCGCGTTCAAGGGAGAGTCGCTGATGAGCAATAAATCGCTGATCGCCCTGATTGTTTGTGTCGTGCTGGCGGTCGTTGCCTGGAATAGCGTCTACATCGTTGCTCAGACTGAGCGTGCGGTCTTGCTGCAATTCGGCCGTGTCGTCCAGGCGGACGTCCAGCCAGGTCTGCATGTGAAGGTTCCGTACGTCAATCAGGTGCGCAAGTTCGACGGGCGCTTGATGACCCTCGATGCACCGACGCAGCGTTTTCTGACGCTGGAAAAGAAAGCCGTCATGGTTGATGCCTATGCCAAGTGGCGAGTGAAGGACGCCGAGCGTTTCTACACTGCGACTTCCGGTCTCAAGCAGATCGCTGATGAACGTCTGTCACGCCGTCTTGAATCCGGGCTGCGCGATCAGTTTGGCAAGCGCACCTTGCATGAAGTGGTGTCGGGTGAACGTGATGCGTTGATGGCGGATATCACCGCTTCGCTCAACACGATGGCGAGCAAAGAGCTGGGCATTGAAGTTATTGATGTCCGGGTCAAAGGCATTGACCTGCCTAAAGAAGTGAACCGCAGCGTTTTCGAGCGGATGAGTACCGAACGTGAGCGTGAAGCGCGTGAGCATCGGGCCAAAGGTAACGAGCTGGCAGAAGGCATTCGTGCCGATGCCGATCGTCAGCGTCGGGTTCTCCTGGCAGAAGCCTATCGTGAGTCTGAAGAAGCTCGCGGTGATGGCGATGCCCAGGCGTCCGCGATCTACGCCAAGGCCTACGGTCAGGATCAGGAGTTCTACGCGTTCTACCGTAGCCTGCGCGCCTACCGTGAAAGCTTCGCGAACAAAAGCGACGTGATGGTGCTGGACCCGAGCAGCGATTTCTTCCGTTATCTGGAAAAATCCAAGCCGTAATCGGTTCACCCGCCGGGCGGCAAAAGCGCCTGGCGGGGTGATCGTTTAGGAAAACGTGTGTATGATGCGGCAGCCGGGAAAATCCCGGCTTTTTTGCGTCTGCACGATTGATTGGCCATGGCGTGGTAAAACGCTGGGCAAGGTTTTTCGAGGAGAGCGGTCTGTAAAGCGGGTCTCGGACCGCTCGTTCTGTTGGGCTTGCACGTAAAAGCACTCAGAATGTGACCGCACTCTGCTTCACTCAAGGCTCGCCCTCAGGGCTGGCCGCCCGGATCATAGGGGATTGGCGTAATGGCAACGGTTGACCGCTGGCTGCTACCAGATGGCATCGAAGAAGTACTGCCGCCGGAAGCGGCGCGCATTGAAGTGGCGCGCCGTCAGGTGTTGGATCTGTTCCAGAGCTGGGGCTATGAGTTCGTCGTCACCCCGCATATCGAATACCTGGAGTCGCTGCTTACGGGCGCGGGCCAGGACCTGGATCTGCGTACCTTCAAGGTGATCGATCCGCAATCAGGCCGACAAATGGGTTTCCGTGCCGATATCACGCCGCAAGTGGCGCGTATCGATGCGCACACCTTGCGCCGCGAAGGGCCGAGCCGCTTGTGCTATGCCGGCAGCGTGTTGCATGCGCAGCCGCGAGCCTTGTCGTCCTCGCGTAGCCCGATTCAGTTGGGCGCCGAGTTGTACGGCGATGCCAGCCCGAGCAGCGATGTCGAAGTCATTAGTCTGATGTTGACTATGCTGCAGTTGGCCGACGTGCCTGATGTGCATATGGACCTGGGCCATGTCGGTATTTACCGTGGCCTGGCACGTGCCGCCGGTTTGTCTGGCGAGGTCGAGCAGCTGTTGTTCGACGCTTTGCAGCGCAAGGCGATAGACGAAGTCATCGCGCTCACCGCTGATTTGCCAGCTGATCTGGCTGCAATGCTGCGTGCGCTGGTCGATTTGTGTGGTGGTCGTGAAGTGCTTGCGTCCGCTCGTGATCGACTGGCCCACGCGCCTGCTCCGGTGTTGGCTGCCCTGGATGATTTGCTGGCGATTGCCGAGCGCCTTTCCGCGCGCTTCCCGCAATTGCCGCTGTACTTCGATCTCGGTGAGTTACGGGGTTACCACTACCACACCGGCGTCGTGTTTGCGGTGTTCGTGCCGGGCGTCGGTCAGATGATCGCCCAGGGCGGTCGCTATGATGACATCGGCGCGGACTTTGGTCGGGCACGCCCGGCTACTGGCTTCTCCACGGATTTGAAAACCCTGGTCACCCTGGGGCGTGCGGACATCGAGCTACCGTCTGGCGGTATCTGGATGCCGGACAGTACTGATGCGGCACTCTGGCAGCAGGTCTGCCAATTGCGTAGCGAAGGCCATCGTGTGGTTCAGGCATTGCCTGGGCAGCCCGTGTCTGCCGCGCGCGAAGCCGATTGTGACCAGCAATTGATTCAGCATGATGGGCTTTGGCAGTTAGTGCCGCTGGCTTCTTGAGTTTCCCTGTCGGCCGCAGCCGGCACCAAGTTTGCGCGAATGAGGACAAGTGTTATGGGTAAGAATGTCGTAGTCCTGGGCACCCAATGGGGTGATGAGGGCAAAGGCAAGATCGTTGATCTGCTGACCGAACATGCTACCGCTGTAGTTCGATACCAAGGGGGCCACAACGCGGGTCACACCCTGGTCATCGATGGCGAAAAAACCGTATTGCACCTGATTCCGTCCGGTGTGCTGCGCGAAGGCGTGCAGTGCCTGATCGGTAACGGTGTGGTGGTTGCGCCTGACGCACTCATGCGAGAAATCATCAAGCTTGAAGAGAAGGGTATTCCGGTACGTGAGCGTCTGCGTATCAGCCCTTCCTGCCCGCTGATCCTGTCTTATCACGTTGCGCTGGATCAGGCGCGCGAGAAGGCCCGTGGCGAGCTCAAGATCGGTACGACCGGTCGTGGTATCGGCCCGGCCTACGAAGACAAGGTCGCACGTCGCGGTCTGCGCATCGGTGACCTGTTCCATCGCGAGCGTTTCGCGGCCAAGCTCGGCGAGCTGCTCGATTACCACAACTTCGTTCTGGTCAATTACTACAAAGAGCCGGCCATCGACTTCCAGAAAACACTCGACGAGTGCATGGAATACGCTGAACTGCTTAAGCCGATGATGCTCGACGTCACTGCTGCGCTGCATGAAATGCGCCGCGAAGGCAAAGACATCATGTTCGAAGGTGCGCAGGGTTCGCTGCTGGACATCGATCACGGTACTTACCCGTACGTGACCAGTTCCAATACCACCGCTGGTGGCATCGCGACCGGTTCTGGTTTTGGTCCGATGTACCTCGATTACATCCTCGGCATCACCAAGGCTTACACCACTCGCGTCGGTTCGGGTCCTTTCCCGACTGAGCTGTTCGACGATGTTGGCGCGTTCCTGGCCAAGCGCGGTCACGAGTTCGGTGCAACCACCGGTCGCGCTCGCCGTTGCGGCTGGTTCGATGCCGTCATCCTGCGTCGCGCAATCGAGATCAACAGCATCTCCGGTCTGTGCCTGACCAAGCTCGACGTGCTCGACGGTCTGGAAACCATCAACATCTGCATCGGTTACAAGAACGAAAATGGTGCAGTGATCGATGCTCCGACCGATGCTGACAGCTACATCGGCCTGATGCCGGTTTACGAAGAAATGCCGGGCTGGACCGAATCGACCTTGGGCGCTAAAACCCTGGAAGAGCTGCCAGCAAATGCCCGTGCTTATATCAAGCGTGTGGAAGAGTTGGTCGGCGCGCCGATCGATATCATTTCCACTGGCCCGGACCGCAACGAGACCATCGTGCTGCGTCATCCGTTTGCTTGATAAATCGTTGAAATAGTTACTGGAATGCGACAAAGGGCCACTTATGTGGCCCTTTGTCGTTTCTGCCTATCGGTTAGTGCTGGCGCGGCACGGCGCTTGCTGTAATTATCGTTCCAAAGAGTGCCATCATTTTAATGGCATCCGTAGTAGAGGAATAATCCCGTGTCTGCCGTCCTTTCTCTTTTACGTAGCCGCTTGCTGCGGCCTGTGTTCATTGCCCTGGGTGTCGCCCTTTTGGTGCAGGTGTTGGTCGCGGTTGCTCTGACCCGGAGCACGGTGACGGCGCTTGAGGCTGATTTGGCCACTCGACTGGGTGTAGATTCGCAACACCTGTCTGCGGAGCTGGAGCAAGCGAGTCGGGAAGTTACTTCCAGTCTGGATGCATTGTCATCCAGCACCCGTCAGCGCCTGAGTGCAGGCCTGTCATCGCGTCTGGAGGATGAGCAGGCGCAACTGCGCGGCACGCTCGAAAAGGACCTCAAAGACTCGGCCAATGATATGGCGCAGTTGCTGGCGGCGGTCGCCCCGCGTGCCATGTGGGATAACGATACGCCGACCCTGTCGGAGTTTGCCCGCCGCGCTCAGCGCAATCCGAATGTGCTGTTTGTCATCTATGACGATGCTCAAGGTGAGCACCTGACGCGTTATCTGAATCGCGATAGCCCGCAGATCAAGGCCTTGCTCGCCAAAGGGGAGGGTGATCGGGCGATGGATAAAGTCCTGAACGCCGCCAAGAATGATCCTTCGGTGTATTACGTCGAGGCCACGATCAGTCCCAATGGCGTCGAGATCGGCAAGGTGTTGATGGGGGTTTCCACGGCAGCGGTCGAGCAGGATCTTGCGGCTCTGGATAAACGCTTCTCCGCATTAATTGTCGGCGGCGAACAGTTGGTATCCGACAGTCTGGTAGGTGCGGCGGCCGATAGCTCCGCAGCGTTGCGTACGCGTTTACAGGCGGCTCAAACCGCAGCCACGGCAATGGCCGCCAACACCAGCATCACGGTCCAGGAGGCGGCAGCGACATTGCGCTGGAGGATTGGTCTGGGGCTGGCGCTGGTCGGTTTCGGCGTATTGCTACTGCTGGCCGTGGTGCTCGGGCGTCGGGTCGTGAGCAAATTGCATCTGCTGATTGCAGCGCTGGATGATCTGGCAGCCGGTGAAGGCGACTTGACCAAGCGCGTGCAGCTCAACAGTAACGACGAAATCGGTGACATGGCGTCAGCGGTCAATCGCTTTGTCGACAAGCTTCAACCTATCGTGCGTGAGGCGGGGGATGTGGCGCAGCGTACCGGGGTGGAAATTGGCGCCTTGAGCCTGCGTAACGCCGGGTCGGGCAAGGCGGCTGAGTTGCAGCGAGATGAAGTGGCCGCCAGTCTCAAAGCCCTTTCGCAGATGGCGGATGAGGCTCAGGCAGAAAGTAATGCGATGCAGGCGGCCTTGAAGCAGGTTGTCGATATTCGAGTGGCAACCGACGAAAACACGCGGACGTCAACGCAGGTGGGTAACTTGATCGAGGCGCTGGCGGGGCAGGTCGATACCGGCGCCAAGGTCATTGAGCGTCTGGCCCAGCAAAGCGAACAGATTGAAGTGGTGCTGACGGTTATTCACGGTATCGCCGAGCAAACCAACTTGCTGGCCCTTAACGCGGCAATCGAGGCGGCGCGGGCGGGTGAGACGGGTCGTGGTTTTGCGGTGGTGGCAGACGAAGTGCGAGCGCTGGCCAGCAAGACCCAAAGCTCCACGGGCGATATCCAGGCGCATATCGGGGCCTTGCAGCAGGGTGCCAAAGAAGCGGTGGCGGCCATCGGTCTGGCGGGCAGGCAGGCCAGCGAGGGTCTGGCAGTGCTGCGCAACAGCGCCAAGCTGCAATTGACGGTGCAGGCATCGGTAGAGCAGGTTCATGCCGCAATAGGTCTTGCAACCGAGGCTGCGGCGCATCAGGCGCAAGGTGCACAAGCGGTGAGGGGGCGAGTGGAAGTTATCCATGCTCAGGCTCAGCGCGCGGCTCAGGCGGTTGTAGAAACCACCGCCAGCGGCAAGGTGCTTGATGGTCTGGCTGCACAATTGAAGGCAAGCCTGGGTCAGTTCCGCGCTTAACAGCTCGGAACTATTGAATTAGAAGAGGGTGCGCCAAGCGCACCCTGAGGTGGCGGCTTCTGATGATTGATCTAGAATCTCAAACGCAGAAAACACAAAACCGAGCACGGGGCTCGGTTTTGTTTGAATTGGTGCCCAGAAGAAGACTCGAACTTCCACGACCTTGCGGTCACCAGCACCTGAAGCTGGCGTGTCTACCAATTTCACCATCTGGGCAGTTCGTTGGGTTCAACAGCAGCTGTTAAGCTATTGTTTACTTTCAACTACAACAACGTTTGCCGTCGTTGTGGGGCGCATCATACGGAGGAGCTTAGTACCTGTAAACCCCCGTTGTGAAAAATATTTTCGAAATAGCGAACGGAGATAGCAAATGGTGTCTTCGCGTTTCAATCCGGTATATGCCAAACTAAATATATATAGATAAGGTGAACTCATTCTAATGGCCGATTGGCAGTCCCTCGATCCCGAGGCCGCTCGTGAAGCGGAAAAATACGAAAACCCTATCCCCAGCCGTGAGCTGATTTTGCAGCACCTTGCCGATCGAGGGTCTCCGGCGAGTCGCGAACAATTGGTGGAAGAGTTTGGCCTGACAACTGAAGACCAGTTCGAAGCCCTGCGTCGCCGCTTGCGCGCAATGGAGCGCGATGCTCAGTTGATATACACCCGCCGGGGCACCTATGCCCCTGTGGACAAGCTCGACCTGATCCTGGGTCGGATTACCGGTCACCGTGACGGTTTCGGCTTCCTCATCCCTGATGACGGCACCGATGACCTGTTCATGAGCCCTGCGCAAATGCGTCTGGTGTTCGACGGCGATCGTGCCTTGGCGCGTGTTTCCGGTCTTGATCGTCGGGGTCGTCGCGAAGGCGTGATCGTCGAAGTGATCTCCCGTGCGCACGAAACCATCGTGGGTCGCTACTTCGAAGAGAGCGGCATCGGCTTCGTCGTGCCCGACAATCCGAAGATCCAGCAGGAAGTCCTGATCACCCCTGGCCGCAATTCCAGCGCCAAGATTGGTCAGTTCGTCGAGGTGAAGATTACTCACTGGCCGACGCCGCGCTTCCAGCCGCAAGGCGATGTGGTCGAAGTCGTGGGCAATTACATGGCGCCCGGCATGGAAATCGACATTGCCCTGCGCACCTACGATATTCCGCACGTCTGGCCTGAAGCGGTGCTCAAAGAAGCCGCCAAGCTCAAGCCGGAAGTGGAAGAGAAAGACAAGGAACACCGCGTCGATCTGCGTCATCTGCCATTCGTGACCATCGATGGCGAAGATGCTCGCGACTTCGATGATGCGGTTTTCTGTGAAGCCAAGCCCGGCAAGCTGCGTCTGTTTTCCGGTGGCTGGAAGCTGTACGTCGCCATCGCCGACGTATCGAGTTACGTCAAAATCGGTTCGGCGCTGGACGCTGAATCGCAAGTGCGTGGCAACTCGGTGTACTTCCCCGAGCGCGTGATTCCGATGTTGCCCGAGCAGCTGTCCAACGGCTTGTGCTCGCTGAATCCGCACGTCGACCGCTTGGCCATGGTCTGTGAAATGACCCTGTCCAAAACCGGCGAGATGACTGATTACCAGTTCTATGAAGCGGTCATTCACTCCCATGCCCGCCTGACCTACAACAAGGTCAGCTCGATCCTGGAACAGCCGAAAACGGCTGAAGCCAAGGAATTGCGTGGCGAATACGCTGGCGTCGTGCCGCACTTGAAGCAGCTTTATGCGCTGTACAAAGTGCTGCTGAGTGCTCGCCATACCCGTGGCGCGATCGATTTCGAAACCCAGGAAACCCGGATCATCTTCGGTACTGAGCGCAAGATCGCCGAAATCCGGCCGACCACGCGTAACGATGCCCACAAGCTGATCGAGGAATGCATGCTGGCGGCCAACGTGGCCACGGCTGAATTCCTGAAAAAGCACGAAATTCCAGCTTTGTACCGTGTGCACGATGGTCCGCCGCCAGAACGTCTGGAAAAACTCCGGGCCTTCCTCGGCGAGCTGGGTCTGTCGCTGCACAAGGGTAAAGACGGTCCGTCGCCGAAGGATTACCAGGCGCTGCTGGCAAGCATCAAGGATCGTCCGGATTTCCACCTGATCCAGACCGTGATGCTGCGTTCGTTGAGTCAGGCGGTGTACAGCGCGGATAACCAGGGTCACTTCGGCCTGAATTACGAGGCGTACACGCACTTCACTTCGCCGATTCGTCGCTATCCGGATTTGCTCACGCACCGGGCTATCCGCAGCGTGATCCATTCCAAGCAAGACACCCCGCACGTTCGTCGTGCAGGTGCCATGACCATCCCGAAAGCGCGCATCTATCCATACGATGAGGCGATTCTGGAGCAGTTGGGCGAGCAATGTTCCATGAGCGAGCGCCGTGCCGACGAGGCCACGCGCGACGTAGTGAACTGGCTCAAGTGCGAGTTCATGAAAGACCGCGTGGGCGAGTCGTTCCCGGGCGTGATCACAGCGGTTACCGGTTTTGGTCTGTTCGTGGAGCTGACCGACATCTACGTCGAAGGCTTGGTCCACGTCACTGCCTTGCCGGGCGATTACTACCACTTCGATCCAGTGCATCACCGCTTGGCGGGCGAGCGCACCGGTCGCAGCTTCCGTTTGGGCGACACTGTTGAAGTGCGAGTCATGCGCGTCGATCTCGACGAACGCAAAATCGACTTCGAGATGGCTGAAAAAACCATCAGCGCGCCGATTGGCCGCAAGCGTCGTGGCGCTGAACCGGCTGCGACGGAAAAAACAGCTGCGCCAGCCAAGGCGGGGCGCCGTGGCGCTTCGACCAAGGCTGCGCCAGTGACTGAAGCCTATCGTCCAAGCGATGCCGTCGCGAAAAACGCGGAAGTGCGCAAAAGCCGTGAGCTGAAGCAAGCCTTGCTGGCAGAAGCGAAAGGTGGTGGAAAGGCGGCGTCGGGAAAGTCCAGTAAATCGGACTCCGATTCGTCGGCCAAACCAGCCAAACCGAGCAAACACCGTAAAGGCCCGCCAAAAGCGGGCTCGGCCCCTGCTGCGAAAAGCGGTGGGGTGCGTAAACCTAAGGCCAAGTCATGAGTCAGTTGGAAAAGATCTACGGTTTGCATGCCGTAGAAGCGTTGTTGCGTCACCACCCGAAACGCGTCAAGCAAGTCTGGCTGGCTGAAAACCGCAACGATCCGCGGGTTCAGGTATTGATCCAACTGGCTAACGAAAATCGTGTGTCTGTGGGTCAGGCCGAGCGTCGCGAAATGGACGTCTGGGTCGAAGGCGTGCACCAGGGTGTGGTTGCCGAGGTCAGCCCGAGTCAGGTGTGGGGTGAAGCCATGCTTGATGAGTTGCTCGACCGTACCGAAGGCGCGCCACTGATTCTCGTGCTTGATGGCGTGACCGATCCGCATAACCTCGGCGCGTGCCTGCGCACTGCCGATGCGGCCGGTGCGCTCGCGGTTGTGGTGCCCAAGGACAAGTCGGCGACCTTGACGCCGACGGTCCGAAAGGTGGCCTGCGGCGCGGCGGAAGTGATTCCGTTGGTGGCGGTTACTAACCTGGCTCGTACCCTTGAGAAGCTTCAGCAGCGCGGCCTTTGGGTCGTGGGTACGGCGGGTGAAGCTGAGGTTGAGCTGTATCAGCAAGACCTGACTGGCCCGACGATTCTGATCATGGGCGCCGAAGGCAAGGGCATGCGTCGCTTGACTCGCGATCATTGCGATTACCTGGTGCGCCTGCCGATGGCTGGCAGCGTCAGCAGCCTGAACGTTTCTGTGGCGACAGGCGTGTGTCTGTTCGAAGCGTTGCGTCAGCGCAGCGTGAAGGCAGCCGCCAAGAAAACCTGAGGTAGGCGTACCCCTGTAGGAGCGGGCTTGCCCGCGATGGCGGTTAGTCAGGCACGCAGCATCAAGCTGATCGCAGGCAAACCAGCTCCTACAGGATTTGTGCCCTGTATTGCTCAAATAATCACCAATTGCCTTGCGCCCCACCAAGCCCTTCTCTACAATTGCGCCCCTTGCTGTCATGGCAGGCGCTCATGTGCCTGTCCCTGAGCAAGACAAACAGTGTCATTCACTCCTTGTCTGACCGCTTTTTAGTTAGCGGCAGGCTACAACCCGTAAGGAGCATTCATGCGTCATTACGAAATCATCTTTTTGGTCCACCCGGATCAAAGCGAGCAAGTCGGCGGCATGGTAGAGCGTTACACCAAGCTGATCGAAGAAGACGGCGGCAAAATCCACCGTCTGGAAGATTGGGGCCGTCGTCAACTGGCCTATGCAATCAACAATGTTCACAAGGCTCACTACGTGATGCTGAACGTTGAATGCACCGGTAAAGCTTTGGCTGAACTGGAAGACAACTTCCGTTACAACGATGCCGTGATCCGTAACCTGGTCATCCGTCGCGACGAAGCCGTTACTGGCCAGTCCGAGATGCTCAAGGCTGAAGAAAACCGCAGTGAGCGCCGTGAGCGTCGTGACCGTCCTGAGCACTCCGACAGCGCCGATGGCGATGACGGCGACAACAGCGACGCCAGCGATAACGCTGACGAGTAATCCACGGACCTTTTGAGGAGCCAATTACATGGCACGTTTCTTCCGTCGTCGTAAATTCTGCCGCTTCACCGCTGAAGACGTGAAAGAGATCGATTACAAAGATCTCAACACTCTGAAAGCCTACGTATCCGAGACCGGCAAAATCGTTCCAAGCCGTATCACTGGTACAAAAGCACGTTATCAGCGTCAGCTGGCCACCGCTATCAAGCGTGCCCGCTTCCTGGCCCTGCTGGCCTACACCGACAGCCACGGCCGCTGAGACCAGGCAGTCGACAAAGTAGTAAGGGATAGAACGCATGCGCGCCATGGCTAATTTCATCATGCGCGGCCGCGTGCAGGCCACTCTCGTAGTGGTCGGATGTGCGGCGTTGCCGCTGTTGTTCTGGTTGAGTGCTGCCGCGGGTTGCCTTGTGCTTCTGCGGCGCGGTTTGAGTGATGCCGTTGGCATCCTCGCCTGGGCTCTGCTACCAGCATTGGTCTGGTGGTATTTCGGTGAACCCCGCACGCTTATGGTGTTGTTGGGTTCGCTAGGGTTGGCAGCGTTGTTACGTGCCAGCGAGTCTTGGGTCCGCGTGCTGCTGGTCAGCGTGGCATTGGGTCTGTTGTATGCAGTAGTCCTGGGAGCGGTTTTCCGCGAACCCATCGACGCGATGGCGCTGGAGTTGCAAAAACTCCTGCCGCAAGTCCTCGATGGTCTCTACCAGCAGTTATCGGTAGAAGAGCGAGCGCGTCTGGGGGCACTGATTGCACCGGTCCTTAACGGCCTGATAGCGGCTTTGTTGCAGATCGTCAGTGTGTTGAGTCTGATTCTTGGGCGTTACTGGCAAGCGTTGTTGTACAACCCGGGTGGTTTTGGCCGCGAGTTTCGCAGCATAAGACTCCCGCGGGTACCAGCGTTGGTGCTGCTGGTGTGCATGCTTCTGGGGCCGAATTTCGGTCCACAGATGGCGATGTTGACACCGTTGTGCAGCGTACCGCTGGTGTTTGCAGGGCTGGCCTTGATACATGGCCTGGTGGCTGAAAAGCACCTTGGCAGGTTCTGGCTGGTGGGGTTGTACGTAACGCTGTTGCTGTTTATGCAGCTGATCTATCCGTTGCTGGTGGTGTTAGCCATCGTCGACAGCCTGATTGATTTTCGCGGTCGTTTCGCGTCGAAAGACGTCGATAACGGTTCTGCGAACGGTGAAGGTTAAAAGTTAAGAGGATTTTCACATGCAACTGATCCTTCTGGAAAAAGTCGCCAACCTGGGCAACCTGGGCGACAAAGTGAATGTTAAGGCCGGTTACGGTCGTAACTTCCTGCTGCCGTACGGTAAAGCTACCGCTGCGACCGCTGCCAACGTGGCTGCGTTCGAAGAGCGTCGTGCTGACCTGGAAAAACTGGCTGCAGACAAAAAAGCTTCTGCCGAAACTCGCGCTGCCCAACTGGCTGAGCTGGAAGTGACTATCACTGCCACCGCCGGTGACGAAGGCAAGCTGTTCGGTTCGATCGGCACCCACGACATCGCTGATGCACTGACCGCCTCTGGCGTTGAAGTTGCAAAAAGCGAAGTTCGTCTGCCGAACGGCACTATCCGTAACATTGGCGAATTCGACGTAGCCGTGCACCTGCACAGCGACGTAGAAGCCACTGTACGCGTTATTGTTGTAGCCGCTTAAGCAACACTCAATCGTCTGGCGACTTGCTCGTCAGACGGTTAACATCGGGCACGATCCTGTTCACAGGTCGTGCCTTTTGTCTTTTTGTTCCCCCTGATTCCGTGTGGCCATGAACGATATTTCCGCGCCCGAGCAATACGATCTGCAAACCGCTGCCCTCAAGGTGCCGCCGCACTCCATCGAGGCCGAACAGGCTGTGCTCGGTGGTCTGATGCTGGACAACAACGCCTGGGAGCGCGTGCTCGATCAAGTATCGGACGGCGATTTCTATCGACATGACCACCGCCTGATTTTCCGCGCCATTGCCAAACTGGCCGATCAAAACAGCCCGATTGACGTCGTCACCCTTGCAGAGCAACTGGACAAGGAAGGGCAGACCTCGCAGGTCGGTGGCCTGGGTTACCTCAGTGAGCTGGCGAAAAACATTCCGTCGGTCGCCAACATCAAGGCTTACGCGCAGATCGTTCGTGAGCGAGCGACCTTGCGGCAGTTGATCGGCATCAGTGCCGAAATCGCCGACAGTGCGTTCAACCCTGAAGGTCGCAGCGCCGCCGAGATTCTCGACGAAGCCGAGCGGCAGATTTTCCAGATTGCTGAAGCGCGTCCAAAAAGTGGTGGCCCGGTCAGCGTCAACGACTTGCTGACCAAGGCCATCGACCGCATCGACACCTTGTTCAACACCGATAACGCGATTACCGGCCTGTCTACCGGGTATACCGACCTCGACGAGAAAACCAGCGGCCTGCAACCGTCGGACCTGATCATTGTTGCGGGTCGTCCGTCGATGGGTAAAACCACGTTCGCCATGAACCTGGTAGAGAACGCGGTTCTGCGCAGCGATAAAGTAGTTCTGGTCTATTCGCTTGAGATGCCAGGTGAATCGCTGATCATGCGTATGCTGTCGTCGCTGGGTCGCATCGACCAGTCCAAAGTCCGCGCCGGACGGCTGGAAGACGACGATTGGCCACGCCTGACATCAGCGGTCAATCTGCTCAACGACCGCAAACTGTTCATCGATGACACCGCAGGCATCAGCCCTTCAGAGATGCGCGCGCGTACTCGCCGTGTGGTGCGTGAGCACGGCGAAGTCGGCCTGATCATGATCGACTACCTGCAATTGATGCAGATTCCAGGTTCCAGCGGTGACAACCGTACCAACGAGATTTCCGAGATTTCTCGCTCGTTGAAATCCCTGGCCAAGGAATTCGCCTGCCCGGTGGTCGCCTTGTCTCAGCTCAACCGTTCCCTGGAACAGCGCCCGAACAAGCGCCCGATCAACTCCGACTTGCGTGAATCCGGAGCGATCGAGCAGGATGCCGACGTCATCATGTTCGTTTACCGGGACGAGGTGTACCACCCGGAAACCGAGCATAAAGGCATCGCCGAGATCATCATCGGCAAGCAGCGTAACGGTCCTATCGGTACGACGCGGTTGGCGTTCATCGGCAAATACACCCGTTTCGAGAACCTCGCGCCGGGCAGTTACAACTTCGACGACGAGTGATGCGCGTAAGGTTTGCTAGCGGCAAGGCTGCTTGATTACGAGCCGGTTTCGGCATGGGTCAGTGTCTCCCAAAGGTAGTGGAAATAGCCCCGTGCCGGACGTCGCTCTAGCAGCCAGCGTTGTGTTTCAGGCAGGGCTTGCTGTTTGCGATTGGCGAAGTGGTTGTACGCCACCTCCAGTGTCCCGTTCAGGTCCCCCACCAGCTTGCCGTTGCACAACCATTCCGGCGTGACCTTTTCGTTCCTGTAGCGCGTGTGGAACTCCATGCCGTCGCGCAGTCGTTGCGACTGCTCCTCATACAGATCGAGACCTTGGATGTAGGCCGTTTCGGCAACGTTGATAAACGCTGCGAAGCCATAGGCGGTGTGTTCAAGATCGCGGCAGGTTTCTTGCGCATGCCCTGTGACGAACACGGTCTGGCCTTCCCAGTAGGTGATCAGTTCCGCTTCTGTCTTGGCGCAATCAGCGGGTGCGACAGGCAATGGGCCGTCGGCGCTTGAGTAAATGAAGGCCGGAAGCCGTTTGCGCCAGTCAGCGATGGCTTTTTCGTACAGTTGGCGATCATCAAGGAATACGCCGATATTGAGCTGCGCCTCGATACCGCTCGCTTGCCAGTTGCCGTAGTGACAGACGCCGATGCGCTGCGCTGCCCCGCGTTGTATGTCGGGTAAGTACTGGGTGAGCAGCATCTGTGAAAAGCGCTCGATATCGGCTTGCGCCCAGGCATCAGAACGATAACGGATGATTTCCGCTGCCCGTGTCCAGAGTTGTGCGGACCATGAAGCTTGAAGCGGTGCGTTGGAGTGGGTATGCCCGCCTGCAAGTGTGCGAGCCCAGGTATTCATGATGGCGACGGCGTTCTCGGCATGCTTGCGTTCACCGCTGTAGGACCATGCCAGAGCCTGCGTGTAAGCCGCTTGCGCGTCGCGCACCTCATCCGAACAACCCTTGTCTGGCTTGGAAAACGGACCGCATTCGACGGTTTTCCAGGGCGATGATCGATATTCCAGAGCGGCCAGAGGATCGTCCATCAACAATGCATACGATTCCCGCCAGGGTGATCGTCCTTGTTCTACGGCCTCCCGAACGAAATCCAGCCGCTGACTGTTCAGCAGTACGCCTGGGTGAGTGAATGAGACTGAGTCGGCGGCAATGCTGTTCAGTGCGGCGCTGAACGTGAGTCCTGCGAGCAGGGCTGTGGAGCTGTGTTGTAGGTTCACGGTATATTCCCTGAGTGATGAAACCCTGCCGGGCTGACGATCCATGTCCTGCCGACCTGTCTGTAGGAGCAAAAAGCTCGTGACTTCGGGTTAATCAGGTATTGCCGCTGGAGGCAAGAAAAAAGCCGGGCTGCCAGATCCGCTAGCGGAGATGCGTGGCGTGGATCTATCGCTTAAAGCCGACCGTCGTAGTCGGAATTGGTTAAATTTTGTGCTATATTCCGCGACCGCGATTTTGTCGACAAAAATCGCCTCCCTGAACACCAACGCCGGTCATCGTCATGCAAGCAGCCAAGCCGTTATTTGACTATCCCAAGTACTGGGCCGAATGTTTCGGACCAGCGCCTTTCCTGCCCATGTGCCGGGAAGAAATGGATCAGCTGGGTTGGGATTCCTGCGACATCATCATCGTCACCGGGGATGCGTACGTTGACCATCCGTCGTTTGGCATGGCAATCATCGGCCGGCTGCTGGAGTCTCAGGGCTTTCGCGTCGGGATCATTGCCCAGCCGAACTGGCAGTCTAAAGACGATTTCATGAAGCTCGGCGAGCCGAACCTGTTCTTCGGTGTCGCTGCCGGCAACATGGACTCGATGATCAACCGCTACACCGCCGACAAAAAAGTGCGCTCCGACGACGCGTACACGCCCGGCGGCATGGCCGGCAAACGTCCGGACCGCGCCAGTCTGGTGTACAGCCAGCGCTGCAAGGAAGCCTACAAGCATGTGCCGATCGTATTGGGCGGTATTGAAGCCTCGTTGCGCCGCATTGCCCACTACGATTACTGGCAGGACCGGGTTCGTAACTCGATCCTGATCGACGCTTGCGCCGACATCCTGCTGTACGGCAACGCCGAGCGGGCCATTGTTGAAGTCGCGCAGCGTCTGTCCTACGGTCACAAGATCGAAGACATCACTGACGTGCGTGGCACTGCATTCATTCGTCGCGACACGCCGCAAGGCTGGTACGAAGTCGACTCCACGCGTATTGACCGTCCGGGCAAGGTCGACAAGATCATCAACCCGTACGTCAACACCCAGGACACCCAGGCCTGCGCCATCGAGCAGGAAAAAGGTCCGGTGGACGATCCGCAGGAAGCCAAGGTCGTGCAGTTGTTGGCCAGCCCCCGGATGACTCGCGACAAGACGGTTATTCGTCTGCCGTCCATGGAAAAAGTCCGCGCTGACGCCGTGCTCTATGCCCACGCCAACCGCGTGTTGCACCTGGAAACCAACCCGGGCAACGCCCGCGCGCTGGTGCAGAAGCACGGCGAAGTGGACGTCTGGTTCAACCCGCCACCGATTCCGATGACCACCGAAGAAATGGACTACGTG
Organism: Pseudomonas sp. ASL8; assembly: GCF_056680355.1. Lineage (NCBI taxonomy): Bacteria > Pseudomonadati > Pseudomonadota > Gammaproteobacteria > Pseudomonadales > Pseudomonadaceae > Pseudomonas > Pseudomonas sp. ASL8. The sequence goes on along the minus strand of NZ_CM155278.1, from coordinate 1,064,836 downwards.
TTCGGCATGCCTTATGCGCGTGTTCCGCACCCAGCGTATGGCAAGGAGAAAATTCCGGCCTACGACATGATCCGTTTCTCGGTAAACATTATGCGTGGCTGCTTCGGCGGCTGTACCTTCTGCTCGATCACCGAGCACGAAGGACGGATTATTCAGAACCGTTCAGAAGAGTCGATCATTCGCGAAATCGAAGAAATTCGCGACAAGGTTCCCGGTTTTACCGGCGTTATTTCCGACCTCGGCGGCCCGACTGCGAACATGTATCGCATCGCCTGCAAGAGCACCGAGATCGAATCCGCCTGCCGCAAGCCGTCCTGCGTGTTCCCGGGCATTTGCCCGAATCTGAACACCGACCACTCGGCGCTGATTCAGCTGTACCGCAGCGCTCGTGCCTTGCCCGGCGTGAAGAAAATCCTGATCGCCTCCGGCCTGCGTTACGACCTGGCTGTCGAGTCGCCGGAGTACGTCAAAGAGTTGGTGACCCACCACGTCGGTGGTTACCTGAAGATCGCCCCGGAACACACCGAGGAAGGTCCGCTCAACCAGATGATGAAACCGGGCATTGGCAGCTATGACAAGTTCAAGCGCATGTTCGAGAAGTATTCGAAAGAAGCCGGTAAAGAGCAGTACCTGATCCCGTACTTCATCGCGGCCCACCCAGGCACCACCGATGAAGACATGATGAACCTGGCGCTGTGGCTCAAGGGCAACGGTTTCCGCGCCGATCAGGTGCAGGCGTTCTACCCGTCGCCGATGGCCACCGCCACCGCCATGTATCACTCGGGCAAGAACCCGCTGCGCAAGGTGACCTACAAGAGCGACTCGGTCACCATCGTTAAAAGCGAAGAGCAACGCCGGCTGCACAAGGCATTCCTGCGCTACCACGACCCGAAAGGCTGGCCGATGCTGCGTGAAGCCCTCATACGCATGGGCCGCTCCGACCTGATCGGGCCGGGCAAGAATCAGCTTATCCCGCTGCATCAACCTGCGACGGATAGCTATGAAAGCGCCCGTCGCAAGAACTCGACGCCAGCGGGCAGCCACAAGGTTGCCAAGACCACGAAGACCACGCTGATTCAGACCCAACACACCGGCCTGCCACCACGCGCCAGCGATGGCGGTAACCCGTGGGACAAGCGCGAAGAGGCCAAAGCAGCGGCGTTTGCCCGCAACAAGCAGGCGGCCAAAGAGCGCATTGAGGCCGCCAAGGGTGGCAAGAGCCAGCGGCCAGTGCGCAAGCCAGTGGTTCCGCGCTAGGCAGCACGCCCATGCACCACAACGCCAGCCTCAGGCGAGCGTTGTGGTCAGGCCGTCAGGCGTGTTTAACGTTTTCGGTCAAGGTAACCGGCCTCCTTCGAACACCGTGAACGCCCCATCAGGCACTTTCGATTTAAGTGCCATGAGCCCCGCAGTGCAGGACTGGCAGGTCGGATAGGTTGAAAAAACCTCAATCGATTCCACCTGGGTGAAGTCAATTTTATCGGCGTTTAGTGCGTTCAATATCATGTGCTCGCTGTCCATCATCCTGTGATTTCCTGACGCGTTAGCGGTCAGGTCGGGAAGGAAAAGGGCCTCGTGAGGGTCCGCTTTACGCGTGCCGACCGGGTTTTTAGTTCGCTGGGCATTGATGTAGTGCGTTTTCTCCGGTGATACCGCGATGCCGTCCTTGGTGATATTCCAGTTTTTTAGCGTGGCGCCATCGCCTTTGTCGGTCTGTTTTGTCAGTGGGAAATCAAGACGAGACTTTTTTAAGCCAGACAGGCTGTAATAAACTTTCGTCGGTTGGCGGTCTGACTCTTTTGATTTGATTTTTACGTACGCGAAGTTTTTGTTTTCAGGGGTCAGGCGTTGTGTCGTTGCCCGCTGTGTAATGTTATCTGCGGTAAATATTGTCTCTGACACGTGCAGCCTGTTCAGTTCAGTGGCAATCCCCGCTCTCGCTGTCAGTGGAGTGTTCAGGTCGAGCGACGTCCAGGATGGCCTGTTAACACGAGCAGCTACAACCGCACGGTCTTGAGTATATTTGCAAAAAAGTGCCGCCTGCTCAGGCGTAGTACCCATGTTGAAAGGCCCCCCTACAAATGTGCTGATGTAGGTTTCCTTTCCCGCAACGATGTCCCGTTTGATCGCGTTCAGGTCCGCGTCGATGACGGCGGGGCTGAGTTCTTTTATGTACCTGTTCGCATCGTAAGAGCCATTATAAATATAGATAAGATAGTGTTCATCTTTGAGGCGGGTTGCCGCGCCCACGTTATTAATGTTCACCTGTATTCGGGTTAAGGCCAGCGGCCGGTCGTCAAAAAAATGCCCCGAGTAATAAATGCCCTCGTCCGCTTGGGTAACGATGACTTTCGCGCCGCCGACTGTTCGTTTTGCAACAACAGCCGAAATGATACGGGTATCTTTTATACCCTCCACCAGACCGTCCTTGATCTCGATCTGTTTGAAAATATCGTTTCCCCCCGTGACGGTTGCCGTAATTTTCTGTTTGTAGTTTTTAGGCAGAAGTAACGCGGTTCCTGATTTTTTAATGAGCAGGCCGTTTTTTATCTCATGGACACTGCGTTGATGTACCAGTGTGCCCGTATCGTCGGCGGTCACGCGCCTGTCTGTAAACCAAGGCGCGGCATCGACCCCCTGTGTTCTGGCAGCGTCAACGTTAGTATGTCCTGCATTACTGAACCGATTGGCGGCACACTTAACAAGGTCGTCGGGTGATCTTTTAAGCCGGCAAGGCACTTTCAAGAGCGGGTCCAATTCATCTGCTTTGTTTAAAATCCGTGTCCGCTTCAATACAGAGGCCCCGTTCTCACGGGTTATCTTTTTATACGTAATGCCGCCGGCCTCCAGAAAGAGATCATCCCCCCAGCGCGTCCACTGTTTAGTGAGGTTCGGTGTCGCGTCTAGAAGCGTCCAACCGCCATGCTGATCATTAAGTGCGATGTCTGTGGGCACATGGCGACTGAGGCTGCCTTGGTCGTTGATACGCATCAATGGCGCGCCATAGGGCTTACGTGTCATGGGGTCGACAAGATAAGGCGTCGAACCTTTTGCCGATGAACGAAGGTCATGATAAGTCAGCACGTTTTGATGCTGATTGACCTTTCGCACGCGATAGCGGCTATCTGACATTATCCATGCGGCCGGTTGTTCGTCGGTGACCAGGCGTAAACCCTTATTGCCATGACGGACTGTCGTCAGCCTATCCCTCAACTGTTTGACGCTAATCCGAAGTAAGCGTGCGCCTGCATGATTCAGTTTCAGGACGACGTGTGTGCCGGATTTGAACAGAGTGAAAACGCCGTCTAACGGGTTAATTGCCGTCGCTGCGGTGGCAAGGTAGTTACCGGCAAGAGGCGCCAGGCGAGGCAGACTGGCTCTGAGGCCAAATGTCGCGGCATTGCGCACGAAGCGAAACGTGAGGCTACCCATTTTTGCCAACGGCGCTATTAGAGAAAGCACATCAAAAGCAAGTCCGATCGAGGCCATGATAATAGTGCGAAGGTCGCCCGACTTGATGCCCGAAACAAGATTTTCCAGTGGTCCCCATATAGGGATGACGTAGTCTTTCAGAAACGCCACCGCATCGACCGAGCCGTCGAACAGGGTGACTCCCCTGGCCGCTTCGCGGAGTTTACTTTCGCTTTCGAAAAGATAACGTTGGGCCACGTCACGGCCTATCTGCGCCGCTCGCAACGGTCGCCAGGTCTCCGCCATCGTTGTTGTGTGGCGAGCAGGAAGATACCCTTGGAGAAAGTGAACAACCGCCGTAGAGGTGGTGTTTAACAGCGGCGCAGCCCCCGTGGCATATGCGTTCAGGTCGAATGGCAGCAGCGTCCCGCGCCGCATGAAGGCGCTGTTGCGGAGCTTGATTGCATTGGATATTGGCGCAAGAGTGAGGTCATCCCTGCGACGGATAAACCCTGCATAAGGCAACACTTCATGAACGTTTTCTCGGCCTTCATGGGTGGCGTGGATGATGAATCCATACCGCGCCATCAGTGCCTGGAAATTGCGCTCATCATCGTCCAGCGCAATGTTGGCCGTAGGTTTACGCAACCCGTATAACTGAACGTGGCCGTGTTCAATGGCGTCGCGTTCTTGCCTGGGAAGGTCGCTGATGAGCGCCACGATGATGTGTTCATAGGCAGCCTTTGTGCTTTTCAGCCATACCCCGAAGTCGGCCTCAAATGCGGTGGGTATGTCAGGGAGACCTTTGTATCTTGCGAACGGCGGAAGGAAAACGCCGGTTGCATTGTTATAGTTATAGGGCGGGATCCACGCAGGGTTATCACCCTTTAATCGGCCAGAGGCTAGCAGGTCCAGAGCCGAATAACTCGCGGGGCCATTAGGCAAGTTTCTGTAGTCGATTGAATAGCGGCGTCTGTTGGCCTGGAGGGTCATGTCCAGGTTCGTCTCCGGAAAACTGATGAATTCAGTCTCTGGAGGCAAGCTCCATTCGGCCAGTGTTTTTCGTGTCATGTCCAGGCGTTGGGGGGCAGGTTGTTTAAGCTGTTGTATGGCGTTCTCTAGCGTTTCTTCGTGGTCGGTAAACTGCGCCATTGCCGTGTTGCGCTGTTCCGTTGAATAGCCTCCGTCTTCCGTTGGTTGGATCACTGTGTGCGCACTGGCCCACTGTAAGACTGGCGGTGTAAGTGTTGCCGAAATCAGTAGTTCTTGTTCGGGTGTCGCCGTGCCGAGCAAGGTCGATGCATAGGTTGAGAGCTGCTGACAATTCATCGTCAGCGCCAAGCCGGGTTCAATGGCTTGGGCAAGGTTGATGCCGTGTTGAAAGTGCACCCACGCCGAACTCCATCGGTATCCGAGTTCGGGGGGCGAACCTTCAATCTGGAAGTCGACCGGGTAATGCGCTCTCAGCAAAAAACTGACCAGCACTGCCGTTTTGTCATAGGCCGCTATGCCACGCTGCTGGTAGTGCTTCTCAATGTCGTCACGCAGGGCGCTATAACTTTTCCCCGCGTTATCTGGATGTTCGAAGTCATAGCCCAGCAGGTTTGAGGCAGGGTCCAGCGCCTGCGCGAGCGCGTGATGTAGCAGTTTTGCAGCGATGGCCGGCGATGTCTTCTGGTGCGCGCGGGCTCCATACCAGCCCAGGGCAACTAGCAGGCTATTGGCAAGGCGTTGTCCTTCCTCAGACTCAACGATCTTTGCAAACGTGGTCATCGGATAGGCGCGAATGTCGGCGGTCAGCGACGACCTCAGAAAGGTCCCGCCGAGTTGATCCACCCAAGGCACAGCACTGCCTGACATGAAGTGCTTGAGCGTCTCGATGACGAGTGCGCCGTCGGTGCCGTCGATGTTCTCGCCGATATCTAACGTTTCACGGGTGATGATTCGAAGTACTGCTTCTTGGGCGGCTTGCAGCGCGTCAATGCAAACCCGACTCTCGACCTGATTTGTTGGCGGCGTCAACCCATAGCGTTTCAGCAGTTGAAAGGGCTGTACCGTACCGTCGCCGTACAGTGCTCCACCCAGCTGATCTGCGGTATCAAACAGTGCTTTCAGGGCGTCCCTGAGTTCGTCCGATGCCCTGATGATCAGGGTCAGATCGTGATCTGTCCGTTCAGCATCATATCCGCGCAGCCCCTGGGTCCTGGTAATACTGACCTCGGTAAGTGCCCCTATTTTTTGAGCTGCACAGACGTCGATAAATGTACGGGTGGCCGCCAAGGCATTCAACGTGTCGACTGCCGCGGCATAGTCCTTGTGAAAGGGCGTGCCGGGAGTGGGTTGAAGACGGGGTATTTCGAAGTTGAACTCGCTGGCGGTTTTTTTTCGGTGAGCACGTCCAGCAACAGTGCGAAGTCACCCAATTCAGGGCGGCCCCAATGAGTGAAAGGTGTGTGTTTGGTCAGTGCTGCTAATGAGGCTTCGATATTGGCGTTGAGCATGTCTATTGAGGTCGTCTCTAAAGATGTTATTTCCACGACTCGATCTATGCCCATGCTGGGGAAGTCTTGTTCGTGCCCGCCCATGATTAATGGGGGGGCCATCTAAGCCGGGAGCGCCAGGAAGCCTGCTTTACATAGTTATTGTGTGTGGGATTCACGAGGCGCAGGGCCGCATAGCGATTTTCTGAAGGAAACCGTTCAGTGCGCAGGTTTTTTTGGGCGCAAGCACTGTTTCTGTGCAACGCTTGCACCGCAGGTCAGACATGGCGCTTTAATGGTGCCCAGCGCTGCTGCTGTACCGAGGAACCGCCGTATTTGCCCGGATGGCATAAGTCTTGCGCGGTTCCATTACCGTCCAGGCTCGCAGGAGGCACGCCGTGTCGATTCATATCGCCTTGCACCATGTCACGCATTACCGCTACGACCGCGCGGTCGAGTTGGGTCCACAGATCGTTCGACTCCGTCCGGCGGCGCATAGCCGCACGCGGATTTTGTCCTATGCCTTGAAAGTCCTGCCGGAGCAGCACTTCGTCAACTGGCAGCAGGACCCACAAGGTAACTATCTGGCCCGCCTGGTCTTCCCCGAAAAGACCAACGAATTGCGCGTCGAGGTTGATCTGGTCGCCGAGATGGCCGTGTTCAACCCGTTCGACTTCTTTCTTGAGCCGTACGCGGAAAAAATCCCCTTTACCTACGCCAGCGACGAGCAGCGTGAGCTGGCGCCGTACCTTGAAAAACTGCCGCTGACCCCGAAGTTCTCGGCTTATCTGGCGAGCATCGATCGCACGCCATTGCCTGCCATCGATTTTCTGGTGGCGCTGAACCAACGCTTGAGTCAGGACATTGATTACCTGATTCGTATGGAACCTGGCGTGCAGACGCCGGAATTCACCCTGGAAAACGCGTCCGGCTCATGCCGCGATTCGGCCTGGTTACTGGTGCAGTTGCTGCGTCACTTGGGCATGGCTGCGCGTTTCGTGTCGGGGTACCTGATCCAGCTCAAGGCGGATGTCGAAGCACTCGACGGGCCGTCCGGCACCGATGTTGATTTCACCGATTTGCACGCGTGGTGCGAGGTGTATCTGCCCGGTGCTGGCTGGGTCGGACTTGATGCAACATCCGGTCTGTTCGCGGGCGAAGGCCATATTCCATTGGCGTGCAGCCCGGAGCCGTCTTCTGCGGCGCCGATCAGTGGCCTGGTCGAGCCCTGTGAGACCGAGTTCAGCCATGAAATGTCGGTCGAGCGCATCTGGGAAGCGCCTCGCGTCACCAAGCCCTACAGCGAAGAACAGTGGCTGGCGATCCAGGCCCTTGGGCACAAGATCGACAGTGACCTGACCCGTGATGACGTGCGCCTGACCATGGGCGGCGAGCCGACGTTTGTATCGATTGATGACCGCGATGGCGATGAGTGGAACACCGCCGCCCTCGGCCCGGAAAAGCGTCGGTTGTCCGCCGAGTTGTTCCAGCGCATGCGCAAGCATTACGCACCAAAGGGCCTCGTGCACTTTGGGCAGGGCAAGTGGTACCCCGGCGAGCAATTGCCGCGCTGGTCGCTGAACTGTTTCTGGCGTCGCGATGGGCAGCCGGTATGGCGTAACAACGCCTTGGTCGCAGATGAAACCGAAGACTACGGCGCCGATGGCACGTTGGCCGGACGTTTCCTTGCCAGCGTGGCTGAGCGCTTGAAACTGCCCGCGCGCTTTGTATTCCCGGCCTATGAAGATAATTTCTATTACCTGTGGCGCGAAGGTGCGCTGCCGCTGAACGTCGAGGCCGAGGATTCGCGTCTGGCTGACACGCTGGAGCGTGATCGCCTGCGCAAAGTGTTCGCCCAGGGGCTGGACAAGGTCATCGGCCAAGTCCTGCCTCTGGCGCGCAATGCGGCAGGGGATCTGTGGCAGAGCGGTCGCTGGTTTTTGCGCGACAATCATTGCCGGCTGGTGCCGGGGGATTCGGCACTCGGTTATCGACTGCCGCTGGCGTCGCAACCGTGGGTCAAGGCAGCGGAATACCCGTTCATTCATCCTACTGACCACAATCAGGCGTTTGCCGAACTGCCTGCCAGCGAGCAGTTGCAGACGCAGCTCAGTGGCTTGACCGAGCACGCAAACCCCGACGCCGAGCGCGAGCCCAAGATCGATGAGTCGGCCGACTGGCTGACCCGTACCGCATTGTGCGCCGAAGCGCGGGAAGGGCGGTTGTACCTGTTCATGCCGCCGCTGGAGAAACTCGAGGATTACCTCGAACTGGTCGCCGCGATCGAAGCCACTGCCGAGGAGCTGCACTGCCCGGTATTGCTCGAAGGGTATGAGCCGCCCAGCGATCCACGGCTGTCGAACTTCCGGATCACCCCTGATCCGGGTGTCATCGAAGTCAATGTGCAGCCCTCTGCCAGTTGGGATGAGTTGGTTGAACGCACCGAGTTTCTCTATGAGCAGGCGCGACTGACACGCCTGACCACCGAGAAATTCATGATCGATGGTCGCCACACCGGTACCGGCGGTGGCAACCATTTTGTCCTCGGTGGCGCGACCCCGGCGGACTCACCCTTTCTACGGCGTCCGGATTTGCTGCGCAGCCTGCTCAGCTATTGGCACAACCATCCGTCCTTGTCGTACCTGTTTTCCGGCTTGTTTATCGGGCCGACCTCGCAAGCGCCGCGTGTCGATGAGGCGCGCAACGATTCGCTGTACGAGCTGGAGATTGCCTTCGCGCAAATGCCGGAACCGGGCGAAGAATGTGCGCCGTGGCTGGTGGACCGGCTGCTGCGAAACCTGTTGATCGATGTCACCGGCAACACCCACCGCGCCGAGTTCTGTGTCGACAAGCTTTACTCGCCGGACGGTGCGACGGGGCGTTTGGGCCTGCTGGAGCTGCGCGCCTTTGAAATGCCGCCACATGCCCGCATGAGCCTGGCCCAACAGCTATTGCTGCGGGCGTTGGTCGCGCGCTTCTGGCGTGAGCCTTATGCACCCGCCAAGTTGGCGCGTTGGGGCACCGAACTGCACGACCGCTTCATGCTCCCGCACTTTATCGAGCAGGATTTTGCCGATGTCATCGTCGAGCTGAATGCCGCCGGTTATCCGCTGCGTGCCGAATGGTTTGCCGCGCATCTGGAGTTCCGTTTCCCGAAAGTCGGCGACTACGCGGTCAGCGGCATCGAACTGGAAGTGCGTCAGGCACTGGAACCCTGGCATGTGCTGGGTGAAGAAGGGGCTGCGGGGGGCGCAGTGCGTTATGTCGACTCGTCGCTGGAGCGCTTGCAGGTCAAGATCAATGGCTTGCCGCCGCAGCGTTACATGCTGACTTGCAACGGCATAGCGGTGCCGCTGCAGCCGACAGGACGGGTTGGCGAGTTCGTTGCGGGCGTGCGTTATCGCGCATGGCAGCCCTCCAATTGTTTGCAGCCGACCATCCCGGTGCACGCGCCGTTGGTGTTCGACCTGCTCGACACGTGGATGCAGCGCTCGTTGGGGGGTTGCGAGTATCATGTCGCGCATCCCGGGGGGCGCAATTACGAGACGTTGCCGGTGAATGCCAATGAGGCAGAAAGCCGTCGTCTGTCGCGTTTCTTCCGCATCGGCCATAGCCCCGGCAAGCTGCAAGTGCCGTTGTTGAGCATTAATGATGAACTGCCGATGACGCTGGATATGCGCCGCCATTAAAACAAGCCCGCTCAGGGAGATGTCACGCGCAGGGTTTACCCATACGCGTGACATTTTTCTGCACTAATCTGACGTCTTTTGTTGTCTGCCGAGCCCTTCATGCCCGACCTGCTTGACCGTTACCCGCTGACTGCGGGTACTTATCACGAGATGCTGGATGCCAGCGGCGCTGTTCGTCCGCATTGGCAGCGCCTGTATGAGCATCTGCAACGCAGCACGCCCGCACAATTGATGCAGCGGCAGGCGCTGCTGACTCGGCAGATTCAGGAAAACGGGGTGACCTACAACGTTTACGCCGATCCAAAAGGCGCAGACCGGCCCTGGGAGCTGGATCTGCTGCCGCACCTGATACCCGCTCAGGAATGGCAGCAGGTCGCCGCAGGCATCGCTCAGCGGGCGCGGTTGCTGAATGCGGTGCTGGCCGACCTGTACGGCCCTCAGCAGTTGATCGCCGACGGTTTGCTGCCGGCGGAGCTGGTGTTCGGGCATAACAATTTTCTGTGGCCGTGTCAGGGCGTGAGACCGCCCGAAGGCACGTTCCTGCACATGTACGCCGTGGATCTGGCCCGCACCCCTGATGGCCGCTGGTGGGTAACCGCCGACCGTACTCAGGCGCCCTCGGGTGCCGGTTACGCGTTGGAGAACCGGCAAATCGTCTCGCGTGCGTTCCCTGACATGTACCGCGACTTGCAGGTGCAGCACCTGTCGGGCTTTTTCCGCGCCTTGCAAGAGACGCTGGTGCGCCAGGCGCCCAGCGACAACGAAGCGCCTCTGGTGGTCCTGTTGACCCCCGGCCGCTTCAACGAAAGCTATTTCGAACACCTTTATCTCGCTCGCCAACTGGGTTATCCACTGGTCGAAGGCGGCGATCTGACGGTGCGCGACGCCACGGTTTACCTGAAAACGCTCAGCGGCCTGCGTCGGGTTCACGCGATCATGCGTCGGCTCGATGATGACTTCTGCGATCCACTGGAATTGCGCACCGACTCAGCGCTGGGTGTTCCAGGCTTGCTCGAAGCGGTGCGTCAGGGACGGGTACTGGTCGCCAATGCCTTGGGCAGCGGCGTTCTGGAATCGCCCGGTTTGCTGGGCTTTCTGCCGAAAATCAATCAGCACCTGTTTGGTGAAGAATTGATCCTCCCATCCGTGGCGACATGGTGGTGCGGCGAACCTCCGGTGCTGGCCCAGGCGCTGGAAAAACTTCCCGAACTGCTGATCAAGCCGGCGTTCCCGTCACAAAGTTTCACGCCGGTGTTTGGCCGCGATTTGAATGCCGAGCAGCGTCAGGCATTGGCGGAGCGGATGCAGGCCCGACCTTACGCGTATGTTGCGCAGGAGTTGGCGCAGCTGTCCCATGCACCTGTCTGGCAAACCGATGGCGATCAGTTGCAACCTCGGGCGATTGGCATGCGGGTGTATGCCGTCGCCAGCGCCGACGGTTATCGGGTGCTGCCGGGTGGATTGACCCGGGTGGCGGCCGAGGCCGATGCCGACGTGGTGTCGATGCAGCGCGGCGGAGCGAGCAAGGACACCTGGGTCTTGGGTGAGCGTGTCTATGGTGTCGAACCGTGGAAAGGTCAGCGTGCCCTGGGTGTGCGTGACTTGATTCGACGTGATCCTTATCTGCCATCGCGGGTGGTAGAGAATTTGTTCTGGTTCGGCCGCTACTGCGAGCGTTGCGATGACAGCGCACGGTTGTTGCGGATCATGCTGGCGCGTTATGTCGATGGCGACGACCCTTTGGCCCTGCAAGCAGCGGTGAAGCTGGGCGAGAGCCTGCACTTGCTGCCAGACGAGGAAGAGGGGGGCGAACTGCACGAGCGTTTGCTCGCCGGACTGTTGGGCGAAGACGGCGTATTCAGCCTGCGGGCCAACCTGCACCGCCTGCAGTGGGCGGCATCGCAAGTGCGCGGCAAGCTGTCGCGAGAAAACTGGCAAGCGCTGGTTGAACTGCAGCGCGAAACCATGAGCCTGGAAACAGACGATCCCGACTTTGGTGAGTTGTTGGACTTCCTCAACCGTCTGGTGATGTCGCTGGCAGCCTTGTCCGGTTTTGCCCTGGACGACATGACCCGCGATGAAGGCTGGCGCTTTTTGATGATCGGTCGGCGTATCGAGCGGCTACGGTTTCTCAGTACCAGCCTGGCGGCGTTCCTGCGCGATGCCGCGGTAAACGATGACGCGGGCCTGGAGTGGCTGTTGGAGCTGGGCAATAGCAGCATCACCTACCGCTCGCGCTACCTGGCAGTGCCGCAATTGATCCCGGTGCTCGACTTGCTGTTGCTCGATGAGCAAAACCCGCACGCGGTGTTGTTCCAGTTGAAGCTGGTGTCGAGTTCGCTGGTCCGTCTGAACGAAGACTTCGGCGCGCCTCGTGATACCAGCTTGCCGTTATTGATCAGGCGCCTGTCGGCCTTCGACCTCGGCAGCCTGGAGAATTCGCTGTTCGGCCAAGGCAGCGTGCGCGCTGTACTCGATGGTCTGGCCGATTTGCTGCAGAGCATCGGCGAGGCCAGTGGCCAAGTGTCGGACCGATTGGCCTTGCGCCATTTTGCCCACGTCGATGATGTCAGCCAGCGCACGGTGTCCGTCTGATGAGTGCTCATTACCAGATTTTTCACGACACTCATTACGAATACGACAGCCCGGTGTCCCTGGCGCAGCAATTGGCGCATTTGTGGCCACGGCCTTGTGCTTGGCAGCGTTGTACCGAGCAGCAATTGTTGATCAACCCGACGCCCACCAGCCGACGGGATGAGCTGGATGTATTTGGCAATCCGCTCACGCGCCTGGCGTTCGAAAGGCCGCATGATGAATTGAAGGTCAACGCACGACTGCGGGTCGAAGTGCTGGCTCGGCCGTCGCTGGACTTTAGCCTGTCCGCCGATTGGGATGCCACGCGCAGCGCCTTGACCTACAGCGGGCGGCCGATGTCACCAGCGATTCTCGAAGCGTGCCGGTTCCGCTTCGAGTCACCGTATGTGCATTTGAAACAAACCTTCGTCGACTTCTCCGAAAGCTGTTTTCCGCACGATCAGCCGTTATTGCTGTGCGTGCAGGCGTTGATGGAGAAGATTTTCAGTGAGTTCACCTTCGACGGTGAAGCCACTCAGGTGGCAACGCCGCTGGTCGAGGTGTTGGAAAATCGACGCGGGGTGTGTCAGGACTTTGCCCACTTGATGCTTGCCTGCCTGCGCTCACGCGGCCTTGCGGCACGCTATGTCAGCGGTTATCTGCTCACCCAGCCACCGCCCGGCCAGCCACGCATGATTGGCGCAGATGCGTCGCATGCCTGGATTTCGGTGTTTTGTCCGGTGTTGGGTTGGGTCGATTTTGATCCGACCAACAATGTGCAGCCAGCGTTGGAGCACATAAGCCTGGCCTGGGGCCGGGATTTCTCCGATGTATCGCCGTTGCGTGGGGTGATTCTGGGGGGAGGCAGTCATGACCCGGAGGTTCGGGTGACGGTGATGCCGGTCAGCGCCGAGGCCGATTGATCTTGGTGAATACATTCTGAAGGGGGAGGTGCCATGGTCTGCCGCATAAACGACAGACGTGGCGTACGGGCTTCGTCGATTGGCGAAGCCCCGCGGTTTCAGCTAGCAGGCGTTTGCTCTGGAGTCGCCTCAGCGTCGTCGGCAGGCTCTTGGCCTTCAACGGTTTCGCCTTCTGCGCCGGTTTCAGTCAAGGCAGCATTCTTTTTCTGCAGCTTTTCCTCTTTCTTCTGCTCTTTTGCCAGATCTCTCTGACGTTTGGCGAAGGAATAGTTAGGTTTAGCCATGGGCGGTCCTCTGTATAAGGCGGGAAATGCCTCTATTCTGCCTGAGAACCGGGTCGGGCACACGGCGTTGTGTGCTCAACGGTCTCTGCGAGGCTTTTGACAGGCGGGTCAGGTCGGCTTTTGGTCTGCCCACTTCGGGGCTGCCAAGGGTTTCCAGGCCTCCAGGGCCTCCAGCAGTTCGCTCGGCGACTCGCTGATCTGCAGCATGCCGCGGTGCTGCTCGCGGACAAAACCTTCGCTGACCACGTGGTCGAGAAAGTCGGTCAGTTTGCTGTAGAAACCGTTCACGTCCATCAGCCCCAGCGGTTTGGCGTGATAGCCCAACTGGCCCCAGGTCCAGACTTCGAACATTTCTTCCAGCGTCCCCAAACCACCCGGTAAGGCGATAAAGGCGTCGCTCAGTTCCGCCATGCGCGCTTTGCGGGCGTGCATGCCATCGACGACTTCCAGTCGGGTCAGACCTTTGTGGCCGATTTCCGCATTTTGCAGGCTTTCGGGAATGATCCCGATCACTTCGCCGCCCGCCGCCAATGCGGCATCGGCCACGATACCCATCAGGCCGACGGCACCGCCGCCATAGATCAGGGTCAACTTGCGTTCAGCCAAGGTACGGCCCAACGCAATCGCCGCTTCACGGTACACCGGGTTGGTGCCGGTGCTGGCACCGCAAAATATACATACGGATGTTAAAGACATTGCCTGCTCCATGGTCATCGACGCCCACAGAGTAAGGGTTCGGGCACCCCAGTCCAAGCGCCAGTCGCGCCCGGGTTAATCGTAATGGTGTTCATAGGTACCGCTGGCGCCGCACGCATAAGCGGCAAACAAGCTGCGAAACAGTCCGTTGAGGTGCATGATGTACGCTCCAGTGAGTGATGATGGCCCCATGTTAGGGCGTCGCAACTCGCTTGGCTGGTTGATTGTTTCGATGACGTCGATAGCTGTAGACAGTGACATGCGTTGCGTTGACGCAGGTCATTGGAACTTGACCGCAGATCAGGCAGTCTTCCAACAGACAGTTTTTTCAAAAAATTACCCTGCCTTGGAGATTCACCATGCTTCGTAAACTTGTCGCTGTATCCCTGCTGACGTTGGCCAGTGGCCATTTGTTGGCGGCAGAGTGCAAGGTCGACATTGATTCCACGGATCAGATGACCTACAGCACTAAAGAAATCACTGTCGATAAAAGCTGCAAGACCTTCACCGTGAACCTGACTCACTCCGGCAGCCTGCCAAAAAATGTCATGGGTCATAACTGGGTGTTGGCCAAAGAAGCTGACGCGCAGCCCGTCGCTACCGACGGTATCGGTGCCGGTGTCGACAAAAACTACCTGAAAGAAGGCGATGCCCGTGTCATTGCACACACCAAAGTCATTGGTGCTGGCGAAAAAGACTCGGTGACGTTCGATGTTTCGAAGCTTGATGCTGCTGAGAAATACGCGTTTTTCTGCACGTTCCCAGGCCACATCAGCATGATGAAAGGCGCTATCGTCCTGAAATAACGCGTGCGCACAGTGTCATGGCTCGGCCCCGCGCCGGGCTATGACGCTTCGACCATCCTGAACGTCATGCGGATGGTTTTTCCCGCCAGCTCATTACGGCTCACCGCACCTCCCGGGCGACGTGGCCTGCGCTGATCGCCGATCAGTGTCCACTGCCGGTTCGCGGCATGACAGGTCATGAGCGATTGCAGGTCTTGCCTATCCATCTGGGTATACGTCTGCCAACTGCATACGCCGCGATATTCCTTTTCCCCTGATTCGGGGAACCCCGGTACACCTTTTTGCAGCGCATCACGCACTGCAATTGCGCCGCTGGTCGTGCTGCTGCGTTGCGCGTACCCGGCCCCATAAAATCCCTCCGTGACGAAATCCACTTCGCTCAACAGCAGCGTGCAGTCTGGAAGGTGCCACGCCAACGGGACTTCAAAGCTGAATGTCTGCGGTAAATCGTTTGGGCGAGTGTCCAGGTGTAACTGTGGGTGGTGATAAGGGCAGTCGCGCTGGCCTGGCATCGGATCGTATTGGGCCGTTCCCCGCAGGGCGGTGTTCGCGGGCATTTCGCCAATTAGCATAAAGTGGGTGCTGCTGCGATAACCGCTGTCGTTGGCGGGGGACTCGCAGGTGGCGGTTGCAATCCAGCTGATAACGCCGAGGCCAGCGAACAGGGGAAAAAACCAGGCGCGCTGAATCATCGACAGGTGTTGAAGGTGATAAGCCTTGTAGGCTCTGAGCATTCATCTGAATCCTTGCGCGAAACGTCTGACAACAGGTTGCCTCGGGTGCCACACAGGTTCAATGGGTCAGCGGAAATCAGGAAGTTTCCTACTTCCGCTTGAAAATCCTTCGGGTCATTTCAGTTGGGTTGACTGAACGAACCATCCACCGTGTTGTAGTTTTTGGTTGTTCATGACCGGGACTCGCTGGGAAAACCAGCAGCGTGTCGGCAGGGTTAAATCCGCCGCACTTTGTCTAAGCGCGGGCCGATCTGCCGGCAAGTTGGACAAGTCGTTGCACAGGGATTCAATGTGATCCTTTGGCAAACCGCGGGTGATGAATACCAACCGGCTGCACCCATCGGCAAACGCGCCTTCCTTTGGCCAGGCCGGCAGACGTACGGGCGGATACGCAACGTCTTGCACACACTGCACGACCAGTGGGCGCGAGTCATCTGCAGCCAGCATCAAGCCTTTGACGCGCAGCAGGTGTTTGCCGTACTTGCGCAGTATGTGGCCCATCACCAGTGAGAATCCGAACCAGGGGACTTCCCGGGTAAAGCGCACGACAAAACTGTGAGTCTCGTCGGTGTGATGTTGAGTGGGTTGAGCTGGCCGAAGGCGCGGGCCGCTGCTGCTGTCTTGATCGCTATTGGCCTCTACATCGTTACTGACTCGTGTCAAATCAAGGTCTGCCACAAGCGGGATGTGGGTTGTTCCCATCCAGTTCGGCAGGCTGACTTTCTGAAGGTGCAAACGCCCATACAGGCCATTGCCCACTAATACGTCCAGAGGCGCCTGCCCCCTGCGCACCAGCGTTTGAGCCGCGTGTGCGTTGAGTCGTGAAAGGCTGGCTTGCAGCCCCTCCACTGCCTGGGTGCCTGCGAGGTCGCACTTGGTGATCAAGAGGCGATCTGCCGCCACAATTTGCCGTGTGGTTTCTGAGTAGTGTTGCAATTGTTCATGCCCATGCATCGCAGAAACAGTCGTGACGACGCCATCGCACACATAACGGGCTTTGACGAAAGCATCCTCCATCAAGGTGTAAATAATCGGCACCGGGTCGGCCAGACCAGTGGTTTCGATGATGACGCGGGTGATGGGCGCAATGTCCTGACGCGCGCTACGTTCGGACAAGGATTTTAGGGCGCCAACCAGGTCTCCTTGGGTACGGCAGCACAGGCAGCCTGAATCCAGAAGCACGATCTGCTCACTGACATGATCCACCAAGTGATGATCAATGCCGACGTCGCCGAACTCATTGACCAGCAGCGCAACGCCCGACATGCCGGGCTGGCTCGCCCAGTAGTTGAGCAGTGTGGTTTTGCCCGAGCCGAGGAAACCGGTCAGCACGGTGACAGGAATACGGTCTATTGCTTCTTTTTTAGGGGGGGCGGTGACAAGAGAAAGAGCAGGCGTAGAGGTCTTCATGATTGGAATAGTCTCCAAAAGCCGATGATACGATTGTTGTTATTAAGGGCGTGTCCCCACGGACCCGACACCGGCCGGGCTCGTGGGGACACGCTGTATCGATGCCACTCAGGCCCGCTTGCGCAACAACTCCAGGGTCTCCAGTACTGACTCGGGATGCAGCCCAGGATCGACCGATGCAAAGTAAAACTCACCGTCGGCCAGCGGGTGGGGAGGGCTGTGAGTAAACTCGGCGCTGATGTCCCGTCCTTTAGACGACACGCCAGTGTCACGCACGCCCTGTGCGATCACCGCGTCGAAGTCCTCCAGCCCGCTGCCGGGCATGGGCGTGCCCGGAGGCAAGCGCAGGGCGAGCGACCAGCGATAATGCCGTGCAACGTTGACGACAGAACTGTAGCGCTCCAGGTCGGCGGCGCTGAAGGCTGTATCGCCTGCGGCTTCCTCGAGTAGCACACCGCTCACCGGCTTGGTGGAGACGGCGCGCAACAGGTCGGCCAGGTAAATGCTGGCATCCTCTACGGTGTCGGCATCGGGCGCTTCGTCAGGTTGATTGGCCAGCCGGTTGGCATGGCTCAGCCAATGCCGTGGCGAAGGCATCGCCAGCACCAGCGGCACTCGCCCACGCAGGTGGGCGTCGACCGCATCAATGACCTCGGCGAGCAACGCTTTGGGTTCCTCTTCTGCCAACAGGGCGCGTAACGCGGTGGTGGGCCGACGGCGCTTGCCCAGGCGGCTTTCCAGCCCACCGTTGCGGGCGATCCAGGCGTCAAAAAGCTCGCCGACTTCAAGGATCGCTACCTCCGGTTTGAGCAGCCCGTGCGACTGGGAAAACCAGGCGAGAAAACTCGCCGCATGGGTCCAGACATCGGCCTCCGCAGAGCCTTGAAGCAGTCGCCGTGTATAGGCGGATGATTTAAGCCATAAGCGTATGGCCCCGTTGCCTGCCGGCTTGGGCAACTGTTCGGCAAATGGCGTGCTCATCTTTTTTCATCCATCGACGCCCCGACTGCTGAAAGCCGCGCTTCCAATTCTTCGATACGTACATCTTTGGGATGGCGCATGTAGTTGGGCATGGGCTCGTTGGCCCGGCGGGTTTTGTCCGGGGTGCCCATGTAGAGTATGTCTGCATCGTCCCCCCAGCAGCCAAAGTAGGGAAGGTGAGCCGGTGGTTTGGGTTTGTTCCAGGTCTTGATGAACTCCGCATAGGGAATACCTCGGGAGAGCCGGTCCTTGCGCTCGTTATCGCGCAGCACCTGGGTGGCCTTCTGGTCGACAATCAGCGTATCGGGTGCAATCTTGACCTTGTACAAACGTTCGGCCACGCCATGTGAGATCAGGTCTTCTTCCAGGTCTTTAACGATCAATGCGGGGTCCCGTTCCAGCAGGTCGCCGTAGCCTGCGCCAGCCCCTTGGGCAATCATGAACAGTTCGCCCCGGTTGGATATTTCAAAGCCCATGCCCATGTGGTGCGTGGTGTAATCGGCCCCCTCGAAGGATTGCTCGTTCATGATTTCCTCGATGGAGTGCTTGAACTTTTCCGGTTCATTGAGCAGAACATCGTAAACGTCCACGCCTTTGACTTTGGAGAGCGGATAGGTGCCGCAGGCATACCCGCCGAAGAGTCCCTGGAGCGGCGGAACCTTTGCGCCCTGGGCGGTGGTCATGAAGCCCCACTCTTCGCTGTCCTTGGTGGCCACGATCATGGTGTAGCCCTGCCCGCCACGGTATTTGCCCGGCGCGATGGCATCGCGGGTCATTTTCTTGGAGACCAGTTGCAGGAACGGCACGTCTTCTTCGTTGAGTTCTTGCTCGCCGACGTCGGCCATCGTGGCGAAGATAGGTTGCAAGCCTGGCTCGCCATCCATGTCCACGCGTGCGCCGCCGCCCATGCCATTGAGGTCGGCACACAGGTTGCCGAGCGTTTCGCCATGCTGGCTGACGCCACCCCAGATAAAAGTGTTGATCATGTTGAAGCTAGGGGCATGGACCTTGGTGTACTTCTCCGGGCAGCTATAGAGGAATTTGGCGACGGCATGCTGGCCCGCTGTGAACCCGGTGAAGATGGACATCAGGCTCTGCGAGTTGGGCGCGTTGTAAGACGAGTTGAGAATGGAATAGGGGTCGGTGACGACCTCAATAGGTGCAAAGGCCGCTTGTCCACGCGGCAGGTCGGGCCATATGTAGCACATGACCAATTGCGAGAGCATGCCCTTGAGCCCGGCCAGAACCGTGTTGGTGGGGCGGTTGGTAAACTCCGGCGCCGAACCCCGGAAGTCGAAGATCAGTCGGTCGCCCTTCTTGGTCAGTTGGCAGTTGATTTTGGCGATACAGTTTTCGCGCAACGTGGAGTCTTGAATGATGTAGGTCCGCACGGTCATGTCCGGCCATTCGCTGATGCGGCGTTTGACTTCGGTGCGCACGTTTTCCATGGTCAGGCGCAGGGTCGCGATCAGGGCATCCGGGCCGTCAGTCTTGAGCACGTCTTCGATACGCTGCTTGATGCGCAGGCAACCGTAGAGTTTGACCTTCATGTCCTCGTACTGGAGCTTGGGCTCGCGTACCGAGTTTTGCAGGAAGGTCAGCAAGTCGCGTTTTATCTGGTAGTTTTCAACCACCTTGAACGGGCTCATTTTCAGCCCTTCGTCACTCGGGCTTTCTGCCATGGACGGCATGCCGCCGGGTTCGATAGCACCGTTTTCCCCTTCATGAACCGTGGCGGCCACCCAGCACACCAGCTTGCCTTCATGGAAGATCGGCAGAATCATGCTCTGGTCGGTGTTGTGCACGTTGCCATAGCGCGAATCGTTGTGAATAAAACCATCGCCCTCGCGTACGCCCACCGTGGGTTCGTTGATCCAGTTCTTGATAATGAACTTGATGGGGTGGTGCACCAGCGCTGAAAACAGCAGCACACCGCCGGCGCTGGCGATGGCCAGATCCCCGGATGCCGAGTAGACGCCAGTGATGACGTCACCCCATTTAGCCCCAGGCGCGGCACCCATCTGTTCGACCATCTCGTAGCCTTCATCACAACCGGACTGGAGTCGGTCACGAATCTTGGCAATGGTGTGGGCATCGCAGTCTTTACGGATGCTGATGTCCTCTTGTTCCGAGCGAGGCATCAAATCATGGTTGTTCATGATTTCCGGGTCAGGGGCGAGGAATAGCGTCGTGTCTTCAAGGAATTTCTTGATGAGCGCCGCATCTGCTGCACTGGGTGTCAGGCTAGGGACGTTGATAGCAAGATCGTTCATGTCTAGATCCTTTCTTGAGTTCATAAAGTTTCAGTTGATCAATGCATCAATGCGTGAGTTGATCGCGAAGAAACCAAGAGGCGTTTTGCAGTGCGGCGACGAAGTTCCAGCCCGGGTTGACCAGGAAGGTGGTGACCTCAGAAGCCACAATGGCCGGGCCACGTATTTGCACCCCAGGATCAATGTCTGAACGATTCCATACCGGGGTGTCGAAGGCCTCTTTGTGGCCCGCGAAGTAGCATTTGCGAGTGGAGGAAGGTGCCGGGGGTTGTTTGCGTTGCTCTACAGGCACGGGCTTGATGTTGCCGAATTGC
Source organism: Pseudomonas sp. ASL8 (assembly GCF_056680355.1). NCBI lineage: Bacteria > Pseudomonadati > Pseudomonadota > Gammaproteobacteria > Pseudomonadales > Pseudomonadaceae > Pseudomonas > Pseudomonas sp. ASL8. The sequence continues at coordinate 1,044,261 of NZ_CM155278.1, read as the reverse complement.
ACGGTTTCATGGTGTACAAACGCGGCCACGCGAATAGTGTTGATGCGTATGCCGGCTTCCGGGGCCTGTGATCCTTCCCCGAAACGGCTGCCATAGTCGCTGGCAAACTGTTCTATCAACGCCAGGATATCGGCGGGGCCATGGACGGTGTGCTGAGGAATGACCGCCGTTGTCTGGACTAGCTGGTTGCCGTAGCGCATGTCCAGTTCCAGGTTATGACGGATGTCCTGGCGGGCAATGCCTTGGCGCAGCAGGTCCTGAGTGCCCCTCTCTTTGAGTTCGGACACGATATCGTTGAAGCGGTCGTAGTCGTTGAACAGGTGACGGGAATTGGAGTCGTACAGCACCATGTACAGTGATTTTTCGTGGATGTGCAGTTGGTGAATATTGCCTGCGCCCACGGCCGAGAACACCGAACTGAAAGGCGGCGCGAGAATTTTGTCGATGTTAAGGTTCTGCGCGATGCTGCAGCAGTGCAGCGGCCCGTTGCCCCCATAGGCCAACATGGTGAAATCTTTCGGGTCGTAACCTCGGGCGCGTAACTCGGTGAATAGACCGTTGGCCATGTTGTCATCCACTTTCTCGCGGATGAGCAACGCTGCCTCGATCACTTCGCACTCCAACTCTTCACAGATGGCGTCTTCGATCGCGGTGACGGCGCGGCGCGTATTCAGGGGGATGGAGCCTCCTGCATAGTTCTCTGCGTTGAGGTAGCCCAGCACCAAGTCGGCATCGGTCACCGTGGGCTTCAAGCCGCCACGGTCGTAACAGGCAGGGCCTGGGTCTGAGCCGGCTGACTCGGGCCCGCATTTGACCGTGTTGTACATGCGGTCATAGCTGGCCACTGAACCGCCGCCCGCCCCGAGCGTCACCAGGTGCACCATCGGCACGGACACCATCCAGCGGTCGATGACCGGGTTGAAGTCATAGTGTTTAACGCCGCCTTCTACCACGATGCCGATGTCATAGCTGGTGCCTCCCATGTCGGTGGCGACAACGTTTCCGAGATCGGCCTGCATGGCCAGATGCTCGGAGGCAGCGATGCCCGATACAGGGCCGGAGTGAATGGTTTGCAGTGCATCGGTGGAGTTGAGCTGGGCCATGCCGCCTGAGTTATGAATAACCAGCATTGGCTGTTCGTAATGGTGTGTGCGCAGATTCTGTTCCAGCGTCGACAGCGCGTGGTACATGGTGGAGTGCAGATACCCGTCGATGACCGCCGATGCCGAACGTACATATTCGCCCTTACGGCCGGATACCTGGTGAGACAGGATGATGGGAATAGCGCCCAGCAGGTGAGAGGGATATTCCTCCTGCAAGATCTCTTCGATGCGTTGCTCGTGTTCCGGGTTGACCACGGAATTGATCAGCGAGACGACAATGATCTGGGCGCCGCGATTCACCAGCTCGCGAATCTGCAAACGAACGTTGTCTTCATCAAGGGCCATGACGAGGTTGCCCTCGAAATCCAGACGCTCGCGCACGCCTCGAATCATGCTGGGAAGCACCAGCGGGTTCGGTCGGCTGGCGTTGGGTATGTCGGTCTGGCCCAGGATATCCAGGCCTTCGCCGTACCCGCGACCACGGCTCAGAGGGACGGTTGCCTCGTAGCCACAGGTGACCAGCATGCCGATCTTGGGCCCCTTGTGCTCGATCAATGCGTTGGTGCCCAGTGTGGTCGCATAGCGAACCGAGTCCACGCTGGAGAGGACGTCGGCCAACTCCAGGTCCAATATCTTGCAGCCTTTACCCAGCGCCTGATTGAAGCCCAGTGCCAGGTTGTGATGGGTTGTCAGCGCCTTGGTTTCGATGTATTTGCCATCCCAGACCACGAAGCAATCCGTGAATGTTCCACCGATATCGACAGAAACGCGTCTCATATCATTTCCCTTGTTCTTGTAGTGAGTGGAAGTGAATTGTTTAGTGTTTGTGGTCGTCTGAGCTGAGGGTTACAGCAGGTCCAGCTGCAACCTCGGTGACTTCGGTACGGCCCGCCCACTGCGCGCGCAAGGCCGGTAGATCAGGCTGCATGTCATGCAGGGGAGGGTGGCCAGGCGGGACGTATTCGGTTTCAACCTGGGTGCCACATTTTGGGCAGTAATATTCCAGGATGCGCACCCACTCCGGGTCCGGGCTGAAGGTGTAGCGGTATTTTTCCGGCGCGAGGATGGGCGGATGGATGTCCCGTGGATCGCGGTCATACACCAGCATGCCTTCCTTGTATCCGGTGTGAGCGGTGCCGATGATGTGGTCGCAAACACGGCATTCCCATAGCTCGGCGTCCAGGTCCAGACGCAGGTATTCAGTCATCTGTACTTTCATGGTCATGCCTTCCTGTTCAATAAGATGTCTTGGTGGTCGCTGATGGCAAACGTCCAACCGTCGAGCACCTTGCAGGTGAAGAAGTCCTCTTCGAGAATCGCCGGCCCCTGGGCATAATCGCCAGCCTTCAAATCCGCCAGTCGATAAACCGGGACATCGATACGGCCTTGGTCGCGCGTGAGTACATGGCGGGTAACGCTGCTTGTGGCGGCGTTGAGCGGCGTGAACTGAGCGGCTTGATGAGCGTCCTGACGCAGGCGCTTGATCGCCGTGACTTCCAGTTCGGCGCTGTGTGCGCCCTCGAATGCAAGGCGTACGTTCGACGTCTTGTCCAAGGGATGAACGAGTTCTTTGCCCTTGGCATCGGTGACGAACAGGCGTGATTCGATGTCGTAATCGCCCGGTTGAAAGCCTTCGGCAAACATGTCACGCCCGGCTTTGATACTGAGCTCTGCCAGTGCGGCATCGACACCCGCCTGGGTGCGTTGATCGGCGTCCAGCACAGCGCTGTAGCGGTGCGATATATCGCAAGTGCCAATGCCAAAAGCACTGAACACCGCCGCCATGCAGGGAACCGCGACACGACTGATTCCGGCTTTTTCAGCCACACCGCAGGCATTCAGTGGGCCTGCGCCGCCAAAAGCCAGCAGCACCGTCTCGTTACTGACCTGTGTAACGCGGAGGACTTCCTGAGCGATTTTGGTTTCATACGCGGTTTCCATCGCGCTCAGTGCGTCATCGGGTTCCAGCCCCAAGGGGGTCGCGATATGGATGGCGATGGCGGTTGCCGCGCGGTCCAGATCCAGCTGCATGCCGCCACCAAAATAGGATTTTGGATCGAACAAACCGGAGAGCAGGCTGGCATCGGTAATCGTCGCTTGCGTGCCGCCACGACCAAAGGCGGCCGGTCCGGGCACGGCGCCGACGCTGTCCGGGCCGATCACGATTTTCTTGTCGACCACCTTGAACACTGAACTGCCACCAGCCCCGGCGCTGGTGATTTCACTGAGGGGGAATGAAACGCTGATACCTTCGACACGACCGCGTCGCACTTCAGCCACGTTGCCGTTGATGCACTGGCCGATGTCCGTCGTCGTGCCACCGACATCAATCGCGACAACGTCGCTCATCCCATAGCGCTTGGCAAAAGACTTCATCCCCTCCATACCACCGCGCGGACCGGAGCTGTAGGTCTTCACTGCCACCGTCTTGGCGACGCGAGACGCATCGCCGTCGTTGCGAAAAATCAACAACGGGTTTTTGGTGTTGAAGGCACGCAAGCGGTTTTCTGCATTGAACAGAAACTGCTCCATTGCCGGATGAAGAAAGGAGTTGATCAGGGCGGTCCAGGTGCGGCGTACCGGGTCCGCATCCATACTCAGGTCGCTGCCATACAACGTAGGGACGGCCCCCAGTAGATGACGAGGGTATTTACGGAGTACTACTTTGCGGAAAATATTTTCCAGCGCTTCGAAGTTTTTATCCGCAAAACTGACGACGATGCGATTGGCACCCGCCGCGGTCAGCGCATTGATGGATTTTACAATCTCCATCTCGGCCTGTTCGACGCCCAGGGAGTCGGTGTCCAGCAAACTGACGCGTACCCCGACCAAGGCGTCATATAAGTCGGCGTCATGCTGCCTTAGTTGGTCTGAAAGTTCGCGGTTGTTAAGGCTGGTAATCAACCCGAGCTTGGGGCCTTTTCGTTCACATATTGCGTTAGTGCCTTGCGTTGTCGAGTAGCGGATCAGGTCAACTTCCTCAAGTAACCGCTGCACATCGGGTTCGCCATAGAGCACGCCGGACGCTTTTTTCAACCCTTCAAAAAAGCAATTGCTTAAATCATAGGGCGTGGTGAGTACCTTGGTTTTCTTGACGTCGTTATCGGTGAGTATGCAGATATCGGTGAGCGTTCCACCGTTATCAATATTGATTTGTAGTGTCACGGGTCTATGTCCTTTTGTTTGTTATCAGTTGACCAGTGTTTGAACAACACAGTCTTCCGTATTGCCGTAACCGGCTTAGGCTCTTGAGCGTGTGACGCATCACTGTGTACGGCAGATTGTTAGGGCTGCCGAATAAGAAATAGCAAGCGGCATGCCAGTAAATTTATTATTTATAACTGTCTGATTTTTAAGTGATTAAATTATAAGTCCGAGGTGTATCGGGTTGTTTTATGCGTCGGGCGTTTGATTCTCGGACGGATGAGTGGATGACTTTCGTTCGGTCCCAATCCGTATAAACAGGGATGTCCTTGAGCCATGTTCAATACGTTCAGCCCAACGCCATTCGTCCTCTTCGTCTTTGGAGGGTGGTCGGGCGCCCAGGTGAAGAGGTACAGTCAGGACAAACTGCAATGTAGGGACATGGCCTAAAAGTGGCGTTCGCCGTTATATAGAGCGCTGAGCCCTTCGCTGTGCTGCCAGGCGGGCACATACATAATAAGAAAAGAGGATGTGTTGATGAATGCTTCGCACCTGGATTTCGTCTATCCACGACCAGAACACGACGGTCAGATACTGGCTGCGTGGGAGGGCGTCCTCAGCGGCGTCGAAACACCTGCTTCGGTATTGCGCTATCCGGTGGGGGACTCGTGGAGGCGCTGCCTGGACAAACGCGTCAACCCAACGCTTCGACATGCGCCGGAACCGGTAACCCAGGCTCAGCTCGCGGCGATCCGTGGGGGGCAGGCACGCCTGCTGGACGTCAGCGCAATAGCGATGGCGATGGCCAACCAGTTTCTTGCGCAGACGGGCACCGTCATCGTTTTAGCCGACAGCAGCGGCATGATTATCGAGACGGGCGGTGACCCCTATACGCTCAGGAGCGCCGAGCACATTCATCTGCTCCCTGGCAGCCCTTGGGGCGAGGACGTTTGCGGGACCAATGCGATTGGCACTGCACTGTTGCTGGAAGGCCCCATACAGGTTCACGCGGCAGAGCATTTCTGCGAAGGCATCAAGCAGTGGACCTGTTCGGCCACCGTCATCCGTGACCCTTCTGATGGTCAGATTCTGGGTGTTCTGAACGTTTCGGGAGAGTCGAAGACTTACAACCGCCACACGCTTGCCCTGGCGGTGACCACGGCTGACCGGATCGAGTCCGCATTAGCCAAGCAATACGCCGCCAATCGCTACCGGCTATTGGACGCCTCTGTCGATCTGTGGAGAGAAGCGGGCGAGGGGATCATGCTGTTCGATGCCAATGGTTTACTGATCAAGGCCAATGCTCAGGCTTATGGTGCGCTGACGGCCCGAGGCATCGATTTCAACGTCGCCAATAACTGCCGTCTACCGTCATTGAGCCTGGACGACTACGGACGTTTGATGGGCGTTTTACCACAGTGGTTATCTGCCGATTGGCTGCAGTCAATCAGCGCGCAAGGTGTGCGTTTAGGCACGTTGATACGCGTGCCGAGTAGAGCACTGGTCCGACCGTCTATCACCCCATTGGCTCGCAACGAAGACTGTGAAAAGCGCAGAGGGTTCGACAGCATCATCGGAGAGAGCCCGGCGCTTGTCGAGTCTCTGCGAAAAGCCAGGCAACTGGCCAACTCTCACGTATCGGTCCTTTTGCACGGGGAAACCGGGGTTGGCAAGGAAGCTTTTGCGCAGGGTATTCACTATTCAGGTGTTGGCAAAAACGGGCCGTTTGTCTCCATTAACTGTGGGAGTCTTTCCAAGGACCTGCTCTCCAGCGAATTGTTCGGTTATGCGGACGGGGCGTTCACCGGGGCCCGCCGTGGAGGCATGAAAGGCAAGATTGAAGCCGCAGACGGGGGCACATTGTTTCTGGATGAAATCGGCGAAATGCCCCTGGAGTTGCAAAGTTACCTTCTTCGGGTGCTGGAAGAGGGGGAGATATACCGGCTGGGCGAGACAGAACCACGCAAAGTAAACTTTAGGCTGGTCGCGGCAACCCACCGTGATTTGCGCGAAGATGTGGCCAATCAACGGTTTCGGAGTGACTTGTTTTATCGGATCGCGGTGACCAGCGTAACGATTCCTCCACTGCGCGAGCGTAAGCAAGATATTCCTCGGTTGGTTGAACATTTGCTGATAAGCCGAGCCCATCGACACGGTGTTCAAGTTCCACACATGGACGACGACCTGCTGGGGCATCTAATGGCCTATGCGTGGCCGGGTAACGTCCGGGAACTGCGCAATGTGGTAGAGGGTATGTTACTGATGGGGGGCACAGTATTGAGATTTTCTGACCTGCCTTCCTATGTGCGGAAAACGGCTGTTCAGCAGAGCGAAAGTCTCATTGGCAGCCTGAAGGAAACAGAGTGCCAGGTCATTTCCAAAACGATAGAGCGGTGTCGAGGTAACCTGACGCAGGTGGCGAAGGAACTTGGCATCGCAAAAAGCACCCTTTACCTGCGTATAAAGCGTTATGGAATCAACCGTGAAGCGGGAGAGGCGGGGTCATCAACTTCAGGCTGAAGTCGGTGCGAATCGCGCCTCGTGGAGCTGCACTTCCAGGACGCGTTCAGGCTACTGGCTGGCTGACGGTGATCATGTCGGTCTCGACTCGGTCATCTTGAAGATGGCCTGCGCATTGCTGCTGTCGAAGTTGAGGTCGAGCTTGTCGTCGATGGGGTCGAGCTTGCGCTGGATAAATTCGACAAACGAGCCGGGCACCTGATGTTCGTGCAATTGCCCGTTGGCGTCCGCCAGTGCGCGGTTTACGGTGCACGCTTTGTAGGCGGTCTGCATCACCCTGCCCGAAGCAGACACCTCGATGCTGGCCTTCATTGGCCGTTCTCTGCGGTTCTGTTCCGCCACCAGGGTCTCAAGGTCGGTGACCCGGTCGGTCAGGTGATTGAAACTATTGCCTTCGGTGGCGATCCAGGCCATTTCCGCGCTCTCGCTCAGTACTTGCTGATAATCCGCGTGCTGCACCACGCCATGCTGGCGCCCGAATGCTTCATACAGCCCCGGCAGCAAGCGGTACGCTTCGGCCAAGGTGCAGTGGCGGGTCAGTTGCAGGCGGTTGAGGATGCTCGAGTGCTCGGCGTTCAGCGGATCGCGGCTGGAGCCGACTATGCGGCCTACAGCTGCCTGAAAGGCTTGGCTGAAACGACCAGGGTGTAGTTCGGAGACGAAGAACTGGGCGATATCTTCCGGCAGATCCTGCTGACGATAACCCCAGCCGGTCATGTTCAGTTTGGTCAGTGGATACGTGCGCACATCGGTAAAACCCAGCGGTTCGAGTAGCCGGGCAAACGCCAGGCGACCCCGCGGCAGTTCACCGTTTGCGACCCAGTCCACCGTCCTGATAGCGCCATGGTCGAACAGCACTTTGCGCCCTTGTCCGGCCTGTTCCTCGACATACAGGCGGCCCATCGGCACAGCCTCCACCAGCTTGTGAAGCAGGCACAGGTTCAGCGCTTCAGCCAGCCACGCGCGGTGCAGCGCGGTCTCGCTCCAACTGAAGGCGTGCAGGCTTTCCGGTACTTCGACGTGGGATTCAAGCCACTGCGCAGCGGGTTGGCCGACGACGGAGGCGACGAGAGAGAAAAGGCCTTGGAACGAGGACATGGGCAGCGGCTCTGGCTGAATGAGAGGTGCCTATGAAAGCGTTGATCAGCCAGCCGGACAAGCGAAAAAAAACGGCAGGTTCATTCCGTTTTCTATTGTTGAAACGCGATCCCTCTGCAGGAGCGGGCTTGCCTGCGAGTCAGCTTGATACGGTGCGTCAGTTACACCGCAATCGCGGGCAAGCCCGCTCCTGCGTGGGTTCTGTGTTGTTTTACGGCGCGAATGGCAGTTCGCGCTTGTGCTGCGTTTTTGCGTAGGTGTCGCGGATGATGTTGAACGCTTCTTCGCGGACCGGCTCGCCATGCAGGAACGCATCGATCTCGGCATAGGTCACGCCGTGGGACGCTTCATCCGGTTTGCCGGGTACCAGGTCTTCAAGGTCGGCGGTGGGGACTTTTTCCACCAGCGATTGTGGGGCGCCAAAACTGCGGGCGATGGCCCGGACCTGATTTTTCACTAGCCCGCTGAGCGGTGCCAGGTCGCAGGCGCCGTCGCCGAACTTGGTGAAAAAGCCCATCACGGCTTCCGCCGCATGGTCGGTGCCGATCACCAGCCCCTGACGCGCGCCGGCGATGGTGTATTGCGCGACCATGCGCATCCGCGCCTTGGTGTTGCCCATCACAAAATCCACCGCACTGGCGTGTTGGCCTTCGAACGCCTTGATCTGCGCTGCCAGCGCTTGCACAGACGGACCGATATTGACCGTGTGCGACTCGTCCGGCGCAATGAACTCCAGACATGCCTGGGCTTCGTGCTCGTCGAACTGGACCTGATACGGCAGGCGGACGGCGATGAACCGATAGCTTTCATCCCCGGTGCTTTTACGCAACTGCTCGACGGCGCGCTGCGCGAGCAAGCCGGCGGTCAGCGAATCGACGCCGCCACTGATGCCCAGTACCAGGGTCTTGAGCCTGGCGTTCTGCAGGCATTGCTGGATAAAGGCGACCCGTCGGGCGACCTCGGCTTCAAGTGCATTCTGGTCGGCGAAAGGTGGCTGGACCTTGAGCTGTTCAGCGATCTGGAGCTGTACGGCTTGCATGATTCACTCCTTAACAGGTTGTGCAGAAACGGAAGGGTTGGAAACCGGGCTCGCAGGCACTTCGAACACATGCCGCAGGTAGGCGACAAAGTTGGGGTCCTTGCATTGCGTCTTACCGGGTTCGTCGGAAATTTTCGCCACGGCCTGACCCGCGCAAGCCGTCATTTTAAGCACAATGCTCAATGGCTCTACACCGGGGATGTCGGCGGTGAGATTGGTGCCGATGCCGAAGCTGACGTTGATACGACCCCGTAGCGCACGGAATATATCCAGCGCCTTCGGCAGGTTCAGACCGTCGGAGAACACCAGCGTCTTGCTCATCGGGTCGATGCCGAGCTTCTGGTAATGATCAATGCATTTTTCGGCCCACATGATCGGGTCGCCGGAATCATGGCGTAACCCGTCGAACAGTTTGGCGAAGTACAGATCGAAATCGTTGAGGAAGGCGTCGGTGGTGATGCAATCGGTCAGGGCAATACCTAGCAGGCCACGGTATTCACGGACCCAGCAATCGAGCGCGGCACTTTGACTGTCGATCAGCCGCGGGCCGAGTTGCTGGTGGGCCATGATCCATTCGTGGGCCATGGTGCCGAGCGGTTTGAGGTCCAGCATGCGGGCCAGTTGCACGTTGCTGGTGCCGACGAACTGGCCGGGGAAGTCGTGCTTGAGCACAGTGACGACTTCCTCCTGCACGCGGTAGGAAAAGCGCCGGCGGGTGCCGAAATCCGCCACTTTCAGTTCGGCCAACTCATCGGCGGTGGCGTTGGCGTATAGCCAGTCGAATTTGCGATACAGCTGATCACGCGCCTGTACGAGTAATGTGCCGGAGTGGCGATGACGGTTGCGCACTTCGCTGACAATCGCCAGCAGCGGCACTTCGAACATGATCACGTGCAGCCACGGCCCGTGCAGACGGATGCACAGCTCACCGTTCTCGATGCTGGTCTGCACATAGCGCATGTTGAAGCGGAACAAGCCTAGGAAGCGCAGAAAATCGGGCTTCATAAAGCTGATGCGCTCAAGAAAACCCAGCTGAGCGTCGCTCATGGACAGCTCGCAGAGCAGCTCGATCTGATGACGGATCTCGGCCAGATAAGGCCGCAGGTCTTCGCCATTGCGGCAGCGAAACTCCCACTCCACGTCGACGTTTGGGTAGTTGTGCAGCACCGCTTGCATCATGGTCAGCTTGTAGAAGTCGGTGTCGAGCAGGTTCTGCACGATGCGATCGGAGAAGGCGCTCTCACTCATGTTGTCAGCTCTCCAGAGCAGCCGATGGGGTTGGGCTCGCAACGCTCGGGCAACGCTGTAAAGGCGCTGCTGACGTCCGTGCGGGCTGCTGGGCCGGCATTGTCGCCCCTAACTTGTCGGGTTATCCAACTGTTCCAGCATCCAGCGCACGAAATCGCGGATTTTCGGCACTTCTGCCGTGTGCTCAGGGTAGGCCAGGTAATAGGCGTCATGGCTGGGCAGCGCGTGGGGCCAGGGGATCACCAGCTTACCGTCCGCCAGCTCCTCTTCGACCAGAAACCGCGGGAGCAGCGCGACCCCGCACCCGACCTGTGCGGCGCGTATGCACATGTAAAACGTCTCGAAGCGCGGGCCGTGGTAGCTGTGTTCGGTGTGGTAACCCTGGCTGTCGAACCAGTCATGCCAGGCTTGCGGGCGTGAGGCGCTTTGCAGCAGCACCAGCTCGCTCAGTTGGGTCGGGTCGGTAAACGGTTTGTCCGGCAGGCTGCCGGGCGCACAGACTGGAATAAGTTCTTCGCTGAACAGTTTTACCGACTCGGCACCCGGCCGTGCGCCCTGGCCGAAATAGAACGCCAGGTCACAGCGGCCCTGAATCAGGTCGTCGGGTTCCTGTTCATCCATCAGGTCCAGGTGGATGTGCGGATGGCGCAATCGCCAGCCTTTGAGCCGGGGCACCAGCCAGCGGGCACCGAAGGTCGATGGCGTGGACACGCGCAGGACTTCGGTTTCGCCACCGTAGGACCGCAGGTAGTGGGTCGACATCTCCACCTGCGTGAGGATTTTGCGTACTTCGCCCAGGTACAGCGCGCCAGCCGGAGTCAATTGCAGGCGTCGGCGCACGCGGCGAAACAGCAAGTGTTGCACCAGCTCTTCAAGCTGGGCGACTTGTTTGCTGACGGCGCTTTGCGTCAGGTTCAGCTCTTCGGCCGCGCGGGTAAAACTCAAGTGCCGGGTCACTGCCTCAAAGCATTGCAACGCGGTGATTGATGGCAGATAACGTTTGTTGAGCATGCTCAGGCCTTATGTTTTTCGAGGCTGCCACGTGCAGATGGGAGGGCAGCATGAATAAACGGAATGATATCTCGCCTAATGGTCGTTTGTTCGCACGTCTCAGGCCAGCTATTAGTAGAGCCTGACGCTTCACCCATCTTTCGATTTCCGTTTTTCATTTCAAGAATCAAGGAGACAACATGCTTACCGACTTGCTCAACCGCCTCGGTGTCGATCCCGCCCTGTACCAGAAAGGCGATCAGGCCGTGCACACGCCTGTCGATGGCAGCCGTATCGCTTCCGTGCATTGGGAAGGGCGAGCGGAAGTCGAGCAGCACGTCACCCGTGCCGAACATGCGTTCGACGCCTGGCGTAAAGTCCCGGCGCCTCGCCGTGGTGAGCTGATTCGTCTGTTCGGTGAGGCCCTGCGCAAGCACAAGGCCGAGCTGGGTGCATTGGTGTCGTGGGAAGCCGGCAAGATCACTCAGGAAGGTCTGGGTGAAGTGCAGGAAATGATCGATATCTGTGATTTCGCCGTCGGCCTGTCGCGCCAGTTGTACGGTTTGACCATCGCTTCCGAGCGCCCTGGTCACCATATGCGCGAAACCTGGCACCCGCTGGGCGTCGTCGGCGTGATCAGTGCGTTCAACTTCCCTGTCGCGGTCTGGGCCTGGAACACGACACTGGCGCTGGTCTGCGGCAATGCCGTGATCTGGAAACCGTCGGAGAAAACCCCGCTGACCGCACTGGCCTGCCAGTCGTTGTTCGAAGGCGTGCTCAAACATTTCCCTGATGCGCCTGCTTACCTGAGCCAGGTGGTCATCGGTGGGCGTGAAGCCGGCGAAGCGCTGGTCGACGACCCGCGTGTTGCGCTGATCAGTGCCACTGGCAGCACGCGCATGGGTCGCGAAGTCGCGCCGAAAATCGCGGCACGCTTTGCCCGCAGCATTCTTGAACTGGGCGGCAACAACGCGATGATCCTCGGCCCAAGCGCCGACCTCAATCTGGCTGTGCGCGCGATTCTGTTCAGCGCCGTCGGTACGGCCGGTCAGCGCTGCACCAGTTTGCGTCGCTTGATTGCCCACGAATCGGTCAAGGACGAAATCGTCAGCCGCCTGAAAACCGCCTACGCCAACGTGCGCATCGGTCATCCACTGGAAGGCAATCTGGTCGGTCCGTTGATCGACAAAAACAGCTACGAAAATATGCGGGACGCCCTTGAACAGGCCCTGAGCGAAGGCGGTCGAGTATTCGGCGGCGAGCGCCAGTTGGCTGAGCAGTTCCCTGATGCCTACTACGTGTCCCCGGCCATCGTCGAAATGCCAGAGCAAAGCGACGTGGTTTGCACCGAAACCTTCGCCCCGATTTTGTACGTGGTGGGTTACGACGATTTCGCTGAAGCCGTGCGCCTGAACAACGCCGTGCCGCAAGGCCTGTCGTCGTGCATTTTCACCACGGACGTGCGCGAAGCCGAGCAGTTTATTTCTGCACTGGGCAGCGACTGCGGGATCGCCAACGTCAACATCGGCCCAAGCGGTGCGGAAATCGGCGGCGCTTTCGGCGGTGAAAAAGAAACCGGTGGCGGTCGTGAGTCGGGCTCGGATTCATGGCGCGGTTACATGCGTCGTCAGACGGCGACGGTGAACTACTCCCTTGAATTGCCGCTGGCGCAGGGCATTACGTTCGACTGACAGTCCCTCATCGCGGGCAAGCCCGCTCCTACAGGTTCTGCGTAAATCCTGTAGGAGCGAACTTGTTCGCGAAGCGATGGATCAGCAACACAAGATTTTGCGCAGTATTTCAGGGGTTTTTGCGATGGCGCTACGCGAAGAATGTCTGTGGGAAAAGCTGACACCGCAACGGCCTGAGGCCAAGGCGCTCAAGGGCGAATTGATGGTCGATGTGTGCGTGATTGGCGCGGGCATCACCGGGTTGTCGGCAGCGATTCATTTGTTGGAGCAAGGCAAGCGGGTCGCCGTGCTTGAGGCCCATCGCACGGGGCACGGGGGCTCTGGGCGCAATGTCGGGCTGGTCAATGCCGGGTTGTGGATTCCACCGGACGAGATCGAAGCCGGGTTCGGCAAGAAAGTCGGCAGTCAGCTGAATCAGATGCTCGGTGCCGCGCCGTCGCTGGTGTTCAGCCTGGTCGACAAATACAACATCGATTGCCAGTTGCGCCGCGAAGGTACGCTGCACATGGCGCACAACGCCCGTGGCGAAGCCGATCTGCGCAGTCGCGAAGAACAATGGAAACGTCGGGGCGCGCCGGTCGAGTTGCTCACCGGCAAGGCGTGCGAGGACGCTACCGGCACTCAGAAAATATCCGCAGCACTGCTGGATCGGCGTGCCGGCACATTCAACCCGATGGCTTTCACTAGCGGGCTCGCAAAAGCCGTGGGCAGCCTCGGCGGTCAATTATTCGATCATTCCCCGGTCACCCGTCTGGAACGCCAGGGCGAGCGTTGGTGCGTTATCACCGAGCACGGTGCCGTGCTGGCCGAGAAAGTGGTGATTGCTTCCAATGCGTACACCGAAGGCGAGTGGACGGAGCTGCGCCGCAACTTTTTCCCCGGTTATTACTATCAGGTCGCCTCGGCGCCACTGACTGAAGAGGCTGCACAGCGGATTTTGCCGGGTGGGCAGGGTTCCTGGGACACGCGCCAGGTGCTCAGCAGCATTCGTCGCGACGCTGATGGTCGCCTTTTATTAGGCAGCCTGGGCAACGGCAATCAGAAGCCGGCCTGGTTCCTCAAAGCGTGGGCAGACCGCGTCCAGCAGCATTACTTCCCCTACCTCAAACCGGTGGACTGGGAATTCACCTGGACGGGCTGTATCGCATTCACCCCTGACCACCTGTTGCGGCTCTTTGAACCTGCGCCGGGGTTGGTGGCCGTCACCGGTTATAACGGTCGAGGCAACACCACGGGCAGTGTCGTGGGTAAGGCGTTTGCCGATTATCTGTGCCATGGCGATACCAAGGCGTTGCCGATTCCGTTTGCGCCGATGCTGCCGTTGTCGGGAGTGGGGCTGCGCAGCTGTCTTTATGAGGCTGGTTTTTCCCTGTATCACGCGGGCCAGTGCCTGCGAATCGTGATTTGAGGAGAATTTTCTGGCAATGAGCGGCGCTTTTTCGCGCACCAACTAACCTCTAATGGTGCGTCCCGTAGCGGTCGCGCACTGCGGATGTGCACTTCGGTTACGTGCACGGTTACAGCCGGGTTGCACGGGGTCGCCTGCGTGGGTTGCAAGTTTTAAGGGGGAGGGTTGCTCTTTTATATAAGGAGGGTTGTACCTGTTCCGGTTTAGACGGTTGCACGCCCAATGAAAAAGGGCACAAAACGGTCGAATAACAACAAAACAACGACTTTTTTCAGAATAAAAAACCTATGGCACGCCACTTGCTCTGCGCTTGTAGCTGAATCAAAGCTTCCGCTGAAGTTGCTGTGCTAACTAAAACACCTCAGGAGCACCATCACATGTCGCAGACGTTTTACAGGAAAGGTTTTCTGGCACTCGCAGTTGCTACTGCATTGGGTGTTTCTTCGTTTGTTCAGGCAGATGTCAAAATTGGCGTGGCAGGTCCGATGACCGGTGCGAACGCGTCCTTCGGCGAGCAGTACATGAGAGGCGCCCAGGCTGCAGCGGACGCGATCAATGCCAGCGGTGGTGTAAACGGCGAGAAAATCGTATTGGTCAAAGGCGATGACGCCTGCGAACCGAAACAGGCGGTCGCTGTAGCCAACCGTCTGACCGATCAGGACAAAGTGGTGGGCGTGGTCGGGCACTTCTGCTCATCGTCGACGATTCCTGCTTCAGAAGTGTATGCCGACGCAGGCATCATCGTGATGACCCCGGGTTCCACCAACCCTGTCGTCACCGAGCGTGGCTTGAAAGCCATGTTCCGTATGTGTGGGCGTGATGATCAGCAGGGCATCGTTGCCGGCGATTACATCGTCGATGTGCTCAAAGGCAAACGCGTTGCTGTGATCAACGACAAAGACACTTACGGCAAGGGCCTGGCTGACGCCACGTCGAAGCAGTTGACCGCGCGTGGTGTTAAACCGGTTATTGAAGAAGGTCTGACCCGCGGCGAGAAAGACTTCAGCGCCCTGGTCACCAAGATCCGTTCAGAAAAAGCCGATGTCGTTTACTTCGGAGGCCTGCACCCGGAAGCCGGCCCACTGGTCCGTCAACTGCGTGAACAAGGCCTCAAAGACGTCAAGTTCATGTCCGATGACGGCATCGTGACTGACGAACTGGTGACCACTGCCGGTGGTGCTCAGTACGTCGATGGCGTGTACATGACCTTCGGTGCCGACCCTCGCATGCTGCCAGACAGCAAGGCTGTGGTTGAGAAGTTCCGCTCCTCCGGTTACGAGCCTGAAGGCTACACCCTGTATGCCTACGCTTCTGTGCAGGCCTTGGCTGCTGCGTTCAATGGTGCCAAGTCCAACAAAGGCGAGGCTGCCAGCGAATGGCTCAAAGCCAATACGGTGCCAACCGTAATGGGCAAGAAAAACTGGGACGGTAAAGGCGACTTGAAAGTCTCCGACTACGTGGTTTACCAGTGGGATGCACAAGGCAAATACCATCAGCTGGAAAAACAGAAGTGAGATAAACGCATCGCCGAGCCTGCGCCTCCCGACATAAGTCGTCAGACGCTGGCTCGGCTTTGGTAATGGGTTCTAATTTCTTCTGGAGCCACTTGAACCCGGCCAGATGCGCCTCACAAGGGCTCATCGAAACCGGGATCAACGTGGCCTCTCAAGCGTGTGAGAGTGCATGATGGACGGTATTTTCCTGCAGCAAATTATCAATGGCCTGACCCTCGGGTCGGTCTACGGCCTGATTGCCATCGGCTACACAATGGTCTACGGCATCATCGGCATGATCAACTTCGCCCACGGCGAGGTGTATATGATCTCTGCGTACCTCGCGGCGATCAGCCTGGCTCTGCTGTCCTCCTTCGGTATTCAATCCTTTCCGCTGTTGATCTTCGGGACGTTGCTGTTCACCGTCTTTGTGACGGGTGTGTATGGCTGGGTCATCGAGCGTATCGCTTACAAACCGCTGCGTAACTCCACCCGACTGGCGCCGCTGATCAGTGCCATCGGCGTTTCACTGATCCTGCAGAACTATGCGCAGATCAGCCAGGGTTCACGGCAGCAAGGTGTGCCGACGTTGCTGGCCGGGGCGTTGAAACTGGATATCGGGACAGGTTTCGTCCAGATCACCTACACCAAAATCTTCATTCTGGTTGCAGCGTTTGCCGGGATGGCCCTGCTGACCTACATCATCAAGTACACCAAGCTGGGCCGCATGTGTCGCGCGACCCAACAAGACCGCAAAATGGCTTCGATCCTCGGGATCAACACGGACCGGGTCATTTCCTACGTGTTCATCATCGGCGCAGCCATGGCGGCACTGGCCGGTGTCCTGATCACCTTGAACTACGGCACCTTCGACTTCTACGCAGGCTTCGTGATCGGTATCAAAGCGTTCACCGCTGCGGTGTTGGGCGGGATTGGTTCGCTGCCTGGGGCCATGCTCGGCGGGATTATCCTGGGCATCTCCGAGTCGCTGTTTTCCGGACTGATCAACTCTGACTATAAGGACGTCTTCAGCTTCTCGCTGCTGGTACTGATCCTGATTTTCCGTCCTCAAGGCCTGTTGGGTCGCCCACTCGTGGCGAAGGTGTAAGTATGTCTGCAGCCAATAATAAACCTATCGATATCAAGAAAAGCCTGGTTGACGCCATTCTGGCCGGGCTGATCTCCTTGATTGTGTTCGGCCCGGTTGTCGGCGTAGTGCTCGATGGCTATAGCTACAACCTGCAACCCACCCGCGTGGCGTGGATGGTCGGGATTGTCATGGTCGGGCGTTTTCTCTTGAGCCTGTTTCTGCAAACCGCGCAGGGCCTGAAAGTGCTGCAAGGGTTTGAAGTCACCGGCTCCGGCGTGCATGTCCGGGCACCTGACCACAAGTCAAAGCTGTACTGGGTCATTCCGCTGCTGATCGTGATTGCCATCATCTTCCCGATCTTCGCCAACAAGTACCTGCTGACAGTGGTGATTCTCGGCCTGATCTACGTATTGCTGGGCCTTGGCCTCAATATCGTGGTCGGTCTGGCCGGTCTGCTCGATCTGGGGTATGTGGCGTTCTATGCCATTGGTGCCTATGGCCTGGCGCTGGGTTATCACTACCTTGGGCTGGGGTTCTGGACGGTCCTGCCGCTGGCGGCCATCACGGCGGCGCTGGCTGGATGCATACTCGGCTTCCCGGTGTTACGAATGCACGGTGACTACCTTGCCATCGTGACCTTGGGCTTCGGGGAAATCATTCGTCTGGTGTTGACCAACTGGCTGTCCTTTACCGGCGGACCGAACGGCATGCCGGTGCCATCGCCGACCTTTCTCGGCCTGGAGTTCGGGCGTGTGGCCAAGGATGGGGGGATACCTTTCCACCAGTTCTTCGGGACTGAATACAACCCGAACCTGAAATTCCTGTTCATTTACACCGTGCTGTTCCTGGTGGTCCTGCTGGTGCTCTACGTCAAGCATCGCCTGACTCGCATGCCGGTCGGTCGTGCCTGGGAAGCCTTGCGTGAAGATGAAATCGCCTGCCGCTCCATGGGCCTGAACCATGTTCTGGTGAAGCTCTCTGCGTTCACTATCGGTGCGTCCACTGCCGGTTTGGCGGGTGTGTTTTTCGCCAGCTATCAGGGGTTCGTCAACCCGACGTCGTTCTCCTTCTTCGAGTCGGCGCTGATCCTCGCCATCGTGGTGCTGGGGGGCATGGGCTCGACCATCGGTGTGGTGATTGCGGCGTTCGTTCTGACCGTCGCCCCGGAACTGCTGCGCAGCTTCTCGGAATACCGTGTGTTGCTGTTCGGCATCCTGATGGTGTTGATGATGATCTGGAGACCGCGTGGCTTGATCCGTATCAGCCGGACCGGTATTACCCCGCGTAAAGGAGTGGCGCCATGAGCGATGAAGTCATTCTTTCGGTAGAGAACCTGATGATGCACTTCGGTGGGATCAAGGCGCTCAGCGACGTCAGCCTGAAGGTCAAGCGCAACTCGATTTTCGCCTTGATCGGGCCTAACGGTGCCGGCAAGACCACGGTGTTCAACTGCCTGACCGGTTTCTACAAAGCCTCGGGCGGGCGGATCGAACTGAATGCCCGCGGCACCCGTACCAATATCATTCAGCTGCTGGGTGAGTCCTTTCGCGCCACTGATTTCGTCGCGCCAAAAGCCTTCGCCAGCCGTCTGTTCTACAAAATGTTCGGCGGCACGCACCTGGTGAATCGTGCCGGTCTGGCACGCACCTTCCAGAACATCCGCTTGTTCAAGGAAATGTCGGTACTGGAAAACCTGCTGGTGGCTCAGCACATGTGGGTCAACCGCAGCATGGTGGCCGGGATTCTCAACACCAAGGGCTATCGCAAAGCTGAAAGCGATGCCCTTGACCACGCCTTCTACTGGCTGGAAGTGGTCGACCTGGTGGACTGCGCCAACCGCTTGGCCGGCGAACTGTCCTACGGCCAGCAACGGCGTCTGGAAATCGCCCGGGCCATGTGCACACGGCCGCAGATCATTTGCCTCGACGAACCGGCTGCGGGCCTCAACCCACAGGAAACCGAAGCCCTGAGTAAAATGATTCGGTTGCTGCGCGACGAACACGACCTGACTGTGGTGTTGATCGAACACGACATGGGCATGGTCATGAGTATTTCCGATTACATCGTGGTCCTCGACCACGGCAACGTGATCGCAGAAGGTGGCCCCGATCAGATCCGCCACGACCCGAAAGTGATTGCCGCGTACCTGGGCGCTGATGAAGAGGAGTTGGTATGAGCGAACCGATCCTCGAACTGAAAGAGATCGATGTGTTTTACGGGCCGATCCAGGCCCTGAAAAAAGTGTCGTTGCACATCAACGAAGGTGAAACCGTCAGCCTGATCGGCTCCAACGGCGCCGGCAAGTCGACCCTGTTGATGTCGATCTTCGGCCAGCCACGCGCCGCCAATGGGCAGATCATTTATCGCGGCGTCGACATCACGCAGAAGTCTTCGCACTACATTGCCTCCAATGGCATAGCGCAGTCGCCAGAAGGGCGGCGGGTGTTCCCCGACATGTCAGTCGAGGAAAACCTGCTGATGGGCACCATTCCGATTGGCGACAAGTTCGCCACGGAAGACATGCAACACATGTTCGACCTGTTCCCACGGCTCAAGGAGCGCCGCAATCAGCGCGCCATGACCATGTCCGGTGGTGAGCAGCAAATGCTCGCCATCGCTCGTGCACTGATGAGCCGACCCAAACTGCTGCTGCTCGATGAGCCGTCGCTGGGGCTGGCGCCGATCGTGGTCAAGCAGATCTTCCAGACCTTGCGTGAGCTGGCCTCCAGCGGGATGACGATCTTCCTGGTGGAACAGAACGCCAACCACGCGCTGAAGCTCTCTGATCGCGCCTACGTGATGGTTAACGGCGAGATCCGCCTGACAGGTACCGGGCAGGAGTTGTTGGTCAACGATGAGGTCAGGAACGCGTATCTCGGCGGTCACTGATCCGCACTCAAACAGGCTGTAAATACCAAGCGCGCCCCGGGTGAAATTCACTCGGGGCGCGCTTTTTTCAAATTGTGGAAAACAATTTTCACAAGCTCTGGAAGCGCGACATAAAGACGCTGCAAATAGTTGTTTTGTCACGCTTTTGACTTGTCCAAGATTGCTGTGGAAGCGGCTGTGGGTAACATGGGAGTAGCTGGCTGCAGCCCTTGTTATACGTGGCCTGTAGAAGTATGGTTGTTTTTTGATCAGTGGTTTTTGCGCGAGCTTCGATGCGTTCTGTCAACGGGTTTATAGCTGGTTATTCGTACAGTTAATTTATCGACGCAACCTGTGGATAAGTCTGTGGGCAAGCACTGGAAAGGTCCGGCTAAGGGCCGTAGTTACTGGCATGGGGCCTTCACCGGCAGTTTTGGCCTGGCAGGCTGATTTGTGCCTGCTACATGCGCGGCCCCCTGGGTCAAGTGAAAAACGTCCGAAATCCGCACGCAGGCCCTGAACTGGCGGGTCTGGGCTAATGTGCACTTGCCCCCAAAGACTGTGGGTCTGACTGTGGATAAGGTGGGTAAAACCCAGTGCAGCCCATATGGAACGTGGCTTTGCCTCGATAGAGTGTTTTTTGTACAGTCGCAGCCAGCGCAGGAGGCTGATTTATCCCCAAAGGGTTGCTGGAAACCCGCTTGGGCGGGCATTCTGCTGACCTGTTTCCCTTACCCGTCATCATGGCTGCGCTACGTTCAAGCCAAATCAGGAGAAAGACATGACTTCCACTGTGTTCATTACCGGTGCCACTTCCGGCTTTGGCGAAGCGTGCGCCCGTCGATTTGCCGACGCTGGCTGGTCGCTGGTGCTGACGGGCCGTCGTGAGGAGCGCCTCAACGCGCTGTGCGCCGAGTTGTCCAAGCAGACCAAGGTCCATGGCTTGGTGCTGGACGTACGCGACCGCAAGGCCATGGAGAGCGCCATCGAGGGCCTGCCGGCCGAGTTCGCGACCCTGCGTGCGCTGATCAATAACGCCGGTCTGGCACTGGGTGTGGACCCTGCGCCGAAATGTGATCTGGATGACTGGGACACCATGGTCGACACCAACATCAAGGGCCTGCTGTACAGCACCCGTTTGTTGCTGCCACGGTTGATCGCTCACGGGCGTGGGGCCGGGATCATCAACCTGGGTTCCATCGCGGGCAATTATCCGTACCCGGGCAGCCACGTGTATGGCGCGTCCAAAGCGTTCGTCAAACAGTTTTCGTTGAACCTGCGCTGCGACCTGGTAGGCACTGGCGTACGTGTGACCAACATTGAGCCGGGCCTGTGCGAAAGCGAGTTCTCACTGGTGCGTTTTGCCGGTGACAAGGAGCGTTATGACGCCACGTACGCGGGCGCCGAGCCGATCCAGCCACAGGACATCGCCGAGACCATCTTCTGGGTGCTGAACACCCCTGCGCACATCAACATCAACAGCCTTGAGTTGATGCCGGTGAGCCAGACCTGGGCTGGTTTTTCGATTGATCGCAGCCGAGGCTGAGTCAGTAAGACCGTGTCGGCTTTTTCGCGAATAAATTCGCTCCTACAGGATTTTGATCTGCCTCTGGGATGTTGTGTGAATTGGCTGTCGAATTACGGTCAGGCCCCTTTTCCAGAAGGCCGAGCGCAGGCGTTGTGCAGGGGGTAACGAGGCAAGGACGCCGAGTTAGCCGCACGGGGCCATGGATGGCCCCTTGCGGCGACCCCCGGAGCAACGCCGGCGCGAGGGAAATCCGAGCTTAAGCGAGGATCCGTATGGAGGGGCAAGCGTTTTGGGGTACCTTTTTGGCGTCTGAAAAAGGTTCCTCGCTGTAAGAGCGAAACCGTAATTCCAGCACACCCAAATGCCGGATATATACATCAAGACCAGCGCCAACATATTGTTTTTAAAAGATTAAAAATCAGTTTGATAAGAGGAGCGAATTCATTCGCGAAGGCGATTTATCAGGCGCTGAAATACTCAACCAGACCGCTATAGCAGGTCGCCAAATGATAAGGCGTGGTCGACGGCATATCGTTGCGGCTGACCTTGCCATCGGCGTCCAGGCATTCATGCCAGCCTGCCGGGTGCAGAAAGCGTTGTTGCAGGGCCACCAGTTGGCGCGCCAGCAACGCATCGCTGTCAGGCCGCAAGGTCAACGCCCGCAGGTATTCGGCCTGCGCCCAGATTCGCTGGGTGCCATCGCGCACCGCGCCGTTCACTTCCAGCATCGCCTTGACCGCGCCTGTTTGCGGATCGACGCCGTGTCGCTCGGCAAACGCGAACGCTCGGCTCAGCGATGCGTGCAGGGGACTGCCGCGCAGCAGTGGCGAGGACTCCAGCAAGAAGAACCATTCGAACTGATGCCCCGGCTCGAACCAGTTATCCACAGCCCCCAGCGGTTTTTCCAGCAACACGCCGTGCGCCGGGTCGATGAATTGCGCCTGCATCGCGGCGACCAGCGCGGCCAATGCTGCTTGAGTGGGCAGGTCCTCGCGTACGGACACGGTGGCGAGGAAGGCCTCGGCCAGATGCATCAATGGATTCTGTAGCGGACCACTGTCGAGGAACGACCAATCCTGATCGAGACAGGCTTCGTAAAGCCCGTCGCCATTGGTGAAGCGCTCGGCGACCACGTTCAGGGCCGCATTGAGTACCGACTCGACCAATGGATCGCGCACCTTGGCCCAGTAATGAGCGCAGGCGAAAATGATGAACGCATGGGTGTACAGGTCTTTGCGCCGATCCAGAGGCCCGCCTTGCGGATCGATGCTGTAAAACCAGCCACCGTACTCGGCATCATGGAAATGCTGCTGCAAAGAGCGGAACAGGGCTGCAGCATGGACGCGTGCATCCGGCGTCGAGGGCTGATCGATCAGGCTGGAGAACAGATACAACTGCCGCGCACACGCCATGGCGCGGTAGCGCTTGGGAGGCAACGGCTGATGATCGGCGTCCACGGCCTCATACGGCAGCGCCAGCGCTGCATTCCAGCCAGAACCTAGCCAGAGCGGCACGATTACCTGCTGAAAATGTAGCTGCATAGCAGCGAATACAGGGGTCAATTCAGGCTTGGAGGCAGAGCTGGAAGCATCGGGCATCGGCTGGCGTCACGGCTAGGGCGTTTGCGCGACATGGTAACGCAACGGTGTATCAGGTACACCGTGTTGACCCATTGGCGAATAAATTCGATCCCACAAAAATGCGATCTGTGGGGGCGAGTTTATTCGCGGCAAATCACGCCGTCTGAGTCAGCAGGCCCTGGCGCTCGATGAAGGCAATGATCTGTTCGAGACCCAGACCGGTTTTCTGATTGCTGAAGACGAAGGGTTTTTCACCGCGCATCTTCTTCGTGTCTCGGTCCATTATTTCCAGCGATGCGCCCACCAGCGGGGCCAGGTCGACCTTGTTGATCACCAGCAAATCCGACTTGCAGATACCGGGACCGCCCTTGCGTGGCAGTTTGTCGCCGGCCGAGACGTCGATCACGTAGAGGGTCAGGTCCGACAGCTCGGGGCTGAAGGTCGCGGACAGGTTATCGCCACCGGATTCGACGATGATCAGGTCCAGTCCCGGAAAACGCCGGTTCAGTTGGTCCACCGCTTCCAGATTGATCGAGGCATCTTCGCGAATGGCGGTGTGTGGGCAGCCGCCCGTTTCGACGCCGATGATCCGCTCGGGCGCGAGGGCTTCATTGCGCACCAGAAAATCGGCGTCCTCACGGGTGTAGATATCGTTGGTGACCACGGCCAGGTTGTAACGGTCGCGCAGGGCCAGGCACAGGGCCAGGGTCAGGGCCGTTTTGCCGGAACCGACCGGGCCACCGATGCCGACGCGCAGGGGTTGGCTGTTCATAATGTTCTCCATTGAGCGCTACAAGGCTCTACACAAAAAAAGATCAGGACCGAAACAGTCGGCTGTATTGACGTTCATGGGCCATGCTCGCCAGCGAG
Organism: Pseudomonas sp. ASL8; assembly: GCF_056680355.1. Lineage (NCBI taxonomy): Bacteria > Pseudomonadati > Pseudomonadota > Gammaproteobacteria > Pseudomonadales > Pseudomonadaceae > Pseudomonas > Pseudomonas sp. ASL8. The sequence goes on along the minus strand of NZ_CM155278.1, from coordinate 1,020,591 downwards.
AGGCCGAAGGCGGCGCTGCCGTAATGCCGGGGTTCGGTTGTCGTGGCCTGCTGTTGAGCCTGTTGCAGCAGGGGCAACAACTCGCTGGTCAGGCGTTGTGCAGCTTGCTGGCCCATCGGCAGGGTTTTCATCAGCACGGCCAGTTGGTTTTCCAGCCAGCTCCATAACCACGCGGCCAAGGCGTCTTGCGGGCTGATTTGCCAGGCACGGGCGGCCAAGGCCCAACCCAATGCGAAATGCGGCTCTGGCAGTTGTACAAGGAACGCCCGTGCCGGTTGATCCAGTTCAGGCAGTCCGTTGAGCAGTTGTTGCAGGGAATAGCCCATCTGCCGGCTTTCCTGATAGAACTCGCGGGTTTCTCGACTGGCGCGGTGTTCCTGGCTCAGTTGGAACAATTGGCCCCAATCGTCCTGTGCTGCTGCGGTGCAGTGGGCCAGCAATAATGGCGCTTCGAAACGCGCCAGATTGAGCAACAGTTGATCACCTATCCAGCGTCGAGCGCTGCCTGAGTCGGCGACCAACGCTTGCTCGACCGCCATTTCCAGCCCTTGGGAATAGCTGTAACCGCCAATCGGCAACTGCGGACTGGCCAGACGCAGCAGCGCCCAGGCGTTGTTCACGTACGCACGCCAAATTGGTGCATGCGTGGCGGGTAATTAAACTCTTCCTCGCCCGCTCGCGAATGGTGATGGCCGCCGCCATAAGCGCCATGCTCGGGTTGGAACGGGGCCTCAATGGATTCGGTGGTTGCGCCGAGTTGGTCGAGCATGGCCTTGAGCACATAGTCATCAAGCAGGCGCAACCAGCCATCGCCCACTTGCAGGGCGACATGTCGATTGCCCAGGTGATACGCGGCGCGGGTCAGCTCATAAGCGTTGGAACAGGTGACGTGCAGCAGTTGTTCAGGCCGGGCGCACACGCGAACGATGCGCCCGTCTTCGGCTTGCAGGCACTCACCGTCGCGCAGGGGTGGCTGACCGCGCTCGAGAAATAGCCCGACGTCCTCACCCTCGGCACTGAAACACCGCAGGCGGCTTTTACTGCGCGCCTCGAAATTCAAATGCAGCTCGGCAGCCCATGTGGCTTGAGGATCGATTCTTCGATGAATCACCAGCATCAGAGTGCTTCCAGCTAAGTGCGATGCAGTAGGCAGAGCAAGGGGCTTGCCAACAGTGATCGTGTGGGAGTTTGCTGACAGAGAGTGCTGCATCTGCGTGCAGATAGCACGCAGAGTGGCACCCTATTAGTGCGTATCGCTGATTGGAGCGCTATTGCGGGTCACTCGGTACTGCCAAGCCCTTGCCAATGGTTGGCGCCGATAAAGATGAAGCGCAATTGCTGGGTGATTTTAGCCCGGGGCGTCAGGTGTTCGGCAAGGTTCTCGGCGGGTGGGTCGATCAGCTCTGGCAGCATGGCGAAGACGCTTTTCACCACCAGATCGGCCATGACAGACAGGTCATCAGGGTTGAGATGCTGCAATTTAGGCATCCCCGCCAAGTCAGTGGCGAGGTCAGCGCTGATGCCTTCACGCAGGGCGCCCAGCGCCTGACGCACTTGAAGCGAGCCCCCATATTGTTCGCGGGCCAGAAACAGAAACTGTGAACGGTTGGCGGCGACCACCTCGAGAAAGATTTTCACCGACGCGTCAATGATCCCGGTCGCCACGAAGGTGTTGTGCCGCACCAGCCGAATGGTTTCGCGAAAGGTTTCGCCCACTTCGCAGACCAGGGTCAGACCCAGTTGGTCCATGTCCTCGAAATGCCGGTAGAATCCGGTCGGCACGATGCCCGCAGCTTTGGCCACTTCACGCAGGCTCAGGCTGCCGAATCCTCGGCCGCTCTCCATCAAGCTGCGAGCGGCATCGAGCAAGGCGTGACGGGTTTGTTGTTTCTGTTCGGCGCGGAGCAGCATGGGGCAGCAGATATCTGAAAGGAGACTGCTCGGCACTCTATCAAATGAACTTCGCATGCGTCGAATCGACCGCTGCAAAAGTGAGTTTCAGTAAACAGCAGAAATGCGCTGACAGTGAGCCAGCCAGACGACCAGAACCTCCCTCAGTGCGCGACTGAGTGGGCAGACAGGTGTTGGCATCATCGAATCGAATTCAGCTTATTTGCCACGTTGACCAAACCTGAGCGGCTTTTTTCAGTCGAACAGCAAAGTCGTTCGGAGGCGCGCCCCTCTATACGTGGGCGTGTTGCCGCTATCAGGAGAATCGTGCAATGACGCGCGGCAGTAAATTTTTTAGCGGTATGGGTACCACGCTGTTGGTGTTGTTCGCGGTTCTGGGCATTGTGATTGCGACGTTCGATTGGAACCGAATCAAACCGACCCTCAACGAAAAAGTCTCTGAGGCGCTGCATCGGCCCTTTGCAATCAATGGCAATCTCGCGGTGCTCTGGCAGCGTGAGCCTGATCAAGGCGGTTGGCGCGCGTGGTTGCCGTGGCCGCATGTCGTCGCTGAAGACCTGATGCTGGGCAATCCGGACTGGTCCAAAAGCCCGGAGATGGTCACCCTCAAGCGTGTTGAGTTTCGTTTGGCGCTCCTGCCATTGTTGCTTCAGCAGGTTGTAATCCCGCGAATCGATCTGACGGGGCCCGATGCGAAGCTGGAGCGCCTGGCTGATGGCCGCGCCAACTGGACCTTCGACCTGCCCAAGGCCGACGCCAGCGCCGAGCCTTCGAAATGGGTGATCGACATCGGCACGATTGGCTTTGATAAAGGGCTGGTCAGCCTCAATGACCAGCACCTCAACACGCAGGTCGATCTGGTCATTGATCTGTTGGGCAAACCCATCCCGTTCAGCGATATCGTCGGCAGTGGCCAGGCGAAAAAAATTCATAATAAGGGCGTCGCGCCGCAGGATTACACCTTTGGCCTGACGGTCAAAGGGCAGTATCACGGCCAGAAGCTCAGTGGCACCGGCAAAGTCGGTGGGTTGCTGGCGCTCAAAGACCCGGCACAACCTTTCCCGCTGCAAGCCGATCTGCAGATTGCCGATACCCATATTACGGTTGCCGGCACCCTGACCGACCCGCAAAACCTGGGTGCGCTGGACCTGCGCCTGAAGCTCGCGGGCAGCAGCCTGGCTAACCTGTACCCGCTGACCGGCGTGACCTTGCCGGACTCGCCAGCCTATGCCACCGACGGTCATCTGGTGGCCAAACTGCATGAGCCCGATGGCGCGTCGTTTCGGTACGAGGGCTTCAACGGCAAGATCGGCAACAGTGATATCCAGGGTGATCTCGGTTACGTCGCCAGCCAGCCACGCCCGAAGCTGACCGGGACGCTGGTGTCCAACCAGTTACTGCTGGCCGATCTGGCGCCACTGATTGGTGCCGACTCCAATGCCGCACAGAAAAAGCGCGGGGGCGACAGCAAGCAGCCTGCAGGTAAGGTGCTGCCAGTTGAAGCGTTTCGCACCGAGCGCTGGCGCGATATGGATGCCGACGTCGAGTTCACCGGTAAGAAAATTGTCCAGAGCACAGACTTGCCGTTCACTGACCTGTACACCCACGTGGTGCTCGACGACGGCCAATTAAGCCTGCAACCCCTGCGTTTCGGCGTGGCGGGCGGCAAGCTGGACGCGGACATTCGCCTGGACGGACGCGCCACGCCGCTGCAAGGGCGGGCGAAGCTCACCGCACGTAACTTCAAACTCAAGCAGTTGTTTCCGACATTCGAACCCATGAAAACCAGCTTCGGCGAGTTGAATGGTGACGCGGACATCAGCGGGCGCGGCAATTCGATAGCCGCGTTGCTGGGGACGTCCAATGGTGATCTGAAAATGTTGGTCAACGACGGCGCGATCAGCCGTGGGTTGATGGAGATCGCCGGGCTCAACGTCGGCAACTATGTGGTCGGCAAGATGTTTGGCGACCAGACGGTGAAGATCAATTGCGCCGCAGCTGATCTGGGGATCAAAAATGGCCTCGCCACAACCCGGTTGTTCGTGTTCGATACCGAGAACGCGATTGTCTACATCGATGGCACGGCGAACTTCAGCAGCGAGCAGCTGGATCTGAAGATCAATCCGGAATCCAAGGGCGTGCGCGTGTTTTCGTTGCGTTCGCCCCTGTATGTCCGCGGGCCGTTCGCCAAGCCTGACGCCGGTGTCGAGACCGGGCCGCTGCTATTAAGAGGGGCAGGGATGGTGCTGTTAGGGGCGGTCATGGGACCCGCTGCCGGTTTGCTCGCCCTGGTGGCGCCTAGCGGAGGCGAGCCGAACCAATGCGCGCCGTTGCTGGAACAGATGAAAGCGGGCAAGGCGCCGAAGACCGTGAAGTGATATCCGGAGCCCAGTAGAGCCACCCTGACTCCGTATGAGCGAAAATTGCCGCTTTTACAGCGGCGGTATAGGGCTCTTGGTAGGTCGGGGAGGTAAAGCGATACACATCAACTGTATCCGCTCCATGTTTCCGACATTCAAAGATGCACGCTGATCGCCGATGCTGTGCTCCCTATACCTAAACCCATAAATGCACATCCTTACCCAAAGGGTCGCTTCGCGTCACTTACGTGTGGCAGGCGCTATAGGCGGTAATTCCGCACCTACGAATCTGTGCGGGGGTAACGGCCATTCCTGTCGAGACCCCTGCTCGTTGAGCGTGGCAGTCTGGATCAGACTCATCAGCATAACCGGACGGTTACAATGAATGTCCCTTTGGAACTTTACTGTATCTTTTCGAATAGCAGTTAGCAGGCTTGCAAAATTTAACTTAATAAAAAATCGCTTTTTAGCCAGCAACCATCATTATTATAATGTTCGCGTGGTAGTCTGCTGAAAGTTGCGGAATTCACAATGAGATCGCTCTTCAGACGCAGGTTAAAATAATGATAAGCAACCTATCTGTAAAGGCCAAACTGAGTCTTAGCTTTGGCGTTATGACGCTCATAATTTTGCTGGTTTGCTTGCTTTCCCTCTTAAATCTCAGTGATGCCAATCAGCGTTTTTCCGATTATGTCGATGGGCTTAGCAAGCGCAAAGAAATAGCCACGAGTCTACTGTTTTTCGCTCAGCAACGGGCCATATCGGCACGTAACCTGGTTCTTGTTACCTCGGCACCTGAGCGGGAGTCCGAAAGTGCCACAGTGATTCTCGCCCACAAACGCGTTAGCAGTTTGCTGGCCGAGTTGAGTACTTCGATTGGTCGGTTATCATCGATAGACAATGGGAGTGAAGAACACCGCTTGCTGACGGTAATAGAGAATATCGAGTCTCGTTACGGCCCTGTCGCGATGGACATAGTTAGTTTGGCAACGAAAGGAAACAAGGAGGCGGCAGTCCTCAAAATGAATACCGAATGCCTGCCGTTACTTAATCAGTTGGTCGCCGCCGTAAATGCATATACGACGTTTGGCACCCAACGTGCGATGGCCAGCCTGGAACGAGCCCGCGCTGAATATGCAGGACAACGTAACATACTGATCGCCGTCAGTGGTTTTGCAGTGGTGATCGCCTTGATCCTTTCACTGTTAATCATACGCGGTTTGGCTCGCGCCCTAGGCGCCGAACCCGCGGTGCTTTCCACTATTGCGCAGCGAGTCGCCTCGGGCGATATACGGCCTATCCCCGAAGTTAAAACCGCCGCCCGAGACAGCGTCCTGTTTTCGCTGGGTGAAATGCAATCAAGTTTAAGTCGCCTTATCGGTCAAGTGCACAGTTCATCGAATGTCATTTCAACGGCTGCGGAAGAACTCTCCGCCGCCACAGAGCAGAGCCGTATTGGTGTCGCGAACCAACGGTTGGAAATCGATCAGGTCGCGACGGCCATTCATGAAATGTTGGCCACTGCTCTTGAAGTGGCCCGTAATTCTGAGGACGCGGCAAATGCAGCCTTAAGTGCAGATATGCAGGCGCAGGCAGGTGGCGGAATGGCCAAGCTGGCAATCACTCAGATTACGCGTCTTGCAGATGAAGTCTCTAAATCTGCGACTGCCATGACCCGCCTCAAACAGGAAAGCGAACATATAGGTGGCGTTCTTGATGTGATCAAATCGGTAGCGGATCAGACCAACCTGCTCGCACTGAATGCGGCAATCGAAGCGGCTCGCGCTGGGGATGCCGGCCGTGGCTTTGCAGTGGTTGCCGATGAGGTTCGAAACTTGGCCAAGCGTACGCAAGGGGCAACCCAAGAGATAGGAAAGCTCACGACCGGCTTACAACAAATCGCCGAAGAGGCTGCGGGGATGATGGATGTCTGTCGCGGTCTTACCGACGAGACGGTGATTCAAGTTTCAAACACAGGCAATGCGGTGGCGGCCATCGCCGAGATGATTGCGAATATTCAACAAATGGTGAGACAAATTGCAACCGCAGGGGAAGAACAAAGTGCTGTCGCCGAGGAGATTAGCCGTAGTGTGACCTCTGTACGCGATATCGCCGACCAATCAGCGATCGCTAGCGAACAAACGGCTGCTTCCAGCACTGGCTTGGCAAATCTCGGCAGTGCTTTACAACACCAAATAGGTCGTTTCCAAGTTTAAAATAGTCGCTCATAAAAGAGCGGTTTCAGAATGGCATACGGATTACGACCGCTTTCGCAGGCAGGCTGCACCCACAGAATGACTCGATTCTCTGCGGGTGCAGCCTGCGAATGCGTCTAGGCGGTAATCACAAATCCTTCAAAATATCCGCCATGTCATCGGCGTGCTCTTCTTCTTGAGCGAGGATCACTTCGAAAATCCGCCGGGTGGTCGGGTCCTGTTCGCCGATGTATTGAATGATTTCGCGGTAGCTGTCGATGGCGATCCGCTCGGCGACCAAGTCCTCGTAGACCATTTCCTTAAGCGTGTTGCCGGCGACGTACTGCGCGTGGGAGTTTTTCGACAGGGTGTCCGGATTGAATTCCGGTTCGCCGCCTAACTGCACGATCCGCTCCGCCAGCAGGTCCGCATGCTCTGCCTCTTGCTGAGCGTGCTCGAGGAACTCGGTAGCCGCGACGTTGGCCTTCAGGCCTTTGGCCATGTAGTAGTGGCGTTTATAGCGCAGGATGCACACCAGTTCTGTGGCCAGTGACTCGTTGAGCAAACGCAAAACGGTTTCACGGTCAGCGCTGTAACCCTCGGTGACTGCACCGTTTTCCACATTCACGCGCGCACGTTGGCGCAAGCTGCTCACATCTGATAATTGCTGCTCGTTGCTCATCATCAATCTCCAGGGCAAATCCGGTTTCCGTCTCGCTCTCGAGAGCTGCCCATTAAAACCTTCAAATGGGTACTCCGGCGTGATCGGTACGTAGTTGTGAGTGATGAACAACGAGAAAGTTTTATTGAAGTGGGCGTGGTTGGTCCATTGCCAGTTTCAATTGGACACGAGACAGTGGGCCCGCAGTGTGCGAGTGCCGTCAGGGTTGAAGTCCTCTATGCAAAGGATCCGGGTTTATGACGCAAGAGTTGACCACGCGTTATCCGCTGGTGATGGTTCCGGGTTTATTAGGGTTTGTCCGGGTGGTGGTGTACCCCTACTGGTTCGGGATCGTGTCGAGGTTGCGGCAGGGCGGGGCCAAGGTCTTTCCGGTGATGGTGTCTGCCGTCAATTCCACTGAAGTGTGCGGCGAACAATTGCTGCAACAGATCGAGCGAATACTGCGCGAAACGGGGGCGGCCAAGGTCAACCTGATCGGCCATAGTCAGGGCGCGCTGACCAGTCGCTACGCCGCAGCGAAACGCCCGGATCTGGTAGCGTCCGTGACCTCGGTCGCCGGCCCGAATCATGGCTCGGAGCTGGCGGATTACCTGGGACGAAGCTTCCCTCTCGGCACGGTCCGACGACGCCTGCTCAATGGCGCCATGCGCCTGATGGCCGGGTTGATGCGCCTGCTGGAGACCGGCTATCGCGGGCCGAAGTTGCCGATCGATGTCGATGCGTCTCACCAATCGCTGACCACCGAGGGCGTGGCGCTGTTCAATCGCCGCTGCCCGCAAGGCTTGCCCGAGACGTGGGGCGGGCAGGGCGAAGAGTCGGTCAACGGTGTGCGTTATTACTCGTGGTCCGGCACGTTGCAGCCAGGGCGCAGTGATCGCGGGCGTAATCGTCTGGACGGTACCAACGTCACCTGTCGCCTGTTTGCCCGTACTTTTACCCGTGAAGTTGGGCATTGCGACGGTATGGTCGGGCGTTTCAGTTCGCACTTGGGAACGGTCATCGGCGATGACTATCCGCTCGACCATTTCGACATCGTCAACCAGACACTCGGGCTGGTGGGCAAGGGGGCTGACCCGGTGCGGTTGTTCACCGAGCATGCCGAGCGTCTGAAAGCGGCGGGGCTATAAGGCTGCTGATCGGGCCCGTAACGGTGTCTTCCAGCGTTCCGCCAGCACCACGCCACCCAGCGTCAGCGCACCGCCGAGCAAGTGATACAGGGCCAGGCGTTCGCCCAGCACTGCAGCGGCAATCAGTGCGGTGACGATCGGCAGCAGGTTGAAAAACAACGTCGTGCGACTCGGGCCTAGACGGCTGATGGCGTGCATCCACATCAGCGGAGCCAGCATCGAGGTGGGGATGCAGGCATATAAAATCAAAGGGATATTGCTCGGGCTCAGCCCCGCTTTGGGCGACAGAACAAACAGTGGCAGCAGAACAATAATCGCCACCAACACTTGCAGGTACAGCAGTTGCAGGGGCGGCATGCGCAATTGCCACTTTTTGAGCAACGTGCTGTAGACCGCATACGCCAGGGTCGCGACCAGCATCATCGCGTCGCCCATGTTCACGCCCTGCTCGATCAAGGTGCTCAGGTTGCCCGCTGAAATCACCACCAAGACCCCGCCAAACGACAGCACCGCACCCACTAACGCCCCTGCTGTCAGGCGATTACCGAGACTGGTGATCGACAGCGTCAGGGCCATCATCGGCATCAGCGACAGAATGATCCCCATGTTGGTGGCCGAGGTCAGGGTTGCGGCGAAGTACGCCAGGCTTTGATACACCGCCATGCCGAGCACGCCGAGGATGAAGACTTTCCCCAGGTTGGGTTTTATCGTCGTCCAGTTGGCCAGCACTGGTTTGAGCATGAAGGGCGTGAACAGGATCCCGGCCAGCACCCAGCGATAGAAACCGATCTCGGCGGGGAAGATCACGCCCACGGCCAATTTGTTGACGACGGTATTGCCGGCCCAGATCAAAATGGCCAATAACGGATACAGGTATTGCATAAGGACAACCACAACAGAAATGAGACTGGATTATCCCCTGTCTGGATCGATGGCTATACTCTGTTTCAGACAACATCCCCTTGAATACAGACAGCATGAACAACAAGCTTTTAAGCATTCCAGACTTTTCCGGGCTGCCGTCCCCGGTTTACCTGCGCCACGACGAGTTCGGTGCTGACACGCACAGTGCGGCGCACAGTCACGCTTGGGGCCAGCTCAATTTTGTCGCTCACGGGGTGATGGAGCTGGAAATTGCCGGGCAGCGCTTTATCTCGCCGCCGCACTATGCCGTTTGGATACCGCCCACTACCGAACACAGTTGCTACAACCGCCAGGCTATCGTTTATCGCTCGGTCTATCTCGCCCTCGAACATTGCGCCAGTTTACCGAGCGAGCCGTGCACGCTGGTGATCAGCGACATTCTCAAAGCGATCCTCAATGACTTTGCGGAACGGGACGTGAAAATCCCTGAGCACGAAGCTGATATCCGGTTGGCGCAAGTGGTGGTCGATCAATTGCGCGTGGCGCAGGTGCAAACGCGCTATCTGCCTTACGCGCAAAGCCCTGGGCTGCACAGCGTGCTCCAGGCCTTGCAGGCCGATCCGGGGGATAACCGGCCCTTGGTCGAATGGGCGCGTGAGGTGCATGTCAGCGAACGGACATTGGCGCGCCTGTGCCTGCGCGAGCTGGGGATGAGCTTCGGTGACTGGCGTCAGCGCATGCGATTTCTGGCGGCCATCGAGGCGCTGGAAGGACGTCGCTCTGTGCAGGAAATCGCTTTCGATATGGGCTACAGCAGTGCCTCGGCGTTTATCTCGATGTTCCAGCGTCTGGCCGGATGTACGCCCGAGCAGTATCGTCGGCAGGCAAAAAAAGCCTGATAGGCAGATGCCGTAACACATGGCGGAGCGTTGGCTACACTTCAACGCGAACCGTGCTGCCCGGTGCGGTAATCAGGAGAAAACTCCATGAAGATGCTGCATATACCTTTGCTGATCGTGGGTGTGTTGATGTGTGCCCAAGGCTTCGCTGCTACAGCACAACAGAACAAGATGGCAGCGTGCAATGCTGATCCCCAGGCGAAAACCCTAAAGGGCGATGAGCGCAAAGCCTTCATGAGCAATTGCCTGAAAGCGTCACCCGCACCGGCGGTCAAGGCGGTCACGCCTCAGCAGCAGAAAATGAAAGACTGCAATGCCGATCCTCAGGCGAAAGCGCTGAAGGGCGATGAGCGCAAAGCATTCATGAGTCAGTGCCTTAAAAAATAATCTACAACCGGCTGCCATGACAGGTGCAGCGGCACGTCCAGCGCATTTAAACCTGCGATTGCCGGCCTTGATTCGGGCTGTGATCGCAGGCGTTGTCGGCTGATCATCGGCACGGCTATCGGATCGCTGGTCCTCGACCCGGAACGCTGGCAGACTGCCCACCTTTTCGAGCCGTTCGTTTTGGGGCTGTCATGCCAACGTTTTCTCCGCGTCACGTGTTGTTGGCCAGTTGGATCATCATTTTTTGCGGTTTGTTACTGGTCTTGCCGCTCAAACTGCTGCCGAGTCTGTTGGCCGGGTTGCTGGTGTACGAGCTGGTCAACATGCTCACACCGAAGTTGCAGCGACTGATCGCAGGAGAGCGCGCGCGCTGGTTGGCGGTGGCGTTGTTGGGCACGCTGGTGGTCAGTGTGCTGGCCTTGCTGTTTGCCGGCGCGATCAGTTTCTTGCTGCACGAAGCAGAAAATCCTGGCGCATCGCTGGATAAATTCATGATTCTGGTGGACCGCGCTCGCGGGCAACTGCCGCCGTTCATCGACAGTTACCTGCCCGCCAGCGCCGCCGAGTTCCGTGTGTCGCTGGGTGCCTGGCTGGCGAAGCATGTGGGCGAGCTACAGCTGCTTGGCAAGGGCGCGGCGCACATGTTTGTCACGCTGCTGATCGGTATGGTGTTGGGTGCGATCATCGCCTTGCAGCAGGTGAGTGACGTGCACAAGCGCAAACCGCTGGCGGCGGCGCTGTTCGATCGTCTGAGCTTTTTGAGTCAGGCCTTTCGCAATATCGTTTTCGCGCAGATCAAGATTTCCCTGCTGAACACCGCGTTTACCGGGATCTTTCTGGCGGTGGTCATGCCGTTATTCGGGGTTCATCTGCCGCTGACCAAAACGCTGATCATCCTCACCTTCCTGCTGGGCCTGCTGCCCGTGGTGGGGAATCTGATGTCCAACACGCTGATCTTCATCGTTGGCATGTCGCTATCGATCTGGGTAGCCGCAGCGGCGCTGGGTTATCTGATCGTGATCCACAAGCTTGAGTACTTCCTCAACGCGCGGATCGTCGGCGGTCAGATCAGTGCCAAGTCGTGGGAATTGTTGCTGGCGATGCTGATCTTCGAAGCAGCCTTCGGCCTGCCCGGCGTCGTGGCCGGGCCGATTTATTACGCGTATTTGAAAAGCGAGTTGAGAGGGGTAGGGCTGGTTTAGCGCGGTATCAGATCGACCGTTTCAGGCCATTCGCCAATGAGTTCACTCCCACAGAGGCATGCAATCTTCTGTGGGAGTTACCTGCCTGACTGAATCAGCCGTAGCGCTTCTTGGCTTCGATCGCCAAGCCGCTGCCGATACTGCCGAAGATGTTGCCTTCCACATGGCGGGCGTTGGGCAGCATGGCCGAGACGCTGTTACGCAACGCCGGAATGCCGCTCGAGCCGCCGGTGAAGAACACCGTATCAACCTGGTCAACGCTCACGCCTGCATCATTAAGCAGCTTCGACACGCTGTTGCGCACCCGCGTCAGCAATGCGTCGATGGCTGACTCGAACAACACCCGGCTCAGTTCCACGCTCAAGCCTGGCTGAATCCGGTCCAGCGCAACATGGCGGCTTTCTTCGTGGGTCAGCTGGATCTTGGTTTCTTCCACTTCCATCGCCAGCCAATGCCCGGCGCGCTGCTCGATCAGCTTGAACAGGCGGTCGATGCCGCTGGTGTCCTCGATGTCGTAGCGCATGCTGCCTAACGCCAGCTGGGATTTCTGCGAGTACACGGCATTGATGGTGTGCCAGGTCGCCAGGTTCATGTGGTGGCTGGTGGGCATGTAGGCCTGACTCTTCATCCGGCTGCCGTAACCGAACAGCGGCATCACGCCTTGCAGGCTGAGTTGCTTGTCGAAATCAGTCCCGCCGACGTGTACGCCGCCGGTGGCAAGAATGTCGTCGTGACGGTCGGCGATGAAACGCCGGTCCGGCGACAGGCGCACCAACGAGAAGTCCGAGGTACCGCCGCCAATGTCGACGATCAACACCAACTCTTCGCGCTCGAGGGTCGACTCATAGTCGAATGCGGCTGCGATGGGTTCGTACTGGAAGGAGACTTCCTTGAAGCCAATCTTGTGGGCGACTTCCACCAGGGTGTCTTCGGCTTCCTGGTCGGCGGCGGCGTCGTCATCGACAAAATGCACCGGGCGGCCCAGCACCACTTCATCGAACTCACGCTCGGCGGTGACCTCGGCACGGTATTTCAGCTCGCCGATAAACAGCCCCAGGAGGTCCTTGAACGGCATGGCCGTGCCCAGAACGCTGGTGTCGTGTTTGATCAGCTTGGAACCCAGCAGGCTTTTCAGCGAGCGCATCAGGCGGCCTTCATAGCCTTCCAGGTACTCGTGCAACGCCATGCGGCCATAGGCTGGGCGGCGCTCTTCGATGTTGAAGAACACCACCGACGGCAATGTGATCTTGTCGTCCTCCAGCGCGATAAGCGATTCCATGCCAGGGCGCAGCCAGCCGACAGTGGAATTGGACGTGCCGAAGTCGATACCGCAGGCACGGGCTGGAGATTCGTTTTTCATGTGTTTCATGTTCCAGTTAAAAAACGGCCGCGCAGTGTATGTCAGTGCACCGCAGATGCGTAGGGCAAACGTCGGTTAGATGCAGTTAAATGCTGATTTTGAGGCTCGATCCGTACGCAAGGCTTGAACTGGCCGCACTTGCCCCCAATCTTGCGGGTATTGCCTGGCGCCTGAGCGGTTTATCAGCTGAACTCATCACGTGAGTCCGCTCGGCAGCCATTAAGCTTGCAACGTTAATCGATCCAAACGCGCCGAATAAGAGGATGCTATGCGCAGAGCATGGGCGTTTCGGGGCTAAGCTGGATAAATTTGGGGAGGGTGACCGTTAGATGGACTTCAAAGACTACTACAAGATTCTTGGCGTAGAGCCGACGGCGGACGACAAGGCGATCAAGACCGCGTACCGCAAAATGGCGCGCAAGTATCACCCTGATGTCAGCAAAGAAGCGGGCGCAGAAGCCAAGTTCAAAGAGGCTTCAGAGGCTTATGAAGTCCTCAAAAGCGCGGAAAAGCGTGCCGAATACGATGACCTGCGTAAGTACGGCCAGCAGGGTCGTCCATTCCAGGGGCCGCCTGGCTGGCAGGGTCGTGGCGCACCTCAAGGTGGTTTCGGGGATGAAGCCGGGGGTGATTTTTCAGACTTTTTCAGCTCGATCTTTGGTGGTCGGGCTCAGCAAGGCCGTGCGCACAGCGCTGGTCGCCGTGGACAGGATGTAGAGATGGAACTTCCGATTTTCCTTGAAGAAACCCTGTCGACCGAATCGAAACAGGTCAGCTTCAAGGTCGCGCAACACAGCGCTGACGGCCAGCGTTTGCCGGACATCACTAAAACCCTGAACGTGAAAATCCCGGCCGGTGTCGCCGACGGCGAGCGTATTCGCCTCAAAGGGCAGGGCGCGCCGGGTGTGGGCGGTGGAGCGAATGGTGATCTGTACCTGATCATCCGTCTGGCACCTCACCCGTTGTTCGATGTTGAAGGTCATGACCTGATCATCACCGTGCCGTTGACCCCATGGGAAGCTGCGCTGGGTGCCAAAGTGGCGGTGCCGACCCTGACCGGCAAGATCCACCTGACCATCCGTCCGGACAGCCAGAGCGGTCAGCGCTTACGCGTCAAAGGCAATGGTTTGATCGACAAGAAGGGGCAGCGGGGCGATCTCTACGCCCAGCTTAAAGTCGTCATGCCCACGTTTTCCGACGAAGAAACCAAGGCGATTTGGCAAAGCCTGGCTGAGAAAGCCGCCTTTGATCCGCGGGTCCAATGGAGTAACTGATCATGAGCAGCACCCTGATCGTAGAGCTGGATATGAAGGAATTCTGTCAGGTAACCGAGATACCGGCTGCCTACGTGATCGAAATCGTCGAACACGGCATCCTCGAACCTCAGGGGCAAAAGCCGGATGACTGGTTGTTCGACGCCCACGCCCTGGCGGTCGCCAAGCGGGCGCTGAAATTACAGCATGACCTGGATCTGGAATGGCAAGGGGTGGCTGTTGCGCTGGATCTGTTGGGCGAAGTCGAGCTCTTGCGGGCCGAGAACCGTATGCTCAAGCAGCGCCTGGGGCGGTTTTTGCTGGATTGATCTCGTTCGATAGCGCTTGGCACACGGACTTCGCACGTTTATTCGCGAAGACGGCCTCAGACACACAACCGGTGTCTGACGCCTCTACCTTGGGCCAACTGCTGTTATTTCGCGACTTTGGGCAATACCACGGTAAACGTGGTGCCATCAGTGCTGTTTGAGCTGACCTTGATACTGCCCTGATGGGCATTGACCACTTCCCTGACGATAAACAGCCCCAGCCCAAGGCTGGTCGACGGTTGGCCGACGACTTCGCTGGCGCTGCGCACCATCGGGTCGAAAATCGTTGCGATCGCGTCCTCGGCAATAGGCTCGCCGAAGTTGTGCATGAGCAGGGTGACGTCGTGCTCATCGGCAGTGAGGGTCAGGCTGACTTTGTGGCTGTTGGAACCGTGCTGTAACGCATTGCCAATCAGGTTTTGCAGCAATTGATCAATGCGTCCGCGATCCCATTCACCGTGGGTATCACCGCTGACCACAAGACTTGGGTCACAGTGCGGCTGACCGGCGCAGGCTTCTTCGATGGCCTCGCGACAGGCGCTGGCCATGTCCATGGGCTTACGCTCGACGGGCAAGCTGGCGCCCAGACGGCTGCGCACGAACTCGAGTAAATCTCGAACCATCGCCCCCATGTGCCGGGTGCCCCCTTTAATGCGCGCGACATAGGCCTGTGCGCTTTCATCAAGGTCGAGCTTACGCACCAGCAGTTCTGTGGACATGCTGACGGCTTGCAAAGGCGCGCGCAGATCATGCCCCAGAATCGCCAGGAAGATATCCCGTGAGCGTGTCACTTGCTCGGCATAGGCCGCGGTGGACTCGGCCAGCGCTTCATCGATGGCTTCGTTGAAGCGAATCATGTCTTGAAAGTACGTCAGCTCTGGCGACTCCAGACTGGCGACCCATAATCGAATCACGCTGGCACGCAAATGACGAAATTCAGACGTCATCTGCACTAAATCAAAGCCTACGTTATGACGCAACTCGCCATGGCTGGCGGCTGCCTGATCCAGTGTCGGGGATTTTTCCGGGCCTTCGCCTTTCGCTTTGGCCGCCTGTTCGCTTGCAGTCTGCGAGGTGGTCATGTCCCGGGCGGCCGCCAGCAGAATCGTTTTGGCGTGGTCACGTAGCTCGATTCGGTTCATCGAGTCGGCTGCTGGCTTTATGGTTTTTGCGAACTTTTCCCACTCATCGACTATACGGTCAACCTGTTGGACGATGAACTCAGAGAGGCGCATGGCCGGTTACCTTGCTGGGCAGCTATAAATGAGGTGGCGCATCTTAGCGTCTTTGTCTCGTTTCAAGCACTGCCAGGTTCCGGGCGGCCTGTTAATGTTTCAAAGACAGGCCGCATCGGAAGCTGCTGCATCAGAACAGAAAGTACCGTTGCGCCATGGGCAACACTTCCGCGGGTTCGCACCACAGCAACACGCCATCGGCCTTGACCTGATACGTCTGTGGATCGACATCGATTTTTGGCAGGTAGTCATTGTGGATAAGATCGGTTTTTTTTACGTTGCGACAGCCCTTTACCACGCTGATTTTCTTTTTCAGGCCCAGTGACTCGGGGATCCCGGCATCAAGCGCCGCCTGGCTGATGAAGGTCAGGCTGGTGGCGTGCAGCGAGCCACCATAGCTGGCGAACATCGGTCGGTAATGCACGGGCTGCGGCGTCGGAATCGAGGCGTTGGCATCGCCCATCAGGCTGGCGGCAATGGCGCCACCTTTCAGAATCAGGCTGGGTTTCACCCCGAAGAACGCTGGACGCCACAGCACCAGATCGGCCCATTTGCCCACTTCGATCGAGCCCACTTCATGGCTGATGCCGTGGGTAATCGCCGGGTTGATGGTGTATTTGGCGATGTAACGTTTGGCGCGGAAGTTGTCGTTGCCGGGGCCGTCTTCAGGCAGAGGGCCGCGCTGCTTCTTCATTTTGTCGGCGGTTTGCCAGGTGCGCATGATCACTTCGCCGACGCGGCCCATGGCCTGGCTGTCGGAGCTGATCATCGAGAACGCGCCGAGATCATGCAGGATGTCTTCGGCAGCGATGGTTTCGCGGCGGATGCGGCTTTCGGCGAACGCCACGTCTTCGGCAATGCTCGGGTCCAGGTGATGGCAAACCATCAGCATGTCCAGGTGTTCGTCGATGGTGTTTTTGGTGAACGGGCGGGTCGGGTTGGTCGAACTGGGCAATACGTTCGCAAAGCCGCAGGCCTTGATGATGTCCGGGGCATGCCCGCCCCCCGCGCCTTCGGTGTGGTAGGTGTGGATGGTGCGGCCCTTGAATGCGGCCAATGTGGTTTCCACAAAGCCGGATTCGTTGAGTGTGTCGGTGTGGATCGCCACCTGCACATCGTATTGGTCGGCCACGCTCAGGCAGTTGTCGATGGCGGCCGGTGTGGTGCCCCAGTCTTCGTGCAGCTTGAGGCCAATGGCCCCGGCTTTGACTTGCTCGATCAGGGGTTCGGGCAGGCTGACATTGCCCTTGCCGGTGAAACCGATGTTCATCGGGAAGGCATCGGCCGCTTGCAGCATGCGCGCCAGATGCCACGGCCCGGGGGTGACCGTGGTCGCATTGGTGCCCGTGGCCGGGCCGGTGCCACCGCCGATCATGGTGGTCACACCGCTCATCAAGGCCTCTTCGATCTGCTGTGGGCAGATGAAGTGGATGTGGGTGTCCACGCCGCCGGCAGTCAGGATCATGCCTTCGCCTGCAATCACTTCGGTACTGGCGCCGACCGCGATGGTGACGTCAGGCTGGATATCCGGGTTGCCGGCTTTGCCAATGGCGGCGATGCGCCCGTTCTTCAGGCCGACATCCGCTTTGACGATGCCCCAGTGGTCGATGATCAGGGCGTTGGTGATCAAGGTGTCGACGACCTCGGCCGCCAGCAATTGGCCCTGGCCCATGCCGTCACGAATGACTTTGCCTCCGCCGAACTTCACTTCCTCCCCGTAGGTGGTGAAATCTTTCTCGACTTCGATCCACAGCTCGGTATCGGCCAGCCGCACGCGGTCGCCAACGGTGGGGCCGAACATGTCGGCGTAGGCTTGTCTGGAAATCTTCATGGCGATCCCTTGGTTCGTTCGGTGCCTGTACCGGTCTCTTCGCGGACAAGTCCGCTCCTACAGGGTGAACGCAATCCACTGTAGGAGCGGGCTTGTCCGCGAAGGCGTCCGATCAGATGAAAAATATCTGTCTGGCGAAATGAATCATTTCAATCCAACTCACCCATAACCCGTCCGGCAAAGCCGAACACCCGGCGGTGGCCGGCCAGGTCGACCAGCTCCACATCCCTCGACTGGCCTGGCTCGAAGCGCACGGCGGTGCCTGCGGGGATGTTCAGGCGCATGCCACGGCTGGCCATACGGTCAAAGGTCAGTGCGTCGTTGGTTTCGAAAAAGTGATAGTGCGAACCCACCTGAATGGGCCGGTCACCGCTGTTGGCGACGTTCAGGCTGATCGTGCGACGGCCGGCGTTGAGTTCGATATCGCCGGGCTGGATCTGGTATTCGCCAGGGATCATGCGGTCTTCCTCACCAGGGTTTTGTAGTAAATGGCTGTCGCTTTGTATTCGCCGTCAGGGTTACAGGCATAGTCGGGCAGCTTGCCAGCGCAGATGTAACCCAACGAACGGTAGAAGTTTTCCGCAGGCGAGCCGGACTCGGTGTCCAGGTACAGCAGGCCGCGCTTGTGTTGGTGCGCCGCCAGCTCGGCCGCAGTCATCAACTGCCCACCCAACCCGCGCCGTTGCGCGGGTTTGAGCACCAGCAGCTTTTGTACTTCGGCGCGATTGAGGCCGTTCTGTTTCTGGCACAGTGAGAGTTGCACGCTGGCCAGCACCTGCTCTTCCTGAACGACGGCCCACAGCAGCACATTGCCTTTTTCCAGCTCTGCACGTACCCCGTCGAAATAGGTGTAGGCCTCGCTGGCCTGAAGATTGGCCATGAACCCCACTGATGCGCCTTGCTTGACGGCGTCCAGCAACAACTCGACCAGACCTTGACGATAGTGGGCAAAGCTTTCGGCAGTGACGCGTCGTAACTGGGCGGCGTTCATGACGGTATTACTCCTGATGGGGGGCGGGGGCATCCGGTGACAGGTTCAGTTGCATAAAAGTCAGGTCCAGCCAGCGGCCGAACTTGGTCCCGACCTGCGCCATCTGGCCTGTGACCGCGAAACCCAGGCGCTCGTGGAGGTGCACCGAGGCGGCATTACCGCTTTCGATGGCGGCGACCATCATGTGTTTGTCGCAGGCCCTTGCCCGTTCGATCAGTGCCTGCATCAGCAGCGGGCCGAGGCCGTTACCACGTTGGTCGGCGCGCACGTAAACCGAGTGCTCGACGGTATGCCGGAAGCCGTCGAACGGACGCCAGTCGCCGAACGAGGCGTAACCCAGTACGTCGTCAGCCGCATTGACTACCACCAAAATAGGGTAGCCCTGAGTCTGGCGGGCGTCGAACCAGGCCTTGCGATTGGCGAGATCGACGGCTTGTTCGTTCCAGATGGCCGTGGTGTTGAGCACGGCGTCGTTGTAGATATCGCGGATGCCGGCAAGGTCGGCTTCCACTGCGTCACGAATGAGGTACGTCATTACAGGGCTCGCAGGGTCAGAAATCAGGCAATCGGTTGGTGTACGGTGACCAGCTTGGTGCCGTCAGGAAAGGTCGCTTCGACTTGGATCTCCGGGATCATTTCCGGGATACCTTCCATCACCTGTTCGCGGCTGAGCAGGGTCGTGCCGACATGCATCAGCTCGGCAACGGTTCTGCCATCACGGGCGCCTTCCAGCAGCGCGGCGGAGATGTAGGCCATGGCTTCCGGGTAGTTGAGCTTTACCCCTCTGGCCAAACGCCGTTCGGCAACCAGACCGGCGGTGAATATCAGTAGTTTGTCTTTTTCGCGGGGTGTCAGGTCCATTGTTTAATCCGTTTGAAATGGGTCAGGCGACCGCGATCCTGTAGGAGCTGGCTTGCCTGCGATCGGCCGCGAAGCGGTCGTGCTTTTAAGCGCGCATGAAGGTCCTGCGGACCTTATCGCGGGCAAGCCCGCTCCTACCTATGGATCTCGGACTATCAGGTGCTCCATATTCTAGGCGCAACCGCTTCGCGCCCCAGCAATGCCGGGCGCAGCAGCGTCCATAATTCGATCAGCCAGGCGCGTGCGTGCAGGGCTTCGTCAGCCAGGCAGCGGGCAACCAACAGGCCGGGCAATTGGGTCAGGTTACCGCGTACCGGGTTTTGCAGGTTACGGCAGACTTCCAGCAATTCACTGCTGGCCTCGCCAGTCATCAGCAGCGTGGCAAAAACCGGCTTGCCGTCCAGGCCGATGGGCGAATCGAGCAAGCCATCACCGCCCATGATTCGCTGGCGTTCGTGCCACAGCCATTGGCCGTCGCGGCGGATATCCAGATGCGATTGAAAATGACCCAGGTCGAAACGCTCGCCACTGGCCGGGCGACCCAGCGCCACCATGTCCCAGTAGCACAGCCGCGCATCGCCTTGCAGCTCAATATGCGTGGTCAACTCGGCTTGGGCGGCGCTGAAGACGATGGTTTCCTGTGGCAGCCATTCCAGCGTGGCGCCCGCTTCAACGCGCAGTTCCAGTTGCTGATACGCCGGGCTTGCGGCGCGGTACCACTTGGCTGCGCCAGGGCTGGTCAGTTGTGCCCATGCGTCTTTACCGACGTTGGCGCAAATATCGAGTCGATCCCCGCCGGCAATCCCGCCCGGAGGGTGAACAATGATGTGCTGACAGACCTGCGGGCCTTCGGCATACAGGTGTTTTTGCACCCGCAACGGGCCTTGATGCCGACGCATGACCGGCCGTGTGCTGTCACCGAAACGTGCATAGCCCAGCTCCAGCTCGGCATGCCAACTGGGGGTGAACAGCGCGGTGTGGGCAGGAAGATTCATTCGTCGTTATGTTTATGAGGTATGCCGGGAGACCGCACCTTAGCGGATTGGCGCATCAAATTGTAACCAGACCACGAACCCCTTGTGCTTCCATGTCTTCGCCACGGCCTTGCTGGACGATTTCGCCACGGGACATCACCAGGTATTGATCCGCCAGCTCGGCAGCGAAGTCATAGAACTGCTCCACCAACAGAATCGCCATGTCCCCACGTGCCGCGAGCTGTTTGATCACTGCGCCGATCTCTTTGATCACCGAGGGCTGGATGCCTTCAGTCGGCTCGTCGAGGATCAGCAGGCGAGGGCGACTGGCCAGCGCGCGGCCGATAGCCAGTTGCTGTTGCTGACCGCCAGACAGATCGCCGCCGCGTCGTTGTTTCATTTGCAGGAGCACCGGAAACAGCTCGTAGATAAACGCCGGGACTTCCTTGGCCTCGGCGCCAGGGAAACGTGACAGACCCATGAGCAGGTTTTCTTCTACGGTCAGGCGCCCGAAAATTTCCCGGCCCTGGGGCACGTAAGCGATGCCCGCGTGCACCCGTTGATGGGGTTTAAAACCGGTGATGGCCTTGCCTTCCCATTGCACCACGCCTTCCCTGGAAGGCAGCAGGCCCATCAAAACTTTGAGCAGCGTGGTCTTGCCCACGCCGTTACGGCCGAGCAGGCAGGTCACTTCGCCGATCTTTACGTCGAATGACAGCCCACGAAGGATATGGCTACCGCCGTAAAACTGGTGGAGCTTGTCGACTTGCAGCATAGGTAAGTTCTCAAGCAAATAGGGACAAGGAGCCAACGGTGGGAGCAGGGGTGTCGATCATCTTCCGAGATAAACCTCAATCACCCGTTCATCCGCCTGCACATCTTCCAGCGACCCTTCGGCCAATACGCTGCCTTGATGCAGGACGGTGACGTGATCGGCTATCGAGCCGACGAAGCCCATGTCGTGCTCCACCACCATCAATGAGTGTTTGCCCGCCAGGCTTTTGAACAGCTCGGCGGTGAACTCGGTTTCGGCGTCGGTCATTCCTGCCACGGGTTCGTCGAGCAACAGCAATTGCGGGTCCTGGACCAGCAGCATGCCGATCTCCAGAAACTGCTTCTGACCGTGGGACAGCAGCCCCGCCGGGCGATGCATCGAAGAGGTCAGGCGGATGGTTTCCAGCACTTCATGAATGCGGTCGCGCTGCTCGCCGGTCAGGCGTGCACGCAAACTGGCCCACACTGATTTGTCGGTCTTCTGCGCCAGCTCCAGGTTTTCGAACACGCTCAAGGCTTCGAACACCGTCGGCTTCTGGAATTTACGGCCGATCCCCGATTGGGCAATCTGCACTTCACTCATCTGCGTCAGGTCCAGGGTCTCGCCGAACCAGGCCTTGCCGTGGCTTGGGCGAGTCTTGCCGGTGATCACGTCCATCAGCGTGGTTTTGCCCGCGCCGTTGGGACCGATGATGCAGCGCAGTTCGCCGACGCTGATATACAGGTTCAGGTTGTTCAACGCCTTGAAGCCATCGAAGCTGACGCTGATGTCTTCCAGGGTCAGGATCGTGCCGTGCCGTGTGTTAAGAAGGCCTTCTTCGGCACGCTGGCCGAGGCCGATGGCATCACGGCTGGTGCCCGCGTCCGAATTCGGATCGAGGATGGGTTCGAGCATGAAGGCGGGTGTCGGTGTGGTTTTCATTGCTCGCCCCTTTTCTTCAGCAGGCCAATCACGCCTTTGGGCAGGTACAACGTCACGCCAATAAACAGCGCGCCGAGGAAGAACAGCCAGTATTCGGGGAAGGCCACGGTAAACCAGCTCTTCATGCCGTTGACCAGTCCGGCGCCCAGCAGCGGGCCGATCAGCGTGCCACGTCCGCCCAAGGCGACCCAGACAGCCGCTTCAATGGAGTTGGTCGGCGACATTTCGCTGGGGTTGATGATGCCGACTTGCGGCACATACAGCGCCCCGGCCAGGCCGCACAGTACGGCGCTCAGCACCCAGACGAACAGCTTGAAACCGCGTGGGTCGTAGCCGCAGAACATCAGGCGGTTTTCGGCATCACGCAGCGCGGTCAGGACCCGGCCGAACTTGCTTTGCGCCAGGCGCCAGCCGACAAACAGGCTGCCCACCAGCAGGACCACGGTGGCCAGAAACAAGGTTGCCCGGGTGCCCTGCGAACTGATGCTGAAGCCCAGAATGCTGCGGAAGTTGGTGAAGCCGTTGTTGCCGCCGAAGCCGGTTTCGTTGCGAAAGAACAGGAGCATCCCGGCGAAGGTCAGGGCTTGGGTCATGATCGAGAAATACACGCCCTTGATCCGCGAGCGGAAGGCAAAGAAACCGAAGATCAACGCCAGTAAGCCAGGGGCCAAGACCACCAGGCACATGGCCCAGAGGAAGTGATTGGTCCCGGTCCAGTACCAGGGCAGTTCGGTCCACGACAGAAAGGTCATGAACGCAGGTAACTCATCGCCTGCCGCTTCACGCATCAGGTACATGCCCATGGCATAACCGCCGAGGGCGAAGAACAGCCCGTGCCCCAGCGACAGCAGCCCGGCGTAACCCCAGACCAGGTCCAGCGCGAGGGCTACGATGGCGTAACAGAGGATCTTTCCCACTAGCGTCAGGGTGTAGGCCGAGACGTGCAGGCTGTTATCGGCTGGCAGTAACGACAACAGTGCCAGTGCGACCAGCAGCACGAGCACGACTGCGCAGAGGGCCAGGGTGATTTTCGGGCCGGCTTTTTGCGCGGCCTTAACCATGAGAGGCTGGTTCATCAGTCGATCACCCGTCCTTTAAGTGCGAAGAGCCCTTGCGGACGTTTCTGGATAAACAGAATGATCAGCGCCAGGATCAGGATCTTGCCGAGTACGGCGCCGATCTGTGGTTCGAGGATTTTGTTGGCGATGCCCAGCCCGAAGGCCGCCATCACGCTACCGGCCAATTGACCGACCCCGCCCAGCACCACGACCAGGAACGAGTCGATGATGTAGCTCTGGCCCAAGTCCGGGCCAACGTTGCCGATTTGACTCAAGGCCACGCCACCCAGGCCTGCGATGCCTGAGCCAAGACCGAAGGCCATCATGTCGATGCGTCCGGTGGGCACGCCGCAGCAGGCGGCCATGTTGCGGTTCTGAGTGACGGCGCGCACGTTCAGGCCCAGACGGGTCTTGTTCAGCAGCAGCCAGGTCAGGACCACCACGAACAGCGCGAAGGCGATGATCACGATCCGGTTGTAGGGCAGCACCAGGTTGGGCAGTACTTGAATACCGCCCGACAGCCACTCGGGGTTGGCGACTTCAACGTTCTGCGCGCCGAATACCAGGCGTACCGTCTGGATCAGCATCAGGCTGATACCCCAGGTCGCGAGCAGGGTTTCCAGGGGACGGCCATACAGATGGCGAATCACCGTGCGCTCCAGCGCCATGCCGATAACCGCCGTGACGAAGAACGCCACCGGCAGCGCGACCAGTGGATAGAGTTCCAATGCCCCTGGCGCATAGCGCTGGAACATCAGCTGCACGACATAAGTGGAGTAGGCCCCGAGCATCAGCATCTCGCCGTGGGCCATGTTGATCACGCCCAGCAGGCCGAAAGTGATCGCCAGTCCCAGCGCGGCCAACAGCAGAATCGAGCCCAGCGACAGGCCGCTGAAAGCCTGACCGAGGATCTCGCCGATGAGCAATTTGCGTTTGACTTGCGCCAGGCTGGTTTCAGCCGCCGTGCGCACACCCGCATCGGTTTCGACAGCCGGGTCGAGCAGGGTTTCCAGGCGTGTGCGGGCCAATGGGTCGCCGGTTTCACCCAGTAAGCGTACGGCTGCCAGGCGTACGGCCGGGTCGGTATCTACCAGTTGCAGATTGGCCAGCGCCAGGCTCAAGGCGGTGTGTACGTCGGCGTTGGTTTCGCTCGCAAGCTGCCGATCAAGGAATTTCAGTTGCGCCGGTTTCGCGCTTTTTTGCAGGTGTTGCGCGGCGCTCAGACGCAGCTTGGCGTCAGCGGCGAGCAATTGATGACTGGCGAGGGCGGTGTCGACCAGCCCGCGCAGTCGGTTATTCAGACGGAGGGTTTTGGTTTCACCGTCGACGGTAATCTGGCCTTGTTGCAGGCTATTGATCAACTCGACACGTGCCGGATCGGGCTGCGCGGCCCACGCTTCAAGCAGTTTGGCTTGTTGCCCGGGATCGGCCGCAACGAAGTCGCCGGCATCACTGGCATGGGCTGCAAAGGGCAACAGCAGCGCCACAGTGAGAATGATGCGTATCAGGGCATTGGGCATATCGGATGTCTCACGGTCATGCGCGGACTGTGTAGGAGCTGCCGAAGGCTGCGATTGCGATGTGTCAGAGAGACCGCATCGCAGCCTTCGGCAGCTCCTACAGGGGATGCATCGGGTCCGAGAACCCGAGACCCGATTAGTTGCTCTTCACTGCATAGTCTGGCTTTTTGTCGTTGCCAGGGATGTACGGGCTCCACGGTTGCGCGCGGATCGGTTCCTTTGTCTGCCAGACCACGTTGAACTGACCGTCGTCCTGGATTTCGCCGATCATTACGGGCTTGTGCAGGTGATGGTTGGTCTTGTCCATCGTCAGGGTGAAGCCCGACGGTGCGGCGAAGGTTTGACCGGCCATCGCTTCGCGGACCTTGTCGACGTCGGTCGATTTGGCTTTCTCGACCGCTTGCGCCCACATGTGGATGCCGACGTAAGTGGCTTCCATCGGGTCGTTGGTCACCGCTTTGTCGGCGCCCGGCAGGTTTTTCTTCTTGGCGTAGGCTTTCCAGTCAGCGACAAACTTGGTGTTGACCGGGTTCTGTACGGATTCGAAGTAGTTCCAGGCAGCGAGGTTGCCCACCAACGGCTTGGTGTCGATACCGCGCAGTTCTTCTTCGCCGACCGAGAACGCAACAACTGGCACGTCGGTGGCTTTCAGGCCCTGGTTGGCCAGCTCTTTATAGAACGGCACGTTGGAGTCGCCGTTGACCGTGGAGATCACAGCGGTCTTGCCACCGGCAGAGAATTTTTTGATGTTCGACACGATGGTCTGGTAATCGCTGTGACCGAACGGGGTGTAGACCTCTTCGATGTCTTTGTCGGCAACGCCTTTGGACTTGAGGAACGACCGCAGAATTTTGTTGGTGGTGCGCGGGTAGACGTAGTCTGTGCCCAGCAGGAAGAAGCGCTTGGCGCTGCCGCCTTCTTCGCCCATCAGGTATTCGACTGCAGGAATGGCTTGCTGGTTAGGCGCCGCACCGGTGTAGAAGACGTTAGGCGACATTTCTTCGCCTTCGTATTGCACCGGGTAGAACAGCAGCCCGTTGAGTTCTTCGAACACCGGCAACACCGATTTACGCGAGACCGACGTCCAGCAGCCGAAGACCACCGCCACCTTGTCCTGGGTCAGCAACTGACGGCCCTTTTCAGCGAACAGCGGCCAGTTGGAGGCCGGGTCGACGACCACGGCTTCAAGCATTTTGCCGTTGACGCCGCCCTTGGCGTTGATTTCGTCGATGGTCATCAACGCCATGTCTTTGAGTGAGGTCTCAGAGATCGCCATGGTGCCGGACAGTGAATGCAGAATCCCGACTTTGATCGTTTCGGCTGCCTGGATAGTCCAGGTCATGCCCATTGCGGCAATCGAGGCGGACAGGGTGAAAGCTTTGATCAGACTGCGACGCTTCATAGGGCCATCTCCATTCACTTGGAATTTTTAGTAGGGCGAATCAGAACACCTGAAAGCTTCTTAGCAAAGGCTATGCCCAGCTCGGGAAATGGAGCATATGCGGGGGGTATATCGGCTGAATATGTCAGGAGTGCACCACGATGATGCCGTGCAAAACCCTTGGTGCGCGGTTGCGGGTGCAAACGGTGCGTAATCTGGGGGGTATCAGATGGCTTGATGCCAAGGGAGAGCAACTGGCAACAAGCGTTGCCGGCTATAGAAAAATGGGTCCTGAAACCGGGCGGGGGAGGAACTCATCAAAATCCCTCCCGCCAGGTATCAGGACCCACACCTGCAATCTAGGCTGTCGCGGCGGATTTGGCAAAGCGCGAAAGGACTATCCGATCGAATAGGCACACTCCCACTAATGAAGCCCCCACCAGCGGAAACGCCACGCCCACGGCGATCATGATGATGATCGCGGTTTTCCAGCGAGGCAGGTCATGGCGCAGCGGCGGGACACCCAGGCCGCCTTGCGGGCGACGCTGCCACCAGATCACCAACCCGCTGACGGCGCTGAGCAGCACCATCAAGCAAATCAGGAAAATGATGAGCTGGTTGATCCAGCCAAAGAACTTCCCTTCATGCAGCATTACCCCCATTTCCGTGGCGCGGGAAACCGTGCTGTAGTCCTTCCAGCCCACATCGGCCAGCACCTTGCCGGTGTACTGATCAATGTGCAGGGTGGCATCGTTGCGCGGGTCGTCGGCGAACACTGAGACGGTGAACACGCCATCGGCGGTGGCGGGTTGTGTGATGCTGTAGCCCGGCTCTATGCGGTGCTCGGTAGCGATGTCGACGACCTGTTGCAGCGACACCGTGGGCGCAGCGGGTGCCGACATGCCGCCGTGAGCCATGTGTTCGGCGTGGTCACCGGACAGTGGCATTGGGGTGTTTTCCAGGGCCCAAGGGACGGTCTGGCGGGTCGCGGTATTGAACTCGCCGGCCTGTTTGTCGGACGTGGGGATGTCGTTCCACATCGCCGCCGGGAAGGTGTTCCAGACGTCGGCGAATTGCTTGCCCCAAAAGCCGGTCCAGGTCATGCCGCTGAGCAGCATCAACAGCAGCAACAGGGCGCCCCAAAAACCGGTCACCGCATGCACGTCTCGCCACAGCGCGCGCCCGCGACTCTTGAACCGCGGCCATAGCACGCCTGACCCGGACTTGCCCCGTGGCCACCACAGGTACAGGCCCGACACCACGAGCAGAATGCCCCAGCCAGCAGCTAACTCGATCAGCCGGTCACCGACTTTGCCGATCATTAATTCGCCATGCAGGGCACGGGCGATGGCCTGCAGGTTATTCCTGGCATCCTGCTCGCCAAGAATATCCCCGCTATACGGGTCGATAAAAACGTTCAGCTCGCGGCCTTCCTGCTGCATCACGAATTGCGCGCTGCCTTGGGCGCTCAACGGCGGCAGGTACTTGCTGACATGCGCCTGCGGATAATCGACTTGCACCCACTGTTGCAGCGCATCGGCGCTGAGTCGATGCTGGCCTGGCGTCACGTACAGCAAATCGCTGTACATCAGGGTGTCCAGTTGAGGCTTGAACAGATAAATCATCCCGGTCAGGGACAGCAGGATCATGAACGGTGCGACGAACAGGCCGGCATAGAAATGCCAGCGCCATGCAAGGTTGTAGAAGGAGACGTTTGATTTATTCATGTGTAGCGCTCCCGGCGACATCATTTACAACACGGTTCTGATGGAACAAAGGAGCAGGCATGCCCGCTCCTCTGGATGCGCAGTGGTCTAGAAACTCATGTCGACTTTGGTCCACAACGTGCGGCCCGGTTCGTTGATCGACTGCGGGTCGTCTGAAGGGAAGCCAAAACCGGCGTTGCCAGCCAGGTTCAG
This sequence comes from Pseudomonas sp. ASL8, assembly GCF_056680355.1. Taxonomy (NCBI): domain Bacteria; kingdom Pseudomonadati; phylum Pseudomonadota; class Gammaproteobacteria; order Pseudomonadales; family Pseudomonadaceae; genus Pseudomonas; species Pseudomonas sp. ASL8. Next base: position 992,556 of record NZ_CM155278.1, on the reverse strand, counting down.
GTGCTCGGCATAGGCTTTGTCCAGCAGGTTGTCGACGCCGGCACTGACCTTCAGGTGTTTGTTGATCCGGTAGGCGCCATTCAGCGAGAACACGCCAAACCCCGCGCTGTCACCGAGGTCTTTGCCGACCACGTTGCCCTTGTTCAGGTCGACTCGGGTCTGCGCGCTGACCACCCGCCACAAGGCCCCGGCGCTCCAGGCGTCGCGGCTGTAGCTGAGGCCCAGACGGGTCTCGAGGGGTGGCATTTGCGGCAGGGCGGTGCCGTCACTGCTGTTCTTGCCCCAGGCGTAGGCCAGGGTCGCATCGGTTTTCCAGTTGGAAGTCAGCTGGTACGCCGCGCCCAGTTCGCCGCCCATGATCCGGGCGTCGATGTTCTCGGCCTGAGAGGTCGTGCCCATCATGCCGGTGGTGTAGTTGAACAGAATGTAATCGCGGACCTGGCCCACATAGCCCGACGCCCAGGCTTGCAAGTCGTCATGCTGGTATTGCACGCCGAAATCCAGTTGCGTGGTTTTTTCCGGCTTGATCGCGTCGAAGGCATTGAGTGATCCGGCCGGGCCTGAGGTGGGGGAAAACAGTTCCCAATAATCCGGAAAGCGCTGCACATGGCCCAGGCCGACGTAGAGCGTGGCAGGCGTTGCGGCAAGGTCGTGCTCATAACGCACAAAGCCACTGGGCAGGGTGTCGGCGCGGGTCTCGTTGGCCGTAGGGTTCGCCTTGGCCGTCATTCCCGAACCGCTGCTTTTCCGGTAATCCTTGGCCGAGGCACGGTCCAGGCGCGCCCCTGTGATCAGCCGATTATCCTGCGCGACGTACCACGTCAGTTCGCTGAATACCCCGTAGTTGTGGAAGTCTGCATCCTTGGTCCACGGCAGCTCCTTATAGGCGTCGATGCCCATGGCACTGCGCTGGCGGTGCTCGTTGGTCTGCGCATCGATGCCACTGATCAACTGCACGTCGGCCCAGCGCCACGTGGCCTTGATCCGTGCGCCCAGGGTGCGGCGATCCACGTTCGATGCCATTGGCCCGGCCATCATTCCTGTGCCGGACGGCGTGCGCAGGCTGTAGTTGTCCATCACATGGTCGGCGTAGTTGTAGTAGACCTGAGCCTCAACCTTGTCCAGAACATCGCCGATATTGGACTTCTCGAAACGCAGCCCCAGGCTCTCGCGCTTGAACTGCGACCCGTCCATGCCGCGCCCGGCATAACGGGCTTCTCCGTCACCTTTGCCCGCCGTCAATTCCACCAGCGTGTCCGCGTCCGGTGTCCAGCCCAGCGCCACATCGCCGTTCCATTTGTCCCACCGCGACGGCACGGTATTGCCATTGCCGTCCTTGTAATCGTCGGAGTGGGACTGGTTGCCGATCACCCTCGCGTAACCCAATTCACCGCCGGCTGCGGCGTCTATCAGCTTGTCGAAACGGCCATTTGAACCGGCCAGTACGCTGGCGTTGACCCGGCTGCCCAGCTCGCCGAATTTCTCGGGCTCACGTTCGAACAGCACCGTGCCCGCCGAAGCGCCTGGCCCCCAGAGCACGGTCTGTGGACCCTTGATCACGGTCAGGCGGTCAAAGGTTTCCGGGGAAATATACGACGTGGGTGCGTCCATTCGATTTGGGCAGGCGCCCAGCATCATGCCGCCGTTGGTGAGGATGTTCAGGCGTGAGCCGAACATCCCGCGCAACACCGGATCGCCATTGGTCCCGCCCGCACGAATGGCGGAAAACCCGGGAATGGTTTTCAGGTAATCCGCCCCGTCGCTGGCCGGAACCGGCTGACGCGGGTCTTTGGGGTTGGTCACTATCGTCAGCGGCGAGCTGGGGGCGATGGCCGTGATCACAATCGGGCTGATTTCGGTGGCGTCTTGCTGAGGCTCATCAAGGGTCGGCAGCGCAAACGCCAGAGGCGTGAACATGCAACCGCACAGTACGGCGACTGCGTGTTTCATGCGCAGATGAGGTTCGTTCAGGGTAAAGCAGGGAGCCACTCGCATCGTGCGCAGGCGAGTCTTGGCAGTGGAGCTGGACATAAGCGTTCCATCATCAAACAGTCAGGATCGTCACACCCTGCAACCGCGTCAGGCGGTGCATGCAGGTGTGGACAATAAGGGTGTCAGAGCAGGACTGAAGAGGGTGGAGCGCGGGTGCGGGCGTTGGGAAATGTGGTGTGCCGCGCATAACCCTGGCGGGCTGCTGCGGTAAAAAAGCCCGTCGGTTTTGGCGGGGTGGCGGCGATAAAGGCCAGCGCCTGCGGCAGTGCCGGGCAACTGAACAGCAGCGTGCAATAACCGCACTTGGCCCAGATGACATGATCGGTCGCGACCGAGGGTGCGGCCTGTTCTGCGCTGTGGCACTCGGGGGCGTCCGCCGTCATGTCCATGGAGGCGGACATCGGCATCGACATACCGGCGTGCTGATCCATCGGCATCGCCTGGGAAATCAGCGGGCCGATAAAGATCATCAACATGGCGAACAGGCTCAGCCATGCGCCTCGCGTCCCATTGGGGCGCGGCTGCACGGAGGACCTGAAGCCTGGTGAGCGCCTGTGGCTCAACGCAGGTCAGTCAGTTACTGCATGTGCATATGCATGGGTTCGGCATTCTCTGCCGGTGCTTGTTTTTGCACCGCAACCTCGACCGTTACGTCACCGGCTTTTTCGAAATGCAGCGTCAGCGGGAAGCGCTGGCCGTCGACGAGCGTCGACTTGTCCTTAAGCTCCAGCAGCATGACGTGATAGCCCATCGGTGCAAATACCACCTCGCCACCTGGGGGAATGTCGACGTTCTGCACTTGCTGCATTTTCATCAGACCATTCTCATGCCGGTGCTCATGCAGCTCGGCTTTGCCGGCCACGGGCGTGCTGACACTGAGCAGGCGATCAGGGGTTTTACCGTTGTTGTGCACGACGAAATACGCGGCCACGGTGGGCGCGTTGGGCGGCAACTCCATGGACCACGGATGAGCGATGTGCAATTCGCCGACGGCGTATTCGTGGGCATTGGCAAAGCAGGCAGGCAGCAACAGTGCGGCCACAACAAGGATTTTCTTGATCATGGTATTTCTCCAGCGGGATCGATTCCGATGCGCCCTGCCTCATGAGGCTATGGCGCTTATTCAACGGCTTGGATCAGACCTGTGGAGAAGCCCGTGGATTGAGGCTCGGCCATTGCTGGCGTGGGGACAGCGGGGCAGGGGAATGAATCGAAAGGGATTGCCGTGTTTCAGTCCGAGAGGCGTACCACGTGGCAAAACTGGCAGGGATCGCCACCAGCGGCGCGGACCCACTGCAGCACCAGCAATGTTGCATGGTCGAGTGATCATCGTTGTGCGGCGCACTGTGATCGGCCTTGCCCAACGAAATCGCCACCAGCTTAGTGCCGCTGGCCGTACAGAAACTGCCCCACAACACTTGTTCGCTGGCCGTCTTTGGCGCCGCCCCGGAAAGCGGCATGGCAAGCATGTTGAACAGCACTGCAAAGCAGGCGATCCAGGCAAATGCCATCCGACGTTGGGACATGGGAGGTGCTTTCCGTTTCAGTAAGCGATCAATGGCGCTATTTAGCCTGAATGGCCAGGATAAGTAAAAAAACAGGCTGTGGTGTGATGCCGCAGAGTTTTGCGTGTGAGGCTCGGGTGTCACGTCACCGGCACTGCATGCACTTCAATGTTCACGCCAAGCTTTGAGCGCATGACGGTGAAAATTGCGGCCAAATTGTCCATGCTGGGATTGCCACTGCCGTTGGCCCCGATCAATCCGACGAATTCCCCCGTCGCCACACTCAACTCGGCCTCGCGCAGTTGGGACGGGTGATGACGATGTGGCGGAGAGGCGACCAAGCGAGGCTATCGAGAGTCAGGGGTGCCATTCTAATCCGACGCTAGGCTCGGATTGATCGGGGTCCATTGCTTTTCTGTGCTTATCTAAACGAGGGTCGTAGGGAGGTGGAGTGCGCTGGATATGGTCTTCGAGCTGCGGATTGTCGAGAAATCTGCTCGGATTTTTCTTGCCTCCATCCACTGTCACTTTGAAGGGACGGTCGATGTCGACATTTTTGCTCAGGCCGTCGGCAATGAACCCAAATTCGCCGCCTTCTGGTATGACGTTTTGAGACGGGGGCTTGGAAGTGCCAAAATCAAGGTGTATCGGGGCGTTTCTTTCTTTCTCGAAAGGGCCTGGCGGAATGAACAGCGGTGTTTCGTGAGCGACTACAGGCAGGTGAACGGTCAGTAAGGCCAAGCTGGCCCAGAGTGCTTTTTTCATTGGAATCCTCCTGGAAATTAACACGGCGTCCTTACGTGGGTTTTCGGCAAATATGACAATGGCGAACACGCCATCGGCGGTGGTCGGCGCGCTGATACTATAATCCGGCTCAATGTGTCGCCAGGCGGCAACATTGACCACATGTTGCAGCGACAGCGTCGGCGCAGCAGACACGGTCGGGGCTGGGGAGATGTCTAGTTCTTGCCTGCGATAAGGTCGGAACGACCTTCAAATACGTTCTAGCCTTTACAAGAAATGATGCTCATCCAACGCTGACAGCAATTGGCTGACATCTACAAACTCCCGATCCACCCCCGGCAACACTGGCCTGCGCAGTATCAGCACCGGCACTCCTCGCTCCCGTGCCACTTCCAGTTTCGGTTCAGTCGCGCTGCTGCCGCTGTTTTTGCTGATCAGGACGTCGATAGACCGACGTTCGAACAAGGCGCGTTCGTCGTCCAGCAAAAAGGGCCCACGGGCGCCGATCACTTCGCAGCGTTCGTTGCCTGGGTAGTCGTCCAGGGCGCGCAGGGTCCAGAACTGGTGGGCGGGAATTTCGTGCAGGTGCTGCAAGGGTTCGCGACCGAGGGTGAACAGCGGCCGCTTGAAGGATTCAAGGGCGGTGATCAGCTCGGCCCAGTCGCCGACTTCGCGCCAGTCGTCGTCGGGTTGTGCCGCCCAGGCCGGGCGCCGCAAGGCCCAGCAGGGGATGCCGCTGAGGTGTGCGGCGGTCACGGCATTTTGGCTGATTTGCGCCGCGTAGGGATGCGTCGCGTCCAGCAGCAAATCGATGCGTTCATCACGAATGAACTGCGCCAGACCTTCAGCCCCGCCGTAGCCGCCGACCCGCACCTGACACGCCAGATCAGTCGGCACCCGACCCACGCCAGCCAGGCTGTAGACATGCTGCGGCCCCAGTCGGCGCGCAATCGCCAGGGCCTCGGTGACGCCGCCGAGCAATAGCAGACGCTTCATTCGCAGACTCCCGCCTGACCGACGATCCCGCCTTGGCGGTCGATGGCAAACACTTCCACGTGAACCTGCGTCGGCACCACGCTGCGGGCAAACGCCCGTGCATGACGACACACCTCGTCGCCCAAGGCGATACCGGCCGCGCTGGCCATCGCCAACGCTTGCTGGCTGGTGTTGGCCTCGCGGATGGCCTGTTGCAATGTTGTATCGGCGCCGAGGGTCGCGGCCCATTCGGCCAGTTGGGGCAGGTCGATGCTGGAGTGGCGGCTGTGCAGGTCCATGTGGCCGGCCGCCAGTTTGCTGATCTTGCCGAAGCCGCCGCAAATGCTCAGTTTATCCACAGGCACCTTGCGCAGATGCTTGAGCACCGCGCCGACAAAGTCGCCCATCTCGATCAAGGCGATTTCCGGCAGGTTGTAGACCCGGCGCATGGTGTCTTCGCTGGCGTTGCCGGTGCAGGCGGCGATGTGCAGATAACCATTGGTTTTGGCGACGTCGATGCCTTGATGGATCGAGGCGATATACGCCGCGCAGGAAAATGGCCGGACGATGCCACTGGTGCCGAGGATCGACAGGCCACCGAGAATGCCGAGCCGAGGGTTCATTGTTTTCAGCGCCAGGGCTTCGCCGCCTTCTACACACAGGGTGACTTCGAAACCACCGGCGTACCCGGTCTGATCTGCCAGCTGCAGCAAATGTTCGCTGATCATCTTGCGCGGCACCGGATTGATCGCGGGCTCACCCACATTCAACACCAGGCCGGGCCGGGTAACGGTGCCCACACCGGGGCCCGCAACGAATTGCACGCCGGTTTCGGCTGTGAGTCGCACTCTTGAAAATACCAGTGCGCCGTGGGTGACATCCGGGTCGTCGCCAGCATCCTTGATCGTGCCCGCTTCCGCGCCGTCAGCAAATGGTCGGCAGAACTCAAGGCGCATCTGCACCTGCTTGCCCTTGGGCAGGACGATTTCCACTGCGTCACTCACTTCGCCGTCCAGCAACAAACGCGCCGCCGCCAGGCAGGTGGCCGTCGCGCAACTGCCGGTGGTGTAGCCGCTGCGCAAGGGGGCGGGTTGTTCGGCGGTTTCGGCGCGCATCAGGGTTTGATCGCTTCAAGCAGGGTGATGGGCAGCGCCTGGCGCCAGGTATCGAATTCGCCCAGTGGCTTGGCGTGGGCGATATGGATGCGGGTCAGTTCGCCGCCATGCTGTTCACGCCAGGTGATCAGCGCGGTCTCGCTTTGCAGGGTGACGGCGTTGGCGACCAGTCGTCCGCCAGAGCGCAGCTGTTGCCAGCAGGTGTCGAGGACGCCGGGACGTGTGACGCCGCCGCCGATGAAAATCGCATCGGGCGCTTCCATACCTTGCAGCGCCTGAGGTGCTCGGCCACGAATCAATTGCAGGCCCGGCACGCCCAACGCGTCGCGGTTGTGCTCGATCAGTAACTGGCGACCCTCGTCGGCTTCGACCGCCAGCGCACGGCAGCTTGGGTGCGCGCGCATCCATTCGATGCCGATGGAGCCGCAACCCGCGCCCACGTCCCACAACAGTTCACCGGGTGCCGGGGCCAGGCGGGCGAGGGTGATGGCGCGCACATCGCGTTTGGTCAGTTGACCGTCATGTTCAAAGGCGCTGTCCGCCAGCCCGGCCAGCAAGGACAGGCGTGGCGCATTGGGTTCAGCACGGCATTCGATGGCGACCAGATTCAGCGCCGCAATCGGCAAGTCGGTCCACTCACTGGCAATGCCTTCGACCCGGCGTTCAGCGTCTCCGCCCAAATGCTCCAGCACCGTCATCCGGCTCGGGCCGAAGCCACGTGCACGCAACAGTTCGGCGATGGCGGCGGGGCTGCTGCCGTCGTTGCTCAACACCAACAGGCGCAAACCGTTATGCAACTGCGCGTTCAACGCCGCCAGCGGTCGTGCAACCACTGACAAGGTGACCACGTCCTGCAATGGCCAACCCAAGCGCGCAGCGGCCAATGAATAAGACGAGGGCGCAGGCAGCACCCGCATTTCATCGACACTGACCTGTCGCGCCAGGCTGGCGCCCACGCCAAACAACATGGGGTCGCCACTGGCCAGCACGCAAATTGGCGTGCCACGCTGCTCAAGCACCGGATTCAGGGAAAACGGGCTGGGCCAGGGGCTTCGCTCGGCGCGAATGCAGGCGGGCAGCAGATCAAGCTGGCGCTGCCCACCAAACACCTGCCCGGCTTGCAGCAATGCACGGCGAGCTGTCTTGCCCAAGCCTTTGAAGCCGTCCTCACCGATTCCCACGACTGTCAGCCACGGCGACATGTACATTCCTCAGCCAACTAATGAGTACTTCCGACAGACCGGCTTTTCATGCCTGCGGACAAAGCAGGCATAATACCGCGCCCAATGGGCTATAGCGCCTTTTCAAATTCTGCCGGGTGACCCATTGAACGAGCCAATGCCTGCTCGCACGTCCTCAATCTCTTTACGCCCCTCGGCTTGTCCGGGGTTGTTGCGCATCGTCCCTGCACTGGACGGCGGTATTTGCCGGATCAAGCTGGCGGGTGGGTCGATCACGGCAGCCCAGGCGTGCGTGGTGGCCGATGCGGCGCAACGTTATGCCGGGGGTGTGATCGAGGCGACCAACCGCGCGAACCTGCAGATTCGCGGGGTCGGTGCCGATCAGGACGGTTTGATCGAAGCCCTGTTGGGCGCAGGCCTGGGGCCGACCACTGCCGCAGCCGACGATGTGCGCAACCTGATGCTCAGCCCGACGGCAGGCATCGACCCGCAGCAGCTGTTCGACAGCCGGCCGTTGGCCGCGCAGATTCTCGGCACCCTGGAGAGCGAGCCTCGTTTCCATGACCTGTCGCCCAAATTTGCCCTGTTGCTGGATGGCGGCGAAGCGCTGGCGATGCTCGAACACCCCCATGACCTGTGGTTGTCTGCACGGATGATCGACGGCGACGTCCTGATGGCGTTCGGCCTGGCCGGTTGCCCTGCCGAGGATGCGCCGCTGGCGGCTGTTCCGCTGAGTCATGCTCATGAGCTGGTGGTGGCGGTGCTGGACGCGTTCCTTGAACTGGCACGACCCGAGCAGGTGCGGATGCGCCATGTACTGGCCGAAATGTCGACCGAGGCGTTTCTTCTGGTGGTGGCCAAACGCATGACTGTTGAATTCTGTAGGCGCCAACGTGTTGGCGAATGGCTTGACACGGTTTGCCTGACACACCGCCTCGCGAGCAAGCTCGCTCCTACAGGGGGCCAATTGCCGTCCCCTGTGAATCGGCATCTTGGCATTTATCCTCAGGACGTGGCCGGTTTGGTGTCTGTCGGTGGCGCAGCGCCGCTGGGGCGACTTGACGCGTCGATGTTGCGCGCGGTCGCGAAATTGGTCGCCGAATGGGGCGACGGAACGTTGCGCCTGACACCTTGGCAGAGCCTGTTACTGCCGAACATTCACCGTGACCACGCGGCGAACGTGCTGACGGGCCTGCAGGCCGCCGGGTTGATCTGCTCGCCCGAACAACCGTTGGCCCACTTGATCGCCTGCACCGGCTCGGCTGGCTGTGGCAAAGGGTTGGCCGACACCAAGGCGGATGCCCTGCTGCTGGCCGCCCGACTCGAACACCTCGACCTGAAACTGGCGGTGCACCTGACGGGCTGTTCGCGTTCATGCGCGGCGGCCCATGTCGCCCCGGTGACCTTGCTGGCGGTGTCCGCCGGCCATTACGACCTCTATTTTCGCGACGCGCAGCAACCGGGTTTCGGTAGCTTGCGCGCGCGTGACCTTACTATTGAAGCAGTCGGCACGCTGTTAGCCGCCGACTCACGGAGCAGCACCGATGATTGATTACATCCGCGACGGTCAGGAGATCTATCGCAACTCCTTCTCGATCATTCGCGCCGAGGCCCGGCTTGATCAGATCCCTGCCGACCTGGAAAAGCTCGCGGTGCGGGTGATCCATGCGTGTGGGATGGTCGAGGTCATCGAAGACCTGCGCTTCTCCCCTGGTGCTGGCACGGCCGGGCGTAATGCGCTGGCCGCCGGTGCGCCGATCCTGTGCGATGCGCGCATGGTGTCCGAAGGGGTCACCCGCACACGCTTGCCCGCCAACAACCCGGTGATTTGCACCCTTAAAGACGAAGGCGTGCCGGAGCTGGCCCGCGAGCTGGGCAATACTCGCTCTGCCGCCGCGCTGGAACTGTGGCGCCCGTACCTGGAAGGCAGCGTCGTGGTGATTGGCAATGCGCCAACCGCGCTGTTCTACCTATTGGAAATGCTGGATGCCGGTGCACCTAAACCGGCCTTGATCCTTGGCTTCCCGGTCGGCTTCGTCGGCGCGGCAGAGTCCAAGGCAATGCTCGCGGCGAACAGCCGTGGTGTGCCGTTTGTGATCATGCAGGGCCGTCGTGGCGGCAGCGCCATGGCCGCTGCTGCGGTCAACGCGCTGGCAACGGAGATCGAATGATGCAGCAACCCGGTCGTTTGATTGGCCTGGGCGTCGGCCCCGGCGATCCTGAGCTGATTACCGTCAAAGCCCTGCGCCTGTTGCGCGAGTCGCCAGTGGTCGCGTACTTCGTCGCCAAGGGCAAGAAAGGCAACGCGTTCGGCATCATCGAAGCCCACCTGCAAGACGCGCAGACCCTGTTGCCGCTGGTATACCCGGTGACCACCGAAGCCTTGCCTGCGCCGTTGTCCTACGAGCAAGTGATCAGCGACTTCTACGATGACGCCAGTGTGGCCCTGGCCGCGCACCTGGATGCGGGGCGCGATGTCGCGGTGATTTGTGAAGGCGATCCGTTCTTCTACGGCTCGTATATGTACTTGCACGACCGCCTCGCCGAGCGCTATGAAGCCGAAGTGGTGCCGGGCGTGTGCTCGATGCTTGGCGGCGCTTCGGTCCTGGGTTCGCCCTTGGTCTATCGCAATCAAAGCCTGTCGGTGCTCTCCGGTGTCCTGCCCCACGACGAGCTCAAGCGTCGTCTGGCCGATGCCGATGCGGCGGTGATCATGAAGCTGGGGCGCAACTTCCCCAAAGTCCGGCAAGTGCTGGAAGAACTCGGCATGGCGGATCGCGCGTTGTATGTCGAGCGCGCAACCATGTCCAATCAGAAAATCGTGGCGCTGGATCAGGTCGAGCCAATGTCTTCACCGTATTTCTCCCTGATCATCGTTCCGGGCGAAAGGTGGCAAGGCTGATGATGGTTAAAACACCCGCCATCGTCATTCTGGGCAACGGCAGCCTGGCGACGGCACGCCGCATTCAACAACTTTATCCGGATGCCTTGATCCATGGGCTGGCGGCACGGGTTGAAGGTGCCGACCTGACGTACACCGAGTTTGGCGCCACGTTGCGTCAGCTCTATCAGCAGGACACGCCGATCATTGCCTTGTGTGCTGCCGGCATCGTGATCCGGACGCTGGCGCCTCTGCTCCTGGAAAAAGGTGCTGAACCACCCGTGCTGGCCGTGGCTGAAGACGGCAGTGCGGTCGTGCCGTTGTTGGGCGGGCTGGGCGGGGTCAATGTCATGGCCCGCGAGATTGCGACATGCCTGGGTGTTGCCGCAGCGATTACCACCAGCGGCGAACTGCGTTTCGGCACCTGCCTGCTCAATCCACCGAGCGGTTACGCGCTCGGCGATCTGGAGTTGGGCAAACGATTTGTCTCCGACTTGCTGTCCGGGCAACACGTGCGTATCGAAGGCGCCGCGCCGTGGCTGACGCAAGCGCAGTTACCTGAAGATGAGCACGCACAGCTGGCGATTCATGTCGGTTGCGCCGAACGCGAGCTGGCGGCCAATGAGCTGCTGATCTACCCGCGCAGTGTGTTGGTGGCAGTCACCGCGACCGTGCCGGATCTGGCGAATGCTGTCCGCGCGGCCCTGCACGATGCCGGGATTGCTGTTCAGGCGCTGGCCTGCTTGCTGGCGTCCGACCGTGAAATGACCAGCCCTGCGCTGCGTGAAGCAGCATTGGCGCTGGGCGTGCCGCTGCGGTTCACTTCGACAGCGGCGGAGGCTGATGTCAGCGAGTTGGCGCAGCAGGCCGTGCCACAGCTACTGCCACCCATCAGTGTGGGCAGCGGCATCGCCATTGCTGTCGCCGCGCAGCCGTTGGATGTGCAGCAAATCGGGCGTGGACGCGGGCGTCTGGCGGTTATCGGTCTGGGGCCTGGCGCTGCCGAATTGATGGTGCCAGCGGTCAAAGCTGAACTGGCGCGGGCCAACGATGTGCTGGGTTACGAAACCTACGTGCGCATGGCCGGGCCGTTCCGGGCCGATCAAGTGCAGCACTGCACCGACAACCGCGAAGAAATGCAGCGCGCCCGACATGCCTTCGAACTCGCGGCTCAAGGGCGTTCGGTGGTGGTGGTGTCGTCGGGTGATCCGGGCGTGTTCGCCATGGCCTCGGCCGTGCTTGAAGCACTGCACGAGTCGAGTAATGCCGCTTGGCACGCCGTTGAACTGGAAATCCTGCCGGGGGTGTCCGCCTCGCTGGCCACTGCCGCTCAGGCGGGTGCCCCGTTGGGCCATGACTTCTGCGTGATGTCGCTGTCGGACAACCTCAAACCGTGGGACGTGATTGAAAACCGTCTGGACCTGGCGTCTCAGGCCGATCTGGCGCTGGCGTTCTACAACCCCATTTCCCGTTCTCGTCCGTGGCAATTGGGGCGCGCGCTGGAAATCGTCCGCCAACATCGCACCCCGGAAACCCCCGTCACTCTGGGCCGTGATATAGGCCGTCCAGGGCAAATACTGCGGGTCATTACGCTGGGCGAATTGACCCCGGATCAAGTGGACATGCGCACCATGGTCCTGATTGGCTCGTCGACGACCTGCACCTTCCCCCGTGCCGATGGCGGCAGTTGGGTCTATACGCCTCGGTGGTACGGGGTGAAGCCGAGCGGTTGAGCCAGTGTCGTCAATTCCGGCATTTAGTTCGTAAGACAAGTCTCTGGTTGTGTGGGCTAACGCCGAGGTTATAACGGCGAAAGTCCACAAATGACCGTTGAATATTTACAGGGCCAAGTATTCCGGATGTTTGACGGTATGCACTTGAATAATCCCCGGCAGAGGAGTCAAAGTGGACGGCTAGAAACGATCATTGATGTGCGCTAGTTTGAGTGATGCCCAAGAAGGGTGATGACTCAATTGGAAAAGGATGTGCACATGAATGACGCTATTGAACCGACAATGATTATTGAAGCGTGTCGGGCTTATATTGCGGGTTGCGAGCTTCCTGCGGTGGCACTGTCTTCGGATGAAGTCGATAACCCTGTACCGGGAGAAATGCCTAGGTTCCTGACCGTCGACGAGAAAAAGGAAAGTGCCGCTGTCGTCGCTAACAGTATTGTTTCCTTTGTCGCGGGTATGTCCAGGCAGAGTAAGGACGATATCAAGAACTCCGTACTGTTCGCGACGCTGGTTGCCAATCGTGCACATCCCGAGATGCAAGGCCAGCGCTGGTATGAAAAGTTCATGGAGGTGATGTCCCGGGCATCTGGATGGTTCCCGAAGCGCAAGGATTACTCCAGATACACGACGGTCGAACAGCAGTTCACGATGGATCAGGTCGGCCTCAAGGTCCTCTCTTCCGCGGTTGCCGCCGCCGCACTTCCTGGTCCGACCTCCCTATTACTGCTGGGCGTGGCGAAGCAGGCACTTGATGCCCTTCAGGCCAGCGAAGAACCACTCAAGTTGTTTGAGGGTAAAAGCCGCTCTCATGAAGGCGGTACCTTCAGCATTGTCTCTTGCACCGAGTCGGCCGATGACGAAGTGGTCATGACCATGGGAACCGTCAGCTTCTCGTCCACCCTGGATGTCACGAACGTCCTGTTCTGGAACTGGAGCAATACGTCGGTGAGTATTTCCCACGCCGAGTCGCATCTGGTGTTGAATCAGGGTGTTTACGCCAACGTGCGGGACGACATCCTTGCAAAACTGGGGAACAACGCGAAAGAGGCCGTTGCAGAGTACAGCATTTAATAATCCGGAGAGCCGCAGGTGCTGCGGCTCTCTGGTGCAGGTAACGTTATCAAGGAGAGCCCCGTGCGCAATGGAATGCAGGACGTTTATGTGAACGCAGGAAGTGTCGTTTTTTTTGACGACACCGTCAGTCATTCATTTAAAGAGGATGTACTTGATTCGCAGTTATATGTTCAGTTGGCTGCATCGAAGAAATATTCGAAGTTCGCTGAGTTTGAGGCGTGGCGTACAACATACCTCACGGCAATGGCAACGTTCGGCTGGATAGTTTCAGACCGTAAATACGACAGTCACCCAATAGCGAAAGATGAGCTGTTTGAACCGTGGTCGTGGATCGAACGTGAACTGGATGGCTGTGTACCGACGTCACTTGTCGCTCACGCTAAACGAGTATTGGCACCCGGCCCCGAGCGTTTCCAGGACCCTGCCGCACGGTTGCTTCTCGGAGAAAATACGCTGCAATCCGAACCGTGGCAGGCTGACGTGGATGACAGGTTTGCCGGCGATATTTCAGCACATGCGCTTAAGGTGCCACCCGCCACCCAATTGTTCAGCGTGGTGTTACAGCTGAGTTTTGTTCATGCTGCCCCTGCGATGACCTCGGTGTTAATCTCGTTCAAAACCGTAGAACCCATCGAGCCACAGTTATTGCTCCGGACATTCGACCCTGACCGAATCGTGGGCAATATCGCGGTTGCCTCCTGCTCGGTCGAATTGTCGGATATCCGTTACGCACAGTTTCGGGAGCCATTCATTACGGCTCTTGGCGCCCGAAGGACGTCAATGATCCTGCGGCTTGAGGACACGGAGCAATGATGGCTAAGAATTCTAGTGCTGCTTTGATAGGCAGCAGCCTGACATCGTTTTATTCCGGGATGTCGGAGCAGGAACGGCAAGATATCGAGGATTGCCTGCTGTACGCGGAGCTGTATGCCAGTGAGAAATTTGACCGGCAACAGCTCTGGACAAGCTGGATGAATCGTTATCAGCGCGGACTGTTGAAGCTCGGGTTCACATTGACGGGTTTCATTGTGGAAAACCCGATACAGATTGAGTCCTCGCGGGATTTCGGCCGGGTTACTTTCGACGCGATGAGCAAGGTCGGATCAGCTCATCTTGTCGAACTTGCGCACACCTCGTTCAGCGCCATGAAAACCAGTGAGCATGCAAAGGTGTTTCTGGACAGTTGGTTCAGTACCGGACGCTCGGAAAGCTTTCAGGTTGTGCCCTGTGAAAACCTGCCCTCGGGAGAGTTACAGGTTCTGGTCTGTGGGCTGAATATGACTTCTCGCACGGTGGTGGAGGGGCCATTTTTCTGGAACAGCATCAGCTCAGAGATGACTGTCCGAATCAATGGTGGCAGCTTTGCGTTCAACAGCACTGCCTATGCTGAACACCGGGCACGCGTGAGGACTGAGTTAGGCGATCAGGCCAAACGCTACATCACTGAAATAGAACTTTAGCGCGGCGGCGGGCTGATTCCACTACGGCACCAGGTACCCCTTCACCCCGGTAAAGATGATTTGCGCCGCCAGTGCGCACACGAACAAGCCCATCAAGCGACTGACGATCTGCAGGCCCTGATCGCCAAGGATGCGTTCAATGCGGTTGGAAAGGTACAGCACAATCCCGACGGTGAGGCTGGCAAGGGCGATGCTGAGGATCGCGGTGACCTTATCGTCCCAGTGCGGCTGGCTGACGCCCATGACCAGCAGGGCGCCGATGGTGCCGGGGCCGACCGTCAGGGGGATGGTCAGCGGCACGATGGTCACGTCTTGCTGAACGTTGTCGGTCTGGACTGCGGATTTACCTTGAGCCATGCCCAGTGCCGAGATGAACAACACACTGCCCGCGCCAATGCGGAAGGCATCCACGGTGATGCCGAACACGGTAAAGATCGCCCGCCCGAACAGGTACAGCAGAACACTGGAAACCAGGGTGGCCAGCGCGACTTTCCACGCCAGGCGACGACGTTCCTTGCTGGAATAACCACGGGTGAGGCTGATAAAACAGGACAGGACGAAGAACGGGCTATAGAGCACCAACATCTTCAAATAAACACTGAACAACACGTGGAGCATGGTTTGAGCTCGCCCGACAGGTGGATGACGAAGAGAAGTCTATCAGGCGGCGCGCGATGTCTTGTGGAGGAATATCAGTTTCATTGGCGTGAGGGTGAAATCAGCTGGTTTGGGCCTCGGCCTGACGTTGCTCACGCTTGGCGACCCAGTGCTCAATCAGCTCGCGCAATTGCGACAGCTCTACGGGTTTGGCCATGTGCCCGTCCATGCCTGCCTGAACGGCACGCTCTTTATGCTCCGTCAGGATATGCGCGGTCAGGGCGACTACCGGCGTGCGTACTCGCTGATTTCCGACCTCCCAGGCGCGCAGTTGGCGGGTGGCGGAAAACCCGTCAAGGACCGGCATCTCGCAGTCCATCAACACCAGGTCGTAGTGTTGGGCTTTCATCGCGATCAGTGCTTCTTCGCCGTTGCTGGCGGTATCCGGCTGCAGGTTGAGCTTGCCGAGCATGCCGCGAATCACTTTGGTCGAGATGCTGTTGTCTTCGGCGACGAGGATGCGGAAATCACTCGGGACGCTGATGGGCTTGCTGGCATCGGACGGCAAACTGAACGGGGACGCACCCTTGTTGCGTTGGTTGAGTTCATCGGCCAGGGTCGTCTTGAGCGTGTAGCCCGCCACCGGTTTGGCCAGGATGCGTTTGATGCCGGCGTTGCGCGCGATGATCTTGCTCGGCGCGTTGCTGATGCCCGTGAGCATGATCAACAGGATGTCGTGGTTCAGGCTTGGGTCTTCCTTGATCTTGGCCGCCAGTTGCATCCCGGTCATGCCGGGCATGTTCTGGTCGAGCAGGACCGCATCGAAATAATCACGCAGATGCGCCTTGGTCCGCAGCAGTGCGAGCGCTTCCTTGCCCGACGATACGGCACTGACATTCAAGCCCCAGGCGCTGCATTGCTGCACCAGGACTTTGCGGCAGGTGTCATTGTCGTCTACCACCAACACACGGGCGCCCTTGAGCGAACGGTCGAGGTCTGTGGTGGGTTGTTCCAGTCGATCCGGATCCAACGGCAATGTGAGCCAGAGTGTGCTGCCCTGATTGGTGCCGCTCTGGATGCCGAACTCACCGTGCATCAGCATGATCAATTGCCGGGCAATCGCCAGCCCCAGATTGCCGCCGAGCTTGGTGCTGGAGAGGAAATTCTTGCTGTGCAATTCGGTGTGCAGCAGCGCGTCGCGCTCCTTGGCCGCCAACGGCTCGCCGCTGTCTTGCACGGCAATCCGCAGGCGCGGTTTGCCGCTGCGCGAATCCAGTGCAACCACCAGCAGAACCTCGCCCTGGTCGGTTTTCTTCAGGGCATTTTCCAGCAGGCTGAGTAACGTTTGGCGGAGGCGCGTAGGGTCGCCGCTGATCACGCGTGGGACCTGTGGCTGAATAAAACTGATCAGTTCGACGTTCTGCTGTTCGGCTTTGGCCCGGAAGATATTCAGACAGTCTTCGATCAGTGCGTTGAGGTCGAACTGCACATCATCGAGCTCGATTTGCCCGGACTCGAGTTTGGTGATGTCGAGAATCTCGTTGATCAGCGTCAGCAGCTCATTGCCAGCGCTGTGGATGGTCTGCACGTAATCACGCTGCTTGACTGAAAGCGGCGTGCCCAGCAGCAGCTCGGTCATGCCCAGTACGCCATTCATCGGGGTGCGGATTTCGTGGCTGATCTTCGCCAGAAACTCGGCCTTGGCATTGACTTCGGCGGTGCTGGCTGCCAGATCGCGGCTGGCGCTGAAGTGATCTTCGGTGATGCTGCGGTGACGCTCGCTGAGGGCAATGCTCATCAGCAGCCCCGAGATACAGAACACACCCAGCAGGGTAATGACCAGCCATTGCGGTGCGATCAGGGTCAGGCGGAGCAAGGCTGGCAGAATCACCAGACAACCCAGATTGAACACGACCATCGCCAGGACAAATAGCCGGGCAGGGCTGTAACCCTTGTGCCAGTGGTAGGAGGCAACGAACAGAATGCTCAGGCTCGCCAGCGCCACCACGCCATAGGTGATGATATTCAGGGGCAGGGTATCGACGAACAACACCAGCAGGCCACACAGGCCGATGACCAACATGTCAGCCAGCAGGAAGCGGTTCAGGCCACTGGAACGCCGGGGCGCGAAAAATCGATAAGCGAACATCAGGCCGCTCAGGGCCGCCAGGATCAATGCCAGGTATGCGCCGGGTGTCTGCGCCAGGTGCCTGTTGGGCAGCCATGGAGCCAGCAGATTCAGCAGCAGCAGTGCACTCAAGGCCAGCATCGCCTCACAGGCCCCTAGCCACAGGCTGCTTTGTGCGCGAGTGTGGGCGAAACGCGTGATGTTCTGCAGGACCAACATCGCCAGACAGCCGAGGAACAGGCCAAGCAATAACGGCTGCCGCTCGTCCGCAGCGCTGGCTATCGCCGATTGCAGGGTGATGTTGGGGCGTAATTTCTGTTCTGACACCGAGCGCAGGTAGATGTCCAGCGGGACATCGCTTTGTGGCAGGGGCAGGAGGAAGTCGGTGGAGGTTGGCAGTTTGTTGTTGCGCGGTATGTTATTACCGGCACGTGAGTGGCTGATCAGCGTATCGCCGTCAAGCACGTACAGGTCCAGGCTGGCCAGGTCGGGCGCGAAGATGCGCAGCAGTTGTTCGTGATCGTCGGGTTGCAGGCGATAGTGCAGCCAGACTGCGCTGTTGCGGTCGCCTGCGCTGACTTGATCGAGTTCGATTGGACTGAATTGATTCGAGTAGCGCGCCGAATGGACATCGCTTAATTGCAGGTCGGCCTTTTCATCCAGCAATGTAGACCAGCCACCGCTTTGCTCGGCATAAGCCGGGAGCATGCAGAGCAGGGTCAGCAGACTGACAGTGAAGCCTATGGCGATCCTGAGCCAGCGCACGGCGAAATCCCTTCGTAGTTGAATGCCAGATAACTATGCGCGGGGCTGGAATAAACAGGCAAGCACCAGCTGATAGGTGCCTGCCCGGTTGGCCGTCTAGCCTTATTCCAGGTCTTCACCACGCTCGCGAGCAATGGCACGGTAGCCAATGTCGTTGCGATAGAAACAACCTTCCCAATCAATTTCAGCCGCCAGTCGGTAAGCCTGTTCCTGGGCGCTCGCTACGCTTTCGCCTAGCGCGGTGGCACACAGGACACGCCCGCCGGACGTCACGACCTGACCATCCTTCAGTGCTGTACCAGCATGGAACACTTTGCCAGGCAAACCTGCCGCAGCGTCCAGACCCTTGATCACGGCATCTTTGGCGTAATCGCCAGGGTACCCGCCAGCGGCCAGCACTACGCCCAGACTCGGACGCGGGTCCCACTGAGCTTCAACTTTGTCCAGGGCTTGCGCCAGAGCGGCTTCGATCAGGAGCACCAGGCTTGATTGCAGACGCAGCATCACCGGTTGGGTTTCCGGATCGCCAAAGCGGCAATTGAACTCGATGACCTTCGGATTGCCTGCCTTGTCGATCATCAGCCCAGCATAGAGGAAACCGGTGTAAACGTTACCTTCCTCGGCCATGCCCCGGACAGTCGGCCATATGACCAGGTCCATGACACGTTGGTGCACCTGTGCAGTCACCACCGGGGCTGGGGAGTAAGCGCCCATGCCGCCGGTATTCGGGCCGCTGTCGCCGTCGCCGACGCGCTTGTGATCCTGACTGGTGGCCATCGGCAATACGTTCTTGCCGTCGACCATCACAATAAAGCTGGCCTCTTCGCCATCGAGGAACTCTTCGATGACTACCCGCGAACCGGCTTCGCCAAATGCGTTGCCAGCGAGCATGTCGCGTACAGCGTCTTCGGCTTCAGTCAGGGTCATGGCAACGATGACGCCTTTGCCCGCCGCCAGGCCGTCTGCCTTGATTACGATCGGCGCGCCGGTTTTTTGCAGATAAGCCAACGCAGGCTCGACCTCGGTGAAGGTCTCATAATCCGCTGTCGGGATCTTGTGACGCGCGAGGAAATCTTTGGTGAAGGCTTTCGAGCCTTCCAGCTGCGCGGCACCTGCGGTCGGACCGAAGCAGTCCAGGCCACGAGCACGGAACAGATCGACCACGCCAGCGACCAGCGGCACTTCCGGGCCAACAATGGTCAGGGACACGTTCTGTTGTGCAAAATCTGCAAGCTGCTCAAGGGCCAGTACGTCGATGGCGACGTTTTCGCACTTGGCTTCAGTCGCGGTCCCGGCATTGCCCGGTGCCACGAATACTTTCACGACACGCGGGTCCTGTGCGACTTTCCACGCCAAGGCGTGTTCACGGCCACCGCTGCCAATGATCAAAACATTCATTTCAAAAACCTCGATGACGCTGAATTCTGTTTTAGAGCCTAAAGCGCTTTTCGCCGTAGGAGGTCGCAATGAAGTGGGTAGATGCAAGGCGGAGTCGCTTTCGATGAGCGGAGTTGCCTTTTGGCAATGAGCATCATCGGAAGCGGCTCCAACGCAGCAGATACCTGCTTCAGTGCGGCCGCTGCCAAGTTAGTGGCGGAAATGGCGCATACCGGTGAATACCATCGCAATACCAGCTTCATCGGCTGCGGCGATCACTTCGTTGTCGCGCATCGAGCCGCCTGGCTGGATGACGGCAGTGATGCCGGCCTTGGCTGCGTTGTCGATGCCGTCACGGAACGGGAAAAACGCATCCGATGCCATGACCGCGCCCTGTACTTGCAGGCCGGCGTGTTCAGCTTTGATCGCGGCGATGCGTGCAGAGTTTACCCGGCTCATCTGGCCAGCGCCGACGCCGATGGTCTGACGATTCTTGGCGTAGACGATGGCGTTGGATTTCACGTATTTGGCGACTTTCCAGGCGAAGATCAGGTCGTGGATTTCCTGTTCGGTCGGTGCGCGCTGGGTCACGACTTTCAGGTCGTCGCTGCCGATCATGCCGATGTCGCGGCTCTGTACCAGCAACCCGCCGTTGACGCGTTTGAAGTCCCAGGCGGGCATGCGCTCGGCAGCCCATTGCCCGGTGGTCAGCAGGCGGACGTTGGCTTTGGTGGCAATAATGGCTTTTGCTTCGGCCGTTACGCTTGGCGCGATGATCACTTCGACGAACTGACGATCGACAATGGCCTTGGCCGTTTCAGCATCCAGCTCGCGGTTGAAGGCGATGATGCCGCCGAAAGCCGATTCGGTGTCGGTGGCGTAGGCCAGTTCATACGCCTGGCGAATGCCGCCTTCGTCGTCCGGGCTGACCGCGACGCCGCACGGGTTTGCGTGCTTGACGATGACGCAGGCAGGCTTGACGAAGCTTTTCACGCATTCCAGCGCGGCATCGGTGTCGGCTACGTTGTTGAAGGACAGTTCCTTGCCTTGCAACTGAGTCGCCGTCGCGATGCTCACTTCGGCAGGGTGGGCTTCCACGTAGAACGCCGCGCTCTGATGCGGGTTCTCGCCATAGCGCATTTCCTGAGCCTTGATGAACTGGCTGTTGAACGTACGCGGGAACGCGCTGCGGCCTTCAGTGCTGAGGGTTTCAGCGCTCTGGTCGATGCTGCCCAGGTAGTTGGCGATCATGCCGTCGTAGGCGGCGGTGTGCTCGAACGCCTTGAGCATCAGGTCGAAACGCTGGGCGTACGTCAGGCCACCGGACTTGAGGCTTTCCAGCACGTTGCTGTAGTCGCTGGCGTTGACCACGATGGCCACGTCTTTATGGTTCTTGGCTGCCGAGCGAACCATGGTCGGGCCGCCGATATCGATGTTCTCGATGGCGGTCGGCAGGTCACAACCTGGCTTGGCGATGGTCGCTTCGAACGGGTACAGGTTGACCGCAACCAGATCGATCGGCTTGATCCCGTGCTCGCTCATGATGGCGTCGTCGATACCGCGACGGCCAAGGATGCCACCGTGGATTTTCGGGTGCAGGGTCTTGACCCGGCCATCCATCATTTCTGCGAAGCCGGTGTAATCAGCGACTTCTACCGCAGCAATACCATTGTCCTTGAGCAGCTTGAAGGTGCCGCCGGTGGAGAGGATCTCGACGCCCAGAGCGGTAAGCTCGCGAGCGAATTCGAGAATCCCGGTCTTGTCGGAGACGCTGATCAACGCGCGGCGGATTGGCAGGCGGGTAGTCTGGTCGGTCATTTCAATTCCCATCTAAAGCAAAGGAGTCAGCAAAAAAAGGCGACCCAATGAGGTGGGTCGCCTCTTCTGTTTTAAATGCTTACAGCAGATCGTACTGCTTGAGCTTCTTGCGCAGGGTGCCGCGATTGAGGCCCAGTAATTCGGACGCTTTGGTCTGGTTGCCCTTGACGTAGTTCATCACGCATTCGAGCAATGGCGCCTCGACTTCCGACAGCACGAGGTTGTACACATCCGTGACGGCAGCGCCTTCCAGGTGGGCGAAATAATTGTGCAGCGCTTTCTCGACACTCCCGCGCAGGGTTTGACCCTCTTCGCTCGGGGTGTTGAGGTGCTGTTTCAAATTGACGTTGTCGCTCACGGGTGTTGTTCCACTCACTAAAGTCTCGGTCATCATCGTCATGCGGCCACCTCTTCTTCGTCCCTTGTTTCCGGGCTCTTGTAACGCTCGCTGAAAAAGTCGCGAACGTTGGCGCACTGTGCTTCCGTATCTTCCAAACGATTGAAGTGGGCGCGAAACTCCCTGGCGCCCGGCAAGGTTGCGAGATACCAGCCGACATGCTTGCGCGCAATACGCACGCCCAGCACATCGCCATAGAAGGTGTGCAGCGCCGCCAGATGCTCAAGCAGGATGCGTTCCACCTCACTCAACTGCAGCGCCGGTAATGTCTCGCCGGTGCGCAGGTAGTGTTCTATCTCGCGAAAAATCCATGGGCGCCCTTGGGCGGCCCGACCAATCAACAACCCGTCTGCACCGGTCGCCTGTAGCACGTACCGGGCTTTTGCCGGTGAATCGATATCGCCATTGGCGAAGACCGGGATCGACACTGCCTGTTTGATTTCGGCAATGGTGTCGTATTCGGCTTCGCCTGTGTACAGGTCTGCCCGGGTGCGGCCATGTACCGCCAGCGCCATTATTCCCGCCTGCTCGGCGATTTTCGCCACGGTCAGACCATTTTTGTTCGCCCGGTCCCAGCCGGTACGAATCTTCAAGGTGACCGGCACATCGACTGCGGCCACTACGGCCCGCAGGATCTCGCTCACCAGGTGTTCGTCTTTCAATAGCGCGGAGCCGGCAGCCTTGTTGCAGACTTTTTTTGCCGGACAACCCATGTTGATATCAATAATCTGTGCGCCCATTTCGACATTGGCGCGTGCTGCATCCGCGAGCATCTGCGGGTCACCGCCGGCGATCTGTACCGAGCGTGGCTCGGGATCGCCTTCGTGGATCATGCGCAGGCGCGATTTGCGACTGTTCCACAGGCTCATGTCACTGGTGACCATTTCCGAAACCACCAGTCCCGCGCCGAGTTGACGGCAGAGCTGACGAAACGGCTGGTCTGTGACCCCGGCCATCGGGGCGAGAATCAAGCCGTTTTGCAATGTATAGGGGCCGATACGTACCGCCGACATAGGTGTGCCTGTTGTGGGGCCGAATCAATGCATGTCGTGTGGAAACGACTGCGGGCCTGGCACGCAACGTTTCCACACGGGCCTGCTCGGATTCTGTCCATCAAGTGCTTGCGCGACTTTTCAGACCGAACCCAGAGTGTGAAAAAGGGTTGGCATGATACCCGCTCTCGATGACTGGATAAAGGCTGAATTGGATAAAATCTGAACAGTTATTTTCTTATCGCTGACGGTTTGGTTTTCTGCCACAACGTCATAAAAACGCCGTCAATCCCGGAAGGCTGGTCGCTTCATGCTCAGGCTTGAGGCTATCGGCCTTTTTTACCGGAGCGCTTGCTGAAGCGCTGCTGGCAGGCCGGGCTCTCCGGTCCGCGTGCGTTTACTCGGGAGAGCGGAAGCTCAAGCTGTAGTTCACAGCTTTGGTCCCTGGATCGAGGATGTCCAATGCGATGTGGATCGGCGTTTGGGGTGGCATTTCAGCTTTGCCTGCCATCTCGCCGCTCAGGTATTCGCTGGGTTTGAATCGACGACTGGCGATCAACTGGCCGTTGGGATCGGCGAAGCGCAACTCCAGCAGCGGAAACGGCTGAGAAAAGGACGCCCGGTTATAGATGATTGCGTCAACCACCAGTGCACCCTTGAAGTCGGGATGGCTGCGCACCACCAGATTGCTGCTCTTGAGCAGCTTGATATCGACTTTTGACGGCACTGTGCAGCCGATTTGCGGACAGACCTGCTGGAACCATGGACGGTATTGGTCCTGGCGCGCCAGTTCGTCGAAGTGATACCAAATGTATTGGCCGGCCAATGCAGCGCTCGCAAGCACAATCAGCAATCCCCAGAAAAAGCGCCGACCCCAGCGAGGCTTGGGCTTCTGCCAGTCGAGTTGCAGCGGGTCGTCGGTGAGATCCAGCAGTGGCTTGTCTCGCGCCCCCTCATCGAGCAGGCCGGGTTCACTGCGACCGCGTTTGAGCTTTGGCTCCTGACGCTCTTGCGATTCTTCGAGGGTGTCCGGTTCGTCGTCGATGGCCGACAAGCGCTCGGGGTTTTCTTTGGGCAGAGGGGCGCTCTGGCTTTCGCTCAGGCGTGGTCCCTGCGCCTCGGGTTCGTCGTCCAGTGCCGCGCTGTCGAGTGACAACGAAGGCTCGGTACGGTGGTGTGAAGTCGGTTCAGGCGTTTCGTTGGTCTCGGGCGCGGCGCTGGCTTCAACGTGGAGGTGTTCTTGCGCATCGTCGTTGAGCAGGCTGTCGACCCACTGCTCGTTTTCTATCTCGGCGCTGTCGCGACGTGCGCTCAGTGCCGAGTCGTCATGCCTGGAATGGCCTTCGCGCCCGAACGTTTCAGGCAGCTGGATTTCCCGTTGCTCAAGCCGGGCGAGCTCTTCGTCCAGGTCGAGGTCGTCCAGATCAAGGCTGTCGAGCTCAATTGCGCTGGCCTTCCACGGTTGGGCGGGCTTGACCGGTGCTTCAGCCTGTATGACCACAGGCTCGGGCGGGATGACGGGTGGGGCGGGAAGAGGCGCTTGAGTTTCTGCGGGCGACTTGCCTGACCGTTGTTCGAGCAGTTGCTTCGCCGCATTGAAGACCTGCAGGCAGGAGCCGCACCGGACCACGCCCCGGGCCACGCTCAATTGGGCATGGCTGACGCGGAAACTGGTCTGGCAGTGCGGACACTGAGTAACGAAACTGTCGGTCATGCGGCTATCCGGTTTAGGCAGGCGCTCATCTTAGTCCATGGTTTCAAATAGCGGTTAACGGCGACGACCTGTGATACGGACCCAGCCATCACGATTGGCGATAGGATCCAGGTCGAACGTGTCGGCGTAAGCCGCGGCCACTTCTTCGCCTTGTTCAGCGAGGATGCCTGATAACGCCAGGCGACCACCGGTTTTGACCAGGCTTGCCAGGGTGGGTGCCAACGACACCAAGGGGCCGGCCAGGATATTGGCGACCAACACGTCGGCTTTTTCTTGCGGCAAGTCTTCCGGCAGGTACAGGGTGAAACGCTCGGGGGCGATAGCGTTGCGGTCTGCGTTGTCGCGCGAGGCATCAAGCGCCTGGTAGTCAATGTCGGTGCCGACGGCTTGTTTGGCGCCCAGCAACAGCGCCGCAATCGCCAGAATCCCGGAGCCGCAACCGAAGTCCAGCACGCTGCAGTCTTTCAGGTCCTGACCGTCGAGCCATTCCAGGCACAGCGCTGTAGTGGGGTGCGTGCCGGTGCCGAAGGCCAGGCCCGGATCGAGCAGCAGGTTGACCGCACCCGGCTCGGGTGCCGCGTGCCAGCTCGGGACGATCCACAGGCGCTGACCAAAACGCATGGGATGGAAGTTGTCCATCCAGCTGCGTTCCCAGTCCTGGTCTTCGATGACTTCGCTCATGTGTTCCGGCAGTTCTGCACCGGTGAGCAATTGCAGGTGGGCCAGCACCTGATCGGCGTTGGTATCGGCTTCGAACAGCGCCAGCAAGTGGGTGTGCGACCACAGCGGCGTGGTGTTGAGTTCCGGCTCGAAAATCGGCTGATCTTCGGCGTCCATGAAGGTTACGGACACGGCGCCCACTTCAAGAAAAGCGTCTTCGTAGGTTTCGGCTTGTTCTGGGCTGATGGCGAGACGGACTTGCAGCCAAGGCATGGCGGGCACCTTTGAAAAATGACGATGTGCAGCAAGCAGCTGCGAGAAGCGCGCAAGTTTACTTGAGCGCGAAGGCGAAGGGCAAAAAACAACAAAGCCGCGGCTAAGCGGCTTTGAGGGGAAGAGCCAAAGGCTGGCTTTTTCTGGCATGACAGATCAGGTATGGCTGGGCGACACAATGATTTTGACGTTGTGTTCTTTGTTGTTGACCAGTTCCTCAAACCCGCGACTGACAATGTCCTCCAGGCCAATCCGCCCGGTGACCAGCGGCGTTATGTCCAGGCTGCCGTCGGCGATAAGGGCGATGACGTCGGCGAACTCGCCGTTGTAGGCCAAAGAGCCCATGACCTGCTTTTCGGTGGACACCAGGTCGAAGAAGTTGAATTGGCTCGGTTCCTCGAAAATACCCACCAGCACGCATTTGCCGGCTTTGCGGATCACATCGATGGCGAGCTTGGCCGTGTGTTTATTGCCGATACATTCGAAGCTCACATCGGCGCCCAAGCCCTGGGTGACTGCACGGATTTCCGCAAGCGCGTCGCACTCGGAAGGATCGAAGACCCGGGTGGCGCCCACTTCCAGCGCCTTGGCCTTGCGCGCCGACGACATTTCCAGGGCGATGACCTGCGCGGCACCTGCCGCTTTGGCGCACATGATGGTGCACAGGCCGATGGTGCCAGCCCCGACGACTACCACGGTTTGCCCGTGCAGGCTGCCCGCCTTCTTGACCGCGTGCATGCCCACCGCCAGAGGCTCGATCAGCGCCCCGGCCTCTTTGGGGAAGCCTGCTGGCAATTTGTACAGAAGGTTGGCAGGCACATTGACCCACTCAGCGAAGGCGCCGTTGTTCATCAGGCCGGTAAACGCCAGTCGTTCACAGATGTTGTAAAGGCCATGGGTGCAGTAATAACAAGTGCCGCAATGCTGGCAGGCATCAGCGGTGATCAGGTCACCCACGGCAAAACCCTGGACGTTAGCGCCGAGCTTGGTGATTTCGCCGCAGAACTCATGGCCCAGAATGCATTGGCCCTGAATGCCGGTCATCGGGTGCGGAGCGTCTACCGGAATGAACACCGGTCCGGCGACGTATTCATGCAGGTCCGAACCGCAGATGCCACACCAGTCCACGCGAATCTGCACCCAGTCGGCAGGCGGGTCGGAGGGCAGTGGCACGTCTTCTACGCGGATATCGTGGCGTCCATGCCAGACTGCTGCGCGCATGCTGGCGGTGCTTTTCAATGGAGTGCTCATCGTGTGTTATCTCCTCACAACAGTGTGGAAGCTCCGGCGAGCGTCGGGCAGGCCAGAGCCTCTGATTTTATTGGCCCTGCAGGAAGCCGAGGATCAGGCGGTTGACCTGCTCCGCCGCTTCCATCTGCACCATGTGGCCTTGACCCGCCAACACTTCGACCTGCGCACTGAGCCCCTCGGCGTGAGCGGCAGGGATGATGGCGTCATTGGCGCCCCAGATCACCAGGCTCGGCTGCTGCGCGACGACTGAACGCAGGTCGGTGTGCTGCTGTCCGCCCGCAAACAATTGGGTGGTCAGCAGGCGTAGGGCCGCATCGACCCCTTCCAGGCGTTTGAACTTGAGCATGTCTTCAAGCATTTGCCGATTCACCAGCGCCGGGTCGGAAAACAGCTGCACCAGTTGGGGCTTCAAGGCGTTGCGGTTGGCGGCGTCGACGAAGCCCTGCAAGTACTCGCCATTGATCTGCGAGCCCAGGCCTGCGCTGGCGATCAAGGTCAGTGAGCGGACTCGATCCGGTGCGAGGCGGGCGGCGTTGAGTGCGACGGCGCCCCCCATCGAATGGCCGGCCAAGTGTGCGGACTCTATGTCCAGATGATCGAGCAAGCTCAGGACGGTCTGGCTCAGCTCGTCCAGATCGCCGCGTTGCAGGGTTTTGCCCGACTCGCCATGCCCTGGCAGATCGAGCGCGATAACGCGACGCCCGGCGGCGAGTGCGTCGTGGTTGAACAGCCAGTTGTTTAAATCTCCGCCGAAACCGTGAATCAACACCAGCGGACTGGCGCCTTCGCCACGGTCGAAAAAGCGCAGCGTGCGGCCCTCGAGCTGAATTTTCTGCGGCGCCGGACCGCTGTCTTCATCAGCATCGCCACCGGGGACGAACTCGGCCTGGAAGCGTTCGATCACCGCGTCGACCTCGTCATCGCTGGCATCCCCCTCGACGACGATGGCGAGCAGGGCGCCCACTGACAGGGTTTCATCCTGTTGCGCTATCCGGCGTCGCAACACGCCAGAAAAAGGGGTTTCGACGCTGCTGGAAATTTTGTCGGTTTCGACATCGAGCACCTGATCGCCTTTCTCTATGCGCTCGCCTTCCTCCTTGAGCCACGTGTCGACGCGCCCTTCGGTCATCGACAGGCCCCATTTGGGCATGGTCAGCGTATGAATCTGGCTCATGCAACCTTCCTCCCTTCGCAAATTTTATGCACGGCCGCTTCGATTTTTGCGGCGGTAGGAATGTAGAGGTCCTCCAGCGCGTCGGAGAAAGGCACAGGGGTGTGCGGCGCGGTGACCATTTCAATCGGTGCTTTGAGAGCGAAAAACGCTTTCTGAGCGACCAGTGCCGAGATGTCGGTGGCCATCGAACAGCGTGGGTTAGCTTCGTCGATCACCACCAGACGGCCGGTTTTCTCTACACTTTCGAGGATGCTGTCCAGGTCCAGCGGGCTGGTGGTGCGCAAGTCCAGGACTTCACAGGCAATGCCCTGACGTGCGAGGTTGTTTGCCGCCTCCAGCGCCAGATGGACCATGCGACCGTAGGTCACGAGGGTCACGTCATCGCCTTCGCGCAAGAAATTGGCTTCGCCAAACGGCACGGTGTACAGCTCTTCCGGGACTTCACCCTGCATGCTGTAAAGCATTTTGTGCTCGCAGAAAATCACCGGGTCGTTGTCGCGAATGGCCTGGATCAGCAAGCCCTTGGCGTCATAGGGCGAGGACGGGCACACCACTTTCAGGCCGGGAATGTGGGTCCACAGGGAGGTGAGCATTTGCGAGTGCTGGGCGGCTGCCCGCAAGCCGGCGCCATACATGGTGCGGATCACCACCGGGGTGACGGCCTTGCCACCGAACATGTAGCGAAATTTGGCCGCCTGGTTGAGGATCTGATCCAGGCAGCAGCCCGCGAAATCGACGAACATCAGCTCGCACACCGGCCGCACGCCTTGGGTGGCGGCGCCTATGGCTGCACCGACATACCCCAGTTCGGACAGTGGCGTGTCCAGAACCCGCCCGGGAAACTGGTGATAAAGTCCCTTGGTGACCCCGAGTACGCCGCCCCAGGCATCCTGCTCGCCGGGTGCTCCTGCGCCGCCCGCGACGTCTTCACCCATGATGAATACGGTGGGGTCGCGGCGCATTTCCTGGGCAAGCGCTTCGTTGATCGCCTGCTGATAGCTGATTTTTCTCGCCATGATAATTCTCCTGTTGTTCTTGTTTTGAGGTCGGCTCAGGGATAGGACACGTACACGTCGGTCAGCAGGTCGCTTGCCTGGGGTTTAGGGTCGGACTTGGCCCGGCGTACGGCGTCTTCGATCAGGTGCTCGACGTCTTGGTCGATCTGGTCGAGTTGAGCGACTTTCAGTAGCCCTGCATTCAGGCTGCGTTCGCGGAACTGCATGAGGCAGTCACGGGTGTCCCGAAAGTTCTTGATCTCGTCGGGCGCGCGGTAGGTTTGTGCATCACCTTCGAAGTGGCCGTAGTAGCGGGTGAGTTTCATCTCGATCAGTGACGGCCCTTCACCGGCTCGGGCCCGAGCGACAGCGGCGCCCGCCGCTTCGTGGACAGCGAAGAAGTCGAAGCCGTCTACCGTCACGCCGGGCATGCCGAAACCGGCTGCGCGGTCGGCGATATGGTCACTGGCGACCGACCACACGGACGCCGTTGCTTCGGCGTAACCATTGTTTTCGGCGATGAACAGGCAGGGCAGGTTCCAGATCGACGCGAGGTTCATGGCTTCGAAAACCGCCCCCTCGTTTGAACCGCCATCGCCAAAGAAGGCCACCGCGACACCTTGTGTGCCTTTGAGCTTGGCGGCCAGGGCGGCACCTGCAGCCAGCGGTGCGCCGGCGCCGACGATGCCGTTGGCGCCGAGCATGCCTTTCTCCAGGTCGGCGATGTGCATCGAACCGCCCTTGCCGCCGCAGACCCCGGTTTTCTTGCCGTAGATCTCGGCCATCATGCCGTACACATCGACCCCCTTGGCGATGCAATGGCCGTGGCCGCGGTGGGTGGAAGCGATGCAGTCATCGTCGGTAAGGTGGGCCATGACGCCAGCGGCCGAGGCTTCCTCCCCGGCATACAAATGGACGAAGCCGGGGATCTCGCCGGTGGCGAATTCGACGTGCAGGCGCTCTTCGAAGACGCGGATCGTGCGCATCACTTTGTAGGCGTGCAACAGTTGCTCATGGGACAGGTGAGTGGACATCTTGTTGTTCTCCTGGGTTGTCTCAACACGGAAGGTTTGCGGGGTGTTGCGGGTGCTCGCGACCTATCGCCAGCAGGCGATGGAGCGCGGCGTAGGCCAAAACGGCTTCGACATCGATGCTGATCGGGCCGTAAGGGTCGAGGGTGACGGTGGGGTGGTCGTGGGCGCTGAACTCGATTTCACGTTCGCCGTCCAGGGCCAGGGTGCCGCTGGCCCGGCTGAGTGAATAAGCCACTCCAGGTTGCATCGAGCCGCTGGCACTGATGGCGCAGCCCTGGAGCAAACCTGGCGCCAGCGGCACCAGCACGGCATTGTCGGCGTTAGGGTCCAGGCGGACCCAGGCGCCCAGCGGTGATTGGCGCGAGACTGGGCACCACAATCCGCAGAGTGCCGAAAGGCCAATGGCATGGGGCTCGGCAAACGTCACGAAGACTTCCGCCAAGTCTTCGGCGTGGCAGAGCGCACGGGCACCGATGAAGGGTTGCGACGAGACCGCGACATCGACCAACGCCCATTCACAAATGCCCCGAGCTTGCTCGCGAACCAGCAAACGTTTGTTGCGCCGCAGGCCGATCCCGGCAGGAATACGTCCGCTTGCGCAGAGCCCTCCGGCCAGCCCGGCACTGGTGGCTTCACGCGGTTCAGGGAAGGCGTTGTTGGTACCGGTCGAGAGTGTCAGCAGAGGAATGTCACCGACTTCGGCGGCAACTGCCTTGTGCGTTCCGTCGCCGCCCAACACAGCGATCAGTGCGACCCCTTGTTCGGCCATCATTCGTGCGGCCAGGCGTGTGTCTTCGACGGTCTGGCGCAGGGGCATGTCGAGAAAGGTCAGGCGTGGCCAGTGGCTTTCACGGGCGTTACGTCCTTGGCTGGCTTTGAGTACCGCAGCGGCAATGCCTGTCATGTCGGGCGCCAGCAGCACGTGCTGGATGCCGGTGGCGCCGAAAGCACCGAGCAGGCGCTGGACCACGGAGGCCTTCTCGGTACTCGAATAAACGCCGGCATTGGCCGTCAGGCGGCGCACATCGCGACCCGACGCCGGGTTGGCGATGATCCCCACGGTCAGCGCGGGTTCAGTCATGGCACACCTCTGATTATTGTTTGTCTGTGTCAGAGCAAGGCCGGTGCCAACCCGGTTGATAGGGCCGTAGATGGCCGGTTTAGAGCGCTTCGTGCAACAGCGTCGAGTGCTTGTCGGAGGGGCTGATCGAGACGCGTGGTTGCAGATGGTCGGGGGTTTGAGCGAGACGCTGAGACGCTCCGTCTCAACGACGGCCCGCTCGCAGGAAGGGTTGTCGTGTGCAGGCAAACGGCGCTTAATAACGCGCATAACAACAATACGCCCAGAGGTGGACAGGCCATGTTTGCCGCACACTCCAAAGCTCATGTGGACTGCGTCAGCCGCGTGCTGAGGCACGCCGGTCGCCTGCCACAAGCCCCCGTGCCGGATTTGATTCTCGATTCCTGGCGACGCTCGATGGACCAATACCATTTGGACCCTGCCTCGCAGCAAGGTCCGCGCATCCTTTCTCACACTGTCCTCAAGGAATGCCGCGAGCGTGCCGACCTGTTCTTGCGAATTGCCGGCGAGGAAGTCGCGAGGCTGCACGGACGGGTTCGCGAAGCCGATTATTGTGTGCTGCTGACCGATGCGCAGGGCCAGACCATCGACTATCGGGTCGAGTCGGGCATCCGCAACGATTGCCGCAAGGCCGGTTTATACCTGGGAACCTGCTGGTCGGAAGGCGAGGAAGGGACCTGCGGGGTCGCCGCTGTGCTCACGGGCAAGGCGCCGGTGACGGTTCATAAGCGTGATCACTTTCGGGCGGCCTTCATCGGGTTGACCTGCTCCGCCGCGCCGGTGTTCGATCCCCTAGGTGAACTGCTCGGCGTGCTGGACGTTTCGGCGCTGCAATCGCCGGATGATCGGCGCAGCCAGCATTTGATCCGACAGATGGTCGTGCAGAGTGCCCGCGTTATAGAAAATGCGTTCTTCATGCACAGCGCTCAGGGGCATTGGTTATTACGTGCACACAGCGCGCCGGGGTATGTCGACAGTCAGCCCGATTACCTGCTGGCGCTGGATAACGACGGCCGCTTGCTGGCCCTCAACAGCATGGCGCGACAGGCGTTGCGTCAGCGTTTTGGTCGTCTGCCAGAGCACATCAACGAGGTATTCGGCCCTGATGCTTTGCAGGCGGTAACGGATGAAACGCCGCAACTGCTGCGCTGGGGAGGCGATGACGGTGAATTGCATGTGCGACTCAGTGCGCCCCGCAGGCAGCACCCGATTCGAGCTGTGCCAACAGAGGAAAGCCCCGCCGCCCAACTCGATCCGCGCATTGCCCAGAGTTTGCAGTTGGCGGTCCGGGTCAAGGATTGCAACTTGCCGGTCCTGATTCAGGGTGAGACCGGCTCAGGCAAAGAGGTGTTTGCCCGGCAGTTGCATGACATCAGCGCCAGGCGCAGCGGGCCGTTTGTCGCCCTCAACTGTGCGGCTATTCCGGAAAGCCTGATCGAGAGCGAGTTGTTCGGCTACGTCGCCGGTGCGTTCACGGGAGCGTCGAGCAAGGGCATGCGCGGGCTGTTGCAGCAGGCTGACGGTGGCACGTTGTTCCTTGATGAGATCGGCGACATGCCCTTGAGTTTGCAGACCCGTCTGCTGCGGGTCATGGCCGAAGGCGAGGTCGCCCCCTTGGGCGGTGCGCGGCGGCAAACGGTGGATATTCAAGTGATCTGTGCAACACACCGCAACCTTGCGGCGATGGTGGCGGATGGCAGCTTTCGCGAGGATTTGTATTTCCGCCTCAGCGGCGCGCGATTCCAGTTGCCGCCTTTGCGCGAGCGCAGCGACCGTCTGGTGTTGCTCAATCGACTGTTCGAAGAAGAAGCGCGTTTGTGCGGCGGGCGGACGGGTTTGAGTACGTCGGCACTGGAATGCCTGCTCAGCTACGCGTGGCCGGGCAATGTCCGCCAATTGCGCTATGTCTTGCGTTACGCCTGTGCGGTGTCCGCAGGCATGACTGTCCAGTTGAGTGATCTGCCGGAAGATGTCCGTGGGGCATCCGGTACCGAGGGTTCGTTGACCCATTCGGTTGAGGAACGCGTCAGCCCGCAACGCCAGCTATTACTGGATGCGCTCATCCGTCATCGCTGGAAACCCGGTGACGCCGCCCGGTCGCTGGGGATATCGCGGGCGACGTTGTACCGGCGGGTGAATCTGCACGGCATTGAGATGCCGGGTAAAAGGCGCATTTAGGGCAAAAAAAAGACCCTTGCCGTGAGGCGAGGGTCTTTTTCAGGTGCTGCGAGTGGCTCGAGTAACGGAGACCGTTATTCGTTCGCCAATTTGTGTTCCAGGTAGTGGATGTTGACTCCGCCTTTGCAGAAGCCTTCATCACGAACCAGGTCACGGTGCAGCGGGATGTTGGTTTTGATTCCGTCTACCACAATCTCGTCCAGAGCATTGCGCATGCGCGCCATGGCTTCGTCACGGGTTGCGCCCCACGTGATCAGCTTGCCGATCAACGAGTCGTAGTTCGGCGGTACTTTGTAGCCACTGTAGAGGTGCGAGTCGACCCGTACGCCATTACCGCCTGGCGCATGGAAATGCTTGACCAGTCCAGGGCTCGGAATGAACGTTTTCGGGTCTTCGGCATTGATCCGGCACTCCAGTGCATGCCCGCGAATGACCACGTCATCCTGGGTATACGAGAGTTTGTTGCCGGCGGCGATGCTGAGCATCTCCTTGACGATGTCGATGCCAGTGACCATTTCCGATACTGGATGCTCTACTTGAACCCGAGTGTTCATCTCGATGAAGTAGAAGTGGCCGTCTTCGTAAAGGAACTCGAACGTGCCGGCACCACGGTAACCGATGTCGATGCAGGCCTTGACGCAGCGCGCTAGAACTTCCTGGCGTGCCTTTTCGTCGATGCCCGGTGCCGGTGCTTCTTCAAGCACCTTCTGGTGCCGACGTTGAAGCGAGCAATCACGGTCGCCCAAGTGGATCGCGTGACCCTGGCCGTCGGACAACACCTGAACTTCCACGTGACGTGGGTTGGTCAGGAATTTTTCCAGATAGACCATCGGGTTGCTGAACCAGGCTGCCGCTTCGGCACGGGTCTGCTTCGCCGCTTCGATCAGGTCTTCTTCGCGGTGCACTTCGCGCATACCACGACCACCGCCGCCGCCAGCGGCTTTGATGATCACGGGGTAACCGACTTCGCGACCGATGCGCAGCGCGGTTTCTTCGTCTTCAGGCAGTGGGCCGTCAGAACCTGGAACCGTTGGCACGCCAGCACGCTTCATGGCGTCCTTGGCAGAAACCTTGTCGCCCATCAGGCGGATGGTTTCGGCGGTAGGGCCAATAAAGGCGAAACCGGATTTCTCCACCTGTTCGGCGAAGTCGGCGTTTTCCGCAAGGAAGCCGTAACCCGGGTGAATCGCCGTGGCGCCGGTCAACTCGGCAGCCGAGATGATGGCCGGAACGTTCAGATACGACAGGTTGGCAGGTCCAGGGCCGATGCAGACGGTTTCGTCTGCCAGGCCCAGGTGCATCAACTCGCGGTCTGCCGTTGAGTGTACGGCGACGGTCTTGATGCCCAGTTCTTTACAGGCACGCAAGATGCGCAGGGCAATTTCGCCGCGGTTGGCGATCAGAACTTTTTCCAACATCGCAGGCTCTCCGTGGTTCAAACGATGGTGAACAGCGGCTGGTCGTACTCAACCGGCTGACCGTTTTCTACCAGGATGGACTCGATCACACCGCTGGTTTCAGCTTCGATGTGGTTCATCATTTTCATCGCTTCAACGATGCAAATGATGTCGCCCTTCTTCACGGTCTGGCCGATTTCGACAAAGGCTGGCGAAGTCGGAGCAGGCGTGCGGTAGAACGTACCGACCATCGGCGAACGAGCGATCGTGCCGTTGAGTTTCGGTGCGGCAGGTGCTTCTGCAACAACGGCAACGGGCGCGGCAGCAACAGGTGCAACCGGCGCAGCCATTGGAGCAGGTGCGTAGTACTGTTGAGCAGGGGTTTTGCTGTGACGGCTGATGCGTACGGACTCTTCACCTTCACGGATCTCGAGCTCGTCGATGCCGGATTCTTCCAGCAGTTCGATCAGTTTCTTAACTTTACGGATATCCATTAATCATCAACTCCCAAGGGTCGGTCAGGGGCGTATAGCTTGTTGTTCAAGCTGTTCCAGGGCGGCCTCCAGGGCCAGTCGGTAACCGCTGGCGCCAAGGCCGCAGATCACTCCCACCGCTACATCCGAGAAGTAAGAGTGATGGCGGAAAGGTTCGCGTTTGTGCACGTTAGAGAGATGCACTTCGATGAATGGGATGCTCACGGCCAGCAGCGCGTCACGTAATGCGACGCTGGTGTGCGTAAAAGCTGCTGGATTGATCACAATGAAGTCCACGCCTTCATCGCGTGCGGCGTGAATGCGATCGATCAGTTCGTACTCGGCATTACTTTGCAGGTACATCAGATGATGGCCACGGTCTCGGGCCTGTTTTTCCAGATCCTGATTGATCTGCGCCAAGGTCACTGCGCCGTAGAGGCCCGGTTCACGTGTGCCGAGCATGTTCAGGTTAGGTCCGTGGAGAACCAGTAAGGTCGCCATCTGTTGTTCCTTATTGTGTATGCGAGCATCGATGCGCAGCGACTATGCCGTAAACCCCTGCGGACTGTCCAGTTAACTGCAATAGCCAGCACGATGAGCGATGTTCGCGCGAAGTTTATGACTCGTTTATTGAATTTGGTCATTTGCCTTGGCGATGCGTGCCGCGAAGGCTGTCGCATTGATTTCGCCGATCACCCGAAGGTCCGCAAGCTCCGCGCCGTTTTTGCCGAAGAACAGCAGCGCAGGCGGGCCGAACAGCTTGTAGCGGTCGAGCAAGGCGCGTTGTTCTGCGTTGCTGTCGGTCATGTCAAAACGAATCAGGCGATAACCGGTGAGCTTGCTCGTCACGCGGGGATCGGGCAGCACGTCATGTTCGATGACTTTGCAGCTGATGCACCAGTCGGCGTACCAATCCAGCAGCAACGGTCGACCGGCATTTTTAGCGTCGCTCAGGGCGCGGTCGAGTTCGGCAGCGGTGCCGATGGTCTGCCATTGGCTGGTGGGTGCCACGGCTTCATTGGCCATCAATGCCGCTTGTGGTCGGCCCAGCGGACGCAAGGGATCGGTTTGGCCGCTCAGTGCGCCGTACCAGCAGGCCACGGCGTAGACCAGCAAAAACAGGCCAAGCAACTGATTAAGGCGCTGCGGACCGGACTTGTAGGTGAACTCCAGTGCGCCAAGAAACAGGGCGACGCCGGCCCCCAGCAAGCCCAGCAGGAGCAGGGTGATCTCACCCGGGATGACCCGGCTGAGCAAGCCGATGGCCACGGCCAGCAGCAAGACACCGATGATATTTTTTACCGAGATCAGCCACTCGCCGCTTTTAGGCAGCCATGCCGCGCCGCCCGTGGCGACCAACAGCAAGGGCGTGCCCATGCCGAGTCCCAGCGCAAACAGCTTCAAGGCCCCACCCAGGGCATCGCCGCTGGCACTGATATAGAGCAGCGCGCCTGCCAGGGGCGCCGAGACACACGGCGAAACCAGCAGGCTGGAGACCACGCCGAGGACCGCGGCGCCCCATAACGATCCGCCTTCAGTACGCCCCGCAACCCGGTGCAGGTGAAAGCTGATGAAGTGCGGCAGGCGCAGCTCGAACAGCCCAAACATGGCAGCAGCGAAAATCATGAAGAACAGCGAAAAAGGCACCAGCACCCAGGCTGATTGCAGGCGCGCCTGTAAATTCAGCTCGGCGCCGAACATGCCCATCAACGCCCCGAGCAGGGAAAAACAGATTGCCATCGGGAGTACATAGGCCAGCGACAAGCTGAACCCGCGCAGCCCGCCGACCTGTCCGCGCAGGACCACGCCGGACAGGATCGGCAGCATCGGCAGTACGCACGGGGTGAATGTCAGGCCGATACCCGCAAGGAAAAATAGCGCCAGTTCCTTCCAGCCCCAGGCGCCCTTGGTTGGCGGTGTGGCGGACAGGCCTGTACTCGCGGTCGCAACGTCGCCGATGTCCAGGCGCTCGGTTTCAGGGGGGTAGCACAACCCCTTGTCGGCACAGCCTTGATAGGTGACGGCCAGAGTGAACGGTCGGTTGTCGCCGGGTGTGCGTGGCAGGTCGACATCGAGAATGCCGTGATAGACCTCTACGTCGCCAAAGTACTCGTCGTGTTTTTGCTCGCCTTGAGGCAGTTGCGCGGTGCCCAGGCCGATATCGGCAGGCTCGGTGCGGAACTGAAAGCGATGGCGGTACAGGTAATAGCCTTCGCTGGCGACGAAACGCAATTTGATCGATTGCGGCGTGGTTTCTATCAGGCTCAGGCGAAAAGCTTCGCGGACCGGCAGGAAGTCAGCGCTGTTGTTCAGCGATGCAGCGCCCAGTGTGGTGCTGGGGCGATTGTCCAGGAGGCTGGCACCGGAGGCGGGCAGGGCGAGGATCAATAACATCAGGCAGAGCAGGCGGTGCATAGCGGTCTCGCATGTCGAAAGTCCGCGCATGATAGCGGACTGCTCCCGGTCTTGCATGACACAGACCTTGTAGGCGCTTGCTCCTACAAAGGGCGGATCTACACCCTGAACGCCTGGACGGCAGTGTTCAATCGCCCGCCAAGTTGTTGCAGGTGTTGGCTCTGGCTGCGGCCTTCGCCGATGCGCAGGAGGTTATCCCCGCCCAATTGGTGGATGCCTTCGCTGTGATCGCGAATTTCGCTGACGGCACCGCTTTGTTGGGCGGTAACGTCGGCGATGCGTTCTGCGGTGTTGGCGATGGTCTGGATTGCGCCGACGATTTCATCCAGCGCGCCATCGGCGGCTTGTGCCTGATTGGCGGTGGCTTTGGCGTGTTCGACTTGGGCGCGCATGCCTTCTACCGACTCGCTCGCCGCTTTTTGCAGGCTGGCAATCAGTACCTGAATCTCGCCCGTGGCCCCGGCTGTGCGCTGAGCCAGGGAGCGTACCTCTTCGGCGACCACCGCAAAACCCCGGCCCATTTCCCCGGCGCGGGCGGCCTCGATGGCGGCGTTGAGGGCCAGCAGATTGGTCTGGTCAGCGATAGAGCGGATCACGGTCAACACGCTGCCAATGGTGGCCGACTCCACGGCCAGGTGTTCGATGGCCTGAGCGTTGTGTTGCACTTCGCCCACCAGGGCGTGCAGCCCGGTCAGGCTCAGGCCGATCACCCGTTGACCCTGTTCTACGGCGCGACCGGCATCGCGGCTGGCCTCTGCGGCCTGGCTGGCGTCCCCGGCCACCTGTTGAATGGTGGCTTCCAGTTCGCCCAACGAGTCGCGAATCAGCGCGGTATCACTGGCCTGCCGTTCTGCGCCGCCATGCAGGCCGGTGCAGAGTTCGGCCAAGGCATGGCTGCTGCCTTCAACCTGCTCGGCGTTCAAGCGGATAGTGCCGACCAGGTCCACGAGGTAGGCCCGCAGGCGATTCAGCGATTCTTCGATGTCGCGCAATTCGCGGTTGGTCGCGCCCAGCTGGATGTCCTTGGCGAAATCCCCCTCGGCCCAGGTCGACAACGCGGGCGCAAGATTGGTCAGAACGCGGGACAGGCGACGTTGCAGGGTGTCGATCAACAGCGCGATCAACAGGATCAGGCCGATCATCAGGCCTTGCATCATCCGCACATCGCCCTGGATAAGTGCGTGCTGTCCGCGCACCTCCGGTTCCAGGCCAGTGATTGCTTTTTGCAGCGTGTCGATTTTGAGTTGAGCGCTGGCGCTGAGTTCTGCGCGGCGCTGAATCTGATCCCGGGTACGGTTCAGCTCGGCAGGGTAACGGTTAAGCAGGCTGCTCAATTCACGTTTGTAGCCTACGCCGCTGTCTTCGGCGACGGCTTTCTCGCTATTGCCCAGGCCCATCATGGCGGAGAAGTCTTCAGTGCTCGACTCGGCACTGGCTGTGACGCCGAGCAATGGCAAGGCATCCAGCGCCTGCGCCTGGGTGCTGATGGCGGCGACTTCGCGTTCGACATCGGCGGCCAGCTCACTGCGGCCGCTGCTGACCAGTTTGTCCCGGGCCAGGCTCAGGCGTGCCAAGTGCTGTGACGCGCTCAGCAGCGGGCCTTGATAGCTGGGCGCCGCAGGGTTGGTATTGCTGGAAGCATAGTGCGTGAGCTGCTCGATCGCGGCGCCCAGTTCGCGTTCGGCCTGTAACAGCAGGCCTTGCGGATCACCCGCCAGCTTGCCCGCCGCCAGCAGGTCGTTGCTGCTGAACTCGCGCAGTTGGGAGAGGCTGGGACGCAGGCTGTCGGCCATCTGTGGCGGCAGTGCATCGAGTTCATGCTGGAGCTTGTCGATGGCCTGAATAGCATCGCTTTGGCGCAGGGCATCGCCGCTGGAGAGGTAATCTTCAATGCTGCGCGCGACGTGATTCTGAAACGCTTGAGACAGGCTCAGGTAACGCTCCATGAGTTGATAGGGGCGTTCCAGTGCCCGCTGTGACCACCAAAGCGTTATTCCTAACGCGACACAAACGGTGACCAGCAGTAACGTATTGAGATTGGTAAGCAGCTTCAGGCGCATGAGGTCTCGACCCGACGACTATGGGTAAGCGCTTGAAGTTATTGCGTTTTGGTTACAGTGTTATGACCGAATCGGGCGATTCATGAATTAAAGTGGCACTTTGCCTCTGGCGGCCTGCGTGCACCTGATTACGTCCCGCATCTTTGGCCTGGTACAGCGCATCATCTGCCAGTGACGCCAGCATCAAGCTGTCGGCGCCTTCGTACAATTCCACAACGCCTGCACTGAAGGTGCACGACAAATCCACCGGTTGCGCCGGGTAATGAATCTCGGCAAAGCGCTGGCGGATCTCGTCCAGGACTCGGTGCGCGTTGTGCAGGTCGGTGTCCGGCATCACGATGGCAAACTCTTCGCCACCGTAACGGCCAATATAGTCGGTCTTGCGCAGACGTTGCTTGAGGAACAGCGCCAGGCTTTTGATCACCCGGTCGCCCATGGGATGGCCATGGCTGTCGTTGACGCGCTTGAAGTGATCGATATCGAGCATGGCAAAGCTCAGCGGCTTGCCTTCGCGGCGGGCGCGGAAGCTGCAGTCTTCAAGCAGTTGCAGGATATGCGTGTGGTTATACAGGCCGGTCAGACTGTCGCGAACCATCCGCGCCTTGAGGCTGCGCGCTCGTGCCGCGCGGTTGCGCACGGTGGTGATCAAATGACGTGGCTTGATCGGCTTGGTCAGGAAGTCATCGCCGCCTTCACTCATGGCGTCGAGTTGCTTGTCCAGATCGTCTTCGGCCGACAGGTAGATGATCGGTACGCTGACATAACGGTCGTTATGGCGGATCACCTTGGCCAGCTCGGTACCGGTGCAGCCCGGCATGTACATGTCGAGGATGATCAGGTCAGGCTGGAACTCCGCGAGTTCGGCCATGGTCTGGATCGGGTCGATCAACGTGCGGGTGATGATTCCGGCACTGTTAAGCAAGCGTTCGGTGTGAGTGGCCTGAGCGCGGGAGTCATCGATGATCAGCACTTTATAGGGCTCGTATTGCGCCACACAGGTGAGGACTTCGATTTTTTCCAGAAGGCTCGAGGCGTCGAGCGTGCCGGTGAGAAACTCCTGACCGCCAGCGCGTACGGCGGCCAGTCGGGTCGGGGTGTCAGTTTCGTTTTGGCTGAAAAATAACAGCGGCAGCTTTTGCTCCAGTCCGTCTTGCACCTTTGCCGCCAGTATCAGGCCTTCACCGGGGCCGCAGAAGTCGACGTCCATCACGATCGCTGCCGGGTAGCGCTCAGCCATGGTGGCGTGGAACGCGGCAATACTGTCCAGCGACAAAGCGCTCAGACCGAAGAATTCAAGTTGTTTGGCCAGTCGCTCTGCGCGCTCATGGTCCTGGAGCATCACGTAGATCGGTTTGCGCAGGGGCGGCAACGAGGTTTGGTCCAGGTGGTCACCGTGGCGCAGGCCTGTGCGTGACAAGCGTTGCATCAACAGGTTGAGTTCGGTGATCAGGCTGCTGCTCAGGCGTCCACGGTTGGCTTCGACCGCATCGAGTGCCCCGCTGATGCTGCGTGCCAGTTGTGCGTGCTCAGCCTGCTCAAAGCGCTCGGCGAAACGCAACAGGCGTAGATTGGAATCCGTGAGCTCCGCCATGTCGGCAGTTGACCATTCACTTTGCTGCAGGCGTTGCCAGACCTCAAGAATTTGACGTGCCTGATGAATTACCCGCTGGGCAAAATGATGCTTGAGACGATCACGACTCGGATCTTCTGGCTCGGTCATATCCTGGCTACTAGTGAGGGTGCAAACGTAGGTAGGCTGGTGGCGCTATGCTAGCACCTCTCGTCATCGTCCAACGTGCCGTAAGTCAATTAGCCCCGAAAGTATTGAGTCCTTTTATGACCATCCGTTTGCGTGGGTGGCACAGAATCACAGGGTTAAATTGGCGTTTTTTTGCAGATATTGCATCCGAAACAGACTATGAGCAGGCAAGCCTGCGGACAGCTGAGAATTGGACGCAACAGGGTGGCGAAAACACCGAGTTAGACAGGTAAGGAAATTCTGATTTTTTGGCTCAGCGCTCTGAATGATTTGTGAGCTATCGCTGTAAGAACATTCTGATTTTTTAGCTCAAGGCTTCTGGCAAGCCTGCGCCTGATAGGGTTTCGACATCCAATCAGGGGGCACCTCAATGACTCAGTGCTTTAAAGATCACGAATGCGACAAACAGGTCTTGAATCAAAACACCAAGCCCATCGCTGAGTGCGCGAGCCACGTCGTCGAACTGTACGGATGCAAAACCAGGGTCACCGAGGTGCCTGTCCTGACCTGTGAGGGTGTCTGGCGCGTTTTTCAGCGCGAGGCCGAAGAGGTTGTAGCCCCCGGCGGCACCCTGATTGCCGATCCCATCGAACGAAACCGCGCCATCAACGCCGCCTACGCCAGGCTGTGGCTGCACGAGCCGCGCTTCCAGTGGGCCGGGCTGGCGGCCTTTGCTTCCAAGCAAGTCGGTTGCGGGTTGTTGCATGCGGCGAGTGCTGTCGACGGCGTCCAGGCGGAGTACGACGCAGGGCAGAGATTGCTGGCCGGTAGTTCGGTCTCAAACTCTGGCATTCCGGGCGTGTACACCATCAGCGATATGGACAAACAGACGCTGCGCGATTACCTGCAAGCGAAGGACAGCAACCCCGTCCCATCCCCCGATATTCGCCGTGAGGGAGAGCCGTTATCCCTGATGCAGCAGCAGTTCCAGCACGTCTACGAAATGCTGGCGCTGGGCAACACCACGTTGTTCCTCGATATCTTTCCGTTGCATGCGTTTTATAAAAAGCGCGGGTTCACGGAATTGAAGACGTGCCTGGAATTGCGCACTAGCATTTATGGCCATCCTAAACTCCCGGTGCTGTGGCCGGTT
This sequence comes from Pseudomonas sp. ASL8, assembly GCF_056680355.1. NCBI lineage: Bacteria > Pseudomonadati > Pseudomonadota > Gammaproteobacteria > Pseudomonadales > Pseudomonadaceae > Pseudomonas > Pseudomonas sp. ASL8. Next base: position 950,262 of record NZ_CM155278.1, on the reverse strand, counting down.
GGCCAGAAAAAACTTTCTTTTGGAACCGCTCACCTGGAAATCCTGCAAGCCTTTGAGGCAATAGAGGCGGGGGATATTGCCAGGAGCGTGGAGCATTTTGCGTTGCACGAACAGCGGAACATCCTGCAACCGTCAATCTACGAGGACAGGCAACTGATCGCTCTGTTGCACGGCAACCACGCGTCCTATGTCACCGGTCTCCCTTCCGGCGTGGCCCAAGCCATCGAGTTGACCCTCGCCAGCCAATGTCAGCGGGTCGAGGATGGCCGCACCATCGGCTTCGGCAGCAACCCGTTGGCGGACCTGTCTGACATTGAACAGCGGATGGTCTTCGTGCTCAGAGCGGCGGCGCGCTTCGACGAGATGCTGCACGACGACAACCGCAGTGCGCTGGAACAGTCGATCAAGGACATCGCCGCTGGCGAGGGCGTGCGATGAGCGTGCAATCACGCGTCGGTGGCCGGCGTCGGCGACTGGGCGTTGTCCTGCTCGCCCTTTTGGCTGTGGCGCTGTTGCGCTGGGGTTTTCAGGCGCTAGCGGACGAACCGGAAATCGCCTTGGAGATGGGGGGGACTTACGAGGACCTGCGAGAGCGCTCTACGGCGAACTTTAGTCAGCTGATACCAGGGCATGTGTGGTTTGGCATACCCAAGACTGATGCGCGGCTACGGTTTATTGATCCGCAGTATGGGTTCGTGACCCCTCTGGCTCGTTTCTTCACCGTCGGATTTGATGGCAACCTAATTGACGGCATTCGCATGTCCCCGCAAATCGAGCCGCTGCTGCTTGATGACGTCCTGAAGGTTGTTCTGAACTTACAGGATCAATGGCGCCAGAGCGGCTGGATTCCCATCAGACAGAGGAGCGCCCCTCCTTTCGCGGATACCCCCGAATGGCGAGCCCAATTGCGTGACGTGAACAAGGGTGGAACAACCTATTGGCAGGCTGGCGACAAATACCAGGTTTTGCTGCGGGTGCATCTATTCAACGACTACAAACGCCCCGATGAAGAGCGCTACATGATCACCCTCAATCTCGGCAAACCATGGCTGCCCACCCATACCGAACCACCCGTGCTTGCACGCTGAGTGCTCGCCCCACGGCAGTCACCCGAATATGTTTTCTCGCAAAATAATGGAGCATCCGAATGCCAAATCCCGCCTACATGACCATTCACGGAACTCAGCAAGGCCTTATCACTGCCGGTGCGCTCAGCAAGGACTCGGTTGGTAACGCATGGCAGCTGGGCCATGAAGATCAGATTCTGGTGCAGGCATACGACCATGGAATCGTTATTCCTGGCGGAGTAACCGGTCGTCGTATGCACAAGCCGCTGATCATCACCAAGGCGGTCGATAAGTCCTCACCTTTGCTTTTTAATGCAGCAACCAGCGGTGAAGCGATCAAAACGTGCCGATTAGACTTGTATCGCCCCTCTGGCAATGGTGTCCAGGAACACTTTTACACTATTGAATTGAAAGGCGCGGTCATCGTCGCCGTCAATACGACCATGCCCCACTGTCAGAACTTGAGTACTGCCCATTTCACTCAATTGGAAACGGTGCACTTTGCCTATCAGTCCATTGTGTGTCGACACGAAATCGGCAAAACCAGTGGCTATGACGAATGGCAAGCAGGGTCTCAGCCGTGAAGTTGATCAGCGCGTTGTACCCGTCATTGTCGGAGTTGAAACATACCTATCCAGTTGACGAAGCGCTGGATATCGTCAAGCAGCATCTTGAAAGTGGTGCTGATATCGATGGGATGGAGTCGCTTCGTAACGTTCTGATGCTCCCGTTTGACAGCGAGGTGATGAAACAGGTCGAGAATGGCGAATGGTTGTTGGTGAGGGACGAGGCGTATTACTTTGATGGCGGGCAAATAGATAAGTCGGTGGGTGCGAAGTTGCTTGAGCATCGCGTGATGGAGTTGATGAATGCCCCTCCGCCCCAGGAAAAGCATCACCGCCGGATATTCCGCGTCACCGATAGCCAAACAGGAGAGCCGCTTATTAATCGGAGCTACATCGCCACCGTTGAAGGTGAGACGAGTAAGCGACGAACCGACGTTATTGGAATAGCCCATATACCCGCACCGCCAGCGGGCGCGAAGATTTCCCTGCACGTGCTGTTCGGCTAACCCACGTATGTATGTATTGATGTATCGGCGGTGCGTGACGGGTTTGCAAGTCGCACGCAGAGTCACGCGAAGGCCTCCGATCATTCGCAGGCAAGGCTGTTTGCCCACGGAATCCATGCTAGACCTGAGGGTACACGCCCAAAGGCAGGTGCCCACCCAAGGCACCTTGCTGTAAGGTTGTGGTCGAACCATTGAATTTCGTGATTGAAAGGATATAGCCATGCTGGACTGGAAGAACCGCGCGGGCCGCGCACAGGACCGTGTCGATGACTCAGCGGTTGGAACCCGCCCCCGAGGCTACTGGGGTGGTGTTTTTTTTAGCCGTGCTCTAGGTGTTCTGGTCGGACTGTATTTGCTGGTCACGCTAGTGATCGGCTGGTACTGGAGCCAGGAACCGGCGCTGTTTCCGGTTCAGCAAAACGCGCAGTTGGCCGCTGAGAGTCAGGGCAAGCAGATGGTGATCGGCTTCACCACCGTCGAAACCCTGAAGACGGTGGCATCGACGCTGCTCGATAAGAGCGGTGGCTATATTTCAAACGACCGCTTCCCGCCGGGGCTGTGGCTGGACAACATGCCGAGCTGGGAATATGGCGTTTTGGTCCAGGTGCGGGACATGAGCCGCGCCCTGCGTAAGGACTTTGCCCGTTCCCAATCCCAGTCGGCGGAAGACGGCGATTTGGCCCGCGCTGAACCGCGCTTCAACTTCGACAACAGAAGCTGGGTGTTGCCGTCGAGTGAATCCGAATACCGGGAGGGGATCAAATCGCTGACTCGCTATCAGGATCGCCTGTCCGACCCCAGTCAGAAAAGTGCGCTGTTCTATTCGCGCGCCGATAACCTGAACAACTGGTTGGGCGACGTCGCCACCCGACTGGGTTCGCTGTCGCAACGACTGTCTGCCAGTGTGGGCCGGGTCAAGCTCAACAGCAGCCTGAAGACCGAAACGGTCATGCCGGGCCAGGTGCCACAGGTCGATGAAGAAATCGTCGAGACGCCGTGGATGCAGATCGACAATGTGTTCTACGAAGCCCGGGGTCAGGCGTGGGCGTTGTCGCACCTGCTGCGCGCTATCGAAGTAGACTTTGCCGACGTGTTGGCGAAAAAGAACGCCACGGTCAGCGTGCGTCAGATCATTCGTGAGCTGGAAGCTTCTCAGGCAGCGGTCTGGAGCCCAATGATTCTCAATGGCAGCGGCTTCGGTGTGCTGGCTAACCACTCGTTGGTCATGGCCAACTACATTTCCCGGGCCAACGCTGCTGTGATCGACCTGCGCCAACTGCTTTCGCAGGGTTGATCGATGTCGTTTTCCTCACAGGAGGCCGCGCACCGCGCCGCCTCCGACGCCGAACAGATCGCCTGGGTCGATGAGCAGGACACACAGCTGGGTTCTATTGAGCGGGCTCAGTTACGCGAGCGCGGTCTGATTGGACGTGGCACCTATATATTGCTGTTCAACTCTGCCGGGGATTTGTGCGTGCATCGGCGCACCTTGAGCAAGGCTATTTATCCGGGGTATTGGGACGTGGCAGCTGGCGGCATGGTGCTGGCTGACGAAACGTACGCCGAATCGGCAGCCCGCGAACTGGAGGAAGAGTTGGGTGTCAGTGGTGTATCGCTGAGCGTGCATGAGCATTTCTTCTTTGATCAGCCGGGCAATCGCCTGTGGTGCGCGGTGTTCAGTGCCGTCTGGGACGGGCCGCTGACGTTGCAGCCTGAAGAGGTGCTGGAAGCGCGCTTCATTCCGGTTGCCGAGGCCTTGAGTGAAACGCTGCACAAGCCTTACTGCCCGGACTCCCTGGCGGCACTGAAGCGTTATTTGGGGCGGACAGGGTCTTAGGCGCAAAAGATCAAGAAATTGGCGCATATTTGCCCTTAGCATCTGCACTTTTTGCCGTTACACTGCGCGACCTTTTCAAGCTGGGCCATTATTGGCCCAGTAGCGCTGCCCCTGCCTGAGTGGGGCTTCGCGGTCGGTTACCCGCTACGCCGGAACCGACCCATCTTTGTCCTCAAACAAGAGGATTGCTGGTGGCCAAAAAAGCCGCATCCTTCGCCGCCTTGGGCGGTCTGGTATTTTCCACCGACGCAGGACGGCATTGCCCCGATTGTCGTCAGCCCGTGGATGCCTGTATCTGCAAACAAACCGTTATCCCCGATGGAGATGGCATCGCTCGTGTGCGTCGCGAAAGCAAAGGTCGTGGCGGTAAAACGGTGACGACTGTCACGGGGGTGTCGTTGGCCGAAGACCCGCTCAAAGAGCTGGCGACTGCGCTCAAACGGCGTTGCGGAACCGGTGGTGCGCTCAAGGACGGGGTGATCGAGATTCAGGGCGATCACGTCGAACTGCTGTTGGCGGAGCTGGTGAAGCTCGGGTTCAAAGCGAAGAAGTCCGGCGGTTAAGCCTCCACTTCTAAACTCTGTGCCGTGACACGGGTCTACTCTTCAACGCAGACGGGCGCCTGTCGACACAGTGCCAAATCGTCACTTGCATTCTTTACACTGCGCCAGCCCTGTTGCGGCTGACGCTATTTGACTTCTTTATAGGGGACTTCGATGTCCGTACGACGCACACGCAAAGACGATGGCAGCCAATGGACAGTTGCGGACAGCCGCAGTGTTTATGGGATTCGTCATTGGGGAGCCGGTTATTTTGCAATCAACGACGCCGGCCGCGTTGAAGTTCGCCCCAACGGTCCGAGCAGTGCGCCTATCGATCTGTATGAACAGGTCGACGAGCTGCGCAAAAGTGGTCTCTCTCTGCCGTTGCTGGTGCGCTTTCCCGACATCCTGCAAGACCGCGTTCGTCAGTTGACCGGCGCGTTCGACGCCAACATCGAACGCCTGGGCTACCAGAGCAAATACACCGCGCTGTACCCGATCAAGGTCAACCAACAAGAAGCTGTGGTGGAAAGCATCATCGCCACGCAGGACGTCTCCATTGGTCTGGAAGCCGGTTCCAAGCCGGAACTGATGGCCGTGCTGGCCCTGGCGCCCAAAGGCGGGACCATTGTTTGCAACGGCTATAAGGACCGCGAGTTCATCCGTCTGGCATTGATGGGGCAAAAGCTGGGTCACAACGTCTTCATCGTGATCGAGAAAGAATCCGAAGTGGCGCTGGTCATCGACGAGGCAGCGGATCTCAAGGTCGCGCCACAGATTGGCCTGCGTGTGCGTCTGTCGTCGCTGGCATCAAGCAAATGGGCTGATACCGGCGGTGAGAAATCCAAGTTCGGTTTGTCTGCAGCGCAGCTGTTGTCCGTGGTCGAGCGTTTCCGCGCGGCCGGTCTTGATCAGGGCGTGCGCCTGTTGCACTTCCACATGGGTTCGCAGATCGCCAACCTGGCTGACTATCAACACGGGTTCAAAGAGGCGATCCGCTACTACGGCGAACTGCGCAATCTGGGCTTGCCGGTCGACCATATCGACGTGGGCGGCGGCCTGGGTGTGGACTACGACGGTACTCACTCGCGCAATGCCAGCTCGATCAACTACGACATGGACGATTACGCCGGTGTCGTGGTCGGCATGCTCAAGGAGTTCTGCGACGAGCAGGCGCTACCACATCCGAACATCTTCTCCGAAAGCGGCCGCTCGCTGACGGCGCATCACGCGATGTTGGTGGTGCAGGTGACTGACGTCGAAAGGCACAACGACGAAATTCCGAAGATCGCTGACAAGGAAAGCCTGCCGGAAACCGTGCAATGGCTGGTAGACCTGCTCGGGCCGACCGACATCGAGATGGTCACCGAAACCTACTGGCGCGCCACGCACTACATGAGTGACATCGCCACGCAGTACGCCGATGGCAAGATCACGCTGGCGCAGAAAGCCTTGGCCGAGCAGTGCTACTTCGCGGTCTGTCGCCGCCTGCACAACTCGTTGAAGGCGCGTCAGCGTTCGCACCGTCAGGTGCTGGACGAACTCAATGACAAGCTCGCCGACAAGTACATCTGCAACTTCTCGGTGTTCCAGAGCCTGCCGGACACTTGGGCGATTGGCCAGGTATTGCCGATTCTGCCGCTGCACCGTCTCGACGAAGAGCCGAATCGCCGTGCGGTCCTGCAGGATTTGACCTGCGACTCCGACGGCAAGATCAAGCAGTACGTCGACGAACAGAGCATCGAGACCAGCTTGCCGGTTCATGCGCTCAATGAAGGCGAAGATTATCTGCTGGGGATTTTCCTGGTGGGCGCCTATCAGGAAATTCTCGGTGACATGCACAACCTGTTTGGTGACACCGACTCGGTAAACATCTATCAGAAACCGGACGGCAGCGTGTACCACGGGGGCATCGAGACTCACGACACCATCGAGGACATGCTGCGCTACGTGCACTTGTCTCCGGACGAGCTGATGACGCATTACCGCGACAAGGTTGCCAGCGCCAAGATCAGCCCGCGCGAACGTACCCAGTACCTGGACGCGTTGCGTTTGGGTCTGACGCGGTCGTCGTACTTGTCTTCCTGATCTAACTGCCTGATCGGCGGCTGAGCTGTACACGAACGGGCCCTGAATGTGGCCCGTTCGTGTGTCTGGCTATCTGTCTGCCTTGTCGTGTTTTTTTGTAGGCTCTTTCCTGTTCTGCGTTCCAGCCCTCTACTCGGAGGGTTCTCTCGGCGAGAATCCCCGGTCGTACCCAAGTAGAGGAGCCGCCGATGTTGGATCCAGTCACCGAGCCTTTTTTTCGTCTGGATATCCCGAACCTGTCCCACAGGCTCAACGTGCTGTCGTTTACCGGCACGGAAGCGATCAACCAGCCTTTTGCGTTTGAGCTGGAGGTGGTCAGCGAGTCCTCCGACCTGAACCTGCAAAGCCTGATGTACCGGTCAGCCTGGTTGAGCTTTGTCGACACTAAAACCGGGATCAACGGGCAGATCCATGGCGCAGACCAAAGCCGCCGGGGGCCGCATCTCGGCCACTACCGTTTAAGCCTTGGTCCTCGGCTCGCGTGCCTTGCCGGGCGTTCTAACCTGCGCATCTTTCAAGGCCTGTCAGCCCCGCAAATCATTGCCAGGGTGCTCAAGGAGCATGGCATTCGCGCCGATGCGCACCGTTTTGAACTCAACGGCACGTACCGTGAACGCATGTATTGCGCGCAGCACCACGAGTCGGATTTGCAGTTCGTCCAGCGTCTGTGTGAAGAAGAGGGCATCTATTACCATTTTCAGCATTCAAAGCGCTGCCATATGTTGGTGTTCGGGGATAGCCAGGGCGGCTTTCGACGTGCGCCGACCTGTCCTTTTCAGACGGAATCGGCGCAAATAAAGTCCCGCCAGGTCGTGTCCGAACGGCATGCCGTTACTCACTTTTCCGTCAGCGGCGCTGACGGCGGGCATGACAGTCGCCGCGCTCTGGAGCAGGCCGAGGGCGAAAGTACGTCGCCTTATCTGGGCGCTGGACTGCTATTGCCGTTGAGTGGGCATCCGCAAAAAGAGTGGAATCATCTCTGGCTCCTGACCGAGGTTCAGCACCGGGGTTATCAGCCGCAGGAACTCGATGAGCTGCTGGCCGCTGTCATCAGCTCCGACTCGCCGTACAGCAATCATTTCCAGGCGACGCCGTGGGAGGTCGGCTTTCGCCCTTCGCCTGCGGCGGTTCGGCCACCCATGCTGGGTGTGCAGCGCGCGCGGGTGGTGGGGCCCGTTGTCGATCAGGTCCACTGCGACTCGCTGGGCCGGGTCAATGTGCAGTTCGACTGGGGGCGTCAAGGCGAGGGCGCGCAATACGCCAGTTGTTGGGTGCCGGTGTCTTCGGTGCTGGTCGGCGAGGGCGATGACGAGAGCGCCCAACCGAGGGTCGGCATGGACGTGATGGTGAGCTTTATCCACGACGACCCTGATCAGCCGGAGATCACCGCGTACTTACAACGTCAGGATGCAGAGTGCTTTGACCGTGCAGCGCGTGCCCATCCCGAGTCTGTTTCTGAACCTGCCGGGTCAGACGCGAATGGGGTGCCGCGTGAGGACGAGCAGATTCTGCGGATGCGCCTCGATCAGCGAACGTTTGTCAGCGAAGGGCAAAAAATCGAATTGTCTGGCGGGATAACGCTGACGTTCGAAAAAGACAGCGAACTGTTGTTCCGCGTGGGGGGTAGCTCGGTTCATCTGGGGCGTGACGGTTTGAAGCTGAGCAGTGCGCAGATCATGTTCAACGTGGACCCTGCGCCGCAGTCTGCAGCCGACAAGCTCCGCGATGAAGCCGAGCTGCGCGCGCGCGCCAACGAACTGCTGGAGCTGTTGCAGGCCAGTCACCCTTTGATCCTCCTGTGTCAGCTGCCTTCGGGCGGAAGTTTTGCCCACTGCCAAAGGACGCCCTGCGCCTGTCGGGCGATGACGCTAATCGATGGGGAGGGCGCGCCATGAAAGAGTCCGATTTCAGCGGCTTTTACAGGCCTCACAATAAATGGCTATTGCTCGATACGCCGAGCGCGCCCGGCCTGGCCAGTCAGCTCAAAAAACGCTTCGCCCACACCCGCTGTCACGAACTGTTGGCGGACACGGAGATGCACCTGATCCGCAAGCAGGGCCCGCTGCTGGTGTACCTGAGCCCCGACGACCCCTTTAGCGTTGTCTGCCAGAAGGAGACAGCAGAATGGCCCGGCCTGACCATTTTTTGCTCGGCGCCCACCGACGAATTGTTGGCGCACCTGCGCCGCATGCTCACCGTCCGGTTCAGCGATCACTACAAAGGCTTGATCACCTATTACAACGCACAGACCGCCTCCTATTTTTTCGACTCGATGGACGTCCGGGAGTTGAGTCGCTGGTTGGGGCCGATAGACTCGATCAGTTGGGTCGGCGGCACTTGGGCAGACAAAGCCGACGACTATAAGGACCGGCTGTACCTGAACAATCCGAAGCTGGACGTTCCGCCGTTGACGGCCGAACCCCAACTCAGCGTCCAGCAAGAGAAAAAGCTGCAACAGTGCCTGCTGGAACGCCATGCGTATTTCTGGAGCCGTGCGACAGACAACAGTTACCGCAAAACCCTGCGCGATCTTCAGGAAGGCCTGCGCCTTGGCTTCAATGATCCGCTGGTTCTTGATGAATGGCTCGGGTTGAGGGCCAGGTTTCCGACAGCCCCGTTGCCCTCGAACCCCGCAGACGTGGGGCAGCAGGCACGCTTCGACAACGTGCGTACCTATTGGGAGGGCGGACGGTCGTAGTTTTACGGGCGCGGTCAGCTCAATGAGTGGGTCAATGTCCGGTGCTGGAAAACCAGCCATCGCTGCGGTTCAGGCGCCAGGCGAGTATGCCCAGCGTCGCGCCGCGCAGCAGCATGAACACCATGAACGTCAGCCACAGTCCATGATTGCCCAGGCCTTGGGCGAACCAGGCCATCGGCGCCACGAGCACCACGCTGAGCACCATGGCATTGCGCATCTCCCGCGCACGGGTCGCGCCGATGAACAGGCCATCGAGCAGGTAGCTCCAGACCGCAACCAGCGGCAGCGCAGCCAGATAGGGCAGGTAGATAAAAGCGGTCTCACGCACGGTCGGGATATCGGTCTGCATCTGGATAAACAGATGCCCGGCGAACATGAATACCACCGCGAACGCGACGCTGGCGAGCAGTGACCAACCGGCGGCAACTGTCAGCGAACGGCGCAGCGCGGCTCGGTCATGGGCGCCAATGGCGTGACCACACAAGGCTTCCACGGCATGGGCCAGCCCGTCCAGTGCATGAGCGGTGAGCAGCAGGCCGTTGAGCAGCAACGCGTTGGCGGCCACCGTGGCGTCACCCAGTCGCGCACCTTGTACCGTGATCAGGAAAAATACCGATTGCAGCGCCAGACTGCGAATGAAGATGTCACGGTTGACCGCCAACAGTGGCCGCCAGCTCTGCCACAAGGCGAGTACCGCCCACGCGACCTTGCCGGGGTAGGCACGCAGTGCTTGTTGGGTCAGCGCCAGGCCGAGCAGGGCGCCGGTCCATTCAGCCAGCACCGAGGCCCGCGCTGAACCGACCACGCCCCACTCCAGGCCCATCACGAACCACAGATTGAGGGCGATGTTCACCAGGTTGGTGGTCAACAGAATCGCCAGCGGGGCACGGGCGTTCTGGGTGCCGAGAAACCAGCCGACCAGCGCGTAACTGGCCAGTGCAGCGGGCAGGCCAAACAGGCGGGTGTGGAAAAAATCCAGGGTCAGTTGCTTGAGGTCGGCCGAGGGCTGCATCAGGCCCAGCGCCAGTTGGCTGAACGGTAAGGCGAAGAGGCCGAGCACCAGCGCCAGCAGCACGGACAGCAGCAACCCTTGCAACAGGATTTGCCGCAGCGCTGCTCCATCGCTGCGCCCTGCAGCCTGCGCGGCAAACCCCGTGGTGCCCATGCGCAGAAAACCCATGGCCCAGGCGAGGAAGGTGTACAGGCTGGCACCCACTGCGACTGCGCCCAGTTGATGGGCATGCGGCAGATGGCCAATCACCGCACTGTCGACCAATGCCACCAATGGCACGGAAATATTGGACAGAATCATCGGCCCCGCCAGCGCCCAGACCCGGCGATGGGTAGGGCGGTCGCGCCAATCGTTCAGCAGTGTCGACATGAAAGCTCCCTGGAAGGTAGGCAGTGTAGCAATCCGAGAGGTTTATGCGAATCAAACTCGTTCCCGACTCTGGCAGAAGGCTGAACTGGACCTTGTTTTGCTGCGCAACATCGCGGCAACACCTATAGGTGGGCTCCGGTGACGCGGTTGCTCTATAGTTCACCCTCTCACTACCGCTGCCGATGAGTGACCCATGCTTAACAAAGGATTGTTTCTGGCCTGTGTGCTGACGCTGCTAAGCGCCTGCGATTCGTCCACTTCACACAAGGCTGCGCCGGCCTCCGCACCCAATCCGGCCGCAGCGGTCGTTGAGTCGAGCAAGCCCAAACCCGCACTGGATCTTCCCGCCCTGAGCCAACGCTATGCGGGCCGTGAACTGACGGTGGTCGATGTCTCGGAAATACAGGTCGAGGGTGCCAGCACCCTGTCCGTGAGCTTTTCCGTGCCGCTGGACCCGGAGCAGAAGTTCGCTGAAAAGCTGCACCTGGTGGACACCAAAACCGGTAAGGTCGACGGCGCCTGGGAGCTCTCCGACAATTTGATGGAGCTGCGTCTGCGCCATCTTGAGCCTCAGCGCAAATTGGTCCTGACCCTCGATGCCGGTCTGCTCGGGGTGAACAAGGCCAAGCTCGCCGCGGAATACATCAGTCGCCTGGAAACCAGCGACCTGCAAGCCACCGTCGGTTTCGCCAGCCGTGGCAGCCTGTTGCCGACCCGGTTGGCCGAAGGTCTGCCGGTGATCGCGTTGAACGTCGCCAAGGTCGATGTTGAATTCTTCCGCATCAAGCCCGAATCCCTGCCTGCGTTTCTCAGCCAATGGGGCCGTAGCAGCACCCTGCAGGGTTATGAATCCAAAGACCTGTTGCCCATGGCCGATCTGGTCTATGGCGGCCGCTTCGATCTGAACCCGGCGCGCAATACACGGGAAACCCTGTTGCTGCCGATTGCCGGCCTCAAGCCGTTGCAACAGCCAGGCGTCTATCTGGCGGTCATGCGTGCCTCGGGCACTTACAACTATTCCCAGCCTGCGACCTTGTTCACCCTGAGTGACATCGGCCTGTCGGTGCATCGTTATCAGAATCGTCTGGACGTGTTCACCCAAGCGCTGGAGGGCGGCAAGGCCCTGAGCGGTATCGAGCTTGAACTGTATGACGCCGACGGTCGCGTGGTCGGCCAGGGCAAGACCGATAACGCCGGGCACGCCCAATTACCGTTGCCCGCCAAGGCCGAAGTGCTGCTGGCGCATCAAGGTGAACAGACCAGCCTGCTGCGCCTGAACAGCGCGGCGCTGGACCTGGCCGAATTCGACATCACGGGGCCTAAAGCCCACCCCCTGCAATTCTTCGTCTTCGGCCCGCGTGATCTGTATCGCCCCGGCGAAACCGTGTTGCTCAACGGCTTGCTGCGTGACAGCGACGGCAAGGACGTGAAGCCGCAACCGATTAGCGTCGAAGTGCGTCGACCGGATGAACAGGTCAGCCGCAAGTTCGTCTGGGAAGCTGATGCGACATCGCTCTATCAATATCAATTGCAACTCGCAGGTGAAGCGCCGACCGGGCGCTGGCAACTGGTCTTCGATTTGGGAGACGGCAAACCGCAGGTGTATGAGTTCCAGGTCGAGGACTTCCTGCCGGAGCGTCTGGCGCTGGAAATCAAGGGCAGCGACACAGCGCTCAGCCCGGCCGACAACGCTGATTTCAACATCAATGGCCGCTACCTGTACGGCGCCCCTGCATCGGGTAATCGCCTGACGGGTCAGTTGTATGTCCGGCCGTTGCGTGACGCAGTAAAAGCCTTGCCCGGTTACCAGTTTGGCTCGATCACCGAAGAGGAACTGAGTCAGGACCTGGACCTGGAAGAAAGCACCCTCGACGCCAATGGCGAGCTGGCCCTCGAGGTGGAGAGCAAGTGGGCGCAGGCCAAATCGCCGCTGCAACTGATACTCCAAGCCAGCCTGCAAGAGTCTGGCGGACGTCCGATTACCCGGCGTTTGGTGCAACCGGTATGGCCAGCAGACCGCCTGCCGGGGCTGCGAGCCCTGTTCGACGGTGATCAGACCGATGGCAGCGGCCCGGCCGAATTCGAGTTGCTGGTGGCTGACAGCGAAGGCCACAAACTGGCCGCCGATAACCTCAAGGTGCGGCTGGTGCGTGAGCGCCGCGACTACTACTGGAACTACTCGGAGAGCGATGGCTGGAGCTCTCGCTACAACGAGAAATTCCTGAACCTCGACGAAGAAACCCTGAGCATCAAACAAGGCGACACTGCCAAAATCAGCTTCCCGGTAGAGTGGGGTCCTTACCGCGTCGAGGTCGAAGACCCGGCCACCGGGATGATCAGCAGCCTGCGCTTCTGGGCCGGCTACCGCTGGCAGGACAACGCCGAAGGCGGCGCGGTGCGTCCGGATCAGGTCAAGTTGGCGCTGGACAAACCGGCTTACGCCGATGGCGATACGGTCAACGTCACCGTCACACCTCCGGCGGCAGGCAAGGGTTACTTGTTGGTCGAGTCCAGCGACGGACCGTTGTGGTGGCAGGAAATCGACGTGCCGGCCGAAGGCAAACGCTTCGATATTGCGCTGGATAAACAATGGACGCGGCATGATCTGTACATCAGCGCGCTGGTGATTCGACCGGGCGAACGCAAAGCCAATATCACACCGAAACGTGCGGTGGGCGTGCTTCATCTGCCGCTGGACCGATCACAACGCAAGCTGGCGCTGACGGTCTCGACACCCGAGAAAATGCGACCAAAACAACCGTTGACCGTCAAGCTGCAAGCAAAAAACGCTGACGGCAGCGTGCCCAAAGAGGTGCATGTGCTGGTGTCTGCCGTGGACGTAGGCATCCTTAATATCACCGAATACCCGACGCCGGACCCGTTCGCCAACCTGTTCGGGCGCAAGGCGTATGGCGCTGATCAACTGGACATCTACGGGCAACTGATCGAAGCAGGGCGGGGCCGTTTGGCGAGTCTGGCGTTCGGTGGCGATGCAGCGTTGGCCAAGGGCGGTAAACGTCCTGAAACCAGCGTGACCATCGTGGCGCTGCAAAGCGCGCCGGTGACCCTGAATGCGCAGGGCGAAGGCGAAATCAGTGTCGATATCCCCGACTTCAATGGTGAGCTACGGATCATGGCGCAGGCCTGGACGGGCGAGCGTTACGGCATGGCTGAAGCTAAAACTGTGGTCGCCGCATCGTTGATTGCCGAGCTGTCAGCCCCACGGTTTCTCGCGGGAGGCGATCAGACTCAACTGGCACTGGACCTGTCGAACTTGTCCGGCAAAGCACAAACGCTGAAGGTACAACTCAGTACTGAAGGGCAACTGAGCGTGATCAATGCCGCCAGCGCCGGTCAGAGCGTTGAATTGGCTCAAGGCCAGCGCATCACGCTACAGATTCCGGTGCGCGCCGAAGGTGGTTTTGGCCAAGGGAAAATCAAGGTGGTCGTTCAAGGGCTCGACTTGCCGGGGGAAAACCTGCCGGCGTTTAGTCGCGAGTGGACCTTGGGTGTACGCCCGGCCTACCCGGCGCTGCTCAAGCACTACCGTGCGGTGCTCAAGGATCAAGCCTGGAGCCTGCCCGAGGGCGCGCTTGAAGCCTTCGAACCGGCTGGGCGCGAAGCATTGCTGTCGGTGTCGAGTCGGCCGCCGCTGAACCTTGGCGAGCAGATACGGGCGCTGAAAGCCTACCCTTATGGTTGTCTGGAGCAGACTGCCAGCGGCCTGTACCCGTCACTGTATGCCGATGCTGCGAGCCTCAAACGCCTGGGCCTGGAAGGCGAGCCGGATGCCGATCGCAAGCGCAAGATCGAGCTGGGGATTGAGCGACTGCTGGGCATGCAACGCTACAACGGCAGCTTCGGCTTGTGGGGCGCTGATGGCGAAGAGGAATACTGGCTGACCGCGTACGTCACCGATTTCCTCCTGCGGGCCCGCGAACAAGGATTTGCCGTGCCGCCTGAGGCTTTGAAAAAAGCCAATGAACGGCTGCTGCGTTACGTGCAGGAGCGCAATCTGATCGAAGTCAATTACAGCGAAGATGCCGAACACACCCGCTTTGCCGTGCAGGCTTACGCCGGCTTGGTGCTGGCGCGCAGCCAACAGGCACCGTTGGGCGCTTTGCGCAGCCTGTTCGACAGGCGCACCGATGCGCGCTCGGGTTTGCCGCTGGTGCAGCTGTCGATAGCGCTGGAAAAAATGGGTGATAAACCTCGTGCCGAACAGGCGCTGGTCGCCGGTCTCGCGGCTACCCGAAAAGCCAATGACTGGCTCGCCGACTATGGCAGTCCGCTGCGCGATCAGGCGCTGATTTTCGCATTGCTCGAAGAGAACAATCTGGCGGCAGACAAGCGCGAAGAGCGGCTGTTTGAACTCTCCGATCAACTGGCGGCCACGCAATGGTTGTCGACTCAGGAGCGCAACTCGCTGTTCCTCGCCGGGCGTGGTGTGCTCGGCAAGCCGGAAGCCAACTGGGCTGCGCAATTGAGCAGCGGCAATCAAACGCGCGAGCTGAGCAACCATCAGCCGGGCCTCAAGCTTGAAGGCGCAACCCTGGCATCGCCGCTATCGTTGCAGAACACAGGCAGCACGACCCTGTATCAACAGCTGACTATTTCCGGCTATCCACAGCAGCCGCCGTTACCGGGGGGGGAGAACCTGAGCATTCGCCGCGAGTACCTGGGCATGAAGGGCCAGGCACTGAACCTTAATGCGCTGAAAAGTGGTGAGCTGGTGCTGGTCCATCTCGAGGTCAAGGCCAGGCAGCGGGTGCCCGATGCGCTGGTGGTGGACTTGCTGCCAGCCGGTCTGGAACTGGAGAACCAGAACCTGGCGCAAAGCGCGGCGAGCCTGGCAGACGCCAGCAGTGAGGTCAAAGAGTGGCGTGAGTCGATGCAGAACGCCGGCCTCAAACATCAGGAGTTCCGCGACGACCGTTATGTGGCGGCGCTGAATCTGGACGCCTTCAACACCACGCACCTGCTGTACCTGGCGCGGGCCGTGACCCCGGGCACCTACCGCGTGCCACCGCCGCAGGTTGAATCCATGTACCGGCCAAACTGGCAGGCATTGGGTGACGCGCCGACGCAGATGGTAGTGAAGGGGAAGTAGCGATCCAGAAGAGAACGAACCTGTAGGAGCAGGCTTGCCTGCGAATAGCGGTGTGTCAGGCACACCGCAGTTAGTCATTCGCAGGCAAGCCTGCTCCCACAGGGGTCATATGTGTCCGCTAGTGAATTATCCAGCTCAATAACCACAGGCCCAGAATCAGATAGATGATGCCGAACACGATCGAGGCGCGCATGAAGGCGCGGATGGCGGAGTACAACAGCATCAGGCCGATGATCAGCGCCAGGATGCTGATCAGCGAGGTATCCATCCCCAGCGTTCTGGACAGGCCTTCGACAAAATTGCCACCTGCATGAGCCAGCAGATTGAATAGCCCATCCAATCCATTCACGATAAATCGAATCACGGCGCCCAGCGCCTGGCCGAGCCATTCGAAAAAGCTTTCTACCTGCATGTCTGATTCCTGATGAGGCTGATAAAAGAACACCTGTGTTCGCTTGGGCTATCGGTCGGCTCGGCGAGTTCCCGAGATAATAGAGGCTCTTGCGTTTGAATCCCCGAAAACTTGCGCGCTGGACGATTGGCAGCCTGTTGCTGCTGATCGCCTTGCTGTGGCTGGCCGATCATCTCTGGCCGTTGCCGCTGCCCAAGGACGATCTGGCGCGTGTGGTCCTGGCCGAGGACGGTACGCCGCTGTGGCGGTTTGCCGATGCCAATGGCGTGTGGCGCTACCCGGTGACAACCAATCAGGTGTCGCCGTATTACCTTGATGCGTTGCTGACGTACGAGGACCGCTGGTTCTATCAACATCCTGGGGTGAACCCGCTGGCGTTGGTCCGGGCGACCTGGCAGAACCTCAGCGGCGCACGGGTGGTGTCGGGCGGCAGCACGTTGTCGATGCAAGTGGCGCGGCTGCTCGATCCGCATTCGCGAACCCTGCCCGGCAAGTTGCGCCAGTTGTGGCGCACAGCACAGCTGGAATGGCACTTGTCCAAGGATCAGATCCTCGGCTTGTACCTTAACCGGGCGCCTTTCGGTGGGACGTTGCAGGGCGTGGCGGCCGCCAGCTGGGCATATTTGGGCAAATCGCCCTTGCAGCTGACCCGTGCCGATGCGGCGTTGCTTGCGGTCTTGCCTCAGGCGCCGAGTCGTTTGCGCCCTGACCGCCACCCCAGGCGAGCGCAGGCGGCGCGGGACAAAGTGCTCACGCGGCTGGCCGAGTTTGAGGTCTGGCCACAATCAGCGGTCGATGAGGCGCTGGAAGAACCTCTGCTCCTGGCGCCGCGTCAGGAACCGAGCCTTGCGCCGCTGCTCGCCCGGCGCTTGAACCGCGCCGACAGCCCGCCGCTGATTCGCACCACTATCGACGCCACCTTGCAGCGGCGCCTGGAGGATTTGCTGCTCGGTTGGCGCGCGCGCTTGCCGGAGCACACGTCGGCGGCGATTCTGGTGGTCGAGGAAGAGACCATGGCGGTGCGCGCCTACCTCGGTTCGGTTGACATCAACGATGCCCGGCGCTTCGGCCATGTCGACATGATCAGCGCGCTGCGTTCCCCGGGCTCGACCCTCAAGCCCTTTCTGTATGGCATGACGCTGGACGCCGGGCTGATTCACTCCGAATCACTGCTGCAGGATGTGCCGCGTCGCTATGGCGATTATCGTCCGGGCAATTTTTCCTCTGGCTTCAGTGGCGCGGTCTCGGCCAGCAGTGCGTTAGCGATGTCGCTGAACCTGCCAGCGGTGCAATTGCTCGAAGCGTACGGCCCGAAACGCTTTGCCGCCGAGTTGCGCAACGGCGGTGTGCCGCTGACCCTGCCACCGTTGGCCGAGCCGAATCTGTCCTTGATTCTGGGGGGCGCGGGCAGTCGCCTGGAAGATCTGGTCAGCGGTTACAGTGCCTTTGCTCGCGGCGGGAAAAGCGCCAACCTGCGCCTGCAACCGCAAGACACATTGCGCGAACGACGGATGCTGTCGCCCGGCTCCGCGTGGATCGTGC
Organism: Pseudomonas sp. ASL8; assembly: GCF_056680355.1. Classification (NCBI taxonomy): domain Bacteria; kingdom Pseudomonadati; phylum Pseudomonadota; class Gammaproteobacteria; order Pseudomonadales; family Pseudomonadaceae; genus Pseudomonas; species Pseudomonas sp. ASL8. The sequence goes on along the minus strand of NZ_CM155278.1, from coordinate 932,513 downwards.
GGCGTATTCTCAGCGGTCAGGCGCGGCCGGATATCGACCCCCACGCCGACCTGGTCCAGCGCCCTGTGCTGGCCTGGAAGACCGGCACCAGTTATGGCTTTCGCGATGCGTGGGCAATTGGTGTGGGGCCAAGGTTCCTGATCGGCATCTGGATCGGTCGCCCGGATGGCACGCCGGTACCGGGGCAATTCGGCCTGGCGTCGGCGGCACCCTTGATGCTCCAGGTGCATGACATGCTGATCAACCGCGACAGCCAACGCGGCATTGCCGCCCCCGTGCAACCGGTGCCGATGAACGTGGGTGTCGCGGCGATCTGCTGGCCATTGGGCCAGCCCATGAGTAAAAGCGATCCGAACTGCCGACGTCAGCGTTTCGCCTGGACACTGGACACCACCACGCCGCCAACCTTGCAGGCCGCCGATCAACCGCTCGGCCTGGGGTTGTTGGAGAAAGTCTGGGTCAACGGCAAAGGCCTGCGGGTTGCTGCCAATTGCCCCGACGCACAGCCTCGGGACATAGCATTGTGGCCTGCGCCGCTGGAGCCCTGGCTGCCGCGCCTGGAGCGCCGTGACGCCCGTCTGCCGCCGAGCGATCCCGAGTGCCCACCCCAAGCCTCAAGCCTGGCAGCACCTTTGTCGGTGGTCGGTGTGCGAGAGGGGGATCAACTGCGCCTGCCGACGGGCAGCAAGGACTCGCTGCGGCTCACCCTGTCGGCGTTGGGTGGCAGCGGTCGGCGCTGGTGGTTTATCGATGGTGTGCCCATGGCCGACACGGCTGACCAGGACAGCTTCAACCCGACCCTGAGCCGATTGGGACGCTATCAACTCAGCGTCCTCGATGAAGGCGGGCACACCGCGCGGGTTGAATTCAGCGTGGTGGATTGAATCGATCCCCTGTGCTTGATCCGCATTGTTGTAGCGACCTCACAGGGCCGGTCTGAAGGATCTGCTCAGCGCGGCGGATACTGCGCCAGCACCTTGGCCACGGTCTGCCGGATCGCTGTATCGCGGGCCGCCGGGTTGTTCGTGCCGGTGTCCACGATCTGTTCGGTACTGCCGCGCCACACCAGCTTGCCGTCCTTGCCATCGAGCAAATCGATTTGCAGGGTGCTGACCTTGTAGTCGACGCTGCGGGTTTCGCTCATGCCTCCCCATCCGCCCCAGCCATTACCCCATGGACCGGCGCCATAGTTGGTACTAATCATCTGCTGACGGTTCTCGACGATCAGGTAGGTTTGCACCTGGACATCAGCTTTGCCCCCTGTCTGTGCCATGCGCAGCCCGCGTTGATCGAGTTGCTCAGCCACCGCCTGACGGATGCGTTGTTCGGTCAGGTCGCTTTTTATCCGAGGGTCATCTGGGCGGTATTGAACCCCTGGCTCTTTCCAGCCCCAGGTTCGATAGGCGCCAAAGTCCCTTGAGGCATCGAAGTCGCGGTTGACCGGGGTTGCACAGGCACCGAGCAGCAACGCGAGAGACAGTACAGCCAAGGGGCGAAACATGATGGTTCTCCGGTAACGATTACGAGGGAGGGTACGCCTTCAGGGCTTGCTGCACCGCCTGACGCAAGGCCTTGCCACGGGCGGACTGGTCGCCGCCACTGGCCGTTTCGGCGCTCGCACTCCACACAGGTTGACCACTTTGGCCGTCGAACAGGCTGATGCGCACCACGATCACTTGCTCTTGATACGTACGCACGATGGGGACCGTTGCATACGCGCCATAACCGCCGCCGTGATAGCCGTCGTAATGGCTATAACCCATTCCACCCCCGTAGTAAGGATTGTAGGCGTCCTCACGGTATTGCCGCAGGCGTGTTTCCAGGCGCACATCGGCGCTCACGCGCACGTCTGCCGGTTGATTGTTCATCGCCGGGCGTAAGCCGCGCTGATCCAGGCCATTGCCGATAGCTTCAGCCAGTTGCGCCGAATCCGCCCATGTCGAACCTGTCGGAAGCTGGCCGTTGACCCAGGCCCAGTTGCGATAACGCCCATAATCGCGGGTCGGTGCCGGGTAGGCGCTCAGGTCCAGCGTATTGGCCGCTTGCGCCGGTGCCGGTGGTATAGGGTTGGCGCTGGCGACATAGGGATTGCTGCTCTGACAGGCGCTGAGGCCCAGGCAGAGCAGGATTAAAGCGAGGCGGCACGTCATGATGGTCTCCGCAATGAGCCTCTTGGCGATGAACAACTTACCGTGGCTTGCACATCCAGTGCAGATAGCGCCCCAAGCCGGCAAAGGCAGGGTGGCGACGGTGGGCCAGTTCCATTTCCAGCAAATCCGCGAGCTGGACCCTGGCCTGAAATTCAGGCGGCATGTAGTCGTGGAAAACCCGTACGCCACTTTGGGTTTCGACCTGCCACAGAGGTTCAAGTTGCGCCGCTAATTCGCGCGGATCAAGGGGTTGTTGCGGGGTCAGGCTTTGCTTTTCTCCCGCCATGTCATTTTTGCGCATTTTGCGGAAATGACCTTTGAGCAGATTGCGATAAATCAAGGCGTCGCGGTTATAAAACGCCAGCGACAGCCAGCCGTCTTTCTGGGTCAACTGGTGCAGGACTGGCAGGATCGCGTGGGGTTCTGCGAGCCACTCCAGCACGGCGTGACAGATCACCAGGTCATAAGGTTCGGTCAGTTGGCCGAGCAATTGTTGCCAGGAGGCCTGAATGAAAGTCGCGCTTTGCCCTGCATCGGCAAAGCGTTGGCGTGCGCTGTCGAGCATGGGTTCGGCCGGTTCGGCCAGCGTTACCTGATGCCCGCGTTCGGCCAGCCACAACGACATATGGCCCAACCCGGCGCCGATGTCCAACACCCGCAGAGGTCGGGCAGGTAGCACCTCGATAAGGTCAGCCTGCAGAACGGCCAGACGGATGGCGCCTTTGGCGCCGCCATAGATTTTTTCGGCAAAACGGGTCGCCAGCAGATCGAAATGACGGTCGCTCATTTGCTGAAACGCCGTTCGCTGTCGGCCAGTTTATTGCGCACCACTTGATCCATATCCAGCCCCAACTCGCTGCACATCAGCAGCAGATACAAGACAATGTCGCCCACTTCCTGCCCGGCATGCGCCAGTTGTTCAGCCGGCAGTTGCCGCGACTGGTCTTCGCTGAGCCATTGGAAAATTTCGACCAGCTCGGCCATTTCCACACTGGCAGCCATGGCCAGGTTTTTCGGGCTGTGGAATGGACGCCAGTCATTCTGGTCGCGGATCTGGTGCAGGCGTTGGGTGAGTTCGTCGAGGTTCATGGGGCTCTCCTGAAGGCGTGTAGCTTCAAGGGGATGACGGCCGGAAGCAAGTGCTTCGAACGGCTGGAGCCTCTGTGTGTGGCTTAGGCCACCGGCTGCCAACTCCCAAGCATGTGCACCAGGTTATTCGCCCCTGTCAGCCGCAGTTGCCCGCTGGAACCTGGCGCACTGGCCGATAGCACCACTTCGCTTGGTAGACGTACAGGTTTCTGAAATTGCACATCAATCTCGATATTCGACGCGGGCAGATGATCCAGGGCAGCGAGGGTCCGGGCCTCGAGCCACAGGCCATGGGCGATGGCCTTGGGGAAACCGAATATTTTGGCGCTGGCGGCACTCAGGTGGATCGGGTTGTAGTCGCCAGAGACTTTGGCGTACTGCCGTCCGATATCGGCCGGTGCCTGCCAGCGTTCCACTTCTATCAGCGGTAACGGTGCGGGTTCGTAGTCGCCCGCCGGTTCGCCAGGCAGTTGCACGCTACGGCAGAGCATGGTGCTGTCTTCCTCCCACAGAGGGCCGAGGGCGTCTTCAATCTGGGTGATCAGGTTGAAGGTCGTGCCTTTGGCATGGGGCTGCAGGTTCACGACGTGTACGCTGATCCTGACCTGACTGACACCCCCCAGCGGGCGCAAGATGCTGATGCGATTGCCCAGGTGAATCAAGCCCATCAGCGGGAAAGGGAAGTCCCTGGACGTCATCAGTTGCATTTGCAGCGAGAAAGCCAGCACATGTGGGTAGGTCGGCGGTAGCAGGCTGGAGTGAGTGAATCCACAGACCTTGCGATAGGCTTCCACCTGCTGGGAATTAACCGATACCCAGCAGCGCAGACCTTGATCAGGCAACTGCGTGCTTGTGATTTTGCGCCGTAAAGCGGCCTGCATGAACAGGCCTGGCAATGCCGGCGGTGTGGTCAGATAGCTCCACTCATGATCCATTGATGATCCCCCTGCTCTAGCACTAAAAAGCATACAACGAAGATCAGGCGCCGATAAGGCTCTGACCACATACCCGCAGGACCTGACCACTGAACGCACCCGTTCCCGGCTGACTCAGCCAGGCCACGGCTTCCGCGACGTCTTGCGGTAAACCACCCTGGCCCAGCGAACTCATGCGCCGGCCTGCTTCACGCAGGGCGAAGGGCAGGTCGGCGGTCATTTTGGTTTCGATGAAGCCCGGCGCCACGGCGTTGATGCTGATGCCGCGCTCATGCAACGACGGCGCCCAGGCCTTGGCCAATCCGATCAACCCAGCCTTGCTGGCGGCGTAGTTGGTTTGCCCACGGTTGCCTGCAATGCCACTGATGGACGCCAGCAGAATGACCCGTCCGTTGTCGTGCAGGGTGCCACTGTCGAACAGGGCTTTGGTCAGCACTTGGGGGGCGATGAGGTTGACACTCAGCACCGCATCCCACAGTTCCGGCGTCATGTTCGCCAGGGTTTTGTCGCGGGTGATGCCGGCGTTGTGCACGACAATGTCGATGCCGTTGTGCCCGCTGAGGCCTTGAATGAGCTGGGCAGCGGCGTCGGTTGCGCAGATATCCAGCGCCAGACTTTGCCCGCCCAGACGCGCAGCCAGTGCTTCGATATCGGCCTTGGCTTGCGGCACATCCACCAACACCACTTCAGCACCGTCGCGGGCCAGGGTTTCAGCAATCGCGGCCCCAATCCCGCGCGCAGCCCCGGTGACCAGCGCCCTGCGCCCGGACAGCGGACGACTCCAGTCCTGGACGTGGATCGAGCAGGGCCTCAGCCGCACAACCTGGCCGGAGATGTAGGCGCTTTTCGGCGACAGGAAGAACCGCAGCGCGCCTTCCAGTTGATCTTCTGCGCCGTCATCGATGTGCAGCAATTGCACGGTGCCGCCGTTGCGCATCTCTTTGGCGAGGGAGCGGCTGAAGCCTTCTATGGCCTGCTGAGTACTGGCGGCCAGTGGATCGCTCAAGGATTCGGGGGCTCTGCCCAGAATCAGCACATGGGCGCTGTGGTCAAAGCTTGTCAGGATGGGCTGGAAAAACTCGCGCAGTTGCGTGAGCTGGTCGGCGTGGACAAGGGGGCTGGCGTCAAACACCACCGCTTTGAGCTTGGGCCCTTGCTCCGCCACCCAGGCGGTCGCCCCCGGTTGATCGCTGCCAAAGCTGTACAGCGAATCGGTCAGGCGCTGGGCAAAAATCCTGACGTGATCAGCCAGCGGACCGGCACTGATCAACAGCGTCCCTTCGATGGGACGCAGGCGCCCGGCTTGCCAGCGTTCCAGGTGGACCGGCACCGGCAGGCCAACCGCGCCGACCAGCCGACGGCCAATGTCCGAGTTGGCGAAGTCGATATAGCGATCTGAAGACATGGAACGCTCTCCTTGAGCCGGGGTTCAAAGTAGTTGACCACAGCAAGACAGCGTTCGTTCTAATCGGGCCTACGCTGTTTTTTAGCGATTTTGTCCTAAAAGGGAGCTATTTATGAATCTGCCACGCAGGGTCGCCATTGTCGGCGGCAACCGTATTCCCTTCGCTCGTTCCAATAGCGCCTACGCCACGGCGAGTAATCAGGAGATGCTGACTGCCGCGCTGGAAGGATTGATCGAGCGGTTCAACCTGCATGGCGTGCGCATGGGCGAGGTGGCAGCAGGTGCGGTGCTCAAGCATTCACGGGACTTCAACTTGACCCGCGAATGCGTGTTGGGCTCGCGCTTGTCCCCGCAGACGCCGGCCTATGACATTCAACAAGCCTGCGGCACGGGCCTGGAAGCGGCGCTGTTGGTCGCGAACAAAATCGCTCTGGGGCAGATCGAGTGCGGGATTGCCGGCGGCGTAGACACCACGTCCGACGTACCGATTGGGATCAATGACGACTTGCGCCACATCCTGTTGCAATTCAATCGCAGCAAAACCGTGGCGGAGAAACTCAAGGCCCTGTTGCAGCTGCGCCCGCATAACCTCAAACCTGAACTGCCGCGCAATGGTGAACCGCGCACAGGCCTGTCCATGGGCGAGCATTGTGAGCGGATGGCGCAGACCTGGAACATTCCTCGGGAGGCTCAGGATCAGTTGGCGCTGGAAAGTCACCTGAAGATGGCGGCCGCCTATGCCGAAGGCTGGCAGGATGACTTGCTTACGCCCTATCTGGGGTTGAACCGCGACCAGAATCTGCGCCCGGACCTGACCTTGGCCAAACTGGCCAGTCTCATGCCGGTATTCGAGCGCAGCGCCAAAGGTACGCTGACCGCAGGCAACTCCACACCGCTGACCGACGGTGCTTCGTTGGTGTTGTTGGCCAGTGAAGAATGGGCCAAAGAGCGCGGGCTGCCGGTATTGGCGTATCTGCGTGATGGCGAAGCGGCTGCGGTGGATTTCGTCAACGGTGCCGAAGGGTTGCTGATGGCGCCGGCTTACGCCGTTCCGCGCTTGCTGGCACGTAACAATTTGAGCTTGCAGGATTTCGATTATTACGAGATTCACGAAGCCTTCGCCGCACAGGTGCTGTGTACCCTCAAGGCGTGGGAAGACGCCGATTACTGCAAAACCCGCCTGGGCCTCGACGCGCCGCTGGGGTCGATTGATCGCAGCAAACTTAATGTCAAAGGCAGCTCATTGGCGGCCGGCCACCCCTTCGCCGCGACCGGCGCACGCATCGTTGCCAACCTGGCGAAGTTGTTGGCAGTGGCCGGGCAAGGACGAGGGCTGATCTCCATCTGCGCGGCGGGCGGGCAGGGGGTCACGGCGATTATTGAGCGGTGATTGCGCGCTGTTCGCGAAGAGCGCCGAACGTTAAGCCGCTCGGGCTTCTTCCCGCGCAGCCTGCGACAGCTGTTTATGGTTGCGACTCGCGTAGTTTTCCGCGATCACCGAACAGACGATCAACTGCATTGGGTGATAAATCATGATCGGCAACAGGATCAGGCCCAGCCCAGGGTTGGCGCCGAAGATCAGTGCCGCCATCGGTGCGCCTGCGGCCAGGGACTTTTTACTCGCGCAAAACACCGCTGCCACTTCATCGGCGTGATTGAAGTTCAGGGCGCGAGTCGTGCGCGTGGTCATGAACAGAATGACCGCCAGTAAGACGCCGCTGCCAATAAAGGCGCTGAGAATCACCGTATCGCCTTGTTGTTGCCACATGCCGGACACCATCGAATTACAAAACGCGGCGTAGACCAACAACAGGATCACGACTTTGTCGACGATGTTGGTGTAGCGCTTGTGCCGGGCGAAAAACTTACCGAGGAACGGACGCACCAGTTGCCCCAGCACCAGTGGCAACAGAAGCATTGCGCTCAAGTCGAGCAGGGTCGAACCCAGATCAATCCCGCCAGCGCCCGTGCCGACCACCAGGCTCACGAGCCAGGGGGTCATGAAAATCCCGAACACACTGGACATGCTGGCATTCAGAATGGCCGCAGGAACGTTGCCCCCTGCGCTGCCGGTCAATGCAACCGAGGAGGAAATGGTCGAGGGCAGGGCGCACAGGTAGAAGAAGCCAAGCATCAACAAGGCTGGCATGTGTGAGCCGAATAGCTGGTTGCAGATCAACCAGATCAGGGGGAAGACCACGAACGTGAAGGCCTGCACCATGATGTGCAGTTTCCAGTTTTTCAGGCCGTGGCTGATTTGTTCGCTGGACAGGTTCACCCCGTGCAGGAAGAACACCAGAAACACCCCGATGTTGATCACATATTCAGCATGCATCCCGCCGCTGGCACTGCCGAAGCCCGGGAAGAAATACGCGAGCAACGTGGCGATCAGCATGCCGCAAAGGAACCAGTCCGTAACGACGCGTTTGAGGTGCTTGAAGGCATGCATAAATAGGTCGGCCTGATGTTGTGGAGACGTTATGGAAAGAGGGGCGCGTTATAAAAGAGTTTTGTAAAAAAGGATGACCGAAGGCTAACCTGCGCGCGATGATGCCGTCTTGCGACATAAGGCCAATCGATAGCGACTAACGGACAACTTATGGGCTTTCGTCAGGGTAACGAGCGTCAGATACCTCTACTCAGCGCTTTGCCGCGCCCGGTCTATGCGCGGGCGGAAAGCCTGGGGGCGGGTTCCTGGACGCCGCCTCATCGTCATGACTGGGTGCAGTTCTCTTATGCAATCAGCGGCGTATTAGGCGTGCACACCGCGGAGGGCAGTTTTTTCGCGCCACCGCAGTGGGGCGTGTGGATTCCCGCCGGGGTCGAGCATGACGTGGCTACGTCGATGCGGGCGGAGATGCGCAGCCTGTATGTGCGCAAGGACGATTGCCGTTGGGCGGCGGAGCGTTGTCGTGTTCTGGAAGTCACGCCGCTGGCCCGCGAGCTGATCAAGACGTTTTGCTTGCTGCCGCCAAGTTATCCACAGGGTGACAGCAGCGAGGCGCGGCTGGTGCAGGTGCTGCTCGATCAACTGGCCCATCTGCCGGAAGTCGGTTTCTCTCTGCCGCTGCCGCGTCATCCGCGTTTGCTTGGGCTGTGCAACGAATTGATCGAAAACCCCAGTCAGTCGATCACCCTGCAGGGATGGGCCGAGCGCCTGGGCATGTCGGAAAAAACCGTGATGCGTTTGTTTCAGCGCGAAACCGGCTTGAGTTTTCGTGGCTGGCGTCAGCGCGCGCGATTGTTATCCTCGCTCAGCGCACTGGAAGAGGGCGAAAGCGTGACTAACACGGCCCTGTCCTGTGGGTACGATTCGACCTCAGCGTTCATCGCCGCGTTTAAAAGCCTGTTTGGCTTCACCCCGGGTGAACTGTTCAAGCCTTGATGCCTGCGGTCCGGTGTTTTTTGCAGGTCCGTCCTGGGGAATTTATGTTATCTGTAACGCCAATGGATAAAACTGCTTACAGCTTGCGTGGTCCCATCTGACTGGGCTCGGTTATGCTCTGCCCGGCATGGAAGCTGCTAAATAATTGAAGCCTTTCGTAAATCTCTGAAGGTCAAAGGTCGGCATCTACTACTCGCTGTGAGAGGATTGCCGTATAACGAGCAACAATCGCGTGTTTGGCAACGAAGGACCCACAATAAAAGCTGATGAAGACTCCAAAACGCATTGAACCCCTGATCGAGGACGGTCTGGTCGACGAGGTGCTGCGCCCACTCATGAGTGGTAAAGAGGCAGCTGTTTATGTGGTGCGCTGTGGCAACGAGCTGCGGTGCGCCAAGGTTTACAAGGAGGCGAATAAACGAAGTTTCCGGCAGGCCGCGGAGTATCAGGAGGGTCGCAAGGTTCGCAACAGCCGGCAGGCCCGAGCGATGGCCAAGGGCTCGAAGTTCGGTCGTAAAGAGACTGAAGATGCCTGGCAGAATGCTGAAGTAGCCGCGCTGTTTCGTTTGGCCAGCGCGGGTGTGCGAGTGCCCAAGCCGTACGACTTCCTTGAAGGCGTGCTGTTGATGGAACTGATCGCCGACGAGTTTGGCGACGCGGCCCCTCGCTTGAACGATGTGGTGATGGAACCGGATCAGGCGCGGGAGTATCACGAGTTCCTGATCAGGCAGATCGTGCTGATGCTGTGTACCGGTCTGGTGCACGGTGACTTGTCCGAGTTCAACGTGCTGTTGACCCCGGGTGGGCCGGTGATTATCGATTTGCCGCAGGCTGTCGATGCCGCTGGCAACAACCATGCGTTCAGCATGCTGGAGCGCGATGTCGGCAACATGGCTTCTTATTTCGGACGCTTTGCCCCGGAATTGAAGGCGACCCGGTACGCGAAAGAGATGTGGGCGCTTTATGAAGCCGGCATCTTGCACCCGGGCAGTCCGCTGACCGGTGAGTTCGATGAGCCTGAAGACCTGGCCGATGTCGGTGGGGTTCTGCGGGAAATCGAGGCGGCCCGTCTGGACGAGGATCACCGTCAGGCTGTCCGCGCCGCAGATGACGCGCCACCGAGCAAAACCGAAGAGCCGCCTCCACCCTGGATGCAGTGATCCGCTAAATAAAAAATCCGGCTCAGGCCGGATTTTTTATTGGGCAGTCGGAATGCCTGCGGCCAGGATCAGTCGCAGCACGCACCAGACGCCAGGTCCTTGAGAATCGGACAGTCCGGGCGATGGTCGCCCTGGCAGTGCTCGACCAGCTCTTGCAAGGTATCGCGCAGGCTGGCCAGTTCGCTGATCTTCTGATCCAGCGCCGTGATGTGTTCACGCGCCAGGGCTTTGACATCGCTACTGGCACGCTGGCGGTCTTGCCACAGAGTCAGCAGTTTGGCCACTTCTTCCAGTGAGAAACCCAGGTCCCGCGAACGCTTGATGAAGGCCAGCGTGTGCAGATCTTCCGGCCCGTACAGTCGATAACCGCTGTCACTGCGGTGCGCGGCCTTGAGCAGGCCAATGGACTCGTAATAACGAATCATCTTGGCGCTCAGACCACTGTTTTTGGCGGCTTGACCAATATTCATCATGGCTCCTCAATCGATATCCTTCGGCTTCCAGGTTTTCAGCAGCAGCGCATTGCTCACCACACTGACACTCGACAGCGCCATCGCAGCGCCCGCCAACACTGGGTTGAGGAAGCCGAATGCGGCCAAGGGAATGCCGATCAGGTTGTAGACGAAGGCCCAGAACAGGTTCTGGCGAATCTTCGCATAGGTTTTGCGGCTGATCTCCAGCGCCGCCGGGATCAAGCGTGGGTCGCCGCGCATCAGGGTAATCCCGGCCGCATGCATAGCCACATCGGTTCCGCCGCCCATGGCGATGCCGATGTCTGCCGCCGCCAATGCCGGCGCGTCGTTGATGCCGTCACCGACCATCGCCACCACCCCGGTTTTTTTCAGCTCGACAATGGTCGCCGCTTTGTCGGCGGGCAGGACTTCTGCGTGCACATCGCTGATACCCAATGCCTCGGCCACTACGCGGGCGCTGCCGCGATTGTCGCCGGTGAGCAAGTGGCTGCTGATATGACGTGCAGTGAGTTGTTGGACCGCTTCCAGAGCGCCGGGCTTGAGCGTGTCTCCGAAGGCCAGCAGCCCCAGCACCGAGGGCTGCGCGCCGCGCTCGATCAGCCAGGACAACGTGCGACCTTCTGCCTCCCATGCTTGCGCGGATTGGGCCAGGGTTCCCATGGTCAGGCCGCTTTCTTCCAGCAGACGGCGATTGCCCAGCGCCAGATCCCGACCTTGCACGGTCCCGGCAATGCCTCGCCCCGGCAGCGCCTGGCTGGCGGCGACCGCCTCGATGTTCAACTCGCGGGCCGTGCAGGCATCCAGTACGGCCTTGGCCAAGGGGTGCTCGCTGCCTTGTTGCAACGCGCCGGCCGATTGCAGCAGGACGTCTTCGTTGCCATCGACAGCGCTCAAGTGGGCGATGCGTGGTGTGCCGGAGGTCAGCGTGCCGGTCTTGTCGAAGACCATGGCTGTGACTTCATGGGCGCGCTCCAGTGCTTCCGCGTCCTTGATCAAAATGCCGTAACGCGCCGCCACGCCGGTGCCGGCCATGATCGCCGTTGGCGTCGCCAGCCCCAGCGCGCAAGGGCAGGCAATCACTAACACCGCCACGGCATTGATCAGGGCCGTTTCCAGCGGCGCACCGGCCAGCAGCCATCCCGCCAGGGTGAAGACGGCGATCACCAGCACTGTCGGGACGAACACCTGACTGACTTTATCCACAAGCTTCTGAATAGGGGCTTTGCCCGCCTGAGCATCCTCAACCAGACGAATGATCCGCGCCAACACGGTTTCCGCGCCCAACGCCCGGGTCTTGACCAGCAAGCGGCCTTCGCCATTGATCGCGCCACCGGTCACCTTGTCACCGGGCTGCTTGGGCACGGGCAGGCTCTCACCACTGATCAAGGCTTCGTCGGCGTGACTCTGGCCATCAATCACTTCGCCATCCACCGGGAAGCGCTCGCCGGGCTTGACCACCACCAGATCGTTGAGGCGCAAAGCGCTGATGGCCACGTCCCGTTCTTGTCCATCGATCAGTTGAATAGCACGTTCGGGGCGCAGGGCCTCAAGCGCGCGAATGGCGCTGGCGGTCTGCCGTTTGGCGCGGCTTTCCAGGTATTTGCCCAGCAGTACCAGCGCGATAACCACCGCCGAGGCTTCGAAATACAGATGCGGCATGCTGCCCGGCGCGGTGTTCGCCCATTGATAAAGGCTCAGGCCATAGCCCGCACTGGTGCCCAGAGCGACCAGCAAATCCATGTTGCCGGCACCGGCCCTGACAGCTTTCCAGGCGGCGATGTAAAACCGTGCACCGAGAATGAATTGCACGGGCGTTGCCAGGGCAAACTGCACCCAGGCCGGTAGCATCCAGTGCACACCGAATGGCGCCAGCAGCATGGGCAGAACCAGCGGCAGCGCGAGGGCAATCGCCAGCAGCAATGCCCAGCGCTCCCGGGTCAGTCGTTGTTGTTGGTTGTCGGCATTGGCGCGAGTGTCTTCCAGCAGGCTTGCGCCATAACCGGCCTGGGTGACGGCCGCAATCAGCACGGCAGGGTCGATTGGCCCTGACGATTCGACGTGCGCACGTTCGCTGGCGAGATTGACGCTGACGGTTTTGACGCCGGCAACTTTGCTTAATGCGCGCTCGACCCGTCCGGCACAACTGGCGCAGGTCATTCCGGTTATGGGCAATTCGAGCGTGTTGGACATAGGCATGGGTAACTTCCCTGAAGGCTATGCCTCAAGGATTAACCTTGCCACACGGGTAAGGTCAAGCCCCGATCAATATTCCAGCGCGGCCCGCTTCAGGTATAGGCCATTGGGGCCCATGGCGATCCGGTATTTGCTGACTTCGCCGGCCTTTATTTCAATGACCATGCTCGGGGGGACATCCATGCCTGGCGCGCACCCTGAGACCTGACCGGGCAGGAGACGCAGGCGAATAGAGGTTTTGCCTGGCGCCAGGTTGAAGGACGTTGACGCTTCCTGAAACAAACGCCCGACCAATTGATCCTGAAGATACAGACCGATCTCGCATGAGGTGTTCACCTCCAGTCGCTCCCGGGAAATGATCAGGACGCCGTAGTCTTGCGAGTCGGCGTTGGCGAAGGGTACTGTCGCCCATAGGCCGAGGATGCTCATTAGGCTCAATACTGACCAGCGCATCGCTGATACTCCTGCTTTTAATACGGTTATGACGCAGCTTGGCCGAGCCGCGAGACGAATACCAGCCCGGCAGAAAAAACAGGGCCTTGACCTTGCCATGATGGAAAGGTTGAACATGCCTGCAACCTTACCGAGGAGCAACAACATGCAACGATTCAATGTTCAGGGTATGACCTGTGCCCACTGTGTTCGGGCAATCACCCAAGCGCTGCAGAGCAGCGACCCGGCAGCTGATGTTCAGGTCGATCTGGCCAGCGGCGAAGTGCGGGTTGAAAGCATACTCACGGCGGAGGTCATTATCAGTCTGATCAGTGCTGAAGGGTATGCGGTGCAGGTGATTTAAACGTTGCGCCGGGTGAGGGTGTCCCGGCTTTACGTCGGCCCGATCAACTGAAAAATCTTGAAGTAATTTTCCCATCAAGACGCGCGAAGGATTCAGGACGGTTAGACTAGCTAATTGCGCTGGACACAGTTTTGGATGCCTGATGAACCTGAGAATAATCCTGATTCTTGGCGCTTTGAGCGCTTTTGGGCCGCTGGCCATTGATTTTTATCTGCCTGGTTTTCCGGCGATTGCCTTGGCGTTTGGCACCGACGAAAAACATGTGCAACTGACCTTGGCGTCTTATTTCCTGGGCTTGTCCATCGGCCAATTGGCCTATGGTCCGGTCGCGGATCGCTTTGGTCGGCGCGTGCCGCTGCTGGTGGGTGTCGGGTTGTTTACCTTGGCATCACTGGCGTGCGCTTTTGCGCCCACCCTCGAGTGGCTGATTGCTGCGCGCTTCGTTCAGGCGTTGGGCGGATGCGCCGGGATGGTGTTGTCACGGGCCATTGTCAGCGATAAGTGCGACGCCGTGCAGTCGGCGAAAGTCTTCTCGCAATTGATGTTGGTCATGGGCCTGGCGCCGATTCTCGCACCCATGCTGGGCGGCCTGTTGGTCAACCTGTATGGCTGGCAATCGATCTTTCTGGTGCTGACGGCATTCAGTGCAGTGTGCTCGCTGGCGGTTGCGCTGGGCTTGCCGGAAAGCATGCCTGCGGCCCATCCACGCCATCCATTGGCCGGTGCGTTGGGGCAATATCGGCGGTTGTTGGCTGATCGGATATTTCTCGGTCACGCCTTGACCGGTGGCATCGCGATTGCGGGTATGTTCGCCTATATCGCGGGCTCGCCATTCGTATTCATCAAGTTGTATGGCGTGCCGCCCGAGCACTATGGCTGGCTGTTCGGTGCGAACGCGGCGGGTTTCATTCTGGTGGCGCAGGTCAATGCGCGGATGTTGGGCAAGCTCGGGCCGGCGCTTTTGTTGTCTCGCGCAGTCTGGGTTTATCTGGCGGCAGCGCTGGTTTTGCTCGGTATTGCCGGGCTGCACACTCAGGCGCTTTGGCCGTTATTGATCCCGTTGTTCATTTGCATTGCCAGCCTGGGCTGCATCATCCCCAATGCTTCGGCCTGTGCCATGAACGGCCAGTGGGCGAGGGCGGGGAGTGCGTCGGCGTTACTCGGGTGCCTGCAGTTCAGTGTCGCCGCAGGAGCATCCGCCCTGGTGGGCGTGCTGCACGACGGCAGCGCAGTCCCCATGGCAATGGTGATCAGTTTGTGCGGGATTTTCGCGGTGAGTGCCGCGGTATTAACCAGCCGTTTGCAGCGCACGCGTGATGCGAGTGAGGCTCAAACGGCTCAGGTCTGAGGCTGCCCGAGTTGCAGGCCAGCCCTGGCTCAGCCGGTGGCTTGCTGGCGACTTTCGGGTAGTTTGTGCGGAGCCCGTAGGCGGGATTCAAGCGTGTTGACGAAGGCGCGTGCTTCGGCTTCAGAGCGAAAACTCACGACGTGCTGATCCATGCGGACCTGCCACGGACCCCCTTGGGATTTTGCTGATTCACGTACCAGGACTTTCATTGCTGACTTCCTCCTGTTGGTAAGGCTGCAATTGTAGACCTGGATCAGGCGAAGATAATGATCCAGGTCAAACCTCAGACTGACGGTCTTAAGTGATCAAAAACCTTCGAGAACGATCTTGCCTTTGGCCTTGCCGCTTTCCAGAAACGCATGCGCGCGACGCAGGTTGGCGGCGTTGATGGTGCCGAAGTGCTCACCAAAAGTGGTTTTCAGCGTGCCGGCATCGATCAGCTCCGCGACGCGGTTGAGCAGTTTGTGCTGCTCGATCATGTCGGCGGTTTCGAACAGCGACCGGGTATACATGAACTCCCAGTGCAGTGACAGACTCTTGCGTTTCAGCTTGCTGACGTCGAGTGACTTGGGGTCGTCGATCAAGGCCAGTCGACCTTGCGGCGCAAGGGCTTCGACCAGCTGATCCAGATGCTGGTCGGTCTGTGTCAGGCTGGCCACGTGAGTCACCTGTGGCAGACCCGCGCGGGTCAGTTCTTCGTTCAGCGGTTTGCTGTGATCCAGCACATGATGCGCGCCCAACTGGCGAACCCAGGCCTCGGTTTCAGGTCGTGAGGCGGTGCCGATAACGTTCAACCCCGTGAGCTGTCGGGCCAACTGAGTGAGCATCGACCCCACGCCTCCGGCAGCACCGACAATCATCAGACGCTGTCCGGTGTCAGTGGCGCCTTCAGCAATCTGCAGGCGCTCGAAGAGCAGCTCCCACGCAGTGATCGCCGTCAGCGGCAAGGCTGCGGCATGGGCGAAGCTCAAGGATTTTGGCATGTGCCCGACAATTCGCTCATCGACCACGTGCCGCTCGCTGTTGGCACCAGCGCGGGCGATGGAGCCTGCATAGAACACCTTGTCGCCCGGCTGAAACAGCGTCACTTCGCTGCCAACCGCTTTGACGATACCGGCCACGTCCCAACCTAGCACCTTGGCGTCGCCGCCTTCGGGTTGGACGTTCTGGCGAACCTTGGTATCGACCGGGTTGACGGAGATGGCTTTGACTTCCACCAGTAAGTCCCGAGGGCCGGCAACCGGCTCGGCCAGCTCGATGTCCTGCAATGACAGGGGGTCACTGATCGGCAGGGACTGGTAATACGCGATGGCTTTCATGGGGCGCTCCTGAGAAATAAGCCTGAATAAATGGCATGGAGGGATGATTGGCTATTTCTCTTAAAGATAAAACCCGCTAAAACTGCAGGCTCTTTCAATTTATTTTTGATAATGCGAGCAAGTGATGCTGCGTTTTGATGATCTGCAACTGTTTGTCCGGGCCACCGATCTGGGCAGCCTGTCTGCTGCTGCACGGGTCATGGACATGTCGGCGGCGGTCGCCAGCGCTGCGCTCAAACGTATCGAACAGCAACTGGGCGCGCGTCTGTTGGCACGTTCGACTCGTAGCTTGCGTCTGACGGCCGAGGGTGAGGGTTTCCTCGAATACGCCCGCGCGGCCCTGAGCAGTCTGGAAGAGGGGCAGCGTTTTCTGGCCAGCAGCCAGGATCAGGTCAGTGGCGTCTTGCAGCTGTCGGCGCCCTCGGATTTTGGCCGTAACGTGTTATTGCCCTGGCTCGACGAATTCCAGCGCCAACATCCGTTGCTCACGGTCCGCCTGCTGCTGGGCGACAGGATTGCCGATCTATTTCGTCAGCCAGTAGACATCGCTCTGCGTTATGGAGAACCGGAAGATTCTAGCCTGATCGCGTTACCCATCGTCCCGGATAACCGTCGCGTGCTATGCGCCGCCCCGTCGTATCTGGCCCGTCATGGTGAACCGCAACATGTGGAACAGCTGGCACAGCACAATTGCCTGCTGTTCATGCTAGGCAATCGCGTGCATGACCATTGGCGTTTCCATGACGGCAAACGTGAAATGAGTTTGACCGTGCACGGGGATCGTTTTAGCGACGATGCCGACGTCGTGCGCCTGTGGGCGTTGGCCGGTGTTGGGGTTGCCTATAAATCCTGGCTGGATGTTGCGGCCGATGTACATGCCGGACGCTTGAAGCTATTGATGCCGGAGCTGCAAGGGGAACTGGCCCCGCTCAATGTGCTCTGTGCACACCGGGCGCAACTGAGTAAACCGGTCAATTTATTGTGCGAGATGCTCAGGTCGCGCTGTTCTGAATTGGCGCAAGGACATCCTGACAGCAAGTGACGTCAGGTCCATGTTGCGGTGGCTTACAGTTGCAATGGAATTGTCTGACAGTTGATACGCAGGCGTTCTACAGAAAAATAATTATCAAGTATTTTAAGTGCAAACAACGCTGTTTTAAGGTCGTATTTTTTTGCCTGTTTTGTGTGTTTTTTCCGTAGGCATTTCCCTCGCGATGCACGCCAGACTTTTCCTACGATGACTGAGAGTGTCCGGCCAGCGCCGCTTTCACGGCAGCCGGGTAAATCGAGACGGGTTTTCGTTGGCCTGGGTGATGTCTGACTTTGCCTATAGCGTGTCGGCCAATCCTCTGCAGTGGTTTTAATCCCATTTCGTAACAGGGCGCTGGGCTTATACTTGGCGCCAGCGGTCAGGTCCGCATAAGTCGTCAAGCCAGGTCTGAGGTGCAGGACGCTGCCAGGCAAGGCGTTATCAATGCAGATGTGAGTGGGGCGTCTGAGTCAGAAACGGTTGTGGCATGTAAGCGCTGCGAGATGACGTTCTGGGCGTACGAGGTCAAATACAGCCCTGGTTTTGACGGCTTAGCGTCTTGGCTGAACCCGATTTGCTGTTCACTATGTCAGTGCAATAGACGAATGTTTCAACAGGGAGTGAATACATGGAATATGCACCTTGCATTAGCCAGATTGCCGCGCTGCTGGCTGACCCCAAGCGCAGTGCAATGATTTGGGCGTTGATGGATGGTACCGCCCGCCCCGCGGACGAGCTGGCTTTGATGGCTGGTCTATCCACTTCTTCGGCAGGTGCGCATCTGGCGCGACTGACTACCGGCGGGCTATTGAAGCAGGAGGCGCGCGGCAGAAAGCGTTTCTTCCGACTGGCTGCGCCTGAAGTCGGCACTGCAGTCGAGGCGCTGGCCAATGCGTCGATGGTCAGCACCGACCACATCAGCAAAAGTGTGTCGCAACCCGTTCCACCCACACTGCTCTCGCCGCTACGTCGTGCCCGGATTTGCTCCGACCATCTTGGGGGAGAGTTGGCGGCAGAGCTGTATCAGCGTCTGCTAGGTGCAGGCTGGATCGAACAACATGAGCAGCGCATCGAAGTCACCAGCAAAGGTGTCGCTCAATTTGCCGAGCGCGGCATCTATGTTCCTGCGCTGGCCCATCGAAAGCGCCAGACCGTTTGCGCTTGCCCCGACTGGAGCGAGCGCAAGCCGCATTTAGGCGGCGCATTGGGTGCAGGGTTACTGCAATTGTTCATACAGCTGGGCTGGTTGCGCACGAGCGATGAGTCCACCGCCTTGCAGGTCTCGACCAACGGGCAGCGTGAGATCAGCAGAATAGCCTCAGCTGCCTGATGGCCCCATCGTTCCCACGCGTTTATTGCGCGGGAACGATTACCCTTGCATCAAGGTTTGACCAACCGTGCATCCAGGCTGTTTTGCGCCAGGCGTCGGGCCTGATCCTGGGTCATCCCCAGATGCTTGTGCAGCGCGTAAAAATTCTCGGTCACATAACCACCGAAATACGCGGGGTCGTCTGAGTTGACCGTGACTTTCACGCCGCGCTCAAGCATGTCGAGAATGTTGTGGTGGGCCATGTCGTCGAAGACGCAGAGCTTGGTGTTGGACAGCGGGCAAACCGTCAGCGGGATCTGTTCATCAATGATGCGCTGCATCAGCCGCTCATCTTCGATAGCGCGGACGCCATGATCGATACGCTGAATCTTCAACAGGTCAAGCGCTTGCCAGATGTATTCGGGTGGGCCTTCTTCGCCTGCATGAGCGACCGTCAAAAAGCCTTCGTTACGGGCGCGGTCGAACACGCGCTGGAACTTGCTCGGAGGATGGCCCATCTCTGAGCTGTCGAGACCCACGGCAATAAATGCATCGCGAAATGGCAGCGCTTGATCGAGGGTCTTTTCAGCTTCTGCTTCGCTCAAATGGCGCAGGAAGCTGAGAATCAACCCGCTGGAGATGCCGAGTATTTCCTGGCCATCTTTCAATGCAGTGGCGATACCGTTGATCACCACTTCAAAGGGGATGCCCCGATCGGTATGGGTTTGCGGGTCGAAGAAGGGTTCGGTGTGAATGATGTTCTGCGCCTTGCAGCGTTGCAGATAGGCCCAGGTCAGGTCGTAAAAATCCTGCTCGGTGCGCAGTACATCCGCACCCCGGTAATACAGGTCGAGAAACTCCTGCAAATTGTTGAAGGCATAGGCCCGACGCAATGTTTCGACATCGGCCCAAGGCAAGACGATCTTGTTGCGATCAGCCAGTGCAAAGAGCAGTTCGGGTTCCAGCGAGCCTTCCAGGTGCAGGTGCAGTTCTGCCTTGGGCAATGCGTTGAGCCATTCGTACATGTGCTTTTCTCATCAGGTGCAGATAGTCGGCATTCTACAGAGGGATGTCCGCTTTGAGATCGCTTCCTTTACGTGGCGTGGCTGATTCGCCGGTTGACGCCACGGCGTAACGTTTTTGCTGTTACCGTTAGTCGCGAAACATTTACTGACAATGACACTTTTGACCCAAGGCATTCCAATGCTGACTTATTTCAGAGATGAAAAGTTTCTACTGCTGGCTGTCCTCGGTGCGCTGATTGCGTTCCCCTTTGAACATGCGTTACTGAATCACGGTCAGGGTGTTGCGCTGGCGGGCGGGATTGCACTGGTGGTGGCGATTGTCTGCGCGTCGATGCGCGTGGCCCACCATGCCGAACTGTTGGCGCATAAATTCGGCGATCCCTATGGCACGATGATCCTGACGCTGTCGGCCGTCTTGGTCGAGGTCGTGATTCTGGCGATCATGATGAGCAACGAGCCTTCACCGACACTGGTGCGCGACACGATTTATTCAGCGGTGATGCTCGATATCAACGGCATTCTGGGGCTGGCGGCGCTGATGGGCGGGCTCAAGCATGGCGAGCAGTCCTACAACGATGATTCGGCTCGCACGTACAGTGTGATGATCCTCACCGCGATGGGCGTTTCCATGGTGGTGCCGGAGTTCATTCCCGAAGGTGACTGGAAGGTTTATTCGGCGTTCACGATTGGCGCGATGGTGGTGCTGTACGCCTTGTTTCTGCGCATGCAGGTGGGGCCGCACAGTTACTTTTTCAGCTACAGCTACCCTGAAAAAATGCGCAAGAACTTGCCTGCCGAAGAGGGTCCATCGATCAATTTGGTGCGCTCGATCGGCACGCTTGTTTTTGGCGTAGTGGTGATCGGTGCGCTGGCTGAAGTGATGTCGAAAACCGTCGACCTTGGCCTGGAAGGGACAGGCGCACCGCCGGTCATGACGGCAATTCTAGTGGCGGCGATTTCCGCTGCACCCGAGATTCTGACGGCCTTGCGCGCGGCCTTGGCCAACCGCATGCAGTCCGTCGTAAACATCGCGTTGGGCGCCTCGTTGTCAACGGTGATCCTGACCGTCCCCGTCATGGAGGCGATGGCGCTGTACAGCGGTCAGCCGTTCCAGATGGCGATGACCCCGGTGCAAAGCGTGATGATCTTCATCACGCTTTTGGTCAGCGCGATCAACCTGAATGATGGCGAAACCAATGCCATCGAAGGCATGACTCACTTTGTGCTGTTCGCGACCTTTATCATGCTGTCGTTGTTGGGACTTTGAGCCCGACAGCACGACATGTTCACTGCTGATCCAGGGTCGCCGCGCTTCAGGTAGAAGCAGCGGCGAGGCCGAAGTTCATCAGGCCAGTTAATTACCAGGGAATCGTTTCGCCCTTGTAGTTGATGAAGTAATGACCACCCTTGCCGGCATAGGCATCAATCTGTTCGACCAAACCACGGGTGCTGGTCTCTACATCGATATAAGCATTTTCGCCGCCCATGTCGGTTTTCACCCAGCCCGGATGCAGGGACAGGACTGTCGGCTTCGGGTCAGCCAATTGTGTGACGAAGGAATTGGTCATGGAGTTCAGCGCGGCCTTGCTGGCTTTGTACAACGCCATGTCGTTGCCTTCGGGGCACATAACACTGCCCAGCACCGAACTCATAAACGCCAGGACCCCGGTGTCGGGACGAATCTGCTGGACCATTCGTTCGGCCAGACGAATGGGGGCAATGGCGTTGGTCATGAACAGCTGGCCGAGTTCATCGGCGGTAGCTTGCGCGGCGCTCTGGTGCTTTGGTCCGCTGACGCCAGCGTTGACAAACAGCAGATCAAAAACCTGCCCCTTCAGTTTCTCGGTGAAGGCATTCAACGATGACAGCTCATTGATATCCAACACTTCGACCTGCACCTCGGGGATCGTTTGTGGCCCACCGGCTTTGTGCAGGTCGCGCACCGTGGCGGTCACTTGCCAGCCTTGTTCGGAGAGGCGCTGCACCAGGCCAAGGCCAAGGCCACGGGAGGCGCCAATGATTAACGCGGTTTTGGTATGCGGCATGGATCGAGCTCCTTGTTCACAAAAAGTGGTTCAGGGACGAAATAGCCCAGAGGGAAATGGCAGCCTCAAGGACTTAATGGACAACGTTGACCCAAGCTGTGTTGCAACTCAAGGCGTAACTCGTTTAGTTCGGCGATACGGGCGTCGGTGACTTTGAGTTTGTCTTCCTGCAGTTGAACAAAAAATGACCAGCTGAGCGCGCGCCATGATCTGTCTACGCCTGAGACAGGCTTGCACGGCTTATCCACAGGTTGCTCCACAGTTATTGTGCGCAAGCCAAAAGTGCGGGAATAAAGAGTGACCGGGAAGTGCCCAACTGCGATAAGTGACGATAACACTCTGTTTTAAGGAGGTTTTATTTCAGTAATGGGCAGTTTGAGCAAAAAACAACCAGTCGTCGCAACGCCATGCGCAGCAAGGCCCGCAGAGGTGTGTACTCAGCTTATCCACAGCCGGGTGCACAGTAGATGTGGGCAATTAACCGGGGAGTGCGCACGCGCGGATTCAGTCGTCCTGGTGCCGCTGCAAGATAATTCGTCCGCGACTCAGATCTGCCAGTTGTCGCTGCAAAATGTCGATGTGCTCCGGGCCCAGGGCGATGTGCAATTCGACGCCATTGGCGGTGAACGTTTCGTTCTCCAGCAGCCCATGCAGTTCGGCCAGACGCACCTTGACCAGCGCCAGTTCGCTGAAACTGCACGTACAGCTCAATTGCACCCGATGGATCAAGGGCAGGCGCTCGGCCTGGTGCAGGCATTTATTGGCGCCACCGCCGTACGCGCGAGCGAGGCCGCCAGTGCCCAATTGGATACCGCCATACCAGCGGATCACCAACACTACGACTTGATCGCAATCCTGCGCTTCGATCGCTGCCAGAATGGGCCGGCCGGCCGTACCTCCGGGCTCTCCATCGTCGTTGCTGCGGTATTGATCGGCCAGTTTCCAGGCCCAGCAATTGTGCGTGGCATTCAGATCGCTGTGCTGCTCGATGAACGCCTGGGCCTGGGCAGCGCTGGTGATGGGGGCGGCGAGGGTAATAAAGCGGCTTTTGCGAATCTCTTCCCGGTATTCGCAAGGGCCAGCAAGGGTAAAAGGCATGCGTATGTTCCAGCTATCGACGACGTGAACCACTGTTTTCGGTAGCGGACCGCTCAAACAGCCGGAGGCGTCAGCCCACAACCTTTGAGGATGATGCGGATCAAATTGTCGCTGGCGGTTTCCATGTCCTGCTTGGTCAAGCGGGCGCGACCGGTAACCCGACAAATCTGCGTGGCGAAGTCAGCGTAGTGCTGGGTGCTGCCCCAGAGCAGGAAGATCAGATGCACGGGGTCGACGGGGTCCATTTTTCCGGCATCGATCCAGGCTTGAAACACGGCTGCCCGGCCCTGAAACCAGGCGCGGTAGTCCTGACTGAAATGCTCATTAAGGCATTCGCCTCCGCTGATGATTTCCATGGCGAAGATCCGTGATGCTTGTGGCTGGCGTCGGGAAAATTCCATCTTGGCGCGAATGTAATGGCTCAGCGCCTGAGCGGGATCGTCGTCGACGCACAACGCGTTGAACGTGCTGTCCCACTGGTCGAGGATGTTGCTCAACACCGCAATGTACAACCCCAACTTGTTGGTGAAGTAGTAGTGCAGGTTGGCTTTGGGCAAGCCTGCATTCTGCGCGATGGTGTTCATGCTGGTGCCTTTGAAGCCGTGACGGGCGAACTCGTCCTCTGCGGCTTTGATGATTGCCTCTTCGTTCTTCTGACGAATGCGGCTGGCAGGTTTAGCGACGGCTTGGGCGCTATGGGCTGGGACTTCAAAGGTCATGGGCGGTTCCGAACGGATCATGGGCTGCAAGCGGAGAACAGATAACGCACCCGCGACGATCAGACAAGAGCCAGTAGCGCAAATTAATGCTCCAAGGCTTCAGTTTCGGCTTCATGTTGGCTTGCGCGAGTGGTTTCTTTAGTGAGTTGGTTGCACACCACGGCGCAGGCTCCGAAAAAGCTTCAGCGCGTGGCGGCCAGGCTTTCAAGGAAGCTTTCCAGCACCAGATGAGGGCGACGCCCCTTGCGAGTGACCGAGGCCAGACTCAAGTCATAAAAACGGGCTGTCGGTTTCAGCGCGCGCAGTCGACCTTGCTGAACCCAAAGGCTGGCGTAGTGATCCGGCAGGTAGCCGATATAGCGCCCGGTGAGAATCAAAAAGGCCATGCCCTCACGATCCGAGGCGCTGGCGGTGCAATTGAGTGCCTGGTAATGCGCCTGAATGTCCGCAGGCAAGCGAAAGGTCGGGGCGATAGCGTCCTGAGCATTCAGTCGTTCGTCGTTCAGCGCGGCGTCATCCATATAGAAGAGCGGATGGCCGACAGCGCAATAGAGCAGGGAGCGTTCGCTGTACAACGGCTGATATTCCAGCCCGGACAGGGCGCTGGCCTGCGGCACGACGCCCACGTGCAAGCGCCCGTCGAGTACGCCTTGTTCCACTTCATGTGGCGCGATCATGCGGATCTGAATATGTACGTCCGGGCCGCGCTCCTTCAACTGGGCCAGGGCATGGGTGATGCGCATGTGCGGCAGGGTGACGAGGTTGTCGGTCAGGCCGATGTTCAGCTCGCCGCGCAAATGCTGATGCAGGCCGTTGACCTCGGTGCGAAAGCTTTCTACTGCACTTAATAGCTGCAAAGACGATTGATAGACCTCTCGACCTTCTTCGGTCAGGGAAAACCCCGCGCGTCCACGCTGGCACAGGCGCAAGCCGAGTCGTTGTTCAAGATCGCTCATCTGTTGGCTGATCGCCGAACGACCAATGCCCAGCGCGCTTTCGGCCGCCGAGAAGCCGCCGGACTCGACTACGCTTCGAAAGATACGCAACAAACGAATATCAAAGTCGCTGACTTGGGCCAATGGATCGGGTCGACGGATGCTCATAGTTTAGTGATCGTCTAACTGAAGATTATAAATGTTGGGTTTTTCAGACTTTATCCCCGTGGCAACTTAGCTGCAACCACACAGCTCAATAAGCTGCCCCATCGCCCCGTGAGGTATTTTCATCCATGAATCTTCCTGAATCCGCCGAGAGTTCTCTGGCCAGCCAATTGAAGCTCGACGCTCATTGGATGCCATACACCGCAAACCGTAATTTCCAGCGTGATCCCCGGCTGATCGTGGCGGCGCAAGGCAGTTACCTGACGGATGATAAGGGCCGCAAGATTTATGACGCATTGTCCGGCCTATGGACGTGCGGCGCGGGGCATTCGCGCAAGGAAATTCAGGAGGCGGTCTCGCGTCAGCTGGGCACTCTGGATTATTCGCCGGCGTTCCAATACGGCCACCCTTTGTCCTTCCAGCTGGCTGAGAAAATCACTGACCTGACGCCGGGCAATCTGAATCACGTCTTTTTCACTGACTCGGGTTCCGAATGCGCGGATACCGCGGTGAAAATGGTGCGCGCCTACTGGCGCCTGAAAGGTCAGGCCACCAAAACCAAAATGATCGGCCGTGCCCGTGGTTATCACGGGGTCAACATTGGGGGCACCAGCCTGGGCGGTGTGAACGGCAACCGTAAAATGTTCGGCCAGTTGATGGACGTCGATCATTTGCCTCATACCTTGCTGACCAGCAATGCCTATTCACGCGGCGAGCCTGAGTTGGGTGGGATTGCGCTGGCCGATGAGATGCTCAAACTGATCGAACTGCACGATGCGTCCAACATTGCGGCAGTGATCGTCGAGCCGATGGCGGGCTCTGCCGGTGTGATCGTTCCACCGAAGGGTTATCTGAAGCGCCTGCGTGAAATCTGCGATCAGCACAACATTCTGTTGATCTTCGACGAAGTCATCACTGGCTTCGGTCGCACCGGCTCGATGTTCGGCGCCGACAGCTTTGGTGTGACGCCTGACCTGATGTGTATCGCCAAGCAAATCACTAACGGCGCGATCCCGATGGGTGCAGTGATTGCCAGCAGCGAGATTTATCACACGTTCATGAACCAGCCGACGCCCGAGTATGCGGTCGAGTTTCCACACGGCTATACCTACTCCGCGCACCCGGTCGCCTGTGCGGCGGGGCTTGCCTCGCTGGAATTGTTGCAGCGGGAGAATCTGGTTCAGCAAGTCGCCGAGGTTTCGCCCCATTTCGAAAGCGCGTTGCACGGCCTCAAAGGCTCGAAAAACATTGTGGATATCCGTAACTACGGCCTAGCGGGCGCGATCCAGATCGCGCCCCGTGATGGCGATGCCATCGTGCGTCCTTTCGAAGCGGGCATGAAACTGTGGAAGGCGGGCTTCTACGTGCGCTTCGGCGGCGACACCCTGCAGTTCGGGCCAACCTTCAACAGCAAGCCGCAGGACCTGGATCGCTTGTTCGATGCTGTCGGCGAAGTGCTGAATCAGATCGACTGATTCGCTATGGGTTTAAACAGCAGGCGCGGCCGAGATCGCGCCTGACCGTATTTTTTGGAGTCCTGTCATGAGCAACATCCAGCACCTGATCAATGGCGAGTTCGTTACCGATACCGGCCGTACTGCCGATGTGTTCAATCCATCGACCGGTCAGGCCGTTCATAAAGTCCCCTTGGCCAGCCGCGAAACCGTTCAACAAGCGATCGATGCTGCCAAGGCTGCGTTCCCCGCCTGGCGCAATACGCCTGCGGCCAAGCGTGCGCAAGTGATGTTCCGCTTCAAGCAATTGCTGGAGCAGAACGAAGCGCGTATCGCGCAGTTGATCAGCGAAGAACACGGCAAGACCCTGGAAGACGCCGCCGGTGAGTTGAAGCGCGGGATCGAGAACGTCGAATACGCGTGTGCCGCGCCAGAGATCCTCAAGGGTGAGTACAGCCGCAACGTAGGGCCAAACATTGACGCATGGTCCGACTTTCAACCGCTGGGTGTGGTGGCGGGCATCACGCCGTTCAACTTCCCGGCCATGGTCCCGCTGTGGATGTATCCACTGGCAATCGTGTGCGGCAACTGCTTCATCCTCAAACCGTCGGAGCGTGATCCAAGTTCGACCCTGTTGATTGCTCAACTGCTGAATGAGGCGGGGCTGCCCAACGGCGTGCTTAACGTCGTGCACGGCGACAAAACAGCGGTGGATGCGTTGATTGAAGCGCCTGAAGTCAAAGCGTTGAGTTTTGTCGGTTCAACACCTATCGCTGAATACATCTATAGAGAAGCGACTTCCCGCGGCAAGCGTGTCCAGGCATTGGGCGGCGCGAAGAATCATGCGGTGCTGATGCCCGACGCGGATCTGGACAATGCGGTCAGTGCGTTGATGGGCGCTGCGTATGGTTCTTGTGGCGAGCGTTGCATGGCGATATCGGTTGCTGTCTGCGTCGGTGATCAGGTCGCCGATGCATTGGTGGCCAAACTGGTCCCGCAGATCAAGGCGTTGAAGATCGGTGCCGGGACTACCTGTGGCCTGGATATGGGGCCGTTAGTCACGGGACAACATCGCGACAAGGTCTGCAGCTATATAGAAGACGGCGTGAGCTCGGGTGCTGAGCTGGTGATCGATGGTCGCGGTCTGAGCGTTGCGGGCAATGAGGAGGGGTTCTTCCTGGGTGGCTGCCTGTTTGATCGGGTCACGCCGGAGATGCGTATCTATAAAGAAGAGATCTTTGGTCCGGTGTTGTGCATCGTTCGGGTCGATAGCCTGGAACAGGCCATGCAACTGATCAACGATCACGAGTATGGCAATGGCACCTGCATCTTCACCCGTGACGGTGAAGTCGCGCGTTTGTTCTGCGACGAGATTGAAGTCGGCATGGTCGGGGTCAACGTGCCGCTGCCGGTACCGGTGGCCTATCACAGCTTCGGCGGCTGGAAGCGTTCGCTGTTTGGCGACCTGCATGCTTATGGC
>NZ_CM155278.1:0-900000 GCF_056680355.1 Pseudomonas sp. ASL8 | reverse complement strand
ACCGGTCGGAAATCGGTCGTAGAGTATAAAGGCAAAAGCGCGCTTGACTGCGAGACAGACACGTCGAGCAGGTACGAAAGTAGGTCTTAGTGATCCGGTGGTTCTGTATGGAAGGGCCATCGCTCAACGGATAAAAGGTACTCCGGGGATAACAGGCTGATACCGCCCAAGAGTTCATATCGACGGCGGTGTTTGGCACCTCGATGTCGGCTCATCACATCCTGGGGCTGAAGCCGGTCCCAAGGGTATGGCTGTTCGCCATTTAAAGTGGTACGCGAGCTGGGTTTAGAACGTCGTGAGACAGTTCGGTCCCTATCTGCCGTGGACGTTTGAGATTTGAGAGGGGCTGCTCCTAGTACGAGAGGACCGGAGTGGACGAACCTCTGGTGTTCCGGTTGTCACGCCAGTGGCATTGCCGGGTAGCTACGTTCGGAATAGATAACCGCTGAAAGCATCTAAGCGGGAAACTAGCCTCAAGATGAGATCTCACTGGGACCTTGAGTCCCCTGAAGGGCCGTCGAAGACTACGACGTTGATAGGTTGGGTGTGTAAGCGCTGTGAGGCGTTGAGCTAACCAATACTAATTGCCCGTGAGGCTTGACCATATAACACCCAAGCAATTTGCGTCGAAAGAGCAGATTGCGGTGTGTGAAGACGACACAAACCGAAAATTGGCAACAGCCCACAAATCTATCACATCCCCATTCGCTGGCACGTTACGTAAGTAACGGTCTGGCTACCGAATTTCTTGACGACCATAGAGCATTGGAACCACCTGATCCCATCCCGAACTCAGCAGTGAAACGATGCATCGCCGATGGTAGTGTGGGGTTTCCCCATGTGAGAGTAGGTCATCGTCAAGATTAAATTCCGAAACCCCTGTCTGCTTATGCAGACAGGGGTTTTGTTTGTGCGCAGGGAAAAGTCCGATCAGGTGGCAATCCTGCTCGCTTGCCCTTAAGGTTCTGCCATCAGTTTTTCATTCAATTCATGAGCCGTCTGCGCGAAACTCGATGACGGTATCAGTCAAGGAAGCAGCTATGCCGGTTACACCAACGCTCAGTGCTGGATTCATGGTGGTTCATGGCAACCGACTGGATGAGTTGCGCAGCCTTGTCGTTTCCTGGATGCGGCGTTATCCGCTGGCGCCCCTGGAGAATGAGATTGCGTTGGTGCAAAGCAACGGCATCGCTCAATGGTTGAAACTGGCTCTGGCTGAGGACTCTCAAGACGACGATCAGGGTGGATGCGGAATCGCAGCCGCAGTGGATGTGCAACTCCCCGGCAGTTTCATGTGGCAGCTGTACCGAGTGGTGTTGGGACGTGATGAAATTCCAGCGACTTCGCTGTTGGACAAGGCCCCTCTTACCTGGCGTTTGATGCGCCTGCTTCCTGCGCTGATTGACCAGCCACATTTCGAACCGTTGCAACGCTTCCTGACTAACGACACCGATCTGCGCAAGCGTTACCAGCTCTCTGAAAGGCTCGCGGACCTGTTTGACCAATACCAGGTGTACCGGGCTGACTGGCTCGAAGACTGGGCGGCGGGTCGTCATCAATTGCGCAATGGCCGAGGTGAAAGCAAGGCTCTGACCCCGGCCAATTGCTGGCAGGCAGAGTTGTGGCGCGCGCTACTGCTGGACGTCGGCGTCGAAGACATGGCGCAAAGCCGCGCAGGCGTTCACCAGCGTTTTATCGAGCGCATCAACAGCCTGACCGAGGCACCTGAAGGCCTGCCTTCTAGGGTCATTGTGTTTGGCATCTCTTCGCTACCGGCACAAGCGCTCGAAGCCTTGGCCGGTCTGGCGAAATTCAGTCAGGTGCTGCTCTGTGTG
This sequence comes from Pseudomonas sp. ASL8, assembly GCF_056680355.1. Lineage (NCBI taxonomy): Bacteria > Pseudomonadati > Pseudomonadota > Gammaproteobacteria > Pseudomonadales > Pseudomonadaceae > Pseudomonas > Pseudomonas sp. ASL8. Next base: position 898,165 of record NZ_CM155278.1, on the reverse strand, counting down.
CACAACCCGTGTCGGCACCATTGGGCGGACATCGTCGCCGATAAAGACCTATTACGGCATCAATATAAGCGTCAGGCGCGTAAAGCCGGAATGCCCGTCGTGCTGGACCCCGAAGCGCTGCACCAGCATGCACATCCGCTGCTCGCCGCGTGGGGCAAACAAGGTCGTGACTACATCAATTTGCTGGACAGTTATGACGAGCCCAACAGCTACCGGGCAGCGTTCAGGGACGGACGTATCGATCTGTTCAGTGAGAGCGAACCTCGCACGATACTGAACCAGCTTCAGGACGACATTCTCGAGCTGCGCCCACTCAGCGAGACCCGCGATCTGTGGCCTGCGGTCGACTCTGGTAAAGACCGTTCGATCCGTTTCCATGTAGCGCACAGCGCGCAGCGGGAGGTGGAAATCCTTCACGATCAATTACTCGCCCGTTTCAGCGCTGACCCGGATCTGCGCCCGCGCGATGTGATCGTCATGGTCCCCGACATTGATAGCTACGCCCCGCACATCCGTGCCGTGTTCGGCCAGCTCGAGCGTGATGATCGGCGCTTCATTCCGTTCACTCTGGCGGACCAAGGCCAGCGCGGCCGTGAACCGCTGCTGATTGCAGTCGAACATCTGCTGAAGATCCCGGACAGTCGATTCCCGGTCAGTGAAATCCTTGATCTGCTGGACGTCCCGGCGCTACGTGCGCGGTTTGGCGTTGAAGAGCGTGACCTTGCGACGCTGCATCGCTGGATTGAAGGTGCTGGTGTTCGTTGGGGCTTGAACGCCAAGCAGCGCGCGGGCCTGGGTTTGCCTGATGAGCTGGAGCAGAACAGTTGGCATTTTGGCCTGCGTCGCATGCTGCTGGGCTACGCCGTCGGGGCGGGCGCTTCCTGTGACGGCATTGAACCGTATGACGAAATTGGCGGGCTTGATGCCGCGCTGATTGGCCCTCTGGTCTCACTGATCGATGCCCTCCAGGTCGCTCATAGTGAGCTCTCGCTCCCGGCGACGCCCCAGGTGTGGGGAGCGCGCCTGCAAGCCTTGGTGCAAGTGTTCTTCGCGGCCGACAGTGAGCATGACGACTACCTGCTCGGCCAACTCGAGCAGTTGCGTGAAACCTGGCTGGACACCTGTGAATCGGTAGGTCTGCTCGACGAACTTCCCCTGACTGTCGTACGCGAAGCCTGGTTGGCCGGTCTTGACCAAGGGCGTTTATCGCAGCGCTTTCTGGCGGGCTCGGTTAACTTCTGCACCCTGATGCCCATGCGTGCAATCCCCTTCAAACTGGTCTGCTTGCTGGGCATGAATGATGGCGATTACCCACGAGCACAGCCGCCGCTGGACTTCGATTTGATGGGCAGCGACTACCGTCCTGGCGACCGCTCCCGGCGTGAAGATGACCGGTACTTACTGCTTGAAGCGCTGCTCTCCGCACGTGATCAGCTGTACATCAGCTGGGTCGGGCGCAGCATCCGCGACAACAGCGAGCGTCCGGCGTCGGTGCTGATTGGTCAGCTTCGCGATCATCTCGCCAGCGGTTGGAAGCCGGTCGGTGCGGTAGCGCCAGAAGACGCGGAGAAACGTAATCCCGGGGAGCAGTTGCTACACAAGCTGACCCTCGAACACCCTTTGCAACCGTTCAGCGCACAGTATTTCCATGACGGCAGCGGTTTCTTCAGCTTCGCTCGCGAATGGCAGATGCTGCATGAGTCGAACATCCCGGTGGCTGACGCGCCTGCACTGTCCGAGCATCAGCAGGAGGAGCCGCTCAGCCTTGCGCAACTACAAGATTTTTTGCGTAACCCGGTCCGGCACTTCTTCAGCCAGCGTTTGAAGATTTTCTTCGAAGTGGCCGAAGCGCCTCTCGCGGATGAAGAACCCTTCGTGCTGGATGCCCTTGAGCGCTACAGCCTGAGCGAAAGCCTGCTTGAAGCGGCATTGGCTCGACCCGATCAGATCGACGACGCCTTGCTGTCCCAGGCCCGACGGCTGCAAGGCAGTGGGTTGCTGCCCATGGCCGGTTTCGGCGCGAGCCTGCAAGAGGAACTGATCGAGCCATTACCTGACCTGCTCCAGCGTTATCAAGACCTGCTGCGCCAGTGGCCCGAACCGCTTAACAGTGCATTGCCTGTCAGCTTTGCTCACCAGCAGGTGAGTCTGGACGGCTGGCTCAGCGGGCTGCATAAAAACAGCAGCGGTGGGTTGTTGGCCGTGACCGCCATTCCGAACGCCATTGGCTCGAAGAAAACCCGCAAGTGGCATCGATTGACCCGGCCCTGGGTGATTCACTTGGTGGCCTGCGCTTGTGGTCTACCGTTGAGCACGGCGTTGGTCGCCAGCGATGAAACCCTGTTGCTGGACCCGCTGGAAAAAGACGCCGCAGCGATAGCGCTTAATCATCTGTTGATGGCCTGGCAAACCGGAATGCAGCGACCACTGCCCGTGGCCGTAAAAACCGCGTTTGCCTGGCTCGGCCAGAGTGACGAAGCGAAGGCAGAGGCAGCAGCCTGCAAGGCGTATGAAGGTGATGGCCAGACCACCAATGGTGAGCGTCGTGAAAGCACGGCGTTGGCCCGTCAGTTCCCGGATTTTGCTGCACTGATCGACAGCGAAGAATTTGTGGGTTGGTGTGACGCGTTGTATCGACCGCTGTTTGAAGCCCCTTGGCAATCCCTGTCCACGGCGGAGGCCAGCGCATGAACCTCAATCAAACAGAACAGCCGACTCAACAACAGACAGCATCCCTGGCCCTGCGCTTCCCCCTTCACGGCAGCCAACTGATCGAGGCCAGCGCCGGCACCGGCAAGACCTTCACCATTTCTGCGTTGTACCTGCGCCTGGTCCTCGGCCATGGCGGCGAATCGGGTTTCGGCCGCGAGTTACTGCCGCCGCAAATCCTGGTGGTGACCTTCACCGATGCAGCCACCAAAGAACTGCGCGACCGTATTCGCACTCGGTTGGCGGAAGCTGCACGGTTCTTTCGTGATGAGATGGCTGCACCCGATGATCTGATCGCTGAGTTACGCGATCAGTACAGCGCCGAGCAATGGCCTGCGTGCGCCAATCGCCTGGATATTGCCGCGCAGTGGATGGATGAGGCTGCGGTGTCGACTATCCACAGTTGGTGTCAGCGCATGCTACGCGAGCACGCCTTCGACAGTGGCAGCCTGTTCACCCAAACCCTGGAAACCGATCACAGCGAATTGCTCAGTGAAGTGCTTCGCGATTACTGGCGGCGGTTTTGTTACCCCATGAACGGTGATGCGCTGCAGTGGGTGCGCGCCCATTGGGGCAGCCCGGCGGCATTGCTGCCGAGGGTCCGGGCCCTGTTCGGTAACGCCAGCGACGGCGATAGAGGCAATACAACCCAAGAGCCTGCCGAGCTGATCGCGGCGACATTGCAGCAACGTCGCGAAGCGTTGCAGGCCCTGAAAGCCCCTTGGGTCGATTGGGCTGCCGAGCTGCAGGTGATGTGTATTGACGCGGTTACGCGCAAGGCCGTCGATGGGCGCAAGATGCAGGAGCGCTATTTCAAACCCTGGTTCGAAAAACTCACCGCGTGGGCGACGGACGAGGATCAGGAAGAACTCGATCTGGGCACTGGCTTCACTCGCCTTACGCCCGATGGCTTTGCCGAAGCGTGGAAGGGCGACGCACCATCGCACCCGGCGCTCGACGCGATGCTCGAACTCAAGGCCAGTCTCGACACCTTACCCACGCCCGATGCTGCCGTGCTTGAACACGCCGCGCAATGGGTGGGCGCGCGCTTCGAAGAAGAGAAACGTCGGCGAGCAGAGATGGGTTTCGATGACATGCTGCTCAGGCTCGATGCGGCATTGGGCAGCGCTGGGGGCGAGCGTCTGGCGACCTTGATTCGTGAACAGTTCCCCGTGGCGCTGATCGATGAGTTCCAGGACACCGACCCCGTGCAGTACCGGATTTTCGAGCGCATCTACCGACTCGAAGAGAACAGCCGCGAGACCGGCCTCTTCCTCATAGGCGATCCCAAGCAGGCGATCTACGCGTTCCGTGGCGCTGACATCTACACCTACCTGCGCGCGCGCTCGGCCACCACTGGGCGCTGGCACACGTTGGATAAAAACTTTCGCTCCAGCCACGCCATGGTCGAGGCCGTCAATCATGTATTCGGGCGCGCCGAGCAACGTGAGCAAGGGCGCGGCGCCTTCCTGTTCCGTGACGGCGATGACAATCAGGTGCCGTTCGGACCTGCCAAATCCCAAGGGCGCAAAGCGCTGTTTCAGGTTAATGGCCAAGCGCCCGCTGCGCTGAATGTCTGGCAGCTGGAAAGCGATCAGCCGGTCTCCGGTGCGACCTATCGACAACAGCTGGCCGCCAGTTGCGCCAGCGAAATTGTGCGCCTGCTCAATGAAGGCCAGCAAGGTCACACCGGGTTCGTTCTGCCGGGTAAAGCGCTGTGCGGTTTACTGCCCGCCGATATCGCGATCCTGGTGCGGGACGGTAAAGAGGCGCAGGCCGTGCGCGGCGAGCTGTCGGCCCGTGGTGTGCGCAGTGTTTATCTGTCGGACAAGGATTCGGTGTTCGCCGCCCAGGAAGCCCACGACGTGCTGAGCTGGCTCAAAGCCTGCGCCGAACCGGATTCGGAGCGCACCCTGCGCGCCGCCTTGGCCTGCATCACTCTGAACCTGTCACTGGCCGAGCTTGAGCGTCTGAATCAGGACGAATTGGCGTGGGAAGCGCGCGTCATGCAGTTCCGCGGTTATCGTGCAATCTGGCGCAGCCAGGGCGTGCTGCCGATGCTGCGGCGCTTGCTGCACGACTTCCAATTGCCGCAGGCGCTGATCAGCCGCAACGACGGCGAGCGCGTGCTGACCAACTTGCTGCACCTGTCTGAACTGCTGCAACAAGCCGCTGCCGAACTGGACGGCGAACAAGCGCTGATTCGCCATCTAGGCGAGCATCTGGCGTTGTCCGGTCAGGCGGGTGAAGAACAGATCCTGCGCCTGGAAAGCGATGAACAACTGGTCAAAGTGGTGACCATCCACAAGTCCAAAGGCCTGCAATACCCATTGGTGTTCCTGCCGTTCATCTGCTCCTCAAAACCGGTGGATGGCAGCCGCTTGCCGTTGCATTTTCATGATGCGGACGGAAGGGCACAGATCAGTCTCAAGCCCACGGCAGCCTTGATCGAACAAGCGGATAACGAACGTCTCGCAGAAGATTTACGCCTGCTCTACGTCGCCCTCACACGGGCAGAGTCCATCTGCTGGTTGGGCGTGGCGGACCTCAAACGCGGCAACGCCAACAGCTCAATACTGCACCGCTCTGCGCTGGGCTATCTGCTGGGTGGCGGGGCGCCGCTGACCGAATCCGCGGGGCTGAGCCAATGGCTGCAACACCTAAAAGCCGACTGCACGGCCGTCAACGTCGAAGCCCTGCCCGAGCCGACCACCGCCTCATTCAGTCCGCCGCGCAACGAAGCCGTATTGCTTAAACCACGCCTGCCAAAACGCCGCGCCGCCGAAAACTGGTGGATTGCCTCTTACAGCGCCTTGCGTATTGGCGACACACTCACCGCAGGCAGCGACGAATCCCCGGACAGCCCGCAGGCGCAAAAACTGTTCGACGACGAACGACTCGATCCCGACGCACCCCGCGAGGTGCTGGTCAGTGGTGGCGACATCCATCGGTTTCCGCGCGGGCCTAATCCTGGGACCTTTTTGCATGGCTTGCTGGAATGGGCCGGGCGTGAAGGTTTTGCCGCAGCGGCAGCCGACCCGGTCAAACTGGAAAAAGCCATCGGCAGCCGCTGCAATCGGCGTGGCTGGCAAGGCTGGATTCCGACGCTCACTGACTGGATGACGCACCTGCTCAATCTGCCGTTGCGTCTGGCGGCGGATGATCAGCCTATGTCGCTGGGGCAGTTGGGTCAGTATCAGGTCGAAATGGAATTCTGGTTTGCCTGTCACAAGGTCGACGTGGCACGGATGGATACGCTGGTTCGGCGTTACACCCATGACGGCGCGCCGCGAGCTCCGGCGGAAGCTGCGTCGCTCAATGGCATGTTCAAAGGGTTTATCGACCTGACGTTCGAGCACCAGGGCCGTTATTACGTGGCTGACTACAAGTCCAACTGGCTGGGCGTTGATGAAGAGGCTTACACCGAGCAAGCGATGACCGCCTCGATTCTGGACAACCGTTACGACCTGCAATACGTGCTGTATCTGTTGGCCCTGCACCGCCAGCTCAAGGCGCGTCTGGCTGACTACGATTACGACCGGCACATGGGCGGCGCGCTGTACCTGTTCCTGCGCGGCACCCGTGCGCCGAGTCAAGGTGCTTACTTCACCCGTCCGCCGCGTGAGCTGATCGAGCGTCTTGATCTACTGTTTCAAGGCAAGTCATTGCCCCAGGAAGATGTGCTGTCAGGAGAGTCCGCATGAGTCGTTCATTCGCTGAACTGTTGCCCACACCGTTGGATGCACAAAGCCTGGCCGAGTTGACGCCACTGAGTCGTGTCGACGACCTGCTGCTGTTGCTCGAGCGTTGGGTCGAGCGTGGCTGGCTGCGGGCGCTGGATCGGGCCTTTGTCGCGTTCCTCAGCGAGCTGGACCCGCAGGCGGATTCGCTGGTGCTGCTGGCGGCGGCGTTGACCAGCCATCAACTGGGTCATGGGCATGTCTGCCTGGACCTGTATGAAACATTGAAAGAGCCGGACTTCGCCCTGTCGCTCCCACCTGAGGGCGATGTGCAGGCTGGCCCGATGTTGCTGCCCTCGCAATTGCTGGTGGCGCTGGACGGTGGCGCCTGGTGTCAGGCGTTGGCTGGTAGTGCCTTGGTGGCGCAGGCCGATGATCACAGCGATGCTGCGGCGCACAAGCCATTGGTGCTGTCGGGTCGGCGTCTGTATTTACGCCGTTACTGGCACTACGAAAGACGTATCGCCGCCGCATTGCGTCAGCGTCTGGCGCAACAGGAAGCCGCGCCCACAGATTTGGCGCAACGACTCGATGCGTTATTCGGCAAGGCCAATCCGGCCCCCGATGCGCTGATCGACTGGCAAAAACTGGCGTGCGCGCTGGCGACACGCGGGGCTTTCAGCATCATCACGGGTGGCCCTGGTACCGGTAAAACCACGACGGTGGTGCGGCTGTTGGCGTTGTTGCAGGCGCCTGCCGTGGAGAGTGGCCAGCCGTTGCGCATTCGTCTGGCGGCACCCACCGGTAAAGCGGCTGCGCGGTTGACCGAGTCCATCAGTCATCAAGTGCAGTCCCTTGAAGTGGCTGAAAACGTGCGGCAAAAAATCCCCAGCGACGTGACCACCGTGCACCGTCTGCTGGGCAGCCGTCCGGGCACCCGTCATTTCCGCCATCACGCAGGTAATCCGCTGCCGCTGGACGTGTTGGTGGTCGATGAAGCTTCCATGATTGACCTGGAAATGATGGCCAATCTACTGGCTGCGTTGCCGGCTCATGCACGCCTGATTTTGCTCGGGGACAAAGATCAGTTGGCCTCGGTGGAAGCTGGCGCGGTGCTGGGTGATTTGTGTCGCGATGCCGAAGCGGGCCTCTACAGCCCGCAAACCCAGGCCTGGCTGCAAGCGGTCAGCGGCGAAGACCTGGGCAAAGGCGGATTGCAGCAAGGTGACGCAATGCAGTTCCCGTTGGCCCAACAAGTGGTGATGCTGCGCCATTCCCGGCGTTTCGTGCAGGGCAGCGGTATCGGCCAATTGGCCCGGCTGGTCAATCAACAACAGGCCGAAGACGCACGGGCATTGCTTGCCGCGCGCAGCCACAGCGACCTGTTTTCACTTGCGCTCAAGGGTGAACAGGACCGCTCTCTGGAGCGCTTGCTGCTAGAGGGGTTGGGGCAGGGCACCGAAGGCCCGCAAGGTTATCGGCATTATCTGGGTGTGCTGGCCGATCAGCGTCCTGCCGAAGGGGCCGCGCTTGAAGACCCATGCTGGACACTCTGGGCGCGTTCGGTGCTGGAAGCGTTTGATTCGTTCCAGTTGCTGTGTGCCGTGCGAAAAGGCCCGTGGGGTGTTGAAGGGCTGAATCAACGGATCACTCAGGCGCTGTTCAACGCGAACCTGATCGAAAGCGATCAGCACTGGTATGAAGGTCGTCCGGTACTGATGACGCGCAACGATTACGGGTTGGGCTTGATGAACGGCGACATCGGCATCGCCCTGCGCTTGCCCGAACGCAGCGGGCCAGAGGCGGGACGCCAGGTGCTGCGTGTCGCGTTTCCGCGCAATGACGGCAACGGCGGCGTACGGTTTGTGCTGCCCAGCCGGCTCAACGACGTTGAAACCGTGTACGCGATGACCGTACACAAATCCCAAGGCTCGGAGTTCGCCCACACCGCGCTGATCCTGCCTGAATCCTTGAATCCGGTGCTGACCAAAGAGCTGATCTACACCGGCATCACGCGGGCCAAGCACTGGTTCAGCCTGATCGAGCCGCGCCAGGGTATTTTCGACGAGGCGCTCAGGCGCAAGGTCAAGCGCCTGAGCGGCTTGATGCTGGGGTTATAGCGGATGTAACCCCATAAACCGCCTGACCCGCTCACCCGCGTCATGCGCCCTGATCACTTGGGGCGTGGCGTCGACCTGGATGAGCCCGTCCTCCATGAAAATGACACGGTCGGAAATCGACAGGGCAAAGTCCATTTCGTGGGTGACGATGAGCATGGTCATGCCCTCTTTGGCCAGGTCGCGAATCACGTTCAGCACGTCGCCCACCAACTCTGGATCCAGGGCGGAGGTGGGTTCGTCGAACAGCATGATCTGTGGGTCCATCGCCAGGGCGCGAGCAATGGCGACGCGCTGTTGCTGACCGCCAGACAGCTGATGCGGGTATTTGTGGGCGTGGGCCAGCAGGCCGACTTTGTCCAGGAGCGCATAGGCGCGTTGTTCGCTCGGTTGCTGTTCGCGGCCGTGGTAGATCGGTGCGAGGGTGATGTTGTCGACGATGGTGCGGTGCGGGAACAGGTTGAAACTCTGGAAAACCATGCCGATGCGTTGCACGCCGTAGCGGACCTGAGCACTGTTGAGGTTGTCACCGGCATGGATGAAGCTTTCGCCGAACAGAATGATCTCGCCCTGATCAATACTTTCCAGGCTGTTGATGGTGCGGATCAGTGAGGTCTTGCCCGAGCCGGACGGGCCGATGATGGAAATCACCTGGCCGGCGTTCACGTCCAGATCGATGCCTTTGAGCACGTCATGCTGGCCATAACTTTTGTGGATGTTATGCAGCTGTAGCGCGGGCGCGGCACCGATGCCGTTTTGCGTGCGGACGACGCTGGATGTCGGTATCAGGCTGGCGCGTAATTGGGCAACGCCAGCCGTATCGAGGGTTTGCGGCGTGCGATTGTTCAACTCCAGATGTTGCTCAAGACGCTGCAGTAACCAGCCGAACAAGCTGACGATCAACACGTAGTACACCGCCACGGCTGACAGGGTTTCCATCACCAGAAAGTTCTGCGCGTAGAGGCGCTGGCCGACGGTCAGCAGCTCGGTCAGCGAGATGACCGAGACCAGTGACGTCAGTTTGACCACGGTGATGTATTCGTTGATCAAGGTTGGCAGGGAAATCCGGAAAGCTTGCGGGATCACGATCAGCCGTTGCATGCCTATCAGACCGATACCCAGTGCCCGCCCGGCTTCCTTCTGCCCTTTGGCGACTGAAATCAGGCCGCCGCGATGAATCTCCGCCATGTACGCCGCTTCGGTTACCACCAAGGCGAACAAGCCGGAATAGAAGGGGTTGGACAACACTTCGCGGGTGAACGGAAACAGTTGGGGCAGGTTGTAGACGAACACCACCAACACCAGCAGCGGGATGCTGCGAAAGAACCAGATATAAATCGACGCGGGCACACTCAGCCAGCGTGAGGTCGAGAGTTTGGCCGAGGCCAGCAGAAAACCGAGCAGCATGCCGATGAACCAGGCCAGGGCACTGAGTTCGATCACCGTGATGCAGGCTTCCCAGAAATCCGACACGGAGAACAGAGAAAAAAAGTACGACCATTCAAATTGCATGTACACCTCAAGCTGCCGGCCTCGCAGGGGGCCGGCAGGTCAAACGGGAAAAAATCAGTGGGTGGGTTCTTCTAGGTTGTATTTCTTCAGCAGGGTCGCGTATTCGCCGCTTTTCTTGCTGTCGTCGAAGGCTTTAAGCAACGCCTGATACAGCGCTTCGTTACCTTTTTTGACGAAGATGCCCAGGGTTTGTTGATAGATGGAATGCTCGGTGCTGACCACCACACGGCCTTTGGTGCGCTCGGCGATCATGCCGGCCGCGCCATCGATTTCAACCTGGGTCTGGACGTTGCCGGACAGCAGCGCCTGGGTCACTTCCGGTGCTGACGGAAATTCGCTGACCGCGATAGCGCCTTTATTGTTCGGCACACAGTAGTCAGTGGACAGCTTGTTGAACTGCGCCACCCAGGTCGTGCCTTTTTCCAGGCCGACTTTCAGGCCGCACAGGTCTTCCGGGGTTTTCGGTTTCAGCGGGCTGTCCTTGAGCACCATGATCGCAGCGCCGGTTTTGGCATAGGGGATGGTCTGGGCCTGGGTTTGGCGCTCAGGGGTGATGTACATCCCGGAAATAATCGCATCGTAGTGGCCCGAGTTGAGGCCGAGGATCAGGCTCGGAAACTTGGTGTCGACGAATTCGGTCTTGAGGTCCATGTGCCTGGCCAGCAGTTGGGACAGCTCGGGGTCGGAGCCGACCACATTCTTGTCCTTGTCATAGGATTCGAACGGCGGGTAAGTAATCTCCATGCCGACCTTGAACTGCCCCGGCGTCACCGTTGTAGCGGCGTGGGCCAGCGTGGCGCCAAACACAGCGGCGGCAAGCACGGTCAAGCGGACAGCGGTGTTGTTTTTGTTGCGCATCGTCGGTGACTCCACAGTAGAAAAAAGGCGACATGGGTTAACGGGATCGTGACAGGACTGCATTCAGGGAGCGTCCGGGGTCTGGTTTTTCAGGTGCCCGAAGCTCGACGGTTTGCGGGCTTTTTCCGGCAGTGCTATCTCGCCGTTTTCTACCCGTTTGCGTAGGTATTGGTAGGTCTGCAGGGCCTGGCCGAACATGTGTTCACCGATGGCGATTTCCTCGTAGTCTTTGCCGGCCTGAGCGAAGCTGGGCAGCGGCTTGATCTGGGTGTGGAAGTCGCAGGCGTAGAACAGCGGGAAGGCGTAACGCTCCTCACTTACCGTTCTGACACGATGAGCCGTAGCAACGAACGTACCAGCGGTCATGACCTCGAGCATGTCGCCGATGTTGACCACAAAGGCGCCCTCAATGGGCGGCGCATCAATCCACAGGCCCTGATCGTTCATGACTTCCAGACCCGGCTTGTCGGCAAGCAATATTGTGAAGCACTCGTAATCGGTGTGCGCACCAATACCGGGCGCGTCCTGCGCGGCGTCGTCGAACGGGTAATGGATCAGCCGCAGCTTGGACGGTGGGCGCGTGACCATCGCGTCGAAGTAGTCTTCTTCCAGGCCCAATGCCAGGGCGAAGCCCCCGAACAGCCTGCGGCCGAGCGCGAAAATTGCGGCGTAATAGGCTTGCACCGACGCTTTGAAACCGGGCAGCAGCGGCCACTCGTTGGGCCCCAGCAGCGGCGTATTGGCCAGCACCAACGGGTCATCGGCGGGTACTTCGAAGCCGATGTCGAAGGCTTCTTTATGGTCGGGCTTGCCCTTGGCGTAAACCTCTTCACCTTCGGGCACGAAGCCTTTATGGGTCTTTGAGGTGCCAATGTAGTGCTGCATCTTGGTGTTGAAGGGCTGGTCGAAAAAATCCTTGGCCGCTTGATACAGGCCGGTGATCAGTTGCGCGTCGATGCCGTGGTTCTTGATGTACAGGAAACCGACCTCGCGGGCGGCGGCACCTAGCGCTGCGGCGACGGCCTGACGCTGGGCGAGGTCGGCGCTGAACAATCCGGCAATGTCCACCACGGGAATGCTGCTGAAGTTGGCCGCGACCCAGGGTGCCGTGGTTTGGGAGAGATCAGGCATAACGAAAACGCTCCTTCAAAGACAAGTCGATTGAGTGAAACGCTGGAAGTGCTCGCGCTCGGTCTGGCCCATCCACACGTTCAGCGACCACAGATCGGCCACGGGTACGTTGGTGAAGGGCAGGTGATGCAAGTAACCGTCGGCGCCGAATTCCGGGGTCAAGGTACTGACCGGATAGCCACGTTTTTTTTGCGAACGCCAGATCGCTTCCCAATGCTGCTGATGGAAGGCCAGCTCTTTGGCGTATTCCGGCGCGGCCGGGTGCGGAACCTGTGGGCCCTGGTCATAGCCGACCCGGGCTTGAATGTGATGCACGCGATCGACGAACGTGCGGAGGTCGTCTTCTGGGTCGTTGAGCAGGCGCTCGCAGGTAACGATCCAATGGCTGATGTCGCTGGTGAACAACAGATCAGGCAGTTGGCGGATCAGTTCAAGGGTGATCCATGGATTGAACAACGAGCGCGAGCGATGGGTTTCGAAGCTGCACACTTGACCGTGTTTGCGTGCCAGCTCCAGCGCCTGACCGAAAAAGTCGACCTGCTGCGGCAACTGCCAGCGGTCGTTGCCGGCGAGCACATTGACGAAGCGCGGCGACAGTTCGGCGGCCCAGGCGAGTTTTTTGTCCAGGTCGACCAGGTGTTCAGCGACCGGTGCAGCCTGCTCGGGCAAGACGTTGTAGGCGGTGAAAACGGTGCTGATATAGCCGAGTTGGTTGGCCCTTAGAAACGCCGAGAATTCTGCACGCTCGCTGGCTTCCAGCGGCAGACGCGCTTCCATACCGTCGAAACCAGCGTCCAGCAGCTCTTCCAGCGCCTGGGTTTTGCTCGCGGTATAGCCCCAGAGTGTGCGGAAAATATCCAGTTTCATCGACGACCTCAAAGATTCCTCGGGCTACGGCACAGCGCGACGACGGCATAAGCCGGGTCGGCAACGATGGGCAGTAGCGAAGGGGTAATCTTTGGGCCGAATCTCTGGGTATCCGGTCCCTTGGTGGGATAGATCTTAGGGGCGGCGCGGGCGCGGGAAGAATAGGAAAGCTCAAATCCATAGTTCAGAGATTTCTAAACTATCTGGACACAGACCAACTGTAGGAGTGGGCTTGCCCGCGATCGACCGCGACCCGGGCTTATCGCGGGCAAGCCCGCTCCTACATGGGGTTACTGTTCATCCGGCTGATCCGCAAACAACATTTCCTTCGTTTCACCCAGCAAAAGCTGGCTGTTTTTCTCGGTCACCGTCCGGATGTAATCCCACAACAAGGTAATCCGCTTGAGCTTGCGCAGGTCTTCGCGGCAGTACATCCAGAACTGTCTTGTGATCTTCACTTCGCTCTCCAGCACCGGCAGCAAGCGCGGGTCTTGTGCTGCCAGGAAGCACGGCAGGATCGCCAGTGACCGGCCCTGCAGCGCCGCTACGTACTGGGCAATGACGCTTGTGCTGCGCAGATGCGCGTTGGCGCCAGGGAGTAGGTTGCTTAGATAAAGCAGCTCCGAGCTGAAGGCCAGGTCGTCGACGTAACTGATGAACTGATGGTCAGCCAGGTCCGCGCTGCGCCGGATCGGTGGATGGCGGTCGAGGTATTCCTGGGTGGCGTATAGCCGCAGGCTGTAGTCGCACAACTTGCAGCAGACATACGGCCCATGTTCGGGGCGCTCCAGGGCAATGACGATGTCGGCTTCGCGCTTGGACAGGCTGATGAAGTGCGGCAGCGGCAGGATATCCACCGAAATAGCCGGGTAAGCGTCGAGAAAGTGCGTCAGCTGTGGTGTGATGAAAAAGCTGCCAAACCCTTCGGTGCAACCCATGCGTACATGGCCGGACAAGGCCACTCCCGACCCGGACACCTGCTCACAGGCCAGGTGCAGCGTGCTTTCGATCGACTCGGCATAACCGAGCAAGCGCTGGCCTTCGGGCGTCAGGATAAAACCGGTAGTGCGCGATTTCTCGAACAGTAATGTTCCCAACGATCCTTCCAGCGAATTGATCCGTCGGGACACCGTCGTGTAGTCCACCGCCAGGCGCTTGGCCGCGGTGCTGGCTTTGCGGGTGCGGGCGACCTCAAGGAAAAACTTCAGGTCGTCCCAATTGAGGAGGTTCAAGGAGGTGATGTTTTTTTGCATATTGATCCGGCTTTTATGAGCGTTCTTATTAGAAGTTTGCACATCTATACTCCAAAACACGCCCATGACCAACTTCTTGATCAGCGGTTCAGGAGCAAGACCCGCAAGGTCGCGAGCCACATCCCAGGCAACACCCACATGCCATAACACCCTGCACAAAAATAATAAGCGGAGGAGTTTATGAAGAACGCTACAACGGCGGACGCTGGCGCACTCGGTGCCAACCCTGCGAAAAAGGCCAAACCCTATCGGCTTGCCGGTATGGCGAGCATGGCCGGTACGACCATCGAGTGGTACGACTTTTTCCTCTACGGCACGGCTGCCGCGCTCATCTTCAACAAGATTTTCTTTCCCGCCCTGGACCCGATCACCGGCGTGTTGGCAGCCTTCGCTACCTATGCCGTGGGCTTTCTCGGCCGGCCATTGGGCGGTGTGATTTTCGGCCACTTCGGTGACCGTATCGGGCGTAAGTCGATGCTGTTGCTGACGCTGCTGATGATGGGGATACCGACCATCATCATCGGCCTGATCCCCACCTATGATCAGATCGGCTAATGGGCCGCGTTGATTCTGGTGGTCATGCGCTTCCTCCAGGGCATGGCGGTTGGCGGCGAGTGGGGCGGGGCGGTGTTGATGGCCGTTGAACATGCACCCGAAGGCAAGAAAGGCTTTTACGGTAGCTTGCCGCAAACCGGTGTGGGTGCCGGTCTGGTGTTGGCATCGCTGGCCATGGGCCTGGTTGCCAAATTGCCCGAAGCGGACATGCTCAGTTGGGGTTGGCGCCTGCCGTTCATCGCCAGCATCGTGCTGCTCGGCGTCGGCTGGGTGATTCGTCTGAAAGTTCCGGAATCACCGGACTTCGAAAAAATGAAAAAGCAGAACATTGCGGTCAAAATCCCGCTGTTTCAGGTGCTGCGCAATCATCCGCGCGAAACCCTGACCATCATCGGCGCCCGCACGGCAGAAAACGCCTGGTTCTATATGTCGGTGACGTTCGCCCTGGCCTACGCGGCCAACCAGTTGCAGATCCCGCGTGGCGACGTGCTTAACGCCATCACTGCTGGCGCGGCCCTGTCACTGATCACCATGCCACTGTGCGGGCACCTGTCCGACAAGGTTGGGCAACGTCGCTTGTACTTCGCCGGGCTGTTGCTGCTTTGCGCATTCGTCTACCCGTTCTTCGCCATGCTCGAAACCCGCGAGCCGCTGCTGGTCTGGTGGGCCATGGTACTGGCGGTCGGCGTGGTGTTTCCGATTCTGTATGCGCCTGAATCGCTGTTGTTCGCCCGGCAATTCCCGGCAGAAATTCGTTACAGCGGTATCTCGGTGTCGGTGCAACTGGCCGGCGTACTGGGGGGCGGTTTCGCGCCAATGATCGCCACCAAATTGTTGGCCTACGCTGATGGTAGCCCTCATTACGTCATCGTTTATCTGATCGGCATGGGCGTGGTGGCGTTGTTCTGCACCGCCCTGATGAAACCTGACCCGGCACGGCGCAGAACCTTATAGCCGCCGTTTGCTTTGACTTTTTTTGCCGCCCGCATCGGGCCGCTCGAATCCAGGAGAACTCCAATGAACGCTTCGCTCAATCCTTCCATCAATAAAAACGACACCGCCGTGGCCCGCGTCAAACTGCTGATCGGTGGTGAATGGGTCGATTCGCAGACCAACGAATGGCACGACATCGTTAACCCGGCAACTCAGGAAGTGCTGGCGCAAGTTCCCTTCGCCACCGAGTCTGAATTGAATGCTGCGGTCGCCGCCGCCGAGCAAGCCTTCAAGACCTGGCGCCTCACTCCGGTAGGCGCACGGATGCGCATCATGCTCAAGCTCCAGGCGTTGATCCGCGAACACTCGAAACGCATCGCAGTGGTGCTGAGTGCAGAACAGGGCAAGACCATCGCCGATGCGGAAGGCGACATCTTCCGTGGTCTGGAAGTGGTCGAACACGCGTGCTCCATCGGGACTTTGCAGATGGGCGAATTCTCTGAAAACGTCGCAGGTGGTGTAGATACCTACACCCTGCGTCAACCGATCGGCGTCTGCGCCGGGATCACGCCTTTCAACTTTCCGGCAATGATTCCACTGTGGATGTTCCCGATGGCCATCGCCTGCGGTAATACCTTCGTCCTCAAACCGTCCGAGCAAGACCCGATGTCGACCATGCTGTTGGTGGAACTTGCCGTCGAGGCGGGCGTTCCAGCCGGTGTGCTTAACGTGGTTCACGGCGGCAAGCAGGTCGTGGACGGGATCTGTACCCACAAAGACATCAAGGCCGTGTCCTTCGTCGGTTCGACCGCAGTGGGTACTCACGTTTATAACCTTGCTGGTCAGCACGGCAAACGCGTGCAATCAATGATGGGCGCGAAAAACCACGCCGTGGTGCTGCCCGATGCCAATCGCGAGCAGACCCTGAATGCATTGGTCGGTGCCGGCTTCGGTGCCGCCGGTCAGCGCTGTATGGCGACGTCTGTGGTGGTGTTGGTGGGCGCGGCAAAACAATGGCTGCCAGACCTCAAGGCTCTGGCGCAGAAACTCAAGGTCAACGCCGGTAGCGAAGCGGGCACTGATGTCGGTCCGGTGATTTCAAAACGGGCCAAGGAACGTGTGTTGGGCCTGATCGAAAGCGGTGTTCGCGAAGGCGCCAAGCTGGAGCTGGATGGGCGCAACGTCTCGGTGCCAGGATTCGAAGACGGCAACTTCATCGGCCCGACCTTGTTCTCGGGTGTGACCACCGAGATGCAGATCTACACCCAGGAAATCTTCGGCCCGGTACTGGTCGTGATGGAAGTCGACACCCTCGATCAGGCGATTGCCCTGGTCAACGCCAACCCGTACGGCAACGGCACAGGCCTGTTTACCCAAAGCGGGGCGGCGGCGCGCAAGTTCCAGAGTGAGATTGATGTCGGCCAAGTGGGTATCAACATTCCGATCCCGGTGCCTGTCCCATCCTTCAGCTTCACCGGCTCGCGTGGTTCGAAACTCGGTGATCTGGGTCCGTACGGCAAGCAAGTCGTGCAGTTCTACACTCAGACCAAAACCGTCACCAGCCGCTGGTTCGACGATGACAGCGTGAACGATGGCGTAAACACCACGATTAACCTGCGCTAAGTCGCCTGACAGGAGAACGATTATGAAAATTGCATTTATCGGCCTCGGTAACATGGGCGCGCCCATGGCCCGCAACTTGATCAAGGCCGGTCATCAGCTGAACCTGTTTGACCTCAACCAGACAGTGCTGGCCGAGCTCGCCGCACTGGGGGGGCACATCAGCGCCTCGCCCAAGGACGCGGCGCAGGGCAGTGAGCTGGTCATCACCATGCTGCCGGCTGCCGCACATGTGCGCAGCGTGTACTTGAATGAAGACGGCGTGCTGGCCGGCATCGCCCAAGGGGTGCCCGCAGTGGATTGCAGCACCATTGATCCACAGACCATCCGCGATGTCGCGGCGACTGCGGCCAAACAAGGCGTGGTGCTGGGGGATGCCCCTGTTTCCGGTGGCACCGGCGGTGCGCAAGCCGGGACCCTGACCTTTATGGTCGGCGCCAGCGCAGAACACTTCGAAGTACTGAAACCGGTATTGGCGCAGATGGGCAAGAATATCGTCCACTGCGGCGATGTCGGTACCGGGCAGATCGCCAAAATCTGCAACAACATGCTGCTGGGGATTTCCATGATCGGCGTGGCCGAAGCCATGGCCTTGGGCAATTCGCTGGGGATCGATACCGGCGTTCTGGCTGGCATCATCAACAGCTCCACCGGGCGTTGCTGGAGTTCTGAAGTCTACAACCCGTGGCCGGGCATCGTCGAAACCGCGCCAGCTTCGCGTGGTTACACCGGCGGCTTCGGGGCGGAACTGATGCTCAAGGATTTGGGCTTGGCGACCGAAGCCGCACGGGTCGCCCATCAGCCAGTGATTCTCGGCGCGGTGGCACAACAGCTGTACCAGGCGATGAGCTTGCGCGGCGAAGGCGGCAAGGATTTCTCAGCGATTATCGAGTCGTATCGCAAGGCTGAGTAAAGCGTCTCCCGCACAAAAAAACGGACAGCTCGAGTCGTCGAGCTGTCCGTTTTTTTATGCCAATCAGCTCGAGCGCGTGGTCTACCAGCGCAGACAGCGTGGCCCCAATGCTGCGCCGATTGCAGTCGGTACCAACATGCCAAGCGTGTACCAGACACCCCAGAACGGCACTTCCATCTCGGGGCAGTGGAGGCAATAGGCGAGGGTCGCCATCGATCCCGCGAGCAAGCCGCCACTCGCGCCGGTCAACGCCAGGCGGGTTGGGGCAAGGCCTCTCAGGGCCCAGAACACCGCGATGAATCCGGGGATCGAGAGCAGCATGATATTCAGCGCACACACTCGCCATGTTTTGCCGAGCAGCATAGAGACCCGTGCGCTGGGCACTGCGACGGCCAGCACATAAAACCCGCTCAACCAGACCGCGGCGACCGCAGCGCTGACCAGTAATCCGCCGCGTCCGCTGCTCATCCCGGGTCTGGCCAAGCGCGCCACCATCATCAGGGCCCCGATAATCAAGCTCAGAGGGAACGCGATTTTTGCCCAGAAAGTTGCCGTGGCCGATACTTGGACGAGGTCTGTGCGCATACCCAGGGTCGAAACCACCAGCAGGCTCGCACCGAGTATCCCAATCAGCACGGCGATGCCGAAGCGCTTCGCAAGCGCCCACCGGTCTATCGGTGTGACGCCAGTGGCGAGCAGTGAAACAAGATCATCAGTTTTCATCGTGTGCCTCGGATCTTTGCCGCCAGGGCTTTGAGCCCGCGGTGTACGCCAATCTTTACCGCCGACTCGGACAATCCCGTCACCCAAGCTGTTTCTGTGACCGATAACCCCTCGAGCTTCACGTGCATGATAGGTAGGCGCTGACGGTCGGGTAACTGCTCAAGCAGTTTGTCCAGGTCGCGGCTAGCCTGCGCAGGCTCTAGATGTGGCTCGGCAAACAGCTCCATCGCATCGTCGATGGAATCATTGAATACATCGTGACGCGAACGTGCCCGGAAAAGATCCGTGAGTTTATAACGCGCAATGGCGAAAACCCAGGCGGTCAAAGGCTGCTCGACTCGGTATGTCTGGCGTCCGTTATGCACGGCCAGCAATACCTCTTGCAGCAGATCTTCAATTTCGCCCGGCTGGCTCTGAAGCCGCGCCCTGAGAAAGCCGCGTAGATGCGTGCTCAATTCAGAAAGAAACGTCCGGTAGGCCGTTTCATCACCGCACAGTCCTGCGAGGAACAGCGCTTGAAGATGCATTTCGCGGCTGCGCAACGACTCGTTATGTGTAGTTCGGTCCATCGCTCGCTCTGGTTACACAATAGGTGAAGTATTTTTTAGCACGGCCTTCCGCTGGCCATCTCGCAGCGAGTGGGTATCGAAGCCACAGTGAGCGTTGATTACGCTAAAGCCGCAAACATTCTTGCCGGGGTTGAGGGTGCAGACCAGATAAAACGTTCGAAAAAATATTTCCAGGTCGCTGTAACCAGATGGCGAGTGTCGGCGAACTACCTTACGGATCGCACGTACAGTGCTCGAGCGCACTGGCATGCGGACTACCCCTCATTGCTCTGGAGAAGTCATCATGAACATCCTTAAACTCGTTGCCGTGGCACTCGCTTTCTCTTCGATGGCCACTGGCGCCATGGCGGCTGACAGTATGGCTCCTGGCTCTATGGCGGCTGGTACCAAAGCTGCTGGTGCCATGGCGGCTGACACCATGGCCCCTGGCTCTATGGCGGCGGGCACCAAAGCTGCTGGTGCCATGGCGGCTGACACCATGGCTCCGGGCTCCATGGCCGCTGACACTAAAGCGGCTGGCGCTATGGCAGCTGACACCATGGCTCCTGGCGCCATGAAATCAGGTGCCATGAAGTAATGTTACGGCGTGGTGATGGCTGGTCATAACGATTGCAACGCGGGCGCGGGCCCAAGCAATGGACTACCAATCCAATGCCAGGAAAAATGCCCCGCCGGGACTTTCACCAGCAGCAAGACGCCACGCGGCATGGGCACTTTCAAACCGGTGTAATTGCAACCTCGCAGGGCACTCGCGGATCGTGCGAGGCACTCATTTTCGAGCGCCTCGCGCGGCCAGCGTTCCACGTTCAGCCGTCGCTGGACCTCTCCGGTCTGCTGATCCAGCTATTTACTGCCGATGCTTTCGCCATGAGCGACGCTGATCGATGAAGAGCAGCTCAAGCAAAAACGAAATACTTGCGCACAGTCTCAACCACTTCCCACGTTCCTTTCATTCCAGGTTCAACAACAAAAATATCGCCCGCCCGCAGGTGGATCGGCGCCATGCCGTCAGGGGTGATGATGCAGTAGCCTTCCTGGAAATGGCAGTACTCCCACTTCACGTAGTCCACTCGCCATTTGCCCGGCGTGCAGATCCAGGTGCCCATGATCTTGCTGCCATCCTCGGAGGTGTATGCGTTGAGGTTGACGGTGTGCGGGTCACCTTCGAGCTTTTCCCATTTGCAGGCGTCGAGCAGGGGCAGTGGGTGAGTATCGCGAAGAACGGTAATAGGCGCAGACATGACAACTCCAAAGGTAGGGGCGCGGTTGTCAGACGGTGTATGCCGCGCTCTGACACCATAGGGTGGTTACGTCAGGGGCAATTGTCTGTGCTCGACACTGAGGTATCCAGAAACGCGGAGCCCGCACTCGATGCATTAAAACCATGCGGCAATAATCTGAGCGCTATTCGTGCGCTGGAATCAAAAGTATTTTGCCCGGCTGCGGCTTATTCATTCGCGGTCTCATCGGTATTCTGCCGTCAGTCAATTTATAACCTCCTCAATCAAGCGCGTCTGCACTGCGGCTTGCCATTGAATACTGATGAGATACCCATGAAAAAAATTCTGTTATTGAACGGCGGCAAAAAATTCGCTCACTCCGAGGGTTTGTATAACGCCACCTTGCACAACGCGGCGCTGGCCTTCCTTGATCGCTCCGGGTTTGATGTCAAGGAAACCCAAATCGACGCGGGCTATGACGTGGCCGAAGAAGTGGCCAAATTCCTCTGGGCCGATGTGATCATTTACCAGATGCCGGGCTGGTGGATGGGCGCACCGTGGACCGTGAAGAAGTACGTCGATGAAGTGTTCACCGAAGGTCATGGCAGCCTTTACGCCAACGACGGTCGGACCCGTTCCGACGCGTCGCAGAAATACGGCAGCGGTGGTTTATTGCAGGGTAAGCAGTACATGATTTCCGCGACCTGGAACGCGCCGCAGCAAGCATTCGATGACCCGAGCGATTTTTTCGAAGGGAAAGGCGTGGATGCGGTGTACTTCCCGTTCCATAAAGCCAACGAATTCCTTGGCCTGGCGGTGTTGCCGACTTTTCTCTCGGTTGACGTGATGAAAATCCCGGCCATCGAGGCGGATGTGGCGCGTTATGAGCAGCATCTGGCAAACGTATTCAGCGTCTGATTCTGAGTACCCAGGGGACCTGTGCTGCGAATGAAACAGCCTGTCTTTTGCTCAAAACAAGGCTAATATTTAGCCAGTTTTGAGCAGGAGACAACAGTGAAAGCCAGATCAGATGAGTTGCAGGTATTCGTTTCGGTGATTGAAAGCGGTTCGATATCTGCTGCTGCCGAGCAAGTTGGGCAAACCCCTTCGGCCATCAGCAGGACCTTGTCGCGGCTTGAGGCGAAGCTGGAAACCACCCTGATCAATCGCACCACGCGGCGCATGGATCTGACTGAAGAGGGCAGGTTCTTCCTCGAAAAAGCCAAGCAGATTCTGGCGCAGATGGATGAGCTTGAAGAGCGACTGTCCCTGCGCCAACAAGTGCCCTCCGGGCGTTTACGGATCAATGCTGCGTCGCCGTTCATGCTGCATGCGGTGGTGCCTTACGTTGCCGAGTTCCGCAGGCTGTACCCGGACATTCTGCTGGAACTGAACAGCAACGACCTGATCATCGACTTGCTTGAACAAAGCACTGATGTGGCGATTCGCATTGGCACCCTGGCCGATTCGACGCTGCATGCGCGCTCATTGGGCAGCAGCCCGCTGAACATTCTTGCCAGCCCCGCCTACCTGAAGCAGCACGGCACTCCGGCCACGGTTGAAGCGCTGGCCAGCCATGCCTTGCTCGGCTTTACCCAGACAGAAAGCCTGAACCATTGGCCGTTGCGTCACGCTGAGGGTGATCGATTGCAGATCCAGCCCGCGATGTCTGCCTCCAGTGGCGAGACCTTGCGCCAGTTGGCGTTGGCCGGGGAGGGCATTGTCTGCCTTTCCCACTTCATGACCCACGAAGATATCCGCCTCGGGCGGCTGGTGGTGGTCCTGCCGGAAGCCAACAGCGGCTATCGGCAACCGATCCATGCGGTGTATTACCGAAATTCGCAGTTGGCGCTGCGTATTCAATGCTTTCTGGATTTTATTCAGAAAAAACTGGCGGGGTACGCGGCGTGAAAGCAGTCGCCTGAAGGACGACTGCTTTTATCGAGAGACATGCGTCTCCCGTTCACGCCTGCACAGGGTCTACTGGCTATCAGTGATGCTCACGCGTTGCGCGGAATTTCACATCAGGCCAGCGCTCTTCCATCAGGGCCAGGTTGACCCGGGTCGGTGCCAGGTAGGTCAGGTGACCGCCGCCATCGACTGCAAGGTTTTCCACGGCCTTGATCTGGAATTCTTCGAGCTTCTTCTTGTCGCTGCATTCAATCCAGCGGGCTGACCACACGGTGATCGGCTCGTAGGCGCACTCGACCTTGTATTCTTCCTTCAGGCGGCTGGCAACCACATCGAACTGCAGAACGCCCACGGCGCCGAGGATGATGTCGTTGCTGCGCGTCGGGAAGAACACCTGCGTGGCGCCTTCTTCGGCCAGTTGCTGCAAGCCCTGACGCAATTGCTTGGACTTGAGCGGATCCTTCAGGCGTACGCGGCGGAACAGTTCCGGGGCGAAGTGCGGGATACCGGTGAAGCCCAGGTTCTCGCCTTCGGTAAAGGTGTCACCAATCTGGATCGTGCCGTGGTTGTGCAGGCCGATGATGTCGCCAGCGTAGGCTTCTTCCAGTTGCTCACGCTCTGAGGAGAAGAACGTCAGCGCGTCGCCGATCCGCACTTCTTTACCCAGACGCACGTGGCGCATCTTCATGCCTTTGTCATAGCGGCCCGAACAGATACGCATGAAAGCGATACGGTCGCGGTGCTTAGGGTCCATGTTCGCTTGAATCTTGAACACGAAACCGCTGAATTTTTCCTCGTTCGGTTCTACTGTGCGCTCGTTGGCAACCCGGGCCAACGGCTTGGGTGCCCAGTTCACAACCGCGTCCAGTACGTGATCGACACCGAAGTTACCCAACGCAGTACCGAAGAACACCGGGGTCAACTGACCGTCGAGGAACTCCTGCTGATTGAACGTGTGGCAGGCGCCTTGCACCAGTTCCAGCTGATCGACGAAGCGTTTGTACTCATCACCCAAGTGGGCGCGGGCTTCATCCGAATCAAGTTTTTCGATGATCTTGACGTCGGTACGCTCATGACCGTGACCGGCGGTGTAGACAATGATGTAGTCGTCGGCCAGGTGGTACACACCCTTGAAGTCGCGGTAGCAACCGATGGGCCAGGTGATCGGCGCGGCCTTGATCTTCAGGACGGCTTCGATTTCGTCGAGCAGTTCGATCGGGTCGCGGATGTCGCGGTCGAGTTTGTTGATAAAGCTGATGATAGGGGTGTCGCGCAAACGGCAGACATCCATCAACGCAATGGTCCGTGGTTCGACGCCTTTACCACCATCGAGCACCATCAATGCCGAGTCCACTGCCGTCAGGGTGCGGTAGGTGTCTTCGGAGAAGTCTTCGTGGCCCGGGGTGTCGAGCAGGTTGATCATGTGATCGCGATACGGGAACTGCATGACCGATGTGGTGATGGAAATCCCGCGCTGTTTCTCCATCTCCATCCAGTCGGACGTCGCGTGGCGGTCGGATTTACGTGACTTCACCGTGCCGGCGATAGCAATGGCCTTACCCATCAACAGCAACTTTTCAGTGATGGTGGTCTTACCCGCATCCGGGTGGGAAATAATGGCGAAAGTGCGGCGTTTCGCGACTTCGGCGGCCTGGTTGGTCATGGGAAATCGCCTGGCAGGTGATTCAAAAAAGGGCGCCGATTATAGCCCAAATTGATGCAATAACCGAACCGCTCAGTCGATCAAAGGTGGCGAAATAGTGTCTTTCGTGGGAACCTTTCAGGCTGTGGAGACGTCCACTCCCCTGTTACAGCCAACGTCAGGGGCTGAAAATTCAGCTAGTTAGCTTGACGAAGCTGCGCTTATGGCTTGTGTTTTCGCCGAGGTTAAACCCTTACCGGCGACCCACCCGCTGCTCTTCGCGAACGTTTGTGTGCTGCCAGTATTGGCCGGCCTTGCAACGCGTTTGCCGACTGAAATAAGGAGTCCGCCTGTGGCTAATCGCTATGGCAAGGGGCTATTGGGAGGTGCGGTTGTCATCGCATTTCTGGCCCTGCTGATCCACTGGATCGGCATCAGTACCATCGAACAGTACCAAGACGATCTGTTGTTTTATCTGCAAGCCCATCTGATTCTGGTGATGGTTTCAATGTTGGCAGCCCTGGTGGTCGGAATCCCGGCTGGCATTGCCCTCAGCCGACCGAACATGGTTGGCCGCGCCGAACGCTTCATGCAGATATTCAATATTGGTAACACCGTCCCACCTCTCGCCGTGCTGGCCATTGCCCTTGGAATTCTCGGGATTGGTAGCGGACCGGCCATCTTCGCCCTGTTCCTCGCCTCATTGTTGCCCATCGTGCGCAACACCTATGAAGGCCTGAAAAATGTTCAGGGTTCACTCAAGGAAGCCGCCGTCGGCATCGGTATGACACCCACCCAGGTGCTGCTGCGTGTCGAATTGCCGAATGCCGTGCCGATTATCGTCGGTGGTGTGCGGGTGGCCTTGGCGATCAATGTCGGGACGGCCCCGCTGGCCTTTCTGATTGGCGCCAACAGCTTGGGCAGTCTGATTTTTCCCGGCATCGCCTTGAACAATCAGCCGCAGCTGCTGCTCGGTGCAGCGTGTACCGCCTTGCTCGCACTGCTGCTTGATGGCGTGGTGACACTGGCGAGCCGACTCTGGCTGGAACGCGGTCTGACCCGCTGATTGAAAGGAATTCCAATGAAAAGATCATGCTTATTTATAGGCTTTGCCTTGCTGCTCTCGGGATTTGCCCAAGCGGCTGAAAAGCCGGTAATCCGCGTCGGTGCCCGAGTGTTCACCGAGCAGACAATCCTCGCGGAACTCACCGCGCAGTATTTGCGCACCAAGGGCTACGACGTTCGAGTGACCGGTGGCCTGGGTAGCAATCTGGCGCGCAGCGCGCAAGAAAGCGGGCAACTGGATTTGATCTGGGAGTACACCGGGGTGTCCCTGGTGAATTACAACCATGTCGACGAAAAGCTCGATAGCGCGCAGACCTTTGAGCGGGTCAAAACGCTGGACGCGAAGAAGGGGCTGGTCTGGCTTTCACCGTCGAAATTCAGCAACACCTACGCGTTGGCGTTGCCGAAAAAAATCGCTGACCAGTATCCGCAGATCAACACCATCAGCGACCTGAGCAGCGTCCTGAAAGACGAGGTGAAAGACAAACACATCGTTGCGCTGGACACCGAGTTCGCCAACCGTTCCGATGGTTTGATTGGGATGGTCAAGCAATACGACATGAACCTGAACCGCGAGAGCATCCGCCAGATGGATGCCGGGCTGGTCTATACCGCGCTGCGTAACGGCCAGGTCTTCGCCGGGCTGGTCTACACCACCGACGGACGCCTGAACGCGTTCCAGCTCAAGCTGCTCGAAGACGACAAACATTACTTCCCGGACTACACCGCTGCACCGGTGATTCGCCAGGAATACCTGAACGCTCATCCGGACCTCGCCGCGCAGCTAAAGCCGCTGGCCGAACTGCTGGATGACATCACCATGCGCGCGCTCAATGCGCGGGTCGATGTCGATCACGACAGCCCCTCCATCGTTGCCGCGGATTTCCTGCGCGAGCACCCACTGCACCCTGTCTCCCAAGACAATAAGGAGAAGCAATGAATATCTTCAGCACCTTCTCCCACCTGGACTGGCCTCTGGTCCTGCACCTGACCTGGCAGCACATCACCCTGGTCGGGATCGCCGTGACCCTGGCCATCGTGGTTGGCGTCCCGTTGGGCGTATTAATGACACGTTTTCCGGCACTGGCCGGTCCGCTGCAAGCCAGTGCCACGGTGTTGCTTACCGTGCCCTCGATTGCCCTGTTCGGCTTGTTGCTGCCGTTCTATTCGAAGTTCGGTCAGGGTCTGGGGCCGATGCCGGCAATCACCGCCGTGTTTCTGTACTCGCTGCTACCGATCATGCGTAACACCTACCTGGCACTCACGGGTGTCGAACCGGGCATTCGCGAAGCGGCCAAAGGCATCGGCATGACCTTCGGTCAGCGCCTGCGCATGGTCGAATTGCCCATCGCCGTGCCAGTGATTCTTGCTGGGGTGCGCACTGCCGTGGTGATGAACATTGGCGTCATGACCATCGCCGCGACCATCGGTGCCGGTGGTCTGGGTGTACTTATTCTCGCTTCAATCAGCCGCAGCGATATGTCGATGCTGATCGTCGGCGCCGTACTGGTCAGTCTTCTGGCCATCTTCGCCGACCTGCTTCTGCAATGGCTGCAACGCACGCTGACTCCAAAAGGTCTATTGAAATGATGAATCCAAAGCAAATGATCGAACTTCAGAACCTGACCAAGACGTTTCACACCAATGGCAAAGACGTTACCGCCGTGGATTCCGTGAGCCTGACCGTCAACGAAGGCGAGATCTGTGTATTCCTCGGGCCCTCGGGTTGCGGCAAGAGCACCACGCTGAAAATGATCAACCGGCTGATCATGCCCACCTCAGGCAAGGTGTTGATCAACGGCGAAGACACCGCTGATCTGGATGCCGTGACCCTGCGTCGCAATATCGGCTACGTGATTCAGCAGATTGGTCTGTTCCCGAACATGACCATCGAAGAAAACATCACCATCGTTCCGCGTTTGCTGGGCTGGGACAAACAGAAGTGCCACGACCGCGCTCGCGAGTTGATGAGCATGATCAAGCTTGAGCCCAAGCAGTACCTGAGCCGCTACCCACGTGAATTGTCCGGCGGTCAGCAACAGCGGATCGGCGTGATTCGTGCGCTGGCGGCCGATGCCCCGTTGTTGCTGATGGACGAACCCTTCGGCGCGGTCGACCCGATCAACCGTGAAATGATCCAGAACGAGTTCTTCGAGATGCAACGGGCGCTGAACAAGACTGTGATCATGGTCAGCCACGACATCGACGAAGCCATCAAGCTTGGCGACAAGATTGCGATCTTCCGTGGTGGCAAGCTGATTCAGTTCGATCATCCAGACACCTTGCTGGCACACCCGGCAGACGATTTCGTCAGCAACTTCGTGGGTCAGGACAGCACGCTCAAACGCCTGCTGTTGGTCCGCGCCGAAGACGCTGCCGACAACGCGCCATCGGTCAGCCCGGAAACCCCGGTGGCCGAAGCGCTTGAACTGATGGACGAACTCGACCGCCGCTACGTGGTCGTCACCGATGCCGATAACAAAGGCCTGGGCTATGTCCGTCGCCGCGACCTGCACCGTCAGCAAGGCACCTGCGCGCAATACCTGCGCGAATTCAACGCTACCGCCGCGTTCGACGAACACTTGCGGATCCTGCTGTCGCGCATGTACGAGTTCAATCGGTCATGGTTGCCGGTGATGGACGCCGAGCGGGTCTTCCTCGGGGAAGTCACCCAAGAGTCGATTGCCGAGTACCTGAGCTCGGGCCGTTCGAAGGGCGGCAAAACCAGCATCACCTCGCCTGCGGAGTTGGCTGAGCAGGCTGCGGCAGTCTGATCTGATGCCATCGCGGGCAAGCGCGCTCCTGCAACGGATCGCGCTTGCCCGCGATTTTGAGCGACGCGGCTCCCCTGAAAATCCCCGCTAGGGGAACATCATGCTGTCACATCGGTCCGTTACATAAGTCAGTGATCCTCGTCTGGCGACGGACGTGTGTAAAAACGCGACATTTTTTGTTGATCTCAAGCCCCTCAAGTCCTAAAGTTCGCGCCGAACGTCCATGCTGGAAACGATCCATCCGGCTCAAGTACTGACGACGAGACAGCAAGGTCACCCAGACGCCCGCAGGGCCCGGTTGACCTTTTTTGCTTTCGGCGGACATGCCTTGGGAAGTAGGCGAACCAAAGTGGGGATACACACGGAGGACGTTCATTTGCACCCATTGATTAATTTAGTTTGCCAGTAGGAGTTCCCAGCATGCCGATCCAGGTCGAAGACTATTTTGAGCGCGATACCTTCAACAAAATGAAGGCGTTCGCCGACAAGCATGAAACCCCGTTCGTGGTCATCGATACCCAGATGATCAGCAAGGCCTACGACGACCTGCGCGCAGGCTTCGATTTCGCCAAGATCTACTACGCGGTCAAAGCCAACCCGGCGGTGGAAATCATCGACCTGCTCAAAAGCAAGGGTTCGAACTTCGATATCGCTTCGATCTACGAGCTGGACAAGGTCATGAATCAGGGCGTTGGCCCGGACCTGATCAGCTACGGCAACACCATCAAGAAATCCAAAGACATTCGCTACTTCTACGAGAAGGGTGTGCGTCTGTATGCCACTGACTCTGAAGCCGACCTGCGCAACATTGCCAAGGCCGCGCCGGGTTCGAAAGTCTATGTGCGCATTCTCACCGAAGGCTCGACCACCGCTGACTGGCCATTGTCCCGCAAGTTCGGTTGCCAGACCGACATGGCTATGGACCTGCTGATCCTCGCGCGTGAACTGGGCCTGGTGCCTTACGGCATCTCGTTCCACGTAGGTTCGCAGCAGCGTGACATCAGTGTGTGGGACGCAGCGATCGCCAAGGTCAAAGTGATCTTCGAGCGTTTGAAAGAAGAAGACGGCATCGTTCTCAAGCTGATCAACATGGGTGGCGGCTTCCCGGCCAACTACATCACCCGTACCAACAGCCTGGAAACCTACGCTGAAGAAATCATCCGTTTCCTCAAGGAAGACTTCGGCGACGATTTGCCGGAAATCATTCTTGAGCCAGGCCGTTCGTTGATTGCCAACGCCGGTATCCTGGTCAGCGAAGTGGTACTGGTTGCACGTAAATCGCGTACCGCCGTAGAGCGATGGGTTTACACGGACGTGGGCAAATTCTCCGGCCTGATCGAAACCATGGACGAAGCCATCAAGTTTCCGATCTGGACCGAGAAGAAAGGCGAGATGGAAGAAGTGGTCATCGCGGGCCCAACCTGCGACAGCGCCGACATCATGTACGAGAACTACAAGTATGGCCTGCCACTGAACCTGGCCATCGGCGACCGCTTGTACTGGTTGTCCACCGGCGCGTACACCACCAGCTACAGCGCAGTTGAGTTCAATGGCTTTCCGCCATTGAAGTCTTACTACGTGTAATTGCTGAGCGCGTAACGCAAAAGGCCCATGAGCGATCATGGGCCTTTTTTGTGCGGATTAGAAAGTAGTCAGTGTGTGGCGTTATATTCCTACAGGGTGTGTCGATTCCGTTAACTGTTTATTGGGTGTGTGCTCTGCTACTTTTTGGCTGAGCGTTTAAACGCGCCATCACCCAGTAATCAAGGATTCGATTATGCTCAATTCAAACACAGCGGAAGTCTCCGCTGAAGAAGCAGAAGCTGTTAGCACGCGCTTCATGATGGCTGCGTCCGGCAGTCATTCAGACGTTGTCCGGTCCCCCGGGTTATTGGTCACTAACGAAGATGTCCGGCGGATAAAAAGATACGTCGAGAAGGGGCTTGGACTTCCGGCCGAACTTGCTCAGGTAGAGCAGCTATTGGGCTATAAAAAAATTGATATCCCTGGCCTTGAGCCGCGTGATATGCAAGTTCTCTATCAGGACATAAAAGAACACGCTGAAACCTGGTCGACTATTGAAACGGGTATGAAGACCGTTGGCACCAGTCTGGTCGTTTTTTCGGAAGACCTGGAAAGCAGCGGTGGTGCAATAACGGCCTTTGTCAAAGGCCTGGAAAGTTACCAGTCTACGCTCGGTAAGGTGGGTGATCTGACGCCCGAAGAGATCGATAAACTTCCTGAAGTGAGTCTGGGCGAAGGTGACAAGAAAAAAATTCCGACCTTGCTGACTTTGGTTGATGATTTGAGAACCACCCTCGATCATCACAGTAAAACTGCCACCGACCTGAATTCAAAAATTTCCGATTTCAAGGATATGTTGAAAGACCGCATCGCCCCGGCGGTGGGTTTAAAGATTGAATTATGTGCCAGTAACGTAAGTGACAAAAATATAGCCAGGCTTACGGCGGAGATCGACATCATCAATACGCTCATTGCCGAGAAACTGGCCACCTACGAGTCTTACTCCAACTATAAATGGTTGGGGGTTTGGTGGGGGCCGGTCGGTCTTGCAATCAGCGCTTCGATCTATGGGCCCAAAGCAGCGGCAACGGCGGCAGAGAAAAATGCATTAATAGCTCAAAAGCAAGCACTGGAGCAGCAGGTTTCCGATCACGATACTTTACTAAGCTCCCTTATAAGTTTCGAAACCAGTCTTCAGGATTTGAAAGATCGAATCGATGGTGCTTCAGGCAGTGCCTCCAATCTTGAGAGCATGTGGGGGCTGATTCAGGGGTACATCGATTCCTCATATCGGAAGTTGGAAGGTATTACCGACGCCACCTACCTGGTGATTTTCGTGACCCGCCTCGAGAGCATCATTTCAAGCTGGATCAGTATACGGAAACAGGCACAGGACTTACTGACTGCTTTTAATAATGTGACGGCTGAGCGTTAAGTGGTGTTGTATTCAAGGTTTTTGTAGCCGCTATCGCTTCACTGTTTTTTTTCCTATCCCATAGAGAATTCCATGACTGTTCATATGTTAGATACGCCTTATCAGCTTCCTCAACCCGACCTGGAAATTATCCGCGTCAGCAGGGCTGAGATTAATCATCATGTCATTACGCTGGGTAATATTTATCTTCCTGTTTTGAGAGACGAACTTCTAGGCTTGCGCAAAGAAATCAGCCTGACCGATGAATACACGCTGAATGTACTCACGGGGGCGCCCATCACGTTAGAGAATGAGGAAGTGAACACTCTCTTAACCGCCATAGACACGCTTAACAAACAAGCACCGACCGAGGAGAGCAAGGCGGCGATTGCAGAATACGCCAAAGAAGTATCCGGGCTGATTGATCAGAGCGTGTCGACCGTTAAACAGTACGCCAGCGATCTGGATGATCGTGTAACAAACCTCAATGCCGTTAGGCTGAGCGACAATAAATACCGACTGCTTGAGTTAGAGCAGTCGGTCGAAACCAGTCACGCACTGCTCACGGTCGAAAGAGAGGCGCTCGCTGCACTTGAAGCTAATGCAGAGCTGTTGAAGGCTGCAATCAATGAAATGGAAAAGCTCACGTTTTTCGATAAATTGAAACCTTTGGTTGAAAGCCTTCAGGAACTGACAAAAATTGATCCGAAAGACCCTGCGCTTGGCGCGATTCAGGCAGGTATTACGGGGGTAAAAAATATTCTGGGGTTGGCCAGCGATGGCGTTAATTACACTCACTTGATTGAAGCCCGCAGCGTGGTTCAGGAGCGTCTGAAAGGGCGACGTAAAAAAGTACTCGATCTGGAGGATCAGATCGAGACGTCGTCCACGCGAATCCAGCAACTCACAACCGCAGGGGGGCTCAATGATCATAAAACGCGGTACGCTCAGGAAATCAATAAAATTGGCGAGGCGCTTTCTACATTCGTGAACAGCAATCTCCCCAACAGCGCCGAA
The DNA here is from genome assembly GCF_056680355.1 of Pseudomonas sp. ASL8. Classification (NCBI taxonomy): domain Bacteria; kingdom Pseudomonadati; phylum Pseudomonadota; class Gammaproteobacteria; order Pseudomonadales; family Pseudomonadaceae; genus Pseudomonas; species Pseudomonas sp. ASL8. Next base: position 866,158 of record NZ_CM155278.1, on the reverse strand, counting down.
GTAGTAGCTCAACGTGCCGAGCGATTTGCGATCCAGGCGAAAGCTCTCGGTACCTACCTGAATACCCTTCGTAAGGCATGGCAGAGCTAAGCACGGTATTAACGTGAGCCCGCCAACGGGATGAGTTGGAGGGCGCGGGCGTTGAGTTAAAGGTTATTGATGTCGAGACGCCCGGACTCATCTTCCAATGCTGCGGCGCGCCGGTGATAGTCGCTGGCCAACGCCCGCAGCGTTGGATGCTCAGCCTGCAACAAGGCCTTGGCACTCACCCGGAGGAAATTCAAATTTCCTCCAGCCAATGCAGCAGTGAACCAGCCCAGCGCCTCCTCGATCCGCCCTTGATCGGCCAGCACTGCGGCATAGCTGAACTGCCCACGGAAATCCCCGCCCTCTGCCGAGCGGCGATACCAGTCGAACGCAGCCTGCGCGTCGGCCTCGCAAAACTCACCTTCTTCCAGATACCGCCCCAACAGGTTCATGGATTTGGCATGCCCCATGTAGGCTGCTTTGCGGTAGCACGCCATTGCCCGATGTGGGTCCTTGGTCATGCCGCGACCGGTCGCGAGCAGGTTGGCAAAGTTGTAGAGGCCCCAGTCCAGCCCGGCAATTGCCGCCATTTGATAGTGCGTGGCTGCTTTCTGCGGATCGGCGACACAACCCCATCCGTGTTCATGGCAGCGCCCCAGCATGTTCTGCGCCTGGGAGTGACCTCTATTGGCCGCAATCTGAAACCAGACCATCGCCAGTTTCGGGTCGCGTTCTATGCCGTTGCCGTCGAGCAGAATCTGTCCCAGCAACGCCTGAGCGTCGACGAAATTGGCTTTCGCCGCGCTGAGGATCGCTTGTGCGGCGCGTACCGGGTTTTGCCCCAGCATCGCGCTGAGCTGGTCGCCGTCGACAGTTTCTTCACGTAGCAGGGAGAAGGTCATGGTTCACACCTCGACCCAACGGCGCAGCAGGTTGTGGTAGGTACCGGTCAACTGGATCAGTGAAGGATGATCGGGCACGTCCTGGGTCAGTTGCTGAATCGCGTTGTCCATTTCAAACAGCAGGGCGCGCTGGCTGTCTTCACGAACCAGGCTTTGCGTCCAGAAAAACGAGGCGTAACGCGCGCCGCGAGTCACCGCATTGACTTTGTGCAGGCTGGTACTGGGGTAGAGGAGCAGATCGCCAGCGGGCAATTTGATCTGACGCGTGCCGTAGGTGTCCTGAATCTCCAGCTCGCCGCCGTCGTATTCATCCGGGTCGCTGAAAAACAAGGTGGACGACAAGTCGGTGCGCACTCGCTCCGGGCTGCCCTTGGTTTGGCGCACAGCATTATCGATATGGAAATCAAAGCTGCCACCGGCGGTGTAGCAGTTAAGCAGCGGGGGAAATACCTTGCGCGGAAGGGCCGCCGACATGAATAACGGGTTGCCCCATAAGCGATCCAGCAGGGCGGAACCGATCTCGATTGCCAGCGGATGGCCTTCGGGCAGTTGCAAGTTGTGCTTGGCCTTGGCCGATTGATAGCCAGCGGTGACCTTGCCGTCTGCCCAGTCAGCCTGCTCCAGAGCCTTGCGGATGCGCAGCACCTCTTCGCGAGAAAATAAGCCGGGAATGTGTAGGAGCATGCCGCAGAACCTGTAGGAAGAAAGATTGCGAATAATAATCTATCTCAATTGATAGTAATACCTGTTTGCACTATATTCCTCCGCCTTAACTCCTTGGGGAAGGAACTCACCATGTCGTGCCAACAATTAAAATCTTCTGCCAACTCGTCGCGTTCACTGGCTTCAGCGGTCGGCGTGGCCATCGCGGCGATGTCCGCGAGCCACATGGCCCAGGCGGCTGAAAGCACTGAGGACAAGGCCGTTGCTCTGGGTGCAACCAGTATCACTGGCGAGCAGACAGACACGGCTTACAAAGCCGACAACTCCGCGTCGAAGAAATACACCGCCCCACTGCGCGAGACGCCGAAGAGCGTCACCGTGATCCCGCAACAAGTCATTCGCGACACCGGGGCCACCAGTCTGGCCGATGCATTGCGCACCACGCCGGGCATCACCTTTGGCGCAGGCGAGGGTGGTAATCCCAACGCCGACCGACCGATCATTCGTGGCTTCAACGCCGAGAGCGACGTGTTTATCGACGGTATGCGCGACATCGCCGCGCAAAGCCGCGAAATCTTCAACATCGAGTCGGTGGAAGTCAGCAAGGGTCCGGGCTCTGCGTTCACCGGCGCGGGTTCTACCGGTGGCAGCTTGAACCTGATCACCAAGGGCGCTCACTTGGGTGACGCCTATAACGGCGGCTACACCTTCGGCTCCGACCAGACCCAACGCTATACGCTGGACATCAACCAGCAGATGACCGACACCTCAGCGTTCCGCCTGAACCTGATGAAACACGAGGCGAACGTGGCTGGCCGTGATGCTGTGGACGTCAGCCGCTGGGGTGTGGCGCCATCCTTCGCTTTCGGTTTGGGCACTGATACCCGGGTGATGGTTGACTACTATCACTTGGACACCAATGACATACCGGACTACGGCATCCCGTTGACCAATAGCGGCACCGCCCGCAGCAAATACAACGTCGACAAACCCGCGAGCGTCAGCAAGGACAACTTCTACGGCCTGACCGATCGCGATTACCGTAAAAGCACCAACGACAGCGGTACGATCAGGATCGAGCACGACCTGAACGACAACCTGACGGTGTCGAACAGCTTCCGCATGTCGCGCTCGACCCTGGATTACATCGTCACTAACCCGGACGACAGCCGTGGCAACGTGGCCAACGGAACCGTCTCACGCTCGGCCAAAAGCCGTAACTCGACCTCCAGTGGCTTCGTCAACCAGACGGACCTGAGTGCCAAGTTCAACAGTGGTTTCATCGAACACAGCCTGGTGACCGGGCTGGAGTTCAGCTATCAGGACACCCACAACCGCAACTACAACGTGCTCAACGCCCGCGGCGGCACCATTGCATCGACATGCTCTTCGGGGTTGCTGGCGTCCGGCGATTGCACCAGCCTGTACAACCCGACGCCCGGTGACGCGTGGAACGGCACCATCACGGACAGTCAGGCGTTCACCGACACCGACACTAAAACCAGCGCTGCGTATGTGTTCGATACCCTGAAGTTCGACGAACAATGGTCGCTCAACCTCGGCCTGCGCTATGACCACTACGACGTTGAGTCCAGCGGGTATGCGACTGCCGGGCGCACCACGTCCGCCGGCACCTTTTCCCGGCAGAAAACCAGCGGGCTGCTGAACTATCAGGTTGGCCTGGTCTTCAAGCCACTGCCTAACGGCAGCGTTTACGCGGCATGGTCCACCTCCAGCAACCCGGCGGGTGAAACCAGCGGTAACGGCGGCCTGGAAATAGCCGCCAACAACGCCGATCTCGAGCCAGAAAAGAACCGCAGCTATGAGGTGGGCACCAAGTGGGACTTCTTTAACGATGACCTGTCGTTAACCGCTGCGCTGTTCCGCACCGAAAAAACCAACGCCCGCATCAACGACCCGGATAACGCGACCGTTCAGGTCCTGGATGGCGAACAGCGCGTCGATGGTTTCGAGTTCACATACGCGGGCAACATTACCCATAACTGGAAGGTCTTCGGCGGCTACACCTACATGGAAAGCGAACTGGTCAAAACCACCCTTGCGGCGGACCAGGGCAATCACATGCCGAGCACCCCGCGTAACAGCTTCAACCTGTGGTCGACCTATGACGTGATGCCGAAACTGACCCTTGGCGCTGGAGCCACCTTCGTCGATTCGCGTTTCGGCAACGAAGCCAATTCGGTGGAAGTCCCGTCCTACTGGCGCTATGACGCGATGGCGACCTATCGCCTGACCAAAAACGTCGACTTGCAACTCAACGTGCAGAACCTGACCGACAAGCGTTATTTCGATCAAGTGTTCCAGACCCACTACGCGCACGTTGCCGCCGGTCGTACCGCGCTGATGGGTGTCAACTTCCACTTCTAAGCCATGGTCGTTCAACGCCCGGTTCATTACGTGATCCGGGCGTTTGCCTATGCAATCGAGAATGCATGCTGCCTGGGCGCGTGATGCGCCGTAGCGGTTGAGTGAGGTAAGCCAAGGTGTTGAAAAAAACCCTGTTTCAGGTGCACTGGTTCTTTGGTATCAGCGCCGGACTGGTCCTGGCCTTGATGGGCGTATCGGGGGCGATCAGCTCGTTTCAGGACGAGCTATTGGAGGTGCTCAACCCGAATGTGTTGCGCGTGGAACAACGCGCCTCAGGGGTTTTATCGCCGGTTGAACTGGTCAGCAAACTTGAGGCTCAGACGGGCAAGGTGGTCGCTTCGCTGTGGGTCGATGCCGACAGTGACAAGGCCGCACGGGTGGCGTTTACGCCGCCGCCGGGGGAGCGTCGTGGTGAGCTGAATTACTTCGATCCCTACACCGGCCAATTGCAGGGAGAGGTCTTCGGGCAGGATTTTTTTGGTCTGAATCTGCAACTGCACCGTACTCTGGTGTTGGGCGAGTTCGGTAAGCAGATCACCGCTGCCAGCACCTTGATTCTGGTGTTCTTCTGTTTGTCTGGCCTCTATATGCGTTGGCCGCGCAGAGCCTTGAACTGGCGCATCTGGTTGACCCTGGACTGGGCGAAAAAAGGCCGTGGTTTCAAATGGGATTTGCACTCGGTTTTTGGCACGTGGTGCCTGGTGTTCTATCTGGTGTCAGCGCTGACGGGCCTGATGTGGTCCTACGACTGGTACAGCAACGGTGTGACTAAACTGCTGGGCGACGCACCCGCTGGCGAGCAGCGCAAGGGAGGCGGCGGTCGCCCAGGCCGTGGACAGCCGGTAGCAGAAGGTCCGTTGCCGACGGTTGACTACCCTGCGGTGTGGACCAGTATTCAAAGCGTCGCAGGCCCTGAACTGAGCAGCTGGAACCTGCGACTGCCCCCTGTGGCGGGTCAGGCAGCGACGGTTTATTACCTGCTCAAGGATTCGCCGCACCCGCGAGCCCTGAACCAGATCACCCTGGACCCGGCCACGGGCAAGGTCGGCGCGGTGTCCCGCTATGCCGACAAGAGCCTCTCCGCGCAGGTGTTGATCAGCAATTATGCGCTGCACGTCGGCAGTTATTTCGGGATCGTCGGGCGCGTTGTGATGACGGTTGCATCGCTGATGATGCCGCTGTTTTTTATCACCGGGTGGCTGTTGTACCTGGACCGTCGGCGCAAGAAACGCCAGATCAAAACTGCGCGTGGCCAGCTGATACGAGATGTCGGCACGGCCAGCGACGCACCTGCCTGGCTGATCGGCTTCGCCAGCCAAAGCGGTTTCGCTGAACAGCTGGCGTGGCAGACAGCCGGGCAGCTACAGGCGACGGGGTTGCCGGTGCGTGTGCAGCGCTTGGCGGACATCACGGCGCAGGATTTGAAGCAAAGCCACAATGCCTTGTTCGTCGTCAGTACTTTCGGTGACGGTGAGGCGCCCGACAGCGCCCGAGGCTTCGAGCGCACGTTGCTCGGCCAGCCCTTGTCGCTGACTAATCTGAACTACGCGGTGCTGGCGCTGGGCGACCGCCAGTATCAGCACTTCTGCGGCTTCGCCAAACGCTTGCACGGCTGGCTGGCCGAGCGCGGTGGCAACACGCTGTTCGCGCCGATTGAGGTCGACAGTGCCGACAGCGTCGCGCTGCAGCAGTGGCAACGGCAGCTCGGGGAATTGACCGGTAGCGCGCCGTCGATGGCCTGGCAGGCACCGGCATTCAGCCGTTGGATATTGAGCCAGCGCGAGTGGCTGAACCCCGGCAGTGGAGGGTCGAAGGTGTTTCTGCTGAGCCTGACGCCGCCGACTGCGCAGGCATGGGACGCAGGCGATCTGGTCGAAGTGCTGCCGCCTGACAGTGCTGTCGTACGCGAATATTCCATCGCGTCGATTCCGGCGGACGGCAGCCTGCAGCTCATCGTCCGTCAGGAAGTGCATGCAGACGGCAGCCTTGGGCTGGGTTCCGGCTGGTTGACTGAACAGGCCACGCTCGGCGCGTCCATCAGTCTGCGTCTCAGACGAAACAGCAGCTTTCATCTGCCACGCGAGCCGGTGCCGATGATCCTGCTGGGCAATGGCACAGGTCTGGCGGGGTTGCGCAGTTTGCTTAAAGCACGCATTGCCCAAGGACAGCAACGCAACTGGTTGTTGTTTGGCGAGCGCAACATCGCCCATGACTTTCATTGCCGGGAGGAGCTGCAAGGTTGGTTGGCGACAGGCGATCTGGCACGACTGGACCTGGCGTTTTCTCGCGATCAGGTCGATAAAATCTATGTGCAGGACCGTTTGCGTGAGTCCGCGGATGAGTTGCGCAAGTGGCTGGCTGAAGGCGCGGTTATTTATATCTGCGGCAGCCTGCAAGGCATGGCGATGGGGGTCGAAGATGTACTGGTCGACGTGCTGGGGACGCTAGAGGTCGCGCGTTTAGTCGAGCAAGGGCGTTATCGACGGGATGTGTATTGAGCGCGGTGTGTCAGACACACCGCGTCAAACGTTCGCGAAGGCGGTGTGGTTGACACACCGCCTTCAGCCCGTCACACGATGAACTGCTCTGCGTGATGGCAGGCAACCTGACGGTTGTCCAGCAGGCGCAGGGCCGGTTCTTCGCTGATGCAGCGTTCAGTCGCGTAGGGGCAGCGCTTGTGGAAGGCGCAGCCGCTTGGCGGGTTGAGCGGGTTGGGCAGTTCGCCGACGATTTTGATCTTCGGCTTCAGCGGGTCCGGGTGGATAGTCGGGGTCGCCGACAGCAGTGCCTGGGTATAAGGGTGCAGTGGCCGGTTATAAATTTCTTCCTTGGGCCCCATCTCCGCCGGACGTCCGAGGTACATCACCAGCACCGTATCGGCCACGTGACGCACCACCGACAGGTTGTGGGAGATGAACACGTAAGCGGTGTTGAACTCCTTCTGCAAATCCATGAACAGGTTAAGTACCTGCGCCTGAATCGAGACGTCCAGCGCGGAGGTCGGTTCATCCGCCACCAACACTTTGGGTTGCAGCATCATGGCGCGCGCCAGGGCGATACGTTGGCGCTGACCGCCAGAGAACATGTGCGGGTAACGCTGGTAATGCTCTGGACGCAGCCCGACCTGTTGCATCATCGCCTGGACTTTTTCCCGGCGTTCGGCACGGGTCAGGTTGGTATTGATCAGCAACGGCTCGCCCAACTGGTCGCCGATTTTCTGCCGTGGGTTAAGCGATGCATAAGGGCTCTGGAACACCATCTGCACGTCGCGTCGCAACTGCTTGCGTTCGGCTTTGCTGGCGCCGGTGACTTCTTGCCCGGCAATTTTCAGCGAGCCGGAGGAGGGCTCTTCAATCAGGGTCAGGGCGCGCGCCAGGGTGGACTTGCCACAGCCCGATTCGCCTACCACAGCCAGGGTCTTGCCCGCTTCCAGCTCGAATGACACGCCGTTAAGGGCGCGAACCAGGGCATGACCCTTGAACAGGCCAAGGGATACTTCGTAGTGACGGGTAAGGTCGCGGGCGGTAAGAACGACGCTCATAACACCAGCTCCTGATTCAGTGGGTAGAAACAGCGGGCAAGGCTATGGGCTTTAGAGTCCAGGCCCGGGCGCTGTGTCCGGCAGTTGTCTTGCACGTAGGGGCAGCGCGGTGACAGCAGGCAGCCCTGGGGTCGGTCATAACGCCCAGGCACCATGCCCGGCAAGGTCGCCAGACGCTCGGCGCCCATGCTGTGCTCGGGGATCGCAGCCAGCAAGGCTTCGCTGTAAGGGTGAGCGGGGACGTCGAACAACCCCGGCACCTGACCGATTTCAACGGCTTGCCCCGCATACATCACGCACACGCGCTGGGCGGTTTCGGCGACTACTGCCAGGTCGTGAGTGATCAGCACCAGTGCCATGTCCTGCTCTTTTTGCAGGCTCAGCAGCAGGTCCATGATCTGTGCCTGAATGGTCACGTCCAGCGCCGTGGTCGGTTCGTCGGCGATCAGCAGTTTCGGCTCGCCGGCAATCGCCATGGCAATCGCCACACGTTGGCTCATGCCACCGGACAGTTGGTGCGGGTAGGCGTGCAAGCGAGCAGCAGCGCCGGGGATTTCTACTTTCTCAAGCAGTTCCAGTGCGCGTTGGCGTGCGGCTTTGCCAGACAGGTTCAAGTGCTGGCGCAACACTTCTTCGATCTGGAAACCCACGGTATAGCTGGGGTTGAGTGCGGTCATCGGGTCCTGGAAGACCATCGCCATGTCTTTGCCGATGATCCGTCGACGCTGACGCGCACTGAGTTTGAGCAACTCCTGGCCATCGAAGCTCAGGGAGTCGGCAGAGACCACGCCGGGCGGATCGATCAAGCCCATCAGCGCCATCATGGTGACCGATTTACCGGAACCCGATTCGCCAACGATGGCCAGCACTTCGCCCTTTTCCACGTTGAGGTCCAGACCGTCGACAACCGGCACGGCCTTGGCGTCGCCGAAGCGGACGTTGAGATTCTTGATTTCTAAAAGTGACATACGAATCTCCTCAGGCGGCATTCTTGAGCTTCGGGTCCAGCGCATCGCGCAGTCCGTCGCCCATCAGGTTGATTGCCAGCACGCTGAGCAAAATGGTCAGACCGGGCAGGCTTACGACCCACCAGGCGCGTTCGATGTAGTCACGCGCCGACGCCAGCATGGTCCCCCATTCAGGGGTGGGCGGTTGCACGCCCAGGCCGAGGAAACCCAGGGCTGCGGCATCGAGAATCGCCGAGGAAAAGCTCAAGGTCGCTTGCACGATCAGCGGCGCCATGCAGTTAGGCAGTACGGTGATGAACATCAAGCGCGGCAGAGTGGCGCCGGCCAGACGGGCAGCAGTGACGTAGTCGCGGTTCAGTTCGCCCATGACGGCAGCACGGGTCAAACGCACGTACGAAGGCAGGGACACGACAGCAATTGCGATGATGGTGTTGATCAGGCCAGGGCCGAGGATGGCGACAATCGCAACGGCCAGCAGCAGCGACGGCAGGGCCAGCATGACGTCCATCAGGCGCATGATCGACGGGCCGAGAATACGCGGGAAGAACCCGGCGAGCAGGCCCATCAGAATCCCCGGAATCAACGACATGACCACGGAGGACAAACCGATCAGCAGCGACAGGCGCGAACCAGTGATCAAGCGCGACAGCAGGTCGCGTCCCAGTTCATCGGTGCCGAGCAGGAATTGCCATTGGCCGCCTGCGAGCCAGACCGGCGGGGTCAGCAGGAATTCGCGGTATTGCTCGGTGGGGTCATGGGGTGCGACCCACGGGGCGAACAGGGCACAGAACACGATCAAGGTCATGAACATCAGGCCGGCAACGGCACCTTTGTTCTGCGCAAATGCTTGCCAGAATTCTTTGTACGGCGAGGGGTAGAGCAGGCTTTGATCGACTGCTACCACGGGAGTAGGTGTGCTCATTAGGATGATCTCAGCGCTGATGACGGATGCGTGGGTTGGCAAAGCCGTAGAGGATGTCCACCACGAAGTTGACCAGAATCACCAGGCAGGCGATTAACAGGATGCCGTTTTGCACCACGGGATAGTCCCGGGCGCCAATGGCTTCAATCAGCCACTTGCCGATACCGGGCCAGGAGAAAATCGTTTCGGTCAGTACCGCACCCGCCAGCAGTGTGCCGACTTGCAGGCCGAACACCGTCAATACCGGGATCAGCGCATTACGCAGGCCGTGAACGAACACCACGCGTGCTGGCGACAGGCCTTTGGCCCGAGCGGTACGCACATAGTCTTCACGCAGCACTTCAAGCATCGAAGAGCGGGTCATCCGGGCGATCACCGCCAAGGGGATGGTGCCCAGCACGATGGCCGGCAAAATCAAGTGATGCAGCGCATCAAGAAAGGAGCCGGCCTCATCGCTGAGCAACGTGTCGATGAGCATGAAGCCGGTTCGCGGTTCGATGTCATACAGCAGGTCGATACGCCCGGACACGGGGGTCCAGCCCAGCGACACCGAGAAGAACATGATCAGGATCAGGCCCCACCAGAAGATCGGCATCGAATACCCCGCGAGGGAGATGCCCATGACTCCGTGGTCGAACAGGGAGCCTCGCTTGAGTGCCGCGATCACCCCGGCCAGCAGGCCCAGAATGCCCGCGAAAATCAGTGCGGTAGTCGCCAACTCCAGGGTGGCGGGGAACAGCGCGGTGAACTCCGTCCAGACGCTTTCGCGCGTACGCAACGATTCGCCGAGATCGCCGTGGGCGAGCTTGCCGACGTAATCGAGGTACTGCGCATACAGGGGCTTGTTCAGGCCAAGACGTTCCATGGCTTGAGCGTGCATTTCCGGATCGACCCGGCGCTCCCCCATCATGACTTCGACCGGATCACCCGGAATCAAGCGAATCAAGGCAAAGGTCAGCAGGGTGATGCCGAAGAAGGTGGGTATCAACAATCCCACGCGGCGGGCAATAAAACTAAACATCTTCTGGTGTACCTCATCAGCCGGTTAGGCGTGCCCCGGTGAAGCTCGGGTTACGAGCAGCACCGGTGTTTTTATCTACTTCACCTGAGTGGTGGCGAAGTTGTTATTGGTCAGCGGACTGATGTGATAGCCCTCGACATTCTTGCGCATCGCCGTGAACAGTTTGGGGTGGGCCAAGCTTATCCACGGTTGTTCCTGGTGAAAAATGTGCTGGGCTTGCTCGTAGAGTGCGGCCCGTTCTGCGGGGTCGGTCGTCGCGCGTGCCTTGGAGATAGCTTCTTCAAATGCCTTGTTGCACCAACGGGCGTAATTTTCACCGTTTTTTGCGGCGTCACAACTGAGAATAGGTGTCAGGAAATTGTCCGGATCACCGTTGTCACCCGCCCAGCCGGCGAACACCATGTCATGTTCTCCACTCTTGGCGCGCTTAAGCATCTCGCCCCATTCCAGAACGCGAATATCGACCTTGATGCCTACCTGCGCCAGATCCGATTGCAGCATCTGTGCGCCGACCAACGGATTAGGGTTGGTGACGGCACCACCGTTACGGCTGAACAGGGTGAACACTTGCCCTTTTGGGACACCGGCGTCTTTCAATAGTGCGCGGGCCTTGTCCAGATCACGAGGTGGATTCTGGATATCTGTAGCGTAGCCGAGAAGCGTTGGCGGATACGGGTTGACTCCTTCGGTGGCTTTGCCTTCACCAAACAGGGCTCTGATATAGGCTTTTTTGTCGAAGGCGATATTGATCGCTTCACGTACCCGCACATCGCTCAAGTAGGTGTGCGACGTATTGATGGCAATGTAGCTGGTCATCATGGCTTCCATCTCGTCAATCTTGAGATTGGGATCAGCCTTGATGCTGGCTATGTCGTCAGGTTTTGGATAAAGCGCGATCTGGCACTCGTTAGCCTTGAGCTTTTGCAGGCGAGTATTGTTGTCGAGCGTGATGGCGAAAATCAGCGCCTCGCTGGGCACAGTCCCCTTCCAGTAGTCAGGGTTGGCTTTAAAGCGGACCTGTGCGTCTTTGGCGTAGCGGACCAGGATGAACGGGCCGGTGCCGACAGGTTTGCTGTTCAGCTCGCCGGGCTTACCGGCCTTGAGCAACTGATCGCCGTACTCGGCTGAGTAGATCGACGTAAAGGGCATCGCCAAGTCGCGCAGGAACGGAGATTCAGGACGGGACAGGGTGAATTTGACGGTGTAGTCGTCGAGTTTTTCGACGTTTTTGAGCAGGTCATTGAAACCCATGCTCTCGAAATAGGGGAAGCCGGTGAGCGATTTATCATGCCATGGGTGCTTCGGGTCCCATTGACGCTGGAAGCTCCACAGCACGTCATCGGCGTTCATCGCGCGCGTTGGCTTGAAATAATCGGTGGTCTGGAACTTCACGCCGTGGCGCAAGTGGAAGGTGTAGCCGAGGCCGTCCGGGCTGATGTCCCAGCTTTCGGCCAGGCCCGGTGCGGTATCGCTGGTGCCGGGTTTGAACGTTACCAGACGGTCGAGAATAGTTTCCGCCGAGGCGTCGGCCGTGACGGCCGTTGTGTACTGCACAATATCGAAACCTTCAGGGCTGGCCTCGGTGCAGACCACCAGGGGTTTGGCTGAAACGCTGACGGCGACGCTGAGCAGCGCCAACGCAATCGAGGTTCGTAGAGAAAGCACTTTCATATAGACCCTCCTTAAACACATGAGCGGTGATGGCCTGTGCGGCTGATTGCGGAGGCTTCCGGGTTTCAGCCGCACAAGGCGCTATCGACGATTTAAAGAATGTTGAATGGAATCGTGGTCACCAGACGCAACTCGTTCAGGCTGCCGTCGACCTGATTCTCACTGGCGCGGTGGGTGGTATAAGTCGCGCGCACAGAGGTGTCCTTGAGAGGGCCGTTCTGCAGGGTGTAGCTGGTGCCGATCCCGTACTCCTGGTGTTTTTCACCGTCCATTTTTTTCACGTCGTAAGCGGTGCCGGCGTAGTGAGTACCGTCGATGCCCCAGCCGCGCGCCTCGTACACATTGAATTTCAGGCCCGGGACGCCGTACGCGGCCATGTTCAGCACGTAACCGATCTGGAAGGATTTCTCGTTCGGGCCGTTGAAGTCAGAGAGCAAGGAGTTGGCCAGGAAGATGCCGTTGGTCTCGTGGGCGTAGTCGAAGTACTCGTTACCGGCCACTTCCTGGTACGCGAAGGTCAGGCTGTGCGCCAGGTGCGTCGCGGTGAACGACAGGCTGAAGGTGTCGTTGTCGATCGCGCCGAGTTTACTTTGGCCTGAGTCCTTGGTTTTGTAGTAGTTGAACCCGGTGGTCAGGCCCACGATCGAGGTGTCACCCAGGTCATGAGTGATGCTGACGTAGTACTGCTTCCAGAAGTCTTCCAGGTCCGATGCGTAGAAGCTGGCCGTCAGGGCTTTGGACGGTTTGTAGTCGACACCGGCCATGCTCAGGCGGTCGGCGGTGGCGGTGCTGCTGGCGTACTCGGAGCGGAACCGGGTCATGCTCTGTTCGGTACGCGGCGATACGCGGTCGAAGCTGCCCGCCTGAAGCGACAGGTTGTTGAACTCTTCGCTGAGCAGGCTGAAACCGTTGAAGCTCGAAGGCAGCGCACGGTTGCCGATGTAGGCAATGACCGGCGTGTTCATGGACTGGCGACCGGCCGTCAATGTGCTGTTGGAAATACGCGCCTTGATATTGCCCAGGCCCATTTTGCTCCATTGGTCGACGGCATCACCGTTGCTGTCAGTGAGGGTACGGTTTCCGCCGCCGGCGATACGCGCGTGGCCCGCTTCAAGCGCGACTTCGTTGTAAACGGCGACTTCAGTACCAATCCCGACCGTGCCTTCGGTGAAGCCCGAGGTGTAGTTGAGAATGGTGCCTTGGGTCCAGGTATCGCGACGGTTGGTGGGGACTTTTTGGCCGTCTTTTTGATAGCTGAAAAGGTCTGCGCGCGTGCTGCGTTCCCGTGCGTAGAAGTTACGGGTGGACCCTGTCAGGTGCTGGTCTTCGATAAAGCCTTTTGCGCCGTCTTGAGCGTGGGTGGTACTCAACGTTGTCGGGACGAACGCCTGACTGGCGTTTTCTGCGTGAGCCATTGCGCCCAAGGTGGTAATGGACACGGCTAATAGAACGGTACTGGTCTTTCTCACGATATGAAGCTCCCTTTACTACTTTTATAAGGGCCAGTCTTATGGGTGATCTGGCTTGATGGAACACGGCTACTGCACGCTTCAATGCCTCTGTGCACGCAAGGCATCAAATCGCCGGAATGGCGTTGCCGGGAGCGAAAATCTCGCCCCAGGATGAATGCCGGGCAAACGACGACGGAACATCCCTGTTCCCGACGCGTTCTCGATCACTCAACTATTTTTACGAATAGCAAAGCCATAAGCCTTCGAACTTATGTTCGTCAGGCCGTCCAGTAAATAGTTCGGAGTGCTTCAGGGCTTATGGGAAACATGACTAGAGAGCATGGGAAGCCGCTGATTAGGCAGTTTCCCAACTGACATGAGTTTCTATAAGTTCCGGAAGTGGATGTCACTGCGCCGTGTGTAACAGCGCAGTGACAACACCCTTACTTGCTAACGCTGACACCGTAAAAGGAGTTCAGACCAAACGGGCTGATCTTGAAGTCCTGCACGTTGCTGCGCATAGGTTGGTAGACGGTGGAGTGCGCGATAGGTGTCATCGGCACGGCGTCTTTGAGGAGGTGTTGCGCCTGTTTGTACAGTTCGGTGCGCTTGGCCTGATCCGGGGTTGCCTTGGCTTGCTTGATGATGGCGTCGTACGGTTTATCACACCATTTCGAGAAGTTGTTGCCGTTCAGTGCGTCGCAACCGAACAGGGTGCCCAGCCAGTTATCCGGGTCACCGTTATCGCCGCTCCAGCCAATCAGCATCGCGCCGTTTTCACCTGCTTTGGCGCGCTTGATGTACTCGCCCCATTCGTACGTGACGATCTTGGCCTTGATACCGATCTTCGACCAGTCGGACTGGAGCATCTCGGCCATCAACTTGGCGTTGGGGTTGTACGGACGCTGAACCGGCATCGCCCACAGGGTGATCTCGGTCCCTTCTTTAACGCCGGCTTCCTTGAGCAGCGCTTTGGCTTTCTCAGGGTTGTAGCCCGCATCTTTGATGGTGGTGTCATACGACCATTGGGTCGGTGGCATGGCGTTGACGGCCAGTTGGCCCGCACCCTGATACACGGAATCGATGATCTGCTGTTTGTTCACCGCCATGTCCAGCGCTTGACGGACTTTCAGCTGAGCCATCGGGTTTGGCGTATCGCTGCCCTTGATTTTGTCCATCACGTTGTAGGCGATGTAACCAAGGTTGAAACCCGCCTGATTAGGCATTTTCAACTCTTTGTCCGCTTCGAGCACTTTAAGATCGGCTGGGCGCGGGAACAGGGTGATCTGGCATTCGCCTTTCTTGAGCTTCTGCATACGCACCGACGGGTCGGTGGTGATGGCGAAGATCAGGTTGTCGACTTTGACGTCTTCAGGCTTCCAGTAATCCTTGTTGCCGGTGTAACGGATGTTCGAATCTTTCTGGTAGCTCTTGAACACAAATGGACCCGTGCCAACCGGTTTCTGGTTGATGTCCTGAGCCTTGCCTTCCTTGAGCAACTGCGCGGCGTATTCAGCGGACTGGATGGACGCGAAGCTCATGGCCATGTTCTGGATGAACGCAGCATCGACGGACTTGAGCGTGAACTTGACGGTGTGGTCATCAAGTTTCTCGACCTTCGTAATGTTCTCGTCCATGCCCATGTCGGTGAAGTACGGGAACTCGGTCGGGTAGGCTTTGCGGAATGGATCGTCTTTGTTGAGCATGCGGTTGAACGTGAACAGCACGTCATCGGCATTGAAGTCACGCGTCGGCTTGAAGTAAGGCGTGGTGTGGAACTTCACCCCGTCGCGCAGATGGAAGGTGTAGGTCAGGACGTCAGGGGAAATGTCCCAGCTGGTCGCCAACCCTGGAATGACCGCAGTGCCGCCGCGTTCGAACTGGCTCAAACGGTTGAACATGGTCTCGGCTGACGCGTCGAAGTCGGTGCCGGTGGTGTACTGGCCTGGGTCGAAACCGGCCGGGCTGCCTTCGGAGCAAAACACCAGATTGGTAGCTGCTTGGGCGAAGGGAGCGCTGGCGATCAAACCTGCGCTGAGTAAAAACGGAATGACCGCGTTTTTGAGCATGGTGGCCTCATGTTGTTGTCATTTTTTAGATAGAGGGTGCGACCTCGTGAGTCGACCCTGCCGATACTTATGCAGGGGCCGTACCCAAAGCAAGATGGTGGCGCCAAGGAAACGCCAAACAGTGGTACGAACGTACAAGAATGTCGCATTCATGTACTTATGTGCCAATTTGATCGTTTGCGTGGTCGTTTTCAGAGGAGTTCGCTGCACCGCAGGAGGGCAACCGGGCGTGTGAAATGCACCCGGTTAGCGCGAGAGTGTTACGGATTGCTATTTATTCAGGCTGACGCCATAGAACGGCGTCAGGCCAAACGGGCTGAGTTTGAAGTTCTGCACTTCTTTGCGCAGTGGCTGAAATACCTTGGAGTTGGCAATTGGAGTAATCGGCACCTGTTCCTTGAGAATGTGCTGAGCCTGCTGATAAAGCCTGATCCGCTCTGAGCGGTCACGGCTCAATTTTGCCCGCTGCACCAGCGTGTCGTAGGCCGGATCACACCACTTGGCGAAGTTGCTGCCGTTGACCGCCGCGCAGCTGTAGAGCACGCCGAGCCAGTTGTCAGGATCGCCGTTGTCGCCGGTCCAGCCATAAATCATGACGTCGTGCTCGCCGTTTTTGGCGCGCTTGATGTACTCACCCCATTCGTAGCTGACGATGTTGGCCTTGATCCCGATTTTTGCCCAATCGGCCTGGATCATCTGCGCGGACATACGCGCATTGGGGTTCGACGCCCGCTGTACGGTCATGGCCCACAGGCTGATTTCGGTGCCCGGCGCGACCCCCGCTTCCTTGAGCAGTTGCCTGGCCTTGGTCGGGTCGTAGGGTGCGTCCTTGATCGTTGGGTCGTAACTCCACTGGTTGGGTGGCAGGGCGTTTTGCGCGAGTTGCCCGGCGCTCTGGTAAACCGCCTTGATGATCGCAGGCTTGTCGATGGCCATGTCCAGCGCCTGGCGCACCTTGAGCTGATCCAGCGGTGTGTGAGTGACGTTATAGGCGAGAAAACCAAGGTTGAAACCGGGCTGGCTGAGCACCTGGATGTTCGGGTCTTTTTCCATCAGCTCGATGTCCTGCGGGCGCGGGTAGCCGCTGACCTGGCATTCGCCGGTCTTGAGTTTTTGCAGGCGCACCGCGGCATCGCTGTTGATAGAAAACACCAGATTGTCGAGCTTCACATCCTCCGGCTTCCAATACGTCGGGTTGGCGCTGTAGCGGATCTGCGAGTCTTTTTGGTAACGCTTGAACACGAAAGGCCCGGTGCCGATGGGCTTCTGGTTGATGTCGGCGGCCTTTCCTTCCTTGAGCAACTGCGCGGCATATTCAGCGGACTGGACCGAGGCAAAGCTCATGGCCAGGTTCTGGATAAAGGCTGCATCGACGTTGTTCAGACTGAAACGCACGGTGTGTTCATCAACCTTGTCGACGCTTTTGATCGTGGTGTTCAGGCCCATGTCGTTGAAGTACGGCGATTCGGACGGGTAAGCCTTGCGAAACGGATGATTCGGGTCGAGCAGACGATCGAAGGTGAACAACACATCGTCGGCGTTGAAGTCCCGAGTGGGTGTGAAGTAATCGGTTGTGTGGAATTTAACGTTCTCGCGCAGGTGGAAGGTGTAACTCAGGCCATCGCTGGACACCTCCCAGCGGGTGGCCAGGCCAGGTTCGACTTCAGTGCTGCCACGTTCGAATTGCGTCAGCCGGTTGAACACGGTTTCGGCCGACGCATCGAAATCAGTGCCACTGGTGTATTGGCTCGGGTCGAAGCCGGCAGGGCTGGCCTCCGAGCAGTACACCAGGGTGCTGGCGGCCTGGACGACAGGCGTGCAGGCCAGCAGCGCGGCGGCGAGGAGCAGCGGTTTGAAGGCGGTCTTGTCCATAGTGGCCTCGAGAAGGTGATGCAAACGCGTCGTCTGGAATCATGCGGCGATGTGGATAGACACAATAAACGCTGAGTTCGTAAAAGCCATCCTTGTGGCGAGAATCGCGGAGCGTCATCCGCGTTTCGCTTCAGCAATCTGCACTTCAACGAAGTGCTGAATCAACGAGGCCTGCGGCTCTTTCTGGCGCAGGTCTTTGACCATTTTGCTCATGCGCTGCAACTTCTCGCTGGGTTTGGCCCATTCAGTTTTCGGCAGCGGAGCGGACCATGCCTGCATCGCCTCGAGCACGGCGGCGCGGCCCATGCTTTTGATGCGGCGGATTTCCCATTCGGTGAGGTGATTGGGCAATGTCCAGAGGGTCATGACGTGGTACAGGTACCACCAGAACGGATAACTCCAGCCCACTTCCCCAGCTTTGCGCCGACGGCGCATCCGTTCGCGGGCGTTGTAGAACGTGTGCAGCCCTTCATGTGGCGGATCGTCGGTGCCTAGCAGGTCGAGCGGGTCCTGAATGTCCTTGAGGGTGTGGACTTCGTACTCCATGTACGCACGAATGGCTTCCCAGTTACAGACGGCCAACTCAAAACCGCTGCAGTGAAACTCCAGGGTGTATTGCTGATCGTGAGGCGGGTGGTAAAAACCGAGGCCCATGGCGTATTGGATGTTCAGGCCGTATTGAGTAACACCTCGGGCCTGGACGACCCACGCCGAGAGTGATTCCCACGGAACGAAGATCGGTTCGGTTTGACCGGCAGGGACGAAGCAAACTTCACGGCGTTGGCGGTTGAAGCGGGTGGGGACCAGGGTTTCGTATTTGGCGAGGTGGTTGAGGGAGATGATAAGGAACATCAGAAGAACAGCGCCGCCGCCCCATGCACCTATTTTGAGGAGCATGGGGAATGGCCCTGTTAAAAATATCATTGCTTCTTCAAACGTTCCGCCAATCACCAAACCCGTAAATGCAAAAATAATAGGCATGAGAAAAGCAGACAAACAGAAGCAAGTAAATGGCCCTCCTAGGGTTATCTGCCAACCAAACACAGCAGGCAGTCCGAATCCAAAATCCATGTAGGTATCATTTACTTCACCTACCGCATTTCCGTAATCCTGAGCCAGCCTGTCGGTGGGCAAAGGAACGGGGGCCAGATAAATAACCTGGCCGCTGGGGAAGTTTTCGATCATCCCTGCATACGGTTCACGACTGATCGGTGGCGGCGCGTTATGGGGCGGCTTAGCCATATCAGTCGTCCTCCTGCGGCAGGTGGAGGGGATCAATCAGGGCGTCATCGCCGTCCTCTTCTTGACTCTCTCGTTTCGCTTCAGCGATCTGCACTTCAACAAAGTGCTGAATCAACGAGACCTGCGGCTCTTGCAGGCGCAGGTCCATGACCATTTTGCTCATGCGTTGCAGCTTCTCGCTGGGTTTGGCCCATTCAGCTTTCGGCAGCGGAGCGGACCATGCCTGCATCGCCTCGGGCACGGCGGCGCGGCCCATGCTTTTGATGCGGCGGATTTCCCATTCGGTGAGGTGGTTGGGCAGGGTCCAGAGGGTCATGACGTGGTACAGGTACCACCAGAATGGATAACTCCAGCCGACTTCGCCCGCCTTGCGCCGACGGCGCATGCGTTCGCGGGCGTTGTAGAACGTGTGCAGCCCTTCATGCGGTGGATCGTCGGGGCCTTGCAGGTTGAGCGGGTCCTGAATGTCCTTGAGCGTGTGGACCTCGTACTCCATGTACGCACGAATCGCCTCCCAGTTGCAGATGGCCAACTCAAAACCGGCGCAGTGAAACTCCAGGGTGTATTGCTGATCGTGAGGCGGGTGGTAAAAACCGAGGCCCATGGCGTACTGGATGTTCAGGCCATATTGAGTAACACCTCGGGCCTGGACGACCCACGCGGAGAGTGATTCCCAGGGGACGAAGATCGGTTCGGTTTGGCCTGCGGGGACGAAACAGACTTCACGGCGCTGGCGGTTGAAGCGGGTGGGGACCAGGGTTTCGTATTTGGCGAGGTGGTTGAAGGTGATGATGATGCCGAGGGCTAGGGCGAGGCCGCCGCCCCACGCGCCGATCTGCAAGCCAGAGGGGATCAGGCCCAACGTGAAGTCGCTGGCCTCTTTCAAATCCCCTCCAAGACCAAGAACTATTATCCCGACCAACAACGGCAAGATAAACGCATACAAACAGGAACACGTAAATGGGCCCCCAACTATCATCTGCCAACCGAATACAGCAGGCATTCCTAGCCCGAAGTCCATATAAACGTCATTTACGCTGCCCACTGCATTCCCGTAGTCCTGAGCCAGGCTGTCAGTGGGCAAAGGAGCGGGGGCCAGATAAATAACCTGGCCGCTGGGAAAGGTTTCAATCATCCCTGCGTAAGGTTCCTGATTGATCGGCGGAGGACTGCTAACGGAGGGTTTAGCCATATCAATCGTCCTCCTGTGGCAGGAGGAGGGGATCAATCAGGTAAAAAGAGCATTTCTCCCCTTGAGGTTCAAGGTTCTTATCAGCGATCTCACCGTCTTGGCCGTCGAGAGGCACTCTGAATTGATAAACGTTGAGTAAGTAAGCGCCATCCTCGGGGCTAAAGTCTCCAAGCTCAACGGTCACCACCAGCTCGTCGCGCTCGGTGGCGGTTGGGCGATACTCGCGAGTGGGTGCCTCAAACTCCAGAACCAGAGGTGTTACTTGTTTGATCTGCAGTTTTTGGATCAATGCGTCAGTCGCAACAGTCCAGCGCTCGACGGGATTGACGCGCGTGGTGTGAGTCCGTACTTCATAGCCGCCTATCCTGAGCACGGTTTTGGCTTTGCTGTTGCCAAAAGGTTTCATCAAATCGGCACTGGAGGTGGTGGGCAGGTGCAGCACTATTCGCGTCGCGGACAGGGTGCCCTGATCATCAGGTTGCTCGGGCCGCACCTCGATTTTTGGGGCCTTGACCTGAACGTGCAGATTTTTTTGGTACTCGCTTAACGGCAACGACAAGCGTCGATCCGCATCTCGACTCCAGGGTGTCGTTTGCAGCCATCGATCATGGCGACTGAGGTTATAGCGGTTGTAAAACCAACTGCCCGACAGTTCCAGAGCGGTAAACAGAATCCCGGCCATATTGACGCGAAAAAACACCAAGGACAGACGTGTGCCCGCTACGGCCCAAGCTGCCAGACGGGCTTCGGTTTGCATCGCAACGGATAGGACGTTTTTACCCGCCATCAATGTTTCACCGAAGCCATAAGCGTTGCTTAGTAAAAAACCGCTACTGCCCATCATGCTCAGGGTGGCACCTGCTTGTGCTGCCCCGTTACCTTCGCGTGCGGCATTCAGCCAGTTGTTATGGGCGCTTCTCAGGCTCATCGCAGCGGCCACCGTCCCGGCGAAGTAGCCGATTAAACCTAATCCGAGATGCAACTTCCCCATTTGGACGTGCACGCCTTTCAACTCGGCTACTTTTATGTTCTTACTCAACACCGCTGCCTGTGCGCCAAGTGCGGTATCAACAATTCCTCCGGCGGCACCAAAGCCGGCTGCGACTGTAGTGGAGAGTGAACTCCAAAATGAGGCAAGGTCTTTTTCGTGACCCGATTGGGCCCTTATTTCCCTAATCACCTGCACAAAATTCACCAACTGCGCCGCAAACACCAGCAGCCCAGCCCCATCCCCCAACAACCCGGCTGTAGGCGCAGCCCTCACCCCCTGCCGATAGTTATCCAGCAGCGACCGTACCTGCGCCTGCTGCTCGGGAGGAAACACCAAGGCCAACCCCGGCGTGCCGGCCGTCGCTGTTTGCAGGTGCACCGCGCCCTCTGGCAGTTCACGAATCGGGCTCAGCATCCGGGCCAGTCGCTCTTCCAGAACGTTAAGTTTCTGTTGAGTTTCAGGCCGCTGGTTTTCCAACTCTTGAGCCAGCCAGTGATCTTTTTCCGCACGATAGCGACGGGCATTGTTGTTCAGGGAACGCAGGTATCTACGTTTCGCCTGCACCTCCTTGACCGTCTCACCCAAGGCTTTCAGGTCATCGGCATCGGCCACTTGAAAGCTGACCTTCTCGCGCCGGGCCGCGTCGAGCAGGGAAACCCCGAAGGTCTTGGGCAGGTAGCGAAACAGTGCCTCGATGTCCGGCATCTGGCCTTTGTCCAAGGCCTGCATGAAGTCGTGCAGCCCTTGTTGCACGCCCCACTGCACGGCGGGGGCGAGGGTGCCCCAGGCGGCGGTGGCGTTGACTTGGGTGGCGTGGGGCAGGGTTTCGATGTCCGGCAGATGGCCGACAAACAGTGTTTTCAGCTTCTCGATCCACTCCGGCGCGCTTTTAAGCAGTCCCCAGCCCGCGTTGGTGAACAAGGCGAATTGTGCGGCCAGTTCGGTCTGCACGCTCAGCGGCAAGGTAAAAAACAGTGACCGACTCTGATGCGGGTTGCGGTTGAGCCAGGCAACAATGGTGTCGTTGGCGGTGTCACTGCGGCACAGGTCTTTCAAACAGTCGTATTGGGTGAGCAAGGCGTGATCGATCTGCTCCGGATCGTTGGCGTCGTAATACCAGGCGGCGCGGTGGAAACGGTTGTGGGTCAGCATCTCCAGTCGGTCATAGGTGATGCGATCAAGCAGGGTGTTCCAATGCGCGAGCTTGGGGCGTTGCGCCTTGAGAAAAGCGTCCATGCGCGGACGGTCGATCAGGTCGTTGATCCCGCGCTGGCCCCAGCGGGCGCCGTACAGCAGGTCTCTTAGTCGCTTGTCCTGTTTCCGGTGCAACTTGGCCAGGGTTTGCCAGTGGGTGGCAATAAACTCAGGGTCGGCGGTGGCAAGTTTTTGCTTGAGGTAGTAAAGCTCGACGGCTTTCTCCAGCTCGCTGGCCATGTTGTAGCCAATGGCTCGCACCGGGCCGATCTGGATGCTTTTTAGCTGGGCCTTGAGGTCGGCAGGATGGTCAGGGTCGGAAACACCGGGCAGCGGATTGGCAACCGGATCAAGGTTCAGCACCTCCAGCAACGCCTGCCGCGTTTCACTACGTTGGGGTTCGGGCAGCTTTTCCAGATCAAGCAATAACGCCTTGAGCGCAGGGTCATCGGTGCTCTCGGCCATTTTTCTGAGGTTGGCGGCACTGATCTGGCTCAGCGATTCGATGTAGCAGCCCAGCACGTAATCACGCTCGGTGTGGCCTTCTTCCTGACCGCTGCGGGCCCAGTCATCGATCCAGCCCACCACCTTGTCCTGATAGTTCGCCAGGTCGCGCATTACGCCGATATCGTCGCGTACGGCGAGGAACAGGAAGTCGTTTTTGTGCTCGTTGCTGACCTGGCTGGTCAGCTCCTCGATCAAGGTCTGACGAAACCGTGGTGGGTGTTCCCACAGGTACGGGATGTTTTCTTCAGGCGTAAGGCCTTGATGAGGGCTATCGTGATCCGGCGCCACCTCGGCCAGCCATTTCTTCGCGTGTCGCTCATGCAGCAGCGGCGCGACGATGTGTTCGCTGTTGACCGGCGCCAGGTCGATACGCTGCATGAAGTGCTCGCGCTCGGTGGCGCTATCGAGCACCTGCCGGCACTTGGCGACGGTCCACTGCAGCTCCGAGTAGGCGACATGCAGCACGCTGCGCCGGGAGACGATCATTTCTGGAGGATCACCCAGGGGCGGGCGATCCTCTTTAAACGCGTTGCCGGTGAACAGCCAGTACTCGAGGGAGCCGTCTTTGATGCTGTATTCACTCAGCATTCCGGTAGCGCTGTCGATTACATACAGATAACCGTCACGCAGCATGCGCAGACCCAAGGGGCGGCTTTGTAGCGTGTAAGGCATCGCCAGATCAGCACTCGGATCTAGGCTGTCTTCAACCAGGCCGTAACGTACCGGCAGCAGGTGAATGGTTTTTTGCAGCAGTGGGCAAACGCCGACTTCGCCGAAGGGTGTGGCGCTTTTGGATTGGGCGACCAGATTGGCCATGTGACCGCGTGGGGTCATGAAGTCGGTCATGGCTGGCTCCCGACCTGCTCAGCGCTGGAGTGGTTGTGATCGGGGTTCGAAAAACCGACGCGTTGCAGCCAGAGGAAAGCATCAGGCAAAGCAAATGGAGGTCTTTTTGCCGTAGTAGACGTCATGCGCAGTCCTTCGTATTTACCGAAAGCGGCGACTATGGCGGGATTTCAGATTCAGGGCTGTCGGCGGCGGGCGCGGCGGGCCGTAGGACTTTTCGCTTGGGTACGAAAGGTCCGGTGCCGATGAGCTTTTGGTTGATGTCAGGTGGAAGGTATAACTCAGTCCATCGCTGGACACCTCCCAGCGGGTGGCAAGGCGCGGCTCGATTTCAGTGCTGCCGCGCTCGAATTACGTCAGCCGATTGAACACAGTTTCAGCCGACGCATCGAAATCAGTGACACGGGTGCTGGCTTCGGAGCAATAGACCCGTGTGCTGGCAGCGTGAGCCAAGGACGCGTGCGGATGTCGACAACGATCAGACAACGCAGAATGCCGCACTGCTTCGTTTCCCTACAAGGTTTGCTTAGTTCTTTGGCCCGAGGAACTCCTTGATATTAGTAGCTGCGCGTCCAGTAGGGGTGAGCTTCCATATATCAAGTAGGGGGTTAGTGTCGGTGCTGATCAAGGTGTTTAAAAAGCGGGAGCCGTCTTTCTTGAATTTTTCCAGTCCTTGCACAACGCTGTTGTGCAAGTGCTCATGCACTTTATCCAAGTCGCTTTTTCGCGTGCTGCTAAGGACGAGGTCGGGGTGTTTTTCGGCCCACTCTCGTACCTTACCATCCTGCCAGTCGCAATCCTGGGGGTGGACGAAGTAAGAGGATGCGACAGTTACAGGATCGGCACCCGGCTTATCTTCCCAATGCCCCAGCATGGCTTGTGCAACTCGAAGAACTGCATCCCGGGCCAGTAATGCGGCAAGGGAATGAAGCGGGTGTTCGGCATGATCCTTGGCCAGCTGTGAGTGGGTCGGGTCAGTTGAGCCACTGGTATTGGGGTTGTCACCGAGCAAGGTCTGGCTATCGTCGATGCTGTTTCCCAACAATGTCAGCATGCCTTGCATGATTGTACCGACAGCATTGCTCAGTACTTGTACGGGGGTACCCAACTGCCATTGCAGCTTCTCCACCCATTCGGAAAAAGGCAAGTCGGCCCATGTATCACGAACCTGAAGGTATCCTTCGAAGGCCGGGAGCAGAATTGCGTTTGGGTGCTCACCGAGCAAAATCAGGATCAGTTGGTCTTGTTCAGTGCGAAAGCCAGCCTTGGTGGGTTCAAACGTTGTGTCTTTTGTCGAAAATAATATCTCCCCGAGAGGTGCTGCCAGACTGGCGATAACATCGCTGGCACCGAACATACCGGTGACCAGCGGCAGGCTCTGCTTGCAATCGGCTTTCGAGGTCCATGGCAACACATTTTCGTAACCCGTTTTGATCAAGCTCAGTTCGACGAAATTGGAGTGAGCAAAAAAATCTTCCAGGATATGCAGCGCCGCGCCGAACGACCTGAGCCCGTCGGTAGATGATGGCCCCTCCTGCATTGCCTTCTTCAATTCGTCGACCATGACGTCAACCGAACGTTGGATATAGCGTTTTTTCGAGGTCTCGAAGTCGACTTGCAATAACGGATCGTCAGGCAGAACCCACGGTTCGAAGTCTGCGTCGCGCTGCTTGGGATCGGCCGGTTCAGGTTTCACCACTTTAGGATTATCAATGTGTTCGCTTGGACGATAGACGCCCAGCCTCTGTGGCGTCACCTTGAATTTCTCCCGGTCTATCTTCATCAACGCGGGGAATTCACGGATGGCCAGTACATCCACTATCTGCGTCAGCGCTTCACGGGAGAGCACGTCCGGGAAATTTTTAGGCATCGTAGTTGCGCGCACAATCTTGGGATCAAGCAACTGCGAGTAGTCGCGCAACCAGTTACCGAAATAAATGGCTTCAATCTCATTGGTGCTAAATGCGACAGAGGCCAGCACCTCTTCGATGGTCCGGTGGGTCGATTTATTTTTGTCCCCAGCGCCGGCTTCGAAGTCTACCGTGTCGCTATTCTGCGACGATGACGACGGCTTTTCGTCGATGGGCATCTGAGAGATCAAATGCATCGCTTCGGCGTAGTAATGAGGGTTATCTGAAGGGGTGTTAAGAGGCTTCATCCGTGATTCCATAAAAAGTGGCGCGTCAATGCACCCTGTGTCAGGGCAGCTCAAAACGCAAAAGAATGAGTAAGTGTTGCGGGGATGGAGTTTACGGTTTGCGCAATGGATGCCAATCAGGCGGAGCAGCGAGTGCTGTAGGGCAACGGTCGGGCGGGAGGGCGGAATGTGGGCGGGGAAGAATAGAAAACGGCGGCAACCAGCGGCTGCCGCCGTGATTGCATCACTGCATCAACACTTCGATCACGCCATCGGCGTTGACACTGACCTGGCTGGTACCGGCTTCGACTTCCGGAGTGGGGGCTGACTCGGCGCGGGCGGCTTTCATCATCATGACGGGGGCGCGTTGGTATGGCTGTGGATAACCCGACGTATTGAGGTTCAGGTTGACCAGTTTGTAACCCTTGCCACCCAAGGCGTCGGTTACCAGCTGCGCACGGTTTTTGAAGGCGGCGACGGCGTCCTTGAGCAGGGTGTCTTCGCTGGCTTTACGCGTGGGAGGGGAGATGGCGAAGTCCATGCCGCCCATTTTCAAATCCTCCAGCAGTTCGCCGGTCAGCTTGGAGAGTGCGGCAAAGTCCGCGCTCTCGAGGCGCAATTCGGAGCGTTCGCGCCAGCCGGTGATTTTCTGGCCTTTGTCATCATAGATCGGATAGCTGTTGCGGCTGCCCTGACGAATCGTGATGTCCTTGACCTGACGCGCCTGGCCGAGGGCCTTATTCATGGTTTCGGTGATTTGTGCAGCCAGTTTGGCCGGATCCGTGTCCTGCGCTTCGCTGTACAGCGTGACCATCATCAAGTCGCGTTGGACTTCCTGGCTGACTTCGGCACGTACGGAAACCTGATTGTAATGAACCTCTTCAGCCAACGCAGGCAGACTGGCAAGCGTTGCGGCGCCAAGGGCGAAGAGGGCGGCAGTGGGGCGAAGCCTAAGCATAAAAACTCCTTGTTAACGAACCGGCTGCGACGGGTAACCGTCACCCGGAAAACTATCAGACTGTAGACGAACCCTTCAGGTTCCGGCAGCCATTCCCCTGTGAGAACGAATTCATTTATGAATGAATTCGCTCCCCACAGCCTGTACCGGGCTCGTGTGCATCTTTTCAGCGTATGTGGCGCTTTGACGCAGTTTTCGCTGTTTTCACCTCTGCTTGGTTATACTCGCTGCGATCCGCCTGCTGCGCTCATCAGGAGAGCTCATGCTCGCCCCCGTTCAACTGCTTTCAGCTACCCGCCAGAACCTGTGGCGCCTTACCGTTATCCGTACGTTGGTACTGGCCGCGCAAGCGGGTTCGGTGGGTATTGCCTATTTGTTCGACTTGCTGCCGCTGCCGTGGCTGCCATTGGCGATCACCCTCGGGTTCTCCATGGTCCTGTGCGTGATGACGGCCATTCGTCTGCGCACGTCGTGGCCGGTTACCGAGCTGGAATACGCCGTGCAGCTGGCATTCGACATGCTGATCCACAGCGTGCTGCTGTTTTTCTCCGGCGGATCGACCAACCCGTTTGTTTCCTATTATCTGGTGCCGCTGACTATTGCCGCAGTGACCTTGCCGTGGCTGTACTCGCTGATGCTCTCGGGCCTGGCGCTGGTCAGCTACACACTGTTACTGGTGCAGTTCTATCCGATGGGCACCTTTCCCATCGCCCGCGAGAACATGCAGATCTATGGCATGTGGCTGAGCTTTGCTCTGGCGGCGGCGGTCATTACTTTCTTCGCGGCGAAGATGGCCGAGGAGCTGCGGCGTCAGGAGCAGCTGCGTGCAGAGCGTCGGGAGGAGGGCCTGCATGATCAACAATTGTTGGCCGTCGCGACCCAGGCAGCTGGCGCGGCCCACGAATTGGGTACACCCTTGGCGACCATGAGCGTGTTGATCAAGGAAATGCGCCAGGACCATAGCGATCCGCTGTTACAGGAAGACCTCGGCGTGCTGCAAGAGCAGGTCCAACAGTGCAAGCAAACCCTGCAACAACTGGTGCGCGCGGCTGAAGCCAACCGCCGATTGGCGATCGATGAACAAGACGTCACTGATTGGCTGGACGAAGCCCTGAACCGCTGGCACCTGATGCGCCCTGAAGCCAGCTATCGCTTCCAGCGCCTGGGCCAAGGCACGGTGCCACGCCTGGCGCCGCCGCCGGACTTGACTCAGGCATTGCTCAATCTGCTGAACAACGCCGCCGATGCCTGTCCGGAAGGGCTGGAAGTGCATCTGGGCTGGGACGCCGAAGAAATCTGCATCAGTATTCGTGACCATGGGGCGGGTGTGCCGCCGGCAATCGCCGAACAAATTGGCAAACCGTTTTTTACCACCAAAGGCAAAGGCTTCGGCCTCGGCCTATTTTTGAGCAAGGCCAGCGTGACCCGCGCAGGTGGCTCGGTAAAACTCTACAGTCATGAGGAAGGCGGGACGCTCACTGAGCTTCGCCTGCCCTGTGGCGCCCGAGGAGACAAGCATGAGTGACGAGATCCAAGTGGAAGGCGAAGAACTGCCGCATTTATTGCTGGTAGACGATGACGCCACCTTCACCCGCGTGATGGCGCGGGCTATGAGCCGCCGTGGTTTCCGCGTCAGCACCGCAGGTTCGGCAGAGGAAGGGCTGGCCCTGGCCTTGAATGACGTGCCTGAATACGCTGCGCTCGACCTGAAAATGAATGGCGACTCCGGTTTGGTTCTGCTGCCCAAGCTGCTGGAAATCGACCCGGAAATGCGCGTGGTGATCCTCACCGGTTATTCGAGCATCGCCACCGCCGTCGAAGCGATCAAGCGCGGCGCCTGCAACTACCTGTGCAAACCGGCCGACGCCGATGATGTGCTGGCGGCCTTGCTGTCCGAGCACGCTGATCTGGATACGCTGGTGCCAGAAAACCCGATGTCGGTGGATCGCCTGCAGTGGGAGCACATTCAACGTGTGCTGACTGAGCACGAAGGCAATATTTCCGCGACGGCGCGGGCGCTGGGCATGCACCGGCGTACCCTGCAGCGTAAATTGCAGAAGCGGCCGGTTCGGCGCTGAACGGGGACTGAACGAATGTCTCAGGACTTCGCGAAGCAGCAAGCCGATCATCTATGATCGGCCCGACGCGAGTTCTCTATCCCAATCGAGCCTGAATAATGAATCGCAACGCCGAGTATTCTGCGGTCAATGACGCCGTACGCGGAGAGTTCTTCCGCCGCGTCTGGAAGCTGATAACGCCGTACTGGCGCAGTGAAGAAAAGGGCATGGCCTGGCTACTGCTGGTCTCCGTGATCGCGCTTTCGCTGTTCAGCGTGGCGATCTCAGTGATGATCAACAGCTGGTACAAAGACTTTTATAACGCGCTGCAAGAGAAAGACCTGGCGGCGTTTACCCACCTGATTCTGTACTTCTGCGGCATCGCCACGGTGGCGATTCTGGGGGCGGTGTACCGTCTCTATCTGACGCAGATGCTGACCATCCGCTGGCGTCGCTGGCTGACCGAGCAGCACTTTACCAAATGGCTCAGCCACAAGAACTACTACCAGTTGGAGCAACACGGCTACACCGATAACCCTGACCAACGGCTGTCCGAAGACCTCAACAGTTTTACCACCAGCACCCTGAGTCTCGCGCTGGGTTTGATCCGGACCGTGGTCAGTCTGGTGTCGTTCTCGATCATTCTGTGGGGCGTATCGGGCAGTATCGAGCTGTTTGGCATCACGATTCCCGGCTACATGTTTTGGGCCGCGCTTGTGTATGCGGTGGTTGGCAGCTGGCTGACCCACAAAATTGGGCAGCGTTTGATCAAGCTGAGCAACCAGCAAGAACGCTACGAAGCCGATTTGCGTTTCGCCCTGGTACGGGTTCGCGAAAATGCCGAAAGCATTGCGTTCTCCAACGGTGAGCCTAATGAAAACAAGCGCTTGAGCGCACGCTTCGGCATGATCTGGAGCAACTACTGGAACGTCATGAAGGTCTCCAAGCGGCTGACCTTCTTCACTGCGGGCTATTCCCAGATTGCCACCGTGTTTGCTTTCGTCGTGGCGTCACCGCGTTATTTCTCCGGCTCGATTGAGCTGGGCGGTCTGATGCAGATCAATTCTGCATTCGGCAACGTGCAAGAGAACTTCAGTTGGTTCATCGAGGCGTACACCACACTGGCCTCGTGGCGCGCCACGTGTGACCGATTGCTGAGCTTCCGGCAGGGCATGGCGGACAATGAAGCGCGCACCTCAACCATCAAGCTGGACCGAGACGGTGATGGCCTGCATTTTGACAATCTGGCGCTGAACCTGGCTGATGGCCGTGAACTGTTGGCTGGCGCCAGCCTGAACATCGTTCGCGGTGACCGGGTCATGCTCAGCGGTCGTTCCGGCAGCGGCAAAAGTACCCTGCTGCGAGCGTTGGGTGGGTTGTGGAGCGATGGGCTGGGCAGCGTGAAGCTGCCCGCCGAGCGTTATCTGTTTTTGCCGCAGCGGCCATATTTGCCCATTGGCACACTGCGCGAAGCGTTAAGTTATCCACAGGCGCCGGAAGCGTATCCCGTCGAGCGCTTTGCTCAGGTGCTTGAAACCTGTCGCTTGATGCACCTGGTACCGCGTCTGGATGAAAGTGATCACTGGCAGCGCATGTTGTCCCCAGGCGAACAACAGCGTGTGGCTTTCTCCCGTGCGTTGCTCTATGCACCCAGTTGGCTGTACCTGGATGAAGCAACTTCAGCCATGGACGAGGAAGACGAGGCGGCTCTGTACCAGGCGCTGATCGACGAGTTGCCGGGCGTGACCTTGCTCAGTATCGGCCATAGCAGCAGTCTCAAGCGCTTCCATCGACGGCATCTGCGCATTGACGGTGGGCAACTGCGCGAGCAATCTCATCCTGAAGTGGTTGTTTGAAACCAATAACCTGAAACCGGCCGAGTTGTTACGAGTGTTATCGTACAACCCGGTTGAGCTATCATGTGTTTTTCATCGCCTTGGGACAAATGTTCGACATGGATAATCAGAGTCCTGCGCCCCGCGTTCGCAGAAAGCACCGCAGCCTCGCTCAGGAATTGGTCACTGAACTGTCTGAACGGATTCGCGACGGCCAATTGAAGCGCGGAGACAAGTTGCCGACAGAGTCGGCGATCATGCAAGAGCAGGGCGTCAGCCGGACGGTGGTGCGCGAGGCGATCTCGCGTTTGCAGGCGTCCGGGCTGGTGGAAACCCGGCATGGCATCGGCACTTTCGTGCTGGACACGCCGAGCCCGAGCGGCTTTCGAATCGATCCGGCGACCATTGTCACCTTGCGTGATGTGCTGGCGATTCTTGAGTTGCGCATCAGCCTTGAGGTGGAGTCCGCAGGGTTGGCCGCGCAACGTCGCACCCCTGAGCAACTGGTCGCCATGCGTGCTGCGCTGGATGCCCTGATTGAAAGTGCGTCGCAGGCCGGTGATGCGGTAGCATCAGATTTTCAGTTCCACCTGCAGATTGCCTTGTCCACCGGTAACCGCTACTTCGTCGACATCATGACCCATCTGGGTACCAGCATCATTCCGCGTACCCGGATCAATTCGGCGCGTCTGGCTCATGATGACCAACAGCGCTACCTGAACCGCTTGAGCCGTGAGCACGAAGAAATCTTTGAGGCCATCGCCCGCCAGGACTCCGACGCTGCCCGCGCGGCCATGCGTCTGCACCTGACCAACAGCCGCGAACGCTTGCGTCATGCCCATGAACAGGCAGAACAGCAGCAAGCTTAACTCCTGTAGGAGCTGCCGAAGGCTGCGATAAGGCCGGAACGGCCTTCACACGATCAACCGTCGCATCCGGTCCCGTCGGACGCGACCCCGGGGTGATCGCAGCCTTCGGCAGCTCCTACATTTGGGTCGATGCAGTTTCCCTGACCGCTGATCGGCCCTCACGCCCCCAAATCAAATTCCCGCAAATCTCTATTGAGTGATCTTATTTTCAGTTGTACGATGACGTACGACATCAGTTTGGAGCTGATGTGCTTCCTCCACATTTGCTATCCAGGGTGTTCAAATAATGAATCCACAAGAACTGAAGTCCATCCTCTCTTCCGGCCTGCTGTCTTTCCCGGTCACCGATTTCAATGCTCAGGGCGATTTCCATCGCGCGGGCTATATCAAGCGTCTTGAGTGGCTGGCCCCGTACGGCGCTACTGCCTTGTTCGCCGCTGGCGGCACCGGTGAGTTCTTCTCCCTGGCGGCCAGCGAATACTCCGAAGTGATCAAGACGGCTGTAGACACCTGCGCCACCAGTGTGCCGATCCTGGCCGGTGTCGGTGGTTCTACCCGTCAAGCCATCGAATATGCTCAAGAAGCCGAACGCCTGGGCGCCAAAGGCTTGCTGTTGCTGCCGCACTACTTGACTGAAGCCAGCCAGGACGGCGTTGCCGCCCACGTTGAAGCCGTGTGCAAGTCGGTCAACATCGGCGTGATCGTTTACAACCGTAACGTCTGCCGCCTGACCGCGCCGCTGCTGGAGCGTCTGGCTGAGACCTGCCCAAATCTGATCGGCTACAAAGACGGTCTGGGTGACATCGAACTGATGGTGTCGATCCGCCGTCGCCTGGGTGATCGTTTCAGCTACCTGGGTGGCTTGCCGACCGCCGAAGTCTACGCTGCCGCCTACAAGGCGCTGGGCGTTCCGGTCTACTCCTCGGCGGTGTTTAACTTCCTGCCGAAAATGGCGATGGACTTCTATCACGCCGTTGCCCGTGACGACCACGCCACTGTCGGCAAGCTGATTGATGACTTCTTCCTGCCTTACCTGGACATCCGCAACCGCAAATCGGGTTACGCGGTCAGCATCGTCAAGGCGGGCGCGAAAATCGCCGGCTACGACGCCGGTCCGGTACGCACCCCACTGACCGACCTGACACCTGATGAGTTCGAAATGCTGGCTGCGCTGATGGACAAGCAGGGCGCGCAGTAAAAATCGCATGAATCAAGGCCGCTGATCCGTCAGCGGTTTTTTGCCTTTTCCAGGAGAATGTCTGTGTCTGATTCAAAGCGTTTCGATAACTACATTGGCGGTGAGTGGGTTGCCGGTGCGACCTACTCTTCCAACATCAACCCGTCCGACCTGTCGGACGTGATCGGTGAATACGCCCAGGCCGACGTGGCGCAGGTCAATGCCGCCATTGACGCAGCCCGCGGCGCATTCCCGGCCTGGTCGACGTCCGGTATTCAGGCGCGTAGTGACTCGCTGGACAAGGTTGGCAGCGAAATCCTCGCCCGTCGCGAAGAGCTTGGTACCTTGCTTGCCCGTGAAGAAGGCAAGACCTTGCCTGAAGCGATTGGCGAAGTGACCCGCGCCGGTAACATCTTCAAATTCTTCGCCGGCGAATGCCTGCGTATCTCCGGTGACTACATCCCGTCGGTACGTCCGGGCGTCAACGTTGAAGTAACTCGCGAAGCCCTGGGTGTGGTCGGACTGATCACTCCGTGGAACTTCCCGATTGCCATTCCGGCCTGGAAGATCGCTCCGGCGCTGGCCTACGGCAACTGCGTCGTGATCAAGCCTGCGGATCTGGTTCCGGGTTGTGCCTGGGCACTGGCTGAAATCATCTCCCGTGCAGGCTTCCCGGCGGGTGTGTTCAACCTGGTGATGGGCAGTGGGCGTGTGGTCGGTGACGTGATGGTTAAAAGCCGCAAGGTCGATGGCATCAGCTTCACCGGTTCGGTCGGCGTTGGTCGCCAGATCGCGGTCGATTGCATCGCGCGTCAGGCCAAAGTGCAACTGGAAATGGGTGGCAAGAACCCGCAGGTCATTCTCGATGACGCGGACCTCAAACAAGCGGTCGAGCTGTCGGTACAGAGCGCGTTTTACTCCACCGGCCAGCGTTGCACCGCTTCCAGCCGCTTTATCGTGACGGCTGGCATTCACGACAAGTTCGTCGAAGCCATGGCCGAGCGCATGCGTTCGATCAAGGTCGGCCACGCGCTGAAGTCCGGTATCGATATCGGTCCGGTCGTGTCCAAGGCCCAGCTTGATCAAGACATGAGCTACGTTGCCATCGCGCAGGATGAAGGCGCGCGTCTGGTAACCGGTGGTGAGCTGGTCACTTGCGACACCGAAGGTTACTTCCTGGCACCGACCCTGTTCGCGGACAGCACCGCGGAAATGCGCATCAGCAAGGAGGAAGTCTTTGGTCCGGTTGCGAACATTGTTCGCGTCGCGGATTACGAAGCAGCGCTGGCCATGGCTAACGACACTGAGTTCGGTCTGTCGGCGGGCATCGCGACGACGTCGCTGAAGTACGCCAACCACTTCAAGCGTCATTCACAGGCCGGGATGGTGATGATCAACCTGCCAACGGCCGGTGTCGATTACCACGTGCCGTTCGGTGGTCGTAAGGGTTCGTCCTACGGTTCGCGTGAGCAAGGTCGCTATGCGCAAGAGTTCTATACCGTCGTAAAAACCAGCTACATCGGTTCGTAAATAGACGATCTGTAGGCGCTGCCGCAGCCTTCGGCAGCGCCTACATGAGCAACACGTAAAAAATGTTTTACCCGCACAAAAAAATAATTAGTGGGAGCACATGTACATGCAACAGACCAAGCCGACTCACGTCCGCTATTTGATTTTGCTCATGCTTTTTCTGGTGACCACGATCAACTATGCCGACCGTGCAACCATCGCGATCGCGGGCTCCAGCCTGCAAAAAGACCTCGGCATCGACGCCGTCACCCTCGGTTATATCTTCTCTGCGTTCGGCTGGGCCTACGTGGCCGGTCAGATCCCTGGCGGCTGGCTGCTCGACCGTTTCGGTTCGAAGAGAGTCTATGCCTTGAGCATCTTTACGTGGTCGCTGTTCACCGTGCTGCAAGGCTATGTCGGTGAGTTCGGTGTCTCGACCGCCATCGTTGCGCTGTTCATGCTGCGCTTCCTGGTCGGTCTGGCTGAAGCGCCATCCTTCCCCGGCAACGCCCGCATTGTGGCTGCCTGGTTCCCGACCGCTGAACGCGGCACGGCCTCGGCCATCTTCAACTCTGCGCAATACTTCGCCACCGTGCTGTTCGCGCCGCTGATGGGCTGGATCGTCTACACCTACGGCTGGCAGCATGTGTTCGTGGTCATGGGCGGCGTCGGCGTTTTGTTTTCGCTGATCTGGCTGAAAGTTATCCACAGCCCGCGCAATCACCCGAAGATCAACGAAGCCGAGTTCAACCATATCGCCAACAACGGCGGCATGGTCGACATGGATCAGGACAAAGGCAAAGGCGCCAGCGGTGGTCCGAAGTGGGACTACGTGCGACAGCTGTTGACCAACCGCATGATGCTGGGCGTTTATCTGGGCCAATACTGCATCAACGGCATCACCTACTTCTTCCTGACATGGTTCCCGGTGTACCTGGTTCAGGAGCGCGGGATGACCATCCTCAAGGCAGGCTTCATTGCTTCGCTGCCCGCCATCTGCGGCTTTATCGGTGGGGTGTTGGGCGGGATCATTTCCGACTACCTGTTGCGTAAAGGCCACTCCCTGACCTTTGCCCGCAAGGCGCCGATCATTGGTGGTCTGCTGCTCTCGACCTCCATCGTTGCCTGTAACTACGTTGATATCGAATGGATGGTGGTCGGCTTCATGGCCCTGGCTTTCTTCGGCAAAGGCGTCGGCGCGTTGGGTTGGGCGGTGGTGTCCGACACCTCGCCGAAACAGATCGCCGGTTTGAGCGGTGGCCTGTTCAACATGTTCGGCAACATCGCTTCGATCACTACCCCGATCGTGATTGGCTACATCATCAGCGCCACCGGCTCGTTCAAATGGGCCTTGGTGTACGTCGGCGCCAACGCGCTGGTAGCAGTGTTCAGCTACCTGGTGATCGTCGGCCCAATCAAACGTGTCGTCTTGACCGAGCCGCCAGCCAAGGGGCCTTTGACCGGTGACAACGCCGGCACACTTTCTCAAGCCAAATCCTGAGGAAAACCGTGATGAACCTGATTCAACATGCCGATTCGCCGCGTTACATCTGCTTGCACGAACTCGACAACGTGGCGGTTGTGGTCAACGACCAAGGCGTCCCGGCCGGGACCCGGTTCGACAACGGCCTGGTGACCCTCGATAACGTGCCGCAAAGCCACAAGGTCAATCTGGTGGACATCGCCGAAGGCCAGCCGGTGATCCGTTACGGGCAAACCATCGGTTATGCCTTGCAAGCGATTCCACGCGGCAGCTGGGTCAGGGAAGATCAACTGCGTATGCCATCCGCACCACCGCTGGACAGCCTGCCACTGTCCACTGACGTGCCGGAAAAACAGGCGCCGCTGGAAGGTTTCACGTTTGAGGGTTATCGCAACGCCGACGGTACTGTCGGTACGCGCAATATCCTTGGCATCACCACTACCGTGCAGTGCGTGACGGGTGTGCTCGATCATGCAGTCAAACGCATCCGCGATGAGTTGTTGCCCAAGTACCCGAACGTCGATGACGTGGTGGCGCTGACCCACAGCTACGGCTGTGGCGTGGCGATCACCGCGACTGACGCTTATATCCCGATTCGCACCGTGCGCAATCTGGCGCGCAACCCGAACCTGGGCGGCGAGGCCCTGGTGATCAGTCTGGGCTGCGAGAAATTGCAGCCGGGGCAGGTCATGCATGAAAACGACAGCTCGGTGGATCTCGATGACCCCTGGCTGTATCGCCTGCAGGACTCCAGCCACGGCTTCGTCGAAATGATCGAGGAGATCATGGCGATGGCTGAAGTGCGCCTGAAAAAGCTCGATCAGCGTCGTCGCGAAACCGTACCGGCGTCCGAGCTGATTCTGGGCATGCAGTGCGGCGGCAGCGATGCGTTCAGTGGCATCACCGCCAACCCGGCGCTGGGCTTC
Organism: Pseudomonas sp. ASL8; assembly: GCF_056680355.1. Lineage (NCBI taxonomy): Bacteria > Pseudomonadati > Pseudomonadota > Gammaproteobacteria > Pseudomonadales > Pseudomonadaceae > Pseudomonas > Pseudomonas sp. ASL8. The sequence goes on along the minus strand of NZ_CM155278.1, from coordinate 829,740 downwards.
GCTTCGGATCTGTTGTTGCGTGCCGGGGCGACGGTGATGTTCTCCGAAGTCACCGAAGTGCGCGACGCTATTTACCTGCTGACCTCCCGGGCCGAAACCAAAGAAGTGGCGCAAGAACTGGTCCGTGAAATGGACTGGTACGACCGTTACCTCGCCAAGGGCGAAGCGGATCGCAGCGCCAATACCACGCCAGGCAACAAGAAGGGCGGGTTGTCGAACATCGTCGAGAAGTCCCTGGGCTCCATCGTCAAATCCGGCAGCAGCGCAATCAACGGCGTGCTCGGCCCTGGCGAACGGTTCAAGCGCAAAGGGCTGATCTTCTGCGCGACACCGGCCAGCGACTTTGTCTGCGGCACGTTGCAACTGGCGGCCGGGATGAACCTGCATGTGTTCACCACGGGGCGCGGCACGCCCTACGGTTTGGCCATGGCGCCGGTGGTGAAAGTCTCGACTCGCACCGAGCTGGCCCAGCGCTGGCCGGACCTGATCGACATCGATGCCGGGCGCATCGCCACAGGCCGCGCGAGCATCGAGGACCTGGGGTGGGAGTTGTTCCACTTCTACCTGGACGTTGCCAGCGGCAAGAAAAAAACCTGCGCCGAAGCGCTACGGCTACACAACGACATCACCTTGTTCAACCCGGCACCGATTACGTGATGTTCGTTTGCAGAGTGATCAGTAAGGCCCTGAATAGTGATTGTTCAGGACGTAAAACAACAAAAAAAGATCCAAGAGCGGAGTAAAGCAATGAAAAAGTCCAACCTGGCGCTTGCTGTAGTGACAGCTGTCGTAGCCCAGCAAGCGGGTGCAGCTGGTTTTCTCGAAGACAGCAAAGCCAATCTGAAGCTGCGCAATTTCTACATCAACCAAGATAACCGTGATGGCATCACGGCCAAAAACAACAACTATCAAGCGGAATGGGGCCAAGGTTTCCAGCTTGATTTCACGTCGGGTTATACCCAGGGTCTTGTTGGTTTCGGCGTTGATGCAATCGGCATGTTGGGGGTCAAACTGGACTCAAGCACCGCGAAGCACGGCAACCCGACCGGTAACAACTATGGCGGTATCGTGTTCCCGAGTGACGGCGACCACGCGGTTGATGATTTCTCGAGCCTGGGCCTGACCGCCAAGGCCAAGATCTCCAAGACCGAACTGAAGCTGGGTACTTTGCAGCCGAAGAACCCGGTCATCGTCACCAACGATGGTCGTCTGTTGCCGCAAACCTGGCAGGGCGGCCAAATCACGTCGGCCGATATCACTGACCTGACGCTGGTTGGCGGTCAGATCGAACAGGTTAAAGGCCGTAACTCCAGCAACAACGAGAACCTGTCCATCGGTGGTGCGAACAACCCGATTACCGGCCGATTCAGTAACAAATTCATGTATGCCGGTGGCGATTACAAGCTGACCAAAGACCTGACATTGCAGTACTACTACGGCAACCTGGAAGACTTTTACAAGCAACACTTCCTTGGTCTGGTCCACAACTGGTCCATCGGTCCAGGTGTACTGAAGAGCGACATCCGCTACTTCAACAGCAAGGATGACGGCGCTAACAGTCACGACCCCGCCTACTTCACCACCGGTTTCTACGGCGGCAAAGTGACCAAGGGTAAAGTCGACAACAACCTGTACAGCGGCCTGTTCCTTTACACCCTCGCGGGGCATACCTTCGGTGGCGGTTATCAGGTCAGCAACGGCGACAGCGACTTCCCTTGGCTGAACCAGGGTGACGGTTCGTCCAACGGCACCATCACCGACATGCAGATCCAGAAGTTTGGCCGTGCCGGGGAAAAAACCTGGCAAGCTCGTTACGCTTATGACTTCGCCACAGTCGGTCTGCCGGGCGCAACTGCCGGCATCGTCTACCTTAAAGGTGACGATATCGATACTCCGACCACCAGCGCCAGCGAGTGGGAGCGCGACCTGACCCTGGCCTATGTTGTGCCGGCTGGTACGCTGAAAGGCTTTGGTGTGATGTGGAAAAACGCCATGTGGCGCAACAACATCCCTGGGCAGAACCAGCAAGACGAAAACCGCGTGATCCTCAGCTACACCCTGGCGTTGTTCTAACGGCAGTTCGACTGTGCAGAGCCCTCATCGCTGGCATGCCTGCGATGAGGGCTCAGGTGCACGCGCAAAAGCCTGTCAACGGCTCACCAACAACTCATCAATCAAACTCAAGCAATGCGTCAGGCTGGGCGTTACATCACCCACGCGGCGGCTGAGGATGATGGGCGAGGTCGCGTTCGATTCGAACAAGGTGGTGTAGCCAATGTCTACCCGGTGCAGCAATTGCACTGAGGCGGGCACCAGGGTGATGCCGATGCCTGCGCCTACCAAACCAATCGCCGTCTGCATTTCGTTGGTCCATTGCGCGACGTTGATGCTCAGGCCGTGGGCGGCGAATAGCGCCAGGATGTGGTCGGCATAGCTGGGTCGCGGGTTGCCGGGATACAGCACAAAAGGCTCGCGTGCCAGTTGCGCGAGTGTGGCGGGTCCCGCGAGCAGCGGATGGCCGGCGGGGAGAGCGGCGACAAGCCGGTCTTCGGTGAGGATGCGCTGATGGATCGCCGGATCGTCGATGCGAATCCGACCAAAACCGATGTCGATGCGTCCGGCTTTCAAGGCCTGCACTTGCTGCAGAGTGGTCATTTCCGACAGCCCCAGTTCCAGATCAAGCTGCTCATCGCTGCGCAGTCGCCGAATCAACTCGGGTAACACGCCATACAGGGTCGAAGGTGCGAAGCCGATCCCCATCCACGTCTTCTGGCCAGCGCCAATGCGCCGAGTGTTGTCGCAAACGGTGGCAAGTTGATTGAGCAGGGTATGGGAGTGTTCGTAGAAATAACGCCCGGCCTCGGTCAGGCGCAACGGGCGACCGCGCTCCAGCAGTACAACCCCGAGTTCATCTTCAAGCTGTTGGATTTGCCGGCTCAACGGTGGCTGAGCGATGTGCAGCCGCTCTGCGGCGCGGGTGAAGTTCAGGGTCTCGGCGAGTACCTGAAAGTAACGCAGATGGCGAAGCTCCATAGGGACTCCTTGGCAGCGCCACGTGAGGGGCTTCTGCATACCTTTAAAGTATCGAATGAGACTAATTCTATATTGGAAAGGCTAAAAAGGTCGGCTCAATATCAAGGTTGAAAACAAAAGAACCTGATGGGTATTGAAATGACTTCTACCGTGATCACGTCGCTGGAGACGATTATCGTCGACCTGCCGACCATCCGCCCGCACAAGCTGGCCATGCACACGATGCAGAATCAGACACTGGTGGTGATTCGGGTGCGCTGTTCCGACGGTGTCGAAGGCATCGGCGAGTCCACGACTATTGGTGGCCTGAGCTACGGCAACGAAAGTCCGGAAAGCATCAAAACCAACATCGACACGCACTTGGCGCCCCTGCTGGTCGGCCAGGATGCGGGCAATATCAACGCCGCCATGCTGCGCCTTGATCGCGCTGCCAAGGGCAACACCTTCGCCAAATCCGGGATCGAAAGCGCACTGCTCGATGCGCAAGGCAAGCGTTTGGGTCTGCCCGTCAGCGAGCTGCTCGGCGGCCGGGTCCGCGATGCGTTGCAAGTGGCCTGGACCCTGGCCAGCGGCGACACGGCGCGTGACATTGCCGAAGCCGAAAAAATGCTCGATATCCGCCGCCACCGGATCTTCAAATTGAAAATCGGTGCCGGAGAAGTACACAAGGATCTGGCCCACGTTATCGCGATCAAACACGCCTTGGGCGACCGCGCCAGTGTGCGGGTCGACGTCAATCAGGCGTGGGATGAAGCCGTGGCAATTCGTGCTTGTCAGGTATTGGCCGACAACGGCATTGACCTGATCGAGCAACCGATCTCGCGCAATAACCGTGCGGGCATGGCCCGTCTGAATGCGCGCAGCCCGGCACCGATCATGGCTGACGAATCCATCGAATGTGTTGAAGATGCTTTCAACCTGGCCCGCGAAGGCGCGGCTTCGGTGTTCGCCCTGAAGATCGCCAAGAACGGCGGCCCACGTGCCGTGTTGCGTACCGCTGCGATCGCCGAAGCGGCAGGTATCGGTCTGTATGGCGGCACCATGCTCGAGGGTGGCATCGGCACGCTGGCTTCTGCTCACGCGTTCCTGACCCTTGCCAAACTCACCTGGGACACCGAGCTGTTCGGGCCACTGTTACTGACCGAAGATATTTTGACCCAACCGCTGGTCTACCGCGATTTCCAACTGCACGTTCCACGCACGCCAGGCCTGGGTTTGAGCCTGGATGAAGAGCGCTTGGCGTTCTTCCGCCGTGACAAGACGTCCGCTGCCATCAGCCTTGCCTGAGGAGGCCATCAACATGTTGTTCCACGTAAAAATGACCGTGAATATCCCGCTCGACGAGGACCCGGAAAAGGTCGTCCGGCTCAAGGCTGAAGAAAAAGCGCTCTCCCAGCGTCTGCAGGAATCCGGCAAGTGGCGACACATCTGGCGCATCGCCGGGTTGTACGCCAACTACAGCGTGTTCGACGTCGACAGCGTTCAGGAACTGCACGACCTGCTGATGCAATTGCCGTTGTATCCGTACATGGCCATCGAAGTGAATGCCTTGTGCCGTCACCCTTCATCGATTCGCGAAGACGACCGATAGCCGACTCCCGTGCTTGCGTGCTTCCTAATAAATATAAAATTTGAGGCTCTGATAATGACTGTAAAAATTGCTCAAACCGAAGGCGTCCAGCAATTCCTGAAGGAAGCCAGTGGTCAGCTCAATGACGCGGGTAACCCACGGGTCAAGGCGCTGGTGCATCGCATTCTGAAAGACACGGTAAACATCATCGACGAGCTGAGCGTGACCCCGGAAGAGTTCTGGAAAGCGGTCAACTACCTCAATGAACTGGGTGCTCGCCAGGAAGCAGGCTTGCTGGTTGCAGGCCTTGGCCTGGAGCACTACCTCGACCTGGTGATGGACGCCGAAGACGAAGAGGCAGGCAAGTCAGGCGGCACGCCGCGCACCATCGAAGGTCCGTTGTATGTGGCCGGTGCACCTCTGAGCAAAGCCGAAGCGCGACTGGACGATGGCACTGATGCCGGCACCGTGTTGTTCATGAAAGGTCAGGTCAAGGATCTGGATGGCAAACCAGTCGCCAACGCCATTGTCGATGTCTGGCACGCCAATACCGGGGGTACGTATTCGTACTTCGACGGCACGCAATCCGAGTTCAACCTGCGTCGCCGTATCGAGACCGATGCCCAAGGCAACTATCGTTTTCGCAGCATCGTGCCGTCTGGCTACGGTTGCCCACCGGACGGTCCAACGCAACAGCTGCTCGACCAACTGGGTCGCCACGGGCAGCGTCCGGCGCACATCCACTTCTTCATCTCGGCCCCAGGTCATCGCCACTTGACGACCCAGATCAACCTGTCGGGTGAGCAGTACCTGCACGACGACTTCGCCTACGCCACTCGTGATGAGCTGATCGCCGACATTCGCTTCAGCGAAGACCCGGCTGCCGCCCGTGCCCATGGTGTCGAAGGCCGCTTCGCCGAAATCGACTTCGACTTCACCGTGCAATCCTCCGATGCGGCCCAAGAGCAAGGTCGCATGGAGCGGGTGCGCGCGCTGGAGAGTTGATAGAGGGGTTTAAACTGTAAAAAAACAGGTGCTTCGGCGCCTGTTTTTGTATGGGGCAGGCCGGTGCACTTAGGCATTGGATTACAGGTGACATACTGAGTGGTTATATACATAGCTTGCTGGCAAAGTTGCTGTATCGCAGGGTCGATTATTAAGGCGGCGACGTGCGAAAGTAGATGAGTTAAAGGGAGTAGTATGACTTTATTCAGGTGAAGTTGCGTTGATCAAACTCTTGATAGGTAGCTATCGATTATAGGTGGCGTCAAGGCTTAATTTGGTTAGATCAAAGTACTATAGACGAAAGGCATGCGCTCAAAAAAAGGGTCAGTGCTATACGTGCTCCTCAAGAAAATTTTGAATTAAATTCATATTTTTCAATAGGTTATGTAAATTTAATTTTCATTGAATTTTGCGCAACGAGACCGATGCCTGCCCATGCGAGTGAGGGTGGGGACACGTTTAGCGATGGACACAGTAGCGAATAGCCATTCTAATGACCTGACATTTTACAGGGGAAAGTATGGGCTAATCCGTCTAGCCCCTCCTGGTGCGGTTCGACGAATTGATGTTGGTACCCAGTCTTTGAGAATAATAACGCTCGGTGAATTCTCTGCTGAGATGTCATCGCTTATAACGCATCTCGATTTAAAAGAATTCGAGGTGAGTGAGTGTCGCAGTCTCAAATTACTCCCCTCTTTATCGGGCAGCCAAGAGGTGCTGCTGACAGAGCAGTCGTGGCTCTGCACACTCTCATCAGTCGAGCGTGGGGAGTTAAGTGAGCGCGCACGCGATGTAGCCGAGTGGATTGTGCTGTCCGACGCAGCGGATAGCGTCCAGGATCAAATCGAGTGGCAGCGACTCGGGGTCAGTCTTTTTTCCCAGTGCCCGCTGGATGTCGATTGTGTCGTTTCTCTCATCGAAGCAGCCCGGACTCGGCGCAGCGCGACCCCATTGCGCGTCATTCTGCTTGACTGCAATCAGTCAAGCTTGACCGCTAAGGCGGAAGCCTTAAGAGATGTCGGCATTAGTGTGTTCTCCACCCCCGACCCGCTGGCGGCGCTGGACGCTGTTAATCATTTCAAGCCCGACGTTTTGGTGGCGAGCGCCCATTTGCCCTCCCTATCAGCCGGGGAGCTCTTGGTCATCGCGCGGCAACGACCTGAAAATACTTCATTACCCGTCATTTTTCTAACAAGAGGCGCTGACGTTGAGACGATGCCGCAGGTCAAGGTGTCGAGCGGTGTTTGCTTTCTGATCGAGCCTGTTGGCTTAGAGCTATTGGTGGCGACTCTCAGCTCGCAAGCGTTGGGTTATCGTGCTGTAAAAAGTGCTTTTGTTCGCGTGCGTGAGGATGCACGTCGAGCGCGTGCCCGCCTTAAAGCGTTGCGTTCCGCGATCGATCAACACGCCATCATTAGCGTCGCGGATGGGGCTGGCAATATTGTGCATGTGAATGACCGCTTCTGTCAGATCAGTGGTTACAGCCGGAAAGAATTGCTGGGAAAAAATCACAGGCTGATTAAGTCAACTGTTCACGACTCAACCTATTATCAAGACTTGTGGCGAACCATCAGCGCCGGGAAAACATGGCGCGGCGAGCTGTGCAATAAAGCCAAGAATGGTGAGATTTATTGGGTTGATGCAACGATCATCCCTTTTTTAGACGCTGCCGGAAAACCCGTTCAATACATGTCCGTTCGCACGGATATTACGGCATTGAAATGCAGTGAAAACGCGCTGCGCTTAAGCCACGAAAGGCTTCGCTTGAGTCAGGAAGTCACCAGTATCGGTACATGGGACGTGAAACTGGCGAACGGTGATGTCTCCTGTTCGGACCGAACCTTGCAACTCTTTGGCTTTGCGGCAGGCGTATTAAAGCGGGACTACGGCGACTTTCTCATCGCGGTGCATATTGATGACCGTCAAAAACTGACCCGCATCATTAACGTCAGCATTGAAAACCGCTCACCCTATGAAATTGAGTTTCGAGTCGTGTGGCCAGACAACACGGTGCATTGGTTGCAAGAAAAAGGGGCTGTCGTCAGTGACGAGACCGATGGTGCTCTTCACATGCTGGGTGTTGTGCAAGATATTCACGTGCGCAAGATGGCCGAAATTGCGTTAGCTGAAAGCGAAGTTCGCTTTCGTGGGGCGTTCGAAGCGTCTGGCATCGGCATGGCCTTGATCTCATTGTCAGGCGCTTGGTTGTTGGTCAACGGTGCCTTGTGCTCAATGCTCGGTTTTAGTGAGGATGAACTGCTCGCCACCGATTTCAAAACCTTGACCCATCCTGACGACATCGCGGTCGACCAAGCTTTTTTAAGCAAACTTCTCAGTAGCGAAATGTCGAACTGGCAGCACGAAAAGCGTTACTACGCCAAGGGCGGACGGATTGTTTGGGTGTTGCTCAATATTTCGGCAGTACGTAACGACGATGGGCAGTACGTCCATTTCGTCTATCAAGTGCAGGACATTACGGCGCGCAAAATTGCCGAGCAACGCTTGGCCCTGTTTCGCAACGTGTTCGACGCCAGTGGTCAATGCGTCAGTATCACCGATGGGCAAGGGCTGATTATTTACCAGAATAAGCGGCATGCTCAAGAACTAGGCTATTCAGACAAAGAGTGTATCGGGCAACCCTTCACCCTTTTCCTGCCCGAGAAGACTGCCGGGACCTACGCCACTGAGCTGTTAAGTTCAGCAGCGGAGGGTAAAAGCTGGGTGGGTTACATCCCCATTCGGCGCAAGGATGGCAGTGTCTATATCTCCTCCAGCAGCATTGGTTTCGTCAGGGGCGAGCGAGGAGACCTGCAGAATTTATTTAATATCTTCACCGACTTCAGTGAAGAACTGGCCCGCCGCAATGAGCTCGCCGACGCCCGAAAAGCGGCCGATCAAGCGAACCAGGCTAAATCTGATTTTCTCTCGAGCATGAGCCACGAGCTGCGCACGCCAATGAACGCCGTCCTTGGTTTTGCACAAATGCTCGAGTGTGACAGTGACCTGAACGCTGATCAGAAAGACAGTGTCCAGGAGATTCTAAAAGGCGGTAAACACCTGCTGGAACTCATCAATGAAGTGCTTGATTTAGCCAGCATTGAATCGGGGCATGTCAGCCTCTCGCTCGAGGCAGTTGAGCTGGCCAGCCTGCTTAAGGAATGTTGGAGTTTTATCCATATTCTGGCGGAAGCAAGGCACATTACTTTGCATCTCAATGTCCCGGCGGGGATCGTCGTGTGTGCTGATCGGGTGCGTTTGAAACAGGTCCTTTTGAACCTGCTTTCTAACGCCGTTAAATATAACCGTGAGGGCGGTGATATTAGCGTCGGCGTACAACCTGTTGATGATGAAAAACTCAGAATCACGCTGACGGACACGGGAATCGGCATTCCATCTGACCGTGTCCCCGAACTGTTTCAACCCTTCAATCGACTGGGCGCAGAACACAGTGGCATTGAAGGTACCGGTATCGGGCTCACTATTTCTCGTCGCTTGATAGCGTTGATGGGTGGGGCGGTCGGTGTTGTCAGCGAGGAGGGCGTCGGTACGACCTTCTGGATTGAGCTACCCACTCAACCCACAGAAGAGAGGCTCGATTCGAATAACAACGTCGGCAATACAACACCCGTTGGTACTGTGCCCTCGCGCGAAAAATGTGTGCTGTACCTTGATGATAATCCGGTCAATGTAAAGTTGATGGCGGGTGCGTTTGCAAGGCACAGCCATCTACACCTGGTGACCGCAGTTACACCACCGTCAGGTGTTGAATTAGCGGTAGCCTATCGGCCCGATGCAATACTTCTAGACCTGAACATGCAGAGCATGGACGGCTATAAGCTGCTCAACGTGCTGAAAGGGCGCCTTGAAAAAACGCCAATTATCGCGCTGACCGCTAATGCCATGTCCCATGACATCGAAAAAGCCCTTTCCGCCGGCTTCGCCAAATGTCTCACCAAGCCCATCGACTTCGGCCTGCTCATGAGCACGGTAGAAGGCTGTTTGGCTGACAGTAAGGAGGCTCAGACATGAGCGCACAGCCCACTAACCATTCTTGTATTTTTGTCATTGACGATGAAACGACCAATCTTAAGCTGCTGCACAAGATGCTGGTCAGTGAGGGATATTCCAGCCCGGTTCTGATACAGGATTCGCGTCTGGTTCTTGAGCGCTATAAGGAATTACGACCCGATCTTATTTTGCTCGACATCAATATGCCGCACCTGGACGGCTATCAGGTGATGGAGCAGCTTAAGGCGCTTGATGACCCTTTGTTGCCACCCATCATTATGCTGACCGCTCAATGCGGCCAGGACTATCTGCTGAAAGCACTGGCGGCAGGTGCGCGGGATTTCGTCATCAAGCCCTTTATACGTGTTGAGCTACTCATGCGTGTGCGTAATTTACTGGACGCTCATCTGGCTCATCGATTAGTGCACAGCCAGAAAGCAACGCTGGAACGCATGGTGCAGCACCGTACAGATGCTCTGTACCAGGCACGTATACAGGTTGTTCATTGTCTTGGGCGTGCAGCGGAATATCGCGACAACGAAACGGGGCTGCACATTGTCCGAATGAGTCTGTATTCGGCACTGTTGGCCAAAAGCATGGGATGGACGGACAGCGAGTGTGAACTACTGTTGCACGCCAGCCCGATGCACGATGTCGGCAAGATTGGTATTCCGGATTCGATTCTGCTCAAGGCCGGTAAGTTTGAACCCGAAGAATGGGAGGTGATGAAAACCCACGCGGCGATTGGTGCGGAAATTCTGGAACATGGGGATTCGGAGTTACTGTGCCTGGCACGCGTTATCGCGTTAAGCCATCACGAAAAATGGGACGGTAGTGGCTACCCCAACGGGCTGGAGGGTGAAGCCATTCCTGAAGCAGGACGTATTGTTGCGGTGGCCGATGTCTTCGATGCCTTGGCGTCATCACGCCCCTATAAGAAAGCCTGGCCGGTCGAGGACGCAGCCGCGTACATCGGGGACAACGCCGGCAAGCACTTTGATCCGACAGTGGCTGAGCATTTCTACAAGAACTGGCCCGCTATTCTGGCGATACATAACAGCCATATGGAGCCACAGGAACCCTAGGCATTCGCTTTTAAAGTACCGATTTACGTATGCCATTATGATTAACTAAAGGGGCCTGCCATGCTCACCCATTTGCGCTTGAGAAGTAAACTGTTGCTGTTAACGCTGGTGCCCATTTGTGCGCTGGCTTTTATCGTGTGTGCGGTCGTCATCCAAGCGTTGCAGACGCTGGCGGATCAACAAGAAACCCAGACCCGCGAGCGCCTGATTGAAGATCATCGTGTCGAAATAAAGCAATATGTAGAGGTGGCGATGAATGCCATCGCACCTATTTATGAAGGGTCGGACAACAACGACATCACGGCGCGTGACCAGGCCGTCACCCTGCTAAAGCGTTTGAACTACGGAAAAAGTGGCTACTTCTGGGGCTATGACAGCCATGCCGTACGTATTTTTCAAGGCAACACCAACGATAAAATTGGTCAAAGCTTCTATGAGTTCAAAGACCCCAATGGCGTGTATGCAATTCGCGAGTTGGTGAGTGCGGGGCGAGACAATAGTCACTATGTTCACTACAGCTTCCTCTTGAGTGACGGCAGTGTGCTGGTGCCGAAAGTGGGTTACTCCCTCTCTCTCCCCAAGTGGGACATGGTTATCGGCACGTCCGTCAATCTTGATGATGTAGAGGCACAAGTAAAAGCAGCACGCAGTAGTTTTGATACCCGCGTTCACAGCCTCTTGATGGTGATGATCGGCTCTGCGGTGGGCCTGCTTATCTTCATGGCGGTGTTGGCCGTCATGATGAGCAGCACCTTGCTCAAGCCATTGTTACGGATCAAACGCAATCTGGACGATATGGCTTCTGGCGAGGGCGATTTGACTCAGCGCTTGCTGGTGACAAGCCAGGATGAGCTGGGGGAATTGGCCAACTCCTTTAACCTGTTCGTTGCAAAGATTCATGTGTTGGTACAACAGGTCGCGGGCACCACCGGCAAACTCTCCACGCTCGTCACGGCCGTGGCTAATCAGGCGCATCGTTCCGAGCAGGCGATCAGTGCTCAGCGCCATGAAACTGACCAGGTCGCCACTGCCATCAATGAAATGTCCGCTGCCGCCCATGAAGTTGCCCACAGTGCTCAGCAAGCGGCCGACGCAGCGAGCGAGACTGACAAAGAGGGGCAGACGGCCAAGCAAGTTGTGGATAAAAGCATCTCCCAAATCCATCAGTTGGTGACCGAGGTTCGAGGCTCCAGCGATACCATGGAAACATTACGTCAGGATGTGCAGAGCATCGTGAGCGTTCTGGACGTGATCCGTTCGATTGCCGAGCAGACCAATTTGTTGGCGCTCAACGCGGCGATCGAAGCTGCACGAGCGGGTGAAGCGGGACGTGGCTTCGCGGTGGTTGCTGACGAAGTACGCGCCTTGGCCAGCAGGACCCAGCACAGCACGGGTGAAATCCAGGTAATGATTGATCGTTTGCAAACGGCCACCAGCAAAGCCGTTGCGGCCATGCAGCATGCCAGTGAGATGGGAGAGGACACTCAAAAACACTCGAATCTTGCCGGTACGTCGCTGGACGCCATGGCTCAGTTGATCGCAACGATTAACTCGATGAATGCCCAAATTGCCAGTGCTGCGGAAGAGCAGACAGCGGTCGCTGAGGAGATCAATCGTAGCGTCCACCAGATAGCTGTCGCCGTGGACAGTGTCGCAATCGACGCTGTAGAGGGCGCGCAGACAGCCCGTGAACTGAGCAGTCTGGGCGCTCAATTGCAAGGGTTGGTGGGGCAGTTCAAAGTTTGAATAATGGGGGCAACAACAAGCGGGCAGTTGTCGTTGCGTGCCCCATCACCTCAAAGTCTGGTGCGAAGGTGACGGGGCTCGCCGTGACTTGCCGGTCGCCTTAATGGCTCTGGGCTTTTTGCAGCGCCTGGGTCGTTAGAGAAATGCATTCTCTTGCGCCTTCGTCGTTGTTCCTGGCGAGGGCTGCTTCGGCTCTATGGACGGTGGTCTCGACATCGCCCTTCAGTTGCTCGTTCAATTGGGGATTGCTCACCAGAGCGTCTCTGACTTTTTGCAGGTTTATCTGGCACAGACTGCTTTCGTTCCCGGCAAACACCGGGGCCGCCAATAGTGCAGTGGTAAGGAACAATCCAGTCATTACTACGCGTTTCATGGACATCTCCTTGAGCATGTGGGGCTCGGCGGACGCGGCGTAATCTGCGCGGGTCGCCGGGGTTGGATACAGGCTCTGATCCATTGGACCGAAGCCCCGCGATTATAACGATACGCAATTATTTCCGCTTGAACTCAATCCCTACCAGTTTGCCATCAATGAACTTCAGGTATCGGTAGCCACCGTTGGCAGGTCCATAGACCCAATGCTCAATGGTCACAGATCCTCGCTTCAGATACCCGTTCTCGCCGATGACGGGGTCGATCACGTTGGACTCCGACGGTTTACCGCACTTTTCGATGACCTCGGAGGTGGTCTCTCCTCCGGAAACGATGCCGGTACCACAACGCATCGATCCTTGTGCGCTCGCGCTCAGGGTTAGCAGCAGACTTAAGATTAAGTATCGATTGATCATGGGAGGTGTCACGACGTGGTCGCTTGAGTACCGGCAATGCGGTAGACGCAGCGTCGTGCGTCGCTGAGCAGATGCTCTTCCCGGACAACCGTAGCGTCCTGTCCGGCGATTTCCTGAAACACCTGCAACTCGGAGCGGCAGAAGCCTTGGCATGTGCGGGCGGCTGCACAAATCGGGCAATGGTCTTCAATCAGCAACCAATCCTTGCCGTCGCGCTCGACGCGCGCCATATACCCCTCCTGCGTGCGAATCATCGCCAGTTGCTCCAGTCGCTCCTGCAAGGAGTCGCCCGTACAGACCTGTTGATAGCTCGCTCGCGCGTCCACTTCGCGTTGCGTAATCAAGCGATCCAGACCTTCGTCCCCAAAAATCTGGCGTATCGAACCAATCAACTGCACGGTCAATTGGGCATGCGTATCAGGGAAGCGACCGTTACCCGCCTCGGTGAGCACCCAGTTCTGGTGCGGGCGACCGACGCCGGATGCTGCTTCCAGTCGACCTTCGATCAAACCCGCTGCTACCAGCTTTTGCACCTGCTGACGCGCCGCCTCGGCAGTCATGTCCAGGGCCTGGGCAATGGCTGCGTTTGAAACGGAGCCCTTGGTTTTGATGAAGAGCAGGATGCGATCCGGCGTTGGCAGTGAGGCCGAGATATCCAAGCCTTCTCTTGTGTAATTCAATGTAGCCACCTAATATCCAAGCCAATGCTTGGATATTAGGCGTTGGCTGTCCACCTGTCGAGGGAATGAGAATGCACACAGATTCACTGACTGTTACCGCTTGGGGTGACTTGCTGCGAGGCAGAAACGGCGTGCTGGCGCTGGCACTGATGGGGGGCGTGGCGCTGCATGCGATCAACGTCCACATTGTCACTACGGTGTTGCCGTCAGTGGTGCAGGACATCGGAGGACTCGACTGGTACGCCTGGAACACCACGCTCTTCGTCGTGGCCTCTATTGTCGGTGCGGCGCTGTCCGTCTGGCTGCTGGCGGTGCTGGGTCAACGCGGAGCCTGCGTTGCGGCGCTGACGGTGTTCGCCGTGGGGTCGGCCGGTTGCGCACTCGCCACTTCAATGCCCTGGATGCTGGCAGGTCGCAGCGTGCAGGGTCTCGGTGGCGGCACTCTGGCGGCGCTGAGCTACGCGTTGATTCGGGTCGTGTTCGAGCCGCGCCTATGGCCACGCGCAGTGGCGCTGGTCTCTGGCATGTGGGGGGTGGCGACGCTATGCGGACCCGCATTGGGCGGGCTGTTCGCTCAGTCGGGCCATTGGCGCTGGGCGTTCTGGACGCTGCTGCCGGTGGCGCTGTTGCAAGGGCTGCTGGTGGTCGGGCAATTGCAGCCGATGGGTGAGCGGGAATCCTCCGTGGACAGCACGCCTCGCATTCCTTTCATGCAGATCGGGCTGCTGGCAACCTCCGTGCTGGCCATCGCTGCGGGCAGCTTGTCGGTGGCACTGATATGGCAGTGCCTTGGTGTCGTCGCTGGTCTGGCTTTGGGCATGAGTGCCATCGTGTGTGATCGGCGTGCCAGCGTACGCTTGCTGCCGGTCGGCGCGACCGCTCTCGGCACGTCGCTGGGCGCTGTTTATGCGAGCGTTGCTTTGCTGTTGATCGGCACCACGACGGAAATCTTCGTGCCTTATTTCCTGCAAAAACTGCAGGGCCTGACACCGCTGGCGGCAGGCTACCTGACTGCGGCGATGGCGGCAGGTTGGAGCATGGCATCACTGTTTTCGTCAGGCCACGGCGGTGTTACTGCCGCGCGTCTGTTGCGTGTCGGTCCACTGCTGTGTGCGGCCAGTCTGCTGGTGCTGGCAGTACTGATGCCGGCAGTCGACGACCTGCCTGCGGGTGTGCGCACACTTTTCTGCGGTCTGGCGCTGGCCGGTGTGGGGGCGGGCGTCGGCATTTGCTGGCCACATCTGCTGACCCGTGTTTTGACCCTGGCGCCACCCGGTGAAGGCGGCATGGCGTCTGCCGCAATCACCACGGTTCAACTGTACGGCATGGCCATAGGCGCGGCGGTCGCGGGATTGGTCGCAAATGCGGCAGGGCTCGGCGGGCAGGACGGCATCGCGGGCACGCAGTCGGCTGCCGTGTGGTTGTTCGCCAGTTTCGCTTTGGCACCGATGTTAGCCATGCTGCTTGCTCGCCGGATCGGTTAGCGACTAGACAGGCATGGAAGGCTCTAGCCTTGTTATCGACTCGACAGCAAGTTACATTAAATGAAACTTTCTGTTGAGTGATCGGCATGCAGCCAATCTCTACTCCCACGCAGCCTATGCGGCGACTGATGCGTGACCTGGCACGGCTCGCCAGTAAAGAACGCTACCTCTTCACGCCAGACGACCTAAGGGCGCTTGTGCCTGACCTTTCTGATGGTGCCTACAAAACGCTGTTGAGTCGGGCTGTATCGCAAGGGTATTTGGCTCGGGTGTGCAGGGGGCTGTACCTGTTTGAACCGGTAAATCCATCCGGCGGATTGGTGCTGTTTCATGCTGCGGCGAGGCTGCGCGCAACTCAGTTCAATTACATCAGCCTTGAAACGGCATTGAGTGATTCCGGGGTCATTTCGCAGATCCCGATTAATTGGATCACGCTGATGTCATCTGGGCGCAGCAGCAGGATTTCATGTGGTCGATGGGGGACCATCGAATTTGTGCACACCCGTCAAAAACCACAAGACCTGGTTCGCGACGTTCACTATGACTCGCGTTGCCGTTTATGGCGGGCAACCCCCAAACAGGCATTGCGTGACATGAAGGCCGCGAAGCGGAACATGGACTTAATCGATTGGAGCGTTGCCAATGAGTTTGTTTGATGAGCTGGTGGATGAAGCGCTTAAAAGCAAACAGGATTTGGCCCCGTTGCGGGTAGTTGTAGAAAAAGAACTGCTGCATCACGACATCATGCTGGCACTGAGTTCTGCAGGCATGCTCACCAAACTGACATTCATCGGAGGTACGTGCCTGCGAGCGTGCTACGGGTCCAACCGGCTGAGCGAGGATCTCGACTTCACGGGTGGGGCTGACTTCAATCGCGCGAGTCTGAGTGAGCTTGGTCGCGTACTGGTTGAAAGTCTGAAGACTAAATACGGCCTTGAAGTCGAGGTTGGCGACCCTGTTCGCGAGGAAGGTAATGTAGACACCTGGAAGCTGAAAGTTCAAACAAGGCCTGGGCGCAAGGATCTGCCTGCCCAGCGCATCAATATCGATGTGTGCTCCATTCCGAGCTACCAGCCACAGCCCATGCTGCTTCTAAATCCTTATGGGGTCGACATGGGGACGAGCGGTCTGATCCTGCAAGCGGAAACACGCGAAGAAATTTATGCCGACAAGATCGTTGCTTTTGCTTTGCGTCCCAATCGAATCAAGAACCGTGATCTCTGGGACATGGTGTGGTTGCGCCAGCAGGGGATAATGCCGCAACTGGACTTGATTGATAAAAAGCTCGCCGACCATCAGTGCGTATCCAAGTATTTCCTCGCCCTGTTCAAGGAGCGCACGGAGATGCTGGATTCCGAGCCAAAGGTAGTGACCGACTTTCGCAAAGAAATGAGTCGGTTTTTACCGGTTGAGCTGGTGACGCAAACTGTCAACCAAGCCGCATTCTGGACGTTTCTGGTCGGCCATATACGTGATTTATACGCATTGACCGAGAAAGCGCTCAACGGCGATGACTCCAGCGGTGTCTTCAAGATGTGATTTCGGACGATTGTCTAGACCGACTTTGTCTGCACGAAGGTGGGAAAGACGCCGGCAGAAACTTTGCGAAACGGTCACAGAACTCAAACCCCGGATACAACAAAGCCCGCACAAGGCGGGCTTCGTTGGTGCTTCGTTTGGTGGCGCCCGGCGGCACGGTCTGAAAGGGTGATTTGTTCAGCGCCTCTCTACGTGTTTTTTATTTTGAATCGACTTAACACACCTTGCATCACTGATGCTCGCTCCGAAAGATCCTTGGCAGCCAAAGCGCACTCATGTGAGTTGGATTGGTTTTGCTGGGTCACTTCATCGATCTGCTCAAGGCCGATACTGGCCTGCCGCAGACCGGAAGCCTGCTCGCTCGACGCCTGGTAAATCAGCGACACCAGGCTGGACACCGAGCTGGTGCCGCTGACAATGTTCTTCAGCGACTCGGCGGTGCGGCCAGCGATAATCATGCCGCGCTGAGTCTTGGTGGAGGAGTCGGCAATCAGCGCCGCTGTTTGCTGTGCTGCCTCGGCACTACGCGCTGCCAGGCTGCGCACCTCATCGGCCACCACGGCAAATCCGCGCCCAAGCTCTCCGGCTCTGGCGGCCTCGATCGCCGCATTCAACGCCAATAGATTGGTTTGTGCAGCGATGTTGTCGATAGTCGTGATGATCGCGGTGATGTCTTTGCCAGAGTTGTCGATCTCGGCCATGGCGGCGATCAACTCACTCATTAGTTTGTCGCTTTCGCCTGCGTCGGCCCGTGACGCCTGGGATTGCTCATCGGCTTTTTTGGCGTTGTCGGCGTTGTCTGTGGTCTGCGCGGCCATCTGCGTCATCACGGCGCTGATCTCGGTAATGGACGATGCAGAGTTGGACGCGCCATCGGACAACGACTGACTCAAGTCGGTGACCTGTGCGGAACTGCCGGTAATCCGGGTTGCACTGACCTGTACTTCGGAAATCAGGTTATTGAGATTGCTGACCATTTTCTCCAATGACTTGCCCAAGGTATCGTGCGGGGACGATAGCCTGACTTCCAGATCCAGATCCCCTTCGGAAATACGTTCGGCCACCCGAACCTGGCGCTGCAGGCTTTCCGACATTTCGTTCAGGGCAAAAGACAGCTGTCCCACTTCATCCTCGGATTGCTGAACCAGCCGGCGCGAGAAATCCCCCAAGCTGATGTTGGCGGCCAGTGCTGCGGCCTCGCGGATCGGCCCAACTATTTTCGCTGCGGCAAACCACAGCGCCACCAGGGCCAGCAGCGAAATCCCCAGCCCCACTGACACCTGCCAGACACTGCTGCTGGTGCTGCGCGACTGCAGCTCTTGCTCAAGGGCAATCGCCTGACTCATGACCACCGCTTTGGGCAGCCGAATCAGGATCGCCCAGGGTTTGCCTGTGCGTCCCAGCTGGATCGGCATCAGCACTTCGATGTCCTGAGTCTCCTTGTTGAGCAGGCCGTCACCGCGACCGCTCTGGATATCGCCCAAGGTCTTTTCCCAGCTCTTGGGTAACAGCGACTTGATGGACTGGCCGATAAGCTCGGTGCGTTGACTGTCTGCAACCACCAACCCCTGGTTGCTCAATATCGACACCGAGCCTTTGCCGCCATACAGGTCTGCAGACATCTGCTCGCTGAGCTTCTGAATGAAGGCAATGTCGAAGTCGGCGCCGACCACACCGTAGAACTTGCCATTGGCCACGATCGGCACCGACAAGGTGGTCAGCCAGACATTCTTGCCCTGCACCACATAAGGGATCGGGTCCAGCACGCTTTCCTTGAGGGTGTCGCGAGGGCCGGCATACCAGCCGCCCTTGGGCACACCATTGGGATGACGTTCCTGGGAGTCATACTCGACCAGCGGCTGCACCGCGACATGGCCGTCGGAACTGCGTGTCCAGTAAGGCGTGAAGCGTCCGGTCAGAGGGTTGTTACCCTCCTGCCCGTTGCGAAAAGCCTGATCCTGCCCGTCCAGCGCATCAGGCTCCCAGCATGAATAGGTGCCGTTAAAGTCAGGATTATCCTTTAGCACACTGAGCAACACGTTATTGATCTGCTCTCGCCCGAGTGAAAGCGGGCTTTGCAAGGTCTTGCTGGCAGCAAAGGTATTGGCCATGGTGCGTGCCGAATCCAATGCATTCTGCAACTTGGCCTGAATGGCGTTAGCCCTGGATTCGGCGAGGTTCTGCACTTCACGAATGGTCGACTTTTCAACAAGCGCCGACACTTCGCTGGCGACGTATTGGTCATTGGCCCTGGAAGAAAAAAGCCCATATGAAACCAGACTTGCCGACGAAACAAACAGGCATATACCTGCGGTGGTGCAAATCCTGGCTTGCAGTGATGTGAATTTCATGGTTTCCCCAGCTCGCTTTTGTTGTGACTAACGTCAAAAATGAAAGTGCCGAATGCACTTGCTCGCCCTGGCAGATAACGCTCAATCACTTGCTGCTTACACCCGACCTCCGGCGAAAGAGAAATACTCAGCGCAGGAGGTTCGCAGCGTGACAGCTAAGTAGTCAGGGTCCATTGACTTTAGTTTTACGGTGTTGGGAAATTCGGTGAGTGAGCGTTGCTCTAATACGCTCTACAGCCCGTCCCGTCTGATCGCCGGAACGACATTTGGCGTAGACATGGTTGGCACCGCGGCCGTATGGATATCCTCCCCACAGCCGGTTGCGCTAGACGTTGGTAGTCGGGGCAGCTCGGCCCGCGCATAACCTCCCCGACGTTAAAACCATTGATTCCGTATAAGTGATTCTCATCAAGTCTAAACAATAGGCGAGGGAGTCTATGTCACCCCGCACGCTATGTTCGTCTGTTAAATCACTCCATAACACACAGTATGCTACCTCCCGAAGACGAGCTGATACACTGACGTGGCTCAATAATTCAACCATATTTAATAGTATGTAAAAAAATTGTGAAAGCGTTTTTTTGCTTAACTAAATACCTGTTGCGTCAGCCGCGTACCCACTTAGATTAATGTAGAAATGTTAGCCGGCTAACATATAAATGTGCGGTTTTTATTTTCACGAAATTTTATACTTTAGTACTGGTTTTAAATTTCACACTGAAAAGGAAAGGTTCGGATGAACTCTGGTTTTTCGAAGAAAGTTAAGGTGCGAATGCAGTTAGACGGTCTTAAGTTTTGTACTTAAGTACGGTATTGGGTTGTTCTAAATAGCGTCCGGTCTCACCGCGCGCGCTGAGCACCGTCGTACGGCCTTAGCCTGTGGCGGAACAACGGCTGAGCACCCTTTTTCGTTCCGGTGGGCCACTGGCCGGCCCCACACCCACGACTGACTGGCCGGGTCTCATCGGAGTGGATGACGGGGTTTTCTAACAAACCGATCATTCATCAGATTAAACGGCGGCTGGAAAAACGCTCACGGCACGGGATGATTCTGCGAGCCAGGGGTTGGTGCCGGGAGGATCGGCGGTAAGCGGTTTGCGTTTGCTACGACGCTGATCGGAGTGGTCGCGCTTCCTGCGCGACAGGGCGGAACCTCCTGCCACGACCGCCTGAACCGATATTTTCCCAAGCCCCAGATACAACAAAGCCCGCACAAGGCGGGCTTCGTTGGTGCTTCGTTTGGTGGAGCCGGGGGGATTTGAACCCCCGTCCGCCAGTACTCCGCTTTCGGGACTACATGCTTAGCCGTGTCTATTAAGTTAACCCTCAGCGGCCCGACGGGCAGGGTGCATTGGGCGAGCTGTGTAATTTTTAGCCGATTCGTCCACAACATACTGCACGGCGATTCTGTTCTATATGACAATCACTTCGGGTTTACAGACATCCCCTAGTGATTGCTGGCGCCGAAGCGACCAGGAGGGAAGGGCTAAGGCTGCTTACGCAGCGAGAGCGTATTCCCCGTAGGTTTCGTCATTGGCAACTATAAGAAGTTGCAACAGTGGATTTACGAGTTCTGTTACCAACTCGGCATGCCCCTAGAGTTTCGCGACCGGCGTCGAATCCTAATCGGCCCCAATTACAACTGCTCTAGCAGTCAAGTGGTGAGTCTACCTCAATGCAGGGAGGACGTCGACTTTCTGTCAGGCGACGGGGTGAAACAGGCCAGCCCCAAGGCTGGCCTCGGCAATGCTTTTACCTGTCCTCACCCTTGTCAGCCTCTTCCAGCGCCTTTTCGGTCAGCTCGATGCATTTTTTATTGTCGCCAGCCGCTTTTGCGGCCATGGCTTCCTTTTGCGCTTCCTTGAGGTTCATCAGGGTGTCGTCGCCCATGTCGGTCGCGCCGGTAGTCAGGTCATCTTTGATCTGCTGCAGATTGGCGTCGCACAGATCATCAGCGGCAAATACCGGGGAAGCCAACAGGGCGGCGGTGAGGAACAATCCAGTGAGTGCAGTGCGCTTCATGTGTGTCTCCTTAGCCTGTGGACTCGGGATGGACGGTCTATGAGGCCGATGGCCCGAGCGCTGTGGTAAGCCCGGATCACTTCTGGGGAGGGCTTGAATAGATTGACTCTGGCGTAACGCAGGGGTTCTATTTTTTCTTGAGCTGTCTGTGAAAAAGCCATTCTTGCGACGTCTGGCGTCCTGACGGGGCGTGTAGGCCCCGTCAGGGAGGTTTTACGCCGACTTGGCTTGAGTCACTCGATCCACCAGATAAACCAGTCCGTGGTAATCGATACCGCCGTGTTGCGACAGGCCGATTTCACAGGTCCGGCTGGTGGAAATGCCTTCGTTGCAGTACTGCACCGCGTCTTTCAAGGTGCGCAATGAATGCGCGTTCAGTTCCGGCGTAGTGAAGCCCTTGTCGCCGGCAAAACCGCAGCAGTGGATGCCTTCGGGTATCACCACATTCTGGCTGCACAGGCGCGCCAGTTCGATCAAGGCCTGGCTCTCGCCCAAGTGTTGGGTGCTGCAGGTGACATGCACTGCGATGGCTTCCTGCTGGGGGGTGAAGTGCAGCTTGTCCAACAGGTGAGTGCGGATGAAACGCACCGGGTCGTACAGGTCCAGGCGCGTGTCTTTCAGGTCCTGAACCAGGCGCAGGGTGCATGGGCTGGTGTCGCAGTAGATCGGGTCGAGACCGCCGCGACTGGCCTTGATCAAGGCCGCGAGCAGTTCCTGGCGTTTGTCCTCGGCTTGCTCGTTGTAGCCTTTTGAGGCAAAGGGTTGCCCGCAGCACAGGCTGTCCTGATTGTCGGGGAAGACCACCTGATACCCGGCCTTCTCCAATAGCCCGCGGGTTTTGTCCAGCAGCGACATCTGTTCGCGGTCGCTCGCTGCGGGGCCCATGACGCGTGATACACACGCTGCCAGGTACACCACGCGTGGGCGCTGATCATCGATCGGTGGGCTGAAACGAATGGCCCGCTCCGGCTGCGGCATGGCGGCGGTCCACTGCGGCACGCGACCTGACGACGCCTTGCTCAGCGCTGCGGAGATTTTCGCCAGGCGTGGCGCGCCCAAGAGCATCCGCGCACCGTTGGCCACGTGCAGCGTGAAGCGCGCACCTTGCAGCGCGGTCTTGAAATTATGGGCCAGCCAGTCCGCAGTTTTGCCATGGGTCGCTTCGCGGCTGCGCAGCTTCTTCACCAACTCGCCGGTATTGATCCCGACCGGGCAACGTTGCGCACACAGCCCTGTCGCGGCACAGGTGTCGATGCCTTGATAGTGGTAGTCGCGTTCCAGATCAGTGGTGTCGATGCCCGCGCGTTTTTTCGCCTGGATATCGCGCCAGATCACGATGCGTTGTCGTGGGCTCAGCGTCAGCCCTTTGGACGGACAGACCGGCTCGCAAAACCCGCACTCGATGCATTTGTCGACGATCTCATCGGCGGCGGGCAGTGGCTTGAGGTGTTTCAAATGGATCTGCGGATCGGTGCTGAGCACCACGTCCGGGTTAAGGATGCCGTTAGGATCAAGCAGCCGTTTGAGCTGCCACATCAGTTGGTAGGCATCGCTGCCCCATTCCAGCTCGACAAAGGGCGCCATGTTGCGTCCGGTGCCGTGCTCGGCTTTCAATGAGCCGCCGAACTCTACGGCCACCAGTTGCGTGACGTCGTCCATGAACGCTTGATAACGGGCGACTTGCGAAGGGCTGTCGAACCCCTGAGTGAACACAAAGTGCAGGTTGCCTTCCAGCGCGTGGCCGAACAGGATCGCTTCGTCGTAGTGATGCTTGTCGAACAGCGCGATCAGTCGACGCACGCCAATCGCCAGTTGTTCGACCGGGAAGGTAACGTCCTCGATGATCACCGTGGTACCGGTTTTACGCACGGCGCCAACGGCGGGGAAAGTGTCTTTGCGAATCGCCCAGAGACGGGCGTTTTCCACGGGGTCTTCGGTAAAGTCGACCTGCTTCTCCACCGGGAATGAGGCCAGCGAGGCCATGATCTGCGCGAGCTGCTCATGCAGTAATGCCTGGGAGGCGGCGCGGGATTCGATCAGCAGGGCGCAGGCGTTTTCCGATAATTCGCGGACGAAGGCAGGCATGCCTGGTTTGTCCTGCACCGACCGCATGCTGCGCCGGTCCAGCAGTTCGACTGCGGCAACCGGTTGGCTTTTCAGGACGGTGACGGCGGTGCAGCAGGTTTCCACATCGGGGAACACGATCAGCGCCGATGCTTTGTACGGGTGGTCGATAACGGTGTCGTAAGTGACCGCGCTGATAAAACCGAGGGTGCCTTCGGAGCCGACCAGCAAGTGGCTGAGGATATCCAGTGGCTCATCGAAATCCACCAGGGCGTTGAGTGACAGGCCGGTGGTGTTTTTCAGGCGGTATTTGTGGCGAATCTTTGCGGCTAGTGTGCTGTTGGCACGTGTCTCGCGGCCGAGTCGGGTCAGCTGTTCCAGCAGGTCGGCATGGCTGTCGCGAAACGCGGCGACGCTGGCGGAGTCTTCGGTGTCCAGGCGGGTGCCGTCAGCCAATACCAGTCGAATCCCGGCGAGGGTGTGATAAGTGTTCTGCGCGGTGCCACAGCACATGCCGCTGGAGTTGTTGGCGACGATGCCGCCGATTTTGCAGGCGTTGATCGACGCCGGGTCCGGGCCGATCTTGCGCCCGAACGGTGCCAGCCAGGCATTCGCCTGAGCACCAATGACCCCCGGTTGCAGGCGGATCTGCGTGCCCTGACCGCGAATCTCTCTGCCGTTCCAGTTGTCGCCGAGCACGATCAGCACTGAATCGCTGATGGCCTGGCCGGACAAGCTGGTGCCCGCAGCCCGAAACGTCACCGGCACGCTTTCAGCTTGAGCCAGCTTGAGCAGCGCGACCACTTCGTCTTCGGACTCGACGCGGATCACCAGTTTCGGGATCAGCCGGTAGAAGCTTGCATCAGTGCCGAAGGCCAGGGTTGAAAGCGGGTCGTCGAAGCGTCTGTTCTTGGGAATCAGTCGCTCGGCTTCGCGCAGGAATACAGCGGGCAGGCTCATGCATCCTCCAGAATCAGTACCACCAGATCTTTCGGGCCGTGGGCGCCGTAAGCCAGGATCTGTTCAATATCAGCGGTTTTTGATGGGCCGGACACCAGCAGTGCGTTGGTCGGCATGCCGGCTGCCCATTTCTGTTTTTGCTGAACCTGATAAAAGTTGTCGTAGATTTCGCTGGCCTTGAGCAGGGCGAAATGCACGGGCGGCACCAGACTCATCAAACGCGGCTCTTCGCGGGTCGGCCATAGAATCAGGCTGCCGGTGGCAGCAATGGCGCCCAGGGTGGTGGTGAAGCTGGCGGGGGTGTCGTCGAACAGCTCGGTTTTCCACGCCTCTACCGGACGGTCATAGGCCTTGAGCGGCGGTAACTCGGGGTGCACGGTCCAATGTTCGCTGACGCGTCGACCGTGAGGCGTGCTCGGGGCGATCAACAGGCTCGGCAATTGGCGGTCATGCACCAATTGTCCGAGCAGCTCCGGCCAGCCCTGTTCGGTGCTGAGATGGATTTCGGTGTGCACGGCTTCCATCAGTTTGCGCAACTGCGCGAGCCGTTGTTCCGGCGCGTAACTCCACGGGGTGGTCACCAGCTCTTCGTCGAAGTTGTCGGTGATCGGCGTGGCACCGGTCAGGCTGTGGCGCAGCTTGTTGAGGATGTTTTGCTTGGCGCTCATCGCTTGGCTCCCGGTTGCTTCTCTATCGACTGATTATCTGTCGACTGCTTGGCCAAATGTTCACGGGCCAGCTCATGCAGCGAGCGGGCTGCCGGTTTCGGTGCGCTGTGATTCTGCGTCCACGGGCCGATGTTGCTTGGGGTCAAATTGCGCAGGCGGGTCGCGAAAAAGCCGAACACGCGGTACAGCGCCGGCGAGCTATTGAGGCGCGACCAGGCATTCCAGATAAAGCGTTCTGTGCGTGAGTATTTGCTGCCTTGACCACGCATGACTTTATTCGGCGCGTCCGGCGATTTGACGTTTTCTTCGCGCAGGCGACGCAACAGGGCCGGGATCGGAATCTTCACCGGGCAGACTTCGCCGCAGGCGCCGCACAACGACGAAGCGCTGGGGTGGTCCGGGACTTTGTTCAGGCCGACCATGTGCGGGGTGATGATTTTACCGATGGGGCCTGGGTACACCTCGCCATAGGCATGGCCGCCGATGCGGGTATAGACCGGGCAGTGGTTCATGCAGGCGCCGCAGCGGATGCAGTTCAGGGTCTGGCGCAGTTCACTGTCGGCGAACGCCTGGCTGCGGCCGTTATCGAGCAGCACCAGGTGCACTTCTTGCGGGCCATCCAGTTCATCGGCCTTGCGTGGGCCGGAGATCATGTTGACGTACGTGGTGATGGGGATGCCCAGCGCCGAGCGGGTCAACAGCGACAGCAGTGGGACGGTGTCACGCAGGTTCTCGACGACTTTTTCGATGCCGGTCACGGCGATATGCACCGGCGGAACCGTGGTGCACATGCGGCCGTTGCCTTCGTTTTCGACCAGCAACAGGGTGCCGGTTTCAGCCACGGCGAAGTTGACGCCGGAGACGCCGATGTCGGCTTCGAAGAATTTTTGGCGTAGCACTTTGCGACCGATCTGGATCAGTTTGTCGACGTCTTTGGTGTAGTCCACGCCCAGTTTTTCGTGGAACAAGGTGCCCACCTGGCCGGCGTTTTTGTGAATCGCTGGCATGATGATGTGCGACGGCTTCTCGTGGTCGAGCTGGACGATGTATTCGCCCATGTCCGATTCCAGGCATTCAACGCTACGGGCTGCGAGGAAATCATTCATTTCCATTTCTTCGCTGACCATCGACTTGCCCTTGATCACTTGCCGGGCTTCATGAGCCTCGACGATCGAGAGGACAATGTCATTGGCTTCTTCTACCGTTTCCGCCCAATGCACCTTCACGCCATTACGGGTCAGGTTTCGTTCCAGCTGTTCAAGCAAATCGGGCAGCTTGGACAGGGCGCGCGCCCGAATCGCATTGCCCAGGGTGCGCAGACGTTCACGCTCGTCGGCATCGCTGAACGCGGCTGCGCGCTTGGTCATCAGCGAGTCCATGGCGGTGCGGAAGTTGTTGCGCAGTTGGCTGTCGCCCAAGGCTTTGTGGGCTCGGGCGCGGAAGTCTTCGTGTATCTCAACGGTGGGGATCAGTGTTTGCGTGCTCATTGTCCACCTCCGGTGCGTTGCCACAGGAAACTGGCCACGTGTTGGCCGCGTAGCGATTCCCGTTGTTTTTCCAGCGAGCCGTTGATGTTCATCAAGCAGCCGCAGTCGGCGGTCACTACCTGATGCGCGCCCGACTCTTTTAACGCACGTGTCTTGTCCGCGACCATGGCCCCGGAAATATCCGGCATGCGCACGCTGAACGTCCCGCCAAAACCACAGCATTCACTTTCGTGACTGTGGTCTACCCGCTCGACGTTGCTCATCTGGGACAACAGTTCCCGGACGTGCAAATGCGTATTCATTTCCCGGCGTGCCGAGCAGGACGTATGCAGCGCCACCTTGATCGGTGCGCCACTGTCCTGGAGCTTCACTTTGCACACGAACAGCAGAAACTCCGC
This sequence comes from Pseudomonas sp. ASL8, assembly GCF_056680355.1. Classification (NCBI taxonomy): domain Bacteria; kingdom Pseudomonadati; phylum Pseudomonadota; class Gammaproteobacteria; order Pseudomonadales; family Pseudomonadaceae; genus Pseudomonas; species Pseudomonas sp. ASL8. Next base: position 802,852 of record NZ_CM155278.1, on the reverse strand, counting down.
CAGTTCATAGGTGCGGGCGGCCAGGGCATGGACCTGCTTCAAGGTTTCCGGCTCGTCCTTGAACAAGTCCGGGTAGTGCTCGCGCAGCATGCCGGCGCATGAGCCGGAAGGTACGACCACCGGGTAATCACCCGAGAACAATGCCAGTTGCGCACGCGCGACTTCACGCGCCTGATCGGTGTAACCGGAGGTGTAAGCAGGTTGTCCGCAGCAGCTTTGCCCCTGGGGGAATTCGACCCGAATGCCTTCGCGTTCGAGCAGGTGAATCGCGTCCATGCCGGCTTCCGGGTAAAACAGGTCGACCACGCAGGTGCCGAACAGGTAGACCCGCTCAGGTTTTACGTCAGGGTAGTGCCGTGGTTCGGCCTGTGGCGGTGCGACGCGGGTCGCATTAGGTACGGCGTTGTAATAGAGCTCGCTCATCAGGCGTTTCTCCGGGTGGTCCCGGTTATCCGTCCAGCGCCGCGGTCGAAAGATGCATCGTCTTAGCTTTCAACCGCTTTGCAGACCCGGTCATGAATGGTTGACGCCGGGGGTTAGCCCGGCGCCAGGTCGTTGCGGGTGTGGATGCTGTTAGTGAACCAGCATGCCGGTGAACCAATAAGCCTGAGCCAGGGTGATGCAGCCGACGATGGTGGCAAAGAACAGACTGTGTTTGAGGGTGAAGCGGAACAGGTCGGATTCTTTGCCCACCAGGCCAGTGGCGGCGCAGGCAACAGCAATCGACTGTGGTGAAATCATTTTGCCGGTCACGCCACCGGTGGAGTTCGCGGCCACCATCAGCACATCGCTAACACCGACCTGGTGCGCGGTCGTTGCCTGCAATGAGCCAAACAGCGCGTTGGAGGAGGTATCGGAACCTGTCAGGAACACGCCCAGCCAGCCAAGGAACGGCGAGAAGAACGGGAACGCAGCGCCCGTGGATGCCAGAACCAGTGCAAGCGTGGTGGACATGCCGGAGAAGTTCATCACGAAGGCGAACGCCAACACCATGCCAATGGACACGATGGCCCAGCGCAGTTCAAAGAGGGTTTCTTTGAAAGTGGTCAGACCGGTTTTGACCCCGATTCGCAACACCAGCATCGACAGCAATGCGGAGATCAGAATCGCAGAGCCGGAAGCGGCGATCAGGTCGAACTTGAACACGGCTGGCATGGCGGTCTGGTTGGCGACGATAGGCGCGACCTTGAACACCAGTTGGTCCAGATGCGGGATGGCAAAGTTCATGGTCCATGCCTGCATCGCACCACCGGCGGCGAACATTGCCTTGAACGGCTTAAGCGTCCAGATGGTGACGATGACGGTCAGAATCAGGAAGGGTGACCACGCTTTGAAAATCTGGCCCAAGGTGTATTCAGACTTGATCGACGTGCGTGGCAGACCGAAGCCGCCAGCGCTGGCGACTACTGGGCCAGTCGGGGTAGCACCGGCCATTTGCGCGCCAGCGGTACGTTTAGGCTGCCAGACTTTGAGGAACAGAGTCAGGGCAATCAGGCTGAGCAGCGCCGAAGTGATGTCCGGCAGTTCAGGGCCGATGAAGTTCGAGGTAAGGAACTGGCTGGCGGCGAAGGTAAAACCTGCGACCAGAGCGGCTGGCCAGGTTTCCTTGACGCCGCGCATGCCGTCCATCATGAACACCAGCCAGAATGGTACGAACAGCGACAGCAACGGCAATTGACGGCCGGCCATGGCGCCGATCTTGAACGCGTCGATCCCCGAAACCTGGCCCGCCACGATGATCGGAATACCCAATGCGCCGAAAGCGACCGGGGCCGTGTTGGCAATCAGGCACAACCCGGCGGCATAGAGCGGGTTGAAGCCCAGGCCCACCAGCAATGCTGCAGTAATCGCCACTGGCGCACCGAAACCTGCCGCACCTTCAAGGAAGGCGCCAAAGCAGAAGGCGATCAGCAGCACTTGCAGGCGCGGGTCGTCGGTGATGGTCAGGACCGAGCTGCGGATAATCTCGAACTGACCACTTTTAACCGTCAGTTTGTAGAGGAATACCGCTGCGATGATGATCCAGGCAATCGGCCAGACGCCATAGGCGAACCCGTATCCGGCGGCTGCAACGGCCATATCAGCTGGCATTTTGAAGGCGAAGATCGCTATCAGTACCGATAACAGCAGCGTAATGGTGCCTGCAACATGACCCTTTAGCCGGAACACAGCCAAGGCCATGAAGAAAAACACGATGGGAATAACTGCGGCGATAGCGGAGAAGCCAAGGCTGCCGAGTGGGGTATAGAACTGTTGCCAGGTTTGCATATGGGGTGGCCCCTAATTGTTGTTGGTCAGGCCCGATGTTCCGTATCGCAAGATCGCAGCTCGTTGTCGACGGCCCGCACGCTACATCGTGGTCGTCGAATCGAGGCTGACGAACAAGTCGCACAGCTCACCAGCTCAAGCCTTTCGCTATGACGAGAGGTCTTGCGGCGTCGTGGATAGTGGCCACTGAACGCCGGCATTGGATAATTGGTAATACCAATTTACAATGTCTGGACGCTAGGTTAAAAGCCTAGCTATTGGTGTGTCAATTTGCCCTTCTAATACTTTCGTCGATTTGCGAAAAAATTTGCATTGATGTGGCATTTGCAGCTGAACCTGAAGGGTGTCGGCGCGGCGGCAATCGGCGAGAATAGGCGGTCCCGACAGATGATCGGGGAGGTGGAGTGAGTTATGGGGTTTGATCAGGTGCGTCAGCGCCGTTTGTCTGACGATATTGTCGAGCAACTGGAAGGGATGATTCTCGAAGGCACATTGAAGTCTGGAGAGCGCTTGCCTGCCGAGCGTGCGTTGGCAGAACAGTTTGGTGTCTCGCGCCCATCCTTGCGTGAGGCGATTCAAAAGCTTACGGCCAAAGGTTTGTTGATCAGCCGCCAGGGCGGTGGCAATTACGTGGTCGAGAATCTGGGGTCGACATTCAGCGATCCGTTGCTGCATTTGCTGGAAAGCAATCCGGATGCTCAGCGCGATCTGCTTGAGTTCCGCCATACGCTGGAAGCTTCGTGCGCGTATTACGCAGCCTTGCGCGCGACGGACGTCGACCGTGAGCGGCTGCGGGCGGCCTTTGATTTATTGCAGGACTGTTATTCGCGGGTCGGCGAAGTCAGTCGGGCCGAGGAGGGCGCTGCCGATGCGAGCTTCCATCTGGCCATCGCTGAAGCAAGCCATAACGCGGTGCTACTGCACACGATTCGGGGGCTGTTCGATCTGCTCAAGCGTAATGTCGTGACCAACATCGGTGGCATGTACAAGCAACGCACGGAGACTCGCGACATGCTGATCAGTCAGCACCGTGAGCTGTACTTGGCGATTATCGAAGGCCGTGCGGAAGGTGCGCGCGAAGTTGCCAGCCGCCATCTGCTCTATGTGCAGGAGGTGCTGGAAGAGGTGCGGCAACAAGTGCAGCGCACGGCGCGGGCGGAGAGGCGTAACGGGATGTGAGGGCTGGCCCGGACTATTTTGCGAACAAATTCGCTCTCACAGAGATTACGTATCCTCCGTGAGAGCGAATTTACTCGCACATGAAGCGCCGCAGTGCGTCAGGCAACTCGCACATGCGAGCTGTCAGTCGTCCTTGCCCTTGGTGCGAACCGCACGTTGCAGCTCGCGATCAGAGTCGCGTTCACGCTCGGTGTGGCGCTTGTCGTATTCCTTCTTGCCTTTGCCCAGTGCGATCTCACACTTGATCAAGTGCGCTTTCCAGTAAATGGAAAGGGCCACGCAGGCATAGCCTTTCTGCTGAACCGCAGTGTTGAGCTTTTCGAGCTCGCGCTGGTTGAGCAGCAGTTTTCGGGTACGTGTAGGGTCAGCGATGACGTGCGTGCTGGCGGCCGCGAGCGGCGTGATATGGCAGCCCATGAGCCAGGCCTCGCCATCCTTGAGCAGCACATAGCTGTCAACCAGCTGCACCTTGCTAGCACGCATACTCTTTACTTCCCAGCCAGCCAGGACCAGACCGGCCTCGAACTTATGTTCGATGAAGTAATCGTGACGCGCCTTTTTATTTTGCGCGATGGTCCCTGTGGGGTGTTTCTTGAGCTTAGCCATAGGGGACGCATTATAGGGAGACAACGCGCTGTCGGCTACGGTGAAGCTGCGTGCTTGAGCAGCTTGATTGAATCCCGGACAATGCGGCCTCTTTTTTCAACGGTTGAGCGTGTTAACGATGTCGACGGACAAGGTTTCTGTCCACGGCGGCTGGGCGAGCCGCTGGGTGTTCATTCTCGCAGCGACCGGTTCTGCGGTGGGTCTCGGCAGCATATGGAAGTTTCCCTACATGGTCGGCGTCTATGGCGGCGGCGCTTTCGTGTTGGTATTTCTGGCCTGTATTGCCTTGATCGGTGTGCCGGTGATGCTCGCCGAAACGCTGATTGGCCGGCGCGCCCGGCAAAGTCCGGCCAACGCCTTGAAGGTGTTGGCGCTCGAGGCGGGGCATTCGACGCGTTGGTCCTGGGGGGCATTCGCCGGAATGATCACGGCGTTGCTGATCCTGTCCTTCTATAGCGTGGTGGGTGGCTGGTCGCTGGATTACATCATTGATATGGGGCGTGGCGATTTCCAGGGTGTTGCGTCCGATCAAGTGGGGGCTTACTTCGGCAAGGTCATCGCCGACCCTTGGCGCCTGACCTTGTGGCACACGGTGTTCATGCTGCTTTCTGCGGTGGTGATCGCCAAAGGCGTGGTTGCAGGGCTTGAGCGCAGCCTGCGGATCATGATGCCGTTGCTCTTTATCCTGATGGTGATCTTGTTGGGTTATAGCCTGACGACCGGACACTTCATGGAGGGCGTGCATTTCATGTTCGACTTCGACGTGTCGAAGCTGCTAGATGGCCTGTTGCCCGCGATGGGACATGCCTTCTTTTCGCTGAGCGTGGGCGTAGGGTCGATCATGATTTACGGCGCGTATATGCCGAAGAACTCCTCGATCTCCGGGACCATCGTCGGTGTGGCGTTGCTCGATACGTTTGTTTCGTTGTTGGCAGGCCTGGCGTTGTTTCCGATTGTGTTTGCGGCGGGCCTGAACCCCAGCGAAGGCCCGGGCCTGATGTTCGTGACCTTGCCATTTGCGTTTGGCAACGTGGCGTTCGGCCAACTGATGGGCGTAATCTTCTTCGTGCTGGTAGCAGTCGCGGCCTGGAGTTCGGCTATTTCTTTGCTTGAGCCAATGGTGGCTTACCTGATCGAACGGACTAAGATTCGCCGCGGCTGGGTGACATTCTGGCTGGCGTTTATCTGCTGGTTCGTGGGTTTGGGCACGGTGTTTTCGTTCAATATCTGGGAACAGGCCAAGTTTTTCGTGAACGATGCCGGTGTATTTCACCTCTACCAATGGGGCGCGGTGGGGGGGCTGAACTTCTTTGGGGTTATCGATTTTTTCACCTCGCGGATCATGTTGCCGCTGGGTGGGTTCTGTTTTGTGGTTTTTGCAGGTTGGGTGATGGGCCGTGAGGCGGTGCGTGATGAGTTGTCGATGCGCAGCCCGGTGCTTTTCGCTTTGACGTTCTTTTTGATGCGCTATGTGGCGCCGTTCGGCATTCTTGTTGTGTTTGCCGCTCAGCTTTGGAAGTGACGCTGACATGACTACCCATATTCAACGCTCTGCCCTGTTGCCTTACCCGGCCCAGGCACTTTATGACCTGGTAAATGACGTCGCGCACTACTCGGAATTTTTGCCGTGGTGCTCATCGGCGGTGATATTGGACGCCAGTGAGGGCCATATGCGCGCTCGGGTCGAAATAGCCAAGGGTGGTCTCAAACAGCATTTCGTGACGCGAAACACGCTGGTGCCTGGGCAGTCGATCGAGATGAATCTTGAGGAAGGGCCGTTCAACCAGTTACACGGGGTTTGGGTGTTCAAGCCGTTGGGAGAAAAGGCCTGCAAGATCAGCCTGGACCTGTCATTCGATTACGCTGGCCCCATCGTGCGCGCAACGTTAGGGCCGCTGTTCAATCAGGCGGCCAACACTTTGGTCGACGCTTTTTGCCAGCGGGCAAAACAGCTGGATGGTTAAGCCGCCGATTGGAATCGAAGTGGTTTACGCCGCAATAGATCGTCAGGTGTTGCTCGGCGTTGACGTGGCATCGGGCTCGACGGTGCGCGATGCGCTGCGGGCTTCCGGGATCGGCCAGCACTTTCCTGAGTTGAATCTTGAGCATTGTCCCGTAGGTATTTTCGGCAAAGTGCTGAGCAATGCCGAAACCCAAGTGCTGGCGGCGGGTGATCGAATAGAAATTTATCGTCCTTTGCTGGCTGATCCAAAAGAGGTTCGCCGGTTGCGTGCGGCCAAGGCTGCCCTGGCCAGGATAAAAAGCGATTCGCAATAATCTGTTTTTGAACCCGTAGACGCAAAAAAACCCGGCATGCCGGGTTTTTTTGAAGACGCTGGTGGCTGCTTTTCGCAACTACCGCGGCGATGGTTCCAGAGGTTCCTGAGTGGGTACTGGAGCAGATTCGCTCTTGTCCACGTCATCCTGGATCTGCTTGAGCAATGAGCCAGGTTTAGGCGCCTCTTCGGCTTTAGGCTGCTCACCCTGGACGGGCGCAGCGGACGTATCGCTATTCTTGCCAAGAATGGCCTCGTCACGACTCACGCCAGGCATGAAGTCACCGGAAAGGCTGACGAGCTGATCATTGCTATTAAAGACAATGGTCATGCGTTCTTGTTGGCGTTCACCGCCCCCAGGTTGCAGGCTATACAGGTAATCCCAGCGATCGGCATGAAACGTATCGGTCAGCAGAGGGTTACCCATGATAAACCGTACTTGCCGACGGGTCATTCCGGGGCGTAACTGGTTTATCATGTCCTGCGTGACGACATTGCCCTGCTGGATGTCGATTTTGTAAACCCCGGGGAATGAACAACCGGCGAGTGCGAGCAGTCCCACAAAGGTGAAACTGGTTAGCAGGTGCTTGGTGTTTTGCATCGGTGGGCGACTTCCACTATCTTGGCTGGGACAACGTAAACCCCGATCATACCCGCATTAAGAGAAGCTGCGAAGCAGCATCCGCGAGAAAGCTGACCATGGTTGAAAATAGCGAACTGCGTAAAGTCGGACTAAAAGTGACCCTGCCACGGGTCAAAATTCTACAGATGCTCGATTCTGCTGAGCAGCGTCACATGAGTGCTGAGGATGTTTACAAAGCACTCATGGAAGCGAACGAGGACGTGGGGCTGGCTACGGTTTACCGTGTACTGACTCAGTTTGAAGCCGCCGGGCTGGTGGTTCGCCACAATTTCGACGGCGGTCATGCAGTCTTCGAGCTGGCCGACGGCGGCCACCACGACCATATGGTCAACGTGGAATCCGGCGAGGTGATCGAGTTCTTCGAAGAAGAAATCGAGAAGCTTCAGAAGGCGATTGTCGAGAAGCACGGTTACGAGTTGGTGGACCACAACTTGGTGCTCTACGTGCGCAAGAAGAAGGTGTAAACCTTCCGACGGCCATAATAACGAAGGCGACCTCAGGGTCGCCTTTGTGCTTTCTGTTACCTGATTTTTATACAGCTATCGCGGACAGGCACCATGCGCCCCTTGCTCCACGGTTTTTATTCGGGTGATCAAACCTTGGCGGTGAGGACCATTTTTTTCGCGTGGGCCAATGACTCTTTGGTGAGATCAATGCCGCCGAGCATGCGTGCAACTTCCTCGACGCGTTCGGTTTTGCTGAGCTTGGACACGGCGGTGCGAGTGGCGTCGCTGTCACGTACCTTGTGTACGAACAGATGCTGGTGGCCTTGCGCTGCGACCTGCGGCAAATGCGTGACGGTCATGACTTGCCCGCGCTCGCCTAAACGACGCAACAGCTGACCGACAATCTCTGCGGTCGGCCCGCCAATCCCGACATCGACTTCGTCGAACACCAGCGTCGGCACTCGCGAGGTTTGTGCGGTAATGACCTGAATCGCCAGGCTGATCCGCGACAGCTCGCCACCCGACGCGACCTTGGCCAGCGCCTTCAGCGGTTGCCCAGGGTTAGCGCTTACCAATAACTCGACCTGCTCCAGACCATTGGGCAGTAATTCTTTGCTGGTATTGGGCCGCAGTTCGATGCTGAACCGCCCACCAGGCATGCCCAAACGTTGAATTTCCTGCTCCACGGCACTGGCCAGAGTCGGCGCTGAACCTTGACGTAGATCACTCAATTCGCGAGCTTTGTCCTGATAATGTCGAGCATAGGAGGACAATTCATTCTCCAGACGCTCGATGGCTTCATCGTTTGCATTCAAGGTTTCGATTTCGTCCAGCAGCTTTTGCTGGAGCGCGGCGACGTCGGTGGGCTGAATGCGGTGTTTGCGGGCCAGGGTGTAGATCGCATCGAGACGTTCTTCAAGTTGCTGCAGCCGCGCCGGGTCGGCATCGAAGTGATCGAGAAAGCGGTTCAGTTCGCCCACCGCTTCTTCGACCTGAATCTGCGCGCTGGACAGCAGGCTGGCGGCTTCGCACATGGCAGTCGGTGAGCTGTTGATGCCAGACAGACGATTGAGGCTGGCGGTCAGTGCGTTCAGGACGTTGCCCGAGTCGTTTTCGCTGCATTGTTCAACGACCTGACGGCAGATGCTCAGCAGGCTTTCGGCATTGGTCAGGGTTTTGTGTTCCTGCTCCAGCTGATCCAGTTCGTTTTCGCCAAGGCTGAGGCTTTCCAGTTCTTCGAGTTGATAGCTGAGCAATTGATGGCGCGAGCGTTGTTCATCGCCTGAATTGGCGAGGCGCTCCAGTTCTTGCCGGGTCTGGCGCCAGCGCTGTGCCGCCAGATGTACTTGGCGCGCCAGGTCGGTAGCGCCCGCGTATTCGTCAAGCAGACGGCGATGGGTGTCCGTCTTGAGCAATGACTGATGTTCATGCTGACTGTGAATATCGATCAGGAATTCGCCGAGCGCTTTCAAGTCACCTTGAGGGCAGGGCGAACCATTGATGTAGGCCCGCGAACGACCCTCTGCGGTGATAACCCGGCGCAGGATGCACGGCCCCTCATTGTCCAGGTCTCGTTCTGCGAGCCAGGCGCGGGCCTCGGGGATATCGGTCAGGTCGAACGTGGCAAGAATATCGGCCTTGTCGGCACCGGGGCGGACCACACCGCTGTCGGCGCGATCACCCAATGTCAGGCCGAGAGCATCGAGCATGATTGATTTGCCGGCACCGGTTTCGCCAGTGATCACGCTCATGCCTCGGTCCAGCTCGAGATCGAGATGTTCGACGATGGCGTAGTTATGTACTGACAGGTGCACCAGCATAGAGGCGGCTCCCAAGCTATTTGTCTGGTTATTTATACAGTGTTTTGCTTTCTGCTGACAATGCCCTGTCTTAGCTCGATTTGCTTGAATTACGGCTTTTTTTAGTCCGCTATGTGATTTGGTCGCGTGTGGTCCGGGCTGAGGGCGAAGCGGGTTCTTGATGAAAATGGACGTTATTGTGCTTTTGGTTGCACTTGAAGCTGGAAATTAAGACCCCATATAGCGGGACAGAAGCGCGAGTTGAGCTCGCGGACGTTATTGAAAGGAGAAATCTATGGCTGACGAACAGAATCTGGATACGCAGACTCAGGATCAGGCCGCTGGTGCGGCTTCGGTTGATGACGTGATAGCGCGTGTGCAAGTGCTTGAAGAGCAATTGGCTGCTGCGCAGGATCAGTCTCTGCGAGTTGCTGCGGATCTGCAGAATGTCCGCCGTCGCGCCGAGCAGGATGTCGAGAAGGCTCATAAATTCGCACTGGAAAAATTTGCGGGTGATTTGCTGCCGATCATCGACAGCCTTGAGCGCGGCCTGGAATTGTCCAACCCGGACGACGAAAGTATCCGTCCGATGCGTGAAGGGATCGAGCTGACGCTGAAAATGTTTCAGGACACCCTCAAGCGTTATCAGTTGGAAGCGATTGATCCACACGGCGAACCCTTCAACGCCGAGCATCATCAGGCGATGGCCATGCAAGAGAGTGCCGACGTTGAGCCTAACAGCGTGCTCAAGGTGTTCCAGAAGGGTTATCAGCTCCACGGTCGCCTGTTGCGTCCGGCGATGGTTGTGGTCAGCAAGGCGGTTTCGCCTGTTAGACCATCGATTGATGAGCAGGCTTGAAATCAGCCGTCAGGCCCCCATTTAGAAGTCATGCGTTTAAGAGCTACCGCAATGTGTGAACGCAGTTGCGGCATCCAAATTTAAAATTTCCGGAGAAAGTTAACATGGGCAGAATCATCGGTATCGACCTGGGGACCACCAACTCCTGCGTCTCTATTCTCGAAAACGGCAAAGTAAAAGTTATTGAAAACGCTGAAGGCACTCGCACCACGCCTTCGATCATCGCGTACGCCAACGATGGCGAAATTCTGGTTGGCCAATCGGCCAAGCGTCAGGCAGTGACCAATCCGCACAACACCCTGTATGCGGTGAAGCGTTTGATCGGTCGTCGCTTCGACGAAGAAGTTGTGCAGAAAGACATTCAGATGGTCCCTTACAAGATCGTCAAGGCTGATAACGGCGATGCATGGGTCGAAGTCAACGGTCAGAAAATGTCTCCTCCTCAGATTTCGGCTGAAATCCTGAAGAAGATGAAGAAGACTGCTGAAGACTATCTGGGCGAAACAGTCACTGAAGCGGTCATCACCGTTCCGGCCTATTTCAACGATAGCCAGCGTCAAGCCACCAAAGATGCCGGTCGCATCGCGGGTCTGGACGTCAAGCGCATCATCAACGAACCCACCGCAGCCGCTCTGGCTTACGGTATGGACAAAGCGAAGGGCGATCACACTGTTATCGTCTACGACTTGGGCGGCGGTACGTTCGACGTTTCGGTTATCGAAATCGCTGAAGTCGATGGCGAGCACCAGTTCGAAGTACTGGCTACCAACGGCGATACGTTCCTGGGTGGTGAAGACTTCGATATCCGTCTGATCGACTACCTCGTTGACGAATTCAAGAAAGAAAGCGGCATGAACCTCAAGGGTGACCCGCTGGCGATGCAGCGCCTGAAAGAAGCCGCTGAAAAAGCCAAGATCGAGCTGTCCTCCAGCCTGCAGACCGACGTTAACCTGCCGTACATCACTGCAGACGCAACCGGTCCTAAGCACTTGAACGTGAAAATCTCTCGCGCCAAGCTGGAATCGCTGGTTGAAGACCTGGTTCAACGCACCATCGAACCTTGCCGTATTGCACTCAAGGATTCGGGCATCGACGTAGGCAAAATCGACGACGTGATTCTGGTCGGCGGTCAGACGCGTATGCCGCTGGTACAGAAGCTGGTGACTGAGTTCTTCGGTAAAGAAGCACGTAAAGACGTGAACCCGGACGAAGCTGTTGCCATGGGTGCTGCTATCCAGGGTGCGGTACTGGCTGGCGACGTGAAAGACGTGTTGCTGCTTGACGTTAGCCCGCTGACCCTGGGTATCGAAACCATGGGTGGCGTGATGACTGCGCTGATCGAGAAAAACACCACGATTCCTACCAAGAAATCGCAAGTGTTCTCGACTGCCGATGACAACCAGGGCGCGGTAACCATTCACGTGCTGCAAGGCGAGCGTAAGCAAGCGACTCAAAACAAGTCGCTGGGCAAGTTCGACCTGGCCGAGATTCCACCTGCTCCACGTGGCGTCCCGCAAATCGAAGTGACCTTCGACATCGATGCCAACGGCATTCTTCACGTAGGTGCTCAAGACAAGGCGACTGGCAAGAAGCAGTCGATCGTGATCAAGGCCAACTCCGGTCTGTCTGAAGAAGAAATTCAGCAGATGGTGCGTGATGCTGAAGTCAACGCTGAAGAAGATCGCAAGTTCGAAGAACTGGCCTCTGCCCGTAACCAGGGTGATGCGCTGGTCCACTCGACACGCAAAATGATCAGCGATGCTGGCGAAAAAGTGACTGCGGAAGAAAAAACCGCCGTCGAAGCTGCTCTGACTGCTCTGGAAGCGGCCATCAAAGGCGACGACAAAACAGTCATCGACGCCAAGGTAGAGGAACTGTCCAAGGTTTCCGCGCCAATCGCTCAGAAAATGTACGCCGAAGCCGAGAAGCCGGAAGCCGCTGGTCAGCCTGCTGACGAAGCCAAAAAGCCTGACGACGTCGTTGATGCAGAGTTTGAAGAAGTGAAAGACCACAAGTAAGCGCAGGCTCACTTGCAAGCCGGTTGACTGCATTCAAGCGGTGGCTGGTAGGATGTCGCCGCGCGGGAGCTTGCTCCCGCGTTGGCGTGTCTGGAATAGACGAATTTTCAAGCTTGGGGGTTTTGGCCCGCAAGCGATGCGGCAAAGTCGACATGCTCCTGCATGTGGCTTGTTTTGCTGCTTCTCTCGGTCAGTGAACTGGCCGTAGAGCCAAGACCGGAATCGTTGAATCGACGTGAGTTGAGTCCGGGCCTGTATTGGGCTCAACGAGTTTGGCAAGACTCAGGAGGGTTTTGTCGGACGTCCTCAAGAGTGCATAAGACTTATGGCTAAGCGTGACTATTACGTGATTTTGGGTGTGGAGCGTGACACCAGCGAGGCGGACCTGAAGAAGGCTTATCGCCGACTCGCGATGAAGCACCACCCGGACCGCAACCCAGACGACAAAGCGTCCGAAGACATGTTCAAAGAGGCCAACGAGGCCTATGAAGTGCTTTCCGACACCAGCAAGCGCGCGGCCTACGATCAGTACGGTCATGCCGGCGTAGACCCGAGCATGGGTGGCGGCGGTGCAGGTTTCGGCGGCTCGAACTTCTCCGATATTTTCGGCGACGTGTTCAGTGATTTCTTCGGTGGCGGCCGTGGCGGTGCTCGCGGTGGTGCTCAGCGCGGCAGCGATTTGCGTTACACCCTTGAGCTGAATCTCGAAGAGGCTGTGCGCGGCACGACCGTCAGTATTCGTGTGCCGACGCTGGTCAATTGCAAGCCATGCGATGGCTCCGGCGCGAAGAAGGGCTCGGCGCCCATTACCTGCCCGACGTGCGGCGGTATTGGTCAGGTGCGCATGCAGCAAGGTTTCTTCTCGGTGCAGCAAACCTGCCCGCGCTGCCATGGCCACGGCAAGATCATTTCCGATCCGTGCGACGCATGTCGCGGCGAAGGCCGGGTCGAAGAGTTCAAGACTCTGTCGGTGAAAGTGCCGCCAGGTGTCGATACGGGTGATCGCATTCGTCTTTCCGGTGAAGGCGAGGCGGGTACTCAGGGCGGGCCGACGGGTGATCTGTATGTCGTGATCAACGTTCGCGAGCACGCGATTTTCCAGCGCGACGGCAAGCACCTGTACTGCGAAGTGCCGATCAGCTTTGCTGATGCAGCGCTGGGTGGCGAATTGGAAGTGCCGACGCTGGATGGCCGGGTCAAGCTGAAAATCCCCGAAGGTACTCAGACCGGTAAGCAGTTCCGTCTGCGTGGCAAGGGTGTGGCGCCGGTACGTGGTGGTGGTGCAGGCGACTTGATGTGTCGCGTTGCGGTCGAAACTCCGGTCAATCTGGGGCGTCGTCAGCGTGAATTGCTTGAAGAGTTCCGTGCTTCGCTCGAAGGCGACAGTTCGCATTCACCCAAGGCCAGCGGTTGGTTTGAAGGTGTGAAACGCTTCTTCGGCGATTTGTAAGGGCTAACAGGTCAGGAGCAAGGCATGCGACGTATTGCAGTAATGGGCGCCGCTGGGCGCATGGGTAAAACCCTTATCGAGGCGGTCCAGCAAGCGCAGGGCGCGGGTTTGACTGCTGCGGTCGATCGTCCGGACAGCTCATTGGTCGGTGCGGATGCGGGTGAGCTCGCAGCGCTGGGCCGTATCGGCATTCCATTGTCGGGCGATCTGGCCAACGTGGCTGACGCGTTCGACGTGCTGATCGACTTCACTCATCCGTCGGTGACCTTGAAGAACCTGGCGTTCTGCCGCAAGGCGGGCAAGGCCATGGTCATCGGTACCACGGGTTTCAGTGCGGAAGAGAAGCAGCTTCTGGTGGAGGCGGGTAAAGACATCCCGATCGTGTTTGCTGCCAACTTCAGCGTCGGGGTCAATCTGTGCCTGAAATTGCTCGATACGGCTGCGCGCGTGCTGGGTGATGATGTCGATATCGAAATCATCGAAGCCCACCATCGGCACAAGGTCGATGCGCCGTCGGGCACGGCGCTGCGTATGGGTGAAGTAGTTGCTCAGGCGCTGGGTCGTGACCTTGAAAAGGTCGCGGTCTATGGGCGTGAAGGGCAGACCGGGGCACGTGATCGTCAAAGCATCGGTTTCGCAACGATTCGCGCTGGCGATATCGTCGGTGATCACACCGTGATGTTCGCAGCGGACGGTGAGCGAGTAGAAATCACGCACAAGGCTTCCAGCCGCATGACCTTTGCCAAGGGAGCTGTCAGGGCTGCCTTGTGGCTCGATGGTCAGGCACCCGGCTTGTACGACATGCAGGACGTGCTGGATCTGCGTTGACCGTCTAAACGGGGTTGAAGCTCAACAGTTACGTGGGCTTTGACTCTGTTTTGAGCCTTTGGGTGGCGTTCTGTCGCATTCCCCTGTCTTTAAGGCTCATTGGCGGTAGACCAAAAAAGGCTTTTTCTGTAAGCTACAGCTTTAGTGTGTCCACTAAAAGCGCGCAGATAATTCGAAGAGAAAGCGGGGTGACGTGTCTATACGTCATTCCGCTTTTTTGCAACCTGCGAACGCCCTTTCAGGCTTTATTTACGGGAGGTCTTCTTGACTAAGCCAGCCATACTCGCCCTTGCTGATGGCAGCATTTTTCGCGGCGAAGCCATTGGAGCCGACGGTCAAACCGTTGGTGAGGTGGTGTTTAACACCGCAATGACCGGCTATCAGGAAATCCTTACCGATCCTTCCTATGCCCAACAGATCGTCACTCTGACGTATCCACATATCGGTAACACCGGTACGACGCCAGAAGACGCCGAGTCCAATCGCGTCTGGTCGGCAGGATTGGTCATCCGCGACTTGCCGCTGGTCGCGAGCAACTGGCGCAACAAGATGTCCCTGTCGGACTACTTGAACGCCAACAATGTTGTCGCAATCGCCGGTATCGATACCCGCCGCCTGACCCGCATTCTGCGTGAGAAAGGCGCACAAAACGGCTGTATCATGGCCGGCGATAACATTTCCGAAGAAGCGGCAATTGCCGCCGCTCGTGGCTTCCCTGGCCTCAAGGGCATGGATCTGGCGAAAGTCGTCAGCGCCATGGAACGCTATGAATGGCGCTCCGGCGTCTGGAACCTGGCGACTGACAGTCACCCGGACTTCGCTGCAGCCGACTTGAAATACCACGTCGTGGCTTACGACTACGGTATCAAACTGAACATCCTGCGCATGCTGGTTGATCGCGGTTGCCGTGTCACGGTAGTCCCGGCACAAACACCTGCCAGTGATGTGTTGGCGCTCAAGCCGGACGGTGTGTTCCTGTCCAACGGTCCGGGTGACCCTGAGCCGTGCGACTACGCGATCAAGGCGATTCAGGACGTGCTGGAAACCGAAATTCCGATCTTCGGTATCTGCCTCGGTCACCAATTGCTGGCACTTGCTTCCGGCGCCAAGACCATGAAAATGGGTCATGGCCACCACGGTGCAAACCACCCGGTCCAGGATCTGGACACCGGTGTCGTGATGATTACCAGCCAAAACCACGGTTTTGCGGTGGACGAGACTACGCTGCCAAGCAACATGCGGGCGACTCACAAGTCGCTGTTTGACGGCACCTTGCAGGGCCTTGAGCGCACTGACAAGAGCGCGTTCAGCTTCCAGGGTCACCCTGAAGCGAGCCCGGGCCCTACCGACGTGGCGCCACTGTTCGATCGCTTTATCGAAGCCATGGCCAAGCGACGCTAACCGGTTGCCTTGAGAATGTAGCGAGCAGGGGGTGTGTGGAGCCCGGACGATTGACCGTCTGGATGGTCCACCCGACCCCCTCAGAGAAATATTCAAGACGGCTTGCCGACTGACCTACGGATTTGAGTGACAACCCATGCCAAAACGTACAGATATAAAAAGCATCCTGATTCTCGGCGCCGGCCCCATCGTGATCGGCCAGGCCTGTGAATTCGACTACTCCGGCGCCCAGGCCTGCAAAGCCCTGCGCGAAGAGGGTTACCGCGTCATCCTGGTGAACTCCAACCCAGCGACCATCATGACCGACCCGTCAATGGCCGACGCGACCTACATCGAACCGATCAAATGGCAGACCGTTGCCAAGATCATCGAGAAGGAGCGTCCAGACGCGCTGCTGCCAACCATGGGTGGCCAGACTGCGCTGAACTGCGCATTGGACCTGGAGCGCGAAGGCGTTCTGGAGAAATTCGGCGTCGAAATGATCGGCGCCAATGCCGACACCATCGACAAGGCCGAAGACCGTTCGCGCTTTGACAAGGCAATGAAGTCCATCGGTCTGGATTGCCCGCGTTCGGGTATTGCCCACACCATGGAAGAAGCTTACGTCGTCCTGGAAAAACTGGGCTTCCCGTGCATCATCCGTCCGTCCTTCACCATGGGCGGCACAGGTGGCGGTATTGCTTACAATCGCGAAGAATTCGAAGAAATCTGCAACCGTGGTCTGGACCTGTCGCCGACCAAAGAGCTGCTGATCGACGAATCGCTGATCGGTTGGAAAGAGTACGAGATGGAGGTGGTCCGCGACAAAAAGGACAACTGCATCATCGTCTGCTCCATTGAAAACTTTGACCCGATGGGCGTCCACACTGGCGACTCGATCACTGTTGCGCCAGCGCAGACGCTGACCGACAAGGAATACCAGATCATGCGTAACGCCTCGCTGGCGGTACTGCGTGAGATCGGCGTGGAGACCGGCGGCTCGAACGTGCAGTTCGGTATCTGCCCGGACACTGGCCGTATGGTCGTGATCGAGATGAACCCGCGGGTTTCCCGTTCTTCGGCGCTGGCCTCGAAAGCCACCGGCTTCCCGATCGCCCGGGTCGCGGCCAAGCTGGCAATTGGTTACACCCTCGACGAACTGCAGAACGAAATCACCGGCGGCAAGACCCCGGCGTCGTTCGAGCCTTCGATCGATTACGTGGTCACCAAACTGCCACGCTTCGCCTTTGAAAAATTCCCCAAGGCCGACGCACGCCTGACCACGCAGATGAAGTCGGTCGGCGAAGTCATGGCCATCGGCCGCACGTTCCAGGAATCCCTGCAGAAAGCCCTGCGCGGTCTGGAAGTGGGTGTCTGCGGTCTGGACCCCAAGCTTGACCTGAGCAACCCGGAAAGCATGGCTGTGCTCAAGCGTGAGCTCACGGTGCCGGGCGCTGAGCGCATCTGGTACGTGGCAGACGCCTTCCGTGCAGGCATGACGGTTGAAGAAATTTTCAGCATGAACATGATCGACCCTTGGTTCCTGGTTCAGATCGAAGATCTGGTCAAGGAAGAAGAGAAGATCAAGACGCTGGGTCTGGCTACCATCGACCGTGACCTGATGTTCCGCCTCAAGCGCAAAGGCTTCTCCGATGCGCGTCTGGCCAAGCTGCTGGGCGTCACCGAGAAAAACCTGCGTCGCCATCGTCACAAGCTTGAGATCTTCCCGGTCTACAAGCGCGTCGATACCTGCGCGGCCGAGTTCGCCACCGATACCGCTTATCTGTACTCGACCTACGAGGAAGAGTGCGAGGCCAATCCGTCGACGCGCGACAAGATCATGATTCTGGGCGGTGGTCCGAACCGCATCGGCCAAGGCATCGAGTTCGACTACTGCTGCGTACATGCGGCACTGGCCCTGCGCGAAGACGGGTACGAGACCATCATGGTCAACTGCAACCCGGAAACCGTATCCACCGATTTCGATACCTCGGATCGCCTGTACTTTGAACCAGTAACTCTGGAAGACGTGCTGGAAATCTGCCGGGTCGAGAAGCCAAAAGGCGTGATCGTTCAGTACGGCGGCCAAACTCCGCTGAAACTGGCGCGTGCCCTTGAGGAAGCTGGCGTACCAATCATTGGCACCAGCCCTGACTCAATCGACCGTGCCGAAGACCGTGAGCGCTTCCAGCAGATGGTCGAGCGTCTGAATTTGCGTCAGCCGCCTAACGCTACTGTGCGCAGCGAAGATGAAGCCATTCGCGCCGCTGGCAAGATTGGTTACCCGCTGGTGGTGCGTCCGTCCTACGTATTGGGCGGTCGGGCGATGGAAATCGTTTACGAAGAAGAAGAACTCAAGCGCTACTTGCGTGATGCGGTGAAAGTGTCCAACGACAGCCCGGTGCTGCTGGATCACTTCCTCAACTGCGCCATCGAGATGGATGTCGATGCGGTCTGTGACGGCACTGACGTAGTCATTGGCGCGATCATGCAGCACATTGAACAGGCAGGCGTTCACTCCGGTGACTCCGCATGCTCGCTGCCGCCGTACTCGCTGCCTGCGCATATCCAGGACGAGATGCGCGAACAGGTCAAGAAAATGGCTCTGGAGCTGGGCGTTATCGGCTTGATGAACGTACAGTTGGCGCTGCAAGGCGATGACATCTACGTCATTGAAGTCAACCCGCGTGCCTCGCGTACCGTGCCGTTCGTGTCCAAGTGCATCGGTGTTTCCCTGGCAATGATCGCTGCGCGCGTCATGGCCGGTAAAACCCTGAAGGAAATTGGGTTCACCAAAGAAATCATTCCGAACTTCTACAGCGTGAAAGAAGCGGTGTTCCCGTTTGCCAAGTTCCCGGGTGTTGACCCGATTCTCGGCCCGGAGATGAAGTCCACCGGCGAAGTCATGGGTGTGGGTGATACGTTTGGTGAAGCCTTCGCCAAGGCCCAAATGGGTGCCAGCGAGCTACTGCCGACCGGTGGCACTGCGTTCATCAGCGTTCGTGATGACGACAAGCCGCTCGTGGCCGGTGTCGCGCGTGACCTGATCAATCTGGGCTTCGAAATTGTCGCGACAGCGGGAACCGCTCAGTTGATTGAGGCTGCGGGCCTGAAAGTGCGTCGCGTCAACAAGGTGACAGAAGGTCGTCCACACGTAGTCGATATGATCAAAAATGACGAAGTCACGCTGATCATCAACACCACTGAGGGCCGTCAGTCGATCGCTGATTCCTACTCTATTCGTCGTAATGCCTTGCAGCACAAAATCTACTGCACGACCACCATCGCTGCGGGTGAAGCCATCTGTGAAGCGCTGAAGTTCGGTCCAGAGAAGACTGTACGGCGCTTGCAGGATCTACATGCAGGATTAAAGGTATGACTAAATATCCAATGACTGTTCGGGGCGCTCGCGCCCTGGAAGAAGAGTTGACTCACCTGACAAAGGTGATCCGCCCCAAGCTCAGCCAGGACATCGGCACTGCACGTGAGCTGGGTGATCTCAAGGAAAACGCCGAATACCATGCTGCTCGCGAGCAGCAGGGCATGGTGGAAGCACGGGTTCGTGATATTGAAGGCCGACTGCAGAACGCAGTGGTCATTGATGTGACGACGATTGTGCACACCGGCAAGGTGATATTCGGCACGACTGTCGAGATCGCTAACGTCGAAACCGATGAGCGCGTGAAATATCAGATCGTTGGTGAAGACGAAGCGGATATCAAGCAGGGCAAACTTTCGGTCGGCTCACCTATCGCTCGTGCCTTGATTGCCAAGGAAGAGGGTGAAGTGGTGACAGTCAGAACACCAAGTGGTGTGATCGAGTACGAGATTGTCGAAGTCAGCCATATCTAACAGCTGTCGCCCGTATCGTGCGGGCGCAATTATCTGGCAGCTCGCCCAGACGTTATGGGTGGGCGGTCTGGTATTGCTGCATCTTGCGATGTTGACGGTGCTGGAGCAAACAGGTCTGGCGCCACTGCTGATTGATGAGGTTGCCAATCTTTCAGGGACGTTGCTGGTCGCGTTTGCAGGTTTTTGCGCGGTATTGCAGATGGTGGTGCTGGTACAGGCCGAGCGCCTGTCGAGTCTTTGGCTTGATGTGCGCGGGCAATTGCTGTTGATCGCGACGTTGGCTTCAGCGAGTTATTACGTGCTGTACCAATGGCTGCCAGATGCCGTGCGTTGGCAATTGCTGAGCTACCTGATGCTTGCGCTGTCCGGACTGCTGCTGGTTATCCAGCCTGTGCCGGGAGGAAGTGGCGGGGCGCGCATTGCGCGCCCCTGACCGCTTGGTTATGCGTGGAAGCGGTGGACGTTGGACAACAGCTTGTTTACCTTGGCGTTCTTGCGATAAATCAACGCCATTTTACCGATGACTTGCACTAAATCCGCTTTGCCGGCCTTGCACAACGCTGCAACGGCCTCCAGGCGGCTTTCGCGGTCGAGGATGTTGAGTTTGATTTTAATCAGCTCGTGATCGCCCAATGCGCGTTCAAGTTCGGCTAAAACACCTTCAGTCAAACCATTGTCAGCCACAATCAATACCGGTTTCAGATGGTGGCCAATAGATTTGTACTGTTTCTTCTGCTCCTGAGTGAGCGGCATAATCTGACCCCTGCGTCTGATCTTGTAAAAAGCGGCGGCCAGTTTACCCGAGCGAGTCCGGGACCGCCCAGTTAATCACGACTCGTTTATTTTTGAGGTGCCCTGTGGCCCGTTCCAAAACAAGCCATAACTGGTTGAAAGAACACTTCGACGACCCTTACGTCAAAATGGCGCAAAAAGACGGGTATCGTTCGCGTGCCAGCTACAAGCTCCTGGAGATCCAGGAAAAGGACCGGTTGATCCGCCCAGGCATGACCGTTATCGACCTTGGCGCCGCGCCAGGAGGCTGGTCGCAGGTCACCAGTCGTCTGATTGGTGGTCAGGGTCGGTTGATCGCCTCAGACATTCTCGAAATGGACAGCATCCCTGATGTGACCTTCATTCAGGGCGATTTCACTGAAGATACGGTGCTGGCTCAAATCCTCGAGGCTGTCGGTAATACTCAAGTAGACCTTGTGATTTCCGATATGGCCCCCAATATGAGTGGACTGGCTGCTGTTGACATGCCTCGCGCTATGTTTCTTTGCGAGCTGTCGCTTGATTTGGCGGGTCGTGTATTGCGTCCAGGTGGTGATTTTCTGGTCAAGATTTTCCAGGGCGATGGTTTCGACGCGTTCCATAAGTCGGTTCGCCAAGTGTTTGACAAGGTCCAGATGCGTAAACCGGCGGCTTCACGCGATCGGTCTCGCGAGCAGTACTTGCTGGGTCGAGGGTTTCGCGGCATCAAGGGCGCTGAAAGCGTTGAGCGGCTTTGATGTAGAGGCGATAGCTTTTATTAAATAGCCTTGCCAACGAAGCATAAACGAACATGATGTAGTCAACGTTTCACAAAGGGTTACAGACGGCGCCTGCCACACCCGTAGGTAATGTAGTAAGTTAGGCCGGTGAATATCATGCGAGGCACGCTCCTGCGTGGAGCTTGCTTCAGAGGGTAGCTAATTGAACGATATGGCAAAGAATTTGATCCTGTGGTTGATCATCGCCGCTGTCCTGGTGACAGTGATGAACAACTTCTCCAGCCCAAACGAGCCGCAAACCCTCAACTATTCCGAGTTCATCCAGCAGGTTAAGGATGGCAAGGTCGAGAAGGTTGCCGTCGACGGTTATGTCATCACCGGCAAGCGTGCCGATGGCGACTCCTTCAAGACTATTCGTCCGGCGATTCAGGACAATGGTCTGATCGGAGATCTGGTCGACAACAATGTAGTGATCGAAGGCAAGCAGCCTGAGCAGCAGAGCATCTGGACTCAGCTTCTGGTCGCAAGCTTCCCGATCCTGGTGATCATCGCTGTCTTCATGTTCTTTATGCGGCAGATGCAAGGTGGTGCCGGCGGTAAAGGCGGGCCGATGAGTTTTGGCAAGAGCAAGGCGCGACTGCTGTCCGAGGATCAGGTCAAGACCACGCTGGGCGACGTCGCCGGTTGCGATGAAGCCAAAGAAGAAGTGGGCGAACTCGTTGAGTTCCTCCGTGATCCGGGCAAGTTCCAGCGTCTGGGCGGCCGGATCCCACGCGGCGTGCTGATGGTTGGCCCGCCAGGTACCGGTAAAACCCTTTTGGCCAAAGCCATTGCGGGTGAAGCCAAGGTGCCGTTCTTCACGATTTCCGGCTCCGACTTTGTCGAGATGTTCGTAGGCGTTGGTGCAAGCCGCGTCCGTGACATGTTCGAGCAAGCCAAGAAGCATGCGCCTTGCATCATCTTCATCGACGAAATCGATGCGGTCGGTCGCCATCGTGGTGCTGGCATGGGTGGTGGTCACGATGAGCGTGAGCAGACTCTCAACCAGTTGCTGGTGGAGATGGATGGTTTCGAAGTGAATGACGGCATCATCGTCATCGCCGCTACCAACCGTCCAGACGTACTCGACCCAGCGCTGCTGCGTCCAGGTCGCTTCGACCGTCAGGTGGTGGTGGGTCTGCCAGATATTCGTGGTCGCGAACAGATTTTGAAAGTCCATATGCGCAAAGTGCCAATGGGTGAAGACGTCAACCCGGGCGTGATCGCTCGGGGTACGCCGGGCTTCTCCGGTGCTGACCTGGCTAACCTGGTCAACGAAGCTTCTCTGTTTGCCGCGCGTACCGGTAAGCGCATCGTTGAGATGAAAGAGTTCGAGTTGGCCAAAGACAAGATCATGATGGGCGCTGAGCGCAAATCAATGGTCATGTCCGAGAAAGAGAAACGGAACACGGCTTATCACGAAGCGGGTCACGCCATCGTGGGTCGCGTGGTGCCTGAGCATGATCCGGTTTATAAGGTGTCGATCATTCCGCGTGGTCGTGCGCTGGGTGTGACCATGTTCTTGCCTGAAGAAGATCGTTACAGCTTGTCCAAGCGCGCGCTGATCAGTCAGATTTGCTCGCTGTACGGCGGGCGGATCGCTGAAGAAATGACCCTGGGCTTCGACGGCGTGACCACTGGTGCATCCAACGACATTATGCGTGCAAGTCAAATTGCCCGGAACATGGTGACCAAGTGGGGTCTGTCGGAAAAACTCGGTCCGTTGATGTATGCCGAAGATGAGGGTGAAATGTACCTCGGTCGCGGCGGCGGTGGTCAGCACTCCAGCGTGTCTGCCGAAACGGCAAGGCTTATCGACTCGGAAGTTCGTAGCATCATTGATCAGTGCTATGGCAGCGCCAAGCAGATCTTGACGGACAACCGTGACAAACTGGATGCGATGGCTGATGCGCTGATGAAATATGAAACCATCGATGCTGAACAGATCGATGACATCATGGCCGGTCGCGCTCCTCGCGAACCGCGTGATTGGGAAGGTGGCTCCGGTACTACTCCGGCAGCGCCTCTGGGCCCGCGTCCAGAAACCCCTATCGGCGGTCCGGCTGCTGAACTCTAAGGCCTGACATGACTTCTGCGCTGTACCCAACCCGGTTGCCTTGTGGCAACCGGGTTCTTGATTTGGCCCATACGCATGTGATGGGCATCCTGAACATAACGCCAGACTCCTTTTCGGACGGCGGCCGATTCAGCCAGCGCGACGCGGCATTGCGCCACGCCGAAGCGATGGTGGCTGCCGGTGCGACGTTGATCGATGTCGGTGGCGAATCCACGCGGCCCGGTGCGCGCGCAGTTTCTCCTGTCGAAGAGCTTGAGCGAATAGGTCCTGTCGTCGAGGCGCTAAGTCGCGAACTTGATGTGATTATTTCGGTCGATACTTCAACGCCAGCGGTCATTCGTGAGACGGCGCGCCTCGGGGCGGGCCTTATCAACGATGTGCGCTCTTTGCGTCGTGAAGGTGCTCTGGACGCTGCTGCAGCCACAGGTTTGCCTGTGTGTCTGATGCACATGCGCGGCGAGCCGGGCGATATGCAGGATAATCCGCAGTATGAGGATCTTGTGGGTGAGGTCTCCGCGTTTTTGCTCGAGCGTATGGAGCAGTGCGCCGCAGTCGGCATACCTCGTGAGCGGATTATTCTCGACCCGGGATTTGGTTTTGCTAAAAACCTTCAGCACAACCTGAGTCTGTTCAAGCATATGGAAGCCTTGCATGCGCTCGGCAGACCGTTATTGGTGGGTGTGTCGCGCAAGAGCATGATTGGCCAGGTGCTTGGGCGTCCGGTTGCCGAGAGGCTTTCTGGTGGTCTGGCTTTGGCTGCCATGGCCATGATCAAGGGTGCACGCATTTTACGTGTGCACGATGTGGCCGAAACCGTCGACGTGGTGCGAATGATCGCTGCAGTCGAATCGGCTGAATAAGAATGAGGGAGCATCCATGACTAGAAAATATTTCGGTACCGACGGCATTCGTGGCCGGGTCGGCCAATTTCCGATTACTCCGGATTTTATGCTCAAGCTCGGCTGGGCCGCAGGGATGGCGTTCCGTCGCTTGGGCGCTTGCCGGGTTCTGGTCGGTAAAGACACACGCATTTCTGGCTACATGTTCGAATCGGCGCTGGAAGCCGGTCTCTCGGCTGCTGGCGCTGACGTCATGCTCCTGGGGCCGATGCCTACACCTGCCATCGCCTATCTGACCCGTACCTTTCATGCTGAAGCTGGCATTGTGATCAGTGCGTCGCACAATCCCCATCATGACAACGGCATCAAATTCTTCTCTGGCCAGGGCACCAAGTTGCCTGACGAAGTGGAAATGATGATCGAAGAGCTGCTTGACGCGCCGATGACGGTGGTTGAGTCAGATAAGCTGGGCAAGGTTTCGCGTATCAACGATGCCGCCGGGCGCTATATCGAATTCTGTAAAAGCAGTGTTCCGAGCAGTACCGATTTTGCAGGCTTGAAGCTGGTCATCGATTGCGCTCACGGGGCCACTTACAAAGTCGCGCCTAACGTTTTTCGTGAGCTGGGCGCTCAGGTGACAGTGTTGTCGGCTGAGCCTAACGGCTTGAACATCAATGATGACTGCGGGTCGACCCACATGGGCAACCTGCAGGCTGCCGTGCTGGCAGGGCATGCCGATCTGGGCATCGCCTTCGATGGCGATGGCGACCGGGTGCTGATGGTCGATCACACGGGTGCAATCGTCGATGGTGATGACCTTTTGTTCATCATTGCGCGTGATTTACATGAGCGTGGCAAGCTGCAAGGCGGTGTCGTTGGGACGCTGATGAGTAATCTCGGGCTTGAGCTGGCATTTGCGGACTTGAATATTCCGTTCGTGCGTGCGGGCGTTGGCGACCGTTATGTGGTTGCGGAGTTGCTTGAGCGTAACTGGCAGGTCGGTGGTGAGAACTCCGGTCACATTATCTGCTTCCAGCACACCACGACCGGTGACGCCATTATTGCTGCGCTGCAGGTTCTGCTTGCACTGCGTCGTCGCGACGAAAGCCTGGCGTTGGCGCGACAAGCGCTGCGCAAGTGTCCTCAGGTGCTGCTTAATGTTCGCTTCGCGGGCGGTGTGGACCCGGTCCAGCATCCTGCCGTGAAAGAGGCTTGCGAGCGCGTTACCGTGGCTATGGGTGGTCGTGGGCGCGTGCTGTTGCGCAAATCTGGCACTGAGCCATTGGTGCGTGTCATGGTCGAAGGCGACGACGAAATCCTGGTTCGTGGTTACGCTGATGAGCTGGCAAAACTGGTTACTGAAGTTTGCGCCTGATTTCGGCTTGCCAGTGTTGATGCGGTTGGGTAACATCTGCGCCCACTTTGACCGACGAGGTACAGCATGCGTCGCCTAATGGTAGCTGGTAACTGGAAGATGCACGGTACCCGCGCCAGCGTCGCTGAGCTGATCAAGGGCCTTCGTAATCAGGCCTTGCCGAGCGGTGTTGATGTAGCGGTGTTTCCGCCTTGTTTGTACATCAATCAGGTGATTGACGGCCTTGATGGCAAGTTGATCGCCGTAGGTGCGCAGAATTCTGCGGTAGAGCCAGTGCAGGGCGCGTTGACCGGTGAGACTTCACCGAGTCAGCTGGCTGATGCTGGCTGTACCCTGGTGCTGGTAGGGCACTCTGAGCGTCGCCAGATCATGGGCGAGCGCGACGATGTCCTTAATCGCAAGTTCGCGGCAGCTCAGGCGTGTGGTTTGACGCCGGTGTTGTGTGTAGGGGAAACCCTGGAGCAGCGCGAAGCGGGCAAGACGTTTGAAGTTGTCGCGCGTCAGCTTGGCAGCATCATCGAAGAGCTGGGCGTCGGTGCTTTTGTAAATGCAGTCATTGCTTACGAGCCTGTCTGGGCCATTGGTACCGGACTGACTGCATCGCCCCAACAGGCGCAGGAAGTGCACGCAGCCATTCGTGCGCAGTTGGCGGCAGAGAATGCTGAGGTTGCACAAGGCGTGCGACTTCTTTATGGCGGCAGCGTGAAGGCGGCCAATGCGGCTGAACTGTTCGGCATGCCGGATATCGATGGGGGGCTCATTGGTGGAGCTTCCCTGAATGCAGATGAGTTCGGTGCGATTTGTCGCGCCGCGGGAAACTGAAAAAATGCTGGAAACAGTCGTAGTCGTTTTTCATCTGTTGGGTGCGCTGGGCGTTGTCGCTCTGGTATTGCTGCAGCAGGGTAAGGGTGCGGACGCTGGTGCGTCTTTCGGTGCAGGTGCTTCAAATACTGTGTTCGGAAGCCAAGGTTCCTCTACCTTTCTTAGTAAGTTTACTGCTATACTTGCCGCAGGTTTTTTCATAACCAGCTTGGGGTTAGGTTACTTTGCTAAAGAGAAAGCTCATCAGCTGACTCAAGTAGGTTTGCCTGATCCAGCAGTATTGGAAGTACCGCAGAAAAAGCCGGCTACAGAAGATGTGCCGGTGCTTGAAGCGCAAAAGCCAGCGGCTAAACCTGCTGACGTACCTCAAGCGCCACAGCAAAAGTAACACGGGATAGGGCGGTTGATGTTGAGCCGCTAAAGAGTTGTATTGCCGAGGTGGTGGAATTGGTAGACACGCAACCTTGAGGTGGTTGTGCCCATAGGGTGTAGGGGTTCGAGTCCCCTTCTCGGTACCAATTATCAAGAAAGCCCGCAGTAGCGGGCTTTCTTGTCGGTGGAGGTTCGATTGACCCTGTGAGGGATCGGTCGTATACTTCCGCCCCAGCTTTGTCGCGGGGTGGAGCAGTCTGGTAGCTCGTCGGGCTCATAACCCGAAGGTCGTTGGTTCAAATCCAGCCCCCGCAACCAGTTTTAGCGGAGCCCCTTTTTAGGGGCTTTTTGTTAGCTGGACAGTCATAGCGCCGCTATTCAACGGCGTTTTCAGGGATGGGCGTTTCGCCCATTTTTTATTTGCATTGCATGCACGAGGGGGTTCAGGTGTCGAGCAAGCTAGAACAGTTGCAGGCCTTGGTGGCCCCGGTGGTCGTGGCCCTTGGCTATGAATGCTGGGGAATTGAGTTTTCGGCTCAAGGTCGCCATTCACTGTTGCGTATTTATATCGATAAAGAAGGCGGCGTTTTGGTGGATGACTGCGCAATAGTCAGCCGTCAGATCAGCGGTGTTCTGGACGTCGAAGATCCGATCGCCGTTGAATACACCCTTGAAGTCTCTTCTCCTGGCATGGAGCGCCCACTGTTCACGCTTGAGCAGTTTGCTTTGCACGCCGGCGAACAAGTGAAGATAAAGCTGCGTTCGCCCTTCGATGGTCGTCGCAACTTTCAGGGCCTTCTCCGCGGGGTGGAGGAGCAAGACATCGTGGTGCAGGTAGAAGACCACGAATACTTGTTGCCGATCGACTTGATCGACAAAGCCAACATTATCCCCAAGTTTGACTGAGACGCGGATCCCGCGGATCCAATGGCTTGCGAAAGGCGAGGCGTACGATGAGCAAAGAAGTACTGCTGGTTGTTGAGTCGGTGTCCAATGAAAAGGGCGTACCGGCAGGTGTGATTTTCGAAGCGCTGGAGCTGGCTCTTGCCACTGCTACCAAAAAGCGTTTCGAAGATGAAGTTGAGCTGCGTGTGGAGATCAATCGCCAGACCGGTAACTACGAGACTTTCCGTCGCTGGACAGTGGTCGAAGACGAAGATCTGGACGATCCAGCACACGAACTGGCTGTCGATCAGGCCCAGGAAAAACAGCCTGGTGCCGTAGCCGGTGATGTTGTCGAAATTAAAATCGACTCTATCGAATTCGGTCGGATCGCTGCACAGACTGCCAAGCAAGTCATCGTGCAAAAAGTCCGCGAAGCCGAGCGTGCTCAAGTCGTTGATGCTTATCGTGAGCGTCTTGGCGAAATTATTTCTGGCACTGTTAAAAAGGTTACGCGTGACAATGTCATCGTCGACCTGGGTAACAATGCCGAAGCGCTGCTGGCGCGTGAAGACATTATTTCGCGGGAGACTTTCCGCGTGGGTGTCCGCGTTCGTGCACTGCTTAAAGAAATCCGCACCGAAAACCGTGGCCCTCAGCTGATCCTGTCGCGTACTGCGCCAGAGATGCTGATCGAGCTGTTTCGGATTGAAGTGCCGGAAATCTCCGAAGGTCTCATCGAGGTGATGGCTGCCTCCCGTGACCCGGGTTCGCGTGCAAAAATCGCTGTTCGCTCCAAGGACAAACGAATCGATCCGCAAGGCGCTTGTATTGGCATGCGTGGTTCGCGCGTTCAAGCTGTTTCCGGCGAGCTGGGCGGCGAGCGTGTGGACATCGTGCTGTGGGACGATAACCCGGCGCAGTTTGTCATCAACGCCATGTCACCGGCTGAAGTGGCGGCAATTATCGTTGATGAAGATGCCCATGCAATGGACATCGCCGTTGGCGCAGACAATCTGGCTCAGGCCATTGGTCGCGGCGGTCAGAACGTGCGTCTGGCCAGCCAGTTGACTGGCTGGACCCTGAACGTGATGACCGAATCGGACATCCAGGCTAAGCAGCAAGCAGAAACCGGTGACATCCTGCGCAACTTCATCGACGAGCTGGAAGTCGACGAAGATCTGGCACAGGTACTGGTTGATGAAGGCTTCACCAGTCTGGAAGAGATTGCCTACGTACCGTTGGAAGAAATGCTCAACATCGATGGCTTTGACGAAGATACCGTCAACGAGCTTCGCGCTCGGGCCAAAGATCGTTTGTTGACTAAAGCCATCGCTACTGAGGAAAAGCTGGCAGACGCCCATCCGGCCGAAGACCTGCTCTCGCTTGAGGGTATGGACAAGGATTTGGCGATGGAACTGGCGGTGCGCGGCGTAGTTACCCGCGAAGACCTGGCCGAGCAGTCTATTGACGACCTGCTCGACATCGACGGCATTGACGATATTCGTGCCGGCAAGTTGATCATGGCCGCCCGAGCCCATTGGTTCGAGTAAGTAGGCGCGGCCTGAGGAGAGAAGTGCATGACGCAAGTCACGGTGAAAGAACTGGCCACAGTGGTCGACACACCGGTAGAGCGCCTGTTACAGCAGATGCGTGAGGCAGGTTTGCCGCACACCGCCGCCGAGCAAGTTGTGACCGACATAGAGAAACAAGCCCTGTTGACGCATTTGAAAAGCGGTCACAAGGCCAAAGTGGAAGAGCCGCGCAAGATCACTTTGCAGCGCAAAACCACAAGCACACTTCGCGTTGCTGGCAGCAAAAGCATCAGCGTTGAAGTGCGCAAGAAGAAAGTTTTCGTGCAGCGCAGCCCGGAAGAAATCGAAGCCGAGCGTAAACGCGAAGTGGACGAACGTCGCGCCGTAGAAAATGCTGCACGTCAAAAGGCTGAAGAAGAATCCAAGCGTCGCGCCGAAGAACAAGCGCGTAGCCAGCCTGCTCCTGCGCAATCGAACGGTACTGAAGCTGTTGCCGCGCCTGTTGCTGTTGCCGAACCTGTGCGTCAAGCACCGGTCGCGGCTGCTGCACCGGCTGCCGATGCCCGCAAGAAAGACGAACAGCGTCGCCCGGACAAACCACGCAGCGATGACAACAGTCGTCGTGGCGGCGGTGGTGGTGGTGACGGCGATCGCAAGAACGCGCCGCACCGTGCTTCTGTTAAAGAGAAAGCGCCAGCGCCACGTGTTGCGCCTCGTACTACCGACGAAGAAAGCGACAGCTTCCGTCGTGGTGGTCGCGGCAAGGCCAAGCTGAAAAAGCGTAACGCTCACGGTTTCCAGAGCCCTACCGGGCCGGTCATTCGCGACGTTGCCATCGGCGAGACCATCACTGTCGGCGAGTTGTCCGCACAGATGTCGGTCAAAGCGGCTGAAGTGATCAAGTTCATGTTCAAGATGGGCACCCCGGTGACCATCAACCAGGTACTGGATCAGGAAACTGCCCAGTTGATCGCCGAAGAGTTGGGCCACAAGGTCAAACTGGTCAGCGACAATGCCCTGGAAGATTCTCTGGCCGAATCGCTGAAGTTCGAAGGGGAGACGTTCTCCCGTGCACCGGTTGTGACCGTAATGGGCCACGTTGACCACGGTAAAACCTCGCTGCTCGACTACATTCGTCGTGCCAAGGTTGCAGCTGGCGAAGCCGGCGGCATCACTCAGCACATCGGTGCTTACCACGTTGAAACTGATCGTGGCATGGTCACCTTCCTCGACACCCCGGGTCACGCTGCGTTTACCGCAATGCGTGCTCGTGGTGCCAAGGCGACCGACATTGTGATTCTGGTTGTTGCTGCGGACGACGGCGTCATGCCGCAGACCGTTGAAGCTGTTCAGCATGCCAAGGCCGCGGGTGTTCCGCTGGTCGTAGCAGTGAACAAAATCGACAAGCCAGGTGCTGATCTCGATCGCATCAGAAGCGAATTGTCTGTCCACGGTGTTACTTCCGAAGAGTGGGGCGGTGAGACTCCGTTCGTTCTAGTCTCTGCGAAAGTAGGTACCGGCGTTGACGAACTGCTCGAAGCTGTTCTGTTGCAAGCCGAAGTCCTGGAACTGAAAGCGACCCCGTCCGCTCCTGGTCGTGGTGTCGTGGTTGAATCGCGTCTCGACAAAGGTCGTGGTCCGGTTGCAACCGTTCTGGTCCAAGACGGTACGCTGCGTCAAGGCGACATGGTATTGGTCGGTTCGAACTTCGGCCGTATCCGCGCCATGCTCGACGAAAACGGCAAGCCTGTTAAAGAAGCGGGTCCTTCGATTCCGGTCGAAATCCTGGGTCTTGATGGCACACCGGACGCTGGCGACGAGCTGAGCGTACTGACTGACGAGAAGAAAGCGCGCGAAGTCGCTCTGTTCCGTCAAGGCAAGTTCCGCGAAGTCAAACTGGCTCGCGCTCATGCCGGCAAGCTTGAAAACATCTTTGAGAACATGGGCCAGGAAGAGAAGAAGACGCTTAATATCGTCCTCAAATCTGACGTTCGTGGTTCGTTGGAAGCTCTGCAGGGCGCCCTTGGCGGCCTGGGTAACGACGAAGTGCAAGTGCGCGTAGTCGGCGGCGGTGTCGGTGGTATCACCGAAAGCGACGCTAACCTGGCACTGGCTTCCAACGCTGTACTGTTCGGCTTCAACGTGCGTGCCGATGCTGGCGCTCGCAGGATTGTCGAGCAGGAAGGTCTGGATATGCGTTACTACAACGTAATCTACGACATCATCGAAGACGTCAAGAAAGCCCTTACCGGTATGCTTGGCAGCGACGTTCGGGAGAACATCCTGGGTATCGCCGAAGTCCGTGACGTATTCCGTTCGCCGAAGTTTGGTGCGATCGCTGGCTGTATGGTTCTGGAAGGTGTGGTTCACCGCAACCGTCCGATCCGTGTACTGCGCGAAGACATCGTTATTTTCGAAGGCGAACTCGAGTCCCTGCGCCGCTTCAAGGACGACATGTCCGAAGTGCGTGCCGGCATGGAATGCGGTATCGGCGTCAAGAGCTACAACGACGTCAAAGCCGGTGACAAGATCGAAGTGTTCGAGAAAGTCCAAGTGGCTCGCAGCCTCTAAGTCGCGAGTTGTAAGAGCCATGACGGGTCGTCGCATGCAAATGCACCGCGATCCGTCATGGGCTCTAAACGCAACGCCCGGTCCGACATTTTGTCAGGCCGGGCGTTTGCCGCTTTCAGACCGTACGGGTTTCGCCCCGGGTCAGTGACAGGTAGTAGACATGGCAAAAGAATATAGCCGTACCCAACGCATTGGCGATCAGATGCAGCGCGAGCTGGCACAGCTGATCCGCCGCGAAATCAAAGACCCGCGCGTCGGCCTGGTCACCATCACTGCTGTCGATGTCAGCCGTGACGTTGGTCATGCGAAGATTTTCATGACCGTGATGGGTCAGGACAGTGCTGAAGAAATTGCCCAGACCATCAAGGTGCTTAACGCTGCGGCAGGTTTTCTGCGCATGCAGCTGGCTCGCGAGATGAAATTGCGCAGCGTTCCACAGTTGCATTTCCATTACGACGAAAGCGTCGTGCGTGGCGCTCATCTTTCTGCATTGATCGAACGTGCTGTGGCTGAAGATGGCCATCACCCGGACAATGTGCAGGCAGAAGACGCTACCCAGGAAAACTCCCTGGCAGAAAGCGACAAGCCAGAAAGCAACAAGGAGTAATGCGGGTGGCGCAGGTCAAACGTATACGCCGTAACGTCAGCGGGATCATCCTGCTCGACAAGCCGCTGGGCTTCACGTCCAACGCCGCCTTGCAGAAAGTGCGCTGGCTGCTCAATGCGGAAAAGGCCGGGCATACCGGTAGCCTCGATCCACTCGCGACGGGCGTATTACCGTTGTGTTTTGGCGAAGCGACAAAGTTTTCCCAATACTTGCTCGATTCGGACAAAGCGTACGAAACCAAGATGCAATTGGGTAAAACCACCACCACGGCAGACGCTGAAGGTGATGTTTTACACGTTCGTCCAGTGACCGTTGGTCGTGCCGATATCGAAGCGGCTTTACCGTTTTTTCGCGGTGAAATCAGTCAGATACCGCCGATGTACTCAGCGCTCAAACGTGATGGTCAGCCCCTGTACAAGCTGGCCCGAGCGGGGGAAGTGGTGGAGCGCGAACCGCGTTCTGTTACTATCACGCGCCTGGAATTGCTCGAATGCGACGCCGATACTGCGCGCCTGGCAGTGGACTGCACCAAAGGCACCTATATTCGTACCCTCGTGGAAGATATTGGTGAAAAGCTTGGGTGTGGCGCCTATGTCGCAGAGTTGCGTCGTACGCAGGCCGGACCTTTCAGCCTGGCTCAGACCGTTACGCTGGAAGAGTTGGAGCAGGTACACGCCGAGGGTGGCAACGAAGCGGTTGATCGCTTCCTGATGCCTTCGGACAGCGGTTTGCTGGATTGGCCGCTGCTGCAGTTCTCGGAACACAGTTCATTTTACTGGTTGCATGGTCAACCGGTA
This sequence comes from Pseudomonas sp. ASL8, assembly GCF_056680355.1. NCBI lineage: Bacteria > Pseudomonadati > Pseudomonadota > Gammaproteobacteria > Pseudomonadales > Pseudomonadaceae > Pseudomonas > Pseudomonas sp. ASL8. The sequence goes on along the minus strand of NZ_CM155278.1, from coordinate 769,842 downwards.
AGAGCACCGGACGCGCCACAATTTGGCATGGTTCGCGTGCAAGATCATGAAGGTCGCTTCATCGGAATCGGTGAAGTGAGTGAAGACGGGCGGATCGCGCCGCGTCGATTGATTCGGTCAGAATGACCGGACGAGGGTGGCTGTCAATGGGCACGGTCACATCTCATTTAAAAATACGAGGATTTGTCCTCGGCCCATTGAAACTGTCTCTTTGGAGCGGTTTCTCGAATAAAGGATTGCCCACATGGCACTCAGCGTAGAAGAAAAAGCTCAGATCGTAGCCGACTACCAGCAAGCTGTTGGTGATACTGGTTCGCCAGAAGTGCAAGTTGCACTGCTGACCACCAACATCAACAAACTGCAAGGCCACTTCAAGGCCAACGGTAAGGATCACCACTCACGTCGTGGTCTGATCCGTATGGTAAACCAGCGTCGCAAGCTGCTGGATTACCTTAAAGGTAAGGACGTTAGCCGTTATAGCGCCCTGATCGCTCGTCTGGGTCTGCGTCGCTAATAACGACGTTGCTAGAGGTTGGTTGTTTGTCGCGGCTCATCGGGTTTACCTGATGAGCCGTGGCAGGCTCCCAGCCTCAAGTTTTATCTGGACGGTCGATGGGTCCGATCCCTGTCACTGCCCAAGAATTCGCAAGAAACCAGTTCCCCAAGAGCCACAAAGAAGGTAGGAAACCGTGAACCCGGTCATCAAGAAATTCCAATTCGGTCAATCGACCGTCACCCTCGAGACAGGCCGTATCGCCCGTCAAGCTTCCGGCGCAGTATTGGTCACCGTTGACGACGACGTCAGCGTGTTAGTGACTGTGGTCGGTGCCAAGCACGCTGACGCAGGCAAAGGCTTCTTCCCACTTTCCGTTCACTACCAGGAAAAAACCTACGCTGCGGGCAAAATCCCTGGCGGTTTCTTCAAGCGTGAAGGCCGTCCTTCCGAGAAAGAAACCCTGACTTCGCGTCTGATCGACCGTCCGATCCGTCCGTTGTTTCCAGAAGGTTTCATGAACGAAGTGCAGGTTGTCTGCACCGTTTTGTCCACCAGCAAAAAGACTGATCCAGACGTCGCTGCCATGATCGGCACCTCGGCTGCACTGGCGATCTCCGGTATTCCTTTCGACGGCCCTATCGGTGCTGCGCGCGTTGCTTTCCACGAAAGCACCGGCTACCTGTTGAACCCGAACTACGAACAACTCAAGGCTTCGAGCCTGGACATGGTCGTAGCCGGTACTTCGGAAGCGGTATTGATGGTTGAATCGGAAGCTAAAGAGCTGACCGAAGACCAGATGCTGGGCGCTGTACTGTTCGCCCACGACGAATTTCAGGTTGTTATCCAGGCCATCAAAGAGCTGGCTGCCGAAGCTGCCAAGCCAACGTGGGACTGGAAAGCACAACCAGAAAACACCGCACTGCTGAGCGCGATCCGCGCTGAGTTCGGCGATGCGATTTCCCAGGCTTACACCATCACCGTCAAGCACGAGCGTTATGCCCGTCTGGGTGAGTTGCGTGACCAGATCGTTGCCAAGCTTTCCGGCGAAGAAGGTCAACCGACTTCCAGCGAAGTCAAAGCTGCCTTCGGCGAAATCGAATACCGCACCGTGCGCGAGAACATCGTCAACGGCAAGCCGCGTATCGATGGTCGTGATACCCGCACCGTACGTCCGCTGAACATCGAAGTCGGTGTTCTGCCGAAGACTCACGGTTCGGCACTGTTCACCCGTGGCGAAACCCAGGCTCTGGTTGTTGCTACTCTGGGCACTGCACGTGATGCACAGTTGCTCGACACCCTTGAAGGCGAGCGCAAAGACCCGTTCATGCTGCACTACAACTTCCCTCCGTTCTCGGTGGGCGAGTGTGGTCGTATGGGCGGTGCTGGTCGTCGCGAAATCGGTCACGGCCGTCTGGCTCGTCGCAGCATACAAGCCATGCTGCCTGCTGCTGACGTGTTCCCGTACACCATTCGTGTGGTATCGGAAATCACTGAGTCCAACGGTTCCAGCTCCATGGCTTCGGTCTGTGGTGCTTCCCTGGCGTTGATGGACGCGGGTGTGCCGATGAAGGCACCCGTGGCCGGTATCGCCATGGGTCTGGTTAAAGAAGGCGAGAAGTTCGCCATCCTGACCGACATCCTGGGTGACGAAGATCACTTGGGCGACATGGACTTCAAAGTAGCCGGTACCGCCAAAGGTGTTACCGCGCTGCAGATGGACATCAAGATCAAAGGCATCACCGAAGAAATCATGGAGATCGCTCTGGGCCAAGCCCTGGAAGCGCGCCTGAATATCCTCGGTCAGATGAACAAGATCATTGGTCAATCGCGTACCGAACTGTCGGAAAACGCTCCGACCATGATCGCGATGAAAATCGACACCGACAAAATCCGTGATGTCATCGGTAAAGGCGGCGCGACGATCCGTGCGATCTGTGAAGAGACCAAGGCTTCGATCGACATCGAAGACGACGGCACCATCAAGATCTTTGGCGAAACCAAGGAAGCGGCTGAAGCAGCACGTCAGCGCGTTCTGGGTATCACCGCTGAAGCCGAGATTGGCAAGATCTACATCGGTAAGGTTGAGCGCATCGTCGACTTCGGCGCATTCGTCAACATCCTGCCTGGCAAAGACGGTCTGGTTCACATCTCCATGTTGAGCGATGCTCGCGTCGAGAAAGTAACTGACGTATTGCAAGAAGGTCAGGAAGTTGAAGTTCTGGTACTGGACGTGGACAACCGCGGCCGTATCAAGCTGTCGATCAAAGACGTTGCAGCAGCAAAAGCATCAGGCGTGTAATTAGCCTGATTGCCATACGCTGAAAAAGGACCCTTCGGGGTCCTTTTTTTATGAGCGCTTTTAAGCGCTTATACGGGCAGCCAGTCATTTTGCTGCGCACTGCATGCATCTTGCATGCAGTGCAGGGGGAGGAGCGTGCAATCTGCACGATATCCAATTTTTGAGTATTTGATAACTTATTGTTTTATAAGGTAATTATATTAGTCTGGAGGTTGGCACAGCCCTTGCGATATATCCTGTAACCCTGCTTCCAGTGATGCTGGCGCAGATTTTAGAAAAACAGGAGTGACTCGTATGAATATGAATAAGTTCGCTATTGCCGCTGCTGCTGCCACTGCACTGACCTTCACCATGGCCAACGCGGCATTTGCTCAACAAACCACTCAAGCACCTATGGTTGTTGCTGCTGGCGAAATGACCAAAGCTACAGAAGCAACCTCTGATACCTGGATCACCACCAAAGTCAAAGCCGATCTGGTCACCGAAAAAGGCATTCCAGGTACTGACATAAAGGTAGAGACCAACAAAGGCGTGGTTTCCCTGTCATCGACCGTTACATTGAGCGCTGCTCAGAAAAAGCTGGCTGTCGACATCGCCAAGAAAATCAAAGGCGTTCAAGCAGTGTCGGCTGATGGCCTGAAATCCGAGTAACGTTTTACCCTCTCGCGATGATCATGGATAAGGAGCCCGCTGATAACGCTGGACGGTGTCGGCTGGCTCGTTAAAGGTTCATGCGAAAGACCATAAGGATGTGGTCATTACAGGCCCCTGCGTTCGCGCCGGGGCCTGTTCTATTGTGGGGATGGGGGATTTGAAGGGTAAGGCCCGGCGCAGCCGTCAGCTACCGCGCTTACTGTCTATGCGCAGTAGTCGGCCGCCTTCGAAACGCAGGTATTGATACATTCCGTTATTGGGCCCGTAGATCCATTCATCAATCTGGACTTCTTCGCGCCTGTTCACGCTGCGCTTATAGCCAATGATATTTCGGGCAATAGGTTCACCGCATTTCTGCTGCACCTCAAACTCCCGATCACCCACGCTGATCAATTGACTGCCGCAACGCAAGGTATCTGCCTGTGCTTGGCCTGCGAGGCAAGCGACTGCCAAAAGTACTAAACCGCCTGTTCGCATGGGTTATTCGCTGTCCAGATGCAGCTGAGTGACGACACGGCCATCTGATTGAGCCTCACCAAGGCTGGTGTCGATGAAATAGACCCGATCATCAGCCAGTTTGCCTTTATCGACCAGATAGTCCTTGATGCTGCCGGCGCGCGCCTGGCCCAGCTGGCGGAGCAATGCGGTGTTGGTGCTCCAGGACTTGATCACGTCTGCGCGCATTTTCGCGGCCCGCTCTTCCTTGCCCAGATTTGTCCACTCGGCAGGCGGTTGTTGCTTCAGCAGGGTGCGATAAATACCTTCGAGCATGGGTGTTTTTTCGTTTTCCGGCACTTGCAACAGTGAGGCTTGAGCCGGGACTTTGTCACCGCGACGCTGAAGAATCTTGTAGTACGTGCTCTGGTACTCGCGCTCCAGACGTTGTGCCGCGATCAGCGGGCCATCGCTGCTGACAGCGCTGGTGCCTTCGATCTCGAGATGCAACGCCGGGCGCTCCTTGAGTGCGGCGGAGAGCTTGTTCAGGGCGGATTGGGCGTCGCTGGTCAAGTCGCTCGAGCCGGGGGTGAACGCAATGCTGCCGAGGTCTTGAGATTCGCCGCCGCTGATTAACCCCCCAATGAACTTGAAGGGCGCCTCAGCCGCACGCAATACCAAATTGCGCAGCGTTTGCCAGACAATGGGCATCACGCTGAATTGTGGGTTGTTCAAGTCGCCGGAGATTGGCAGTTCGATGGAGATCTTGCCATCGGTGTCCTTCAGCAAGGCAATGGCCAGGCGAATCGGCAGATCGACGGCACTGGCGCTGTCGACCTTCTCACCCAGCTGTAGCTGTTCGAGTACCACCTTGTTTTCGGCCTTGAGTTGGCCTTTGACGATCATGTAATGCAGGTCGAGATTCAGGCGCCCTTTGCGAATGCGGTAGCCGGCGAATTTCCCGGAGTACGGCGTCAGTGTGGTTAGCTCGACGCGCTTGAAACTGGTCGCGATGTCCAGGCTGGCCAAGGGGTCGAAGGGGTTGAGGCTGCCTTTGATGGTCACCGGCGCATAGCGGTCGACCTTGCCATTTATATCGACTGTTGCAGGTTTTGACTGACGGTTGTCGAGTGTCCCGATTTTGCCATTGAGCTGTTGAATGGCGGTGGCAAAGTTGGGCGTGAGACTGAAGTCGGCGAAGTTGGCGGAGCCGTCATTGATATTCACTTCACCGATGCGAATTCCCATCGGCTTTTCACCACTTGCAGAGGCCTTGCCTGCCGCTGGTTTAGTCGCTGGTTTACCGCTGTCGGCTGGCTGTGGAATCAACAGATCATCAATGTTGGTGGTGCGGTCATCGTTGATCATGAAGCGTGCATACGGTTGCTGCAGATTGACCTTGGCGATCGTCAGGCTGTTGCCGTGTTGATAATCCAGTCCTTCAAGCACCACCTGCTGCCACTTGAGAAAGTCGCGCTGTTTGAGGGTGTCGAGGGTGTGCAATTGATCGATCTGGGCCTTGCCCATGACGCTGAAAGCCAGCGGCTCCGTGCTCTTCAGATTGACCGCTAGGTCGCTGCCAAGCATGCCGCTGCGCAGTTCAAGACGGATAAACGGGCTGATATAAGACTGCGCGACACGCAGGTCGATGTCTTTGGTGGTGACCTGCAGTTTGGCGCTGACCGGGCTCAGATTGACGTCACCTGCTGCCGTGATATGCCCTTGCTTGCCCAGCCCGGTGTCAAGCTTGAGGCTGAAAGGCGACTTGTTGAGGCTGTCGAAATTCTGCAGGTCGAGGTTCAGCGGGCCTACTTCCAGCGCAACGGGCTCCTTGGGGACCCGATCAGCCAGGTGAATCTGATAGTTGCGCAGTTGCACGTCACGCAGCAGCACCTGCCAGGGTTTGCTGGGGGCGATGGGCTGCTGGGCGACTTCGGGGGCGCTACCTGCTGCGGTCGCCGGAGCCTTGATGGCTGCTGCCGAAGCCGGCTTTTTCGGTTGGCTGGCGAACAGCTTCTGCCAGTCGAGCTCGCCATCCGCTTCACGCGCAGCCCAGGTTTCCAGTTTGTTGCTGCGGATCTTGCCGACCGTCACTTGCTGCTTGGCCAGGTCGATAGAGGTCTCGGTGACGTCCAGTCGCTCCAGACGCACCAGTGGCCGCCCGTCCGGCGCATTGATCGCGAAGGGCGCAACGCTCAAGGCGGTATTGGTCAGTTGCAATTCGGTTGCGCTGGCCAGGCTGAGCTTGTAGTCGGTGCTGAAGTTCAGAATGCCGTCTTGCAGTACGAGCGGCAGCGCATCGCGCACGTAGGGCCACCAGACTTTCATCTTGCCGTCAGTGACTTTTAGCTTACCTTCGGAGGCAATCGGCACCAGGCTGATGCGCCCGACCCAGTCGACTCGACCGCCTCCAGGACCTACTGCAACCAGGGTCATGTCGGCATTGTCTTCGGGCAGGGTGCTGAGGTTTTTCAGTTCCAGGCTCAGCTTGTCGTAAAGGAATTCAATCGGTTCGCTGGGGCGTAGATCCTGGAAGTGGACATAACCGTCAGCCAATTTGATGTGGTCAACCCGCATCGGGAAGGGCTTGCCGGGTGGCGCGTCCTTCGCTGGCGCGCTGGCCGGTAGCTTGAACAACTGCGCCAGGTTCAGCGTACCGTCCTTGCTGAAGAGAAGTTCGGACTTGGGTTTGTCCAACTCGACAGCCGCCAGATGCAGGGCGCCGGTCCACAGGCTGTCAATCTGCAGGTTGGTGTACAACCGTTCGAAACCGACCTGCTCCTGGCCCGGCGTGCCGATGTTCAGGCCCCACAGGGTGACTTCCAGTGTGTAGGGGTTGATTTCCAGGCGACCAAGCGTTGCCGGGACCGTGGAATAGGTGGCCAGTTGTTGATTGACGATCCGCAATGCGATGCCGGGCAGAATCAAGAACCCCAGCAAGCTATAAAGCGCGATGACGGTCAGCAAGGCGCAAATAGCGCGTATCAATCCTTTGGGCATGTGAGGCGTCGTCTCTCTGTCGGAGGTCCTTGGAGTATGGCACGCGAATCTGGTTCCCCAGAAGTACCCTCAGTGCGTGTCGGAAGATTCCTTTCTTGCGTCGGGCGTCAGAGCTGCAGTATCAGCGTTTTGAGCGGCGGTTGCTGGTCCTGAGACGGGAAGTCGCTGCCCGGCGTCAGAACCTGCCAGTCGCGTACCGGGCGCCCGGCCTTGCTGGCGCAGCGTAGCACCTGTTCGCGCCAGTCCTCCATGCTGACCTTCGCCAGATTATTGCAGCAGATCAACACGCCATCGGTGGCCGTGGTCAATACCGCCGGTTTGAGCAGGCTCTGGTAGTCGCGCAGTAAATCGACGGTGCCGAATGCACTTTTAGCCCACGCAGGCGGATCAAGGAACACCAGGTCGTATTGCCGTTGTTCGAGGCGCACATACTCGGGCAACTTATTCCCGCGACGTGGGGCGATGGGCAAGCCTGCCAGTTGGCGGATCGCCGGGAAGTAATCGGATTGCACAAACTTCATGGCTTTCAATTGAGGGTTGAGGACGCCATTTTCGCGACCCACCGCCAGATTGCCTTCGGCAAAGTCCAGGTTGCACACTTCCCGCGCGCCGCCCGCCGCCGCACTCAGGCCAACGCCACAGGTATACGCAAACAGGTTCAGCACGGTCTTGCCGGCGCTGTGTTGCTTTATCCAGCCACGGGTATTACGCAAGTCGAGAAACAGCAGCGGGTCCTGCCCGGCATGGCGCCCGCGTACGCGGTAGTTCAGGCCCCACTCATGACCAATCATATCCACCAGTGCCGCGTCTTCGGCTTTATATACGGCGTCGTTACGGTCTATTCGCGAGTTGCCTTGGGAGCGGTCGTTGTAGACCAGCAGGGTTTCGAGCCCCAGGCGCGTATTGACGGCCGCGTGCAGTTCCAGCAGTACCTCGCGTTCCAGCGAGTGGTGGAAACTCTGCACCAGCAATTGGGGGCCATAGCGATCGATGGTCAGGCCGCTGGCACCTTCCTGGCTGCCATGGAATAGCCGATAGCAATCCGTGCCGTGTTGATGCAACTCGGCAAGCAGTGGTTCACGGTTATCGAGGGCGACGCTTAGCGCCTGATTCAAGGAGGACATGCACAGCGCCTTGGGTTGGAAATGGGCGCGGCAGTTTAACAGTTAAGCGCGGGCATTGATCGCGGGCAAGCGTGCTTGCCCGCGATGACGTCAGCTCAGGCGCAGCAGACTCAGCGGGAAAGCGCCAATGCCACACCCTGACCACCACCGATGCACAAGGTTGCGAGACCTTTTTTGGCATCGCGCTTGATCATCTCGTGCAGCAGCGTGACCAGAATGCGGCAGCCTGATGCACCAATCGGGTGACCAAGGGCAATGGCGCCGCCGTTGACGTTGACCTTGTTCATGTCCAAGCCCAGTTCCTTGCCGACTGACAGCGCTTGTGCGGCAAACGCCTCGTTGGCTTCGATCAGGTCAAGTTGCTCCAGCGACCAGCCGGCCTTGGCCAGGCAACGACGCGTGGCGCTGACCGGGCCGATGCCCATGATTGCCGGGTCGACACCTGCGTTGGCGTAAGCAGCGATGCGCGCGAGAACCGGCAGCCCGAGCTTTTCAGCTTTGGCGGCGCTCATCAGGATGACGGCGGCGGCGCCGTCATTCAGCGACGAAGCGTTGCCCGCGGTGACGGAGCCATCTTTCTTGAACGCTGGCTTGAGTTTGGCCAACGATTCGGCGGTCGTCCCGGCGCGCGGTTGTTCGTCCGTGGCAAACGACAGCGGGTCGCCTTTGCGCTGCGGGATCAGGATCGGGGTGATTTCGTCGACAAAACGCCCGGCTTCGATGGCAGCCACAGCTTTCTGTTGCGACGCGGCGGCGAACGCATCTTGTGCTTCGCGGGTGATGCCGTACTTTTCCACCAGATTTTCGGCAGTGATGCCCATGTGGTAGTCGTTGAACGCATCCCACAAACCATCGCTGATCATCGTGTCGACCAGGGTGCTGTTGCCCATACGCAGACCGGTGCGCGCACCGGGCATGACGTAATTGGACTGGCTCATGTTTTCCTGACCGCCCGCGATGACCACTTCCGCGTCGCCGCAGCGAATCGCCTGAGCGGCCAGATGCAGGGCCTTCAAGCCCGAGCCACAGACCTTGCTCACGGTCATTGCCGGTACCGCGAAAGGCAGCCCCGCCTTGATCGCGGCTTGACGTGCAGGGTTCTGCCCGGCGCCTGCGGTCAATACGTGGCCCATGATCACTTCATCGACTTCAGTAACATCCAGCCCGGTTTGAGACAGCAGTTGGCGAATGACAGCAGCGCCAAGATCGACTGCGGAAATATTCGCCAGGGCACCCTGGAACGCACCGACAGCGGTACGGGTGGCGGCAACGATAACGACGTCTTGCATGGCAAAGGTCCTCACTATTATTGGGTTTTGCGTCGGGCCTGATTCAGCTGGCCCTGTTCGCTGTGGCGGTGGCTATGACAATGACAATGGTGTGCATGGTGTCACACATGGCCGTTCAGGTTCCAACGACAAACCGGCGGTCGTGCGCGTGCTTCAGGTCGGTCAGCAGGATAGCCCCATCCGTCGGTGGGCGCGCTGAACTGAGCCGTTGCGCACCGCCCAGCGTAACAAAGGCACGCTACGTCTGATGCTGGCGCGGATCAATGTGCGTTGCAGCAGGCCCTGATGGATCTCGAACAAATCGCTGGCCCAGACGGGTAACAGGTCGATGCCTGCCTGCATCATTAAGGCACCGAATGGCTTGGCCAGCCTGCTCGGAGCCGGGGCAGTCAGCAATAAGCGCAGTACCTCGCGGCTGCGTTCATCACAGATCAACTGCGGGCGCATCCGGTCGAGATAGTCGGCAATGGCTTGCCTTGAGCGCGGCACCTCACGTGCGCCGAGCCGTTCGGCAATGGTGGCGACTTCTGCGTAGTACGCATCCTGTGCGTCACCTGATAACTCGGGGTTGCGATAGCGCAAATGGGCGGCCAGAAAACTGCTGACTTCGGCCACATGCACCCACGTCAAAAGATCCGGATCACTGGCAGCATAGGGGCGTCCGTCGGGCGCAGTGCCCGTCACTTGCAAGTGGATGGTGCGCACTTTGTCTATCAGCCAGTTGGCGTCGCGGGTCGAACCGAAGGTTGTCCCTGAAATAAACTGGCCGGTCCTGCGAAGGCGGCCCAGCATGTCCTGACGGAAGGTCGAGTGATCCCAGACCCCGGCCAGCGCTAATGGATGCAGCGCTTGCAGCATCAATGCGCTGATGCCGCCGATCAGCATGCTGCTGAAGTCGCCATGCACCTGCCAGCAGATCGCCTCTGGACCGAACAGGCCGGGATCACCTTTAGGGTTTTCCAGGTCCAACTGACCCAGAGACAATCCAGTCAGACTCATGACTTGGGTTTCGATACGGCTACGAATGAATTCCATGGGCTCTCAACATCTGAGTCGGGCGCAGGGAGGGCTGCGCCCAACACGTTCAACGGTTCAGGCGTTTATCGATCAGGCCTTCGACCACACTCGGGTCAGCCAGGGTCGACGTATCACCCAGGCTGTCCAGTTCATTGCAGGCAATTTTGCGCAAAATCCGGCGCATGATCTTGCCTGAGCGGGTTTTCGGCAGGGCGGATGCCCACTGAATCAATTCCGGTTTGGCGAAGCTGCCGATTTCCTGGGCGACGTGGGCCAGCAGTTCTTTTTTCAACGCATCATTTGTTTCGACGCCTTTCATCGGCGTGACGAATGCGTAAATCCCCATGCCTTTGACGTCGTGGGGATAACCGACCACTGCGGCTTCGGCGATGCTGTCGTGCAGCACCAGTGCGCTTTCAACTTCGGCGGTGCCGATCCGGTGTCCAGACACGTTGAGTACATCGTCGACGCGGCCAGTGATCCAGTAGTCGCCATCCTCGTCGCGGCGAGCGCCGTCGCCGGTGAAGTAGTAGCCGGGATAGGGTTTGAAATAGGTCTCGACCATGCGCTGTTGGTCGCCGTATATGCTACGAATCTGTCCCGGCCAACTGGCCTTGATCGCCAGAACACCGCTGCCCGCACCGATGATTTCCTTGCCTTGCTCGTCCAGCAGTACCGGCTGAACCCCGAACAACGGACGCGTCGCGCAGCCCGGCTTGAGGTGGCTGGCACTGATCAACGGGGACAGCATGATGCCGCCGGTTTCGGTCTGCCACCAGGTATCGACAATGGGGCAGCGCTCCTTGCCGACCTGATGGAAATACCACTCCCACGCTTCAGGGTTGATCGGCTCGCCGACGCTGCCGAGCACGCGCAGGCTCTCGCGTGACGTGCTTTGCAGCGGCCCTGATCCTTCGCGCATCAGGGCGCGCAGGGCAGTGGGTGCGGTATAGAAAATGTTGACTTGGTGCTTGTCGATTACCTGCCAGAAGCGCGAAGCGTCCGGGTAGTTCGGCACGCCTTCAAAGATCAGCGTGGTTGCGCCATTGGCCAGCGGGCCATAGACGATATAGCTGTGACCGGTGACCCAGCCGACGTCGGCGGTGCACCAGAAGATTTCCTGGTCCTGGTAGTCGAACACATGCTTGAAGGTCATTGCGGCTTGCAGCAGGTAACCGCCGGTGGTGTGCAACACGCCTTTGGGTTTGCCGGTGCTGCCTGAGGTGTAGAGGATGAACAGCGGGTCTTCCGCATCCATTGGCTCGGGCGGGCAGTCAGCGCTCATGCCACGCACGGCGTCGTGGTACCAAATGTCGCGACCTTCGACCCATTCCACGTCGCCCTGAGAGCGCTCTACCACCAGTACGGTGCTGACGTTCGGGCAGCTTTGCAGCGCCTTGTCGACATTCTTCTTGAGCGGGACATATTTACCCCCGCGCACCCCTTCATCGGCAGTGATCACCGTGCGGCAGTCGGCATCGAGAATCCGATCACGCAACGCGTCTGGCGAGAACCCGCCGAACACCACCGAATGCACGGCACCGATTCGGGTGCAGGCCAGCATCGCGTAAGCGGCCTCGGGGATCATCGGCATATAAATGCAGACGCGATCACCTTTTTTCACGCCGCGACTTTTGAGTACGTTCGCCAGGCGGGCGACGTTGTGATGCAGTTTTTTATAGGTGATTTCAGCGGACTCACCCGGATTGTCGCCTTCCCAGATGATCGCGATCTGATCACCACGTTCTTTCAGATGACGATCGATGCAGTTGTAGCTGACATTCAATTCACCGCCCTTGAACCAGCGGGCCTCGCCAGTGTTCAGGTCTGCGTGCTGCACTTGCTGCCAAGGTTTGGACCAGTCGAGAAACGTCTTGGCCTGTTCGGCCCAGAAGGTGTCGGGGTGTTCCACTGACTGTTGATACATCCGCTGATAGTCAGCGGGGCTCAGCTGCGCAGCTTTACGCACGGCGTCGGCTTTCGGGAAAACGCTGATATCGAACATGGGTTGATCCTTATTCTTGTTGATGCAACAAGTCATCAGGGTGCGCTTTGGTGGGGATTGGTTCAAGGGGATGGGAACTGCATCCATGTTTGGCTAAGTCCGTCAGTGCAAGCCCACCCAATCACCAGAACTGTCCTACATGATCCAGAGGCGCTGGCTGGCTGTGTGGGCGCACATCGTCAATGACACTGCGTGCCCCCTTCCAACACGAAGATCCGCGCATGTCTCATCCCGGCCTTACCCCGAAGTTCTGTCTGGACATCAACGGGGAGCAGCAAACTGACTTGCAGGTGCTGAGTTTTCACGGGACCGAGGCGCTGAGCCGACCCTATGAAATCAACATCGAACTGGTGAGCCGGCGCTCATCCCACGCGTTGGACGGCTTGCTGCATAACGCGGCCTACCTGAGATTCGGGGCGCAAGGGCAGGGGATTCACGGTCATATTTATGCGATCCGCCAAGGCAAAACAGGCGGGGCATTCACCCATTACCATCTGGTGCTGGCGCCCTTTCTGGCCTTTTTGCAGCACTCGAGCCATCGCCGTTCGTTCCAGAAAATGACCGTGCCGGAGATCATTCTTGAGGTGCTGAAAGGGCACCACATGCTGAAGGGCATCGATGCATCGTTCGACCGCATCACGGGGGGCATGGCGCCGCGCGACTATTGCGTGCAGTACGACGAGTCGGACCTGCACTTTCTCAGCCGGTTATGCGAGGAAGAGGGGATTTTCTACCGGTTTGAGCACACGCCTGACAGTCATCACTTGATCTTTGCCGACGATGAAACCCGATTCCCGCAGCAATCCCCGCAGGTGTTGCCGTTCAAGCCGGCGAGCGGCCTGGTGGCAGAAGGTCCGGCGGTCAAGGCCTTCGGCGTGCGACTGACCGCCCAAACCAACCATGTCGCCCTGCGCGACCATGACTTCAAACAGACCCACATCCCGCTGCAGAGCCTGCAAAACCCCGCGCGAACCCAGGCGCAATGGGAGAGCGGCGAAGTCCCCAAATACGGTCCCTACCTGGAGAATTACGTCTATCCCGGGAATTTCGAAGAAAAAAGGCGCGGTGACGTTCTATCCAAGCGTGCGCTTGAGCGCCATCAAACCGGCTTTCGCCTGGCGGATGGGGAGAGTGATGCGTCGCTTTTGCGCAGCGGATCGCGCTTGCACCTGGTTCAGGATTACGCCCCCGAAACCCACTGGGTGCTGATTTTTGTGCAACATGACGCAAGACAGCCGCAGGTGCTCGAAGAGCTGGCCGGCAGCAGCCCGGTTGAAGAGGGGCGCATCGTTCAGGGGTATCGCAACACCTTCACCGCCATTGCGGAAGCGGTCCAGTTCCGTCCGGCACTGGAGCACCCGAAACCGCGAATCCACAGCACCCAGACCGCCAGGGTCACCGGCCCTGTGAATGAAGAGATCTACTGCGACAAATTCGGTCGGGTGAAAGTCAAATTCCACTGGGACCGTAGCGAACAGGGCGATGAAACAACCAGTTGCTGGGTGCGGGTCGCCTCTAGTTGGGCGGGCGACGGGTATGGCGCCGTCACCATTCCCCGGGTGGGCATGGAGGTGCTGGTTTCATACTTGGAAGGGGACGCCGACAGGCCGGTTATCGTGGGCTGCCTTGCCAATAACCTGAACCCCGTTGCGCATGGACTGCCTGAAAACAAGACCAAAAGCGTCTTTCGTAGCCGGAGCTCCAGTGCGAGCACCGGTTTCAACGAAGTCCACTTTGACGACAAGCGCGGTTCGGAACGGGTCTACCTGCGCGCCCAACGTGACATGGAACAGCTGATCCAGAACGACAGCCGGACTGAAATTGGCGGTCAGCGCCTGGAGACCGTCAAGGGCAATAGCACCTCGGTACTCAACGGTGAGGAACACCGGACCCTCACCGGCGAGCGCAAGGTTCAGCTGCTGGCGGGCGATCATCTGCAGGTGGCAGGCAGCAGTCACACCCGCGTGGGTCAGGTGTTGGCGATGGAGGCCGGGCAAGAAGTGCACATCACCGGTAACGACATCGTCATCAACGCCGGCCTGGGTCTGACGCTGAGCGCCGGAGGTCAACATATCGTCCTTAATTCGGCTGGCATTTTCAGCAGTACACCCATTCTGTTAGGCGGCGTGCCGATGCCGGGCACGCCAGCGATGCCGTTGGCGCCGGGCGACACTCAAGCACTGTCGGTTGGCACGCTAGAGGCCGCTCAAGTCAGCATCACATTACAGCGCAAGCTACGAGGCAACGCCTCCATCGTGGAGCTGTGTCAAAAACCAGAAGGGGGTACACCTGCGGACTGTCCGCTTGAGAACTGTGCCTGCCGCGAAGCCATGAACGCGGGAGCAGTGTCATGACGAACTGGATGCTCCTGGAACGCACCGACGATTTGCTCCCCGCTCTTTTTCGGCAGATTGATCATCCTGACTTCGTGCCGCTGTTCGACACTACTGAACTAGGCCTCTACTCAGAATTCGGCCCGCTGCTGGTGAAAGACAATTATCAAGGGGCGCTGTTGCAGGCGATGAAGCACGCCCCTGACAACTGGCCGGGACTGATCATTGAAAGCGAGCACTCCCGCGAAGCGTTGCTTGAACACCTGCGGCATATCCTCATCGTCCGCTTCGAGCTGACTCGCAAAGGCATGCTGCGTTATTGGAACCCGAGCGTCGCCAGCCATTTTTTCCCCGCTTGCTCGGATGAAAATCTCAACCTTTGGCTTGGCCCTATCAGTCGCTTGAGCTGGCACATACCAAGAAAGGCCGAATGGCAGGGCTTGGATAACCCGCGCGCAAAAGCCTGGCAGTCCGCCACCCCAAACCGGCTGCTGACGCTCGCTATAGAGCAGTGTCACGCCCTTGAGCAGCAACGCCAGCCATCCAAACCGACTGGGCAGGAGTCCTGATATGGCCAAGAGCACATTGAGTGACGGCCCCTGCTGCGAAATCAATAAATTGATCGTGCAGGTCACCGGAAATCAGCATTCCGCCCGTCAGCGTCTGGCCATCTACGACAAAACCGGCGCTCAACGTCTGGATGTCCTGACAGGCGAAGACCGGCCTGAAACCCAGGACAGTCCCTATTTCACGGCCAGCGCCCTGCACGTCTGGAGCTGGAAAAATCACTACACCCACCGCCTGTGGCTGGAAATCGACTCGGTCGACGGCAGTCCCATTCGCCTGCTCCTACCCGAGGTCGCGATCACCCTGCGCCAGTTCGACGCGCAGTGGAACCAGATCGTGCCAGTGGTGCCCTTCGTCGCGTTGCCCGGTGCCAACAGTGCCCACGATCACGGCACTCCGGTGGTGTGCCGCGCAGGGTTCATTTATGTCTTTTTGGGCAACCGGCTGTGGCGCGAGCTGGAGGTGCAGGTCGCAGACGAACACACCACCTATCACGACATTGACCTGAACCGTTATCGCATGGGCGACGAGATTGAGGAGGGTCCTCGACTGGCCACCGGGCAGGCGCTGGAAGACATCTGGCTGCCGTCCAGCTGGAACGATCAACAGGTGTCGCCGCAGCTCTGTTTCAGCGAGGTGCAGTTCAGCCCGGCCCGACTGCGGCGTCTTGAGCAAGACCCGGCGTTGCGTGCACAACGCTGCCAAAGTCCGGACTTGCGCAGCTCGCAAGACAAGGTCAAGCGTGTCTTCCGCGACAAACCGGATGGCGTGGCGATGCTTGAAGCCTTCAGCGCATTCGATGCTTTTGACGCGGCTAACCAGTCAGCGGCCGGCGCGGCCCATGTCGCCTGGCTCAACCTCAAGCAACACGCCTTCCCGGTCAGCCTGGTCGCCCCGCAACGCGCCCGCCAACCCGGTTACGAATGGCTGCTCGACCAACCGGGCCGCTACCTGTGCGACCTGAGCGGGCAGTTCCCGGTGATTGCCTTGAGCGCAGCGCGCCAGCATGTGGTCCGCTGTGAAAAGGGCGAAGTTGCCTATCGGCCCACCTCCGTAGAAACCGGCGCCTGGACCCATTGGCTGGAACAGGTGTGCAGTCCCGAAACCCAGCTCGCCGAGGAGTTCTGGCAAGAGCAGCCGGCCACCACTGATGTGCTGCAACGTGCGCGCAAACGCGAACTGTACGGCGTGCTGCTACAGGACACGCACTATCGTCTGCGCCACTTACAGACGCGGATTCACGACCAGCAACACCTGCTGAACCTGTGCGCCCAGCGCGCCAGCCATTACGCCCACCACGCCAGTGCGCTGCTTGTGCAACAACTGATCGTGCCGCAGACCTTGGGTGGACAGAAAAATCCGCTGCACCAAGGTATGGAGAAGCTCAAGGAGCAGGGCCGGATCGACATCAGCCGCTTCACCGCCACCGGCGAACGAGCGCAACTCTGGCGCCAACTGGACATGAGTCAGGCGCTGTTGAGCGATGCCCTGCAACAATCAGAAACCGAACAAACCCTGGCCGATCACCTGAGCCTCGACGGCTTCGACTACGTCGCCGCCATGCACTTCGTCAGCCGGCTGTTCGCCAGCCTCGCCATGACCCCCGCGCAAATGGACCCCTTTGCGGTCAACGGCGATGTCACTGACGCGGTGACCGGTATCAGCCTCTACAGCCCCAAGGCCAGTGCCGGGCAACAACTGATCAGCCGAATGGCCAATGAAGAAGGGCATGCGTTGCATCGGATGCTGTGGCCCGACCTCGCACAGCAAGATATGGAGGCGCCGTATGTTCAGCCCTCGGTCGCAGACATCAATGGCGGCAATGGTCTGTTTCGGCCGAACGCGCTGCTTGGGGCCGTCAGCAGCGACGCCGTCGATGCCAAGCAACTCAATACGCTCGACGCCCATTTACTGGCGGGTTTGCTGGACAGCGGCAGCCTCAACAACACCCTGACCGGCACTCTGAAAGTCGTCGCGGCGACCTTGATCAGCTTCCACGAAAATCTGCAAGGCTCAGTGGATGTGGCGGAACAGGCGCTGCATGCAACCCATTACATTCCAGTCCCTGGCACCGAACGCCCAGCCCCGGCGCTGAACATGCGCCAACGTCAGCGAGCCTTGGCGCAACTGCGCAGCATGCTGCCGGGGGCCTTTGGCGATGCACACTTCATGCGTCATCAGGAGGCCAGAAACAAGAATTACTACGTGTTCGGCCTGACCGACCTGCCGGAGATGCCAGAACGCCTGCGACGGCCTCACCTCGACTATCGAGGCCCCTCCGGGTTGTCGAACGTTGGCCAGGAGCATTACCGCACCGGAGGCGACCTGCGAGCCAATACCGTCGTCATCGCCATGCCCCGCGATCATCGGATGTCGCGACTGATCAGCGGCGTGAACCAACGGGTCAATGCTGCGTGGCAACTGAATATGACCGGGCAGGTCACCACCAAGGGAACAGCCATACAGGATGCGGTGAAGAGCCGGAATGCATTGCAGAGCGAGTGGATGTATCGGGCGCTGAACTCAACGCCGTTTGCGGCGGCGGTGGGGATGTTGGAGTTGTGGAATTTGAAGAATGAGCTCAATTCACTTCAACAAACAAAAAGAGAGAAAAGCGGCGGGCGAGCAGTTGTGGGCGTGATTGGTGCAGCAGTGGACTTGACAGTAGCGATGGAGGCTTTGACCGTCAAACTCGCAGGCAGCCAATCAGTTCTGGCCGCAGGTCGTAAAACGTTGTTTACCATCACTGATGTCACCGCAAAGCGCGTTTTAGGCTCATTAAGCGAGTATTTCATAAAAGAATTCTCGGCCCGCTTGCTCGCTCAGATCGGCGCAGGAGCGATTTTTGTCGGCCTGAACCTCTACGACGCCTGGCACGCCTACCAGTGGGGAGACGATGCCATGTGGGGCCATCTGCTGATGGCTGCGGGTGGCTTGACCGGCATTGCCGGCACCTTGATGGTCGGTGGCGCCACCTTCCTGGGCTTGGGCCCACTGGGCTGGATCACGTTGATATCGATCAGCGTTGGCCTGGGGCTGGTTTACTGGCTGAGTGCTTCGCCCATCGAAGACTGGCTCAGCGCGGGTCCGTTCGGGCCTGACAGTGGCCGAATTTTACACCTGCAAGACCCAGATCAAGCCTTCTACTACCTGGTCAGTCTGTTCGCCGACATCCGGGTCACCGTTGAGCGCAACCCGGAATACACACTTCCCGCCTACCACCAAGAATGGAATCCGGTGCCCGTTGAGGTACGCAGAGCGGATACCCGCATCCGCATCGAGAGCAACTTGCCCGGCCTGCTGACCGGGCTTGGCGACCTCAGCCTCACGGTCTCGTGCGCGATGCTGAAAGTGCGCAGACTCCATGACCGCTTGAATGGGCAGACCCACGAGGAAGCCCAGCTATTCCCCGAGGCGAAGCCCAATGCCTACCGGCGGCTGCCCGATGCCTTGGAGATATTCGTCGAGACCCCCCTGAATACGCGCATCGAAGCCTCGCACTCGAACGACTCTGTGTCGGTACACGCTGTATGGAAGGTCCGCGCCCAACTGATAGTGACCGATGGCAGTTCAATCTGGGTGTTCCCTGCACCAGCGCCAAAAGATCCTACGCCCTTTGGCCTGGTTCATGCCAAACCGAACTTTGAGAAAGTCGAACAACTGTTCTGGGCCGATGAAACCACCCATAAAGCGCGGAGCGGCCAATGACTCCCATACGCTCGTCTTACTACGCGGCCACGGCTTATCATTCTGGGCGTGTACCCAAACAGTCACCTTCGGCAGAGCGCTCGTGGATACGACGCTTTGCCAAAATTCGTCTGCCGTGGGGTGCGACGCAGGAAGTTGCCCCGGATGATTTTCTGCTCCGGCGCAAACCGAGCAGCTTGCGGTTTCAGGAGGAAATGAACAAAGAACGAGAAGAGAAAAAAGCACTAGGGACGTATGTTCCAGCACCCTACGAGCACGTGGACTTCCATGACCGGCATGATCATGAGCGTTTCAGGTTTGCCTTATGGTCGAAGCGCTCACACTTCTGGGGCTATTTACATCTTTTTGGGAAATGGTTTTTTTTGCTCGGCCTTCTTCCAGGACTGTTCGCACTGCTAGCGATGATATTTACGGGTAATGAGCCGTGGCTTGATGTAACGATTGAGATTTTTGAGGATGTTTTTTCCTGGTTTTTTGGCATCCCACTTATTTGCTGGGCACTCGCCTCACTAGTCATCCGCTACTTCCCCCACCTCTGGGTCAAACCCTCCAGAGGCCCGATCTGGGAAATCAATCGTCGTACCGGCCTCGTCACGCTATTCGATTACGACAACAACGGCGAATACAAAAAGAACGGCACCATCGGTGAGCTGATCGCGCCGTTCTATGAGTTCGACGCCTATATCGCCACGACCCCGGACCGTCAGGGTTTGCCGATGAGTGTGCTGTACATAGCCCACCGCTATCGCGACATCGTCATCAACTTCGGCGCGCTGGTTCCGGCGGGCGCTGGCGAGTTGTGCTGTGCCCTGTGGGATTTTCTGCAGAACTACATGGACACCCGCCGCCCGTTGCCCGACTTGCCACGCTACGAAGAATTCCGCCACCTCGACCCTGTGACGGCCCAATACGACCGCGAAGTCGGCCGCAATCCACGGTTGTGGATCGACATGGATGACGAAACGTTTGAAGGGGCGCTCTACCACATGCGCGGCCAGATAGATCAGATCGACACCTTCCACCGCCCTAATCTGATGGCGCGGTATGTAGAGTATGTCGATTGAATACCGCAAGGGATAACCAACATGGAGCGAAAATTATTGTCATGGATATTATTCAGACCGTCTGAAACGTTACACCAGAACCTATACCATTTAGTAAATAAGGAAAGATGCAGTGGATGATAAAGTAGATGCGAAAGTAGTTGAAGTGGTGCAGCGCATTCTAGGCGCAGTGGTGGCATTGGGTGGTTTGGTTTTAGTGGTGTTCGCTGTCTATTATGGCTGGATTGCCTATAGATGGAATGATAATGCTATGTGGGGGTATTTTATGATGGCGGCAGGCGGAGCTCTTGCTGTATTTAACGGCTGCCGAAAATGTCTATGCGTCACAATTAAAAGCACGCACCCAGAGGTGTAATGTGGTTGGTGTTTTTGTTAGAGATAACGTAGATGAACGTGTCTGCATCACAGTATGTAATGTCATGTGGCCCCTTTTTGTGAGTGGTTTAGGCGCTAGTGTTATCTCATCCATCTTGTCCTTTGGCTGCAGAAAAACTGGTCGCAAAATCCGGTGACGAGTTTTTAGCCGGCGATGAGATTAATGCTGTGACGTTTATTGAAGGGGGAGGGGCATTAAAAAACCCGCCGCCTCTTGCGAGGGGGCGGGTTTTTAGGTGTGGCGGAGGATGGATCAGCCGCGGTGACGACCACGGAAGTAATTGATCAAGCCTTGGGTCGACGCATCGTCTGCCGGCTCTTCAATGCTGCCGGTCAGGCGGTTGTAGACGCCTTTGCCCAGCTCCTTGCCTAGTTCCACGCCCCATTGGTCGAAGGCGTTGACGCCCCAGATGACGCTCTGGACGAACACTTTGTGCTCGTACATCGCCACCAGCGCGCCAAGACGGCGTGGGCTGATGCGCTCTACGACCAGGGTGTTGCTCGGGCGGTTGCCCGGAATCACTTTGTGCGGCGCGAGTTTCTGGATTTCTTCTTCGGCCATGCCTTTGTCACGCAGCTCGGCTTCGGCTTCGGCGCGGGTTTTACCGAGCATCAGCGCCTGGCTTTGCGACAGGCAGTTGGCATATAGCCATTGGTGGTGGTCGGCCACCGGGTTGAAGCTGACGATCGGTACGATGAAGTCAGCCGGAATCAGCTGTGTGCCTTGGTGCAGCAACTGGTGATAAGCGTGCTGGCCGTTGCAACCCACGCCGCCCCAGATAACCGGGCCGGTGTCGGTGGACACTGGTGAGCCGTCCTGGCGTACGCTCTTGCCGTTGGACTCCATGTCCAGTTGCTGCAAGTGCTTGGTGATGTTGCGCAGGTAGTGGTCGTACGGCAGGATCGCGTGGCTTTGCGCACCCCAGAAGTTGCCATACCAGACCCCGAGCAGGGCCAGCAGCACAGGCATGTTCTGTTCGAACGGTGCGCTCTGGAAGTGCTGGTCCATGGTGTAGGCGCCGGACAGCAGCTCTTTGAAGTTGGACATGCCGATGGCCAGAGCAATCGGCAGGCCGATGGCCGACCACAGGGAATAACGACCGCCAACCCAGTCCCACATCGGGAAGATGTTTTCTTCGCGAATCCCGAAAGCCACTGCCGCAGCGTTGTTGCTGGAAACAGCGATGAAGTGACGGTACAGCTCCGCTTCGGAACCGCCTTGCGCCAGGTACCAGGCGCGTGCGGCCTGGGCGTTCTTCAGGGTTTCCAGGGTGTTGAATGACTTCGACGAGACGATGAACAGGGTGGTCTCTGCGCGAATCTTGAGCGACAGCTCATGGAACTCACTGCCGTCGATATTCGCCAGGTAGTGGCAGCGCACGCCTTTCTGCGCGTAAGACAGCAGTGCTTCGGACACCAGTTCCGGGCCGAGGAAGGAGCCGCCGATGCCGATGTTGACTACGTCGGTGATGGGCTTTTCGGTATAACCGCGCCATAAACCGTCATGAATACGTCCGACCAGTTCGGTGATCTGGTTGAGCACTTTGTGCACTTCAGGCATCACGTTGACGCCATTCACCGACAGCTTGTCGCCTACCGGGCGGCGCAATGCAGTGTGCAGGGCCGGGCGGCCTTCGGATGCGTTGACCAGTTCGCCGGAGAACAATGCCTTGATCGCGTCCTGCAAGCCTGCTTCGTTAGCAAGGCCCACCAACAGGTCGCGGGTTTCGTGGGTGATCAGGTTTTTCGAATAGTCGAGAAACAGCCCGCAGCTGCTGAGGGTAAATTGAGTAAAACGTTGCGGGTCTGCATTGAACGCCTCGCGCATGCTGAAATCCTGCATGGCTTCGCGGTGTTGATTCAGCGCCTGCCAGGCGGGCAGGGTAGTCGCGTCAATAGGAGTGCGGTAGTACGCCATCGCTGAGGGTTTCCTTGTACTTGAACTGCCTTTTCGGGCGCTAAACAAGCCCGGACGGTGGGTGTGAAGACATCGATGCTCTGTCAGTGAGCGTAGACGGATAACTGAACTCTAACGCGAGTTGCTCGGCCCGTCTGCGCGCTGCTTTGCTTTCGCGCGGTACGCTTTCACACGTCAAGGGCCGGGCCTTCCAGTGGGTCGTCATTTTTACGTGTTCAGGGATAACTCAGGCAACCTGCACGGGTATGGCATTGCTGGTGTGGCTAAGTTCATTACCGGCGGCCATGTACAGCATGCGCGGTTTGAAATTGAGCAGTTCTGCTTCGCTGTAGTGAGCATAGGCGCAGATGATCACACGGTCACCGACCTTCGCTTTATGGGCGGCGGCGCCGTTCACGGAAATCATGCGTGACCCTTCTTCGCCACGAATGGCGTAGGTGGTGAAGCGCTCGCCATTGTCGACGTTGTAAATCTGGATTTGCTCGTATTCGCGAATCCCTGACAGGTCCAGCCATTCGCCGTCGATGGCGCAAGAGCCTTCGTAGTCGAGTACGGCGTGAGTGACTTCGGCACGGTGCAGCTTGGCCTTGAGCATGATTGCGTGCATTTTTATTCCTTGGTCAGGTGCAGATTGTCGATCAAGCGTGTTGAACCCATATAGGCCGCGGCCAGAATCACCAGGTCGTGATCTTCCGCTGTAGTGGGGCGAAGGGTGGTTGCGTTGCGAATTTCCAGATAATCGAGGCGAAACCCGGCGGCTTTGAGTTGATCCACACCGTTGGCGAGCAGGAGGTTCAAATCGCGCTCACCGATGTGGATAGCCTCGGCAATGTGTTTTATCACGCGATACAGCGCCGGTGCTGCAGCACGTTGCTCTTCGCTGAGATAGCCGTTGCGCGACGACAGCGCCAGGCCATCGGCCGCACGTACGGTCGGTTCGCCGATGATCTGGATCGGCATGTTCAGGTCACGAACCAGCGCGCGAATCACTGCCAGTTGCTGGAAGTCCTTCTGGCCGAAGATCGCGAGATCGGGCTGAACCATGTTGAACAGCTTGCTGACCACCGTGGCCACGCCGTCGAAATGGCCGGGACGACTGGCGCCGCACAGCCCTTCAGACAAGTGCGGAACACTGACCAGGGTCTGGTCTTCCATGCCATGCGGGTACATTTCTTCGACCGACGGTGCGAACAGCAGATGACAACCGGCCTGCAGCAGCGTTTCCTGATCGGCGGGCAGTGTTCTCGGGTAGGTCGCCAGGTCTTCGGTCGGGCCAAACTGCAGCGGGTTGACGAAGATGCTCGCCACCACGAAATCGGCACGTTGGGCGGCCTTGACGACTAATGCGGCGTGGCCGCTGTGCAGGTTGCCCATGGTTGGGACCAAGCCGACCCGCTTGCCTTCGCTACGTGCTCGAGCAACGGCGGCACGCAATTCACGTACGGTTTTTACTGTGTTCATGCCGAGAATCCGTGTTCAGTTGCCGGGAAGCTCACGTCTTTGACGGCGGCGACATACGCCTGTAACGCCGACTGGATATCGGGCTGGCCGGTCATGAAGTTCCTGACGAACTTGGGCACACGGCCGGTAATGGACAGGCCAAGCATGTCATGCAATACCAGTACTTGGCCGTCAGTCCCGCTGCCTGCGCCGATCCCGATTACCGGGACTTTTACGGCGTGGGTGATTTCCTGGGCCAGTTCGCTGGGTACGCACTCGAGCAGGATCATGGAGACCCCGGCTTGTTCCAGTGCGATGGCGTCAGCACGCATCTGGCGAGCTTGAGCTTCCAGGCGACCTTGCACCTTATAGCCGCCAAGAATGTTCACCGATTGCGGTGTCAGGCCCATGTGCGCACAGACCGGGATACCACGTTCGGCCAGCAACCGAATCGATTCGGCCAGCCACGCGGCGCCTTCGACCTTGATCATGTGCGCACCGGCTTGCATCAACTGCGCGCTGTTGGCGAAGGTCTGCTCAAGGGTGGCATAGGCCATGAAAGGAAGGTCGGCGAGAATCAATGCCCCCTGATTGCCGCGTTTGACGCAGGCAACGTGGTAGGCCATCTCGGCATTGGTGACGGGCAGGGTGCTGTCATGGCCCTGCAACACCATGCCCAGAGAGTCGCCGACCAGGAGAACTTCGACGCCTGCCTGGCTGGCTGCGTGAGCAAAGGTCGCGTCATAGCAGGTCAGCATGGTGATTTTTTCACCTTTCTGCTTGAGGCCTTGCAGGGTCGTCAGGGATATTTCTGGCATGAAAAAGTCCTCGTTCAGGCGCTGTGAAAACTACTGCGAGCAACGCGTGAGATCATCTGAAAAAACAGGCACACCGTCTTTGGCGGTGTTTGTCCATGGCCTGATTTGCGCCCTTGTGCCCGGTAGGGGACAGCGGGACGCCTATCTTCGTGAGGAGGGGGCGTGAAGTCAATTACGGGTGTTACCGTTTTGTGTGCCTGTTACCGCTCATTGAGCGTTAGGTGTTACGGCGCGCGGCTCCGATCAGGCGTTCCCGGGCAGATAAACCGGGTCGCTAATATCGCGAATAAATGCCCTCAGGACCGGGGATATCCGCAGCTCTGCTGTCGGGCCCTGACGCTAAAGGCGCTCAAGCCCAACGAATGGGCAGTCTGCCAGTAACTGATCCAGGGATCGGCCGTCAGCCAGGAGTAACTCAGGCGCAAGTTCGGCCAAGGGATACAGGACGAAGGGTCGGGCATGCAGGTGATAGTGCGGCACTTTTAAGCGCGGCTCATCAATCAGGCGTTCGCCGAATAGCAGGATATCCAGGTCCAGCGTGCGCGGTCCCCAGCGCTCGTGGCGTTCGCGGCCTTGATCGAGTTCGATGGCCTGCAATGCGTCGAGCAAAGCCAGGGGCTCAAGTTCGCTGTCCAGCGCGGCGACCGCATTGGTAAAGCGCGGCTGGCCGGGCAACAACGAGTCGCTGGCATAAAAGGAAGACATGCCCACCAGCCTGGATTGGGCTAATTGCCCCAGGGCCTTGAGGGCGTTGCGCAGTTGCTCGGCCGGGTCAGCCAGATTGCTGCCCAGGCCGATATAGACACGCTCCATGATCAATCGCCCCTCCATCAGTCGTCTGAAGTGGTCGGTGCGTCGGCGCGCTTGCGTTTGCTGCCGGTGCTGCGACGGCGTTTGCGCGGCGCTGCACCTGTGGCATCGGGCTTGCTGCCCAGATCACGAATCATGTTGCGTCGTTCGCTGTCGTTGCCTTCCTGATAATCAGTCCACCAGTCGCCAAGACCATCGGTTTCTTCGCCCGCGGTTTCGCGCAGCAGCAAGAAGTCGTAGCCCGCACGGAAACGCGGGTTATCGAGCAACAGATCGGCACGTTTGCCGGTACGACGAGGCAGACGCTCCTGCATGTCCCAGATCTCGCGGATCGGCAGGGTGAAGCGCTTCGGAATGGCGATGCGCTGGCACTGTTCGGTGATCAGTTCGTGGGCGGCTTCCTGCATGGCCGGAATCGGCGGCATGCCGCGTTCCTGCAGGCGAATCACCTTGGCCGGCAGGGCAGGCCAGAGCAGTGCGGCGAACAGGAAGGCAGGGGTAACCGGTTTGTTCTGCGAAATACGCAGGTCGGTATTGGCCAATGCTTCGCTGATCAGCGTGTGCGTGTACGTAGGGTTCAGTTCGAGAGACTTGGCGCTGGCCGGGAACAGTGGCTCGAACAGTTCGAGGTCGACCAGCATTTCGAAGGTGGACTCTGCGTAGCCGGACAGGAACAGCTTCAACACTTCTTCGAACAGGCGCGCGGAAGGGATGTCCCGCAGCATGGGCGCTAATTGCTGAATCGGCGTGGCACTGTGTTTTTCAATGCCGAAATCCAGCTTGGCGGCGAAACGCACGGCCCGCAGCATGCGCACTGGATCTTCTTTGTAACGCTGCTGGGGATCGCCAATCAGGCGGATCAAGCGATTGCGAATGTCATGCACGCCATTGGCGTAGTCGAGGACACGCTCGCTGACCGGATCGTAATACAGCGCGTTGATCGTGAAGTCGCGACGTTGGGCGTCTTCTTCAAGGGTGCCGTAAACGTTGTCGCGCAGGATGCGTCCGCTTTCATTGCGGGAGGACTGGTTGCTGTCCTCTTCTTCATCATCTTGCGGATGGTTGGCGCGAAACGTCGCGACTTCAATGATTTCACGACCGAAATGGACGTGAACCAGTTTGAAGCGACGGCCAATCACGCGTGCGTTACGGAACTCTGCGCGGACTTGTTCCGGCGTGGCGCTGGTGGCGACGTCGAAATCCTTGGGCGTTATATGCAGCATCAGGTCGCGCACACAGCCGCCGACCAGATAGGCCTGATAGCCGGCGTTCTGCAAGCGCTCGACAATACTGACGGCGTAACGACTGAACTGGCCGCGCTGCAGCGAGTGTTGGCTGCTGGTGAGCACTTCAGGCGTGCTGCGAATATGTTGCGGTCGACGCACGGGGGAACGGAATGACTGGAATAGCTTCTTCAGCATGGGATGCACTGTTTGAAGGGATATTCGGCCAAAAAACAAGAATGACCGCATGATGGGCGGGGATTCTAGCATTTAGTCGGGGGATGGTGTAGGAAGCTGCGCGCAGGGGGCTGTATCGGGCGCTTGAGCGTTAGACCATGAGGGGTTTGTTGCAGAAGCTACTGGGGGAGCCGAAGCTCCCCCAAAGTGTTTGCGCTTTATTTTTATTATCGAGTCGGGCTTTTTGTTTTTATTGAGTGCCCAATCCACAAGCTTTTCGCCTGTGAAACCTCCCAGTCGGGAGTCAAGAGCAAACGGATTGCTTTGGTCGCTGCGTTGCAATGATCGTTCGATCCAACCAGTTCAGGCTCTACCTTAGGGTAGCTTTTTATTATTCTCGGCCTGGTTGCGGGGCAAGCCCCAAATACAACTCCTCTCCAAAAGAATCAGTTAGCTGCGCCTCCGCCGTGTTGTTTTTATTGTGCGTGAGTCGATTCGTCTTATTTTTATTGTCTTTTGCATTGCTTGTTATTGTTCTTGTACAAGACATATAGCAGGACCTGTGCCAACTTTTGAAATCCCTTTAAAACCGGGGGCTGGCGGGGAATGGCGGTTTTTGGCAGGCATAAAAAAGCCGGGTCTTCGTTACCATAAGACCCGGCTTTTGTTACGTGAAATGAAGGGGGTAACAGTTTACCCAAGGGCAGGAGCGCCGCGTGCCAGAGCCTCGCGGCCCATTGCGACCTCAGCTTTCGCTGGCGATCCCGGTTTTGCGACGCGGGATACCCAAGCGCTGACGTCGCTCCCACAGACATTTACGGCTGACCCCGAGTTTGCGGGCCAGTTCGGTTTCAGTCATGTGGTCCTGATGCTCAAGAACGAAGTGCTGGAAGTAGTCTTCCAGGGACAGGTCTTCGGTTGGCTCGTGGCTCGTGGAGCTGGACGAGCCTTGCTGTGGGGCCAGGCCCATGAAATCGTCATCATCCAGGTCGCTCAGCTCGATATCGATGCCCAGCAGCTCGGCAGAGATTTCAGGGCTCTCGCACAGAATCACGGCGCGCTCGACGGCGTTTTCCAACTCGCGAACGTTACCGGGCCACGTGTAATGACGGATGGCCTGCTCGGCATCCGGGGCGAACTTAAGGTCGGTACGACCGACTTTCGCGCTTTGCCGGGCCAGGAAAGCGTGGGCGATGTCATTGACGTCGGCACCTCGTTCGCGCAGGGCTGGTAATTTCAGGGCGATAACGTGCAGACGGTAATACAGGTCTTCACGGAACTGGCCGACTTTGGCCAGGCTCTTGAGGTCACGGTGGGTGGCCGCAATCAAGCGCACATCGACCTTTTGCGATTGCACCGAGCCGACGCGACGGATTTCGCCTTCCTGGAGTACGCGCAACAGCCGCGCCTGGGCCTCGAGCGGCAACTCGCCGATCTCGTCGAGAAACAGGGTGCCGCCGTCAGCCGCTTCGACCAGACCTGCCCGGCCGGCGCTGGCACCGGTGAACGCCCCTTTTTCGTGGCCGAACAACTCGGACTCGATCAATGACTCCGGGATCGCGGCACAGTTCACCGAAATCATCGGTGCCTTGGCGCGCTTGGACAGGTTGTGCAGGGCTCGGGCCACCAGCTCTTTACCGGTGCCTGACTCGCCCTGGATCAGGACGTTGGAGTCGGTTGGCGCGACTTTGCGGATCTTGATGTAAAGGTCCTGCATCAGTTGGCACGAGCCAATAATGCCGATTTCGCCGTTACTGTTGTCGACCGCGCCTTTGTCGGTGCCACCAGCGCCAGCAGGTTTGGACGCGGCTGCGCTACGTTCGGCCTGCAAGCTTTGGATGCTTTGTCTGTCACGCAGAATGCGCGCGACAGCCTGGAGCATTTCGTCGTGGTCGAAGGGTTTGGCAATGTAGTCCACCGCCCCCATTTTCATTGAGTCCACGGCGGAGCGCAGGCTGGCGTAGCTGGTCATGATCAGGACAGGTTTACCCTGACCCAGCTTGATCAGCTCGGTGCCGGGTGCGCCAGGCAGGCGCAGATCACTGACGATGAGGTCAAACGAGGGGATGCTGAAACGTTCCTGGGCTTCCTGCACCGAGCCCGCTTCGCTGACCTGGTACTGGTTGCGTTCCAGCAGGCGTCGCAGGGCCGAGCGGATAATTGTTTCGTCTTCGACGATCAGAATGTGCGGCATTGATTCGATACTCTCGACGGTCTCAGTTCACAGCGGACGTCGCTTCGACATGACGCGGCAATGTCACCCGAATACGGGTGCCGCGTTGGTGCTCGGGGTCGGCCGGGCTGTCGATGGTGATTTGTCCATAATGCTCTTCCACGATGGAATAGACCAGTGCGAGGCCCAGTCCGGTGCCTTCCCCTGGATCCTTGGTCGTGAAGAATGGTTCGAACAATCGGTCCATGATCGCTTTTGGAATGCCACTGCCTTCATCTTCTACGATCAGGTCGACCGTGTGTTCCGATGCTTCGCTTTTGACCCGCACCGCGCAGCCCGAAGGGGACGCGTCACGGGCGTTGGTGAGCAGGTTGATCAACACTTGCGCCAGCCGCTGTGGGTCGCCATCGACCCAGTGTTCGGGGTTGCACAGGTTGAAGAATTGCACTTCGTAGTTGCGCCGGTTCAGCGCCAGCAGACCGATGGCATCTTGCGCAACTTCGGCCAGGCAAACCGGTTCGTCGGAATGTTGATGACCGCCGGCATGGGCGAAGCTCATCAGCGACTGGACGATGCGCGAAACACGTTTGGTCTGCTCAAGGATCTGGCTGCTGATTTCGGTCAGTTCGCTGTCGTCCTCGCGCTCTTCGCGCAGGTTCTGCGCCAGGCAGGCGATGCCGGTGATCGGGTTGCCGATTTCGTGGGCGACACCCGCCGCCAGACGACCGATGCTGGCCAGGCGTTCGGAGTGCACCAGTTTGTCTTCGAGCATCTGGGTGTCGGTCAAGTCTTCGACCAGCAATACCAGACCGCTATTGCCGGGGGCGAGCGGTTCATCGATGGCCGCTTTGTGCAGGTTCAGCCAACGGGTTTGACCGTCGAGCCCCAAGCGTTGTTTGTGCAAGTGTTCGTCGGGCAAATCAATAAAGCCCTGAAGCAATTGTTTCCATGGATCGGCGATGGTTTCCAGTCGCGAACCCACTACGCGCTGCGCAGCGATGCCGGTCAACTCTTCCATGGCCTTGTTCCACATCAGGATCTCTTGATCCTTGGCCAGGGAGCACACGCCCATCGGCAGTTCTTGCAGGGTCTGGCGGTGATAGCGGCGCAAGGCATCGAGTTCGGCGGCAAGGCCTGTAAGCCGGGAGTGGTAATCCTCGAGACGGCTCTCGATAAAGTGGATGTCCTCGGTGACGTAGTTTTCGCTGCCGGACTTATACGGCAGGAAGGTTTCGACCATGTCCTGAGCGACGCTGGGGCCCATCAGTCCGGACAGGTTGGCTTCGATCCGGTCGCGCAAGCGGCGCAGGGCATAAGGTCGACGTTCATCGAAGGGCAGATAGAGGTCGCGCAGCGCCTGTTCGACTTCTTTCTGGGCGGCTTTGGCGCCGAGGGGTTTGGCCAGTTGGGTGGCGAATTCCTGGGGAGAGGCCGCGTGCAGCTCGCGCCGTTGCGGGCGCCGGACGTTGTCGACGGCGCATGCCTCGGCGGCGCTGGCTTCTTCCGGGCTGGCGTCACTGAACAGTGAAATCAGGGTGAATATCAGAACGTTGGCCGCCAGCGAAGCGATGGCCGCCATGTGCCAACTGGTGTCGTCGAGCACGTAAATCATGTTCAGCAGTGGGATGTAGAAACCCTGGAAATTGCCGATCAACGGCAACAGCATGGTCACCATCCACACGATGATCCCGGCCAGCAGTCCGGCGATGAAGCCGCGACGGTTGGCGGTCGGCCAATACAGGACCGACAGCACACCCGGTAAAAACTGCAGGGTGGCGACGAAGGCCACGATGCCCAGGTTCGCCAAGTCCTGCTGCGCGCCAATCAACAGGTAAAACCCGTAGCCGGCCATGATGATCGCGACGATCAGTGCGCGGCGGGTCCACTTCAGCCAGCGGTAGATATTGCCTTCGGCAGGTGGCTGATACAGCGGCAACACCAGGTGGTTGAGCGCCATCCCGGACAGCGCCAGGGTGGTGACGATGATCAATCCGCTCGCAGCCGATAACCCGCCGACATACGCCAGTAGCGCCAGGGCTTTGTTGTTGGCGGCAATGCCGATGCCCAGAGTGAAATATTCAGGGCTGGTGGTGGCGCCGAGTTTAAGGCCGGCCCAGAGAATCAGCGGCACGGCCAGGCTCATCAGCAACAGAAACAGGGGCAAACCCCAACTGGCGCTGACCAGCGAACGCGGATTGAGGTTTTCGGTGAAGGTCATGTGGTACATATGCGGCATGACAATCGCTGAGGCAAAGAACACCAGCAGCAGGGTGCGCCAAGGGCCTTCCTGCAATGGGGTGTGCAGGGCGGCAAGTGCCGCCTGGTTTTGCAGCAGCCACTGCTCCAGCTGTTGCGGGCCGTCGAACACCCCGTACAAGGCATATAGGCCAATACCAGCGACTGCGATCAACTTGATCACGGATTCGAAAGCGATGGCGAACACCAGGCCCTCGTGCTTTTCCCGGGTCGCGATGTGCCTCGAACCAAAGAAAATAGTGAACAGGGTGATCAGTGCGCAGAACGCCAGTGCAACGCGGTTCTGCACCGGCTCGCGGGTCAGGATGCTGATGGAGTCGGCTACGGCCTGGATCTGCAAGGCCAGTAACGGCAGCACGCCGATCAACATGAAAATGGTGGTCAGCGCACCGGCCCAGGTGCTGCGAAAGCGGAAGGCGAACAAGTCGGCCAGTGATGAAAGCTGGTATGTGCGGGTGATCTTCAGAATCGGGTACAGCAACACCGGCGCCAACAGAAAGGCCCCGGACACACCCAGGTAGCTGGAAAGGAAGCCGTAACCGTACTGATACGCCAGACCAACGGTGCCATAAAAAGCCCAGGCGCTGGCGTACACCCCGAGAGACAAGGTGTAGGTCAGGGGGTGACGAATGATCCAGCGCGGAATCAGGCCGCGCTCACTGACCCAGGCGACGCCGAACAGCACCAGCAAATAGGTGGCACTGATCAGGATCATCTGGGTCAGGCTAAAGCTCATCGGCATCACGTTGACTCTGCAGGATAAAGGTCACGACGATCAGAATCAGCCAGAGTAAATACGGGCGATACCACGCGCCTGTTGGCTCAATCCACCAGTCCATGATGGCCGGGGAAAAAAGGTATATCCCCACCACCAGGAGCAGGACCAATCGATAGATATACATGCTGGTCCCTCACTAAAAAGGTGCGGCGATGGTACTGGATGGTGGCCAAGCTGCAAGTGGCGTTTTAATAACGGTCAGAACTTGAGCGCGCTTGGCAGGCTGACTCAGCTTAATAGAGCCTCTTCAAGGCTGTGGGTGCGGGGGATGAGCGCAGCGTCCCAATGGCGAATTCCCCAGTCGAGTAACTCTCTGAGGCTGGCATATTCAAGCTCATCGCTGACGGGCTGGCCCAATGCCCGCAGGGCTCGCAGCAGGAGCGGGATGGCCTGATCGCTCGGCAGGGGCGGCGAGCGGTACGACTTGCCCAGTTTGTTGCCGTCGGGCTGAGTGATCAGTGGTACGTGCAGATAACGGGGTTGCGGCAGGCCGAGCAATTCTTGCAAGTAGAGCTGGCGGGGCGTGGAGTCGAGCAGGTCGGCGCCGCGCACGATATCGGTGACCCCTTGC
Organism: Pseudomonas sp. ASL8; assembly: GCF_056680355.1. Classification (NCBI taxonomy): domain Bacteria; kingdom Pseudomonadati; phylum Pseudomonadota; class Gammaproteobacteria; order Pseudomonadales; family Pseudomonadaceae; genus Pseudomonas; species Pseudomonas sp. ASL8. The sequence goes on along the minus strand of NZ_CM155278.1, from coordinate 737,312 downwards.
CAGGCATCGTCGATCACTACCGCCAATTGATAGGCATAGAGACCATCACGCCGACGAATGACGAAATCGCCGACGTCTCGCCCCAGATGCTGAGAAAACTCGCCTTGCACGCGGTCCTTGAAACGGTATTCCAGCTCCGGCACGCGGATACGTACCGCCGCGTGCTCGGGGTCATGCCCGACGTTGCGGCACAAACCCGGATAAATACCGTGGAAGTCTTCCAGCTGTTTGCGCGAGCAGGTGCAGGCGTAAGCCAGGCCCTGGCTCAACCAGCGATTCACCACTTCGGCATAAGCCTCATGGCGCAGGCTTTGGTAGACGACCTCGCCGTCCCACTCGAAACCGTAGCGCTCGAGGGTTTGCAGAATCGCCAGTTGCGCACCGGCGACTTCGCGCGGTGGATCGAGATCTTCCATGCGCATAAGCCATTGGCCGCCCACGGCGCGGGCGTCAAGGTACGAGGCCAGGGCCGCAACCAATGAGCCGAAATGCAGGTAACCGCTGGGGGTTGGCGCAAAGCGCCCGATGTAGGAAGGGGATTTCATGGGGGCGATGTTACTGGAACTCGTTGATCACGATCCACTGCAAATCAAATCGCCAGAAACAACAAGGGGCGCCGGAGCGCCCCTTGTTCAAGTTCAAAACAGGTTATTTGCCGACCTGTTTTTCCTTGATTTCTGCCAGTGTTTTGCAATCGATGCACAGGTCGGCCGTAGGACGGGCTTCCAGTCGGCGCAAACCGATCTCTACACCGCATGACTCGCACCAACCGTATTCTTCGTCTTCGATCAGTTGCAGCGTCTTGTCGATCTTTTTGATCAACTTACGCTCGCGATCACGGGCACGCAGCTCCAGGCTGAATTCTTCTTCCTGGCTGGCGCGGTCTGAAGGATCAGGAAAGTTAGCAGCTTCATCCTGCATGTGATGCACGGTCCGGTCGACCTCTTGCATCAGTTCCTTCTTCCATTGGCCAAGAATATGGGTGAAGTGAGCGCGCATTCGAACGCCCATGTACTCCTCGCCCTTACTCTCAACGTAGGGTACAAAGCCGCGAATCAGTTGGCTGTTCTGTTGCTGTGCTTTATTGGGCATGAATGGACCGCCTCTTACTCTTCTAATCCATTGCGCAGGAATGATCCATCACCGACACCTGCCGGCCCTGCGGCTGCAAGCGGGCGAACTTACCAGATCGAATCGGAGCGCGCCACTCTCTGTTGTCGAGCGTGCAGTCGTTGCTTGGCTTTAAAAGCCCTGATAGTTGGACATTGGGCGTAAAAACACGTTCGAAAATCTAATTTTAGTCCTCGCAAGGGCGCCTGCCGGGTTTTATTTTCGATCAGGTTTAGGCGCCGCTCGACAGTAAACGCGTCATTAAACGGGCTCTTGCGCGGGCGCTTGGGTAGAATCGCGGGATTAATATTTCGACGCTCCCCGCTAAAAGGAAGACTTATGGCTCAGCCCTACAGTGCACGCAGTCGCGCTATCGAACCTTTTCATGTGATGGCTTTGCTGGCGCGGGCGAATGAACTGCAGGCAGAGGGGCACGATGTCATCCATCTGGAGATCGGCGAGCCTGACTTCACTACAGCCGAGCCGATCATTGCCGCTGGCCAGGCGGCATTGGCTGCGGGCAAAACCCGTTATACCGCTGCCCGTGGGTTGCCCGAGTTGCGTGAAGCCATCGCCGGTTTCTATGCCCAGCGTTATCAGGTGACTGTCGATCCGCACCGAATTCTTGTCACCCCCGGCGGTTCGGGCGCCTTGCTGCTTGCCAGCAGCCTGCTGGTAGACCCCGGCAAGCACTGGCTGTTGGCCGATCCTGGTTACCCGTGCAACCGGCACTTTCTCCGACTGGTTGAGGGGGCCGCGCAACTGGTGCCGGTGGGGCCGGAGGTTCGTTATCAGCTGACGCCGGACCTGGTGGCGCAGAACTGGAACCAGGACAGCGTCGGCGCGCTGGTCGCATCGCCAGCCAACCCGACCGGTACCTTGCTGCAACGCGATGAGCTGGCCGCGTTGTCCGCGGCGTTGAAAGCACGCAATGGTCATTTGGTGGTGGACGAGATCTACCACGGGCTGACGTACGGCTGCGATGCGGCCAGCGTGCTTGAAGTCGATGATGATGCTTTCGTGCTGAATAGCTTCTCCAAGTATTTCGGCATGACCGGCTGGCGTTTGGGTTGGCTGGTCGCCCCCGAAGATGCTGTGGCGGACCTGGAAAAACTCGCGCAAAACCTCTACATCAGCGCGCCGAGCATGGCCCAGTATGCGGCGCTGGCCTGTTTCGAACCGCAGACCCTGGCGATTCTCGAAGAGCGGCGTGCCGAGTTCGGGCGTCGGCGTGATTTCCTGTTGCCGGCCTTGCGCGAATTGGGTTTTGGCATCGCCGTCGAGCCAGAGGGGGCGTTTTACCTTTACGCGGACATCAGCGCCTTTGGCGGCGATGCGTTCGCGTTCTGTCGGCACTTTCTGGAAACCGAGCACGTCGCGATCACCCCAGGGTTGGATTTTGGCCGTTTTCAGGCGGGGCATCACGTACGGTTTGCCTATACCCAGAGCCTGCCGCGTTTGCAGGAAGCGGTTGAGCGGATTGCCCGTGGCCTGCGGAGCTGGCAGGGCTGATGCGCTTTTCTCCTGAACTGGAACAAGGCCGCCTACTGATTCGCTACAAACGCTTTCTCGCCGACATTGAAACGGCCGATGGCGAAAAGCTGACTATTCACTGCCCCAATACCGGTTCGATGTTCAACTGCATGGCGCCGGGTGGGCGTATTTGGTTCAGTCGCTCAAACGACCCCAAACGCAAGCTGCCGGGGACGTGGGAGATCAGTGAAACCCCGCAAGGGCGCTTCGCCTGTGTCAACACCGGACGGGCGAATCACTTGGTGGAAGAGGCCTTGCTTGCTGGAGTGATCACCGAGCTGAACGGCTTTACCGCCTTCAAGCGAGAAGTGGCTTACGGCCAGGAAAACAGTCGGGTAGATTTTCGCCTGGACTATTCAAGCGGGCCAGCCTTTGTCGAAGTCAAAAGCGTGACCCTGGGGTTTGACGATTCGCGGATTGCTGCTTTTCCAGACGCAGTGACCCAGCGCGGAGCTCGCCATCTTCGAGAGTTGGCGAGCCTGGCTCGGGAAGGTGTGCGTGCGGTGCTGTTGTATTGCGTCAACCTGACCGGAATCGACGCAGTGCGCCCGGCCGAAGAGATTGACCCCGCGTATGCTGCGGCCCTGAGTGAAGCGGTTGCGGCGGGTGTCCAGGTCTTGGCCTACGGGGTGCAGTTGACCCCTGATGAGGTTCGCATCGACCGTCGGCTTGAGGTGCATTTAGCACCGTCAACGTGACTAGGTCGGGCTGATCCAGATCCCGCTCGGGTCTTCGTGACAGGCAATTGCGCTTAACGATTGTCCTGCGCAAGGCCCGGACACACATTCTCCGCTTTCAATCAGAAACAGGGCGCCGTGGGTCGCGCACTGAATCAGGCTTGCGCTCGTGTCGAGAAATTGATCAGGCTGCCACTCCAGCGGTACACCTCGATGCGGACAGCGGTTGCGGTAGACAAAGACTTGCCCTTCCCGGCGTATCGCCAGCAGTTTGAGACCGTCCAAATCAAAACCCCGACTTTGGGATTCAGTCAGGTAATCTGCGGCGCAGAGAAATTTCATGCTTGGCTCCGATCGCCAGTAAGTACCACCCGGACGCGTAATGGCCTGAGCGGGTGATTGAGCTTGTGCAAGAATGCAGACAATTATCGAACAGATGACGAGTTCAACGCTCGACAGTGTCGCAGCTCTGGCCGCTGGATGCTGCTTCCTGAAAGTGGCTAGCGGTCTATATTCAAGGGAACCTCGATATGGGCCTTCGTGCCAGCGGTCTCGGTCTTTGTGCCGAATCCTTTTGTAACCCGACGTCTCGGGTGGCCGAAGGTTCTGTGGCGGAGCTGGCGCCGCTATGAACGGTTCAGTGCCGCCGCGCGCGCTGTTCATCGGCTTGAGCGGGGTGTGCTTTATCGCGTTTTGGTTATCGCTGGCGCTGGGCCCCGTCAGTTTGCCGCTGATGGACATCTTGCGAGCCGGGTTGCGTCTGCTGGGCGTACCCGTGTCGGGCGCTGGCCTGGAACAGGCCGAACTGATTCTCGGCCAGATCCGCTTGCCGCGCACCCTTCTTGGGCTGGTCGTCGGTGCGGTGCTGGCGTTGACTGGCGTTGCCATGCAAGGCCTGTTTCGCAATCCGCTGGCTGATCCGGGACTGGTCGGTGTTTCCAGCGGTGCAGCCTTGGGCGCCGCGGTGGCGATTGTCGGCGGCTCGGTTTTTGGCGGCGTGCCGGAAGTGCTCGCGCCCTATGTGTTGTCGCTGTGTGCGTTCATCGGTGGACTGGGCGTGACCGCGATGGTTTATCGATTGGGGCGGCGCGATGGGCAGACCAGCGTCGCCGTCATGCTGTTGGCCGGCGTCGCACTGACCGCATTGGCGGGGTCTACCATCGGCCTGTTCACCTACCTGGCCGATGACGCCACCCTGCGTACCCTGACATTCTGGAACCTGGGCAGCCTCAATGGCGCCAGCTACGCCCGATTGTGGCCGTTGCTGTTGGTCTGTGTGCTGATCATCGTGTGGCTGCCGCGTCGGGCCAAAGCGTTGAATGCCTTGCTGTTGGGGGAATCGGAAGCCCGGCATTTGGGCGTCGATGTCGAAAAGCTCAAGCGTGAGCTGATTTTTTGCACCGCTTTGGGTGTCGGTGCAGCGGTGGCGGCGGCGGGCATGATTGGCTTTATCGGACTGATCGTGCCGCATCTGGTGCGCTTGTTGACGGGGCCTGATCATCGAGTGCTGTTACCCGCTTCGGCGTTGGCGGGGGCCTGCCTGTTGTTGTTTGCGGATATCTTTGCGCGTTTGGTATTGGCGCCAACGGAGCTACCGATCGGCATCGTGACCGCATTTTTGGGTGCGCCGTTCTTTTTGTACCTGTTGGTACGTGGGCGTACCTTATGACGGGTACGTGGGCGTACCTTATGAAAAGTACGTGGGCGTACCTGATGCCGTTACGAGGGCGCACCTGATGCTGCGCAGTGAAAACCTGCACATTCAACGCGGTACAAAAACGGTGTTGACGGACATCACACTGGACCTTCGCCCAGGTGAGATTCTCGGCGTACTGGGCCCCAACGGCGCCGGCAAAAGTACCTTGCTGGGGGCGTTGTGCGGTGAGCTGAAAGCCGCTCAGGGACAGGTTTGGCTGGATCAAAAAAGGTTGGCCGACTGGGGCGGTCCGGAGCGGGCGCAGCGTTTGGCGGTACTGCCGCAAAGCTCGACCTTGAGTTTTTCTTTCAGGGTGGAGGAGGTGGTGGCGATGGGGCGCTTGCCCCATGACAGTGGCCGGGTGCGCGACGCAGAGGTCATTCGTGCCGCCTTGATCGCTGCGGACGCGGCACATCTACAGGGGCGCAGTTATATGGCGTTGTCCGGTGGCGAACGCCAGCGCGTTCACTTGGCGCGGGTGCTGGCACAGCTATGGCCGGGTGAAAGTGGTCAGACGTTATTGCTCGATGAGCCCACCTCGATGCTCGACCCGCTGCACCAGCACACTACCCTGCAAGCGGTCCGCGAGTTTGCCGATCGCGGGGCGGCGGTGATGGTCATCCTGCACGATTTGAATCTGGCTGCGCGCTACTGTGATCGTTTACTGTTGTTGGCGAGCGGTCATGCCCATTCGCTGGGCAGCCCCGCCGTCGTTCTCCAGCCTGAGCCCCTCAAGGCGGTCTTTGGCCTGGAGGTATTGGTGCAAGCTCACCCTGAACGCGGCCATCCTCTGATCATCGCGCGATAAAAGGCAGGCCTGATGTTTCGTTTGCTCTCGATTATGTTGCTTGCCGGGTTGTTGGGTACGCTGAATGCTTGCCAAACCACGCCTCCCGTACGAAAGGTGCCTGCCTGGCAAAGCCCGCCTGGGCATGAGCAGGCGGATGTCGGGGTGATCCGTGATCTGAGCAGCGGTCGGGAACTGACGCCGCAGCAACTGGTTGAGCGTTTAGCGCAGGCGCCGAGAGTCCTGGTCGGTGAGCAGCACGACAACTCCGATCATCATGCGTTGCAACTATGGCTTTTGCAGGTACTGGCCGATCAGCGTGCGCAAGGCAGCCTGCTGTTGGAAATGCTCACCCCTGACCAGCAGACGAAGGTTGATGTGGCCCAGGCGGAGGTCAGAAAGTCGGATATTCCTGATGATCTGCCAGCCGCTTTGGCGTGGCAAAAGGGCTGGGACTGGGCTCTTTACGGTCCTGTCGTGCGCTATGCGCTGGGACAGCCCTATCCATTATTGTCGGCGAACCTGGATGCCAGCGACGTCACGGCGATCTACGCGCAAGCACCGACGCTGATCGGCGTGCATTCGACCGCTCCGGCAGTGCGCGAGCAATTGCTGAATCAGATTCGTGAATCCCATTGCGGATTGCTGCCGGAAGAACACATGCCTGCGATGCTCGCGGTTCAGCAGCAGCGAGACCGGCGCATGGCCCAGAGTCTGCTCGACGCACCTTCGCCCGCGCTACTGTTTGCCGGCACTTACCATGCGCGCAAGGACATCGGTGTGCCCACGCACCTTCTGGATCTGGGTGTCAGCCAGGGCACCGTTGTGCTGCTTCTGGCGCAAGTCGGCACGCCGGTGTCACAAGGGGCTGCCGATTACGTCTGGTACACCCCGGCATTGCCTGAACAGGATTACTGCGCACAATGGCGGGCCCAGCCTAAAAAACCTTGACCATCGTTTTCATCGCACGCCTGGGCACGTCTTGATTCGGACTCGTCCTTTAGTTGTGTAGTCCATGTCCCTGTTCGACGCTTGATCGAGCCTGGAGCATCGGCCTCGTTTATTGTTCTGACTGTTGTGTAAGGGACAGGACAGAATGAACGAAATGACTCCGCAGGATGAGCAGTTGGCGCGTCAAGTGATCGGATTGCTTGATCTGACCCTGCTCAACGTCGATGACACAGAGGCGCGGATTATCGCCCTTTGCCAGCGAGCGCTAACGCCCGTGGGGATGGTCGCCGCAGTGTGTGTCTATCCGCGTTTTGTGCAATTGGCGCGGCGTACCCTGGATGAATTGCACGCTGAGACGGTACGCGTCGCCGCCGTCGCCAACTTCCCGTATGGCGGGCTCAACATCCAGTCTGCTGTTTCTGAAACCAGGGCCGCCCTGGCCTCCGGTGCCGATGAGATTGATCTGATGTACCCGTATCGCACCCTGTTGACCGGCGATCAGCAAGCGGCGATGGACCTGGTTGCGGCGTGCAAAACGACGTGTGGCGAACGGGCGGTGCTCAAGGTCATTCTGGAAACCGGTGAATTGAAAGACCCGCAGATCATCCGTAAGGCCTGTGTTGACGTCCTGGCGGCGGGGGCTGATTTCATTGAGACCAGTTCTGGAAAAGTCGTTGTCAATGCCACGCCCCAGGCCGGGCGCATCATATTGGAGGTGATTGCCGAGACAGGCGGGCAGGCCGGAATCAAAGCAGCAGGCGGGATTCGCACGTTCGAGGATGCACGGCTCTATCTCGATCTGGCCCGCGCCCGCTTCGGCCCGCATTGGGTCAACGTTAATCGTGTGCGGCTAGGGGCTTCGAGTCTGCTCGACGACGTACTGACCCGGCTAGGCGTGCTGGCGCCAGGGCACTAGCCGAGTGTGATAGCGGAGCTTTCATACAGGCAAAAAAAGACCCGGCAAAAAGCCGGGTCAATAACCGTGATTAGCCTGATGAGGAGATAATCTGAGAGTCCGAACCACTGGTCTTTCAAACCATCGACCAGTCTCGCGACCAGTTGCCGCCAATAATAACGATTCTCATTAGCATGTCAATGCCTGATCCAAAACTAATTTCAACGGACTGCCGCCTAGTGCCTCAGGTTCGGCGCAAGTGCTTCAAATTGCTGGTTCAGGGCTTGCTTACGCTCGACCGGAATGTCATTCCAATGCATGTCCAGCAGCGCGCCTTCTATGGCATAAAGCAGCACTTTCGATGCCCGAAAACCTCGAGCGCGTACTGCTTTGTAAGCGTTCACCGGGCCTAGCCGACGCAAGTCGGAAGCATTGTGAATACCAACGGCATGCAGCCATTGAGCAGACGTCTTGCCGAGGTTTTTCAAGTGTTGCAGTTCATCGTTCATCGTGCCTCCTTGCGATGGCTGAGCACTGCACTGTGTTTGCGGTGTGAGCAAATCTGAAAGGAGTGTAGCGGGCAGTGGCAAAAGCGCGGGCTATTGATCCGGCAGGCTAAAGCTCGCCCGGGAAGGCGTCATTCGACAGGGGCAAGTTCGGAGGGAGTGCAGGTCTGCGTAGAGGACACAGGCAGCACGATCAGGCCCGCACGATAGAGCGTGCGGGGCCAGATTATCGGGCAATCATTTGGTTTTGTAGCGCAACCGGGTGCCAAAGTTGACAGACATCAGAATTTCATCCGCCGTCAGTTCCACCGGGAAAAAAGTCCCGGAGATCTGTGCATGGCCAAGGCTGGCGCCTTCCAGTGCGGTGTGACGCAGGTCCACACCTCGTAGATCAGCTGCACGAAAATAGGCATCCGTGAAGTCGACACCGGTGGCGTCCAGCCTGCGCAGATCAAGACCGCGGAAATCTCCGCCGACAAGATCGACGGTACCTGTTTTTGGCTTCTGCTCATTGAAAGCCGTGATGTCGTCTTGGTGCAGAAGAGCGTAGAGCGGGGAGTCGAGCTGTTTAGGCTGGCTCATGGGGCATCTCCTGTTGGAATTGTGACGCCAGTATAGTGCCACTATTTTTGTGCCGTGAAGCATTAACTGCGTCACGGCACAAAGTATCGTTTACAGCCCTGGCAGGCGCTGGCGGATATGGGCAACCAGACCATCAAGATCGCTGCTGTTGTTGGTCTCGACGCGTTTGCTGCGCAGAATCTCATCAGCGCCCAAGGCTTCACGATGGGCTTGCTGAGCTTCAATCACGTCCATGGTCGCGTCGGACGGATCAACATTTTGCGCCTGACGTTGCGCCAGCCAACCCGCGATCACCGCTTGTGGCGCGTTGCAATCGAGGATCAGGAACGGCGCCCCCGAAGCTTCGGCAGCTTTTGCCGCGGCGTCGCGTTGTTCGCGCTTGAGGTAGGTCGCGTCAATCACGACCGGGAAGCCTGCGCGCAATACGTTGTCAGCCAGTTGATGCAGGTGGGTATAGGTGGCAACGCTGGCGTCAGCGCTATAAATGCCGCCGTTCTCGCTGTGTTTACCGAAAAGACGTTTACGTTCGACGTCAGAGCGCAAGCGAATCGCGCCCAATGCTTCTACCAGACGCATGGCTACGTGGCTCTTGCCAACGGCGGAAACACCGTGGGTAATGACCAGGAACCGCGATGGGATGGCGCTGTAGCTTTCAGCCAGATTGGCGTAGTTGCGATATTGGCGCAGGGTGCTGGCGCGCTGCACGGGATCGGCGTGCTCTGGCAGGCTGAACAATGCAACCTTGGCACGCACCAGTGCGCGATAGGCTTTGTAGAAATTCAGCAGCTCCAGACCCTGATAATCGCCGGTCAGTTCCAGGTACTGGCTGATGAAGCGTCGTGACAGGGATTTCAGGCCGCGGTCTTCCAGGTCCATCGCCAGGAACGCGATGTCGGCATAGACATCAGTCAGGCGGAAGGGCTCGTTGAATTCGATGCAGTCGAAAATCACCACCTTGCCGTCGATCAGCGTGGCGTTGCCCAAGTGAATATCGCCATGGCACTCGCGAATGAAACCTGCAGCCTTGCGCTGTACGAAAAGGTCTTTAAGCCGCTCGAAGCTGGATTCAGCCCACGCCTGGAGCGCGTCCAACTGCTGCAGGTCAGCCTTCTCGCTGATCAATGGACGGATCTGTTCGAAATTCTGCAGGACCGGCGCCATCACGCTTTCAGGTGTGCCTAGCGCATGTTCCTGCGGAACGCGCGGTGCGTTGATGTGGAACTCTGCAATTTGCTTGGCCATTTCGTCGATGTGCGACGGTGTCAATTCGCCATTAGCCTGCAGCGTGGTGAGCAACTGGCTTTGCGGGAACTGGCGCATTTTGAGTGCGTACTCAATGACCTCGCCATCGCCGCCCAATTGCGGTGCTTCAACGCTGCCGGTAATCGGCAAGACATCCAGGTACAAATCGTTAGTCAGGCGCTGGTTCAGGCGCAGCTCTTCGCGACAAAAGTGCTCGCGGGCCGGCAGGGTGGTGAAATCGAGGAAGCCGAAGTTGACCGGCTTCTTGATTTTATACGCGTAGGGGCCGGTGAGCAGCACCCACGAGATGTGCGTCTCAATGACCTGGAAACCTTCTACCGGATGCGGATAGAGGGCCGGGTTTTGCAGCGCGGCAATCAGGGACTGGCTCACAGGCGATCCTTAAAGGGGTTGAAAATCAAGGCAGCCATTATGGCGATTCATGGCTGCGCTGCAAACCGCCAGAGGGCGCCTGTCGGTCGTGAATAAAGTGCGTATAATCCGCCGCCATGACTCGTACCCGCACTCCCCGTACCCCCAAAAAACGCGCCTCTGGCGGTCTTCGCACCTGGTTTGGCTGGGCTTTGAAGCTCGGACTGGTTGGCCTTGTCGTGCTCGCCGGCTTTGCGGTTTATCTCGACGCTATCGTCCAGGAAAAGTTTTCTGGCAAGCGCTGGACGATTCCGGCCAAGGTTTATGCCCGCCCGCTGGAGCTGTTCGTCGGACAAAAGCTTTCTCAGGTCGACTTCCTGACTGAGCTCGATGCCTTGGGTTATCGCCGTGAAAGCGTCGCCAATGGGCCGGGCGCGGCCGCAGTAAGCGGCACCAGGGTCGATCTCAATACCCGTGGTTTCCAGTTCTACGAAGGCACGGACCCGGCACAGCAAGTCAGCGTACGTTTCTCGGGCGATTATGTGGCCGGGTTGTCGGCGACCGATGGTTCGAAATTGTCGGTTGCGCGGCTTGAGCCGTTATTGATCGGCGGGCTGTACCCGAAAAATCTCGAAGACCGCATCCTGATCAAGATCGATCAGGCGCCGCCGTATTTGCTCGATACGCTGATCACGGTCGAAGACCGGGATTTCTATCACCACTTCGGTGTGTCGCCCAAGTCGATTGCCCGGGCGTTCTGGGTCAATGCGTCTGCCGGGCAGATGCGTCAGGGCGGCAGTACGCTGACCCAGCAGTTGGTCAAGAACTTCTACCTGAGTAATGAGCGCAGCCTTAACCGGAAACTGAACGAAGCCATGATGGCCCTGCTGCTGGAGGCGCACTACAGCAAGCAGGAAATTCTCGAGGCTTACCTCAACGAGGTCTTCCTCGGGCAGGACGGGCAACGAGCGGTCCACGGTTTCGGTCTTTCCAGCCAGTATTTCTTCAGCCAGCCGCTGTCCGAACTCAAGCTGCATCAGGTAGCGCTGTTGGTCGGCATGGTTAAAGGTCCGTCCTATTACAACCCGCGCCGCTATCCCGAGCGCGCGCTGGAGCGCCGCAACCTGGTGCTCGACCTTCTGGAGCAGCAGGGCGTGGCGACGCCGGAAGTTGTCGCTGCGGCCAAGAAGATGCCGCTGGGCGTGACCAAGACTGGCAGCCTGGCGGACAGCTCGTTTCCCGGCTTCCTGGACTTGGTCAAACGTCAGTTGCGTGAAGACTATCGCGACGAAGACTTGACCGAAGAAGGCCTGCGCATCTTCACCAGTTTTGATCCGATCCTGCAAATGAAGTCCGAGGCTGCGGTCAACGAAACATTCAAAAAGTTGGCGGGTCGCAAAGGTTCCGAGGATGTGGAAGCGGCGATGGTCGTGACCAATCCGGAAACCGGCGAAGTCCAGGCGTTGGTCGGTAGCCGTCAGGCAGGGTATGCCGGGTTCAACCGGGCAATTGATGCTGTGCGCCCGATTGGGTCGCTGGTCAAACCGGCCATCTATCTCACGGCCCTCGAGCGCCCAAGCCAGTACACGCTGACCAGTTGGGTGGCTGACGAACCATTCTCGGTCAAGGGTGCAGATGGTCAGATATGGAAGCCTCAGAACTACGACCATAAAGCTCACGGGAACATTTTCCTGTACCAGGGGTTGGCGCATTCCTACAACTTGTCCACGGCCAAACTGGGGCTTGAGCTGGGTGTGCCGAATGTGTTCAAAACCTTGGCCAAGTTGGGTGTGACCCGTGAATGGCCCGCGTATCCGTCGATGTTGCTGGGCGCGGGCGGGCTCAGTCCGATGGAAGTGGCGACCATGTACCAGACCATTGCCAACGGTGGCTTCAATACGCCGATGCGCGGTATCCGTAGCGTACTGACTGCCGAGGGCGAGCCGCTCAAGCGTTATCCGTTCCAGATTCAGCAGCGTTTCGATCCGGGCTCGATTTACCTGGTACAGAACGCGATGCAGCGTGTCATGCGCGAAGGCACGGGTAAGTCGGTCTACAGCCAACTGCCGAGCTCTCTGAATCTGGCGGGCAAAACCGGCACCAGCAACGACTCGCGTGACAGTTGGTTCGCGGGTTTCAGTCAGGACTTGCTGGCCGTTGTCTGGCTGGGCCGCGATGATAACGGCAAGACTCCGTTTACCGGTGCTACCGGCGCGTTGCAGATTTGGACAAGCTTTATGCGCAAGGCAGACCCACTTCCATTGGATATGCCGCAGCCGGACAATGTGGTTCAGGTCTGGATCAATGCCAGTACCGGTCAAGGCTCCGATTCGACCTGCCCGAATGCGGTCCAGATGCCGTATATTCGCGGCAGTGAACCGGCACCCGGCGCAGCCTGTGGCGGTGTCAATCCAGCACCGGCCGATGCGGTGATGGATTGGGTCAAGGGCTGGTTGAATTAAGCAAAGAGGATGTGATGTGAATAAGTGGTGGATTCCTGCGGTAACGGCTCTGGCTTTGCTTAATGGCTGTGCCAGCGTTCAGCGTGGCTCAATTCCGGTGGTGGACTCCGGTAGCAAGGTCTCCAACAGCGAGCGTATCTCCGCCAATAACAAGGGCGCTTATCGGCCCAATGTTGCCCAGCCTCAGCAGCGGCAAGCGATTCCGCAAGACTCAGGCGTAGTGGTGATGGTGCCTGGTGGTGGTGGTGGCAGTTCTGCGCCGATCCAGAGCTATGCGGCGCCGATCAACACTGCGCCGATCAGCACCAGCCCGATCGATACGTCGCCGATCAGCCCGTCGCCGATCAACTCTGCACCCATGAATACGGCGCCTGCCAATACCGGCAGCTACAACGCGCCTGCGCCTGTGATGCCAAGCGGTATCCCAAGTAGTGGCGGCTTGTCTGCGGACGAACAGCTGGATGGCCCGGTGTTGTCGTTGCTCACGACTGCTCAGCAGCAACAAGCCAGCGGCGACCTCAATGGCGCGTCGTCGAGCCTGGAGCGTGCCCAGCGTGTGGCGCCGCGTGAGCCGCAAGTGCTTTACCGTCTGGCACAAGTGCGTCTGGCTCAAGGGGACGCGGCGCAGGCCGAACAGCTCGCTCGTCGTGGCCTGACTTACGCCAATGGGCGGCCAAGCCTGCAGGCAAGCCTGTGGGGTTTGATTGCCCAATCGCGTGAGAAGCAGGGCGATCCGGCTGGCGCAGCACTGGCCCGCCAAAAAGCCAAGGTCAGCTCCTGATGGATAGGCGTTTCCCTCAGATCGCAGAGCAATTGCTGCTGATCGAGCGTGAACTGCGTGTGCTGGGTTGGTGGAGTGATCTGCCACCCGGCGCGCAGGCGTTGGCCAGTCGCGAACCTTTTTCCGTGGATACGCTGGAGTTCCACCAGTGGTTGCAGTGGATTTTTTTACCGCGGATGAAAGTCATCCTCGAACAGGATCTACCATTGCCCAATGCGTCGGGCATTCTGGAAATGGCCGAGATGGTCTATGCAAGTCGGCAGAGTGAAGCTCGACAGCTTCAGCAACTGCTGGCGCAGTTCGATCGACTGATCACCGAGGTCAGTTGACGTTCGGCTCTTTGCCAGGCGCGGTTACTGGCAGTTGTCGCTAATGGCTTTTTGGGTTTCGGCTATTCGGGTCTGACGCTCTTCCTCGGTCAAACGCCTCACGTCTCCGTCTACTTCCTCACGCAGGCGCGGGTTGTTCTGAAGCTGGACCAGATTGGTCCTTACGTCTTCGCAATACTTCGCCCGCTTGGCTTCCTGCACCGCAATCTGTTTTTTGACTTTGCTTTCGATTGCTTTCTGGTCGCCCTGCACGCTGCCTGCCGCCGGGGAAGGGCGGGGAGGGGCTGGCGGAGCCTTCTGCACATCAATCTGTTGCGTCGGCTGCCCGGCTGGCGGTTGCGCATCAAAATGAGTCTGGCCTTGGGCATCGACCCATTTGTAGATCTGCCCGGCTTGGCTGGTGGCGCTCACTGTAAACAAAAGAGCGGCCGCTAAGGTCCTGTAGCGCATGGTGCTTCCTTCGATGGCTGTGCACCGGCAACCTACCATAAGTGCATGCCGGCAGCCGTCATTCAGTGACTTTTCATGCTGTTAGTCGGAAGAAAGCGCACGGATGACTTGACTTGAAGAGGTCTAATCACAACAATCCAACGTTCGCTGTAGACGGACTGCCAGAAGCAGACCCTCTCGGTAGATCATGAGGCGCACATCCGCGTCGACCTGTAACACCCGCAACGCGTTACCTCGCGCTGGGTGGGAAAGCCCCGCAAACACTTTGGGGACCTCCCAATACTTGCTCAGTCAGTGCTGACGTAGTCGGCGACCACCGTCGCTCATGCTCTGCTAGCAGTAAACCTATTAAGACCCGTCCCTTTTTGGTGGGCGGTATTCTGGCGTTTTAGAGGTGAACAACGTGGAGCTTTTATCTGGCGCTGAAATGGTCGTCCGCTTTTTGCGTGACGAAGGCGTTAAGAATATCTATGGGTACCCTGGCGGTGCCCTCCTGCATATTTACGACGCACTGTTCAAAGAACCGGCTGTGACTCACATCCTGGTTCGTCATGAGCAAGCAGCAACTCATATGGCTGACGGTTATGCCCGTGCCACCGGTAAAGCCGGTGTGGTACTGGTGACTTCGGGCCCAGGCGCGACCAATGCCATCACTGGCATCGCAACCGCCTACATGGACTCGATCCCGATGGTGATCCTGTCTGGCCAGGTTCCGAGCACCATGGTCGGCACCGACGCGTTCCAGGAGACCGACATGATCGGTATCTCCCGGCCGATCGTGAAGCACAGCTTCATGATCAAAAGCGCTGCGGAAATCCCTGAGGTCCTGAAAAAAGCCTTCTACCTGGCGCAATCCGGTCGTCCTGGTCCAGTCGTGGTCGATATCCCGAAAGATATGACCAACCCGGCCGAGAAGTTCGAATACGTCTTCCCGAAAAAAGCCAAGCTGCGCTCGTATAGCCCGGCTGTGCGTGGTCACTCGGGGCAGATTCGCAAGGCAGTGGAAATGCTGTTGGCGGCCAAGCGGCCAATCATCTATGCAGGTGGCGGCGTCATTCTGGGTCATGGCTCTGCGCCATTAACCGAACTGGCACAGCTGCTGAACGTACCGGTCACCAATACCTTGATGGGTCTTGGTGCTTACCCGGGCAACGACAGACAGTTTCTCGGCATGCTGGGCATGCACGGCAGCTACACCGCCAACCTGGCCATGCACCACGCTGACGTGATCCTGGCGGTCGGCGCGCGGTTTGATGACCGTGTGATCAACGGCCCGGCAAAGTTCTGCCCGAACGCCAAGATCATCCACATCGATATCGATCCGGCTTCGATCTCCAAAACCATCAAAGCCGACGTCCCTATCGTAGGCCCGGTAGAAAGCGTGTTGACCGAAATGGTCGCCACCCTCAAGGACATCGGCGAAACCCCTAACAAGGAATCGGTTGCCAGCTGGTGGAAGCAGGTCGATGAGTGGCGCGCTGATCGCGATATGTTCCCTTACAACAAGGGTGACGGCAGCATCATCAAGCCGCAGACCGTTATCGAGACGCTCAGCGAAGTCACGCGTGGCGATGCTTACGTGACCTCCGATGTTGGTCAGCACCAGATGTTCGCAGCGCAGTACTACCGCTTCAACAAGCCTAACCGCTGGATCAACTCCGGCGGACTGGGCACCATGGGCTTCGGTTTTCCGGCGGCCATGGGCGTCAAGCTGAACTTCCCAGAAGCGGATGTCGCTTGTGTGACGGGTGAAGGCAGTATCCAGATGAACATCCAGGAGCTGTCCACCTGTCTGCAGTACGACTTGCCGGTGAAGATCATCAACCTGAACAACGGCGCGCTGGGTATGGTGCGTCAGTGGCAGGACATGAACTACGGCGCTCGTCATTCACATTCCTACATGGAGTCCTTGCCCGACTTCGTAAAACTGGCCGAAGCCTATGGCCATGTCGGGATGCGAATCACTGAGTTGAAAGATTTGAAGCCGATGATGGAAGAAGCCTTCGCCATGAAGGACCGCCTGGTGTTCCTTGATATCAAGGTTGATACCAGCGAGCACGTCTACCCGATGCAGATCAAAGACGGCTCCATGCGCGATATGTGGCTGAGCAAGACGGAGCGGACTTAATCATGCGGCACATCATTTCTCTTTTGCTGGAAAACGAACCTGGTGCATTGTCACGGGTTGTTGGCCTGTTTTCGCAGCGCAACTACAACATCGAAAGCCTGACTGTGGCGCCGACTGAAGACCCGACTTTGTCGCGCCTGACGTTGACCACCGTGGGGCACGATGAGGTGATCGAGCAGATCACCAAGAACCTCAATAAATTGATTGAAGTGGTCAAGTTGGTCGATCTGTCTGAAAGCGCGCACATCGAACGCGAGCTGATGCTGGTCAAGGTCAAGGCCACCGGCGCCCAGCGCGCCGAGATCAAGCGCACCACGGATATTTTCCGTGGGCAAATCGTTGACGTATCCAGTAGCGTGTACACCGTGCAACTGACCGGGACGAGCGATAAACTGGACAGCTTCATTCAGGCTATCGGCACTTCGGCGATCCTGGAAACAGTACGCAGTGGCGTGACGGGCATTGCCCGTGGCGACAAAGTGCTGAGCATTTAACTCATTACGCAAATGGCCTGAACGGCCAGGATAACAGGGGAATTTCATGAAAGTTTATTACGACAAAGACTGCGACCTTTCGATCATCCAGGGCAAAAAAGTGGCCATCATCGGTTACGGTTCCCAGGGCCACGCTCAAGCGTGCAACCTGAAAGACTCCGGCGTAGATGTCACTGTTGGTCTGCGCAAGGGTTCGGCTACTGTCGCCAAGGCTGAAGCTCATGGCTTGAAAGTGACTGACGTTGCTTCTGCTGTTGCTGCTGCTGACCTTGTCATGATCCTGACCCCGGATGAATTCCAGTCCCAGTTGTACCGTGACGAAGTCGAGCCGAACCTGAAGAAAGGCGCAACCCTGGCTTTCTCCCACGGCTTCGCGATCCACTACAACCAGGTCGTGCCTCGCGCTGACCTCGACGTGATCATGATCGCGCCGAAAGCACCGGGTCACACCGTGCGCTCCGAGTTCGTCAAAGGCGCAGGTATCCCTGACCTGATCGCTATCTACCAGGATGCATCCGGCAACGCCAAAAACGTTGCACTGTCCTACGCTTCGGGCGTTGGCGGCGGCCGTACCGGTATCATCGAAACCACGTTCAAAGACGAAACCGAAACCGACCTGTTCGGCGAACAAGCTGTTCTGTGCGGCGGTACCGTTGAACTGGTCAAAGCAGGCTTTGAAACCCTGGTTGAAGCTGGCTATGCGCCGGAAATGGCTTACTTCGAATGCTTGCACGAATTGAAGCTGATCGTTGACCTCATGTACGAAGGCGGTATCGCCAACATGAACTACTCGATCTCGAACAACGCTGAATACGGCGAATACGTGACCGGTCCTGAAGTCATCAACGCTGAATCGCGTCAGGCCATGCGCAACGCCCTGAAACGCATTCAGGACGGTGAGTACGCCAAGATGTTCATCAGTGAAGGTGCCACTGGCTACCCTTCGATGACTGCCAAGCGTCGTAACAACGCTAATCACGGCATCGAAATCATCGGTGAAAAACTGCGCTCCATGATGCCGTGGATTGCAGCGAACAAGATCGTCGACAAAGCCAAGAACTGATACCTGGTTCCAGGATTTTTGTTTCGGAAAACGCGGCTTCGGCCGCGTTTTTTCGTTTTGGTTGCACGCTTCTGGTATAAAGCTGCAT
The DNA here is from genome assembly GCF_056680355.1 of Pseudomonas sp. ASL8. Classification (NCBI taxonomy): domain Bacteria; kingdom Pseudomonadati; phylum Pseudomonadota; class Gammaproteobacteria; order Pseudomonadales; family Pseudomonadaceae; genus Pseudomonas; species Pseudomonas sp. ASL8. Next base: position 719,166 of record NZ_CM155278.1, on the reverse strand, counting down.
CGTTTGATGACGAACCCTCGTCGCAAACATCTGTCGAAACTCTCCACACCGTTGCAAGGTATTGTCCATGAGCGAACGTCCCGAAGAGCCAAACCAGGCCTCTGACGCCGAAAGCCTGCTACCGATCGATGAGCACATTGAAGAAGGGCATGATGCCGAAGGGCGTAAGGTCCGGCATCGTGGTATCTATCTGCTGCCTAATCTGTTCACTACAGCGAACCTTTTTGCTGGCTTCTATTCCATCATCAGCTCGATGAGCGCTCAGAGCGCGTTGAGTGCTGGCGATGCTGTTGGGGCGAGCAAGTATTTTGCCTTTGCCGCGATCGCTATTTTCGTCGCGATGGTACTCGACGGTCTTGATGGCCGTGTCGCACGCATGACCAATACTCAGAGCGCCTTCGGTGCCGAGTACGACTCGCTGGCCGACATGGTTGCCTTTGGTGTCGCACCCGCCTTGTTGGCGTTTGGCTGGGCATTGGGTGATATGGGCAAGGTCGGCTGGATGGTCGCCTTTATCTACGTCGCCGGCGCTGCACTGCGTCTGGCACGGTTCAACACTCAAGTCGGCAAGGCCGACAAGCGCTACTTCATCGGCTTGGCCAGCCCGGCCGCTGCGGGTGTTGTGGCGGGAACGGTCTGGGCCTTCAGTGACTACGGCATCCAGGGTTCGAAAATGTCGTTCCTGGTCGCTTTGCTGGTGGCCGCCGCGGGCATGCTGATGGTCAGCAATATTAAATACAACAGTTTCAAGGAGTTGGATCTCAAGGGGCGCGTGCCTTTTGTCGCCATTCTTGCTGTGGTATTGGTCTTTGCGGTTGTGTTCAGTGATCCGCCTCGTATCCTCCTGCTCGTTTTCCTCGCCTATGCAGCCTCGGGGCCAGTGCAATATTTGTTACGACTGCGTCGTCACAAATCGGCTGAGTGATCTGTAATTTCTCCCATACTCCACAGTCTACTGGTGCATAAGTTCCTATAGCTGTGGAGTCATCAATGCTAATCAAGCTGCCTACGGCATCCGCCTGTAAAGAGTCGGATGTTACGCCTGAATCATTTTATATCTCCCGTCGCGCATTGCTCGGTAGCTCCATCGCTGGGCTGGCCATGAGTGCTCTACCGCGCTGGGCCAGTGCCGCTGATCCTTCTCCCTATGCGGGGGTCGAACCTGGTTCTGCACCTGCATGGTTCAACGCAAAGCTGCCGGATACCAAATGGCAGGCCGTCACCGTCAAGGGTGAGGCGATTACGCCATTCAAGGACGCCACTCACTACAACAACTTCTATGAGTTCGGGACCGGCAAAGGTGACCCTGCGAAAAATGCGGGTACCTTGAAAACCGAGCCGTGGAGTGTGGTGATCGATGGCGAGGTTGGAAAACCTGGGCGTTATGCGCTCGAAGACTTCATGAGGCCCTATCAACTGGAAGAGCGAATCTACCGACTGCGTTGCGTAGAGGCCTGGTCGATGGTCATCCCCTGGATCGGCTTTCCCATATCGGAACTGCTTAAACAGGTGGAGCCCACTTCGAAGGCCAAGTACATCCGCTTCGAAACGCTTCAGGATCCTAAAAGCATGCCTGGTCAGCGTTCAGGCTTTGCCCTGATCGATTGGCCCTATGTCGAGGGCTTGCGTCTGGATGAGGCGATGAACCCCTTGGCTATTCTTGCGGTGGGTATGTATGGGCGGGAGCTGGCCAATCAGAATGGCGCACCTTTGCGTCTGGTCGTTCCATGGAAGTACGGGTTTAAAAGCGTTAAGTCGATTGTGCGGATCAGTCTGGTCAGCGAACAGCCAAAAACGACGTGGCAGAGCATTGCGTCGAGTGAGTATGGCTTTTACGCCAATGTGAATCCGACTGTGGATCATCCGCGCTGGACGCAAGCGCAAGAGCGGCGTCTGCCGAGCGGGTTGTTCAGTCCGAATATTAAGCAGACGGAGATGTTCAATGGTTATGGGGAGGATGTTGCCTCCTTATATAGCAACCTGGATCTGAGGAAGAACTACTGATGCGTTATCCCTTCTGGCGCGTCGGCGTCTTCGTTGCTGCGTGCGTCGCCCCTATTCTTTGGCTGTATCAGGCGTGGAGTTTTGCTTTGGGGCCTGATCCCGGCAAGATTCTGGTCGATCGTCTGGGGCTGGGTACCTTGATTCTGCTTTTAATCACGTTGGCGATGACCCCGTTGCAGAGGTTGAGCGGTTGGGCGGGATGGATCGCGGTCCGTCGGCAGCTTGGATTGTGGTGCTTTGCATATGTGGTCATGCACCTGAGTGCCTATGCGGTCTTTATCCTCGGGTTGGATTGGGCTCAATTGGGGGTAGAGCTGATTAAGCGGCCCTACATTATTGTCGGCAGCCTGGCGTTTGTTTGTCTGCTGGCGTTGGCAGTCACCTCCAATCGCTATAGCCAGCGTCGATTAGGTGCTCGCTGGAAGAAGCTTCACCGATTGGTTTACGTGATTCTTGGGTTGGGATTGCTGCATATGCTCTGGATCGTTCGTGCTGACCTTAAGGAGTGGGCCATATATGCAGCCATTGGGGCATTGCTGTTAGTCCTGCGAATCCCGGCAATTGCCAGGCAGATCCCTCGGTTAAAAGCTCAAAAGGCACCCTCAGTAACAAAGGTCGAAATAAGCCCTTGACGGCCCGTCAAATCTCTCTATAATTCGCACCTCTTCCGGAGCAGATGAAACGGAAAACTCCTTGTAAATCAAAGAGTTATCCAGAGTAAGCGGCGAGGAAAAGGTTTTGATCTTCTGGATCGAAAGCGGTAGAAAAGAGGTGTTGACAGCAGCGTGTAACGCTGTAGAATTCGCCTCCCGCTAACGAGAGACGTGAAGTTGATCGAAGCGCAAGTGGTTGAAGTTGCAAAGGAAACTTTGAAACTTGTTAAAATAACCGCTTGACAGCAACAGGGGCTGCTGTAGAATGCGCGCCTCGGCTGAGACGAAAGATCTCAACCACCCGCTCTTTAACAATTGAATCAAGCAATTCGTGTGGGTGCTTGTGTTGTAAGACTGAAGTCAACTGATTATCAGCATCACAAGTTACTCCGCGAGAAATCAAAGATGTAACCAACGATTGCTGAGCTAAGTTTAGGGTTTTGTCAAAACCCAAAGATGTTTGAACTGAAGAGTTTGATCATGGCTCAGATTGAACGCTGGCGGCAGGCCTAACACATGCAAGTCGAGCGGCAGCACGGGTACTTGTACCTGGTGGCGAGCGGCGGACGGGTGAGTAATACCTAGGAATCTGCCTGGTAGTGGGGGATAACGTTCGGAAACGGACGCTAATACCGCATACGTCCTACGGGAGAAAGCAGGGGACCTTCGGGCCTTGCGCTATCAGATGAGCCTAGGTCGGATTAGCTAGTTGGTGAGGTAATGGCTCACCAAGGCTACGATCCGTAACTGGTCTGAGAGGATGATCAGTCACACTGGAACTGAGACACGGTCCAGACTCCTACGGGAGGCAGCAGTGGGGAATATTGGACAATGGGCGAAAGCCTGATCCAGCCATGCCGCGTGTGTGAAGAAGGTCTTCGGATTGTAAAGCACTTTAAGTTGGGAGGAAGGGCATTAACCTAATACGTTAGTGTTTTGACGTTACCGACAGAATAAGCACCGGCTAACTCTGTGCCAGCAGCCGCGGTAATACAGAGGGTGCAAGCGTTAATCGGAATTACTGGGCGTAAAGCGCGCGTAGGTGGTTCGTTAAGTTGGATGTGAAATCCCCGGGCTCAACCTGGGAACTGCATTCAAAACTGTCGAGCTAGAGTATGGTAGAGGGTGGTGGAATTTCCTGTGTAGCGGTGAAATGCGTAGATATAGGAAGGAACACCAGTGGCGAAGGCGACCACCTGGACTGATACTGACACTGAGGTGCGAAAGCGTGGGGAGCAAACAGGATTAGATACCCTGGTAGTCCACGCCGTAAACGATGTCAACTAGCCGTTGGGAGCCTTGAGCTCTTAGTGGCGCAGCTAACGCATTAAGTTGACCGCCTGGGGAGTACGGCCGCAAGGTTAAAACTCAAATGAATTGACGGGGGCCCGCACAAGCGGTGGAGCATGTGGTTTAATTCGAAGCAACGCGAAGAACCTTACCAGGCCTTGACATCCAATGAATCTGCTAGAGATAGCGGAGTGCCTTCGGGAGCATTGAGACAGGTGCTGCATGGCTGTCGTCAGCTCGTGTCGTGAGATGTTGGGTTAAGTCCCGTAACGAGCGCAACCCTTGTCCTTAGTTACCAGCACGTAATGGTGGGCACTCTAAGGAGACTGCCGGTGACAAACCGGAGGAAGGTGGGGATGACGTCAAGTCATCATGGCCCTTACGGCCTGGGCTACACACGTGCTACAATGGTCGGTACAGAGGGTCGCCAAGCCGCGAGGTGGAGCTAATCCCAGAAAACCGATCGTAGTCCGGATCGCAGTCTGCAACTCGACTGCGTGAAGTCGGAATCGCTAGTAATCGCGAATCAGAATGTCGCGGTGAATACGTTCCCGGGCCTTGTACACACCGCCCGTCACACCATGGGAGTGGGTTGCACCAGAAGTAGCTAGTCTAACCTTCGGGAGGACGGTTACCACGGTGTGATTCATGACTGGGGTGAAGTCGTAACAAGGTAGCCGTAGGGGAACCTGCGGCTGGATCACCTCCTTAATCGAAGACCTCAGCTTCTTCATAAGTTCCCACACGAATTGCTTGATTCATTGAAAAAGACGATTTAGAAGCAGCCCGAAATTGGGTCTGTAGCTCAGTTGGTTAGAGCGCACCCCTGATAAGGGTGAGGTCGGCAGTTCGAATCTGCCCAGACCCACCAATTTTGTGTGGGAAACGCCTGTAGAGATACGGGGCCATAGCTCAGCTGGGAGAGCGCCTGCCTTGCACGCAGGAGGTCAACGGTTCGATCCCGTTTGGCTCCACCACTTACTGCTTCTGTATTGTAAAGCTTAGAAATGAGCATTCCATCGATGTGATGGTGAATGTTGATTTCTAGTCTTTGATTAGATCGTTCTTTAAAAATTTGGGTATGTGATAGAAAGTTAGACCGGACAGCACTTTCACTGGTGGTGTCACGGGCTAAGGTAAAATTTGTGAGTTAAATTGCGAATTTTCGGCGAATGTCGTCTTCATAGTATAACCAGATTGCTTGGGGTTATATGGTCAAGTGAAGAAGCGCATACGGTGGATGCCTTGGCAGTCAGAGGCGATGAAAGACGTGGTAGCCTGCGAAAAGCTTCGGGGAGTCGGCAAACAGACTTTGATCCGGAGATGTCTGAATGGGGGAACCCAGCGGTCATAAGACCGTTACCTTACACTGAATACATAGGTGTATGGAGCGAACCAGGGGAACTGAAACATCTAAGTACCCTGAGGAAAAGAAATCAACCGAGATTCCCTTAGTAGTGGCGAGCGAACGGGGACCAGCCCTTAAGCTGTATTGAGATTAGCGGAACGTTCTGGAAAGGACGGCCATAGTGGGTGATAGCCCTGTACGCGAAAATCTCTTTGCAGTGAAATCGAGTAGGACGGAGCACGAGAAACTTTGTCTGAATATGGGGGGACCATCCTCCAAGGCTAAATACTACTGACTGACCGATAGTGAACTAGTACCGTGAGGGAAAGGCGAAAAGAACCCCGGAGAGGGGAGTGAAATAGATCCTGAAACCGTATGCGTACAAGCAGTGGGAGCCCACTTTGTTGGGTGACTGCGTACCTTTTGTATAATGGGTCAGCGACTTATTTTCAGTGGCGAGCTTAACCGAATAGGGGAGGCGTAGCGAAAGCGAGTCTTAATAGGGCGTCTAGTCGCTGGGAATAGACCCGAAACCGGGCGATCTATCCATGGGCAGGTTGAAGGTTGGGTAACACTAACTGGAGGACCGAACCGACTACCGTTGAAAAGTTAGCGGATGACCTGTGGATCGGAGTGAAAGGCTAATCAAGCTCGGAGATAGCTGGTTCTCCTCGAAAGCTATTTAGGTAGCGCCTCATGTATCACTGTAGGGGGTAGAGCACTGTTTCGGCTAGGGGATCATCCCGATTTACCAACCCGATGCAAACTCCGAATACCTACAAGTGCCGAGCATGGGAGACACACGGCGGGTGCTAACGTCCGTCGTGAAAAGGGAAACAACCCAGACCGTCAGCTAAGGTCCCAAAGTTATGGTTAAGTGGGAAACGATGTGGGAAGGCTTAGACAGCTAGGAGGTTGGCTTAGAAGCAGCCACCCTTTAAAGAAAGCGTAATAGCTCACTAGTCGAGTCGGCCTGCGCGGAAGATGTAACGGGGCTCAAACCATACACCGAAGCTACGGGTATCACTTAGGTGATGCGGTAGAGGAGCGTTCTGTAAGCCTGTGAAGGTGAGTTGAGAAGCTTGCTGGAGGTATCAGAAGTGCGAATGCTGACATGAGTAACGATAATGGGTGTGAAAAACACCCACGCCGAAAGACCAAGGTTTCCTGCGCAACGTTAATCGACGCAGGGTTAGTCGGTCCCTAAGGCGAGGCTGAAAAGCGTAGTCGATGGAAAACAGGTTAATATTCCTGTACTTCTGGTTATTGCGATGGAGGGACGGAGAAGGCTAGGCCAGCTTGGCGTTGGTTGTCCAAGTTTAAGGTGGTAGGCTGGAATCTTAGGTAAATCCGGGATTCTAAGGCCGAGAGCTGATGACGAGTGTGCTTTGGCACACGAAGTGGTTGATGCCATGCTTCCAAGAAAAGCTTCTAAGCTTCAGGTAACCAGGAACCGTACCCCAAACCGACACAGGTGGTTGGGTAGAGAATACCAAGGCGCTTGAGAGAACTCGGGTGAAGGAACTAGGCAAAATGGCACCGTAACTTCGGGAGAAGGTGCGCCGGTGAGGGTGAAGCATTTACTGCGTAAGCCCATGCCGGTCGAAGATACCAGGCCGCTGCGACTGTTTATTAAAAACACAGCACTCTGCAAACACGAAAGTGGACGTATAGGGTGTGACGCCTGCCCGGTGCCGGAAGGTTAATTGATGGGGTTAGCTAACGCGAAGCTCTTGATCGAAGCCCCGGTAAACGGCGGCCGTAACTATAACGGTCCTAAGGTAGCGAAATTCCTTGTCGGGTAAGTTCCGACCTGCACGAATGGCGTAACGATGGCGGCGCTGTCTCCACCCGAGACTCAGTGAAATTGAAATCGCTGTGAAGATGCAGTGTATCCGCGGCTAGACGGAAAGACCCCGTGAACCTTTACTATAGCTTTGCACTGGACTTTGAATTTGCTTGTGTAGGATAGGTGGGAGGCTTTGAAGCGTGGACGCCAGTCTGCGTGGAGCCAACCTTGAAATACCACCCTGGCAACTTTGAGGTTCTAACTCAGGTCCGTTATCCGGATCGAGGACAGTGTATGGTGGGTAGTTTGACTGGGGCGGTCTCCTCCTAAAGAGTAACGGAGGAGTACGAAGGTGCGCTCAGACCGGTCGGAAATCGGTCGTAGAGTATAAAGGCAAAAGCGCGCTTGACTGCGAGACAGACACGTCGAGCAGGTACGAAAGTAGGTCTTAGTGATCCGGTGGTTCTGTATGGAAGGGCCATCGCTCAACGGATAAAAGGTACTCCGGGGATAACAGGCTGATACCGCCCAAGAGTTCATATCGACGGCGGTGTTTGGCACCTCGATGTCGGCTCATCACATCCTGGGGCTGAAGCCGGTCCCAAGGGTATGGCTGTTCGCCATTTAAAGTGGTACGCGAGCTGGGTTTAGAACGTCGTGAGACAGTTCGGTCCCTATCTGCCGTGGACGTTTGAGATTTGAGAGGGGCTGCTCCTAGTACGAGAGGACCGGAGTGGACGAACCTCTGGTGTTCCGGTTGTCACGCCAGTGGCATTGCCGGGTAGCTACGTTCGGAATAGATAACCGCTGAAAGCATCTAAGCGGGAAACTAGCCTCAAGATGAGATCTCACTGGGACCTTGAGTCCCCTGAAGGGCCGTCGAAGACTACGACGTTGATAGGTTGGGTGTGTAAGCGCTGTGAGGCGTTGAGCTAACCAATACTAATTGCCCGTGAGGCTTGACCATATAACACCCAAGCAATTTGCGTCGAAAGAGCAGATTGCGGTGTGTGAAGACGACACAAACCGAAAATTGGCAACAGCCCACAAATCTATCACATCCCCATTCGCTGGCACGTTACGTAAGTAACGGTCTGGCTACCGAATTTCTTGACGACCATAGAGCATTGGAACCACCTGATCCCATCCCGAACTCAGCAGTGAAACGATGCATCGCCGATGGTAGTGTGGGGTTTCCCCATGTGAGAGTAGGTCATCGTCAAGATTAAATTCCGAAACCCCTGTCTGCTTATGCAGACAGGGGTTTTGTTTTGCGCAGGGAAAACATCTTCCCCATCGAAAAGCTTAAGTCCGCAGGTACGGGAACCTGTACTCGCATGCGGTGCCAAATTTGCTCGGCTATTTGTTGGGTAGACCACTAGAATGGGCCGCTATCCTTTCGTCTTTGAGTCTCCAGTTCTATGCCCGATCAAGCCAACTCCAGCGGCCTGACCCAGGTGCCGCTAGATGAGTTGCCGCTCGATGATTTGGTGGCTTGTCATGAATGCGATCTGCTCATGCGCAAGCCCGTATTGTCCCGCGGCGAAAAAGCTCAGTGCGTGCGCTGTGGCTACGAGCTCTATGCCCAAAGGCACAATGTCGTTCAGCGCAGCCTGGCATTAGTGATCGCGGCGTTATTGCTATACATCCCCGCGAACTTTTTGCCCATCATGCATCTCAATCTACTGGGCCAAACCTCGGAAGACACGGTTTGGACGGGCGTGCTGGGATTATTCGATACCGGGATGCAAGGCGTCGCAGCGGTGGTGTTTCTGTGCAGCATGGGTATCCCGTTACTCAAACTGCTCTGTCAGTTGGCTGTTTTGTTAAGTATTCGTTTGAATGTTGGCCGGAGCTTTGGCCTGCTGCTCTACCGTATTTACAATCACCTTCGTGACTGGGGCATGCTTGAGGTATATCTCATGGGCGTGCTGGTCGCGCTGGTCAAGCTTTCCGACCTCGCTGAGCTGACTCTGGGCTTGGGGCTGGTATGTTTCATCGGCTTGTTGTTGATTCAGGTCTGGCTTGAAGTGGCCATGTCACCCCACCAGATTTGGCAGGCGTTATCAGGGGAAGATGCAGATGCGGGCGATTGATGCAGGGATTCTGATTTGTGCGGAATGCCATGAACTCAACAAAGCTGAACCGGACAATGACGAGCTGAGGTGCTCTCGCTGCGGAGCCCAGGTACACCCTCGTCGCCCCGATAGCATGAAGCGCACGTGGGCATTGCTGGTGACCGCCGCCATTTTGTACATCCCTGCCAATATGTTGCCGATCATGACTGTCAGCTCATTGGGGCAAGGCGATCCCTCGACCATCATGTCAGGCGTCATTCAGCTGATGCAGCATGGGATGTATCCGATCGCCATTGTGGTGTTCGTGGCCAGTATTCTAGTGCCCACGTTCAAATTGATCGGCCTGAGCCTACTGCTTTTCTCGGTACAGCGTCGTCAGCCCTTGTCAGCGCAACAGCGCATCATCATGTACCGCTTCATTGAGTTCATCGGTCGCTGGTCCATGTTGGACATATTCGTGATCGCCATTCTTGTGGCCATGGTGAATTTTGGCCGAATCGCCAGTGTCGAAGCCAATCTTGGCGCGGTCGCTTTTGCCAGTGTGGTGATTTTGACGATGCTCGCCGCAATAACTTTTGATCCCCGACTTATTTGGGACAACACGGAGTCGGATGACGACCATGAGTGATTTGCCTACCGCTAAAACCCGCCCTGCGTCCAATTGGTCTGCGATCTGGATATTGCCCTTGATTGCGTTGATCATCGGCGGGTGGCTCGGCTGGCGAGCGTATAGCCAGTCAGGCATCGAGATTGAGGTCCGCTTTGAAAGTGGCGAAGGTATTCAGGCCAACAAGACCGAAGTGGTCTACAAAGGTATGTCGATCGGCAAGGTCAAGGCCTTGGCGCTGGATGATGAAGGCAATACCAAAGGTGTTATTGCAACCATTGAAGTGAACAAAGAGGTCGAACCGTCCCTACGGGCCAACAGCCGTTTCTGGCTGGTAAAACCGAGTGTCACGTTGGCCGGGATCACCGGTCTGGAAACGTTGGTGTCGGGTAACTACATTGCCGCAAGCCCCGGCGATGGCGAGCCAACACGCAAGTTCAAGGCGCTGGCAGAGGCGCCACCGCTGTCGGACAGATTGCCGGGTCTGCATTTGACCCTCAAGGCCGACCGTTTGGGTTCGCTGAACCGAGGCAGCCCGGTGTTCTACAAGCAGATCCAGGTCGGGCAGGTCAAAAGCTATGTCCTGTCGGAAGACCAGGGCACGGTCGAGATTAAAGTCTACATCCAGCCGACCTACGCCAATCTGGTGCGCAAACACACACGTTTCTGGAACGCCAGCGGCATTAGCATCGACGCCAACCTGTCAGGAGTGAAGGTACGCAGCGAATCGCTGGCCAGCATCGTTGCCGGCGGTATTGCCTTCGCGACGCCAGAGCACCGCAAAGACAGCCCACCCACCGACCCGAGTCTGCCTTTCCGTCTGTATGAGGACTTCGACGCCGCTCAAGCCGGGATCCGGGTCAAGCTCAAGCTGAGCGACTTTGAAGGCTTGCAGGCCGGCCGTACGCCCGTGATGTACAAGGGCATTCAAGTCGGCAACATGAAAACGCTCAAGGTTGATCCCGATCTATCCAGCGCCACGGTCGAATTGGCCCTGGACCCTTTGGCCGAAGACTACCTGGTAGAAGGCACCCAGTTTTGGGTGGTCAAACCTTCAATTTCGCTGGCGGGTATTACGGGTCTGGAGGCATTGGTCAAAGGTAACTACATCGCGGTTCGCCCCGGCGATTTAGGTTCGCCGCCCAGACGCGATTTCGTCGCCAGAGCCAAGGCGCCGCCGCTGGACCTGCGCTCACCAGGTCTGCATATGGTGCTGTTCAGCGACACACTGGGTTCGCTGGATGTCGGCAGTCCCATCCTCTATAAGCAGGTGAAGGTCGGCTCAATCCAGAGCTATCAATTCTCCCGCGACCAGAAACAAGTCGTGCTTGGCGTGCATATCGAGAAGGAATACGAAAATCTGGTCAATGGTTCGACGCGCTTCTGGAATGTCAGCGGCGTTACGCTGACGGGGGGCTTATCGGGTATTGAGGTCAAAAGCGAGTCTCTGCAGAGTTTGCTGGCAGGGGGGATATCCTTTGAAACACCGCTGGCCAAATCGCCGCTGAAAAAACGTATCCCTCGCTTCAGATTGTTTGCCAGTCGTGACCTGGCCACACAGCGCGGGACCGAAATCACGATCAAAGTCGACCGTGCAGACGGTCTGCATCCCGGTACGGCAATCCGCTTCAAAGGTCTGGATGTCGGCAAGGTCGAAGACGTTGATCTGACCAGTGATTTACAGGCGGTGATGCTGACGGCGCGGATCACCGAAGTCCCCGACAAAATTGCCCGCGTGGGCACCGAGTTTTGGGTAGTCAAACCAGAAGTGGGATTGATCAAAACCTCGAATCTCGAGACCTTGGTCACCGGCCAATACCTGGAAGTGTTGCCGGCCAGCAAAAGCACGGGACCGCAGAAAAGCTTTGTTGCGTTGAAAGACCCTCCGAACGCTTCTGGACGTGACGAGGGATTGAGCGTAGTCCTGAGCGCGCCACGCCGTGGCTCAATCAAGCCGGGTGTGCCGGTGACTTACCGTGAAGTGACAGTGGGCAAGGTGATGGGCTACGAGTTGGGCCAGACAGCGGATCGTGTATTGATCCACATCCTGATCGAGCCGCGTTATGCGTCGTTGGTACGGGGCGGCAGTCGCTTCTGGAACAGCAGTGGCTTCGGCGTCGACTTCGGCTTGTTCCGAGGTGCGACCGTCCGTACAGAGTCGCTGGAGACGCTGATTGATGGCGGCATCGCGTTCGCGACACCGGAGGGGGAGCGCATGGGGGCTCAGGCGCGACCTGAGCAAACCTTCCCGTTGTTCGACAAAGCCGAGGATGAATGGCTGCAATGGGCGCCCAAGATTTCTCTCGGGAAATAGAGCAGCCAACGCGGTGTGCCAGGCACACCGCGTTGGTTACTTCAGCGGCACATCAGGCCAGCACGGTCTCTGCTTCAGGATCTGCCGCCACCGCTTTCACCTCGTCATGGCGACGGATGTATTTCCAGTCGGCCTCGTCGATGTAAATGCCGTTAGGTCCGCTACCGCCTTCCAGATCAATCGCAACGTGTGCCGAGACCTGGGGTTTGACGCTGGCCAGAATCGGTACAAAGCCCAGCTGCAAACTGGTTTCCAGCAAGGCGGCCTGGTTTTTCTCATCAATGTCGGCCGCTTCGTCGAGGTAGTAAGGCAGACGAATGCGCCCGGCTTGATCGCGATCCATCAAGTGCAGCAACAAATACATGTTGGTCAGCGCTTTGATGGTCATGGTCGTACCGTTGGACGCCGCACCATCGATGTCGGTATGGATTACCGGCGGGCCGTTAACCTTGGTGATCTCGAAGGCCAGTTCGAACAAATCCTTCAGCCCTAGCTGGTTATGATTCGCCGCCACCAGCCGCGCCAGATACTCCTTGGCTTCTTCGTTCTTGTTGTCCTGATCGGCACTTTGGCTGAGGTCGAACACCGATAACGTTTCGCCTTCTTCGTACTGACCGGCGCTGTGGATGATCTGGTCGATGTGTTTGAGTGCTTCCTTGTTCGGCGCCAGAACGATGCGGAAACTCGCCAGATTGGACACCTGACGTTTGTTGATCTCGCGGTTGAACAGCGCCAGTTGATGCTCAAGGCTATCGTAGTCGCTACGGATATTACGCAAGGTCCGGGCGATGTCGGTCACTGCCGCACGCCGTGCCTTACCCAGGGTCAGTGCTTCGTCCTGGCGATGCGCGTACGCGTTGATCAGCAAGTGCAGGCGACGCTCCATGTCATCTTCACTGTCGAACTTGGCCACGCCCTTGAGGCGTACTTGAGCGTAAAGCGCTTCAATCTGGCCATCACTGCGCTGCAAACCCTGCCAGCTGTCCTGATAGTCATTGAGCAGTGGCAGCAGGTTCTCCAGCGAATCATCCACCGGCTCCATGAACGGCGTGCCGAACGGCATATCTGCAGGCAACAGCTGACGACGACGCAGGGCGTCATCCAGCGTGCGTTGCTTGGCTTCCATGTCACCGATCTGCCGCCCGACCAGTTGCAGCTTGGCGGAGAGCTGTTGTACGCGTTCGGTGAAGGCATCGCTGGAGCGTTTGAGTTCGTCCTGCGCGGCTTCCATCTGCGCCAGCTGTTCGAGTTTCTCCGGCTCTTCCGCACTCAACGTCTGGCTGCGACGGAAGTCTTCCAGCGCTTTTTGCGCGTCCAATACCTGCTGGTACAGCGCTTCGGTCTGTGTTTTGCTCGCCGCCCGGTCCGAGGCAACGGCCTGTTGGACTTTCAGCTGCTTGAGTTCTTTTTCCAGGCGCTCTTTCTGATCACGCAGTGCCGCACGGTCAGCCAGGGCTTGCAGCGCGGGCGGTTCAATGTGGGAAAGATTGATCGTCAGGCCCGGGACTTCGAAGCGCTCGCCTTTAAAGCTGTCGAGGATCAGCTCCAGCGACTTGACCCACGCGTCGCCATCATCGAGTGCAATACCCTGCTCACCGAGTGGCAGACTGAATAGCGCGCTGTTAAACAAACGCATCAAGCGCTCGACATCCGGCTGCGAGAACTCTTCGCGCAAGCGGGCATAGCTGTTGTTGTCAGCGTGATCGAGTTGTTGCTTGACCGACTTCAGGCGTTTTTCCAGATCGCGCAGGCGCTCATCCAGGTCCTCGGCGCTGAACTGCCGGGACTGGGCCAGCGCACCGGCCAGTTCATCGTGAGCATCCTTGGCGGCCAACAGTTGCTGCTCCAGCACCTTGACGTCATCGACCAGCGCAAAGCGATGCTTGAGTACCGACAGCTCGCCGATCCAGCGCTGAATGCCGCTGATTTCCCGCTCCAGGCGCATCAGCTCCTGAGTCCCGCCACGCTGATCGTTTTGCAGCGAGTCCTGCTCGTTTCGGTAATGCTCGGCCTGGATCACCAGCTCTTCTTTGCGCGCATTGGAATAGTCCTGCCACGTGCCCAGTAGCGAATCGAGCAGCGGTGACAGGCGGTGCAGTTTGCCGCGCAGCACTTCCCGCTGCTTGACGCCAGAGGACAGGGCTTCGACCAGCGGACCGGCGAGAACCAGTGCGTTGTAGTCCTGTTCCATGCGGCGCACGTCGCGGAAGGCTTCTTCGCACGCGGCGATGTAATCAACGCTGCCGGACCGCAAGCTGTGCTCAAAGGCATCAAGGAACAACTGCTTGAGTTTCGCGGCCGTGATTTCGCGCATATGCAGCAAGTTGATGAACAGGGCGCGGAAGGTTTTCAGGCTCTGTTCGCTGGTGGAACGCAGCGGGATCAGGGTCAGGTCCAGCGGGATCGAGGTATGACCACCCACCAGCAGGCGACGCAGTTCATCAGGCTTCAGCTCGTAGGCTTTCAGGCCCTGGCTTTCCAGGTTGCTGAACAGCTCTTTCTGCCGCAAGCAGGTGTCATTTTTCTGATAGTGCGCCAGGTCCAGTTTGCCAGCGTAAGCAAAAAACTGGTGACCGAAACCACCGCCCGGTCCGCGCCCGACCACGCCAATCACATGCGGGCCGTGGGGCAGCGAGACTTCCACCAGGATGTAACTGGTGTCGGAGGCGAAATAGAAGCGCCGCGACTGTTCCAGGCTGTACTTGCCGAAACTCATGTCCGACATGCGCGCCAGAATCGGGAATTGCAGGGCGTTGATCGAGGCGCTTTTGCCCAGGTTGTTCGCGCCGTACACCGACAAGGGGTGTTCCAGCGGGAACAGGCCGAGGCTGTAACCAGCCGTGTTCAGCAGGGCAAAGCGGCGGATGCCGTAGCGTTCCTGGCTCATGCGTCCATCTCCTGTTGCTCGGCGGCAATGGCGCGGGCCAGCGCCTGCGCTTCGGTTTCTTCAGGTTCGTCGAACTCGGCGAGATCCAGCGGGTCATCGGTTTCCAGGAGTTTTCCGTCGCTGTCGCTGTCATCGTCGATCAGGATCGGCGTGGGCAGTGGCAACACGCTGTGCAGGCTGGCCGCCAGATCGCGGTCCTGTTGCACCGACAGGCAGACGTCGAGGAAGCGGTGCATCGGCGGCAGGAAACGGTAGATGCCGTTTTCTTCGTTGGCAAAACCAAGCTGGGTCATGCGGCGCATGATTTTCTCTTCCAGCTCTTCCTGGGTTTGCACTTCGGCCTGCACAAATAGGTCGCGGTATTTTTCCAGCAACGAAGGCAGCTCATCACGGCCCAGGCTGCCGCCGTCGAGCACGGCGACCGGGTCGCGGCCCTGATCGGCCAAATGCTCGACGATGATGAAGGTGAACAACGCGAGGCGTTGCGCGGTCTTGTTCACCTGCGCGGCGGCCATTTCCGGGACGAAGTAATAGAAGCCGCGGGTGTCGCAGACCAGCTCAAAACCCAAGGCCTTGAACAACGTGCGGTACTGGTCCTGGCAATTGGACAGCTGCGCATACAGCTCTGGATCGCGGCGGCTGATGTGGTAACCCTTGAACAGCTCGCGAAAGATCGGCGCCATCTGGGACAGTTCGGATAGATCAAGATGCATGAGGGGTGCTCGCGGAATTCTCTAGGTGCTCGTCTCGGCTAGAGAGCAGGGCGAAGGAGCGCAGGCTGACCTGATGCTCCTGCGTGTTGTAATCACGACGTTCCAGGCGCTCACGGGCAAAACGCTTGTCCCGCGACAGGCGCGAGAACCAGTACAGCAATTCGTCGGTGGCGCCGTCAGGTTCTTGCTCCAGCAGCCAAACCATCAAATCCGGCATCGGCAGCGCGTCTTCGCAGCGCTCCAGCATTTCTTTGACCGTGCGGGGCGCGCGCGGAGGCTCGCCTTTGCGGGTGACGTTGGCCTTGGGGAATTTCGCCGGTTTTGGTTCGAAGCGTGCCAGGGCATACACGTAGGCTTCAACCTGACTGGCGCTGCCCAGGAACGTGCTTTGTGGTCGAGTGAACATCGACATAGCCGCTTGCGGCACGGCATCCAGCCCTTTACGGCGGATAGCAGAAAGCGCCAGCGCCGCACCACGGGTGACTGCGTTATGTCGGCGGGCTTCCTCACGCAGCGGCAACAGCAGCTCGCGGGCGTGACGCAGGGTCAGTTGAGCGCTGGTTTGCATTTCCAGGATGCGCGCGTGGGTACGCAGCAACATGTCGTCATCGACCAGATGGCCCAGGCGCTGCTGTTCGGTGAGCAGGCGCAGCAGAACATTTTCCACCTTGCGCACGCCCTGTTCGAACGCCCCATCGGCGTTGACCAGTTGGATCATCGGTTCGATGTACTCGTCCCAGGTCGCCAGCACCTCGGCATAGCGCTGCCGCAGCGGAATCTGCCGGTCACTGGTTTTGGCCCGGTCCGCCACCGCGACCAGCGCCTGCTCATCATTGGCCAGCTTTTTCAGAACATCGCGCACGCGCATGTCCAGCAGGCGCAATTGCCGCGCCAG
Organism: Pseudomonas sp. ASL8; assembly: GCF_056680355.1. Lineage (NCBI taxonomy): Bacteria > Pseudomonadati > Pseudomonadota > Gammaproteobacteria > Pseudomonadales > Pseudomonadaceae > Pseudomonas > Pseudomonas sp. ASL8. The sequence goes on along the minus strand of NZ_CM155278.1, from coordinate 702,588 downwards.
GTCGTTGGCATCGCGGATGTCGAACGCGTCCTGGATGTAGCCTGCCAGACGCTCCAGATGGCGTAGATAGGCTTCGATCTCCAGGCACAGGCCTAGGCGATGTTCACGCCGTAGGTAGGACAGGAAGTCATGGATCTGTGCGTTCAGTTCAAAACGGTTAGGGCTTTTAGCCACCGGAACCAGAATGTCCAGACGAATCCACACGTCCAGCAGGCTGGTGATGTCCTGTGGTGTGCTGTCCAGTTGCTGGGCAGCCAGTTGCAGGCGCAGTTCGCTCAGGCTCAAGGTGCCTTGGTCGAAGTGTTCGCACAGTGGCTCAAGGAGCGCCCAGTGTTCGGCAAGGGCGCGCAAGACGCGCTTAGGTTCGATCATGGGAAGGCCGGTTGGTTGGCAAATAAAAGCAGCGATTGTACTGCATCGGCTACCTGAGATTTCACCTCCGGGCGATCAACTGCGGCGGGAATCGGCGAAGGGCGGTAGAATCGCCCCCTTAACTTATCCACAGGTGGCTGACCTTTGCTTAACGAGTCCCGCCGCCGCGCTTATATGACCGCCATGCAGGTGGTCAATTGGCTGCCGCGCACCGAATTGCCCTTTGCCGCACCTTCGCGCCCGGAATTACTCGCGCCCTTGCCGCTGCCGGTCGAACAGACTGTTGCTGCGCCTGCGCCCGCCGCGGCTATCACGCCAGTCGCCGCGCCTGTAGTGCGTCCGGTTGTCGAGCGGCCGAAAATCGAAGTGCCCCGTCCGTCGCTTGCCAGCACCCGAAATGGCGCCGTGGCCGACGCTGAGGTCGCTGCACCTGCGCCAATCAAGGCCGCTGTCGTTCCTCCTCCGCGCTTTGCGTTGCAATTGCTGCGGGCCGGGCGTTGCCTGGTGCTGGTCGAGTTACCCACAGGCGAGGCATTTCAGAGTCGCGACCCGTCCTATATGTTGCTCAAGGACATGTTGCGTGCCGCCGGCCTGCCTGACAGTCCGCAAATCATTGGCGAGCCGGTGCGTTGGCCATTGTTGGTCCGTGGTCAATTGGATCAGGGCCCCGCAGCCGCGCGTGATTTCGTGCAGGGATTTGTTCTCGCCCGACTGGAGGATGAGCCCTGCGCGTGCCTGTGGCTGATCGGCTTGCCTGCGGTACGATTTGCTGGCGAAGCCAGTGCCGAGTCCTACAATCGAGAGTTGCAGATCGACGGTCTGGGCAGCGCCTGGGCGCTGCCTGGTCTGGAATTATTAATGGATGAGCCGCAGCGCAAGGCCGATGTCTGGCAAGCCATGCGTCGGCTGATGACACGCTGGAAAACGATTGATGACTGACGTTTCAATAAAGAGCCCCTCAATGAGCGACGCTGTAACTTTCCGCCCGATGACCGAAGCGGACCTGGACGCTGTACTGAAAATCGAATACGCGGCGTTCAGCCATCCCTGGACCCGAGGCATCTTTCTCGACGGGCTCAAGTCCTACGAAATCTGGCTGATGTTCGAAGGTGCCCAGCAAGTCGGCCACGGCGTGATCAACGTCATCATCGACGAAGCGCACCTGCTTAACATCACCGTCAAGCCAGAAAGCCAGGGCCGTGGTCTGGGCCTGCGCTTGCTGGAACACCTGATGTCGCGGGCCTACCAGATGAACGGCCGCGAATGTTTCCTCGAACTGCGCGCGAGTAACCAGGCGGCCTATCGCCTGTATGAGCGCTACGGCTTCAACGAGGTGGGCCGCCGTCGAGATTATTATCCAGCGGTCGGCGGGAGCGAAGACGCGCTGGTCATGGCCTGCACACTGCTGGAAGAGTAGCGTCTACTCGGGGCTGGAATGGTCGTTACTCTGGCTTGCCGTCGAGCGGATCGTGGCGAGCCAGTTCAGCTTCATCCAGGCCATCGCCACCCCCGATGTCATTTTCATCGACGACACTCAAATCCCAATCGGCAGGGCGGTTTTCGCCGGCTTCATCCGCAGAACGTGCGCCATCTTCGTCGATCATGTTTTCCGGGTCCAGATCATCGTCGGTGGAGTGGTGATCCGGGGTTGACGCACCGGTCATGCCCGCTTCACGAACCCGCTTGTCCGGGAACTCATGTTCGAGTTCGTCTTCTGGCACAAGATCACCGATGCGGCCAGGGTCCTCGTCTTCATCGAAGTGCAATTCTTCCATCGAGCCCATACGGTCTTCATTGTCATCGATCGGTTCAGGCTGTGGGGCACCGTAGGGGCGGCGTGATTCAGTCATGGCAATTCCTCATGTTTTGGGGCCTTATAAAGATTGACCGGCCGCAACGATGAAGATTCCTTTTGTCTCCTCAGCCAAAGTAGTGGCACATAAGCGTGACCCAGACAGCCGGGCGCCAGTCAAAGCTGTGCATCATCTTCGAGGCTTCAACGCATGAACGAACTACAAGATCTGATTGATAACAACGAGCGCTGGGCCGACGCGATCAAGCAGAAAGACCCGGAGTTTTTCGCCAAGCTGGCCCGCCAGCAAGCGCCGGAATACCTGTGGATCGGTTGCTCTGACGCTCGCGTGCCAGCCAACGAGATCGTCGGCATGCTGCCGGGCGATCTGTTCGTGCACCGTAACGTCGCTAATGTCGTGCTGCACACTGACCTCAATTGCCTGTCGGTGATTCAGTACGCAGTGGACGTGCTCAAGGTCAAACATATCCTGGTCACCGGCCACTATGGCTGTGGCGGCGTACGTGCAGCGATGCAGGATCGTCAGCTTGGCTTGATCGATGGCTGGCTGCGTTCGATCCGCGATTTGTATTACGAAAACCGCGTTCCCTTGGCCCTGCTACCGACTGAGGAAGAGCGTGTTGACCGGCTGTGCGAGCTGAACGTAATCCAGCAAGTGACCAATGTCGGCCATACCAGCATTGTGCAAAATGCCTGGCATCGGGGGCAGAGCCTGTCGATTCATGGCTGCATCTACGGCATCAAGGATGGTCGTTGGAAAAGCCTGAACGCGACCATCACCGGCTTCGAGCAGTTGCCGCCGCAATACCGGCTGCGCCCGCTGGGTGAATGAAGGGCGAGGCGACTCATTCCTTGAGTCGCCTTGTATCTGCTTTTTTAACGCGGAGGCTGAACCCGCGCCGAGCCAATCGGCGGCTGCACGTGGGTCAGTCGGCGTCGCACTGGCTGGGCTCGGCCTCCGTACGGAAGTGATTACCGCCATTCTTTTTCGCGAAATACATGGCTTCATCGGCGTGCTTGAGCAGCTGTTTCTCTTCTATGCCATGTTCGGGGTAGAGCGCGATCCCGATGCTCAGCAGAGTGCACAAACCTTGACCTTCCATGTTCAGCGGGTCACTAAGCTCGCGGTGGATTTTTTCAGCCACCCGCAAGGCGTCCTCCGGCAACTGGATGTTGTGCAGCAGCACCAGAAACTCGTCACCGCCGATGCGCGCAACCGTATCGGTTTCGCGCACACATTGTTTGAGGCGCTGCGCTACTTCTTGCAGCAACCGGTCGCCTGCCGCATGGCCGAGGGTGTCGTTGACCTGTTTGAACTTGTCCAGATCGAGGTAGAGCAGGGCGAACTGGCCTTGTTCGCGCCGGGCCATCGCGAGTGCAGTCTGCAGCCGATCCTGGAACAGTCCGCGATTGGGTAACTGGGTCAGTTGGTCATATTGCGCCATGTATTGCAGTCGAGCGTGCAGCTGTTTGCGCTCGATAGCGGCGGCGACTTGGGTGGAGACGAACTGCAACAGCTCTTGATCCTTCACGGTATAGCGTGTGCCGCCGGAGTAACTCTTGACCACCAAAGCCCCGATAGTGCCCCGGTTCGAGTGCAACGGTACGCCCAGCCAGCACAGCGAATCGGTGTCGAACTCGGCGCGTAAATATTCCGGGAAGGTGGTCAGTGTCTCGGGGGTCAATAGCAGCGGGAGCCCGGTGCGGATCACCTCTGCGTTCAAAGAGTCGGTGACTGTCCGTGGAGCAGGTGCCTGGTCCTGCTCATCCACGTGGTAGGCAAAGCTCAGTTGGTCATTCTTTTCGTCATACAGCGTCACGGAAAAATTCAGCGCGGGCAGAAGTTCGCCAATGATCTGATGAATGCGATGAAACAGGGCGGGCAAATCCTCGGCGGCGTGGGCGGCTTCAGAAATGGAGTACAGCGCGGCTTGTACCGACTCTGACTGTTTGCGCTCCGTGATATCACGTGCAACCCCTACCCGTAGTTGATCGACTTCCGACCAGCGGGCCGACCACATGATGTGCACGATTTGTCCGTCTTTGCGCACATAACGATTTTCGAAATGGGGTTTAGGCTGCCCGCCGATGATTTCGCTGGCGGCCTGCAGCGTCCGCGCTCGATCTTCTGGCAGCACCATGTCCATCATGACCCGGCCGATCATTTCCTCGGACGTGTAGCCGAAAATGCGTTCACACGCAGCGCTCACAAACACAAAGCGACCCTGAGGGTCCACCACGCAGACAGCGTCGAGCATCAGGTCAACAAAGTTGCTCAACTGTGCGTAGGGGTTTTCCATAAGGAAGCGCTTGCCTGGAAAAATTAATGGCCGATGACCGAGAATCATACCGATAGGCTGCTACAGGTAGTGGTCAAAGCATAGCGTGATTTCAATTCAATGGGATGAACCCGATTATCAGCACGTCACGCTACCGATGATGGCGTGACGGCAGCAGGCTGACTCGAAGGTTTCGAGACGCGGGCCCTCTGGGTGATTGGAGGGCCTGAGGCGATCAAATGAGAACAGATAGCACGTGACCTTGAAACTACCGTGCTATCTGCGAGGGCGGTGTTACTTCAATGCAAGTTTGTAAATGACTTGGGTTGCGTCCGTTGGATCTCGGTGGCATTCAAAGCCTAACTGTTTAGTCAGCTGATGCATGTGCGTGTTGCTTGTCGAATCGATCGATATCATCTGCGCAAAACCGTTGCGCCGTGCGGCGTCGATCAAATGCCGCATGAGTAACGTCCCCATGCCAAGATTTTGCCAGTCATCGGCAATCACGACCGCGCATTCGCATTGCCCTTCCTCTTCCAGCTCGGCATACCGACTCACGCCGATTTCGATCAACTCGCCGTCTTTATGGGCCAACGCGACGTAAGCCATTCGCTTTTTGTTATCAACGTCCATCAATTGATCGAGCAGGGCAATGCTGGGTTCATTCATTGAACCGAGAAAGCGAAAGTGCCGCGACTCTGGGGAGAGCTTTTTGATGAAGTTAAACTCGCGGTCCCTGTCATGAGGTGCCAAAGGCCTGATCAGGATGTGGGTCCCGTTGCTCAGCAAATCGATCCAGTGTTCACCGTTGACGCTTGGAAACGCGGCGCTGCCGCTGACATTGCTTGTTGGACTTATGGTCATGTTGATGCTTCCGTCGCAAGAAATGGGAGGGACTCTAAGCGTGGAACTTGGAACCTCTTGTACGCCTCGGAAGGTATTGCCAACTGATCTAGATCAAAAGTCCATGCCGAGGAAGATCCCGGCAGACAAGCGGTGAGCGGATATTTGGGGAGCCGTGCCTGCTTGCGTGCAGGCACACGTCTGCCTTTCGCTGATTATTGCCCGCTCAGTCCGAGCCAGCCATGTATGCCCACGTACAGCCCGACACCGATGATCAAGAGGCTTGAGAGGTAAGGTGCGCGGCGCGCCACTGCGCCCAGCCACGGCCAGCGATTGGACGCCTGCTTTGCACCCACGGCCGCAGCGACACCGACGCTGACCAGGGTGATCGCTAAGCCGATACTGAAGCACAGAACGAGTACGCCGCCTAAAGCGACCTCTTTAACCTGTAGGCACAGCAACAAAACGGTAATGGCCGCCGGGCAAGGGATCAGGCCGCCGGTCAAGCCGAACAGGATGATCTGGCGTGTGGTGACTTCGCGGTGGGTGAAGCGTTTGCGAATGTCATTGGCGTGCGCCCGTTCATGGGCATCTTGATAGCCGTCTATCGATAACTCCAGCCCTTCCAGCTCGGCGTGAACGTGGTCGTGATCATGCTCATGGAAGTCCAGATCATAATCATGAGTGTGACTGGCATGCCCCAGACTCAAGCGCGCGTTGAACTGATGAGGCTCGGGGATTTCGGCCACTGACTCCAGATAGTCGCCGCGATCGACGAATGCGAACTGTTGGGTCAGTCCGTCTGGACGCGTCGTCGACACGCTGACCTCGGCAGCAGGCCATGCATGCCCGCTCAACGGTTTCAGCCGCCAGCGTGGTGGTGTGCCTTCCTCAAAAATCGACAGTTCGATGTGTCCGTGGCCGGTGTCGATGCGACGGGTTTCATCATGATGATCATGCTCACCATGGTGGTGATCGCCATCTTGCTCGAACTTGAACATCTGTTCGCCACGCCATGTGCGCCAGAGCATCCACAGCGCAATCGCGATGATCAGCCCTGATGAGACCAGCTGAAAGTACGGTTCAGTGGTTTGCGCATCCAGCCCTTTGCCCAGGTACATACCGCCAATAGCAACCAACCACACCACTGCGGTGTGCGAAACCGTCGCCGCCAGGCCCAGCAAAATCGCCTGTTTGACGGAGCCTCGAACGGCCACGATAAAAGCGGCCATCATGGTTTTCGAATGCCCTGGCTCCAGGCCGTGCAATGCCCCCAGCAAAATGGCACTCGGGAAATACAGCCAGGCGTGAGTTCCGCCCTGTTGCAGCAGTTCAGCAAAATTTGGCATGACAGGCCTACAGGTACTTGGTGATTTGCTTGAACTCTTCCAGTGGCGCGCGGGCCCCATTGGCAAGTGCGTCCACGGTGTGTTCCAGGCAGTGATCGATGTGATCCTGAATAAGCGTTCGCTTGGCCTGACAAACCGCTTTCTCAACGGCGTGCAACTGCTGGGCGATATCCACGCAGGCCCGCTGATCTTCGATCATGGTGATGATGCTGCGCAGATGACCCTCGGCCTTTTTGAGCCGCTTAACAATCGCATCATGAGTCTGGTGCGTGTGAGGGTGAGGGTGCGTATGAGGGTGTGAATCGTCGCTCATGGCGATGGGCGTCCTGGTTCAGAGTGTCGGCATAGTATCCCCCCGGGGGGGATAAAGTAAGCCTGCCGATAAACCCTGGAAATGCGAGGACGCTGTGTAAACGGTGAATCGGTGTTCTGATGGAGAACCGAATCAGGTAAGGCTTGAGTCTGTATTTTTAAGCGGGAGAGACTTCTTGTTGGGGCGACCTGATCGTCGAACCAGCGCCGTGATAATGATCAGCGTCGCCAGATACGTCAGCACCTGAATCCCCGAAGGTTGGGCGCTATAACCGATGAGGGTGTGTAGCATTTTGCCAACGATGCTGCTTTCTTTCAGCAGCCAAGAGCTGTCCCACAGTGTTTCACCCAGCGCAGGCAACCAGTTGGCACTGACCAGAAAGGCGACTCCCTGACTCGCCATGCCCGCCGCCAACAGGATGATCATCCCGTTTGTCACCTTGAACAGATGACGCATCGCGACGCGTAGCAATCCGAAGTAGAGCGCAATACCCATTGCCACGCCGCTGGCGATGCCCAGCAATCCGCCCATTAGCATTTGCCAGGTCTGGTTTGGGTCGCTGGCCGCGATCCCGTACAAAAACAGCACGGCTTCGGACCCTTCGCGCAGCACAGCGACAGCCACGACGATGGCCATCCCGCTTAGCGCGCGGTCTCCACTGCTCACGGCTTCACCAACCTGGGTGAGCTGCACCGCCATTTCGCGCCCGTGCTTGCTCATCCAGATGCTGTGCCAGGCCAACATCAGCGCCGCGATAAACATGACGCCAGCGTTAAACAGTTCTTGCCCGGCACCGGAGGCCCAAGCGCTGATGGCGTCCGCAAAGACCGCCACAAGGCTTGCGCCCAGAATGCCGCCCACAACGCCCCACGCCACCCAATAACCTCTGCGGTACACGCCTTTGGTGGCGGCGAGGATGATGGACACCACAAGCGCAGCTTCGAGGATTTCCCTGAAAACAATGAGCGCTGTCGATAGCATGGGGTTTACTCCGAAAGTGGGTTATTTAACGATCAACCGAGCTTTCGAAATGCTTTCTTTATATTCGTCATGAAACTCATAAGTGCCGGCTTTCAATGGGCCAATGAAAAAGCTCACGGTTTTGCCTCCGGTCACCAACTTGCCACCTTTGAAGTCATCGCTCATAAATTCGGCGGTGGTTTGATCACGGTTTTCAAGGGTGACCTTGACCTTCGTGTCGGCAGGGATTTCCAACGGATTCGGTGTAAACAGATGGTCTTTGATGACCAGTGAAACCTCGGCGTCAGCGGCGAGTGCGGGCTGTGCCATGGAAATAAAAGCGAGGGCGGCGGCAGCGCTGACAGTTTTGACCAGACTGGAAATACGAAGTTGCATGCGTTTGATTCCGTTTAATCATTGGATCTCGGCAATATGACGCCACATTTGTAAAAAATACGTTCAGATCGCGTGAAAAAAACCTTAAAAATGGGCGGTTCGTCTTTGCTGCAGCGCTCCCCTGGCCAAGGGGGGCGGCAGCGCTGACGCATTGAGGGCTTCGTTTCAGAGCGATCAGTGAGTGGTTTTACTGTCGATTTTGGCGAGCAGGGTTGTCAGGGCCGAGGCGCAGGCTTTAGGGGCCGGGCTACCGGAGCGCAGTTGCGACAAGGCCCGGTCGATGGACTTATCCACAGCGGTCCAGTCACTGGGGCTCATCGGTTGAAGCTTTTCTTCGCCTTGGTCCCAGGCCGTTTCCAGATCGGTAATGCGTGAACGTGCAGCGCTCATGTCACCGGTATTGACCAGCGCAGAGGTGTCCACGACGATTTTGCGGTAGGCGGAGAGATCGCCCAGAGGACCGCCAGCAGGGCTCACTCGCGCCGCGACCTGGCCTTGTTGGCTTGCGAACTTGGCGATCAGGGTTTGCAACGCTTCATCAATGGCGGCCTTGTCCGGGGTACCGGAGCGCAATTGCACGAGGGCTCGATCAATGGATTTATCCACCGATGTCCATCCTTCCTGGCTGCGTGCCTGAAGTTGCTTGGCTGAGGCGTCCCATGCGCTTTCCAGGTCCTTGATGCGGGCTTTCCCTCCTGCGATGTCACCGGCTTTTACTTTGCCGAGGGTGTCGCTGGCGATGGCCGAAAATGACGAGAGGTCGCCCAGAGATCCTGTGGTTACTAGCGTTTGAGCGCTTGGCGATGCTTGAGGGGTGAGTGTCGGTATCCAAAACCAGCCGCCCAACCCGATGACGCCCACGGCCAGCAGGAGGCTGAGAAAGGGGCGCGACGTCAGACGGGGAATGGTCGAGCGTTTATCGGGGCTGCGCAGGGACCGACTGTGCAGCGTGACCCAGAGGGCGCTGGAGATGAAAATCGACGACACCGCGCCACACATCAACCCGATCACCAATGCCAGCGAGAACATTTGCAGCGGTTCGCAGGCGAATAAATAAAGACTGCTCGAGGCCATCACCACGGTCAGCACTGTGTACAGGGAACGCCCCAGGGTTTGCGCGATGCTCTGATTGACCATGCTTAACAAGGATGCTTCGTCTGGGGTTTTGGTCCGTTTGAGGTTTTCGACGATGCGCCCGAAGATCACGATTTTATCGTTCAGCGAGTAACCGATGATGGTCAGCAGCGCGGCAACGTAGGTCACATCGATTTCGAACTTGAAGAGCGCGAAAACTGCCGAGACAAATAGAAGGTCGAGAATGATCGGAAGGACGGTGGCCATGGCAATGGCCCAGGAAAACCGAAGCCCGATGTACAGGGTAATGCTGATGAATGCGGCCAGGACTGCATAGATCGCGCGGGTTGCGAAGTCGCGTGCGATGCCCGGGTCCGCCGTATTCTCTTCGTACTCGACCTTCTGATATTTTGCCTGGAAGGCTGAAATCACCTGCTTCAACTCAGCGGGCTTGAGAACTTCATCGAAGCGGGCCGCTATGTGTTCGTTCTGCGTACCACCTACCGCGAGCGTCGCCGGAACGATCCCGGCAGCGGTCATGATCTGTGTGGCCTCGTTCTGGGTTGTCGGGCGATCAATATCGATATCCAGCGCAGTGCCGGCCGTGAAGTCGATATCAAGATTGAGTCCGTGCGCACGGTAGTACAGCGCACCACTGGCGATGGTCAGCACCGAAAGAAGGATTGCTGTTTTGCCGAATTTCACGAAGTCGAAAAAGTGTTTGCGCGCTTTGCGCGGCTTGCCGCCACCGATCAACCAGGCCTGTGGCAACCAACCCGAATCCACCAGCCACAAGGTCAGCGTGCGCACCAGGAAATAGTTGGTGCAAATACTGATCACGATGCTTGCCAGCAAGGTCAGCGAGAACCCCTGGATCGGCCCGATGCCTGCGGCAAACAATGCGATCATCGCCAGTGCAGTGACCAGATTGGCGTCGCGAATGGTCGGGAATGATCCATTGAAGCCATTCACTACCGCTGTTCTCAGGTCATGACCCCGCGCGAGCTGCTCGCGGGTGCGTTCGAAGCAAATGATGCTGGCATCCGCCGCCATGCCGATCCCCAACACAAAGGCGACCACCGCAGAAAGCGACAGGGTCGCGTGTGATGCGTTGAACAGAATGATCAGCAGCCACAGGTAGACGACGGTGCAGAATGCGGCGATCAGCCCGGCCCCTCGGTACAGCACCAGCAGCAAGAGGAAGATACAGGCGATGCCGATAACTCCTGCGGTCATGGTTTCAGCCAGAGCCGTCTTGCCAAGGACACTCCCGACCGTCTGGGTGTATTTCTCGGTGAGTACCGTCGGCAGCCCGTGGGTGTCGCCCAGCAGTGAGCGCGATTCATCCGCTGACGTCAGTCCCGCCAGCTTCACGCGAATGTGATCGTCACCCTCAAGACGGATATCAGGCTCAGACATGCCAATGCTGTCGGCCCGTTGGCGCAGGATGTCGACGGTCTTGAGCACATCCTGTTTGGACAGCGTCTGTTCGCCTGGCTGCGGTGTCACAACGTAGTAAATCTCGTAACCGCCGCGAAACTCCAGGCCGAATCGCACCTTTGAAGCAAGGGGCGCGAACGACAAACTGATCAAGGTGGCCAGCAGGCCCACCAGCAGCACAAACAAAATGCGTTGTTTCGATTGAGTCATGATCGTTGTACCCAGACATGCGTAATTGCCGGGCAGTCTATTGAGGTGCGAATGAATGGATCATTAACGATAGAAAACGACGCAAAGCGGGCTACTTTATGGCTAAGTGCGAATGCGGTAGCGTGTCGCGAACGATAAGGCGAGGTGATCAATGAAGGCGCTTGTGGTCGAGGACAATGTACTGCTCGGCAAGAGCGTCAGGCGTGGTCTCGAAGAGGGAGGCTGGGTCGTCGATCTCGCCCTGGATGGCAAGGAGGCACTTTATTTCGTCGAGTCCAGCGAGTACGACGTGATCGTGCTCGATTGGATGTTGCCCAAGTTGTCGGGCTTGGATTTCATCAAGACGGTGCGTGCGCAGGCAAGAGAAGTGCCCATCATCATGGTCACCGCCAAGGGCGATTTGCGCGACAGGGTCGAAGGTCTCGATCAGGGGGCCGATGATTATCTGGTCAAGCCTTTCGACATGGTCGAGCTGATTGCCCGGGTCAACGCGCTTTACCGGCGATCCACGGCTCGTGGGGCAACGCTACTGGAACTGGCAGGCCTGAATATCGACCTCGCAACCATGAGCGTGACGATCAACCAAACCCCCTTGGTGCTGACGGGCAAGGAATATGACTTGCTCGTGGCGCTTGCCAGTAAAGCCGGGCAGTTGGTCAAACGCACGGCTATCACAGGATTGCTGTACTCCCTGGACATGGAGCCGGACAGCAATAGCCTTGATGTGCTGCTCGCGCGCCTGCGCAGAAAACTGATGGGGTCGGGCGTAGAGATTGAAACCTTGCGCGGCAAGGGGTTCACGCTTCGTGTGGCTTAAGCTTTCGCTGAATATCAAAATAACGATTACGTTATTCGTTGTGCAGGCGAGCGTGTTGGCGCTGAGTGTCCTTTGGTTGAGCCATTGGGTGGAAGCGGCTCGGCTGGATGAGTTGCGCCATCATTTGGATACTCAGTCAGACGTCATCGAGGCGCTGATCCTCCCCGAGGCAGGTCAACTGGTCTATCAGCGCAGCGGCGAGTTTGCGCAAGAGCTGGATCGTGACCGTGACGTCTATTTTATCGCGGGGGACGAAGCAGGCCCTCCGATGTTTGAGTCTCAGGGCCCCCCTGAGAAAATCCGCAACACCTTACGCCAGCGCATGACGACCTTGAAGGTGACAGGCGAAGCATCCCGGTTGCTGACCACTGAGTTCGGCAAATGGCTGGTTCAAAGCGGGCAGATAGAGCGTCAGTCCGGGGCGGCCACGCTTCAGACGACGGTCACGGTGGCCCTCAATGCTCAGCCCGTGCTCGACGCAGTGAGTGAATTCAAACGGCTGGCCACTCTGGCGGCGATGGGCATTCTGCTGCTGACGGCACTGGGTAGTTTTCTGGTGGTGTCGTATTCCACACGAAACCTGCGCAGTTTTTCGCGGCAGTTACGCTTGCTCAAACCCCCTGAATTTACTCAGCGCGTGGTGTTTACACCCCATTCAGCAGAGGAAAAGCTGCTGTTCGACAGCTATGCCGAGATGGTGCATGCGGTGCGCACGGTTCTGGAAAGCCAGCGTCTGTTTATTGCTAACGCGTCTCATGAGTTGAAAACGCCCATTGCCGCAGTGACATCTGCATTGGAGGTTATTCTCATGCGCCCCCGTGAGGCGCAAGACTACGCAGACACTTGTCGAGATGTTCTGGCGGAGATGCAGGTGTTGAAACGGTTGTCGTCGGCACTAATGGACCTGGCACGACTGGACGAAGCCCAAATCGCCGGGATCAATAGTGAATGTCGGCTGGATGATGTCGTTCGCGTGGTAGCCGCCCGTTGGCAGCGACAGGCTCAGGCCAAAAATGTGGCGCTTTCGGTGCAGATCGACGCAGACGCGCGTTACGAGACGCCCGGCTCGCTTGAGCAGTGGGAAGTGGTGCTTGGAAACCTGGTCGACAACGCGATCAAGTACACGGCGACGCAAGGTCATGTGCGGGTGAAGTTGAGCACATCGCCGGACGGCGGTTGGCAGTTGTCGGTCGAAGACGACGGTATAGGGATGTCATCGACGGATCTGGAGCAGTTAGGGCAGGTCTTCTTCCGAGCGGATACTGCGCGCTCGGATGGAAGCTCATTCGGCCTTGGTTTTGCCCACGCCAAGCGCATCGTTGAACAACTGGGCGGGAAGATGAGTGTGCAGAGTGTCAAGCATTCGGGCACCTGTGTGACGTTATGGCTGAAGACATCGCACGTGCTGGCCGGCTAACCCCTGAGCGCACCAGAAACACCGCTCCTGACCACTCACATCGGCACGGGTTGATTCGGCTTGATATAGGCAACTGATCGACGTATCCGCTCGGCGAGGGAGCTGTCTGCATGCTGGTTGTGGTAGTGAAAAATAGCGGTTGCGCGCAAGGCATTCGCATCAGCCGGCAGATTGGTGTGCAGCGAACGGTAGCCCCAGAACAGGTAAAGGTCGCCCGGTCGCATACGGACTCGGGTGAACCGCTCGGGGTGGTTCGCGTACTCTTTTAGCCGCCGACGCTGTGCCCAGCGGTTGTCGACGCGCAGCTTGTCGAGCAGGTTAAAGGCATAGGTCTTCCGGAGGGGGCGGTGGTTTGGCAGCATGATTAAATCGCCAGGATTATCCGGCATACAGACTGGCATGATGGTGGTCAGCACGAAGGAGTCATAGTGGAAAATCGAGGACTCACGTTGACCTTGCTCGCCGGTCAGGCAACGCAACACCTGGTACAGACGCTGCTCGGTTGAATGCTCCCCCGTCGCGGCCGTAACGATACGCTTGCATAGATCGACGAAGTACGGGGAGCGGCCCCATTCGTCCAGAAGCGAACCGGCAACGGCTTGGTGCCCGGTCAGGGCAACATAGCTGTTACCCGCCGCTACGACGGCCTCTGTGGCCAGGTTCTGTAACTCGGTCAGCTCTGCGCTTGTGGCCCAGCCAGGTAGCACGGCATAACCGTTGATATTGATAGCCTCGATGAGAGACTTTATCTGTTCATCTGAAAACGTTGTGTATTGCATGGCTACATTCCCGACTTTCTTGAATATAGAAGGGGCGTTAGCAGGCACTCATCACAACATGGATAACGGCGTTGGGTGATCGCCCACTCTCGCGTGGGTAGCGCACGGTTGATAATGCCGAGGGCACGTTTAATAGTGCGTCGATTCGTTCAGCGCTTTTAAACTATTCAATTACCGGTGTAGCAAAGCTTGTCGTCCGTGAGAACAGAGGCCACACCGACCTTCCAGATAACGCGCAATCCGTCGTCTGGCAGTTACTCTTTGAGGCAACCCACGTGCATCGCCGTTTTATAGGCGTGCTCACGGATCCAAAATCCAGAGTAGCAGCTACTAAACATTACGCTGGTCGTGCCGAAAAATATTTTTGCGTTGAGCTGCACGCACCGTAGCTTGCGTGCGCGATGGCTGCTGAGTAGTGTCTAATGGCCTTCTCACACGCCCTGGCAGATGATGCCGCTTTTGTGCACGCAGGCGGACGGGGCCACAATCACGTTTTACCTCTACCGGTAACCTCAAATGAAACAGATCACCCCGGCTGACCTGGACGCGCTAGGTGCCCAAGCCCAGCAATCCCAGCGCCTGCGCGCTAACCGCAACCTGCACGATGAACTGGCTGACCCGATCCAGCGCCTGGCTATCGCCATGGAGCCAGGCACGTATGTGCGTGCCCAGCGTCATCCCCATACCTGGGAGTTGCTCTATCCTTTGCGCGGTCGGTTTGTGGTGTTGAATTTCGACGACGCGGGTACCGTCACCGAGCGCGCGGTATTGGGCGAAGACTGCGCGGTACTGGAAATTCCCGCGGGCTGCTGGCATGCAGTGCTCTCTCTGGATGAGGGCGGCGTGATCTTTGAAGTGAAGCACGGGCCGTATATGCCCGTTGCTGAAGCAGACTTTGCCGCGTGGTCCGGCGCCGAAGGCAGTCCCTTGGCGGCCACGATTCTGAACGGCTATGCCACGGCGCAAATCGGTCAGCGTCTGCCCGGCCTGTAGGGTGCGAGTGCGGCCACGGGTGACCGTACAACTGCCTTTTCAGCGCAGCAACTAGAGCGCCGGTTCATTGTTCATAGCATCCAGTGAACTGGCTTTTGCCCCGGAATAGAGTTCCTGCGCGACCCTGACCACATCATCCACGCTCAGCGCACACAGCATATCGATGGGTAGCCCCGGAATCTCTGCTCGAACCAATACCTGTTGCACCCGGGTTTTTAAACGGGCGAGCATCAAGTGTTTGTTCTGGTCGAGGACCACTTTGCAAAAATCCTGTAACGCTTCCACGCTTGAACTGTCCAGGTCCGGTGACTCTTCCAGGCTCAGGATAACGGTGTGCACGCTACCGCCAGCGACCGTAATGTATTTTTGTACCTGCGCAAACACCCGCTCGGCATTCGCAAAGAAAAGACCGGTGTGTGGGCGCAGGATCAAAATACCGGGGACTGCTTGCGCCTCTGGATGAAGGGTTGTGCTGACGAAATCATGGCCATGATTGAGCTGGCCAAGGATGGTCACTGATGACTCGGACAACCGGCGCAACAGCATCACCAGGCTGACAGCGATGGCGGCCAGCAAGCCATCCAATACCCCTAGTAACAGCACGGCCAATACCGCAGCAATGACGACCAGTCGGTCGCGGTGCAACGTGAAATAAGGAGTAAAAGTCGAAGGGCGAAGCGTATGGCTGACGGCATGCACGACAATCGCCGCCACCACCGGTTCTGGGGTCAGGGCGATGGTCGGCAGAAGCGTCATCACGATGATCAAGAGCGCAAAGGCCGCAGACCAACCCGCCAGTCGCGATAAAGTCCCCGATGCCTCGTTTGCCGACGTCGCGGAGTAACCGGCGCCCACCGGCATGCCGTGGAAAAGTCCAGACACCAGGTTAGCGGCGCCGAGGGCAAGTAAATCCCTGTTGGGCGAGACACTGTCACCATGCTTCATCGCAAAACTGCGGATCGAACTGTAGGACTCTGCGTAGAGAATCAGCACCATGGCGATACTGAGCTCTCCTACTCGTAACCATTCTGTATACAGCAGCGTCGGGACCGTCGGTGCGGTCAGTTGCAGGTTTATGGAGCCGACCAGGCTAATGCCATACTGCGAAAAATCCAGCCATTCACCGGCCGTGATGCCGATGACAATCACCAATAGCCCTCCGGGCAGGTGTGGCACACGGGCAAACAAGAACAGCAGCAACCACGCAGCGACGGCCACCGCCACGGCGGCCCAGTTCCATGATCCTGTCTGACTGAATAATTCGGCCATGAATCGGATAAGGTCAGTGTGCTGGGGGTGGACGCCAACCACGTGAGCGATCTGCTTGAAAATAATCACGATGGCCAGGCCGAAGGCAAACCCGCGCAAAACCGGTTTGGCAATAAAGGCTGACATGCTGCCTAATCGTGCCAGTCCCGCAACCGTGAAAAACAGACCGGTCAGCATGACCAGGGCGACGGCAATGACCAGCCGGAGCGTATTGTCCGGGCCCGCCATCGTCGCGGAGGCAGCTGCCAGCACGGCGGCAGACGATGACGTTGCAGAGACGATCGCGAAGCGGCTGGTGCCGATCAAACCGTAGCAAACCAGTCCGGCAAACAGGGCGATGACCCCGGCCTGAGGCGCCAGATTAGCAATGCTTGCGTAAGCGACTGCCTCCGGTAACAGCAATCCCGCCAGCGACAAGCCGGCAATGATATCCAGCCAGGACACACGGTCGATCAGTTTTGTTTTGACAGGCCCGGACTGCGGGCTTGGTGTTGACATCGGTGTCGCCTCGATCACGTCGCATGGGCTCTGGTCCCGGATAAAAAAACAACCTGGGTTTACTCTTCTAATCAGGCTAAACGTACTGCCCCATTGATGTATCGATCATAACCACGATTCGACAACACGGCGGTCCAGCTCTTCCCAGTCAGCCATGCCCAACACCCTGGTCGTATTAAGGCCTCGCAAGTAGCCCCTGAGCTGATTGGCCGATGCGCGCAGGTCGTCAGACTGGACGTTATCGTCGTGTAGAGCCTCTTCGTAGAGGCTCAGGTACTCGGCAACCCGGTCGCGATACTCCGGCAACACTGCCTCGCGGATCCGGTCAAAGGTTCGCAGCTTCTGATGGGTATTCACGGTGACATCCTTGCTGAGTTCGAGGGCTGCTGCCTGGGTGGGAGGATCAGATTTTAATGTACCTCATGCGAGGTCGCCTACTGGACATGTAGTTGAGTAAAAAGGGAAAAAGAGCTCAGGTTTACTGCGTCCGCAATAATATAAACAGCGGCGGGCATCATCAACCGTGCCTTGCGCGCTCACTGTTCTCTACTGACTAAAAAGGCCTACCTTTAGGTAAGCCCTTTTTAGTGCGGGTGTCCGCAGTGATTCGTAAGGTATGAAAGGCGAGAGAACAGAATGAGTTATTTTATTCGGTCATTCATCGGAGGCGCGCCGGGGGATTCTCGGCGCTCGCTTCGGTCATGTTTTTTATCCGGCTTTCGACCATGCGACCGATCTTCGAGGCGAAAAAGTCTGCCCTGCGGCTGATCGGCAAAATAACCCCGCAAACCTTGTCACTTGCTCTCAATGAGCTGAGTGTTCTTTCGTTAGCGCTCAGGCTCGAAAGGGCCTCACGCAATTCAAGTAGATTTGCGATCATTTGTGGCAGCGGGTCGTCATGGGGACGGAGTTTGCGCATGGTTGATTCTCGCGGTTGAGCCCCTAGCATACCCAATGTCAGGGGCCTACCCGATATCAGGCGATGACCGGGGCGCGAGGCAAGCTGCCAGTGTGCCATTCAATGCTGCTAACAGAGAGGGCAGAATGATCATTTGCCAAGCATTGCCGCTTAGCGATAGCTGAACAACGCACCCCGCTTGGTCAGCCGTATGTGATCCGCGGCGACGAGCAGCAGGCCAAGCGGATCACTTAGGCGGCCGTAGGTAAAGTCGCCAGAAATCATATCGAGCTGAATCAGATCCCTCAAGCCCATAAGGTTTCGCTCCGAGTTGCCCATCAGGGCAAGCGAAGACCTGAATTCGGCAATCGAGAGCTGAGAAATCAGGGATTGGAGCAGCGCGGAGTTGTTTTCGATGTACATGGAATGACCCTGTGTGCACAGCGAACAGAGTGGAACGCCATAAACGTAAGAAGTCAGTGAAGTCGGTTCGTTCAGTCTATTTGGATTTAAGCCTCCAGGCGGTACCTCACGGGTCCCTCCGCAAATCGTCAGCCCTTCGCCCTACGCCCTCGGGCGTTAGGCATCTCCGTATGCTTTGGAGGCCTGCTTATACTAAGTCGCGATAAATTATCCCGACTAAAAACATGAATCACGCCACCTTACTCGGCTTTATTCCTGACGATCCGTCCAGACTTGATCTCATCGACATAGGCTTTTAATCGGTCTGAATCCTTGTATAAGCGATTCATCAGGTGCAGCACCGCAACAACATCCACATCGTTAATTCGCTCGGCGAGCCGACTGATTTCGCCTGCCGTTTGCTCCAGGTTGCAGGCCACATTATTAAGGTCGCGCTTCAATTCTTGCGCTGACTTCTTGATTCCCACGATAACCCCCTAAAAAAACGTCGCGCCAAGAGCCCGCTACGGTCCCGTGATCGCCTTGTACTGCTTCTGACGCTCATCATAAGGCAAGTGCTGCTGCATAAGCGTCTGGATTGGGATTCAGTCAGACCTTGCTGCGATTAAATCCCGGTCAGCATTCGCGCCAACACCCGGACTTGCAGCTCGCCTGTGATCGGGTGGGTATCAGAAGAGACCGCACTCCACTCGACCTTTCAGTCAGGTTGGCAAGGGCGGTCAGGCTTGCGCGGAGATTGAACAGCGCTTGTTATCTGGCAGCTCCAACGGACGCCATGTGTTCAGCCCCAAAGGTCATCGTCAATTGCCGGGGTAATCCGCGATCACCCGATCAGTGCCGGAGTCAGTCAGACCTATCACCTGATACGGCTGTTTGGTCGAGCCATACTCCATGCCGGGCGAACCCGATACCATACCGGGCACCGCGACCCCAACGAGGTCGGGCTGATTCTTCAGATCGAGGATCTGTGCCACTGGCACATGCCCTTCGACGAACTTTCCGCCAATCATCGCGGTATGACAGGAGGCCAGGCGCGGAGCCACGCCGAGGCGCTGTTTGACTTCACTCATGTTGGGTTCGACATGGTCGAGCACGCTAAAGCCATTGGCTTCAAGGTACTTGATCCACTCCTCGCAGCAGCCACAGTTAGGGTCGCGGTAAACGTCGATGACCTCAGCGGCTTGGGCTGCTCCGGCCATGAAGAGTGCAGTAAAAACAGCGATACGAAGCTTGGTATTCATGGGAGTTCTCCAATTCAAAAAGACCGCTTACCGGCAGCAGCAACCACCGCCGTTCCCGCCACAACCTGAGGTTTTTTTACTGGCTACGCTTTCGGCTGTCGCCAGGTGTGCCGAATAGCCCGCGTCCTGCAGGGCTGCAAGCAGCGCATGGCTGCCCGAATCGCCGCTGACCTTCACCCGTCCGGATTGTAGATCCACTGCCACGTCACTGACGCCTTCAAGTGTGCGCAGCGCTTCGCTGACATGTTTGACGCATGAACCACAGCTCATGCCCTGGACTTGCAGTTCAACGGTTTTCATCGATGACGCCTCACAAAAAAATGATCGTGGAAGGACGGGTGTATACGGCTTTTCTGTGGCCTTGGATTTATTCTCAACCTTGCCGCTATGGCAAGGTCAAGCGGCCGTCGTCACTCAATCAATCGGAACCTGGCGCAGGCGCAAAGCGTTGAATACCACCGACGCCGATCAACGCGTCACCAGGCCTCATATGGTCGTGGTGTTCTCTGGCCAGATAGAACAGGGCGATCACCAGCAGCATGCCCAACGCTACGCCGGGTTTCATCCTTGCCACGTTGGCCAGGATGAAACCGCCGTTGCATTTACAGCGCTACCTCGGGATCACTTGTTCATGGGCATCGCCATCATGCTCGACTGCTGATCCATCATTTTCATCATCATGTTCATCATGCCCATGCCGTCTTTGTTGCCGGACATGCCCATGCCATTACAGTTTTTCTGCATCATGCCCATGCTGTCTTTCATCGTTTTCATGTTCTCCTGCATGGCGGCCTGTCGCTCGGCAGGGGTTTTGGCGGCCGCCGCTTTGTCGTGTGCCGCCTGCATTTTGTGCATTTGCTCGGTCATGGCTTTGCTCTGCATGGGCATTTCACTTGTTTGAGCTGGCGTGGTCGACGACGGCTCTGGCTGTGGTTCATCGGCGGCCGAGGCCATGAATGGGCTGCTGACGAGCAGGGCAGCGAGGATCAATTTCAATGACATATGCATAGCAATCTCCAAAGGGTAAGGACAACACAGGTAATACCAAGCCGCGCCAGAGTGGCGCAGCCAAGAAGTGCGGCCGGAGTTCGGCGCGCAGAAGGTCGGTCTAAATGTTGAAGCGGACGAAAATCAGGCGAGCGGGCGGTCTGGCGGGCGCAGGGTGCCGCAATGCAAGAAAGGCAAAAGCAGAGGGGATGACGGGGTAAAAAATCAGCAATGCAGGGATCAGTAGCAGGAACGTCCAACTGGACAGGTCAAACAGCTGAAGAGGCGATGACGGACTCACTGCAATCGCCGCATCGGCGCAGTGTTCGATGCAGCCAAGGGGGTGGGCGTCGTGGCTATCGTCATCTTGCGCGGTATTGAGCGAGACGTGGGTTGTCGAGGGATTGTGGCTGGGCTGTGTCAGGCATCCCTGGGTCGCGGCCATACCAAACGCTAACGCCCACAGCACGATGGCGAGGCGTATGAACGCTGATTGGTGATAGCGAAACCAGAACATGGAACATCCCTGACAATAGGTCAACGGGTGGTCGCGCACCAAATGTACGCCACCTCGAAGTGCCACCCTTGATTCATGTCAAGTAAAGCACAGCCAATGGTGTTCAACCCCGCGCCGGGATTTTTACCTCCTTTTTTTCTCCCGGCATATTGCCTGTCAATCCGCCTAAAACGCCTCTGTGGCAATGAAGAAAAGAACTGCGGAAGCTGCAATCGTGTCAGCCACTTGAGCAACAATGTACGGGATAACGTCTCCCTTCGGAATTCGCTGGCCCGCCCAGAGGCCAGCCAGTCCAATGCCTGGTTGGGGGAACGCTGTAGAAATAATCAACGTTAGATAACTTTTTTGTGCCTGGATAGTTGCTGTTGGCGTTGAGGGTAAATAAGGATATGGATTAAATTACGTAGTGTTAAATGGGTATTACATATGACTCATACATGACGCACGTTGATCGGCTTGTCAGTCAATTGTTGCCTCGGGTCGTTATATCGTTCAGGGTCGTATTTGCCGTCTTCCATTAATTCTGCGTCTATGCTGACTTTACCGATTTCATACCTTTGCAACGCTCTGCAAGGAGGCAATCAATGGCGCCCACGCTCAACTCCGAGAAGGCGTTTTCCCGTGGTCTGCTCGATGTACTGATTCGTGCCGGGCTGATTGCTGTGTTGGTGATGTTCTGCTTCCGGATATTCAGTCCGTTCATTGATTTGATGCTTTGGTCGGTGATCATGGCGATCACTCTCTACCCGCTGCAAGGCAGGCTCATGGGTACCATGGGTCACAGCGAGGGGCGCATCGCGACGCTGATCGTGCTGGTCTCCATCAGTATCCTCATGGTGCCGATCTACCTGTTGGGCACCTCGATCGCTGACTCGGTGGCGAGTGTCGTCACCCTGGTCAAAAGCGGCAGTTTTCATATTTCTCCACCGGCCGACTCGATAGCCGATTGGCCGTTGGTGGGCAAGCCGTTGCATGGCCTGTGGCTGCAAGCTGCTACCGACCTGCCCGGCCTGACGCAGAAGTTCATACCGCAAATCAAGAATGTCAGTCTGACTCTGCTGAGTAAGCTCGCAGGCGTCGGCATGGGTTTCCTCATATTCTTCTGCGCCCTGATCATCGCCGGTATCGTCATGGCGTATGGCGAGGGGGGGAGCCGCAGTGCGGTGCAGATCGCTTCGCGCATCTCCGGTCCCGTCAGGGGGCCGCAGATCACCGAGCTGTGCACCGCCACCATTCGTGCGGTAGCGCTGGGGGTGGTGGGTATCGCCTTCATCCAGATGCTGCTGATCGGCGTCGGTTTCGTGCTCATGGGCATCCCCGGTGCGGGTCTGCTCGCCTTGGCTGTGCTGCTGATTGGCATTATGCAGTTACCGGCCACCCTGATTACCCTTCCGGTGATCGTCTACGTTTTCGTCACTCAGGGTGCCACCACGGCGACCGTTGTGTTCGCCATCTATATCTTCGTTGCCGGCCTGGTCGATAACGTACTCAAGCCACTGCTGCTGGGGCGTGGCGTCAATGTACCGATGCCAGTGGTGCTGATCGGTGCCTTGGGCGGCATGGTCGCCAGCGGCATCATCGGCTTGTTCATCGGCCCGGTAATGCTCGCGGTCGGCTATCAATTGTTCTGGCAATGGGTGAGGGACCCGCAGCAAGTCAGCGGGCCAGATGATCAGCGTCAGACCTGACGCGACGGGCTGATCCCCATCCATGTGCCCATCATTTCACCGAGGCCGGTTATTCCTGACGGGATCTGCAGAAACAAAAAGCCCGCACGATGGCGGGCTAAAATATCTATCACGAGAGAGTAGCCTGCAATTTGCGTTCTACGCCGTGAAAGTCTCGTGAAAGGGATGTCGCAGATGTGGTAAGCGATGAATTAAGTCCGGGCTCCACGCACCTCAAGTGCAATGCAACTACGCAGAAAGTTTAGCGACATAAAAAAAGCCCGCAGATGAGGGCGGGCCAAGGGAGTTCTTCAAAGGAGTAGATGGAATTTAGCGAGGCTGGAGTGAACGCCACGTGAAAAACATGTCGCAGGAATGGAAAAAAACCGGCGTGGGGCCGGGCTAGACACACTACGTTCTGCTGTTCCCTGGCCATGAACCTAATCGCGTGGAAACTGTCACATCTGCGTTGAATTTAACTTCGTGGAGTCGTCATGTTTATAACAAAAAAGCTCATGGCTGTTGCTGCATGCCTGATGGTGTTTTCAGCGATATCCATGCTGCCCGGTGAGTTTTCGTTCATCTCCTCAGCCCATGCAAAAGATGGCGGAGGTGGAGGCAATGGCGGTGGTGGCGGTCACGGTGGTGGCAGTGGCGGCAGCGGCAGTAGCGGGCATTCTGGCGGAACCGGAAGCAATGGGCAGGGCAAGGGGCTGAGCAGCGACCACGCGGGCAAGGCCGTGAGGGACGGAGGGGTAAACGGTCAGCATATCGGTAATGCCCTTACTGATAAGGATGACCGTGGCTCGATCACTTCAGGCGTCGCGCAGTCTAGAGATACTCGCGGTTTGTCCAAGGCAACGTCTATTTCTGGCACCACGCCGGGCGATCATAACGCCAAAGGGTTGTCTAACGCGGCCGTATCAACGACCAAACAAGACCGCTAATTTCAACGTGGCCGGGCAAGCAGCTCAACACTGCAAGCCCGACTTCAGAAACTCCACTCTTACCCGTTGCCTCAAGCCTCTGTCGGCAGCTAGTCCGCGTTGAAAGTGCAGTGCCTGCACCATTTGTCGGGCGCTGTATTTACGACCGGGCAAACCTGGCACAGCAACTAGACTCAGCCTGAAGAGCAGTAGATCGCTGGCAGATGATGACCAAGAGTACTGCCATGTTTAGGTGACGGTGATCATGGCGTTCTTGAGCCAGGCTTTCAAGGTAGTGCGGCCCCCCATGGCGCCGGACTATTTCCCTGAGGCTACGGAGCCTGTTTATTACCTGCATGGGCGCTGTTGCCACATCCCTTCTATCGTGAACATAGGAGTACAGCAATGACAACGTCAGTCCGCTTCTTCCTCTCAATCATCCTTGCGACCGTATCGCTGGCATCGGCAACCCTGCTGAATAGCGCAAGCGCTGCGACTGCTGAGGACTTGGACAAAAGCTCCCGGCAGGCCTTGCAAACACTCTACAAAACTCATCCATCTGCTGAGACCATTTCGCGCAGTGCCAAGGCTGTGCTGGTATTCCCGAATATTGTCAAAGCGGGCCTTGTGTTTGGTGGCAGCTATGGCGAAGGCGAGTTGTTGAGAGGCTCGAAAGTGGAGGGCTATTACAACTCCGTGACCGGGTCATGGGGCTTGCAAGCAGGCGCGCAGTCATACGGCTATGTGATGTTCTTGATGACCGAAAAAGCGGTGAACTATGTGCGTGAAACCAAGGGGTGGGAAATTGGCGTAGGGCCAACTGTCGTCCTGGTTGATGAAGGGCTCGCAAAGAACCTGTCGAGCTCGACGCTGAAGGACGATGCTTATGCATTTGTCTTCGATCAGCAAGGCTTGATGGCTGGCGTCAGTATTGAAGGAACCAAGATCTCTCTCATCAAACGCTAATCTGGCCATGACACTAAGGGGTATTCATTGTGACGTCCGTCCATGGGTTAACGCCTTCAAGAGTTGTCCTTGTCATGCTGTTGAGTTTCTCTCCTGTGGTACTGCAGGCCGCCAACGAAGCTCCAGTTGATATGTCGGTCGTACAGTTGGTGCCGCAAGAGCAAAACGGCATCACCTATCTGTCCGGTGGCGTTGGTCAGGACGAGTCGCAGGCCATCCAGCAAGTCAAGGGTTACAACTTGCACATCACCTTTTCCATCGGGCCGGAGAATAAGTATCTCGGTGGTGTTGACGTTGTGATCCAGACTGAAAAAGGACGCTCACTATTGTCGGTGAGTCAGGTCGGTCCCATTCTTTACGTTAAATTGCCGGCAGATAAATACCTCATCATCGCCAGCCAGAATGGCCATGAGAAACGAGGCACCGTTGTACTGGAAGGTACGTCGACCGGCACGGTGAACCTTCACTGGAGCGATGAGCCCTGAGTTTTCTGATGGGCAAAAAAACGTAAAAAATTTAGCGGTGTGCGGCGGCGATCATGCGTTTTTTCAGTCTTGCGCGATCTTGATGACTACCTTGCCAAACGCCCCTCTGGCCAAGTGTTCGTACGCCTCGCGTGCTTGTTCGAATGGATACACATGGTCGATCACAGGGCGAATTTTGTGCTCATTCAAAAATTCGTTCATGCGGTCAAATGAAGAGCGTGGAGCAACGGCAATGCCGCGAATGGTGGTTTGCCGGAAGATCATAGGCATCAAGTTCAGCGCCGATGTTTGACCGGTCAGAAAGCCGATCTGGGCGATACGCCCTCCTGCCTTGGTCGCAGCAATAGATTGATTGATACCGTCCCCACCGGCTACGTCTAGCAAGAGGTCCACACCCTTGCCGTCGGTAAGCTTCAGCACTTCCTCTGCCCATTCAGGGTGGGTACGATAATTCACTCCCGCTACAGCCCCCAGTTTGATGACAGCGTGCAGATTCTCATCTCGACTTGAGGTAACGATAACCTTGGCGCCCAGCGCAGTTGCAATCTGTGCCGCGAAAACAGAAACGCCTCCCGAACCCTGAACCAAAACGGTTTGGCCGGCCTCGATCTGGCCGAAATCAACGAGTGCATACCAGGCGGTCAGGGCCGCAATCGGAAGGGTCGCTGCTTCTTCATCCGACAGGGTATCGGGTGCGCGTACCGCGCTGTCCTCATGGATGATCATGAATTCCGCCAGACCACCGGGCAAAGGCGAGCCGAAGCAGTAGTCGGGCTCATCCGGCCCGGGCATGCCATCCAGCCAACGTGAGTAGAGGTGCGAATTCACCCGATCCCCGATAGCAAAGCGGCTGACGCCATCGCCGATGGCCACGACAGTACCCGCCGCATCGCTCACGGGGATTAGCGGTTTGGGTACTTTATGGGGCTCATAAATACCGTCAACGATGGCCTTGTCACGAAAGTTAAGCGATACAGCGCCCACTTTTACCAACAACTCCCCAGCTTTGGGTACAGGTGTCTCTGCCTCACCCAGCACCAGATTGTCCAACCCGAAATCCTTCAGAAGCCACGCTTTCATTTTTTATCTCCAGCAATAGTCAGGGTATGCAGAAGGAGGCACTCATCCGCCTTTGCGCTGGGGACATTGTTCAGGTATCGCGAGCCCGGATAAATGTGCAGAAACCAACAGGATTGTTACTCTGAAAAGCAACAATCATTCAATTGCCATGCTTTCCGAGGAACACCCCGATGGAGCTTCTACAGTCGATGCAGGTATTCGCCAAGTTAGCGGAACTGGGTAGCTTCACTAAAGTTGCAGAGGCGATGCAGGCAGGGCGCCCGCACGTCACACGCACAATTCAGGATCTTGAAGCTTCGTTGGGTGTCCGTCTGTTCCAGCGCACTACGCGCAAAGTGAAGCTGACTGCTGAGGGCGAGAGGTTTTATGAGCGCGTTAAAGCGCTTTTGGCAAACATTGCAGAAACCACATCCATGTTCGACCGCAGTGGATCGACGTTGCGGGGCCGACTGCGCATTGACATTCCAACCGCCTTTGCTCAGCGCAGTTTCATGGGAAGCCTGAGGCGATTTACCCAAGCATTCCCTGAAATTGAGCTTGCTCTAGGGGTAACCGACCGCACGGTAGATCTAGTCGCTGAAGGCATCGATTGTGCGCTGCGAATAGGCGAACTCCCGGATTCAAGCATGGTGGCTAGAGAGATAGGCACCGCCACTATGGTGACCTGCGCGTCACCAGATTATCTCCAGGCGTGCGGTGAACCAACAACGCTGGAAGATCTTGTAGACCACTGTTGTGTCAGCTTCATCTCCGGTCAAAATAACAGACCGTTACCTTGGCATTTCTCGGTGGGTGGTGAAGATCGTCCTCACACGCCTCATGGAGGTATTACCGTGAACGAGTCGAATGCCTACGTGCAATGCGGCGTTGCAGGTTTCGGCCTTCTTCAAGCTCCGGGAATCACCGTTGAAACCTTCCTTGCAAGCGGAGAACTGGTTGAAGTACTCAAACCCTTTCGTCCAAGGGCACGTCCGGTGTCCGTGCTTTACCCCAGCAGAACGCATCTTGCGCCACAGGTGAATGCATTTGTGGATTGGCTGAAAGAGCATTTTCCGGTGCTACATCCCGGCTGGTTCAACGCTCGCCAGGACGTGCATGGGGGACACGCCGATGATGAATTATCAACGGCTGAGCAAAGAGCACTGATTTGAAGTTGTGTTGGCTGGACACTTAAGAAAAGCAGTCGGATTTATTAAATTCGCGCAGCCTACTTTCTTGCACCAGGGGATACGCGGTGCCCGCTGCTGGGGCATTTTTTCCTGTGCTGCCCTTACTACGCTCAAAATACTCAGAATTGATTGTGAGCTCGATTTAACGCATCGGATGAACGGTCTCGTTTTGTTCTCGCTTTGTGCGCAACGCGCGGCAATCACGACGTGATTTTTGATCAAGCCAGTCGTTGTTGAGATATTCAGTAGCACTTTTTTTATAACTTGGCATTATACCAGCCAGTAGGTGCCAAATAGCCACTAGTCAAGCCCTATGGCTCAAGCGCAACGGACCATTATAGATCGCAAGTTATTGAATTTCTTGAAGAAATTTTTAGGTGCTTGCTGGAATTATAGTGAGTGAGCGTTTTTGACGTTGTTCATAGACCACAACAGGGTTCTCAAATGCTCAGTGACACCGAATTCTGGAAGCTGTTGCGTCAAGAGCTGCTGCCTCTTCGCCCAAGCCAGTACGACATCACTTCGGTGTGCAACCTTACCTGCGAAGGTTGTCTGTTCTTTTCAGGCGACGACTACCTCGGACACCCAGACGTCAAGGACCTGCAGCGCATTGAGGCGTTCTTTGCGGGCGAAGGCGCACGGGGCGTGCGCTACGGTTATTTTGGCGGAGCCGAACCTTCGCTGGCCGAGAAAAAACTAGTCATTGCCAGCAGGCACATTCCCTATGGCGTGGTCTTTACCAACGGTATTAAGCGCTTGAGCGCCGAGATTGATTATCGAGTGCACGTCTCGCTTTGGGGTAATCCCGAGCGCAGTCGCGAACTACGCGGCGCCGACATAATGACCAAGCAGCTCAAGAACTACCGTCGCGACCGCCGGGCTGTTTTCGTGTTCACTCTGACGGCGCGCAACCTCGACGATATTCCGTATATCGCTCAAGTGTGTGCAGACAATGATTTGGCGCTGACCTTCAACCATTACAGCCCCACTACCAAGTACATGGATTTTATCGGCAGCGGAGCCGGTGCCGACCAATATCACATCACCAGTACTGCCGCAGACAATCTGATTCTAAGCGACGACGATCTGCGACGTGCGCGGGACAGTATCGCCCTGGTGTTGCAACAGCCGGGACAGCGGGTCCTGTATGACAATGATTTCAATAACTTAATACATGATCCGGCTGGCTTGTATCCCGATGCTCAAAGCCCAGGTGCTGTTACTCGAGATTGTGGTGTGCTACTGAGCCCTTCCCTTCGTCACTACAACACTGACTTGAGCCAGAGCAGCGGTAAGTGCTGTACGCCGAATATCGAGTGCAGCCGCTGTCGACTCTACGCCCAGTCCTTCGCCAGCGTGCTGGCTCGGGCCACCCGGGATATGCGCCAGTCCGGTGGTCAGCAAAGGCTGATCAAGCTCTGGCGCCTGTGGTGCGAATTGTTCCTGAACGATGATCGCTTGCGTATGCCTTTTTTGAGCAGTGACAGCCTGGATCTCCCTTTGACCTCTATAGCGGAACACTCCCGTGTCAGTCATTAGTTCATTTAAAAAATATCAGATTGTCTGGGTGTGGAACCAGACCACACCTACGCTGCGCAGCGAATTGATCGCCTTCTGGCGTGACAACGGTGCGATACAGGATCCTTTGGAGGCTTGGCGCAGAACGTTTGAAGTGGCCTGCGTGGCCTTGAATGCCGAGGGCCGGATCGTTGGGGTCAGCTCGGTGTATTGCGCCTGTCCCGCTGCGGGCGCAGCGCTTTATTGGTTCTATCGCACCTTCATCCGTGAGGATTGCCGCGACGTGGGCCTGG
Source organism: Pseudomonas sp. ASL8 (assembly GCF_056680355.1). Classification (NCBI taxonomy): domain Bacteria; kingdom Pseudomonadati; phylum Pseudomonadota; class Gammaproteobacteria; order Pseudomonadales; family Pseudomonadaceae; genus Pseudomonas; species Pseudomonas sp. ASL8. The sequence continues at coordinate 673,596 of NZ_CM155278.1, read as the reverse complement.
CTCCATGTGTGTTTGCTCAGACCTATGAGCAACTGGCGCTGGCGTATGCCGGTGAAGCCCAGGCACCTGTAGGGATGATGATCGTTACCGAGAATCCGAAGCTTGAGACCGCTGCTGGTATTCGCATTATTCAGCGTGTCGGCTTTCAGCGTTTTGGTATCAGCGACAGCGGCGAAAGCGTCTGGCATCGGCTGTTTCTGCCATGAGCCAAGACGTCATGACCATTCCGGTAAGGAGCCCTGTTTATGGCTGAGCGCACCCTGCATTTCATTTCCGGCCTGCCTCGCTCCGGCTCGACCTTGCTCTCGGCACTGTTGCGCCAAAATCCGCGCTTTCACGCGAACATGAGCGGTCCTCTTGCCGGCCTGGTCAACGACCTGCTCAATGGCATGAGTGGCAGTAACGAATATTCGCTGTTTATTTCTGATCAGCAACGCCAGCGCATCCTGCGTGGGTTGTTTGAACAGTTCTACGGTGAGGAATTTACCGCGCCGGTGATTTTCGACAGTAACCGCTCCTGGTGTTCGCGCATGGGGCTGCTGCAAAGCCTGTTCCCCAGCAGCAAAGTGATTGCCTGTGTGCGTGACGTACCGTGGATCATTGATAGCATCGAGCGCTTGGTTCAGCGCAACACATTTTCGCCCTCAGCCCTCTTCAACTTCCAGGCGGGTGGCACTGTTTATAGTCGCGCCGATGCCGTGGCCGGTGCCGATGGCATGCTCGGTTATCCCTACAACGCCCTTAAAGAAGCTTTTTACGGCGAGCATGCCAGCCACTTGTTGTTAGTGCGCTATGAGAGTTTGGTCAGCAACCCGCAAGCGGTACTTAAGGGCGTCTACGCCTTCATTAATGAACCTTCCTTCAGTCACGACGTGCACAACATCGAGTTCGATGCGCAGGCGTTCGATCAGCGCGCCGGCACGCCAGGGTTACACGACGTGAGGCCGACCGTTCAAGCCAGCAGCCGGCCAACAATTCTGCCCCCCGATGTGTTTGCGCGTTTCAGCAATGATGCTTTCTGGCAACACCCCCAACACAACATACAACGGGTCAAGATTCTTTGAACATCCGGTCAAAAAATAATAGAACGATAGAACATTGGAGCCCATGTAAATGAACAAAGCTATATATCGACTGGTGTGGAATAGCCGTCTGGGGGCGCCGCAAGTCGTTTCCGAAGTCGCCAAGTCGAAAACCTGTGGTGGTTCAGTATCGGCCAGCGGCCCGGGAGCCCGCACATCGAGAGTTCGGGGTAAAGCAGCCGCCTGGCCCCTGGCCTTGCTGTCGCTGGGAATAGCCTCTTCAGTCTTTGCGACTCCGGGCTACAACGTCACCACCGGTGCTGATTCGGGTATAGGCTCCTTGCGTGAGCGGCTGTCCACCAGCGGCTCGGTGAATATTGATCCTGGCGTCAGTACCATCACGCTCGCCTCCGACCTCTCGGCTTTTAATGGCCCAACGACGCTGCACGCCTCTGCCCCCCTGAGCGTTACAGGCGGCAGTTTGGTGGGTGGCGGCAGTACGTTGTCATTGACCGGCGCGAGCTCTGTCGGCGGTGCATTGACCACGGCGATCTCGGGTCAGTTCACTGGCAGCTCAGGCAGCGGCGGGTCTGCAAGCAATGGCAGTGCGGGAGCATATAGCGGTGCCTCTGGTTCGGATGGCACGTACTCTTCTCCAGCCAATGGTTCTTCGGCCATCAGCGGAAGTTTTTTTGCTGTTACCAACAATGCCGCCGTAACCGGTGGTCTCGGCGTCTCTAGCTTAGCGCCGGGCGCTGGAGGCAATGGCGGCAATGGCTACACTTATTCGGGCTTGGGCGGCAACGGTGGTGCAGGCGCCAGTGGCGGGGCTGGCTCAGCCGGTGGTGCCGGAATCTCCGGCAGTAACTTTTCCGTGACCAATAACGTCAGTATCACCGGTGGCAATGGTTCCAATGGCACTGTCGGTGGCGCCGGCGGCAGCGGGGGGGCTGGTGGCCAGGGTAAATATGGTTGGGTTGGTTGGAATGGTGGCAATGGCGGAGCTGGTGGCATCGGCGGTAATGGTGGCAATGGCGGAGCTGGCGGCATCGGCGTCAGCGGTTCGTACATGCGGATAGTCAATACCGGAAGCATTCAGGGCGGTAACGGTGGTGCCGCCGGCATAGGCGGGATAGGTGGCGCGGGCGGTGCGGGCGGCACTGGTGGTGGCGGAAGCATTAATGGTCTGAACGGCATCTCCGGCAGCAACGGCCAGGTCGGCATCGAGGGTGCCGGTGGCGCAGGTATCGTCGCAACCGGAACTTCGGCTATCTATAACGCCGGGACTATTTCCGGTGGCTTTGCCAACAATGGCAGCGGTGCCCGGGCCAATGCGATTGAGCTGTCCGGCGGCGACAACAAGCTGGTACTCGAAGCGGGTTCAGTCATTAACGGAAACGTGGTGAGCACCAGTGGCACTGGTGGCAGCGGTGATGTGCTGGTCCTGGGCGGTGATAATCTTGTGGTTCCCACTACGTTCGATCTTGGCTCGGTCGGCACTGTAGGGAGTGCGGCGCAATACCAGGGATTTGCTGACTTTGAAAAAGAAGGCAACAGTACCTGGACCCTGACAGGCACTGACACTTATACCCAGAATTGGACAGTAAGCGCCGGCACCTTGGCCATGGCCAGCGGTTCAAGCCTGTTGGGCACGGTAGATGTCAGCAGCGGCGCAACGCTCAACACTGGCAACGCGTCTATCGGTGGCGACCTCAATAACTCTGGCTCCGTGATAGTTGGAACGACGACCTCGCCTTATGCAACGTTGACCGTCGGCGGCGCCTTCACTCAAAGTGCAAGCAGCACCTTGCAGGTGAGTGCCTACAGTTCATCGCAGTACAGCAAGCTTAGCGCCACAGGTAACGTTCAACTGGACGGCACCTTAAATGTTGATGTTAAAAGTGGTAACACCCTGGCCGGTGGTAATCAGCTCGCCAATGTGATCAGCACCACTGGTACGGTCAGCGGGCAGTTCAGACACGTCACTGATAACAGTCTGTTGTTTGACTTTACTCCTGTCTACAACAGCAAGAGTGTCGATCTGAGCCTCGTCGGCACCAATACTGGCACTGGCACTGGCACTGGCACCAATACTGGCACTGGCACAGACGCTGCTACTGGCGATAGCGGCAATAGTGGTGGCAGCGCTAACACGGTTGTGGGCAGTATTCAGGCCCTTGGCAATACGCAGGGCAGGGGAGCTGCCGCAGTTCTGGATCAAGTCATCGCCAGCAATCCCAACGGTAAGTTAGCCGGTTACTTAGTCCCATTGACCACTCAGGCCGAAGTGTCCAAGGCGGTCAGTGAAATCCTGCCGCAGACCGCGGGTTCAACCGTAGCAGCCCAGACCGCATTGACCAGTATCAATCGGGTGGTTCAGGCGCGTTCGGATACAGTGCGCGGCGTGTCCTCCGGTGATAGCGCTTTCAGTGATGATCACTTTTGGATCAAGCCTTTCGGTTCTTGGGCTGATCTGAACAGCAATGGCGGCACACCGGGCGTCCAATCCAGCGTTGGAGGGATGGCATTCGGTCTCGACGGCAGCTTGAATGATCGCTGGGTTCTCGGTACTGCGTTCGTGTACGCCAAAGCGGACACCCATAACAGCGGTAACTCGGCTCGTCAGTCACTCACCACCGATGTTTACCAGTTGGTGGGCTATGGTACTTATCACCTGGACGATAATACCGACCTGAGCTTTCAGATCGATGGTGGTCAGAACCGTAACGATGGCAAGCGAGATATCGACTTCGCCGGTTTGCAAGCCAAATCCAGTTACAACTCCTGGACCGCTCACGCTGGCGTTGCACTGGATCGGACATTCAGCCTGACCACTGCCACCCGTTTCACACCTTCAGTGCGAGCTGATTACACCTGGATCAAGGACGAGTCCTACAACGAGAAAGGTGCCGATGCGCTGGACTTGCAAGCCAAGAGCCGCAGCACTGATCAGTTCATTCTTGGCGTGGACGGCAAGCTGGCTCACGACTTCACCGATCGGGTGAGTCTGAGTGGCACCGTGGGCACCGGTTATGACTTCAAGGCGAGCCGTGACTCGGTCGTCAGCAGTTTCGCCGGAGCACCTGGTGCTGCCTTCACCACTTATGGTGGCGAGCCTCAACGCTGGCTGGTTCGCGGCGGTACGGAGTTGAGCTACAAGGTTAGCGGCCCGCTTCAACTGTCAGTGCGTTATGACGTTGAAAAACGCACCAACTTCCTCAACCAGACAGCCTCGGCCGAGGCACGTTGGGCGTTCTAAAGAACAGCTAATGTAAAGGCATACGCCCATTTCTCATCTGAGAGAAATGGGCGTTTTCATGTCTGTCGGGTCGCAGATTATTAACGTACAGTCGCTCGCTTGGCAGCTTCATTATTCTAACGAGCCTCTATGAGCGACGCCCCCCATCCTCCTTCCGTATATCCAACACTCGAACAGCCTTCACGTCTTGCCTCATCTCGTTGGCGAGGCCTGCTGACCAGCCTGTTTACCCTGTTACTGGTGGGCTGTGTTGAAACCCCGAACTTTACCGAACTCGATCATCGCGCGGACATCCTGGCTAAGTCAGGCGGTTTGATACGAGGCCAAGTCCAGACTAACAACTTTGTGTTGACCAGCTTTTACCGGATCACTCGGCCCGACCTGCCGCTGACCGTCTATATCGAAGGCGACGGCTTTGCCTGGCGCACCCGCAGCCAGCCGTCGATGAACCCTACACCACGCAAACCACAAGGGCTCGAACTGGCGTCGGTCGATCCGGCGCCCAATAGGGTCTACCTCGCACGGCCCTGCCAGTTCACACTGATGGCCGCCAACCCGCGCTGCGAGGTGGGCTATTGGACCAGCAAGCGTTTCGCCGAAGACGTGGTTGTGGCGATGGATCAGGCTGTGAGTCAGTACGCCAGGCAGGTGCCAGGGCAGCCGATCAATCTGGTGGGTTACTCGGGAGGCGCCGCCATCGCCGTGCTAATAGCAGCCCGGCGTCACGATGTCGCCACGCTGCGGAGCGTGGCCGGGAACCTGGACACGGCCGAGGTCAATCGCCTGCACCGGGTGACACCCATGCCTGAATCGCTCAATGCAATCGACGTCGCGTCCCAGATCAGCACCTTGCCCCAGATTCACTATTACGGCAGTGAAGACAGGATCGTACCGTCGACCATTGCCCAGCGCTTCGCACGCGCCACGGGAGGTCGCTGCACGCAAGTACGCGCAGTGCCAGGCATGAGTCATGAGAGCGACTGGGCGCGGCTGTGGCCAGAACTGTTAGCCGAGTCGGCGCGCTGTTTGAAGAGCCCTGAACATGACCGATAACATTAGCCTCTCCAGTCACGGCCTCTCTGCCCTGGAGCACAAGGCGCGTTGTGTGCATGAAGGGATGTGATTTGGCTGACCGGATTGTCCGCAGCAGGGAATTCATCGCTGACGATGGCATAGCAGGCTTTGTGCGCACGGTTATGCCTGTTATGTGCTGGACGGCGACAACCTGCGCAGAGGACTGAACGCTAATCCTGGCATGCCTGATTCAATGTTCTTGAAGCCCACAAGTCGGCCTACGCGGTGGCGAGAGCTGTCAGGGTATCCAGAGTCACAAAACAAATACCCCGGAAACAAGAAAGCCCGCACGAGGCGGGCTTCTTGAGGTTGCTTATCTGGTTTGCGGTGCGGGCGGTCTTGGCACTCATACTCGTAATGGCGGCGCAATACCTTGTGTGCATTAATTATTGTGGGTACATTAATGCTATGCAGATTACTTACGATCCAGCCAAAGACGCCCGCAACACCGAGGAACGCGGTCTTCCATTCGCTCAGGTGGCGGACTTTGAATGGTCTACAGCCCTTATCAAAAAGGACGACCGATTCGAATACGGCGAGATCCGGTATCAAGCGATGGGGTTCATAGGTGATCGACTGTATGTCGTGGTGTTCACCCCTCGGGGCGATGCGGTTCACGTCATCAGTTTTCGAAAAGCTAATAAACGGGAGGTCAAAAACTATGAGCAAACAGCCCAAATCTGAAATGGTCGATGAGACCAACCCTGAGTGGTCGCCCAAGGACTTCGTCAAGGCCAGACCGGCCAGCGATGTACTGCCGGGATTGTTCGGCAACGCCCAGGCCAAGGAAATGCTCCAGCCCAAGCGCGGGCGCCCGAAAGCGGGCGCGACCAAAGAGCATGTCAACCTGCGACTTGATGCGGAAGTTCTGGAGCAATTCAGAGCATCAGGCCCAGGCTGGCAAACGCGCATGAACGCCGCTTTGGCCGACTGGCTCAAGACACACACGCCGAAAGAATTGCAGGTATGACCATCAGGCTGACCAGGTGGGAAGTCACCGACCACCTTCAAGCGGACGAGGAGCGGGCGCTGTTCCTTGAAGCTTGCATTGATAAGGCGGGCGGTGATTCGGCGTTCATGGTTCAGGCGCTGCGCACAATTGCCCGCGCCAGTAGGTAGATGACCCGGCCGCAATCGCTGGAGTTGATCCCGCCAGTCTGTCAGATGATTGTGAGTTGAGTTTTGACACCTTTCTCAAAGTGACAAGGGCGCTCGGCCTCCAGCTTCACGCCGAAGTTGTGCCCGCCCACGCGCCGGGATGAGTCGCGCCTCACTGCCTCCGTTTGAAACGGCAGCAAGTCAGAGCGCTTGAACTTGGCAACACTCGGGAATGATTGAGTGGGCGTCATGCGGCTATGCTCCCGATCAGTTTCATCTGCAGATCGCCGACGTAGCCCCGCAGATGTTTCTTCCGGGCCGCGAAGTCCTTGCCCTGGCCGATCAACAGCACGTCGCGATTTTCCACCAGCATGATCAGCTCAAGTTCAGCCTGGGTGATTTGGTCACGGTTGCGGCCCTTGAAGGCGCCCGTGATGACCTCGTTAATCAACCGGGCCTCGTTCATGTAGTGGTGCGGCTTCGTGATCTTGCCGATGGCCTCATAGGTCAGCGACAGAGCGTCGCACAAGCTCTTGTAACCGACGGCGGCCTGACGGCGGGCCATCGACCGCGAGTTGAGTTCTCCGCGTATCAGGGCGTCTACCTGCTCGTCACACCAAATCTCAAAGTCGACTGACAGCCATCGGGCAAACTTCACTGCCAGCTTTGGATGGAGCCAGGTGCCGCCGCCGCGATCGGTGCGAGCACGGCTAGTTTTTACATACGGGATATCCCCGTATCTAGCCCGCAGAGCATTCAAGTAGCGTTCGGTTTCTGGAAGCCGTAGCCAATCGTTCGGGAGTGCCTGGAAGCGTTTCGCCGCTTCTGTGGCGTTGATCCAGCCTTCGGCGTTGAACTGCACGGCCTGGCCTTCATAGTTGATTGGAACAATGCGGGCACTCATGCGGCCGCCCTTACGCCAGGCTTGGCGATCAGGGTGTACACGGCAACGCCACGATGGATACGCCCCCATTCATCGGTCAGCACTATGCGATTGGTGATGATCTCGTAACCGGCGTTTCGCAGGTCGCAGATACGCGCACCAGGTCGGCAGATGTTGAGTTCACGCATTATGGCGAACGTATCAATGGAGCCTTGCTCCATACGACCGGCAAGCCGTGCGTTCTGAGCATTTTGACTGTTATCATTTATGCGAGAGTTTTCGTGGCTGGCCTGTTGGTCGGCCATTTTTTTTGTTTTCATTTTAGGCCACCGAACGCAGGGCGATGCGTTGGCGTACCCAGACATGAACCTCGGCCAGCACAAAGCCCACTGGTGAACCACGGGACTTGCTGTTGCTCAGCGATACCGGGCGGGGAAAGGTTGGATCATCTTTTAGGCGTTTGTAGACGGTTGCACGGGCCAAGCCAGTGATGGCTTCCACTTCGGGGAAGCGAATGATGGTGTTAGCAGGGTCAAACTGAAAGGCGCTGGCGGTCTCGATAGGGTGAATGTTGCTCATGTCTGTTTCCCGTTATTGATGGCGACGGGACAGATTTAATAGAGCTAGGCGATATGTCAGGAAGGGGTGACATAGTGTCATGACCCCATGTCATACCCATATGTCATGTTTTTGGTAGGCCCTCCGGCTTAATGGCCGTTGCTAGATAAATCGCTTTGTTAGGCGGTATTTTAGTAGCTGGTGTTTCAAGGCCTAGCGCCTTGCAAATTGCCCGCTGAATAGCGTCCTGCTTAGGTTGTCGCTTGTCTAGCGTATGGCCTGCCCAATACTCCATGGCAACGCTGCGCATAGCCTCAAGCTCTTTTGTTGCATAAGGGAAAGTCAGGGTTGTAGTTGCGGCTACGTCCAGGATATCTGACTGCTCGCCTTGATGTTGCTGTCTAAGCTTGGATGCCATGGCTTTAAGTAATTCATCAGTTTGGCGCTTGGCTTCTGCTTGTTCTGTCAGTTGTTTATCCATGGCAGCCACCATTTTTTCGGCCTGCTCTGCTCGCATTTGCATGGCTGAAAACTCTGTGTGGTCATGTAGCATGTTCCGTATGTCATCTATGTTTCTTTTTCCGTTTTCGTAGCGGAGCGTTAGAAACTCGGTTTCAATAGCCTCCCTAGTCGCGCGCTCCTGCTCTAGTTGCTGGCGCAAGTCTTCTGGTTCGGCGTCGCATCCGTCCTCTATACCGTTGATCTTTGCAGCAAGGGCCCGGATATCCTCCGGCTTGAAGAACGCCGAATAGCGCTTCCCATCCTCTGTGATGGCTTCCCAGTAGTCATAATCAGCCCTAGAAGCTATACCATTGTCGAATGGGTCGGGCTCATATCTGGCACCTTCAAGGCTGAACCTGCGTTTTTCTGGCAGCCCCGTCTTTTCGTCGCTTTCCCTGATAGTTTCAAGGCCAACGACCAACTGAAAACCTCGCCCGATAACCTCCACCTCGAAACCATCATTGTCGATATAGTGGCCGCGCAGACCGAAGGGTTGGATGTAGACGTCACACTGCTTTGAAAGCACCAGCCTAAATAATTCCCCTCGACCTATTGGGGCCCCTGTTAGGGTGCTAAGCCAGTCCGCAGCCTGTCCCATGTCGAGCCAGTCCAGCAGACGATAAACCTTTTCCATCCTCACGCCCTCCCAGGCGATCCCGTGCTGAATAGATCGGCTGACCAGGTGGATGGGAAGTCCGCTTTTCGCTCCGTCGAGCTAGGCCAGCCAAAACCGTTATCTGTACGAATACTGGCTATCCGAACAGTGATGGCGTCAGTCTATATCCATCTACGCCGACAAAGGAAGGCCCGCATCAGGCCCTCTTTCCGAACTGCCCCTGGATGACCACGCCACCCTCAAGGCCATCGAGATAGTCGGCATACCATTGCATCATGGTCACGCGCTGACTTAGGTACTGGGCCTTGTTGTAGACCCCGCGCCCCCCTGGCGCCTTATGGCTGAGTTGAGCCTCGACGTGATCAGCCGAGAAACCATGCTCGTTCAGCGCGGTGCTGGCGATGTGACGGAACCCGTGGCCGGTTTGGCGCCCCTCATAACCCAGTCGACGCAACGCCATCAGGAAAACGGTATTGCTGCGAGGCTTGGTGCGGTCGCTTCTGCCAGGGAACAGCAAAGGGTAGGCGCCGGTCAGCACGCGCAGCTCAGTTAGCGCCTCGATGGTCTGGCGGCAAAGCGGCACCAGGTGTTCGCGGCCTTTCTTGCGGCCTTTGCGCTCAACCGGAATCGTCCACAGCTTTTTATCGAAATCGAATTCTGACCATTTCGACTCTCGCAATTCGCTGGGGCGCACCGACAGCTGTGTGAGCAAGCGAAGGCCAAGCCGCACGTCCTGCGCGTGGGGGTAGGATCGAATGGCTCGGAGCAGGGCGGGTAGCTCGTCAACCGAGACGTGGGCGTAGTTTTCAGGGCTGCCGGATGACAGGAACTTGTGGACGCCTTCGAGTGGGTTGTTCACGGCACGACCGGTTACGCGGGCCAAGTCGTAAACATCCTTGCAATAAGCGCGCACCCGGCTCATCTGTTCCAGAATCCCCTCTTTCTCAAGTCCGCGTAGAAGCTCCATCCATTCCGTGGACAGGATGCCGGTATACCGGCGCTTACCGAACGTTGGGAAAACGTGACGCTCAAGGGCGCTCAAAACCCGCGAGGCAGTATCAGCACTCCAGCCGCTGAGGCGTGAGGCGTGCCATTCGCGGGCAAGGACTTCGAAGGTGTCGTTCGCGGCCTCGACTTCGGTTGCTTTTCGCGTCTGCTTGGTCGCCATCGGATTTTTGCCCTCGGCTGCGTCAGCGCAAAGTTCTGTAGCTTTTGCTCTGGCCGATGCGCCGCTGACTTCTGGGTAGCCACCCAAGCCGAGCCAAGACCATTTGCCGTCGGCCTTTTTGTAGTGCAACTCCCAAGACTTTTGTCCGGTAGGTTTCACGCGAAGGTAAAGAACGCCGCCGTCCAGCTCACGATAGGCAGCGCCCTCTGGCTCAAGGCCCGAAATAGTGGTGTCAGCCAGCGGACGACGCTTGATTTCGGAGCGTTTCAATTCGTGTGTGCAGTCGGTTCAAATTTTTCTCAAGCATGCACGTGGGAAGAGATAAGGGAGTACAAGGAGATACAGCCAGACACAAGAAAGCCCGCACGAGGCGGGCTTCTTGAGGTGGTTTATAGACTGCTGTAGACGTCTGTAAACCGGTACTTGGTGGCTACACAGGGACTTGAACCCCGGACCCCAGCATTATGAATGCTATGCTCTAACCAACTGAGCTATGTAGCCAAGTGGCGCGCATTATTCGCGGATAACGAATATGTGTCAAGCGTTGTTAGTGAAAATTTATGCGTGTGATCAAGCGGTTAGGCTGCAGGGCCTGTAAAACGGGTGTTTCTGGGGGCTGACTTAGCGTTCAATGAGCAACGCGATGCCTTGGCCTCCGCCGATGCAGAGGGTGGCGAGGCCTTTTTTGGCGTCGCGTTTGACCATTTCGTGCAGCAGGGTGACGAGTATCCGACAGCCTGATCCGCCAATAGGGTGGCCCAAGGCGATGGCGCCGCCGTTGACGTTGACCTTGTCGCGGTCCCAGTGAAGTTCGCGTCCCACGGCCAGGGCTTGGGCCGCAAAGGCTTCGTTGGCTTCGATGAGGTCGACATCCGCCAGCGTCCAGCCAGCTTTCTTTAAGGCTTTGCCGGTAGCGAATACGGGGCCGATGCCCATGATCGCCGGATCGACGCCTGCGCTGGCGGCGGTGACGATCCGCGCGAGCACCGGCAAGCCCAGTTCGGCGGCTTTATCTGCGCTCATCAGCATGACGGCTGCGGCGCCATCGTTGAGTGACGACGAGTTACCCGCCGTGACGGTGCCGCCGGGCTTGAAGGCCGGCCGCAGTTTGGTCAGGGTTTGCGCGGAGGTGTTGGGACGGGGTTGCTCATCCTGTTCGAAGCGCACGCTTTCAGCGTTGCGCTGGGGGATCTCGATGGCGGTGATTTCATCCTGGAAGCGCCCGGCGTTGATGGCAGCGCAGGCCCGCTGTTGCGAGGTCGCGGCGAAGGCGTCTTGTTCTTCGCGGCTGATGCCGTATTGCTCGGCCAGGTTCTCGGCGGTGATCCCCATGTGGTAATCGTTGAAAGCATCCCACAGGCCGTCCTGGATGATGCTGTCGACCAGTGTCGCGTGGTTCATGCGCAGCCCTGTGCGGGCGTCTGGCAGCACGTAGCCGGCCATGCTCATGTTTTCCTGGCCGCCGGCAATGATGATCTCTGCATCGCCACAGGCAATGGCCTGATAGGCCAACTGAACTGCCTTGAGGCCGGAGCCGCAGACTTTGTTCAGGGTCATTGCCGGGACGGTATGTGGCAGTCCGGCTTTTAGCGTGGCCTGGCGTGCCGGATTTTGCCCGGCGCCGGCGGTCAGTACTTGCCCGAGAATCACTTCATCCACGTCTTGCCCTGGTAGGCCGGTGTCGGCCAGCAGGCGGCGGATCACCGCAGCCCCGAGTTCCGGTGCGGGGATGCGGCTCAACGAGCCCTGGAATGTGCCGACCGCAGTGCGGGTGGCGGCGACAATTACAACTTCACGCATTCAATACTCCATAGGGCGAATGTCACCCCAGCCCTCGCCAAGTGGGCGAGGGCAGATCGATAAAAAGACGCGGACACCTAACCAGGCTGGCGCCGCGTTACGCTAAATCGTCAGAACTGTTCGGCATCCAGACCGTATAGCGAAGCGCTGCCCGCCCGAATGGATTGTTCAAGGCTCAAGGTGCGGGGCAGCAGGCGGCTGAAGTAGAACTGGGCGGTGGCGACTTTCGCGCCATAGAAGGCTTCGTCTTCGCCGCGCTTGCTCTCGGCGACCTGAGCCATGCGCGCCCAGAGGTAGGCATACGCGACGTAGCCGAACAGGTGCAGATACTCGACCGACGCTGCGCCGACTTCGTTGGGGTTGGTCTTTGCCTGTTCCTGCAGCCAGTCGCTGAGGTTTTCCAGGCGCTCTACGGCGTCGAGCAATGGCACGGAGTACTTGGCATCGGGCTGGTCGGCGAACACACGAATTTCGTGAGTGAACTGACGCAGGGCGACGCCGCCGTTGGCGACTACTTTGCGCCCGAGCAGGTCCAGTGCTTGAATGCCATTGGTGCCTTCGTAGATCTGTGCGATACGCACATCACGCACCAGTTGTTCCTGACCCCACTCGCGGATATAGCCGTGGCCGCCGAACACTTGCTGACCCAGTACGCAACTGTCCAGGCCGCTGTCGGTGAAGAATGCTTTGGCGACGGGGGTGAGCAGGGCGACCAGGTTTTGCGCGTCGCTCCGCTCCTGGGCGTCATCGGAAAACTTGGCCAGGTCCAGTTGTTGCCCGACGTAGCTGGCGAAGGCTCGGCCACCTTCGGTCATGGCTTTCATGCTGAGCAGCATGCGGCGCACGTCGGGGTGGACGATGATCGGGTCGGCTATTTTATCTTTTGCCACTGCCCCGCTCGGTGCACGGCTCTGAATGCGTTCGCGGGCATAAGCGACGGCGCTCTGGTAAGACGCCTCGGCACAACCGATGCCCTGGATGCCGATGGACAGGCGTTCGTAGTTCATCATAGTGAACATTGCGGCGAGCCCTTTGTTGGCCTCGCCGACCAGCCAGCCGCTGGCGCCGTCGAAGTTCATCACGCAGGTGGCCGAGGCCTTGATGCCCATCTTGTGTTCGATCGAACCGCAACTGACCGCGTTGGGCTGGCCGAGCGAACCGTCGGCGTTGATCAGCACCTTGGGCACTACAAACAGCGAGATGCCTCTTGGCCCTGCTGGTGCGTCCGGTAACTTGGCCAGAACCAGGTGGATGATGTTTTCGGTGAGGTCTTGATCGCCACCGGTGATGAAAATTTTGCTGCCGGTGATGTTGAAACTGCCGTCGGCCTGAGGTTCGGCACGGGTGCGGATGATGCCCAGGTCGGTGCCCGCATGGGCCTCGGTCAGGCACATCGAACCGGCCCAGCGACCTTCATACATCGGAGGCAGGTACAGGTTTTTCAGCGCTTCGCTGGCGTGGGCATCAATGGCCAGGCAAGCGCCCGAGCTCAGGGCCGAGTACAACGCGAAGCTGGAGTTGGCCCCGTAGAGCATTTCTTCGAACTGGACGGCGAGCATCTTCGGCATGCCCATGCCGCCGAAGTCCGAGTTACCGGAAAGGCCGACCCAACCACCTTCGATGTAGGTGGCGTAGGCTTCTTTGAAGCCGGTTGGCGTGCTGACCTGACCGTCGAGCCACTGTGCGCCTTCCTCGTCGCCGCTGCGGTTGAGCGGGGCGATCAGTTGTCCGGTGACCTTTGCAGCTTCTTCGAGAATGGCATCCGCAGTGGCCGCGTCGACGATCTCGGCCAAGGCCGGCAGGCGTGCCCACAGGGCTGGAGCGTCGAACACTTCTTGCAGAACAAAGCGCATGTCGCGCAATGGGGCGTTGAATTCAGGCATAACGTGAACCTCGTTGGAACAGCGTATGGATTGCACGGCACTGTTTGGACGACCGTGCCACTTTGGCGCGCAAAGCCCGGGAGCGACAAGTTTGACCTGTCGCTGGGTAGGGGCCTTATCGAGGGTTAAAGGGCCGAGGGTTAAAGATTCTTGGCCATGTCCCGCAGGACAAACTTCTGGATCTTCCCGGTGGAGGTTTTCGGCAGTTGGGTGAAAACCACGGTGCGCGGCACCTTGAACCCTGCCAGATGCTCGCGGCAAAAGCTGATGATGTCGGCTTCGCGAACGTTCTGGTGGTCAGCCTTGAGGGTGATGAACGCGCAGGGCGTTTCTCCCCACTTCTCATCGGGGCGTGCAACCACGGCCGCTTCCAGCACGGCCGGGTGGCGGTAGAGCACGCCTTCAAGCTCAATGGTGGAGATGTTCTCGCCACCCGAGATGATGATGTCCTTGAGTCGGTCCTTGATCTCGACATAACCGTCGGGATGACAGACCGCAAGGTCGCCGGTGTGAAACCAGCCGCCTTCGAACGCTTCTGCGGTGGCGGTCGGGTTCTTCAGATAGCCCTTCATCACCGTGTTGCCGCGCATGAAAATCTCGCCGATGGTCTGGCCGTCGCGTGGCGTGGGTTCCAGGGTTTTCGGGTCGGCGACCATCACGCCTTCCAGCGTCGGGTAGCGCACGCCCTGACGGGATTTGACCTGGGCGCGCTCATCGAGCGGCAGTTCATCCCACTCGGCATGCCAGGCACAAATCGTGACCGGGCCGTAGGTCTCGGTCAGGCCGTAGACGTGCGTGACCTTGATGCCCATCTCTTCCACGGCGCCGATCACTTTGGCTGGCGGCGCAGCGCCTGCGACCATGGCATTGACCGGATGATCGATGGCAGCCTTCGCCGACTCAGGCATGTTGACCAAGGCGTTGAGCACGATCGGTGCGCCACAGAAGTGGGTGACCTGATGTTCGCGAATCAGGGTCAGAATCTTTTGCGGGTCGACGCGGCGCAAGAACACATGCACCCCGGCCATCGCGGTGATGGTCCACGGGTAGCACCAGCCGTTGCAGTGAAACATCGGCAAGGTCCACAGATAAACCGGATGGTTACCCATGTTCCAGGTCATCTGGTTGCCCAGCGCGTTCAGATAAGCGCCGCGATGGTGGTAGACCACGCCTTTCGGGTTACCGGTGGTGCCGGAGGTGTAGTTCAGCGAAATCGCCTGCCACTCGTCGTCCGGCCATTGCCAGGCGAACGCTGGATCGCCTTCGGCCAGCAGTGCTTCGTAATCGAGGTCGCTGACGGCCTGGCCTTCGCCATACTCCGGGTCATCGACGTCAATCACCAGCGGCGGGTGGTCCAGCATGCTGACCGCTGCGTGGATCACGTCATGGAACTCACGGTCAGTGATCAGCACCTTGGCCTCGCCGTGCTGGAGCATGAAAGCAATCGCTTCGGCATCCAGGCGCACATTGAGCGGGTTGAGCACTGCGCCGATCATCGGCACGGCAAAGTGGGCCTCGAGCATGGCAGGGATGTTAGGCAACATCAGTGCGACGGTGTCGTTCTTGCCAATACCGCGACCAGCCAGCGCCGAAGCCAAACGGCGACAGCGCGCATAGGTTTGCGCCCAGGTGCGGCGGATAGAACCGTGGATCACGGCAGGGTAGTCAGGGTAAACGCTGGCAGTGCGCTCAATAAAGCTGAGCGGCGACAAGGCAAT
This sequence comes from Pseudomonas sp. ASL8, assembly GCF_056680355.1. Lineage (NCBI taxonomy): Bacteria > Pseudomonadati > Pseudomonadota > Gammaproteobacteria > Pseudomonadales > Pseudomonadaceae > Pseudomonas > Pseudomonas sp. ASL8. Next base: position 658,016 of record NZ_CM155278.1, on the reverse strand, counting down.
ATGATTGACAGCCTTAGGGGCTAGCCCTTGTTCAAAAATCGACATGTAGAGGTACTCGGTGGCTGATTGTTAGCTCTTTAGGTGTGACCTTGCAGCATAGACTGCTGGGATCAACTTATGTCCGGCGTGTTTTATATAACAACTCTAGATGAATATGGAAGTAATACCTTAACAGTATAGTAAATATACTATACGTAATTTGCGGGCCTGAAAATTGATCCCAAGCGCGCGCCGAGGCGGGCGTCTACGGTCCAGATATTGCTTCGATATCGACTCTGAAAATGGCGATCTGCCAGTTTTGCATAAGCACCCTCCATGACCACAAGTGATGACAGGGTGCCCAGATGAGAGGTTGGACATGCAGGCACTTTTGTCACCGGGGATTCGCCTGCTTGGGCGTTTTGGATTTGCTCGCAAGTTTCAGCTGCTTTTTTTACTGTTCATGCTGCCGTTGGTCGGCAGTCTGTGGATGATTGGTTCGGATTATCGCGACAAACTTGCTGTAATTTCGGGGGAAAGGGGGGGAGTTAGCCAGTTATTGGCGCTGGAAACGCTGGACGACCTGCTGACCGCTCAGCGTGACCGTGCAGCCCGCTGGAAGGCCGCCGACATTCTTCATGATCCGACCCCTGCGGCACGCGAAGCCATGGGCGCGCTCGACGCAGCCAACCCCGGAATCGGACAGGCGCTAACGTTGATAGGTGCGCAATTGCACCGTGACGGAGCGACGTCAGATACGCTAGACCGTTACCAGAAGCTACAAAGTGCGGCCACTGGACTGGATTCTGCGGCCCTGCGCACGGTTGGCTGGTGGCCGGACGGTTATGAGCGCTTTACGAGTGCCTTGAATGCGCTGCAAACCTTGCGCGAACAAATCGCTCAGGGCAGCGGGTTGATCCTCGACCCTTGGCTGGAAACCTATTTGTTGATGCAGATGTCCACGCAGCAGGCGCCCGAGCTGATCGAGCGTGTCGGACGTCTGGCCAGCGTGGGCCAAACGTCGGTAGCGTCTGGTCAGTTCAGCCTGCAAAGTCGTTTGCAGATGCGTGATCTGCGCAGCCGGCTTGGCGATGCCCGCGAGCAATTGAATAAAACCGGGGTCTCCCTGGAAGCCAGGCTCTCGCCCGATCTGCAGCCGTGGGCCGATCAATACCGCAAGAGCCAACAGCGTCTGGACAGCGAGTTCAAGGTGCTTGATGACGGTCTGTTCGGTGGCAGCATCAACCTTGATACCGGCAGTTTCGAACGTAGCGTCGATGCCTTGCTGGGTGATTTGATAGCGCTGCGCCACCAATCCCTGGTCTCGCTGGACACGCGTCTGGCCTATTACCATGACCAGTCGGTTCGCCAATTTATCCCCGTGGCGACGATTCTGGGTTGCTTGCTGTTGGCGGCGCTTTACCTGTTTGTCTGTCTGCAGACGTCGATCCGACGCAGTGCCAGCGGCATTACAATGCTGGCGCAGTCGTTACGCGACGGTAATCTGTGTGTACAAGTGCCGGTTGAAGGGCGCGATGAGCTGGCAGCAATCAGCACCGCACTCAACGCCGCCGTGGTGCAGTTACGCACAAGCCTGTTGGGCGTCGATCACGAAACGCTGCAGTTGAGTGGCGCGGTTCTGACCCTCAACACCCAGTCCAACCGCACCCTCGATGAGGTCGAGGAACAGCAGCAACAGATCAGTCAGATCGCCACGGCGGCAACGCAACTGGCCGCCACCTCTCAAGGCGTTGCGAAAAGTTGCGAGCAGGCGTCGACAAGCGCCCAGCACACTCGGCTTGTGGCCGAAGAAAGTAGCCGTGACAGTCAACGAACCACGGCCAGTATTCAGCAACTCAACCTGCGCTTGAGCGACACCGCCGCAGCGCTGGGCAGGGTCAGCGAGCAGGGTCAGCAGATCCAGTCGGTGGTGGACGCGATACGCGGCATTGCCGAGCAGACTAATTTGCTCGCGCTCAACGCCGCCATCGAGGCCGCGCGGGCGGGTGAGCAGGGCCGAGGGTTTGCCGTGGTTGCCGATGAAGTGCGTAGCCTGTCGCAACGCACGCAGGCGTCTACTGCGCAGATCGCGGGAACCGTGGACAGCCTGCGCAACACGGTGAGTCAGGCAGTGGACTTGATGGCTGCTGCGTGTGGGCAGGCCGAGACCGATGCGGCTTCGGTGACCGGGTTGGGCCTGCGACTGGGAGAAATCGCCAGTGCCGTGCAGGGTGTGACCGATACCTTGGCGCAGATCGCCACCGCCGTAGAAGAGCAGGCTGCCACGGCGGATGAAGTGAGTGGGAATATCCAGCAGGTCGATCAGGCGGCAGGGCGCTTGCTGGACGGTGCGCGCGCAGTGAATCAAGCGGCCGATACGCTCAGCAAGGGCAGTCGAGCGCTGAGCGATAACACCGCACGTTTTCAATTGAGCTAAAGGTTTGAAGCATGCCCCGGTCGGCTCATCAGCGGCCCGGGGTCAATGTCATCAGCGAATGAAGTCATCCGGCATCCCGCCAGATAAATAGGCTTCCATATCGAGCACATGGCGTTGCTCTTTCAGCCAGCTATTCAGGGCTCTCGGGTCTTCCAGCGCTTCACGCTGCTCCTTTAATGTCTGAATTTCAGTGCGCAATTCCCGAAGTTTTTTCGGGAATTTGCGTGTTACGTTGGCGGGCGTGATGTTATCGCCCGGTGGCAGATTGAACTGCCTCTTGAACGCCAGCGTCAGCTCGGACACTTCGTGCTGCAATTCATCGAGTTGATTGATCAGGACTCGGTTGTAGTGCTTGAGTTGGCCTTCAGCAATCGAGTTGATATGGCTATGGTCGATCTGTTCGATCTCGAGTTGCAATTGCAGCAGAGCAAGCAGGTTGTTGTCGGTATAGGCCTGGTTGACCCGCTGCATCATCACGGTCTTGCGCTCTCGTTCGACAGCGTCGGTTTCGCGATCAGGGTGCAGCGCACTCACCAGTTTGCGGTAAATCTCGCGCACTGATCGGCTGGCGTTGGCGTGCTCTTCTTCCTCACGGATCTGTTGTGCGGATTTCTTGCGTGGCTTGGCGTTGCGCGTTCGCTGTTCCGCTTCCTCGGCCTGCTTTTCAAAAATATATTGAGTGATGTCCTCCAGCGAATCCAGATCGACGTCATCGTCCATCTTGAACCCGAACGTCTCTTCGAACGACGTCTTGAAATGCTCGGCCTCCTCAAGCCTGTCGGCGTCGAAGTGACTGCCCGCGTGCTTGTTGTAAATCGCCTTCAATGTTTCGTCATGTTCTCCGCCCATCAGGGAAGTGACCAGGCCGCAGATGATCTCTTGCAGGGTCTGCCGATCGTTTTTGCTGAGTTTTACTCGATCACTGGCATCGTCGAGGAAGTGCAGCATCTCGCTATCAAGCTGGTCAAACTCATCGAGCAACGGCTTGAAATCGGCGTTCCAGCGCTGCTGACAGCGAGAGGTCGTGTTTTGCCAGGCTTCCAGTAATTGACGTTGCGTTTCGATTTTCTTGAGCAAGGCGTTGAATTTCTTTTGCCCGGCCGACAGGTGCGGCTTGCCTGCCTGTAAGGCGATGCTGAGTTTCGGCGCCTGCTGTGTCATGGGAGTCCCGCTGAGTTTGAAAATAGGGGCATTTTAAGGGGTGGACGACAGTTTTTGTAATCGCCTGCGGAATGCGCGGAAGATCACCCGAAGGTACAGCCGCAGTTGAGGCTCCACGCCGTGTCAGTATTGCGATGGGGCTGTCAGGCGACGATGCGCCGGTCCATGAGCACGTGTCACTTCAACCGGAGGAATTTTCTGAGTATCTGCCGTTGGCATGATCCTGATCATGGAACCCAAGCGGATGGCTTTGGATAATTGTCAGGACACTACTTCAATTAGGAGCTTTTATGTTTCCAGAATACCGTGACCTGATTACTCGTCTTAAAGCTGAAGATAAGCACTTTTCCCGTCTTTTCGATGAACATAATGAGCTGGATCAGCGCATCAAGAACATCGAGGCACGCATCGAATCGGGCACCGAGCTTGAAACCGAAAATCTGAAAAAAGAAAAGCTGACCCTGAAAGACCAGCTTTACGTGATCCTCAAGAAAGCTGAGACCGTATAGTTCTCAAGTCAGCGATGTTTGTAGATTCAAGGTTACCTGGCATGTCCGGATTTCTCAGGTCAGCGCGGCCAGTCCCTTTTCGAGGAGACTGGCGAGTTGATCGGCTGGAACCGGACGGCTAAACAAATACCCTTGAGCCTCATCGCATCCTGACTCGTCGAGGAACGCCAGTTGGGCATCGATTTCCACACCCTCAGCGATCACCGTGAGTTGCAGGGTGTGCCCAAGCTGGATGATGGCTTTGACGATTGAGGCGCCATCGGGATCGGTCAGCATATCCTGCACAAACGATTGATCGATCTTGAGTTTGTCGACCGCCAACTGCTTGAGATACGAAAGGCTGGAATAGCCGGTTCCGAAATCGTCGATGGACAGCTTCACACCCATGGCTTTCAAGCCGCGCAGGGTTTCTATCGTGGCATCCACGTCCTGCAGCAGAATGGATTCGGTCAGTTCCAGTTCCAGCCGGTCCGGTCGCAACCCAGACCTGGCAAGCGCCGCAGACACCACTTCCAGAACGTTCCCGCGTTTGAACTGCAAGCCCGAGAGATTGACGGCTATTACCGGTGCTGGCGAATATTGGCTCTGCCAGATCCTGGCTTGACGACAGGCTTCGTTGAGCACCCATTCGCCTATCTGGACGATATGGCCGCTGCGCTCGGCCAGAGGAATGAACTTACCCGGAGGTACCAGCCCGTCGACCGGGTGCTGCCAGCGGATCAGAGCTTCCGCGCCGGTGATCCGACCACTGCGAATGTCTATCTGAGGCTGATAATGGAGCACGAATTCGTGATTTCGCAGGGCATTGCTTAATCCCCCCGTGAGTCGAACTTGCTCAATCAGACCGATATTCATTTCACGCGTGAAGAAGCGATAGGTATTGCGCCCCGCCTCCTGGGCACTATTGACTGCCGTGTGGGCGTTATTGAACAGGGTGTCGAAGTCCTCTCCGTCATTCGGGAACAAGCCAATGCCGATGGAGAAAGAAATACTCAGTTTATGGCTGTCGATTTCCAGGGGTTCAACAAAGACCTCCTGGATGGCGTTCGCGAAGCCAATAATTTCCGCAACGTCGTAATTTCCCGTGAGCAAGACAACAAACTCGTCACCGTTAATTCGACTGATCGTTGCGGTCATCGGGATGCACTGCCACAGCCGTTCAACGACCATGACCAGTATCTGGTCGCCGACAGCGTATCCCAGGCTGTTATTGATCCGCTGAAAATGATCCAGATTGAGGTAAAGCACGGTGAGCGTGGTGTTTTCGCTCCTGCTGGCGAGTACCGCGTGCTCAAAGCGGTCGCGCAGCAGCAGACGATTGGGCAGGTGGGTCAGTGGGTCGTAGTGGGCCAGGAACGCCAGCGTTTCCTTGGCGGCGGCATGCTCTGCACGGGTACGCAACGCCATGATGCCGTAAGCCAGTTCGTTGGCCAGCTCCTGCAGAAGCTTCAGCTCTTCCGGGTCGAAGGCGTGCGCTTCGCTTGCGTAAATAGCTAATGCGCCCAGCACTTTGGCGTCGCAAATGAGCGGCAGGGCCACACTGGACTGGTAACCATGCTGGTTTGCCGCCTCGCGCCACGGCGCCATTCTTGGGCTGTTCAGGATATCCTGGCTGATATTCGGCTGGCCGGTTCGGATGGCCATACCGGTCGGGCCCTGACCGTTCTCGGTATCCGCCCAGGAGATATTGATCCCATCGAGATACCCGTTGTCATAACCGGCTTGCGCTATAGGGCGCACCATTTTGGCTTCATCCTGCTCCGCATAGCCAACCCAGGCCATCAGGTAATTGTCCCTGTCCACACACAAACGGCAGATTTCAGCCAGCAGGGTGTACTCATCTTCAGCGTGCACCAGTGCTGTATTGCAGCGACTGAGCAGCCGTAAGTCGCGATTGAGCTTCCTGAGTACCGTTTCGCTTTGCTGCAAGGCGGCGGTCATGTCTTTGGCAATGACCAGCGCCCTTACTCGACCGGTCACCAGCAGCCAGCCGATCAGGGCCAGCAGGACGCTGGCAACGGTACCGGAAACTGCAATGATGTCGGCTTTTTCGCTTTTCAGTCGGGCGTCGAAGGGTGCCAGTGAGCTGACCACTACCGTCCACTGATGGCCAAAAAGAGGGACAAACCGGGTGGTGTGAAACTCTGGAGTCGTGCTCTCGCTATGGCTTTTCGAGCTGAATATCAATGCGCTCTGTTCAACCGAATCACCATCGTAGAGGTCTAGACTCAGTGTGGCGCTGGCTTCGCCAAAGCGTTGTCCCGGAATCCCGTCCATCAGGTCATTCATGCGGAAGGGGGCATAGACCCAACCGATCAGATTTGCCCGGCGTTCGTCGATTGTCTGATGGGGAACCTGCAGACGATAGACCGGGTGGTACATCAGGAATCCTGCCTGAACGTCATGATCGGTTTCCTGCAGCAACCGAACCTTGCCCGAGATAGTGGTAATTTCCTCATCCCTCGACTGATTCAGCGCCACACGACGAACCGGCTCGGAATACATGTCGTAGCCAATCGCGCGCTGATTGCGCGAGTTGAAAGGCTCCAGGTAGATGACGGGGGTGTAGATGTCTCGGTTACCGCTGGGGTTGATGGTGTAATCAACCAGGCCCTCTGCACGTACATCGGCGATGTGCCTGGACTTGTCCTCGGGCAACACCCGCGGAGCAAATCCTAATCCCTGAATGCCCGGGTACTTGCCTTCGAGTTTAAGGGCTTCAACGTATCTACCGAACTCGCTGCGCGTGACAACGAGCGACGTTGCGAACAGGCCAGACAGGCCTTCCATTAGTTGCTCGTAACGTTGCAAGCGCCTGTTGGTGTTCTCGATGATTTCGTTGGTACGGTAGTCGAACTCATCGTGGAGCGCCTGTCGGGCAGACTCGCGGGGAATGTCCTGAAGTGCATAGGTCAGCGCCAGCCCCAGGCAGAGGAAGACCCAGGGGATGAATCGAAGGCGATTGGAAAGGACTTCATAGTTAGGCATTGGCTAAATCCCCTAGACGTCCTATGGGGACTCTAGATGCAAAAAACCCCCTTTTCAGGGGGCTTCAGGTTTTCATTGGGTTTCAGATATTTCCTGCAGCCCAATGAAATAGCGGTAGCGACTTATACGTTGAAGCGGAAGTGCATCACGTCGCCGTCTTTGACGATGTAATCCTTGCCTTCCAGGCGCCATTTGCCCGCTTCTTTAGCACCGGCTTCGCCTTTGTACTGGATGAAGTCTGCGTAGGCGATGACTTCGGCGCGGATGAAGCCTTTTTCGAAGTCGGTGTGGATCACGGCTGCGGCTTGTGGTGCGGTGGCACCCACGCGGACGGTCCAGGCGCGAACTTCTTTTACGCCAGCGGTGAAGTAGGTTTGCAGGTTAAGCATTTCGTAGCCCGCGCGGATCACGCGGTTCAGGCCAGGCTCTTCAAGGCCCAGGGCCTCAAGAAACATGTCCTTCTCTTCGCCGTCATCGAGCTCGGCGATTTCTGCTTCGATCTTGTTGCAGACGGGCACTACGATAGCGCCTTCTTCTTCGGCGATGGCGCGGACCACGTCCAGAAGCGGGTTGTTCTCGAAGCCGTCTTCAGCAACGTTGGCGATGTACATGACCGGCTTGATGGTCAGCAGGTGGAAGCCGCGAGCCAGTTGCTTGTCATCGGCGCTCATGTTCTTCACCAGGCTGCGCGCGGGCTTGCCTTCGGAGAAGTGGGCGATGAGTTGTTCCAGAATGGCTTTTTGTGCAACAGCTTCCTTGTCACCGCCTTTGGCATTGCGCGCGACTTTTTGCAGCTGTTTTTCACAGCTGTCGAGGTCGGCGAAGATCAATTCCAGGTCAATGATTTCGATGTCGCGTTTCGGGTCGACACTGTTGGAGACGTGAATCACGTTCTCGTCTTCGAAGCAGCGGACCACGTGGGCGATGGCATCGGTTTCGCGGATGTTGGCCAGGAATTTATTGCCCAGACCTTCACCTTTCGAGGCGCCAGCAACCAGGCCGGCGATGTCGACGAATTCCATGGTAGTCGGCAGTACGCGTTCCGGGAGAACGATGGCCGCCAAAGCGTCCAGGCGTGCATCCGGCATCGGCACGATACCGGTGTTCGGCTCGATGGTGCAGAAGGGGAAGTTCTCAGCCGCGATGCCGGATTTGGTCAGGGCGTTGAACAGGGTGGACTTGCCGACGTTGGGTAGGCCGACGATGCCGCAATTGAATCCCATGATATTTCCCCTTGGAGTTAGTCAGGCCTTCTGGCTGTGCAGGTTTTTCATCGCACGGTTCCATTCACCGGCGAAGATATCCGGCAGCACGCCGAGGGCAAAATCGATACTGGCATCCAGTTTTTCCTGTTCGGCGCGTGGCGCTCGACCCAGAACAAAATTGGAGACCTTGCTGGCATCACCCGGGTGGCCAATGCCAAGCCGCAGGCGGTGAAACGTATTCTGATTGCCGAGCTGCGCGATGATGTCGCGCAGTCCGTTATGACCGCCATGGCCGCCGCCTTGCTTTAGCTTGGCAACGCCGGGAGGCAGGTCAAGTTCGTCGTGTGCCACCAGTATGGCGTCTACCGGAATGCGATAGAAGCCAGCGAGCGCCGCTACGGCTTGGCCGCTGCGGTTCATGAACGTGGTGGGAATCAGCAGACGAACATCCTGACCCTGGTGACTGAATCGCCCGGTCAGGCCAAAAAATTTTCGCTCGACGGCAAGATTGACGCCTTGCGCCGCAGCAATACGCTCAACAAAAAGAGCCCCTGCGTTATGCCGGGTCTGTTCGTATTCGGCGCCTGGATTTCCCAGGCCAACGATCAGTTGTATGGCAGTCACGACAGGGGCTCTTCCTTGGAGTTGTGGATAACATCGCTATGCGTAGCGGCAGAAGTGGGCGAAATGTGCTCATTTACCATGATGTAAACTCCGCGATCTCGCCCGCTTTGCCTGACTATCGCTCGCGACGCTTTCTGAGCAACTCCGACGTTACCAAGCAATTAATTACTCGGCAGCGGTTTCTGCTTCAGGTGCTACACGTGGTGCGTGAACGTTGGCAACAGCCAGGTCGTTACCGTGTACCAGTGCAACGAACTCAACGCCTTTAGGTGCTTTGAGGTCGGACAGGTGAATGATGTCACCCACTTCAGCAGCATTCAGATCGACTTCGATGAACTCAGGCAGATCTTTCGGCAGGCAAGTCACTTCGACTTGGGAAATAACGTGCGAAATTTCGCCGCCTTTCTTGATCGGTGCTTCTTCGTTGATGAAGTGCACAGGTACGTGAGCGATCAGTTTCTGACCAGCGATAACGCGTACGAAGTCAGCATGCATCACGTGGCCTTTGGCCGGGTGACGTTGCAGTGCTTTGATCACGACGTTCTGCTTGGTGCCACCAATGTTCAGTTCGATAACGTGGCTGAAAGCAGCTTCGTTTTCCAACAGTTTGGCAACTTCTTTAGCCAGCATGCTGATCGATTCAGGGGCTTTTTCGCCACCGTAAACGACAGCTGGAACCAGGCTTGCGAGACGACGCAGGCGGCGGCTCGCACCTTTCCCCAGGTCAGAACGCACTTCAGCATTCAAAGTAAAATTATTCATGTTGTTTCTCCAAAATAACCACATTCGCCCAGCGGTTGCGACCAGCGCTCAGACGATATGGGCAAAAAAGCCCCGCCCCAACAATAGGTTGGGGCGGGGCGCTTTTCGACAGCGTAATGCAACCGTGGGCAGAGCCCTTAGCGGAACATCGCGCTGATCGATTCTTCGTTGCTGATGCGGCGGACCGCCTCAGCGACTACCGGTGCAATATCCAGTTGGCGGATACGTGAACAGGATTGTGCGGCAGCGGACAACGGGATGGTGTTGGTCACCACCAGTTCGTCCAGCATGGAATTTTCAATGTTTTCGATCGCCCGACCCGACAGCACAGGGTGTGTGCAGTAGGCAAAGACCTTGGCAGCGCCATGCTCTTTCAGGGCCTTCGCCGCGTGGCACAAAGTGCCTGCGGTATCGACCATGTCATCGACCAGAATACAGGTACGCCCTTCGACATCACCGATGATATGCATCACTTCAGAGTGATTGGCTTTCTCACGGCGTTTGTCGATGATCCCGAGATCGACGCCCAAGGATTTGGCAACAGCCCGTGCACGCACGACGCCACCGATATCCGGGGAAACAATCATCAGGTTTTCGAAGCGTTGATCTTCGATGTCATCCACCAAAACGGGGGAGCCGTAGATGTTATCTACCGGAATATCGAAGAATCCCTGAATTTGGTCCGCATGCAAATCAACCGTAAGAACACGATCGATCCCCACCACGGTCAGCATGTCAGCGACAACTTTCGCGCTGATAGCTACACGTGCGGAACGCGGACGGCGATCCTGGCGGGCATAACCAAAGTATGGAATCACCGCAGTGATCCGGGACGCTGAGGAGCGGCGGAAGGCGTCTGCCATCACAACCAGTTCCATCAGGTTATCGTTGGTTGGGGCACAGGTTGGCTGGATGATGAAGACGTCTTTACCGCGGACGTTTTCATTAATCTCGGCACTGATTTCGCCATCGGAAAATTTGCCGACGGAGATATCACCTAGAGGGATATGCAGCTGGCGTACGACACGCCGAGCTAGATCGGGGTTAGCGTTCCCCGTAAAGACCATCATCTTGGACACGCGCACTACCTGCCGGCTGAGGGTATACCTGGATGAGTATAGAAAATGGCAGGGGCGGCTGGATTCGAACCAACGCATGGCAGGATCAAAACCTGCTGCCTTACCGCTTGGCGACGCCCCTGTAATGTTTCACCTTGAGTGCCCAGCACTCAATTCTTAGAACAGATTTTGTAACTTGCGATGCAACATCGAAACGTTGCTTCCCTTTGCTACAAACCCTGTAAGGGTCTCTGTAAGAAGGGCCGAGACTTTATCAGCTTCGGCTTGGTTTGGGAAGGCCCCAAACACACAACTTCCAGTTCCGGTTAATTTTGCTTCGGCAAATTTGCCTAACAATTTCAAAGCGTTACGAACAGCTGGGTAACGCCTCTCTACAACCGGTTGGCAGTCATTTCGACTGTTTCCCTCGAGAACGGGGCGCACTTTAATGGGAGGAGTGTCTCGTGTCAACAGTGGATCTGAAAAAATTTCTGCTGTACTTACAGATACTTGCGGTACAAGCACCAGATACCAAGGTTCTTCGGGGTTTACAGGGGTCAGTATTTCGCCGACACCTTCAGCAAATGCAGCATGCCCACGCACGAAAACCGGGACGTCCGCGCCTAATGTCAGGCCCAATGCGGCCAGGCGATCTTCATCCCAGCCAAGTTTCCACAGGTGATTCAGGCCGAGCAATGTTGTGGCTGCATCGGAGCTTCCGCCGCCGATTCCTCCGCCCATGGGCAGACGTTTTTCCAGCCAGATGTCTATTCCAAGGGTGCAGCCGGACTGTTTTTGCAATGCGCGAGCGGCTTTTACGATCAGGTTACTGTCGTGGGGCACGCCGGGGATTTCAGTTTGAAGGCGGATTTCTCCGTCATCGCGTACGGCGAAACTGAGTTCGTCACCGTAGTCGAGAAATTGAAACAGCGTCTGCAACTCGTGATAGCCGTCTTCACGACGGCCAAGAATATGCAGCATCAGATTGAGTTTGGCGGGTGCAGGCAACGTCAGGCGAGGGGGATTCATGATTACTGCCCCAGTTTGCGTGGTTGCCAGTCCTTGATCACCAGCGTGACGTCGAGGTCCTGGCCATGCAGCTTGATGCGCTCAGGCAGCCAATAGCCGTTCTGTTGCGTGTAGCTCAGGTATTCGACTTGCCAATCGTCCTGCTCGAGGCTGGCAAGGCGACTGTCGCCATCCAGGTTCAAGCGACTCTTAGTGCCGGGAGCGGGTAGACCGCGTACCCACCAGACAAGATGCGACACCGGCAACTTCCAGCCCAGCTGTTGCTGGAGCAGGTCTTCGGGGTTGGCAGCTTCGTAGCGGCCCTGATTGGCCACTTCCAGGGCCACGCTACCCGGTCGCCCGGTCAAACGGGCTGCGCCGCGTCCCAGAGGGCCTGAGAGGCGGATATCGTAGTAGTCCTGACGTTGCAGCCAGAACAAAGTGCCGCTGCCCGAATCCTTCGGGGCGCGAATACCGACCTTGCCGCTGATTTGCCACCCGTCGAGGCTGCTCAGTTGTGCTTTGTGTTCGCGCCATTGCGCGGGGTTGCCTTGGCCCTGCAGGGCTTCGCGGGAGGTAAAACCGGCGCAACCGGCGAGCAGGGCGATCAGGCTGAAAACGATAACGTGGCGCAAAAACATAAAATTAGAGAGTCTCAGATCCGGTCAGGCGCCGCAGAGTGCTGCGCAAAATAGGGCTATCAGGTTGTTGCTCGAGGGCTTTGCTCCATACTTTCCGGGCTTCGCGCTGCTTGCCGTTGGCCCACAATACTTCGCCCAGGTGAGCGGCGACTTCGTGGTCCGGGAAGCGTTCCAGCGCCTGACGCAGCAGGCGTTCGGCTTCATCGAGGTTGCCCAGGCGGTAATTTACCCACCCCAGACTGTCGAGTACGGCCGGGTCTTCCGGGTTCAGTGTGTGCGCTCGTTCGATCAGAACCTTGGCTTCGGCGTAGCGCGTTGTGCGGTCTGACAGGGTGTAGCCCAAGGCATTCAAGGCCATGGCGTTGTCAGGCTCGCGCTTGATAATCGCGCGCAGGTCTTTTTCCATTTGCGACAGGTCGTCGCGTTTTTCCGCGAGCATGGCCCGGGTATACAGCAGGTTCAAGTCGTCGGGATACTGCTTCAACGCCTGTCCCAACACTTGCCAGGCTCGATCACTCTGGTTGTTGTTTGCCAGGGTTTCGGCTTCGATCAGGTACAGCTGAATCGCATAGTCGGGCTGCGCTTCGCGTGCAGTAGCCAGGCGTTTCGAGGCTTCGGCCACGCTGCCGTTGCTCATCAGTATGTCGCTTTGGCGCAGTTGCGCCGGCAGGTAGTCATTGCCGGGGCCGACCTGGGCATATTCGGCCAGGGCGTTTTGCGGATCGTTGCGCTCTTCGTAGACACGGCCGAGGTTCAGGTGCGCCGAGTCAACGTGGCTGCCGCGAGCGATCAGGTCTTCCAGGTAGCCGACGGCTTCATCCCAGGCTTTGGCCTCAAGGCAAACCAGCGCCAGCGAATAACGCAACTCGTCGTCATCCGGGAACTGTTGCACCAGACTGGAGAACTCGACTTTGGCGTCGTCCATGCGGTTCTGTTCGACCAGCATGCGGGCATAGGTCAGGCGCAGGCGTTTGTCGTCCGGGTATTGGCGAATGCTTTTTTCCAGGATCGGCAAGGCCTCTTTGCCTCGGTCCATGCCCTGCAGGAGGCGGGCGCGCAGCAGGATAGGGGTCACGTCGCCATCGTTGGCCGGATTGTCTTCCAGCAGTTTCAGGGCGCCTTGGGCATCACCGTTCTGCTGGAGGAGCAAGGCTTTGCCGAAGATCAGCTGGCCGTTTTTCGGGTATTTCTTGAGCAGGCGATCAAAGCTGGTCAGCAGACCGTTGCGCGTATCTGCATCGGTTTCGGCGGCAGACAGCGCCAAAAAGTCAAAATGCGTATCGCCCTGTCCCTGCAGGACCTTCTCCATGTACGCCATGGAGTCGTCGTAACGTCCGGCACGGGCCAATTGAATCGCCGCCGCGCGTTGTGCTTCAAGATTGGTCGGGTCGTTTTTCGCCCAGATCAGCGAGGTATCCAGCGCTGCCTGATCGGCGCCCACGTACTCGGCAATGTGGAAGGCGCGTTCGGAAACCCCTGGATCCTGAGTATTGATCGCTTGGGTGACGTAGTTATCCAGCGCGATGTCGAATCGGTTGCGCTGACCTGCCAGCTCCGCACTCAACAGGCTGAACACTGTGTCTTCGGTGAACGAGCTATAAACCTGCGGCTTGGGGGCAGGTGCGGGCGTCGTGTCTGCGGCCGGTGGCGTAGCATCCGGTGAAACGGGGGCTATAGCCTGGCAACCGTTCAGAAAGACAAAGGCGAGAAATAACGCGGAGGATCTATTCATATATAGGGAGAGGGCGACTTACCTGCGGTCGGATCATCATGACACAAGCCTAGGAGCAAACCCACAGCCCATGCGAAAACTACTCAGTTGGCCTTCTTTGGGGTCAAAACACGCCCGATAAACGGCTTCAAGTGAGCCGCTCTATTCGGACAATATTCTGCGGTGGTTGTTCTCACTCTGGCGAAGTAGGACAATTGCCGGCTTCACGTCACCATCAGCGACCTTGAATGGCCTTCCTTGCACTTGGTATTAACCATAAGACTGCTTCAGTAGACGTCCGCGAGCGCGTGGCATTTACGCCTGAGCAGTTGGTTGAGGCCTTGCAGCAGCTCTGCCGTCTAACCGACAGCCGCGAAGCTGCGATCCTCTCGACTTGTAACCGTAGCGAACTGTACATCGAACAGGACCACCTGGCGTCCGATGCCATACTGCGCTGGCTGGCCGATTATCATCACCTGAGCCTGGACGAACTGCGCGCCAGTGCTTACGTGCATGAAGATGAGGCGGCCGTTCGTCACATGATGCGGGTGGCCTCAGGGCTTGACTCGCTGGTGCTCGGCGAGCCACAGATTCTCGGCCAGATGAAGTCTGCGTACGCCGTTGCGCGGGAAGCGGGGACCATTGGCCCGCTGCTGGGCCGGTTGTTCCAGGCCACCTTCAACGCTGCCAAGCAGGTGCGCACCGATACCGCCATCGGTGAAAACCCGGTGTCGGTGGCGTTTGCTGCCGTCAGCCTGGCCAAGCAGATTTTCAGTGATTTGCAGCGCAGCCAGGCATTGTTGATTGGCGCGGGCGAAACCATCACGCTGGTTGCCCGGCATCTGCATGATCTGGGCGTGAGGCGTATCGTGGTGGCCAACCGTACCTTGGAGCGGGCCAGTATTCTGGCCGCGGAGTTCGGTGCCCACGCGGTTTTACTGTCCGATATTCCGGCTGAGCTGGTCAAAAGCGACATCGTGATCAGTTCCACCGCCAGTCAGTTGCCGATCCTGGGCAAGGGCGCGGTGGAAAGCGCCTTGAAGCTGCGCAAGCACAAACCGATCTTCATGGTCGATATTGCGGTGCCTCGCGATATCGAACCGGAAGTCGGCGAGCTGGACGACGTTTACCTCTACAGCGTCGATGACCTGCACGAAGTGGTCGCCGAGAACCTCAAGAGTCGCCAGGGCGCTGCGCAAGCGGCTGAAGAGCTGGTGAGTCTGGGTGCCGATGAGTTCATGTTGCGCCTGCGAGAGCTGGCGGCAGTGGATGTGCTTAAGGCCTATCGTCAACAAAGCGAGCGCCTGCGTGACGATGAATTGCTCAAAGCCCAACGCATGTTGGCCAACGGCAGCAGCGCCGAAGACGTGCTGGTGCAATTGGCGCGAGGGCTGACCAACAAATTGATGCATGCTCCAAGCGTGCAGTTGAAAAAGCTGTCTGCCGAAGGTCGCCTCGATGCGTTGGCCATGGCCCAAGAACTTTTTGCCCTCGGTGAGGGCTCGACGGATAAACCCCCGCAATGAAAGCTTCACTGCTCAATAAGCTGGACATCCTCAATGATCGTTTTGAGGAACTGACCGCACTGCTGGGTGATGCCGAAGTCATTTCCGAGCAAACCAGGTTTCGCGCCTATTCCCGGGAGTACGCCGAAGTAGAGCCTATTGTCGTGACCTACAACCAGTTGCTCAAAGTGCAGGGCGATCTGGAAGGTGCACAGGCGCTGCTCAAGGACAGTGACCCGGACATGCGTGAAATGGCCGTCGAGGAAGTCCGCGAAGCCAAAGAGCAACTGGTCGAGCTGGAACGTCAGCTGCAACGCATGCTGTTGCCCAAGGACCCGAACGACGGGCGCAATGTGTTCCTCGAAATTCGTGCGGGAACCGGTGGCGACGAGGCCGCTATTTTCTCCGGCGACCTGTTTCGCATGTACTCACGCTACGCTGAACGTCGCGGCTGGCGCGTGGAAATTCTGTCGGAAAACGAAGGCGAGCATGGCGGCTATAAAGAAGTCATTGCGCGCGTCGAAGGCGATCACGTCTACGGCAAATTGAAATTCGAGTCCGGTGCCCATCGCGTGCAGCGCGTCCCGGAAACCGAATCCCAGGGGCGTATTCATACGTCTGCCTGCACCGTGGCGGTATTGCCTGAGCCCGATGAGCAACAAGTCATCGAGATCAACTCATCCGATTTGCGTGTCGACACGTACAAGTCCTCCGGCGCCGGTGGTCAGCACGTGAACAAGACCGACTCGGCAGTGCGCATTACTCACCTTCCGACCGGCATCGTTGTCGAATGCCAGGAAGAGCGGTCCCAGCACAAGAACCGGGCCCGGGCGATGTCCTGGCTGTCGGCGAAACTCAACGATCAGCAAACCAGCGCGGCGGCCAATGCCATCGCCAGCGAGCGTAAATTGCTGGTGGGGTCGGGTGATCGCTCCGAACGAATTCGGACCTACAACTTTCCTCAGGGTCGTGTGACGGACCATCGGGTCAACTTGACGCTGTATTCCCTTGATGACGTTATGGCTGGTGGAGTCGATGCAGTGATCGAACCGTTGCTGGCCGAGTTCCAGGCTGATCAACTTGCGGCATTGGGTGAGTAAATGACTATTATCGCCAGCGTGTTAAGAGCCGCCGAGCTGCCGGATTCGCCGACCGCGCGCCTGGATGTGGAGTTGTTGTTGGCTGCCGCCCTGGGCAAGCCCCGTAGCTATCTGCACACCTGGCCCGAACGGATTGTCAGCAGCGAAGCGGCGCAGGTGTTTGCCTCCTATCTGCAACGCCGTCGTGCGGGCGAGCCGGTGGCCTATATTCTGGGCCAGCAAGGGTTCTGGAAGCTGGACCTGGAAGTGGCGCCACACACGCTGATCCCGCGTCCCGACACCGAACTGTTGGTCGAAGCAGCGCTCGAACTGCATGCGGCAACGCCTGCTCTGGCGCCTGTCACCGTGCTTGATCTGGGCACAGGCACCGGCGCCATTGCCCTGGCGCTGGCCAGTGAACGTCCGGCCTGGAACGTAACGGCTGTAGATCGCATCCTTGAAGCCGTTGCGTTGGCCGAGCGCAATCGTCAGCGCCTGCACCTGAACAACGCCACGGTGCTGAACAGCCATTGGTTCAGCGCGCTTGAAGGTCAGCGTTTCGACATGATCATCAGCAACCCTCCTTATATTGCCAGCGCGGATCCGCATCTGGCGGCAGGAGACGTACGTTTCGAACCGAGCAGTGCCTTGGTGGCGGGCGTCGACGGGTTGGACGATCTGCGCGTCATCATTACCCAGGCGCCGCAGTACCTCGATGTTGGCGGTTGGCTGTTGCTTGAACACGGTTACGATCAAGCCGCCGCCGTGCGCGACCTGATGGCAAACCAAGGCTTTGAACGCGTGCACAGCCGCAAGGATTTGGGCGGCCACGAGCGTATTACTCTTGGGCGCCTCCCGTGCTGACCGACCAGGAACTGTTGCGCTACAGTCGACAGATTCTGTTGCAGCACGTGGATATCGACGGTCAGTTGCGCCTCAAACACAGCCGGGCGTTGATTGTCGGCCTCGGTGGCCTGGGTTCTCCTGTGGCTCTGTATCTGGCTGCTGCCGGTGTCGGCGAGTTGCATCTGGCCGACTTCGACACCGTGGACCTGACCAATCTGCAACGGCAGATCATCCATGACAGCCACAGCGTCGGGCAGAGCAAGGTCGATTCGGCTATTGAACGCCTGACCGCGATCAATCCCGAGGTGAAACTGATCGCTCATCGCAGCGCACTGGATGCCGACAGCCTGGCTGCTGCGATAGCCGATGTTGACGTGGTACTCGATTGCTCTGACAACTTTTCCACCCGCGAAGCGGTAAATGCGGCGTGTGTCGCGGCGCGTAAGCCGCTGGTCAGTGGTGCAGCGATTCGCCTGGAAGGGCAATTGTCGGTGTTCGATCCACGGCGCGATGACAGCCCGTGTTATCACTGCCTGTACGGGCATGGCAGCGAAGCTGAACTGACGTGCAGCGAAGCCGGTGTCCTCGGGCCATTGGTGGGTCTGGTCGGCAGCCTGCAAGCACTCGAAGCGCTGAAGCTGTTGGCCGGGTTTGGCGAGCCGTTAGTGGGGCGTTTGCTATTGATCGACGCGTTGACCAGTCGCTTTCGCGAGTTGAGGGTCAAGCGCGATCCAGCCTGCAGTGTGTGCGGTCTTGTCCATGACTAACACCCATGAAGCGCCGATTGGGGTCTTTGATTCCGGAGTGGGCGGTTTATCGGTGCTGGGTGAGATTCGCAGCCTGTTACCCAACGAGTCCCTGCTGTATGTGGCCGATTGCGGCAACGTTCCTTATGGCGAGAAAACCCCCGAGTTCATTCGCCAACGCTGTGCGGTGATTGCCGATTTTTTCCAGAAGCAGGGCGCCAAAGCACTGGTGCTGGCCTGCAATACCGCGACGGTGGCAGGCGTTGCTGATTTACGCGAACGCTATCCTGACTGGCCTATCGTCGGCATGGAGCCTGCCGTCAAACCGGCAGCAGCGGCCACCCGTAGCGGTGTGGTGGGCGTGCTGGCGACCACAGGTACCTTGCAGAGCGCCAAGTTTGCGGCCTTGCTCGACCGGTTTGCACTCGATGTGCGGGTCGTCACCCAGCCGTGTCCTGGTTTGGTCGAGCTGATCGAAACCGGCGATCTGGTGAGCCCGACGATCAGCAGCTTGTTGCGCAGCTATGTCGAGCCTTTACTGGCTGCGGGCTGCGACACCATTATTCTCGGCTGCACGCACTATCCTTTCCTGAAGCCACTGCTGCGCCAAATGGTCCCGGAGTCGATCAGCCTGATTGATACGGGCGGCGCAGTCGCCCGGCAACTTCAGCGGTTATTGACCCAGCGCGAGTTACTGGCGACGGGGCCGGCTCAAGAAACGCAGTTCTGGACCAGTGCAGATCCGGAAAATTTCAGAAAAATCCTACCGTTGCTATGGAAGTCGTCTGGCTGTGTGCGATTCTTCCCTCAGTAAAAAAAACCACGAAGAGCTCAGTTTTGAGCTGAACTGACGTGTAACGGCGAATGTTTATAAAATGTCGGTGGATAAGTAAAAAATTTCTACAACTGCATTCGAAAATAGGATGTTTCTGATGAAGCGACTGTTTTGTTTGGCTGCGATTGCGGCCGCACTCATGGGGCAAAGTGTTATCGCTGAAGCGGCGGGCGTCGAGTTATCGGTCGGTCAGACCGGCGAGTCGACAATGACCTATCGCTTGGGCTTACAGTTTGATTGGGATAAAAGCTGGTTACAGAGTGACGTGGGTCGCCTGACAGGCTACTGGAGCGGGGGTTACACCTACTGGGCCGGCCGCCACGGCTCCAGTAACAACAGCCTGTCGTTCTCGCCGGTATTGGTTTATGAGTTCGCGGGTCAAAACGTCAAGCCGTACGTGGAAGCAGGTATCGGCGTCGCGGTGTTTTCCGGCACTCGGGTAGAAGATCAGCAGTTGGGCACGTCTTTTCTGTTCGAAGACCGGCTTGGGTTTGGTCTGCGCTTTGCTGGAGGGCATGAGGTCGGGGTTCGTGCGACGCACTATTCCAACGCCGGGCTCAACGACGTCAACTCCGGTGTAGAAAGTTACGCCCTGCACTACACGATGCCCTTCTAACGGCGTGATGCCGTTTCAGAGATACGCCGTGGCAATCCCACGGCGTTCATTCAGGCAATCCGCTTCGCCTGTCTCGAACTCGCGGCAAATCAGCGGGCGTTTTTCATAGATGCTGCACATCATGGTGTTGCGATCCAGCGCCGCGCACCAGCCGTCATCCAGACGCAACATGACCTCGCCGCCCCAATCGTCGGTATCGATGTAACGTTCAGGCACGCCGGTATCGGTGATCAGCATCACTTCCAGCTGGCAGCAACAGGCTGCGCAGGTCGAACACGTGACGGCCGGTTCTGCGTCGATGGGGGTCAATGGAATGTTGGTGGTTGTCATAGGCGCGCAGTGTATGCCAGTGCGCAGCACCCGTGTGAATCCCCTGACAGAACACCGCCTTTTGCACGTCTGCGTGGGACTGCATTTATTCGCGAAGGCTGCGTGTCAGGCGCAGAAAATGTGCCAGACCTTGCAGCAACGGAAACAAAACGGCCCAGATCAGCCCCAGCAACAACAGGCTGGGCCACACCCCCAATGGCAAATGAACCCCCGCCATCTGCGAACCTGCGCAGTACGACAGCGGTCCGCCGACGGCGCCGAGCAGGCTGGCGCGCCACCAGGGTTTGGCGGTCCAGGCCAGGCAGTGATTGAGCGTGGTCGCCAATACGGCCCACAACACGATCAACCACAGCGGGATTAACGGCCCGCCGCTGTCGAAACCGAATACACCCAGCGTCTGCAAGGCACTGTCGAGCAAGGTGCCGACCAGCGTCACGCTGATCAGCAGTTTGCCTTCCGCCTGCCATGAACTTATCCACAGCAGATGCACGCACAACACGCCCGCCGCGATCAGCAACCACAGGCTGTTACCGCCCAGTACGCAGGCGAACCAGCCAATCTGGAACAGCAGCGCGTTGGCCAGCTGTTTATGCATCGAAACGCCCGAGTAACGGTTGCGGTAGCGCGTCGGGTTTGGCCAGCAGTAATTGCGCTGTACCGATGGTCCGTTCAAGGAAGCCACCTTCGCAGTAGCACAGGTAAAACTCCCACAGCCGCAGGAAGTAATCGTCGTAGCCCAACTCCGTCAAGTAGCCGTGGGCGTGACGAAAGTTGTCGTGCCACAGGCGCAGGGTTCGCGCGTAGTGCAGGCCGAAATCCTCCATGTGCAGCATGTTCATGTCGGTGTCACGGCCGACGATCTCCAGCATCCGTTGCACCGACGGTAAAGCGCCGCCGGGGAAAATGTAACGCTGGATAAAATCGACGCTATTTTTGGCTTGCTCGTAACGTTGCTCGCGGATGGTGATCGCTTGCAGCAGCATCAGCCCATTGTTTTTCAGCAGCTGCGCGCACTGTTTGAAATAGGTGGGTAAAAACCGATGGCCCACCGCTTCGATCATTTCAATGGACACCAGTTTGTCGTATTGGCCGGTCAGGTCGCGGTAGTCCTTGAGCAGCAGGGTCACCTGGTCCTTTAAGCCCATCTTGGCAATGCGCTTCTCGGTGTAAGCGAATTGCTCTTTTGACAGGGTAGTGGTGGTGACTTTACAGCCGTAATATTGCGCCGCATAAATGGCCATGCTGCCCCAGCCCGTGCCGATTTCCAGTAAATGATCGGTGGGTTTGAGGTCGAGTTTCTGACAGATACGCTCCAGTTTGTTCAGTTGCGCCTGTTCCAGGGTGTCATCTGGACTGAGGAACTGCGCCGCGGAATACATCATGGTCGGGTCGAGGAACTGTTCGAACAGCTCATTGCCGAGGTCATAGTGGGCCTCGATGTTTTTCTGCGACCCTTTGCGCGTATTGCGATTGAGCCAATGCAGGGCCTGAATGAAGGGTCGCCCCAGTTTGGCCAGACCACCCTCCATGGCGTCGAGGACTTCCATGTTGCTGACGAAGACCCTGATCACCGTGGTCAGGTCGGGCGTGCTCCAGTAACCGTGGATAAACGCCTCGCCCGCGCCGATCGAGCCGTTGCTGGCGATCATGCCCCAGACGGCGGGGTCGAGAATATGGATCTGCGCTTGCTGTACGGCACCGGTCGCGCCGAATACCTGACGCTCGTCGCCCTCGATGACCACCAGTTGCCCACGCTGCAATCGGGCAAGCTGGCGCAATACGCCGCGCCGCAGAATACCCGCTGTGAGGCTGTTGGTGCTCAAGCTGGCCGATACGCTACTGCTTTTCATGGCGAGATTCCTTGGGTTGCACGGCGGCAATGCGGTAGGCGCCGTCGGCGGCCTGATGAGAGTAAATCGGCATTCGTTTGATCAGCAGGCGCAATGCTTGCCAATAGATCGCCAGGCAGGTTTTGGCGGTCATCCACGGAAATTCGAGCAAATGACGATGCAGGCTGGCGCGGCTCAGGGCCTGGCGTTGCAGGTTGAGCGTGGCGTCGAACACCTTGAACTCGCCCTGCCAGTCGGCCATGTGCACGCCGAGCTTTTCGGTCGGCGGGCTGAAGCTCATGCGGTATTCCAGATCGCGTGGCAGAAACGGAGAAACGTGGAAGGCCTTGGCCACCGCAAAGTGCTGATGGCCTGTTCCGTTGGCCGGCAGGATGTAGTGATAACGCTCGCGCCACGGCGTATTACTGACCTCGCAGAGGATCGCGGCCAGTCGGCCGTCGCTCTCGTGGCAATAGAAAAAACTCACCGGGTTGAACGCCAGGCCCCAACTGCGGGCTTGGGTCAGCAGGCAAATCGAGCCTTGGGGTGTGTGGCCCAGGGCGGCACCGACCAGCTCACGCACTGCATCGATCAGGGGCACGCCGCGCCCGGTGTAGGCGTGCAGGTAGTCGCTTTGGCGAAACGAAAACGGCGCAAAACGGCTGCTGCCGGCCAGAGGTGACAGGCCAAGCACTGCGTCTTGTTCGTCCAGGTCCAGATACAGCAGGCCGATCCGATAACGGAAGTCATGGGGTTTGGGCGAAAACCGCCGATGGGCGATCCAGCCGCTGTACAGGGCGCTGTTCACAGCGATTCACCGAAGGCCTGGGCCACTCGCAGGCCACTGACCACGCCATCTTCATGAAAACCGTTGGCCCAGTAAGCGCCGCAATAATAGGTGTGTTTGTCGCCATGCAGTTCTTCCCAGCGCGCTTGCGCCGCAACGGCGGCCAGGCTGTATTGCGGGTGCGCATAGCGGTAGCGAGCGAGGATCTTGCTCGGGTCGATGGCGGCGGTCTGGTTCAGGCTCACGCAAAACCGGGTGTCGCTGTCGATCCCTTGCAGGATGTTCATGTCGTATGTCACGGCCGCGAGGTGCTGGCCAGCACTGCCCAGGCGGTAGTTCCAGCTGGCCCAGGCCAACGGACGCTTGGGCAACAACTGGATATCGGTGTGCAGCACCACATCATTGTCGGCGTAGGGCAGCGCGCCGAGGATGTCCTGTTCGGCCAGGCTCGGTTGTGCCAGCAGACGCAGGGCTTGATCGCTGTGACAGGCAAATACCACCTTGTCAAAACGCTCGCTGCCTGCTGCGCTGTGGATCAACACACCTTCGTCATCGCGCTCGACTCGGGTTACAGGGCAGTTGAGGCGAATTTTTTCGCGAAACGAGGCGGTCATGGGTTCGATGTAACGGCTTGATCCGCCTTCGACCACACACCACTGCGGCCGGTTACTGACAGAGAGCAGGCCGTGATTCTTGAAGAACCGAACAAAAAATTGCAGGGGAAACGAGAGCATGTCGGCCAATGACATCGACCAGATCGCAGCCCCCATCGGCACGATGTAATGCTCGGTGAAACGTTGCCCGTAACCCCCGGTTTTCAGGTAGTCGCCGAGAGTTGTATCGGCGGCAATACGCTGGCTGTACAGATCGTTCAGCGCTTCGCGGTTGAAGCGCAGGATGTCGCGCAACATCCCCCAGAACGAGGGCGAACAGAGGTTGCTGCGCTGAGCAAACAGGCTGTTGAGGGTATTGCCGTTGTACTCGGTGCCCGAAACAGGGTCGCACACCGAAAAGCTCATTTCCGTGGCCTTGAAGGTCACGCCCAGCGTGGTCAGCAAGCGAATGAAATTCGGGTAGGTCCAGTCGTTGAACACGATGAAGCCGGTATCAATGGCGTGCTGTTGGCCGTTGACGGTCACGTCCACGGTATGGGTGTGGCCACCAATCCAGTCAGCCGCTTCAAACACACTGATCTCGTGGTTGCGATTGAGCAAATACGCGGTGGTCAGCCCCGCGATGCCACTGCCAATGATCGCGACTTTCATGGGGTGTTCCTCTCCGCGCTCGATGAGCGAACCATGCATTTGCCAAGCGCGAGTTGCAGGCGTGTGGGCAGTAGCGCCAGTAGGCGCAGGGTGAAAATGAATGCGGCAGGGAAGGCGATCTCCAGGGGCCGGCGCGGGCGTTGAAGGCGTTCGGCAATGTGCCGGGCGGCCTTGTCCACGGGCCAGCGCATAGGCATGGGGAAATCGTTTTGGGCGGTCAGTGGTGTGTCGACAAAGCCTGGGCTGACGAGGGTCACGTCGATGCCTTCGTGGGCCAGGTCAATGCGCAAGGCTTCGAACAGATAACGCAGGCCTGCCTTGGACGCGCCGTAGGCTTCCGCGCGGGACAGTGCCAGGTAGGTCACTGAGCTGGAGACGGCCACGAGGTGCGGTTTTCTACCCTGGCGCAGCAGTGGCAGCGCTTCCTGGACGCAGTAACTGCTGGCCAGCAGATTGGTCCGCACCACGCGCTCGATCACGGCGGCATCGAACTGTTTGCAGTCGACATATTCACAGGTGCCAGCATTCAGGATCACGGTATCCACGGAACCCCATACCTGACCAATGCGCTCGCCGATGGCCTTGACCTGTTCGCTGTCGGTGATGTCGCCGGGCGCCAGCAGAACCTGTCGTGGGTAACGTGCATCAAGGGCCTCTAGCGGCCCCAGCGTGCGGGCAGTCAGGGCCAGTCGGTGGCCAGACTTGAGCAGTTCTTCGGCCAGCGCCAGACCGATGCCACTGCTGGCGCCGGTCAGCCAGATACGTCGTGCGTCAGGATGCGTCATACCAGTCTCCTTTTTAGCCAGGCGATGGCCCGTCCCATGACCGGCACGTGCTCATAGAGCAGGGCGCCAGCGTCGAAGAAGTCGCGGTGCTGGTAAACCTTGTCGTGCCATAGCAAGTGTGAGCAGCCCTCAACCCGGATCAGCTGACCGGCATTTAATCGCGGGTGACAAAAACTCATGGTCCAGCGCAGGTAGCCTTTGCCTTCGCCTATTTGATCGAACGCATAGAAATCGAAGCGCAGTTGGCTGACGTTGGTGTACAGCTCGCTGAAATACCGACGTACATCCTTGAGGCCATGAACGGCATGCAAGGGGTCGGTAAACACCACATCGTCGCTGTACAGCTCGCCAAGCCGATCCAGGTTGTGCTTATCCAGTGCGGCAAAGCGCTGGGCGAACTGGCGCAGAAAGTCACTCATAGCCGCCACCCACAGGCTGTCGATGCGGCAGGCCTTTAAAGGCAGCCAGTGCACGTTCGCGGCTTGCTCTCAAATCAACCATGGGTTTCGGGTAGTCGCCCACGCCGAACAGCCCGCCCATGGCCGCCGGGTTGTGGATATCCTTTTTGTTCAGATCCTCCAGTTCAGGCAGCCAGCGCTTGATGAAGCGACCTTCACCGTCGAATCTCTCCGACTGGCTGAGAGGGTTGAATATCCGGAAGTAAGGCGCCGAGTCGGTACCCGTGGACGAACTCCATTGCCAGCCGCCGTTGTTTGCCGCCAGATCACCGTCAATCAAGTGCTGCATGAAAAACCGCTCACCCAGGCGCCAATCGATCAGCAGGTTTTTGGTCAGGAACATGGCGACGACCATCCTTAGCCGGTTGTGCATCCAGCCTGTTTCCAGCAGTTGGCGCATGGCGGCATCAATAATGGGCAGGCCGGTGCGGGCTTCTTGCCACGCCGCCAATTCTTCAGGCGCGTCGCGCCACGGCACGGCTTCGGTTTCCGGGCGAAAGGCGCGGTGCCGGGAAACCCGTGGGGAGCCGACCAAGGTATGTTTGTAGAATTCACGCCAGAGCAGTTCGTTGATCCAGGTGACGCAGCCGACGTTGCCGGTTTCGAATTCGCCGTGGTTGCTCATCAGCGCGGCGTGCAGGCATTGGCGGGGAGATATCACCCCGGCAACAAGGTACGCAGACAGCTGGCTGGTGCCCGGTTTTGCCGGAAAATCCCGTTCGCTCTGGTAGTAACCGATCTGTTCGTCAGTGAAGGCTTCAAGACGCCGACGCGCCTCGTCTTCTCCTGCGGGCCAAAGCGTGCGCAACGCCGCTGTCGGTGGGGCGAAACCCTCGACATGGTGCGGCACGGCATCACTGTGGATGCCCAGCCTGTGTTGCGCTTCAGGCGCATGGACCAGACTCGGCATGGCTTCGTGCAGGCGCGAATAGCAGACTCTGCGGAACTGACTGAAGACCTGGAAATAACTACCGGCTTTGGTCAGGACGCTGCCGGGCTTGAACAGCAACTGATCCAGG
Organism: Pseudomonas sp. ASL8; assembly: GCF_056680355.1. Lineage (NCBI taxonomy): Bacteria > Pseudomonadati > Pseudomonadota > Gammaproteobacteria > Pseudomonadales > Pseudomonadaceae > Pseudomonas > Pseudomonas sp. ASL8. The sequence goes on along the minus strand of NZ_CM155278.1, from coordinate 631,833 downwards.
TAGCGGTAGACATTAATCCCGGCCTGTTCCAGGGCTTCGGTGACGGCGCGATCCCGATTCGTTTCATTGATGCCGTATTCGTCATTGAGGTTCAGGCCCTCGATGGTGTGCTCTTTGCACAGATCGAGCAGCACCTTGGGCACCTGGTCCCAGGTGTCGGCATGACGGATCAACAGCGGCACATTCAGTGCGTCCAGCGCCTTACCCAGCTCAACCAGGTTGCGCAACCAGAAGTCGACCTTGCAGGCGGCATCGTCATGGGCCTGCCACTGCCCAGGGCTGATCAGGTACACCGCCACCGTCGGGCCGCGCTCCATGGCGGCGGTCAAGGCGGTGTTGTCGTGCAGGCGCAGGTCGCTGCGCAGCCAAATCAGTTGCATGGTCGTTCCTTAGATGAGCCCGAGTTGGTGCAGCGCGGTTTGGGCTGACAGGGGATCTTCGGCGAGGGTCAATCCGTCGATCTCAGTGGTAGATACGGACAGCTCGGCAAAGTGGATGCATACCGTGGGTCCGGTCAGCAGCTTGGGGCAGGCGATGTTGCTCAAAAGCTTGGGCAATTGGCTGAGGTTCAGTGCCTTGCTGGAATACAGCAGCAGGGCGCGGGCCTGCAGGTACTCCACCGCGAGCGCCAACTCGCCGTTCGGCAGCGGCCAATCGAAGACCTGCACCGGGCAATCGGCGCTGCTGATCAGCCAGGCAGTCAGCCACAGGTGCGGCTCCAGTGGCAGGTCGGACTGATTGACCAGTAACAGAGGAGCGCCGCTGAGTTGGCGGTTGTTGTAGTAGATCCGTGCCCCCAGCTTGCTGCGCAGCCACGAGTAAAAAAACACGCGCTCCAGCTGCGCGCCGAACTGTCCCTGCCAGCGCTGTTCCAGCTCTGCCAGCAACGGCAGCAAAAGCTGCTCGCAAAGGGTGCGAGGCGGGTACAGCGCCATGGCCTGATTGACGGTTTCGTCGACCTTGCGTTCGTCCAGTTGGCTGATCGCTTGCATCAACGCCTGGCGCAACGTGTCCCAGTCGTTTTCAGGGTTGTTCGCGACCGGCTGTGGAGTGTCGAGCAGGTGTTTGACCTGGCTGACCGAGACGCCCCGGTTGAGCCACGTCAGGATCGTCAGGATGCGTTGCACATGCTCGGCCGAATACAGGCGATGGCCTTTGGGCGTGCGCTGTGGCACCACCAGTCCGTAGCGCCGTTCCCATGCGCGCAGGGTGACGGCGTTGACCCCGGTTTGCCGGGCGACTTCACGGATCGGCAACCAGCCCTGTTCCAGCGCCAATGCGTAGGCATCGGGCCCGGATTCCGGGGCATCGTCGAGTGCATCGCAGCTAGAGTCGTTCATGGGTTAGATCGCATTTCGCAGGCTGAGATTTTCCGGGTGCGGTTGCAGGTAAATCTGCTGGGCCACGTACGGGTCGGGGTTCTGGCGCAAGTGATGCTTGAGCAAGGTCAAGGGCACCACCAGCGGCACGATGCCTCGGCGGTATTGAGCAATCAGGCGCTGCATTTCCTGGCTGTCCCCGGGGCTCATGGTTTTTTTGAAATAGCCGTTGAGGTGCTGCAGGACATTGGTGTGGGTGCCACGGGTGGCGCATTTTTTCAGCGCGCTCATCAACGCGCTGAAGTAGCGCGGGCCGACTTCATTCGGATCGGCTTTGGCCATGGAACCAAGCATTTTCCCCAGCACCCTGTACTGCGCCGGGTGGTTGGCCATCAGTTGGTATTTGTAGCGCGAGTGGAATTCGGTCAGCCCGCGACGGGTCAGCCCGTTGCGCAGCAAGGCTTGCCAGTCGGCGTAGGCAAACACGCGGGTGATGAAGTTTTCTCGCAGCACCGGGTCATTCAGGCGACCGTCTTCTTCCACCGGCAGATTCGGGTGCCGAGCGCAAAAAGCCTGGGCATAAATCCCGCGCCCGCCGTCCGTTGCCGGTACGCCGTTGTCCTGGTAGACCTTGACCCGCTCCAGACCGCATGAGGGGGACTTTTGCATAAAGATGTAGCCGCAGATGTCGTCCATTTCGGTCGCCATGTGCGTGCCGTAATCTGCCAGCGCCTGGGTCACGTTCAATTCGCTGTGCACGCTGCCGACCGCCTGTGGATTAGCGGGGTCACCGATCAGGCGAATGGCTTCGCGGGGAATGCCCATGCCAATGGCCACTTCCGGGCAGGCCGGTACGAAGTCGAAATGCTCATTCAGGCTGCGGGTACACAGGTGCGACTCTTTGTGGCCGCCGTTAAAACGCACTTCGACGCCCATCAGGCAGGCGCTGACGCCGAGCTTCGGTTTGTGGATGGCGGGGGTGCTGGTCATAACGAACCTCTGAGCTGGACTTGTACAGATACTGTTTTCTGTACAACTTAGGTCCATCATAGGTTCGCGCTTGTACAAGTCAAATTATTTGTACAGGAATTGTCACGGATTGGCAGAAAGAGGGCTTCCGTGACGAGGTCAGGCGAGGGTGAGGAGAGGTGTTCGGCGCGGCGCTATTTCCAGCCGAGATACCAGGCTTCAGTGTTTTGCAGGGTTTGCCAGGGAAAGCGTTCACTGCGCTGGGTGAGCACGGCTTGCAATTCGATATCCAGGACGTTGCCTTCTTCGTCGCAGAACAGTTCGGTGACCAGAAAATGCTTTTCACGGTGTTGAGGATGGGCTGCTGTCCACTTGGACAGCAGCAATTTACGCGGATTGAAGCGGTTCATTCCAGATGCTCGATCAGTCGGCGCGCGGCCTCTTGACCGCTGAGCCATGCACCTTCGACACGGCCCGACAGGCACCAGTCGCCACACACATACAAACCCAGATCCGAGTCGGACAATGCGCCCCATTCGTGCGCGGTTGCCGGGCGTGCGTACAGCCAGCGGTGTGCCAGCGTGAACGCGGGGGCGGGCATGGCGCAGCCGACCAGTTCAGCGAAGGCTCCGTGCAATTGTTCGATCACGGCTTCCTTGGGCATGTCCAGGTGCTGCTTGCTCCAGGCGCTGGTGGCATGCAAAACCCAGGTGTCGAGTGCGCTGTCACGTCCCGGTTTGCTGCGGTTGCGGGCCAGCCAGTCAAGCGCGCTGTCCTGCACGAAGCAGCCCTCCATCGGGGTTTGCAGGGGGGTGTCGAACGCCAGTGCCACGGCCCAGGTCGGCTCCATCTGCACACCGGCAGCGACGCCAGCGAGTTTCGGCGCGGCGGCCAGCAAGGTTGTCGCTTGCGGTGCGGGCGTGGCGATGACCACGTGGCTGAAGGGGCCGTAGGTAATGCCGTCGGCGTCCTGCAGATTCCAGTGTTCTTCGCCGCGAAAGACTTCAGTGATCCGGCAAGAGAAGGTGACCGGCAGATCGCCGCGCATCGCTCGGGTAATCGCGCTCATGCGCGGGGTGCCGACCCAGCGCACTTGTTCATCCGGCGACGGACTGAGCTTGCCTGCGTGGTAGTTGTAGAGCAATGGCTTCCATTCAGCGACGTGGCCTTTGGTTTGCCATTGCTGAACCGCGTCGACGAAGCGGCGGTCGCGAGCAGTGAAATACTGCGCGCCCAGATCCAGAGAGCCTGCATCGCTGCGCTTGCTGGACATTCGGCCGCCACTGCCGTGGCTTTTATCGAAAAGATGAACCGCATGCCCGGCGGCGTGCAGGGCTTGGGCGGCGGAGAGTCCGGCGATGCCGGTGCCGATGATTGCGATGGGTACAGTCATAGGGGCCTCGTTTACCTTGTCCGTACAGACTACGCCGTAGTTAAAACCTGTACAATATTGTTTTTTGGTATAACTTGCTGCCTCGTGCTGATCGTACGGCTCGACAGCTTGAGTCTGGCGCCCTGATGGGTTCTTTCAACTACCCGAACGGGTCATGCAGCGTCACCGTTTTCAGGGGTAGCCTATTGTTAGGTCAACGGCGGCGAGTAAAAGCGCCGGGCTGTAATTAATAGACTAACGATTTGCGACGAACGCCACGCGAGGGAGATGTCATGCACATATTGCTGACCGGCGGTACTGGTTTGATAGGACGTCAACTCTGCAAGCACTGGCGGGCTCAAGGTCATCAGCTCACCGTCTGGAGTCGAAGGCCTGGAGAGGTCGGTAAACTCTGCGGCGATTCGGTCCGCGGCATTGCGCGTCTTGACGAGTTGGGGGCCGAACCGGTTGATGCGGTGATCAATCTGGCAGGCGAGCCGATTGCCGACAGGCTCTGGACCCGCAAGCGCAAGTTACTGCTGTTGAGCAGTCGCATCGGCCTCACCGAACAGTTGCTCGCGTGGCTGGAACGGCGTGAACAAAAACCTCAGGTGTTGATTTCTGGCTCGGCGGTGGGCTGGTATGGCGATGGTGGCGAGCGTGAGCTGGACGAAGACGCGCAGCCAGTCATCCGGGATTTTGCCAGCCAGTTGTGCGAAAGCTGGGAAGAGACCGCGCAACGTGCGGAAGAGCTGGGCATCCGTGTGGTGATTGTGCGCACGGGGTTGGTGTTGGCCAATCCCGGTGGCTTTTTGCAGCGCCTGTTGCTGCCGTTCAAACTCGGTCTGGGCGGGCCCATCGGCAATGGCCGGCAATGGATGTCGTGGATTCATTTGCGCGATCAAGTTGCGCTGATTGATTTTCTGTTGAACCAGCCTGACGCCCGAGGTCCTTATAATGCCTGCGCGCCACACCCGGTGCGTAATCGCGAATTCGCCAAGACGCTGGCTGACGTGCTGCACCGTCCAGCGTTCATGCCATTGCCGGCCCCTGTGTTGCGCGTGCTGATGGGCGAAATGTCCGAGATGTTGCTGGGTGGTCAGCGCGCGCAACCAGGGCGATTACAAGCGGCAGGTTTCACTTTCCAATTCACTGATCTGCACGCGGCCCTGGATAATTTACTGGGTCGCCACTGAAATAGGATGTTGCATGACCGATCACGCGCTGTTGCTGGTCAATCTGGGTTCACCGGCGTCGACCAAGGTGGCGGATGTCCGCAGCTACCTGAATCAATTTTTGATGGACCCCTATGTTATTGACCTGGCTTGGCCCATTCGGCGCTTGCTGGTGTCACTGATCCTGGTCAAGCGTCCCGAGCAGTCGGCGCATGCCTACGCCTCGATCTGGTGGGACGAAGGTTCGCCGCTGGTGGTGCTGAGTCAGCGTTTGCAAAAAGCCATGGTCAAGGAGTGGATCCAAGGTCCGGTCGAGCTGGCTATGCGGTATGGCGAGCCGTCAATCGAGACGATGCTCACACGGCTGGCGGCCCAGGGTATTCAGAAGGTGACGCTGGCACCGCTGTACCCGCAGTTTGCCGACAGCACCGTGACGACGGTGATCGAAGAGGCAAAGCGAGTCGTGCGGGCGAAACACCTGAAGCTACAGTTTTCGGTGCTGCAACCCTTTTACGACCAACCCGAATACATTGATGCGCTGGCGGAGCATGTCCGGCCGCATTTGCAGCAGGAACATGACCATCTGCTGCTGAGCTTCCACGGCCTGCCAGAGCGGCATTTGCACAAGCTTGATCCGACCGGCAATCATTGTTTCAAGGGTTCTGATTGCTGCCAGATGGCGTCTGCGGAAGTGCTTGCCACATGCTATCGCGCTCAATGCCTGCGCACGGCGGCGCTGTTCGCTGAGCGTTTGGGCTTGCCTGAGGGCAAATGGTCGGTGTCGTTTCAGTCACGGCTGGGCCGGGCCAAGTGGATCGAACCGTACACCGAGGCACGACTTGAAGACTTGGCGCAGCAGGGGGTCAAAAAGATCCTGGTGATGTGCCCGGCGTTTGTCGCTGATTGCATCGAGACCCTGGAAGAAATCGGCGATCGCGGCCGCGAGCAATTTCGCGAAGCCGGTGGCGACGACTTGGTCCTGATCCCTTGTCTCAATGATGACCCGAATTGGGCAGCGGCGCTGAATACGCTGTGTGAGCGGGCGCCGTTGATGCTTTGATGGGCGAGATATGTGGGGTGGGCTCCGTCTTCGACGCCGCGCTGTCGCGCAGCAAACTGGGTGTTTGGTTCACTCTGAATTCCCGTGGGAGGCTTGCAACTATGCGTCCCGCGGCGAAAGCGTTGGATAAGGTTCAAATACTCCGCAAGTCATGACGCTCTTTGTTACACGACGGGCCTCTTCGCAGGCAAGCCTGCTCCTACAGGGTTTTGATCTGCCTTTGGGATTTGGTGTGAATTGCCTATCGAATTACGGCCAGGCCCCTTTTCCAGAAGGCCGAACGCAGGCGTTGCGCAGGGGGTAACGAGGCAAGGATGCCGAGTAAGCCGCACGGGGCCAGGGACGGCCCCTTGCGGCGACCCCGGAGCAACGCTGGAGCGAGGGAAATCCTCGCCTAAGCGAGGATCCGTATGGAGGGGCAAAGCGTTTTGGCGGGACCTTTTTGGCGTTTGAAAAAGGTTCCTCGCTGTAAAAGCGAAACCATAATTCCAGCAACCACACATGCCGGATATACACCCAAGACAAAGCGCCAACGCATTTTATTAAATAATAAAAATCTGTTTGATAGGCGCGGACTCATTCGCGAAAGGCTTAACGCGGAGCAGCAGGATTACCGTAGCAGCCCATTCGCGAATGAATTCACTCCCACATAACCTGCACAAAGAGTGTGCCTTGCGCAGTCCCTTGCGGGAGCGAAGCGAAAAACTAAAGCATCTCCTCCAGCTTCTTCTTGTGCTTCCAGCTGTCATTGCCTGGCAGCAACAGGTTCAGCGCAATCGCGACCACGGCACACAGGGCAATGCCCTTGAGGCCGAAGTCGTCAGGGCCGGAGCCTGTACCGATCAATACCCCGCCAATACCAAACACCAGCGTCACCGACACAATCACCAGATTGCGCGCTTCGGCGAGGTCGACTTTGTGCCGGATCAGGGTGTTCATCCCCACCGCCGCGATTGAGCCGAACAGCAGGCAGAGAATCCCGCCCATCACCGGAATCGGGATGCTTTGCAGCAACGCACCGAACTTGCCGATGAAGGCCAGGCTGATGGCGAATATCGCCGCCCAGGTCATGATCTTCGGGTTGTAGTTTTTGGTCAGCATCACCGCGCCCGTGACTTCGGCGTAGGTGGTGTTCGGTGGCCCGCCAAACAGGCCGGCCGCTGTTGTCGCAATACCATCACCGAGCAGTGTGCGATGCAGGCCTGGCGTCTTCAGGTAATCACGCCCGGTCACGCTGCCGACCGCAATCACCCCGCCGATATGCTCGATGGCCGGTGCCAGGGCAACCGGAACGATGAACAGAATCGCCTGCCAGTTGAACTCCGGTGCGGTGAAATGGGGAAGAGCCAGCCAAGGGGCGGCGGCAATTTTCGCGGTATCGACCACGCCGAAGTAGAACGCCAGAGCAAAGCCGACCAGGACCCCGGAGATAATCGGCACCAGACGAAAAATCCCTTTGCCGAATACAGCAACGATCACGGTGGTCAGCAGGGCTGGCATCGAGATCAACATCGCGATGCGATAAGGGATCAGTTCCGCGCCGTCACCGCCTTTGCCCATGGCCATGTTCGCGGCAATCGGCGCCATGGCCAGACCAATCGAGATGATCACCGGACCGATCACCACCGGTGGTAACAAACGGTCGATAAAACCGGTGCCTTTGACCTTCACTGCCAGGCCCAGGAACGTGTAAACGAAGCCCGCCGCCATCACGCCGCCCATGGTCGCTGCCAGGCCGAACTGCCCCTTGGCGAGAATGATCGGGGTGATGAAGGCGAAGCTTGATGCCAGGAATACGGGCACCTGACGTCGGGTCACGATCTGGAACAGCAGGGTGCCAAGCCCGGCGGTGAACAATGCGACGTTAGGATCGAGCCCGGTGATCAGTGGCATCAAGACCAATGCGCCGAAGGCCACAAACAGCATTTGTGCCCCCGATAGAACCGTACGCCAGAGTGGATCGTTGAACTCATCCGGCTTCATCAGGCGTCCTTCTGCTTGGTGCCGAATATTTTGTCGCCGGCATCGCCCAGGCCCGGAATGATGTAGCCGTGTTCGTTGAGGCATTGATCGATGGACGCGGTGTAGATCATCACGTCAGGGTGCGCTTTATCCACGGCAGCGATGCCCTCTGGCGCGGCAACCAGGACCATGGCGCGGATTTCCTTGCAGCCGGCTTTTTTCAGCAGGTCGATGGCGGCGATCATGGAGCTGCCGGTGGCCAGCATCGGGTCGATGATCATCGCCAGACGCTCGTTGATTTCCGGGACCAGCTTTTCCAGATAGGTATGCGCTTGCAGGGTTTCTTCGTTGCGGGCCAGGCCCACGGCGCTGACCTTGGCGCCCGGAATCAGGCTGAGTACACCGTCGAGCATGCCGATGCCGGCGCGCAGGATCGGTACCACCGTGATTTTCTTGCCAGCGATTTTCTCGACCTGCACAGTGCCGGCCCACCCCTGGATTTCATAGTTTTCCAGCGGCAGGTCTTTGGTCGCCTCGTAGGTGAGTAGCGCACCGACTTCCTGAGCAAGCTCGCGGAAGTTCTTCGTGCTAATGTCAGCCCGGCGCATAAGGCCGAGTTTGTGGCGGATCAGCGGATGGCGGATCTCACGGATAGGCATAAGGAAAGCTCCGGCGTAGGACAAAAAACGGCCTAGGTTAATCTATTCCAAATGTTACTGTCTTAGAACATCCGGAACGTTAGTCCAGAAATGCTTGCTCTGACCGAAACGGATGCGTACCTTTGCCGGTTTTTATTCCACCGCACCCCCTTGGAGAGCGCTATGTCTGCTGATCTCGAGCATATCCGTCAAATCATGCGCGAGGCTGACTGCCTTTACACCGAAGCTGAAGTCGAAGTGGCTATCGCCCGTGTCGGTGCACAGATCAATGCCCAGTTGGCCGACAGCAATCCCGTGGTGTTCTGCGTGATGAACGGCGGCCTGATTTTTTCTGGCAAGTTGTTGACCCATCTGAACTTCCCGCTGGAAGCGTCTTACCTGCACGCCACCCGCTATCGCAACGAAACCACCGGCGGCGACCTGTTCTGGAAAGCCAAGCCGGAAGTCTCGTTCATGGACCGCGATGTGTTGATCATTGATGACATCCTCGACGAAGGTCATACCCTCGGCGCGATCGTGGATTTCTGCAAGCACGCTGGTGCGCGCGCTGTGCACACCGCCGTATTGATCGACAAGGATCACGACCGCAAGGCGCGTGCTGACCTGAAAGCCGATTTCGTCGGCCTGCCGTGCATCGACCGCTACATCTTCGGTTACGGTATGGATTACAAAGGTTACTGGCGTAACGCGGCCGGCATCTATGCGGTTAAAGGGATGTAATGATGAGCACTCCACGTTTTCTCGACCAGTCGCTGTTTGCCGATCTTGCCGAGAAAGCGGCGGCCAGTCCGCGTGGCCGGCAGCACCACAATTTCCATCAGATGGAAGAGCCGTGTCACCGCTTGGCGGTAGGTATGCAGCCAGGTACTTACATCGCGCCACATCGCCACCTGAGTGCCGACAAGGCTGAATGCCTGTTGGTGCTCAAGGGCGCGCTGGGCCTGTTGGTGTTTGATGAGGATGGCCAATTGCTGAGCAAGCGGCTGATGCAGGCAGGCGGCGATTGCCTCGGTGTGGATTTGCCTCCGGGCGTTTTTCACGGCCTGGTCGTGCTGGCGCCGGACACCCTGATGTTTGAATGTAAAGCCGGTCCCTATCACCCACTTAGCGAAGTTGAGTTCGCCCACTGGGCACCGCGCGAAGGCGAGGCGGGAGTGGCTGAATATCATGCCTGGATGCGTGCGCAGTTCGAGTAGCGGCAGCAGCAAGCCCCCGCGTCGCCCCCTTCGCAGGCTTGCCTGAGAAGGGGCGCTTGCACGCACTCAAAACATCTATCGCGCGTCATCCTGACCCAGCCAGCGCAACGCTTTTTCTCGTGCCTGGTGCAGGTCGCGCACGTAAGTCAGTTGCCCTTCAAGCCGATGCACGCCGGCCCGGCGCAATTTCAAACGCACCCTCGGCGTGGTCCCGACCAGGATCAGGCCGACCCCCGCACTGCGGTATTCAACCAACACGCTGTCCAGTGCTGCCAGTGCGGTCATATCGAGCATGGGCACCGCGCTCATGTCCACCACCACGACCTTGACCCCCGAGCTGAACTTACGCAGCACGCTGAGGGCTTTTTCCGCTGCGCCGAAGAACAACGGCCCGCGAATCGCGTAGCTCTGCACCTGGTCGGGCATGTCATGCAACGCTTGGTGGTAGCTGCGCGGCAGTTCGGCGGTGTCGGTCAGGTCGCTCATGCGCTTGATAAACAGCCCTGCCGCCATGAGCAGCCCGACGCCGACCGCCAGCACCATGTCGAACAGCACCGTCAGGCTCAAACAGGTCAGCAGCACCCATACATCGCTACGTGGCGCTATGCGCAGGGTGTGGATAACGTGACGGGCTTCGGCCATGTTCCAGGCCACCATCACCAGCAAAGCTGCCATTGCCGCCATGGGCAGGTAGCTGAACAGTGGCGCCAACAGGACAATCGAGATCAGCACCACGGCGCTGTGAATGATCGCCGCCAGGGGCGAAAACGCACCGGCGCGGATGTTTGCCGCACTGCGGGCGATGGCTGCCGTGGCGGTGATCCCGCCGAACAACGGCCCAACCAGATTGCCCAGGCCTTGGCCGATCAGCTCGGCATTGGGGTCGTGTTTACTGCCTGTCATGCCATCGCCGACCACCGCGCATAGCAGTGACTCCATAGCGCCAAGCATCGCGATAGCGAACGCCGGGGCCATCAGTTGGCGGATCAAATCATAGGACAGCGTGAGCGGTTGCCCATCGGCAGCGGGTAGGTTCCACGGCCAGGTGAAGGTCGGCAGGAATGGCGGGATGCCGGCATGACTGATGCCGTCGACGCTATAGCTGAAGCGTTCACCCAGGGTTGCGACTGACCAGCCCGCGGCCTCCATCAGCAATCCCAGGAGCGCGCCTACCGCCAGCGCAACCAGATGCCCCGGGACTTTCGGCACCCAGCGTGGCCAGACAATCAGCACTGCCAGGCACACCGCACCTACCACCGCATCGCCCAAATGAGCGCTGGGCAGCGACTGGATCAATACGCCTACTTGCTCGACATAGTGCTGCGGTTGGCTGATGAGGCTCAGGCCGAGCAAGTCCTTGAGCTGCAAGGTCGCGATCACAATCCCGATCCCGGCGGTAAAGCCCAGGGTGACGGGGTAGGGAATGTACTGAATCAGCCGACCTGCGCGGATCAGGCCCAAGGCGATCAGGATTACCCCGGCGAGCATCGTGCACAGCAACAGGCCACCGAGTCCGTACTGCTGGGTGATGGGCAGCAAGATCACCACGAAGGCTGCGGTCGGCCCGCTGACGTTGAACCGCGAGCCGCCCGTCAAGGCGATCAACGGGGCGGCCACCAGCACGGTATACAGTCCATATTGGGGGGCGACGCCCACTGCAATAGCCAAGGCCATCGCCAGCGGAATGGCGATGACCCCTACCGTCAAACCGGCGCTGAGGTCGCCGCGGAAGGCGATCCATGAGTACCCGGCACGCCAGGTTTGGCGCCAGGCAGAAAAAACGGGCGGGAGAGAGAAAGACATGGCAACTCCAACAGTGAGCGCACAGGTCCGCTCGATTGATTCATTATTTTTATTCGTGCAGCCGCTAATGGTTTCAGACAGGCCCATTCAAGTATGAACTCGGTACGGGCCGTGCGCCTTGATCCGAATCATCGAGCCTCATGCTAGAGTGCTCTCCAGCTTTTTGGGGAGTCAATATGACCTTAGTAATCCGTAGTGCAGCCGCCTTGATCCTTTCGCTCAGCCTGCCGCTGGCTGCCGCGCCGAGCCAGAGCCCTGGCACCTCTACACCCATGCATGCGCAATATTTGCCGCCTGATGATCTGGCGGTGCGCGAGGGTAATCCCGAACAGCAACAATTGCTGCAGATCACCGAATACTCGGTGGTAATTGGCAGTCAGCGCCAGTCCAATCAGCAGCCGATACCGGTGACCTTTCCGGTTTTACTGCGTTTGAAAGGCAAGCCAATGAATAAAGGCGCCACCGTATCCGAGGTGCTGATTCACTTCGACGGTGAAAGTAAAAGCCTGAAAAAGCCTACCTTCGATGACCATACCCGTACCTTGACCCTGTATTACCCCATGACTGAGTATCGGGCAGTGCTCGACCTGTTGCGCAACGAGAAGGTGTATTGCCAGTTTTTGAGCTACGCCAATGGGCATGTCTGGGCTGATCTGCACACGATGGCCGTACGCGCGCGTTGAGCGTTACGGTGGGCGAGGGGTAAACTGCCTGCCCGTGAAATATCCGCAAGTCAGTTGGAGTCAGCAATGCGTAAAGATAAGAAGCAGTTGATTGGTGATGAGATCGGCGATGCGCAGATCAAATTGTTTCTCGACTTCGAACCGGTCGATGCAACTTCACCGTCGCTGCACAAGCTGATCAAGGCGTACCGAGGCCTGCGGATCAATGATTTCGAGCGTTTCCTGGCGTTTTTCCTCGAAGCCGGTTACGACCTCGATGGCAAAGATGAGCACGGCAAGGATTTCATTGCGCTCATTGCAGACCAGCGTCATGCCGATGAATACATCGAGCTGATCGAAAAAGCGCGCGGCTGAGACGGACACGTCAGGCCATAAAAAAACGCCCCGAAGGGCGTTTTTTTATGGGCGGTGGAGAAAGTGCGTTACCTCAAGCGAAGCTTTTGGTCTCGCTGCTCTTCTCTACCAACTCCAGGCTTTCATTGGTCTGGGCGTTGATGCGCTGATACAGCTGCGCGTCGGTTTCCAGAGCCTTTTCCCGTGCCGGGAAAATTTCGTTGAGCTTGGCGGCCCATTCGTTGCGAGCCTTGTCCGCGAAGCAGCGTTCGATCAAATCCAGCATGATCGACACTGTTACCGAGGCACCAGGGGACGCGCCGAGCAGGGCAGCCAGAGAACCGTCCTTGGCCGAAACAAGTTCGGTACCGAATTGCAGGACGCCGCCTTTCTTCGGGTCTTTCTTGATGATCTGCACGCGCTGACCAGCCACTTCCAGGCGCCAGTCTTCAGCCTTGGCTTCAGGGTAGAAGCGACGCAGCGATGCAAGACGTTGCTCCATCGACTGCATCACTTCGCTGACCAGGTACTTGGTCAGGTCCATGTTGTCGCGGGCCACGGCCAGCATCGGCCCGATGTTGGCGGCGCGAACCGACAGGGGCAGGTCAAGGAACGAACCGTGCTTGAGGAACTTGGTAGTGAAACCGGCGTATGGCCCGAACAACAGAGAGGTCTTGCCGTCGACGACGCGGGTGTCGAGGTGCGGCACCGACATCGGTGGAGAGCCCACGGCGGCCTGGCTGTAGACCTTGGCCTGGTGGCGCTTGACCACTTCCGGGTTGTCGCAACGCAGCCATTGACCACTGACCGGGAAACCACCGAAACCTTTGCTTTCTTCGATGCCTGACATCTGCAGCAACGGCAGTGCCGCGCCACCTGCGCCAAGGAACACGAATTTGGCATCGACTTCGCGGGTATTGCCGGTGTTGACGTCCTTGATGCTCACGCTCCAGCCCTGACCCTTGCGGCTCAGACCGGTCACGCGCTTGCAGTATTTAACCTGGGCATCCGGGGTGCTGGACAGGTGCTTGAGCAACTGATTGGTCAGGGCGCCGAAGTTGACGTCGGTGCCTTGCATCACGCGGGTGGCGGCGATCGGCTCGTCAGCAGGCCGGCCCGGCATCATCAAAGGCATCCACTCGGCCAGTTTGGCCTTGTCTTCGGTGTATTCCATTGCCGCGAAAGCATGATGCTTGTGCATGGCTTCAAAGCGGTGCTTCAGGAACGCGACGCCTGCTTCACCCTGGACGTAGCTCAGGTGCGGAACCGGGGTAATAAAGGACTTCGAGGAGCCGAACGTGCCTTTCTTGGCCAGGTAGGACCAGAATTCCTTCGATACCTCGAACTGGGTGTTGATGTGCACCGCTTTCTTGATGTCGATGGAGCCGTCGGCCGCTTGCGGCGTGTAGTTCAGCTCACATAGCCCGGCGTGACCGGTACCGGCGTTGTTCCACGGGTTTGAGCTCTCCGCGGCACCAGAATCCATCAGCTCAACGACTTCCAGCTTAAGGCTGGGGTCGAGCTCTTTGAGCAGTACTGCAAGGGTGGCACTCATGATGCCTGCCCCAACCAATACCACATCGACTGCTTCGTTATGCGCCATTAACGCGTCTCCAAAATCTGCAGCACCAAATTGACGGCATACGATCCTGAGGTCAGTTGCCAAGTGTTTGCGGGGCGTGTATCCGAAAGTGCCCCTGGTAACTCATGGCCAGGATCGCCATGTCCGATTCTTCGCAATTTTTTGCATCTTCAGCGGACACCACCAATCGGGCTTTGAATTCGTATGAACTCATTTTCAGGCCCGGTTAGCAATTCGACTATCGTCAAGGCATCCGGTTGTGCAACCAAATCCGTAGCGGACAGGCTTCAGACTCCAGTCATGGAGGCTGCGCAGCAGTCAGTCCTGTTTAAGGGGGCTGGGTCAGACATTAATGGTGCATGTACAAACGCAAAACTATTCATTTGCTCGCCACACTCTTGTGAAGTAGTGAAAACCCGTTTTTTTCACGCTCTTTTGGAGACGTGAACCTCAAAAAAGAACCGACGCAATGGCAGTTCCGGCAGATCGGATGCAGGCAAGAGTGAGAGGCTGGGAGGCGAGAAAGGTTCGAAACGATTCGAGCTATTCGACACCGGACCAGCAAGCACTGACGCTTGCAAACGACCTGTGTGGGCGGCTCTCTGTGGGCGGTGCGGGGGAGCTAATACAGGGTATTAGCGATGCTGCGAGGCCCGATCAGGAGACGTCCTTATAATCGGGGGAAGATTATAGCGATGAAACGTGCGGAATTGATCTTATTAACTGACTTTTATTAGCGCGTCAGTCAGTTCGTAAGGAGATGGCGGTCATCGGGGTGTGCCGCGTGCAGGCTGACACGTGCGCTGGCGGGGAGGGGCTGGTGCAGCCAAGTGAGCCGGGCTTCGTTGATTTCTACCCACCCAAAACCGATCGGCGGCGTGGCGCAATGCCGAAATGCCTGGCACAGCCCTGATTTATCCAGCAGCGCGTAGTGACGATGCTGAGGGCGCAAGCTGAACAATGACCAGAGAAAGTCCATGGCGGGGCTCCTGTTGAGTGGGCAGGGAAAGATTGCCCGAAGGACGTGACATCTCGGTGACAGTCCCGTGGCGAAGGCGTTTCATAAGGAACTGTGCCCCGTCGTGTCCGGTCCTATTTTCAACTAGTGAGCGGGCCGTTGGCACCGCTATACTGCTGCATCTATTGTGTCTGGCCCCTGGAGAGATGAGCATGTTGCATCGCCTGTTGTTCGGTTTGCTTGCTGTTGGCAGTTTGACCCTGGTCGGCTGTGCCCACAGCCCGCAACAACTTAGCCCGCAACCCAAACTCACCAGCCAACTCGCTGCGGTGGGTCACGGTCAGCCGGTCGTGGTTCGCGTCGTCGATGGTCGCCCATCGCCAACCCTGGGAACCCGTGGTGGTCTGTACCCGGAAACCAGCGCCATCAGCGTCCAGGGTTCTGACTTGCTGCCTAAACTGCAAGCTCAGACCGAAGCCGCTGTACGTCTTCTGGGCTTTACCCCAACCACCAACGGTGGCAACGCGCCGCAGCTGACGGTGACCTTGGTGGACCTGAAGTACCAGTCGCCCAAAGAAGGTCTGTACGTGACCGAAGCGACCATCAGCTCGACGTTCCGCGCTGACGTGCAAAACAATGGCCGTAGCTACAGTGGTCGTTATGCCGCTTCGCTGGACCAGCGCTTCGGCATGGCGCCGAATCAGGAAACCAATACCAAGCTGGTCAGTGATGTGCTCAGCGATGCCCTGACCCGGCTGTTCCAGGATCAAACTATCGGCAGGGTGCTGGGCCAGTAATACGGTCTGTTCGCTGCAAACAAACTGTGAACAAAAAAACCGGTTTCTTTAGCGAGAAACCGGTTTTTTTGGGTCTGTCTGGCGACATCCATCACTCTGTCGCCGGTCATGCGGCTTCGCAGTAGAAATCCAGAAAACTCAAGCCCGTCTGCTGATCCAGGTCTGGCAGGTCGTGGTGCTGATGGCCTCCCAGCGCGCAGTAAACCAGCCAGTGGCGGTCTTGCACGTTGAATGACAACGCGTCGATCAGTGCTTCCTGTTCGTCGCTCTGGGTAACCAGATACAGCCGATCCTGATTCTGTGCATGCAGCATGACAAGGTCTCTTTAGGTGTCGAGGTGCAACACAGTGGCGGATTCAGGTTACGGTTAGGTGACCGGGGCAAAAAAAATGGCGCCCGAAGAGGCGCCATTTTTATGAGTCAGACGTTTAAAGCGCTCGTCCGGCCTTGACCCGATACTGATTGCGCACAGGCATTGCGTATTGCAACACCAGATACGGACGGTGTTCGACAGAGCAGCTCTCCAGACGGCGCTGCCACTCTTCCTTGGCGCGGGCCAGCTCGTCGGCAGGGAATACCTCGGCGGCACTGGGTACATCCAGTGTCGGGTCGGCATCAGCCCATTGCGCGTACGCCAGGTAATGCGCCGGAAACAGGCGATAGCCGCCGAGAATCTGCCGGTCCATCTCAATCGCCAATTGCTTGGTGTCTTCGAACACCCCGCTGATCGGCGTAGCGAAATTCACGTGCACCCTGCCTTTATATCCCGTGATCCCCAGCGCGATGCTGACATCATCCTCGCCCGGCGCCTTGGTATAGCTGCCGGTGGTGGCGCGGATATACAGTTCGCGGGCCTTGGCGTGATCGCATGGGTCGTATTCGTAGCTGATCGACACCGGCGTCAGGTTCAACGACTTGATCACCTCGGCGAACGGCTCGTCCTTGCGGCTCATGTGGAACATCTTGAGGATGGCCGATTCGGTGCGATCGTCGCCATCTTTGGCGCGGCCTTCAGCCTGGGCGATCCAGATTGATTGGCAGTCTTCGCGGATCGAATGATTGATATAGGCCGACAGTTGCAGGTACGCCGCCATCTTTTCCCGGCGCCCGGTGATGGAACGGTGCACGATGAAACACTTGTTCAGGCGCATCAGGTCGCTGACGAAGGGCTTCTGCAGCAGGTTGTCACCGATGGCGATGCGCGGCGTTGGCAGGCCCGCGTGATACACCGCATAGTTGACAAAGGCCGGGTCCATTGCGATATCGCGGTGGTTGGCCAGGAACAGATAGGCGCTGCCGGACTTGAACTGCTCGACACCGGTGTAGGTCACACCGTCGGTAGCCCGCTCGATGGTGTGATCGACGTAAACCTCGACTTTGTCCTGCAGCGAGGCCACCGAGTGGACCTCGGCGAACTCGCGACGTAGTCGATGTGTGATTAGAGGCTTCAGCATCCAGCCAAATGCGCCTGCCATGCGAGGGAAGCGAAAGTGGGTGAGTGTTTTAAGGAGAGCCTGATCACTGAGCAGGCGTGCAATGACGGCTGGGACTTCGGCGTCGTTGTAAGGTCGGATGGCATCGAATTCGCCCATCATGCTCTCTTGTTGGAAACGGCTAGGGTAAAGGCAGGCCGATCTGAAAAATGCGATCAGATCACAAGCCATGCTTCAAATAGACGGCGATTATACGCATAACTCACTCCGGAGACTTCGATGCAGGAAATAGAGCGTTACGACTGCCCTTACTGTGGCGAGTCAGTTGAGGCCGTGCTGGATTTATCCGGCGGTGATCAGACCTATATCGAGGATTGCCCGGTATGTTGTCGACCGATTGTGTTCGATTTGCAGACGGACGGCGAAAAATGGACCCTGGATGTGCGCAGCGAGAATGAATGATGCAAAGAGTCTACGAGCCGGAAAACTTGATGGAGGGCGAATTGCTGCAAGGCATGCTTGCCAGTGAAGGCGTCGAATCTCATTTGACGGGCCGTGATTTGCTCGGCGGCGTGGGCGAGCTCCCGGTTTTTGGCCTGTTAGGGCTGTCGGTGGACAATGATCAGGCCGAGCAGGCACGGCTGTTGATCGCCGAGTACAATGCGGCACTGCCGCTGTCGGGTGATGAACCTGACAATTTTCCCGACGTACTGGAGTGTTGACGTGCGTTTGGCCCTGCTTTCAACTGCCAGCTTTTAAAGCCTGCGTCTGAAAAAGGGTTTTTCAAAAAAGAGAGTGTGTTGCCCTTATGTGTGGACGCTATGCCCTGTTTCGCTGGACGCCCGCGTTTGCGGCCTTGCCCGGTTTCCCTGCTGACCAAAAAGCGCAATGGAACATCTCGCCGGGCGACTCGGTGCTGATGATGCGCGGCGGGGACGCCCAGCGCGAACTGGCACGTGCACGTTGGGGGCTGACACCGCCATGGTTGACCGACCTTTCCCGAACGCCTGCTCACGCCCGCGCCGAAACCCTGGCCGAACAACCGATGTTTCGCGAGGCTTTCCGGCTGCGCCGCTGCCTGTTGCCGGCCAATGGCTTTTACGAATGGCGCGGCACCACGCGCAAGCGGCCGTTCTGGCTGACGCCGGGGGAGGGCTCTACGCTGTTTTTTGCCGCGATTTGGGAGGCTTATCCGGTAGAAGGCCACACATACCTGAGTGTCGCCGTCGTCACGCAGGCGGCAGCCAGTCAGCGGCGCCCGCTGATCCTTGATGCCGCCGGGCAGGAAGCCTGGCTGGCCGCTGATACGCCAACGTCCACCCTGCAAGCACTGCTCGCCAGCCCCCAGGCGGCGCTGCGCGAGCGAGCACTGGCTAACCTGGTGAACGATCCAAAACTGAATGCGCCGGAATGCCTGACGCCGCTTTGAGCTGAAGGCGCTTCGCAGGCAAGCCTGTGATCATCTGCGGACGCTGTCTACAGGGGTGGCAACTGGCTTGTATCTAGCTTCGCGGCGGGACATTGCCTAGGATACCGGCCATGTTTCCAGGGAGATCCACCATGCGTCAGTCATTTGCTCTGTGTGCCTTGAGCGCGAGCTTGTTGCTCAGCGGTTGCCAGTCCGTCAATACCACCAGCGGTGGTGCGGTGGGCGTCGAGCGCAAGCAGTACATGTTCAGCATGCTGTCGACCCAAGAGGTCAATCAAATGTATGCGCAGTCTTATCAACAGACGGTAGGCGAGGCCACCACTAAAGGTGTGCTGGACAAAACCAGCGCCGACGCCAAACGGGTGAAAGCGATTGCTGATCGGCTGATTGCGCAGGCGCCGATTTTTCGCCCTGATTCGGCGCAGTGGCAGTGGGAAATCAATCTGATCAAAAGCGATGAGCTCAACGCCAACTGCGGGCCCGGTGGCAAAATCATTTTCTACACTGGGTTGATCGACAAGCTGAAACTCACTGACGATGAAATCGCCGCGGTCATGGGGCATGAAATTGCCCACGCCTTGCGCGAGCATGGGCGTGAAGCGATGTCCAAGGCCTATGGCATTGCGATGGCAAAGCAGGGCGCGGGTGCGTTATTGGGATTGAGCCAGGACAGCCTTGCGCTGGCCGATACGGTGGTCAATTACAGCCTGACCTTGCCCAATAGCCGCAGCAATGAAAATGAAGCGGATCTGATTGGGCTGGAGCTGGCGGCGCGCGCTGGTTATAACCCCAATGCCGCCATCAGCCTGTGGCAGAAAATGACCCAGAACACCGGAGGTTCACCGCCGGAGTTCATGAGCACTCACCCCGCCTCGGAAAGCCGCATCGCATCGCTGCAAAGCGCCATCCCGAAGGTAATGCCACTTTATCAACAGGCTAAAAAAATCTGAGGGGATCGGGTCGTCAATGACGACCCGATCCCCTTGATCTTGAAAGCGTCGTTTAAACCCAGCCACTCACCTGCATTGCCTTGTACACCGCGACGATGGCCAGGACGAAAAACGCACAGGCCGCCAAGCGACGGATCAAGGTGAGCGGGAGCTTTTCAGCCGCGAAGTTACCTGCCAGTACCACTGGAACGTTGGCGATCAGCATGCCCAGTGTGGTGCCGAGAATCACCAGCCACAGGTAGGAATACTGGGCGGCGAGCATCACGGTGGCGATTTGGGTCTTGTCGCCGATTTCAGCGATGAAGAACGTGATCAGCGTGGTCACGAACGGCCCGAACTTACGCGCAGTGCTGGCTTCGTCGTCATCCATTTTGTCGGGCACCAAGGTCCACAGCGCGGTGGCGGTGAAGCTGGCGGCCAGAATCCAGTGCAGGGTGGCGTTCGAGAAGAAACTCCCGAACCAGGCCCCGACGGCACCTGCGGCGGCGTGGTTGGCCAGGGTGGCGACGATGATACCGGCGATGATCGGCCAAGGCTTGCGAAAGCGCGCAGCGAGAATCAGGGCGAGGAGTTGGGTCTTGTCACCGATTTCGGCCAAGGCAACAACAGCGGTGGGGACGAGCAGGGATTCCAGCATCAGGTTTTTCCTAAGGGGCGGGTCGACACGGCTATGACACGTACAGCCTTCCCGCCCCGGGTAAGGTGTTCGTGTCATAGGTCTTGTCAAACCACCGATCCGACTGAGCGGATCTGGGTCGCACGCACCATGGTCTGTTGACCAAGTATGTTGATACGTGCCGGACGAGCATGGCGCTCGTGGGAGACTACTCCCCTAGGACGGAGCGGATTCTGCCTACACCGAAAGCATTCGGCAAGTGCTTATTTTTTTTCGCGTTTGGCGCGATAGACACGAAAGCCTTGCCCTTGTGCCTTCACCGCACACACACCCAGATGCTCTTCGATCAGTGGCTGATAGCGAAGGAAAGCATTGGCGACCAAGCGGAGTTCGCCACCGTTTTTTAGATGTTGGCGAGCTTTTCGCAGCAAGTTCTCGGTTGCCAGGTAGTCGGTATGCACCCCGACGTGGAACGGAGGGTTGCTCAAGATAGTGCTCAAACCCATGGGCGCGGCGTCGATCCCGTCACCGGTCAACACTTCACCCTCCAGGCCATTGGCGGCCAGGGTCAGGCGGCTGCTGGCGGTGGCAAAGGCATCGACATCCAGTAGCGTGACATTGTTATGCGGGTAGCGACGCTTGACCGCAGCCCCCAACACGCCAGCGCCACACCCGAAGTCGAGCACCTCGCCACTGGGCAGTTTATCCAGATGCTGCAGGAGCAGCGCCGAACCGCGATCCAGTCGACCATGGCTGAAGACGCCGGGCAGGCTGACCACTGTGAGCGGGCCGTCTTCCAGGTCGACTTCATAGCGTTGGGCCATGCTTTCCAGGGTCACCGCTTGCGGTGCGTTCTCGACAGTCACCAGCCAAAGCTGGCAGTGGCGGGCGCTGTCGACTTTGCGGGGTTTGCCGAAGGGGCTCAATTGTTTGGCCGCAGCTTCGATGCCGCTGCGTTTTTCGCCGACCAGATACAGCTCGCGTCCGGCCAGGCGCGATGCCAAGGCGTTCAATACGTAGTCGGTCAGGTCGCGGGCTTTGGGCACAAACAGCACGGCTGTTTCGAACGCCTGCTCTGGCACATTGACCCCAAAGTGGCAGCGGCCTTCGAAACGCGCGTCCAGCACCGCTTGATCGCCGGCATGCCAGCACCAACCGTGGGCATTCGGCAATTTCCCGAGCAGATCGTCTGCAGGCAGCCCGGCCAGGAGCACGGAGCCCTGAAACAATTCGGCCTGACGGAGTAACACTTCACTGCGCGGGTCCATCTTTGGCTCCTGAAAAGTGGCGAAGTCTAACAGAGCTTGTCAGCTCACGACCCGTCGCGGTGTACCAGCAAAAAACGCGTGGGCATTTTCGCTGAGTTGGCCGACGATCCGCTGCCGGGCTTCGCGACTGCCCCAGGCGTTGTGCGGGGTGACGATCAAGCGCGGAATGTCGCCCGCCAACAGCGGATTGCCGTTCACCGGCGGCTCGACGGTCAGTACATCCGTTGCGGCGCCGCCCAGATGCCCGTTGCGCAAGGCATCGGCGAGCGCTTGTTCGTCAATCAGGCCACCACGTGCGGTGTTGATCACAAAAGCATGGGGTTTGAGCAGGCCGAGTTCATAGGCGCCGATCATGTTCCGGGTGTGTTCGTTGAGCGGGCAGTGCAGGGTCAATGCGTCGACTTGCGGCAGCAGTTCTTGCAACGGCACACGGTCATCACGCTCAGGGCGGCCGGGTATCTGCCCCAGCAGCACGCGTATGCCGAAGGCTTCGGCCAGCTTCGCGACGGCGCCGCCGAGTTCGCCATAACCCAGCATGCCGAGGGTTTTGCCTTCCAGCTCGACGATAGGGAAATCCAGCAGGCAGAACTGTTTGGCGTGCTGCCAGCCCCCATGCTGCACCGCGTTTTGATAGTCCGGCAGGCGGGTCGCCAGCGCGAGCAGCAGCATCAGCGTGTGTTGCGCCACGGAGGCAGTGCCATAACCCTGGCAGTTGCTGACCACAACCCCATGTTCACGGGCCGCAACCAAGTCGACGTTGTTGGTGCCCGTGGCGGAAATCAGCACCAGCTTCAAATCGGGACACGCCGCGAACGTGCTGGCATCGATCATGATTTTGTTGGTAATCGCCACCTGCGCGCCTTGCAGACGTTCGATCACCTGTTGCGGTGTGCTGGTGGTGTGCAACTGCAAATCGCTGAAGTGTTCACGCAGCTCGCTGAAGTCAAGATCACCCAGGTCCAGAGACGTATGGTCGAGGAAAACTGCTTTGTGATGATTGCTCATGGGATGAGGCGCCTTATTGAAAATATAAGGTCCAGCCCGAAATGGCTGGAGGCATTGGAAAGGTATCAATTTCTGGTAGTCGACGCGACCGTCTGGGGGCGGTGTCCGTATTCGGCGGGATGCGCAACTGTTCAGCTGCAAACAGTCGCGCAACAGCTTGTGCAGTGAGAAGCACACCCGGGTATTTCGATATTCTTTTAACTCATTGTTTTTTATTGATATTTATCTTTGGCACGGTTGCTGCTCTATCACTGTGGACGGTGCTGAGTCGGCACGTGGGCGGGGAAAGGCAATGTCTGAGTTCACGGAAAATCGGGAGACGGTTCCCACCACGCTTCCAGAGTGGTTGTTGTTGCAAGCAGGGCAACACCCAACAGGCATCGCCTTGCGCCATAAACATTTGGGTGTGTGGCAAGTGCGCAGTTGGCCTCAGGTCGCCACGCAGGTGCTCAGTCTTGCCACGGCATTGCACCTGCGCGGTTTTACCCCTGGCGCAACGCTGACCTTGCTAAGTCGACCACGGCCCGAAGCCTTGCTGGCGACGTTGGCTGCTCAGTGGCTCGGCGGCGTGGCCGCGCTGCTCGACCCACTGGATACTGCGTCAGAGCAAACGGCGTTGCTGGAGCAACTGCAACCCGACTTTATCTTTGCCGAAGGGCTGGAAGAGCTTCAGCGGGTGGACGCCGCGCACCTGGCCCCGCAACTGGTGTTCTATGCCGACGGCCGCACGGTCACAGGCAACGCCGATGGGCAGGGCAGGTGGGTCGCCTACGCAAGCCTGGTGGAGCAAGCACCGAATCTTGAATTACCGGTTCGAGGGCATTCCCAGCACACGGCCTTTGCATTTTATCGGCGTGGTGAGGGCGGCGTCCTTGAGCAGCAGCGAATCAGTCACGCCGAACTGTTGAATGAAGGCCGACATCTGGTTGAGGTTCAGCAGTTGGGTAGTCATGAGGAAGCATTGGCCGCCAGGGCGTTCGCTGCGGGTGGGCAAGCACGCTATCTACTGGCTCCCTGGCTGATTGCAGGTTTCCGTTTGAATTTTCCGGAGAGCCTGGCCACTCGGGATAACGACCGTCGCGAACTCGGGCCGACCCTGGTGGCGGGCACCCGCGAAACCTATGGCCGCCTGCATGCGCTGGTCTTGACCCGGTTGCCGCCCGTGGGCAGTTGGCAGCGGCATCTGGTCGAGTGGGCGTTGGCCAGCAGGCCGGGTGTTGTCCGCAGAGTGCTGGGCGATTGGTTGATCCGCAGACCATTGCGCGATGTCCTCGGCTTTAGCCGTACGCACGCCGCGCTGCTGGTGGGTGACGCGTTACCGGAAAACACCAAAGCATTTTTTGCATTGCTGGGTATCAACATCCAGGGCTGGCCAGACCCGGGTCAATGGCAACCCCGGCCCCGAGCGTCAGCAGAGCGGGTCGATGGATGGATTAATGACGGCCCGCAATTGGCCTGATCAGGAGCACGACGATGTCTCAGGCTACTCGCGCAGTACCGCAGCCTTTGCTGGAACTGGAACATATTTCGCTGTCGTTCAAGGGTGTTAAAGCCATCACCGATATCAGCTTCGCCGTCGCCCCCGGTGAGATCTGTGCCTTGATCGGCCCCAATGGTGCCGGCAAGAGTTCGCTGCTCAATGTGATCAATGGTGTTTATCAGGCACAGGAGGGGCGGATCAGTTTCAACGGTGAAGTTCACCGCCGCATGCACCCGCACGCCGCCGCGCAACGAGGCATTGCCCGGACGTTTCAGAATATCGCGCTGTTCAAGGGGATGAGTGTTCTCGACAACGTGCTGTGCGGTCGCAATCTCAAACGCCGCAGCACGTGGGTCGAACAAGCCCTGCGCCTGGGGCGTGCAGCGGCTGAAGACGACCGCCAGCGTGAAGCCGCCGAGCGCGTGATTGAGTTTTTGCGGATCCACGCCTGGCGTGACGCGATCGTTGGCAAGTTGCCTTACGGCTTGCAGAAGCGTGTCGAGCTGGGTCGTGCATTGGCCGCTGAACCCACGCTCCTGCTGTTGGACGAGCCCATGGCCGGGATGAACGCCGAGGAGAAGCAGGAAATGAGCCGCTTCATCGTCGACATCAACCGGGAATTTGGCACCACCGTGGTGTTGATTGAGCACGATATCGGCGTCGTGATGGGCATCTCGGACCATGTGGTGGTGCTCGACTACGGCAGCAAAATCGGTGATGGCACCCCTGAGGTGGTACGCCGTGATCCCAAGGTAATCGCCGCGTATCTCGGCACCCGACACTGACACCCAGGCATGAACCGGCTCCCTCGAATGACCCGGGGAGCAGGTCAGCGTATGCCGAACAACAGGTGATTTAGCATGGAATTTTTCTTCGAAGTACTGATCGGGGGGCTGCTGGCCGGGGTGATGTACTCGCTGGTCGCCATCGGTTTCGTCCTGATCTACAAGGCTTCGGGCGTGTTCAATTTCGCCCAGGGGGCCATGGTGCTGTTCGCTGCCCTGACGTTTGTCAGCCTGGTTGAGCGCGGCATTCCGTTTTGGCTGGCGTTTGTTATTTGCTTGGCGGTGATGGTGGTGCTGGCGCTGTTGGTCGAGCGGATCGTGTTACGGCCGCTGGTCAATCGCCCGCCGATCATCCTGTTCATGGCCACGTTGGGTCTGTCTTACGTCATCGAGGGCTTCGCCCAGTCACTCTGGGGCTCCCAGGTGCATGGCCTGGAGTTGGGCATTAGCGACGAGCCTCTGGAAATCAAAGGCATGCTCCTGTCGCAGTTCGACCTGTTCGCCTCCGCTACCGCAGCCCTTTTGGTGGTGGTGCTCTCGGTCCTGTTCAACAAAACGCGGGTTGGCTTGTCGCTGCGGGCAGTGGCTGACGATCCGCTGGCAGCCCTGGCGGTAGGGGTGAAGCTGCCACGTATCTGGGCATTGGTCTGGTCGGTGGCCGGTTTTGTCGGGTTGGTCGCCGGGCTGCTGTGGGGCGCACGCCTGGGGGTCCAGTTCTCGCTCTCCCTGATCGTTCTCAAAGCGTTACCCGTGTTGATCATTGGCGGCTTTTCCTCCATCAGCGGCGCGATCATCGGCGGCCTGATCATTGGTGCGTCGGAGAAGTTGGCAGAGGTGTATCTGGGTCCCCTTATCGGGGGCGGTCTCGAGAACTGGTTTCCCTATGTGCTGGCCTTGCTGTTCTTGCTGGTGCGGCCAGCGGGATTGTTCGGCGAACGTGCCATCGAGCGGGTTTAAGGAGAACGCACATGTTTTATAAAGAAGCCGGCCAGTTCAGCACGACCTATGCGGCGGACCGTCGTGTGTTCCGTCTCAGGCAGGACCGTTATGGGCTGGTCCTGCTATTGGCCTTTGCGTTTATCGGTGTGCCCTTCATCGGCAACGACTATTGGTTCAGTGCCATTCTCATTCCATTCCTGGTGCTGTCGCTGGCCGGATTGGGTCTCAACCTGTTGACGGGCTATGCCGGCCAATTGTCGCTGGGGTCAGCGGCCTTCATGGCCGTCGGTGCGTTCGCCACTTACAATTTTGAACTGCGCATAACGGGTCTGCCGCTGCTGGTCAGTATTGCGCTGGGCGGTGTCACCGCCGCACTGGTTGCGGTCGTGTTTGGATTGCCCAGTTTGCGGATCAAAGGCTTTTACCTGCTGGTGTCGACCCTGGCCGCACAGTTCTTCGTGGAATGGGTGCTGACTAAATTCGATTGGTTCTCCAATAACAACGCGTCCGGGGTCATCACTGCGCCGCCGCTGAACATCCTGAGTATCGATTTCAGTACGCCGGTCGGTCGCTATCTGCTGACCCTGGGCATCGTGGTCGCGATGTTCTGGCTGGGTAAAACCCTGGCGCGCAGTGAGCTGGGGCGCAACTGGATGGCGGTGCGGGACATGGACACTGCCGCCGCGGTAATCGGTATTCCCATCCTCAAGAGCAAATTACTGGCCTTTGCCATCAGCGGATTTTTCCTCGGCATCGCCGGCTCGCTGTGGGCGTTTACGTACCTGGGAACGGTCGAGCCCCACGGCTTTGATCTGAACCGGTCGTTCCAGATTTTGTTCATCATCATTATCGGCGGTCTGGGTAGCATCCTCGGCAACCTGCTGGGCGCTGCGTTTATCGTCTTGTTCCCGGTGCTGCTCTCCAACCTCGTCAGTTTATTACCGGTGGGCCTGATCGATTCCGGGCAGCTGGAAAATGCTCAGAAAATGATTTTTGGCGCATTGATCATCGTCTTCCTGATCAAAGAACCCGAGGGCCTGGCGCGCCTCTGGCAACGATTTCGCGAGCGCGCACGGCTCTGGCCGCTGCGCTACTGAGTGAACCCCCGCGTGACCGGACGCTCGTCCATCTCAACCCTTTAAACCTGCTGATCGCCCTGATTCGATAAGGATAATTCCGATGCTAAAACGCACCTTTGTCAGAAGCCTCGCTTTGGCGCTGAGCCTGACCGCTACAGCCATGACTGCGCATGCCGACAACGAGCAGTACTTCCCCTTGCAGAGCTACCGGGTCGGTCCCTACGCAGCCGGCGGTACCGGCTTTTTTGGTGGGTTCATCGACTACATGCAGTACGTCAATGCCAACGGTGGCGTGAACGGGGTCAAGCTGACCTGGAGCGAATGCGAGACCGAGTACGTGGTGGAGAAGGGCGTTGAGTGCTACGAGCGTCTGAAAAAAGGACTTAACGGCGCGCCAGCTGCGGCGACCAACCCACTGTCGGTGGGGATCGCCTACGCGACGCTGGAGCGTTCGACCGCAGACAAGTTGCCGTTGATTACCATCAACCACGGCCGGACCGACTCCACTGACGGCAGCGTCTTCCCCTACGTATTTCCGCTGCAACTGAACCCTTATTCAGAAGTGTCGGCCATCATCAACTACATCGGTCAGCAAGCCGGCGGGCTGGACAAACTCAAGGGCAAGAAGATTGTCACCCTCTACCATGGTTCGCCGTACGGTAAGGAAACCAATGAGGTGTTGCAGACCCTGGCCGACAAGTACGGCTTCGAGCTGACCCTGGCTGAAGTCCCGCACCCAGGCAACGAGCAGCAGTCACAGTGGCTGAACATTCGTCGGGCCAAGCCTGACTGGGTGATCCTGCGTGGTTGGGGGGTGATGAACCCGGTTGCGTTGAAAACCGCGCAGAAGGTCGGTTACCCGGCAGACCACATTATCGGCAATATCTGGAGTAACTCCGAAGAGGATGCCGCTCCGGCGGGCGCTGCGGCCAAAGGTTTTATTTCCATCACCACTCACCCTTCAGGCACCGACTTCCCTGTGCTGCAAGGCATCAAGAAGTCAGTACTGGATGCGGGTAAAGGCAACCTGGAAGACCCGAAACGGTTCGGCACGGTGTACTACAACCTCGGTGTGGTAAACGGCATCCTCAACGTTGAAGCGGTGCGGATCGCTCAGGAGAAATTTGGCAAAAAACCACTGACGGGTGAACAGGTCCGTTGGGGTTTCGAGCACCTGAACATCGACGAAGCACGACTCAAGGCGCTGGGGGCCGAGGGCCTGGTACAGCCGTTGAAACTGTCCTGCTCGGATCATGAGGGCGGCGGTGCCGTGCGCTTCCAGCAATGGGACGGCCAGAAATGGAACCTGATCAGTGATTGGGTGCAGGCCGATCGTGCGTTGTTGCGGCCGATCATCGAAGCCTCTTCGCATAAGTACGCGCAAGAAAAAGGCATCACGCCACGCGATTGCAGCAAGGAGTCTTAAGCCGTCTATGGCCGAAGAGGGCTGCATGCGCTTCGGCCTCGTCACCTCTGGAGAGCGTTATGGCTGATACACCCATCCTGCAAATCGACAACATTGAAGTCCTGTATGAAAAAGCGATTCTTGCCGTCCGGGGCGTGTCGCTGAAGGTGCCCGAAGGTGCCGTCGTGGTCCTGCTCGGAGCCAATGGCGCGGGCAAGAGCACAACCCTCAAAGCCGCTTCTAACTTGATCAGTGCCGAGCGTGGGGAGGTGGTCAAAGGGCAGATTCTCTATCGAGGGCAGAACATCACCCGCAGCTCGACCAGCCATTTGGTGGCCAATGGTCTGGCGCAAGTGCTTGAGGGCAGGCACTGCTTCGCACACCTGACAGTGGAAGAGAACCTGCTGATTGGGGCGTTTGTGCGCAAGCCGTCGCGGCAGGCATTGAAGGCCAGTCTTGAGCGCATTTACGCCTACTTCCCACGGCTCAAGGAGCGGCGCAAAAGTCTGACGGGCTACACCTCAGGTGGTGAGCAGCAAATGGTCGCCATCGGTCGTGCGCTGATGGCTGAGCCACGCCTGGTGTTACTGGATGAGCCTTCGATGGGGCTGGCGCCACAGATTGTCGAAGAGATTTTCGAGATCGTCGATCAGCTCAATCGTCATGATGGCGTGAGTTTTCTGATTGCCGAACAGAATATCAACGTCGCTTTGCGTTATGCCCAGTACGCCTATGTGCTGGAAAGTGGCCAAGTGGTGAGCGAGGGACCGGCGCACATCCTGGCCCAGCGCGAAGACATTCACGATTTTTATCTGGGCGGAAAGGGCGCTGCCGTTAATGGCTAGAGACGCCTGGTCGTGGGCGGCGAACACCTGAAAGCCAGGGCGCAAAGGATTGTGCGGGTACTCGATCACCCAACTGTATCTTTTGCACGGTTGGACGAAGGCGTAATGTGGCCAGCACTAATAGAGTGCTTATTGCTCACATGCTCGATATGGAGGCCCCATGTACTGGACGGAATTTCTGACTGTTGCCCTGATCCACCTGCTCGCTGTCGCCAGCCCCGGCCCTGACTTCGCCGTGGTTGTGCGCGAAAGCGTGACACACGGCCGCAAGGCAGGCACCTGGACCGCCATGGGCGTCGGCACGGCGATCTTCGTGCATGTGGGTTATTCGTTACTGGGCATCGGCCTGATCGTGTCGCAGTCGATCGTATTGTTCAACGCCCTCAAATGGGCGGCGGCCGCGTATTTGCTGTACATCGGCATCAAGGCCCTGCGCGCCAAACCGGCCAGCGCCACCGATGCGCCCGTCAACCTGCCCGTGGGCGAACGTACCGCACGCGGTGCCTTTACCAGCGGTTTCGTTACCAATGGACTCAACCCCAAGGCGACGTTGTTTTTCCTGTCGTTGTTCACCGTTGTCATCAACCCGCACACCCCGTTGATGGTCCAGGCCGGTTATGGCGTGTACCTGGCAGTCGCAACGGGCGTCTGGTTCTGTCTGGTGGCGCGGTTGTTCAGCCAGGAGCGCGTACGTGCAGGGTTTGCACGGATGGGCCACTGGTTCGATCGGGCGATGGGCGCGGTGCTGGTTGCGCTGGGCGTGAAGCTGGCCTTTACCTCGATTAATTGATGTCGGCGTCGTTTGCGCCTGGGTCTGCTCCCTCTCTGTGGGAGCAGGCGTGCAATAGGCCACACCCCTGAGAATCCCCTGATACGGATCGCTGTTTGATGGCGCAATGCCTGCATTCCGGCCCGTCCGCAAATCATCCCTTTGGCTGATTTGGCTGGCTAGCAAGGTCTCTAAAGTGCATATTTTTAAGCCAAGACTGTGCACTCAGAAAAGGGACTCCTATGTTGCAGACTCGCATCATTCCGCCAGCTGATGGCGCCTACCAGTACCCTCTTTTGATCAAACGGCTATTGATGTCGGGTAGCCGTTACGAAAAAACTCGCGAGATCGTCTACCGGGACAAGCTGCGCTACAGCTACCCGACCCTGAATGAGCGCATTGCCCGTCTGGCTAACGTCTTGACTGCTGCGGGGGTCAAGGCCGGGGATACCGTTGCCGTGATGGACTGGGACAGCCATCGTTACCTGGAGTGCATGTTCGCGGTGCCGATGATTGGCGCGGTGATCCACACCATTAATGTGCGTCTGTCGCCCGAGCAGATTCTCTACACCATGAACCACGCCGAAGATAAGTTCGTGCTGGTCAACAGCGAGTTCGTGGGGCTCTATCAGGCCATTGCCGGGCAACTGACCACGGTCGAGAACACCATTCTGCTGACCGATACCCTGGAAAAGACCGCCGATCTGCCCAACCTGATCGGCGAGTACGAGGACCTGCTGGCGGCCGCGAGTACTCAGTATGAGTTCGAGGACTTCGACGAAAACTCGGTAGCCACAACCTTCTACACCACCGGCACCACGGGTAACCCCAAAGGTGTGTATTTCACCCACCGGCAATTGGTGCTGCACACCATGGGGGTGGCGACGATCATGGGCTGTATCGACAGCGTGCGGCTGCTCGGCACCAATGACGTGTACATGCCCATCACCCCGATGTTCCATGTGCATGCCTGGGGCGTGCCTTATGCCGCGACCATGCTCGGGCTCAAGCAGGTCTATCCCGGTCGTTACGACCCGGAATTGCTGGTTGAGCTATGGCGCAAGGAGAAGGTTACGTTCTCCCATTGTGTACCGACCATCCTGCAGATGGTGCTCAACGCCAAAGCCGCTCAGGGCACGGACTTCTCCGGTTGGAAGATCATCATCGGCGGCAGTTCACTCAACCGTGCGACCTATGACGCAGCCAAAGCCAAAGGGATTCAACTGACAGCGGCTTACGGCAT
The DNA here is from genome assembly GCF_056680355.1 of Pseudomonas sp. ASL8. Classification (NCBI taxonomy): domain Bacteria; kingdom Pseudomonadati; phylum Pseudomonadota; class Gammaproteobacteria; order Pseudomonadales; family Pseudomonadaceae; genus Pseudomonas; species Pseudomonas sp. ASL8. Next base: position 600,719 of record NZ_CM155278.1, on the reverse strand, counting down.
GTCTGAAACCTGTCCGCTGATTTCCGTTGCGCATTTGAATGACGAGATGCTGGCCGGCAGTGACGACGAACGCATCACCTACCGGATCAAAGCCGGCGTGCCCGGGGTGCTAGTGGATGCGGCGATCATCGACCTGGACGGAAACTTCCTGCCGGCGGATGGCGAGTCTCAGGGCGAACTGGTGCTGCGCGCGCCCTGGCTGACGGAGGGCTATTACCGCGAGCCGGAAAAAGGCGCCGAACTGTGGGCGGGTGGCTGGCTGCACACCGGCGATGTCGCGACGCTGGACAGCATGGGCGTGATCGATATTCGGGACCGGATCAAGGACGTGATCAAGACGGGCGGCGAATGGGTGTCCTCGCTGGCACTCGAAGATTTGATCAACCGGCATCCAGCGGTACGTGAAGTAGCAGTCGTCGGTATCGTCGACCCGCAGTGGGGTGAACGGCCTTTCGCGTTACTGGTGATACGCGAAGAGCACAACATCGGCGCCAAAGAGCTGAAGGAACATTTGAAGCCGTTTGTCGAACTTGGGCACATCAATAAGTGGGCGATTCCAAGCCAGATTGCCCTTGTTACTGAAATTCCCAAGACCAGTGTCGGCAAGCTCGACAAGAAGCGTATCCGCCTGGATATCATCGAGTGGCAGAAGACCAATAGCACCTTCCTCTCGACACTCTAAGTGCCTTTTGCCGTGCTCCCTGAGCACGGCAAGCCCCCAAGCAAGCGCTTGTCTTGCCAAATCCTGAAATTACGCCATTCTCCCGGTGCCCGCTGTGACTGGTCGGTCGAAATAGCCGTGCCAGAGGGTTTGCCGCTGTAAATCACACTTTAGAGGGATCAAGTGCTAGTACCTGCTGGCTATAGTCGGTACAGGGTCTTAGTAAGAGCGGCTATAACGCCCCTTCGTATCGCAGCCTTCTGGGCTGCCCGATGGGGTTAACACTCAAGAGCACTTGAGCCGGTCTGGAAAAGCCCACTGTCATAACAATAAAAGCACATGGAGTAGCGTCGATGACATCAGTTAACCAGTTCTGGCGCCGGGCGAAATTGCCTCTGGCCGTCAGCCTCGCCTCTACGCTCGCCGGTCCGGCATTTGGCGTAAGTTTCAACATCGGTGAAATCGAAGGTCAGTTCGACTCGTCGCTTTCGATAGGCGCCAGTTGGTCTACGCAGAATCCCAACAAGAATCTCATCGGTTCCAACAACGGCGGCCACGGCCTGTCGCAGACCTCCGATGATGGCCATTTGAATTTCAAGAGCGGGGAAACGTTCTCGAAGATCTTCAAGGGCATTCACGATCTTGAGTTGAAATACGGCGACACCGGTGTGTTTCTCCGGGGCAAGTACTGGTATGACTTCAAGCTCAAGGACGATGATCTCAACTTCAAGAACATCAGCGACAGTGGCCGCAAGGAAGCCGCGAAAGCGTCGGGCGCCGAGCTGCTCGATGCATTCGTTTACCACAACTACTCCATCGGTGATGAGCCCGGTTCCGTGCGGTTGGGTAAGCAAGTCGTCAGTTGGGGTGAAAGTACCTTCATCCAGGGCGGTATCAACAGCATCAACCCGGTCGACGTGTCGGCCTTCCGTCGTCCCGGCGCGGAAATCAAGGAAGGCTTGATTCCGGTCAACATGTTCTACCTCTCGCAAAACATCACCGAGAACCTCTCGGCCGAGGGTTTCTACCAGATTGAGTGGGACCAGACGGTCGTCGATAACTGCGGCACCTTCTTCTCGCAACCGGACGTGATCGCCGACGGCTGCAACAACAACCTGGCCGTACTGAAAACCAAAAATGGTCTCAATGGCGCGTTGCCAGCCAGTTTGCGTACACCCGTGTCCAACAGCCTGGCGGCCCAGGGCGTTACCTTCGGCAACCCGGATGAAGGCGTAATCGTGCGTCGTGGTCCTGACCGTGACGCCCGCGACAGCGGCCAGTTCGGCCTGGCCACGCACTACATGTTCGATCCACTGGACACCGAGTTCGGTGCCTATTTCATGAATTACCACAGCCGCAACCCGATCTTCAGTGGTAAAGGCGCCCCGGCCAGCGCTTATAGCCCTGCAAACCTGGTCGGTTCGCTGGCTCGCAATGGCATACCGCTCGGGACTGCTGCGGCTTTGGCACCGACCCTGCTGCCTTTGGTCGTGGCCGGCAACTCCAGCTATTACGTTGAATACCCGGAAGACATTCGTCTGTACGGCCTGAGCTTCTCTACCACCCTGCCTACCGGCACGGCGTGGAGTGGCGAGGTCAGCTACCGTCCGAACGCGCCGGTGCAACTCAACACCACCGACATCCTGTACTCCGGTCTTACGCCGTTGAACCCGAACGTATCGCTGCTGCAAGGCAAGCCGGGTGCTGACCAGTCGGGTTATCGTCGCAAGGAAGTCACCCAGTTCCAGACCACCTTCACCCAGTTCTTCGATCAGGTGATGGGCGCTGAGCGACTGACTGTCGTGGGCGAAGTCGGCTGGACTCACGTCGGTGGGCTGGAAAGCACCTCGAAAGTCCGTTATGGCCGCGACCCGAGCTACGGCCCAGGTCCTCTGCCTAATGGTCAGTGCGCCACGCTCAACGCCAGCACCCTGGCCGGCGCCGCCCAGAACAACGTCTCGCGTTATTGCGAAAACGATGGTTTCACCACGGCTGACTCCTGGGGCTATCGTGCTCGTGCGATCTGGGATTACAACAGCGTGTTTGCAGGTATCAACCTCAAGCCAAGCGTGGCCTGGTCGCATGACGTCTCCGGCTACTCGCCGGGTCCTGGTGGCAACTTCGAAGAAGGGCGCAAGGCTGTCAGCCTCGGCCTGGATGCCGAATACCAGAACACCTACACCGCGAATCTTTCGTACACCAACTTCTTCGACGGCAAGTACACCACTGTGGATGACCGCGATTTTGTTGCGCTCAGCGTTGGCATGAACTTCTAAGAATACGGTTTTTTTCAGGACGACTATGAACATGAAAATGACAAAGGGTCTGTTACAAGTCGGTGTACTGGGTCTGTCATTGCTGGCGACCGGGGTGATGGCTGCAGTGTCGGAATCCGACGCCGCCAAACTGGGTACAACCTTGACGCCGATGGGCGCCGAAAAGGCCGGCAACGCCGCAGGGACGATCCCTGCCTGGAGCCCGCTGCCGAAAAACGCTGGCGCTGTGGACAGCAAGGGTTTCCTTGCTGACCCCTATGCTCAGGAACAACCGCTGTTCGTGATCACCGCGCAAAACGTCGATCAGTACAAAGACAAGCTGGCGCCAGGGCAAATAGCGATGTTCAAGCGCTATCCGGAGACTTTCAAAATGAAGGTCTTCCCGTCCCATCGCGGCGCGACTGTGCCTGATGATGTGTTCGCAGCGATCAAAGGCAACGCGACCAAGACCAAACTGGTCGCGGGTGGTAACGGCCTTGAGAACTTCAAAACCGCGATTCCATTCCCGATCCCGCAAAACGGTTCTGAGGTGATCTGGAACCATATCACCCGTTATCGCGGTGGCAGCGTTCAGCGTCTGGTGACCCAGGCCACGCCGCAGGCCAACGGCTCCTACAACCTGGTTTACTTCAAGGATCAGTTCGTTTTTCGCGATAACGTGAAAAAATCTGGCGCTGACGACGCGAAAGCCAAGTCTGGCGATGAAGACGAGAAAACCGGTGACACCAGCAACATCCTTTTCTACTTCAAGCAGGAAGTCACCGCGCCAGCGCGTCTGGCCGGTGGGGTACTGCTGGTGCACGAAACCCTCGATCAGGTTAAAGAACCGCGTATGGCCTGGGTGTACAACGCCGGTCAACGTCGCGTACGTCGCGCGCCACAAGTGTCCTATGACGGGCCGGGTACCGCAGCAGATGGTCTGCGCACCTCGGACAACCTGGATATGTACAACGGCGCACCTGATCGTTACGACTGGAAACTGATCGGCAAGCAGGAAATGTACATCGCCTCTGACAGCTATAAGCTTGATGATCCGACCCTTAAATATGCCGACATCATCAAGGCCGGTCATATCAATCAGGATCTGGCTCGCTATGAACTGCGTCGTGTCTGGCACGTGACCGCCACTTTGAAGGAAGGCCAGCGCCACATCTATGCCAAACGTGACTTCTTCATCGATGAAGACACCTGGCAGGCAGCGGTGATCGATCACTACGACGGTCGTGGTCAACTGTGGCGTGTGGCGGAAGCTCACTCCCAGAACTACTACAACGTACAAGTGCCGTGGTACACCCTGGAAACCCTCTACGATCTGCAATCGGGCCGTTATCTGGCGCTCGGTATGAAGAACGAAGAGAAGGCGGCTTATAACTTCAAGTTCGAGGCGAGCGTCAGCGACTTCTCTCCTTCGGCCTTGCGTCAGTCTGGCGTACGGTAACGATTCATCGCTAAACGCACACTGAAAACGCCCCGACTGTTCGGGGCGTTTTCTATTGAGAGCCCCGTGTTCACGGGGAGCGATGCGTATTGTTTTAATCTTTTTCTAAAAATGCGCCAAATTCCTTCAAAAGGGCCGACTTACCCGCTAGTCTGCGGACATCTGCAATGCCGATAACAGCACTTTAATAAGAGCCGGCTATGACTGATTTGTCTCGTCTGCAAGGGTTTGACAGCCACGCGGTTACCGCGTTGGAAGGCCGTTTTTTTCGACCACCGTTGCCCGAAGGTTATGTACTGCGCCCACGTTTATGTGAGCGCTTGAGTGCAGGCCTGGCGGGGCGGCTGCTGTTGGTCTGCGCCCCGGCAGGTTTTGGCAAGAGCTCGCTGGCGGTAGAGTTTTGCCAGAGCCTGCCAGCTCAGTGGCAAAGCCTGTGGCTAGGGTTGAGTCATCGCGACAATGATCCGGGACGGTTTCTCGAGCGTCTGCTTGCCGGTCTGCAACAATTCTTCCCTCAACTGGGTACCCAGGCGTTGGGTTTGTTGAAGATGCGCCAGCGGCATCAACCTTTTGCATTCGAAGAGTGGCTTGATGGCCTGCTTGATGAGCTGACCACGCACCTGATGCTGAGTAAGCCACTGCTGCTGGTGCTGGACGATTACCATCTCGCTCAAGGGCCGGTGCTCGACCGCTGTCTGCAGTTTTTCCTCAATCACCTACCCGCCGGGCTGATCGTGATGGTCACCAGCCGTCAGCGTCCGAACTGGCACCTGGCACGGCTGCGACTGTCGCGCCAATTGCTTGAGCTCAATGAGCAGGATTTGCGCCTGACCAACGCCGAGTCGGTGGCGGTGCTCGATCAGCACTCTAATTCGCTGGACAGCGAGGCGCTGCAAAACCTGATTCAGCGCAGCGAGGGTTGGGTAGCCGGGTTGCGCTTCTGGCTGTTGGCCGCGTCTGAAGCGGGCAGTGACAACGCGTTACCGCAAGCGCTGCATGGCGGGGAAGGGCTGATTCGTGATTACCTGCTCGAAGAGGTGATCGACTTTCTACCGACTGATGTTCAGGCATTTTTGTACGATACCGCCTGCCTGGAGCGTTTTTGCAGCGAGCTGTGCGACGCCGCTCGCGAAACGTATGACAGCGCCGAAATGCTGCGTTATCTGCAAGCGCATCAGGTGTTCCTGGTGCCGCTGGATGAGCATGGCCGCTGGTTTCGTTATCACCATTTGTTTTCCGACCTGCTGCGCACCCGGCCCGGCGCCGAGACCGGTCCGCAGCAAACCCGCTTGCACCTGAATGCCTGTCGATGGTTCAGCGACCAGGGCCTGCTTGATGAGGCCGTCGAACAAGCCTTGCGTGCAGGGCATCTGGATGTCGCCGCCAATCTGGTACAGAACCTGTCCGAAGAGCAGCTGCTGGCGGAGCAGAACGTCGGCATGCTGCTGCGTTGGAAAATGGATTTGCCTGACAGTCTGCTGATCAGCACGCCACGCTTGATCGTGCTCTATAGCTGGGCGCTGGGCCTGGCGTGCCAGCTGGATGCCGCTGAAGAGCTGGCCAGCCACTTGAGTCGCTTTCTGCCCGCCCCCTCGGCGACAGCGCAGAAATCCATGCTCGCCCAGTGGCTGGCGCTCAGCGGGATTATTGCCCGAGGGCGTGGCGACAGCGCCAAGGCCCATCTCTATTGCAACGAAGCGCTGCGCAGCCTGCCGCATAAACGGTATGGTCAACGGCTGACGTGCCTGTCGACGCTGGCTAATCTGGCCATTGCCGAGGGCGACCCCCTGCGCGCCCGGGTACTCAATCGCGAGGCGCTTGAGTTGGCGCAGCGGGTCGCCAATCCGTTATTTGAAGCCCTTGCCCATTATGATCGGGCGCGGGTGTTGCAGGCGCGTGGCGAGGTATTGCGTGCGCTGGACGAAGTCCATCAGGGCCAGGAGCGACTCAAGGGTTTATCGGCCCAACGGCTCTATGCTGTTCGTGCGCGGCTGACATTGTATGAAGGCTATCTGCTGACGATGCGCATGCAGCCTGAAGCGGGGCGTGCGCGGCTGTTGGCCGGGTTGACTGAAGCGCGAGCCTGTCGTGATATCAGCGTATTGATCGGCCATTGTGTGATCGCCGGGCTGGACGGGCGCGACGGTCGTTTTGCCGAGGCCTTTGCCGAGCTGGGCGAGGCCGAGCGCTTGATGCACATCTGGGACGTGCCGCCGATCTACTACCTGGCCATGATCACGCTGGTCAAATGTGAGCTGTGGTTGTTGCAAGGCCGCATCGACCTCGCCGAAGCCTGGTTGGTGCGGTTGGCGCAAACCTATGGCGGTGATCAGGCCGCTGCCGCACCGGAGTGTCATCCGCAACTGCCGCAGCACATCGAATTACAGCGCGCAGTGCTCGAACGCATTCAAGGGCTGCTGCCCGAATCCGAGCAGCGGCTGCTCGCCCTTGAACAGCAGGCACAAAATACCGGTGCCCACTCTATTTATGTCGCCGCGCTGACCCAGCAAATCCTGCCGCTGTTGGGCACCGCGCGCGAGGCACAGGCACGGACACTGCTCACCCGTAGTCTGCAAGCAGCCACCGGGGGCGCGCTTCTGCCGTTCTACTGGCTGGTGAGCGGGCACCCCGATTGGTTGCGAGAACAACTGCTGCAAAGCGCACCGGGCGTTGTTCGCGATTCGTTACGGGAACTGTTACCGCCTGCGCTCGCCTTGCGTGAACCCAGCGAGCCTCTGCACTGCGCAGAACAACTCAGCGCCCGCGAACTCGCCGTACTCCAACTCATCGCTCAGGGCTGCTCCAATCAGCAAATCAGCGAACAGTTGTTCATCTCCCTGCACACCGTAAAAACCCACGCCAGCCACATCAACAGCAAATTAGGGGTCGAACGGCGAACGCAGGCGGTGGCACGGGCGCAGGAGATGGGGTTGTTGGGGTGAAGGCAACCCGGCGGTGCAAGCAGTTAAGGGCGTGTTCCACCCCTTTGGAGTGCGCGATGGAATCGTGGCATTGCGCAGGCGTTAATTAACCCGTTGAAGGATATGTTCCGAGCCCTACCCCGAGTCGTGCAACTCCAATTTTTGGCGACCCTGTGCAATAGCGCAGGCGGTATCGTCAAGCTCTTCATGCCTTTGTTTTTTTACGAGGCTTATGGGTTTGACTTCACTGTGATTGCTTTGCTCATGGCGGCCTATGGCGCTGGGTGCATCATCGGTGCTTACTCAGGCGGGGTTTTATCTGAATACGTTGATTGCCAGTGGGTGGCGGGTTTTTCGTTGCTGTTCAGCGGCCTGTTTGCCGCTGCGCTTGCCCTGCATTTGCCTTTGGCCTTGCTGTTTTTGGTAGTGCCTTTGGTGGGGCTTTTCGATGGCGCGTTCCGCCCTGCCAATTTACGGTTGGTCATGGACGCCAGCCCGAAGCAGTTGCAGATCCGTGTGCAGGGTTTACATCGGGCTGTGTTCAATCTGGGTGTTGCCTTGGCGGGCGTCATGGCGGGTGCACTGGTCAGTCTAGGGTATGGCTACGTATTTCTTTTCCAGGGTGCGGTGAATGTGCTCGGCAGCGTGTGTCTGGTGGGCTACGCCTTGAAACATGCAGGCCGAGTTCGATTGCATGTCGAGGTGGCGACCAGCGACCTTCAGCGGGAGGTCTTGGCATTAAAAGGCTCGCCCTGGAAAGATCGACTATTTCTGGTGTTCATCGTGGGGCAACTGTTAGCGCTGGGTGTGTTCGATCAAATGTACGGCACGTTTGGACTTTTTTTACGCGAGCACGCTACCGCTGGCCCAGAGTGGATTGCTTATCTTTTTTCCATGAATGCGTTGCTGGTGGTCTTGCTGCAGATGCCGGTAACGCGGTGGATTGAGCGTCACGGGGTGGTCATCGCCTCGCGGCTTGGCGCTTGTCTGCTCAGTTGTGCTTTTTTGTTTCTTAATGCGGGCAGTCATATCGGCTGGGCCATCGTGACTATGCTGACAATCACGGCGGCAGAACTGCTTTTGACCCCCGCGTGGACGTTGGCGGTGCTAGAACGCTCTCAGCATCGTCAACGAGGTAAGTATCTGGGGATATTCAGTGCTGGCTGGCTGGGGCACTCGCTTTATGGTCCCAGCGTCGGTGCCTGGTTATACGGAGCCTATGGTGGACCGACACTGTGGTGGATCTGCGCGTTGGTGGGCGGGACGGTGTTCTTGCTTCACTATTCGACAATCGCGCGTCTGAACGCCCCTCCAAAAGCCGTGATCCTGCCGGAACGCATCGGAGCTCCTTAGCGTTCAGGACGTCAACCGAACAGGTTGCCTTCGGCTAATGAGAGGCCAGACCAAAGTTCTTCAGCGTTGGTGATGCCCCAGTCCTCAGCCAGCTCGATTTGCACAATTTTGTCTGGTTCCTCGAGGCAGGCAAGGTCAATGACCTTATGGGGAATCGCCATTTTGTTTCGCGTCGACAGGAATACTTTAACTTTGGGTGTCAGAAGGGACTGTTCATTCTGCTCAATGACTACGCCCATGCGACCGCTTTGCAGGCTGACTAAAGCGCCGATGGGGTAGATGCCGATGGTTTTAACAAAGTTCTGGAAAACAATTTCATCGAAATGCCCTTTCCAGGAGGCCATTTCGCGAATGGAGTGTGCAGGACCCCAGCCCTTTTTATACGAGCGCTCAGACGTCACCGCGTCATACACATCGCACACCGCGCCCATCCTGGCAAACAGACTGATCTGGTCCCCAGCCAAGCCATGCGGGTAACCCAAACCGTTGATTTTTTCGTGGTGATGCAGGCATACGTCAAGCACGTAAGCACTGACGTCCTCGCTCCTCTCCAGAATTTTCAGCCCCTCTTCAGGGTGGCTCTGGACGAGTTTGAACTCCTCGGGTGTCAGCTTTCCGGCCTTGTCGAGGATGGCGCTTGAAATCATCATCTTGCCGACATCGTGCATGAGGCCGGCCATCCCTGCTTCACGGACTTGCTCCTCGCTCATCTGCAGTTGTCGAGCCAGGGCAATCATCAATATACACACGGCCACGGAGTGCATGTAGGTGTAGTCGTCAGACGTTTTCAAGCGCGCCAGACTGATAAGCGCATGGGGATGGCGAAGTATGGAGTTGGTTATTTCATCCACCAAAAAAGCGCCATCCTCCACTTTTATAGCCTTGCCCAGTCTTGCGTCACTGAACATGGTGACGACGGCTTCTTTGGCTCGCACACAAATCTTTAAGGCCTGGGACAGCTCTTCATCCAGACTGACCCTGGAGGGGATGGTCGTGGGCTCTACGACGGGAATGGGTGGAGAAAGCGGAAGGACAGGCGCCTCGAGGTGTTGAGGGTTATCGCCAGTCACAGGAGGATGACCTTTGCTGGTGTCCACCCACACTTCTGTAATGGCGGACTGTTGGATCCGTACAATATCCAGAGCATCTTTGAGTTCAAAGCTGCCTTTCCAAAAGGGATGCGCAACCCACGCACCACAGAATTTATGGATGTACATGCCAAGGGCAAGTTCAGAGGTAGGGATTTTCTTCAGCATCGCCAGTTTCTCAGTACCGCCAAGCCTTCCTGCAAGTAGGCCGGCCCTATTCTTGTGACCACGAAAACAAAACCCGTCACGACGCCTGATATTTTAGGTGAGCAGTCGACATTGCTTCACCCTGTAGAGCGTGCTTAATGGCGTGATCGGCTCGCGATGATTGCATAGTGCCATTATAGCCTGCCCCTTCCCGAAAAAGCGTGCAAAGCTAAACGGTGGTTTTGCTCTATTTTTTTATTTTAAATTTATACGATATAAATCAATAGGTTGCTGTGATTATTCTCAAATTTTCAATTGTAACCACTGCGCGTGTCGGGTGTTTCGTGGAAAAAAATCAGTAAGCTTTTTGATGTTTTTTCCTGGGGCCCGCCCATGCTGGCGGCCTCGGGCAATCGGATGCAAACCTCGGGTCTACAGGCGAGGTACTCAGTGTGGATAGGGTGCAAGCCGACGCTCGACGGCATGGCCTCTACAATTCAAACTTACGTCTATCCATCTCCCGGGAGGCCCCATGCAAGTCGCCAAACCGTCACTCATCCGCGAAACCTTCCCCGTCGGCCCGTTGCAGTGCAACTGCACGATCATCGGCGATCCCGTCACCAAGCAAGCGATCGTGGTCGACCCGGGTGGCGATCATGAGTTGATTCTGGCTCGGCTGGACGCGTTGGGGCTGCGGGTGGTCAGTATTATTCATACCCATGCGCACCTGGATCATTTTCTGGCTTCCGGGTTGATGAAGGAGAAGACCGGGGCGACGTTGCATTTGCATCGGGAGGACAAGTTCCTCTGGGACAACCTGGAGATGCAGTGCCAGATGTTCGGTGTGCCTTATACGCCGGTACCGCCACCGGATTGTTGGTTGGCCGATGATGAGGCGTTGCCGTGTGGCTGCGGCGTGGCGTTGCACACCCCTGGGCATACACCCGGTTCGATGAGCTTCTGGTTTGCCGACGACAAGCTGTTGATTGCTGGCGACACGTTGTTCAAGCGTGGGATTGGGCGCACGGATTTGTGGGGTGGCGATCAGGCGACTATCGTTCGTTCGATCAAGCAGCGCTTGTACTGCCTGGACGAAGAGGCGACGGTGATCACCGGTCATGGCCCAGAGACACGCTTGGGCGATGAGATGCGCCAGAACCCTTACGTTCGGGCGTGAATTTTGTTACATCGGGTTTATGGAATTTTTTCCTTAAGTGAGGCTCTAATCGCCGCACGGTCTGCGTCTGACGTTCGTTGCGTTATCGAAAGCGGCCATAAAAAGTAGCCCTAGGAAGTTAAACAGGAGTTCCTCAATGTTCACCTCGCGTCGTTTGATTCTTGTCGCTACTGCTGTTGCCTTGTTGTCCGGGTGCGCGTCGCCTAATCCTTATGACAACCAAGGACAGGCTGATAATTCAGGTGGTGTCAGCAAGACCGCCAAATACGGTGGCCTGGGTGCGCTGGCCGGGGCCTTGGCCGGTGCTGCGATTAGTCACGATAACCGTGGCAAGGGCGCGCTGATTGGCGCAGCGGTTGTCGGTGCCAGTGCTGCCGGTTACGGTTATTACGCTGACAAGCAAGAAGCCGAGTTGCGCAAAAGCATGGCCAATACCGGGGTAGAGGTGCAGCGTCAGGGGGATCAGATCAAGCTGATCATGCCGGGCAACATCACCTTCGCTACGGACTCTTCAGCCATTGCCAGCAGCTTCTATTCGCCGCTGAACAATCTGGCCGGCTCCTTGAAGCAGTTCAACCAGAACATGATTGAAATCGTGGGCTACACCGACAGCACCGGTAGCCGTCAGCACAACATGGACCTGTCCCAGCAGCGTGCGCAAAGCGTAAGTACGTACCTGACTTCGCAAGGCGTCGACCCTTCCCACCTGTCCGTGCGTGGTGCGGGTCCGGATCAGCCGATTGCGAGCAACGCCGACGTGAATGGCCGGGCGCAGAACCGTCGGGTTGAAGTCAACCTGAAGCCTATTCCGGGTCAGCAATACCAGCAGCCGCAGCAGTAAGTCAGTATTTTTATATCGGCCGCTAACCCGGCAGGAGCGAATTCATTCGCTTCTGCCGTCAGGTTGCGATCAACGCTTTTGTGGATACTCCTGATGCAGGCGATCCAGCAATAAATCCTTGTCTTCCCACAGTCGGTTGATCCACTGCTGGAATTCCAGGCGGTATTCACCGTCCTGGTCATAATTGCTGCCGATGAACTGCGTCGGGATTTTGATTTCTTCGAAATGCGCGACCACTTCCCTGACGTTACCGCACAGCAGGTCCCAGTAACCTGGGCGCCCGCCAGGGTAGTGGATGGTCACGTTGACGATGGCCTCCAACTGATCGCCCATGGCGTCGAGCACAAACGCGATGCCGCCCGCTTTGGGTTTGAGCAGGTGGCGAAAGGGCGAATTTTGCTCGGCGTGTTTGCTCTCGGTGAACCGCGTGCCTTCCACGAAGTTAAAGATGCCCACCGGGTTATTGCGGAACTTGTCGCAAGTACGCTGCGTGGTTTCCAGGTCTTTGCCCTTCTTCTCCGGGTGTTTGGCCAGGTACGCCTTGGAGTAACGCTTCATGAACGGGAAACCCAGCGCCCACCAGGCCAGGCCAATAACCGGTACCCAGATCAATTCCTGCTTGAGAAAGAACTTCAGCGGACGGATGCGCCGATTGAGCACGTATTGCAGGACCATGATGTCGACCCAGCTTTGATGGTTGCTGGTAATCAGGTACGAGTGTTGATAGTCCAGGCCTTCGAGCCCGCTCAGGTGCCAGCGGGTGTTGCGCACCAGCTTCATCCAGGTTCTGTTGTTGCTGATCCAGGCTTCGTGGATGTGGCTCATCAGCCAGTCGGTCAAGCGTTGGGCGGCAGGGAAGGGCAGGCACAGCTTGAAGATGGCGACCACGAACAAAGGTGTGCAGCAAACGATTGTATTAAGCGCCAATAGCAGCGAGGCAATCACGCCTCGCAATGGGGCAGGTAAAAAATCCATGCGGGGCAGGGCTCCAAAAATAGTTCAAGTTCCGCCGGACTTCCCGGCGGCTGTTATTGGGGTCAGGAAAGGTTGTCAGCCTGAATCGCCGTAAGGGCGATGGTGTAGACGATGTCATCGACCTGAGCGCCGCGTGGCAGGTCGTTTACCGGTTTGCGCAGGCCTTGCAGCATCGGGCCGAGGCTGACGCAATCTGCGCTGCGCTGCACGGCTTTGTAAGTGGTGTTGCCGGTATTGAGGTCCGGGAACACAAACACCGTGGCGCGTCCGGCGACCGGGCTGTTGGGCGCCAGTTGGCGGGCGACGGTTTCGTTGGCGGCGGCATCGTACTGCAGCGGACCGTCGATCAAAAGATCGCTCTGGGCCCGATGCGCCAGCTGCGTGGCTTCACGGACTTTTTCCACTTCTTCGCCGCTGGCCGAATCGCCGCTGGAGTAACTGATCATCGCCACCCTTGGCGCAATGCCGAAAGCCACTGCCGAATCGGCACTTTGCAGGGCGATTTCAGCCAGCTCGTTGGCGCTGGGGTGCGGGTTCATGATGCAGTCGCCGTAGACCAGCACCTGCTCCGGGAGCAGCATGAAAAATACGGACGACACCAACGTGCAGCCCGGCGCGGTCTTGATCAACTGCAACGCCGGACGGATGGTATTGGCGGTGGAGTGGATGACCCCGGAAACCAAGCCGTCGACCTCATCGAGCGCCAGCATCATGGTGCCGATCACTACGGTGTCTTCCAATTGCTGCTCGGCCATCGGCGCGTTGAGGCTCTTGCTTTTGCGCAGCTCGACCATGGGTGCGATATAGCGTCCCCGGATCAGGTCCGGGTCGAGAATTTCCAGCCCTGCTGGTAACTCGATGCCCTGGGCCTTGGCCACGGCATAGACTTCTTCTGGCTTGGCCAGCAGCACGCAACGGGCGATGCCGCGCGCCTGGCAGATGGCCGCCGCCTGGATGGTCAACGGTTCGCTGCCTTCCGGGAGGACGATGCGCTTGTTGGCGGCCTGTGCGCGCTGAATCAATTGATAGCGAAAGACCGCCGGGGACAGGCGCATTTCCCGAGGCGTGCCGCAACGCTGGTGCAGCCATTTCGCGTCCAGGTGCCCGGCGACAAAATCGGTAATGATTTCCGCGCGTTCGCGGTCATCGATAGGGATCTCTTTGTTCAGTTGGTTCAACTGGTTCGCGGTGTCATAGGAGCCGGTGCTCACGGACAGTACGGGCAAGCCTCCTTGCAGCGCGCCACGGCACAGTTCCATGATCCGTGGATCAGGCACGGTGTCGCTGGTCAGCAGCAGACCCGCCAGCGGCACGCCGTTCATCGCAGCAAGGCTGACGGCGAGGATGATGTCATCGCGATCGCCAGGTGTTACCACCAGTACGCCCGGTTTAAGCAGCGACACGGTGTTGAGCACGGTGCGTGCGCAGAGGATGACTTTGGACATGCGCCGTTGTTCGTAATCGCCGGCATTGAGTACCTGTGCGCCAAGCAGATCGGCCACATCGCGGGTGCGCGGGGCGTTCAGGTCAGCCTGAAACGGAATACAGCCCAGCAGGCGGAAATCACCGTTACGCAACAAAGGCGAGTGTTCTTTGAGGCGCGCGGCGAAGGCCTCCATGCTTTCGTCGGTGCGCACTTTGTTCAAAATTACGCCGAGGACTTTCGGGTCTTTTGGGCCGCCGAACAGTTGCGCCTGCAATTCGACCCGCCCGGACAGCTCGGTCAGCACTTCGTTTTCCGGTGCGGAGACCAGAATCACTTCGGCATCCAGGCTTTTCGCCAAATGCAGATTGACCCGCGCGGCGTAGCTGGCATGGCGGGTAGGGACCATGCCTTCGACGATCAGCACATCCTTGCCTACCGCAGCCTCTTGATACAACTGGATGATTTCTTCCAGCAATTCATCCAGCTGGCCGTCGCCGAGCATCCGCTCGACATGCGCCAGGCCCAGCGGTTTAGGCGGCTTGAGGCCGTGGGTGCGAGCGACCAGTTCGGTGGAGCGCTCTGGCCCCAGATCGCCCGGATGAGGCTGGGCAATGGGTTTGAAAAAGCCGACCTTGAGCCCTGCGCGTTCAAGCGTGCGCACCAGGCCCAGGCTGATGGAAGTCAGACCCACACCGAAGTCAGTGGGGGCGATAAAAAAAGTCTGCATGCGGGCTTCTCAATTGAGCAGTGCAAGGGCGGCGCGGATCAGCCAGCCAAAATACCGGTTTACGTCACTGATTCTTTTTGTACATTACGGGCACGCTATCGATTCGCGGTGCCTCAGTGGGGCATAAGACTATCGTTATCCGGGCCCTGCGCACACCAGCCACAGCTAAAGCTTTTACCTATTCGTTGTTGCCGTTGCGCTGGATCAAGCACCCAGGGCCGCGATTGCCATGGCGGTTGATGGCGCAGATGCTGAGTGTGGCCGCAGGAAAGCACGGCAATCCAGTGCCCATCCTCGTCCTGACGAAACTCAAGGAGTGTCGGGTTTTCCAATCTGGGCCGTCCGTCAGAGTTGCGTTCGCTTTCGGGCGATTGCTTGGTTAAACTTGATCGTTCTTCAATCTTAAGCAAAAGGTCTTGCCCCATGCCGATCGCCGCCAACAAGGCTGTCTCCATTGACTATACCCTGACCAACGACGCTGGTGAGGTCATCGACAGTTCCGCCGGCGGCGCGCCGCTGGTCTACCTGCAAGGTGCAGGCAATATCATTCCGGGCCTGGAGAAGGCTCTGGATGGTAAGAACGTCGGTGACGAACTGAAAGTGTCCATCGAGCCGGAAGACGCTTATGGCGAATACCTGGCCGAATTGGTCAGCACCCTGAGCCGCAGCATGTTCGAAGGTGTCGACGAACTGGAAGTGGGTATGCAGTTCCACGCGTCGGGCCCGGACGGCAGCATGCAGATCGTGACTGTCCGCGATCTGGACGGCGATGATGTGACCGTTGACGGCAACCATCCTTTGGCTGGTCAGCGTTTGAATTTCGAGGTCAAGATCATTGAAATTCGTGACGCCAGCCAGGAAGAAGTCGCTCATGGTCACGTGCATGGCGAAGGCGGCCATCACCATTGATTTGTGCTGCTAAGCTCTGTTAGCCGGCAAGGCGCCCAGGCAGGTGTGTGAAGACGACTGGTTCGTTTCCACGGCCTGATACGGGCGCCTTTTTAGTCCGCTAGTTATTTAGGAGTTCGTCATGAGTGCTTTTCACGACACGACATTAAAAGCTCTGGATGGCCAGGAATTGCCTCTCGCGCCCCTCAAGGGCAAAGTCGTGCTGGTGGTCAACGTCGCCTCCAAGTGTGGTCTGACGCCGCAATACGCGGAGTTGGAAAAACTCTACCAAAAGTACAAGGATCAAGGCTTCAGCGTGCTGGGTCTGCCGTGCAATCAATTTGCTGGCCAGGAACCTGGGTCCGAAGCGGAGATTCAAGAATTCTGCACCCTGAATTACGGAGTGACATTTCCGTTGGGTAGCAAGCTTGAAGTGAACGGCGCTCATCGTCATTCGCTGTACCGTCTGCTGGTCGGTGAAGGTGCCGAATTTCCCGGAGACATTACCTGGAACTTCGAGAAATTCCTGGTAGGTAAAGACGGCCGCGTCCTCGCGCGGTTCTCGCCAAGTACGTCGCCAGAAGATCACGCAGTGGTTCAGGCTATTGAAAAAGCCCTGAGCTGATCCACCGGCTTCGCCCGCCGGGTTGCCATTCGAGCACGCCCGGCAAGCTTTTCCCCTTCAGGTTCTGTCCATTGAACCCCGCTATTTGCCTTTATTCTCTCTCCGACTTTTACTACTAAATCACCCAAATCAATAGTGCTGGCAGAAGCGAGACGACCGGTCATATGCTTCGCGCCATGAGCACATCCATTCGACTCGACAAGCGTGATCTGATCCTCGCCAAAGGCGCCCACCTGATGACCCGGCGCGGTTATCACGGCACGGGCGTGCTGGAGATTGTCCAGGCCGCAGGTATTCCCAAGGGGTCGTTTTATCACTACTTCGCCAGCAAAGAAGACTTTGCCGTGCAAGCGCTGGAGTATTTGTATGCGCCGCGATTGCAGCGTTACGCCGCTGCGCTGGCAGACCCGGCGCAGAGCCCGCGTGAACGGGTCCTGAGTTACTACCGCGACCTGCTCGAGCATTTTTCCCGACAAGAGAAACCTGAGTATCACTGCTTTATCGGCAGCTTGAGTTTCGAAATGGCGGATGGCTGCCAGCCCATCGCCCGTCAGGTGGAACAGATCCTTGAGCGTTCGGTGGCGATTCTTGCCCAGTGCCTGACGGCCGCCCGTCAGGCCGGTGAGTTGCCTGGCAATACCGACTGTGCCGCGCTCGCCGAATTTATCGCCAATGCCTGGGAAGGGGCGTTGATGCGCATGAAAGTGGGAGGCAGTGTCGCCTCCCTCGACGTTTTTCTGAACCAGCTTGAGCGTCTGTTGGCGCCTGGCCCCACTGATACCGATTGATCCCCGAGGAGCGTCACATGCCAGTCAACGCCTTGTTCAAACCCTTTCATCTGGGCCATTTGCAATTGCCTTCACGCGTGGTCATGGCACCCATGACCCGCTCGTTTTCCCCAGGTGGCGTGCCTAACTCCAAAGTCATCGAGTATTACCGCCGGCGCGCTGCCGCAGGCGTAGGTCTGATCATCACCGAAGGTACGACGGTCAATCACAAAGCCTCTAACGGTTACCCGAACGTCCCGCAGTTCTTCGGTGAAGCGCCGTTGGCCGGTTGGAAAAAAGTCGTGGATGCGGTGCATGCCGAAGGCGGCAAAATCGTCCCGCAACTGTGGCATGTGGGCAGCGTTCGGCGCGTCGGCACGGAACCTGACGCCAGCGTGCCGGGTTACGGGCCAACGGAAAAACTCAAAGACGGTCAGGTCGTGGTGCACGGCATGTCCAAACAAGATATTCAGGACGTGATTGGCGCCTTCGCTCAGGCAGCCAGGGACGCCAAAGCGATTGGCATGGACGGCGTTGAAATCCACGGCGCTCACGGTTATCTCGTCGATCAGTTTTTCTGGGAAGGCACCAATCAGCGCACGGATGAATATGGCGGCGATCTGGCCGGACGTTCGCGTTTTGCCATCGAGTTGATCCAGGCAGTGCGTGTTGCGGTCGGCCCTGACTTTCCGATCATCTTCCGTTTCTCGCAGTGGAAGCAGCAGGACTACAGCGCACGTCTGGTGCAGACGCCGGAAGCGCTGGGTGAATTCCTCAAGCCGCTGTCAGACGCTGGCGTGGATATCTTTCACTGTTCGACACGTCGCTTCTGGGAACCTGAGTTCGAAGGCTCTGATCTGAACCTGGCCGGCTGGACCCGCAAGCTGACCGGCAAGCCGACCATCACCGTGGGCAGCGTCGGGCTTGATGGCGAGTTCCTGCAATTCATGGTTAATACCGACAAGATCGCGCAACCGGCGAGCCTGGATAACCTGCTGCAGCGTTTGAACAACGACGAGTTCGACCTGGTCGCGGTAGGCCGTGCGCTGCTGGTGGACCCGGACTGGGCGGTGAAGGTGCGTGATGGCCGCGAGCAGGACATCCTGCCGTTCAGCCGTGACGCCTTAATGACGCTGGTCTAAAGCCTGTAGGTGCGTGGGGGACGCCCCCCCCCACGCGCTTACAATAATTGCCCCATGGGCAACGCCTTGGTGCTCATCTCGCGCGCACTGCGTAGTTGTCTTTCGAACAGGTCGATAATCGCTCCCCATCCCTGACGACTGGCGTGTTGCCGCGCGTTCAAGCGGACTCTGCGCAGCGTTTCGCTTTCTTCGAGCAACCAACGTGCGGCATCGATAAACGCTTCTTCATCCCCCGGCATCGCTAGCGCACCATTGTGCCCATGACGAATATGCTGAGCCGCCGCGGCCTGGTCATAGGCGATCACGCCCAGCCCGGACGCCAAGGCCTCAAGCACCACATTGCCAAAGGTTTCGGTCAGGCTCGGGAAGACAAAAAGATCCCCCGATGCGTAGTGCGTCGCCAGCATTTCACCCCGTTGTGTACCGCAGAAAATCGCGTTCGGCAGTTGCTGTTCCAGCGTCGTTCGTTGCGGGCCATCGCCGACGATAATCAACTTCAGCGTTTGTCGAGGGTGTGCCGCTTGCAGGGCGTCGAAGCTGGTTTTAAGCAGGCCCAGATTTTTCTCGGGAGCGAGCCGGCCCACATGCAGCACGGCAATATCGCCCACACCCAACCCCCAGCTCTCACGCAGCGCCGCTGAACGTTTCGACGGATGAAACAACTGACTGTCGACGCCCCGCGACAGCAGTTCAACCCGCTCAAAGCCTCGACGCTCCAGCTCCATTTTCTGGCTGAGGCTGGGCACGACGGTGATCTGTGAGCGATTGTGAAACCAGCGCAAGTAATGCGTCAGCAGACGGGTGACAAACCCGAACCCGTATTCGTGGGTGTACTGCTGGAAGTTGGTGTGAAAGCCGCTGACCACGGCAATTCCCAAGCGCCTGGCCGCGCGCAATGCGGACAATCCCAGCGGCCCTTCGGTGGCGATGTACAGCACATCCGGGCGTTGCCGCGTCCAGCGCCGCAACAGCTTGTGCATTGATGATTGCCCCCACTGCAAACCGGGATATCCCGGAATCGGCCAGCCACGGCACAGCATTAGATCGTCCGCGGCGACAAACCCGGCATCTTCACTCTGGCGCGGACGTATCAACTCGACACGGTGACCGCGCAGACGCAGGCCGTCGCACAACCGACCAAGGGTATTGGCCACGCCATTGATCTCGGGCGGGAAGGTTTCGGTAATCAGGGTGACATGCAAGATCGTGCTCATGACGTCAGTCTCGGCTGAGGCCATGTCGCTTATGTGGTGATTTGATGATGGATTTGTGACAGTGATGGGCGCGGAGTTTACCAGTTCGCCATTTCACGGAACTTCTGTGGTAATCCATCATTGAAATTCAGCATTTTCTCCAGGATTGTTGCTGGAGGTGTACCCTTTGCTTGTTCTGTTTCATACAGTTCAATTCGTTCTTTTCTTATCGAGAACATTGTTCTCTCAAAATATGAGGTTGTGGTATCAGTCACAATTTCGCCGGTCGAGCTATAGCGAATAATAGGGTAGTCAGTAAGATCATGCATTTCTCCGTTGAGAGAATTGTAGGCATAGCTATGAGCCAGCCGCGCAGCCTCTTGCTGGTCGTTGTTGGCTCTGTCCAAAAGAAAACTTCTGAGCGATACGCTTTTAGCACTTTTAGTGTGTTCTTTGTGCGTTTCGGATGCTGTGACTGCCTCGTTAAAGTTCTGCATGAATGACTTGCCTGCGCTATCGAGGGGCCGTAACGACGTTGCATCTTTAGCTTCTGGTCGAGTTGTTTCAATCGGGCGGGTTGAATTGATCGATGTCTCAATACGCATAATGTTTTCTCGCGAAAGGTGTTCGACGCCGAATGACCGGTAGCGCTGGCCGACGAAGGCTGGCTTTCCATCAGTTTAATGGCGCTGAGCGAGGTGCTGCTATCCTCTCCATTGCTGCCGCGGCGGGTGTATGGCTTTTATCTTGAGTCGAGTTATATTCGCTCATTGCACTGGTTAACGTGTGTACGAATCTTGAGCGAGACTCGACTAATCTCTCGATGGCTGCGGGTGCGGAGCTATCGATGATTTTCTGAAAATTTGAAACAGTTTGAATTGAATTGATGCTGGATTCAATGGGCATAATGCCTCCTGGTTTTTTAGTGTTAGGAGAGCAATAAAGATGCCAATTTTTATTTGAGGACGAGCGGCGCGGAGGATGAGTCAACTGTTGCAGCTATTCTGCGCGCTGGAATAGTTGTCCTACAGAAAGTTCCTACAAGTGGTTATTTGTAGGACGTGGGCAAGGGGTTGCCCCCTATCGGCAAGGGGTTGCCTTCCGGTTAATCGCCTCTGTTCGGACACCAAATAGTGCCTTGGTTGTTTTCATTTTTTTACGGGGTAAACATGTTCATCCTTTTTACAGGATGAACATGCTCTGGTTAATGCCGCAATGACTTTCCGTCAGGGAAATGCACGGTGCTATTAAGCCAGGGTATGAATGATTTCAGTAATGATGCGGCTCAGGGTTTCAGCGTCAGGCCCTTCCACGCGGTGTTCATCGGCGAATGAGTAAGCTACCGAAAACAGACCTGCGTTTACATAGGAGTACGTAGGCAGATCTTTTTCGAGGGTTTTATCTACGGTTTCTTCGGTCAGTGAAATGGAAGCAATGACCAGGCGTTCGGTCATGTTGTTGACGCCGTTGAAATAGACGGCGTCCGGGTTCAGGTTCCAGCTTTCCAACGCAGCATTCAGCAGGTTGCGCGCTTTTTCACGAATGATTTCAGTGCTCATGGTGATCTTCCTTTATCTAGCGTCCCCGCCGTTGAGCATCATGCTCATCGTGGTATGCAGAGGGACAGGTTGTTTGGAAGAGCCATTAGAAAGGATCAGGCGGGGTGACAGCACATACATAGTTATGGCAGTGAAATTCATCGGGCGTTAGTGCGTGCTTTAGATAACAGCCGGTGCGTGGCGGGAGCAAAAAACCGGCTGTTATCGGCGAGCTTTAAAGCGTGTTACCGGGCGTTGCCTCTGCTCCGCGCTCACGCACCCAGAACAACGTTGCCCCGGCCACGGCGGCGGGCATCATCAAAATGTTGACCACCGGAATCAGCAACGCCAGGTAGACGATGCCGCCGAAGCTCAGGCTCTGCCAGCGTTTGGCGCGCAGCCAGGCGAGCATTTCGTTCCAGCCCATTTTATGGTTATCCGCGGGGTAGTCGATGTACTGAATGGCCATCATCCAGACGCCGAACAACAGCCACAGTGGCGCAGCGACCAGATTGACCACCGGGATGAAGGACAGGATCAGCAGGCCGATCGCGCGGGGCAGGAAGTAGCCAAGCTTGCGCATCTCCCGGCTGAAGGTGCGCGGGACTATGGCGACCAGTTCGCCCCAACTGAAGGTCGGGAAGTCATCGGTGCCGCGTAGCACCACTTCGACTTTTTCCGCGAGAAAGCCGTTGAACGGCGCGGCAATGATGTTGGCGATCATGGTGAAGGTGAAGAACACCATCAGCAGCACCAGCACCACGAACAATGGCCAAAGGATGTAATTGAGAAAGCTCAACCAGACTGGCAGGGTTGGCATGAAGGTGTCGACCCACATGCCGAACTGATGCATGGCCAGGTAAATCAGGCCGCCGAATAGCACCAGGTTGATCGCCAGCGGCAGCAGAACGAACAGGCGCAAGCCGGGGCTCAGGACCAGTTTCAGGCCTTCACGCAGGTATTGCGGACCAGAAAGAACAGGGGCAGGCATGGCAGGCTCCGAACGGTGGGAAACGCGCCGACCTTACCGGCTTTGCAGGGCGTACGAAAGTGCGGACATTCGCGGTAACAAACCCGACGGCGTAAAGTCTATGGTCAAGCGTTGATACAAAGGTTATCTGGATAGACCCTGCCTATGAGGTGGATTGTGAAACGATATTTCCTTAATCTTCGCGACCTCGATAAGCTTCTCGGCAACTTATCAATCTCTTCCTGAAATTTTAATCTCCAAGGAGTCATCATGAGCGTACTGGTAAACAAGCAGGCCCCGGATTTCGACGCAGCAGCAGTTTTGGGTGACGGTTCCATCGTCGACAGCTTCAAGCTGTCCTCCCTGCGTGGCAAATACGTGGTTCTGTTTTTCTGGCCTCTGGATTTCACCTTCGTTTGCCCGTCTGAAATCATCGCCCACAATAACCGCATCGCGAAATTCCGTGAGCTGGGTGTTGAAGTGGTCGGCGTTTCCATCGACTCGCAATTCACTCACCACGCATGGCGCAGCACCCCTGTTGAAAAAGGCGGTATCGGTGAAGTCGAATTCACCATGGTGGCTGACGTCAAACACGAAATCACTCGCGCTTACGGCATCGAGCACGAAGCTGGCGTCGCTCTGCGCGCTTCGTTCCTGATCGACAAGGAAGGTGTGGTTCAGCATCAGGTCGTTAACAACCTGCCACTGGGTCGCGATGTCGACGACATGGTCCGTTTGGTTGAAGCTCTGCAGTTCACCGAAGAGAACGGCGAAGTCTGCCCAGCCGGCTGGCGCCCAGGTCAAAAAGGCATGAAGGCTGACGCCAAGGGCGTTGCCGATTACCTGGCCGAAAACGCTAAAAACTTGTAATACCCCGGCTGCGGCTCCGGCCGCAGCCTCATATTTTCAGGACTGCCGTGTTGTAAGCCTTCCCCAAGTGCTTGTGCGGTCCTTTTTTATTCCAGCCGGTACACCGGCGTTCCGACCACGCGTAACGATGGCCGGTCAATAGGAGTGTGTCATGTCTGATGTACGTCATTCCCGAGTGATTATTCTCGGCTCCGGTCCTGCCGGTTACAGCGCAGCGGTCTACGCGGCACGTGCCAACCTCAAGCCTCTGTTGATTACCGGCATGCAGGCAGGTGGTCAATTGACCACCACCACTGAAGTCGATAACTGGCCTGGTGATCCCCACGGCCTGACCGGCCCGGTGTTGATGGAGCGGATGAAGGAACACGCCGAGCGTTTCGAAACCGAAGTGGTGTTTGACCACATCAATGCGGTGGACCTGGCTGGCAAGCCGTTCAGTCTCAAAGGCGACAACGCGACGTACACCTGTGACGCCTTGATCATCGCGACCGGTGCCAGCGCTCGTTATCTGGGCCTGCCATCAGAAGAAACTTTCATGGGCAAAGGCGTATCCGCCTGCGCGACCTGCGATGGTTTCTTCTATCGCAACCGCGAAGTCGCAGTCGTCGGTGGTGGTAACACTGCCGTGGAAGAGGCGCTGTACCTGGCTAACATCGCCAGCAAAGTGACCTTGGTCCACCGTCGCGAAACGTTCCGCGCCGAGAAGATCCTGATCGACAAGCTGCATGCCCGCGTTGCCGAAGGCAAGATCGTGCTCAAGCTCAACGCGACCCTGGAAGAAGTGCTGGGCGATAACATGGGCGTGACCGGTGCTCGCCTGAGAAATAATGACGGCAGCGCTGACGAGCTGAAAGTCGATGGCGTGTTCATCGCTATCGGCCACACGCCGAACACGTCGCTGTTCGAAGGCCAACTGACCTTGAAAGACGGCTACATGGTGGTTCAGGGCGGCCGTGAAGGTAATGCGACTGCGACCAATGTCGACGGTGTTTTCGCGGCGGGCGATGTGGCTGACCACATCTATCGTCAGGCGATTACCTCGGCGGGTGCGGGTTGCATGGCGGCACTGGACGTCGAGCGTTACCTCGATGGTCTGAAGGATGCTGCGCTGTAAAAGCCTGCTTGCAGTTGCAAAAAAAACCGGCCTCGCAGACTGTGTGAAAACGCAGTTTCCCGAGGCTAAAGGAAACGCCCCGACTTGTCGGGGCGTTTCCTTTTATATCGTCAGCAGGCGAAAAAGCCTTTTCAGGCCATCAGTTCCATCATCCGGCGTGCACCCAGCACGCTAACGGCTCTTTTCAGGTTGTAAGCGTTCACGGCCAGTGCCATTTCCGCTCGCGCGCCCTCCAACTGGCGCAACAGGAAGCGGCCATTACCAAACAACCACTGTTTCAGATTTCCGAAGGGGTGCTCAATGATGGATCTTCGGCTAATCATCATTTCCGGATGCGCGAGCATCCTTTTTTCCATTCGTTCGAACGCCTCTTCATGGGCATGCCGCATGACATGGCGGCGTTGCGCCTTGGTGCATCGGGATTTTAACGGGCAGACCGCGCAATCACTGATGGCTGCCTGGTAGATGCGGTCGCCCTTGTTCAACTGTTTGAGCGTTAGCCATTTGCCCGCAGGGCATTGATAGCGGTCTTGCGTGGCATCGTAGGCAAAATCATCGCGTGCGAAGAACTCCTGATCACATGGGTTGAGCGAGCGCTGAACCGGCACATAACTGGTAATCGAAGCATCCTCGCAAGCCTGGAACTGCTTGCCGTTGGAGTAGCCGGCATCAGCGGTAACCGTTAATTCTTCCTGCTGTAGTTGCTCTTTGGCGGCTTTGGCCATCGGCTCCAACTGCTTGCGGTCATCACTGTCCTGAGTGACCTCGTGATGCAAAATCAGGCAATGCTCGGCGTCCACAGCCGTCTGTATGTTGTAGGCGACGCGAGCGCCTTTTGGCGTGCGCATCATTCGGGCATCGCTTTCGTGTGTGTTGAACTGCTCCACGCCAAGGGCATTCATCAGTACCTGGCAGCTCTGATTGTCCTGCTTGCGAACTTCAAGCTTCGCCAGCGCGGTCTTGACCGCACTGCGATCAATCACTTCAGAAACGTCGGCTTTATCGGCTTCATCCAGTTCTGCCAGATACTGGGCAATGCGTTTATCCAACTTCTCCTCTTGGCGCTTGAGCTGCTTTAGATTCAGATGCCGCCGTGCAGAAGCAACCGCCTGGAACTTGCTGCCGTCGATGGCGACCAGTTCTCCTGCAATCAGACCAGCCGTTCGACAAAACCGAACGAAGGCACGGCACGTCGCCACGAAGGCAGGTTTGTTGTCTTTTCGGAAGTCGGCGATAGTCTTGAAGTCGGGCTTGAGCCGATTGATTAGCCACATGACTTCGATATTGCGCTGGCACTCGGCTTCGAGTCGGCGCGATGAGCGGATCCGCTGGAAGTAGCCGTAGAGATAGAGCTTGAGCTGATCGGCAGGATCATAAGACGGGCGACCGGTGCCTTTAGGTCGCGCTTTATCAAACCCCAGCTGTATGAGATCCAGCTTGCTCACGTACAGGTCGATGACCCGGACAAGGTGATCCGCAGGAATCAATTCCTCCAGCGAGACCGGAAACAAGCTGGTCTGGCTGCGCGACTCGCCTTGAATGTAGGCCATAACGAAAAATGCCCCGTATCTTTCGGTACGGAGCATTTTCGTTGAGCCTTGTGCAGATTGCTAGGTTTTCACACAGTCTGCTCGGCCGGTTTTTTCACGTTCAGACTTTACGTTTCAGCGGCTCGGCTGCGAAGGTCACCCCGGCCAGGCCGTGAGCGATCAGCGCGCGGATGTTGCCGTGATCATTGCCATCTGGGGTGGCCTGCACCGAGCGATAGTGTTCGCCAAATGCGAGCAGGGCTTCTTCATCGCTCAGCCCCTCAAGCACGGCCAGGCCCAGTGTCTTGCAGGAACCTTCGTTCTGCCCGGCGGCGTTTTCCACGCCACCGTTGCTGAACGCCTGTGGCTGGTAGTCGTAGCCGGCAGAGATGAATGCCAGGGTGTCGGCGAAAGCGTGTTGGCCGCTACGAAGGCTGGCGCGCAGGGTGTTCAGATCAGTCATGCTTTTTTTCCTTGGCGAACGCGGCTTTCTGCTCGGCGTTGGCTTCTTGCTGGTAGTGGGTTTTCCACTCGCTGTAAGGCATGCCGTAAACCACTTCGCGGGCCTGGTCGAGGCTGACGTCGATCTGTTTCTCATCGGCTGCGGCCTTGTACCACTTGGACAGGCAGTTGCGGCAGAAACCGGCAAGATTCATCAGGTCGATATTTTGGACGTCTTTGCGGCTGTCCAGGTGCGCGACCAGTCGGCGAAAGGCGGCGGCTTCGAGTTCGAGGCGTTCTTGCTCGGTCATGATGGGCTCTTTGCAGGCAGTTAATGGTTTGAATGATAAGAGGGGAAGACACCGGGTCCAAGCCATTCGCGAAGATATTCACAAGGGCTTCTGGTCAGACCCTTGTCAGCATTGAATCAACGCTGCCCAGCCAGGGTAATCGACACCGACTCGGCAAATCGCAGGGCGTGAGGTTTATCGACTTCGACTTCGGCGTACAGCACGGCTGCGTGGCTCATCACCAGGTCGAGCACTTCCTGGGTCAGACGTTCCAGCAGCGCAAAACGATTGCCTTCCACATGCTGGATGATGGCTTTGGTGATCGTGCGGTAGTTGAGGGCGTGATCGATGTCGTTGTCTCGCACAGCATCCTGGGCGGCATACAGAATCGTCAGGTTGATCAGCACGTCCTGCTTGTTGAGGATCTCGTCCTCATTGATGCCGATAAAGGTGCGCAGGCACAGGTCTTTGACCCGAATGCGGGCCGTTCCTGGTTCGAGTCTTGGCATGACTATTTGCTCCGTCCAATCAATTGCAGAAACTCCTGACGGGTCGTACTCGAGTCACGGAATGCACCGAGCATGACCGAGGTGATCATGGTCGAATTCTGCTTTTCAACGCCACGCATCATCATGCACATGTGTTGAGCTTCAATCACCACGGCGACGCCAGCGGCGCTGGTCACTTCGCGGATCGTATCGGCAATCTGCCGGGTGAGGTTTTCCTGAATCTGCAGGCGTCGGGCGAACATGTCGACGATGCGTGCAATCTTCGACAGCCCAAGGACCTTTCCCGTAGGGATGTAGGCGACGTGTGCTTTGCCGATGAAGGGCAGGAGGTGATGCTCGCACAGCGAGTACAACTCGATGTCCTTGACGATGACCATCTCATCGTTGTCGGAGGCGAACAGCGCGCCGTTGACGATGTCTTCAACGCTTTGCTCATAGCCATGACACAGGTATTGCATCGCTTTGGCGGCACGTTTGGGCGTATCGAGCAGGCCTTCGCGGTCGGGGTCTTCACCCAGGCCCACGAGGATCTCGCGGTAATGCTGTGGCAGCGATAAGGTCATCAAGGAATCCTCGCGGGGCGACTTATTTAAGGTGCCGACCGCCGTTTACAGTCAAGGTTGTGCCGGTAACGTAGGGGTTGTCCAGCAGATAGCGCAGGCTCTGGTAGATCACCTCGGCACCGGGTTCTATGCCCATGGCGGACTTGGCCAGGGTCTTGGTGCGGTACGCCGCGTCGTCGTCGGGTTGAAACATCAACAGCGCTGGCGCGATGCTATTGACCTTGATCCGGGGCGCGAACTTGGCCGCAAATGACAAGGTCAGGCTTTCAAGCCCTGCTTTGCTGGCGCAGTAGGCGATGTGCTTGCTGCTGCCTTTACGGGTGACGTCATCGCTGATGTGAACGATGTCGGCCACAGGCGAACGGTGCAGTAATGGGGCGCAGTGCAGGTTGATCAAATAGGGCGCCAACATGTGCACGTTGAACATCTGAGTAAAGGCCGCGGCCTCACTGCCTGGCGTTTCGGCCAGCCATTGGGAGGCATTATGGACAATTGCCCGCAGGCTGTCGGTGTGGTTTCCGAGTTCATCGATGAACGCCAGGATGCTCGCTTCAGATGAGAAATCGGCATGGATCGCCAGCGCACCCAGGTCACGTAATTGCTGCACGCCCGGGCGGTCGCTACGGTAACTGACGATCACCGAATGACCGTCTGCCAACAGGCGTTTTGCGCAATCCAGCCCGATACGCTGGCTGGCGCCTGTGATCAGAATAGGGGCAGAAGGAAAAACCATGGGGCAACTCGCGCAACACAGTGAGGGTTGAAGCCGGGGCCCTGAGTGATCGGCATGCGGCCCGAGCCAGCGAAACCATTAGCTGGCTATTATTTGCAGCAAAGTTATACCAATGGCCCTCACTGAACAACCCGCACCGCGCTGCGCGAGTTGTTGAACCTCGCGCCTGGCTAGTGGCTGGGTGACGATTCTGACGCGCGGATTGGCGCTCGAGGTGCGCTGTGCAGCCAGGGTGACAGCAGGTGGGTGGACAGTGGAATGAACAGGAAAACCATCAGCGGTGTGAGGGCTAATGTGCTGACCAGCACCCGAGGCAGCAAACTCAACTCATTGAGCAGGGGAGCCAGCAAGAAGTTGAATATCAGCGATACCGGGAAGAACGCGAGCCAGATGGCCACGGCTTGTTTCCAGCGCGGCGGACGCTGACCGGCGGCACCAAACCAGCCGTCGATGCCTCTGACCCGGTGTTCCGAAGGTTGTGCAAACAAGCCGCTGCCGCGCACCAGCCAAGTGCTTCGTGACGCGGAATGCTCCCATGCGTGCATTGTGAATTCGTCGGCGAAGCGAAAGATGATCTGGAATTCATCGTCACCAGGGGGCGGCGCTAAAACGCCGGAGCCCAGATATCCGGGGAAGTCGGTGGCAAGTTGCTCACCTTCACGCAGCCAGGCGATGAGTTCGTGGTAGCGGCCATGGGCGACGCGGCGGGCGACCATCAGGGTGACGGGTGAGGTAGACATCGTGCATCTCCGTAAGACGAGTGAGTTTCCCGGGTAGGGAATTCACATAACGCAGCGCCGGGGTGGTGGGCTGCGTTTAAAAGGCAAGCAAGGATTATTCCCGATTCCCGCAAATAAGCCAGAGGCTGTCGTCGTCCGCGTTGTTTCTAGGGGCGACCTTGAGGGTACAATGCGGCCACTGTTCTCAAGCGATGCCTGTCATGACCGAACCTGTTATTGGCCCTGCTCTGGGCAGCGGCCTCAAACAAGAAGAGTTGTTCCCCATTCGCGAAGTCTCGCGTATTACCGGGATCAATCCGGTCACGCTGCGCGCCTGGGAGCGGCGCTACGGGCTGATTCAGCCGACCCGCACCGACAGCGGCCACCGTCTGTATTCCCAGGCCGACATCGATGAGGTGCGGAGCATTCTTGGCTGGATCGAGCGCGGTGTGGCCGTCAGCAAGGTCGGGAAGATTCTTGCCAAGGCCAGCATCGTCAGGACCCAGTCCAATCCGCTTCCAGATGAGGGATTGCTGGGTGAGTGGGGTGAATGGCAGGCACAACTGCGTCGCACCATCAGCGCCTTCGATGAGCGCGGTCTGGAGCAGTTATATGGCCAGATATTTGCCAGTTACCCGTTGACCGTGGTGTTCCAGGATATTTTGATGCCGTTGTGGCAGGAGTTTCTGCTGCATCAGGATCAATTTGGCCAAGCCAGCGAATGGTTGTTTCTCGACAGCTTTTTGCGTGCGCGAACGCTGCAACGCTTGCAGATGCTGCGCGGTACGACGGAGTTGAAGGTCGTACTGGCGGCTATTCCGGGTCAATGTCGCGAATTGGAGCTGTGGGTGGCGGGGTTGATGCTGGGCACGACGGATACGTCGATCAGTGTCTTGGCGCTCGGTCAGCCACTGGAGGAGTTGAGCCTGGTCTGTGAGAAAATTCAGCCTCAGGCCTTGGTGCTGTTTTCAAATCATCCACCTGCGGCTGATCTGCCTCGGCGCCTGAAGCGCCTGGCGCTGACCCTGGATTGCCCTGTTTTGTTGGCGGGGGAGGCATCGGATTTGGCGCAAGAAAGCCTCGATGGCTCACCCATCGCGTGTCTGGGAAGTGATGGGCGTTCCATGCAGCGACGTTTGCAGCAGTTTTTAGCGGGGCATCTGGACACGTAGAAAGTGTCGATGTGCCGTGGAGTTTCTTGACCAAGGGTGACGCTGTTCACGCGTTACTCAGTCGAGCGGAGCAGGGTGAACCAGTAGATGCTGTTGCAGGATGTACTGGCGCAGGCGCTCAGTGTCTTCTTTGTTTCGCTGGCTCAGACGGTACGCCGCAAGACCTTGCTCGGTCAGCCGTTCGAAGGTGCCGCGCAACGCAATGGGCGCGTAGCCCATCGGAGCAAACCACAGGGCGAAGTATTTTGGCGGTTTGGTCGCTTTGCGGTTCTCCAGCAAAATCCCCTTGAACGAGATTTCATGCACCCAGAGCGCACTCTGCGAACCTTTTTCGGTTTGCAGCGGGAGGGGTTCAGGCAGGCTCAGTCGCCATGGACGCACCTGAGGACCTTGTTCTTCATAAATACTGGGCGCGCCCAACTCCAGATGCATGGCATGGAATTCATCTTCCACCAGATGCAACGGAAAGGTCATTTGCTGGTTTTCGAACTGCGCCTGAATCGTCACCTGCTCGTGGGCAGCCAGACGGGTCAGCAACTCCTGAATCTGCACGCCACCATTGACGAGCAGGCCGCGCGACGCATCACGCACGTTCAGCTTCGGGTTGTGCTGCATGTTCTGAATGAAATCCAGCTCATCCTGAGTGAGTAGGGTATCGCGTTGCATGCTAAAGCTCGAAATATGCGGTTATTGGAAAACAGACAACTCATTCGGTGGTTTGTTAGCACCACGTGTCATTTTTTAAGTGATTCTATCTCGGCCCGTGCAAGCGCCAGCTCGGCTTCCAGTTCGACGACGCGCTGTTGTGCTTCGATCTGGGCGCTGACATTTTTTTGAATGCCGATGAAATAGGTTAGCTGATCAGCCTCATTGAATACCGGCGTGATCGATAACTCGTTCCAGAAGGCGCTGCCGTCCTTGCGATAGTTGCGCACCACCTGCCGGCATGGCTGGCCGCTGGCAATTGCCTGGCGAATCACCTCCAGCCCCGGTTGCTGCCGGTCATCGGCCTGCAGGAAACGGCAATCGCGATACAGAATTTCTTCCACCGCGTAGCCTGTCAGCGTTTCGAATGCCTTGTTCGCGTAAATCAGGATGTTGTCATCACCTTCCTGCTCAGCGACCACAATGCCGTCATTCGAGGCGTTGATTACCAGCTGCAACAGTTTTGCATTGATCATGGAAAGCTTCCGTTGCGAATTGCCAAGCCAGCATTCTAAGACATCGCGCTGCGTTGGGGCATAATGTCCGACGTTTTTACTGCGTTACAGGGTCTATTTATGAAAGTGGTCATCCTTTCCGGGTCGGTCTATGGCTCTGCCGAAGAAGTCGCCCGGCATGCCGAGTCAATCATTCGTGCCGCTGGCCACGAGGTTCGACACAATCCCCGTGTCACCTTGGCAGAGTTGCAAGCGTTCGCGCCCGAGGCATTTCTGGTGGTGACCTCGACCACGGGGCTGGGCGAATTGCCTGATAACTTCCAGGCGCTCTATTCGCAGATTCGTGATCTGTTGCCTGCGGCCTGGCGTGGCTTGCCCGGCGGAGTGATTGGCCTGGGCGACGCCAGCTATGGCGATACGTTCTGCGGCGGTGGCGAGCAGGTGCGTGAGCTGTTTGCCGAGCTGGGGATTCGTGAAGTGCAACCCATGTTGCGCCTGGATGCCAGCGAGACCGTTACGCCTGAATCCGATGCAGAACCTTGGCTGGCGGAGTTTATTCTTCACCTAAATGCCTGAGTCGGTTGTGCGCGCACACCCGCGCGCCCTGACATGACTCGCTCGGCCAGTAAGCTGGCTGCCAATGCAACTACCGGGATGCTCAGGCCTGACTAGACTGATCGAGATGGGAACCTAATCGCGATTATTATAAAAAAGCCGAGGTAAGCACCGTGAACGTTGCCCAAGTTTTGCCTTCCCGAAGCGTGAAGGATCAAGTCAGTGCCGCCGAATGGCAGGCGCGGGTAGATCTCGCGGCCTGCTATCGGTTGGTTGCGATGCACGGTTGGGACGACCTGATTTTTACCCACATCTCGGCCAAGGTTCCTGGCACCGAAGATTTTCTGATCAACCCGTTCGGCCTGATGTTTCACGAAATCACGGCATCGAGTCTGGTCAAAATCGATCAGGCCGGTAACAAATTGATGGACAGCCCTTACGAGATCAACCCGGCCGGCTACACCATTCACAGCGCGGTGCATGAAGTTCGGCATGATGTGGCTTGCGTGCTGCATACCCATACCGCGGCAGGGGTTGCGGTGTCTGCGCAAAAGCAGGGGATTCTGCCGATCAGTCAGCAATCGATTTTCGTTCTGTCGAGCCTGGCTTATCACCCCTATGAAGGCGTCGCCCTGAATCATGAAGAAAAAGCGCGGCTGCAAGCTGATCTGGGCGATAGCAGCTTCTTGATGCTCAACAATCATGGGCTGTTGACGTGCTCCAGCAGCATTGCCGATGCCTTCCTGATGATGTTCACCTTCCAGCGTGCCTGTGAAATCCAGGTGCTGGCGCAAACGGGTGGTGCCGAGCTGATTCCTATCGGCGGGCAGATCCTGGCTGGCGCGAGAGCGATGATTGCCGGGGTGACTAAAAGCACCCAGGGCATGGGCGGGGCATTGGCCTGGCCGGCGTTGCTGCGCAAACTCGATAAACAAGACCCGAGCTACAAAGAATAATGCCGCTGGCAGAGATCCCTTTGTCCGTCTGGCGTACCCGTGGACAAAGCTTTTTGTTCCGGGGCCAGACCATTCGCTACTGGGTCGCGGGGCAGGGCGAGCCATTGTTGTTGATTCATGGCTTCCCCACCGCCAGTTGGGATTGGCATTACCTGTGGCAACCCTTGACTCAGCGTTATCGGGTGATTGCCTGCGACATGCTCGGTTTCGGCGATTCGTCCAAGCCGCAGGACCATGATTACCGCCTGCTGGAACAGGCCGACCTGCAGCAGGCGCTGCTCGAGCACCTGCGCGTAGAGCAAGCGGTGCATGTGTTGGCACATGACTACGGTGACAGCGTCGCCCAGGAATTGCTGGCCCGGCATTATGAAGGGACGTTCGCCATGGCCAGTTGCGTGTTCCTCAATGGCGGGCTGTTCCCGGAGACCCATCGCAAACTGCTGGTCCAGAAACTGCTGCTCAGCCCACTGGGCTGGCTGGTGGGGCGGATGTTCAGCCGGGAACATCTGGTTAAAAGTTTTACGAAGATATTTGGCCCAGACACGCGGCCCAGTGAAAGTGAGCTGGATGATTTCTGGAGCCTGATCGAAACCAACCAGGGACCGCGGATCATCCATCGTTTGATCAACTACATTCCCGAGCGGATTGTGCAGCGTGATCGCTGGTTGGCCGCCATGCGGCGCGGCGATGTTCCGATGCGAGTGATCGACGGTGCGGTCGACCCGATCTCCGGTGCGCACATGGTCGAGCGCTACCGCGAATTGATCCCCAATGCCGACACTGTGCTGTTACAGGGTATCGGTCATTACCCGCAAACCGAGGCGCCAGTGCTGGTCCTGGAGCATTACCTCGGCTTCCGGACCGCACTAGACGTCCAGAACCGGGTATTGGCTTATTCCTGAACGCCGCTAATCAGGCTCAACCCTCATCCTGCTACCTTATTGCGCACTATTCAGCACTGAGCGTATTGATTGTGACTGTGGGTCGAGTGTTCGACACTCAAGCCATTGTCCACCTTTGCTGGAGCTGTCCATGAGTGAGCCTGTGCGTTTTGAAGATAAGGTCGTCATCGTTACGGGTGCCGGCGGTGGCTTGGGTCGTGCCCATGCGTTGCTGTTCGCCAAACATGGTGCCCGCGTAGTGGTCAACGATTTGGGGGGCTCGGCGCATGGTGAGGGCGCCAACGCGTCGGCGGCAGATCGTGTAGTCGCCGAGATTCGCGAGGCGGGCGGCACTGCGGTTGCCAACCATGACTCGGTCACTGACGGCGCCAAAATCGTACAAAACGCACTGGATGCATTCGGTCGCATTGATGTTGTGGTCAACAACGCCGGCATCCTGCGTGACAAGACCTTCGCCAAAATGGAAGACCCCGATTGGGACCTGGTGTATCGCGTGCATGTCGAAGGCGCCTACAAGGTGACCCATGCTGCCTGGCCGCACATGCGTGAGCAGAACTACGGGCGTGTGATTTTCACCTCATCGACCTCCGGCATCTACGGTAACTTCGGTCAGTCCAACTACGGCATGGCCAAGCTTGGCCTTTATGGCCTGACCCGCACCTTGGCCCTTGAAGGGCGCAAGAACAACATCCTGGTCAATGCCATCGCCCCAACCGGCGGTACACGCATGACAGAAGGGTTGATTCCGGCCGGTGTGTTCGAATTGCTCAAGCCCGAACTGATCAGCCCGCTGGTGGTGTTTCTCGGCAGCGAACAGTGCCAAGAGAGCTCAGGCCTGTTCGAAGTCGGCGGCGGCTGGATAGGCAAGACCCGCTGGGAGCGCAGCGTCGGTGCCGGCTTCGACCCTCGTACCGGTTTTAGCCCGGAAGATGTCGCCGCTAGCTGGCAGAACATCTGTGACTTCGAAGGTGCAGCACACCCAAAAGACACGATCGAAGCCCTGCAAGAGATGATGAAAAACCTGCAAAAGTATAGCGCTTGATAATAGTGGCTTCATATTGAACTCGGTCGATCAGGGCATACCTGATCGGCCGAGTTTTTTTGTAGGCTTATTCTTACTTTGTATGTAGGAATGATCTCTAAATCTATTTTTGATGCTGTTTTAGGTCGGACGCATATCAAGATTTTCTAACGACTCCCGATACGACGTTAATAGCTATGTCGATTTTGGAGGCCTGCATGATTGAAAATTTTGGTCTGATCAAAGACCGAATAAGCGCCTATACCTATGTGCCTGACAGGCAGTTCAGAACGTCCTCCGGTCGTTCCGTCGAGGAAGTGACTACGCTGAAAACTGCCATGACTGTTATCTTGGCCTTGCAGGAACGTGCACAGTTTTCTCGCACGCCATCGTTGATTGATACCCGGGTCTGAATAGCGTGGGCACGGAAGGCTAAACCAGGCCTGAGCCGTGACCCATGATCGTGCGGCTCAGGCAACCTTATGAGTAAATTGTTCAAGTAGCACTCGAATTCCGACTGGGCGACTTAAGGTTAATCACACTTTCTTGTCCGTCTGTATCTGAAATAAACGTAGGGCTTTTCCGTTCCGATGAAGTTTCTCTGTTTTTTGTACGACATTTCTTGTTGTTAAGTAGGCGGTGGATGGAATTCAATCACGCCTTGTTTGAACTATAAAGTTGTCGAGCCGTTTCCCGATATGCCCAATGATCTGTCTATTTATTGAGTCGGGAGAAAGCCATGTCAACATTTCGTATCTGGGGCGACCTGCCTGCCGTTCTTATTCGGCAGCCGCCAGAAAGTACAGTGCCCAAAGCGTCCGCCACTGCGCTTACCCATAGCATCCTGCTGGAAATCGGCGAAAATCCAATCGCGCTTGATGCAGAATTTATGGACACACTGAAGTTGAAACCGTTGCTCAAGGGCTTCAACCCTGAAGAGATCACACCCAATGAGCTCAGTCAGTTAGGTGGGCAGCTTTATAAGTTTGGCCTTATCGATAATCACACGGCCGAGCTCATGGATAAAGCCGGCACCGAGTTTGATAGAGACGGACTGCCAATGAACCCGGATGTGAAGATCAATGCGCTGGATTTTTTCGCGGGCAGGATATCGGCCATGAAGGACAACTCATTGCGCGGTGATCCCTATGCAACGATGTTGCTCCCCGATTATATCCGGGCGGTTCATGTCATGCAGAACCTGCACACCTACGCGACCACGGGCGATAGCTACGCCAGCCAGCGCGCGAAAGAGCGGGAGCAAAGTGCGGGTGGACAATCGGCGGGGTGATGGCGCAGGTCTGTGATTGCTGAATGACAGGCAAAAAAAAGCCGCTGTTTAAACAGCGGCTAAACAAGACGTTAGATCCAGGAGCTTTCAAACCAACGTCGATAAACCTGGGGGCGAATCAGTCCGTAGAAGCTCATGTTTGAGCCACTGCCGGTACACAGTAAGTAATCAAGTCACTTGAATGAAACACCGGCGTTTTAATGGTTCTGGCCGGTTGCTGTGAAAGCCCGGCAAGAATAAAGAATTCAGGCCCAATGAAACATAGCGGTTTGCGACATTGACTGTTACATACCCGGCAATAGTCGGGTGGTTCCGGTTGCCGTCCGCAAAACCTCGCCAGGATTTTCAGAGCCCGGAAGCTCAATCCATGTCCCTCATCATGGATCATCCATGCCATCGATGATGGCGCGCAAAGCCGTGCCAGACGGGGGATTCACTCTTTAGAGGTACAACGAGAATACCTCCTTGGTGCGCTTATCCCTCCTGATGGCTGTGGGTAGGGTGATTTCTTCTGCAACCACCAGGGGGAAGACGCATGACAACAACAATAATGCGCGCC
This sequence comes from Pseudomonas sp. ASL8, assembly GCF_056680355.1. Classification (NCBI taxonomy): domain Bacteria; kingdom Pseudomonadati; phylum Pseudomonadota; class Gammaproteobacteria; order Pseudomonadales; family Pseudomonadaceae; genus Pseudomonas; species Pseudomonas sp. ASL8. The sequence continues at coordinate 564,182 of NZ_CM155278.1, read as the reverse complement.
ATCTTCAAGCCACAGACGCTGGCCATCGCCGTGGCGCTGGGCTGCACGGCTCAGGCGCATGCCGTTTCATTCAATATTGGAGAAGTCGAAGGGCAATTCGATTCCTCGCTGTCGTTCGGCGCGAGTTGGGGCCTGCGTAACGCGGACCCGAGTCTGGTCGGTACGGTGAATGGCGGCAAAGGGCAATCGTCTACCGGTGATGACAACCGGTTGAACTTCAGGAAGGGCGACGTCTTCTCGGAGATCTTCAAAGGTGTCCATGACCTGCAACTCAAATACGGCGATTCGGGTGTGTTTCTGCGGGGCAAGTATTGGTATGACTTCGAACTCAAGGACGGGCATCAGGACTTCAAGGACGTCAGCGATAACGGGCGCAAAGAGGCGGCCAAGTCGGCAGGTTATCAACTGCTGGATGCCTTCGTTTACCACAGCTACGCGATTGCCGACATGCCAGGCACCGTGCGTGCGGGCAAGCAGGTGGTCAGTTGGGGGGAAAGCACCTTCATCGGTAACTCGATCAACAGCATCAACCCTATCGACGTGTCAGCATTCCGCCGCCCGGGCGCCGAGATCAAGGAGGGGCTGATCCCGGTCAACATGCTTTTCGCTTCCCAAGGGTTGACCGACAAGCTCAGCGTCGAGGCGTTCTACCAGTTGGAATGGGATGAGACGGTCGTCGACAATTGCGGGACTTTCTTCGGTAGCGACGTGGTCGCCGAAGGTTGCAACAATAATTACACCGTGGGCAGTCCGGCGATCAAACCTTTACAGCCGATTGCCGCGGCCTTCGGTCAAGGCTTCGACGTCACACCTGAGGGCGTGGTCGTCCGACGCGCGGGTAACCGTTACGCACGTGACTCCGGGCAATGGGGTACGGCTTTGCGCTGGTTGGGTGACGACACGGAGTACGGCCTGTACTTCATGAATTACCACAGTCGCTCACCTGTCTTGAGCACCAAGACTGCCGGTCTGGCGACGTTGGGTGCGATCCCCAGCATCGTCGGCGCGGCCAACGCCGTGGCACCTGGCACTGGGTCAGGCCTGGCGCAGAGCACCATGCTTGGTAATGGCCAGTACTACCTTGAGTACCCGGAAGACATTCAGTTGTACGGTGCCAGTTTTGCCACCACCTTGCCCACCGGCACGGCCTGGAATGGGGAAATCAGCTACCGGCCCAATGCCCCGGTCCAGCTCAATACGACTGATCTGACCCTGGCGCTGCTCAACCCGATTGCTCGCGGGACCGCATCACCGATTGCATCGAGTCCTGGTGCGGATAACAAAGGTTACAGACGCAAAGAAATCACCCAGATCCAGTCCACGTTGACCCACTTCTTCGATCAGGTGCTCGGTGCTCAGCGACTGACCGTGGTTGGCGAGGCGGCAATCGTCCATGTGGGAGGGCTGGAACCCACCAGCGAGCTGCGTTATGGCCGTGACTCGGTCTACGGTGCCTATGGCTTTGGTGGCGATACCAGCGGTTTTGTCACATCGACGTCATGGGGTTATCGCGCTCGGGCGATTCTCGATTACGCCAACGTTTTTGCCGGGATCAACCTCAAGCCCAACCTGTCGTGGTCCCATGACGTGCACGGTTATGGCCCCAACGGCCTGTTTAACCAGGGCGCAAAAGCGGTCAGCTTCGGGGTCGATGCCGACTACCGCAACACCTACACCGCCAACCTGAGTTACACCGATTTCTTCGGTGGTGATTACAACACCCTGACGGATCGTGACTTCGTGGCGTTGAGCTTCGGCGTGAACTTCTGATCGGCTTGATAAGGACATGACTATGCGCAAGATGATCCTGCAATGTGGCGTCCTGGCTTTAGGCCTGCTGGCGACCAACGTAATGGCTGCGGTGTCGGCGGACGAAGCCGCGAAACTGGGCAAAAGCCTGACACCGTTAGGGGCGGAAATGGCCGGGAATGCCGACGGTTCGATCCCTGCTTACACCGGCGGTCTCCCGGTGAATGCGGGGGCGGTGGACAGCAAGGGCTTCCTGGCGGATCCGTTCGGCAACGAGAAGCCGCTGTTTATCATCACCGCCAGCAACATGGCGCAGTACAAAGACAAACTGTCCGATGGGCAGCAGGCGATGTTCCAGCGCTATCCCACAACCTACCGGATTCCGGTTTATCCGACTCATCGCACCGTCGCCATGCCGCAAAAGGTCTACGACGCGGCGAAGAAAAGCGCGACTACGGTCACCACCATCAATGACGGCAACGGCCTGTCCAATTTTGCCGAAAGCCGCTACTACGCGTTCCCGATCCCGAAAACCGCGAATGAAGTGTTGTGGAACCACATCACCCGTTACCACGGCGGCAATCTGCACCGCACCATCACCCAGGTAACCCCTCAAGTTAACGGCTCGTTCGACTCGGTCACGTTCGAAGAGGACGCCGGTGCCCCCGAGGACATACCGGACCTGAAGCCAGAAGAAGGCGCGAATATCCTGACCTTCTTCAAGCAGGAAGTGACGAAGCCTGCGCGCCTGGCCGGTAACGTGTTGCTGGTGCACGAAACCCTCGATCAAGTGAAAGAGCCGCGTCTGGCCTGGATCTACAACGCGGGTCAGCGGCGTGTCCGGCGTGCGCCGCAAGTGGCGTATGACGGTCCGGGTACTGCGGCGGATGGCCTGCGCACATCGGACAACTTCGACATGTTCTCGGGTGCCCCGGATCGCTACGACTGGAAGTTGATCGGCAAAAAAGAAATGTACATCCCGTACAACAGCTACAAACTTGACTCGCCGAGCCTCAAGTACAGCGACGTGATCAAGGCTGGGCACATCAATCAGGACCTGGCCCGTTATGAGCTGCACCGGGTGTGGGAATTGGTCGGCACGCTCAAAGCCGGTGAGCGGCATATTTACGCCAAGCGCCACATGTACATCGACGAGGATACCTGGCAAATCGCGCTGGTCGACCATTACGACGGTCGCGGCCAGCTCTGGCGGGTGGCCGAAGGTCATGCGCAGTTCTACTACGACCACCAGGTGCCGGCTTATACCCTTGAGGCCCTGTACGATTTGAACGCCGGCCGCTACATCGCACTGGGCATGAAGAATGAGGAGAAGCGCAGCTTCCAGTTCGGCCTGAAGCTCCACGTGTCTGACTTCACCCCCAACGCCCTGCGTAACGCCGGCATCCGCTAACCGGTTGCAACCCACGTCTCAATCCGCTTGAAAAGCCATTCACGGTTGCTGTGAGTGGCTTTTTTTATGGGGAATGATAAGCGCGCCAAATACTCCTACAGCAAGGCGTGACGAACGGCTTAGTGTGAGCGCAGGCAAGAATAACAAGGGACCATCCCATGACTGCCTTTACCGTTCATGTGGGGCGTGCGGACCACTGGCCGCGATTGTCTCCTCAACACCTGACACGCAGTCGATTGACCGCGCCTTTGCTGGGCTCGAGCGCACGGGTCAAGCTGCTGTGCGCGCCAGCGGGCAGTGGTAAAAGTGCATTGCTCGGCGAGTGTCTCCGTCAGGCGCCTCAGGGCTGTCTTGTCGGCTGGCTGCCGCTGGCTGGAGAAGCGCAAACGCCGGCCGACTTCTGTGCGTTGCTGGCCTCTGTGTTGGGCCTCGACCAGGCTGACGAGACCGGCGTGCTGAGTCAGTTGGCCCAACGGCAAACACCGTGCTGGATTGTGCTCGACGACTATTGTCGTGTCCCCGCAGCCGCACTGGATCATTGCCTTGATCGCTTGCTGGCTGTCAGCAGTCCAGCGGTGACCTGGTGGATTAGCGGGCGCAGACGGCCGCAGTGTAATTGGCCCCGTCTGCTGCTCAGCGGCGAATTACTCGAGCGCTACGGCCCGGCGCTGGCGTTCAATCTGACAGAAATCGAACAGCTGCTGGCTCATGAGCCTGCCGTCTGGCCGTCCGGAGCCGCCGCTGCGATCTTTGCCCAAAGTGCCGGTTGGTGCGTTGGCGTACGCGTTGCGTTGCTCAGCCCGGGCGACTGGTGCGTTTCCGAAGACTTCAGTGCTCTGCACCTCAACCGGCAACACCGTTCGACAACCTTGATCGATTACCTTGAGCACGAACTGTTCGCCGGGCTCGCCCCCGAATTGGCCGAGGCCTGGCGCGTGCTGGCGCATTTGCCGCGCTTCAATCCAGGTCTGTGCGAGCACCTGTTCGGGGCTGGCGAGGGTGGGCAATGGCTCAAAGCATTGCAGGACATGGGCAGCTTTATCGAGCCTTGCGAACACGACACCGATTGGTTGCAGATATTTCCGCCGCTGGCCCAATGCCTGCACGACGAAGCGTGGCCCGCGAGACGCTCCTGGCATCGTCGTGCCTGCCAATGGTTCAGCGTAGAAAGGGATTGGCAATCCGCGATCGAACACGCCTTGCAGGCAGAGCAGTACGAAATCGCTGTCAGCCTGCTGCAAAACTTTGACTTCTCCTACCTGTTGCAAGGGCAGAATGTGGCGTTGTTGCTGGACCTGCACGAACGCTTCGCCGACTTGATGCTGGGCACGCCGCACCTGATCAGCCTGACCAGTTCGGCGTTGGTGTACGCCGGCCGTTTTGACCAGGCCTGCGCGTGCCTGGAGCATCTGGCTCGTTTTTCGCCGCAACCCTCTGCGACTCAACAGCGTGAATTGATCGCCCTGTGGCAGGCACAGCAAGGTTGGCTTCAGCACCTGTGGGGCAAAGCGGAATTGGCTGTCGGGCATCTGCAGGACGCCTGTCGGGATCTGTCGCAAAGCATGTGGCAAGTTCGCGTGATGTGCCTGTCCGGGCTGACGCAACAGGCGCTGCTCAATGGCCAGTTCGATCAAGCGCTGGCGCATAATCGCACCGCGCTGTGCCTGGCCCGGGGCGAGGGTTCACTGCTGTTGGAAGCCTTGCTCGAACTTGATCATGCGCAACTGCTGGAACAGCGCGGGGCATTGCAGCGCAGTGAGAGCACGCTGGAGAAAATGCACGATTTGCTGTTAGCCCGGCACGCTCCCGCAGGCCCGTTGCTGGGCCGGATTGCTCTGCGTCGGGGTCGTCTGGCCCTGCGCCAAGGTCAGGATCAGCAAGCGAAGCTGCATTACCGGAGCGGTCTTGAGCAATGTTTGCGCAGCAAAGACAAACTGGCATTGTTCGGGTTTTTGGGGTTGGCGACGCTGGACGCCAATCAGGGCGACTATGCACGGGCATTCGTCTGGCTGCGCGATGCCGAGCGCGTGATGCAACAAAACCATATCCCGGAATATTTTTGGCGAGGTGTGCTGCTGCAAGTCAGCAGTCACTTTTGGTTGCAACAAGGTCGTGCGGGCCTGGTACAAGAGGCTCTGGCCAGGGTTCTGCGTCACCTCCAACGACATCCGGCAAAACATGCGCCGCCCGCCACGCTGGAATTGATCCCGAGCATCGAATACCTACTGGTGTTGGCCGAAGTCTATCTGCATCAGGCCGAACAGCCGTTGCAGCGTTTACACATTCTGCAGCAGAAGGCCCATCAAGACGGCATGCACAGCCTTGAGACCGAGCTTTATCTGGCCATGGCAGAGGTGGCGTTTTTGCAAGCCGATGCGCAGGCCGCGCATGCCAGTCTGGCTGAGGGCCTGACACTGATCGGTCGCTTCAATCTGCAACAACCGTTACGCGAACTGAGGTTGCGTCAGCCGACACTGTTGCGCGAGTTGGGGGTGGAAGATGACCTGATCGCGGCCGCCGATAATCCCCTCAGCCAGCGTGAACTCGAAGTGCTCAAGCTGATCGCCCATGGCAGCTCCAATCTGCAAATCGCCGAGCAGCTATTCATTTCTCTGCACACGGTGAAAACCCATGCCCGGCGCATCCATAGCAAACTGGGGGTCGAGCGCCGCACACAGGCGGTGGCGAAGGCCAAGGCGTTGGGGTTGATGGCCTGAGTTGGGCGTCTAGTGAAGCGCGCTGGTGGGCGGCAAATGGCTCAACCGTTCAGTCAGACGCAGGCGCTGAATCGGATCGTCGCTGAGTAACAACGCATGTTCGAGGTCGAAGCGTTCAGCCTGTGGGCATTCGAGTGACTGGTACAGGCTGGCACGGGCGAGGTGATCGCTGGTGGTGGCCTGGCCCAGTTCCACCACCCGGTCAGCGTCCTTGAGCGACGCCAGGAAATCATCGTTTAGTTGATGCAGGTGCCGCAGGTTGCGAGACAAGCGTTGCACCATCGCCATGGCGGTGGCGCGAACCATGTGCTCGGACTGGAGTTGCATGTCCGGGCCGAATTGGCGGGTCAGCAGTTCGCGGCAATCTTTAGGGTAAAGCCTGCGTCCTCCGCAGGGATCGAGGAGGTGGTCGGCACCCGGCACCCGCAGCAGGAAATGCCCCGGAAAGTTGACACCCTCCAGCGGGATTTCCAGACGCCTGGCCAGCTCCAGGGCAATGATCGCCAGTCCCAAGGGTTGTCCACGGCGGCGCTGCAAAATGTTGTGCAGCAACGCCGACTGGGGTTTTGGATGACTCCAGTCGTCCTGCTGAAACCCCATCGTGCTCAACTGGCGCAGCAAGGGTTGCGCCAATTCGCCCGCCGGTAACATCGGCAGGGCAGCACTGACCTGGCGCTTCAGATCCTCGATATTTTGAAGCGCTTGTTGCGGTAAAAACTCCGGGTCGTGTTCGGCCGAAACCCACAAAGCCGCTTCAAAGACTGAAGGCGGCGTGCGTTGCAGGCAGGCAATGCAAGCTTGACGTGGGGTCATCGACCTCTCCGGTGGATCAGACGTGTGGAGCCATACGGCGAACTATTCATCTGACCTCACATGCCCTGTTTTAGCCCCAGCAATCGATTTCGTCCAGTGCCGTCGCAGCCGCTGAGTCAGGGGCACGAGTGTTATGCCCTGAAGCCGGTCCGCATGGGTTTACTTATGCTTGAGCGATCAGTCGCTTTTTTTTTCAGCGCCTATACTCGCAGTAGAAAAAAGAACCGGGAGCAATACCGATGTTCGCTCTCATGCAAAGCTCAAACGTTGAAACGTTACACTTCATCGTGGATCCCGAAACCGGACTCAAAGCGGTGATCGCGATTCACAACAGCAAAAAAGGTCCGGCCCTCGGCGGGTGCCGTTACCTTGCCTATGTGGATGAGGAAAGCGCCATCGAGGACGCCATTCGTCTGGCGCAAAACATGAGTTACAAAGCGGTGCTGGCCGGATTGCCTTTTGGCGGCGGCAAAGCGGTGATCATGCGTCCTGCGCATGTTCTTAATCGCGCCGCGCTGTTCGAATCCTTCGGTCGCTTTATCGAAACCCTGGACGGTCGGTACATCACCGCTGTCGACAGCGGCACCTCCAGCGCCGACATGGATTGCATCGCCCAGCGCACCCAACATGTCACCAGCACCACCGAAGCGGGCGACCCTTCGCCGCACACAGCCATGGGCGTATTCGCCGGTATTCGCACCACGGCGCTGGCGCGACTGGGCAGCGACAATCTTGAGGGCTTGCGGGTGGCGATTCAGGGGCTCGGGCATGTCGGTTATGCCTTGGCCGAACAGCTGCATGCGGCAGGCGCTGAACTGCTGGTCAGCGATCTGGACAGCGGCAAGGTGCAATTGGCCATGGAACAACTGGGCGCACATCCAATTGCTTGCGAAGCGTTACTCAGCACGCCGTGCGACATTCTTGCGCCCTGCGGGCTGGGTGCCATCCTCAATAGTCATAGCGTCGCTCAACTGCGTTGCGCTGCCGTGGCGGGCGCGGCCAACAATCAGCTGAGCAGCTTGCAGGTTGCCGATCATCTGGAAAACCGGGGCATTCTTTATGCGCCGGATTACGTGATCAACTCCGGCGGCCTGATCTATGTCGCCCTGCAGCATCAGGGGGAAGCGCTGGGCACCATCACCGCGCATCTGTCGCGAATCGGACTACGATTAACTGAGGTTTTTGCCCACGCCCAAGCGGAGAAGCGCTCCCCCGCGCGCGTCGCCGATATGTTGGCAGAACGCCTGCTGAACGTCGGCTAGCACCTACCCGGTGTCACCCGACAAGACCTTGCCGTCACACGCGGCGAGACGGGTCACCACGCGTACCGTCGCGTGTTGGGAGGGTGCCGTGTCCTATAACAAGATCGATGTTGCATACACCCGTTATCTCACCCCCGAGGGTGGCCTGGTCGACGAACTTCCGCGCTGGGCGGATGACTTCAATCTTCTTACCCGGCTCTATCGGCAAATGGTGTTGACCCGCCTGTTCGACCAGAAAGTCGTCGCGCTGCAACGCACCGGGCGCATTGGCACGTACGCGCCGACCCTCGGCCAAGAAGCCATCGGGGTCGCCATTGGCAGCCTGATGCAACCTGAAGATGTATTGGTTCCCTACTACCGCGACACGGCCGTGCAACTGTTGCGCGGCGTGCGTATGGAAGAAATTCTTCTGTATTGGGGGGGCGACGAACGCGGCAGCAACTATGCCGAACCGGCCGTAGCCCAGGATTTCCCGTTGAGCATCCCGATTGCAACCCAGGCCTTGCATGCCTGCGGTGTCGCCACTGCGTTCAAGATTCGTGGCGAGCATAGGGTGGTGGTGACTACCTGCGGCGACGGTGCAACCAGCAAGGGTGATTTCCTCGAGGCGCTCAACGTCGCTGGCACCTGGCAACTGCCCGTGGTGTTCGTGATCAATAACAACCAGTGGGCGATTTCTGTGCCCCGACGCATCCAGTGCGGTGCGCCGACGCTGGCGCAAAAAGCCATCGGCGCCGGTTTTCAGGGGGAGCAGGTCGACGGCAACGACATGCTGGCGGTCTACGACAGGGTGCAGATCGCCCTGGCGCGCGCCCGCAAAGGCAAAGGTCCGGTGTTGCTGGAGTGCCTGAGTTATCGCCTCGGCGACCACACCACTGCGGATGACGCCACTCGTTACCGTTCGGCTGAAGAGGTCAAGCACGCGTGGCTGGAAGAGCCGGTCAAACGCCTGCAATCGTTCATGGTGAGCCAGGGTGTCTGGGATGAGGGGCGCGAGCGGGCGCTGATCAGTGAATGCCAGGCGTTGGTGCAGAAGGCAGTGGATGCCTTCGACAGCGCCGGCACTCAAGCGCCAGAGTCGGTGATCGATCACGTCTACGCCAAATGGCCGGAGGCCTTGGCTGAGCAGCGCGAATGGTTCCTTGAACGGGCGACGCGTCGTGCCGGGAGTGGCGCTCATGACGAATGAAAAAGTCACGCTGCTGGGGGCGGTCAATCTGGCGCTGCATCGGGCCATGGCTGAAGACGAAAATGTGGTGATCCTGGGTGAGGACGTTGGCGTTAACGGCGGAGTGTTCCGCGCCACTCAAGGTTTACGCGACAGCTTCGGTTTCAAGCGGGTGATCGATTCGCCGCTGGCTGAAACCATGCTGGGTGGCCTGGTGATCGGCATGGCGGCGCAGGGGTTGAAACCGGTGGTGGAAATCCAGTTCATGGGCTTCATCTATGCCGCCATGGAGCAGTTGGTGTCCCACGCCGCCCGCTTGCGCAATCGTACACGGGGTCGCTTGAGTTGCCCCATGGTGATGCGCACCCCGATGGGCGCGGGGATTCGCGCACCCGAGCATCACAGCGAAAGCACCGAAGCACTGTTCGCGCATATTCCCGGCTTGCGCGTGGTCATCCCTTCTTCGCCAGCACGGGCCTATGGTTTGCTGCTGGCGGCCATCGATGACCCTGATCCGGTTATCTTTCTCGAGCCGACGCGTCTTTACCGGATGAACCCGCAACCGTTGGTGGACGATGGCAAACGACTGCCGCTGGACACCTGCTTCACCCTGCGTGAAGGCGGCGACATCACCCTGATCAGTTGGGGCGCCAGTGTGCTCGAGACCCTGCAAGCCGCCAGCGCGCTGGCGGAGCGAGGCGTGTCGGCCGAAGTGATCGATGTCGCCTGCGTCAAGCCACTGGACCTCGACACTCTGGAGGCTTCGGTGCGTAAAACCGGGCGCTGTGTGATCGTCCACGAAGCGCCGCGTTCGTGCGGCGTGGGCGCGGAAATCGCGGCCAGTCTCTATGAACGGGTATTCCTGGATTTGCAGGCGCCGATCCAGCGGGTCACCGCGCCAGACATCCCGCCGCCGCTGTATCGGCTGGAGCATCTGTACATCCCCGGCGTTGCGGACATCCTTCACGCGTGTGACAACGCCTTGAATTTCGCCTGAGGAGGCCAGCCATGAAGTATTTCAAACTGCCGGACCTGGGCGAAGGTTTGCAGGAAGCCGAGATTGTCCGATGGCACGTCGCGGCGGGTGAAACGGTCAAGACCGATCAGTTGCTCGTGTCGGTGGAAACCGCCAAAGCTATTGTCGATATTCCTGCGCCGTACGATGGCGTAGTGGCGAAAACCTATGGCGGTGAGGGTGACATCCTGCACGTGGGTGAGCCGCTGATGGCTTATGAAGGGGAGGGCGATGCCGGCACAGTGGTTGGGCGTCTTGAAGGCGGCGGCAACAGTCAGGACGATCAGTTTTTTATTGGCGCGGCGCCGTCGACTCGCGAACACATGGCCACCCGCGCTACGCCTGCGGTGCGCCAGTTGGCCCGACAGCTTGGCGTTGAACTCAGTGCCTTGAGTGGCTCTGGCCGCGATGGCCTGATCACCCGCACCGATGTCGAAGGCGCGGCGCACTTGGAACGCGATAAATTTGGCGGAGAAAAACTGCACGGTGTGCGTCGCAGCATGGCGCTGAACATGGCCCGCTCCCATGCCGAAGTGGTGCCGGTGACGATTTTTGCTGACGCCGATTTACACCGCTGGGGGCACGCCCGCGACCCCTTGATTCGTTTGGGCCAAGCCCTGGTGGCTGCGTGCAAGGTAGAGCCGGTGCTCAACAGTGGGTTCGAGGGTAAGTCCTTATCGATCAAGCAGCATGAAACGCTCGATCTGGGGATTGCCATTGATACGCCCGATGGCTTGTTCGTGCCGGTGTTGCGCGATGTCGGCAACCGTACTGCAGCGGACTTGAAAGAGGGCATGGACCGACTGCGGGCTGACGTCAAAGCGCGTTCGATTCCGCCTAAAGAAATGATGGGCGCGACCCTGACCCTGTCCAATTTCGGCACCTTGTTCGGTCGTTACGCCAACCCGGTGGTCATTCCGCCACAAGTGGCGATCCTCGGTGCCGGCGGCATTCGTGACGAGCCCGTTGCCGTGAACGGCAGCGTGGTGGTGCATCCAATATTGCCGCTGTCATTGACCTTCGACCATCGTGCCGTGACCGGCGGGGAGGCGGCGAGATTTTTCAAAGCGCTGGTGATGGCGCTGGAAATGCCTGAGTGATACGTATCAGGCCGGTACTTATATCGAACGAATTTACTCCCACACGTGATCGCGTTGTGGGAGCGAACTCATCCGAACACCGCATCAAGTCATTCTTCCAGCGGCGTACTGAGCAGTTCGGACAGTGCGTCCGGCTGGCTCTTGAAGGCCTTGGCGAAAACATCACGATTTTTCGCCATGTAAATCCCGGCTTCTTCCACTTGTGACTCCGTCAACGACGGCACTGCTCTTTGCAATACTTCGGCGAGCAACTCGGCCAGCTCAAGCATTTTGTCATGACGATCAGCTTCGGCTTTATCCATGAACAAACGCTCCAGATCTCGGCTGCTGCGGTATACCACTTCGACGGCCATTCACCACCTCACATGCCTTTACGATAATGTGTCTTTAGCGACTACTGTATTTTTATACAGCTAAAAGCATAAGCGAACCGATCCGATTTGGATAGTGGCATTTTTGCAGCCCTGTGCATCGGATGAGGGTTGAGATGTGTCTTGCGACAACGCACCACGCTCTCAACCATAGACTTTGGCCCCGATTCTGCTTGGAAAGCTGCTACAAAATGCAGCACAACGGAAAACAGTCACGTGGGTACCGCATCATCCGATCGAGTTGCCCATAGCGGGTGTCGGGATCTGTCTCAAGAGCAGCCCACCGATGATTTATACGGACAGGGTTAGTCGTTTTTTAAAATTGAAAGGTCAGGGGTAAGAATCATGGAAACCAAATGGGCGGAAAAGCTCCGCGAAAACCTGCATTCCCGAGCGGAGTCATTCGGCAATCTCTGCGTCGAAGGCTTCCATTTCATGGCGCTGTTCGCGATTGGCGGGATCACTGCCTGGGCTTCTGTGGTTGCTTTTCTGGGGATGGTCGAGAAGGGAAATGTCACGGTTGATGACATCTTGTTGCTGTTCATTTACCTGGAATTAGGGGCGATGACAGGGATTTATTTCAAGACCAATCACATGCCCGTGCGCTTTTTGATCTACGTCGCGATCACGGCACTCACCCGGTTGTTGATTTCGGATGTGTCGCACCATGCGCCACCGGATCTGGGAGTGGTCTATCTCTCGGGCGCCATCCTCTTGCTCGCCTTTTCGATTCTGGTCGTGCGATACGCTTCGTCGAAGTACCCATCAGCGAAAATCCCTGACCCGCACAGCACTGTAAAAGGTGCCGTAATTGAAGAGAAAGGGGAGGTTTGACCGGTAGGTTGGCTTGCACGGGGCTGGGTTTAGTTTGAACGCGGCCCCGATGTGTTCGCGTCTAGACGCTGATCCTCAGATGGGGTTGATTGCTCAGCCAGTCTTTGCGCGGCACGTGCAGTTGATTGAGGTTATCGCCGTCGGTCATGGCGGTGAGAATCTTCATGGCGCTGTGGCCTTGCTCGATGGCGATGCCGAATTGCACGCTTTCAATCAGGCGGCGCATACGTTTGGGTTCGTTGCGCTGTGCGGCACTGATGAGGCGTTTGGCGACGACACCCGTTTCATTGGACAAGGTCAGCATGATGCTGCCTTCAAGGCTCTGGATGCTCAGGTTGACCCGGTATTGGGGCTGGAAGGCATCGGTGATGAGTTGAAAAGGGTTGTCCATGGCCTGTTACCTAGTCAAGAAGTCTCCCTAAGTTGACCTGCGGTGGGCGGATTAAGTTCGCGAAGCCTGATCAATCCGACGTCCTGACGAAGAAGGGCGGGCCTGTTTTCACAGGCCCGCCCTTCTTTAAGTGATTGCTTCAACCGCTATGTCATTGAAATCAATCGTGCTGCCGGATTAGCCGAGCAGCGCCTCATCCTTTTCGAGTTCTTTTTCCAAAAACTCTTCCTGAAGCAGGGCGTCCGGGTTTTCTGCACCCTCTTCCAGACCGCCTTCTGCTACTGGCGCGCCTGCACGTTTGTCACGCATTTTACCGAACAAATGCTCAAGGGCATGCTCGAGTTTTTCCGCCGCGCCTTCCACAGCCCTGTCCAGCGTATCGGCTTTGTGGGTGACTGAAATCGGTTGGTGTCCTTTTGGACGAGCTTCCATCTGGCAGCGTTTGTCATGCGGGCCTGGCTTGTCGCCATTTTCGTCGCGGAGATGGACTTCGACGCGAGTCAGGTCTTCTTCGTAGCGTTCGAGCGTGCTCTCAACGGTGGTACGTACCCACTCCTCCAGTCGGATGCTGTTTTCGATGTGGTTATCGCAATTGACCTGGATTTGCATAGATTTTCCCTTACTTAGGCTTGCTCGTATGAGAACTGACGGTTTCGCTCGGGGAGTTCAAACCATTCGCCTCTCACCCTCAGTGTTGGCGCCGATTAGGAAACAATTCAAGCCCTTTGTGCATAGAAATATTTTGACGTGGAAAAAGCCAGGGATGGTGGGCCGGGATTCGACCGTCTTCGACGGGCTTTGGCGGGGCGCCCGCGCTGATTTTTGTAGGCGCTGCCGAAGGGTCAATATTCCTCTGCGAAGGCGTCGATCAATTACCGGGCAAACGCCAACCGGTATTCCCCCGGCGTCGCGCCCATTGCCTGGCGGAACCGATTGTTGAAGTGACTCGCGCTGGCAAAACCGCACGCCATGGCGATATCGCCGAACGCTTGGTTGCCGGTACGCAGCAGGTGCCGGGCGTGGGCCAGGCGGCGGGCGAGCAGGTATTGATGGGGCGGCAGGCCGAAGCTTTCGCGGAACATGCGGGCGAAGTGGTATTCGGACAGCGCGCATTGCCCCGCCAGTAGCCCAAGGCTGAGAGGGGCAGCCAAGTGGTTCTCGATGTAGTCCACCAACTGCCGCCGCAGGTGCGGAGCCAGGCCGCCCTTGAGGCGTAGACCTTCACGCTGGCCAACCTGACTGAGCAGGGCATGGCTGAGCATGTCGTGGGCCAGGCTGCTGGTCAGCAGACGCTCGCCGGGTTCGCTCCAGTTGAGCTGGATCAACTGGCGAAAACGCTGCACTTGTTCGGGGTCGTCGATGAAGGTGCTTTCGCGCAGTTGCAGCTCGCGGGGCTCACGGTCCAACAGGGTGACGCAGCCCAGCGCGAATTGCTCGGGGCTGATGTACAGGTGTGCAAGACGGATCTCGCCATTGATCACCCACGCGGATTCATGTCCGGCGGGCAACACACACAACTTGCCCGGTCCGCCCTTGTCGTTGGGCCGGTCGCGGCGAAACGTCCCGGTGCCGCCAGCTATGTAGCAGGACAACGTGTGGTGGCTCGGCGCCTGATACTCCTGCGCATCGTGCCGGTTGTTCCAGAGGGCCGCGACCATGCCGTCACCCAGGCCCGCACTTTGTTCCAGACGAGCGTTGGGCGAGCTGTTCAGGGCTTGAAAGACTTGGATGGTTTCCAGTGGTGGCATAACTGTTTCTCTCCGATTCGCATCCTACTCTGTAGCGTCCACGCTGCCAGCCTCTACTCGATTAAATGCGCAAGATTGTGCAAGTCGGCGCTCAAGCAAAACGCCAGACTGAGGCTTCATTCAGGAGCCCGACGATGAACATTTCGCTTTATCTACTCACCGTTTTGATCTGGGGTACGACCTGGATTGCTCTGAAATTGCAGCTTGGTGTCGTGGCAATTCCGGTGTCGATTGTCTATCGCTTCGGCTTCGCGGCCTTGGTGTTGTTCGTGATGCTGCTGTTGAGCGGGCGTCTGCAAAAGGTCAATCGGCGCGGGCAACTCATTTGCCTTGCGCAGGGCCTGTGCCTGTTTTGCGTCAACTTCATGTGCTTCTACACGGCCAGTCAGTGGATCCCCAGCGGCTTGATCGCCGTGGTGTTTTCCACCTCGACGCTGTGGAACGCACTGAATGCCCGGATTTTTTTCCGCCAGAAAGTCGCGCGCAATGTGCTGGCCGGGGGGGCGTTGGGGCTGATCGGTCTGGCGTGTCTGTTCTGGCCTGAACTGGCCGGGCGTACGGCCAGCCACGAAACCTTGCTCGGTCTGGGCCTGGCCCTGCTCGGCACGCTGTGCTTCTCTGCCGGGAATCTGTTGTCCAGCCTGCAACAAAAAGCTGGCCTGCGCCCCCTGACCACCAATGCCTGGGGGATGCTCTACGGTGCGGCGATGCTCAGTGTGTATTGTCTACTCAGCGGTACGCCCTTCAGCTTCGAATGGAACACGCGCTACGTCGGCTCCCTGGTGTATCTGGTGATTGCCGGCTCGGTCATCGGCTTTACCGCTTACCTGACCCTGGTCGGACGCATGGGGCCGGAACGCGCTGCGTATTGCACGGTGCTGTTCCCGGTGGTCGCGCTGAACATCTCGGCGTTCGTCGAGGGCTATCAATGGACACTGCCCGCGCTGGCGGGGCTGGTGTTGGTGATGCTGGGGAATGTGCTGGTGTTTCGTAAGCCAAAGCAGCCTGCCGTTAACCCTGCCCAGAGCGGTAACGGCAAGCTGGTTTAAAGAATCAGCCCTTCCACACCTGTGGATTGACCAGATCCTGCGGTCGCTCACCCAACAACGCGCTGCGCAAGTTGGCATAGGCGCGATTGGCCATGGCCTGGCGTGTCTCGTGCGTAGCGGAACCGATGTGCGGCAGGGTGACCGCGTTGCTCAATTGGAACAGCGGTGATTCGGCCAGCGGTTCTTTTTCGTACACATCCAGACCTGCGCCACGAATAGTGCCTTGCTGCAGGGCTTCGATCAGCGCGGGTTCGTCGACCACTGGGCCGCGAGAGATGTTGATCAGGATCGCACTGGATTTCATCAGCGCCAGTTCGCGGGTGCTGATCAGGTGCTTGGTCTTTTCGCTCAACGGCACGACGAGGCAGACGAAGTCGGATTCAGCCAGCAGTTGATCGAGGCTGCGGTATTGCGCGGCCATTTCCTGTTCCAGCGAGGTCTTGCGGCTGTTGCCGCTGTACAGGATCGGCATGTTGAAACCGAAATGGCCACGACGGGCGATGGCCGCGCCGATGTTGCCCATGCCGACGATCCCCAAGGTCTTGCCATGCACGTCGGTGCCGAAATGCGAGGCTTCGACCGTGCGTTTCCACTGACCAGCCTTGGTCCAGGCGTCCAGTTCGGCAACGCGTCGGGCGCTGCTCATGAGCAGGGCGAAGGCCAGGTCGGCGGTGCTTTCGGTCAATACATCCGGGGTATTGGTGAGCATGATGCCGCGCTCGTTGAAATAGCCCAGCTCGTAATTGTCGTAGCCCACTGAAATGCTCGACACCACTTCCAGTTTGGCGGCACTGTGCAATTGCTCGCGGCCCAGCGTACGGCCCGCGCCGATCAGGCCGTGGGCGTGCGGCAGCGCGTCATTGAACTGCGCGTTCATATCGCCAAGCTTGGGGTTGGGTACGATCACGTTGAAATCTTGCTGCAGGCGCTCGGCCATTTCAGGGGACACGCGGCTGAAGGCAAGTACGGTCTTTTTCATCAGGCAGATACTCTCGGACGTTCGAATGGTCAGTGCGTAGCACGCTAACATTCTTGCCCGTCCCTGGGCATCTGGTTCTTTCGAGAGGATTCTTCTGGCCGGGCGGAACAGGTCAGACGATGTTCATCAAATCGTGGGTTTTCAAGTCGGCTTCATGGGCGGCCAGAATCTCTGGCAGTGAGCCGCGCAGGTATTCGACCCACGTCCTGATCTTCGCATCCAGGTATTGGCGAGACGGGTAGATGGCGTACAGGTTCAGTTCCTGCGAGCGGTAGTTGGGCAGGACCCGTACCAGCGTGCCGTTGCGCAATCCTTCGATGGCGGAGTAAATCGGCAGAATCCCCACACCCATGCCACTGCAGATCGCGGTTTTCATGGCGTCGGCCGAATTGACCAGGAAGGGCGAGGTGACAATGGTGACCATCTCCTGACCTTCAGGACCATCAAACAACCACTTTTCCAGCGGAATCACCGGGCTGACCAGGCGCAAACAGGCATGGTTGAGCAGGTCTTGGGGCTTTTGCGCAGCACCGAAGGCTTTGACGTAGGCCGGGGAGGCGCAAACGATGCTGTAGGTGATCCCCAGGCGTTGGGAAACGAAACCCGAATCCGGCAGCTCGCTGGCCAGGACGATGGAAACGTCGTAACCCTCGTTGAGCAGGTCGGGCGCGCGGTTGGCCATGGTCAGGTCGAAGGTCACGTCCGGGTGATGCTTGCGATAACGGGCGATGGCATCGATGACGTAATGCTGGCCGACGCCGGTCATCGAATGGACTTTCAGCTGTCCGGCCGGGCGAGCGTGAGCATCACTGGCTTCAGCTTCCGCTTCTTCGACGTACCCGAGGATTTGTTCACAGCGCAACAGGTAGCGTTTGCCTGCTTCGGTGAGGGCAATCCGTCGAGTGGTGCGATTGAGCAGTCGGGTTTGCAGGTGCGCTTCAAGATTCGAGACTGCACGCGATACGTTGGCGGTGGTGGTATCGAGCTGTACTGCTGCTGCAGTAAAGCTTCCCGCTTGCGCCACGCAACTGAAAGCGCGCATGTTTTGCAGGGTATCCATTGGCAGTTCTCTGATGAGATTGGCAAAGTGTGACATGAAGTAACAGTTGCGTGTGAGTCAGACCAATGGATTATCGCGCGTTCGGTAACAAAGAATCACACTTCCCTCGGCTTATCGCCGCCTTGACTGCCGCCTAGAATCGTTGTCTTCACGCTATTTCACCTAAGTCGGGAATTTGCAGCTGTGCCGCGTCGCATGATCAGAGGGCTTAAGCTCCTCAGTGTTTTGTCTTTATCCCTGGCAATAGGCGGCTGCATCGGGACTGGGGGGATTGCCCCTCAAGACCATTCATTGCCGGCCAACACCCTGGCCACGGACGAAGCGATCCAAAGTGCTGCCAAAGATGCTCATTGGCCCGCTGCCCAGTGGTGGCGCGCCTACAGTGATGAGCAGCTTGACCGCTGGATCGAGCTTGCCGCCCAAGGCAGTCCGAGCCTTGCGATGGCCGCCGCCCGCGTACGTCAGGCCAAGGCCATGGCCGGTATCGCCGAGTCCGCCGAGTCGTTGCATGTCAATGGCGACTCTACCCTCAAACGCCATAACTGGCCTACCGATCAGTTCTACGGTCCGGGCGCGTTGGCCAACACTAGCACGTGGGACAACAATGCCTCGCTGGGCCTGAGTTACTCCCTCGACCTGTGGGGCCGGGAAAGTAATACCACCGAACAGGCGCTTGACCTGGCGCACATGAGTGCCGCCGAATCACGCCTGGCGCAACTCGAACTGCAGAACAACATCGTCCGTGCCTATATTCAGCTGTCGTTGAATTACGCACAGCGCGACATCGTTGAAGCGACGCTGGCCCAACAGCAGCAGATCCTCGATCTGGCGCAACGACGCCTGAACGGCGGGATCGGCACTCATTTCGAAGTCAGCCAGGCGGAAACACCGCTGCCGGAAACCCATCGGCAAATCGATGCGCTGGACGAGGCTATCGACCTGAGTCGCAATCAGCTCGCGGCGCTGGCAGGCAAGGGCCCGGGGGAGGGCGCGAAGTTACAGCGGCCAACCCTGTCATTGCAGACTGCGTTGAAACTGCCGTCGGCGTTGCCGGCTGAACTGCTCGGGCAGCGCCCGGACGTGGTCGCCAGCCGCTGGAGGGTTGCGGCCCAGGCGCGTGGCATCGATGTCGCGCATGCCGGCTTTTACCCCAACGTCGATCTGGTCGGCAGCCTCGGCTTCATGGCGACTGGCGGCGGCATGCTGTCGTTTCTCTCAGGCAATAAATTCAACTACAGCGTAGGCCCGGCGATTACGTTGCCGATCTTCGACGGCGGGCGTTTGCGTGCAGAGCTGGGTGAAGCGTCGGCCGGGTATGATGTGGCCGTGGCGCAGTACAACCAGACGCTGATCAATGCGCTCAAAGATATCTCCGACCAATTAATCCGCCGTGCCTCGATGGACAAGCAACAAGTGTTCACCGCTGAGTCGGTGGCGTCGGCGCAGAAGACGTATGACATCGCGTTGGTTGCCTATAAGCGCGGTCTGACCGATTATCTGAACGTGCTTAACGCCCAGACCTTATTGTTTCACCAGCAGGAAATTCAGCAGCAGGTCCAGGCTGCACGCCTGACCGCTCACGCCGCGTTGGTGGTTGCGCTGGGTGGTGGCCTGTCGGCAGGTGCCGATGCGCCCGACGAGAAAAAAACCGCGCCCAGCAAACCCCCCGCGGCCCTTGAAGCGTTGGATCACATGATGAGTCGACCATGACCCCTCTGTATGCACCCGTGCGTTGGTTGGGCTCGTTGGAATGGCGTCGCGGTTTTTTTGAGTGGGCGCGCAGCGATGGCGTGACCTGGGTCTATATCTTCAAGGTGCTGTTCGCCGCGTTCTTGACCTTGTGGCTGGCCATGCGTCTGGAGTTGCCACAACCCCGCACCGCGATGATCACTGTGTTCATTGTGATGCAGCGGCAGAACGGGCAAGTCCTGGCTAAAAGTTTTTACCGCTTTCTGGGGACGTTGACCGGTTCGGCGGTGATGGTCGCCCTGATCGCCTTGTTCGCTCAGGACACTGAGTTGTTTCTAGTCAGCCTGGCGATCTGGGTGGGCATTTGTTCGGCCGGTGCCGCGCGTAACCGAAACTTCCGGGCCTACGGGTTTGTTCTGGCCGGTTATACCGCTGCCATGGTCGGCCTGCCTGCCCTGGCACACCCGGATGGGGCGTTCATGGCGGCCATGTGGCGGGTACTTGAAATCTCCCTGGGCATCCTGTGCTCGACACTGGTCAGTGTCGCGATCTTGCCGCAAACAGCCAGCGCTGCGATGCGCAACGCACTGTACCTGCGCTTTGGCGTGTTCGCCGGGTTCGTGGCCCATGGTTTGCGGGTGGGTAATGAATCGGGCGCGTTCGAGGCCGGTAATGTGCGTTTCATCGCCGAAGCGATCGGCCTGGAAGGCTTGCGCAGTGTCACCGTGTTCGAAGACCCGCACATGCGCCGACGCAATGGCCGTCTCAATCGCCTGAACAGTGAGTTCATGGCCATCACCACGCGCTTCAATGCCTTGCACCAACTGCTTGAACGCTTGCGCAGTCGAGAAGCTGCTCAGGTGATCAGCGCCATCGAGCCAGGGTTGATGGCACTCGCCGATTTGCTTGAGGCTTTCTCCGGGCGTCCCTTGACCGATGCCGACGCGGCGCGATTGGCCGAGCGATTGGCGGCGTTTAAAGAGGGACTGCCGGAGCGGGTGCGGAGTTTGCGTGCGGCGCTGATCGAGACTCAACCTGCCGAGGCGGACCTGCTGGATTTCCACACGGCCTATGAGCTGCTGTATCGCTTTGTCGATGACATGCACGGTTACGCCCAGACCCATGCCTCGCTGGCCGATCACAACCATGTCCGTGAACAGTGGGATGAACCGTTTACCTCTCAGACGAACTGGATGGCCGCCCTCGCCGCCGGTGTTCGAGCTTCGTTCGTCCTTCTGGTGCTGGGCAGCTATTGGGTCGCCACGGCATGGCCGAGTGGCTCTATCATGACCTTGGTCGCCGCCGCCACCATCGGCCTTTCGGCCTCGTCGGCGAACCCCAAGCGCATGGCCTTTCAGATGGCGTGTGGTACGTTCCTGGGCGCCATATTAGGCTTCATCGAGATGTTTTTCGTGTACCCGTTCATCGATGGATTCCCCTTGCTGTGCCTGGTGCTTGCCCCGGTGTTGGTGCTCGGCTCGTTCCTCTCCTCGCGTCCCCAATTGGCGGGCTATGGCTTGGGATTGTTGATTTTTTTCAGCACCGGCTCGGTGCCTGACAACCTGACGATCTACAACCCTTACGGGTTCATCAACGACTACATCGGCATGGTGCTCGGCATGTTGGTCTGCGCAGCGGCGGGTGCAATTATTTTGCCGCCCAACAGCCGTTGGATGTGGAGCAGGCTTGAACAGGACTTGCGTCAGCAGGTGTTGTACGCCATCAGCGCGCCGTTGCGCGGTTTAGGGTCGAGCTTCGAAAGCCGTACCCGTGACCTGCTGCATCAAGCTTACGGCCTGGCGGCGGGGCAACCGGAGGTTCAACGCAATCTGTTACGCTGGATGTTCGTGGTGCTTGAGGTCGGTCACGCCATCATCGAACTGCGTCGTGAACAGTCAATCATGCCGGTGCACCCGTGCTATGCCGAATCACAGTCCTGGCGTCTGGCAATCCGGGTGATGGGACGCTCGCTCATCCGCTTGTTTCTGCAGCCCAACCACAGCAACCTGGAGCGTGCCCTGATCGCCGTCGACCATGCGATCAGTCGAGTGCAGGCCACCGATGAACCCTTTGCCCGCCACTTCGACACGTCGGTCTTGCGGCGCGTCCAGAGTTACTTGCACTTTATCCGCACTTCGCTGCTTGATCCGCAATCTCCCCTGGCCGCGTATGCCCCGTTACGCAAGCCACAAGGACTGATCCATGCCTCGTGAAATCGCCTTCCACGGCGTCTATATGCCGACCATGACCTTGATGTTCCTGATCGCGGCGGTCATTGCCTGGACCTTGGGTCGGCTCTTGTCCGACCTCGATCTGTATCGGTTTTTCTGGCATCCGGCGCTGCTGCGTCTGTGCGTGTTTACCTGCATCTTTGGCGCTATGGCGCTCACTGTTTACCGTTGATGCACTTTTTTTGAGAAACCCTGGATGAAAAAGCTCTTCAGTCTGATTGCTACCTTGTTGGTTCTGGCCCTGGCTCTGTGGATCGGTCGCACCCTGTGGATTAATTATATGGACACGCCCTGGACCCGCGATGGTCGGGTGCGCGCCGATGTGATCAACGTCGCTGCCGATGTCTCCGGGGTGGTGGTGGATGTACCGGTGCGCGACAACCAACTGGTGAAGAAGGGCGATGTGCTGATGCAGATCGACCCAGAGCATTACGAGATTGCCGTCAAACAGGCGCAGGCGTTGGTGGCTTCACGCAAGGCAACGTGGGAGATGCGCAAGCTGAATGCCAAGCGTCGCGCGGACATGGACAGCCTGGTGATCTCCAGCGAAAGCCGTGACGATGCGAGCAATATCGCCAGCTCGACGCTTGCCGACTATGAGCTTGCTCAGGCGCAACTGGACGCCGCCGAGCTCAACCTCAAACGCACCAAGGTGCTGTCTGCGGTAGATGGCTACGTCACCAACCTCAACGTGCACCGTGGCGACTATGCGCGGATCGGCGAAGCAAAAATGGCCGTGGTCGACAAGAACTCGTTCTGGGTGTACGGCTACTTTGAAGAGAACAAACTGCCGCATGTTCGTGTCGGTGATCCGGCCGACATGCAGTTGATGAGCGGCGAAGTGCTGAAGGGCCACGTCGAAAGCATCGCCCGAGGCATCTATGACCGGGACAACCCGCAAAGCCGCGAACTGACCGCCGACGTCAACCCGACCTTCAATTGGGTGCGCCTGGCCCAGCGTGTGCCCGTGCGCATCCACCTGGATCAGGTGCCAGAAGGTGTGGTGTTGGCGGCAGGGATTACCTGCACCGTGATCGTGAATCCAGAGGACCATTGATCATCAGCGATGATGGATACAGTGCCTACAACGTGCCACGCAATCCAAAGCGCTTTTTCAACGCGTAGTCCAACACGCCTTTAGGCAGCAGCCACGCCATCAGCGGCATGGCCCTGCTGCCATTACCCAGCCGCAGCAAGCGCGGCGGGTTGTCTTGCGACACGGCCTTGAGCAGGTCGCGGGCGAAGTCGGCGGCGGGGGTCGGGTTGCCTTGTGACGCGTTGGCCCGGGCGCGAATAGCGTCGCGCAGTGGCCACCAGGGCGAGGACTCACCGATCAACTGTTCGGCTTCGCGGCTGGCGTTATTGGCGAAGCTGGAGGCGATGGCGCCGGGCTGCACTTCCATCAGTTTGATGCCGAACGGCGCCAGCTCCAGACGCAGGGCATCGCTCAGCGCATGCACGGCGGCTTTAGACGCGCAATAAGCGCCCGCAAACGGCGTGACCAGCACCCCCGAAACACTGCCGATATTCACCACCAGCCCTTTGCTGCGGCGCAATAACGGAAACAGCGCACGCGTGACGCCGACCACCGCGAATACATTGGTGTCGAACTGTCTGCGCATGGCCTCCACGCCACCATCGAGCAACGGCCCCATGGCGCCGTAACCGGCATTATTGATCAGCACATCAAGGCCGCCTTGTTGCTCGAGCTGTCCAGCCAATCGCTCAAGCGCCGCGCTATCGTTGACGTCCAGTTCCACAGCGGTAAACCCGGCAGCCTGCAACGCAGCGACATCTTCGGTTTTGCGGGCAGTGGCCCATACTTGGTAGCCAGCGGCTTTGAAGGCCTCCGCCAGTGCGCGGCCAATGCCGCTGGAACAACCGGTGATAAGGGCGATGGGCATGTATTTTCCTTAAAGGACCTAGTCCGAGAAACTGCCTTGTAAGTGCTCGGCACGAAACTCCACGGTCTGCGCACGGTAACCCGGACGCAGCGGCGGCAGGGGTAAGCAGTCTTGCCAATCGCCATCGGCCTGCAATTCGCCAGGACCGCGATAGCGAGGTGCCGCGTAGACGTTATCGGCCAGGTTGACCGTGTCCCCCGGCATATAAGCCGCAACACGCCACTGCAGGGAGAGCAGTGGCACGTCATTGCCATTGTGTAACAGGATCTGTAGCGGACGGTCAGGCGGGCATTGTTGCGGCAAATAAGTCAATCGCAACTCCAGATGCTCCAACCGTCGCGTTTCACGGCTGTCCTGCCACACCACCCACGCAGCCACGCTCCCCAAACCCAACACCGCCGCCAATGACACCGGCAGCGCTTTGGCGGGGTAACGCAATAGCAGAATCAACCAGGTGAGGATGAGCGCAATGCCGATCAGCATGGAGGGATACCTTGGTCACACAGATGTGGGCATCGTAGCGTTAGCTTCAGGTTTTGTATTGCGGCACTGACGCCTTCGCGAATGAATGCGCTCCCGCACGACCAAAAATATCAATAACTGAGGGTGATGTGACTGACATGAAAAAGCCCCCGTAAACCCTCTGCGGATGGGAAATACGCAGAGGGTTTACGGAGGCTGGAACGTTACGGCTTAAGCCGTATCAGCGTGCGATGGTCTTGGTCTTTATGCCCATTTCCACCACGTTGTTGGAACGCCCGTAGACGTCTTCGAAACGCTCAATGTCGTCTTCGCCCAGGTAGCTGCCGGACTGGACTTCAATGATTTCCAACGGGATCTTGCCCGGGTTTCTCAAACGATGGACCGAGGCAATCGGGATGTAAGTGGATTGGTTTTCGGTCAGCAGGAACACGTTTTCATCGCAGGTCACTTCGGCGGTGCCGGAGACGACGATCCAGTGTTCGGCACGGTGGTGGTGCATCTGCAGGGACAGGCAAGCGCCCGGTTTAACCGAGATGTGCTTGACCTGGAACCGGCCACCCATGTCCACCGAATCGTAGGAACCCCAAGGTCGGTAAACCTCACAGTGGTTCTGGGTTTCGCTGCGGCCCTGTTCGTTGAGGGTGTTGACCATCTGCTTGACGCCCTGAACCTTGTCCTTGTGGGCAATCATCATCGCGTCTTTGGTTTCGACCACGACGATATTGTCCAGGCCAATGACCGAGACCAGTTTGCCGTTGCCATGGATCATGCAGTTGCGGCTGTCCTGGATCACCACATCGCCTTTGGCAACGTTGCCGTGAGCGTCTTTTTCCTGCACGTCCCACAGCGATGACCAGCAGCCGACATCATTCCAGCCAGCGGTGAGCGGAACCACGCAGGCGCGCTGGGTTTTTTCCATCACGGCGTAGTCGATGGAATTATCCGGGCAGCAGGCGAAGGTGGCGGCATCGATGTCGATGTTGTCGCCGTCGTGAATGCTGCGTTCGAGGGCCAGCATGCAGGTGTCGTAGATGTCCGCGTCGTGCTTTTTCAGCTCTTCGAGGTAACGGCTTGCACGGAACAGGAACATGCCGCTGTTCCAGAAATAACCGCCCGCCTTGACGAACTCGGAGGCGCGCTTTTCGTCAGGTTTTTCGACGAAGTGCGAAACGCGGCTCACACCTTCTGGCAGCAACACATCGTGGGTCGACTTGATGTAGCCATAACCGGTTTCAGGTTTGGTTGCCGGTACGCCGAACAGCACCATTTCGCCGCGCTCAGCCGCAACGGTGGCCAGGGCGAGGGCGCGTTGCAGGGCTTTTTGATCGTCGATGACGTGGTCGGCCGGGAGCACCAACATCAGTTCATCACGGCCATCGCTGAGCAGCATCATCGCGGTGATCGCGACGGCCGGTGCGGTGTTGCGGCCGAAGGGCTCGAGCAAGATGGCCTGGGTCGCCAGCTTCAAGGTGTCCAGTTGCTCTGTAACGATGAAGCGGTGGTCCTTGTTGCAGACCACGATAGGGTCCTGCATGCCGTCGAACTGCAGGCGCTCGAGGGTTTGCTGGAACAGGGTGTGCTCGCCGGTCAAAGCCAGGAACTGTTTAGGGAACTGTTTGCGCGAAAGCGGCCAGAGTCTTGAACCGCTACCACCTGACAAGATTACTGGAATCATTTTATTTCTCCAAAAGTCTTCAAAAAGGCTGTACGTCGTTTTCTGTCGTTTCAGTCTTGTTTTTGTTCCGTGACAACCGGTCCTCTCTTGGCTACGGAGCCCAGGACCGGCTGTCTCAATGGGTTAGCGCGTGGCGACTGGGGGTTTGACCCAGACCGGCGACAAGTTGCTGCCGCTGCCGGTGATATACAGAACGGCGGCTTCACCACGTTCCAGGGCAATCGGTTTCAGATCGCTGACTTTCTTGTCGCCGTCGAACAGCGCCAGGCTGACTTTCACCGGGTTGATTTCACGGTCACCACGGCCTTTGGCGGCGACGGCCGGGATGACATCAGTCTTGCCATCGGCGGTTTTCAGGGTCAGCGCTTTATCGGTAAGGTTCTGCACGCGAACCAGGGATTTCTGTTTGTTCTTGAACGGCGGCTCTTCCACCAGTTGTGGGGTGCCGCTGGTGTTGCTGACCAGGGTGTAATAGTGATCACTGGCCAGTTTCACCGGCACGGTCTGGCTGCCAACCTTGGCGCTGTAGTCGCCCTGGGGCATGAAGCTGAAGGCGCTGCTGGCCAACGGTGCGATTTCGTTGAGGCTGGTGTTGCCGACGCTGGCGCTGATTTCCGCGTTGCTGGCGTTGTAGACCCGGACGAAGGTCGAGCCTTTAGGGGCCGTCGGGCCGTAGAGCGCAGCGTCGCCACCGGCGAAGGCTTGCACGGAGAACAAGCCGAGGCCTGCAACCAGTGCGCAGGTTTTCAACAGGCTTTTTTTGGCAAAACGATTTGGAGTGGTCTGTAAGGTCATGAGATGTTCCTCTCAGTTTTGCGCCCGGTTGGGCGACTCGGATTTGTTGGCGTTAAGCGCCAGATTTTGTTGCGGGTCACGCGCTTGTTTAAGTTCTGCGATCCACTGGGGATCGAACTCGCCAAGGTCGTTGTGGGCAGGCAGATAACGTTCCGGGAACTCCCAGATCAGCACTTGTGGCGGGCTGTTCTTGAAAGCATCGGTTTGCAGGTATTTGAGCATCGGCAGAATCGGGCCATGGCCGTCTTCGGCGTAATTGACCACGTCGCTGTGCAGCGCTTGTTTCAAGGCGCCCAGGAAGTTCCAGTTCGGGTTGGCGCTGTAGCTGGTGCCGACCAGTCCCACCGCGACTTCGCTGTCCGCGAACAGGGCATCGCCGCCGTTAGCCTCGGCCTGAGCCGGATTAGTGCTGCGTTGTTGCAACTGATCCGGTTTAGGCAACAGGTTGCTGAACAGCGGGTCCAGTGGCAGGAAGCTGGTCAGGTCACCCTTGTACGGCGCGGTCTCTTTGGCTTCGGTGACGAACTTTTCAGGCTCGCCGCTCAATGGCGTTTCCTTGCTGATGACAGTGCCTAGCTGTTGAGCGACGACTTCGGCACCCATCGGCGTCCAGTGCGTGTCGGTCCGCAGGAACACGGCGCCGTTCTGTTTTGCGCTCTGCAGCGGCGTCAGCAGGTCAGGGGCAATAATGCCGGCCTTCGCCACCTGGGCATGGAACTGCTGATACAAATCGGCGTGCAGCGTGGCCGGGGTGTTGTCGCCGATGTGCTCAGGGTACAGCCGGGTTTTTGCCGGCACGATGGCCAATACCAACTGCGTGCCCTGTTTTTTCAGGGTGTCGCGTACCCCTTGAATTAGCGCGAGGTTGTCGGCTTCGTTCTGCTCGCCATTGACCACAGGGTTGAATTCTTCATCGCTGTACAGCCACTGATCGCGGCCCAGCACGACGCCAGGACGGCCTTCGTTGAACAGCTTGAAGTCCAGCGCGGCCCAGAGGTTGGTGCCCAGGCGTTTGATCGGGAACTCATCGTCGTAATGAGTCTCCGCCGCTTTGGTCCAGCGCCCGTTGAGCACGGTGGTCTCGGCGGAGGTCGAGAAGCTGCCGAAACTGCGCAGCGACCAGACACCCAACGCGAGCAGGATGGCAAGGAACAGGACGATGTAGAGGATGCGTAATGATCGGGTCATGTCAGGCTCCTCAAAACTGGAAGTAAAGGAACGGCGAGAAACTTTGCGCCGAGAGCTTGAGGATCGATGCCACGAACAACAGCAACACCAAGGTGCGCATTGCATAACGTGGCCAGTCGGCGACCCAGAACGCAGGCTGTACCTGAGCGTCGGTGCCGACGGTGTAACCCGGCAGGTGAATGCTGTTCGGCTGGTCGCCAGGGACTGCTTTGATCATGCCCGGTTGAGCGGT
This sequence comes from Pseudomonas sp. ASL8, assembly GCF_056680355.1. Classification (NCBI taxonomy): domain Bacteria; kingdom Pseudomonadati; phylum Pseudomonadota; class Gammaproteobacteria; order Pseudomonadales; family Pseudomonadaceae; genus Pseudomonas; species Pseudomonas sp. ASL8. The sequence continues at coordinate 536,318 of NZ_CM155278.1, read as the reverse complement.
TGCGGGACCGTTGGCCTCGGTGCTCTCTTCGCCGGCAGCAGGTTTCGCACCCTTGATCGCGTCGGCTTTAGGTCGGTTGGCGTAGAAGTCACGCAGACCGAAGAACGCCAATGTCATGTACGCCACGATCAGTGTTGCCACTTGCAGGCCGGTGAGGCTGGCGCTGTTGAGTTCCGACAGTTGCCATTCGCTGAAGCTGAACATCGCGCCGTACATCCGTGCGGCAACGTGCAGGTTTTCTGAGCGGAAAATAACCCAGCCCATGATCACCAGGAGGAAGGTCAGTGCCCAACGAATCGGGTTGAAGCTGCGCTGATTGGTGTTCAGGCCCAAGGCCTTTTCGATCGCCAGCCACATGCCGTGCCAGGCGCCCCAGACGATGTAGGTGATGTTCGCACCGTGCCACAGACCACCGAGCAGCATGGTCAGGAACAGGTTGCGGTAGGTGGTCAAGGTGCCGCCACGGTTGCCGCCCAGGGTGATGTACAGATAGTCACGCAGCCAGGTGGACAGGCTGATGTGCCAGCGCCGCCAGAACTCGGTGATCGACTGGCTGATGTACGGCTGCTTGAAGTTCTCCATGAAGCGGAAGCCCATCATCAGACCCAGGCCGATGGCCATGTCGCTGTAGCCGGAGAAGTCGAAATACAGCTGCGCGGTGTACGCCAGCGCACCGAGCCATGCATCCCCGGTGGTGGGGTGCTGCAAGGCGAAGCAATGGTCGGCGACGACCGCCAGGGTGTCGGCGATGAACACCTTCTTGATGAAGCCCTGCATGAAGCGCGTGGCGCCTTCGGAGAACTTGTCCAGGGTGTGCGTGCGGTTATTGAACTGGTCGGCCAGGTCACGGAAGCGCAACACGGGGCCGGCAATCAGGTGCGGAAAGATCGCGACGAACGCAGCAAAGTCGATCAGGTTACGCGTGGCCGGTGTGTCGCCACGGTAAACGTCGATGATGTAGCTGATCGATTCGAAGACGTAGAAGGAGATCCCGATCGGCAACAATACGTGGGTCAGGATGAACGGTTCGAGACCTACCGAGGTCATCATCGCGTTGATGCTGTCCACGCCGAAGTTGGCGTATTTGAAGTAACCAAGGATGCCCAGATCCACCGCCACGCCAAGCAACAGCCAACGCTGTGCCGGTTTGGTGCGCACGCCTGCCGCGCCGACTTTCAGGCCGATCCAGTAGTTCCACAGAGTCACGCCGATGAACAACGCCAGGAAGTCCACTCGCCACCAGGCATAGAACGCGTAGCTGGCAATCAGCAACAGCAAGTTGCGGTAGCGTTGTCCGCTCAAGTAGTACAAGCCGAGGAAGATCGGCAAGAACAAGAACAGAAACACATTGGATGAGAAAACCATCCTTATCCCTCCGTTGGTTCAACAGTCAAGGGCCGAAACCCCCCCAAACCCCCCATCAAAAACAGGGGGTGTATTGCATGAAATTTACTGCCCCTGTAGGAGCTGACTTGTCTGCGACAAGGTCGGTACGACCTTCAAACGGTAGTGAATTCACTCTGTTTGCAAGTCAGCGCCTACGGGTTTCGTGGTGCCTCAGGAGCCAGAACCTTTATTGCCTTTTTCATGCGCCGGATCGAAAACCTTGGTCAGGTCGCCGCCAAGACGGAAGGTCTTGAACGGTTCCATCTTGTGTTTTTGATCCAGTACTTCGGGCTTGCAGGTGTAGAGCGAGCAGAAGGGTTCGAGCCAGGCGAACTTGCTGTCGATCTCGAGATCGGTCATGTCCTGTTTCTCGCCGTTGCGCTGGGTGAAGCTGTCGGCATCCTTGATCCCGCTCAGCACCCGTTCACCCAGACGCTGCAATGCACCGTTGTTTTCCGGGCGTACATCGACACCATTGGCCTGGGCAAAACTGGCAATCATCGCCATCGGTGGCAGGGCGTAGTTGTGATACGCCAGGGCGCGTTGTTTGCGCTTGAGCTCGTTGGGCAGGAAGCCGTCTTTGTCGATCTGATTGGCGCCGACGCGGAACTCCTTCACCGACCAGTCGAACAAATCACGTCGATTGGTCACCACCGACGTCGCCATCACCGACCAGGCAGCCCAGTAGGTGTGGTTGTTGTTCTTGTCCATCGGCAGGTTGTCCCAATCGCTGACCACCTGATCGGCCAGTTTGCTGAACCAGGCTTCGATGATTTGCGCTTGCTCCTGATGCGCGGCCAACGGGTGCGAGTTGGAGAACTTCAGGCGCAGGTACGACGCGGACATGCTGCCCAGTGCCCATTTGCGCATCGACTTGCCGGTGTGGTTAAAGTCTTTGGACTCCAGCGCATCTGCCTTGGCCCAGGTCGTGAGCAGGTTCAAGGCGCAGTCGAGCTGTTCCGGACGACCGTCGCGCATGTACTGCATGACGATTTTGCTGGTGTCACGCTCCAGCTTGGTGATGTCGGCAGTGGCGTCCCGGAAGGCTTTTTCCGAGACCTCGTTCAGGGTCGAACGGGCCTTGTCCGAGCCTTCGTATTTGCTGCGAAACACCAGTTTGTCGGTGTACGGCTTGGGGATCGCATCGCACGTAAATTTGTTGTCACCGGTTTTGACCTTTTCAATACCGGCGAAGTAGCCCTGCGGAGGAACCAGCGCCTGTGCAGCGGACGCGGCATCGGTCGCGGCCAGCAGCGCCACGGCGAGCAGGGTGGGGAGCATCATTTTTCGAGAGTGCATAAAGGCCTCATAACCCGGCTTGCGCGGTATTTTGCGCAGCTCGTGGGAACACGTTGCGTTTGCATATTTTCGCTTCGACTTGCTGAGGTGCAGCGCCCGCTTCCGGGCCCTGTACTTCCACGGCGAGCAATTGCTGGTCAGCCCAGTCCTTGTCGTCGCGCAGTTCAAAGGCGAAACGCCCGTCTGTATCGGATGTTGTCGGTTTTTCGATTTTCAGGTCTTCATGCCGGCCATTCATGTACCAGAGCGTGGCGTGCAAGGTTTTCACCGACGTGTCGGCGAAGCGGATGTCGACCTGATTACTGCCGTTGCGCACATCCTTGATGCCGTTTTTGCCATTGACCAGAAGCTCATTGGCCCCGGTTTTCAGCGTGGCGCTCTGGCTCATGATTGCAGTCTTGCCTTCGCAGCCGTTGTCGAGCAGCGACATCATCTGCCGGTAGATGGTCTCTTGGTCCAGGCGATACAGCGGCGAGAATTCCCAGATCAGGATTTTCGGCGGTTTTTTCTGGAAGTCTTCGCTGCCCAGGTATTGCAGCATTGAGCCTTCCAGGCCACCACCAGGGAAGGCGACGTTAAGAACGTCTGCGCCGATGTACTCTTCAAGGAAACCGGAGAAGTTGTAGTTCTTGCCGCTGTGACTGGTACCGACCAGGGTGATTTCCGGGTTGCCGGAATCGCCGAACAGGTCGCCGTCAGCTGCTTCGCCCTTGGGCTCGGTCACGAACTGATCCATGTACTGGATCGCGTAGGTGTTGCCGCACAACTGCGCGGCCATGTTGTGCAGGGTACCGGTCTTGCCCATGCGGCCAGACTTGTGGCTTTCGAATTCACGCTTGGGAATGTCAGCGAACCCCGGTACCTGCTTGACCTTTTCGGCGACGATTTTTGCCGTGCGCTGAGCACCGTAAGGCGTCCAGTGCTGGTCACCGCGGAAGTAGAAGTCGTGCCCCTGTTCGTCCTTGGTCGAGGGCTCATTGGTCAATGGCGACAGGTCGGGCACCCAGTAACCCATCTGGCTGAAACGGCCGAGCATGGCCTGGTAGTTTTTCAGCGCCGTTTCGTAGTCGTACTTGGCGCGCTCAGCCGGGAACAGCTTGTTACGATCGACCAGACCACGGGTGGGTTGGTACACCACGACCAGCTCGACACCTTTGCTTTTGAAGGCATCGTGCAGCTCTTTCATGCGCCGATAGCCTTCGGGCGAAGTATCGAATTGGGTCCGCAGGTCTTCCTGGGTACGGAACAGCCAGTCACCCTGAGCCTGTACCAGCGTGGTGAAGTTCTGCTGGTAGCGCGTGGTGTAGTTCTTCGCGTCAAGCGCCTGTGGGCAAATGTTGCAGCAAGGCTCGGCGGTGAACGTCGGCGCGTGAGCGTCATCGGCGCGCACGCCGCTCGAGGCTGCGAAGATGGCTGCCGTGAGGCCCGAGAGGCTGAGTAACTTGATCAATTGAGCATGCATAAATAGGTTTCCTCAGTCCCGGAGATCGGTCTGGCGTTCGACCGGGTCGATCAACACGGCTTTCTTCTGGCGCACCAGCAGGTCGAGAATTTCGTCCTGACGTTCACCGAGAATCCCGTTGAAGCTGATCCCGTTGGATTTGGTCGGTGCGAGCATCGACACCCGATACAGCTCGACACTCAATGGCGAGTCGATGGACAGTGGGCCGGAACCGTTGGCGGCGAGTTCGCCACCGACAACGATCAGCGAGACCTTGGTGTCGAAGGGGTCAAGGGCGATGTCACGGTCGGTGTCGCTCAAATCCTTGATGTGCCCGTAGACGCCCATCAGGCCATTGGCCATGGCGATGTTTTCGTACAACCGGATATTCACGCTGTTACGGACACGAATTCCGTGGCGACGGTTGTTGATCACACGGTTGCCCCAGATCAGGTTGTCGCCACTCTCGTACATCGTGATGCCGTCGGAATGGTTCTGAAAAATCTCGTTGTAAGCGATCAGGTTGTTCACGCTGTTACGGTCGATCACCACGCCTGACAGGTTGTTGTCGTAGCTGCGGTTGCCGAAGATGAAGCTGTCGTTGACCTCGCGGGAAATAATGATCCCGTGTTTTTTCTTGGTCCCGTAGACCGTGTTATCGGCAATGATCAGACCGTGTGAGCGGTCATGCGGGTCAATCCCGTAGACGATGTTGTCACGGTAGGTATTGCCCTTGACCACCACGTCACGCGCTTCATAGCAGTAGAAGCCGTACCACATGTCCGAGAACTCGGAACCGATGATCCAGCCGGTCGGTTCCGGGCGTTTCAGGACCTTGGCCATGTTCGGCGTGTACTGGGAAATACTCACGCCATAGGATTTGCTGTTGGCATAACCGAAGCTGGCGATTTTGCTGTTGACGATATAGGTCTCGGTGCCGCCCCAGGACAGCAGGAACGGACGAAACTCATTCGGCTTGCGAAAGGTCGCCGGGCCGTTGTCGGCTTCGCGCCATCCGGTGATTTTGGTGTCCCGGACAAACAGCTGACCATCGTTGATCAAGAACGAACCGGCTTCCTGCGACAAGCGCAGCTCTTGAGTCTTGTTATCGATTTCAAGAATGCCCTTGCGTCCAACGACAATCGGCAATCTGGCCAGGAATACACCGGGCGAGGTTTCGCTGAAGTACTGCTTGGGCAGGCTTTTGCTCAGGTCACGCAAGTTCACGTAACCGTCTTCGATAAAGATCGCCTGGGGGATGCCGTGCTGGCGTGCCACCCATTCGGTCATCTTGTTATCGCCACCGATAAAATCTTTCAGGGCGTCTTCCTGCATCATGCGCTGGACTTTGATCTTGCCCGGTTTGCTGCGCACGATTTTCTTGGCGACGGCTTCGGCGGTATAGCCGGAGATGTCGGGCAGTTTAGGCTTGGCCAGTTCCAGCGGCGCGGTGGGCGGGCTGGTCACGGTGTAGGTCTTGGCCTGCTGCAGGCCTTTGGCCGGAGCAGCAGGGTCGACCGCGGCAAACGCTGCGGCGCTGGCCAGCATCAAGGCGCTGGCCAGCAGGCTGACGGAGCCTCTCATGGGTAGACTGTTCATCGTATCGCTCCCTTGGCGGCTTGCATCAGAAGCGCCAGATGACGTCGATAAAGGCGCGGTGCATATACGAATCCACTTCTTTACCGTAAGCATCGCCAGGTTTGAACACACCGCCACGGAACCGCACCAGTGCCGACGGTTCGTCGATGGACTGGCTCAGTGCCGCGGGCAGCAGGCCCTGTTTGAAGTACTTGGTGACGACCAGGTCCATTTCTTGACCGAGGTCTTTTTTACCGTCCATCAAGGGCAGAGACGTGCTGGACTCAACCGCGCCGTCAGCGTTGTAGGAGTTCTCCACGGCATTGATACCGGTGGTGCCCACGGCTTTGTTGCCGTCGACGCGCCAGAACTTGTGGTAGACCAGGCTGGCGTCGTAGTCGTCGCGCAACATCCAGGAACCGAACAGGGTGCCGGTTTGTACGTTGTTCATGCTGCCGCGGAAGGCCTCGCCGAAACGGTGGACGCGCGAGCGGGTGCCGGTGTAGTTCGAACGGTTGCTTTCCAGGCCGTTCTGTTCGTAGTCGCCGCTGGCGCGGGCATAGGCCGCACCGACTTGCCAGTTAGGGTCCAGACGCAGACGGATCCCCATATCAGTGGCCCAGCCGTCGACGTTGCCGCTGGTTTTTTCGCCCGCAGTACTGACACCGTTCACGGTCGAAGGGTGGATCGAGTCGCGGTCGCCGCTCATCCCGGTCAGGCTGGCCCAGTAATTGATGGTGTTGGTGTTGCGGTAGTTATAGGCATCGCTGTTGGCTTCGACACCCAGCCAGGTCAGGTCGCCATTTTGGGTTTTATCCAGGGAGTCGACTTGATCGAGGCCGGTCTTGAGCTTGCCGTCATCGTGAGTGTGATGAGCGCGCACGCCAGCCCACTGACCAGGTCTCCACTGTGCCGAAATATCGCCAAACAGGTGCAGGCGATCTTTGTCTTTAGGCGACAGTTCGGAGAGGTCGGTGCGGTATTCGCTGAAGCGTTCCGCTGCGCCAAGATTGGCCCGGAGCAACGTGGTGTCGAAGGTCCAGTTCAGGGCTTCGATATTGGCGTCGCGCCACATGCCATCGTCGTTGCGCAGGCGCTGACGGCCCAAGCGCAGCTCCTCGCCAGGGTAAGGGGTCAGACCTTTGTAGCCGATCCAGAACTCACGCAAGGCCAGGTAGCTTTTGTCGGGTTTTCGATCATCGCTGGCGCTGGAACCGTTGCCGGTATCTGACTGTTGCAGGGTGTCGGTTTCGATAATGTCCGTCGAAGTGACTGCCTGGCCCATGGCGTAGGCGCTCCAGTTACCGCGCTCGCCGTAGGCCCATGGACGCAAGTCCAGGCCGACCCCGTTGACATCGCCACCTGAGCGAGTGCCCAGGTCGCGGTCGTCTTCGGATTGGCCGGTGACTTTAACTTCCAGACCGAAGTTCTTGGTCTCGGTCAGTGCTGCTGCCAACGCCGGGGTGGCCGAGAGCAGGGAAAAGCTCAGGCCCAGGCCAGCTGTCATCCAGTGATTCAACTTCATAGAGCTTCCTCGGCGTCTTCTTGTTGCAGAGCATGCAGGGCCAGATTGTTCTGGGCGGACGTGCCACGTACCTGTTGCTCTTGTTGCAACATACGTTGGGCTTCGACGCGCTGTGCAGGCAGCAGTTGGTCATTGATTTGTTGCGCAAGTTCGGTCGCTTCCGGGGTCGGAGCGTCCTGCTTCAGCGCCAGTTGGCTGAACACGTACGCGTTGACCGGGTTAGGCAAGGTGCCCTTACCTTGGGAGAACAGCTGCGCGAGGGCGTAGTCGGCGCTGTTCTGACCGCCGCGAGCGGCTATCAACAGTTGCTCGACGGCCTTTTGCGGGTAGACCTGGCCGAGGTAGCCCCGGCGGTAGATCTGACCCAGGTAGTAGTGCGCGGCAATTTCGCTGCCAGCGGCTTTCTGCAGATGAGCTTCGGCCTGCTTGGCATCGGGCAGGACCCATTTGCCTTCGTAATAGAGCTTGCCCAACAGCAGTTCGGCACGCGGTTGATCCGCTGCGCGACCGTTGTTCAGGTACTCCATCATCTTGTTCACGTCGCCCAGTTCCGGGAAGTCATAGAGCAACTTCGCCAGGGTGACCCAGGAAACCGGATAGCCCGGTGCGACTTTTTCCAGCAGTTGCTGAGCTGTTTTTTCATCAGGCTTGCCGAGCTCAGAGTCGCTCAATACACGCGCTACACCGTCAACCCGTTGTGCTGAAACCTTGCCGAGCGCGTAAGCGCTTTGCAGTTGGGCAATCAGAGCAGCCTGTTGATCCACTTGCGCGCGTTTCTGGTAAACGGTGGCCAGTTCGACGTAGCAGATGTCGGTGACGAGCAGGGCTTTCTTGCAGATGCTTTCGATTTCATCCAGATGCTGATCGTAGGTGTTCTGCGTGCGATAGAGCAGCACCTGGGCCAGGCCCGCTTCCGGGTAGCCGGCGGCGCGCCATTGCTCGATCTGCCGTTGCGCGTTGACCTTCGGGAAGGTCTGCGGGTATTGCAGGTACAGCATCGCCAGCGGAATCAATGTGCCGCCTTCGCCATTGGCAAAGGCCTTTTTCAGCAGGACCTCGGCTTCATGGTGTTCGGCTTCCGTGGCGTCTGGCCGTGCAACCAGCAAGCGACCCAACCGGGCCTGAGCCCGGGGCGAGGTGTCGGCGGCGGCGCGGTAAGTGGCTTCAGCTTGTTTGAGCTGGGCGGGGTCACGGGTTTCGACCTGAATATCCGCCAGGCCGACCTGTGCATCGCTATAACCCAGGTCCGCCAGTTGCCGATAGTTCTGCTGTGCCATCGCGGTGTCGCCGCGTTTGAGGGCTTCGTTGGCCAAGCGCTGATCGGGCAGGCCAGCGCAACCGCTAAGGCCGATCGCCACGGCGAGGCCCAGCAGGGTAGGGGTCGACAGCTTTCGTAGTGGGCTAGCCATATTTAGAGACCCGCGGCCATGGCTTTGTCGATCAGCCAGTTCAATGAAGGACCACGGTCGCTGGTGACTTCCACCGGACGACCGGACAGGCTGCTGCTCAGGGATTCGTCAGGCTTGATCTGCACGCGAATGTCGGTAGACAGTTCGGTGTTGCTGTTGTTGACGCTGCTGACGATCTTGCCGCGGCGGATCGTATCTTCGCCCGCAACCTGGAAGTTCACTGGGGTGCCAGGGCGTACGTCGGCGAACTGGCGATAGCTGAAGCGGGCTTCGACAGTGGCTTCGGTGTTGCGTGGGACCAGTTGGAAGATCACTGCGCCTTTACCGGCGAACTGACCATCAGCGACCAGTTGTTTGGCGATGATGCAGTCGCACGGGCTGGTCAGGGTGCCGCTCAATTGCCGGGCGAACAGGTCTTCGACCTTGGCCGGTTGCAGTTGCGCGTCATCCAGGTGGTCTTTGAGCATTTCCAGCATGCTGGTGCTGAACGAGGCCAGCGGTGCACCTTTGGCGACCACGCCATCAGTACCGGCCAGGCTTTGCACGGTCCCTTCGCGAGGCATGGTCACGTCCATGCTCGGCACGCTGACCACGCCGGCTGTTGCATGGCTGACGAAGTACAGGCCATAAACCGATTTGAAGATAAAGCCGAACGCGACCAGGCCGACGATGAAGATCCCCAGGCTGAAGGTCACGGCGCGCAGGCGGCCGAAGAACGTCATGCCGCTGCCGCCGTCCTTGACCTTGCGTGCCTTGGTGAAATTGTCGCGCTGCAAGGTGGCGAGTACTTCGCCCATGGTCACGATGTCACCGCTCAAGTGCGAGGTGATCAGGTGGCGCAGGGTGGCGATGTCTTGCTGTTCCAGGTTCTGGAACTGGCAGCCGGCACGGCCGGTACGAGCATCAAAGGAGCGAACCTGCAGTTCAACGTCCATGGCCAGGCCAAGGTTATCGATGACGAATTGCAGACGGCCTTTCTGTACTTCGCCGATTTTCAGGGGCTGCCGACCGGCGTTGAAGCACAGGCCGCCGGCAGACAGGTCTTCGACCTGGGCGATATGGGCGGTACCGTCGCTGCCGAAGAAGCGCAGTTTGGCCGGTATTTTGACCCGAGCGTGCTGGCGCTGAGCTTCAGATTCATGCACTACATTCACATTCACGGCGGTATTCATGGCGGTAATTCCTACTTAATCAATTGATCCATTGGCCCGGTGGTCAGACCATCGTCAGCAGCACGGCGACAAACACGCTGCCTGCGGAGAAGGTCATGGTCCGAGACGACCAGGTGTTGAACCAACGTTGGAAGCTGGCCAGGTCGCGAGTGAGTTTGGTGTCCTGGCGAGTCCAGGACTGTTGATCGAGGCGGAAGAAAACGTAGATTTTCACCAGCGCACCGACGATCTGGTTGTAATAGAGAATCACGGGGTAAGCGGGGCCGATGGTGTGTCCGGTGCAGGACAGCAACAGCGTCAGGATGAGGCGGGTGATACCGATCCACAGCAGGTACATCAGGATGAACGTCATGCCGTATTTGAAGCTGGCGATCAGGGCGACAGTCAGCCCCAGAATCGAGGTCCACATCGACACGCGTTGATCGAACAGCACCACGCTGGTGAACAACCCCAGGCGCCTTACACCCAGACCCAGCGCGCGGGAGTTCTGCCGCAGGTTGTTGCCGTACCAGCGGAACATCAGTTTGCGGCTGGCCTTGATGAAGCTCTTTTCCGGCGGATGTTCAACGGTGTTGATCGAGGCGTCCGGCACGTAGAACGTGTCGTAACCCAAGCGCATCAGGCTGAACCAGCTGGACTTGTCATCGCCGGTCAGGAACTTGAAGGTGCCCAGACGCCAATGATGCAGGGAGTCGCTTTCGACGTCGGCAATGAATTCCGGGTCGGTAACCACTTCTGCGCGGAACACAGACATCCGGCCGGTCATGGTCAGCACGCGCTTGGACAGGGCCATGGAACACATGTTGAGGTGACGCTGGGCGAAGCGCAGCTTGTGCCACTCGCTCATGATGTAGCCGCCACGGACTTCGCAGAACTCATTGGTGGTCAAGCCGCCAACGTTGCCGAACAACTGGAACCAAGGCACGGTCTTGCGCACGACACCCGGGCTGAGCACGGTGTCGCCATCAATCACCGCAACCACGGCGCGGGCATCGGGCATGTGTCGGGAAATGGCGCGGAAGCCAAAGGCCAGGCCGTCACGTTTACCGGTACCTGCGATGCGCACGAAGTCCAGCTTGACCCGCTCAGGTGGATTGAGTCTGGCCCACATGCTCTTGACCAGCAGCTCGTCGGACATCTCTACCAGGGAGCAGACAATCGTTGTCGGGTAGCCGCATTCAATGGCTTCGCGAATCACCGAGCTGTACACCTGGGCGGTGGTCAGGGCATCGATTCGAAAACTGGTGACCATCAGAAACACATGGGATGGATCTGCCGCGCTGCCGAGCTTGCGCACTTTGCGGCGCAGGTGCGGATAGACCACGTACAGAAACAGCATGCCGCGCAGAAAGTGCGTGGCGCCCATGGAGTAGCGCCAGATGCCGACAGCGCCAATCAGGAACAGAAAGTTCTTCGACTGAGAGTCGAAGATACTGGTAGGCAGCGCCAGAGCGAGGCCCATTAATATACTGAGATAAAACAGCCAACCTGCGGCCTGAAGTAGGCCGTGCTTTAGCCTGTGCATAATCTGCATCCGTCTCGATATCGGGCGAACCTTTTGGGTTGGCCCGAATGGGTTAAGGCAGGCATGTGTAGCTGATGCCCGTCAGTTAAGGTGATGGGTACGTGTGGGAGCGGATTCGCTCCCACAGACCTTGACTGACGCTGTCAGGGCAGCTGGATTACCAGCAGATACCTTCGGTCCGGCCACTTGTGCTTGTGGCGTTGGACATGAAACCAACCAGGTCGATAACCTGTTTGCCGGCCGGGGCTTTGTCTGCCAAGGCGCGGAACTTCTCGTCACGGTTGCCGAGAATGATCACGTCGGAGTTGTTGATCACTGCTTCAAAGTCCGAGTTGAGCAAGGACGAGACGTGAGGGATCTTCGACTCGATGTATTCCTTGTTCGCGCCGTGCATGCGGGCATATTCGACGTTGGTGTCGTAGATGCTCAGGTCGTAGCCTTTGCCGATCAGCATTTCTGCCAGGTCCACCAGCGGGCTTTCGCGCAGGTCATCGGTGCCAGCCTTGAAGCTGAGGCCGAGCAGGGCGACTTTGCGTTTGTCATGGCTGGTGATGATGTCGAACGCGTTTTGCACTTGCGAAACGTTGCTGCGCATCAGCGAGTTGAGCAGCGGCGCATCAACGTCCAGCGAGCCGGCACGGTAGGTCAGGGCGCGAACATCTTTGGGCAGGCAAGAGCCGCCGAAAGCGAAGCCTGGACGCATGTAGTACTGGGACAGGTTGAGTGTTTTGTCCTGGCAGACCACGTCCATCACTTCACGACCATCGACGCCCACCGCTTTAGCGATGTTGCCGATCTCGTTGGCGAAGGTGACCTTGGTTGCATGCCAGACGTTGCAGGTGTACTTGATCATCTCGGCGACAGCGATGTCCTTGCGGATGATCGGTGCGTCGAGCTCTTCGTACAGCGCTTGCAACACGTCACCGGAGGCTTTGTCGAACTCGCCGATCACGGTCATCGGTGGCAGATCGTAATCCTTGATCGCGGTGCTTTCACGCAGGAACTCAGGGTTGACCGCGACACCAAAGTCAACACCGGCTTTCTTGCCGGAGCAGTCTTCGAGGATCGGAATCACCACGTTGGCGACAGTGCCCGGCAACACGGTACTGCGCACGACGATGGTATGACGGGTGGTCTTGTCACGCAGGACAAAGCCAATTTCCCGGCAGACGGATTCGATGTAATCGAGTTCCAGATCGCCGTTCTTTTTGCTGGGCGTGCCCACGCAAATCATCGACAAATCAGTGTCGCGAATAGCGGCAGAGAAGTCCGTGGTGCCACGCAGTTTCCCGGTTTTGATGCCTTGCGCCAGAAGCTCTTCCAGGCCCGGTTCAACGATAGGCGATTTGCCATTGTTGATCAGGTCAATCTTGGCGCTCGAGATGTCTACACCCACTACATCATGACCACGTGCAGACAGGCAACCGGCACATACTGCACCGACATAGCCCAAACCAAAGATGCTGATACGCATCGTATTCTCCTTGTTTATTCACGCCATAAGTTGGCTGGATATTGAGGTTGACCAGCAATAATCATCCGCCCAGCAGTGCGACGGTTAGACGTCACATACCGGGCGTAGGCATAGTTAAGTTGTGAGGGCCTAATAAGGGGCGCACTCAATGACGCTGATAAGGGCTGCACTTGGCCTATTGTCAGGCTCTGGCCCATGGGGCTTGGCGAAGCACTCTAGGACGCGTTGCCGGCAAGCGCGGAGCGCACAGGCCTTGGTTCTGGGCCTTGATGTGCGTTACCTGACAATTGCCACAAGCACTAGGACGGTGCTTTACCTGATCTTATTCAGACACAGGGTATTGCGTGATCTCCTGGGCTAACTCATCGACCCTGCGGTCGAACTTCATAGAGGGTAACTTCCCGGACCTTCTCGTCACCGTGTAAGTCATCGCTTACAATGTTGGCGAGAATTGTTACGATGGGTAAGAGCCTCTAATTTTGATATTAGTTCCGGGCCGCCGATCTTCTTTTCAAAACTAAGCCATTTAAAGTTTTCAGAAACCGTACTTGCATATTAGTGGCACTTACGGACGAGGCCTTAATAAATAGGGAGTTGCGGGCAGGAGATAGTTATAGGCCACTACCTGAAAGGGGGGCGTCGCGGAGTGAAAAAAAAGCTGTAATTTTTTTGAGAATTTCAGATTTCAAATTTACAAGGCGTTTTGTTGGCGTCAATAAACCGTCTAAAAGTGCATATCAATCGGGTGTGGAAAGTGACGACGTGCACGCTTTCGAATGAGCCGTGCACCTCACACTGCATTTATTGGTCGGCTGTCTCCCGGAGAAAAACCAGGGTGTCCGCTTTCGAATGCGCCGGGCTGTAACAATAGCCGTGCTCGTCGAACTGTTTTAGTGCGTCGGGATTGTTTATGCGTTCTTTGATCACAAAGCGGCTCATCATTCCCCGGGCTTTCTTCGCGTAGAAACTGATGATTTTGTACTGACCGTTCTTCCAGTCGCGGAACTCGGTATTGATGATCCGCGCATTGAGGGTAGAGCGCTTCACTGCCGAAAAGTACTCATTGGAGGCCAGGTTCAGCAACACGTCATCGCCTTGGTCGGCCAGCGCCTGGTTCAGCCACTCACTGATGTGCGTGCCCCAGAACGCATAGAGGTCTTTGCCGCGGTCGTTGCTCAGTTTGGTGCCCATCTCCAGCCGGTAAGGCTGCATCAGGTCCAGCGGGCGCAACAGGCCATAAAGGCCGGAGAGCATGCGCAGATGGTCCTGGGCATAGGTGAAGTCGGCGTCGGTGAAATTTTCGGCTTGTAACCCGGTGTAGACATCACCCTTGAACGCCAGCAGCGCCTGCTTGGCGTTCGCCGGGGTGAAAGCCGGTGTCCAGCTACCGAAACGTGCTGCATTGAGCCCCGAGAGCTTGTCCGACAGGTGCATCAGTTCGCCGATCTGCACGGGGGTCAATTCACGCAGTTGAACCATCAGTTCCTGAGAGTGATCCAGGTACTGCGGCAGCGTGAAGCGTGCGGTCGTCGGCGGGGTTTCGAAATCGAGGGTTTTGGCTGGGGAAATCACCATCAGCATAAAATCGTCTCCTTTGATCGTGGCGCGATTCTAGGGGGTGAGAGGTGTGGACTCCAGCTATAGTGCGTCGCGGGGATTTTCTGGGGATTTGATTGTGCGCATTGTTTTATTCATCTCGGTCTGCCTGTTCTGCTTCAACGCTCAGGCCGCCGGGCCTGCTGTGCCCGCCATGCTGGATCGCAGCGTATGGCCTGAGCATTTGACCACGCCGGTCTTGTTCGATGTCGCCTCGCGCGCCGAGATACTGGCCTTTGCCCATGCCTTGCTGGCCAGCGAAAGCCAGGATGAAACGGGCCTTAAAGCGCGTCTGGGGCTGAAGAAAATCAACATGGTTTCGCTGAATTTGATCCGCCAGCGTCTGTGGGCGCGCTTGTTGGAGAATTACCAGTTTGCGCAACAGAGCTGCGAGCAGGACGCCTCTTTCTGCGTGCTGGTCGAGGACATGGAGATGCTGCGCGAGCGGGCCGAAAATTTTCAGGTCGCCGACGATTCGTTCTATGCGGCCTGGGCGGCACCGAGCCGGGCCTTTCACGAGCGTTACCTGAACGAGCTGCTGCGCATGGCGGCCTTGTTCCCGCTGGTCAGCAGCGAAATCGAACGTTACAACTCGGACGAACTCACGGGCGATGAACTCAACGACCGCGCATTTCTGCTCACCTTCGACAGTGGCCCGACAGTCGTTGGTGGCACCACGGATTGGTTGACCGAGTACCTGCGCCAGCAAAAGCTCAATGCTGCTTTCTTCGTACTGGGCAAAAACATGCAAATGCGCCTGGAAAAAAGCGCCGTGCCCGAAGTGCAGGGGCTTTATAAGCAGCAATGCGTGGGCTTGCAGGGCTGGGAATACCGTTCACACAGCCAGTGGCTCGACTGGCAGAACTCGGTTCAGCGCAGTGCCGTGCTGTTGCAGCAGGTGTTACCCGACAACTACCTGCCGCTGTTCCGTCCCCCATATGGCCACCGTCGGGCCGACAGCGCCGAATATTTCCGCGCCCAGGGTCTGAAGGTTTCGTTGTGGAATATCGATTCTCAGGACTGGAACCGAAATATTTCCGCCCAACAGGCCAGCGAGCGGGTCTTGACCCTGATGCTGCTGTGGCGACGCGGGGTCATTGTATTTCATGACATCCACAATAAAGTCGAGACGGCCTTGCCCTGGCTGATCGCCAACACGGCACAAAGTGGACTTCAATGGCAGGATTGTCACGACTACCCCTGAAAGGCCCGTGGGGCAAGGCCATGCAGGCATTTTAAGGGCGGGAAGAGGTGGATTTTTTCGACAATTCGGGTCAGGCGGACTTCTGACTTTAACGGTGCTTTGCGGTCTCGCCAAGCGCTATTCGTCATGCTGAAAAATAAACTTCAAAAAAACGTCAAAGTGCTTTTTTCTGTCATGAGTTTTGCGGTATTACCAATACAGACCGCCGAAACCTGCAACACAGGTGGCGTCATCCCAGACCCATCTTGAGCATTTTCTCCTCTGCCTGAAGAGGAGAGCTACGGCGGCCTTTCCGTGGCGCAGAACTGTTGTTGTATTGCGTTGCTTGGCTTCTAAAAAGGTGAGCGAGTATGGATGATCACGGACGCACCCCTTCTTCTAACCAGCCAATCCTTTACGTGCTCGATACCAACGTATTGATCCATGATCCAAACGCACTGCTGAATTTCGAAGAACACCACGTCACTATCCCCATGACCGTCCTTGAAGAGCTGGACAAGCTCAAGGCCGGCAAGCATTCGGTCGCTGCCGAGTGCCGCCAGGCGATTCGTTTGATCGACAAGACACTGGGCAACGCGACGCCGGAGGAAGTTGAACAGGGCGTACCGATCGACCGTGGCACAGGCATCTGCAAAGGCTTCCTTTCGATCCTGATGAACAAGCGGGCCGAGCCCAACAGCTTGTTGCCCGAGCACCTGAACGACAACATCATCATTAACCAATTGATCGACCTGCACGTGCGCAACAAGGATTTGCCTGTCGTGCTGGTGACCAAAGACATCAACATGCGCCTCAAGGCGCGGGCGTGTGGGATCGCCGCAGAGGATTACAGCACCGACCAACTGGTCGACGACGTGTCCATGCTGTCGCGTGGCTACCACAACATGACCGGCTCCTTCTGGGACCGTGTCAGCAAGGTCGAAACTCGCCAGGATCACGGCCGCACATGGCATCGCGTGCAGCTCATCGACAACCTGCCGGCGGTGCACATCAATGAGTTCATCATCGATGCGCAAGGTTTTGTCGGCTGGATCAAAGGTATCCAGGCCGACGAACTGCTGATTCTCGACATGCATCAGGAGCCCTTGTTGCACCAGGAAGCCTGGGGCCTGAAGCCACGGGACATCTACCAAGGCCTGGCGTTGTTTGCCTTGCTTGATCCGGACATCCATCTGGTCAATCTGTCGGGCGCAGCCGGTTCGGGTAAAACCATTCTCGCCTTGGCGGCAGCCATCGAGCAGACCATGGTCAGCAAGCGCTATCGGCGCATTATCGCTACCCGTAGCGTGCAAGGGCTGGATCAGGAGATTGGCTTCCTGCCCGGCACCGAAGCAGAAAAAATGGAGCCGTGGCTCGGCGCCATCACCGATAACCTTGAAGCGCTGCACATGGATGACGAAAACACCCATGGCAGTGTCGACTACATCCTCAGCAAAGTGCCGTTGCAGTTCAAATCCCTCAACTACATCCGTGGACGCAGTTTCCAGCAAAGCCTGATCCTGATCGACGAATGCCAGAACCTCACACCGCACCAGATGAAAACCATCATCACCCGTGCTGGTTCCGGTTCCAAAGTGGTCTGCCTGGGTAACCTGGCGCAAATCGACACCCCGTACCTGTCGGCCACCAGTTCTGGCCTTACTTACCTGACGGAGCGTTTCAAGGACTTCCCTAATGGTGTGCACATCACCCTGCAAGGGGTGCCACGTTCGATCCTCGCCGAGTATGCGGAGAGCCATTTGTAGCGCTTGACCAACTGGGCGGCCGTTACGGCCGTCCATTTCCACCCCGCTTCGTTCAAATGCTATTCGCTAAGAATCTGCGGACCCAGATCCAAGCTTAGAAAGCCGGCCATAAATTATAAAAAGATGGACACTCCCATCCTGCCTATCAAAAATAAAAGTAAAATTAAAAAGAATATCCGAATAAAGCCACTTCCATAACGCAATGCCAAAAAAACGCCAGTGAGGGAGCCTGCAATATTACATGCGCCAACCACTCCACCTATCGTCCATAAAACATTACCTGATGGGATAAAAAACATTAGCGCCGCGCTAAACGTTCCAAAATTAACTAGTTTTGCTGAAGCTGAAGCATTTAAAAAGTCGAAACCAAAATATTTAACAAAAATAAAAAGCAGGAAGCTGCCACTGCCCGGTCCAAAAACCCCATCATAAAACCCAATCAATCCTCCAAAAAAAATCCCCAACAGGACTTCTTTCTTTCCGCATTGAATATGAGAATGGACCCGGCCTAAATCTTTTTTTGCAAAGGTATAAATAGCCATCACTATCAGAATAAAAAAAACAATATACTCCATGAGCTCTTTGGGCACGAGCGAAACAGAAATAGCACCAAAAAATGCGAATACAAATGCTGAGATCATAGTGGGAAGCATAAGTTTCCATACGATTTTTATTCTTTTTATATAAGTGAAAATAGATGAAGCATTGCCCGCCAAAACAGCCAGTTTATTGGTTCCAAAAATAGTAGCCAAACTGTATTGGGGCAAAGCATGTAAGAGTGCTGGCAATTGTACAAGCCCCCCTCCACCAACGGCTGCATCAATTAAGCCACCGCAAAAAGCAAAAAAACCTATTGCAACAAGAGCGTGTTCAAAATTCATATGCTGTCCAACCAAGGGTCGAGCTCTTGACGAATCATCATGACATCCTCGTCACTTTATTTATGCGTGGCCAAATAACATGTCGCCCTTGATACCCCGACCCACTTGCCGTTGCGGAAGTTTATCGGAATACCCTAAGGCGTCATTGCGCTAGCTTCCGTTTCAACGGGCATGGCATGATTTAGATATTTAACAATAACGCCGAGCAGATTGACTATATAAAATACTCAAGACAAATATTTCAGAACCGTCAATTCATCAACGTCAAAACTCCATGCAAAGAATTGAAAGCTCTCCCGACACGATTAAACTATACTCGCGTCCATTCCAGAGTTCTGAAGCGATAGAGACCATCATGGCGTCCATGATAGATTGTTTGTGCTCAACGGAGTTCATGGCGGACTTGTGCTCCGCAACACCAGCTTCGTAGAGAAATTCAGAAACTCGTTACACTCATTAACGTTGTATTGATTCTCTACCCAGTCGGGCGCACCAAAAGATACTGTCGTGTGGCAGTACATGCCATCATGTCCTGATTGCGACCTCATGCACGTGTGCATCTCGTGACTTCATGCTTTGAGAGTAATGTTTACATATTTTCTGTCAATAAAATTATTGTATGATATCTCCTACAGCTCAATCTTTATTGTCAGTGAGAAAATTCTGATATTTTATTTTTTCTTCTTTTTCAGCGATTTATATTCGTCGAATAACGCACTCGTATAGTAGAGAGTCGAGTTTAATCAAGGGTCGGTAATGTTTTGTAATGGGTAATGCTGATTTGGAACTGTGGAGTCGCAGCGTTTCGGCGTCGGAACAATCGACACAATTGAGTTTGCAGACGCAGTTTCCAGCAAAGCCTGATCCTGATCGACGAATGCCAAAACCTCACACCGCATCAGATGAAAACCATCATCATCCGTGCTGGTTCCGGTTCCAAAGTGGTCTGCCTGGGTAACCTGGCGCAAATCGACACCCCGTACCTGTCGGCCACCAGTTCTGGCCTCACTTACCTGACGGAGCGTTTCAAGGACTTCCCTAATGGTGTGCACATCACCCTGCAAGGGGTGCCACGTTCGATCCTCGCCGAGTATGCGGAGAGCCATTTGTAACTCTCTCGCTGAGGATCTGTGGAAGCAGGCTTGCCTGCGAATGGGGATGCACAGTGTGTCAGGCCGGCCCTCTTCGCAGGCAAGCCTGCTCCTACAGTTATGAGTAAGGCCCACAATTTGAGGTTTAGGTTTACAATCGCCACTCCTGCTCAGGAGTAAGGCTGTGCTAACTCATCTCGATTCCCAAGGTCGCGCCAATATGGTCGACGTCACCGACAAAAACGTGACGTTCCGTGAGGCTGTGGCCCAAGCGTTTGTGCGTATGCGCCCTGAAACCCTGCAAATGATTGTCAGTGGTGGCCACCCCAAAGGGGATGTGTTCGCCGTGGCGCGTATTGCCGGCATTCAAGCGGCAAAGAAAACCTCGGATTTGATCCCGCTGTGTCATCCGTTACTGCTGACCGGCGTCAAGGTCGAGTTGAGCGCGGACGGTGAAGACGCGGTGCGCATCGTCGCCCGCTGCAAGCTGTCCGGGCAGACCGGCGTGGAAATGGAAGCGCTGACGGCGGCGAGTGTCGCTGCGCTGACTATCTATGACATGTGCAAGGCAGTGGATCGCGGCATGATCATCGAAAACGTGCGCCTGCTGGAAAAGCTCGGCGGCAAGAGTGGTCACTTCATTGCTGAAGAGCCGGCGGGCGCGCAATGACCTTTAAAGTGCTGTATTTCGCTCGTTATCGCGAGGCCTTGGGGCTGGATACTGAAACGGTAGACGGCGAGTTCGCCACTCTCGACGCTCTGCGCGCGCATCTGGCACTGCGTGGTGGTGTGTGGCAGGTGTTGGCCGAACAAAACCTGATGTGCGCCCGCAACGAGGAGCTGTGTCAGCTCGACGAGCCGCTGGTATCAGGCGATGAAGTGGCGTTCTTCCCTACCGTGACCGGAGGCTGAATATGGCGATTCGGGTGCAGACGGCTGCGTTCGATCCGGGCGTCGAAGTGAATGCCTTGCACGCTGCCAATGTGGGGGTTGGTGCGGTGGTCAGCTTCGTCGGCTATGTGCGCGACTTCAACGAGGGGCGGGAGATCGCAGGGATGTTCCTGGAACATTACCCCGGCATGACCGAGAAGGCGCTTGGCAAGATCACCGCTGAAGCCGAACAGCGCTGGCCTTTGCTCCGGCTGGACGTGCTGCATCGGGTGGGCGCTCTGGAACCGGGTGAGCCGATTGTCTTTGTCGGCGTCGCCAGCGCTCACCGGCAAGCGGCATTCGATGCCTGCGCGTTCGTGATGGACTATCTGAAAACCCGCGCACCGTTCTGGAAGAAAGAGACCTCCGGCGACGGCCCACACTGGGTCGAAGGTCGTGACAGTGATCACGCGGCGGCAGGGCGTTGGGTCGATAAGACCTGATCCCGAACGGGCTTCTTCGCGAATACACGGGCTCCTGATTTCATGGAGCAAAAAAAAGCGCATCACCGAAACCGGGATGCGCTTTTTTTGTGATGCAGTGATCTTTTACTGAGGCTGAGCGCTCTTGCGCACCACCGGTTTCAACAGCTCGGTCGGCGGCGTTTCGCAGCTGATCTTGCGGCCTAACAGCGCTTCGATCGAAGGCAACTGATAGGAGTCATCTTCCCCGGCAAAGCTGATCGAGACACCGCTGGCGCCAGCACGACCTGTACGGCCGATGCGGTGCACATAATCGTCTGGCACTTCGGGCAGGGTGAAGTTGATTACGTGGCTGATGCCGTCGATATGAATCCCGCGACCTGCGACATCGGTGGCCACCAAGACGCGGATTTTACCTTCGCGGAAGCCTTCCAGGGTCTTGATGCGTTTGTGCTGCGGGACATCGCCGGACAACTGCGCGGCATTGACGCCATCACGCACCAGACGCTCTTCGATACGCCGCACTTCATCCTTGCGGTTGGCGAAGACCATCACTCGTTCCCAGTTGTTCTCGGTCACGAGGTTGTAGAGCAGCTTGTACTTGTCGGCGGCTGCCACGGCATAGATATGCTGTTCGACCATTTCGCTGGCCACGTTTTCCGCTTCGATTTCGACGATGGACGGGTCGGTGGTCCACTGCTTGGCGAGGTTCATCACGTCTTCGGTGAAGGTCGCGGAGAACAGCAGGGTCTGGCGTTCGCCCTTGTGCGGGGTCTGGCGAATGATCTGGCGCACTTGCGGGATGAAGCCCATGTCGAGCATCCGGTCGGCTTCGTCCAGCACCATCACTTCGACCATGTCCAGGTGCACTTCGCCGCGCTGGTTGAAGTCCAGCAGGCGGCCCGGTGTGGCCACCAGAATGTCGCAGTGGCGGGCTTCCAGCTGCTTGAGCTGCTTGTCGAAGTCCATGCCACCGACGAACGTCATGACGTTGAGGCCGGTGTACTTGGTCAGGCTGGCCGCATCCTTGGCGATCTGCACCACCAGCTCACGGGTAGGGGCGATGATCAGGGCACGCGGTTCGCCCATATAGCGCTCTTTGGGCGGCGGGGTCTGTTCCAACTGCGTGATGATCGAAATCAGGAACGCGGCTGTTTTGCCGGTGCCGGTTTGCGCGCGACCGATGGCGTCTTTGCCCGCGAGGGTAAAGCCCAGTACTTCGGCCTGGATGGGCGTGCAATACGGGAAACCCAGATCGTGGATTGCATGCATCAGTTCGGGCGACAGGTTGAAATCGTGAAAGCGGGTTTTGCCTTCCTGTGGCTCTACGACAAAGTCTTCGGGCTTCCAGGCGATGACCGGTGGTTTTGGCGCGCGTTCACGACGCGGGCGCTCGGCCTTGGGTTGTTCGACTTTTGGGGATTCGATGTGCGTGTGCTGATCCTGGACAGGCGTGCTGGCAGGTACCGATTTTTTTGCGTTGTGTGGCCGTTGATCGCCCTCGGTTGGGTCGATGGCAGCAGGCGAAGGAGCGATGGGGCTGGGCGCGAGCTGCTCAGCCTCGCTTTTACCGAACATCTTTTTGAGTGCTCTGAGCACGGTCATCTCATCAATTGATTAAGGAATATACGACAGGCAGTGTAAAGCAAGAACCCGGCGCGGCGTAGTGCCATGCCAAATGCCCTACACGACATGTCAAATCAGGGCTTCTCCAGCGCGCTTCAGGTGGCATCTGTCCGCTCTGATTGAGCGATTAAC
This sequence comes from Pseudomonas sp. ASL8, assembly GCF_056680355.1. Classification (NCBI taxonomy): domain Bacteria; kingdom Pseudomonadati; phylum Pseudomonadota; class Gammaproteobacteria; order Pseudomonadales; family Pseudomonadaceae; genus Pseudomonas; species Pseudomonas sp. ASL8. The sequence goes on along the minus strand of NZ_CM155278.1, from coordinate 513,882 downwards.
GCAGCTTTTGCGCCAACCAGACGCCAATGTCGGAAATTTCCTGCGGTAACACTTCGTGGGCCATTGGGTATTCCTGCCATGTTGCGGTGACGCCCAAGGCCTTCAGGTACTCATACGCGGTGCGCCCCATGGAGTTTTGCACCACATCATCATAGTGCCCGTGCAAGCAATACACCGGGGTCCGTTGTTGGCTCGCGGAAAGGGTCATTTGATCGCTGAAGGTAGGCGCGTAAGTGGACAGTGCAAGCACACCGCCCAAGGGCCCTTGCCAGCGCAGGAATGCAGTGTGCAATACCACCGCGCCACCTTGGGAGAAGCCAGCCAGGAAGATTCGTGCCGGGTCGATGCCGCTGTCGCGCTGCTCTTCAATCAGGTTCAGGAGCATCTGAGCCGATGTCTCAAGCTGCTCGTGACTAATGGCCCGGGCCGGGCTCATGGCCAGAATGTCGTACCAACTGGGCATCTCGTAGCCACCATTTATGGTGACTGCGCGGGTCGGTGCCTGGGGCAAAACGAAGCGTGTCGTCAGCAACGTGGCTTGCAGTGTCTCAGCGACAGGCATGAAGTCGTAACGGTCGGCGCCCAAGCCATGTAACCAGATGACGCAGGCATCGGCGGTCTTGACGGGCTGGAGGGTCAAAGGGGTGGTCATGGCTGCTCCATTAGTGTGCGTGCGCTCTTTCGCAGTGCGTTAGTACAGGGCACATTCAAAAAATAGGGTTGGACGATGTCGCAAGGTTACAAGTTTTGCCGTTGATGTGTCGCTAATTCGACATTGCCAGCATGCTGGTACGGGCTTTGCTATACAACCTTCGGAGTGAATGCGCTCACCCCGGGCGGTAACACTATCAGGCGACTGATGGCCGCGGGGGAGCTTGTAACCCATGTATCAAGATTCTGCGTACGGTTCGTTCTGTACCGGACTGGTCCAGCGGACATCATGGGGGGCTTCAGTCCATTCGGCCGATTGACGGGCTGCGGGTAGGTGGTGTCGGGTAGATCTCGCACCAGACTCGTGGTCCAGGTCTTACGTCGCGTGACCCAAAAATAAGCCAGCACGGGTCATTAACGCCTCACAAGGGTGCGACGGGACTCAAGCTCCTACACAACAAAGAGCAAACTGGAGGTTTGAATGAAGATGTTGAAATCCACCCTGGCTGTACTGACGGCGGCCGCGGTTCTCGGCGTTAGCAGTTTTGCTCACGCAGGCGCCACTCTCGACGCCATTCAGAAAAAGGGTTTTGTTCAGTGCGGTGTCAGTGATGGCCTGCCAGGTTTTTCGGTTCCAGACTCGACAGGCAAGATCCTGGGGATCGACGCTGACGTTTGCCGCGCTGTCGCTGCTGCCGTCTTTGGTGACGCTACCAAGGTCAAGTTCAGCCAGTTGAACGCCAAAGAGCGCTTCACCGCGCTGCAATCGGGCGAAATCGACGTGCTGTCGCGTAACACTACCTGGACCAGCTCCCGCGACGCGGGCATGGGCCTGGTGTTTGCCGGCGTGACGTACTACGACGGCGTTGGCTTCCTGGTAAACAAAAAGCTGGGTGTTAAAAGCGCCAAGGAACTGGATGGCGCGACCATCTGTATCCAGGCCGGTACTACGACTGAGCTGAACGTTTCCGACTTCTTCCGCGCCAACAAGCTTAAATACACCCCGATCACTTTCGACACCTCTGACGAAAGCGCCAAGTCGCTGGAAAGCGGTCGTTGCGACGTGCTGACCTCCGACAAATCGCAGCTGTTCGCACAGCGCAGCAAACTGGCGAGCCCAGGCGATTACGTGGTAATGCCTGAGACTATCTCCAAAGAGCCGCTGGGCCCTGTCGTGCGTAAAGGCGACGAAGACTGGTTCTCCATCGTCAAGTGGACCCTGTTCGCCATGGTCAACGCTGAAGAGATGGGCGTTACCTCGAAAAACGTTGTAGAAGAAGCCAAAGCCAGCAAAAACCCGGACGTTGCTCGTCTGCTCGGTACTGACGGTGAGTACGGCAAAGACCTGAAACTGCCGAAAGACTGGGTCGTACAGATCGTTAAACAGGTCGGTAACTACGGCGAAGTCTTTGAGAAGAACCTCGGACAAAGCACTCCGCTGAAGATCGACCGTGGTCTGAACGCGCTGTGGAACAACGGCGGCATTCAATACGCACCTCCAGTGCGCTGATAGGCCCTGCGCTCGGTAACCTTTAACCGTTACCGAGCGTTGTTCTGTTCCAATCTTCATGGGGCACTTCATGCAAAATCAAATCGGCGCACCAAAGCAGAGGTTTTCCCTCAGCGATCCTAAAGTGCGTGCGTGGCTATTCCAGATCATCACGATTGGCGTGGTGGTCTTCATGGGTTGGTATCTGTTCGATAACACCCAGACAAACCTTCAGCATCGCGGCATCACGTCCGGGTTCGGCTTCCTTGATCGGAGCGCCGGTTTCGGCATTGCTCAACATTTGATCGATTACACCGAATCCGACACGTATGCGCGGGTGTTCGTCATCGGTCTGCTCAACACCTTGCTGGTCACGGTGATCGGTGTCGTGCTGGCGACGCTGCTGGGCTTCATCGTTGGTGTTGCCCGGTTGTCGCCTAACTGGATGATCAGCAAGCTGGCCACGGTTTACGTCGAGGTTTTCCGTAATATTCCGCCGTTGCTGCAAATTCTGTTCTGGTACTTCGCCGTCTTCCTGACCATGCCGGGTCCGCGCGGCAGCCATACCATCGGCGGTATGTTCTTTTTCAGCAATCGCGGCCTGAACATGCCGGGCGCCACCGTGACCGACGCCTTTTGGCCGTTCCTGGGCAGCGTGGTGGTGGCCGTCGTCGCTGTCATTCTGATGGTCCGCTGGGCCAATAAACGTTTCGAAGCCACCGGCGTGCCGTTCCACAAGTTCTGGGCTGGCCTGGTCTTGATGGTGGTGATTCCGGCGCTGTGCGTTCTGATATCGGGCAATCCGCTGCACTGGGAAATGCCAGAGCTCAAAGGCTTCAACTTCGTCGGCGGCTGGGTAATGATCCCGGAACTGCTGGCCCTGACCATCGCCTTGACGGTGTACACGGCGGCGTTTATCGCCGAAATCGTGCGTTCCGGGATCAAGTCGGTGAGCCACGGTCAGACCGAGGCTGCACGCTCGCTGGGCCTGCGCCCTGGCCCGACCCTGCGCAAGGTCATCATCCCGCAAGCCTTGCGGGTGATCATTCCACCGTTGACCAGCCAATACCTGAACCTGGCGAAGAACTCTTCGCTGGCGGCCGGTATCGGTTACCCGGAAATGGTCTCGTTGTTTGCTGGCACGGTGCTCAATCAGACCGGTCAGGCTATCGAGGTGATTGCGATCACCATGAGCGTTTACCTGGCGATCAGTATCAGCATTTCGCTGCTGATGAACTGGTACAACAAGCGCATTGCGCTGATCGAACGGTGAGGAAAAGCGCATGACAACCCATACTTTCAAACCCGACATGCCACCCCCCAAGCTAAGCGTGGGTGTCGTGGCGTGGATGCGGGCCAACCTGTTCTCCAGTTGGCTCAATACCCTGCTGACGCTGTTTGCTTTCTATCTGGTCTGGTTGATCGTTCCGCCCTTATTGGGATGGACGATTTTCGATGCCAACTGGGTCGGTACTACCCGCGCCGACTGCACCAAGGCCGGTGCATGCTGGGTGTTCATCGAGCAACGTTTCGGCCAGTTCATGTACGGCTACTACCCGGTCGAACTGCGCTGGCGCATCGACCTGACCGTGTTGTTGGCGGTTATCGGTGCGGCGCCCTTGTTTATCTCGAAGTTCCCACGCAAGGCCGTTTACGGACTGTGCTTTCTGGTGATCTACCCGACCGTGGCGTATTTCCTGATGCACGGCGGCACTTTCGGCCTGGCCAACGTGGCGACCAGCCAATGGGGCGGCTTGATGCTGACCCTGGTGATCGCCACCGTAGGCATCGCCGGCGCTCTGCCGCTGGGTATTGTGCTGGCCTTGGGTCGACGTTCGAAAATGCCGGCGGTGCGTGTGGTCTGCGTGACGTTCATCGAGTTCTGGCGCGGCGTTCCGTTGATTACCGTGCTGTTCATGTCCTCGGTGATGTTGCCGTTGTTCCTGCCCGAAGGCATGAGCTTCGACAAGTTGCTACGGGCCTTGATCGGGGTGATTCTGTTCCAGTCGGCCTACGTGGCTGAAGTGGTGCGCGGTGGTTTGCAAGCCATCCCCAAAGGTCAGTACGAAGCGGCCGCTGCCATGGGCCTGGGTTACTGGCGCAGCATGGGCCTGGTGATTCTGCCGCAAGCGTTGAAGCTGGTGATTCCGGGCATCGTCAACACCTTTATTGCCCTGTTCAAGGACACCAGTCTGGTGATCATCATTGGCCTGTTCGACCTGCTCAACAGCGTCAAACAAGCCGCCGCCGACCCGAAATGGCTCGGTATGGCCACCGAAGGCTATGTCTTCGCGGCCCTGGTGTTCTGGATCTTCTGTTTCGGCATGTCCCGCTACTCCATGCATTTGGAGCGTAAGTTGGACACAGGCCACAAGCGTTAGGAGTTTTGTGATGAGTGAAGCAATCAAACAGCCTCTGGGCGCTGAAGGCATGATCCAGATGCAGGGCGTGCACAAGTGGTACGGCCAGTTCCACGTGTTGAAAGACATCAACCTGAACGTCCGGCAGGGCGAGCGTATCGTATTGTGCGGACCTTCGGGGTCGGGCAAGTCGACCACGATCCGCTGTCTCAACCGTCTGGAAGAGCACCAGCAGGGTCGCATCATCGTCGACGGCACCGAGTTGACCAACGATCTAAAGCAGATCGAAGCGATTCGGCGTGAAGTCGGCATGGTGTTCCAGCACTTCAATCTGTTCCCGCACCTGACCATCTTGCAGAACTGCACGCTGGCGCCGATGTGGGTGCGCAAGCTGCCTAAGCGCAAGGCTGAAGAAATCGCCATGCATTACCTGGAGCGGGTGCGGATTCCAGAGCAGGCGCATAAATACCCTGGCCAGCTTTCCGGTGGTCAGCAGCAGCGTGTGGCGATTGCCCGCGCCCTGTGCATGAAGCCGAAAATCATGCTGTTCGATGAGCCGACCTCGGCCCTCGATCCAGAAATGGTCAAGGAAGTGCTCGACACCATGGTCAGCCTCGCCGAAGACGGTATGACCATGCTCTGCGTAACCCACGAAATGGGCTTTGCCCGTACCGTGGCGAACCGGGTGATCTTCATGGACAAGGGTGAAATCGTCGAAGAGGCCGCGCCAAACGACTTCTTTGATAATCCACAAAGCGACCGTACCAAGTTGTTCCTTAGCCAGATTTTGCACTAGTCGGTTAGGTGGGCATAAAAACCCGGGCTTAGGTCCGGGTTTTTTTTCGATTGCGTTTTGATGGGTTGGATGGCTGTGTCGAGGATGCTGTAGGGCAGAAAGTCTGACCGACGGTATTCCCGGTACGAATTGAGATAGTCAGCACGCAGGTTGCAGACTATCGTTCAGGCATCTTTCGTTGGAGTCGGGCTGTATGAGCGAAGCAAAAAGTCTGAGCGATGCCAACAGTGCAGTGATCACTGAGTTTTACCAGGCGTTCAACCGGCTGGACGCTGAGGCCATGAGCGCCTGCTACACCGAGGACGTTCTGTTCAGCGATCCGGTGTTTGGCGAGCTGCGCGGACGGCAAGCCGGTGACATGTGGCGCATGTTGACCTCGCGGGCCAAGGACTTTTCCGTGGTCTTCGATAACGTCCGTGCCGACGAGCGCACTGGCGGTGCCCATTGGGTCGCGACCTATCTGTTCAGTCAGACCGGCAACACCGTGGTCAACGATATCCAGGCGCGCTTCGTGTTTCGCGACGGAAAGATCTGCGAACATCGTGACCATTTCGACCTGTGGCGTTGGTCGCGTCAGGCCTTGGGCGCCAAAGGCCTGCTGTTGGGCTGGACACCGTTTGTGCAAAACGCGATTCGGGCTCAGGCGCAGAAAGGCCTGAAAGCTTTCCAGGCCGGGCGCTGACGCTCTGCTAAGATCGTCCGCTCGCTCTAACTGCCTGCGTTCATGACCACCATGCAAGAAGCTTCCCTCACGCCGGCCGACGATGCGCCGATGACGATCAATGCCGGCAAGCCCTGGTTCGTCTATCTGGTGCGTGCGGCCAACGGTTCGTTGTACTGCGGCATCAGTGATGATCCCCAGCGCCGGTTTGCCGCCCATCAAAGTGGCAAGGGTGCGCGGTTCTTCTATTCCAGCCCGGCGGTCGCGCTGGTCTACACCGAAGCCTGCTGCGATAAACGTGAGGCCTTGCGTCAGGAACGGTTGATCAAGCAGTTGAAAAAAAGCGCCAAGGAAGCCCTGGTATTGAGTGCGGTTGCTGATCCATCGGCGTGATGAGCGGTTATCAGGCTGACCGGGTAGGCTCGCAGGACTCAGGCAGGTAAGCTGCTGACTTTCCATCTGAAGGGCGGACCGAACATGACAGAGCTGATCCTGCACCATTACCCAGCCTCGCCGTTTTCCGAAAAAGCCCGTTTGATTCTGGGCTTCAAAGGGCTGTCGTGGCGCTCGGTGATGATCTCACCCGTCATGCCAAAGCCTGACCTGACTGCATTGACCGGGGGTTATCGCAAGACGCCGGTGCTGCAAGTGGGGGCCGATATCTATTGCGACACGGCCTTGATGGCCCGCCGTTTGGAACAGCAGAAAGCCTCACCTACGTTTTTCCCCGAAGGCCAGGAATTCACCGTGGCCAGCTTCGCTGCCTGGTCTGATTCAATCATGTTCCAGCATGCCGTGAGCCTGGTGTTCCAGCCAGAATCCATCGCCCTGCGTTTTGCCAAAGTGCCGCCCGAGGCGGTCAAAGCCTTTATTGCCGACCGTGCCGAGTTGTTCAGTGGCGGCACCGCATCACGCCTGACGCTGGAGCAGGCCAAGCATCAATGGCCGACCCTGATGTCCCGGTTGGAGCTGCAACTGGAACGCAATGGCGACTTCCTGTTCGGTGAGGCCTCCATTGCCGACTTCTCCTTGGCCCACACCCTGTGGTTTCTCAAGCAGACGCCCGTGACCGCACCGTTTGTCGATGCCTACCCGGCGGTGTCTACATGGTTGAATCGAGTGCTGGGCTTCGGTCACGGTGCGTTTAGCGACATGAGTGCCACAGACGCCCTGGAGATCGCTCGTAACGCTACGCCTGCCGCGCTGCCGGACGAGGTCTTCGAGGACCCGAACGGCTTCACCCTCGGCCAGAAAGTGGCCATCTCCGCCGTTGACTACGGCGTCGATCCGGTGGAAGGCGAGTTAGTCTTTGCGGGTCGTGAAGAGCTGATTCTGCGTCGCGAGGACGAGCGCGCAGGTGTGGTGCATGTGCACTTTCCGCGCTTTGGATTTCGGATCGAGGCGCGCTGAGCAGAAAGTCCCGCGCCCGCTTTCGGGCACTGCTGACATCACTTCAATGCCGCCAGGATCGCTTCCGGGCTGAATCCCCTGATCAACGTGCCATTCACGTCGATCAGCGGGATGCCGCGTCCTCCCAACGCCTCATAGGCCTTGCGCCCTTCGGCTGACTTCTCGATATCAAACTCTTTGTACGGGATGCCTTTGCTGTCGAGAAAACGTCGGGTCTTTTTGCAGTAGCCGCACCAGTCAGTGGCGTACAGCACGACGTTGGCCTGCGCCTGACGTTGAGTCGCCACTGCCGAGGACGGCGAGAACAGGTGCTCGATCTTGCCCCAGTTCTGGTAAGCCACAACCACCAGCATGATCAGCAGAAACTTTTTCAGCGTGCGCGTCAGCATCTGCCAGAGCCCTTTTTAATCATCACCGACGCTTCAACTGGTCAGTGAGTTGGGTGGGCAGACCTTTGATGATCAAGGTGCCAGCCTCTTCGTCGTACTCGATTTTATCGCCCAGCAAATGGGCCTCGAAGCTGATCGACAGACCCTCTGCGCGGCCGGTGAAGCGACGGAACTGATTCAGGGTGCGCTTATCCGCCGGGATCTCCGGAGACAGGCCGTAGTCCTTGTTGCGGATGTGTTCGTAGAACGCGCGTGGGCGTTCTTCGTCGATCAGCCCTGAAAGCACTTCCAGGCCCATGGGCTCGCCGATCTTGCTTTGGCTGCTGGCGTAGTCGACCAGTGTCTTGGTCTTCTCGCGGGCGGACTCTTCCGGCAGGTCTTCGCTCTCCACGAAGTCGCTGAAGGCCTTGAGCAGGGTGCGGGTTTCGCCCGGACCATCGACACCTTCCTGGCAGCCGATGAAGTCACGGAAGTATTCCGAAACCTTTTTGCCGTTCTTGCCCTTGATGAAGGAAATGTACTGCTTGGACTGCTTGTTGTTCTGCCACTCGGAAATATTCACCCGTGCGGCCAGGTGCAATTGGCCCAGGTCCAGATGGCGCGACGGCGTCACGTCCAGTTCGGCATTCACTGCCACGCCTTCACTGTGGTGCAACAGGGCGATGGCCAGGTAGTCGGTCATGCCTTGTTGGTAGTGGGCGAACAAAACGTGGCCGCCGACCGAGAGGTTGGATTCTTCCATCAGCTTCTGCAGGTGCTCGACGGCGACCCGACTGAATGCGGTGAAATCCTTGCCGCCTTCCAGGTATTCCTTCAACCAGCCGCTGAAAGGGTGCGCGCCGGATTCGGCGTGGAAAAACCCCCAGGCTTTGCCTTGCTTGGCGTTATAGCTCTCGTTGAGGTCGGCGAGCATGTGCTCGATGGCCTGGGACTCAGCGAGTTCGGAGTCGCGCGCATGCAGGACTGCTGGCGTACCGTCGGGTTTTTTGTCGATCAGGTGGACGATGCAATGACGGATCGGCATGGGCTTCTCGGCTGGGGTAAACGGATGATGAAGCGCTGCGGTGGAGCCCGCGCTCAATTCAAGGTCGGGCAGTGTAACGCACCTTGGGCACTGCCAGAACGCCTCGCAAGACACGGGTTTTGGCCTGAATCAGGCGTTTGCCCTGTATTTTTCATGCTCTAACGCTCTAAAGCTGACCAAATGGGTAGGTAGGTGCGGATATTTGATCGTCTCTGTGCTAGTTTTGCCCGGTCTTGCGCACTTGAAGGGCGCTAAGCATGCAGTTTGTAAGCGTCAGGTCGAACCAAAGCCCGGTTTCAGTATCTACATTTCGCGATTAATCGTGGCTGCTACTGGAGGGCCGGATTCATTGTCTGGCCCCAGGCCGATGCCGCATTCTGCAATCCACATGAATTTGATAGGGAAGGAACACCACCATGGCTCTGACTAAAGACCAATTGATCGCCGATATCGCTGAAGCTATCGACGCGCCAAAAACCACCGCGCGTAATGCTCTTGAGCAATTGGGCCAGATTGTTGCTGACCAACTGGAAAATGGCGCTGAAATCACTTTGCCAGGCATTGGCAAATTGAAAGTGACCGAGCGTCCAGCTCGCACCGGCCGTAACCCGTCGACGGGCGCTGCCATCGAAATCGCTGCCAAAAAAGTGATCAAGTTCGTGCCTGCCAAAGGGTTGACCGATTCGGTTAACAAGTAAGCCGAAGCTGCCTTAAGGGCAGTTTTTACTTGCTGTAAAAAAGCCGTGCTCCGGATCGCTCCGGGCACGGCTTTTTCAGGCCTGCGGTAAACCCATCCAGCGTGAACTCAGCTTTTGGCCGATGCCCAGCGCTCCAGGCGCCATGCTTGCTGCTGTGCTTTGTCGAGGAAAGTCCAGGCAACGAAGCGGCTCTGCTTCTGGCCTTGTGACATTTCCACCACGTGGCTTTCCACAACCCCGGCCTTTTTCAGCGTGCTTTGAATCGAGGCCAGGTTGGAAGCCTTCGATACCAGCGTGCTGAACCAGAATACCTGCCGCGGTACCTGCTTGCTCTCGTTGATCAGTTGCGTCACGAAGCCAATTTCGCCGCCTTCGCACCACAATTCCTGCGACTGCCCACCAAAGTTCAAGACCGGCAATTTGCGCTTGGGATCAGCTTTGCCGAGGGCGCGCCATTTGCGTTGACTGCCGCGTTGCGCTTCGTCGATTGAGGCGTGGAACGGCGGGTTGCATACGCTCAGGTCGAAACGTTCGTCGCTGCGCAGCAGGTCCAGAAGGATGTGCGAGCGATTGCTTTGCAGGCGCAGGCTGATGGCTTTGCTCAGGCCATTGGACTTGACGATGGCAGTAGCGGCTGCAACGGCAGTCGGATCGATCTCCGAGCCAAGGAATTGCCAGCCGTAGTCGCTGTGACCGATCAACGGATAGACGCAGTTGGCGCCCATGCCGATATCCAGCGCACGAATCGACGCACCGCGCGGGATAACGCCGTCGTTGCTGCTGGCCAACAGGTCAGCGATGAAGTGCAGGTAATCGGCACGTCCTGGAATCGGCGGGCAAAGATAGTCCGCCGGGATATCCCAGTGGGCAACGCCATAATAGGACTTGAGCAAGGCCCGGTTGAACACCCGCACGGCAGTCGGGTTGGCGAAGTCGATGCTTTCCTTGCCATACGGATTGATGACCACGAATTCGCCCAGTTCCGGGCTGCTTTTGATCAACTGCGCAAAATCGTAACGGCCTTGATGGCGGTTGCGGGGATGCAGGGTCGCTTTTTCACGGGGCTCGGCGGGTTTGTTGGATGCTTTAGGTGTGCGTGGAGCTGTCATGAGGAGTCAATTCTGTGAAGTGTAGGCGTAGCCCTGTAGGAGCTGCCGAAGGCTGCGATAAGGTTGGAACAACCTTCGCTTGTTTAAGACCACGACCGCTTCGCAGTCGATCGCAGCCTTCGGCAGCTCCTACAGGGTGCCACTGGCTCGCTTGCGAGCCAGTCTTACTGGTCGCCCTTACAAACTGGCGATCCGTGCGTGTTGCTCAGCCAGCTTGCCCAAAGCCTGTTCGGCTTCGGCCATTTTGGCGCGTTCTTTGGCGATGACTTCAGGCGGAGCCTTGTCGACGAAGGCTGCGTTGGACAGCTTGCCGCCGACGCGTTGCACTTCACCTTGCAGGCGCAGGATTTCTTTGTCCAGTCGCGCCAGCTCGGCGGCCTTGTCAATCAAGCCGGCCATTGGCACCAGCACTTCCATCTCGCCCACCAGCGCTGTGGCAGACAGCGGCGCTTCTACGCCCTCAGCCAACACGGTGATGGATTCGAGCTTGGCCAGTTTTTTCAACAGGTAGTCGTTTTCGGTCAGGCGACGCTGATCTTCGGCGCTGACGTTCTTGAGGAACAATTGCAGCGGCTTGCCTGGACCGATGTTCATTTCCCCGCGAATGTTGCGGGTGCCGAGCATCAGGCCCTTGAGCCACTCGATATCGTCTTCGGCGGCCTGATCGATGCGTGCCTCGTTGGCCACTGGCCACGGTTGCAGCATGATCGTCTTGCCGCTCACGCCAGCCAGTGGCGCCAGGCGCTGCCAGATTTCTTCGGTGATGAAGGGCATGAACGGGTGAGCCAGACGCAAAGCGACTTCCAGTACCCGTACCAGCGTACGGCGGGTGCCGCGCTGACGCTCGACCGGTGCGGTTTCGTCCCACAATACCGGCTTGGAGAGTTCCAGGTACCAGTCGCAATACTGGTTCCAGATGAACTCATACAATGCCTGTGCCGCGAGGTCGAAGCGGAACTGGTCGAGGTGTCGGGTCACTTCGCTTTCAGTGCGTTGCAGCTGGGAGATGATCCAGCGATCCGCCAGCGACAGCTCTACCGCTTCGCCGTTCTGGCCGCAGTCTTCACCCTTGTCCAGAACGTAGCGTGCGGCGTTCCAGATCTTGTTGCAGAAGTTGCGATAGCCTTCGACGCGGCCCATGTCGAACTTGATGTCGCGGCCGGTGGAGGCCAGCGAGCAGAACGTAAAGCGCAGGGCGTCGGTGCCATAGCTGGCGATACCGTCGGCGAATTCCTCGCGGGTCTGCTTTTCGATTTTCTTCAGCAGTTTCGGCTGCATCAGCCCGGTGGTGCGCTTGGCGACCAGGTCTTCGAGTTCGATGCCGTCGATGATGTCCAGTGGGTCAAGGACGTTGCCCTTGGACTTGGACATCTTTTGACCCTGGCCGTCGCGTACCAGACCATGCACGTACACGGTCTTGAACGGAACCTGCGGCGTGCCGTCTTCGTTTTTCACCAAATGCATGGTCAGCATGATCATCCGGGCGACCCAGAAGAAAATGATGTCGAAGCCGGTGACCAGTACGTCGGTGGAGTGGAAGGTCTTGAGTGCTTCGGTTTTTTCCGGCCAACCCAATGTCGAAAAGGTCCAAAGCCCAGAGCTGAACCATGTGTCGAGAACGTCGTTGTCCTGTTGCAGGGCGATGTCCGGGCCCAGGTTGTGCTTGGCGCGCACTTCGGCTTCGTCGCGGCCGACATAGACTTTGCCGGACTCGTCGTACCAGGCCGGGATGCGGTGGCCCCACCAGAGTTGACGGCTGATGCACCAGTCCTGAATGTCGCGCATCCACGAGAAGTACATGTTTTCGTACTGCTTGGGCACGAAGGCGATGCGGCCATCTTCCACGGCAGCGATGGCGGGTTCGGCCAACGGCTTGGTGGAGACGTACCACTGGTCGGTGAGCCACGGCTCGATGATGGTCCCGGAGCGGTCGCCCTTTGGCACTTTCAGCGCGTGGTCATCGACACTGACCAGCAAACCCATTTCATCGAGGGCAGCTACGATCTGCTTGCGCGCTTCGAAACGATCGAGACCGGCGTAGGCTGCGGGCAGCGTGCCATCCACTTGATCGTTGAGCGTGCCGTCGATGTTGAACACCTGCGCGACAGGCAGCACGGCGGCGTTCTTGTCGAAGATGTTCAGCAGCGGCAGATTGTGGCGCTTGCCGACTTCATAGTCGTTGAAATCGTGGGCCGGTGTGATCTTCACGCAGCCGGTGCCGAATTCAGGATCGCAGTAATCATCAGCGATGATCGGGATACGGCGGCCAACCAGTGGCAGCTCGACGAACTTGCCGATCAGGGCTTTGTAGCGCTCGTCTTCCGGGTTAACCGCTACAGCGGCGTCGCCCAGCATGGTTTCCGGACGGGTGGTGGCAACGACCAGGTAATCCAGGCCGTCAGCGGTTTGAGCGCCGTCAGCCAGTGGATAACGCAGGTTCCACAGGTGACCTTTCTCGTCGTGGTTTTCCACTTCCAGATCGGAGATCGCCGTGTGCAGCTTGGTGTCCCAGTTGACCAGACGCTTGCCGCGATAGATCAAGCCGTCTTCATGCAGGCGCACGAAGGCTTCTTTGACGGCATCGGACAGGCCGTCGTCCATGGTGAAACGCTCGCGGTTCCAGTCCACGGATGAACCCAGGCGGCGGATCTGCCGGCTGATGTTGCCGCCTGACTGATCCTTCCATTCCCAGATTTTTTCGAGGAATTTTTCACGGCCCAGGTCGTGACGGCTCAGGCCTTGAGCTTCGATCTGGCGCTCTACCAGCATCTGCGTGGCGATACCGGCGTGGTCGGTACCCGGCTGCCACAGGGTGTTGCGACCCTGCATGCGACGGAAACGGATCAGGGCGTCCATGATCGCGTTATTGAAGCCGTGACCCATGTGCAGGCTGCCGGTGACGTTCGGCGGCGGGATCATGATGGTGTATGCGTCACCCGTGCCTTGCGGAGCGAAATAGTTCTCGGACTCCCAGGTCTGGTACCAGGAAGTTTCAATAGCGTGCGGCTGGTAGGTCTTATCCATGCGCGGCGGGACCCTAATAGGCATTAATTCAGGAAAGCCGACAAGTATAACGGGGATGAACAGCGGGGCGTAGAGCGAGGCGATCACCAGCGGGATAAAAGTGCTGGTTCGTGGGGTGTGCAGGCGCGGGCAAGCCCGCTCCTGCACGGGTAAACAGTTGCTCAGCTCTGATATTGACTTAACAACCGTTCCATCCGCGCATCAAGGCGGCGTTTGATTTCGGTTTCTATGTGCGGGGCGAAGTCGTCAATGACGTCTTGCATGATCAATTGCGCAGCGGCGCGCAATTCGCTTTCCAGGTGCAACAGGCGATCCGGGTTGGCGCTGACAGGTTCGGGTTGTGCCACCGGAGGTTCTGGCGTCAGGGTCGGAATGTCCGCCTCTTCGACATCGGTGTCATCCGCGTCGGTGTGTGCCGTCGCCTGAGCGCCCACCACGTTGAACAGTAACGGAATCTGTACGTCGCTGGTGACCGAGTCGGTCAACAACGGCGGCTGCAGGGAGTCATCGCCGAGCAATTGGCGGATCGACTCGAGGTCATCCAGCAGATGCGCGGAGTCTTTCAGGGGTTTTTGAGTATCCATCGTGTGCTCAGAGACGCTGTAGCCGGTGATCTTGCAGAGGATAGCCCTGTTCACGATAGAAGCGGAAGCTCTCTCGTGCGGCCTGACGAATCGCCGGGTCTTCTACCACGACTTCCGCCACGCGGGCAAAGCGCTTGAAAAATTCGGGGATGCGCAGGTCCAGATTGACCAGCAGATCCTGATGGTGACCTGGGTCATCGCCCAGGCCTAAAACGACGGGCGCGTCCTGATCGTCTTCCGCCGCGCCATGGGGCACGAAGCTTTCGCCCTTGAAGCGCCACAGCCTGGCGTCGAGGTCGTCGCGTTGGGCGGCATCGCTGCAATGGATGTACACCCGATGGCCCAGGCGCCAGGCCTTTTCGCTGAGTTTGCAGGCGAAGTCCAGGCGTGCCAGCGGGTCAGCGCTGGGCAGGATATAAAAATCGACTTGAGTCATGTCAGTTCCAGAGCGCAGGGCGTATCAGCCAGACGGCCGATACGCCCTCAAGCGTTTTATGCGCCAGCGCGGTCGAGCAGGTATTGAGTCAGCAGCGGAACCGGGCGGCCAGTAGCGCCCTTGTCCTTGCCGCCGCTCAGCCATGCAGTGCCCGCGATGTCCAGGTGGGCCCAGTTGTAGGCCTTGGCAAAGCGTGACAAGAAGCAGCCTGCGGTGATCGAGCCGCCTTTAGGGCCGCCAATGTTGGCAATGTCGGCGAACGGGCTGTCAAGTTGCTCTTGGTATTCCTCGAACAATGGCAATTGCCAGGCGCGGTCGTCGGCCTTTTTGCCGGCGTCGAGCAACTGTCCGATCAGCGCGTCGTTGTTGCCCATCAGCCCGGAGGTGTGGCCGCCCAATGCAACGATGCAGGCGCCGGTCAGGGTGGCGATGTCGATCACCGCTTGTGGTTTGAAGCGTTCGGCGTAGGTCAGGGTGTCGCACAGCACCAGACGGCCTTCGGCGTCGGTGTTGAGGATCTCGACGGTCTGACCGCTCATGGTGCTGACAATATCGCCCGGACGAGTAGCGTTGCCGCCTGGCATGTTCTCGGCGCAAGCCAGCAGGCACACCAGGTTGATTGGCAGTTTCAGCTCAAGCACGGCGCGCAGGGTGCCGAACACGCTGGCGGCGCCGCACATGTCGTACTTCATTTCGTCCATGCCTGCGGCAGGCTTGATGCTGATGCCGCCGGTGTCGAAGGTGACGCCCTTGCCGACCAGCACATGCGGCTGGTCGCTCTTCTTGCCGCCCTGATAATTCATCACGATCAGGCGGGGCGGTTGTTCGCTGCCCTGGGCTACAGCCAGGAAAGCGCCCATGCCCAGTTCCTTGAGCTTCTTCTCGTCGAGGATGTCGACTTTGAGATGCTTGTGTTCCTTGCCCAGCGCTTTCGCTTCTTCGGCCAGGTAGCTTGGGTGGCAGATGTTGGGCGGCAGATTGCCCAGGTCGCGGGTGAAGGCCATGCCAGTGGCGATAGCGGCGGCGTGAGTTGCGGCGCGCTCGGTGTCAGCCAGTGCTGCCTTGCTGGTCAGTAAGGTGATTTTCTTCAGGGCGCGCGGCTCGGCTTTCTGGCTTTTGAAACGGTCGAACACATATTCGCCATCGGCCAGGGTCTCTACCAGCAGGCGCACTTTGCCGTAGGTGTCGCGATTCTTGACCGCAAGATCGCCGAGGGCAATGACCGCATCGCTGCCGCCCAGGCCTTTAAGCACGTTTAGCGCGCCGGTGACGACTTTGCGGAACTGACGGTCAGACAGTTCGGCGTCTTTACCCACGCCGACCAACAGCACGCGTTCGGCTTTGAGGTTGGGCAGGGTGTGCAGCAGCAGGCTTTGGCCGACTTTACCAGGCAGGTCGCCACGTTTCAGCGCCGCAGTAATCGCGCCGCCGCTGAGGGTATCGAGCTTTGTTGCTGCGTCGCTGAGGATGCGGTCTTCAGTGACTGCGACTACCAGCGTGGCGGTTTTCAAGGTTTCTGGACTAACGCTCTTTACAACAAATTCCATGTCGGGGTCCCCGAATAAACTGTGAGTTTTCGTAGAATAAGTGACATGCGCGGCCACAGAGAGGTGTCTCGAATCTGTGACGCCTGCTACAAGGCCCGCAGTTTGACCCTGACGCACGGACCCTGACAACCCTTCGCGCGATACGTTTACATGCAGTCCTGACGTTGTCGTATCGAGCGTATCAGCCTTCTATAGAGAAGGCGCAGTGACAGGGACCCTCAATCACAGGATAATGCCGCATATTTTTTAGGCGGGTCGCTTCTGCGAGCCGGTTATCACTGTGGCTGATTCGCTTTCTTTGTTTGGCCCCCTGCGCCTGACAACCCTGGAGTGTCTGGTTTGATCGTCTTTCGTTATCTGTCCCGAGAAGTGCTGGTTACCTTGAGCGCGGTCAGCGCCGTGTTGTTGGTAATCATCATGAGCGGACGCTTCATCAAATACCTGGCTCAAGCCGCATCGGGTGTCCTCGACCCTGGTGTGTTGTTCATGATCATGGGCTTTCGTCTGCCCGGCTTCATGCAACTGATCCTGCCACTGGGCTTGTTCCTGGGCATTCTTCTGGCATACGGACGGCTTTATCTGGAAAGCGAGATGACCGTTCTGGCCGCTACCGGCATGAGCCAGCAACGTTTGCTGTGGATGACCATGGCGCCCGCGACTCTGGTTGCGCTGTTAGTCACCTGGCTGAGCCTGGGGCTGGCGCCGCAAGGGGCTGCGCAGGTCTCGATGATCGTCAATCAGCAAGACGCACTGACCGAATTCGACACACTGGTTCCCGGCCGTTTCCAGGCGCTGCGCGACGGCACCCGGATCACCTACACAGAGACACTGTCAGACGACCGCGCGCTTCTGGGTGGGGTGTTCATTTCCGAGAAGCGCGTGTCCCAGAACGGTGCCAAGGATCCGGGGATCTCGGTACTGGTTGCTGAAAAGGGACGCCAGGAGGTCAAGGCTGATGGCCGCCGTTATCTGATTCTGGAAAACGGTTATCGCTATGACGGCAATCCTGGCGAGGCCAATTACCGCGCAATCAAGTACGACACGTACGGTGCGCTGTTGCCCAAGCCCGAGATCAGCGAGGAGGTCACCGACCGCGAGGCGATTCCGACCCGTGATTTGTTCGGCAGTGACAATCCCCGTTACAAAGCCGAGTTGCAGTGGCGGCTCGCGCTGCCCTTGCTGGTGTTTATCGTGACATTGATCGCGGTGCCGCTGTCCCGGGCCAACCCGCGTCAGGGCCGTTTCCTCAAGCTGCTGCCGGCGATTCTTCTGTATATGGCTTATCTGACCATTTTGATTGCTGCTCGCGGTGCGCTGGAGCGGGGCAAGATTCCAATGAGCCTTGGCCTTTGGTGGGTGCATCTGCTGTTTTTGGGCATCGGGCTGCTATTGCTTTACTGGGAAACCCTGCGATTGAAGTTTGCGAGTCGCCGCAGCACGCAGGAGGTGGCCCATGGTTAAAATCGACCGCTACATCGGCAAGAGTGTTTTAGTCGCGATCCTGGGCGTGCTCGGGGTCATTCTTGGGCTGGCCTCGTTGTTTGCGTTCATCGATGAGATGAACGAGATCAGTGACACCTACACGCTGGCCAATGCTGGCTCTTTCGTGTTGCTGACTGCGCCACGCCGTATCTACGAGATGTTGCCGATGGCTGCGCTGATTGGTTGCCTGGTCGGCCTTGGCGGCCTGGCGAGCAGCAGCGAGCTGACAATCATGCGCGCAGCCGGTGTGTCCATCGGGCGCATTGTCTGGGCCGTGATGAAGCCAATGCTGGTGCTGATGATCGCTGGCTTGTTGCTGGGCGAGTATGTCGCGCCGCCCGCTGAAAACCTGGCTCAGTCAAACCGGTCCCTGGCTCAGGGCGGCGGCGACTCGCAAAGTGGCCGGCACGGTGTGTGGCATCGTCAGGGTGAAGAGTTCATTCACATCAACACCGTGCAACCCAACGGTGTGCTGTACGGCGTGACCCGCTATCGTTTCGACAATGAACGCCACATGCAAATCGCAAGTTTTGCCAAGCGGGCGAAATTCGACACTGACCATTGGCAGCTGGAAGAGCTCATTACCACGGTTTTCCACGCCGACAGTACTGAAGTCGTCAATACCCCGTCCGAGCGTTGGGACGTGTCCCTCAGCCCGCAACTGCTCAGCACGCTGGTCTTGCCCCCGGATTCGCTGTCGATTACCGGCTTGTGGAGTTACGCGCATTACCTGGCTGAACAGGGTTTGAACAACGGCCGTTACTGGTTGGCGTTCTGGACCAAGGTCCTGCAGCCGCTGGTCACAGTGGCGTTGGTACTGATGGCGATCTCATTCATCTTCGGCCCATTGCGCTCGGTGACCCTGGGTCAACGGGTGTTCACCGGCGTGCTGGTCGGGTTCACCTTCCGCATTGCCCAGGACCTGCTGGGGCCGTCGAGTCTGGTGTTCGGATTCTCACCACTGTTCGCTGTGCTGGTGCCCTCCGGGATCTGTGCCGTGGCCGGGATCTGGCTGTTGCGTCGGGCGGGTTAGAAAAAAGACAGACAAAAAAGCCGACGTCGAGTCGGCTTTTTTACGCGCGTGAGTTCATCCAGAGCCCCTATTTCTTGCGCTTGGGCACCTGCACCAGTTGGCTGTTGGAGTACATGTCCTGCCAGTTGCGTTGCTGTTTGTCGAACAACATCCAGATAAAACCCAGCCCCAGGCACAGCCACGAGCCGATGGCGACCACGAAGCGCAGCAGTGCCTGCCACAGGCTGATGCCAGTGCCATCGGCGTTCTGCACGCGAATGCCCCACACCTGCATCCCGAGGGTCTGGCCTGAATGGGTCCAGAACTTGGCGAAGAAACCGAACAGCACAAACACCAGAATCGTTGAAAGCAGTGGGTCGCTGTCCAGCGCCCCGGACTCGGACATCGCGCGTAACTGAGTCTCACCGATAAAGGCCATCAGAATCAGCTTATAAACGAAGGTGGTGACCATCAGCAGTGCGATGCACAGCAGGGCGTCATAGAACATCGCCGCAAGGCGGCGGCCCAAGCCTGCAATGGGAAAGTCGCCTTGTGGGCGGAGCAGGTGTTTCGACATGGCGGGCTCTCGTTTGCAAAAAGAACCCATTTTACGGAATCCCAGCCATAAAAAAGCCCCCGATGTCAGCATCAGAGGCTTTTTTACTGATCGCTATTTAGGCTTCGGATTGAACTTCATCAGCCTGCAAGCCTTTTTGGCCTTGCACTGCGATGAAGGTCACCCTCTGGCCTTCTTTCAGGCTCTTGAAGCCGCTGCCCTGAATAGCGCGGAAATGGACGAACAGATCCGGACCGCTCTCTGGCGTGATAAAACCAAAACCCTTCTCGTCGTTAAACCACTTGACGGTACCGCTCTGACGATTTGACATTTTCTTATTCCCTGGACCTTGAATTGATGACAGCCTCTTTCGCCTGAAAGAGTACTGGACTGGCTGCAGGTAGTAAGAAACGTCGAGCGGGATGTAGCAATACTTAGAGCTACTGCCCAGGTCACGGTTCAAGCGACCCATGCAAACACAGTTAAGAAACTCTACGCCAACCATGGCAGAAAAAACAAGCCCTGCTCAGGCGTGGGTTTCAGGCGCTCTCCGGACGTTTTGAGTGTTTTGCCCATCAGGCGAAATCGATAGTTTTTTACCCGCATGCCTAGTTATATGCAAAGCGCGCCGTGGACTAACAGCGCACTTTACTGCGGTATACATTGCGATTACATGACAGCCAGTTGCCCTGTTTCTTGGCATCCAGCTTACTGGCGATAGCCGTTAGCCCCGCCGGTTAACCTCGGAAGTAACGCTGCGCTACGAACGGCATTTTGCTGACCCGCATCAGCACTTTCTTACCCCGTACGATGGCCCAGACTTCACTGTCCAGCGCGGTGTAAGCGCTGTCGAGGTAAGCCATGACCAGCGGTCCACCCAGCGTCGGACCGAACCCGCCGCTGCTGACCGTGCCGATGGGTTTGTCGTTGGCATCGACGATTTCTGCGCCTTCACGGACCGGTG
Organism: Pseudomonas sp. ASL8; assembly: GCF_056680355.1. Lineage (NCBI taxonomy): Bacteria > Pseudomonadati > Pseudomonadota > Gammaproteobacteria > Pseudomonadales > Pseudomonadaceae > Pseudomonas > Pseudomonas sp. ASL8. The sequence goes on along the minus strand of NZ_CM155278.1, from coordinate 493,690 downwards.
TACGTTCCTGCGGTAACAAGCCGACACGTTTGCGGCTCACGCCGGCTTGCTGCTGAGCAAAGATCTGCTCCGCGCCAGGGAATCCACCGGCACGTGCGCCATCGGCACGTCGAACCTTGGAGATCGCCCATAACAGGCTGGCCTCAACCGGTGTGGTCTCGGTGTTCATGTCGTGGCCATACAGGCACAGGCCCGCTTCCAGACGCAGAGAGTCGCGGGCACCGAGACCGATGGGGGCGACCTCTGGTTCGGCCAACAAACGACGGGCCAATGCGTCGGCTTGATCGGCCGGGACCGAGATCTCAAAACCGTCTTCACCGGTGTAGCCGGAGCGGCTGACGTAGCAGTCGGCGCCGAGCAGCGTCACTTTGGCAAACTGCATGAACGTCATGTTCGCCACTTCCGGAGCCAGACGTGCAAGGACGGTCACCGCTTCAGGACCTTGCAGGGCCAGCAGGGCGCGCTCTTCGAACAGAGGCTGGATGTCGCACTGGCCGGCCAGGTGTTGTTGCAAGTGTGCAAGGTCCTGGTTCTTGCAGGCTGCGTTGACCACCAGAATCAGCTCGTCGTTGCCGATGTTGGCGACCATCAGGTCATCGAGAATGCCACCGCTTTCATTGGTGAACATCGCGTAGCGCTGCATGCCCACGGGCAGGTCGATGATGTCGACCGGTACCAGGGTTTCCAGGGCTTTGGCGGCGTTGGCACCGGTCAGGCGAATCTGGCCCATGTGCGACACATCGAACAAACCGGCATGCGCGCGGGTGTGCAGGTGTTCCTTAAGCACGCCAGCGGGGTATTGCACGGGCATGTCGTAGCCGGCAAACGGTACCATCCGGGCCCCGAGTTCGCGGTGTAAAGCGTGCAGTGGGGTAGTTAACAGCTGTTCGGTGGACATTCATGGCTCCTTGGAGTTTTTCCGGCTTTCGCTTTGTAGGGAGGGCGAAAGCAGTCGATTTCATGAGGCTGTTTCAGCACTCGATAATGTTCACGGCCAATCCGCCTCGGGCGGTTTCCTTGTATTTACTTTTCATGTCGGCACCGGTCTGGCGCATGGTGCGGATCACTTTGTCGAGGGAGACGAAGTGCTGACCATCGCCGCGCAACGCCATGCGCACGGCATTGATTGCTTTCACCGACCCCATCGCGTTGCGCTCGATGCAGGGCACCTGCACCAAGCCGCCAATCGGGTCGCACGTCAGGCCCAGGTTGTGTTCCATGCCGATTTCGGCGGCATTTTCTACCTGCTGAACATTGCCGCCCAACACTTCGCACAACGCTCCGGCTGCCATTGAGCAGGCCACGCCGACTTCGCCCTGACAGCCAACTTCGGCGCCAGAGATCGAGGCGTTTTCTTTATAGAGGATGCCAATCGCCGCCGCCGTGAGCAGAAAGCGCACAACCCCGTCCTCATTGGCGCCGGAGATAAAACGCATGTAGTAATGCAGTACTGCCGGGACAATTCCCGCTGCACCGTTAGTGGGGGCTGTGACGACCCGGCCGCCGTTGGCGTTCTCTTCGTTGACCGCCAAGGCATACAGGTTGACCCAGTCGAGCACCGACAGCGCATCGCGCAACGCCGCTTCCGGGTTGTTGCACAACTGGCGATGCAGCGCTGCTGCCCGGCGTTTGACCTTCAAGCCGCCTGGCAAAATGCCTTCATTGCGGCAACCTGCTTTCACACAATCCTGCATGACCTGCCAGATGTTCAGCAGGCCCTTGCGGGTTTCCGCTTCCGGGCGCCAGGCGGCTTCGTTGGCCAACATCACCTGACTTATAGACAGGCCATGTGTCGTGCAATGGCCCAGCAAATCCTTGGCGCTTTTGAACGGATAGGTCAGCGGCGTGCTGTCTTCGACGATCCTGTCAGCACCGGCGGCGTCTTCATCGACAACAAAGCCGCCACCGACCGAATAATATTCGCGGCTACGAATCTGCAACCCGGCGGCATCGAAGGCACGGAAAATCATGCCGTTTGGATGGAACGCCAAGGGTTTGCGGATCATTGCCAGGTGTTGTTTTTCGACGAACGCGATGCAGTGTTCACCCAACAGGTTCAGCTGTTGGCTGTCGCGAATCTGTTGCAGACGCGCAGAGATGGTTTCGGTATCGACGGTGTCGGGGTGTTCGCCTTCCAGGCCCAACAGCACGGCCTTGTCGCTGCCATGGCCCTTGCCGGTAGCGCCCAGCGAACCATACAGCTCGACCTTGACGCAGGCCGTTGTCGTCAGCAAATCGTCACGGCGCAGACCTTCGGCGAACCGGGCAGCAGCCCGCATCGGGCCCACGGTATGCGAACTGGAGGGGCCGATACCAATCTTGAACAGGTCAAACACGCTCAGCGACATGATTGCACTCCGGTTTTTTATTATAGACATGGAGGTCGCGTTTATTTGTGGGAGCGAGCGTGCTCGCGATCAGATTGGCGTGGTGTCTCCGATACGCCGTAATCGCGGGCAAGTCCGCTCCTACAGGGTCATGCGTCGTAGCAAGGGTGGGGCTACTTTGCACAGTAGCCCCATCTCGATCAGGCGTCTTGATAGCTCTCGATGGACGGGCATGCGCAGACCAGATTACGGTCGCCAAACACGTTATCGACGCGACCCACTGGCGGCCAGTATTTGTTCTCGATCAACGAGGCTACCGGGTACACCGCTTGTTCGCGGCTGTACGGATGGGTCCATTCGCCGACGATTTCAGCGGCGGTGTGCGGCGCGTTTTTCAACGGGTTGTCGTCCTTGTCCAGTGCTCCGCTTTCCACTGCGCGGATTTCTTCGCGGATGCGGATCATGGCTTCGCAGAAGCGGTCCAGTTCTTCCCTGGATTCGCTTTCGGTCGGCTCAATCATCAGGGTGCCTGCGACCGGGAACGACATGGTCGGTGCGTGGAAGCCAAAATCGATCAACCGCTTGGCCACGTCATCGACGCTGATACCGCTGCTGTCTTTGAGCGGACGCAGGTCGAGGATGCATTCGTGGGCGACAAGACCGTTGCTGCCGGTGTACAGCACGGGGTAGTGCTCTTCCAGGCGACGGGAAATGTAGTTGGCATTGAGGATCGCCAGTTGCGACGCGCGCTTGAGGCCTTCGCCGCCCATCATGCGGATGTACATCCAGGTGATCGGCAGAATGCTCGCGCTGCCAAACGGCGCTGCGCTGACAGCACCTGTTTTGCGTTCCATCGTCCCGTGACCCGGCAAGAACGGGGTCAGGTGCGATTTGACGCCGATAGGACCAACGCCCGGGCCGCCACCACCGTGGGGAATGCAGAAAGTTTTGTGCAGGTTCAGGTGCGAAACGTCGCCGCCGAACTTGCCCGGCGCGCAGAGGCCGACCATGGCGTTCATGTTGGCGCCATCAATGTACACCTGGCCGCCGTTGTCATGGACGATCCCGCAGATTTCGCGGATGCCTTCTTCGAACACGCCGTGCGTCGACGGGTAGGTAATCATCAGTGCGGCGAGGTGTTCGCGGTGCTCGATGGCTTTGGCGCGCAGGTCTTCGATGTCGACGTTACCGCGGGCATCGCAGGCAGTCACGATCACGCGCATACCTGCCATGTTGGCGGTCGCGGGGTTGGTGCCGTGGGCGGACGAGGGGATCAGGCAGATGTCGCGACGATCATCGCCACGGCTCTGGTGGTAAGCACGGATCGCCAGCAGGCCAGCGTATTCGCCCTGAGAACCGGCGTTAGGTTGCAGCGAGATGGCGTCGTAACCGGTCGCGGCGCAGAGCATCGCTTCCAGTTCGTCGGTCAGTTGCTGGTAGCCCAGGCTTTGTTCAGCGGGTGCGAAAGGGTGCAGGTTGCCAAACTCGGCCCAGGTGATTGGGATCATTTCGCTGGCGGCATTGAGCTTCATGGTGCAGGAGCCCAGCGGAATCATGGTGCGGTCCAGTGCCAGGTCCTTGTCGGCCAAACGACGCAGGTAACGCATCAGCTCGGTTTCGGAGTGGTAACGGTTAAACACTGGATGGCTGAGGATCGCTGACTGGCGCAGCAACGCAGCAGGCAGGCGTGACTCGACGCTGCTGGCCAACGCATTGAAGTCCGGCAGGCTTTGCCCGTTAGTGGCGAACAGCTGCCACAGGGTTTCGACGTCGGCCTGTTGGATAGTTTCGTCGAACGACAGGCCAAGGCGCTGAGCATCGATTTCACGCAGGTTGATCTGTTGGGCGCGGGCCTTGACGTGCAGCGCAGCCGTATCGGCACCGGTGTTCAGGGTCAGGCTGTCAAAAAAGAATGCCTGATCGACGTTCAAGCCCAACTGCTTCAAGCCTTCGGCGAAAATTGCGGTCAGCTGGTGCGTGCGTTTGGCGATTTGCGTCAGGCCGCGCGGCCCGTGATAGACCGCATACATGCTGGCAATGTTGGCCAACAGAACCTGCGCGGTGCAGATGTTGCTGGTGGCCTTTTCGCGACGGATATGTTGCTCGCGGGTCTGCATCGCCAAGCGGTAGGCGGGCTTGCCATGACGGTCGATGGAAACACCGACCAGACGGCCTGGCATATCGCGTTTGAACGCATCGCGTGTGGAGAAGTAGGCCGCGTGTGGCCCGCCAAAGCCCAATGGCACGCCAAAGCGTTGCGCACTGCCGATGGCCACGTCTGCGCCAAACTCACCCGGAGGGGTCAGCAAGGTCAGGGCCAGCAGGTCGGCAGCCACGGCGACCAATGCATGAGCGGCATGGAAACGTTCGACCAGTTCGCGGTAATCGAACAGGTCACCGTTGCTCGCCGGGTATTGCAGCAGGGCACCGAAATACTCGCTGACATCGCTCAGCTGGTTTTCATCCGCAACGACGACAGTGATGCCCAGTGGCTCGGCACGGGTGCGCAGTACATCGAGGGTCTGCGGGTGGCAATGGCTGGAGGCGAAGAACAGGTGGCTGCTTTTGTTCTTGCTCAAGCGTTTGCAGAAGGTCATGGCCTCGGCGGCGGCAGTGGCTTCATCGAGCAACGAGGCGTTGGCGATGGGCAGGCCGGTAAGGTCGCTGATCAAGGTCTGGAAATTCAGCAGCGATTCCAGTCGGCCTTGGGAAATCTCTGGCTGATAAGGAGTGTAAGCGGTGTACCAGGCCGGGTTTTCCAGCAGGTTGCGCAGAATCGGTGCCGGGGTGTGGCAGTTGTAATAGCCCTGGCCGATGTAGGTCTTGAACAGTTGGTTTTTGCTGGCGATGGCTTTGATTGACGCCAGGGCATCGGCTTCGCTTTGCCCGGCAGACAGCTCCAGAACACTGGTGTCCTTGATGCTGTCCGGGATGACGCTGGCGCTCAGTGCTTCCAGGGAGTCGAAACCCAGGGTCGCGAGCATGGCTTTTTCATCAGCCTGGCGCGGGCCGATGTGGCGCGCAATAAACTCGTTGGCGGTGCTCAATTCGATACGGTCAGTCATGTCGGCTCCTCAGGCTTCAGCGCTGGCTTGGATCAGGCGGTCGTAAGCGTCTTGATCAAGCAAGCTGTCGATGGCGCTGGCGTCTTCAGGGATGAAGCGGAAGAACCAGCCGGCGCCCAGTGCGTCTTCGTTGACCAGTTCAGGCGTCGCTTCGAGTGCTGCGTTGACTTCGACCACTTCGCCAGTGAGCGGCATGTTGATGCTGCTGGCAGCCTTCACAGACTCAACCACCGAGGCTTCAGCGTGTTGCGTGTAAGTCTGCAATTCAGGAAGTTGCACGTACACCACATCACCCAGCGACTCTTGCGCGTAGGGCGTAATGCCGACGGTGACGCTGCCATCCGCTTCGGTACGCAGCCATTCGTGGTCGACGGTGAATCGCAACTCGCTCATAAAAACTCCTCAAGGGGCAAAAGCTCACGGCGTGCATGAGCATCATGAGGAAAGACCATAGCAAGTTTGCGGCCAATATTATTTAATCGTTATATATCAATGGCTTGCATGTATTTTGCGGTGGCGAGGCGATAGAGGGTGTAGCGAAATCGCTACAGTTGTGGCGCGATAAAAAAGGCTTACAGGATCAAAGCCTTGCACACGGGGGATGTCCGGAAGCTGTAGCGAAATCGTTCCGCTGTAGCGGTTTCAGTACAGATTTTGCAGATGGTTAACAAAATCGGTTCGAGACCTCAGCCTTTCCCCGGAATCCCGTACTTGCGTAACCGATGGGCGATGGCGGTGTGGGAGGTTTGCAGGCGGGCGGCGAGTTGGCGGGTGGAGGGGTAGCTGATGTAGAGCTTTTCCAGCAAGGTTTTCTCGAAGTTCTCGACCGCCTGTTCGAGGCTGTCGACTTCGCCGTCGTTTTGTCGGGCGACGGACGTGCCGGCAATGTCCAGATCGCCGATGTCGACCAGTGTGCTTTCGCAAATAGCCGCCGCGCGGAAGATTACGTTCTGCAACTGGCGCACGTTACCCGGCCAGCGATTACCCAGCAGCGCAGGGTAAGTGCCCGGTGTCAGGCGGCAAATCGGCCGTTGAATCTGCGCGCAGGCCTGCTCCATGAAATAGCGCGCCAGCAGCAGGATGTCCTGCCCGCGATCGCGTAACGGCGGCACTTCCAGGTTGAGTACGTTCAGGCGATAGAACAGGTCTTCGCGGAAGGTGCCTTCGCTGACCATTTTCTCCAGGTCGCGATGGGTCGCGCTGAGAATCCGCACGTTGACCTTCACTTCACGATCGCCCCCTACGCGGCGGAAACTGCCGTCATTCAGGAACCGCAGCAGCTTGGCCTGCAGGTACGGGGACATTTCGCCGATTTCGTCGAGAAATACCGTGCCGTGGTTGGCCAGTTCCATCAGCCCTGGCTTGCCGCCACGTTGTGCCCCCGTGAAGGCGCCGGGGGCGTAACCGAAGAGTTCGCTTTCGGCGAGGTTTTCCGGCAGTGCTGCGCAGTTGAGCGCAAGGAAAGGGGCGCTGTTGCGGGTACTGATGGCATGGCAGGCACGCGCGACCAATTCCTTGCCGGTTCCTGTTTCGCCTTGAATCAGCAGTGGCGCATCGAGGGCTGCCACGCGCAGGGCACGGGCCTTGAGGGTACGAATCGGTGGTGACTCGCCCAGCAAGGCATCGAAACCTTCGGCATGGTCATGGTGCAGCGCGGCCAGGCGTTCGCCGATCCGGCTCGGTTGGTACAGCGTCAACAGCGCGCCTGCGTCGGTGATCGGGGTGGCATCAAGCAGTAACACTTCACCGTTGAGCGTGACTTCGCGCAACGGCAGGCGAAAGCCGTTTTCCAGTAATGCGGTTTGCAGGCCGGGGTCGGCGAACAGCTCGGCCACGGATTCACCTGCAGGTTCACGTCCACACAGGGCAATCAGCGCCGGGTTGGCCAGCAGCACATGTCCGGCGCTGTCCAGGGCCAGCACCGGGTCGGTCATGGCGGCGAGCAGGGCATCGAGTTGCAAGTGGCGACGCTGACCGGGAAGGATGTCCACCACGGTGATCGCTTCGACACCGCGCACCCGGAACAACGCATCCTTCAACTCTTCGAGCACTTGCGGGCTAAGAGTCGGGGCATCAATGTAAACGTTCGGCGGCACCATCTCCACGGCGTCCAGATTCAGATTTCGTCCACCCAGAATGGCCAGCACTTCCTGGGTGATACCAACGCGGTCGATAAAACAGACGTGAATACGCATGGGCAACTAAAGGTTCTGGACCGCGGGGGCAGCAATTATGCCAGCAAATGGGTCAACGGCGTGTCAGGTCGTCCGCGTCAGTGGTATTGCCGGGCCAGTTCGCGGGAGGCGTGCCTGGCCATGGGCTCATTCCAGATGTTCTGGCTTCACCGGATCACCTGGCTTGGCGTCGAGCAGTTGCCGGATGTGTTCGAACATGGCGTCGTATTGCCCATGCATCGAGCGCAGGTCCGCAGCTTTGGGCATGCCGTGTTTGACCGCGATGTGAAAGGCTTCGCTGGCAAAGTTGTAGGCCATGTCCTTGGGCAGTTCGAATTCGTCCTTGAACGCAGCGCCATTGATCTCACCGTCCATGAAAAAGTGCATGGCCATGCCTTGCGTGGGGGCCTGTCGCACTTCATATCGGATGTGGATGTCGTAGCTGAAATCGGTGGGTTGCAGTGCAACGCGAGTGATGTGCAGATGACCGGGTTCGAACATGTGCATTGCTCCTTCGCTGGACGAAACGATAAGTGTCGGGATAGACCTCGCGGCCTATCCCGAGGTTCATTTATAGATAATGCCAGGTGTGGCACTGCTGATTCGCGTGCCGGCGTTACCGTTGACGATGTCTTCAATATCTTCCAGTGATCCGATCACCGCGACCTTGCCGGTATTGCGCGCGAAGGTGCAGGCTGCCTGCACTTTAGGCCCCATCGAGCCTGCGGCAAAGCCCAGTTTTTCCATCTCGTCAGGGTGAGCCTGGGCGATAGCCTTCTGCGTGGGTTTGCCCCAGTCGATAAACGCGGCGTTCACGTCGGTGGCAATCACCAGCAAATCACTCTCCAGTTGCTCCGCCAGCAAGGCCGAGCACAGGTCTTTGTCGATCACGGCTTCGACACCTTGCAGCTGGCCGTCCTTGTCATACATCGTCGGGATGCCGCCGCCACCGGCACAGATCACGATGCTGCCTTTTTCCAGCAACCACTTGATCGGGCGGATCTCGAAGATACGTTTGGGTTTCGGGCTTGCAACCACTCGGCGAAACTTATCGCCATCCGGGGCGATGCTCCAGCCCTTTTCCTTGGCCAGGCGCTCTGCTTCTTCTTTCGAATAGACCGGGCCGATGGGCTTGCTCGGATGCTGGAAAGCGGGGTCGTTGCCGTCTACCTCGACTTGGGTCAGCAGAGTGGCGAAAGGCACCTCGATGGGCAGAAGATTGCCCAACTCCTGTTCGATGATATAGCCGATCATGCCTTCGGTTTCAGCGCCGAGCACGTCCAGCGGGTAAGGCGCCACGGCGGTGTAGGCCGATGCCTGCAAGGACAACAGGCCCACTTGCGGGCCATTGCCGTGGGCCACCACCAGCTCATTGCCGGGGACGATTTTGGCGATCTGTTGGGTGGCGACGCGGATATTCATCCGCTGATTCTCCGCAGTCAGCGGTTCGCCACGGCGGAGCAGGGCGTTACCACCCAATGCAACGACGATACGCATGGTGTTTTTCCTCAAAGTCAGATGTCGGCCAGCGCCGACACCAGGATTGCCTTGATGGTGTGCATGCGGTTTTCTGCCTGCTCAAAAGCGATATTGGCCGGCGACTCGAAGACCTCTTCGGTGACTTCCACGCCATTGGCCAGATTCGGGTAACGGCTGGCGATGTCTTTGCCGACCTTGGTCTCACTGTTGTGAAACGCTGGCAGGCAATGCATGAACTTCACCCGAGGGTTGCCCGACGCCTTCATCATCGTTGCGTTGACCTGATACGGCAGCAGCTGTTCGATGCGCTCGTCCCAGGCTTCAACCGGTTCGCCCATGGAGACCCAGATATCGGTATGGATGAAGTCCACGCCCTTGACTGCTTCCAGCGGGTCTTCAGTGATGGTGATGCGGGCACCACTTTCCTCGGCGAACGTTTTGCACTGGGCAATGAAGTCAGCGTGCGGCCACAGGGCCTTGGGTGCGCCAATGCGTACGTCCATGCCCAGTTTGGCGCCGATCATCAGCAGTGAATTACCCATGTTGTAGCGCGCGTCACCCAAGTAGGCATAGCTGATGTCATGCAGCGGTTTGTCGCTGTGTTCACGCATGGTCAGGGTGTCGGCAATCATTTGCGTCGGGTGGAACTCGGCGGTCAGGCCGTTGAAAACCGGCACACCGGCGAATTTAGCCAGTTCCTCGACGATTTCCTGTTCAAAGCCACGGTACTCAATGGCGTCGAACATCCGGCCGAGCACGCGGGCGGTGTCTTTCATGCTTTCTTTGTGGCCGATTTGCGACGACACCGGGTCGATGTAGGTGACGTGGGCACCTTGATCGTGGGCTGCAACTTCGAAGGCACAGCGGGTGCGGGTCGAGGTTTTTTCGAAGATCAGCGCGATGTTTTTGCCTTTGAGATGTTGCTGCTCGGTGCCTGTGTACTTGGCGCGTTTGAGGTCGCGGGACAGGTCGAGCAGGTAATGCAGCTCGCGGTTGGTGTGATGCATCAAGCTCAGCAGGCTGCGGTTACGCATATTAAAGGCCATGTTTCAGATCTCCTTGGGTTTCGGTTATCTCCCTGGCGGGCTCGGGATAGGGCCAAGCCAGGGCACATGTGGGTGATCGATGACTCAGTAATCGATCGGGTCGCGCAGGATCGGGCAGGTCATGCAGTGACCACCGCCGCGACCCCGGCCGAGTTCGCTGGCGCTGATGGTAATGACTTCGACCCCAGCCTTGCGCAGCAGGGTGTTGGTGTACGTGTTACGGTCGTAGCCGATGACCACGCCCGGTTCCAGCGCGACCACGTTGTTGCCGTCATCCCATTGCTCGCGTTCGGCGGCGAAGCTGTTACCGCCGGTTTCGACCACGCGCAGGGTTTTGAGATTGAGTGCAGCGGCCACGGTATCAAGGAAGTTGGTTTCTTCGCGACGCACATCAATGCCGCCCGGCTTGCTTTCATCGGGGCGCAGGCTGAATGCGACGATCTGGCTGACCACTTCCGGGAAAATCGTCACCAGGTCGCGGTCGCAGAAACTGAACACGGTATCCAGGTGCATCGCGGAGCGGGACTTCGGCAAGCCCGCGACAATGACCCGTTCGACCGCATTGTTCTTGAACAGGTTCTGCGCCAGTTGGCCAATGGCCTGGTGCGAGGTGCGCTCGCCCATGCCGATCAGTACCACACCGTTGCCGATGGGCATGACGTCGCCGCCTTCAAGGGTGGCGTTGCCATGGTCCAGATCGGGGTCGCCGTACCAGACCTGGAAGTCGGCGTTGGTGAACTCCGGGTGGAATTTATAGATGGCGCTCGCCAGCAGGGTTTCCTGACGACGGGCAGGCCAATACATCGGATTCAGGGTCACGCCGCCATAAATCCAGCAGGTGGTGTCGCGGGTGAATATAGCGTTGGGCAGTGGTGGCAAGATGAAGCTGGAGTGGCCGAGGAAGTCGCGGAACATTTCGATGGTCTTGCCGCCGAAGCTGGTCGGCAGATCATCGGCCGACACGCCGCCAATCAGGAATTCGGCGATCTGGCGTGGCTCCAGGCTGCGCACCCAGGCGTCGACTTCATCGACCAGAGCAACACCCACCAGATTAGGTGAAATCTTGCGTTCGAGAATCCAGTTCAGCGCCTCTGGAAGCGCGACGATGTCGGTCAGCAGGTTGTGCATTTCCAACACGTCAGTGCCGCGCTCACGCATTTTAGTGACGAAGTCGAAGTGATCGCGCTTGGCCTGACCGACCCACAGCACGTCATCGAACAGCAGTTCGTCGCAGTTAGTCGGCGTCAGGCGCTGATGCGCCAAGCCTGGTGAGCACACCATGACCTTTCGAAGTTTGCCAACTTCAGAGTGAACGCCGAGTTTGACTCTATCGGTGGACATATCTGTATTCCTCCAATGATGTACGCATGGGTGTTACAGGGTCAGGAAGCCGTCGTAGAGACCATAGGCGGCAATCAACGCGCCGATGACCACTGCAGCAAAGATCAGCTTCTCGACGTTGGTGAAAACGGGTTGGCCTGCTTCATGTTTTGCCTTGGCAAACAGGATCACCCCTGGTGCATAAAGCAGCGCCGACAGCAGCAGGTACTTCACGCCGCCGGCGTAGATCAACCAGATTGCGTAGGTCAGCGCGACGGCACTGATAGCGAGGTCTTTCTTGCGTTCGGCCAAGGCTTGCTCATAGGTCTCGCCGCGCACCGCCAGCAGCAGGGCATACGCTGCCGACCACAGGTAGGGCACCAGAATCATCGAGGTGGCAAGGTAGATCAGCGACAGGTAGGTGCTGGCCGAGAACAGGGTGATGATCAGGAAAACCTGAACCAGGCCGTTGGTCAGCCACAAGGCATTGGCTGGCACGTGGTTGGCGTTTTCCCTTTTGAGGAACGCGGGCATGGTGCGGTCTTTGGCTGCGGCGAACATGATCTCTGCGCACAGCAGCACCCACGACAGCAGCGCACCGAGCAGGGAAATGACCAGGCCAACGCTGATCAGCACTGCACCCCAATGCCCGACGACGTGTTCAAGCACGGCGGCCATGGACGGGTTTTGCAGTTTAGCCAGCTCGGGCTGGGTCATGATGCCCAGCGACAACACATTCACCAGTACCAGAAACAACAGCACGGTGATGAAGCCGATGATGGTGGCCTTGCCCACGTCCGAACGTTTCTCGGCACGGGCGGAGAAGATGCTTGCGCCTTCGATGCCGATGAACACCCAGACGGTGACCAACATCATGTTGCGGACCTGATTCAACACACTGCCCAGATCCGGGTTTTTAAACCCCCAAATATCAGCAGTGAAGATGTCCAGCTTGAACGCGAAGAGGGCGATCAATACGAACAGCAGCAACGGCACGACTTTGGCGACGGTGGTCACCAGGTTGATGAACGCCGCCTCCTTGATCCCGCGCAACACCAGAAAATGCACCGCCCACAGCAGCACTGAAGCGCCGATGATCGCCGCTAGCGTGTTGCCCTGGCCGAAAATCGGGAAGAAATAACCGAGGGTGCTGAACAGCAGGACGAAGTAGCCAATGTTGCCCAACCATGCACTGATCCAGTAACCCCAGGCGGACGAGAACCCCATGTAGTCGCCGAAACCTGCCTTGGCGTAGGCGTAGACCCCACCATCAAGATCGGGCTTGCGATTGGCCAGGGTCTGGAATACGAAACCCAAGGTCAACATACCCACGGCTGAAATGGCCCAGCCGATTAAAATCGCCCCTACGTCAGCACTGACTGCCATGTTCTGCGGCAGAGAAAAAATGCCTCCGCCGATCATGGACCCTACGACCAGCGCGACGAGTGCGCCGAGTCGAAGTTTGCCGGGAGATTGAGACATTGCGCAGCTCCATCCGGGAGAAGTGATGTCTCAGGGTAGGTGCCCTGACGGTCGCAAAATATGACGTAGGTCAACAGAGCTTCTTATGCAACGTGATGGCTAACGATGCGGTGGGCATTCCGATTGAAAATGTCGCATTGCAGCAACAGCCTGCTGCAGGCGCTCAGGGGGTCTCTGCATTCACGGGCTCGGGTCGTGACCAGATCCACAGGTTGCCCAGGCTCATGCCGGCGATGGCGAGGTACACCGGCCAGTGGTGCTCAAGCAGGATTAGCATGATGCCGGCGCACAGCACCATGCTCAGGGTGGCGCTGATTTTCGCGCGACGCGTGATCAAACGCCCGTTGCGCCAGTTATTCAGAATCGGTCCAAACAGGCGATGGTTTTCCAGCCAGGCGCTCAGGCGTGGCGAACTTTTAGTTGCAGCCCACGCGGCCAACAGGACGAATTCGGTGGTGGGCAAGCCGGGCACGACGATGCCGATCAGGCCGATCCCCACACTGACGTAAGCAAGGATGGCAAACAAACGGCGTGAAAGGATCGACCTGTGCGGTGTGCCGGTCTTGGTCTCGAGGGTCATGAGGCGTCTGTCCATTTGACAACACGGCCAGCTTAACAGGGCTGGCCGGGCTTGAAGCACTCATGCAAGACGGGCTTACTGGGCGTTATGCAGCGCCAGGCAGTTATCCAGCATGCGGTTGGAGAATGCCCATTCGTTGTCATACCAGGCCAGCACTTTCATCAGCTTGCCGTTAGCCTTGGTGTGGTTGGCATCGAAAATCGACGACAGCGGGTTGTGGTTGAAGTCGTGGGACACCAGCGGCAGGGTGTTGTAGCCGAGGATTTTCGAGTGCTGGCTGGCTTCTTTGAAGATCGCGTTGACCTCTTCAGCCGTGGCTTCGCGCTTGAGCTGCACGGTCAGGTCCACCAGCGATACGTTGATCACCGGAACGCGAACAGCCATGCCATTGAGTTTGCCTGCCAGTTCCGGGAGCACCAGGCCGACGGCTTCAGCCGCACCCGTCTTGGTCGGGATCATCGACTGGGTGGCTGAACGCGCACGGTACAGGTCGGTGTGGTAGACGTCGGTCAGATTCTGGTCATTGGTGTAGGCGTGGATGGTGGTCATCAAACCGCTTTCAATCCCCCATTCGCGGTGCAGAATCTGGGCGACGGGTGCCAGGCAGTTGGTGGTGCAGGACGCGTTGGAAATAATCTGATGCGATTGACGCAGGATGTCGTGGTTGACGCCGTAAACCACGGTGGCGTCCGCGCCTTTGGACGGGGCCGAGACAATCACTTTGCGCGCGCCGGCAGTAATATGCGCAGCGGCTTTGTTGCGGTCGGTGAACAGGCCGGTGCATTCGAACACCACATCAATGTTTTCTGCCTTCCACGGCAGCTCTGCCGGATTACGGATGGCGCTGACCGCGATTCGGTCACCGTTGACGGTCAGGCTTTCATGGTCGAATGCCACCGTGCCGCCAAAATGGCCGTGGGTGGTATCGAATTGCAGCAGGTGCGCGTTGATCGCGCTGTCACCCAAGTCGTTAATGGCGACGACCTGCAGGTCCTCTCGATAGCCTTGGGTATAGAGTGCACGTAGGACATTGCGGCCAATGCGGCCAAAGCCATTGATAGCGATACGAAGCGTCATGCAGCCGTCCTCTTTTAAATTTGTTGTTGGAATTACAAGATTATTCGCATAAAAATAGAAAACAAGCCTTTTTAATGGCAATATTTTGTCTTATCTACAACGAGTAGCCCGTAAGTCCGGTTCAAATGTTCGACATCAAGCCTTTGCCCAGCCTAGGCCGCACAGTCGATAATTGGAACCACCTGAACGGGTCATCTATCCGCAAGCCTGGAGTTCATCACATGCATCCCCGCGTTCTTGAGGTAACTGAACGGCTAATCGCCCGTAGTCGTGCGACGCGCGAGCGCTATCTGCACATGATCCACGGCGCCGCCAGCGACGGCCCGATGCGCGGCAAGCTGCAATGCGCCAACTTTGCTCATGGCGTCGCAGGCTGCGGCACCGAAGACAAGCAAAGCCTGAAGATGATGAACGCCGCCAACGTGGCCATTGTTTCGTCTTACAACGACATGTTGTCGGCGCATCAGCCGTACGAGCATTTCCCGGACCAACTCAAACAGGCCCTGCGCGATATCGGCTCGGTCGGCCAGTTCGCCGGTGGTGTGCCGGCAATGTGTGACGGCGTGACCCAGGGCGAGCCGGGCATGGAACTGGGTATCGCCAGCCGTGAAGTGATCGCCATGTCCACCGCCATCGCGCTGTCGCACAACATGTTCGACGCCACGTTGTGCCTGGGTATCTGCGACAAGATCGTGCCGGGTCTGCTGATGGGCGCATTGCGCTTTGGTCACCTGCCAACGCTGTTCGTGCCGGGCGGGCCAATGCCGTCGGGTATCTCGAACAAGGAAAAAGCCGACGTCCGTCAACGCTACGCCGAAGGCAAGGCCAGCCGCGAAGAGCTGCTGGAGTCGGAGATGAAGTCCTACCACAGCCCTGGCACCTGCACGTTCTATGGCACCGCCAACACCAATCAGTTGCTGATGGAAGTCATGGGCCTGCACTTGCCGGGTGCCTCTTTCGTCAATCCGTACACGCCGTTGCGCGATGCCCTGACCCGCGAAGCGGCGCATCAGGTCACGCGTCTGACCAAGCAAAGCGGCGACTTCATGCCGCTGGGCGAAATCGTCGACGAGCGCTCGCTGGTCAATTCCATCGTTGCCCTGCACGCCACTGGCGGCTCGACCAACCACACCTTGCACATGCCAGCGATTGCCATGGCGGCCGGTATCAAGCTGACCTGGCAGGACATGGCTGATCTGTCGGAAGTGGTGCCGACCCTGACCCACGTTTATCCGAACGGCAAGGCCGACATCAACCACTTCCAGGCGGCGGGCGGTATGTCGTTCCTGATCCGTGAACTGCTGGAAGCCGGGCTGCTGCACGAAAACGTCAACACCGTCGCCGGTTTCGGCCTGAGCCGTTACACCCGCGAACCGTTCCTCGAAGACGGCAAGCTGGTCTGGCGCGAAGGGCCTATCGAAAGCCTGGATGAAGACATCCTGCGCCCCGTCGCGCGGCCATTCTCGCCTGAAGGCGGTTTGCGCGTGATGGAAGGCAACCTCGGTCGTGGGGTGATGAAAGTCTCCGCCGTGGCGCCTGAACATCAAGTGATACAAGCCCCGGCGCTGGTGTTCCAGGATCAACAGGACCTGGCCGACGCATTCAAGGCTGGCAAGCTGGAGCGCGACTTCGTGGCGGTGATGCGCTTTCAGGGTCCGCGCTCCAATGGCATGCCCGAACTGCACAAGATGACGCCGTTCCTTGGCGTGCTGCAGGACCGTGGTTTCAAAGTCGCGTTAGTCACTGATGGGCGTATGTCCGGTGCGTCCGGGAAGATTCCGGCGGCGATCCATGTCTGTCCTGAAGCCTTCGACGGCGGACCTTTAGCGCTGGTTCGTGACGGAGATATCATTCGCGTCGACGGCGTCAAAGGTACATTGCAGGTGCTGGTCGAGCCGGCAGAATTGGCCGCCAGAGAGCCCGCGATTGGTCTGCTCGACAATGGTGTCGGTTGTGGGCGCGAGCTGTTTGGCTTCATGCGCATGGCCTTCAGCTCCGCAGAGCAGGGCGCCAGTGCCTTTACGTCGGGTCTGGAGACGCTTAAGTGAAATTGGCTTTGGTCGGTGATATTGGCGGCACCAATGCGCGTTTTGCCATCTGGGAAGACGGTCAGTTGCATTCGATCCGGGTCTTCCCGACCATCGATTACGCCAGCCCGGAAAAAGCCCTTGAGGTCTATCTCGAAGACCTGGACCTGCATCCGGGCGAAGTCGGCTCCATCTGTCTGGCGGTTGCCGGGCCGGTGGGCGGCGACGAATTTCACTTCACCAACAGCCACTGGCGTATCAGTCGCACGGCGTTCTGTGCGCACTTGAAGCTGGATAACCTGCTGCTGATCAATGACTTCTCGGCGATGGCGCTGGGCATGACGCGTCTGCGCGACGATGAGTACCTGACGGTCTGCCACGGCATCCCCGAGGAAGGTCGTCCACGGGTGGTGATCGGTCCTGGCACCGGGCTTGGCGTGGGCACCTTGCTGCCCCTCGCCGACAACCACTGGATGGCGTTGCCGGGGGAGGGCGGGCATGTCGATCTGCCGCTCGGCACCCCACGCGAAGCGCAGATATGGGCGCGCCTGATGACTGAACACGAGCATGTCAGTGCCGAAACCGTGCTCAGCGGCAGTGGCTTGTTGCTCTTGTACAAGGTCAGCTGTTCGCTGGATAACATCGAGCCCACGCTTAAATCACCGGCCGCCATTACCTCGGCGGCGCTGGCGGGCGATCCGGTGGCTGTGGCGGTGCTGGAGCAGTTCTGTTGCTGGCTGGGACGGGTGGCGGGCAATAATGTGCTGACCGTCGGCGGTCGTGGCGGTGTCTATATCGTGGGCGGGGTCGTGCCGCGCTTCACTGACTTCTTCATCGCCAGCGGTTTTGCCCGGTCCTTTGCCGAAAAAGGCTTGATGAAAGATTATTTCAAGGGCATCCCAGTGTGGCTGGTGACCGCCGAATACCCCGGTTTGATGGGGGCGGGAGTGGCATTGCAGCAGGCATTTGGCTGAGGGCTGTTTGGAACCTGTTGCGCTCGGCGCAGTCTGGGACCGTGTAACCTGTGCCACGCCTCGTTCATGAGGCGCATGTTTTATTCAGAACAAGGACGATGGATGTGAGTTCAGTCAGTAAATCGATTTTGCTGGTCGATGATGATCAGGAAATTCGTGAATTGCTGCAAACCTACCTGAGTCGTTGTGGCTTCGTCGTGCGCACGGTGGGCGATGGTGCCGGTTTTCGCCAGGCGCTCAACGAAGAACCCAGCGATCTGGTGATCCTCGATGTCATGCTGCCCGACGAAGATGGTTTCAGCCTGTGCCGTTGGGTGCGTCAGCATCCGCGTCAGTCCCAGGTCCCGATCATCATGCTCACGGCCAGCTCCGACGAAGCCGACCGGGTGATTGGTCTGGAATTGGGCGCTGATGATTATCTGGGCAAACCTTTCAGTCCCCGCGAGCTGCAGGCGCGAATCAAGGCCCTGTTGCGACGTGCGCAATTCGGTCACGAGCGGGGCGCCGGTGAGGTACTGGCTTTCGATGAATGGCGGCTGGACATGGTCAGTCACCGACTCTTTCACAATGATGGCGAGGAAGTGATCCTCTCCGGCGCCGATTTTGCCTTGCTCAAATTGTTTCTGGACCGCCCGCAGCAAATCCTCGATCGCGACACCATTGGCAATGCCACCCGGGGTCGTGAGCTGATGCCTCTGGAGCGCATTGTCGACATGGCTGTCAGCCGTCTGCGTCAACGATTGCGAGATACCGGCAAGGCGCCGCGGCTGATTCGTACCGTGCGTGGCAGTGGCTACCTGTTGGCCGCGAATGTCACGTCGTTGGTCACTAATGGCTACTGAAAAAGGTTGGCGTCGGCTGGTGCCGCACTCGTTGCTGGGTCGCATGCTGTTGCTGACGCTGCTGGTCGTGCTGCTGGCGCAGGGGTTGTCCAGCGTGATCTGGTTGTCGCAATTGCGCGCCACGCAAATGGAAGGCTTGGTCACCAGTGCCCGCAGCCTCGCGCACTCCATGGCCGCCAGCGTCAGTTACTTCCGGTCACTGCCGGTGGCTTATCGTCCGCTGGTGCTCGATCAATTGCGCAGCATGGGCGGTACGCGCTTTGTCGTGACCCTGAATGACAAACCGCTGGAAATGGAAGTGCTGGGGCCAACCCCGCGCAAGACCGCAGTGCTGAACGCGGTCGACGACGTGTTGCGTCAGCATCTCGGCAGTGAACCGAATATTTCGGTGAGTTTCGTGCGACCCGAAGACCTGCGGATTTTTAACGGTGGCATCAAGCTGGATGAGCTGCCGCGTTCCTGGGCGCATTACGCCTTGAGTCTGGAGCCGATCAATCCGCCGGTCCTCGTCACCCAGATCGAACTGGCGCCCGGCGAATGGCTGTACATCGCCTCGTTGCTGCCCGAACCCTACACCACGCTCGAAGAGCAGGATCTGCCGGCGCAGCAGGTCTGGTTCATCGTGCTGACCAGCAGCTTTCTGTTGTTGTTTATCGGCCTGCTGGTGCATTGGCAAAGCCGCCCGCTCAAGCGCCTGGCCCGCGCGGCGCGGGAAATGTCGTTGGGTACGGTAGTCGAACCGGTCGTCGAAGGTGGCGGCAGCGAGGTGGTTGAAGTCAGTCGGGCGTTCAACGCCATGCGCGAGCGTATCAGTCGCTACCTCTCGGAACGCAGCCAGCTGTTCAGCGCGATCTCCCACGATTTGCGTACGCCCATCACGCGTTTGCGGCTGAGGGTCGAGCTGTTGGACGATGAGGCGGTGCAAGCCAAATTCAGTCGCGACCTCGACGAGCTGGAGCTCTTGGTCAAAGGCGCGCTGCAATGCGTGAAAGATACGGATATCCACGAAAACATTGAGCCGGTGGACCTCAATCAGGTGCTGCATTGCCTGGTCGAACCCTACCTGTCGCCCGCCGGCAATGGCCGTGTCACCCAGCAAGGGAAGGCCGCCGCGTTTTATCCGGGCAAGCCATTGGCGCTCAAACGCTGCATCGGCAACCTGATCGATAACGCGCTCAAGTACGGGCAGAAGGCCCACCTGCATGTCGATGACGACGCCGAAGCGTTCGTCCTGCACGTCGATGACGAAGGCCCCGGTGTGCCCGAACAGCGCCAGGAACAAGTGTTCGAGCCGCATTTCCGTCTCGCCGGCAAGCAACAGCAGGGGTACGGCCTGGGCTTGGGTATTGCGCGCAATATTGCCCACAGCCATGGCGGCGAAGTGAGCCTGCAAAACCTCCGCGAAGGCGGCCTGCGCGTGACCTTGCGCCTGCCGCGAACCCACGACTGACAGGCCTTTTTACGACTGTTTCCTTTATGTAACCAGGCTGTGACCTTTGCGCGTCCCTTCGTTACCGTGGCGCCGAAACCCTTGGTTAAAATCTATGCAGCGCAAGCACCAGACTTGCTCACGCATAACAACAAGAAAAGGTAATCAGATGAATTCGATCTCCCGCCTCGCTGCTGTCATTTCCCTCGCCTCGTTGTTCCCTCTGAGCGTTCTTGCTGCGGATGCGCCTGCCGGTTCAAAAGGCACCGTGGAAGTGGTCCACTGGTGGACGTCGGGCGGCGAAGCAAAGGCTGTCGATGTCCTGAAAAAGCTGGTCGAGAAAGATGGCTATAGCTGGCAGGACAGCGCCGTCGCCGGTGGCGGTGGTGCCGCGGCCATGACCGTGTTGAAAACCCGTGCGGTGTCTGGTAATCCACCTTCTGCTGCACAGATCAAAGGTCCGGACCTGCAAGAGTGGGGCGCCTTGGGCCTGTTGACCAACCTCGACGACGTATCGAAAGCCAATAACTGGGACAAGCTGCTGTCCAAAACCGTCTCCGACACGATGAAGTACGAAGGTCATTACGTGGCGGTGCCGGTGAACATTCACCGGGTGAACTGGCTGTGGATCAACCCGGAAGTGTTCAAGAAAGCCGGTATCGACAAAGCGCCAGCCACCCTTGATGAATTCTTCGCGGCAGGTGACAAGCTCAAGGCAGCCGGTTTCATCCCCTTGGCCCACGGTGGCCAACCCTGGCAGGACAGCACGGTCTTCGAAGACCTGGTGCTGAGCATCATGGGGCCAGAGGGCTACAAGAAAGCCTTCCTTGATCTCGACGAGAAAACCCTGACGGGCGACAAGATGGTCGAGGTGTTCACCACGCTGAAAAAACTCATCGGCTACATGGACAACAACCGTGCCGGGCGTGACTGGAACCTTGCGGCGGCTGACGTCATTCAGGGCAAGGCCGGCATGCAGATGATGGGCGACTGGGCCAAGAGCGAGTGGAGTGCCGCCGGTAAGGTTGCCGGTAAAGACTACCAATGCGTTCCTTTTCCGGGCACTCAGGGCAGCTACACCTACAATATCGATTCACTGGCGATGTTCAAGTTGTCTGCCAAGAACAACACCCCCGGCAACCTCGCGGCTCAGAACGACGTGGCAAAAATCGCCCTCGAGCCTGAGTTCCAGTACGTGTTCAACCAGAACAAAGGCTCGATCCCGGTTCGTAACGACCTGGACATGAGCAAGTTCGACAGCTGTGGTCAGGCTTCGGCAAAGGACTTCAAGGATGCCGACAAGAACGGCAAGCTTGAGCCAAGCATGGCGCACAACATGGCGACCTCACTCGCTGTGCAGGGCGCGATCTTCGACACGGTCACTAACTTCATGAGCGACCCGAAAGCCGATCCGCAAGCCGTCGTCAAAAAGCTGTACTCGGGCATCCAGTCAGCCAAGTAATCGACTGTTGAATCACCGCTGGTTCGCCAGCGGTACACCCCAGCCGTAGTGCGTGCTGCTGAAACCTTAGCGGGTTTCACGCTGGCGTTCGGCCTGGATTCCTTGTTCTCGAACTGGATTTTTCAGATGAGCTCTGTCGCTGTGTTCAGCAAGGCCTCACCGTTCGATGCGTTGCAACGCTGGCTGCCCAAGTTGGTGTTGGCGCCAAGCATGCTGATCGTGCTGGTCGGTTTCTATGGTTACATCCTATGGACGTTTGTGCTTTCGTTCACTAATTCAACGTTTATGCCCAGCTACAAGTGGGCGGGTTTGCAGCAATACACACGTCTGCTCGACAACGATCGTTGGTGGGTGGCGAGCAAAAACCTGGCGGTGTTCGGCGGCATGTTCATAGGCATCAGCCTGGTGCTGGGTGTCGTGCTGGCGGTCCTGCTGGATCAGCGCATCCGTCGTGAAGGTTTTATCCGCACGGTCTATCTGTACCCGATGGCGCTGTCGATGATCGTCACCGGTACAGCCTGGAAATGGCTGCTCAACCCCGGTCTGGGCCTGGACAAAATGCTCCGTGACTGGGGTTGGGAAGGCTTCCGCCTGGATTGGCTGGTCGATCCGAGTCGCGTCGTGTACTGCCTGGTGATCGCAGCGGTCTGGCAGTCCTCCGGGTTCGTCATGGCGCTGTTTCTCGCCGGGTTGCGCGGGGTCGATCAGTCGATCATCCGTGCCGCACAGATCGACGGCGCAAGCCTGCCGACCATTTATCTGCGTGTCGTGCTGCCAAGCCTGCGCCCGGTGTTTTTCAGCGCGGTGATGATTCTGGCGCACATCGCCATCAAGAGCTTCGACCTGGTGGCGGCGATGACCGCAGGTGGCCCCGGCTACTCTTCGGACCTGCCCGCGATGTTCATGTATTCGTTCACCTTCAGCCGCGGCCAGATGGGCATGGGCTCGGCGAGTGCAATCCTGATGCTCGGCGCGATTCTCGCCATCCTCGTGCCGTATCTGTATTCCGAGCTGAGGACCAAGCGCCATGAATAGTCAGATGGGTAAACCTTCCATCAGCATCAGCCGGGTCGCGATCTATGCGGTTTTGCTGTTGGCGGTCGTGGTGTACCTGGTGCCGCTGATCGTGATGCTGCTGACCAGCTTCAAGTCCCCGGAAGACATCAGCACCGGTAACTTGTTGAGCTGGCCGACAGTGGTCACCGGCATGGGGTGGGTCAAGGCCTGGGCCACGGTCGATGGCTACTTCTGGAACTCGGTGAAAATCACCGTGCCAGCGGTTCTGATCTCTACCGCCATCGGCGCCATCAACGGTTACGTGCTGGCGATGTGGCGTTTTCGTGGTTCGCAATTGTTCTTCGGTCTGTTGTTGTTCGGCTGTTTCCTGCCGTTCCAGACCGTGCTGCTGCCGGCGTCGTTCACGGTCGGCAAGATGGGGCTGGCAGCCTCCACCACCGGCCTGGTGTTCGTGCATGTGGTCTACGGCCTGGCATTCACCACGCTGTTCTTCCGCAACTACTACGTGAGCATTCCGGATGCGTTGGTCAAGGCTGCGCGGCTGGACGGTGCCGGATTTTTCACCATCTTCGGCCGGATCATTCTGCCGATGTCGACGCCGATCATCATGGTCTGCCTGATCTGGCAGTTCACCCAGATCTGGAACGACTTCCTGTTCGGTGTGGTCTTCTCCAGCGGCGACTCGCAGCCCATCACCGTGGCACTGAACAACCTGGTCAACACCAGCACCGGTGCCAAGGAATACAACGTTGATATGGCAGCGGCGATGATCGCCGGGCTGCCGACACTGCTGGTCTATGTGCTGGCTGGTAAGTATTTCCTGCGTGGGCTGACGGCCGGCGCGGTCAAGGGGTAATCATGGCAACTCTCGAATTGCGCAACGTCAACAAGACCTACGGCAGCGGTTTGCCGGATACCTTGAAA
Source organism: Pseudomonas sp. ASL8 (assembly GCF_056680355.1). Lineage (NCBI taxonomy): Bacteria > Pseudomonadati > Pseudomonadota > Gammaproteobacteria > Pseudomonadales > Pseudomonadaceae > Pseudomonas > Pseudomonas sp. ASL8. The sequence goes on along the minus strand of NZ_CM155278.1, from coordinate 470,465 downwards.
AACATCGAACTGAAGATCGATGACGGCGAGTTTCTGATTCTGGTCGGTCCGTCGGGCTGCGGTAAATCGACCTTGATGAACTGCATTGCCGGGCTGGAAAACATCAGCGGCGGCTCGATCCTGATCGATGACGCGGACATCAGCGGCATGAGCCCCAAGGATCGCGACATCGCCATGGTGTTCCAGTCTTATGCGCTGTACCCGACCATGAGCGTGCGCGAGAACATCTCGTTCGGTTTGAAAATCCGCAAGATGCCGCCCGCAGCCATCGAAGAGGAAGTCGCTCGGGTCGCCAAGCTGTTGCAGATCGAACACCTGCTCAATCGTAAGCCCGGCCAGCTTTCCGGTGGGCAGCAACAGCGTGTGGCGATGGGCCGTGCGTTGGCGCGGCGGCCGAAAATCTACCTGTTCGATGAGCCGCTTTCCAACCTCGACGCCAAGCTCCGGGTCGAGATGCGCACTGAAATGAAGCTGATGCACCAGCGCCTGAAAACCACCACGGTTTACGTGACCCACGACCAGATCGAAGCCATGACCCTGGGCGACAAAGTGGCGGTGATGAAGGACGGGATCATTCAGCAGTTCGGTACGCCGAAGCAGATTTATAACGATCCGGCCAACCTGTTCGTCGCCAGCTTCATCGGTTCGCCGCCGATGAACTTCATCCCCTTGCGCCTGCAACGCAAGGACGGGCGCTTGCTGGCCCTGCTCGACAGTGGTCAGGCGCGTTGCGAGCTGCCGCTGGGCATGCTCGATGCAGGCCTGGAAGACCGTGAAGTGATTCTCGGCATGCGTCCTGAACAGATCGTTCTGGCCCCCGTCGAACCCAATGGCTTGCCGACCATTCGCGCCGAAGTTCAGGTCACCGAGCCGACCGGGCCGGACACCCTGGTGTTCGTCACGCTCAACCAGAGCAAGGTCTGCTGCCGCCTGGCGCCGGACGTTGCGCCGCAGGTGGGGGAATCCCTGAACCTGCAGTTCGATCCCTCCAAGGTGTTGCTGTTCGACGCCAAGAGCGGCGAGCGGCTCGGGGTTCTAGGCGCGTCCCAGTCCGCTGGGCGTGTGGGCAATGTCACTCAGATGAATCGCAACCAATGACGGAGTGCGCCGAGCATCGCAGGTTTGATCGACCTGGCCCTAACAGTCAGTCAGCCAGCGACACGATGTTAGTCAATGCAAGTCACCTACTAGCGCTAATAACAATAAGAGGATTTAAGGGATGAATCATAAAGAAGCCAAATCGCTTACCCAATTCAAGCTGATTAGCACGCTGTCTGTTTTGGGTGCATTAAGCCTGGCTGGAAGCGTGCACGCAGCTGAAGCTTTTGATCCGAACTCGCAGTGGATGTCGGGCGACTGGGGTGGCACGCGTACCGAGTTGCTGAACAAGGGATATGACTTTTCACTTGAGTACGTAGGGGAAGTCGGCAGCAACTTGCACGGCGGCTACAACAACGACAAGACCGCACGCTACGCGGACCAGTTCGCTCTGGGCGTGGACCTGGATCTGCAAAAAATCCTCGGCTGGCATGACGCTGAATTCAAACTGGCGATCACCGAGCGCAGTGGCCGCAACATCTCCAATGACCGCATCGGCGATCCGCGTGCTGGCACCTTCAGTTCGTCACAGGAAGTCTGGGGCCGCGGTCAGACCTGGCGCCTGACGCAAATGTGGGCCAAGCAGAAATATTTTGACGGCGCACTGGATGTTAAAGCCGGTCGTTTCGGGCCGGGCGAAGACTTCAACAGCTTCCCGTGCGACTTCCAGAACCTTGCGTTCTGCGGCTCGCAAGTGGGTAACTGGGTCGGCAGCATCTGGTACAACTGGCCCGTCAGCCAGTGGGCGTTGCGCGTTAAGTACAACATCACGCCTGAGTTCTACGCACAGGTCGGCGCGTTCGAGCAGAACCCGTCCAACCTGGAAACCGGTAACGGCTTCAAGCTCAGCGGCAGCGGCACCAAAGGCATGATCATCCCCACCGAGCTGGTCTGGTCGCCGAAGGTCAACGACCTGCCGGGCGAATACCGTCTTGGTTACTACTACAGCACCGCCAAAGCCGACGACGTATACAAAGGCGCCGACGGTCAGGCGCAGCCACTCACCCCGGGCGGGGAATACCAGTCGCACAGCAGCAAACATGGCTGGTGGGTCGTGGCTCAGCAGCAACTCACCACCCACAACGGCGATGCTGCCCGTGGCTTGAGTGCGTTCGCCAACGCAACCGTGCATGACAAGGCCACCAACTACATCGATAACTACCAGCAGATCGGCCTGACCTACAAAGGTCCGTTCAATGGGCGTCCAAAAGATGACATGGGTGTGGGTATCGCTCGGATCCACGTCAATGACGATGCGCAAGACCGTGCACGCCTGGTTAACCAAATCAGCGGGATCGACGATTACGACAACCCGAACTATCTGCCGGTGCAGAGCACTGAATACAACGCCGAGATTTACTACGGCTTCCACGTCACCAATTGGCTGACCGTGCGTCCCAACCTGCAATTCATCAAACACCCTGGTGGCGTCGATCAGGTTGACGATGCGCTGGTTGCGGGTTTGAAGATTCAGTCGAAGTTCTAAGCGGGCTTTAGCGCTAATCAAGGCTTTAAGACGCGCTTTCAGTGATCAAGGTATGTGTGTGCTTTGCGGGCAGCCTGGCTGCCCGCTTTTTTTTGAGTCGTTTGGCGCAGAAGGGCTGGCTCGATGCGGTGTGCCCGAGGGCGCCCAGGTCTTAAATCAAATCATCGTCAATCGGATACCGGCTGGCGTTGAGGCTTTCCTTGATTTTGCGCAAATGCGGCTGGAAATCCACGCCCCGGCGCAGGGTCATGCCGGTGGCCAATACGTCGAGCACGGTGAGCTGGATGATCCGCGAGGTCATCGGCATATAGATGTCGGTGTCTTCGGGGAGCGGAATATTCAAGCTCAGGGTGCTGGCCTTGGCCAGTGGCGATCCCTCGGCGGTAAGCCCCAGAACCGAGGCGCCGTTTTCGCGGGCAATGCGGGCCACTTCCACCAGTTCGCGGGTGCGACCGGTATAGGAAATGATCACAAACAACTCGCCGGTATGTGCGACCGAAGCGATCATGCGTTGCATCAGCACGTCAACGTGCGCGGTCACCGCGAGGTTGAAACGGAAGAATTTGTGTTGCGCATCCATCGCCACCGGGGCCGAAGCGCCGAGGCCGAAAAAATGGATCTGCCGTGCCTGAATCAATAGATCCACGGCTTTGCTGATCAGGTTCGGATCGAGTTGCTGAAGGGCGCTGTCCAGCGAGGCAATGGCGCTGCCGAAGATTTTCCGGGTGTAGTCTTCGGGGTTGTCGTCGGCCTCCACGGCGCGGCTTACATACGCCGCACCACTGGCCAGGCTTTGCGCCAGCTGCAACTTGAGCTCGGGATAACCGCTGACCCCGAACGAGCGGCAGAAGCGGTTGACCGTGGGCTCGCTGACCTTGGCGGCCTGGGCGAGCGCGGCGATACTCAAGCGCGTCGCTTGCTGTGGGTTGAGCAGGATCACCTCGGCGACCTTGCGCTCAGCCTTGTTCAATTCGTCGAGACGGCCCTGGATATGCTCCAGGAGGTTGCGCATGCGGTCCATTTTATATCCTTGTCGAGCAGGCAACAGGCTGATTCGTACACACCCTGGCAGTGCCTGTCATCGAGAGTCTTACAGACGCTGGTAAAGGTGGCCTATCGTACTGATGGCCCTCGTCGATCACCATCGGAATCTGGTTTTAGACGAAATGTTGTGGTTATTACTACATTTGATCTTGAATACTGCCTTTAAAAAAGGTATTTGTAGCCTAACTTGATAAAAGAACAAACATTATGCCCCTGATAACGGTTGAATCGTGCACCTTTGCCTTGTTTGGCGCGTTAGGCGACCTGGCAGTGCGCAAGCTGTTTCCGGCTTTGTACCAGCTTGACCGCGCTGGGTTGTTGCATGCCGATACCCGTATTTTTGCTTTGGCGCGTGAGTCCGGCAGTGAACAGCAGCATCTGGCTTACATAGACAGCAGTCTGCGCCGATTCGTACCCGAGGCCGAGCTTGAAGATGAGCATGTGCAGCGTTTTCAGGCGCGCCTGAGTTACCTGCATGTGGACTTTCTCAAGGCCGAGGATTATGTCGCACTGGCTGATCGTGTGGGCGACGCCGAGCGCTTGATCGCCTATTTTGCTACCCCGGCTTCGGTGTATGGCGCGATCTGCGAGAACCTCGCGTCGGTCAACCTGACCGAGCGCACGCGTGCCGTACTGGAAAAACCCATCGGCCACGACCTGGCCTCTTCGCGCCGGGTCAACGATGCGGTCGCGCAGTTCTTTCCGGAAAACCGCGTCTATCGAATCGACCACTATCTGGGCAAGGAAACCGTACAGAACCTGATCGCCCTGCGGTTTGCCAACAGCCTGTTCGAGACCCAGTGGAATCAGAACCACATTTCCCACGTTGAAATCACGGTCGCCGAACAGGTCGGCATCGAAGGCCGTTGGGGTTACTTCGATCAGGCCGGGCAACTGCGCGACATGATCCAGAATCACTTGCTGCAACTGCTTTGCCTGATCGCCATGGACCCGCCGAGCGACCTGTCCGCCGACAGTATTCGCGACGAGAAGGTCAAGGTGCTTAAAGCCCTGGCGCCGTTCACCCCTGAACGCCTTGCGACGCAGGTGGTGCGTGGTCAGTACATTGCCGGTTACAGCGAAGGTAAACCGGTGCCGGGCTACCTGGAGGAAGAAAACTCCAATACCCAGAGCGATACCGAAACCTTCGTTGCGCTGCGTGCCGACATTCGCAACTGGCGCTGGTCGGGCGTGCCGTTCTACCTGCGTACCGGCAAGCGCATGCCGCAAAAGCTGTCGCAGATCGTGATCCATTTCAAAGAGCCGCCGCACTACATCTTCGCCCCCGAGCAGCGCTTGCAGATCAGCAACCGGTTGATCATTCGCCTACAGCCTGATGAAGGCATTTCCTTGCAGGTGATGACCAAGGATCAAGGCCTGGACAAAGGCATGCAGTTGCGCAGCGGCCCTTTGCAGTTGAATTTTTCAGACACCTATCAAAGCGCACGGATCCCCGATGCCTACGAACGGTTGTTGCTGGAAGTCATGCGTGGCAATCAGAACCTGTTTGTCCGTAAAGATGAAATTGAGTATGCATGGCAATGGTGCGACCAACTGATCGCGGGCTGGAAAAAGGCCGGCGATGCACCCAAGCCTTACGCGGCTGGGTCGTGGGGGCCGATGAGCTCCATTGCACTGATTACTCGTGACGGGAGGTCCTGGTATGGGGATATCTAAAGTTGAACTGCCTGCGGGCATAGTCGCTCACACGTTTGCCAATCCGGCGCTGTTGGCCAGTGAGCTGGCGACGGCGGTGGCTGAGCAATTGCGCAGCGCCATCAGCGCGCATGGCGTGGCAACCCTGGTGGTGTCCGGCGGGCGCAGTCCGGTGGCATTTTTCCAAAGCCTGGCGCAGCAGCCGCTGGACTGGTCCAAGGTGGTGGTGAGCCTGGCGGACGAACGCTGGGTGCCGGTCGAGCATGCCGACAGCAATGCAGGCCTGTTGAAGCGCTACTTGCTTCAGGGACCGGCGGCTAAAGCCCGTTTTATTGGGCTGTACCGCGCAACGCCAACCCTGGATGAGGCGGCACAAGAGGCCGATCAAGCCTTGGCTGAGTTGCCACCGATTGATGTATTGGTGCTGGGCATGGGGGATGACGGTCACACTGCGTCGCTGTTTCCCAAGAGCCCGAACCTCAGCGAAGCGTTGCGCCTCGATGGGCAGCGTCGTTGCTTGCCCATGCTGGCGCCGACGGTGCCACGCCAGCGCCTGACCCTCACGCTTCAGTTGCTGGCGTCTGCCCGTCTGCAGATCCTGTCCATTTCCGGGCAGGCCAAACTCGATACGTTACGCACGGCAGTGGCGGGTGATGATCTCGCCCAAATGCCCATCCGTGCCTTTCTGAATGCCTCCTTAGAGATTTACTGGTGCCCATGAGCAAAGGATCAGCCGCCATGAAAACAATCGAAAAAAACCTGCCGCTGAACAGCATGGCGAACAAGATTGTCCAAATCGACGAACTCTGCGCCAAGGCGAAGATTTTGCCGGTGATAACCATTGCCCGCGAACAAGACATTCTGCCCCTGGCCGATGCGCTGGCCGCCGGTGGATTGACCACGCTGGAAGTGACCCTGCGCTCGGCATTCGGCCTGACCGCGATTCGCATCCTGCGCGAACAACGCCCCGAGCTGTGCGTCGGTGCCGGCACCATCCTTGACCGGCAGATGCTGGCGGACGCTGAAGCGGCGGGCGCGCAATTCATCGTCACCCCCGGGTGCACGCCCGAGCTGCTCCAGGCTGGCGTCGACAGCCCGCTGCCGATGTTGCCGGGGATCAGTAGCGCCTCGGAGATCATGATGGGCTATGCCCTGGGTTACCGTCGTTTCAAATTGTTCCCGGCGGAAATCAGCGGCGGCGTAGCAGCAATCAAAGCCCTCGGCGGCCCGTTCGGCGAAGTGCGATTCTGCCCTACCGGTGGCGTTAATCCAGACAACCTGAAGAGCTACATGGCGCAGCCGAACGTGATGTGCGTGGGCGGCTCGTGGATGCTCGACAACGCCTGGATCAAGAATGGCGAGTGGGCACGGATTGAAGCGGCCAGTGTTGAAGCGCTGGCGCTGTTTGACTGACAGATAGGTTGTTGGTTGTTGTTGCTTGGCTTTTCACGGTGCGCCTTGGTCGGGTGCACCGTGTTTTTAGGTTACTGGCTCAGTTCACGCAGTGCCCGTACCAGTGTTTCGATCTCCGCGACCGATGTGGTAAAGCCCGGTGTGATACGGATGCACGGCCCGCACGCAGCGCCGACGGGTGCCACTGTGAACAGGTTGTACTCCTCCAGTAAACGTTCGACCATCCGCTGCTGATCCGCTTGGCGGGTGAAGCGAAATGCCGTAATCCCGCAATACAGACGGGGATCATCCGGCGTCAAAATCTCAATCCCCGAAAACTCTCTTGCAGGCTTGACCCACAGGTCGCGCAAGTATTTCAGGCGTGCGCCTTTTACGACGGCACCGCCCATCGCCACATGCTCATCGAATACCTGCGGCAGGGTCAGAAACGCCGGAATATTGGGCGTGCCACAGGGCGCGCGCGAGCGAATGTCATCGGTTGGAAATCGGTTGTCGTCCATGTCCGGGTCAATGTCCGCCAAGCGTCCTTTAGTGATGTAGATAAAGCCCAGGCTCAGGGGTGCACCGATCCACTTTTGCAGATTGAACCCGGCAAAAACCACGCCCAGTTCATCCAGTTTGAAATCGAGATGCCCAAGGGCATGCACGCCATCAAGGATCACGTCAATGCCGTGGGCCTTGGCCAGCGCGGCAATCGCTTGCACCGGCATCACCAGGCCGGTGCGGTGGGTAACCTGGGTCAGCGCCATTAATTTCAAGCGGGGATAACGCTCGAAGGCCGTACGGTAGCTGTCGAGCAGGCTTTCGTAACTGGCGGGGTGTGGGTGCTGTATTTCGATCACCTCCACGCCACGGTTTTTCGCTAGCCAGCGCATGGCGTTCTGCACACTGTGGTAATCCAGATCACTGACCAACACCTGATCGCCGGGTTGCAGGGCCGAGTAGTTGCGAATCAATGATTGCAGGGATTCGGATGCGCAGCGGGTGATTGCGATCTCGTCTGCGGGCACCTGGAGCATTGCCGCTAATTGGTCGCGAATGCGCACGCTGTCGACCTGATCGAACTGATACCGCACGTACACTGAGTTGCAGCGGTTGACGTAGGCGATCTGGCGTTGATAGTCCTCGACCACCGTCCGGGTCATGCGGCCAAAATAACCATTTTCCAGGTTGATCGGGCCAGGCTCAACCTCATAGCGTGAGGCGACGCGCTGCCAGAAGGCTTCATCGCGGGCGCAGTCCAGAGCGGTGGCGGCATGTTGATCAGTCGGCATTATGAGCTCGCTTGGCGTTTGAACTGTCAGGGGCGGAACGGGCGTTGGCGTTTGCGCAGTGGGTCAAGCAGTTCGGACAAACCGTTATGGTCGATCTCGTGCATCAACGCCAACAGGCTGCCTAACTCACCCGAGGGGAAACCTTCCCGAGCGAACCAGTTCAGGTACTGCCCCGGTAAATCGGCAATGAGCCGGCCCTTGTATTTGCCATACGGCATTTCGCGGGTGACCAGCAGTTCAAGCTTTTCGGGATTCATGTCCAGGCCATTCAATGGGGGGCACGTCGGATGTGCAGGCAGCCTTCAAGATACGTGCATTCTGCATGCAGGCCAAACGACAGTTCTTGCAGAAAGAACGATTGATCTGTCTCTTGTGTAAATCAACTTGTTGAAATGTAAAGGTATTTAAAGAAAATAGAATGTGGCATGAAGACTGCTTTTTCAACTGTCATCCACTAACCGATAAGGAGTTGGAAAAAATGACAGACATTAATAAAGAAGCCATTTCACTGCTCAATGATCTGATTGAAACCAGTAAGGATGGCGAAAAAGGCTTTCATACCAGCGCCGAAGACATCAAAAATCCGACGGTAAAGAGCTTTTTTATCAGCCGGTCACAAGAGTGCGCCACAGCCGTTCGGGAGCTCCAGGCTGAGGTTCGTGTTCTGGGCGGGGATCCTGAAACGTCTTCAAGCATCGTGGGTTCGCTGCACCGCGCCTGGGTCGATCTGAAGTCGGTGGTGACCGGTAAAAGCGATGAGGCGATTCTGAGTGAGGTAGAGCGTGGTGAAGACACTGCGCTCAAGGCTTACAGAAAAGCGCTTGAAAAAGCCCGTGAAAAGAATCTGCCAACGAACGTTATCGCATTGGTTCAGAAGCAGCTTGACGGTGCACAGCGTAACCACGATCAGGTCAAAGCCATGCGTGATACCGCTCACATACAAAAAAGCTGATTGAACGCTTTGCAGAAAACGCCAGCTCGTCTGGCGTTTTTTATGCGTGGCGCAATCTGCAACTCAAGTGACAAGAGGGTCGCGATGGGAGGTCCATGATCCACACTCCACACGATTGCGACCTTTGCGTTTGGCTTGATACAGCGCCTGATCGGCAATGCGGGTCAAGGTGCTCAGTGTGTCGCCGGGGCGCATCACATGAGAGACGACGCCGATGCTGACGGTGATGGCGTGTTCGTCATTGGCAAAGCGCGGCAGGGCCTCGATCGCAGCCCTGATGGCTTCGGCAATGACCTGCGCGCCTTCGAGCGGTGTGTCGGCCAGTACCACGGAAAACTCTTCGCCGCCATAACGCGCCGCAAGGTCTCCAGGGCGGCGAATACGGCCAAGAATAGTCGCCGCCACCGTACGCAGGGCCTCGTCGCCACCATGATGACCGTGGCGGTCGTTGAACGTCTTGAAGTTGTCGACATCAATCATCAGCAGCGACAGGGGCTGCCCTGAACGTAACCCTCGCGCCCATTCGGTTTTCAGTACCTGATCGAGCCGGCGACGATTGGCCAGGCCGGTCAAACCGTCGGTCGCAGCCAAGTGGGCCAAGCCATGTTCGGCACGCTGGCGCAAACGCAGTTCGCGGCGCAGCAGAAACGTCAGCCATAAAATGCCGAAACACAAGATACTGGTAGCGCTGCCCACCAATAAGGTCGTGCGCTTCCAGGCGGCATACACCTCTTCCACTGATTGACCAACGACCACGATCAGCGGCAAATCGCCGACTCGCGAAAAGGTGTACAGACGCTCTTTGTTGTCCAGCGAGGACACACTGGTAAAGTGACCACTGCCTTCTTTGAGAGAGCGCTTGAAGTTGGCTTTCTGACTGAAATCCTCCCCGGTCAGGTTCTTGCCATCCAGCACCGGTTGTCGCGCCAGCATGATGCCGTGGGTATTGAGCAGGTTCACGTTGCTGTCCTTGCCGATATTCAGGCCTTTGAACAGCTCATTGAAATACAGCAGCCGCATCGCCCCCGAGGCGATGCCAAGAAATTCGCCTTCGGGTGAAGACACGCGGCGACTGAAGCTGATGCACCAGTCCGGGTCGCCTAGGCGCATCTTGAACGGATCGCTGACCAGCAGACCCAGCGATGGGTTATCCCGGTGCGCCCGGAAGTGAGTGCGGTCAGCAAAGTTGCCGGTTCTGGGGACAAGCGAAGTAGAGTCGGCAAGAATGTCGCCATTCTTGTCCAATAACAGCAAATCACCTTTGTAGGGCGCAGCCGTGGAACGGTCGAACAGCATCAGATGACGCATCTGTGGCGGGATGGCCATGATCCCCGGAAGCTGCCAGGCGGCAATCATGCCTTGAATGGATGTGTCGTACAGCTCGGCGTTGCGCTGCACGTCGGCATCGATCAACTGCACGATATTGGACGCCGCGCGGGCGGCAATTTCTGTCGCGCTGTCGCGTTCGCGAAACAGCAGCGATGTGACGATCACAAGAATAGCGAGCACCGCAAAGGTGCTGCCGAAAATCAGGATGATTTCGGGTCTGGACCACTTTCCTGGTGTTGCGTGCAATGTAAAGGTTGGGTTCATGACCGGAATTCTATGGAAATAAAACGCTGGAAATAATTTAACGTACTGATTTAAAAGACAATAATTAGTTTAAGTAAGGATTTTTCGACACCTGAGTAGAACGTATTTAACACCTTGCATCTTAGGGTTGGTATCAACGTTTACTCTAATAATTGTTACAAGTCTGACATGTCTTGATGGTACGTACGATCAGTCTTTGAGCTGAACGCTCATCCTGTTCAGAGGGCGGGACGGGATTCAGGTGGGCTGGCGAGCCCGGGGAAGGGAATCGGTGGGCCCGAAGATGTCCGACGTAGAGCGATCACAGCGCAAAATTGTACGCAAAAAAAAAGCCACTGATAGCAGTGGCTTTTAAAGAACGGTCGATCAAATGGGGCATTTGATCGACTGTCGAGGGAAACTTTTTTACAGTCGATCAGCCCTTTTGGGCGTTATCGGAAGTACCGCGATCTACCGACTTTTCCAGAGATTGCTCGTTGTTCGGTGTCTTTGCGGTCATTTCTGCTCGGGTTTGGGCTTGTTCAACAGACGCCTGACGTGCGGCTTTCTGTGAAACAAAGGACTGCGACTCTTCTGCAGACGCCTGACCGGACAACAGGAACGAAGACAATACGAAAACGCTGGCAATACCCATACTGGTGGACATTTTTGAGACCTTCTTGCTAGGCAAGTGCTAATTAAGTGCGACAAAAATATAGGTCAGACGAAGTTCGAAAAAGAGGCATGTACTCAAAGGACTTTTGTCATTCTGGTAACAAAGTGCGGCACGAATTTTAACGTGTCAGCGGGGATGGCAAGTTTGCGGGAGCCGGCGCGCCTGTAATGAGGGGGGCAATGCTTCAGCGCGGAAGGTTGATGCCGAAGGTGTTGACGCCTTGCTGGCTGTGCACGAAAACGGTCCCTCCGTGCATCAGGGCGATGGCTTTGACGATGGCCAGACCCAACCCGTGGTTGGCGCCGCTGTTGCTGCGTGAGGCGTCGACGCGATAGAAGCGTTCAAAAAGCATGGGCAGGTGTTCGCTGGCTATTTCTGCGCCGGGGTTGGCCACGCCAATGCTGACATGGTCGTCCTGGGCCTGGATGTCGACCCGGATCACTTGCCCTGGTTCGGTGTGTTGCACGGCGTTGTGCAGCAGGTTGATCAGCGCCCGCCGCAGGTGGGCTTTTTCGATACGCACACTGGCGTCACCCTGGACCTCGACCCGCACGTGGGCGTCTTCGAGGATGAAGTCCAGATAATCAAGGGCGGTGGCGACTTCTTTGGCCAGTGAGGTGGACGTCAATTCGGTGGCCTTGCTGCCTTGGTCGGCGCTGGCCAGAAACAGCATGTCGTTGATGATCGACCTCAATCGCTCAAGCTCTTCCAGGTTGGATTGCAACACTTCGAAGTAATGCTCGGCGGAGCGTCCACGGGTCAGCGCCACTTGAGTTTGACCGATCAGGTTGGTCAGCGGCGAGCGCAGTTCATGGGCGACATCGGCGTTGAAGGATTCGAGCCTTGAGTAGGCTTGCTCGACTCGCTCCAGCGTCGAATTGAATGAGCTGACGAACTGGTCCAGTTCAGGCGGTAGGGACGACAATTGCAGGCGGCCAGACAGGCGTGGGGGCGCCAGTTTCCGGGCTTCCAGCGATAGGCTGACCAAGGGTTTCAAACCAATGCGCGCGACCCAGTAACCCAGCACTGACGCGAGCACGATGCCGGCGGCCGCCAGGCCGATCAAGGCGATCAGGAGCGAGTGCTGGGTCTGCCAGAAAGTTTCGGTATCGATTGCAATCAAAAACCGTAGTGGCGGGCGTTGATCCTGTGCCGGGAACTGGCTGACCAGTACTTTGAACGGGAACTCATGGCCGGCCAGTGCCATGTCGCGCATGCCCGGCGGGCCCTTGGCGAACTGGCGGATTGCGGCATCCGGGTTTCCGAATTCATAGGCCGGGTTGTCGCTGACGACCCAGAAGCGTATGCGTTTGTCTTCTTCGCTGAGCAGTTTGAGTTTGGCGCTGATCTTCGCCCAATGCTCGGGTGTGCCAAATCGGGTAACGGCGGATTCGAGCACGCTGTAACGCGCTTCCACCTCGGCGGCGGGCAACTGGCCCAGGCCTTTTTCGACTTGCAGGTAAAGGGCCCAGCCGATCAGCAGAAACACCAGCATCGCGACCAGCGCAAACAGGCTGCTCAGGCGCAGGGCGATGGAATTAGTTGCCAATGCGGTTCTCCAGCACATAGCCCATGCCGCGAATGGTGTGCAGCAGTTTCTGCTCGAACGGCCCATCCAGTTTGGCGCGCAGGCGTTTGATCGCGACTTCGACGACGTTCGCATCGCTGTCGAAATTGATATCCCAGACCATCTCGGCAATTGAGGTTTTCGAGAGGATCTGACCTTGGCGGCGAGCCAGCACGCTGAGCAGGGAAAACTCCTTGGCGGTCAGGTCCAGGCGCATCCCGGCGCGTGTGGCCTTGCGGCTGATCAGGTCGATCCAGAGGTCGGCGATGCTGATCTGCACCGGCTCATGGCCGCTACTGCGTCGGGTCAACGCTTGCAGGCGTGCGACCAGTTCGAGAAAAGAGAAGGGTTTGCCCAGGTAATCGTCCGCGCCTTCGCGTAAGCCGCGAATGCGGTCGTCGACGTTTTCGCGAGCGGTGAGCATGATCACCGGTGTCTGCTTTCGCGCGCGCAGGGCACGTAACACCCCGAAGCCGTCCAGGCCCGGCAGCATGACGTCGAGGATGATCACCGCGTAGTCACTTTCCAGCCCCAGGTGCAGGCCCTCGATGCCATCGCGCGCCAGATCCACGGTGTAGCCCTGTTCGGTCAAGCCCCGGTGCAGGTAGTCGGCGGTTTTCTCTTCATCTTCGATAATCAGCACACGCATGGGGCGACACTCACTTGTCTATGGCCAGAGCCGTTGCGGGGTCAGGCGCAGGGTGTGGCGGGCGCCGATGGAACAGCCGCTCTAGCTGCAGGTAGATCACCGGCGTGGTGAACAGAGTCAACGCTTGGCTGACGACTAACCCTCCGACCACCGCAATCCCCAAAGGTTGGCGTAACTCCGCGCCGACGCCGTAACCGAGCATCAGCGGCAAGGCGCCGAGCAGGGCCGCGAGCGTGGTCATGATGATCGGTCGGAAGCGCGTCAGGCAGGCTTCATAAATAGCGTCTTGTGGGCTGAGCCCTCGATTGCGCTGGGCATCCAGGGCGAAATCGACCAACAGGATACCGTTTTTCTTGACGATACCGATCAGCAGCACGATGCCGATAAGCGCCATGATCGAGAAGTCCTGGCCCAGCAGCCAGAGCAGCAACAGTGCGCCGATCCCTGCGGAGGGCAGGGTCGAGATGATGGTCAGGGGGTGGACGAAGCTTTCATACAGCACACCAAGGATGATGTACACCGCCACCAGAGCTGCCAGGACCAGCCACGGCTGGTTGGCCAATGAGCTCTGGAACGCCTGCGCCGCCCCCTGGAACGAGCCGATGATTGCTGCAGGCATGGCGATGTCGCTCTTGGCCTTGTCGAGCATCAGCACCGCATCGCCCAGCGCCACGCCGGGGGCGAGGTTGAAGGACAGATTGGCGGCCGGGAACATGCCGTCATGGCTGATGGACAGGGGACCAACGCTCGGTGGGTCGACCTTGGCCAGAGCCGACAGCGGGACCATTTCGCCACTGAGCGGTGAGCGCAGATAGAAATAATTCAGGCTCTCGGCCTTGCCGCGTTGCTCGGTATCGAGTTCGAGGATGACCTTGTACTGGTTGATGTCGGTCTGGTATTCGCTGATCTGCCGTTGGCCGAACGCATCGTACAGCGCCTGGTCGACGTCACTGGTGGTCAGGCCAAAGCGGGCTGCGGCGCTGCGGTCGATGCTGATGTGGGTGATGCTGCCACCCAGTTGCAGGTCGTTGGACAGGTCACGGAAGGCCGGGTTTTCCCGGAGCTTCTCGGTCAGGCGCTGGGTCCAGGTATTGAGGAGCTGACCGTCATTGCTCTTGAGCACGTACTGGTATTGGCTTCGACTCGGGCCGGAGCTGAGGTTGATGTCTTGCCCGGCGCGCAGGTACAGGACGATGCCTGGCACTGTTGCCAGTTTCGGCCGTATGCGGTCGATGAACTCGCTGACCGATACGTCGCGATCGCTGCGGTCTTTGAGGGCAATCCAGAAACGTCCGTTGGCGATGGTCTGGTTGCTGCCGGTCACCCCCACCGAATGAGAAAATGCCTGGACCGCCGGGTCTTCTCCGACGATTTTGGCCATCGCCAAGTGTTTCTCGACCATGTCAGGGTAGGAAATATCGGCGGCGGCTTCGCTGGTGCCGAGCACGAAAGCGGTGTCCTGGACCGGGAAAAAGCCTTTGGGGATGACGATATAACCGGCGACTGCCAGCACCAGCGTCATGCCGAAAATCCCCATCATCACGCGCTGGTGAGCCAGTGCCTTGCGCAGACCTCGTTCGTACAGCGCCAATAAGCGCTCGCCGAAGCCCGGCTTGGCATCTGGATCATGCTTGGGGGCGCGCATGAACAAGGCGGCGAGGGTGGGCGCCAGGGTCAGCGAGACCACTACCGAAATCAGAATGGTCGCGGTGGCGGTGAGGGCGAACTCCTTGAACAGCCGCCCGACCACGCCGCCCATGAACAGCAGCGGGATGAACGCGGCCACCAGCGAGAAACTGATCGACACCACGGTGAAGCCGATTTCCCCGGCGCCCTTGATCGCGGCTTCGCGCATGCCATCGCCTGCTTCGAGGTGGCGGTGAATGTTCTCGACCACCACAATCGCATCATCGACCACGAACCCCACGGCCACGACAATCGCCACCAGTGTCAGGTTGTTCAGGCTGAAGCCGAACAGGTACATCATCGCGAAACTGGCCACCAACGACACGCCCAGTACGCTGCTGACGATCAGGGTTGCCGATAGCTGGCGCAGGAACAGGGCCATGACCGCGACCACCAGCAGCACGGCGATCAGCAGGGTCATTTCCACTTCATGCAACGACGCACGAATGGTTTTGGTCCGGTCGTTGAGCACTGACACTTCCACCGACGCCGGGAGCATTTCCTGCAGGCGCGGTAACTCGCGCTGAATGCGATCCACGGTCTCGACGATGTTCGCCCCCGGCTGACGGAAGACCACCAGGTTGACCCCCTGTTGATCGCCGGACCAGGCTTTGACGTAAGCGTTCTCCGCACCGTTGATCACCGTTGCGACATCTTTGAGGTGAACCGGTGCGCCGTCTTTGTAGGACACAATCAGTTGCGCGTAATCCTCGGGTTGGAACAGCTGATCGTTGGCAGAGAGCGTCGAGACACTGTCCTTGCCATACAGCGCGCCTTTGGCCAGGTTCAAGCTGGTGTGTTGCAGCGCCACGCGCACGTCGGCCAGGGTCAGGCCCAAGGCCGCGAGTTTCTCCGGCGCGGCCTGAACCCGGATTGCGGGGCGTTGTTGCCCGGTAATGTTGACCAGGCCGACACCGTCGATCTGGCTGAGCTGGCGCGCGAGCAAGGACTCGGTGATGTCACTGAGTTCGGTGCCGGGCATCAGGTTTGAGCTGACGCTGAGGATCAACACCGGGCTGTCGGCCGGGTTGACCTTGCGCCAGGTCGGCAAGTTGGGCATGTCTGCGGGCAGCCTGCCCGCAGCGGTGTTGATGGCCGCCTGGACTTCCTGGGCGGCGGTGTCGATGCTTTTGCCGAGGGTGAATTGCAGCGTCAGATTGGTCGAACCCAATGCGCTGCTTGAGGTCATTTGTGTCATGCCGGGAATAGCGCTGAACTGCACCTCCAGCGGGGTCGCGACCGAGGAGGCCATGGTTTCCGGGCTGGCGCCTGGCAGAGAGGCGGCGACCTGGATAGTCGGGAACTCAGCCTCTGGCAACGGCGCGACAGGCAGGCGCGGGAAGGCGATCAGGCCCAGCAACACCGCTGCAAACGTCAGCAGCAAGGTGGCGACCGGATGATCAATGCACCACGCCGATACCGACCCTCGGCCTTTCATCGTGCGGTCTCCATCGCGGTGTCCGGTCCGACAATGGACGGTGCGGCGAGTACCTCCACGCGGGCGCCGGGTTTAAGCCGGGACTGGCCGTCGCTGACCAGTACATCACCGGCGTTGGGACCTTTGATCAGGGTCAATTCACTGTCTTGATACACCACTTGCACCGGCACCACTTCGACCTTGTTGCCGTTCACGCGGTAGGCGAAGTGCTGATCAACGCCACGCTGGACCACTTGTGGCGGTACCTTCAACGCATCCCGGTCAATGGCCGTCTGGATTTTGATGGTCACCAACTGGCCGGGCCAGAGTTTCTCTGTGGGGTTGCTGAATTCGGCTTTGGCGCGAATGGTGCCGGTGTTGGCAGTCACCTGATTATCGATCAGGGTCAATTTACCTACGCCCAGCAATGTGCCGTTATCGGTATTGCCGATGTAGGCCTGGACGGCCGCTGGCGTGCTGCCGTGGACCAGCGCCTGCAAGGTTGGGAGCATCTGTTGTGGCAAAGAAAACTCGACAGCAATCGGGTCGATCTGGGTCACGGAGAACAGGCCTTGAGCGTCACTGACGCGCAGGAAGTTGCCTTCATCGACGTTGCGAATACCGACGCGGCCAGTCACTGGTGAGCGTATCTGCGTGTAGGACAACTGCACTTGTGCGGCCTCGATAGACGCCTGATTGCCCAACACGGTGGCCTGAAGCTGATGGACCAGCGCTTGTTGCTGGTCGAACGTCTGCTTGGAAATACCGTTGTCCGTTGTCAGCAAGCGATAGCGTTTCAGATCGATTTGGGCGACGTCCAGTTGCGCCTGGCTTTGGCCCGACTGAGCCTGAGCCTGAGCCAGCGTCGCACGAATCGAACGGTCATCGATGGTCGCCAGCAGGTCGCCGGCTTTGACTTGCTGACCTTCCTTGACCAGCAGTTTGGTCAGGATGCCATCGACTTGGGGGCGAACGATGACACTGTGCAGCGAGAGCACGGAACCGATGCCGGTGACGTAGCGCGGTACATCCTCCTTGAGCACGCTGATGACCCGGACCGGAATCGCCGTCGGCGCCGATACTTTTGCCGGGGCAGGACGGGTCAGGCTCCAGCTGGTGAGCGCGATGAGTACAACGATGGCGCTGGCGGCGATTGCGGTTCGGATCTGTTTACGCATGCAGGGAAGGCGCCGGGCAAGTCAAAGGGAAGGACAGGGATGAGAGGAGGCGCCTGGTGCAGGCTTTCGTCATCGTCAGTGTCAGCCCCTTCTTTATAGCCTGCCAACCCGGTCAGCAAAATGACGGCTAACTGACAAAATGGACAGCTAGCGCCGTAGGCAGGCTTCGCCTCTCTGTTCTGCGCGTCTGCGCGCGCGGACGGTCTATTAAAGAAAAGATGAGCGTTGACGATAATAAATAATAGGCATCAGGTGCCTGTTTGATATGATCGGCTGAAAGGTTGGTGAAAGAAACCCGAGGAAAGTTCTTACTTATAGTTTTGAATACCCGGGTGAGTTCTTTTTTTCAGCGTTGTTTATTGATGTGAAACGCCGCACGGAGTCCTGCAATGAACGGTAGCTCGGTCAGGTGTATGTTGTTTTCGGTCGTGGTGTTTACCTTCAGCGCCGGGGCATCAGCCAACGGTGGCGTTATCCACTTCAGCGGGCAGGTGGTCAATACTGGATGTGCGGTCCAGCCACTGTCTGAAAGCCCCTATTTTAAGGCGCTGCAGCCGATTCGGGTCACATCGGAAATCACCCTTGCCGTGGACACTTATCGGAATGCCTGCAGTGGTGATGTCATTCCATTCAATACTGCATTCACGGCGCTTTCCTCTTCAGGTGCGGTGGAGGGTACAGGGTTGTCTCTGGACAAAGAGTCCAGGGTCGGGGTGGTTACGTTGACCTACCAGTAGTGTGTGGGCGGCGAGAGGAACCCCGGAAAAAAATGCAGTTTTTGTTCTTCTGATTGAAGGGGGCGTGACAGTTTTAGATCAATGCAAACACTGTATTGAAATTACGTGAATCGTAACTTTGCTCACACTTTGCATTTGCTCTTTTCGCGGAAAGCCCCTGTTTCCGGGCGCCTATCGATAATCAGGAATATTCCCACAGAAAGTGCCTGCTTTTCCTGTTGCCAAATCCATACTCGTAATGTGGTTATCCTGACATCGGATGATGCGCCGTGCCGTTATAGTTCTGTTCGTCCAATGATGGGCATACAGAACGAACGCAAGGAATGTCGTTAGCATGAAAAAAATCTCTCTCACACTGGCTGTACTGGGTGCTTTGGGTTTGGGCGCAGCAGGCTCGGCCAACGCTGCAAATAACGGGAAGCTGGTGTTCAACGGCACGCTGACCAACATCTCTTGTAACGTCGGGCCGGGCGCTGGGGTCGGTGCCGGTCCTAATGGCGATATCAATATTGATCTGGGTAACGTTTCGTTCTCGGATATTGGTTCATCGACCGCAAGCAAGCTGGAAACCGCTACACCTGTCCAGCTGCTGGTCAATTGCAGCGCAGGCGTCGAGCAATACGACACGGTGAAAATGCGCTTCATCGCACGCTCTGGCAGCGGTCTGGATAACAATGACTCCATGCTGTTGCGTACCACGGGTGCGGCAGACGGTGTCGGCATCGGCTTGCTCAACGCTGAATCTCAGCTTATGGACTTGAGTGGTACCGAGACGATCGATAAGCCGCTGATCAAGGATGGTGCGAGCGGCGCGACGGCAGAGCTGAATTTTGGAGCGGTCTACGTGCTTAACGGCACCCCGACCAACCCAGGCAACGCTGATGGGTTCATGCCTTTCGTACTTGATTACGAGTAAAGCCACTGGCGGGGTGAGCCGTACTCACCCCGTCGCACCTCGACTCAAGGTGAATGCCATCATGTTTTACACCGCAATTCGTTACGCCTGCTTCTCGCTGGCGATGACACTGAGCGCCAGTGCCCAGGCGGGCATCGTACTCAACACCACCCGCGTTATTTACCCGGCCGAGGACAAGGAAGTCAGTTTCGGCGTGCATAACAGCGGTGGCGGAGAAATCCTCCTGCAGTCCTGGCTTGAATCTGACGCACAGGGCACTGTCGATTTGCCATTTGTGATTATCCCGGCGCTGGCCCGCATGCCGGCTGACAGTAAACAGTTGCTGCGCATCATGTATGCGGGCGTGGACATGCCGCAGGACCGCGAGTCGGTGTTCTGGCTCAATGTGCAGGAGATTCCTCAGGCCGCCGCAGAGAACGCCTTGCAGATCGCTATTCGTCAGCGCATCAAGGTGTTCTTTCGACCTCAAGGGTTAAGGGCCGAACCGGCACAGGCCGCGGAGAAACTCCAATGGCGTGTGTTGGAGGGCGACAGGTTGCAGGTGAGCAATCCGGGGCCTTATTACGTGTCCATGGTCAGGATTGACGTCCTGGAGGGTACGACTCACGTGCTGAAAAAGGACAGCCTGATGTTGGCACAGAAACAGTCTCTGGACCTGCCGCTTACCAAGCCGGCCAGCGGTCATCCCTTGAACGTTGGCTTCACCAGCATCAATGACTTCGGTGGGCTAGTGCCCTATAGGGCCACGCAGATCGCCCGCGAGGCGGTCAATGCGATCAAGGTCGCCAAGACCGACACCGGCGTCCACTAGCGACCGCTCCAGAACTTTTTATTCACCGGGTAACCCGAGTGGCGACACCTGCCCGGGCTCGGCAGTTTTGCGCCTGCGCGAAAGGATTCTCCGGCGCGGCAGTACTCCAAGGATTGAGTGATAACAGCACATGGAACGGCTCAACCGAAGTACCCAGGGATTGTTCTCAGGCCATTCCCTGCACGCGAATAAACGCGTCACGAGGTTTTACGCGTGCGCATCGTTCAGCCTCAGTGCGCTTGCCATGAGTGTGGGCATGGCGTTTTCGACGTCAGCCGTGGCATCGCCCGATCAATCCAGCGACCCTGGAAAGGGCCCCTCGATGAAATTCAACACGGCGTTTATCCAGGGCACCGACGAGCCCGCCGACCTCAAGGAGTTTCTGCGGGGCAACAGCGTTTTGCCTGGCGTCTACCGGGTGGATGTGTACGTCAATCGGGTCCTGAGTGGACGCAATGATGTCAGGTTCACCCAAAACCCGGCCTCAGGCTTGATCGAACCCTGCCTGACGCTGGAGATGCTCCAGGCCTTTGGATTGGACATGGAGCGCTTGCACAACGACGCAAGCCTGGCGGTTGATCTGCAACCGGGTGCCTGTTTTGACCTGGCGGCGCAGGTCGAATTTGCCCGTGTCGACTACCAGCCCAATAGCCTGCGCCTGAGTGTCAGCGTGCCGCAGACCGCCATGGCTCGTAGCGCTCGGGGTTACGTGTCACCTGAACTCTGGACTGAAGGCGAGACCGCCGCCTTCATCAATTACAGTTTCAATGGCGCCCGTCGGCACAATCAGCAAGCGCGCACGGATCAGTATTACCTGGGCCTGCGAAATGGCCTGAACCTCGGCGCCTGGCGCCTGCGCAACGAGTCGTCGCTGACCTACGGCGGTAATCAGCCTTATCGCTTCAGCAGTAACCGCACGTTCGCCCAGCGCGACCTGACGCGGCTCAAGGGGCAGCTGACACTCGGTGAGATCTACTCGAATTCGCTGATCTTCGACAGTGTGCGGTTCAGCGGTGCGGAAATCGCCTCCGACGACGGCATGCTGCCTGACAGCGAGCGGGTCTACGCTCCGACGATTCGTGGTATTGCCGAGACCAATGCCACGGTTGAAGTTCGCCAGAACGGCTTTTTGCTGTACAGCAGCAACGTTTCTCCGGGCCCGTTCGAGATTACCGATATCTACCCCAGCGGTTCCAATGGCGATCTATCGGTCACGGTAGTGGAGGCGGATGGGCGCACGCGCACCTTTACGCAGGCGTTTACCTCGTTGCCGATCATGGTGCCCCACGGTGCGTTGCGCTACAGCCTCGCCGCCGGTCGATACGACAGCAATGCCGATCAACAGGCCTCGCCGACATTCACCAGTGGCACCCTGGTTTATGGCCTGTCCGAACGGTTGACCGGGTTCGGTGGGCTGCAATGGGCCGAGGATTATCAAGCGGCGAATGTCGGGGCCGGCGTGAATACCGGCCTGGGGGCTTTTTCGGCCGACCTGACGCAGTCGATCAGCCAGGCGCGTGCGAGCAATACTAGCCAGGGCCAAAGCGTGCGGTTGCGCTACGCCAACACCCTCGACGTGACGAACACCACCTTTGCCGTCGCCGGTTATCGCTATTCCACTGAGCAATACCGCACGCTGCAGGAGCACGTAGAGGAGCTCGATGGGCGCATCGTTCGAACGGTCACCGGCCGGGCAAAGGATCGGGTAGAGCTTAATGTCACGCAGTCGCTGCCAGGGCAATCCGGTTCGTTGAGCCTGACCGCCAGTGATCAGCGTTACTGGAACCTGCCGGGCAAAACCCGTCAGCTGTACTTGTCCTATAACGGCGCGTGGAAGACCGTCAGTTACAACCTGTCGATCGAGCAAAACCAGCAATTGGACGGTGACGGGCAGGCCAACACCGATCATCGGCTTTCCCTGAGCCTGACAGTGCCGTTGGGTTCAAGCTCAAGCGCGTCCCGGGCATCGTTCAATCTGGTGCGCGACAGCCAAGGTGATTACAACGCCCAGGCCGGTCTCAACGGTCAGGTGCTGGACAATCGAAATGCCTTCTATTCGCTACAGACCGGGCACGACAGCAGCTCCGGCACTTTCGGCTCCGGCAAACTTAACACCACCACGCCCTACGGTCGTTTTGAGGCCGGGTACAGTCAGGGGCGCGATTACGATGCCTTTAGCCTGGGTGCGTCAGGGTCGCTGGTTGCTCACCGTGGCGGGGTGAACTTCGGGCAGCCTTTGGGTGAAACCTTCGCGCTGGTCGAGGTGCCAAACGTCAGCGGTGCAAAACTGACCAACTACAGCAACGTCGAGACTTCGGCCAACGGTTATGCGGTGTTGCCTTACGCTCAGCCTTACCGAACCAATTGGATCAGTCTCGACACCCGGCAGTTGGGC
The DNA here is from genome assembly GCF_056680355.1 of Pseudomonas sp. ASL8. NCBI lineage: Bacteria > Pseudomonadati > Pseudomonadota > Gammaproteobacteria > Pseudomonadales > Pseudomonadaceae > Pseudomonas > Pseudomonas sp. ASL8. The sequence goes on along the minus strand of NZ_CM155278.1, from coordinate 447,938 downwards.
GCGGACGTCGAGGTGGATAACGCCATCGTCCAGGTGGTGCCGCGTCGTGGCGCCGTGAGTGTTGTGCACTTTGCAGCGTCGATCGGGCGCCGCGTGCAATTCGAGCTGGTGCGCGCGGATGGCAGCAAGGTGCCGTTGGGCGCCAGCGTAGAGGACGAGCACGGCAAGTCTTTGGCGGTGGTCGACCCCACCAGTCGCGCATTGGTGTTGACCGGGCAAGATCAAGGCGTGCTGCGGGTGAAGTGGTCCGATCAAAGTTGCCGGGTGCCCTATAGCCTACCTCCGAAGGACCCGCTACGTGCCTATGAACGACTGAAGGTCACCTGCCAATGAGTCTGTTGAAACGACTCGGTCACAGGCTGATCGGCCCTATGTTGCTATTGATAGGGCTCGCCAGTACCGGCGCGCAGGCTGCGGTGTCCCTTGCCGGAACGCGGTTGATTTTCGACGGGGCTTTTCGCGAAGTCAGCATCGACGTGATTAACCGCAGTCCCCGCGAGGTGTTGCTCCAGGCGTGGTTGAGCAGCGCTACGGCTGAGGGCGATGGCGTGCCTGATGATCTGCCGTTTGCCCTGACGCCTCACCTGTCACAGCTGCCTGCTAACGGCAAACAGGCGCTGCGCATCCTGTATGAAGGTGTCGGCATGCCGCAGGGGCGGGAGTCGCTGTTGCACCTGTACGTGATGGAAATCCCCCGACGCGCAGAAGGCGAGAACCCGCTGAGCATTGCCATCCGCCAGCGGATCAACGTGTTCTATCGCCCGTCAGGTTTGCCCGGTGATCCGGCCAACAGCGCCCAGGAGTTGCTCTGGAACCTGACCCGCGATGCGACCGGCGCGACATTGTTGCGGGTCAGTAACCGGTCTGCTTACCACGCCTCTCTCCAGAACCTGCGACTCGATGGCATCGACGGTAAACGCGACGTTAGCGACTACCTGCTGCTGCCACCGGGCACCACCCGAACCCTGTCCCTGGGCACAGACGAGCCAGCCACCAGTCGCTGGCAACACCTGTCCTTCAACGCCCTGACTGACTACGGCGGTCAGCGTAATTACCGCGCTGAGGTCGACTGGCATTTGCCGTTCAAGGCCCGGTTGCTGCCGGACACTGCCCACCTGGAAGCCCCTGAATCATGATCGATATTCGCTGGATTCGCCTGTTATTACTGACGCTGTCGCTAAGCCCTGCCACCTGTTTTGCCCTGGTCTGCACGGCGCAGAACACCGGGGCCGTGGTGATTAATGGCGACCTGGGCAGCACCGTTGCCATCCCTGCCGCATCGCCCGAGGGGACCATCGTCTGGCGCTCGGATCGGTTCAATGCTCAGGTCGAATGCTTCAAGGACGGTCTGCAAGAGCAGCAGGAGGACGTGTTCATTTATTTGAACCCGGACAACGTGCCGATTGGCCAAGGTATTCGCGCGGGTTTGACCGTCGACGGTATCGACTATCTGCAGAACAGCGGCCGGATAGGCACCGGCCAGAGTCTGCCTGTTTGTCATGAAAGTGACGCGAATATGGCTGCGTGCCCGCGCATCACCTTCAATCTGGCGTTCTCGGTGTTCGTGCAAAAGTTCGGTCCGACCCCACCGTCAGGGGTGGCCAGTCATCTGCTGGACTATCGGATGTTCCAACTCGACAGCGCAGCAGGTTTGAGCCCATTGCCCGGCTACACCCTGAGCTACGTCATCAATAACCTGACCGGCCTGCGTTTCATTGCCTGCGATGCCGAGTTACAGGTCACCCCGGAGACGGTGGAGTTTGGCTCGATAGGGATTCAAGAGGTCGCGGTGGGGCGGGTCATTGATCGACGTCCGTTTTCACTGGTGACCAGCCGCACCTGTGACACACCCTTCAGCCTCGATGCGCGATTCAAGCCAGTGTCAGGTGTGCTGTCTGGCGATTTTCTGATTCCCACGGCCAACGACGGCGTCGGCATCCGCATTATCAATGGCCGCGATGGCGCAACGTTGCCTTACAACCAGCCCTTCCATCTGGCGGATCTGCTCGGGACGAGTCAGTCGGCGAAGGCCGATTTCGAGGCCGAACTGGTCTGGCAAAGCCAAACACCCAAAGCGGGCGCCTTCGAGGCTGAAGTCATCATTGATCTGTTTTACAAATAGCAGGCGATGGGAGGTGAGAGGTGATGGCGGCAGGTCGTCTGCGATTCAGGTATGCTGCCGGGCCTTGGGCGACTGCCCATTTTCGCCAGACGACTGACTCGATACTTTTGGAGCTTCCATGACTACCCCCGAACACACGCCAGCTCCTGAAGCCGTCGCCACCGAAGAGGTGACAGTCGTCGAGCCGGGTGCTGAAACCACCGATAAAAAAGCCGCTATTCCTGCATTCAGCTTTCCATTCAAGCCGGGCGAGCTCTTGCAAGCCAAGACTCAAGACTCCCTGTATTACAAGAAGTCGGGCAAAGCCAGCCATAACAAAGTCCCCGGTGTCGCGCCTCACGGCACCCGCAAGACCATGGGCAAGCGCTGATTTTCAGCGCTGTTCAGCCACGCCAGACGCTATGCAAAAGAAATGAAGGCGTAGTCCAACGGATCGGTGCTCACCACCTGAGCGCCGGCCCGCTGCAGCGTATTGGCAATCTCCCCGCCAGATACGTGAAAAACCCAACCCGACTCGACGGACAGCGCAGGTAACGTGCCGCCCCACTGCCAGGCGATTATTTTTTCGGCAACGTGGTCGCTGCATCCCACTCGGTCACGGTGGCTTTTCGGGTTTGACGTTGATACAGGCACAGCTCGGTGCCGGGCTTGTTCTTCATGTGCGCCTGCGGGTAGCGGCCTTTGAGCAGGAGTGCGCTGTACCCGACGCTGTCATCGAACAGGGCTGCGGTGCCGGCCGGTTTTACCTCTTTTAGCTGACTGGCTTTCACGCAACTGTCGATGACGGCCTTGTCCAAGTCGCTCCAGGCCTGGCTGCTGGATGCATTGGCGTGGGTCGCAGCAACCGCAAGGGCCATGCACAGCGCCGTGGATGCTTTCATATCTGGCTCCTTTCGAGTGGTGTTTCCGAAAGGCGGATTATGGCAGACGAGATCGCAGGGCGGTCTCAGTCGACAGTAAAGCGCTGGACGTAACGCATACCGGATGTTTCATACAGGCGCCGAGCGTCGTGGTTGCTGTCCATCACCTTGAGGTCGACGCACGCTTCACCCCGCACGCGGAAAGCCTCGAAGGCATGGTTCAACAGGGCGCGCGCGAAGCCTTGGCGGCGGGCGCGTGGGTCCACCACCACATCCTTGATGAAGGCACTGGTCCAGCACTGTACGACGCCGACCAGACCGTGTTCATCGGCAGCGATAAAGCACAGCGACGGGTCGAACTCAGGGTCGGTGGCGAACGCTTTGTGCCAGTGCTCATAGTCCGGCACGCTGCCTGCGCCTTGTTGGTAACCGAGTACCAATAGCGCGTGTACCTGTGGCGCGAGTTCAGGGCTGAACTTGAGGAGGCGGAGGGCGACAGGCCACGCTGTGGGGGCGAGGGTCTGACGCAGATCGCGGCGCATCAGCCAGCACCAGGCTGTCGAATCCTCTGGCTGGGGGCTCTGTATTAAATGCCCTGGGCCTCGACCGTACGGGCTGCCTGAATCAAGCATTTGGTCAACTCGGGTGAAGAGAATTTAGTCAGCACGGCATTCGCTCCCGCAGACTTGGCTTTTTCGCTGTTCATCTTGCTGTCCAGGGAGGTGTGCAGCAGGACGTACAGGTCCTTGAAGTCAGGCGTTTCGCGCAGGGTCCGGGTAAAGGCATAGCCGTCCATTTCCGACATTTCAATGTCAGACACCACGACGTTGATCTGCTCCTCCGTGCCTTGCAGTTCGAGCAGGCGGTCGATGGCTTCTTTGGCGCTGCGGGCGGTGTGGCAATGGATGCCAAGGTTGCGCAGGGTGATCAGCGATTGCTGCAAGGCGACCTGGCTGTCGTCGACCACGAGGATTTTGGCCTTGGCCAGTACCTGGGCGTCTTCTTCGCTCAGGTGCGCAGGCTCGTCAGAGTTGATCCTCGCCGGGGCGATGCCGTGGATGACTTTTTCGATATCCAGCACCTGCACCAGCACGCCGTCGACCTGAGTCACACCCGTGATGAATGACCTGTTGCCAGAGGCGAAGGGTGGCGGCCGGATGTCCGTGGTCAGGCAATGCACGATCTTGCTCACTGCCTGCACATGCAGGCCCTGTTTGGAGCGGCTGACATCTGTGACGATCAGGCAGCCACCCGAGGGGTCGAGCAGCGGTTGTTCACCAATGGCCCGACTCAGGTCGATCACCGACAACGACGCGCCGCGCAGGACGGCGACACCTTTGACGTGTGGATGGGATTCTGGCAAGCGTGTCAGGGCAGGGCAGGGGATGATCTCGCTGACCTTGAGCAAGTTGATGGCCATCAGCTTGCCGCTGCGCAACGTAAACAGCAGGAGTGAGAGTGAGTCTGCGCGGGCATTATTTGAGGACATATCAACCTTCTGAAGATTAAAGGCGTCGCTACAAGAGTGGCAAACAGCTTTCGATGCCGGGTTATCGACTTGCAAAGGTTTCGCTTTAGGGCATTTGTGCCTCGGGACAGCAAACAGTCAAGTCGGTCGATGACGCTGTCGGCAAACTCAGCCCAAGGCCGTGTTGTGTTTCAGTAGTCATAAGGACGCAAAGGAGTCTTATTGACTATGAGACGCGGCGGGTCATTTTGACTGATTGTTTTCAACTTATTGATTCTTAACATAAAAATAATTGGCACGAATCCTGAAGTATAAGCCGTAATTAGCTAGAAGCCTTGCGGCTCAGGAGTCCAATCGTGTTGAACGCTCAAGATCGTGCCATCGTCAAATCCACCGTGCCCCTGCTCGAAAGCGGTGGAGAAGCGCTGACCACTTATTTTTACAAAATGATGCTCGAGGAATACCCGGAGGTACGCCCGCTGTTTAACCAGGCCCATCAGGCCAGCGGTGACCAGCCCCGCGCCTTGGCCAACGGTGTACTGATGTACGCACGGCACATCGACGAACTGGAGCAGTTGGGCGATCTGGTGGCGAAAATTATCAACAAGCACGTCGCCTTGCAAATCCTGCCTGAGCATTACCCTATCGTCGGTTCCTGCCTGATCCGCGCCATCGCTGAAGTGCTGGGCCGCGACATCGCCACTGATGAAGTGCTGCAAGCCTGGACCCATGCGTATCAGCAACTGGCCGATATTCTGATCGGTGCCGAGGGCGCGATTTACAACGAAAAAGCCGAAGCCGTTGGCGGCTGGCGCGGTGCGCGTGAATTCAAGCTGGTAAACCGGGTGGATGAAAGTGCCGAGATCACTTCTTTCTATCTGCAACCTGCGGATGACGGGCCGATCCTCGGGTTTACCGCGGGTCAATACATTGGCTTGCAGTTGTTCATCGGTGGCGAAGAGATGCGCCGCAACTATTCGCTGTCGGCAGTGGCCGGTGGCAACCAATACCGCATCAGCGTCAAGCGCGAACCCAATGGCGTGGTGTCCAACTACCTGCATGACCAACTGCAGATTGGCGATAGCCTCCAGTTGTTCACACCGTCGGGCGAGTTCACCCTGACTGAGAGCCAAAAGCCGCTGGTGTTGATCAGCGGCGGTGTTGGCATCACGCCGACATTGGCCATGCTTGAGACCGCGCTGGAAACCTCGCGTCCCGTGCACTTTATCCATTGCGCGCGCAATGGCGCGGTGCATGCGTTCCGCGATTGGGTCGATGGTCTGGCCGGTAGTCACCCGCAGCTCAAGCACTTCTATTGCTACGCCGAAGACGATGGCGTGAGCCCTGCTGCGGATGCGGTTGGCCTGCTTGATCAGCAGCAGTTGGAACAGTGGTTGCCCGAAGATCGGGACCTGGATGCCTACTTCCTGGGTCCGAAAGGGTTTATGGCAGTGGTCAAACGCCAGCTGAAAGCAGCCGGCGTACCAGAGAAACAAAGCCGCTACGAGTTCTTTGGCCCGGCTTCCGTGCTCGAATAAACCCGGCGCGATAAAAAATGCCGCCAGCCTCTGTCAGGGGCTGGCGGCATTTTTTTGTCCGCGCTTCGCAGGGTTGAGGCTGCGTGTCAGGTCCATCGCCATCGGGCCCCTGAATTGTTCCGTACAGCGGTTTTGCACTTGAGTTGGTAACCTCTGCCCACGATTATCGCGGGCGATCAGACCGTTGTGCATTTACACTTCGGGTCACACCATCTCAAAAGGTAAGGGAATGAGCGACAGCACGATGTACCTAAGACGCGAAAAGCGCTTTCTGGTTTTGCTCGGGGTGATCTGCCTCACGTTGATCGGTGGCGCGCTGTACATGCAAGTGGTATTGGACGAGGCGCCATGCCCGCTGTGCATTCTTCAGCGTTATGCCTTGCTGTTCATCGCCATTTTCGCCTTCATTGGCGCCGCGATGCCGGGCAAACGCAGCACCACGGTGTTCGAGGGGTTGACTGTACTTAGCGCGATTGGCGGCATCGTCGCGGCCGGCCGTCATGTCTACATCCTGGCGAATCCGAACGAGAGCTGCGGTCTGGATGTATTACAGCCTATCGTTGATGGCCTGCCGCTGGCGTCCTGGTTCCCGCTGGGCTTCCAGGTTGATGGCTTCTGCACCACGCCGTATCCACCGATTCTCGGTTTATCGCTGGCGCAGTGGGCTTTGGCTGCCTTCGTTCTGACCGTGATATTGGTTCCGTTGGGGATCATGCGTAATCGTCGCACCGTCCGCTGAATTCAGCGGGAGGCCGCAAAAGCCCTGTTTTCCGACGGAAAGTAGGGCTTTTTTTCAGCCCCCGATAATGTCCTCGCCGGCTGATAATTGTTGGATGCGAGAAGAACTGTTGCAGAATAAGTCATAGTCAACAAATGGTTACATATCTACAATCGCTAACACTTATCAGTCAGTACCGCTTTGCAATTGACAAGAAACGAGGTCGAAAGCGTCTCTACGCACTCTATGTAGATCACGCCGATACGGCTTCAGGGACTGACACCCTTTCAAAAAATCCGCACCAAATGGAATTGGTCTGCTAACCAGGCCGTTGCCACACCAGTTCAATAAGAAACCACCGACAATTCTGGATTTGCCGCCCAGCTCTCGAGCTTTTCTGGCAGGCCCTTATTCAATCAAAAAAACATGCCAACACCTGGCAGGGTGAAGTGTTGGCGGTCGAAACCCAACTGCATTGCGTGCGCAGCTTTAGAGGTCGTGAGATGAGTAGAAAAAGGTACCCCAGATTGTTTGGCTCGTTGGCCCTTTTGAGCATGCTTGCGCTGGGTGGTTGCAACATGGCCCTGCTCGATCCAAAAGGGCAGATAGGCATTGACGAGAAAAACCTGATCATCACCGCGACGCTGCTGATGCTGCTGGTGGTTGTTCCGGTGATCATCATGACGTTCGCCTTCGCCTGGAAATACCGCGCTTCGAACACCCAGGCGACCTACGCGCCGAACTGGGCTCACTCCGGCAAGATTGAAGCCGTGGTGTGGGGCGTTCCAACCTTGATCGTGATCGCGCTGGGCATCCTGATCTGGACATCGAGCCACGAACTCGACCCCTACAAACCGTTGGATTCCAACGTCAAACCGGTGGTCATCGAAGTCGTCGCGATGGACTGGAAGTGGTTGTTCATCTACCCGGAACTGGGTATCGCCACGGTCAACGAGATCAAGTTCCCGGCCAATGTCCCGGTTAACTTCAGGATCACCTCCGACTCCACCATGAATTCGTTCTTCATCCCGGGCCTTGGCGGTCAGATCTACGCCATGGCCGGCATGGAAACCAAGCTGCACCTGATCTCCAACGAAGAGCATGTGTACGACGGTATGGCGGCCAACTTGAGCGGCGAAGGCTTCTCGGACCAGAAATTCAAGGCCTATGCCACGTCGCAAGCGGACTTCGATGCTTGGGTCGCTGCAGCCAAAAAAACACCACACCCGCTTGAAATCGCTGAATTCAATCAGTTGGCCAAGCCTAGCGTGAAAAACCCTGTTGAGTACTTCGCCAGCGTCCAGCCCAACCTGTTCCAGACCATCATTGATAAATATGAGGGGATGAACAAGGCCAAGGGGATGCACCACAAGGCGGACGATGCACCAGAAATGACGGGCATGGACATGAAAATGCATTCGGCTGCCGGCGCAGAGGAGTAAGAGATGTTCGGTAAATTAACGCTGGAAGCCATTCCCTTCCATGTACCGATCGTAATGGTGACGCTGGTTATCATCATGCTGGTGGGTGCGGGACTGGTTGCTGCAATCTCCTATCATCGCAAGTGGTCCTACCTGTGGACTGAATGGCTGACCTCGGTCGACCACAAAAAAATCGGTGTGATGTACATCATCGTTGCGCTGGTCATGCTCCTGCGCGGCTTTGCCGATGCGATCATGATGCGCTCGCAGCTGGCCCTTGCCAGCGCCGGTTCCGAAGGCTACTTGCCACCGGAACATTACGACCAGATCTTCACCGCTCATGGCGTGATCATGATCTTCTTCATGGCGATGCCTTTTGTGGTCGGCCTGATGAACATCGTCGTACCGCTGCAGATCGGTGCTCGCGACGTTGCCTTCCCGTTCCTCAACTCGTTGAGCTTCTGGTTGTTCGTGGTCGGCGCGGTGCTGGTCAACCTGTCTCTGGGGCTCGGCGAGTTCGCCCGTACCGGTTGGGTTGCTTATCCACCGCTCTCTGGCCTGGCGTATAGCCCGGGTGTCGGGGTCGATTACTACATCTGGGCATTGCAGTTGTCAGGCTTGGGTACGTTGCTGACGGGGGTGAACTTCGTTGTCACCATCCTGAAAATGCGCACCCCTGGCATGACGTTGATGAAAATGCCGGTGTTTACCTGGAACTGCCTGTGCACCGCGATCTTGATCGTGGCGTCGTTCCCGATCCTCACCGCGACCTTGATTCTGCTGACGCTGGACCGTTACCTGGGCATGCACTTCTTCACCAACGAGCTTGGTGGCAACCCGATGATGTACGTCAACCTCATCTGGGCCTGGGGCCATCCCGAGGTGTACATCCTGATCCTGCCGGCCTTCGGCATATTCTCGGAAGTGACCTCGACGTTCGCCAAGAAGCGCCTGTTCGGTTACACCTCGCTGGTCTACGCGACCATCGCCATTACCGTGTTGTCCTTCGTCGTCTGGCTGCACCACTTCTTCACCATGGGCTCGGGGGCCAACGTCAACGCCTTCTTTGGCATCATGACGATCATTATCTCCGTGCCCACGGGGGTGAAGATTTTCACCTGGCTGTTCACGATGTTCCGCGGGCGAATTCAATTCACCACGCCGATCCTCTGGACCCTGGGCTTTATCGTGACCTTCAGCATCGGCGGCATGACCGGCGTACTGCTGGCGGTTCCGGGTGCTGACTTCGTGCTGCACAACAGCCTGTTCCTGATCGCGCACTTCCATAACGTGATCATCGGCGGTGCGGTGTTTGGTTACCTGGCGGGCTTCGCCTACTGGTTCCCGAAAGCGTTCGGCTTCACGTTGAACGAGCGTCTGGGCAAGTATGCGTTCTGGTGCTGGATCGTCGGTTTCTACCTGGCGTTCATGCCGCTTTACGTACTCGGCTTCATGGGCATGACCCGTCGTCTGAACCACTACGACAACCCAGCATGGACACCGTGGCTGATCGCTGCGTTCTGTGGTGCGCTGGTCATCATGGTCGGCATCATCTTCCAGATCGCGCAATTGGTGGTCAGCATCCGTGATCGCGAGAAAAACCGTGACCTCACAGGTGACCCGTGGGATGCCCGCACGCTGGAATGGTCGACCTCTTCGCCGCCGCCGTTCTACAACTTCGCCGAGCAACCGCACGTCAATGGCCTGGACGCCCACTGGGAGACCAAGGAACGCGGGGTACAGAGCAAAAGAGCAGTCGATTACAAGAAAATCCACATGCCGCGTAACACCGGTGTTGGCGTGTATATCAGCTTTGGCAGTCTGGTCTTTGGCTTCGCGTTGATCTGGCATATCTGGTGGCTGGCCGCCGTCGGTCTGGTCGGCATGGTAGCCACCTTCATCGTGCGCAGTAACGACGATGACATCGACTACTACGTTCCCGCCGAAGAAGTGGCGCGAATCGAAAATGCACGCCTTCAAACTTTGGCTAAGCAGGCTTAAACCATGTCGAACTTAGTATTAGAAACTCAGATTGCCCATGCTGAGGAGCATGGGCACGAGGATGCCGGGTCCATGACCGTGTTCGGTTTCTGGATCTACCTGATGACTGACTGCATCCTGTTCGCGACGATCTTCGCCGCGTACTCGGTGCTCAGTAACAACGTCGCAGGTGGCCCGTCCGGCAAAGACATCTTCGAGCTGCCTTACGTGCTGGTAGAAACCTTCTGCCTGCTGTTCAGCAGTATCACCTACGGCTTCGCCATGCTGGCGATGCACAAGGGCAACAAGAACGGGGTTATCGCCTGGTTGGCGGTGACGTTCTTGCTGGGCCTCGCGTTCATCGGCATGGAAATCAATGAATTCCATCACCTGATCGCCGAGGGCTTCGGCCCTGATCGCAGCGCCTTCCTGTCGGGCTTCTTCACGCTGGTCGGTACTCACGGCCTGCACGTGACATCCGGTCTGATCTGGATGGCGGTGCTGATGTTCCAGATCAAGAAGAAAGGTCTGACCGCTACCAACAACACGCGTCTGAGCTGCCTGAGTCTGTTCTGGCACTTCCTGGACGTGGTCTGGATCTGCGTGTTCACCGTTGTCTACCTGATGGGAGCCCTGTAAATGGCTAACGCACATATCAGCCACGGCGGTGCCGACCATGGCAGCCTGAAGTCCTACGCCGTCGGGTTTTTCCTCTCCGTGATTCTGACGGTGATCCCTTTCGGTCTTTTGATGCACCCGGTGTTCCCGAAGACGATGACCCTGGCCATTGTCGTGGCCTTCGCCGTGGTACAGATATTCGTGCACCTGGTGTTCTTCCTGCACATGAACAGGTCGTCCGAACAGCGCTGGAACATCATTGCCTTCGCCTTTACCGCCCTGATCATTGCGATCGTGGTCGGCCTGTCGTTGTGGATTATGTACAACGTCCACACGAACATGATGGCGCACTGAGGATCTCCCCATGTCGCTGAAGCACTTTATCCAAATCACCAAGCCGGGGATCATTTTCGGTAATGTGCTTTCGGTGGCAGGTGGCTTTTTCCTGGCGTCCAAAGGGCATGTCGACTTTGGCCTGTTCCTGGCTGCTGTCATCGGCACTTCGTTGGTGGTGGCCTCCGGGTGCGTGTTCAATAACTGCATCGACCGCGACATCGACGTCAAGATGGAGCGCACCAAGAATCGGGTGCTGGTGCAGGGCCTGGTTTCATTGAGACTGGCCCTGATCTTCGCCAGCGTGCTTGGCATCGCCGGGGTGGGTTTGCTGTACACCAAGGCCAACCTGCTCGCGGCGCTGTTCGCGGTGATCGGTTTTGTGATTTACGTCGGCTTCTATAGCTTGTACCTGAAACGCAAATCAGTGCACGGCACACTGGTCGGCAGCTTGTCAGGGGCGATGCCGCCCGTGATCGGTTACGTCGCGGTGAGCAACAGCTTCGACCTGGCGGCACTGACCTTGCTGGTGATGTTCAGTTTGTGGCAGATGCCGCACTCCTACGCCATCGCGATCTTTCGCTTCAACGATTACCTCGCTGCGTCGATTCCGGTCTTGCCGGTGAAGCGTGGCATCGTCGTCGCCAAGCGTCATATCCTGATCTACACCCTGGCGTTCCTGCTGGCTACCCTGATGTTGACCGTGGGTGGTTACGCCGGTCTTAGTTATCTGGCCGTTGCGGCCGTCATGGGTATGTACTGGCTGTACATGGCCTGGAGCGGTTACAAGGCAGTGGATGACCGGGTCTGGGCGCGTAAACTGTTCGTCTTCTCGATCTTCACCATCACCGCGCTGAGCGTGATGATGTCGCTGGACTTTCAGGCGCCCAGTGAGTTGTTGCTGACTTACGCACCTTGAACTAAGCCAGCTGCTGCAACAAAAACGCCCCGTTCTTCGGATGAAGAACGGGGCTTTTTTTTTGTGGGGTCAGTAATAGCCGGTATCTCTTGCAACGTTCTGGAAGGCAAGGCTGTCATTGAAATCATGACAAAAGGGGGTATGTTGCAGCATGATGTATGCCCCTCAACCCAGTAAACGCGTTGCACGCAGCCCCGACAACCGCTGAGCCTCATGAGTGGCTGTCATCGGATCCGGAGACGACTGCAAAGCCGGCGTTTTAGGGTGGATTCAGTTGAACGATTTAGTAGAAACATCGAACTTATGACTGAAGAACTTATTTCTAACAATAATCAGGCAGCGGTCACAGGGCCTTTGGTCTCGATTGTTGCGCCCTGCTACAACGCAGAAAAATACCTGAAGGAGGCGCTCGAAAGTATCTTCGCCCAGGATTATGAAAATAGAGAAGTCATTATCGTCGACGACGGGTCGACGGATAATAGCTATGCGATGTTGCAGGCGCTGCAAAGCACTTATAAGTTCCAGCTCTATACGCAGCCCAACCAAGGCGTCAGCGCGGCCCTCAATCATGGGTTGAGGTACGCGAAAGGGGAGTATGTTTCTACGCCTGACCTGGATGACATCATGCTTCCGGATTCGGTGCGTATAAGAGCCGAATACCTGGATAAACACCCGGAAGTCGGCTGTGTCGGCGCGCTGGTCACGTACATGGACAGCGAAGGGAACAACGGCAAGACGCAAAAACTCGACGGGATCCAGTGCCTGGGTTTTGACGAAATACTGAGCAACGCCATCGTGGTCGGCGCGCCGGTCTCTCTGTATCGGATGGAGGCACTTAAAGCGGTGGGCTTCTACGAGCCGAACATCAAAGTGCAAGACTTTCAGATGACGCTGAGAATCGCCAACCAGGGTTATCAGATCCATGTGCTCCCGGTGTGCGTCACCCGCTATCGGCGCCATCCAAACAATCTGTCCCGCCGATACAAGGTATTGCTCGACGCTGACATGAGAGCGATCAGCCCCTATCAAACGCACCCCGGTTACGAAAAAGGCAAGACCGTCATCCTCAACAAAGCGTTGAAGTATGCGGTGGTGACAGACAAAAAAGACGCGTGGCGTTTGCTGCGTGCCATCCCCTTCAGGCAGTTCAACAAGACCACCTTTCGCCGACTCAAACGGCTGCTGCTCCATCGTTGAGATGGCCGCTGGGTGACGGAGTCTGGTTGAAATGTCTTCAGTCACAACCGGGCGACCGATGAGAGCCATTGCATGAAGCTTTTGGAATTTCTAAAAAAGCGAAAAACAAGAAAGCAGCTCCGCCGAATGGACAAGCTCGACCGGTGTGCGGAGCGAATCAGGCTGCGGTACCCGAGCTACTCCATCGGCGTTGGAACGTACGGGATTCCGGAGGTTATCGAGTTTGACGACGTTACGACGCTGAAAGTGGGCGCCTACACGTCTATTGCCGACGGGGTGAAAATCCTCCTGGGGGGAGGGCATCGCACAGACTGGATCACCACCTATCCGTTCCCGGCGATGATCGACGAAGTAAAGGATATTGTGGACTTCGCCCCGAGCAAGGGCGATGTCGTGATCGGCAGCGACTGCTGGATCTGCACGAATGCAGTCATTCTTTCCGGCGTCACTGTCGGTCATGGTGCAGTCGTTGCCGCAGGCGCCGTCGTGACCAAGGATGTGGCTCCTTTTTCGGTGGTCGGCGGCAATCCCTGCAAATTCATCAAATGGCGGTTCGAAGAAGATACGCGTGAGATCCTGCTAGGGTCTGCCTGGTGGGACTGGCCGGTCGCAGAGGTCAAAGCCGTTGCCAGAACGTTGTGCAGTTCTGACATGGACGCGTTCATCGCCTATATAAAGGCCCGTAAAGCGCCCTTGGCCGAACAAATTCTGCTCTCATAGGCTCCTGAGTGAAGGACTTGATAGAGGTTGCGTGGGATATGAGGTTGGCAGACATCACTCAGTACGGCGGTATCACGGTCATGCTTCCGGCGGCCGTGGTCATCGGGGGCTGGCTTTGGTTTTCCAGGTCCAGGCAGTCGGCATTGTTATGGGGCGCCGTGCTGCTGTTCGTGTACGCGATTGTCGGGGCGAGCAAAATCCTCTTCAAAGGATGGGGCATTGGCCTTGAAAGCCTGAACATTGCGGTCATCAGTGGTCATGCCATGAATACCAGCCTGGTGCTGCCCGTGGCAATGAGCCTGCTCGCGCGACAAATCGATCCTCGCTTTCGCTGGCCGGGAGCCGGCGTAGGGTTACTGATCGCGTGGTGGTTCAGTATCAACTGCGTGGCACCCTATATCCATCCGCTGCAGGAGGCGATTGCCGGGGCTCTCCTGGGCTCTGTCGCTGCCTGCGGGTTTTTGTATTGCCTGGAAAATACAGAGATCAAAAAAATCCCTCATGCGGCGCTGGTGATTGGCCTTGTCTTCATCGCCCTTAACACGACCACCAAAAAATACACCGCCGAGCAGGTGCTGAATCGTATAGCCGTCTCGATTTCCGGCGCGGAGACAGCGTTCAAACGGCCTGAGTGGCGAGCGCCAGTCGATACAACAAAGCTTTAAGCGCTTTGTCGATGTGAGTCGCCAGCGCCGGTTAAAAGCAGGTCGCTAGCGATACACTTCGCGGCGAAAGATCATTGGCGATGAGCCTCGATAGATGCCGAATCTGGCCAGCCCCGTTGCAGCTTCACGCCCCTTGCCATTCCAGTCGTAGAAAAGCCAGGACGGTGTTGCCGGCAGTCCTCCGAGTACCGATCCGTTGATCCCGGGAGGCTGCAAGCGCAACAGCCCCAAGCCCGCGCTGGGTGCGATCAACGTGACCTTGTCATTGCCATAGTTCTGTTGGCTGAGTTGCCCGGTGTAACTACTCAGTGCAGGCGTTTGTAAAACGGCTGCCGTGGTGCAGGTGTCCAGGCCTTCGACCCGAAAGCTGCCACCCGCAAGGTTCTGCCACGTCTCGATGCGCAAGGGCAGATCCAGTGCCTGTAGCTCAGAGCCATGGGCATTGTCCAGACGCAAGCGCCCCAGACGAACCTCACTGCCAGGGCTGTCGCTAAAGTCATAGCTGTACGCTGAACAACTGTTGCCATCGCCAAAACAGGCACCATCGGTATCGGTCAATGTTGCAGCGCTGAAACCTTGACGTATCGCCGCGATAAACGGGTAATCATCGGCCAGCGGCAAGAGTGCCGGGGTGTACTGCAACGTTTCACCGCTCCAGCGGTAGCGCTCGGTACCGTCACCATCGTCGGCACCGCTTTGTGCCAGGTTTGCTGTGCCACTGCGGGTCAACCGCCCGCTGATATCCAGGCTGGTCTTGCCGGTGATCGAGGTGTAGGCATTCGGCACTGGCGTTGCCAACCGCCAGAACGCGCCACGGTCATAGTTATGGGTGATGCTTGCGCTGCGATTAAAACCAGTGACAGTCAGCGTAGGCTCCTGGCCGATGGCAAAGGCTATTGGCTGGCCTTGGTAACTGAAGGAAGAACCGCAGCTCGGCGTCAGGCTGGCATTTGCTTGCACCCCTAAGTAAGCAGGAATGAAGCGGCCGACCAAATCACTCTCACCGCCACTGACGGTTTCGCCGAAGTAGCCATTGGCCGTTGGCGTGGCATTCAGGCGGAATACACCGACCTCGGAAATCGAGGTGCTGATGGTGGTCTGGTTGCCCACTACATGGCTGTATCGGGGCGGCGAGAGCGTGCCGCTGTCTCCGGGGAAGGGCGCCACCAGTTCGCTGCTCAGGGTGATATCGCTCATCTGAAAGTTGGGCGTGATGATATGGCTGCTGCACACATTACCTGCCGTCAGCGGTTCTCCGTCTGCCTGCCAGCCCACCGCCTGAATGCGCAAGGGAAAACTGTCGCCTGCTTTTGTGAAGACCTGACAGTTGTCGCTCACGCCTGCGACGGTGCAGGTCGACGCGGTCTGCAGGCACAGGCCATAGGGTTTGGACACGAACAAATCACTGCCGCTCATACTCAATCCCACATCGCCATTGGCGGTGGTGCCGTCGTAGCTGGCAGCGAGCATCATCTGTCCGGCATCGTCATAGCGTACCGTGAGCAGCGCGCTGCCCATGCTGTCAAACGCCAAGTTGAGGCTGCTCGGGCTGCTGGTCACCGGGCTGTTATTGACCATCACTGGTTGGGTGCCGGTGTCGGGATTGATGTAGGCCGAGGTAAAACTCAGGCTGCGAGTGACGTTGGCAAACCCGGGGACACAGGCTTGCGAGGTGTCGCTTTTTTTCACGGCGCGCAGGGCGATGTTGCTCTGCGGTCTGGCTGCAATCAGGGTCGGTACATCGAAGATGAAACCGCTCTCGGCGTAGGCAATCGTACAGTCGCTGGTTGAGCAAACCGTCGATGAAGTGCTCCCCGGGACTGACGAGGCAACGGCAAGGCTCACGCTTCCCACGCTACTGCTGCGCAACTGCGCTTGAGCACTGCCGCCACTGAAGGTAATGGTGTTGCCGTTGATCACTGCGGGCGGGGTCGCTGTCCAGCCACTGGAAGGGCTCAGCACGACACTGACCGGATCGGCATAGAGACTGCAGCTGGCATTGCTGCAGGCGGTGATTGTGATTGGCTGCGGATTGCAGGTGAGTGCCGCGCCCGCATAGCTGAACGCGAAGTGGTCAATTTGAGCCGTCGGCGCTACGGCTTTGCAAGAGTTATGCGGCGGGCTGGATGAACAGTCGCCGGTGATGGTTTTGGCACCGCCCGTCACAATAACGCCACCGATGCAGCTGTCGGTGGCAGTGATGGCGCCGCCGGCCGTGGCATTGCCACCGACACTGGTCCCGGTGAGCGTCATCGCCCCAAAGGCCTGGGCATTGCCGCCGACGGTAGCGCGAGTGAGCGTGGTCGCGGCACCGGACACGGCATCGCCGCCGATGCACGTGTCGGTGGCGGTGATGGCGGCGAATGCATTGACATCACCCGAGACACTGCCGCGTACGAGGGTAATAGCAGCACCGCTGCTGGTCAGGTTGCCCGTTACCGGGGTGTCAGTCGCCGTAATGACACCTGCGGCCAGGACATTACCGCCGACGCTGCCGGTGGTGAGGGTAATCGCCCCTGAGTTGCTGGTCAGATTGCCGGTTATCGGCGCACCCGTCGAGGTGATGGCACCTTCGGCGTGAACCGCAGCACCGACGCTACCGCCGACGACAGTGATCGCTCCAGTGCTGGTGCCGAGGTTAGCCTTCACGGTTGTATTGGTGGAGGTGATGGCCCCGTAAGCCTGGACATCGCCCCCCACGCTGGAGTCGGTCAGCGTCAGTGCACCTGCCCGGCTGGTCAGGGTTCCGGTCACGGCGGTGCCCAGCTTGAGGGTGACCGCCCCTTGAACCAGCAGGTTACCGCCGACCTTACCCCCCGCGAGCGTGACTGCCCCGGCGCTGCTGGTGAGATTGCCGTTTACCGAGGTGCCGGTGGCGGTAATTGCTCCGCCGCCAAGGACGTCACCTGCGACGCTGCCACCGACCAGTGTCACGGCACCGCTTGTTGTCTGGACGGAGCCGGCTACCACCGCATTGGATAGGCTGATCGCGCCATCGGTGGAGCTTATCGAGGCGCTGAACGTACTGTGGGTGCCCGTGACGGTGATAGCGCCCGGGCCAGAGACCAGCGCCACGGTGTTGCTGCTGGTGCCGACCGAGTTGGTGTCGAGTGAGAAGCCTTGATTCGCGACAACGGTAATGTTGCCGATGGTCAGGAAACCCACCGCCAGTTTGTCCCCCGCCCCCAGTATCATCTGTCCACTGCAGGTGAAGGTATTACCGCTGCGGCTCCACGTGCCCGAACATGGGGCATCTATACCCAGCAAAGTACCCAGCAAACTGAACGTATAGGTCGTTGCAGCCTGCGCCACGTTTGTTAGCAACAGCCCCGCCAGAAGCGCAATCCCAAGACCGCCCCGTGCCCATGTTTGTCTGCTCATGGAGCCCCTTTCTCTATCGTCGAGGTGAGCTGTCGGTAGGCGTAGTCGGAGCGACTGCCTGGGGTGCCATTCTGTGCGGTGGAGGTGAACCGGAAGATGCTTACGGCAGCGCCGTCGTTGTCCACATAGTTGTTGCGGATGCACGCCACATTGAGGCTGAACTCGCCCAGGTTATTACCGGCCAGGCTCGGCGTTCCCTGAGCACAGTTGCCGCTGCTGATCGCTTGGGTTATGCCCCACTCGACCCCGGCCCGCGCCGCCTGATAGGCACGCGCCTGCTGTATGGACAGGCTGATGGTGCCGTGTTGCGCGACGGACAGGCGTGCCATGGCGATCACCACCAGGGCGACCACGATGAGCAGGAACATCGCTGCAACCAGGCCAAAACCCTGGGCGCGATGGGGCCAGCGGGGATCAGGGCGCATTGTCGATGTGGACCTGTTGCAAGAGTTGGAAGCTTTCGCCGTCGAGGGTGGTATGCAGTGCCAGGGACAGCAAACCGGCGCGCGCAGTGCTGCCGGCCTGGTAGGTAAAGCGTGTTTGCCCACAATCGACATTCAGTGCCAGCGGCTCAGGGTTGGAACCGGACGGCGGGGCGGCGGGCAGTGTAGAAAGCAGTTGGCTATAGGTGTAGCGAAGCAGTTGGCCATTCTGGCAGCGAAAGCCCACGACCGTCTGGGCCAGATACACACGCTGCTGCGGCGACGCATAGGCAAAGCGAAAACCGGTGGCGGGCAGGTTGCCCACCGCGATAATGCTTTCTCCAGCCGGTGCGCCTGGAAGCAGACTGAACGTGCTGCCTGTCGGGGTCATTACTCCTGGATTGGCCGGTGCCCAAAGGTTACTCCCGACCACCGGGTTGCCACCGGATTCGGCCCCGATGTTGTACACCACCATCCAGCGGGCCCCGGTCGGGTCGAATGCCCCGTCCAGCACCTGCACGGTATCGCAACGACCGTCGATGGCAGTACTTGCGCACGTGCCGGCAGCCTCCGGGGAAAAACGCAGTCCTTGGCTGTCATTGCGATTCGCACGGTAGCGCGCAGCGCCCTGGATCAGCAGTAACTCCACGGCTTGGCCATCGGCTGACACCCTCAGCGAGTTGGGCACGGCCAGGCGTACATCGCGGGTCAAGCGGTTCATCGCGCCAGCCGCTTGATCCACCAGCTCGCCGCGTCGACTCTGGGCCAGGAAACCGTCCAGAGGACGCGACAGCACGGTGCTGATCATCACCACAATAATGCCGGCCAGGGCGATGACGAGCACCAGCTCGACCAGGGTGAAGCCGCGCGCTTGCTGCGGGATGCCAACCGCCAATGCCGGGGTTTTCATCAGTAGCGAGTCCGGTAGCCGGCCAGCACCAGCGGCTCGTTTGCGGGGTCGGTGACGGTGACTTCAACATAAAGCGCATCAGCTGCCGCCAGGCCCGCCCACGCGTGCGGGGTGACCGTGACGTTTACGCGATAAGCGGCGAGGGCGGCGATAGAGGTTCCGTCCGCTTCGCGAGCTCCGTTGTCGTTTAGCCCTGCGTAATCACAGACCGTCTGATATTGACTGCGGTTACCGGGCACCGCCGGGCAGACGACACCGTTCGCATCGACGTAGTCCTTCAGAAGGATTTCCTCAAGATAGGCTTCGGCGATGCCCAGGCTCTGTTGGCGCAGCAGTGGGTCGGCCGACCGTGTGGTGATGGCGGCCATGGCGCTGAACAGGGCTGCCGCCGCGATGCCGATAATCACGATGGTCATGACCAGTTCGATCAGGGTCATGCCCGTTTGGCGCTTCATTGCAGCAGGCCTGTTTCGGGCGTCACGCTGAGCGTGAAGCCGCCGTTGAGCGTACCGACAGTGGCACTCGCCGCGCTGGACGGACGGCCCAGCGAATCGAATACCACGGGAAAATTGACCGCTGTCAGCGTCACATGAGTGGGCGCTGGCGCGGCAAAGGGTGTTTCGCCATCCGGGCCCCTGACCTCGGCGCTATAAGCGCCGCTGGTGCAGTTGGCCGCCTGGCGCAGGTGGTAGCCGTTATTGTCGAGGCTGACTTGAGTCAGGCAGCCGCTGGCCAGGGCAAGCTTCTGCCCATAGCGCACGGCCGCCTGGCTTTCTTCGAAAAACAGGCGCTCATCGAACACCTGTCGATCAAAGAACCGCGGCCCCACAACGGCCGAGATAATCCCGATGATAACGATCACCAGAATCAGCTCGATCAGCGTGAAGCCGCGGTTGTCAGGCATTAGCAGCCGCCAACTTTCACTTCAAAAGTCGGTGCTGTTATGACCGCTGGAGTCCCTGTTGACGTTGCTTCTGTGTAGACCACGCTGCAAGTAGCAGGCGTCGGTGCGCCACTCGAGCCCACTGTTCCGGCCGTTGTCGTGACGAAATCCTTGGAGGAGATTTGCGCAGCATCCAGCATGCCCGCCAAGTCTGGGTAGCCTTCCGCCATGGTGATAGTCGTACCTTCAAGGACTACGGGCGCACCCGAGACAAGAAATTGCGAATGGGCAATGGCGGAGGCTGAACGCATTGATCCGGCCGCACCATTGATGGCTGCGACCCTGGCATCGACACTGAAGTTGGCAAAGCGAGGGAGCGCGAACGCCGCCAGAATGCCAAGGATAACGATCACCATGATCAACTCGATCAGGGTGAAACCACTTTGTTGTCTTTTCATTTTTAGTGCCTGCTTGGATAAAGAGCGTCAGTTGATGGTGCTGGATACGTCGCCGGTATTGGCGTCGTATGAAATGGTGTCGTTTGCGCTATTCGGCTGATAGGTGAAGGTGCAGACGTTGCCTGCGGCGGTGGTCACATAATCGACAGAGCCTGCGCTCGTTCCCACCGTGGGTGCCGACCCTTGCAGGACGTTGCGAAAGACCTCATTGCACGCCGTTGCGGTCATTGCGCTGGCAGCGGTGCCCGTCGCATTGATACCCACCGGCCAGCCATTGGTGTTCACGTCGACGTTGTTAGTGCCAAAGCCCTGCACGTCGATCTGGCAGTTGACCGGAGTGCCACAGCCATTGGTGCCACCGTTGCGGTTCACTTCGTACTGGGAGCGCACGAGCAACACAGCAGAAGCCAGCGCGCCGCCGGCGCCCTTGACCGCAGCGTGCTGAGCATCCTGGGTGACGTTGATGAAACGTGGCAGCGCGACGGCGGCGAGGATGCCGAGTATCGCGATCACCACCACCAGTTCGATCAGGGTGAAGCCTTTGCTTTTTTTCATCATGAGCCCTTCACCGATTTAACCAATCCGCTGCGGAAAGCTCCGCAACGGGTACCGCTTCCAGCTCCAGAACAAAAGTGGCGCCTGACCCCGCTAACAGTCGGTAGGCATGGAGTTCACCCGGCGACGTTGTCCATCCCTCAACAAACCGTACCCGGTACACAATCCAGGCCCGGGCTGGCAACCAGTACCAATAACCCGGTTTTGGCTCTGCGCCAGCCAGCAGTGCGCCGCCGTAGTTGTCCTGCTGCCAGCGCAGCAGGACAAAAGGATTGGCGTTCCGCCATTCAGGTTCCAGCACCTTGCCGTTGGCCAACCGCTGCGCCGCCAGACCGCTCAGGCTGGAGGCCAGGTATTCACGGGTGGCTTCCATCGCCCGACGTTCACTGACCTGAGCGATTTTCCAGCCCATTGCCAGGAGCACCGGGAGCAACATCAGTCCAGTGATGCCCCAGCCCAGCCGACGCATCCGGCGAACGCTACGGCCCATTCCATCGTTCCGATTCACGCGTGGCCCTTGGCGGCCGCAGACAGATCCCACATCGGCAGAAACACGCCAAGGGCAAGTACCAGCACCATGGCGCCCATGCCCACGATCAGGATCGGCTCGATGGCGTCGGCCAATTGCTTGAGGTCGTAATCCACTTCCTGCTCATAGAAGTCCGCGACCTCGACAAACAGCTCGTCCAGCGCGCCCGCTTCTTCACCCACCGCCATCATTTGCAGGACCAGCGGGGTGAACAGGCCGCTGGCGGTCGCGGTACGGGTCAGAGCTTCGCCGCGCTCCACGCCCTCACGCATACTGAGGATGGCCCGGCCGATATAACGATTACCGACGCTGACGCTATTGATCGTCAGGGTCTGCAGGAGCGGCACGCCCGCGCGGTACATCATCGCGAAGGTGCGAGTGAAACGGCCCAGGGCGATACGCTCGAAGAGGCCGCCGACAATTGGCAGACGCAGTTTGGTCCGGTCCCATCGCAGGGCTCCCGCCTCGGTATTTGTCCACGCGATGAACCCATAAATAGCGCCTGCCACCATCAGCCCCATCAGCCACCAGTAATCCTGAAAGAACTGAGAGGTCGCGATCAACACCCGGGTGGGCAAAGGCAGTTGAGCGTGAAACTGCGCGAACACCTTGGCGAAGGCTGGAATCACCAGCAGGTTAATTACGGTCAGCCCTATCCCCATCGCGATCAGTACAAACATCGGATAACGGGTGGCCTGCTTGATGCGCTTGCGCGTCTCGCGCTCCAGCTCCAAATACACCGAGAGTTGGCGAAAGGCCAGATCGAGCTGGCCGGTGTTCTCGCCGACGCTGATCATGCTGATGAACAGGGTGCCGAACACCTTGGGGTGCGCGTTGAGCGACACCGCCATGCTCATGCCACCTTCGAGGTCACTGCGCACCTCCAGCAGGACCTCGCGAAAGTATGGGTTACGGTGTGATTCGGCCAGGCCACCAATCGCGCGGATGATCGGTACGCCGGCCTTACTCAGGCTGTGCATCTGCCGACAGAAGATGATCAGTTCCAGCAGGTCGACTTTTTTTCTGCGCATGCGTTCGGCGAGCAACGCCAGCAGGCCATCGCCCTGTTCAGCCTGCGCTTCGATGGTCAGTGGAATGATGTTCTGTGCCAGGAGTTCATTGGCCAACGTGTCTGCAGAGCCGCTATTGCGGCTGCCGCTGACCTTGCCGCCCTGAGCATCGCGGCCGGTAAACCGGAACAGGCTCATGGCGCCACACTCCGTTCGACGGGCGAGGGCATCAAGGACACCAGGCTGTGCAAGCGTGTGCGCATCAGATCAGCACCTCGTCGGTCCGGGAGACGCACACTTTGAGCACTTCCTCGACGCTGGTCAGTCCGGCCAGCGCATAGTCCAGCGCGCAGGCGGCGAGAGGCCGATAGTGAGGGCTGCTCAGGGCTGCGTCGGCGAAGCCCTGGGGGTCGTTGCGACGCAGCATGGCGATCATGGTCTCGTTCATTTCCAGCAGTTCGAAGACCCCCATCCGCCCGGAGTAACCCGTGTTGTGGCAGTGGTTGCAGCCGGACCCACGCTGGAAGTTGCGCCCGCTCAGTGAGGCGCCATACAGGGCCTCCAGCCACACCATCTGGCGCACCTCGGGCAGGTGGGTCTCCCGACAGTTTTCGCACACGCGACGGATCAGCCGCTGGGCCAGTACGGCGCTCAACGCGGTGGCGACCAGAAAGGGCTCGACGCCCATGTCAACCAAACGCATGGCTGACGTCGGGGCATCGTTGGTGTGCAACGTCGAGAGCACCAAGTGGCCGGTCATCGCGGCACGCAGCCCGATCTCGGCGGTTTCCTGGTCGCGCATCTCGCCAATCAAGAGGATATCCGGGTCCTGACGCAGGGCGGCGCGCAGCACGCGGGTGAAGCTGAGGTCGATCTTTGCGTTGACTTGGACCTGGTTGATCCGTGGCAGTCGGTACTCCACCGGGTCTTCCACGGTGATGATTTTCTTCTGCGGGCTGTTCAATTCGCTGAGCCCGGCATACAGCGTGGTGGTTTTGCCCGAGCCGGTAGGACCGGTGACCAGAATCAGGCCGAAGGGGCGTTGCAGCAGTTGGCGAAACCGCACCAGCATCTGCGCCGGCATGCCGCCAGCGTCGAGGCTGGTAATGCCGTGAGTCTGGTCAAGCAGACGCATCACCACCGACTCGCCGAACTGCACGGGCATGGTCGACACGCGTACATCGAGGGTGTGGTTTTTGACCCGGATATTGAAGCGCCCGTCCTGGGGCAGGCGCTTCTCGGAGATATCCAGACCGGACATGATCTTCAAGCGCATGACCAGGGCCGAGGCCACCCGTGCCTCTTTCATGACATGCTCGTTGAGCACCCCGTCGATACGCTGACGAATGCGCAAGATGCCATCGCCGGGCTCGATATGGATGTCCGACGCCTGCATCTGCACCGCGTCTTCAAACAGCGTTTGCAGGAGGCGCACCACCGGCGCTTCGCTGTTGTTGTCGGCGCCCAGGACAGACAGGTCGAAGTCACTGTCCTTGAGTTCACCTTCCAGCTCGCCGGCAATCGAGTTGATCTCGCTGGTGCGCCGATACAGCATGTCGAGGGCGGTCAGCAGCTCAGACTCGCGGACCACGGCAGGCTGTACGGTGGTCTTCAGCAGGCGGTCCAGTTCGTCGAGGGCGAACAGGTCGAGCGGGTCGCTCATGCCCACCAGCAGGCCATCGCCCTCACGCGAAAGAACGATGACGCGGAAGCGTCGTGCCACGGCTTCCGGCAGGGCCTGGACCAGGTTTTTGTCGAACTTGAAATGCTTGAGTTCGATGAAGGAGATGTTCAACTGCTCGGACAGTGCCGTCAGCAGGCGCACTTCATCGATGAAACCGAGGTCGACTACGGTACGACCCAGCTTGAAACCGGTGCGTTTTTGTTCCAGCAAGGCGCGCTGCAATTGAGCATCGCTGATCAGGCCGGCCTCGATCAACAGGTCACCCAGGCGCACCTTGCGCTGACGTATATCTTCTTTATTCATCATGGTTCACCGAGCTCCCAGTGCTGTCGCGCGTTCACTGGCGAAGCGTCGTGCGCTGTCATCCAGCGCTTGCCCTTGCTGGGCCAGACGATAATGGCGAGCCGCCGCAGCCGATTGGTCCAGGCGCTCCAGAGCGATTGCCAGGCCTAACTGCCAAGTCGCCTGGTCAGGCCGTAGTGTGATCATCTGCTGATACAACGAAGCGCTCTTTTGCCACTGCGCGGTCTGCTGGTAGCTGGCCGCGAGCAACGCGTGATACGTGAGTTCCTGCGCCAATGGCGGAGGGTTCTGCTCCAGCGTTGCGACCGCGCCGCGTGCATTGCCGGATTGCAGTTGCGACCGTGCCAATAGCAGGCGCAACTCGCTGTCGTTCGGCCACTGTTTCAGTTGGACCGGTAACCACGTCAGCAGCAATGATGATTGGCCGTTGGCCAGGTAAGCGCGGGCCAGACCGTGCACGACATCCAGATCATTCCCACGTGACAGTTGCAGGGACTGAAGCTCACGGACAGCCCGTGGATAGTCACCGCTCCGCAGGGTTTGCAACGCTTGAGCCAGAGCATCGGGCTGGTAAGGCACGATCTTCATCTGTGGCGGACCGCTGGCGGAGAGCGGCTTTACTACCGGGATGACGGCAGGTCGGGGTCTCGCCTCCGCAGACGGCACCCGCGCATTGGCCCATGCCGGCAGCGGTGATTCTGCGGTCTCTGAGTCGACCGTTGTCGCGTCAGTGGCCGGTCTGTTTTCCATATCGCTCACCCTGTCCGAGGCGTCGTTCTGCGATGCCTTTGCCGACATAGGCACTTCGACCCACAACAGCCAATGATCGCCGGCGGGCTCAAGTCGATCGCGCACTTGCAGGTTGTCACCCAGACCGACCAGCAACACCTGCACGCCCTGACCCTGGGCCTGCACTCGCCAAGACAGGCTGCGTCCGTCGCGCTGCACCCGGCCTTGGGGCATGTCGGCTGCAAGCTGTGTGCTCAATTGCGCCCCAGGGAGGCTGAGGGTTACGGAACCGCTTTGATCAATGCGTTGATACGCCACTGACTGGTCCAGCAGCAGTTGCAGGACCAGGCTGCGGCCATCGTTTTGAGGGAGCACTTCCAGAATGTGGGTCGAAGCGACGGGTGCAGGACCTGGAGTCACAACGGGCGCTATAGGCACTGCGACAGGTGCCGCAGGCGCGACAGGCATTGCCGTTACGCTGTGCGGAAGTGCGGGCGACTCAAGCAGGCGGTCTATCAGCACGCCCAATGGCAGTCCGATCAGGATGATCAGCGCCAGTCCAGTCAAGGCCGTGCGGACGCGTTGAAAGCGCTTGCGACGGGCAGCCCCGGCCTCATCCACAGCCCACAGGCCGTCCAGCCTGAGTCGTTCGGTTGGCGCGGCGCGGCGCTTCTCAAGGTTGCGCAACATGTCGTTGACCAGGCTCATACCAGCATCTCCCCGTACTGAATCAGCCCCAAGCCGACAGCAGCGGCCAGCAACAGCGAGAGCATTACAATCCTCCGGCGCGATGAGTACGGGGCCGGCTGGACGCTGTCGGTATCGCGCATGGCGCGCTGCACATGCCTTGGCGCGACCTGTTTTCGCCCCTCGCCATAGGCCGCCATCAGCGCCTTGTTCGCCAGTATATTAAGCAGTCGCGGGATGCCACCGCTGTCGTGCACCAAGTGGCGCACTGCGGCCCTGGAAAATAAAGGCTCGCCCCGGTAGCCCGCCACGGCCAGGCGCTCAGTCAAATACCGGGTCGTGTCTTTCAGGTCGAGAAGGCGCAGGCGATATGAAAACGTGATGCGTTGGCGCAGTTGGCGCAGGTCGTTGCGCGCCAGGGTGACATCCAGTTCCGGCTGGCCGAACAGCACCACCTGCAGGAGTTTGGCCTGCTCGGTTTCCAGATTGGTCAGCAGTCGGAGCGCTTCCAGGGTCCCGATTGGTAGCCCTTGGGCTTCGTCGATTAATAGCACCGTGCTTTTACCAGCCGCCGCCAGCTCGATCAAACGCCGTTGCAAAACCTCCAGCACACCTTGGGTATCAAGCTCTTCAATGCCGCTGATGTGCAGCTCGCGGGCCACCGCTTGGCGCAGGCCGCTCGGGCTCATGCCTGGATTGGGCAGGTAGGCCAACTGATAGCGTTCGCTGTCCAGTTGCTTGAGGAGGGCACGGCAGATCAGCGTCTTGCCGGTGCCTACCTCGCCAGTGACTTTGATAAAGCCTTCACCCTCGCCAAGCGCCACGTGCAGCATATTAAGGCAGGCCTGATAAGGCGCCAGCTGGACCAGAAACTCGGTATTGGGGGTCAGGGCGAACGGTTTCTCGCGCAGACCAAAGTAGGCTTCGTACATGGCCTTACTTGAGTTCCTTGAAGGTCTCTGCGGTTTTACGCAGTTCGCCCAGCCAGACTTCGTCGTTCACCACCTGCGGCCGCATGAGAATCACCAGCTCGCTTTTGTTCAGTGATTTGCGCTGCTGCTTGAACAGGTTGCCGATGATCGGCAGTTTGCTGGCCCATGGAATATTGGCATCGGTGTCGTTGCTGTTGTTTTGAAGCAAGCCACCGATCACCACCACCTGGCCACTGCGGGCGCGCACGATGGAGTCGGACTGACGGGTTTCAGACAGGGCCAGCGGCAGGTTCAACACCGTGTTCGTGCCCAGAGTAATGATCTTGTTCTGATCGGTAACGCGGCTAACCGTGGGACGTACATGCAGGGTCACGGTGTCGTTCTGATCGATCTGCGGTGTGACGTCCAGCGAGATACCGGAAAAGAACGGGGTCAGGGTCACGTTCTGGGTCGGCTGGGTGACCCCGGCGACCGTCGTGGTACCCGATTGAGATGACACGTCAGTGACAAAAAACTCGTCGGTGCCGACCTTGATCACGGCTTTCTGGTTATTGAGCGTGGAAATTCGCGGGCTTGAAAGTACGCGCACCTCGCCCTGGGTTTCCAGCAACTGGATCAACCCGTTGAAATTACCCGCGCTGATCGTACTGCTGAATACGCCGCCAATACCGGTGGGGCCGGTCAGCGCTGCGCCCGCCAGACTCGTGCCTATATCGCCACCCAGCTGGTCCCAGCTAATCCCGGCCTGAAAGCCTTTGGACAGGGTCACTTCGAGAATCTTGGTTTCCAGGATCACTTGGCGCTGGAGGTTACGTTGTGCCTTTTCCAGAAAGCGCGCGACGTTTTCCTGGTCGGCACTTTTGGCGCGGACCACCAGCAGGCTGGCCTGTGGGTTAACCACAACACTGTTACCTGGCTCGTCACCCACCATTACTTTCACGACATCGCCGACTTCCTTCCAGAAGTCGGCGTCACTGACGGTGGTCACCTGGCTGGCATTGAGGGTGGACGCCTGCCCATTGCTGCCATTGCTGCCGCCATTACTCCCGTTGCCATTGCCGCCGTAGCTACCGTTTCCACCACTGTTACTGCCGTTACTACCGTTATTCCCCTGGTTATTATTGTTACTGGTCATCTGGCCTGCGCTGACGCGGGTGTCGGACTTACCGAAGCGCTGCAAATTCAGATAATTGAGGTCATAACTGCGAGTGATCACACTGTTTGGCAGGATTTGATAGCCATAGGTGGTGCGGCGAAAATCATAGCCATAGGTGTCTCGTACTGCGCTAAGCACTTCTTCGAGCGTGACCCGGTGCAGGCTGAAGGTGATATTGCCGGTGACGTCCGGATGCACCACCAGGTTCTGCCCGGCACCCTGCATCAGGCTCAGGAAGAAGTCGCGAGCGGGCATGTCCTTGGCCGATACGTCGAAACGCGGATCGTTCGAAGAGGGACCTTGCGGGGAGTAAGCAGGTATCAGTGCGGCTTGCACCGAAGGGGGAGGCGTTACCTGCTTTTGCGCTTGTTGCAGGCTTTCGTTGAGCAGCCGGTTGCTCTGGTCATAGAGCACCTGGTCGCCACTGTTGAACGTCTGGCAGGCGTTTAACAGGCACACCAGGCCAAGGAGGCCTGGGCCCGACAAGAACTTCATCATGGGCATCATCGGCTCGGTTGTATAACGGATTTAGCCAGGCGAAGAAGTTCGCGCTTGCCCTTGCGTTCAATCAAAACAGTCTGGGGATAGATAGCCAGTACGCGGCCATCGGCGTATTCGTCACCGACGCGCAGTGTTTGGCCATTGATGACCGCGCGGCTGCCTTGGGCGCTCAGGAGGATGGCCTGCAACACTGGAGTTTGGGTCTTTTCATCCGTGCGGGCTGGCGCGAGGCTGGCCGGTGGCTGAGTCGGATCAAGGGGGATTTCGATGCTGGCCTGGGCCATCGCGCCATACAGCAGCACGCTCGCTAGAAGAAATTTAAACACCGATCCACCCCGCATAGCGGCTCAAGGTATACAGCTGCAGGCTGATCTGTGCGTGCGCTGCCCCGGCCTCACCGACCCGATAGTCGAGGCTGTCCCAGTTCAGTTTCCACTGGGTGCCCTGGATCGCTTGCAGGTAGCGCAACAGGTCGAAGTACCCTCCCTGTAACTTCAGGTTCACCCCATGCCGATACAGGACAACGGCGCTGGCCGGACCCTTGGCCTTCGTTGCCGGGGCTGGGTCGGTCGAGGGGACTTCGACGGGTGTACTGAAACTCTCCAGGCTCAGTAGTTGCAGACCCGGCTGGGCTTTCAACAGGTCTTCAAGTACCGCGCGCATTTTGCCCGGGGTGATCAGCTCGCCCGTGTTGTGGTCGATCTGCTCCAGCAACTGCGCGCTGTCCGTCGAAGCCAGGAGCAGGGCGCGGTTGTAGGGGATATTGGGGTCGGCTTCAAGGGCCGCACGCAGCTTGGCCAGAGCGGTCGCGGCTTCAACCCGATGCGCTTCGGCAGTCTGATAGTCAGCCGTCTGCTTGACCAGGCGAGCGCCGAGCGGGTTACCGAGTAGCACCAGATACAGCGTGCCGCACAGCGCCAGACCGACCCCGCAGGCCAGCCATTGCTCTCGCGGGGCCAGGGTCTGCCAGCGCTGCAACCATTTGCTCGTGTTCATGGGCTGTCCTTTGGATCGGTAGCCCGTGAGGACAGGTCGAAATGCAGCAGTTGATCGTCGCCACGCTGCACATCGAAGCGTGCAAATTCACGCCCCTTGAATACCGCGCTCTGGCCCAGGCGCTCCAGGTACTGCGGCAGCATTTGTTGGTGCTGGCTGAAACCCTGCAAGCGCATTTGGGTCCCGCCTTCGCGCAGGGAAATAGCGTTCAGCCACAGGCCGCTGGGTGGGTGCTGTTCAGCCAGGGCCGCTAACGGCGCAACAAAACCGATGCGCTGCTGGCGCGCCACGACGTCCAGATAGCTGACCAGGCGCTGCAGTGCTTTGTTTTGCGCGTCTATGTCGGCCAAACGCAATGGCAGTTGGGGATCGAGTGTCGGTTGGACGAAAGAGGCTTTGGCAGCATCAAGGTCGCGCAGTTGTTGTTGCTCCAGGTTTTGCGCCTGAGTTAGCCGCTCAGCGCCCACATACAGATGCCAGCCCTGCCAAGCGCCATGACACAGACAGAGCAGCACCAGCACGGCAAGGCCAGCCAGTAGTTGGGGTTTTTGCGGTCCGTGGCGTGCGTTTTTTTCTACCTGATAAAGGTTGAGGTTCTGCATCAGGAAGCCGTCTGGCGCAGAGCTGCGCCGACGGCTGCCATGCAGAGAGCCTGCATCTGTTCGTCCAGTTCGGCCGCGGGTTGCCCGCTGAACAGTTCGCGCAGGTCGAGGGCCTGCAGTTTGACGGTCAGTCCGTTACCCAGCGCTTGCAGTGCGGCTTCGCCATCGCGCTTCATGGGCAGTAACAGCAGGCGATTAATGTGCCCCTTGCCTAACTGGCTCTCGAAATAGTCAAGGGAACGCTGGATCTCCAGGGTGGCTGAAGAAAAATCCTGGCCAGCCTGCTCCAGTCCATGCTCAATGACGCGCGCCATGTACAGATCCGCGCCATGCTGCACGCAGATCAAGCCCTCGCTGGAACGCAAGCGCAGCAGTGCGATGTTCAGATTGTCGGCACCGGCCAACAGGCCAAGATTGCGAAATGCCATTTCGGTAACGTCGATGCTGACCAGATTTAGACCGGCCTGCTTGATCAGTTTGGCCCACTCCTGCATGCGCGCTTTATTGAGTACGGCGCAGTAGGCCATGCGCGAGCGGCCACGGTAGGCATCTTCGGGCAGGGCAAACGCGTCAACGACGACGTCTTCAAGGGGTTCACTGATAAGGTCCTTGATGCGCCAGCGCATGGCGGCGCCCAAGTCTTCAGCGGGGACATCGGGGCTGTCGAGAAGCAGCATCTGGTAGGCAGCAGGGTGCAGCACAAGGTTGACCGGCAAGCCGCCAAGCCCTGATTCGTCGACCATATTTTTCAATACGGCGGGTTGCTGTTCTGGCGCGGCTACGCGGAAGCTACAGTTGAGCAGGCGTGGAGCTTCGCCTTGGCTTCTCTGTATATGGGCTAGAGCTATTCCATTTGGACCTGTCTCTACACCCACCAAACCGCGCGCTGTGGTTTTACTTCTTGGAAACCACATTAACTTCTGATCTCTTTACCTGGCGAGGTGCGCCAGTACCACTCGATACACAAAAAAACTAGCCGGAAAGATGTTACGTACAGGGAGCATGATGTCAAAAAGATAGCATGTATTGTAGGACGATCATAATACTTAGATGGGCGGTCCTAAAACTGCGGTTTCGGGCAGCATTACCGGCGATCAGTTCCTTGCTGGTTGGCATAAAAAATGGCATTTACGTGGCAGAAAGCGATCATCTAAGCGCAGGGTCTTCAGGGTTGATGTGCGTCCATGCCTCTATCAACCTTCGCGCCTTTGGCTCATGACCGTTTTTCAGGTCGTACTGGATCAGCAACAGCCGGGCATTGCGGTTGGCTGGCTGGTGTTCGAGCATCTGCTCCAGTTGTGAGCACGCCTCATCGACCTGGCCGTTTTCATACAAGGCCACTGCCAGTACGTAGCCATACTGAGCGTTTTGCGTTTCGAGCCGGGCAGCCCTGCGTAACGCGGGGATGGCCTGTACCCGTTGTCCCGCGCGAATCATTGCCAGGCCTTGGGCCTGGTGCAGCAAGGCGACGTCGGGATGTTCGCGCAGGCTGTCGTCCAGCAACTGTCGAGCCTCTTTGCCGCGAGCATTTGATTCCAGCCACTCCACCAGTGTGACCAGTGCCGGAAAGAAATCCGGGTCACGTTGCAAGGCGGCACGCAGTCGGGGTTCTACATCTGCATTGCGGCCACTGGCCTGGTAGAGCATCGCCAGGTTGAGGTTGGCTTCGGCGCGCTCCATAAGGCTCGACTGCACAGCCTCGTACTCGCCGATGGCTGTGTTCCAGCTGGGCTGAGAGGCCCCCAATCCGCCATTCGCAGCGCCTGGCAGCGCACGGGCGGCGGCGATTCGTACGGCGCGGACCGGGTCATCGAGCCGCGGTGACAGCAACAGCACACGTTGCGCCTCGGGCATCAGGGCACTGACCGCGCGAATGGCACTTTCGCGCACATGCGGTGCCGGATTGTTCAGATCCTTGGTGACCAGCCTCAGCGCTTGTGCGCTGGGGTAGGCGGGCAGTTCGGCGAGTAGTGTTGCGCGCTGGATGGCGGGCAGGTTGCTACGTTGCAGCTGTTCGTACAACGCCTGTGCTGCACCGGTTTGGCCGCCGCGAATCAGCGAGAGGCTTTCGTCGTAGCGCGGTGCTTGTTCAGGTGGGTCGCCGATCCAGAGCTTGAATTGCTCAATAATTTTGTTGCCCGCCACACTCTGGTGGCAGCTCAAACAGGCATCCGGCGTGCCGAGTGTCTGCGCGCGCAGGGGGTTGGGGATACTGAAACTGTGGTCATGGCGAAAGTCATTGCCCATGTACAGCTTGCCGGGCATGTGGCAATCGACACATTGCGAGCCAGGCTTTCCGACCTGATGCCGATGGTGTTCGGGAGAGTCGTAGTTCTTCGCTTGCAGGCCCTTGCCATTGACACGCTCGACGGAGGTTGTGCCTGCGGTGTTGTGGCATTGCCCGCACACACCGTTGCCCGGGTCCTTGAGTGCGGTGCTATGAGGGTTGTGGCAGTTGCTGCAGCGCACCCCCTTGTCGAACATTTTGCTTTGCAGGAAGGAGCCGTATTCGAACACCTCATCCTTGATCTTGCCGTCCACCGCATAGAGTTCAGGCGTCAGCACGCTGGGCAGATAATCATCCATCAACCGCTTGCCGACCTGATAACCGTCGTCCAGCGGTGCGCGACGAGCGTGGCACCGGGCGCAGGTCTCGATCTCGGTGGTGGCGTCTTTATCTTTGAGATCGACGGCAAAGCCGGCATGCGTCAGGCCATTGGGCTTTGTCGCCCACGCTAAATGATTGGAGGCCGGGCCATGGCACGCCTGGCAGCCGACTCCCAGACTGTTCCACTGGCTGGCAAAGCTATTGCTCACGGTGTCGAAATTGCGCTTGAAACCCGTGGTATGGCATTCGACACACATGAAGTTGGCGTTCTGGCTCGGCTTGCTCCAGTGCAAGGGATTCTTGAAGTTCACACCTTGGCCTGGATAGAGATGAAACCAGCGATGTTTCTCGGTATCCCAGGCCACCCCCAGCGCTTGCAACCGCCCTCCGGGTGTCTCTATCAGATACTGCTGCAAGGGGGCGACGCCGAAGGTGTAAGCGACTTTGAAATCAGCGGGTTTACCGTCTGCGCCAGGAGTGTTGACCCAGAAACCGTCATTTTTATGAGAGAAACGGGTGGTCTCTCCCTCGTTTTTGAACGTGATGTCACTGAAATTGGCGAGGACCGTTTCAGCGTTAGCCGATTGCATGGCCAACTGGTGATGAGAGCCTTGCCAATCGCTTACCTGCGCGCCGTGGCAACCCTGGCATTGCTGCTCGTCGACCATTTTTGCTGCTGGCGTGGGAGTTGTTTTCAGCGGTTGTGGTGCTGATGTGACGGCGGGTGAATAGATCAAAGGCGCGGGCTTACTGTTTTGGAAGAACAGCCAACTACTGAAGACTGCCAAGGGTAACAGGATCGCTAAAACGATACGCAGAGAGGGCGTCATGAAAGGGTGTCGGGGACTCGATGTGGAGTGCGCTGATTTATTTTTATGTTTCGGCATTCCGTCGTCCTGATAGAACATTATCCAATACGGTTGCAGCTTTGACGCAGGGCCGAGGCCTGTCAACTATTCATTCTGTGTGTTCTCATAATAGTTACACTAGTGTGTTTGGCGGTTTTCGATATTCATTCCTGTTTATATACGGGCGCGGGTGTGGGGGTTCGTGTTCATAGTGAAACTGAATAATTATTATGTCTAAACGTTATGAGTCGCTGTGGGGATCGACGAAAGAGTGTCGGTAACGAACCTGCGCAATAGAGGGTTTGCGGGCATATTGCAGGCCTGGAAGTTGGCAGCCGTTCCAGGGCGAGCGATAAAAAAGAAAGTGGCTATCTGAGTATTCTCGCCTAGGATTAAATTCAGCTACTGTGTGTATCCCGAATTTTCACGTTGTAGGCTAGTCCTGAGACTTTCATAAGAGTACTGAGGAACTGACCGTGACAAAAACTATCGATTTTTTGGCGCTGACAGTAACAACTCTTTTGCTTACTGCCATGCCCCTGCACGTGAAGGCAGCGTCCGATAAACCCAACATTGTTGTCATCATGGCCGATGACGTCGGCTGGTTTAATATTGGCGCCTATCATCAAGGCATGATGGCGGGTAAAACACCGAACCTCGACAGTCTGGCAGCCCAAGGCATGCGGTTTACCGATTATTACGCCGAGGCGAGTTGCACCGCTGGCCGGGCCAACTTCATCACCGGTGAGTTGCCCATCCGCACGGGCATGACCACCGTAGGCCAGGCCGGTTCACCGATTGGTATTCCCGCTCAGGCATTGACCCTTGCGACAACGCTTAAGTCGATGGGCTATTCCACGGGGCAGTTTGGCAAAAACCATTTGGGTGACTTGAACGAGTTCCTGCCAACGGTTCACGGCTTTGACGAGTTCTTTGGCTACCTCTATCACCTTGACGCGATGGAAGATCCGGCCCACCCAAACTATCCACAGGCGCTTAAAGATACGGTCGGCCCGCGCAACATGGTGCACAGCTGGGCAACCGACACTGATGACCCTACGGTGATGCCGCGTTGGGGCAAAGTGGGCAAGCAGAAAGTCGAAGATGCCGGCACGCTCTATCCGGAGAGAATGAGAACGGTCGACGAGGAGATTCGCGACGTTGCCTTGAGCTTCATTGATAAGGCCAAGAAGGATGACAAGCCGTTCTTCCTCTGGCTCAACCCTACACGTATGCACGTCACCACTCACCTGTCGCCCAAATATGAAGGGATGCGTAACGCGGACAACGACTGGACTATCCAGGAAGCCGGGATGGCCCAGCTGGATGACATCGTTGGCGATGTCCTGAAGAAGCTCAAGGACATGGGCCTCGACGATAACACCATCGTTGTATTCACCACCGATAACGGTGCCGAGAACTTTACGTGGCCGGACGGTGGTCAGACGCCATTCGCTGGCGGGAAGGGGACGGCCCTGGAAGGTGGCTTCCGTGTCCCGGCCATTCTGCGTTGGCCAGGGAAAGTTCCGGCCGGCAAGGTCGAGAACGGCATCATGTCAGGGATGGACTGGTTCCCGACGTTTGTCGCTGCGGCGGGTAATCCGAACATCGTCGAAGAGTTACTGAAGGGTAAACAAGTCGGCAGTCAAAGCTACAAGGTGCACCTTGATGGCTACAATCAGACCGACATGATCATGGGCAAGGGACCGTCGACGCGCCACGAAGTCTTCTATTTCACCGAAGGTACGCTCTCCGCCGTGCGTATCGACGATTTCAAATACCGCTTCACTGATCAACCCGATGGCTGGATCGGCAGTACCGTGAAGTTGGACATGCCGGTTCTCACCAACCTGCGCCTTGATCCCTTCGAGCGCACGGGCTTTACCAAAGGCGCTCAAGGCTCATACCAGTACATGAACTGGTTCCTCTACGAATTTTGGCGCTTTCAGTTCGTGCAAAAAGAAGTCGCCAAGGTGGCGGCGACTGCGATTGAGTTTCCTCCAATGCAAAAGGGTGCCAGCTTTAACCTGGATGCAGTGAAGGAACAAATCCAGCACGCGATGTTGAGCCAGTCAGGTAAGTAACTAACTCAGGTATCGATCGGGTAGGCGGTGTGTGCGCCTACTTGATCCTGGAGTTCTTATGCCGTCAAAAACAGGTACGCTGCCGGTCTCCGCGTTTACTCTGCTGACGCTCTGTTACAGCCAACAGGCGCTGGCAGGAGGCATCATGCTTTATGAGATCGGTAGCGATAATACCGGTCTGGTCAATGCGGGTGCCGCGGCGCGTGCGCAAGGGCCGTCGACCATTGCGAGTAACCCGGCAGGCCTCAGTTATCTAGAGGGCACCCAGATCGCGGCCGGTGCGCAACTTATTTACGGCAATGTGAAGTTTGATGCTGACGGGGACACTAACGTGGCTGGCAGTGGCAGCGGCGATGTTATTGAACCGACACCGGGTGCCAGCTTCTTTATAAGCCATAAACTGGATGAGCACTGGAGTGTCGGCTTTGGCACGTATGGCGACTTCGGTCTGGCGCTCAGTTATAAGAATGACTGGTACGGTCGCTACTTCAGTCAATATGGAAGTATTGGTGGTGTGTCATTTGTACCCAGTGTGGCCTATCGTTTCAATGACGAGTGGTCAGTGGGCGTTGGCATAAAGGCCATGTACGGCATGTTGCAAGCTCAGGCGGCGATCAATCGGTCTCCTTTTGGATTAACGGATCGTGCTGACGGGCAGTACAAATATGAGGACAGTACATGGGGGTACGGCGCTAACCTGGGGGTTATTTATGCACCCAAGCCGGGCACCCGGATTGGTTTGGCTTATACCAGTAAGATTGATCTTGATTTCAAGGACCGTATAGACGTT
The DNA here is from genome assembly GCF_056680355.1 of Pseudomonas sp. ASL8. Lineage (NCBI taxonomy): Bacteria > Pseudomonadati > Pseudomonadota > Gammaproteobacteria > Pseudomonadales > Pseudomonadaceae > Pseudomonas > Pseudomonas sp. ASL8. Next base: position 411,311 of record NZ_CM155278.1, on the reverse strand, counting down.
CAAGGGAATGGCCTGTTACTGGACCGCGTGAATGGTACGGACACCACGCTCGGTGTGCAGGTCCCACAAACAGTCACGCTCAGCCTCTATCAACAACTCGACGCGCAATGGGCCGTGCTGGCGACCGTCAACTGGCAGGACTGGTCACAGTTCGGCGAGATCTATATCGATGTCGATACGTCCAGTGCGGGTGGGCAGTCAACCACCGTTAATGCGCCTTATAAGGACACCTATCAATTAGCGCTGGGCACACAGTACCGAGCCACACCGAAACTGCTTTGGAGCGGCGGTGTCGCCTACGATACCTCGGCGGTATCGAACAGTGATCGAACCTTGAATGTCCCTATGAGTGCTCAATGGCATGTGGGGGCCGGGGTCACTTATGCAGTGGATCATGATACCGACCTTAACCTCGGCTGGGATTTTGTGTGGATGGGCGATATGCCTGTCGACCAGAGCAAACGTTTGTCAGGTGATCGCGTTTCCGGCCAGTTCAGTAGCGCCTGGATTCAGTCTGTTACCGGCAATATGACGTGGCGTTTCTAACGCCTGACAACAATAAATACCCTATTAATCCCATGAGTACAAAGCACATGAAAGCATCACGTAAATTGCTTGTCGGCATTGCGCTGAGCAGCTTGTTGCTGGGTGGTTGTGTCTCGAAAGTGACTGAAAAGGAACAGTTCTCAGGCTTTTTGCCGAATTACGATGGACTCCAGGAAACGACGTCGTCGAGCGGGAAGGAAGTGCTGCGCTGGGTGGCTCCCGACTTTAAACCCGGGGCGTACTCTACGGTGGTGTTCAACGAACTTGAGTTGTACCCCGCACCCAAGCCGACGGATCGGGTTGACATGAAAACGCTGAGGCAAATACAGGCGTATGCCAGCAGCAGTGCCAAGGGCGTTCTTTCACAAAGGTACCGGGTGGTGAACAGCCTGCAGGCTGTACCACCCGGTTCGCGCACCTTGATCATGCACGCGGCAATTACCGGTGTAACGGCTTCTAACGAAGGTATGCAATGGTACGAAGTGGTTCCGGTCGCGGCGGTTGTGGGGGCTGCCAGCGCTGCTTCCGGCCATCGCGATCAGAACAGTGAACTTTACATTGAGGCGAGTTTTGTCGACGCCGCCACGGGTTCGCCAGTGGTGAAAGTCGTGCGTAAAGTTTTCGGTAAAACCCTGAAAAATGAAAGCCAGGCGATTACCGTGGATGACTTCAAGGCCGCGATCGACGGGCTGGCCGGTGATATGAGAGCGTTCATCAAGTAGCGATAGGGTCACTTCGCAGTCACTCCGGAGCAACAAGGCCGCTTAAAACGGCCTTGTTCAACGGTGTCTACATTCTGCTGAGCAACACTTTCTTTACCCTGCGCTCCTCAACATCGACCACCGTCATGTTCCATCCTTCCCAACTGAGCTGGTCTCCGGTGTGTGGCAGTCGATCCAGCAGGCTGACAACCAGCCCGGCCATGGTCTGATAGTCCTCGGTCGCCCTGGCCTGAAAGCCGATACGCTCACGAATCTGGCTGAGGTTGAGCGCCCCATTGACCATGAACCCGTCTCCTTCAGCGACGATATTCGGGCCTTCGACCTCACTGGCATCGGGTAACTCACCGGCGATGGATTCGAGAATATCCGTCATGGTGATGATGCCGATGAAGTCACCGAACTCGTTCACGACGAAGGCGATATGCGTCGATTCCTTACGCATCTGCTCCAGCGCGTTAAGGATGGTGAAGCTTTCCAGCAGGTTGACCGCTTTACGCACCATGCTCTCAAGGTTTGGCTGATTGCCGGTCAGTAACTCTTTATAGAGTTCTTTTTTATGCACGAAACCCAACGGCTCATCAATGCGTCCATCGCGGATCAACGGCAGTCTGGAGTATGAGGAATGCATCAGTCTGGTGTGGATTTCTGCCTGCGTAGCTGCCAGGTCAACGTGGTCGACTTCGGCGCGCGGTGTCATCACCGAACGAATCGGGCGCTCCGCGAGTTGTAGAACCTCACTGATCATAATCCGTTCGCGTCGGCCGAACACCGCATCGGTCTGGCCTTCGTCCGACAGGTCAGCGATCTCTTCACCGACTTCATCGGCTTCCAGTTTGCGTCCGCCCAGCAGGCGCATAACGGCATGCGCCGTACGTTCGCGCATGGGGCGGCTCCCGTGCAGGGATTTTTTACGCCGTGAGCGGGCAATCTGGTTGAACAACTCGATCAGGATCGAGAAGCCAATCGCGGCATAGAGATAACCTTTGGGGATATGGAAGCCCAAGCCTTCAGCCGTAAGACTGAAGCCGATCATCATCAGGAAGCCCAGACACAACATGATCACCGTCGGGTGCGCATTGACAAAGTTCGTCAGCGGTTTACTGGCAATGATCATCAGGCCAATGGATATGACCACAGCAATCATCATGACGGCCAGGTGTTCAACCATGCCGACGGCCGTGATGACCGCATCCAGCGAGAACACGGCATCCAGCACCACAATTTGCGCAACGATGGGCCAGAACTGCGCGTAGGTCGCTTTACCCACCCGCTCTGCGACATGGCCCTCTAATCGCTCATGCAACTCCATGGTTGCCTTGAACAACAAGAACACCCCCCCGAACAGCATGATGAGGTCTCGCCCGGAGAACGTCTTGGCGAACACCTCGAACAACGGCTCCGTCAGGGTGACCATCCAGGAGATGCTGGCCAACAAGCCCAATCGCATCACCAGCGCGAGCGACAGGCCAATGACCCGCGCGCGATCTCTCTGCTCGGGCGGTAGCTTGTCAGCCAGGATGGCGATAAAGACCAGGTTGTCGATGCCAAGCACCAGCTCAAGCACGATCAGGGTGAGCAGGCCAAGCCATGCCGTAGGATCAGCTATCCATTCCATAGGGAATTATTCAATCTCTCGAGAAAGTGCGAAGGGGGTGTCGCGGGGAAACAAGGTGGTATGGGGTAACGCAGGGGGGAGGGGCGAATACACACTTAGGTGAGGACGTGCTTGATCACAGAGACTGGGAGGCTCCAGGAGGGTGTTCATAGTGGCCTGATAGTAGTACGGCCGGTGATCCTATACGGTCCACGGAAACTTCACGCAGTCAGAACTATTACAAAAGTTGACAGCAATGGGCCTGACTTCCGGGATATCCCAACTAGGCTGCCCACTTCAAGGTCACCCCAATCAACACCAGATACCGAGTCCCTTTGGCCAGCGTCACAATCATCAGAAACCTCCAGAGCGGTTCACGCATGACACCGGCAACCAGCGTCAGCGGATCACCGATCACCGGAACCCAGCTGAGCAACAGCGTCCAGTGCCCGTAGCGCAGATAGGATCGCTGAGCGTTTTCCAGCGTGTTCTGGCTCACTGGGAACCAGCGTTTGTTGCGAAACCGCTCAACGGAACGCCCCAGGTACCAGTTCACTGCCGAGCCCAGCACGTTGCCCAGCGTTGCGACGGCGAACAACAGCTCCGTGCTGTATCGCTCCAGGATCAACATCCCGACCAGTACGGCCTCAGATTGCAACGGCAGAAGCGTGGCCGCTCCAAACGCCGCCATGAACAGCCCAAAATAGCTGGTTAGTTCAAACACTGAAGGCTCTCGAGCGCCGTGCCGAAATCGACCCGGCGCTGCCAGTGGTTAGTCGTCGAGAACGAGTTCTGGGTGGTGTTTTTCAGGATCATTTGGCGTCTTACCGTCACTTTTCTGGTTTTACCTGTTCGGTGAATAAGCGATCAGGCCTTGACCCAGCGCTGGCGGCTCCAGCCGCTCAGGGCGTCTACGGCGAATACCAGCAACAGCATGGCCAGGATCACCGTGCTGGCTTGGGCTTCCTGGAACAGGCTGAGGCTGACATAGAGCATCTGCCCCAAACCGCCAGCGCCGACGAAGCCGAGCACGCTGGCCATGCGGATATTGTTTTCCCAGCGGTATAGGCAGTAGGCCAGCAGTTGTGGCAACAGGTTGGGCAGGGTGCCGTAACAGAAGGCCCACACCGGATTACCGCCCTGCAGGCGGATAGCCTCGGCGGGTTCTGGCGGGGTGTTTTCCAGAGCTTCGGCGAACAGCCTGCCGAGCACGCCGGTGGTGTGCAGGGCCAGGGCCAGGGTGCCGGCGTTCGGGCCGAGGCCGGCGGCCAGGACCATCAGCGTCGCCCACACCATTTCCGGGATCGCGCGCAGGGCATTGAGCACAAGGCGCGACGCGCTCTGCAGCGGCCAACCAAAGCGGCCGGCGGCGGGCAGTGCCAACAGCAGGCCGAACACGGCGGCGAGCAGGGTGCCGAGGGCGGACATGGCCAGGGTTTCCAGGGCGCCATAACCGATGGCTTGCAGATGGCCAGTGCTCAGGTCCGGGCTGAGAAAACGCTGCACATAGGCGCCCATCTGGCTCAGGCTGCGGGCGCTGCCCAGCTCGCCGAAGTCGATGCCCAGATAGGCGAACGAGGCGATGATTGCTGCGCCGATACCGAGGACCAGCAGCAGGTTGAACAGGCGATTCATGCCAGCCTCCAGCGCAGCAGGCGGCTGAGTTGGTCGGCGAGCATGACCAGGACGAAGAAGGTCAGCAGCATGCTGGCCACTTCACCCCCGGCGAACATGCGCATCGACAGGTCGATCTGCTGGCCCAGGCCGCCGGCGCCGACGAAACCCATCACCACCGAGGCGCGGATCGCGCATTCCCAACGGTACACCGTGTACGACAGCAGCTCTGCAGCGACATTGGGCAGGATGCCGTAGCAGAAGGCTGCCAGCCGACCACTGCCGGCCTGCATCAGGGCGTGTGCCGGGCGCTGGTCGACCGACTCGAAAATCTCCGCGTAGACCTTGCCGAGCATGCCGCTGTAGGTGATGGCAATGGCCAGCACCCCGGCAGCCGGGCCGAGGCCGACGGCGCGGACGAACAGCAGGGCCCAGACGATTTCCGGCACGCTACGCAGGAAGATCAACAGTCCGCGTACTGGCCAGCGCAGCAGTTGTGCCCAGACGCTAGGGTGCCCGCCACGAGAGGCGGCGGACAGTGACAGCGCGCGACTGGCCAGCAGGCTGGCGGGTACTGCCAGTAACAGGGCCAGGGCCATGCCGGCCGTGGCGATGGCCAGGGTTTGCAGGGTGGCTTGCAACAGCAGCTGGATGAACTCCTCGCCATGGGCGGGCGGCCAGAACGCGGAGACGAAGCGACCCATCTCGCTCTGGCTGTCGGTCGCCAGCAGTACGCTCAGGTCGAGCTCGCTGAGTCGGATGCCCGGCCACAGCAGGGCGATGGCCAGCAGGCTGAGCAGCAGACGAGGCCCGGCGGCCGGGTCGCGGTTGTCGCGCGTCAGCATCGGGGAATCTGCACGCTCAAGGGAGTATCTGGAACCGGTGCAGGCTGCAGAGATTCGTTGGCATAGAGTGTGTCGAGCAGGTCGCGGCTGACTTCGCTGGCCGGACGGTCAAACAGGATCTGGCCGTTGCGCACGCCAATGATGCGCGGGAAGTGCGTCAGGGCCAGGTCCACGGCATGCAGACTGGCGACCAGGGTGACATCGTGCTCCTGCGCATGCTGGCAGAGGACCGCCAGGGTGTGCGCGGCCAACACCGGGTCCATGGCCGACACCGGCTCATCGGTCAGCAACACCTCGGGGGCCTGGTACAGCACTCGGGCAATGCCCACGCGCTGTAACTGACCGCCGGACAGTTGCTGGCACTGGGCGAACAGCTTGTCGCTGAGGTCCAGCCTGGCCAATGCCGCGCGCGCGCCCGGAATATCCAGAGGGTGCAGCAGGTTCAGCAAGCTCTTGCCCAGACCCCACTGGCCAAGCTTTCCGGCCAGTACCGCAGTGATTACGCGCTGGCGCGGTGGCAGTGGTGGCGACTGATGCACCAGACCGATGCGCGCGCGCAGGCGCTGACGCTGGTGCGCAGAAAGCTGCCAAGGCCGCTCACCGAGCACCTGCACTTCGCCGCTGCTGGGCCGCAGGGCGGTGGCCAGCAGATTGAGCAGGCTCGACTTGCCCGCGCCGGACGGGCCGATGATGGCGACCTGTTCGCGGGCACCGATGTGCAAGTCCACGCTACGCAGCGCGTGGACTCCATTGGCGTGGCTGAGGCTGGCCTGGATAAGGCGCAGGGTCATTTCAGCAGGTCGGCGGCGCGTGCGGCTTCCTCGATACCCTTGTAGTTCTCAGGTTTGGTTTCGATGAAGCGGCTGGCGGCCTGCAGGTCGAGGATCGCCTTTTGCTCCGGGTTCGCAGGGTCAAGGGCGAGGAACGCGGCCTTGATTTTGGCAGTCAGTACCGGGTCGAGGGTGCCGCGCACGGTCCAGTTGTAGTCGTAGTAGGTCGGGGTAGTGGCGAATACTCTGACCTTGCTGGTGTCGACCTTGCCGGCGGCGACCAGTTTGTCCCAGACGCTGGCGTTGAGTACCCCGGCGTCGACCTTGCCGGCCTGGACCCAGGCGACGGTGGCGTCATGGGCGCCGGAGTAGCCTACGCGGCTAAAGAAGGTTTCTGGCTTGATGCCGTCCTTGAGCATGAAGTAACGCGGCATAAGGCTGCCAGAGGTGGACGACACCGAGCCGAAGGCGAAGGTCTTGCCCTTGAGATCCGCGAGGGATTTGACCGCGGGGTCGGCGGTGATGAACTTGCTGGTGAACTGGGCATCCTGCTCGCGTTGTACCAACGGAATGGCGTTACCGGTTTTCAGGCGTGCCTGAACGAAGGTGAAGCCGCCCAGCCAGGCCAGGTCGATACGGTCGGTCGCCAGCGCCTCAACCACGGCCGGGTAGTCGGCAACCGGAATGAACTCGACCTTCATGCCCAACTGTTGTTCCAGATAGGCGCCCAGCGGCTTGAACTTGCGCAGCAGTTCGGTCGGGGCTTCATCAGGAATGGCGCTGACTTTCAGGGTGTCGGCGGCCTGTGCGAACAAGGTCGAAAGGGACAGGGCAAAGCCTGCGGCCAGCACCAGCGTACGCTTGAGCATGGAAGTTCTCCGGTTAAATAGCGGAAAAATGTCGAGGCGCCTGGCGCGAGCTGTTTGCTGCACGGCGCTTCGTGAGGGTAGACGAAACGGCGCGATTATATGGCCCCTTGTGTGAAAGACCAGCTATGCAAACCATAGGGAGATTCAAATCATGGTTTATTCACAAAACCGAATCGTGTTTCGTCCATGCTCTTTGGCCTGATACATCGCCGAGTCAGCCGAATCTATGACGTGTTCTTCACTCGCTTCGCGTCCCTTGAAGAGGGCGACACCGATGCTGGCCGTGCAGCGATGTTCAATGGTGAGGCTCAATAAATACGGCGCCGACAAACTGATGCGTATCTTTTCGGCAATGCGTCCTGCCTGAGCAGTGGCTTCGCGCTTGTCGCAGCTCAGGTCACACAGCAGCACGACGAACTCGTCACCGCCAAAGCGGGCAACGGTATCGGCTTCGCGCACACAGGCTTTCAGGCGGTTGGCGACCTCGATCAGCAGCAGGTCGCCGACGCTGTGGCCATGCGTGTCATTGAGGGGTTTGAAGTTATCCATATCGAGGAATAGCAACGCGCCGTAGCAGTTACTGCGGTTGCTGGACGACATCGCCTGGGAGAGGCGATCTTTCAGCAGGCGGCGATTGGGCAAGCGGGTCAGCGTGTCACGGAACGCCAACTGGTTGACCTGCTCTTCCAACAGCTTGCGCCGGGTGACCTCTCGCGTAATACCGTGGTAGCCAATAATCTCACCCTGTTCGTCAAGGTCCGGCTTCGACAGCACCTCCCCCCAGAGCACGCTGCCGTCTTTGCAGCGATGCTGTACCTCAAAGTTCACAAAGCCATCCGGCGCAGGTGGCCGTTCAGATCGCCGTCTTTCCTCTATCACTTGCTTGACGGTGGCCACACCCTCGTCGGTAAACAGTTCAAAGACGTGATGCCCGACCACCTCGTCGGCCTTGAAGCCACGCAGGCGTTCGTCGGCGGGGTTGATGTAGGTGATGAACAGGTCACGGTCTGTTTTCCAGTGGACATCGCGAGTGTCCTCGGTGAGCTGGCGATAGAGGGCTTCGCTTGTATGCAGTGCCTGGGTGCGTTCCTCGACCAGAGCCTCCAGAGTGCGGTTGCGCTCCTGCAGGCTCTTGAGGGGATACACCTCGCCATCCTCCGCCCGGTGATAGGGAATGGAGATACCGCTGTGAGCGATTTTCCACTCTTCACCTTCGAGGCGGAAAATCAGCACCAGGCGTGCCGCTTCCTTTGCAAGCATATCGCCGTCAACGGGCAAGTGAATGCGGAACAAGGCGGTGGCAACCACCACCTCGTCACCCAGATCCTGGAGTGAGAGATCGAGCATCTCAATGCGGATAGGCTCAGGCACTTGAGAGAAGTCCTGCCGAGTGATGTTCTGCCAGTCGGCGAGATCCTTGACCAGAAAATCACCGCTCCCCGTATAACCACTGAAATTGTTACTGAAGCGGGTCGTCAGGCGCTGATCCCGAGAGGCGTACATCTCGATGTACTCTTCAAACAGGGCACGAATCAGGCGCTGTCGATCTGGAGATGGGGTGCTGATGGTCATGGCTGGTGTGTACTCTGTTCTGCACCCATGGCGAAAAACCTGTTCGAGGCGCTTTTTGGGGGGAGCACTTTACACGTTGCCCTCAATCAATAAACCGCTTCTGTTTTTACCATTCGTTTAGTTGATAGTTACCATCGACGAATGCGAGTTTTGTTTTTCCAGCGAAGGAGGAAGATAGCGCCATTCCGAACATGCTTCTGAGGGAAATAATGCGATGAGAATCTCCACCTTGCTGGCTCTTGTCGCCGTATTGACCGGTGGTGCTGCCGCCACTGCGCCTTCTTACGCTGCCGACGCACCGTCCTGCCATTTGTTATCGGTGGCCGACAGTACCGCTGGCCTGCAGCATGCACAATCAGTCGGTGTGCTTTACAGCGAAAACACCCTCAACACCCTTGAGTACCTTGAGCATTACCATGCTGTAGCGCTGAACGGCGTGAAGAATAGTGCGATCGATTCTCGCATCAGCGGCGCGTTCGCCAACAGCTCCGATCCGAAACTTGCGATCAATTGGCTCATGGGTTCGCTGCAGAAAGAATTCTCCTCAGTGACCGTCTACGACAACCTTGATGCGCTGGTGCAAGCCCACCCTGACGTAGTGGTCATGCTGGACACCTACAACCGTCTGGTGACACAGCGCAATACCCAGGTCGAAGCGCGTTTCATCGCCAAATTTTACGATTCGAACCTGCAATACATTGGCAAGGCCGAAGGTTTGGGTGAAAAGCAAATGTCCGCTGTCTGGGTGCATGGCAAAGCCGCTCCAGAGATTGCCGCGCAAATCGACCAGCAACGTGAGCTGCAATTAAACGCCCTGAAACAGTTCGATGCGTCGCTGAAGGCGCTCGTGACTTCCGGCGGGATGGCTCAGGTCGCAAGCAACTGACGGTGTGGTCCCACGATCATCAGGGCGCGCCAAACAGCATCGTCCAATAAATACCCAAATCGCTACGCGAGTCCGTGGCATAAGCTGCACCCACTTGGGTAAACATCGGGTTCATCAGGTTGGCGCAATGCCCGGGACTGGCCAGCCACCCCTGCATCGCCTGGCTCGGAGAACCTTGCCCGGCAGCGATGTTCTCGCCGATCTGCCGACCACGGTAGCCGACGGCCCGCGCCCGGTCCGCTGGTGAGTCACCCTCCGGATCCTGGTGCGCGAAGTAATTGCCGTAGGCCATCGCCCGGCTATGCCCCTGCGCTGCCAACCCCAAGGCGTTGTTCCAGGTCAGTGGCCGCGCGGCGGCGAAGCGCCGATACCCACACATGCGCGGCTTCGCCCGTGCCGCATTGACCTGTGCCAGCAACGCTTTATCCGCGGTTCGCCGATCAGTCAGGTGAGCATCGACCAAGGGGCGCGCCAGTACCATCTGCCACCGACTGCCCGCGCGAGTGACGCCAATATCGGTCGCTTGGGTATCGAGCAGCGCATCGCAGTAGTCACTCTTGAGCATGGCAAAAGCCGCCTCGACATCGCGCGCGCCGGCCACCTGGATAGCCTGCACCGTCGCCGCCTGATAACCGGCGGCCTTCAACCCGTCCCGTAAACCGCCGTCATAACCAACAGGCAAGGCCAGGCTAGACTTCAGCGCCAACGGCGTCATGGCAGAGGCCGTGCGTCCCTCGCAGCGCTGGGGATGGGCGCGGTAGCCGTTGATGGCTTGCACCAGTTGCCGTTCCCCTTCGGCATAAGCGGGATGGGCGAGCAGGGGGAGCAAAGGGATGAGGCAGAGCGAAACAAAGCGGGAGGAGCGAACGGTTAGGCGCATGAGGCGAACAGCTCAGATGGAATGACGAGGGGCTGGGCAGCAAAGGGGCTGCGGTAGTGACCGGCAAAGCCCGAATAGGACTGCGGGCTTCAACACAAGTTTCACCGGCAGCGGATACACATTCAGAGTTGGAGCCGTGCGTTCGCTGCGGACGGTCAGTTTTATTCCTTTGCGTCTCAAGGCGTTGCACATCGATACTGGCAAAAGGGGCACGCAGCTGCGAGCCGCACGACACTGATTCAAGGATCAAACAATGCTGTTAAGTAAACGCGATCAGGCGCAGATCGAGCGTCGTCTGGTGGCGACCCTGACCGACGCCTGTGAGACGGCCAAAGCCGAAATGGTCGGGTTCTGCTGGCTGACCCATGAGGTTGATTACACCGTGTTCCCGTCCAGCCTGATGGTCGTCTGGGTCTTTGACACACAGGCCAACAAGGACCAGGCCCTTGCGAGTGGGCAGGGTGAGCGCATGGTCGAACTGACGGCGGTGGCGTTAAGCGAAGCGGATATCCACGTCAGTCCGGTGTCGGCCCACGTTCACGTCGATACTGAAGAGCAATGTCAGCGTGCCAATGCCGGAAACTGGCAGCAACGCTTGGCGCGCAAGCGCTCGACTCGGGGTTGAGTCGTGGCCAAGGACATCGAAAATCCCTGCATTTCCGTTTGCCAGCTAAGCGGTGATCTATGCGTGAGTTGTGGTCGCACCAAGGACGACATCAGAAAATGGAAACGCATGAAGCGACCCGAAAAAATGGCCGCCGTGCAACGAGCGGGCCTGCGCCTGAAGAGTTTGCAGAAAAAGGACGCTTGAAATGCGGGTCTCAGTGCGGCTTCGGGTCCTGATCGACGCACCCCTGGATAAAGCCTGATCCGCCTTAAAAAACGCATTCCCACAACTACACTGCGCGAACACCTCGGGAGCCGAACATGAGCAACGCGAAAGAATCGACTGAAATAAAATGGCTTCCAGATGTGGAAGAGCAGGACTACCCCGCGGCACAGTCCTACCTCCTTCTGCTATTCAGCGAAAACCGGGTGCAGAAAATCATTTCCGCCCTGCGTGCGGCTGACATCACCCAATTCAAGGCAAAGGACATCTTCCGTGCGTCAGAACTTTCCCTGCTTGGCATCAGCAACTCCCATGTAGATAAAGACCGCAGCAAAATCAAGAACGGAACGCCGCTGTCACCGTTGCTGCTGGTCAGGGGAGAGACAAACGACAAGCTGATCATCGCGGACGGCTATCATCGCCTCTGCGCCATCTACGGCGTTGCCGAAGATGCCTGGATCAAGTGCAAGATTGTTTAGGCCTGTTTACTGGGTTGATTAAGTGGCAGATACAGAAGTATGCGGTTATAGCCCTCGCGGCTATAAGCCTCTGAGTGTCCCTATTTCGCTGGATTCTGTTTAATGAATGCGATCCACCGGCTGTGCCTGGTCTTGGGCGACCAGTTATCCTTTGACCTGGCCTCATTGAAGGGCCTGGACACCGAGCGTGACACCGTGTTGCTGGTCGAGGTGATGGAGGAGGCCAGCCATGTGCCCCATCATCCGCAAAAAATCACGCTGATCTTCAGCGCCATGCGCCACTTTGCAAAGGCGTTGCAGCAGCAAGGCATCCGTGTGCAGTACGTCGCCCTCGATGATCCGCAAAACACCGGATCGGTGCCAAGCGAGTTACGGCGTTGGCAGTCGCTAATGCAGCCGGACGAACTGCACATGACAGAGTGCGGTGACTGGCGTCTGGAGCAGTCGCTTAAGGACTGCGGCTTACAGATCCAGTGGCATGTCGATACCCGCTTTCTCTGTACCCGTGCCGAATTCTCTTCGTGGGCCAAGGACAAAAAGCAGCTGCGCATGGAGTTCTTCTACCGTGAGATGCGGCGCAAGAGTGGGCTGTTGATCAACGGCGACGGCAGTCCGGTCGGAGGTGCCTGGAATTTTGATGCGGAAAACCGCAAGGCACTGCCCAAGGGCGTGATTGCCCCATACCCGGCCCGTTTTTCCGCAGACTCAATCACCCAAGAAGTGCTTGCGCTGGTGGGGGAACGCTTCAGCAGCCACTACGGTTCTCTGGATGCCTTTGACTATCCGGTGACCCACGTCGATGCCCAGGCGCTGTGGGATTACTTTCTGGATTATGGCCTGGCCGGATTCGGCGATTACCAGGACGCCATGGCCAGCGACGAGCCTTTTCTGTTTCATGCCCGCATCAGCGCTGCGCTCAACATTGGGCTACTGGATGTCCGTCAGCTGTGCAGCGATGTGGAGTCGGCCTATTTGTCGGGCAGGATTGCGTTGAATGCCGCCGAGGGCTTTATCCGCCAACTGATCGGCTGGCGTGAATATGTACGTGGCGTCTACTGGCTGAAGATGCCCGACTACGCCAGTGGCAATGTATTCGGTAACAGCAGGCCGCTGCCAGAGTTCTACTGGACAGGCGAAACGAAAATGAACTGCATGCGCCAGGCTATCGGTCAAAGCTTGAAACATGCCTACGCCCATCACATCCAGCGGCTGATGGTCACCGGCAATTTTGCTCTGCTCGCCGGTATCGCGCCGAGCCAGGTATGCGAATGGTATCTGGCAATCTACATGGACGCTTTCGACTGGGTTGAGCTACCCAATACCCTGGGCATGGTCATGCACGCCGATGGCGGTTATCTGGGTTCCAAGCCTTACTGCGCCAGTGGCCAGTACATAAAACGCATGTCTGACTACTGCCGTGGCTGTGCGTACAAAGTCAGTGAAAGCACCACTGACGATGCCTGCCCCTTCAATTCGCTCTACTGGCATTTTCTGATGCGGCACAGCAATATTCTGCGCAGCAATCAACGCATGGGTATGGTCTACAAAAACCTCGAACGCATGCCCGAATCCAAGCAGCAAGCGCTCTGGCAACGTGGCCAGACACTGCTCGCCAAACTGGATGCCGGGGAGTCGCTTTGAAAAAGAGTGCCAATGGTGATGGAGTCAGTAGGTCAATGGAGAGCCATGCATCAACAAAAGACTAGCCACCGAATGTGGCCACTCAAACCGATCCTGCTGATGTGCTCTCTCTACCTGCTGGCATCAAGCGCCGTCGCCGCGCAGGTGCCGAACGAGACGCTGACGATCATGGTCGAGGATGCTGCCGACCCTTGGTCGAAGAGCGACGGCACAGGTTACGCCAATGACGTAGTCGTCGCCGCGTTCAAGGAGATGGAGGTTGAGGTGCGACTGAAAGTCGTGCCTTATTCACGTTGCAAATACATGGTGCTCAATGGCAAGGTCGCGGCCTGCTTCAACATGAGTTGGCTGCCCGAGTTCGAGGGCAAGATCAAGCTGGCGGCGCTACCGATCTACGCGGCGAATGACGACATCTTCGAACATATCGACGCCCCCTTACCGAAGCCTCCAGACGGCATATGCACGTTGCCGCCCGGGACTGTACTGGGCATCACCAACGACTATGAATATTCGCCCCAGGTCATGGCGCTACAGAAGTCCGGGGTGCTGTTCGAGAACGTTCACTCGGACTTACTGAATCTGAAGAAACTGGCCGCCCGGCGCGTCCAGGCGGCATTGGTCATTACCAACGACCTTGAGGCTCAGGCACAGAAGGCCAAACAGTCGGGCACAGAAAACTCGGTGCGCTTCGCCTTCAATTGCGGAGTGGTCACCGCGACCATAGGCTTTAGCCTGGCTCACCCAGACGGATTGCGTGCATTGAAGACGTATGAAAAGGGATACCAACGTATCGGGGCCAAAGGTGTACTCAAGCAGATTCATGCACGCTGGTTTCCTTAGTTGCACCGCTGCCCGACAGGCAGCAGGTGCTCCGTAAGGGATCGTGTGAAGCTAAGCCTCCCAGCCCGCCCCACTGACCGCTGCCTGCGCCAGTGGGTGCAAGTCGGCCCCCTGATGCTCCGTCTGCCAGGTCAGCAACTCCTTGCGCATGCCGGGCGTCCAGAACATCTGCAGATGATTACGCACGCCGAGCACGGCCTGTTGCTGGTCCGGTTCGCTGGCGAAGTACTGGGCGATCTGGTTGGCCATTTTGATCAGGTTGGCAGTGCTCATCGGCGTACCTCGGCTTTTGTTCCGGCGGTACGCGCCTGGCGGCGTTCGTCGAGCAACGTTTGCTGTTTATCGCTGAACTCCTGGTAGCGTTTTTGCCACTCGGAAGGGTGGTAGACGCGGCTGACTTCCACGGCGGTGACCTTGTACTCCGGACAGTTGGTGGCCCAGTCGGAGTTGTCGGTGGTGATGACGTTGGCCCCCGATTCAGGGAAGTGGAAGGTGGTGTACACCACGCCTGGGGCGACCCGTTCGGTGACCCGCGCACGCAACACGGTCTGTCCGGCGCGGCTGCCGATGCCGACCCAGTCACCTTCGTTGATGCCACGGCTCTCGGCGTCGGTCGGGTGGATTTCCAGGCGGTCTTCGTCGTGCCAGGCGACGTTCTCGGTACGCCGGGTCTGGGCGCCGACGTTGTACTGGCTGAGGATGCGCCCGGTGGTCAGCAGAAGGGGATAGCGATTGTTGACCTTTTCCTCGGTGGGCACGTAGCCGGTGAGCATGAAGCGCCCCTTGCCGCGCACGAACTCCTCGATGTGCATGGTCGGCGTGCCGTCCGGTGCTGCGTCGTTGCACGGCCATTGCAGGCTGCCGTGGCTATCCAGTGCGGCGTAGCTGACGTTGCTGAAGGTCGGCGTCAGGCTGGCGATTTCATCCATGATTTCTGACGGGTGCTGGTAGTTCATCGGGTAACCCAGGGCGTTGGCCAGGGCCACCGTGCCTTCCCAGTCGGCCTTGCCGCCCAGCGGTTCCATGACCTTGCGCACCCGGGAGATGCGCCGCTCGGCGTTGGTGAAGGTGCCGTCTTTTTCCAGGAACGAGCTGCCCGGCAGGAACACGTGGGCGAACTTGGCGGTTTCGTTGAGGAAAATGTCCTGCACCACGATGCATTCCATAGCCGACAGGGCCGAGGTGACGTGCTGGGTATTGGGGTCGCTCTGGGCGATGTCTTCGCCCTGGCAATACAAGCCCTTAAAGCTGCCGTCCAGAGCTGCCTCGAACATGTTGGGGATGCGCAGGCCCGGGTCGGGTTGCAAGGTGACGTTCCAGGCCTGTTCGAACTGGGCCCGTACCACCTCGTTGGAGATGTGCCGGTAGCCGGGCAGCTCGTGGGGGAAGGAACCCATGTCGCAGGAGCCCTGAACGTTGTTCTGCCCACGCAGCGGGTTCACGCCCACGCCTTCGCGACCAATGTTGCCAGTGACCATGGCCAGGTTGGCGATGCCCATGACCGCCGTGCTGCCCTGGCTGTGCTCGGTGACGCCGAGGCCATAGTAGATCGCGGCATTGCCACCGGTGGCATACAGACGGGCGGCGGCACGGATGTCGGCAGCGGCGACACCGCAGATGGCGCCAAGAACTTCCGGCGAGTTTTCCGCGCGGCTGACGAACTCGCGCCAGTGGGCGAAATCGCTGCCCTCGCAACGGGCGTCGATAAAGGCCTGGTTGAGCAGGCCTTCGGTGACGATGACGTGGGCCAGGGCGTTGAGCATGGCGACGTTGGTGCCCGGGCGCAGGGCCAGGTGCAGTTCGGCGCGGGCATGCACCGAGTCCACCAGATCAATGCGGCGTGGGTCGATGACAATCAACCGCGCGCCTTCACGCAGGCGGCGTTTGAGCTGGGAGGCGAACACCGGGTGGGCGTCGCTTGGGTTGGCGCCCATCACCAGGATCACGTCGGCCTGCATCACCGAGTCGAAACTCTGGGTGCCGGCGGACTCGCCAAGGGTTTGTTTCAGGCCATAGCCGGTCGGCGAGTGGCAGACCCGCGCACAAGTGTCGACGTTGTTGTTGCCGAACGCGGCGCGCACCAGCTTCTGCACCAGGTAGGTTTCTTCGTTGGTGCAGCGGCTGGAGGTGATGCCACCAATGGAGTCGCGGCCGTATTTTTGCTGCAGTCGGCGGAATTCGCTGGCGGCGTAGGTCACCGCCTCATCCCAGCTGACTTCCTGCCAAGGGTCGTTGATGTGCTGGCGGATCATCGGCGTGGTGATGCGATCCGGGTGGGTGGCGTAGCCCCAGGCAAAGCGCCCTTTGACGCAGGAGTGGCCGTGGTTGGCGTGGCCGTTTTTGTCTGGAACCATGCGCACCAGTTTGTCGCCTTTCATCTCGGCGCGGAACGAGCAGCCCACGCCGCAATAGGCGCAGGTGGTGATCACGCTGCGTTCGGGCTGACCCAGTTCGACCACGCTTTTTTCCATCAGGGTCGCGGTGGGGCAGGCCTGCACACAGGCGCCGCAGGACACGCATTCCGAGTCGAGGAAGTTATCGCCACCGGCGGCCGCGACCCGGGATTCGAAACCGCGCCCGGTAATCGTCAGGGCAAAGGTGCCCTGGGTTTCTTCGCAGGCGCGCACGCAGCGGTTGCAGACAATGCACTTGCTCGGGTCGTAGTCGAAGTAGGGGTTGGAGGTGTCCTTCACGTCGGCCAGATGGTTGTCACCTTCATAGCCGTAACGCACCTCCCGCAGGCCGACCTGGCCGGCGACGGTTTGCAGCTCGCAGTTACCGTTGGCCGAGCAGGTCAGGCAGTCCAGCGGGTGATCGGAGATGTACAGCTCCATGACGTTGCGGCGCAGGGTGGCGAGCTTCGGCGTCTGGGTGTGCACGCTCATGCCTTCACTGACCGGCGTGGTGCAGGACGCCGGGTAGCCGCGCATGCCGTCGATCTCCACCAGGCACATGCGGCAGGAGCCGAAGGCTTCCAGGCTGTCGGTGGCACACAGTTTGGGAATGGTGGTGCCCAGCAGCGCGGCGGCGCGCATCACCGAGGTCCCTTCGGGCACGCTGATGCTGCGGCCGTCGATATTCAAAGTGACCTGGACCTGGCTGTCGCGGGCCGGGGTTCCAAGGTCAAGAGTGCCTAGGGCGATATCTGTGGCAGGGTCGAAGAGAGTGATCATTGGTCGGCCTCCGAAGATTGCAGACCGAAGTCGGCGGGGAAGTGCTTGAGGGCGCTGGCCACCGGATAGGAGGTCATGCCGCCCAACGCGCACAGCGAACCGTAAAGCAGGGTGTCGCACAGGTCCTTGAGGATGATCGCCTGCGCATCACGAGCGCTCTGGTCAGGCGCGGCCAGCAGGCGGTCGATCACCTCCACGCCCCGGGTCGAGCCGATGCGGCAGGGGGTGCATTTGCCACAGGATTCCTCGGCGCAGAACTGCAGGGCAAAGCGCGCCATGTGGGCCATGTCCAGGCTGTCATCAGCCACCACCACACCCCCGTGACCGAGCATCGCGCCGATGGCGGCGAAGGCTTCGTAATCCAGCGGCGTGTCGAATTGCCCAGGTGGCACCCAGGCGCCGAGGGGGCCGCCAACCTGGGCGGCCTTCAGCGGCCGGCCACTGGCGGTACCACCGCCGTAGTCTTCCACCAGTTCCCGCAGGGTCAGGCCAAAGGCCCGTTCCACCAGGCCGCCGTGACGAATATTGCCCGCCAGTTGGAAGGGCATGGTGCCCAGCGAGCGGCCCATGCCGTAATCGCGATAGAACTGCGCACCCTTGGCCAAAATCAGCGGCACCGAGGCCAGGGTCAGCACGTTGTGCACCAAGGTCGGCAGACCGAACAGACCTTTCAGGGCGGGGATCGGTGGCTTGGCGCGGACGATCCCGCGCTTGCCTTCGAGAGAGTCCAGCAGCGCGGTTTCCTCACCGCAGATGTAAGCGCCAGCACCGACGCGCACGTCCATATCGAAGGCCTGGCCGCTGCCGCCGACATTGGCGCCGAGGTAACCGGCGGACCGGGCGATGTCCAGCGCCTCGCGCAGTGTGGCCACGGCCTGTGGATATTCCGAGCGCACATAGATGTAGCCGTAGCTAGCCCCGACAGTGAGACCGGCAATGGCCATGCCTTCGATCAGCAGGAAGGGGTCGCCTTCCATCAACATGCGATCGGCGAAGGTGCCGGAGTCGCCTTCGTCGGCGTTGCACACAATGTATTTCTGCGCAGCCTGGGTGCCGCGCACCGTGCGCCATTTGATCCCGGCCGGGAAAGCCGCGCCGCCACGGCCACGCAGACCCGAATCGAACACCGCAGTCGCAGTCTGCTCGCCGCCCAGGACGATGGCCTGGGTCAAGCCCTCGAAGCCGCCGTGGGTCCGGTAATCCTCCAGGGACAGCGGCCGGGTAATGCCGGCGCGGGCGAACAGCAGGCGTTGTTGCGTCTTTAGATAAGGCAACTGCTCCACCAGGCCCAAGGCCAATGGATGAGCGGACGGCTCGCCTTGCAGCGCATCGAGCAGGGACGGCACATCGGCAGCGGTCAGCGGGCCGAAGCCGATACGGCCTTGCGGGGTGTCCATTTCCAGCAACGGCTCCAGCCAGTACAGGCCGCGCGAGCTGGTGCGTTGCAGGTCCAGCGGCAGATTGCGTTCCTGGGCCAGAGCGGCCAGGGCCCGCGCCACCTCATCGGCGCCCACGGCGCGGGCAAGAGAATCAACAGGCAAATAGAGGCGCGGCATCATGCGTCCTCCCGGCAAGCGTCGAGCAGGGCATCCAGACGCTCGGCACTGAGCCGCGCATGCACCTGGCCATCCAGCTCCAGGGCGGGCGAACAGGCGCAGGCGCCGAGGCAATACACCGGGCGCAGACTGATGTTGCCGTCGGCACTGCTGCCGTGGTCGTCCAGTTGCAGGCGTTCGCGCAACTGCGCGGCAAGCTGCTCGGCGCCGCGGCTCTGGCAGGACTCGGCCCTGCACAGACGCAAGATATGCCGGGCCGGGGGGGCGGTGCGGAAGTCATGGTAGAAACTGATCACCCCGCGAACCTCGGCCTGACTCTGGTTCAGGGCGTGAGCAATCTCGGGGATGGCGGCATCCGGGATGTAACCGATGCCCTCCTGAATCTCATGAAGGATCGGCAACAGCGCGCCGGGGCAGCCCTTGTGGCGCTCCAGCAGGCTGTTGACCATCGGCAGGTGCAACATCTCATCAGGCATACAGCATTCCTCACGATCACGGGCAAACCAGGCGGTCGCCGGTTGTCCGAAAGTGTCGGCTGCGGCACTCACACCACGTCACGGTATCGTGGCATGTTCAGGCCGTTGGCCAGGGCACCCTTGGCGGGCATCTTGTTGGGCCCGGTGCGGTCTTTGCCGCACCTCTTCAGGGCATAAAAGGCAGCTTGCCACGCCGCCTTTGATTCAACCGCACCAAAGCGACGTGCTCGGTTCTTTCTACGACCATGGGTTGAGTCTAGAAGAGGGTGGGCCGAGGTGTTGTCCCTGAATGGTCGTTATGCCGTTTTGCTTTAGGGGTTGTGCAAATACCATGATCAAACATTCTTTAAATCATTGGCTTTAAATGATTATTTTCTGACGTGGCAAATCAACCGTGGGAGCAGGCTTGCCTGCGAAGAGGCCCGTCGTGCAAAGAAGAGCGTCATGACTTTCGACAGCACAGCGTCGAAGACGCGGCGAGGCCTCTCATCAAGCTAGATGTAACTGATTGAAATATAAGGGTGGGGTTTCAACGGTCGGTTGGAGCTGACTTGTCTGCGAAGACGCTACAACACGGCCTACCAGACACACCGCGCCGCATGGCCTTCGCAGACAAGACTGCGCGTCCTGCGATCGACGGTGCAGCGCTCGCGGTGTTGGCCTGGCTCGTCGCGGCGACTCTGCTGGTGACGTTCTGGATTCTGTTTCACGGGTAACGCGGGAACTCAAGGTGCTGACTTGCTACAGGGGGGCAGGGGGGCAGGGGCTTAAGCAAAAGGCAAAAACCGTTGCGCTCCCAGTAGAGTATTTTCACACGGTTACGGTGGCGATTCAGGAAGACGAAGAGTACAGGGTCGAACACGGCGACTTTGATATCCAGTTCGACCAGAGCGGCCAGGCCGTCGATTGACTTTCGAAAGTCCACCGGCTTTGGGTAGAGGTACACTTTTTCAACTTTGGCGTCGGGTCGCATCATGACGGTGCTGGCTCCAGAGAGAGATCGGGAGCACAGCGTCAGGCATTAGTTGGCGGCTTGGAATGTGGGCTTTATGGCGCGCTTACCTTCCAAACAACTCAATAAAAAAAGATTTTTCTATTTCGATTGATACCATAGCATCAGAAATATGGAATAAGGCCTGCAGGGCTATTACGTGGCTTATAGATCCTGTCCGCTCCAATAGAAAGGATGTAGTGCTTTCGCTCCCGTAAATTACCACAACTAAAAGCATCAATCTCTAATTAAGTTTTTTTGATTATCCATCCAGTTTTTAGTTGTAACGAAATCGAACAGTGTATCGTTGGCACTATTTATCATCCTGTAGTTCCTGTCTGCCCAGCAGTTCTTTGCAGCTTCAAAGTGGCTATTTCCTTCGGAATGGCACTTGTAGCTTACTGAGGTTCTATTGTTATCGATTTCCCTCATGAATATAGCGGTTTTGGAGTCGGAAATTATATCAATACAGTCATCCAACAATCCTTCAGGCCCCATGCTCCCCCAATTAGTCGTTTTTAATTTTCTATCCCAGCACTCTTTAAAATTTTCTTCCGTCGGATTGTTGGTAGCCAGAATAAATTCTACCACTCGGTTAACTTGGGTAGTTATTTCAGGCTTTGTCTCATACAGACCGGTTGTAGCCCCTTGATATATGGAGTTCACAACTTTGAAACGTCTATTTTCTTCTTTGATCTGATTTAGGCTTTCTATCGTGGCGGAAAACTTTATTTTTTGATCTTGCAACTCCTTGCCTTGATTAAATGCAAGTACGGAAACGCCAACTAGTCCAAGTGTCGTCAGTAGAGCAAATGCTTTTATCATTAAGTACTAGCCTCTTTGTTCCCGTTTCAAAGCCGGAAGGCGGGATTTTGCAGTACGCAATTGCCGCTTACTCCCTCTGTTTCCCCGAATCACGACATTAAGTTTCCCATCTAAAGTTAAGATGGTTTCTTTTTTGATATTTTTGTAATTCCTATTTAGCTCGTACTCAAATGAAACCGTATCGCGTTTATAAATCCACTGCTGGGCTCCACACGCTATGAAACTGTACGTTTCACCCTCAATCTCTATTTCATGAGCGTGCAAGGCTGATGTATTACCTCCGCGACTTGGTGGCCTGTATTCCTCTTTTAAGTAAAGTATATATTCAGTTATTTTCTTGTTTTCAACCTTTAGCGTTCCCATGAGCTACTTCTTATGGTTCGGACGATAGAGGTTACTAAGATGCCATTGTCCTGTCTACCTGACGAGATTTTCATTGGATATAGGCAATCTGGCCGTCAAAGGTAAGGATGCAGAGCCTCCACACCCTTGATGACCTCAATCAAGATATCACTCGGCAAACGTGTACCCGATTATGATCGGTCTAGTAGTGTCTGGAGAGAATAATCGTGCGAAACCCCAGAAAAGCCACATTGCGTGACTTTTCTATTTCCCTTGATGCAGATACACCAAAAGTCCAAATTAGCCCGGAAATGGCACTTTTAATGATGATTGACGTTTGGCATTTTTTGCGATCTTGAAAGGTGCAATGCACTGCCAGAATGGCGAGCCGCTACATGCCCAAGCGAAGCGTAAAGGAGGGTAAAAGGATAGATTTTCTGGATAGAAAAAGGTATGCGTCCGGCCAACACACCTTCCTGATCCTGACGCCAAGGGCGATGGTGTCCACCTAATTTAAGTGGACACCATTTCTAGCCTTTTAAGCGGATCTTCCATGCAGCCACAACGCCGTTCCTACTCCAAATCCTTCAAGGCCCAGGTCATTCAAGAGTGCTCCCAGCCCGGGGCCTCGATTGCCAGCGTTGCGCTGAGCCACAGCCTCAACGCGAACCTCGTCCATAAATGGATTCGAGTGCAAACGCAGAAAGCCATGGCGCTGCAACCTGCTTTCATTCCGCTACCCGTACAGTTAGCCGGAGCAAATTCGCAAGCCGCGTCATCGACTATCTGCCTCGAAATCCCACACCCGCGCGGCACCGTGAAAGTGAACTGGCCGACCGAAAGCGCCGCTGCCTGCGCCACCTTTCTGCGAGACCTGTTGCGATGATCCGCATCGACGCCATCTGGCTCGCCACCGAGCCGATGGACATGCGCGCCGGCACCGAAACCGCGCTGGCGCGGGTGGTTGCAGTGTTCGGTGCGGCGCAGCCGCACTGTGCTTATCTGTTTGCCAATCGCCGCGCCACGCGCATCAAGGTGCTGGTGCACGACGGGTTGGGTATCTGGCTGGCAGCGCGCCGCCTGCATCAGGGAAAGTTCTTCTGGCCGGGTTCTCGGCACGGCCCTCAAATAGAATTGGGCGCCGAACAACTGCATGCCCTGGTGCTGGGTTTGCCTTGGCAAAGAGTCGGGCCTGGCAGCGCGATTTCCATCGTGTGACGCCTGCCATGGCCAGCCTGGCCGTGCAATTGTCCGATGAGTCTATCGCCGGTGTAGCCTTGCTCTGGCAAAATAGGCGGCATGACTTCGCTTCCAAACCTCGACCAACTAAACCCTGAACAACTGCGCGCTCTGGCGGCGCAGTTGATGCAGCGTGTCGAGAGTCTCGATCAGAAAGTCGAGACGATGGGCAAGCAAATCCACCACCACAAAACGGTCAACGAGAAACTGGCCCACGAGATCGCGCAGCTCAAGCGTTTCAAGTTTGCCAAGCGCAGCGAGCAATTAAGCCCGGATCAAGCCAGCCTGCTTGATGACCTGATCGACACCGACATCGCGGCCATCGAAGCCGAACTTGAGGCGCTGCAACCCGCGCCCGTTTCGACCGAGGCCCGGCAAAAACCTAAACGCACCGCCTTGCCGCCGCAGTTTCCGCGCACCCTGATCCACCACGAGCCCGACAACAGCCATTGTCAGTGCGGCTGCGCCCTCAAGCGCATTGGCGAGGATGTCAGCGAGAAACTCGACTACACGCCGGGCGTGTTCACCGTCGAGCGTCACATCCGCGGCAAGTGGGTCTGCGATCAGTGCGAAACCCTGATCCAAGCACCGGTTCCGGCGCAGGTCATCGACAAAGGTATCCCAACCGCCGGGCTGCTGGCCCATGTCATGATTGCGAAGTTCGCCGACCATTTACCGCTCTATCGTCAGGAGTCGATTTTTGGTCGGGCCGGTTTGGCCATCGCCCGCTCGACCCTGGCGCAATGGGTCGGCAACTGTGGTGTGCAGTTGCAGCCGCTGGTCGATGCCCTGCGCGATGCTGTTCTCGAACATGGCGTAATCCACGCCGATGAAACGCCGGTGCAGATGCTCACGCCGGGCGCGAAGAAAACCCATCGCGCCTATGTCTGGGCTTATGCCACCAGCCAGTTCTCGGACTTGGCGGCGGTCGTCTACGACTTCAGCCCCAGTCGCGCCGGGGAACATGCACGCAACTTCCTGCAAGACTGGAAGGGCAAGCTGGTCTGCGACGATTTTGGCGGCTACAAGGCCAGCTTCGAACTCGGCGTGACCGAGATCGGCTGCATGGCCCATGCGCGGCGCAAGTTCTTCGAACTGCACGCCACCAACAAGAGTCAGCTCGCCGAACAGGCCATGCGCTACATCCAGCTGCTTTACGAAATCGAGAGCGAAGTCCGCGACCTTGAACCGGATTTACGCCGCCGAATACGGCAAGAAAAAGCCGTGCCGGTAATGGATGCCTTGCATGCCTGGATGATCGCCCAGCGCCAGATCGTGCACGACGGCTCGGCTATCTCTAGAGCTTTGGATTACAGCCTCAAACGCTGGATGGCGCTGTCGCGCTATATCGATGATGGGTCGGTACCCATAGATAACAACTGGGCAGAGAACCAGATTCGGCCATGGGCGTTAGGTCGCAAGAACTGGCTCTTTGCAGGATCACTGCGCAGCGGCAAACGCGCGGCGGCGATCATGAGCCTGATCCAGTCGGCGCGCCTCAACGGGCATGATCCGTACGCCTATTTGAAGGACGTCCTCACGCTCCTGCCGACACAGCGTGCGAGTGAGATTTCCGAGTTGCTGCCGCACCGGTGGCAACCGGTTTAGTTACGCAAGGCGGGATGCCCGGACGCATACAGAAAAAGGGTAGAAATTTCTTTCTACCACCTCTCTATGTTATTGATTTATAAGGATTTATATGGTGCCAGAGGGAGACTCGTGCGTTCTATATAATCCGTGGCTTTTGGCCGGGTTGTACAGTTAGGGATACATACAGGGATACAAGCTTTCGGCGGCTGTTATGTCTAACGACTGAATTGACATTCATTCTCCGAATTCAATCTGCATCCTGCGCCGTCTGGCATCCATAAGCTCAGACATAATGTCCGACCTGATGCTGGTTAGACCCTGCTTAATTTTTATACTGAGAGCGTTCATGTGGTACCACTGCTTTGACTGACTAGCGTCTGGCCAAGTCACCTCTTCAAATAGCTCGTCCAGTACCGTCAGTTCCAGTGCCGTCAGTCGAATGGCTGTCTCGGCAACGGTTGCGGTCTCTTCAGTGGTGTCGTCAGCGGAATCCAGGATGGATTTTTCTCTGAGCTTCACTGCTACGTCGCTAAGCAGGTTGCCCTCCTGAGAGTGATCTTCTGAGGCAAACTGCTCACACATAGCAATGAGTGACGCAAAATCTTGAGGTATCAGCAGCAGATCCGTTACTCGCTCTAACACAGCGGGCTTTTTTAGCTCCTCCTCCAGAAGCTCCATGACGTTCTTTTCTTTCTGGAACCCCAGCGAGCGTATATTTCTTCTCGCTCTCTGCTTCAGCACCTCTGGAACAGCCCTATCCTCGATCATGTCGTTCAATCGCTGAAGGAAAGGTTCGGCTGCATCCTCCCCCTTTGTCGTGTGCACATGGGCGTAATTGACGACGGCTTGCTCAAGCAAGCGTTCCATCTCATGGATAGAGGGACTGTTATCAGTCATTGGGTGAATTCCTTTTGATCGCCGGGTTGAGCCATTTTGTCGTGTGCCGTCTCTAGACGCTTTGGGGGCGGGCACAAAGAACAGCGTGACAGAGGAGTATTGATCACTTCAAGGAGTTCAATGATATGTAGCGCGCGAAAGCTGCCGGGGCCCCTGAGGATTAAGCTACTGCACGGGGTCGGAAAGCCGCGAGATCTTGGTAGCGACAGTTCCCCGGGCTTACTGAAATTTCGACGTTGAAATTGAAAGGATATTGAAGAAAAAAGGGCGTTGCTGCCGCAACGGTAAAGGTGAGCCATTGTGTTGTTGATAGCGAACGGTTGAGCTCGGTCAACCTTGGGGATGGTGTCAACCACGTCAACCTGTCAACCAACGTAGAAAACTCAGTCGCTAACAAGATGCTGCGGGTTCTTTGCCCCGTAGCCCTCCGCAATGCCCAGGGTCCCCAGCGGACTACCAAGCCATAGGGCAAATGCACATGTGAACAAGCAGTTCACCCGGTTCACCTGTTCACTAAGCTGGGCATTTTTCCGCTAACACGATCACGCGGGTTTCCGACCCCGTGTCTACAGAACATTCCCAGGGGCCCTGGCAAATTCGACACCCCAGTCGTTGCATACCACCTCTGGATAGACGGCACCTACCAAGCGACCCGGCATTCGGCGACCCAGCGTTCGAATTCTGCATCAGTCGATACCAGCCAGTATCCCACTCGCTGGCGGCATTATCATCAACGGGGTGTGGGGGCTCGAAAAGACGTGTTACAGGTGTTGCGCGTGTTGCACTTAGAGTTAACTTGTTGAATTTATGGCGTTTTAATTATGTTACACACCGCAAATCTTTCACGGGCGGTGGGTGTTACAAGCCGAATAGGTGTTACAGCAGCGCTCACAAGTTTGGGTGAACCGTAGGCCGGAATCGGTCAAAAGGAACAAGTAGGATGCGCCTACGCCTAGGAGCCTAAAGGAGACTCAAAAATAGGTAGTTGGTAATGCTTAATAAATATTTGCCCCGGGAGTTGTGTCAACTGAACGCTCGACGTACAAGGTGTAATTTGCCGGCGCTTACATTCGACCACGAAGCTTGATGGCTGAGACGTACGGTAATACACCGCAGCACCATAGGAGAAATAAGTGGCGACTACCAAATCAGCCATGAAAATGCCGGAGTTACTGGTTTTTGCCAAGCCATTAGCTGTAGGGTTTATCGCCGCAGAGGTTTGGCGTGCCGCGCATTACCTTGGCAGAAACTTCGCTCCGATCGTAGGGGACTTTGAGTTATGGATGCAGATAAGTGGAATTCTAGCCGCGTTGCTTCTTTGCCTGACGTACGCCTACAAACGGGAAGCACATGTTGCAGCTTTTCGAATGGTTCGGAGCTTTCGGATCGATCTACTATTGGCACTTGGCATTGGCATCTGGACAAATGAGCTGACATCACCATGGCTATCCAAGGTCCACACCGCTTTAGAAGTTGCGGATCCTTATTGGACGCCAGCAGTTCTGATCCTCCTTTGCGCAATGCTGATGTCGCCGCTATTTCAGCAGTACTGGCCCAGAACTAGAAGACCGATTCAACAGCTTTTTTTTATCGCGGACGAGGAAATCAGAGACAAAAAAGAAGACGTCCTCGCGAGTGAAATGCAGGCCAAATCTTTCGCGGAGACCGTACTCGCATGCGGCGCCCATCCTGGTCTTGTTTTTGGAGTCGATGGCCCCTGGGGAGTCGGAAAGACAAGCTTCATTAATCTCGCAGCGCGTCATTGGGCAAGCGCAGAAGAAAGGGCTATTGTGTGTCGCTTCGAACCCCTTCGATACGCGTCAGAGCCCGACCTTGCTGACCGCTTGATCAGAGACCTTTCCGCAGCTATTCAGCGTGAAGTTTTCGCTCCAGAGTTTCGACCTGCGGCATCCCGGTACTCTCGATTGATAAAGGGAAGAGCTGACGTTTCTTTTCTCGGCTTTAAATTGTCGGTGGAGCCGTCTCAGGAAACCGTGGATGAACTGCTGGATGATATTGATGAGGTCCTCCGGCGTATTGGCCGCCGGGTAATCATTGTCATCGATGACCTCGATCGTCTGGACGCAAAAACCACAAACTCCGTTCTATTCGCTACTCGGCGAACGTTCAAGCTTTCCCGAGCCACATATGTGCTTTGCTACGACACGGAAATTCTCGCTAAAAACCAAGATGAGGGATCGAGAGCACGGGAGTTTCTTGAAAAATTTGTCACAGTAAAATTGAGTTTATTCGTCGATAGCTCAGGTATCAGAGATTTCCTACGGAGGGATTGGCAACGCGTAGAAAACCAGCAGGGCTCAATTCCTTCCGACACGATGATGAAACTTGGTTCGGTGCTCAGCGAGTTGGCGGATATTCTCGACGGCAGTCTTGCGGCCAGCTACCTACCGTTTGTGGGCGATCTGCGCAAAGTGAAGCGGTTCGTTAACGCCATGCTGTTAATGCAACTCGAACGCAGTAATTTAGGTCGAACCGACTTCAATAAAAGGGACCTTATCAACCTGATCCTTTTACATTTAAATTATCCCGGGCTGTTCAGACTAATTTATGCGCAAGAAACTGAAGGTCGTTCTGGATCCTTTTCACTTTGTCGTATCCCCGGACAACCAGACTTCACTAACTCCGACGGGTTTTCAGAGCTGATAACGGGGCAACCAGAGCCAGCAAAATTTTTATTGAAACAGCTTTTCGATGTGGCCACGCTAAACTTCCCTGCTCGACGTGACGTGGAAGAGTCGGTCTTAGCAGCGCGTGCTTGTTTCAACGAAGAGTCTTTCAGAAACCTTGAAAACTATTTAAAGCTTATTGTTCGATTTGCTACGCCCGAACCACAACAGACATTTATTCTCTACCAAAATGCAGTGGGGCAGGTCAGCGAAGGGGTATCCGTTGTTTCAATTCTTGAGTCCGAGGACTTCCAGTTAGAGCAAGGTCAATACGCACATGACCAATTCTGGAGGGTCCTCGTGAACCAATCATATGCCCTAACTAAAGCAGTTGCGGATGACGCTATCAGCACTCTCGTTGACTACCTACCAAAGTATTCCTCTGTGGCAAACAATGATAGAAGCCTGCGGCAGAGATCGATCTACTCACTGCTGCGGCTACTAGATCGTGCTGGATGGGGAAGAACAGCCGGTCAACAGCATCTGAACACTGCCGAAAATATCGTAGAGATAGCATGGCGAATTTTTGGAGAGCGCGCTTACGAAGGTGAGGGATTACTCGAGCGACTTATTGGCAACGACCGTGGGGTTTTAGGCTGGAACGATTTGATGCTATTTAGGCTTCAGTGTTCTGCTGACCGAAACGGGCAGTTGAATAATCTTCAATCGGCGCTCCTCGTGCATGAAGACTTAAAGGCCACGACCAATGGCTTGGTAAGTAAGCTCGCGCTGTCGGCAATGAGGAGGCTATCGCAGACGATTGCTGAATTATTTTGGCATGCCTATGTTGACGCAGGAAGAAATTTTTTTAAGGAAGTCGACGATGCGCCTGATGAAGAGTTTCTAGGCGAGGCTTCGCTCTTAATCAGCGAGAGTGCTGTTGGAGATGAGAATTCGATTGCACGTCGTATTTCGTCCGTCCGCTCTGACCTGAAGTCATTTGTAATCTATCAGCTAAGTAATACTAATCCTCCAGATGGATCAGGCGTGGGTTGCGGGTACTACGACCTTCGTGACCATAAAGATGGTGGTGGTATTGCGCTGCTGATGGGAGAATATGTATTTGGGTTTTGCTTTAATCCAGATGTTGACGAAGACAATATTTTCCATTTTATCGATTACTGTTTGGCTAATCTTAGCAATGCTTTCTTCACTAGCTTAGATGAAAGGGGTTATGTTCCGTCTAAGGAGGGTCTCACAGGAGGTTTCGATCCGACAGAGATGGGGCGCTACTGGGCTAAGCACCGCGAGTTTATTCGCGAAAAGCTGGTACACGTCAAGGAGCGATATGTGTTTACATCTAACTACACAGCATCGTACAGCGAACATCTTGACGGTGTTTTTTCTGTTTTAGATGAGCTGGCAGTCGAAGCAATTGGAGCGGCTGCGATGTGAGTCCAGTAATTCCGGCTTGAGATTACGGATTGAATGGCGGAAATAATATAACCCTTCACTCCCTAGGCTTGCCTTCTGGATCAATCTGGCCCTAGGTTTACTCCTCCATGGCCAATTGATTCATCTGCCGCATAGCGTTCCCAAGACAGCTGTCGACGCATCCACCTGGCCGCTTTAGGTCAGACGGAGGCCCTAACGTTAACGGCCTGGCCGATTGTTGCTTGGGAGCGATTCTCAACGAGATGGTTATGTTCCGTCTCGATAGTAGGTGCCCCACCGCTAGAGAGCGGCATCGAAAAGACGTTCTGAGGGATGAAAATGACAATCGAATTAAAGGACTTGATGGAGGACACTAGACTCGGTCGGTTGTTTTCCACGCCCGGGCGTGCGTGTGCTTTGCAAATTTGGATTGCGCAAATTCAAAATGACGATGGCCTGGAGAACCGATTTGTTTACGGTCGTCTCCTTCCATATAGCTTTTCCTCAGGAGTATGGAGTGCGCCCAGCGACGATAAGTTTGAAGCTGTTGGTGACTGGCGCGCTCAGGTGATTCGCGCCACTCTCTACATTGATAGCGATCATGCAGGTGAACTGCTGGGCAAGCTTTCAAAAGGAGACAACATCAAGGAAATCAGTAGCTCGCTTGACCTAAAGCTGTCGGATTCGCTTGAGAGGCGTATCGGGACTTTCAGCTTGAGCGATAGCTACGTATGCAGGCCAGCGGCGTTGCTATTGAATCGCGATGCGCATGAGCATCTTGGTCCACAAAGCCCTCACGGTAGTGCTTCGGCTTTTAGTGCCGCAATTACCACTGTCGACAAGGAGCAATTGTTCACAACTGCGCGAGGCCTTGACCAAGAAATGGCGCGCTTCCTCGTTAAACGAATGAACGCTGATACCGGTTTGGATTTCTCTAGCAAGGATGCGGCACGATTTGGCGATTTGGAATTGCTTGTTTTCCCGACCCTAGACGACCACGAGAGAGAGCTCTTGGATGTGTCGTGGGCAGATGGATGCAAAGCACTTGTGGTCAAACTAAATCTGACGCAACTGCCGAGCTTTTCGAAGCTCTTCGTCCACGCCCAAATAATGAACGATGCACAACGCATATTTTCGAGCATTGCGTCGGTCGATAAAGGAGCAACGGATGTCATCGAGTGTACGATCGAATTGCCTGATGGTTATTGGGATATTGCCGATTCGGTGGAAATCGAAATACATGGAGTGAAGGACGGAGCCTCTGCAGCCACGTTGTGCTGCACCTGGAAGAATCATTATATTCGTGAAGTCTCCATATCAGGACACGCCCTAGGAGGCTTGAACGCAGAAGTTAAGTTGGGCTGGTTGGACAATGCACTAAAGAAGAAGCTGCGAGGGTCCCCCAGGGTGAAAGCCGCGCAAACAGGTAATCGCGGTCATGGCGGATTTGCCTCGGTGATTGGTGGTAGAAAGGCAGACCCCTGGGTAGTGGTCAATCGAAAAATAAATGAATTACTTAGTGTTTTACATCCGCCAAAGTCCGAGGCGCGTTTCTTCGGTCGCCTAAGCGAGGGCGACGGCACTGAGCGCCTACAATTTGTAGAGTGGATCAAGCAGCAGTTTGCGAAGCACCGAGACCATCAGATCATTTTCTTCGACCCTTACTTTGAAGACGCTGGGATAGGTCTATTTTTCCCCAATGCGTCCGACAAAGGGGAGTATGTGGTCTTCACCACAGTTGTGCCGACGACTCCATCAACTCAAAGTCAGAAATCTTTTACCGGCGCTGACCCTGATCCCAACCGTATCGACAACCTGCTGGCGAGCTGCAAGAAGCTTCAAGGGCTGGCACAGCGGATTGACCTCAAAATATTCGGAGTCAAGCCGGGTGCTTTGCATGATCGCTATATGCTCATTGCGGATCGGCGGGGCCTTCCAGTTGCAGGTTTCAATCTTTCGAATTCAATTCAGAAGGCAAACGAAGATCATCCGTTACTCATCACTCCTATCCCTATGGATTCGTTGCATGAGGTCTTCAAATATGCGACTCGATTGATATCGAGAGCTGCGAACGGGTCGAGCGCGGATGGCGAGTACATAGAGCCAATTTTCGATTCTAAACGTCAGGAACAGCCTGTCCGACAACGGAGCGAGCGATTGAGTTTCCTGAGCTGGGATATGACGGGCTCGGTTCTCTCGACTTGGATCGGGGACGATTCGCTTCGGGGCTTACATGGCGAGGAATTGCGTGTTCGACTGGCGGAGCTGGATCTACTCGATGGTGAATCTTTACGATTTCCTAAGACTCCAGGTATGGACGCGTGTGTCAGTGGCTTAAGCACGATGGAAGACGCTTCTCAACAGCGGTGGGAGATTGTGGCTGAGATACTCGCACATACAACTCATGGAGATTCTCCGTGGGGCGCTGCTGACGACCAGAAAGTTGCGTTCTTCGACTTCCTAGAGGGCTCGCTTGAAAACGCATTCTCGCGGATCAGTGACATAGCGCCCGATACCTCTTTTGAGTCGGTTCAGCCGCACTTGTTTCAGCAAGATTTGGAAAGTTTTCTTCGCGGATCTTACTCCTACGAACACTTCCGCCATCGAATTAAATACCAAGCATTGACATGGGCGGATGTCTACGCGATCAAGATCTTGTGGAGTGTCGCACCAGAGAAACTGGTGAATTTGTCGGAGCGCTGCGCGGTCACACTTGATAAAGAAGAGCTCCACCGAGATGCCATCAAGCTATCCCTATTGAGTCAAATTGTCGGGGAGGTTTCTCTTGCAATCGCATTCGGGATTACGAATAAGCAAAGGGAGAGTTTGTTGCGAAGCACGAACGGGCTTCTGAAATGGATGGGATTGGCCAGTCTGCGAGATGCGTCCAAGAATGGTGGCGGGGCGAGGCAAGTAGTAGCTCGTCTAGCATCGTTTGATCGGCAGACAAGCATTCGGACGATGTGTTGGTTGTTAAGCGGTCTGGCACGGGAGGAAGGGAACGGTGAGTCAGTGGATATTGTTCGGCAAGCGCTCTACTACACATTGCCACCGAAGCTAGACAAGAACGAAGCTGAATTTCTTGTTGAGAGCCTGCGAGGCCACATGCGCGAGCTAGGATGGTCTGAGCCTTGGTTGTTTGCCGAGGTGATTGTGCCGCTCCTGGAAGAAGAACGAGTAACGCCGGAAGCACTATCTAGTACATGGATGAAGGAGTTGTACTCGTACCTCGACGAAAAGTTGCTTGGTAAGACCGTCAGCTTCGACCGTTCGCGCGAAGGACGTATTACCGAAGTCGCGGCGTTTCTCCTTGCGAGAAGTTCTTTCGAGACCCAAGGCAAAGCAATCGATGTTCTACTAAAGACTTTGAAGAAAGCACGCACGAACGTGCAACAACCGTTGGCCAGCACGATGAACTGGAACAAGTGGGATTGTTCCTTAGAAGTCGCGATGTGGATCTACGCGTTTTGCCGACATGTCGAGCATCACATGGATGACTCCGCAAAATTACCGGTTCAATTCGTTGATTTGTGCCAGCCATCAAGGGATGTCGCAATGGTTCGCACATTGGACGAATGGCGTTATAACGGAGTGCAGCGAGGGGCGCTTGCGGGGTTTATTGAAGAGGTTGGATATATTTGATTTGGGTCCTGGTGATCAACAAGGTAGGTCAATGATTCCTTCATTGGCGTCGCCTCATTTGGTGGCTCAACAGTGGGCCACCGAGGAGCGGGGTTGTGAGGCGCTCCGCTTCATATGTAGGGTTCTGTCCTGGAGCTGCCTGCCGAAATTGAATGCAACGGAAGCTTTCGTGAGCTTCCGTTTATCCGAATCACCGTTTTTTCAGCTTATGCTCAATGAGCCCCATTTCTGCCTTGATTGCAGTGATGGTGAGCTTCTGCGTCGCTGTGCTTTTTCCATTGGTGGTATCCACGAGCTTGAGTAGTGCGGTCAGGTAGGCTTTTCTCGCACTAAGCGCTTCTGAAGTGGTCGAGGTGTTTTGTGCCGCTGCGTTCATGGCATCGATCCTTGGAGGGATTTAAACAGCCCGCGAAAGCAGACTGTTTCAGGGTAAACGGGTGTTACATCGCGAGCAGATCGCGCGTGCGATGCTGGCTCCCACGGTCTACCAGGTCGCGCCACCTCCAACTGCCCGAGTTTTCACCCTGCTCAGGGATGTCGAGCTTGAACAAGGACACCGGGTCGCGGCCAATCAGGTTGGCTGCGGCGTAAAGCTTACCTCCCACATCAAGCAGCGCTCGGGCGGCTTCATTCCACCTTTCCTCCAGGGCGTCGTGGGCGAGCCGTAAGGCGGTGTTCTCAATTTTTTGGTGTTCTACCTGAGCCTCGCTAATGTGTCGGTCAACGGTTGCCAGCTCTTGCTCCAAGGCGGTGATGATCAGTAGCTGGCGGCGATGTTGTTCGGTCGCGGTAGTGAGGTTTTTCGCCGCTTTCTGAGCGTCTGTGCTGGCTGCTTTTTCGCCTTCGACGTCACCCCAGGCCACGGCTCGTGCGTAAGCGGTAGCCGCCAGGGTCTCAGCCTGCCGTGCGCTGCCCATCTCTTCCTGCGTTTGCTGGCGAATTTCCTCCAGGCGAGTGCTCAGGCTGTGCCGTTTAGCGTTGAGTTCCAATTCATCCGCCATCCAGTTCGCCATGTCGGCAATGTAGCCCTCCATTAAGCTTTCTCGGTTGGCCAGCGTCTCCAGGAGGTCGAGCTTCTGATCCAGCCTGAAAATCTGATCATCGATTGAGTCGATCTTTATTTTTCGACTGCTGATTTCATGCCTGACGTCGCTCTCGCGGCCTTGGTTGATGACGTACTCACTTTGAAGTGCTGCCTCAAAGGTTCTGGCTACCTGGGTTGCTGTCAACGACAGCGCTTGCACGATCTTTTCTATGCCTGTGGATAATTAGGTCAAGGCTCGACTTTCGAAAACTCCACAACTGCGGATTAAGTTATCCACCGGTGAAAATCCGTGGTTTTCAGCGCGTGATTCAAAAGCAATAAAAGATATACCTGTCCTGTGTTCTACCCGTCTCAAAAATGGCTTGAGTCCATTACCTCACTAGCGCGGGACATCGACGTTAGTAGGCACTGGGATTTTCTTGGGGGCAATCAGCGCAAGGTAATCCTTGGGCGGCATTAACTCGATGCTGTAGTCCTTGATCGGGATGATTTTGGCTTTGTGGTCTTCGTAAATAACCAGCCTGGTATCGGACGTCGTGACGAGAAACCCGGTGGCAATGATTTTGGTGCCGTCCATGATTACGTGACAGTGGGTTTTTTGGGCTTCAGGGTGATCGCAGCCCTTGTCGTAAATCGCCAAGTCACGTTCTAACGCTCTGTTCGCGCCGTATTCACCAACAATGCCTGGCAAGATAATAAACGGAAAAATCACCAAGGGAGTTAGCAGAATCAGTATTGCAATCGCTGTTGAAAACGTCAGCAGACCCGTTATCAGGGCGACATACCTGTTTCGGCCCAATGCTTTGGAAGCTGATCTTGCAAATGAAGTCTTCGGCAATAGGTTGATGCAGAACACCTCAAGGGAAAATAGCAAAACCCCGCCAATAACCAAAATCCAGACAGTGGGACTAGCGATCAAGGTGGCCCAGTTTTTAAAAGTTTCAAGCACTGCTGTATAGGCGTAAACAAAGTAGTCCCGAGCCTCACTCTTGAATAGTGTCTCAGGAACATTGAACTTCCCGAGGTACGTTTGCCAGAAGACCAAGCCTGCGACGTAGGGCGCTGAGTAGCAGATGAATCCAAGAATCGGAAGTGCCGCGAGCCAGGTGAAACGTGCAGCCAAGGCGGCAATTGGTTTTTCGATAACCTGTGGCGTTTCTTCAATAACGTCCATGTAAGTCTCGGTTGTAGGCGTGAGGTTGTAGTCTAAGGGGGCAGGGCGGCATCCCCCTACAGCCCTGCGGCAAGACGCTGGGACAGTGTGGGCCAATGCTTTTGATGTGTATGTGAAAGCTGACCGGGACGCATAGTTTTGTCTGCGAATAAGCCCGGCACGGGCTTCTGACAGGTTTGGGTTTGACCCTATAGCCATGATCTGGATCGAGTGGCGGCAGGTAGACCGCGTTGAATGGTCTTCGCAGACGAGTCAGCTCCCACGTCCTGAACTGCGCCTCAAAAGTTGGACACCCATCCGACCTTTGGGGTGTTTTTCATGGGCAAATATTCAAAGCAGCTCAATCTATCCGCCATCACCGCTTCCCTTGAACGGGGTAAAGGTTTCCGCTATGTAGCCGTTCAGTTTCAGATGGATCCTACCTTGCTCTGTCGTTGGGTCGCGCCCAGTCCTTGACCGCGGAAAGGTAGGTGCGGCCTTCCGGAGCCAGTGAAATCAATTATTTTCACGACCGCAACGCAGTCGATTACGGACAAGCTTTTTAGCGAGAACTACCTTGCAACGCGCAGGGATCAGCAGTTGGCTGAAAATTCCACATCCGAGCCTTTCCCCAGCCCCAACCACTTTCCTGCGCCCATAAAAAAAGGCCTTGCAAAGCAAGGCCTTTCTTTAATTTGGTGCCCCGAGGGAGACTCGAACTCCCACTCCTTTCGAAAACGGATTTTGAATCCGCCGCGTCTACCGATTCCGCCATCAGGGCTTGATGGGCGCGGAGTATAGAGAGGGTATTACCGTTGGTCAATCATGTTTCGTGGTGAATGTTCATTATTTCCGCTAAACTTTCCGGCCCTGCTAGACGAACCCCATCATGCGTGTTGCTGACTTTACCTTCGAGCTCCCTGATTCTTTGATTGCTCGCCATCCTTTGGCCGAGCGTTGTGGCAGCCGCTTGTTGACCCTGGATGGGGTTAGCGGCGCATTGGCGCACCGTCAATTCACCGATTTGCTGGAGCATTTGCGCCCCGGCGACTTGATGGTGTTCAACAATACCCGGGTGATCCCGGCGCGTCTGTTCGGGCAGAAGGCTTCCGGCGGCAAGCTGGAGATTCTGGTTGAGCGTGTGCTCGACAGCCATCGGGTATTGGCCCATGTGCGGTCGAGCAAGTCGCCCAAGCCGGGCACGATGATCCTGATCGATGGCGGTGGCGAGGCCGAGATGGTGGTCCGTCATGACACTTTGTTCGAGCTGCGTTTTGCCGAAGAGGTGTTGCCGTTGCTGGAGCGGGTCGGCCATATGCCGTTGCCTCCTTATATAGACCGTCCCGATGACAGCGCCGACCGCGAGCGTTATCAGACGGTGTATGCCGAGCGCGCCGGGGCGGTTGCCGCGCCGACTGCGGGGCTGCATTTCGATCAGGTGTTGCTCGATGCGATTGCGCAGAAGGGCGTTTCAACGGCTTTCGTGACCCTGCATGTCGGTGCGGGTACGTTCCAGCCGGTCCGCGTTGAGCGGCTCGAAGACCACCACATGCACAATGAGTGGCTGGAAGTCAGTCAGGACGTTGTCGATGCCGTGGCGGCGTGCCGTGCGCGGGGCGGTCGGGTGATTGCGGTGGGCACCACCAGCGTGCGTTCGCTGGAAAGTGCTGCGCGCGACGGTCAGCTCAAGGCGTTCAGTGGTGACACCGATATCTTTATTTTCCCCGGGCGTCCGTTCCATGTGGTCGATGCCCTGGTGACCAACTTTCATTTGCCTGAATCCACGCTATTGATGCTGGTTTCGGCGTTCGCCGGTTACCCCGAAACCATGGCTGCCTATGCGGCGGCAGTGGAGCATGGGTACCGCTTCTTCAGTTACGGTGATGCAATGTTCATCACCCGCAATCCCGCGCCGACAGCTCCCAAGGACTCGGCCCCAGAGGATCACGCATGAGCAACACCAGTCGTATGTCTTTCGAGTTGCTGGCCACTGACGGCAAAGCGCGTCGCGGTCGCTTGACCTTTCCTCGGGGTGTGGTCGAAACCCCTGCTTTCATGCCGGTCGGTACTTACGGCACGGTCAAAGGCATGCTGCCTCGGGATATCGAAGCGACTGGCGCGCAGATCATCCTCGGTAATACCTTCCACTTGTGGCTGCGTCCCGGGACTGAAGTGATCAAGCGTCACGGCGACCTGCACGATTTCATGCAGTGGAGCGGGCCGATTCTTACTGACTCCGGTGGTTTTCAGGTGTTCAGCCTGGGCGCCATGCGCAAGATCAAGGAGGAGGGCGTGACCTTCGCCTCTCCGGTCGATGGCGCCAAGGTGTTCATGGGGCCGGAAGAGTCGATGCAGGTCCAGCGTGACCTGGGCTCGGACATTGTGATGATTTTCGACGAGTGCACGCCATACCCGGCTGATGAAGACGTGGCGCGGGTCTCTATGGAGCTGTCGTTACGTTGGGCCAAACGCTCGAAAATCGCCCACGGCGAAAACACGGCGGCGCTGTTTGGTATCGTTCAGGGCGGCATGCACCAGGATCTGCGCATGCGCTCGCTGGAAGGCCTTGATCAGATCGGTTTCGACGGTCTGGCTATCGGCGGTCTGTCGGTCGGTGAGCCCAAGCACGAGATGATCAAGGTGCTGGACTACTTGCCGGGCATGATGCCGGCTGACAAACCTCGTTACTTGATGGGCGTGGGCAAGCCAGAAGATCTGGTTGAAGGTGTACGCCGCGGTATCGACATGTTCGATTGCGTGATGCCAACCCGCAACGCGCGCAACGGCCATTTGTTCATTGATACGGGTGTGTTGAAAATCCGTAACGCGTTCCATCGTCATGACGATTCGTCACTGGATCCGACCTGCGATTGCTATACCTGCAAGAACTTCTCGCGTGCGTATCTGCATCATCTGGATAAGTGCGGGGAAATGCTGGGGAGCATGCTCAATACCATTCACAATTTGCGGCATTACCAAGTGCTTATGGCTGGTTTGCGCGAGTCTATTCAACAAGGTACATTGGCCGCCTTTGTCGATGCCTTCTATGCCAAACGCGGGCTTCCAACGCCGCCTTTGGATTGATTGAGTACTGAGTTTTCTACCCTATTAACAAAATTTTGCAATTGGAGTGCTAAATGAGCTTTTTTATCCCTACCGCGTTCGCGGACGCTGCTGCACCTGCCGCCGGTCCTGCTGGTTCGGGCTTTGAATGGATTTTCCTGGTCGGCTTCCTGGTCATCTTCTATCTGATGATCTGGCGTCCACAGGCCAAGCGCGCGAAAGAACAGAAAAACCTGCTGGGCAACCTGCAAAAAGGTGACGAAGTTGTCACTTCCGGTGGTATTGCGGGCAAGATCAACAAAGTGACCGACGACTTCGTGGTCATCGAAGTGTCTGACACCGTTGAACTGAAAATCCAAAAGGCCGCTATCGCTGCCACGCTGCCTAAGGGCACCTTGAAAGCGATCTAAGTTTCAGTCTTTTACCAATCGACGGGGCGCGCAAGGCGCCCCGCGTTATAAGCGGGCGGCGTGATGCTGAACAAATACCCTCTGTGGAAATACGTACTGATCCTGGCGGTGCTGGTGGTCGGTTTTATTTATTCCGCACCCAATCTCTACCCTGACGATCCGGCCATTCAAATCAGCGGCGCGAGCACTGCGTTGCAGGTGAACCAGGCTGACCTGGATCGTGTGAGCCGAGCGCTTACCGATGCGGGCATTAAGGTCAAAGGCTCCACCCTGGCCGAGAAGGGCAAGGGCGGTTTGTTGCGTCTGACCAAGCAAGAAGACCAGTTGCCAGCGAAGGACGTCGTGCGCAAGGCTTTGGGTGACGACTATGTCGTTGCGTTGAACCTGGCTCCGACCACGCCGAAGTGGTTGCGCAGCATCGGTGCAAGCCCGATGAAGATGGGTCTGGACTTGTCCGGTGGTGTGCACTTCCTGCTGGAAGTGGATATGGATAAGGCTCTGGATGCGCGCCTTAAGGTGTATGAAGGCGAAGTCAAATCCCTGTTGCGTAAAGAGCGTGTGCGTTATCGCAGCCTGCCGCAACTCGACGGTGGTATCCAGCTTGGTTTCAGCGATGCAGATTCTCGCGAACAAGCGCGTACCCTGATCCGCAAGAGCTTCAACGATTTTGACGTGACCACCAGCGAACGCGGCGGTTTGTCCGTACTGCGTCTGGCGATGACGCCGGCCAAGCTGGCCGAGATTCGTGAATACTCGATCAAGCAGAACTTGACCACGGTACGTAACCGGGTCAACGAACTGGGTGTCGCCGAGCCTTTGGTTCAGCGTCAGGGCGCCAACCGTATCGTGGTTGAGCTGCCGGGCGTGCAGGACACCGCTGAAGCCAAGCGTATTCTGGGCAAGACTGCCAACCTGGAGTTCCGTCTGGGCGCCGGCCCTGAAGATTCGAAAGCCACTACCGAGATGTTCGAGTTCCGTGAGGGCGGTCGTCCTGCGGCACCGGTCGAGCGTGGTCTGATCATCACCGGTGACCAGGTGACTGATGCCAAGGCTGGCTTCGACGAACACGGTCGTCCGCAAGTGAACATCCGTCTGGATGGTCATGGCGGCGAGCTGATGAGTCGTTCGACTCGCAGCAACGTGGGTCGCAGCATGGCGGTGATCTTCATCGAGCAGAAGCCGACGACGACCTACGTCAAGCAGATGGTCAACGGTGTCGAGAAAGACGTACCGGTCCAGACCTTCAAGGAAGAGAAGAAAATCATCAGCCTGGCGACCATCCAGTCGCCGCTGGGTAGCCAGTTCCGTATCACTGGCCTGAACGGTCAGGGTGAGGCGTCCGAGCTTGCGCTGCTGTTGCGTGCCGGTGGTCTGGCTGCGCCGATGTACTTCGCTGAAGAACGTACCATCGGTCCAAGCCTGGGTGCTGACAACATCACCAAAGGTATCGATGCATCGCTGTGGGGCATGTTGTTTGTGTCGCTGTTCATCATGGCGATCTACCGTTTCTTCGGCGTCATCGCCACCGTCGCACTGGCCGTGAACATGGTCATGCTGCTGGCACTGATGTCCTTGCTGGGTGCAACGCTGACCCTGCCGGGTATCGCCGGTATCGTTCTGACGATGGGGATGGCGGTCGACGCCAACGTACTGATCTTCTCGCGGATACGTGAAGAGATCGCTGCGGGCATGACGGTGCAGCGGGCAATCAATGAAGGCTTCGGCCGGGCATTCACCGCGATCCTCGACGCCAACCTGACAACATTGTTGGTCGGCGGCATTCTCTTTGCGATGGGCACAGGCCCTGTCAAAGGCTTTGCGGTGACCATGTCGCTCGGGATCTTTACCTCGATGTTCACGGCCATCATGGTGACCCGCGCAATGGTCAACCTGATCTTCGGCGGACGTGACTTCAAGAAGTTGTGGATTTAAGGGGCTGCCATGTTACGTACGATTAACTTCATGGGCGTTCGCAATGTTGCGTTCGCCTTTACCATGTTCCTTACCGCGCTGGCGTTGTTTAGCTGCTTCCACAA
Organism: Pseudomonas sp. ASL8; assembly: GCF_056680355.1. Taxonomy (NCBI): domain Bacteria; kingdom Pseudomonadati; phylum Pseudomonadota; class Gammaproteobacteria; order Pseudomonadales; family Pseudomonadaceae; genus Pseudomonas; species Pseudomonas sp. ASL8. Next base: position 370,725 of record NZ_CM155278.1, on the reverse strand, counting down.
AGGGCTTAACTACGGTCTGGACTTCACCGGCGGTACGCTCATCGAGCTGACCTACGAGCATCCGGCTGATCTTGGCAAGGTGCGTGAGGAACTGGTTACTGCCGGTTACCACGAGGCCGTTGTGCAGAGCTTCGGCGCTACCACTGATTTGCTCGTGCGTATGCCGGGCGAAGACCCGCAGTTGGGTACTCAGGTTGCGGAAGCCTTGCGCAAAGGCGGCACGGATAACCCTGTCACCGTCAAGCGCGTCGAGTTCGTTGGCCCGCAAGTGGGTGAAGAGCTGCGCGATCAGGGCGGCCTCGGCATGCTGATGGCGCTGGGCGGGGTATTGATTTACCTGGCCTTCCGCTTCCAGTGGAAATTCGCGGTCGGTGCAATCGTCTCCCTGATTCACGACGTGATCGTCACCATCGGGATCCTGTCGTTCTTCCAGGTGACCTTTGACCTCACGGTGCTTGCTGCTGTGTTGGCGATCATTGGCTACTCGTTGAACGACACAATTGTGGTCTTCGACCGGGTCCGGGAAAACTTCCGGATACTGCGCAAGGCGTCGTTGATTGAAAACATCAACATCTCCACCACGCAAACCCTGTTGCGCACCATGGCGACCTCGATCTCCACCTTGCTGGCAATCGTGGCATTGTGGGTTTTCGGTGGCGACAGCCTGCACGGTTTCTCCGTCGCATTGTTCATCGGTGTACTGGCGGGTACTTACTCCTCCATCTACATCGCCAACGTGGTGTTGATCTGGTTGAACCTGAGCACCGAGGATCTGATTCCTCCTGTTGTGGCTGACAAGGTTGATGAGCGTCCGTAAAGCCTGAGTGCTTACCGGTTTGGACCCAGAAGGGCGTGAGTGTTGAACTCACGCCCTTTTTCGTACTCCAAGGCTGGGAGTAGCGTGGGAAATTTCGCGCGAGGTTACCAGGAGGTTCAAGTGAACAAGTCGTTGCTAATTGGTGCTGTGCTGGGTGCTGTCGGCGTGACTGCCGGGGGTGCTGTCGCCACGTATAACTTGGTGAAAAGCGGCCCTGAGTATGCAGAGGTGTTGGGTGTGCAACCCATCAAAGAGCAGGTCAAAACCCCGCGTGAAGTGTGCAAAGACGTAGCGGTCACCCGTCAGGCGCCGGTCAAGGATCAGCATCAGATCATGGGTAGCGTGCTGGGTGCTGTGGCCGGTGGCTTGCTTGGTAATCAGGTGGGTGGCGGTAACGGCAAAAAAATCGCGACGGTCGCCGGTGCAGTGGGCGGTGGTTACGCAGGCAACAAAGTTCAGGAAGGCATGCAGAACAGAGACACGTACACCACGACTCAGACCCGCTGCAATACGGTCAATGACATCAGCGATAAGGTCGTGGGTTATGACGTGAAATACAAACTGAACGACAAGGTCGGTCAGGTGCGTATGGACCGTGATCCGGGTAACCAGATTCCGGTCAACAAAGAAGGTCAGCTGGTATTGGGTCAAGGCGCTCAGTAATACGCGTCAGTATCGGCATCAAAGAAAAGCACCTTCGGGTGCTTTTTTGTTTATGCGGGGTATAAAAAAACCGGCGAACGCCGGTTTTTGTTGTCGACCCTGAGGCTTAGCGCTTCAGCGAGGCCGGCAGGTGCGGTGCGATCGAGGTCAGCACAGCTTTGAAGCACTTGGTGTTGCCTGCAACGATATGACCTTTTTCAAGGAACTCGTGACCGCCAGTGAAATCGCTCACCAGGCCGCCGGCTTCTTGAATCAGCAGTGCGCCCGCTGCCATGTCCCACTCGGACAGGCCCGACTCCCAGTACGCATCGAAACGACCGGCAGCTACATAGGCGAGGTCGAGGCTGGCGGAGCCTGCACGGCGAATGCCGGCGGTCTGACCGACCAGGCTGCGGAACATGCCCAGGTAGTTTTCCAGGTTGTCCATTTGTCCTTCGCGGAACGGGAAGCCGGTACCCAGCAGGGCGCCTTCGAGGCTTTTACGCTGGCTGACGCGCAGACGGCGACCGTTAAGCGCGGCGCCACGGCCACGGCTGGCGGTGAATTCTTCCTGGCGGACCGGGTCGAGAACCACGGCATGTTCAAGACGGCCACGGTATTTGCAGGCGATGCTGACTGCGAAGTGCGGAACGCCGCGTACGAAGTTGGTGGTGCCATCAAGCGGGTCGATGATCCACAGGTACTCTGTGCCTTCGCCGCTGCCTTCGTGCATGCCGCTTTCTTCGCCAAGGATACCGTGAGTCGGGTAAGCCTTGCGCAGGGCAGCAATGATGTTGTGCTCGGCAGCCCGATCGATTTCAGTGACGTAATCCTTCGCGTCTTTTTCGTCGACCTTGATGGTATCCAAGCGCTCGATGGAGCGGAAAATCAATTCACTGGCGCTGCGGGCGGCGCGCAGCGCGATATTCAGCATGGGCTGCATGGACGTTTCACCTAGGTCGTTAAAGAAAGCCGAACATTGTAGGGCGTAGCATCAATTATTTCCAGCGTGCATAGCGTCCATAGCGTTAATGGGGGTGGTTCTGTAAGATTTGCTCCCCTTTCTCCCGTCTGTGAGAACTTGCATTGCTGCAAAATATTCGTGTTGTCCTGGTCGGTACCAGTCACCCCGGTAATATCGGTGGAGCTGCTCGTGCCATGAAAAACATGGGGCTTTCACGCCTGGTGCTGGTCGATCCACTGGTTTTCCCTAACCATGAAGCGGATGCGCGGGCTTCTGGCGCAAGCGATATCCTGGAAAACGCGCAGGTCGTCGCGACCCTGGAAGACGCGCTGGTCGGCTGCAATCTGGTGTTGGGCACCAGTGCGCGTGATCGGCGAATCCCCTGGCCGCTGCTCGATCCTCGCGAGTGCGGGGTGATGGCGTCCGAGCAGGCGGCGCAGGGCGCGGAGGTGGCGCTGGTGTTCGGTCGTGAGTATGCCGGCCTGACCAATGAAGAGCTGCAGCGATGTCACTATCACATCCATATCCCCTCGGACCCTGAGTTCAGTTCGCTCAATCTGGCGGCAGCGGTGCAGGTGCTGGCCTATGAGGTGCGGATGTCCTGGCTCGCTGCGCAAGGGCAGCCGACCAAGGTCGAGAAGGTCGAAGTAGCCTCTGCGCGCAGCGTGGAAGAAGTCACTATGGATGAGATGGAGCTGTTTTACGGCCATCTCCAGTCCACGCTGGTTGATATCGGTTTTCTCGACACGGAAAACCCGCGTCACCTGATGGCACGCTTGCGTCGCCTGTTCGGTCGTCGCGCGGTGTACCGGTCGGAGATGAATATTTTGCGGGGCATTCTTACCGAGACGCAGAAAGTGGCGCGCGGCGAGCCCCATAAGCGGAAGGATCAATGATGTTCGAGCGTTTGCGAGAAGATATTCAAAGTGTGTTCCATCGCGATCCTGCTGCGCGCAACGCTTTTGAGGTGCTGACCTGCTACCCCGGCATGCACGCAATCTGGCTGCATCGTTTGTCGCATTACCTGTGGGCCCTTGACTGGAAGTGGCTGGCGCGCGTGGTGTCCAACTTCGGCCGCTGGTTGACCGGCATTGAGATTCATCCGGGGGCGACGATTGGGCGGCGCTTCTTTATCGATCACGGGATGGGCATCGTGATTGGCGAAACCGCGGAAATCGGCGACGACGTCACGCTCTATCAGGGGGTGACGCTGGGCGGAACCAGCTGGAACAAGGGCAAGCGCCACCCGACGCTCGAGTCGGGCGTGGTTGTCGGGGCGGGTGCCAAGGTGCTAGGGCCGTTCACGGTCGGTGCTGGGGCCAAGGTCGGCTCCAATGCAGTGGTCACCAAGGCGGTGCCTGCCGGTGCCACTGTGGTGGGCATCCCGGGGCGGATCATCATCAAGTCCGACGACGACGTGGAAGCCAAGCGTAAAGCCATCGCTGAAAAGCTCGGTTTCGATGCCTATGGCGTCAGCGAAGATATGCCTGACCCTGTGGCACGGGCGATTGGTCAACTGCTTGATCATCTGCAGGCGGTCGACGCGAGGCTTGAGGGTATGTGTGGCGCGCTTAACGCGTTGGGCAGTGATTACTGCGCCAAAGAGCTGCCTGCGTTGCACGACGAGGTGTTTGACTGCGTGAAAGACGGCGGCGAAACCAAGGCTGGCTGAAGGGCAGATCGGGCTCGCCGGTACTAGACCTAAGGGGTGTGCCAATGCACCCCTGCGTTTGTTATGATGTCGCCGTTGTTTGCGGGTAATCCCGACTGATTTACTCGGTCTTATAGTTGACTTAAATACTCGGGAATAGCATACTCGCAGTCATTCCGAACCTCCGTGGTACATGCCATGCGACTGACTACAAAAGGCCGATACGCTGTAACCGCCATGCTTGACCTGGCATTACATGCGCAGCACGGGCCAGTGTCTCTGGCCGATATCTCCGAGCGGCAAGGCATATCCCTGTCCTACCTAGAGCAACTGTTCGCCAAGCTGCGTCGCAGTAATCTGGTGTCGAGCGTGCGGGGGCCTGGTGGTGGTTACCAGTTGTCCCGTGACATGCAAGGTATCCAGGTCGCGCAGGTGATCGACGCGGTCAATGAGTCGGTCGATGCAACACGTTGCCAGGGTCTGGGTGATTGCCATGCGGGCGATACCTGCCTGACTCACCACTTGTGGTGTGACCTGAGTTCGCAGATTCACGATTTTCTTAGCGGTATAAGCCTGGCTGACCTTGTGACTCGCCGTGAGGTACAAGAAGTCGCTCAGCGCCAGGATCTGCGTCGAAATACATGCAGAACGCCCCAGCTGGATAAGATTGAAACGTCCGCCGTCGAATGAACGCAGATGAATGCGCGGCGCGCCTGCCTGATAGGAGATATTCAATGAAATTGCCGATTTACCTCGATTACTCCGCGACTACCCCGGTCGATCCGCGCGTCGCGCAGAAAATGAGTGAATGCCTGCTGGTTGACGGAAACTTCGGTAACCCGGCATCGCGTTCCCACGTCTTTGGCTGGAAAGCTGAAGAGGCAGTGGAGAATGCCCGCCGTCAGGTCGCTGATCTGGTGAACGCCGACCCGCGTGAAATCGTCTGGACCTCCGGTGCTACCGAGTCCGACAACCTTGCGATCAAAGGCGCTGCGCATTTTTACGCCAGCAAGGGTAAGCACCTGATCACCAACAAGATCGAACACAAAGCGGTCTTGGACACCATGCGCCAACTGGAGCGTGAAGGTTTCGAAGTCACGTACATCGAGCCTGGTGAAGACGGTCTGATCACGCCTGCGATGGTTGAAGCGGCTTTGCGCGACGACACCATTCTGGTCTCGATCATGCACGTCAATAACGAAATCGGCACTATCAACGACATCGCGGCCATCGGTGAGCTGACCCGTTCGCGCGGTGTGTTGTTCCATGTCGATGCGGCCCAGTCCACGGGCAAAGTCGAAATCGACCTGGCCAACCTCAAGGTTGACCTGATGTCTTTCTCGGCCCACAAAACCTACGGCCCTAAAGGTATTGGCGCGCTCTACGTGAGCCGCAAACCGCGCGTTCGCATTGAAGCGACCATGCACGGTGGCGGACATGAGCGTGGCATGCGTTCGGGGACATTGGCGACTCACCAGATCGTTGGTATGGGTGAAGCGTTCCGTGTTGCCAAAGAAGACATGGCGTCTGAAAACGTACGCATCAAAGCCCTGAGCGCTCGCTTCCTCAAGCAGGTTGAAGGTCTGGAAGAGCTGTACATCAACGGCAGCATGATTTCCCGTGTACCGCACAACCTGAACCTGAGCTTCAACTACGTCGAAGGCGAGTCGTTGATCATGGCGCTCAAGGATCTGGCGGTTTCGTCCGGTTCCGCTTGCACCTCGGCTTCGCTGGAGCCGTCCTACGTCCTGCGCGCCATTGGCCGCAACGATGAACTGGCGCACAGCTCGATTCGCTTCACCTTCGGCCGTTTCACCACCGAAGAAGAAATCGACTACGCCGCGCAGAAAGTATGCGAGTCCGTCACCAAGCTGCGCGCTTTGTCGCCGCTGTGGGATATGTACAAAGACGGTATCGACATCTCCAAGATCGAGTGGGCTGCGCACTAATTAAGTCGCCTGCAAGAGCGGCTACCTGATGAGAGAGGATTAGCACCATGGCATACAGCGAAAAGGTCATTGACCACTACGAAAACCCGCGTAACGTCGGCAAGATGGACGCGGAAGATCCTGATGTTGGCACCGGCATGGTCGGCGCACCGGCGTGCGGCGACGTAATGCGCCTGCAAATCAAGGTCAACGAGCACGGCATCATCGAAGACGCCAAGTTCAAGACCTACGGTTGCGGTTCGGCTATCGCCTCCAGCTCCCTGGCGACCGAGTGGATGAAAGGCAAGACTCTGGATGAAGCAGAGACCATCAAAAACACTCAGCTGGCTGAAGAGCTGGCGTTGCCGCCCGTGAAGATCCACTGCTCGGTACTCGCAGAAGACGCTATCAAGGCGGCTGTTCGCGATTACAAGCAAAAGAAAGGCTTGCTCTGAACAGAGCCTTTTTTAACGAAGCTTGATTCAAGTAAGGAGTTTCGATGGCTATCAGCATGACAGAAGCTGCTGCTCAACACGTACGTCGCTCCCTTGATGGGCGCGGCAAAGGTGACGGCGTTCGCCTGGGTGTTCGCACCACGGGCTGTTCCGGTCTGGCCTATGTGTTGGAGTTCGTCGATGAGGCGGGCAGCGAAGACACTGTGTTCGAATTGCACGGCGTCAAAGTGATCATCGATCCGAAAAGCATGGTCTACCTCGACGGTACTGAGCTCGATTTCGTCAAGGAAGGGTTGAACGAAGGCTTCAAGTTCAACAACCCGAACGCGCGCGGTGAATGTGGCTGCGGCGAAAGCTTCAATATCTGAGGCTGATCGTGGGTATTCCTTGTCATTTCGCCTTATTCGAGCTCAAGCCAAGTTTCCGTTTGGATCTCGATCAGTTGGCGACGCGCTACCGTGAGTTGGCGCGCAGCGTACATCCAGACCGTTTTGCTGACGCCTCCGAGCGTGAGCAGCGGCTGGCGCTAGAACACTCTGCCAGTCTCAATGAGGCCTATCAGACGCTCAAGAACGCTCCGAAACGGGCGCGTTACTTGTTGACGCTGGGGGGCAATGAGTTGCCGTTGGAAGTCACCGTGCAAGACCCCGAGTTCCTCATGCAGCAGATGCAATGGCGTGAGGAACTTGAAGATTTGCAGGATGATGCCGACCTGGTGGGTGTTGCGGTATTCAAGCGCCGGCTCAAAGTCGCTCAGGATGAACTGAACGAAAGCTTCGCTGCCTGTTGGGATGATGCTGCACAACGTGAATTGGCCGAACGGCTGATGCGGCGTATGCAGTTCCTCGACAAGCTCACCTACGAAGTGCGCCAGCTTGAAGAGCGCCTCGACGATTAACCCCGTGCTGCCCTGGCCGCACGCCTGTGAATTTCGATAAGTATGGCCCTACTGCAGATCGCCGAACCCGGCCAAAGTCCCCAACCACATCAGCGTCGTCTGGCGGTTGGGATCGACTTGGGCACTACCAATTCGCTGGTCGCTGCATTGCGCAGTGGACTTTCCGAGCCGCTGGCCGATGGCGAAGGGCAGGTCATCTTGCCGTCCGTCGTTCGCTACCACGCTGATCGGGTCGAAGTAGGGCGGAGCGCCAAAAACGCCGCCGCTATCGATCCGTTCAACACCGTATTGTCCGTCAAGCGGCTGATGGGGCGTGGACTGTCGGACGTCAAACAACTCGGTGAGCAACTGCCTTATCGATTTGTGGGTGGCGAATCGCACATGCCGTTCATCGACACCATTCAGGGGCCAAAAAGCCCGGTGCAGGTGTCGGCTGAAATTCTCAAGGTCCTGCGCCAGCGTGCAGAAGAAAGCTTGGGTGGCGAGTTGGTGGGGGCGGTGATTACCGTTCCGGCCTATTTCGACGACGCCCAGCGCCAGGCCACCAAAGACGCGGCTCGGTTGGCGGGTCTTAACGTTCTGCGTTTGCTCAATGAGCCTACTGCTGCTGCGGTGGCTTATGGTCTGGATCAACACGCTGAAGGCGTGGTTGCTATTTATGACCTGGGCGGCGGTACGTTCGATATTTCCATTTTGCGTCTGACGGGCGGCGTTTTTGAAGTCTTGGCAACCGGTGGCGATACGGCGCTGGGTGGCGATGACTTCGATCATGCGATCGCCAGTTGGATCGTGAGCGAGGCCGGTCTTTCTGCCGACCTCGATCCGTCTGCGCAGCGCAGCCTGCTGCAAACCGCTTGCGCGGCCAAAGAAGCGTTGACTGAAGTCGATTCGGTCGAAGTCGTGCATGGCGATTGGCATTCTGTGCTGACCCGCCAGGCCTTCGATGCGCTGCTTGAGCCCATGCTGGCGCGCAGCCTGAAGGCGTGTCGGCGCGCGGTTCGCGATGCCGGCATCGAGATTGACGAAGTTGAAGCCGTGGTCATGGTCGGCGGTTCGACCCGTGTGCCGCGAGTGCGAGAGGCTGTCGCCGAACTGTTCGGTCGTCAGCCACTGACCAAGATCGACCCGGATCAAGTGGTGGCCATTGGTGCTGCGATCCAGGCTGATACGCTGGCAGGCAACAAGCGTGACGGTGAAGAGCTGTTGCTGCTTGATGTGATTCCGCTGTCCTTGGGGCTGGAAACCATGGGCGGGTTGATGGAGAAGGTGATTCCGCGAAACACCACCATTCCCGTTGCTCGTGCTCAGGATTTCACCACCTATAAAGACGGCCAGTCAGCCATGATGATTCATGTGCTGCAAGGCGAGCGGGAACTGATCAGCGATTGCCGCTCCCTGGCTCGGTTCGAGCTGCGAGGCATTCCTCCGATGGTTGCTGGTGCCGCGAAAATTCGCGTCACGTTCCAGGTCGATGCGGATGGCTTGCTCAACGTTGCGGCCCGTGAACTGGGTTCGGGCATCGAGTCGAGCATCCAGGTCAAGCCATCCTATGGCCTGACCGACGGCGAAATTGCCCGCATGCTCAAGGACTCGTTCCAGCACGCCAGTGATGACAAAGTCGCTCGTGTACTGCGCGAACAGCAAGTTGACGCCCAGCGTCTGCTCGAAGCGGTGCAGGGTGCGCTGGACGTGGACGGTGAGCGCTTGCTCGACGCTGAAGAGCGGATGGTGATCGAGCTGCAAATGAAAGAATTGAGTGAATTGATGCGGGGCACTGATGGTCCTGCCATCGAGCTGCAGACCAAGCGTCTGTCGCAGGTGACCGATGCATTTGCTGCCCGACGCCTGGATTCGACGGTGAAAGCCGCGCTGGCGGGACGCAATCTGAATGAAATTGAGGGATAACTGATGCCGCAGATCATTTTTCTGCCACATGCCGTGCTGTGCCCGGAAGGTCTGGTTGTCGAGGTCGCGCCCGGTACCTCCATTCTCGACGTGGCGCATGATAACCATATCGAGATCGAGAGCGCCTGTGGCGGCGTCTGCGCCTGCACCACGTGTCACTGCATCATTCGCGAGGGTTTTGACTCGCTGAATGAGGCTGACGAACTGGAGGAGGATTTGCTCGACAAGGCCTGGGGGCTGGAGGCGCAATCGCGCTTGTCCTGCCAGGCTATTGTCGGCAATGAAGACCTGACCATCGAAATACCTAAATACACAATCAACCATGCGGCTGAAGCGCCGCACTGATTCAAGGAGTTCTTATGAGTCTGAAATGGGTTGATGTGCAGGAAATCGCGATCCAGCTGGCTGAGAGCAAGCCGGATGTTGATCCAAGATCGCTTAACTTCGTCGATCTGCGTAAATGGGTGATGGAATTGCCCGAGTTCGACGATGCGCCGGATCGCAGCGGCGAAAAAGTTCTGGAGGCCATTCAGGCCCTCTGGATCGAAGAGCTCGACTGAGCCGCGCTGCAGGTTAGGCAATACCAAAGAACCCGCGTATAATTCGCGGGTTTAATTTTTCGAAAATTACCGTTTCTGGAGTTACACCATGGCTGTTCAACGTACTTTCTCCATCATCAAGCCTGACGCCGTTGCAAAAAACGTAATCGGCGAGATCGTCACTCGTTTTGAAAAAGCCGGCCTGCAAGTCGTTGCTTCGAAAATGAAGCAGCTGTCCAAGGCTGAAGCTGAAGGTTTCTACGCTGAGCACAGCGCTCGTGGTTTCTTCGGCGACCTGGTTGCGTTCATGATCTCTGGCCCGGTTGTGGTTCAGGTTCTGGAAGGCGAAAACGCCATCGCTAAAAACCGCGAACTGATGGGCGCTACCAACCCTAAAGAAGCAGCTGCTGGCACCATCCGTGCTGATTTCGCTGATTCCATCGACGCCAACGCTGTACACGGTTCCGATTCCGAAGCTGCTGCTGCACGTGAAATCGCTTACTTCTTCGCCGCTACCGAAGTAACCGCTCGTAAGGCCTAAGGCCATTGAGTGAGGGTGAAAACATGACAACATCGACTGGCAAAACAAACCTGTTGGGTCTGACTCAACCGGAAATGGAGAAGTTCTTCGACTCGATCGGGGAGAAGCGTTTCCGTGCCGGTCAGGTGATGAAATGGATTCACCACCTTGGCGTCGATGATTTCGACGCCATGACGAATGTCAGCAAGGCCTTGCGCGAAAAGCTCAAGGTCTGCGCTGAAATTCGCGGTCCTGAAGTCGTCAGCGAGGACATCTCCACCGATGGCACCCGTAAATGGGTGGTGCGTGTGGCGTCCGGCAGCTGTGTCGAGACCGTTTACATCCCCCAAGGCAAACGCGGCACGTTGTGCGTTTCGTCCCAGGCGGGTTGTGCCCTGGATTGCAGTTTCTGCTCCACCGGCAAACAAGGCTTCAATAGCAACCTCACCGCCGCCGAAGTGATCGGTCAGGTGTGGATTGCCAACAAATCCTTTGGCAGCGTCCCGGCAACCGTCGACCGTGCCATCACCAACGTGGTGATGATGGGCATGGGTGAGCCGCTGCTGAACTTCGATAACGTCGTGGCCGCCATGCATCTGATGATGGATGACCTGGGCTATGGCATTTCCAAACGCCGGGTGACGTTGTCTACCTCGGGCGTTGTGCCGATGATCGACGAGCTGTCCAAGCACATCGACGTCTCACTGGCATTGTCGCTGCATGCACCCAACGATGCACTGCGCAACCAGTTGGTACCGATCAACAAGAAGTACCCGCTCAAGGTCCTGCTCGAATCCTGCCAGCGTTATATGTCGACCCTGGGCGAAAAGCGCGTACTGACCGTTGAGTACACGTTGCTCAAGGACATCAACGACAAGGTCGAGCACGCGGTCGAAATGGCTGAGCTGCTCAAGGACACGCCTTGCAAGATCAACCTGATCCCGTTCAACCCGTTCCCTCACTCGGGTTACGAGCGTCCAAGCAATAACGCGATCCGTCGTTTTCAGGATCAGTTGCATCAGGCCGGTTACAACGTCACTGTGCGCACCACGCGCGGCGAAGATATCGATGCAGCCTGCGGTCAGTTGGTTGGCCAGGTTCTGGATCGCACACGACGCAGTGAGCGTTATATTGCTGTGCGCGAGTTGAGTGCCGAGGCCGATCTGGCCCAAAGCGCTGCGACTCGAACCTGACTGAGAGGACCTCTATGACCCTGCGCGCCGCGCTATTGCTGTGTTTCGTCAACGTGCTGGCTGGCTGCGTTTCGTCGGGCAGTGTCGATCCGATGAGCACCAGCAAGGGTCGTGACCAGGCGCGCGCCGCGTATGTGCAACTGGGTATTGGCTATCTGCAGCAGGGTTCCACCGAGCGCGCCAAGGTTCCGTTGAAAAAAGCCCTCGACCTGGACAGCTCCGATCCCGACGCCAATGCTGCGCTGGCGTTGATCTTCCAGGCTGAAATGGAGCCGGAACTGGCGGACAAGCAATACCTCAAGGCACTTTCTGCGCGTTCCAACGATGCGCGAATCCTGAATAATTACGGCAGTTTCCTGTACGAGCAAAAGCGCTACAAGGAAGCTTACGAGCGTTTTCAACAGGCCGCCGCTGACACCCTCTACCCGGAACGTTCGCGGGTTTTCGAGAGTTTGGGGATGACCGCGCTGAGGCTCAATCAGCGTGACGAAGCCACCGGCTACTTCACCAAAGCCTTGCGTCTGGATCGCCAACAGCCACGCGCATTGCTGGAAATGGCTGAGTTGTCGTTCGAAGACAGGCATTATGTGCCCGCGCGTGAGTATTACGACCGTTTTAGCCAACTGAGCGATCAAAATGCACGTAGTCTATTGCTCGGTACGCGGTTGGCAAAAATCTACGATGATCGCGACAAGGCAGCCAGTTTTGGCCTGCAACTAAAAAGACTCTATCCCGGTAGCCCGGAATATCAGCAATACCTGTCGGAGCAATGATGAAAGCGGCGCATCCCGAAGTTGTAGCAGGCACTCGCGTGAACCCTGGCGAGACCTTGCGTCAGGGCCGAGAGAGCAAAAACTGGTCGCTGCCTGATGTGGCCTCGAGGCTGAACCTCACTGTCGCGTCCTTGGGTAACCTTGAGACTGGTGATTTTGAAAAGCTGCCTGGGCATACCTTCGCCCGGGGCTACATCCGTGCCTACGCGAAACTCCTCGGGCTCGATCAAAGCGCGTTGGTTCAGCAGTTCGATCAATACACCGGCACCGATGCCCATGGCAGTAATGTGCACAGCCTGGGTCGCATCGAAGAGCCGGTGCGGTTGTCGCACAATATTTTGCGCATTGTCAGCTTGCTGTTGCTGGTGGTTCTGGTCGGTGCCGGTTTCTTCTGGTGGCAGGATCAGACGTCGATGCGCGGCAAGGAGTCGACCGGGATCAGCCTTGAACACGTCGAAGTCGAAAGCGCTGACGGCACGACCCAGATTCATCCGCTGGATGAGCCTGAAGATCAAGCCGTGACCGATTCTCAAGGGACGCCTTTGCCTCTCGCCGCGGGTGAGCCTGCGGCTGAAGCCGCCGCGACGGCGCCTGTTGCTCCTTCCGCTCCAGCCGTTGGCACGCCTTCGACCAGCGTCCCGGTTACACCGCCTGCGGCGCCTGTGCGCACAACTCCGATGACGCCAGTGGCGCCATCGACCGTTGCAACGACGCCTGTTACGCCGCAAGCGGACCCTGCGGCTGCGGTAGCGGGTGCTGGCCACCTCAAGCTGCAATACGTCTCCGATTGCTGGACGCAAGTGACCGATGCCAACGGCAAAGTGTTACTCAGCGGTGTGAAGCGCAAGGGCGAGAACCTGGATGTCACCGGCAAGCCGCCGCTCACTTTACGACTGGGCTTTGCTCGCGGTGTTCAAGTGAGCTATAACGGCCAGCCTGTGGACATAGCACCTTTTACCAGTGGCGAAACCGCTCGCCTGAAGCTAGGGCAATAAGTCATGCACGGCGAATCACCGATCAAGCGTCGCGAATCTCGTAAAATCTGGGTCGGCTCCGTCCCGGTGGGTGGTGATGCGCCCATCGCGGTGCAGAGCATGACCAATAGCGACACCAACGATGTCGCGGCCACGGTTGCGCAAATCAATCGTCTGGAAGCGGCTGGCGTCGATATCGTGCGGATTTCGGTCCCGGACATGGATGCTGCCGAGGCGTTTGGCCGGATCAAGCAATTGGTCAAGGTCCCCTTGGTTGCCGACATCCACTTCGACTACAAAATCGCCTTGCGCGTCGCCGAGCTGGGTGTTGACTGCCTGCGGATCAATCCGGGCAACATCGGCCGCGAAGACCGCGTACGCGCGGTGGTGAGTGCCGCCCGTGACCGTGGGATTTCGATCCGTATCGGGGTCAACGCCGGTTCACTGGAAAAAGACCTGCAGAAAAAATATGGCGAGCCGACACCGGCCGCGCTGGTCGAGTCCGCGTTGCGGCACGTCGAGCATCTTGATCGTCTGGATTTCCAGGATTTCAAGGTCAGCGTCAAAGCCAGCGACGTATTCATGGCGGTGGAAGCCTACCGCTTGCTCGCCAAGCAAATCATTCAGCCGTTGCACCTGGGTATTACCGAAGCCGGTGGCCTGCGTTCTGGCACAGTAAAATCAGCTGTTGGCCTCGGTATGCTGCTTGCCGAGGGGATTGGCGATACTATCCGCATCTCGTTGGCTGCTGACCCGGTCGAAGAGGTGAAAGTCGGTTACGACATTCTCAAATCGCTGCACCTTCGTTCCCGTGGCATTAACTTCATTGCCTGCCCGAGCTGTTCCCGGCAGAACTTCGATGTGGTCAAGACCATGAACGAACTGGAAGTGCGCCTTGAAGACTTGTTGGTACCGCTGGATGTCGCGGTGATCGGTTGTGTAGTCAACGGTCCAGGCGAAGCCAAGGAGGCGCATATCGGCCTCACTGGGGGAACGCCTAACCTGATTTACATCGACGGCAAGCCAGCGCAGAAGCTGACCAATGACAATCTGGTGGATGAGCTTGAACGCTTGATCCGTCAGAGAGCGGCCGAAAAGGTCGAAGCCGACGCAGCGCTGATCGCGCGCGGTTGATAGGCCAATACAGATTTCGCTAAGGATTTTTCGTGAGTAAGTCTCTGCAAGCCATTCGTGGCATGAACGACATCCTGCCCGACCAGACGCCCCTGTGGCGCTATTTCGAGGGCACGGTGTCGCGTCTGCTGGATAACTACGGTTATCGCCAGATCCGTATGCCAATCGTCGAGTTCACCGAGCTGTTCAAGCGCTCTATCGGTGAAGTGACCGACATCGTCGAAAAAGAGATGTACACCTTCGCCGATCGTAACGGTGACTCTCTGACCTTACGCCCTGAAGGCACTGCCGCGTGTGTGCGTGCAGTGCTCGAGCACGGTATTACCGGCGGCGGCCAGGTTCAGAAGCTTTGGTACATCGGGCCTATGTTCCGCCACGAGCGGCCACAGAAAGGCCGTTATCGTCAGTTTCATCAGATCGGTGTGGAAGTCTTCAATCTTGATGGCCCGGACATCGACGCCGAGCTGATTGTTCTGACCTGGCGTCTATGGGGCCTGCTGGGCATTCGCGGCGCGGTCAAACTTGAACTCAACAGCCTGGGCACCAGCGAAGCGCGCGGGCGTTATCGCGAGGCGCTGGTCGAGTTTCTGTCGGCACGCCTAAGCGAGCTCGACGAAGACAGCCAGCGCCGTCTGAAAACCAACCCGCTTCGTGTTCTCGACACCAAGAGCCCTGAAACCCAGGCCGTTCTGGTGGACGCGCCGAAGCTGGCGGATTACCTCGACGACGAGTCGCGCATCCACTTCGACGGCCTCAAGGCACGTCTGGACGCAGCCGGTATTCCGTATGTGATCAATCCCAAGCTGGTGCGCGGGCTCGATTACTACAGCAAAACCGTTTTCGAATGGGTCACCGATCAGTTGGGCGCCCAAGGCACCGTGTGTGCCGGTGGTCGTTATGACGGCCTGGTCGAGCAAATGGGCGGCAAGCCTACGAGCGGCGTCGGTTTCGCCATGGGCATCGAGCGTCTGGTCCTGTTGCTGGAAACCCTGGAGCAGATCCCGGAAGAAATCTCGCGTCAGGTCGACGTCTATCTGTGTGCCTTCGGTGAAGCTGCCGAGCTGGCTGCATTGACCCTGACCGAACGTTTGCGTGACCAGTTGCCGAACCTGCGTTTGCAGGTCAATGCCGGCGCTGGCAGTTTTAAAAGCCAGTTCAAAAAAGCCGACAAGAGCGGTGCACTGTACGCGCTGATCCTGGGCGACGATGAACTGGCCCAGCAAGTGGTAGGTTTCAAACCCCTGCGTGGCCAGGGCGAACAACAAAATATTGCCTGGGATGCTCTGTCTGAGCACCTGGCCGCCTGCGTTGTGCAGGGTTGAAGCTGATAAACAGCCGTTTTAGCGAATAGGAGTATTGGGGTGTCGCGTACCGAAGATGAAGAACTGGCCGTGATGAAGGACTGGTGGCAACGCAACGGCAAACCCCTGGTTACTGGCGGTTTGCTGGCGTTGATCGTGGTATTTGGCTGGCAAGCCTGGCACAGATATCAGGGCAATCAGTCGCAAGGCGCCTCGATGCTCTATCAGCAATTGCTGGAAACGGCCCTGACCCCGAGCGGTCAGCCTGACGCGGCACGGGTCGCGGATATCGCCGGCAAGTTGAAAAGTGAATTCGGCGGCTCGGCTTACGCCCAATACGGCAGCCTGTTCGTGGCTAAAGTAGCGGTCGATACCGGCAAGCTCGATGATGCTGTTGCTGAACTTAAAGTGATTACCGCTAAGCCGTCCAGCGACACGCTGGGTGAAATCGCGCGTCAGCGTCTGGCTCGGGTGTTGGCTGCTCAGAACAAGACCGACGAAGCGCTGAAGCTGCTCGACGGTGATGCCGACAAAGCATTCCTGGCCAGCCGTGAAGAACTCAAGGGCGACCTGCTGGTACAGCTGGGCCGTGCCGACGAGGCGCATGCAGCCTATCAAAAAGCCAAATCCGCGCTGTCTGAAGAAGCGGCAGTGGGTGGCCTACAAATGAAACTCGACGACCTGGCGAAAGGGGATGCGTGACGTGATGCGTTGGAAACATGCAGCATTGCTGGCCCTGGCCATATTGGCCGCGGGTTGCAGTAGCAACAGCAAAAAGGAATTACCACCGGCCGAGCTGACCGACTTCAAAGAAGAAGTGGTTCTGCAAAAGCAATGGAGTCGCTCCATCGGTGATGGCCAGGGCAAGAACTACAGCATGTTGGTTCCCGCTGTCGAAGGTGAGCATATCTTCGCTGCGGACGTCACCGGTATTGTGATGTCTCTGGATCGCATTACCGGCGACGTGATCTGGAAGAAAGACCTTGAACTGCCTGTTTCCGGTGCCGTTGGCGTAGGCTCCGGTCTGGTGATGGTCGGTACGCTCAAAGGCGCAGTCGTCGTTCTGGACGCTGCCACCGGCGAAGAAAAATGGCGCGCTCGCGTGACCAGTGAAGTGCTGGCAGCGCCTGCGACCAACGGTGACGTGGTCGTGGTTCAGACGCAGGATGACCGTGTGATCGGCTTCGATGCTGCCACTGGCAACCAGCGCTGGATCTACGAAAGCACCCCTGCGGTCCTGACATTGCGCGGTACTGGCGCGCCGATTGTGACCAATCACCTTGCGGTGGCGGGTCTGTCGACGGGTAAGGTCGTTGCATTGGATACCTCGAACGGCGTGCCGATCTGGGAGCAACGCGTTGCTATTCCACAAGGTCGCTCGGAACTGGATCGTGTTGTCGATATCGACGGTGGTCTGCTGTTGTCCGGCAGTACGCTGTATGTCGCCACCTACCAGGGTCGTGTCGCCGGTCTGGATGTAGAGAGCGGTCGTGTGCTTTGGCAGCGTGATGCGTCAAGCTATGCCGGTGTCGCCCAAGGTTTTGGCAGCGTCTACGTGAGTCTGGCCAGTGGCACTGTCGAAGGCGTCGATGAGCGCTCCTCGACAGCGCTTTGGAGCAACGATGCGTTGGCTCGTCGCCAGCTGGGTGCGCCGGAAGTGTTTTCCAGCTACGTAGCGGTCGGCGATATGGAAGGCTATCTGCACCTGCTGAGCCAGGTCGATGGTCGTTTCGTTGGCCGTGAGAAAATTGACGGCGATGGCCTGCGTGCCCGTCCGTTGGTCGTTGGCGACACGATTTATGTGTTTGGCAACAGCGGCAAGCTGGAAGCCCTGAAGATCAAGTAATGGTTGTCTATGCATGAGGCCGCTGTCTATGTTTGAAACATAGGGCCTCTTGCAGCCTTGCCCCGGCAAGGCCTGCGGCACTTCTGGTGCCGCTCCGAACTCCGGCCGCTGCCATGCAGCGGCTTTTGTATTTTCTGAAATAACGAAGTGGAGAGCCGCATGGTTCCCGTAATCGCCCTGGTGGGTCGACCGAACGTCGGCAAGTCCACCTTATTCAACCGCCTGACCAGGACTCGCGACGCTATTGTCGGCGATCTGTCCGGTCTGACCCGTGATCGCCAGTACGGTGAGGCAAAGTGGCAAGGGCGTTCCTACATTCTGATCGACACCGGCGGTATCTCTGGTGATGAACACGGCATGGACGAAAAGATGGCCGAGCAGTCGCTGCTGGCCATCGAAGAAGCCGATGTCGTGTTGTTCCTGGTAGACGCCCGCGCCGGTTTCACCGCTGCTGACCAAATGATCGGCGAGCACTTGCGCAAGCGTGGCAAGCGTTCCTACGTGGTAGCCAACAAGGTCGACAACATCGATCCTGAAATGGCACGCGCTGAATTCAGCCCGTTGGGCATGGGTGATGCGATCCCGGTGGCCGGTGCTCACGGTCGCGGCATCACTCAGATGCTGGAAATCGCCCTGAGCGAATTCCCGAAAGACCCTGAAGAAGAGATTGAGGCCGAAGATGTCGCCGAAGGCCAGGAAGCCAAGCGCATTCCAGGTCCTAGCGAAAAAGACGGGATCAAGATCGCGATCATCGGCCGTCCAAACGTTGGCAAATCGACGTTGGTCAACCGCATGCTCGGTGAAGACCGGGTTATCGTCTATGACGAGCCAGGCACCACCCGTGACAGCATCTACATTCCCTTCGAGCGCAACGACGAGAAGTACACGCTGATCGACACTGCGGGTGTGCGCAAGCGCGGCAAGGTCCACGAGGAAGTCGAAAAGTTCTCGGTGGTGAAAACCCTGCAGGCGATCAAAGACGCCAACGTGGTGATCTTCGTGATGGACGCCCGCGAAGGCGTGGTCGATCACGACCTCAACCTGCTGGGCTTTGTCCTGGAATCCGGTCGTGCGCTGGTTATCGCATTGAACAAGTGGGACGGCATGGATCCGAGCGAGCGCGAGTTCGTGAAGATTGAGCTGCAACGTCGCTTGTTCTTTGTCGACTTCGCCGATATCCACTTCATCTCGGCCTTGCATGGCACGGGTGTGGGTAACCTCTACCAATCGGTTCAGAACTCGTTCAAGTCCGCGGTCACCCGCTGGCCGACTAACCGCCTGACTCAGATCCTTGAAGACGCGGTCAGCGAGCACGCACCGCCGATGGTTGGCAGCCGCCGCATCAAGCTTCGCTATGCTCACTTGGGCGGTGCTAACCCACCGTTGATCGTGATTCACGGCAACCAGGTCGAGAAAGTACCCAAGTCTTATGTCCGTTATCTGGAAAACACCTACCGCCGCGTGTTGAAGCTGGTCGGTACGCCAATCCGGATCGAGTTCAAAGGCGGTGAGAACCCGTACGAAGGCAACAAGAACACGCTGACAGACCGTCAGGTCAACAAGAAGCGTCGAATGATGTCGCACCACAAGAAAGCTGACAAAAAACGCAAAGATAAGCGTTGATCCGGTAACGGATATTCTTGAAAAGGGCGCCAATGGCGCCTTTTTTTATGCGCGTGGTATGGGCTATCCTGTTTGTTTCCCGTGCCGCCGTAGAGCCGGGTGCAAGCAAGGGAATGGCCCATGATCATCAGTAAGCTGCCGAATGTCGGCACGACCATTTTTACCGTGATGTCCCAGCTCGCCGCGCAGACCGGGGCAATCAACCTGTCCCAGGGTTTCCCGGATTTCGACGGCCCGCAAGCGCTACGTGATGCTGTGGGCCGGCACATCGCTGATGGCCACAACCAATACGCGCCGATGACCGGCTTGCCTGCCCTGCGCCAGCAAGTGGCGGCCAAAATTGCCCGTAGCTATGGGCGTCAGGTGGATGCCGACACAGAAGTCACCATCACCCCCGGCGCAACCCAGGCCATTTTTTGCGCGATCCAGACGGTAATTCAGCCCGGCGACGAAGTGATCGTGTTCGACCCGTGCTACGACAGCTATGAACCTTCGGTCGAGCTGGCGGGAGGTCGCTGCGTGCATGTGCAGCTTGGTTTGGACAATTTCGCCATTGATTGGCAGAAGCTTGGCGAAGCCCTGACCCCGCGCACGCGCATGATCATCCTCAACAGCCCGCACAACCCGAGCGGCGCGTTGATCACCCGCGCTGAGCTCGATCAGTTGGCGGCGTTGATCGCCAATCGCGACATTTATCTGGTCAGCGACGAAGTGTACGAGCACCTGGTGTTTGACGGTGTGCCGCACGCCAGCGTGCTGGCCCATGAAGAACTGTACCAGCGAGCGTTCGTGGTCAGTTCGTTCGGCAAGACCTATCACGTCACCGGCTGGAAAACCGGTTACGTGGTCGCGCCTCCGGCCTTGACTGCCGAGTTGCGCAAGATCCACCAGTACGTGAGCTTCTGTGGCGTAACGCCGCTGCAATACGCCTTGGCTGACTTCATGGCTGAGCACCCCGAGCATGTCGAAGAACTGCCCGCGTTCTATCAGGCCAAGCGCGATCTGTTCTGCGACCTGCTCGAACCCTCCCGCTTCAACTTCAGCCGCGTAGCGGGCACCTATTTTCAGCTGGTGGATTACTCGAACATTCGTCCGGATTTGAATGACGTCGATATGTCGCTGTGGATGACCCGCGAGCATGGGGTGGCTTCTATTCCGATCTCGGTCTTCTACCAAAGCCCACCATCAGGGCAACGCCTGATTCGTTTGTGCTTTGCCAAACGCGAGGAGACGTTGCGTCAGGCAGCGGAAAAACTATGCGCGATTTAAGCGAACTGCCCAACCTCAATATAGCGTTGGTCCAGACCACTCTGGTGTGGCACGACCGCGAGGCCAACTATGAGCATTTCGAGCTGATGCTGGATCAGGCTCGGGGTGCAGATCTGATTATCCTGCCAGAGATGTTCACCACCGGCTTTTCGATGCAGTCCGAAACCTTGTCCGAGCCGGAAAATGGCCCCACCGCCAAGTGGATGCTGGCCCAGGCCAAACGACTGGATGCGGTCGTGACGGGCAGCCTGATCGTTCAGGCTGCTGACGGCAGCCATCGCAACCGCCTGCTATGGGCACGCCCCGACGGTGAGCTGTTGCATTACGACAAACGTCATCTGTTTCGCATGGCGGGGGAGCACAAGCACTTCACTCCGGGTGAGCGTCAGGTTCAGTTCGAATTGAAAGGCTGGCGGATTCGGCCACTGATTTGCTACGACCTGCGTTTCCCGGTCTGGAGCCGTGATGCGCAAGACACTGACCTGCTGCTGTATGTCGCCAACTGGCCCGGCGCACGACGACTGCACTGGAATCGTCTGCTCCCCGCTCGCGCCATCGAAAACCTCTGCTACGTCGCCGCAGTCAATCGAGTCGGCACTGACGGTAAGGGCTTTACCTACACGGGTGACAGCCACGTTTTCGACTTCCAGGGTGAAAGCCTGCTAAGCGCCGGTGAGGCCGATGGGGTGTTTCAGGTTTGCCTGAGCGCTGCCGACCTGGCGGCCTACCGCAAACGCTTCCCGGCGAATCTGGATGCTGACGCTTTCGAGTTGCATTGATTATGCGATTTCCAACCAATCGCTAACCCCCGTAGGCGCTGACTTGTCTGCGAAAGCCGCAACGCGGTGTGCCTGACTGACCTCGTCGAATGGTCTTCGCTCGAGCGAGCTGATTGACGACTGCTGCGCAGCCGATCGCGGGCAAGCGCGCTCCTACAGTTTGAACTGCGCGACAGCGCGGCGTTGCTGACGGGGCGACATCTCCGGCAGGGAATGCGTGAAGCAAATACAAAAACGGCCCCGAAGCGTTCGCTTCGGGGCCGTTTTTTGTTTCAGTCGCTCAGATCAAGCGGCTTTGGCTTGGGCCTGACTCAGTGAGCGATTCAGTGCACTGAACAGTGCGCGGAAGCTGGCAGTGGTGATGTTCTCATCAATGCCAACACCGTGGACCGCACGATCACCGTTCACTCGTAGCTCGATGTAAGCAGCTGCCTTGGCCGTGGTTCCGGCGCCAATGGCGTGTTCGCTGTAGTCCATGATTTCCACGGAATCCGGCAGGCTGGCAACCAGCGCTTCCAGGGCGCCTTTGCCCTTGCCACGCCAGTGCTGGGTCTCGCCATCGCAATGGACTTCGGCATCCACTGAGCTGTTGCCGTTTTCTTCCTGCAGCTTATGGCTGAGCAGGGCGTACGGCACGTTGGCTTGCAGGTATTCGCGGTGCAGCAAGTTGTAAATCTGCTGCGCGCTCATTTCCAGGCCCAGGCGATCGGTTTCACCCTGAACCACCTGGCTGAACTCGATCTGCATCCGGCGTGGCAGGCAGATGCCATATTCCTGTTCCAGCAAGTAAGCGATGCCGCCTTTGCCGGATTGGCTGTTGACCCGAATCACCGCCTCGTAGCTGCGACCGATATCGGCCGGGTCGATTGGCAGGTAAGGCACTTCCCACAACGCATCTGGCTTTTGCTGGCTGAAACCTTTGCGGATGGCGTCCTGGTGCGAGCCAGAGAACGCGGTGTGCACCAGATCGCCCACATACGGATGGCGTGGGTGAACCGGAATCTGGTTGCACTCCTCGACGACTTTGCGCACGCCGTCGATGTCCGAGAAGTCCAGCTGAGGGTTGATGCCCTGGGTGTAGAGGTTGAGTGCCACAGTCACCAGATCGACGTTACCGGTGCGCTCACCGTTACCGAACAGGCAACCTTCAACGCGATCAGCGCCAGCCATCAAGCCCAGCTCAGTGGCCGCAACCCCGGTACCACGGTCGTTGTGGGTGTGCAGGCTGATCAGCACGCTGTCACGGCGATTGATATTGCGGCCAAACCACTCGATCTGGTCGGCGTATATGTTTGGCGTAGCCACTTCAACGGTTGCTGGCAGGTTGAGGATGACTTTGTTCTGAGGTGTCGGGTTCCAGACCTCGATCACTGCGTCGCACACTTCCTTGGCGAACTCGAGTTCGGTCGCGCTGAAAGTCTCCGGCGAATATTCGAACGTCCACTGGGTTTCAGGCTGCAGGGCTGCGAACTTGACGAACAGCTTGGCAGCGCTGACTGCGATCTCTTTCACGCCTGCTTTGTCCTGGTTGAAGACAATGCGGCGGAACGAAGGCGAGGTGGCGTTATACAGGTGAACAATGGCTTTCTTTGCCCCGCGCAGGGATTCGAACGTGCGCGCGATCAAGTCCTCACGACCCTGGGTCAGCACCTGAATGGTGGTGTCGTCCGGGATGTGGTTGCCTTCAATCAGGGTACGGACGAAGTCAAAGTCGGTTTGCGAGGCGGCCGGGAACGACGCTTCGATTTCTTTGACGCCGACGCTGACCAGGGTCTTCCAGAAACGCAGTTTCTTGACCGCATCCATCGGCTCGATCAGCGATTGGTTACCGTCGCGAAGGTCAGAGCTGCACCAGATCGGCGCTGTCGTGATGGTCTTTGAAGGCCAGGTACGGTCAGGCAGGTCAATAGTTGGAAACGCGCGGTACTTGGTCGAGGGATCGTTAAGCATTGCCATGGGAGAAATCCTTGTTGTGCTGGCCGGATAGAGGCGGCCTACCGTTGAAACGAAAGAAAGGGGCGAGGCACCGCAATCTAGCTTGGCAGTCGTGCACTGACCAGGCAAAGGCAGCGATGTTGGCGCAATAGAATGAGGGTGTGTGAGGTTTTCATGCCGTCAACCGTAACCATTGGGGTGAAAGTTGGCAAGCACTCGATAAAAATTGAGATAAATCATCTGATTTAGCGTTTTACCGGGTTTTTATGGCTGAATCATAAGTAAAAGGCCGCGCAAATTGCGCGGTCTTCCACGGGGGCGCAACTCAGGGCTGAAATGCACCGATAAAAATCGCTGGATCAACCCGGGCATCGTTCAGGCTGACGTTCCAATGCATATGCGGTCCGGTAGCGCGGCCGGTTGAGCCGACTCTGCCCACCACGCCGCCACGGGTGACTGTCTGTCCAACCTTCACGTCGATTTTCGACATGTGGCAGAACATGCTGATGAAGCCCTGGCCGTGGTCGACGAACACGGTATTGCCGTTAAAGAAGTAATTGCCGATCAGGATCACCTTGCCAGCGGCTGGCGATTTGATCGGGGTGCCCGCCGGTACAGCGAAATCCAGACCCGCGTGGGGGTTGCGTTCCTCGCCATTAAAGAAGCGGCGAACGCCGAACTTGCTCGAAAGGGGGCCGCTCACTGGCTTGTCCAGCAGCAGGTTGCTCGGCGTCCCCGGTGTGAAGCTGCGGTAAGCGCTAATCTGCTCGGCCAGTTCGCCATCGATACGTTTCAGGTCGGCGGGGTTGGGATTGACCTGACGCTGGTTTTTCAGGGTGATGCGTTGTTCGGGGTATTGCTTGCTGGCGACGGTGAAGGTCAGGGTGCGAGTGCCATTCGCGGTTTTGGCGGTGATCTGTTGGCTGCCGGGCTTGATCGTCAACGGCACACCCACAATCGCCAGCCAGCGCGCATCCTGTTCTTTGACTACTAACACCGGCCGGCCTTGATAACTGGCTTGCGGCGCCTGAGCGCTGGCACCCAGATCGACGACCGCAACACCGCCCGGTACCGGCTTGTTCAGCAGGCGGGCAATGTAACTGTCGTTGCTGGCCTGGGCGGGCGGGGCAAGACACAGTGCAAAAAGTGGCGCAATAAAACGCAGCATCAATAGATCAATCCAGAAGAGAGAGGGTGACAGGCGCCAGATGGTTGTCTTCGACGCGCACCTGCAATTCACCTTCGCCAAGCCGGGCTTTCAAGCGCTGGCCGTTATGGGTTTGTGCCGCACTGCGAATCGCATGACCACGTTCATCGAGCAGGATGCTGTAGCCACGGCTCAGCGTTGCCAGTGGGCTGACCACGTGCAGCGTCTGCATGTGGCTTTGCAGCTGTAAACGTCGGGTCTTGAGGATCTCGCGAATCGCTCGAGGCAAGCGTTGGGACAAACTGTCCAGCCGTTGTCTCAACAGCGCGAGGGTACGGCCCGGATGCTGGGCGGCGAGGCGGGCTTGCAGGTGGGCCAGGCGCGCAGCGCGTTTTTGCGTGTGCTGCTCAAAGGCGCGGCGCAGGCGCATGTCCAGATCGTCCAGACGTTGTGCTTGCTGGCGCAGGCGCTCGCCAGGATGACGCAAGCGTAGGGAAATGCCTTCCAAGCGTAGGCGCTCGCGCATCAAGCGGTCCTGGATGCGGGTGACTAACCGCCGCTTCAGGTTATCGACCCGACGCTGCAGGTCGCTGGAGTCCGGTGCGAGCAGTTCTGCCGCAGCCGATGGCGTTGGCGCACGTACGTCTGCTACGAAGTCGCTGATCGAGACGTCGGTCTCATGCCCGACCGCGCTGACAATCGGCGTCACGCAGGCATCGATTGCCCGGGCCACCGCTTCTTCGTTAAAGCACCACAAGTCTTCCAGCGACCCGCCGCCACGGGCCAGGATCAAGGCGTCAAACCCTCGAGAGTCGGCCAGTTTCAAGGCGCGGACAATTTGCGCGATAGCATCACGACCTTGCACGGCGGTAGGGATCAATGTCAGTTGGACCTGCGGCGCACGGCGGCGGAACACGCTGATGATGTCGCGAATCACCGCGCCCGTAGGCGAGCTGATGATGCCGATGCGTCGGGGATGCGCCGGCAGGGGCACTTTGCGTTCGGTGCTGAACAGGCCTTCGGCGCTGAGTTTGTCTTTCAGTGCATCGAAGGCCAGGCGCAGGGCCCCTTCACCGGCGGGCTCGACAGTGTCGAGAATCAACTGATAATCGCCACGGCCTTCGAACAGCGAAACCTTGCCGCGCACTTTCACCGCCAGACCGTCTTTCAGCACCTGACGAACCCGTGCGGCGCTTTGTCGGAACAGTGCGCAACGCACTTGGGCGCCACTGTCCTTGAGGGTGAAATACACATGGCCGGAAGCCGGGCGGGACAGATTGGATATTTCGCCTTCAACCCAGATATTACTGAACACATCCTCCAGCAGCACGCGTGCGCGGCCGTTGAGCTGGCTGACGGTGAGGACTTCCCGGTCGAGGCCGAGTCTTGCGAAGGGGTCTTTGATCATGGCGAGCATGATAAAGGCATGCCTTTATATAGGATAGGTAGCGGTGGTTTTATCTGGTCGAATGTACTGCGGGCTGGTTACAGTCGGCACGGATCATTTCATGGATGGATGTCGATGACCGTTGCCGATTTAACCGGACTGTTCAATCAACTGGCGTTCACGCCCCTCGACTGGGTGCTGATCGAACTGGGCGTGATAGGCGCATACATCGTATTTGGCATCGCCGGATTTGGTACTGCGTTGATCGCCGGGCCGGTGTTGATCAATTTCATGGCGTTGTCGCGGATCATCCCGTTGTTGGTATTGCTGGATTTCATCGCTGCGTTCGGCAATCTGCTGCCTTCGCGCCGATCGGTGGTCAAGGCCGAGCTCCTGCGCCTGCTGCCTTGCATGGCAGTAGGCTGCACCGTGGGTGTGGTGTTTTTGCTCAACCTCAAGTCCGATATATTGCTGTTGCTGATGGGGTTGTTCATCACCGCTTACGCGCTTTATAGCCTGGGGGTAAAAATCCGTCCGACACAGCTCGCGGCGGGCTGGGCGATACCGATGGGCACCATTGGCGGCCTGTTCGGTGCGTTATTTGGCAGTGGTGGTTTTCTTTACGCTATTTACCTTAACAGCCGTTTGCCTTCCAAGGTGCAGGCGCGGGCGACCCAGGCCGCTTTGATCAGTTGCAGCACCATCGTCCGGTTGAGCCTGTTTCTGCTGGCGGGGGTATACGCCGAAATGCCATTGCTGATGCTGGCCGCGTGTTTGTTTCCGGCGATGGTCGTGGGTTCATGGATTGGCCGCTCACTGATCATGAAACTGTCGCGTGAGGCCTTTGTGCGTCTGGTCACGTGGCTGGTGTTGGCGAGTGGTATTGCGTTGATCGGTCGCTACCTCTCCACATGAGCGAGCACTTGACCTGCAAGAGGGGGGGATTAAGCTGCCTTATTAAGTAGCAGCAATAGGCGTCGTCCATGAACACCCAGAGCATCATCGTCCCGCAGATTTCCGACTTTCCGGCTCACGAGGCCCGAGCCCGGCTGATCCTGCGCTGGCTGATGAACAAGAATATCATCGAGCAAGAATTGACCACCTGCGGCCGCAGTTTCAGCAAGATGGCCTATGCCGTTGCGCCCGGTGCCCGTGATGTCGTCGAGAACCCTGAGGCCTTGCCATTCGGGCAAGCGATCAACGGCCTGGAGATCGTCACCAAACGCTGCATCTTTACCCCGCTGACCGATTTCGCCGAAGAAGCCGGCTGCCCTGAGTGCAGAAAAGAAGTGGGTGAAGCACTGTTCGACAGCCTGGAAGAGTGGATGCCGGGTCACACCGATAACTTCATCTGCCCGGAATGCGGGCATGAAGACGACATCAATGGCTTTCTGTTCCTGCAAGCCTGCGGTTTTTCCAACCTGGGTTTCATCTTCAATAACTGGCTGGACGCCTCGTTCAAGCAGAGCTTTCTCGATGAATTTGCCGAGCGTCTGGATCGTCCGGTTTCGTTCGTCAAAGTGCATTTGGACACTGATTGATAATAGGTTGAGGTTTACATTGAGCCGGCAGGTCGGTATGGGTATAATGGCGCGCTTCCAATTTCCCGCTCGGGAGCCCCCGCGATGCTGCGTATCAGCCAAGAAGCTCTAACCTTCGACGACATTCTCCTAGTGCCCGGTTATTCCGAGGTGCTTCCTAACGAAGTTAGTTTGAAGACACGTTTGACACGTGGCATCGAGCTTAATATTCCGCTGGTCTCTGCCGCAATGGATACCGTGACTGAAGCCCGTCTGGCAATTGCCATGGCTCAGGAAGGTGGTATCGGCATTATCCACAAGAACATGACCATCGAGCAGCAAGCTGCCGAAGTGCGTAAGGTCAAGAAGTTCGAAGCCGGTGTAGTCAAGGACCCTATCACCATTGAGGCGGATGCCACGGTACGTGATCTGTTCGAACTGACGCATCTGCATAATATTTCCGGCGTACCGGTGATGCACAATGGCGACCTGGTCGGCATCGTGACGTCTCGAGACGTGCGCTTCGAAAACCGTCTGGATGTTCCTGTCCGTGAAGTGATGACGCCTAAAGAGCGTCTCGTCACTGTTCGTGAAGGCGCCGACAAGAACGAAGTGCGTGAGCTGCTGCACAGGCATCGTCTGGAAAAAGTCCTGATCGTCGACGACAAGTTCGCGCTCAAGGGCATGATGACCGTCAAGGACATCGAAAAAGCCAAGGCCTACCCATTGGCGAGCAAGGACGATCAAGGTCGTCTGCGTGTCGGCGCTGCGGTCGGTACCGGCAAGGACACTGCCGAACGCGTTGCAGCCCTGGTCTCCGCCGGCGTTGACGTGGTGGTGGTTGACACCGCTCACGGCCACTCCAAAGGCGTGATCGATCGCGTCCGTTGGGTCAAACAGAATTTCCCTGAAGTGCAGGTCATCGGCGGCAACATCGCCACCGGCGCTGCTGCCAAGGCGTTGGCAGAAGCTGGCGCCGATGCGGTCAAGGTCGGTATCGGTCCTGGCTCCATCTGCACCACGCGCATCGTTGCCGGTGTCGGCGTGCCGCAAATCAGTGCCATCGCCAACGTCGCCGCTGCCCTTGAAGGCACGGGCGTTCCGTTGATCGCCGATGGCGGCATCCGTTATTCGGGTGACCTGTCCAAAGCCATCGTGGCCGGTGCTTCCTGCGTGATGATGGGCTCGATGTTTGCCGGTACCGAAGAGGCGCCAGGCGAAATCGAACTGTTCCAGGGTCGCTCCTACAAGGCTTACCGCGGTATGGGTTCGCTGGGTGCGATGTCTCAGGCGCAGGGCTCTTCTGACCGTTACTTCCAGGACTCTTCCGAGGGTGCCGAGAAGCTGGTGCCGGAAGGCATCGAAGGCCGGGTCGCTTACAAAGGCTCGCTGAGCGCTATCGTTCACCAATTGATGGGCGGCCTGCGTTCATCCATGGGTTACACCGGCAGCGCCACGATCGAAGAGATGCGCACCAAGCCAGAATTCGTGCGTATCACCGGTGCCGGCATGGCTGAATCTCACGTCCACGACGTGCAGATCACCAAAGAAGCGCCGAACTACCGCGTAGGTTAAAAGCGCTATCCAGTGTCATCTAAATAATCGGGGCTGCTAGCAGCCCCGTGTTGTTTCCGAATTCCACCGAGAGAATGAGTCATGGCCCTCGACATTCACGCCCACCGCATCCTGATCCTCGACTTCGGTTCCCAGTACACCCAACTGATCGCCCGCCGCGTGCGTGAGATCGGCGTGTATTGCGAGCTGCATCCGTTCGACATGGACGACGAAGCGATTCGCGCATTCAACCCACGCGGGATCATTCTCGCCGGTGGCCCTGAGTCCGTACACGAAGCCGATAGCCCGCGCGCGCCAAAGGCCGTGTTTGACCTGAACGTGCCGGTCTTCGGGATTTGCTACGGCATGCAGACCATGGCTGAACAGCTGGGCGGTCGCGTCGAAGGTTCCGAGCTGCGCGAATTCGGTTATGCCCGCGTCGATGTGGTGGGCAAGAGCCGCCTTCTCGAAGGTATTGAAGACCACGTTGATGCGGATGGTCTTTTCGGCCTTGACGTGTGGATGAGCCACGGCGACAAAGTGACTGAAATCCCGGAAGGCTTTCACGTACTGGCCAGCACCCCGAGCTGCGCGATCGCCGGCATGGCCGACGACGCGCGCGGTTACTACGGCGTGCAGTTCCACCCGGAAGTGACCCACACCAAGCAGGGCGGTCGCATCCTGTCGCGCTTCATTCTCGACATTTGCGGCTGCGAAGCTTTGTGGACGCCGTCGCACATTGCGGAAGACGCCATCGCGCATGTCCGTGCCCTGGTTGGCACCGATAACGTGCTGCTCGGTCTGTCCGGCGGTGTCGATTCTTCGGTGGTTGCGGCATTGCTGCACAAAGCCATTGGCGATCAACTGACCTGCGTCTTCGTCGACAACGGCCTGCTGCGTCTGCACGAAGGCGAGCAAGTGATGGCCATGTTCGCCGAGAACATGGGTGTCAAAGTGATCCGCGCCAACGCCGCAGATCAGTTCCTCGACAATCTGGCGGGCGAAAGCGATCCAGAGAAGAAACGCAAAATCATCGGTCGCACCTTCATCGATGTGTTCGATGCCGAATCCTGCAAGCTGGACAACATCAAGTACCTGGCCCAGGGCACCATCTACCCGGACGTGATCGAGTCGGCTGGCGCGAAAAGCGGCAAGGCTCATGTGATCAAGTCGCACCACAACGTGGGTGGCTTGCCGGACGAGATGAACCTGAAACTGGTCGAGCCGTTGCGCGAACTGTTCAAGGATGAAGTCCGCCGCCTGGGTCTCGAACTCGGCCTGCCGTACGACATGGTTTACCGTCACCCATTCCCGGGCCCAGGCCTCGGTGTGCGGATCCTCGGTGAAGTGAAAAGGGAATATGCCGACCTGTTGCGTCGCGCTGACCACATCTTCATCGAAGAGCTGCGCAAGGCTGACTGGTACCACAAGGTCAGCCAGGCATTCGTGGTGTTCCAGCCGGTGAAATCGGTCGGTGTGGTGGGCGATGCCCGTCGTTACGCTTGGGTTGTAGCCCTGCGTGCGGTGGAAACCGTCGACTTCATGACCGCGCGTTGGGCACACCTGCCTTACGAACTGCTGGAAACCGTCAGCGGCCGCATCATCAATGAAATCGAAGGCATCTCCCGCGTCACATACGACGTATCGAGCAAGCCGCCAGCGACCATTGAGTGGGAATGATCTGATCGCGCTGGCAGCTTCGCAGCGCTGAAATGATTCAATCTATAAGGGCAGCCCAGGCTGCCCTTATTTTTTTTCAAATGCAGGTGTATCGTATTCGCCCCTGGAATCTGTTCTCAGGTGTGTGCGGGTCATCCGGCTCCGCTCTGTTTTCTTTTTGAGGTGCTTGCGCTTATGTCCTTTACCCGTCGACAAATACTCGGAGGTTTAGCCGGTCTTGCCGTGGTTGGTTTGGGCGCAGGTGGCGCTTCGCGCTATTGGCTGGGGCGCAGGGATTCCGACGCGGGGCACGACTACGAGCTGATTGCCGCGCCATTGGATCTGGAGCTGGTGTCTGGCCATCAGACCCCGGCCTGGGCATTCGGTGGCTCCGCGCCGGGCACTGAGTTGCGGGTGCGTCAGGGCGAGTGGTTGCGAGTACGGTTCATCAACAAGCTGCCGGTGCCGACCACGATCCACTGGCACGGAATTCGTTTGCCGCTGGAAATGGACGGCGTGCCGTACGTTTCGCAGCTGCCTGTGTTGCCGGGCGAGTATTTCGATTACAAGTTTCGCGTGCCGGACGCCGGCAGCTACTGGTATCACCCGCATGTGAACAGCAGCGAAGAGCTGGGTCGCGGGTTGGTTGGGCCGCTGATCGTTGAAGAGCGTGAGCCGACCGGTTTCCTGCATGAGCGGACCCTGAGCTTGAAAAGCTGGCACGTTGACGAAGAGGGCGCATTCACTGCCTTCAGCGTGCCTCGTGAAGCCGCGCGCGGCGGTACGGCGGGGCGCTTATCGACTATCAATGGCGTGCCGCAAGCGGTCATTGACTTGCCTGCCGGGCAGATTGTCCGGGTCAGGCTACTCAATCTCGACAATACCCTGACCTATCGCCTGAACATGCCCGGTGTCGAGGCGCAGATCTACGCGCTGGACGGCAACCCGGTCAAGCCACGGCCGCTGGGTAAGGAATATTGGCTGGGGCCGGGCATGCGCATTTGTCTGGCGATCAAGGCGCCCGCGGCGGGTGAAGAGATTTCGCTGCGCAACGGTCCAGTACGCCTGGGGACTTTTCGTTCGGTTGCCAGCAGCGACGCGGTCGGCAAATGGCCACCGGCGCTGCCGGCCAATCCGGTTTCCGAACCTGACATGGCCAACGCCGAGAAGCTCAACTTCAATTTTGAATGGGTGGGTTCCGTGTCGGTGAACGTCGACAATGGTGCGCCACCGAGCTTGTGGCAGATCAATGGCAAGGCGTGGGACATCACCGACAAGACCTGCGCCGACCGGCCCATCGCCAAGCTGCAAAAGGGTAAAAGCTACATCTTCGAGTTGAAGAACATGACCCAGTATCAGCACCCGATTCACTTGCACGGTATGAGCTTCAAGGTTATCGGGTCGAACCGCAGGACGATCATTCCGTACTTCACCGACACCTACCTGCTCGGCAAAAACGAGCGGGCACGTGTCGCGCTGGTAGCCGATAATCCGGGCGTGTGGATGTTCCACTG
The DNA here is from genome assembly GCF_056680355.1 of Pseudomonas sp. ASL8. Lineage (NCBI taxonomy): Bacteria > Pseudomonadati > Pseudomonadota > Gammaproteobacteria > Pseudomonadales > Pseudomonadaceae > Pseudomonas > Pseudomonas sp. ASL8. The sequence continues at coordinate 338,798 of NZ_CM155278.1, read as the reverse complement.
CCATGTGATCGACCACATGGAAACCGGGCTAATGGCCGCAATAGAGGTGTCCTGATGAGGCAACCGCAGATTATTGATCGCAGTCAGGATCAACATTTCATGCGTGAGGCAATGGCGCTGGCCACGCAGGGCGCAGCCTTGGGTGAAGTGCCGGTGGGCGCGATAGTGGTGCAGAACGGCGAAATTATTGGTCGCGGGTTCAATTGCCCTATCAGCGGTAGCGACCCCAGCGCCCACGCCGAGATGGTCGCCATTCGCGCCGCCGCTCAGGCGCTCAGTAATTATCGGTTACCGGGTAGCACCCTCTACGTCACCCTCGAACCGTGCAGCATGTGCGCCGGGTTGATTGTGCATTCACGCATCGCTCGCGTGGTTTACGGTGCGCTTGAGCCCAAGGCCGGTATTGTCCAGAGTCAGGGGCAGTTCTTCAGTCAGGCCTTCCTCAATCATCGGGTGCTGTTCGAAGGGGGCGTACTGGCGGAGGAGTGTGGGACGATGTTGAGTGAGTTCTTCAAGATGCGCCGGGCGAAGGCTTGAGTTCTCTGGCGCGATAGATCTGGGCAGACGCTTAAAGTGCAGGGTTGTCTTCAGTCGGTTTGGTCTTGTCCACGCCCGGTACATGCAGATTGCCGTCGGCGACCTGGCTGCCTTCAAGCTGCGGCTGGGTAACCCACGTGAGGATGTCGTAATAACGACGGATGTTGGCGACAAAGTGCACGGGTTCGCCGCCTCGGGCATAACCGTAGCGGGTTTTACTGAACCATTTTTTTTGCGCCAGACGCGGCAACATTTTTTTCACGTCCAGCCATTTATTTGGATTCAGGCCCTCGTTCTCGGCCAATTTGCGCGCATCGTCCAGATGACCGCTACCGACGTTGTAGGCAGCAAGCGCTAACCACGTACGATCAGGCTCTTGAATCTTGTCGTCCAGCTGATCCTTCATGTAGGCAAAGTACTTTGAGCCCCCGTCGATGCTCTGCTTGGCATCCAGTCGGTTGGACACGCCCATGGCCTGCGCCGTGTTTTGAGTCAGCATCATCAAACCCCGTACGCCGGTTTTTGACGTGACGCCGGGCTGCCATAACGATTCCTGATAACCGATGGCGGCCAGCAATCGCCAATCCACCTGCTCTTCCTTGCCTGCCGAACGGAAATGCTTTTCATAGTGTGGCAAACGCTGCTGAAGGTGCTGGGCGAAGGTGTAGGCCCCCACGTAGCCAAGGACGTCGACATGCCCGTAATAGCGATCTTTCAAGCGCTGTAGCGTGCCGTTCTTCTCGACCTTGTCGAGGAAATTGTTGATCTCGTTCAGCAGGCTGTTGTCTTCGCCCAGTGCGACGGCCCAGCGCTGATCACGGCTATCGCCCAGGTCGAAGGCAACGCGCACGTTCGGGAAGTACACCTGATTCATCGCCAATTCATTGGAGTCGACCAGGGTCAGGTCAATCTGGCCCTCATCCACCATGCGCAACAGGTCGACCACTTCCACCGCGTCGGACTCTTCGTACTCAAGCGCCGGCGTTTTCAGCTTCAGTGCGGCCAGTTGTTCGGCATGGCTGCTGCCCTTGAGCACCATGATCTTTTTTCCGATCAAATCGCCGGCATCGGTGGGGCGCGACTGGCCGTTGCGGTAGATGATCTGGGGGGTGACTTGCAGGTACGGATGGGAAAAACGGGCTTGCAGCTTGCGTGTGTCGGTAGCGACCAGGCCCGCAGCGGCCAGCACCGGGCCTCCGGGCTTCTGCAACTGATCGAATAAAACATCAAGGTTGTCGGCGGTTTCGATCTTCAGTTCGACCCCGAGATCCTCGGCGAAGCGCTTGACCAGCTCGTATTCGAAACCGGTTTCACCGTTGCGATCCTGGAAATAAGTGGCCGGACTGTTACGAGTGACCACGCGCAGAATGCCGTCCTCCTTGACTCGTTCCAGTGTGTTGGGTTTATCAACACAGGCGCCGAGCATTAGGAAGAGTCCGGTTGCGATGAGCCATTTGGCACAGCGCGGGCGGAAAGCGGATTGGGAAAACATGGGTGCAGTATACGCAAAGGACCCCGACCGCCATATCTCGACAGTGAGGGCCTTGTCTGATAAAGCGGGGCCATTCTCTGGTCGCCGATATTAGGCGATGCTGGAAACCACCGTTCTGGGTGCTGAAAGGGGCGGTTTAGGCTAGAATGTACGGCCTCAAAGCACACCCCTTCCCGAGGCTGTCCCGAAGATGTTGATCCTGCGCGGTGCTCCTGCCCTTTCTGCCTTCCGCCACAGCAAATTACTTGAGCAACTGAAACAAAAAGTTTCAGCTGTCAGTGGCTTGTACGCTGAATTCGCCCACTTCGCTGAGGTCACTGGCGTTCTGACCGATGAAGAACAGCAGGTCCTTGCCCGCCTTCTGAAATACGGCCCGAGTGTGCCGGTTCAAGAGCCGGCCGGTCGACTGTTCCTGGTGTTGCCGCGTTTTGGCACTATTTCACCCTGGTCGAGCAAGGCCAGCGATATTGCCCGCAACTGCGGTCTGGCAAAAATTCAGCGCCTTGAGCGCGGTATCGCTTTCTATGTAGAAGGCCAGTTCAGCGACGTCGAAGCCGAGCTGATTGCTGGCGCTCTGCATGACCGCATGACGCAGCTGGTGTTGGGCACGCTGGAACAGGCCGCCGGTCTGTTCCGCCATGCCGAACCCAAGCCGCTGACGGCCATCGATGTGCTGGGTGGCGGTCGCGTCGCGCTGGAAAAAGCCAACGTCGAGCTGGGCCTGGCCCTGGCCGATGATGAAATCGATTACTTGGTGACCAGCTTCGAGACACTGGGGCGCAATCCTCACGACATCGAGCTGATGATGTTCGCCCAGGCCAACTCTGAGCATTGCCGCCACAAAATCTTCAATGCCAGCTGGGATATCGACGGCCAGAATCAGGAAAAAAGCCTGTTCGGCATGATCAAGAACACCTTCCAGATGCATGGCGAAGGTGTCCTCTCTGCCTACAAGGACAACGCCGCAGTCATCGCGGGCCCGGTGGCGGGGCGTTTCTTCCCGAACCCTGAAACCCGTCAGTACGGCGCGGTGCAGGAGCCGGTGCACATCTTGATGAAGGTCGAGACCCACAACCACCCAACCGCGATTGCTCCGTTCCCGGGCGCCTCTACCGGCTCCGGCGGCGAGATTCGTGACGAGGGTGCAACCGGTCGCGGCGCCAAGCCAAAAGCCGGCCTGACCGGTTTTACCGTGTCGAACCTGCTGATTCCCGGTTTTGAACAGCCGTGGGAAGTGCCGTACGGCAAACCCGAGCGCATCGTAACTGCGCTGGATATCATGCTTGAAGGCCCGCTGGGCGGCGCGGCGTTCAACAACGAATTTGGACGTCCGGCCCTGACCGGTTACTTCCGCACCTTCGAACAATCGATCAGCACCCCGCACGGTGATGAAGTCCGTGGTTACCACAAGCCGATCATGCTGGCTGGCGGTATGGGCAACATCCGTGACGAACACGTGCAGAAAGCCGAGATCACTGTCGGCTCCAAACTGATCGTGCTCGGCGGTCCGGCTATGTTGATCGGTCTGGGTGGCGGTGCAGCGTCGTCGATGGCGACCGGCACCAGCTCGGCGGATCTGGATTTTGCTTCGGTTCAGCGTGAAAACCCTGAAATGGAGCGTCGCTGTCAGGAAGTGATCGACCGTTGCTGGCAGTTGGGCGATCAAAACCCGATCAGCTTCATCCATGACGTCGGCGCGGGCGGTCTGTCCAACGCCTTCCCGGAACTGGTCAACGATGGCGGACGTGGCGGTCGTTTCGAGCTGCGCAACATTCCAAATGACGAGCCGGGCATGGCCCCGCTGGAAATCTGGAGTAACGAATCGCAGGAACGTTATGTGATGGCGGTTGGCGCTGCGGATTTCCAGCGCTTCAAAGCCATTTGCGAACGTGAGCGTTGCCCGTTTGCCGTCGTCGGTGAAGCCACTGCCGAGCCGCAACTGACGGTGACCGACAGCCACTTCGGCAACAGCCCGGTGGACATGCCGCTGGAAGTGCTGCTGGGCAAGGCGCCGCGCATGCACCGTTCGGCGACTCGCGAAAGCGAGCTGGGCGATGATTTCGACCCGAGCACCCTCGATATCGACGAGTGTGTGCAGCGCGTTTTGCATCACCCGGCCGTCGCCAGCAAAAGCTTCCTGATCACCATCGGCGACCGGACCATCACTGGTCTGGTCGCTCGTGATCAAATGGTGGGTCCGTGGCAAGTGCCCGTTGCCGACTGTGCAGTGACGGCGACCAGTTTCGATGTGAACACCGGTGAAGCCATGGCCATGGGCGAGCGTACGCCGCTGGCGCTGCTGGATGCTCCGGCGTCCGGGCGCATGGCGATTGGCGAAACCCTGACCAACATCGTTGCTTCGCGCATTGCGAAAATTTCCGACATCAAACTGTCGGCCAACTGGATGTCCGCTGCCGGTCACCCCGGCGAAGATGCCCGTTTGTATGACACCGTGAAAGCGGTCGGCATGGAGCTGTGTCCTGAGCTGGGTATCACCATCCCGGTGGGCAAGGACTCGATGTCCATGAAAACCCAGTGGCGCGATGAGGGCACCGAGAAGAGCGTGACGTCGCCGCTGTCGTTGATCGTGACCGGCTTTGCCCCGGTGGTCGACATCCGCCAGACCCTGACCCCAGAACTACGCATGGACAAGGGCGAAACCGACCTGATCCTGATCGATCTGGGCCGCGGTCAGAACCGCATGGGCGCCTCGATTCTGGCCCAGGTTCACGGCAAGCTGGGTCGTGTTGCACCCGACGTGGACGATGCTGAAGACCTTAAAGCGTTCTTCGCCGTGATCCAGGGCCTGAATGCTGACGGCCTCTTGCTGGCTTATCACGACCGTTCCGACGGCGGCCTGTTGGTCACCACTCTGGAAATGGCCTTCGCCGGCCACTGCGGTTTGAACCTGTACCTCGACAGCCTGGCGGAAACTTCCGCCGAACTGGCAGCCATCCTGTTCAACGAAGAGCTGGGCGCAGTGATTCAGGTTCACCAGGATGATACGCCGGAGGTGCTTGCACAGTTCAGCGCGGCCGGGCTTCAGGATTGCGTCGCGGTCATCGGTCAGCCGGTGAACAACGATGAAGTGGCGGTCAGCTTCAACGGTGATTCGGTGTTTGCCGGTCAACGTCGTTCGCTGCAACGTCAGTGGGCCGAAACCAGTTATCAAATCCAGCGTCTGCGTGACAACGTCGAATGCGCCGAACAAGAGTTCGACGTATTGCTTGAAGAAGACAACCCTGGCCTGAGCGTCAAGCTGGGCTTCGATGTGAACGAAAACATCAGCGCGCCGTACATCAAGAAAGGCATTCGTCCGCAAGTGGCGGTTCTGCGTGAGCAGGGCGTCAACGGTCAGGTCGAGATGGCGGCGGCGTTCGATCGCGCCGGCTTCAACGCCATCGACGTGCACATGAGCGATATTCTCGCTGGTAGCGTTGATCTGAATGAGTTCAAAGGTCTGGTGGCCTGCGGTGGTTTCTCCTACGGCGATGTGCTCGGCGCGGGCGAAGGCTGGGCCAAGTCGGCCCTGTTCAACAGTCGCGCACGGGATGCTTTCCAGAGCTTCTTCGAGCGTCAGGACAGCTTCACCCTTGGCGTGTGTAACGGTTGCCAGATGTTGTCCAACCTTCGCGAGCTGGTTCCAGGCAGCGAGTTCTGGCCTCACTTCGTGCGCAACCGCTCCGAGCAGTTCGAAGCACGGGTAGCGATGGTTCAGGTTCAGGAATCAGCGTCGATCTTCCTCCAGGGTATGGCCGGTTCGCGTATGCCGATCGCCATTGCTCACGGTGAGGGTCTGGCTGAATTCCGCAACGAAGACGCGTTGCTTGAAGCTGATGTGTCCGGATGCGTAGCGATGCGGTTTGTCGACAACCATGGCAAGGTCACCGAAACCTACCCTGCCAACCCGAACGGTTCGCCGCGCGGGATTACGGGTCTCACCAGCCGTGACGGCCGTGTCACCATCATGATGCCGCACCCTGAGCGTGTGTTCCGTGCCGTGCAGAACTCCTGGTGTCCGGAAGAGTGGGATGAAGACGGTGCCTGGATGCGCATGTTCCGTAATGCGCGGGTATGGGTGAACTGATAGAGACAAAGGTCGAGCCATGTACAAGCTCAGCTTTTTCGTTCCGCCGAGCCATGTAGAGGTGGTCAAGAGTGCCGTATTCGCCGCAGGTGCCGGGCGAATCGGGGCTTACGACAACTGCTCATGGCAGGTGCTGGGTCAAGGCCAGTTTCGCCCGTTGGACGGCAGTCAGCCGTTCATCGGGCAGGCGGGCGAGATCGAGCAGGTGGAGGAATGGAAGGTGGAGCTGGTAGTGGCCGACGATTTGATCGCTCAGGCAGTGATGGCTCTAAAGCAGAGCCATCCCTATGAAATGCCAGCCTACGAAGTATGGAAGCTGGCGGATTTCTGAATCAGCCGCACCAGCGTTATGTTGCCTCTGGCCGACAAGCCACAGGCACTGACTTGTCTGCGATGGAGTACAAAGCGGTCCTGCTTTAATTTCTCACCCTTTCCCCCGCATCGGCCGCAACGCCTCGCTCAACCCTTGAGCACGGCTGTCGATCAGTACATGTCAAACACCCCCTGCGAGTTTACTCAAGCCTTGGCCATCCAGCGCCACGCCCCTGCTTGTCCTCCATCGCCGCGCCGGTTTCGTTGCTCGGTGACTGTTCGCGGCCCGGTGTTTTCAGGTGGAAGTGCCGGATGCAGTAGTCGAATGCCACGTAGTACACGACGGCATAGGCCAGTCCCAGCGGGAAAATCATCCAGCCGTTGGTGGACTCACCCCAGCCCAGCACCATATCGATCGCGCCGCCAGAGAAGGTAAAGCCCAGGTGAATGTCGAGCAGGTTCGTCAGCGCCATCGACAGGCCTGTCAGTACTGCATGGATCAGGTACAGCAAGGGTGCGAGAAACATGAAGGTGAACTCCACGGGCTCGGTAACCCCGGTCAAAAACGAGGTCAGCGCCATGCACAGTAGAACCCCGCCAATCAGTTTGCGTTGGCTGGCGAGGGCGTTGCGGTACATTGCCAGGCACGCCGCAGGCAGGCCGAACATCATCATGGGGAACATGCCGGCCATGAACTGCCCGGCGTCGGGGTCGCCAGCGAAATAGCGCGCCAGATCACCCGTCACCCTGCGCCCTGTGTCCGGGTCGGTAAAGGTGCCAAACACGAACCACACCAGATTGTTCAGGATGTGATGCAGGCCGGTGACGACCAGGATGCGGTTCAGCACACCAAAGGCAAACGCGCCGACGCTGCCGCTTTCCAGCATCAGCTTGCCGAGGCTGTTGATGCCGTCCTGCAAGGGCGGCCAAATCAGGCCAAATATCAGCCCCAGACCGACCGCTATCAGCCCGGTGGCGATGGGCACAAACCGTCGTCCAGCAAAAAAAGCCAGGTACTCAGGGAGTTTGATGTCACTGAATCGGTTGTACAGCGCGCCGCCCATCAAGCCGCTGATGATCCCCGCGAGCACGCCCATGTCGATCTTCGGATCAAGCACCTGGAGCGTGGAGATCATCACCAGATAGCCGATAGCGCCCGCCAGCCCAGCGGTGCCGTTGTTGTCGCGGGCGAAACCGACGGCGATGCCAATGGCGAAGATGAGCGCCAGATTGGCGAAAATCGTGCTGCCCGCTGCGTGCAAGATCGCGATGTTCAGCAGGTCGGTATCACCCAGGCGCAGCAGCAGGCCGGCAATCGGCAAGATGGCGATGGGCAGCATCAAGGCGCGGCCCAGCCTCTGTAAGCCTTTGATCAGGTGCTGGTGCATGGTATTGCTCCTTATTGCGATGCATGGCGCTGTTCTCGCTGAGTGGGTGCGGGTGACGTTGCTCAGGTGGCAGCACGCAAACTCCGGGAACGATCAACCATCACGCAATCAGCCCTGCTCCCGGTTTGCAAGCGCCCACACGCTTCCAGACCCAGATAATCGGCGGGGCATTGAAGCGGTCGTAAAGGCCGGGTGGTGTCTGATCTGGGCGCGCAGGAAGGCCTTTCCGGCCTTATCGCAGAAAGTGCCTACAGGAATGGCGGGGTGCTGAGTCGGGTGGGACCAGAGAGGAAACTGTGCTGATTAAAAATGATCAGGGGCGGATTTCGACCATGGTGCCGTCTTTGACCAGGTCCCAGAGCTCGCGCATGTCGGTGTTTCTCATGGCGATGCAGCCGTCGGTCCAGTCCAGGGTCTGGAAATACCACTCCGGGTAATCATCGTTGACCGGCGTACCGTGGATCATGATCATGCCGCCCGGGTTGACGCCTTCGCGTCGGGCGCGCGCCGAGTCGCTGATATTCGGGTAGGAGATATGCATCGACAGGTTGTAACTGTCGCTGACCTTGCGCCAGTCCAGCCAGTAGAGACCTTCCGGGGTGCGTTTGTCGCCTTCTCGAAGCTTTTGCCCCTTGGGTACTTTGCCCAGCGAGATGCGGTAGGTCTTGAGTGGCTCGCCTTCGCTGATCAACTGCAGTTGATGTGCAGACTTCAGGATCAGTACTTTATCGATGCTTTTAGCAGCGATGCTCTGCGTGTTGATGACTGTTCCACCGATGAACTTCTGTTCACTGCCCTTGGGCAGTCTGGTTTCGGTGAATGCAGCTTGAGACAGCGGAACGACGCAACTACACAAAAGGGCAAGCAACCAACGCATCGAAACGGTATCCCTGAGCAATGTATGGGTAGCGCTACACGCGCTACCGGCGGAGTAACTAGGTCTTTTTTATCTGCTGCGACGGTGTCAGGGACTCAGTTCGCACTGGGTAAACCTGCTGGATCCGGTCGGCAAAGAAGCATTCTAAGGTACGCTTTACCGTCATGAAAGCCAGTTCTGACCATGGAATGTCTGCCTCGTCGAAAAGCCGCACCTCCAGGCTCTCGACCCCGGCAGCAAATTCCAGATCTACCAGCTCGGCGCGATAAAACACGTGAACCTGACTGATGTGCGGCACATCGACCAGCATGTACAGGCTCAGGTTGCGCAGCGTGGCGCAGGCTTCTTCCACCGTTTCGCGGCGGGCGGCCTGTTCGACCGTTTCCCCGTTTTCCATGAAACCGGCCGGTAAGGTCCAGTACCCCATGCGCGGCTCGATGGCGCGACGGCATAGAAGCACCTGCGTGCCCCAGATCGGCAGGCACCCGGCGACGATATTAGGGTTCTGATAATGGACGGTCTGGCAACGCTCGCAGACGTAACGTAAGCGGCTATCGCCCTCGGGGATGCGCTGAACGACCGGGTTGCCGCACTGGCTGCAGAATTTCATACTGAACGTCGATTCCTGAAATCAGCCGCTATCTTGGCGTGCCGCACCGGGGTCGGCAAGCTGAGCCTGCACAAGCAGGTCCAATCAGTTGCCGGGTTGTCCTACAAGGGGTTGGGCGCATCGCCGCTTTGGTGCATTATGCCAGGTAGGCAACAGATCGAGATTTCCCATGCTGGACGAGCTACTTCGCCGTGTAAGCAGTCATACGCCGCGTACTCTGGAAACGGATCGACGTTTCCCCGAGGCCGCTGTCCTAGTGCCCATCACCCGGAGTGATGAGCCAGAGTTGATTCTGACCCTGCGCGCCAGCGGGCTGTCGACCCATGGCGGCGAAGTCGCCTTCCCTGGTGGGCGACGTGACCCTGAAGACCCGGACCTGATTTTTACGGCCTTGCGTGAGGCCGAGGAAGAAATCGGTCTGCCGCCAGGTCTGGTCGAGGTGATCGGCCCGCTCAGTCCGTTGATCTCTTTGCACGGAATCAGGGTCACGCCTTACGTCGGCATCATTCCCGACTTCGTCGAATACCAGGCCAACGATGCCGAGATTGCAGCTGTCTTCAGCGTGCCGCTGGCGTTCTTTCGCGAAGACCCGCGTGAGCACACTCACCGTATCGATTACCAGGGTCGCAGTTGGTATGTGCCCAGCTATCGTTTCGGTGAATTCAAGATCTGGGGCCTGACAGCGATCATGATCGTCGAGCTGGTCAATGTCCTGTACGACGCCGACATCAGCCTGCACAAACCGCCTGAGCGTTTCATCAATATTTGATACTTACCCCCGGCCGGCGCGCCATGAGGAAAACACTATGAAATATCGCTTGGGGGACTCCCATGTCGAGACTCATCCGCAAAGCTGGGTTGCGCCTACTGCCACCCTGATTGGCAAGGTCAAGCTCGAAGCCGGTGCCAGCGTTTGGTTTGGCGCCGTATTGCGTGGCGACAACGAGCTGATCCATATCGGTGAGAACAGCAACGTACAAGACGGCACCGTGATGCACACCGACATGGGGTCGCCTTTGACCATCGGCAAAAATGTCACCATTGGCCATAACGTCATGCTGCATGGTTGCACCGTGGGCGATTGCAGCCTGATCGGCATCAACTCGGTCATCCTTAACGGTGCGAAGATCGGCAACTATTGCATCATCGGCGCCAACTCGCTGATTGGCGAGGGCAAGGAAATCCCCGACGGCTCGCTGGTCATGGGTTCGCCTGGCAAAGTGGTACGTGAACTGACTGACGCGCAGAAAAAAATGCTCGAAGCCAGCGCTGCGCATTACGTGCACAACGCCCAGCGCTATGCGCGTGATCTGGCCCCGCAGGAAGACTGATGAGCGTCGAGCGACCGGTTGCTTCGCCGTGTGTGAATATTTGCGCGCTGGACGAGGCAGACATCTGCCTGGGCTGCCAGCGCACCGTTGAGGAAATCACCCGTTGGAGTCGCATGGATAACGCAGAGCGCCGTGTGGTGCTTGGGCGCTGCCATGAGCGAGCGCGGGACAGTGGCATGCTGTGGACGGTGGGTGTGAAAACCACCCTTTGATTCTGGCGCCTCGCTTTTTCGGGACGGGGCCCAAGTGATCGGCTTCGTGGTAAATTGCGCGCCTTTCTTCTCCCCATGAGTCGCCCACCAATGGCGGACTGACTCGATGATCTGCTCCACGAGGACCTGAGATGACTCAAATCGGAACGCCACTGTCGCCTACCGCGACGCGCGTATTGCTCTGCGGTTGCGGCGAGCTTGGCAAGGAAGTGGTGATCGAACTGCAACGCCTGGGCGTCGAAGTGATCGCTGTTGACCGTTACGCCAACGCGCCGGCCATGCAGGTCGCGCATCGTAGTCATGTGATCAACATGCTCGATGGCGCAGCCTTGCGCGCAGTGATCGAGGCCGAGAAGCCGCATTACATCGTCCCGGAAATCGAAGCCATTGCGACCGCGACCCTGGTCGAGCTGGAGTCCGAAGGTTTCACCGTGATCCCGACTGCCCGGGCTGCTCTGTTGACGATGAACCGCGAAGGCATTCGTCGTCTGGCCGCTGAAGAGCTGGATCTGCCGACTTCGCCGTATCACTTCGCAGACACCTTTGAAGACTACCGTCAGGCGGTTGAAAACCTCGGTTTCCCGTGCGTGGTCAAGCCAGTGATGAGCTCGTCGGGTAAAGGCCAGAGCCTGCTCAAAAGCACAGGCGACGTGCAAGCTGCCTGGGATTACGCTCAGGAAGGTGGCCGTGCCGGTAAAGGTCGGGTGATCATCGAGGGGTTCATCGATTTCGATTATGAAATCACCCTGCTGACCGTGCGCCATATTGGCGGCACTACCTTCTGCGCGCCGGTCGGGCATCGTCAGGAGAAGGGCGACTATCAGGAATCCTGGCAGCCGCAGGTCATGAGCCCGGTTGCTTTGGCTGAGTCCGAGCGGGTTGCACGCGCCGTGACCGAGGCCTTGGGTGGCCGTGGCTTGTTTGGCGTCGAGTTGTTCATCAAGGGCGATCAGGTCTGGTTCAGCGAAGTCTCGCCGCGTCCGCATGACACGGGCCTGGTAACCCTGATCTCTCAGGATCTGTCGCAGTTCGCGCTGCATGCGCGGGCGATCCTCGGCCTGCCGATCCCCTTGATCCGTCAGTTCGGACCCTCGGCTTCGGCAGTGATTCTGGTGGAAGGCAAGTCCACGCAAACCAGTTTCGCCAACCTGGGTGCAGCCTTGAGCGAACCCGACACCGCGCTGCGCCTGTTCGGCAAGCCGGAAGTCAATGGTCAGCGGCGCATGGGTGTAGCCCTGGCTCGCGACGAGACCATCGAAGCCGCCCGCGCCAAAGCGACGCGTGCGTCCAAAGCGGTGAAGGTTCAGCTATAACTGCAACTGCGAATTGCCTGACGCGGTGCGTCAGGCAATTCGGTCCAGATCGTTTTCCCGCGTCTCTTTCAGGCACAGCACAGCGATCAAGCTGAGCAAGGCTGCTGCCGACACATACCCGCCGACCCAGCTCAAGCCGCCCATCGCCACCAGTTTCTGGGCGAAGAAGGGCGCCACTGACGCCCCCACGATACCGCCCAGGTTGTACGCCGCAGAGGCGCCGGTATAACGCACGCGCGTCGGAAACAGCTCGGGTAGCAGGGCGCCCATCGGCGCGAAGGTCACGCCCATCAAGAACAACTCGATGCACAGGAACAGCGCAACGGCCCACGTAGTGCCGTAAGTCAGCAAGGGTTCCATGGTGAAGCCGGACAGGATCGCCAGCACACCGCCAATGATCAGCACCGGTTTGCGCCCGAAACGGTCGCTGGCCCAGGCCGCCAATGGTGTGGCTGCTGCCATGAACAGCACGGCGAAGCACAGCAGTCCGAGGAATGTTTCGCGGCTGTAGCCGAGCGTCGTTACGCCATAGCTCAGGGAGAACACGGTCGAGATGTAGAACAGTGCGTAGCAGACCACCATCGACGCCGCGCCCAGCAGCATCGGACGCCAGTATTGGCTGAGCAGCTCGACCAATGGCATCTTGACCCGTTCATGCCGTGCGATGGCCTTGGCGAACACCGGCGTTTCTTCAAGCTTGAGTCGGACGTACAGGCCAACCATCACCAGTAGCGCGCTGAGCAAAAACGGAATGCGCCAGCCCCAGGAGCGGAACTGTTCGTCGTTCAACGTCATGGCCAGGGTCAGGAACAAGCCGTTGGCCGCCAGGAACCCGATCGATGGGCCCAACTGCGGGAACATGCCAAACCAGGCGCGCTTGCCCTTGGGTGCGTTTTCGGTAGCGAGCAATGCCGCTCCGCCCCATTCGCCGCCTAGCCCCAGTCCTTGGCCGAAGCGCAGCACGCACAACAGAATCGGGGCCCAGGCGCCAATCGTCGCATAGCCTGGCAGCACGCCGATCAGGGTGGTGCAGATGCCCATCAGCAAGAGCGAGGCCACCAATGTCGATTTGCGGCCGACGCGGTCGCCAAAATGGCCGAACAAAGCCGAGCCCAGCGGCCGCGCAAGAAAGGCGATGCCGAAGGTCAGGAACGCCGACATCATTTGTGCGGTGCCTGACGTCTGTGGGAAGAATACCGGGCCGATGACCAGAGCGGCCGCCGTGGCGTACACGTAAAAATCGTAGAACTCGATGGCGGTGCCAATGAAGCTGGCAACGGCCACGCGCCGGGCTGAGTTGGCCGGTTTGGTCACTACGGCGTCGTTGTCGACAGTGGTGCTATTGGTCATCCGAATGTCCCTGTTGGATTTTTGTTTTTATGATGTCGCCGAGGTCCAGCGAGTGGCGCTTGTTTCGGCCTGGGCGGCGAGCAGCCGGCACGACCGGCAAGCGCTTAAGCGACGGCGCGGGTGCTGCTGTTCTGCCACATCAGGACTCGGGTGACCCGATTGTCTTCGGTTTCGAGAATTTCCAGGCGGTACGGACCGATCTTCAGGCACACCGAGCTGTCTGGAATGGTTTCCAGTGCTTCGGTGACCAGGCCATTGAGGGTTTTCGGGCCATCGGAAGGCAGGTGCCAGCCGAGACTTTTATTCAATTCGCGAATAGACGCAGTGCCATCAATCACCAGGCGGCCGTCGGCTTGCGGGTGGATATGCGGATTGTCGAAGCTTTGTTCGTTTTCAAACTCACCGACGATTTCTTCGAGGATGTCTTCCAGGCTGACAATGCCAAGCACTTCGCCGTACTCGTCGACGACCACGCCCAAGCGGCGCTGTTGCTTGTGAAAATTCAGCAGTTGCAGTTGCAACGGGGTGCTTTCGGGGACGAAATAGGGTTCGTAGCAGGCCGCTATCAAGTCGTCCTTGGTCAGCTGCGCCCGCGGCAGCAAATGGCTGATCTGGCGTGTATTGACGACGCCTTCTACCTGGTTGATATCGTTGTGATACACCGGCAGCCGCGTGTGGCGGGAGATGATCAGTTGTTCGATGATGCGCTGGATCGGGTCATCCAGATTGATGCCGTCGACTTCGCTACGCGGCACCAGAATGTCGTTCACGGTAATGCTGTCCAGCGCGTGAATGCCCGATAGCATATGCGAACGGCCAGGCCGTTGATCCTGCTCGCTGTCATGGAGCAAGACTGCCAGCGGTACGTCGGTATCTTTTTTACGGGCTTTCGGCTTGGCGGCAATGCCGAACGGTCGCAGCAGCGTGCAGGCGATGGCGGAGAACAGCCAGGCCAAGGGAAAGAGCAGCGTCATGGGCAGGCGCAGGAGGCTGTTGCCCAGGATCAAAATGGCTTCAGGGTAACGTGCAGCCAGGGTGCGGGGGATGAACTCGGCAAAAATCAACAACGCACTGCTGACGCCTATCCATGCCAGCGTCGGGCCGTTGTTGTTCCAGAAGTGCAGCGCCAGCAGCATGCTGATGATGGTGATCAGCACTTTGATCAGGGTGTTGCTCAGGATCAGGCTGCCCAGCTCAAACGCCAGCTTTGGCGTGGCGGTGTCAGTGGCGCGGCCGTTCGGACGCGCAGCCTTGAGGTACTGGTGTGCGGCGTCGACCGCAGTGAGCAGGCCGGACCAAAGAATCAGCAGGGCCAATACACCAAACATCGGGCCGATGGGCAGGTTATCCATGATCAGCGCCCGTCAGATGTGCAGAATGAATTCGCGTACCAGCTTGCTGCCGAAATACGCCAGCATCAGCAGGCAGAAACCGCCCAGAGTCCAGCGAATTGCCTTGTGCCCACGCCAGCCGAGACGGTTACGCCCCCACAGCAGCACGCTGAAAACCACCCAGGCCAGGCAGGCGAGGAGTGTTTTGTGCACCAAATGCTGGGCGAACAGGTTTTCGACAAACAACCAGCCCGAGATCAGTGACAGCGAGAGCAGGCCCCATCCGGCCCAGAGAAAACCGAACAGCAGGCTTTCCATGGTTTGCAGTGGCGGGAAGTTCTTGATCAGTCCAGACGGGCGTTTGTGCTTGAGCTGGTGATCTTGCACCAGTACCAGCAAGGCCTGAAACACCGCGATGGTGAACATGCCGTATGCCAGGATCGACAGCAGGATGTGGGCCAGAATGCCCGGCGCTTCATCGATGGGCTGTACCGTGCCGGTAGGCGCGAACTGTGCAAGCAGTACCGTCGCCAGCCCGAGGGGGAGCAGCAGCACCAGCAGATTCTCCACCGGTATTCGCGCACAGGCGAGCATGGTCAGGGCAATGACCGCGACTGCAATCAGGCTCGCGGCACTGAAAAAGTCCAGGCCCAGGCCAACGGGTGTAATCAGCTGGGTGTAAAGACTGAGCCCGTGAGCGATTACAGCGAAGCCGCCGAGCAGGCAAAGTAGACGTTTATCCACCTTTGCACCTTGGCGCAGGCGGATGCTTTGATAAAGGGTCGCAGCGGCATACAAGCAGGCGGCGGCGAGACTGGGAAGCAAGCTGGGTGACAAGGGAAGCATAAATCCTGTTAGGCAAGCCCGAAAGGCGCTGAGTTTGGCATAGAACCGACATTTCACGAAAGACTACAGAAGCAGACTCGATGGTGTCCGTCCAGCAGAGTCTTCGCTATAATCCGTCACCTGCTCAAGTCGCAGGCTCGTCGAACACTATTTTTAGCCGTTGTTTTCAACAGCGGGCCACCACGAGCCGGACCGCACCAACCGGGGTTCAACTAGAGCCTGAAAGGATCGCGCATGTTTGAAAACCTTACAGACCGCCTCTCGCAGACGCTACGCCATGTTACCGGCAAGGCGAAGCTGACCGAGGACAACATCAAAGATACCCTGCGTGAAGTGCGCATGGCTTTGCTTGAAGCCGACGTTGCATTGCCGGTGGTTAAAGACTTCGTCAATAAGGTCAAGGACCGCGCTGTCGGTACCGAGGTGTCGCGCAGCCTGACGCCGGGCCAGGCGTTCGTGAAGATCGTCCAGGCCGAGCTCGAAGAGTTGATGGGGGCGGCCAACGAAGATCTGGTCCTCAACGTCACGCCACCGGCCGTCGTCTTGATGGCGGGCTTGCAGGGCGCGGGTAAAACCACCACCGCCGGCAAGCTGGCGCGCTTTCTAAAAGAACGCAGAAAGAAAAGCGTGATGGTGGTCTCGGTGGACGTTTATCGTCCTGCGGCCATCAAGCAGCTGGAAACCCTGGCCAACGACATCGGCGTGACGTTCTTTCCGTCCGATATCAGCCAGAAGCCGGTAGAGATTGCGCTGGCGGCCATTAAAGAGGCCACGCTCAAATTCATCGACGTGGTGATCGTCGATACCGCCGGTCGCTTGCACATCGATGTCGAGATGATGGGCGAGATCCAGGCGTTGCATGCTGCAACCAAACCGGCTGAGACGCTGTTCGTGGTTGACGCCATGACGGGCCAGGATGCTGCCAACACCGCCAAGGCCTTTGGCGATGCGTTGCCATTGACCGGTGTGATCCTCACCAAAGTCGACGGTGATGCTCGTGGCGGTGCGGCGCTGTCGGTGCGTGCGATCACCGGCAAACCGATCAAGTTCATCGGTATGGGCGAGAAAAGCGACGCCCTCGAACCGTTTCACCCGGACCGGATCGCCTCGCGCATCCTTGGTATGGGCGATGTGCTCAGCCTGATCGAGCAGGCCGAACAGACTCTCGACAAAGACAAAGCCGATAAACTGGCGAAAAAACTGAAGAAGGGCAAAGGCTTCGACCTCGAAGACTTTCGCGATCAGTTGCAACAAATGAAAAGCATGGGCGGCCTCGGCGGGCTCATGGACAAGCTGCCGAACATTGGTGGGGTGAATCTGGCGCAGATGGGCAATGCTCAGAGCGCCGCTGAAAAGCAGTTCAAGCAGATGGAAGCCATCATCAACTCGATGACCCCGGCCGAGCGCCGTGACCCGGACCTGATCAGCGGCTCGCGCAAGCGCCGGATCTCCATGGGTTCAGGTACTCAGGTGCAGGATATCGGGCGTCTGATCAAGCAGCACAAGCAGATGCAGAAGATGATGAAGAAATTCTCCGCCAAAGGCGGTATGGCAAAAATGATGCGCGGCATGGGCGGAATGTTGCCCGGCGGCGGCATGCCGAAGATGTGATTGCGTCGCGCGGGAGACTCTTTTCGCGCATCCCCACACGGAGGGTGACCTCCAGTAACCCTGCTTTTTGCAGGGTTGATAAGCCGCTGTTCGCAGCGGCTCCATAGCAGATCTGGATGGCATGCCGATAGGCGCCGGAAAAAGACATTTGCAAATGTCCGGATATTCCTTAGAATATGCGGCCTTTCGGGCACCTATGCCCGCTGTGCATCTTAAGATTTGCAGCACCGACTACAGGAACGATGTCCACATGCTAACCATCCGTCTCGCCCTTGGCGGCTCCAAAAAGCGCCCGTTTTACCACCTCACCGTGACCGACAGCCGCAACCCGCGCGACGGTTCACACAAAGAACAAGTTGGTTTCTTCAACCCGGTTGCCCGTGGTCAAGAAGTCCGTTTGTCCGTGAACGAAGAACGCGTGACTTACTGGTTGAGCGTTGGTGCACAACCTTCTGAGCGTGTTGCTCAGTTGTTGAAGGAAAATGCTAAGGCTGCGGCCTGAGCAATATGAACGCGACGCCTGCAGTAGCCGAAGATTTGATCGTTATCGGCAAGATTTATTCTATTCATGGCGTTCGCGGCGAAGTGAAGGTGTATTCCTTTACTGATCCGATTGGAAACCTGTTGGATTACAAAACCTGGACGCTTCGGCGCGAAGGCGATGTGCGACAGGTAGAGCTGGTCAGCGGACGCTTGCAAAACAAGTTCCTGGTCGTAAAGCTCAAAGGTCTCGATGACCGTGAGGAAGCTCGTCTTCTGTCCGGTTTTGAGGTCTGCGTGCCGCGCAACCTGTTCCCTGATCTGACCGACGGCGAGTACTACTGGTACCAGCTGGAAGGTCTTAAGGTCATCGACCACCTTGGGCAATTGCTCGGGAAAATCGATCACCTTCTGGAAACTGGCTCGAACGATGTAATGGTGGTCAAGCCTTGTGCAGGCAGTCTGGATGATCGCGAACGCTTGTTGCCCTATACAGAGCAATGCGTGTTGGCAGTCGACCTGGGTGCTGGCGAGATGAAGGTGGATTGGGATGCGGACTTCTAAGCGACATGGCTAGCCTACGCGTAGAAGTGATCAGTCTGTTCCCCGAGATGTTTTCCGCCATCAGCGACTACGGCATTACCAGCCGTGCGGTGAAACAAGGGCTTTTACAGCTGACTTGTTGGAATCCGCGGGACTACACCACAGATCGACATCACACTGTGGATGATCGCCCATTTGGCGGTGGTCCGGGCATGGTGATGAAGATCAAGCCCCTTGAAGACGCTTTGGTTCAGGCCAGGCAGGCAGCAGGGGATGCGGCGAAGGTTATTTACCTGTCGCCACAAGGCCGCCAACTGACTCAGTCGGCGGTACGCGAACTGGCGCAAGGGGAAGCATTTATCCTCATCGCAGGTCGTTATGAAGGCATTGACGAGCGTTTCATTGAAGCTCATGTCGATGAAGAGTGGTCGATTGGTGACTATGTACTTTCCGGTGGCGAGCTGCCGGCGATGGTCCTGATAGACGCGGTTACGCGGCTGCTGCCTGGAGCTTTAGGGCATGCGGACTCCGCGGAGGAAGATTCCTTCACGGATGGTCTGCTGGATTGCCCGCATTACACCCGACCGGAGGTGTATGCGGATCAGCGTGTTCCCGACGTGTTGCTAAGTGGCAATCACGCGCACATCCGGCGTTGGCGTTTACAGCAGTCCCTTGGGCGGACCTATGAACGACGCGCCGATCTTCTGGAAAGCCGCTCGCTTTCTGGAGAAGAGAAGAAGCTGCTGGCGGAGTATCTCCGCGAGCGGGACGATAGTTAACGTATCGATGGTAGATCCTGATGATCTACCTTAGGAGCACAGCATGACTAACAAAATCATTCTGCAACTCGAAGCTGAGCAGATGACTAAAGAGATCCCTCCCTTTGCCCCGGGCGACACTATTGTCGTTCAGGTGAAAGTGAAGGAAGGCGACCGTTCGCGTCTGCAAGCGTTCGAAGGCGTTGTGATTGCCAAGCGTAACCGTGGTGTGAACAGTGCTTTCACTGTTCGTAAAATCTCCAACGGTGTTGGCGTAGAGCGTACTTTCCAGACTTACAGCCCGCAAATCGACAGCATGGCTGTGAAACGTCGCGGTGACGTTCGCAAAGCCAAACTGTACTACCTGCGTGACCTGTCCGGTAAAGCAGCTCGCATCAAAGAAAAACTGTCTTAAGTTCAGTCTTTCCGATGCAAAAAAAAGCAGCCTAAGGGCTGCTTTTTTGTTGCCCGGTTTTTAATCTCTTTCAGGCAATGCTCGCCGCGCCATGACCCGGTGTGGAACACTGTCACCGCCTTTATTGCAGAAGTCCCGAATAACATGCCCGCTATCGACCACCCGCTGATTGACCGTTTTCTCGACGCGTTATGGCTGGAGAAAGGCCTGTCGGATAACACCCGCGAGGCCTATCGCAGTGATCTGGCTTTGTTCAATGGCTGGTTGCAGGAGCAAGGCGTTGAATTGAGTAGCGCGGGTCGAGAGCTGATTCTCGATCACCTGGCCTGGCGCCTGGACAAAGCGTACAAGCCCCGTTCGACGGCGCGCTTTCTGTCCGGCCTGCGTGGGTTTTATCGGTTTTTGCTGCGGGAAAAACTGATCCAGGTTGACCCGACCCTGCAAGTGGACATGCCGCAACTGGGCAGGCCCTTACCCAAGTCATTGTCCGAAGCCGACGTCGAAGCGCTGTTGGCCGCGCCGGATCTTGGCGAGGCCATTGGTCAGCGTGACCGGGCGATGCTTGAGGTGCTGTACGCCTGCGGCTTGCGCGTCACTGAACTGATCAGTTTGACCCTTGAACAAGTCAACTTGCGGCAGGGCGTCGTGCGGGTCATGGGCAAGGGCAGCAAGGAACGACTGGTGCCCATGGGGGAGGAGGCGATTGTCTGGATCGAACGCTACCTGCGTGATGCCCGGTGGGAGCTGCTGAACGGACGGCCCAGTGACGTGCTGTTCCCGAGTCTGCGCGGTGAGCAGATGACTCGTCAGACGTTCTGGCATCGCATCAAGCACCAGGCCAAGGTCGCCGGAATCGGCAAGTCCCTTTCGCCGCATACCTTGCGCCACGCTTTCGCTACCCACCTGCTCAACCACGGTGCTGACCTGCGTGTGGTGCAGATGCTGTTGGGGCACAGTGATTTGTCCACGACGCAGATATACACTCATGTAGCGCGCGCAAGATTGCAGGAAATACATGCAAAACATCACCCTCGTGGCTGATGTTGCAGGCCTGCCCGAGAGGTGTCCTGCGTCACTCTCAGTCGGCCTGACAGCCCTTATGTGATAGGCTTTGCCGGTTTCGAAAATTGGGCAGCACTAAAACGCCTTCGGTCCTCCATGACCGCCGTTTTCAGCAGCGCCCATCTGTCCACCGTTCAAGGAGTCTCCATGCGCGTGACCCGGATTTTCGCCGCCGCAGTTATTGCGCTGGCCAGTACGCTCAGTATGTTCGCTCAGGCGGATGATGCCGCCGATAAAGCCATCCGCAAGGCCCTTGAAACGCTGCAGCTCGAGCTGCCAGTCGACAGTATTGCCAGCAGCCCGCTGAGCGGTTTGTACGAAGTCAAACTCAAGGGTGGTCGTGTGCTGTATGCCAGCGCTGACGGCCAGTTCGTGATGCAGGGTTATCTGTTCCAGATCAAGGACGGTAAACCGGTCAACCTGACCGAGAAGACCGAACGCCTGGCTATCTCGAAAACCATCAACGGCATTCCTGCCGGTGACATGGTGGTCTACCCGGCCATCGGCGAAACCAAATCGCACATCACCGTGTTCACGGATACCACGTGCCCGTATTGCCACAAGCTGCACGCTGAAGTCCCCGAGCTGAACCGTCTGGGGATTGAAGTGCGCTACGTTGCCTTCCCGCGTCAGGGCCTGGGCTCGCCGGGCGATGAGCAACTGCAGGCGGTCTGGTGCTCCAAGGACCGCAAAGGCGCCATGGACCGCATGGTCACCGGCAAGAATATCGAAGCACCGAAATGCGCCAATCCCGTGTCGAAGCAATTTGCCATAGGCCAATCGATTGGTGTCAATGGCACGCCAGCCATCGTGCTGGCGGACGGCCAGGTGATTCCGGGCTATCAGCCGGCCAAGCAAGTGGCCAAGCTGGCATTGGGCACCCAATAATCCTGCTTCGCCAGGGTTAGCTTTTGACGATCATGGAGCCGCGGGTTTACCGTCGCTTTATTAAATAGCGAGCCACCTCATGGCAGGTGGCTGTTTTCCACGGCCGGCCTCGCGTCGGCCGTTTTATGGGGACTTCATAGTGAAACCGGTCAAAGTAGGCATCTGTGGGCTGGGTACTGTCGGTGGCGGTACCTTCAACGTACTTCAGCGTAACGCCGAGGAGATTTCCCGCCGCGCCGGCCGTGAAATCGAAGTAGCGCAAATTGCCATGCGTACGCCAAATCCCCTCTGCCAGATTACCGGTACCCCCATTACCCACGACGTCTTTGCCGTCGCGACCAACCCTGAAATCGATATTGTCATCGAACTGATTGGCGGCTACACCATTGCGCGTGATCTGGTCCTGCTGGCCATCGAGAACGGCAAGCATGTCGTCACTGCCAACAAGGCACTGATCGCCGTGCACGGTAATGAAATCTTCGCCAAAGCCCGCGAGAAGGGCGTGATCGTTGCGTTCGAAGCCGCTGTTGCTGGTGGCATTCCAGTGATCAAGGCGATCCGTGAAGGCTTGTCAGCCAACCGCATCAACTGGGTCGCCGGGATCATCAACGGCACCGGCAACTTCATCCTCACCGAAATGCGCGAAAAGGGCCGCACCTTTGCTGACGTGCTGGCCGAAGCCCAGGCTCTGGGTTACGCCGAAGCCGATCCGACTTTCGACGTCGAAGGTATCGACGCCGCGCATAAGCTGACCATTCTGGCGTCGATTGCCTTTGGCATTCCGCTGCAGTTCGACAAGGCCTACACCGAAGGCATCACCAAGCTGACCACCGCCGACGTGAACTACGCCGAAGCGTTGGGCTACCGCATCAAACACCTGGGCGTGGCACGTCGCACGGCTGCGGGCATCGAGCTGCGGGTTCACCCGACCTTGATCCCGTCTGACCGCCTGATCGCCAACGTCAATGGCGTGATGAACGCGGTGATGGTCAATGGTGATGCCGCGGGTTCGACCCTGTTCTACGGCGCGGGTGCAGGCATGGAGCCTACCGCTTCCTCAGTGGTTGCCGATCTGGTCGACGTGGTTCGCGCCATGACCTCGGATCCAGAGAACCGTGTACCGCACCTGGCCTTCCAGCCAGACTCGTTGTCCGATCACCCGATTCTGCCGATCGAAGCCTGCGAAAGTGCTTACTACCTGCGGATTCAGGCCAAGGATCACCCGGGCGTTTTGGCGCAGGTGGCGAGCATTCTGTCCGAGCGCGGGATCAACATCGAATCGATCATGCAGAAAGAAGTCGAAGAACACGACGGTCTGGTGCCAATGATTCTGCTGACCCACAGCGTGCTCGAACAGCGTATGAACGACGCGATCACAGCCCTTGAAGCCTTGCAGGATGTGGTTGGCAGCGTGGTGCGTATTCGTGTTGAACAGCTGAACTAACCGCGGCTATCGAATCAAGCAGCTCTTGTTTTAGAGAGGAACAATCATGCGTTACATCAGTACCCGCGGCCAAGCGCCAGCCCTGAATTTCGAAGACGTGCTGCTCGCAGGCCTTGCCAGTGATGGCGGCCTGTATGTGCCGGAAAACCTGCCGCGCTTTACCCAGGAAGAAATCGCCTCCTGGGCGGGTCTGCCGTATCACGAGCTGGCGTTTCGGGTCATGCGCCCCTTCGTCACCGGCAGCATCCCGGACGCCGATTTCAAAAAGATTCTGGAAGAAACCTATTCGTCAGGAGAGGGGGGCGTCTTCGCCCACAGCGGTATTGCCCCGCTGCGCCCGTTGAATGGCAATGAGTGGGTGCTTGAGTTGTTCCATGGTCCGACCCTGGCCTTCAAGGACTTCGCCCTGCAACTGCTCGGGCGTCTGCTCGATTATGTGTTGGCCAAGCGTGGCGAGCGCGTAGTGATTCTGGGCGCGACCTCCGGTGATACCGGCTCGGCTGCCATTGAAGGTTGCCGTCGTTGCGACAACGTCGACATCTTCATCCTGCATCCGAACAATCGTGTCTCGGAAGTTCAGCGTCGGCAGATGACTACCATCTTCGGCGAGAACATCCACAACATCGCCGTCGAAGGTAACTTCGATGACTGCCAGGAGATGGTCAAAGACAGCTTCGCCGATCAGGACTTCCTCAAGGGCACGCGTCTGGTTGCGGTCAACTCGATCAACTGGGCACGGATCATGGCCCAGATCGTGTACTACTTTCATGCGGCCCTGCAGCTCGGTGGGCCGGCACGTTCGGTGGCGTTCTCGGTTCCAACCGGTAACTTCGGCGATATTTTCGCCGGTTACCTGGCACGCAACATGGGCTTGCCGATCAGCCAGTTGATCGTCGCCACCAACCGCAATGACATCCTGCACCGCTTCATGAGTGGCAATCAGTACTCCAAGGAAACCCTGCACGCGACCTTGTCGCCGTCCATGGACATCATGGTGTCGTCGAACTTCGAGCGTTTGCTGTTCGATATGCACGGGCGCAATGGCGCAGCCATCGCTGGCTTGATGGACACCTTCAAGCAGACCGGTACGTTTAGCGTCGATGAAGACCGCTGGACCGAAACCCGCAAGCTGTTCGATTCCCTGGCAGTCAGCGACGAGCAGACCTGCGAAACCATCGCCGAAGTGTTCGCGCAGACGGGCGAAGTGCTTGATCCGCACACCGCCATTGGGGTCAAGGCTGCCCGCGATTGCCGTCGCAGTCTGGATACGCCGATGGTGATTCTGGGGACCGCGCATCCGGTCAAGTTCCCGGATGCAGT
This sequence comes from Pseudomonas sp. ASL8, assembly GCF_056680355.1. Classification (NCBI taxonomy): domain Bacteria; kingdom Pseudomonadati; phylum Pseudomonadota; class Gammaproteobacteria; order Pseudomonadales; family Pseudomonadaceae; genus Pseudomonas; species Pseudomonas sp. ASL8. The sequence goes on along the minus strand of NZ_CM155278.1, from coordinate 314,591 downwards.
GGAGAAAGCCGGTGTAGGAAAAGCCCTTGAGCTGCCTGCGCATTTGGCTGATTTGTTTGAGCGAAAAGAGAAGTGCACCGTTCTGCCCAATGACCTTAAAGCCATACAGGCCTTTGTTAGCCAGCACGGTAATCGCGGCAAACCGCTCTGACGGTATCGTCGTGTAACAAGATCAGGCCCGCCATTTGGCGGGCTTTTTTGTTTTTGCGTGCCACACTCCGGGGGTTTTGGATCCCTACGGACGGGAAGACTGCGGTGAAGAAAATCAGCAGGCACGGTATGAGTGCCACAAACAAAAGCGTTCTGCACACAGCCCTGCTGTGGATGCTGTTATTCCTGAGTCAGGCCGCGCCCGCTGCGCAAAGTTTGCCTTTCAGTCTGGTGGCGCCCTTTGTGAGTCTGCCGCCGATCGTCCTGGGTCCTCAGGATCAGCAATGGCTCGATCAGCATCGCCCCCTTCGCGTGGGTATCTCGATTGCCGATTACGAGCCGATCGACATCACCAGTGATCGCAATCGCTATCAGGGCATTAGCGCCGACTACCTGAGCCTGATCGGCAGCACACTGTCGGTGCCCATGCAGGTAGTGGGTTTCGCTCGACGCGAAGAGGCCATTCTCGCCCTGCGTAACGGCACCATCGATATTCTTACCAGTGCCAATGGCTTCGAGCGAGGCGTGAAGGAACTGGCGTTCTCCGCCGATTACATGCCCGACCGCTCGGTGATCGTCGGACGCGGGAGTGACGTGACCCTGCCGTCTGGGCTGAAGGGCAAGAAAGTGGTGTTGCTTGATGGCTACGCCGATGCCCAGGTGGTCCATGCGGTTTATCCCGACAGCGAAATTATCCTGGCGCCTAATCTCTACAGTGCTCTTGAGGCCCTGAGCCAGGGCGAAGTCGATGCGTTTATCGGCAACGAAGTCATCGTGCGCTCCTACAGTGCCTTGCGCCCCTATCTGGGGTTGCAGATCAAATCCGAAAGCGCGCTGCCGCCGGTTGGGTTCTCGTTCGCCACTCGCAAAGAAGACGGAACCCTGCTCGCGATGATTGACCGTGCGCTCAAGAGCCTTGATCCGTCGGTCAGGCGTGAGGTCGTCGTGCGCTGGACCACGGGTCTGGGCTCGGACATTGCCCGACAACGCATCAAGTTGACGACCGCCGAGCAGGGCTGGGTCCGTAAACATCCTCATGTCACGGTGGCTTCTGGCCAACATCCGCCCTACCTGTACCAGGACAAGAACGGCCAATGGGTGGGCCTGAATGTGGACGTGCTGGCGCGTATTTCGCGCATGACCGGGCTGCAGTTCGCGCACAAAGAATCGTCTTCGACTGAAGAAACCCTACACTTGCTGCGCACCGGTCAGGCCGATATGAATACGACCTTGGGGGAGAACGCCGAACGCAAGAAGTTCCTCGACTTCACCTATTCGTATGGTGGCAATGCCTGGGTTTTCGTCGTGCGCAGCAAGGACCCGTCGCCGCTGACCCTGAATGATCTGTCGGGACGGGTTCTGGCGCTGCCAGCCAAACATGCGCTGGAAGACTTTATCCGGCGCAATCATCCAGACATCACGCTTCGATCGGTCAAGACTTACGAGCAAGCCCGTCAGTTGGTCGAAGACGGTCAGGCCGATGCGACCATCCAGAATGAGGCGGGTGCCTATCTGTTACCGCCGGGCGCGCTGAAAGTCGGTCGCAGCGTTGAGGGTCAATGGTCTCCTGATCGTTTCTCGGTGGTCGAGACTCAACCGGAACTGCTGAGCATCCTGAACAAGGCCCTTGAAGAATTTCCCGTAGGTGAATTACGGGCTATTCGCCTGAAGTGGCTGGGTGCGGTCACCCCTCAGCCCACGGTCTGGCAACGCATCCCGCCATGGGTTTACTGGACCCTTGCCGTCGCATTGATGCTGGGCCTGGTCTCACTGGTCTGGAGCAGTCGCCTGAAGGTGCAGATTCGCCAGCGGCTCAGGGCCGAGGAACAGCTCAGTGATCAGTTGGCCTTCAAGCATGCCTTGCTCGACGGTATCCCCAACCCGATTTATGTGCGGGACCTTGATGGCCGGTTGATTTCGTGCAACCGCAGTTATGAGGAAAGCTTCGGGATCAGTTTTGAACAGATGAGTGGCCGGCGCTTGATCGATGTGGATTTGATCCCTCGTCCGAGCGCGGAACAGATGCACGCCGATTACTTGAAACTGCTGGAAACCCGGCAACCGGTGTTCGCTGACCGGCAGATGGAGCTCTTTGGCCGGTTGATTGAGGCCTATCAGTGGACCGTGCCCTTTTACCGGGCCGATGGTCAGTTGCAGGGCTTGCTGGGTGGCTGGATCGACATCACCGAACGTAAGCAACTGGAAGCCCAGCTCAACCAGGCGCGGCAGGAGGCAGAGCAGGCCAACGTCGCCAAAAGCGCTTTCCTGGCAACCATGAGCCATGAAATCCGCACGCCGATGGGCGCCATCATCGGTCTGCTCGAGCTTGAGCGCGAACAGGCTTTACGTCAGGGCACGCTGCCGTCCGAGGGGCTAAACGTCGCATACCAGTCCGCCCAGGAGTTGATCGCGCTGATCGGCGACAGCCTGGACCTGGCCAAGATCGAATCCGGGAGTATGCAATTGACGCTCGCCGCAACCCCGTTGCGACCGTTCTTTGAAGGCATTTGCAAGCTGTTCGAGGCCAAAGCGTCGGAGAAGGGCCTTGAGCTGAGGCTGGAGTTCGCCGAGCCGGCCGAGGGTGACTACTGGCTTGATCCGATGCGTCTGCGTCAGGTGCTGCACAACCTGCTCGGCAACGCCTTGAAATTCACCCGCGAAGGCGGGGTGCTTATTCGTGTCAGCGCGATGGGTGCTGATCAGCACCGGCCTTGTTTGCGGATCAGCGTCAAGGACAGCGGTGTCGGCATCAGTGCGCAGCAGCAAAGCCTGTTGTTCCAACCGTTTTCTCAGGCCAGTGGCGATACCGCAGCCGAATATGGCGGCACCGGTCTGGGGTTGAGCATTTGCAGGCAACTGGTGGAATTGATGGGCGGCCAGATCAGCCTTGAGAGCGAGCAGGGGGTCGGAACACAGGTCACGGTTGAACTGGAGCTGGCCCGCGCCCAAGCGCCGAGCAAAGCCTCCAAGCCTCTTCAGTCGCGAGCTGTCAGCCGTTCGTTACAGTTGCTGATTGTCGATGATCTGTCGGCCAATCGCCTGGTACTGACTCAACAGCTTGAATTTCTCGGGCATGAAGTGGTGTCCACCCACAGTGCTGAGTCGGCCTTGACGCTCTGGCGTGAGGGCGACTTCGACGCGGTTATCACTGACTGCAATATGCCAGGCATGAGCGGTTATGCCCTGACCGAAAACATTCGGCTTATCGAAGCCAGGGAGCAACTGCGGCCTTGTCCGGTCATCGGTTGCACCGCCAACGCCATGAGTGATGAACGCCAGCGCTGTGAGCAGGCAGGCATGGACCGGCTGCTGGTCAAGCCCGTGCCGCTGGAGCAACTGGCGCAATTGCTCGCCGATATCGCGCCCGTACAATCGTTTGATATCCAGTCCTTGCGGCAAATGACCCGGGCCAACGATGAGCAGATGCAGCTATTGCTTCTGGAACTGTGGAAAAACCTGGAACAGGAATGGACCGTTTTGCAGCCTGCGGTGAGCGCGCAGGACTGGAAGGCGTTGAGCGCTTCGCTGCACCGTTTGAAGGGTGTCGCGTGCCTGATCGACGCAGTGCCATTGGCGAAGGCCTGTGCCAGCCTCGACGCTAGCGTGCGCGTGCAATCACGCGTAACGCTGGTCGAGGAGTGGCAGAAGCTGGACGACGCTATCGGGCAGTTGCGCGTCGACATTCAGCAGCACTTGCCGGTGCCGCCTGTTTAGGACTTGTCCTATGGGGTACAGATGCGGGGGCCTTTAAAGTACAGATCACTTTTGGCTAAAACTGCTCCGGCCCGCGAGGCATGACTGTGAACTCTCTTAACGTTCTGATCCTTGAAGACAATCCGTTTCAACTGATGGCGCTGCACCAGATGCTCAATGCCAATCAAGTCTTCAACGTCCTGGCGGCTGACAGCGTCGCAGCGGCGCAACAATCGTTGACCAATCGGGGCCGCGTCGATATCGCCATCTGCGATTTGCAGATGGACGGCCCGGACGGGCTCGAAATGATCCGGCATCTGGCCGAGACCCGGCAGGCCCGTGCGGTGATCATTCTCAGCAGCACCGACACCAGCGTGCTGGACGGCGCGGCACATCTGGCACGACAGCAGGGGCTCTGGGTGCTCGGCAGCCTGGCAAAGCCCGCGTCGGCAACGGCGCTGCGTAAACTGCTGGAGGTTTACAGCGAGGGCATCGAGCACGACACCGCGCCCTTGCCGTTGTTGCAGGTGTCAGAGTCATTGTCACTGGAAGCACTGTATCCGATAGCCCCCGGTCAACGCATCGACGATACCCGAGTGTCTGAACAGTGGATCGCCCACTACCAGCCCAAGGTCAGCCTGGAGGGGACATTACTGGGCGTTGAGGCGTTGGTCCGCTGGCAGCACCCACAGTTTGGCCTGTTGGCGCCGGGCCGGTTCATGGCCGCAGTGGAGCATGCGGGTCTGATTGCGCCGCTGACCTGGCGCATGCTGGAACTGGCGTTGAAATTGTCCTCCGAGGTGTTGCAGGCACGCGGGGAAGCGTTGCCCGTGGCGGTGAATATCGCGCCAGTGATGCTCGAACATGTGGATTTTGCCCAGCAAATTCTGGCACTGCTGGCGCGTTTCGGTCTGCCTCCAGAGGTGCTGACCCTGGAAGTCGTCGAGAGCTCGGTGCTGAACACGTCGACCTGGCAACTGGAAAGCTTGATGCGCTTGCGCCTGCAAGGGTGCAAATTATCCATCGACGACTTTGGCACGGGTGCCTCAAATATTGAGCGTTTGCTGCAATTGCCCTTCTCCGAGCTAAAGATTCCCTCCGAATTCGTGCGTGGCATGGCCGAAGACGGACGTAAGTCGGCGGTGGTCGCCGGTGCATTGATCATGGCGCGGCGGATGGCGATGAACGTGGTGGTCGAAGGCGTGGAAACCGCTGATGACTATCAAGCCTTGCAGGCGCTGGGCAAACCCGCAGTGCAGGGGTATTTCATTGCTCGCCCCATGAGCGAGACCGATCTGCTGAGCTGGATGGCGGAGCGTACGGGTTCGGCTTCAGGTCAGCCCGTGCTCTTGCAGATAAATGAATAAGGACGCGTCGTTGGCCAGGCCCAACTTGCGCATGGCGCTGACTTTTTGAGTGCTGACCGTTTTTTTGCTTCGGTTAATCTGCACAGCGATTTCCCCCACCGAGCGCCCGGCCGCCAGTAAACGCAGGACTTCCTGTTCTTTGGGGGAGAGCTGCTCGTGGGATACCAGGGCGTCAGAACCGTAATCGCCGGCTTCGAGCAGAGCCTGTTTTACCGAGTCCGCAATGTAGTGTTTGTTCTGCCGGATACTCAGGATTGCGGCAGGCAACTCGCCCGCCAGGCTGGCTTTGCTCAACAACGCATTGACCCCCAACGCAAGGATCGAGCTAAACAGTCCTGCGTTATTGAGCATGGTGACCACCACAATGGGCAATTGCGGATGATCGCGGCGAATCCGCTCCAGTAACCGCAGCCCGTCGTTCTGTTGGTCGACCGGCATCATGAAATCGGTCACAAGCACATCACACGCATAGCTTTTCAGCGCTTCATTGAGTTCCACCGGGCTGCCGGCCTCGGCGACTACCTGAGCGTCGCCGCCTTGTTCGAGCACAACCCGCAGCCCTATCAGGAAAATAGGGTGATCGTCCGCCAGGATGATGCGCAGTGTTCGATCAAAGGGCTTACTCAAGGTCAGGCTCCGTTTGCATGGGCAAGATGGGTTTGACCTGCCTTCAAGGTTATCGGCAGCTCTTCGTGCGTATTGATAGCGTATTGCAGGCTGATCTCTCCGTCGCGAGGCGGTGTACCCGGTTGTTTTTTATCTGTCATGTTCAGCAGGCATGCTCAAGGTTCCTGATTGCAGGCAATCCCCCGACTCACGGCGTACGAACTTTTTCCTCAAGCCGGGGGTCATTGATAAGCACCTTTGCATTCAAACTGTTGAGTGGTGATCTAGATGGAAAATATCAGCTTACTACTAAGCGAAGCCCTGACGCCGTACCAGGCAACGCTGGGCCCTGCGGGTGCTCAGGGTGAGCGTCTGGTGACCCTGAAAAACCCGGCGGGTGCGATTGTGATCGAGCGCACGCTGTGTGTAGCGCAGTTTTGCGACAAGCGCCAACTGACAGATGTGGTCGACGGTTTTCACCGAGACCTGTTAGTGGCCGAGGGGCGTATCGAGCCCTGCGTGATTGCGGCCATGCGCCACGCTCAAGCGCAGGCGTTTAGACCGGTTCTGGATTTTATTTGACTGATTGGGGAACCTTAGTCGTATTCAGGCCTCATATTAAGTACGGCAGGTTCAGGCATTGTGCTCCGGTGATTGTTGCCTGCCGTACTGGTCCCGAGGGACCACGGTTTGACCCCGAGTTAGTTACCCCGCTGCTCGGGGTTTCTTTTGTCTATAGTTTGGCAAACGTCTGTACTTCCGCAGGCTCAGGGCTTATCGAAAAACGCCTTGGCATCCTTCAGATATTCCACGCGGGACGACGGGTCGAGCCACTCTGCATAGAGATCGACAAGTGTGCTTTCGCGCAATACGCGCATTTCGCGGTTGATAATCTCTATGGCCTCTCGGCCTCGCTCGGTATTTGAACAACCGACATGGGCGAACTGATATTTGGCGGTGCCTTTGACCGGGTAAAACGTCAGTTCTTCAGGGTCGATGCTTTGATGCTGTGCCTGATAGCGGGCTTCTGGCCAGTAACTGATAAAGGCTTGCAAGCGGCCCAGGCGCTCCATCTGTAACAGGCTGCCGACCGCATCGTTGCCATAATGCTCGCTGACGTCAGCGCCTGACGCGCCATGAACAATTTGATCGATCACCGGGCCATAACTGCGTTCGGCCACCACCCCGAGCTTTATCGTCTGGCTCGCCAGTAACGCCACCAGATCGATCTGGCCGTTTTCGAGGAAGGGGCTGAAGCGGCTCGCGTCTTCCCGACGAATGACGATGCCGTTGCTGGCCACTGCATACGTAGGGATCGAGAAAATGATGGTTTTCGCTCGCTCTGGAGTCCAGAGCAGCGTCGGGTCGCAGGTGAGGGAGGGCTCATTAAGCATTTGCATGCCCCTGGCGCGATTGACCCGCAATAGCAGGTGGTCGAACTCAGGCATGCGGGCGATCAACAACGGCATCAGCCGATCAATCGAACCTTGGCCCTGCTGCGGGCCTGAAGCGATCGTCAAGGGCGGTAGATCGCGTAGCAACCAGATCAACGTGTCTTTTGCCATGCTGGTGCGCGGCACGCCAATGAGCGTTACCAGAACCAGCATGAGCGTCAGACAAGGTTTGGTGGCCTGTAGGGGGCGATAGACCATTCGCTGATTAATCCTCTGGAAGTGCCTGAATTATAGCGCCACTTAGATGGCGCCCTGTTCGCGCAAACGAACAATCTGGTCTGCGTCGTAACCCAGAGCCTTCAATAGCTCGGCATTATGGGCTCCCAGTTCGGGCCCGACCCAGTCTGCAGACCCCGGTGTTTCCGAGAGTTTGGGGACAATGCCAGGCATTTTGAACGATTTTCCATCGGGTAATTTGGCCTGGAGAAACATCTCCCGAGCGAGAAATTGCGGGTCACTGAACATGTCTTCAGCTGAATAAATACGGCTGGCAGGCACCTGGGCGTCGGTCAGCATGCTCAACAGTGTTTCCAGCGGCAGCGAGCCGACCCAGCGATCAATCACGCCGTACAGTTCATCACGGCGGCTGTCCCGCCCGTCATTGCTGGCCAGCGCGGGATCATTGGCCAGGTCCTCACGCCCGATGACCTGCATGAACCGTTTGAAGATCGCATCGCCATTGGCGCCGATCTGTATGTGCTTGCCATCGGCGCTGGTGTGAATCGAAGAGGGCGTAATGCCGGGCATGATGTTGCCGGTGCGCTCGCGGATAAACCCGAACACATCGAACTCCGGGACCATGCTTTCCATCATTGCGAAAATCGCTTCGTACAACGCCACATCCACCACTTGGCCCTGGCCGCCGTTGACTTCGCGGTGACGCAACGCCATCAGTGCCCCGATCACACCCCACAGTGCGGCAATCGAGTCACCGATGGAAATCCCGGTGCGCACCGGTGGCCGATCCTCGAAACCAGTGATGTAGCGTAATCCGCCCATGGATTCCCCGACCGCGCCGAACCCTGGCTGATCTTTCATCGGTCCCGTCTGGCCAAAGCCGGACAGGCGCACCATCACCAGTTTCGGGTTCAACGCGTGCAAGGTCTCCCATCCCAGGCCAAGCTTTTCCAGGACGCCGGGGCGAAAGTTTTCGATGAGGATGTCGGCCTCGCCCAGCAACTGCTTGAGGATGGCCAAACCCTCGGGATGCTTGAGGTTGAGCGTCAGCGACTTTTTATTGCGCGACTGAACAAACCACCACAGGGAAGTCCCCTCATACAGCTTGCGCCACTTGCGCAGGGGATCTCCGCCGTCCGGCGATTCGATTTTGATCACCTCGGCACCGAACTCGGCGCAGATGCGCGAGGCGAAAGGGCCGGCGATCAACGTTCCCAATTCAATGACTTTGAGACCGGCAAGGGGTTTGGCAGTGAGTGGCATGGGGCATCCTGTGGGCAGCGAATGGCCTTAGCCTATTCGATTCTGCCGACAGATTCTGCCCCGGCGGCACCTTGGTCTGGCATCAGGCGCTTATTTGTCCCGACCGCCGGGCAGATCAGGTCGGTTCGGTCGTTCAATGGGCCAGCATCGGTTAGACTTGGCGCCTTTCTCCGTATCTAGAAGCCCGTTCATGGCCCAGCCGTCCACGACCTACAAATTCGAACTCAATCTCACCGACCTCGACCGTAGCGTCTATGAAAGCGTCAAACAGACGATCGCCCGGCACCCCTCCGAAACTGAAGAGCGCATGACCGTGCGTTTGCTGGCTTACGCCTTCTGGTACAGCGAGCACCTGGCGTTTGGCCGTGGCTTGTCGGACGTGGACGAGCCCGCGCTCTGGGAAAAGAGCCTGGATGGTCGCGTGTTGCACTGGATCGAAGTGGGCCAGCCGGACGCTGATCGCATGACCTGGTGCTCGCGCCGTACCGAACGCACCAGTTTGTTGGCCTACGGCAGCTTGCGTGTCTGGGAAACCAAGGTCATCCCGGTCGCGAAAAACCTGAAAAACGTCAACATCGCCGCCGTGCCGCAAGACATTCTGGAAGTCCTGGCCAAGGACATGCCACGTGTTATCAAGTGGGACGTGATGATCAGCGAAGGAACGATCTTCGTGACCGACGACCGTGGTCAGCACGAAGTTCAGCTGCAATGGCTCACCGGCGAGCGCGGCTGATACGCCTCGCCACTGATTGCTCTGCCAGCTCGCCAATCAAAGAAATCCAGCGGAAACCGAATGCGCATTGAACCTCGCCTGTTGCCTGACACCTTGCCGTTTCTCGGCGACCTGCCGCCTTTGCTGACGCGACTGTATGCCGCGCGCGGGGTGCTGTCCGAGGTCGAGCTGGACAAAAGCCTGGCCCGCCTGATTCCTTATCAGCAGCTCAAGGGGATCGATGCGGCGGTGGACCTGTTGGTGACGGCGTTGAACGAGGGGCAGCGCATCCTGATCGTCGGCGACTTCGATGCGGACGGTGCGACCGCCAGCACGGTGGGCGTGCTGGGGTTGCGACTGCTCGGTGCGGCGCATGTCGATTATCTGGTGCCGAACCGTTTCGAATATGGCTACGGCCTGACCCCGGAAATTGTCGCCGTCGCCTTGCAGCGAGATCCGCAACTGCTGATCACCGTGGACAACGGTATTTCCAGCGTCGACGGCGTGGCGGCGGCCAAGGCGGCGGGCTTGCAGGTACTGGTCACCGACCACCACTTGCCCGGCCATGAACTGCCGGCAGCCGACGCCATCGTCAACCCGAATCAGCCCGGTTGTGAATTCCCCAGCAAGGCCCTGGCCGGCGTCGGGGTGATTTTCTACGTGTTGATGGCATTGCGCGCACGGTTGCGTGATACCGGTTGGTTCGAGGCCAACCAACGGGTGCAACCGAACCTCGGTGAGCTGCTCGACCTGGTTGCACTGGGCAGCGTCGCAGACGTGGTGCCGCTGGACGCCAACAATCGCATCCTGGTCCATCAAGGCCTGCTGCGCATCCGAGCAGGTCGGGCACGACCGGGGCTCAAGGCGATTCTCGATGTCGCGCGCCGTGAACCTGCACGCATTACCTCGACCGACCTCGGGTTTATCATCGGGCCACGTCTGAATGCTGCCGGTCGTCTGGATGACATGAGCCTGGGCATCGAATGCCTGCTGTGTGAAGACGAAACCCTGGCCCGTGAAATGGCGGTGCAACTCGATGAGTTGAACCAGGACCGCAAATCCATCGAGCAGGGCATGCAGCGTGAAGCACTGGCCCAGCTCAAGGACTTGCCACTGGAGTCGATGCCGTTCGGCTTGTGTCTGTTCGAGGCGGATTGGCACCAGGGGGTGATCGGGATTCTCGCGTCACGTCTGAAAGAGCGTTATCACCGGCCGACCATCGCCTTCGCCAGCGCCGGGGAGGGCGTACTCAAAGGTTCGGCGCGTTCAGTGCCGGGGTTTCATATCCGCGATGCGCTGGACGCTGTGGCGGCCAAACATCCAGAACTGATCAGCAAGTTTGGTGGGCATGCGATGGCCGCCGGCCTGTCGTTGCCTGAAGCAAACTTCCCGGCGTTCGCCGAAGCCTTTGACGCGGAAGTGCGTCGTCAATTGTGTGAAGACGATTTGACCGGGCGCTTGCTGTCAGATGGCACGCTGGCCGTCGAAGAGTTTCATCTGGAACTGGCCCGTGCGCTGCGCAACGCGGGTCCCTGGGGTCAGCATTTCCCTGAGCCGTTGTTCCATGGCGTGTTTCAGTTGGTGGAACAACGCATCGTTGGCGAGCGTCATCTGAAGATGGTGCTGAAAAGCGAATGCGGCTCGCTGAAACTCGATGGCATCGCCTTCAGCGTCGACCGCGAGATATGGCCGAACCCGACCATTCGCTGGGTCGAACTGGCGTACAAGCTGGACCTCAACGAGTTTCGTGGTAACGAAACCGTGCAGTTGATGGTGGCGCATATCGCGGCGCGTTGATTTGCTGCAGGAACCCTCATCTCTCTTGAGTTGTCGACTAGGCTCTAGGCATCGTTGTACAGAAACATGCCACACAGAATCTGGAACCCGATTGTCAATTTGAGAGGTCCCCATGAGCCTGCTGCTTGAACCCTTTACCCTGCGCCAACTGACCCTGCTCAATCGCATCGCGGTGTCGCCGATGTGTCAGTACTCCTGTGTCGATGGCCTGGCCAACGACTGGCATCTGGTTCATCTCGGTAGTCGCGCCGTCGGCGGTGCCGGGCTGGTGTTTACCGAGGCTACCGCCGTCACCCAGGACGGGCGAATCACTCCAGAAGATTTGGGGTTGTGGAACGACGAACAGATCGAACCTTTGCAGCGCATTACCCGTTTCATTACGGCTCAAGGTGCGGTTGCGGGTATCCAGCTGGCGCATGCCGGTCGGAAGGCCAGCACCTGGCGTCCCTGGTTGGGCAAGCAGGGCAGCGTGCCATTAAGTGAAGGTGGCTGGACGCCTGTCGGGCCTTCGCCTATCGCATTCGACCCCAAACACACGGCGCCTGCACAGCTGGATGAGCGCCAGATCCAGGACGTGATTCAGGCCTTCGTAGACGCGGCGCAGCGTGCGCTGACGGCGGGTTTCAAAGTGGTCGAGATTCACGCCGCTCACGGCTATCTGTTGCATCAATTCCTGTCGCCGTTGAGCAATCAGCGTCGCGATCAATATGGCGGCACGTTTGAAAATCGCATTCGCCTGACCCTGCAAGTCACCGAGGCCGTACGCGCCATTTGGCCCGAAGAGCTGCCATTGTTCGTACGTGTCTCTGCCACCGACTGGGTCGAAGACGGCTGGAATCCGGACGAAACCGTTGAGCTGGCGCGACGTTTGAAAAACATAGGCGTGGACTTGATCGACGTGTCGTCTGGCGGCACGTCTGCCAATGCGGAAATTCCGGTCGGCCCTGGTTACCAGACACGCTTCGCCGAGCGGGTGCGCAAGGAGTCGGGCATTGCTACCGGCACAGTCGGCATGATCACAGAACCGGCCCAGGCCGAGCACATCCTGCGAACCGGGCAAGCTGACTTGATCCTGCTCGCCCGCGAACTGCTGCGTGATCCGTACTGGCCCCTGCACGCTGACGATGACCTGGGCGGACGCAAAGCCACCTGGCCCGCGCAATATCAACGCGCCACCCACCGTGATCAACCGATCCATGAGTCCGATTTGCGCGAGTGAGGTAGAGCACTCCGCCCACTGTGGGCGAACGTGCTCGCGAAGACGCCCATACAAAAATGCCCACGCAGAGCGTGGGCATTTTCAGAGCAAAAGCGGTTACTTCCTGACTTTCCAGGCATCCCCAGCGGGCGCCGTACCGTGGTCGTACGGTTTGCCCAGCCACATGTAGACCAAGCCCAGGCCAATGACAATGGCGGTGGTCAGGACCATGGCGTAGTTGATGTACCAGGCGGCATCCGGGGTACGAGGCCAGGCCATGTTGATGATGGCCAACACCCCGTAGATCAACGCGCCAAGGTTGATTGGCAGGCCCCATTTACCGAGGCTGAATTGACCGCTTGGCTTCCAGCCGCGTGCGCGGGCGAAGAGGGCGGCCATGACAATCATCTGGAACGCCAGGTAGATACCGATGGCGGCGAAGCTGACGATGGTGGCGACTGCGTCCTGTAACACAAAGCCCAGGCAGATGATCAGTGCGGGCAGCACGCCAGCAACGAACAGCGCGGCGACCGGCACCTGAGTGTTGGGTGACAGGCGTTTCAGCACAGTGCTGCCGATGATCATTTCATCCCGTGCGTAGGCATAAAGCAGGCGGCTGGCGGCCGCTTGCAAGCTGATGACGCAGGAGATGAAGGACACCATCACCACGGCCATCACCACTTTCGAGCCATTGACGCCAAAGGCGTTGCTGAGGATGGTGGTCACCGGATCCTTGTCGGTGCCGTTGATCACGGCGGCCATGTCCGGTACGGAGAGGATCAGCGCCAGGCAGGCGAACATCGCTGCTGCGCCACCGATATAGATGGTCATGCGCATGGCGCGCGGGATCATCTTGCTCGGGTTAGGCGTTTCCTCGGCAACATCGCCGCAGGCCTCGAAGCCGTAGTACAGGAACATCCCCGCCAGCGACGCCGTCAGGAACGCCGGCATGTAAGAGCCATCGATGCGGATGTCGAAGGTGTTGAACAACACACTCAACGGTTGGTGACGCTCGAAGATCAGCAGATACAGACCGACGATTACTGCACCGATCAGTTCGCAGAGGAAACCGAACATGGCGATGCGCGCAAGCACTTTGGTGCCGCTGAGATTGACCAGCGTGGCAAACAGGGTCAGCACCAGTGCGATGACAATGTTGGTGTTGGCGCTAGGCTCGAATCCGAGCATGGCGGCCAGATACGGTCCGGCACCCACAGCAACGGCGGCGATGGTCACGCACAGGGCGATTGCATAGATCCAGCCAACCATCCATGCCCAGCGCTTGCCCACCAAGCGACGAGCCCATGGGTACACACCGCCGGAAATCGGGAACTGCGAAACCACTTCACCGAAAATCAGGCACACCAACATCTGACCCATGCCCACTAACAGGTAAGCCCAGAACATCGGCGGGCCACCTGCTGCGAGGCACAGGCCAAACAAGGTGTAGACGCCCACTACGGGCGACAGGTACGTGAAGCCGAGGGCGAAGTTCTCCCACAGGCTCATGGTGCGGTTGAAGTTGGAGGTGTACCCCAACTTGCGGAGTTGTTCGGCATCGCTGTCCAGCGCGGCGGCTAGCGGGGTTACGCTCATGTGTTTCTCCAGGAAATCGGCAGATTTGGTGTGTCCGAAACCGTGGTTGTGCACTCACTGCACAACCCGATTCGGTTGTTATTGTTTTGATCTGGATTGCGGGTGAAACAGGTGAATCAGACATCGCCGAAGGCCGTTCCGGCCTTATCGCAGCCTCCGGCAGCGCCTACAGTTGAAACGCCCTCAGTGTTTGAACATCACATGGCGCACGGTGGTGTAATCCTCCAGCCCGTACATGGACATGTCTTTGCCATACCCGGAAAGCTTCTGCCCGCCATGAGGCATTTCGCTGACCAGCATGAAGTGGGTGTTGACCCAGGTGCAGCCGTACTGCAAACGCGCAGCCATTCGGTGGGCGCGTCCGACGTCTTGGGTCCAGACCGATGAGGCCAAGCCGTAATCCGAGTCGTTGGCCCAACCCAATACTTGCGCCTCATCGTCGAACTGGGTGACCGAGACCACTGGGCCGAACACTTCGCGACGGACGATTTCATCATCCTGTTTCGCATCGGCAATCACGGTGGGTTCAAAGAAGAAGCCGTTGCCCTCAACCACCTTGCCGCCGGTGATCAAGCGCATGTGTGATTTAGCGAGTGCGCGTTCGACGAAGCCCACCACGCGGTCGCGATGCTGCGCAGTGATCAGTGGACCGAGCTCGGTTTCCGGGTCGTCTTGCACGCCGTACTTGATGGTGCTGACAGCTTCGCCAAGCCGGGTAACGAATTTTTCGTAGATGCCTTTTTGTGCGTAGATCCGGCACGCGGCGGTGCAATCCTGGCCGGCGTTGTAGAAACCGAACGTGCGAATGCCCTCGACCGCAGCGTCGATATCAGCGTCATCGAAAATGATCACGGGTGCCTTGCCGCCCAGCTCCATGTGCATGCGTTTGACGCTGTCGGCGGTGCTGGAAATGATGTGCGAGCCCGTGGCGATAGAGCCGGTCAGCGAGACCATGCGCACTTTTGGATGGGTCACCAACGGATTGCCCACGGTCTGCCCGCGGCCGAAGACCAGGTTGAGCACACCGGCCGGGAAGATATCGGCCGCCAGCTCCACCAGACGCAACGCAGTCAGTGGCGTTTGCTCGGAGGGTTTGAGCACCACGGTATTGCCAGCGGCCAGCGCCGGGGCGATTTTCCAGGCGACCATCATCAACGGGTAGTTCCAGGGCGCAATCGACGCCACGACACCGATAGGATCACGACGGATCATCGAGGTGTGGCCCGGCAGGTATTCACCGGCCGCTGATCCGCTCATGCAGCGACTGGCGCCCGCGAAGAAGCGAAATACGTCGGCAATCGCCGGGATTTCATCGTTCAGTGCGGCGCTGTAGGGCTTGCCGCAGTTGTCCGATTCCAGTTTGGCCAACTCTTCGCCATGGGCTTCAATGGCGTCGGCCAGTTTGAGCAACAGCAGCGAGCGATCTTTGGGCGAGGTCTGCGACCAGCTTTCAAAGGCGGCATCGGCAGCCCGCACTGCGGCATCGACCTGGGCTTCACTGGCTTCGTTGATTTCAACCAACACCCGGCCCAAGGCAGGGTTGAAGACAGGCTGACTGGCACCTTCACCAGCGACGAGATGGCCATTGATCAACAGTTTTGTTTGCATGGTTGATTCCTCTTCAGGCAATTATTGTCGTCGAGCAAAAAAACGGTAGGAGCCGCCGAAGGCCGTTCCGGACTTATCGCAGCCTTCGGCAGCGCCTACAGGGGATTGTTGGTATTCGTTATTTACCGCCACTGCCGGCCACGCTCTCGCCGCCGCGTGTCAGGTAATAGGCGCCGAGGATCGGCAGCATGGTCACCAGCATCACCAGCATGGCGACCACGTTGGTCACCGGTACGTCGCGTGGGCGACTGAGTTGGTTGAGCAGCCAGATTGGCAACGTGCGTTCATGGCCGGCGGTAAAGGTGGTCACGATGATTTCGTCGAACGACAGGGCGAACGCCAGCATGCCTCCGGCCAGCAATGCCGAACCGAGGTTGGGCATGATGATGTAGCGAAAGGTCTGCCAGCCGTCGGCACCCAGGTCCATCGACGCTTCGATCAGGCTGTGGGATGTGCGGCGCAAGCGGGCGATAACGTTGTTGTAGACGATCACCACACAGAAGGTCGCGTGGCCGACGATGATGGTGAACATCCCCGGTTCGATACCCAGGGTCTTGAAGGCCGAGAGCAGGGCAATACCTGTGATGATCCCCGGCAGGGCGATGGGTAGAATCAGCATCAGCGAGATGCCGTCCTTGCCGAAAAAGTCCCGTCGGTACAGCGCTGCGGAGGCCAGCGTGCCGAGGACCATGGCGATCAACGTGGCGATGCAGGCGATCTCCAGCGAGAGCTTGATCGACTCCAGCACGTCGGGGCGCGAGAACGCCACGCTGAACCACTTCAGGGTGAAACCCTGGGGTGGGAAGCTAAAGGCGGCGTCTTCGGTGTTGAAGGCGTACATGAAGATGATGAAAATCGGGAAGTGCAGGAACACCAGCCCGCCCCATGCGGCCAGCTTCAGGCCAAGGGAGGCTTTTTCCCCCTGCAACGAAGGTTTAGAGCGCATCGAAGGCCCCCAGTCGTTTGACGATGGACAGATAAACAGCGATCAGCACGATCGGCACCAGAGTGAAGGCTGCTGCCATGGGCATATTGCCGATAGCGCCTTGTTGGGCGTAGACCATGCTGCCGATGAAGTAGCCGGGCGGACCGATCAGTTGCGGCACGATGAAGTCGCCCAAGGTCAGGGAAAAGGTGAAAATTGAACCGGCAGCGATTCCTGGCACCGACAGCGGCAGCGTCACGTTCATGAAGGTCTGGCGTGGCGTGGCGCCAAGGTCGGCCGAGGCTTGCAACAGCGACGGTGGCAAGCGCTCCAGTGACGCCTGGATTGGCAGGATCATGAACGGCAGCCAGATGTAGACGAAGACCATGAAGCGCCCGAGGTGCGAGGTCGACAAGGTACTGCCGCCCACGCCGGGAATGCCCAGGATGAACTGCAACACGGGTTCCAGCCCCATGTGCTGAACGAACCACTGCGCCACGCCGCCTTTGGCCAACAGCAGGGTCCAGGCATAGGCCTTGACGATGTAGCTGGCCCACATCGGCATCATCACGGCGATGTAGAAAAAGGCCTTGGTCTTGCCCGTGGTATAGCGCGCCATGTAATAGGCGATAGGGAACGCGACGATGCCGCTGGCAATAGACACCGCCACCGCCATGCCCAAGGTGCGCTTGATGATGTCGAAATTCGCCGGGCTGAACAGGGCCGCGAAGTTGGCCAGGGTCAGTTCGGGCGTGACCGCCATGGTGAAGTCGTCGAAGGTGTAGAAACCCTGCCACAACAGCGTCAGCAGCGAACCGAGATAGACCGCGCCGAACCACAGCAGCGGCGGGATCAGCAGCAGCGCAAGGTAGAGATTGGGTCGGCGATAGAGCAGGTTGGAGAAGCGCCGCAAGGGCGATTGTCCGGGCTGCGTCGCCGGATGGATGATGGCCTGGCTCATGGTTACAGACCCTCGCCCACGGCCGGTTCATGCAGCGTGATCATCGCTTCACGGGCCCAGCGTGCAGTGATTCGCTGACCGGTCTGGTAGTGCGTGCTGGTGTCCAGCCACTGGTTGTTGGCCTGGCTGACATTCAGGGTCTGGCCGTTGTCGAGGGTGAGTTCGTAGCGGGTGGCGCTGCCTTGGTACTGAATGTCGTGCAGCAGGCCGCTGACCTGAATCTCGTGACTGCCCGCTTGGCCTTCCGCAAAGCGAATGTGTTCCGGGCGAATCGAAAACGGCTGAGCGATGCCGCTCAATTGCAGGGCCAGCTCGCCATGCAACACGTTGGAGGTGCCAACGAATTCGGCAACAAAGGTGGTGGCCGGTTTCATGTACAGATTGCGCGGGGTATCGACCTGCTCGATGCGACCTTTGTTGAACACCGCCACGCGGTCTGACATGGACAGGGCTTCGGTCTGGTCATGGGTGACGAAAATAAAGGTGATGCCGAGTTGGCGCTGGAGCTTCTTCAGCTCGCCTTGCATCTGTTCACGCAGCTTCAAGTCGAGGGCGCCCAGAGGCTCATCGAGCAGCAGCACGCGGGGCCGATTGACCAAGGCGCGCGCCAGTGCAACGCGTTGGCGCTGGCCGCCGGAGAGTTGCACCGGTTTGCGGTCGCCGTAGCCATTGAGCGCGACCATGGCCAAGGCTTCTTCGGCACGGTTGAGGCGTTCGGTTTTGCCGACGCCCTTGACCTTCAAACCATAGGCAACGTTGTCTCGCACGTTCATGTGCGGGAACAGTGCATAGTCCTGGAACACGGTGTTCACATCACGCTGATAAGGCGGCAGGCCCGCCGCCTCTTCGCCATGAATGCGGATTGAACCTGCGCTCGGCTGCTCAAAACCGGCAATCAAGCGCAGACAGGTCGTTTTGCCCGAGCCCGACGGGCCCAGCATGGAAAAGAACTCGCCGTCCTGGATATCGATGGAAACCCGGTCAACGGCCTTCACTTCGCCGAACTGACGGGAAACGTGGGTGAATTGGACTGCAAGCGTCATGGTGTGTAGCTCCAAAAAGGCGGGTGAATCATTTGCGACTGCTTTGCAGTCGCTCGCGGGCAAGCCCGCTCCTACAGGGGCAGCGCAGATTTTTGTAGGAGTGTGGCTTGCCCGCGATAAGCCGGGGTCGCGCTCGACCCGCAGCTCTTTCAGACGGACTCAGCGCCCGCCCATGATCGCGATGTAATCCTGGGTCCAGCGGCTGTACGGCACGAACTTGCCGCCTTCAGCTTGTGGGGTTTTCCAGAAAGCGATCTTGTCGAACTGGTCGAAACCATTGGTCGCGCACCCTTCGGCACCCAGCAGTTCGCTGGCCTTGCAGGCTGCGGGTACTGCCGGCAAAGAACCGAACCAGGCGGCAACGTCGCCCTGGACTTTGGGTTGCAGCGACCAGTCCATCCACTTGTAGGCACAGTTCGGGTGCTTGGCGTCGGCGTGGAGCATGGTGGTGTCAGCCCAGCCGGTAGCGCCTTCTTTTGGAATGGTCGAGGCCACAGGCTGTTTGTCAGCCTTGAGGCCATTGACCATGTAACCCCATGAGCTGGAGGCCGCGACGCCTTCGTTCTTGACGTCACTCATCTGGACGGTGGCGTCGTGCCAATAACGGTGGACCAACGGCTGCTGTTTGCGCAACAGGTCGAGGACTGCCTTGTACTGGGTTTCGTTGAGTTCGTACGGGTTTTTAATCCCCAGTTCAGGCTGGGTCGACTTCAGGTACAGCGCGGCATCGGCGATATAGATCGGGCCGTCATAAGCCTGTACACGGCCTTTGTTAGGCTTGCCGTCTGGCAGGTTTTGCGCTTCGAACACCACGCTCCAGCTGACGGGCGCGACCTTGAACACATTGGTGTTGTACATCAGCACGTTCGGGCCCCACTGATAAGGCGTGCCGTAGGTTTGCTTGTTGACCACGTACCAAGGGCCGTTCGCCAGGCGCGGGTCGATGTTCTTCCAGTTCGGAATCAGCGCGGTGTTGATGGGCTGGACCCGCTTGCCGACGATCAGTCGCAGCGAAGCATCGCCGGACGCCGTCACCAGGTCATAACCGCCCTTGGCCATCAAGCTGACCATCTCGTCGGAGGTGGCGGCAGTTTTGACGCTGACCTTACAGCCGGTCTCTTGCTCGAAGCCGGTCACCCAATCGTATGCCTTGTCGCTTTCACCCCGTTCGATGTAGCCCGGCCACGCAACAATATCGAGCTGGCCTTCGCCGTCGCCGACGGTTTTGAGCATCTCTGCTGCGGATATACCGCAGCTGGTGAACATACCGGTGACTACAGCGCTGAGTAATGCGGTCTTGAGCACTGACATGGGATTCCCTCTTCTTTAATTATGGTCGGGGCAGTTTTGAACGGGTACGGCATGCCCTCTTCGGGCTGATTATTAGAGTGCTGTAAAGCGTAGTGCAGTCATTCGTCTTGAGCGTTGCTCAGCTCAAGTCTTGCCCGTGACGCGCCATGATGTGGCGCACCACGCTGTAGTCCTGCAACGAGTCGCTGGACAAATCTTTGCCATAACCCGAGCGCTTGAGGCCGCCGTGGGGCATTTCGCTGACCAGCATGAAATGGCTGTTGATCCAGGTGCATCCGTACTGCAAACGCGCGGCCACTTGCATGGCCTTGTCCAGATTCTGGGTCCAGATCGACGACGCGAGGCCGTATTCCGAGTCGTTGGCCCAATCCACCGCTTGTTCAAGCTGATCGAAGCGGGTGACGGTGACGACCGGACCGAACACCTCGCGCTGGACGATCTCGTCGGTCTGTTTGCAGCCGGCGAGCAGGGTCGGCTGATAGTAGAAGCCTGCCCCGGAATGCACCGCCGCACCCGTAACGCGCTCGATGTGTGGCTGCCCCAATGCGCGCTCGACGAAGCTGGCGACCCGATCACGCTGGCGGGTGCTGATCAGCGGACCGATTTCATTGTCGGCGTCACGTTTGCCGGCAAAGCGCAGGCTGCTGACCGCCGCGCCGAGTTCGGCCACCAAGCGATCATGGATGCCTGTCTGTGCGTAGATTCGGCACGCGGCGGTGCAGTCCTGCCCCGCGTTGTAGTAGCCATACGTGCGCACGCCCTCGACCACTGCCTGAATGTCGGCGTCGTTGCAGACAATGACCGGGGCTTTGCCGCCCAGTTCCAGGTGCGTGCGTTTGAGGGTTTTGGCGGCTGCCTGAAGGATTTTCTGTCCGGTAACGATGTCGCCGGTCAGCGACACCATGCGCACTTTCGGGTGGCTGACCAAATGGCTGCCGACACCTTCACCGCCGCCGCAGATGATATTGATGACCCCGCGCGGCAACAGCTCAGCCAGCGCCGGGGCCAGCGCCAGGATCGACAGCGGTGTGTGTTCGGACGGTTTGAACACCAACGTATTACCCGCCGCCAGTGCCGGGGCGATTTTCCAGGCGGCCATCATGATCGGGTAATTCCACGGTGCGATGGACGCCACTACGCCGATCGGGTCACGCCGAACCATGCTGGTGTAGCCGGGCAGGTATTCGCCGGAGAGTTGCCCGGTCTGGCAGCGCACGGCACCGGCAAAAAAACGGAACACGTCGACCGTGGCGCTCAAATCATCCTGGCGCGCCAGGTGCAGGGGCTTGCCGCAGTTCAGCGATTCCAGGCGGGCGAGTTGGTCGGCTTGTTTTTCAATGACGTTGGCAATAGACAGCAGGATGTTCGAGCGTTGTTGCGGTGTGGTTCGAGACCAGTTGGCAAAGGCCCGGTGGGCGGCGAGGATTGCGGCTTCGACTTGTTCAATGCTGGCTTCAGCGATATGGGTCAACACTTCGCCGGTGGCCGGATTGAGGATCGGCTCGACGAAACCTTGGCCTGCGACCAGTTCACCGTCGATTAACAGTGCCGTGAACAATGGGGTCGGGTGCGCGCCGGGCATGTTGGGTGCTCTCTTTTTTTGTGTGGCCGTGGGGTCCATGGGCTTGCTCCTTGGCGCGCCCGGCCATCTATAGCCACAGAGACTAGTGCGCGGGCGAGAGGTCGACAAATGCTAAATACTGAAACCAGCGTTCGATTAAATAGATAGCCTGCGCCCGGTATGAGGCTGCTCCCGGGCGACGCTCAAAAAGGGGTCGACCAACGCGGGCCGGGCCGTGCCTCGGCGCCATGCCAGGCCTACGTCCAGGGTCTGACTGAGGTCCGCCAAGGGGCGCGCTTCGATGATGTCGCCCTCCAGCGACCAGGGCCGATAGGTCATGTCTGGCTGGATGGAAACCCCGAGTCCGGCTGCCACCAGGCTCCGAACCGCTTCGGTCGAGGCTGTGCGCAGGGTGATGTGCGGCTGTAGACCGGCTCGCGACCACATGCGCTGGGCATTCATGTCCATTTCGTCGACATTGAGCTGAATGAGCGGCTCGCGAGCGATGTCTGCCAGGTTGATGCTGTCGTGTTCCAGCAGGGGATGCTGCGCAGGCAACCAGACCCGGTGCGGCGAATGGGTGAGTACTTCGGTTTGCAGGGCGTAGCGGTCTTCGAGGTTGGACAGGATCAACACCCCGACATCAATCTCGCCGCTGACCAGCAAATGCTCGATATACGGGCGCTCGTCTTCCATTACGCGGATGTCGACGTTGGGGTAGGCGCGCTGAAAACGGGTCAACAAGTCCGCCAGGTAATAGCCCGCCACCAGGCTGGTCACGCCGACAATTAACTGGCCTGCCACCTGATCGGTGCTTTGTTGCAGGCTGCGCTTGGCGTTGTCCACCGTGGCCAGAATCAAGTGCGCCTGGCGCAGGAACTGGTGGCCTTGGTGCGTCAGGCTCATGCCCTTGGCGTGGCGGTTGAACAGCGAGACGCCGATTTCCTGTTCCAGTTGCTGGATCGCCAGCGTCAGCGTGGACTGGGAAATGTACACCGCCTGGGCGGCGGCCGAGATCGAACCGGTTTCCGCGACCGCGATGAAGTGACGGATCTGGCGCAGCGTCATCATGAGGGACTGCTCTGGCGAGGTTGTTGATTAGGTTTTTAGATGTTTCAGAGTGTATATCTTTTTAATCGATAGTTAAGCGAGTGACGCGGCCCCGAGGGCCATGCAACATTTCGAAGCACTCCTCAAACCTGCCCGGACACACTTCGTTCTACTCTGCTTGCCACGAAACGACTGACAAGCCCCTGGAGGCTTTCCCATGAACACGCGTGGCTTACTCGATCAACTGCTCAAATCCGGGCAGGACCTGCTACAGAACAAAACTGGCGCACGGACGGGCACTCACTCCGATAATAGCGCCCCCGCTGCGGGCGGTTTAGGGGGGTTAGGCGGTTTGCTCGGTGGGGCGGGCGGAGGTTTGGGCGGGCTCCTGTCCGGTGCGGGCGGTGGCGCATTGGCGGCCGGTGCGATGGGTTTGCTGATGGGCAATAAAACCGCACGCAAGGTCGGAGGCAAGGCGCTGACCTACGGCGGTCTCGCGGCGCTGGGCGTTTTGGCCTACAAGGCTTATGGCAATTGGCAAGCCAATCAAGGCACCGCCCCACAGTCCGAGCCGCAAACCATCGACCGTCTGCCAGCGCCGCAGGTCGAAGAACACAGCCAGGCGATTCTCAGGGCGCTGGTGGCGGCGGCCAAGGCGGATGGCCATGTCGATGACCGTGAGCGTCAGCTGATAGAAGGTGAATTCACCAAACTGACCAACGATCAGGAGTTGCAGCACTGGTTGCAGGCCGAGCTCAACAAGCCTCTCGACCCGGCAGAAGTCGCCCGAGCGGCGAACACGCCGGAAATGGCCGCCGAAATGTACATCGCCAGTGTGATGCTGGTGGATGAGGAACACTTCATGGAACGCGCTTACCTCGACGAACTTGCTCGCCAACTCAGGCTGGACCCGGCGCTCAAGGCGGAACTTGAGGCGCAGGTGCGGCAGGCTTCTCATAACGGGTAAGTAACCGGCTTAAAGTATGTAGGAAACATCCGTATTAGCCTTAGGGGGGGCTGGGCTATACTCGGCCCGCTTTGGGCCGCCTGTTGGCCCACTTCTTGAACTCGGCGGATGCTGCCGGTGTTGAACTCTTGAGGGCTGACTGTGAAGAATTGGACGTTGCGCCAACGGATTCTGGCGAGTTTCGCTGTGATCATCGCCATCATGTTGTTGATGGTTGTCGTGTCGTACTCCCGACTGCTTTCTATTCAGTCCAGCGAGGAGCAGGTCCGCACCGATGCTCTGCCGGGCCTTTATTACAGCACCACCATCCGCAACGCTTGGGGCGCTAGTTACGTTGTCACCTTGAAGCTGCTCGGCGAAGACGAAGGTCGACCGCTTACGACGGCTGAACTTGAGCAGTTCAAGGCTAACGAAGCCATCCTCGAAAACGAAATGAGTAACTATAGGAAGACAATTTTCAGCTCAGATGATCAGGCCCGCTTCGATGCATTTGAGAGGCAACATGAGGTTTATCGGAAAGCCCTCGATGACGTGCTCGCGCTTTATCAAGCCAATGATTTTATCAAGGCCCGCAGTGCGCTCAACACGCAGCTGTCTCCTGTCTGGAATCTGGGTCGCGATCTTATCAATACGTTGATCACCGAAAACAAGAAACTGGCTGACCATGCGGCCGAATCAATTAGCGTCTCGGTGGCTGACGCGAAAATCAGCATGGGTATTTCCCTGCTGATCGCCCTCGCTGCTGCCGCGAGCTGTGGCTTGCTGTTAATGCGCGCAATCATGGCGCCCATGCAGCGCATCGTGCAGATTCTCGAGATCATGCGTACTGGTGACTTGAGCAAGCGCCTGGACCTGGACCGCAAGGATGAGTTCGGTGCAGTCGAAACCGGCTTCAACGACATGATGGCCGAGCTGACGGGCCTGGTTTCACAGGCTCAGCGCTCGTCGGTACAGGTCACCACCTCGGTGACCGAGATCGCCGCGACCTCCAGGCAGCAGCAGGCCACGGCCACCGAAACGGCTGCCACCACCACGGAAATCGGCGCGACCTCCAGGGAAATCGCCGCCACGTCCCGTGATCTGGTGCGCACCATGACCGAGGTTACCTCCGCCGCGGACCAGGCTTCGATCCTTGCAGGCTCCGGCCAGCAAGGCCTGGCGCGCATGGAAGAGACCATGCATCAGGTGATGGGGGCGGCCGATCTGGTCAACGCCAAGTTGGCGATCCTCAATGAGAAGGCCGGCAACATCAATCAGGTGGTAGTGACCATCGTCAAAGTGGCCGACCAGACCAACCTCTTGTCGCTCAACGCGGCCATCGAAGCGGAAAAAGCTGGCGAATACGGGCGCGGTTTTGCCGTGGTCGCGACCGAAGTACGTCGTTTGGCCGATCAGACTGCCGTGGCAACGTACGACATCGAACAGATGGTTCGTGAGATTCAGTCGGCCGTGTCCGCAGGCGTGATGGGCATGGACAAGTTCTCCGAAGAAGTCCGTCGTGGCATGTTCGAAGTGACTCAGGTCGGCGAACAGCTTTCGCAGATCATCTATCAGGTGCAGGCGTTGGCGCCGCGAGTCCTGATGGTCAATGAAGGCATGCAGGCGCAGGCCACCGGTGCCGAACAGATCAATCAGGCGCTGGTGCAACTGGGTGATGCCAGCAGCCAGACGGTGGAGTCGTTGCGTCAGGCCAGTTTCGCGATTGATGAACTGAGTCAGGTGGCGGTGGGGCTGCGCAGCGGCGTCT
The DNA here is from genome assembly GCF_056680355.1 of Pseudomonas sp. ASL8. Lineage (NCBI taxonomy): Bacteria > Pseudomonadati > Pseudomonadota > Gammaproteobacteria > Pseudomonadales > Pseudomonadaceae > Pseudomonas > Pseudomonas sp. ASL8. The sequence goes on along the minus strand of NZ_CM155278.1, from coordinate 289,405 downwards.
CGCGTTTCAAAGTCTGAGACCGGACGATGATCGAGCACTCAACCAAGCGTGGCGCCCCGGCGTTACCGCAGAACAAGCTTTTTTTGTTGTTTCGCATAGGTGACGAGCGTTACGCCCTGGAGGCGGTCGAAATCGCCGAAGTACTCCCACGTTTGCATCTCAGGCTCATCCCCCAGGCGCCGCATTGGGTGGCCGGGGTGTTTGCGCACCGGGGCGTGGTGGTGCCGGTGATTGATCTCAGTGCGCTCACCTTTGGTCGTCCGGCACAGGCTCGAACCAGCACCCGTCTGGTCCTGGTTCACTATCGACCGGACGCTGACCGATCCGGCCAACTGCTCGGCCTGATCCTGGAACAGGCCACTGACACCCTGCGTTGCCCGCCTCGCGAGTTCAAGGAATACGGTCTGGATAATCGACTGTCACCCTACCTCGGGCCTGTCCGTGAGGACGCGCATGGTTTGTTGCAATGGATTCGGGTTCAGGACCTGCTCAGTGATTCGGTGCGCGAGCTGCTTTATCCTGCCCACCCCTTGAGTATCGAACTGTTTGAGGAGGCGCCATGAGCAACGATGCGCGTTTCTTCGCCTTCCTCAAGGACCGCATCGGCCTGGACGTTGCCTCTGTCGGTGAGGCGATCATCGAGCGTGCCGTGCGCCAGCGTTGCGCCGCATCGAGCGCGCAGGACAGTGACGGCTATTGGCAGTTGTTGCAGACGTCGGCCCGCGAGCAGCAAGCACTGATTGAAGCGGTGATTGTCCCCGAGACCTGGTTTTTTCGTTACCCGGAATCGTTTTCGACCCTGGGCAAGCTGGCGCAGACGCGACTGGCGGAGCTGATGGGCTCGCGACCGCTGCGCATTCTCAGCCTGCCCTGTTCCACGGGTGAAGAACCTTATTCGATTGCCATGGCCCTGTTCGATGCCGGGATTTGCCCGCAACAGTTTCAGGTTGATGCCATCGATATCAGCCCCTTGTCCATCGAACGGGCCACGCGGGCGATTTATGGCAAAAACTCGTTTCGCGGCGAGCAGATAACCTTTCGTGACCGGTACTTCAGTGCTGAGGTCGATGGTTTTTTACTCAATCAACGGGTGTGCAACCAGGTCAACTTCCAGGCGGGTAATTTGCTCGATCCGACGCTGCTGGCGGCGAAACCCGCTTATGACTTCGTGTTCTGCCGCAATCTGTTGATCTATTTCGATCTGGCGACCCAGCAACGTGTTTTCGAAGTGCTCAAGTGCATGACTCGCGAAGAAGGTGTGCTGTTTATCGGTCCGGCCGAGGGCAGTCTGCTGGCGCGTTTGGGCATGCGTTCAATCGGCATTGCGCAGTCGTTTGCTTTTAGCCGCTGCGCGGAAAAAGCCGACGTGCCGCCTGCCGCTTTTGTGTCCCTGTCGCTTCCAGCCCTGGCCCCAGCGACCTTTACTCGCTCGGTGGCCAATCTGCCATTGCGGGCGAGCCCCCGATCATTTGCGCCAAGCCCGCTGGTTCGTGCAAGCGCCAGGGCTATACCTGCTCCTGCAGGGGGCCTCGACAGTGACGCCGCCAGCCTGCTGGTAAACATCGCGAGCCTGGCCAACGAGGGTAAAAGTACCGAAGCGCGCGCGGCCTGCGAACGCTACCTGACGTTACATGAGCCGGTAGCCCAAGTGTTTTATTGGCTGGGACTGCTCAGCGATCTCGGCGGCCAGACGGCGGAGGCGCAGGGGTTGTATCGCAAAGCGTTGTACCTGCAGCCGCAACATCCCGAGGCATTGGCGCAGTTGGCGACCCTGCTGGCCTCTCAAGGCGATACCGCAGGTGCCCGCCGTTTGCAGGAGCGGGCTGCCCGTGGCCTGAGCAAGGAAGGACGTAATCGATGAGCGGCCCGCTGAGCGAACAAAGCCTGACCCAGCAAGATGCCCAGGCAATCGACGATTGCTGGAACCGTATTGGTATACACGGCGAGCGTTCTTGCCCGTTGCTGGCCGAGCATATTCATTGCCGTAACTGTTCGGTGTATTCCGCTGCTGCCACGCGCCTGCTGGATCGCTATTCACTGGCCCAGGAACATCGGGTGCAGGGCCATACCATCGAGGCGCACAGCGAGATCAAGACCCGCTCGATCCTGGTGTTTCGCCTGGGCGAAGAATGGCTCGGGTTGCCCACCCGTTGCCTGGTCGAGGTGGCGCCGTTGCAGGCCATTCATTCTCTGCCGCATCAGCGCTCGCGAGCGTTGCTTGGCGTCGCCAATGTACGGGGCGCCCTGGTGGCCTGCCTGTCGCTGGTTGAGTTGCTGGGCCTGGACAGCTCGCCAGCGGTGACACAGTCCGCGCGGATCATGCCGCGCATGCTGATCGTCGCCGCACAGGGTGGCCCGGTTGTGGTGCCGGTGGACGAGGTCGATGGCATCCATGCCATGGATGAGCGTGCACTGGACTCGGCATCCGGCGCCGGTCATCAGGCCCATGCCAGATTTACCCGGGGCGTTCTGCAGTGGAAGGCGCGCAGTTTGCGTCTGCTCGATGAAGATCAACTGCTGTCGGCGGTCAACCGGAGCCTCACATGACCCCAGAACAAATGCGCGATGCATCGCTGTTTGAGTTGTTCGCGCTGGAAGCCGAAGCACAAACCCAGGTCCTCAGTGCCGGCTTGCTGGCGCTGGAGCGCAACCCCACGCAGGCAGAGCACCTGGAAGCCTGCATGCGCGCGGCCCATTCGCTCAAGGGCGCGGCACGGATTGTCGGGGTCGATGCCGGGGTCAGCGTGGCCCATGTAATGGAAGATTGTCTGGTCAGCGCCCAAGAGTTCAGGTTGCACCTGCGGCCCGAGCATATCGATGCCTTGCTGCTCGGCACCGACTTGCTGATGCGCATCGCCACACCAGGCAGTGCAGGCGTCAGCCCTGCGGATATCGACGCGTACGTGCTGCAAATGAGCGCGTTGCTGGCGCCAGGTGCGGCCACCGGCGATTCGGCGTCGACAACCCCTGTACAGCCGTCGCTTGAATCACTTCTGTCCATGCCGGAAATGAGCACTGCCGATTTATTGGCCGCTGCACTGCGCCTCGACACCCCGGCGCCGCACATCGAGAGCGACCCTGTTTCTGTCCTTGAGGCGCCCCGTCAAAACCAACGGATCGCTGAGGGCGGTGAGCGCGTCTTGCGGGTGACGGCTGATCGTCTGAACAGCTTGCTCGACTTGTCGAGTAAATCGCTGGTCGAAACTCAACGGATCAAGCCGTACCTGGCGACGATGCAGCGGGTCAAGCGTCTGCAAAGTAAAAGCGCTCGGACCCTGGACAGTCTGGACGTGAGCCTCAAAGAGTCCGGTGCAAGCGTCGAGGCCCTGGAGACACTCGAAGAAGTCCGGCGTTTGCTGTCCGAAGCCCAGGCGATGCTGACCCAGCAGACCGCTCAGCTGGACGAGTTCGGTTGGCACGCCAGCCAGCGTGCGCAGTTGCTGTACGACACCGCACTGGCCTGCCGGATGCGCCCTTTTGCCGATGTACTGGTCGGTCAGGCGCGCATGGTCCGCGACCTGGGGCGTGAGTTGGGCAAGCCTGTGCGTCTGGAAATCGAAGGCGAAAAGACCCAGGTCGACCGTGACGTGCTGGAAAAGCTCGAAGCACCCTTGACCCATTTGCTGCGCAACGCGGTGGATCATGGTATCGAATTGCCCGAGCGGCGGCTGCTGGCAGGCAAACCTGCCGAAGGCGTGATCCGGCTCAGGGCCTCCCATCAGGCGGGTTTGTTGGTGGTGGAAGTCAGTGACGACGGCGCAGGTGTTGATCTCGACCAACTGCGTCGCAGCATCATCAAGCGCCAGTTGTCGCCCGCCGAAACCGCTGAGCAACTGAGTGAAGAAGAACTGCTGAGCTTTTTGTTCCTGCCCGGCTTCAGTCTGCGCGACAAGGTCACCGAAGTGTCCGGGCGTGGCGTTGGCCTGGACGCAGTGCAGCATATGGTCCGTCAACTTCGCGGGGCGATCGAAGTCGAGCAGGGTGCAGGGCAGGGCAGCCGCTTCCACCTTACAGTGCCACTGACCCTGTCGGTGGTCCGCAGTCTGGTGGTCGACGTGGGCGGGGAGGCCTATGCATTCCCCTTGGCGCATATCGAACGCATGCGTGATGTGCAGGCCAGCGAAATCGTGCAGTTGGAAGGTCGTCAGCATTTCTGGCACGACGAGCGTCCCGTCGGCCTGGTGGCCGCCAGCCAGTTGCTTCAGCGCCCGCAAAGCCAGCCTGTCGGTGATGTGCTCAAGGTCGTGATCATTCGTGAGCGTGACGCCGTGTATGGCGTAGCGGTCGAGCGCTTTATCGGCGAGCGCACGCTGGTGGTACTGCCCCTCGATCCGCGACTGGGCAAGGTTCAGGATATTTCGGCCGGGGCCTTGCTCGACGATGGCTCGGCGGTATTGATCATCGATGTGGAAGATATGCTGCGTTCGGTGGAGAAACTGCTCAATACCGGACGGCTGGAGCGCATTGGTCGGAGCAGCCAGCAAGCCGATGCCGTGGCGCGCAAGCGGGTGTTGGTGGTCGATGACTCGCTAACAGTGCGTGAGCTGGAGCGCAAGTTGCTGCTCAATCGTGGGTATGAAGTGGCGGTGGCGGTGGATGGCATGGACGGCTGGAATGCCTTGCGTGCTGAAGACTTTGACTTGTTGATCACCGATATAGACATGCCGCGCATGGACGGGATCGAACTGGTCACCCTGTTGCGGCGGGACAGTCGTTTGCAATCGCTGCCCGTGATGGTGGTGTCGTACAAGGACCGGGAAGAAGATCGCCGTCGAGGTCTGGATGCCGGTGCGGATTATTACTTGGCTAAAGCCAGCTTTCATGACGACGCGTTGCTCGATGCCGTGATGGAGTTGATCGGAGGTGCGCAGGGATGAAGATCGCTATCGTCAACGATATGCCCATGGCCGTGGAGGCCCTGCGCCGGGCCATCGCTTTCGAGCCCGCGCACCAAGTGGTCTGGGTCGCGGCCAATGGCGCCGAAGCCGTCGAGCGCTGTGCGCAGCTGACGCCGGACCTTATCCTGATGGACCTGATCATGCCGGTCATGGATGGCGTCGAAGCGACCCGACAGATCATGGCCGCGACACCGTGCGCCATCGTTATTGTCACCGTGGACCGACAGCAGAATGTCCATCGGGTGTTCGAAGCCATGGGGTACGGCGCGCTGGATGTGGTCGATACGCCCGCCCTGGGTGCAGGAAATCCCAAGGATGCAGCGGCCCCGTTGTTGCGCAAAATCCTCAATATCGACTGGTTGATCGGCCAGCGTGACAGTCGCGTGCGCACGGCCGCCACGCCTTTGCGCGCGAGCGTGCAGCGCCAGGGTTTGGTGGCCATCGGCTCTTCCGCGGGCGGCCCGGCAGCGCTGGAAGTTCTTCTCAAGGGTCTGCCCGCGTCATTCCCTGCGGCTGTTGTGCTGGTTCAGCATGTGGATCAGGTTTTTGCCGCAGGGATGGCTGAGTGGCTGGCCAGTGCGTCTGGTTTGCCCGTGCGTCTGGCCCGTGATGGCGAGCCGCCAGAGCGGGGCACGGTCTTGCTGGCGGGCACCAATCACCATATTCGCTTATTGAAAAACGGCAATCTGGCGTACACCGCGGAACCCGTAAACGAAATTTATCGGCCCTCGATCGACGTTTTTTTCGAGAGTGTGGCCAGCTATTGGAGTGGAGATGCGGTGGGTGTGTTGCTGACGGGGATGGGGCGCGATGGTGCTCAAGGGCTTAAGTTGATGCGACAGCAAGGGTTTTTGACCATCGCTCAAGATCAACACAGCAGTGCTGTGTATGGCATGCCCAAGGCGGCTGCCGCGATCGATGCGGCTGTCGAAATTCGGCCACTGGAAAAAATTGCGCCCAGATTGCGAGAGGTGTTCGGCCAATGACTTTTCAGGTGAGTTCACGTCCAGCCAGAAAGCAGGAGCCCCGGCATGCATGATTTGCAGATAGACGGTTTCAAGAAGACCGACGAAAACTCGGCGATGGTTCTGTTGGTCGACGATCAGGCGATGATTGGTGAAGCGGTGCGCCGTGGGCTGGCCAACGAAGAGAACATCGACTTCCACTTCTGCGCTGACCCGCATCAGGCGATTGCCCAGGCTATTTTGATCAGGCCGACGGTGATTTTGCAGGACCTGGTCATGCCGGGCCTCGACGGTCTGACTCTGGTGCGCGAGTACCGCAACAACCCGCAGACCCGCGACATCCCGATCATCGTGCTCTCGACCAAGGAAGACCCGCTGATCAAAAGCGCGGCCTTCGCGGCAGGGGCCAACGATTATCTGGTCAAGCTGCCGGACACCATCGAGTTGGTGGCGCGCATTCGTTACCACTCACGCTCGTACATGACCCTGTTGCAGCGTGATGAAGCTTATCGGGCCTTGCGCGTCAGTCAGCAGCAGTTGCTCGACACCAATCTGGTGTTGCAGCGTTTGATGAACTCGGACGGCTTGACTGGCCTGTCCAATCGTCGGCACTTCGACGAGTACCTGGAGCTGGAGTGGCGCCGGGCACTGCGTGAACAAAGTCAGATCTCGTTATTGATGATCGATGTGGACTACTTCAAGGCCTTCAACGACAACTTTGGCCACCTCGAAGGTGACGAAGCTCTGCGTAAGGTCTCCAGCGCGATTCGCGAGAGCTGTGGTCGATCTTCCGATCTGCCTGCGCGTTATGGTGGGGAAGAGTTTGCCTTGGTGCTGCCAACCACTTCACCCGGTGGTGCGCGGCTGCTGGCCGAAAAGCTGCGCCAGACCGTGGCGGGCCTCAATATCCCGCATATTTTCCCCGCGCCGGGCGCGAGCCTGACTATCAGCATCGGCCTGGCCACCCTGATCCCGCAAGCGGGTTCCAGCAGTCGCCAACTGATCATGGAAGCCGACAAGGGTTTATATTCCGCCAAGAACAATGGACGCAATCAGGTGGTGGTGGGGGTTAGCTGATCCCTTGCAGCACCCTCCGTGGAATCGTGCAGCGCAGAAACTCCCGTAAGGCCTGCCCAATGGACTGCCTTAGCTGTCGGCGGTGAGTTATACTCGTCGGCTTTCAAAAGTTCGCCTACGAGTGCTGCCCACCATGGAAATCAACCCGATCCTAAACAGCATCAAGGACCTGTCCGAGCGTTCTGAAACCATTCGGGGGTATCTTTGACTACGATCAAAAGCATGAGCGTCTGACTGAAGTCAATCGCGAGCTTGAAGATCCTGCTGTCTGGAACAACCCCGAGTACGCACAGAACCTGGGCCGCGAGCGCTCCTTGCTGGCGCAGATCGTCGACACCCTGGACGAAATGTCCTCTGGCCTGGTCGACGCCAAAGACCTGCTGTTGATGTCCGCCGAAGAAGAAGATCAGGCTGCCGTGGATGACGTGGCCGCTGAAGTCGAGCGCCTGCGCGAGTCGCTGGAAAAGCTGGAATTCCGTCGGATGTTCAGCGGCGAGATGGACGCCAACAACGCTTATCTGGATATCCAGGCCGGCTCCGGCGGTACGGAGGCTCAGGACTGGGCCAACATCCTGCTGCGCATGTACCTGCGCTGGGCGGATAAACGCGGTTTCGACGCCACCATCATGGAACTGTCCGCAGGCGAAGTCGCCGGGATCAAAGGCGCGACGCTGCACATCAAGGGTGAATACGCCTTTGGTTGGCTGCGCACTGAAATCGGCGTGCACCGCCTGGTGCGCAAGAGCCCTTTCGACTCGGGCAACCGTCGTCACACCTCGTTCTCGGCTGTGTTCGTGTCGCCGGAAATCGATGACAACATCGAAATCGACATCAACCCCTCGGACCTGCGGATCGACACCTACCGCTCCTCCGGTGCCGGTGGTCAGCACGTTAACACCACCGACTCGGCAGTACGGATTACCCACGTACCGTCCAACACGGTGGTCTGCTGCCAGAACGAACGTTCCCAGCACGCGAACAAAGACACCGCGATGAAAATGTTGCGGGCACGCTTGTACGAGCAGGAAGTGCAGAAGCGTAATGCCGCTTCGCAGGCCCTGGAAGACACCAAGTCGGATATCGGCTGGGGTCATCAGATTCGCTCGTATGTGCTCGACCAGTCGCGGATCAAGGATTTGCGCACCAGTGTTGAGAGAAGCGACTGCGTCAACGTGCTCGACGGCGATATCGATGAGTACCTTGTGGCCAGCCTCAAGCAAGGGCTGTAATCCCGAGCCCTGATACAGCTGCCCCGATTCAAGTCCCTCGTCCTGATGGCGAGGGCAACGAACCTGCGATGGAAAATTTAAGACATGAGCGACCAACAACTCGACCCGCAAGACCTGCAACAGGAAGAAAACAGCCTGATCGCCCTGCGCAAGGAAAAGCTTGCTGCCGAGCGCGCCAAGGGCCAGGCCTTCCCCAACGACTTCCGCCGCGACAGCTACTGCAATGATTTGCAGAAGCAGTATGTCGACAAGACCAAGGAAGAGCTGTTGGCTGCAGCGATTCCGGTCAAGGTTGCGGGTCGCCTCATGCTCAACCGTGGCTCGTTCATGGTGATTCAGGACATGACCGGTCGCATCCAGGTCTATGTCAACCGTAAAACGCTGCCCGAAGAAACCCTGGCAGCGGTCAAAACCTGGGATCTCGGTGACATCATCGCCGCCGAAGGCACCCTGGCGCGTTCTGGCAAGGGCGACCTGTACGTCGAAATGACCAACGTGCGCCTGCTGACCAAGTCCCTGCGCCCGCTGCCGGACAAGCACCATGGTTTGACCGATACCGAAACCCGCTATCGTCAGCGCTACGTTGACTTGATCGTCAACGAAGAAGTCCGCCACACCTTCCGCGTTCGTTCGCAAGTCATTGCGCACATTCGCAGCTTCTTCATGCAGCGCGATTTCCTTGAAGTGGAAACGCCGATGTTGCAGACCATCCCGGGTGGTGCTGCGGCCAAGCCTTTCGAGACGCATCACAATGCGCTCGACCTGGACATGTTCCTGCGTATCGCGCCAGAGCTGTTCCTCAAACGTCTGGTGGTGGGTGGCTTCGAACGTGTGTTCGAGATCAACCGCAACTTCCGTAACGAAGGCGTTTCGACTCGGCACAACCCTGAGTTCACCATGCTTGAGTTCTATCAGGCATACGCTGATTACGAAGACAACATGGACCTCACCGAGGAGTTGTTCCGCGAGCTGGCACAGCTGGTTCTGAACAGCACCGACGTGCCTTATCAAGGCAAAGTGTTCCATTTCGGCGAACCGTTCCAGCGCATCTCCGTGTTCGCGTCGATCCTCAAGTACAACCCGGACATCACTGCGGCCGACCTTGAAGACATCGACAAGGCGCGTGCCATCGCCAAGAAAGCCGGTGCTGCCGTTAAAGGCTTCGAAGGTCTGGGCAAGTTGCAGACCATGATTTTCGAAGAGCTGGTCGAGCACCAACTCGAGCAGCCGACCTTCATCACCGAATACCCGTTCGAAGTGTCTCCATTGGCACGTCGCAACAACAACAACCCGAACGTTACCGACCGCTTCGAGCTGTTCATCGGTGGCCGTGAAATCGCCAACGCCTACTCCGAGTTGAACGACGCGGAAGACCAGGCCGAGCGCTTCCAGGCTCAGGTCCGCGACAAGGACTCAGGTGACGATGAAGCCATGCATTACGATGCGGACTTCGTGCGTGCGCTGGAGTACGGCATGCCGCCAACGGCCGGTGAAGGTATCGGCATCGACCGGCTGGTGATGCTACTCACCGATGCACCGTCGATTCGCGACGTGATCCTGTTCCCGCACATGCGCCCGCAAGCGTAAAAATGTGAAGAAGCCGCCTCGCAAGGGCGGCTTTTTTGTATGAGTCAACCAACCCGCGTGAAGCCATTCGCATCGGGACGCGTAGTTGCAAGCCTGCTCCCACGGTAGACCGCATTACCTCTGTAGGAGCGGACGTGTCCGCGAAGGCGTCAGTCCAGGCGACAACCCATAAGGAAAACCTGTCGTGAACCGTGTGATCGCTCAAAAGGGGGCTGCTGGCGTTGCCACAGCCGTAGCGCAGAGTGTTCAGTATCATGGTCGCAAGGCCATTCGACAGGGCAGTGAGCAGCGTCGGCAGGATATCCTCGACGCGGTCATGCGCATCGTCGTCCGCGATGGCGTGCGAGCCGTGCGTCATCGTGCGGTAGCCGCCGAAGCCAGCGTGCCCCTGTCAGCCACCACCTATTACTTCAAAGACATCGATGACCTACTCACCGATGCCTTTGCCCAATACGTCGAGCGCAGCGCGGCCTACATGGCCAAGCTGTGGGAAAACACCGAAGTGATCCTGCGTGAAATGGTTGCCCGAAGCGATGGCAGCCCTGGCGCTCGAGCCCGCCTGGCCGATGAAATCGCCCTGATGACCATGGAGTACGTGCGTCGCCAGTTGATGACGCGTCGCGAGCATCTGATCGCCGAACACGCCTTCCATCATGAGGCCTTGCTCAACCCGAGACTGGCCCTGCTGGTCAGTGCACATCAGGAGATTTTGCTGCAAGGTACGGGTCAGTTCTTCCAGGTAATGGGGTCTTCGCAGCCGCATCAGGATGCACAGGTGTTGACGGGGATAATCAGCCGGATGGAATATCAGGGCCTGCTCCACGGCCCGCAGCCTCACGCAGACGAAGAAATGCTCGGTATCCTCACCCGCCACCTGCATTTGGTGTTGGGGACCACGACACCTGTTTGCGAGTGAATATGCGTATGTTCAGGAGAACCCGATGAAAGCCTGGCGCGTGGTCATCGCCTTGTCGTTCGTGTTATTGAGCGGCTGCCTGGTGACCTTCAAGGATCCAATTCCCGCCAACGATGCGGCACCCAAAGCGATGCTCGGCAAATGGACCAGCAAAAATGCCTGGGGTGAACCTCTTGAACTTGAAGTCACGCGCACGGGCGTCCATCAATACAAGGCCGTCAGCTACCGCGCGGGTGATCGCAAGCACCGCGACGAGTACGCATTCACCGTGTCTCGGCATGGCAGTCGCTGGTACCTGTCGGCGGGTTTGCCGCAGAAATACGGCGCTAATTTCGTCATTGCAGGTTTCGAGCTGACCGAAAACCATGAACTGGTGGTCTACAACCTCGATGTCGATCGGGTCAACCAGTTGATCGAACAGAAAACCCTGGCTGGCGAAACGCTGGAAACCGAGAAGGGCGATGGTGTGCTGATCACCAGCCCGCTCGATCAGGTGTTTGCCTATCTCGACGATCCGGCCAACTCCGATGTTTTTCTCGAAGTGGCGCGGTATCAGCGCTTGCCCAAGTAGGGCGGCACGCCTAACCAAACAAGGAGTTCAGGGTGGACGATTACCAGCAGATTATTCGTGCCTTGTCAGACCGCATTGTCGTGGCTCAGACACCGATTCGTGTTCTTGATGCGGTGAAGTGGGACGACAGTATTCGCCAGGGCTTCCTCGAGGCCAAAGGCAAGAAGATGCCCGCCGTGGATCGGGCTTACTACGACAACCGGCCGCTGGCGTTCGACTCCAACGCGGTGAAGCTGGAATTCCAGAACATCGAGCGTGACATCACCCGGCAGTTGGGTCAGTTCAACCCGGTCGGGCAGATCATGCGGCGCATGTGCAAGGAGTACCGGATGGTCATCCGCATGCTTGAAGCGCGTGGCACGGCGGATTTCGGTCTGATTTCTCAAGAGCTTTATGGCGCTGCGTCGGATGCCTTCCATGCGGGCGATCCGACACTCGCTGATCTGGGCCTGATGCTCTCCGATTACCTGAACAATATCGCCGGGCGCGGGGACCTCAAGGACGAGCCGAAAACGCTCACCGCCAAAGACGCGGTGAATATGCTGCAAACCCGTTTGAACAAGGTGTTTGGTGAGGCGGAGGAGACCATTCGTGTGTTCGAATCCGATGGCATCGTCGCCGACGCGGCGGCCGGTGCCGATTACATCAAGATTCGCACCGACGCCATGTTCAACGAGCGAGACGTTCGGGCGCTGGAAGTGCACGAAGGGCTGGTGCATGTCGGCACCACCCTTAACGGCCAGAATCAGCCAATCTGCACGTTCCTGTCCAAGGGGCCACCGTCGTCCACGGTGACCCAGGAAGGCCTGGCGATTCTGATGGAAGTGATTGCTTTCGCTTCGTACCCCAGCCGCTTGCGCAAGCTGACTAACCGCACTCGTGCCATCCATATGGCCGAGGAGGGCGCTGATTTCTTGCAGGTCTTCGAGTTCTATCGTGAGCAAGGCTTTGGCATGTCCGAAAGCTACGGCAACGCCAGTCGCGTATTCCGTGGTTCGGTGCCCGATGGTCTGCCATTTACCAAAGACTTGTCCTACCTCAAGGGCTTCATCATGGTTTACAACTACATTCAGTTGGCCGTGCGCAAAGGCAAGCTTGAGCAGATACCGTTGTTGTTCTGCGGCAAAACGACCCTGGAAGACATGCGCACCTTGCGCCAGTTGGTCGATGAAGGGTTAGTGGAACCGCCGAAATACCTGCCTGAACAGTTTCGGGACATGAACGCCTTGTCCGCATGGATGTGCTTCTCCAACTTCCTCAACCATTTGAGCCTGGACCGGATTGAGGCCGATTATTCGAATATTTTGTAGGCCCAGTTCGCAGGCAAGCCGGCTCCCATCAAGCAACCTGTAACTAATTGAAATATAAGGGTTGGTTTTCTACAGTCTGTAGGAGCCGACTTGTCTGCGAAAAGGTCGGAACGACCTTCCGACGGTAGTGAGTTCACTATTTTTGCTAGCGCTTCGCACTAGATCGCAGACAAGTCAGCTCCTACGCCCTCCGGGCAGAATCAAGACTTGGTTTGCTGTGCGATAGCGCAGCGTCGAAGACGTGGCGAGGCCTCCCGCAGGATTTTGATCTGCCGTTGGGATTGCATGTGAATTGAGTATCGAATTACGACAAGGCCCCTTTTTCAGGAGGCAGGAGCGAGGGAAGTCCGAGCCTAGGCTAGGATCCGTATGGAGGGGCAAAGCGTTTTCGGTTACCTTTTCGGCGCTTGTAAAAGGTGACTCGCTGTAAGAGCGAAACCGTAATTCCAGCACACCAAAATGCCGGATATACACATCAAAACCAGCGCCAAACACATTGTTTTTAAATAATTAAAAAGCAGTTTGATGGGAGCAGGCTTGCCTGCGAAGAATTCACCGCTGATTGGAAGGGAAAGCATCTGTGAAGATTTTCGGCGCGCTGACCCTGATGTTGATCCTCGCCGGTTGCAGCTCGCTGCTGTTTTACCCGGAGCCGGGCCAGCCGTTTACCCCTGATAAAGCCCATCTGGCCTATCGCGACGTGACCCTGACGGCGGCCGACGGTACCCGATTGCATGGCTGGTGGCTGCCGGCCAAGGCCGGGGTTCCGGTCAAGGGCACGGTGCTGCACTTGCATGGCAATGGCGGCAATCTGGCCTGGCACCTGGGTGGCAGTTGGTGGCTGCCGGAGGAGGGCTATCAGGTGCTGTTGCTGGACTACCGCGGTTATGGCATGTCGCAGGGCGAGCCTAGCCTGCCGGGGATCTATCAGGACGTCGACGCAACGTTTGCCTGGTTGAACAGCGCGCCCGAGGTGCAAGGCAAGCCTCTGGTGGTGCTCGGGCAAAGTCTTGGGGGTGCGATAGCGGTGCATTATCTGGCCGAGCATCCGCAACAGCGCGCTCGGGTCAAGGCGCTGATACTTGACGGAGCACCGGCCAGCTACCGCGATGTTGCCCGGTATACCCTCAGCACCTCATGGTTGACCTGGCCGTTGCAAACGCCGCTGTCGTGGCTGATTCCTGACGCGGACAGCGCGATCAAGGGCCTGCCACAGCTGAGCGGAACGCCGCTGCTGATTTTCCAGAGCCTGGATGATTCGCTGGTGCCCCTTTCCAACGGCATCAGTCTGTATCAAGCTGCGCCCCCTCCGCGAGTCCTGCAATTGACGCGTGGCGGGCATGTGCAGACATTCTCTGACCCTACGTGGCGTCAGGTGATGGTGCGCTACCTGGAGGATCCGCAGCACTTCAATGGCCTGCGGCGTTTAGCCGAAGTTCCGAATTACCCCAGCCACTCGGGTGCGCTGCGTGCACAACAGAATTCAGAAATTGAACATTCAGAGAGTCCGCAATGAGCGAAGAACGTAACGCAATTCCCATGATCGTCACCGGTATCTGCACCATTCTGGGCACCGTCGGTGTCCTCTGGTACTACGGCTACCTGCATTTCGCCAAGCCTGAGGACGCGCTGTTGCTCAGCGAGTTCACCATGCTCAAGACCATTCCGGGGGAGGATTACAAAATCGCTCTGGAGCCTGCCGCCGAAGTGGCACAGTGCATTGACGGCGTTCTGGTGCTGTTCAACACCGAGCAGAAAGGCCTCAGCGGTGTGCTGATCAACAGTAAGAAGCAAGCTGTGCGCTGCGCTGGCGAAGAAACACCGCAGCAGTTGCAGCCGTAACGCTGCTGCCTGAACGGCTTGTACAGATCGAGCTTTGCCGCTGTATCGGGTGAGGCACTAAAAAGCCCCGCCTGCGGTATCAACGCAGGCAGGGCTTTTTAGGTTACGTCAGTCGATTAATGCATCGAAGAACGCGGTGCTACAGGCTGGTTGTCGTTGGAAATGGTGACTTCCACACGCCGGTTCTGTGCGCGCCCCGAGTTGCTGGTGTTATCGGCAACCGGGTATTCCTTGCCATACCCCTGGGCGACGATGCGCTCAGGACTGACACCCATTTTCACCAGAGCCATCCTTACCGAATTGGCACGACGCTCAGACAGCGACTGGTTATACGCCGCCGAACCGCTGCTGTCGGTGTAGCCTTCGACAATCACTTTGCGATCCGAGTTTTCCTGAAGGAATTGGGCAAGCTTGTTGATGTCGACCAGACCGCTTGATTTCAAATCGGCCTTGTTGAAGTCGAACAGCACATCGCCGAATGTCACCAGGGTCCCGCGCTCGGTTTGCTTCGCGTTCAGGCTGGCTTGCAGCTGCTTGATCTGGGCATCACGCGTATCCAGACGCGCTTGGGCACGTTGCCCGGCAGCGTTTTTCAGATCGCCTTCGGCGGTGCGCAGGTTAATGGTCTGCTTGGCGACTTCGACCCGCTGATTGGTCAGGTAAGCCAGTTGATCGACGCTCTTCTGGTCTTCCTTGCTCTGGTAGGCCTTGTCAGCCTTATCCAGCCAATCGCTGGCGTCCTTGGTTTCCAGCGCAGCCACTTTGCTGGCTTGCGGGTTGGCTTGCAGGGCCGAGAAGTTGGTCCGTGCTTGCTCAAGGTTCACGTTTGGCTGTGAAGAGCAGGCTGCCAGGCCAACGCTGAGCGCCAGAAGGGCAGGGATCATCAGTTGTTTACGCATCATTTTTTTCGTCCTTTAAATCAATTGCGAAGCACGTGATTACGAATGCACGAGGGAGTGGGCGAGGCCGCGCTTATTGCGAGGTACGCATGCCTTCCTCACGTAATTCATCAACGCCTTGATGGGCATCCTTGACCGCTCTCTCGGCTTTAGCCGCTTGAGCCTTGCGTTCAGCTACGCGGGCGTCCCATTCAGCCTGTTCGGCCAAACGTTTGGCTTCGTCGTATTTTTTGTCGTGCATGGCCATTTCTGCTTGCTTGAGCTTGTCCTGCGCCGATTTCATTTCCACGGCGGCAAACTCGGGTCCGCCAGCGCTTACGGCGCTGTTCACGGCCGATTGAGTCACGGCGTACTGCTCGGTCGGTGGGTTGCCAGCACAACCGGCCAGTACCAAGCTGCTGCCGAGGGCCAGCGCAGCAAGTTTCAACCCGCGCAGGTTGCTAAACGAGGTGTTGGCAGTGCTGATCTTCATGGTGTTCAACTCCATTGGGTAACTCCTGAGAACGCTTGATTTTCCATGACAGTCATGTGCCTGACGCGTGTGCAATAACAGTGTCCATGCCAACTGCTACCAGGGCTTTTCCTGTGATGGCTATTTGCTGTGACCTATTTGGTTTTTGAATAGTTCAGTCAGGTTTTCAAATGGATGATGTTTTGGATCCATTCCGCGGAGGCTCTAGCGTGAGACTCATGGGAGCGCGCGCAGGCAAGCCGACCGCAAAAGGCAGCCGGTATGCGAGGGTCAGAGAGGGCTGGGAACGACGCTGTAATCAGTTGTTTTGCGTGTCGGCCTGTTCGGTCAGATCATGCAGATAACGTCGCGACAGCGCGAGAAAGCGCGGGGTAGGACCAATGTCCTCGTAGAGTGGATCACCTTCTTCATCGGTGGCCACGACATGGTTGCCTTTCACATAGGGGAAGCTGGTTTCGAGCTCTTCGAGTGCAGCGCCAATCAGTTCGCCGAGCAACTCTTCGGGAAGACGTTTGGGGTACATCTCGGAAATAGCAGCCAGGCGAGCGGCAGATTCGACGTCCAAATGAATCGCATAGCCGGTTTTGGTCAGGCGTCCCTTGGCATTCTGTTCCCAGTGTTGTGCGAGCTCACGGATCTTCATATGGACCTCAGGGTTATTAACCCACTTGTGGCGGGTGCAATCGGGGCAGTAAGCCGTTGTGTGGCTCATTCTTGAGATTAGCTCTATCTGCGTAGAATGTTAGCCACAGAACAACAGCATACGGTTGCGCGCTTGTCAGAGCTTGCCGCTCTGTGCACTCTTGCTAGATCAGATTTTTGCGCGCTTGTTCAGTCTGATTTCTGTCACGACTGAGCGGCACCGGTCCAGAAACGCTGGAGAGAAGGGCTTATGGCTGATATCGATGTACGTTTGCGTGAGGACGTTCACCTGTTGGGTGAGCTGTTGGGCAACACCATTCGTGAGCAACACGGGTCTGAATTTCTCGACAAGATCGAGCGTATCCGCAAGGCGGCCAAAGCCGGGCGCCGTGATTCGGCGGCGGGCACCGAACAGCTGAGTTCAAGCCTGGACGAGCTGAGTGAGGATGAGCTTTTGCCGGTGGCAAGGGCGTTCAACCAGTTTTTGAACCTGGCCAATATTGCCGAGCAATATCAACTTATCCACAGGCGCGATGATTCCCAGCCTCAGCCCTTTGAATCCCGCGTACTGCCTGAATTGCTTGAGCGTCTGAAAAAAGCCGGGCATAGCCCCGAGGCATTGGCTCGACAGTTGGGCAAGCTGGAAATCGAGCTGGTGTTGACCGCTCACCCGACCGAAGTCGCGCGACGGACGCTGATTCAAAAGTACGACGCCATCGCCGAACAGCTGGCGGCGCTTGATCATCGCGACCTGAATGCCGCCGAGCGCGAACAGATCACTGTGCGTTTGCAGCGATTGATCGCCGAAGGCTGGTACACCGAAGAAATTCGCCGCACGCGTCCGACCCCCATCGACGAGGCAAAGTGGGGCTTTGCGGTGATCGAGCACTCGCTGTGGCATGCCATCCCCCATTACTTGCGCAAGGCAGATCGTGCCTTGCATGCCGCGACCGGGCTGCACTTGCCGCTGGAGGCCGCACCGATCCGGTTTGCCTCGTGGATGGGCGGTGATCGCGACGGCAACCCGAATGTCACCGCTGCGGTCACCCGCGAAGTCTTGCTTCTGGCGCGCTGGATGGCCGCCGACCTTTACCTGCGTGACATCGAACAACTGGCCTCTGAACTCTCTATGCAACAGGCCAGCGCCGAGTTACGTGCGGCGGCGGGTGATAGCGCCGAACCGTACCGAACCGTGCTCAAGCAACTGCGTGATCGCCTGCGAGCGACCCGTAACTGGGCGCAATCTTCCCTGGTCGTTACGCAGCCGGCGCCCGATAACATCCTGCAGAACAACCGTGATCTGCTAGAGCCGCTGCAACTGTGCTTTCAGTCGCTGCACGCGTGCGGCATGGGCGTGATCGCCGACGGTCCATTGCTGGACTGCCTGCGGCGCGCCGTCACGTTCGGTCTGTTTCTGGTGCGTCTGGATGTGCGCCAGGACGCCAGTCGCCACAGTGCGGCCATGACTGAAATCACCGACTATCTGGGCCTGGGTCGTTACGAGGAATGGGATGAAGAAACCCGCATCTCCTTCCTCTTGCGCGAGCTGAACAATCGGCGGCCTTTGTTGCCGAGTCACTTCAAACCGGCTGCCGATACCGCCGAGGTCCTTGCCACGTGCCGGGAAGTGGCGGCGGCACCGGCAGCCTCATTGGGCTCCTACGTGATCTCGATGGCGGGCTCGGCCTCCGATGTGTTGGCGGTCCAGTTGCTGCTCAAAGAGGCCGGGCTGCAACGGTCGATGCGTGTGGCGCCGTTGTTCGAAACCCTGGCCGACCTGGATAACGCGGGTCCGGCGATCCAGCACCTGCTCAGCCTGCCGGGCTATCGCTCGCGCCTGCATGGCCCGCAGGAAGTGATGATCGGGTATTCCGACTCGGCCAAGGATGCCGGCACTACGGCGGCTGCCTGGGCGCAATACCGGGCGCAGGAAAGCCTGGTGGAGATCTGCCGCGAGCAGCAGGTCGAATTGCTGTTGTTCCATGGTCGCGGCGGTACCGTCGGGCGTGGGGGTGGTCCTGCGCATGCGGCGATTCTGTCGCAACCGCCGGGGTCGGTGGCCGGGCGTTTCCGCACCACTGAGCAGGGCGAGATGATTCGCTTCAAGTTCGGCTTGCCGGACATCGCCGAGCAAAACCTCAACCTGTACCTGGCGGCGGTGCTCGAAGCGACCTTGCAACCACCGCCCATGCCAGAACCTGCGTGGCGGCAGATGATGGATCACTTGTCGGCCGACGGCGTCAGCGCATACCGCGCGGTGGTGCGCGAGAACCCTGAGTTTGTTGAGTATTTCCGCCAGGCAACCCCTGAGCAGGAATTAGGCCGCTTACCGTTGGGCAGTCGTCCGGCCAAGCGCCGCGAAGGTGGCGTGGAGAGCCTGCGTGCGATCCCATGGATCTTCGCCTGGACCCAGACCCGCCTGATGCTGCCCGCCTGGCTCGGCTGGGAAGCGGCGCTGGGCAAGGCACTCGAGCGTGGCGAGAGCGACCTGTTGGCTCAGATGCGTGAGCAGTGGCCTTTTTTCCGCACCCGTATCGACATGTTGGAGATGGTTTTGGCCAAAGCCGACAGCGACATTGCCCGAATGTATGACGAACGGCTGGTGGAGCCCCGTCTGCAACATTTAGGTGCGCACTTGCGCGACCTATTGTCGCAGGCATGCGCCGCGGTTCTGGGGCTCACAGGCCAATCTCGCCTACTGGCACATAGCCCTGAAACGCTCGAGTTCATCAGTCTGCGCAACACGTATCTGGACCCGCTGCATTTGCTCCAGGCCGAACTCCTGGCCCGTTCGCGCAAGCGTGAGGCGACTTTGGACAGTCCGTTGGAACAAGCGCTACTGGTGTCTGTGGCGGGCATCGCTGCCGGATTGCGCAACACAGGTTGAGGGTGTCGGGCGCTGCCCGGGGTGGGCGGCGCCTGTCATAAAGTGGCAAGATAGTGACCTTTGGCGACGCATCCTTATAAGGTTGCACCCAGTCGCAACTTTTGGCGGGTGTACTTTTGGGTGTCGGTACGCCACGAGTTGCTGCGACTTTTGGTAGCTTGTGTGGGGATAGTCTGCTGTGTATCTTGATCAGCCTTTAGCCAATCTTCGGCTGAATCCCTTTTTTGAGATTGGCCCCATGAGGCGAGTCTGACGATATCCATATAAAAATTGAGGAGCACATCGATGCGCGTGATTCTGCTGGGAGCTCCCGGGGCCGGTAAAGGTACTCAGGCACAATTCATCACCGAAAAATTTGGTATCCCGCAAATTTCCACTGGCGACATGCTGCGCGCGGCAGTCAAGGCCGGTACCGAGCTGGGCTTGAAAGCCAAGAGCGTCATGGACAGCGGCGGCCTGGTTTCCGATGACCTGATCATCGGCCTGATCAAGGACCGTATTGCTCAGCCTGACTGCGTCAATGGCGTCCTGTTCGATGGCTTCCCACGCACCATTCCCCAGGCAGAAGCCTTGGTAGAAGCTGGCGTGGAGATCGACAACGTGGTCGAAATCGCAGTCGATGACGAAGAAATCGTCAAGCGTATTTCCGGCCGCCGTGTTCACGAAGGTTCCGGCCGCGTTTACCACCTGATCTACAACCCGCCAAAGGTTGAAGGCATGGACGACGTTACCGGCGAACCACTGATTCAGCGCAAGGACGACGTCGAAGCGACCGTGCGTCATCGTCTGGAGGTCTACCACGCTCAAACCAAACCGCTGGTGGCCTTCTATCAGAAGCTCAGCACTGCGAATGGCAAGCCCAAGTGCAGCCATATCGAGGGCGTTGGTTCAGTTGAAGGCATTACCGCCAAGGTGCTGGCTGCTTTGAGCTGATAGCGCTTTTTGGTGATTAACTACGGCCCGCTTGCGGGCCGTAGTTGTTTATACTGCTGCACTTTTTCACCATGACGGAAACACCGATGACCACCTTGCTGGCCCTGGATACCGCCACTGAAGCCTGCTCTGTCGCCTTGCTGCACGATGGCAAAGTGTGGAGTCACTACGAGGTGATTCCGCGACTGCATGCCCAGCGCCTGTTGCCGATGATCAAGGATCTGCTGGCCGAGGCGGGGATTGCCCTGTCCGCTATCGACGCCATTGCCTTTGGCCGTGGTCCTGGCGCGTTTACCGGTGTGCGGATCGCGATTGGTGTCGTTCAGGGGTTGGCGTTTGCCCTGGAGCGCCCGGTGTTGCCGGTGTCGAACCTGGCGGTACTGGCGCAACGCGCTTTCCGTGAACACGGTGCCCGACAGGTCGCCGCCGCCATCGATGCGCGCATGGATGAAGTGTATTGGGGTTGTTACCGTGAAACAGCGGGTGAAATGCGTCTGGTGGGTGCCGAAGCCGTGTTGCCGCCGGAGCACGCCGGTTTACCTGCCGATTCGACGGGCGACTGGTTTGGCGCAGGGACTGGTTGGGGCTATGCTGATCGGATCGCGGTCAAGCCGGCAGAGCAGGATGCGGGAATGCTGCCCCATGCGCAGGATTTGCTGACGCTGGCCACCTTCGCCTGGCAACGTGGTGAAGCTATTGTGGCTGACGACGCGCAACCGGTTTACCTGCGTGACAAAGTGGCGACACCCAAAGCCCGGCCACTCTGAATCCCTGTGTCGTCGCAGCTGATACAAAAGCGACACTTTATCGGCGCTTTAGAACCTTTTGAGCACTATGTGGTCTAGTAATCGTTCGGATATTTGCCAAGTATCGTTCGTGCAGCTAGATTGCCATTATCAAACGCCGAGTACGCATCAATGCGCATAGACGGACCCTCATCACGCTCCTACCCCATAAAGCGCAAGCCTCGCAAAGGCACTGCGACGGTTGAGGGTTCCTTCGAGGAAGTGGACAGCGAGATCGAAGTTCCGTCCAAAGTGCCTGCCAAGTCGTCCCGCGCGCAAGCTTCAGCCACGAGCAACGTCCCGGCTCGCCAGCAAGACATGATATTCCCCCGCTCCGTCAGCAATCGCGTTGCCTATGCGCTGGCCAGTTATCTCACTACGGCCAGCTTTGTCGATTGGGATCTGGAAGTGTTGGGCCTCGATCTTCACGTTTGAATCCTCACACTCTCCCGTACTACCTCGGTTGCCCGTCCTGGAGTGAAAACGCTTGGCGTGAGTCGCTGTACCCCGAAAGTGCTCGCCCCAACGATTTTCTGGCTCTGTACGCGCAGGTGTTCAACGCCGTTGAAGGCAATACCACGTTTTATGCGCGGCCCTCGCCGGTCATTGTTCAGCGCTGGGCGCAAAGCCTGCCTGAAACCTTTCGCTTCACCGCCAAATTTCATCGCGACATCAGCCACGGCGGCGATCTGCGTCAACAGCTGCATGCCGCCGAGGATTTCATCCAGTTACTCGCGCCGCTGGGCCAAAGGGTCGCCCCCTTGTGGCTGCAGTTGCCCGCCAGCTTCGGGCCAACGCGTCTCGCTGAGTTGGTCAGCTTTATCGATGCTGTTGAGCGACCGCTAGCGGTCGAGGTCCGTCACTTGGCATTTTTTGCCAAGGGCGATGAAGAACGGATGCTCAATCGATTACTGCTGGACCGTGGTGTGGAGCGTATCTGCCTCGATCCTCGGGCGCTGTTCAGCTGTGTGTCGAGCGATCCTGCCGTGCTGCATGCGCAATCGAAGAAGCCCAAAGTCCCACCACGCCCTGCCGCCCTGACACAGTTCCCCCAGGTGCGCTTTATCGGCCATCCATTGCTTCAGGCCAACGACCCGTTTCTTGTGCCGTGGGTAGAGAAAGTAGCCAGCTGGATTGAAGAAGGGCGCACGCCTTATGTGTTCCTGCACACCCCCGACAACCTCCAGGCGCCAGACCTTGCTCGACGTTTTCATCAGCAATTGATGGCTCGTCTGCCCGGATTACCACCGTTGGCGACGTTGCAAAGAGAGCCCGTCGCGCAGCAACTGGGCTTGCTGTAAGGTCGATAGCTGCGACTATCAACCTTCAGTCTCCAAGGAGTGTGCAAATGGATTCGCAGTTACTTCGCGCCCAACTTTTCAAGTCCTTGCATGAGCGAGAGGGGGCTTTTGTCATCCCTAACCCCTGGGACGCCGGCTCGGCCAAGTTACTCGCTTCGCTGGGTTTCGAGGCGTTAGCCACGACCAGTGCGGGTCTTGCATTCACGCTGGGGCGTGCCGACGCAGAAGGTGCGGTCAGCCGACAGGAGACCCTGGATAATGTCGCCGCAATCGTCAACGCCACGGCATTGCCAGTGGCCGCAGACTTGGAAAACTGCTTCTCTGACAGCCCGGAAGGCTGCGCTGATACGATTCTGAAAGCCGCTGCATTAGGTATCGTTGGCGGCTCGATTGAAGATGCCAGTGGTCATGCCGACAACCCGATCTACGCCTTCGAATTGTCAGTGGAACGGGTCAAAGCTGCCGTTGCCGCAGCGCGCAGCTTACCGTTCCCCTTCATGCTGACCGCCCGCGCCGAGAACCTGCTGCACGGCCGTCTGGACTTCGCGGACACCTTGCGCCGTATTGAAGCCTACGCCGAGGCGGGTGCGGACGTGCTATTCGCGCCGGGGCTGCGTACGCGCGACGAAGTCATCGCCGTAGTGCGCGCCGTCGCGCCAAGGCCGGTTAACGTAATAATGGGGCTGAGCGGTGTGACGCTCTCGGTCGCTGATTTGAGCGCTTGCGGGGTCAAGCGGATCAGCGTCGGTTCATCTTTGGCAAGGGCTGCCTTGGGCGGTTTTTATCGCGCGGCTCAAGAAATCAGCCAGCAAGGCACCTTCACTTATGGCCAGCAGGCGCTGCCGTTCGCTCAATTGAATACGCTGTTCAGTGCATAGTGTTGGACGCGGTGTTTACGCAGCCATGCGCAGGTTTTGCAGAATAATAGGCCGAGCCCAGCCGTTTTCGTAATCCAGATGACTTTGCTGAGCGGCGATGGTCTCTGGCTCGAGGGGCAGGGCGGGCTTGTCTGCCAAGTCCCATTCGAACTCGGCGATGGGCAAGTGCAGCGGTTGCGGTTGCGGGCCGGGGCCAGGGTTTTCATCACGCTGCGGAGGGTTGAGCACCAATGGGCGGACCCAGCCGCTTTCAAAATTAAGCTGCCGCTGTTGCGCGATCATGTCAGCGACAGTGAATGGCTCGGCCGGCTTGTCCAACAGGTCGAGTTCAAACTCGGCAATGGGCAGGTGCAGATGTTCAGGGGGCGTACGCTGCACGTCGTCAACCGCGCAGTCACGCTGATCGACGATCTGCCCAAGGGTGTCAGTGTCACTCAGCGGTTCGCCGCTGGCGTTTGCTGCAAGGGTGCTGAACTCAGTCGAAAACTCGGTGTTATCGCCGATTTGCTCGGCCATCGCGCGGGCGAACGCATCCTGCCAGAGCTGGGTAACGCCGCTCAAGGCTCGGGAATTGCGGAGGCTGTAGTCGCCTGCGTGCGACAAATAGCCTATCGGTGAGGGTTGAATATCAGACATAGCGCTCAGTTGACCGTCCGGCTCTGGCAAAATGCCGGATATTCCTGTTATCGGCCAATGTTGCCGATCATTAACAAATTAGTTGAGCGTATGGGCACATGAGTGAGCAACACGCGGGCAGCCGCATCCGGGTTGAAGCCCTGACAAGCAACGGACACGCGCAGGCGCTGGACTGGGCACAACGTCTCGGCCTGCCGTTAGAAGACGCCGAAGCAGAATTCGCCCTGCAAGTGACGGACGACGGCTTACAGCTACAGCAATTGGGCGCCGACTCTTCGGGCCCGGTGCGAGTGGACTTTGTCGAAGGGGCTGTGGCCCACCGACGTTTGTTCGGTGGTGGCAGTGGGCAAATGATCGCCAAAGCGGTCGGCATTCAGCCCGGCGTTCGCCCTCGAGTGCTGGATGCGACAGCCGGGTTAGGCAAGGACGCGTTCGTGCTGGCAAGCCTGGGGTGCAACATGAGCCTGATCGAGCGTCAGCCGATCATCGCCGCCTTGCTTGAAGATGGCCTGGCCCGCGGCCTGCGGGATCGTGAAGTCGGGCAGATCATCGCCCAGATGCGTTTGCTGACCGGCAACTCCATCGACTTGATCCGCGCTTGGGAAGGCGAGCCTCCGCAAGTGATCTACCTCGATCCAATGTTTCCGCATCGGGAAAAAACCGCGTTGGTGAAAAAGGAAATGCGCCTGTTCCGGCCGTTGGTGGGCGATGACATGGACGCGCCGGCGCTGCTGGAAGCTGCACTGGCGCTCGCCACTCACCGAGTCGTGGTCAAACGGCCCCGCAAGGCCCCGTGCATCGATGGACCGAAACCGAGTTATGCGCTGGATGGCAAATCCAGTCGTTACGACATCTACCCGAAGAAGGCACTGAAGGGCTGATATCGCCTTTGCAGCCTTCGGTAACCTACAGGCGCCGCCGAAGGCTACGAATGGCCCCTAAGGCTCCTAAGGCCGATAAGCCCGCATAAACAAGCTCACGACTTCCTGAACATGGGCCTCGGCCTCCTGTTCATCCGGCAGCTCCCCGCAGCCAATCAGCAGGCGAAAATTGCAGGCGCCCTTGAGCAGGCACAGAAAGTGCTCGGCAGCGAGGTTTGGTTTGTCTATGCTCAGGCTGCCGGCTTTGTCGATCTGAGTCAGAAAACGCTCCATCTCCAGCAGAATTCGTTGGGGACCGGCCTCGAAAAAAATCTGCGACAGTTTCGGGTCCTGGCTGCCCAGTGCGACCATCAAGCGATGCAACGCCAACGAGTCAGGACTGTTGATCAGCGCGTAAAAGCCCCGACCAATCTTCGACAGCAATGCCTCTACAGGCATGCCGTGGGGGATCTCGAAAAACAGCTCGGGCAATTGCTCCTCACAGCGCGCCACCACCGCGGCGGAAAATAATGTCTCTTTATCGGTGAAATGGTTGTAAACCGTCAGCTTGGAAACCCCGGCTTCTGCGGCCACGGCATCCATACTGGTACTGGCGTAACCATTGCGCACGAACAGGTTTTTCGCGGCGTTGAGGATGGCTTGGCGTTTTGCCAGATCCTTCGGGCGGCCAGGGCCTGAAGCGCTTAATAAGGGGCGGGGTAATGAATTGTCAGGCATCGTCGTTTTAATAGTGGACTGGTGAGTTTGGTATTTCTTACTATACGCTTCAGTACAATAATTAAAGCATCCTTTGCCAAAGGTCCATCACCATGTTTCGCGATGCCTTGTCCTTTACCCTGCCAATCAGCCTGGTGTTTTTACTGGCTGCCTGTGGTCATGAAGAACCTGCCCTGCCCACCGTGCGCCCGGCCATGGTCGTGCAGCCACAGCCTTCATCGCAGTCGATGGACAGTTATCCCGGTGAAGTCCGCGCCCGGTTCGAGCCGGAGTTGGCGTTTCGTATAGCCGGCAAGGTGACCAAGCGTCTGGTAGAAGAGGGCGCGAGGGTCAAGGCCAATCAGCCGCTGGCCGAGCTGGACCCGCAGGATGTGCGCCTGCAACTGGAAGCGACCCGCGCTCAGGTGACCGCCGCCGAAGCCAATCTGCAACTGGTCCGGTCTGAGCGTGATCGCTATAAGACATTGATGGATCGGCAACTGGTCAGTCGGTCTCAGTTCGACAATGCCGAGAATCTGTTTCGCGCCGGTGAGGCACGGCTCAAGCAGATCAAGGCCGAATTCAATGTCGCTGATAATCAGGCCGGCTACGCGGTGCTGCGCGCGCCGCAAGACGGTGTGATCGCCCGGCGTCTGGTCGAAGTCGGGCAAGTCGTGGCGGCGGGGCAGACCATGTTTACCTTGGCTGCCGACGGCGAGCGCGAAGTCCTGATCAGTCTGCCAGAGCAAAATTTCGGGCGTTTCAAGACCGGTCAGGCCGTCACTGTCGAGTTATGGACGCAACCCGGTCAACGTTTTCCTGGGCGCATCCGTGAGTTGTCGCCTTCTGCCGATCCGCGTTCACGTACTTTCGCCACCCGCATCGCTTTTGCCGAGGGCAAAGTGCCCGCCGAGCTGGGCCAGAGCGCGCGCGTATTTATCCAGACCGAACAGACTGTCGCCCTGTCGGTGCCGTTGTCAGCGTTGACTGCCGAGAACGGCGTCAACTACGTGTGGCGGGTCGATGCCGATAACACGCTCAAGCGCGTTCCGGTGCGAATCGCTGCCTACGGTCAGGACAGCGTGCCCGTCCTCGAAGGCCTCAAGGCCACGGATTGGGTGGTGGCAGCCGGTGTCCATGTGCTGCACGAGGGCGAGCAGATACGGCCGGTGGATCGCAGTAATCGAGAAGTGAAACTGGCGGCGAAGGAGTAGGCACGGATGCGTTTCAATCTTTCCGAGTGGGCACTGCGCAACCGCCAGATTGTCCTGTTTCTGATGTTACTGCTGGCGATTGTGGGTGCGGTTTCCTACACCAAGCTTGGCCAGAGTGAAGATCCGCCATTTACTTTCAAGGCGATGGTCATCCGCACCAACTGGCCCGGCGCGAGTGCGGAGGAAGTTGCGCTGCAGGTGACCGACCGCATTGAGAAGAAGCTGATGGAGACCGGTGAATACGAGCGCATTGTCTCGTTCTCACGGTCAGGCGAATCCCAAGTGACGTTCATGGCACGTGATTCCATGCACTCGGCGCAGATTCCCGATCTCTGGTATCAGGTCCGCAAAAAAATCAGCGACATCCGTCACACCTTGCCACAGGGCATACAGGGGCCGTTTTTCAACGATGAGTTCGGCACTACGTTCGGCAATATCTATGCGCTGACGGGCAAAGGTTTTGACTACGCCGTGCTCAAGGACTACGCCGACCGCGTGCAGATACAGCTACAGCGGGTCAAGGACGTGGGCAAGATCGAACTGCTGGGGTTGCAGGACGAAAAAATCTGGATCGAGCTGTCGAACGTGAAGCTGGCGACCCTTGGGCTGCGCTTGCAGACGGTGCAGCAAGTTCTTGAAGAACAGAACGCGGTATCGGCAGCGGGTTTTTTCGAGACCCCCAGTGAGCGCATTCAGTTACGGGTAACCGGTCGCTTCCAGTCGGTGGACGAGATCAAGAATTTCCCGATTCGCGTGGGTGATCGTACATTCCGCATCAGTGACGTGGCCGAGGTTTTTCGCGGCTTCAACGACCCACCTGCGCCGCGCATGCGTTACATGGGTGAAGACGCCATCGGTCTGGCCGTGGCCATGAAAGACGGTGGCGACATTCTGGTACTGGGGCGTGCCCTTGAGACTGAATTTGCCCGGGTGCAGAAAAACCTCCCGGCGGGCATGCAACTGAGCAAAGTGTCGGACCAGCCAGCAGCAGTGAAAACCGGGGTCGGCGAGTTCGTTCAGGTGCTGGCCGAGGCGCTGGGCATTGTGCTGCTGGTGAGCTTTTTCTCCCTGGGCATGCGCACCGGGATGGTTGTCGCCCTGGCGATTCCGTTGGTACTGGCGATGACCTTCGCCTGCATGTACTACCTGGGGATTGGCTTGCACAAGATTTCCCTCGGCGCGCTGGTGCTGGCGCTGGGCTTGTTGGTTGATGACGCGATCATCGCGGTCGAGATGATGGCGATCAAGATGGAGCAGGGTTACGACCGGCTCAAGGCTGCCAGTTTCGCCTGGACCAGCACCGCTTTTCCGATGCTCACCGGCACGCTGATCACGGCGGCAGGTTTCTTGCCGATTGCCACGGCGCAATCAGGCACCGGTGAATACACCCGTTCGATCTTCCAGGTGGTGACCATCGCGTTGTTGGCGTCCTGGGTTGCGGCAGTGGTGTTCGTGCCCTATCTGGGTGAGCGGCTGTTGCCGGACCTGGCGAAAATCCATGCGGCCAAACATGGCGCGGGGGCACCCGACCCTTACGGTACGCCCTTCTATCAGCGCGTGCGGCGCATGGTGGGTTGGTGTGTACGGCGGCGTAAAACGGTGCTGGTACTCACCCTTGGCCTGTTCGTGCTCTCGGTGGTGATGTTCCGTTTCGTGCCGCAGCAGTTTTTCCCGGCGTCGGGGCGACTGGAGCTGATGGTCGATTTGAAACTGGCCGAAGGCGCGTCGTTGAGCAACACCGCCGAGCAGGTCAATCGGTTGGAGCAGATGCTCAAGGATCATCCGGGTATTGATAACTACGTGGCCTACGTTGGCACCGGTTCGCCGCGGTTCTACCTGCCGCTGGATCAACAGTTGCCCGCCGCCAGTTTCGCCCAATTCGTGGTGTTGGCAAAAACCATCGAAGACCGTGAAGTCCTGCGCACCTGGCTGATAAAAAGCCTCAACGAGCAATTTCCGACCCTGCGCTCCCGGGTGACTCGTCTGGAGAACGGGCCGCCGGTGGGCTACCCGGTGCAGTTCCGCGTGACGGGCGAACACATCGAGGAAGTTCGCGCTCTGGCGCGTAAAGTCGCGCTCAAGGTTGGCGAGAATCCACACGTGGCGAACGTCCATCTGGACTGGGAAGAGCCGAGCAAGGTTGTAAACCTCAACGTGGATCAGGATCGGGCGCGGGCGCTGGGCGTGAGCACTGCCGATCTGTCGCGATTCCTGCAAAGCTCGCTGACTGGTTCCAGCGTCAGCCAATACCGCGAAGACGACGAGCTGATCGAGATTCTGTTGCGGGGCACCCCTCATGAGCGCAAGGACCTCGCCTCGCTGCCGAGCCTGGCGATCCCTACCAGCAACGGCACCAGCGTCGCCTTGTCGCAGATCGCGACCCTGGAATACGGCTTTGAAGAGGGCATCATCTGGCACCGCAACCGCCTGCCGAACGTGACCATCCGCGCCGATATCTATGGCAAGGAACAACCGTCGACCCTGGTCCAGCAGATCCTGCCGACACTGGACGGCGTACGTGCCGAGTTGCCGGACGGCTATTTGCTGGAAGTCGGGGGCACGGTCGAAGATTCTGCGCGGGGACAGAACTCGGTCAAAGCCGGTGTGCCGTTGTTTATCGTGGTGGTCCTGACCTTGCTGATGCTGCAATTACGCAGTTTCTCGCGCACCGCCATGGTCTTTCTCACCGCACCGCTGGGTTTGATTGGGGTGACCTTGTTTCTGATTGTCTTCCATCAGCCGTTCGGTTTCGTCGCGATGCTCGGCACCATCGCCTTGTCGGGGATGATCATGCGCAACTCGGTGATTCTGGTGGACCAGATCGAACAGGACATCGCCGCCGGGCTGGATCAATGGCAAGCGATCATCGAAGCCACCGTACGGCGTTTCCGGCCCATCGTCCTCACGGCACTGGCGGCCGTGCTGGCGATGATCCCGCTGTCACGCAGCGTGTTTTTCGGCCCGATGGCGGTCGCGATCATGGGTGGCCTGATCGTGGCGACCGCACTGACACTCTTGTTCCTGCCCGCGCTGTATGCAGCGTGGTTCAGGGTGAAGAAAGTAGAGTTAAGGTAGAGTTGCAGGCGTGTTGATTACAGCGCGCCAAACACCTTTTTCGCCAGGCTGGTTGCGGCACCTGCCGGGTTTTGGCGGAGGGCGGCTTCTTGTTTGCCGATCATTTCGAACAGGCCATTGAGGGCTTGTTCGGTCACGTAACCTTCGATGTTGGCGTCTTTGGTGTCGACGACACCCAGGCTGGCGGCCTGGCCGGCGAACGCGTTGTATTTTTGTGCGACACCGACTTTATCGGTCGCTTGCTTGACGATGGGCAGGAATTTGACGCGGATCTGTTCGCGACTGGTCTTGCTCAGGTATTGGGTGGCTGAATCATTGCCGCCGCTGAGGATGCTCTTGGCATCGTCCACGCTCATCTTCTTCACGGCATCGACCAACAGCGCCTGGGCTTGCGGTACAGCGGCTTCGGCGGCCTGGTTCATGGCGGTCTCCAATTGATCGACCTGTGCGCCCATGCCGAACTGCTTCATCTTCTTCGCGACTTTGCCGAGACTGCCCGGCAGTTCTATGCGCACATCCTTGTTATTACTGAAACCACCTGGCGTGCCCAGTTGCTTGACGGCAATCTGCGCGCCTTGGGTCAGCGCATCCTTGAGGCCGCCAGTGGCGTCCGACTGTGACAGATCGCTCAGGGACAGAGCGAACACGCTGGTCGACAGCAACAGGCCCGCGCACAGGCCAGCGAAGGTAACGGAAGGGCGGAGCATGGCAGCATCCTTTTCAAAGGGATTGGATTGATAAAAGGGTGGCACGGGTTTGCAGGCCCGCGCCAGGGGATCACTGAACAGAGTCCAGGCGAATTCGCAGCGGTTTCTGATCCTGACCGTCCAACTGTACGACATACTGCGCGGTAGTGATGAACAAGAGTTTGCCCTCCACTTCAATGCGCGCGCTCACCGAGTAACGATGGCCCGGCTGTACGTGTTTCGGATCGTATTCCAGGCTGAAAGGCAAAGGCACCTGGCCTTTGATCGGGCCACTTTGTCTGGCCAGCACGACCACCGGAGCATCGGCCTTGGACACGTCGTGCAGGCTGACATTCAAGATCGCAGTGGGCGGCAGAGCGATGCGTTGCAGGTAAAAAACTTCCCCGTCGAGGCTGGCTTGAGAGGATGGCTGCGAGATACTGCACGCGCCGAGCAGGCTGGTCAGAAGGATAAGTGCCAGGTTTTTCATTGGAATCTCCTTATCGGTGGCGTCAGAAGAAGCCTGGCGCCATCGACAGGAATTTAAAGGATTTAGCCCGCAGGGTCAGCCTCTGTTACATCTTCGCTGCGATGCAGGGCCACTTGGCGGATCGACAAACGGATCTCGGCAGGCAAAACCCGCTTGGCCGCGCCTTCCGCCAACTCGCCAAGGAGCTCGTGGTAACTGAGCTTGCCCGCAGGGTCTTTGTGCAGGACGCCGAGGTCGAGCAAGGTCTGGATGAAGTGGCGGAACAGGCTTTTGTCGAAGAACTCCGGTGCGTTGAGGCCATGCAAAATCGACAGCCGCTGAGCCATGACCGTGCACAAGTCTTCCAGTTCTTCGGCGCTGATGCTGTTCTGGCCACTGTTGAGCAGCAGCGAAATCGCCATATAGAAGCGCTGCAGCGTCTGGGCAATGACCCGTGACAGCAGGGTCAGCAGGACGAAGTGACGCGAACTCGGGGCCGGACGCAGGTAGACGTCATTTTCAAGGCGCAACAGGCCTTGCTCGACGAAAGCTTCGAGCCACTGGTCGATCACCGCATCCAGCTCGTCCAGCGGCCAGCGAATGAACAGCTCCGATTGCAGGTACGGGTACAGCGCCCGGGCATAGCGCAGGATCTGTTCACGACTCATCCGTGAGGAGCTCTGGAAGAAACTCGCCAGCAGCGAGGGCAGGGCCACGATGTGCAACACGTTGTTGCGGTAGTAGGTCATCAAGACCGCGTTCTGCTCATCCAGGTAGAGGATTTTGCCTAACGCATCCTTTTGCTCGGACAACAGGTTCATGCCCTTCACGTAATCGATCAAGGCCTTGCCGTCACCTTCAGGCAGCGTGGTGTGTGGCGAGTAAGGCACCCGACGCAGCAGGGTCAGGTACAGGTCGAGAATCCGCGCCATGGCTTGATCGTCGAGCGCCAGCTTATTGGTGGACAGTAGGGCCAGCGCCACCAGATTGACCGGGTTGATCGCTGCGGCTTCATTCAGGCCCTGAGCCACGCGTTCGCCGAGGCGCTGGGTGGTTTCGTTCAGCCAGCCGGGGCGGTACTGCGGCCCCAGCGTTTGCTCGCGCCAATTCGGTTGCTCGTGGTCGAGGAACTCAGCCAGTTTGATCGGCTCGCCGAAGTTGACCGACACCTGGCCGAAGCGCTGCTTGAGTGCGCCAATCACTTTGAAAATATCGAAGATCGACTCTTTCTTTTTAGCCGCGCCGCGCAGCTCGCCCAAGTAGGTGCGGCCTTCGAGCACGCGCTCGTAACCGATGTACACCGGAACGAAAACGATCGGCATCCGCGAGTTGCGCAAAAAGCTGCGCAGGGTGATCGCCAGCATGCCGGTTTTGGGTTGCAGCATGCGCCCGGTACGCGAGCGGCCACCCTCGACGAAGTACTCGACGGGGAAGCCCTTGGTGAACAGCGTATGCAGGTATTCATTGAACACGGCGCTGTACAGCGGGTTGCCCTTGAACGTGCGGCGCATGAAGAAGGCGCCACCGCGCCGCAGCAGACTGCCGATCACCGGCATGTTCAGGTTAATGCCTGCGGCGACGTGGGGGGGTGTCAGGCCATTTCGAAACAGCAGGTAGGACAGCAGCAGGTAATCGATATGGCTGCGATGGCACGGGACATAAATCACTTCGTGACCTTGGGCGACATCCTGCACGCCTTCGATATGACTGACCTTGATACCGTCGTAAATCTTGTTCCAGAACCAGCTCAGCACCACTTCAAGAAAGCGGATCGCCGAGTAGGTGTAGTCCGAAGCGATTTCATTGCCATAGCGCAGGGCGTTTGCCTGGGCTTTGCTCTCGGGGATGTTCTCGCGCTCGGCCTCTTCGAGGATGGCTTGCTTGACCAGCGGCTCGTCCAGCAGACCCTTGACCAGATTGCGGCGGTGCGACAGGTCGGGGCCGATGACGGCGGTTTTCAGGTTGCGAAAGTGCACCCGCAGAATGCGCTGGGTCATCCGCAGGGTACGTTCGTGGCCCTTGTTCTCTTGGACCAGTTCGCGCAGATGGATCGGTGCGGAAAATTGCACGCGGGTCTTGCGGCCCAGAATCAGAATGCTGACCAACCGGCGTAAACGCCCGGTCACCGCCCAGCTGTCTGCGAACAACAGCTTCCAGGGGCTCGACTCACTGTCTGGCGACTGACCCCAGAACACGCTGACCGGGATGATCTGCGCATCTTCGGAGGCGTTCTGGCTGATCGCGCTGACCAGCCGTTCCAGGGTGGGCGGCGCGCCGCGTTTGTCCTGCCGGCCCAGCCAGTCGGGCTCGGGGGTCAGGTAGAAGAACGCAGCGGGCTCGAGCAGGTTTCCCACTGCTACCGGCAGAATCGGTCGCGGCAGCCCGGCTTTGCGGCACTCGGTATCGATCACCGCGAGGTCGCTTAATGAGGGGGATTGCAGGGCGTAGAACACCGGGCGGCTGCGGTCGAGGTTGAGGGTGAAGGACGACTGATTGATTGTTTCCGAGCGAACCCAGAGGTACATCAGTCGGCGCAGGGTGCCAAACACAAGACGGCGGAACGGGGAGCGGGTCATACGGCTTCTGCTGAATAAGGGGGAAACGAGCAGTTGCTCGGGGGAGACAGTGTGCCGCATCTGCTGAAGATCGGCAAAAAACGACGCCGTTTATGTGGATTTCGCCGTTTTTAATGCTGGCCTATACTCGGCCGTCAAATAATAAAAAACAGGAGCAACGATCCAATGTCAGTACGTGAAACAGGCAGTGTGAAGTGGTTCAACGATGCCAAGGGCTATGGCTTCATCCAGCGTGGAGATGGCGCGGACGTGTTCGTGCATTACCGCGCCATCCGCGGGGAAGGGCACCGTTCACTGGCGGAGGGCCAGCAGGTCGAATATGGCTTGGTCGAAGGTCAGAAAGGCTGGCAGGCAGAGGACGTCGTAGGGCTATGAAATAAGCAGGTAGCACACAGATTTGGAGGAGATGTCGCCCCGTCTGCGACGCCGCGCAGCAAACTGTAGGAGCGGGCTTGCCCGCGATAAGGACCGAAGGGCCTTCCTGCGACATCGGCGCCAACCCATTTACGACTGCTTCGCAGCCGATCGCGGGCAAGCGCGCTCCTACAGATGATCGTGTAATGCTGTCAGAGACGAGTCTGGTCGAGGCTCAGGTCGTGTGCCAGACGATCTCTTCTTCGCCGTCGCTGCTGATGCGAATCCAGCGGTCGGCGGCGTCGTCGCTTTCTTCCTCGATCCATGTGCCCGGTGCGCAGCGAACTTCAACGTTCAGTGCGGCGAAGGCCGCGCGGGCGCAGGCGATGTCGTCGTCCCATGGGGTCTTGTCGCTTTCCAGAAACAAGCTGTTCCATTTGCCGACAGCCTTGGGCAACCAGGTCACGGTCACGTCACCGGCTGTGCATTTGTACGTCTGACCTTTCTTGACCCAGGCGGTGCAAGGGCCCAGCGCAGCGCTGAGCCAGGCAGCGATGGCCATGTAGTCGACGTCAGCGTCTTTCAGGTAAATCTCGATATCGGGTTGGCGCATGGATGCCTCGTGATTGATTGAAAATCCATTCGCGGATTCATTTGGCTGCCCCGCACAGGCAAGGCAGCGTCGATTCAGGGTGTGTAGATTCGCTGATTATTGAAGCACGAAATAATCGTAACGCATCGAAACCGTCACTTCGAACGGCTCTGGCTGCTCAATGACATTGGCCCGGCGTTCGGCACTGGCGCGCCAGCCGTGAGGGGTCATGGCCAGCAGGTTGGCACGGGCTTGAGCATCGACCAGGCTCAGGGTGAAGCGCAAGGTCTCGCTGTGCTGCAAGTGCATATCAGCCGGCACTTGCATCAAGTGTTTGTCATCAACGTATTCACGCACTTCGTCATAGAGCCGCTCACGCAGTTCCATCAGGTGTTCGCTGGTCGGGCCGACACGCATCAAGCCGCCGCCGGGGCTCAGCAGGCGTCTGGCTTCGTGCCAGTCCAGCGGGCTGAACACGCTGGCAAGGAACTGACAGCTGTCGTCGGGCAGTGGCACGCGGGCCATGCTGGCGATCAACCACGTGATTTTTGGATCGCGCCGGCACGCGCGCTTGACCGCTTCGCGGGAAATATCCAGCGCATAGCCATCCGCATCCGGCAGGGCCGCAGCGATTTGCGCGGTGTAATAACCCTCGCCACAACCGATGTCCAGCCAACGTGCGGGCGCGCGTTCGGCTGCCAGTTCCGCGAGGCGCTTGGCGACCGGCGCGTAATGGCCTGCATTGAGAAAGTCGCGTCGGGCTTCGACCATGGCCTGATTATCACCAGGGTCGCGGCTGTTTTTGTGTTGGACCGGCAGCAGGTTCAAATAGCCCTGGCGTGCTCGGTCGAAGCGGTGACCAGCGGGGCACACGACGCCGTTATCAACCGCGCTGAGCGCTGCTGTGCAAATCGGGCAAGTCAGCATCATGCGAGCAATTTGACCAGAGTCTGGTAGTAGATTTCGGTCAGGATATCGAGGTCGCTGGCCAGAACGCGCTCATTGACCTGATGGATCGTGGCGTTGACCGGGCCCAGTTCGACGACTTGCGTGCCCATCGTGGCGATAAACCGCCCGTCCGAGGTGCCGCCGCTGGTCGATGCCTGGGTGTCGCGGCCGGTGACGGCCTTGATGCTTGCGGACACCGCGTCCAATAGCGCACCGGGTTCGGTGAGGAACGGCAGGCCGGACAAGGCCCATTCCACATGCCAGTCCAGCCCATGCTTGTCGAGGATGGTGGCGACCCGCTGTTGCAGGGCTTCGACGGTGGACTCGGTGGAGAAGCGGAAGTTGAACATCGCAGACAACTCGCCGGGGATGACGTTGGTCGTGCCGGTGCCTGAGTTGAGGTTGGAGATCTGAAAGCTGGTCGGCGGGAAGAAGGCGTTGCCGTGATCCCAGTGCTCTGCGGCCAGTTCGGCCAACGCCGGTGCGGCCAGATGGATCGGGTTCTTCGCCAGGTGCGGGTAGGCCACATGACCCTGAATCCCGCGCACGGTGAGTTTGGCACCCAATGAACCGCGACGGCCGTTTTTGACCATATCGCCTACCAGTGTGGTGCTCGACGGTTCGCCGACGATGCACCAGTCCAGGCGCTCTTTACGTGCTGCCAGACGCTCGATCACCGCCTTGGTGCCGTGGTGTGCAGGGCCTTCTTCGTCGCTGGTGATCAGGAACGCCACCGAGCCTTTATGGTTGGGGTGATCGCCGACAAAGCGTTCAGCCGCCACCAGCATTGCCGCCAGGCTGCCTTTCATGTCAGCCGCGCCACGCCCGCAAAGCATGCCGTGCTCATCGATCAATGCGTCGAACGGATCGTTCTGCCAGGCCTGAAGCGGGCCGGTTGGCACCACATCAGTGTGCCCGGCGAAGCACAGCACCGGGCCTTCGTGGTTGCCATGGGTGGCCCAGAAGTTATCCACATCCTCGATACGCATGGGTTCCAGTTTGAAACCGGCATCGCCCAGGCGTTGCATCATCATCGCTTGGCAGTCGGCGTCGATCGGCGTGACCGATGGACGACGGATCAGGTCGCAGGCGAGTTGGAGAGTGGGCGAAAGGTCGGCTGGGGCCGTCATGGAAGGACTCCGGGTAGGGCACGGTACGGTTTTGTAGGAGCTGGCTTGCCTGCGATCCAGTGTGAAGCGCTGGCAAAATAGCGAATTTACCGCCGCTGGAAGGTCGTTCCGGTCGAACGCGACCCCGGCCTATCGCTGGCAAGCCAGCTCCTACAGATTTTGTCGTGTGCGGAAAAGGCGCTTATCTTAAAGCAAAACGGCGACCCAAAGGCCGCCGTTTAACGTTATGCAGTAACAGGTCAAACAGTCGCGGGTTCCGCCACGGCTACTGGCTTGGGCAGCGATGACAGGAAGGCCATGATCAGCGCCGCCAGATACGGCAGCGATTGCACCAGGAGCATGGTCACCCAGAAGCGCATATCGGCGCTCGGCAGGCCCTGTACCAGGCAGATACCGGCGGCCGCGCCCCACAGCAGCAACATGATGAACACTTCTTCTCGAGCTTCCGAGAGGGCCACCAGGAAGCCATGACTGGCTGCATTTTTCGGTGTGCGGAAGAATGGGATGCTGGTGGTGAAGAAGCCGTAGAGCACCGCTTTGGCGATGGTGTGAGACAAGGCGAGCCCTGCCAGCGCCGCAAAGAATGCGTCCGTGAGGTTGACCCCCACTGCACGGCGGTACAAGAAGATGATCTTGCCGACCTTGAACACGAACAGGGCCAATGGCGGGATCGCGAAAATCAACAACGGCGGATCGACACGGTTAGGCACGATGATCATCGCCGCCGACCACAGTAATGCGCCGACGGTGAAGAAGATGTTCATGCCATCGGCAACCCACGGCAACCAGCCCGCGAGGAAGTGATAGCGCTGCCCACGGGTCAGCTCGGTGTCTTTACCGCGCAGCAGGCTCGACGTGTGACGCTTGATGATTTGAATCGCGCCATACGCCCAACGGAAACGCTGCTTTTTGAAGTCGATGAAGGTGTCCGGCATCAAACCCTTGCCGTAGCTGTTGTGCGAATAGGCGGCCGAATACCCTTTTTCGAATATGCGCAGCCCCAACTCGGCGTCTTCACAGATGCACCAGTCCGCCCAGCCCAGTTCTTCGAGCACCGAACGTCGGGTCATGGTCATGGTGCCGTGCTGAATAATCGCGTCACGGTCGTTACGGGTGACCATGCCGATATAGAAGAAGCCTTTGTATTCGGAGTAGCAGAGCTTCTTGAAGGTGCTTTCGTTCTGGTCGCGGTAATCCTGCGGCGACTGCACCACGGCGATTTTCGGGTCGGCGAAGTGCGGGACCATGTGTTTGAGCCAGTTGCGGTCGACGCAGTAATCCGAGTCGATCACTGCAATCACTTCAGCGTCCGGCGCCGTGTGCGGGATCAGGTAGTTCAGTGCGCCACCCTTGAAACCGGCCAGTGGCGCGACATGGAAGAACTTGAAGCGCGGGCCGAGCATTTCGCAATGGGCCTTGACTGGTTCCCAGACCGCCGGGTCTTTGGTGTTGTTGTCGATGATCAGAACTTCGAAGTCCGGATAGTCGAGAGCGGCCAGAGCATCCAGGGTCTGTTTGACCATTTCCGGTGGCTCGTTGTAGCAGGGCACGTGTATCGAGACTTTCGGTCGATACGCATTGTCGGTGTCCACGGGCAGGAATTCGCGGCGTCGTTTGTGGGTCCAGACCGCTTCAGCCAGTTCGTGAGCCTCGGTCAACAGGACGATGAACACGCCCATGGCGCCAAGTGCCAGCAAGAAGCCTACGGTCAGACTGAACCAGGTGCTGTATTGCTGACTGTAGTCGTAACCGATCCAGACCAGCACCGAACCACACAGGAACGCGGTAAAGGTCAGGAACGTGCGACCCCGTTGGCGCAGTGCCGAGCCGTCAATCAGGAGCAATGCCAGGGACAGCAGCGCCAGCACCACAGAGCCAATCGCCAGAACCCGCCACTGCGGAATCGCGACAACCGGCCCTTCAAAGTTGAATTTCTGCTGGCGCGCAGCGTTATACACGCCCCAGTAGGCGCCTACCGAGCCTTCATCACTGGCTTTCCACGGCTGATCGAAGGCCTCGATCACGAAGTAGTTGTAGCCCTGACGGTTGAGTTTATTGACCAGCGTACGCAGGTAAATGGCTTGGTCCGCCTGAGTTGCCTCGGCACCGCCACGCATACGGCCATTGCTCGGCCAGCCAACCTCTGACAGCAGCAGCGGTTTTTTCGGGAACATTTTTTTCAGTTCGCGGGCACGATCGAGTACGAACTGACCGGCCTTGTCGACTGGAATGAACTCCCAATAAGGCAGAATGTGCGCAGCGACCAGGTCAACGTGCTTGCCCAGCTCCGGGTATTTTTCCCAGATGTGCCATTGCTCGGAGGTGGTCACCGGTACTTTGACGGCAGCACGCACCCGATCAAGCAGGACGCTCAATTGTTTGACCGTGATTTCGCGACGGAACAGCGCTTCGTTGCCCACCACCACGCGAACCACACTGCGCGATGAGTTGGCCAGTTCGATGGCGCGGACAATCTCGCGCTCGTTGCGCGCTTCGTCGGGGCTGATCCAGATCCCCAGGGTCACGCGTAAGCCGAATTCTTCAGCGAGCTTTGGGATGTCCCCCAGCGAGCCGTCGACAGAGTAAGTCCGAATACTGTCGGTCTGCTTACTCATCAACTCCAGGTCCTGACGCATTTCATCGTCGGACGGGTAGATGTCTTTCTGCGGGTTTTGTCCCGCGCGGAAAGGTGAGTAAGAAAAGCCGGAGATCTGCTCGGGCCAGTCGGGAGCGGTAACCGGGCGATTGATCAACGCCCAGAAACCGGTGAATAGCGCGGCAATCGCCACGACCACCACCAAATTGAGTCCAAATCTACGCGATGACATAAATGCTTTTGGTTCCAAAGGGTGGAACGAGGGATTAGCCGACGAACGCCGGTCGGCGCGCATCCTACTCTGGGCTTTATAGGGCTGTACAGCCAGCCGATTGGCTATTGGTCAACGGTTACGCAACTAAGTTCGCTGCGAGTTTGTCTTGTCGTCCAAAATACCGGGCCTTGTGGGAAATATACAGTCGCGTGTCAGGCATACCCCGTTGCTTTGATCGCGGGCAAGCGCGCTCCTGCAAGGAGCCGCGTGGGGCGCGCCGGGTGCTTGCCCGCGACGGCGGCTCATCCGGATAAAGAGACTCTGAACCCCATAGCGTCCTATAATGCGCGCCGGTTTTTGGGGTAATGGTCATGAACACAGAAGATCCGCGGTTTGCTGGCGTCGCCCGTTTGTATGGCATCGAGGGCCTGGAGCGTTTGCGCACAGCCCATGTGGCGGTCGTCGGGATCGGCGGTGTTGGCTCGTGGGCGGCGGAAGCGATTGCCCGTTGCGGCGTGGGTGAAATCTCCCTGTTCGATCTGGATGACGTCTGCGTCAGCAACAGCAACCGTCAGTTGCATGCGCTGGAAGGCACCATCGGTCGGGCCAAGGTCGAGGTCATGGCCGAGCGCCTGCGCGCCATCAATCCCGATTGCACCGTGCATGCCGTGGCTGACTTCGTGACCCGCGAGACCATGGCCCAATACATCACGCCTGATATCGACTGCGTGCTCGACTGCATCGACAGCGTCAACGCCAAGGCCGCGCTGATCGCCTGGTGCAAGCGGCGCAAAATCCAGATCATCACCACTGGTGGCGCAGGCGGACAGATTGACCCGACGCTGATTCAGGTCTGCGACCTCAACCGTACCTTCAACGATCCGCTGGCCTCCAAGGTTCGCTCGACCTTGCGTCGCGACTACGGGTTCTCGCGAACAGTGACTCGCCACTACAGCGTGCCGTGTGTGTTTTCCACCGAACAACTGCGGTATCCCAAGCCGGACGGGAGCATTTGCTTGCAAAAGAGCTTCGTCGGCGACGGGGTCAAGCTGGACTGCGCGGGTGGATTCGGCGCGGTAATGATGGTGACCGCGACCTTCGGTATGGTCGCGGCGACCAAGGCGGTGGACAAGATTGTCGCGGGCGTGAGACGTCCGGCGGATCGCGCCAAGCCTGTTCAGGCGCTGCCAGAGGCCAGTTGACGCATCCGCTGCAGGACTGCGTTCAAGCCGTTGCTGCGTGACGGCGAGAGGTGTCGGCTCAAGCCCAGCTGATTGAACCAGTCCGGCAGATCCACCTGTTGCAGGTCTTCAGCCAACAGGCCGTTGACTCGCGCCAACAGCAACGCCACCAGCCCCCGAATCAAGCGCGCGTCACTGGCCGCGCGAAACTGCCAGTGGCCGTCCGTCACGCTGCCGAGCAACCAGACCTGGCTTTCACAGCCATGCACCCGATGGGCCTCGGTTTTTTCATCTTCACTCAGGGCCGGCAGGCGTTCGCCCCATTGCATCAGCAGGCGTGCGCGCTGTTCCCAGCTGTGGGATTGGTTGAAGGTTTCAAGGGCTGTTTGTGCGTCGACAGGCAGGCTCATCGCAGCAATTCCAAGGCTTGATCCAGCGCGCTGAAAAAGCGCTCGAGATCGTCGGAGTCGTTGTACAGCGCCAGGGATACCCGGATTGCGCCTGGCAGGCCGAGGCTTTTGAGTAACGGCATGGCGCAATGATGCCCGGCGCGAACGGCGATCCCCTGTTCGGTCAGCAAGTGCGCGAGGTCTGCGTTATGCACGCCTTCGACGACGAAGCTCACCAGCGCCAATTGCGGAGTGCCCAGCACTCGAATGCCTTCACGCCTGTTCAAGCCGTCCAGTAACAACCGATGCAGTGCCGCTTCATGCGCAACCACGGCCGCGTGGTCGAGGCTCGCCAGGTAATCGAGGGTCGCGCCCAGGCCAATCACGCTGGCAATCGGCGGTGTGCCGGCTTCGAAGCCCAGGGGTGCGGGACGAAATTTGGCGGTGTGATAATCGGTGGTCAGTACCATCTCTCCACCGAACTGCCAATGATGCAGGCGCGCGAGCGCTTCATTGCGGCCATACAGCACGCCGAGACCCTCGGGACCGTACAGTTTATGACTGGAAAAAACATAGAAGTCGCAGCCCAACGCTTGCACGTCATGCCGACCATGAACCACGCCTTGGGCACCGTCCACCACCGTCAATGCGCCATGGGACTTGGCCATGCTCAGCAACGCAGGCAGCGGCTGCCAGGCGCCCAGCACGTTGGATAACTGGCTGACTGCCAGCAAACGGGTGCG
The DNA here is from genome assembly GCF_056680355.1 of Pseudomonas sp. ASL8. Lineage (NCBI taxonomy): Bacteria > Pseudomonadati > Pseudomonadota > Gammaproteobacteria > Pseudomonadales > Pseudomonadaceae > Pseudomonas > Pseudomonas sp. ASL8. The sequence continues at coordinate 247,833 of NZ_CM155278.1, read as the reverse complement.
GGGGCCGATCAGTGCGGCGGCGGCTTCGAGGTCAATCAGGCCGTTGGCGTCGAGCGGCAAGATGATCAACTTCAGGTCGCGACGGTGCGCCAGTTGCTGCCAAGGCAACAGATTGGCGTGATGCTCCAGCGCGCTGATGACAATTTCGTCTCCGGCAACACACTCGTGCTCCAGACCATATGCCAACAGATTCAGGGCGGATGTTGCCCCGTGGGTGAAAACGATTTGTGCAGACTCGCCCGCATTCAGCCAGTGGGCAATCTTGCTGCGGCTGTTCTCGAACGCCTGGGTGGCATTAGCGCCCGGCAGATGCTGTGCCCGGTGCACATTGGCCGCGCCATTCACGTAGTAGTGGTTAAGCGCGTCGAGCAACGCCTGGGGTTTTTGGGTCGTTGCGGCATTGTCCAGATAGGTCTGGCCTTGCCGTTGCAGTGCGGCGATGGCTGGAAAATCAGCGCGCCAGGGAGAGGGCAGGGGCATGTTATTCAGCTCGATAGCCCGCTTTCAACGCTGCGTATGCAGCGCTAAAAGCAGACGCGGGATCAATCAGTTGTGAGCGTGCAGCGTTGCGTTCAGTTCGATGGCCGACTTGTGGGTTTTGCATTCCACGGCGCCGGTGATCGAGTTGCGGCGGAACAGCAGGTCTGGTTGACCGGCCAGGTCACGGGCCTTGACCACTTTGACCAATTCGTTTTTCTCGTCGAGCAGCGCAACTTTGGTCCCGGCAGTGACGTACAGACCGGATTCCACCGTGTTGCGATCACCCAATGGAATGCCGATACCTGCGTTGGCGCCGATCAGGCAGCCTTCGCCGACCTTGATGACGATGTTGCCGCCACCCGACAAGGTGCCCATGGTCGAGCAACCGCCGCCCAGGTCGGAACCCTTGCCGACGAATACGCCAGCCGAGACGCGACCTTCGATCATGCCCGGGCCTTCGGTGCCGCCGTTGAAGTTGACGAAACCTTCGTGCATGACCGTGGTGCCTTCGCCGATGTAAGCGCCCAGACGTACGCGTGCACTGTCAGCGATGCGCACACCGCTCGGCACGACGTAGTCGGTCATTTTCGGGAATTTGTCGATGGAGAACACTTCCAGGAACTCGCCCTTCAGGCGCGATTCCAGCTGACGCTCAGCCAGTTCGCTCAGGTCCACAGCGCCTTGGCTGGTCCAGGCGACGTTAGGCAGCAGAGGGAAAATCCCGGCCAGGCTCAGGCCGTGTGGCTTGACCAGACGATGCGACAGCAAGTGCAACTTCAGGTAGGCCTCAGGTGTTGAGGTCAGTGCCGCGTCTTCGGCGAGCAAGGTTGCGACCAGCGGCTTGTGGCTTTCGGCCAGACGGGTCAGCAAGGCGGCTTGGCCAGCATCGACGGACTTCAGCGCTTCAGCCAGCTTTGAGGCCTGGTCGGTATTGAACGCGATGGCCTGATTACCGCCGGTGTAACCCAGTAAGGGTGCGATGGCTGCAATGATTTCTGCCGACGGGTTGATCAACGGCTGTGCGTAGAAGACTTCCAGCCACGCGCCTTGACGGTTCTGAGTGCCGATACCAAACGCCAGGCTGAACAGGGTAGTGGACATGCAAATACCTCTTACTGAATTCTCTAACTGATTAAAAGGGGGCTTCAGTAGCGCTCTGGCTTACTTGAAGGCCGCCGCATACAGATCGGGCTTGAAGCCAATCAGGGTTCTATCACCGAGATCAAGCACTGGACGCTTGATCATCGAAGGTTGCACGAGCATCAGTTCTATTGCCTTGGCTTGATCGAGATCGGCTTTTTGTCCGTCGTCGAGTTTGCGAAAGGTAGTCCCTGCCCGGTTTAAAACGACCTGCCAACCATGTTCGTCGCACCACTGAGTCAGGTGCTCACGGTCGATACCTACTGCTTTGTAATCATGAAAGTCGTAGCTCAGGTTTTTTTCATCGAGCCAGGTGCGAGCTTTTTTCATGGTGTCGCAGGCCTTGATCCCGAAAAGGCGTAAGCCCTTGTTTTCACTGGAGGAATTTTCCATCCCCGAAACTCCCCACGCGGTGCCAAAAAATTAGCCGATGATTATGCCACGTCAATCCATTTGGCGCCTCGGCTGTCTCTGTAGGGATAAGCCACAGCGGCAGCGGGATTTGCGAACGCGTGTCAGAGGGGCGAAGGCATGGGTCTATTGACGGTTGTCCGCGATCAGGCAGCCTTTGGCCATCCAGGGGCATCCGCGGGCCCACGTGAAGTGGGTGGCTGCACCGCCCTGCTCATCGTAGTAGGCGAGTTTTAGCTGGTCGCCACTGAAGTCGAGTTTGGTGAAGCCCGCCCGGGAGGCAGCAAATACGGTGTCCGGCTGCCCTTCGTCCACGGGGTAGAGTTTCTGACCGCCACCGCCGGATATCACCCAGGCGGGCTCGCCAGGATCAAGCATTAACTGCTGATTATGGTCGTGTCCGGCCAGATAAACGTCGACCTTGGCGCGCTGTAACGCGGGCAGCAGATCGGTCATCATGTTCGACTCTTCTTCGTGCTTGCCTGAGTTGCGGACGGGATGGTGGGCGGCCACGATGCGCCAGATGGGTGCCGGGCCCGGTTGTTCGAATGCCTGCTCAAGGAAGGCAATCTGTTGGTGCAGCTCTGCGGCAGGCGCCGAGGTGTTAAGAAAGACCATTCGTACCAGCGGACGACCCTCGACAGTTCCAAAGTCTTTGGTGTACTGGCGATCAGGCATCTGCCAGCGGCCGGATCCTTTTTTTTGCTGGCTGTAGTCGAGTTCTACTTGTTGCGAGGTGGGATAGTCGTGATTGCCAAGTACTGCATAGAACGGTACGTGGCTTAACCAGTTCCCGCTGTAAACGCGTTCGAATTTCATCTGCCAGCTAATGTCACGTGTGCCCGTCAGAGACTTGCCATAGAAGTTATCGCCCAACAGCGTGACCATGTCCAGGCGCCCGTCTTTATCGGCCACACGCTCCATTGCACGCGCGACAGTCCACTGCTGTAAAGTGCCACTCCCTTGATCGCCCAGAGCGATCAGTGAAACGCGGGACGAGTCGAGACCCGCCAGGGGAGAATAGGGCGCGGGTGGAATCAGCGCGAACCCTGCTCCCGTCAGGCCAATGGATAATCCAATGACAGCACATGCCGCCAACCAGGTTCGTACTCGGCGTCTGGGTTTAACTGTATGGGTGGCCGATGTTGAGTGCAGTACGGACATGGCGTTTTTATTCTCAGGGGACCTGCGGAGCACACGGCATATGAAATATGCTTGTGAGTTAACACGGTGTTCATTAACGGTGTGTGAAGATTACTCGACCGTATATTGAAATTTCGTTAAAGCTCGTGCCGTGATGGCACTTAAAGCCTGACTTTTTTCTGCACCTTCCCTTTCTTCCACTGGGTGATTTGATGCGTATTTCCCGACCAGCCTTCACGTTGTTTGTGCTGGGTTGTCTGTTGTTTTTCTTTGCCCTGGGTAATCACCAGTTGCAAGGCTCTACTGAACCCCGCGTTGCCGGGATTGCGATGGAAATGCACCTCGATAATGACTGGGTGGTGCCCAAGCTCAACGGGCAGCCGTTTCTGGAAAAACCGCCACTGAGCCTGTGGCTCGATGCCGGCGCCATTCAGCTGTTTGGCGCGACGCCTCTGGCCGTGCGACTGGCGTCTGCCTTCGCCGGTTTGTTCAGTCTTATGTTGCTATACACCCTGCTGCGCAAGTTGGGACGCCCTGTGCTCATCGCCTGGGCCGCCGCCATTTTGATGGCCACCACGGCCAGCTATTGGAGTAATGCCCGGCAGGTGGGTGAGGATGCGCTGCTTAGCCTCGGTGTCACGTTGGCGCTGCTGGCGTTTTTTCATGCCAGTCGCCAACAGGCAGAGCAAAGGCATTTAGCCCTCGGCAGCTGGTTGCTGTTCGCATCGGGGATCATGATCGCTACGCTGAGTAAGGGCGTGTTGGGACTGGCGTTGCCGGGTGTGGTGATCTTTGCTTATCTGGTCGGCGAGAGCATCCTCGAAAAGCGCTTCGCTCTTTCGGACTGGCTACGGCCCGCTCTGTTTACCCTGGTCGGTCTGATACCGCTGCTGATATGGCTGGGTCTGCTGTATCAGCGCGGCGGCCTGCAGATGCTGGGTGATGTGCTTTGGGCTAATAGCGTCGGCCGTTTCAGTGGCTCGTTTGAAGACGCCGGTCACTTCGAGCCGTTTTATTACTATCTGGTCAAACTGCCGCAGGCGTTTCTGCCCTGGAACTTGCTGGTCTATTTCGGTCTTTGGCACTTTCGCAAAACCCTGTTGAGCAATCGGCACTTACTGTTCTTCAGCCTCTGGTTCCTGGCGCAGTTCACGTTGCTGACCATCGCGTCCAGCAAGCGCATGGTTTACCTGATGTCGCTGACGCCTGCCGCGGCGGTGATCGCCGCCGAATATGGCGCTGTGCTGTTTGAGAAAATACGCGAGCGCGCCGACTCCTCGACCTTCGCGAGCAAGCTGTTCAACGCCAGACGCGTGCTGGTGTTCGGGGTGTTGGGCGTGGTGATTTGTGGCTATCTGGCCGCTGCGTTATGGCTGGTGCCCCGAGCGGACCTCAAGCTTTCATTCCTGCCACTGACTGCACGCGTTCAGGCACTGCAAGCCAATGGCCGGCAGGTTGTCTTGTTTCAACCCAACGAACGGCTGGCGGGTGCCAGCGTGTTCTACAGCCAGAGCCGGCTGGAGGCCATACAGTCCGAGGCACAGCTGACTCTGTTTCTGAGTCAATCGCCCGACAATATTGCGATCATGGAACGCCAGAGTGAGCCCGCAGCACCGTTGAAGGTGCTGGAGAAAATGGTGGTCGGCGAGCGCGTCTATTATTTCGTCGGGCAATAGTCTGTTTGATCTAAAGAGTCATGGCGCCTTGATGGGCGCCGGTGGCAGGCGCAGCAGTACGTAGTCATTCTTGTCGAAACGGCCACTGAGCAGTATGGGCAGTGTCGCAAACCGGGTGCCTTGCAGCGCCTGGTAATCGGTCTTGTCCATCACCAGCCAGGCGGGTCCCTGTAGAGCATCCAGGCCCGCTTGCAACTCGGTGAACACCGGTCGAAGGTCTTCCTGGACGTTGACCATGAACTTGATCGCCTTCGCGTCTTTGCCCATGTTGTGCAGCACCACGGGCGCCGGATCACGCTTGATCAGTTCATACGCGGCCTGAGTAAAGCTGCGGGTGTCATACAGGGTGCGTTCCACTGGCTCAACGACCAGTATGTAACTCGACCACACGGCCAGTACTGCGCAGGCCGCCAGGCCGCCCGTTCGCCATTGCGGTTTGAACAGCAGGGCGAGTGCAGCGACCTGCAATACCACCAGTACGCTTAACACCGCCCCGATGGAGATCAACTGCTCGGGGAAACGGTGGCGCGCTACCAGTAAACCCGCGATCAACAGCCCCGGCAGTAACAGCCAGATCCCCTGTGTCAGGCCGCGTAACCAGGCGAACAAACGCCCCTCGAGGACCTGGAACGGGTAGGCCGCGATGATCGCTGCCATGGGTAACATGGGCAGCATGTAGCGTGCTTTTTTAGCCTGCGGTATCGACAGTCCGATCATCACGATCAGCCCGGCGGCTGCGCAGAACTGCACCAGTCGTAGCGCTGGACCCTGGTGTTCCTTGCGTGTCAGCAGCGCTGTTGCCAGCGCCAGAATGGCCAGCGGGTAAGCCAGCGCATAGTTGCCTGTCGAACTGGTGAAGTAGTACAGCGCACTGCTTGATCCTTCACTGCCGTCCATGCGTGAGGTGAACTGCATGCGCACGACTTCGTGCATGAACGTCGGGCCACCGCTGAGATCGGCGAGCAGCAACAACACCCCGATACAGATCGCCAATAACGCCAATGCTTGCAGTCCAAAAATGAACATTCGACGCCACTGGCCATTCAGCACGTAATAGCTGCATAGCATGCCCGTTGGCACCACCAGGCCTATCGGCCCGCGAATGGCGAACCCCAGCACCAGCAACGCGAGGATCCAGCCCATGCGCCGCGGCGCCTCGAAATGGTCTGCGGCGTAACCCAGGTAGAAAATGCTGAAGGCTACTGTCGCGAGCATCTGATCCAGGGATATGGCCCGTGTTTCAGTGATGAACGTCATGCTCAGGGTAAGCAGAGCAATGCTGATCAACGCCCAGAGGCGCGAGTACGGCGCGACCAGACGGTAGACCAGCGAGACCATCACTGCCGAAGCGATGGCGGTAGGCAACCAGGCCGTCAGGCTGATCACTCGGCCAAAAGGTAACGAAAGCAGGTAGATGAAAAATGTTGAAGTTGCAGAATAGTCTGCGTATGGCTCGCCATAGGTTGTAGGGAAAAAACCAGGGCCATTGCGCAACATTTCCTGGGCAAACACCACGAACCGCGAATCGAAACCGATCGCCGCCTGTTGGTAGTTCCCTGCGATGAACAGCAGCAGTGCCAAGGCTCCCAGCACGAGGGATTGCTGGCGCACGGTGGTCAGGGACGCCACCGAGGTTCGGGCTAAGGGAGTGGATGCCAACGTGTTTCTCCAAGAAAAAATAGCCCGACACTGTGAGCCCGCAAACGCGGGCTCACAGTGTCGGGCGGGGATTGATCGGCGCCGGGTAACGTCAGGCGCTGATCGCAGGGTCACCGTGCGGTTTGGGTGTCAGCCGAGAGCTCACCATGGACCGGCAGTTGGATCGAGTCGCCGCGCCCCATAGGGAAGTAACTGAAACCCATGCGGGCCATTCGCTCTATGTCGTAGAGGTTACGTCCGTCGAAGATGACCGGCGCTTTCAGGCGTTGCTGGATCAGGTCAAAGTCGGGTGCCTTGAACTGCTGCCATTCGGTACAGATGATCAAGGCATCGGCACCCCCCAGCACAGACTCGGGTGTGCCCATCAGGCTCAGGTTCGGTTGATTACCGTAAATCCGCTGGGTTTCCTGCATGGCTTCGGGGTCAAAGGCGCGAACCTCGGCGCCAGCAGCCCACAGCGCTTCCATCAATACCCGGCTCGGGGCATCGCGCATGTCATCGGTATTGGGTTTGAACGCCAGGCCCCACAGGGCGAAGGTCTTGCCGCGCAGATCGCCTTTGTAGAAGGCATTCACGCGTTCGAACAGCTTGTGCTTCTGCCGTTGGTTGATGGCTTCCACGGCTTCCAGCAGATCGCTGGAGCAGTGTGCCTGCTGGGCGCTGTGGATCAAAGCGCGCATATCTTTGGGGAAACACGAGCCGCCATAACCCGCGCCCGGGTAGATAAAGTGATAGCCAATGCGTGAATCTGCACCGATCCCCAGGCGCACGGATTCAATGTCGGCCCCCAGGTGCTCGGCCAGTTCGGCGATCTGGTTGATGAAGCTGATCTTGGTTGCCAGCATGCAGTTGGCGGCGTACTTGGTCAGCTCGGCGCTGCGCAGGTCCATGAAAATAATGCGGTCGTGATTGCGGTTGAACGGCGCATAGAGATCACGCATCACCTCACGCACTTCCTCTCGCTCGCAACCGACCACAATGCGATCCGGACGGCGGCAGTCGGTAACGGCCGAACCCTCTTTGAGAAACTCGGGATTGGAGACGATATCGAACTGCAGGGGGCGGCCTGCCAGCGCTTTTTCGGTATGAAGGCGCAGGGCATCGCCGGTGCCCACGGGTACAGTGGATTTCTCGACGAGGATCAGCGGTTGCACCCGATGGCGCGCGACGGCTTCACCGACCGCGAAAACAGCGCCGAGATCGGCCGAGCCGTCATCGCTGGAAGGTGTGCCGACAGCGATGAATAACACCTCGCCGTGTTCGACGGCCAGCTTCTCATCGCTGGTGAAGTGCAGCCGTTTGCTTTCCAGGTTTTCCCGCACAAGGGCGGCGAGGCCAGGTTCGAAGATGCTGACATGACCCTGCTGAAGGAGCTTTACCTTGTCTTCATCAATGTCCATGCAAATGACATCGTGGCCCACTTCAGCCAGAACCGTTGCTTGTACCAGGCCAACATAACCACTACCAAATACGCTGATTTTCATGCGGAATTCCTAGGCGATGCTACCGAATTGCGTTGAGAGTTGATCGTGATGACGCCCAGGATGATCAGGGCTACACCGAGAGTTTTGAGGGCACTGAAATGCTCGTTGAAGAACGGCAGGCTGGCGGCCAACACATAGACCAGTGCGTAGCTGATGCTGAGCAATGAATAGGCACGGCTCAATGGCAAGTCGCGCAAGGCGCCCAGCCAGCACAGCATGGAAAGGGCGTAGGCAAGTATGGAGGCCGCCACAACGGCTACCGCCGCTGGCGCAAGGGTGCCGTCGCTCACTGCATCGATCCACTGAGCAGGGGATGGCAGGCGCGTCATGCTCCAGCGCATGCCCAGTTGAGCACTGCTGACCAACAGCACACTGCCGACGGCCAGCGCGAGACCTCGACGTCGGCTCATGCCTGGCGCCCCAGAAGAACCACCCCGGTAATGATCAGTGCGACGCCCAGCCAATGGCGTTTATCAATCGACTCGTGGAACAGGTAGTGCGCGACCAGTGTGATCAGCACGAAGTTCAAGCTCAGCATCGGGTAGGCGATACCCACTTCCAGCCGTTGCAGCACCAGTAACCACAGCAGCAAGCCCAGGCCGAGACTGATCAGCGCGAGCCATAACCACGCAGAGCGCAGGGCGAGAGCAATACTGGGGTTTCGCCCTCGCCAACCTTCCACGGCAAACTTCTGGGCAATCTGACCCAGGCAGCTCAATACGCAGGCGGCGAGCAAGAGGAACAGGGTCATGGCTGAGCCTGCGCAAAGATAAGAATCACGAGATTCCCTTCTTCATAACGCTTGCCATCCTGGGGCAGCAGCGCGATCTCGTGTAATTCGTCTTCGCTTTTCACCCGCATCACGACCCCTACCGAGCCTTCGCGTCGAGCCTGAGTCATCCATTGCTGGATATCTTCAAGGCCGACTTCGCGGGCCGCAGCCTCGGGGTATGACAGGCCGTATTTAAGCTCGCCGATCGTGTTGTACAGCGCCACTTCAGGTCGCTGCACACGCCACGCCAATGCAGAGGCCGCGCCCAGGTCGTTGCTGAGCAGATGGCGAGTCTGGGCCAACTCCTGCGTATGACGGGCAATGAACATGTCGGGCGTTTTATTGAACACCATGCTGTTGGGCAGGGCTGCCGGCAGTAGAGCGACTAGCAGCCACATGCCGAGCGCGGGCATGGCCCACCACACCAGCGGCTTGAGCGCTTGCAAGGCGTTAGTGATGATCCAGCCTATCAGCACGATGATCGCGAGCAGCAGGTGCAGCGGTTCGTTTTCATACACGGGTTGTTTGAGCTGCACGTACACCAAGGCAAGCAGGACAATCACCCCGAGCGCCATATTGAGCAGCCCGTTGCTACGGATCAGTCGGCCTTTGGCGTTCTCCAGGCGGTCCATCAGCGCGTGCCCCATGAGCAGGGCCAGAGGCAATAGACACGGCATGATATAGGTAGGGAGTTTGCCTTTGCTGATGCTTAAAAAGGCCAGCGGCAGTATCAGCCAGAGCAGTAAAAACCCGGTTTTCGCCTGACCTTTGCTCAGCCACGCCTGCTTGAAGGTCGTCGGCAGAAGCAGTGCCCACGGCAGGCTGGAAACGACCAGCATCGGCAGGTAGAACCACCACGGCCGGTCGTGCTGCGCATCCTCTCCAGCAAAGCGCTGAATGTGCTCGTGCCAGAAGAAAAAGCTCCAGAAGTCAGGCTCTCGGGCGTGCACGGCGGCGACCCAAGGCAGACACACTGCAATCGCTACCACGACGGCCAGTGGCCCGTATTTCAGCAGCTCACGCAGGCGTTTTTGCCAGACCATATAAGGCAGGGCGATCAGGGCGGGCAGCAGCCAGGCGAGAAAGCCTTTGGTCATGAAACCCATGCCGCAGGCGAAACCCAGCAAGACCCAGCTGAGCAGTCGCTCCCGGCCCGTACTGTGAATGGCGAACCACAGCGATACCAGGCTCAGGTTGACCCATAAGGTGAATTGCGGATCGAGGTTGGCGTAGCCAGCTTGCCCGGCGACCAAACCGAAGCTCATGTAGAACAGGGCGCAGGCAAAGCTTTTGCGCGGATCATTCCACAAGCGCCGTGCAATCAGGTACGTCAGCACAACGCTGAGCCCAGTGCTCAGTACCGAGGCAATCCGTACGCCGAACAGGTTTTCACCGAACACGGCCTGGCCGATTGCAATCAACCAGTAACCGGCGGCGGGCTTTTCAAAGTAGCGTAAACCCATGAAGTGCGGAGAGGCCCAATTGCCGCTGAGAAGCATCTCCTGACTGATTTGCGCGTAACGGGTTTCGTCTGGAATCCACAGGCCGTGAGAACCCAGCGGCAGCAGAAACGCCAGGCAAAAGGCAACCAGCAGGAGGGGGATCGCCCAACGGCGGGTCATGCCTGTTGTACTCCCAGCCAGCCCTCGCGGCCACTCAGTACGCCACGTACCAATTGCCCTGCAGGCAGGCTACTGGCCTGGGCTGGCAGCAAGTTACCAAGAGGCTGGAAGACAATGTTTCGCAAGCTCGCCTGAGCCAGCAATTGACGGAAGTCGTTAGCCATCAGAATCCCTTCTACCTCTGCATGAACGGTATAGACATTCAGTCCGGTCGGGCTGAAGCGGTCGAGAATGAATGCGTTGAAATCGCTGGCACTCAGATCAGGGCCAACGACCTCGTCAAACGTGGGTAAATCCACAGGGATTTGCGGCGTGCCCAGACTGCCGTCGGCCAACCTCGGCCTGAACAGACTGTGCCCGCGACAATCACTGTTGTAGCGAAAGCCGAATGATTCCTTGGCCTGGACTATGCGCTCATCAGCGCGCCAGCCGGCGGCTGCAGAGCAGTCGACGGCGTGCCCGGTGATGTCGCTGAGGCAGTCCACTCCCCGACGAATCTGCTCGATCAACTCAGCGTCGCTCCAGCGCCCGGCATTGGCTTGCCAGCCATGGTGATCCCAGGCGTGGAGGCCGACTTCATGACCGGCCTCCAGGGTTTGACGCATCAAGTGGCCAAGGTCACGCCCGATGGGTTTGCCCGGCCATGCGGTGCCGGCCACGAGAATGTCCCAGCCATACAGACTGGCTGCCCGTGAACGCAGCATTTTCCAGAGAAACTGAGGGCGGAAGAGACGCCATAAATGGCGCCCCATGTTGTCCGGACCAACACTGAAAAAAAAGGTCGCTTTTACCTGTGCCTCGTCGAGCATTTCCAGCAACCGGGGCACCCCCTCACGGGTGCCTCGATAGGTGTCCACATCGATGCGGAGTCCTGCCTGCATCAGCGTTTGTCCGCGATTTCGAGCATTGCTTCACGCAGGAAGAAGTCCAGGGTTTTGCCAATGGTTTCGCTCAGTTCGATGGTCGGGGCCCAGTCGATCAAGCGGCGAGCGTTGTCGATGCTTGGCTTGCGGTGGGTCACGTCCTGGTAGCCAGTGCCATAGAACGACTGGCTCTCGACGTCACGGAAACCGGCGAAAGGAGGGAAGTTCGAACGCAGTGGGTGAGCTTCGAACTGACGCAGCAGTTCTTCGCCCAACTGACGGATGCTGGCTTCGTTGTCCGGGTTGCCGATGTTGATGATCTGGCCGTTGCACTTGTCATCACGGTTTTCGATGATGCGTGCCAAGGCTTCGATGCCATCAGCCACGTCGGTGAAGCAGCGTTTTTGCGCGCCGCCATCGACCAGACGAATCGGGGTGCCTTCCACCAGGTGCAGGATCAGTTGAGTGATTGCACGCGAGCTGCCGATCCGCGCCGAGTCCAGACGGTCCAGGCGTGGGCCCATCCAGTTGAATGGACGGAACAGGGTGAAGCGCAGGCCTTTCTGGCCATAAGCCCAGATCACCCGGTCGAGCAATTGCTTGGAAACCGAGTAAATCCAGCGTTGCTTGTTGATCGGGCCCACGATGAGGTTAGACGTGTCTTCGTCGAAATTCGGGTCGGTACACATCCCGTACACTTCGGAGGTCGACGGGAAGATCACGCGCTTGTCGTATTTCACGCAGTAGCGAACGGTCTTCAGGTTTTCTTCGAAGTCGAGTTCGAAGACGCGCAGTGGGTTGCGGGTGTATTCGATCGGCGTTGCGATGGCCACCAGCGGCAGCACGACATCACATTTTTTGATGTGATATTCGATCCACTCGGAGTGAATGCTGATGTCGCCTTCGACGAAGTGGAAGTTCGGGTGGCTGCGCAGTCGGTCGATGGCGTCGGAACCAATGTCCATGCCATAGATTTCGTAGCGATCGTCTTGCAGCAGGCGCTCGGAAAGGTGGTTACCGATAAAGCCGTTGACGCCAAGAATCAGAACGCGGGTGCGCCGCACGGCACGTGACGACTCGCTGCCGACCATGCGCGAGCCTTCGACCAGACCCAGTTCGCGGGCCAGTTGTGGGCCGCTGAGGTAGAGCCCGGCATCGCCACGCTGACCGGCGGTGATCACCAGGGAGTCTTCGCCACAGGAGATGCGCAGAGGGTCGGAGCTGATCACCCGGCCTGGGGCTATCCCTTCATTGCCGGCAACGACGTCGGCGCTCCAGACGATAAGCTTGTGCTCGCCAACCGGGCAGAACGCGCCAGGGTAGGGTTGAGTCACGGCGCGAACCAGATTGAACAACTGTTCGGCAGGGCGCTTCCAGTCCAGCAGGCCGTCGGCCGGGGTGCGGCGTCCGAAGTAAGAAGCCTGCGTGTCGTCTTGAGGGGTTTCGGTCAACTTGCCCTGGGCAAGCAACGGCAGCGCTTCGCGCAACAGGTTGGCAGCCGACTCGCGCAACTTGCCGTGCAGGGTCAGCGCGGTGTCGGAACGTTCGATGGCAACACGCTGTTGAGCCAGGATAGCGCCAGCATCAGCGCGCTTGACCATGCGGTGCAGGGTCACGCCGGTTTCAGTTTCGCCGTTCACCAGCACCCAGTTGGCTGGGGCGCGGCCGCGATAATGCGGGAGCAGGGAGCCGTGCAGGTTGAAAGCGCCTTTGCTTGCGCAGGCCAACAGTTGCTCACCCAGCAGATGGCGGTAGTAGAACGAGAACAGGTAGTCAACGTTGAGCTTGCTGATCCGTTCAATCCACAGGGGGTGGTTGGCGTCTTCCGGCGCGTGCACTGGAATACCTTTGCGTGCACACAATTGCGCGACCGAACCGTAGAAGGTGTTTTCCTTCGGGTCGTCGGCATGGGTAAACACGGCGGCGATTTCATAACCAGCGTTCAGAAGGGCTTCGATGCCAGCACAGCCAATATCGTGGTAGGCAAAGACGACAGCTTTAGGATTCATAACGTGACCTGATTGGAAGATGAAGACATGTTTGAGTCGTTAACGTTTACAGGGGCCGGAGCGGGCGGGCTGCGCAGCACTTTTTCGATGAAAAAGCGTGGGCGGGCCCTGACATCGCTGTACATCCGACCCAGGTATTCGCCCAATAGACCCATTCCTATGAACTGTCCGCCGGTGAACACGAACAGCACAGCAAACAAAACGAAGGTGCCGTGACCGGCCCAGGGTGCGCCGAATATCAGGCGCAGGCCGATCAGCAAAACGGCGAACAACACGCCCAGGAACGCCATGCTGAAACCGATGATGCTCAGCAAGCGCAAGGGGGTTGTGGTCATGCACGTGATCAAATCGAACATCAGGTTGATCAGGCGCATCGGGCTATATTTGGATTCGCCATGCTCGCGCTCGGCGTGCTGAACCAGCACTTCAGTGGTGTGGCGCGCGAAGCTGTTGGCCAAAATCGGAATGAACGTACTGCGTTCGCGGCAGGCCAGCATGGCGTCGACGATGGTGCGTCGGTAAGCCCTTAGCATGCAGCCATAGTCGCTCATGGCCACGCCGGTGGAGCGCTGTACGGCAAGGTTGATCAAGCGCGACGGCCAACGGCGCCAGGCTGAATCCTGACGGTTGCTGCGCACGGTGCCCACCACGTCATAGCCGAGCTCGGCCTGGGCAACCAGGCGCGGAATTTCTTCCGGCGGGTTTTGCAGGTCGGCGTCCAGCGTGATGATCACATCGCCTTTGCATTGCTCGAAGCCCGCCATGATTGCAGCGTGCTGGCCATAGTTACGATTGAGGATCACCGCGACGATGGAGCTGCCTTCACGCTCTGAGGCGTCCTGGAGGATTTGCGCAGAGTTGTCGCGGCTGCCGTCGTCGACTAAAACGATTTCAAATTCATGGTGCAACTGTGCGCAGGCAGCTTCGGTCCGGCGCAGTAGCTCCGGCAGGCTCTGCTCTTCGTTATAGACCGGGATGACGATCGAAACGCACTGAATCGGATAAGGTTTCACAGGCTTCGTTCCAGAGTGGTTTCAATAGCGCAAGCGACGCGCTCGACGTCGTCGAGGGTCATGTCGGGAAACAGCGGGATCGAGCACAGGCGCGCCGAGTTCCATTCGGTGTTGGGCAAATGGATCGACGGAAAGCGCTTGCGGTAATAGGTGTGCAGGTGAGTGGCGATAAAGTGAATACCGGTGCCGATGTTCTGCTCCTGCAAGCCCTTCATGAATGCTTCTCGGTCCACGCCACAGCGCTCGGCATCGATGCGCAGGATGAACAGGTGCCAGGCATGCTGCTGGGGATAATCTGGTTGGTGTAGCGGCTGAACTGGCAACCCTTTCAGGCGCTTGAGGTAGGCCTGCGCCAGGACCTCGCGCTTGGCATTGATCTCGTCGAGGCGTTTGAGCTGAACCAGGGCGATGGCGGCGTTCATGTCGGCCAGGTTGTACTTGAAGCCCGGCTCAATGACCATTGCCTGCGGTTTGCGGCCATGGGTCATACGGTCGTAGGCGTCCACGCCAAGTCCGTGGAACTTGAGCATGCGTACCCGGTTGGCGAGGTTCTCGTCATCACTGACGAACATCGCCCCTTCGGCGCATGTCATGTTTTTGATCGCGTGGAACGAAAAAATCGCGGTGCCTTGCGCGCCGACCTGGCGGCCACGGTAAAGCGTGCCAGCCGCGTGAGCAGCATCTTCGATTACCGGGATGCCGTGACGCTCAGCCAGCGCGTAGAGGGGGTCCAGATCAAAGGCGGCCCCGGCGTAGTGCACCGGAATGATCGCTTTGGTTCGCGGGGTGATCGCGGCTTCAATGGCGGCAAGGTCGCTCATCAGGGTGTCGCGGTCCACGTCCACGAATACCGGGGTCGCGCCGAGCAAACAGATCATGTTGGCGGTGGATACCCAAGTCTGCGACGGAGTAATGACTTCGTCGCCCGGACCAATGCCCAGCGCAAGTAACGTCACGTGCATGGCGCCCGTGGCGGAAGACAGCGCAACAGCGTGACGAGCGCCCACGTGCTCGGCAAACTTTTGCTCGAGCTCCTGGTTTTTCGGGCCAGTGGTAATCCAGCCGGAGCGTAAGACCTGCTCGACGGCGGCAATTTCCTCGTCACCGATACTTGGGCGGGAAAAGGGCAGGAAACTTTGATTCATAGGATCCTCTAGCGCAGGAAAGCATTGCGGCTTGAGACACGGGCCGTCTGCAATATCCACAGATACTGTTTACTTTGAAAATACGGGGGCCGCGCTGACAGGGTCGGTAACGGCGCCGCGACATAATGTTCGCGTAAAGCATAGTTCAGGAATAGTGAAAATTACGTTGATCTTCAGCGTGATGGCGCGAACTCTTTTACATGAGCGTTTTGCGGGGCTGCGAGCGCAGGGCGATCCGCACGAGACGCTTTAATGGGAAAAGGTGCAACAGCAGCGCGCGCGTTAAGCTAGTTCAGTAGAATACCGAGTCCGCGTGCAGAGTGTACTGTCAGACCTTGCCCACAATAGCGGACCGAACCTGAACAAATACTGTCCACCCGACGGCAAATATTTTTGCATCGTGCCCTGTGATGTGTTCAATACAGCCGGCGTGCCTGAGGTCGTTCATTACGCGGGCAAAAAAGCTTTTCTGGCGTTACTTGTTTACGATCCTGTGCAAATCAGTTAATAAGCCTGCTCCATAGATAGCGAATGAATAATCGTTCTCGTTACGTCGCCAGGGTCGGCAAATGCGAAGTAGAGTTATTACCCTACGCTTGCAATCAAGAACATTGAGTTGGCCGCGCTTGAAGTGCCGCGGCGTGCAAGGGTATAGCGTTAATATGTCAGTTTGAAGGTGTGCGATTGCCTGAGTGCATGCATTTGACTGTTAGTGGACGACGAGGAAGACCGTTTTATGCAAACAGCCTATACCGTCCTCATTTTGTTGATGCTGGTCGGTGTGTCGCGGTTAGTGGCCCGGTTGATTCCGTTGCCGTTGCCGCTGTTACAGATCGCTGCCGGGGCGTTGCTGGCTTGGCCGACGCTGGGTTTGCATGTTGCGCTCGACCCTGAGCTGTTTTTGTTCTTGTTTCTGCCGCCGCTGCTGTTCTCGGACGGTTGGCGCATGCCCAAGCGTGAGTTATGGCGTTTTCGCGGGCCGATTCTTACCTTGGCGGTGGGGCTGGTGTTGTTCACGGTGGTGGGCGCCGGTTTCTTTATCCATTGGCTGATACCGACCATCCCTTTGCCGGTGGCCTTCGCCCTGGCGGCCGTGCTGTCGCCGACCGATGCCGTGGCGGTGTCGGCGATTGCCCAGGATCGGCTGCCCGCGCCGATTATGCATATGCTTCAGGGCGAGGCCTTGATGAACGATGCCTCCGGCCTGGTGACCTTCAAGTTTGCCTTGGCGGCGGCGGTGACGGGGGTGTTCTCACTGGCCAATGCCAGCCTGACATTTGTCCTGGTCGCCTGCGGCGGCTTGGCCATCGGTGTAGCGCTGAGCTGGCTGGTGGGGCGTTTGCGTGGCTGGATGATTGCCCGGGGCTGGGATGACCCCGCGACCCATGTCGTGTTCATGTTGCTCCTGCCCTTCGCTGCTTATGTACTGGCTGAACGCTTGGGCGCTTCAGGGATCCTGTCGGCCGTGGCCGCCGGGATGATGCAGAGCTGGCTCGATCTGTTGCCGCGTCAGACCAGTACGCGCCTGCTCAATCGTAGCGTCTGGGCGCTGTTGGAATTTGCCTTCAATGGCTTGATCTTCCTGCTGCTGGGCCTGCAGTTTCCGGACATCATCAAGGCCGTCGCCAGCCATGAAGTGTCGCTCTGGCCAACCCTGTTGTGGCGTTGCCTGGATGTGTTGGCGATTTTCATGGTGTTGTTGGCGTTACGTTATGTGTGGGTGCAGAGCATTTGGCGGCTGATGGTCGGCTTGCGGCGCTGGGGGGATCGTGGCGAGTCATCGCTTGAGCTGACGGCGCGCTCTGCCTGGCTGCTGACCGTGGGTGGGGTGCGAGGGGCGGTGACGCTGGCGGGTGTGATGTCCGTGCCGCTGTTGATCGGCGCAGGGGTAGACTTTCCTGAGCGTGACCTGCTGATCTTTATCGCCGCTGGCGTCATTCTGCTGTCATTGATTGCGGCCTGCATCGCCTTGCCATTGTTGCTGCGCGGCGTGGCTAAAAGCCCGGACCACGCGATGAAACGCGAAGTTCGAGACGCCTGGAAGCGTACCGCTGAAGCGGCGATTCACGCACTGGAAGCTGAAGAGCTGGCCGACACGAGCGTCACCCCCGACGCTGCGCAAGCCGCCTTGGCGATGGAAGTCAAAGCGCGGATCATGTCCGAATACCGCCATCACCTCGAGGTGTTCAATGACACCTCCGAAGCGCAGGCGCTGGCCTGGCAAATGGATCAACTGGAGCGACGCCTGCGCCTGCACGCGTTGCGCGCGCAGCGCCTGGAACTCTATAGCCTGCGCCGTCATCACCGGATCGGCGACGACGCGCTGCGTCAGATATTGGGTGAACTGGACCTGAGTGAGGCGAACCTGGGTCCGGAGAAGTAGGGGCGCGCCTGCTATGTCGCCATAGCAGGCAAGTGGCTTCACTCAGCGGGTGATGAAATCCCGAATACGCGTGGCCGCTTCGACACATTCGGCCAGAGGTGCAACCAGCGCCATGCGTACACGTCCGGCGCCGGGGTTGAAACCGTCGACTTCGCGGGACAGGTAGGAGCCCGGCACTACGGTGACATGCTCGGCGACATACAGGTCGCGGCAGAATTCAGTGTCATCGGTCCCGACACTCGGCCACAGATAAAAACCACCGTCGGGGCGCTGTACGTCGAGCACCGGGGCGAGGATCTCCAGCACAGCGTCGAACTTCTCCCGATACAGCGTACGGTTGGCGCGTACGTGCTCTTCGTCATTCCATGCGGCGATACTCGCCAGTTGGGTTTGAACCGGCATGGCGCAACCGTGATAGGTGCGATAGAGCAAAAAAGCCTTAAGGATGTCGGCATCGCCGGCCACGAAACCTGAGCGCAAACCAGGCAGGTTCGAGCGCTTGGACAGGCTGTGGAATACCACGCAGCGTTTGAAGTCTTTGCGGCCCAAGGCCACACATGCACTCAGCAAACCTGGCGGCGGAGTCTGTTCGTCGAAGTACAGCTCGCTGTAGCACTCGTCGGCGGCGATCACAAAATCATATTCGTCAGCCAGGGCGATCAGCTTTTTCAAGGTTTCCAGCGGCACCAGCGCGCCAGTCGGGTTGCCGGGCGAACACAGGAACAGGATCTGGCTGCGCTTCCAGACGTCTGCGGACACCGCATCGAAATCCGGGTTAAAACCATTTTCCGCCAGGCAGGGCAGGTAATGCGGCTGTGCGCCAGCCAGCAAGGCTGCGCCTTCATAGATTTGATAGAACGGGTTAGGGCTGACCACCAGTGCGTCGTCGCTGCGGTTGACCACGGTCTGGGTGAAAGCGAACAAGGCTTCGCGAGTACCGTTGACCGGCAGCACGTGACGCGCCGGGTCGAGCCAGCCGGTGGGTACGTCGAAACGGCGCTCGCACCAGGCGGTGATGGCTTCGCGCAGCGCCGGGATGCCGAGCGTGGTCGGGTAGACCGCCATCTGATCGAGATTGGCGGCCAGCGTTTCAGCGACGAACGCTGGCGAGCGGTGTTTCGGCTCGCCGATGGACAGCGCGACTGGGCGTTTGTCGGCATTGGGCGTCACGCTGCCAAGTAAGGCGCGGAGCTTTTCGAAAGGGTAGGGCTGGAGCTGCTGCAAGGCGTTATTCATGGGGTGTGGGTCTCAGTGAACGTGGCGCCCGGGAGTGGCCGGGCGCCGTTGAGTCGAAACGTAAAGGTGGGCATGCAATGGCGTCATTCAGATACTGAGGCGCATCTCTGCGTGGGGCTCATGATTGACGCTCAATTGCTCGACGATGGCGTCCTGAAGTCGGCTGCACAGTTGCGGATCGGACAGCGGCTGATTGTTCGCGTCAGTGATGAAGAAAACGTCTTCCACCCGCTCGCCGAGCGTGGCGATTTTCGCGTTTTGCAGTGACAGGTCGAACTCCAGGAAAATCTTGCCAATCCGCGCCAGCAACCCAGGTCGATCAGGTGCGCTCAGCTCCAGGATCGTGACCGGGCGTTGTGCGTCGGTGTGGATCGTGACTTGTGGCGCGAAGGCAAAATGCTTGAGCTGGCGGGGCACACGGCGCTGGATGATGGTCGGGTAGTCATCCGGGTTGCGCAGGGCCTCGGTCAGCCCTTCACGGATTTGCTTGATCCGCACAGGGTTGTCGCCAATTGAACCGCCATCGTTGTCGAGCACGATGTAGGTGTCGAGGGTGAACTGGCTGCTGGAGGTGATGACGCGGGCGTCATGAATGTTCAGGTTGAGCTGATCCATGGCGGCCACGGTCACGGCAAAGAAGTCATGCTGGTCGGGAGCGTAGATGAAGATTTGAGTGCCGCCCTCGAACTCACGTTGGGTGGTTTCCTTGATCAGCACCAACGGGCCGCCGTCGGCAGGCTGCTGCAGAATCGCATCGCTGTGCCAGGCCACATCGCCAGCGGTGTGACGCAGGAAATAATCATCCCCAAGCTGAGCCCAGAGCTGCTCGACGTCATCCGGGTCGGTGCCGCTGCGAACGAGAATGTCCAGCGCAGCACTTTGCGTACGTCGAATCTGCTCTTCACGGTCGACCGGGTTCTCCAGGCCGCGGCGCAGGGCGCGTTTGGTCTCGGTGTACAGCTGGCGCAACAGGCTGGCGCGCCACGAGTTCCATAGCGTTGGATTGGTTGCGTTGATATCGGCCACGGTCAGGACGTAGAGGTAATCCAGATGGGTTTCATCGCCAACGAACTGGGCGAAATCATGGATGACCTGCGGGTCGGACAAGTCCTTGCGCTGGGCGGTGGTCGACATCACCAAGTGGTTCTGCACCAGCCACACGATCAGTCGGGTATCCCACACAGGCAGTTGATGGCGTTGGCAAAAAACTTCGGCGTCGATAGCGCCCAGTTCGGAGTGGTCGCCTCCGCGGCCTTTGCCGATGTCGTGATACAGGCCTGCCAGGTAGATCAGTTCGGGCTTGGGCAGCTTGATCATAATCTTGCTGGCCAGCGGAAACTTGTCTGTGGTTTGAGTGTATTGCAGCTTACGCAGGTGCTTGATCAGGTTCAGGGTGTGCGCATCGACGGTATAGATATGGAACAGGTCGTGCTGCATCTGGCCGATGATATGGCCGAATTCCGGCAGGTACAGGCCCAGAATCCCGTAACGGTTCATTCGGCGCAGGTTGCGATGGATGCCGAATTCGCACTTGAACAGCTCGATAAACAGGCTGGTGTTGCGAATGTCGTTACGGAACTCGTCGTTGATCAGGTGCCGATGTTCGCGCAGCAAGCGAATGGTGTCGGCGCGAACGCCCTTGATTTCCGGGTGCTGAGCCATCAACACGAACACTTCCAGTATCGCGAAGGGTGTGCGCTTGAAAACGTTGGGGTGGGTGGCTTCGATATAGCCATCATGCAGCTGGAAGCGTGAATTGATCGGCTGAGTCGTGCCGCTCCCTTCCTCTGAAAGAATCACTTCTTCAAAGTGCTGCATGATCAGGTCGCTGAGTTCGGCGATGCTCATGACCACGCGGTAATACTTTTGCATGAAGCGTTCGATGGCCAGCTTCGCATCGCCGTCTTCGTAGCCGAGCAGGCGGGCGATGCTGCTTTGATGGTCGAACAGCAGGCGGTCTTCCGATCGGCCTGCAAGCATGTGCAAGGCGTAACGCACTTTCCACAAGAACTCTTGGGACGAGGCGAGCAGAGCGTTTTCGCTTTCCAGCAGAAAACCTTCGCCCGCCAGTGCGTGCAGATTCAAGGTGCCGTACTGGCGACGGGCGACCCAGAGAATGGTCTGGATATCGCGCAAGCCGCCGGGGGAGCCTTTGACGTTGGGTTCCAGGTTGTATTCGGTGTCGTTGTACTTGTGATGGCGGGCTTTCTGCTCCGCACGCTTGGCCAGGAAAAACTCTTTACTCGGCCACATCCTGGCGGGGCTGGTGACATCGAGCATGCGCTGGCGCAGACGTTCGGGGCCGGCAATGGTGCGACTTTCCATCAGGTTGGTGATGATTGTCAGGTCGGCGACGGCTTCCTGTGCGCATTCATCGACCGAGCGCACACTCTGGCCGACTTCCAGGCCGATATCCCACAGCAGCGTCAAAAAGCGCTCGATAGGCTCGCGAAAGACTTCGTGGTCGGCGCTGTCCAGGAGGATCAGCAGGTCAATGTCCGAATAAGGATGCAGCTCGCCGCGACCATAGCCGCCAACTGCCAACAGGGCGATATCCGCCTCGTCGCTCCAGTCGAACTGTTCCCACGCCTGCTGCAGGATGTGATCGACAAACCAGGCACGATCTTCGATCAGGCGCCGGATATCGCGCCCCGAGCGGAAACGTCCGTCGAGCACTTCGCGGGCCTGACGAATGGCTTTCTTGAAAGCGGCAATGGGGCTCGCTTTCAAGGCCAGTTCGGCCTGGAACTGGCCGCGGTCGAATAATTCTGGATCCACCTGCGGCATTGAACGGCTTTCCTTCTATCTATCAGGCCTGACTTGAGCGACGTGGTTTATACCGACGCGCTTACTGCTGATGTGCGGGCAATGGTGTCGTCGCTGCGCAGGGTAAAGATTTCATACCCGTCTGCCGTGACCAGAATCGTATGTTCCCACTGGGCGGACAACTTGCGATCCTTGGTGATCGCGGTCCAGCCATCGCCCAGCAAACGGGTTTCGGCACGGCCCTGGTTGATCATGGGCTCAATGGTGAAGGTCATGCCTTCCTTGAGCTCCATGCCTGTGCCCGCACGGCCATAGTGCAGCACTTGCGGTTCTTCGTGGAAGACCTTGCCAATGCCGTGACCGCAGTATTCGCGCACCACGGAAAAACCATTCTTTTCGGCGTGTTTCTGGATCACTTCGCCGATATCGCCAAGGCGAGCGCCCGGGCGAACCAGCTCTATGCCTTTGTACATGCACTCTTGGGTGATCTTCGACAGACGCTCAGCCCACTCTGGCACTTTGCCAACATGGAACATCTTGCTGGTGTCGCCGTGGTAGCCGTCCTTGATCACCGTGACGTCGATGTTCAGGACATCGCCATCCCTAAGCGGCTTCTCGTTTGGAATGCCGTGGCACACCACGTGGTTGATCGAGGTGCAGATCGACTTGGGGAAGCCCTTGTAGTTCAGCGGGGCCGGAATCGCTTTCTGCTCATTGACGATGAAGTCATGGCATATACGGTCCAGCTCGTCCGTGGTCACGCCAGGCTTGACGTAAGCGCCGATCATTTCCAGCACGTCGGCAGCCAGGCGGCCGGCGATGCGCATTTTCTCGATGTCCTCGGGGGTTTTGATGGTGACAGTCATAAAATTCTCTCGGCGCGGTGTGGCGCGGCTAAACACTTAAAACGCGATTCTAACAGACCGTCAGGCCGTGGGTGATCATCGCTTTATAGATGCGCGACGTGGCCCTGCGCGTGCGGCGCAAAAGGACGTTTACGGCGGTGCTTATTTCGTGTTCCGTTATCCGGCCTTTTATGGTATAAAATGCGCCGCTTTCCGGGGTATGCCCCAGAAGCTTAAACCCACACACGTGTCGACACGATGACCTGGGTGCCCTCAGCTTGAAGCTGTTGGTTGGTCATTGGGATACGTGGAGGCCTAACCCGACTTATCAAGGAACTATCATGTCCCAAGTCAACATGCGCGATATGCTGAAAGCCGGTGTCCACTTCGGTCACCAAACCCGTTACTGGAACCCGAAAATGGGTAAATACATTTTCGGCGCACGTAACAAGATCCACATCATCAACCTTGAAAAAACCTTGCCTATGTTCAACGAAGCTCTGGCTTTCGTTGAGAAACTGGCTTCGGGCAAAAACAAGATTCTGTTTGTTGGCACCAAGCGTTCCGCTGGCAAAATCGTCGCTGAAGAAGCTGCACGTTGCGGCTCGCCTTACGTCGATCACCGCTGGTTGGGCGGCATGCTGACCAACTTCAAAACCATCCGTGCCTCCATCAAGCGTCTGCGCGAGCTTGAAATTCAGGCAGAAGACGGCACTTTCACCAAGCTGACCAAGAAAGAGGCGCTGATGCGCACTCGCGATCTGGAAAAGCTGGATCGTAGCCTGGGTGGTATCAAGGACATGGGCGGTCTTCCTGACGCACTGTTCGTTATCGACGTTGATCACGAGCGCATCGCGATCACCGAAGCTAACAAGCTGGGTATTCCGGTTATCGGCGTAGTCGATACCAACAGCAGCCCGGAAGGCGTTGACTACATCATCCCAGGCAACGATGACGCCATTCGCGCCATCCAGCTGTACATGGGTTCGATGGCAGACGCTGTTATCCGTGGCCGCAACAACGCTAACGGCGGCACTGACGTGTTCGTCGAAGAAGCTCCAGCCGCTGCAGTCGTTGAAGGCTGAGTAGCAAACGCCTAGCGTTTACTCAGTACGCAAAAAGGGGGCCTGGCCCCCTTTTTGCCCCCTCGGAAACCACATGTTGGCGCAGCCTTGCAGTCATGTGCCGCAGCCAGCAGCGGTTTTCAAGAATTTGAACGCCCGTTCGGTCGGGTGGAATGGTTTTAAGACCTATCCAAGAGGAATTTGAAATGGCAGAAATTACTGCAGCGTTGGTCAAAGAACTGCGTGAGCGCACTGGCGAAGGCATGATGGATTGCAAAAAGGCCTTGACCAAGGCTGACGGCGACATCGAAAAAGCAATCGACGATATGCGCGCCTCCGGTGCCATCAAAGCCGCCAAGAAAGCAGGCAACGTTGCTGCTGAAGGCGCCATTGCTGTCAAGGTTGCCGAAGATGGCAAAAGTGCAGTGATCCTCGAAGTCAACTCGCAGACCGACTTCCTGGCTCTGCAGGACGACTTCAAAGAATTCGTGAACGGCAGCCTTGAAAAAGCGTTTGCTGAAAAACTGACCGACGCAGCTCCGCTGATCGCCGCTCAGGAATTGGCACGTGAAGCGTTGATCGCGAAAGTTGGCGAAAACGTCAACATCCGTCGCCTGGCTCGCGTTGAAGGTGACGTGGTCAATGCTTACCTGCACGGTAACAAGATCGGTGTTGTTGTTGTCCTGAAAGGCGGTGACGCTGACCTGGCCAAAGACATCGCCATGCACGTTGCTGCCAGCAACCCTGAATTCCTGCTGCCTTCGGAAGTTTCCGCAGAAGCCGTAGAACGCGAAAAAGCCGTGTTCGTAAGCCTCAACGAAGACAAGATCAAGGGCAAGCCAGCCGAAATCGTTGAAAAAATGGTTGCCGGTCGCATTCAGAAGTTCCTGGCTGAAGCAAGTTTGGTCGAGCAAGCGTTCGTCAAGAACCCGGAAATCAAGGTCGGTGAACTGGCCAAGAAAGCCGGCGCTGAAATCGTTTCCTTCACTCGCTTCCAGGTAGGCGAAGGCATCGAGAAGCCAGTTGACAACTTCGCTGAAGAAGTTGCCGCACAAGTGGCTGCAAGCAAGCAATAAGACGGTTTTACACTGTCGCCCCGAAGAGGCTGCCCGCTCACGCGAGCGGCCTCTTCGTCAAATAGGTAAAAGGAATTTGTTTTCCTTGGGGAAGTGGCTTACAAGGCTGCATCCCCCGACGGTGTCGTACCGTCAGCTAGAGTAGTCGCAGGCTGAAAACAGCTCGCACAGAATTTTTTTAAACGCCGCAGGAGAGATTCGCAATGGCTCAGCAGGGCAGTGGTTATCAGGCTCGCTATAAACGCATTCTACTCAAGCTTAGCGGCGAGGCCCTGATGGGCTCCGAAGAGTTCGGCATTGACCCGAAAGTCCTGGACCGCATGGCCCTTGAAGTCGGCCAGTTGGTCGGTATCGGGGTTCAGGTCGGGCTGGTTATTGGTGGTGGCAATCTGTTCCGTGGGGCGGCCTTGAGTGCTGCCGGTATGGATCGGGTGACAGGCGATCATATGGGCATGCTGGCCACTGTGATGAACGCTCTGGCCATGCGTGATGCGCTGGAACGGGCTAACATTCCGGCTATCGTGATGTCGGCCATTTCCATGGTGGGCGTGACCGATCATTACGATCGTCGCAAAGCCATGCGTCATCTCAACGCCAAGGATGTAGTGATTTTCGCTGCTGGCACTGGCAACCCGTTCTTCACCACCGATTCGGCCGCGTGCCTGCGAGGGATCGAAATCGATGCCGACGTAGTGCTTAAAGCGACCAAGGTCGATGGTGTGTACACCGCAGACCCATTCAAAGACCCGCATGCCGAGAAGTTCGATCATCTGACGTACGATGAAGTCCTGGATCGCAAGCTGGGCGTGATGGACCTGACCGCTATCTGTCTGTGCCGCGATCATAAAATGCCGCTGCGCGTCTTTAATATGAACAAGCCCGGCGCCCTGCTGAATATCGTACATGGCGGCGCTGAAGGAACCCTGATCGAGGAAGGCGAACAATGATCAACGAAATCAAGAAAGACGCTCAAACGCGTATGCAGAAAACTCTGGAATCCCTGGCCCACGCATTCAGCCGAATTCGTACGGGTCAGGCCCATCCAAGCATTCTGGGTGGTGTGATGGTGCCTTATTACGGCTCCGACACCCCTCTGAATCAGGTTGCGAACGTGACCGTCAAGGACTCGCGCACCCTGCAGGTCGTGGCATTCGAGCGCAATATGCTTGGGGCCGTCGACAAGGCTATTCAGAGCTCCGGTCTAGGCTTCAACCCGACGAACCTGGGCGAGCTGCTGCTTATCTCGATGCCTGCTTTGACTGAAGAGACCCGTAAGGGCTTCACCAAACAAGCTCGTGATGCTGCGGAAGATGCTCGTGTGGCTGTTCGTAACATCCGTCGCGATGCGTTGAGCCAGTTCAAGGATCTGATCAAAGAGAAAGAAATCAGCGAAGACGAAGAGCGTCGCGCTGCCGATGATATCCAGAAGCTGACGGATAAGTTCGTGGCGGATATCGAAACGGCAGTGAAGCAAAAAGAAGCGGATCTGATGGCTGTATAAAGGGCCAGGGCGTTTATGGACAAGACCAAGCAGGCGGCACCGTCATCGGTACCGCGCCATGTCGCAATCATCATGGATGGTAATAACCGCTGGGCGAAAAAACGTCTTTTGCCCGGTGTCGCCGGGCATAAAGCAGGCGTGGATGCTGTTCGTGCGGTCATTGAGGTGTGCGCTGAAGCGAAGGTCGAGGTATTGACCCTGTTCGCTTTTTCCAGTGAAAACTGGCAGCGCCCGGCTGAGGAAGTCGGCGCCTTGATGGAGTTGTTTTTCACGGCTCTGCGCCGTGAGACCCGGCGTCTGAACGATAACGCGATCAGCTTGCGGATCATTGGTGACCGTTCACGGTTTCATCCTGAGCTGCAGGCTGCCATGCGTGAAGCGGAAGAGCGGACGGCCGGCCCTGGTCGATTCGTGCTGCAGATCGCCGCCAACTACGGTGGGCAATGGGATATCGCCCAGGCTGCCCAGCATTTGGCTCGCGAGGTTCAGGCCGGGCGTCTGCGTCCGGAGGAAATCACTCCTGAGTTGTTGCAGACATGCCTGGCAACCGGTGATCTGCCATTGCCGGACTTGTGCATTCGCACTGGCGGCGAGCATCGCGTCAGTAACTTCCTGCTTTGGCAGCTTGCCTACGCCGAATTGTACTTTTCCGACCTTTTCTGGCCGGACTTCAAACACGATGCCATGCGCACTGCGCTGGCAGATTTCGCTTCCCGCCAACGTCGCTTCGGTAAAACGAGCGAACAGGTAGAAGCTGGAGCCCGGGCTTAATGCTGAAACAACGAATCATCACCGCACTGATCATGCTGCCGATCGCCTTATGCGGTTTTTTTCTGCTCGAAGGTGCAAGTTTTGCCTTGTTTATTGGCGTAGTGGTGACTTTGGGTGCCTGGGAGTGGGCGCGTCTGGCGGGTTTTACTGCCCAGCCTGCACGGGTTGCCTATGCTGCGCTGGTCGCTGTCTTGTTGCTGCTGATGCACCTGCTGCCAGCTCTGGCGCCCTGGGTTTTAGGTGCTGCGGCGCTGTGGTGGCTGGCGGCAACTTTCCTGGTGCTGACCTACCCGGATACCAGTGCTCACTGGTCTGGACCTGCCTGTAAGCTGGTGATCGGTCTGTTGGTTCTGTTGCCCGCGTGGCAGGGATTGGTTCTGATCAAGCAATGGCCTCTGGGCAATGGGTTGATCCTTGCAGTCATGGTGTTGGTTTGGGGTGCCGATATCGGCGCTTATTTCTCAGGGAAGGCTTTTGGCAAGCGCAAGCTTGCGCCCAAGGTCAGTCCGGGCAAAAGCTGGGAAGGCGTGTTCGGTGGTTTGATCGCCAGCCTGTTGATCACCGCCATTGTCGGAATGGTTCGCGGCTGGTCGGGCTCGCAACTCCTCATGGGTTTACTGGGCGCCGCAATCGTGGTGTTGATCTCGGTCGTCGGTGATTTGACTGAAAGCATGTTCAAGCGTCAGGCCGGCATCAAGGACAGCAGTAATCTACTGCCGGGCCATGGTGGTGTGCTGGACCGTATAGACAGCTTGACTGCTGCCATCCCTGTCTTTGCAGTACTGCTCTGGGCTGCCAGTTGGGGAACGCTGTGAGTAAGCCTCAACAAATAACGGTCCTGGGCGCTACTGGCTCCGTTGGACTGAGTACGCTTGACGTCATCGCTCGCCACCCTGAGCGGTATCAGGTTTTTGCGCTCACCGGATTCAGTCGCTTGAAAGAGTTGCTGGCGCTGTGTGTGCGTCACTCCCCCCGGTTTGCCGTGGTGCCTGACATTGATGTCGCCCGCGGTCTGCAAGATGATCTGGCGGCTGCCGGCCTTGATACGCGGGTGCTGGTAGGTGAGCGCGGCTTGTGTGAAGTCTCG
Source organism: Pseudomonas sp. ASL8 (assembly GCF_056680355.1). Classification (NCBI taxonomy): domain Bacteria; kingdom Pseudomonadati; phylum Pseudomonadota; class Gammaproteobacteria; order Pseudomonadales; family Pseudomonadaceae; genus Pseudomonas; species Pseudomonas sp. ASL8. The sequence goes on along the minus strand of NZ_CM155278.1, from coordinate 219,687 downwards.
GCTCATCCTCAGGTCGATACCGTATTGGCGGCGATCGTTGGCGGGGCAGGGCTTCGTCCTACCCTGGCGGCTGTCGAGGCGGGCAAGAAGGTACTGCTGGCCAATAAAGAAGCGCTGGTGATGTCCGGTGCGTTGTTTATGCAGGCTGTGCAGCGTAGCGGTGCCGTGCTGCTGCCGATCGACAGCGAGCACAACGCGATCTTCCAGTGCTTGCCCAATGACTATACCGGTGGCCTGGGCTCGGTCGGGGTGCGCCGCATTCTGTTGACTGCTTCGGGCGGTCCGTTTCGTGAAACGCCCTTGTCCGAATTGATGTATGTCTCTCCAGAACAGGCGTGCGCTCATCCTAATTGGTCGATGGGGCGCAAGATTTCTGTAGACTCCGCCAGCATGATGAATAAAGGGCTCGAATTGATCGAAGCCTGCTGGCTGTTCGACGCGCGTCCCGATCAGGTTGAAGTGGTTATTCATCCGCAGAGCGTGATCCACTCCATGGTCGATTATGTGGATGGTTCGGTGTTGGCTCAACTGGGTAATCCGGATATGCGTACACCGATTGCTCATGCGCTGGCCTGGCCAGATCGGATTGACTCGGGTGTCGCGCCGCTGGACCTGTTCAGTATTGCGCGCCTGGATTTCCAGGCCCCGGATGAGCAGCGGTTTCCATGCCTGCGTCTGGCACGGCAGGCAGCAGAGGCGGGTAACAGCGCGCCAGCGATGCTCAACGCAGCCAATGAGGTGGCCGTTGCAGCGTTTCTTGAACGGCGCATCCGCTATCCAGAGATCGCGAGTATCATTGATGAGGTTTTGAACCTTGAGCCCGTCGTTGCAGTGCAGGAACTCGACGCTGTATTCGAGATAGATTCAAAAGCGCGCGGTTTGGCTGAGCAATGGCTCGGTCGCAACGGGCGGTAATAGCGGTAGATCAGACGGCGCAGGCGATTGTGGTGGTGTGAAACCCATACAAGGCTTTCACACTGTACAAGGCAGGTACCCGGAGAAAGTTGATGAGCGCGCTCTATATGATTGTCGGCACCTTGGTGGCATTGGGTGTGCTGGTGACCTTTCACGAATTTGGCCACTTTTGGGTGGCTCGGCGTTGTGGCGTCAAAGTTTTGCGTTTCTCGGTGGGTTTCGGCATGCCGCTGCTTCGCTGGCATGATCGCAAAGGCACTGAATACGTGATCGCAGCCATTCCATTGGGTGGTTACGTGAAGATGCTCGACGAGCGGGAAGGCGAGGTACCGGCCGATCAGCTGGATCAGACCTTCAACCGTAAGACTGTGTATCAACGTATTGCAATCGTGATTGCCGGTCCGGTCGCCAATTTCTTGCTGGCTATCGTCTTTTTCTGGTTCCTGGCAATGCTCGGCAGTCAGCAGGTGCGTCCTGTGATTGGCGCGGTTGAGTCAGGCAGCATCGCCGACAAAGGTGGCTTGAGCGCAGGGCAAGAGATCGTCTCCGTTGACGGTGAGCCGACATCGGGCTGGGCAGCAGTGAACTTGCAGCTGGTACGGCGTCTGGGCGAGAGCGGTACCGTTGCTCTCAGCGTGCGTGATCAGGGTTCGACGGTCGATTCCCCTCGTGAGTTGGCGCTGGATAAGTGGCTCAAGGGTGCTGATGAGCCCGACCCGATACGTTCGCTGGGTATTCGCCCATGGCGTCCGGCTTTGCCGCCGGTGCTGGCCGAGCTCGATCCAAAAGGCCCGGCGCAAGCTGCAGGCCTGAAGACAGGTGATCGGCTTGTGGCGCTCGACGGTCAAGCATTGAGCGATTGGCAGCAGGTCGTCGACGCTGTCCGTCTGCGACCCGATGCAAAAATTTCTTTGCGTATCGAGCGTGAGGGCGCTCAGCTTGATGTGCCGTTGACGCTGGCGGTACGAGGTGAGGGAAAAACTGCGACCGGTTATCTGGGCGCAGGGGTCAAAGGTATCGATTGGCCACCTGAGATGTTACGAGAGGTTAGCTTCGGGCCTATAGCCGCCGTGGGGGAGGGCGCCAGGCGCACTTGGACCATGAGTGTGCTGACCTTTGATTCACTCAAGAAAATGTTGTTCGGCGAGCTCTCTGTAAAAAACTTGAGCGGACCGATAACCATTGCTAAAGTGGCGGGCGCTTCGGCCCAGTCAGGGGTAGGTGACTTCCTGAATTTCCTCGCTTATCTGAGTATTAGCCTGGGTGTTCTCAATTTGTTGCCCATTCCAGTATTGGATGGGGGACATCTGTTGTTCTACCTGATTGAGTGGGCGCGGGGTCGTCCGCTCTCGGATCGGGTGCAAGGTTGGGGGATTCAGATCGGTATTAGCTTAGTGGTCGGGGTGATGTTGCTTGCCTTGATCAACGATCTGGGTCGACTGTAAAGCTTCGCTGAATTGCGAATTTGCCGCATTTTGCGGCAATTTGTTTATTGCCAGTTGGAATAAGAAAGGACTTCATGAAACGTCTGCTGCTAACTGCGGTTCTCGCCGTACTGATGATCGCCGAAGTTCACGCTGAGTCCTTCACTATCTCCGATATCCGTGTCAATGGCCTCCAGCGGGTATCCGCGGGCAGCGTCTTTGGTGCCTTGCCGTTGAATGTCGGCGAGTCTGCGGATGATCGTCGCCTGGTGGATGCCACTCGTGCGTTGTTCAAAACCGGGTTCTTTCAAGATATCCAGCTAGGCCGCGATGGCAATGTCCTGGTCATTACTGTAGTCGAACGGCCCTCTGTCGCGAGCATCGACATTGAAGGCAACAAGGCGATCAGCACCGAAGACCTGATGAAGGGGCTCAAGCAGTCAGGTCTGTCTGAAGGTGAGATCTTTCAGCGTGCGACCCTTGAAGGCGTGCGTAACGAGCTGCAACGTCAATACGTTGCGCAAGGTCGTTATTCGGCTGACGTCGCCACCGAGGTTGTGCCGCAGCCGCGGAACCGCGTCGGTCTGAAGATCAACATCAATGAAGGCACGGTTGCCGCTATCCAGCACATCAACGTGGTGGGTAACAGCGTCTTCCCTGATGAAGACCTGATCGGTCTGTTCGAACTCAAGACCACCAACTGGCTGTCATTCTTCAAGAACGACGACAAGTACGCCCGGGAAAAACTCTCCGGCGACCTGGAACGTCTGCGTTCTTACTACCTCGATCGCGGCTATATCAACATGGATATCGCCTCGACCCAGGTATCAATCACGCCTGACAAGAAAAACGTTTACATCACGGTCAACGTGAATGAAGGCGAGAAGTACAGCGTCAAGTCGGTCAAGCTGAGCGGCGATTTGAAAGTACCCGAAGACCAGGTCAAGGCCCTGTTGCTGGTCAAGCCCGGTCAAGTGTTCTCGCGCAAAGTCATGACCACTACGTCTGAGCTGATCACTCGTCGCCTGGGTAACGAAGGCTATACCTTCGCCAACGTCAACGGCGTTCCGACCCCGAACAATGAAGATCACACGGTCGACATTACTTTTGTGGTCGATCCGGGCAAGCGTGCTTACGTCAACCGCATCAACTTCCGCGGCAACACCAAGTCTGCCGATGAAGTGCTGCGTCGTGAAATGCGTCAGATGGAAGGTGGATGGGCTTCGACCTATCTGATCGACCAATCGAAAACCCGTCTTGAGCGTCTCGGCTTCTTTAAAGAAGTGAACGTCGAAACGCCTGCGGTACCGGGCACCGACGATCAGGTTGACGTCAATTACGCCGTTGAAGAACAAGCGTCCGGTTCGATCACCGCCAGCGTCGGTTTCGCCCAGAGTGCGGGCCTGATCCTCGGTGGCTCGATCAGCCAGAACAACTTCCTCGGTACCGGTAACAAGGTCAGCATTGGCCTGACTCGCAGCCAATACCAGAGCCGATACAACTTTGGCTTTGTCGACCCCTACTGGACTGCCGATGGCGTGAGCCTGGGTTACAACGCGTTCTATCGCACCACTGACTACAAAGACCTCAACGTCGATGTGGCCAGCTATGCCGTAGACAGCTTGGGCGCGGGTGTGAGCGTCGGTTACCCGATCAACGAAACCTCGCGTTTGACCTTCGGCCTTACCGTTCAGCAGGACGAAATCAAGACCGGCGTTTACACGGTCGATGAGATTTTTGACTTCGTTAATCAAGAAGGCAATAAGTACCTTAACTTCAAGGCTTCGGCCGGTTGGTCCGAGTCGACGCTGAACAAAGGTGTGCTGGCCACGCGTGGGCATTCCCAGAGCCTGGTATTGGAAACCACTACGCCGGGCAGCGACCTGTCGTTCTTCAAGCTTGATTACCGCGGTCAGTATTTCCACCCGGTGACCGATAATTACACCCTGCGTCTGCACACCGAGTTGGGTTATGGCGATGGTTATGGGTCAACGACAGGCCTGCCGTTCTACGAGAACTACTATGCCGGCGGTTTCAACTCGGTTCGTGGCTTCAAGGACAGCACCCTGGGTCCGCGCAGTACCCCGAGTAAAGGTACTAACCCAGGCACGTCGTTAGACCCGGATCAGAACCCGTTGCCGTTCGGTGGTAACGTACTGCTTCAGGGTGGTGTCGAACTGATGTTCCCGCTGCCATTCATCAAAGATCAACGCTCACTGCGGACCTCTGTGTTCTGGGACGTCGGTAACGTATTCGACAGCAATTGTGATTCGAACAAAGTCACAGCAAATGGCGAAAAAGTTACGTGCAACAATATCGACCTTTCTGGATTGGCAAGCTCTGTGGGTGTCGGCGTGACGTGGGTTACGGCACTGGGTCCGTTGAGTTTTGCCGTGGCTATGCCGGTCAAAAAACCGGACAATGCGGAAACCCAAATATTCCAATTCTCTCTCGGTCAGACCTTCTAATCGTCTGATCACCGATAACGACAACGGATTTTGTAGGAGTGCATCGTGCGTAAGTTGACTCAGCTGGTTATCTTGGCCACGGCCCTGATAGCGACCCCAGCATTTGCTGAAATGAAAATTGCAGTGCTGAACTATCAAATGGCACTGCTCGAATCAGACGCTGCCAAGAAATATGCCGTGGATGCCGAGAAGAAATTCGGCCCACAATTGACCAAGCTGAAAAGCCTTGAAAGCAGTGCCAAGGGTATTCAGGATCGTCTGGTCAGCGGTGGCGACAAGATGGCGCAACCAGAGCGTGAGCGTCTTGAGCTTGAATTCAAGCAAAAGGCTCGTGACTTCCAGTTCCAGTCCAAGGAGCTGAATGAAGCCAAAGCGGTTGCCGACCGTGAAATGCTCAAGCAGTTGAAGCCAAAACTTGATCAGGCTGTAGAAGAAGTGATCAAAAAAGGCGCGTATGACCTGGTATTCGAGCGTGGCGCTGTCATTGATGTCAAACCTCAGTACGACGTCACTCGCCAAGTGATTGAGCGCATGAATCAGCTGAAGTAATCATGACTGCGACCATCAAACTTGGCCAATTGGCTGAGTTCCTCGGCGCCACGTTACGTGGCGCCGCGGATAAAGAGATTACCGGGCTGGCCACTTTGCAAGAGGCTGGCCCTGGTCAGTTGAGTTTTCTGGCCAATCCGCAGTACCGCAAGTTCCTCGCCGATAGTCATGCTGCTGCCGTGCTGCTGAAGCCAGCGGATGCTGAGAGCTTTGCCGGTGATGCGCTATTAGTGGCTGATCCTTATCTGGCGTACGCGAAAATTTCCCATTTTTTCGACCCCAAGCCCAAGGCCCTGCCTGGGGTGCATCCGTCTGCAGTGATTGCGGCGGACGCTCAGGTTGATGCCACCGCCAGCGTGGGCGCTTTTGCCGTTATCGAAAGCGGTGCCTGTATCGGAGCCGGGGTCACAGTGGGAGCCCATTGTTTTATCGGCGCTCGTTGTGAAATTGGCGAAGGTGGCTGGTTGGCCCCGCGGGTCACGCTTTATCACGATGTACGCATTGGTAAGCGCGTTGTGATTCAGTCGGGAGCCGTGCTCGGCGGTGAAGGTTTCGGTTTCGCCAATGAAAAAGGCGTTTGGCAGAAAATCGCGCAAATCGGTGGTGTTCTGGTCGGTGACGACGTGGAAATCGGCGTCAATACTGCCATCGACCGCGGCGCATTAGCCGACACATTGATCGGCAACGGGGTCAAACTGGATAACCAGATTCAGATCGCGCACAACGTGCAGGTCGGCGATCACACCGCCATGGCGGCGTGTGTCGGTATCTCGGGCAGTACCAAAATTGGTAAGCATTGCACTATTGCCGGCGGTGTCGGCATGGTGGGCCATATAGAAGTGTGTGATGGCGTTTTCGTCACAGGTATGACCATGGTGACCCGCTCGATTACCGAGCGCGGTGCCTACTCTTCGGGGACTGCGATGCAGCCCGCTGCGGAATGGCGCAAAAGTGCGGCGCGTATTCGTCAGTTGGATGACATGGCGCGGCGCCTGCAACAGTTGGAAAAGGTCGTTGAAGCCGTGACCTCAGGCGGTAATGAGTCATCTGATGGCTGATACTCTTTTGATATCAAGCGTGCACAGCCGATAGACTGCCTCCTTGATTTGCAACAGGAGTGCTGCGCCTCAGTCGCGTACTCCCACTCTTTACTACAGGCTTCCCCCCCGAAATGATGGACATCAACGAGATTCGCGAATACCTGCCTCACCGCTACCCATTCTTGTTGGTGGATCGTGTGGTGGATCTGAATGTCGAGAGCAAAAGCATTCGTGCGTACAAGAATGTCAGCATCAATGAGCCTTTTTTCAACGGTCACTTTCCTCAGCATCCAATCATGCCGGGCGTTCTGATCATTGAAGCGATGGCCCAGGCCGCAGGTATCCTCGGTTTTAAAATGCTGGACGTGAAGCCATCCGAAGGCACGCTTTACTACTTTGTAGGTTCAGACAAACTGCGCTTTCGTCAGCCGGTGCTGCCGGGTGACCAGTTGATCCTTGAAGCTAAATTCATCAGCTGCAAGCGTCAGATCTGGAAATTCGAATGTCAGGCTTCGGTCGACGGCAAGCCTGTGTGTTCCGCAGAAATTATCTGCGCGGAACGTAAACTATGAGTTTGATTGACCCTCGCGCAATCATCGATCCGACGGCCATCCTGGCCGACAATGTAGAGGTCGGCCCTTGGTCGATCGTCGGACCTGGTGTGGAAATCGGCGAGGGTACAGTCGTTGGGCCGCATGTGATTCTCAGGGGCCCAACGAAGATCGGTAAGCACAACCGCATTTACCAGTTTTCATCGGTAGGCGAGGACACGCCCGATCTCAAGTACAAAGGCGAAGAGACGCGTCTGGTGATCGGTGATCACAACGTTATCCGCGAAGGTGTGACTATCCATCGCGGGACGATTCAGGATCGTGCGGAAACGACCCTGGGTGACCACAACCTGATCATGGCCTACGCCCACATTGGTCACGACAGCGTCATCGGCAATCATTGCATTCTGGTCAACAACACCGCGTTGGCAGGGCATGTGCACGTCAATGATTGGGCGATCCTCTCTGGTTTCACCCTGGTGCATCAGTTCTGCCATATCGGCGCCCACAGCTTTTCAGGCATGGGCACCGCAATTGGCAAGGATGTGCCGGCATTTGTCACCGTTTTTGGTAACCCGGCTGAAGCTCGCAGCATGAACTTCGAAGGCATGCGCCGTCGTGGGTTCAGCGAAGAGACCATCCACGCGCTACGGCGCGCGTACAAGGTGGTTTATCGCCAGGGACTGACCGTCGATCAAGCCATTGCCGAGCTCGCCGAACCTGCTGCGTTGTTCCCTGAGGTCGCTGTGTTCCTTGAGTCGATTCAGGCTTCGACCCGCGGCATCACGCGTTAATGAGCAGGCCACTGCGAATCGCGCTGGTAGCAGGCGAAGCGTCAGGCGATATCCTGGGTGCAGGTTTAATGCGCGCGCTCAAGGTTCGTCATCCCTCTGTCGAGTTTATCGGTGTCGGCGGTCCGCTGATGCAGGCCGAAGGCATGGTTTCCTACTTCCCGATGGAACGCCTGGCGGTCATGGGGCTGGTCGAGGTGCTGGGTCGACTCAAAGAGCTGTTGGCCAAGCGCAAGCAGCTTGTTCAAACGCTTATCGGTGAAAAGCCTGACGTCTTCATCGGTATCGATGCCCCGGACTTCACCCTCAATATCGAACTCAAGCTACGGCGCGCTGGAATCAAGACGGTGCATTACGTCAGTCCGTCGGTCTGGGCCTGGCGGCAAAAACGCGTGCTGAAGATTCGCGAAGGCTGCGACCTGATGCTGACGCTGCTGCCCTTCGAAGCTCGTTTCTACGAAGAGAAAGGCGTACCCGTGCGGTTTGTCGGTCATCCCTTGGCTGACACCATCCCTCTTGAGTCTGATCGCGCTGCGGCGCGAGCAGAACTGGGTCTGGCTGCCGGGCCGCTGGTTGCGCTAATGCCCGGGAGTCGAGGGGGTGAAGTAGGGCGCCTCGGTGGTCTGTTCTTCGACGCAGCGGAACGTCTGATGGCCTTGCGCCCGGGCATTCGCTTCGTGCTGCCATGCGCCAGCCCTGAGCGGCGCGTGCAGATCGAGCAACTGTTGCAAGGGCGCGACGTGCCGGTGCTGCTGCTCGACGGCGGCTCGCACCTGGCGCTGGCGGCGTGCGATGCGGTGTTGATCGCATCCGGCACGGCGACACTTGAAGCTCTGCTGTACAAACGCCCCATGGTCGTTGCCTATCGCTTGGCACCGATTACCTTCTGGATACTCAAGCGTCTGGTGAAAAGCCCTTACGTTTCCTTGCCTAATCTGCTTGCCCAGCGTTTGCTGGTCCCGGAATTGTTGCAGGACGCAGCAACCGCCGAGACCCTCGCGCAAACGCTGTTGCCGCTGCTCGATGGCGGCGAAGCGCAGACTGCAGGCTTCGATGCCATTCACCGGATCTTGCGCCGCGACGCCTCCAATCAGGCCGCCGATGCGGTGCTTGGCCTGCTGGGTCAGTCGCCTTCACAGTGAGTTCGCAATAAATGCAAATGGGTTTGGACTTCAATCTGGTGGAAGACCTGGTTGCCGGCGTCGACGAAGTCGGTCGCGGCCCTCTTTGTGGTGCTGTGGTGACGGCTGCCGTCATCCTCGATCCACGCCGCCCGATCCTCGGCCTCAACGATTCAAAAAAGCTCACCCCGGCTCGCCGCGAGAAACTCTACGACGAGATCTGCGAAAAGGCCCTGTGCTGGTACATCGCCCGGGCTGAAGTGGAAGAAATCGACGAGCTGAATATTCTTCACGCAACCATGCTGGCCATGAAGCGCGCGGTCGAGGGGTTGACCATTACCCCAAAACTGGCCCTGATCGATGGTAATCGCTGCCCGCAATTGTCCGTGCCCAGCGCGTCGGTGATTCAAGGTGATGCCAAAGTTCCGGCAATCGCCGCGGCGTCGATTCTGGCGAAAGTCAGTCGTGACCGAGAAATGGCGGCGTTCGAGCTGATTTATCCTGGCTATGGCATCGGCGGCCACAAGGGTTATCCAACCCCCGTTCATCTGGAAGCGCTGGCGCGTCTCGGGCCGACGCCTATTCATCGGCGTTCGTTTGCCCCGGTGCGGGCCGCGTACGAAGCCCGCGAGCTGCTGTAGCAGATTCCGCTCACGACAGTCTCACTGGGCTGATGTTTTGACCAAGGCCCGGTACACTCCGGGCCTCGGTTTTTTTGTATTTCGCGCTATAGGATCAACATGCCGGCTTCTTTCGTTCATCTACGCCTGCACACTGAATATTCTCTGGTCGATGGTCTGGTCCGGGTCAAACCGTTGGTCAAGACCTTGGCCAGCATGGGTATGCCGGCTGTGGCCGTGACCGATCAGAACAACATGTGTTCGCTGGTCAAGTTCTACAAGGCCGCCATGGGCGGGGGTATCAAGCCTATTTGTGGTGCCGACCTGTGGCTGTCGAACAAGGACGAAGATGCTGCGTTGAGCCGGATCAGTCTGTTGGTGATGAATGCCAAGGGCTACCGCAATCTGACCGAGCTGATTTCTCGTGGCTTCATCGAAGGCCAGCGCAATGGCCAGGTGATTGTCGAGCGGGAATGGGTTGCTGAGGCCAGCGAAGGCTTGATCGCGCTGTCGGCGGCCAAAGAGGGCGAAATCGGCATGGCCCTGCTCGGCGGTAATCCGGGCGAGGCAGATCAGTTGCTGCGTGAATGGATGGCGGTTTTTCCTGACCGTTTCTATCTGGAAGTGCAGCGCACCAACCGCCCGAATGACGAAGAGCACCTGCACGCTGCCGTTGCTCTGGCTGATCGTCTTGGCGCACCGCTGGTGGCGACCAACGATGTCCGGTTTATCAAGCAGGAAGATTTCGAGGCTCACGAAACGCGGGTTTGCATCGGTGAAGGCCGGGCACTGGATGACCCGCGTCGCTCGCATAACTACAGCGATCAGCAGTACCTGAAAAGCGCGGCGCAAATGGCCGAGCTGTTCAGCGACCTGCCCGAGGCGCTGGAAAATACGGTCGAAATTGCCAAGCGCTGCAACATTGATGTGAAGCTGGGCACTCACTTCTTGCCCAACTTTCCGATTCCTGATGGCATGACCATCGATGAATACTTTCGCAAAGTATCTTTCGATGGCCTGGAAGACCGTCTTTCGGTCCTGATGCCCAAGGACACAACCGAGGATTACGATACCAAGCGTCAGGTCTATGTCGATCGGCTGAATTTCGAGCTGGATATCATCATCCAGATGGGCTTCCCCGGTTACTTCCTGATCGTGATGGACTTCATCCAGTGGGCCAAAGCCAATGGCGTGCCGGTGGGTCCTGGCCGTGGGTCGGGTGCTGGCTCGCTGGTGGCTTACGTACAAAAGATCACCGATCTCGACCCCCTGGAATACGACCTGCTGTTCGAACGATTCCTCAATCCGGAACGGGTCTCGATGCCCGACTTCGACGTTGACTTCTGCATGGACGGCCGCGACCGCGTTATCGAGTACGTGGCCGAGAAATATGGTCGTAACGCGGTCAGCCAGATCATTACTTTCGGTTCGATGGCAGCCAAGGCCGTGGTGCGGGACGTTGCCCGGGTTCAAGGCAAGTCCTACGGCCTGGCTGATCGGCTGTCGAAAATGATTCCGTTCGAAGTCGGCATGACGCTGGAGAAAGCCTACGAGCAGGAAGAAATTCTGCGCGACTTCCTCAAGGTCGACGAAGAAGCAGCGGAAATCTGGGAGATGGCCCGCAAGCTCGAGGGTATCGTGCGTAACGTCGGCAAGCACGCCGGCGGCGTGGTGATCGCGCCGACCAAATTGACCGACTTTTCGCCGATCTATTGCGATGAAGCGGGCGATGGCCTGGTGACCCAGTTCGATAAAGATGACGTCGAGGCGGCGGGGCTGGTGAAGTTCGACTTCCTCGGTCTGCGGACCCTGACCATCATTGATTGGGCACTCAAGACCATCAACCGAGAGCGCTCCAAGGTTGACGAAGCGCCGCTGGATATCGCCTTTATCCCGCTGGACGACAAGGCGACCTACAGCCTGCTGCAAAAAGCCGAAACCACCGCCGTGTTCCAGCTCGAGTCGCGCGGCATGAAAGAGCTGATCAAAAAGCTCAAGCCCGACTGTCTGGAGGACTTGATCGCGTTGGTGGCGTTGTTCCGTCCGGGCCCCCTGCAATCGGGCATGGTTGACGACTTTATCAACCGTAAGCACGGTCGTGCCGAGCTGTCTTATCCGCACGTCGATTACCAGTACGAAGGCCTGAAGCCGGTATTGGCACCGACCTACGGCATCATCCTGTATCAAGAACAGGTGATGCAGATTGCTCAGGTCATGGCCGGTTACACCCTTGGTGGTGCGGACATGTTGCGTCGGGCCATGGGTAAGAAAAAACCCGAAGAAATGGCCAAGCAGCGTGGCGGTTTCATCGAAGGCTGTACCAACAACAATATTGACCCGGACCTGTCCGGTAACATCTTCGACCTGGTAGAAAAATTCGCCGGTTATGGCTTCAACAAATCTCACTCGGCGGCTTATGGCCTGGTGTCATACCAGACCGCCTGGCTGAAAACCCACTACCCGGCGCCTTTCATGGCTGCGGTACTGTCGGCGGACATGCACAACACCGACAAGGTCGTGACCTTGATCGAAGAAGTGCGCAACATGAAGTTGCGCCTTGATGCGCCGGATGTGAACACCTCCGAATACAAGTTCACCGTGAGTGAAGACGGCCGGATTCTTTATGGCCTCGGCGCCATCAAGGGGGTCGGCGAGGGACCGGTAGAAGCCATTACCGAGTCGCGTCTGGCTGGGCCGTTCAAGGATTTGTTCGACTTTTGCGCGCGTGTCGACCTCAAACGCATCAACAAACGTACCCTCGATGGCTTGATCCGCAGCGGTGCGCTGGATCGCCTGGGCCCCTATTTTGAAATCGAGCCGAAAGCCTATCAAGCCAACATCGACCGCAATCGCTCGGTACTGCTGGCTGCGCTGGAAGAAGCGATTCAGGCGGCAGAGCAGACCGCTCGCAGTCATGACAGCGGTCACTCCGATCTTTTTGGCGGCTTGTTCGTCGAAGAGGACGCCGACGTCTACGCCAACCATCGCAAGGCCAAAGAGCTGAGCCTTAAAGAGCGGTTACGTGGTGAGAAAGAAACCCTGGGCTTGTACCTCACCGGGCATCCTATCGACGAATATGAAGGCGAAATTCGCCGTTTCGCTCGTCAACGCATCATCGACCTGAAGCCGGCGCGAGACACGCAGACGGTTGCCGGTATGATCATTGCGTTGCGCGTCATGAAGAACAAAAAAGGCGACAAGATGGGCTTCATCACCCTCGATGACCGCTCTGGACGAATCGAGGCCTCACTGTTTGCCGAAGCGTTCCATTCGGCACAGTCGCTGTTGCAGACCGATGCGATGGTGGTGGTCGAAGGTGAGGTCAGCAATGATGACTTCTCCGGCGGCCTGCGTTTGCGTGCGAAACGGGTGATGAGCCTGGAAGATGCGCGAACCAATCTCGCCGAAAGCCTGCGTTTGAAGGTGCATGCCGATGCGCTCAAGGGCGATCGCCTGCGTTGGTTGGGCGATTTGTGCAAGCGCCATCGCGGCGCCTGTCCGATTACCGTGGACTACACCGGGGTGGATGCCAAGGCTTTGCTGCAGTTTGGCGAGGGGTGGCGAATCGATCCGGCGGACAGCTTGATTCAAGCACTGCGTGACCAGTTCGGGCGTGAGAACGTCTTCCTGCAATACCGTTGATAGCACGGGGCCTGTTAATCCAGCCTGCGTTCAACCATAATTTTTAATCTCGACCTGAATACGCCTGTTCCCGTAAGGTACGGCGTTAACGGATCAACCGGCCGGCCTCTTGGCCGTCGACCCAAGACGGATGCCTATGAACCCGAATTTTCTTGATTTCGAACAGCCGATCGCTGACCTGCAAGCCAAGATCGAAGAGCTGCGCTTGGTCGGTAATGACAACTCGCTGAATATCGGCGACGAAATCTCTCGTCTGCAAGAAAAGAGCAACACGCTCACCGAAAACATTTTTGGCAATCTGACCAGCTGGCAGATTGCGCGGATGGCACGTCATCCGCGTCGTCCTTATACCCTGGACTACATCTCGCACATTTTCACCGAGTTCGACGAACTGCACGGTGATCGGCACTTCTCGGATGATGCTGCCATCGTCGGCGGTATTGCGCGTCTGGAAGACCAGCCAGTGATGGTGATCGGCCACCAGAAAGGCCGTGAAGTACGCGAGAAAGTTCGCCGCAACTTCGGCATGCCACGTCCTGAAGGCTATCGTAAAGCCTGCCGTCTGATGGAAATGGCCGAGCGCTTCAAAATGCCGATTCTGACCTTCATCGACACGCCGGGCGCCTACCCGGGTATCGACGCCGAAGAGCGTAACCAGAGCGAAGCGATTGCCTGGAACCTGCGTGTCATGTCCCGCTTGAAAACCCCGATCATTGCCACGGTTATCGGCGAGGGTGGTTCTGGCGGTGCGTTGGCCATCGGCGTTTGCGATCAATTGAACATGCTCCAGTATTCGACCTACGCGGTTATTTCGCCGGAAGGTTGCGCGTCGATTCTGTGGAAAACTGCCGAAAAAGCTCCCGATGCCGCTGACGCAATGGGCATTACCGCTGACCGTCTCAAAGGTTTGGGTATCGTTGATAAAGTCATCGGTGAACCGTTGGGCGGCGCCCATCGCGACCCGGCGATGGCTGCTGCTTCGATCCGTCAGGAATTAAGCAGCCAATTGGCGATGCTCAAGAAGTTCGATACCGAAGCGTTGCTGGCGCGTCGTTATGAGCGCCTGATGAGCTACGGTCTCTGAGTCAAGATTGCATTTGCGGATAAGCCCGCTCCTTTGCAGGAGCAGGCTTATCCTCAATCAGACGCACAGCGGCTGTCGTCCATGACTACGTTCAAGCACTGCAATAACGATCTACGCTCCAGGTTGCTTCGCATCCTCCAGCCCTGGCGCAATGCTCCGGCCTGGCGCATTGCGTTTTCCGGCGGTCTGGACTCCTCCGTTCTGCTGCACCTTCTGGCTGATCTCGCTACCCGCGAAGCATTGCCGCCCTTATCTGCGATTTATATCCATCACGGCCTCCAGGCTGCGGCAGATGCGTGGCCCGAGCATTGTGCTCAGGTGTGTCGGGCCTTGGGCGTGCCGCTGCAGGTGATGGCGGTGCAGGTTGAGCCTGGCGCCAGTCTCGAGCGCGCGGCTCGTGAGGCGCGTTATACGGCGTTCAGTCAGGTGCTGGCGCCAGGCGAGGTGCTGTTGACCGCCCAGCATCGCGATGATCAGGCCGAAACCCTGCTGTTTCGTCTGTTGCGCGGGGCGGGTGTGCGTGGTCTTGCGGCGATGCCTGAACAGCGCGCGCTGGGAAGAGGGCAGTTGTTGCGGCCTTTGCTCGACGTCTCGCGCGCAACGCTGGAGATGTATGCCCGCGAACAGGGATTGAGCTGGGTCGAAGACCCCAGCAATAAAGACAGCCGGTTTTCCCGAAATTACCTGCGTCAGCTCATTCTGCCCTCTTTGACCGAGCGCTGGCCTCAAGCTGCCGCGAACATGGCACGAACCGCTGCGCATCTGGCTGAGGCGCAAGGGCTGCTCGACGAGTTGGCCGAGCAGGACCTGGCGCAGGCCGGTACCGACGCACCCTTCGCCTGGCTGGGTTTGCCATCGTTGGCGCTCGACCCTCTAAAAGCCCTTTCTCCGGCACGCCAACGCAATGCGTTGCGCCATTGGCTCGGGTCTTTGACGCGCCTGCCGGACAGCGAACATTGGGTCGGTTGGGACAGTTTGCGTGACGCCGGCCGCGAGGCTCGACCGATCTGGCGTCTTGCCGACGGTGAACTGCATCGCGCCGAGGGGCGTGTCTGGTGGCTGGCGGGTGCCTGGTTGCAGCAGCCAGTCGCCTCGATAGCCTGGGCAAATCCTCGGCAAACATTGAGTTTGCCGAGCAATGGCTGGCTTGAGTTTGCCAATGATGCCCCGGTCGGTGAGTTGCAGGTGCGTTATCGCCAAGGCGGTGAGCTCATGCATCTGCCGGGGCGAGGGCATCGAGACCTCAAACGCTTGCTCAACGAGAGTGGTTTGCCGGTGTTTGCCCGTGGCCGATTGCCGCTGGTGTACCGCGGTGACCAGTTATTGGCGGTTGCCAACCTGCCCGAATTGGACGGAACAGCCCATGGCGACTGGCGATTGCGCTGGCATGCGCCGACGAACGACCAAAGTTTGAGCTGAAAGGCCATTTCCGGTAGACTACGCTCCCTTCTTGATACAGCTTCTGTGGATTCTTCTGAATTGACGGAAGTTGCCGATTACCAGGCAGTTTTTGCTGGGCGATTCTCAAAAATGTAGCGAGCAACAGGTAGGATTTTTCAGTCTGCCGGTCCCAACGCAGCAATTTTCAGGAGTGCACTGTGAAATTTATTGGTAATTGGGGGCTTCGGCCTTCCTTCGCTCTCCCCGGCGGCTCTGACCGCTTTAACGCAGACTTCTAGGGTTTTTCATGACGCGCTACATCTTCGTCACGGGCGGTGTTGTTTCTTCATTGGGGAAAGGCATTGCCTCGGCTTCATTGGCGGCCATCCTGGAGGCGCGGGGACTTAAGGTCACCATGCTCAAGCTTGACCCCTATATAAACGTGGACCCGGGCACCATGAGCCCATTCCAGCACGGTGAAGTGTTCGTCACTCATGACGGCGCCGAAACCGACCTGGACCTGGGCCATTACGAGCGGTTCATCCGCACCACCATGACCCAGAACAACAACTTCACCACGGGGCGTGTGTACGAACACGTCCTGCGCAAAGAGCGCCGTGGTGATTATCTGGGCGCGACCATCCAGGTGATTCCGCACATCACCGACGAAATCAAACGCCGGATCATCAAGGGCGCTGGCGATGCTGACGTCGCCATGGTCGAGATCGGTGGCACCGTCGGTGACATCGAATCGCAACCGTTCCTTGAGGCTATCCGCCAGTTACGCATCGAGGTCGGCGCCAAGCGCGCGATGTTGATGCACCTGACGCTGGTGCCTTATATCGCCACGGCTGGCGAAACCAAGACCAAGCCGACTCAGCATTCGGTCAAAGAGCTGCGCTCCATCGGTTTGCAGCCAGACGTATTGATCTGTCGCTCGGATCATCACGTGGATATTGCTTCGCGGCGCAAGATTGCGTTGTTCACCAACGTTGAAGAGCGCGCAGTTATCTCGCTGGAAGACGCCGACACCATCTACAAGATTCCGGGCATGCTCCACGCTCAAGGGCTTGATGATTTCGTCGTTGAGCGTTTCGGCCTGCAATGTGGCAGTGCTGATTTGTCCGAGTGGGAACAAGTGGTCGACGCCAAGCTCAACCCTGAGCATGAAGTCACCATCGCCATGGTCGGTAAGTACATGGAGCTGCTCGACGCCTACAAGTCGTTGATCGAAGCGATGAGCCACGCGGGCATTTCCAATCGCACCAAGGTCAACCTGCGCTACATCGATTCCGAAGACATCGAGAACCAGGGCACTGCCTTGCTCGAAGGCGTCGACGCGATTCTGGTTCCGGGCGGCTTTGGCTTGCGTGGCGTTGAAGGCAAGATCACGGCGGTAAAATTCGCTCGCGAGAACAAGATTCCTTATCTGGGTATCTGTCTGGGCATGCAAGTAGCGGTCATCGAGTTCGCGCGCAACGTGTTGGGCTGGAAAGACGCCAACTCCACCGAGTTCGATCGTGCCAGTGGCCATCCGGTCGTGGGCCTGATCACCGAGTGGGAAGATGCCACCGGTGCCGTTGAAACCCGCACTGAAACATCCGACCTGGGCGGCACCATGCGTCTTGGCGCGCAGGATTGCCAGTTGGAGCCTGGTTCGCTGGTGCACGATTGCTATGCCAAAGACGTCATCGTCGAGCGTCATCGCCATCGTTATGAAGTGAACAACAAGCTGCTGCCAAGCCTGGTCGAAGCGGGCCTCAAAGTGACCGGTCGTTCCGGTGATGGTGCTTTGGTTGAAGTGATCGAAGCGCCGGATCATCCTTGGTTCGTCGCCTGTCAGTTCCACCCTGAGTTCACCTCGACACCGCGCGACGGTCACCCGTTGTTCAGTGGTTTCGTCAAGGCGGCTTTGACGCAACATCAGAAGAAGGCCTGACTTTTATGGCGCAAAAGATCATCCGTGTAGGCGCGATCGAGATTGCCAACGACAAGCCATTTGTCTTGTTTGGTGGCATGAACGTGCTGGAATCGCGGGACATGGCCATGCAGGTCTGCGAAGAGTACGTAAGGGTTACCGAAAAGCTCGGTATCCCTTATGTGTTCAAGGCCAGTTTCGACAAAGCCAATCGTTCGTCCGTGACCTCTTACCGTGGCCCAGGCCTGGAAGAGGGCATGCGGATTTTCGAAGAGATCAAAAAGACCTTTGGTGTACCGCTGATCACCGATGTGCACGAACCTGAGCAAGCTGCGGTAGTGGCTGAGGTCTGCGACATCATCCAGTTGCCGGCGTTCTTGTCGCGGCAGACCGATCTGGTCGTGGCAATGGCCAAGACCGGTGCGGTGATCAACATCAAGAAAGCCCAGTTTCTCGCCCCTCAGGAAATGAAACATATCCTGGCCAAGTGCGTAGAAGCCGGGAATGATCAATTGATTCTGTGCGAGCGTGGTTCCAGCTTCGGTTACAACAACCTGGTGGTGGACATGCTTGGCTTCGGCATCATGAAGCAGTTCGAGTATCCGGTATTCTTCGACGTGACTCATGCCTTGCAAATGCCAGGCGGGCGCTCCGATTCTGCGGGTGGTCGTCGGGCTCAGGTCCTCGATCTGGCCAAGGCGGGCCTCAGCCAGAGTCTGGCCGGGTTGTTCCTCGAAGCGCATCCGGATCCGGATAACGCAAAATGCGATGGTCCTTGCGCCTTGCGTCTGGACAAGCTCGAGCCATTCCTGGCTCAGCTCAAGGCACTGGATGAACTTGTGAAAAGTTTTCCGACGGTAGAGACCGCGTAAAACCGGTTTCTCCGGTAAAGTGCCGCTCGGTATTTCTCTGGCCCTCGGGCCAGAGGCTTATCCTCGTCAGACCTGCCCGCTGTACAACGCCTGACGGCGATAATTGATTCCCTCAGCTGTGTCGCTTTCGTCAATCTTGGAGTGTTTACAACAATGGCAAAAATCGTCGACATCAAAGGTCGTGAAGTTCTCGACTCCCGTGGCAATCCCACCGTGGAAGCAGATGTGCTCCTCGATAACGGTATCATCGGCAGTGCCTGCGCGCCGTCCGGTGCTTCCACTGGCTCGCGTGAAGCGCTCGAGCTGCGTGATGGCGACAAGAGCCGTTACCTTGGCAAAGGTGTTCTCAAGGCCATAGCTAACATCAATGGCCCGATTCGCGACCTGCTGCTGGGCAAGGACCCGGTAGACCAGCAAGCGCTGGACCGTGCCATGATTGCTCTGGACGGGACCGAAAACAAAGCCAGCCTGGGCGCCAACGCGATCCTTGCTGTGTCGCTGGCCGCAGCCAAAGCTGCCGCTCAGGATCAGGATCTGCCGCTGTACGCGCACATCGCCAACCTCAACGGTACGCCGGGTGTGTACTCGATGCCGGTGCCGATGATGAACATCATCAACGGTGGCGAGCATGCGGATAACAACATCGATATCCAGGAATTCATGGTGCAGCCGGTTGGCGCCAAGACCTTTTCCGAAGCGCTGCGCATGGGTACCGAAATTTTCCATCATCTGAAAGCTGTGCTCAAAGCCCGTGGCTTGAATACTGCTGTTGGCGATGAAGGTGGTTTCGCACCGAACCTGGCGTCGAACGAAGATGCCCTGGGTGCTATCGCTGAAGCGGTGGCCAACGCCGGTTACACGCTGGGCACCGACGTGACCCTGGCACTGGACTGCGCGGCCAGCGAATTCTACGAAGACGGCAAATACGATCTGGCTGGCGAAGGTCAGAAGTTCGACTCGGCGGGTTTCGCTGATTACCTGGCCGGTCTTGTCAGCCGTTATCCGATCATCTCCATCGAAGACGGTATGGACGAGTCCGATTGGGCTGGCTGGAAAGTGCTGACTGACAAGCTGGGTGAGAAAGTGCAATTGGTCGGCGACGACCTGTTTGTGACCAACACCAAGATCCTCAAGGAAGGCATCGATAAAAAGATCGGCAACTCGATCTTGATCAAGTTCAACCAGATCGGCACCCTGACCGAAACGCTGGAAGCCATTCAGATGGCCAAGGCAGCGGGTTACACGGCTGTCATCTCGCACCGCTCCGGCGAAACCGAGGACTCGACCATTGCCGATCTGGCTGTTGGTACGGCCGCAGGTCAGATCAAAACCGGTTCTCTGAGCCGTTCCGATCGCATCGCCAAGTACAACCAATTGCTGCGTATCGAAGAGCAATTGGGCGCCAAGGCTGTATACAACGGTCGTGGTGAGTTTCGCGGCTGAGCTGGAGATGGTAAAAAGACAACGGGCGCTGTAAGAAAAGTCGGCATAGCTGACGATTCTGCCAGCGCATGAGTGATTGAGCCTGGTTTTGCCAGGCTCAATGCCCTCGCTCGATTTTCAACGTGTCGGCATCGCTGTCTTTTCCACTGAGTACCTGAATATTCAATGCGCAGTCCTAACTGGTTGTTCCTCATCTTGCTTCTGCTACTGGCCGGCCTGCAGTATCGCCTTTGGGTGGGCAACGGAAGCCTGGCGCAAGTGGCCAGTCTGACCCAGCAAATCGCTGATCAGCATGCTGAAAACGATACGCTACTGGAACGCAACCGGGTTCTCGATGCGGAAGTGCTCGAGCTGAAAAAAGGCCTGGAAACCGTTGAAGAACGGGCGCGTCACGAATTGGGCATGGTCAAGGATGGCGAAACCCTTTATCAGTTGGCCCAATGACATCTGCTCTACCTGCCTTCTGGGCAGTGATTCCTGCCGCGGGCGTTGGCGCTCGCATGGCGGCTGACCGGCCCAAGCAGTACCTGCAACTGGGCAGGCTCACTATTCTCGAACACAGCCTTAATTGTTTTCTCGATCACCCCCAACTCAAGGGACTGGTGATCAGTCTGGCTGTGGATGATCCCTATTGGCCGACCCTGGCATGCTCTACAGACTCGCGCATCCAGCGCGTGGCGGGCGGGCGGGAGCGGGCAGACTCAGTGCTCAATGCGTTGTTGCACCTCCACACGCAAGGCGCTCATGACGATGACTGGGTGCTGGTTCACGATGCGGCTCGTCCGAATCTGTCGCGCGGAGACCTGGACACGCTGCTGTACGAATTGGCTGACGATCCTGTCGGTGGTCTGTTGGCCGTTCCGGCTCGCGACACACTCAAGCGTGCAGACAGTAATGGGCGCGTCACTGAAACCGTTGATCGCAGCTTGATCTGGCAGGCCTATACGCCGCAGATGTTCCGCCTCGGCGCACTGCACCGGGCTTTGGCTGACAGCCTGGTGTCGGATGTCAGTATCACCGATGAAGCCTCCGCCATCGAATGGGCAGGTCAGTCTCCCCGGCTGATCGAGGGTCGTTCAGACAACATCAAGGTGACCCGCCCCGAAGACCTCGAATGGCTGCGTCAGCGTCGAGACTTCAAGGGTTGAGCCCGGCGAAGTCGCTTTAATCGCGATACTCCTTACACAGCGCCAACCCGGCCTTCAGATGTTCGACCAACTTGCGCACCTTGGGCGACAGATGCCGTTGCTGTGGATAAAGCGCCCAGACCGCCGTGTTGGGGGGTTGATGAGCGTCCAGCAACGAAATCAACGCGCCACTGTTCAGGTGTTCAAGCACGTAGTAGTCCGGTAGCTGACACAATCCAATACCCTGCAGCGCCGCGTCGAGCACGGCCTGTCCGCTGTTGCAGCGCCAGTTGCCTTGAACGCGTTGCGAGAACTCCCGACCATTCTGTTGCAGTTGCCAGGTGTCGCTGCTGCCGATCAAGCAGTTGTGACGGTTCAGTTCCGACAGGCTGTGCGGTCGGCCATAGTGCTCAAGGTAAGAGGGCGATGCGCACAGGTACATGCGCCGAGGCGCCAGGCGGGTGGCAATCAGCCTTGAATCTTGCAGGCGACCCAGGCGAATCGCCAGATCGAGGCCTTCGTGCACCAGATCCAGCGTGCGGTTGCTCAGCTCGATATCCACACGCAATTGTGGATACAACATCATGAAACCGGTCACCAGCGGTGCAATAAAGCGCTCTCCATACGCCACGGCGCAAGTCATGCGCAGCAGGCCTTTAGGTTCGCTGGTGAGGTCGCCTATCGCGCGCAGTGCTTCTTCGCGACCATCTTGCAGGCGCTGACAGTGCTGAAGAAATGTCTGCCCGGCTTCGGTCAAGGCTACGCGCCGGGTGCTGCGATACAGCAGCCGGGTTTGCAGGCGCTCTTCGAGCCTGGCGATCTGTCGGCTGATGTGTGACGACGAAACGCCCAAGCGCTCTGCCGCAGCGGTGAACTGCCCGCATTCAGCTACCGCCACAAACTCATCCAGCCCTTCCCAGCGATTGGCGTACATCGATTATCCCTGTACAGCAATAATGTTTTGCTTTTGACCTGATTATTCCTCAATCAGCACTGCTTTACACTCTCAGGCTTGTTTTTACTTCGCTGGAGAAGATTGATGATCAAGTCACGCGCCGCTGTTGCCTTTGAAGCCAAGAAACCGCTCGAAATCGTTGAAGTCGATGTCGCGATGCCCAAGGCTGGCGAAGTGCTGTTGCGGGTCGTCGCTTCCGGTGTTTGCCACACCGATGCCTATACCTTGTCGGGCGCCGACCCGGAAGGCATCTTCCCGTCGATCCTCGGCCATGAAGGTGGCGCAATCGTCGAGGCAATCGGCGAAGGTGTGACCTCAGTTGCAGTCGGTGATCATGTGATCCCGCTGTACACCCCGGAATGCCGTAAATGCAAATTCTGCCTGTCGGGCAAGACCAACCTGTGCCAAGCCATTCGCGCCACCCAGGGCAAAGGTTTGATGCCGGATGGCACGTCGCGCTTCTCTTATAAAGGCCAGACGATTTTCCATTACATGGGCACCTCGACCTTCTCCGAGTACACCGTGTTGCCGGAAATATCGGTCGCGAAAATCTCCAAAGACGCGCCGCTGGAAAAAGTCTGCCTGCTCGGTTGCGGCGTCACTACCGGGATTGGTGCGGTACTGAACACGGCCAAAGTCAAACCGGGCGACACTGTCGCGATCTTTGGTTTGGGTGGGATCGGCTTGTCAGCAGTGATTGGCGCGGTCAAAGCCAAGGCCGGGCGCATCATCGCCATCGACATCAATCCTTCCAAGTTTGAAATCGCCAAACAGTTGGGCGCTACCGACTGCATCAACCCGAAGGATTACGATCGCCCGATTCAGGACGTGATCGTTGACCTCACCGACGGCGGTGTGGACTTCTCCTTCGAGTGCATCGGCAACGTGCAACTCATGCGTGCGGCGCTTGAGTGCTGCCATAAAGGTTGGGGTGAGTCGGTGATCATTGGCGTGGCTGGCGCCGGTCAGGAAATTTCAACCCGACCTTTCCAGTTGGTCACCGGACGCGTCTGGCGCGGTTCGGCGTTTGGCGGTGTACGGGGTCGCACTGAATTGCCGAGCTATGTCGACATGGCGCAGAAGGGCGAAATCCCGTTGGACACCTTCATCACCCACACCATGGGCCTGGAAGACATCAATAAGGCTTTCGAGCTGATGCATGAAGGCAAGAGCATCCGCACCGTCATCCATTTCTGAGGTCTGTCATGAGCCTGGAAAACCTGTCCTGCCAGAAAAGCTTCGGTGGCTGGCACAAGCGCTACAAGCATCATTCCGATGTGCTCGGCTGCGACATGGTGTTTGCCGTTTACCTGCCACCGCAAGCGGAGCAGGGCGGTAAATTGCCGGTGGTGTATTGGCTGTCCGGATTGACCTGTACCGATGAAAACTTCATGCACAAGGCAGGGGCGCAACGGATCGCGGCCGAGCTGGGGTTGATCATCGTCGCCCCCGACACCAGTCCGCGCGGGCCGGATGTGCCGGGTGATCCGGATGGCGCATGGGATTTTGGTCTGGGTGCCGGCTTTTATCTGAACGCCACCCAGCAACCCTGGGCGAAGAACTATCGCATGCATGACTATGTGGTGGACGAGCTGCCGACACTGGTCGAGGCGCATTTTCCGGCCTCGGACCGGCGCGGGATCAGCGGTCACTCCATGGGCGGACACGGGGCGTTGGTGTGCGCTTTGCGTAATCCGGGGCGCTATCAGTCCGTGTCAGCTTTTTCGCCGATCAGCAATCCGATGGACTGCCCATGGGGTCAGAAGGCTTTCTCCCGTTACCTTGGGGATGAGCGTTCGCGCTGGCGCGAATGGGATGCGAGTGTGTTGATCGCCGAGGCTTCGGAAAAACTGCCGATCCTCGTCGATCAGGGTGATCGTGATGATTTCCTCGCCAATCAGCTCAAGCCCGAGGTGCTGGTGCAGGCGGCAAAATCTGCTAAACATCCGCTCACCTTGCGTATGCAGCCCGGTTATGACCACAGCTATTTCTTCATCGCGAGCTTTATCGAAGATCACTTACGTCATCATGGGCTCGCTCTAAGCGGTTAATGTTGGACAAAGTAGGTAGAATCACGCCCTGACTTTTTCGGGGCGTTTTTTTATGCGTATTGGCCACGGCTACGATGTGCACCGTTTCGCTGAAGGCGATTTCATCACCTTGGGTGGCGTGCGGATCGCGCACGGCTTCGGGCTGCTCGCCCATTCCGATGGCGACGTGCTGCTGCACGCGCTCAGCGATGCCTTGCTCGGCGCGGCAGCGCTAGGGGATATTGGCAGGCACTTTCCAGACACGGACCCGCAATTCAAGGGCGCAGACAGTCGCGCTTTGTTGCGTCACGTGGTCACATTGGTCAATAACAAAGGCTGGAAAGTCGGCAACATCGACGCCACCATTGTTGCCCAGGCACCGAAAATGGCCCCGCATATCGAATCGATGCGCGCGCTGATTGCCGCGGATCTTCACGTCGAGTTGGATCAAGTGAACGTAAAAGCTACCACCACCGAAAAACTCGGCTTCGTTGGCCGTGAAGAGGGCATCGCGGTTCATGCTGTCGCCTTGTTGCTCTCGGCATGACGGAACTCGAATTGCTGGGCCCGCGCGCCTACGGTGACGCCCTGGGTACTGCGGTGCTCAAAGCCACGGCCGAAGATTTTCAGGTGGATGAAGTCCTGGATATTCCGTTGTCCGGCGACGGAGAGCATCTGTGGTTGTGGGTCGAGAAGCGAGGCCTGAACACCGAAGAAGCGGCCCGCCGCCTGGCACGTGCTGCCGGTGTGCCGTTAAGGACTGTCAGTTATGCAGGCTTGAAGGATCGTCAGGCGTTGACGCGTCAGTGGTTCAGCTTGCACTTGCCGGGCAAGGCCGACCCTGATCTGTCAGCGGCTCAAGACGACACCCTGAAAATCCTGAAGATCGGCCGTCATAAACGCAAACTAAACCGAGGCGCTCACGCGGCCAATGGCTTTACCTTGCGCCTGACCCAGTTGCAGGCGGATCACGCGGCCTTGCAGGCGCGCCTCGAATTGATCGCCAGCCACGGCATCCCTAATTATTTTGGGGCCCAGCGCTTCGGCTGGCAGGGCGGTAACCTGGGCGAAGCCCGTGAGTACGCCTCGCGTCAGGCATTGCCGGAACAACGCAATGTGCGTTCGCGGCTGTTGTCGACGGCTCGCAGCTATCTGTTCAATCAGGTGCTGGCGGCACGGGTGGCGGATGGCAGTTGGCAGCGGGCTCAAGTGGGTGATCTGCTGGCGTTCACTGACAGCCGCAGCTTTTTCCCTGCTGGCGAGGCTGAGTGCAGTGACCCGCGTCTTGCTATTCTTGACCTGCACCCGACCGGACCGCAGTGGGGCGAAGGTGATTCGCCTGCGACCGGCGTCACTGGCGTGCTTGAACAAGCCGCCGCTGACCGCGAACCCGCGTTGCGCGATTGGCTGATCAAAGCCGGCATGGAACACGAACGTCGAATCCTGCGGCTGCCCATTGGTGGGTTGACGTGGCATTATCCCGAGCCTGACATTCTGCAATTGGAATTCGTCCTTCCGGCCGGATGCTTCGCCACCGTATTGGTGCGTGAACTCGTCGATCTGGTGGCGGTGGGGCAGGCGGACAGCTCATGCGCATTCTGATTTCTAACGATGATGGGGTAACGACACCGGGTCTGGCCGCGCTTCATGCCGCGTTGGTGGGCTATAGCGAGTGCGTGGTCATTGCCCCTGATCAAGACAAAAGCGGTGCAAGCAGCTCGCTGACGCTTGATCGCCCGCTTCATGCCCACACGTTGGCCAACGGCTTCATCAGCCTGAACGGTACGCCGACCGATTGCGTGCATCTTGGGCTCAACGGGCTTCTTGATCTGCAACCGGACATGGTTGTATCGGGCATCAATCTGGGGGCCAACCTCGGCGATGACGTGCTGTATTCCGGCACGGTGGCCGCAGCGCTGGAGGGGCGATTTCTCGAGCGTCCGTCGTTTGCGTTCTCATTGTTATCGCGCCTGACAGACAACCTGCCGACGGCCGCGCACTTTGCTCGCCTGCTGGTTGAAGCCCATGAGCAGCTCGACCTGCCGCCGCGCACGGTGCTTAACGTCAACATCCCGAACCTTCCGCTTGAGCACATCCGCGGTATTCAACTGACCCGCCTGGGGCATCGTGCCCGCGCGGCTGCGCCGGTCAAGGTTGTCGATCCGCGTGGCAAGGTCGGTTATTGGATTGCAGCGGCAGGCGACGTTGAAGACGGCGGACCAGGGACCGACTTTCACGCAGTAATGCAAGGATACGTGTCGATCACCCCGCTGCAACTGGACCGAACCTACCAGGATGGTTTCAGCAGCCTCAACGGCTGGCTAGAGGGGCTCGGTTGATGTCGCGCGAGCAAGATGATCTGTTACGACGCGGGATCGGGATGACCTCTCAACGCACCCGCGAGCGTTTGATTCAACGTTTGTACGAAGAAGGCCTGACCAACGCTCAGGTGCTGGAAGTGATCCGGCGAACGCCACGGCATTTGTTCGTGGATGAGGCGCTGGCACACCGGGCCTACGAAGACACCGCCTTACCGATTGGCCATAACCAGACCATTTCCCAGCCGTACATGGTTGCGCGCATGAGCGAGCTGCTACTGGAGGCCGGTCCACTGGACAAGGTCCTGGAGATAGGCACCGGCTCGGGTTATCAGACAGCGGTCCTGGCACAACTGGTCGAGCGGGTTTTCTCGGTGGAGCGCATCAAGGTCTTGCAGGACCGCGCCAAAGAGCGACTGGTCGAGCTGAATCTGCGCAATGTGGTCTTTCGCTGGGGCGATGGCTGGGAAGGCTGGCCTGCTCTGGCGCCTTACAACGGCATCATCGTGACGGCAGTGGCGACCGATGTTCCGCAGGCCTTGCTTGATCAATTGGCACCGGGCGGACGTCTGGTCATTCCGGTCGGCTCAGGTGAGGTCCAGCAATTGATGCTGATCATCCGCGAGGAGAATGGTTTTTCCCGTCATGTGCTGGGTGCGGTGCGATTCGTGCCCTTACTCAATGGACCCCTGGCGTGAGGCTCGTTACGGCCCGTAATGAATTCTACCCGGTCATCAAGGTCCTATAGCCTACGTGCAGGTTAACGCAGTATCTTGAATGAGTGCTGTAACGCACGGTTTTGTAACCAGTTAAGTATTAGCTGCCAGCCGTTATTACGGCACAATAGGCAACTTAAATTCAGTCACCAGTAAAGGGAGTGGCGGGTGAGTCTCACAGTCATTCGACAGCGTATGTCTATAACAAGCTTTCAGCGCCTGGTGATTGGCATTGCCTTCGGTATATTTCTAGCCGGCTGCTCCAGCACGCCTTCTGGCGGGGTGAGGGTTGTCGATCGTAACAAGGCGGCGCCCCAACGGCAGGCAGTTACAACCGGACAGTACGTGGTGCGGCGTAGCGACACCCTTTTCTCCATTGCATTTCGTTACGGCTGGGACTGGAAAGCGCTGGCCGAACGCAATCAGATTCCTGCGCCCTATACCATCCACCCAGGTCAGACGATTCGCTTTGATGGCCGGTCAAGTTCCGCGCCGACGTCAGTCGCTTCCACATCCGATGTAGCCCCTTCCGGTTCGATCAAAACCACCGTGATCTCTCGCCCTATCGGGATTGTGCCGGTGATTATTCCTGCTCCTTCCGGGACTCCCGCGACAACGCCGATACAGGCTGTAGGACGTTCACCCGCAGGGTGGGCGTGGCCATCTAATGGCATTTTGATAGGTAAATTTTCTTCAAACGGTAGTTTGAATAAAGGAATTGATATCGCAGGGGATTTGGGACAGCCTGTTTTGGCTGCGTCTGATGGTTCGGTGGTGTACGCCGGGAGTGGCTTGCGGGGCTACGGCGAGTTGGTAATCATCAAACACAGCGACACCTACGTCAGTGCTTACGGACATAACCGTAGGCTGTTGGTTCGGGAGGGGCAGCAGGTCAAGGTCGGACAGACAATTGCTGAAATGGGGTCAACGGGGACTGACCGGGTGAAACTGCATTTTGAGATTCGCCGTCAAGGTAAACCTGTAGATCCGCTGGAATTCCTGCCACGTCGTTGATCGGTTACCAGCCTGTTTCCTGGCGTAGAGGGGACAGGCTCAAGCGTTGCCATGGAAATTAGGCGCCGCTAGGGCTTGAGGTCGAACTCACCAAAGGACTATAACAATGGCTCTCAGTAAAGAAGCGCCGGAGTTTGACATCGACGATGAGGTGCTCCTTATGGAACCCGGCATCGTTCTGGACAAGGTTTCGAGCAAGGAAACTGCTGTAACTCCTGCCCGCGCCAAAGCCAAACACTCCACAACGCTCAAGCAACACAAGTACATCGACTACACCCGGGCGCTCGACGCCACCCAACTGTATCTGAATGAAATTGGTTTCTCTCCTCTGCTTTCGCCGGAAGAAGAAGTCCACTTTGCGCGTTTGTCGCAGAGCGGTGATCCGGCAGGGCGCAAACGCATGATTGAAAGCAATCTGCGGCTGGTGGTAAAAATCGCCCGACGCTACGTCAATCGTGGACTCTCATTGCTTGACCTGATCGAAGAAGGCAACCTGGGCCTGATCCGGGCGGTCGAAAAATTCGATCCTGAACGCGGTTTCCGCTTCTCAACCTACGCGACATGGTGGATTCGCCAGACCATCGAGCGTGCCATCATGAATCAGACCCGCACGATCAGGTTGCCAATTCATGTGGTCAAAGAGCTTAACGTGTACTTGCGTGCCGCTCGTGAACTGACCCAGAAACTTGATCACGAACCCTCTCCGGAAGAAATCGCCAACCTGCTCGAGAAGCCGGTCGGCGAGGTCAAACGCATGCTTGGGCTCAATGAGCGGGTGTCCTCCGTTGACGTTTCCCTTGGTCCGGACTCGGACAAGACATTGCTCGATACGTTGACCGATGATCGCCCTACGGACCCGTGTGAGCTGCTGCAGGACGATGATCTTTCCCAGAGTATCGATCAGTGGCTTTCCGAGCTCACTGATAAGCAGCGTGAGGTGGTAATAAGGCGTTTCGGCTTGCGAGGACATGAAAGCAGTACCTTGGAAGACGTAGGCCTGGAAATTGGTTTGACCCGTGAAAGGGTCAGGCAGATCCAGGTCGAGGGCCTCAAGCGCTTGCGTGAGATTCTTGAAAAGAACGGTCTGTCGAGTGAGTCTCTGTTTCAATAGCTGTGCACAGACTCAAGTGTGTGCGATGTAGTGCGACCGACTTATAAAAACACCTCGACTGGGTCGGGGTGTTTTTATATTCGCGATATGGATAAGTGGCAGCGTGTTTTTCATGCTTTTTTAGATGATGCCTTTAATACGTTAAGCGCGACGAGCAATAAGGCGTTTTCTATGTAAGCCTTTGCTTACGCGTGGTGTAAGTCATCGTAAGTTTTGAGGGGGGAATACTGTCTTTTTCCCCATTGTTATTTGTATATTTCATTGATTTTAAAGGATATTTAATTTTACTGATTGAGCCGTCAGGACTCTTTTTGAAAACTTTGAGCGGTTGCTCTTGGCGGTTAAATCACTAAGATAAGAACTGTGTCCAGGGATAGACACAGGCCGTCAAGGATGACAGTCAAGGACATCGCAGGATGCGATTCATCAGGATGATGAAAGGGATTACAGGGACTAAGGACAATATGGGCGGGTCATACCGCCCTTTTTTTTGCCTGCAGAAAACTGCCGGTGCAGCAGGGCCCGTTTGGGCGGACCCTGTTTAAAGACTCAAAATACAAAAGGCCCCAGAGGGGCCTTTTGTAAGAGCAATACGACTTAGCGCTCTAGATCTTTGAGCTTGCCTTTGACGCCATCCCACTCTTCAGCATCGGGCAGGCCTTCTTTCTTCTCGGTGATATTTGGCCAGATTTCCGCTAACTCTACGTTCAGCTGGATAAATGCCTGCATATCCTCAGGCACTTCATCTTCCGAGAAGATCGCCTGTGCCGGGCACTCAGGCTCGCAGAGTGCACAGTCGATGCACTCATCCGGGTGAATCACCAGGAAATTCGGGCCTTCGTAGAAGCAGTCCACCGGACACACTTCTACGCAGTCGGTGTACTTGCACTTGATGCAGTTGTCGGTGACGACGAAGGTCATTTCTAATTCTCTCCTCAGGCGGCGGTAGCAGAGCCCTTCCAGCAGGGCTGCTAAGTTCGGGAATTTCCCAGGCCGTGTGAAACCAATACATTCAGTAGCAAGGCGCTTATACGGCGTCGCGCCTTGCCCTACCGTGGTTCGTTCGCTTTCACGCGGCTCGGATAATCTGCGCAGTCAGGCTAAAAACCCGCAGCATCCCAAACCGCGCGGGATTCTAACAGCTTGCAGCGATTGCCGTTAGATGCGCGACTGCAAGGCATACAATAACTCTAGCGCCTGGCGCGGTGTCAGGTCGTCTACTTTGGTTTTTGACAACTCTTCGAGTACCGGATGTGGAAGGCTGGCGAACATATCGCTTTGCTGTGGGGTCGATGGTTTGCCAGGGACTGACCGGGGCGCCTCGTGGGGCAGGCTCGTGGTTTCCAAGCGCTGCAAGTGTTCCTTTGCGCGCAGGATGACCTTGGCTGGAACCCCCGCCAGCTGGGCCACGGCCAGGCCATAGCTTTGGCTGGCAGGTCCGGGCAATACGCGGTGCAGGAAGACGATTCGTTCATTGTGCTCCGTGGCGTTCAGGTGCACGTTCGCAACCAGCGGCTCGTTTTCCGGGAGTACCGTCAGCTCGAAATAGTGGGTGGCGAACAGCGTATAGGCGCGCAACTGGGCGAGACATTCTGCCGCAGCCCACGCCAGTGATAACCCGTCGAATGTGCTGGTGCCGCGCCCGACTTCATCCATCAATACCAGGCTGCGGTCGGTCGCGTTATGCAGAATGTTCGCGGTTTCGCTCATTTCCACCATAAAGGTCGAACGGCCGCCTGCCAGATCGTCGCTGGAACCGATCCGGGTAAAGATCCGATCCACCAACGACAGCTCGCAACTGGCTGCTGGCACAAAGCTGCCGATATGAGCCAGCAAAACGATTAGGGCGGTCTGGCGCATGTACGTCGACTTACCGCCCATGTTCGGTCCGGTGATCACCAGCATTCGAGTGTTGTCATCGAGCGCCAGGTCGTTGGCGACGAATGGGCTGGTCAATACTTGCTCGACAACCGGGTGCCGACCTTGTTCGATGCGCATGCATGGCTCATCGACGAAGCGTGGGCAGTTCAGGTCAAGGTTCAGCGCGCGCTCAGCCAGGTTGCTCAGTACGTCCAGTTCAGCCAATGCCGCAGCCGTGTCTTGCAAGGGCGCCAAATGACCGATCAGGTCTTCGAGCAACGCTTCGTAGAGCATCTTTTCGCGAGCCAGTGCACGGCTCTTGGCTGACAGCGCCTTGTCTTCGAACGCCTTCAACTCGGGAGTGATGAAGCGCTCGGCGCCTTTGAGCGTCTGGCGCCGGATATAGTCGGCGGGCGCCTGCTCGGCTTGCTTGCTCGGCAGCTCGATAAAGTAACCGTGAATCCGGTTGTAGCCGACCTTGAGGTTGGCCAGCCCCGTACGGGCTTTTTCTCGGGCTTCCAGATCAATCAGAAACTGTCCGGCGTTCTCGCTGAGCGATTGCAGGTCGTCGAGCTCGGCGTCGTAGCCGGTTTTCAGCACGCCGCCATCACGAATGACCGCAGGCGGGTTGTCGATGACGGCTCGCTGCAGCAGGTCCGCTAATTCCGGGTAGGTGCTGGTCGTCAGCGCCAGTTGCTGGAGGTGCGGAGCTTCCAGGTCAGCCATTGCTCGTTGTAGCTCGGGCAATGCCGCCAGGGCGTCGCGCAGACGCGCCAGATCACGCGGACGTGCGTTGCGCAGGCCAATCCGGGCGAGAATCCGCTCGATATCGCCGATTTCCTTCAACTGCGGCTGCAGGTGTTCGAAGCGGTAGCGTTCAAGCAGGCACGTGATTGAGCTTTGTCGGGCTTGCAGCACGCTCAAGTCACGTAACGGGCGATTCAGCCAGCGTGTCAGCAGGCGACTGCCCATGGCGGTCTGGCAGCGGTCCATGACCGATTGCAGAGTGTTGTCGCGTCCGCCTGCCAGATTGGTGTCCAGCTCCAGGTTGCGTCGACTGGCGCCATCGAGCACGACCGTATCATCCAGTCGTTCATGACGCAGGCTGCGCAAATGCGGGAGAGCGGTGCGCTGGGTTTCTTTGGCATAACCGAGCAGGCAACCCGCGGCTCCGATAGCCAGTGTCAGGTTCTCGCAACCAAAGCCCTTGAGGTCCTGGGTAGAGAATTGCTGGCACAGGCTTTTAAGCGCCGAATCGCGCTCGAAGTCCCACGGTGCACGACGCCGGGTCCCACGTCGCTTCTCGGCGGGCAAGCCCTGTGGCCAATCATCGGGGATCATCAGCTCGACTGGATTGATTCGCTCCAGCTCCGCCAGCAGGTTTTCCCAGCCCTTGATTTCAAGAACACTGAAATTGCCACTGGTGATGTCCAGAACAGCGAGGCCAAACAGGCGTTCATCGCCCAATACTGCAGCAATCAGGTTGTCCCTGCGTTCGTCGAGCAGCGCCTCGTCGCTGACCGTGCCGGGTGTAATGATCCGCACGACCTGACGGTCCACCGGGCCTTTACTGGTAGCGGGATCGCCGACCTGTTCGCAGATCACTACCGACTCGCCGAGCTTTACCAGCTTCGCGAGATAACCTTCGGCCGCATGGTAAGGAATCCCGCACATGGGAATCGCCTGTCCCGCCGACTGGCCGCGCGCAGTCAACGTGATATCCAGCAGCTTGGAGGCCTTTTTGGCGTCTTCGTAGAAGATTTCGTAGAAGTCGCCCATGCGATAGAACATCAACTGATCAGGGTGTTGATTTTTCAACCGCCAATATTGCTGCATCATCGGGGTGTGTGAGGACAGGTCAGTCAATGCTTTATTCATCGGTTTTTTAGGCGAGTTCGTCAAAAGTGGGGGCCAGATGTCGGGCGCCTTGCGGACTTCATCGGCGTGGATGAAGTCCTGTGCCCGTCTGTTTTTACAATGGGCGCAAGGTTAACACGCACGATCTTGCCTCGCAGAGTGGAGCCTGGCGAAAAGCCTGGTTACGACTTTGCGATGGGCTATTGCGCAGACATGGCTACGCTTGCATTCAAGCTGTTTCATTCCAGAGAACAGCAGGAACAGGATGTTCTTATGTCGAATAAACGTGGTCGAGATGCAGTCAATGGTCGCTTCATCCCCATTGATGAGGCAAAAAAGCGCCCGAGAGAAACAATAATTGAAACCGTCAAAAAGCCGGCCAAGAGAGGTCGGTAGTCATTCAATCGTGCTTGATCCAAGAGCAGGAGCGGTCGAATGCTTCTGTCCTTGCACGTATAAAGAGCTCGTGTACGGTGTCTCACCTGACGTGCTGAAAATCGGAGAAGGTCGTGGATGATATTACCCAGCTTGCGGCTTTACTCGGCAAGCACCTGCAATCGTTGAGGGCGCAGGTAACCACCGCTGAATCCTGCACGGGGGGCGGGATTGCCGAGGCGATTACCCGTATACCCGGTAGCTCTGCCTGGTTCGAGGCCGGTTATGTCACCTATTCGAACGCGCAAAAAAACCTTCAACTGAACGTGCCGGCCGAACTGTTCAGCTCGGTGGGAGCGGTCAGTCGCGAAGTGGTCGAGGCCATGGTGTCGGGCGCACAGGAAAAAAGCGGGGCACAGTTTGCCGTCGCGGTCAGCGGCGTTGCCGGGCCTGATGGAGGCTCGGCGGACAAGCCAGTAGGGACGGTATGGCTTGCATGGGGCGCGGGACAGCAGCTCGTTTCCGTGCGCAGGCAGTTTGACGGTGACCGTGATCAGGTCCGCCGACAAACGGTGAAGGCCGCGCTAGAGGGGCTGATACAGCTCGCGGCTGGAGAAATACTAAAACGGGGGTAGGCGAGCGCTCCACCCTGTGGAATAATACTGTCTACTTATACAGGTGTTGTGGCCGTCAGGCCTTATTGATTACGTGAGGACTTCAATGGACGAGAACAAGAAGAAAGCCTTGGCTGCGGCCTTGGGTCAGATCGAGCGTCAATTCGGCAAAGGTGCCGTGATGCGCATGGGGGATCATGACCGCCAAGCGATTCCTTCTATTTCTACCGGTTCACTCGGGTTGGATATCGCCCTCGGTATCGGTGGCTTGCCACGCGGCCGAATCGTTGAAATCTACGGTCCGGAATCCTCGGGTAAAACCACGCTGACGCTTTCGGTTATCGCTCAAGCCCAAAAGCTGGGCGCTACCTGTGCATTCGTTGATGCTGAGCACGCGCTCGATCCTGAATACGCGGGCAAGCTTGGCGTCAATGTTGACGACCTGCTGGTGTCGCAACCCGATACCGGTGAGCAAGCGCTGGAAATCACCGACATGCTGGTGCGCTCCAACGCCGTCGACGTTATCGTTATCGACTCCGTAGCAGCCCTGGTTCCGAAAGCTGAAATCGAAGGCGAAATGGGTGATATGCACGTAGGCCTTCAGGCCCGTCTGATGTCACAGGCGCTGCGTAAAATCACCGGTAACATCAAGAACGCCAACTGCCTGGTCATCTTCATCAACCAGATCCGTATGAAGATCGGTGTGATGTTCGGTAGCCCGGAAACCACCACGGGCGGTAATGCGCTCAAGTTCTATGCTTCGGTCCGTCTGGACATCCGCCGTACTGGCGCGGTGAAAGAAGGTGATGAAGTTGTAGGCAGTGAAACCCGCGTCAAAGTCGTGAAGAACAAAGTGGCTCCGCCGTTCCGCCAGGCCGAGTTCCAGATTCTCTACGGCAAGGGCATTTACCTGAACGGCGAGATCATTGATCTGGCTGTACTTCACGGTTTTGTAGAGAAATCCGGTGCCTGGTACAGCTATCAGGGCAGCAAGATTGGTCAGGGCAAAGCCAACTCGGCCAAGTTCCTGGCGGATAATCCGGAAGTCGGTGCGAACCTCGAGAAGCTGATTCGTGAAAAGCTGCTGACTCCGACTGCCGATACCAAGGCATCGCCTGCCGCCGACACCAAGGCATTACCTGTCAAAGGTGCCAAAATGTCTGCTGCTGATCTGGCCGAAACCGACGTCGATATCTGATACGGCCTATGACAGCGGTGCTTGATACGCCTGTCGCCGTAAGGCGTACTGCAATGGACCTGCTCGCACGTCGCGAGCACGGTCGAGTCGAGCTGGCGCGTAAGTTGCGTCAGCGCGGCGCCCCTCCTGAATTGATCGAACCTGCCCTCGACCGGCTTACGGAAGAAGGGCTGTTGTCCGAGTCGAGATACCTCGAAAGCTTCGTTTCTTACCGTGCTCGCTCGGGTCAAGGGCCTTTGCGCATCCGTGAGGAGCTTGGGCAGCGTGGCTTGCCACGAGCAGATATAGAGCAGGCATTACGCGAGTGTGGCTTCGACTGGCAGGCTCAACTGGAAGAAACCTGGCGACGCAAGTTTGCCGGGAAGCTACCGGTGGACGCTCGCGAGCGTGCAAAGCAGGGACGTTTCCTTAGCTATCGGGGTTATCCGCTGGACATGATCGGCCGCTTGTTGAGCGGCCGGGGTGCGGATGACTGAGCGAAGTGGACAAGCCGCTGAGCTTGCCCGGGGCAGGACCCCTTACGTGACCTTTAGCGGTTCACGTACACGGGTTTGTTGTTGGGGAGGCGCTTTGACCCAGTTTTCTGACTTGTTGATGTAGTCGACCAGTTCGCGCAGGCGGCCCTGGTTTCGTCCATTAAAGTTAAACGCCAGTCGCACAAGGTGGCTGAACTGCGGTTCGTCGTGCTCTTCACCCATGTACATATGCTGATGGAAGGTATCGCTCAGCCGCAAGTCGGCGAACGCCCCTTGTATGTAGTCGAGTGACTGCTCGTTGAGCGGGTGATTCATTCGAATCACGAACTGACTTTTCAGCCATCGGCTTGAATGGAAGTTGTTGTAGAACTGGTTGATTTCATCGACCGCTTCTTCCGCGCTATAAACCAGTCGCAGCAACTTCATGTCGCTCGGCAAAATGTAATGATTGGCCTCCAGTTGATTGCTGATGAAATTAAGCGCTTCTTGCCAAAAGCTGCCGCCGGGTGTGTCGAGCAAAACGACAGGCACAAGTGGGCTTTTGCCAGTCTGAATCAACGTCAAGACTTCCAGCGCTTCATCCAGCGTGCCGAAACCGCCAGGGCATAGCACCAGTCCGTTCGCTTCTTTGACGAAGAACAATTTGCGGATAAAGAAGAAGTGGAAAGGCAGCAGGTTTTCAGTGCCTTCAACGGTGGGGTTTGCATGCTGCTCGAAAGGCAGAGTGATGTTGAAGCCCAGGCTGTGGTCGAGCCCTGCTCCTTCGTGTGCTGCGGCCATAATGCCGCCACCGGCACCGGTAATCACCATCAGATCGGAGCGCGCCAAGGCAGCGCCCACTTCCCGTGCCAAGGCATACAACGGATGTTCTACAGGTGTGCGGGCCGAGCCGAACACGGTGACTTTACGACGGCTCTTGAACTGTTCCAGTATCCGGAAGGCGTGCTCAAGTTCGCGCAATGCTTGCAGGGTGATCTTGGCGTTCCAGCGATTGCGGTCGTCCTGCGCCATGCGCAGAACAGTCAACATCATGTCGCGGTAGAGCGGTAGATTGGGGCTGTTGGGAGCAACCAGGCCGATATGTTCTTCAACCTTGCGGGTGAGGTCGAAACCATTGCTCTGGAAGTGTTGAGACAAAAAATCATTCGGTTCATAAGGCATTCAGACTTTCTCCTTCTGCAGAACCACTGATCGTGCCGACATGATCGACACGACCGCGCCACATCGTGTGTCGCTGGCTGCCCAGACATTTGTCCGAGCATTACAGCTGGCTTTGGAGTGCCAGTTTCGCACGGATATCGTCACCGAGTGATCCATACTGATTCTGCTTATGTCCTTGGGTTAAAAGAAAAACATGGGTACTGCGCAACAGTGCGGGCAACCCCCTTTTTGCCCTGAAAATTAAAAAGCCTTCTAAATGTATAGACCCTGCTTGTCGCCGTATGAAATTTTTAACCGAGACTATTTCTTGACCGCGCAATCAGCGGCTTTGAAAGCCTGGGTCGCCACCGGGCGATTGGTTTTATATTCGGTGAACTCATACTTGAGCAGCGCGCCCTTGGCCATGAGTTGGCGGTAACCGGTGTTGTGACAAACGCTGTCGCCCAATTGGCTGCGAACTGCGTCCGGGTTGCTGCGCATCTTCATGGCGTGGCTTTCGCGCACGCTAAGGTGATTGATCAGGACTTTTCCTTCAACGGTGTAACCCTGATCCAGAATGTCTTCATTGATCGCCCGCGGCGTGCCGACGCTGCTTTCCTTAGCAACTTTTTCCAGCATTTTGCTCAGCTCGAAATCCTGCTTGGAGGCCGCTTGGGCGCAGAACGGTGCTACCAGCAAAAGCGTAAGGGTGGGGACGATAAGGCGCAGCATGAAACTCTCCTGATTCAGTGACTGGCCGTTGGACCAGCGACTTGAAAGTGCGTTCACTGCCGGGGTCGGTAACGACAAAACCGATCACACGCAGAGCGTGTCTGCCTGGGCAGGCTCAAATGGTCGTGCAGTATAAAGTAAACAAAGGACAAGGAAACAAAGGGCGCGACATCGGCCTCTGATAAACTGCCCGGACTTCCTGTCTACCGAGTTTCTGCTGTGTCGATGCTTTT
This sequence comes from Pseudomonas sp. ASL8, assembly GCF_056680355.1. Taxonomy (NCBI): domain Bacteria; kingdom Pseudomonadati; phylum Pseudomonadota; class Gammaproteobacteria; order Pseudomonadales; family Pseudomonadaceae; genus Pseudomonas; species Pseudomonas sp. ASL8. The sequence goes on along the minus strand of NZ_CM155278.1, from coordinate 182,113 downwards.
TATTTGTCGGCGTCATCCGCAATGAGTCATGCCGTTTCCCGGCTGCGAGCCCAACGCCTGGCGCGCAGCATCAAGCCTTTTACTGCTCGAGGCTCAAGGGCTGAACGTTGCCCCGGGTGCCGCGTGATTTTCAGCTACTGCTTGTGCGCCTGGCGCCCGAAGGTGGCGGCCAAGTCAGCCATGTGTCTGTTGATGTATGACGTCGAGCCGCTGAAACCAACCAACACGGGCTGGTTGATTGCCGATGTCATCGAAGAAACCCATGCGTACGGTTGGTCGCGGACTGAAGTCGATGCCGAGTTACCGGCATTGCTCAATGATCCACAGTGGCAACCCTACATCGTGTTCCCCGGCGAATTTGTCGCCAGCGAGCGCGTGGTTACTGAGGTGAAACTAGAGGACGGCAAACGCCCGCTTTTTATTCTGCTGGACGCAACCTGGAGCGAGGCGCGCAAGATGTTTCGCAAGAGCCCGTATCTGGATCATTTTCCGGTGCTCAGCCTGGAGCCGGAACAGATTTCCCGCTATCGACTGCGTCGCTCCAAGCGTGATGATCATTTTTGCACCGCCGAAGTGGCGGCGCTGTGCCTTGAACTGGCCGAGGACAATACCGCCGCTGGCGTGCTGGACGCGTACCTGGATGTCTTCACCGCGCACTATCTGGCTGCCAAACATCAGCTGCCGGTCGACCTGGACGATGCGTCGCATACTCATCTCAAGGCTTTTTTATAGGGCCATTACCGGCTCAGGTTTTTTCGGCCACAACTGTGCCAGTAACATACCCGCAAGCATCAGCGCGCAACCGAGGTAGCCCTTCAGGTGCAGCGACTCTCCCAGAAGCAGCGCGCCGGCAATGGCGGCAAAGACGGCTTCGAGGGAAAGAATAATCGCCGCATGGGAGGCAATAGCATCTTTTTGTGCAACGACTTGCAGGGTATAACCGATCCCTACGGCAACCACGCCGCCGTACAGCAGGGCAGGGCCGGCGGCGATGATCGACTGCAACTGAATGTCTTCGAAAATCAGCGCGAGGATCAGGCTGATGACCGAACAGGTCAGAAATTGCAGGAACGCGAGGCGGATCGCGTCGTGGCGGCTGGCAAAAACGCCGACCAGGATTACGTGTCCGCCCCAGACAACGGCCCCGATCAATTGCAACCAATCACCTGAGGCGACGTGGAAATTGTCACCCACACTGAGCAGGAACATACCCACCACTGCCAGACCTGCGCCAAGCCACGTGCCTGTTCCGGTCTTGTGACCCAGCAGCAGGCCCAGAAGCGGAACTACAATGACGTAGAGGCCGGTGATGAATCCGGCGTTGGTTACGCTGGTAAACAGCAGGCCGACTTGTTGCAGGTTGATGCCTGTGCACAAGGCCAGCCCCATCACAATGCCGCCGAGCAATAGGCCGCGTGTCATCAGAGGCTCGGGTTTTACAGCGTCAGAGCGACGGAGCAGCAAGGGCAACAAGCATAACGAGCCAAGGGCGAAGCGCAGACCTGTATAGAGATATGGCCCAATATGGTCCATACCTGAAGTTTGCGCGACAAAGCCAGAGCCCCAGATCATCGCGGTGATTAGCATTAACAGGTCGGCCCGCAGGGCTTGTTTTCGCATGATGACGCTCTAGTTGGCAGGGTGCAGACTTTGCCGTAAAGCGTTGAACTTGACCACCCCGTCTTCGCTCGTCATCCTTGTCGCCGAAATAACGCTTGAACGCTGGTTTTGTGGGTCTTGGCGTTGAACGTACCGTGTTGGTACCGTGAGTTTGCCGGCATCGATGGATGCCTTCGTGAGCGCTGAATCCATTGGCGCTCACCTAAAACAGGATCATTGATAAATGACATACGAAATCCTGATTGCTGATGACCACCCTTTGTTTCGCAGTGCACTGCGTCAGGCCTTGAGTCTGGGATTGGGTCCTGAGGCTAAGTTGGTTGAAGCCGAAAGCATTGCCGAGCTTGAAAGCTGCCTGACCGATAAGGCAGATTGGGACTTGGTGTTGCTGGACCTGAACATGCCCGGCGCTTACGGATTTTCTGGCCTGGTCCTGTTACGCGGACAGTACCCGCAAATCCCGGTGGTCATGGTGTCGGCGCAAGAGGAGGCATCCATCGTGGTTCGCTCCCGCGAGTTTGGCGCCAGTGGTTTCATCCCCAAGTCCAGTTCTCTCGAGACCATTCAGCAGGCCGTACGTACGGTGCTTGATGGTGATGTCTGGTGGCCGCCGCAAGTCAATGAAGCCATCAGCGTTTCGGCTGAAGCCAAGGCTGCCAGTGCAGGTCTGGCGAGTCTCACTCCCCAGCAGTTCCGGGTACTGACCATGGTCTGCGAGGGCTTGCTGAACAAGCAGATCGCCTACGAGCTGAGTGTTTCGGAAGCCACGATCAAGGCCCATGTCACGGCGATTTTTCGCAAGCTCAATGTGCGCACTCGCACACAGGCTGCTTTGCTCTTGCAGCAAATGGAATCGATTCCGGCCAACTGACGCTGCATTCGGCCCGGTTGCTCACGCTTTTTTGACTTTTGTTAAATTAGCCTTCTTTGTCTTTTTTTACGCAGTTGCCTATCTATGTCGCCCTTTAAAGGCCAAACCGGCCTGAAACGTATCTTCAACGCCACTGGCTATTCGTTCGATGGTTTGCGCGCCGCCTACACCGGCGAAGCCGCATTTCGTCAGTTGGTGCTCCTCAACGTGATCCTGATACCCCTGGCCTTCATGTTCAATGTCAGTCGGGGTGAGCGCGCGGTTCTGATTGCCGTGTGCCTGCTGGCGTTGATTGTCGAGTTGCTCAACTCCGCTGTTGAGGCGGCCATTGACCGGATTTCGCTGGATTTGCACCCGCTGTCGAAAAACGCCAAGGACATGGGCAGCGCGGCGCAATTCATTGCGCTGGGCATGATCGGCCTGGTGTGGGGCTTGATCCTGCTGGGTTGATGGTTCGCGGATAGCTGGATGGCTCAGGCAATACTCGGCAGCACTATTTCGTCGCTGCGCTGAACCCCTGCGGTGAATGCGCGACACAGGTCGAGAAACTCGCGCATGGCAGAGGTCTGGTACTTCTGCTTATGCCAGATGAAATAGAACTGCCGCGACAGGTCCAGCTCCGGGGTTTCCACCGCCACCAGGCTGCCGCGGCGGATCGCATCGCGCAGTGCCAGACGAGAAATACAGCCAATACCCAAGCCAGACTCCACCGCACGCTTGATGGCTTCGGTGTGTTCCAGCTCCAAACGCACATTCAGGGCGTTGCGGTGGTGGCGCATGGCTTGATCGAAGGTCAGGCGGGTGCCTGAACCCTGCTCCCTGAGGATCCAGGCTTCCTGAGTCAGCTCCTCCAGGGTGGCGTGACCGCGTTTGGCCAGCGGGTGCTGCGGGGCGCAGAAGACCACCAGTTCGTCTTCGACCCACGTCTGAACTTCGATGTCGGGGTGGGTACAATCACCCTCGATCAGACCTAGATCAATTTCGTAATGGGCAACCTGCTGCACAATATTCGCTGTGTTTTGCACGCTCAGCTTCACTTGGCTCTCGGGATGGCGCTGCATGAAACTGCCGATCAAGAGCGTGGCCAGATAATTGCCGATGGTGAGCGTGGCGCCGACTGCCAATGAGCCGAAACCGGATTTGCCATTGAGCAGGTCCTCGATCTCCTTGGCCTGATCCAGCAGCGCTACCGCTTGTGGCAGTAGCTGGCGGCCCGTTGCGTTCAGGCTCAAGCGTTTGCCGGCGCGATCAAATAACTGGCAGCTGGATTGACGCTCCAACTCAGTAATGGAGGTGCTGGCCGCTGATTGCGAGAGTGACAAAAGCCCGGCAGCGCGCGAGACGCTTTCCTGCTGAGCGACGGCGACGAAGACTTGAAGTTGACGCAGAGTAAATCGCATATCTATATAACCGATAACCCATATCTTAATAATTCATTTAACAGATATTGTGCTTGCCACTAGAATGACGCGCAATAGCGCTCAGAGTCAGCGCGAGCGAAATTTTTCGGAGCCCCCGTACATGAGCAACATGAATCACGAGCGTGTCCTGAGCGTCCATCACTGGAACGACACCCTCTTTAGTTTCAAGTGCACCCGTGATCCAGGTTTGCGCTTTGAGAACGGTCAGTTCGTCATGATCGGTCTTCAGCAGCCGAACGGGCGCCCGCTCATGCGCGCTTACTCGATCGCCAGCCCGAACTGGGAAGAGCATCTTGAGTTCTTCAGCATCAAGGTGCCTGATGGTCCCTTGACGTCGCAGTTGCAGCATTTGAAGGAAGGCGACGAGATCATCATCAGCAAGAAACCGACCGGCACTCTGGTGCTGGACGATCTCAAGCCGGGCAAGCACCTGTATCTGCTCAGCACAGGAACGGGCCTGGCGCCGTTCATGAGCGTCATTCAGGACCCGGAAACGTATGAGCGCTTCGAGAAGGTCATTCTCTGCCACGGCGTACGCTACGTGAACGAGGTTGCCTACCACGAGTTCATCACTGAGCACTTGCCGCAGAACGAGTTCTTCGGTGAAGCATTGCGTGAAAAACTGATTTATTACCCAACCGTGACGCGTGAGCCGTTCGAGAACCAGGGCCGCCTGACCGACTTGATGCGCAGCGGCAAGCTGTTCAGGGACATCGGTCTGCCGCCGATCAACCCCGAGGATGATCGTGCAATGCTGTGTGGTAGCCCGAGCATGCTCGATGAGACCAGCGAAGTTCTCAACAGCTTTGGCTTGAAGGTGTCCCCGCGCATGCGTGAGCCTGGCGATTACCTGATCGAGCGCGCCTTCGTCGAGAAGTAAGGTCAGCCGATTCAGAAAAAAACCCGCTTCGGCAGTCAATGGCCGAGCGGGTTTTTTCTTTTGCGGCATGTTGCTTCACTGTGTCGCAGGCACGACCTCAAGCACGCGTATCAGCCCGTTTTGCGGGTAATGCCAGCGGACATCAAGATCCCAGAACTGTGTGCCGTAGCGGCGCTCTGGCGCTGGTACCTGATAAGCCGGACGTGGATCCTGCGCCAGACATTGCTCAATCAGCTCGACCAATGGCTCATTCAGACGTTGCGCGTGTTCACGGGCCTGAAGCAGCGCGCTGCCTTCCCATTGCACCGGAATCAACATCGGGGCGGCACTGGCGATGGTGTTTGTGGCGCCCTCGACGCTATCGGCGTAGGGCACATACGGTTTGATGTCCAGCACCGGAGTGCCGTCCAGCAAGTCGATGCCCGAGACCCAAAGGCGTCCAGGCTCTACCTTCTCCAGCTTCACCACCGACTGACCAATGCCGTTAGGGCGATGAGTCGCGCGCGTCGCGAACACGCCCATGGACTGGTTGCCTCCGAGGCGCGGCGGGCGAACCTTCAGGCGCGGCTTTTCTTCCAGAGTCTGATGGAAAAGAAAAAGTAGCCAGATATGGCTGACCTGCTCAAGCCCTTGCACTGCGTCGGCATGGTCGAAGGGTGCCACCAACTCCAGGACGCCACGCGCAGCGGGAGCCAGTTGAGGCTGCCGGGGGATGGTGAATTTTTCCTTGAAGCAGGAGCGCATGAAGCCGACGGGGGAGACGTTGTAAGTCATGGTCATGATCTTGGGTCGAGGTCCGTCGGGTCATCCGTTTTGAAGCAGGGGACTCAGGCGCGAATGCGCAGCGTCAGGCCCTTGAGGAAGTTGCGCAGCAGCTGGTCGCCGCAGGTCCGGTAGTTGCTGTGGCCGAACTTGCGGAACAGCGCGCTCAGCTCAGGCTTGGACACCGGAAACTCGGCCGCCTTGAGAATGGCGTGCATGTCGTCTTCCTTGAGCTCGAAGGCAACCCGCAGTTTTTTCAGCACGGTGTTGTTGGTCACCGGCACTTCGATTTTTTGCGGGGCGCGGCTGTCGTCCTTGCCGCGCTTGAAGATCACCAGGCCATCGAGAAAATGCGCCATGACTTCATCGCTGCAATTCAGATAGCCTTCTTCTTCCTCGTCCTTTTTCATGAAGGCGATCACGTCGTCCTTGGACACGTCCAGGCCACCCAGCTTGATGATATCCACGACTTTGCCATCGCTGATATCGAGCATGTAGCGAACGCTACGCAGTACGTCGTTGTTCATCATGGTTTACGGTCCTGATAAGTCTGATGTGAACGTCGCACGGGAAGCCTGTGCGACGCTGAAATGTGAGGGTGCAAGCCGGCTTAGAATTTTTCCTTGCCGGACAGGTAGCGCCATTGGCCTTCTGGCAGCTTGCCCATGGACACACCGCCGATGCGGATGCGTCGAAGGGACACGACCTTGAGGCCGACGCTTTCACACAGTTGGGCAATGACGCCGGGCTGGGGGTTCTTCATGGCGAAGCGCAGGCGGTTTTCGTTCTGCCAGCTGGCTTTTACTGCGGGCAGTTCCTTGCCCTTGTAAGTCAGGCCGTGGTTGAGGCGATTGAGGCCATGGGCTGCCATGGTTCCTTCGATCTCGACCACGTATTCCTGTTCGATCTTGCTGCGATCGTCGGTCAACTTGCGCAGTATTTTCCAGTCCTGACTGAAGACCATCAACCCGCTGGCGTTGGCTTGCAGGGTCGAAATGGGCGACAGGCGCATGAAGTGCCCTTTGAGGGGGCGCTTACCGTACCGATGCTCTTCGGACAGGGTGCCGGGGGTGATCAGTTGCAGCGCGCTTTCGGCGTCGAAGTGCGCCGGTTGATGCAAGAGAATGGTCACTGATTCCGGAGCTGTTGCTTTTGCCTCGGGGTCGAGCTCGATTTTCTGGTTATCGACTTTGAACTGCGGTTCTTCAATGACTTCACCGTCAACCGTGACCCAACCGCCTTCGATAAACAGTTCAGCCTCCCGGCGGGAGCAGCCGACCAGCTCGACAAGGCGTTTGGAAAGGCGAATGGGGTCTGTCATGACAAAGAGCCGTTACTTAAGGGGAAAGACGGCTATTGTACCCGCGCACGCAGTGTTAATCGCGGCCACATTGAAAATGCCTTCAAGATAGGTGGTCGTTCTGTGCTTTTTCGTTAGCGAAAGGCCATCCAGGAACCCATCGCGGGTGACGCGTCGTCCTGATTGGCTAAAGCGTGTTACCTGGAGTCTGGTTTATGTCCAAATGGCTTGCCGCATTGATAATGAGCGTAAGTTTGCCGTTGTTCGCTGCTGAAACGCCGTCCTACGGCCCGCAGTTGCAAGGTTTCGAGTATCCCTATCCTGCACAGAATTTTGCTTTTGAGTCTCAGGGTGAACAGGTACAGATGGGCTACATGGACATCAAACCGTCCCATGCGTCCAATGGGCGCACCGTTGTGCTGCTGCATGGCAAGAATTTTTGTGGCGCGACCTGGGGAGGGACAATCAAACCGTTGAGCGACGCGGGGTACCGGGTGATTGCGGCTGATCAGATAGGTTTCTGTCGGTCGAGTAAACCTGAGCATTACCGTTATACGTTCGAGCAATTGGCGCAGAACACCAACGCGTTGCTCACCCACCTGGGCATCGACCACGTCATTGTGCTCGGGCATTCCATGGGCGGTATGTTGGCCACCCGCTTCGCATTGATGTACCCGCAACAGGTCGACCAACTGGTCTTGGTCAACCCCATCGGTCTTGAGGACTGGAAAGCCAAAGGCGTGCCTGCTCTCACGTTCGAGCAATGGTATGCGCGCGATTTGAAAACCAATGCCGACAGCATCCGCAAATACCAGCAGGCGACTTATTACGCCAACGAATGGCGGCCGGAGTTCGATCATTGGGTCGATATGCAGGCGGGCATGTACAACGGCAAGGGGCGTGAAGAGGTGGCCCATGCCTCAGCGCAGACCTATGAGATGATTTTCAATCAGCCGGTGTTCTACGCGTTCGAAAACCTGAAAATGCCTACTCTGTTAATGATCGGACAAAAGGACAACACCGCCATCGCCAAAGACCTGGCCCCCGAAGCGTTGCGTAAGACATTGGGCAACTATCCCGAACTAGGCAAGGCCGTGGCCAAGCGCATTCCTCATGCAACGCTGGTTGAGTTTGAGACGCTGGGGCATGCGCCACAAATCCAGGACCCGGAGCACTTCAACAAGGCCCTGATTGACGGTTTGCTCGACTGATCGCCGGGGCATGCAGCGCAGGCTTCATTCAAAGGGGCCTGCTCAGGCGCATATGCAGTAACGGATAAGGCTGACCCATGCCGTCCACCTCAGAACGACCGATCACCTCAAACCCCTGCTTGAGGTAGAACCCCAGGGCTTGAAGGTTTTGCTCGTTGACGTCCAGTTCATCGGCGTGGAAGTGCTCAATGGCATGAGTGAGCAGCAATTTGCCAAGTCCTTGGCCGCGGTGCTCAGGGTCGATGAACAGCATTTCGACTTTGCCCGCAGCGATTCCGGCGAAACCGGTGATTCGTTGCCGAGTGTCTTTGCTGCAAATCAGCATCACCGCATCCAGATACTGATTGAGCACCATGCTCTTGAGCATAGAGATATAAGAGCTGGGCAAGAAATCATGGGTGGCCCGCACCGAGTCTTCCCAGATGCGGGCGAGCTCCGGGTAATCACTCTGTCGTGGCGTATGAATGACCGAATGACTGCGCATACAACCTGTCTCCTTAGGCAAAAGTGTCGGTCCGTGACTCGGCAGCTTTTTAACGTCGATTGTTTTGGTGTGTGATCTTATGTTGATTAAATCTAATAGAAAAAGAGCAGCGCGTTGGTGATTTTTCGTAGGGTCTCTGGTTGTCGAGCCCGCCGCGTTTTCCTGACAGGTTTCGACGGTGTCAGATCAAGCCCGCTCAATATCGGGAAGAGTCCTACGTGTTCTTCATAGTGTGACCGACATTCGCTGAGTCCCTCTTCAACGACACTGTTTGCCCCTTTCGACACGAAGATCCGCGCATGTCTCATCCCGGCCTTACCCCGAAGTTCTGTCTGGACATCAACGGGGAGCAGCAAACTGACTTGCAGGTGCTGAGTTTTCACGGGACCGAGGCGCTGAGCCGACCCTATGAAATCAACATCGAACTGGTGAGCAGGCGCTCATCCCACGCGTTGGACGGCTTGCTGCATAAAGCGGCCTACCTGAGATTCGGGGCGCAAGGGCAGGGGATTCACGGTCATGTTTATTCGATCCGCAAAGGCAAAACAGGCGGGGCATTCACCCATTACCATCTGGTGCTGGCGCCCTTTCTGGCCTTTTTGCAGCACTCGAGCCATCGCCGTTCGTTCCAGAAAATGACCGTGCCGGAGATCATTCTTGAGGTGCTGAAAGGGCACCACATGCTGAAGGGCACCGATGCATCGTTCGACCGCATCACGGCGGTCATGGCGCCGCGCGACTATTGCGTGCAGTACGACGAGTCGGACCTGCACTTTCTCAGCCGGCTGTGCGAGGAAGAGGGGATTTTCTACCGGTTTGAGCACACGCCTGACAGTCATCACCTGATCTTTGCCGACGATGAAACCCGATTCCCGCAGCAATCCCCGCAGGTGTTGCCGTTCAAGCCGGGGAGCGGCCTGGTGGCAGAAGGTCCGGCGGTCAAGGCCTTCGGTGTGCGTCTAACCGCCCAAACCAATCATGTCGCCCTGCGCGATCATGACTTCAAACAGACCCATATTCCGCTGCAGAGCCTACAAAACCCCGAGCGAACCCAGGCGCAATGGGAGAGCGGCGAAGTCCCCAAATACGGTCCCTACTTGGAGAATTACGTCTACCCCGGGAATTTCGAAGAGAGAAGGCGTGGTGACGTTCTATCCAAGCGTGCGCTTGAGCGCCATCAAACCGGGTTTCGCCTGGCGGATGGCGAGAGTGATGCGTCGCTTTTGCGCAGTGGATCGCGCTTGCACCTGGTTCAGGATTTCGCCCCCGAAACCCACTGGGTGCTGATTTCTGTGCAACATGACGCAAGACAGCCGCAGGTGCTCGAAGAGCTGGGCGGTAGCAGCCCCGTTGAACACGGGCGTATCGTTCAAGGGTATCGCAACACCTTCACCGCTATTGCGGAAGCGGTCCAGTTCCGTCCGGCACTGGAACACCCGAAGCCGCGAATCCACAGCACCCAGACCGCCAGGGTCACCGGCCCTGTGAATGAAGAAATCTACTGCGACAAATTCGGTCGGGTCAAAGTCAAATTCCACTGGGACCGCAGCGAGCAGGACGACGAAACAACCAGTTGCTGGGTGCGGGTTGCGTCCAGCTGGGCGGGCGATGGGTATGGTGCCGTCACCGTTCCACGAGTGGGCATGGAGGTGCTGGTTTCCTACTTGGAAGGGGATGCCGACAGGCCGGTTATCGTCGGCTGCCTGCCCAATAACCTGAACCCCGTTGCGCATGGGCTGCCTGAAAGCAAGACCAAAAGCGTCTTTCGCAGCCGAAGCTCCCGTGCGAGCACCGGTTTCAACGAAGTCCATTTTGACGACAAGAACGGTGCGGAACGGGTCTACCTGCGCGCCCAACGCGACATGGAACAGCTGATCCAGAACGACAGCCGGACTGAAATTGGCGGTCAGCGCCTGGAAACCATCAAGGGCAACAGTACCTCGGTACTCAAAGGTGAGGAATACCGGACCCTCACCGGCGAGCGCAAGGTTCAGCTGCTGGCGGGCGATCATTTACAGGTGGTAGGCAGTAGCCACACCCGCGTGGGCCAGGTGTTGGCAATGGAGGCCGGGTTCGAGGTGCACCTCAAATCCGGCGTTAACCTAGTCATTGATGCTGGCGTCAGCCTTACCCTGAAAGCGGGTGGTCAGCACATCCTCATCAGCCCTGCCGGGATTTTTAGCAGCGTGCCGATCTTGTTGGGCGGGGTGCCAGTCCCGGGAACGCCAGCGATGCCATTGATGCCAGGGCAGGTACAGCCGTTGGTTGCCGGTAGCGTTGTTGCATCGCAGGGGCAAGTCGAAAAAATCCGCAGTGGACAGCTGACGTGCCCATTGTGCGAGCTGAACAAGCCGATACCGAAGAGCGTCTAAGGAAAAAAGCGGCGTTCCATCGCTGATTGTTAACCCTTACTTCAGTTTCGCTTCAGCGATCTGTACTTCAACGAAGTGCTGAATCAACGACACCTGCGGCTCTTGCTGGCGCAGGTCGTTGACCATTTTGCTCATGCGCTGCAATTTCTCGCTGGGTTTGGCCCATTCAGCTTTCGGCAGCGGAGCGGACCATGCCTGCATCGCCTCGGGCACGGCAGCGCGGCCCATGCTTTTGATGCGGCGGATTTCCCATTCGGTGAGGTGGTTGGGCAGGGTCCAGAGGGTCATGACGTGGTACAGGTACCACCAGAACGGATAACCCCAGCCGACTTCGCCCGCCTTGCGCCGACGGCGCATGCGTTCGCGAGCGTTGTAGAACGTGTGCAGCCCTTCATGCGGCGGATCGTCGGGGCCTTGCAGGTCGAGCGGGTCCTGGATCTCCTTGAGGGTGTGGACCTCGTACTCCATGTACGCGCGAATCGCCTCCCAGTTGCAGATGGCCAACTCAAAACCGCCGCAGTGAAACTCCAGGGTGTACTGCTGGTCGTGAGGCGGGTGGTAAAAACCGAGGCCCATAGCGTACTGGGTGTTCAGGCCATATTGGGTGACCCCTCGGGCCTGGACGACCCAGGCGGAGAGTGATTCCCAGGGGACGAAGATCGGTTCGGTTTGACCTGCGGGGACGAAACAGACTTCACGGCGCTGGCGGTTGAAGCGGGTGGGGACCAGGGTTTCGTATTTGGCGAGGTGGTTGAGGGAGATGATGATGCCGAGGGAGAGGATGGCGCCACCGCCCCACGCGCCAATTTGCAAGCCAGATGGAATCATACCCAATGCAAAGTCGACAGAACTTTTTAGATTCTCCCCTGCTACTAGTCCCATTAGGCCGAATATTGCTGGAGCCAAGAAAGCGGTCATAAAAAAAATGCTCAAAGGAACACCTAATGTTATGTGCCAGCCAAATACCGCCGGCATTCCTGACCCAAAGTCCATGTAGGTGTTATTGACTTCACCTACCGCATTTCCATAGTCCTGAGCCGGCACATCGGTGGGCAAAGGAACGGGGGCTAGATAAATAACCTGTCCACCAGGAAAATTTTCGATCATCCCGGCATACGGTTCACGAGTGATCGGTGGCGGCGCGTTAAGGAGCGGTTTAGCCATATCAGTCGTCCTCCTCTTGCGGCAGGTGGAGGGGATCAATCAGGGCGTCATCGCCGTCGTCTTCTTGACTCTCTCGTTTCGCTTCAGCGATCTGCACTTCAACGAAATGCTGAATCAACGAGACCTGCGGCTCTTGCTGGCGCAGGTCGTTGACCATTTTGCTCATGCGCTGCAATTTCTCGCTGGGTTTGGCCCATTCAGCTTTCGGCAGCGGAGCGGACCATGCCTGCATCGCCTCGGGCACGGCAGCGCGGCCCATGCTTTTGATGCGGCGGATTTCCCATTCGGTGAGGTGGTTGGGCAAGGTCCAGAGGGTCATGACGTGGTACAGGTACCACCAGAACGGATAACCCCAGCCGACTTCGCCCGCCTTGCGCCGACGGCGCATGCGTTCGCGAGCGTTGTAGAACGTGTGCAGCCCTTCATGCGGCGGATCGTCGGGGCCTTGCAGGTCGAGCGGGTCCTGAATCTCCTTGAGGGTGTGAACCTCGTACTCCATGTACGCACGAATCGCCTCCCAGTTGCAGATGGCCAACTCAAAACCGGCGCAGTGAAATTCCAGGGTGTATTGCTGGTCGTGAGGCGGGTGGTAAAAACCGAGGCCCATGGCGTACTGGATGTTCAGGCCGTATTGAGTAACCCCTCGGGCCTGGACGACCCACGCGGAGAGTGATTCCCAGGGGACGAAGATCGGTTCGGTTTGACCGGCCGGGACGAAACAGACTTCACGGCGTTGGCGGTTGAAGCGGGTGGGGACGAGGGTTTCGTATTTGGCGAGGTGGTTGAGGGAGATGATAAGGAACATCAGAAGAACAGCGCCGCCGCCCCATGTACCTATTTGCAAGCCTGAAGGAAGAAAGTCCAAAACAACGTCTCTAGCCTCTTCTAAGCTACGTCCGAGTCCAAGGTCCATTAGACCGAAGGTCAAAGGGCCAACGAACGCGGTCAGGCAAAAGCAAGCAAACGGCCCTCCTAGCGTCATCTGCCAACCAAATACAGCAGGCAATCCGAGCCCAAAATCCATGTAGGCGTCGTTCACCTCACCTACAGCATTGCCATAGTCCTGAGCCGGCATATCGGCAGGCAAAGGAACGGGGGCCAGATAAATAACCTGGCCGCTGGGGAAGTTTTCGATCATTCCGGCATACGGTTCACGACTGATCGGTGGCGGCGCGTTAAGCAGCGGTTTAGCCATATCAGTCGTCCTCCTGTGGCAGTTGGAGGGGATCAATAAGGTAAAAAGTGCATTTCTCCCCTTGAGGTTCAAGGTTCTTATCAGCGATCTCACCGCCTTGGCCGTCGAGATGTACGCGGAATTGATAAACGTTGAGTAAGTAAGCGCCATCCTCGGGGCTAAAGTCTCCAAGCTCAACGGTCACCACTAACTCGTCGCGCTCGGTGGCGGTTGGGCGATATTCGCGAGTGGGTGCCTCAAACTCCAGAACCAAGGGTGTCGCTTGTTTGATCCGAAGTTTTTGGATCAGGGCGTCAGTCGCGACAGTCCAGCGCTCTACCGGGTTGACTCGCGTGGTGTGAGTGCGTACTTCATAGCCGCCGATCCGGAGCGCGGTTTTGGCTTTGCTGTTGCCAAAAGGTTTCATCAAATCGGCACTGGAGGTGGTGGGCAGGTGCAGCACTATCCGCGTTGTCGACGGGGTGTTTTGATCATCAGGTTGCTCGGGCCTCACTTCGATTTTTGGGGCCTTGACCTGAACGTGCAGACTTTTTTGGTACTCGCTTAGCGGCAGCGACAAACGTCGATCCGTATCTCTGCTCCAGGGAGTAGTCTGCAGCCATTGATCATGGCGACTGAGGTTATAGCGGTTGTAAAACCAAGTGCCCGACAGCTCTAGCGCGGTAATCAGAATGCCGGCTACGTTGAAACGGAAAAATACCGTGGCCAAACGAGGGCCAGCTACCGCCCAAGCGGTTGCGCGAGCTTGGGGTTGCCAAATAACGGCCAGAACGTCTTTCAATGCCATACCGCTTTGTTGCAAGCCGTAAGCATTGTTCAGAAAAGCGGCGCTGTTTCCGGTCATGGTCAGGGCTGCTCCTGCCTGAGCACCAGCATTACCCTCGCGAGTCGCGTCGAGCCAGTTATTGTGTGAAGCATTCAGGTTGATCAGAGCGGCAACCGCACCGGAGAAGTAGCCAACGAGGCCCAGACCAATATGCAGTTTCCCCATCTGCACATGTACGCCTTTCAGCTCAGCCGCTTTTAGGTTTTTGCCTAGCTGGACTGCGTGTGCACCGAGTGCGGTATCGGCTATTCCTTGGGCAGCGCCGAATCCGGCAGCTGCAGTTGTCAAAAATGCACTCCACACGGGGCCTTTATTCTTAACGGGCTCGGGTTGTGAGCCAAACTCCCTGTAAACCTGCACAAAATTCACCAACTGCGCCGCAAACACCAGCAGCCCAGCCCCATCCCCCAACAACCCGGCTGTAGGCGCAGCCCTCACCCCCTGCCGATAGTTATCCAGCAGCGACCGTACCTGCGCCTGCTGCTCGGGAGGAAACACCAAGGCCAACCCCGGCGTGCCGGCCGTCGCTGTTTGCAGGTGCACCGCGCCCTCTGGCAGTTCACGAATCGGGCTCAGCATCCGGGCCAGTCGCTCTTCCAGAACGTTAAGTTTCTGTTGAGTTTCAGGCCGCTGGTTTTCCAACTCTTGAGCCAGCCAGTGATCTTTTTCCGCACGATAGCGACGGGCATTGTTGTTCAGGGAACGCAGGTATCTACGTTTCGCCTGCACCTCCTTGACCGTCTCACCCAAGGCTTTCAGGTCATCGGCATCGGCCACTTGAAAGCTGACCTTCTCGCGCCGGGCCGCGTCGAGCAGGGAAACCCCGAAGGTCTTGGGCAGGTAGCGAAACAGTGCCTCGATGTCCGGCATCTGGCCTTTGTCCAAGGCCTGCATGAAGTCGTGCAGCCCTTGTTGCACGCCCCACTGCACGGCGGGGGCGAGGGTGCCCCAGGCGGCGGTGGCGTTGACTTGGGTGGCGTGGGGCAGGGTTTCGATGTCCGGCAGATGGCCGACAAACAGTGTTTTCAGCTTCTCGATCCACTCCGGCGCGCTTTTAAGCAGTCCCCAGCCCGCGTTGGTGAACAAGGCGAATTGTGCGGCCAGTTCGGTCTGCACGCTCAGCGGCAAGGTAAAAAACAGTGACCGACTCTGATGCGGGTTGCGGTTGAGCCAGGCAACAATGGTGTCGTTGGCGGTGTCACTGCGGCACAGGTCTTTCAAACAGTCGTATTGGGTGAGCAAGGCGTGATCGATCTGCTCCGGATCGTTGGCGTCGTAATACCAGGCGGCGCGGTGGAAACGGTTGTGGGTCAGCATCTCCAGTCGGTCATAGGTGATGCGATCAAGCAGGGTGTTCCAATGCGCGAGCTTGGGGCGTTGCGCCTTGAGAAAAGCGTCCATGCGCGGACGGTCGATCAGGTCGTTGATCCCGCGCTGGCCCCAGCGGGCGCCGTACAGCAGGTCTCTTAGTCGCTTGTCCTGTTTCCGGTGCAACTTGGCCAGGGTTTGCCAGTGGGTGGCAATAAACTCAGGGTCGGCGGTGGCAAGTTTTTGCTTGAGGTAGTAAAGCTCGACGGCTTTCTCCAGCTCGCTGGCCATGTTGTAGCCAATGGCTCGCACCGGGCCGATCTGGATGCTTTTTAGCTGGGCCTTGAGGTCGGCAGGATGGTCAGGGTCGGAAACACCGGGCAGCGGATTGGCAACCGGATCAAGGTTCAGCACCTCCAGCAACGCCTGCCGCGTTTCACTACGTTGGGGTTCGGGCAGCTTTTCCAGATCAAGCAATAACGCCTTGAGCGCAGGGTCATCGGTGCTCTCGGCCATTTTTCTGAGGTTGGCGGCACTGATCTGGCTCAGCGATTCGATGTAGCAGCCCAGCACGTAATCACGCTCCGTATGGCCCTCTTCCTGGCCGCTGCGGGCCCAGTCATTGATCCAGCCCACCACCTTGTCCTGATAGTTCGCCAGGTCGCGCATTACGCCGATATCATCCCGCACGGCGAGGAACAGGAAGTCGCTTTTGTGCTCGTTGCTGACCTGGCTGGTCAGCTCCTCGATCAAGGTCTGACGAAACAGCGGTGGGTGTTCCCACAGATACGGAATGTTTTCTTCAGGGGTAAGGCCTTGATGAGGGGCATCGTGATCCCGCGCCACCTCGGCCAGCCATTTCTTCGCGTGCCGCTCATGCAGCAGCGGCGCGACGATGTGTTCGCTGTTGACCGGCGTCAGGTCGATACGCTGCATGAAGTGCTCGCGCTCGGTGGCGCTATCGAGCACCTGCCGGCACTTGGCGACGGTCCACTGCACCTCCGAGTAGGCGACATGCAGCACGCTGCGCCGGGAGAAGATCATTTCGGGTGGATCGCCCAGGAGCGGGCGATGCGCTTTGAACGCCTTGCCGGTGAACAGCCAGTACTCCAGCGAGCCGTCCTTGATGCTGTACTCACTCAGCATGCCGGTAGCGCTGTCGATCACGTACAGATAACCGTCACGCAGCATGCGCAGACCCAAGGGGCGGCTTTGTAGCATGTAAGGCATCGCCAGATCAGCGCTCGGATCTAGGCTGTCTTCAACCAGGCCGTAACGTACCGGCAGCAGGTGAATGGTTTTTTGCAGCAGCGGACAAACGCCGACTTCACCGAAGGGTGTGGCGCTTTTGGATTGGGCGACCAGGATGGCCATGTGGCCGCGTGGGGTCATGAAGTCGGTCATGGCTGGCTCCTTATTTGGGCCAGATTTGCGATGGTTTCGGCCCGCTCGGTGCCGGGGTAGTTGGGGTTATGCTGCAAAAGGCTGGCAATTAAGCGGTCGTCCAGTAACGCCTGTTCACTCATAAATCCGTGAGCGGTCGCATACAGATAGAGCTCTTTTTCACTTCCAAAACCGTGCTCGATAGCACGGCGCGCCAACGCCTGCAGATGCTCCCAATACTGCTGGTCCGTTAAATCTGCCTGGTAGTCAGGGAAGTAGTGCTTCATGTGCCGGGAGAGTTCGGTCAACCGTTTGCCAAAACTGGCGTCGTCGAGACTGTTCCGCTGCTTTTCGTTAAGTCGGTAGGGTGCATCGTGTTTCGGGGGCGGCATTTCGCCGGGGCGGGCGTAGCAATGCCAGCCGCTACGCGCAAGGTCTGCGGTGAAGATATGCCGGCAGGGACCGAACAGCACAGAGTCTGGATATTCCGCCCCAAACAGGGCATCTGCCACTGGCGGGTAGGCAATGCGCAGCAGCATGTCTTGCCCGGACGGGCACTCAATGACGGTCAACCAGCGCAGATGCGCAACCACCTGCTCCCAAGGCTCATCGCTGACCAGCAGATAGCCCCATTGCTGATCGACGTTTTCCAAGAACTGCGCAAGCGTCGGGTCGCCCGCACTTTTCAGGCGGACAAGGCAGGGGGACAGGTCTCTAAACTCGGCAAGCCGAGTGGTGAGATAAAGCACGTCCACCCTTGGAATCTCGGCCCACTCGAATAGACGCGGCAAAAGCTTCTCGACCTGTACGGCATCTAGCAGCAGGCCGACGCTTTGTTGCCAGGGGAGATCTTCTGGCAACGCGATCCGTTTAGCAGTGGCCGATCCCATTCGCACAATCCTTCGCGTTTCTCGAAAGCGACGACTATGACGGGAATAGAGAGAGGGTTATGTCGGCGGAGGGAGTAGCAGGAGGTAAGACTTTTCCCTAAGTTGCAAAAAAGCCCTGCCAGTTGAAGGGCAGGGCTTTTTTTCGAGCGACAGGCTGATTTAAACCGTTTCAGCCCACAGGTCGTATTCGTCAGCGTCTGTGACCCGGCACATGACTTTGTCGCCCGGCTTGAGGTCCTGGTCACTGTCGATAAAGACGTTGCCGTCGATTTCAGGTGCGTCGAAGAAGCAGCGGCCTACGGCACCACCGTTTTCGTCGATTTCGTCGATCAGCACTTCAATCTCTTTGCCGACTTTCAATTGCAAGCGTGCTGCGCTGATGGCTTGCTGGTGAGCCATGAAGCGGTCCCAACGGTCCTGCTTGATCTCGTCCGGGACGTGATCGCCCAAGGCGTTGGCTGGTGCGCCTTCGACCGGGGAGTACTGGAAGCAGCCTACGCGGTCGAGTTGGGCTTCGGTCAGCCACTCGAGCAGGTATTGGAAGTCTTCTTCGGTTTCGCCAGGGAAGCCGACGATGAAGGTCGAACGGATGATCAGGTCCGGGCAGATTTCGCGCCAGTTCTTGATTCGCGCCAGGGTCTTGTCTTCGAAGGCAGGGCGTTTCATCGCCTTGAGGATTTTCGGGCTGGCGTGCTGGAAGGGGATATCCAGATACGGCAGGATTTTCCCGGCGGCCATCAGTGGAATCAATTCATCGACGTGCGGGTACGGGTAGACGTAGTGCAAGCGGACCCACACCCCGAGCGTGCTAAGGGCTTCGCACAACTCGGTCATGCGTGTCTTGACCGGCTGCCCGTTCCAGAAGCCAGTGCGGTATTTGATGTCGACGCCATAAGCGCTGGTGTCCTGGGAGATCACCAACAGTTCTTTGACCCCGGCCTTTACCAGACGCTGGGCTTCGTCGAGCACATCGCCGACCGGACGGCTGACCAGCTTGCCGCGCATCGACGGGATGATGCAGAAGCTGCAGCTGTGGTTGCAGCCTTCGGAAATTTTCAGATAGGCATAGTGGCGTGGCGTCAGCTTGATGCCTTGAGGTGGCACCAGATCGATCAGCGGGTTGTGGTCGAGGTTTGGCGGCACGGCGTCATGAACGGCGTTGACTACTTGTTCATACTGTTGCGGGCCGGTAACGGCCAGCACGCTAGGGTGAACCAGGCGGATCGCGCTTTCTTCTACGCCCATGCAGCCGGTAACGATAACCTTGCCGTTTTCAGCGAGGGCTTCACCGATCACTTCCAGGGACTCGGCCTTGGCAGTGTCGATAAAGCCGCAGGTGTTGACCACCACGACGTCGGCGTCCTGGTAAGTGGCCACGATTTCATAGCCTTCCATGCGCAGTTGGGTGAGGATGCGCTCGGAATCGACCAGAGCTTTGGGGCAACCCAGGGAAACGAAGCCAACCTTAGGGGCGGATGGCGTGGTGACGGTGGACATGGCGAACCTCGGCATTGGGGGGCGCCCGGGCACATGGCCGGGGACACTGACTGGGCGCTGGGTGCGCCTCTGATCAAAAAGTGCGCAATTCTAGCGGCGAGACCATAGATTGACCAGCTTTATGCAGAGAATTACGACGAGTGCTGCGCTATGCTTCGCGGCGTTACGCCCGATCGCATCAATGGCGTTAATTGATATCGGTAAAAACGGCGCTCGCTCAGGCACAGCATTGTGTTTTTGGAGCCCAGGTCTTGTTGTAGGAGTGGTAAATGGGTCAGGCAATGAGTCAGGCAGATGCTGGGCATAATTCGGCAAAACCGGTGGGGCTGCTGATCGCGGCCGTCGGGGTAGTTTATGGCGATATTGGCACCAGCCCCCTGTACACCCTTAAAGAGGTGTTCTCTGGGGCGTATGGGGTACCGCTCAACCATGACGGTGTTTTGGGTATTCTGGCGCTGATTTTTTGGTCGCTGATCTGGGTGGTTTCGTTCAAATATATGTTGTTTGTCCTGCGCGCCGATAACCAGGGCGAAGGCGGCATCATGGCGCTGACCGCGCTGGCGCGGCGGGCGGCCTTGCCGTATCCCCGGTTGCGCAGCATGTTGGTGGTCTTCGGTCTGATCGGTGCGACGCTATTTTATGGCGATAGCATGATCACCCCCGCGATTTCCGTGCTCTCGGCGATAGAAGGCATGGAGCTGGCGTTCGACGGGCTTGAGCGTTGGGTGGTGCCGATCTCGTTGATCGTATTGGTGGCCCTGTTTGTGCTTCAGCGCCACGGTACGGCGCGGATCGGCATTCTGTTCGGGCCGGTGATGGTGACTTGGTTTCTGGTGCTGGCTGCGCTTGGCATCAACGGGATCGTGGAGCATCCCGAAGTATTGAAGGCGTTCAACCCCATTTGGGGCGTACGCTTCTTTATCGCTCATCCTGGCCTCGGTGTAACGGTACTCGGTGCCGTGGTGCTGGCGTTGACGGGGGCTGAAGCGCTGTACGCGGACATGGGCCACTTCGGCCGCAAGCCGATCGCTCGCGCCTGGTTTATCCTGGTGTTGCCAGCGTTGGTCCTGAATTATTTCGGTCAGGGTGCGTTGTTGCTTGACGATCCGGAGGCGGCGCGCAACCCGTTCTATCTGTTGGCACCCAGCTGGGCGTTGATTCCCTTGGTGGCGTTATCGACGCTTGCGACGGTGATCGCTTCGCAAGCGGTGATTTCCGGCGCGTTCTCCATGACGCTGCAAGCCATCCAGCTCGGGTACATCCCGCGCATGCACGTTCAGCACACCTCCAGTGCTGCCCAAGGCCAGATTTATATTGGTGCGGTGAACTGGTCGCTGATGGTGGGCGTGATCCTGCTGGTGTTGGGCTTTGGGTCCTCTGGCGCACTGGCTTCTGCTTACGGCGTTGCCGTGACGGGCACCATGCTGTGCACCTCGATTCTGGTTTCAGCGGTGATGCTGCTGCTGTGGAAGTGGCCACCGATTCTGGCGGTTCCAGTGTTCGTAGGCTTTCTGTTGGTCGACGGTCTGTATTTTGCCGCGAACGTGCCAAAAATAGTGCAGGGCGGTGCATTCCCAGTGTTGGCAGGGCTTGTCCTGTTCATCCTGATGACCACCTGGAAGCGCGGCAAGCAGCTGCTGGTGGACCGTATAGATGAAGGGGGGCTGCCGTTGCCTATCTTTATCAGCAGTATTCGTGTGCAACCGCCGCATCGGGTGCAAGGTACGGCGGTGTTCTTGACCGCTCGCCCCGACGCAGTGCCGCACGCCTTGTTGCACAACCTGCTGCACAATCAGGTATTGCATGAGCAGGTGGTGCTGCTGACGGTGGTTTACGAGGACTCCCCACGCGTCCCGACGAGTCGACGTTTCGAAGTCGAGGGGTATGGCGAGGGGTTCTATCGGGTGGTTCTGCACTTTGGTTTCATGGATGAGCCGGATGTGCCCGCCGCGCTGAAGCTGTGTCATCTGGACGAGCTGGACTTCAGTCCGATGCGCACCACGTACTTCCTTAGCCGCGAGACCATCGTCGCTGCCAAGCTAGAGGGTATGGCGCGCTGGCGTGAGGCGTTGTTCGCGTTCATGCTCAAGAACGCCAACGGCAACCTGCGCTTCTTCAATCTGCCGTTCAACAGGGTGATCGAGTTGGGCACCCAGGTAGAGATGTAAGGCTAGACAGGTAAGGCACAGAAACGAAAAAGTCCCCGAGCTGCAAAGCTGCGGGGACTTTTTGTTGGTGTGGCGCGAAGCCGGTCTGGGTCAGCCTTGTTTGGCTGAGGTTTTCCCTTGGCGCTTCTCAATGGCATCGATCATGCGCCTGGCCAGGGCCGGGTAGTTTTCATCGAAGTGGTGCCCGCCCGGCAGCTTGAGCTTTTCGCCAACCGCGGTCGCTTCGGTGCAACCGCTCTCGGCATCCTCATCCGCACCATAAACGCACAGCACTTTTTCAGCGGGCAGCTTAGCCATCTCAGGTCCTGTGGGTGCTTCCTTGCCTGCAGTCCCCAGCCAACCCTCGACCATGATCTCGAAACTGCCGCTGCGCGCGAATGCCAGCAAGATGATCACGTCGACGCGTTTTTGCTCATCAGGGGCCAGGCGGTTATAGATCGCCGGCAGGACATCGGCGCCGAACGAATAGCCGGTCAGCACGAAACGCTTGGTGCCCCATTTCTGCCGGTAGTGCGCCATTAACTCGGTAAGGTCCAGGGCGCTTTGTTCAGGAGACTTGTGCTGCCAGTAGTAACGCAGGGTGTCGATGCCGACCACCGGGTAGCCGATCTTGGCCATTTCACCTGCCACGTCACGGTCCAGGTCGCGCCAGCCACCGTCCCCGGAAAGGAACAGGGTCACGGTGTCAGTCGTCTGTCCGGCCGGTACCTCCACCACTGGAATGTTCAGGCCGCCATCATTGTCATCGGCGACCAATTGGTGGCGAAGCTGGCTGTTGAGTACCTGTGGCAGGTGGATGTCGTAGTCGCTGATGCTGTTCTCGGCATTGGGTTGATCACGCACGAAGGTAGCGGCGGCATCATCCGGGCCGTCGTTCCAGGCAACCAGCCAGTGGCCATGTGCGGCAGTTTTTGGCAGATCGTCATTGCAGCCAGGTGGCTCGAGCGAGAAACCTACCGAGATCGCTTGAGCCTTGTCGTCGGTTTGTCCCGCCAGCCAGCGCCAGGCCAGGGTTGCGCCCGGACCGATGCCCGCGACCAGTGTGGGCGCGTCGTTGAGCTTTTCTATGCCTGCGTTGAGGGTTTGCTGCTGCAGGGCGCAGTTGTCCTTGGGCAGGGTTACCTGCACGACTTCGGCGTCGGCGTCCTGACTCAGTGCCAGCAGTTGCTTGTCCGTCAGGCCTTCATCCGCCAGGACGGCCAAGGCAACGTAGGCGTTGGCGCTGGTGCCGGGCAAGACCCGAGTCAGCGCGGCACCATTCTCGAGTGTCAGGTGTTCGAGACTTGCTTCAGGCTCGGGACGGTTCCACAACCAAAAGCCAAGTACCAGTGCTAGAACAATCAGGGCTGCGAGCAAAAATCGCCAGTAGCGTTGAATCATCAGCGTTTCACCAATCCGGTCAGGCCGCCTGCAATCAGGGCGGCAGTGTCAGCCAGCGCCACGAGCGGATCAAGTCCGGCGGGCACGGCCATATAACGGGGTTCCCAGTCAGGCTGGAACTTGTCTTTGAAGCGACGCAAGCCTTGGAAGTTATACAGTTGCTCGCCACGGCGGAATACCATCGAGCCAAGACGCTGGGTCAAGGGTGCACCGCGTCGCGGTTGCAGGCCGGAAAGCGGCACCATGCCCAAGCTGAAGCGTCCATAACCTTGCTCTTTATAGTGCAGAATCAAGCCGACCATCATAAATTCCATGGTCAGTTTGGGTGCGTCGGGGTGAGCGCGCATCAAATCCAGGCTGGCCAGTTCATGCCGGGATGTTTCCAGCAGGTTGGCGAACGCGACAGGCCTGCCTTCGAAATGGATGATCGCTATACGGAAATGCTGCAAATATTGCGGGCTGAAGCGGCCCAGGGAGAAGCCTTTCTCTCGGACATTCTTGCCAGTGAGCCAGGCATCTGAAATCACCTTCAGTTCGTCCAGCGGTGCCTGACCGACCTCATGGATCTCCAGCGACAGGCCATCTCGCCCACCGCGGTTCCAGGTATAGCGCAGGTCTTTCATTTCCTTGCCTTTGGCGTCGATGTCAAAACGCTTCAGGTCGACCCGTGCTTCTTCGCCCAGTTTGATCGCCGTCAAGCCGATGTCCATGTAGAACGGCAGATTCTCCGCGCGCACCTGATAGAACACCGGTCGAGCATGATGGATGTCACACAGGTCGCGGAACTGCCAGATAAGTTCTGCGCGTTGCTGTGTTGGGCCAATCGGGTCATACAAGGCCACCAGGCTGCGGCCACGACGTGCGTACATCAAGAAGGCCTTGCCACTAGGGTGTAGCAGCAGTGCTTTGTCACCGGTCAATACAAGGCCGCCATCGGGCTGATCGGAAGCATTCACGATCTCGGCGGCTTTGGCCAGTTCTTCGGCATTGGGCAAGGTAATGACCGGACGTGCGGTGCGTAATAGCCAGGTCAGTGAAACGATCACCAGCAATACCGCGCTGCCCAAGGCTGAGCGCAAGGCCCGCGGGGCATCGGAGTTGAGGGTGAACTGCCACCAGAGCTGATGGCTGTACGGTACGTCTTGATAGGCGAACAAGAGCAGCCAGATCGACGCCCCCAGTACGCACATGCTGGCCACCAGATACAGCGGCGAGAATGGCAACTCAAGCAAGCGACTGGGCCGATAGAACGAATGCCGGAAGATCCCCAGCAGCCCGGCGGTCAGGGTCAGCAGGCTGGCCTCTTCCCAGTCGAAGCCCTTGAGCAGAGACAGCAGTGCGCCGACCACGAGCAGCACAGTCGTCAGCATCCATGCCGCCGATAGACGGCGGCGCAGACCTTGGGCCAGCAACAAGCACAATACGCCAATCAAGCTGGCGCCGAAGTGCGAGGCATCAATCAGGCGGTGCGGGATTAAAAAGCCAACGTGTTTCAAGCGCGTATCGATTTCAGGTGTGGCGCCGGAAAACAACAGGACCACACCCGACAGAAACACCAGCAACGCCAGGATCGGCGCAGCCAGACCCGAAGCAACGCGTATAGCTTTGCGGGTGGGCAACACGCGTTGGGCTTCAGTGACCAACAATGCCACGCACGCCAGCAATAACGGCAGGACCACATAAATCAGGCGATAAAGCAGCAAGGCGGCTGCCAACGGTGCGGCGCCCAGTTGATCGGCAAAGGCGGCGAGCAAAATCGCCTCGAACACGCCTACACCACCGGGTACATGGCTGAGCACGCCTGCGGCCAGGGCAAGCAGGTAGACCAGCAAGAAGGCGCCAAAGGGCGGCGCGTCGGGCAGTAACAAATAAAGCACGATGGCTGCAGCGCCGACGTCCAGCGCAGTGATGACCAATTGCATCAACGTCAGGTTCAGGCCAGGCAGGCGCAGAGTGCGACGCCCTGCGCGGACCAGCAGGTTGTGCGGGATCGGCTGTTCAGGCAGGCGACGGCGGTAGATGCCTACGGCCAACAATGCACTGAGCGCGAGAATTGTCACGGCCACCGCTGCAAGCACCGACGTGTGCAAATGCAGGGCAACGGAAGCGGCTGGCAGATTGCTCAGGGTTGCCAAGGCTGCAAGCGGGGGCAGGGCGCAGCCAAGTGAAAGGCTTGCAAATAAGGTCATGCGCGCGACTTCTACAGCGCCCAGACCATGACGAGCGTAAAGCCGGTAGCGAACCGATCCGCCAGACAGCAGCGACAGTCCTACTGCGTTACCAATCGCGAACGCGGTAAAGCCGCCGAGGACCAACGTGCGTGCAGGGAGTTGAACGTTGGCGTAGCGACTGGCCGACCACTCATAGCCCAGTAGCACCACAAAGCCGACGGCAGTCGCGGCCAGGGCGCCTCCCAATGCAGGCAGCGGAACGCTCAGCAGCGAATCGTGCAGGGCGTAGAGGTCCAGCTCACTCAATAGGTGGCGACAGGCGATCAGCGCAATAGAGAACAGAAGCAACGTTACCGCGAGGCCCAAGGGTTGGCGATATTTGCTCAGCAGTTCCAACCAGTGCAAACGAGTCGGCGCAATCGGTTGAGTGGCAGTGACAGGTTCATTGGAATCGGACGAATTGGCGCGCATCAATCACTCCTTGGATCGTGCGCGACAGGATGGAGGTATACAGACAAGTTACCAATCCCTACGCAGAAAATATTTCGAAATATTAGCGTGTCACAGTCTACAGGACGAATGTAGCGGATTCGTTTCAGCCGGCTATTTGGCCGACAGATACCTATCCTCTGGATCGACAATTCTGACAAGTGTTTCTGATCACTGTTCCGATGCTTTTCGGTCAGGCACAAAAAAGGCCACTCTTTCGAGTAGCCTTTTCTGATATTTGGTTGCGGGAGCCGGATTTGAACCGACGACCTTCGGGTTATGAGCCCGACGAGCTACCAGACTGCTCCATCCCGCGTCTGTGTGGCGGCATTCTACAGCGGAACGGTGGGGTGTCAATCGTTAATGCGGCATAAGCGACAAATAAGCGTAAATAACCTGTCGGATCGGTTAAGTGCTCAGTGCGCAAAGGGTTTTCCTGATGGGTGTCCTTTGTCTCTCATCGGTCTATTCCTGGTCACTCCACAGCGAAGGGGGAGGGCAAGGTTGGATGTGATGAAATCGCAGACACAAAAAAGGCCACTCTTTCGAGTAGCCTTGTTTGATGTTTGGTTGCGGGAGCCGGATTTGAACCGACGACCTTCGGGTTATGAGCCCGACGAGCTACCAGACTGCTCCATCCCGCGTCTGTGTGTCGGCATTCTACAGTGGAACGCCGGGCTGTCAATTGTTAATTTCAGAAAAGTGCTTTTCCTTCAATCGCTTAGCGATGCCAATAGAGTGCGCGAATCGGCTTGAGGGCGCACAGGGCGGACCTGACAGGGTGATTAGGGTCATTTTTTCCGACCTTTCGTACATTGCTTTCAGTATCGTGAGTGCCACATTTCAGCGTGGGTGAGATACTGCGCAGCCCACAGCATTCATAACCGCACCTCATGACGCAGCGCAAAATCATCCACGTCGACTGTGACTGCTTCTACGCCGCCATCGAAATGCGCGACGATCCACGTCTTGCTGCCAAGCCGTTGGCGGTAGGCGGTTCGGCGGACCGGCGCGGAGTGATAGCCACCTGCAACTATGAGGCGCGGGCTTATGGCGTGCGCTCGGCCATGTCGTCCAGGTATGCCTTGACGCTGTGTCCCGACCTGACCATCGTCAAGCCGCGCATGGATGCTTATAAAGAGGCTTCCCGTGAAATTCAGACCATTTTTCGCGATTACACCGATCTGATCGAGCCTCTGTCATTGGATGAGGCTTTTCTGGATGTCTCGGACAGCAGCCATTTCTCGGGGAGTGCGACCCGAATCGCTCAGGACATCCGTCGCCGTGTCTCCAATCAACTGCACATCACGGTGTCGGCCGGGGTGGCCCCTAACAAATTCCTCGCAAAAATTGCCAGTGACTGGAAAAAGCCCAACGGTCTGTTTGTGATTACCCCGGATCAAGTAGAAGCGTTCGTCGCCACATTGCCGGTGAGCAAGTTGCACGGCGTCGGCAAGGTGACCGCGGACAAGCTAGGCCGACTGGGTATCACCACCTGCACGGACCTGCGCGACTGGAATAAATTGGCCTTGGTGCGCGAGTTCGGCACGTTTGGTGAGCGGTTGTGGAGTCTGGCGCGCGGGATTGATGATCGGCCGGTGCAGAACGACAGTCGGCGTCAGTCGGTAAGCGTCGAAAACACCTACGATACGGATTTGCCGGATCTGGCCAGCTGTCTGGAAAAACTGCCGGAGTTACTCGCAACGCTTGCTGGGCGAATGGCGCGCGTGGACGACAGCTACAGAGCGGGTAAGCCTTTCGTCAAAGTGAAGTTTCATGACTTCACTCAAACTACCCTGGAGCAGTCAGGGGCGGGGCGTGATCTGGATGGTTTTGAACAACTGCTGACCCAGGCATTCGCTCGAGGTGATAAGCCGGTGCGCTTATTGGGCATCGGCGTACGTCTGCAGGATCTACGCGGTGCCCATGAGCAGTTGGAGTTGTTTACGCGTTAGCTGCTCGGCCCTGGATCGGCCACCAGGCGCCCGGCGTCTTTGGTCAGCGATTTAAGAAATTGCTGTTGCAGTTCGGGGTCGTTGCGCGTCAGTTCGATCAGGCTTTGTTCCAGCTCGCTGGCTTCTTCTTCCATGCCCAGCTCCGAGAGACGTTTGACCCGGTGCACCCATTGGCTGACTTCGTCATCCTCCAGGTCGTCGTAGATCAATGCGTGAGCTTCGCGCAATTTGCCGCGCAATGAATTGCTGATCGGCAGGGTGGCGCTGATGCGTGCATTGTCCTGATCGTCCGCGACACTGATCTGCAAGCGTGTGATGTGATTGAGTTCCTGTTCGGCAAAAGGGCTGTCGAGCAGGTTCAGGCGCAATACCCCATTGCGATCGGTTGTCAGATCGTAAGTGTGCGCGCCAGCCTTGACCTCGACCGGGCGTTCGCTCCATGGCAGGCTCGAATACTCAACCCGCTTGTCGTGCTGAACCTCATCAATACTGGAAAGGTTCTGCTGCGCCCGGCCATGGGACTGCACGTTCATGAACGGATTGAGCCCGGCAAAACCGTAACTGATCCAGTCTTTGGTCATGCTGTCCGGTAAGCGTCCAAGCATGACCACGTTGAGAATATTGGCCCCTATACCGCCCACCACTGCAACGGCGCCCAGCGGGATTTCATAGGTCTCGCGCCAAGGTTGGTAAGGGGTATAGCGATCATAGTTGCGGGTGACTTCGAACTCGGTGACTTCGAACGTCTTTTGATCATGAATCCGCACGCGACGTTGCGGCAGCTCAAGCATCTTGGGCTCACCGATATCGACTTGCAGGCTGTGATTGAGCAATTTGCGCTCGACGCGCTCTTCGTGCTCGCTGCGTGGTGACAAGTGGTTGGCACAACCGCTGACGAGCAGGGTGCCGCACAGTGCGGCACTGCCGAGGCTTAAGGTGCTTCGCTTGAGCATGTGATCTCTTGATACGGAAAATGCGGGTCTTGCCTTGTCATGCGTCGATGGCGAGGGCGCACACGCTTTCACGTGCGCGCCCCGGACTCAGCGGCGGATGCGGGCTTGAAGAAAGGACAGGACGTCGGCCACAGGCAAGGCTTGCGCCTGAGCTTCGGTACGGCTCTTGTACTCAAGGTTACCTTCTGCAAGGCCGCGGTCGCTGACCACTATGCGGTGCGGAATGCCGATCAGTTCCATGTCTGCGAATTTATTGCCGGGGCTGGTTTTTTTGTCGCGATCATCCAGCAGCACTTCAAAGCCGGCTGCGGTCAGTTCGGCGTACAGCGTGTCGGTTGCTTCGCGCACTGCCTCGGTTTCATAGCGCAATGGCACCAGGGCAATCTGGAAAGGTGCCAGGGCATCGTTCCAGATGATCCCGTTTTCATCGTTGTTCTGCTCGATGGCGGCTGCCACCACGCGAGAAACACCAATGCCATAACAGCCCATGGTCAGGGTTACAGGCTTGCCGTTTTCGCCAAGCACCTGGCACTTCAAGGCTTCGCTGTACTTGGTGCCCAGTTGGAAAATGTGCCCGACTTCGATGCCACGTTTGATTTCCAGCGTGCCCTTGCCGTCCGGGCTTGGGTCGCCAGCTACCACGTTGCGCAGGTCGGCCACGGCGGGAACCGGCAGGTCGCGTTCCCAGTTGACGCCAAAGTAGTGCTTGTCGTCGATGTTGGCGCCGATGCCAAAATCGCTCATCAGTTCGACGGAGCGGTCGATGATGCAAGGCAGTGGCAGATTCAACGGGCCAAGCGACCCTGCGCCAGCGCCGATGGCGTCACGCAGTTCGGATTCGGACGCCATGACCAGCGGGCTGGCGACCTGTGGCAGGTTGGCGGCTTTGATTTCGTTGAGCTCGTGGTCGCCACGAATGATCAGCGCGATCAATTTGCCTTCTTCAGTTGCATGGACCACCAGGGTTTTGATGGTCTTTTCAATCGGCAGGTTGAAGCCTTCCACCAGTTGCGCGATGGTCTTGGCGTTTGGTGTGTCGATCAGGCGCAGTTCTTCAGTGGGTGCCTGGCGTGACTGTTCGCGCGGAACGGCCTCGGCTTTCTCAATGTTCGCGGCGTAATCGGAGCTGTCGCTGAACGCGATGTCGTCTTCGCCAGACTCGGCGAGTACGTGAAACTCATGAGAGCCCGCGCCGCCGATGGAGCCGTTATCGGCTTCGACCGGGCGGAAGTTCAGGCCCAGGCGCGTGAATACGTTGCAGTACGCCTGATGCATCCGGTCGTAGGTAGCCTGAAGCGAAGCCTGGTCGACATGGAAGGAGTACGCGTCTTTCATGATGAATTCGCGGCCACGCATCACGCCAAAGCGTGGGCGGGTTTCATCGCGGAATTTGGTCTGGATCTGATACAGGTTGATTGGCAGCTGCTTATAGCTATTGAGCTCGTTGCGTGCCAGATCGGTGATGACTTCTTCGTGGGTCGGGCCCGCACAGAATTCACGGTTATGTCGATCTTTCATGCGCAGCAATTCTGGGCCGTACTGTTCCCAGCGCCCTGATTCCTGCCACAACTCAGCAGGCTGGATGCCAGGCATCAATACTTCGAGCGCGCCAGCAGCGTTCATCTCTTCACGAACGACAGCTTCGACCTTGCGCAAAACCCGCAAGCCCATGGGGAGCCAGGTATAAAGGCCGGAAGCGAGCTTGCGGATCATGCCGGCACGCAGCATCAGCTGGTGGCTGACGACGACTGCATCGGAAGGGGTTTCTTTCTGTGTGGCGAGCAAATATTGACTGGTACGCATGGTAGGCCGTTGTCGGTTGCTGAGACTAGAAATGACCTCGCATTGTACGGGGGTGATCCCGTTGCGTACAGGGTAAGGCTGGTACAACGAACGGTGTTCTGCCAGCTTAAAAAATGTTGCCTGGAAAAACTGCGTAAAAAAACCCGGCCTGAGCCGGGTTTTTTGATTACGAGACGCGGACTGTGATTACAGAACCGAAATCGGGTAGTCGACGATCAGGCGGAACTCATTGTGGTCGCCGTCGATCTGTGCGGCGTCGGCAGAGTGCCAAGCCTGACGGATACGGAACGACAGATCCTTGGCGGGACCAGTCTGGACAACATACTTGGCTTCCAGGTTGGTCTCGTGGTGTTTCACGTCGTTTGCGGTGGCCCGAGAGTCACTGTAGTAAGCGCTGTCGGCGCTGATTTTGGTGTAGTCGATATCCCAACCGTAAACGTAACGGGTCATAAAGGTCAGACCTGGAACGCCGAAGCTAGCCATGTTCAGGTCATAACGGGCCTGAGCCGATTTTTCACCCGGGCTGTTAAAGTCGGAGTATTGGATGGAGTTGGCGAGAAAAATCGAGTCTGAACCACGGTTGTTGTCACCCACACCGACGTAGTCGAACATCGAGTTACCGTTAACTTTCTGGAAAGCAAGGGTTACAGTGTGTGCGGTCAAGAATGAATATGCAGCCTGCAGCGAGAACGTGTTGTTGGTGATGCCGCCAGCTTTAGCGCTGCCGGTATCGCGGGTGTTGTAGTAGTTGAAGTCAAACGCCAATGACTGAGTGTCAGACAGGGGCACGATGTAGTTCAAGTTGGCGTAGTACTGCTTCCAGACGTCTTCCAGCTTGGAGCCGTATAAAGAAGCCGACAGGCTGTCAGTGATGGCGTACTTGCCGCCAGCGTAGTCGATTGATTTGGCGCTTACGTTAGTATATGCAGCCCACAATTCGCCGTCGCTGTTCATCTGGCTTTCGCTGGATGCGGAGGTAAAGTGACCTGCTTCTACGTCCAGCCCACTGATTTCGCTGCTCATCAGCGTGACGCCGGTAGCAGTTTGCGGCAAGAGACGCGAACCGCCGATAGCGAATACTGGGGAGGTGGTCGGCTGTTGCTGACCGATTTCCAGCATGGTTTTCGAGATGCGGACCTTCAGTGCTGCGCCGGCTTTACCCATGCTGCCCTGAGTTTTGTCATCGGAGCTCAGAGCGGTATTGTTAGTGCCGGTGTGACCGTCGCCGCCGTCGAGCTTGATGCCCAGGTCGCCGAAAGCGTCAACACCGAAACCGACAGTGCCCTGGGTAAAGCCGGAGCTCAAGTTAGCCCGGAAGCCTTGAGTCCAGTCAACAGAGTCATTGTGGGGAGTACCATCGGCATCATGGCCCTTGTTGTCGCGGTTGAAATAGTAGTTCCGCAGCAGCAGGTTCAGCGTGGTGTCTTGTACAAAGCCCTTGCTATCAGCCTGGTCAGTGACGAAGGCTGCCGCCGTTGCCAACTGAGTAGTGCCCGCAGTAACTGCTAGGGCGATTGCGCTCCACTTCATCACTCTCATCGTGATTTGCTCCTTTGGTTTTTTAAGAAGAGTTGCCGCCATCCCACCTGTTTTTTTATCTGGGAGGCTCTTTCTTTTTGTGTCGGCGCAAACTTATATCACGCTGACCATGTTGGCGATAGTTACAAACCTATCCTTTCGGTATCTGTGCGGCGGTGTCGCAAATGTAGGTTGTCCATGTCGCAATTGTGTAGCTCCTGTTATCAAACCCCACAACTACGGCGGTATTTTTTGAGGGCTTAAGCATAGGTAAAAATATTCTATGCACAGCCGTTCAAACACTCCCTGAATCATGCGCTGCCGTTTTTATTCATCTCCTGAGGTGCTTTCTGGGTACCGAGCACTCTGGTGGACTCTGGTGTGTGACAAAGCAACAACCGTGCACAAAGATCATAAACGATGACATTTTTTTCACAAATCATCATTCCTAAGCTTGGTTTTTTCATTAAGTGATTGATTTTTATTGTTTTTATTTCATGTTTTTTTAGAGAAAAAAACTGGAAAATGCGTGACAACCCGCTGAGGGCCTTGAAAGCGTTACCGGTCGGTCTGACGTGTTGGGTAGATTCAGCATGGGTGGCGCTGGGTTGAAAGGAAAAGTGAGTCTTTTTGGTGCGCGGTGTTACGAGCGTGCTTGATGTTAGGTCCTTGGGGGCGACTATAAGGCGCAGGGACGGCAGTTTCGCTGACCTTTTGTTGCCGAAAAATGACCAGGCAGCATCTTTTTGGGCTGTCTGACTGGAAACTGATCTACATTCAAAGGGCAGTATCAGGCCTTGCCGAGAGGGGCGTAGTGTGCCAAATCAGTGCAGATGGCCGTTGCGCGCGCCCTGCGGGTGTCTTTCAGGGTTTTTGGTCTGTGGCCCAGTGTGCAGGCTGGCCTGCGTGGGTCGCCAGGGTGTCCAGATTGAGGGTGGGCAGTGAATGACGACCCATTCCCGCGTATCCTGCGGGGTATTGCTGGATGACTCCGCAGTTCGGGGCGTCTAGCTAAAAACTAACCAGTTGATCAGGAGTTTTGCGGTGTTCGTTCTAGATCCGCGTCTGGCGCAAGATACTGTGCCCCTTGGCGATTTCCCCTTGTGTCGTTTGTTGTTATCCAATGATTCGAATTACCCATGGTTCATTCTTGTGCCGCGCCGTGCAGACATCAGTGAATTGTTCCAGTTGGACGCGGCGGATCAGTTGCAACTGTGGCAGGAGACCACTGCGCTCTCGAAAGCACTCAGCGATGCATTCAATGCCGACAAGCTCAATGTCGCGGCATTGGGAAATATCGTTAGCCAGCTACATATGCACGTTATCGTTCGTTATCGGGAAGATGCAGCGTGGCCCGCGCCTGTTTGGGGTAAGCATCCGGCACAGCCTTATACTGGCCAACAACTGTCTGCCCTCCGCGATCGCTTACAGTCGGTATTGACAGATGATTTCCATTTCGAGGAGGAACACGCATGAGCCTTGAACAGCGTATTAACGAGTTGGAAAGTCGATTGGCCTTCCAGGACGACACGATTCAGT
This sequence comes from Pseudomonas sp. ASL8, assembly GCF_056680355.1. Taxonomy (NCBI): domain Bacteria; kingdom Pseudomonadati; phylum Pseudomonadota; class Gammaproteobacteria; order Pseudomonadales; family Pseudomonadaceae; genus Pseudomonas; species Pseudomonas sp. ASL8. The sequence goes on along the minus strand of NZ_CM155278.1, from coordinate 148,953 downwards.
CGCTCAATGATGTTCTGGTCACCCAGCAGCGTGTGGTCGAGCGTTTGCAGTTGCAGATGGCTGCACTGCTTAAACGTCAGGAAGAAGCCGGCAATCAGTTCGATACGTTCGAGGAGGAGGCGCCGCCTCCGCACTACTGATTTTTTCTGGCCGATAAAAAACCCGCGATCTCGTAAAGAGAGGCGGGTTTTTTTTGGTGGGGGTGATTTTAGCGACGTGGCAGTGCTGCAATCACATCTTCGGCTTGCAGGCCTTTATCGCGATTCATCACAGAGAACTCTACGCGCTGGCCTTCTACCAGTACGCGATGGCCTTCGCCCCGAATAGCGCGGAAGTGGACGAAAATATCATCGCCGGAGTCGCGGGAAATGAAGCCAAACCCTTTGGATGTGTTGAACCACTTGACGGTCCCGGTATCGCGGTTGGTCATGTCGTGGCTTTGTGCAGCAGGCGAAGGTGACGATTGATAGAAGCTGACGGCCAAATGCAGCAGCACTGCAATAAGGACGCTGATCAGGCTGACAATGATCGCCGGTTGGCCAGCAATGGTTTGCAGTGGAACAAGCAGGGTCAAGGTTTGAAGGATGACGGCAAGCACGAGAAGACCGCTGACCAGATTTTGCAGCTGATGACGTGGGCCTCTATTCCAGTAAGGGATGACGGGGGCAAGTAACAGGTTGAGTAAGCCGAAAAGCGCCAGGTAAAGCGCATCGGGTTGCAGGAGGTAAGAAGACAGGGCTTCACTACGCAGGCTAGGGATGAAGGAAAGGAGCAGGGCAGCTGCACCTGTTAGCAAGTGGACGATTTTCAACATTTTAATAAACTCACATTAAGACGGATCACGAGGAAATAGCTGATTACGCTCGGTACGCTTCTGAATAATAGGAGGCGTAATGCACGAACGGTGAGTCAGCCTATGCGCTACAGCCAAGCGGCACGTCAGTAGCGACACGCGTCTATTTAACAGCAAAGCCGAGGGCTACTCAAATCAACCGCTTAGCGCTGCTTGAGTCCTGATGCCCAGATAGTTTGATGCGGGGCGGTGGTTTGCTTGCCGATAGCTGGTTTAGAGCGGTCGCCGTCAGGATCGTGAGGGACGGCAGTCGGTTCGTTCCGGAAAGCGAGGCGGCTGTTCGTCGGTTTGCCTGTGACGCCACCCTTTTAAGCAACGATTTTTCGGCGTTTGCGGCCTTTTGCGAGAAAGGGCTTTTTTGACTGTAGGGCGTCAGACCGATGGGAGGCTGTACTGTGCGGGTTCTCTTTGTAGCGCAGTCCTGCATCGGGTTGGTAAAACCATCCTATAAAATAAAAGGGGGGAAAGTGGCGGTCGATATCGGCAGTGGCGAAGAAGATCGTTAGTCGATGATAGACGGTATTTTTGTCAGCTATCAGACACGCATGTCATTTATTTTAAAACACATAACGTTTATTTGCGCGTCAGGGTTTCGGTGTTTAGCCTCCTGCATGTGGTGTTTTAAAAGGCGGTGCAATGAGCGGTGCGGAGCATGTTTCAGAGGGTCGATAAAGTGAATGATGAAGCGGCCGCTGATGTGTTGGATTAGTCTCAGTGCGCCCATGAAAAATTCGCAAGAATACTTCGTTCGCTACTTGAAATAAAGTAATGACAGTTTGCAATTGGCGTTGTTTTCATGAATAACATTAATTAGCGTGGTGTGCTCGTTCCTTCTTTATTGTCGGTCTACGTCCTCTCCTAAAAAACATCGAGGCTTCGAGTGTGTGGTCCTGACACCGAGAGCTTGCCGCACGTGGCTCCCCCTTTGTTTTCATTGCCTTCGGCTCGAGAAAGGCGCGTGTAGGGGAATGGCTATTTATCCTGCCTGACGGGGTTATGCAGTCAATCACCTGGATCGTTAAGCGGGCGTCGTACAGGGGGTAGATTGGCGAGTTAACTGCGCTCAATAATCCTCACTGAAATGCAGTGATGTCCTACAGACTTGGTGTGTTTGTTCTGCTGGCTAGAAGTCCTCAATTGGCTTTACATAAAGGTGGGTTTTATATTTATTGATGTCCAGTTTATGTGCATTAGATGGACAGCACGTGAAGGAGGCTGTAATGATTCGACGCAGTGGGCGTACGCTACAAGATCCTGGCCGCTACGGAAAAATACAAGACGATCCCTTTGTTGAGGATTTTAATATGAACCTTGCGCGTCCTCACTCGAGGTCGGTTCGCTTGAACGGGTTGGCGACATGTTTACGCTTGGAGGAAGTGTATTGGGGGATTTTGGCCGATATTGCCCGTTCCAATAGTTGCTCGGTCAATGCGGTCCTGTCTTATGTCGATCGAGAAGTGCATCTACGCCATGGCGGTGTGAAAAATTTCAGTGGGCTGATTCGGGTGGTGTGCGTCGCTCATGTGCAAAAAAACGATGTGACAGCGCTTTCCTCGGTCCTGGCGTGACCCCGTCCGGGCGCTCACGGTCTGCAGGCAGGGCTCTCGTCAGGTGGAAGGCACATATGTTGACGTGATCAGGTCGGGCGGCTGCACAGTGTCAATTAACCCTATATAATCCCCCGCCTTACTACGGGGCGCAGGCCGGACGGGTTGAACTGCACGCCAAGGCTCTTGCACTATTGAGCGCAAGCGAAGGGCGAGAGCTCCACCGAATTTCGAATTACGAGAAGTGAAAACACCATCATGATGCGCAGCCATTATTGCGGCCAACTGAACGAGAGCCTGGAAGGTCAGGAAATTACCCTTTGCGGATGGGTCCACCGTCGTCGTGATCATGGCGGGGTGATTTTCCTCGATATCCGTGATCGTGAGGGCCTGGCTCAGGTGGTGTTCGACCCTGATCGCGCTGACACCTTCGCTGCCGCCGATCGCGTGCGCAGCGAATACGTGGTCAAGATCACCGGTAAGGTGCGTGCACGTCCTGCCGGCGCAGTTAATGCGAACATGGCGTCCGGCGGTATCGAAGTGCTGGGCTATGAGCTCGAAGTGCTGAACGAGTCGGAAACACCGCCGTTCCCGCTGAACGAGTTCTCCGACGTCGGTGAAGAAACGCGCCTGCGTTATCGCTTCATCGATCTGCGTCGTCCGGAAATGGCTGAAAAGCTGCGTCTGCGTTCGCGCATCACCACCAGCATCCGTCGCTATCTGGATGAAAACGGCTTTCTCGATGTCGAGACGCCGATCCTGACCCGCGCTACACCGGAAGGCGCTCGCGACTATCTGGTACCGAGTCGTACCCACCCAGGCAGTTTCTTTGCCTTGCCGCAATCGCCACAACTGTTCAAGCAGTTGCTGATGGTCGCTGGCTTCGATCGTTACTACCAGATCGCCAAGTGCTTCCGCGATGAAGACCTGCGTGCTGACCGCCAGCCGGAATTCACCCAGATCGACATCGAGACCAGCTTCCTGAACGAAGCAGACATCATCGGTATCACCGAGAAGATGATTCGTCAGCTGTTCAAAGAAGTGCTGGACCTGGAATTCGGCGACTTCCCGCACATGACGTTCGCAGAAGCCATGCGTCGTTATGGTTCCGACAAGCCGGACTTGCGTAACCCGCTGGAACTGGTCGATGTTGCCGATCAGCTCAACGCCGTGGAGTTCAAGGTGTTCAGCGGTCCAGCCAACGATCCTAAAGGTCGTGTCGCCGCCCTGCGTGTACCGGGTGCCGCGAGCATGCCGCGCAGTCAGATCGACGACTACACCAAGTTCGTCAGCATCTACGGCGCTAAAGGCCTGGCTTACATTAAGGTCAACGAACGCGCCAAGGGTGCCGAAGGCTTGCAGTCCCCAATCGTCAAGTTCATCCCTGAGGAAAACCTCAAGGTGATTCTTGACCGTGTGGGTGCCGTTGATGGCGACATCGTGTTCTTCGGTGCAGACAAATCCAAGATCGTCAGTGAAGCCTTGGGCGCATTGCGGATCAAGGTTGGTAACGACCTGAAGCTGCACACATGCGAGTGGGCACCGATGTGGGTTGTCGACTTCCCGATGTTCGAAGAGAACGATGACGGCAGCTTCAGCGCGCTGCATCACCCGTTCACTGCACCTAAATGCAGCCCTGAAGAACTCGAGGCCAACCCGGCTACGGCATTGTCCCGCGCCTACGACATGGTTCTTAACGGTACCGAGTTGGGCGGCGGTTCGATCCGTATCCACCGCAAGGAAATGCAGCAAGCGGTCTTCCGTCTGCTGGGTATCGAAGCAGACGAACAGCAAGAGAAGTTCGGCTTCCTGCTCGACGCTCTGAAGTTCGGCGCGCCACCGCACGGTGGTTTGGCTTTTGGTCTGGACCGTCTGGTGATGTTGATGACCGGCGCCCAATCGATCCGTGAAGTGATCGCGTTCCCGAAAACCCAGAGCGCTGCCGATGTCATGACCCAGGCCCCAGGCGTGGTTGATGCCAAGGCATTGCGCGAGCTGCACATCCGTTTGCGCGAGCAGCCCAAGGCTGAGTGATGCTGAGCAGGGCGCATCATCTTGATGATGCGCCCTGGGTCGGGTCCTGATTTTGTTGAAGCTTTTTGCTCCTGTTCATTGAGCGAAAGGTGAGCGTGTTTCAAAAAGAATTCGGAGCGAGTTATGGCAGGTCATTCTAAGTGGGCGAACATCAAGCACCGCAAAGAGCGTCAGGATGCCAAGAAGGGCAAGATTTTCACCAAGTGGATTCGCGAGCTGACGGTCGCTGCCCGTCAAGGCGGGGGTGATCCAGGGTCGAACCCGCGCCTGCGTCTGGCATTGGACAAGGCGCTGGGTGCGAACATGACGCGCGACACTATCGATCGTGCCGTGGCGCGAGGTGCTGGCGCTGCCGAAGGTGATGATGTCGAAGAGCTCGGATACGAAGGCTATGGTCCGGGTGGTGTGGCCGTCATGGTCGAAACCATGACTGACAATCGCAACCGCACTGCCGCAGCTGTTCGCCACGCGTTCACAAAATGCGGCGGCAACCTGGGTACTGATGGTTCGGTGGCTTATCTGTTCGACCGTAAAGGGCAGATTTCCTTCGCGCCGGGCGTTGATGAAGACGCGTTTATGGAAGCCGCGATGGAAGCGGATGCCGATGACGTGGTCACCCATGACGATGGCTCCATCGATGTGTTCACCTCCTTCTCGGGTTTCTATGCCGTGCGGAATGCGCTGGAGGCTGCCGGTTTCAAGGCGCTCGACGCGGAAATCGTTATGTTGCCGACGACCAGCGCTGTACTCGATCTGGAAACGGCTGAAAAGGTCCTCAAGCTGATCGACATGCTCGAGGATCTGGATGACGTGCAAAACGTTTATTCCAACGCGGAAATCCCGGACGAGGTCATGGAGCAGCTCGGCTGACAGGTGTCTGTCGGTAATACATTTGAGGCCGGAGGTACGACGCCGTGATATTCACGTGCTATCGGCCTCCGGCTTCTGCCTTTATGCTGCGTTCAATTGTGTGCGTCACTTATTAAGCTGCAGGCGTTATGACTCTTATTCTTGGTATCGACCCCGGTTCGCGAATCACCGGCTATGGCGTGGTGCGGGACACCGGTCGCGGCTGTGTGTACGTTGCCTCGGGCTGCATTCGTACCGGCAGCGGTCTGCTGCACGAGCGTTTGCAGATTGTGTACCGTGGTGTGCGTGAGGTCATTCAGACGTACGGTCCTGTGACTATGGGCATCGAAAAAGTGTTTATGGCGCGTAATGCCGACTCCGCGCTCAAGCTCGGTCAGGCGCGTGGCGCGGCCATTGTTGCCGGTGCTGAAGAGAGCCTGGAAATCGCCGAGTACACCGCGACGCAGGTCAAACAGGCGGTGGCCGGGACCGGTGGCGCCAATAAAGAGCAGGTGATGATGATGGTCATGCATTTGCTCAAACTGACGACGAAACCTCAGATCGATGCCTCCGACGCCCTGGCTATCGCGCTGTGCCATGCACATACGCGCTCGAGTCTGATACCGCACGGCTTGAATACCGCACGCAGTCGCGGCGGGCGGCTGCGTCTCTGATAGCATCATCGGCTCAAACTTTTTAGCTTGCAGGTCTTCTCACTCCTGTAATGATTGCGACCATTATTTGTGCCAACGTCATGCTTATGACGGGCCACGAAAAAGGATCTGATACGTGATTGGACGGTTACGCGGCTTCTTGGCTGAAAAACATCCGCCGCACCTGGTGCTGGATGTCAACGGCGTCGGCTATGAGCTGGAAGTGCCCATGACGACGCTGTATCGGCTGCCCCATGTAGGCGAACCGGTGACCTTGCACACCCATCTGGTGGTTCGTGAGGATGCTCACCTGCTTTACGGCTTTTTCGAAAAGCGCGAGCGTGAACTGTTCCGTGAGCTGATTCGCCTTAATGGTGTCGGTCCGAAACTGGCATTGGCGCTGATGTCCGGCCTGGAAGTCGATGAGTTGGTCCGCTGTGTTCAGGCGCAGGACACCTCGGCCTTGACCCGGATTCCGGGCGTCGGCAAGAAAACCGCCGAGCGTTTGTTGGTCGAGCTCAAGGATCGTTTCAAAGCGTGGGAATCCTTGCCGGGGACCTTTACCCTGGTTGCAAGCGGGCCTAACGCCGCGCCACTGGTGGCGACGGCCGAAGCCGATGCGGTCAGTGCACTGATCTCCCTGGGTTACAAACCTCAGGAAGCCAGCAAGGCGGTTTCTGCGATCAAGGAAAAAGATTTGAGCAGTGAAGATCTGATTCGACGTGCTTTGAAAGGAATGGCTTAAGTGCTCGACGCTGACCGTTTGATAACCTCCACGGGGCGTGACCGTGATGAGCAACTGGATCGTGCAATCCGTCCATTAAGCCTGGCCGATTACATTGGACAGCCCACCGTGCGCGAGCAAATGGAGTTGTTCATCCAGGCTGCGCGTGGACGTAGCGAAGCGTTGGACCACACCTTGATTTTCGGCCCGCCGGGTCTGGGTAAGACCACTCTGGCGCATATTATTGCCCAGGAGATGTCAGTCTCCATCAAGAGTACCTCGGGGCCGGTGCTTGAACGTCCCGGTGATCTGGCGGCGATATTGACCAATCTCGAACCCAACGATGTGCTGTTCATCGACGAGATTCATCGGCTCTCGCCTATCGTCGAAGAAGTGCTGTACCCGGCGATGGAAGATTTTCAGCTCGACATCATGATCGGCGAAGGCCCTGCTGCGCGTTCGATCAAGCTCGATTTGCCACCGTTTACGCTGGTGGGGGCCACTACGCGCGCGGGCATGTTGACCAACCCGCTGCGTGATCGCTTCGGCATCGTTCAGCGTCTGGAGTTCTACAACACTGCTGATCTGGCGACCATCGTCATGCGTTCGGCCGGTATTCTGGGGCTGCCAATCGAGCCCGAGGGTGCCTATGAGATTGCCCGTCGTGCTCGGGGCACGCCGCGTATCGCCAACCGCTTGCTGCGCCGTGTGCGTGACTTCGCAGAAGTGCGTGCCACGGGTCATATCACCAAACCGATTGCCGACCTGGCGCTGAACCTGCTGGACATTGATGAGCGTGGTTTCGACCACCAGGATCGGCGTCTATTGCTGACGATGATCGAGAAGTTCGATGGCGGCCCGGTGGGTGTCGACAGCCTCGCTGCAGCGATCAGCGAAGAGCGGCACACGATTGAAGACGTACTCGAGCCCTATTTGATCCAGCAAGGCTATATCATGCGTACCCCTCGTGGACGTGTCGTTACCCGGCACGCCTACCTGCACTTTGGTTTGAACATCCCGTCGCGGATGGGGGATATGCCGGTGGCCAGCGATTTTGTCGCCGATGGGGACGAATAATTAAAACTATCAAGGCACCGATTTATTCGGGTTTTTGGTGGTCTGACAGGCTGATGTGCCGATCTGGTTGGCAATTAGCTGAAAAACAATGAAAAACAGTTGCCTGGCTGATTGGCAATCTGAGGAGTAAGCACTAGAGTATGCGCGCGCAAAACGGGGTTCAGTCGTTCGCACATCGCTGTCGCGTTTATTACGAGGACACCGATGCTGGCGGCATCGTTTACTACGTCAACTATTTGAAGTTCATGGAGCGGGCTCGAACCGAGCGGCTACGGGAGCTGGGCTTTGCTCAGTCGGAGCTTGCAGGGGAGAACTTGCTGTTCGTTGTGCATTCCAGCGAGGCGCGCTATCACAAGCCGGCGCGATTGGACGATGAGCTGTTGATAAGCGCTGAAGTCATTGAATTGAACCGCGCCAGCCTGCGATTTCGGCAGCAGGTCAGGCGGGCTGCGGATGAAACACTGCTCTGTGAGGGGCAGTTTCTGGTGGCGTGTGTACGCGCCGATAGTTTGAAACCCCGGGCCATTCCCGAAGCTTTGCGTGCGGCCTTTGCCGGCCAGAGCGGCGCGGGTACACATTTTGAGCAGGAGATAAAGCGTGGAAGCTAACGTCGTCGACCATTCCTCCATGTGGAGTATGGTCAGCAATGCCAGCATCGTTGTTCAGTTGGTCATGCTGATCCTGGTGGGTGCTTCAATCACCTCGTGGGTCGTGATTTTTCAGCGTGGCAATATGCTGCGCGCAGCTCGTCGTGCACTGGAGAGCTTTGAAGAGCGCTTCTGGTCGGGTATCGATCTGTCCAAACTCTACCGTCAGGCCGGGAGCAATCCAGACCCTGACTCAGGCGTTGAGCAAATTTTCCGCGCCGGTTTCAAGGAGTTCTCCCGTCTGCGTCAGCAGCCAGGCGTCGATCCTGATGCGGTCATGGAAGGCGTGGCTCGGGCCATGCGCGTGGCCATTTCCCGTGAGGAAGAGAAACTGGAGCAAGGCTTGCCCTTCCTGGCGACCGTCGGCTCCACCAGCCCCTACATCGGTTTGTTCGGTACAGTATGGGGGATCATGAACTCCTTCCGTGGTCTGGCTACCGTCCAGCAAGCCACCCTGGCGACTGTTGCACCGGGTATTTCCGAAGCCTTGGTCGCAACCGCTATTGGTCTATTCGCCGCTATCCCGGCAGTAATCGCCTACAACCGTTTTGCCGCTCGCGGTGAACTGTTGATCAGTCGTTACTACACGTTCGCCGATGAGTTTCAGGCGATCCTGCACCGTAAAGTGCACACCAGCGAAGAGTGAGCAGGTAATTCCCAATGGCTTTAATCGCTCGAGTTCGCCGCAAACGTCGCAAGCCGGTTGCCGAAATGAACGTGGTGCCTTACATCGACGTGATGTTGGTGTTGCTCGTCATTTTCATGGTCACCGCGCCGATGCTCAATCAGGGCGTGAAAGTCGACCTGCCCAAAGTCTCCAGTGAGGCCTTGCCGCAGGACAACAACACTCAGGTTCTGACCATTTCGATCAAGGCTGACAAGACCTATTACTGGAACCTTGGCAGTGAAGTCGATACTGACAAACAGATGGACAAGGCCATGACGTTGCCTCAGATGACCAGCGCGGTGACCAAAATCATCAGCGCCGGTCGTGAAAGCGGCAAGCAGACCCAGGTCTTTATCCGTGGTGACAAAACCGTTGATTACGGCTCTGTAATGGGCGCAATGGGCGGGCTGCAGAAAGCAGGGGTCGGTAATGTTGGCTTGATTACCGAGGCGCCCTGATGCACCAACAGCGAGAGCCGTCCGCCTCGGAAAGCTACTTCTGGCCCAGCGTCTGGGCTGTGGCCCTGCACATCCTGATATTTGGCATGCTCTTCGTCAGCTTTGCCATGACCCCGGATCTGCCGGAAGCCAGGCCTATCGTTCAGGCGACCCTGTATCAGTTGAAGTCTAAAAGCCAGGCAACGACTCAGACCAATCAGAAAATTGCCGGTGAGGCGAAGAAAACGGCTGCTCGGCAAACTGAAGTCGAGCAGCTGGAAACGAAAAAAATCGAGCAGCTAAAACAGGAAGCTGTAAAAGCTGCGGAACAAAAGAAAGAAGAAGCGGCTCAAAAAGCCGAAGAGAAAAAGGCTGAGGACGCGCAAAAGGCTGAGCAGAAGGCTGATGACGCCAAGAAAGCCGATGATGCCAAGAAAGCTGACGAAGCCAAAAAGACCGCTGATGCTAAAAAGGTCGAAGAGAAACAATTGGCTGATATAGCCAAGAAGAAAGCCGAAGAAGACGCGAAGAAAAAGGCCGAAGAAGACGCGAAGAAAGCCGCGGCTGAAGAGGCCAAGAAGCAGGCTGCCGATGACGCGAAGAAGAAAGTCGCGGAAGACGCCAAGAAAAAAGCCGCTGACGACGCGAAAAAGAAAGCCACCGACGACGCCAAGAAAAAAGCGACTGCCGATGCTGCCAAAAAGGCAACAGAGGCTGCACGTAAATCTGCTGAAGACAAGAAGGCGCAAGCCTTGGCCGAATTGCTCTCCGATAAAACGGAGCGGCAGCAGGCGTTGGCAGATGAACAGGGCGATGAAACGGCGGGCAGCTTTGATGATCTGATTCGTGCGCGTGCTGCTGAAGGTTGGGCTCGCCCACCGTCGGCGCGCAAGGGCATGAAAGTGGTGCTGCAGATCAATATGTTGCCGGATGGTACGGTGACGTCGGTCAGTGTTTCCAAGTCCAGTGGCGATGCGTCTTACGACAGTTCGGCCGTGGCTGCTGTTAAAAACATTGGTCGTTTGACCGAAATGCAGGGTATGAAGCCAGCCGATTTCCAACCCTATCGCTCATTCAAGATGACATTCACACCAGAGGATCTAGCTCCGTGATTAACATCCTTCGAGGACTGCTTGTCGTTCTTTGCTGTGCAGCGGGAATGGTCGCTGCAGAAGAAAAGAACATCATGGTCACCAGTGGTAGTGACCGTGCCACCCCGATTGCCGTTGTGCCTTTTGGTTGGCAGGGCGGCAACGTCTTGCCCGAGGACATGTCGGAAATCATCAGTAACGACCTGCGTAACTCGGGCTATTACTCTCCGATTCCAAAGCAGAACATGATCAGCTTGCCGACCTCGGCGAGCGAGGTCATCTATCGCGACTGGAAAGCACTCGGCGCGCAGTACCTGATGGTAGGCAGCATCGTTCCTTCGGGCGGTCGTCTGCAGATCCAGTACGCGCTGTTCAACGTCGCGACCGAGCAGCAAGTCTTGACGGGTAACGTCTCTGGCACGACCGATCAATTGCGTGACATGGCGCACTTCATCGCCGACCAGTCGTTTGAGAAACTCACCGGTATCAAGGGTGCTTTCTCGACGCGCATGTTGTACGTCACTGCCGAGCGTTTCTCCGAAAACAATACGCGCTTCACCCTGCAACGTTCGGATTACGACGGCGCGCGGGCAGTGACTCTGTTGCAATCGCGTGAGCCGATCCTGTCGCCGCGTTTTGCTCCGGATGGCAAGCGTATCGCTTATGTATCATTCGAGCAGAAGCGTCCGCGTATCTTCGTTCAGCACATCGACACCGGTCGCCGTGAACAGATCACCAACTTCGAAGGCCTCAATGGTGCACCTGCGTGGTCTCCGGATGGCAACAAGCTGGCGTTCGTGCTTTCCAAAGACGGCAACCCGGAAATCTACGTGATGAACCTGGCTTCGCGTCAATTGAGTCGCGTGACCAATGATGGGGCAATCGACACCGAACCGTTCTTCGGTAAGGATGGCTCGACTATCTACTTCACGTCCGACCGTGGCGGCAAGCCGCAGATTTATAAAACAAGCGTCGGTGGCGGTGGTGCGGAGCGAGTGACCTTCATTGGTAACTACAACGCCAATCCAAAATTGTCGGCTGATGAAAAGACCCTGGTGATGATTCACCGTCAGGAAGGCTTCACGAATTTCAAGGTAGCAGTTCAGGATTTGCAACGCGGTAGCGTAAAAATCCTTACAGATAGCAACCTTGATGAGTCGCCTACTGTCGCGCCCAACGGCACCATGGTAATCTACGCCACCCGCCAGCAGGGCCGGGGAGTCTTGATGCTCGTGTCCATTAATGGCCGCGTAAGGCTCCCGCTTCCTACCGCTCAAGGCGAAGTCAGAGAACCTTCCTGGTCCCCTTACCTGAACTGACGCGGCGCTGCACGTTTTACTTAACACACTGGGGTTCATTAGGAGTTTCACGATGGAAATGCTGAAGTTTGGTAAGTTTGCTGCTCTGGCTCTGGCCATGGCTGTAGCTGTAGGTTGCTCGTCTAAAGGCGGTGATAACGCCGGCGAAGGCGCCGCTGTAGATCCAAACGCTGGTTACGGCGCTAACACTGGCGCTGTTGATGGCAGCCTGAGCGAAGAAGCTGCTCTGCGTGCTATCACTACGTTCTACTTCGAATACGATAGCTCGGACCTGAAGCCAGAAGCCATGCGCGCTCTGGATGTTCACGCTAAAGACCTGAAAGCCAACGGCGCTCGCGTCGTTCTGGAAGGCAACACCGACGAACGTGGTACTCGTGAGTACAACATGGCACTGGGCGAGCGTCGTGCGAAAGCCGTTCAACGCTACCTGGTACTGCAAGGTGTTTCCCCAGCTCAGCTGGAATTGGTTTCCTATGGCGAAGAGCGTCCAGTTGCTACCGGCAACGACGAGCAGTCCTGGGCTCAAAACCGTCGCGTCGAACTGCGTAAGTAATTTGACATGCGAACGTGCCGTCGTGCTTTAACCGTTTTGACTCTCACCCTTCCGCTTTTTGCGTGGGGTGCGGTTCCTGTGGTAGATGACAATTCTGGCTCTGGTAGCAGCAGTTATCCGCCAGCGGGTTATGGCACGTCCGGCGCCTATGCCGGGGGAGGGGTTACGGCCCCTGCCTCGGCACAGGGTCAGCTGTTCATGCAGCTGCAACAAATGCAGGACGAAATCGCGCGGTTGCGCGGTACGGTCGAGGTTCAGCAAAACGATATCCAGCGCATGAAGCAGGAAGCACTGGAGCGTTATCAGGAACTCGATCAGCGCATTAGCGCTGGAGCTGGAGCTGGCGGTGCACCCGCAGCAGCAGCTACCAATAATTCTCAAGCCAGCGGCGATATAAATGCCGGTGGTACGCCTGCGGCGCCTGCAAGTCAGGCGCCTGCGGCAAATGCGGAACCGGGTGATCCGGCGAAGGAAAAGGTCTATTACGACGCTGCCTTCGACCTGATCAAGGCCAAGGATTTCGACAGGGCCAGTCAGGCCTTCGCGGCTTTCCTGCGCAAATACCCGAACAGCCAATATGCGGGCAACGCTCAATACTGGTTGGGCGAAGTGAATCTGGCCAAAGGTGATCTGCAAGGTGCCGGTCAAGCCTTCGCCAAAGTCAGTCAGCTGTACCCCAAGCATGCCAAAGTGCCGGACTCGCTCTATAAGCTTGCAGATGTTGAGCGTCGTCTCGGTCATACCGATAAGGTAAAAGGCATTTTGCAGCAGGTCGTCTCCCAATATCCGGGTACTTCGGCTGCACAGTTGGCTCAGCGGGACCTGCAGCGCATGTGATATGCGTATCGTCAGAGGTCATCTGACACCTGTCCTGTTAAAGAAAGCCGCGCTTGTCGCGGCTTTCTTGTTAGAATTCCGCACCCGAAATTCCGGCAATACATTCGCTTCCCTGAATCATGCGCATGCAGGTTCCTTGAAGTGCCTAACGGAGGCGGACGGCCTGTTTAGCTGTTACGCCCGTGGCTCATATGCAAGACACATTACGAATCACCGAAGTTTTTTACTCGCTGCAGGGTGAAACGCGCACTGCGGGCTTGCCCACTGTTTTTGTGCGTCTTACTGGCTGTCCGTTGCGTTGTCAGTATTGCGACAGCGCCTACGCGTTCAGTGGCGGCAGCATTCAGACCCTCGATGCGATCCTCGAGCAAGTGGCCGGTTACCGTCCGCGCTATGTCTGCGTGACGGGCGGCGAGCCCTTGGCCCAGCCCAATGCAATCCCTCTGCTCGAGCGTCTGTGTGACGCCGGCTATGAAGTGTCACTGGAAACCAGTGGCGCTCTGGATATCTCGGCGGTTGATCCGCGTGTCAGTCGTGTTGTCGATCTGAAGACGCCAGGCTCCAAAGAGGTCGGGCGCAACCGCTACGAGAACATCGAGCTGTTGACGCCCAACGACCAAGTCAAGTTTGTGCTCTGTTCCCGGGAAGACTACGACTGGGCGGTGTCCAAGCTGATTCAGTACGGCCTGGACCGGCGCGCTGGCGAAGTCTTGTTCTCTCCAAGTCATCATGAGTTGAAGGCGCGGGACCTGGCTGACTGGATCGTGGCAGACAACCTGCCGGTGCGCTTGCAAATGCAGCTGCATAAACTCCTCTGGGACGATGAGCCGGGGCGCTGATATGAGTGAATTACAGATGACTGAGAAAAGAGCGGTAATTCTATTGTCCGGTGGCCTGGACTCGGCCACCGTAGTAGCGATGGCGCTTGCCGATGGCTACACCTGCTACACCATGAGTTTCGACTACGGTCAGCGTCACCGTGCCGAGCTGGATGCAGCGGCACGCGTCGCTCGCGATCTGGGTGTGGTTGAGCACAAGGTCATTGGTCTTGATCTGAACGGTATCGGCGGCTCCGCGTTGACGGACAGCTCCATCGCCGTGCCCGAATCCCCTGGCGAAGGTATCCCGGTGACTTACGTGCCTGCACGTAATACGGTTTTTCTTTCGCTGGCACTCGGCTGGGCTGAAGTATTGGGTGCGCGAGATATCTTTATCGGCGTCAACGCAGTGGATTATTCCGGTTATCCAGACTGTCGTCCCGAATTTATCGAAGCATTCGAACGCATGGCCAATCTGGCGACCAAGGCTGGCGTGGAAGGGCAGGGCTTTACTATTCAGGCCCCGCTGCAAAATTTGAGCAAGGCCGACATCGTCAAGGCTGGCATGCGTCTGGGCGTCGATTACGGGCTCACCGTTTCGTGCTATCAGGCCGATGATCAGGGCCGCGCATGCGGTAAGTGTGACAGCTGCCGCCTGCGCGCAGAAGGCTTTGCAAAGGCCGGTGTAGCTGACCCAACTCGCTATTTTTGATTTAAATTCAGATAGGTGTTGAATTAATCATAAAAATCAGTAATATACGCACCACGTCGGGTCGTTAGCTCAGTTGGTAGAGCAGTTGGCTTTTAACCAATTGGTCGTAGGTTCGAATCCCACACGACCCACCACTTTTTATGTCGACGTATTTATAAAGCTGGAAGGCCCATGAAAATGAGGATTTCCGGCTTTTTTTTTGCGTCTTTTTCAGGTGTACACTCGATATCCGCGCACAAGCGCATTGAGGTCCAGCGAACATGACGCAGGTTTCAGAACGCCTTCTGGTCCAGGCCCATCTAGACGCCAAGCAGCCGAAAGTGCTGAGCGTCGAAGAAGAAGCTTTTTACCGTGTTGCGATTGCTGCCGAGCTAAAGGCGCAAGACGCGGTGCTGGTTGCTCACTACTACTGTGATCCCGTCATCCAGGCCTTGGCTGAAGAGACCGGCGGCTGCGTGTCCGACTCGCTGGAGATGGCGCGTTTCAGTAATCAGCATTCGGCGAAAACCGTGTTGGTCGCAGGTGTGCGTTTCATGGGTGAGACGGCAAAAATCCTCAATCCGGAAAAGCGTGTGCTGATGCCGACGCTTGAAGCCACGTGTTCCCTGGACCTGGGTTGCCCGGTCGATGAGTTCTCGGCGTTTTGCGATCAGCACCCCGAGCGCACCGTGGTGGTGTATGCCAATACGTCGGCCGCGGTCAAAGCTCGCGCAGATTGGGTCGTGACCTCTAGTTGCGCATTGGAAATCGTCGAAAGCCTGATGGATAACGGCGAAAAGATCATTTGGGCGCCAGACAAGCACCTGGGTCGTTACATTCAGCGCGAAACCGGTGCCGACATGCTGCTGTGGGACGGTGTCTGCATCGTTCACGAAGAGTTCAAATCCAAGCAACTGGCAGACATGAAAGCGCTGTATCCGGATGCCGCGATTTTGGTCCACCCCGAATCGCCGGAGGCCGTGATCGATCTGGCTGATGCTGTCGGTTCGACGAGCCAGTTGATCAAAGCCGCGCAAACGTTGCCGAACAAAATGTTTATCGTTGCGACTGATCGCGGCATTTTCTACAAAATGCAGCAGCTGTGCCCCGACAAAATCTTTATCGAAGCGCCAACGGCCGGTGAAGGGGCTGCATGCCGCAGTTGCGCGCATTGTCCCTGGATGGCAATGAACACCCTTGAGCGCACCTTGCAGTGTCTTCGTGAGGGCACTAACGAGGTTTTCGTCGACCCTGCACTGATTCCACGTGCCTTGCGGCCTCTGCAACGCATGCTTGATTTCACGCATGCAGCACGCATGAAACTGTCGGGTAATGCCTGATTCGGGACGAAACAGCGTGCAAAAAAGCCCGACCATTGAGTCGGGCTTTTTGTATCGGGCAGAAAATCGTACCTAGTTCATCATTTCCTTGAGCATCCGCTCCTGTTCGATCAACTCCTTCTGACGGGCGTCGATGCGCGAAGCTAGCTGGAAGTTGTTGTTCGAGCGACGCTTGGCGAACTCCAGTTGTTGCAGGGCCTGCTTGTAGTCGCCGGTGAGCGCGAAGAACTCTGCGCGTGCCTGACTTGAGCCCACCATGTCGCCGGACAGGCCGCGGGTGTCCGCAACGAGGTTCCAGATGTCAGGGTCGGCGGGGCGCGCCTTCAATAGCACTTCAAGCGCTTTTCCGGCATCGGCAGGGCGGTTTTGCTTGAGCAGCAAATCAACGTGGACCTGGTTCAGTGGATAATTGTCCTGATACAACTTCAGCATCCGGTCAGCCCGTTGCTGGGCGTCGGCCATTCGATTGTTTGTAACATCCAGATCAATCTGCGCCAGGTTGTAGGTAATGTCGTTCGGGTCTTTGGCCAGCAGCGGCTTGAGATTTTCTCGCGCCTCGTTGAGTTGCCCTGCTTTGATCTGGGCAATCGCCAAGCCGTACCGCGCGGCTTCGGATTTTGGGTTTTCGTCGAGCTGCGCGCGGAAGCGTTTTGCCGCTATCCCTGGCGTCTCTTCATAGAAAAGCGCGACACGCGCGCGCATCAATTCATAGCGAAGGCTGTCCTCTTTACCGCCGATTTTTTCCTGCTCGGCACGGTTGCGGGTGTCGGCAATACGCGATTCAGTGACCGGGTGAGTCAGCAGAAACTCTGGCGGCTTGGCATCGAAGCGGTACTGGCGCATCAGTCGTTCGAACATGCTCGGCATCGCGCGAGGGTCATAACCGGCTTTTTCCAGGTTGATGATGCCGATGCGGTCGGCCTCTTGCTCGTTTTGCCGCGAGAAGCGCTGCTGCTCCTGGATCGCCGCCGCCTGCGAGCCCATGATCGTCGCGATGCCTGCGTCACCGGCACCTGCGGCCGCGATAACGATCCCGGCCAGCATGGCGGCAAGGACTGGAACCTGCATCCGTTGTTGGGCCTCGATGCCGCGAGCAAAGTGGCGCTGGGACAAGTGAGCCAGTTCGTGAGCCAGTACCGCGGCGTACTCGGCTTCGGACTGGGCATTGAGGAATAATCCGCCGTTGACCCCGACAATCCCGCCCGGCGCAGCAAATGCGTTCAGCTCCCGGCTGTTTATCAGGATGAATTCCAGGCGTCGATCCTGCAGTTGACTGGTTTCGGCCAGGCGATAGACCGTGGTCTCGACGAAATCCTTGAGCTGCGGGTCGGACAGCTGCGCGACCTGACCGCGCAGCAGGCTCAGCCAGGCGCGGCCCAGTTGATGCTCTTGTTGCGGAGAGACGATGGCTGAGCTGGCGTCGCCGAGTGACGGCAGGTCGTCGGCGAAACTCGGCGAGGCGAGCAGGCACGCGAGCGTCAACAGGGTAGGGCGCAGAAATTTCATGCACAGAGCTCTAGGCAATCAAAGAACCCTTACTGTAGCTGGCTCAATGGCTTGCTGACCAGAGTGGGGTATTCTTGCAATTGTGTACGAAACATCCGTCGTCGTTATTTGACGGCCATAACGCGATTCGATGTGCCTGCCTGGAGAGAAACGATGTCTGACGCTGTAGAGCGCCCCGAGGCCTGTGACGCTGAGCTCGACGCCAGTGGCCTGAATTGTCCGCTGCCGCTGCTCAAGGCCAAGCTGGAACTTAATCGCCTGGCCAGTGGCGCGATCCTTAAAGTCACCGCGACTGATGCGGGTTCTCAACGCGATTTCCGAACGTTTGCCAAGCTTGCAGGCCATACCTTGCTCCTTGAAGAGGTTGCGGACGGCGTTTATCGCTACTGGTTACGCAAAGCCTGATGATTCCCGCAGTCAATTCTTTGCGCTATTGATTGTTACCCATGATGACTGCCTGAAGGATTCTTGATGTTCAACGTGCTACGCGACTGGATACAGCGCTACTTCTCCGATGAGGAGGCTGTGGTGTTGGCGGTATTGTTATTTTTGGCGTTCACGGCCGTTCTGACGCTCGGTGGCATGCTTGCGCCGGTGTTGGCGGGGTTGGTGCTGGCATTTCTGATGCAGGGCGTGGTCAGCTTCCTGGAGCGTCTGCGCGTGCCGGAGCTGTTCGCGGTCGGGCTGGTCTTCGCGTTGTTCATGAGCGTGCTGCTGGTGTTTTTGTTGGTATTGGTGCCGTTGCTCTGGCATCAAGTGATCACCCTGTTCAACGAGTTGCCGGGCATGCTCGCCAAGTGGCAATCGCTGCTGCTGTTGCTGCCTGAGCGTTATCCACATCTGGTCTCGGATGAGCAGGTGCTCCAGGCTATCGAGGTTGCGCGCGGTGAAATCGGCAAGTTCGGCCAGTGGGCGCTGACATTCTCGCTTTCCAGTCTGCCCTTGTTGGTCAACATCATGATCTACCTGGTATTGGTGCCGATCCTGGTGTTCTTCTTCCTCAAAGATCGCAACATGATCGGAAGCTGGTTTCGTGGTTATCTGCCACGCGAACGGGCCCTCATTACCCGAGTGGCCCAGGAAATGAACAGGCAGATCGCCAATTACATTCGCGGCAAGGTGATTGAGATATTCGTCTGCGGAGGCGTCACGTACATTGCGTTCGTCGCGCTGGGGCTCAATTACGCGGCTTTGTTGGCGATGTTGGTGGGCGTGTCGGTGGTGGTGCCGTATGTCGGTGCGGTGGTGGTCACAGTGCCGGTCGCGTTAATCGCCTTGTTCCAATGGGGTTGGAGCGATCAGTTCATCTACTTGATGACGGCATACGGCGTGATTCAGACGCTTGATGGCAATGTGCTGGTGCCGCTGCTGTTTTCCGAGGCGGTCAACCTGCACCCGGTCGCGATCATCTGCGCCGTGTTGCTGTTTGGCGGGCTGTGGGGCTTCTGGGGCGTTTTCTTTGCGATTCCGCTGGCTACCCTGTTCAAGGCCGTGATCGATGCCTGGCCGCGCAAAGAGGCCACTGTGGCGCCGCTGTTGTAAGCGAGGGGGTGACGCTTTCGCTGCAAGCTACTTCAATGTGTGCTGGCAGCGAATGTCTGTAACGGCAATCAGCCGTTATTCAAACGCTGGGCTTGCTCAAGCACCGCATCCACATGGCCGGGCACTTTTACGCCGCGCCACTTTTGGCGCAGTACGCCGTCTTTGTCGATCAGAAACGTACTGCGATCTACACCAAGGTATTCCTTGCCGTAGAGTTTTTTCAGCTTGATCACGTCGAACAGCTGGCACAGGGCTTCATCTTTGTCCGAAATCAATTCGAACGGGAACGCCTGCTTGAGCTTGAAGTTCTCGTGAGATTTCAAGCTGTCGCGTGAGACGCCGAACACCACGGTGTTGGCCGCTTCGAAGGCAGCATGTTGGTCACGAAACCCCTGGCCCTCTGTGGTGCAGCCCGGCGTACTGTCTTTGGGGTAAAAATAAATCACCACCTGTTGGCCCTTGAGCCCGGCCAGACTGATGGTCTGTCCGCTGGTGGCCTGCGCCTGAAAGTCGGCGACAGGTTGGTCTAGGGCGATGGCCATTAATGTTTCCTTACATGGGAGCTTGTGGGCGCCAAGGTTCGATCAGCGCATCGAGATTCAATGCATCGGCGAAATCGAGGAACTGATCACGCAACCAGCTGATCTGGATACCGGCAGGCAATGTGACGGTGAAGGTCGCATTGAGCATGGTGCCGCCTGTCTGAGGCGCCTGATACGTATCGCAGATGAGGTTTTCCAGTTCGACGTTATGGTCGATGAAGAACTGGCAAAGCTCATTAATGATATCCGGACGATAGACCGAGCTGACGTAAGCCACATAAGGCAGGGCCTCAGGGCGGGTTTCCAGGCTGGCGCTGCGCACGACACTGACGGTGAAGGCGTGTTTCTTCGACAGGCTGGACAGGCTCGTTTCCAGTCGAGCCAATGCATCCCAGTTGCCTGAAACCTGAAGAATCAGCGCACTGCATTCGCCGTGACGAGTCAGACGTGAACTCACCACTGAGCAGCGGTTTTCATGACTGGCGCGGCACAGCACGTTGGTCAGCTCCATTGGGTTTGCGCCAAGGGCACTGATGACAAGGAATTGTTCGCGAACTGTGGGGGTGGACGACATGCAGCATTCCTAAGCGATGAGCGGTCAGTACATACGTTGGCTTGCACGGCCGATTCGACAGTCTTTTCGCTCCTGACCTCGACCCGGGCCCCGACGCTGCTTGCCTTCATGGCTAAGCCATGGTGGGTTGCGATGACGCTGGAGCATGGGTTCTGGCGGCAAAATCGACTGATTGAATACGCTTCGCAGGTGACCAGTACCGACCAAAGACAGAAGGGTAGCGAAAAGCATCGCTCAGGGGAATGCTCGTAGCATGGTACTTCGCTTGTACAAGGCTGATGGCGCCAGTACCATTACCGCTCTCTTTTTCCGGCAGGAGCGGTTGCATGATTGCGGGCAGTATGGTGGCACTGGTCACACCCATGGATGCAAATGGTCGTCTCGACTGGGACAGCCTGAGCAAACTGGTGGACTTCCACCTGCAAGAGGGCACCAACGCCATTGTGGCGGTCGGCACCACTGGTGAGTCGGCCACACTCGACGTCAGCGAGCACATCGAAGTGATTCGTCGCGTGGTAGCCCAGGTTGCAGGGCGTATCCCGGTTATTGCGGGTACAGGCGCGAACTCCACTCGCGAAGCGGTCGAACTGACCAAAAATGCGAAAAACGCCGGCGCCGATGCGTGCCTGCTGGTAACGCCTTATTACAATAAACCGACGCAAGAAGGGCTGTATCAGCACTTCAAGTTCATCGCCGAAGCGGTCGATATCCCGCAGATCCTTTACAACGTCCCAGGCCGTACGGCGTGCGACATGCTGGCGGACACCGCCGTGCGCTTGTCCACGGTGCCGAACATCATCGGCATCAAGGAAGCCACAGGCGATCTGCAACGCGCCAAAGACATCCTTGCACGCGTCAGCAGCGACTTCCTGGTGTACTCCGGTGATGACGCCACTGCAGTCGAACTGATGTTGTTGGGGGGTAAAGGCAATATCTCGGTGACCGCAAACGTGGCCCCGCGTGCCATGAGCGATCTCTGTGCGGCGGCCATGCGTGGCGATGCAGTCACGGCGCGGGCGATTCACGAAAAACTGATGCCACTCAATAAAACCCTGTTTATTGAGTCCAACCCTATTCCCGTGAAATGGGCGCTGCATGAGATGGGCTTGATACCAGGCGGTATCCGTCTGCCGCTCACCTGGCTCAGCGAGCCTTGCCACGAACCGCTGCGTCAGGCCCTGCGCCAGTCCGGCGTATTGGTTTAATGAGGAAGTATTACGCAATGAAGCGAATGGCCGGACTTTCCGCACTTGCCTTGATCATCTCCAGCACCAGCGGTTGCGGTTGGCTGTGGGGTCAAGATGGTTACTTCCGTGATCGCGGCAGTGATTATCTGGATGCGTCCCAAACGGCGCCCATGCAAATGCCACCTGATCTCGCCGCCGCCAAGCGTCTGGACCCACTGCTGCCGATTCCGCGTAACGTGGCTGACGACACTGCCAAGGGCGAGTACGTAGTCCCTCGTCCGTTGCCTTTGTCGGCGGTTGCCGATTTCAGCGATTTCAGCTTGCAGAAAAGCGGTGGCTCCAGCTCGATTCTGGCTCAGCGCGCGCCTGCCGAAGTCTGGCCGATAGCGCATCAGTATTTCGAAGACAACGGTTTCCGCATTGCCGAAGATCGTCCGCAAACGGGTGAGTTCAACACCAGCTGGCAGCGTATCGACGAACTTTCCGCCACAATGGCCAAGCGCCTGACTGCCGGCGGTGCGTCAGCTGATTCGGAAACGCGTGTGCGTGTTCGTATCGAGCCAGGCGTGCAGCGCAATACCAGTGAAATCTATGTCGTCAGCGTTGATCGTCCTGCTGGTAGCACCGCCAATACAGACTTCCCGGCGCGTACCACCAATCTGGCGCTCGATTCGACTCTGACCGATGACTTGCTTGCCAGCATGAGCCGTAGCGCGGCGAAGGGCGGCTCTATTTCCCTGCTGGCTGCACGTGACTACGATACGCCGAACCGCGTGGCGTTGAGCGTAGACGGCAGTGGCAACCCGGTACTCAACCTCGGTGCCGATCTGGACCGTGCATGGTCGAGCGTCGGTCGTGCGCTGGATCAGGGCGAGTGGCGTGTGGAAGACATCAACCGCAGCCTGGGTCTTTACTACATCAACCTGGCAGAGAAGGCACAGAAGCCTGAAAACGAGCCTGGTTTCTTTGGTCGCCTGTTCGGTAGCAAACCGGCCAAGGAAGAAATCGAAGCCCGTGCCGAGCGTTATCAGGTCCGCTTGAGCAAAGTGGGTGACAACGTGCAGGTCACTGTCGAGAAGAACATCACTACCGTAGCGCCTGCCGATGTAGCGCGCCGCATATTGGGTGTCATTCAAGATAACCTCGGTTAAGTGCGCTTCGCTGTTCTAGGCAGTGGTAGTCGAGGGAACGGCACGCTGGTAGCAAGTAACGACACGTATGTGCTGGTGGATTGCGGTTTCTCCTTGCGAGAAACCGAGCGACGTCTGGCTCGTCTGGGCGTCAGTCCCCATCAGTTGAGTGCCATTCTGGTGACCCACGAACATGCCGATCATGTGCATGGCGTGGGTTTGCTGTCGCGGCGCTACAATTTACCGGTGTACCTCAGCAGTGGCACCCTTCGCGGGATGCGTAAACCTGTAGAAGCCGCAGGGTTTCTGTCAGGCGGTCAGGGCTTGCAGTTGGGGGCGTTGCACATCAATGTGGTGTCGGTTGCCCACGACGCACTTGAGCCGACGCAGTTTGTGTTCAGTAACGGTCAGCGCCGATTTGGTCTGTTGACCGACCTTGGCTCTTACTGCTCCTCGGTGCTACAGAGCTATCACGGTCTGGACGCTTTGATGATCGAAGCGAACCACTGCCGCGATATGCTGGCCAGAGGTCGTTACCCGTACTTTTTGAAAGAGCGGGTCGGCGGCGAACTGGGACATTTGAACAATCATCAGGCCGCCAACCTGGTGAGCGAGTTGGGATGGCAAGATCTACAGCACCTGGTGCTGGCCCATCTCAGCAGCAAGAACAACCTGCCGCAGCTGGCCCGGCAATGTTTTGTCGACACCCTCGGGTGCGATCCGGACTGGCTGCAAGTGGCCGATCAAGATTCAGGGCTCGACTGGCGATATATCGCCTAGTGTCCCAAACGGGCGCCTGGCCCAACTACTTTAGCAAGCGGAGCCCATCATGGAAAAACGTGAAGAACTCTACCGCGGCAAAGCCAAATCGGTGTACACCACCGACGACGCTGACCGCTTGATCCTGCTGTTTCGCAACGACACGTCGGCGTTCGACGGCAAGCGTATTGAACAGCTCGACCGCAAAGGCATGGTGAACAACAAGTTCAACGCCTTCATCATGCAAAAGCTCGAAGAAGCGGGTATCCCAACCCAATTCGACAAGCTGCTGGGCGATAACGAATGCCTGGTCAAAAAACTCGAGATGATCCCGGTCGAATGCGTCGTGCGTAACTACGCCGCCGGTAGCCTGGTCAAACGCCTCGGCATCGAAGAGGGTACCAAGCTCAACCCTTACACCTTCGAGCTGTTCCTCAAGGACGACGCGAAGGGCGACCCGTTCATCAACGAATCCCACGTAGTGGCTTTCGGTTGGGGCACCGCCGAACAACTGGTTCGGATGAAAGAGCTGTCCCTGAAGGTCAATGAAGTCCTGAGCAAACTGTTCGACGACGCTGGCCTGCTGCTGGTCGACTTCAAACTCGAATTCGGCGTATTCCACGGCCAGATCGTCCTCGGTGACGAATTCAGCCCGGACGGCTGCCGTCTGTGGGACAAAGAAACCCGCAAGAAAATGGACAAAGACCGCTTCCGCCAGGGCCTCGGTGACGTTATCGAAGCCTACGAAGAAGTCGCAAAACGCCTCGGCGTACCGCTTTAACGCAAAAAGTTACGCAAGCGCCTGATAGCACGCGAAAATTTCCCTCGCAGGGGGTTCGCCTTCTGCACCTGAGCTGTTATCATGCGCGCCGTTGGAGAGATGCCAGAGTGGCCGAATGGGACGGATTCGAAATCCGTTGTACTGGCGACAGTACCTAGGGTTCGAATCCCTATCTCTCCGCCATTATTGATTAACGAAAAGCCCCTGTAATCGTGAAGATTACAGGGGCTTTTTCGTTTCTGTCGAACGCGTGGACTGGCCCTGTCAGTCGGACGCCCGCCCTGATTTTCGGGATGCAGCTCAGGGCCGGGCTCTATTGACGATTAAAGGTGTTTAGCTCAAAAAGCCGGTGCTGACCGCGACAATCAGGAAAACACCCAGTGCTGCCCGGTAAATAACGAAGGGCCAGGTAGAGAATCTTTCCAGAAACTTCATCAGGCCCCAGATGGCGCAAAATGCCGATACGCTGGCGATCACCAGGCCGAAAATCAGGTGTGACCACGCTTCGGCCGGGATATGCGCATGAAACAGCACCCACAGCTCTTTCAGACCGGCCAGCGCGATAGCGGGCAGCCCAAGCAGAAATGAGAAGCGCGCGGCTTCTTCGCGTTTGAAGTTAAGAAAAAGCGCTGCGGTGAGTGTTGAACCTGAGCGGGAAACGCCGGGTATCAAGGCGCCAATCTGTGCAATGCCGACGATTAATGCATCCCGCAGGCGCATCTCTCCCACTGTGCGGCGATGGCGACAGCTAAGTTCAGCCGCAGCCAGCAGAACGGCCATCACAACGCATGAGATACCAATCACCATCAGGCCTCTTAATGGTGAGTCGCACGCATTGAGTGTCGAGGACAAGGCCAGGCCTGCGATACCAATAGGGATGGTCGCGAGC
The DNA here is from genome assembly GCF_056680355.1 of Pseudomonas sp. ASL8. Classification (NCBI taxonomy): domain Bacteria; kingdom Pseudomonadati; phylum Pseudomonadota; class Gammaproteobacteria; order Pseudomonadales; family Pseudomonadaceae; genus Pseudomonas; species Pseudomonas sp. ASL8. Next base: position 123,906 of record NZ_CM155278.1, on the reverse strand, counting down.
ACAATGGCAACTGCCAGCTTGAATGACTGGTTGCTGAAGTCACGCCGTTGCACGGCGCCGATGCTTCCAGTGACGACTTCCCGCACGTCACGCCAGAAATAGCTGACGACCGCAGCCAGCGCGGCCAACTGCATGGCGGCGGAAAACGCCGAGCCGGGATCGGGCCAGCCGAGAAGGGCCGGTACGATTCGCATGTGTGCAGTGGATGAAACGGGTAATAACTCGGTGATGCCTTGGATGATGCCCAGGATGCCAATTTGCATGTAATCCAGAGAAGCAAAGCCAATATCAAGGCCGCTGGAGCAGACGTTTGTCAAAGTTTTTTCCTAAAGAATAAGGTTTCTCCACTCTCCGGAAAGCACCAAGCGATGCTTGGATAATCTCGGTAATGGACAAAGGATCCTGAACTGAACCGCTACGTCCGGCGGTCGTTTATGGTGACGAAGAGCCGAATAATGGTTTTGTTTTTAAGGGTTCTTTACCTGCTGTCGAGATCATTGCTGTTAACCCGGAGCGCCTGCGAAAGCGCGTTTTAGAGGGCGACGACTTCCTCCAACAGGCGGAGTCTAGCTGAGATTTAAAGCGACTCTCCGGTAAGAAATAATTAGTTTTTCTCGCGCAGGAGCGGGCGCAGCCAGCCACTGACAGGCCTGAGGCTGTATATCACCTACGCTCATAAAGGTAGGACGAAAGGTTACTAGACCCTTAAAACGTGTTTTGTTAAAAATAGACCTGCTCGGCCCCACCTTGAACTAGCCGGTAGGAAACGGGGTGGTAGGCGGGCGACCAACCTCCATTTATCTAAATGGAAACAATCCAACATTGAGTTGGGTGATGATCAATGGGCCCGAATGCCGACCTGAGGGTAAATTGCTGCGCATTTGGCCAACTGCTGTTCCAGCACACGCGCATTGGGCTCATTGATCTCTTTTACTCCCTCCCTCTATCCCGCCAACGCCGCATGATTGTGCGCGATGACCATGTCACTTGCCGGTTGGCGTGATTCGGGTTTGTGGGCTAATGATTAAGTTGAGCACATCACCGACGATCAGGGAGAGCGAAATGGTATCCGTAGACAGACCGCACTCGATTAATTACGTCCATCCAAACGGCAGGGACGCGATGATTGATTTCGAGTGGGGCGACCCAGGCGATCCAATCCCGAAGGGGCTTCGTATTACCGTGAAGTACGCCGAGGACAATATTCATAATCTGCATGAAAAAGCGATTTACAAGAGCTTCGAAGATGCAAAAAAACAGGGCATCAAGCTGGCGACCAATATGATTGATCAGGCGGACAGACTTTAGGTCTGTCGGCCACTGATACGGCCTTGCGTGACAGGCGTCAGTCTTCCGGGTCGATTTCGTCTTCCGGTTCTCGCCTGGCTTGCAGATCGGCCATGGCGGTGGCGATGAAGCCAGCGTTTCCCTCGACCACGGCGAGCTGCGTCATGATGGCTGCCGACACCTCTGGCGATCCATGCTGATCAATCCATGCGCGGATCTCATTCACGGCAGAACCGAGGGCGGTGATGTTTTGATTGAGTCGGTTGAGCAGGGCGAGGGTGGGGTCGTTGGGCAGGTTGCTGGACATGCTGGCTTCTCCATTGAGATTGACGACGGCTGTCTGCGTCGAAAACGTCGTTGCCTGCTCTGGCGACAGTGGAGAATACCTGCAACCCGCGCAGCCTGATCTAAGAGGGGGGGCGTTGGCGCTGGATAATCAAGCGAGGCCGACACATCCCCGTGCCGGCCTGAAAATGTCTTTAGCGGAAAGGTGACGTGAGGCAGGCAGCCCCGTTAAACCTTTCCACGCTGAATGCCTTTAATGTACAGATTGCCTCGCTGATTTCCCGGCGGGCTTATTGATAGAACCGAGAATGCTTTTAATGCGTTGCCACTCTACGCGCGCTTCAACGTACTTTTTTTCGGCCCTTCTTTTTGCAGTTGAAAATTCGTTCCAGATATCTGGATTCAGCGTTTCTTTCTTAAGAAGCGAATACGCATGATTATCAAGTTGATCCGCTTCAAAGAAAAGTTGGTTGCTCCTTGTTGCTGCTTCTTCCCAGCTGACACCGGTGACTTTCTTGAATTTATCGTGAATCATTCTGAGCTCCTTTTTTCAATCTCGAAGGGCCGTTCTATCTTGGATTTAACCCTTCGTTGGGCGAAAAATTCCACCCGTTGAATCTTCCTGGTAAAAGACGACAACTCGCTCCTAAGCGACGCCCGATGAGTCAACATTTTTACACTGAATTAAACAAAACTGAACAGTTATTACCCTCCCTGCGATAGGCGGTTTTTGCCGCTCTAGCGCGCACTTTTCGCGCTATCTGGCTGACAGTGCCGCGTATAAAAAACTACTTTTTGGTGGACTACCGTGGTCGATTCGAGCGTCGGCGACCACGCCGTTGCGGGTGCTATCTCCGCTGTCATCAAGTTGTACGATGATCACGCTGCTGCAATGGCTCGACCGCGAGTAAGATAAGCAGCGCAATCTCGTCCCTTGAGATTGCTGAGGCGGGTTGAATAGAGAGCCGTCAGGCTCCGGCTATCCACCTTGGTTTCGTATCGAAAATTTCAGAGTAAAACGAAAAAAGGCGATCACTGAACATGAACAAAACCTCGCGTCCTTTATATATTTCTTACGCCGGCCCTTCGTTGCTGGAGATGCCGCTGCTGAACAAAGGCAGTGCTTTCACGCCGCAGGAGAGGGTCGAGTTCAACTTGATCGGGCTGCTGCCGCAGAACGTGGAGACGATCGAAGAGCAAGTGGCTCGGGTTTTCAGCCAGTACAACCAATGCGCCAGCGATCTCGACAAGCACATTTATCTGCGCTCGATTCAGGACAACAACGAGACGTTGTTCTTCCGTCTGCTCGACTCGCACCTGGATGAAATGCTGCCGATCATCTATACGCCGACGGTTGGCCAGGCGTGTCAGGAGTTCTCGAAAATCTATCGCACCCATCGGGGACTGTTTGTCTCGTATCCGGAGCGCGACCGTATTGACGACATTCTGCGCAGCGCGACCAAGGACCAGATCAAGATCATCGTAGTCACCGACAGTGAGCGAATTCTCGGCCTGGGCGACCAGGGCATTGGCGGCATGGGCATCCCCATCGGTAAGTTGTCCCTCTACACCGCGTGCGGCGGGATCAGCCCGGCCTACACGTTGCCGATTGTGCTCGACGTCGGGACCAACAACCGTGAATTGCTGGACGACCCGATGTACATGGGCTGGCGCCATGAGCGGGTAACCGGTCAGGAGTACGAAGAATTCGTTGCGATGTTCATCGAGGCGGTGCAGCGTCGCTGGCCTGACGTATTGCTGCAGTTCGAAGACTTCGCCCAATCGAATGCGATGCCATTGCTGAATAAGTACAGGGACCAATTGTGCTGCTTCAACGATGACATTCAAGGTACTGCTTCGGTCGCGGTGGGTACGTTACTTGCGGCCTGCAAAGCCAAGGGCGAGACCCTCGGCGAGCAGGTGGTGGTGTTTGTCGGTGCCGGTTCGGCAGGCTGTGGCATTGCCGAACACATCATTGCAGCGATGCAGATACAAGGGCTGAGTGAGAGCGAAGCACGCAAGCGCATTTTCATGGTCGACCGCTATGGCTTGCTGACCGAGAACATGACGGGCCTGCTGGAATTTCAACAGCGGCTGGCGCAGAAAACCGCTGATGTAGCGGGCTGGGCAGGCGACGAGGGATTCCCGCAATTGCTCGATGTGGTCACCCACGCCAATGCCACCGTCATGATTGGCGTGTCGGGCCAGCGCGGCTTGTTTACCGAACAGGTAGTCCGCGAAATGCACAAGCATTGCGCCAAGCCGTTGGTGATGCCGATGTCCAACCCAACCTCTAAAGTCGAGGCCACGCCGGAGGAAATCCTGCGCTGGACCGATGGCAACGCCCTGGTCGCCACCGGCAGTCCGTTTGCTCCGGTATCGATCAATGGCCGTACGGTCCATATTGCTCAATGCAACAACTCTTACATTTTTCCCGGGATTGGCTTGGGCGTCATCGCAAGCAAAGCCTCGAGAATCACCGATAAAATGTTGATGGCCGCGTCCAACGCATTAGCGGAGTGCTCGCCGATGGTGACGGGGCTGGGCGATGCAGTGCTGCCACCGATCAAGGATATCCAGGCAGTCAGCAGGAAAATTGCCTTGGCGGTCGCCAAGCAGGCTCAGGCTGACGGCGTGGCGCTGGAAACCTCAGAAGATGTATTGCTCGCCGCAATCGGGCGCAACTTCTGGATGCCTAACTACCGCGACTATCGCCGCAAGTCTGTTTAATCGTCACCCGGCTTAAAAACCGTTGATAAAGGCCGCTGCAAGGCAACTTGCAGCGGCCTTTCGTTTTCTTGGAGAAAGCATAGGATGGCCCCGGACAACAAAACAATAAGAAGACCAGCGAGGGCTGCATGCAAGCGACGAGTGAGCCGTATGACTATGTGATTGTCGGTGCCGGACCCGCGGGCTGCCTGCTGGCCAATCGGCTTTCGCAAAACCCTGCACACCGCGTGCTGTTACTTGAAGCCGGCGGGCTGGACAACTACCCCTGGATCCACATCCCGGTCGGCTATCTCTACTGCATCGGCAACCCACGTACCGATTGGTGCTTCAAAACTGAGGCCGAACCCGGTCTTAATGGTCGTTCGCTCAACTACCCCCGAGGCAAAGTGCTGGGCGGCAGTTCATCCATCAACGGCATGATTTATATGCGTGGCCAGGCTCGTGATTATGATGACTGGGGGGCTCAAGGCAATGTGGGCTGGGGTTGGAAAGAGGTGTTGCCGTTATTCAAACGCTCAGAAAATCACTACGCCGGCGACTCTGTCATGCATGGCGCGGGGGGCGAATGGCGGGTTGAACAGCAGCGATTATCGTGGGGCATTCTGGACGCTTTTCGCCAGGCCGCAGCGCAGACCGGCATCGAGTCTATCGACGACTTTAACGGCGGTGACAATGAAGGTTGCAGTTACTTCCAGGTCAATCAGCGGCGTGGCGTGCGCTGGAATGCTTCCAAGGCATTTTTGCGACCTGTCGCACAGCGCAAGAATCTGACAGTCCTCACCGGCGTGGAAGCGTCCCGTATCGAATTCGAGAACGGCCGCGCGAGTGCCGTCGTTGCGCGTGTTCAGCAGCGCGAGCAGCACCTGCGCGCTCGCCGCGAGATCATTCTGTGTTGCGGGGCCATCGGTTCTCCAGCGCTGTTGCAGCGTTCGGGCATCGGTCCGCGACCCTTGCTTGAGAAGCTCGGTATCGGTGTGCGCCATGAGTTGCCAGGCGTAGGGAGCAATCTGCAGGATCATCTTCAACTGCGGTTGATCTATCAGATCAGTAACGGTCAGACCCTCAATCAGATGGTCGGCAGCCTTTGGGGCAAGATGAACATGGGCCTGCGTTACGCGATCAATCGCAGCGGTCCATTGGCGATGGCGCCAAGCCAATTGGGCGCCTTCGCCCGCTCGGACCCTGAGCAGCGCTCGGCCAATCTTGAATATCACGTGCAACCGTTATCGCTGGAGCGCTTCGGTGAGCCGTTACACAGCTTTGCCGCGTTCACTGCTTCAGTCTGCAATCTGCGGCCCCAGAGTCGCGGGACGGTCGAAATTCGTTCTGCCCTTGTGGATGAGCCGCCTGCGATTCGCCCGAACTATTTAAGCCATGAAGCCGATCTCCATGTGGCGGCCGATGCGATACGCCTGACCCGGCGGATTGTCGCGGCGCCTGCGTTGGCGAGTTTTCAGCCGGTGGAGTATCTGCCTGGCGCGAGTCTGCAAAGCGAAGAACAACTGCGTCAGGCCGCCAGTAGCATTGGCACGACGATTTTTCATCCTGTCGGCACCTGCAAGATGGGGCAGGGCAGCGATGCTGTTGTCGATGAGCGTCTGCGGGTGCGAGGTATCAGTGGTTTGCGCGTGGTGGATGCGTCGATCATGCCGACGATTGTGTCGGGCAACACCTGTTCGCCGACCCTGATGATCGCCGAGAAGGCTGCCGAGATGATTCTTGCTGACGGGGCTGCGATCAGACCAGAGTAAAGGTGCGACGCCAACGCCATGCCGAGCAAAAAGGAAGATTGAAAGACAGGCTGGTGCGAATGGCGCAATCGACGGATGAGAGGGGATCAACGCGCCAGCGGCCAGCCTATAGGGGAAAACGCTGAATGACTTCAGCGTTCCAATCACAACGAGAGGTCAGGCTTTAGAACTTCGCTTCCACATCCAACTGTAGGGTGTTGGTGCTGGCGTCTTTCTGGGTGCGGCTGGCGTAATCTGCGTCAGCCATGTAGTAAGTGGCGCCGAGTGCGAAGTTCTTGTCGATGTCGTAACCCACTTTGAACTTGTGCCCACGCGAACCGGTGGTGCCGTTGGCGAAGTCAGAGTCGGTGAAGGCGCCGACCACCGCGTTGCGCTGAACATCGCGGTAGTTGTAATCGAGGTTGAAGACATACAGGCGCGTCTTGAAGCCCGTCAGCCAAGCGGTGTCCTGGTCGCTGCTGGTCCCGCCGTTGACAACATATTGCCCATAGAGCGTGAGCGGTACTGGCAGGTTGCTGATGTCCACCTGACCGAAGCCTTCGTACAGTCGGAAGTCGGTGGTGGAGTTGCCGTTGACAGCCAGCGCGCAAGGCGTGGTTGTCGTTGTGCAGTGGCTGTCCTTGTCGTTGTCATAGGCATAGACGCTGCCGCCCAAGGTGACCTTGAGGCTATCGGTCGGCGCGAAGCGAGCACCGAGCTGACCTGCGTACAGGCGCAGGTCGTGGCGGAATTGCACGCCATCGCCATCGACGTTGTCTTTGAGCGTGTAGTGACCGGCGCTGCCGAACAGCTCGGTTTTGCCGCCAAGCGGGTATTTGTAAGTGGCAGCCAAACCTTCGGGGTTGATGTCGTTATCCCAGATAATATCGCCCATGCTCACCCACGGCTGGGACATTTTACCGCCGATCAGGTGAAGGTTTTCCACCGCTTTGGGGTGGAAGTCGATATAGGCCTGGTCCAACCAGATTTGTTTCTTGTCGAAGTAGTTATCCAGGTCCTGGTTGGTGGAGCGGGCATCATCGCCGCCGCCAGTGGCGATGCGGATACCGGTGTCGACCTGCGGGTTGATTTCGCTATAAGCACCCAAGCGAGCACGGATGCGTTGGCGGTTCTTGTCACGGCCGCCATTGTTGGATTCGCCGTCGATCTTGACGGTCTCCTGGCGCACGCGGACATCGCCCTTGAACTGGGTCTTGGCAGCCCAAGCCACTTTTTGCTCGAACGCGGTCAGGTCATCTTTCTTGATCTGTTGGGAGGCAGCCTGTTGCTGAGCTTGCTGATCTTTGCTCAGCTCGGTTTGCAGCTCAGCATACTGTGCGGGCGAGATGGAGCCATTGGCCTTGAGCATTTCGAGCAGTTTTGCATCGACTGCGGCACTGGCTGGAACGCTCATGGCCAACACCATGCCACCACAAAGTCCCGCTGCAATTCGTGTAGAAACAAAACGCATATTGATCTCCAAATTTATGATGAGGTGACATAGGCCTCCTCAGGAAAAGCTGGCGCTTTCCGCACGCGCCATGAGGGGGTTAGTAACCCCTCGTTCTAAAAACTGGCGCCAGTATTACCGGAGATCATTACAGAAAAGTGGCAGAGTGATAGCAGATTGGTGACACGGCCGTTTGACCGAAAAGGCTTGATCTAGAGCTGCTGGTGACATAGGGGAGATGCGCAATTACGCCCAGACGGCGTAGCGCACTTTCGGGTTTGATGCGGCGGATGGAGGGCGTCCAGTCTGACGGCTGGAGTGTGACGAATGCCAGATCGTGAATAGGCACGCGGTAGCGGCGGGTGATCAGCACAACGCTGCGCACCAAAAAAACCCGTAGGGATACGAACGCATTCTAAAACGGGCATTTTCGAGTGCGTTTCAACCCTGCAGGCCCATGAGATTGCTGATCGGGTGGTGGCATTCTGCTTGCATGTGTTGGGTAAAACTGGGGGACATGTATGTTGCTATTGCGCGCACGGAAACGCCGAGCCCAAGACGATGATGCCTTGAGCATGCTTTTTGATGATCTTGACCTCACCGTTCAGTTGTCTGAACACCAGCCGTTGAACGCGCGTTTGAACAGGTTCAGCAAAACCCTGCATCAACGGTTGGGGGAAAGTCTCGCGGCATCGGTCGACATCGCCGCTCACGCGCCGGAACTGGCGCGTATTGCGACGGCCACCGAACAAAGTGGTCAGACCCTGGCGAAAGCCTCGGAACTCATTGCCAGCGCCAGCGAGGAAGTCAGTACCACGCTGGATTCCGAGTTGGTGCCGGGCGCCGCTCAGGTCGCCAAACTGTCCACTGAAGTCGCCACCACCTTGCGACAATGCCAGCAGACCGGCAATGAGGTGCTGGTTCAGGTGGACGCTATTGGCGCCAGCGAATTGAAGCTCGAAGAGGTGATTGGACAGCTATTCGGGCAACTGGAGGAGGTCAGTCAGGTACTCGGTGTGATCGCCAGCATCTCGCAACAGACCAATCTTTTGGCGCTCAATGCCGCTATCGAGGCGGCGCGCGCAGGCGAGCATGGTCGTGGTTTTGCCGTGGTTGCCGATGAAGTGCGGCGCCTGGCCGGGCACACCACGGAGTCTACGAAGAAGGTCAGTCACATCATCGACCGTTTCCGTGCAGACATGGACCAGCTTGGCGCCGCTGGACAGAAAATGCATGCCGCCGTCGCCGATGGTCGTGAAGGCATGACGCGCATGGGCGAAGACTTGCACAGCACACGAGCGGCGATGGATCAGCTCGATCAACGCGTGGGTCATATCGCCGCCGGTACCGAACACATTGGCATCGCGGTTCACGCGATCAATCGTGATGTGCAGAACATTGCCGGGGTCGCCGCTGACCTGCTCAGCAAGGCGGGTCTGGTGCTCACCCACAGTGATGCCGTGCGCAAGAGTGGCGATCGTCTGCTCGACGGACTGGGTGGTTTTCGTTTGCAAATCCATAAAGAGGTGCAAGCCAGCGTCGAACGTCTGGCAATGGACGCGGCAATGCATGGCGACATCATCAGCGCAGAACGATTTATGCGCGACACGCTGCTGCATGATGCTCGTTTCGAATTGTTCTATCTGGTCGACAGAACCGGTGCGCAGGTCAGCGAAAACATTTCTGCCGAACAGCACGTCCAAAGTAAAAGCTACAAGGGCAGTAACTGGTCGCAGCGGCCCTGGTTCAGAGCGGTTGCCGAGCGCCTGAGCAGCCATATCACCCCGGTGTATCGTTCCTCGGCAACCGACGCGTTCTGTTTCACTGTGTCAGTGCCGATATTCGCCGCCAATGGTCAGCTTCAGCGGGTGCTGGCGGCGGACGTCAGGCTTTCGGCAATGATCTGACCGTCGCGTCATTAATCATCCCGGGTCAGTACTTCCAGCAACTCAATGTCGAAAATCAGGTTTGAGTTCGGCTTGATGTGGGCGCCGACCTGCCTTTCGCCGTAGGCGAGGTGGGCAGGCACAAAGAGTTTGCGCTTGCCGCCGACCTTCATGCCCATTAATCCTTGATCCCAGCCTTTGATCACGCGTCCGGTGCCGATGACGCACTGGAAAGGCTTGCCGCGATCATAGGAGGAGTCGAACGTGGTTCCGTCCTCCAGAAAGCCGTTGTATTGGGTGGTGATCAGGGCGCCTTTGACCACCGCCTTGCCGTCACCGAGTTGAATGTCCACGACCTGTAATTCGCTGCTCATCACGTACTCTCGTTCATTCGACAAACGCTGAAACGCTATCAACGCCTGTTCAGGAGGCGTGATCGTAGCCCACGGCGTTGCACCATCAAAGCGAACTTGCCCCGTGGGGCATTTGACGAAGGGTGCGGAGGGCGAATGTTTAGTCCGCGTGTAACCAAGCATTGTTAAAACTGGATTGAATGACCTATAGCGCTGTGTGACGCTGCAACGCATCTAGTGTCGGCGGCTTTTTTTATGGATGGGTTGGACGGAGGGATCAGGCATGGGCTTTCGGCTGATACAGCCGTGGCCTGCGTTCAGCCTCAACACCTCCTGCCGATGTCGGTGCCAGGCAGCTGCGCGCTCCCTTCCGAGTTGGACTTTTGGGCGTTGTGGCATTGTCGCCACGCGCGTCCACCGGATGGCTCTTTTTCTGGTTAAACCCTCATTCGCATTTGCCTGACGTTTTTCAACGTGCGGCAACGTGTGTGTTTACCACCTGGCAAGCGCTTGAACGCGTGCCTGGACGGAAAAGTGAATCGCCATGAGTTTTGCTCCCCTGCAAGAAGCCCAGAGTTTTCTTGAGCTCAATCCAGATATCGAGATGTTCGAACTGTTCATCCTCGACAACAACGGCGTACCTCGCGGCAAGTTGCTGCACCGTGATGAATTACTCGCGGTGTATGAGAGCGGCCGGCCGTTGCCAAGCACGATTCTTGGCCTGACCATCAACGGTGAAGACGTTGAAAACTCCGGGCTGGTCTGGGACGTGGGCGATATCGATTGCCGCGCTTATCCAGTGTCCGGCAGTCTGCAGCGCATGCCCTGGCGGCAGATTCCCACGGCGGCGGTGCAGGTCAGCATGCACCCGGAGCAAGGTATGCCGGCATCGGTGGCGGACCCGCGCCGCCTGTTGGTCAAGGTTATCGATGGGCTCAAGGCTGACGGGTATTACCCGGTGATGGCGGCGGAGCTTGAGTTTTATCTGCTTGATCGCCAGCGTGACAGCAATGGCCGTCCTCAGCCGCACCGCGATGTAGATGGCGGTCGGCCTGTGGCGACTCAGGTGTACGGCTTACGCGAACTGGAGCAGATCGAGCCATTTCTCGCCGATCTTTACAGTGCCTGCAAGTTGCAAGGGATTCCGGCACGCACGGCAATCTCTGAATATGCGCCGGGGCAAGTAGAGATCACCCTTGAGCACCGTGCCGATGCGTTGCAGGCAATGGACGAAGCGGTCCGTTACAAGCGATTGGTCAAAGGCATCGCGCACAAGCACGGAATGATTGCCTGTTTCATGGCCAAGCCGTTCGATGATCTGGCGGGCACCGGCATGCACATGCACGTCAGTCTCGCGGACGAGCAGGGCAATAACCTGTTCGCCAGCGATGCTGCTGACGGCACGCCACTGTTGCGCCATGCCGTGGGCGGGATGCTCACGACGCTGCTTGATTCGTTATTGCTGTTCTGCCCGAACGCCAACTCTTATCGTCGTTTCCAGACCAACAGCTATGCACCGTTGGCGGCGAATTGGGGGGTAGACAATCGCACGGTCAGCCTGCGCGTACCGGGCGGTCCAGCGTACACACGGCATATCGAGCACCGTATCTGTGGCGCCGATGCCAATCCCTACCTGGCGGCGGCCGCGATTCTGGCGGGTATCCATGTGGGTATCCGCCAGCAACTGGACCCTGGTGCACCGGTCGAAGGCAATGGTTATGCGCAGGCCGCGCAATTATTGCCGACAGACTGGCTGACGACTTTACGCGCGCTGGAAGCCTCTGGCTGGGCGCGGGATGTATTTGGCAGTGAGTTTTTGCAGGTCTATCTCGCCGTCAAACATGCCGAGTATCGGCAGTTCATGGGTGAAGTAGGCGAGCAGGATTGGCACTGGTATTTACATCAGGCTTAGGCCGCCAAGTGTAGCCAGTAGGCATGCTGAACGAAGACTCTGGCCTGTCATGGTTTCTTGTCCTACAGGAAAAGAAACCATCCGGGCCCCTTCGTTCGCATCCTTTTCACAAAAAATTGATGCTTGATTGAGTAGAATTTACTGAGTCGGAGGTGGCCAGTGACCGGGTTTGTTTCGACGTATTTTAAATTTTATTAAGCAGACCTCATGCTGAACGTCAAAGCTGTACGCCCTGAACTTGTCACCCTGCTTGCCAGCTGTTTTTTGCTGTTCGGGTTCAACGTAACCCTGTGGCAGCACCTTTTTGCAATCACGGACGCCGACTGGAAAGGCATCGCCATGCGCGTTGCCTTTGGCGTCATGGTGTTCTGCATTTTTAATATCGTATTGACGTTTTTGGCGTTCAAACGTGTATTGAAGCCCGTCTTGATATTCTTGTTTTTGGTCAGTTCCAGCGTGGCTTATTTCATGAGCCAGTACGGCGTCATGATCGACACCGGAATGCTGCGAAACTTTGCCGAAACCAATGCCACTGAAGTGCGTGACTTGCTCTCGGTGAAGATGGCTGTGTATATCGTTTTGTTGGGTGTCGTGCCGTCTTTGATCCTCTGGAAAACCACGATCAACTACCGTCGCTGGCACCATGAACTGATCAGTAAAGCCGTGGTCACGGTGGCCTGCGCCGGGCTGATTGGCGTGGTCGCGATGGCGAACTATCAGGGCTTGTCGTCCTTGTTTCGCAATCACCACGAACTGCGTTTGATGGTAGTGCCGAGCAATTATATTGGTGCCTCGGTAGGGTACTTGCGTGAGCAGGTCGTTTCGGCGCAACGCCCGTTCGTGAAAATTGGTGAAGATGCCAAACGATCAACCGGCTGGGACCTGCACACCCGTAAATCATTGACAGTTCTGGTGGTGGGGGAGAGTGCGCGAGCCGAGAATTTCGGGATCCTTGGCTACGACCGCGATACAACACCGCAGCTTCAGAAAGAGAAGGGTGTGATTGCCTTCAGCGACGTACATTCTTGCGGTACCGAGACAGCCGTGTCGGTGCCCTGCATGTTTTCCAACATGGAGCGCAAGGACTACAACGCCAGCAAGGCCAAGAATCAAGAGGGCATGCTTGATGTGCTCAAGCATGCCGGGCTGAACGTCGTCTGGCGCGACAACCAGTCAGGCTGCAAAGGTACCTGTGATCGAGTCACCGTCCAGGACGTGAGCAAGCTCAAAGACCCCGTGCTGTGTGCCAATAACGAATGCCGCGACGAAATCCTTCTGCAGGGCCTGCAACAGTTTATCGATAACCTGGATCAGGACACGGTCCTGGTGCTTCATCAAATGGGCAGTCACGGTCCCGAGTATTTCAAACGCTACCCCAAGGCGTTTGAAAAATTCACCCCGGTATGTGAAAGCAACGCCCTGAATAATTGCAGCCGTGAAAGCATCGTTAACGGTTACGACAATACCTTGTTGTACACCGACCATGTCCTGGCCAGCTTGATCGATATCCTGCGTAGCAATCAGGGCAAGGTGGATACCGCCATGCTGTACATGTCCGATCACGGCGAGTCATTGGGTGAGTACAACTTGTACCTGCACGGCACGCCCTATCTGCTGGCGCCGGACCAACAAAAACATGTGCCGATGGTGGCCTGGTTTTCTGAGGCTTATCAGCGCGCGTTTTCGCTCAATGCGAACTGTTTGCTGCAACAGCGAAATGTGCCCTTGAGTCAAGACAACCTGTTTCACTCCATGCTCGGCTTGTTGCAGGTCAACAGCACCGTCTACGACCCCGGCCTTGATATGTTTGCGGGCTGTCGTGGCGTGATGACAGACGGTGTGTTGGCCAGTCAATAGCGTCGTGATGGATACCTTTGTTTTTGGCTTTTTGGCCGTTTATCTGCTGATCATTTAAAAAGAGTCTGCTGGCCATGTCTGCGCAACCACCCTCACCCATTGATCGTGAATTTTCCAGGCGGCGCGAGCATGAGCTCGCTCGGCACTCTCTGGAAAAACACCCTCTTGGGTTTTCAGGACGACTGGCCCATTGGCGTGATGAGCAATTGGCCCGGCACGCCTTGAAGGTGGCTGGCGACCCTGGGTTGGTTCTGGCCCTGCCCAGTGATGCAGGCCGTTTCTGGCCGGTACTGACCGAACATACCAATCGGGTGGTCCTGGCAGCGGACAACTCCTTGGAGATGCTTGCCATCGCCGAGGCCAGCTTTCCAGCTGAAAAGCTTAAACGGATCAAGACCTTTCAGACATCGCCACTCTCTATCGACTTGTCAGCCAATGCGGTGGACTGCATTTTCTGCATGCGCCTGTTTCATCATGTCGCTGACAGTGAGCAACGCTCGGCAATCCTGCGTGAATTCCATAGGGTGACCCGTGACACCGTCATTGTGTCCCTGTGGGTGGATGGCAACATCAAGGCCTGGCGGCGCAAGCGTTTAGAGCGCGGTCGCGCGAGTACTGAACCGACAGTCTCGAGGATGAATCGCTTTGTCGTAAGCAGGGGCGCTATAGAAGCTGAATTCGAACAGGCGGGTTTCCAGATCCTCGGCCATCATGATGTTCTGCCCGGCTATGCGATGTGGCGGGTTTATGTGTTGCGTAAGTCATAAGTTTTAGCCCGATCATCGGTCGGGCTTTCCTCGCTGTATCGCAGGAAGTTGTTCAAGACTTGCAGTGCAGATGCGCGGTAATCGGTGAGGGCGATATATACTGCGCGCCATTCTTCAAGGGAGAGCCGTGTGGCCATTGATATTCACTGGATTCGCGACGACGCCAGCCTCGCCCAACATTGCCTCGAATGGCAGTCATTGCCCTTTGTCGCCCTCGACACCGAATTCATGCGGGTCGACACGTTTTACCCGATTGCCGCGCTGTTGCAGATCGGTGATGGTGCTCGCGCCTACCTGATCGATCCGTTGCTGATCAACGACTGGCGGCCAATGTGCGCGCTGCTCGAAAACCCCGCCGTGATAAAAGTGGTCCACGCCTGCAGTGAAGACCTGGAAGTACTCCTGCGTCTGACCGGCAGTCTGCCTGCGCCGTTGTTCGACACGCAGTTGGCTGCCGCGTACTTGAACCTCGGGTTTTCCATGGGCTACTCGCGTCTGGTTCAGGAAGTGCTGGGGATCGACTTGCCCAAGGGCGAAACCCGTTCCGACTGGTTGCAGCGTCCGTTGTCCGAGACTCAGATCAGCTACGCCGCGGAAGATGCAGTGCATCTGGCTGAGGTCTACAGCATCCTGCAGCCCAAGCTGTCCGAAGAGAAACATGCCTGGCTGCTTGATGACGGTGCGGAATTGGTCGCCAATCTGCGCCGCGAAACCGATCCCGACGAGCTTTACCGTGAAGCCAAGCTGGCGTGGAAGTTGTCCCGCTCGCAGTTGGCGGTGCTGCGCGAGTTGTGTGCCTGGCGCGAGCGTGAGGCGCGGGACCGCAACTTGCCGCGTAATCGGGTTATTCGCGAGCACTCACTGTGGCCCTTGGCCAAGACCCAGCCGGACAACCTTTCCGCGTTGGCAAAAATTGAAGATATTCATCCCAAAACCGTGCGGCAGGACGGTGAGTTTCTGATCGATCTGATCAAGAAATCCGCCAGCCTGCCTCCGGAGCAGTGGCCACAAGCGTTGCCCGAGCCATTGCCTATCGAAGCAGCAGCGGTCCTGAAAACGTTACGTGTTATCGGCCAGCAACAAGCAGAACGGCTGAACATGGCCCCTGAACTGATGCTGCGCAAAAAGACCCTGGAAGCGTTGCTGAAAAGCGGCTATCCCAACGGTCCCTATCAATTGCCTGATTCGCTGCGTGGCTGGCGCCGCGAGCTGATGGGCCAAGCGCTGCTCGACAGCCTTGCCTCTGCTGGAGAACAGCCTTGAAACGTATTTGCTCCATTTATAGAAGCCCGCGTAAAAACGAGATGTACCTGTATGTGCTCAAAAGTGATGCACTCAAAAAGGTGCCGGCAGACTTGCTGATCGCTTTCGGGCCACCGACCCATACGTTCGATCTGGTGCTTAGCCCCGAGCGCAAGTTGTCCCGCGAGGACATCAATCAAGTGCTTGAGAATCTCGACAAGCAGGGCTATCACCTGCAAATGCCACCAGCAGAAGACGAGTACATCGAGCATCTTCCCGAAGAGCTGCTGCGCCGTAACGATCCTCTGTAAAGAGCTCTCGTTCGACACGTTGGCGCAGTGGACTGCTTCTCGAGTGCGACTGATATTGATGGGGGCTGCCCCCCGTCGACAGACGCATGTTCTGTTTTTAAAGGTTTTGAGCCATGCGCGTTCTGATTGCTGAACACGATTACCCCCTTTACACCCAATTGCTGGGCCAGATTGCACCCGACCTGGAAGTCATGAGTACCGGCGATTCGGCCGAGCTGTCTCGAATGGCCGCAGACTGCCCGGTCTGGCTGGGTCAGCCGGACCTGCTGGCCACCCTCTTGCGCCAGGGGCATACCCCGCAGTGGCTGCAATCGACGTGGGCCGGGATCACCCCATTGCTGGTCGAAGGTTTGCCCCGGGAATACCGGTTGACCCGTGCCGTGGGCATCTTCGGTCAGGTCATGGCCGAGTTTGTGCTGACTTACATGCTGGGCCATGAGCGTGAAGTGCTGGCGCGGCTCGTTAGCCAGGTCGAGCGCAAATGGGATAACCGATTGGGCCAGAGTCTGGCCGGGCGCAAGGCGTTGATCGTCGGCGCTGGCGATATCGGCCAGAGCGTGGCGCAGTTCCTGCTGCCGTTCGGGGTTGAGTTGTATGGCATTGCTTCTGCGCCGCGTACCCAGGCACCGTTCGTTGAAGTCGGCGCTCTGACGGATCTGGATCGTCTGGTCGGCGAAGTGGATTACGTTATCAACCTGCTGCCGAACACCTCGGAAACCCACGACCTGTTCGATGCGAAACTGTTCGCCAAATTCAAGCCCACAGGCGTGTTCATCAACGTCGGGCGTGGTGTGGCGGTAGTCGATGCGGACCTGGTCGAAGCGTTGAAGGAAGGGCATTTGGCGGGCGCGGTGATCGATGTCTGCCGTCAGGAGCCATTGCCGCAACGCCATCCATTCTGGACGGCCTGGGGCCTGTTGCTGACCGGACACAGCTCGGCGCCTACTTCACCTGCGGCGATGGTCCGGCTGTTTGTCGATAACGTGCGGGCGTTTCAGGCGGGAGAGGCGTTGCGCGGAGAAGTGGACTTTTCCAGAGGTTACTAGGGCGCTGCGCAATTGTGTGGGAGCGAATCTATTCGCTCCCACACAGCCTGCACAAGTATCGGCAATCGGCTTACAGGCTGAAATCGCCTTCGGCTGCCAGTTCCGACAGCGGACGGCGCGGGCTTGGTGTTTCCCGGGCTTGCAGGTATTCCGCCAGGGTCGATTTGTCGCCGAGTTTGCCAATCGCAACCGCCGCGTGCAGGGCATAGCCCTCAGGGATTTTCAATTCTTTGCGGGTCAGTTCCTGATCGAAGCCGGCCATGCCATGCGTGTGCCAGCCGCTCAGGCTGGCTTGCAGGGCGAGGTGGCCCCAGGCTGAACCGGTGTCGAAGGTGTGCCACAGGGCCGGGGTTTCTTCCGTGGCGCCGGGCGCGGTAAAGGTGGTTTTCGAGATCACGATTACCAGTGCCGATGCGTGCTGTGCCCAGCCACGGTTGAACTCATTGAGCAGGCCGAGGAAGCGTTCCCAGTTTGGCGTGTCACGGCGAGCGTACAGGAAGCGCCAAGGCTGCGAGTTATAGGCCGACGGCGCCCAGCGTGCGGCTTCAAAAAAGCTCAGCAGGGTTTCCTCGGGAATGGCCTCGTCGGTAAAGGCGCGTGGCGACCAACGATCAGTAAATTGTGGGTCAATCGGGTAATCGGCGATGCGGGGATTAATGCTCATGAATTTCCTGGTTAATTGATAAAGAAACAGGCAGCTTGGCAAGGCGCTCATCAGGCCTTGTCGGGCATGGCGAGATGGGCCGTGGACGGCAGGCATCGTCGAAATCAGGTTGATAAAATTACTTTGCTGGCCGACATCTGACAAGTCCGGCCTTACCGACAGTCGCCAGCGCTTGGCCCGCGCCTCTCGTGCCACTAGACTGGCGGCCTTTCATTCTTTGATGCTGATTGCCCAAACCCATGGCCGCTAAAGTCGAACCTTTCTGGATACGCAAAACCCTCGAACAACTCGATCAAGACGAGTGGGAGTCGCTGTGTGATGGCTGCGGTCTGTGTTGTCTGCAAAAACTCGAAGATGAAGAGGACAACAGCGTCTATTACACGCGCATCGCCTGCAAGTTGCTGGACCTGAAAACCTGCCAATGCACCGATTACAGCAATCGTCGTGCGTCAGTGCCGGACTGCATTCAATTGACGCCCGGCCAGGCTGATGAATTCAAATGGCTACCACCGACCTGCGGCTACCGCCTGGTCAGCGAAGGCAAGGATCTGCCGCTCTGGCACCATTTGGTGTGCGGTGATCGCGACGCGGTCCACCATGAGCGTATCTCTCAGTCCGGGCGCATGCTCAGCGAGAACAGCGTGTCCGAAGACGATTGGGAAGAGCACCTAATTTTCCGTGCAGGCTGACGTCGTCATGTTCAACAAGGAGTCGTAAGCCTGTGCGTTACCCACTGCCGTTGTCCTTGCTGTTGTTGCTGTCCTTGCTGGTGAGCACGCCGTTGCTGGCGGCGAAGAATGTTGATCTGGATTACTACGTCAAACTACTGCCCCAGAGCGATCAGGCTGAAGTGCGCCTGACCCTGTCGAAGGGCGAGGCGGTGCGCAGTCTTGATTTCGATCTGGGCAACAAGGGCGACTACAGTGCTTTCAAGGCTGACGGCGAGTGGCGGATCAATGCCGGGCAACCGGCAGGCAGTCAACGCGGGGTTTGGAGACCGGCCAGCGGCAAGGCAAGCCTGACCTATCGCGTGCGCATCAGCCATGCACACGGTCCTGCAAGTCCGGCCTCAAGCAAGGTCGTGAGTTTCGACACGCGGATGACCCCGAACTGGGCGTTGATGCGCGGCGAGGATCTGGTGCCTCCGGCCCGACTGGATCAGCAGGATGGCACCCAACTGGTCTCACGCCTTGAATTCGAACTGCCCAGCGGCTGGATCAGTGTCGAAACCGCGTGGCCCCGCATTGGCAAAAATCGCTTTCGGATCGACAATATTTCGCGTTTGTTTGATCGCCCCACAGGTTGGATGTTGGCCGGTACCCTTGGCAGCCGCCGTACCCGTTTGGGCGAAACCGATGTCACGGTGACCGCCCCGCAGGGCCAGGGCATGAGGCGAATGGACGTGTTGACGATGCTGACGTTCGTGTGGCCGCAGCTGCAAGCGGTGTTTCCGCGTAATCCGCCCAAGCTGGTGGTTGTGGGGGCTGCTGACCCGATGTGGCGCGGGGCGACGGCGGGCAATAACTCCATTTACCTCAACAGCACCCGGCCGGTGGTCAGCGAAAGCGGGACCAGCCCGTTGGTGCGCGAGTTGGTTCATGTGTTCAGCCGGATCAATGACAACCAGCGCAGCGAATGGATCGGCGATGGCTTGGCCGAGTATTACGCCATCGAGCTGATGCGCCGTGCCGGGGGCATGAGTGAGGATCGTTATCAAACCGTACAAACGAATCTGACCAAGGTCAGCCGTAAGGTGACGACCCTGCGCGGCGAGCGCATCAACGCGGCGACCGTCGCTCGGGCTGTGCTGCTATTGCAGGAACTGGACCGCGAAATTCGCCAGCAGACCCGCAACGAAAAGTCGCTGGATAACGTCAGCCAGGGCTTGATGCGCCTCGATACCGTGAGCACCAAAGAATTCATCCAGCTCAGCGAAAGCGTGATCGGCGGGCCATCCACGGTTTTGGCGAGCGGGTTATTGCAGTAGAGGCGTTGCGGCCCGTCGCATAAATTCGCTCCAACAGAGCAGGAGCTCCGAGGGAGTGAATTTATTCGGGATAACGGTGGCAAGTCAGGCGCAGCAAGGGTGGAATCAGACCCCGGCTTTCGAGCTCTTCAACGAATCATTGCCAGTCACCACCGCCGCTTCAGTCGCAACCTCTGCATTGGTTTTCAGCTGGCTCAGCTTTGCGCCGACGCGTTCGATGCGTGAACGGGCTTTGTTCATGTCGCTGCGGCTCTGTTCAATCAGGGTTTTTGCCCCGCAGTGGCCGGTGATCCCGCGAGCCAGCACCGCACCGCCAATGGCCAGCTGGACCAGGCCCAAAAAGCCGCCACGACGCAGACCCTTGCCCATCATCAGTACGCCACCTGCCAAAGAGGCCGCGCGCTCCCAGCCGTGCACGTTTTGCTGAGGCTGAGTGTCGAAAGGGACGGAGTCAATGCGTTCGCTGCCTGGGATGTCGCTCATGATCGTTCTCCATGATGAGGTGAGTTCATTAAAACTGACTGCCCCCGGACACAACTGTTCAATCGGGAGGGGCGTCATCGGTCGCCGGGTGGATTCAGAACTTGGGGCCGGACCGGGTGTTATTGCCTTTGGCCATGCGGTCATACAGCACCACATTGACGGTGGCAGCCAGGTTCATGCAGCCAGTGGTGGGGATGTACACCACGTCTTCGCACCAGTCACGGATGCTTTTATCCAACGTACCGTCTTCAGGGCCGAAGATGTAAATAGCGCGATCCGGGTGAGTGTATTCAGGCAGCGAGCGTGCGCCCTCGACCAGTTCCACGGCGACCGGGACGCAGCCCAGAGGCAGGATTTTCTTCAGATCGTCGATGCCGATCAGCGGAATGTCTTGATGGACTTTTTTGGTGTCGGTGATGAAGTCACGGGCACGCTCGTAGCGTTTGCCGGTGTAGAACACCGACGCCACGCCGTAGCAACCAGCCGCACGCATCACCGAACCGACGTTTTCCGGGGATTTGGGGTTATACAAACCAATGCAGCTGTACCGTTTATTCGCCACGTGCCGGTGCTCTTGAAGGAAAGCTGGCGATTATACGGCATAGATGATCGTTCCCACGCAGAGGGTGGGGCACGATCATCGTTTGCAGGCTACTCGTCTTTCTTCATCAACCCCGCCAAGGCGGCGAAAGGGTTGTGGGTGGCTTTGGCAATCTTCGGGCTGCTGGTCGAACCTTCGGAGAAGTATTGCTGATCGGTGTACCGCGAGTGTTCATTGTCGTGGCAGTACAGGCACAGCAGCTCCCAGTTGGAGCCATCCTGGGGGTTGTTGTCATGGTTGTGGTCGCGGTGGTGCACGGTCAACTCGCTCAGGCGCTTGCCTGCGAACTCACGGGCGCAGCGGCCGCACACATGGGGGTACATCTTTAACGCTTTGTCGCGATAACCCATCTCACGGTCGCGCTGGTTGTCGGCCAGAATGCGGTCCAGCTTGGCGGTGTGGGAGGGTGGGTTGGCCGAACTCATGGGTTTCACCTGTTTTACTGATCGGTAATGGATGCAAGTCTAGCGCTTTGCCGCGCGATCAGCCTTTGAGTTTTTCCGCGATCCAGATGGTGTGCCGGGTGCCCTTGTTACCGTGGGCAAACACCTGCACCTCTTCAGCCTTGAAACCGGCTTTGCGCAGCTTGTCGGAAAACTTCTGGTCCGCGCTGGCCGACCACACGGCCAGGATGCCTTTGGGCCGTAGCGCCTGGGCGCAGGCGCTAAGGCCGCCAGACGAATAGAGCCAGCTGTTGGACTTCTGCGTCAGCCCTTCAGGGCCGTTATCGACGTCAAGCATGATCGCGTCGAAGCCCTGGGGCTCGCTCTTGAGCACCTGGGCGACGTCCTGAACGACAATTTTAGCCCGGGGATCGAGCAATGGATTGCCCGATTTCTCCCCCAGCGGTCCGCGATTCCACTCGACCACGCCAGGCACCAGTTCGGCGACCACGACTTCAGCGTTTTTGCCCAGGTGTTTGAGCGCGGAGGCCAGGGTGAAACCCATGCCCAATCCGCCAATCAACACCCGTGGAAGCACCCGATGGGTGACTTTTTTGCAGGGAATTTCGGCGAGCGCGTCTTCGGAGCCGTGCATGCGCGTGTTCATCAACTGGCCGCCATCGCCGCCCTGAATTTTGATCACGAAATCTTCGCCGTACTCGAACAGGCACAAGGCACCGCCGTTATCGGGAATCGGAGTGGTGTCGAGCAGAACGAAACGTTTCATTGAGAACTCATTGAAAGACAGCTTTTTGAGAGGGCAACTTTGTCACGCAAGGAGTAGCCTGAGCCTGACAAAAATTGCTTGGCATCGGAGGCCATTGATGAAGCGCTCTATTCTAACGGCGATTGTCCTGGCGACGCTCTCGGTAACTGCCGTTTGTGCAGACAATCTGCAACCGGTTCCCACGACACCGGTCCCCGGGTCGCCGGGTACAGCAACGCCGACGCCTTATCCGCAAGTGATGCCGCCCAGCACCCCTCGAGCGGGCGGGAACGAAGGCAATGCGCCGTTGCTGCCAAAAATCGAAATGCCGCGCCCGCCCAAGGACCAGTCGTTGCCAGGTCTTGAGCAAAACGGCAAACACCTGGAAGACTCATCGCAAAAAGACAGCGCGCAAAAAAGTCTGTAGCGATCAGACCTGCTGTGAAAGCAGTTGTCCGTCGACCATGCGCAGGCGTTTGGACAACGCGACGGCAATCGAACGAATGATTTTTGCGGCAATTCTGGGTGCGTCGTTGAGCATTTTATCCAGCGAGTCCTTGCCCAGATTCAGCAAGCAGCAAGGGGTGGCCGCGATGCAACTGGCTGAGCGGCGTTCACCGTCAAGCACCGCCATTTCACCGAACGCGCGACCTTTACGCAGGTTGGCGATCTCGATCGATTGCCCATCATTGTTGAGTTTGCGCACCGAGACCGTGCCTGAATGGATGATGCACATGAAGCTGCCGGCATCGCCTTCCTTGAATATTTCCTGACCTTGCTCGATGGTGCTGATGCTGAAATAGCCCGCTGCCGCCTGAAAGTCGGCAGGCAGCAAGGTATTGAACAGACCGCAGTCCATCAGCATGTCGCGGATTTCATTGTTCAGGGAGGTGGGTTCTGACATGGCTCGACAGTCTTGTTTGTGGTTGGAGAAGGGGGCGATGGAAAGGGCCTGCGATGCAGACCCTCTTCTAAGACCCATCAAACGACGGGAGTTCCCTCGGTCAGTTGCAGTACTTTTAAAACAAACGCGTATTCCAGCGCCACGTCGCGTAGTCCTTGATAACGACCGCTCATGCCTCCGTGCCCTGCACCCAGCTCGGTCCTGAGCAGCAACAGATTGTCGTCGGTCTTGTTGGCGCGCAATTTTGCCACCCACTTGGCCGCTTCCCAATATTGCACGCGGGTGTCGTTGTAACCGGCAATTACCAGGGTCGCCGGGTAAGGTTGGGCGCTGACATTTTCATACGGCGCGTACCCCTTGATGCGCTCGTACACGTCTGCTTCCTCCGGGTTGCCCCATTCGTCGTATTCCGTGACGGTCAGCGGCAGGTCTGGATCGAGCATGGTGTTCAGCACATCGACAAACGGTACTTCGGCAATCGCCGCCTTGAACAACTCCGGGCGCTGATTAAGTACCGCGCCGATCAACAAACCACCCGCGCTGCCGCCACTGATGATTAATTGCCCGGCTGTGGTCAGGCCGTTGTCGATCAGATGTTCGGCGCAGGCAATGAAGTCGCCGAAGGTGTTGTGCTTGTTTTCTTGTTTGCCGTCGCGATACCAGGCTTCGCCCAATTCGCCGCCACCCCGCACGTGGGCAATGGCGAACGCGATACCGCGATCTAGCAGGCTCAAGCGCGCATGGGAGAACCACGGATCGAGGCTTTCGCCATAAGCGCCGTAGCCATAGAGGTACAGGGGCGTCGAGGTGCCCTGGAGTTCTCGCTTGACCACCAGGCTGATCGGCACCTGCGTGCCATCTGCCGCAGTTGCCCACAGGCGTTGGCTGACGTAGGCGTCGGGGTCGAAGAGGCCGAGCACCGGAGTTTCCTTGAGCACCACTTGCTCACCCGTGGCCAGGGCCAATTGGCGCACCTGTGCCGGGCGATTGAGCGATTGATAACGCAGGCGAATCGTGTCGCTCTTGAACTCGAGTGTGTCCTGCACATACAGGCTGTACGCGGCATCGGGCAATTGCACACGATAAGACGGCAGACCTTGGGGATGCACTTCAATGATCGGCAGACCGCCTTCGCGCAAACTCAGGCTCATGCCTTTGGCATTGAGGCTCAACCCTTCAAGCATCACCGTGTCGCGATGAGCGATCAGGGTTTGCCAGTCTTCACGGGAGGGTGCGCCGCTGGCTTTTTCAGCCGCCTGATACAGGGCGAAGTTGATACCGCTTTGGTTGCTGCGGATCAGCCAGTTCCATGCGCCATCGATTTGGCCGTGGTCCGGGAAGTACTCATGACCTTCGACGCGCGGCGCTATGCAGACAAACGCCTGATCGGGCTTTTCTGCGTCCAGCACCCAGGCCTCGCTGGTGGTTTTGCTGCTGAGTAACAGTACCAACTGCCGCTCGGAACTGGTGCGGTAACAATTGAGGAAGAAGCGCCCGTCCGGTTCGTTGAACACCAGGTCCGCCGAGTCGTTGCCCAGGTGATGGCGATAAAGTTTATGCGGGCGATGGGTGTCATCCAGTTCGCCAAAGAACAGCGTCTGGCTATCGTTGGCCCAGGTCATGCTGCCATCGCAATCCTCGAAGGGCAGGTGGGTGACCTGGCCGCTGCTCAGCTCTTTGACGTAGAGCTGGTAGACCTCTTCGCCGTTGGTGTCGAGGCTGTAGGCCAGGCGCTGATGGTCGGGGCTGATGCTGAAAGCGCCCATCGAGAAAAAACCGCCAGCGGCCAGCACGTTGGGGTCGAGCAACAATTGTTGCTGCTGTTCATCGACGTGCAGCGAGTCGTCCGCCGGACGCGGGCAGCGGTAGTGCCGTGCGTATTCGTCGCCCTCGGTGGTGCGCGTGTAATACAAAAACGGGCCCCAGGGCGAGGGCAGGGACAGATCGGTTTCGAGAATGCGGCCCTTGATCTCCTGGAACAGGGTTTCGCGCAGGGCATCCTGATCGGCCAATTGCGTGTGCAGGTAATCGTTCTCGGCTTTGAGGTAGTCCAGAACCTCTTCGGTGTCGCGATTGTGCAACCACGCATAAGGGTCGGAACCCGTGTCTTTACGAGCGATCGGCGCGGTGGAGCGGGTGGCGGATGAAGGCATGCGGGGCTCTCTATAAAAATAATCGGGCCGTGAAAGACCTTGACTCAGCCGAGGATTGCCGCTGGGTGGCAACCGATTACTGACGCCGGGGAGGCCGGGTCAGTGAAAAGCCGTTATCATAAGCGCCTCTTTGCCTGGCTTACCACGAACGTCATGACCGAGAACGATTATCTAACCGCCTGGGGCCTTTACGCTTTCGCTGCGCTGGGCTGCCTGTGGGTGTGGTTCAAGCTGACCGGCTGGATGTGGCGCTGGCTGCGCGAGCCGTTGCGAGTCCTGGGTGCGGTCTTGCTGTTCAGTCCGACCATTATTGACCCGGTGAAGGAAAAATTCGCCCCGGCAGTCGCAATCACCGCGCTGGATCTGGCCTTCAAGGTCGGCAGCAACGTCTGGCGGGCGGTGTCGGACCTGGCCATGTACACCATGATTGCCTTTGGCCTGTACCTTCTTTTTGTGCTGGTGCGCTGGCCGCTGGAAAAACGCCGCAAAGCCCGTCAGCCTCAGGCCGGGACCGAGCCGCCTACCCCTGCACAGAGCGACGATGACGAACCCTTTGCTCCGGTTGACGATGATCGTTATGGACGCAACCCCGCAGCGGCTCCCGGCAGCAGCGCTAGCAGCCGTATACGGGTTGAACCGCGCCTGTAGAACTTCCGCTTCGTTGGCAAATGCGCCTCGCTTTGAGGCCGGCGCGACCTGCATTGCTGAACGTATTGAAGCGAGAGTTTAAGCATGTGTGAATTACTGGGCATGAGCGCCAACGTACCGACCGATATCGTGTTCAGCTTTACCGGGCTGATTCAACGGGGTGGACGTACAGGTCCGCATCGGGATGGTTGGGGCATCGCTTTTTACGAAGGGCGTGGCCTGCGTCTGTTCCAGGACCCGGCCGCGAGCAGCGAGTCGGAAGTCGCGCTGTTGGTGCAGCGCTACCCGATCAAAAGCGAAGTGGTCATTGGTCATATCCGTCAGGCCAATGTCGGCAAGGTCTGCTTGTCCAATACTCATCCGTTCGTCCGTGAACTGTGGGGCCGCAACTGGTGCTTCGCCCATAACGGCCAGTTGGCGCAATTCAATCCCCGCGCAACGTTCTACCGGCCGGTAGGCGATACCGACAGCGAGGCGGCCTTCTGTGATCTGCTCAACCGGGTCCGTGAAGCCTTTCCCGAGCCGGTCGAGATCGAGCAGTTACTGCCTTCGTTGGTCGAAGCCTGTGCCGAATATCGTAGCAAAGGTGTATTCAATTGCCTGCTGAGCGATGGCGATTGGCTGTTCTGTTTCTGTTCGAGCAAGCTGGCGCACATCACTCGGCGTGCGCCGTTCGGCCCGGCTCGCCTGAAGGATGTCGATGTGATCGTCGATTTTCAGGCAGAAACCACCCCCAATGACGTGGTGACGGTGATCGCCACCGAGCCGTTGACCGAAAACGAGACCTGGACGCGTTACGAGCCGGGGGAATGGAGCTTGTGGCGCCGCGGCGAGTGCGTGGTCCAAGGCCGAACCTGAAAGAGAGGGACCTATGCTGCGAAGCTATCTGCGATTGGTATTGTTCACGGTGGGCCTGTTGCTCGGTGTGCAGATTCCGGGATTCATCAGCGATTACAGCAAGCGCGTGGAAGCGCACTTGATCGAGGCGCAGCAAAGCCTCAAAGGTTACTCCGACACTGCTGAACGCTTCTTCAAGGGCGATTTACAGGCGTTGGTCGCGCATTACCGCAGCAGTGAAGACCCGGTGTTTCGCAGTGATGCCGACAGCCTCAACCAATTGCTGACCCGCAATCAGTTGCTCGACCGCGAGTGGCAGGCCTTGCAGGGCCCTTGGTACGCCAAGGCCTGGCATGTGGTCTCTGCCGCCAATCCCGACATTCGCCGGGAGACTTTCAATGCGTACACGTACCAAGTCCTGCTAGTCCCGGAAGTCATCGCCTGGGGTATCGTCTGCGCCTTGCTGCTGGCGCTGGTGGTTGAGAGCTTCTTCCTGCTGATCGGCTGGGTGATCAATGGCGGACGGCGCAAGCCGGTGCTGAATCGGGATCTGCGCTAAACCCTTTCACGTCATCGGCTTGTCAGGCAGCAAAGGCCTGCCTGACAAGCCCCATCACTTTTTCTTATCCCGGCACCTTGGTTTTATTCGTTGGACGCCCTGTCCGATTACACTCAAAAATGCGCTCTACAGAGGCCAGTTCCTCAAAACTTCAACGCACACAGGACATTCCCTATGGGCCGCCTGTTATTGAATTGCGATATGGGTGAGAGCTACGGCGCGTGGACCATGGGTCTCGACGCTGAAGTGATGCCGTTTATCGACTGCGCCAATATCGCCTGCGGCTTCCATGCCGGTGATCCGGGGATCATGCGAAAAACGGTGAGCCTGGCCTTGGCCCATGACGTCATGATCGGTGCCCACCCGGCATACCCGGATCTAGTGGGGTTTGGTCGGCGCTCAATGGCCTGTACCCCGGCTGAAATCCAGGACTTGCTGCACTATCAGATCGGTGCGCTGGACGGCATTTGCCGGGTACAAGGTGGCCGCGTTCGCTACGTCAAACCCCATGGCGCGATGTACAACGACATGATGGCCAACCCCGAGCAGTTGCGTGCCGTGATCCAGGCTATCGCCCGCTACGATGCGCAATTGCCGCTGATGCTGATGGCCACTCGCGACAACAGTGCCGCGCAAGCGCTGGCTGATGAATTCGGCGTGCAGTTGTGGTTCGAAGCCTTTGCCGACCGCGCCTACGACCGCGCCGGGCGCCTGGTGTCACGGCAACTGCCGGGCGCCGTGCACCATGACCCTGAAGTCATCATCGCCCAGGCCCTCACGCTCTCCCGTGGTGAACCCTTGCGTGCCAGCGATGGCAGCGATCTGCACCTGAAGGCCGATACCCTGTGTGTGCATGGCGATAACGCCAGTTCGGTGAGCGCCGTACAGCGCATCCGCCAGGCGTTGGGTGAGCAATCAGCGTCATGAGGTTGCGCATAGAAGTGGTGGCCATCGATTGTTTGATGGTGCGTCTGTTCGATGCCATCGACGAAGCCAATATGCCGTGGATGCTGGCTGCCCGTGCACGGTTGCGTGAAAGCTTCGCCAGCCATTTGATTGATCTGGTGCCGTCCTACACCACCTTGATGGTCCATTACGACCTGACCCGGTTGAATCCGGATCAGGCTCGGGAATTGATTCATCAGGCGCTGGCCGATCTGGCGCCTGATCCGCAGGCCATTGGCAAACGCCATGTGCTACCGGTCTGGTATGACCTGAGCGTCGGCCCGGAACTGACGTTGTTGGCCAAGCGCAGCGGCTTGAGCATCAGCGAGGTCATTGCGCGTCACAGCGAGCGCGACTATCAGGTGTTTGCCTTGGGTTTCGCGCCAGGGTTCGCGTTTATGGGGCTGGTCGAAGAAATCCTCGCCGCGCCACGCCTGAGTACGCCGCGTAAGCGTGTGGCTGCCGGTAGCGTGGGCATCGCCGAGCGCCAGACAGCCGCTTACCCTGTGGTGTCGCCGGGTGGCTGGAACCTGATCGGCCGTACCCCCAGCAAGTTGTTCGATCGCCAGCGCGAGGGTTACAGCTTGATGCAACCGGGTGACCGTGTGTGCTTTACCTCCGTCGATCATGCCGAGTTCGTGCGCCTGGGCGGCGATGACACCCCGTTGGAGGTGCAGGCATGAGGGCTTTATTGATCGAAGCCAGCACCCCTTTGTGCCTGCTCCAGGATGCCGGACGTTTTGGTGTTCGTCATTTGGGCGTGACCCAAGGCGGGGCGGCAGATTGGGTCTCGATGTCCTGGGCGAACAAACTGCTGGGCAACCCGCTGGACGCGGCGGTGATTGAGGTGACGCTGGGCGGCTTGACCCTGCTCGCCGAACAGGATTGTTGTCTGGCGCTGGCGGGTGCCGATCTTGGCGCGATGCTCGACAGTCGGCCGCTGGCACCCTGGCGCAGTTTTTTCATACGCAAGGGCGAGCGGTTACGCTTTACCCAGCCAATCCTTGGCGCGCGAGCCTACTTGGCGGCGCCCGGCGGCTTCGATGCGCCACCGGTGCTCGGCAGTTGCGCTACGGTTGTGCGCGAAGAATTGGGCGGGCTGGATGGAATGGGCAAGGCGTTGGCCAAAGGGGATCACCTGTCTTACGCCGGTTCGGCGTTCGTCCTGCATGCTCTGCCGGATCATTTGATCCTCGACCTCAACCTGAACAGTCCATTGGACGTCGTGCTCGGTGCACAAATTGGCCAGTTCAGCGGCCTGAGCCTGTTCGATGCCTTCAACAGCGAGTGGACCCTCGACAGCCGTGCCGACCGGATGGGCATTCGTTTGTTGGGGCCAGAGTTGGTTTACCTGGGCGCGCCGCTGATCTCCGAGGGCATTCCGCTGGGCGCGATTCAGGTGCCGCCGGACGGGCAACCGATTGTGCTGCTCAATGACCGGCAAACCATCGGCGGGTACCCAAGGCTTGGAGCGTTGACCCCGTTGTCATTGGCCCGACTGGCGCAATGCCTGCCGGGCGCACCTGTCCGGCTCAAGCCGATTGTGCAGGCAACAGCGCATCAGCGGCATGTGGCGTATGTGCAGCGTTTTCAGGGTTGAGGGTGAAAGTAATGGCCTCTTCGCGAATGAATTTACGAGGTGGCCATTACTGTCAGGCAGCTATTTCGCCAAAAACCGCATACCTTCTTCCAGCCCACGCAAGGTCAGCGGGAACATCTGGTCGTCGATCAGATCGCGCACGATGTTGGTCGAGGCGGTGTAATTCCAGGTGTCTTTGGGGTAGGGGTTGATCCAGATGAGCTTCTTGTATTTCTCCTTGAAGCGCTGCATCCACAGATAACCCGGCTCTTCGTTCCAGTGCTCTACACTGCCACCCGCCTGGGTGATTTCGTAGGGCGCCATGGCCGCGTCGCCGATAAAGATCACTTTGTAATCGGCACCGTATTTGTTCAGCAAGTCCTGGGTGGCGGTGCGCTCCGCGCCACGGCGCAGGTTGTTCTTCCACACCGACTCATAAATGAAGTTGTGGAAGTAGAAATACTCCAGGTGTTTGAACTCGGTCTTGCACGCCGAGAACAGCTCTTCGCAGGTTTTGACGTGAGCATCCATCGAGCCGCCGATGTCGAACAGCAGCAACAACTTGATGGTGTTGCGCCGTTCCGGGCGCATCTGAATGTTCAGCAGGCCCGCATCACGGGCGGTGTGGTCGATGGTGCCGTCGATGTCGAGCTCTTCAGCGGCGCCTTGACGGGCGAATTTACGCAAGCGGCGCAGCGCAATCTTGATGTTGCGCGTGCCCAACTCGACCTGATCGTCGAGGTTCCGGTACTCGCGCTGGTCCCAGACCTTGACTGCTTTGCCTTGGCGCTTGCCAGCATCACCTACGCGGATACCTTCCGGGTTGAAGCCGCCTGAGCCGAATGGGCTGGTGCCGCCTGTGCCGATCCACTTGTTGCCGCCCGCGTGGCGTTCTTTTTGCTCTTCAAGGCGTTTCTTGAATTCTTCGATCAGCTTGTCCAGGCCACCCAGGGTCTGGATCTGCGCGCGTTCTTCGTCGGTCAAGGAGCGTTCGAACTCCTTGCGCAACCAATCTTCAGGGATCAGCGCCTGCAGATGATCATCGAGCTTTTCCAGGCCGTTGAAGTAGGCGCCGAACGCCCGGTCGAACTTGTCGAAGTGGCGTTCATCCTTGACCAGAATAGTGCGGGCGAGAAAGTAGAACTCGTCCATGTCAGCGAAGGTGACCCGCTGTTTCAGCGCATTGATCAGATCGAGCAGCTCGCGCACCGACACCGGCACCTTGGCTGCACGCATTTCATTGAACAGGTTGAGCAGCATGGCAATCGCCCTTATTCGTGCTTAGCGGTTGCCGCGACGGCTCATGAACGCCAGGCGCTCAAGCAATTGCACGTCCTGCTCGTTCTTGACCAAGGCTCCGGCCAGCGGCGGGATAGCCTTGGTGGGGTCGCGCTCGCGCAGCACCGCTTCGCCGATGTTGTCGGCCATCAGCAGTTTCAGCCAGTCGACCAGTTCCGATGTGGACGGCTTTTTCTTCAGTCCGGGGACTTTGCGCACGTCGAAGAACACATCGAGGGCTTCGCTGACCAGATCCTTTTTGATGTTCGGGTAATGCACATCGACAATCTTTTGCAGGGTGACGCGGTCCGGGAAGGCGATGTAGTGAAAGAAGCAACGGCGCAGGAACGCGTCAGGCAGTTCTTTTTCGTTGTTCGACGTAATGATGATGATCGGGCGTACTTTCGCTTTGATCGTTTCATCGATCTCGTACACATAGAACTCCATCTTGTCGAGTTCTTGCAGCAGGTCGTTAGGGAACTCGATGTCGGCCTTGTCGATCTCATCGATCAGCAGGATGACCCGCTCTTCGGCCTCGAAGGCTTCCCACAGCTTGCCCTTCTTCAGGTAGTTACGTACGTCGTGGACTTTATCCACACCCAACTGCGAATCACGCAAACGGCTGACGGCGTCGTACTCGTACAGGCCCTGATGCGCCTTGGTGGTGGATTTGATGTGCCAGGTAATCAGCCGGGCGCCGAAGGACTCGGCCAGTTGTTCGGCCAACATGGTTTTACCGGTGCCAGGCTCGCCTTTGACCAGCAGTGGCCGCTCCAGAGTGATAGCAGCGTTGACCGCGAGCTTCAGGTCGTCAGTGGCGACGTATGCGCTGGTGCCTTCGAACTTCATCTAAAAATCCTCGAACGGTATCGCCTGAAACGGCGCAAAAATGGGGTGCTTAATGTGCCGACTATACCGCGCAGGCCGGGCGACTGTGAACGCAGAGGCGCCATTCAGTCTCTGAATGGCGCGTCACGATTTGACTGGATCAAGATTAGATCAGCCGCTGTTTAAGTCCTGTCCCCTTTGAAAAAAGCACTAATCCACCTTGGCTACTGTGTTTTGCTGTTGTCATAGCGGGTGTTGAACGCCTGAATGAAGGCGTTGTGCAGGATCTGCAGGAATGCCTGAAAGCCGCTGATGTCTTGTTGGTGCACGCTGCCACTGAGTTCTACGCGGGTGGCGAACTGGTTTTTGCTCTGGTTCTTCAAGACGGTTTCGCTGGTGCCGACCACGGCTTCCCAGATCGAGCGGAAGAAGCTCTTGTTCTGGTTCTCGACATCCTGCTGCCAGTTGAACACCTCGACATCGCGCAGCAGCGGTTTGATATAGCCGCTGAGCTTGCCCTTTTTGGCTTGGGCTTCGATCACCAAGTCACCGCTGCCGGCATTGAAGTCGAATTTGCCGTAGGCCGAAGCGAAGTCGTTGAGGCTTTTAAGTTCTATCCCGATCGAACGGAGGCGGAAATCGAAGTCTTCAAAATTACTGAATGGATCGAATGTAGCCGAGGTTTCCAGCGGTGCGTTCCCGGGTAACAGGGCTTTGCCCTCAAATCGGGCTTCGTGCATGCCTTTTGCATCGGCGATATTGGTCAGGTTGAACAGGCTGGCGTTGACGTGATCGGCTTCGATCCTCACTTTCGGCGTCGAGTTGAAATTATTGAAGGTGATGCGTCCATCATCTATACGTACTTCGTTGAGGGTAATGGGCAACAGCTTGTTCAATTGGGCACGCCAGTCGGTGCCTTGACCGGTCTGCGAAGCTTGTTTGTTGGTGCCGCCGTCGACGAAGTTCAGTTCGGGTTTGATGAAGATTACCCGGGCCACCACGGCACGGTCATACCATAACGAATGCCAGCTCACGGCCAGGTCGATGACCGGCGCGTTGACGAATGGCACGGGCACCTTGCCTTGCACCTTGACGATACTCAGCCCGTTGATTCTGTACGCCCCACGCCACAGGGCCAGATCGACGTCGGCGACCTGGCCACGGTAGTCGCCCATAGTGGCGAGCTTATCGTTCAAATAGTTACGCACCAGATAGGGCAGGGCGATGTCTGCGGCAATCAGCAAGACAACGATTCCCGCAACGGTCCAAAGAGGCCAGCTATAGCGACGTTTCATGTTGAGGGTCTCCTGTTCAGTAGAGCTGTTGACTGTCTGGCTCGGCATCCGTTCGCTACGACTGGACGCACCCCGGCTGGCGGCATACGCTTTGAGTTTTTCAAGCACGTGCACAAGGACACCGCCATGAGCCGCATCTACGCTGACAATGCCCATTCCATCGGTAACACGCCGCTGGTGCAGATCAACCGTATCGCACCGCGCGGGGTCACTATCCTGGCCAAGATTGAAGGGCGCAACCCCGGATACTCGGTGAAATGCCGAATTGGCGCCAGCATGATCTGGGACGCTGAAAGCAGCGGTAAGCTCAAGCCGGGCATGACCATCGTCGAGCCGACTTCAGGCAATACCGGGATCGGTTTGGCTTTTGTGGCGGCAGCCCGTGGTTACAAGCTGGTGCTGACCATGCCTGCGTCGATGAGCATCGAACGACGCAAGGTGCTCAAGGCATTGGGCGCTGAACTGGTCCTGACCGAGCCTGCCAAAGGCATGAAAGGCGCCATCGAAAAAGCCGAAGAGCTGGTCGCCAGTAATCCGCCCCTCTATTTCATGCCCTCACAGTTCGATAATCCGGCCAACCCGGCGATCCATGAGAAGACCACGGGCCCGGAAATCTGGAACGACACCGACGGTGCCATCGATGTGCTAGTGGCGGGCGTGGGTACCGGTGGCACGATTACCGGGATTTCGCGTTACATCAAGCACACGGCGGGCAAGCCCATTCTGTCGGTGGCGGTCGAGCCCATTGGTTCGCCGATCATCAGCCAGACGCTGGCCGGTGAAGAAATCAAACCTGCCCCGCACAAGATTCAGGGGATCGGTGCAGGTTTCATACCCAAGAACCTCGACTTGTCGATCATTGATCGGGTCGAGCTGGTCAGCGATGAAGAGTCCAAGGCCATGGCATTGCGTCTGATGCGAGAAGAAGGGATTTTGTGCGGTATTTCTTGCGGCGCAGCGATGGCCGCAGCGGTACGCATGGCTGAAACTCCGGAAATGCAGGGCAAAACCATTGTCGTGATCCTGCCCGACTCGGGTGAGCGTTACCTGTCGAGCATGCTGTTCAGCGATCTGTTTACTGATCAGGAAAATCAGCAGTAACCTATTTTGGTCTTAGGTCGCTTTGTACCCGGCCCGTGAAGGCTTATGATGGCCGGCTTCCAACCCGCTGTGTGCGCATTTCGCAAAGACGGAATGCGTGAGCGGTTGTTCCCGCAACAGCCGCTTTCAGGATCAGATAATTAAAACAGTGCCGCGGCGTGCAGTTAGTTGTCTATTTTCAAGGAGAGTTTCATGACCTTTTCTTTCGCCGCCAAGGCCTCGATTTTGATGCTTTTCGTAGGCAGCACGCTGTATGTGCACCTGCGGGGTAAAGCGCGATTGCCCCTGCTACGTCAGTTCGTTAACCATTCTGCGTTGTTTGCCCCTTATAACGCGTTGATGTATCTGTTTTCCGGTGTGCCCTCGAAGCCTTACCTCGACCGCACAAAATTTCCTGAGCTGGACGTGCTCAAGGACAACTGGCAAATCATTCGTGACGAAGCCATGCATTTGTTCGACGAGGGATATATCCGCGCCGCCGAGAAGAACAACGACGCCGGTTTCGGTTCGTTCTTCAAAAAAGGCTGGAAGCGCTTTTACCTCAAGTGGTACGACAAAGCCTTGCCGTCCGCTGAACTGCTGTGCCCCAAGACCGTCGCGCTGGTGAACAGCATTCCCAACGTCAAAGGTGCGATGTTCGCGCTGTTGCCAGGGGATAGCCACCTCAACCCCCATCGCGACCCGTTTGCCGGTTCGCTGCGTTATCACTTGGGGCTGTCGACGCCGAATTCGGATGACTGCCGCATTTACGTCGATGGACAGGTATATGCCTGGCGCGATGGCGAAGACGTGATGTTCGATGAAACCTACGTGCATTGGGTCAAGAACCAGACCGAAACCACCCGGGTGATTCTGTTTTGTGACATCGAGCGGCCTCTGCGTTCCAAACTCATGACCCGCCTCAATCGCTGGGTCAGCAAGGTCTTGGGAAGCGCCACGGCGCCGCAGAATACCGATGACGAACGTGTTGGCGGGATCAACCAGGCGTATGCCTACAGCAAGCGTTTCAGCGATGGCATGAGCACCACCGTCAAACAGTTCAAGCGTCGTCACCCCAAGGCCTACCGCGTCATGCGTCCGGTATTGGCGGTCATCGTTCTGACCTTGCTCGGCTATTGGCTGTTCGGCTGATACAACGTCGGACGGGTGATTGTGTTCCGCACGCTAATGCCCACCTGCTGAAGCCTTCGCCACTGCGACAGGCTTCAGCACCAGCCACAACGCCACCGCAATCAATACGCCGCCATACAGATGTGCCCACGACAGCGGTTCATCGAGAAACAGTGCACCCCACAGCACGCCGAAGGGCGGGATCATGAAGGTCACGGTCATCGAGCTGAGCGGGCCAATGTCGCTAAGCAGCCGGAAAAACAGGATGTAGGCGAACGCGGTGCACACCAGTCCCAATCCGAGTAACGACAGCCACACGCTGCTCCCGCCCCAACTGGCGGGTGGATGGCTGATGACGCTGTAGCCGAACAGCGGCAGCAATAACAGCGTGGCGCCGAGCATGCTGCCGACGGTGGCGAGCCTTGGGTCGAGGCCACCTTGCTGATCGAGCCAGCGGTGAGCGAGGAAGCCGGCAAAGCCGTAGCTCGTCGTTGCCAGCAAACAGGCCAGCGCGCCGATCAGCAACTCCAGATCGAAAGCCACGGGCCCCGCACGGGTCAGGATGCCGACACCAAACAAACCGAGAAACACCCCCGCGATTTTCACCAGCGACAGTTTCTGGCTGAAGAACAACCCACCGATCAATACGCCCATCAGCGGCGTCGTTGCATTGAAAATCGATGAGTAACCCGCGGGCAATACTTGAGCGGCCAATGAATACAAGGTCGCGGGCAGCCCGGAGTTGATCATCCCCAGCAGCAGGCAGATTTTGAATTTGCCGCGAAAATCCCAATCAATCCGCATCAGCCAGAGGATTACCAGCAAGCCGCCGGCGGCAATGGATACGCGAAAAAACGCTGTCGGCACGGTGCCGAGCACGGGTGCGATGATCCGCATGAACAGGAAACTGGCGCCCCAGATGGCGGCAAGTGCTAATAAACGCAGGGTGTCAACAGGTCTCAAAGCCAGCTCCATGCCGGTGGTCGGGGCGCGAGTGTCACCGGGGCAGAGGGCTCAGCGCAACCTGAGCGAGTAAAAATACGCTTCTCCTATGCCTGTCCACTGGCTAAGCTCGGGCTTCCGAATTCCTGACGAGATCTGTTTATGCCGCAGCAATGGCCAGCCGCCGATATCGCCCAAATGATTCTTGACGGTTTTGATGATTATCGAGAGCATTTTCGGCAGATTGCCGATGGTGCTCAGGCGCGCTTCGAACAAGCGTTATGGCAGGAAGCTCAGCGAGCATCGGCAGCGCGGATCAATCTCTACGAAGAGAAAGTCAGCGAAGTGACCGAGCGTTTGCACGGTACGTTCGATGCCCAGAGCCTGCTGGATGTAAGCTGCTGGCCGCTGGTCAAAAGTGCGTACATCAACCTGATCGACGTACGGTTTGACGATGAGCTGGCGGAAACCTGGTTCAACTCGATTTTCTGTGGCCTGTTCAGTCATGACCTGATCAGCGACGGCTGCATGTTCATCCACACCACACGTCCGTCTCTGCGCCGCCACGACAAGGCGGCTCAAACCCGCACTTATCGGCCCCAAGGCGAACTGTCGAGCATGCTCAAGCAGATTTTTGCCGAGTATAAGTTCGATGTGCCGTTTGCCGACTTGCCGGGTGATCTGCAACGGCTCGAAGGGCAATTGCGGGAAAACCTGCCCGATTGGGTGTGCAAGGACCCGGCGCTCAGCGTGGAGCTGTTCTCGTCGATTCTGTACCGCAACAAAGGGGCGTATCTGGTCGGGCGCATTTTCACCCAGGACGAACAGTGGCCGCTGGTAATCCCCCTGCTGCACCGTGAAGGCAGCGGTATCCAGATTGATGCGCTGATTACTGATGAAGCTGATGTGTCGATCATCTTCTCGTTTACACGCTCGTACTTCATGGTCGACGTGCCAGTGCCTGCGGAGTTTATCGGCTTTCTCAAGCGTATTTTGCCTGGCAAGCACATCGCCGAGCTGTACACCTCGATCGGCTTTTACAAGCATGGCAAATCCGAGTTCTACCGCGCCCTGATCAACCATCTGGCCACTACCGACGACCGCTTTATCATGGCGCCCGGCGTGCGCGGCATGGTCATGAGCGTGTTCACCCTGCCGGGTTTCAATACGGTGTTCAAGATCATCAAGGACCGCTTCGCGCCGTCGAAAAACGTCGACCGTGCCACGGTGATCGAAAAATACCGTCTGGTAAAAAGCGTCGACCGGGTAGGGCGTATGGCCGATACCCAGGAGTTCGCCGATTTCCGTTTTCCGTTGAGCAAGTTCGATCCTGAGTGCCTCGCCGAACTGCTGGACGTGGCGGCGTCGACCGTCGAAGTAGAAGGCGATACCGTCCTGATTCGTCACTGCTGGACCGAGCGGCGTATGACGCCGTTGAACCTCTATCTGGAAAATGCCAACGAAGCCCAGGTGCGCGAAGCACTGGACGATTATGGGTTGGCGATCAAACAGTTGGCTGCGTCAAATATTTTCCCCGGCGATATGCTGCTGAAGAACTTTGGCGTGACCCGTCACGGCCGGGTGGTGTTCTACGATTACGACGAAATTTGCTACCTGACCGAAGCCAATTTCCGCCGCATCCCGGCGCCGCGCACGCCCGAAGATGAAATGTCCTCGGAGCCTTGGTACTCGATTGCTCCGCTGGATATTTTCCCTGAGGAGTTTCCACCGTTTCTGTTTGCCGACATGGGCCAGCGCCGGCTGTTCAATGAACTTCACGGTGAGTTGTACGACGCTGACTACTGGAAAAGCCTGCAAGACGCGATTCGGGCGGGCAAGGTCATCGACGTCTTTCCCTACCGGCGCAAAGGGCGCATGGATGAGACGCTGGCCTGAGTCTTCAGCGCGGCAGTGCGCTGACTGCGTCTAGATGAGCTGTCAGCGCCCGCCGCATGAAGATTGATGGCTAGCCAGCAGGGCGCTGACGCCAGTCACCCCGTGCTTATGCCTTGCCCCGAATCAACGCCCGCAACGCGAAACGGTTGGGGTGGCAGGCTTCGGCAATGCTGCGGGGCAACGGCAGGGGTTCGTTGTCCAGCCAGGCAGCGAGCAATTCGCCTGACAGTGGCGCGGTGATCAGCCCACGAGAGCCATGACCACTGTTGATGTACAGGCCGTCGAGCCAAGGGCAAACGGTATCCGGCACTTGTCGGGCATCTTTGCCCAGCGCCGCGTAAGCCTCCAGAAATCCCTGTTTATCCGCCAGTGGGCCGACGATGGGCAAGTAGTCCGGGCTGGTGCAACGGAATGCCGCTCGTCCTTGCAGGTGCTCAGGTTCCAGCGCGTCTGCGCCCAGCCGCTTGAGCAAGTCTTCGGAGATTTCCTGCAAGAGTTCGAGATTGCTCTGGTGCTCGGCAGTGGTCGGCGTCAGGTCATCGCTTTTGAAATCGAAGCTCGCCCCTAGCGTGTGTTCGCCCAGCCGGGCGGGCGCCACATAACCTTCGGCGCAGACCACGGTGCTCAAGGCTTCGCTCGCCGGGGTCTGGGCAAGCCGGGTGATCTGCCCGCGAATACGTTTGAGGGGTAATTCCGCGCTGGCCGGGAAGCGCTTGACCTCTGCGGCGCCGGCCAATATCACCACCGGAGCCTCGTCGAGCAGTCGCTCGCCATCCCACGCCTGCCACTGTTCGCCGTTACGACGCAGTTCCAGTACGTCGTGATGTGCCAATAGCTGAATGTTGGGGTGTGTGGCCTGAAACCGGCACAGCGCCGGCGGATGTACCCAGCCACCCTCCGGGAAAAACAAGCCACCGCAAGACAGTGCAATACCGGCTCGGGCTTCTGCGTGTGCCTGGTCCAGCACGTGTAAGAGTTCGGGGGGAAACGCTTGTGCCAACTGCGCCTGGCGTTCGGCCTCCTTGTCATTGAAGGCCAACTGCAACACGCCGCAGCCGTCCCAGTCGGTACCCCGTTGCAGGTATTCCAGATGGCGGCGGGTGTAACCAAAGCCGCTCAAAATCAGTTGTGACAACGCCGTGCCGTGGGCAGAAAGCTTCAAGTACAGCACCCCTTGCGGGTTGCCCGAAGCTTCCTGCGCCAGATCGTCGTGGCGTTCCATCAGGCTGACCTGCCAACCCCGCGCAGCGAGGCTGGCAGCTGTTGCGCAACCGGCCAGGCCGGCGCCGATCACCAACGCCTTGCGCTGAGTCGTGATCGGCGCCGGGCGGGCAAACCAGGGCTTGACGACTGCAGGCTTGGGCACGTCTTCCGGCCAGCCGATAAACGCCCCGCGCAGCACCTCCCATTTATGCCCGATACCCGGCGTGCGGCGCATTTTGAAGCCCGCTGCGTTCAGCGCGCGCCGTACCCATCCGGTACTGGTGAACGTGCTGATGGTCGAACCCGGCGCCGCCAGCCGTGCCAGTTCGGCGAAGAGTTCGGGAGTCCACATTTCCGGATTTTTTGCCGGAGCAAAACCGTCGAGGAACCACGCATCAATCTGCCCGTCCAGCTGCGGCAACATGTCTAAAGCGTCGCCGATCAACAGGGTCAAGGTCACGCGCCCGCCGTCGAACACCATGCGCTGAAAACCGTCATGCACGGCGATGTACTGATCGAGCAATTGCCCGGCGCAGGTGGCCAGTTCGGGCCATAAGGCGAGGGCACGCTGCAGATCGCTGTGGGTCAGTGGAAATTTCTCGACGCTGACAAAGTGCAGGCGTGCGTCGGCGACGGCGTGCTCGGCAAACAGCTGCCAGGCGCAAAGAAAATTCAAGCCGGTGCCGAAGCCGGTTTCACCGATGACCAGACGCTCGCCTGCCGCCAGAGCCGCAAACCGGTTTGTCAGATCATTCTGTTTCAGAAAGACATGACGTGTTTCGTCCAGACCGGATTGGGTGGAGAAATAGACATCCGAGAATTCCCGCGAATGAGGATTACCCTGTTCGTCCCAGTCGATCTGGGCGTGGGATGTGAAGGTCATGGTCGGCTCGACGGCGGCAGGAGCGCGGGATATTAACGCAATCAGCGAGTTGGTGAGGGCGCAAGGGGTAGAAGGGGGGTCCCTTAAGCCTGTTCAATTGACCCATCGCAACGAATGGCTGTCTTACCCAGCATTGATTCATGCGATCCGTTAGTCTTGACGATCTTGAAGGGGAGCTGTGCATGTTCGAATCCGCCGAAATCGGTCACGCCATCGACAAAGAAACTTACGACGCCGAGGTGCCGGCGCTGCGCGAGGCATTGCTCGACGCGCAATTCGAGCTCAAGCAGCAGGCGCGTTTTCCGGTGATCGTATTGATCAACGGCGTCGAAGGCGCGGGCAAGGGCGAGACGATCAAGCTGCTCAATGAATGGATGGACCCA
Source organism: Pseudomonas sp. ASL8 (assembly GCF_056680355.1). NCBI lineage: Bacteria > Pseudomonadati > Pseudomonadota > Gammaproteobacteria > Pseudomonadales > Pseudomonadaceae > Pseudomonas > Pseudomonas sp. ASL8. The sequence continues at coordinate 83,622 of NZ_CM155278.1, read as the reverse complement.
CGGCTGATCGAGGTGCGTACGTTCGATCAGCAGACCGACGAAGAACTGGCCCGACCACCCGCGTGGCGCTATTGGCGGCAGTTGCCGGCGAAAGGGCGCATGGGGATTTTCTTTGGCAACTGGTACAGCCAGATGATTCAGGGGCGAGTGCATGGCCACTTTAAGGATGCCGTGCTCGATCAGGCAATCAATGGCGCTGAACGTCTGGAGAGAATGCTCTGCGATGAGGGCGCGCTGATTTTCAAGTTCTGGTTTCACCTGTCCAAAAAGCAGATGAAGGCCCGGCTCAAGTTGCTTGAGGATGACCCGTTGCACAGCTGGCGCATCAGCCCGCTGGACTGGCAGCAATCAAAAACCTACGACAAATTTGTCCGCTACGGTGAGCGCGTGCTGCGTCGAACCAGCCATGATTATGCGCCTTGGCATGTCATCGAAGGCGTGGATCCGCATTATCGCAGCCTGACCGTCGGGCGGCTGTTGCTCGATGGGCTACAGGCAGCCTTGGCCAACAAAAGACTCCCTCAGGGTCCGCTGACCATTGGCCCGCTGCCGACCAATATTGATGACCTCAGCCTGCTGAACAGTCTCGACATGACTCAGCATCTGGAAAAAGAAGATTACGAAGAACAACTGATTACCGAACAAGCGCGCCTGGCGGGCAACGTGCGTGATAAACGCATGAAGCGGCACTCGCTGGTAGCGGTGTTCGAAGGCAATGATGCCGCTGGCAAAGGCGGTGCCATCCGGCGGGTCGCGGCGGCGCTGGACCCGCGTCAGTACAATATCGTGCCGATTGCCGCGCCCACCGAGGACGAGCGTGCACAGCCTTATCTCTGGCGCTTCTGGCGGCATATGCCGCCACGCGGCAAATTCACCGTGTTCGATCGGTCGTGGTATGGCCGGGTGCTGGTAGAACGCGTTGAGGGTTTTTGCAGCCCGGGAGATTGGCTCCGGGCATACAGCGAGATCAACGATTTCGAAGAACAACTGACCGATGCCGGCACCGTGGTGGTCAAGTTCTGGCTGGCCATCGATGAGCAGACTCAACTGGAGCGTTTCGAGGCGCGAGAGCAGATTCCATTCAAGCGCTTCAAAATCACCGAGGACGACTGGCGCAATCGGCAGAAATGGCCGGACTACCGCGTGGCCGTGGGCGACATGGTTGATCGCACCAGCACTGAAATCGCACCGTGGACCCTGGTTGAGGCCAATGACAAACGCTGGGCGCGGGTGAAGGTGTTGCGCACCATCAATAACGCGTTGGAAGCCGCTTTTGAAAAGGACAAAAAGTCTAAGTGACGCCATGATTTTCCATACAGCCAGTGAATGATCATCGCGGACAAGGATTGTCTGGCCCTATGCTCAATGCCTTCTCATCAACAATAAGAGTGGAGGTGTGTCATGCGTGAAGTGGTGATTGTCGATAGCGTGCGGACGGGGTTGGCCAAGTCGTTTCGCGGCAAGTTCAACCAGACCCGTCCCGATGACATGGCAGCCCATTGCGTCAATGCACTGCTGACGCGCAATGGCCTGGACCCGGCGTTGGTCGAGGACTGTATCGTCGGTGCCGGTTCCAACGAAGGTGCGCAGGGCTACAACATTGGCCGCAATGTGGCGGTGCTGTCGAAGTTGGGCATCCAGGTTCCCGGCATGACCCTCAACCGCTATTGCTCATCGGGCTTGCAGGCCATTGCAATCGCGGCCAACCAGATCGCTTCCGGTTGCAGCGAGATCATTGTTGCCGGTGGTGTCGAATCCATCAGCTTGACCATGAAAAGCATCAACACCGACAACCTGATCAATCCATTGCTTAAGGAACAGGCCCCGGGGATTTACTTTCCCATGGGCCAGACCGCCGAAATCGTCGCGCGCCGCTACCATGTCAGCCGCGAGCAACAAGACCTCTACGCCTTGCAAAGTCAGCACCGCACTGCAGCTGCTCAAGCTGCGGGGCTGTTCGATGATGAAATCGTGCCGATGGCCGTGACCTACCGCGTCGAGGACAAAAATACTGGTGCGATTAGCCTGGTTGAAGGCATCGTTGATCGTGACGACTGCAATCGTCCGGACACCACCCTGGAAAGCCTGGCGGGCCTGAAGCCGGTATTTGCCGAAGACGGTTCGGTGACCGCAGGCAACTCGTCGCAGTTGTCCGATGGGGCTTCGATGACGCTGGTCATGAGCCTGGAAAAAGCCCTGGAGCTGGGCCTCAAACCGCGTGCGTATTTCCGTGGCTTCACGGTGGCGGGTTGCGAGCCGGACGAGATGGGGATTGGTCCGGTGTTCTCGGTGCCCAAATTGCTCAAGGCCAAAGGCCTGCAAGTGGCCGACATCGACCTTTGGGAACTCAACGAAGCCTTCGCGTCGCAGTGCCTGTATGCGCGTGATCGCCTGGGAATCGATAACGCCAAATACAACCTCAGTGGTGGCTCGATCTCCATCGGCCACCCGTTCGGCATGACCGGTTCGCGCCAGGTCGGTCACCTGGTTCGCGAGCTGCAACGGCGCAACCTGCGCTACGGCATCGTGACCATGTGCGTCGGCGGCGGGATGGGGGCAACGGGGTTGTTTGAAGCGTTCAAGTAGAGCGCTAACTGCTGGATCGTCTTCGCGGATGAATGTGCACCCACAAGGTCTCTACGACCTTTGTGGGTGCTATGTCTTAAAGCCTGCTCAACGTCTTCTGCCGCAGGATATAGATCGTCACCAGCACTGCGCTGGTCAGCATGAAACCGCGTGCCCATGGCAAAGGCACCAGATAGCAGGACAGGCCGATGCTCAGCCACATCAGGCCGACGGCGTAGACTTTGCCCTTGAGCGGGATGCCGTTACCGTCGAGGTAATCACGAATCCAGGGGCCCAGATGGCGATGGCTGACCAGCCACTCATAAAAGCGCGGCGAGCTTCGGGCGAAGCAGGCCGCTGCCAATAATAGAAAGGGCGTGGTGGGTAACACCGGCAAGAAAATCCCGATCACCCCCAACGCTACACTCAGCCAGCCAATGCCCTGAAGTACATGGCGTACAAGCCAATGTTTGCTTGTACGCGTCGAGTCTTGCGCCATAGGCGTGGGCTCAGTGGTGGCGAGGCTTGAGAATCGCTGGTTTCTCGTCCGGCGCCTGCAGGAGCAGGTACAGCGCGGTCAGTGCTTCCGGGATCTGCACAATCATGTCATCCATCAGATTGGCGTCCTGGGCGATGTCGGCAAATTCTGGCTGTTCGTCGAACAGACCCGAACCGACCATGATCGGCAGGAGCATTTCGCTGACTTCGTCTTCGGCGCTTTCGAACCATGCGTTTTCGCGCAGGAATACGCCTTCCATGAAGCCGATGCACCAGCCGCGGAGGTCGGAGTCATCTGGCTCGTCACCGAGGTCCAGATCACACGGCAATTCGAACTCTTCGTCGGACGCCAGTTGGCGGGCGATATGCGCCTGCAACTGGATCAGCGTGGCTTCGATTTCTTCGCGCTGGGCATCACTGGTGTAATGCGGCGGCTCGGAGAACAGCGTATCGATCCACTCACGCTCAGGGACCGTTTCGGCACAGATCGACAGCGCGGTCAGGTAGCCGTGGGCGGCCACATAGTCCAGCGCTTCGTCATGCAGCTCATCGGCATCGAGGAAGGCTTGCAGGCGGTGTAGTTGCTCAGCGAAGGACATTGACGGGCTACCTTGGGAATAAACAATGCTGAATTCTAGGCTGTGTAGGGCCTGTGCGCCAGTACAGAGGCGCTTAGAAGCTGTTATGTCTTTTATATCGACCGCCGGTATCGCCTTTGCGCTTTGCCTGGAACCCCTCGGGTATAATGCCGCGCTTTGCGATGCCAATAGCGATTGCGACAGGCTGTAGCAGGGTCGCTTCTGCAATATTTTGGGGTTTTTATGCTCGAACAGGCTCAACGCGTACTTAAAGACATCTTTGGTTACGACAGTTTTCGTGGTCGCCAGGGTGCCATTATTGAGCGTGTTGCCAATGGCGGCGATGCTTTGGTGTTGATGCCCACCGGTGGCGGCAAGTCCTTATGCTTCCAGGTCCCGGGCCTGCTGCGTGAAGGCTTGGCAGTGGTGGTTTCACCGCTGATTGCCTTGATGGACGATCAGGTCGCGACCCTGGAAGAACTGGGTGTGTCGGCGGCCGCGTTGAACTCCACGCTGAGCGCAGAGCAACAGCGGGATCTGGCCAACCGGATACGGTTGGGCGAGATCAAAATGCTCTATCTGGCGCCCGAGCGCCTGGTTCAGCCGCGGATGCTGGCCTTCCTGCAGAACCTGAAAATCGCCCTGTTTGCCATCGACGAAGCACACTGCGTGTCACAGTGGGGGCATGATTTCCGTCCTGAATACTTGAAGCTGGGGCAGCTCGCCGAGTTGTTCCCCGACGTGCCGCGTATCGCCCTGACCGCCACGGCCGATAAACGCACCCGTGAAGAGATCGTCGAGCGCCTGCATCTGCAGAACGCCGAGCGCTTTCTCTCCAGTTTCGACCGGCCCAACATCTTTTATCGCATCGTGCCCAAGGAACAGCCGCGCAAACAGCTGCTGGCATTCCTTTCCGAGCGGCGCAGCGATGCGGGCATTGTCTATTGCCTGTCACGCAAAAAGGTCGATGAAGTCGCTGCTTTCCTGTGTGACAACGGCTATCCGGCCTTGCCGTACCACGCCGGGCTGCCTAACGAGACACGTGCCTTCAACCAGAAGCGCTTCCTCAATGAGGAAGGCCTGATCATGGTCGCGACCATCGCTTTCGGTATGGGCATCGACAAACCCAACGTGCGGTTCGTCGCCCATATGGACTTGCCCAAGTCGCTGGAGGCGTACTACCAGGAGACGGGCCGCTCTGGCCGTGATGGCCTGCCCGCCGATGCCTGGATGGCCTACGGTCTGCAAGACGTGCTGATGCTCAAGCAGATGCTGCAAAACTCCGAAGGCGACGAGCGACACAAGCGCCTTGAGCAACACAAACTCGACGCCATGTTGTCGCTTTGTGAAGAGACCCGCTGTCGCCGACAGACGTTGCTGGCCTACTTCGACGAAGACATGCCTAACCCGTGCGGTCATTGCGACAACTGTGTCGATGGCGTGCAGACCTGGGACGCGACCGAGCCTGCGCGTCAGGCTTTGTCGGCCATCTATCGCACCGGCCAACGCTATGGCGTCGGCCATCTGGTGGACGTCCTGTTGGGTCGCGACAACGACAAGGTGAAGAGCTTTGGTCACCAGCATCTGGCGGTTTTCGGCGTCGGCAAGGCGCGTGCAGAAGGTGAGTGGCGCTCGCTGTTCCGCCAGTTGGTGGCGCGCGGCCTGGCCGATATCGATCTGGAAGGCTACGGCGGCCTGCGTTTGAGTGACACCTGCCGACCGCTCTTGCGCGGCGAAGTCACGCTGGAACTGCGCCGTGATTTGAAACCGCAAACCACCCCGAAAAGCGGTTCGGGCAGCCCGGCCAGTCAATTGGTTCGTGGCGAAGAGCGCGAGCAGTGGGAGGCCTTGCGCGCCCTGCGGCGCAAATTGGCCGAAGAGCATGGGGTGCCGCCTTATGTCATTTTCCCCGACTCGACCTTGCTCGAGATGCTGCGCAGCAAGCCCGGATCGTTGCCGGAAATGGCTCAGGTCAGTGGGGTCGGTGCGCGCAAGCTGGAGCGTTATGGTGAGGCCTTCCTCGAGGTGCTCAGTGGTACCGCCGAGGCCCCACGGGTTGTGGCTGACCTGCGTCACGAATTGATCAGCCTGGCCCGCGCAGGTATGACGCCGGCGCAGATTGCCGGCCAGTTGCAGTGCACCGAAAAGAACGTCTACACGATGCTCGCGGAGGCTATCGGCAAGCAGCAACTATCGCTGGAGCAAGCGCTGGATTTGCCTGAGGACGTGCTCAATGAAATTCAGGATGCGTTCCTTGATGGCGAAGGAGAATTGCCTGCGGTTGCCGCCGTTGCCGCACAGTTCGCCGGTCGCGTGCCAGACGGCGTGCTGTATTGCGTGCGTGCGGCGCTACAGTCCGAGTTTGAAGTCTGATTTTCCTGGAGTTTTTACCCCCTGCGACGATTGGTTACAGTGAGTGACACTTGCCTCGGTGCGGGCATCATGGTTAGCTGACTAATAATTAGTACAAGCCTTTAATCATGAGTTTCTTATGCCTTTAACTGATCAACACCGCTTCGGCATGCAATTGGCGCAGATGTCACGTGGCTGGCGAGCCGAGCTCGACCGGCGTCTCGCTGACCTGGGCCTGTCGCAGGCGCGCTGGCTGGTGCTGCTGCACCTTGCGCGCTTCGAAGAAGCACCGACGCAACGTGAGCTGGCGCAGAGTGTTGGCGTCGAAGGGCCGACCCTTGCGCGTTTGCTCGACAGTCTGGAAGCTCAGGGGCTGGTTCTGCGTCAGGCGGTGGTCGAAGATCGACGGGCCAAGAAAATCGTTCTGTGTGCAACGGCGCGGCCGCTGATCGAAAAAATCGAGACAATCGCTACCGCGTTGCGCCATGAACTTTTCGTCGGCATCGACGAGGACGAGCTGGGAATCTGCATGCGGGTACACGCACGGATCCTGGCGAACCTGGAAAAATCCTGAACACCTGACATTCAGTGGCTCAAGCGCTTTTACCCCTTTAAGCATTGGTGAAAGCGTGCGAGCATCAGGCCCGATTTGCCCCCATACTTGCGCTATCTGCGTGTGACAGCGAATGTGCTGAGAAGCCTGCTTTGGTTTTTATAAGGATTTTCATGCTGAAGAGTTCTCAGGCCGCGTTAAAGCGGGCCGATCGCCCGTTGCGGCAGGTCGTTCGTCAATGGTGTGTGGCTGCGGCCGCAACATCACTGTTTTATTCGGCACTGGCCCCAGCATTGGGGCTCGGAGATATCACTCTGCATTCGGCGTTGGATCAGCCGTTCAATGCCGATATCGAATTGGTAGAAACCGCAGGCCTGAGCGCGGATGACATTGTGGCGAGTCTTGCTTCGCCGGAAGCCTTCAGCCGGGCAGGCATCGAACGCCTGTTCTTTCTCAATGATTTGCGCTTTACCCCCATCATCCATGGCAATCGTGGTGTGGTGCATGTGGAGTCGAGAAAGCCAGTCACTGAGCCTTACCTTAATTTTCTGGTGCGCCTGGTTCGTCCTAATGGCGACGTGCTGCACGCGTATACGGTGTTGCTCGACCCGCCCGACTCGGCGATAGGCGCAGCCGCGTCGCGCTCCAGGCTAGCCGATCCTTCTTCACAGCGCGGTGCCGAATCACGTATGCCCGTCGCGCCGCCGCAAGCGGTGCAGGGTAATCGCTACACGGTCGCCAGCGGCGATAACCTCGGAACGATTGCCAGGCGTCTGCAAGGGCCGGGCAGCAGAACGTCCGCCAGTGAGCTGGCCCGAGGTATCGAGGCGCTCAATCCCCAGGCGTTTCCCAACGGTAACAGCACTCGGTTGAAAGTCGGACAGAGCCTGCTGCTGCCAGACAGCGCGGTGTTGCCGCGTTCGACAGGGGTGCCTTCGGTCGCAGCAGCCACTCAAACTACGCCACCCCCTTCGGCGGCAAATGAAGCAGCAGCTTCTGCGGATGGGTTGCAGAAAAACGCTGAGCAACTGGCCACCACGGTTATCGAGAATCAGCAACTGACCAAAACCGTGGGCGACCTGAAAGGGCAGATGCAAGCGCTTGAGGGGCAGATTTCGGGTAAAGACAAGCAGCTCACCGAACTGAATGCCGCCCTGGCTGAACTAAAGTTATCCACAACCAAAACGGTCACCCCCGTTGTCCCGGCTGTTGCCGTGACGCCAACGGCGGTGCCCGCCCCGCCAGTAACCGAGGCGCCAGCGGAGGAATCGTCCGGCAACATGCTGCTGTTGTCGGGGGCAGTGTTGGTGCTGCTGTTATTGCTGGGGTTGGCTTATTCCGTACGGCGCAAGCGGTTGATAAACGCCCTGCCTGTGCAGAATATCGTCGACACGCCTGCGCCGAGACCCACGATGGCAACTGCTGTGCCCGTGGTTGAAAAACCTTCCGTGGTCGCTGCTCCGACAGCGCCAGTGGTTGCGGTTCCGACGCCTGGTACCCAACGGTTGGCCGGTGCTGCCACCGATGCCATGGACGGTGCGAGCATTTATATCGCTTACGGCCGGATCAGTGAGGCGCTGGGCATTTTGCGCGATGCACTGCAGAAACAGCCGCAGCGCACGGATCTGCGCCTGAGAATTCTTGAGTTGCTGGCCCAGCAGGGTGACGCCGACGGTTTTGCCCGCGAGGAGCAAGCGGCGCTCGATCAGGGTGTCAGTGCGGACAAATTGCAGGAAATACGCGCGCAGCATCCCCAGTTGTTCGCGACACCTTCACCCGCGCCAGAGGCTCTACCGCTGCCTTCGTCAGAACCGGTGCTGCCTGAAGCGGTGGTCAATGAGCCTGTTGCCTCTTCCTTGAGCGCGCAGCCTGCTGACGAATTCCAATTGAACCTGGAAGATTTGTCGATGGACGCCGATTGGGATTTGGTCGATCCCTTCGAAACCACTCCAGCCGTACGCAGCAAAAGCCACCCGGAACAAGCGCCGACGGAGGACCTGGATTTCGCGTCCAACCTCACGGAGTTGCCAGAAGTCTTCGAAATGCCTGATGAGCAGTTCCTCAGCGACTTCTCAGAGCCGGAGCCTATTCTCCACGCCAGCAGCGACAGTCTGGATGATGCGTTTCTTGAAGGCTTCATGGATGATTCGGCGGGCTTCGATATGCTCGACCTGAGCGACGAGCCCCTGAGCAAAATCAACCAGGCTCAGGTGTTGATTGATGACGGTGATCTGCAGGCTGCGCGTGAGCTGCTGCTGGAAGTGATCAACGAAACTGACGATAACCAGCAGCAGACTGCTCGGGATTTGTTGGCGGGAATAAGCTGATTGCAGGGTGGTTGCGGGCAGATTGATCCCATGCCTTGCGTGGGATCAGCGACCGGCTCTTAAAATGTCTGCCCCAGATTCAGATAAAGCGCCTTTTCATCGTCATCGTTAAAGCCATAACTAAAGTTCAGCGGACCTAAGGGCGTATCAAAGCCAAGGAAAATGCTCGCGGCATTGATATAGCCACTGTCGAAGTCGTTGTCGTTGTCCCAGGCTCGACCTCGCTCAAGGGATGCGCCGATGTACAGCGGGAAATCCAGTGGCAGGTAAGCGCGCGGTGTCAGGCGGCGATAGTACACGGCGCGTGTCAGGTTGATGTTCTGCCCGGAAATAGCACTTGTCTAAACCCTGATAACTGTCGTGCGCCTCCCAGCAGGAAGCTGGAGGGGACCACTTCGGCTTTGTTCAGGGTGCGTCCGTAGCGCCCGCCGAAAACCCAGGTGTTGGACCCGTCGCTCAATGCTTTGTCCAGTTTGAATTCCAGTTGGCGGTAGTCCTGATCAGAACCCAGGCCTTGATCGAACTGGCGTAGGCTCAGACCGATATTTTCGCCGGAATGCGGAAAGTAAACATTATCCAGTGAGTCGAACGAGTACTTAAGCTCATAGAAGCCCTCGGTGAAGCTCACCTTCGGCAAGTCGCGCTCGCCGATACGCACATTGGCCTCACCCCAGGCCTCGCCGACGCCAAAGCGGATTTCGCCGTTGTTGCCAATTTGCCGACCAACGTTCAGACCAATGCCGTAGCGCTCCAGGCGGTATTCGGCGATCGGGTCGTTGTCCAAAACACTTTCGACATTCGTTGACTCAGCGCGTAGATAGGGCGCGACGAAGTAGCGTGAGCCCACATCCAGAGGCTGATAGAACTCGGTATACAGTTCCTGTTGATCACCAATTTGTGCGCGGGTCAGCCATTCAGCGCCAAGTCTGTTGATGCCATTGATCCGGTAGCTGGCGCCGAGGTTGAAAGCGCTGTCACCGCGCATGTCATCGGACAGATTCAGGCCTAAGCGCAGGTAATCTGTGCCGCTTCGCTTGCCGCGGGCGCTGATCACCAGTGTATTGTCGCGGCCCTTGTGCACCACCCGGTAATGCACCTGCTCGAAGTAATCGAGCCCATACAGCGTGCCCATGTCGGTTTGCAGGCGACCCAGGTCCAGCGGCTCGCCGAGGGGTTGGCGGATATAGTAGCGAACCACCGAATCATCGACTTTCGAATCGTTTTCAACCTTGATCGCGCTAATCAGCGGCGTGCGCTGGCTCGGATCGCGTGCCGCAGTCAGTTGCGGGGCAGACGGTTCGGCGGGGCGCAGGGCCGTCAGGCGGGCATCGAGAATGCGCGTGGCGCGGTAACCTGCGTCGATCATCTCCTGAGCGCGGCCGAAGTCAGTGACGCCAAAACCCGCCAGCGGCGGTTGAATCAGGATGTCATTGGGGTGCAGCGTCGCCAGTTGTTCCTGGGAGTTGCGCTGGGTCATCAGGGTGATTGACTGGTTGAGCACATCAATCACCGTTGCCAACTGTTTTCGGTTGCGCAACGGCGTGCCGATATCGACGACGATGGCAATGTCGACCCCCATCTCTCGGGCGACATCCAAGGGAATGTTGTCGACCATGCCGCCGTCCACCAGCAGTTGTCCATTGACCTCTACCGGGGCGAATACTGCCGGGATCGACATGCTGGCGCGAATCACCTGGGGCAGATGCCCCTTGCGAAACACCATCTTCTCACCGCTGACAATGTCGGTCGCCACGGCGCGGAAGGGGATCGGCAGCTTGTCGAAATCCCGGATGTCGCTGGCATGAGCCAACAGGCTTTCCAGAAGCAGGGCCAGGTTTTGTCCCTGAATCACTCCTAACGGCAAGCCGAGGCTGCTGTCATCGCGGAAGCTGAGTTTCTGTTTGACCAGAAAGTCACGGTCATCTTGCTTGCGCCGAAACGGCACGTCCTTGCGTGGGGGCGCGTCCGACAGTGCTTGTTGCCAGTCGATGTCGAGCGCGAGTTTTTCCAGCTCATCAATCTTGTAACCCGACGCATACAGCCCGCCAATCACCGCACCCATGCTGGTGCCGGCGATGGCGTCGATCTTGATGCCTTGTTCCTCCAGCGCTTTGAACACGCCAATATGCGCCAGCCCACGGGCTGCGCCTCCGGACAGCACGAGGCCGATCCTGGGTTTTGGCGGTTCGCTGACAGGGGGGGCGGCAAGCAGGGCGGAGGGGAGCAAACAGATCAGGCAAAGCAACAGGCGGCGCATCTTGAATCTCGGGGGCAAACGACAAAGGCGGCTATTATAGGCAGCTCAATCATCCGCCTTTGAGCGCCAACCCTTGAGGAGTGTGAGTCAGGATATGTCTCTCGCCAAACCTGAAATCGTCATCACCTACTGCACCCAATGCCAATGGCTTCTGCGGGCTGCGTGGCTCGCTCAAGAGTTGCTCAGCACGTTTTCCGACGATCTGGGCAAAGTTTCGCTGGAACCTGCGACCGGTGGGGCGTTTCGAATTACGTGCAATGGTTTGCAAATCTGGGAGCGCAAGGCCGATGGCGGGTTTCCTGAAGCCAAGGTACTCAAGCAGCGAGTGCGTGACCAGATCGACCCGCAGCGCGACCTGGGGCATAACGATCGTCCGCAGGCGTAAGCATTCAGTGGGCTGAAGCGGCGCCGGTTTTGTGCTCGATTGTTTTAGATCCCAGCCGGCTCGAGACCACGATCGCGACGATGATCAGTGCGCCACCCAACAACATCCGCATCGTGGGCTGTTCGGTGAACAGCAACCAGGCGAAGGTGATGCCATACACCGGCTCAAGGGCAAAGACCATCGCAGCGGTGCGCGCCTTGATTACTGCCAGGCTGGCGACGAACAAGCTATGCGCCACACCTGTACAGAACACCCCAAGCAGACCGATCCACAGCCAGTCGAGGGGCGTGACGCTGCTCAGGCCCGGCGCCGCGGCAGGCAACAGGCACGCCGCGACCACCAGGTTTTGACACAGCGCCGCCTGTACGGCCGGAATTCGCCCGGAGCTGGCGCGGTTGGTCAGTGACAACAGTGAAAACAGTAAACCGGACAAAACGGACCACAGCAGGCCGAGAGTGGCCTGACTGGCGAGGTCGAAATCCGGGGTGACCAACACCAGCCCGACGCTGACCAGCAGCACCAGGATGATTTCATTGCTGCGAATCCGCTCGCGGAAAATCAGCCCTTCGAGGACCACGGTAAAGGCCGGGAAGCTCGCAAAGCCCAGTGTCGCGATAGCCACGCCGGCAACTTTCACTGAGATGAAGAAGCTCACCCAATGCCCGGCCAGCAGCAACCCACCCAGAACCAGTCGACGCCAATCACTGCCGCGCAGTGATTGCCAGGCGGTGTTGCTGGCGAAACGGGCGAAAAAGGCCAGGGCAATCACTGCAAAAGCTGCGCGGCCGAACACGATGATCGAGGACGAGGCGGCGGCCAGTTTGCCGAATACCCCGGTCAGGCCGAACATCAGGGCGCCAATATGCAGAGCACCAAGCGCAGAACGGTGATTCATTACAGTCCTTATCAGTCAGACTTTTACGGTGCGGAGATGACCGCTAAGTGTAGAGCGCATGCCTGACCGTTGTCTGTTGGCGTTTTTGGATCATTTGTCATCCAATCGCCACGCCAATGTCATGTCCGATTAACCCGCGCCGGGCAAGCTCGCTAAAACCCTGCCGGAGGTTGTCCATGAGCAGTGCTCAGCTCGCTAAACCCAGTCGCAAGCAACGGGTGAGAACCTTGTGGATCTCAGATGTACACCTCGGCACACGTGATTGCCAGGCTGAGCATCTGTCGAACTTTCTCAAGCAGTATCACGCTGACAAGGTGTATCTGGTCGGTGACATCATCGATGGCTGGAAGCTGCGCGGTGGCATGTATTGGCCTCAAGCGCACACCAATGTGATCCGCCGTCTATTGACCATGAGCAAACGCGGCACCGAAGTGATTTATGTCACTGGCAACCACGACGAATTCCTGCGGCGTTACTCGACGTTGATCCTGGGCAATATCCGATTGGTGGACGAGGCCGAGCACGTGACGGCTGATGGTCGTCGTCTGCTGGTGGTGCACGGCGATCAGTTCGACGTGATTACGCGCTATCACCGCTGGCTGGCCTTTCTCGGCGATTCGGCCTATGAATTTACCTTGACCCTTAATCGCTGGCTGAACCACTGGCGTGCGCGTTATGGCTACGGCTATTGGTCGCTGTCGGCGTACCTCAAGCACAAGGTCAAAACGGCGGTCAGTTTCATCAGTGACTTCGAAGAAGCCATCGCTCACGAGTGCGTAAAACGTGGCTTTGACGGCGTGGTCTGCGGGCACATCCATCATGCTGAAATCCGCACCGTGGGCGAGGTGGAGTACCTCAATTGTGGCGATTGGGTCGAATCCTGTACCGCACTGATTGAGCACTTGGATGGCTCGATCGAATTGTTCCGGCTGGCCGATGCTCATCTGCGCGAGGCGCGGGTTCCGGTCCGGCAGAAGCGGGTCGAGGAAGACGAGGGGCGGGTCAGCGAACCGGTTATTTAAAGCCGACCCTGCCATCAATACGATGAAAGATTTTGCTCTATGGCAGATTGATAGATCGAGCGTTTCGGGTGGGTAAAAACCCGTTCCAGCATGGGCTCGAAGAAGCTCAATGGCAGCGTGTTGTATGCAGGGTCGAACGCGGCGGCATCGTATTTTGCGCAGAACTCGATGGTTTGCTGATACTGCGGATGCGCCCGGAATTGCTCGCGCAGCATGCGGTCCATGCCCAGGTGATGAAAAAAGTAATAGCCCTGGAATATCCCGTGCTTTTCCACCATCCACAGGTTTTCCTCGCTGACGAAAGGCTTGAGAATGGCCGCAGCGATGTCCGCGTGGTTATAGGACCCCAGTGTGTCGCCGATGTCGTGGAGCAGGGCGCAGACGATGTATTCCTCGTCGCGACCGTCGTGGCAGGCACGCGTGGCGGTTTGCAGGGAGTGGGTCAGGCGATCAACGGGAAAGCCACCGAAGTCACCGTCGAGCAGCCGAAGATGGGTCAGGATTCGCCCCGGCAACTGTTTGGCGTAGGCGCTGAAGTCCTGGGCAATGATCGCCCAATCCTCCTGAGTACCTTCCTTCATATGGGTAAAGCGGGCCTGAGTGTTCATCGACGGTCCTGTCTTTGTTATAGGTAAACAAAGACCCAGTCTATGCTGCGTGTGGATTTCGGCAGTGACCGTGAAAGACGCATTGCTGGCCCTGCGCGCCGAGTGCCATTCAGGGTGAGGTTTCTAGAAAGGCACTTTGCCCATCACCATATCGCGGTACATGACGAAGTCGCCCAGCAGGCTATAAAACGGGTGCTTGAACGTGGCGGGGCGATTCTTCTCGAAAAAGAAATGTCCGACCCAGGCAAAGCTGTAACCCGCAATGGGTACTGCCCATAACAACGGCCAGCGGGCGCTGCCAATCGCGAAGGCCGCGATAAAAATCACCAGCGTGGTGCCGATGAAGTGCAGTCGGCGACAGGTGCTGTTGCTGTGCTCCGACAAGTAGTAGGGGTAGAAGTCAGCGAAACGTGTGAACGACTGGGTGGCTGTCACGACGTGTACCTTCGATTCTTGTTTTAGGGGCTGAGTGTAATGTGCCCGATTAATCAGGCCAGTGACATTAAGCGCCAGAATAGTATCCTTGTGCCAGTAGCTGCAGGACGCGGCTTATCTTGAAGAAACCGCCATGAGCGAAAGAACGACTTCTGCAAGTTGGGCGATGGGTATCGTCAAGTCATTGGAACTGGATGGTCTCGATTGTCGTTCGCTCTTCAAGGAACTGGGGCTTGATTATGCCGATCTGGATAACCCCGATGCGCGCTTTCCTCAGGACTCCATGACACGGCTGTGGCAGCGAGCAGTGGAGCTTTCAGGCAACCCGGCGATTGGTTTGAACATGGCCAAAGTCGTGCGTCCGGCATCCTTCAACGTTGCCGGCTATGCGTTGATGTCCAGCCAGACCCTCAAGGAAGGCTTTATGCGGTTGGTGCGTTATCAGCGGATCATCGCTGAAAGTGCCGACTTGAGCTTTCGTCTGCTGCCCGAAGGTTACGCGCTGATCCTGACCGTGCATGGCGACCATCTGCCACCGACCCGGCAAAGCGCCGAAGCATCACTGGCCTCGGCCTTGACCTTCTGTGGTTGGTTGACCGGCAGGACGTTGCAGCCGCGCGAGGTGTTGATTCAGGGCGATCAGCCCAAGGACCTGGAGCCCTATAAAAAAGCCTTTCATGCACCGATGACGTTCAACGCGCCCTATGACGCCCTGGTGTTCGAGCGGGCAGATATGGAGGCACCGCTGCCGACCGCCAATGAAGCCATGGCGCAGTTGCATGATCGTTTTGCCGGGGAATACCTGGCGCGTTTCTCGGAAAGCCGCGTCACCCATCAGGCCCGTCAGGTGCTGTGCCGGTTATTGCCTCAGGGCGAGCCCAAGCGTGAGACGGTCGCGCAAACCCTGCACCTGTCCCAGCGCACGTTGCAGCGCCGCTTGCAGGAGGAGGGCACCAGTTTTCAGGCTTTGCTCGACGTCACCCGTCGTGAGTTGGCCGAGCAATACCTGGCGCAGCCGAACATGACCCTGCTGGAAATCGCCTACCTGTTGGGGTTTGCCGACCCCAGCAATTTCTTCCGCGCCTTCCGCCGTTGGTTCGATGAGACGCCGGGGGAATACCGCGCGCGGATGTGATCTCAGTGCCGCCAGAACGCTGGAACGCAGAGTACCAGCACGGTGATGATTTCCAGTCGGCCGAGCAGCATGCCCAGCGATAGAATCCATTTGGCCCCATCTGGCAGCCCGGCGAAGTTACCCGCCGGACCAATGATTTCGCCCAGCCCCGGACCGACGCCGGAGACCGTACTGGCCGCACCGGTCAGGGCGGTCATCCAGTCCACGCCCAACAGCGACAAGAGCAGTGCAATCACGCAAATGGTGATTGCGAAGAAGAATGAAAAGGTCAGGATCGAGCGGACAATTTCTTCGTCCAGGCGGTGACCGTTGTACTTCTGCTTGATCACTGCGCGGGGGTGGATCAGTTGATTGAGGTTGGCTCTGAGCAGGATATAAGCGACCTGAAAACGGAAAATCTTGATTCCGCCCGCCGTCGATCCTGAACAGCCGCCCACGAAGCCCAGATAGAAAAACAGCATCAACGCGAAGTTACCCCACAGGCTGTAATCGCCCAGGGCGAACCCGGTGGTGGTCATGACCGACGTCACGTTCAGTGCCACATGACGCAGGGCGTCCAGCCAATGCATGCTGGTGGTTGCCCAATACCAGGTGCCGAGTATCAGCCAGGTCACCAGCAGAAAACCGAGCAGCCCGCGCACTTGTTCGTCCTTGAACAATGCCCGCCGATTGCCACGCAAGGTGGCGACGTACAGGGCGAAGGGCAAGCTGCCGAGGATCATCACTACAATCGCGACCCAATGTACGGCGGGCTGTTGCCATTTCGCCAGTGATTGATCGGAGGTGGAGAAACCGCCCGTGGAGATCGCTGACATGGCATGGTTGATCGCATCGAACAGGCTCATGCCGGCCGCCCAGAAGGCCAGGCTGCCCAGGGTGGTGATGCCGACATAGGTCAGCAGGATGTACTTGGCCACCATGTGTGAGCGCGGCATGACCTTCTCCGAGCGGTCGGAGGATTCCGTCTGGAACAGGCGCATGCCTCCGATCCGCAACAGTGGCAGGATCGCCACCGCCATGCCGATAAAACCGATACCGCCGAGCCAGTGCAGCAGCGAGCGCCAGATCAGAATCCCTGGCGACATGCTGTCCAGCCCGCTCATTACGGTGGAACCGGTGGCGGTGATCCCGGACATGCTCTCAAAAAACGAATCGGTATAGCTCATGTGCTGGGACAGCAAAAACGGCAGTGCGGCGAAGATGCAGACGACGACCCAGCTGGACACCGTCAGCAGGTACATGTCCCGTGGGCGCAGATGAATGTGCTCGGGACGCCCCGGGATGACCAATGCCAGGCCGACAACGAACGTAATCAGACTCGCCCAGAGAAAGGCGCGGATATCGCTGGTATGGTCGAAAATCACCAGTGTCAGCATGGGGACGACCATGGCGATAGCCAGGGTGATCAGGAAGATGCCGATAATGAAACCGATGATGCGAAGGGTCGGCAACGCCATGCAGTGGCTCTGACTTGGGAGTGGAAAGGCGCCATTCTACCTGCGTTCGAGGGGATATAATCCGATGAACTCTTGTTACAAGTTGTAAGCACTGATTGTAATTAAAGGGGCGGCGCGCTCGTTATTGAGGGTGAACACATCCTAGAATGGCCCATCATTTTTAAAAGGAGACAGCTCAATGGAGGCGCTCGACGCTTTGCTCAACCGTGTATCCGTACCGCGGTTGATCGACCCGGCACCGGACGCGGCGCAACGGGAGATATTGTTCAGCGCGGCCCTGCGTGCACCTGATCATGGTCAACTGCGGCCTTTCCGCTTCCTGACGGTTGAAGGTAAAGCGCGCGAGCAGATGGGCGAGTTACTGGTGCAAGCGTTGCAACAGAGCGATGCCGAGGCAACACCGCAAGCATTGGACAAGGCACGTCAGGGGCCGATGCGTGCGCCGTTGGTGGTGGTGGTGATCGCCAAACTGCAGGATCACCTCAAAGTGCCGAAGCAAGAACAGCTGATCACCGCCGGTTGCGCCGCCCACGCGGTATTGCTCGCGGCATTTGCGCTGGGGGTCGGGGCCGTGTGGCGTACAGGGGAGTTGTCGTATTCGGCCCAGGTCGCCAAAGGCTTGGGATTGGAGGCGGATGAGGAGGTTGTTGCGTTCCTTTACCTGGGCACCCCACAACATCCCCCCCGCACCGCACCGAAGCTGGACACGGCTGACTTTGTCAGTGAGTGGCAGGGCTGATACACCGCTGCGAAGGCATCTGCTCAGGCACCCGGGTTAACGGGCTCCAAAGGTAGATCCAGCGTCGCCACGAACCCGCCTTGGGGATGGTTGGTCAGGGTCAGGTAGCCGCCGTGCCGTTCGGCCGCACGCTTGGCGATTGCCAGTCCCAGGCCGTGGCCCGGCGCGGTCTGGCCGGGGGCGCGGAAGAAGGGTTCGCCTAGCTGAGACAGGTGTTCCGAGGCCACTCCGGGGCCATGATCGCGCACGCTAATCAGCAATCGTCCACCCTCGCACTGCGCTTGCAAGTCAATGGCTTGGCCTGCCGGGTTGAAGCGCAGGGCATTGCGCAACAGGTTATCCAGCGCCCGCTCGAGCATGTCGGGCCAGCCTTGCAACTCGACACCGTCTTGCACCCAAACCCGCACCTCCTGTTCCGGGGCGTTGAGCAGGGCGTCGCTTTGTAAATGGTGCAGCAGCGCGTCCAGATCCACGGGCTCTGCGGTGCCAAAATCAGCGTCCAGGCGTGCCAGCACGAGAATCTCGCTGATCAATGCTTCCAGCCGATCACATTCGCGGGCCAGACGCGGCCAGAGTTTCTCGCGCTCAGCCGGTTCGGCACGTTCGGCCAGCGCCAATGCGATGCGCAGCCGTGCGAGCGGTGAGCGCAACTCGTGGGACACATCGCGCAATAACTGACGCTGGCTGCTGATCAGGCTCTGCAGGCGCGCGCCCATGCGGTTGAAATCGGTGGCCAGCACGCCGAACTCGTCCCGGCGGTTGGCCAGTTGCGCCAGGCTGTTCTGTTGGTAGGTGGTTTGCCCCAGGTCATCCACGGCACTGCGCAGGCGGCTGAGTGGGCGGGTGATGGACAACGTCACCAGCAGGCTGAACAACGTCAGCACCACCAAAGCAATGCCCAGGGCGCTGAGAGGCCAAAGCAGGCTTTCACGGTGCCAGGCGTCAAGTTCCGGATGGGGAATCCGGTAGATCAGTAAATACGTTTCGGCCGTCTTCGGGCTGGTGTATTCGGTGGTCAGGCGACGCCACGGTAATTGGCGGGGGTCGTTGTGTTGGCGTGCTTCAAATGCCGCTGCACGGGGCGGAAACGTCCCGCGTACCAGGGGCTCGCCGCTTTCATTGAGGACCTGGACGTCAATGTGATAGCGCCGCTTACTCTGTTGCAGGTAGTCCTGTGCGGCGTCTTCACCCTGGTTTTCGTAGAGTTCGGTCCAGTTCTGCGCCAGGTTGGCCAGCCCCGGATGGCGACTGAGGATCCACGCATCTTGATTGAGCATATGCCCGAGCAAAATAGACAGGCCTGCAACCAAGGCGATGGCTAACCAGAAGCTGGCCAGGATTCGCCAGAACAATGAACGCACGTGAATACCTCAAACGATAAAAGCCCGACACACGTGAGCGTATCGGGCGGGTAAGGAGTCGGTTCGCCGTTATTGGGCTTGCTGAGCTTTCTGGGCTTTCCAGGTCTGGAACTCGGCATGCTCTGCGCGACGTTGGGCTTCTTTTTGCTGGATCACGTCGAACTGCTTTTGCTGATCAGGTTTCAGCAGTGCGCGGACGTCGCTTTGGGCCTTTGTGTGTTTGGCGTCGATCTCATCCTGCATGCTTTTCTGCTGTGCTGGTGGCAGCATTTGCAGATAACGCTGGGTGACTTCATCACGGCTACGTTTTTGCTCAAACATGATTCGGCCGATTTGTTGGCGTTGGTCCGGTGTCAGGTTCAGCTCGCTGTAAGGGCTGTGACCATGCATGCCCGGGCCGCCGTGACCCATGCCGCCTTCTGGCGGCGCGGCCATCGCGATAGCAGGCAACGAAGCAGCAAACAGCAGGGCGATTAAAGTCTTGCGCACGGTGTATCTCCTTGTCTCGAATCCGGCTCGTTGCCGGTTGAGGCCAGTGTAGGGAGATCAAGGTCAGCGGCGGTCAGCACTCGGTAAAGCTTGAGTAAAGAGCTTCTGGCCTGAAGCTGACAGAAGCAGGCCCTCAGACACTGTAGTAATAACCGCGACTGCGCAGTGCAACGATCCGTGGACGGCCGTCGGCATGAGGCCCGATCTTCTTGCGCAGGTTGCTGATGTGCATGTCCAGGCTGCGATCATAGAGTGTCAATTTGCGACCCAGTGCCAGTTGCGCCAGCTCTTGCTTGTCCAGCGGTTCGCCGGGTTGGCGCAGGAGCGCCTCGAGCAGGCGGCTTTCGGAGACGGTCAGCGTGAACTCATGCTCGTCGATAATCACCACGCCGCGCACGGGGCTGAAGCATAAGTCGCCGAGTTCGAGCTGACTGGACACTGCCGGTGGATGGCTACGGCGCAAAACCGCGCGCAGGCGTGCCGTCAACTCCCGAGGGTCGCAGGGTTTGGCCAGGTAATCGTCGGCGCCCAGTTCCAGGCCGAGGATCCGGTCCAGCGGTTCGCCCCGGGCCGACAGCATAAGCACGGGCAAGTCGGGGTGATCGTTGCGCAGTTGTTTGAGCAGTTCCAGACCGCTGCCATCGGGCAGCATCACATCCAGCACTACGGCTGCGGGTTGCGATTGAGCCAATGCGCGTCTGGCGCTATGGCCGTCGTGGCAAGCCTGCACCTGAAAGCCTTCCTGGCTCAGCCAACTGCTCAGAAGCTCGCAGAGCTCCTGATCATCATCAATTAATAACAGTTCGCTCATGATTCACTCAATTCAGCCACTGACGACGCTGTCTACGCCAGCCACTGGCAAAGATACCGCAGAGTAAGGCGATCACCGCAACTCCACCCCCGGCAACGAACCATTGTTGCTCATCCGTAAACATGCGCGGAGGCAAGACGGACTGTGCTTCTTTGAGTTGCAACTTGAGGCGTTGGTTTTCCAGGCGCAAGCGACTGAGTTGCGGGCTTTCGCGTTCGGTGTCGACACCCTGTATATGGTTACTCAACTCTTCGCGCTGGTGCTCGCTTTCTTTGAGGCGCTGTTGCAACTCGGTGATCTGGCTGCTGGCGCTCGGCGATAGGAGCTTGGCGTTGTTGGCACCGGATAACTCGTCAGCCTGGGCGGTAACCCCAAGGGTTAGCACGGTCAACAGCAGACACAACGGACCTGAACGCATCTGAACTCCTATATTTTTATTGAGTGTTCAGCAGGTTGTCGGCAGGTTATCGAGAATAGTGAGCAAGCGAAAAGGGTAATCGGCAAGCGCCGCGATGATTGAGCGCGGCGCCTGCGCAAGCCTGTTACGGCAGGGTTTGTCTGAACGGCTTGACCAGGACGTTGGCGTATACGCCGGCGGCAACGAACGGATCGGCGTCAGCCCAGGCCTGTGCAGCGCTCAGGGATTCAAACTCGGCAACGATCAGGCTGCCAGTGAAGCCTGCAGCACCGGGGTCGTTGCTGTCGATGGCCGGGTTCGGACCTGCCAACACCATTCGACCTTCATCCTTGAGCGCGACGAGCCGCGCCAGGTGATCAGGCCGCGCAGCCAGGCGTTTTTCGAGCGAATTGGCGACGTCTGTAGCAATGATGGCGTAAAGCATGGTCAGTCCTTGGTTTTAGGAGTGGAAGGGTCCGCGTCGTGCATGTGGCGGGCCAGGAATATCCCTTGGCCGACCAGAAACAGCAAGGTCATGCCCAGGCTGCCGAAGACTTTGAAATCTACCCAGAAATCCTGATAGGTGAAGGCCACATACAGATTGGCCGTGCCGCAGAACAGGAAGAAGAAGACCCAGGCGATGTTCAGTCGGGTCCAGATCGGCTGGGGCAGGGTCAATGCATGGCCCATGATGCGCTGGATCAATGGGCGGTCACCGATGAAGTGACTGCCTGCGAATGCCAGGGCGAACAGCCAGTTCACAACTGGCGCCTTCCATTTAAGAACGGCTTCGCTATGGAAGGCCAAGGTCAGGCTGCCGAACACCAGGCAGGCGATCAGGGTCAGCCATTGGCTTTTTTCCAGTTTGCGCTGGGTGATGAACAAAATGCCGTAGACCACGAGTGAGCTGATGATCAGCATCGCGGTAGCGCTGAAAATTCCGCCTACCATGAAGCTGTGACCCAGAATGTCGACGGCGCGGGGGTCGATCTTGTAGACGATGAAAAACAGGAGCAGCGGGATGAAGTCGATGAATTGTTTCACAATGGCAGCCAGAAGCAGGATGTGGCGGCATAATAACAAACATCAATGACAGCGAAAGCGCCTCCTATGAATGTTGACCTGCACTGCCACAGCACCGCTTCCGATGGCGCCCTCGCGCCCGCGGTCCTGGTTGCGCGTGCTTATGAAAACGGAGTGCGGGTCCTGGCCCTTACTGATCACGATACCCTTGAAGGCCTCGAAGAGGCCCGTACTGCGGCGCTTGCGCTGAATATGCAGCTGGTCAATGGGGTGGAATTATCCTGCACTTGGGGTGGGGCAACTGTCCACATTCTGGGCTACGGTTTTGATATGAAAGCCCCGGCATTGGTCGATGCCATTGACCGTTTACACCATGGACGCTGGTTGCGCGCCGAAGAAATAAGCCGAAAATTAGCGATCAAAGGTATGCCTGGGGCCCTGGAAGGTGCTCGTGCGATCCAGCAAGCGCTGGGTGACAGCGGTAATGCTCCGGCGCGACCGCACTTCGCGGACTTCATGGTGAGTGCTGGTTTTGTCAAAGATCGCGCCGAGGCATTCCGCAAATGGCTGGGCGCTGGCAAGCTGGGCGACGTCAAGCAGCATTGGCCTACTCTGGAAGAAACTGTCGCGACCTTACGCGAGTCCGGGGCCTGGGTCAGTCTGGCGCACCCTTGGCATTATGATTTCACCCGCAGTAAACGTCGTAAGCTGATCGCCGCCTATATTGAGGCTGGCGGTCACGCTATCGAGGTGGTTAATGGTCTGCAACCTGCGGAGCAGGTGGGTAGTCTGGCCATTCTGGCTCGTGAGTTCGGTCTGCTGGTAACTGCCGGCAGTGACTTTCATGCCCCTGGCGCTTGGTCCGAGATTGGCGTTTATCGCCCGTTACCGGAGGATCTTCCGCCACTTTGGTGTCGATTCAAACATGACCAGCCTACTGCCGTCTGAACAG
Source organism: Pseudomonas sp. ASL8 (assembly GCF_056680355.1). NCBI lineage: Bacteria > Pseudomonadati > Pseudomonadota > Gammaproteobacteria > Pseudomonadales > Pseudomonadaceae > Pseudomonas > Pseudomonas sp. ASL8. The sequence goes on along the minus strand of NZ_CM155278.1, from coordinate 60,783 downwards.
GAAGATACCGTGAGTCAATTTTTCCAGGTCCATCCGGAAAACCCGCAGGCACGTCTGATAAAGCAGGCGGTGGAGATTATCAAGGCCGGTGGCCTGGTGGTGTATCCCACGGATTCGTCCTACGCCTTGGGCTGCCAGATCGGTGATAAAAACGCCATTGAACGCATCCGCCGCCTGCGCCAATTGGACGACAAGCACAACTTCACCCTGTTGTGTTGCGACCTGTCTCAGCTGGGGACCTATGCCAAGGTCGACACTGCGGCGTTCCGCGCGCTCAGGAACCACACGCCTGGGCCTTACACCTTTATTCTCAACGCCACGCGTGAAGTGCCGCGGTTGATCCTGCACCCCAAACGCCGGACCATCGGCCTGCGCGTGCCAAGCCACCCCATTGCGCAGGCGTTGCTTGAGGAGCTGGGCGAGCCGCTGATGAGCGTGAGCCTGATCATGCCGGGTGAAACCGTGCCTTTGAGCGATCCATACGAGATGCGTCAAATATTGGAGCATCAGGTCGACCTGATCATTGATGGCGGCATCGGTGGCATCTCGGCGTCCACCGTGATCAATCTGGCCGATGGCGAGCCGCAAGTGATACGGGTGGGCTGTGGCGATCCGCGACCGTTTGGGGTTCAGCCCTAGATGACAGTGGTCGAGGCGGTTGATAGCCAGGCGGATGCCCAGCAGGAGCTGCCGTTCGCCATGGTCTATGGTCAGGCGGTCATGCACATGCCGCTGGACCTGTACATCCCGCCGGATGCGCTGGAGGTCTTCCTCGATGCGTTCGAAGGTCCGCTGGACTTGTTGCTGTACCTGATTCGTAAACAGAACATCAACATCCTCGATATTCCCGTGGCGGAAATCACCCGTCAGTACATGGGGTATGTCGAGCTGATGAAAACCGTGCGCCTGGAGCTGGCGGCCGAGTACCTGGTGATGGCGGCCATGCTCGCCGAAATCAAATCGCGGATGCTGTTACCGCGCTCGGCTGAGATTGAGCAGGAAGAAGACGATCCTCGCGCTGAGTTGATCCGTCGTCTGCAAGAGTACGAGCGCTTCAAAGCCGCAGCCGAAGGTATCGATGGCTTGAGTCGGGTCGGGCGTGATGTGGTCGTGCCCAGGCTGGATGCCCCCGAAGCGCGCGCGCGCCGGTTGCTGCCGGATGTCAGCCTGGAAGAGCTGTTGATGTCCATGGCTGAAGTCCTGCATCGGGGTGACATGTTCGAAAGCCACCAGGTCAGTCGCGAAACGCTGTCGACCCGGGAGCGCATGAGCGATGTGCTTGAACGCCTCAAGGGTGGCGGGTTTGTGCCGTTCTCCGAGCTGTTCACGGCCGAAGAAGGGCGCTTGGGCGTTGTGGTGACCTTTATGGCGGTCCTGGAACTGGTCAAGGAGTCCTTGGTCGAGCTGGTGCAGAACGAACCCTTTGCGGCGATCCATGTCCGGGCGCGAGTCGAATAGCGGTTTAGCTGAATAAATAAAAGACGCGCACGACTGAAGCGCGGCGAGCCTGATAAAGAGCCAAATGATGAATTTGAACGAGCCGCGCGAGCTGGCCCCCCTGCTCGAAGCTTTTCTGCTGGCCTCCGGTAAACCTGTGTCGCTGGAACGCCTGTTCGAGCTGTTCGAGGAGGGCGAGCGTCCCGAGCCGCCGGTATTCAAGAAAGCCCTGCAATTGCTGGGCAAGTCTTGCGAGGGCCGGGCTTTCGAGCTCAAGGAAGTGGCCTCAGGGTATCGTTTGCAGATCCGAGAGCGTTTTTCGCCGTGGGTCGGTCGGCTCTGGGAAGAGCGGCCGCAGCGTTATTCCCGGGCGATGCTGGAAACCATGGCGCTGATCGCCTATCGCCAGCCCATCACTCGGGGCGAGATCGAGGATGTGCGTGGCGTGGCGGTCAACAGCCATATCGTAAAAACCTTGCTGGAGCGCGAGTGGATCAGAATCGTCGGCTACCGTGACGTGCCCGGAAAGCCGGCAATGTTTGCCACCACCAAGGCGTTTCTTGATCACTTCAACCTGAAAAACCTCGACGACTTGCCACCACTGGCCGACTTGCGGGAGCTGGAGCCAGATCCGATTCTCGATTTCGACGACGCTCCGGTGCCCGCCAGCCTGCAGGCCCTGGCTGACGCGAGTCTCGACCCAGACGCTGAGCCAGAGCCGCCGCGTGATGAAACCAGCTTCCGCAGTCTGCTGGTAGAGCTCGATTCGATGGAGCTGGGACTCAAGACTGACTTTGATGATTTGCTGCGTCAGGACATTGAGGCCGAGGCAGATGAAAGTGAGGGCACGGATCCCCTGTGACGGCTGTGTGGGAATTCATTCGCGAAGGAGCCAGATCAATCACCGACGATTGATCTGGCCTCCAACTCACTCGGCGATCAACCAATCCATGCGCCAATCACCCTGGGTTTGCCCCAGTGTCTTGGCCAGCCATGGCATCAGCTCACGCAGTTCCTCTTCCAGACCCCAAGGCGGGTTGGCGATGGCCAGGCCCGAGCCGTTCAGACTCTGCGGCGTATCCAGCGGATGCACGAATAGCTCCACCCGCAGCAACTTCGGCGCACCGGTCTCGGCCAGGTCTTGATAGAAGCGCTTGAGCAGGCGCTGGTCCTTGATCGGGTACCAGATTGCGGTCACGGTCTGACGCATGCGGCCGACGGCTTCTTTGAGGGCCACGGCACAGCGTTTCATTTCGTCGAGCTGTTCGAACGGCGGGTCGATCAGCAACAACCCACGCTTTTCCGCTACGGGCAGCAGCGCACGCGGCACGTGCCAGCCTTCGCCCAAATGCACCGCAACGCGGCGATCTCCCCTCATGTTCTCTTTAAGCAGCCGCCCGTCTTCGGGGTGCTTCTCATTGAGCAGGATGCGCTCGCGTTCGCGGGTCAGGCGGCGGGCAATTTCTGGAGATCCGGGGTAATAACGCAGTTCGCCATCGGGGTTCATGTCGTGCAGCACTTGCAGGTAATCGGCCGTCAGCGCAGGCAGGTCCGGCGCGTCCCACAGGCGCGCGATGCCCTCGAGCCATTCGCCCGTGCGGGTGGCCTGATCGCCTTTGAGGTCATACAGACCAATCCCGGCGTGGCTGTCGATATAAGCGAACGGCTGCTCCTTGCGCGCCATCAGGGCGATCAAGCGAGTCAGAATCAGATGTTTGAACACGTCGGCATGGTTGCCAGCGTGGAAGGCGTGACGGTAATTCATGGCAACTCCTGGGTGGCAGCGAAGTTTACATGAGTTTTCGACAGACAAAAAAAGCCCCGGTTAAGCCGTCACAAAACCGGGGCTGAGGTATTACGCGATGCAGAGGGTGACCAAACCATGCGCCGCGCATTATCGAGTGACGCCAGTGTGCCTGCAGACCCGACTGGCGAGTTAGCCGAAAACGACCTGTTCATAGGTATATCGGACATCGTCGATCAGAAGCCTTGCCGACATTCGAGAGCGCTACCAGAATCGACCCACACCCCATAACAGGAGCGGACGTGATGATGCATGCGGATTTGATTGACCAAGAGGACCTGATTGGCCAACTCAGGTCACTGGGTTTCGAAATGCCTTCAGGCGCAACCGCCGAGCAGGCCTGCACCCAGGCGGTCTGCGGCCTGACGGACGCCCGCGCCACAGCCTTGCGACGGTTGGTCGAACAGATGCTCACCGGCAGCGCAACCATCCTGCCCGCCGTGCGCCAGGCGATTGATCAACAGTTGCTGCCCGCACTGGCTGCGTACAAACAGAGCCGCGCGCAGGGCTGAGTTCGCAGATTCACGCCGCAAGAAAATGGCCTGTATCTTCCGATGCGGGCATTTTCTTGGATGTCCAGGTGGATTTCCAGATGCTCACACAGCCTGCGTTCAACCAAAAAACACTGCATCAGCGTCTGCACGTTCGATGTCGATAAAAGCTCGTTGCTGGCCGGGTCGGCAGTGCGTTCACTTCAGTTAAAAGCCACCGGTCGGCGGAAAAAGAAGTAAGGCGCTGCATTTGCACGAGTCCCTGATGCGCAGCGCGCGCCTTGAGCGTATCATTCGCGCCCTTTTGGCGATTTATCCTCGTCATCAGGCACGGCTTCAAGTCATCAGATTTTAGCAACCAGGTCGCGCCATTTCTCAGCACGATCTGTTATCGACACACCGGGAGGTGCCCAGATGAGTGTACAAGACAAGCAAGACAGCCAGGAAATCGGTCCTGCAGGCGAAAAACTGCAAAAGGTTCTGGCGCGCATTGGCGTAGGTTCTCGCCGTGACGTAGAAGCCTGGATCAGCCAAGGCCGAATCAAGGTCAATGGCAAAGACGCGACCCTCGGTCAGCGCGTAGATTTGCACGATGCCATCGCCATCGACGGTCGTGTGATCAAGCGCGAAGAAACCGCCGAATCGGTACGCCGCGTCATTCTCTACAACAAACCAGACGGTGAAATCTGCACCCGTGACGACCCAGAAGGTCGTCCGACCGTGTTCGACCGCCTGCCGCGCCCTAAAGAAGGCCGCTGGGTCAACATTGGTCGTCTGGACATCAACACCACCGGCTTGCTGATGTTCACCACCGACGGTGAGTTGGCCAACCGCTTAATGCACCCGTCGTTTGAAATGGACCGTGAATACGCCGTCCGTGTGCGTGGCGAAGTCGATGACGACATGCTGCTGCGTCTGAAAACCGGCGTGGTGCTGGAAGACGGCCCGGCACGCTTCACCGATATCAAGCAAGCGCCAGGCGGTGAAGGTTTCAACCACTGGTATCACTGCGTGGTGATGGAAGGTCGCAACCGCGAAGTGCGTCGCCTGTGGGAATCCCAAGGGCTGGTGGTCAGCCGCTTGAAGCGCGTGCGTTACGGTCCGGTGTTCCTTAACTCTGATCTGCCGATGGGCCGCTGGCGCGAAATGAGCCAGTACGAAGTCGACGTTCTCAGTGCCGAAGTCGGCCTGACGCCTGTGGCTCAGCCGCAGATGAACGCCAAGGTCAAAGACAAAATGGAACGTTTGCAGCGTCAATCGTCCCGCCCTCTGGGTAAAGGCGAGCGCGTACGTACGTTGCGTCCAGCCAACCCGGCTCCGGCAGGCGAGCGTCCAGCCCGTCAGCCGCAAGTGACCGGCAGCGAGCGCGATCGTCCGCGTGCGGATTCTACGGGTCGCGATCAGCGTCCTGCGGGGCCGCGTTCGGATTCGTCGAGCCGTGGTCCGCGTCCAGCTACCGGCCGTTCCGACTCGGCTAACCGTCCGTTGCGTGGCCGCAGTGAAGGTGCCGATCGTCCAGCGCGCAAGCCGCGTGAAGACGGTGACAGCGCTCCGCGTACGCCGCGCAGCGATTCTGTCGAGCGTTCTCCTCGTGCACCGCGTGGCGATTCGCCACGCACGCCGCGCCCTGCTGCCGGTCGTTCCGACAGCCGTGGCACGCCAGTGGCCGAGCGTCCTGGTGACGTGAGCAAGCGTCCGGGCAAGCCTAAACAGCAGCGTCCAGGCATTGTTCTGGTGGACAACGGCAAGCCTTCGGGCAAGCGCAACGGCCCACCGGCAGGCTCTGGTCAGCGTCCGGGCTTTGGTCGTCGCAAGCCGCAGTAATCGCGTGCGGTGAACAAAAAACGCCAATCGGAAGATTGGCGTTTTTTTTTGTTTGATGATTGTCGCTGACCCTCGATAGCTGACTGACCGAATAGCTTTCCGGTAAGCCTGGACCCTTTCGGCGGTGTACACTACCTCGCGTTTTTTCTGTGATTCAACGGCGTAACTGCGCATCCAACACATTCAGGGCTATCCGCCTTGTTGCACTCCGCTGCGTCATGAGCGCGGTGGATTCGGTTCCGTCACAGACAATAAAAATCAGGTGACTATCAATGAGTGAACAAAACTCACATTCGGGCGAGCTGAAGCGCGGCCTTAAAAACCGCCATATCCAGCTGATCGCGCTGGGCGGCGCTATTGGCACAGGCTTGTTCCTCGGTTCGGCAGGCGTACTCAAGTCGGCCGGTCCGTCGATGATTCTCGGTTACGCAATCTGCGGCTTCATCGCCTTCATGATCATGCGCCAGCTTGGCGAAATGATCGTCGAAGAGCCGGTGGCCGGTTCTTTCAGCCATTTTGCTCACAAATACTGGGGCGGCTTTGCGGGCTTCCTCTCTGGCTGGAACTGCTGGGTACTTTATATTTTGGTCGGCATGTCGGAGCTGACGGCCGTCGGCAAGTACGTGCATTACTGGTGGCCAGAGATTCCGACCTGGGCCTCGGCCGCCGTATTCTTTGTGATGATCAATGCGGTCAACCTGGCCAACGTCAAGGTGTTCGGGGAAGCCGAGTTCTGGTTCGCCATCATCAAGGTCGTGGCCATTGTCGGCATGATCGCCCTCGGCAGCTACCTGTTGGTCAGCGGCAACGGCGGCCCGCAAGCGGCAGTGAGTAACCTGTGGGAGCACGGTGGCTTTTTCCCCAATGGGGTCAAAGGTCTGGTGATGGCATTGGCGATTATCATGTTTTCCTTTGGCGGCCTGGAAATGCTCGGTTTCACCGCAGCAGAAGCCGACCAACCGAAAACCGTGATCCCCAAGGCCATCAATCAAGTGATCTACCGGATCCTGATTTTCTACATCGGCGCCTTGGTCGTACTGCTTTCGTTGACCCCGTGGGACAGCCTGCTTGCGAGCCTCAATGCCTCCGGCGATGCCTACAGCGGCAGCCCGTTCGTGCAAGTGTTCTCGATGCTGGGCAGCAACACGGCGGCGCACATTCTCAACTTCGTGGTGTTGACAGCCGCCTTGTCGGTCTATAACAGCGGCACCTACTGCAACAGCCGTATGTTGTTAGGCATGGCAGAGCAGGGCGATGCACCTAAAGCGTTGGCGCAGGTCGATAAGCGCGGTGTGCCGGTTCGGGCGATTGCGGTGTCGGCGTTGGTGACGTTCGTTGCGGTGGTGCTCAACTATCTGGTCCCACAAAATGCGCTGGAACTGCTGATGTCGCTGGTGGTGGCCACGCTTGTGATCAACTGGGCGATGATCAGCTACTCACACCTGAAGTTCCGCCAGCACATGGTGCGTACACATCAGACGCCCTTGTTCAAGGCGTTCTGGTACCCGTACGGCAACTATTTGTGCCTGGCTTTCGTGGTGTTCATCCTCGGCATCATGTTGTTGATTCCAGGCATTCAGGTGTCGGTTTACGCGATTCCGGTCTGGTTGCTGGTGATGTGGGTTTGCTACAACGTCAAAAACAAGCGCAGTGATGCGGCTGGCGTGAAGGCGTTGACGTAGTGCTTCTATGCGGGTGATTGCTAACAATTCAGCACGATAAGAAGCCGCGTAGTGCCTTTAAACAACTGACTTGGTGGAGCGGGTCAGCGCGTACCCGGTTGGGGAATATATCAACCGGGTAAACGCTTATGCCATCCTGACTTCGTCCAACAGCTCGGGGTGACGATCAAGCACCTTGAGCAGCTTCACCAACGCCAATGGCGGCTTGGTCTTGCCATTCTCGTATCGCGAGAACGCATTGATGCCACCGCCGAAAATCTCCGCAGCCTCACGCTGATCGAGCGCAAGCTTTTTACGGACCGTGGAGATAAAGCCAGGATCGACAATGGAGGCATTTATCTGCTTGTTGAACGCCAGCATCGCAGTGCTGACTCGGGTCGATTCGACGATATCAAGCACAGACTCGCCGCAGGCCGGGCAGTAGTCGCCGGTGACGGACGGAATAACTGTTGATTCATTTTTGTAGGTGTACGGCATATCGCGAGTGTCATGCACCAGTTCAGCCGCTGCACACGATGGACATTTCATGTTCATAGCTCCTTGAAGGACACGATGAGCACATCATCAATGACCGTGAGTTTTAGATAAACCTCCCCGGCTACGCTGGTGTGCCGGTACACGTCCTGCCAAACCTTATGATCGGCGTGCGTGGTCATGCTTTTGTAGAAGTCTGCCGGGGCCAGTGCCATGACAACGCTGATAATGCCTTCAAAGTCGAAGCCGAGCGCCGCACCGCCAGCCAGCGCTGATCCGGTTGACCGCACCTTACCGGCTTCGATCAAGGCTTTGACAATGGGTAGCTTGCAGTGGGGTGCTTTTTTCTCCATAAATCGAAACTAACCTACTTGGTTTTTTTTGGCAAGTTGGTTAATGGGCTGCCAGTCGAATTTGCTTGGTCATTTTCCCGTTTCTTTCCCGCTTTGTGTGGAAAGGTACGTTGGAGAGTGGGCCATTGAGATAATAGAAAACCGTTTAACAGCCCATTAATCAAGGCTTTTGTAGTGCTACAGAGGCATACGGAATGTGTATGGAAGACCTATGTTGATAGTTTCCAGCAACGTGCATCTACCTGATGCCGAAATCGAGTTGACTGCCATCCGCGCTCAAGGTGCGGGTGGGCAGAACGTCAACAAGGTGTCGAGCGCAGTGCACTTGCGCTTCGATATCACTGCGTCGTCGTTGCCGCCGTTCTATAAGGAGCGGTTGCTGGCGTTGCGCGACAGCCGTATCACCGGCGACGGCGTGATCGTCATCAAGGCCCAGCAATACCGTACTCAGGAGCAGAACCGTGCCGACGCACTGGAACGCCTGAGCGAATTGATCATCAATGCGGCCAAGGTCGAAAAAAAACGACGCCCGACCAAGCCCACCCTGGGCTCGAAAAAGCGTCGTCTTGAAAGCAAAAGCCAGCGCGGCAACATTAAAGCCGGGCGCGGCAAGGTGGATTTCTAGGCCGGACCGCGAAGGTGATCCTGCCGGAGCAAAATCTAAACCGTGTAATCCCGTACAGGCTTCGTCTGGCGGTACAGATAGACACTGAGCAGCAGGCCGGCCATGGCCGCCAGCGCTGCAAACAGAAAGATCGAAGCAAAGCCGAAGCCAGCGGCAATCGCGCCAGCAACGGGGCCGGTAATACCCAGTGAGAGGTCGATGAACAGTGAGTACGCGCCCACAGCCGCCCCACGGCTAGAGGCCGGTACCAGATTCACAGCCTCGACACCCAGCGCCGGGAACACCAATGAGAAGCCAAAACCGGTGAGTGCAGCCCCGGCCAGGGCCAATGTTGGTGTGGGTGCAAGCCACAACAACAGCAAGCCAATGCTTTCCACCGACAGACAGGCAATCGCCACCCGGAAGCCGCCCAGACGATTGATCAAGTTACCGAACAGCAACCGTGCGCCGATGAAACAGGCGCCGAACAGGCTCAGGCATAGCACTGCGTTCGGCCAGCTATGGCTTGCGTAATAGAGGGTGATGAAGGTGGCGATGGTGCCAAAACCAATCGAACCGAGCGCCAGCCCCGTGCCGTGAGGCAACACTCGGCCCAGGACATGCAGAAAGGGCATGCGCTCGCCATGAACAATGGGTGCGGCTTGCTTGGGCCATGCCAGCGCGAAACCGATACCGGCGAGCAGGATGATACTCACGCCCATGCTCCATAAGCCGAGCTGCTGGACCAGCAGCACGCCCATGGGGGCACCTATCGCCAGCGCGCCATAACTGGCGATGCCGTTCCAGGAAATGACCTTGGCGGTGTTTTGCGCGCCGACCCGACCGATGCCCCAGCCAATCGAGCCCGAGCCCACCAGGCTTTCCGCGCTGCCTAACACCAGTCGACCGATTAGCAGGCTGATCAGGCTGAGCATCGGCATGCTTTGTAGCCAGGCCGAGAGCAGCATGAACACGCCGCTGAGACCGCACCCTGCCAAGCCGTAAAGGACGGCTTTTTTGCTGCCAAGGTTGTCGATGATGCGGCTTGCATAGGGGCGACTGAGCAGCGTGGCCAGGTATTGCACGCTGATCACCAGGCCAGCGGCCACGGCGCCAAACCCTAAATCACTGTGCACGTAGCCGGGGAGAACGGCGAGGGGAATGCCGATGTTCAGATAACCGATAAACGTGAACAGGACGATAGAAACGACCTGCAGCGTAACGGCCATAGGTCGTTGTGAGGCAGCAGACGGGGTGTCTTGCATGGGTAAAATCCACGGTTGCGACAGCGTTGGAAAATGCTCAAGGTGTAGCGGAAGAATCGTTTCAGCTTGAGGCGCGCTCAAGGCTGCTTATGATAGCGGCGGTTGAGGCGATGCAGGGGAGGGTGAAGGCAAAACGTTGAAATAACGTGCTTATGATGCGGTGCCGCTGGCGGGGGCGAGCAATTGCGAAGCCACCAAGGCTGCCAGCGCATTTTCCTGGGTGCCGAAACGCTTGAGCAGCGCCGCCTTTTTTTCAGCGTTGAGGCGACCCCAGATGTCGATCATCTTTTCAGTGGTGCCCATTACGACGCTGGCTTGGGTGTCGGTGAGGTCGGTCATGGCAGGTTCCACCGTTGTTTAAGGCTGTTTTGCTCAGGAGCGGTCTTGTTTAGGGACGCTATCTGCAGCGGGTGCGGCAGGTATAACAGGCCGTATGAAACCAGGTAAAGAATACGGGTTTGGCATACGGCCTGGGAAAGTCGCCGTCAGTGTTTGTGTTTGACGCTGCGGCTGTCTTCAGTTTTGGCAGGGCTGGCCTTCAACTCGGTTTTTTTGTTTGGCTCTTGGTGGGCTGAGGGGGTCTGCTCAGGTTCTGGCAGGCTTGGGAAAGGAAAGTTAGGGATTTCATGCATCGTCGTCGCTCCGCGCAAGATCTGATTGAAGGTTGCTGGAAAGATCAGTGCTTTTAAAAAGCTTGGGCAGGATACAGCACTGGAAATGACAAACAGGTTTTTTATGACCGCCTTTTGTCACTTAAAGACACACGGCACGACGAATGACGAACCATAACGGCATAACGCAGTCGCGCCCTGACAGGGCGCGATGTTTGAAGCGGCAAGTGATTGGTTTCAGCAAACGGCGGCGATGGCCTGGGCCAGTAGATCCAGGCGCGAAGCATCAATCCCCGCGATATTGGCGCGTCCGGCACTGACCAGATAAACGCTGTGCTCATGGCGCAATCGCGCCACCTGATCATCATTCAGGCCGGTGTAGGAGAACATGCCGCGTTGCACGCCGATATGGGCGAAACGCTCGCCCAGGCCCAGCGGGGTCAACGCCTCGACCAAGCCTGCGCGCAGTTGCGCAATACGTGCGCGCATCTCTTCCACTTCATCGGCCCACAGGCTTTTCAGCTCGGGATCGCCGAGGATCTCGGCAACGATGGCCGCGCCATGATCTGGCGGGTTCGACCACAGGTTTCGCGCGATTGAAGAAAGCTGACTGCGTACATCCAGCAGTTTGTCTGCAGTACTGGCACACACCAGCAGGGCACCAGTACGTTCGCGGTACAGGCCGAAGTTTTTCGAGCAGGAACTGGTGATCAGTAACTCGGGCAAAGCCTCCGCGAACAGGCGCACTGCCCAGGCGTCTTGCTCCAGACCGTCGCCGAACCCCTGATACGCGAAATCGATCAATGGCAGCAGATCGCGACTGCGCACGATGTCCAGCACCTGTCGCCAATCGTCGTGGGACAGATCGAAGCCGGTGGGGTTGTGGCAGCAGGCATGCAGCAGCACGACGTCGCCACGTGGCACCTGATTCAAAGTGGCGAGCATGGCCTCGACGTTAAGGCGATTGTCGCTGCCCACGTACGGGTAATGACTGACCATGAGCCCGGCTTTGGCAAAGATGGTTTCATGGATCGGCCAGGTCGGGTCGCTCAGCCAGATACCGCGTCCTGGCAGACAGCCAGCGATAAAGTCCGCGCACAGACGCAGGGCGCCGGTACCGCCTGGCGTCTGGGTCGCGCCAACGCGCTTGCTTGCCAGTAACGGCGAATCCTTGCCCAGCACCAACTCGCTGATCAGCGCGCCAAAGCGAGGCTCGCCATGACCGCCGATGTAGGTTTTGGTGGTTTGGGTGTCCAGCAGGCGCTGCTCGGCCAGCTTGACCGAGCGCAGGATCGGCGTCAGGCCCAGTGCATCTTTATAGACACCGACGCCAAGGTCGAATTTGTTCGGGTTCGGATCAGCCGCGTAAGCGTCGATCAACCCGAGAATCGGGTCGCCGGGCACTCGCTGGATGTCGTTGAAATGCATTACTTGCGGCCCTCGGCGCTTTTGGCCACTTCGTCAGTACGCGCGGCCATAATGAAATCGTTACGGTGCAACCCTTTGATCGAGTGGCTCCACCAGGTCACGGTCACTTTGCCCCATTCGGTGAGCAAGCCAGGGTGATGACCCTCGGCTTCGGCAATTTCGCCGACAGCGTTGGTGAACGCAAGCGCGAACTTGAAATTCTTGAACAGGAAGACTTTTTCCAGCTGCATCACGCTGTCGCGAACTTCGATGTTCCAGTCGGGGATCTGCTTGATCAGAATCGGCAATTCTTCATCGCTGACGTGTGGGGCGTCGGCGCGGCAGGCTACGCAATGGGCTTGGTTAAGAGTGCTCATAAATGGGTTCCTGATCAGGCAGCTTTGGGTTTGGGTGGGAATTTCGGTGCGTGCAGACCTAGCTGCATGCCTTGCTGAACCATGCCCATGATGTCTTCGTGGGCCAGGTCGAACAGCCGTTTCAGATTTGGCAGGACAAAATACAAGGGCTGGAGGATATCGATCCGATACGGGGTGCGCATTGCATCCAGCGGATCGAACGCCTGATGTTCAGGCGCGGACGACAGGCTGTAAACCGTTTCTTTGGGCGAGGAGAGAATGCCACCACCGTAGATTCGACGGCCTTGCGGGGTGTCCACCAGGCCGAACTCGATGGTCATCCAGTACAGGCGCGCCAGATAGACGCGCTGTTCCTTGGTCGCACTCAAGCCGAGCTTGCCATAGGTGTGGGTGAATTCGGCGAACCACGGGTTGGTCAGCAGCGGGCAGTGACCAAAGATCTCGTGAAAAATGTCTGGCTCTTGCAGGTAGTCCAGTTCCGCTTCGCTACGAATGAACGTTGCCACCGGGAACTGTTTGTTGGCCAATAATTCGAAGAAGGTCTGGAACGGAATCAGGGCCGGGACGCGAGCGACTTGCCAGCCAGTGGCCGCGCCGAGGACTTTATTGACTTCACCCAATTGCGGGATGCGGTCATGGGGCAGTCCGAGTTGTTCGATGCCTTCAAGGTACTCCTGACAGGCGCGGCCTTCGATCACCTTCAGTTGTCGAGTGATCAGCGTATTCCACACCGCATGCTCGGCAGCTGGGTAGTCGATAAAGCCGCTCGCGTCGGGCTCACGAGCTACGTAATGCGTTTGCGTCATGTTGCTCTCCTGGGGGCAATTCGTTGTTGTTATAAGGAGCTGTTATGGCTCTAGAGATAACTCAAACGACTCGCCCTGACAGCAGGTGGAATAGGGTATGCCTTAAAGAATAGACCGCTTTTCGTAACGATAAGTTTACGAAAGCGCTGCCGTGCCGTAATCCTTGTGTCGGAGTGAGGTGATTTACACGCTTGCTGTCAGGTAATCGTTACGGATAATTTAGGCATACAGAAAAATACCCGCCCGACAGACAGGATCGAATCGTTCATGCGTATCAAAGTGCACTGTCAAAACCGCATCGGCATCCTTCGCGACATTCTCAATTTGTTGGTCGAGTACGGGATCAACGTGGCGCGTGGTGAAGTGGGCGGCGAGCATGGCAACGCGATTTATCTGCATTGCCCAAACCTGATCAATCTGCAATTTCAGGCGATGCGTCCCAAGTTCGAGGCAATTGGCGGTGTATTCGGGGTCAAGCGCGTAGGGTTGATGCCCAGCGAACGGAGGCACATGGAGCTTAATGCGTTGCTTGGCGCGCTGGAGTTCCCCGTGTTGTCTATCGACATGAGCGGCTCCATCGTCGCGGCCAACCGCGCGGCGGCGCAGCTGCTGGGGGTGCGGGTCGATGAAGTACCGGGTATTGCGTTGTCGCGCTACGCCGAAGATTTCGATTTGCCAGCACTGGTTCGCACCAACAAATCACGAATCAACGGGCTGCGGGTCAAGGTCAGGGGTGATGTGTTTCTTGCCGACATCGCGCCGTTGCAATCGGAGCACGATGACAGCGAAGCCATGGCCGGTGCGGTGTTGACCCTGCACCGGGCAGATCGGGTCGGCGAGCGCATCTATCAGGTGCGCAAACAAGAACTGCGCGGCTTCGACAGTATTTTCCAGAGTTCCAGGGTCATGGCCGCCGTAGTCCGCGAGGCTCGACGCATGGCGCCCCTGGACGCTCCGTTGCTGATTGAAGGCGAAGCGGGGACCGGTAAAGAATTGTTGGCGCGGGCCTGCCACCTTGCCAGTCCGCGGGGACAATCGCCGTTGATGGCGCTCAACTGCGCTGGACTGCCGGAATCCATGGCCGAAACCGAGCTGTTTGGTTATGGCCCCGGCGCATTTGAAGGTGCGCGGGTCGAAGGCAAGCTGGGGTTGCTGGAGCTGACCGCAGGCGGCACGCTGTTCCTGGATGGTGTCGGCGAGATGAGTTCGCGTCTGCAGGTCAAGCTGCTGCGCTTCCTGCAGGATGGCTGCTTCCGCCGGGTCGGTAGCGATGAAGAGGTTTACCTGGATGTACGGGTGATGTGTGCGACGCAGGTTGATCTGTCTGAGCTGTGCGCCAGAGGTGAGTTCCGGCAGGACCTTTATCATCGGCTCAACGTGTTATCGCTGCACATCCCACCGCTTCGCGAATGCCTGGACGGTTTACCCCTGCTGGTTGACTACTTTCTCGACCAGGCAAGCCGGCAGATTGGCTGTCCTTTGCCCAAACTCGCGCCCGCCGCCATGGAGCGTCTGAGTCATTACCGTTGGCCTGGTAACGTGCGGCAGTTGGAGAACGTCCTGTTTCAGGCAGTTTCTCTGTGCGAAGACGGTATTGTCCGCGCCGAACATATACGACTTCCGGACTACGGTATGCGCCAGCCATTGGGGGATTTTTCGTTGGAAGGAGGGCTGGATGAAATCGTCGGGCGTTTCGAAAAGGCGGTGTTGGAACGCCTCCATTCGGAGTACCCAAGTAGCCGGCAGTTGGGCAAGCGTTTGGGTGTTTCACACACGACAATTGCCAATAAGTTGCGTGAGTATCACGTGGATAAATAAACATGATCAGGGTCAGCATTAAGCGCTATAAAGCCGGGTGCATGATCAGTGATAAAGAAATTAATACGCTGCGAATAGAGTGGCGGTCTTTATCGGGTGTGTTAATGCGCTCCACTCAAACAGATGTGACGTGCGTTGATTAAATAAGCGATCGGTTGTTCTGAGTTTACATGCGTCAACGCCTCCTGGAATGCTCCAGGAGGCGTTGACGTGGTGATTGAGGGGGCGGTGTGCTGATGAATCAACCATCGATACAACCGTTACCCATGACACGGTACTCGAGTATGTGTTGTACACCTTTCGAGTCTTCATACGTCATGCGGGCAGGTACGACCTCGCAGACGTTCGGGATGTCGCTCATCGAAACGACTTTAGCGATGTCCAGATGAGTGGCATACGTGTATTCCTCCACGGGAGGCGTCGAGTTGACTGCCACGGCGGTTGTTTCGGCCGCCATCGCAGCAACACTAAAACTACTCAGGGCCATGACCATCAATGCAACGTTCATTTCTAATGTCCTTATTGCTGTCTTGAAAGAGTGCCTGGTTCTTGTGGAACCAGGCGTGTCACTAACTTTACAGGTTGATTAACATGCCATTGTGGGGGCTGTTACGTGTTAATCGTTTGCCGGTTGGCGAGATAAATTATAGGCCTGCCGGGTGGGTTCATATATGAAGTGTTTTGATAAAGACTATTGATGAAACCTGTAACAATCGAGGCACGAAAAATGACGGCATCCATCATCGGTGGCGCGACAGATCGTCGCGGGGAGGCGCGGCATATCATCGCAGGAGAATGGGGGTCTATAGTAGTAGGCTTGCTTGCGACCGGTAAGACCATCGTCGAATGGCCTGAAGGGGGCAGGAAAGATACAACGGGTTCATAAAACAACAACTATCCACCGAGGTAACAACGATGAGTGCGGCTTCCGTCTATCCTGTGCGTCCAGAGGTTGCGGCTACAACGCTGACCGATGAGGCAACCTACAAGGCCATGTATCAGCAGTCGGTGGTCAACCCTGATGGTTTCTGGCGTGAGCAGGCCCAGCGCCTGGATTGGATTCAGCCCTTCACCACGGTCAAACAGACCTCCTTCGACGACCACCATGTCGACATTAAATGGTTCGCTGACGGCACGTTGAACGTCTCCTACAACTGCCTGGACCGCCATTTGGCTGAGCGCGGCGATCAGATCGCAATCATCTGGGAAGGCGACGATCCTTCCGAACACCGCAACATCACCTATCGCGAGCTGCACGAAGAAGTCTGCAAGTTCGCCAACGCATTGCGCGGTCAGGATGTGCACCGCGGCGATGTAGTCACTATTTATATGCCGATGATCCCCGAAGCTGTGGTCGCCATGTTGGCCTGTACCCGGATCGGCGCAATCCACTCAGTCGTGTTCGGTGGCTTCTCACCTGAAGCGCTGGCGGGGCGGATCATCGATTGCAAATCGAAAGTCGTCATTACCGCAGACGAAGGTCTGCGTGGCGGCAAGCGCACGGCGTTGAAAGCTAACGTCGACCTGGCGCTGACCAATCCGGAAACCGCCAGCGTGCAGAAGATTATTGTCTGCAAGCGCACGGGCGGCGACATCGCCTGGCACCAGCATCGCGATATTTGGTACGAAGACCTGATGAAGGTCGCCTCCAGCCATTGCGCGCCCAAAGAAATGGGTGCCGAAGAGGCGCTGTTCATTCTCTACACCTCTGGCTCCACCGGCAAACCCAAAGGCGTGCAGCACACCACGGGTGGCTATCTGTTGTATGCCGCGCTGACCCATGAGCGTGTATTCGACTACAGACCAGGTGAGGTCTATTGGTGCACCGCCGACGTGGGCTGGGTCACTGGGCACACCTATATCGTCTACGGCCCGCTAGCCAATGGCGCGACCACGTTGTTGTTCGAAGGGGTGCCGAACTACCCGGATATTACGCGTGTGTCGAAGATCATCGACAAGCACAAGGTCAATATCCTCTACACCGCACCGACTGCCATTCGCGCCATGATGGCCGAAGGTCAGGCGGCAGTGAAGGATGCAGACGGTTCAAGCCTGCGTCTGCTCGGTTCGGTCGGTGAGCCGATCAACCCGGAAGCCTGGACGTGGTACTACAACACTGTCGGCAAGGGCCGCTGCCCGATTGTCGACACCTGGTGGCAGACCGAAACCGGTGGCACGTTGATGAGCCCGCTGCCAGGCGCGCATGCGCTCAAGCCGGGCTCGGCGGCGCGACCATTCTTCGGCGTTGTGCCGGGGCTTGTGGATAATCTGGGCAACCTGATCGAAGGTGCTGCAGAGGGTAACCTGGTCATTCTCGACTCCTGGCCGGGTCAGGCGCGCACGTTGTACGGTGATCATGATCGTTTCGTCGATACGTACTTCAAGACTTTTCGTGGCATGTACTTCACGGGCGACGGCGCACGTCGTGACGAAGACGGTTACTACTGGATCACTGGGCGCGTGGATGACGTGCTCAACGTTTCCGGGCACCGCATGGGTACTGCTGAAATCGAAAGTGCGATGGTTGCCCACCAGAAAGTCGCCGAAGCCGCTGTGGTCGGCGTACCGCATGACCTCAAAGGGCAGGGTATTTATGTCTACGTCACCCTCAATGGCGGCGAAGAGCCTAGCGAAGCGCTGCGCCTGGAGTTGAGAAACTGGGTGCGCAAGGAAATCGGTCCGATCGCTTCGCCGGATTTCATCCAGTTTGCGCCAGGGCTGCCGAAGACTCGTTCCGGCAAAATCATGCGTCGTATCCTGCGCAAGATTGCCACCGGGGAATACGATGGCTTGGGTGATATCTCCACCTTGGCTGATCCGAGTGTCGTGCAGCAGCTGATCAATGAACACAAGTCTATGAACGCCGCCTGATCCCAGGCTCAGAAACGCCCCGCCCGGTGTACGCCTGGCGGGGCGTTTTTGTGTGCGCTATTGGGTGGCCGAACGCATTGCGCAAAGCCATTCGCGCCTAAGGGATGCGTTCTTGCTGGCCCACAGAATCGAACTCGGAACGAGATATATATCGGCTTCATCACAGGTACCCCTTCTTTGTTACCGGCGCGCAGCCAGGTAACCAAATGTGTAACCGTCTGTTCTCTTTCGGGGCCGAGAGGAACGCTCCGCAGGATTCGGGTGCAATTTCCAGCACTCTGAAAACAAGTCGACACGCCAGACTTGCCGGAATAGAAGCCTTTGCCAATAATGGGCCCGCAATTTGCAATAAATATTGGTTTTATGTCTTTTGGCTTTGCATAATCTGCAGAGCCTGTCAATATTTCGGGTCTGCTTTCTCAGTGCTTCTATAACTAGTTGTCGCATTGAAGAAATATCGACTTCGGGCCTGTCGTTAAAATGCCAATCAATCGCTAAAGGCTTTTCGTGTGACTTTTCGTGTGAAAGGTCCGACACGGCCGCCCCAGCGTCGCTATCCATGCTGACCCTTCGCACATTGGGCCATCGCTCACTCTGCCATTTGTCGCCCTAAACCGACGGAGTCCTAATAATGAAGAAACTCATGCTTCTCGGCGCCTTGGCGCTGTCCGTGTTGGCACAGCCGACGTTCGCTGATGAAAAACCATTCAAGATCGGTATCGAGGCTGCATACCCTCCCTTCGCCTCCAAAGCCCCGGACGGCAGCATCGTTGGTTTCGATTACGACATCGGCAATGCGCTGTGTGAAGAAATGAAGGTCAAGTGCACATGGGTCGAGCAGGAATTCGATGGTCTGATCCCGGCGCTCAAAGTGCGCAAGATCGACGCCATCCTGTCTTCGATGTCCATCACTGAAGATCGCAAGAAGTCGGTTGATTTCACCAATAAGTACTACAACACGCCTGCACGTCTGGTCATGAAAGACGGCACCGTCATCAGCGCAAGTCTCGCTGAGCTGAAAGGCAAGAAAATCGGCGTGCAACGCGGTTCGATCCATGACCGTTTTGCCAAGGAAGTACTCGAACCTCTGGGCGCCGAGATCAAGCCGTACGGCTCGCAGAATGAAATCTACCTGGACGTCGCTGCTGGCCGCCTCGATGGCACCTTGGCTGACGCGACCCTGTTGCAAGACGGTTTCCTCAATACCGACGCAGGCAAGGGTTATGCCTTTGCAGGCCCTGCGTTCACCGACGCCAAATACTTCGGCGACGGCATCGGTATCGCCGTGCGTAAGGGCGACAAGGCTGATCTGGACAAAATCAACGCGGCCATCGCTACGATTCGTGCCAACGGCAAGTACAAGCAGATTCAGGACAAATACTTCAATTTTGATATCTACGGCGAGTAAGTACATCGCGTAACACTCGCAATGGCGCTAGCAGCGGTGGCTCTGCACTGTCTGGTTAGCGCCATTTTTCATTCTCATGCTTGAGGACCTGAATCATGTTGAAAGGCTACGGGGCTGTCATCCTCGATGGCGCATGGCTGACGCTGCAGCTCGCCTTGTCGTCCATGGCCCTGGCGATCGTCCTCGGTTTGATTGGCGTGGCATTGCGTTTGTCGCCGGTGCGCTGGCTGGCCTGGTTAGGTGACCTGTACTCCACGGTCATTCGCGGGATCCCCGATCTGGTCTTGATCCTGCTGATTTTCTATGGCGGTCAGGCGCTGCTCAACCGTATTGCACCGTTGCTCGGTCATGACGACTACATCGATCTG
The DNA here is from genome assembly GCF_056680355.1 of Pseudomonas sp. ASL8. Classification (NCBI taxonomy): domain Bacteria; kingdom Pseudomonadati; phylum Pseudomonadota; class Gammaproteobacteria; order Pseudomonadales; family Pseudomonadaceae; genus Pseudomonas; species Pseudomonas sp. ASL8. The sequence goes on along the minus strand of NZ_CM155278.1, from coordinate 41,183 downwards.
AACCCGCTCCTGGCCGGTATCGGTACGCTGGGTTTCATCTTCGGTGCGTACCTGTCAGAGACCTTTCGAGGTGCGTTCATGGCGATATCCAAGGGCCAGGCTGAAGCGGGCATGGCGTATGGCATGAGCAGTTTCAAAGTGTTCTTCCGGATTCTTGTACCGCAGATGATTCGCCTGGCGATCCCCGGGTTTACCAATAACTGGCTGGTACTGACCAAGGCCACCGCGTTGATTTCCGTGGTCGGTCTGCAAGACATGATGTTCAAGGCCAAACAGGCGGCAGATGCCACCCGCGAACCCTTTACTTTCTTCCTGGCAGTGGCTGCGATGTACCTGGTGATCACCAGCGTTTCGTTACTCGCCCTGCGTTATCTTGAGAAGCGCTACTCGGTAGGCGTAAGGGCGGCTGATCTATGATCTTTGACTACAACGTCATTTGGGAAAGCTTGCCGCTGTACGTCGGTGGCCTGCTGATCACCCTCAAGTTACTGGCCATTTCCCTGGTATTCGGTCTGCTCGTCGCCTTGCCGTTGGGCCTGATGCGCGTGTCGAAACAACAGTGGGTCAACATGCCTGCCTGGCTGTACACCTACGTGATTCGCGGCACGCCGATGCTGGTACAACTGTTTTTGATCTACTACGGGCTGGCTCAGTTTCAGGCCGTGCGCGACAGCGTCTTCTGGCCATGGCTGTCCAGTGCAACGTTTTGCGCCTGCCTGGCTTTCGCGATCAATACCAGCGCCTACACCGCCGAAATCATCGCCGGCAGCTTAAGGTCGACACCGGCTGGCGAGATCGAAGCGGCCAAGGCCATGGGCATGTCGCGCTCGAAAATGTACCGACGGATTCTGCTGCCCTCGGCTTTGCGCCGGGCGCTACCGCAGTACAGCAATGAAGTGATCATGATGTTGCAGACCACCAGTCTGGCGTCCATCGTGACCTTGATTGACATCACCGGCGCGGCGCGCACGGTCAACGCTCAATACTACTTGCCGTTCGAGGCTTACATCACCGCCGGCGCGTTCTACTTGTGTCTGACCTTTATTCTCGTGCGACTGTTCAAGATGGCCGAACGTCGCTGGCTGGGCTACCTCGCCCCACGCAGGGCCTGAACCATGCAGCGTATCGATCATTCATTGCCGTGGAGCAGCCTCGGCACCGAGCGTCAGTTAAGCGTGTTCCGATTCGGCAGCGGCGAGCGCAAGGCCTATATTCAGGCCAGCCTGCACGCCGATGAACTACCGGGCATGCGCACGGCCTGGGAGCTGAAAAAGCGCCTGATGCAACTCGAAGAGCAAGGGGTGCTCAAGGGTGTCATCGAGTTGGTGCCGGTGGCCAATCCCATTGGCTTGGGGCAGTTGCTACAAGGTGCTCATCAAGGACGTTTCGAGTTTGGCAGCGGCAAGAATTTCAACCGTGATTTTCCCGAGCTGAGCGAGTCGGTGGCCGAGCTGCTGAAAGGCCAGTTGGGCGATGATCCGCATGCCAATACCCGTCTGATCCGTCAGGCAATGACCTTCGCTCTGGACGCGTTACCGGCGCCGGGCAGCGAGTTGCAGGGGCTGCAGCGTTTACTCCTGAGCCATGCCTGTACCGCCGATGTGGTGCTGGACCTGCATTGCGACGCCGAAGCGGCGCTGCATATGTATGCCTTGCCGCAGCACTGGCCGCAGTGGCGGTCGCTGTCGGCGCACTTGAACGTGAGCGTCGCCTTGCTGGCGGAGGAGTCTGGCGGCAGCTCGTTTGATGAAGCGTGTTCGCTGCCATGGTTGCGTCTGTCACAGATTTTTCCTGAGGCGCAGATCTTGTTGGCGTGTCTGGCGACGACCCTTGAATTGGGTGGGCAGGCCGACACTGGCAGGGATGAGGCTCAGGCACACGCCGAAGGCATTCTGGCGTTCCTTGCCGAGCAGGGTTTTATCGGCGGTGACTGGCCGCAACCTGCATACGAGGCGTGCGAAGGGATGCCGTTCGAAGGCACGTACCTGCACTTTGCGCCCCATCCTGGCGTAGTGACTTATTTACGTCGCGCAGGCGTATGGGTTGATGTCGGCGAACCGTTGTTCGAAGTCATCGATCCCTTGTCCGATCGGGTCAGCACGGTGTGTGCCGGCACGTCCGGCGTGCTGTACGCAACTGAACGGCTACGTTACGCCCAACCTGGTTTCTGGCTGGCCAAAGTGGCAGGGCGTACACCGCTCCGCCACGGGCGCCTGCTCAGCGACTGACTGACTGTTTTGTGAGAACCGAAAGCATGAACAAACTGGAAGTCCAAGACCTGCATAAACGCTATGGCAGTCATGAAGTGCTCAAGGGCGTTTCCCTGACGGCCAAGGCTGGGGATGTGATCAGCATCATCGGCTCCAGCGGCTCGGGTAAAAGTACCTTTCTGCGCTGCATCAATCTGCTCGAACAGCCCCACGCAGGCAAAATCCTGCTGAACAACGAAGAGCTGAAGCTGGTGGCAAGCAAGGATGGCGCCCTGAAGGCCGCTGACCCTAAACAGCTGCAGCGCATGCGTTCGCGACTGTCGATGGTGTTCCAGCACTTCAATCTCTGGTCACACATGACGGCGATGGAAAACATCATCGAAGCACCGATCCATGTGCTCGGCATGTCCAAAAAAGACGCGCTGGAAAAGGCCGAGCATTACCTGGCCAAGGTGGGTGTCTCGCACCGCAAGCACGCTTACCCGGGGCATATGTCCGGCGGGGAGCAGCAGCGTGTCGCGATTGCCCGTGCATTGGCGATGGAACCGGAAGTCATGCTGTTCGATGAGCCGACTTCTGCACTTGACCCGGAACTGGTAGGCGATGTACTCAAGGTGATGCAAGCGCTGGCGCAGGAAGGCCGGACCATGGTGGTGGTTACCCATGAAATGGGCTTTGCTCGTGAAGTGTCGAACCAGTTGATCTTCTTGCATCAGGGTGTGGTGGAAGAGCGGGGCGATCCTCGTGAAGTATTGGTTAACCCGCAGTCCGAACGGCTTCAGCAATTCTTGTCCGGCAGCCTGAAATAATCTAAACGTTTTAACGATGCCTTACGCACCAAAACAGGTCATGATTCTGCTCTCTTGATTCATGACCTGGTTACACCTTAATAAAGATCGAGCGCACTGATGCTCGACCCACAACCGCGAAACGTTTCGGACTGTACGCTATGACTGCCCATCGAATTGGTTTCCTGATTTGGCCCAGCACTAAAGCCATGACGCTGGCGCTGGCCGAGGAAGCCTTGCGTGTTGCACAGCGCGTCCATCCAGAAGTGCTTTACGAATTGCTGTTCTTGCAAGCTGAACCGCCGGTCGAAGGCGCCTGGCAATTGCCCGGCGAGCCTTGGGCCGGGCGTCTGGAAGGTTGCCAGAAGCTGTTTCTGCTGGCCGATGAGCCGCCTGCGCAAATGACTTCGGTGTTGAGCAGTGCGCTCAAACAATTGGTGCGTGCCGGGTGTGTGATCGGTGGTTTATCCGCCGGTGTTTACCCACTGGCCCAGCTCGGTCTGCTCGATGGTTATCGTGCTGCAGTGCACTGGCGTTGGCAGGATGATTTTGCCGAGCGTTTTCCAAAAGTGATCGCCACCAGTCATTTGTTCGACTGGGACCGTGATCGCTTGACTGCATGTGGCGGTCTTTCGGTGCTTGATCTGCTGTTGGCGGTGCTGGCGCGTGATCATGGTGCCGAGCTGGCGGGCGCTGTGTCGGAAGAGCTGGTAGTAGAGCGCATCCGAGAGGGTGGCGAGCGTCAGCGCATTCCGCTGCAAAACCGTTTGGGCTCCAGCCATCCGAAGCTGACTCAGGCTGTGCTGCTGATGGAAGCCAATATCGAAGAGCCGTTGACCACCGACGAGATTGCCCAACACGTGTGCGTGTCACGTCGGCAATTGGAGCGGATCTTCAAGCAGTACCTCAATCGTGTCCCGAGCCAGTATTACCTGGAGCTGCGCCTGAACAAGGCACGGCAAATGCTGATGCAGACCAGTAAGTCGATTATCCAGATCGGCTTGTCCTGCGGTTTTTCATCAGGACCGCATTTCTCCAGCGCCTACCGTAACTTCTTCGGCGCCACCCCGCGCGAAGACCGCAACCAGCGCCGCAGCAGCAGCCCGTTCGAGTTGTCATCGGTGCCTTCCGAGCGCGGCTGATTTTTTCTGATGACCCCTTCGGGAATGAATTCGCTCCCACACGTTGCGTAGATCTCCTGTGGGAATTCATTCGCGAAGGCGGCATGTCAGACACACCCTTAAAACGTTTAAACTGCTTTTTTCCGACGCTATATGTCGCATTGCCGAAAGCCACGGAAAAACACGGTTTAGCGCTGTAACAAGTTGTCGCTTGGCGGCAAGGCTGGACCTAAATCAGTCCTTACAATCCTCCCATCGCTTGCCAGTTTCAGGCAGGCGTTCCTCTTCAGGAGACTCCGATGTCCGTTGAGCATGCTCAGGTGCAACGCACCGATTTCGACCAGGTGATGGTCCCTAACTACGCGCCTGCGGGTTTTATCCCCGTGCGCGGTGCGGGTTCCCGAGTCTGGGATCAATCGGGTCGCGAACTGGTCGATTTTACCGGCGGGATCGCCGTGAACGTGCTTGGCCATGCCCACCCGGCGTTGGTCAGCGCCTTGACCGAGCAAGCTAATAAGCTGTGGCATGTCTCTAACGTGTTCACCAACGAGCCAGCCCTGCGTATGGCGAAGAAGCTGGTTGACGCCACGTTCGCCGATCGTGCGTTCTTCTGTAACTCGGGTGCCGAAGCCAACGAAGCAGCTTTCAAGCTCGCGCGCCGAGTAGCATTTGACCTGTACGGCACTGAAAAATACGAAATCATTGCCGCGATCAACAGCTTCCACGGTCGCACGTTGTTCACCGTGAACGTGGGCGGCCAGTCGAAGTATTCCGACGGCTTCGGTCCGAAAATTACGGGCATTACCCACGTTCCGTACAACGATCTTGAGGCATTGAAAGCAGCCATTTCCGACAAGACCTGTGCCGTGGTACTGGAGCCGGTTCAGGGCGAAAGTGGTGTTATTCCTGCTGAATTGGCGTACCTGCAAGGCGCTCGCCAGCTGTGTGACGAACACAACGCATTGTTGGTGTTCGATGAAGTGCAGACCGGCATGGGCCGCACAGGTGAACTGTTCGCCTACATGCACTACGACGTGACCCCGGACATCCTCACCAGCGCCAAGAGCCTGGGCGGCGGATTCCCGATTGCCGCGATGCTCACCACCGAAGCACTGGCTAAGCACTTGACCGTCGGCACCCACGGCACCACCTATGGCGGCAACCCGCTGGCGTGTGCGGTGGCCGAAGCGGTGATCGATATCGTCAACACCCCGGAAACCCTGGCGGGCGTGAAAGCCAAGCGCGAACTGTTCAAGACCCGTCTTGAAGCCATCGGTGAGCAATACGGCGTATTCACTCAGGTGCGTGGCCTGGGTCTGCTGCTCGGTTGCGTCCTCAGCGATGCCTGGAAAGGCAAGGCGAAAGACTTCTTCAACGCCGCTGAAAAAGAAGGCGTGATGGTTCTGCAAGCCGGTCCCGATGTTATCCGTTTCGCTCCGAGTCTGGTGGTGACCGAAGCCGATATCGACGAAGGGCTGGACCGTTTCGAGCGTGCCATCGCCACCTTGACGCAGGCTTGATGAGTATTTGATACAAAACGTTGTATCCCCGGCGTTAGCCATAAAGGCCGGCGTCGGGCTTCTTTCTCGTACTGGGTGGGCTTGTAGGCCACGCGGTGTTTTTTTCTGAGTCGGCGGATGTCGACCTGTTTTTCTGGTAAGGAGTGGCACCATGCTGGTGATGCGCCCCGCGCAAATGGCTGATCTGGGCGAAGTACAGCGTCTGGCTGCAGACAGCCCGATTGGTGTCACTTCCCTGCCGGATGATGCCGGCCGTTTGACTGACAAAATCGCGGCTTCGGAAGCATCGTTTGCGGCTGAAGTCAGCTTCAACGGCGAAGAGAGCTATTTCTTTGTCCTCGAAGACAGCGAAACCGGGCGGCTGGTCGGCTGTTCGGGGATCGTCGCTTCGGCGGGGTATTCCGAGCCCTTCTACAGTTTCCGAAATGAGACCTTTGTTCATGCGTCGCGTGAACTGAAGATCCATAACAAGATTCACGTGCTGTCGCAGTGTCACGACCTGACCGGCAATAGCCTGCTGACCAGTTTCTATGTGGTGCCTGAGTTGGTCGGTACAAACTGGTCGGAACTCAACTCTCGTGGACGACTACTGTTTGTCGCCAGCCACCCGGAGCGTTTCGCCGATTCGGTGGTGACGGAAATCGTGGGCTATAGCGATGAACACGGCGACTCGCCATTCTGGGATGCCATCGGGCGCAATTTCTTCGACCTGAACTATGCCGAGGCCGAGCGCCTGTGCGGCCTGAAAAGCCGGACATTCCTCGCCGAACTGATGCCGCATTACCCGATCTACGTACCGCTGCTACCCGATGCCGCGCAAGAGGCCATGGGCCAGGTTCACCCGCGCGCACAGGTCACGTTCGACATCCTGATGCGTGAGGGTTTCGAGACCGATCACTACATCGACATCTTCGACGGTGGCCCGACTTTGCATGCGCGAGTGTCCGGCATTCGCTCGATTGCCCAAAGCCGGGTGGTGCCTGTGAAGATGGGTGAAATGGGCAAGGGTGGGCGTTTGTATCTGGTTGCCAATGGTCAGTTGCAGGACTACCGCGCCGTGCTGCTGGAACTCGACTGGGTGCCGGGCAAACCGGTCAACCTGAGCCTGGAAGTCGCCGAGGCCTTGGGCGTCGGTGAAGGTGCCAGCGTACGCATTGTTGCGGTTTAACAGATCCGGCCATTCAGTGTCTGGTTTGCAGGTTTAGCGAGATTCGCGGGCTCCCGAGGGCGTCCGGTTGAGGAGATAGCATGATCGTTCGTCCCGTACGCAGCAGCGACTTACCGAAGCTGATCGAGCTGGCGCGCACCACAGGTCCAGGCCTGACGACGCTGCCAGCCAATGAAGAGCGCCTGTCACATCGGGTCGGCTGGGCCGAGAAAACCTTTCGCGGCGAGGCCGAGCGCGCCGACGCGGACTATCTGTTCGTCCTTGAAGACGATGACGGTCAGGTGGTGGGGATTTCTGCCATCGCAGGTGCTGTTGGGCTGCGTGAGCCCTGGTACAACTACCGGGTCGGCCTGACGGTCAGCGCGTCTCAGGAATTGAAGATCTATCGTGAGATTCCGACGCTGTTTCTGGCCAACGATCTGACCGGAAACTCGGAGCTGTGCTCACTGTTCTTGCGCAGCGACGCCCGCACTGGCCTTAACGGTCGCTTGTTGGCCAAGGCGCGATTGCTGTTCATCGCCGAGTTCCCGAAATTGTTCGGCAACAAGATCATCGCTGAAATGCGGGGCATGTCCGATGCAGCGGGGCATTCACCGTTTTGGGAAAGCCTGGGTAGGCACTTCTTCAAGATGGAATTTAGCCAGGCCGATTACCTGACGGGCGTGGGTAACAAGGCGTTTATTGCCGAGCTGATGCCCAAGTTCCCGCTGTACACCTGCTTCCTCTCTGAAGAAGCACGCAACATCATCGGCCGTGTACACCCCGACACCGAGCCTGCGCTGGCCATGCTGAAAAGCGAAGGCTTCAGCTATCAGGGCTATGTCGATATTTTTGACGCCGGCCCTGCCGTGGAATGCGAAACCTCGAAAATCCGTGCGGTGCACGATAGCCAGGCGCTGGTGCTGGCTGTCGGTACGCCGGGCGATGACGCCACGCCGTTCCTGATTCACAACCGCAAGCGCGAAGACTGCCGCATCACCGCCGCACCTGCACGGTTGGCTGCTGGCACATTGGTTGTCGACCCCATGACCGCAAAACGTCTGCAATTGAGCGCAGGTGATCAAGTTCGTGCAGTGCCTTTATCCGCCGCAAGGGAGGCTGTCTGATGAGTACGCTTTATATCGCAGGTGCCTGGCAAGCCGGGCAGGGCGAGCGTTTTGAGTCGTTGAACCCCGTCACTCAGCACGTGGTGTGGGCCGGTCAGGGCGCAACGGCTGTACAAGTCGATGCGGCCGTACAGGCTGCTCGTCAGGCATTTCCAGCCTGGGCCAAGCGCTCGCTGGACGAGCGAATCGCGGTGCTTGAAGCGTTTGCCGCCAGTCTGAAAACCCACGCGGACGAACTGTCTCATTGCATCGGTGAAGAAACCGGCAAGCCGCTCTGGGAGTCGGCCACCGAAGTCACCAGCATGATCAATAAAATCGCTATTTCGGTGCAGAGCTACCGTGAGCGCACCGGCGAAAAAAGTGGCCCGTTGGGCGACGCCACCGCTGTGCTGCGCCATAAGCCTCACGGCGTGGTTGCGGTCTTTGGTCCCTACAACTTCCCGGGGCATTTGCCGAACGGGCATATCGTTCCGGCGCTGCTGGCGGGCAACGCCGTACTGTTCAAACCCAGCGAGCTGACACCCAAAGTCGCTGAGTTGACGGTCAAGTGCTGGATTGAGGCCGGGTTGCCAGCGGGTGTATTGAACCTGTTGCAAGGTGCGCGCGAAACGGGCGTTGCGTTGGCGGCCAATCCTGGGATAGACGGTTTGTTTTTCACCGGGTCCAGCCGTACCGGTAACGTGTTGCACCAACAATTCGCCGGGCGCCCGGACAAGATCCTGGCCCTGGAAATGGGCGGTAATAACCCGCTGATTGTCGATCAGGTCGAAGACCTTGATGCGGCGGTCTACACGGTGATTCAGTCGGCGTTCATCTCTGCCGGGCAGCGTTGTACCTGTGCCCGCCGTTTGCTGGTGCCTGAAGGCGAGTGGGGCGATGCCTTGCTTGCGCGTCTGGTAGCTGTCACCGCCACTATTGAAGTTGGCGCGTTCGATCAGCAACCAGCACCCTTCATGGGTTCGGTGATTTCTTTGGGGGCTGCGCGTGCCTTGCTCGACGCCCAGGAACATCTGCTGGCCAATGGCGCCGTCGCGTTGCTGGAAATGACCCAGCCACAGGCGCAGTCAGCCTTGCTGACGCCGGGGATTCTGGATGTCAGCGATGTCACTGCTCGCCTTGATGAAGAGCTGTTCGGGCCACTGTTGCAAGTGATCCGCTATGCTGATTTTGATGCGGCCATTGCGGAAGCCAATGCCACCCAATACGGGTTGGCAGCGGGTTTGTTGTCGGACTCTGAAGAGCGTTATGAGCAGTTCTGGCTGGAAAGCCGTGCCGGTATCGTCAACTGGAACAAGCAATTGACCGGCGCTGCCAGCAGTGCGCCGTTCGGTGGAGTGGGTGCTTCGGGTAACCATCGCGCCAGTGCGTATTACGCAGCCGATTATTGCGCGTACCCGGTGGCCTCGCTGGAAGCGCCTCGTATCAGCCTGCCAGCTACTTTGACGCCGGGTGTAAAGCTTTCCTGAGCGCCGATCCCGTGTAGGAGCTTACGTGTCTGCGACCGAGTGCGAAGCACTCGCAAATAGGGTGAATTCACCTTCGCTTGAAGGTCCTTCTTGTCGGGCGCGACCCCGGCCTATCGCAGACAAGTCAGCTCCTACAGAAAATCAGGAACCTACGCCATAACAACAGATCCATGGAGCCTCGCCGATGAAATCATATGAAGTCAATTTTGACGGTTTAGTGGGGCCGACCCATAACTATGGCGGTTTGTCCTACGGCAACGTCGCGTCCCAGAGCAACAGCCAGCAGTCTTCCAATCCAAGGGAAGCGGCGTTGCAAGGTCTGGCGAAGATGAAAGCCCTGATGGAAATGGGCTTCACCCAAGGCGTGCTGGCCCCGCAGGAGCGCCCGGATGTGGTTGCACTGCGCTCTTTGGGTTTCAGTGGCAGCGACGCGCAAGTGATCCAGCAAGCCGCGAAAGACGCGATGCCGTTGTTGGTAGCCAGTTGCTCGGCCTCAAGTATGTGGGTGGCTAACGCTGCCACGGTCAGCCCGAGCGCCGACACGGCTGATGGCCGGGTGCATTTCACGGCGGCCAACCTCAATTGCAAGTACCACCGCAGCATCGAACACCCGACGACTACCCGCGTATTAAAGGCGATGTTCGCTGATCAGCAGCACTTTTCCCACCACGCGGCGTTACCTGCAGTGGCGCAATTTGGCGATGAGGGCGCCGCCAACCACACTCGCTTTTGCCACGACTATGGTCAAGCGGGCGTTGAGTTTTTCGTGTTCGGGCGCAGTGCATTCGACACCCGTTACCCGGCGCCGCAGAAGTACCCAGCGCGGCAAACCCTGGAAGCTTCGCAGGCCGTTGCGCGTTTGCACGGTCTGAGCGAAGACGGTGTGGTCTTCGCCCAGCAAAACCCGGCGGTGATCGATCAAGGGGTATTCCACAACGACGTGATCGCAGTGGGCAACGGCGAGCTGCTGTTCTATCACGAAGATGCATTCCTCAATACCGAACACATGCTGGCTGAACTTCACGACAAACTGGGTCGACGCGGCGGGCGCTTCCGTGCGATCTGCGTACCGCGTGCTGAAGTCGCGGTCGAAGACGCGGTGCGTTCCTATCTGTTCAACAGCCAATTGCTGTCTCGTGCCGATGGCTCAATGCTGCTCATCGTCCCGGAAGAGTGCCGAGGCAACGAGCGCGTCTGGCAGTATTTGCAGCGATTGATCGCTGACGATGGCCCGGTCGCTGAAGTGAAAGTATTCGATCTCAAGCAAAGTATGCAAAACGGTGGAGGCCCAGCGTGCCTGCGGCTGCGGGTCGCACTCAACGAAACCGAGCTGGCGGCAGTCAATCCAGGGGTTATCATGACGGCGCCCTTGTACGACACGCTGACCCAGTGGGTCGAGAAGCACTACCGCGATCGAATGAGCGAAACCGACCTGACCGATCCCGGATTGTTGCTTGAATGCCGTGCGGCACTGGATGAACTGACGAAAATCCTTAAACTGGGCTCGGTTTATCCCTTCCAAATCAATTGAAAGTACGCGCCCTTGAAGACGGGGCGCGCGATTTTCCTCTCTAAAGAGCACCCGATTATGAGCGACACCCTGCAGTTGATCCTTGAAGACACCGACGGCACCCAGCTGGAGACCACTTGCACCCGTGTTGCGGTCATGTGGCAAGGCAAAGAGCTGTGGATTCAGCACGATGGCCGTGGTCAGTTGCTGATTGGCGTCGATGTTGAAGAGGGTGACGCCGAATACGCTAACCTGCTGTTACGTCCTTTGGCGACCAACCTGGTCAGCCTGCAACTGGAAATGGAACCGGCAGACGTCGGTGATGAAGAGCACGTTCACGGTCCTGACTGCGCCCACGATCACTGAAATACCACGCCCGCTCAATAAGGAGCACGACGTATGCTCGCTCTCGGCAAGCTGCTTGAACTGACCCTGGCTGGTCATGAACCAGCGGAAAAGACTCAACTGACTGTCGAAGGCGTGCGTATGCGCTGGATGAGCGAAGGCGCGCTTGAAGTCCGCCCGCCCGCAGCCCGGGACAATGGCATGGACTTGCTGTTGTCCGCCGGGATTCACGGCAACGAAACCGCGCCTATCGAGCTGTTGGACCAATTGATTCGTGACATCGCGCGCGGCGACCTGAAGCCGCGGGCACGTATTTTGTTCCTGTTCGGCAACCCCGAGGCCATGCGTCGCGGGGAGCGTTATATCGAGCAGGATGTGAACCGGCTGTTCAATGGACGCCATGAACAGACCAGCGGCTTCGAGGCTTTACGGGCCTGTGAGCTGGAGCGTCTGGCGGCCAGTTTCTTCAGTCTGCCTGATCGTTATCGGTTGCATTACGACCTGCACACGGCGATTCGTGGTTCGAAGATCGAGCAGTTCGCGCTGTATCCATGGAAGGAAGGTCGTCAGCATTCACGTCTGGAGCTGGCGCGTTTACGTGCGGCGGGGATGGCTGCGGTGTTGTTGCAGAACAAGGCATCGATTGTCTTCAGCGCGTATACCTACGACAAACTGGACGCCGAGTCCTTTACCCTGGAGTTGGGTAAGGCGCGGCCGTTTGGGCAGAATCAACAGGTCAACCTGCAGTTGCTCGAAAAGCGCCTCAAGCAAATAATCGAGGGCACCGAGCCGCCGCTTGAAGACGAGCCGCTCAACGGTTTGCAGCTATTCAGCGTGGCACGGGAAATCATCAAGCACAGCGATGCGTTCAAGCTGAATCTGCCCGCTGATGTCGAGAATTTTTCGGAACTGGACCAGGGCTTTCTGTTGGCCAACGACTTGGCTGATACCCGTTGGGTCGTTGAAGAGCAGGGCGCACGTATCATCTTCCCTAACCCGAAGGTCAAGAACGGCTTGCGCGCCGGCATTCTGATTGTGCCCAGTGATGGCGAAGAATTGGCTTGAAGCCAAATGGTCTGTAACTGACTTGTTTGCGACCCCTGCTTTTCGCAGACAAGTCAGTTCCTAACTAGGCCCAGTTTGTTGCGCGACAGCGCTGCTGATTAAACCGCGACGCGCTGTTGCGGCTCGGCGCGACGCAGGCTGCGCAACTTGTTCACGGTGTCCGCGCAGGTTTTTGCTGCTTCTGCGCCTTTCAGTACGAAATGCTCGAAGAAGAACTTTTGGTGTTCGTCACCGGCATGAAAGTTATGCGGCGTGAGGACCACGGAAAATACCGGGACTTCCGTTTCCAGTTGCACTTGCATCAACGCACTGACAACCGATTGAGCGACGAACTCATGGCGATAAAGACCGCCGTCGACCACCAGGCCAGCCGCGACAATGCCTGAGTAACGTCCGGTTTTGGCCAGCAGCTTGGCGTGCAGGGGGATTTCAAACGCGCCGCCGACTTCGAAGAAATCGATATCGCTCTCGGCGTAGCCATGGTTTGCCATTTCAGCGACAAAACCATTACGGCTCTGATCGACAATATCCTTGTGCCAGCAGGCCTGGATAAAAGCGATGCGCTCGTTAGGGTGGCTTTTGCTTTTGCTATCGATTGCGGTGAGTTGCATCTGTTCTGACTCCTGTTTATAAAAAAAACAGGGCGCTTTGGATCGAATGGGATTCAAGGGTACGTCGAGATCATGGCCAGAATGCAAAAGTGTTCATGGCAATGCGCACGATACGGCCCTTTGGTGCCAATCCCGTTCTCTCTTCATCCGGACTATGACCGTCGGCCCCGGAATCACACCGAGTCTGCTGACCTTGTCAGGGCGGGAGCCGAAGCATCCTGCACCACAAGCGCTCGCGGGCTAAACGCATTTCGCGCTATTACCGCCGGTGGGGAATCACACCCCGCCCTGAGAACGTTGCCGACAGCATTTTCTGCCGGCGCGCATTTTTTATCATAGTTTTCTCGAGTGTGCATGGACACTTTAGTCAGGGTGTCCTGACTTTTTCTTATATCGAAGTGGTCGGTCCTTGGAGTGCGACCTTGAATAAAGTACTCAATGGCCTCAGTAATGAGTGATTGCAGGACTGTTATTGCGTTCACTTTCCAGGTTTTGAACATTTGATGGAGCTCTATCGTGACGGTTATTGATCTGCGCAGTGACACCGTGACCCAGCCCACGGCTGGAATGCTCGACGCCATGTCGCGTGCGCCATTGGGCGATGACGTGTATGGCGAAGATCCGACAGTGAACCGTCTTGAGGCGCATCTGGCCGACCGGCTCGGGTTTGCCGCGGGTCTGTTTGTACCCAGCGGCACCATGAGCAATTTGCTCGGTTTGATGGCCCATTGTGGGCGCGGCGATGAATACATCGTCGGTCAACAAGCGCATACCTATAAATATGAAGGCGGCGGGGCTGCGGTATTGGGCTCGATTCAGCCGCAACCGCTGGACGTCCAGGCGGATGGTTCGCTGGATTTGAATCAGGTATTGGCCGCGATCAAGCCTGATGATTTCCACTTTGCCTGTACCCGACTTCTGGCGCTGGAAGACACCATGCAGGGCAAGGTTTTACCCCTGTCTTATCTGGCCGCCGCTCGAACCTTGTGTGATGAGCAGGGGCTGGCCTTGCACCTGGACGGCGCGCGCGTGTACAACGCGGCGGTGAAGCTGGGGGTTGATGCCAAAGAAATCACCCAGTACTTTGATTCTGTCTCGGTGTGCCTGTCCAAAGGCTTGGGTGCCCCGGTAGGCTCAGTGTTGTGCGGCACGACCGAACTGATTGGCAAAGCCCGTCGTTTGCGCAAGATGGTCGGGGGCGGCATGCGCCAGGCCGGGATGCTCGCTGCTGCCGGGCTGTATGCGTTGGAGCACCACGTCGAGCGATTGGCCGACGACCATGCCAATGCCCAATTTCTGGCCGAACGTTTGCGCGGGCTGGGCTATCAGGTCGAACCGGTACAGACCAACATGGTGTACGTGCAGGTTGATGATCGGGCTGAAGCGCTCAAGGGTTTTTGCGCTGAACGGGGCATCAAGCTCAGTGCCGCAGCGCGTCTGCGGATGGTCACGCACCTGGATGTATCGCGTATTCAGATCGAACAGGTCGTGGCGGCATTTGCCGAGTTCGCTAAAGGGTGACGTTGCCGACGATCCAATTGCTCGTTTCTATCGTACAAACACGCTGTACCGACGGCGCAACGCCTATATAATGCGGCCCTTTGCAAGTCGCACCCTCTTTTGACATTTTGCACTTGCCTCTGGCCGCCGTCTCCGTGGAAGAATCTATGAAAAGCGCAGAAATCCGTGAAGCCTTCCTTCGCTTCTTCGAAGAGCAAGGTCACACCCGTGTAGCCTCCAGCTCTTTGATTCCGGGCAATGACCCCACCCTGCTGTTTACCAACGCGGGGATGAACCAGTTCAAGGATTGCTTCCTGGGTCAGGAAAAGCGCGCCTACACCCGTGCGGTCAGTAGCCAGAAGTGCGTGCGTGCCGGTGGTAAGCACAACGACCTGGAAAACGTCGGTTACACCGCTCGTCACCACACGTTCTTCGAAATGCTGGGTAACTTCAGCTTTGGTGATTATTTCAAGCGCGATGCCATCACCTACGCCTGGACCTTCCTGACCGGTGTGTTGAACCTGCCCAAGGAAAAGCTGTGGGTCACGGTCTACGCCAGCGATGACGAAGCTTACGATATCTGGACCAAGGAAATCGGGGTGCCGGTCGAGCACATGGTGCGTATCGGCGACAACAAAGGCGCGCCGTATGCCTCCGATAACTTCTGGACCATGGGCGATACCGGCCCTTGCGGTCCGTGCACCGAGATTTTTTACGATCACGGCGCTGACATCTGGGGTGGTCCACCGGGCTCGCCTGAAGAAGACGGCGACCGTTATATCGAGATCTGGAACAACGTGTTCATGCAGTTCAACCGCACTGCCGATGGCGTGCTGCATCCGTTGCCAGCGCCGTCGGTGGACACCGGCATGGGCCTGGAGCGGATCAGTGCCGTGCTGCAGCACGTGCATTCGAACTACGAGATCGACCTGTTCCAGAACCTGCTGGTCGCTTCAGCCAAGGCCATCGGTTGCAGCAACGACATGCAGCCTTCGCTCAAAGTCGTGGCAGACCACATCCGTTCTTGCGGTTTCCTGATCGCCGACGGTGTGCTGCCGTCCAACGAAGGTCGCGGTTATGTACTGCGCCGGATCATTCGTCGCGCCTGCCGCCATGGCAACAAACTGGGCGCCACAGGCAGCTTCTTCTATCAGATCGTTGGCGCGCTGGTCGCGGAAATGGGCAGCGCTTTTCCGGAATTGACCGAGCAGCAAGCGCACATCGAGCGCGTGCTCAAGGCTGAAGAAGAGCAATTCGCCAAGACCCTGGAGCAGGGTTTGAAGATCCTCGAGCAGGATCTGGCTGAACTCAAAGGCAGCGTGGTGCCGGGAGATGTGGTGTTCAAGCTGTATGACACCTACGGTTTCCCGATGGACCTGACCGGCGATATCGCCCGCGAACGTAACCTGACCCTTGATGAGGAAGGTTTTGAGCGCGAAATGGACGCCCAGCGCGTGCGCGCTCGTTCGGCCAGTTCGTTTGGCATGGACTACAACAGCCTGGTCAAGGTTGATGAGCCCACTCGCTTCATCGGTTACACCGCTACTCGCGCTGTCGCCAAGGTGATTGCGCTCTATAAAGACGGCCAGGCGGTCGAGCAATTGAGCGAAGGCGAAGAGGGCGTTGTGATCCTCGATCAGACACCGTTCTATGCCGAATCCGGTGGTCAGATTGGCGACTGCGGTTATCTGTCGGCGGGTGCCGTGCGTTTCGACGTGCGTGACACCACCAAAACCGGCGGCGCGTTCCTGCACCACGGCGTCCAGGCTGCAGGCAGTCTTAAAGTGGGTATCGAGCTCAATGCAGAGGTCGATGCCGAGGTTCGCCACGCCACATCCCTGAACCACTCGGCGACGCACTTGCTGCACGCCGCGTTGCGTCAGGTGCTCGGTGAGCACGTACAGCAGAAAGGGTCGCTGGTCGACAGTCAACGCCTGCGTTTTGACTTCAGCCACTTCGAAGCGATCAAGCCAGAGCAGTTGAAAGCTCTGGAAGACATCGTAAACCGCGAAGTGCGCAAGAACTCCCCGGTCGAAACCGAAGAGACCGATATCGAGACCGCCAAGAAGAAAGGCGCCATGGCGCTGTTTGGCGAGAAGTACGGCGACAGCGTGCGCGTACTGAGCATGGGTGGCGACTTCTCGGTCGAGCTGTGTGGTGGCATTCACGCCAATCGCACTGGCGACATCGCGTTGCTGAAAATCATCAGTGAAGGTGGCGTTGCTGCAGGCGTTCGGCGTATCGAAGCGGTCACTGGCGCTGCGGCGCTGGCCTACCTCAACGCGGCCGAAGACACACTCAAGGAAGCCGCGACCCTGATCAAGGGCAGTCGCGACAACGTGCTGGACAAGCTCTCGGCTGTACTGGAGCGTAACCGCCAGTTGGAAAAACAACTCGAACAATTGCAGGCCAAGGCAGCCAGTGCCGCGGGTGACGATCTGTCGTCGGCCGCGCTGGATGTCAAAGGGGTGAAAGTCCTTGCCGTACGCCTTGACGGTCAGGATGGCAAAGCCCTGTTGGCGCTGGTTGATCAATTAAAGAACAAGCTCGGCCGCGCAGTGATCCTGCTTGGCAGTGTCCATGAAGATAAGGTCGTATTGGTTGCAGGCGTAACCAAGGACCTGACTGGCCAACTCAAAGCCGGTGATTTGATGAAGCAAGCGGCCGCTGCCGTAGGCGGTAAAGGCGGTGGTCGTCCTGATATGGCTCAGGGTGGTGGTGTTGATGCCGGTGCACTGGATGCAGCGCTGGCGTTGACCGTGCCCTTTGTCGAGCAGGGTGTTTAAGTCGTCCACCAGGCCTGCCGTTTGACGGCAGGCTTTGGCGCTTTGATGGGTTTGAATGTTTAATGGGCGCCCTTCACGGGCTGAGGCTGCTTTGAGATGGCTTTAATCGTACAGAAATTTGGAGGCACCTCCGTTGGCTCTATCGAGCGAATCGAGCAGGTGGCCGACAAGGTTAAAAAGTTCCACGATGCAGGCGTCGAGCTGGTGGTTGTGTTGTCAGCCATGAGTGGCGAGACCAATCGCCTGATCGGATTGGCCAAGCAGATCAGCGACCAACCGGTTCCGCGTGAGCTGGATGTGATTGTGTCCACGGGCGAGCAAGTGACCATTGCCTTGCTGGCCATGGCCTTGATCAAGCGTGGCGTGCCAGCGGTGTCCTACACCGGCAATCAGGTACGTATCCTGACCGACAGCGCGCACAACAAGGCGCGTATTCTTCAAATCGACGATCAGAAGATTCGTGCCGATCTGAAGGCGGGCAGGGTAGTCGTTGTCGCCGGTTTCCAGGGTGTCGATGAGCACGGCAATATCACCACCCTCGGTCGCGGTGGTTCGGACACGACCGGCGTGGCCCTGGCGGCTGCGTTGAAAGCTGACGAATGCCAGATCTATACCGACGTCGATGGCGTCTACACCACCGACCCGCGTGTGGTGTCGCAGGCTCAACGCTTGGACAAGATCACCTTTGAAGAGATGCTGGAAATGGCCAGCCTCGGTTCGAAGGTGCTGCAAATCCGTGCGGTCGAGTTTGCTGGCAAGTACAACGTTCCACTGCGCGTTCTGCACAGTTTCCAGGAGGGTCCGGGCACCCTCATTACCATTGATGAAGAGGAATCCATGGAACAGCCGATCATTTCCGGTATCGCCTTCAACCGTGATGAAGCCAAGCTGACCATCCGTGGCGTGCCGGATAACCCAGGGGTGGCCTTCAAGATTCTGGGCCCTATCAGTGGCGCGAACATTGAAGTGGACATGATCGTGCAGAATGTCGCGCACGATAACACCACCGATTTCACGTTCACCGTGCATCGCAACGACTATCAGGCCGCCTTGCTGGTGCTGGAAAACACGGCGCGTGAAATTGGCGCTCGTGAGGTTGTCGGTGATACCAAGATCGCCAAGGTGTCGATCGTGGGTGTGGGCATGCGTTCGCACGCGGGTGTCGCCAGCCGTATGTTCGAATCGCTGGCCAAGGAAAGCATCAACATCCAGATGATTTCGACGTCTGAAATCAAGGTGTCTGTGGTTATCGAAGAGAAATACCTGGAGCTGGCAGTGCGTGCGTTGCACACGGCGTTTGAATTGGACGCTCCGGCCCGACAGGGCGAGTGATGCGTTGCCCGAAAGGCGCGGTTGATCCGCGCCTTTCGTTTTTTTGATCTGCGTAGGAAGGCTGTTCTTTTCTTTGCGCTAGTCAATACTCAGGTGTAGGTCTATTGCTCATTTTGTTGTAGGCCAATGCTGTTTTAGCTTTGCAGACTGTTGTCCCTGAAAGTAGTGCGTGAGGAGAAAAGTATGTTGATTCTGACTCGTCGGTGCGCAGAAAGCCTGATCATTGGTGATGGTGAAATCACAGTGACCGTGCTCGGCGTTAAAGGTAATCAAGTACGAATTGGTGTCAATGCCCCCAAAGAGGTGGCTGTTCACCGTGAGGAAATTTACCTGCGCATCAAGAAAGAGAAGGACCAGGAACCAAGCCATTAATTTTTATTGAATTTTTGGCTTTGCAAACGGGGAAAAGGCGGTTATTATACGCCCCGTGTTGCGGAGAGGTGGCCGAGTGGCCGAAGGCGCTCCCCTGCTAAGGGAGTACACCTCAAAAGGGTGTCGGGGGTTCGAATCCCCCCTTCTCCGCCATTATTTATGTAGGGCGTTGTAATCTGGCTTGAGCGGTAAGTGTTTGAATTTACTCGCAAAAGTGCTTGACGAAATGATTAAACGATCTATAATGCGCGGCAACAAATGCACTCGTAGCTCAGCTGGATAGAGTACTCGGCTACGAACCGAGCGGTCACAGGTTCGAATCCTGTCGAGTGCACCATTTAAAGGGTTGTTTACAGTGATGTAAGCAACTTGCTTCAACCAGCGGTGGTCTGGTTTATCAAACGCCAATTGCACTCGTAGCTCAGCTGGATAGAGTACTCGGCTACGAACCGAGCGGTCACAGGTTCGAATCCTGTCGAGTGCACCAAACACCAAAAAGCCCGCATTTAATGCGGGCTTTTTGCTTTCTGGCGTTTGCCCTTTACGCATCCGTTCTCGTCGAATACAACCTGATTGCTGCGGCCCTTCTTTTCGCTGTAGTGATAGCGGGTTTCTCCGTTTCGTTTGGCTATTTTATCCGGCTTGCCCAGTGAGCTTTCCACATCACGGGAACTCATGCCTGCTCGGACTCGCTGATTGATGATCGCCTGCCGCCGTTGTTTGCTACTCACTTGATTTTCGCACCCGTCGTCTCTCTGGCCGACGACTACCAGTTCTTTGTGTGCTCGGCGATTGTCCGGTGGCGCCAGGACCTGTCTTGAGGAAGGCGTAGATTCGGGCAGCAGATGGACTGCGTTGCCTGGTGGTGCGTTGTAGGTGCTTTGCAGGAGCAGGCTATGACCGCTAGGGCAGCCCTGGGACGTGAAAGTGATATTCCCTTGGGCGTCTTCGCAGCGTTGAACGGTTGTTGCCAGCGTTGGCAGGGGAAGGCAGAGCAGGGCAAGTAATAGGGTCGTTCGAGCAGTGGCGGGCATTCAGCGTCCTCCGTGACGGCTGTCTTCAAGGCTAGCCCATGCTTATTTGACAGGGCGCGTGCTTTCTTCTCGGGATGTAACGTCGTACAAGTATTGATTCAATTTTGTCGCGCAAGCGCTTGTTCTTGCCAAGATTTTGTAGCGTGCGATGCTCTCAAGCGGTGTATCATTGCGCCCGTCAGCCCCGCCGGGGCTTGTGGAATACCTCCATGGACTTACCCAGTAGTTACTCCGAATTACGTTTTACCAATCACGAATTGACTGATTGATCTCCCCGGCGTACTCCGCTGCTGGGAGTGGAGTTCGCCTATGACCGAAATAGAAGTAAAAAAAACACAAGAAAGCCTGCAAGATCGCCTCGCTCAAGTTGTTGAGCTGCTGCATCGTCAGCGTGTGGTCGAAGACCTGACTCACCGTCAGGAAGGTCAGCATCATGACCGCGTAGAAAACCTCGTTCACCGGCAGAACCTCGTCGAGTTGCAACGCAAGCTCGATGACCTTCACTCTGCCGACGTCGCTTACATCCTCGAAGCCTTGCCCCTCGCTGAACGTCTGACTGTCTGGCAACTGGTAAAAGCCGAGCGCGACGGCGATATCCTTCTTGAAGTTTCCGATTCTGTCCGTGAAACACTGATCGCCGACATGGACGATCACGAGCTCCTGGCTGCTGCCAGAGAGATGGACGCCGACGAACTGGCTGACCTCGCACCTGAATTGCCGCGTGACGTTGTCCATGAGCTCATGGAGGCCCTCGATGGCCAGCAACGTGAGCGTGTACGGTCTGCTTTGTCTTACGACGAGGAGCAGGTCGGTGCGCTGATGGACTTCGAGATGGTGACTATCCGTGAGGATGTCAGCCTCGAAGTAGTGTTGCGTTACCTGCGTCGCCTCAAAGAATTGCCTGGGCATACCGATAAACTGTTCGTGGTTGATTACGACGGTGTGCTCAAGGGCGTGCTGCCGATCAAGCGTTTGCTGGTCAACGATCCCGATAAGCAGGTGGCTGCGGTGATGGCCAGCGATCCGGTGAGTTTCCACCCGGATGAAGACGCCTACGACGCGGCTCAAGCCTTTGAGCGTTATGACCTTATTTCAGCGCCAGTGGTGGACAAGAATGGCAAGCTGATCGGGCGTCTGACCATCGATGAAATGGTCGATCTGATCCGTGAAGAAAGCGAAAACGAAGTCCTCAACATGGCGGGTCTGCGCGAAGAAGAAGACATCTTCGCCTCCGTCTGGAAGTCCTTGCGCAACCGCTGGGCCTGGCTGGCGATCAATTTGATCACCGCCTTTATCGCTTCGCGGGTCATCGGTTTGTTTGAGGGCTCTATCGAGAAACTGGTAGCGCTGGCGGCGTTGATGCCGATCGTTGCCGGGATTGGCGGTAACTCCGGTAATCAAACCATTACCATGATCGTTCGGGCCATGGCGTTGGACCAGGTCAGTACCGGTAATACATCGCGCCTGATGCGCAAAGAACTCGCGGTCGCGCTGATCAATGGCGTGATATGGGGTGGTGTAATCGGGGTGGTGGCTTACCTGCTGTATGGCAGTTGGTCACTGGGCGTGGTCATGACCTCCGCCATGACGCTCAATCTGTTGCTTGCGGCGCTGATGGGGGTGCTGATCCCTATGACGCTGACGCGTCTGGGGCGAGATCCTGCCATGGGGGCGAGTGTGATGATTACTGCAGTGACGGACAGTGGAGGGTTCTTTATCTTCCTGGGGTTGGCCACCATCTTCTTGCTTTGAAGACGACTAATAAAAAAACCGCCTGATCAGACTGTGTGAAAACGCAGTTTCCCGAGGCTAAAGGAAACGCCCCGACTTGTCGGGGCGTTTCCTTTTATATCGTCAGCAGGCGAAAAAGCCTTTTCAGGCCATCAGTTCCATCATCCGGCGTGCACCCAGCACGCTAACGGCTCTTTTCAGGTTGTAAGCGTTCACGGCCAGTGCCATTTCCGCTCGCGCGCCCTCCAACTGGCGCAACAGGAAGCGGCCATTACCAAACAACCACTGTTTCAGATTTCCGAAGGGGTGCTCAATGATGGATCTTCGGCTAATCATCATTTCCGGATGCGCGAGCATCCTTTTTTCCATTCGTTCGAACGCCTCTTCATGGGCATGCCGCATGACATGGCGGCGTTGCGCCTTGGTGCATCGGGATTTTAACGGGCAGACCGCGCAATCACTGATGGCTGCCTGGTAGATGCGGTCGCCCTTGTTCAACTGTTTGAGCGTTAGCCATTTGCCCGCAGGGCATTGATAGCGGTCTTGCGTGGCATCGTAGGCAAAATCATCGCGTGCGAAGAACTCCTGATCACATGGGTTGAGCGAGCGCTGAACCGGCACATAACTGGTAATCGAAGCATCCTCGCAAGCCTGGAACTGCTTGCCGTTGGAGTAGCCGGCATCAGCGGTAACCGTTAATTCTTCCTGCTGTAGTTGCTCTTTGGCGGCTTTGGCCATCGGCTCCAACTGCTTGCGGTCATCACTGTCCTGAGTGACCTCGTGATGCAAAATCAGGCAATGCTCGGCGTCCACAGCCGTCTGTATGTTGTAGGCGACGCGAGCGCCTTTTGGCGTGCGCATCATTCGGGCATCGCTTTCGTGTGTGTTGAACTGCTCCACGCCAAGGGCATTCATCAGTACCTGGCAGCTCTGATTGTCCTGCTTGCGAACTTCAAGCTTCGCCAGCGCGGTCTTGACCGCACTGCGATCAATCACTTCAGAAACGTCGGCTTTATCGGCTTCATCCAGTTCTGCCAGATACTGGGCAATGCGTTTATCCAACTTCTCCTCTTGGCGCTTGAGCTGCTTTAGATTCAGATGCCGCCGTGCAGAAGCAACCGCCTGGAACTTGCTGCCGTCGATGGCGACCAGTTCTCCTGCAATCAGACCAGCCGTTCGACAAAACCGAACGAAGGCACGGCACGTCGCCACGAAGGCAGGTTTGTTGTCTTTTCGGAAGTCGGCGATAGTCTTGAAGTCGGGCTTGAGCCGATTGATTAGCCACATGACTTCGATATTGCGCTGGCACTCGGCTTCGAGTCGGCGCGATGAGCGGATCCGCTGGAAGTAGCCGTAGAGATAGAGCTTGAGCTGATCGGCAGGATCATAAGACGGGCGACCGGTGCCTTTAGGTCGCGCTTTATCAAACCCCAGCTGTATGAGATCCAGCTTGCTCACGTACAGGTCGATGACCCGGACAAGGTGATCCGCAGGAATCAATTCCTCCAGCGAGACCGGAAACAAGCTGGTCTGGCTGCGCGACTCGCCTTGAATGTAGGCCATAACGAAAAATGCCCCGTATCTTTCGGTACGGAGCATTTTCGTTGAGCCTTGTGCAGATTGCTAGGTTTTCACACAGTCTGTGAAGGCGGTTTTTTTTAGCTTGAAAAAAAGTACGACAGCGACCCGATAATAAAAATACCCATAAAAAAGCCAGCTGGATACCGGCCTGAATATTTTGATCTCGCTGTCAGGACTCGTCGTCGACAGCGTTTTCGGTATCGTGTGCAATCAGCGAAACAAGTGCGTTTTGCTGGCGATGAGAGAGTTGACGGAACCGCTGCAGCAATTCGCGCTCGTGCATGGACAGTTCCGGGCTGTCGAGACGCAGGCTTGGCTCGTCGCCCAGCGCGCCTTCTTGAATCAAGCTCTGCTCAAGGCGAGCAATGATCTCGGAGTTCATGCTGCGGTGATGATTTTTGGCAACCTCATACACGCGGTCACGCATGCCATCAGGTAGTCGTACTACGAACTTGTCAGCCGTGCGGCTGGAATAAGTAGCCTGTTTCATAGGGCTCATATATTTAACCGGTTAGTTCAGAGGGAGCGGTTTTAGCAATTGGCCGCAAGATGTCATGTTGAGACAGCCTTTCTGGACAAATGTTCAACCTGAATGTCAAAGAGGTCAGCATCATGCCTGACTTTTGCCGGTTCCTTGGCGCCAATTCTGTGACAAATATTGAGCCTCATAAAGGCGATTCGCCAGCACCAATTATCAGAATTGCGGGCTGCTTTGCAAAGTATTCGTGCTGCCGGCGATCCGAAAGTCCTATTTTTGGCCGATTCAGGCGCCATGTGGTGCGCAACAGGCTTCTCATGAGCGTAGAGCGGTTTGATCGATTTGCCAGGGACCATGGGTAAATCAAGCAAATGAAGAGGGAGGGAGATAATTCTGAGGCTGCGCGCGGTCAAATGATGCTTAGGGCAACGGGTGCTTACTTGCCTTTACAGGTGGAAGCAGAATGTCAGGAAGGTCAGCGCAGCAGCGGGTCGAATTTGATTTTTCGGCCGACGACCAGCGCCACAATGAAGAGCGCAATAAACAGGCCACTGGCGATTTTAAGCAAAGAGCTCATGGCATTCGCATCCAGCGGAAGCAGCATATCGATGACGATTGCCATCAGTGCCAGGACCAGAAATGACAGTGCGGATTTTGACATGGCAGTTCTCGTAGGGATTGATACCGGAAAAAATCAGGCGATTAAAAAACCCAACGTTCGGAACGATCGAGCGACAGCGGCATGACGTCGTTGCTGTCATTGGCAAGCATAGCCTTGTTGTTGGAGGACTGGTCGGTCATCACTGCGAAATGTGAAGCCTGCTGCACAAGGTGGTGCGGCTGTACCGGAGCACTGACCTGTCCATCGTCGCTGCTGTTGCCTTGAAACTGAAATGTCACCAGCGCGACGAGGGCAGCAGCATTGAGGAACGAAAGGGCAATGTTCATATTAAGTACCTCCACCTGGAACTTTTTGCAGGGGTTTCCTGTATGAGTAGCTTGTGCATGCCCTGTGCCAAATGAAAATCATTAAAAATATGATTTAAATCAATGCCTTGCACTTGTTCTGACGTGCGCTTGTCTTGCAGTTTGCAATGATGGCCTTTTGCAGTAGTGCAATTTGCATGATTACAAAGGGGGGCGTCGTCCAGAACCGTCTCGTAGGCGCAGTACTACGGCTTAAAAAGCCAAGGACGACATGACAAAATCCTGCGGTGCCGTTAACATGCACGCCGTCCTTGCTGGTGCCTTTCCTGTGCTCCAGCACTCGTGTCTCAGTAGCTCAATTGGATAGAGCATCCCCCTCCTAAGGGGAAGGCTGGCAGTTCGAACCTGCCCTGGGACACCATATTTTCAGGCACTCAAGCCTTCAGGCCGTGCATCTCGCAATACTCCGTCCACTCCATGCCCGCCATCTCGGCAACTTCCTTGTGCACCTCAATACGCTGCGCCTCAAATTCTTCAGGGGAAGCCGCCGTCAATTGCAGGGTCAGCTCCCAGGCAAAGAAGCCCAAGCGCTCAGCTTCAGCCTCAAATGCCTGGTGCAGTCGCTCATCGCGGTATTGCGTCATTGGCACGCCGACGGCTTGGGCCTCGAGCGGATTCAGGTTATCCAATTCTTCGCGGAGGGCAGGGTGCTCCGCGAGAAATTTATCCAGTGCGATTTGGTGCGGCTGTTCAGTTTGGATCATGCAAAGTCCTTAATCGGCTGTGGGTATCGATGTGATCGATCAACTCGTCTATGCCGCCCTGGTTTTGTCGGGCGGCATGTCTTGCGTTGGCGTGTTGAATGCCATGAAGATCTTTAATCGTCCGACCTTCGTCCGAGCCTTCCGGTTTTTAAGCTGTCCGTGTACCTGCGGAGCATGCATTCATCTTCTTGAAGCGACAGAATCACCTTCCCCATCAACTGAGAGGCTTGTTCATTGCCGCCTTCGATCAGCTGTGCTGAAAAATCTGAAAGCTGACTCATCGTCTGCTTTAGATTGTCAGCTACATCACCAAGATCGCTTTCCATCGAGCTATTTTTTTGTAGTTTTCTCATAAAGCCGCCCTGGCAAAAAAGTTCGTTGTAACCGTTGGCTATCGTTTGCTTTGAAGTGCTTGGTCCCTTTTGATTTTAGCCGCTGCTTTCCCTTGCCGTGGTTTTCCGTTATCGAGTGAGTGCGCTAGCCGGTTGCATGAAGAGCGTAAGGGCCGCTGGCCATCTGTTCAGGCAGAAAAATTCAGGCATACCCTTGTCTTTTCCGAGCCTGACACTCGTACTGTCGTCGCTGCGCATCCGACCTGAGCCGCGCGCGTCACTGCAACAATGCGCTGGCATTGCCGGCCGTTTTCATAGACATAACAATTAGAGACATTCATGACGACTCCCGGCTGATGTGCGGTGAAATTCATTGCACTAATATATACAGACTTCAACAAAGTTGAACTGTTTGTTGTCATGCTTAAGCTATTTTCATGCTTTTCAACTGTTTAGTTAAGTGCGCGATAAGCGCCGTGCTTTTGTGGACTATGATGTCGGGATGACAGTAATCTCATGCGGGTATCAATCATGCGTACACCTCGTTCTATCACTGCAGTGGAACAAGTATTTCCGATTGAACAACGCCTGATCTCGGCGACTGATACTCATGGAAAAATCACTTATTGCAATGATGAGTTTGCAAAAATAAGTGGCTATTCTCGGGAGGATCTCGTGGGGAATCCACATAATTTAGTGCGTCACCCCGATATGCCTCCTGCCGTTTTTGGATTGATGTGGAGCTACCTGAAAGCAGGTAAAAGCTGGATGGGCATTGTAAAAAATCGGTGCAAGAACGGTGACTACTATTGGGTCAGTGCCTATGTCACACCCATCCTCGAAGACGGCCATATAAAAGGCTACGAGTCTGTCAGGGTTAAGCCGACTCAAGCGCAAGTAAAGCGTGCGCAGGTGCTTTATGAACGTTTACGTGCGGGTAAAAAAGCGGTTCCAAAAAGACGACACTTCGTGGCCACACTGAAAACAATGACCGTCCCAGTCATCGCGGGAGCGGGGGCTGTTGGCGTGATTGGGATGGCCTCTATGCCCGTCGCCCAAGGGGTCACGGCCGGGCTGTTTATTGCGGCAGGTTGGTGGTCGGGTAGTCGGTTTAATGCCCAGTTAACTCAGATTATTAAAAGCTCGCCTGATGCCTTCACGGACCCGGTCAGTGCGCTCACTTACAGTGATGCTTATGGAACGTCTGCTCAGGTCGAAATGATCTTGATCAGTGAAGATGCGCGCCTCAAAACGGCCCTGACTCGCCTGACTCGCCTGAGCGATCTCGCGAACCAAGTGTCTGAAGCGGCTGCACATTCCTCGCTGCTGTCTAGTCAAACGGAACAGGCCTTGCTGGAACAGAGAGCTGAGACGGACATGACAGCTGCTGCGGTGACGGAGATGGCCGCCTCGATCACTGAAGTCGCCAGGCATGTGCAGCAAACAGCCACTGAAGCGAACACGGCCAACGAACTGGCGGAGCAAGGTGGCAAAGTAGCCGGGGACTCTCGCGACGCCATTCAACTTCTGGCCGGTACGGTAACCAGTATTAGTAATGCTGTGGACAATCTTGCCAATGAAACCCAGCAAATCATGACGGCTGCCGGGATGATTCAGTCCATTGCCGATCAAACAAATCTACTGGCACTTAACGCGGCGATTGAGGCCGCAAGAGCGGGCGAGCAGGGACGTGGTTTTGCGGTAGTCGCAGACGAGGTCCGTGCGCTGGCGGGGAAAACGCGTGAGTCCACGCAGCAAATCCAGCGTGTCATCGAAACCCTTAAAAAGGGGGCTGACGAGGCCGTAAGCATTGCCCGGTTAGGTATCCAGGAGGCCGATCACGGTGTTGAGCATGTGATAGGGGCACAGCGAGCACTCCAGGGTATTCGCGAGGCGATTGAGCGAATAAGTGGTATGGGCCAACAAATGGCCGCAGCCTCTGAAGAGCAGGCCCATGTAGCGGAAGATATTGCCCGACAAATTAATAATATGGCAGGCACGGTTGAGATCACGGCCAGGAACGCTAACGCCGCCGTCATTCGTGGCAATGAGCTTGAAAGTACCTCTCGTGGTTTGCGGGCATTGGTTGAGCGGTTTAATCGATAGTGATCTGATCGGCCACGCCCAAATAAATCCCGGGGTGGCCTCGCTATTTAATTAAACAGTACCCATCGTATTTTAAAGCAGGGTGAAGTGCCCGTCAGTGGTGTCAATGGCCGTGGGGTGTGCGATATCAAACTGAACATGCAACTGTTCAACGCTTTCCGTAAGAAGTTGACTTAATTCGTTCAGGCTATGGGCAGCAAGGAGGCGGTCCTCAGCCTGAAAGTTTCCGTGGATCAGTTGCTGTTCAAACTGACTGGCTCGCAGCGACAGGGCCACAGCGCCCATGGTACCCGCACTGCCTTTAATCGCGTGCAACACGGAGGCCGCACTGACCCTGTTTTGTTGTTCGATGTGCTGTTTTAGTTGGGTTATTTGCTGCTGTAATTCAGGACCAAAGCCCCTCAATACACTACGAATCAGATCGATATTGCCACCCAGGCGATGGATCATCGATGCGCGTTGCTCGATGATCAACGTGTTTTCGTCTTCGTGCACTGTGGTAATTGCTTGCTGGTTATTCTCACGCCCTGTCTGAGCGATCAGGGTCGTAATCAGTTGTTCCAGGTCGATGGGTTTGCCAACATGCTCGTTCATGCCCGCGGCGAGACAGGTTTGACGGTCACTTTTTGACGCGTTGGCGGTCATCGCTATGATTGGAAGGGTCGCGAAGCGAGGATTGGCGCGGATGCGCCGGGTGGCCTCCAGGCCATCGATATCCGGCATCTGTATGTCCATCAACACCGCATCGAATGAGTGAGCATCCGTCATGATCATGCGGACGCCTTCAACGCCACCCTCGGCCAGTAGAACCTGAGCCCCCTCACCGCTAAGCAGCGCCTCGGCGATCTGCCGGTTTATCATGTTGTCTTCGACCACCAACAAACGCAGGCCCGCGAGTCGATTTGACGGGTGAAATGCGGGTGATTGGGCGTTGGGGGAGGGCATGCCAATACCCTCTATAGCCCGCTGGACGGTATCAGCCAGTTGTTGGGGGGTTACTGGTTTTGTGAGGAGTCCAACGAAGGGTGCATCGCCCTCTTGGTAAACATCGGCCAGCATCTCTCGCCCATAGGCGGTGATCATGATGACGATTGGAGGGGGGAGGCCGCCTCCCTCCTGACGGATCAATTGAGCTGCACTTAGCCCATCCATATCGGGCATCTGCCAGTCCATAAGGACCACGCTATAACGTTCACCTCGCTCTTGGGCTTCCCTTACGCGCTCTACGGCCTTGACGCCCCCGCTGACATAATCTGCTTTCCAGCCCAGCTCATTCACTGTCCGCAGGAGTAGCTCACCGACGGTGGTATTGTCATCGGCAATTAATATGCGCAGGGACGCAGTATCGGCGGAGCGCCTTAACTGTTTGATGCTGACCACTACTTGGCCTTTTGCTGTAAATTTTAGAGCGTTACCGGCTAGGTTGATCAGGATTTGTTGGAGTCGAAGGCTATCGCCGATCAACACGGCAGGCAGATCAACGTCAAGATCGAACATCACTTCGACCTCCTGCTGTCCATGGTTACCCGCCAACACCACGGCAAGATCGCGCATCAAGGGTTCAAGCTCAAAAGGGTGTAAATCCAGTTGCAACTTGTCGGCCTCGATCTTCGAGTAGTCGAGAATGTCATTGAGCAGGCCAAGGAGTGATTTGGCTGCGCTCTGTGCCTTGGTCGCGTAATCGAATTGACGGACATTCAGCTCGGTCTGCAGGACCAGTTGCAGCATGCCGAGGACTGCATTCATCGGGGTCCGTATCTCATGGCTCATATTTGCCAGGAAAGAAGATTTGGACGCACTCGCCGCGTCTGCCTGCTCCTTGGCATGCCGCAGGCGGGACTCCAGCTCCCGCTGGGCGGTAATGTCCATGGCAATGCCCAGATAACCGCCTATCTGCCCTGTCTCATCGCGCATGGCGGTGACCACCAGCGTGACCGGGAAACGCGAACCATCCTTGCGCACGTAATTCCAGTCGCGCGTTTCTGCCGTTCCCTCGATTTCCGGTTTGTGCACCAGTACGCGGAAGCCTTCAATGGGGTGGCCGTACTCCTCTGTCAACGCAGCTCCGCGGGCAGCTAATTCCTCGGGTACATGGACTAACGCAGACGTGCTGATATTCAATACTTCATCGGCGTGGTAACCCAGCAAACGCTCCGCGCCCCGATTGAATACGCGAATGATCCCCTGAAGATCTGTCGCGATGATCGACACCTCGGAAGCAGAGTTCAGCACGCTGCCCAGCAGAACATTCAGTTCACTTAACTCTGAGGTGCGCTGAGCGACTTGCACTTCAAGGCTTGAGTTAAGCTCAAGGATTTTTGCTTCAGCGGTCTTTTGGGCAGTGATGTCCCGTACCGTTTTAGAGGCCCCGACGATGTGGCCATTTTCGCCGTAGATTGGCGAGACGGTGACCGACGTATCAATCAGGCTTCCATCGCGACGTCGGCGTAGTGTTTGAAAGCTCTGAATGCGCTCTCCACAACGGATGCGATTCAAGATATTGCTTTCTTCGTCCTCTTTACCCTCAGGCACAATCAAGCTGGCAAGAGGTTGGCCGACGGCGTCTTCGGCGCTATAACCAAACAGGTGTTCAGCGCTTTTATTCCAGCTGGTAATGACACCGTTCAGGGTCTTTCCGATGATGCCGTCCGATGAGCTTTCGACGATTGCCGCCAACCACGCCTGCTGGGCAACAACTACCCGTCGACGCTCGCGGTTCAGGTTCGCCAGCGCAACCAATGCGGCCAGCAGCAGGCTGACAAGCCCACCCAGAGAGAGCGCGAGCTTTGGCGATAACTGATGCAGACGTTCTATAAACAACGGGTGGGCACTGAATTCGATTTGCCAGCGCCGACCAAAGACTTCTCGCTCCAGGCGACGGGCAAATAATTTCTCCATATTTGGCGGATCACCGGGGCTGATGTAGAACGTCTTCTGCCCCGCCGTTGTAATGTCACTTAACTCCAAATGAACCGCCTCATTCTGTCCAGGCAATCCCGCTAACACGTCTGTTATCCACAGCGGTGCGAAACTCCAGCCAAAGGCCGTTTCCTCTCGTTCGGCAACAGTCGCCGGGGCAGCATTCCCCCTGTAGATGGGCATTAAAATCAAAAATGACTGCTGATGCTTGTCATCGGCTTGAGCCAAATAAATGGGCCCGGTCAGCTTGACCTCTCCTGTACGAAGGGCCGTCTCGGCGGCTGCCCGGCGGTTTTGTTCCGATGCGATATCCAGACCCAATGCAGGCAGATTGTGTTCTGTGGGCTCAATGTACTGAATGACGAAGCGCTCACCTGAATGAGGCATGAGTTGATGAATAGCAAAGTCAGGTTGTCCGTCAGCCTTGGCGGTCTCTAGAAACGTACCCTCGCTACCTGCTGGTACGCGCCGAATAAAGCCAAAACCCATGGCGCCCGGGAATTCAGCTTTTAGGTCACGGGTCAGGCTGTAGCGATGGAATGCATCGCGGGTAATCGAGTGCTCGCCCGCAGTGAGCACCGCCCCGCGAGCGCCCCGCAAGCCGTATTGATAGAGGTTCAAGCGGCTCACTACGGCGTCAGCGGCCTCTTCTGCCTCGCTGGCCACTGCGGCCTGTGCCTCATGCTCATTAATGCGGTTGATAAAAAAAGCGGTGAGCAGACTGATGAGCAGGCCAAGCCCGAGTGTCATGGCCACGCTGCGATTGATGATGGCGAATGTGGTTCTATTTTTCACAAGGTCATACCCACCGGAAGATTTTTTTGCCAGCAAACAATAAGTGAGCAGTACGGCTTCAAAATAAGTGCGGTGTCATGGGGTGACGTCATTCGTTGCGGCTTCAGCCAGGAACGTGCTCATGTGCGCAAAAGGAATGGGGCGGGAATAGAGGAAGCCCTGCATGATGTTGCACCCCAGTGAGCGTAGCGTTGCCGCTTGCTCGCAGGTCTCTACACCCTCGGCCACCAACTCGAGCCCCAGCGCCTCGGCGAACGCGATGATTGCCACAATGATTGCCGCATCGCTTTTATCGACGAGCAGATCCTTCACGAAACTCTGATCGATCTTCAGCACATCAATCGGGAATCGTTTGAGGTAAGTCAGGTTCGAATAACCGGTACCAAAATCGTCAATTGAAATGCGTACGCCGAGTGCTCGAAGGGCTATCAAGGTTTCCCGGGTGTTATAGAGGGGGCTGGCATGTACCCCTTCGGTAATTTCAAGCTCCAGTAATTCAGGGCTTAATCCCGAGTCGGCGAGGATACTCATGACCATGCCGAGAAAGGACTCTTCCTGAAGCTGCACGGCGGAAATGTTGACGCTGACAGGAATGACCTGACCCTGTTCATAATACTTCTTGGCGTCCATGCAGGCCTTTAACAGGACAAACTGGCCAATGGGGACGATCAAGCCGGTTTCCTCGGCCAGAGGAATGAAGTCCATGGGCGGTATAAAGTTGCCGTCGCCATCGCGCCAACGTATCAATGCCTCCACACCCACCACGCGGTTGTCACGGGCATCGATCTTGGCTTGATAAAACACGTCGAAAAGACCGTGCTCTAACGTATTACGCATACCTTGCTCAAGCAGCTGTTTAGCTCGAATACTGCTTTCAATGTCCGAGGAGAAGAATCGATAGCGATTGCGCCCTTCCTGCCGGGCTCGACACATGGCCGAGTCTGCATGCTGGTACAGCGAATCCAGGCTATGGCTGTCATCGGGGAACACGCTGATACCAATACTGGCGGACAGATCGTAACGGTTCGCCTGGATGGAAAACGGAGCGGAAACTGCCGACAGAAGCCGCACGGTTAGAGCGCCTATGGCGTCGACACCGCTGACGTCGGGAAGAAGGATGATGAACTCTT
This sequence comes from Pseudomonas sp. ASL8, assembly GCF_056680355.1. Taxonomy (NCBI): domain Bacteria; kingdom Pseudomonadati; phylum Pseudomonadota; class Gammaproteobacteria; order Pseudomonadales; family Pseudomonadaceae; genus Pseudomonas; species Pseudomonas sp. ASL8. The sequence goes on along the minus strand of NZ_CM155278.1, from coordinate 8,486 downwards.
CACCGCGCTGCCGACTGACGGTGTCGACTGCCTGCGAGCATGCTGTCAGCCGTGAACTCACTTCACGCAGCAACTCGTCGCTAACGGATTGACCAAATGAGTCGCTGATCGCTTTTAAGTTGTCCAGATGAATCAAGAGCATCGCTACTTGCCCATGACTCGAGCGAGCATTTTGCAGGGCCTGTTCAATACGATCCTGCAACAAAAAACGGTTCGGTAAACCGGTTAACGCATCATGATTGGCTAGTTTTTTTGCCTCATTGCGCAACGCGATATGCGCCTTGATGCGCGCGCGAGCCAAGGGGATATTCAGTGGTTTTTGGAGAAAATCAATACCGCCGTAATCAAGCGCTCGCAGCTCGTTTTCCGTCTGTGTATGAGAGGTAACGAAAATAACGGCAGCATCACACGTTTTGGGATCGGATTTCAGCGCCTTGCAGACTTCAAAGCCATTCATGCCGGGCATTTCAATGTCGAGTAGCACAACATCAGGTCCCCACCGACGGGCTGCCAGAATTGCGCTTCGACCATCGGTCGCGAGCTGAACATTGCCCAAGTCTCGTACGGCTTCGCTTAGCATCCTGATATCAGTGGTCTGGTCATCGACAACCAAAATAACGGGCTCAAGGCCAAAAATCTTCCTGTGCATTGCGTTGATCCCTGATCGGTTTTCCAGATATTAGTGAGCTTTTCGATGAGTTTTTGCGCTGAAGTGAGGGGGCCTAAAGCCGGATGTAACATTGCAGACCTGGAAGGCGCCACGTTTGAAACTCAAACACTTGCCCAGTCCCTTCCTGGACACTCGTCATTGGAAAGGTACGTGTTTAATAGACCGCCGCTGCGGACTCAGGTCTGCTGAGCAGGCAACGATATGTTTAATATAAAGTAAGGCGGAGTAGGTGGACTAGCTGGATTGTGGCCTTTTAACATCATAGACCAGAGATCGTTCTACACACCAGTTATAAACCAAATAACACGAAATACGACTAAGCACTGAGCGTAAAATTTCTCCCGGTGTGTTCAGCTTTGTGCAGGTTCATTTAAGTTTGTTTAAGTTCTGATGCGTGGAGTGATGAGGCGCTTAAGTTTGAAGTTTTAGCACGTTTCTTTTTTCACCTATTTATTATGTGGTTACTCTAGAAGTGTTTTGAGCTGTTTCGAAACAGGCGACTTGGTTGCGCCCACGCGCTTTTGCTTCGTACAGTGCCAAATCCGCCTGTTTAAACCATTCATTGAACAACATTGGATTGTCGAATGCGGTTAGGCCGATGCTTAAGGTCGCAATGGCCGTCTGTTTTTGACCGAACAGAGCGTCAGCGACCTCAACCCTCACCCTGTCAAGCACCTGAAAGGCGGTCACCCTGTCGGTATCAGGCAGGAACACACAAAACTCATCCCCACCGAATCTCGCGACAATATCAGTCGAACGCAGGTGAGACCTGAGTGCGGAAGCCACGTGTCGCAGCACTTCATCCCCAACAAGGTGGCCATGCGTGTCGTTAATCTGCTTGAAACGATCCAGGTCTACGAGTGCGAGACAGCCGTTCGAGACGCCATACCCGCAGCGTTTATATTCGTTTTCGAGCAGCGCGTTCCAGTAACGACGGTTGTAGAGACCTGTCAGGCTGTCGGTCTCACTCAACTCACGCAACACTTCACGGTTCTGCCCTAGTCGGAGCGCCAGTCTGTATAGCGTCCAACCGATGACCAATGGCTGGATGATGATCATCGGTATCGACGAGTAAACCACCAAGGGACTGCTATAAAGCGAGAAACTTAAGCCGAATATCGCGACGGAGACGGCGATTCCCACCATTTTGGCCAGCCAGCCGCGTAATACAAAGGCCATCCCGCCTGTAGCAACGTTGTTCATTGCCAGCATCGAGAGCATCACTACGCTGGGGAGCAAGTTGAACCCTATGGTCGCGACCCAAAACGCGGAAAAAACGGAGTCAAGCAGGACACTGCGCCGTTCAATATGCGCTGGATGTTCGGCGGAGCGTGCCAGTGCGAAGGCTATCCACGGCCAAACGAAGCAAAAAGTGATGAGCAGTGCCCACATGAAAGGTGGACGACCTTGCTCCCAAAAGACCCCGGCGACGCAGAAAAAACCAGCTGCCAGCCCTATCGCACGAGGCATCAATGCACGTTTTGCGAAGGCTTGGCTCCTGTTCCTTGCTCCGAATGAACTCGTCATCACTGTATCCATACATCCCGATTATGCAGCTACGGCCTCGCTCAAGGGCTGGCCAAATCGAGCATGAAAATGCATGCGCGCTCGATAATTTAACAGACTTATCGGGTTGTATATCAAAATGCCATCGTTTGCGGCGGGAATGCTCCTGGAGGCTTGTAAGCTGCACTGATTACAACCTACGGGTTGTAAGCCCCAAAACAGGCGCGAAACAGCACCTCAAGCACCGACAGGTTGCCCTTGACGCTGCTGATTTTGGTTGGCACTTCGCCTTTGGGGTAACGCCTCACCGTCGGTAGCTCGACGCAGCGATAACCCAGCTTCGGTGCTCTATACGAAAGATAGGCGAGCAGCTCGTAGGTCATGAACACATCGCGGAATATCGCCACTTTCGGGTCTAACAGTAATTTGCGGCTGTAGGCACGGAAGCCCTGGGTGGTGTCTGTCCATTTAAAACCGGAAGACAGGCTCAGCATTGGCGCATGGATAAAGCGGATCGCGAAGTCTCGCGATTTAGGGGTGTTCTCTGCGACACCTCCCGAGACAAAACGGGACGCCTGGACGAAGTCCTCGCCTTGCTTGAGCGCGTCAATGAAGCGAGGTATGGCCTCAGGGTCGTCCTTGTCGTTACCGTCAATCGTGACGATGCCCTCATAGCCTTGGTCGAGTGCAAAGGCATAAGCGCAACGCAGTTGAGCGCTTAATTTTCCCGGAGCGGTTTTGAGCAGCAGTCCCCGCACACCGACCTGTTGCAGCGCTTGCAACTCAAGCGAGCCATCTGTGGTGCCGCCGTCCACGATAATGATGTCGGCAATACCGTGGATGTTGAGAGCCGCCATCCTGGCCAGCAGGCTCTTGATCCGTTCACCTTCATTGATGACCGGAATCACCACGCACCAAGGGTGCTGACGGCCGAGCCATAGTGGGGTTTCAAAGGAAGGTACTTGCCAGGTCTTACGCGCCGCAGACGTTATATCGGTAGGCATCATTGTGTTTACCATCAAGCGACGCGCGCTGTAATCAGCGCTACGCCAGCAATTACCAGTAGAATTCCTGCCCCTGTGGTCCAGTGGAAGGGTTCACGAAAAATCAGCACAGAAGACAACGCCACGGTCGCCACTGCCCCGGCGGTCAGCACCGGGTGCGCCACATTTAGAGGGAGGCGAGCCAACGCTGCGGCATAGAGTAGAAAGGCGCCACCGTACAATCCGAGGCCCAGCCAGAACGGCCAATTACTCAGCGCGCCCAGTGGGTCACTGAGGGACGGAAACTTGCGCGGCGGCATCATGGCCATCTTCACCAGCACGCTGGCGGAGGCGTTGGAGAGAATCCCGACAAGCAGGATGAGCCACTTCATACGTTGCCCTCCACGCTATGCCTACGGTAATGCTGGATCGCCACGTTCAATGCTCGCTCAATCGACACTGCATGTGGTTCGTCCTTGGTCGCGAGCATCTCGATGGTCACAACAGCAGGGTTGGGTAGATAGCGCTCAAGGGCCGTCACCATCAGCACATGATCCGTGCTGCCATCCCCCAGAGGAAGCAAATCGGGCTCGCTGGCATGCACATGCCCGATAAGGGCGGCGCAGTCTTGCAGCACCAGACAGGGATCTTCGCCATTAATGGCCAGCGCACCAGTGTCCAGCTGCATCCTGATGGCGGGATGATCGACCTGCTTCACCACCAGGGCCGTTTCAGCGCTGGTGGTCATGAAGTTGGCGCCATAACACGTAGGATTGGGCTCAAGGCAGATCGTCACAGCGTGGGCCTGGGCGATGTCCCCCAACTGTCTGAAGAAAGGCACCGCCAGGTCCAGTGTTTCCTGGTCATCAAGCCCGGTGCGATCACGATTCTTTGGTGAGCCAAAAACCAGGCGTGTAGCGCCCAGCCCCGAGCCAATACGGCACACGGCGTCCAGGTGTTTCAACAGTGCGCACTGGCTTTGGGCTGAACCAAATACATTCAGCCCGGTGGTGCCGAACAACAGCGCCTGCATCCCGGTGATGTCGATGCCTCGCTCGGCCCACCAGCCTTTGACCTGAGTAATCTGCTCATCCGTAGCGTTGGCGGGAACAGGAAAATACTTGCCGGGTGCGACATCGATCGCATCAATCGCAAAGCGCTGAAGGAGCGTGGCGATGGCTTCATCTTCTGCGGTGTCCCACGCAATGTTGGAAATAGCCACTCTCATATTTTCGCTCCCGCATCGACTTTGATCGTGAGCGGCTCGGACTGAGCGTAGGCCCTGACCGCCTGCAGCGCTTCACGGGCGCTGTACTGATAGCGCCCGGCGGCCCCAAACACGTGAGCGTATTTGGTCTGCATGTCGTAGGTCGCTGCCGGGTTAGCCAGAGCGTTCGTGAACGGCCTGCCGAACCCCCGTTGTGACACATCCGCCACACTGATCGGCTCTGCGGTGAGGTGAATCAACTTCAAGCCGGCGTTCAGCGCGGTTTGAATGTCGTACCAAAGATTGACCATCGGGTAAAACTGGAAGACACCACGGCTATCGATGGCCTGAAGATTGTTGTCATTCAGAAAATCGAAGATGACGTTTTTGCGCAGGCCCGGCCCGACAAGCCCAGGCAGACGGACGATCAAATGATTGGGGAAATGGCTTTCGACAAACTTCTCCAGCAGCCGACGATGCAGGCCATAGGCGTGCAGGCCTGACTCATCGACAGGGGTATCCTCATCAACGCCCATGACGGTGCTGAAGACATCGACCGTGCTGATCAAAATGAAGGTGTTGCACTGAATGGTTTTCAGGTGGGCGATCAGGCCCTCGATTTTCTGCCGATCCGCTTCAGGTTCGCGGTTGGCAATCCACTTTTGAGCGGGGGCGCCTGCGCAGACAATGGTATTAAACGAGTGGCCTTCAATATCACCTATAGTGGTTGATCGATAAACCGACTCAAAGACAGCCTGCTTTGCAATCGTAGACCCTACAAATCCGCTAAACCCAATCAAACAATTGTTCATATTATTCATGGTCCACCCGGCAGTGCATACGAAGCAACTCGGCATTATGAACATACAGCACCGAGGTGTACTGACAATCAAATGTACTAATTTCAGTTTCAATCACTGCGGTAATCCCCTTGTCGTCGTCCTGGCGATCAAGGTGCGACAGTAATAAGTAAAACTCACCCGCGGGCCTGAGTTCAAATAACGTCCGGATCATGGAGAAGAACGTTGACATCTCCATGGCCGGGTCCCGGGTCTGCGTCGTTTCATCCAGCACACTTGTATAGTGGTGTTTTTTTAGTCGGTCATCCAACCGTAAATAATATTCAAGAGAGGGTTGCGCATCCGGGTAAACTAAAATGTTGCTGGGCTCCATTTTTGCGAGGTACTCGTACAGGCTATTGTTGGCCGTGTATTCATAATTCTCCCCTGTGAAATTCTTGTAACACGCTTTGCCTGCCTGAAGGGCCAGGACAACAAACAGAATCCAACCCAGCACTTTAAAAGTCTTGGCTGGGCTTGATGTGAACTCAAGGATGGCGCAGCTGGAAATAACCAGGCTGAAGGGGATCAGCCAAATCACATGTCGGGGGTAGGTGGCGGGATAAAAACCAAAAATTTTGCCTGCCACGACAACACACACCAGCGCGCAAAAAAATAAATTCAACCTGAAAATAAACCCTCTTTTATTGAAGGTGAACAGTGCAATGCTCGACAGGCAGGACGCGATGAGCAGGGCTCTTCCGTAGGCCCCCAGTATCGCTTCCCCCAACGATTTCATTGACACTAAAAGAGATTTACCCCCTCCGTACTCAGCGTAGTTGCTCAGTTGATAGACCGTCAGGTGTTTCATGTAAAGGTACGAGAAGGCCACGCACGCAGCCGCGCACAAAAAGGCAACTATTGTTGTGTTGCGTCGGGGGAGTTCTCTGTTCGCCAGGCACCAGAGAAACGCATAGCCTAACAGTCCTCCTGAAACGATAAGCGTGGAAAACCCGATGAGGCTGATGACGGCCGAAATTAAAAGGGTCCAAAAAATATTTTTATGCTCTTCAGCCTCCCATATCGCATAGATAGCCAGAAAACTCCCGCTGACTTCAAGAAAGTAGTATTTGAGCTCTGTCACGTGAAAACCGGAAGAAAACGTATTTCCGATGATCGCCACCAGGAAAACAAAAAGACCCCACTTGTATTTCTTGAACAGGAGGCAGACAGGCAAAATCATTAATACCGACGCGGCCAGTACCGACAGCCTGAGGGGCTTGATGTCATAGTGGAAAATCGTCATCACCGCCTTAAAGAAAAACGAAGCCGGTACGGGTTCTGCCTGGTCGTAATAGGGCAGCGGTGTCATGAAACCACTCAGTGTATTGACCTCTATGATGTTTTTCAGAAGCATGGCTTCATCAAGCCATATCGACCGGGACGCCAACGATAGAAAGATACTGACCAAAAAAAGCAAGGCGATGCCCGTGCACAGTGTGGGTAGATCAAAATACTTCTTCATTCATCTTCTCCAACACATCATAAATATTGTCAATCTTTCCCCCCAGCACTGAATAACAGCCAGGTAACGCTGCGTGCTTCTCAAAAAGAATGGGCCTCCCGTCATCGCCTTCATTCTTCACCAGCACCGTTTTGACTTCGAATAATGAATCGACATGCTTAGCCTTGAGTACCGCCGGGACATACCTGCCCACGTCCCTGACCATACGATCGACGCGGGTTGCACGTTCGTGATGCTCGAGTTTTTCGTAGGGATCGATCCCTTGCTGATCGGTCCAGTGCAGGTGCGGGGTGAAGCGGACGTGGGAAAGCGTATGCAGTCCGCGGGCGGGAAATGGCATCATCGAAAAGAAAGGACCGTCCATCACCGTAATCCCCAAACCGTCGAGAGGTGCAGGCATCTGCATCAGGGCCATTTCGGTGATTTCTTGTTTCAGACCCGTTTGCACGCCGGGGAAGTCACCCTTGAATTGGTTGGTGCCGCTGTAGGTGCAATTAAATACATAACGGCAGGAGATTAACGCTGGGGCGCGGCCCTCGGTTTCTGTGACGACTTGCAGTGTTGCGTTTGGCCCTTTCGAAATCTCCGTTGCGCGGGTCTTGTAGTGGATCTGCACACCGCACTCTGCCAGCTCGCGCTCAGCCCAGCGCGCCAGTTTGGTGGAGTCGAAAGCGTACTCTTCGACCAGGAACACATTTTCGATGAGGCGTGGTTCAAACAAGGCTCGCAACACAGGGGCTGCTGGCTGAACCTTGGCGCCAATGTCACGGCAAAATCGCTCGAACTGTTTTGCCGTGACCTTCGAGTTGTGGCGGGCAATCGCGTAGAGTTTGATGAAATCCTGCGTTACCGCTTCGGGCCAGTCATGCACGAACCTGGGCAGGTTTATCCGGCTGCGATACGCGGTCGTGAAACAGCGAGGGTAGTGATAGCCGTTGTGCACGCGGGCCTGATTATTATGCGAGGCACGCATCATCAGCGCAGGCTCACGCTCTACCAGCATGATGCGCTTGAGGCCTCGCTGCTTCGTCAGGTAAACCGCGATGGCCGAGCCATAAAACCCACCGCCAATAATAACCGCATCGTAGTTAGGGTCGACACTTGGCATCAGGACATTTCCCCCCGGGCCAGGTTTGTCGTATTGGCGGGGGGTGACGACACCTCTTCGATATTCAGTTTGTCGAGTCGCGTCATGCGAGCGCTGGTGAACTCTTGGGCCACATGGTAGAGCGGACCTTCGTTCGAGAAGCTGGCCATGTTCAGGATGTATTCGCCGAGCACCAGAAGCACGAGTGATATCAGGAAAAACATGCCCGACTGTTGCAGCGAAAGGCTAATCCAGCCAGGCGCAACGTCGGTTTTAAAAAATCCGATGCCGACCACATAGCCGCAGTAAACAAGGTTGACGATGGCGCCAAACAAGGAGAGCGCTGTCACAAGACGCATTGGCGCACGCGTGGTCGAAACAAGCAGGCGGATACCACGGTCGATGCTGTCTCCCAGTCGCTTGGGACGCTGGAATGTCGGTGACGCGCAGTAGCTGTAGCTGAGGTGAGAGCGCGCAAATCCACCCGTAGCGGGCAGATGGCGATAGGTCATCGCCGGCTTGGGATGCTGAAGAATGAAGTTAATCACTCTTTTGCTCAGGATGCGGTACTGCGGCGCCTCTTTGGCGAGGTGGATGCCATTGAACCAGTGGTAGAGCATATGGAACGCGGCGAAAGCAGCCCGATAGGCAAGGCTTTGCGCAGGCTTTTGCTCGTTACTGACAAAAACCACATCAGCGCCGGCAATCGCTTTGTTGAGCATTTCCGGT